>NZ_RJJD01000010.1 GCF_003721515.1 Rufibacter latericius
GCTATTATTCATTCGGGTGTTGCCTACCAACCGGATTTTAAAAGATTTTCCGCCTGATTTTATTGACTTTTAACAGAGTTCATGTTAGGCAATGGCATTTTTATTTTTTGCGTATATAAAGTCCAGAATTAGGAAATATTCTCTCTACTAAGAAGTTTTCTTTAGTGTGAAATTGGTACCAGCTCTTATATTTCTTGTCCCTGAAATCATAGACATTAAGCACAATGTAAGGTAGACTAAAAATTTGCTTGGATAGCCCTACATAAAAAGGCACAGATTCGGTCTTGTTTCCTTTATAGGTAAAATGGCTGAAGTGAAGTTTAAAGTGCTGAATTTTGTCGGAGGTCAATAAACTGTAAATAGAATCAGTCAATATCAAGTCGCCAGGAACATAATTAACGTAAATTCTTTCTTTTTCAAGAGAGTCGGTGGTAATGTACATGTTCTTCAACTCTTCAAAGGCTAGCTTATCATTGACAAGGATAACTAAGTTTATCCGTCGCTCCTGGGCAGTAGCTTGGTTAGAGATGAGCCACATTGAAAACAGAAAACAAATGGCTTTCTTCATATTTATTGCTTTTGCCTAACGTCTAGTGTAAGCGGCGGGCGAGGCCGTCGGCCGAAGGCTGACGTTTACACCTTGTTGGCGGGAGTTATTTTTTATTTGCTTAATGATTCTAATAACTCGTCGGTAAGTTTCCGTTCTTTAACTTCTGCCCAAGAACCATTCTCTGGAAACCCTGTCCTACAATATCCCGCCTTGTTTTTAAAGTCGAACAGCGCATGGTAATAATTATTTATAGAAAGCAATGCCATTGATTCATCCTCACTCCATAATATTTTCAAGGTCGAGGGTCTGTCTTTATCTACTACGTCTTTAACATTATAGATATGAAGTGCATCTAATATTTTGAGTCCGTCAATTCTTTCAACGGCGTAGAAGTAACCTGTTTCTTCATTGTCTTCAAAAACAACAGCATTTTCATTATCGGCAGTACTGTCAATGAAGGTGTCTTTTCCTGGAAAGAAGTCTTCTTCTTCGTATATGTACATCTTCATTTTATTCTTCATAATTACCGCCAACTACTGTGTATAAGGAGCAGTTCCGGTTATTGGCGCTTTGGTTGGAGTCACGGATACTACTTCCCGCCGCCCCATCCAACCAGATTTCGACCCTAAACCCTTCCGCAAAATACAACTTTCCACAATATACCTGCTGTTGAATATAGTTATTGCTCACAGATTGTCAAGCGGGCTTACGATACCCTCCAGCCCATGGTTGGTGATGTGGGTGTAGATCTCGGTGGTCTTGCTTGACCTGTGGCCCAGCAGCGCCTGGATGTAGCGCAGGTCCGTCCCTTGCTCCAGAAGGTGGGTGGCGAAGGAGTGGCGGAGCGAGTGGGGCGTCGCCTTTCTCTCCACCCCGGATTTGGCCAGGCAGGCGTTGAACACGTGGCGGATGCTGTCGGCGGTGTACTGCCCGCCCTGCGGCCCCTCGAAAAGCCACACCTTCGGCCGGAACTCTTTGTAGTAGGCCCTTAGACTCTCCAGCAGCTTCTTGGAGAGCAGCGTGGTGCGGTCTTTCTTCCCCTTGCCGCCCCGGATGAGCAGCAGGTTACGGTCTTTTTGCACGTCCGTAATCCTCAGGTTGATGACCTCGCCAATCCGGAGCCCACCCGCGTAGAGCAGCTGCAGCAGGCAGCGGTGCTTCAGGTTAACAGTGGCCGAGAGGATTTTGGCCACTTCCCCCTTGCTCAATACGGTGGGCAGCCGCTCGGCCTTCTGGGGCCGCTCCACTTGCGTCAGGTCCAGCCCGTGGCGGCCCAGCACCCGCTGGAAGTAGAACTTGACGGCGTTGATGCTCTGGTTGACAAAGGAGAAGGAATATGCCTGGCTCTGCACCATCTGCCGGTGGTACTGGTTTATCTCCTCGGAGGAAAACGCGTTGATGGCCTCCAGTCCTTTCTCCCGGTGGGCGTTCAGGAAGCGCACCAGCAGCGAGTGGTAGGTGCGGATGGTGCTAAGGGAGTAGTTCAGCAGCTGCAGCTTCTCCAGGTAAGGCAGCGGGCAGGTGAGGTAGCCTGCATCCTTGCGGTAGGTCTGCTCCCAGAGCCGGCGCAGCACGGCCATATCCTTAACTTTCACCGTCCCGGCCAGCCAAACGCCCGCAGTGCCCTCCAGGCAGTCCAAGAGCCGGTGCAGGTCACCCGAGTCGGTCCCCAGGGAAAAGCACCGCTCCTCTGGGAGCCACTTGCAAAGACCGCCTTCCTTTAGTTTCCTGTAGATACCGGCGTCGTAAGCGAAACTCACCTGCAGCACCTCACTGCCTCCGTGCAGCAGGGGCTGGAGCCGTACCACGGGCAGGTCCGGCAGCTTTTCCAGCGGCTCAGCCTGCCGGTTTTCGCCATTCACCACAGCCCCCAGGTCCGGGCGGAGCCGCTTGGGCCGGTTCAGGTAGCGGGTGTTCACCAGCGCTATCCCCTGGAAAGCCTGGTGCAGCCGCTCGATGGCCTGAGGGGTCCGGTGCGCCACGTAGCACCTGTAGGTCTTGCTGTACCTGGCCGCGCCGCACTCCTTGAGCCTTTTGCTGATACGTTGGTCAGGTATGTGCCAGATGCGGATGAAGGGCTTCCCCTCGTGTTCCAGGGGGTTGAGGTACAGGACAGGGGCGGAGGCAGGGTGCTGGTACATAGTTGTTTGTGTATTAGATCCCAATGTAGCATAATGCTTGGCCTTAGCCGTAAACTACCCGTATATGTCCGTATGTATCCGGAAAATCCGGATATAGCCGGATGTACTCGGATAATATCGGAAATGGAGACTAATGCGAAAGTCTGTGGCTACTGTGGGGAGGCCATGGCGGGCAGGGCGGACAAGCGGTTCTGCTCCGACCAGTGCCGCGCCCGGTCTGGCAACCGCAGGAAATTGCAGGACCGGGGCGAGCGGCTCATGCGGGAGGTGAACAACGCCCTAAGGCGGAACCGCCAGATACTGGAGCGCTTCAGCCCCCAAGGGAAGACTACCCTGAGGCGGGAGGCGCTGTCGCAGGCGGGCTTCGACTTCCGGTATTTCACCCACCTCTACCGCACCCAGAAAGGCAGCACCTACCACTTCTGCTATGATTACGGGTACCTGCTCTTGCCCGAGGAGAAGGTGCTCATCGTCAACCACCAGGCTTACATGGACAGGTAGTGGCCGCTCAGTACCAGATTAGAATGGAGGAAGGCCATGGACTCGGTGAAGACGTGTTGCGGTAGCCAAACACGCCCGGTTGAGCCTACATAGGTCGGTAATCCCTATGGGCAACGTATGCTTTCACCCGTGCCTTATGCTAAAGGGGTGGGGGATGGTTCTGCCGGTTGGAACGCTCTGGGTCAGACCGGGTACCCTGGTGTTCTTTAGGTGACGGTGGTTCTAACCTTCGGTGGTTGGTGGTCAGAAGTGCCTTTCTGCATGGATAACGTCCTAGACGGCCAGAATCAACGCAATACTAGCACATTCACAACCAGTAAAGGCACCTTGAATCTTCAACTAGGGTTTCCTGTTTTTCCGGCGCTGTTGGGTTTCCTACCATGGTTGCGTGATTGTTTCTCCAGCCTGGCGGTGGGTGCCTGCCCTGGGGGTAACCAAAAAAGGGTTTGGCGGGAAATGGGGCTCTATTGACCCAATGAGGCATGAAAGCCCCTGAAGTATGTAACCAGAAAATATATAGCCTAGTTCTGCACATTTCCTGAAAGGAATGCCAAACATCTAGCGTTCAAACTAAAAGGATAGGGATAGGCCCACAAGAAAACATAAAGGCCATGATCATCTTAGCCCTTGAAACCCACCTGTTTCTACAGTGGTCTTCAGAAAGCCTAATCTTAAAAGAGATTAAGTATATTCCCAAAGGTTTAATGGCGGGAAGTCAACCCAGGAAGGATGCTCACCTTAGGGCACCTTTCCGAAGTAAAGCAAAAGAAATCAAAACCTCGGATAGCGGGTACCTTCAGTAGAAACTAGGTTGAAGGGTGTCGTAGAAGCCCAGGAGTTGGCAACCATGGTCCAGTTTAAAGGCCTAAGGGCAAGTCTGCATTTGTTGGGGATTTGTCGGTGGGGTTTCTGAAAGAATTCCTTTTTTCTTATTTTAAGGGTAAGAATTACCTGCTCCTATGGAACTCCTGGGCACTTTATGCCAAAGGCAATGTCGGCTGAAAGTAAAAAATAGTTGTAAAATTAATAAAACTCGGTCCGATGGAAACCTCCTTTCCAAAAACCATTGAGAACTGCCTGGGAGAGAGAATCATCTTCCATGGCGTGCAGAAAGAGCCGGACGGAGACAGGGTGATCGTGGAGAACTTCGTCACTCCCGGACATGGTCCCCTGATGCACACTCATTTCCTGCAAGACGAGGAACTGACGGTGATAAAAGGGAGCATCGGGTACCAGGTTCTTGGGAAGGAGGAGCAGTACGCCGGAGAAGGCGAGACTATTCTGTTCAGGCGGGGAACGCCCCACAGGTTCTGGAACGCGGGGCAGGAAATACTCAATTGCCGGGGTTGGGTGAAACCAGCCAATACAATTGTGTTCTACCTCTCGGCCATTTACGCGGCGCAAAACAAGTCAGGCAAGGCACAACCTGAGACATTCGATGGGGCCTACCTGCTGACGCGCTACTCTAAAGAATATGATCTGCCTGAGATACCCTGGCTTGTGAAGAAGATTGTCCTCCCGCTGATCTATCTTGTTGGTAAAGCCCTGGGTAAATACAAGCATTTTAGAGACGCACCCGAACCAGTTAGAGGTTGATACAAATTGCTATTTGGAACCTTCAGGATAAAATTAACCAAAGTTGAATTTCAGGCGCTTCTCCGTGGATTGTCTTTTTTGCTTTTCCTGGAAGTGAGGTTTAAGAGGCACTATTTCCATCAGGAAAGTGAAGGAAACCACTTTGATAAGGCTTCTACTTAAGTAGGTTTGGGTAAGCTCGTTTTAGAGCCGTTTTACTGAAAAGGAGCCATAAATAAGGTCTGAGCCCGAAAGTATGGAAAGGGGTTGTAAAATTTTCAGATTTCTTCTACCTTAATGCTTTGCTAAAGCGTTGACAGGCAATGAGGTCGAAAGCATTTTTAGCAAATTTGACTCTCCGCCTCCGGTTACAATAGATACCCTTATTCTTAGCAGGTGGATTAGTTTCAACTTGTCTCCCCGATCCCACACCAGGGAATATCCTTTATCCCTAGTTGAGCCGTCTTTGGTACCAGAACCCGGTACTTGAAAAGTGAAAGGTTTATGAATTCATTTTGTAGCACGCAAAAACAAAATTTATGAATCCAAACAAAACATTATGGGAAAAAGGTGATTTCACCCAACTTGCCGAAACCATGCGGGAAAGCGGAGCAGCCTTAGTTGACAAGTTGGGAATCAGAAAAGACATGCGGGTTCTCGATCTTGGTTGTGGAGATGGTACTACCGCTCTTCCAGAAGCAAGGCTTGGTGCTACTGTTGTAGGGGTAGATATTGCCAGAAATCTGGTTGAGGCTGGGAACAGGCGCATAAAAGCCGAAGGGCTCTCTAATTGCACCATCCAGGAGGGAGATGCTACCGATCTACAGGATTTAGAGGATCAGTCCTTTGATCTGGTGGTAAGCATCTTTGGTGCGATGTTCGCCCCTAAGCCCTATGACGTAGCAAAGGAAATGGTTCGGGTCACTAAGAAGGGAGGAAGAATAGTGATGGGGAACTGGATACCCGGAGATCCCACATTGGTAGCGCAAATCCTGAGAATTAGCTCCTCTTACACTCCGCCTCCGCCAGAAGGGTTTGTGAGCCCCATGTTATGGGGTGTGGAAGACCATGTGATAGACCGTTTCGGGAAAGCGGGTGTTGCTAGGGAGAATATCTCGTTTATCAGAGACACTTTTACGTTTGCCGCCCCCTATCCACCATCAGAGTTCCTCTCTAAGTTCAGGAACTACTACGGGCCCACCATGAACGCCTTTGAAGCCGCTGAGAAGGAGGGAAAGGCCAGTGATCTACAGCGCGACTTAGAAGATTTGTTTGCCAGCCAAAACCAAAGCACCTCAGAAAACAGTACCTCCATTCCTGCCACTTACCTAAGAGTGACGGTCCAATGCTAACCGAAATAGAGCATTTTGTTTTAGGTGCAGTTTTCCAAAAGTGACCATTAAATAAAGCATTCACCTTTATGCCTGATGGTTGCTGACAACACTGTAGAGTTCCACCTCGGTCTCCTTTCCGCGGAGGGTAACCGCATCTATCCTTTCGGAACGGTAACTGTTTAGTTGCGGAAGTCTTGCTATAAGTGATCCTGAAACGAGGCAATTCCGCTGGTATTTATTGCATTCGTTCTGTATTCTTGAAGTGGTATTAAGTACATCACCGTTGTAGACAATCTCCCGTTTAAGGTCCCCGATCTGGGCGCTTATAACTTTTCCGTAATGCAGTCCGGCCTTGAACTCTGGCTTTACCCCAAATTCATGAAGGTAGCTTTCACTTTTCCGATGCAGGTTTTCCTGGAATAGGAAAAAGGCCTTCAGGCAATTCGAACCCTCCAGGCCATGATTCACTTCCCAGGTGAGAACCACCTCATCGCCAACATATTGGTATATCTCGGCTTTGGTTTGAAGCACGGGCTGAGATATCTCGTGGAAAAGCTCATTGAGCAGGGCGTAGAAACGAACATGCCCCAGCTGCTCTGCTATGGTGGTGGAAGATTTCATGTCAAGGAACATGAAAATCCGTTCTTCCTCGCGGGGCTTGTGGTATTTGCCCCTAATAAATTTCCAAAGCACCCCTTCCCCCAGTAAATGGTTTATCTGGAGTAAAAAGACGAGCAAACTGTAAACCGAAAGGGTATAAAATACCAATACCACCTGATGGGTAGAATTCAGGAAAGCCGGCAACTCACTTAGCTTTCGGCCTTCAAACAATCCTGCTACAATTACCAGTGATAAAGTGACCGCGTAAATAGCAGCGGTGTAAAGAATGGTTTTAAAAAAAAGAATGCCTGTAAAAGACCAGTTCCGAAATTTTGATTCAGCCTTTGGGAACAGGAATAATTCCATTAAACCAAACACCAAACCCAGGGGAAATCCCACCAGGACACTATTGTGATCAAGACGCTCTTCATTGATTAGCTGATAGATTACTCCCGCAAAGGAGGTGAACAGGCAAATGAAGGCCAAATATTTGAGTTTTCTGACGAAGTTAGGCTGCATGTGGTGAGAAGGAATGGAGGTAAAAATCTCTATGTCCACCATCATTTTCGCTAGGGACCTGGGAGTCAGGTTTGTAGCGAAAGCTTTATTGATCAGAGCATCAAACTGACCACGGCTTGTTGGTAATCCTATCTGGGGTAGGATTAATGTTGTACTACCACCAGGCGAATGGGGAGGGAATCACCTTTTTTTTGCGTTTCCGGATGAAAAACCTGGCAGTAATCACCACTTCTAAGTTAGCAAATTCTTAGTGTATTGCCGAAATACAGAAGCTGGAGATATTCTTTCATGTAAAGATGTAAGAACTAGACCTACCTCCCTAGAGCACCTTGCCTTTTCTCATGGTCTGTTCTTACCCTTAATCCTAAAAAATGAAATTTACTAAGTGGTAGGTTTTGGGACTGTTTTTAAGAAAGAAGCCCTGAAAGGAAATGATAAAAAAAGCCTGCCGGTGACAAGCCGGCAGGCAAACAGACAAACAACAAAAAAACTTAAACAATTAACTAACTTCCGCATGGGGGGCTACGGAAGACAACTCAAAAACTTAATATCTTATACCTGGATGACCGGTTAAAGAATCAAACTCAAAGGTTCCCAGAAAGTATCCGTCCAGGATAAATCCTTCTGATAAAGAGGTGGTTGAAAATTCCATCAGGTGACCTGCCGAAGTAGTTGAATTATTTCCTATCTTACCCAACAAGGTTTGAGCGGTCTGTCCTCCGGGCCTCTTTGTTGCTTTAAGATTCACTTGCAAGTGAAACTGCTTTTGTGAAGCATCAATCAAACGTAACCCAGATACTATCATCTCCATTTGCTCTTTATTATGATACAATAATACAGAGTGGTATGCTGCCTAAATAGGAAACAACAGCCAAGATTATAACTATGGCTTAGTTGATGATATTTTGGACTATTGATAGTGAGTCTAAGGTGTTTTGCTTAATATGGCCCTAAAAGCTATTATGATGTAAGAAGAAATTGGGGAAGAGAGGCTACTTTGTAACGGATTTCTTTAGGTTTGGGCTAGATAATCTGTGGCCAATTATCTGAAGGCTGAAAATACTTGCAAGTAGAACCAGGGCAGGAAAGAGCAAGAGCCACCAGGCTTCCACAGAAAACCGGGCTGTGGCCAGCATTTTACCCCAGGAAGGCACATCCGCCGGTATTCCAATTCCTAGGTAGGCCAGTGTGGAGCCCACGCCTAATAAACCAGAGGCTGCAAAACAAAAATTAGTTAGGATAGGTCCTTTCAGGGAAGGCATAATATAAGTGATAAATATCCTGTTAAAGGGAATACCTAATCCTTTGGCTGTTTCATAGTACGGCCCCTTCTTGATTTGCAAAACCGTTGCCCGCGAAACTCTGGCCGGAAGAACCCAATAGGTAACGCCAATCCAACCCATCAAGGTGATCATGGAAAAAGGGGTGAAAACCGTAAGAATCAATAACAGGAGAAGCTTGGGCAGGGAAGACCAAATGGTAATCATTTTTTGAAGTCCTTCTTCTACTGGTATTTTAACTGCTTTCGTTTTTTTTCCCTCGGGAGACCCTCCTTTGTGGGAAAATATAAAAATAAGCAGCAGCAGGAATCCGGCATTAAAAACCCATTTACGAAAGGAGAGCTCCTGAAAAGGTGGCCAGGAATGTACAATCTGAAACAGAGCAAGATAAATGAACAGCAGCAGGCATCCTTTGAAAAGCTTTGAAGCCGGAATTTTTAAGCCTTGATTTCCAAGAATGGCCGCTCCAGTACCAAGAAGAACCCCTATTATAGTAGCAATTACTAACGGCGGAATAGCTAAAAGCCAGGCTGTGCGGCAACTGAGGAACAAATAAAAGAAGACATCTCTTCCGAGTTGGTCTGTACCCAATAGGTGTTCAGGTGAGGTGAACGGTGGAAGATAGGCTTGTTCTGGTACAGCCATCACCTCTTCACCCTGCATCAGCAAAACCTGAGAGACCAATGCGGCAGCCGAAAAAAGGGCCAACCAAAGAATGGAAAGCTTTTCGGCGAAAGTGAAGGTCTGCTTTGGTTTTCCTGATTCCATCCTTGTTCCCCTAATTGTTTTTCATTCTTGGGTCAAGCAAGGCATAAGCAAGCTCGGTTATCCAGACAATGAACAACCTGAAAATCAGGAACACCAAGGTAAGGGCTACCATCACCGGGTAATCGGCGGCAAGGATGGACCTTGTCAGTAAGCTCCCAATACCCGGTAAAGAAAAGGTGATTTCAACCACCAATACCCCCGCCATCAAACCGATGATCACTTCGCTTAAGACTGTTATCGAGGGGAGCAAGGCATTGGGTAAGGCATGTTTTCGGAGTGTTTTCTTGAAAGTAAGTCCTTTTGCCAAACCCGTTCGTTGGTAAAGCTGTTGAGTCTGGTCAGCTAAACTCCGGTGAAACTGTAACGTGAGGTGAGGGATAATCAGGAGAGATACACAAAGACTGCCCAGCAGAAGGGAAGGGTTAGTTAAGCTGGAAAGCCAATTCTCTTCTTCAAGATCAAAGGAAAGCGGCGAAAGGACTGCACCACCCATCAACAGAAATAACCCCAGAAGCGACAAGGCGATCAGGAAAGCTGGGATACTGTCTAATACATACAAGAATTGCCTGAATACAAAAGTGAACGCGCTAAATGGCTTTTCTGTAAAATACATCCCCGCAGAATAGGAGACAATCATTGCTAAGGCTAACCCAAGGCAGGCAAGTGCCATTGAAATACCAGCAGCCTCCTTAATTTTAAGAGAAACCGGTTCATAATCCTGTGTTGAAATTCCAAGATTGCCTTTCAAGATTTGAACCATCCAATGATGGTATATATTGTCGCTGCCTTGCCACTTGATTATCGGTAAATAATAATAAAAAGGGGCTGAACTACTGGTCAGGGTTTTCCAGGATTGGAGAAGCTGAGTTGAGCTACTCAGAGGAAATGTTGTAATAGATTTGGTTACCTCTTCCTCTAAGGCCTTTCTCTCTTCTAAGGATTGGCCCAAAGACCAGCTTTGCAACTTTTGTAGGAGCTTCTTCCTTTCGGTTTCAAATCCTTTAGATAAACCCTGCTGCCAGGTTGAATAGAAATTTTCGGCGGGAATACTTCCGTGCCACAACACTGCTTTTTCAAGCCAAGGTTTGTCAACGGGTGCTGTTTTTAGTTGGTGAGCTAGTTTTTCCCCCACTAAAAGCACCTCAAAGTAAAAGAGAGGCTTGTTTAAACCAGCCCGGGTTAGATAATCTGACCTTACCGATTTCAACGTGGCGGCACCTGTTGCCCCATATATTGAAACATCAGCCTCGGCCATTCCCTTGGGGGTGTTAGCCGAAGGAAGGAAGCGGCTCAACATAAATACAACCGAAGCGGTCAGCCAAAGCGAAAATGCAAACTTTAGAAATCGTAAGAATACATTCAGAAATGCCATTCCTACTTATTTTCTTAAAGATGATTTTAATAGGTCATACCCTGGCTTAAGGCCAGAAACAACCACCGAGTCTAGCCGTTTAGAAACCGCGATTTTATTAGTAGTAAAGTATAGGAACACTATATTGCTTTCCTCTTGCATTTTTTGCTGCAGGGTTTTCAGGAGAAGGGCTTTGTCAGTGGGTTGTTCCTCCTGGGCAATTTTCTCCAGAAGTACGTCGGTTTCCTTATTTCCGAAACCCGTAACATTCGCGCCGCCTTCCTGAGCATTAGAAGTATGAAGCAAGGGGATAAGGTTGTAGGAAAAAGGGTTTCCCACCAATGTTCGGAAGAAAAGGCCGAATTTACCGTTTTGCAGTCTTTCGGTGATTTGGCTGCTTTCCAATGCTTGAAGGGTCACCGGAATCCCCACGGCTTTGGCATTCTGCTGAAAAAGCAAGCCCATGTTTTCAAAATCAGAGTTGCCGGCTTTATGTAATAATTCCAGCTCTAACGTCCTGATTCTTCCGTTTATCATTTGGCTCCACCCGGTAGGAGTTTGTTTCCACCCTGCAGAAGTCAATAAAGATTTTGCTTTTTGTTGGTTATAGGTAACGGGCTTTAATTCTGAGTTGTAAAATTCTTTTTCCTGTGGGTGTATAAAGCCCACCGTTGGGGTAGCCAGGCCTCCCTGCAATTCCTTTATGTACTGTTCTGGGTTTAACAGGTGCGCCAATGCTTGCCTTGTCAAGCGATGGCTTAAAAGGGGGTTATTCCCATTCATGCCCAAATAGGCAAGGTCATAGGAGGTAGGGGAATAAAAATGGAAGAGCTGCTGGTACTTTTTGTCTTTCCGCATTTCCTGGAAAGAAATTAAGGGTATGTTATCCATAACATCTACCTGCTGGGCTTTTAAAGCTAAAACCGCCGCGGCATTGTCAGGTAAGATCTGGAATAAGATTCTTGCAGGGTTTGCTTTAAGGGTTTGGCTGGAAACACCTTTTCCCCACCAGTCCTTCTTTTTCTCCAAGGCCACCACCTGGCCAGGTTTCCAGCTTCTTAAAAGGTAAGGGCCACTTCCTTTCACCAGAGATGAATCTTTCGCCATCGCTGGGGAGTTAATGGTGTTGGCAAAAGATTGAAAGGTGGAAGTCTGGGCTAAGGAATCAAATTTTTGCCTGATTAGGCGGAACGGAACAGTAGAAAGAATTCCTTTGGAATCAAATTGATGGGCTGGTAAAATGAAAAAGTCTCCCACCATCAATTTCATCTCAGGGGTATAGCCTGAACATACCAAAGTAAAGTTTTTGGGATTAGCAGGGGAGAGTTGAATGTCTTTGATGAAATCGTATTGGGCTCTCCAGCGCTCATTGTCTAATAAAGGGCTGTGAAGCAGCTTTAAAGAAAATGCTACGTCTTGCGCGGTTACCGGTGACCCGTTATCCCATTTTGCCTGCGGCCGAATAGAAAAGGTAAAATAAGATAAACTATCCTCGCGGCGGAGAGACGGTAAATCTGAAGCTAAAAGCGGTTGAATGGATTTATCTGTGATATCAACCGTTAGCAGGCTTTGATAAAGGTAATTCAATATTTGAAGCGCAGGCGCATTCCCGTAACTGAGAGGGTGTAAAGATTCCGGGTCTTGGGCAAATCTAACTCGTACCGAAGATTCATTCGTAGAAGAAGTGCATGCCAAAAGCCACAATAAAAAAAAGCTAAGGCTCTTTGTGCAGTAATTTTTCATATAGAGCAAGAGGTTCAGGTTTACACCATGCTCAATATTACAAAACTTGCCTCAAATAGCCTTAGCTCATTTTCTTTACTTGTAACGGTAGAAATATTCTTCCATTACTATATCTCGCTATTTGCTAGTCTCTGGTATCCCAGGTACCGGAACCGCCGTAGCCAGTTTCACCGCCGCCTGAACCACCAGTTCCTGGTAAGGTCGTATTGGAAATTTGAGTTGTATTGGCTGAATTAGTTGTAGCTGTAGTTGTAGACGAGGAGTTCTTGTCCTTAGCCTTTTTGTCTGTGGTTGTTCCAGTGATTACAGCAATTTGTAAAAGCAGAGCGAGGAGTAATTCTACCATAACTTGTTTAGGATTTAAGTATATAACAAAATTGGGCAAAGACTCACTTGAAAGAAAGGAAAGAACTTATCGTTGCATAACTATAACATTTCTAATTTTTTGTTTTAAGAAATTAAGTTAATTGTGCATGTATTAAGATTAAAATAACTTTTAAGCAATAAAACTTATTAGCTTATTTAAGCATAAATTGTTTTTACAATATATAGAATTTATAAACTTTTAAAAGTATAAGCTCATAGAAAACTTATTTAGGTTAATTTTTTAGCAGTGCATGGAGGAGTTAAAGAAAATAATTCAGATAGTTGAAAAGAGAGGGGGTATTTCTGCACAAATCTTTACAAACAATTCTAAGGAAAAACGGCTGTACCAAGAGGTGGTTAAGGGAAGGATCACCGATGAGGCCTCTGCAAAAATAATCCTGTATGCAGATGATGAAGATGGAGAGGGCCTGAAAATGGTAAAATCCCGGTTAAGGAAGAAGTTAATGAACCAACTTTTTCTGATGGATGACAGGCGAGACGGCTTGCCTGTTTCGCATTCAGTGGAACAGAATTGTTTGGCGAAATTTTACCAGGCCAGAGTCTTGATGGATGCTGGGGGGAATGATATCGCGCTACCTATTTTAAAGCAGGTTTTAGCGAAAGCCGTTGAGTACGATTTCAATTACATTGTTTCATTAAGCTTAAGGCTCATCATGCAAGCCTGTGTGAACCTTAAAGAGAAAGCTTTCTTTTATAAAGCCTTAACCCAATTAAATGAACTTTCACTTAAACTTACGGCCGATCAAGAGTCTGAATTACTTTTTTTCCAGGCGAATATTGAGCTCAGCCATTCAGTTGTTGCCAGAAAAATCTACCTGAAAAAAATTGAGGAAGTTTTAAGTAAAATGTTTCAATTATGGCAAGTGGCACAGACCTTTGAAACATTCCATAACTACTACAGACTTTCTATCTGGTCCCATGAACTTACCGGAGAGTTCGACAAGATAGTGGAATTGACGAAAATGTCAGAAAAGGTGCTGAAAGAGCATAATATAGTTGCCAACAGAATTGATATAAGGTTCAATAAGTTCATACAGGTATATGCACATTTCAGGGCCAAAAAGTTAGAAGAAGGACTGAATTTGGCTAATTCTTACCTTTCTTATTTTTCTCCATCCAGCAACAACTGGTTTGCCTACATGGAGAATTATATTCTGTTAGCCATTCACGCCAAGAAGTATGAGGTAGGACACATGTTGCTCCACCAAGTGCAGGAAAACCCGTTTATCAAAAAGATTAATAAACTAGCCCAGGAACGTTGGAGCTTGATAGAGGCCTACTTACAGTTTGTTTCTCCGCAAGCGGGAAGTCCCTTGAAATGGCAAAGCTTTGTACAGAATGCTCCTTCGTACAGCAAAGACAAGGAAGGCTTTAACGTAGCTATTCTAATACTTCAGGTTATGTACTTCTTAGACATTGTAGACTATGAAGCTTTGGAGTACAGGGTAGATTCTCTGAAAAAATATGCCCAACATCACTTTAAAGACAGCTTTAGTGAACGTAGCCGTATTTTCTTTAAGTTATTGACGGTGTTGGTGCGGTCGAACTTTGAATTTGCCACCACCCAGAAAAAAGGGCAGTATTTATATAACAAGTTACAGCGCACCCCAACTCCAGGAGATGCCTACGCAGAAATTGAGATCATCCCCTATGAGCACCTGTGGGAATTGGTTTTAGACCGGATCAAGAAATCAGCGCATTTTGCCAAGTAGAAGGACCAATTCTGTAAAAAATGAATGTGCCTGAATTCCAGAAAAAAGCTTAAATGAAATTGGTGGCCTTTCAGAAAATAGGAAGGAAGAGTAGATTTTTGTTTTAGGTCTCTTTTTCTGAAAACAAGCCCAAAAGGATAAAGGTAGAAATGCTTTTTAGAACTGAATTCGGTACCCTAAGTAGGGGTAGATGCCCAATTGGTAATACTTGGTTGCCCTGTTTTCCTCCAGGTCCCAGCCGTAATAAAGTTCGTTTTCGCGGTTAAGTAGGTTATCGGCGGCGGCATAGATCCAATGGGTGGTTTTTCTGGTATTCAATTGGTAAGACACCCTGATATCTGTTCTGAAATAATTCCTTAACCGCTGCTGGTAAGCGCTGTTTATATTATAGTAAATCTTATCAGTTTGTTCCTGAAGGGTTCTTACCTCGTCAATGGGAATAATCCTTCTTCCGCCTGAATAATTGATTTTAAGGTCAAGCGATAGATGGTGCCGATTTTCGCTGTTCAAGGTAATTTCCTTCCCGACCAAAAGGTTGGAGATAAACCCAATGCTGAAGGCTGTTGGCCGTACTTTTCCATCACCGCCGGTAAACGATGATTTCAACAAAGAGAGATTGCCCAAGGCATAAAACCCGTTTTTTAGAAAGCGCTCTGCGGTAAATTCTAAACCGTAGTTTTTGCCCGTTCCCTTACTTACCACGCTATCTACGGTTACAAAGCTGTAATCGGTACCCAGGTTCAGCATGGAAAATGCTCCTTCTCCAGCGGTAAGGCTAACTGGTACTTTGTAGTGATATTGATAATACGTTTCGGCTTTGAAGCGCCAGTTCGAGGCAAAGGTGTGGTTGTACCCTAAAACTAACTGGCGGCTTCTGGTAAAGTCAAGTTGGTTATAGGGTTGGTTGAAAACAGGCTTTTCCTGCGAAAAGAAGCGGTATTCGTAATACACCAGTGGTTGGGTCTGGCTGTGTAAACCGGCAGAAAGGTAGATCTTCTGGGCATCTGATAAATAATAATCAAAGGAAAGCCGGGGCTCCACGGCAATTCGGCCGCCAATGGAAAACCGTTGGGTGTAGACTCCGGTCTGAATATCCAGGCGAGGGGTGATCGTGTATTTACTCAGTAGAAAGCCCTGCCAGAGAGAGGCCGAACCTTGGGCATCCAACGGAATCTCATAGACGTCTCTTTTATCTTGGTACATGATTTCCTGGTTGTTGTAGTACATCTTCTGCCAGGTGAGGCCGCTTTTGATCAACAACCGATGATGGGGTTTATGGGTGACATTAAACCGGGTGATGAGCTGTCTTTCGTAATTGCGCAAATAGTAAAACAACCGGGATGTCTTATTTCGGTACGTGGCGATACTGGTAGCCTCCACCTGGCTGCCCGAGGTAGAAACAATGAGTTCGGTGACCGTTTTTGGAATGTTGGAGTAGGTATGATGGACCCCGAAGGCATACATCTGATTATTCAGGGTGGGCTCCAGCCGATACCTCACTTTGCCCCAGGTAGTGGTGTCCTGATCCGTGTCATAGATGGTGACACTGCTGCTGCCGGCGATTCCCCAGGCAGAAAATTTTCCGGCTTTGGGGGTAGGCAATACTACTTTGAAGGAGCCGTCCTGATAGCGGGGCAGACCTTCGTATCCCATGCTCACCCCAATTTTCTCCATCGGCCGGAAAGTGAACAGACGCATGCTCCCCAGAAAAGAACCACCCCATTTCTTTACCATAGGACCCTCCGTTACAACTTCCATTCCGTTCAGGCCCAATTGAATGGTGTTCTCCACCTTTTTGTTGTTCCCCTCCCGAAGCCGGACATCCATAACCGCCCCAATTCGGTTGCCGTATTCCGCGGGGAAGGCTCCGGTCAGGAAATCAGAATTGGCTAGCAGGTTGTTGTTCAACATGCTAAAAGCACCGCCGGTGTTAGGAGTGAATGTGAAGTGATTGGGATTGGGAATTTCTATGCCCTCCAGTCGCCACAGAACGCCTAAAGGGGAGTTCCCGCGAACGATTAGGTCGTTCCGTTGGTCGGAGGCACTGGAAACACCGGCATAGTTGGCAGCCATTCGGCTGGGATCTTGTCTAGAACCGGCAAAGCGGTTGATTTCCTCTGCCCTAAGGGTGTGCACACTGGAGGAGATCAGAAGATTTTGGGGCAGACTTTTGTCTCGTTCGGCAATCACAACAACTTCGGCTTGCTGAATAAAACTCTCTTCCAGTTGTACCGGAACCACGGTCTCCTTACCAGACACCACCATAATGTTGGGGATCTCCCCATCTTTGTACCCCAGGTACGTGACTTTAAGATAGTGACGTCCTATGGGAAGTTTTTCCAGGGTGAACGAACCATCTATGTTAGTACTTACTGCCCGTGCAGGGTCTACGGATAATAAATGAACGGTAGCTCCAATCAAGGGGGTTTTCAGGCCGGCATCGGTCACGGTTCCGCGGAGGGTTTGGGTAAAGCTACTTAAAGTAGGATGGGTGCTTTTACCAGATTCCTCTTTGGTTTTTAAAACAATCTGTTCCCCAATGATTTGGTAGGTAAGGTCAGCGCATCGGCATAAAACCTGCAAGGCTTTCTCCAGCGGAAGTGCCGTTGCGGAACAAGTGATAGGGGCCTGAAGGGGGAGTTGGCTATTGCTATAAGAAAAGTTTAGAGAGTACTTATTCTGTAAATCCTGTAAAACCTGTTCAAGTGGCTTGGCTTGGTATTGATAAGTTATTTGTACAGAGGCCGGCAAACCTTGTGCATCTGATCTCTGGGGAGTGAGGATCAGGAAAAAGGCACAGAGTAAAAGGTATACATGTCTTTGCAAAACCTGAAATAAGCTGAAATTGACCTTGTGGGTACTGGATTTCCCTACACCGCTAATTTCTGTATTTCAGTAATCTTTACAAAATCGTACAATTAAAATATAGTAAAATTCCTAAATTTTAATCCTCCATGCCCTGATTCTCCTTGAAAATAGATAAGAGAAGATGGAAGGCCCTTTTCCATTTTGCGGGTACTTTTAGAAAACAAAGGCTAAAACAGAGTGGGAAGCCGAATTTAAGAAAAAAGTGTGCTTTTATTGGGAAAAATGCGGAGGAACTCCCCTTTAAGGTATAATAAAGGAAGGAACAAAAAAATCCCCATAACGGAGGAGCTTTCAGGGTGATTTAAAGAAAACAGGCTTAAAATGGAGACTTTTGGTTTGAAGTGGGTGAAAGGTAATAACAACTAGGTTTGATTTACCTGGATCACTCCTGAATAGATGTTAAAATGAAATCAGCTTACCCAATACCATTGGGTAAGCTGATTTTAATTGTCATTGATAACTCTTCCGCTTCCGGTGAGAAGGGTTGAGACCAGGTTTGGAAAGCCACGGTAGTAAACGTTCCCGCTTCCTGAAACCGTCGCGTCAAAGACCTTGTCAACCCAGATCTGCTGGTACCCAGAACCCGAAGAGATAACCTTGGCCGTGTCTGAGTGTAGAAAATACCCTAACACCCTTCCAGAGCCACTTTGGTTTGTTTCCAGGTTCAAAACAAAGCCCTCTAGATCTATGTCGCCCGAGCCGGAGTTCCGCACCTTTATATGGTCAGCACTCCCGATGTACCTAATGGCCCCGGAACCCTCCAGATTCAGTTGAAGTGGCTTGGGAGAGGGAACCGTTTGGATCCGGATTATGCCCGAACCTTTCAGCGAAGCATATTCCAGTTCAGGCATGCTGATGTAGACATTTGTTTCGTCATCGGCGTATTCAATACAGGAGCCAGAGGAGATGACCAAAGTGCCACCTTCCACTTTAGTGGAAATCTCGGGCAGAACATTGGAGAAACTTTCTACCTTAACTTCTACTCTTGGTCCTGCGGTAACATAAACATTACCGCCAATGCGCATGTCAACTCCTTTGAAAGCGGCTACATCTCTTCGTTCTGATTTTGAAGGTCCTGATCCTGTTATACAAGGCCCATCGCCCAGAATGTCACAGGAGGAGAACCAACCAAAAGTACAGAACAGGAAAAAAAGGAAACGTACTCTGAAAAGCATACCGGTTGAGAAAAGACCTTTGCAGGAAGAATCAACGGCAACCTGCGCCATCTAAGGTATAAGTTCCTTTCTCAGATCGGCTGATCTTCACATCAGTAGAAGCTTCCAGTACTGACAGGATTTCTTTCAGGTCAGGGTTTTCAAAAGTTCCTGTAAATGTGCAAGCCTGTAGGTTCTGGTTTGGCACTTCCACCGAAACATTGAAATATTCCTCCAACTGATCTGCCACTGCTTTTAAGGAGGTATTGTTGAACTCCAGAGACCGCCAGGTAGCGGGGGTAGCCTTCTCTGTTTCTTTCCGGTCAAGCTGGCCATTGGCAGAGAGGAAACCGGTGAAACCAGGGGTAAGCAGTACTTTCTTTTCGCTTTTCAGGGAAGAAAGGGCTACTTTACCGGTAACAACCGCTACTGAAACCTCAGATTCTGCTTTGAGGGCTTTCACGTTGAAAGAAGTCCCTAATACCCGGGTTTCGGCGTTTCCGCTTTTTACAATGAACGGTTTCTCAGGATTCTTACGCACCTCGAAGAAGCCTTCGCCTACCAGTTCTACCTTGCGCTCTTTCCCCTTAAAAGCGGTTTGATACCGTAGGGTGGAGTTCTCATTCAAGGTGACCTTGCTGCTGTCTGGCAGATAAATCAATTGTCTTTCTCCGGCGGCGGTGGCTACCTGAGCCCAGGCATTAGGAGAGGAGTTGTTAAACTGCAAATACCCTATCCAAGCCAAACCAACTGCCAATACAAAGGCTGCGGCATACTTGTACAGGGTATTCCAAGGGAAAAGCTGTCTTTCAATCGCCTCACCCGCAGGCGCCTCGTACGACGGAGACTCGTCGGGGATGAGGGGAATGATTTTGGTTTCAGGGGTGAATTCTGCTTTGGCGCAGAATTTAGTCCAGGCAGCGTCAGCATTGGGCTGGAAGGTGAGATTCTGTTCTGAACCAACTTCGTCCCAGACTTCCAGGGCTTCGGTCCATTGTTGCGTGTGGGCTTCGTCTTCGTTCAACCAGGCAGAAAATTCCAGTTGTTCCTGGTCAGACAATTCCCCCCGCAACGCTTTTGCCATCAAGACCCATTCCGGGTTCTCGTGGTTGTCAAGTTTTGTTTGTGTCATGGTAGTGTTAGTGTCGTGGTGTCTATATGACAGATAAAGGAAGGTTAACCCCTATGTCCACGATAATAATTCTTTGGCTACTGCAATGATTTTACTGGCTACGCTATGGCAGCTAATAATGAAGAGGTTATCAGAAGAAACAACAAATGCTCACGTAGGATACGAAGGGCCTTTCCCATTTGGTTTTCCACGGTTTTAGGGGAAAGCTGCAGCGTTTCGGCTATTTCCTTGTAAGTCAATTCCTCAAAACGGCTCATCTCGAAGATAAGTCGGCACTGGGGCGGTAACTCATTAAGAGCCTGCTGAATGCGGCCCTCCATCTCTGTTCCCTCCAACTGCTCCATGGTGGTGTTGGCCGATACAGAAGATTCATAAGGAGTGGTGTCCTCGGCCAGAACCAGGCGTTTTTGTTTCTCAATGTAGTTGAGGGCCTGGTTGGTGACAGATCTTACCAGATACGCTTTGTAGGAAGTGCTTACCTCCAGTACCTCACGGTTCTGCCAGATCTTACAGAAGACCTCTTGCACTAAGTCTTCGGCGGCCTCGGTGTCTTTGGTGAAGCGCACGGCAGTTCGGCACAGCAGCACGTAGTACTGCTTGAACAGCGTCTCCATGAAAAGCGCCTCGTTGGTTTTGAGCAGGACGTGCAACTCCTGGTCTTGGGTAAGTAGAGGTGTACCCATCTTAGTATGTTTAAGTGTACTGCAAAGATAAAAGAACCTGCGTGGCATCCTATATTTTCCTTCTAAAATCAAAGAAGAAGGTGGGTAAATCAAAGTATTTTAGGTAACTAGAACTCTAAAATGCTTATGGGTAAAGCCGCCCTGCTTCTATGAAACAAAACCCTGTGAAAAATGACCCTAAAGTCCTGAGAGCCTGGTGCTTTTATGATTGGGCCAATTCTGTGTATTCGCTGGTGATTACCACTGCCATTTTCCCCATCTACTATGTAGCCCTCACTAAGGGAAATCAGGGAGATCTAGTCAATTTCTTTGGACTGGAGATCTCCGCTTCGGTACTTTACAGCTATACCTTAACAGGGGCTTTCCTAACCATTGCCTTCCTAAGCCCCCTTTTAACCGCCATTGCCGATTACGGCGGAAATAAGAAGAACTTCATGCGCTTTTTCTGCTACATGGGCTCCATAGCCTGTATGTGCCTTTTCTTCTTTACCAAAGAAACCTTTTCAATCTCTGTGCTGCTGTTTATGATTGCCGCCATTGGATTCAGCGGAAGCATTGTGTTCTACAATTCCTACCTGCCCGAAATAGCCACTGAAGAGAACTTCGACAAACTAAGTGCCCGCGGCTTTTCCCTGGGGTACATTGGGAGTATGATTTTGCTGATTTTGTCCCTGGCTTTGGTGCTTTTCCCAAGCGCGGTAGGCATTGAGGACGATGCCTTACCGGCCCGAATCTCTTTTCTTTTCACCGGATTGTGGTGGTTCGGCTTTGCGCAGTATTCGTTTGCTTATCTGCCTAATAACCGAAGTCCCAAGGCAAAGGAGGGTGGATACCTTCTCAACGGTTTTCGGGAACTTGGCAAGGTAGTTTCCCTGCTCAAAGGGTTGCCGCTGCTCAAACGTTTCCTGTTGGCCTTCTTTTTCTATAACATGGGCGTGCAGACGGTGATGTACGTGGCCTCGCTCTTCGGTTCCAAGGAATTGAACCTACCCGATACGGCGCTGATTACGGTGCTTCTCATCATCCAGGCCGTAGCCATTGGGGGAGCTCATTTCTTTGCCTGGCTTTCTGGCAGGGTGGGGAATACCATGGCGTTGATGTGGGCGGTTATTGTGTGGGTAGGTATTACCATCGGGGCTTATTTCGTGACCACCGGAAATCAGTATTACGTGCTGGCCTTTGTGGTAGGAGCCGTAATGGGAGGGGTGCAGTCGCTCTCCAGGTCAACTTACAGCAAACTGCTCCCTGAAACCCAGGACAATGCCTCGTTCTTCAGTTTCTACGATATCTGCGATAAAGTAGGCCTTGCCCTTGGCACGCTTTCCTTTGGTATAACCGAGCAGATTTTCGGGTCCATGCGCAACAGCATTCTCACCCTTCTGGTCTTTTTCGTGATAGGACTGTTCATTCTGTTTTCCATCAGAACCAGGAAATTGGCTCCGGTGGCAGTCCCGGCTGTATAAATGAACTTGACTTAAAACAGAAAGGGCATCCACCACCGGATGCCCTTTCTGTTTTAAGGTTGTTTTCAGAAAAACGAGGCGAAAACCCTATTTCTGGCCGTATACTTTTTCGCCGTTCAGGTACGTACTGATGACCTTCACGCCTCTGATGGCTTCGGGTTTAATGGTCATGATGTCTTGGTCCAGGATCACGAAATCGGCAACCTTTCCCACTTCAATACTGCCTTTCTGCTTTTCCTCGAAGTTGGCGTAAGCTGCCCAGATGGTAGTGCCCTTTAAAGCCTCTTCTCGGGTTAAAGCGTTTTCCATCTGGAATCCTTCAGCAGGGTAATTCTCAGCATCTTGTCTGGCGATAGCCGAGTGAAACCCAAACAACGGATTGATGTGCTCCACCGGGAAATCTGAGCCCAGCGGAAGGATATTATTCTGCTGCAATAAGGCTTTAAAAGCGTAGGCATGTTTCACCCGGTCCAGGCCTAAACGTTCGCTGGCCCAGTACATGTCTGAGGTGGCGTGCGTGGGCTGAACCGAAGGTAAAATGCTGTACTTGCCAAAAAGCGGAACATCTTCGGGGTTCACTACTTGGGCATGCTCTACGCGCCAGCGGCGGTTGTTCTTGCCCTTTAGCAGATTGCCGTAGATCTGCAGAATCACGCGGTTGGCAGAATCACCAATGGCGTGGGTGTTCATCTGAAAGTTGTGCTGGTAAAGCTCGGCAGCCAGGTCTTTGTACTCCTGCACTGTCTCCAATAGGAACCCGGTCTCATTTGGCCGGTCAGAATACGGGTGCAGCAGGCAGGCACCTCTTGAACCCAGGGCGCCATCGCCGTACACTTTAAACGACCTTACGTTCAGCCGATCAGAGGTATATGGTCCGTTTTTGAAGTAATGGGTCTTGTTCTCGGGAGTAGGGCTAAGCATGGCGTAAACCCTGACCCGCAGTTCTCCGGCTTTCTGAAGGGAATCCATCAGGTCAACCGCATCTTTTGGTAAACCAGCATCCACTACAGTTGTGATTCCCACTTGGAAAAGGTTTTGCTCGGCTTCCTTCAAGACCTCTGTCAATTCCTTTACCGAAGGCATTGGGATTTTCTCTGAAGCCAGATCACCGGCGTTGTCAACCAGAATACCAGTCAATTTCCCGTTTTTGACTTCCACACGGCCACCGTTCACCTGGGTTTGCGGTGTGATGCCAGCCAAATCAAGGGCCTTTTGGTTCGCCAGAAAGGCATGGCCATCTACCCGTTGAATCATTACCGGAATGTCTGGGAACAATTGGTCCAGGGTGTCTTTGGTAGGGAATTGCTTTACCTTCCAGTCGTTCTGGTCCCAACCACGGCCCGTGAGCCAAGCCGCATCCGGATACTCCTGGCGTTGTTTCTGAAGCCGCTGAATTACCTCTGCGAAAGAGGTGGTGCCCACCAGGTCAGCCTCCCGCTGGTTCATGGCGTAGCGATAAAAGTGGGCATGGGCATCAATTAAGCCAGGGTACACGGATTTCCCCTGGGCATCTACCTCCTGAGTGGCTTTGTATTTCTGCCGAAGGCCCTCAGAGGTGCCTACCTCTACTATTTTACCGTCTTTTACTGCAAACGCCTGGGTTTTGTCAAATTCTTGGTTTACCGTGTAAACGGTGGCGTTGTACACCAACAGATCAGCTTTCTGGCTCTGACTGCAGGAAGAAAGGAGGGAAAGCCCCAGCAAGCCGGACAATCCCAGGTGACTCCATTTTTTAGTCATAGCGCAGGTGTTTCACTGATTCACCGGAGTCACGAAGCTCCAGCAAAGCGTCAATCCCGATCTGGAGATGTTTGGTCACGAAATCGGCAGTGATTCTTAAATCGCTTTCTGCGGTTTTCACGCCGTCTGGGGTCATTGGGTTATCTGACACCAGCAACAGGGCCCCGTGAGGGATATCGTTCATAAAGCCTACCACAAAAATAGTGGCCGTTTCCATGTCCACACCCAAAGCCCGGATGGAAAGTAAATATTCCTTGAACTCTTCGTCATGCTCCCACACACGGCGGTTAGTGGTGTACACTGTGCCGGTCCAGTAATCCATCTCGTGCTTTTTGATCATGGACGAAACCGCCCGCTGCAGACGGAACGAAGGGAGAGCAGGAATTTCCGGTGGAAGGTAGTCATCAGAGGTTCCTTCGCCCCGGATGGCTGCAATGGGCAGGATCAGGTCACCCAGTTTAGATTTTTTCAGCCCGCCGCATTTGCCTAAAAACAAAGCTGCTTTGGGTTTCACCGCCGATAGCAAATCCATAACGGTGGCTGCCATAGCGCTTCCCATCCCGAAATTAATGATGGTAATGTTTTGGGCGGTGGCGGTCTGCATGGGTTTATCTGAACCTTTAATCTCTACCCCAAACTGGTCGGCAAACATGACCACGTAATTGAGGAAGTTAGTGAGCAAGATATATTCCCCGAATTCATTCAACGGCCGGCCCGTGTAGCGGGGAAGCCAGTTCTCGACGATCTCCTTTTTGGTCTTCATAGTTTATTTTGGTTCTGTTTTGAGAAAATCAGGCTTAAAGCCCCTGCACTGCCGCTTAGTTACTACTTTTGGCGAATGGAACAGCTTTCTTTGCCTGCATATTCCTACAAACTTAAGGATTCTGGAGGGAAAACATTTATTCTGGATCAGGTACGCCGCAAATATGTGCTCTTAACCCCCGAGGAGTGGGTACGGCAGCACATCATCCATTTGTTGCATGCGCACTTGGCGTTTCCCTTGGCGTTGATGAGCGTTGAACGGGGCACCAAATACAATACCCTACAAAAACGAACCGACCTGCGCGTCTATTCCACCGATGGTTTGCCGCTTCTTTTGGTAGAATGCAAGGCTGCCCACGTCCCCATCACTGAAGCTACCGTGAAACAGGTGGCCGTGTACAATCAAACCATTGCTGCTCCTTACCTCATGGTCAGTAATGGGCTAGAGCATTACTGCTGGCACGTACACCCCGGAACAAAGCAAATAACCCCCATTCCTGTTTTACCCTCTTTTTATGAAATGGGGCAATAAACAGGGGGGATTTAAGGGGATCAAATGGATGATCGATGTGTTCCAAGGAAAATTTAAAAACGATAAAATGCTTTCTTGTAATTATTTAACATTCCATGAAAGGTGTATTTCTTTAAGAATATTTTAGGCTTTATTTCAAAAAACAGCTATAAAAGAAAAGCCTCCCTTTCACAAGAAAGGGAGGCTTTTCTTTTAGAAAAACTAGAATTTAGGCTAGTACTTCAGCAACGTTTGTCAACGGTAAGTTGAAGGCTTGGGCTACTCCAGGGTACACTACTTTTCCGTCTACCACGTTCAAGCCAAGTCTTAGCTCTTCACGCTCCTGGCATGCTTGTTTCCAGCCTTTGTTGGCCAGTAATAAAGCATAAGGAAGGGTAGCGTTGGTAAGGGCAAGGGTAGAGGTGTAAGGAACAGCACCTGGCATGTTGGCCACGCAGTAATGAACCACGTCATCAATGATGAAGGTTGGATTCTCGTGCGTGGTTGGCTTACAGGTTTCAATGCAACCTCCCTGGTCAACGGCCACGTCTACCAATACGGTACCCGGACGCATGTCTTTCAGCATGTCACGGGTGATCAGGTGAGGGGCTTTTGCGCCTGGGATCAGAACCGCACCAATGATCAAATCAGCATCTTTGATGGCTTCTTTGATGTTGTAATGGTTTGACATAACCGTGGTCACGTTGGCTGGCATGATGTCGTCCAGTTCACGCAGACGCTTCAGGCTTATGTCCATGATGGTCACGTTCGCTCCGAAACCGGCAGAGATCTTGGCCGCCTGTGTTCCCACGATTCCACCACCTAATACCAATACATTGGCTGGTTTCACACCGGGTACGCCACCCAATAAAATGCCGCGGCCTTTCAATGGTTTCTCCAGGTATTTGGCACCTTCCTGCGGAGCCATACGGCCCGCTACTTCACTCATCGGAATAAGCAAAGGCAAAGAACGGTCTTTCAGCTCAACAGTCTCATAAGCCAGGCACGTTGCTTTCCGCTCAATCATGGCGTGCGTCAACGGCTCATAGGAAGCAAAGTGGAAGTACGTGAACAACAATTGGCCTTCTTTGATCAGGGCATATTCCTGCTCAATGGGCTCTTTCACTTTCACAATCATCTCAGCGATGGCGTACACTTCCTCAATAGTAGGGAGGATGGTTGCGCCCGCAGCTGAATATTCCTCATTTGAGAAACCACTGCCTTCACCGGCAGTAGCCTGTACATAAACGGTGTGGCCGTTCTTTATAAATTCCGCCACGCCACCGGGGGTGAGGGCCACGCGGTTTTCGTTGTTTTTTATCTCCTTCGGAAGACCAATAATCATGGTGTGATTTTTTATAAGGTGGTGAAAAAGTGCACAAATATACACCAACCTGCTAGCAGATTTGCAAGCACCACCTCTATTTAATTAACGTTTGTTTGGCAAAGCTTTGTTTTTGGTGCTCTTTTTCAAAATCATGCCCAAAACACCAAAGGGCATAAAAAAAGGCAGCAACTTGGTTACTGCCATTAGTACAAAATAAAACTATGAAAAAACTATTTAAAAGGCACAGAGGCCTTGTTAACCTTAACTGAACTTTGTTTTGCTAAGCTTTCAACCACTTTGGCCTTTAGAGTAAGGGTGGGAGCTGAACCTGTGATATCGTTAGAAACAAGATTTACTGTCTCTATTCTGTCCTGTAACACCTGAGGGCTATAGGTAAGTTCCAACTTTGCCGCTTGTCCTGCTTTTACTACCGAAGGGCTCATTTTGAACGCTACGCAGTTGCAGGCAGTCTGTAATCCGGTAACATTCAAATCTGATTTTCCGGTGTTTTTGACGGTGAATTTGGCGGTAGCTTTCTGGCCTTTTTCCAATTTCCCGAAGTCAAAGGTAGTGCTGGTTACTTCCATCTTAGGAGAATTGGCTTTTTCCTGAGCTGAAGCGGTAGAAGAAGGGGCTGAGGAGGCGTCTTTCTGAACCACAGTTCCTTTGATGAAAAGAGACAGGGTTTCAGGAGTACCGTTTGAAGTTACGGTTAATGTTTTGCTGAAGGCACCCGGGCGGCCAGCACTGTTATAACCGGCTTTCACAACGCCTGTTTTACCTGGCAGGATGGCTTCTTTTGGCCACTCAGGAGTGGTACAACCACAGGATGCCTGCACATGAGAGATAATAACCGGTTGGTTTCCGGTATTCTTAAATTTAAATTCGTACACAGCTTGTACACCTTCGGTCACATTCCCGAAGTCGTGGGTATCTTTTTCAAAGGTCAGCACCCCTTGTGCAGAGACCATTCCTTGGGTAAGTACCGCAAGTAGAAGCGTGAGGAACAGATAAATTTTTTTCATAACATTTTATATTGTTTGAGACGTTTGCTTAGCCCGGTTAGTGAGCAAAACAAAAATAAGAAAAATTAGTTCGGATAGCTACACAAAATCGCGCTTTAGAACACCACCCACACGAATCCATTTGAAAATGGGGTAAAACTTACGTAGTTTTGACTTTAAAAATCCTTATAGGACCTTATAAGATAACGCATGCAAACCGTTGAACGGATTACTCAGCTTTCCCTTACAAAAGAAGAGATGTTGCAAGACTATCGCATCGCTTGCGAGAGTCGGCAGGCCAGTTTAACCGGCCGGAAAGAAGTGTTCATGGGAAAAGCCAAATTCGGGATTTTCGGAGACGGAAAAGAAGTGGCCCAATTGGCCATGGCCCGGTTTTTCCGCCCCGGCGATTTCCGCTCCGGGTACTATAGGGACCAAACCTTCATGTTTGCCATAGGGGAGCTAACCATACAACAGTTTTTCGCCCAATTATATGCCCACACCGATGTGGAGCAGGAGCCGTCTACCGCCGGGCGCAGCATGACCGGACACTTCGGGACGCGCCTGCTAGACGATGAAGGCAAATGGAAACCCCAAACTACCGCTAAAAACTCCTCCGCTGATATTTCCCCAACCGGTGCCCAGATGCCTCGTCTGTTAGGTTTGGCCTATGCCTCTAAGCTGTACCGCGAGAACCCTGAGTTGCACCAGTTCACCGACTTTTCAGTCAACGGAAACGAGATCGCCTTCGGCACCATCGGAAATGCTTCTACTTCTGAGGGAGTATTCTTTGAAACCATCAATGCCGCGGGCGTTCTGCAGGTACCTATGTTGGTATCGGTGTGGGACGATGGTTACGGAATTTCGGTACCGGCCAAATACCAGACCACAAAAGGCAGCATCTCTGAAATTCTGGCAGGCTTCCAGCGCGATGCCCCGGGAGAACAAGGGTATGAGATCTTCAAGGTGAAAGGTTGGGATTATGCCGGTCTTTGTGAAGTGTACCAGCAAGCCACCCAGGTGTGCCGCGAGCAGCACGTACCCGTATTGATCCACGTGGAGGAAGTCACCCAGCCGCAAGGCCACTCTACCTCTGGGTCGCACGAGCGCTATAAATCAAAGGAACGCCTGGCTTGGGAAGAAGAATATGACTGCATCAAACAGATGCGCAATTGGCTTATCACCAACGGGTACGCCCAACATGCCGAGTTGAACCAGATTGAGGCAGAGGCCAAAGAGGCCGTGCGCGTGGCCAAAGGGAATGCCTGGGCTTCGTTCAACACGGCCATCCAGGAAGACCACAAGCAATGCTTGGTATTGTTAGAGCAGCTTTCGGCCAGTTTGGAGCAAAACAGCTCAGAAGTAGCGGCCATCCGTGAAGAGTTGAGCAAAACATTGAACCCGCTGCGCTCAGACGCCATCAAGGCCGCCCGGAAAGCCCTCCGATTTGTGCGGAATGAAAGAAGCGCCGCCAAACGTGATTTGGTAAAATGGCTGGAAACAGTTCAGGGCGAAAACGCCGAGCGCTACAACTCTTACCTCTACAGCCAGTCTGATGAGTCTGCCTTGCTGGTGGAAGAGATTAAACCAGAATACACTGAAGATAGCCCTGTGGTAGATGCCCGGGAAGTACTGCAGGCGTGTTTCGATGCCATTTTGGCCAGTGACCCAAGGGTATTTGCCATTGGCGAAGACGTAGGTAAGATTGGGGACGTAAACCAGGCCTTTGCCGGTTTGCAGGACAAATACGGGGAGTTGCGCGTAACTGATACCGGTATTCGGGAATGTACTATTGCCGGGCAGGGAATTGGAGCCGCCTTAAGAGGTCTTCGCCCGATCACCGAGATCCAGTACCTTGATTACCTGCTATACGCCATTCAGATCCTGAGCGATGATGTGGCCAGCTTACAGTACCGCACCAAAGGCGGGCAGAAAGCACCCGTAATTATCCGGACCCGCGGACACCGTTTGGAAGGAGTATGGCATTCTGGGTCACCTATGGGTATGATCCTGCACAGCTTGCGGGGCATGCACGTGTTGGTGCCACGTAACATGACCCAAGCCGCTGGATTTTACAACCTGTTACTGAAATCAGATGAACCAGCGTTGGTAGTAGAGTGCCTCAACGGGTACCGCCTGAAAGAACGTATTCCAGCCAACATCGGGGAATTCACCATTCCGTTGGGAATGCCCGAAGTTTTAAGAAAAGGAACTGACATTACTATTGTGACGTACGGCTCTATGTGCCGAGTAGTCATGGAGGCGGCAGAGCAATTGCAATCAGTGGGCATATCCGCAGAAATAATTGACGTACAAACCCTTTTGCCCTTTGACTTAGAGCATCAGATTACCGATTCTATCCGGAAGACCAACCGAGTGCTGTTCACCGATGAAGATGTTTCTGGCGGAGCTACCGGTTTTATGATGCAGAAGGTAATTGACGAGCAGGAAGCCTGGCGTTGGCTGGATTCCAAACCGACCACCCTTTCCGCCCAGGATCACCGTCCTTCGTATTCCACTGACGGAGACTACTTCTCCAAGCCAAGCGCCGAGGATGTGTTCGAAACAGTGTATGCCATCATGCACGAAGTAGACCCTAAAGCATTCCCTTCCCTTTACTAAGGAAGGAACCATAAAACGAACGGCCTGCTTCTTCAGAAGCAGGCCGTTCGTTTTAAAAAAAGTGGGTTTAGGGCTAAGGTTGGGAGTACATGATAACGTCTGAGGTGGTTACCACCTGACTTTCATGCTTCGCCCTGTCAATTATTTTTAGGTCGAACCGGACCGTGTCTCCTCGTTTGATGGGGTTGAAAGGGCTCTCATAAATAGAGATGCTGTACCGGATGTCACCTTCCAGCGGCTCTTCCCGGTCTTCGGAGGAAACCCTTGGGAAACGGCCGTTATAGCTGATCGGGTTACCAGAGGGGTCCAGAACTCTCTCATAACTGCCGTTCTTTTTCTTGTAGATGTTGCAGATCATGTTGTAGAAGAAAGGACCACCGGGATTAAAGGGTTCCTTGATATCGTCGGGGAACAAAGTCTCGGATAATCCTAAATCACCGTCTCCGTCCTGAAACCGCACGATAAGAATAAGAGAGTCATACGTGACGTTTGAGGGATTCCGAAGGGTGCGTTGTTCTATGCCTCTGAAGGTAAGGTTAGGGGTAAGGTCAAATTCTGGTTCGTCGTAGCAGGACGTTAGCCCCAGAGAACCAAGAACAAAGGCCAATCCAAACAGGAGTCTATGTTTTTTCATAGTGAAATGATGAGCACCTAAGGTACAAATCCTAACGCGCACTTGCTTACTTTGTTGTATAATTTAGCAACCATCATCCATGGGTTTTCCCGCAGAGTACAAAAAAGACCTACTTCAGAAGGGTCCCGCAGATTTTCAAGCGGCTGCCTTGGCTTTGTTCCAATACCAGGCCAGCCATAACCCCGTTTACCAGGCTTACCTGAAGTACCTGAAAAAAGAGGTTTCTCAAATAAAAGAGCTCCACCAGATCCCGTTCCTGCCCATAGAGTTCTTCAAGACGCATACCGTTCAATCCCACCCGTTTACGCCTCAGGTCATTTTTAAAAGTAGCGGCACTACGCTGCAACAGCGCAGCCAGCACCTGGTAGAGAACCCAGACTTCTACAAGCAGCATGCCCAGGCGTTGTTTGAAGAAACCTACGGACCTTTAAAGGGTAACGTGGTGTTGGCTTTACTTCCTTCTTACTTCGAACAAGGTGATTCTTCTTTGGTGATGATGGTGGATCATTTTATCCAGGCTACTGGTCAAACTGAACCCGGTTTTTACCTCAGGAACCACGCAGAACTCCTCCAGGCCCTGAACTTAGCGAAAGCAGCCGGACAGAAGGTGTATCTTTTTGGAGTAACCTATGCCTTGCTGGATCTGGCGGAGGAACAAGGGAACCAGGAGTTCAGCGGGGTAACTATTTTTGAAACCGGGGGAATGAAGGGCCGAAGACGCGAAATGGTGCGCCAAGAACTCCATCAGATTCTCACCGCGGCCTTTGGAGTAGAAACGATCCATTCTGAGTACGGCATGACGGAGCTTTTATCACAGGCTTATTCCACCGGTGAGGGTATTTTCCAGCCCTCCAGAACGCTCCGTGTGTTGGTGCGGGATGTCAACGATCCTTTCTCTATCTCCAGTGAATCGGGTTCAGGAGGGGTGAATGTGATAGACCTTGCCAACGTAGATTCCTGCGCCTTCATTGAAACCAAGGACCTCGGCAAACTTTACTCAGATGGCTCCTTTAAGATTATGGGCCGTTTTGATAATTCAGACATTAGAGGATGTAACTTGTTGGTAGTATGATGTTTTTGGGCTTTTTCTATAAAACTGCTTTAAAACAGAGAAGCCTCCTAGACCAAATCCTGGAGGCTTCTCTGTTGGTAAACTTAAGTGGTTCTATTTAGCGTAAGCCCGGGCGTCTTCTTCGGTGATGGTGTCTTCGCTCATGATCACCAGGCGTTCTACCACGTTCCGGAGTTCACGTACATTACCGCGCCAGTCAAGGCCTTGCAGGTAGGTGAGCGCTTCTGCTGAAATATTTTTGGGTTTGTTCCCGTAATCGCGGGCCACGTCTTGCAGGAATTTAGTCACCAGATCAGGAATGTCTTCGCGGCGCTCGTTCAACGGAGGCACGTGGATCAGGATCACGCTTAAGCGGTGGTACAAGTCTTCCCGGAAGTTTTTGGCTTCAATCTCCTCCAGCAGGTTCTTGTTGGTGGCGGCCACCACGCGTACATCCACCGTAATGTCTTTGTCACCCCCAACGCGGGTGATCTTGTGCTCCTGCAATGCGCGCAATACTTTGGCCTGCGCCGATAAACTCATGTCCCCGATTTCGTCCAGGAACAACGTGCCGCCGTTGGCCTGCTCAAATTTCCCGATGCGCTGTTTCACGGCCGAGGTAAACGAGCCTTTCTCGTGCCCGAACAATTCGCTTTCAATCAATTCACTTGGAATGGCCGCACAATTCACTTCCACCAAAGGACCCGAGGCGCGATTGCTCTGTTCATGCAAAGAGCGGGCGACCAGTTCTTTTCCGGCTCCGTTAGGCCCAGTGATAAGAACGCGGGCATCGGTAGGGGCTACTTTGGCAACAGCCGCTTTCACCTTAGACAAAGCAGGCGAGGCGCCTACCATCTCATAGGTCTTGGATATTTTCTTCTTAAGAGTCTTGGTTTCCGTCACCAGAGAGGCTTTGTCCAGCGCATTCCGCACCGAAACCAGCAGTCGATTCAGATCCGGTGGTTTCACCAGGAAATCATAGGCGCCTTTTTTGGTGGCCTCCACGGCCGTGTCAATGGTGCCGTGCGCCGAGATCATAATAAAAGGAGTGTCAGGCACCAGGATAGTGGCACGTTCCAGCACTTCCATGCCGTCCATCTTGGGCATTTTGATGTCGCAGAGCACTACATCGTATTTGCTTTTCTGCAGGAGTTCCAGGCCGCGCTCGCCGTCTTCGGCTTCGTCTACGGTATAGCTCTCGTATTCTAAAATTTCCTTGAGGGTGTAGCGGATGCTACGTTCATCATCAATGATCAGGATCTTGGGCATTTATCTTCTTTTTTCTGAGCGAACGGTGAAAGTTCGCAATTTATTTCCGTTGGATACGTGGGAAAAGCCCTCAGGGATATTTTTGGGCTGTTTACCATAAAATAGGTTCAAAACAGCTTTTAACGAATTCTAAACTTTGACCTAAAGTGCCGCCGAAGCATTGTTCAGGTTTTGGGTCACTGCTTTCAGGGCTGCTATTCTTTGCGGAGAAGCTTCCATGAGCGCGTATTCTGTAGGTAATGGAGTTCCTCCCATAGGCACTTCTTCACGCCGGAACTGCATCAGGCTTTCCTTCAGGTCACGGGCTGAGGCATGGACTTCTGAAACACCCGTTTTCTGCAGGAGGGAGGCCAAATTTTGTTCGTTGATTCCGCCGCCGGGCAAGATAATCAGTTTTTCGCCGGCTTTTTTCTGCAAACCAGCAATCAGTTCGGCCCCCTCTGGTGCTGAGGCTTTTTGCCCCGAGGTCAGGAGCCGGTGTACACCTAATCGCTGTAAATCTTCCAGTGCCAGAAACGGGTCTGGGGTCAAATCAAACGCCCGGTGGAACGTGATGCTTAGGGGTTGGGTTAGTTCAATCAGTTCACGGGTGCGCAGCACGTCTATGTTACCATCTGGCAGCAAGATGCCCAGCACCACACCGTCGGCTCCAAGTTCTTTGGCCAAGGCTATGTCCTCCTTCATGACCGCAAACTCAAGGTCTGAATACAGGAAATCGCCGCGTCGCGGACGTATGAGAACGTGCAGCCCAATAGTCAAATGTTTTCGGCAAAGCCGGATCATTCCTGCGCTGGGGGTGGTGCCGCCTTCCACCAGGTTATCGCAGAGTTCCACCCGCTGAGCTCCTGCCTTCTGCGCTATAATGGCCGATTGCACCGAATCTACACAGATTTCCAGCAGAACAGATTTCCCCATGGTGCTACAGCTTGAATTTGGCGTCTAATAGTTTGTTTGTCTGGATATCCCGCACGGCATAGTTGAAGCCACGCTGAATGCAATACCCCCCGTACTCGCCCTGTTTGTTGATGGCAATGAAGCCCACCTGCAGGTCTTTCACATTCTTCTGCTTCCGGATGATACGCTCCACCGCCAGTTGACAGGCTTTCTCGGGCGAATTGCCCTGGCGCATGAGTTCCACCACCAAGTGGCTGCCCACCATCCTGATCACCGCTTCGCCCAAACCTGTGGCTGTGGCGGCACCTATTTCATTGTCCACGAACAGCCCGGCACCAATAATGGGAGAATCGCCCACTCGTCCTCTCATTTTGTAGGCAGCTCCGCTGGTGGTACAGGCACCGGCCAGGTTCCCGTGAGCATCCAGTGCCAGCAACCCGATGGTGTCATGGTTCTCAATGTTGATGACCGGTTTGTACTTAGACTCTTTAAGCCAGTTTTTCCAGTCTTTTTCAGATTCGGGCGTTAAAAGGTTCTCTTTCTGGAAGCCTTTGGCAAGGGCAAACTGCAGGGCCCCATCACCCACCAGCATCACGTGCGGCGTGTCTTCCATCACCTTACGCGCCACGGAGATGGGGTGCTTGATGTGTTGCAAATACGCCACCGATCCGCAGTTACTGTCTTTGTCCATGATGCAGGCATCAAGCGTCACATTTCCTTCCCGGTCTGGAAAGCCCCCGTACCCTACGGTCCGCACGTTTGGGTCTGCCTCTGGAACGCGTACACCGGCTTCCACGGCATCCAAGGCATGTCCGTTCTGGGAGAGAATTTTCCAGGCGGCTTCGTTGGCCGGCATCCCATGGTCCCAAGTGGAGATGACCAGCGGCTTATTGGCTTTCCCTTTCTGAATGGTGCCCGAAAAAGCCCGGTGAATGGGGTAGAGTCCGCCCACAAAGGCGGTTCCCAGCGCTGAGAGCCGGAGGAAGTGACGTCTGCTTTTCATGTTTGTTAGAGTGGGGTAGGTTTGTGTCTTGTGAAGGTAGTAAAGGATGGTGCATTTCAAGCCTGATTTTAGGAAAACGGGTTTAAAATGGCAAAACTGTAATCTCTTTAAATCTGTCGCAGGCTAGTCCATCATCAGTTATGGTTTCTCTTATTGGCTGCCCCTTTGAGGGGTAAGTGGCTGATTCATTCCCCGCAAACCATGGTTCAAGTTTTCAACCTGGACCTACCTTGGGCTGAAGTTAGCAAATCAGTGAGGCGATAGCCTTAAAATCCCTTTATGGGTCTTTACTTTCCTGTATCCTTTCTTCTAACCTTAGGGCTGCAGCCGCATCCTGCTGAGGTTTGTCAGGTTGATCCTTGATGCTCAACTAAACCAAAAGAATCTAGAAGAAAAAAAACTTACTGACGCTCAGCCAGTCTTTTCTTCACAAAGGAGGTCCATCTGGCTTCCGCCTTCTGTTCCATAGCCCACGTGGGCTACAGCCATTTGAACCGTTTTAGGGTGCGGCAGGGCGTACCTCGGCCTCAGGTAGACCTTCGGCATATCCTTCCGCAATTGGGCTGATTATGGTTTGAACTGAAGCATGTCTTTTCTTGCTTTTTTAGGCCAAAGGTGAGACAGTTGTTTTTAAGCCCGTTTTCTGAAACTATTTTACAAAAAGCCGCTCGTCAAAGGGGAAGGGCTCAGTGCTGATGAGTTCCAGTTGACTGAATTGGGGGTGGCGGGGATTGAACAGGTAGTTGTGATCGCCTTGCACCACGGCGGAGGGGACTTTCAGGCCCACGAACTTGCCTTCTTGCACGAAGGCGTCACCAATGAGTTGGGTGGCATTGGGGTGGGGGAAAGATCTCCAGTCATGGGGCAGTTCGGAGGGGAGTACTTCACGGAGGGCGAGTTGGTCTGGTACTTCCAGGGTGATGAGCCAGTAATCAGCGGGGACAATGCCTAAAGGCGTGTGCACAGCAATTTCGGTGGTGCAAAGGGCGCGGGACTCGCAGGTGTATAGCACGGCGGTGCCTTTGCTGTTCCAACGGCCGCCCGCCAACTCAGCACCGCGGCCCGAGAGATCGTTTTTGTAAAGACCTTTGCTCAGCCGGAAAACAATCATGCCAGCACGCCGTGTTCAATGCGCGTGAGCTCGTCTTTGAGCAAACTGATCCCGAAGGTGGTATCCAAAAGGCTTTTAGGCGTGATGCCGCCCAAGGCCACGTTCTTGGCTTCGAGCCAGGCGTTGAAGCTCTCTGGGTTGCCAAATACCTCAATGCCGCGTTTGTACAGCAAGGTCACCTCAAGGATCTTCTCGGAATGGATCGGGTCAAATGTTTTCTTTTCCTTTTTGTACCGCTGAATGGTGCGCTCAGACAAGTGCAGAAAAACCGACCATTCACTCAGGTTGAACGGACTCTGGCTCGCGATCTTCACAAACAGCGGGTACTTGATGCCTTGACGCACCGTCTGCACCAGCATCAGGATGTCACGGTCATCAACCGAGGTATTGGAAAGGTTCGTTTCTAGATTGAGTGCCGCTGCCATAGTCATGCTCGTTTAAGTCAAAGGTAACAATTGTCGTTTAATTAACGACAACTGTCCTGAATTAGTTTACACGATCTTTTCCAAAAAGAGGCAGTAAAAGGGTGGATGGAAAGAGAAGAAAAAAACCGTAATCATGGCTTATTTAAATAAGCAGTAACTACACAAAGCTGTTTTAACCCTGTTTTAGAGAAAAAGGCCTGAAAACCGGATCGTGGCAGTTTTTAGTTGATAATCTTCGCCTGGGTTCTTCCTTTAGTTGCAGCTTCGGTTTAAAGTGCCTATTCTTATCCCTTGCTTTTACTTACCCTTACATGATCCGGAAGAAACCTCTCTATAAAAGCCTTTATTTCCAAGTAATTTCTGCCATTGCCACTGGGGTCCTGCTGGGGCATTTTATGCCAGATCTGGCGGTGCAATTGAAGCCGCTGGGCGATGCCTTTATCAAGCTGGTCAAAATGATGATCGGGCCGGTGGTGTTCTGCACCATTGTCACGGGTATTGCCGGCATGCAGGACATGAAACAGGTGGGCCGGGTAGGGGTGAAAGCGCTGCTGTATTTTGAGGTCCTCACCACGGTGGCGCTGCTGCTGGGTTTGTTGGTGGTGAATGTGCTGGAGCCGGGAATTGGCATGCACGTAAACGCTGCTAGCCTGGATACCGAAGCTTTGTCGGCGGTGACCAGTGGCGGAGAGAAAACGGATCAGCAGGGAGTGGTTGGTTTCCTGATGCACCTCATCCCTAACAACATCGTGGATGCATTGGCCAAAGGTGATCTGTTACAGATCCTGCTTTTCTCGGTACTTTTCGGGTTTGGCTTGTCAAAGATAGGCGAGCGGGGCCGTCCGGTTTATTCCGGAATCCAGTCGTTGTCCAATGCGCTCTTTGCCGTCATCCACCTCATTATGAAATTCGCGCCGCTGGGGGCTTTGGGCGCTATGGCCTATACCATAGGGAAGTACGGGCTGGCTTCTTTGGGTGCTTTGGGCCAATTGATGGGTTCTTTTTACCTCACCTGTGTGGTCTTTATCGTGGTTATTTTGGGAACGGTTATGAAAACCATGGGCCTCAGTATATTCAGGCTCCTCCGCTACATACGGGAAGAACTTTTGATTGTGCTGGGAACTTCCTCCTCAGAGGCGGCGCTGCCTTCCTTGATTGAGAAACTAGAGAAACTGGGCTGCGCCAAACCAGTGGTAGGGTTGGTGGTGCCCACCGGATATTCCTTCAACCTGGACGGAACCTCCATTTACCTGACCATGGCCGCCGTCTTCGTAGCCCAAGCCACTGATACCCCGCTGGATTTCGGTCATCAGCTTACCTTGCTTTTGGTGTTATTGCTTACGTCTAAAGGGGCGGCGGGTGTAACTGGGAGTGGCTTTATTACGCTGGCTGCTACGTTGCCGGTGGCCGGCAATATTCCGGTGGCGGGGTTGGCCTTAATTCTGGGCATAGACCGCTTTATGAGTGAGGCTCGCGCGCTCACTAACCTCATCGGCAATGCCGTGGCCACCATCTTCGTTGCGAAGTGGGAAAAAGAGATAGACCTGGAAAAGGCTAAAAACTTGATCGGGTAAAAGGCATTTAGGGGCCGATTTCCATAAATCGGCCCCTAAACGTTATACCTCTTCTGGGTGGTAGATAATCTTGTCGCGGTGCTTCATGCCCCAATCACGCAGTTCGTTGATGACCGGGGTAAGGCTGTGGCCGTAATCGGTGATGGAGTACTCCACGGTAACCGGAGACGTATCATGCACGGTGCGTTTCACCAGTTTGTTCATCTCCAGCTCTTTCAGTTCTTTGGAGAGCATCTTGGCGGTAATGCCCTGCACATCGCGGTGAAGTTCTTTAAAGCGTCTTTTATGCACGCAGAGAGCCACAATAATCGGAATCTTCCATTTCCCGCTTAAAATGTCCAGCGCATCTCTGATGGGCAGGATATGGGTGATGCAAAGGTTGCGATCTTGTTTGATGACGGGTTCTTTGATAAGTGCTTCCATATTAGTATGATTTCTACGGGTATACTAGTATACAAACGTAAACCAGTATCTATTTGAAACCAAATGTACGTAAATTTGTTTATACAACTATAGTAGAGACAATTATTTTAACGTAACCGTTCGATGAACTTACTGCACGACCTGAACTGGCGCTACGCCACTAAACGGATGACGGGAGAGAAAATTCCCCAGGATAAATTAAACAATATCTTAGAGGCCATTCGGCTTTCTGCCTCTTCCATGGGTTTCCAGCCCTACAACGTGGTGGTTGTTGAAGACCCGGAAGTACTGAAGCAGATCCACGCCGAAGCCGCCAAGCAGCCGCAGGTGATTGAGGGATCGCACTTACTGGTGTTTGCCGCCTGGGATAATCTAACGGAAGCCCAAGTGACCGAATACATGGAGAGAATTGCCGCCGAAAGAGGGGTTAGCCTTGAGTCCCTGGCTGGTTTTGCGCAAAGCCTTACCGGAGTGATCAACAGTAGAACCGCAGAGGAAAACTTCCAGTGGGCTGCAAGACAAGCGTACATCGCTCTGGGAACCGGTCTGGTAGCTGCTTCCCACGAGAAAGTGGATTCTACCCCAATGGAAGGTTTCAATCCGGCGGCCTTAGATGAACTGCTAGGCTTGCGTGAGAAAGGCCTGCGTAGCGTGGCTTTGCTGGCCCTTGGTTACCGCGATGCCGAGAATGACAAACTGGCCTCGGCCAAGAAAGTGCGCCGACCATCTGAAGAATTTTTCCTGACCGTAGCGTAACCAATCTTCTTTTTAAGAGAATAACCCATAGAACCCGCTGAGTTGCCAGTTGTCTGGTCTCAGCGGGTTTTCACCTTTTACCGTTTTAACCCTTCTTTTACCAAACTATGCAAAAACGCACCTTAGGAAAATCAGGGCTGGAAGTAGCCCCGCTGGCTTTCGGCGGAAACGTCTTCGGCTGGACCATTGACCAGAATACCTCTTTTCAACTGCTGGATGCCTTCACCGATGCTGGCTTCAACCTGATTGACACCGCCGACGGCTACTCGGTCTGGGTTCCCGGCCATACCGGAGGTGAGTCAGAGACCATCATCGGCAACTGGCTGAAATCCCGCGGCAACCGCGACAAAGTGGTCATCGCCACTAAAGTAGGCTGGGAGATCGCTCCGGATAAAAAGGGCCTGAAGAAAAGCTACATCTTTGAACGGGTAGAGGAATCGCTACGCCGCCTCCAAACCGACTATATTGATCTGTACCAGTCGCACGTGGACGATGCCAGCACGCCTTTTGAGGAAACCCTGGAAGCCTACGATCAGCTCATCAAAGCCGGAAAAGTGCGCGCGATTGGAGCCTCCAACATCAAAGCCGACCGTCTGCAGCAAGCCCTGGAAACAAGCAAACAGCACCATCTGCCCATTTACCAAAGCCTGCAACCCGAGTACAACCTTTATAGCCGCCAGGAATTCGAAGAGGCTTTAGAACCTTTGTGCCTGCAGGAAGGAATTGGCGTGATCAGCTACTACGCCCTGGCCAGCGGTTTCCTGACCGGCAAGTACCGCTCAGAATCCGACCTGAACAAAAGCCCTCGTGGCGGAGGCGTAAAGCGCTTTCTCAACGAACGCGGCTTCAGCATCTTATCGGCCCTGGATGAAGTAGCTGCCCGGCACAATGCCAACCCTGCCCAAATTTCCCTTGCTTGGCTCATGGCCCGCCCCAGCATCACCGCCCCCATCGCCAGCGCCACCAGTTTGGAACAGTTGAATGATTTAACCAAAGCGGCACAAATAACTTTAAGCCAGGAAGATATTGCCTTGCTGGACAAGGCCAGCGCTTATTAATTTTTTTAGCAGTAACCTAGTTGCTGTCTTTACCGCACCTCCCAGTTTCAGGGCCGATTTTTCAAAACAGCCTTGAAACGGGGAGGTGCTTTTTTATGGTTTGGCGAGAGTTCTCCTGAACCATATTTGAGAGGAATTATGAAGCAGATTCACATAACAGCCTTAAAACATCCGCGCAAACAAAATCCCTTTAAATCAATCCAAAAAATTCTGCCTCGGAATAAACAAATCATCCAGGTTCACCAACGCATGAAGGATAGGATGCAATTCCTCGCGCTGGAGTTGGAACATGTCCCGGATGTTGAGAAACTTTACCTCTTCTAACAACTGCGCATGGGGCTCATGTTCTGGGTCTGACCCAAGAGCCAAGGTCCCCGTAACGAGATTCACCTCAAAGAACAATTCAATAGCATGAAGCGGCGGACGGAGAAACTCATTGAGATATAAAAACCGACCTACCTCAATTTCCAACCCGGTTTCTTCTTTGAACTCCCTTTTAAGGCATTCCTTTACTTTTTCGTTGAAATCAAGGCCACCGCCGGGGGGCATCCAGAAATAACCTTCGCCAAAGGCAGCCTTGTGACGGGCCAGCAATAGTTTGTCTTCCTGTATCAGCAGTCCGCAGACTCTGACCCTGGTTTTAGATGAGTATGGTTCTGCAAGCGGATGAATGTTCTCCATAGGTTGTAGGGCAGTTCCTGAGGCAGTACTTTTGCCAGATGTTACAGTTGTTCAATCCTGAGTACACAAATACGGTAAAAGAAAAACTTCAGCGGCAATTTTACATGCATTTGCTGGGTTTTGAAATAGAAACCATTGAAATAGGGTTGATAGAGGGCCGCTTACTCCTGGAAGAAAAGCACAAACAGCACAAAGGAATTGCCCACGGTGGGGTAATTGCCACCCTGGCAGACATTGTCATGGGGTTTGCCGCCGTCACCTTGATACCCGCCAACCACCACGTGGTCACGTCCAACCTGAACGTTTCTTACCTGAACCCCGGGGTGGGGTGCGCGCTTTTTGCCAAAGGGTGGGTGCTGAAACAAGGCAAGAAGTTGAACTTTTGTGAGGCGGAAATCTTTAGTATAGATGGCACCGGCGAGAAAAAACTGATCGCCAAGGCATCGGCTACGATGGCAATCCTTCGGCCGGAAGCCACTACTTCCCTGAACTGAATATGACCCCTGCAGAAGCGCTCCGCAAGAACTTTCCCTTTGAACCCACCCAGGACCAGGCCAACCTGTTCCAGAAACTGGATCATTTCATCATGCGCCGCACCGGCCTGAAAGAGGTGTTCCTGCTCAAAGGCTTCGCGGGTACGGGTAAAACCACGGTGGTGAGCGCTTTGGTGAAAATCCTGAACAGCTTCGGGTATAAATATGTGTTGCTCGCACCTACCGGACGGGCGGCCAAGGTCATGTCCACGTACTCGGCCAAGCCGGCTTCTACCATCCACAAGAAAATCTATAAGCAGACCGCTAACCCGTATTCAGACGGATTAGCATTTTCGCGTCAGCCGAACAAGAGCGAGCAGGTTATCTACATCGTGGACGAGGCTTCCATGATTTCTGATGATAAAGCTTTCGGTGACAGTGGTTTGCTGCAGGACCTTTTAGGGTACGTTTTCGAGAAACCAAGCAATAAACTGCTGCTCATCGGGGACACCGCCCAGTTGCCGCCGGTAAACCAGACTATCAGTCCGTCTTTGGATGCGGGTTATCTGCAAGGCAATTTCCAGTGCCACGTTCACGAGATGGAAATGCGCCAGGTAATGCGGCAAGCTGAAGAATCTGGTATTCTGATGAACGCCACCCGCCTTCGGAATGAGCTTGTCAAAGAGCAGCCCGAACTGGCTTTCAAGACTCGCGGTTTCCGGGACATTTTCTCCATGCGGGGAGATAAACTGGAAGACGGCTTGCGGTATGCCTATGACAAGTTCGGGATAGACAATACCACGGTGATCTGTAGGTCAAACAAAACCGCCAATCTGTACAACCAGCACATCAGAAGGCAGATCTTCTTTGCCGAGGACGAGATAGGGGTAGGGGATTACCTCATGATCGTGCGCAACAATTACACCTGGCTGCCCAAGGATTCCAACATCGGGTTCATGGCCAACGGCGATTTCGTGGAGATAACCAAGATCATCCGGTACGAGGAAATGTACGGCATGCGCTTCGCCGATGTGCGCATTAGGTTCGTGGATTATCCAAATGAAGAGGAATTGGACACCAAGATCATGCTGGACACCCTGTACTCAGAGGCTCCCGCCCTGCCCGCCGACAAGAACAAGGAACTCTACCAACAGGTACTGGAGGATTACCAGCACATTGCCAACAAGCGGGCCCGAGCCCAGGAGATGCGGCAGGACAAATACCTGAACGCCCTTCAGGTGAAGTTTGCCTATGCGCTCACCTGCCACAAAGCCCAGGGCGGCCAGTGGCAAGCCGTTTTCGTGGACCACGGATTCCTAAAGGATGATCTTGTAAGCCAGGAGTTTGCCAGGTGGTTGTATACAGCCGCTACCCGTGCCTCAGAACAGCTGTTCCTGGTGAACTTCAACGAGAAACTCCTGGAGAATGCACCAGAACGTGTAGAAGATTAAGTACCTTCGCTTAGGCAAACTGAACATACGAACCAGACGAATGAAAAAACTTCTTTTTGGCGCTTTATTCCTGCTTGTTGGGAGCTCGGCGGCGATGGCGCAAGACACCACTGGCACCAAAGTGGGTACTGCCCCGGTAGCCCCAATTGCACCATCAGTTCCAACTCCGGTGGGTCCGTCCATCGTTTTTGAAGAGCCTAAATTCAACTACGGTGACATAAAGCAGGGCGATGTCATTGAGCATGACTTTCTGTTTACCAACAACGGCACCTTACCCCTGATTATCTATAATGTAAAAACCACCTGCGGTTGTACTGCCACAGAGTTTCCTCAGGCTCCGGTGATGCCCGGCGGAACCGCTGTGATCAAAGCCAGCTTCAACAGTGCTAAGAAACGGGGGCAGCAAAACAAAGTGTTAATTGTGGAGTCAAATGCCGTTCAAGGCAATGTTCAGGTTGTTTTTTCCTCCAACATTGCATCCGCCGATTAAGGTTTTACCTCTGTTTTTCTAAAAACACCATAAAAAACGCCTCTCCTACTTTTGCAAGAGAGGCGTTTTTCATTACAACTAAAGGATTTCTACTTCAGGTTTTTCACCAGGGCCCAAACCAGGTTCAACCAGCCGCCAATCAGGAACAAGCCCCCGATAGGGGTGATGGCGCCCATCCATTTTATGCCCGTGAGGCAGAGAATATACAAAGAGCCTGAGAAAATGAGGATGCCAATCAGAAAGCAGATGGCCGAGAGGCGCATACCGGTGGCCGCGGGGAATTGGGTCATGAGAACGCCCACCAATAGCAAGCCCAGGGCATGGTACATCTGGTATTTCACGGCGGTCTCAAAAGTATCGGTGCGGCCGGTCTCAGTGAGTAATTTGGCCAAACCATGGGCTCCAAAGGCTCCTATCATCACACCCAATCCGCTCAGGAGGGCTCCCAGGATCAATATCGTTTTAATGGTCATTTTAAGAAATCAGGTTAAAAGCTAGGTTGTAATAGAATAGTCCCGGTTCCCGAAGATGGCGCTGCCCACTCTAATTATGGTGCTTCCCTCGGAGATGGCCAATTGGTAATCTGAACTCATGCCCATAGAAATCTCCTTGAAGTGGGCAACTCCTGGGAAGAACTCCTCCCGCAAGGCCTCAAAGTAGCCTCTCAGTCGGGCAAATTCCCGCTGCAGGTGCGCAGAGTCATTGGTGTTGGTGGCCACGCCCATGACCCCGCAGATGCGCACGTTACCCAGTTGGCTGAACTCATCTGACCTTAGGATCTGCCTGGCTTCTTCCAGGTCCAGCCCGAATTTGGTTTCTTCCTCAGCGATGTAGAACTGCAGCAGGCAATCAATTACGCGGCTATGTTTTTGGCCTTGTTTGTCAATTTCCTGCAGTAAACGCAAACTGTCAACCGACTGGATCAGGTGCACGAACGGCGCGATGTATTTTACTTTATTGGTTTGCAGGTGCCCGATCATGTGCCACTCCACATCCGCGGGAAGTTGCGGCTGTTTGTCTTTCATCTCCTGCGCCTTGTTTTCCCCAAAAGCCCGTTGTCCGCCATCATAGGCTTCCTGGATCAACTCCACCGGGTGGGTTTTGGACACGGCAATCAGGCGGCAGTTGGTACCCGCTAAACGGCTCTGAAAATCCCGTATGTTCTCTTGTATGGTCATGTAAGCCGATGAAAAATTAGGCAAGTCTTGTTAAATCAAACCAATAACTAAAAACCAACATCTACCGTCAGTCTTCTAACGCATTGGTGAAAAAGGTGTTTTTGAGCAGCAGCCACAGCAACAGCATAACAATTGCCCAGCGCAAATATATCTGGTAATAGTCACGTGTGTCACGGTAGCGGGTTTCTTTTATCTCGGTTTTCTCCAGGGTATTGATCCGTTGGAAGATCTGCGTCAGGGAATTGGCATCTTGGGCCCGGAAGAACTGTCCCTCAGAAAGGGAGGCGAGCTGCCGAAGCGTTTTTTCCTCCAAACCTGTCTGAATGGTGACCATTTTACCCGTAGAATCGGCTTCCATCTGCACGGTTCCCTCTTTTCCGATGCCCACGGTATACAGCTTCAACTGGAAGGCATGCGCCAATTGGGCGGCCAACTCGGGGTCCAGGCTTCCGGCGGTGTTTTCCCCGTCACTGATAAGGATGCACACCTTTGATTTGGCCTTCGATTCCCGCAGCCGGTTAATGGCCACTGCCAAGGCGCTCCCGATAGCGGTTCCGTCTTCCGAGACCATCCCCAGGTTGATGCCTTTGATACTTTCCCGGATCAGTTCATAGTCGGTAGTGAGGGGAGCCAGGGAAAAGGCACGGCCGGCGAAAACCACCAACCCTATGCGGTCCTGCACACGGCCGTTCACAAACTGAAGCGCAACATCTTTGGCAGCTTCCAGGCGGTTGGGTAGAAAATCGGTTAATTCCATGGAGCCAGACACGTCCATGACCAGCACAATGTCAATGCCTTCAGCGGAGAGCTCTACGGTTTCATCGGTTTTCTGGGGGCGGGCCAGGGCTACCAGCACCAGCATGAGAAATAGCCCGAACACCACATCGGGGATGTAGCGCAGCACGCTGCTCCAGTGCCAGGTGACATCGCCTTCAAACAAGGCCACGTCCATTTTCCGGCGGAACCGCACCGTAAAAAGCCACCGCAGCAGAAATAGTACCGGCACTGCAAAAAGCGCATACAAAAAGCTTGGGCTTTCCCAATCAAAAGACTGGAAAGTACTCCATGAGAACCAGTGGAAGTTCAGCCAGGAAAAATCAGCGGGTGTTTGCCACATTGCGCAGAGAGTCTCGGATTAAAACATAGCGGTAAGCGGCAAAGTCGGCTAACTGCGAGAGGGAATCGGTTACTTCGGTTTCATCATCGGAAATAATGTTCCCGTAAATGGCCCGGTCACATACCTTAAGGGCGTTACTCACCCGTTCGTCTTCTTCATAGTAAGAGGCGATTTCTTTGGTGGTAAACGAGTTGATGGCGGTGTCTTCTAGTTTGGTTAAGTAATTCTTCCACAAAGTGATAGCGCGTTCCAGTTGATCCAGGGTTTTACCTCGTTGGAAACGCTCCCGTGAGGTCTGGAACCTGGAAAGGAACTGCGTCTGGTCTTTGCGCAGCACGTACAGCCGGTACCGCAGGTTAATTCCCTGCCCAAACAAAAGCCAAAGCCCGCCAATCAAAATGGCACCTGCTAAAGCACCTAAGGACCAATACACATAGTTGAATTGCGCCGGAACCGGCTCTAGTTGGGTCGCCGATTTCAGGGGAAGCGGGTCTTCAATCGTGGATACCTGTTGCCGCAGAAAAACAGAATCTGGGTTGGTGGTCAGTTGCAGGGTGTCGCCGCTATGAAAAAGTTGAGCAGTGACTTGCAAAGTTTGCACGGGTTTCAGGCTGAAGGTGCGCAAAAGGTAAATGGTGCTGTCGGTACTGACGCCTTTAACGGTCCGGGTAGGGAAGAAGTCTTTCCGGACCACCTCAAACGGAGCAAACTTGAAAGAGGTATCTGGGAAGACCACCTCGGCCTGGGGCGAATGCCTGGACCGCAGCACATACTTCACCGTTTGGCCCAAATCTACGGAGTCGCGCAGGAAAAAGCCTTCTACCTTTACGGCAGGTAATTGGGCCTGGCAGAAGAAAGGCAGCAGGCACAGGAAAAGCCAGCAGGTCTTTTGGAGTAGTGGATGCAAATTTAAAGGTTCACTGGGCAGCAAAGGTTGGCTGCCAGCAGTAGTTTATAGGTTTCGTTCTTCAAGTTCCTTTTAAAGGGAAACTGTTTCAGGGCTGTTTTCAGGAAAACAGGTCCAAAAGGCTGGTGTTCGTTCTCAGGAACTCCGTTTCATGATTTTGTTACGCGCCCTGAACAGGTGCACCAACTGTGGCACGTAGTCCTGCTCCACAAAAATAGGAAGGAAATCGGCTTGGTATTGGCGACACAGTTTGGCCAGGCGTTCCTGGTTCCTGGCGTAGGGGAGAAGGTACCGTTCCCTGAAATCCCTGGAAGAGGTGTTCACCCAGATGGTTTTGCCGGATTCCTTATCCTGCAGCGGAATAATGCCCAGTTTAGGGAAATCAATCTCGCGCTTGTCCATGAGTTGCAGCACAATGAGGTCGTGTTTCTTGGCCAGCATGATCAGTTCGCGCTCGTAATTCAAATCAATGAAATCTGAGATCAGGATGATGATGCTCTTGCGTTTGACCACGTTGAGGCACAGCTTGATCCCCGCCCCGATGTTGGTTTTCAACGACTGCGGCTGCAATACCGCTAGGGTCTTGATAAGGCTGTAGGCGTGTTCATTGCCTTTGCTGGGCTTCAGGTAGCGTTCTTTGCCGTCGCTGAAGCAGATCATGCCCAACTGGCTTCCCTGTTTTAAGGCCGATAACGCCAAAATACCTCCAATCTCTTTCCCGATGTCCATTTTCTGGGTTCCGGGTGTGCCTAAGGAATGGGAACCGCTCACGTCCAGCAGCAGGAATACGTTTTGCTCTTTTTCCTCGCGGTAAGTCTTCACAAAGGTACCATGGCCCTTGGCCGATACGTTCCAGTCAATGGAGCGCACGTCATCGCCGTACTGGTAGGCGCGCACGTCATCGAACTCCAGTCCAGAGCTTTTAAAGACCGATTTGAAGTCGCCCTGCATTTGGGCGTCAATTGCCTTTCTGATCTGTATCTCGTACTTTCGTAGCTTCCTGACCAAGTCTTTCATACCTGCAAAGGGTTGTGCAGCGTTAAAATTACCCAAACTTACGAACAACCGCGTGAAAAAACGTTTGTGCCTCCTTTTACTGCCGCTGGTGCTTCTGGCCTGTACTCCCGAGCAAGAGAAACCAGCCGATCTGATTACGGAGGAAAAGATGGCCCGCATCATGATAGACGTTCACCTCACCGAAGCCGCCATCGCCCGTACCATCCACCACTTTGATTCTTCCCGAGCCGCCTACCGCGCTGCCCATAAACAAATCCTGAAACGACAGGGAGTATCAGACAGTGCGTTCAAACACAGCTACGATTTCTATCTCTCCAACCCGGCCACCCTGGATAAAATCTATGAGATAGTGCTGGATAGCCTGAGTCTGCGCGAGGCTAAAATGACCGCCCAAGTGGCTACCACCGATTCTACTACCACCCTGGAGCATGCCCCAGAAGCAGTTCCAGACACCATCAAGGCCAAAACAAAGTTGAGCAAGTTCAAGCGTATTTCGGTGCCAGATTCCCTAAAAGGGCTTCAAAAGAAAAGAATGATCAAATAAGCCGTTTGCCGTTTGGCACCTGAGCTTGCGGTTGCGCCAGCACAATATGGCCTTCCTCGTCTTCGAACCCCGTCACCAACACCTCAGACAGCCAAGACCCGATCTGTTTTTTAGGGAAGTTAGCCACGCAGATCACCTGTTTGCCTACCACTTCTTCTAACGTATAACGGCGCGTGATTTGTGCGCTGGACTTCTTAATTCCTAATTCTCCCAGATCTACCCACAGTTTAAAGGCCGGTTTTCGGGCCTCAGGGAAAGCCTCTGCCCGCACAATGGTGCCTACCCGCAGGTCTACGGCCATGAACTGGTCCCAGGTGATGTTGTTTTCCATGGTGGTTTTTGCGCCCAAGATAAGGCCTCTGCCTTGAAGCGACAAATACGCTTGTCACTCCGTAGAAACCTCTGCGGCAGGCCCGCGTATCCAAAGTGGCGGTTCTATGATGGCGGCTGCCTCACTCTATACCTCACCAAACTATGAAAAACAACACGGGTACAACTTTGTCTGTTTGGCAGCCGGGCGTGGAAATGCCGGTTACCCAAACCTTGAATAGCAATATCACCACCGATGTCTGCGTGGTAGGGGCCGGTATCTCAGGCCTGACCACTGCCTACCTCTTAGCCAAGGAAGGCAAGAAAGTAGTGGTCCTGGAAGCCGGGGAAATCTGTGGCGGGGAAACCAGCCGCACTACCGCGCACCTTTCCTGGGCCCTGGATGACCGATACTCTACCCTGATCAAAGTTTTCGGGAAGGCCCAGGCCCTGCTGGCCTACGAAAGCCACCGGGACGCCATCCTCAAGATCGAGGAAATCATCAAGGACGAAAAGATCCAGTGTGATTTTCAGTACTTGCCGGGTTACCTTTTCTTAGGAGCCACTGACACCGAAGACCAACTAGACCAGGAATTGGCGGCTTGTCATGAATTAGGCATCATGGATGTGGTGAAACTGAAGCAATGTCCATTGCCCAGCGTCAGCGAAGGTCCTTGTCTGGAGTTTCCGCGGCAAGCCCAATTTCACCCGGTGAAGTACCTTTCAGTACTTGCCCGCTACATCCTGGATCACGGTGGGGAAATTTACACCAACAGCCACGTAAAAGAGTTTGACACCGGCCGGGTACACCGCGCCACTACGGATGTTGCTTTTTCGGTGACCGCCAACCATTTAGTGGTGTGTACCAATACCCCGGTCAATGATCAGGTGACCATGCATACCAAACAGGCTCCCTACCGTACCTACGTCATCGGGGCTCGGGTACCGAAAGGCACGGTTCCTACCGCCTTGTACTGGGATGATTCTGACCCTTATCACTATGTGCGCCTGGGCAACATCGCCGGAGAGGAAAACCTGGACTCTGAGATTCTGATTGTTGGGGGCGAGGACCATAAAACGGGCCAGAGCAATGGAGACGAAAGCGAGCGTTTTGATTGTCTGGAAGAATGGACCCGCAAGAAATTCCCCATGACGCAGGATGTGGTGTTCCGCTGGTCGGGGCAGGTGATGGAACCGGTAGATTTCATGGGCTTCATTGGCCGGAATCCGGGAAACAGCAAAAACGTGTACATCGCCACCGGCGACTCGGGGCATGGTATGACGCACGGCACCATAGCCGGTATCCTGATCACCGACCTAATCTGCGAACGCGTCAATCCTTGGGAAAAACTGTATGACCCTGGCCGCGTGACTTTCTCCACTGATTCAGCCAAGGAATTCCTGAAGGAGAACCTCAACGTGGCAAGCCAGTATTTAGATTGGGTAAAACCAGGCCACAAAGAGCAGGAAGAGATTGCCCCGGGTACCGGAGTGGTGGTGCAGAAAGGCGCCGGTAAAGTAGCCGTGTACTGTGATGCCCAAGGAGTCCGGCACGAAAGCTCGGCGGTGTGTACCCACCTGGGTTGTATTGTGCACTGGAATAACCTGGAAAACTCCTGGGATTGCCCCTGCCACGGTTCCCGCTTCGATCCGTACGGGAAAGTAGTGGCTGGCCCGGCGCCCCGGGACCTAGAAAAGCTTTCCTAATCATTTAGGTTGTTAAGCAGAGAGCCGTTTAGAGCCTGATTTTCATGAATCAGGCTCTAAACGGCTCTCTGCTTAAATTGCTTTATTTGAAGCATTTAGCTAAAGTCTGTGAGAGTTTACTTATAAGCTTCCAATCGTTTTAACCGAAGTTCAACAGAAGCGATCCACTCCAGTTGTTGGTCTTTGTCCAGGCCGTGGCGGCTCTGGGAATCATAGAATTCCTGCTCTTTGTGCCAGGCATTGAAGGCCTCGTTCGCGTACTTGTTTAAGTCAGCGGCACCCCGGTTGCAGGCATTAGGAAGCTCGGCCAGGCGCTTGCGCAGTTGGCGGGCGTGCAGCTCGGTTAAATCAAAGTGCAACTGCTCATGGGCCAGTAACAAGACTGAGGTTTTATTTCGGGTCCAGGATTCCTTGGGGTTGAAAACCGCTTCTACTTTAAACTTCAGCTGGTTGTTCTCGCATTTAACCTTCATCTCCATGTTGGTGGAGGTAAGGGCGTGGTGTTGATTGGTGGGCGAAGGACTGCCGGCAAAGTCATCCCAGGTAAGGCGCTTCTGCACCGTCCAGGGAATGTCTGCTTTAAGGGGGGCAATCGGTGTAGGGTTAGTATCAGGAATAGCGGCCAGAAACAGCGCGCTGATCCAAAGCGGAAAAAATGTAAATGACATAGCTGCTGAGGTAACACACTCCCGTCCAAAAGGAGTTTCCTCCCTTCACAACTAAGTTATAAAAATTTTATTGCGGGCTCAACTTTCTAAACCTGAAATACAGCAGCAGCGCGGCAATGGTAAGACCCGTAAAGAGCCCCAGCCAGGTACCAACAGCGCCCATCCCTCCCCAGAACCCTAAGGCATACCCCACCGGCAAGGCAATAAGCCAATAAGAGAACAGTGAGATCATGCTGGGTACTTTCACGTCCTCCAGACCACGCAAAGCACCCAAACCCACCACCTGCACCCCGTCAGACAACTGGAAAATAGCGGCGATGATCAACAGTTTAGAGGCCAACACGTGCACCGAGGCATCTTTCACGTAAAAATGCGGGATCAGGTCTTTGCCCAGAATGATGAGGGTGGCACTTGCCGCCATGAACAAAGCTCCCAGAATGAGGCTGCTGTTGCCGGCCACGTGGGCCCCGTGCAGATCGCCGGAGCCCCGCAGTTTGCCCACCCTAATAGTAGCCGCCGATGAGATTCCGCTGGCCATCATGTACGTCACGGAAGCTACGTTCAACGCAATCTGGTGGGCTGCCAGGTCGCGGGCACCTACCCAACCAATCATCACCGCCGAAAAACTGAATGCTCCCATCTCAAAGATCATCTGCAGCGAGATAGGCAACCCGATTTTGAACATGCGGGACATATGGGTCCAGGAGAGGTGTTCTAGGGTGAGGTACTTGCGATAGCGGGCAAAGCGCTTAAACCTAAGTACAAAAGCAGCCATGATGACGGCCATGAGCACGCGGGAGATAAACGTAGCCCAGGCAGCCCCGTTCAAGCCCAGGGCGGGCAAACCCAGCTTACCGTAGATGAGCACGTAATTGAGCCCCACATTCACCACGTTGGCAAAAATGGAGATGTACATAGACTGCTTTGTGAGGGATAGGCCTTCGGCGAACTGCTTGAAGGCCTGGAACACCATCAGTGGCACCATGGAAAAGAACAGGATGTTCACGTACGGAATGGCCAGCCGAACCACCTCTTCAGGTTGATTTAAATACGCGATGAGAGGTGATAATCCCCAGAAAGCCAGGAACAAAAGAATCCCTACGATGGTGTTCAGGAAAAGGCCATTGATCAAGACTAACGCGATCCGGGTGTGGTTTTTACGGCCGTCGGCACGGGCCACCAGGGGCGTGATGCTGTAAGAGATTCCCAAACCAAACACCAGGGTGATGGTGAAAATGCTGTTTCCCAACGAAGCCGCGGCCAACTGAGCCGTCCCAATGCGACCAGCCATCACACTGTCGGTTACTGTTACCAGAATGTGCCCCAATTGACTTAACACCACGGGGTAGGCTAGCCAGAAAGTACTTTTATAATGTTCGCGGTATTGAGCAGAGAAAATCACAAGCCATTTTTAAATCAGGGCGCAAAGGTACGGCTATTTTCTCTCTTCAGGAGGACAAATGTCCAAGTAAGCAAAGATCAATCCTTTGGTAAACTCCTGTTCCCAGAGGTGAAGTAAGTTTCTTCACGCCTTGTTTTTGATGTGTTTTCCGGAAACTAGCTTTAAAACCGGTTTTGAGGTTTTGAAGAGTTAGAGGTGAGAGAAGAGTTGAACATGAATTCAGGCTCTCAGGATTAGGCTAAAGTTGACCTGTTAAACAACTCCTCAGTACTTAGTTCTCGGGTAGTTTGGGAAAGTTCGGAATAGGCAGATGTTGTTTTAAGGCTGTTTATAGGAAAACACCTAAGAAACAAAGGCTTTCAAGCGAAGCAGGGCATTCTCCAAAATATCCTCCGGAAGGGCGTAGGACATCCGCACAGCGTTGGTCATTCCCATGTTTGTGGCGCTCAAAACCTCAAGCCCTACCTGGTCTTTCAAGGCAGCGGCCCATTCCTCCACGAGCATAAAGGGAGAGGCAGGATCCTGGGCCTGCAGGCAGCCATCTACCTGTAAGGTGACATAATACCCCGCATCCGGAAGGGTGAATTTGAGCTTGGGCATCAGCTCCAGTTCCTGGCGTACCCGCTCTCTTTTCGCTTCCAGGTCTTGCCTGAAGTGTTTCCAGATTTGGTGGCGGTGTTGGGTAGCGGCTACGGCGCCAGCCTGTACAAAAGGCGATACCCCCGAGATCAATTTTCGCTGGAGTTCTGTGGCGGAATGGAGAACTTCGAAAGGGGCAATCAGGTACCCAACCCGCCAACCCGACATGGCAAAGGACTTAGAGAAACCATTGATCACGGCTACTCTATTTCGCAGATGCTCAAAGCGTATGAAACTTGGTACGGGCCCGTCAAACCCAAGCCCGTCGTAGATTTCGTCTGAGAGCAGGTGCAGGTTGGGGAACTCGTCCAGCAGGTGCGCTACCTGCTGCAGCTCGGCAACGGAATACACTTTTCCGGTGGGGTTTCCCGGGTTGGTGAGGATGAGCAGCCGGGTGTCCGGGGAAACTTTCTGCCTGATTTGCTCAACATTTAGGGAATAGCCTTGCTCCGGATTGGCTGGTACTGTTACCAGTTTGCCGCCGCTTTGCCGGATAAGCTCCGGAAACGCAAACCAGTAGGGGGCCAGGGCAATCACCTCGTCATCGGGCTGAAGCAGGCTTTGCAGGTACAGGTGGATGGCGTGTTTGGCCCCGTGGGTGATAAGGATCTGCTCGGCGGGAACCGGCACGCCTTCGTCCTCCAGGTACCGTTGCGCCAGGGCGTACCTTAAATCCGGCAGGCCTTCTGTGGGACCGTAAAAGGTGTCATGTTTGGACAGGGCCTTATGGATGGCCTCTACTGCCACGCCGGGGGTATTGAAATGGCTGACGCCTAAATGCAGCGGAATAACATCCATGTACGGGTGGTTTAAAGATCAGACTTTACTTTGGCCCCTGAATGGCCCGCAAAATCTAGTCATTTTTCACCTGTTTTCAGAAAACCGAGGCAAAATCGTTTCCTGTCTTTCACCTGCTCAGGTTAAGGCAGAGGCCGAAGCAGTACATCGGCGAAGCCGTGGCTGGGATCTGTGAAGACATCCTGCACCCAAAAGCCGCATTCCTGAGCCATTTCCTCTACCTGCCGGAGCGAGAACTTATAGGAATTCTCGGTATGGATGGCTTCCCAGGCCTCGAATTGAAAGGTTTGCTGAAGGGCCCCAATGTACACTTCCTGTGGTTTCTGGCTGATAAGGAAACTTCGCATGGTACCTTCTAAAGGGTCGTACTCCGCGAAGTGCTGGAAGGCGTCCAGGTCAAAATCGGCTTGGAGTTCCTTGTTGATGCGATGCAGCAGGTTGAGGTTAAAGGCCGAGGTAATGCCGGCGGCATCGTCATAGGCCCGCCGGATTTTTTCGGGGTCTTTTCTTAAATCCAGGCCTAAAAGGAAGGAGTCCTCAGGGTTCAGGGTCTGGCGCAGGGTACAGAGGAAGTTCTTGGCCTCGCACAGGTCAAAGTTCCCGATGTTGGAGCCCAGGAACAGCACTACCTTGCGCTGGTGTACGTGTTGGTTAAGCCATTCCAATCCCTGGAAATATTCAGCGGCGAGGGCTTTCACCTGTAAGCTGGGCCACCGGTGGCCCATGTCTTCCAGAAGCAGAGTCAACTGGTCCTGGGAAATATCCAGAGGGACATAGGAGAAATCGGTTTTTGAGGCCACCAACTCAGAAAGCAGCAGTTTGGTTTTGTAGGCATCACCGGCGCCAAGGTCCACTAACTGGAACCGGGTGTGGGTATCCATTGCGAAGAGGATCTCCTTGCGTTGGCGCGACAAAATCTGGTGCTCCAGTTTGGTAAGGTAATACTCGGGCAGTTCCATGATCTGCTGGAAAAGCTGGCTCCCTCTTGCATCATAAAAGAATCTGGAGGATAGCTTTTTGGGGGTTTGGCTCAAGCCCTGCTTTACATCCTGCGCCAGGCCGTTGTCATCTGAGACACGGGTGGGCAACAGGTCTATCAGGCCGTTTTGGGTAGAGGTGGAGGTCATGACTTGGGTTTAGGAGTATCGTTTGGCTAACCTGATGCCGGTGAACTGCCAGCGTTTGTCTGCGTGAAAAAAGTTTCGGTACGTGCTTCTGATGTGGCTTTGCGGGGTAGCGCAGGAGCCCCCGCGCAGCACCATCTGGTTTACCATGAATTTACCGTTGTATTCCCCCAAAGCCCCGGGTGCCGTCTCAAAACCAGAGTAAGGAAAATAGCCGCTGTAAGTCCATTCCCAGGTATTGCCTAGCAACTGGGCCACTTTATCTGAATCTTGAGAAAGGATAGCCGCCACTGGTTGCAGCAGACCACTTTCCAAGAAGTTGCCTTCCTGCAGAGGATTGGCATGAAGTTGGGCTAAGGCTTCCCATTCAAATTCCGTCAAAAGCCGGTGCCCAGACCAGTTCGCGTAAGCCAGTGCCTCATAGAAACTCACGTGCGTAACCGGGGCATTCAGGTCAACCTTCTCCAAGCCCTGCAACGTGAAGTACCACCACTCCTCGTCCTGTTTTGTCCAGTAAAGAGGAGCTTGCCACTGATGTTGCTGACACAATTGCCAGCCTTCGTCAAGCCAATGCCTGAAATCTGAATAGCCGCCAGCTTCCATGAAGGCGAGGTATTCGCCGTTGGTTACCGGGGTACGCCGCGCCTGGAACTCCGCTACATATACGGGGTGAGCCTGTAGTTCATTGTCAAAGCAGAAACCCTCGCCCGTAAATCCAATAGTGTACATGCCCTCCGGCACAGTGACCCATTCGTTTTGGGGCGGTTTTACAGATACGGGCATCAGAGCAGGTTCAGCTTTGGGCTGATAAGCTGGCAACAGCGGGTTGCAGCCCAGAATGTATTTAATGTCGGTGACTAAGAGTTCCTGGTGTTGCTGTTCGTGCTGAAGGCCCAGTTCCAGAAGGACTTGTATTTGATCATTTTCCAGGAAGGAATCAGAGTTCAGGGCTTGTTCCATTTCCTCGTCCACGTACTGGCGGTAAGCGTAGATGTCCTCCAACGGCGGGCGCGACAAGGTACCACGGTCAGACCGGGCTACCCGGCTGCCCATGCTGTTGTAGTAGGAGTTGAACAGGAAAGCGTACTGCGGATGGAAAGGCTGGTAACCCGGCCGATGCGGCTCCAGGATAAAAGTCTCGAAAAACCAGGTAGTATGTCCCAGGTGCCATTTGGGCGGACTCACATCTACCATGGGTTGCATGACCGTATCTTCTGGGGTAAGCGGCGCGCACAACTGCTCGGTCTGCCGCCGGATCTGCCGGAAACGTGTGAGCAAACTGGTGGTGTGGTTTAGCGTAAGAGGAATCATGTGGTTTGTACTTATTTACCTTCTAAACTAGATTTATCCTGAAAGGTTGTACCTTCACTTGTCAGAAAAAGACCCTATGCCCCTTGTTTTTACCCCTTTTTCGCGGGAATTGGTTTTTAAGTTCGATGCCCGTACCTCCCGTGGCGCCATGAAAACCCACCAGGCCTATTTTCTGCGCGTGCACCACACCCAGAGACCTCAGGTGCAGGGATGGGGCGAGTGTTCTCCGCTGCCCGGCCTAAGTCCCGACTATTCCCCCGATTTTCCCCAACTCCTGCAGCATCTCTGCGACCAGTACAACGCCCTGAACCTGGAAGACCCCGAGGCCGACGAGGGGATGAACTTCTGGAGTTCCCTGGCAGCCTGGCCTTCCATTTGTTTTGCCGCTGAAACCGCCTGGATTGACTATTTACGCGGGGCCCAAAGAATCCTGTACAAAACTCCCTTTTCAAGCTCAGAGCAGGGCATCCGGATCAATGGCCTTATCTGGATGGGCGATTTGGCATTTATGCGGGAACAGATCGAAAAAAAGATGGACCAGGGATTCCGCTGCCTGAAACTGAAGATTGGCGGGCTTGATTTCACGCAGGAATTGAAGATACTGAAAGAAATCAGGAATGTAGCCAGCCCGCAGGAACTGGAACTTCGGTTAGATGCCAACGGGGCCTTCTCACCGTACGATGCGGAGGAGAAGCTCCGGCAACTGGCCATGTTCGATATCCATTCCCTGGAGCAGCCCATCAAAGCCGGACAGGTAGAGGAAATGCAGCTTCTGTGCGAGGTTTCTCCCATTCCCATCGCCTTGGACGAAGAACTTATTGGCGTGAATGGGGAGGAAAACAAATGGAACCTGCTGCACACCATCCGGCCGCAGTATATCATCATCAAACCCACGCTGGTGGGCGGATTGGTAAGCAGCCGGGAGTGGATTCAGGTGGCTCAGTCTTTGGGAATTGACTGGTGGCTTACCTCGGCGCTGGAATCCAACATCGGCCTGAACGCCATTGCCCAGTTTGCCGCTGAGTTGGGTAATCCTATGCCTCAAGGGTTGGGAACCGGACAGCTATACCACAACAACTTCGCCTCTCCGCTGGAAATCAGGGGAGAAGAGCTTTGGTACAACTCAGACAAACCTTGGGAATTACCTAAGTGAGTGCTGTTTAAGGGCTAATTTACCAAAACAAGGTTAAAACGAAGTTATTCTCCCAGCAGCTTCTTGACCAATTTAGGTACGCCCACGGTGGCTTTCTCCTGAATGATGGTGAAGTTTCTGCGGTGCGAGACCGCCGGTGTGTTGGGGTCAATCAGGTAAATGGGGGTGTCATGCGGCGCGTAGGAGAGAAGGCCTGCCGCTGGATACACTTGTAAAGATGTCCCGATGATAAGCAGGTAATCGGCGTGCATGGTTTCTTCGGCGGCTTGTTCAATGAGTGGAACAGCTTCTCCAAACCAAACAATGTTAGGCCTTAGTTGAGAGCCTTTTTCGCAGAGATCGCCCAGGTTCAGTTCCCAGCCGTTCATGGGGTACACCAGTTTTTCGTCTTTGGTGCTGCGGCTCTCAAACAGCTTGCCGTGCAGGTGCAGGATGTGCGAAGACCCGGCCCGCTCATGCAGATCATCCACATTCTGGGTGATGATGCGCACGTCATATTTCTGTTCCAGGTCAACCAAGGCTTTGTGGGCTGCGTTTGGTTCAACCCCCAAAGCGCTTTTCCGGCGTTGGTTGTAGAAGTCCAGCACCAATTTTGGGTTTTTCTGCCAGCCTTCCGGCGAGGCCACCTCCATTACATCATGTCCTTCCCAGAGGCCGTTTGCGTCCCGGAATGTAGCCAGGCCGCTCTCTGCGCTGATTCCGGCGCCGGTCAATACCACAACTTTCTGTTTCATGGTTTGTTCAGGTTTGTCCTGTAATCTACTGCAAACGAGTGTAAAAAGCTACTCCCCGTTTAGAGGCTGTTTTTAGAAAATCAGCCTCTAAACGGGGAGTAGGGTAAAATCAATAAGTCTTGGTTTAGCTTGCTTTCTTTTTAGGAGCAGCGGGCTTTTTGGCAGCCGAGGTCTTGGTTGTACCGGTGGCTTTTTTAGCGGCCGGTTTCTTGGCCGGAGCTTTCTTGGCTGCTGGAGCATCGGTGGCCGGAGCAGCTTTCTTCTTGAAACCACCGCGGGCTGGTTTATCAGGGGTAGCCTCGGCCAGCTCCAGACATTGCTCCAACGTCAACTCCGCAGGCTCCTGGCCTTTGGGGATCTTCACGTTCTTTTTGCCCACGCAGATGTACGGCCCGAAACGCCCGTTCAGCACGGTAACCTCTGGGTTTTCAGGGAAGGTCTTGATCATCTTTTCAGCATCGGCTTTGCGTTTGGCTTCGATGAGCGCAATAGCTTCAGGCTCGGTAACCAGCAGCGGATCAAGTTCTTTCGGCAGCGAGTAGTACTTGCTGTTGTGTTGAATATAAGGCCCAAAACGGCCGATGGCGGCTTTCATGCCCTTGCCTTCAAACTCACCCACGATACGAGGCAACTTGAACAATTCTAAGGCTTGCTCCAGGGTAATAGACTCCAGGAACTGGCCTTTCCGGAGGCTGGCATATACCGGTTTGGCATCGGTGCCTTCCACTTCCTCGCCCAACTGCACATACGGCCCGAAGCGGCCTAACTTTGCAATCACCTTCATGCCTGAAATAGGATCAACGCCCAATTCACGGGCGCCACTTACAGTAGACCGCTCCACGCTGGCACTTGTCTCAATGGTTTGATGGAAGCTTGAGTAGAAGGTGTCTAACATCTTATCCCATTGCTTTTTACCGGCGGCAATTTCATCGAATTCTTCCTCAACCCGGGCCGTGAAAGAGTAGTCGATCACACTTTCGAAATGGGATACCAGGAAATCGGTAACCACCATGGCGATGTCAGTGGGGAAAAGTTTGGCTTTCTCGGCCCCTGCCATTTCGGTTTTCTTCTGGGTAGAGATTTGGCCGTTCTCCAACGTGAGCACGTTGTAGGCCCGTTCTTTTCCTTCGCGATTGTCTTTTTCCACGTAGCCCCGTTTCTGAATAGTAGAAATAGTTGGCGCGTACGTAGACGGACGTCCGATGCCCATCTCTTCCAGTTTCTTCACCAAACTGGCCTCGGTGTAGCGGGGAGCCGGGCGGCTGTACCGCTCTGTGGCTTGAAGGCGCTGCAAGTTCAGGGCCTGGCCTTCAGATAATGGAGGCAGCATGCCTTTCACATCATCATCGGCCACTTCATCATCGTCGGTAGATTCGGTGTATACCTTCAGGAAACCCTCGAAGCGGATGACTTCACCCGTAGCGATCAGTTTTTCAGGCTGGCCGCTGATGGTGATGGTGGCAGTGGTTTTCTCGATCTCGGCATCAGCCATCTGCGAGGCGATGGCACGTTTGCGGATCAAATCATAGAGGCGCTGCTCATTACGGTCAGAACTTACCTGAATCGCGGCAAAATCTGTGGGCCTGATGGATTCGTGGGCTTCCTGCGCTGATTTAGATTTGGTTTTGTACTGCCGCGTTTTCACGTAGTTTTCGCCAAAAGAGCGCGAAATCTCGGCCGCTGCTGCCGTCATCGCATCTTGAGAGAGGTTTACTGAGTCAGTACGCATGTAGGAGATCTTACCGGCTTCATACAAGCGTTGGGCCACGGTCATGGTCTGAGCCACCGAGAAAGACAGTTTGCGGCTAGCTTCCTGCTGCAGGGTAGACGTGGTGAACGGAGGTGCTGGGGTGCGTTTTGTGGGCTTTTTCTCCAAACTCTCAATAGAGTAGGAGGCGCCAATGCAACGCTTGAGGAAATCCTCTGCTTCAGCTTGGGTTTTGAAACGGGTGTTCAATTCCGCCTCCATCCGTTTGCCGTTCGCCTCAAACTGGGCAACTACTTTATACGCGGATACGGCTTTGTGACGCTCAATCTCACGCTCACGCTCCACCACCACGCGCACGGCTACAGACTGCACCCGTCCCGCGGAAAGACCGGTCTTTATCTTTTTCCAGAGCACCGGACTCAGCTCAAAACCCACCAGGCGGTCAAGCACGCGACGGGCCTGCTGGGCGTTCACCAGGTTGGTGTCAATAGAGCGGGGGTTATCAATGGCATTCAGAATAGCGTTCTTGGTGATTTCCCGGAACACGATGCGGCGCGTCTTGGCCTCATTCAGGTTCAGTGCCTCAGACAAGTGCCAGGAAATAGCTTCTCCTTCGCGGTCCTCATCGGATGCTAACCACACGACCTCCGCCTCCTTGGCCAGTTTTTTAAGCTGTGCGATCACCTCCCGTTTGTCGGGGCTGACCACGTAGGTGGGCTTGAAGCCGTTCTTTATGTCTATAGCGTTATTGTCTTTGGGGAGGTCGCGCACGTGCCCGAAGCTGGATTTCACCACAAAATCCTTCCCCAGGTACCCTTCAATGGTCTTGGCCTTGGCCGGCGACTCCACAATCACTAAGTTTTTTATCATATGGGAAAAGGGCAGGGCACTGCCCAAAATTTTTTCAAAGATGTAGTAATTTTTTGAGACAATCCAACCACTATCTTTATGCCGATTGTTCCAATGAGGTAAAAGAATATACCTTAGGGGGGTAAAAAGGTTTTTTTAAGGACAAACACGCATGAAGAATCTCTTATTAATGCGCCACGCCACCGCGGCAGACAAAGCTATTGGCCAAACAGATTTCGACCGGGAAATCACGCTCTTCGGACAGCGCCAGGCAGGCGAGGCGGGCTTATGGCTCAAAGAACAGGCCCTGCTGCCAGAACTGGTGCTGTGTAGCTCGGCAGTAAGAACCCGCATGACCCTGGAGAACCTGCTGGAGGAAATGAATTCTAAAATCCCCATTCAATTTGAAAGGGAAATCTACTACGGTTCTGAGCAAGACATGATCACACTGGTGCACGGGGTGGAGGATAAAGTAGACACGTTGCTGGTGCTGGGGCACAACCCCACCATCTCGTTTTTGGCTTCGGCGCTCACCCATGAAGAGGTGTCGTTCAGCCCGGCCACCGTTGCCCATCTGCATTTCAACGGCTATTCCTGGGAAAACTTGCGTGCGGGTACCTGCAAACTCCATTCTATATACCGCGAGTAAATTCATTTTAGCCTGTTTCCCTGAAAAGAAGCCCAAAACAGTGAAACAGGCTTATAATTATTTGTAGTTTAGCGGCTCGTTCCACCCCAAGAAAATAATTTTCTTTTTTCTGTAACCTATGGCAGCAACTATCGTATCGGTCATCAACCAAAAGGGGGGTACTGGTAAAACCACCACTACCATTAACTTAGGAAGCGCCCTTCAGAAACTGGGCAAACGCGTGTTGTTAATCGATTTAGATCCTCAGGCCAATCTCTCTTATTCCTTGGGCATCACCGAGCCGGCCTGCACCCTCGCAGACGTTTTTACCGGCAAAGACAAACTTAAAGACTGTATCCAGGAGCGGAACGGTCTTTTCGTGGCTCCGGGCACCAATGAGTTGGTAGATGTGGAGATCTCCCTGGTGAACCATGAGGAGCGCGAGAAATTCCTGCAGCATATGTTTGTTGAGGTGCAGGACTACGACTACATCCTTATTGACTGCCCACCCTCGTTGTCGCTGCTTACGGTGAACGCCCTGGCTGCTTCCCATGAAGTTTTGATTCCCCTACAAATGGAAGTGCTGACTTTGCAAGGGTTGGGCCAGATCCTGAACACGGTGCAGCAGATCAAAGAAACCTTGAACTCTAAACTGAAAGTAAAGGGCATTGTGGTGGTCATGTACGACAAACGCCGCAAGTTGAGTACCGAAATAGAGGATTACCTGAAAGAGAACGTGGACGAATATATCTTCCAACAGCGCATCAGGCTGAATGTGAAACTGGCCGAGGCGCCTTCCTTTGGGCAAAGCGTGCTGGATTACGACGGGTCCTCTTACGGCGCCAAAGATTATTTGGGTTTGGCGAAAGAATTTATCACTATTCCATAGCCGGGGAATTATTAGAAGTCTTGTATTATTAGTAAATTGCGAGGATGTCAAAGTAAGTAGACATCAGAAATAGATATATCGGCGAACTTTTTGCCGCAGAGGATAAAAAACGCTCTTCAATTCAAAAATAAAATGGCTTTAGGTAAAAACTTGAAACTCAACAAGGATAAACTGATTGGGAAGACGGAGGCCGGTACACCTGCTGAGGCACCTACGGATGCCCTGGCCCAAGTACCGGTAGACCAACCGGCAACAAGCCAGCCCGAGGAAGCGCCTGTGCCGGAAGTAATCACTTCCGTGACGGACCTTCCCCTGGCAGAGCCGAACGGGAAGTCTTCTGTGGCCAAGGCTCGTGCTGGAGGAAAAACATTGGAGCAACAAAAAGACGAAAAAATAGAAAAAGTACTCTCAGAACCAGGTAGTGATCAGGCCCGAAAAAGTAATTCTCCGCGCCAGACCCAGACCCAGGATTCAGACTATATAAATGAGCAGCTGAACCGCGTGCTTTACGCCCTTGACGCCTTTAAAAAAGGAGACGTCTCTGTGCGCTTGACCAAGCAGAACAACGACATCTTCTCTGAGATTGCCGAAGCTTACAACTCCATGGTGGAGATGATCGGGGGCGTAGGAGGTGAGGTGTCGCGTATCTCAAAAGTAGCCGGAGTAGAGGGAAACCTGAAAGCCCGTGCCTCTGCCGAAAGCGCCTCTGGTTTCTGGAAAGACATGATCAACAATATCAACGGCCTGGTAGACTCCATCGCCGTTCCGGTATTGGAGGTAGGTAAGGTATTGAAGAACATCTCACGGGGAAACCTGGACGAGACGTTCCAGATTCCGGTGTCCGGTGACTTCAAGGTTATGGCCGAAACCATCAACCGTACCATTGACAACCTGAACCTATTTGCCGGTGAGGTAACCCGGGTGGCCCTGGAAGTAGGTACCGAGGGTAAACTGGGTGGACAAGCCTCAGTTCCAAACGTAGCCGGTATCTGGAAAGAATTGACAGATAATGTAAACGCGATGGCGTCTAACCTGACTTCTCAGGTACGTGACATTGCGAAAGTAACGACTGCCGTTGCCCAGGGAAACCTGGACCAAAAGGTAACGGTGGACCTGAAAGGGGAAATGCTTCAGCTGAAAGAGAACATCAACCAAATGGTGGACTCTTTGAACATCTTCGGGGACGAGGTAACCCGGGTAGCCCGTGAAGTGGGTACTGAAGGAAAACTAGGTGGTCAGGCGAAAGTGCCAAACGTAGGCGGGGTTTGGAAAGATCTCACTGATAACGTGAACACCATGGCCTCCAACCTGACCTCTCAGCTCCGTGACATTGCCAACGTGGCCACCGCGGTAGCGAAAGGCGACCTGACCCAGAAGATCACGGTAAACGTGAAAGGCGAATTAGCCGAGCTGAAGGACAACCTGAACCAGATGGTGGACTCCCTTAATATCTTCGCTGACGAGGTAACCCGCGTGGCTAGAGAGGTAGGAACAGAAGGAATCTTGGGTGGACAAGCTAATGTACCTAAGGTAGCGGGTGTTTGGAAAGAACTGACCGACAACGTGAACTCCATGGCCTCCAACCTGACCCTTCAGGTAAGGGATATCGCCAACGTAGCTACCGCAGTGGCGCGTGGCGAGCTGAGCCAGAAAATCACAGTAAATGTAAACGGAGAGCTCCTTCAACTGAAAGACTCTTTAAACCAGATGGTGGACTCCCTCAACATCTTCGCGGGTGAAGTAACCCGTGTTGCATTGGAGGTAGGTACTGAAGGTAAGCTAGGTGGTCAGGCAACCGTACCTAACGTGGGCGGGGTTTGGAAAGACCTAACGGATAATGTGAATTACATGGCGTCTAACCTGACGCTGCAAGTGCGGGACATCGCCAACGTGGCGACCGCGGTAGCGAAAGGTGACCTGACCCAGAAAATCACCGTTGGAGTAAAAGGCGAATTAGCCGAGCTGAAGGACAACCTGAACCAGATGGTGGACTCCCTCAACATCTTCGCCGGTGAGGTAACCCGCGTTGCCCGTGAAGTAGGAACCGAAGGAAAGTTGGGTGGCCAAGCAACCGTACCGAATGTAGGTGGTGTTTGGAAAGACCTAACCGACAACGTAAACTTTATGGCTGGGAACCTTACCTCTCAGGTACGGGACATTGCCAACGTAGCTACCGCAGTTGCAAGAGGCGACTTGAGCCAAAAAGTAACCGTTGGGGTAAAAGGAGAGTTGGCCGAGCTGAAGGACAACCTGAACCAGATGGTGGACTCGCTTAACATCTTCGCCGGTGAGGTAACCCGGGTAGCTTTGGAGGTAGGTACCGAAGGAAAACTTGGTGGACAAGCGGCTGTGCCAAATGTGGCCGGTACCTGGAAAGCGTTGACCGACAACGTAAATTCCATGGCCTCCAACCTCACATTGCAGGTACGCGATATTGCCAATGTGGCAACTGCCGTAGCACGCGGCGACTTAAGCCAGAAAATTACGGTGAACGTGAAAGGCGAGCTCCTTCAGCTGAAGGACAACCTGAACCAGATGGTGGACTCGCTTAACATCTTCGCCGGTGAGGTAACCCGCGTTGCCCGTGAAGTGGGAACCGAAGGGAAACTGGGCGGACAGGCAGCTGTACCAAACGTGGCAGGTACCTGGAAAGCCTTAACAGATAATGTTAACTCCATGGCGTCTAATTTGACGCTTCAAGTAAGAGATATAGCAAACGTGGCGACTGCGGTAGCACGCGGTGACCTGAGCCAGAAGATCACCGTTGACGTGAAAGGCGAGCTCCTTCAGCTTAAGGACAACCTGAACCAGATGGTGGACTCCCTGAACATCTTCGCCGGAGAGGTAACCCGGGTGGCGCGTGAAGTGGGTACCGAGGGTATCTTGGGTGGACAGGCGAATGTGCCGAATGTAGGTGGGGTTTGGAAAGACCTGACAGAGAACGTGAACTTCATGGCTGGTAACCTTACCTCGCAGGTACGGGACATCGCCAATGTAGCGACCGCGGTTGCTAGAGGTGACTTGAGCCAGAAAATCACGGTAGATGTTAAAGGGGAACTCCTTGAGCTGAAAAACAACCTGAACCAAATGGTGGATTCCCTAAACATCTTCGCTGATGAGGTTACACGGGTGGCAAGAGAAGTGGGAACCGAAGGTAAACTGGGAGGCCAGGCGAACGTGCCAAAAGTACGTGGTACCTGGAAAGAGTTGACTGACAACGTAAACTCCATGGCCTCCAACCTGACACTGCAAGTACGTGACATCGCCAATGTGGCGACTGCAGTAGCAAAAGGTGACTTGACTCAGAAGATCTCGGTGAATGTTAACGGAGAGCTCTTAGAGTTGAAGAACATCTTAAACCAGATGGTGGACTCCCTGAACGTGTTTGCCGGTGAGGTAACCCGTGTTGCCTTGGAAGTGGGTACCGAGGGTAAACTGGGCGGACAGGCTTCTGTGCCTAACGTAGCCGGTACCTGGAAGATGCTCACCGACAACGTGAACTCCATGGCCTCTAACCTAACCTCTCAGGTACGGGATATTGCCAATGTAGCGACTGCAGTGGCGAAAGGTGACCTGAGCCAGAAAATGACCGTGAATGTGAAGGGTGAAATCCTTCAACTGAAAGATATTTTGAACCAGATGGTGGACTCCCTCAACATCTTCGCGGGTGAAGTAACTCGTGTGGCTTTGGAGGTAGGTACCGAAGGAAGATTGGGCGGACAAGCCAAAGTGCCGAACGTTGCCGGGGTTTGGAAAGACCTGACTGACAATGTTAACACCATGGCCTCTAACCTGACGCTTCAAGTACGTGACATCGCGAATGTGGCGACTGCGGTAGCGAAAGGTGACCTCACCCAGAAAATCACGGTGAATGTTCGGGGTGAGTTAGCCGAACTGAAGGACAACCTGAACCAGATGGTGGACTCCCTGAACATCTTTGCCGGTGAGGTAACCAGGGTAGCCCTTGAAGTGGGTACTGAAGGTCGCTTAGGTGGCCAGGCTTCCGTGCCGAATGTGGCCGGGGTTTGGAAAGACCTCACCGATAACGTGAACATCATGGCCTCTAACCTGACGACTCAGGTACGCGGAATCGTGAAAGTAGTAACTGCAGTATCTAAAGGTGACTTAACTCAAAAATTAACCTTACAAGCCAAAGGCGAATTAGCAGACTTGGCCGATACCATCAACAGCATGGTGGAAGACCTTAACCGCCTTGCGGGTGAGGTGAGCCGGGTGGCCAGAGTAGCCGGGGTGGAAGGTAAATTGACCGAGCGTGCCACCGTGCATGGTGTGTCTGGAAGCTGGAAAGAACTGGTAGATACTTTGAACGACCTGTTAGAGTCCATTGTGACGCCGGTGTTGGAAGTGTCCCGTGTGGTACGTTCTATCTCTGAGGGTGATTTAACCCAGAAAGTAGAAATCCATACCGCCGGTGATATCCTGGCCATGTCCAACGCCTTAAACCTGGCGGTGGACAACCTGAATGCGCTACTGGGTGAAATCAACGATTCCTCACTCATCGTTGGTTCGTCTTCTGAAGAGATGGCGGAAAAAGGATTGGAGATGAACCGCGTTACAGTAGACGTAGCCTTGGCCATGCAGCAAATGGCCGAAGGTGCGCAGAACCAAGCCTTGAAAACTGACCAGGCCTTCAAACTAATTGAGGAAATCATGAAGGCCACCAAGGAGACCGCGAACAAAGCCGATGTGGTGAACCGTTCGGCGGTAATGGGTGAGGAAACCTCTCAGTTAGGTCTGAAAACAGTGGCCGAGGTGGTGCGCAACATGGAGGAAATTTCTTCTTCTGCTGCGCTTACTGCTAAAACCATCGAAGTACTTAGCACCCGTAGCCAGGAGATCTCTAAATCATTGGGTGTGATCACCGACATTGCGGCGCAGACTAACTTGCTGGCCTTGAACGCGGCCATTGAGGCGGCCAGAGCCGGTGAGGCAGGACGCGGATTCGCGGTAGTAGCCGAGGAAATCCGGAAACTGGCAGAAGGTTCCCGTAAATCAGCGAGTGAGATCAGCACGCTGGTAGATGACGTGAAGAAGGATACCTCATCCGCAGCAGCGGCGATCGCGACCATGGAAGGCCGGGTATTGAAAGGAAAGAATGCCACGTTTGAAGCCTCCGGCGCCTTTAAGAACATTGCTACTTCCAGCGGTGAAACACTCCGCAGTGCCCAGGACATTTTGGTGTCTACCGAGGTACAGAAAACCTCCATCGGAGACGTTGTGAAGTACGTGGAAGAAGTGGTAGCCATCGCGGAGCAAACCGCTTCTGGTACGCAGCAAGTAGCAGGAACCGCCAAGCAACTGTCAGGTTCTATGCAGGAATTGACCTCTTCCAGCCAGCGCTTGAACGACATCGCCGATGACCTGCAGATCAGTATCTCGGCCTTTAAACTTGTGAACGGCAACCTTGTTTTCCCTAACCGGAACGGACGCAAATTGTCGGCGGTGCCAAATGCCCGTAAGCGCTCTTTCACCGGAGATGAGGCAAATGACGCAGATTTTGACAAGAAAATCGCAAGCAAAAGGACGCTTAAAAACAGAGGTCAGGAATAATGGAATCTCAGAACATTCGAGATAAAAAAGAGAAGGTAGTAGAGGAGAAGGTGCATCTCATTGTCTTTAAACTGGGCAATGAGGAATACGGAGTGCGGATTGATCAGGTGAAAGAGGTAACCATTACGCCAGAGATCACCCGTATGCCCAAAACGCCTTCCTTCATCAAAGGAGTATCCAACATCAGGGGAGATATCATCGCGATCATGAACCTGGAAGAGCGCTTCAGAATTGAGCGTCCTTCTGGGGCAACCTCGCCGCATACCTACACTCTGGTGATGGAAGCCAAAGACTATACCATGGGCTTTATTGTGCATGAGGTACCGCAGTCATTGACGTTGCCGGTCTCCAGCATTGACAAAGCACCCTCTTTTATTCAGGACATCAACATCAATGAAAACTTCATTGAAGGCATAGGGAAGTATGAAGATCGGCTCATCATTGTGCTGGACATCTTCAAGATTCTAACTTCAGAAGAAGTTTTACAGTTGAAATCATAGTGCTTATTTCTTGACCTATTTACTTATGGAAATCACGGATAAAAAAAGAATCTTAATTGTAGATGACTCTTTCTACATGCGCACTATGTTGAAGAACATGCTGCTAGACGCGGGCTATGATGTGGTAGGTGAGGCTCCAGACGGGAAAACCGCCCTGCAGATGGCTAAAGAGAAAATTCCGGATCTGGTAACCCTTGACGTGATTCTGCCAGACAACACCGGCCTGGATGTTTTGAAAGGTATCAAGCAGGACAACCCAGACATGAAAGTAGTGATTGTGAGCGCCGTAGGGCAGGAAGTGATCATGAACGAAGCCGCCGAATACGGTGCGCTACACTACATCATCAAGCCTTTCTCAGAAGACAAAGTGTTAGAGGCGTTGAACAACGCTTTCAAAGAAGAATAGAAAAAACAGGCTTAAAACGCACCACACTTTCTCCCTGTGCACCAAACCAAGGTCAGAGTTTTAATTGGGGATTCCTCCGTACGCTCAAGGCTCGTGCTTTCTGGAATGATAGATGCCGAACCTCAGTTTGAGGTGGTAGATACTGCCCAGACGCAGGAGGAATTGCTGCACAAGGCATTTTCTTCTCAGCCCGACTTGATCGTGACCCATTATGGCCTGACCATGAGCGGCCGGGTACCTTTGTTTAGAAGGGTATACGGGGAGCAGTCTTCTATTTTACTCATGGTTTCCCAAAACCTGGCCCAAAACGGAACATCCATCTCCCACACCTTTGATCGGGTGGGCGGCAATGGAAACCTTTCTGGGGCAGCGAAAGGAACTACTCGGGAGGCGATTAAGGCTGGGCTTATGTCCAAATTAAGGGAGCTGGTGCATGGTTTTTCAGCGGTCAACTTTACCCAAAAAACAGAGGAACGCGGCAAGGGTCGGTGGCTAAAGTATACCAATACCTTGCTGACTTCTGCTCCGGCGGTAGAAGCTCCTTTGACGGTGGTGGTGATTGGCGCCTCTACCGGTGGTACGGCGGCTGTGGAATACCTGGTCAAAGACCTATCCATTTCGCAACCTACGGTGGTGTTAGTGGCGGTGCACATGCCCGAGAAATTCACCAAACGCTGGGCTAAGAGGTTACAGAAAAAAACCCCGTGGCGGGTAGAGGAAGGCTATGAAGGCATGGTTCTCTCCGCGGGCACAATCGTGATTGCTCCGGGCGGGCAGAACATGCGGGTACAGAGAAGATCGCTACGACCTAATCAACTCACCATTGGGCTGGAACCGTCAGAAGCCATGGATTCCCCGTCGGTAGACGTACTCATGCAGTCTGCTGCGTGCTGCGCCCAAACCGAGGTGATGGGAGTGATCATGACCGGAATGGGTAGTGACGGAACCCAAGGTGCCCGCGAAATCATCAACAAGGGCGGTGTGGTGATCGCTCAGAACAAAGAAACCTCCACCATTTTTGGGATGGCAAAATCCGCGATTCAAAATGGTGTCGTAAATGGAGTTTTCCCCATTGGGCAGATAAATTCCATCATGGACCGGTTCGTGACGAACCGCTATATGAGCCACGAGCTCCAACAGAAACTGGTAGGATGAAGTCGAGAGATCAGGAATATAAAGAGATATTTATAGCCGAGGCTCTCGAGTATTATGATGCGCTGAACCGGCACATCAGTGATCTGGAGAAAAGCCCGGAAGACGAGCAATTACTGGCGGAGGTATTCAGGTTACTGCACAACCTTAAGGCCAACGCCAAAGCCATCGGGTACGAGGCCATCGCGGACATTTCGCATAAACTGGAAACCGCCTTCGGCCTCATCCGGAACAAAGAGCTCATGTTCACCGATGAAGTGGTAACGGTGCTTTTTGACGGGATTGACCTATTGGGCGAGATGATCACCGGCATTGACGGAAGCAAGGAAGTGGAGCCCAGCCCCGCTTTGCTCCGCAACCTGGACATCATCATCAATTCACAGGCAGAGAATTCTTCTGAACTGGCAAAGGTTCAGAAATACTATACCTCCAAAAACCTGTCGCTTTCTGACCTGATCTATATTCAGATCAAAAAGCTGGACCATTTGCTAAACCTGGTAGGGGAGCTGATCATTGACCGTGACCGCATCTTCTCCATCAGCAAGGAACTGGACAACGATGACCTTAAGAGTGTGAGCGCCCATTTGTACCGCATCACCGAGGAGTTGCAGTACAGTGTCATGGATGCGCGCCTGGTTAACGTGGGCTCGTTGTTCAACAAGTTTCCGCGCATTGTGCGGGACATCGCCGTGGCGGAAAAGAAAGAGATCAACCTGGAGATTTCAGGGTCTGACATTCAGATTGACCGAAACATCCTGCAGATCATCACCGACTCCCTTTTGCACCTCATGCGGAACGCCATTTCGCACGGGATAGAAAAGGCCGATGTTCGGAAAAAGGCCAAGAAAACGCCAAACGGCAACGTTACGCTCTCAGCCCAGAATGACCGTGACACGGTTATTTTGAAATTGACCGATGACGGCAAAGGCATTGACCAGGACGAAGTTCGGCGCGCCATCGTGCAAAGAGGGTTCCTTTCTTCCGATGCCGCTGGAGATTTACGTGACACCGAGGTGCTTTCTTACTTGTTTGAACCGGGGTTTTCCCTGGCCAAAGAAGTGACGGAGGTATCTGGAAGAGGAGTAGGGTTGGATGTAGTGAAAAACGCCATTGATTCCATCGGTGGCAGAATCCGGGTAGATTCCAAAAAAGGGGAAGGCACCACGTTCACGCTTTTCCTGCCCACATCCATTGCGGTGAAAGGCGCTTTGCTTTGCCAGGTGGAAGAGAACTTCTACGCCATTCCGTTGATGCACACAGATTCTGTGGTGGCGTTGCCGACTGAAGAATTGCACGAAGTGGGGGAATTGCTGGTGGCGGACATCAACGGGGAGACCATCACCATTGTGTCTATGCGGGAACTGTTCAATACAGACCTCCACGACTATAGCGTTAAGAAAACCGATTTGGAGGGTGATGTACAGAACATCATCATTGTGACCTACAACAACCGGAAACTTGGTTTGATCGTTGACAAGCTGCTGCGTCAGCAAGACATTGTGATCAAAGCCCTGAGCAAACCGGTGAACACGATTGAGATTTACGCGGGGGTAACCCTTTTAGGATCGGGCAAGGTGTGCCTGGTGCTGGATGTGGCCGCCATAACCCGTTACTTTATAGCCAGAAGGTAAGAGGAGATGGGAAACAACAATTTTATAGCCTGATTCATGGAGCTTCAAGTAAATGAACTAGAGCGGGATATTATCAAAGAGATCCTGAACATAGGCCTGGCCAGGGCAGCTGACTCGTTTGCAGTTATTGCGAAAGATCGTGTTTTGTTGAAAGTACCCGATTTGCAGCTGATGGAGGCAGAAGAGCTCCTGAAGATTGTTCGGGCCTACGAGAACTCGCACACCATCATCCAGTCAGATATCAAAGGCGAGCTGAACGGGTCTACCCTGATGCTGTTTTCTGAACTGCACGTGGAGCAACTCTCTAAGGTGTGTCTGGGGATGTCGGTGAAAGGCAGTGACCCGCTCACCGAAATGCAGGAATCGCTTTTACTGGAGGTGAGCAACATCATCACCGGCGCTCTGGTGACGCAGTTGGCCAATATCCTCAAGTCCAACATCTACGGCTCGCCTCCCGTGGCCCCCAAGCATGACATCGCGGAGTCACTGAAAGGGATTTTCACCGATCATCCTTTGTTCCAACCGCTGGTGTTCACCGTCATCACCCAGTTCACTAACAATACCCAGATGGTAGAATTACCACTGCTGTTGTTTTTTGACACCAACACGTTTATCAAAATATTGGAGATCATCCGTTCCTATAACTTCCTCACCAAGTAGTTATCGTAAATAGTAGAAGCAAAAGAGCCGCCCTGTGCGGCTCTTTTGCTTCTAAGTAAAAGGGAGTTGAAGCGGTTTTAAAGCCGTTTTCAGGAAACGAGCCCGTAAACGCAACTATTATCTAACTTTCCAATGCAGTATCTTTTTTGTTGTTTTGCGCGTCTGAACAATTACATGAATTAGAAAAACGCCTATGGACGCTTTAGGAAGACATATTCTGGTGGAGTTTTACAATTGCTCGCCTGAGTTGATGAACGATGTAGTACACATTGAAAACAGCATGGTGGCGGCGGCGGAGACCGCGGGGGCCACCGTCATCAACAGCACATTCCACCACTTTTCTCCCTATGGCGTTTCGGGTGTGGTCGTGATTCAGGAGAGCCATTTGGCTATTCATACCTGGCCAGAATTTGGTTATGCCGCCGTGGATTTGTTTACCTGTGGCGATTCCGTAGACCCCTGGGTTTCCTATAACTACCTCATAGAAGCGTTTCAGGCCAGCCACGGTTCTTCCATGGAATGCCTGAGAGGCCAACAGAGCCTGCTCAAACGCACTGATTTTACCGTGGAGGCCCGTGACTCCGGTCAACCGGTGGCTAGCATCCCGCGCATTACCCGCGATGTCTGGTTTACCGAGCGCGACGAAAACATCGCCCTTTCTTTAAAACACACCGGAAACCAATTGTACAAAAAGCAATCGCCTTACCAGAAAGTGGAGGTGTTTGAGACGCTGGCCTACGGCAACATGCTCACCCTAGACGGCATGGTCATGTGCACCCAGAAAGACGAATACGTGTACCACGAGATGATCACCCACGTACCGTTCTTTAGCCACGGCAATGTGAAGCGTGCCCTGGTGATTGGCGGCGGCGACGGCGGTACCGTACGTGAACTTCTTCGCCACGACAGCATTGACGAAGTGGTGCTGGTAGAGATTGACGAACTGGTGATTGAAGCCTGCAAACTGCACTTACCGGAAACTGCAAGCGCCTTCGGCCACCCTAAACTCAAACTGCTGGTGGAAGACGGCATCAAATACATTCAGGATTGCGCAAACGAAGCCTTTGACCTGATCATCGTGGATTCAGCAGATCCGGTTGGTCCTGGCGAAGGCTTGTTTACCGCCGAGTTCTACTCCGAGGTACACCGCTGCCTGACCGAAGAAGGCGTGATGATTACCCAAAGCGAATCGCCAAGGTTCAACTCCAACGTGTTCGTGGAGATTTTTGATACTTATAAAGGAATTTTTGGGCAGGAAAACGTGCACTGCTACCTGGCCGCCATCCCAACGTATCCTACCGGTACCTGGAGCTTTTCGTTCAGCGCCAAAGGCAGCGTGCATCCAAAGAAATTCAATCAGGAGGCCGCAGCGGCTTTCTCCAGAGAGCAGGGACTGCGGTATTACAACGAAGACATTCACGTAGCCGCCTTCGCCTTACCTAATTTCGTAAAAGATTTACTTTCCTCTAAAGCCTAGTTTTATGAGCATAAACATGCCCACCATGTGCGATTCAAAGCACAAGAAAATCACCTCTTTCGATCAGAACGGCGTAGGGGATGTTGGCAGTGGCCTATTTGGACTTCCGTTCACCGAGGAAGAATCTGAGGTGGTGATTTTTCCTATTCCGTGGGAAGTGACTGTTTCCTACAACGCCGGCACCGCCGAAGGCCCCGCCGCCGTGCGTGATGCCTCTCCGCAATTAGACCTTTTCGATCCGGAACTTCCCAATGCCTGGCATCTGGGCATCCACATGCCTACCATGCCGGAAGACTGGGCAAAAGAAAGCCAGCGTCTGCGGGAGAAAACTGAAGCCTACATTGAGTGGTTGGAAACCGGCAGCCCCGGACAGCCCAACCGTTTTGACCTTACTTTGGCAGAAGTAAACCGAAAAGGCGAGGAGCTCCTGCAATGGTCTAAACGCGAAACCTTGAAGTACCTGGAGAAAGGCAAACTGGTAGGCGTTTTGGGAGGCGACCACAGCACGCCGCTGGGCTTTATGCACGCTTTGGCCGAAAAGCACGAAGAATACGGAATCCTGCAGGTAGACGCCCACGCCGACCTGCGCGACGCCTACGAAGGCTTCACCTATTCGCATGCGTCCATCATGTTCAATGCACTCAAATTGCCGCAGGTGAAAAAGCTGGTACAGGTAGGCATTCGGGACCTTTGCCAGGCCGAGGCCGAGTTGGTGGACCAGTCCAACGGACGAATCACTACGTTCTATGACAGCAAAATCAAAACCAAAATGTACGAGGGAACTTCCTGGCGCAAGCAGTGTAAAAAGATCATCGCCCAGCTACCCCAGAAAGTGTACATTAGCTTTGACATTGATGGGTTAGATCCTAAGCTTTGCCCGGCTACCGGAACCCCGGTTCCAGGTGGGTTTGAGTTTGAAGAGGCGGTGTATCTGATCAAAGCCCTGGTGAAATCAGGTAGAGAGATCATCGGGTTTGATTTGTGCGAAGTAGCACCAGGTGATAGCGAGTGGAACGGGAATGTGGGTGCTCGCCTCCTATACAAACTCTGTAACTGGATGGCCGTATCACAGAAACGATTAGAAGCTTCTTTATAACCTACTACCTACCACTACTATGGGATTCATCCTCAAGATTATCATCACCGGCATTGTGGCCTTGGTGCTGGCACAGTTTTTCCCGGGCGTAACCATTGACGGCATCACCAGCGCCATTCTGCTGGCTTTGGTGTTAGCTATACTCAATGCGGTGGTACGGCCCATTCTGGTGTTCCTGACCATTCCCATCACGTTTTTGACGCTGGGTCTGTTTCTCCTGGTCATCAACGCCATCATCCTGTACATGGCCGATTATCTCCTGGACGGCTTTGATATCAGTGGCATCATCACCGCTATTCTTTTTAGTTTGGTGCTGTCCATCGTGACCGCCATCATTGATGCCATCTTATAGGCTGAACCCCATTTTGCTAAGCATTTTAGATAGCCCGGAAGTTTTCCCGGGCTATTCTTGTTTATAGCGGCAGGTTGCAAAGGAAAAAAGATGTTTTTGGCTTATTTTTGTCAAAACGATTAGAAAATGGGAGTAAGGGAAGCACGGGAAGTTCTGAAGCAATATTTTGGCTATGATCAGTTCAGACCGGGACAGGAAGACATCATCTCCAACGTACTGGAGAAGCGCGATACCGTGGTGCTTATGCCTACCGGGGGCGGAAAGTCGGTCTGCTACCAGGTGCCGGGTCTGGTCATGCCCGGCCTGAGCGTGGTGGTTTCCCCGTTGATTGCTTTGATGAAAGACCAGGTGGAAGCGCTTTTGGGCAACGGCGTGAATGCTGGTTACCTGAACAGTTCCCAGTCGGCGAAGGAGCAACAGTTGATTGAGCAGCAATGCTTTGACGGCCGCATGAAAATGCTGTATGTGTCTCCCGAAAAACTGCTCTCCGCAGGGTTTTTCTCTTTCCTGAAACGTCTGCAGATTAACCTTTTCGCCATTGACGAGGCGCACTGTATCTCGGCCTGGGGCCACGACTTCCGGCCAGAGTACCTGCAACTGAAGAACCTGAAACTACAGTTCCCAGAGGTGCCCATCATCGCCCTCACCGCCACTGCTGATCGCCTTACCCAGCGCGATATCCTCACCCAACTTTATCTGCAGGACCCCAAGGTTTTCATCTCTTCCTTTGACCGGCCCAACATTTACCTGCAGGTGCAACCGGGCCAGAAACGCATGGAAGCCATTCTTGATTTCCTGGAGGAGCGTCCCTTTCAGCCGGGCATCATCTACTGCCTTAGCCGGAAAGCCACAGAGTCTCTGGCTGCCAAGCTGAAGGAAAAAGGCTACAACGCCGATTATTACCACGCTGGGCTCTCGTCGAGAGACCGCGAAAACGTACAGGAGAAGTTCCTGCAGGATAACATCCAGATCATGTGCGCGACCATCGCCTTCGGGATGGGGATTGACAAATCCAACGTGCGCTGGGTTATCCATTACAACCTGCCAAAGAACCTGGAGAGTTATTACCAGGAAATTGGAAGGGGAGGACGCGACGGCGCTCCAGCTGAGGCTTTGCTTTTTTACAGTTTAGCCGATGTGATGACCCTACGCGACATTGTAACCCAAGGCGAAAGCAGTAAGGAACAAGCGCTGTCTTTGGCCAAACTGGACCGCATGCAACAGTTCGCGGAGAGTACCAGTTGCAGACGCAAAACCCTGATGCACTACTTCGGGGAGGAGTACCACAAAGATTGCGGCAACTGCGACATCTGCGATAATCCGCCAACCTCTTTCAACGGCACTGAGCTGGCCCAGAAAATCCTTTCTGCGGTAGCCAGAACAAAGGAGACAGTGGCTTCGGCCCAGGTAGTGGATATTCTGCGCGGTTCCCGAAACCAACTTACCCTCACCAGAGGCTATGACCAACTGAAAACCTTCGGGGCGGGAAGAGATGTACCTTCCCAGGACTGGCAACGCTACATCCACCAGTTGATCAATCAAGGCATTCTGGAGGTGGCTTATGATGAGCATGGTGCTTTGAAGCTGACCAATGCTAGTCAAGACGTGCTTTTCAAGGGCAAAAAAGTAGAACTGGTGAAATTCCAGGCACCGCTGCCCAAAGAAGAGAAAGAGAAGCGGCAGAAGAAATCAAGAAGCGGGGTGGAGACGGCCTTGTTCGAACACCTGCGGCAACTTCGGAAACAATTGGCCAACGAGCGCAACATTCCGCCCTACGTGGTTTTCACTGACAATACCCTGCAGGAGATTGTAGAGCAGCGACCCACCAATCGACCGGCCTTCCTGGCTATCTCTGGGGTGGCGCAGGCCAAATACGAGCAATACGGCGAAATCTTCATCAACGCTATCCTTAGTTTTCTGGCCCAACAAGCCGAACAACAACAAGCCCGAATAAAAGGAACGACCCATTTGGTGACCTATGAATTGCTGCGTCAAGGCAAAACCCCAGAGCAAATTTCTGAGCAGCGGCAGGTACAGATCAACACGGTTTACTCGCACCTGGCAACGCTTTACCAGCAGGGCTATGACGTAGACTTGAAGCCCTACCTCTCTGACTGGGAATACAGCCGTGTACGGGAAGCCATTCAGCAGACAAAACAAACGGCCGCCCTTAAACCCATCTTTGAGTACCTGGAAGGTGAAATTGATTACCTGAAAATAAGGTTGGGTATAGGAAGGTTTAACAAAGAAAACAGCCTGTAAAGCAGTTTTAGGGTAAACTGCTCTCATTTTAGGCTCGTTTTACTAGAAAGGGAATAAAAGTAAAATGCAAAAGAAAGGCCCGTCTATTTGGACGGGCCTTTCTTTTGAAGTAAACGAAGAATTGATCTATTTCAAAGCAATCCGGTCAGGAGTGGTGTCCGGGTCGTTGGTTACCACACCTTGCGAATTCACTTTTCCGCCGGTGAGGGCCAGAATTCCTGCTACGTGCGGAGCGGCATACGATGTGCCGTTTCCGGTTGCATAGCTACTGCCTTTCCAGGTAGTCTGGATGTTGGTGCCCGGAGCTGAGAAATTTACGGAGGCTCCGAAGTTAGAGGTAGGGTTGAACTTGCCGTTAGAGTCCATGTTGGAAACCACAAATACATTAGGCGCAACCACGCGAGCAGGTGAATCTACTTTGCAGTCAATGTAGCTGTTACCAGAAGCCACTGCAATGAAGATTCCGCGGGCGGCAGTTTTCTTAACCAGGTCATCCAACATGGTAGAACCCGCTACGCGAAGGCTCATGTTCACTACATCGCCGGGCTTACCATACTGGTACACATGGTTCAAGGCTGAATAGATGCGAGTCAGGGTGCCGTAACCGGTGTTGTCAAATACGCGAAGGGCTACAATGGTAGCATTGGCGGCCACGCCAACTACTCCTTCGTTGTTGTTTTTAGCACCAATTATACCCGCCACGCCGGTTCCATGGCCATACCCGTCCTCAATAGAGACATCGCCGGAGATAAAAGACTTGCTGCGGGCCACATCTACGTTCAAGTCTGGATGGTTTGACTGCACGCCAGAGTCAATCACCCACACGGTTTTACCTGTTCCGTCTCCGTAGCCTACGCGGGCTACGCCCCAGGGAATGGTTTGGGTAGAGGTGGTGGTGGAGGAAGTGGTGGTAGAGGAGGCAATGGCGGTATTGGCTTTGCCCAACATGACCGCCTGCTCTGGTTCAATAAAGGCTACGTTTTGGTCGGCTTGAAGGAGTTTTAGCTCTTCTTTGCTGAAAGAACCCGAGAAACCGTTCAAAGCTCCCTGGAAAACCTCCCGGGCTCTACTGGTCTCCAACCCAATTCTTCCTAAAACCCGCTCCCGCAACTCACTTGCAGATTGTTGTTTACTGTCTTTCAGGATAACAATGAACTTGCCGGCGATAGCTTTGGAAGAAGCGGCAGGTTCTACTGGTAGGCTGGCTACTTCTTCTACTGGATCGTCTTGCTGACAACCAGACATGGAAAAGACCGAAGCCAGGGCAAAAAAGGACACTGCTTTCTTAAACGTAGCTGAATTCATATAAGGTAGATTAGTAAAAAATTCCCATAAATATGATGAATTAAGGCGCCATCAAGGATAAATGCGCTGATGGATATTCCTCAAATGTAGTGAATAATCCTACTTTCCGCCAAACATTATCATATATAAATTATTGATATTAAATACTTTATATATATGGATATTGCTTTGTATAAAGGTGAATTATGCTACTTATCACCCTTGAATGGAGGAAATTGGTTCGTTTGTAGCTTTAATTGGAAGAAACAAATGTTTCTAAAAACTAATGCCAAAATTATTAGTTGTTTGCTAAAGAATTAGTACTTTTACTTTGTCAAACATTCTACTTTTCTTCTTATGCTTAGCACTAACCTGAAATATCTTAGAAAGCAACTTAATCTGACCCAGGTGCAGCTGGCCGAAAGGCTGGAGATTAAGCGGTCTCTGATTGGGGCCTATGAAGAGGGGCGGGCCGAACCTAAACTGGCTACTTTGATGAAAATGGCTCAGGTTTTTCAGCTCTCGGTAGATGAGTTGATCAATCCTGAGTTGCCCAATACCTTCAAGTCTGGTTCAGCCAAGCGTTCTTCCAACGTAAAAGTGCTTTCCATTACGGTAGACGCGCAAGACCGTGAGAACATTGAGCTGGTACCTTATAAAGCAAGTGCCGGTTACCTGAATGGTTACTCAGACCCCGAGTTCATGGAAGAGCTACCTAAGTTCAGGCTACCCATGATCCAGAGCCCCGGCACCTACCGGGCCTTCGAAATCAAAGGTGACTCCATGTTGCCCATTCCGTCCGGAACGGTTATCGTGGGTAGGTACGTGGAGCAATGGCAGGAAATCAAGGATGGTACCCCGTGTATTGTGGTGAGTTTGCAGGAGGGTATTGTGTTTAAGCGTCTCTACCACCAACAAAAGCAGACTGCTTTACGCCTTCACTCAGATAACCCTAGCTACGAGCCTTACGATGTAGCTCTGGAGGACATTGTGGAACTGTGGGAAGCCAAAGCCTACATCAGCACTACCTTCCCGATGGCAGAGATCTCCCTGGATAAACTCACTTCCCTGGTGTTAGACCTTCAGCAAGAGGTGAAGAAGCTCAAGACTTCTAAGTAATATTCCTAAGAACAGGACTTTCTGGTCCGTTTAGGGGCTGTTTTTTAGAAAACAGCCCCTAAACGGACCAGTTTTGAATATAGGAAACCCATAATAAACCTCAGAGGCGTGGGTACGTATTTAACCTTGAACAACAACTCCGTATCTCATGATCAAAGTGATATCCGCCTCAGACAGACACCATGCCTCACACGGGTGGTTAGATTCCTACTTTCTTTTTTCCTTTTCAGACTACTATGATATGAACAACGTGCAATGGGGACCCCTGCGGGTTTTCAACGATGATTATATCAAAGCCAACAGCGGTTTTCCAGAGCATCCGCATTCTGAGATGGAGATTGTGACCATTGTTCTGGAAGGGGAGGTGACCCACAAAGACAGCCTGGGGAATGACACCGTGATCAGGGCGGGGGAGGTGCAGCGCATGACCACCGGCACAGGGGTGAGCCACTCTGAGCACAACCACTCAGACAAAGACCTTCACTTGTACCAACTCTGGTTTTTCCCGAACAAAAAGGGACTTACCCCCAGTTACGAGCAGAAAGCCGTTGATTTTACTGAGGAAAAAAACGAATTGGTGCCTTTAGTGACGGGCCAAAAGGTGTTGGAAGATGTGGTTTACATCAATTCAAATTCCACTATTTACTACGCCAACCTGAAAGAAGGAAAAGAGATTGATTTCAAGACCTTCCCCATCAGAAAAGGCCTTATATATGTGACCACCGGCGAACTGTTCGTTAACGGAATTCAGGTGCAGAAAAACGACCAAGTTCGGTCAGCAGATGTAGATGCCCTGCGCATTAAAGCCACGGCAGATAGCACCTTCATCCTGATTGATTTACCGGGGGTAGAAGCTAATTATTAAGAACACACTTCCTTTCTTTAAACCACAGAGGCGCGCCATTTTGGTGCGCCTCTGTGGTTTTTTATGGCAGGTAAGGATAAAAACAACCAAGGTGCAAATGTGCGTTTTTAAGGTAGTTTAAGTAAAAGGCTGCTAATACAACTCTTTTATACCAAAGTGAAAAAAAACCCAAAACTCAATACATTTCAAATATAAGCACCCAGTTATCTAATATCCGTATTTCCCGTAAGCAAGGGTACAAATGCCGTCTTTGGTTGAAAACGGCAAAATGCTGATATATGCTGGGTAAACGGTTCTTCTCCTGTTTTGGGGTTCTTTTGTTCACAATGCTCGTAAAGCCCTCGGTAAGTAATGCCTATGGTGTTCTCACGCACCAAGCCATTATAGATGTGGCCTGGGAGCCTTCCCTTGTTCCTTTGCTGCGGAAGAAATACCCCAAAGCTACTCCTGAGGAGTTGCGGAAAGCCCATGCCCATGCCTATGGAGGCGCTATCATCCAGGACATGGGGTACTACCCCTTCGGGAACACCTTTTTCACAGATTTAACCCACTATGTAAGAAGCGGTGATTTTATTGTTGCCCTGCTGGAAGAAGCGCAAACCATAAATGAATATGCTTTCGGGTTGGGAGCTCTGGCCCATTACTACGCCGACAATTACGGGCACCCCATTGGTACCAACCGTTCTGTTCCGCTGGTATACCCGGAGATGAAGGCTCAGTTTGGCCCCAGTGTTACCTATGAAGAAAACCCTTTGGCCCACATCAAAATGGAGTTCGGGTTTGATGTACTGCAGGTTGCCCGTGGAAATTACGCTCCTGAGGCATACCATGATTTTATTGGATTTGAGGTAAGCCAGGAATCCCTGGGGCGTGCTTTCAGAAAGACGTACGGCTTTGAGTTGAGCAGCTTGTTTATCAGCTTAAAGCTGACCATAGGTACCTTCCGGAGGTCGGTGAGTACCTTGATTCCCAGCTTGACCAAAGCCGCCTGGAATTTAAAAGAATCTGAGATTAGGGCGGCCAAGCCAAGTGCCACCCGCCGGCAGTACCTGTATCGGGTTAAAAGAACCGATTACCACCAGGAATGGGGCCGTGAGTACCAGGATCCCAATCTGTTTCAGAAAACGCTTAGCTGGCTTTTAAGGGTCCTGCCAAAGATTGGTCCTAACCGCACGCTGGCCTTTAAACCCCCAACCCCTGAGGCTGAGAAACTTTTTATGGAGAGTTTCAATGTCACCTCTGAGCATTATAGCGCCGGTATAAAACATCTTTCCTCAACGCTGGGCTCCCTCTCAAACACTGACCTTGATACCGGAAGCCGCACTCAGCTGGGTAGCTATGGAAAAGCCGACAAAACCTATGCCGAGTGGCTGGAGAGACTAGACAAAAATAATTTTGCCTCCCTTAGCCCTGAGTTAAAGCACAACCTACTGCAATTTTACCTGAAGGCAACCTCTCCTAAAGGGAGCGATAAAGAATCACAAGAAGAATGGAATAAAACACAAGCCCTATTAACTAAATTAAAAGCACATCAGATAAATTGAATCAATAGAATCAGGATTAATAATGGTAAATAGTAGATTTAAATTCGTTTTTTTATCTACTGAATGAATGTAAATTATTTAAATATATTTATTAACTGGAAGCAGATTAATTATGTTGTTTAATTAAATTTACTAGATAAATTTAGTTAAGTTTATTTATTTATATCTAGAAATAGTTTATTAGTTTTAGCTTCTTATTAATTGAATATATTATAATTAAAATTTGTAAAACACGCTCTGGAACTATGTTTTAACCTATTCTGCAGTTAGTTTAATGATTAGGAAGGTTGAATATATAGTTTGTAAATTATACGATGTGGAGTTTCGGTGTTTAGCGTATTTATTTAAAATAGTATATATTATTGGTTAAGGTTAATACGTATAAAAAAAACCGTATTTATTAAAACTTCATACTTCAGATTTAATTATTTGAAATCGTATAACCCACTGTTATATAGTTTAAAATATCAAATCAGAAGGCTATGAAGAAGAAATGGATTTCAATTTTTGCAGCTCCCATGATTGTGGCTGGATTATCTTTGGCGTCATCGTGCGACGATGATGATGATGCTTCAGGTACTCCATCAGGAACAACCACCGGAACCACGGCGGGAACAACTACCGGCACCACCAACGGGACTACCACGGGAACCACCACAGGAACCACCACAGGTACTACTACGGGAACAACAACTGGAACCACTACGGGTACCACGACAGGTACAACCGGAACTACTGGTACTACTGGTACCACCACTGGAACTACCGGCACTACTACTGGTACTACCGGCACTACTGGTACCACAGGCACTACAACTGGAACTACCGGTACAACTGGAACTACGGGTACTACTGGTACCACTGGCACGACAGGAACCACCGGAACGACTGGCACGACAGGTACCACTGGTACCACTGGCACGACAGGAACCACCGGAACGACTGGCACGACAGGAACCACAGGTACCACTGGTACCACTGGCACGACAGGAACCACCGGAACGACTGGCACGACAGGAACCACAGGTACAACAGGAACCACTGGCACGACAGGTAGCACTGGTACCACAACTGGTGGGACAACTACCGGCACTACCTGATCCGTTTTTTGTAGTAACATTAATATTCCAAATAAAAGAGGCCGCTATATTCACAGCGGCCTCTTTTATTTGGAATAGAGTAAAAGCCTTTTTAAGACACTATCCTTAAGCTTCTTCCAAATTTTCCTCTTCCAAAGGATGGTTTTCTAAGAAGTTCTCAGCCAAAGAAGGCGCATTGTAAAGCCACTGAGTTTCCATGGTTTTGCTTGTGCGAGCGCCTAGTTTTTTAAGTAATTCTACCTTCTTGAGCAGGTTACCGTTCCCTTCTGAGAGTTTGTTCATGGCGGCATGGTACTTCTGCTGGCTTCGGTCCAGGTTCACGCCAATGTCTTTCAGGTCGTCCAGGAAGTTGGCAAATTTATCGTAGAGCTTGCCGCTTTCCTCGGCAATGCGCAGGACGTTGCGCTTCTGGCTTTCCTGTTTCCAGACGCTGGCCACCGTTCTAAGGGTAGCCAACAGGGTGGAGGTGGTTACAAAAACGATGTTTCGGTCCAGTGCCTCCAGGAAAAGATCCCGGTCGTGCTGAATGGCCAGGTTGAAAGCTGGCTCTATGGGAATGTACATGAGCACAAAATCGGGGGAATGGATGCCGTGCAGATGCTGGTAGTTTTTGCGGCTTAAATCTGAAAAGTGGGTCCTAATCGCCTGAATGTGGCTTTTCAGGTAAACCTGTTGCTGGAATTCATCCTCGCAGTTGCAGTAGGCATCATACGCCACCAAACTTACCTTGGAGTCGATGATCAGGTGTTTGTTGTCGGGCAGGTCCACGATGACGTCCGGTCGGAAGATTTTGGCATCATCGTGTTGCAGCACTTGTTCGCGGCGATAGTGCACGTTCCGTTCCAGCCCGGATTTCTCCAGTAGGTTTTCCAGTAGGTATTCGCCCCAGTTTCCCTGGGCTTTTTTCTCCCCCCGCAAGGCTTTGGTTAGGTTTAGGGCATCTTGGCTCATCTGTTGGTTCAGACTTGCCATGTAGGTGATCTGCTCTTTAAGAGAAGTGCTGTCCTTTAGCGTCTTCTCATAGGTCTGCTCCACCTTAGCTTCAAATTCCTTGATACGTTCTTTCAACGGAGACAAGACCTGTTCTAGGTTTTCGGCAGAGGTTTTCCGGAAGTGCTCTGCGTTGTTGACTAGCACTTGGTTGGATACCTGTGTGAACTGCTGCATGAACGTTTCGCGGAGTTGGGAGAGCTCTTCGCGTTCATCGGAAAGTTTCTGTTTCAGGTGGTAGATGTCGTTCTCGGCCCGGGTGACCTCGGCGTGGAGTTCCATCACCTTGCTGTTCTCGCGCCGCAACTGCTCCTGTAGTTTCAGCATCTCGGTTTGGGTGGCTTCCTGTTGTTTCAAGGCGAAAGCCCGGTCTCCTTCCTGGTTTTGCAGGGTGGTCCTGAGGGCGGAGAGCTTGGCCTGCCCCAGAAAGTACGCCAGAATGGCCCCAATCAGGAAGGCAAGAAGCGAGAGGGTTAAATCCATAGCAGTGGGGTAAATCAGGTGAATGAACACCTAAAGATACGCTAAAAGTGCCCAAGCCTAAAAATTTTCGCAATAGTAATAGGGTTAGCAAGGTATTTGTTTGTCTAGGTAAATGCAGCGATGGCTGATAGACCCATTAAGCTGTTATAGAGTGGTTGCCTCCGGCGCTTTCCGGAAGCAACGAATGTACTGGTTCCTCTTCCTGTGGTGTTCTATTTCAAGCGTTTACGCAGTAAAGTAGATCTAAAACGGGGAGAGGAAACTGGTATCTAAAAAGAAAGTGAAAAATATTGCTTTGGACGGGATAAAAGCACAACATTTGTCGTTGCATTTGGTAGGGCAGAAACAACCGCCAAAGTAGAGGAATATTTGAGAAACGTGTTACTATTTAGAAAAGGAAACCTGAAGCATTTCATACGGCGCAAGCTGTGGGAACCCGTGCTGGAGATGGTAAAGCAAGGCATCACCCCGCACCAACTGGCGCTGACCATTACCCTGGGCGCAGGTTTCGGGATGGTACCTTTTCTGGGGCTTACCACGTTGCTGTGTACCTTCTGGGCCATCCGTTTCCGGCTGAATGTAGCTTTTACCATCCTGATTGGGTACCTCATGCAGCCGGTGCAGATTGCCTTGTACGTGCCGTTTGTTGATCTGGGGCAGACCATTTTCCCGGTGACCCCTATCCCTTTCTCCCTGGATAAACTCACCACCATGTTCCAGGCAGATTGGCTTAATGCCTTGCAGCAGCTTTGGTTAGCGAACCTGGTGGGCATTATGGCCTGGCTCTTGTGTTTTATCCCCTTTGGTTTTGCCATGTATTTCTCCAGCCGCAAGGTCCTGCACCGGGTGCTTCCGGCTGCGCAGGTTGCCTAAGGCTTTACGCCTGTTTTCCCTAAAAGCCCCCGGAACCACTTAAAACCTTCTACCTTCTTGGCTCGTCTCCAGGTGAAAACCCCATTTTACGTGCTGTAGAGTGGTGGTTTATACCCTTTTTATGTCCCTGTTCCCGCAAGGAGGAACACCACATGTTCTTGTGCGTACGCTGTAACGAAGTAAATGCTCTTGCCAACTCCTTTAAAAGGGTAATCTCCGGCAATGGGTATTCTCTTATCTAACTTACGCCAGCTTATGAGCACCATTCCTCAGGAGAAAGTACTTGACAATTCCCTTCGTCTGCTACTAGAAGGCTTTCCATTTATCCAGAACCGGGTAGAGCGTTTCCAATCCAATATCTTCAAGACCCGCATCATGTTCCAGAACGTGATCTGCCTGCATGGAGAAGAAGCGGCCAAGGTTTTCTATGACCCGGATAAATTCATGCGGTACCAGGCCATCCCCAACCGGATCCAGAGAACCCTCATGGGCAAAGATGCCATCCAAACCATGGATGGGGAAGTACACCTGCACCGCAAAGCCATGTTCATGTCTTTGATGAACCCCGATAGCCTTCATAAACTTAACCGGCTAATGACGGAGCAGTGGCAGGCGTATATCAAGCGTTGGGAGCAGATGGACGAAGTGGTGCTATTCGAGGAAAGCCAGGATTTGCTTTGCCGGGTAGCTTGCGCCTGGACGGGAGTTCCCTTGAAAGAAAAGGAAGTGCGGCTCAGGGCTCAGGATTTTGCCGCCATGGTAGATGCATTTGGGGCAGTGGGGCCACGGCACATGCGCGGCAGAAAAGCTCGTAAAAGAGCCGAAAAGTGGATCGGGAAAATCATCAAAGATATCCGAAAGGGGAAATTGGGGTTTACGGAAGGATCACCAGCCCACGTGGTTGCCTTTCACCGAGACCTGGAAGATAATCTGCTGGACGTGCACATGGCTGCGGTGGAGTTGATTAACCTGTTGCGGCCCATCGTGGCTATTGCCTGGTACATCACCTTTGGGGCCGTGGCGCTGCAGGAACACCCGGTAGCCCGCCGTAAAATTGCCGAAGGAGAAGAGGGATACGTGGAGATGTTTGTGCAGGAGGTTCGGCGGTATTATCCTTTCGGGCCGTTTTTGGGAAATCGGGTGAAAAACGATTTTGACTGGGGCGGCCACCATTTCAAGAAAGGCACCCTGGTGTTCCTGGATATTTACGGCACCCTGCACGACCCCAACATTTGGAAGCACCCAGATGAGTTTTATCCCTACCGCTTCAGGGATTGGGATGGCAGCCCTTATAATTTCATCCCGCAGGGCGGAGGCGACCACTTCACCGGACACCGTTGTGCCGGCGAATGGGTGACCATTGAGACCATGAAAGTCTCCATGGTTTTCCTCTCAAAGTACATGGACTACGATGTGCCTCCCCAGGATTTGAGTTTCAGCTTGGTGCGGATGCCTACTTACCCCAATAGTAAGTTTATCATGCGGAATGTGAAAGGCACTCACCCGCAAGTTGAAGCCAACCTGAATTCCCTTTCAAAGTGTCCCTTCCACCACTCTGCTTAAGACAGGTAGTAGTTGTTTAAGAGAAAAAGCATAAAGGTATTTAATCAAGTTAGTTATCTGCTTGTCTTTCATTTCTGATCCAAACCACAAGCATTTAATAAGTGCTCTAAAGGCCCAACAGTTTAACCGCTTTTTCAGAGCTGTTTCTGCTTGCCGCTTTAAGGCAGTTTCCGCAAAAGTGACCTGAAAATAAAAAATGAAAGGGTGGAATAGGGTTAAACCAGAAGGTAGATGTCTGTAAAGAAAGGCAGGCCTAAAATTAGCCGCGCAATTTGTTCCTTATGCAAGAACAAGGTAACTTTTGGGCATGTCTCACTTTCTAAAACCTTTCGTTTCCTGATGAAGTCCATCGTAATTCTGGCAGTGGCGTTATCCTTTAGCTCCATTGCTTTCGCTCAAAGTGATATCCCTTCTGCCAAACCCGGAGCCCAGTACGGCAAAAAAGTCAAAGCTTCCAAAGCAGTAGCCGCCAATAATCTTGCGCAGAAAGTTAGCCCTGAGGTACCTTTCTCCGGACAGATTGAAGGCACCGTGGTGGAGGTGTGCAAGAAAAAAGGCTGTTTCATGAAAATGGCCCGCGAAAACGGGGATCCCATCATGGTGAAGTTCACCGATTACGCCTTCTTCATGCCACAGGATATTGTGGGTAAGAAAGTGGTGGTGCAAGGAACGGCTAAAATGAAAGAAACCTCCGTGGAGCGCCTGCAACACTTTGCCGAAGATGCCGGCAAAAGCAAGGAAGAAATTGCTAAAATCACCCAACCTGTCCAGGAGATAGAGATTACCGCCGATGGCGTTTTAGTGGTGAAGTAAGTGCAGGAGTGCTGGCAAGTGCAATGAAGATGAAATTCCATCCTTATTCATACGTAGATGCAAGCACAGATTTCAAGATTGTTGAAGGTAATTCCGGTTATCGCCCTGCTGGGAGGTTTTCTCCTGGCGCTTCATTACGTCCTGCACCTGGTGTATGGCGTGCAAACCGGCAAGATTCTCTGGGAGGCCATGGAAAGCCCGTTGGGCAAAGCCGACGGCTCTGTTTTCTCCGCGGCTTTCGCCATTATTGACCTGGCTTTGATTTTCATGATCGTTGCCCATTTAAAATCCTTGAAGAACCTTAAATACGTGGCGTTGTTCTTTGGTGTCGTCGCCTTCCTGGCGGCAAGCACCGGGTTCTGTGTCTTTACTTTTGCCGGTAAAATGATACCCTTCCTGATGCCCGTGGCCTGCCTTTCCATGTTTATCAGCGCCATTTTGCTGGGCATCACCGGAATACTGTCAAAGGTCTTCCCTGCCTGGGTGAGGTATGCCATGATTGGCTTTGGGGTGTTCACCGCACCTTTGGGCTGGTTATTGCCGAAATTCGTAGGAGCTATCCCGATGTATGTTCTGTTTGAGCTGCATTTCTTCCCGATGGGAATTCTGTGGATGTGCATAGGCACCGCCTTCTACCTGAAGAACCGCCGATCTCAACTCGAAAGCACTTCCCGTTTAGAGGCCCTTTATCCAAAAACAGCCCTAAAATAGATTACCCAGGTTAGCCTCGGGCACAGATACTTTTATAGGCGCAGTACTGGCAGGTTTCCAGATCATTGGTCTTCCGGATGGGTTCCTCAGGGTTCAGCATCCGGAGGACCAATTCCTTTAATAGGCGTTCTGAGGTCTGGATGAAATCAGTGGGGGCACCCTGGGCATCCACGAACGGAAGCTCCGAGGTAAGTACGCCCGCGCCCAGGTTCCTGAACGAGATAATACCCGCCTCGAAATCATAGCTGGCTTTGGGCAGGTTCAAAACCTTACTTTCCAACAGACTTCCTTTCTGAATCTCCTTGGCCAGAATGTAGCGGTACAACCAAAGCTGACGCACTTTGTCTAAATGGCGGTCGTGCAGGAGGGTGGTTTCCAGTTCCTCGGGGTTTACTTTCAGGTTACGGGCCTCTACTTTCCCGGTTTTGTAGTCAATCACGCGAAGGGTGTGGCCGCTCAGGTCTATGCGGTCGGCTTTGCCGGCAATGCGCACGGGCACCTTTTCGCCGGAGGGCAGTTTCACGTCAAGGTCGGTGAGCAGGGTTTCTTCAAGTTGCAGGATGTACAGCGGCAGTTCCTCTGATTCGCGTAGGTTTTCCAGATAACGGGTCAAAAGCTGCACGGCCACCTGGTACAGGATCAGGTTCATGCCTTGTTCGGGCAGGTTGCCTAAGGTGCCGCGCTTGAATTCGAGCTGCACTTTCTTGGGCAGATTCGCCAGCATCACGTCTACATCGGCTTTCTGGATGGGCTTGGCTTCCTCGGCAAACGGCCGGAAATAGTCTTCCAGTACCTGGTGCACAATTGTCCCGAAGGTATCGGCGCCCACCAGTTCATCTATCTCGTCTACTTCCTCCAACTTGGCAATGCGGCTGAAGTAGTATTGCAGGGTGCAGTTCACAAACTGGTTCAGGTGAGAAGGATACAGGCCGCGCCGAAGCTGTTCCTTCAATTTGCCTAATACGACCTCGTCTTTCTGAATGATGATGTCGGGCTCGTACTCCTTCGTGTCCAGTTGCTCTACCACGGCCGTCAGTTCCCGAAATTTGATGTTGGGGTTTCTTAGGGCCAGGTCATGCTGTAACTGCAAAATAAATCGGCTTTTCTCACCCGAGCCGTAGGTGTCTGAGGGCAGCACATAGAGCAGGTTCACGCGTTTGGCCCGCTGTAACAAACGGTAGAAGTAGTAAGATGTAATGCTTTCTTGTTCAGCATAGGTAGGCAACCCGAAGGTGCGCAGTACATCATACGGGAACAGCGAGTTCTGCTTCTTAGGCTGCGGTAGCACGTTCTCATTCACGCTCAGGATGATGAGGTTTTCAAAATCCAGGGCGCGGGTCTCCAGCATCCCCATGACCTGGGTGGGAGAAATGGGTTCGCCGCTGAACGGGAGCTTGGTGTTGCCTATCTGCTCGTAAAGGAATTTCTTGAAACTTCGCACCGAGATCTTGTGCTCGCGGCAATCAAACAACGTATCCAGCCGCTTCACGATGGTGTACAGAATGAAGAGGTACTCCGTTTCTATGGGGTTTTCAGATTCTACCCGGTAAATGCGGCCCAAGGCGTCTACCAGGTGATACAGTGAGTCAATGAGATCGGTGCAGTCGTTCCAGGTCTGGAAGAGGGTGATGAACATAGGGTGCTCGCGGCCTAACTGGATGATCTCCTGAGCGGTAAGCAGCACGCTGTTGCGCTGCACCATCTCATCCAGCACGTGCTGAAACAGATCCAGGTCCGTCTCGCGCTCCGCAATGCTGTTCAGGTACTGTTCATAGCGCCGCAGAAATGGGTGCTGCAACAGTTTGGTCACGGCCAGGTGATGGTAGCGGTTTACCTTGTACCCTGTGTCGGTGGGTTGTACCACGCCCGTCAGATGTACCTCAAAAAGCAGATCAACCAGGTTGAACAGGGGCGTACCTTTGAATGACAACCCCATGGTGACGTTGTAATCTGATACTTCGTCTGAGATGGAGTGCAGCACAGGCAGGAGTAGGGTTTCATCTGGAAGAACGATGGCTATCTCGGCTTTAGGGTCTTTTTGCCGAATCTCGCGCAAAAGCTGCCCGGCAATCTTGCCTTGCATGCTGGCGTTGGCCACGCCAATGGCGTTGATCTCCTTAGTGTCTTGCAGAAGCAGGTTCTGTTGCCAGTTCCACTCGGGAAGCGGCCACTTGGCTTTGTAGCGTTTCAGGAAATGGCCGGCGCGTTTGTCAGAATCCGGAGCCATGTAATAGTCATCGGAATCAAAGAAAACATCGGCTTTGCCGGCTTCCAGCAAGGTTTGGATGATCTTCTGCTCGGCTTTGCTCAAGGCGTTCAAACCCACAAAAATGTACCGGAAACAACCTTTGTCGCTCTGCGCGATGTCTTTGATGCGGCTGGCTACCATCCGGAAGGCCATTCCCGTATAAGCCTGTTTGTCTTTGGAAAGCTTTTGGTGCAGGGCGTGGTAGGTGCGCTCCAGGTTAGCCCACAATTGGAAATACTGCTTCACGTTGGGGGTGGGCACGCTGCTGCCGGGTTTGGCGGGGTCCCAGCGCTCCAGGGCTTTGGCTTCGCTCACGTATTCGAATACCGCTTTGGGGTCTACCAACTCCATGTCCATGCGCGAGAAATCCTCCAGCAACGTAGCCGACCAGCCCACGAACTGGTCAAAGTCCAGGTGCGGATCAAAGCGCAGCATCAGGTCATAAAGGTCCAGTTGCAGGTGCAGCGGTTCCAGTACTTCTACGTTGGCCATGTTGCAGACAAACTCCTCCATGGAATAAATCTGCGGCGACCAGATACCGGTAGGCGCGGCTTCGGCCAAGGCGTTCTTGAAGTAGAGGGTAGCACGGCGCGTGGGCAGCACAATGCACAGGTCGCTCAGTTGGTCGGTGTAGGTCTGGTAGATGTGTTCAGCGGTTTGCCGAAGGAAAGATTGCATGGCGCGTTTTCTGGTACCGGAAATGAAAGAGCAAGATACAACGTTTTACCCCTGTTTTCCTGAAATAGGCCCTTAAACGCAGATTTTTACCTGCTATCAGTTGAATAAGTGACTTTAGGGTAAGATGTTAATTTTTCAGCCTCGTATTAACATCATTATTCATTTTCGAGGAAAGTATGAGCCGTTACGCCATCTCTGATATTCATGGGTGTAGCAAAACCTTCCGGTACCTGGTGGAAGAGGAGGTAAAGCTTCAACCCGCAGACACCCTGTACCTTCTGGGCGACTACATTGACCGAGGACCCGACTCCAAAGGCGTGATAGGCTTCATCCTAGAATTGCGCAAAAAGGGTTTCCAGGTGACCACCCTGTGCGGTAACCACGAAGACATGCTGCTGGATGCCCGCGCCAACCCAGATTACCCAGAGAATTGGTTTTATAACGGCGGATTAACCACCCTGAAAAGCTTCAATACCTTATCTCTTAAGGAAATACCCGCCCGTTACTGGAAGTTTATAGAGGATTTAGAACTGTTTGTAGAACTAGACGACTACCTGTTGGTGCACGCCGGTTTCGATTTTTCACATGACTACCCTTTTGATGACCGGGAAGCCATGCTCTGGATCAGGGAGTTTGAGGTAGACAAAACCGTTGTAGGAGCCAAGAAGATCGTCCACGGCCATACGCCTATTTCCCTGGAAGATATTGAAACCTCGCTGAAGCCACCCGTCGCTGATGTCCTCAACATTGATGGAGGCTGTGTTTTTACCAAACAGTTAGGCTATTTGACCGCTCTGAACCTTGACACCTTTCAGCTGTACCGTGTAAAGAACAGGGAAGCAAATTGAATATTTTCTCCGTTCCCTCTGACAAAGAATCTCCATTCTTCACAGAAATGGAAGCAGTAAAATCCCCCGTTTTAAAGCAAATTTGGTAAAACAAGGCTGAAAGAAGTTGGCCTTTAAGTAATAGAAAAAAATTAGATAGAAGTTGTTAGAAGGTTGTAAGTAAATAAGATAAGGTAAGTATGAGTAGATATGCTATTTCAGATATACACGGCTGTTTGAAAACGTTCCGCTATATGGTAGAGGAAGAACTGAAGGTGCAACCCACCGATGCTTTGTACCTGTTGGGTGATTACATTGACCGGGGTCCGGATTCAAAAGGAGTAATAGACTTCATCCTGGAACTACAGGAAAAAGGGTATAACGTCACTACGCTTTGCGGAAACCACGAAGACATGCTGTTAGATGCCCGCGATAATTCTGGTTACCTGGATGACTGGCTCATCAACGGCGGGGTGCCCGCCCTTAAAAGCTTCAACACCGATACCTTGTTTGGTATACCAGCCAAGTACTGGAAGTTCTTCGATGAGCTAAAGCTATACGTTGAACTAGACGATTACCTACTGGTGCATGCCGGCTTTGACTTTTCCCTCCCAGACCCGTTCTCAGACCGTCAGTCCATGCTCTGGACCAGGGATTTTGAAGTAGACAAAAAGAAACTCGGCAACCGCCGCATCGTGCACGGACATACGCCCATTTCCCTGAACGAAATCGCCTCCACTCTCCGGAAACCAGTTTCACCCGTCATCAACATTGATGGTGGCTGTGTGTTCGACTCCCGGTTTGGCTATCTCACCGCCTTGAACCTGGATACCCTGGAACTGCATGCCCTCAAGAACCGGGAAGATATGTAAGGCTTTTGCCCACGGGGTTATGTAAAGTGGGTGTTGGTATTGCTTCCTTTTTCTTGTAATAGAGGAGGAAATTTGCTTTGAAAGACTGGAGGTAGTTTCAGGTTTGTTTTCTTAAAACAAGGCGAAAACAACCAAGGAGATAAAGTCATAATCTAATAGATCAAACAATTATAGTGGTACTTTATATTGTTTGAAGTAAAGCATTAATAATAATCAAGTCAGGAATGAGCAGATATGCTATATCAGATATTCATGGGTGCGCAAAAACCTTTAAGTATATGGTGGAAGAGGTCCTCCACCTAAGAAACCGGGACAGCCTCTTTTTATTGGGCGACTACATTGATCGCGGGCCAGATTCCAAGGGTGTCTTAGATTACATCTTGAAACTTATAAGGAACGGTTACAAGGTTTATGCCCTCAGCGGCAACCATGAGTACATGATGCTTAGAGCCCGCGAAAACCTGGCCTACAATACTTTTTGGTTGACAAATGGGGGAAAAGAAACGCTTGAAAGTTTTCGAGTAGAAACCATCGAGAGCATTAAGAGTGTGTACTGGGACTTACTGGAACAATTAGAGCTTTACATGGTACTTGATGATTACCTGCTGGTGCATGCCGGTTTCAACTTTGCTATTTCCAACCCCGAAAGGGATAAGCATACCCTGCTATGGGCCCGGGAGTTCGAAGTTGATAAACAAAAACTTGGAAACCGAAGGATTATCCATGGGCACACCCCTCTACCTCTGGAACAAATAAAATATTCCCTGAGAAAACCGGTGTCAAACGTCCTCAACATTGACGCCGGCTGCGTTTTTAAATCCCAGTTAGGCTACCTGGTTGCTTTGAATCTTGATACCTTGGAACTCCACTCTGTGCCTTCTATGGACTCTTAGTTGAATAGGGTAAGGAGCTTGGGAGGCTGCTATTCAGCTTGTTGGTGATAACACCAACAAGGGGGTAAGGTGGGAAAATGTAAAATACTAACAACAGGTAAAGGATTAACGGTTCTTGGCATAGACGCTCGAAGGACCTCCGGACGCTGCGAGGTCTTTGAGGAGTTTGAACTGCGCTCCAATAAAGAAGGCCTCACAGTTTTATGAAAAATTGTGAGGCCTATCGTTCCTGCTGGCATAGTGCTCTTTCGTTCCTGATGGCACATTTCCTATTCCAGTCTTTCGGGTGAGCGCCTAGGCAGGTTCCGATGCCGAAGGCATTGCGACCAAAGGGAGCAAAGGATGCTGGCACAGTGCGAACCCGGAAGACGAGGCCTCGCGGCCGTGAGCGCTCGGAGAGAAACCATGCAACAATAAAGCGCTTGCATCCACGCAAATACCAGACTTCTGCCAGCACAAGCCAGCTGCATGCACCCAAATAAGTCTAATCAATTCCTTAAACCCTATCCCCAAAAAGAAACGCCCGCAAGAGAATTTCCCTGCAGGCGTTTCAAAATTAAATCGGCGTAAGCCAAAGAACTTTTATTTCTTCTGCGACTTGGCCCAAGTATCCATTTTCTTCTCCAGCACACTCAAAGGCATGTTGCCGTCTTTCAAAAGTTCATCGTGGAAGGAAGCCAGTTTAAACTGATCCCCTAACTCTTTCTCGTACTTGGCACGCAGTTCCCCGATTTTGAGTTGACCAATTTTGTAAGAAAGGGCCTGGCCAGGAATTGCCATGTAGCGCTCAATCTCGGCAATGGCCCCTTCCTCTGAAATGGCTTCGTTGGCCATCATGTACTGGATAGCTTCCTCGCGGGTCATGCCTTTTGTGTGCATTCCAACGTCTACTACCAGGCGAATGGCCCGGTGCATTTCATCACCCAGGGCGCCCATGTACTGGTAAGGATCGGTGTAGAGGCCTAACTCTTTTCCAAGGGATTCGGTGTACAGCGCCCAGCCTTCGCCGAAGGCTCCGTACCAGTTGAACCGGCGGAACTTAGGCAGGCTTTCGTTTTCCTGCTGAAGCGAGATCTGGTAATGGTGCCCGGGAATGGCTTCGTGCAGGAACAGCGACTCCATGCCCGAGGTGGTGTTAAACTTGGTGGCGTCTAAGATAGGTAGGTAGAAAATGCCGGGGCGGGACCCGTCTGGGGAACCCTGGTTGTATTCCGCGGAGGCAGAGGCTGCCCTGAAGGCTTCGGTCTGGCGTATCTCAAATGGCGTTTTTGGCGTGCGGCCGAACATCTTCTGAAGGTTTGGGGTAATCTTGGCCTGAATGGAGCGGAAAGCACCAAGCACTTCGTCGGGGGTTTTGTAAGGCGTGAATTTGGGATCGTTGCGCAGGTAGGTAAAGAACTGGTCCATGTTTCCTTTGAAACCTACCTGGTCTTTCACTTTCAGCATCTCGCCGTTGATGCGCTTCACCTCCTGCTGGCCGGTTTTGTAGATTTCATCAGGAGATTGATCGGTGGTGGTCCAGTACTTGACATAGTAGGTGTAGAGGTCTTTTCCGCCGGTTACTTCCTTAATGCCGGTACTGGTGCGGGCCTTGGGCAGGTATTCCTGCTGCAGGAACGTAGCCAGCTTCTGGTAAGTAGGCACCAGTTGGGTACTGATGGCTTGTTTATAGGCTTGGGTCAGGCGGGCGCGGTCTGCGGCGGGCACCTCGGCCGGAAAGTTCTGGATGGGGCCGTAGAACAGGCTTTTGGTTGGGTCTGAGACCACCATGCTCTGCATCTGCGGGATCATCTTGGTCACCAAAGGTCTTGGAAGCACCAGGCCGGCATTCATTCCCTTCCTGAAATTGGCGATGGCACTGTCGGCCCAGACGGTGAAGCCCTGCACGCGGCCCAACCAGTTCTCGTAGTCTTTGGTGTTCTTGAAGGGCTGATTGCCGGTGCCCGCACCCAATTGGCCCATGGTGAGCGGCAGACCCCAGAACTGCTGGAAAGGAATCATCCAGGTGTTAAGTTTCAGGCCCTCTAACCGGGATTTGGTTTCGTACTCGAAGATATCGTAGCTGATCTGGTCGTTGGCGTTCAGGTCCTGGCGCTCAAACTGATGCAGCTTGTCCTGGTACTCCTTGTAGAATGTGTTCAGGGAATCTCGAAACGCTTGGGTGTTGTCGTTGGGCAGGAGGTGGTTGTAGCGGTTGTCGCCTTGGGAGGTGGCATCCAGGGGGAAAAACCGGGCATTCTGCTCCCAGTAATCTTCAAATAAAGTAGAAAGCTGGGGGTTGTTGGACACATTGGCCGCCGTGGCGGTCTCTGTTTTCTTCTGGCAGGCAGACAGCAGCGCTCCGGCCAGTAAAGCCGACAGCATCAATTTTTTCATAAGGTTCTGTTTGTTTTTGGGTGGCCTAAGATAGCCAACAAAAGCCAAGGCCAATTACTTCTCCTTTTACGGCAGCGGTAAAAAGTTTGGGGTACGTACAAACCCTTTGTTTTAGAGGCATTTCTGAGAAAACACCCGGTAAACGGGTGGGCTTTTCCGGAAGCACTCTGCCCAATTTTCTATTTTAAACCCAAGAAAGAGAGGGGAGGAGTTTTGTTTCTATCCTTTGGGTGTAGCCACTTTTTCCTATCTTCAAGCACCCATTTCTAATTCCAACTTCTAAATTCCCCATTAATAATATGCAGGCTTACTTAGATCTAATGCGCCACATTCTGGATAAGGGCGTGAAAAAGGAAGACCGGACTGGCACCGGTACCCTGAGTGTGTTTGGCTACCAGATGCGGTTCAACCTGCAGGAAGGTTTTCCGTTGGTGACCACCAAGAAAGTACACTTGAAGTCTATCATTTATGAATTGCTTTGGTTTTTGCGCGGCGAAACCAATGTGCGCTGGTTGCAGGAGCGAGGCGTGAGCATCTGGAACGAGTGGGCCGATGAAAACGGCGACCTCGGGCCGGTGTACGGCTCGCAGTGGCGTTCCTGGCCAACTCCAGACGGCGGACACATAGATCAGATTCAACAGGTGATAGAACAGATCAAGCGTAACCCAGATTCGCGCCGCCTCATTGTGAGCGCTTGGAACGTGGCCGAAGTCAACAACATGAAGCTGCCGCCCTGTCATGCGTTCTTCCAGTTCTACGTAGCCGAGGGAAAACTATCCTGCCAGTTGTACCAACGGTCTGCCGATGTGTTCTTAGGCGTGCCCTTCAACATTGCCTCTTATGCGCTGCTCACCATGATGGTGGCCCAAGTCTGCGACCTGCAACCCGGCGAATTCATCTGGACTGGCGGCGACACCCACCTCTACACCAACCACCTGGAGCAAACCGAACTTCAGCTTACCCGTGAGCCTAAAGCGTTGCCAAAGATGAAGATTAACCCAGACGTGAAAGATATTTTCGGGTTCTCTTTTGAAGATTTCAAGCTGGAAGAATATGAGCCGTGGCCCGGGATTAAGGCACCTGTGGCGGTGTAATCTTGTTTTTAAGCCTCCTTTCAAAGGGCTAATAACCGGAGTTGTTCCGTTTATACATTAGTTAGGCATAAATTAGAATAAAAAATGAAAATTGTTTTAGTCATAATATATATAATAGCCCTTGTAGAACTGACTATTGGATGGAGCCAAAATCCAAAGAAGAAATTCTACAGGAAACTGTTTAATATCAAAATATATATAATAACGCTTTTCTGTTCTTTTCTTCTGCTCATAATTCCGTTATACGACTTAATATATGACCACCAATTTGGCAATGTTTATTTAGCAATACCCTTTACCTATCTCATCTTATTTAAAATTGCCGACGGAATATCCTTACTAGTGAATAAGAGGCACATCATCATTGTGGGAAGAGGTGATAACTTTCCTAAGGAGCATAAATGGTATGTGGATTCTGTTTTGTCCTTTACAGCTTTATTTGGCGCTGTTGTTATTCCTGTCTTGATTCGTGAATGCATAAATAATTAAATCTATGCCTAACAACGTGTAAACGCCAGCATCGCCCGACGGCCTTGCCGTCGTTTACACAAGTACGTTGGACGCAAAAAGAAAAGATGAATCTAGATCGAATAAGTGAGCTTAATGAAGCTTTGGCTAAAGGCACTGATACATCGTTGGAAAT
>NZ_RJJD01000011.1 GCF_003721515.1 Rufibacter latericius
TAAGGGCAGGGTATGAGACACAGGAAATTCGCTTTTACGGTACGCGAGGGCACAGGGGCGTAAGGTAGGTTTAACATCTCATTAACATCTTTTTACAAACCGTTAACCTGGGTGCGTTGCCAGAGCCGGTAAGTTTGCAACGGACTTAATCTGCCTCCCATGAGCTTAAAAACCATCTCTCCCCGGCCGCTTCAAACAGCAATCCCCTCCCCTGCTCCTCTCCTTTTCACGAGAAAGCAATTCCTTCCGGTGTTCTTGGGAATGGGGACCGTTGCTGTAGGTTTTATCCTGATGGCCACCGACCCCACACCGCAGGGCTACGGTTTTCAGGGACTCACCCTTGGTCCCCTGCTGGTGGTCTTGGGATTGATTCTGCCGTTTTTTGGCATCTTCAAGAAAAACAGCCCCAAAACCGAAACGGCAGTTACCCCGGCTTGGCAATCTTTCCGGCGTTGGAATGGGGTTTTAGGCGGGGCTGTTGGGCTGCTGGCTCTAGTAGTTTACGTCCTGACGTTGGAACCCACTACCAGCTTCTGGGACACGGGAGAGTTTATCGCGGCAGCTTATAAGTTACAGGTGCCGCACCCGCCAGGAGCGCCGCTGTTTCTGCTCATGGGGAGGATATTTACTTTGTTGAGTTTCGGGGATGCGACCAAGGTAGCCTGGTGGATGAACTTCTATTCGGCGTTGAGCAGCGCGGGAACTGTACTGTTTCTGTTCTGGAGCATCACCCTGTTGGGCCAACGGCTCCTTTCCATCAGCAAAGAAGGTCCTAGCAAAGGGCAACTGATTTTGCTTCTGGGAAGCGGTACAGTAGGGGCGCTGGCGTTTGCCTTTACAGATTCGTTTTGGTTCAGCGCGGTAGAGGCCGAGGTGTATGCCCTGTCCTCTTTCTTCACGGCGGCAGTGGTGTGGACGGCCCTAAAGTGGCAAGCCCAGGCAGATTCCCCGGAAGCTGGCCGCTGGCTTTTGTGCCTGGCGTATCTGGTGGGGCTTTCCATTGGCGTGCACCTGCTCAACCTGATTGCTTTACCGGCGCTAGTCCTGCTGGTGTATTTCCAGAAATACAAACCCTCTTTTAAGGGTATCGTGCTAGCTCTTTTGATTGGGTGTATGCTGGTGCTGGCCATCATGGAGGGCGTGATCACCGGGTTGCCCTCAGTGGCGGGCTCCTTTGAAGTATTCTTTGTGAACAGCATCGGGTTACCGTACAGTGGGGGCGTAATTCTTTTTTTACTGGCGTTGACCGCCGCCACTGTGTATGGCTTGCGATGGGCCAGAAAAACCGGTCGGGTGTTGTGGCACCAGGCTTTGGTATCCCTGGTATTGGTGTTGTTGGGGTACTCCTCTTACCTCATGGTGCCCATCCGCTCAGGGTACAATCCGCCGATCGATGAAAACAACCCCGAAAACCTCCTGTCCTTTGTGAGCTACCTTAAGCGGGAGCAGTACGGCAGTAGACCGTTGCTTTTCGGGCCGCAGTTTAACGCACAGGCGCAGAGTTTTGAGAAAGGTGCTCCTATCTATGCGCCTAAAAACGGGAAATACGAAGTGGTGGATCACACCTATCAGCCCCTTTATGACGACAAAGACAAAACCCTGCTTCCCCGCCTGTACTCAGACCAACCGGTGCACCTGCGGGCGTATCAGTATTGGGTAGACGTACAGCAAGGGCAGAAACCAACCTTCGGGCAGAACCTGAGTTTCCTGTGGAACTACCAACTGAACCACATGTACTGGCGGTACTTCGGATGGAATTTCATCGGGCGGCAGAGCGAGGTACAGGGCGCCGGAGTTTTATGGCCCTGGGAGACGAAAACTAATGTTCCACCCGTTCTGGCGCAGAGCAAATACCGCAACCAGTTCTTTCTTCTGCCGCTGTTGCTGGGGGTTTTAGGGTTGTTTTCCCAATTCAGGCGGAAATCCACGGATGTCTGGGTAGTGCTGCTGCTATTCTTTTTCACGGGCCTGGCCATTGTCCTGTACCTGAATCAACCACCCGTTGAACCCCGCGAACGCGACTACACCTTTGCCGGTTCTTACTACGCCTTCAGCATCTGGATTGGGTTAGGCGTTTTGGCAGTTGGTGGGTTTCTGCGGCGTTTTCTAAAATCTGATGTCCAAGCCGCGCTTTCCGCCACAGTTCTGGCGCTTTCTGTTCCGGCCCTTCTCCTGGCCGAAGGCTTTGATGACCACAACCGCTCCGGTCGGTACCATGCCCTGGACTCGGCCAAAAACCTGCTGAATTCGGTAGCCCCCAACGCGATCCTGCTCACCAACGGCGACAATGATACTTTTCCGCTGTGGTACGCGCAGGAAGTGGAAGGCTTCCGGCAGGATGTACGTGTGCTGGTCTTGCCTTACCTCAACACCGATTGGTACATTGAACAGGCCCGTCGACAGGTAAACGCCTCTGCTCCCCTGCCCGGCACTTTGCCTCTTTCCCAGTATCAGTATAGTGGAAACAACTACCTGCCCTATGTACCAAACCCCTCGGTGCAAGACAGCGGCATGGACCTGAACCAGTACCTGCAACTCCTGAAACAAAACCACCCGGCCTTGCAGGTGCAGACCCAGGATGGCCGCACCTTGAATGCCTTTCCCACCAAACGCCTCAGCCTGCGGGTTGACAAAAACCAGGTGCTGAAAAATGGAACCGTCTCCCCCGAACGCACAAACCAAGTAACCGACTTCATGGCCTGGGTACTGCAAACCGAGGCGCTGGAGAAAAAGCACTTGTTCCTGCTGGACCTGATGGCGGCAAACCAATGGAAACGCCCTATCTATTTTTCCAGCACTGGCTCTGAGACTTCAGAATTAGGACTACAACCTTTTCTGCAACTGGAGGGCCAGGCGCTTCGATTGGTTCCAGCCCGGAACCCAGATCCGGGATCAGATGCCTACGTAGACCGGACCCGGACTCAGGAAAGTCTGTTGAATAAATTTCGGTACACGGAGCTCACCAACCCTAAGCAACCTTTCGAGGAGAATTTTGTGACCCAAATAGTACCGATATACCGACGAAACTTCGGGGAACTAGCCACAGCGCACCTGAAGGTCGGCGAGGTGAAACAAGCGCAGCAGGTACTCAAGGCCTGTCTCACCCTTATGCCAGACACCGGAGCCCCCCACAACTTTGAAAGCGCCAACCTGGTGTTACCCTTGGCTCAAGCCGGTCTCCCCAAAGAAGCCCGTGAACTGATAAACCTGCTCTCCCGACGCTTCGATGGGCAGCTCCAATACTACCAGAAACAGCCCGCTCACTTTGAACGGGAACGACAACTCAACCTTTTCGGCCTGCAGACCTTAGTTCGCGCCGCACAAGCCAGCGGGCTCCCTGAAGCTAGGGAGTTGGAAGCGTTGTTTATGCGGCACTATGAGGGATTGAGGGATTGAATGAGTGAGAGATTGAATTATGCGCAGAAGCTACTATGGCTCGTAAGCTACTTCAGTGACCCCTAATAACTCAGGAGAAATCAAGCGGCTACAAGGTCTTGCTGTTTTATCCTCGTAAGTCACGGAAGTAACTTCTGCTCCATAGATTGGGAAGTTGTAATTGAGGATTAGGCAATGCTTTTCCTGTGCTTTAGTTTAGACTTAAGCAGAATAATATAAAGTGGATTTGCCCCCACCCTCTCGTTCATTCTCTCACTCATTCAATCTCTCAATCATTCATTCCCTTAATAAGGAATCTGCAAGGCTTGGATCAGACGGTCTTCCAATTCGGGGAGTTCGCAGAAGCCGCGGGAGATGAGGCGGGGTCCTTGGGTGTGGTCAAGGTAGACACTGGGAAGGGTGTTGACGCCCATCTGCTCCACCAGATCAAACTCGTCCTGGGTCTGTTGGTAAATTTCATCAGTCTCGAAAACAGCCAGAAACAGGTTCTCCGGAATACCGAAGGGCCTCAGTACTTCCACCAGCACGTGGGTATTTGAGATATCAAGCCCGTCGGCGAAAAAGGCGGAGTGCAGGGCCCGAAGGATTTCCAGCGAAAGGCCGGGCCGAAGGTGCCGGACGGTCAGCAAAGCCCGGCAGGCTGGCTCAGTGTCGTAGAAGGTGCTTTTCTGCAGAAAGAAGCTGTAGTCGAACGGCAGGTGTGATTTGCCCTGAGCCCGATGCCAGTTCACCGCCAATCGGTCTTTTTCAGGGGAGGTCAACGGGTCCTGGGCATACGGATTCAAGCCCCCCACCAGCACCTGCACCGAAAGCCGCTCGAACCACAAGGCCCTCAACCTTCGGATAACGGGCGTAAAGCCGTAACACCAGGCACACATGGGGTCGGTGACGTAGAACAGCAGCGGATTTTCGGGCAAAGTTTGCATAGGCAAGAGGCAATGGTTCCTCTCTTTTTACCGTGAACCAAGGAGCAAAGGTTTACCCACCCCTGAAAACCGACAGCCCTGACAGCAAGATGAACCTCCTGTTTTTGGCCCTGATTCCTTAAAGCGGCCGGAAAACAGCTATTCGTGGTAGATCATTTTTACGGTCATGCCACCGTCAATGGTGAGGCTTTGGCCTGAGATAAAACCGGCTTTGTCTGAGCAGAGGAAAAGAGCGGCTTCGGCAATGTCTTCAGGGGTGCCCACCCGGCCTACAGGGTGCTGGTCCTTGTCCTGAGGGCTATGGTGCGGCTCGGTTTTCATGCCTTCCCGCTGCCAGGATCCGGTTTCAATCCAGCCGGGGCTGATGGCGTTCACCCTTATCATTGGTTGGGTCAAGCTTACGGCCAATGAATGGGTGAGCGCCTCCAGCCCACCCTTAGACGCGGTATAGCCAAACGTGTTGGGTTCTGACATAAAGGCTCGGGTAGACGTGATGTTCAGGATAGCCGGGTTGGTGGCTTTCTCTAAAAGCGGCACGGCGTATTTGGCGCACAAAAACGGCCCGCGAAGGTTCACCGCCAACACTTGGTCAAACTCCTCTACCCGCATCTGGCCCAACGGCTTTCGGGCCGGAGAGGCAATGGCGGCGTTGTTGATGAGTACATCCAGGCGGCCGTGCTGTTGCCTGATCTTGTTCATCAGTTGCTGCACCTGCTCTTCTTTGCTTACATCGCAGGGCATAAACTCCACCATTAGGTTCTGTTTCCGTAGCCAGCCCAGAGCATCGGCGCCAGCGTCCCAGTCAAGGTCGGTGATGATCACCTGGGCCTTTTCCAGCGCGAACGCCTGAGCCAGGCCGCGGCCAATGCCTTGGGCTCCGCCCGTAATGAGGACTATTTTGGAGGTGTAGTAGTTCTGCATGTGGTTTGGATTGGGCCTGTTTTCCTAAAAGAAGGCAGGAAATGCAGGGGGCACCGGTGGCCCTCTCCCCAAATTTACAGATCAACCGCCAATAACTTCCACCTTTTCTGCTCAGGCGCGTTAAAAAACACCAACAGGATTTATCTCTAACCAAAGGCAAGACAAAATGGAAAAGACTTCTATCTGGCGGCAAGATGCCGAAGAATACCATTACCCCACCTTGCAGGGAAACCTGGTGGCCGATGTGGTGGTGATTGGAGGGGGAATCACGGGCATCACCACGGCCCATCTGCTAGCCGCCGCCGGTAAACGGGTGGTGGTACTGGAAGCCCACAAGGTTGCTGAAAGCACAACCGGCTACTCTACTGGTAACCTGTACGCACCCGTGGGCGAGTACCTGCACCTGCTCAAAAAGAAGTACGACCAAGAAACAGTAAACACCCTTACAACTTCAAGGATTGCCGCCATCAACCTTATTGAAAGCCTGGTCAAGCGCTTTTCCATTGACTGCCACTTCAAACGGGTGCCCTGGTACCTGCTCACCGAGCACACCGAGGAAGATTCGTTTATCCGGAAGGAGTATGAAACGGCCCTGGCGGCTGGTTTGCCCGCCCACCTGGACAATGCACCTCCCCTGCCCTTCCCCGTCAGCTCTGCCCTCCGGATAGACCATCAGGCGCAGTTAAACCCCATGGCGTACGTGAAAGAACTGGCCGCTTACACCGCGGGCATCAACTGCCTTATCTTTGAGAACAGCAGCGTTTTGGAGGTAGAGGAAGGGAAAACCAACGTGGTCCACACCCAGCACGGCAAAGTACGCGCCAAGCAGGTCATCCACGCCACCCATACGCCCAAAGGCATCTGGTTTCTGCACACGCTTCTGGGCCCGTACCGCGAGTACGCCCTTGCCGTGTCTCTGAACTCGCCCTATCCCGAGGGAACATTCTGGGAATACCATGGCATGCACCACCACTCCATGCGTCCGTACACCAATGACCGAGGCGAGCATTTCCTGCTGATTCTGGGCGAATCGCACAAAGTGGGCCACAAGGAAGACAATGAAGAGAACTTCCGGAAGCTGGAGGAATTCGTGCGCCAGCGGTTCGATGTGAAGGATGTGGAATATCGTTGGGCGGCCCAGCAATACAAACCCGCCGACAGCCTGCCGTACATCGGCCGGAAGCACAGCGGCTCTGACATTTACGTGGCCACCGGCTTTGAGGCAGATGGTCTGACCTACGGCACCCTGGCCGCCATGATCCTCAGCGACTTGATTCTGGAACGCGAAAACCCATGGGCCGAGATGTATTCGCCCACCCGCCACCAACCCATGAAGGCCTCGGCCAAGTTTGTGAAGGAGAATGTGGATGTGATGATGCAGTACCTAAAGGACCTGCCGTACCGAAGCCAGGTAGAGGAACTCGCCGACATCAACGCCGGCGAAGGCAAGAACATTGAACTAGACGGCAAGAACTACGGCGCGTACCGCGATGATGCTGGAAAACTGCACGTGGTCTCGGCGGTCTGTACCCACATGGCCTGTCTGGTGCACTTCAACAAAGCCGAGAAAAGCTGGGACTGCCCTTGCCACGGCAGCCGCTTCGACGTAGACGGACACGTGCTGGAAGGCCCCGCCTACCTGGACCTTTCCCGCATGCAAGACAAACCCTCCTCTGCCAACCGTTTCAAGAAATTGACCTCCGCCGCGTTCTTTGCTGCCTCGGCCCTAACCGCGGTATATTTCTACCAGAAGTATGGGGGCAAGAGAAAGAAAAACAGGAAGTGAAGTAGAATTGAGGAATAGAGGCAATACCTGGTGGTTGCTCTTGGTTAAGAAACGAAATCAAGGGCAACAATCTTTAGTTAAGGAAACGGTTCTTCATCGGCCTTTGTCATCCCCCTACCGCCTTCAAAGGGGGACGAAATGCGCATAAATGCTTAGAAAAAACATGAATGATACCATTGGTCGCCGTTGTTGGTGTTTTCACCATCCTGAACTGCTGCGGTCAGCCTAAGGGCAACCACAAGGGTTTGTCCCTACTTCAGGGAATTGCTGTTTAGAGCCTGTTTATATAAAAACAGCCTCTAAACGGAGGTTTGTCAATTCGATGCTTTCGGTATGTAAATGGGTAAGCGATTACTTTTTCCCTTTAGGCTTTTTCTTTTTCCGGGAGGCGTTTTCAAAATCCTCCACCTCTTTCAACAAAGATTTCAGGTCAGGCTTTACCTCGGCGGAGAAGTCGATGGTGGCGGTGTAATCCTGCTTGTCTATTTCCAGCACCTTGATGGGTTTGCCCAGGTATTCCTCAATCTCGTCGAGGATCGGTTTTTCCTCGGGGCTACAGAACGATACTGATTTCCCTTTCTGTGTTCCCCGTCCGGTACGGCCTACGCGGTGCACGTAGTTTTCGGGGACATCGGGCAGGTCATAGTTTACCACGTATTCCACACTGGGAATGTCAATGCCGCGGGAGCTTACATCCGTCGCGATCAAGACTTTCACCTCGCCTTTTTTGAACCGATTGAGGGCAGCTAGACGGTCTTTCTGGTCTTTGTCGCCGTGCAGGGTATCGGCTTTGATTTCCACGCGTTCCATGGCGGCGTGCACCCGCTCAGCCCGCACCTTCGTGCGCACAAACACCAGAATTTTGCTGCCTTCATTTTCCTTGATCACGCGCTCCAGGAAGAAGCGTTTGTCGTCCATGCCCACATAGGCAACAGAGTGGTCTACGTTCTTGGAAACGGGGTCTTTAGGCGAAATCTGGATGCGGATGGGTTTGGTCACCAGCGAGTACGCCAGGTCTTTGATTTTCTCGTTGATGGTGGCCGAGAAGAACAGCGTCTGCCGTTTGCGTGGCAGGTGACGCAGCACGTCTCTAATGTCTTTGATAAAGCCCAGGTCCAGCATGTGGTCGGCCTCGTCCAGAATCAGAATCTCTGCCCGCTCCAACCGGATATGGCCCTGGCTCACCAGGTCAAACATGCGGCCCGGCGTGGCCACCAGCACATCAATGCCGTCTTCCAGTTTAGAGATCTGCGGCGCCTGCTCTACTCCGCCAAACACGGTCATGGTCTCCACCCGGGTATGCTTGCCCAAGGTATGGAATACCTCGGTGATCTGGATGGCCAGTTCGCGGGTGGGCACCATGACCAGGCATTTGATGCCATCATTGCGGGAGTACTGCTTGCGCTCGTGCAGCATGTGCAGCACCGGAATGGCGAAAGCCGCCGTCTTGCCGGTACCCGTCTGCGCGATGGCCAGCACATCCTCTCCCTTCAAAATAGGAGGAATGGCCTTGAACTGGATATCGGTGGGTTTTTTGAAGCCCAGTTTGTCCAGGGCTTTCTTGATGGCGGGGTTGATATGGTAATCTTCGAATTTCATGATCGCAGGTGTTTCGGCGCATGCCGATAAAAGAAGCGGTTTCTCCTTGTACGAAGCACAAGCAAAATCCTTCTGCAAAGGTGCGATTTCTTTCTGGGTTTTGCAGGAAGTCGTCAAAAATGGGAAGCGAAGGTGATTTTGGGTTCTTTTGTGGAAAGCACTTCTAAAACAGTGAAAAAAAGTAAATGGCTTTGGCCTGAGATAAGTGGCCAGTTCTACCCTCTGGGCTTAGCTGGCTAACACCCTCAGGGAGCAGGAATATAGAGACTTTACCTATACTTTTTATTAAAAATGCATGCGAAGGCTCTTCTTGGACCAGGCTATTTAAAAACCTTTTTTTTATAAGAATTCACCCTTTAAAAACACCGGTTTTATATTGATTTATTTTTGATAAAATATTAAATTCATTAACCTTTTGAAACTGGCTCGGCGAATAAATTTTTATGTTTAAGATGGTTATGAGATAGGCACCTACCTGATTAATTGTAACGAGATATGAAAAGTAAGTTTTCGTCTCTGGTAGTTTTGACTTTAGTTCTCTTGGGACTTTTTACTTCCTGCGAAGAAAAGCCTGAGGATGCTCCCACCCCTCACATCATTGCTCCAGTTGCACACGCAGGCAAGGACACAACTCTCTTAGTACCTTTCAGCACTATTAACCTTACTGGGGAAGGCAGTACAGACCCAGATTCAAACATTGTTTCCTACACTTGGGTAAAAATTTCTGGTCCTTCATCAGTTGATATAACTAATTTTCAGTCAATGAGGGCTTTTGCCAGCAACCTTGTGAATGTAGGCACTTATGAATTTGAGTTAACTGTCACAGATGCTGATAAGTTATTTTCTAAAGACACCGTGAAAGTTACGGTTGCAGTGCCACCTTGCACCAGCACCACTAAAGAAGTCATACTAAAAGACCTTATCTGGACCCAACCATGGCTTACGGAAATACAGATTGAAAACCCTCATGCCTATCTTCCTCCAAACAGCTATATAACAAACTTTTATATCAAAAGAGATTCTTCAGACAAGTGGGAGCTTATTATTCCATTAAATCATAATTCACCCGATTACGGTTTATTTCATGAGTGGACATATGGCAATAAAATGCTTGTTATCTGGCCGGGCCTCAATACAGAAGATGACACTCCTGATCTAAAAATTGAATATTGCCAGTAAATCTGTTGGTGGTAAACTTTATGTTGATTATCAGCCTGTAGAATTTCCCGCTTGGTCTACTATTTTTAATTTGGTTATATTCCCTCTTTTACCCAACAAGCAAATTGAATTAATAGAATAGCGTATGTAGCTAAAGGGGCCGGCGGCGTAACACGTCTTATATTTCCTTGATGAAGCCCAAGTTCTGCCTTTGGTTAGCCTCGTATAAAAAGGTTTTTAAGCCCCTCCAGCCTGATACGTCTTTGCTTATCGGGTCAAATATAAGTCTCCTAGTGACCACCAGTACATCCCTTCCTTTCAGGAAAGGTGTATGGTCTTGAACTGGTTATCGGAGGGTTCCCTGAAGCCCAGTTTCTCCATGCTTCTCTTGATGGCGGGGTTGATTATGGTAATCCTCGAACCTCCAAAAAGCGGTGTTTCGGCGTAGGCGGGTAAGACAAGCGGTTTCTCGTTGTAGGAATAACTTTCGAAAAGCAAGTGAAAAGGTGCGATTTCTTTCTCGGTTTTGCAGGTTAAGGCCCAGTTTACCCAAGGGTTTTGCGTTTAGGGGCCGTTTTTAGGAAAACTGCCCTAAACCTTCCATCTTCCTCCTGAATTAGTTATCTTAGGTAAGCGGTAGCGAAGTCACCTTTCGCCCCGGATTCCTACAGGAAACAGCCTGCCTGTTTTTCCTTTCAGCCCCTGGTCGCCCGTCTTGGCGCGGCCCCTCTCGTGGACCAACAGCAGCGCAGGCATCCACTTGCTCTGATACCTTCCTCCACAGACTCTATCTGACCTCAGTATTTTCTTAGTGAACTGCATAACGGAGAAGGACAGCCCAGGAAAGGCACTGCCCGGCACCATGGTCATTCATCGGGCCTGGCAATACTAAAAGGCTTTCCTTTTGGATAGGCACAGGAGGCAGACTACGCCTCTATAGGAGAAGGAATCCACCAAACCATTTTTTGCCATGAGAAACTACCTTTACTTACTAATCCTGCTTTGCACCGCCTGTACAAGGCCCATGAGCATGGAGAACCAACAAACCACCATCACCAAACTCATTGATGACGAGACCTACTTTATCGCCGCGGGAGATACTATCAACTGGGCAAAATGCTGGTTACAGACAGAGGAAGCCCAGTTTACTTTTACCTCGGCCAGAGGTATGTGGCAATATACCGGGTGGGACAGCATTAAAGCTAATTTCAGAAATCCTGAACCTTTTAAGCTTAACCTCAAACGCGACAATTACCATTACACCATAGGAGACAAAGTGGCTTTTGTCAGTTTTGACCAATACGATAACTGGGGAGGAACAGAAGGCCAGAAGAAGAAAGAATCACGTACCCTCAGGAAAGTGGACGACCAGTGGAAAATAGTGAATGTCAATGTGATTGATTATTCTTCCTATGACAACCTTAAAGAAAGAGCTCAGGCACAGTCTGTTTCCTACCACGGACCAATAGAAAACCTCCCGGTAGATAAGAGAACTTCCTTCCGCAACAAGGGTGGGCTGGGCGGCATGTCTGCGGCCTTTATGGAAGTACCCGCCGGGACAGACTTCGCACCCTTTCTTGAAGGCCTGCCGCAGGATATGTGTCCTGCTCCACACTGGGGCTACCTTCTGGAAGGTGCCATCCAATTGAAATATGCCGATGGTCGGGTAGAAACCATAAACAAAGGAGAAATCTTTTACTGGCCCGCACCGCATACCGGCAAAGTATTGAAAGATGCCAAGTTCATTGAGTTCAGCCCCGAGGAGGAATACCAGCAGGTCATGACGCACATCAGCAACAAGATGGCCCAACAGAAGAAAAAGTAAGGCTTTGATGAACAGACGACCATCCTTCCTTAACCCTTGCCTGAATAGTTTCAGGAAAGCCCTGAGGCTTGCAGGCCTTATTTTCCTGGTTGTGCTGGCATCGGTGGGGATAGGGATCGGCGGCGGCATGCCCCTTCCGGCTCCTTCTAAAAAGGAAACCAATGTGGAAATCACCGCTGAAGCAGACGAGCCGATGGATCAGGAGAAAACAGCCATGGATCTGCTAGACCTCAAGAGTTGAGACCGTTCTTCTTAAACTAATAGCTTGAGTTTGCTCTGCTTACCTGCGATGTTCCGTTTAGAGCCCCTTTTTAGAAAAACAGGCGTTTTCTGGAAAGGGGCTTTTCTATGGGTGCTCTGCCGAAGTTCCTATTGTCTCCTTTGCAGTTCATTTCAGCAGTGTTTATACCCTACTCTTTGGGAATCATTCAAAAAGCACTATCTTAAATAAGAACTCCGGGAACTCCCCAAAACCGGCTTGTAAAGAACGTTCCTCCACACATAGTCCGGATGACTTGAGTCCTGCTATTTACCCGAAGGTGTGGTGCATTCTATTTGTTTAGTGAGTCTTAAATTAAAGAAATCAATATGAAAAGGTTAACAGCAATCAAGTTAAAAGCCTTTACCTGCTTGCTTTTTCTTTCATTTCCTGTATTTGCGCAGAGCAGCATTAAAAACGATGATCCTTCCATCAGTATAGCTGATAAGATAGACGCTTACCTGGTCTCGGCCACAAACGCCTTCAAATTCAATGGTGCAGCCTTGGTGGCTAAGGACGGCGAAATAGTGTTCCATAAGGCATATGGCTGGAAGAACGTAGGTGCCAAAACCACCAATGACACCACTACCAAGTTTCCCATTCTCTCTATCACAAAGTCCTTCACAGCCATAGTGCTTCTAAAACTACAGGATCAGGGGAAACTTTCCTTAGGTGATAATCTAACCAAATACTTTCCAGACTACCCCAATGGTAGTAAAATCAAACTCGAACACCTGCTTACCCACTCCTCGGGTATCTACAACTACACCAACGATATTGATGAAGCAGATTCCGCATTAGTAAATCATCCGGTAGCCAAACAACGCGTTCTGGATGTTTTCTATAACAAGCCGCTGGAGTTTAAACCGGGCAAGGGCTTCAACTACAATAACTCCGCTTATTTCTTAGCCGGGATGGTCATAGAGAAAGTAACCGGTAAAAGCTATGAGCAAAACGTACGGGAGCTGATTTTTGAACCCTTGAACATGAGCAATTCCGGCTTTGACTTCCTGGGCTTACCGGCCAACGAGAAAGCTACCGGCTACCAGTTCCTTAATGGGAAAGAGCAGAAACCTTATTCCTATATGCATCACACGGTCAGTTATTCGGCCGCTGCCATCTACAGCACCACAGGGGACTTATTTAAATGGGCTCAGGCGATAGCTACCTGTAAACTGCTGGCATCTACCACTTGGAAAGAAGCATTTACGCCTAAAAACAACGGATATGGCTACGGCTTCCTGATGGGAAATTTCGGGAATAGAAAGTTTATAAAAAGCGCCGGTGGCTACCCAGGTTATGCTTCGGAATTTGTCTATTACCCCGAGGAGAAGGTGACGATAATCCTGTTGAAGAATGTCGCCAACTACGGGCAAGATCTTTGGCCAATAACCATGGGTTTATCCAATATCATGTTCCGGGCACCTTATGACCTATGGCAGCCCCGTACAGAAGTGAAGCTATCAGACGAAGTATTGCGCCAAAGAGCAGGAACCTACGGGGGTGATAAGTTACGCGTCACCTTCACCTCCAAAGATGGCCAATTACAAACCACCTTGGGAGGCATAGGTCAGTTAGGGTTGCTGGCAGAAAGCGAAGATGCCTTTTTCCTGGAGAATTTCAATACCCAGTTCCGATTTGTGAAAGGAAGTGATGGCAAGGTGGAGAAGTTGATCATTCATGAGCATGGCAAGGAGTATGAACTCAAGAAAGTGAAGTAAAAAGATACGGCCGTACAACAAAACATTTGGTACATTTCACTTCACCTTCCCCCAACCGTCAATACCATAAAACAACTTCATTTTCTACCAACCTCTATATTAAAGAACTAAAGCCCTCCTTCTACCTCAAATGAATAGCACTTCAGTCCTGTTTCTATAGCTGCCCTGTATCTAGTAAAAACTAGGGAAATATTCCTGATATACTAAACCTCTGCCCACTTCTGTTTGTTTGATTAGTAGACAAACTGAAGAAGATGGAAAACACAGATTTCAATACAAATCAGCCAACAGATACCAGAAACAGAATCATTGACGCCTTCATAGAGCACGTGCTGGAGACCGAGAAACAGCCGGTTTCGGTGTACAAGTTTGCCCAGAGCCTTGGCATTCCGGAGGAGGAATTCTACACTTACTTCACCTCATTTCAGGGGGTGAAAGGCGCCGTGTGGGACCGCATCTTTGACGAGACCTTCGCCATGATGCACACCCAGGAAGTGTACCAGTCGTACTCCGCCAAAGAGAAGCTCCTGTCGTTTTACTACACCTGGATTGAAGTCCTGAAGAAGAACCGAAGCTATCTGCTCGCCTTGTATGAAGGCCAACCGGACTTCAAAAAGATAACGCCTCAGGAGGTGAGAAGCTTCCGGGACAAGTTCAAGAACTTCGCCAAAGGCATCATTCAGGAAGGCAAAGCCGAAGGCGAAATCATAGACCGCAAGTACGTCTCAGACAAGTATGATGAAGCCCTATGGCTGGAGACGCTGTTCATCTTCCAGTTCTGGCTTAAAGACACTTCCGTCTCCTTCGAGAAAACCGATGTGGCCATTGAAAAGTCCGTGCGCCTGGCCTTCGACCTGATTGGAAGAACCGCCCTGGACTCCTTCGTTGATCTGGCCAAATTTCTTTATCAGTCTAAATAACCTTCATGAGCAGTAGCCAACCAGAGCAAAACCATATCCCCACCTCCAAGGTACAGCGGGCCACTAAATTCATAGGCACCGGCGCCAAAGTAGGCGGAAACTACATAAAGCATTACGCCAAGAAGATGGTGAACCCGTCTTTGAGCAAAGAGGAACTCCACACCAGTAATGCCCAGGACATCTACGCTTCCCTGAGCGAGCTGAAAGGCAGTGCCCTCAAAGTGGCGCAAATGATGTCCATGGACAAGAACATCTTGCCGCAGGCGTACCAGGACAAATTCACCATGGCGCAATACAGCGCGCCGCCGCTCTCCTACCCCTTGGTGGTGAGAACCTTTCAGAAAGCCTTCGGGGTAGCGCCAGAGGCAAAGTTTGACACGTTTACTACCTCGGCGGTGAATGCTGCTTCTATTGGGCAGGTACACAAAGCCACCAAGAACGGCAAAACGTATGCGGTAAAGGTGCAGTACCCCGGCGTGGCCGATAGCGTGACCTCAGACCTGCGCATGGTGAAGCCGTTTGCCCATCGTTTGTTGAACATGAACGAAAAGGAAATAAGCCACTACATGGAAGAGGTGGAAGAGAAGCTGCTGGAGGAAACCGACTACAAACTGGAGGTAAAACGGTCCACCGAAATCTCCCAGGCCTGTCACCACATCCCCCACCTGAACTTCCCCACCTATTACCCCGAGTTCAGCAGTGAGCGCATCATCACCATGGATTGGCTCGAAGGTGACCACCTGAAAGAATGGCTCCAGACCAACCCTTCGCAGGAAGCCCGAAACCAGATTGGGCAGGCGCTCTGGGACTTTTACCACCACCAGGTGCACAACCTGAAGAAAGTCCACGCAGACCCGCATCCGGGCAACTTCATTGTGCAGGAAAACGTGACGTTGGGTGTCATTGATTTCGGGTGCGTCAAGGTGATTCCGGAGGATTTCTACCGGGGCTATTTCTCTTTGATCAGAAAAGACTCCCTGCTGAACGAGGCCGAACTGAACCAGATTTTCTTCGACCTGGATTTTATCAGCGACCTTGACTCTGCCCAGGAGCAAGCCTATTTCAAGGGTGTTTTCAAGGAAATGATCTCCTTATTGGGCAAGCCGTTCCACTCAGACTCGTTTGACTTTGCTGATGACGCCTACTTCAGCCAGATTTACGCGCTGGGCGACAGAGTAGCCCGAGACAAGATGTTCCGGAACTCCAGACAGGCCCGGGGCTCGCGGCACGGGTTGTTCATCAACCGGACCTATTTCGGGCTCTACAGTTTGCTGAACCAACTCAGGGCCAGGATCCACACCACCAAACCAGATTGGCTTGCATAAAAGGAAAGCCGATCGGTTCACATGCTGTCCTTCCTTTAGGTTACCTTTGTGGTGCATCTGTTCAAGGTGCACCACTTTTTTTGACCAATACCGCTCCCATGCTTCCTAAAAAGAAAGAGCACCCGCAAGAGAAATCGGGGTTGCATCCCAGAAACAAACACCGCTCGCGCTACGATTTCAGGCAACTGATAGCGGTTTGCCCGGCGTTGCGCCCTTTTGTGCGGAAGAATGAGTTCAAGGATGAGTCTATTGATTTCTTCAACCCAGAGGCGGTGAAAACCCTGAACCAAGCGCTCCTGAAGCATTTCTACGGCATCGGGTACTGGGACATCCCCAAAAACTACCTCTGCCCGCCCATTCCCGGCCGCGCCGATTACATCCACCACATCGCGGATCTGCTAGCCAGCCTTAACCCCAAGGGAAATAAACCGCTTAAGGGCAACCACATCAAATGCCTGGACATTGGCGTGGGCGCCAACTGCGTGTACCCCATCATCGGGAACCGGGAATACGGCTGGTCTTTTGTGGGCGCGGATATTGACCCGGTTTCCATTGAATCCGCGAACCACATCATCGAAAAGAATCCTATCCTGAAAGGCCAGATAGAATGCCGGCTGCAACCCAACCCTAAAGACATTTTCAGGGGGATCATTCAGCCTGACGAACGCTTTGACCTGACCCTTTGCAACCCGCCGTTCCATGCCTCTGCGCAGGAAGCCCAGTCTGGTTCTATCAGAAAGATAAGGAACCTGAAGCAGCAGCACATCAAGAAACCGGTTTTGAACTTCGGGGGGCAGAGCAACGAGTTGTGGTGCCCAGGCGGCGAAGAAAGGTTCCTGGCGGATATGATCAGGCAGAGCAGGGATTTCGCGGGTTCCTGCCTTTGGTTTACTTCCCTGGTCTCTAAAAGCGCCCACCTTAAAGGCGTCTACAAATTGCTGGAGCAAGTCCAGGCCCTGGAGGTGAAAACCATTGCCATGAGCCAGGGAAACAAAATCAGCCGCCTGGTAGCCTGGACTTTCCTTTCTCCGGAACAACAAAAAGACTGGGCAGACACCCGCTGGAAGTAAAGATTAGGGCAGTGGTTAAGTACTTTTCTGAAACATTTATATAATAATTATGATTACTAATATAAAATTATCGTAAAAAACTATAAACCAATTACTTATAGCCCTATGACTACAAAAACAGCTTCTCTCCTCATTGGATTCACATTTTTAGCCGTGGGATTATTAGGTTTCGTCCCTAACCCCATTGTGGGAGATTCCCATAATGCCATTTTCCACGCTGATGCCGTGCATAACATGGTGCACATCATTAGCGGAGTTTTGTTTGTTTTAGTAGCCTTGGCCGCACCCGAACGAGCCGCTACTTTCCTAAAGATTTTTGGGGTGGTGTATTTCCTGCTGGGTGTCATCGGGCTCATGACCATCGGTTCAGAAGGCACGACTAGGTTACTCGGATTCTTACCCGTAAACGGCGCCGATAACTACCTGCACATTGGCTTGGGCATCGTGATCTTTCTGGCAGGAATGCTCCCGAGAACCAGAATTGCGGGAATGGGCTCCAGAATATAGTCAACCTTAGAACTCTCCTGTAAAAACCCACCTCCGGTAGTTCTTGCTTATATTTCTTTACCATAACATCAGAGAGCGTTTAGGACCTGTTTCCCAAAAATCAGGCCCTAAACGCTCTCTGATGTTACTTTTTCTCTAACCTGATTTCTCATTTCCAACTCAGGTTCAAGTCATAGGCATGGGCTTGGGACCCGTAGTTCTGGTGCATAGCAGCTACTTCGTTTTCCTGCGCGATCTGAATGACTTCCTCTATGTTGAGGTACGGCTGCAATCACTGGAGATCTTTCTCTACTTAATACGCCCCGTTGGTTTTGTAGCAATGCCGTAAGTGGCTGGATTTTGTAGGAGAAACAGGTGCCTGTTTTGATGCTCAATTCACTAAAAGCCCACAAAAACCCTGGTGGCATTTACCCTAAAGTCTGTCCTGCTTTTGGCCTCTTTCTGGCAAAACAGTTCATAAACCGCGCTTTCTTTTGCGGGTACCTTAATTGACCAAATGCGTATAACTACTTAACAGAAAAAGCAACCGCGTACGCTCCCTTAGCACAGCCCAACCAATCTTCGTTCCTCGCTTTCCTCCCGTAAGACAGGGCTGCTGTCACATGTTATAATGGATGTAGCATCATTAACGCTTGGCATTATGAAAGTCGATCAGGAATTTGATACCGCCAAGGCCCAGGCCTTCGGAAATGCGTTACTTGACACCATGAACAAAAGTGCCCTGTCCTTCATGATCTCCATCGGTCACCGGGTAGGGTTGTTTGACACCATGAGCCAGATGGATTTCGCGAGCTCCACCGAGATTGCCGAAACTGCCAACCTGGATGAACGGTATGTACGGGAATGGCTCGGGGCCATGGTGACGGGCGGAGTGGTGATTTACGCCCCCGAAACCCGCACCTACTACCTGCCTCCGGAACATGCTGCCTCGCTTACCCGTGAAGCCGGGCAAGACAACCTGGCGGTGTTTGCGCAATACAGCGCCGTGATGGGCAAGGTGGAAGATGACATTGTGGAGTGCTTCAAAAACGGCGGCGGCGTGCCTTACAAAGAATACCACCGGTTCCATGAAGTAATGGCTGAAGACAGCGGGCAATCGGTGATACCGGTTCTGGAAAGCCATATCCTGCCTTTGGTCCCCGGCTTACGCGAGAAACTGGAGAAAGGCATCCACATGCTGGATGTGGGCTGCGGATCGGGCAGGGTCATTAACCGGCTGGCCTCGCTGTTTCCCAAATCAAAGTTCACCGGCATTGATTTATCTTCCGAAGCCATCGCCTCGGGTAACGCCGGATCTGCCGCCCTGGGTCTGGAGAACGTCCATTTCAAAAAAGACGACCTCTCTAACTTCCACCTAGATGCTCCCGTGGAGAAATATGATTTCATTACTTCCTTTGACGCCATCCATGACCAAGGCAAGCCGCTGAACGTATTGAAAGGCATTTACAAGGCACTCAAAAACGATGGCGTGTACCTGATGCAGGATATCAGTGGAACCAGCCACCTGGAAGAAGACATCCAACACCCCATCGCCCCTTTTCTGTACACCATTTCCTGCATGCACTGCATGACGGTTTCCCTGGCACAGCACGGCGAAGGACTAGGGGCCATGTGGGGCGAAGAAGTAACCCTTGACTACCTGAAAAGAGCCGGTTTCACCAACATCCAAACCCACAAACTTGACCATGATATCCAGAACAACTGGTACGTGATCACGAAGTAGCTGTCCTCCTTAATTGTAGAAGAAACGGGCTGAACAGGAAAGTAAATCGGGAAGCAGGTCAGATGCAATCTTTCCTATTCCAGGTTGTACTTTCCTGTTCAGCTTTCGATTTTGGCTTCTTTTTAGTAAACTAGGCCTAAAATGGGAAGGAACGAACAAGGCTCTATAGCAGCTTTTCTGCTGCTTCCTGAATTTTAAATCCCCTCGCCTACTGGCCTTGGCTTTAAGCCCGATTTCCATAAAAGAGCCCTGAAACATTTCTAACCCTAAGAACCAAGCAGCTTCACCCATGAACTTCAGAGAGGCAACCGTTTCAGATATCGCGCAGATGCAGGTGGTGCGTCTTGCGGTGAAGGAGAATGTGCTGTCAGACCCGGCTTTGGTAACTGATGCACACGTGGAGGATTACATCACCTCCCGGGGGAAGGGCTGGGTCTGCGAGGTAGAGGGCACGGTGGTGGGTTTCGCCATCGCTGACCTGAAAGACCACAGCATTTGGGCCTTGTTTGTTGACCCCGCCTACGAGAAAAAAGAAATCGGGCGGAAACTGCATGACGTGATGTTGGACTGGTATTTCAAACAAACCAGGGAAACCGTCTGGCTAGGCACCAGCCCCACCACCCGGGCCGAGGCTTTCTACCGCACCGCCGGCTGGCAGGAGGTAGGCACCCACGGAAAAGGCGAGATCAGGTTTGAGATGGCGTATGAAGAGTGGGCGCAGAGAAAAGCCCTAAACTCTGCGCCTTCACTCTCTTAGAAAACCACTTATTTTCGGTTCAACCATCAGGTGACAACCGTTAAATATTTTGAAAAGAACCCTTCTTAAACTCAGTTCTGAGATTCTGTAACGCTACAGAGAAGCAATTCGCTTCATCACGTTTTCTGTGATCCGGTCGCACTTGCTTAGGTGGAAGTGCAGGATGTCTTCTTTTTTGTACAGGTGGCTCAATGATTTCCGAAGTAAGGCTTTGGCCCGGTTCAGCCTGACTTTCACGTTCGCCTCAGTAAGGTCAAGGCACAGCATGGTTTCGGCCACGTTCATTTCCTCTATTTCACGCATCACAAATACGGTGCGGTACTTTTCGGGCAGTTGCCGGATGGCCTCCTCCAACACCACGTGCAGTTCTGAGGACAGCAATTTGGTTAGCGGAGTTGGGATGTGTTCCGCTGATCTCAGGTTTACTTCACGGTCTACATTTTCATCGCTCATAGCACAGGCCAGTTTTCGTTTCTTCGCCCGAAGCAGGCACTCGTTGATGAGAATCCGGGTGAGCCACGTTGAAAAAGCCGATTTATAAGCAAACGTGTGAAGGTGTTCATAGGCTTTCACGAAGGCCGTCTGCATCATTTCCTCCACCTCTTCTTCATCGTCCAGAATACTCATTCCTATCCGGTAGAGCCGCTGGTTGTTCCGGCGCACCAGAACGGCATACAGGTCTTTCTCACCTTCCAGCACCCGGAGGATAATCTCCTGGTCAGGGATGGTGGCAGCTACCAAAGTTTCTCTTTTCCCCATTTTATCTGCTTGTCTTAGAATTAGAGCGAACAGAAGGCTAAAGGTTACAGCAGTAAGGGAAAATTATTTTTGTAACCTCCTGATTGTCTTCTGCTCTAATGAGTACAGCATGCAAGAGAATGCTGCTTTCATTTTACACCTAAAAACCGAAAAACGCCATGGAAACAAGTATTCAGAACACCGGACGAGTACAGCAGGTCTTAACCTATACCTACGGCCTGGTGCCTATCATTGCAGGGGTAGATAAGTTCACCAACCTGCTCACCAACTGGAGCGATTACCTCAGCCCGTTTGTCACCAATCTGCTGCCCTTCCCCCCTGAAACCTTTATGGCCATTGTGGGAGTCATTGAGATAGTGGCGGGGCTGCTGGTGTTCATCAGGCCGTACATAGGAGCATACGTGGTTATGGGCTGGCTGATTGCCATTGCCTTGACGTTGATTTTGGGCGGACATCATCTGGATGTGGCCGTGCGGGATCTGGTGATGGCGGTGGGGGCTTTTGCGTTGGCAAAACTCTCGGTTCCGGCTGGCTTCTCCCTTCCCTCCCGCGCGAGGATAGCGTAAACTGTGGCAGGTTGAGGCGGCAAGTGGTGCCTTGAAACAAAGGTATCCTTGCTGCCCTCCTGCATAAACTGCGTACTGCCTCCCGAAAAGAAGAAATTAGTATACAGAAACCTTACCCTCACGCGTTTAATGCTTAATTTTAAGCTTCCTTTCTCCCCAAATACAAGAAAGGAGAGCTTTCTTTTAAGTTTTTAAACAGCATAATGATTACAAAAACACTCTGCGTTCTCGCAACTATGGCTATCGGATTACTGGCAAGTGAACAGGCGGCAGGTCAGGCCACAGACAAAAACAATCCTCTTTTACAGAAGTACAACACCCCGCATCAGGTTCCGCCTTTTCACCTGGTCAAAGACGAGCACTTTAAACCGGCTTTGCTGGAAGGCATCCGGGTAAACCAACAGGAGATTGACGCCATCGTCAACAACCCAAAACCAGCTACTTTTGACAACACCATCCTGGCCATGGAAAACGCCGGTCAGTTGCTGGGCCGTGTGTCTACCGTTTTTTACAACCTGAACTCGGCCAACACCAACGAGCAGATTCAGAAAATCGCCCGCGAAATAGCTCCGGCATTATCGGCGCACAGCGATAACATCATCCTGAACAAGAAGTTGTTTGATCGGGTGAAAACGGTCTGGAATAACAAAAAGGACCTGAAACTGACTTCTGAGCAGCAAAAACTGCTGGAAGAGACCTACAAATCCTTCGTGCGCAGCGGCGCCAACCTGAACGATGCCGATAAAGAGAAGCTGAAGAAGATGAACGGCGAGCTGTCGCTCCTCAGCCTTCAATACGGGCAGAATATCCTGGCGGAAACCAACGCCTACCAATTGGTGATTGACGACAAGAAAGACCTGGCGGGCTTGCCGGAAGGCGTAGTGGCCGCTGCCGCGGATGCCGCCAAACAGGCCGGGAAAGAAGGCAAATGGGTCTTCACCCTGCACAACCCCAGCGTGATGCCTTTCCTGCAATACGCCGATAACCGTGAGCTCCGCAAACAGATCTGGGAAGCGTATTCCCTGCGTGGCAACAATAACAACGCCAACGACAACAAAGAGGTACTGCGCAAGATTGTGAACCTGCGCCGCGAGAAAGCGCAGTTACTGGGCTACAAAACCCACGCGCACTACGCCCTGGAGGAAACCATGGCGAAGAATCCGGAGAACGTGAACAAACTTCTGGATCAACTGTGGGCCCCAGCCCTGGCCGTAGCCAAACAAGAAGAGCAAGACATCCAGAAAATGGTAGACGCCTCAGGCGCCAAATTCAAAGTGGCTCCGTACGACTGGCGCTATTACACCGAGAAGATCAGGAAACAGCGTTTTGACCTGGACGAGCAGGAACTGGCTCCATATTTTAGCCTGGACAACATCCGGAAAGGTGTGTTCACGGTAACGGAGAAACTCTACGGCCTCAAGTTTAAACAACTGCCTAACCTGCCCAAGTACCACCAAGACGTGACCGCCTATGAAGTTACCGAAGCCGATGGAAGACTGGTAGGTATTATCTACATGGATTTCTTTCCGCGAGTCTCTAAAAGAAGCGGTGCCTGGATGACCTCTTACCGCACCCAAAAAATGGAGAAAGGCATACGTTTGGCTCCGGTGGTGTCTATTGTCTGCAACTTCACCAAACCCACCGGTGATGCCCCTGCCCTATTGACCTTTGACGAGGTAACCACGTACTTCCACGAGTTCGGCCACGCCCTGCACGGTTTGCTGTCTAATGTGACCTATGAAAGCATGGCCGGCACCTCGGTACCACGCGACTTCGTGGAACTGCCTTCGCAGATCATGGAGAACTGGGCCGCTGAGCCGGATGTCCTGAAAATGTACGGTACCCACTACAAAACCGGCAAACTGATTTCAGACGAGCTGATTCAGAAGATGAAGAAAGCCGGCACCTTCAACCAAGGCTTCGAGACCACGGAGTACCTGGCTGCTTCTTTGCTGGATTTGGCATATCACACCCAGACTACCAACCTGGAGGGCGACATTAACCAGTTCGAGAAAACCGCGATGGCCAAGGTTGGTTTGATGGAGCAGATTATTCCGCGGTACAGAAGCACCTATTTCAGCCACATTTTCTCTGGCGGCTACTCGGCGGGTTACTACAGCTACATCTGGTCGGGAGTGTTAGATACTGATGCGTTCCAAGTGTTCAAGGAAAAGGGTCTGTTCAACAAAGAGAAAGCCCAGTCGTTCCGGAAAAACATTCTGGAAAAAGGCGGCACCGAAGACCCAATGGAACTCTACAAGAAATTCAGAGGCGCAGAACCAAGCATCCAGCCCTTGCTTAAGAAGCGTGGTTTGACGCCGGTGAGCTTATAAGCCGATAATGCTTTTCAGATAGGTTAGCCTTCGCTTACCCTAAATCCCTTTTATCAGCCGTTTTCAGGAAAACAACCCGAAAACGGCTGATTTTTTTATGCCTTGGCTGTAAGTGTTTTTATGGGTAACCCGAACTTACATGGGAGCCCCAATCACGGAGAGCACGCCGTTGGCCAGGCAGTCTTTCCAGTAAGTGAGGAACGAGCGTTCACTTTTGCGTTTCACCTCAATTTTGCCTTCCCGCGGCGCTTTGCCATTATTTTCACTGTCAGATTTCAAGACCAGTTTATCGGCTAAGAGCGTTTTGATTTTCTTGCCGAACGACTGCTTTTTCTCTTTGTCCTTGGAAAGCAGGTCTACCTTGAAATCATCGTACTGAAGCTGTAGCCTACCGGTGGCCGAGGTCTTGGTTAACTCCACTTTAAAGGAGCCTTTCTGCACGTAGCCGCTTTTCACGCTCACAAACATGCTGGGCTCTATGATGGGGTTCAGGATGGCCGGATAGCCTTTGCCTATGGTTCCTTCAATAGAATGGTAGCCGTTGGGGTCCAACAAAGCCAGACGTACCGTGGCTTGCATGGCGGCTTTGCCCATGATAAAGCCCCGGGCTTTCAGCACCGCGGGGTTCTTCAGCGAGATAAGGTTTTTGTCATTAGTAAGGTTGGTGAGGGTCAGGTCTATGTTACTGCCGGTCACATAGCCCGTCCGGAGGGCTTTCTCAGACAGCTCCTCGTACCGAACGGCCAAATTCCGCACATTGACCTCCCGGATATTCACCCCAAAAGGAATTTTCTGCACCAGGTCATGCGGCATGAGGCCGTTCCCCTTGGAGGCGAAGTGCTTGCCGTCTTTATAGGCGCTCACCCTCGGGTTCTGCACCGCCACGCCTCCCACATAGAAATTGGCGTTCTGGGACAAGTTGGCGAAATCAACCTTGCTTAGCCGCACCTCTGGTACGTGCACGCTGAACCTGGTCACCGCCATTCCTGCTTTCCTGGACATCCCGGCCGCACTCAGCAAAGGCACCAGTTGCACGCGGGAGAAAATGAGTTCTTTTTTCTGGGTGGACACCCGGCTTAGGCCCGTCTTGATTCTGTAAAATCCATTGGGTAACGAAAACGCCGCTTCCTTAGCCGTGAGATCTATCTCCTTGCTGTAAAATGCCCGCGAGGGGTCCTGAAAAGAAGCGCTGTCCAGTTTCACGCCAGAGGCCTTCAGGTTTACCCCAGACAAAGAAAACACGTCTGTCTTTCGGTGAGCCTTATCTCTATATCGGAACGATCCATTTTTTATTTGGATCTCCCGGATGGCCATTTCCCTGAACTGCTTGCCTACCCGTTCGTGCAAAGGTTTAGACGAGGTATCCTGCTTCATTTGCCGCAGTTCCCATTCGGGGCTCTCCAGTTGAACCGAGCTCAGGCCGAAAGCTCCGCCAAAAAGCAGCTTCAGGAAAGGGATGCCACCTACCTGCACCTTGGCGGCCTTTACCTCTGAAAGACTGGCCGGTGCCTGGGCCGGAGTGCGCTGCTGCATTTGTTTCCAGACCTTTGGATTAGGAATGAGCCTGACGGAGTCCAGGGTGGCTGATCCGGCCAGTACGGAGACTTCCAGGTGGCTCATGCGCAGGTCATACATCCCCTTGGATTGGGTATGGACCTGCTTCACCAGTTTTTTTGCGGCCCAGGCATTCAGGTTCTTAGACACCACCAATAGCCCTACCAGCAGGACCAACACGATGGCTCCGGCCACCATCCAATACTTTTTACTTTTGGCGCTATGTCTCTCTGTCTTTTCCACGGGATGTAATTCTGTGAGTCTTGTACGCAGCAAGCGCCGGATCAATCATACTTTCCAGAACTGAAATTATGATAAGTAAGACAGATGCTTCCCTACAGGGTTTTAAGCCCGTTTTCCCGAAATTAACCTTGAAACGCTCGCCCGGTTTTACAGATCCTTTGGAGGTCAGCCGGGGAAGTCCTTGATTTTCCAGACCCCCCGTAGGCAAAAACGAGGAAACCTGGGGTGCGAATACCGCGAAATGGGCCAAGGCTTGTACCTTTGCACTACTCTTACCCACACAAACACGCGCTTATGCTGCCCGATGCCCCAGAACCAACCGCCGAGGACCAGGAAGATTTCTATAGAGCCTACTTCGGCACCGAAGCCGATTATTACCTGAACAAGCTGGCCCAATACCAGGCCGGAACCAAGTTCACGTTCAACATCGCGGCCTTCTTTTTCGGGCTTTTCTGGATGCTGTACCGCAAGATGTACCTTCAGGCGCTGATTCTGGTGCTGATCTTGTTTGTGGAGTCCTTTCTGCTGGGCCAAGCCGTGAAATACTACGGATTCTCCCAAACCAACGCAGGCTTGCTCAACAATTTCTTTACCGTAGCCTGGAGCACCGCCATCGGTTTTCTGGGCAACTGGCTTTACCTGCGGCAGGCCCAGGCCCGGGTCACGCGGGCTCTGCAAACCGAACCCAATGAGCAGGCAGCCGTCAACCGCCTGAGCGTGGAAGGTGGTTTCACTCTCCTGCCCCACATCCTGGTTGCCGCCATTATAATGGTTAGCCTGGTGGTCTATCGGTTTGTTTAGTAAAAAAAATAAAAGGGCTTTAGCACTCTTTTTGTCAAACCGGCCTTAAAACCTGGTTCAGTTCTTTGTAACCAAAAAGGAATCACAATCGGGTTATCACCAAACCTTTCCCTTCGAGGGATAAGAACAAGGCCTCTTCCTCCTCTTAGGTTAGTTTCGCTATCCTGCTGATTAGAGGCTCCTTTTCTGAAAACAGCCCTAAAACACAATGCATCGGTTTTATGGGTTGGGATCAGAAGTCGCGTTAAGTTTCCGTAGCGACTTACAAAGCTGGTTACATCGTTGTTACCTAAGTAAGATTCGGTTTAAATCAATACTTTTAGGCGCTAACCTACCGGATGATGCGCTCCACTTCTACCTCTATTCATTGGCTTCTGCTAGGCCTCCTGATCTTACTAAAGTTTGCCCTGCAATATGCACTGGTTGATTCTAGCTATGATCTACACCGCGACGAGTACCTGCACCTGGATCAGGCCAACCATTTGGCAGCGGGATATCTTTCCGTGCCTCCTTTTACTTCCTGGGTAGCCTGGCTTGTAAAAGCTTTAGGAAACACGGTATTCTGGGTGCGGTTTTTCCCGGCCCTTTTTGGGGCACTGACCATAGTGGTGGTCTGGAAAACGGTAGAAGAACTTGGCGGAGGCTTGTATGCCAGGCTTTTGGCGGGAATGGCGGTGCTTATCTCTGCGCTGCTGCGCATCAACATGCTGTTCCAGCCGAACTCCTTTGATATCCTCAGCTGGACGCTCACTTTCTATCTTCTGATAAGACATATCCGCACTCAGCGGCCGCTGCCTTTGCTTTGGTTGGGTTTGATCGTAGGAGTAGGGTTTCTGAACAAGTACAATATTGTCTTTCTGGTAATCGGGTTAATTCCGGGGTTGTTGCTTTCGGGCCAGGGCGGTATTTTTAAGAACCGGTATCTTTACCTCGGGGGTTTGCTAGCGCTGCTGGTGGTTTTCCCTAATCTTTATTGGCAGTTTACTCACCAATTTCCCGTGATCAGGCACATGCAGGAACTCAGTGCTACCCAACTGCAACATGTGAACCGGGCCGATTTCTGGCAAGACCAGTTGCTGTTCTTTTTCGGCTCGGTCTTTCTGCTAATCGGGGCCATGGTAGGGTTTGTGCGGTATGCGCCGTTTAAGCCCTATCGGTTTATTGCCTTGACCTATTGGATTTCTATGCTGGTGTTCACCTTCCTGCGTGCCAAGAGTTACTACACCATCGGATTGTACCCGATTTTGCTGGTCTTTGGGAGTGTTTACTGGGAACACCTTTTCCGGGAGGGTTGGAAACGTTCTACCCGTCCGCTGTGGATAGGGCTGAACCTTGCCTTGTTTCTGCTGCTGGTGAACGTGATCTTCCCGCTTCTTTCTCCCGTTGAAATTCAGGCCAAAGCCGATAAATTCAAAAAGCTCAACCTCCTGAAGTGGGAAGACGGCAAGGACCATCCGCTGCCGCAGGACTTCGCCGACATGCTCGGCTGGCAGGAACTCACCGCCAAAGCCCAACTGGCTTTTTCCCAAATCCCTGACGCGGAGAAGCCATATACATTGGTACTCTGTGAAAATTACGGCCAAGCCGGTGCCATCAACTTCTACGACAAAAGCCCTCTGCCCCCAGCCTATTCTTTCAATGCCGATTATATCCATTGGTACCCGATTCAGCAAGAAATAAAAGCCATCATCCTGGTTAAAACCGCGGGAGAACAACCCTTACGGGAGGAAGAGAAACAATATTTTTCGTCGGTAGTTAACGTGGGGGCCATTGAAACTGCCTTTGCCCGGGAACAGGGCACTACCCTCTACCTTTTACGAGGGGTCTCTCCCATCATGGTCCAGGAGTTGCGCAACCGGGCTTTAGAATTACAACGAAGCGGCAGCCTTTCAGACTAGCGGTTTAAGCAAGGAAGACATCTGACCCTGTTTTCAGGCAGTTTTCCTGTTTTCTTCATTAAAGGGCATTAAAAAAGGAGGTCCGCTCAACGAAACCTCCTTTATATTATAGATAAGAAGTAGGCTCTCTGCTCTTGCCCTTTAACGGATGGGCCTCATCTTCCATTTTCTCCTAATTTGAGACATGCTTTCTCTTGCCCTTTACCTGAATTTCTCCTCCTGTGGTAGGTACTCCTTCTTTTATATAGAATGAACAGCTTCCGTATTTTGATCTGGAGAATAGAAGGGTGCAGCACCTTCCACTTCTTACGCTTGGAGCTATTAATTAAATTATGTGTTCCTCGGGCCGAATCAACTTATTGAATAAATTTTATAAAAATTTGCACAACTTTTTTATAAAGAATAGTTTTTTACTATTACCTTCATATTTCAATCACTAAGACCTAATTCTGACGACCATTGGCAGGACACTATTTTAGTGCTCCTTAAAACCACGCAAAGAATGATTACGACCTTATCACTTCAGAGAATGATAGAAGATGCCTGTATGAAGAACGTAGAAGAGGAGCCTATATTTTTTCTCTCCACCAGAAATCGCTGAAGAAAACATAGCACTATCTGGCGTAGCCCTTCGGCTCTCTGACCAGCAACTACCGCAAAGGGAAGTAAAACTGGCTTTTCAAGCCTGAACTTGCCTTTCTTAGCCGGAATGCCCCCAAAATCGACCTTCTTTTCTCGCAATGGATTCTATCCTCAGTTGCGCGCGAACGAAGATGCAAGAACATAACTCAGAATAAAACTATTATAAGCACCAAAGGCATGGTCCCTAACGCTCCAACAAATACTACCACTTCTACCGAGGAAATCCCAGAAAAACCGGGTATCCTTTACATTGATAGTGAAGAAGACAATCTGGTGGTCTTCAAATCTTCCTTTCGGCGGTATTTCAAGGTTTTTACCGCCATGTCTGGCGAGGAAGGGCTCAGAATCCTGAACAGTGAATCTATTTCTCTGGTGATAACAGATCAAAGGATGCCTAAGATGACGGGGGTGCAGTTTCTGAAAAGCCTCCCCGAGGACCGAGACCTGATCAGAATCATCCTGACCAGCCACAGCGATACGGCCTCCATTCTGGATGCCATTAACAGTGGCAAAATCTACCGGTACATTCTGAAACCCTGGGAAAAAGAAAGCCTGAAGAACATCATGGAAACCGCTGTGGAAGAACTCAAGCAACGGCAGGCAAACAGGCACCTGGTAGAGGAGCTAAGAACCGAAAAGGAGCGATTGGAGCAGAAAATTGCCGAGCTCACCCAAAAGGTTAATCTCCAGAAAACCCAGTCCGCAACGCTTTCCCGTTCAGACAAAGACCCCCAGGATATGTAACCAAGCTTTAACAGAACCAGCGTTCAGGCTCTGTATAAAACTTGTTTATGTTTGTTCCGCAATTGTAACCAATCTTTTTAGCTCATTGAATGTACATATGGTATAAACCACTACACGTAGTCAAGGCATTAAAATTTCTACTTAAGAACTTTGGTACCCCTCCAATCTGATTTGAAATGAAGATTAGGGAAAGAAGCTTTTTAAGGGTTGTCAACCCTCCCTTGCCCTACAAAGGTTTTCAGCAGTCCATTTTGTTTTAGAGGTAGTTTTGGAAAACAAAGCTTAAAGCACAAACCTACGGTTTCCTCTGAAGGAAAATTTTCCTTCAGTCAGTTTTAGGTCTGCTTACCTTTTCAACTCCACCACTTACTTTTTTTACCGCCTCATTCCTACAACCAGCATCTAATTGCAATAAGAGACTGCCCAACCTGAACCAGAAGCTTGGGCACTCCCCTTTATTACTTCCATCAAAGAAAGTTGGGGCTTCATTTACCGCTCATGAATTGTGTTTTCTTTGCAACCCTAGAAAAAGGTTCTTTCCGTTTAAGCCTTACAAGAACTACTGAAATAGATGGTTACAGGCTAATTCAAGCATAAAACTGAAGTATACCAAGTCACACCCAACCTCATACTTCCCAATCCTTTATAAGATTATTTTATTTTTTTATTAATTTCATCCATTTATAAATTACTTTATGTATATTTATCGGAAGTAAATTATATTATTACATAAAAACATAAGAATTTATAGTCTTTTGCTATATTCTTATTACTACTTTTAAGTTAGAGTATGCTTCACAACAAGGTAGGGAGAGTACAATGGGACTGGGAGATAAACGCCAGTACGCACTACTGGGGAATAGATTTCAAGGAACTTTGGCATTATCGGCACCTATCGTATAGCCTGATCCGGAAAGATTTCTTGTTGAATTACCAGCAAACCATCCTGGGTCCCCTGTGGCTTCTCTTTCAACCGTTGCTTACCCTTGCCACGTATATTCTTGTCTTCAACAAGCTCATTGGGGTTTCTACTGGTGCGCTCCCGCCGGTCCTTTTTTACCTTTCCGGGATTGTCTTATGGAATTTCTTCAATGACACTTTTCTAAGCACCTCGTTCGTGTTCCGGGAAAATGCCCAGATTTTCAGTAAGGTTTATTTTCCCCGCCTCATCATCCCCTTTTCACAATTAGGAACCCAATTCCTACGCTTTGCCATTCAGTTCATCATGCTTTTGGCCATGATCGCCTACTATGTGGTAATGAAGGACTATGCATTTCCTGTCACCTTTCTGATAGTCACCCTGCCGGTCACCATTGTGTTGGTAGGACTTACCGGTTTGGCCCTGGGTCTTACGTTCTCGGTGGTGACCGCCAAATACAGAGACATTGTAAACCTGGTCACCTTTGGCGTGCGGTTACTTATGTTCCTAACCCCCGTGCTCTACCCGGTGAACTTTGTTCCGGCGGAGGTTAGATGGGTGGTTCAGTTCAATCCGCTTACTTCCTATTTTGAGTTGTTCCGGCTATCGCTGTTAGGCGAGGGAGTCATCTCCCCCATGAATGTGGGGTATAGTGTAGGGGTTACGTTTCTCCTGTTGATCATCTCCCTCCTGGTTTTCAATAAACAAGGAGACAAACTCATTGACGTGGTATAGTATGGGAGAAGTAGTCATTCAGGTAGAGAATCTTTCCAAGGTTTACCAGTTGGGGACCATTGGCACCGGGACCATCAAGCAAGACCTGAGCCGCTGGTGGAACACCTCTGTGCTGAAGAAAGAGGATTCATTTTACTATCCGCAGACCTCTGAAGAAACATCCGCCTCAAACCAAGGTCAAAAAGCCTTCTGGGCTCTACAGGACGTTTCCTTCGAGATAAAACAGGGTGAGGTTTGGGGCATTATTGGAAACAACGGAGCCGGAAAATCCACGCTGCTCAAGATCATCTCCCGCATTGTGAAACCTACGAAAGGGGTGATCCGGGGCAAAGGGAAGATCAGCAGCCTTTTGGAAGTGGGCACCGGCTTCAACCAGGAACTTACCGGCCGGGAAAACATCTTTCTGAGCGGCTACATCCTGGGGATGACCAAAAGGGAAATCAACGCCAAGTTTGACGAGATCGTGGATTTCTCTGGAATAGAGAAGTTCTTGGATACTCCCGTGAAACGGTATTCATCAGGGATGTACGTGCGGTTAGCCTTCGCGGTAGCCGCCCACCTGGAACCAGACATTCTTATCATTGATGAAGTGCTGGCCGTAGGAGATGCCGAGTTCCAGAAAAAATGCCTGGGGAAAGTTCGGGACGTCTCTAAAAGCGAGGGCCGCACCATTCTTTTCGTGAGTCACAGCATGCAGGCGGTGGGCAGTTTATGTGACCATGGTCTCTGGCTCCAGAAAGGCAGGCTAATGGAAACCGGTCCGGCTTCTACTGTCATCAACAATTACCTGAAGGGAGTAAAGAAATTTCAGTTGCACCATAGCTGGAGTAACATGGTGGAGGCTCCCGGAAACGAATTCGTGCGGTTTAAAAGCATTAGGCTGATTCCACATTTAAGCGATTTGGATGCCCCATTGGATATCAGGACACCCCTCACGGTGAAATTCCAGCTTTGGAACCTGGTAGACGATCAGGCCCTAAGCGTTGGACTCCACCTGTTTTCCTATGGCGGAGAATGCATTTTCGATATCCCCTCTCCTACGGTTTCTTGCCAGAAAGGCATTGTGGAAGGCGAATGCACCATTCCGGGAAACTTCCTGAACGACGGTTCTTACTACATTTCTTTAATTGTGGTGAAAGACACCTCTGTGAATCTTTTCTACCATGAAGAATGCCTGGCCTTTGAGCTGGAAGATTACCGCGGCGACATTAAATGGTTCGGGAAATGGATGGGGGCCGTGCGCCCTTCGTTCCCGTTCCATATTGAGCAGAAAGAATTGGTTATCCAGGAAGAACCCCAACTGCCATGAAATCACATCCTGCGTACCATATCGCCCATATTCCCCTGGATAGGCAGCTATTAGCTCTTCCACAATTAACTGATGGAGACCATGGCCATTACCTTGTGTTCTGGTGGGATCAGATGGCCTTGGGAGACCTATACCTGGCACCTAAGGAGGAGTTAACTTCTTCCACTTACAAGCTGAAAGTCATCGAAGCAATTCGGCCGGCGGTAAATCAATATGCCTCGGCTTTAGGTCTTCAGGACAACTGGGTACAGTGGCTGGAGAACGGAAACTCTGCAGACTGGGCTGCCTGGATGGAAGGTGTTTTCGCGAAAACACTCCCGAAACCCCTTCCCAGCAAGGTGGATGTTTCGGTGGTTATTTGCACCCGAAACCGATCAGTCCAGCTGGAACAATGCCTCATCAGGCTGCGGGAACTGCAGTGCCTGCCTGTAGAAGTGATAGTGGTGGACAATGCCCCGTCAGATAACAGCAGCCAACAGGTGGTGCGTCGGTTTGAAGAGGTATTGTATGTGAAGGAACCCCGGGCGGGACTGGACATTGCCAGAAATACGGGTGTAAAGAAAGCGAGCGCTCCTATTGTGGCGTACGTAGACGATGATGTTACCGTACATCCACTTTGGGTGTACCGGGTTTGGGAGACGTTCCAAAATCCTGAAACCGCCGCCATGACGGGCTTGGTGATTGCCGCCGAGCTGCAAACCGAGGCCCAATTCATCTTTGAGAAACACTGGAGTTTTAACCGAGGGTACCAGGGTAAATGGTATGATGCCAATTTTTTCCAAAAAAATCTCGCCCTGGGACCTCCGGTTTGGGAAATTGGGGCCGGAGCCAACATGGCTTTTCGGAAATCGGTGTTTGAGGAGGTTGGCTACTTTGATGAACTGCTGGACGTAGGAGCTGCCGGCTGCAATGGTGACTCTGAGATGTGGTTCCGGATTCTGGCGCAGGGCCATACCATCCACTACAACCCCAAAGCCATTGTGTACCATGAGCACCGGAAAGAACTCAGCGGCCTGCAGAAACAGATCTTCTTCTACATGCGTGGTTTCACTACGGCGGCCTTGCTGCAACAGGAACAACAACAACAGGCCAACTACAAAAGGCGTTTATGGCGTGTTTTCCCCAAATACTATGTTTTCCTGGCGCTCAGGGGATTTCCCAGGTACCGGTACCGCACCAGTACACTTTGGTCTGAAGTCAAGGGGATAGTTTCGGGGTATCGGTTTTACCTCAGAAACCGCGAAGCCTCCACTTCACCCAAGCAACATACGGCACCCAGCAAATCCCTAAAGGCAGCAATAGAAGTTACTCCCTGAAAGTAAAGCAGCCCCTTGCGTTTATGGCCCAGATTCTACAAAAAGCACCCGAAACGATCCCGAGCTATGGGAAACAGCCCGAAACGGCCCTTCCCTTGGTTTCGGTGGTGATTCCGTGCTATAACCATGGAAAATACCTGCGGGAGGCGGTGCAGAGTATCTGGCAACAGGACTACCCGACTATAGAAATCATTGTGGTAGACGATGGGTCGGTAGATACCACCCGCCGGGAGACCCAGGCGTTGGAAGGTGTCAAATACATCTATCAGGAAAACCAGGGCCTTTCAGCCGCCAGAAATACCGGAATCAGACACTCTACCGGAGAACTTCTGGTTTTCCTGGATGCCGATGACTGGCTTCTCCCAGATGCCTTGGCCACCAACGTGGCTTTTCTGCAACTAAACCCAAAGCTGGCTTTCGTCTCTGGGGCGCATGACAAAGTCTTTGAGCAGGAAGGAACCATCCGGGAAGAAATCTGGGAGGTACCCAAAGACCACTACCAGCAACTGCTGCAAGGCAATTACATTGGTATGCACGCCACGGTGATGTACAGAAGATGGATCTTTGACGAAGTACTGTTTGATCCCTCCCTGAAAAGCTGCGAAGACTACGATATCTACCTAAAAATAGCCCGGAAACACCCTGTGGCGCACCATACCAAGAAGATTGCGGCCTATCGGCTCCATACCGAAAACATGTCGGGGAACATTCCAAGGATGCTTTCCTCGGTGCTGATGGTGTTGAGGCGGCAAAAAAACGTACTAAAAACCGTTGCCGAACAAGCCGCTTATTCTAGAGGGCAACAGGTCTGGAAAGAGTATTATTGCCGCCAGTTATACGCCAGATCCATCTCGGAACCCACATCTCCCCCAAAAGAAAGCCTCTTGACCCTTTGGCAACACCGGCCTGGGTTATTTATAAAATATTATTTAAGGAAAGTGAATATGCTCAAATCGATTATTAAAAAGACGACCCCTTCGTTTGGACTAAGATGGCTGAACAGGGTGGGGCTGTACCAAAACCATTTGCCAGCCGTAGGCCATGTCTCCCTGGGAGACCTCCGCCGTACTGCTCCCCTTAGCCGGGAATTCGGGTATGACCGTGGGGGGCCGGTAGACAGGTACTATATTGAGAACTTTCTAAAGAAGGAGGCTCCCTCCATCTCAGGCCGGGTGTTAGAAATTGGGGACAATGAGTATACCCTGCACTTTGGGGGAAAAAATGTCACCAAAAGCGACATTCTCCACGTGAATGACAAAAACCCCATGGCAACTATCATCGGGGATATCAGCGATGCTCCGCAGATCCCGGATAATAGTTTTGACTGCATTGTTTTAACCCAAACGCTGCACCTGATCTATGATTTCAAGGCGGCCCTCGCTACCTGCCACCGAATCTTAAAGCCCGGCGGGACCTTGCTGCTCACCGTGCCGTACATTACCTCCATTGACAAAGACGAATGGGGAGCCATCTGGTACTGGGCGTTCACTGACAGGGTCCTGCGCAGAATCATGGCCGATTCTTTCCCCGGAGGCAAAGTGGAAGTTGGTTCCTATGGAAATGTGCTGTCTGCCTCTGCTTTCCTTTACGGCATGGGAAGGCCCGAGCTTTCCAAAGCCGAGCTGGACAAATATGACCCGCAATACCAGGTCATCAACACGGTAAAAGCTGTAAAAGCCTGAGACACTTGAGAGCACGTTTCCACCATATCTACCAGAAGCTTTTCACCAACAGGGCGGCGGTGCTCATGTACCACCGGATCGCTGACCCCGCGTCAGATATCTGGGATATAGCCGTGAGCCCTTCCAATTTTGAGCAGCAACTCGCTTACCTGCAGAAGAAGTGTCACGTGATTCCTTTATCGGAAATGGCAGAGCGGGTGGCTACCAGAAAAATTAAACGAAACAGTGTGGCCATCACCTTCGATGACGGGTATGTAGACAATTTCACCGTGGCAAAACCGCTGCTGGAGAAATATAATCTGCCCGCAACGTTTTTTATCTCTTCTGGCAATATCGGGCAGGAAACACCTTTCTGGTGGGACGAGCTGGAGCAGTTGATTTTGTTCACCGAGCAACTACCCTCCTCCTTCCAAGGCTTGGATTCCCTTGAAACCGTCGATCTGAGGGAGGAGACGTATTTGACAGCTGAAATAAGGCTGAAACACACTTCCTGGAAAGCCTGCGATGAGGCGCCTCCTACCAAACGGGCCCAATTGTTCTATTCCCTTTGGCAGCACTTGAAGCCTCTCTCCTACCAGGCGCAACAGGAGGTTCTACAAAGAATACGGGATTGGGCTGCCCCTACCGGTGAAACCCTGCCGGAACTAAAAAGCATGTCTTTAAACCAGTTACAGGAACTGGGGCAGAGCGCTCTTATAGAGATAGGAGCGCACACCGTATCTCACCCGGCCCTGGCCTTTCATGACTCGGGTTACCAAACCCGGGAAATGACCGAAAACCAGACCTTCCTTCGGGAAACCACAGGTCAACCTGTTAATTTGATGGCCTATCCCTTTGGGAATTACAACGCTGACACCCTGGCATCGGTGGCCCGCCTGAAGTTCAAGGCCGCCTTTACCACCGAAGAAAAATCAATTGACAAACACGCGCACCCCTTCCGGTTAGGTAGATACCAGGTAAAGAATGTACCTGCCCCGGCGTTTAGTGCTACCCTGCGTAGCTGGTGACTTTTTCTTACGAAGCCTATGAGTACCGTTTCTTCACCCCTTGTTTCTGTCATCATCGCTTTTCTGAACGAGGAGCGCTTTCTTACCGAAGCCATTGAAAGTGTGCTTCGGCAGGAGTACGACCACTGGGAATTGCTTCTAGTGGATGATGGGTCCACGGACAAGAGCACCCGCCTGGCCAAGGACTTTGCAGCACGTTTTCCGGGCAAGGTATTCTACTATGAGCATTCCGGCCATCAGAACAAAGGCCTAAGCGCCAGCCGGAATTATGGTTTAAGCAAGGCCAAGGGACAATACGTAGCTATCCTGGATGCCGATGACGTTTGGTTACCCGGCAAGCTGGCAAACCAGGTAGCCATTTTTAAGCAACACCCAGAAGTAGCCATGATCGCGGAAGCCTCTGAGTACTGGTATAGCTGGGAAGATGACGGAAAAGAGAATGTTTCTATTGCGGTGGGTGCCCCCCAGGACAAAACCTATGATCCCCCCGCTTTACTGGAGCATCTGTACCCACTGGGCAAAGGAGCCGCGCCGGTACCCTCCGGACTGATCCTGGAAACGGAAGCGTTTAGGAGATTAGGCGGTTTTGAGGATTCTTTTCGGAAGGAATACGGGCTTTATGAAGACCAGGCCTTTCTGAGCAAGATGTACCTCAAAGAGAAGGTATACGTTTCCTCGGCCTGCAACAACCGCTACCGCCAGCGCCCCGAGTCCATTGTTTCTAGCGTGCACGCCGACGGCAAATACCACGCCGTCCGGAAGTTCTTCCTGCACTGGTTGCAGGAGTATCTCCAGAAAGAACAGATTCAGGACAAAACCACCCGATCACTGCTTCAGAAGGCGCTGTTTCCCTATGAATTCCCCCGTTTGTACTTCCTTTCCCATAAACTGCTCAGAAAACTGAAGCGTTTTTAGTTTCCAAGTCTCGGAGTAACCAATAGAAGTATGCCTGCCATCACGGTCTTAATGCCAGTCTACAATTCAGAGAAGTTTCTGGCCGCAGCCATAGAGAGCATCTTACACCAGACTTTCCAGGATTTCGAGTTTCTGATCATAGACGACGGTTCCACTGACCAGAGTTTGGCCATCATCCGGTCCTACGATGATCCCCGGATCCGATTTTACCAGAACGAGCAGAATTCAGGGATTTCGCCTACGTTGAACCGGGGCATCCAACTTGCCCAATCTGAGTTGATTGCCCGCATGGATGCCGATGACATCGCCTATCCTACTCGCCTTCTGGAGCAGTATGCCTACATGCAGGCCCATCAGGATTGTGCCATGGTATCTTCTTTGGTGCGGGTGATCTCTGAAACCGGCGAAACTATCCGGCAGGACACTTTTGAAAGCAGGTTCCTGTACTACAACCTCAACTTCATCTGCTGGATTTACCACCCTACCGTGCTATACCGTAAGAAGGCGGTGGAGGAGGCAGGCATGTACACAACGGCGTACTCAGAAGACTACGAACTCTTCTGGCAACTTGCCCGGAACCACAAAATCTACAATCTCCCCCAAGTCCTGCTGGACTACCGCGTCACTGGTCAAAGCCTGCATCAGGTCCTGAAGAAGAAGGAATATGACCAAGCCCAGAAAGACCAGGTGCTCAGAAACCTTAGGTATTACGCCGGGGAAACCTATACCATTCCCGAAAATTACCTGCGGTATTTTCAGCATGATTTTACAAAACTACCCCAAAAACACCGGGTAAGCAGCCTTGCGCAATGCATCAGGGAATTGGGTTTTCTAAACCAAAAAATCCTTGCCAAAGAGAACGTTAACCGTGATGTAGAAGCTATAAAAGAAGCAGCTTATTACAAGGAAAGGTTTATGGTTTTAGCCTTTGCCAGGCTTTTGCCGAAACCAGAAGCGGTAATGTTTCTGGTTCGGGTGGGGCATCTTAAGCTTCTAACCCGTTTGCTTGTTGCAAAGCTCTCCCATCAAAAGTGAAAATTTCAATAAATTTCATTACCTAAGTTCAAATTTTATCTTTAAATTTAAAGTATCGAAGAAATTGCGCTCAGCACAATCTATTCGCGATTTCGGGTGATTGAGAAAAGCATTAAAAAGCTTCCTCTCTCTAAAAAGAATATAAAGCATCCTCCCTCCTGTTTACTTTATGCAGAAGGGATAGACCTGTAAAAATTGACCTCAAGTATCAGGTATAAGCATTTAATAAGAAATAAGTAATTTATAAAATAAGACATCTTTAAAGGCATTTAAACCATACCCTAACCTAAAGAAAGACAAACCAAGATATTTTAATAAAAGGCCATTTTAGGCTTAAAACCCAGAAAATGGCTTTAAAGCCGATTCTAAATCAAATAACACTTCACCATGGCATCCGGCTGGTTGCTATAAATCATAATTTCATTGGAAAAGGAGTTACTCATAGGTTCCAACCTGAAGGCAAATAATTTTGATTTGCTCCGGTTTCTGCTGGCGGTAACGGTCATCTTTAGCCACAGTTATGTGATCTATCACGGAAAAGTAGTAGACACTGAGCCTTTCATGATCTTTTCCAAAAACCAGGTGGATTTGGGGGGTATTGCGGTAGACGGTTTTTTTATCATCAGCGGCTTTCTGATCTTACATAGCTTCAGGAACAGCACTACCTCTCTGGAGTTTCTGAAAAAGCGGATTCTGAGAATATACCCCGGTTTTGTGGTGGCTTTCGCCATCAGCATGCTGCTTTTCGGACCTTTAGGCACCATTGACCAGGAACATCCCTGGGGAAACCTGATGCCCTATTTTGACTCCTTCAGTGAAAAACTTTTCCTGCTGAACACTGCTACCTTACAGGTTCAAAAGGCTTTCGGTAGTTTTACGGCCTCGCCTCTTCCCAACCAGATCAATGAATCTCTTTGGACCATCCAATATGAATTCATTTGCTACTTAGCCATTCCATTTATCGCCTTTTTCAACATTTTCAAGAGAAAATGGATAGTCCTTGCGTTCTTTCTGACGGCTTATTCCCTGCTGGTTTTACAAGAGGCGGCTGACCTATTTCTTTGGGAAGGATACAGAGGAAGAATCATTAGTCATCCGGTCTATTTCCCGCGCTTTTTCTCCTTCTTTTTTGCCGGATGCTGCGCTTACGTATTCAGAGAAAGGGTTGCCAGAAACTCGTGGTTGCTTATGATTACTGTTTTCAGCCTGGTAGCAACTTCCCTCTGGGGCGAGGGTTTTCGCCTGATTGCCCCTTTTGCCCTTACCTACCTGATCTTTTATCTGGCCTATTTTCCTAAAGCCCAGTTCACTAAATTCTCAAAGTACGGTGACTTTTCATATGGCACCTACCTGTACGCCTGGCCTATTCAGCAATTGGTGCTGCATTTCTGGGGAGAATACCTGAACCCGATTTCCTTATTCCTGATATCAGTCCTTTTCACCGTTTTAGTGGCTTATGTCAGTTGGCATTTGGTTGAAAAACGTTTCCTGAAACTTAAGGAAAAACCTGCGCTGCTCTCCTTTATTCCACTTCGTCTTTTCACGGCTTCTGGCCTAAAAAAATGAAGCTTGTTTGAAAATTAAAGAGCACCAAAAGAGAGCAGCAGATAATAGTTACCAAAGGGGTTTCAGCCTGTTTTGAGAAAAGCATGCTGAAAACGAAACACCAGAATACGTTCAAAGAATAGAGGCTTGTTATTTTAGACCTGCAGACTTCTGTTCACTAAATATTTAGTTGTGCTTACAAGGATTCCATCTTCTCCGCCTACCATTTTGCCTGTGCCCACCGGTACAAAGAGGCCTCTATGGTCTGTTATGATCCCGGTCTATAACTGTTCTTCTTATTTACCCGAAACCCTGGAAAGTGTTCTGATGCAAGGGTTTCCGGAAGATGAAATGCAAATAGAGGTTATTGATGATGCCAGCACCGATGCCTCTGTGGAAGAGTTGGTACAACAGATAGGAAAAGGAAGGGTAAAATATTACCGGCAACCGAAAAACGTAGGAAGCCTCCGGAACTTTGAAACCAGTATCAATCGGGCGCAAGGAACATTGGTGCATTTGCTGCATGGCGATGACCGGGTACTGGGTGGCTTTTATAAAAGAATGGGTGGCCTTTTCAAGCAATTCCCTGAAGCCGGAGCAGCTATGTGCCGGTTCCGGTACATAAACGAGAAAGGCGAATTCCTGTACAACCAAACCCTGGAAACAGAAAAGGAAGGAATCTTGGAAAACTGGCTGATCAAGGCTGCTATCCGAAATCCCTCGCAGTACGCGGCCACGGTGGTGCGGCGCAACGTTTATGAGCAATTGGGCAGTTTCTACGGACTGACCTATGGTGAAGACTGGGAAATGTGGGTAAGAATCGCCAGGAACTATCCGTTTGCCTACACTCCTGAAATCCTGGCCGACTACCGTAAGCATTTCAGTTCCATCTCCAGCAACAAGTTCTTGACCGGGCAAAATTCTGAAGACATGCTGCAGGTGATGAAATTGATTCAGGAGATGCTGCCAGAAGAGCACAAGAAAGAAGTACTTCAGAAATCAAAGAAATTCTATGCCCATTACGGCATCAGAGTGGCAAATCAGGTTTGGCAAACAGCGCATCACAAAGACGGGGTAAAAGCCCAGATCAGGAATGCGGTAGGCATGCACCTGGATGTTCCCCTGCTTTGGGGAATCGCAAAAGTGTACTTGAAAATAGCCCTTAATAGATCATGAAAGCCGGGGTCTCAATTGTCATCTGCACCTATAACGGCGCGAAGCTTCTTCCTGAAACTTTGCGGCATATTGCTCTGCAACAGGTTCGACCGGATGTACCCTGGGAGGTGATCATCGTTGATAATGCTTCAACAGATGATACCGCAAGGGTTGTCAAAGAAGAATGGCAGAAGCACAGCAATCCGGTGCGCTTTTCGTTACTGCATCAAGCCAAGCCCGGGCTTACGTTTGCCCGGGAGTTGGGGTATGCGCATGCCCAATACGATTATATTCTCCTGTGTGATGACGATAATTGGTTAAGCCCCAATTACGTGAATCTGGCCTATGATCTGATGGAGGAGCATCCGAACATTGGGGTATTAGGCGGCTATGGAGATTTGGTGTACGAAGAGGAGCCTCCTTACTTCGCCACCCAACTGCGCCTGTTTGCCAATGGACACCAAGCCCCCGAGTCAGGGAAAGTAGCAAAAAACACCGTCTACGGAGCGGGCAGCGTGCTAAGGAAATCGGCTTATGACCAGCTTTTCCGAATCGGGTACACCCCTATTCTGACCGACCGTCTTGCCTCAGCCCTCAGTTCGGGAGGAGATTATGAAATCTGCTATGCCTTGGCTCTGCTTGGCTATGACATCTGGTATGATGAGCGGCTCACCTTTATGCACTTCATGGTAAAGGAGCGCCAAACCTGGGAATATTACCTCCGCTATCTGAAAGAAAGCTCTTCTTGTTTCGAGGTACTGGATGCCTATAATATCCTGATCAACCAAGGCAGCAGGTCTGAGCTCACCTTCAACTATCGGTTTATCAAGGGTTTTCTCTATTACATGCAGGAAATAGCCCGATTAACCATCCAGAAGGTAGGTTTAGACCCAACTTCCGAAGAGGCCAAGATAAACAAGTTGCTGTTTTTAGGGTATAAAACTAGGCTGTTTGGCTATAGAAAGTACTTCAAAGTCAGAAAGAACTTCCTGCAGTTGCTGCAATTCAATAATGAGAAGCTAGCACCCAATACTAAACCAGTTGATGAATCTCTTTTCCCCGTCAGAAAGCTAAAACACAACCTCTTGTAAGGCGGTGGCTATTCAAGATAAACAAAATGGAAAACATTTCTCTCTGGCGACCTTGGCTCGTGAGGGTTAGTGAATTACAATACATCTGGACACCCTTGTAGTTTACTGCAAAAAGTGGAAGTTTGTCCACAAAGAAAGAGGGGCTATCAAAGGCTAAAACTTAAGTCTTAACCTTTGATAGCCCCTCTTTCTGGGCAAAGATCCATATTTAAGACCTTCGGGTTTATTTTTGGCGGAGAGATTTAAGTTATGGAGGGATTAGAGGAAATCTTCAAGGATTCAAGCTGAAAGCCGAGACTACAGTTTCCTTCTCTTCAAACCGCTCTTCCAATTTGTCACCAAACCTTGAGAAAACAGTTTCTAAAGTTAGACCGGGAATATAGCTTTTTTGAAAGTACCAGGCGGGTTGACCCACAAAGCCACCAATGTTATTACGTACATGGGTGTGGTACAGGAACCACAAACGCTGCCCCCCCGAAACCTGTTGAAGAGCAGGATCTAATTTCTGAAGATACTCTTCCTTGTTTGCAGAAATGCCTTTCAGGTCTTCACCTTCAATTGCCGTGAATTTTAAGTCATACGCTTCTTTGTAGTAAAGGTAGGCGTGCCACATATTCCAGTAAATGTACACTGTATCTCCTTCCTTGAACCGCTCATTGATGAACAAAAGTGCCTCCCTGTTTGCTTCTTTTTTATAGAAGGCATTGGTGTTCAAGGTTTCCCTTACCCCATTCCAAACCGGAACAGCCAACAAGAACACGCAAACCAGCAACTTCACAGGAATTTTCTTAGGCAAAGCTTCTTGAACGATCTGTGCTCCGTAGCCTACCCACAAGAAAAGCATGGGGGCCAGAAACAGCACAAACCGTTCATGGAAGGGATAAAACTTCAACCCTGAGGCAACAAGCGTCAAAAGCACCGGGAAAAACAGAACGCTGAACTTTAAAAACTTTTTTCGGGCCATAAATACCAGTCCCATTCCCAGGAGCAGCATAGAAAGGAACCGAAGCTGAACTAATACAAACCCAAAAGGGCCTGCAAACCTGATTTTCTGCCCCAATGGATGCTTCACCAGTGCATTGACCTTATGCAGAAACCAATTCAGGTCCTCGGTAGATGAAGGAGGGAAAGGCATAAAGGCACTGTAGACTTTCTCGAAGAAGAGGGTGAGCCAGGCCGAGTCCTGGTAGCGGCCCAGGAAGAGGGCGTAGACGGCCGCGAAGGAGGCCAGCCACAGGCCGAAGGCCGGGGCGTACCCCAGCAGGGCGCGCAGGCCCCCGCGCCGCAGCGCCCGCAGGCCCACGGCCGCCCCCACCCCGGCCAGCACGAAGACGGCCGAGTAGGAGAACCACAGCAGCCCGGCCCCGG
>NZ_RJJD01000012.1 GCF_003721515.1 Rufibacter latericius
AGGTAGCCGCCAACCCCACCTTAAGTCGCCCCACCCTCCGAAAGGACGGTGGGGCGATCGGCGTTTTAAGAAGGACCGGGGGAGAGGGGGTTGCCGGGAATCCTGATTCGCTTTGACTAGAATTTTCGGTTAACCTATACCAGAACTATCTTGTTATAAGTTCTAAAAGCAATTGTGTACCTTCACAACTAAACAGCTTTTAGTAGATGCTTCCTCTCATATCTGGAACAGCCATTGCTGCCACTCTCTTAATCTTCATTCACTTCTTTGGACTTCGGCTGAGGCAAAAACTTGATTTTTCCCATATCCAGTTTTTGACAGCCCTGATTTCTAGAACCCGTTCTGTTCGGAAGATCAATAATTATCTGCTGCTTTTGTTGAGGCTAGTCTTTATAACAGCAGCTTTAGGAGCGTTTTTGTTGTTTCTGTTTCAATCTAGGAAGAACGTTGCGGTATCTCCTGCGCAAACTTCTGTCTTCATTGATACTTCCTGGAGTATGCAAAGTGCCTCTTCCGAGAAAGGGAACACTAAGGCTGAAATTGCTTTGGCTGCTGCCTCAGATATCCAGAAAGGAGTAAGTACTAGTTCAGGAGGACAGAATAGACAGATAAATCGGCAGGACTCGGTTTCTTTGCCGGAAGGAGGAACAAGCTTTTCTTCCTCGCAGGAGATTATTGATGGGATAGAGGAAAACAGCAGATCTACGACTACCTACCTTTTCTCTGATTTCCAGAAATCTACTTACCCGGTTGAAATGTTGAAGGGTTTGCCCAAGAAGCAGGCGATCACTTTGGTTTCTTTGACATCACCTAACATCTCTAATATCTATATAGATTCAGTTTGGCTTGAGCAGCCTATCCTGATGCCCCAATCCTTGGCGGGCCTAGCGGTACGTCTTGGTGGAAGCCAATTAGGTAAAAGTACACAGGTCAAAGTCTCGGCCTCTGAGGGAGAGCAATTGTTAGGGGCCACGCAAGTATTGCTTGATCCGGCTCAGAAAGCTACTGCCCATTTTAAGATTCCGCTCTCCAAGGCAGAAGCCAGGGAAATTACTTTCTCTGTAGAAGATCCTACCACTTCCTTTGATAACCAGTATTTCATTGTCCTTCCCCAACCCTCTACCGTTCACCTTAAAGTAAACAGGGCTTCTGGAGCTAACGATCCTATCATGCAAGCCTATAAAGCAGAACCGGCCTTTACCTTTTCAGGTGACGCAAAAAGTGAATCTGGGTTATGGATTATAGATATTCCTTCTTCTGGAGGTACTGCTTCGTTAGCAACTGCTATCAAAACTTGGGTGGAGAAAGGAGGGTCTGTGTTGCTCATTCCAGGTGCTTCCACGCAACAAGCCTCTTTGAGTTTCCTGGCTAGCATTGGGTTAAGAGGGATAAGCCAGGAAAATCAGGAACTTGGGGCCAAACCGCTCAAGCAGCCCGATCTATCAGACACTTTTTTTAGGCAGATCTTCGAAAAAGAGGTCAAAAACATGAAGATGCCCGACGCCAAACCTGTGCTCCGCTGGCATAGTTCTTTCCACACTATTTTGCGGTTCACCGATAATTCTCCATTCCTGAGTACGTTCAGGGTAGGCAACGGAAACATCCATCTGTTCGCGTCACCTATAACTAGTTCCTCTCCCTTAGTCGCGCACCCTTTGTTTGTTCCGGTGTTGTATCAATTGGCTTTGTCTACCAATTCAGGCAAAACGGTTCTGTCACATCAGCCAGGCAGCGGAAGCATTTCCCTTCCCCTTGAAAATCAAGAGGCTTCTAAAAACCCTTATGCCTTGCGGTTTGGGGATCAGACCTTTATTCCAGATCAGCGGGTTCGGCAGGATCAATTATTCATGACTTTGCCAAAAGACGTGAGCAAGCCTGGTTTCTACGAGGTGGTTAGAGACGGAAAACCTCTATCCAAGATCGCGTTAAATGTTCCCCGGGCGGAGTCAAGGCTGGAAGGATACACGGTGGAGGAACTGAAGGAGATAATGGCCGATCATGGGGAGAATGTGCGCGTGGTGGAGCCTCAGGAAAGGATGTCTTTGCAAAAACAGCTGCAAAAGGAAACTAGCAACCAATCCCTTTGGAAATATTGCCTAATATTGTGTTTTCTGTGCCTCGTGATGGAGGCAGTCATTTTAAGCACCAAGAAAAGTGGATCTCCTATTTAAAGCGGTTACCATCGTTGATGCAGCATCGGACCTTAACGGGCAAACAGTAGACCTTCTGCTCAAAGATGGACAGATAAAACAAATAGCTTCCTCCATTGAAGCCAATGACGTGCAATTGATTCCGGCCCAGGGGCTGCACTGCTCCATCGGGTGGTTTGACCTGAACGCCTTTTCCGGAGAACCGGGCTATGAGCACCGCGAAACCCTTCAGAACTTCATGAACGCCGCAGCCTTTGGTGGGTTCACGGAGGTGGCCTGTCTTCCCAACCTTAACCCTATTATTCAGAGCCGCTCCACGGTAGAATACTTTAAGAATTTTTCTTCCAGAGGCTTTGTGCGGTTACATCCTATTGCCGCCGTTACCCATGACATTGACGGAAAAGACCTATCCGAGATACTGGACCTGAAAGCCGCCGGTGCGATTGCCTTTTCTGATGGCTCTGATTCGCTGCAGGCCGAAGACACGGTTCTGAAAGCGCTGGAATACCTGAAGCTTTTTGGCGGAGTTCTCATAAATCAGCCTCAAAACAGGAAAATAGCAGCCGGCGGACAAATGCACGAAGGCACGGCCAGCACGCGCTTAGGGCTGAAGGGAATACCTGCCCTGGCCGAGGAAGTGCAGATCTCCCGTGATTTACAGTTACTAAGATATACATCCGGACGGCTGCACCTTACGCAACTTTCTACGGCCGCGGGCATAAACGCGGTAAGGGAAGCTAAGCGGCAAGGCTTACAGGTGACCTGTGATGTGGCCGCCCACCAATGTGCTTTCACCGATGAGATGGTAGAGCCTTTCGATACTAATTATAAAGTGACTCCTCCTTTCAGAAGTGAGGCAGACCGCGCCGCCATCTTGGAAGGCCTGCAAGACGGAACCATTGATACCCTGGTGTCTGCCCATACTCCCTGGAACGAAGAAGCGAAAGAATTGGAGTTCGACCTAGCCGATGCCGGAATCATTGGATTGCAGACAGCTTTCTCTGTAGCCAACGAAACCCTTTCTTCCCATCTTTCCTGGAGAGAAGTGGTGGAAAAGCTAACCGTAGGTTCGAGAGCGATAGTAGGGCTTCCGGTTCCCTCGCTCGCAGAAGGCACATCCGCAAACCTTACGTTCTTCAATCCTACTAAAACTTGGGTGTTTGAAGAACGCCTGAATGCATCGGCGGCTAAAAACAGTCCGTTCTTGGGGCGTGAACTGAAAGGGTGCGTATATGCGACCTACCTGAACGGGCAACTTACTGTGAACCCAGCCTACCAGAATTAGAGAAGACAAGACAGATGTTTGACAGAGCTGTGATTAATACCGCCATCCGATATGGCGTAACCGGAGGCATTGTAAGTGTGGTGTATATTCTGCTGCTTGCTTTCTCTGGCTTTGAGAATCCGTATGACAATGCCAGCGAGTATTCTTCTACCTTTATCTTTGTTTCGGTTTTCATTTTCTTGGGCATCAAATACTTCAAGAAGTTCTATGATGCAGAACTGGGTTTCGCGAAGGCTTTCAAGGTAGGTTTGCTGATTTCCTTTTTCCTGGCGTTTACGGCGGCTATGCTGCTGTGCATTTATTCTGTTTTTGCGGGACAAGAAATGATCAAAGAATATATTATCTTGAGTCAGAATCGGATGGAGATCACCCGGCAGGAGTTGGTAAAAGTGATGGGGGAGCTGAATTACAAAAATGTGTACCAGAACCTGAATCACCTTGACGGATTCAAATTGGCGCAGATCAGCTTCGTGAACCGAATGGTAGCGGGTTTCTTTATAAGTATCGTTTTAGGCGTATTTTTCAGAAAGTAAGTTAAAAACCAAAACCAATCATCATGAACGAACAAGTACTCATCAACGAACCTGCCGTTACCCCAGCCTCCGTTGGGGTACGCTTCGGAATAATGACCGGCTTCGCCTCCATCATCTTCAGCCTGGTTCTTTACCTGACAGGCCTTCACCTGAACAAAGGCGTTTCTTACCTGGGAACCATCATCCCCATCATCGGGATTGTCATGGCTTACCGGTATTACAAAAGAGAGAACCACGGCTTTATGTCATATGGCCAGGGACTTGGGACAGGTACAATACTGGCCACGGTCTCTGGGGTTTTGAGCGGAGTGTTCACGTACATTTACCTGAAGTTCGTTGACTCCAATATTATACAGCAAATCAGGAATGCCTCCATTGAAGAAATGGAAAACAAAGGGATGAGCGATGAGCAGATTGAACAAGCCACCAGCATGACCGAGAAATTCACCACCCCAGAAATGATGTTGGTGTTTGGGGTAGTTGGTGCGGTAATCCTTGGCTTTATTTTATCCCTTATCATTGCGGCCATCATGAAGAGAAACCGCCCAGAATTTGAGTAAAAGATTTTCATGCAGAACAGCGTAGATATTTCGGTGGTCATCCCACTTCTTAACGAGGCGGAGTCACTGCCAGAGCTTACCCAATGGATAAACCGTGTGATGGAATTGCACGGTTTTCTTTATGAGGTTATTTTGATTGACGATGGAAGCACCGACACCTCTTGGAAGGTCATTGAGGAGTTGTCTATGCAGAACCCTAACCTGAAAGGAATTAGGTTCAACCGGAACTACGGCAAATCTGCGGCTTTGAACGTGGGCTTCAGAGAAACCCAGGGCCGAGTGGTCATCACCATGGACGCCGACCTGCAGGACAGCCCAGACGAGATCCCGGATCTTTACCGCATGATTGTGGAGGAGGAATATGACCTTGTCTCTGGCTGGAAAAAGAAACGGTTCGATCCCTTGAGCAAAACCCTTCCTACTAAACTGTTCAACGCGGCTACCCGCAAGATCTCCAAGATCAAGCTCCATGATTTCAACTGTGGACTGAAAGCCTACGATGCCCGGGTGGTGAAAAGCATTGAAGTCTACGGCGAGATGCACCGCTACATTCCGGTAATCGCGAAATGGAATGGTTTTGGGAAAATAGGCGAGAAAGTGGTTCAGCACCGCGAACGGAAATACGGCACCACCAAGTTCGGACTGGAGCGTTTTGTCTATGGTTTCCTGGACTTGATGTCTATCACGTTTGTTTCCAGATTCAAGAAGCGTCCTATGCACTTCTTCGGGAGCCTGGGTACTATCTCTTTCCTGATCGGTTTTCTCATCACTTCTTGGTTAGTCATTGAAAAGGTCTATTATTCTTTCCAGAATCAAGCAGTAAGGAACGTCACTGACCAGCCACTTTTCTTCCTGGCGCTTGTGGCTGTGGTTGTGGGGGTTCAGTTATTCTTGGCAGGTTTCTTAGCCGAGATGATTTCCTTGGCGGGAAGAAGAAAAGACGAGTACCTGATCCGGGACAACATAGGGTTCGAATAAATGGCCCGTATTGTTATTATTGGTCCGGCCTATCCTTTCAGGGGAGGGATAGCGGCGTCAAGTGAAAGTTTGGCGCGCACCTGGCAGCAGATGGGCCACCAGGTAGAAACTTACACGTTCACAACCCAGTATCCGTCTGTTCTCTTCCCCGGAAAAACGCAGTATGTAGAAGGACCCGCTCCTGAGGATCTGGTCATCCACCAAGAACTGAGTTCCATCAACCCGCTTACCTGGATTACCCTTGGCCGAAAAATAAAGAAGCGGAAACCTGATCTGGTGCTGATCAGATACTGGTTGCCCTTCATGGCGCCTTCTTTGGGAACTGTGGCCAGAATCATCAAAGGGAACAAATACACCAAAGTGGTTGCCCTCACCGACAATGTAGTTCCCCACGAAAAGCGGCCCGGCGATAAAGCGCTGACCAAGTATTTCGTTGATGCCTGCGATGCTTTCGTGACCATGTCTGATACCGTCACCCAAGAGTTGAGAGGTTTCAACCAAACCAAGCCGATTCTAAGTAGACCGCACCCCATCTATGATACCTATGGTCAGAAGATGTCAAGAGAAGAGGCGCTGCAGGAACTTCACCTACCAGAAGGAAAATACATTTTGTTTTTCGGGTTCATACGCCACTACAAAGGATTAGACCTGTTGCTCGAAGCCATGAAAGATAAAAGGCTTCAGGAAAGGGGCATTAAATTGATAGTAGCCGGTGAATATTATGAAGCTCCAGATGCCTACCAACAGATTATAGAGGAAGGCCATCTGCAAACCCACCTTATTCTGGCTACCGAGTATATCCCACATGAAAAGGTGAAAGCTTACTTTTCCATAGCTGATCTGGTTGTTCAACCTTATAGACATGCCTCCCAGAGCGGAGTAACTCCAATTGCCTACCATTTTGAAGTTCCTGTAATTGTAACAGGCGTAGGAGGATTGAAGGAAATGATCCCAGACCAGAAAGTAGGTTATGTAGTAGAGGTTGAACCTAAAGCCATAGCAGATGCTGTAGAGAAGTTCTACCAGGAGAATAGGGCGGAAGAAATGATCTTGAACATCAAAGAAGAAAAGAAGAAGTACACGTGGGAAGCTTTAGCGAAAGCAATCATGGAAGCCGCAGGTATACAGGAATGAAAAGAGGCTGTTCATGAGAAAACAGGCTTAAAGCAGAATTAAGAAGAAGAGCTTTCTTCTAAGTATAGAAGGAGGAGTCAGGGTGTTGATCACCTTGACTCCTTCTTCTATTATCAAGCGTTCTGCAGAAAGAGGCGAGATACCTACGTTTCCAGGCCTTATTTTCCAAAACAGCCCCGGAACCCACCTCTAAAAAACTCCCTTTCCCGGGAACTTGTCAATCCCTTCCTTGGTTCTTCCCCAGGTTCTAGGCGGGAACCCTCCCTTTGATGGGGCAAAAGAAGGTAAACCAGGCCGAGCAGAAAAATATTCCCTGTTTGGAACTCCCTCGGCCTCAAAGCGGTTACGTCCTAGGCTGACACAGGAAGGCCTTTCACAAGCAGGAATCTTGGGAGAGGGGCCTTGTTTCTCCGAAGAGTTTGCCTACCTTTGCAGCCCGCTCGGCAGGAGGGGGAAGACGAACCAGGGCAGCCTGGTAGGAACGGGAAGAAGGGAAAAAAGTTTTCCTCATCTCTTGCGGATTCGGAAGTTCTCCTTACCTTTGCACTCCCTTCCGAGA
>NZ_RJJD01000013.1 GCF_003721515.1 Rufibacter latericius
TACAGCAAAGAGATGTCCAGACAGTTGGCGAGTTTATGCGCGAAGATGGTGTCACACATCCTGACGCGCTGCCCGGTTTCCTCAAAGCTGGCGGGTACGCTGCAGTACACCAACTGCAATTCGGCCACGGCCTCGTAGAGCGCGGCCATCTGTTTCCGGACCCTGTCGGGGTTGCGGCTCTGGTATTCATTGAAGGAGGGATCTCCCGTCCATCTCTCCAAAATAGGGGCGGCTCTTCTGATAATCTTCAGCACCTCCGCATGGTTGGGGGTGATGAAGGCGGCTACCATTTCGGGTAGGATGGCCGCCCCGCCCCACTCATCATAGGCCAATACGGAAACCGGGTAATTGCCGGTAAAGAGAGGCTCACTTCCCGCGGAAACGGTGAGGGTGAAAATCCCGGACACCCGCTCTGACAGATTGGATAAATAGGGGGCAGACACCTTCAAATGGACGGTATCCACTTCAAAGCTTTCCCCAGCTTTCAATACATCCACCTGATGCTCCCAGGCCATGGCAAACTCTGGTTCACTGGTGATACTGATAGTAAGACCCTTCAAATCAGTCTCACTGGTGTTTCTTAACAAAAGTTTCCGTACCACTGAAACGTGGTTCTGCTGCATGGCGAAGTTGACGGACGGGGAGTATATGAATTCAGTTTCCAAAGGAGTTGTTGATTTGATATTGGATATAGACTATTAAGGTAGTTTTTTTCATTCAGAAATGCACGAATAGAATAAATCTAATCTACTTGATTCCAAGTTAGAAAAGGGAAAAATATCTTTGAACCGCCCAGAGGTAGAGCTAAGAAAAACCAAGCAGTCGGATCAGCCGCGGTCACCTGGTGAAAGGCATTTTCTTTACGCTCACGGTTGGGTTCCTATACCTTCTGACCTCATAGACTGGGGTGACGGTGGCTTGCTTTTGGATGACTTCCCTATACCTTTTCCGAAGGACGATGGCCACGATTTTCACCGTCACATTAATGTCATTATAGGTGTTGTCGTTGTGCAAACCCAAGTAGAAGGTCCCTTGCAGCGGGGACTCCCTTCTCCCGAAACCTGAAACCCCGTTCCCATTGTCAAAGTACCGGAACCCTCCCTTGTCGAAGGACTGGAGGAAGGTCTGGGCACTGCCGGGGTCCTGCATGAAATAGTAGTGCACGTTGCTGCCGGCGTTCCCGGTGGGCAGAAAGCTCAGCTGGTTCAGCGCCAGCCCGATAAGGGGATTGCCTGACAGATGCGCCAAACTTCCGAGTGCCTGCAGGTACTTCGCTTTATTGGCCTCAAAGGCCAAGTGTCCTTCCTGTCCCACCCCGATCCAATAGGCCCATGAAAGAACCTCCGAGGTCTCTAGGGGGGTTGCCTTGTTAGTAGGCAGGGTAACCATCAGACGGGATTCGCTCGGTTTCCCGACCGTCAGTTGGGCGGCCACCTGCTCAACTTTGCTGATCAGTTCCTGCGCGACGGTGTCCACTTGGACCAGCTCCCTTTTGTTGACGAAGTGGTAGACGGTGTCGTACCGCACGAGCTCCTGCTTGGACGAAATAACATAGGAGGTATCGGCCACCTCCCGCCAGGCTACCTCCGGGTTGAAGCCTTCTGTCTCCTCCCTGTCCGGCCTCCGGCTGATCCGCACCTGGCATACCCTGCTAACCAAAGAAGAGTTGGTGAACCGGAACAGGTACACCGTGCGCCTGTTCACTTTGATGGCTTTGGTAATGTTGGTTACCTGCAGGCCGGAATACTTGACGGTGGAAGGGTATTCTATTACCTCCACCTGCTTCATCCCTTTGCGAGACGGGTCCGAGAATTCCAGGAGGAGCTCGTCTCCGGCCTCAAACCCGTAGTACACTTCTTGGGTCTCCATGCCTGGCACTTTGATGGATAGCTCCGCCACTTCAATAGGCGCCCGCTGAGCCTTGGCATATTGGAATAAAAACAATAATATTAGGCAAATCAGGGATAAGCGCCTCATTTGGATGATTCTTTCATGTATGATGCCTCACTAGGCAATGATACAAGATATCCTTTTCCCTCTATATTTAAAGACTTAGATATAAAACAAATGGTAATATTATCGGCAGAGTTAGATAATCTTTCTAGAGACAGGGATAAACACTCTATTTAGAGGACTGTTTATTTTAAATTATAATTAAGGCTACCCGCATCAACCACAGGACCTATTCTGCTCAACTTATATGTCTCTATTCCTACAACCCACTACTGAACAGTTCATCTCCCGTTGGAAAGCCTCCGGCGCCTCCGAGAGGGCCAATAACCAGCTTTTCCTTACGGAACTGTGCGAACTATTAGGCGTCGAGAAACCCAGGCCCGCCTCTGACAAGGTGCACGAGGCCACCTACACCTTCGAGCGGCCCGTGGTGTTTGACGACGGGGAGGGGAGGACCAGCACCAACTTCATCGACCTCTACAAGAAAGACTGCTTCGTGCTGGAGGCCAAGCAGGGCAGTGACAAAGCCATCGTAACCGAGGCTGAGCTGCTGGGACTGGGGAAAGTGAAAACCAAGACCGGTACAGCCACCCGCGACACCCGCACCTGGGAGCGCGAAATGAAGAAGGCTAAGGAACAGGCCCTTCGCTACGCCCGCTCCCTACCCGCCTCGGAAGGATGGCCGCCGTTTCTAGCCGTGGTGGATGTGGGCTACTGCATAGACCTGTACGCCGACTTCGCCCGACAGGGCAAGACCTACGTGCCGTTCCCGGATCCTATCAGCTACCGCATTACCTTGGAGGAGCTGCACCGGCCCGAGGTGCAGGAGCGGCTGCGGCTGCTCTTCACTGAGCCTTTGGAGCTGGACCCCAGCCGCCGTGCTGCCCGAGTTACCCGTCAACTGGCCGAGCGGCTGGCCAAGCTGGCAAGTTCGTTGGAGGGCGCCGGACACACACCTGAGCAGGTGGCCGGTTTCCTGATGCGCTGCCTGTTCACCATGTTCGCCGAGGATGTGCAGCTGCTCCCAGACCAGTCCTTTACCAAGCTGCTACAAGACTACCGCCATAACCTGCAGCACTTCCCAGATGCGCTGTGGGCACTTTGGCAGAGTATGGATAGAGGTGGTTTTGACCCTGCCCTGCGCACCACCATTCCGCAGTTCAACGGCTACCTGTTCAAGAACCCGGAGGCCTTGCCCGTCACCGAGGCACAGTTGGAACTGCTCATCCAGGCCGCCGAGGCCGGTTGGGCCGACGTGGAGCCCGCCATCTTCGGGACGCTGCTGGAGCGAGCCCTGCAACCCCGGGAGCGCCATAAACTGGGGGCCCACTACACACCGCGCGCCTACGTGGAGCGCCTGGTCATGCCCACTGTCATCGAGCCGCTGCGCGAGGAATGGGAGGCGGCCCGCACTGCCTCGGCAATTTTAGAAGACGCAGGCGATGAGGCCGGCGCCCGCAAGGAGATTGAGAATTTTCACCGGCGGCTGTGCTCGGTGCGGGTGCTGGACCCGGCCTGCGGCAGCGGCAACTTCCTGTACGTGACCCTAGAGCACCTCAAGCGGCTGGAGGGAGAGGTGACCGAGTACCTAGCCCACTTCCCGGGACAGCAAACCTTGGACATGACGGGCGGCTACACCGTGACCCCGGCGCAGCTGCTGGGGTTGGAGGTGAACCCACGCGCGGCGGCCATCGCCGACGTGGTGCTCTGGATCGGCTACCTGCAGTGGCACTTCAGGGCGCACGGCCACGCCCAGCGCCTTAGCAACCCCATCCTGCGCGAGTACGGCAATATTAAACAGCAGGACGCTGTGCTGAGCTACTCTGAGCGCGTGCCACGCCTGGACCACCAGGGCCAGCCCGTCACCCGCTGGGACGGCCACTCCACCAAGCTGCATCCGGTCACCGGACAGGACGTGCCTGACGAGACCGCCCGAACCGTGGTCTACGACTTCCTTAACCCCCAGCCCGCCTCCTGGCCCGAAGCCGATTTCATAGTAGGCAACCCGCCGTTTATTGGCGATAAAGCAATGCGGGGTGCTTTAGGTGATGGTTATGTAGATGCACTAAGAAAGGCATATAAAACTATTGTACCTGAAAGTGCTGATTTTGTGATGTTCTGGTGGCATAAAGCCGCGGAAGTTGTGAGGAAAACTAGAGCAGAACGGTTTGGCTTTATTACCACGAATAGCTTAAAGCAGACATTTAATCGTCGCATAATTCAAGAGCATCTTGAGGCAAGCAATGGATTGTCTATTGTCTATGCAATACCAGACCACCCATGGGTGGATAGTGTTGATGGTGCTGCCGTTAGAATAGCAATGACTGTAGCTGAGATTGGTCCATTGGTTGGAAGATTGAGCAAAGTAATTGATGAACAAGATAGTGATAATGAGAAGCTTATTTCTTTCAATGAAAGTATTGGAAAAATCCATGCAGATTTATCTATTGGAGCTGAAATAACTTCTGCAGAATCATTGAAGTCTAACCAGTCAATTAGCAGTTTTGGAATGATGCTGGCTGGGTCAGGTTTTATTGTGACAGAAGAAGAAGCCAAATCTTTAGGCTTAGGGATTAATCCAGAACTCACTGATAGGATAAGGCCTTATAGAAACGGGAAAGACCTAACTTCAACTCCAAGAGGCGTTTTTTTAATAGATATGTTTCCCTTAACTGTCGAAGAAGTTCGCATAAAGTTTCCTGAGGTATATCAACATCTTTATACCAAGGTCAAGCCTGATAGAGATTTAAATAATAGAAAAAGTTTAAAAGAAAAATGGTGGCTTTTTGGCGAGTGTCGCCAAGGGTTGAGAGCATCACTTAATAAGCTGAATCAGTATATATCTACACCTGAGACAGCTAAACATCGATTCTTTGTTGCCCAAGATATTTCAATTCTTCCTGATCATAAATTAGTCAACATCGCCCTTAGTGATTTTTATAACCTTGGAGTTCTTTCAAGTAAAATCCATGTTCTTTGGGCAATGTCTGCCGGAGGGCGATTAGGAGTAGGAAATGACTCCGTATATAATAGTACCCGCTGTTTCCAAACTTTCCCTTTCCCAGCAGCCACCGAAGTTCAGAAGGAGCAAATCCGCAGCCTCGCCGAACAGCTGGATGCGCACCGCAAGCATCGGCAGGCGCTGCACTCCACGCTCACCATCACAGACATGTACAACGTGCTGGAGAAGCTGAAGGCCGGGGAGGCACTCACCGTTAAAGAGCAGAAAACGCATGAGCAGGGGCTGGTGAGCATTCTGCTGCAACTACACCAAGAACTAGATGCTGCCGTGGCCTCCGCTTACGGCTGGCCGGCTAACCTGCCTAATGAAGAAATCTTAGTACGATTAGTGACCCTCAACAAAGAGCGCGCTGCAGAAGAAGCCCGCGGCTTCACCCGCTGGCTCCGCCCCGAGTACCAGAACCCTCAGGGCACCCAGCAGGCAGACACAGGCATAGAGGTATCGGTCAAAGCAGCCAAAGCCACAGCCAAAGAGGTACTGGCTTGGCCCAAGACCCTGGTTGAGCAAGCGCAGGCCGTGCAGCGCGCCCTGAACCTGCACGAGCGCCCCGCGACCGCTCAGGATTTGTACCGGCAGTTCAAACCCGTGGCCAAAGGCCACCTGCCCCAGCGCCTAGAACAGATAGACAACCTCCTTCAAACGCTTCATGGACTAGGGCTGCTGCGCAAGACCGAGCAAGATCAGTACATCAGATGAGTTTTTTTCCTGCTATAATTATGATGTAGTTGGAAGGGGTGAACCAAACCTGAGCGCCCATCACCGGGGTTCCAAAGATATAACATGGCAATAAGCAGGTCTCGATCTACCCTTGGGATGTAAATGCTTTAAGATCTACTCTAAAGATTATGAGGTCAGCTTAACAGGAATTTCATGAATTTGACAATTCAACTTTCTAGTTGATTATAAATTAAATTTTAACATCAATTAAACTACAAAGTTGAATATAGCAACTATGTTACTTATCTTTACGTTAAAGAATGGCAAGTAGGGAAGAGGTAAGGCGGTTCCTCAACGATTTCCACGCAAAACTGGGCGTGTTCAATATCCTCTTCAGGGATGATCGGGGGAAAAATAGCAAGACTTTGCTTGCATTGGAAATTACCCCGGCAAGCAGGAGGAAGATCATCGAAGAGCTTGAGGTTATCGACTACAGTGAAGGCCCCTTGGAGGACACGCTCTACGATGTAGCCCCTATGTGGGTGTTCGGGAAAAATGTAAAAAGGGAGGAGGTCTATATCAAAATTTCCATGGGCAGGCCTAGCTCCAATGTGATCTGTATTTCATTTCACTTGGCTGAGAAGCCAATGGTTTACCCTTTCAAAAGTAAATAAGATGCAAAGCCCAATAACAGGAAAAGAGATGAAGTTGGAAATGGAAGCGACTAAGCTGCCATTTCGCAAGGAGGAATTTGAGGTGATGTACCACTATTATGTGTGCGAGGAGAGCGGGGAGCGGTTTACGGATGATGTGCTCGATACGCTCAACCTGAACCAAGTGTACAACCTGTACCGGGAAAAGTACGGCATCCCGTTCCCCGATGAAATCAGGAGCATTCGGGAACAGTATGGCGTATCGGCCAGCAAAATGTCCCTCATCTTAGGCTTTGGGGCAAATCAGTACAGGCTCTACGAAACAGGGGAAATTCCCTCCGTCGCCAATGGTCGCCTGATCCTAGCCATCAAAGAGCCTGAGGATTTTATCAAGCAGGTAAAGCTAAGCGAGCACTACCTGAATGAGGGAGAGGTTGCCAAGATCGTGCAGAAAGCTGAAAGGATCATTCAGCGCAACAATAATAATATCTGGAACTATCAGCTCACGATGCAAATCACTCACGGTGAGTCACCCAGCGCCTACTCGGGGTACTGCAAGCTGGACTTTGCCAGGGTGGCCAAAATCATTTCCTATTTTGGTCAGGCTTTCGAGGTTAACAAAACCAAGTTGAACAAACTGCTTTTCTACGCTGACTTTGGCCACTACAAGCGCACAGGACGTTCTCTGACCGGACTTGAGTACCGGGCTATCCAGTACGGCCCGGTGCCTGCCGAGTACGATAAGTTATATATGAAGCTGCAGGAAGATGGATTGATCGCTGTTTCCCAGAAGGTAGTGAAAGATTACACGGCAGAGATTTTCAAAGGGGTCGTTCCGGTTGAGGAGGCAGATTTCAATGGTGAGGAGTTGTCCGTATTGGAAAGGGTAAGGTCTTCTTTAGGACACCTTTCCACCTCTGACCTCGTGCACATTAGCCATGAGGAATTTGCTTGGACAGCGAACGAGAAGGACCGGAGCCTAATTAACTACCAGGATCACGCATTCCATCTCCAACACTTCCATTGAGGAGCATGAGCTTGATTCAAATCCAATGTTAATTATTAGGAGAATTGCGGAAGGCAGTTAGGGGTGGGTGCACAGAACGTCGCATCTCTAATATCTTCCCATAGGCGAAGTCAGCCTCCACACGTAAGGGTAAAATGACATTATGACTGAATTGTTTCTGTCATTGATCTTGCAGATCAATGACAGAATGGCCTTAAACTACAGATTAATATAAAATATGACTATATACAGCTTTCCTATATTATTGGCATACTGATTGAGATACAAAAAAGACCAGCTATCTATATTAGGAGTATAGACCGCTGGTCTCAATAGGGCCAGAATCCGCCAAGATTCTGAGGTGAAGTGAGTACTTCTGTTGTTCTGAACGCAAAAGTAACATAATTATTGTTACACGCAATTCTCCAGAATTCTTCACGCGGCCTCGCCAGCCTGCCCTCCCGGCGATTTTTCATCTAAGGTATTGGTGCCACTTATCCGCACTCAAGGGAACGCGTCTGCCCCTACGGCAAGCCAGACGGAGACATCAAACCATTAATGAATGAGATAGAGTTTCGAAAAAACATAACACATCACTGGCCGCTCCAAGTCATAATGACTTGGAGCGGCCAAAGGATTCCGTTACATGGGATAGTTGCGTCCGAACTTGACCGCAGCAGCTCCCTGTCTGGAGGAGGCATGTCCGGACCTTTCCAAAAAATCACGAGCAACGCATACCTGTTAGCTCCTTCCGTGGCATAGGTTGCCAATGAAAGGGATGCGCCAAGCTGGGCTATGAATAAATGAATTGACAAAGCTATCTAAACCATTCCATTTTATGGCAACCAATAAACCTGCCGGAGACGGCCACAGAAACGGAGCGGTGAGACAGCGCTCCCAGACCTACAATCCCCAGAGTGATCAATGGGTCAAAAGAGACACCCAAACTGGGCGCTTCATGGACCAAAAATCTGACGGCAACCCTTTCAAGGGAGTAAGAAAGGAGAAGTAATCTAAATTCAAAGCCAAGGAGTCACAATTGCGACTCCTTGGCCTTTTATTGTTCAATCTAAAACAAACTCAATATTATATGGCAATTATCAATGCCACTTCGCTGATTAGTTTCAGAAATCAAGTCCCTTACACAGAGAGAACAAGGTTCATGAGCCGAAAAGACCGGCTGTTTGAGGCAAAGCAACATGGGGCTGTTACTGTCTTTTTGTCCCATAGTCATAGTGATGCAGAAGGCAACAAGGAAGTATTTGAAGGAGCAATCTCTTTGCTCTCTGCACAGGGGGTAGAGGTATATGTAGATTGGCTTGACGATAATATGCCAAAAGTTACGGATGCATCAACAGCAACAAAATTGAAAGAAAAGATAAAATCTAACAAGAAATTCGTGCTTTTAGCTTCCCCTAGCGCAATTTCCTCTAACTGGGTTAACTGGGAATTAGGCCTAGGAGATGCTGCAAAGTATTTAGAGCATATAGCTCTATTCCCCTTTGTATCTAATGGGGGAACTTGGAAAGATGCAGAGTACTTACGCATCTACCCTTATATAGAAAAAGCGAATATGTACTTGCCTGACTCCGCTAAGGACAACTATATAGTAAGATTCCCAAATGGCACGTCTCAAAGTCTTTCTTCTTGGCTTAGAAAATAATACTCTATGAAACATGAACATGAATTATTTATCAAAGATTACCTCAAGAAACTGAATGATAACTCAGCAGCAATCTTTGCGGGTGCCGGCCTCTCCGTTTCTGCCGGTTTTATCAATTGGAAAGAGCTATTAAAAGACATAGCCCTCGAACTGAAGTTGGATATCGAAATCGAGTACGACTTGATTTCCCTTGCCCAATATCACGTTAATGAGAAACGCAATGATAGCTTCTTGAATAAGAAAATAATCGAAGAGTTCGCGGAGAGAGCTGAACCAACTGAGAACCATAGAATATTGTCCCGTTTGCCAATATCGACATACTGGACCACTAATTATGACCAACTAATCGAGCAGACACTTAAAGATTACCAGAAGATAGTTGATGTAAAGTATACCCCATCTCAATTGACTACTAACCGGAATAAGCGGGATGCTGTGGTTTACAAGATGCATGGGGACGTGGATCACCCATCCAAAACTATCCTCACTAAGGATCAATACGAGAAGTACTACAAGACACATGCTCCTTTTATCACAGCCTTAAGCGCTGATTTGGTTACCAAGACTTTTTTGTTTATTGGCTTTAGCTTTACGGATCCGAACTTAAGCTATGTTTTAAGTAGATTAAGGTCAGGCCTTGACGATGAAGTTAACCACCATTATGCCTTTATAAAGAAGGTAGTAAAAGGAGATAAAGGTAGTGAGTCAGATGCTGATTTCATGTATAATCAGCGTAAGCAGTACCTAATGTTGGAAGACTTAAAACGGTACGGCATACACGCAGTAGAGGTAGATACTTACGAGGAAATAACAGAAATCCTGTCTATTATAGAGAAACGCTATAAGCAGCAAACTGTTTTTATATCTGGCAGTGCAGAAGAATACGGAGAATGGGGAAAAGACAAATCTTTGGACTTCGTCCATAATCTGAGCAAAGCATTGGTAAAAAACCATTATAGAGTTGTTAATGGCTTTGGTTGGGGAATAGGAAGTGCAGTAATCAATGGAGCTCTAGAGATGATTTATGAGCAACCTCTGAGGTATACTGAAGATCAGCTCACTATTAGGCCTTTTCCACAACTGGAGACAGGCAAGCATAAATTACCTGCACTATGGCATCAATACAGGGAAAGGATGATCAGCTTTGCTGGTGTGTCAATCTTTTTGTTTGGAAACAAGCTAGAGGAAGGTACCATTATAAATGCAGGAGGAGTTAGGAAAGAGTTCGAAATTGCTTTCGAACAAGGTGTCATTCTAATTCCAATTGGGGCTACAGGTTACATGTCCAAAGAATTGTGGGATGAAGTACTGCTCAACTTTGATAAGTATTATTCAGGCTATTTAGAAATTAGAAATCATGTGGAAGCACTCAAAGATTCGGAGCCAGATAAAATTATAAAAACAGTCGTAGAAATATTATCCATTATCAACAAAAAATAAAGAATGGCCAGAAGAGTATTTTTTAGTTTCCACTACACAAATGACAGTTGGCGGGTAAGTCAAATTAGAAACAGTTGGGTCTGTAAGCCTGAGGGTGATGCTCAACCATTCCTGGATAAAGCTGAATGGGAGCAAATAAAACGTAAAGGTAAACAGGCAATCAAAGATTGGATAGACGAGCAGATGAAGGGATGTGGTGTTACCTGCGTGTTGATTGGGGAACAGACTTCTCAGCGCCCTTGGGTTAAATATGAAATTGAGAAGAGCCACAATGAAGGAAGAGGGCTCTTCGGAATTTATATTGATGGCATGTTGGATCAAAGTAAGGCAAGAGGATTGAAAGGAGTTAACCCTTTCGATAACTTTTATATTGAGAGAAACGGAAAAGAGGTGCTACTTTCAGAAATTTACCCTGTCTATCATTGGATTAATGATAATGGCCGTGAAAATATAAGTAAATGGATCGAAAAAGCAGCGAAAGCAGCTGGAAGATAAGTAAATAGTTGTCTTAAATAGAGAGCATTAGATGATCCTTTTTGTAAGTATATTTTGAAGGTAATAAGAAGCGGTCGTTTAAGATCCTTGAACAGCCACTTCTTATTTATTTTAGGGTTTCAAATCTTTTTATTATATCTTAATTGACTAATTATAATAATGTAATTATCAAAATAAATATAGACAGTTTTACAAATCAGGAACTTACCTTATAAGAATCTAAGGTGCCGAACAATTAAGCATAAAAGAGCCGTGCAGCTATTAAAGTTGGACGGCTCTTTTATGCTAACGAAAAATCAACCATCCTAAAGCGCAAGCAGTTGGTAGGCCGTGCTCAAAATGCACATGTAAGCAAGTTATAAAAAAGTCCTCTTTTCATCTTTTCCCTTCTCTTAATCTCCACTAGAATCTAATATCCACCGCCAAGGTGTTGGGAACCCAGCAAGAGGCGTAATGCAGCAGGCAGGGAAACAACTTCCGACTTAGATCCAGTTCACTCCCAAACCCAATTTCTGCTCGGGGATTTAGGCAGCCTACCCCTACGAAAATCCTCTATATGATTTGATATTTCATAGAGACTATCTATATGTAAATGTTCCACGGCTATTTAAAAAAACAAGGACGGTCGTTCTTGCCTTTTTAAATCCGATGCGTTTCCTTTGGGAAGGAAAATTCACCTACTGGAACTTACCGAAACCGCTATGAAGGCTATCGAATATTACCGGGTCAGCACCCAGCGGCAGGGGAACTCGGGCCTGGGGCTTGAGGCGCAGGAGGCGGCAGTGCAAGCGTACCTGGTCTCCGTGGGGGCCGTCTCCATCGCCCGGTTCGTCGAGATCGAGACGGGCGGCAACAAGGACCGGATCTCGGCGGGCGCCTCGCCGAACCTGAGCACCCTGCTTCGGAAAAGGCCGGTCTTGCAGGAGGCCATCCGCCTGGCGCAAAAAGAGGAGGCCACCATCCTCGTGAAAGAGGCCTCCCGGCTTACCCGCTTCTCCCTGCTGATGAATTACCTGATTGCCTCCAACATCCGGTTCCGGGCGGCCGCCAACCCCAACGACGATGCCTTGATGCTGCGCATCAAGACGGCGCTTAACGAGGAGGAACTGATCAAGGTCAGCGAACGCACCATCGCGGCCCTGAGCAGCCGGAAGAAGAGGGGGCTTTCCTTGGGGAATGCTGCCAACTTCACCGACCAGAGTCGGAAGCTGGGCAGCCGGAAGATGAAAGAAATGGCCCGGCAGAACATCGAAAACTACAAGCTGACGAAGATAATCCTCGCTGACCGGCGGCAAGGCATGACCCTGCAGCAGATCGCCGATGAGCTGAACCGTAACGGGGTCACCACCGTTCGGGGCAAGAAGTTCTACCCCGCCACCATCAAGATGTACCTGGCCCGGGCGGAACAACCTGAGCCGCTGGCTGGCCGACAGGAGGCTTGATGGGGTTAAAGCGGAGCCTACCCTAAGGGCAGGAACCTAAGCCTTGCACCGACCGGCTCAATGTTATAAGTAAACAGCTATTTACTTACACTCCTACTTACGTAGTTATCTTCATAGATAATTGTATATTTAATTTAATAAGTATTTTAATAAGTAATTAACCAAGTACATGGGTAAGAAAATCATCCTATAGAGCTTTATTCATCGATCACTTACTTCTTATACCATACCCACCCCTCTATTCATCTCCCTGCTATGGTAAACACCTTGCCAGGTAGTTCAGGGAATATACTTAGGCAAATTCGTTTGACTGCCTCTTGCTCGGGGGCAAAGGAGCCGCAGGTAGACCCTTGTCTCCCCGAGTTGATCAGGAAGAGCCGGGATTGCTGACCTCAGCTCTTTGCGTTCATGCTTAAAGCCACTTAACCCTCTGTTACCTCCCCGTGATGGATAGCTTCAGATATGACCTGTTACTACGCCAAAGGCTACATCTACTCCAAACTAGGCACTAGGTACACCTTTGTATTCGTAAGGACAGCCCAACAGCGTAAAACCTGCCTTGGCCGAACAGTTTCTGGACAAGCATCCCTACATTATCGCCTAGGACTCCGCCGGTTGGATGAACTATCTTAATCAGCAGGAGAAGAGTCCCTATTACAATGACGTGCTGGGGAGCTTCCAAAATGCATGGAGCTGTTCAAGGCGCAGTATAGCTATGAGGCGGAGTGGCTGCTGGTGTTCACAGAGGGGAAGCGAGAGTTGAGTTTTCGTACATTTAGAGCAAGGGATTGGAAGGCTTTTTAAAAGCTACCCAGCATGTACATATTTCTAGGAATATGTACATGCTGGGTAGCTTTCCCTTCTTTGGTGGAATTAGAGCCTGCTTAGCTTTTGCAACTTTTTTGAAATCTTACCCCCCCATTCCTCTTACCCTTAAGGTATGGAAAGAACTATGCCTTGATATGGGCGTGGGTGAAGGAAGTTTGACCCAGACCCGAGCGTCTCGATCGCGGTGACGCTGCTGGTGCCGCTCGGGTCTGGGTCAATGCCATCATCGGCGGGGTGCTGGCCTTAACGCCTTAGTTTCCTCCCTGTTGATGTCCCGCCTCTTCCACGATGTAATCGAGGTGCATCAGGGAAGGCGGCTAGACTCATGGGAGTTCACCAGACAAGATACCGTGTTCCACCTCACCAAATGGGAAGAGGGCTGGAAGTTCTCCATGGGCTATAATGAACTATGGTAATAGTCTGGCTTAGTAAACTCCTGGATTATATACCTTAGTTAAATCCAAGTGAGTGAGGGAAGACACGGACTGGTCAACGGCTCACAAGCTAAAAATGAAAAAAGAAAAAGGAACCCGGTTTTCATAAAGCTTGACATAGGTTTGATTTGCCTTGGGTGATGTTATGCGTAAACTATTTGCATCGATAAATCAAACACTTTTGTTGCGGATACGCCAATATTCGGTAATTTCAGTCTATTAGGCACTTTTCCACCCTTCCAACCAAAAACCTAAGAATCCGGGCTTATTTTCAGGCATTTTGGGGAGGGAAGGTACCGCAGGCAGGACGGATTACATAGGAATTACGGGAAGCTCCTTACTGCAGAGAAGAATAGAATAAGGTTTCAGGCTGTTCCGGACACGTTTATCTTCACCACCAAGCGGCTCATCCTCATGGGAACTATGGCAAAACTCAAATCACTTCTTGCGTTAAGCATCTTGGCTCTCGGCACTGATCCGTTCACCGCTGCGGGGCAGCAAAGGCCTTATTTAGGGGCACCGCTTGAGCTTCCAACCCGCATGGAAGGCGAGAACTTCGACCGCGGTGGCATGAATGTCGCCTACTATGATACGACCCCAAAAAACCGCGACCAGGCTTATCGCACAAGCGAGGACGTAGACATCGCCCGTAACGTCCACACCACGGGCCATCACATCAGCGCCATCCGGAAGGGCGAGTGGCTGGAATACACGGTCAACGTCGCGGCCGCCGGCGAGTATGATTTCACGGCATCTGTCGCAACCACCGCTTCCGGCAAGAGCTTCCAGATGCTCATTGACGGCGTCAACCGGATGGGGAATATCAAGGTCCCCAACCGGGGAAGCTACCAAAGCTACTCTCTCACTACCGTCAAGCGCGTGAAACTGAGCGCAGGACGGCATCTGCTGCGGTTCCAGACGAAGTCTGAATATTTTGATGTCGATTTCTTCGAATTCAAAAAAGTAAGCAATGATGCTCCTCCTCCGCCGCCATCAACGAGCAAAGTGAACCTGATCCTGGACCTGGATATCTTTAATGACTCGGACGATGCGGGGGCCCTAGCCGTTTTGCACAGCCTGATCCGGTCCGGCGAGGTCAATGTGCTGGCCATGATGATTACGGTGTCTTACCCGTACAGCGCCCCAGCCACCGATGCAATCAATACGTATTACGGTCTCCCGAATATCCCCATCGGGATTCTTAGGGATAATACCCTTCTTCCCACAGGCGGTTGGTACAGTCAAATTTCGGCCAATTATCCCCAAGATCTCGTCAACGCACCCAATGCCACGACCCTCTATCAGCAAATTTTGTCCCGGCAGCCGGATAATAGTGTCGTGATCGCAACCATAGGTCCGCTCCGCAACCTGGACAACCTGATGGCTTCCTCCGAAGGCATGGATCTGATCCGACGGAAAGTGAGGAGGCTGGTTGCCGCAGGGGGGTGGATAGACGAAGACGGCTCTTCCGGAACTTCCTTTAACTACAAACTGTCGGCATCCAGCACCCAACGGGATATTAACCATTGGCCGGGGGAGGCTTGGTTTGTGCCCAACCAAGTGGGTGACAAGATCAAGACAGGAAATCGGCTCCTGGCTACCAAATCCAACGCCAATCCCGTGCGTAAGGCGTATGAGATAGCCAAGAGCCGTTACCACGGCCCCGATTTCCGGCCGAGCTGGGACCAAATGGGCGTGCTGATCGCCGTGCGGGGCCTCTGGGGCGGGAGGCTGACGTCCGAGACCAATGGACAGCTGAGATCCGACCCGGGCGGCAACGTCTCCTGGAAATATCCTTCCTTCCACTACCCAGACAAAAATCACCACTTGATCAAGCTCAACACGAGCCCGTCAAAGATGAGCGTCATCGTCGAGAATATGATGATGATCGATCCGTGAGGTGGGGAACTATGATTCTTAAAACATGAGACAGGACTGCTTCGAAATCCAAGGCAGCCCTGTCTCATGTTTTAAGGCTCTTTTCTCGTAAACGGCCTTGAAGTAGAAAACGGCTCAGAAATAGAAAAAAGAGGTTCAATCAGTTGGTTAAGAGCCAGTCTAAAAAAGGGAAATAAACCTTTACGCTTTATCACTTTAACATAATTTAATAATCGAGACATATTCTGGCCGTATAAGCTATGGTTCCAAACAACTCATAAAGGAGTTAACGAATTCGTTTCCTTCCGCATGGTTGCGTTCACAACAACACTTACTACGCCCCACCGCCTAGATGGGAAGGGGGCAGTCCCAGGTTATCCATTATATTTGGGGACAGGTAATGTAACCTATCCTATAGTTTTCTATTTTCACCATGCCTTCTCATTCTACTGTTTACGCCGATGTTCTGGAGGAGCTTAAATCGGAGATAAGGAAGGCCCGGGTCAAAGCGGCTCTCGCCGTCAACTCCGAGCTTCTTTCCCTGTACTGGAGGGTGGGCAAAACCATCCTGGCCCAGCAGCAAGCCCAAGGATGGGGAGCCAAAGTCATCCAGACCCTCTCCGGCGACATCCGCAGGGAGTTCCCCGACCTGCAAGGGTTCTCCTACCGGAACCTGCTGTACATGCGGCAATTCGCCTCCGTCTATCCCGTGCCTGAATTTACGCAACAACCGGTTGCGCAATTGCCCTGGGCCCACCATGTGGTGCTTTTAGACAAGGTGAAGAACGAGCAGGAACGAGCCTTCTACATCCATAAATCCATCGAGAATGGATGGTCCAGGAACGTACTGGGCCTGCAGATCAAGTCAAATCTCTACCAAAGACAAGGGGGAAGCCTCACCAATTTCGGCCTGAAGCTCCCTTCCCCGCAATCAGACCTGGCCCAGGAGATGCTGAAGGACCCTTACGTGTTTGATTTCCTGACCTTGACGGAGGATTATCAGGAGAAGGACCTGGAAGGGGCCTTGACGCAGCACATCACCAAGTTCCTGCTGGAGCTGGGGGCTGGCTTCGCCTTCGTGGGAAGGCAGTACCACCTGGAGGTCGGGGGGCAGGACTTCTACATGGACCTGCTCTTCTACCACCTGAGACTGCGGTGCTACGTGGTCATAGAGCTCAAACGGGGGAAGTTCCTCCCTGAATACGCGGGGAAGCTCAACTTTTACCTCTCCGTGGTGGATGATCTCCTTAAGACGGAGCATGACCAGCCCAGTATCGGACTGCTGATCTGCCAGGATAAGAACAAGGTAGTGGCCGAGTACGCCCTGAAGAACATCGACAAGCCGATCGGTGTCTCGGAGTACCAGCTGACCGAGGCGATCCCCGATAACCTGAAGGGGAGCCTTCCCACCATAGAGGACTTGGAGCGGGAGCTGGAGGACTCCTAACCAAAAACTTTAATTCACATAGCTACGGTTATAATCTCAGCAGAGTTTCCAGCCTTTATACTCCCCTTCAGTAGACATGTCTCTGATTATTAAATATATACAGGAGTTTCGCCGCAGTATGAGGGAAAAAACAGTTTAAAAAAAGTTGTTGGGACAAAGCTGGATACTTAGTGTCTTCCGGTATCCTGATAACCTAAAAAGGAAAAATAAATCTTGCTGGAAGGCAATATAATGTGATAATATACCATTTTTTAAATATATTCATCCCGAACCGATCCAGCCGAAAATAACCTCTCAATGCCAAGTGTTTTTTGAGCGTTTTTCCTGAAAGTGATGTTACTTCCCTATAACCTTATTCATGCCCATAAACTCACCTTTCATAGAAACAAAGAACAGTACTTTCACCTGGCAGGAATTCAGAACGATCCGGGACAGCGAGATACTGAAACCGCTTTACCGCGACACGGGTCAGAAACCCGAACGCATGCGCCGGCAGATTTTTCATTACGAGACCAAGCAAACGTATTATATCCATCAGCAGGATTGCCTGTTGGATGAACACTACCCACTGGTGCAGGCCCAGGCCGAACTGGAATATAACTGTTATCTATATGCGCCTATCTTGGGCCTGAACCTGCCCGAGATAAACGCCCTGAGCTTTTACCAGGATGCCGAATTGAATATTGCCCATATGGTGTTGGGTACGCAGGAAGTGCCGGGTACCCGCCTGGCCGATATTTTGCAGGACGAAACAGTTGCCGGATCCCTCCGGAAGGAGTTGGCGCACCAGGCAGCCTGGGACGCCACCAGAATCACGCTGGGTTACGGAGATAACGACCGCAAGCCTAAGAACATGATTGTTTCCAATCCGTTCACAAAGGAGAGTGAATGCCACCATGTGGATTTTGAATACGCCATGAGTGCCGATTATGTAAGCTTGGTTGATAACTGGTTTACAGAAGATATGCCGCGGGAGTTTGGCCGGGAAATCCGGTTTAGCCGGCAAGCGGTTATGGATATGGTTTTGGATTTATCAAACCGGGTGCAATGTTTGCCAATAGGGGATTTCAGGAATAAAATCATCCAGAATCTGAACCAAGCTATTCCTTTGGTAAAAGCCCACCCATTTCTAACGGGACCCGTCTTATAGTTGGTAGCTGGGGTCTGTAAACTTGCAGCCCTCCGCTATGTGGGTAAAGACTTCGCCAATCTCCGGTACCGTTTTTACCGGCAGAATGGTTGCCTGGCAGTCGAAACCAAGGGGCAAATCCCCCACCTGAACAACAACCCCGGTTTCCTTCAGGAATACATCCATCGGGGTATCGCCCGCACCGATAAAATGTTTTAAGTCACGCCCCAGCTGGTTTACGAAAGCATGGGCCCCGGTCAGTTTGTTTGCGCCGGTGGTTGTGTAAAAATCCTTGAAGTTGTGTTGCAGGTGCGTTCCTTGGGCAGTGTCTTTCTTGACCGATAAAAATATCATGCTGATTTCTTCGGCCGCCAGATGCTTTTCCAAAATAGCGAGGCTGCTGCTGTAAACCCGGGAGGCGCTTTTATGCTTCTGCGCCAGCCCGGGGACCCGGTGTTCCTCCGCCGACCAGATAATCTCCCCTTTGGTCCAATCGCGGGGATAATAAAAAGCCGAGATATCGGGTGCCTTGTTTTGGGCCAGTATCCGGATATCAGCCAGAAAGCCCTTGATTTCCGCGGGCTTCAAAGGTTGCGCCCCGGCTTCGGTGAAGCTGAATTCCTTGGCTTCCCCCGGCGAGATATAACCCCACTGGCTGCCGTTCAGCGAAATTACCGGAACAGGATTCTGGGCAATAGGGTATAAGACAGCGGCAAAGGTCTTGATGATGGATATGGGGAACCGGAGAGTATTGAGGATGATGGGGCAATTTACCCGGTATAAATCGTTCAGGCCGGCCTGCACCTGGGAGGGGATGGAGTAATTGCCATCCTGGTGCTGCACAATGGTGCCATCCAGATCAGTCATTAGTCCGCCATATTGCCTGAAATCGGGTTGGCCGGTAAAATCCTGAATTAATTTTCTCTGTTCTTCCGTAAGCGCCATTTACTATTTCCGAAATTTCCCCTACCAACTTACCTTCAAATATAAAAGACAGTTACGTTGATGGAACTTCGTATACGCTAGTGGCCTAAATAGTTTAAACTTTGCCCTGCCCGTAATAGGGTTATCGCTCAGCAACTATGGCTCGGTATAAAACTTCCGAGCATACAACTAGAGAATTGTCCCTTACGACCGCAAGTTAAAAGGATGGCAAACCAGGTAAGGATCCGATAAAATACCTGATGAAGGAGAGAGATGTGAAGTAGAGTCCTGCCGTATCTCCGTCTTCAATACCGGAAGGGAAACTAACCGGAGAGTTAAACCTCCATTTACAACTTAACATAAGGTAAATTATAAGACATTTATAAGTAATTGATTTTCAGTAATTTAAATTTTTTATTATGTTAACTAATTGATGAAAATATATACATCTTGTAAGTTTAACCTGGTTAACTAATCAGAATTTTATCTCATCTTTCCTTTTGATGAAGTACTTTTCCAATTGTAAAACCAACTGATCTCCCGTTAGTGAATTGATCCATTCATTTATTTGCAGGGATATAAAACTCTTATAGACAGGATTTTGTGTAAATCTGGGGACAAAAAAGCAACTTTCGATAATCCCTTCCAGTGGGTTTAGGGACAAAAAGGCAACATTCGCCTGGAGAAAGGTTGTTTTCCGTGCTTTCTTTGGAGATAAGGCTCCCAAAATAGGGCAATGGCGGCTGTTTTCGCCTTTTTTTCCCTTTCCTTTAATGATTTATCTGATTTTAGGTACTCTAAAAGAATAATAGATTATAGTTGTTAAATAGTAGATAAGTAGTACGCGCTGTAACTCGTTGAATCATAAATTCTTATCTCTGTTTTTAGAGACAGAAAGGCAACTTTTTAGGGACAAGAAAGCAACATTCGGGAGACGAAAAGGCAACATTCCGGGGGCAAAAAGGCAACATTCCGGCTCTTCCTAGCGCTTTAGGGGACCAAAAGGCAACATTCCCTCTTTTTTGGCTGACCTTGGGGACAATTAGGCAACATTCCCTCCTGTAGGGTCGCCTTGGGGACGAAAAGGCAACATTTAGGCTCTTACCCCTCCTCTAGGGGACAAAAAGGCAACATTCCTTCCTTTGCAGGCACTTTGGGGGACAAAAAGGCAACATTTAAACGCTCCTTGGGGCGGATTTGCAGGAAAAGAGAAAGCCTGGAAGGCTCTGGCCATCGCTTAGACAATAGCCAGAGCCTTCTTTTGAAAGGATTATCAGCACCGAGGGACAAAAAGGCAACTTTTACAATTGGGAAACTCCCTCCTTTCGAAGGCAGGGAAAGGAAGCCTATTCCAGCATGATCGCTTCCGTCTCCACATCTTCGCTTTCGAAAAAGGCCGCTACCTCGTTCTGGAGGGCTTTCAGCACGTAATCGGCCACGTTCTTCACCTTGGCTGTATCGATGGACCCGGTCAGCATGGCGGCTTTGGTGTGGAGCGGGTTGATGGTCTCCTCGTTGAGGATCATATACAACGCCTTCAGGTGGTGATCCTTGAATTGGTGGTGCGTCTTGCACCAGTTGATCAGCTGGTCGCTTTTCGCATCGTAGATCTTCCGCTCCTGCTCGGTCATGATCTTGATGATCTTAAAGTTGAGGTGGGTGACCTCTTTCCCTTTTTTCTCTACCTCCGCCATCTCAAACCAGCAGTCCGCCTTCTCGAACAGCTCGTCGTAAGCGGGCTTGATCACTCGCTTGTACAGGTCTTTGTACTCGGCATACCGGTCCCCAATGCCGAGCATCTTCCGGAAGTCCGCATACGGGATCCGTAGGCCCCCCTTCCGCTTCCAGCTGCTGATGAGGATGTAGATCCGGAACGTATACTTGTTGTTGGACTGGTTGACGATCTCGTACATGAACTTGGACCAGCCCGGCTTGGTGTCCAGGAGGTACTTGGCGATGGGTTTCTCGATTTCGATGATGACTTCCCGGGAATATTTCTCCTTGGGGATGTAGGCCGTGAACAGGCCCTTGACCACCCAGTACTCTTTGCCCGATTCCGGGTCCCGGGCATCGAGCTCCACGGGAATGGCGGCGATTTTGCGCATCGCCATCTTGAGTTCGTTGTATTTATCGGGGGTTACCCCGAATTTCTTGATGGGGATGGTCAGGCGGATGCTATCGCCTTTGCTTCTCTGAAACAAATTCAGCTGCTCTACCTCCTTGCCTTGGATCACCTCTTCCATGTGGCCTTGCAGCTCCACCAGGATCGACAGGAAAACCCGCAGCTGCAGGACCGTGAAGTCATACCCCATCTTGGTCACCTTGTTGGGCTGCTTGATCCAGGTCATAGTATCCGGCAGCTTCACCACCCCCGTCCTTTTGTTGCCCTTGCCTTTCTTATCAACTGTTGACATATGCGGTGCCTTTTGTGTTTGAGGTAGACTTTTCCCAGCCCTTTATCTCGATTCCCTCCAACCGGAGGTATTTGTAAATGGTGGCGGTGCTGCGGATCTGCAGTGCTTCCTGGATCTCGGTGATGGTGCTGCCCGCCTTGTAGAGCTTGGAGGCGCTGGAGGCTTTCTTTTTGGCCTTCTCCGATAAGCCCGGGGTACGCCCTCCTTTTCTTCCCCTAGCCCTGGCGGAGGCCAGGCCCGGGGAGGTATCCTCCTTGATCCAGTCGGCCTGGAGCTCGGCCAGGGAGGCGAACATCCGGAAGATGAAGCGTCCCATGCTGGAGCTGGTGTCGATGGCGTCCGTCAGGCTAACCAGGTCAATGCCTCTTTCCTCCAGCTCCCCCATCAGTTTGATGAGGTGGTTGAAGTTCCTGCCCAGCCGGTTGAGTTTGTAGATGACCAGCTGATCCCCCTTCCGAAGGACTTTCAGCAGCTGGGCCAGCTCCGGCCGATCCGCCTTGCGTCCCGTCACCTTCTCCTGGAAGATCTGCTCGCAGCCGTATTTCTCCAGGGCGTCTAACTGCCGGTCCAACTTTTGGTCTACCGTGGAGACACGCGCGTACCCGAACTTTGCCATATTTTCAAGAAACTCAATAAAGTTCCAATATATGAAATTTGTTTAAACAAAAGGCAATTATGAAAGCAAAAAGCGGGGGTAAGCCGGGGCTTTGGGAGAAGGTAGGATTTTTCATTTATACGATCGTTTAAATGAAAACCGAAGTGACGTAAACTCAACAGGAGAGAATAGAAATTTTCGGCAGGGTACAGCATGTTTCTCAAAAATGCCATCTCATAAATTAATTCTATATATTGTTTTGTGAGATGACTATCTGGGACTGCCACCTTGCTCCCATAGCACGTTTTCGAAGAGAATTAAATTTATCGTTATACCGCCGTTTTTCGGGATTTAGGAAGACCTGGGTTCCGTGTCTATTTGCTTGGTAACCTATAATTAATTCCTTTGAATTTCTGTAGATAAGCCTAGTTCATTTCACTGCCATTTTCTCCAGAGCAATAGGGTATTCGAAGAAGTAAATGCAAAAAAGCCGCATACCCGTTAAGGAAATGCGGCTGATGTTTGTTTCAATGAAATTGACACCTCTAGGTGTTCCTAGGATTAGGAATCCAATGGTGCGGCATTAGTTCATTCTATTTAAGGATTTGGGGCATAAGCTCCCTTTACTATCCAAGTAGTCCAAGCCTTTTTAAACTCAGCATGGCTCATAGGCGGCAACGTGCGTCCTTCCCCGGGGTGCCAGCCCGCCAAAACCAGCGTATCATCGGCGTGCTCCAGCAACTTCTCCAAAGATTTATCTCCGTTCTGCTTGCGGTTCACGAGCTGTTTGGCTAATTGGTGGGGTGTCCTGCCCTGGAAGATCATCTTCATGCGGGCCGGCGGCAGGTGCCACTCCGGGTTGCCGGGCGGGGTGTTCAGGCCGGGGGTGTTCTCAGGTTGGTGGCAGTTCCCGCATTTCATGGAATAAACGCCCTTGCCGTCCACGCCGCGCTGGGGCAGCATTGTATGCAAGTGGCTGTCATCCCCCTGCAGCGGGACATCGCCAGCCGGGTGGCAGTTCATGCAGCGGGGGCTCATCAGCACCTTGTAGACTTTGCTAAAGGCCTGCACCGACGCCACGCTGTCCCGTTCCGCCTTTAAAGGTATGGGTACGCTGTCAGTTAACCTGGTTTCCGTACTCTTGGAAATTACATAATCGCCGCTGTACACCGTGGTAACCGCTGTAACAAGAAAGATAAAGACCGACAATGTGGTTATGATTTTCATCAATGCCGAAGTACGGGTTCCGTATTCAGGATGCTGTTTCATAGAAAGATTCTGTTTCGAAGCTGATGTGTGTTGACCTACTGCTAGGCCTATTTCCGCCTATGATGCTTGGCATAGGTTCCTGAAGGCTCTTGTATTGAGTCTTTATGGGCAGCCTATCCCGCCGGTGTTAGCCATTGCTGCCCTTGCGCTGCATCTCCGCCGCCAGATGGATGGCCTCGCGGATCCGCAGGTAGGTCCCGCACCGGCAGATGTTGCCTGCCATCGCCGCGTCGATGTCGGCGTCCGTCGGGTTCTTGTTCTCTTTCAGGAGCACCGCGGCTGCCATGATCTGCCCCGATTGGCAGTAACCGCACTGGGCCACGTCCAGCTCCAGCCAGGCCTTCTGCACGGGATGGTCGGCCTTTGCCGCAAGACCCTCGATGGTGACCACCTTCTGCCCGGCGGCCCGGCTCACCTTCGTGACGCAGGAACGCACCGCCTCCCCGTTGAGGTGCACCACGCACGCCCCGCACTGGGCGACGCCGCAGCCGTATTTGGTCCCAACCAGGCCGAGCGCATCCCTGAGCACCCACAGCAACGGGGTATCCGGGTCTACTTCCACTTGGTAGGGTTTCTTATTGATGGTAAGTTTGATCATGGCGAAGGTATAAACGGTGGAAATTCAATGGATCAAAGGATACTGGGGTTATTGAGTTGCGGGCTGAAGGGCTGTTGGTAGAAACGCTTGCCGACCGATTTGTACAAGGCGTTCGCCACGGCCCCGAAAACGGGCGGGAAGGGCGGCTCGCCCAAACCGGTGGGGTCAATGTCGTTCTGTACGAAATGGACCTCGACCTTCTTAGGGGCCTCGTGCATCCGGATGATCCGGTAATTATGGAAGTTGGTCTGTTCCGCGGCCCCATTCTTATGCGTGAGCCCCCCGTAAAAAGCGTTCCCGATCCCATCCACCACGGCTCCCTGCACCATGTTCGTGGCCGCGTCGGGGTTGATCACGATCCCGCAGTCAATGGCGCTGAACACCCGCTCCACGTAGGGCTGACCGTCTTTCATGACCATGTCCACCACATGGGCCGCGTAGGAATTATGGCAGAAATAGGCCGCCACGCCCCGGCTGTATTTCTTGTTTTCGGCCTTGTTCCACCCCGATTTTTCCTGCACCAGTCTCAGGATCCCGGCGTAGCGGTCGGCGTCGTACTCGTTGTTCTTCCCCACGGGGTTCTCCTTGGCCCGCTTCAGAAGCTCCAGCCTCATTTCGATCGGATCCTTGCCCATCGCCTCGGCCAGCTCGTCCAGGAAGGACTGCTCCGCCGCCGCGTTAAAGTTCGACCTAGGTGCCCGGAAGGCCCCGATGGTGATATTGGAGGGGATCTGCCACCCTTCGGCCAGGTAGTTGTCCACCGCGCCGGCCGGGAACCGGTTGGCGTGGATCGGGTGCTCAGGGATGCCGCCGCCCTTCACATGGAAGGCGGTCAGGTTCTTGTTCGCGTCCAGGGCGGCCCGGTAGGTGGCCGTGTACATGGGTCGGTAGATCCCGTAGGTCATGTCATCCTCGCGGGTGTAGACAAGTTTGACCGGCGCCTTCACCTTCCTGGAGATCAGGGCCGCCTCCGTCAGGTAATGCCCGTAGGCCCGGCGGCCGAAGCCCCCGCCCATGCGGGTCATCTGGATCTCAATCTTATCGGCGGGCAGGTTCAGGATCTTGGCAAGGGTGGGCTCCGTCCAGCCCGGGGCCTGCAATGGGCCTACCAACAGTGCCTTCTCGTCCGTGACGTGGGCGAAGAAGTTCATCGGCTCCATGCAGTTGTGGGCCAGGAACGGGGCGTTGTAGGTGCGCTCGATGACCTGGGCCGCATTCTTGAAGGCCGTCTCGGGGTCTCCGTCTTTCCTGAGCTGCTGGGCGGGTTTTGCGGCGTACTCCTGCATTTTCCGGAGTTGGGCGTCCGTGCTCTCCAACTCGCCCGGCACCACGACCTCCCTCTTCTGCCTGCCGCCCATGGTGTCCTTGGTGTCGCCGGCGGGTTCCCACTGCACCTTCAGTTTCTTGCGGGCCTTCATGACCTCCCAGGTGGTCTTGCCCACCACCACCAGCAGGTTGTTGAAGGTCCGGGTGTCGAAACCGCCCTGCTCGAAGCCGTCCTCGTAGAGTTTCTGGGTGAAGACATCGGTGATGCCCGGCATTTTCAGGGCCTCGGAGGCATCGAAAAATTTGAGTTTCATCCCGAAGGCGGGCGGGTGCTCGACCATGGCGATCAGCATGCCCGGCTGCTGATAGTCCAACCCGAAAAGGGGCTTGCCGGAGACGATTTTCCGGCCCTCCACGTTTTTCTTGGAGTTCCCCACCACCTTGAAGTCCTTTGCCTCTTTCAGCTTTACGCCTTTGGGGATGGGAATACCGGCGGCCTGGGACGCGAAACTGCCGTAGGTACCCGATTTGTTACTTTTTACGTGGTAAAGCACACCTGCCTTGGTGGTCACTTCCTCCACCGGCACTCCCCAAGTCTGGGCCGCGGCCTCCCGCAGCATCTGGCGGGCCGTTGCCCCGGCCTCGCGCAGGGGTTTCCAGTACATCCGCACCGAGTTGCTCCCCCCGGTGAACTGTGGCCCCAGTTTTACGCTGTCGTGCGGGCCCATCTCCACCACTACCTTTTGCCAGTCCACGTCCAGTTCCTCGGCGATGATCATGGGCAGGGAGGTCATCACGTTCTGCCCGAACTCCGGGTTGGGGTTCAGGATCCGGATGGTGCCGTCTGGGGTGATTTTGATGTACCCGTTGATCTCGATCCACTTCTCTGCGAGGGCAGGATCGTTTTTCGCCTCGGCAGGGCGGAAGGCTGACAGCCAGGTGAAACTGATCATCAGGCCGCCTCCGGCAAGGGCCGAGGTTTTCAGGAATGATCGCCTGGACATGGAGGTTTTTTGATGTGTCATTTCTATGGTTTTTTGAGAGCTTACTTACTATTTGCAACCGAATTGATTCTGAACTTTACCAATGTGCTCATGTGTCAATTTAAGCCTTTATCTCCATTTCCCCTCCATGGGAAGTGGGCATTACGGATATTATACAAGATTTCAGGACGGGGGCTGCTTGCTAATAGACCTTATTTAAAGCTGTTGTATTGTTCGTCAGTGACTGGTTCTCCCCACTTTGCCCCACCTTTCTCAGCATTGACGGAAATGGCGATATGGGTAAGCGGAGCATCAGGTGAGGCACCATGCCAGTGCTCCACTCCTGGGGGGCATTTCATAACATCTCCTTTCTGCATTACCTGGACCTGCTTTCCTCTTTCCTGATAAAGCCCTTTTCCTTCCGTAACCAGCAAGACCTGCCCACCGGGATGCATATGCCAATTCGACCTTGCCCCAGGCTCAAAGGTGACGCTGCCTATCCCGCTGTCCAATCGGTCTTCAGGGGTCACCAGCATATTCACCCAAACGGTACCCGTGAAATTGGTGGATGGGGCCCTTACACCTTTGGCGTAAAGAAGACCCGGGGCTTGGGCGGACTCCTTCACGTTTTGCGCCACTGCGCAGCTTGACAGGCCGAACACGGAAACTATCGCCGCCAGTTTTACTACAAGGTTTTTCATTCCGAATAAGGGTTATGTTATAAGTGTCCTGAGTATCGGTTACTTCTACTTCTTCCTTGATGCCACCAGGGCAGACAGCACCTTCCTGCCGGACTCGGCTTCCTTCTTTCCGACGTTTGACTCCACGATGGAAAGAAGGTGCCTCAGCTGGGATTCGGACATGCCCAGGTTCATCGCTATGCCCATATGGGACTGCATCATAGGCTCCACACCCCCAAGGCTGATCAGGGCGGAGATGGTGGTGATCTCCCGGTCCGTGTAACTCAGAATATCCCGAGTGAAGAGATCAGCAAACAGATGCTCCTTCAGGAAAACCTCTATTTCAGGACTGAAGGCGGCATAGCCCGTTTTGGGTCCTGTTTCCGGTCTGCCGGTCAGGGTTTCCAGAACTTTTTTGCCCTGCTGGTATTTCGTTTCGGAGCTTTCTACAGTGGAAGCTTCTTTACCGACCCTATCAACAATGCCTTTTGTCTTTCTCTCTTGCAGGACCGCTATCAATGTGTTGATTCCTTGAAGGCTTCTGGGAAAACCGCAGTAGGCATACAGGTGAACGAGTACCTCCTTGGTTTCATTGATGGTCAGCCCCGCGTCTAACCCGGCGTTCAAGGCTTTGCCAAGGCTTTCCAGATCACCTTTCGCCGTGAAGGAGGATATGGTGACGATATGGCGCTGCCGGGCATCTAACATTTCGGCTCCTTTGGGTTTCCCCTGCGCGTTCATGCCTGCAGGAAAGCAGAACACAAGGGCAATCAAAGCGAGCAGGAAAATGGAATGGTGGTTTTTCATTGGGGCTAAGTTTTACAAAATATGGGTCATCTTCACGGGAGGGGATACAGTGGCTGGGTTAGTCCAGCCCTTTTTCCTTGAGGTAATTTGACAGGTGGTCAGCGATCTGCACATTGTTCAGGTCCGACATAGGAAAGTGCGTATTGCCTTTGATTCCTATCCCAGGCAAATGCACCAAGGTCACATCACCCCCGTGGCGGTTCACCGCATCCCGGAACTGCTTTGCCATAGCAAGAAAAGCCCGCCATTGTTCCTGCCCCGGGTTTTCGGAAGGCTGCTCCGGTATGTTGTCCCCGTAGTAAATGATAATCGGGATTCTGGTGAGTTTCATGAAGTCAGCCATCGGGATGGCCGGAGGGGTAACCGTACGGCCTGCTAATTTTATGCCTTCCGGTGATTCGCCCTCGGGGAACGGAAAATCACCCCCCGGCTCAAAAGCGACGATTGCCTTTACCTTGTCGTTCTTCATGGCCGTGCGCCACCCTGGGCCGCCGCTCTGCGAGTGGGTGACCAGGATACCCGGCCCTATCTTGTCAAACAGGGAAGAGACGGCATCAATGTTCACCTGGGCATCGTAGGGCCCTGCGTTGGGCACCCCCTGGCGGAAGAACTGGTCCAAGGCTTTGGGGTCTTTGGGGAACTGCACCCCCGGGTAGAAGTCCGGGTAGGTGCCGAGGCGGAAGATTCCGAACCAGAGCTGCTCATCGGCGGCAGCCGTGATATTCACGGGCTTTGTGCTGCGCGCGGCCCGGCCTCGGCGGGGCTGATCCATCAGGTAAACCGGAAAGCGGCGGCGCAGGAAGATGTTCTGGTACCCCTCGCGCCCATCAGGGGTGGTCTCCCAGGTCTTCGCCGACTGCCCGTGGCCATGCCAGAACACCAGGGGTAACTTGCGGGGCTTCACCGGTACCTGGTAAAAGACATAAGCATGGTCTCCGTGCAGCGTCTGTCCCTCCGATGGCTGGTTTACCGGGTTGTAGGAACCGTGTCTGATGGGGTCGAAAGTGCCGGGGTTGGTGACCACGGTGCCCCCGACCGCGAAACTGCCCTGTTCCTGGATCACTATCGCTCCGGGGCTTGTACCTTTATTTATGGCACAAGCCGATAAAAGAGACGATGCTATAAACAAGAAGAAAACAGCCTTCAGATTTTCGGGTATCCTGTTAAATCGATTCATTGTTTCTAGGTTATAGGTAAATGGTCGTTTGCCAAATAGGCGGGTATAAACCCGCCTATTTGGCAAGATTAATTTTTTTCAGCCATCTCGATATTTCCTCCTGGGCCTGCCTTTCCTTTTCCCCCTCCATCACAAAAAAGACACCGTCCCTTTCCACGCCGCCTTTGGTGGTGAAGCCTTCCAGAATCTTGCTGTTGGGAGCCAATGCTTTCACGGTCTCGAAAGTGCTCCCTATCCCATAGCCCGCATTGGTGTTGAAAGGCACGATGGTTTTCCCGCTTAGGTCATATTGCCTCAGAAAACTTTTCATGGGTGGGGGCAGTTGCATGCCCCAGGTAGGGAAGCCGATAAACACCACGTCATAGTTTTGGATATTGTCGATCCTTGTTTTCAGGGGAGGCAGGAAACCCGTGGCATTTTCATTGGCCACCTGGTCCACGATCTGTCGGTAGTTTTGGGGATAAGGGTTCTCCAACTCCAACGCGACCAAAGTCCCCCCGACCTTGGTGTGGATTATCTCCGCGATGGCCTTGGTGTTGTTGGTCCGGGACAGATACACGATCAACACCTTGTCGGGAGTTATGCCGGGTGAAGCCTGCGCATCGATATCCTCCGTCTGGGGGGAAGAACAAGAGGAGAATACTAAAAAGAACACTAACAGTAGCTGCATCATAGCGGTAGTTGTTTTCTGGTTATTGCCGCGAATCCCTAAATGGCAGAATACCATCAGGGAAGGGATTTCAATTACCCATCAGCCTGGTGAACGAAAGGGAGCCTAAGGTCCATTTACCCCCTACTTTCACGTACACTTCGGTCACGATGAAAGGGTTGGTGACCTCGTTTCCGCCGACCACGGCCAATAGCCGGATCTTACTCAGAAGGATGGCCGTGTTGCCGATGAACTTTACCGACGTTTCCTGGATTTCGGCCTGCTTGTAATGGATCCCGCCGCTTCTGATGATATTGACTTCCTGTTCCTTGCCCCAGCTGCCTCCCATATGGACGAACATGGCGTTTTCATGGAAAAGGGCAGCCAGGGTATCGGCTTTCTTGTCTGCCATCCATTCCCATTTCTGTTTGGAGAGGTTGATGATTTCCTGTTCTGAATGCGGGGTTGTCATAGTGGTGGGGCTGGCTTTTTTCTGGGTGGTGCAGGACATAAACATTGTCAATCCTAACAGGCAAAGCCCGAGAAGGGATACTTTCATGGAGGTATATCTTTTAAGTGAAGGGTCAGGGGTGGTTACCTTGCCAGGTGTCTAACAAGCCTCTAGTTCGTTTTGGAATACTCCGCATCCGTTACCCGTTGCAACCAGATGGTTTTCCCGTTTAACGCAGGACTGGTGGCCAGGTAGGTAACCCCGGTGGTAGGGGTTGCGCCATGCCAATGCTCCACGCCCGGTTGGCATTTAACGACCTCGCCTTTCCGGACGGTTTGCTTAGGTTTTCCTCTTTCCTGGTAATAGCCCGTACCTTCGGTAATGAGCAGGATCTGGCCGCCCGGATGCTTATGCCAATCCAACCTCGCGCCGCGCTCCATCGTGGCCACGGAAATGCCGAAAGTGAAGGTGCTATCGGCCGGGCTTATCTCGTTTAGCCAGACATTCCCCACATGATGCACATTGGCCGCTTTTTCGCCTTTAGGGAAGATAGGCGCGTTTTGGGCCACCGCTTGGGTGGTTAAACCGGCAAACAATACAATCGCATACAATATCAGTTTCATAATTTTTCTTTTTTAAATGTTCAGATTTTTACTCCTATCAATAAGGCTGGGGGCTTTGCCTCTTGCTATTTTCAGCAGCACCCCATTACCCGCCTGGCATCCTTTCGGTTTCTGGCTGGTCAGGTTAGGCAAAGCCCCGACCTTATTTCTTGGGCGCTGCCTCTACACCGGAAAATTGGAGTACCATCTGCGGCAGGCGCTCCCCCTTGATTTCGATTTGGGCCAATTCGGTATTGAATTGATGTATTTCCTCCGCAGAAAACCGCACGTGATCGGCCCCGTTGTTTTCCAGCATGTGTGCCATCTGGGTGGTGCCCGGGATAGGCACGATCCATGGTTTCTGGGCCATCAGCCAAGCCAGCGATATTTGGGCAGGGGTGGCTTCTTTCTGGGCAGCCCACTTCTTCACCAAATCCACCAATTTCAGGTTGTTCGGTAAGTTTTCCGGCGAGAAACGGGACTCTACGGCGCGGATGTCACCCGGGGCGAAGCGGGTATTGGCGTCGATCCAGCCGGTCAGGAACTGCACGCCCAGCGGGCTCCACGGCACGAAGCCGATACCGAGCTCCTCGCAGAGAGGGATAACCCCGTTCTCGGGTCCCCGCCAGATAAGCGAGTATTCGTTCTGGATCGCCGTCACCGGGTGAACGGCATGGGCCCGCCTCACGGTTTGCAGCCCCGGTTCGGAAAGGCCGTAATGCAACACTTTCCCCTCTGTGATCAGGTCTTTCATCAAGCCGGCAACATCCTCTATCGGAACCGCGGGATCTACCCGGTGTTGGTACAGCAAGTCGATACGGTCGGTGCGGAGGCGCTTCAGCATCCCCTCCACGACCACCCGGACGTGTTCGGGCCGGCTGTTCAAACCCGGCAGGCGCTGGCCGGTCTGCTGGTTGATGTTCCAGCCGAACTTCGAGCAGAGAACTACTTTGTCTCGGAAGGGGGCGACGCCCTCGCCGAGGATCCGTTCCACCTCATGCGGCCCGTACGCCTCTGCGGCATCGTAGAAGGTAACCCCCTGGTCAAAGGCGGTCCGGATGATGTGGTGCATCTCGGACCTTAAGGGAACCTCCGTGGTATACTTGCGGCTCATGTTCTGCACCCCCAGGCCTACGCTGGACACTTCCAGTTTGCCCAGCTTCCGGCGGCCCTTGACCGTGGCCGCTTTCTGGTTGGAGAGCCCGGCGTTGCCGCCGGTTGAACTTGCCGCCAGCGTGGTGCAGGCGCTGGGCAGCATGGCCGCTCCGGCCAGCAGTAAACCGGTCTTAAGGAGGTCGCGGCGTTTCATTCCGTTATCCCTATTGTTGTTTGTCGTATTCTCCATGGTTGAATTTGAGTGGTGAGAGAAGATGGTTTTGCCCTGCCTCTTTCAGGGGTGGGTTATATTAAGGAGGTTAGCTTTCCTATCTAAGAACCCGGGTGAACGGTAAGTAGAACGATTTTCTCTTTACCAGCTCTTTTATACATTATTGCACTTGCTACGGCCTAACGATTAACCATCTTCTGGGACTGTTCTGAATACCTGCCACCCTGCACGTCAATCTTTGATACAGCCAGATTGATTTCCATGAGATCGTCAGTACTAAGGGTGATCCCTGCTGATCCTATATTTTCCTCTAAACGGTGTAATTTGGTGGTACCAGGAATAGGGACAATCCACGGTTTTTGGGCCAGTAGCCAGGCAAGGGCTATTTGGGCGGCGGTTGCATTTTTTTCTTGTGCCATCGTGCCCAGCAAACTGACCAAAACCTGGTTGGCATTTCGGTTCTCCTCTGAGAAACGCGGAACCGTATTGCGGAAGTCGCCCTTGTCGAACGTGGTGTTCCCGTTGATTTTCCCGGTAAGGAACCCTTTCCCGAGTGGGCTGAAGGGCACGAAACCTATTCCCAGTTCTTCCAGGGTCGGCAGTATCTCTGCTTCTGGCTCCCGCCACCAAAGTGAGTACTCGCTTTGCAGCGCCGTTACCGGTTGGACGGCATGTGCCCGGCGGATGGTCCCGGCGCCTGCCTCCGAAAGGCCGAAGTGCTTTACTTTCCCTTCTATGATAAGATCTCTGACCGTTCCCGCGACATCCTCAATGGGTACGTTGGGATCCACCCGGTGCTGATAGAACAGGTCAATAGCATCGGTCCTCAGGCGTTTCAGCGCCGCCTCTGCCACTGCCCTTATGTTCTCGGGGCGGCTATCCAGCCCTAAGGCAGTTTTACCCTCCTTGAAACCGAATTTGGTGGCGATTACCACCTGGCTGCGGAACGGCTCCAATGCCTCGCCGAGTAGTTCTTCGTTCACGAATGGGCCATAAGCCTCGGCCGTGTCAAAGAAAGTGACACCGCGCTCAAATGCGGCCCGGATGAGTTTTAGTGCCTCCTGCCTATCTGTTGCCGGGCCATAACCAAAACTCAACCCCATACAGCCAAGACCCAGGGTAGATACTTCCAAGCCGCTTTCACCTAATATTCTTTTTGGCATGTTTTCGTCTCTGGAGGGTTTTAGATGTCGAGTTTTCTTTCCCCGAGCCATTTAACCATAGCCGGATCGCGGTGGTCGAAGAAGCTGCTTGCTTTGGTGTCCAACGCTTTGATGGCCTCCAGATCCTCTGAACTTAGGGTAAAATCGAGGCTATCGAAGTTCTCCTCCATCCGTTCCCTGCGCACTGATTTTGGGATGGCGATTACGCCCCTCTGGGTGAGCCAGCGTAGGATCACCTGGGCGATTGTTTTACCGTACTTATTGGCTATGGAAGCCAAAAGCCCGTTTGAGAAGATGTCGTGTTTTCCTTCGGCAAACGGTCCCCACGATTGTATCTGCACCTGGTTCTCCTCCAGGAACCGCTGCGTCTCTATCTGCTGGTGGAAGGGGTGCGTCTCAATCTGGTTGACCGCCGGGGTAATCTCGTTATGGACAATCAAGTCAATCAGCCTGTCCGGATGGAAGTTACTTACGCCGATGGCCCTTACTTTCCCCTCTTTGTACAGGTCCTGCATGGCCCTCCATTCACCATATACATCACCATAGGGCTGATGGATGAGATACAGGTCCAGGTAATCCAACTGTAGTTTCCTGAGGGAATCCTCAAAGGCCTTTTTCGTCCCTCCGTACCCGTTGGACTGGATCCAAAGCTTGGTGGTGATAAACAGGTCTTCCCTTGCCACCCCGCCTCTTTTTATCGCTTTACCGACGGCTTCTTCATTCATATAGGAAGCTGCCGTGTCAATCAGGCGGTAGCCGGTCTGGATAGCTTCGTACACGCTTCTCTCGCACTCCTCTGGGTCAGGGATCTGGAACACCCCGAACCCCAATAGGGGCATTTCCACCCCGTTATTCAATTTGACGGTTTCCATAGTCTTCAATCTATTTGTACTTTGACATTATTACTACGGCAAAGGTATGGGGCCGTATACACCTGGGTGTTATACAGATTACGGGTATCCATACCATTATTACTGATTGGGGCAGGGCTCTCAGGTTAGAGGAGGGTAAAACGTTATTTTTGAAGGGCTTAAACCAAATGAGATCATGGATAACCTGAGAAGATTCGAGACGGTAGGCGATTACAACGCCTTCAACAACCACGGGACACTGCACCCGCTGGTGAGTGTGGTGGATTTATCCAAGGCAAGCCCCAGGGCAGCCTCCAACATGTTCTTCGGTTTCTACACCATCTTCCTGAAAGAGGTGGTATGCGGGGATTTGCGGTATGGCCGGGCTACCTACGACTACCAGGAAGGGACGCTGGTGTTCATAGGCCCGGGACAGGTGGTCACGGTTGACAGCAGCGGGGAGGTCTACCAGCCGAAAGGGTATGCCCTTGTTTTTCACCCTGACCTGATCCACGGTACCGACCTAGGGCGGCACATACAGGATTACTCCTTCTTCGGCTACCAGTCCAATGAGGCGCTTCACCTCTCGGAGCGGGAGCGGAAAATCGTTTTGGACTGTTTTTCGAAAATCGAGTATGAATTGGAGCATGCCGTTGACAAGCACAGCAAACGGCTCATCGCCTCCAACATCGAGCTCCTGCTGAACTACTGCGTCCGCTTCTACGACCGCCAGTTCATCACCCGCGACAATGTCCACAAGGGAGCTCTGGAGAGGTTCGAGAACCTTCTGAACGAATATTTTCAGACAGACAAACCACAGACGATCGGCCTACCATCCGTAGCCTACTGTTCGGGTGAGTTGAACCTATCGGCCAACTATTTCGGGGACTTGATCAAAAAAGAAACTGGGAAAACCGCGCAGGACTACATCCAAGCGAAGGTGATTGACGTGGCCAAGGAAAGGGTATTTGACCAAAGCAAGTCCGTTGCCCAGATTGCCTATGAACTGGGCTTCAAGTACCCCCAACATTTCACCCGCTTGTTCAAGCAGCGAGTGGGGTATTCACCGAATGACTACCGGATGCTCAATTAATAGGTAGTTCACCTATCCGATAACCGTTATTATGATAGACAGAAGATTCCCTTATCTATAATGGTCATTATATTCAAATGGCAGTCAGCAGTCACTGCTGCTATAGCCCAATTTAGCTTTACAAAGTTGCCGTTTTCCGGGAAGGCTATATATGGTTTATGTATATTTGACTTTAGATCTTGTCGTGATACGATATCAAAATAGGTATCATTGCATAAATAGTTTCTGAACTAGAACTGTGGTGGATATACTAAAGTCCTTTGGGATCTTTTTCCTGGCGGGTCTCTGTGAGATAGGTGGTGGCTATCTGGTCTGGCTTTGGCTTAAGGAAGACAAACCTTTATGGTATGGCTTGCTGGGCGGCGTAATCCTGGCCCTGTACGGAGTGGTGGCCACTTGGCAGACCGCCAGCTTTGGGAGGGTATACGCTGCCTACGGTGGTGTTTTCATCGTGATGGCCCTGGTATGGGCCTGGAAAGTGGACGGCTTCAAACCGGACCGGTATGATATCATCGGCGCACTGATAGCCTTACTGGGGGTGTGCCTGATACTGTACATGCCCAGGAAATAATGGGCATGTACATAAGTCCTTAAAACTTCATCCGCTGGATTCTGATGGCGTTCAGAATAGCCAGAAAAGCCACCCCGACATCAGCGAAAACGGCTTCCCACATGGAGGCCACGCCAAACGCCCCGAACGCCAGCACCAGTGCCTTCACCCCGAAGGCCAAGCCAATGTTCTGCCAGACAACGCGGTTCGTGCTCTTCCCTATATTGATGGCCGTAGCAATCTTGGAAGGCTGGTCGTTTTGAATGACTACATCGGCGGTTTCGATGGCCGCATCAGAGCCTAAACCGCCCATGGCCATGCCCACATCGGCCAGCGCAATGACCGGGGCATCATTGATGCCGTCTCCCACGAAGGCTACATTTCTCCCTTCCCTCTTCAGGGCCTCTACCTTGCTTACCTTGTCCTCCGGTAATAACCCGCCGAAAGCCTGGTCAATATTCAATGATTTTGCCACTTTCTGCACGATGGAATCCTTATCCCCGGAAAGCATGACAATGTTTTTGATACCCAGCCCGTGCAGCTGCCCGATAGATGCACGGGCATCCTCTTTTATTTTATCCGCAATGATGATGTATCCGGCATACTGGTCATTAATGGCCACCAATACGATGCTCTCCACAATGGCATCAACTTCCGACGGGTACCCCACCTTGAATTTTTTCAATAGCTTGCCGTTCCCTACCAAAAGGGCTTTTCCGTCTACCGTCCCTTTCAGGCCGTGGCCGGAAATCTCCTCTACATCCGCTATGCTTTTCTGCCGGTAGCTGTTTCCGGCATGGGCCACCACCGCCAAGGCAATGGGGTGCGTAGATTTGCTTTCCAGGGCCGCCGTAAGGTCTAGAAACTCGGCTTTCTCTATCCCGATTGCCTCTACCTCCTGTACTTGGAAAACGCCCTCTGTCAAGGTTCCGGTCTTGTCCATCACCACCGTGTCCACCTTGGTCATCAGGTCTAGGTAATTGGAGCCTTTAAAAAGGATACCGTTCTTGGAAGCTGCCCCAATCCCACCGAAATAACCCAGGGGAATAGAGATAACGAGCGCACATGGGCAGGAAATCACCAGAAAAATCAAAGCCCGGTAGAGCCAGTCGTTGAACACATAGTCCGCTACAAGAAAGTACGGAACAATAGTGAGCGCCACCGCCATGAACACCACCACTGGCGTATAGACTTTGGCAAAGCGGGTAATGAATTGCTGGGTTTTGGCTTTGCGGCTACTGGCCTGTTCCACCAATTGCAAAATCTTGGAAAGGGCGCTGTTTTCGTAGGTAGAAGTTACCTTTAACTGGACAACCTGGTCCAGGTTAATCATGCCGGCCAGCACCTTCTCCCCTTTGGCTTTGGTGTCCGGTTTGGATTCCCCGGTAAGCGCCGCCGTGTTGAAAGAAGAGCGCTCGGTGAGCAATTCGCCATCCAAGGCAACTTTCTCGCCGGGTTTTATCTCTATGACGTCGTCGATTCTAACCTGTTGCGGATTAACGGGAGTTACCTGGCCCTGCTGCACCAAGCCAACAATCTCCGGTCGGTTATCTATCAGAGCCTTGATGGATTTTCGGGACCTGGCTACGGCTGCTTCCTGGAAATGCTCCCCGATGACATAGAACAGCATCACCGCCACGCCCTCGGCGTATTCGCCGATATAAAACGCCCCCAGCGTAGCGATTCCCATCAAAAAGAACTCATTGAAAACTTCGCCTCTCCCGATGTTTCTGGCGGCATGTACAAGAACTTTGCCTCCTACCAATAAATACGCGGTGCCGTAGACTCCTATCCGGATATAGTCGGTAAACCAGTCCACTTTGAAATAATCCAGGGCGATTCCGGTTAAAAGCAGCACCAGACTGATAATGGTAGGGACATAAGAAGCACCCTCGTGCTCTTCGTGCCCTCCCTGCTCACTGGCTTTACCGGCAGGCACCTCACCTTGCCCGTCGGTTTTAGTAGGCCCCGGCTGTTCAGCAGTCCGGGGAGAGGTAATCTCCATTGGCTTTAATGGAGCGCTTGGGGTATTATCTTCATTTGCTTTCATGATTCTAAGTTTAAGAATTAGGACTTGCCTGCCGTATGATAGCCTGCAAATCATTGGGAATAGGCATCGGTTTCAAGGCAGGCACATTGGCTCCGCCGGTGTTCCCGACAGGTATTTCCCCCGCCCAGGATTTTATGCCGCCCACCAGGAGCCGGGGAATCTGCCCCAGTACCTCCTTCATATTCCGTGTTTGCATCCCAAATTGGAGCATCTTGAAATGCACGGCAGTATGCTCAATGGGATAAGGCTGCCCCAGAATATGAGCCCGTTCCAGATGTGCCCAGGCCTTTTGAAGGTCTTCCTTTCGCAGACATCCTTGGTAAGCGTTTAACTCTTGCCGGTAAAACGGACGCAGTGTTTTCGGCATTTCCCAGTTGAATTTCATAGTAACCTCCTCATTATAAATCAAAGGTAGAGCCGAATACCCTGCAACTGCATTGCATTTTAGCCGCTGCATGTATCGCAGGTGCCTTTCACGATAAGGTTTACTTCCTCGGTTTTGAACCTCTCCGGCAAAGCGATGTCAGGAATACGGGACTTCGGCAGGCAGAACGTCTCGCGGCATTTGTTACAGAAAAAATGCACGTGCAGGTCGTGGTGTTCCTGTGGGTTGCAACTGTCTTGGCAGAGGGCATACTTGACCGCTCCGCTGCCATCATCAATGCTATGCACCAAACCTTTCTCTTCGAATGTCTTTAGGGAGCGGTAAAGCGTTATCCGGTCCGCCCGGTCAAAATAGGTTTCCAAGTCACTAAGACTAACCGCAGCCGATTGTTTTAAAAGGTAGTCCAGCACCAGCAGCCGCATTGCGGTTGGCCGGATTTCCTTTTGATGCAAAGTTTTATCTAAGTCCTGTAGCATTAAGCAAGATATTAATGGCCTTCACCTTCTTCCTCGGAGTTCCGCATCTTGGCCAGCAGGGAATAGGCTCCCTTCGTCACAAAGTTTGCCTGACTGGTATCTATACCGGCAGGCAGGGCTACCTGAACGAAACTCTCGGCTTCCGCCCCCTTCTCAATTTGAACCATCCGAAACTTCTTCATTACCGCTTCGCCTTCTTTTTCCTGGCCGGTATAAAGGAATATATAATTCAGGCCGTTATCCTGCACCACGGCTTCTTCCGGAAGAGCCAATACCTGGTTCCCGTCCAGCGCTACCTGGGCCTGCACATACATTCCCGGTACCAGGTCTTTGTCTTCCTCTTCCATGTGGGCATGCACCCGCACGGTGCGCTCTCCGCTGATTTCCTTGCCAATCAGGTAGATGGTAGCCTCATGCTGGGCAACAGTCTCATTGGGAAGTGAATAGCGAATCTTCTGTCCTTTTTTAAGGGAGGATACATTCTTTTCAAATACCGTCAATTCCACATGCAGATGTTCGGTGTCCGCTATCCGGAACAGCACATCCGTGGGGTTCACGAACTGGCCTACATTGGCATTGATGTAAGTGACATACCCGTCTATGGGAGAATAAAGAGGCAGGATTCGCCTGATTTTACCCTCCCGCAGGGAAGACGGGGCAATGCCTACAATCCTGAGCCGCTCGCCCAACGCCTCCACCTGAGACCTGGCGGCTCTGTACTCAGCCGTGGCTTTTTGGTAGGCTTTGGCGGAGGTTACCTGCTCCTGGGACAGTTCCTTCTGTCTTTGGTAGTCCTGCTCCAGAAAGGTAAGGCTGCTTTTTGCCTCCAGGTATTCCTGCTGCAGCGTCACAAACTCCGGGTTTTCGATACTCGCGATTTGCTGCCCTTTCCGGACCCGCATCCCCTCCAGCAGCTCCGTGCTTTTCACATAACCGCCCAAAGGGGCACTCACGGAGGCCATGTTCTGCGGGGGCAGGTCCAGCTTTCCGGTTAAAGTCAGAATATTGCTCAGGTTGCGCATTTGGGGCTTTCCTAATGCGATACCCGCGACACGGTATTGTTCCTGGGTCAGCTCTGCCGCCTGCGGGCCTTCTTCGTGTTGTTCTTCCGCCTGTGCCTCCCCGGTTTCCTGTGCCGGTTCGGATTCGTCCCCGCAGGAGGAGAAAAGCAAGAGGCCTAAGAGGAATAGCAGGTATATAGGATTTATCCTTTTCATGGAATTTCGGTTAAGCCTAAGAAGGCTACTGTTTGTTATCTGTGATGAATTGTAGTTCAATGACTGCCTGGTCATACTTGTAAAGCGTCTCCAGGTAATTCGCCCGGATAGCCAAGGCTCGGTTCAGGTTCAGGAGGTATTCCTGGTAGTTAATCTCACCGGCCCGGTAAGCCTTGGTGGCTTGGTCAATGATGAGTTGCGCCTGGGGCAGTGCGGTGCGTTCGTAGTACCCAACGCTGGCCTGAAATTTCAGGACCTGCTGATGGGCTTCCTCCCCCTGGGCCTCCAATCCGTTCCGGAGGTGTTGCAGGTTCTGTTGCGCAATCTGGGTCTGTACTTTTGCCGCCTCAATACGTTTTCTCTGCGGCTTTGCCCAGATTGGGATTCCTACCCCTACCATCACTTCATGGGGCGCTTCCATGTCCACGCCTCCGCCAATTTCGCTACTGCCCCCTCCCAAGGTCCGGTTGGTGTAGCCCAGTTTCAGGTCCGGCAGCAGTTTTGCCTGTTCCAGGCCGGTCTCTGCCTCCCGCACCGCTACCTGTTGCCGGGCCAGCTGTAACGCTGGATTCTGTTCCACTAGCTGGAGGGTGGCATCTGGTAAAGGCAGCCGGTTGAGCGTTGTGTCAGCCGGGGCCACTAAGCTGTCTGTTACCAGCAAAGCCTGCAGACGGGCCTGAAATACTGCCTGGTCGGCTTTTGCCTGAAACACGTTATTCCCTACTTCCGCCAGCTGGGTTTCGGCGGTCACTTTTTCCAGCAGGTTGGTTTCCCCGGTCTTGAGCCGTACCTGGGCGGCGCGGAGAAACTGGGAATACAGACTATCCTGGTAGGCGAGCAATTGCAGTTGGGAAAGCGTGTACACCAACCCGTAGTAATTCAACCTTACCTCGCGGACGATTTCCCGCTGGCGTTGGGTCAGGTTTATCTTGCTTACCTCTACCAGTTCTTCCGCCAGTTTCGCCTGCCTAGTAAAAATAGTCGGGAAAGGCAGGGACTGCGTAACGGATACCTCATGGTCATACTGCCCGGACTCCAGCTTCCCGGTGGAGAATTGCAACTGGGTTTTCTCCACATCATAAGCGGAGCCTTGCAGGCTCTGGCTGCGCCTGATACCGAGCCTCACCGCCTCTACGGATGGGTTCTTTTCCAGGGCCCGGTTCACCGCCTCTTCCAGGGAATAAATTTTAGCTGGCTGCTGCTGGGCTTGTGCGGGAACGGAACTCACCGCCACGGCAACTATGCTAAGGATAAATATGGTCAAGGCTGCCGATAGCCCACCACCTTCACGGCTATTCTCCTTCTTTTTCATAAAGTAGCTTTCAATCAGAATATAAAGGACGGGCAATACCACCAAGGTGAGCAGGGTGGAGGTCACCAAGCCCCCGATCACAACCGTGGCCAATGGCTTCTGCACCTCAGCCCCTGCCGAGTTGGAGAGGGCCATGGGCAGAAACCCTAGGGAGGCCACGGCAGCCGTCATCAAAACCGGACGCAAGCGCACGGCGGTGCCGTTCAGCACTACCTGTTTCAGGTCCTGAATCCCCTCTTCCTTCCGTTGCCGGTTGAACTCGGCAATCAGCACGATGCCGTTCAGCACGGCCACGCCGAACAGGGCGATAAACCCGACCCCGGCTGAGATGCTGAAGGGCATTCCCCTAAGCCACAGCGCCAATATTCCGCCAATGGCAGACAGCGGAATGGCCGTGAAGATGAGCAAAGAATGCCTGACAGAGCCGAAAGTGAAATAGAGCAACAGGAAAATAAGCGCCAGGGCCGCCGGAACGGCCACCGAGAGCCGTTTGTTGGCTTCCTGTAGGTTCTCAAACTGGCCTCCGTAGGTCATAAAGTACCCGGTGGGGAGCTGCACCTGCTGGTCTATTTTCTGCTGTACTTCCTCCACCACGCTGGCAATGTCCCGTCCCCGCACGTTAAAGCCCACGATGATGCGCCTTTGGGCATCCTCGCGCTGAATCTGGTTTGGGCCTTGCCGGTACTCGATATCTGCCAGCTGCTCCAGCGGGACCTGCACGCCGTTGGGGGCCGTGACATACAGCTGCCGAACGCTGGAAATGTCTTTTCTTTGCTCTTGCGCCAAACGCACCACCAACTCAAAGCGGCGGTCTCCCTCATACACCATCCCCGCACTCTGCCCCGCGAACGCGGCGTTGAGGGCCTGGTTCACCGTCTCCACGTCCAGCCCGAACTTGGCAATCTGGCTGCGGTCAATATCCACCACAATCTGCGGCAGCCCGGAGACCTGTTCCAGGTACAGGTCCTCAGCCCCCTCCACGGAAGCCACCACCATGCCCACCTCCTTTGAAAGCCGCGTCAGCTGCTCCAGGTCCTCCCCGAATATCTTGATGCCTACATCCTGGCGTACCCCGGAGATAAGTTCATTGGACCGAAGCTGGATGGGCTGGGATACCCCGAAGGTAACCCCTGGGATAGTTTCCAGGGCTTCCGTCATCTTTTCGGCCAGCTCCTCCCGCGTGTCGGCACTGGTCCATTCGTCTTTGTCCTTTAGGAGAATGGTGACATCGGCGGATTCCATGGGCATCGGGTCAGTGGGAATCTCGGCGGCCCCGATTTTGCTGATGACCTCCTCCACCTCCGGAAACCGCTCCTGGAGTATCTTGGAGGCGAGGGACACTTTCTCTATGGTTTCCGAAAGGGAGCTGCCGGTCAGCAGCCTGGTCTCCAGGGCAAAATCGCCTTCTTCCAGGGTAGGGATGAACTCACTGCCCATGCGGGAGAAGATCACCAGGCTAAGGCTGAAAAGCACCACGGCAGCGATGATGACCACGGCTTTCAGCCTCAAAGCACCCGTTATGAGCGGGCTGTACATCCGCTGGAAGAAGTCCATCATCCGGTCAGATATATTCCGTTTGTGGGTGGTGTTCTTGCTCAACAGCAGGGCCGACATCATGGGCACGTAAGTGAGCGAGAGCAGGAAAGCCCCCAGGATGGCAAAGGAGACGGTCAGCGCCATCGGGCGGAACATCTTGCCTTCTATGCCCACCAACACTAAGATAGGCAGGTACACAATCAGGATGATGATTTCCCCGAAGGCGGCGGATGTCCTGATTTTACGGGCTGAATCGTACACCTCCTCGTCCATCTGGGACTGGGTCAATCGGCCACTGCCCTTCAGAACTAAGTGGTGCATGGTCGCTTCCACAATGATCACCGCCCCGTCCACGATAAGGCCGAAGTCGATGGCTCCCAGGCTCATCAGGTTGCCGGACACGCCAAAGAGGTTCATCATGATAATGGCGAAGAGCATGGCCAGCGGAATGACGGAGGCCACCACCAGCCCGGCCCGGAGATTGCCCAGGAAAAGTACCAGGACAAAAATGACAATCAAAGCACCCTCTATCAGGTTGGTGGTGACGGTGTCCATGGCCCGGCCAATCAAATCACTCCGGTCCAGGAAAGCCTCTATCTCCACGCCCTCGGGCAGCGATTGCCGTATTTGGTCCATTCGCACTTTCACCCGCTCCACTACCTGGTTGGTGTTCTCCCCTTTCAGCAGCATCACGATGCCGCCTACCGCTTCCCCTTGTATATTGGTGAGCGCACCGTAGCGGTTGGCGCTCCCGAACTGGACCACGCCAATATCGCCGATGAGCACCGGCGTGCCGTTGGAGGTGCTGCTGACCACTACTTTCTTTATCTCATCCAGGCTCTCAATCAGACCCTCGCTGCGGACAAAGTAGGCGTTGGGCTTTTTATCGATGTAGGCCCCCCCGGTGTTTCCGTTGTTCCGCTCCAGGGCCTCCAGCACATCGGTGATGCTCAGGCTGTGGGCTTTCAGCCTGTCCGGGTCAAGGGCCACCTCGTACTGCTTCAGAAACCCACCGAAGCTGTTCACCTCCGCCACACCGGGCGTACCGAGCAGCTGCCGCCGCACGATCCAGTCCTGGATGGAGCGCAGTTCCATGGCGGAGTATTTTTTCTCGTAGCCAGGCTTCGGGTGCACCACGTACTGGTAGATTTCCCCCAATCCGGTGGAGATGGGGGACATCTCCGGGCTCCCCACCCCCGGCGGGATTTTCCCGCTGGCCTCGGAAAGCCGCTCATTCACCTGCTGCCGCGCCCAGTAGATATCCACCTTGTCCTTGAAAACGATGGTTACTACCGAAAGGCCAAAACGGGAGATGGAACGGACCTCATCGACTTCGGAAATGGTGGCCATAGTCTGTTCCACCGGGTAACTGATAAGCCGCTCCACCTCCTGGGCCGCCAGTGAGGGGCTGGTGGTAATGACCTGTACCTGGTTATTGGTGATATCAGGCACGGCATCAATAGGAAGCTGCGTAAGGGAATAGACACCCCAGATAACAAGCCCCAAGGTGAAAATACCGATGATGATTTTGTTGTAAATAGAGAAGTGTATTATGCGGTCAAGCATAGTTTATGGCTTTAAATCAAAATTCCAGGATTCTTCTGCCAGACTAAACCGATGCCTTTAAACAGCCATTAGGCGGAATATAGGCATAGGCAAAGCCGTGAAGCTTCCTTGGCGGAACTTCACAGGGCAGGCAAAAACAAATTCGGTTTAAAGCTTTGGCGGTTGCCAGATAGAAAAGGAAAGGGTGGGGACACTGGCTACCCGATGAACCGGTACCGGGATGGTTACCTTGAAGGCTAAGGGGCTTGCTTTCTGGGTAACGGCCTGCAACGCGAAACCGGCGCAGCAACTGCAGATACACAGCGGGGAACATAAATCCGCAGCCGGGGAGTGGTCTTCCGAATCAGTGTTTGGGTTGATGCTGGTTTGCGCAGGCGTATCTACCCTTGGTGCCGCATCGGCACAGGGGATACATGACATTACTGTCATGAATACGCTCAGAAGGATAGCAAACCATTTCATCTACTGCAAATCTAATAAAAACCATTTGCAATCGTATTGCATTTTATGAAAGACACGGGGCCACTCTTTGTCGCAAAAGGTAACTCTAACTATTCCCCTCATATGTAATGTAAAGCCGATAGCCGCTCTTATGATAAACAGGCTCAAGCCTTACCCTTTCTTGTGCAGGGAGGCGCTAACTAAAGGGAAGAAATACTCAAACTAACCGGACGGCAACTCAGCCACTGAATCATTTCCATCGCTCAAATGAAAATCCCCTAAGTGCATTAACAATTAGTCTGAGCAAGAGTTCACCAAGAAAATACTGCCTAGTGGGGCAAAGAAGCCCTGTAGCGGTCTATTAATATTAACTCAATATTTACACTTCGTAAAGGCTATGGGTGTATATTTGCTAAATGAAAGCCTTTGCGATCATATTGGCACTTTTAGTATTCACCCTCTCGGTGTCCCCGTGCTGCGCAACCGACAACTGCGCCGACGAGGTGGCCAATACCGAACAAAAGGACACCCGTTCAGATGACTCGGGTCTCTGCTCTCCTTTCTACACTTGCGCGGCCTGTCTGGGCTTCACCTTGCCAGGATTGGCCTATGAGCCGTCCATCCTCCTAATTCCTACGCTCAATTATCCTGCAGGAGTCAAGCTAGGAGTATTCTCCCAATTCCCCCCTTCTATCTGGCAACCTCCTAAGGTCGGCTAATGCTTTCAAGCGCAATTTAACCCAGCACGCCGCTACGGGGGTGGTTGATCGCGCATCCCTATTTTTCAAAAGCATTAGTTTATCATCCATGAAGAAATTTATTCTCGTGCTGCTTATCGTGATGAGCGGCACACTGGCGTATAGCCAAAATATCCTGAGGGCCATTGTCAAGGACAAGGAATCAGGAACCCCACTGATCGGCGCTACCGCGTCAGTAGAGGGAACCAGCTTAGGGGTCAGTTCCGACGCGGAAGGCCGACTGCAACTCACAGGAATCCCTGATGGCAGCCAGATCATCAAGTTCAGCTACGTCGGATACGAAGACAGGCGAGACACCCTTCTCTTTCCGCTTCCTACGGCAGAACCAATTACGGTGCTGCTGGAACGCGGCGGCGAGGAACTGGAGGAGGTGGTGGTCAGCTCCACACGAAGCAGCCGAACCATAGAGGACGTCCCCACGCGGATAGAGGCAATCACGGCGGAGGAGCTGGGCGAGAAGGCCAACATGAAGCCGGGGGATATCCGCATGCTCTTGACCGAAAGCACGGGCATCCAGACGCAGCAGACCTCAGCCACCAGTGCCAACGCGGGCATCCGAATACAGGGGCTGGAGGGCCGCTATACCCAAATCTTGCAGGATGGCTTCCCGCTCTTCTCGGGCTTCGCCAGTGGCCTGAGCATCATGCAGATTCCCCCGCTCAACCTCTACCAGGTGGAAGTAATCAAAGGCTCGTCCTCTACCCTGTACGGCGGTGGGGCCATCGCGGGGCTGGTCAACCTGATCACCAAGAAACCTACGGAGGCGGGCGAACTCAGCTTCATGGGGAACGTCACCAGCGCGAGAGGACTAGACCTGAGCACCTTCTATGGCAAGAGGTTCGGCAAGTTGGGCGTGACGGTCTTCGCGTCGCGCAACACCACCGAGGCATACGACCCTGCCGACATCGGCCTCTCGGCCATCCCAGAGCTGGAGCGGTATACGCTCAATCCGATGCTGTACCTCTACCCCACTGACCGCACGCGGATCTCACTGGGCCTGAATGCCACGGTGGAAGACCGCCTCGGCGGCGACATGCGCTATCTGGACGGCGAGACGGAAAGCGGCTTTTATTTCGAGCGGAACGACACCCGCCGCTACTCCACCCTCTTCAACGCCGAGCACAGGCTGACCGACAAAGGCATGCTCTCGGTGAGGAACAGCGTCAGCTTCTTCGACAGGGAAATCACCATCCCGAACTTCAGGTTCCAAGGCGGTCAGGTGTCCAGCTTCACGGAGGTTTCCTACAACCTGCGGGGGGAGAAACACGAGTGGGCCTTGGGGGCCAACCTGTGGACGGATCGGTTCCGCGAGGAGAACGCGGGCATCGCAGGTGCCAGAAACTATGACTTCACGACGGTGGGGGCATTCGCCCAAAACACCTTCACGCCCATGGAATGGTTTTCCGTGGAGACTGGCCTGAGGACGGACTACGTCACCCCGTCTCCCGCGAACAAGGCCAAGGGGCTGTTCGTGCTGCCGCGCGTCTCTGCCCTGTTCAAGATCACCGACAAGCTTTCCTCCCGTATCGGCGGCGGTATGGGCTACAAAACGCCCACTATCTTCACCGAGGAGGCGGAGAGAATCACCTTCCGCAACATCCTGCCTTTGAACATCGGCCAGACACAGGCCGAGACTTCTATCGGCGGCAACGCCGATATCAACTACTCCACCGATATCGCCGAGGGGTTCACCTTCAGCGTGAACCACATGTTCTTCTACACCTACCTTAACAACCCCTTGCTCCTGTCGCTACGGCCAGACAACCTGTATGAGTTCAGGAACGCCGACGGCCATATCGACACCAAGGGCGTGGAGACGAACCTGAAATTCGGCTACGGCTTTGCCAAGCTCTTCCTCGGCTACACCTACACCGACGCCAAGCAGCACTTTGACGGGTCTCAGGAGGACATGCCGCTCACGCCTAAGCACAGGGTCAACACGGTGCTCATGCTGGAGAAGGAGGACAACTTCAGGATCGGCCTGGAGGCGTATTACTTCAGCCCGCAGCGGCTCTCGGACGGTACCCGTGGCCAAGCCTACTGGTTGAACGGTTTGATGGTGGAGAAGATGTTCGGGAAAATCTCCCTGTTCCTCAATTTCGAGAACTTCCTAGACGTGAGACAGACCCGTTTCGGCAATATCTACTCGGGAACTATCACTGATCCAGTTTTCAATGAAATTTACGCGCCGACAGAGGGAAGGCTGATCAACGGCGGCATCAAGCTTAACCTTCTTTAAAACTCATTGGGAAATAACACCCCGGGGACTCACCTGTTCCGCATGGATATTGGACGTGGGGCTGCGGCATTCCTATCAACCATACCAATACAATGGAAAAATCAACCTTCAAAATACAACAGATGGACTGCGCGGCGGAAGAGAACCTCTTGCGCATGAAGCTGGATGGGATAGACACGATCAAAGGCTTGGACTTTGACCTTCAGAGCCGTCAGCTCACGGTACTGCACAGCGGCGGGCTAGGGATTATAGAATCTACCATCGGCGGGCTTGGCTTGGGTTCATCGCTCCTCTCCACGGAAACAACAGAACAAGAATTGGTTGAGGAGGATGCACAGGCCCAGAGAAAACTCCTCTGGACGGTGCTGCTCATTAACTTCGGGTTTTTCTTAGTCGAGATGACCACGGGGATTTTCGCCAAGTCCATGGGGCTCATCGCCGACTCTTTGGATATGCTGGCGGATGCGTTGGTGTATGCCCTGAGCCTGTTCGCGGTCGGCAGCCCCGTGGCAAGGAAAAAGGGCGTGGCGAGGTTGAGCGGATACCTCCAGCTCACGTTGGCGGTGGTCGGTTTTGCGGAAGTGGTGCGCAGGGTCATCGGCGATGAGCCTACGCCAGATTTCCGCACCATGATCGTGGTATCGGTCCTAGCCTTGGTCGCCAACGCGATTTGCCTGTACCTGCTCCAGAAAAGCAAGAGCAAGGAGGCGCACATGCAAGCCACCATGATCTTCACTTCGAACGATATTATCATCAACGGCGGCGTGATCCTCGCGGGCCTGCTGGTGCTTTTCACTGGTTCCGCGATACCAGACTTGGTGATCGGGGCGATCGTCTTCGTGATTGTGATCAGGGGGGCGGTAAGGATTTTAAGATTGGCCAAATAAGAAACGGGACAAAATATTATAAGCACTCCCCTCAGAAACGCCCTATTGAACAAATCCTGAATCATCCGCGCAACTGCCTTGGAGGAGTAACGTCCTTTAATTTCCTTGATCCTGTCCCACTAAAAACGCATTCGCTGGATACAGATAGTCTTCGGATTCGTCAGGAATGCCACCCCAACATAGATCACTTACCCAGCGATTGGGTGGGGGGGGAATTTACTTTCCAAGGCAGCCGTAAGTGCAAGGAACTCCGCTATTGACCATCGTCATTAAACCTGGCAGAAGGGAAGGGAAAAACATCCCGGGCCCAAAGCACGGGCCGCTGCCGAACATCAGCCTTCCGGTCCGCTGCCGGCTACTCCGTCCTTGGTGACCGAAATATTTCTCAGATAGGGCTCCAGGTTACGGAGGGTACGAAAACCGCGTACCTCCCTGACCTCGTTCCTTTCCCGGTCATAGAGCACCTCCGCGTAGAAGGTGCCCATGTGGTACAGGTTGCCCCTTCCCGCGCAGGTGGCCAGAAACTCCCCCTCCCGGAAGACGGACTCGGCCCGTTCCCCCTGCCCTAACCGGATGAAATCATATAAGCTAAGAGGCATCGTTTTCACTTTTCAGTGGACACAGCTTTCCCTTATGCCCTATTGGGAGAAGAGCATAAGGGAAATGGGAGAAACAGAACCGAAAGAAGCTCCCGCCGTCAGGCGGGCGGCTCCCTCCGCTCTTTGGCTTACAGCTCCCCATCATCGGCAAAGGAGTAAAAGGCGTCTAAGGTCAGGATGATATGGTCCAGTACCGCAATGTCCATATGGGCGGCGGCCTCCTTTACCCTTTTGGTCATGGTCTTGTCGGCCGCGCTGGGCTGGGTGTTTCCGCTGGGATGGTTGTGGCCCAGGATGATCGCGCTGGCACAGGAGAGAAGGGCAGCGGCCAGAATGAGTTTTATGTCCACCACGGTGCCCGAGACGCCCCCGGTGGAGACCCCGTACTCCGCCAGGACCCGGTTGTTGCGGTTGAGCAGCAATACCTTGAACTGCTCCACAAACTCAATTTTGTCCGTCTCCCAGTTCTGCCGGAAAGCAGCGGCGCAGTCCTCCGAGCAGGTGATTCTCCTTAACTCGGTGATAGGCCTTCCCACTCGGTAGGACAGTTCTATCTGGGGAACCCCCACCAACTCGTTTTTTAAGGCACAAAGTCCTTTGCCTTTATCTCGGTCGAATTCCGTCAAGAGTGAAAGTTGCATAAGAGGTTGTTTTAAAGGGTTGTAAATTACTGCCTTACCTATATATATATACGTTTAGTACTTACATTAGATACATTACGTATATATTTATTTATACACAGGCCCCTCGGGAGAATTTTTTTCTTCCCTTCTCTATCACGACTCTTCTGCAATAAGATTATTGACCACCGGTGGAGTAGGCTTCTACTTCAACCGAGCGTCAAACTCATGCGGGTGGTCTTCCAGGATTCTCAACCGGCCGGCCTCCGGGTGCAACGGGTTGATCAGGTAATTGAACTCAAAGGGGGAATGGACGGAGGGGACTCTCATGACCAGATACTTGTTTTCCTTGACCCATTCCTCCGTGAACGCGGCCAGTTCCTTCGGGTGCGGAAAGGAATTCCAGTTGGCGGGGAGGTCCGCGGCGGAGAGTTCCTTCCGGGCGATGTCCTCCGGGATCTCGAGGACGAGCAGGCTGTAGTTCTTCGGGAGGATTTTGGTATTGGCCAGGACCTCCAGCTTCGCCAGGGAAAAGCTTCCCGCGGTGTAGAGGATGCGGGTTCCTTTCTCGTGCCACCTGCCGGAGCCGTACAAGCCTCCCGTTCCGGAAAGGTCTCGGACATACTGCCGCTTGGCCAGACGATAGACGACCATGGATCAGGAATACATGCCATGTTCGATGCTGACCAGTAGGTCCAGCAACTGTTCCCTCCCGATGGGGGAATCCATCCAGTCTATGGGCCTCTCTTCTCCCAGGGCGGTGTTCTTGGTAGACAGCCACTCGTTGAAGTCCTCTTCGTCCTCAAATACCTCGATGCCTTTGGCGATCACTTTGGAAACATCATAGGCCGTCTCGGATTCCGTTTTCTTTAGGTTCCGTCCTTCCTTTATAAGCCGCTGGAGGGTACTCTCGGAGATTTCCAGAATCCGGCTCATCGTTTTATTGGTCAGGTGTATCCTGCTTTGGATGGATTTCACCACCGCAATGGATACCCCCCCTTCCCGGGAGGCTTTGATGAAGTCAAGGCGGGAATGGATAACCCGCCCAATATTTTTGGCCCCTCCCATCACGTCTACAATCGAGTCAAGTGACATCTCTCTATCTATTTAAGTCTTTTGAATGTTCTGATACATTCATATGAATGCAATATATTCAGTAAACGGCTAAAAAGCCAGAACGTTTCCTAAAAAGAAAGGGAAGGAATAAGAGCCGGATGATTTTACCCCTACAGAATCATATGATTCTTTTCCAAAATTCTATAACGACCACTCCCAAGGGTAACGGTAAATTTGTGCTATAAATAAAAGAGGACGTTGAAATGGAAAATACGAGTCAACTAGCCAAAAAGCCGCCGGTGAAGGAAGGGGAAGCTACCCAGGTTTCCATGCCCGTCACGGGCATGACCTGTGCCGCCTGCGCCGTGAGCGTGGAATCGATGGTAGCCAGTACGCCCGGTGTTTCCCGGGCTAACGTAAATTTCGCCACTCAGACGTTACAGGTTACCTATAACCCGAAGCAGGTGCAGGTTGCCCAGATGCAAAAAGCGCTCCAGTCCGTAGGCTATGACCTGATCATCGATACGGAGAATGCCCAGGAAATCCAGGAGCAAGCCCAGCACTCGCACTACCAAGCCCTTAAGAAGAAAACGCTACTGGCCGGGCTGCTTACCTTACCCGTGGTGGTGATCGGCATGTTCTTTATGGATTTGCCGTACGGGAACTGGGTGATGATGGCGTTGAGTGCCCCGGTACTGTTTTATTTTGGCCGCAACTTCTTTGTGAATGCTTTCCGGCAGGCGCGGCACGGGAAAGCCAACATGGACACCCTGGTCGCGTTGAGCACCGGCACCGCCTTTGCCTTCAGTGTCTTCAATACCCTTTATCCAGGGTTTTGGCACGCCCGCGGCTTGCATCCGCACGTTTACTTTGAAGCTTCCGCCGTAGTGATCGTCTTTATATTACTTGGCAAATTGCTGGAGGAACGGGCAAAATCCAATACGTCTTCGGCCATCAAGAAGCTCATCGGCCTGCAGCCGAAAACCGTCTGGCTCGTAGAGGGTGACACGGAACGGGAAGTGCCGGTTTCAACCATCCAAAAAGGAAATGTTCTTTTGGTGCGCGCCGGGGAGAAAGTGCCGGTTGACGGAGAAGTTTCATCCGGTACTTCTTATGTAGATGAATCCATGATCAGCGGGGAGCCGGTGCCCGTCTCGAAACAAATGGGCGACAAGGTATTTGCCGGTACCATTAACCAAAAGGGAAGTTTCCGGTTTGTGGCCGAGAAGGTGGGCAGTGAAACGTTACTGGCGCAAATCATCAAACTGGTGCAGGATGCCCAAGGCTCTAAGGCTCCCGTGCAGAAGCTGGTCGATAAGATCGCCGGTATCTTTGTGCCGGTGGTGTTTGTGCTGGCCTCTATCAGCCTGGTTACCTGGATTGTTTTGGGGGGCGATAACGGTTTAACGCAAGGGCTATTGGCATTCGTGACGGTACTGGTGATTGCCTGCCCGTGTGCGTTGGGTTTGGCCACCCCCACTGCAATCATGGTAGGCGTGGGGAAAGGGGCGGAACAGGGAATCCTGATCAAAGATGCGGAAAGCTTAGAGCAGGCGTATCGCCTGAATGCGCTCATTTTAGACAAAACTGGCACGATCACCGAGGGAAAACCCGTGGTGGCCGATCTGATCTGGTCGGAAGAGGCCCGGTTCCGTCAACCTGAATTGAAGGGCCTCCTGTTTTCCATCGAGCAACAGTCCGAGCACCCGCTGGCCGAGGCGGTTGTCCGGTTTCTGAGGGAAGAAGTAACCGCAGCCGTTGCCCTGGACAGGTTTGAGAGCGTCACCGGAAGCGGCGTGAATGCCAGCTGGCAAGGCCGCCGCTACCAGGTGGGCAGCCCGAAGTATATGACCGCGCAAGGGGTTTCCATTTCAGAGGAGATTTCCGGTGTAGCGGATACCTGGGCCGAGGCGGCCAATACCGTGATCTATTTTGCGGAAGAGGGAAAAGCGGTGGCGGTTCTGGCTATCGCCGACAAAGTGAAAGCCACCTCTGCCCAAGCCATCCGGTCTTTACAGCAGAGGGGGATTGAGGTGTACATGCTGACGGGTGATAACGCCCGTACCGCTGCTTCGGTGGCGCGGCAAGTCGGGATCAAACATTTCCAAGCGGAAGTCATGCCGAGTGACAAGGCTGACTTTGTCAAAAAGCTCCAGCAGGAAGGCAAGATCGTCGGGATGGTGGGGGACGGCATCAATGATTCCCAGGCGTTGGCCCAGGCGAATGTGAGCATCGCCATGGGCAAAGGGTCGGACATAGCGATTGACGTAGCGAAGATGACGTTGATCACCTCGGATCTGCAGTTGTTGCCGAAGGCCCTGAAACTATCCCGCCTAACTGTCAAAGCCATTCGTCAGAACCTTTTCTGGGCCTTCGTCTACAATCTGATTGGTATCCCGATTGCGGCCGGGGTCCTCTACCCATTCTATGGATTCCTATTGGATCCGATGATCGCCGGGGCGGCAATGGCCCTGAGCTCCGTCTCAGTGGTAGCCAACAGCCTGCGCTTGAAAGCGCAGAGGCTATGATCCCAGTAGGGTGAAATGGGAACCGAAAAAAAGACCCGCCTCGTGGTAGTTACTGGGGCGGGCCTTTTTCGTTAGGTTGACCCACTCCTTCATAAAACTCCCTAAAGGGAAGGTATCTTTTAAAGCCGGTTTCCTCCTGGATCAACAGGCAGTGGATCTTTACTATATTCACTTCCCCCCTCTTGAATACCGGCGTTTTTATGAAAGTGTCCAGCCGATAGATGTCTCCTTCCCCAAAGTCGAGGCGCATGCCGATGGCATGCCTGTTCATCTCGAAAAAGGGGTCGAATTGCTCTTCCCGTAGGTTTGAGTGGAGATGGTTGTATAGGTCATTCTGCTCATCGAGGGCATCCTCCAGGATGTAGGGGAATTCATAAACGGTTAAGTAGGCAATGGCCTCACAGCTCCTTTTGACATATTCCTCCTCGTGGCTGGCAAGTGGTATCTTTCCCTCGTTCACTTCCTGTTGCACTTCTTCTTCTATCTGCCGGATCGTTTTATCAAAGATGTCCTGGAATTGTCGGCTTCGGTTTCTTTCCAGTAACGCCCCCAGCAATAGGCTGAATTCATCGGGCGAAGGAGCAGCAGCAGGAGCGGCTAGGATTTCCAAGGGAAGGGTAACCGTGACAGGTCCCTGTAGCCTTTCCCCGGCCAGGGCATCCTGGTGGTAGGTTGCCTCCAGGTCTTCCCCTCCAAAGTCTTCAGTGAGGATGATAACCCCACAGAGCACATTGAATATTTCCAGATATCCATAGAGGTAGTTGCCTTGGCTGCGGATGGTGATCAGGTGACTTATTTCCTCGTTGCCGAATTCCCGTACTTCCTGGCGGAAGTTGGTGAAAAAGACATTATCCACCGTAAAGTCAAGGGCATTTACCCGCTCCGTCAAGCCCGTCACCAAACGAAGATCCAAACCACAGTGGGCGTAGAACTCCAGGATTATTTTGTTTATGAGTAAAACCAAGGCACCGGTCACCTCTATCTTAAGTTCCGCACTCAAGGGAGGGTTGTCTCCCTCCGAGGTGCTAACCTTTAGGTTTTCAGATTTATGGTCGGGGTTCCAATAGGGCGCGGCCAGTTTAGCGAATTTCCTCAGGGTGTTCTTAGGATCGCCGGTCACGTTGATGTACGTGAAGCCGTCTTTCCGCTGAACCTGGTACTCCGGGGCAACAACAGATACCTTCCCGGATTTTTCCATCAGGTACTTCCGGCCGGAAGGATCCTGCACCTGTAAAGGACGTGCCTTTTTAAGGCCCAGAAGGTGCCCTACCGTCTTAAAGGTTTCCGCTAAAACAGGGTCAAGGTGGCGTCCAAACTTTTTGGAGTTACAGTGATGGCAAATCAGCTGTTTGGAATGGAGCCGCCCATTCACGGATTCAGGGATGATATGCTCGTCAGAACCATCCAAAGGGCTGTGACAGAAGATACAGGATTCTCTCATGGGTCTAGCTTTTACGGAAGCTTTCCGAACCTAACCGGGGGGACTTAGGCGGACTTTTTTCCCTACGGCCCGTTTTGTACCGGAAGAGACGAAATACAAGGCAAAGCCGGAAAGGATGGTCACCATTCCCGCGATGGAAAAGATCCGCAGTAAGACGTTGCCGATGTTATCCCGGCCCTGGTAATCCATGGTATGCAGCATCCAGAGAAAGTCAAAAATACGCCATCTGTTATTGCGGAACTTGGTGACCTGCCCCTGTTCGGCGGTTACATATACCGTCGTTTGGGTGGGATGCTCCACGGTAACAGCCCAAGCGGGTAAAGGACTTTCCCGGTACTCATGGTGGCCATTTACTTCCCCTTCGGTTAAGTATTCCACCTGTGCTACCCGAACCCGCTCTGTAAAATCACTCGTCGCTAAAGCAATAGCTTCTTGCCGGGTAATGGCGGGGCGGAGTTGGCCCGTGGCAGCTACGGCCAACTGGGTTTTGACAACGGCCTTGCCGGCTGCGGAGCTAAAATATTGTATTTGGTAAATGGGTTGGCCAATTATTTCAATCAACCGGATGGACTTCACCGAATCTATCCGGGGCAGGTGGCTTATAATCTGGGAAGGCGACACCAGCGGCATATCCGCCCTAAAGTTTAAGGGCGCTTTCCGGTGATGATCCCCATGGATTTCATCCATATCGCTCCAACTGAAATAAAGCCCGCCGGCCGTCCACAATAGAAATTGAAGGCCTAGGAAAAGCCCTAAATAGCGATGTGCCCTGCGGATAAAAAGGTGCGTTTTGCGTTTCATTTACAAGTACTGGAAGGCCAACAGCAGGTGTTTTTTTTTGAAATTTCACTATCCGCAGCTAAGATGTAAGCTACCTGGAAACCATAAAATCAAAAATGATAGGCCGGGAAATCCTTACTGAACTCATCTTTCTTAAAACTAGGGTTCACTTGTAAATCGTGGTATTCGTATCTTTCAAAGAACCCCAGTTCATCGTAGATAACCTGCACCAAAGGAAGGTAAGTTTTTTTATCGATCAAAAGAATCGTTTTCTTCGCGTAAGCATTGGGCAGCACCAGTACCTGACCTGCTTTTAAACCGGTAAAGTCTTTCAACTTGTTTAATTCTTTGATCTTGAACTCATTTAAGTAAAGTTTCTGGGCAATACTGAAGACATCTTCTCCCTGCTTTACCCGGTAATTGTATAGCTTATACGGCGTGTAGTCAATGACTATTCGGTAGCAATCCTTGCCGTCAAATTTAGCGTCGCCTTCGTATTTGAAAATTTCGGAAAACTCCTGGCCGACCTTTTTGTAAGTATCCCGAATGATGTCGGCGGTGTAATTGGGATTGGCCGCAAATAAATTATGGTGGCTGCCACTGCGGACCAGACTACCGTTAGGATCCAGATTCAGACTAAGGTAAGGAAAGGAATTAGGGTGCACCAAGACGTTATTGTTATTCTCTCCCTGCCGCCAGAGGGCTTCCACCCCTTTACTTGGTTTGGCAATGTAGGCATACAGCCAAAAGGGAGAAATATTAATTTTGATATGCTGTTCCCCTTCCCTATTCCGGTTTTCCCGGCGTTCCGAATTCTTCATGATGAATTTGACCGTTCGCAACTGCTTGATGGAGACAAACATTTTATCAATGATCTCCTTACTGGTGATAGCAGCAGGGCGGTTTACGGGCCCAATTCCCATGATGGGGACTACCAGCATGAGTAACAAAATCCAAGTAAAAAAATAGGTGCTTTGTGGTTTTATGCTCATCTAAGGGCGAAACTGTTTGCCTGTATCAGCAAATATCAACCCAATCGGATGGGAATTGAAATCGCTTCCTGTCTGGAGATAAGTAACTTGCAGCTAACGGTTAAGCCCTGACCGGCTGCCGGAAGCAATTCCTTCGCCACCGTAGGTAAAGTATACTGGAGTAAGTCTTCCGCATCGGCACCTATTATTTCCTTTTCTTGTGTTGGGGCATCACCAAATCAGGAACATCATTTTACTTTAACCGGGAATACGCGCCAGGGCTGACTTCCCAACCTGCGGCTAACTGAAAATTTACTTTTCTTCCCCTTTGGGTTTACCACCTGATTTTTGAAATGAGTTAGTGCTTCATCTGTTTTTTTAGCAATTGGGCATTAATCGCCACTATAACGGTGCTCAGGCTCATGAGAACGGCCCCAATAGCCGGCGACACCATGATGCCTTGCTGGTACAAAACGCCGGCCGCTAACGGTAGCGCAATAACGTTATAACCCGTTGCCCAGATAATGTTTTGGATCATCTTCCGGTAGGTGGCTTTCCCAAACAGTACCAAGGAGGCTATGTCTTGGGGATTACTGTTGACCAGGATGATATCCGCTGTTTCCGCAGCTACATCCGTACCGGAACCTACCGCAATGCCCACATCCGCTTGGGCCAGGGCCGGTGCATCGTTTACGCCATCCCCGGTCATAGCCACGAATTCACCCTGCGCTTGCAGTTCCTTGATTTTTTCCTGCTTTTCGTGGGGCAATACATTCGCCAAAAACCCATCCATTTTCAAAGCATCGCTCACACTTTTGGCCACCCGTTCATTATCGCCGGTCAGCAATAGGTTTTTAATGCCATTCTCTTTTAAAATCCGGATGGCTTCGGCTGATTCCGGCCGAAGCTGGTCTCTTAAACTAATGTACCCGATGGGTGTATCGTTGATGAACACATAAACCACGGTTTCTACTTCTTCCTCGGCGTTGCTCTCGGGTACGGGAATTTGAAACTCTTTCAGGTAGTTAGGACCCACTACTTTAACTGATTTGCCTTCTACTTCACCTTCCAGCCCTTTGCCGGGCAAGTAATTAAAGCTCACCGAAGCGGGGATAGGGATGTTTTCCGCCTTCACGCGTTTTAGAATGCCTTGTGAAATATAGTGCTCGGAGTTCTGCTCAATACCGGCGGCTAAGCGCAGCAATTCTTTCTCGGGGTATTCCGGGGCAAAGGAAACTACCCGGGCTACTTCATGGGATCCTTGGGTTAGAGTGCCGGTTTTATCGAAAATGATGGTGGTGATTTTGCGGGAATTTTCGAAAGCGGTGCGGTTACGAATCAATAAGCCATTATTGGCCGAGATAGCCGTGGAAATGGCCACCACCAGCGGTACGGCCAGGCCCAAGGCATGGGGGCAGGAGATCACCATCACCGTCACCATTCGTTCCAGCGCAAAGGAAAGTTCAGCCCCTAAGGCTAGCCACACGGCGAAGGTCCCAAATCCGGCAAAAAGGGCCACGTAGGTTAGCCAACGGGCGGCTTTATCGGCCAGGTTTTGGGTTTCGGACTTGGTTTTCTGTGCCTCCTGCACCAGGTTAATCACTTTATTCAAATAGCTTTCGGCACCTGTGTTCTGGACCGTAACTTTCAAAGAGCCGTTACCATTGATGGAGCCGCCTATTACCTTGTCTTCCTTGGATTTTTGGACGGGTTTACTTTCCCCCGTCAGCATGCTTTCGTTCAGGTAGCTTTCGCCTTCCACAATCAGCCCGTCAGCGGGTACTTTCTCGCCCGGTTTTACTAAGATGAGGTCTCCTTTTTTAAGGGCATCAATCCGTACGTTTACCGTTTCCCCTTCCTGAATCAGGTGGGCTTCGGAAGGCATCATGCTCACCAGCAGCTCCAACGCCCGCGAGGCGCCCATGACGGACTTCATTTCAATCCAATGCCCCAAAAGCATAATGACAATCAGGGTCGCCAGTTCCCAGAAGAAGTCCATGCCTGCCAAGCCAAAAACGATAGCCGTGCTGTACACATAAGCTACCGTAATGGCGATGGCAATCAACGTCATCATGCCCGGGGATCCTTTTTTCAGCTCAGCTTTTAATCCGGTTAAAAAGGGCCACCCACCATAGAAAAATATCACAGTGGAAAGCACCAAAGAAATATACATAGCATAAGGTATATCCAGTTGGTACCCCAATATGTCCTGTACCATGGGGCTGATGATAATCACCGGAATGGATAGCAGCAGGGAGATCCAGAACCTTTTCCGAAAATCATCGATCATCATGGCATGGTGGTCGTGGCCGTGCTCTCCATGCCCGGCGGGAGGCATCGCCTGTTGGTGGCCATGCAGGGTTTTCTCGGCTAACGTGTCTTTGGCTCCGGCAGTGGAAGGTCGGTGGCTGTGGTGGGAGTGGTCCATGGTTCAGGGATTTATTTTAGAGGGAATGGGAAGGATCCAAACAAGAAGGGATAACCCTAGTTATCCCTTCTGTCGCTTTTTTATTTGAGCGGCTCTATTTTGAACCCTGCCTTCTCTATCGCTTCGATCACTTCTCCCCCGTTGACGGCATTTCCCTCCACCGTCAGAATCTTGTCAGGGTTCGCGGTATCCACTTGCCACTTCTCCACACTGGTTTCCTTGTCTAGGAAAGGGGTGACAGTGGCCACACATCCGCCACACTTGATATTGGTTTTGAATCTCAATGTTTCCATGGTTTTCAGATTTTATAGTAAACAACTGGGAAAGGCCGAGAAGTTTTCCCTGAGGCCGTTTCCTTTCTTGAACAAAGGTATTGGATGGATCAGGGCGGAGTATGATACAATTCCGGCAAAGATGTACAAGATTTTGTTTCTGCGGGAAGGCAAAGAAAAACGTCCCTGCCCGTGGGACAGAGACGCCTTAACACAACAAACAACAAACCTAATACTGCTTATGCGCAAGAAGCCATTCCTGCAGTTCCTTGATGTCCATTCTCTGGCTGTCAATGATCTTCTGGGCCATCCCCCTGATCACCGGACTGTTACCGTGCTCCATCACCGATCTGGCATTTTCCATGGCCGCCTGGTGGTGGGGAATCATCAGCTGGGCGAAATCCTGGTCCGTATCACCGGTAATCACCCGTAAATCGCTATCCCGGCCCATCTTTTCCATGGATTCCATCACCTCCCTATGGAAGTCCATGTTCATGGGTTGGTCTGGCCGATAAGTACTCAAAAATGCATTGAATTCCTGGATTTCTTTCTCCTGCTCGCCCTTTATTTTCTGGGCGATGGCTTTCATTTCCGCATCCTGGCCGCTTGTCATTTCTTCGCTGGCCATGTTGATGGCACCTTGGTGGTGCATGACCATCATCTTGGCGAAATCTACGTCCGGGTCACTGTTCATGGGCATGGTCTCCATTTCCGCCATCATGTCGTGCATGATGCCCATCATCTTATTCTGGTCATGGGGTTGGAGTTCCAGCCCCTCCTCTTCCTGCTCACACGACCCTAATAAAAAGGCAATAAATAGCAGCCCCAACCAGCGGCCCGCGTTCTTTCTTTGTTCCATGGTGCTTAACGTTTGCTTTAACAATAAGGAAAGTTGAAGACCCTACAGACAGGCTATATAATCCAAGGCCATGTGTATCAAAAACCCCAGGGCCAATATTCGTACTTTGGGGAAGAGCAATAGCACCCCGTACAGGGCGATGGCCGGATAGGTATGCAGCGTATGGAACCCGATACTGCACCGGTCAGGGTCATAGATGGGGACCGCCCATAGATGGTCCACGTCCAGGAGGATCCCGGCCGCCAATACCGCCCACACTTTCCACTGATTCTTCCGGTAGAAAAGAAAGGCCACACCCCCCGGGACCAAAACATGGAGCAACAGGTGGATCATATAGCTATTGAATCAACCCGGGGAAGAATGGCCAGCGTATCTGCCGCACCGATTAGTAGATTTGCTGGGCAAGCGACCGACAGGCCTCTTCGCAGCGCCGGCAAGCCTCCGCGCACGCCCGGCAATGGTCCATATGGGGCGCATGTTTTTCGCATTCCTCGCCGCAGGCCGCGCAGATGGCGGCGCAAGCCTCCAGAAACACTTTCGCATTGTCTGAACCGCGGGCCAAGGCGTCAGCGGTAACCCGGCAGATGGCGGAGCAATCGCGGTCAAGTTGGATGCACCGCACCATCATCTTCACGTCATCTTCCTGCAGGCAGGCGGTGGCACAGTGCTCACATTCGGCGGCACAGGCTGCCAAAGCGTCTATCACTGGTTGATATTGGGAGTTATGCATGGTTCTATATTTTAAGTGAATAATCTTGGCTGAATCCTATCAGCTGCTTTTCTTCTTGTTTTACCCCAAATCCAGTTCCTACGTTTTATACAATCTCCGATAAGAGTTGTATGTTTTGGGGTAAGGAAACGTTAGCGTTGTCGAACTTGCCCCTTCTCACTACCTTCCGGGTAGAGAAGGTATGTGCCTCTGTTTCCGGTAAGGATAGGCCCGTAGTTTCTGGTACTTACTACTGAGCGTATGCGATTTGTGACAGGGTTTCTTTTTCTGGTGTTGCTTCTGACAGGTTGTGAGGCAAGGCAGTCCGACCGGCAGGCTCCCTCCGATAATGGGGAGAAGGATCCCCAGGCGATCATCGATCGGGCGATTGCCGTCCATGGGGGAACCCGGTTTTTGCGATTGCACGTGGATTTTGATTTCAGGGAACGGCATTATGAAGCTTCCCGCCAGGAAGGGCTTTATACCTATACTCGCTCCTTTACCGATTCCACGGGTCAGGTAAGGGACGTGTTGAACAACGAGGGTTTCTCCCGCACGGTCAATGGCCAGGCTAAAGAATTACCTCCGGAGCGGGTGAAAGCCTTCAGTGCTTCCGTTAATTCCGTCATCTACTTCGCCCTCCTGCCCTTTGGCTTGAATGACCCCTCCGTACAAAAGGAGTACCTGGGAAGCGCTGCCATCCATGGAATGCCGTATCATAAAATAAAGGTCACGTTCCGGCAGGAAGGGGGTGGCACCGATTTCCAGGATGAATTCCTGTACTTTATCCATCAAAAATCCTTCACGATGGATTATTTTGCCTATACCTATGCCACCGATGGCGGAGGGATTCGCTTCCGGCAGGCAATGGCTCCCCGAAGGATCGAAGGCGTATTATTCCAGGATTACCTCAATTTCGAGCCGATAGGCCCGGTTGATTTCTGGCAGATCGATCAGGCCTTTGCCTCCGGACGATTAAAGGAACTTTCCAGAATTGAACTGGAGAACATCCGCGTGGGGAAGCCCTAGCAAATGGAAGGGTGATATAGTTCTTGAAAAGGTTGTCATAATTCCGCTGAACCTTGAAGTGAAGGTACCCTCAGGTCGATGGCATTCCCCTATAAAACTGCTATTCAGTAGAATGGGCTCCCTATATTTCCCATTTTTCCTCTTTCCTATAGCCAGAACCCAGGTAGGGCACCGAGAACCTCCCTTTCAGCGGGGCGTATAATTTTCTAAGCAACGGAATATAGTAGCTTAATAATCCCTGAACCCACCTAGATAATGAAAGCAATACAAGAAAAGATGACGTGGGCTGCCCTGGCTTGCGGGGTAACGCTGCTGTTCAGTGCCTGTAGCCAGGAGGCCGGCAAGACCGAGGCCGGCGCAGCCCAAAATACGGGGAACCATGCCGGCCATGACCTGGCAACTGGCAGTTCCAATACTAAAATGATGGACCTTATGCACGGGAATATGACCGCGATGCAGGGGATGAAGATGACGGGGGATGTGGACCATGATTTTGCCCAGATGATGGCCATCCACCACGAAGGGGCCTTGGCCATGGCCCAGGAAGAAGCCGATAACGGGCAGGATACCATGCTGGTGAATATGGCCAAAACAACCTTAGCTACCCAAAAAGAAGAACAGGACAGGCTTCAGCAATTTGTCTCCAGCCACCAGCCCGCCTCTGGCGACACGGCCGCTTCCATGCAGCTGATGCAACCCATGAAAGCCATGATGGCCGGCATGGACCATTCCATGAAGGGAACGACCGACCATCATTTTGCCAGCCTGATGGCCATGCACCACCAAAGCGGGATCGATATGGCGAAAGCCTATCTCCCCAATGCCAAAGTGCCGGAATTGAAGGCGATGGCCCAGAAAATTGTGGAGGACCAGCAGAAAGAAAAAGAAATGCTGGATACCTGGTTGAAGGGACATCCCCAGCAGTAGCGTTACCTTAATTTTTAAAGCTTTTGCCATTGAAAAGGGACCCTTGGAGAAGAGTCCCTTTTTTGTTTTCTAACCCGTAGGAAGGATATTTGATTTCTGCCAGGCAGCGCAGAGAGGATCTCCTTACCTTCTTTTCATTTGATCCAAGGGTAAGCGGTCCCGGACAGCCAGTTTCTTGTAGTCCGAAGGCGTATACCCGGTGATGGCTTTGAACTGCTTGGAGAGGTGGCTCAGGCTGCTGTAATGCAGCCGTGCGGCTATTTCCCCCAAAGATAGCTCCTCATAGTCCAGCTGCGCTTTGATATACTCAATCTTCTGCAGAATGATATACCGTTCGATGGTCATGTTCTCGACAGAGGAAAAGGCATGGCTGAGGGTACTGTAATCTTTCCCCAGGGCCTGACTCAGAAAAGTGGAATAGTTGGTGGTGATTTTCTCCTCCCGGTAATGGATCAAGTCGATAAGCAAGGTTTTGATCTGTTCCACCAGCTTCAGTTTCCTGTCCTCCAACAACTCGAAGCCATAGTCCTCCAACACTACTTTAACCCTTTCCTTTTCCATTGCCTCCAGAGGCCTGGTTAATTCCACGAAACCTAACTGCACTCCTAGGACAGGAAGATTAAGCAGGGCAAATTGCTCTTGGATGATCCGGATACAGCGCGGGCACACCATATTTTTAATGCTGAGGATAGTCTTGTTCTCGGCGGCCTGTGGTTCCATGTTTTAGGAATAAAGAAATAAATGGATGGAACTGGATGCTACAATTCTAGGGGAACAGGAAGCCGTAACCGCCCCCAATGCATCGCCACGGTCCCTTTATCGTCCCCTTCGGAAGTGATTTCATAGCGCAGGCGCTCCTGGTGGCTGGCAGTCTCCTCGGGGGTAACCGAAAGGCGAACGACATCGTCTTTGGGGGCGTATTCATCAGCCAGGTGCTGTTCCCAGTTCCGGTTCAGGATGACGGTCCATTCCTTCTCGCCGGGGATGGTGAACAAGGCATATTTTCCGGCCGGGATTTCCGTGCCGCCCAAGCGAATAGGCCCGTCCGTTTCCAGGGTGGTGGCGGAATGGGCACCCGTCACCCATACTTGGCCATAGGCCACGAGTCCGCCCCACACCACCCGCTTCCGAACGGCCGGGGAGTGGTAGTTTACCTGCAGATTGACCGCGCCTATCCGCCCGGTGGCCACCGCTTTGAGGCTTCCCTTGAGGGTGTCGGGTTCAGGTTGCCGCTGAATCGTGGCTGCATCTTCCGCCTTCGTTATAGGGGATACGGCAGGGGTTGCCTCTTTCTCTTGCGTTTTTTTGGTATCCGGGTTTTGGGTGCATGATTGAAAGACAAGAGTGAGAGTAGTAAGAAAGCCGAAGAAGGTTACTTTTGAAAGCATGGGTTTTATTTTAAAGGTCTTGAAAGATGTTTTGAGGTAAGATCAATGATGTTGTTCCAGGTATTTCCCCTGAGGCCCTACGCCTTCTATATGCACCAACTGCGCCCCGTAGTGGCCTGCCATGCTCACGGCGTACCCCGCCCCTATCAGGATAACCGCCGCCACGGCAATGCTCCAACGTTTCCCTTTCAAGGCCAAGACGCTCAACAGCTGGGCCAGTAACCCCAACCCGGACAGGTAGATGGTGTAGTCCGCGTATTTATCGTGCTCTTTCAAGACCAATTCGGCATGCGCGGTAAGCCCATCGGTATGCGGATGGGACCAGTGCGTGGCGGCATAGGCCGTCACAAAGCCCACCAGCACCAGGATGGTCACGGCCCAGTTCAGCTGCTTGTTTCCGAAAAGGATGTTCACAAACTGCATGGCGGCGGCGATCATCAGCAGCATGATGGGGAAATGGACGATCAAGGGGTGGATGTGCGGGAATTCCGCCAGCGAGGCATGTACCTTCCCTGGATCAGCTACGTGTCCGGCATGCTCTGCCGGGGTCATGTCCTTCAGCACCACCGTGTCGCCGTCCGGTTTTGGTTCCAGCCGGGCAGAATCCACTGGGGCTACCTTGGCTTTCTTCGGGTGCTTTTCCCCTCCGTGCGCCACACTGCTTTGTGGTTTTAGAAACAGGGCCAGGAACAGGAAGGCCAGGAAGTAAAGGGAAATGTGATTGGGTTTCATCTAAGAGATTGGGTTTAGAGATGGTCAGGTTTGTTTATGGCCGGAGGACCAATCCGTTCGGTTTCTTGCCCACCGGGATGGTGGAACGTACCGTATGGTCTGCTACTTTGATGACGGAAACGGTACCCGCTCCCTGGTTGGTGACATAGGCGGTCACCCCATCCGGGGAGAAGGCGATGGCGTGGGCATCCGCCCCGGTAGAGATGTCTCCCTGCCTGATCCATCGGCCATTGGCCTTTTTGTAGTAGACTACCTTGCCGTTGGTGGCATCGCTTACCCAAAGTTCCTGCTGGCCTGCGTGGTAAGTCACATAGCCAGGTTTAAAGCCTAGCGTAATCGTTTCCGTGACCGTGGCGGTGCTCACCTGTATCTCAGATACCGTCTGGTCTGTTTCATTGTCTGCATACATATAACCGTTCCCTGCCGGCCAGGCACCCACCGGGTCTTTGCCCACCGGTATGGTGGCCAGAATGGATTTCGTGGCAGGGTGGATAACAGAGACGGTAGCATCCAAGGTATTGGCGGCGAAGACTCGGTTGCCATCGGCTGAGAAAGTGATTTCAGACAGACCTTTGCCTACCGGGATGGTGTTTTTCAGGGTCCAGCTTCCCACATTGTACACCAGTACCTGGCTCTGGTGGTCATCTTCCTGGGAGACCCAAAGCTCTGACCCGTCTGCGTTGAAGGCGGCGTTATGCGGCATTTTCGGGAGAATAATCTCCTTCTCGATTTGGCCGGTGTAGCTGTTGAGTACGACCACTTTTAAGCCACTCATCCCGCCCATTCCTCCGCCATCATGGCCGGCGCTCAGGTCCGTGCTGGTGATGGCCACCGCCAACCTGGTTTTGTCTGGGCTCATGTTGATGTGGTGCGGAAACGTGGCCCCGTTCAGGCTGATGTGGTCTTGGTGGGTAAGGTCGTTCAGGTTGATGACATCTATATCATTGGACTCGCCGTTCACCACGAACGCGGCGGGATAGTCGATGTTCAGTTCCATGTCTTCCATCTCCTCCTCCATGTCGGCTTCGGTATGGAAATTACAGGCGGTGAAACCCAACAGCAGGCTCGCCAGGAGAGATAGGGTGATTTTTCTAGGTGCCATGGGTTCTATCGTTTAAGTTGGATATTCAAGTTGTTTTGGCATTCGGCGCGAAAGCCATCCATGGGAAGGCTTGAGGGCAATCCGCCATGGGTTAAGGATTGTGGCCCGCCATGGGGTCTGCCCCTTTCTTCAGGACAAACTCACTGTAGAGCAGATAGGCCCCCGTGACCACCACCGTGTCACTGACGCTCAGGCCGCTGGCAATGGCCACCTGGTTCGCACTTTCCCCGCCCAGGGTCACTTTCCGGGGACTGAAGGTGTTCTCCCCGGTTTTCACCCAGACATGCGCGCCCTTGGAATCCCGGATGACCGCATCCAGCGGAAGGGTCAGGGCCTCGCTCACCGGGGCCGGTAGGTTGATGGTCGCCTGGGTACCGGGGATCAACGCCCCCTTGGGGTTAGGCAATGCGGCCCTGGCCACCACCACCTGGCTGCCCTGCCGGAACTCCGGGTTGATGAAGGCCACCTTGGTTTTGATGGGGGCGGACACCCCCGGCACGGTTACCTCCACGGGAGTCCCTATCCTCACTTGGCTTGCCTCCAGCGCGTACAGTTCGGCCTCCACCCAAATGGAATTGAAGCGGCTCACCCGGTACAGCGGGCTGCCCTCCGCCACGTAGCCCCCCTCGGCGGCGGAAATCTCCGTCACCGTGCCGGAGGCAGGGGCCACAAAGGTGATGCGGGCGTCCAGGCGGCGGCTCCGGGCGATCCGGTTGATCTGGGCGTTGGTAAGCCCCGTCAGTACCAGTTTTCTCCGGCTGGCGTCCAGGATGGAGGCGAACTGCCCTTCCCCCGGAAATGCCTGCACCTGGTCCAGGGCCAGCAGATATTCCTGCTCCAGGGTAAGCAGGGTCTCGCTGTAGAGGTCATAGAGCGGCTGCCCTTTGCGGATGGGCTGGCCCGTCTCTTTCACGTACAACCTTTCGATCCGTCCGGCTGCCCGGCTGCTGATCAGGTCGGCCTGGGTCTGGTCCACGACCAGCCGGCCCGTGAGGACCGTGCTGCTGCCGACCTGCCCCATCCTGACCGGCCTAACGGTGATATTGCCCAGCCGCACCTGGCTTTCGCTGAGCATGATACTCGTCTCCGTACTTCCCGGGGCCGGTTTCTTCACCGGTACCAGGTCCATGCCGCAGATGGGGCAGGAACCCGGCTTGTCCCCCGTGATCTGGGGGTGCATCGGGCAGGTGTAAGAGGAGGCCGGTTCCTTCTTGGCGGACTGGTTCTTGGCCGCGACCAGGTCCATGCCGCAGACCGGGCAGGAGCCGGGCTCGCCTTCGACAATCTGCGGGTGCATCGGGCAGGTATAAGTGGTGCCCGTATCCGTGTGCTGGTGTTCGTCTTTCCCGGTGCAGGCTACCACTATAGCTGTCGCTAGGAAGATTAAGAATAGGTTCTTTAGCTGTCTCATCTATTATTATCTGCTACCCTAATGAAACTTTCGCTGTCCACCAGGAACTGGGCATTGGCCGCGATCACATCCTGGGCGGTCAGGCCCTGGGTTACCTCCACCTGTCCGTCGGCACGTTGCCCCACCCGCACAGCCGTTGGCTTGAATACCCCGTTGACTTTGAGAAAAGCCACGGATTGGGTACCCAGGTCCAGCACCGCCTCTTTGGGAACCCATAAAGCCGCGCCGGTACTGTACCTCGTTCTACCCGTGAGGAGTTGGCCGATAACCATGGACTTTCCCTGCGCCGGGAGCAAGGCCCGGACCTGGGCGAAGTTCTCCCCGGCCCCGTAGACCGGCTCCACCAGGTTCACGGTGGACTGCACCGATTCGCCGGGCAGTTGGTTGAAGGTGATGGTGATCGGCGTCCCTTTCCGCAGCTGCCCCACCAAGGCGCTGGCCACGTTGAACTGCGCCCATACCTGGGAGGCATCCACCACTTTGAGCAGGGCCTGCCCCGTGGTCACGTACATGCCTTCCCGGATGGCAAAACCTGTATTCTGGGCGAGGGCCGTTGCAGCACTGCCGCTGCCTCCCGCCGTACTGGACGCACCGCCCATGCCCATCCCATCACCTCCTGCGGCAGCGGTGGCAGCAGGAGCCGTTGGGGGAGTTGCCGTAACGGATGGGTCCAGCACGTAGCCGGTGTAAGGGCTGTAAACGGAAAAGGTATAGGTTTCCTTCCCAGTTCGGGTTAGTTGGCTGATCTGGCCTGCCGTAGCCCCTAACAGGCGCAGTTTCTGCTTCGCCCCCTGAATGAGGGAGGTATTGCTAGGGTCATTCTGCAGAAGGTACACCAGTTCTTTCTGGGCGGTCACCAGCTCAGGGCTGTAGATATCGTACAGTTTCTGGCCCTTGCGGACCGGCTGGTAGTTGAACTGCACGTACAGTTTTTCCACCCTTCCCCCAAAACGGGCCGGGATGGTGTACTGCCGGCGCGTGTCGTAGGTCACCACCCCGCTCATCGTGATCTCATTCTCCACCTGCCTCTGCTCCGGCTGGGTGGTCCCCACCGAGGAGACCACCGTCTGGTTGGCAGGCTGTAGCAAGTAATTCAGGTCCGTGGATACGGGGGCAGCGGGGGCGTTGGCCGGTTGCCTGGCCACCAGGTCCATGCCACAGATGGGACAGGAACCCGGCTTGTCCTGCACGATCTGCGGGTGCATGGGGCAGGTGTATTCCATGACGTGGGTGGCCTCCGCCGATTCCCCTTTGCCCTGGTCCTTGCAGCCGGCGAAGGAGAACGGCACCAGCAAAACCAGCAGCCAGATGAATTTATTTCTCCAGTTCTTTCTCATAATTAACGCCGATCAGGTAAAGCTGTTCCAGGTTGTTGAGGTATTCCATCTGGGCCATGTTCAGGGCTTCCCAGGCATCGATCACCAGCGGCAGCTGCCCCGTGTTCTGCTCGTAGCCCAGCAGGGTGGTCTCGTAGTTGCGGCGCAGGGCCGGGATGATCTTCTTCTCGTAGTTCCGCACCTGCGTGCGCTTGGTCTGCAGTTCCAGGGCCATGCTGGCCACCATGTTACGGGCCTCGTTCAAGAGGTTCTCCCGTCCCTTCTGCATCCCCTGTATCTCCAGGGCCATGGCCTTGCTGTTGGCCTTGTACATCTTGGAGGACCAGGGGGCAATGGGGATGGAGACCATCCCCATCAGGGTGAAGGACTGCGGCATCATCCGGTCGCGGGGCATCATGTTCTCGAACCGGATGCCGAAGTCCGGTTTCCGCTGCAGGTTCTCCAGGCGCAGGTTGAGTTGCATGGACTCAATGGTGCGGTCTACCTGGCGGATGTCGCTGCGGGCGGCACCCAAAGAGGCGGTGTCGGGCAGCACCGTCGGTTCCGGGGCTTGGGCCGTGGTGTCGATGCGGAAGCGGTTCTCCGGCGGCAGGTTCATCAGCATGTTCAGCTGGATGTTTCGCATGGTGATCTCACTCTCGTTCATCACCAGCATGTTCTCCACCTCGCCCAGCCGTCCCTCGGCCTTGTAGATACTGCCCAGCGAACCTTGGTTGTAGGGGTAGCGGACCTTGCCCAGCTTGAGCATGAACTGCATGATGCGCTGACTTTCCAGCAGCACGGATCTTTTCTTCTCCAGCACCACCCATTGGTAGTAGGCGGTCCTGGCCTGCGCCCGCAGTTGGTTGAAGGTGTTGTCCCGCCCCGCCTCCTCGATGGCCGCCTTGGAAAGCTGGTATTTCTCCCGGGCCTTCAGCTTGGCGGGGTTGGTGATGTCCTGCTCCACGGCGGTCATGTACATGGCGTCGTCCTGTCCTCCCATCTCCTCTCCCTCCATGGGCATCTGCCCCGGGTAGGGGTACATGAACACCCCGGCCCCCACCATGGGCGCCATCTGGCTCCTGGCCCCTTTCGCCATGGCGTTCTGCGCCTGGGCGCGGAGTCCGAATTCCTGCAGCATGGGATTGTTCCGGGAGATCCGGTGCAGCACGGTGTCCAACGGAAGCACCGGCGTTTGGGCGCTTGCCGCTCTCCCCAGCAACAGCAGCAAGGCCAATAGGTATATTCTAGTGTTTAACATCGTAGATTTCTAGTTTGCCGTGTTTTTTTAACTCGTAGAGTTTCGTCATCTCAAACACCACGGGCGTCACCAGCAGGATGTGGATGGAGGAGGTGAACACCCCCCCGATCAGCGGCAGCACGATGGGCAGCATCACATCCGTGCCTACCCCGGTGGCCCACAGCACGGGGATCAATCCGAAAAGTGAGACGGAAACGGTCATGATCTTGGGGCGCAGCCTCTTAGCCGCACCTTGGAAGACATAGTCGCGGATGTCCCGCTTGGTGATCGTCTGGCTGGAGTTCCCCTTCTTGGCCACCAACTCATCCATGGCCTCGTTGAGGTACACCACCATCAGCATGCCGGTCTCCACCGCCATCCCGAACAGGGCGATGAAGCCCACCGCCACCGCCACTGACAGGTTGATGCCGTAGAAGTACACGATGAATACTCCGCCCACCAAAGCGAAGGGAATGGTGACCAGGTTAAGGAAAGCCTCCTTTAAAGACCCAAATGAGAAATACAGGATCAGGAAGATAATCAGCACGACCAAGGGGATGATGATTTTTAGGGTCTGATTCGCCCGGATCTGGTTTTCCCACTGCCCACTCCACTCCAACCGGTAACCGGTGGGCAGAACGCCCATTTCCCCGTTCAGCTTTTGGATCGCTTCCTGCACGGTGCTGCCCAGATCGCGGTCCCGCACGTTGAACAAAACCGCCCCGCGCAGCTGCGCGTTTTCGGAAGCAATCATCGGAGGCCCGTCCACGAACCGCACGTCGGCTACCGCTGACAAAGGAACTGTCCCGGCCGTAGCTGATTTGATGGGGATGCGGCCGATGCGCTCCAGGCTGTTGCGGTACTCCTGCGCCAAGCGCAGGTTGATGGAGAACCGCTGACGGCCCTCGATGGTATTCCCGATGGTCATCCCGCCCAACGCGGACTCCACCACGCTGTTCACGTCATCCACGGACAGCCCGTACCGGCCCAACTCCCCACGGCGGGTCTGGATCTCCAGGTACCTCCCGCCGGTCACGGGTTCAATGTACAGATCCTTCACGCCTTCCACTCCCTGCAGGGCATTGCGTACCTTCTCTGATACTACCGCGATGGAGTCCAGGCTCTGCCCGTACACTTTCACCCCCACGTCGGTCCGGATGCCGGTAGCCAGCATGTTGATGCGGTTGATGATGGGCTGTGTCCATCCGTTGATCACGCCCGGTATTTGCAATTTCTGGTCCAACTCGGCAATGATCTTGGCCTTGGTCATGCCCTCACGCCACTCGGACTCCGGCTTCAGCTGGATGATGGTCTCGATCATGCTGATGGGCGAGTTGTCGGTGGCGGTGCTGGCCCGGCCCGCTTTGCCCAGCACCTGCGCCACTTCCGGCACGGATTTGATGATTTTGTCCTGCACCTGTAGGATGCGCTTGGCCTCCGAGTTGGAGATATCGGGCAGGGTGACTGGCATGAACAGGATGGAACTCTCATCTAAGGGCGGCATGAACTCCGAACCCAAACTCATTAGCATAGGGATGCTGACCAGCAGGGCCACGATGTTAATCCCGATGGTGGTCTTGCGCCACTCCAGGCACCAGCGCAGGACAGGGCCGTAGACTTTTTCCAGCCCGCGGTTGATGGGGTTGGCACTCTCCGGCTTGAACTTACCCTTGAGCAGCAGGGAGAGCAGCACCGGGGTCACCGTGATGGCCACAAGGGCATCGACGATCAGGATAAAGGTCTTGGTCCAGGCCAAGGGGCTGAATAGCCTACCTTCCTGCCCGGTCAGCAAAAACACCGGCAGGAAAGAGGTGATGATGATGATGGTACTCCAGAACACGCTGGGGCCAACCTGCTTGGAGGCTTTCTCTATGATTGAAAGGCGTGTTTCCTTATCCATGGTTTTCTTTGGTTTGGGCATCGGCCAGATGCCGGTAAGCGTTCTCCACCATTACAATAGCGTCATCCACGATCACCCCAATGGATAGGGCGATTCCGGTCAGGGACATGATGTTGGAGGTGATCCCGAAGGCGTTCAGCAGAATGAAACCGATGGCGATGGAAAGGGGAAGCTGAATGATGATGATGAGCGCACTGCGCCAATGGAAGAGGAAAAGGAACACGATAAAGGACGCCACCAGCATCTCCTCTATAAGGGTGGTCTTGATGGAGTTTACTGACTCATTGATGAGCCCGCTCCGGTCATAGACGATGTTGAACTTGACGCCCTTGGGCAAACCGGCGGAGACCTCCTCCATCTTGGTCTTGACGTTCCGGATCACCTCCTCCGCGTTCTCGCCGTAGCGCATCACCACGATACCGCCCACGGCCTCGCCTTCCCCGTTGAGGTCGAAAATCCCCAGGCGGGTCTCCCCCGTCATCTGCACGGTGGCGATGTCGCGCACGCTCACCGGGATGGAATTCTGGGTGGTGATGGGGATGTTCTCTATCTCCTCCGTGGATTTGAGATAGCCGGTGGTCTTGATGATGTAGCCGATGTCGCTCATCTCAAACTTACGGCCCCCGCTCTCGTTGTTGTTGGCCCGTACCGCTGCCATCACCTGCGGCACCGACAGGTTGTAATACGTCAGTTTGTTGGGGTCCACCGTGACCTGGTACTGCTTCTGGAAGCCCCCGAAGGAGGCGATCTCGCTCACGCCCGGCACGTTCTGGAGCGAGAACTTCACGTACCAGTCCTGGATGGCGCGCTGCTCGCCCAGGTCCATGCCTGGGGCCTCCAGCGTGTACCAGAGGATGTGGCCCACGCCCGTACCGTCCGGCCCCAGGGTGGGGATGGCTCCCTCCGGCAGCAGCCGGTTGGCGTAGTTGAGGCGCTCCAGCACCCGTTCCCGCGCCCAGTAGATATCGGTCTGATCCTGGAAGATAATGTAGATGAAACTCATCCCGAACATGGAAACGCCCCGCACATACTTCACCTGCGGCATGCCCTGCAGGTTGGTTACCAGGGGGTAAGTCACCTGGTCTTCGATGATCTGCGGGCTGCGGCCCATCCACTCGGTGAAGACGATGACCTGGTTTTCGGACAGGTCCGGGATCGCGTCCACCTTGTTGGTGGCCACGGAGTAGACCCCCCAGCCGAACATGCCGGCCGCGATCAGCAGGACAATCATTCGGTTGCGCAGGGAGAAGGAAATCAGTTTAGCAATCATGCTCTGCAGGAAATGATCCCCCCGGCTGCTATGCCGGGAGGAAAGAATGGAAAGGATTAATGCTGGTCGCCCGCTTGGTGCTCATGGGCGGCGGCGGCGGCGGAGTCCAGCTTTTCGCCGGGCTTCACCTCTTCCAGGAACATGCCGCATTTAGGGCATTTTCCGGGTTTGTCGCTTATTACCTCCGGGTCCATAGGACAAGTGTAGGTGACACCGGCTACCTGCTGGTTCGTCTCTGTTCCTTCGGCGGCTTTCTGCTCGGTGGCAGAACCGTTACAGGCGGAGAATAGGGTTAGGCCAAAAAAAGCCACGGCAAGGGTTGATTTCAAGGTTCTCATGAAAGGGAATATATAGATGAATGAAAAGAGGGTTTCTTCCCCTGTAAGGAGCATCCCCAAAGACAAAAGTCTTTTAGGGCATGCTTCTTAGGCAAGGGAATACAGCGGTGCTGCGAGGCAAAGCCTGAATAATCCTAAAGGAGGTGAGCGTAAAATCCGGATACAGGCAGGCGCTAGCCAACTGCTGGCTCTATAGGGAGCACAGGAGGTGGCAAGGGCCTAAGCACAAGCGACAAGGGCTAGGAAAATGTGGCTTGGGCAGGTAAAAATACCCGGCTGAAAATTACGGTCTAGGGTACGACGTTTGGGGAGGAGAATCGCAAGCGTTCCTAGACGGGGAAAGGGTACTATATAATAAAGGTTTGATGTAGGATGCCGATGAGCCTGCCGGGGACCGGAGGGGGCAAGGTGAAATGGGGGATCGTCTCCAGGATGGAAGGCCGGATGTGTTCGGTGAAGTCCGGATAGGTGCCTGGCTCCTTCGCCACCTTGGCCACCTGTTGGGCCGGAGCGTTGAGGTTGGTGTGGGAGGCTACTCCCCGCTGCATGACACAGGACAGGTCATTGCAGGATTTCATAGGCTTCTTGGAAGCCTTTTTGCAGCAGCAGCCTGGTTCGGCGAAAAAACCGATTGAAGTCCCTTTTCCGCCGGAACACTGCGAGACCGCCACGCGGAAGCCCATAGAAGCCAGGGAAAGGGCCACTATCAAGCTAAGGTGAACTAGTTTATGCAGTGTTTTCATCCAGGAAGCGGTTTTGCTTTCGTATCACAACGTCAGCAGCCAGCAAGAGTTGCCTGATCTGCTGACCTTTACTTGGCAAAAGTAGAGATAGAGGCGTAATAAGTTGTTATACAATTATGGTGGAAACTTATATAATTAGTTCTATTCCTTATGACTCCTGGAATTAGCAGTTAGACAGATCGTTAGGGCAAGGCAAACCTATAGAAGTGTTCCCGTCCGCCTCGATGTTCCATAAGGCGGGTTGCTGCTGGAAGTGAAGGCAAGGCCCCGGAGCTATGCTGGCGTACTTTCAGGCGTCGTAGGGTGGTGGGTCTGCAAATAGATAAGTTTCTCCCTCGCTAATGTGAGGGTCTCCAGGGTACAGTTGTGCCGATGCAGTTCCTGGGCCACTTTTTCCCCAAAAAACTGTAGCTTCAGCGCGGGCAGATCGGTTTTGAGAACCGCCGCCATTTTCATCAGGTTGATCTCTTTGGGCAGCACGGAATCTGCTTCCAATTGACTTAGTTGGAAGCGACTAAGACCTATCTCCTTGGCTAAGCGGACTTGGGTGCATTTTTGGGATTTGCGCAAGCGGCGTACGAACCTGCCGAAACTTTCCATGGTATTCTTGTTCAAGGCAATACAAAGTAAGCCCATTTCAACCTAAAAACCATCGCTTTCAGGCCGAAATGGGCGTTTGTCCGAGCTTTGGATTCCCACTAGGCCCTTGCAAACAAATGATAACTCTTAATAGATAATTTTAATGGGTAATGAAAAGATAACTAGAAAGAGGCTAGTGCCTGGAGGGGGTCACCTTAGGAAAGAATACGGATCGTGGTTGGCAGCCTAACAAAAGGCTATAACTAATGGGCAGGTGTTAAATAGTTGAATGGATTATGCAGGTGAAGGGATTTCATGTCATGCAAGATCCATGTCCTCTGAAGTAGCCAGGGGTTGGGGTATACTCTCCTGTGTCCCTGAGGCGCTGTCCCCCAGCTTGAAATACGCAAGCCTGCCTTCTATCAGGCCTTGGTAAACCCGCAGCCCCTCAAGCTTTTCACTCTCTTCTTCCCTAGTTATCAAGTACCTTACGTACACCAACTTCTCCTCTGCTTCTGCCCTGGTAAGGGTGGAGGCATCAAAATTCTCAAACCAATTCATCTCAAATCCCTCCCTTTCATTACCTTTTCTCCCTTTCATAACCTGTAAATCCTCCTTTTATTTTGGGCCCGCTTGGGAGATTTGAAAGATAGTGCAACAACTATACTGATTAAGTGCCATTTGGAGGCTTGCCCCTTAAACTTAGATTTTGCCGAAGCTTACCACAGAAGTTTGGTTTAAGGCTTATCGGCTGAAGGACTGATGCATGATTAACCATTTGATTGAAGGCCTAGGTCCAAACGATTCAGCCAAGAAATAGCAGGGGCAACCTCTGTGAAGCTCTGGAACTGGATGGGCAACTTATTGCCTTTGAACACCTTTCTCACCACATGTTCCCTGAAATGGCTGGAGGAGATGATCCTTGCAATCTTTTGGACGCGGGTGGAGGTTAAACTCTTCACGAAATGGGCGATGACTGGCGCAAATACCTCCTCCCCCACATCCACCTGGGTATCCCTTGCGTCAAACAGGAGCTTTTTGCTGTCGTAGTTCCTTACGTGCTCCACGATGATGCCAAAGGAGCTGCTGATCTCAGGAACGAGGATATCACTCACCGGTGGAAAACTGACAGACATGATATCAGTGGCAGGGTCGTACTCCAAATTAAGAAAACCACTGGTATAGATATTCATGGGCGTTGGCTAGGATGTACAGACAAACGGCACTTCCCTCCTATTCGTTACCATGATCCCAAGCCGTGGTAACCAACAGGTTCTAAATGCTTCCTAAGACCATCCAAACGCACTTACTGATTATGACAGGAATCCTGATATCTGAAATGGAAGGGACTAGCCTTTGAGCCACTCCAAAGCCTCTACTTTTTTGGTGAAGTTCTGGAGTTCGAAGGTAAGCATACCAGCCTGCTCGATTTCCCTGATGTCCTTCTCGGCATTCTCCTCCACTGCCGGGCTAGGAGACTGAAGACGCGCTAGTTTCACCAGCCTGGTCTTCATCAGGCCTTCGGCAAGATACATCCCAATCTGCAGGCTCTCCTGCTCGCTGACAGATACAGTTGTCCTGCTGGAATCCAGCAGGAGCCTTTTGACATCATAGCTTCTGACGTTCTCTAGCAGGATTTTTATACTGTCCTTTATCTCAGGGAGAAGGTGGTCATGCAAATCAGGGTGTGCCACCTCTAAGATGTCAGTAGCAGGGCTATAGTCTAACTTTATGATGGTGTTCTCGAACAAAATCATTGCTGTGGGAAGGCTGGGGCGTTTATGCTGTGGTTCTCCAACGTACGCCTAACAATCAATAGTTCCTAAACATATGCGGTTTATATATATTAATCGTAAGTGGTTGAGGGGAAGGATGGGCAAGACAAGATTATTGAATAATGCAAACGATAGGACTTGGGGAATAGGCAAGCGCAATAGACGTCAATCAGCCAGTTCCCTTCTGGCTGGTAAGGCAGAAGAGAACTGGCTGTACGCCTGGAAGAAGGGTAAAGAGTAGGTGACCCGTTAGCCCCTTATCCGGATAGGGCGATTAGAACCTGTAGGAAAGGGTAGTGACAAACTGACGGGGAGGGATCGGGTTAACGCTGTAGTTCTCGTGCACCAGGTAATTGAGCTCATTGGTGATATTGGACAGCTTGCCCAGGAGGGAAAACTTGTGGCGGGTATACCCCAGCGAAACATCAAACGTGGTGAAACCGCTTACCGGGATCAGGCGGTTGAATTTCTGCGCCTGGCCCACTTGGTTGTTCCAGCCGGCGTTCCGCTCCCCGGTGTAGAAACCGGAGGCACCCACTTTCAAGCCTTTCAGGGCCGTTGTTTTGAGGGTGTAGAAGATGGTGGCGTTGGCGGTATGGGCCGGGTTGCTCACCAGGCGCTCCCCCTCTATATAGCTGCCCTTGGAACCGGGGGTGTCCGTGTAGCGCATGAAGTTGTAGCTGTATCCCGCCAGGAAGGTCAGGCTTGGCACGAGGGTACCGCTCAGGTCCACCTCCGCCCCGTCACTGGTGGTCTGCCCGGTGAATTCCTTAATGGTGGCGTCCGTATTCAACGTGGTACCGTCGGCCAGGTACTGCGCCTGCAAAGCCAGGTCATTGTTGATGATCCGGTAAAAGGTGACATTGACCGAGAGCAGGTCTTTGATCAAATCATTTTTCACGCCTGCTTCATACTGGTCCACGATGGAGGGCTTCAGGTTCTGCTGAAACACATCCTTCCCGGTGTTGGGGACGAAGTTGTTGGAGTAACTGGCAAACAGGGAAGTCGTGGAGGTCGGCTGGTAAACTACCCCTACCCGAGGGGAAAATGCCCGGTCGTATTTAGTCGTAGCTGTGGTGCTGTTCTTGACCTCATTGTTCGTCAAGTCATACAGTTTGGCGACGGCAACTTTCTGGTAAGACCACCGAAGTCCGGCCAAGACCTTGAACTTGTCTGAAATGCTGATCAGGTCCTGAAAATAGGTTCCGATACGGTAGGTAGGGGTTTCGGTGCGGAGGGTGGCCGTGGCAAGGGGCTCATCGGTGCGAGGGGTGAATTTGGTGGGGTCCAGAAGGTTGATGGAATCGTACACGTCGCCCTTGCCCAAAGAAGATATTTTGAATGTATGGGAAGTGTTCAGGTAACGTTCCGCATCCGCCCCCACCAGCACGGTATGGCCCAGGCCGAAGGTTTTGAATTCCCCGTTCAGGTTGATCTGCCCGGTGTAGTAATCCTCCGAGATATCCGACCGGGTTAGTTTCCGGCCCCAATCCCCGTCGGCGTCCGCCTGAATCCGCTCGGTAGAGAAATAGTCCCGGCCGAACTTCTGCTGTGACCCGATGAAGTTCAGCTTCCAGGTCTCGTTCAGTTGGTGGTCCACCGTGGCCGAGGTAGTTACCTGGTTGACCTTGTTGTAGGCCCAGGGAGCGTTGAAAAAGGTAGACCGGCCAATCGTGGTGGGAATCTTGCTGTCTAAAGAGCCGATCCCGAAGTCCGGGGTGAAGTCATGGTTCATGTAATCCCCCTGCACCAAAATAGTGGTTCTGGAACCCAGTTTGTAGAGGAGGGAAGGATTTACGTAGTACCGTTTTGATTCCACGCTGTTCCGGTAGCTCTCCGACGTTTCGAAGGTGCCGATCATCCGGAAGGCCAGGTTTTGGGAAATCGGCCCGTACACATCCGCTATGGGTTTGTAGAGGTTATAGCTGCCCGCCCGCAGGGCTATCTCTCCGCCGTACTCGAATTTGGGCTGCTTCGTCACCATGTTGATGATGGCCCCGCCGGACACGTTGCCATACAGCAAAGCGGCACTTCCCTTCAGTACTTCCACCCGTTCCAGGGTGCTGGCCTCCGGGATGACCGCGGAGTTGGAGCGGGCCCCGTTCTTGAAAATGTTGTTGGCCCCTAGGTTGTACCCGCGGGCAAAGAAGGTCTCCGCCGTACTGCCCCGGCTGGTGCCCAGGGAAACCCCGTTCACGTTCTTGATGACGTCGCTCAGCCTGGAAGCCTGCTGGTTGGCGATCACCTCGCTGTTCACGATGGTCATGCTCTGGGGCATGTCCAGGGGGGCAATGGCTATTTTCCCGATGGCCAATGGCTTTTTGTTGATGGTCTTTCCGGCGGTTACCACTACCTCGGAGATCCGGGCGGCGTTTTCCACTAACTCAAAATTGACCTTGGTTGTCTTTCCGGCTTCCACGGTGATGCTCGTTTCCTTGCTTTCCAACCCCACAAAAGAGCTGGTCAGGGTATAAGTGCCGGGGGGAACGCCCTGGATCGTGTAGAAACCATCCTCTCCGGTAACGGCACCTTTGCTGGTTCCCGTTAAACCCACATTTACGTAAGCGGCGGGTTTCCCGTCGCTGGACTTTATTTTGCCGCTTACCCTGCCCGTCGCCTGGGCAAACGCGTGCTGGCCGAAGGCCAGGAAGACTAGAATTGGGAAGAGGAAGGAGTAGATCTGTCTCATTATTGCTATTTAGATTAAATCTAATTTGACGCAAATATAGAGACGGTATCTCAACCTGCAAATATTATTTAGATTGATTCTTAATAATTTTTCAGGCGATTTAGAGGCTTTGAAAGGTGAAAGACGGGGGGAAAGGGTGCCCATGTAACCCAAATCCTTCCTTTCACACCATAGTAGGAAAGGGAAATAAAGCCCGGAACTGGACTAGCCCGGAAGCAGCCCAAGCTAATCCAGTTCTGGGAACTCTAGGCGGAAAGAAGATGCTCGGGGTGCCCCAGTACCTCCAGGACATAGCGCAGACCTGCCCAGCTCTGCTCGGGAACTTGGCAATCCATCACCTCTTCGATAAAGGCGGTCATCTTTTCCAGGGGGCAATCACCCTCGATCCTGTACTGGGAAGAAGCCAAAAACTTCTCCTGTAACTCTGTGCTTTCTACTCTGACAATAAATCCTTCTTTGGTGTACAGTACAATTTCATGGCCGTTAATCATGTCGTTAGTGGTTACTTGGTGGGGGGGAAGCAAAAATGACACTTACCAAGGTTAAAAACTCAACGTTGACCAACTTTGCGAAAGCCTGAAGCTCGGATACCCGGAAGGTGCTGGGGTCTTTTATTTTAGCCTGCAGCCGGACGGTGTTCAAACTGAGCTTCTTGGCGATATGGGTAACCGGGATAATCGCAACTATCTCCCCGAGACTCTTTATCTTACCTTCCTCCAAGCCAATCTTCACCTTCACGTATCGTAAGTCATCCTCAAAGTTGATCTCAGTTGTTTTCATCGGGAGCGTAATTGAAATCTTTGACAAAGCATATAAAACTATGAAGCCCTGTCCTACAAGTCCGGGTAGTGAGCGAAGCGCAATAGGTCAATTTAGTTAAGTAAAATACTAAAGCGGCTGAATACCTGCAAACAAGCGGGGCACGAAAGCTGAAAAAAATTCATTAGGAAAGAATCAGGGCAATTAACCTGACGCAAAACACTTCCCTCCTCAAAACAAGAACCGGAAACAGGATGAACCTCTGCCTGATTTACCAGGGAAGGTCACCGGAGGTACTTATCCCGTTGCCGGCAGGGCCAATTTCCAATCCTCCCCTCCGGTCACGGGAACAATCCCCCTTTACATTATATACGATATGTACCGGTGAATGACTACGGAAAGTATAGGTTTTGTAAATCCCAGGTTTGGGTTACTCCGCAGCGTAAATGCAGCCAGCCTTCCAGGTAACAATTGGAAAAAGGGGCAAGAGAATACTACTCCTTGCGGCAGGACACGCCGGAAAGAAATCCAGATCGTTCGGTACCCGTATGATAGAACTTTAAAGGGTTGGTATAACTTAAGAGGGATGCGATGGATACTGTCAATACACTCATCTTCCTAAGCCTGACGATAGGGGTTGTCTGCACCTTCCTACTCTGGCTCCATGACCGGAAGCCCTACCTGAAACAGGAGACCTATAAGACCATAAGCGTCATCTCCTTTATCTTCAACATCACGGGTAGCTTCCTTTGTTTGAGTGTCCTGCTCAACTGGGGCTAACGACCCTTTACGCGGGCAAAGGCGTGGTGGACCTTCGGCCCCGTAGGTCCGGTTGGTAGGCAAGGCAATTCTATTTTACCCTGGGCCCTTTTAGTTTTTGGGTTAGCTCCTCCCCTATTTTCTGCCCTTTGGCTATTTTCTCCAATTGCAGGATAGAGTGCCCGAATCGTTGGGCATCCTGGAGGTCCTGGGAGGCGGGCGCCACCATGGGGTGGTTCACAACCGCCTGGATGACGGCATGGAAAGCATCTTTGTGGGGAAGGATCTGCTTCTCGTCGAACCGCACTTCCTGGAACCGCTGCAGGAAAGTATCGATCGGCTCCATTCCCCGCAGCGCCGGGTACACCTCGGTCAGCCGGAGGAAAGTGACGTCAAACTCCCGCTTCGCTTCCATCCGCAGTAGTTCCTGTGATAAAGGAGGAATCGGTACGGCGGGGATGCTGCGGAGCCACTCGGCCTCCTGGGTGGGCACCGGATAAGTCACCGTGCGGAGCATGCTTTTCAGACCTTCCAGGTTACGGGCCCGGTCCGGGGCACCATGGACCCGAACCATGCCAACATCCCGACCGTGGTTGTAGTCTTCCTTGTTCTTCAGCTGGTTGAAATCAAGGCGGTATCCTGCTTGGGACGCCAGTTGCGTAAAGGCGCTCTGCAGGCTTCGACCGTTGCCTTCCCGGAACGGGTGGGTATAGTTGTACTGGTCCAGGTAGAAGGCAGCCCGTTCCGTGAACTGGTCGAGGGGCAGGCCTTTCAGGTAGTTTTCCTTTTCCAAGTGCGCGGCCAGGGCCTGCAGGTTCCCGTCGATGTCGGGATAGGGGGCAAAAACCATGATTTCCCTGCTGCCCGTTGCATAAGTAGGCTTGTGCCCCTGGAACTGGCGGTCGGCCCTGGTTTCCCCCGCCCAGGGATAGATATCCCCGAAAATGAACCGGTGGATCTGCTGGAAGTGGTTTTTATCAAATCTGCCGCCCGGCACCCCTCCCCTACTTTTAAGCTCCTCCACACTGGTCCAGGCGATGTTGGCCTCTGCCTGGGAGAGGGCGGAAGCATCGGTGATCCCTAATTTATTTAAGAGAACGCCTTGGCTATCCGAGAATAAATCCCCCATACCCTATAGGTTAGACAGGCTTTTCGGAAGGGACGGAACTGTACCGGCGCTTCGTTTCCGTGATGATCCTTTCCTTGACCTCCGCCAAGGAAAGCTCCCCGTCCACGTAACGTTGCATCAACTCCACTGCGAAATCGTCAGGCATGGGGGCATTGGTCAGGATCCCCGCTAGGGAACTTAAAGCCGATTTCTCCCTTTCGATCCTGGCTTCCACTTGATCCGGGGTTAATCCTGGCCGCGCTGGCTTGAAAACATCTAATAGCATCAATCGAAATAGTTAGGATAGGTTATATACGGCAAAATGCTGGTAAAGGCCTTAAAACAGGGAATATCCATTTACCCATTATCAACCCTAAACATGATGGGTAAATGGATAAAATCCAAGAAATTTTAGGAAGGCAGAAGTACCAGGGCTATTGCAAAATAATCAAAGCTTTGAAGGAGTTTGGTTAACCCCAAGGACCTAAGTAGCCTGCGGATGGAAGTTGATGTTTCAAGCCTTTGCTTCTTCTACTGTCGGCGCTGAAGTAAGCAGGGGTTCGGTGCCGTAGTATTTTCGGCGGAACCAGTAAGCTAGGTTCACCAAGGCGATCAGGGCGGGCACCTCGATCAAAGGCCCCACCACGCCCGCGAATGCCTGACCAGAGTTAAGACCGAAAACCCCGATGGCGACGGCGATCGCCAACTCAAAATTGTTCCCCGTCGCGGTGAAAGCGACGGAGGCGTTCTGGGCGTAGTTGGCCCCCAACGCCTTGCCCATGTAGATGCTCACCACGAACATGATGGCGAAGTAGATCACCAGCGGGATGGCGATGCGGATCACGTCCAGCGGGATGTTCACGATCAGGTTCCCCTTGAGGCTGAACATCACCACGATGGTGAACAGCAGGGCAACCAGCGTGATGGGGCTGATGGCGGGGATGAAGACGTTCTGGTACCACTCATTGCCCTTCACGCGGCGCAGGATCAGGCTGGAGAGGAAACCCATCAGGAACGGTATTCCAAGGTAGATGCCCACACTCTCGGCGATGGCCCCCATGCTGATGTCCACGACCTTACCCTCCAACCCGAACCACGTGGGCAGGATCGTGATGAAGATGTAGGCGAAAAGGCTGTAGAAGAGCACCTGAAAGATACTGTTGAACGCCACGAGGCCAGCCGCGTACTCGCGGTCACCCTCGGCCAGTTCATTCCACACCAGCACCATGGCGATGCATCTTGCCAAGCCGATCAGGATGATGCCGACCATGTACTCGGGGTAATCCCTGAGGAAGATGATCGCCAGCAGGAACATCAGGATGGGGCCGATGATCCAGTTCAAGACCAAGGAGAGCGTGATCACCTTCACGTTCTTGAAGACCCTGCCTAGCTGTGAGTACCGCACTTTCGCAAGCGGCGGATACATCATCAGGATCAGCCCGATGGCGATCGGCACATTGACGGTGCCCGTCTGGAAGGTGTTGATCGTGTCCTCCACTTCTGGGTACACATACCCGATCAGGACACCCACGCCCATGGCAAGGAATATCCAGAGGGTCAGGAACTGGTCAAGGCGGGAGAGCCTCTTTCTTTTATCTACGGTGCATTGACTCATATCAGTCTATTTAAAGCGTTTTAAGCGGTTCTGAGCATACCTGCGAATTCATTGGGCAATGGGCTTGCCTCCACGGCCTGAGCCGCTCTCTCCACGTCGTAGGCCACACGGACGAACTCCACCTTGATGCTCTCAGGGTTGGTCAGCTTGCTCTCAGGCGTCAGTTCCAAGATCACGTAACCAGCGCGTGGGTCGCCGTCCTTGGGCTTGCCCACTGAGCCGATGTTGATGGCGTGGCGGTAACGGGTCTGCCCCTCATGGTCATAGGGCATGGCGCGGTGGTAGGGCTTGTGCGTGTGGCCGAAGAATAGGATATCGGCCCCTGCGTCTGCGAACATGTGCAGGAAACTCTTCTCGGGCCTGTCCTCAAACAGGTACTCATTGATCTTGCGGGGGCTGCCGTGCACCAGCAGCATCTCCATCCTGTTCTCAGCCTTTGAGTCATCCATGAAGGTGAGGCGGATGTGGCGCGGGAGCATCCGTAGGTACTGGCGGGTCTCCTCTGTGACGATGTGGTTGGTGTAGTCGATGGACTGCTGTCCGAGGTCTTTCTCTGTGTCGGTCTTGTAGGCGCACCCGCAGTTGGGGCTGGCCAGACCCACACCCTCGTCGTAGTTCCCCGCGATGGTGGGAATCCTTCTTCTTCTAATCTCGGCCACTACCTCATTCGGCCAAGTGGCATAGCCCACTAAGTCACCTAGGCAATAAACAGCGTCTAGGTTCTGATTGTCCATGTCGGCCAACACTGCCTCAAGGGCGGGAAGGTTGGCATGGATGTCGCTGAAAAGGGCGATTCTCATAGTTTATTCTGTTGGGGTGAAAACGGTTTCTCTGGTGATGTGCGCGGCGGCAAACGTGCGGCAGTATTCCTTGATCTCTTCCCTAGCCTTCCTGAAGGCAGCCCTTACCTCCTCTTCGGTTCCCGTGGCCTTGGCTGGGTCAGTGAAGTTCTGGTGGAACCGTTGGGCCTTGGACGGAAAGTACGGGCAGTTCTCCTGCGCGTGGTCACACACGGTGATGATGTAGTCAAAAGGTACATCTCGGTATTCATCGATGTGGTTGGAGGTGTGGCCCGAGAGATCAATGCCGTCTTCCGCCATCGTGGAGATCGCCTTGGGGTTCACTCCGTGGGTTTCTATCCCCGCACTGAAGATGTTGGCGTGGCCGCCCGTGAAATGCCGCAGGTATCCTTCCGCGATCTGGCTCCGACAGGAATTGCCGGTGCAGAGAACAAGTATATTCTTCATGTTTGTCATTTGTCGTGATCAATCATTACCCGCCACTAGGCTGCGCCGCTCAAGGAAGTAGACGCTGCGCCAGACCCCGTGGTGCTTCGCCAGCCGTTCCCTGAGGCCGACGATGCGAAAGCCGTTCTTCTCATGGAGTTTCACGCTGGCCACGTTCTCAGGGAAGATGCCCGCCTGAATTGTCCAGATGCCGTTGTTCTCGGCCTCAGTGATCAGGTGTTTGAGCAGCTTCTCGCCGATACCCTTTCCCCTGAAACCTTGGCCCACGTAGACGCTGACCTCGGCCACGCCTGCGTAAACGCAGCGGCTGGAGACGGGTGAAAGGGCAACCCAACCGCAGACTTCCTCCCCTTCCAGAGCCACGAAGCGGCAACTGTTGAGGTGTCCTTTGTCCCAGTCCTCCCAAGAAGGGGCTTCGGTCTGGAAGGTGGCCTGCCCCGTGGCGATCCCCTCAAGGTAGATGCGCTTCACGTCCACCCAATGCGACGGTAGCAAGGGTGCTATAGGCATAGTCTTCGGTTTAGCAGCAGCCAGACCCTGGCGTGCAGCTTTCGGCGGGGAACGTGGTCAGTTCCACCAACTGGACTTTCTTCTTCTCTGGGGCTGGGGCGCAGCACTCCTCGCCTTTGTCATTGGTGCCGCAGCTTCCACCGCGCTCGATGGCCTTGCACTGCACGAAATCAGGGCTTAGGTTGACGATCAGGTTCTCCCCGTCGGCGATGAACTGGGACGGGTACATCTGGCGGGTGTCAAACTGTGAGTTGCCGAACTCGATCTTCACCGTGCCCAGCGGGTTCAGCGGCAATACCTTTTCTACCACCCCTATAATGGAAAGGGCCTTGCTCACCTTCATCTCACGGTTGCTGTCCCGTTGCTCAGGCTCCCAGAGCTGCACGATGACCTCCGTCCACGTGTTCATCACCCCGCCGCAGTCCACCGACACGATCGGGGCTTGTTTGATCTCGGTGATGTGGTAGGAAACGTCCACCAGTTTCCCTTCGGCGTACTGGAACTGTAGGTGCAGGTCTGGTTTACGCTGAAGCTCGGCCTTGAATTCTTGCCAGTTGATGAAATCTGCTCTGTTCATATGATTGCGATATTACGATGAATATGGATAAAAAATTTTAGCAGCAGCTATCCCTGCACTCCACGCTGGCGGAGAAAAGGTTCAGGAAGATGTCTCGTACTTCTTCAAATTTGTGTTTGTCAATGCAGTAGCACACGCTGGTGCCCTCCACGGTGCCAGTGATCAGCCCAGCGGACTTGAGTTCCTTCAGGTGCTGTGAGACCGTGGCCTGCGCCAGCGGAAGCACCTCCACCAGGTCACCGCAGATGCAGGCCTTGCTCTTGAGCAGGTGCTGGAGAATCGCTATCCTGGCAGGGTGCGCCAAGGCTTTCGCGTAAGCGGCGACCGTGTTCTGCTCCTCCGTGAAATTCTGCGTCTTAGTGACTCCCATGATTGGTAGATGATTATTACATCGCAATGTTACGATAAAATAATGATAACCGCAACTCCCTTTCCATTGGTGCTCTATTTTTTTGACTTGATGAGGAGGAGCGAGGGAGGCTCCACCACCTGCTTTGTAATAGCCTTTGACTAAAAAGTTGCGGAGAGTGTAGGCACAATACCGGCACCCTCCGCGGGCCATCAAAGCGCCATTTCAGCGATGTGGTGGAAGGCTTTTTGGTCGGCTTTGAACCGCTCGTTGATAGTCAGGGCCGATTTCCCGTTGAACAGGGCATAATTGGCGGCATTGTATAAAAGCCATAGGTTCGCCTCGGTCTGCAACTCCTTTTCCTCGAACCGCAACCGCTCCATGGCCAGAGAGGACAATTTCTTGGGCAATCCCGCTTGGAGGATCACTTTTTGGACGTCTGCCTCCGTGGGCACGGCCACTTCCACCAATTTTTGGTAAATAGTGCCGGTCACCGAGAGGCTTTGTGCAGTGAAATTTTTCAGGATCTTGGTAAGGTGCTCTTTGAAAAACGCCAGGTTCAACCCCTTGTGGTGGAACGTCTCGGCCAGGATCCTTTCCTCTTTCCGGATCCGTTCAATCGTGACGTGCTCCACTTTTTCCTGCAGGGCATCCAGGTACTTTTTAGGCTGGCCGTTCGCCAACCAATTAAAATACTCCTCATACCCCATAAACTCGTCGGCCCATCCCATCAGCCCGTTGGAGCATATCTGACGGTAATAGGATACCTTTACTTTTTCCTCGTTGGTGGATTCGATGGAGGAACCCTGAATGGTAAAGGGGCTTTTCCCGGTGTAGGAATTGGTGATGATGAGGTTTTTATAGATACGCTCGGGGCCTACGTGCAGGCTGTCCGGCAACACGATGTTGATCCCGAAATCCCCCAGCGAAGTAAAGCGGGCATCCAAGACATACTCCTGGGTTACGCTGTTGACTACCTCCCGCAGCAATTCATTGGGGATCAAAGTATACTCCTCACTTTGCAGGGCAAAGACGTGCTGTGTGCCATCAGGCATAGCGCCCACGACCGCCCGTTGCCGGTCGGAGGGAAGCAACTGGTACGAACCGGGTAGAAGAGCCTGCAGTTTCTCTTCCCGGACCGGAAAACAGAGTCGGTCCCAGGAGTTTGATCTTTCGAGATGTGCGCTTTGGGTGGCCATGGTCTTAGAGGTTTTAAGTACAATTGTTAAACCGTTTCCTTTACTATATATACGTTTCGTATCATCACAAAGATACATAATGTATATATTAATTTATGCACAGAAACTAGTGCTTTAAAACTTTTTCCCTTGGCTTTATTATTTATTAATTCCTGATTACTAGCCTATTATTACATGGAAAGCAATTCCTTCCCTAAGCTGGGCAGTTGTCTTGTAGGGCTAGAAGCTCGAAGGAAAATCTAGGGAGCAGATTTGTCGTCGCGACCGAAGCAATGCGCAGTCCGGAGTGGGTCCGACCGGTAGGGAGCCTCCCCCCTTTTCATAAAAAAACCAAACCCGTTCCTGGATCTGGTTTTCTCTGCTGGCCCTGCGGTGACTTCTACAGTCTGCGGCTTACCTGTGGTATCTTCTCTTTGGGGTTGGCCCTTCTCTCCAGAGGAGTATCCTTCGGCAAAGCTTCTTGGTTTTCCCTGTCCGCTACCGCTCCCCCTTTTTTCTCCTGCTGCAGCACCTGTAGGCTTTCCTCATTCTCTTTCCCCAACCCGAAGGTTTGCTGGAGCTGTTCGTAGCGCCCTGGCTGGAGAACCACGAACTTCAGATCGTCATGCGTCAGCTTTTCGGCTGGGCTCTTTTTCAGATCATTTTTATTGATTTCCGCTAGCAACTCGGGGCTTTTGTGGATGGCTTTGATCAGTTTCAGATCCTCGTTGTAGTCGTTTAGAATGGCTTTCTTAATCTCTATCTTTTTCTCCAACCCTGCCGCTGAAACCAACGCCTTGTTGAACTGGTGCAGGGCGAAGAAAGTAGTCGGAATCTCAACGATAAACTGATTTCCAGTCAGGTTGAATTTGATTTTATCCTTTTCCAGTTCGTTTTTGACGACGTTGCCCAATCCCTCCTTTTTTAGTTCCTCGTCGATTTGCCCGTGGTACTGCTTCAGTGCCCGCATCAGCCTGTCGGCCAGGTCCACGAGAGCACCAGGTTCAGTATGGAGGCTGGAGAAAGCCAGCTTAAGGCTGTTTTTGGGATTTGCCAGCCGTTGGGAGGGGAATTTTTCGGCAGCTAATTCCCTCAGGAACATCAGATCATAGTAGGCTCCCTTTTTGTCATTGTCATTGGCCGTCACGTACTGAAAATCAGGGTCCGTGTTGCCTTTGGCTTTCAGTTCCTTGATGGTTTGGATCTGGTGGCTGGTAAGATTCCCGCCGTAGGAAATGTACAAGGTATTTTGCGGTTTCCGGAGTTCCTGGTAGCTAAGGGCGTCCAAGGCACTTTCCACCAGCACGATCCGGTCTAACTTGTGGGGCATATTGGAGTGCCAAACCCCGTTGCTCCGGTCGGAGCCTTCGGCATGGGCCTTGTAATCCCTGTTTCGAATCTCCAGGCCCACCATCCGGGTATCATGGGCCAGGTGGTAGGGAAACGCCACATTGGTATAGACCGGTCCCGGTTTGGCCGGATCCTGGTATTGCACATTGTAGATACGCCCGATGAATTCCGGTTTTTCCAAGGTTTCCAGGGAGATCCCCCTTTCCCGGAAGAAGTCTTTTTTATAAAGCGGTTTGAGCTGGTAGTAGTCGATCAGAAATTGATGCGCTTCGATGTTATGGAGGGTTCCGGTATCCACCAGCTGCCGGTTCTGCTGCCTGGCCGGTTCCGGCAGTTTCAGGTACTGGTACAGGATGGCATTCACGTTGGCGTTTTCGTTCCGGTTGCTGTTTTGCGGAAACAGGGTACCCAGCCTCCTTTTCACGAAATTGATCAGGCTGCCTTTATCCGTGTCATCCTCGGGATTCCAATAGCCCTGGTTCCCAGGATTCGTCGGATTGAGGATGATAATCCGGTCATTGGTTTGCGGGTTGAAAAAGACCGGGGTCCGGGAACCCTTTTTCACCTCATGGTGGTAACCGTTGGCAGTAGCCAGCTCAATGATGGAGATTTCCTGGCGGAAGTCCTCAAAGCTTTTGGCATCCGGGTATTTACTTCTGAAATCCTCCATAGGAAAAAAGTAAAGGTGTAGAATGGAAGGGGGAAAGTAGTCCGACCCGGCCGACTTGAAGCCAGCCAGGCAGCCCAGCGTGGTTTATAGTTTTGGTCCCCTTCTTTTGGCCGCCTTCGGTTCCGGCTCCTGCTGCTGCTTGCTTTCCACGGTATCGGAGTGTTTCACCGTTTCCGCTTTGTTCCCCTCGTTATTGGCGGCTACCTGTATTTTATTCTCCGGTTGGATGGTTTGGTGGACGGCAGTAGCGGGCAAAGAACGGAAAGAAAATCCCTTTTTGGCGGGATCGATTTGCACGGTGGCCGAAAACTCCTGGTTCTTATCGTCTTTCATCCCGGCGATGGGGGTAGGCTTGCCTTGCTCCAGGGATTTCTTTTGCTCGTCCGTCAACAGGACCCCCCACAAGGTATTCGGGATCTTGATCCGATCGGCCCGGACGGCCACTAATTCCTGGGTATCCCGGTCTACCCCTATATAGGCCTGGAATTCCTTGTTGGTGGACCTATCGGTGAGGGTTACCTGTTTATTCAAGTTTCCGCTTTCTTTCAGGTTTTGTTTGTCCTCCGGGGAGAACGCATAGCCCAGGTAGGAGGTGGGGATATCCAGGTGGGCTCGTACGCCATGGAATACAAAGGTCGGCTTCCCGGTCGGATCTTCCGCCAACCGGAATTTTCCGTCGAGGGACACTTTCACGCCCCCTAAGTCCCCTTTCAGCCCTTGGAGCAGGGAGGTCTTTTCCCCATTCAGAAGCTTGGTCAGGTTATCGGTTTTTTCCAACAGATCCTTGGTGAGGCCTAGTTTCTCGGCATCTTTCCAGTTGATGTCCTCCGGGTTGAATTTTGTTTTCTGCATGTCTAGTGTTTTGCTATAGGATGGTTGGGCAGCCTTAGGTTTGCCATCGTCGATCTCGGAAGATCCTACCTCATCATTCTTCACGAAGTAAACCATATTTCTGAAATCCTGCCGTAAAGTTGTCTTCGGACTACCGTCCTCCCCTGTGATGAAAAGGACCATGTTGCTTAGATTCTGCCGCAAGGTCAGCTTCCCCGTGCCCTCCTCCGGGAAGTGCCACCGATCCTTCTGACCCTTCAACACAAAGGAGTTATTCCCTTCCGGATCAGGGGCCAGCTTTTCCAGCAGCTGTTGCTGCCGGTCTTCCGGAAGATGGACAAAGGCCCTTTCCGTGGCGTCGGTCATCCCGGAGGTCCCTGTTTTGTCTTCCAGGGCTATCAGCCCTTTGATCAGATCGGCTTTCAAGTCAGGCAAGCTCTCCTGTATTTCCCGGGCCGCCGTGGCGGGCGATTTGGAAACCGGCACGGCCAACACTTCTAAAGAATCCGAAGTACCGTAATTGTTTTTGAAGTTAATAATAAAGTTACCCAGAAACCCTTTGTGGGGAATTATTTCAAAAACGGGGCCATCCGCTTGCCTGGGCTGGGCAGGATCATGGAGCCTGGTTTTGCCTTGGGGATCTTTCCCGAGGATGTGGACCTCCCCCGTTTCTTTGTTCAAGGTAAAAAGGTGTTGGGGGGATTCCCCTGGGTGCTGTGTCTTACTCTCCGCCTTCGTAAGCTCCTCTTCCGTGCCGGATTTCTCTTCCCTGGCTTTCGTCTTCCCGGTTTCCCCGAGGCCGTGATTTCCTGTCCCCATCAGGGGTGATGCTACCGTTGCCATGGCTCTAATTTTTAAGGTAAAAAAATCAACTGGCCGAAAGAAAGACATAAGTTATTCATAAGATGAATAAACGGCCACTTTTTTACTGCGTATAATTCATGATACGAATAATTTTAAAAAAATGGCATGTCGCACTACCTAAAATATGCCGCGTTCGCCTTGCTAGGACTGGGGGAGGTACCAGGTCAGGCCCAGTCCTTCCCAGCGGCCCAGGACCCTCTGCCCTGGGAGAAGAAATCGGAAACGGAAAAGCGACGGGAATCCCTGCTCTGGCTGCGTAAACAGGCCCTGCGGGATGAGATTACCTTCGTAACGGAGGATCTCTTAAGGCAATCGACCACCTATGGCGAGGTGTTGCGCCTTCTCCGAATCTCCCGGTTTGATTCCCGGATCCTCCGGACGATCCCCAGCCTGGTGCCGGTCAAGCAATCGTCAGTAAGGAATTTCAGGGTTAGTTCCGGGTTCGGGTACCGGGCGCACCCCGTGAAGGACGCGGTTCTTTTCCATGGGGGAATTGACATACCGGCCCCGAACGGCACCCCGGTCTATGCCGTGGCCGATGCGGTCGTTTCCCGTTCGGTTTCCTTCCATGAGGCCTTGGGGAACTTCGTGCAGCTGGATCATCGGAATGGGTTCTCCACGGTCTACGGGCATCTGCTCCGGTTTATCGTCACCCCCGGACAAACCGTGCAGCAAGGGCAAGTGGTGGGTTATGTGGGGCAGACGGGGTTGAGTACGGGGAACCACCTGCATTACATCGTCGCCAAAAACGGGCGGCCCCTCGATCCCCTGCCTTTCTGCTTTCTGATGTTTGAGAAGTTCAGGGCGGAAGCAGGCACCCCCTATTCCAGCCGCTCAAAATAGGAATCCAAGTTCTCTACCTTGTCTTCAGGCCTTAGGCGGGGGGTAAACCTCGAATTGTCCTCGGCCAGGATGTAATTCAGGTTAAAGTCCTGCTTCAGGTAGTAGTTCAGGATCACCAGCAGGTTTTCCACGGTTCCCCTGCCGGCGGATTCCAGCCGCTGGATGTTGCCCTGGTTTAAATCAAGTTCCTGGGCCAACCGCATCTGGGTCAGTTTCGGCTTGATGGACGTGCGGATCTCCAGCAGCCTCTTTCCTACGAGGGCCTGGAACGCGGCCGTTTCCATGGCCGGGAGACCCGTATTGCTGTTCGGTATATTTTCTGATGCTTCCTCAATATGCTCCATTGTGATTACTTAGATGCTGGTGCCGGGGCTTCCGCCTTTATCCTGGTCAGCTCCGCCTGGATCAGGTCTGCTATATCGGCTTTGATTTGCAGGTAGTTTTGTTGGATGATCTCCTCCATGCGGTCTCTCCCGGTTTCATCCGTGAAATTCGTGATAACGGGGATTTCCCGGTACGTACGTTCCTCTTCCTGCACCGCTTTGACATCGATCTTGATTTTCCCGTGGAATACCTTTTGGGTGATTTCCTGGCCCAGGTTATCCGCCACCGCCCCGACGAACACTCCCTGGGACAGGTTGGCGATCTTACTGGCCGGGAGCATGCTGTCCAATTGGGTAGAGGTGGAGGAAGAGGTGGAATCCCGGCTGACGGACACGCTCTGGCGCTTCTGCAGGATCCGGCCGAATCGCTCCGACAGCTGCTTGGCGCTATCCCCTACCACCTGTCCCGAGAAAATATTCCCGATGGTATTCTTGATGACCGTGGCCTCGGCCCGGCCGTAATCCCTTTCCAATTGGGAAAAGTCCTGGAACCCCAATAACGTGCTCACCTTATTGCTTCGGGCGGTGGCAATCAGGTTATCCAGCCCTTTGAAGTAGATCGTCGGCAGCTCATCGATGATGACGGAGCTTTTCAGCCGGTGTTTCTGGTTGATCAGTTTGATGATCCGGGCATTGTACAGCCCCAGGGCCGCCCCGTAGACGGCTTGCCGATCGGGGTTGTTGCCCACGCACAGGACTTTCGGGGCTGCGGGGTTATTCAGGTCCAGCGTGAAGTCATTGCCGCTCATGACCCAGTAAAGCTGCGGGGAGGCCAGCCGGGACAAGGGGATCCGAGCACTGGCGATCTGGCCTTCCAGCTGTTCCATGGCCCCTCCCTCGAACGCGGAGACGAAGGGCTTGACATAGTTCTCGATCTCCGGATAACTCCCCAGGATCGGGAAGATCTCCTCGTACTTCCGGCTCAGGAATTCGATGGCGTGGGGGAACGTACAGTACTTCCCGTTTTCATACAGCCGCAGGAACCAGATGATGGCCGCCAGGAAGTTGATCGGGGACTCTACGAAAAACTCCCCCTGCTTCTCGATCCATTTTTTATTCAGGTTGAGCATAATGGTATAGGAACTCTCGTAGGCATCGATGATATCGCTCATCATGGAGGGCAGGAGCGGATTACACCGGTGGCTCTTAGCTGGGTTGTCGAAGTTGATGACGTAAAAGGCGGGCTTTACGGGGTACTTGTCGTAGTTCCGCAGCAGGGTGTTGTAGGCGATGCGGGACAGGTCATCAAACTTGTAATCGTAAATGTACATGGCGAATCCCTTGGCGATGTGCTGCCTGATGAACTGGTTGACCACCGCGAAGGACTTCCCGGAGCCGGGTGTTCCGGTGACCCCAGTGGCTCGGAAGGGATTGACGACGTTGACCCACCCTTTTCTTTTTTTTCCCTTCCATTGGTACTCCGTGGGCAGGTTGACCGAAAACTCATTTTCCAGCAACCCCTCCTCTTGGGGAAACGATTCGTTTTCGGCATTGAAGATATCCTTCATCAGGTCCGAGCTGAATAATCGGGACAGGTAATTCCCGCCCTTCAGGAGCAGCAGGTAGCCGAGGGCCAGGGTGCTGATGTAAAAAAAGGAATGGAGGGTGAGCTGGGGGAAGAGATGCAAAAGCAGGTCATTGGCGAAAAACAGCCCGGAACCCAGGAGAAAGTAGCCACCGATGCTTTTCCCGGAGACCTTCTCTGATTTGACGCCCTTGGTCCCCAGGCAGGAGATCCCCAGTAGCAGGAGGCAGGCCCCTTTGGAATAGAGGGGATCGGAGAAAAGCCCGCTTCCTTTCGCCAACTTCAGCAAAACGGAATCCAGGAAAGGGACCGTCCAGCCGTTGCCCTGGAAAGCGGAATAGCAAAACCAGTACACATGGATTCCGAGTAAAAAAATACTGAGGATCCGGGTGAAGTCCATCAGCTTGGATAAGGCTCTTTGATCTTCGTGCATCTGCTGAAAAGGGTAAGGTCCAATCGAGTATCGGGGCAGTGAGTCGTGTTAGGTTCCGGTGAAGGGAAGAGCCAAGGCAAATATATAGATTTCAGCTATATGTACGCCCTCTTTCCCCAACTAGAAAAGGCGGGGAAGAGGCCCGTTCTGCCCCGGTATACGGGCAAGCCCTATCCATGGGATGAATAATAATCACCAAGGGTTTACCAACGCAAGCGCCGGCGCCTTTTCCGCTTCTGCTCCGGCCGGTGTTCCTCCTTCTCCCCTTGCTCGTTCCCGAAGACGGCGTCGGCGAAATTACGGAAGAGAATCCCCAAACTCTCCAGCAAACGGGCCCCGTGGGTTGATTCCGCCCGGTAAAGGCTGGTCAAGGAGGCATTCTGGCTCGGCTCCCGCAAGGTATCGGACGGGTATTCCGCTATTTCCTTTCGGATGAGGGGAATCAGATCGGTGGCCTGGAGCATTCCTGCCCCGGGGTCTTTCCGGTTTCGGGGCAGGTTTTCCGCCAGGTGTTTCTCTATTTGGTTGGCCAGCGGTTTATTTATCCCATGGATGAAACGTAGGACGCGGTGGGTAGCTTTTAGGTCATTCCGTTGGAGGGCTTGGCTCAGGGAGACCAGAAGGCGGTACTTAGGGGACACGGTGACTTCCCCGGTTTGCGATTCCCGGAAGACGAGACGCTTGACGCTGGCCTCGGTTTCCGGGTTGAAGCCATGGGATTTCAGCAGGTTCGCCAGCGACGCTCCCGCTTTTACAAAGGTGCTCTCCGGCAGCGTATGGTACCCGAGGTGGTACGCCACCGGCTCCCCTCCCCTTCCGGGGACCGGTTTGATGAGCAACCCGTTTTCCAGCAGATAAGAGAGGGTCTGGGGGTAGTCCAGGCCTTTGTCCATCCCTTGGTAGACCCCGGCGGCATAGTCCCGGTTGGCGTGACTCAATAGCAGATGCCGGTCCGCTTTGGAGAGGAAAGGTAGGATGGGGGAACGATCCAGTTGCCCCATCCGCTCCCCTAGCCGCAACGTACCGTACTGCCGCTCTTCCGGGGCCTGGCTCATGGTTTTGAGGATCTGCCGGTCCATTTTATGGAACACCGGGATCCCCCCTTCGGACACCGTAAGTTTCCCAAGGATGGCCGGCACGCCCAGCAGTTGGAAAAGGGTCGTATTCGGCACGGTATACCCCACCTCGGGACTCTTGGAGGAGTGGATGAGCAGGTCCTCCCCTTTCTGGGAAAACGTGATGTGGAGGGCGTACAGGAAGCTTAGCTTTTGGCGCAGGCTCAGTTCCCCGTTGGATTGGACATAGTGGAGCAGAGGCGGCGTATTCGCCTGGAAATACCCGTTCTCTTTCTCCTGTACCTGGGGCAATTGCCGTTGCCGGTATTCCATGAAATTGCTGACCGCCAATTCGGCTTGCTTCCCCTCCAGCTGGGGAACCTGTTTTAGTAATTGCAACGCAAAGGCCCCTTTTAACTGCGGCAAGGCGTTGATGAGGCTGCTTTCAAAGAAATAGTTTTGGTCTGTTTTCCGGTAGCCATTGTAAATACGCACCAGTTCCTGGTTCGCCTGCTGCAGGTCAGGGCGGGACAAAGTCGCTTCGGCAAACCGTTGGCCTAGGTAAGGAGCGGAATACGCGGTGCCCAAAGCCTGGCTATCTAAAACGGTTTTCGTGTGGGCGTCGATATAGGTGAGGCTGGCCAGGCCCTTCTCCCCGCCCTCCCGGCAGATGACCTGTATTTCCTGCTCCTGTAGCCTTTCCTTGAAATGAGCCAGGGTGAGGTACGGATAGGCGGTTAGAACGGTCTTTATCTTGCCGCAGAGGGTAGCTTTAACGTGGCTTTCGGTTATCTTTTGCCCGTCTTCGGTGAACTTGGCCGACAGGGCGGGCCAGCCGACCTCTTTCCCGATGCTGCTGGCTTTGATCCTGCTGCCGACCCTCTCCCCTACCGGGTTGATGATTCCGTAAAACAACCCCAGCGTCTTGCTAGGATCGTTGGGGTCGGTTACCTCGTCCACGGTCACGTGGTACTGGTTCAGCAGGGCTTTGTATTCTGCCAGGGAGGAAAACCGATACTCCCGGGTGGCGGAGCGCACCACGGCGGCGATGGCGCTTTTCGTGTCCGTCTTGCCGTACTCGATGGCCCGGACATCAATCGGCTCAAAGACATTTCTCCCATTGGGTATCTTCTCGCCGGCGGGCACCAACCCGTATTTCGCCTCCAGGTCTTTCCGGATCTCTTCCGACCGGTACCGGTCTTGGCTGCTGGGGATGGCTTTGCCGTCCAGGCCCACGCTGACCGAGACGAGGTGCAGGTGGGTCCGCTCGATGTCTTCGTGCTTGTAGATGAGGTAGGGTTGCTGGCCGTAGTTCATCCGCTCCAGATACTCCCGGGCGATCTCCGTCAGCTGCTCGTCGCTGAGTCTGTCCTCCGGGTCTGGGTTCAGGGAAACATGGAAGGTCGGCTTACTGATCTTCGGGTTCAGCCGGAGATAGGCCTGCAGCCCCTGGATCTTGTCCTGCAGCGTCAGCTCCTCCGGGTCCTTGAGGTCATTGATCAACTGCGCGTACAAGACGCTGGAGTGCTCCTTCTCATTGTACTTGAGCAGACCGACGATGTCTTTGCCTCGAATTATCCTTGCAACCATTTTTCCCTTAGCTGAAGTAAAAGTGCGTGGAATTCACTTTGCGCCTTCCCCAGTTGGGCGGTCAGCTCCACCAGCTTGGCCACTTCGGGGGGCACGGGCCTCCCGTCGGTCAGGGAATTTATCTTCTTGACGACCTGGTTATAGTTCGTCCCGATGGCCTTGATCTCCCGGACCAGGTGCTGCATCTCCGTGGCCAGCAGCACGTTCGTGCTGTCCCGCAGGGCGAGCTTCTGGTGGAACATGAGATCATGGTACATCTCGGATTTATGCCGGTAGGCAGACTGCCGGAACCAATCGTCCAGTTTTTTATAATCCTTCTCGGTGACCCGGAACTTGATTTCTTCGGAGGCCAGGTCCTGCGGGGGCTTGGGCTTCCGCCCGCCCCGCCCCTTCTTTTTCTCGAGTGGTTTCTCTTCCTTTTCCATGGGCGTGTTCTTTCATGACGACGGCGGCAAAGCGGTTTTCCTCCTGGCATTAGCGACCTCTGAGAGAACCGGTTTTAGTTTTTGTGGAACAAAAACATATCTTGCTTTTTGCTGACGCAAAACATACCTCTTTATACTGAAAGTACCAAGGGATGGTTGAGTAGATTTTAGAAAGCGTGCCGGGAAACCATTACAACAGAGGCTTTACAGCGATGTAAGTAGTTAAGTAGTTAACTAACCACAAAAGTAAGTAGTTAGGCAGATAGGTAAAGGGATATGTATCTACTTAGGGAAGCAAGTAAACAATTGGGAAACAAAAGACTTATCTGTACCTTCGGGGATCCAAACGGGTAAGTAGATAGACAAACAGATAGTTAAGTAAATAAGTAGATAGGTACTTAACCAAGTAGACAAATAGCTATTTTGGAAAGCACGTAAATAGATAGTTAAGTAGAAGTCTACATCGATAGCGAACCATCTACTTAGACAGACAGGTAACCATCTACTTATATGGGTATTTAGCGAGCTAAGTATAAAGCGAAGCAAGTAAACCGGCAAATAAGTAAATAGATATGTGGATATATAGAGAAACAAGTGCTTAGCCAATTAAATAAATAAACATATAACCCATTATCTACTTACCCAAGCCACCTTATATACATTTAAACATCCACTTAGATATACAACTGGACAGATATCTATTTGCATACCTACTTATACAAGTAAACAGATAAGTAAGTAGTTCGCTAAACAAGTAAACCGACAATTAAACAAGCAAGTACATAGATAAGCAAGTAGACAGACATCTAAGTAACTATCTTTAAAGATAGGTAGACAGACAAGTAAACATCTAAGGAGCTATATAGGTATTTATTCTTATACTTGCTTAGACAAATAAGTAATTAGAGGGTTAAGTAACCACTTATACAAACAGATAAGTAACTACCCATGTAAATAAATACTTATATAAATAGTTAGACAACTAGATAATTAAGTAGGCAGGCAAAGGGCTAAAAAGATAAACAAGTAAATAGACAGCTAAGTAGGTAAGTAAAAAGAGAAGTAAGTAGGTGAGTAAATAGAGAAGCAAGTAGGTAAGTAAATGAAGAAGTAAGTAGGTACCTATTCAGTTATCTAAGCAAACAGGTATATGGGTACTTAAGCAGTTATACAACTAAGTAGGCAGGAAAATAAAAGCCGCTGGAAGTACAGAAGTGGCCACGTTAACAAGTAGGCATTTAAGCAAACAAGTATCTATCTACTTACTTGTCTAGATAGACAAGTAAGTAGACGGTTAAGTAAGTAGAAAAGCAAAAGACAATAATGACGAGAGAAACGAAATTTATTTCATTTTTTAACCAGAAGGGGGGAGTGGGTAAATCTACCCTGGAGATTTTGATGGCCAGCTACTGCCACAATGTGCTGGGGTTGAAGGTGGCCATCCTGGATGCGGACTATCCCCAGCTGAACATCCATAAGCTAAGGGAAGATGAAATCAACATGGTGCGTAAAAACGAAGCCTACCAGCAGGCCTTTGCCGGCCTGGGCAAACCGGTGTACCCGATCGCGAACACCAACCCGGCCGAATCCGTGAAAGAGATGGATATCTTCCTGGAATTGGAAGCAGGGGAGGAGCCGTACGATATTGTCTTCGTGGATCTGCCGGGTACCATCAACACGCCCGGGGTGCTCCAAACCATCAGCCAGCTGGACCACATTTTCATTCCCCTGATAGCGGACCAGCTCGTGATCAAAAGCAGCCTCGAATTCGGCTTACTGGTGAATGATAACCTGATTGGGAAACCGAACGTCAACCTGAAGTCCCTTCATTTCTTCTGGAACAATGTCGTCAAGTCGGAAAAGTCAAACCTGTATGACGTGTCCAATTCCGTGATCGGGCAAGCCGGGTTAAACTGCCTGAAGACCGTGATCGGCCAAAGCGTGAAATTCAGGAAACCTGAGTTCAGGTCCACCATCTTCCCGATGCAACCCGCCCTCATCAAGGACACCAACATGGTCCCGTTGATTGAGGAAGTCTTAGCGCAAATCAATGTCTCCCCTAGATAACATAATAAACAAGATGGCAAAGAACAGAAAGAGCCCAGCATTTGATGAAAGTCTCCTGATTGGAAGCATCAGCGGTTTGAACAGAAACAAAGAGGCGGCCCCCGAACCGTCAGCGGCTCCGCAACCGTCGGCGCCTACTGAGCCCTTACCCCCGGAGGAAGTCCCTCCGTTGGAAAACAAGGCTACGCCGGAACCCGAGAGGAGGGAAGCCCCGGCAAGCACCCTGGAACCAGGCGAGGGGGAAAGCAAAGGAAAGAAAGAACCGAAACCGGCCGCTACCGCCAAATCCCAGGGAAAGCGTTGGGAATACGGGCGTTTCCTTCAAGCTACCCCGGGCCGCAAAGAAGCCCGGGCCTACATCTCGGAAACCCACCACAACAAATTAAGGAGGATCCTGGCCTTCACGGACAAGAAAATCGCCCTCGCTGATTATCTGGAGAATGTGCTGGAGGAACACTTCGAGCAATACGAAGCCCAGATCAAAGAACTATACGGAAAGCACCTGGGAAGCTAAGCTTTCCCAAGCATTGCCAGGCAGAGGCTACCATGGGGAAATCCCCGGGTAGCCTCTTTTTTTTACCAATTGTAAACCGAAGAACAAATTTAAAAATTGTTAAAAATATTTATCCCATAAATATTTGTTACCGTATAGCTTCTAAAGTATTTATATTATAAATATATTGGCGACACATACCGGAAGCCACCACCTTTAACCTGAAACCTGAAATCCGCGGCAGACAGCACGTTCACGAAACTATTCCAAGTACTTCACGGCGTAAGAACCGGCAGGAAGTGCGTTCGTTATCCCGGCCCAACAGGCCAAAATGTTACGATTATGTTTGAAGGCATTACCTGGGGACAATTCTGCTTTTTCGTGTTAGGCGCGGTCACCGTCTACTATCTCGGGGTAGGGGCGGTGTATTACCGGGCAGAGGTGCTGGCAATGCTCGGGAAGAAGCGGAAAGCGGACGGCCTGGTTCCCGCTCCTGCCAATTCCCCGGTGCCGACTTTCTCGGCGGTGGGCAGTACGCCTGATTATGGCCATAGCCTGTCTCACGTCTCTGCGTCGGGCACCCCAAATGATTTGACCGCTCAATATGACCAAGGGCCGGAAGGGTTTGACGTGCAGGATCAGGAAGAAGAATATCTGGAGGAAGAATATCTGGAGGAGGAATACCAGGAAGAAGAGTACCAAGAGGAAGAGTACCCAGTAGGGGAGGGGCTTGGGGAGGGAGAAGAGTTGCTTTTCGGGGAGGAGGTAGACCTGGAAAAACAATTTATCCCCTTCGAGGCCGCGGAATCCCCGGAAGTGGAAACGGGTGGGATTTCGGTGCAGGAGCTTAGCCGGACCATGGAGCTTCTCCAGCAGGAGGATATTTCCGGCCGTGAAAAAGGGGAGCTGTCCAAAAACCTGGATTTGATTGAGGATACCCTGCTCCTCCAATCCCTCCTTTCCGGCAATGCCCGGGCCCGGGAAAAGCTGGATTCCCTGATCGGGGCCAGGTGGTACGAAGCAGCCGAAGAAGAGACGGTGAGAGGGGAACAAGTGATCAAGGATTCCTTTGCCGATGTGGACATGACCAAGCTGATGAATAAGATAATGTAACCCTTCATTTTTTAACCCTCAAACTTCTAGAAACATGAAACGAGTAGCGAAAAGACAGGTAGGATGGGCTTTGGCCGTGGTAACCCTGGCAGGGATCGCCCCGGAGGTATTTGCCCAGGGGAACGGCGCGGCCGGCATTGAGGCGGCCACGGCGGAAGTGACCAGCTATTTTGACCCGGCCACGAAACTGATGTATGCGGTAGGGGCGGTGCTGGGCCTGATCGGGGGGGTGAAGGTGTACTCCAAATGGAACAGCGGCGATCCCGATACCCAGAAAGTGGCGGCGGGATGGTTTGGCAGCTGCATCTTCCTGGTGATCGTCGCGACGGTGCTGCGGTCGTTTTTCCTCTAGAATCCTGTTCCCTTGGCCAGTTACCACATCAACAAGGGGATTAACAAGCCGGTCGAATTCAAGGGGTTGAAGGCGCAGTACCTGGTGTATTTTGCGGCCGGGTTGTTGGGCATCTTCCTGGCCTTCACCATCCTCTACATCCTCGGGGTCAACCTCTACGGGTGCACGGCCGTGGCCATTGGGGCGACCAGCTTGTTATTCCATTTTGTCTTCAAATGGAACCGGGTCTACGGCGAGCATGGGTTTATGAAAAACGCGGCGGCCCGCCGACGGCCGAACTACCTGATCAACCAGGGGAAGTTTTTAAGAGTGTTACGGTATAAGAAAAAGCGGTAGGTTATGGGCGTTGTATACAAGTCGGATACCCTCGAATCGAAACTGCCTTTGTACAAGGTGGAGCACGATTGTATCATCAACAAGTTTGCCGAGATCACGGTGTGCTTCCGGGTGGACCTGAAGGAGATTTTCACCCTTTCCCAACCGGAGTATGAAAGCCTGCACCAATCGTGGATCAAGGCCCTGCGGATCCTCCCCAAATACACCATCGTCCACAAGCAGGATTGGTTTGTGGAGGAAAGGTACCGTCCGGATTTCGGCCAGGAGAATTTAAGCTTCCTGGATCGGGCCTTTGAGCGCCATTTCAACGAACGCCCCTACCTGCACCATTACTGCTACCTCTTCTTGACCCTTTCCTACCCGGAGAAAGCCAGGAAAAACAGCCTATGGGGTTCCCTCGTGCGGGGAAAGCTCATCCCGAAGGAGATAGACTCGCCCCAGGTCCTCACTGCCTTTTTTGATACGGTCAGCCAGTTCCAGCGCATCCTGACCGATGGCGGGGCGGTAGGTCTGGTCCGCCTGACGGAGACGGAGATCCTGGGCTCGGCGGGGAAAGCGGGGATCATCGAAAGATACTTGGCCGTGAGCCAGGAAAACCAGCCTTTGTTGTCTGACCTTGATTTCTCCCAGGGCCTGCAGATCGGGGCGAACCATTTCAACCTGTTCACCCTCTCCCACCTGGAGGATCTGCCCGGCGCGGTCAGTACCGAAAAACGGTATGAGCGCCTTAGCACCGATAAGAGCAGCTGCCACCTGGGATTTGCCTCGCCCGTGGGTTTGCTGCTGTCCTGCAACCATCTGTATAACCAATACATCTTCCTCGACGACCACACCGAGAACCTGCGGGAATTCGAGCGCAAGGCCCGCAACCTGAATTCCCTGGCCTTGTATAGCCGGGAGAACGCCGTGAACAAAGAGTGGTACGACCAGTATCTGAACGAGGCCCTCAGCTTCAACCAAACCTCAGTCCGGGCCCATTTCAACGTGCTGCTGTGGTCGGAAGACCCCGAGCAGCTGAAAGAGTACCGCAACCTGACCTCGGCTGGGATTGCGGCCATGGACTGCAAGCCCCGCCTGAACACCAAGGACCTGCCTTCCCTGTACTGGGCGGGAATTCCCGGGAATGCCTCCGATTGCCCCAGTGAGGAAACGTTTTACACGTTCCTGGAGCAAGCCTGCTGCTTTCTCAACCACGAAACCAACTACCTTTCCTCCAGCAGCCCGTTTGGGCTGAAAATGGTGGACCGCATGAGCGGTAAGCCCATTCTGGTGGACATCTCCGATGAGCCGATGAAAAAAGGCTACACCACGAATCGGAACAAGTTCATCCTAGGCCCCTCGGGCTCCGGTAAATCCTTCTTCACCAACCACATGGTGAAGCAATACTATGAACAGGGAACCCATGTGCTGCTGGTCGATACCGGGAACTCCTATTTAGGGCTGTGCCACCTGATCAACCGGCAAACGAAGGGACAGGATGGCGTGTACCTGACGTACACCGAGGAAAACCCCATCAGCTTCAACCCTTTCTACACCGAGGACGGACTATTTGATATCGAAAAAAAGGAAAGCATCAAAACCCTGATCCTGACCCTCTGGAAAAAAGACACCGATATCCCAACCCGGGCCGAGGAGGTGGCCCTGTCCAACGCGGTGAACTATTACCTGGTGGCCCTAAGGGAAAGAACGGATATCACCCCCGGCTTCAACACCTTCTATGAGTTTGTGAACGGTGCCTACCGCAAGATCCTGGAGGAGAAAAAGGTAAGGGAAAAAGACTTTGACCTCGACAACTTCATCAATGTCCTGGCGCCCTATTACGAAGGGGGGGAATACGACTACCTGCTCAACTCGGAGAAGGAATTAGACCTCTTGAATAAGCGGTTCATCGTCTTTGAATTGGATAACATCAAAGACCACAAGATCCTGTTCCCGGTGGTGACCCTGATCATCATGGAGACCTTTATCAACAAGATGCGCCGCCTGAAGGGAGTCCGGAAAATGATCCTGATAGAAGAGGCCTGGAAAGCGATCGCCAAGGAAGGGATGGCCGAATACATCAAATACCTCTTCAAGACCGTCCGTAAATTCTTCGGGGAGGCGGTGGTCGTGACCCAGGAGGTGGACGACATCATCCATTCCCCCATCGTGAAAGACACCATCATCAATAACTCGGATTGTAAGATCCTGCTCGACCAGCGCAAGTACCTCAACAAGTTCGATCAGATCCAGAACCTGCTGGGCCTCTCCGAGAAGGAAAAAGAACAGGTGCTGTCCATCAACCTGGACAACAATCCCCGACGCCGCTACAAAGAGGTGTGGATCGGGCTGGGAGGGGTCAAGAGCGCCGTGTATGCGACCGAGGTTTCCCCGGAGGAATATTTTACCTACACAACCGAGGAAACCGAAAAAGTAAAGCTGCTGGAATTGGCGGAGCGGAAAGGGAATATGGAGGCAGCGATCACGGAAATGGCGAACCTCGCCCGAGCCAGTTGAGTACGCATCTGTATAACCTAACTTCTGCACCATGAAAAAGCCCCAATTGCCAAAAACCAAATGCTATGTCGTAGGATTGGCCCTCTTTCTGCTGGCTGCCTGTTCTTCGCAACCGGAAACCCCCGCTTCGGCAACGGACCCTACCGCCGAGTCCCGCTCCGAGCCCACCAAAGACGGTTCTGACCCAGACGAGGAACTACCGCTGGCGACTGATGATGCTGATAAATTTATTGGCGAATGGAAGTCGGTACAAAGCGAGGGAAGGGATCACACCATCATCACAAGAAACGGGGAAAACTTCCTGATTCAGCAAGGTAAAAAAACGGTGCCTGGGGTTTGGGATGAAGCAAACAATGTAATTAGAATGAATGTAGGGGTGCCCATGGATATCATGTACATCGAAAATGAGGACATGATTGTGTTTGGCAGTGGCGGCAAGTATCGCCGGGTATCGGAGAAATGACGGAGTAATGCATAGAGGAAAAACTTAAACAGGAGGAAGTATGAAAAAGGTAATTTTCATCGGGGCGTTTTGGGTGCTTTTAAACTTTACCGCCTCCGCGCAATTCGTGGTAGCCGATCCGACGGCTTTCACCCAGCGGGCCCTGCAACAGATCACGAACATAACGGAACAGATTCAGCAGAAGTACGAACTGGTGCGGACCTTCCAGGAAACCTCCAAGATCTACAACCAGGGGAAAGAGTGGTACGATGGCCTGAAAAGGGTGAGCACGACCGTGGCGGAGTATCAGAAAATCTACGAAACCCTGCAACTCACCGCCGAGATCGTGGACCTGTACGGCACGAACATCAGCCGTTTCCGGATGGACAAGAACTTCTCCCCGGCGGAAGTGGATTACATTACCGATGGGTACGGCAAGCTCTTGGCGGAAAGCTCCCGCCTGGTGGACGACCTGAACCTGGGGGCCAAGGCGAGCAGCCTGAGCCTGACCGACAAGGAACGGCTGGACATGATCAACACCACCTTCGAGAAGGTCAGGCAGCACAAGGCGCTGGTCCAGTATTATACAAACAAGAACATCTCCGTTTCCTACCTGCGCGCGAAAAAGAAAAACAATACCGAAGGGGTGCTGCGCTTATACGGCTTAGCCCAGTAACGAAGAAAGGGAGAGCGGCATGAACGACGAATGGCTGAGCTTACACGAGATCCTCCGGCAGCTGTATGAGGAAATGCTGCCCTTGTGCGGTTCCCTGATCGGGGTGGCCCGGGGGATCGCCGGCCTAGGGGCAATCTTCTACATCGCCAACCGCGTGTGGCGGCACATGGCCAACAATGAGCCGATTGATTTTTACCCTTTGCTTCGGCCTTTCGCCATCGGCTGGTGCATCCTGCTTTTCCCGCTGGTCATCGGGGCGTTGAATGGCATTCTGAATCCGGTGGCCACGGCCACGGGGGCCTTGGTAGACACCCAGAACGTCCAAGTACGGGAGTTCCAGGAACAGCTGACCAAACTGGAGGAAGCAAGCATGAAAAAGGAGGGGAAAGGCTGGATGGTCGATGATGCAGAATTTGAAAAGAAATTAGAGGAACTAAACCCTATTGACGTCGGTGGAATGACCGGAATGTACACGGAACGGGCCATGTACCAGTTACAAACGAATGTAAGAGAATGGTTTAAAGAAGTACTCATTGTGCTGTACGAGGCGGCCAGCCTGGTGCTGGATACCATCCGGACCTTTTTCCTGATCGTGATGGCGATTATCGGCCCGATCTCTTTCGGTTTGGCGGTTTTCGACGGTTTTCACGGCACCCTAACCAACTGGATCGCCCGGTACATCAATGTGTTCCTCTGGTTACCGGTCGCTAATATTTTCGGAGCCATTATCTCCAAAATCAATGTGCTCATGCTGCAGAAAGATATCGCGGACCTGCAGAGCGGCGGAGATTTTGACGCCACCAATACGGCGTACCTGGTCTTTCTGCTGATCGGGATTTTCGGGTATACCTGCGTGCCGACGGTGGCGGGGTGGATCGTGCAATCCTGCGGCGGGGGCCGGTTCATGACCAGTATCACCCATGCCTCCTCCAGCGTGGTGGGAAGTGCCGGATCTGCGGCCGGAGCCGGGGCAGGGGCTATTGCCGGACGAAGTGTGACGGCCGCCAAGAATCTTGCGAATGCCCCCAGCCAAGTCATGGCCGGGTACCAAAAACTTTAAGGAAAGGGGAAAATATGCAGTTCAAGAGTCTATCCAACCTGGAGACCAGCTTTAAGCAAATGAGGCTGTTCCTCCTCATCTTTATCGGCCTGACCTTTTGCCTATCGGTCTATGTCGTGTACATGTCCTTTAGCTTCGCCAAGAAATCCCGGGAGAAAATATACGTCCTGGACAATGGCAAATCCCTGATGCTGGCCATCTCCCAGGATATGAAGCAAAACCGGCCGGTGGAGGCCCGGGATCACGTCAAACGCTTCCATGAACTTTTCTTCACGTTGGCCCCCGACCAAAAGGCCATCGATTACACCATCAACCAGGCCCTGTACCTGTGTGATGAGTCCGCTCAGGATGAATACGCCAACCTGAAGGAGGCCGGGTACTTCTCCAGCCTGATTGCGGGGAACGTGAGCCAGGAAATCAGAATTGACAGCGTGCTTACGGATTTCAACGAATACCCTTATACGGCCCGCTGCTACGCCACCCAGACCATCATCCGGTCTACCTCCGAGACCAAACGCTCCCTGGTCTCCCAATGCCAGTTGCGCGATGTTTCCCGGAGCGACGATAACCCGCACGGTTTTCTGATGGAGAAATGGCGCGTCTTGGAGAACCGGGATGTACAGGTGACAGCCCGGTAGCTATGCAAAGTACCCCTTTGGAGTGGGTGAAATCCCAATGGAAGACCCTCCAAGGATCCCTGGTCGGATACCTGCAGCAAAAGGAAAGGGGCTTGACGCTCCGACGGAAGAAGATTTACTTTTTCCTGTTTGTCTTTTCTTTTGGGGGCTTCTTCCTGTATTGTCTGGTCTCGGGTTTGGCCGGGTTTGGAAGTTCAGGTTTCAAGGTTACCTCTATTAAACGCCCGCTCGTCAAGCAACAGATGCAATCGCTGGATTCAATAAAGTAAGCTAAGCAAGGAGACTTTGGCTGGTACATCCGATGATTTCCCGAGCAGTGGATCAGGAGTTGCCTGGACCTGAGTTGACGGAGAATTTCTATGCCCTTCAGAATCCAGGTGACCGCCATTCTATCAGATACCCAAGGCACGTGGTACAAAACCAGAATTATAAATTTTCAACTATGGATACTTCCCCAATTCAACACTCCCCGGAATTCCTCCACCAGCGAAAAATGGCAATGGTGTTGCCGGTGTTTGTGGTCCCGTTTCTGGGGATCATCTTTTTCCTTTTCGGTGGTGGCACCCCGGCAGCCAATGCGACCCTGCAGGCCAGCGGCCTGAACACGGAAGTCCCGAAAGCCACCTTTAAAACCGCTATCAGCGACAAACTGACGGCGTACCAGCAGAAAGAAAAACAGGAGGCGGATGCGGAAAGGATGCGTTCCCTCGAGGAGTACCATGTGAGCCCCGCTTCAGCTTCTCCTGGCTTGGATACCGGTGCCGTAACTCCGGAAGCCAGGGGGCTGGCCTATTCCCCCGCGCCTCGCTCTGCTCCTCGGTCAACTCCCAGCTATGACCGCCGGGAGTACGAACACCTGACCGGCAAGGTAAACGACTTTTACCGAACCCCGGCCACTACTTCCTCCCTGTCGGAGGCGAAGATGAACCGGTTGTTGGAACTGATGGAAAAAGAACAAAATGGGGCCCCCAACCCGGTTGACGTGGAGCGGGAACTCAGAAACAACCAGTACCTGCAGTACCTCCAACGCACCCTGGCCAGCGGCCAGTTCGCCGGGGAGAAGCCCGTGCGGCCGAGACAGGACACCGTGGCCCGGAAGCCGAAAAGGAAGCTGGTGGAAGTGACCGGGCACCAACCCAAAGTAGCCAGCAGCCTGCCCCAGGGAAGGGGAGGGGAGGGGCAACCCAACCGGCAGCAGGGCAATTCCTTCTATTCGCTCGGGGGCAGTGAGGGCCAGGTCAGCGGCAATACCATCAGCGCAGTGATCCACAGCGACCAGACGGTGGTATCCGGGGCCACGGTGAAACTGCGCCTCTTGAACGAACTCCAGCTGGAGGGCACGCTCATCCCCAAAAACACCTTTGTCTACGGCGTCGCAGCGGTCAAGCATGAGCGCCTGGGCATTACGGTGGAGAACATCCGGCACGGCAAGGAGATCCTGCCGGTCGCCCTGCAGGTATACGACAGCGACGGCCTGCCTGGGGTCTCCATCCCCGGCTCCCTGGACCGGGAAGCCGGCAAGCAGGCGCTGGGCTCCATGGCCTCCAGCGGGAGCTACAACGTGACGATGGCCCAAGGAGTGGGCGAGCAGGTGGCCCTGCAGGCCGCGCAGGGTGGCATCAACGGGGTCAAGGCGCTGGCCTCCAAAAAGGCCCGGCTGGAGAGGGTCCACGTGAAAGCCAATTACCGGGTCTACCTGATCCCGGAGAACTTTTAATCCGAACTTTAACCTTAGCATCCATGAAAAAGCATCTCCTTTCCCTTGGTATATTCCTTTTGGCGGGCTTCTCGGCGCTGGCCCAGAACCGGCAGCCTTTCAAGGATACCCAGCTGTTGAAATCATTTTCCCTGGGGGTCTCCTATGCCAAAACGGTCAACCTTATTTTTCCCAGCGGGGTGCACAGCGTGGACCTGGGCTCCGCCGCGGTGATTGCCGACAAGTTCGCCGGGGTGGAGAACGTCCTCCGGGTGAAAGCCAATGCCAAGGGGTTCCCGGAAACCAACCTCTCGGTCATCACCAAGGACGGCCGGCTCTATTCCTTCCACGTGCGCTACCAGGAGGAGCCCACTTCCCTGACCTATCAGATCGAGGGAGGGGATCATACGGGCATTACCAATCCCTTGGTTCAGTCCCAATCGAAAGTCGCCCCGGCCGTCTACCTAACTGCCTCCCTAAATACTGCTGCGCCCGTCTCGTTTGAATCGGTCCTCATGAATGAGGCGGAGTTGGCGTACTACAGCCATGAAATCGCTGAACGAAGGGATTATATCTCCGGCATAGGCATGCATAAAAACAAGATCACCTTTGGGGTGGACGGGATCTATGTCAAGGATAACGTCCTGTTCTTCCCCATCACCGCCAAAAACAAGGGCAACCTCAACTATGACATTGACTTTATCAAATTCTACGTCCGGGACAAAAAGCAGCGCAAGCGGACGGCCGTCCAGGAAACGGAGGTGACGCCGATCTTCGTCTATCCGGAGGGACAGAACACCATCACTGGTCGGTCCGAACTGAAGCGGGTGTACTGCCTGGAGAAATTCACCATCCCGGATAAAAAGATGCTGGTGGTGGAGATGTACGAGAAGAACGGGGGTCGGGTGATGACGATGGAAGTGGGCAACCGGGACATTGTCAGGGCGTCTCCCGTCCACTTCAACAAAAGGCAATCAGCGGCTAATGTTAATGCTCTAAAGCAATATGGGGAAGATAGATAATGCTTACCAGCGGATTATGTTTGTTTTCAGATAGGATGGCGATAGGCTGAATGGGTACCGTGTGTGAAGGTGAATCAAGTTCTTAGCCAAGCGTCGGGAGGTAGCAAGAAGAAAGTAACTTCTTGCTACCTCCTTCATTTTTAGCATTTGCTAGAACTGAAGCAAAACTTAGCGGCAGAAACTCCCTAAACAATGAATCTGGGCAAATACCTTTGCAACACATCGTATATGATCCTTTCAATCTCTTCCTCCAAGTAGCGTATAACACTCTCTGAACTGGATATTTATTTCCTGCTAATTACACAGCGCATTTATCCACGAGCTTTCGTTTGAGGCCCTCAGGGGCATCACCCAGTTTAAGGTGGTAAGGGAAAATCCAATCCGCAGTCTTATGTATAAGCCTTTGTATTCCTGAAGCAAGGGCTTTCGCTTTGTAATTCAGCGTATTTTGGTGATATTTCTTAGCATCCTCGTCCTGCACCAATTCACCTTCTCTGTTTCCGAATCATAATAGGTCATGTACTTAGGGTTAATTTCATCTTCATAACCGAAGAATACCTGAGGCGTGCTGAGGAGGTGCCTTCTCTTACTATAAAAGATAAGGACATGTGCGTTGATAATGAGGGAATAGGAAGACCGTTTTAAATTTTCTGGCGCTTTTTTCTTTAAGTCCCTGCGTCATAGGCCCTATTATTGCTATCTGAGAAAACGGAAGCAACCTCTATTTCAAAGCTGTTTCCTTCTCCACTATCTACTTTTACCCCCACTTTCATTTCAACGGATAGTTTACGTTTGAGGTACTGAGCCTTTTCTGCTATCTTATTCCCCTGCCCAGCTGCTACCCCGACCGGTGGCGGAAAGAATACAGGGCACCCCACCCTTTGGGTACTTACCAGAAGATAACCGTTTCCACCTACATCAGGCGTCCTGCATAACAAAAAAATCAACAAGACGTTTAAACAAAAAAGTAAATAAAGCCCCCATGAAAAAATTATTGATTATTTCACTCGGAACTTTAACTTTTGCCTGCGGCAATACTGAAAACTCAAACCTCGATAGCAATACTGCGGATGAGAGCGTAGAAATTGGATCTGGAGATGAGATTAGCCCACAGTTAAAGTCTGAGTCAGATTCCTCCAATGCCCTTGAGGTAGACACCGTTTCATCTGCCGCAGAAATCAACTAGCAGAGGTAAAGGGTATCGTGAGAGGGGTAGGCCAAAACCATGGTGCAGAAACGAAATGATCCTACAGGAGAAACCTTTTGGATCTACCTGTCCAAACAGGACTTTCTCCCATCACCTTATTCAGGTCGCCCGGTTAAACCTGTTCCTACGGGCCTCTTCCTGCTTTACTTTCTCCATCCGCAGGCAAATCAATAAAGGGAATATAGTATAAAATAGGCGATGGCCTACTTGAACAGAGGTGACCTCTGCTTCATGCTGGGTAGCGGGAAGTGTTTCCTGCCCCTTTATGAACCTAGAATCATAACTCGTTTGGTTTTAGGAGCCTGGGAGCCACTTCTGGGGAAAGTAGCCTGTATCCTTGCCTTAGAAATGCAAGATGAAGTACATCAAAACATGATTGATGTCATAAATAAAAGATGTATTCATCCTTTATTTTACTGCCGATGGAATTTACTTTTGTTTCATAATTCGCTCAACAACCATTAATCCTAATTCTCATGAAAAAACAGTTCAGCAGCATCGTCAACAAAACCAGGTCTCCCCTGCGGATGCAGGCAGTAGTTATTATGTGTGCCGCTCTTTTATTTGGTTGCTCTTCTGAGCAGAAGGAAACCGCCAGCGAACCCGAATATACACTTCACGAAGACGCTGTAGCGCAAGCCGAAAAAGAGGCTGCAGAAAACGGTTTTGGTGTTGGCCCCGTGAAAACCGTAGAAGTTGGAGCGGAGATAGACCAGGCCCTTGCCACTACCGGCAAAGCCATCTTTGACGGCAAATGTACTGCCTGCCACCAACTGAGTGATCAGAAGGTAGTAGGCCCGGGTCTGGCGGGGGTTACGGGGCGCCGCAAGCCGGAGTGGATCATGAACATGATCGTTAACCCAGAGGAGATGACTAAGAAAGACCCCGAGGCTAAGAAGCTGTTGGCGGAGCACCTGACCCAGATGACCAACCAGAATGTTACCGAGTCTGATGCTCGGGCCATTCTGGAGTACCTGAGACAGAACGACAGCAAAAGCTAGTAGACCTTACAAGTAACCCTTCTATTAAACATGGAAACACTTATCAATAAGTATAAGAGTAGTGTCCCTAAGATTGGCCTGTTGGTGGCGTTGGCCGCCGGTACCATGCTGCAAAGCTGTAGTAACTCTGGAGAGGGTGGCGGTGGCAATGCCAAGGACGGCGCCATTGCCGCAGATGCTGCTACGGCGGTGTATGTGGCTCCTGGCAAGCACGACGAGCTCTACTCGTTCCTTTCAGGCGGCTTCAACGGCCAGGTGTCTGTTTACGGGATTCCTTCTGGCAGGCTGCTCAAGGTGATCCCGGTTTTCAGCCAGTTTGCCGAGAACGGCTACGGCTACAATGAGGAAACCAAGCCCATGCTGATGACCTCGCACGGCTTTGTGCCCTGGGATGACCTCCACCACCCCAAACTTTCCCGTGCGAACGGAACGGCGGATGGCCGCTGGCTCTTCGTAAACGGGAACAACACCCCCCGTGTGGCCCGGATAGACCTGAAAACGTTTGAGACGGTGGAGATCATGGAGATCCCTAACTCTGCCGGTAACCACTGTTCGCCCTATCCCACCAACAACAACGAATACATTATCGCGGGTACCCGCTTCAGTGTACCGCTGGACATGAAAGGTGGTACCGCTGATGCAAGTCTGTCGGATTATAAAGACAAGTTCAGAGGATCCATTTCCTTTATAAAGATGGATCCGGGGCATGGCGACATGAAACTGGATTTCCAGGTGCTGGTGCCCGGCTTTGACTATGATCTAGCCAACGGCGGCAAAGGGCCATCAGAAGACTGGGTATTCTTCACTACCTACAACACAGAGAAATCTGGTACCTTGAAGGAGCTGGGCGCCTCGCAGAACGACCGCGATTACCTGGCAGCCATCAATTGGAAATTAGCGGCCAAGTATGCCAAAGAAGGCAAGACGCACGAAATGCCCGCCAACTACTACCACAACAAGATGGACCATGGCTCACATACCGCCAAATCTAACGTAATAAAAAAGGTGCGTTACCTGCTTCCGGAGGAGTGCCCGGGCATGATGTACCTGATTCCGGCGCCTAAGTCGCCGCACGGCATTGACGTAGACCCAACTGGCGAGTTTATGGTGGTAAACGGCAAGCTGGCCTCTTCACTGCCGGTGTTCTCTTTCTCCAAGATGCAGAAAGCCATCAAGAACAAAGACTTTGACGGGGAAGTGAACGGTATTCCGGTGTTCAAGTATGAGTCTGTGCTGCACGCCGAGGTGAAAGAGCCGGGCTTAGGGCCCTTACACACGGAGTTTGACGGGAAAGGCAATGCATACTCCACCATGTTCGTGTCTTCTGAGGTGGTGAAATGGAGCCTGAAGGACTTCAAGGTGAAGGACAGGATCCCCGTGTATTATTCCCCTGGCCACTTAATGATCCCAGGCGGCGATACCAAGGAACCGTACGGCAAGTACCTCATCGCGATGAACAAGATCACGAAAGACCGCTACCTGCCCACCGGCCCCGAGTTGATGCACTCCGCCCAACTGATTGACATCAGCGGGGAGAAGATGAAGCTGCTCCTGGACTTCCCTACCCTGGCCGAACCGCACTACGCGCAGGGTATTGCCGCCAGCAAGATTGCGCCTAACAGCGTCAAGTTCTTCAAGTTGGACGAAAACACGCACCCTGATGCCGTGAAGAACGAGAAAAGCGTGAGTGTGACCCGTAAAGGCAAAACGGTGAAAGTGAAAATGACCTCCATCAGAAGCCACTTCACACCTGATAACATTGAAGGCATACAGGTAGGCGACACCGTGCTCTTCCACGTAACCAACCTGGAGCAGGACTGGGATGTGCCGCACGGTTTTGCCATCATGGGGGCCAACAACGCGGAGACGCTGATCATGCCGGGTGCTACCCAAACCCTGCGGTGGGTGCCTAAAGCGGAGGGTATTTTCCCCTTCTACTGTACAGACTTCTGCTCTGCCTTGCACCAGGAAATGCAGGGGTACGTGCGGGTTTCCAAAAAGGGATCTACCGTTCCCATAAAATTCTCAACCGGGGTCAAAAAACCGGTGCCTCCGGCCTCCGCCTATTTAAGTAAGTAATTTCTTCAAACTAAAAAGACAGCGGAGGTTTCTACATAGACTCCGCTGTCTTTTTTTTATTTCACCTTAACCTAAAAAGGATGACCGCTTACCACAGAGGATTGATGGTTCTCGCCGCCTTGTCGCTAGGCCTTTTGTTTCTCTTCCCTATGTGGAAGATCTACCTGGAAGCCCCCCAATACCCCGAGGGGCTGGAACTGCACATTTGGGTTAACAAACTGGGCGGTAGTACGGAAGGCGTGCTTCAGAATTTCAACATCCTGAACCATTACATCGGCATGGCGCCCATCCATCCAGAATCTTTTGCCGAACTAAGAGTCATGCCCTACATCGTAGTCATTCTGATGGTAACGGGCGTAATTGTGGCTTTCCTGGGAAAAAGGAAACTGATCTTAGGTTGGGTAGTTCTGCTGATGCTGGGGGGAGCCGTTGGGTTACTGGACTTTTACCTGTGGTTGCACGAATTCGGGACTAACCTTAACCCCCAGGCGCCTATCAAAGTACCGGACATGACCTATATCCCCCCCATGCTGGGCAGTAAGCAGCTTCTCAACTTTAATGCGTTGTCGTTGCCCTCTTGGGGAAGTCTGGGTATCTTACTGGCTGTCATATTTGCCTGGTTGGTGTATTATCTAAGCTCCAAGCCTAAGGGCAAAGAATCAACTCCCTCTTTATCATGAAACAAATTTTTTCCCTCCCCTATGGCTGGCTGGTGCCAGCCGTTTTGTTGCTTACGGCCTGTTCAACGGAGCCCAAGCCGGTCCCTTACGGCAACGCCAACTGCACGCATTGCAGCATGACCATTACGGATGTGCGGTACGGGGCCGAATTGGTGAATGACAAAGGCAAGCCTTCCTTCTTTGACGCGGTGGAATGCCTGGCGGCCTATGTCAACCGTAAGCCGGAAGAAGGCCGAAAAGCCTCTTTTCTGATGGTGACTGATTTTTCAAACCCTACAGAACTCATACCGGTAAACAGCGCCCATTTCGTGCGGAGCGCAGCTTTGCCCAGCCCTATGGGCATGAACCTATTGGCCGTTTCAACGCAAGAGGCCGCCAGGAAAATACAGCAGGAGCAGGGTGCAGAGCTGCTCACCTGGGGTCAGGTGCTGGCAATTGTAAAGAATGATGAGAAACTTCACTAAAAGGGTACTGACAGCAGCAAGTATTCTGCTGCTGTCAGTACCCGGCCAAAGCGCGGCAGGGGCCAACGTCATGGTGTGCAAAACCTGCGCCCTTACGTCTGTGAAGCAGGCGGTGCTGCAGGCCAAGCCCGGCGATACCGTGCTGGTGAACGGCGGCGTGTACCAAGAATCAAAGATAGAGATAGACAAGCCCCTCACCTTGATCGGGAAAAACAACCCGGTCATTGATGGCAACTTCACGGGGCTGCTTATCGCGGTAACCGCCGATAACGTGATTATCCAGGGGTTCACCCTCAAAAACGTGGCCACCAGCTATTCCAGAGACGATGCCGCCATTCGGGTGTTTCAGCGCAGCAATATCAAAATTCTGGATAACACCATCCTGAAAACCTACTTCGCGATCTACCTGCAAAACTCAGACCAGATCGTAATCAAGGGGAATACCATCAAAGGAGAGAACAAGGACAGGACCGAGTCTTCCCTGGGCAACGCCATCAATCTGTACTACACAGACAATGTGGAGATAACCGACAACGAGGTGCAGGGCCACCGCGACGGCATTTACCTGGAGGTGGTGAAGAACAGCCAGGTGCACCGCAACATCAGCCACCAGAACATGCGCTACGGGCTGCATTTCATGTTCTCGGACGGAAACACGTACACGCATAACACCTTCCGAAACAATGGGGCGGGCGTGGCTGTGATGTACACCACCGGTGTCCGGATGGAGCACAACACCTTCGAGGAGAACTGGGGCGCGGCCTCCTACGGCCTCCTGCTCAAGGACATCAGCAACAGTGTCATCCACCACAATACTTTCCGGCGCAACACCACCGCCATCCACATGGAAAGCTCCAGCCGGCTGGATATAAAGAATAACGATTTTGAGCGGAACGGCTGGGCTATCAAGGTGATGACCACTTGTATAGAAGACACTTTCCGGCTGAATAATTTCACCGGCAACTCCTTTGACGTGAGCACCAACGGCAGCATCCAGGAAAACCACTTCGAGCATAACTACTGGGACAAGTACACGGGCTATGACCTGGACAAAGACCAGAAGGGTGATGTGCCCTACCGCCCCGTAAGTTTGTTCTCCATGCTGGTGGAGCGGGTGCCGCCGGCAGTGATGTTCATGCGCAGCTTTATGGTAGACCTGCTGGACAACCTGGAGAAAGTGCTGCCGAGCATTACCCCCGAACAACTGGTTGACAGACAACCGCTGATGAAGAAGATACACCATGATAACGATAGAAAAATTGCGCAAGTCCTACGGCAAGCTACAGGTGCTCAACAACGTGAGCATTGAGTTTGAGGCAGGCAAAGTCATATCCATCATAGGCCCTAACGGGGCCGGTAAAACAACATTAGGCAAGTGCATTCTGGGCATGGTCCTGCCCGACAAGGGCGACATCCGGCTGAACGGCGAAAGCGTGCTCAACAAACACGCGTACCGCAGCCAGATTGGGTATATGCCCCAGATTGGGCGCTACCCCGAGAATATGAAAATCCGGCAAGTGATAGAGATGGTGCGGGATATCCGCAAAGACGGCATAGGGATGGATGAGGAACTGCTTGGCTTATATGGGCTGCCCGCTATGTACGACAAACGCATGGGTGCCCTCTCTGGCGGCACCAAGCAGAAGGTGAGTGCGGCGCTGGCGTTTATGTTTGACCCGCAGGTGCTGCTGTTGGATGAGCCCACCGCCGGGCTAGACCCCATCTCCGCCGAGATCCTGAAAGAAAAGATCCTGAGGGAGAAAAAAAAAGGGAAACTGATCCTCCTCACCTCGCACATCATGAGCGAGGTGGAGGAGGTGGCCGACGAGGTGCTGTGCCTGGTGGAGGGCAGCGTGAAATTCCACGAGACCATCGCCCGCCTGAAGGAGCAGACCAACGAGGAGCGCCTGAGCCGGGCCATCGCCAAAATCATGAACGAGGAAAACTAAGCCATGCGCAAGATCATCAAGTACGTGCTTTACGACATCGTCAGAAGTAAAATCATCATCGCCTACACCTTGTTTCTGCTGTTGCTCTCCATCGGCTTGTTCAACCTGGGCGGCAGTGCAGATAAGGGCTTGCTGAGTCTGCTGAACCTGGTGCTGCTCACGGTGCCGCTCATCAGCGTTGTGTTTGCCACCACCCACTTTTACAACTCCTATGAGTTCATGGAACTGCTGGTGGCCCAGCCCATAGACCGCCGGAAGATTTTCCTGAGCGAGTACCTGGGCGTGGCTTTCTCGCTCTCGGCCGCTTTTCTGGTGGGGGTGGGCGTTCCGGTCCTGCTCTTCGGGGCCAGCCTCACGGGGGTATACCTGGTGCTGACGGGCGTTTTCATCACCTTCATCTTCGTGGCGATGGCGTTCCTGGCCTCGGTGATCACGCGCGACAAGGCCAAGGGCATCGGCATTGCCCTGTTGCTGTGGTTTTACTTCGCATTGATTTATGATGGTATTGTGCTGTTCATCCTGTATTCCTTCGGTGATTACCCATTGGAGTACGCCACTCTGGCGATGACTGCCCTGAACCCCGTCGACCTGGGCCGCATCCTGGTATTGCTGAACCTGGATGTCTCGGCCCTGATGGGGTACACCGGTGCTTTGTACAAAAGCATTTTGGGCAGCCTTTGGGGAATTTCCCTGGCGTTCGGGTTATTGGTGGTGTGGGTGTTAGCGCCCTTGCTGTGGGCCAGGAGAATATTCTCCAGAAAAGATATCTAAGGCAAAGTGGTCTTTGCCCTGGCCTGTTTATGGAAAAACAGGCCAGGGCAAAATAAAGGCCATGGGCACGGCCCTGCTTTGCCGGGGAAAGGTGTTATGTTGGTGGAGAGGTGGCCTCGCACAGCATGATGGGTGCCATTGTATCCCTTAAGGCAAGATGGCACTACTGGGTAAACAGTTTCAAATGAATGTGTTCCCAGAGCCCTTGCTTTATGGAATCCCTTTTGATAGTAGCTTCTTTAGCTGGTCCGCATCTGCCCTGCACCTCGCCAGATGCTCCCGCAACCAGTCCGGAAACCGCCCATGCCGCCCATGCGGAACCTGCTTCCACCCATGGCCTTGCGCTGAACGGGAAGAGCGCTGGAAAGCAGATGAGGCCACCAAAGCGAACCTGCGGCACCAACAAGCAGCCAAAACCGATTCCCTGCCTTAAAGGAGCTGGGGCAGGGTTTGCAGCATGGGTTCAAGGAAGTGTTTGCCGACTGCCAAATGAAAGGCCCGCCACACGACATGCTGCACACGTACCTGATGCCTATGCTAGCGGATGTGAAAGTGCTGAGGGGCAATGACCTGACAGCCGCCGCCAAGTCCCGCAACCGCCTGGCCCTGCCCCCGGGCCAATACCAGCGCCATTCCAAATAATGCCTATAAAAGCGATAACCGATACTAGCCTCAGCCGAAGGCAAGGTCTGATCGGTTACCGCTGTTTACTCTGGTGGTGTTGGCTTTCAACTGTCTTTAGTTGTTTTCGGCCTGAGGGGTAGCAAAATAAGTTATTCTGTCAGTTATGGCAGTTCCGGAGGGCGGTACTGGGCTGTTGGATTCTCCCGCCTAAGCAAACACCGAAAGTCACTTCAAAAGTTTAGACAGCACTGTCGTGGTCTTTGACTTCGGCAGAATCAGAGCTTGAATTTCCCGTAATGGTTTCAGGGAAAGAGGCCTAGAACGGCTTCCGCTCCTGAAAACTACTTTAGATGGAAATACTTTTTATTTGCTTACCAATTCTTCGTGCGCCGGAATGTCTTTAGACACGTCCTCGTCTTCTTCCAGCGAATGCCCGGTTTTCAGGCCGATGACAAACCAGGCCAAAGCACCAGCGCCCACCGCGAAAATAGTGTCACCTATTACTCGCAGCCACCGCAGGACCTCCATGGCGTCAGTTTGCATGAATTCCATGGAGCGGGCATACCAAAGGCCGTATTTCACGCTGGCCCAGGTCTGCATCAATCCAATAGGCAGCACACTGATCAAAACCATGAGGGCCAGGCCGATGTTGATGGACCAGAACGCAAAACTGATGACCCCGTCCTTCCAGCGTCTCCGGCTGGAGAGGCCTTTCAGGACAAACAGCATCAGGCCAATACCCAGCACCCCGTACACGCCAAACAAGGCGGTGTGGGCGTGTACCGGTGTGGTATTCAGCCCCTGCATGTAGTACAGCGCAATGGGCGGGTTAATTAGGAAGCCGAACACGCCCGCACCCACCAGGTTCCAGAACGCCACGGCGATAAAGCAGTAGATGGGCCATTTATAGGCTCTGATCCAGGTGGTGGAGCGGCTGATGGTAAAGTTATGGTAGGCCTCAAACCCAATGAGCACCAGCGGCACTACTTCCAGGGCGCTGAACGTGGCCCCTAAGGCCATCACGGACGTAGGCGTTCCGGAGAAATACAGATGGTGAAACGTGCCTATAATGCCCCCGAACAGGAAAATGATGGTGGAGAACAACACGGTGGCGGTGGCCATTTTGGTTTCCAGCAAGCCCATCCGCACAAACAGGAACGCGATGACCACGGTGGCGAATACCTCAAAGAAACCTTCTACCCACAGGTGCACCACCCACCAGCGCCAATACTCGGCGATGGCCAGGTTGGTGTGCTGGCCCCACATAAGGCCCGCGGCCCAGAACAAGGCAATGGCTGCGGAAGAGATCAGAAACATGCCCAACAAATGCCGGCCTTCGGCATCACTTTTAAACGCGGGCCAGATGGCGCGAACCATCAGAAACAGCCACAGGAACAAACCTATCAGCAGGAAAATCTGCCAGAAACGGCCCATGTCTACGTATTCATAGCCCTGGTGCCCAAACCAGAAGTTCTCGCCGTAGCCCAGTTTCTGCATAACCCCGAACCACTGCCCAGCCAGCGAGCCCGCTACAATAATGAGCAGGCAGATGAACAGGAAGTTAACGCCCAGCCGCTGGAACTTCGGCTCATGCCCCGAAACGGCCGGGGCAATGTACAAGCCGGTCGCCAGCCAGGAGGTGGCAATCCAAAAGATGCCCAGTTGCACGTGCCAGGTACGGGTAATGGAGTAGGGCAGGAAATCTGAGAGCGGGAAGCCATACAGGGCCTGCCCTTCCACGCCGTAGTGGGCCGTAACCACCCCAAACGTAATCTGCACGACGATGAGAGCGGTTACAATCCAAAAGTATTTAAGGGTGGCGCGCATGGACGACGTGGCCTGCAAACCCAGCAAGGGGTCTTCCTTAGGGAGTTTGCTGTGGTCTAGTTCCTCTTCTTTGTGCGAGGCATAATAAAAGGCCAGCAGACCAATGCCCGAGATAAGCACAATCACGCTGAAGCCGGTCCAGATGAGGAGGTCGGCGCTGGGGCGGTTTCCTACTAGTTCCTCGGCGGGCCAGTTGTTTGTGTAGGTGATATCCTGACCGGGGCGTTCGGTGACGCAGGCCCAGGTGGCCCAGAAGAAGAAGGCGTTCAGCTTGCGCATGCGCTCCGGATCCTCTACCGTGTTGTTTTTCATGGCGTAGGCATCGCGGTACTCCGCCAGGGCCGAGTCGTTCATGAAAAGGCCGGTATAATGCGCACTTACCCCGGCAATGGCCTCGGCGCGGAGGTCGGAGATGGTAAGTATGCCGGTTTCTAAATTATAGCCATTGGCCCTGATCTGTTTCTGCAAGCGGGCCTGCAGCATGGCTTTCGTTTCCTCGTTCAGGGCATCATAGTTGGTGCCTTTGGCCTCCTGGGCCCAACGGTCTAAGAAGAACATGGCTTCTTTGTGGAGCCAATCAGCGGTCCAGTCGGGGGCGGTGTAGGCCCCATGGCCCCAGATGGAGCCTAGTTCCTGGCCACCCGTAGACTGCCACACATTTTGCCCATCCATAATGTCCTGGGCGGTAAAGATGGTTTGGCCTGAGGCTGTGACCACCCTTTCCGGAATGGGCGGTGCCTCCCGGTAAATTTCAGAACCATAGTAGCCGAGAACGGCAAAGGACCCGACTATAACGACAATGAATCCGATCCAGAGTTTTTTGTACCTCATAAAAGTGAGTTTAAGTATAAAAAAATGCGCGCAGCCTATAGAATACAAACAGGGTAAATAGGAGTACTACCGCCCTGAAACTTGAGAATAGACGCCTTTTGCCACTCATTTTAAATATTGCTAGTGGTAAATATTGTTGTCAATAAGGTTGAATTGAAACTTAGGCAATTGTGAATTCCCATTCGGTTACCATTCCAAAGGTCATATTCGGGCCAAGGAAGGGAAATGACAAAAGTCATCTATAAAAGAGTTATATATCTTTTATTAACCTATGTCTGCACTTTACTTTTAACTCCTAGAGGAGCCTAGGCAAAGTGCTTAGGAAAACAAATGGACGGGAATAACACAGCAGCGGCAGCAAAAAGTGATGCCTTGACCCTTTCGTCTAAGCGCGGTTGGTTTTTGGTGGCGCTGGCCAACCTGGTGGTGGTGGCGTTTCTGGGGCTTCTGCTGCGGTATATGATGGTGGGCACGGTACCGGCGGTGAATTATAAGTATCTGCTTCACGCGCATTCGCACGTGGCTTTGCTGGGTTGGCTCTATGCCGCGGTTTTTGTGGCCTTGCTGGCCTCATATTTGCCGGAAGAGTTGCGCAACAAGCCCACCTACACCTGGCAGTTCTGGCTCTCGCAGGGCACGGTACTGGGCATGTTGGTGAGCTTTCCGATACAGGGCTACGCGCCAGGCTCTATTACCTTTTCCACGGTGCACCTGCTCCTGAGTTACTGGTTTATCTATCAATTTCTAAAGGATGCCAAAACCGCCTGCGTTAGCCAAGGGAAACACGGATTTTCCTTTCGGCTGGTCAAGGCGGCCTTGATTTTTTTGGCGCTTTCCTCGTTAGGTCCTTGGGCCATGGCGCCCATCGTGGCCACCGGGCACAGCGGCAGCGAAATGTACTACAACGCCATCTATTTTTACCTCCACTTCCAGTACAACGGGTGGTTGGTGTTTGCCGTGTTGGGGCTTTTGCTCTGGATGCTGGAGCACCACGGTATTGCCTTTGATTTTAAAACCGCCCTTGCTTTTTTCAGGCTGATGTTCTGGGCTTGTCTGCCCGCTTACCTGCTCTCCTTCCTTTGGACGAAGCCCGCCGGCCTTGTTTTTCTGGCGGCGGGAGCAGCGGCCTCGGTGCAGGTGGTGGCGCTGGCCTTGCTGCTACAGATGCTCTGGCCCGCGCGCGCGCAACTCCTGCGCCTGTTCGGGAGATGGGACCGCGCTTTGTTCTCCTTGGCGGCGTTCGCCTTTGTCCTCAAAACAGGCATGCAACTTCTGACGGCCTTCCCTTACCTGGCCGCGCTGGCCTTTCAGGTGCGGTTCTTCATCATCGGGTACCTGCATTTGGTGCTCATCGGGTTTGTCAGCCTTTTCCTGTTTGCCTTTTTCTTCCGGCTGGGATGGCTAAGCTTTCGGGGCCGCATGGGCCGCTGGGGAATGGGCTTTTTCCTGGCCGCCTTTGCCGGTACCGAGGTCCTCCTTTTCCTACAGGGTGCGTTTCTCTGGCTCAGGCTTGGTGCCCTTCCTTATTTTTATGAACTGATGTTCAGCATCAGCACCCTGCTGCCAGGGGGAATTCTGCTGATTTTGCTTGGGCAGTGCCGGGCAGGCAGGAAAGTCGTTTCTTAGTGGAAGGCTGGCTTTCTGTTCCGGCGAATACTGCGGCGGCCGCATAAACCGTGACATTCAGCCATCCTTGTACAAAACACATCAGAAAAACCCGCTGTTTTCGGCCTCTTTTCGGGAAATCAGGCCGAAAAAGGCCCGTTTCTCTTTTGATTCCCCTGCATCGGCCGGGGGCGTCTGCTCGCTTTGCGGCAAATTAACAAAGTCATCTGCCGCCCGTCATGACGAGCATCAGTGGGGAAGGCCCCACCGTGGGTGGTAATTTTGCATCATCGCAGCAGCAAACAAGAAGTGTATTTGCCGATGTAGTAAAGGTAGAAATAAAATAATAAAATACCTTTAAGTCTTTTATTATTGAAATGTTTTTTTAACTTTGAAGTGTTGATTGAAACAAGAACCCAAACTTACTAACTTAACATGTCAACTACTGAAACCAAAGACGTCTTAGATGTTACCGCGCTGGAGCCGCGCATGAAGCACCCTACCATTTTTGAATGGTTCGACGAACTGAAAGGCGGCGAGGCCTTCATCATCCATAATGACCATGACCCTAAGCCGCTGTACTACCAGTTGCTGGGCGAGCGCGGCAATATTTTCAAGTGGGAATACCTGGCGCAAGGCCCTGAGGTATGGGAGGTGAAAATCTCTAAACTCACGACCACTGAGGAAGAGAGCATTGGCGAGATGGTGGCGAAAGACTTCAGGAAGGCACAGGTTTTCAAGAAATACGGCATTGACTTCTGCTGCGGCGGCAAGAAATCTATCAGCCAGGTATGCGAGGAGAAAGGCATTAACCCTGAGGTGGTGGAGCTTGAATTGAATGCCTTGCCAGATACTTCAGCGGTGGCTCAAACCGACTTTGCCAGTTGGGACCTTTCCTTCCTGGCCGACTACATTGTGAATATCCACCATAGGTACGTACGGGAGGCCATTCCGGCCTTGTATGAATACACCAGCAAGATTGCCCGCGTGCATGGCACCAACCATCCAGAGTTGTTGCAGGTGGCCAAGCACTTTGCGAATGTGGCCAATGAACTGGGGAGCCACATGCCTAAAGAAGAACGCGTGCTGTTCCCGTTCATCAAGCAACTGAATGAGGCCAAGCAGAAAGGCGAAAAAGTGGCTCCTCCGGCTTTTGGCAGCATTCAGAACCCCATCAATATGATGGAGATGGAGCACGAGGCCGCCGGTGGCGAATTGGAAGCCATCAGAACCCTGACCAATGATTTCACCCTGCCCGAGGATGCCTGCGCCACCTACCAAGTGGCTTTCGCCAAGCTGCAGGAGTTTGAAGAAGATTTACAGCGCCACATTCATTTAGAGAACAACATTTTGTTCCCTAAGGCGCTAGAAGTGGAAAAAGAAGTTTTATAAGTAAGTGGAAGGGGCGGACCATCGCAGGCCTGCCCACTTCCCACAACTTAAATAGGGCACTGCCCACGAACGTCATGAAAGCTACTGTGACACCCCAAAAAAGAGACAAGAGTCTGGTACCCCTTTCCCGTGACCACCACTTCGGTCTGTTGTTCTGCTGGAAGATTAGGCAGGGACTCAAAAAAGGCACTGACCTGAAACTGCTGCGCGCCTACGTGCGCTATTTCTGGAACATCGTTCTCAAAGCACACTGCCAGGAGGAAGAGTGGCTGCTGGCCCGCGTGCTACCCCAAGACCATGAAGTACGCCTGAGGCTGGAAGAGGAGCACCGCCTCCTGCAGACACTGGTAGTCCTCATTCAGGAAGGCAGTCCCATGAACAAAGAGCTGTTCAAAGTACTGGACAAAGACCTCACCAACCACATACGCTGGGAGGAGCGCGAGCTGTTCCCGTACCTGCAGAGCTTAGTACCTGCTGAAGAGTTGGAACTTGCCGCCAAGCTATTGGAGCACAAACACGAACCCAGGGAAGACGCATTCACGCCTGAATTCTGGTCTTCCAATGCCAAAGCCGCTTAGCCATGCAAATTGCCGCCACCACCAAAATCTCAGCTGTAATCAAGGAAAATCCTGCGGCCATTGAAGCCATCGTTTCTATCAACCGGCATTTTGAGAAGCTCAGGAATCCGTTGCTGCGCAAGATTCTGGCCTCCAGGGTGACCATAGCCGATGCGGCCCGCATGGGTGGCTGCCAGGTAGAGGCCTTTTTTGAAAAGCTGGCGCCGCTGGGGTTTGAGGTGAAAAAGCAAACTGCTGAGGCGGTGCCGCAGGTAATACCCTCAGCTTTTGTTTTTCCGGTGTTCTTGCAAGAGCTGCCCCCAAATGCCTTCCTCTACCTCGATGTGCGCGAAGATATTGCCGCTGGCAATGACCCGTTCCTGAGCATCATGAAGGCGGTTGAGCAAGTGAACGGGCAGAACGCCCTGGTCATTCTCAACACGTTTGAGCCCACACCGCTTATTCAGATTCTGCAGAAACGCGGCTATGTCAGCTTCGCAGAGGTGAAGTCACCGGAGCTGGTCTATACCTACTTCTGGCGCAAAGGTGCCGGGACGGTTTCTTCTACTTTGGCGAGCGCCGAATGGACTGGTGACTTTGAACAAAGCCTGGCCCAGTATGCAGGAAACCTGAAGCAGGTTGACGTGCGCCAATTGGAAATGCCGTTGCCTATGGTTACTATTCTCAAGGAACTGGAGGGGCTGCCTTTCGGGAAAGCCTTGCACGTGACCCATCAGCGGGTGCCCCAGTTCCTGCTCCCCAAGTTGCAGGAAAGGGGCTTTCAGGTAGCCATAAAAGAAGTAGGTCCCGGGGAAGTGTATCTGCTCATTTATAAACCTTAAAGCCATGAGTACCGCAACCGCCTCCAATTCCCCCAGCAAATGGGTAGTGTTGCCGCATTATGCCTTTGCCGCCCTTTCTTTTTTGACGCTCACGTTGCTGCTGCTCTTCTCCACCGATGCCTTTGGCGGCCACTATTTTCACCCCAAGCTCCTGACGCTGACCCACGTGGCAGTGCTGGGCTGGGCGACCATGACCATCTTCGGGGCACTGTACCAATTGCTGCCGGTAGTGCTGGAAGGCAAACTCTACAGTGAGAAGCTGGCCCTCTGGACGTTCGGGTTGTTAGGGACGGGTACCATTCTGCTGGCGTACTCCTTCTGGTTTTTCCAGGTGGGCTTGCCCATGCATCTGGCGGCCTGCTGCCTGTTGATTTCCTTTCTGCTCTTCAACATCAACATCCTCCAGACGGCCAGGAAAGCACCTAAGTGGACGGTAGAGGCAGATTTTATATTGACGTCGGCGGCCTGGCTTTTGCTCACCGGTTTTATTGGGTTACTGATGGCGGTGAACTTTTCAACGCCATTTCTGCCCCAGGACCACGTGCACTACCTGAAACTGCACGCCCACATCGGAATGGCCGGTTGGTTTCTGCTTTTGATAATAGGGGTTGGGTCCAAACTGATTCCTATGTTCCTGCTGGCGCACGTAGAGGGCACCAAACACCTGAACTGGTCTTACAACCTCATCAACGCGGGGCTGGTGCTGTTCATCTTTGACCATTTGTTCGTACACACAAGGTTTCTCCCCTTGTATGCGGCCCTGGTGGTAGGGGGCGTGGGTGCGTTCCTTCTTTTCCTCCGTGAAGCGAAGAAATCCAGGCAACGGACAGACATTGACTTGGGCATGCAGCAGACCTTTGTGGCGCTGGCCCTGTTGGTGGTGCCTTTGGTATTGGTGCTGGTGGTGAGCAGCCAAATAGAGCTGCCCGCCGCGGTGATGTCCAGCCTGTACCTGGTGTATGGCCTTTCCATATTTCTGGGCTTTGTTACGGCCTTGATTCTGGGGCAGACGTTCAAGACGCTTCCCTTCATTGTCTGGATGCACGCCTATGAAGACCTGGTGGGTAGGTTCCAGACCCCGCTTCCCAAAGACCTGTACAGCCACACCTTGCTGCGTTGGCAGAACATCAGTTACCTGCTGGGGTTTGTGGGGTTGGTGGCAGGCGTACTGCTGCGGGAGCCGACCGTGATACTGGTGGGTGCCATTGTGTTAACCATAGCGGCGGTACTCTACACCGTGAACGTGTTTCACCTGCTGTTGCACAAAGTTTCTGACTTAAAACCCTTTACCTATGGAAACCAAAGCGCCTGATACTCTGGAGCGAGTGCTGGAAACCTTGAAATACATCATAGACCCTGAGATCGGCATCAACATTGTTGACCTTGGCTTGGTTTACAAGGTGACAGCAGAGGAAGAGCGGATCTACATTGAACTCACCCTTACCACCAAGGGCTGCCCCATGAGCGGCACCATAACCACTGCCACGCAGCAAATCCTGAAAAGAATGTTTCCTACCCACGGGATTGAGGTGGAACTGGTATGGTGGCCTATGTGGTCCCCCGAATTGATTACCGACGAAGGAAGGCGGCAACTGGATAAGATGTGATACCTTTACTTCCATAAAGTAGGAGAGGCAAGGACAGAACAGATGCTATCAAAGACCACGGAATATGCCCTTCGGGCGATTGTGTACATTGCCTTGAATGATGCCAGAAGCCTGCGGGTAGGAATCAAAGAGATTGCGAAAGAGTTGGAACTGCCTACTCATTTCATGGGTAAGATTCTGCAGGACCTGGCCCGTAAAGGGATAATAGCCTCTATGAAAGGCCCGGGCGGCGGCTTCTTCCTGCACCGTTCCGCCAATGATATCAGCATTCTGGAGGTAGTCCGTACCATTGACGGATTGGAGGCCTTTAGAAAATGCGGAATGGGCATGAAGGAATGCTCAGACACCCATCCTTGCCCGTTGCATAATGATATCCAGCACTACCGGCGGCAATTACTCACTACCTTCAGCGATAAGACCATTCAGAACTTAGTGGACGGTATCAACACTGGTGAATTTTTTATCACCAATGTGCAGAAGCCTGCGGAGTAGAGTTGACTTAGGGAAGGAGAACAAACATACCCTTTACAAGGCAATTACTGGCAAATCTTCCTAGGGATTCAGTCGTTGTTTTTAATATTATAAGAGAGTAACCCCATACCTATCCTGATTTAAGCACCCGCTCATCCCCTGTCAATGTAGGTATCCTGTTCTAAAGGCTGTTTTCCTGAAAGTGCCCTATAAGCATCCACCCAGACGGATGGGGACGTTGGATATTAATCGGGGATCGACTTCTAATTACTTCCCTTCCCTGAATGGTGCCTAGGGACAAAGGTCTTCACCAGGTTTATGCAAAGTCCCAGGAAGGTATAGGCCCAAGCCACAAACGCCAGGTAAATGAAGTAGGTGGGAATAATTTGCAGGTACGGAAGTTGGAGGGCATATGCCAGCCGCCAAGTGCAGACCGTGTACATGCCCAACGGAAACACCAATCCCCAGTACTGCGGGTGGTAGAAGATGGGGAGACGGTTGGACACATGCCGCCATATGCCCAGAATGACGATGATGGGAATCCACCAGGTCCTGATGATCCAGAAGAAAAGGGTGAAGCCCTTCAGGAAAGGTACAAAGTCAAGAAAACCGGTGGTGCTACTGATATTCAGAATCAAGGTGGCGCCTGAGAGCGTGGTAATGGCCACCGCACCCATGCTGATCCAATTAGGAGAGGCACTGCAAATTGAAGAAGGTGAGGCGATAAAAGATAAGGGTGATCAATATAATATAAAGCATGCAGCCCAGCATGTACCCCATGACGCCCGAAAGATAGTGCGCTCTGCGGGAAAAGGCAGGTGCGGAGACAGAAGCGTAGCCAAAATGGACACCGCTTGGGTAGACACCACCAGAACAGGAGTGTTCATCTATATATACCTATTTTGAGGCTTTCTCAGCATACTAGGTTAAAAAAACAGGGGCCAAACCCCATTCAGGCACAATCAAATTCCTGAATCAACGGGAGATGAAACAGGAAACCTTTAACTTCAAAAAGGGTATCGGTAGAGACTGGGGAACTGGGGCTCTATCGTTAAACTTCTAGATCCGGCACATAGAAGGAGGCTGAATTACTTAGACATACATTGGGTATGAAGATAAGACTGCAGTAGAACACCCTCCGTTTGCGGCCAATGCAGGGGAAAGTGGAGCAATTGGCGCAAGAAGGTACCGTGGAGACCAAATCCCACCTTGGGCCTAGGCCAGAGCAAACACTTTCCATGCCGTAGTTAGAGATCCGGCAGCGCAGTTGGTGACCGCTTCCCTCACCAACAACACCATTGAAGTGGCTGTGCCCTCTGTTATGGCAGCTACCTGGGCAGACTCAGACTAGGTTGGCTTTGAGGAGCTGATGCCCTTGGCGAAGGGCAATCTCTGTACATTTAAGTAGAGAAAGACTTCAGGTGCCTTCAGGAACCTCCAGGAGCGTCCGTATGAAGATGAATCTGATGCTTTTCCCAACCTATCAGAGATGAACTGGTGAGAACCCTTAGTTAAAAGCACACGAAACCGCAGCTTGGTTTCTATGCCCCGCAGCAGGCCTATAGCCTGCCACTTTTGGCCCAGGCTCCCGTAGCCTAATTTCTATTAGGGAGCTAACCTCAGTGTAGGACGTTTCTGGCTAGTTCGCTGAGAAAGACTAAAATTTGGATGCTTATGCAGCCACGTTTACTCCTGCTGTTGTAGGGGGAGGCTGGGCGTAGTTTGCATTGGCATAGGAGATGGCGGAGAAGGAGGAAGGATAGCAGGCATAATGACTGCAATAGAACCCGAAGAATTACTAAAACAGAACCAGGCGCTACTAATTTGCCTCCCTTTATCGGCCGCTAGAGGTAAGTCCAGTCCATCTGCGGCGGCAGATGTCATTCAAGGGTGCAGGTGTCCTTGCTTGGTGTATTCCCTTAGGTAGAGGCTAAAGGGGCTTGGTTTGCTGAGCCAGCGCTTGCTTTTTCCTTCAACCCCCTCACCATTTCCCACACCGCATTATCGCTGTATATCCCGTATCCATCCACAAGGATGCCCCTTATACGGTGCTTCGCGGATGAGATGGCATACACTACGGCTTCGTCCCCGGGGTCAGAGATGCCTTCAAAACGATAAGAAGCATCCACTGTATATTCATTGTGATGGAGCTGCAGCGAGTTGCCGTGGCACACGATACAGTTGTTGTCCAGGTTGAAGTCTACGGTATAGCCCTCCTCCTTGAGTTTGCTCAATACTTCTGTGACGGTATCCATGGGTTCCATGATAGTTGGTTTTAGCATTGGGAAAGGATAGAGACTTAAGCCCAGCCTATGTGGAGTGCTCAGGCACCCTCAACTAGGCTGGGCATGGCTAAAGGTAGGCACGGGCGAAAGCGATTGGCAGAACTTAAATCTTTCATTAAGATGATCCCCATCATTTTAAATCCCTGCTGCGTACTATAATTTTATTCCTCCATTTAGCACATGAGTGTATGATAACATCTGAGCAGAGAGAACTGATAAAGACCACGGTGCCGATTTTACGTGAGCATGGGGTGGCCCTCACCACCCATTTTTACAGCCGCATGTTCAGGCACAACGCTGAGTTGAAGAATGTCTTCAATCTAGGCAACCAGGGGAGCGGAAAGCAGCAGCTGTCCTTGGCCATGGCGGTGCTGGCGTATGCCGAAAACATTGAAGACCCCTCTGTCCTGGTCTCAGCAGTGACAAAGATAGGCCACAAGCACGTGAGCCTAGATATTAGGCCAGAGCACTATGCCATAGTGGGCAAGCACCTGCTGGCCTCCATAAGCGAAGTGCTGGGGGAGGGCGCCACACCGGAACTGATAGAGGCCTGGGCGGTGGCCTACCAACAGCTGGCCGACCTGATGACTGGCCTGGAGATGAAGCTGTACCATGACTCCGTGGCCAAAGAAGGAGGATGGACCGGATGGCGGCCTTTCATCCTGAAACAGAAGGAGCAGGAGTCTGAGGAAATCACTTCTTTTTACCTGTACCCCGCTGACGGCGGAAAGGTGGCCGATTTCGAGCCGGGGCAGTACGTCAGTATCAGACTGTTCCTGCCCGAGCTGAACCTCTTCCAACCCCGCCAGTACAGCCTCTCCAGTGCCCCAAACGGCAACTACTACCGCATTTCGGTGAAGAAGGAAAGAGGGGCCGCCGACAACCCCAACGGCATGATCAGCAACCGGCTGCATGACAAGGTACAGGAGGGCGACATCATAGAGGTGGCGCCTCCTGCCGGAGACTTCTTCCTGGACACCGAAAAGCATACCCCAGTGGTTTTCATCAGCGGCGGGGTGGGGCAGACCCCACTGCTGAGCATGCTGGAGTACCTGGCCGATACGGAGAGTGACCGGGAGATTGTCTGGGTGCACGGCTGCCGCAACAGGAAAGTCCATGCGTTCCGGGAGCCGCTCACCACCCTGGAAGCCCGCCACGGCAAGCTCAAGAAGCACATCTTCTATGATTCCCTGGACGGGGAAATGCAGGTGGAAGGGTACAACGAGGGAATTGTGGAACTAAGCAAACTACGAGACCAGGCGGTTCTACAGGACGCCGACTATTACGTTTGTGGTCCGGCCCCGTTCATCAAAAAGCAGTTCAAGGATCTGGCCGCAATGGGAGTAAAGCCCGAGGCCATCCATTACGAGGAATTTGGCCCCGCGAACCTGATTCTCACATAACATCAGCCATAATGCATTCAGAAAGGACTGCGTCGGACCTCGGCACAGCCCTTTCTGTATGAGAAGGAAAAGGAGGGCTAGTTGGATCTTTGACTTTAAGTTGGATAAGGTTTCTGAAAACCTGTGGCGCCAGCATCCAGTGGCGCCAGCATGAATAAGGTATTTTTCGATCCAGACCCATTTTCCGGAAACCAGGCCTGGGACTGGAAGCGATATTAACTATATCTTCTCCTGTTCTTCAGGGGTATTCACGTGCAGAAGCGCATCAGGGTTAAGAGATTTAAGCAGATGAACCTCTTTATTCCGCAAAACCTTTCTGGGACAGGTACAAGAGCAAAACAGGATAGCCCTTCGGTTCCTAGATGGTGATCAAGGATTCGGGGAATCGCATGTGCCGGAAGCCTGCCATGGCTAGGGCGACCTAGCCGAGCACCGTGTGCCCCAGCGGGAGACCGCAGAGCAGCAGCAGATGGTGGTGGTTCCCGTCCATGTCCCTGATGGTATACCACCTGCCCGGGCCCATAGGGCGAGAACCCGAAATTCGGGGCCTACCTATCGGAGACTTGTCTTCCAAGGAGGGGAATGGCTCTCCGGATGGAAACCGTACCCCAGCTCACACATCCCATGATCCATTCCATTTCACTCTGGTGAGATTATTTGGTATATTCGCGCTCCCCCGGCACCTCCAACAGAGGCAGAACGCGCAAACAAAGCAGCCAAAAGACGACCATGATGGAATCACAGGGTATGGACCCGCAGGGAATGGAGGTACTGGCCTCCTCGGACAGCTATGTCCTGGAGTGCTCCTCCCAACACGGCCTGGGCCGGTTGACATTCAGGAAGAAACCCTCGGCCATGGAGTACCAGGCCGCTATCTCCCACTTCTGCGACCAGGTCCTCAAGCGCGGGTTCCGCCTGATGCTGTTCAACAACCTGGAGGCGGGGCTGATCTCCCAGGACGAGAAGGACTGGAGCCGGTTCTACATCGAGAACCTGCTCCCCAACTGCTCCCTCCGGAAAATGGCCTCGGTGGTCGGGGGCAACGCCCTCCAGCGGATGATCATCTCCGACATGCACCAGCAAGGGAAACACCCCTACCGGCTGGAGTGCTTCGCCTCCGAGCAGGAGGCGCTAGCCTGGCTCCTGGCCTAGGGGAAGGCTTGGTCCCAGCCTTTAAATCCGAATCAGCCAATGGAACCTGCCCGCATGCTTGGCTTCCGGGGATACCCATGGGGCATGGGCCGGCGCAAGCCGAGACCGGCTCTGCTATTTGAACAAGGCCTCTTTGGCGATGAGGTGCATGAGGGCTAATTTCGTGATCCTGACGGCCAGGGGGATATTCCCCTCTTTTACCAGCCCCTCGGCGGCAGACAGCCTCCCGAAAGCATCCAAAACCTGGACGGGTGCCTCTTCCTTCCACTCGCATTCCCCTAGGACGGAGAGGACACCTTTGACCTGATCGATCAAGGCGAAAGTAGCTTCGGCGCCGGGTTCCTTCGCCTGGTACCCTTTGGCCTCCTGGAGCAGGAGGCCCAGCATTAGAAATCGGTTCTCGTTCGGGCGCATCTCGGGATTTGTCTTCCCGAGGCAAACCCTTTCCGCGCCCTCAGAGTTCCACCTCGCTGCCGGTCCCCAGCTGGCTGCTGTTGAGGTAATAGCGGAGGGTCTGCCTGGCGAGTTGGAGCGCGTCCTCCCGCTCCTCGCGCTCCACCAGGTAGAGCGCGTACTCCACCCGGGAGCGGCAGTAATTGATGATGTGGTCCAGGTGGTCCTCGGTGAAGCCCTGGTTGGCCAAGGCGCCAAGCACCAGCAGCGCCTCCCCCATGTGCTCGGCCAGGGCATGGCCATTGTCCCCGTACGCGTCCCCCAGTCCCTCGACCCTGGAGAGGATCCGCTTTAATTCCTCGTTGCTCTTTTTCCTGAACGGCATGGCTTGGCTATTTACCCCAAAGATAAAAAAAGAAACCACTCCCCGGAAGCCCAAAGGTAGGCTTGCTGGCAGCAGGCGGTTGCGGGGATCAGGTCATTACTCCATCACAAGAGGCGATGGCAAGGCGGAAGGCTCCAGTTCTTTCTACCAGGCCTAGAGGCACGCCCTGGGCAGGTTCGGCTCAGAGGATTTTACAGTAAGGGGAAAATACCTGGTGAGACAATCGGATCCCCTTGGTGAACCCTTAATTGTTTGGTTCAAACCCGATATTTCGGGCATCTCCGAAACTTGGCGCCCTCCCAGGGGTATGACCTACTACTAGGTAACCCGTGTTCATTAGCAGTTGGTTCAAGGCCTCATACCCGCTCGCGCGCTGAGGGAACCCAATTGGCCGCATACCCCAAAAGGTGTGCGGTTTTCCATTGTGGCCCGGCCTCACTCCGCAGAAGCCAAGGTATCCATCATCGGAAGCACGGACTTATGGGGCGGAATAAAAAGACACTTTCGGTGCACGGGAAGACTGGCGTTCCCCGGCGTCAGGGCCAAAAGGAAGGCAGGCCTTATCGCAGAGGTCTCCGTCTCCAAAGCTCTCGGTCACCGCAAAAGAGCTGCTGGGGCATTCTCCAGCCACAAGTGACCGCTGGGATTGGGGATTGTCCATGGTTCGGTGGGAGGGGGAGAGCCTTTCGAAAGATGTCGCCCCCAACCCGGCGGCATGTTTGATTTTCCTACCTTCAGCGGTAGGGGAAAACACATCTCGCGATTCGTTAAGGACGGGGAAGGGGAACCCATTCCGTTTAGTTCCCTGAAGGAGGCGGGAGGCTGAGGCCTATCTGCCTCCTATCTGCCTACCCATTGATAGTACCAGGCCTTCCCAAAAGGCAAGGGAGCCTCCCTATCCGCAGGGGGATTCCATGGGTGGAGTGGTTCGGGGAGGCTTTCGGCCTAGGCCTGGGGTCAGCCGGGTAAGACCCGTGCCGGGCACCGGCCTCCGTTCATCAAGCACTCCCTTGGGCGATTGGGCGGCGCCAAGCAGGACTATCTCCAGGGTTTTGGCCGAGAGCGGCTTGCTGACGAAGCCCCGGACCTGGAACTTGCCGGCTCTCTCCAGGTCCTGGAGATTTTCGAAGGAGGAGAGAAGGATCACCTTAGGGGTATGCGGCATTGGGGCCTTGTTCCTGATTGCCGCCAGGAACCCGAAGCCGTCCATCACGGGCAAGTGGAGGTCCAGCAGGATGTAATCTTGGCGTCAGTCACCGCTGTGGGGAGGCGCTTTCCGCCTTCTCCGCGGCGGACGGGCTTTCCCGGAGACCATCGATGGCGGGTCTACGGGCCACGCACATCAGGGTGAGGGCGCTGGTTTTCGCGTTGGGGTTGCGGTAGGAGAGCAGGGTGCCCAGGCGGTACTTGAACTCGGCCGGGCCCGCCTGCCCCTGCAGCACCTCGGCCCCCAGTTCGTGGTTGTGGGGGTAGACCCGCACCTCGAAACCCAGCGGCCCGAGGATGCCCTGGAAGAACCCTTCCGTGACGCCGTGGCCCGGTTGGTGGTGCAGCTCGGAGGCCAGGGCCCGGGCCTGCTGGTCACCCGATTTGTGGAAGCTGTGCTTCATAACCTTGTAGATCACCAGGCGGGCGTTCCACAGCAGCTTGGCCAGCCCCCGGTAGTCCCAGGCGCTGCGCTGCGGGTCGTGGTCGGTGACCAGCAGCCCGCCGGGCTTCACCAGCCGGGCCGCCTCCCGCAGGATCGCCCCCATGTCCTGGCAGTGGTGGAGCGTGGCGTTGAGGGTGACCACGTCGGCGAAGCCCGAGGCGAAGGGCAGGTCCGTCGCGTCCGCCAGCACCGTGGCGTAGCCCAGCCCCTTGGCCAGCCGCAGGGAGGCCGGGGCCACGTCCACCCCGATCAGCAGGGCGGGCTCGCCCCCCAGCGAGGCGTAGACGTTGCCCGGGCCGCAGCCGATGTCCACCACCACCTTCCCCGCCCAGTCCCCGAGGGCGGCTTTCCAGCGGCCGGTGTAGGCCTCGCTGCGGTGGCAGTAGGTCAGGTACTCCTCGGCCCACTCTGGGTGCCCGAAGTAGTAGGCGTTGGCCAGCAGGCCCTCGCCCGGGTCATTCAGCGGGAACTCCAGGTAGTCCGCCGAGAGGGCGGGCACCTTGCCGGGTTGAAGGTAGGGAGCCACCAGCCGGCTCATCTCCGTTGTTTCCATCCTTATATGGGTTTGGTGAGGAAAGCCTATCGGTGGAACAGCTGTGGCTGCGCGCAGGCAGGCCGGGGATCTGGCTGTTTTCAGGTGGGAGTGCAATTACTTATTCTAATGTATAAACATCATTTGTTTAATACAAATACTTATATGTATAATGTAAATTTATTATTTCTGTGAGGAAATGGCATAGGCGGGCAAGCGGCCATGTTGGGTCCGAAGTCCGGGGGCATGCCTGAGGGTCGAAGGAAGGAGGCGGTGAACTTCCAAGTCTTGGAGGGGTCTTCAGGAGGATTGGATTCCATACCTAAGGCGACCTACTAGTAGGGAAGGTTCCCTTGACTAGTTAGGAGGGAAAAAGACAAGGAACCTGGTGCCTATGCCGACTCTGCTGGTCACCTTCACCTGCCCGCCCATCGCCTCCACGTGGGCTTTCACCAGGTACAGCCCCATGCCCCTGCCTTCCTTGGCGGTATGGAACCGTTGGTAGAGCCTGAAGGCGCTTCCCTTGGCCTTCTTCATGTCGAAGCCCGAGCCGTTGTCCGAGAAATGGATGATCGTTCCCCGGTCGGCACTCTGCAGGCATTTGATCTGGACGGAAAGCGTTCGCTCGCCTGACCTGTATTTGATGGCGTTGGAGAGGAGATTGTAGAAGATACTGAACAGGTAGGCTTTGCTCGCCTTCACCCGGAGGCCCTCCGCGACACCGATGTCCACCCTGCCTCCCGCAAGGGCCATTTCCCCCTTGAGGGTGGACTGCGCCTGCACGATGACCTCCCTGATATCCACGTCCTCGCGCTCAAGGTTCCCTCTCCGGTCCCTAATGCTGAGCACCGTGTTCATGTCTCTGAGCACTTCGTCGAGCTTGCGCACGCTCTGGCCGAGGAACGAGAGGGTAGGGGCGAACCGGTCGGAGTCCCTGCCGGTACCGGCCAGAAGCTCCGCCAGGCCGAGGGCGTTGGCCACGGGCGCCCTGAGGTTATGGGAGACCATGTAGGTGAACTGCTGGAGGTCGCTGTTCTGCCGGTAGAGGTCACCTGCCAGCCTTGCCTGCTCCTGCTCCGAACGTTTGAGGGCCGTGATGTCGGTCTGTACCTCCACGTAGCGGGAAAGTTCTCCGGTATGGTCGAACACGGGGGAAATCTCCACCGACACCCACACCTCCTCCCCGCCTTTCCGCAGGTTCAGCACCTCGAAGGAGATCGGCTCCCCGCCCAGAAGCCTTGCCTCCTGCGCGGAGAAAATCCCTTTGTCGGTTCTGGGGCTGTGCAGCAGCTCGGACGGCCCCTTGCCGACCGCCTCCTCCAAGTTGTAGCCGTAGAGCTTGGTGAAGCCATCGTTCACCCACTCAATCACCCGCTCCCGGTCGGTGATGATCACCCCATTGGTCGTGTTGCTGGCTACCAGCGAGAGTTTCTCCAGCTCCTTTTGGGCCTTTTTCCGTTCGGTGATGTCGGTCTGGATCCTGATTTGTCTCACCGCCACCCCGGTCCCGTCCAGCACTGGGGTGACATCCAGCTCCAGCCACTTCTCCCCGCCCCACCTGTCACAGATCAGGATTTCCTCCCTGTAGGGATCTGGCTGGCCCAGCCTGCCGTAGATGCGCCCTATGGTGTTCTCGTCGGTGTTCCTGCCCCGCATCAGGAAGTCGGGTTTCACCCCTACCGCCTCCTGGAGCGCGAACCCTGTGAGTTTGGTGAACCCATCGTTGACCCACTCGATCCTGCCCTCGTTATCGGTGATCATCACGCCGTTACTGGTCTTGCTGGCGACAAGGGCCAGTTTCTCCAGCTCGAGTTTTGCCTTCTCCTGCTCGGTGACGTCCTCGAAGTAGACGGACAGCCCCTCGGTGGAGGGGAACGCCTTTACCCTGAGCCAAAGGTTCAACCTCCTGAGGGAAGCGGTGAAGTCCACTGCCCTCCCCGTTTCCAGGGCATAGAGGTACTGGGCGTGGAATTCGCCGCCTGTCTCCTCTGGGAAGATCTCCAGCAGGCTTTTCCCCAGCGCCGTCTCCCTGTCGAGGCTCAGCAGTTTCTCCGCCTCGCAATTGAGGTAGGTGAGGACCCAGTCTGGCTTCACCATCAGGAACGCATCGGTGATGCTCTCAAAGATGGTGCTGAGTTTGCTTGCCTGCCGCTTGATCGTCTCGTAGGAGCGCACATTGGCCGTGATGTCCTTGGCGATGGTCTGAACCCCGATGATTTCCCCGTTCACGGTGAGCGGGGACTTGAGTACGTCGAATACCTTTTCCTTTCCCCGCTCGGAACTGAACTCAAGGGTGCGTCTCATGGTCCTGCCGGCCATCGCCTCCTGGAATCCCTCTTCCGACTGTGCGGCCATCGTGGCTGGCAGGAAGGAGGGGACTCGGGTGTTTATCGCCTCCTGCCTTGGGATGCCGAACGCCTCGCAGAAGCTATGGTTCACATCGATGACTACTCCCTTGCTGTTCTCCAGGAAGAGGACGTCCTGGTTGTGCTCGAACAATGCCCTATAGCGCTGTTCGCTCTCCTCTAGTTTTATCCTGCTTATTTTTAGCTCGGTAACGTCGCGCCCGATGGCGTAGATCGCTCCGTCCTCTGCAGACCATGCTCCGCCCCACAGGGAATACCTGACCTGTCCGTCCCGGTGGACAAGGCGGATCTCGAGGTTGTTGTGGGTGGAACCGCCCATCACCTCGGCGATGATCTCCGCTGTCCGGGGAAGGTCCTCGGGGTGTACGAACTCGGAGAAATGGCGGCCCCTCAGCTCACGCCCCTCGTAGCCCAGGATGAGGTTGCTGGCTTCGTTTACCTGAAGGAACCTGCCACCCCGGTCGATGGTGCACAGCATGTCTTGGGAAAAGCGCGCCATTTTCCCCCACGTCCCCTCCTCACTACCTGCCACGAATGCGTTTTGGATCACCTTTGCATAGATTTAGTCCTGCAAAATTACAAAATTTTGCAGGTGTGCTGTATTGCATGTTTTCCTGAAAAGCCTTGTATTATAGCCAATAAGCAATAATGGTCAACTTGCCAAGGAATACGAGCGCTGAAATTGTGCCATTTCTTAGGTTGATTGGCTGAAGTCGTCTGTGTTCAGATCGAAGCCACTTGATGGTATCTGCCTTGGCAAGGAATTGTGGGACCCCATAGGAGTGTCGACAAACCGATTGACCTCCTCTGCGAATGCAGTTGCCCTGCTCCTGAGCAGAGATGACGCTACCCACCTGGGCCTGTCGGTGGAGCCGGGTTTTGATCAGATCCATGCCGAACCCCACGGGCAGCTTTGCCCGGTGGCGTCTTCCCAACAGCCCGCCTCCCTTTAATTGACCTTCCGGAAGTAAAGGGCCACGGCCAGGCACAAGGTTCAATGAGGCAGGTTCCCGCCCGGTACCTTCAGCGCCCCATTCCCGTTGGTGGGTAGCCTCCAATTTTATTACCAGGAAAGAATAACTTCCCTAGGCGCCTACCGCTTCCCCCATTGCCCATGAGTTATCACGCCCAGACATCAGCCTCCCCAAAGAGAGTCTGCCCGGATCCCTGCCCTACGGAACCCACCTCCTAACCGTAGACGGCGAGATCCTCGGCCCGTTCCCCACCTATTACGCGGCCTGCCGCCGCGTAATCAACGTCCTAGGAAAGGGGGGGTTCCGTCGAAGGGCTGCAGGTTTCGAGAAAGTAAGCTGCAACCGGATTACCCTTGCCCCCGGCCCTTCAAGGGACTGACTACTTGCCTTACGACAGGCCCGTTTAACTAAAACAAAAAATCAGTGATACCCACGTATGCGGTCCTCTTATTACCTGGAGGGGGGGGTGGCTCTGCGGATGGGATCGCGATCGGTTCAGAGCGGTTCCTGGAGAGCACGGAAGGCCAGGCATAGGGGAGGCGAAGTAGCATCTCCCGCAGACGGAAATCGGCTTACCCGCCTGCAGGCAGGGAAATACTGGAAAAAGCCGTGATTCTACGGAATCGCAGGCTCTGGCTGAAACCAAACCGCGCCGGTGATGTAAAAATACCTTTGAACCGATGAAACTTTATGCTCGCCATGCCGACCGCTGCCCGCGAAGACGCCCAGGAGACGGGCCAGAGACGCCGTCCCCTAAATGGGGCTGGGCAGTACTACGTCTCCAGGGGCGAGGTCAGGGTGGAGGGCTTCGGCTCTTTCTACGAGGCTTACAGGTACGCCCTGAACCGGTTCTGCTCGGAGGATTTCACGGTGTGGGAAGATACCTGGTAAGATAAGCGGACTACCCCTGGTAAATACCTAATTACCAGGTTAAAACACGGTAAATCAGCCGTCTCTGAAACCTGGCGCACGCCCAGGGGTATGACTTAATAATAGGTTACCGTTTTCATAAGTGTTAGTTAAGCCCCTTATCCGCTCGCGCTCTGAGGGGGACCGGATTGGCCGCACGCCCCCCAAATGGTGTGCGGTTTCCTTTTGCGGCCAGCCCCTTCACCCGCGAGACCCCGCTGTGTGTCGCTGACCCGCAGTCCCGGTGGGCGGAGACAAGGATGAGTTCCCCCTCCCAGAGGGACATCAGGTGGGGCGCCAGTTCCTCGGCGCTCAAGCTGAGGGTGGTCCGCACCTCGCAGGCAAATTTATAAGCAGCGGTTTTTTTCGGGTGGAGAGCATTCTTTACAAATCTGACGACACTTTCTAGCCATACTACCCCAAGACACAGGAGTTCAGCGAGGACGAACTCAAGCAGGCGGTGGGCGGCCCCTTCTACATCGTCACCATCGACGAGAGGGACAAGTACTTCGTGGTGAACGCCAGGAACAACACGGAGATCCTCACCTACAACATCAACGCCAACTACATCTGCAGAAGGAAGATCGCCGATGGGAAAGTGCTGAAGGGGAAGTCCTGCTGTGCAGCACGGACCTGATCGATAAGCGTATCTTGGACAACTATCCCGGGAGAATCGACTAGTGGCCGCCACGCCGGGGAAATGGGTCTTTATTCCGGAGGCAATCAGCAAACAGTAAAGCCTCAAGGCCACAGGGCTGGCCGGTCAAGGCGGCTCTCAGCCGAAAATACCTCTGAGGCATTCCTCGGTCAGGGGCTTGGGGAAAAAGGCCGCCCCAGGATGGTCAGTCCCCCAGTCAATGCTGCCGTAGCGGGAACCCTGGCTGTTGAGGATTACCCTGGTCCGGCTGAAATCCACCAGACCCAGCCTGGCGGCCTCCCTGGTGAAGGCGATGCCGCCCATGACGGGCATCTCAATGTCTGTGATGATGATGTCGGGCATTTCCTTGCGGAGGGCGTCACCCTCCAGGATCCCCAATGCCTCGGCACCGTTTGCGGCGGTCACCATCCGCACCGAGGCATCTATCCTTGCGATCCTATGTTTCAGTATGAAGAGGTAGGAGCTGTCATCATCCACGAGCAATATTCTTTTGGCCAACTTAACGATATTAAAAAAAAGGGGTCGGAACAGTGACACCTTGCCAATGCTGAATACCTGTCACCCCGGTGCTTGACCGGGGTGACAGGTAGACAAAGACGGCGCCACCAATGGTTCCATTCCTCCTCCGGGCCCTTCCGGCGAAAGGGTGGGGACCCTCCCGCTGCCGGGAAACCAATGGGCTACCGGAAGGCCTGAATTATCCGGGAAGCCTTGTCAGCGGCTGCCTTCCATAGGCGGGATCAGCTGAACAGGGACACCTCCCTCGCCCGGTACCTGGCAGGGCATCCTCAACCCAGCGTGTGGTCCTGCCTGAAATACACCCGGAAGGTGGAGCCTTCCCCCACGGTGCTGTCCACCTCGATCCTGCCCCCCGTGTCCTCCACCATGTTCTTGACGATGAACAGGCCGATGCCGGTTCCCTCCACGTCGTCCCGCAGCCGGGTGTAGCGGGTGAAGATCGCCTCCTTCTTGCCTTCCTCTATCCCCAGCCCGTTGTCGCTGACGGTAAGCAGGACGGTGCCATCGGTCCGCTCGGTCCTGATGCGTATCTCGGGTGCCCTGTCCGATGATTTGTACTTGATGGCGTTGCTGACCAGGTTATAGATGATGCTTCTTATCGTTTTCCGGGAGATGCCGATCTCTACCTCGTTGATGTCCGAGGTGACCCTCGCATTGGTCTCGGTTATCTTCTCCTTCAGGGAGAGGGTAGCGTCCTCGATGACGTTCCCGAAGTTCACCCGCTCCGGGGCCTTGGCGAAGTCCAGCTCCGTCTCCCCGATGTCCACCAGGTCCTCCACCGTCTCCCTTAGCTTGGCCACGGAAAGGGTGAGCTGTTCCAGGACCGACCTTGCGTCCTCGTCCGTGCTGGTCTTCTCGGTCATGATCTCCTCCACTATCTTCACCAGCGCCTCGATGTTGGACACGGGGCCCTTGATGTCATGGTAGAGGGCGTGGATGACGACCTCGTGGTTCCTGTTGAGCCGCTCGTACCCCTTCAGGATCTGGATGCGGTCGTTGATGTCCACGAAGGTGATGATGACCCCGTTGGCCCTGTTCTCCCTCCGGACGATGTAGGGCAGGATGTTCATCTGGTACCATACCTTGTCGGTGGTCTGGATCTCCTTCTCCAGGCTTTCGTTGCTCTCGATCACCTCCCGGATGTTCTCGATGATGGTCGGGAAGCGGATGTTGTGGGACACCTCCTCGATGTGCCGGCCCACGTCGCTGTCCGAGAGCCTGAAGTGGGTCATGGCCGCGGGGGTGAACTTGCGCAGGACCATGTCGGCGTCCACGAAGAGCTGCGGGATGATGGTGTTGTTGAAGTAGTTCTCCAACTCCTCGTTCAACTCTTTGAGTTTTGTAACGTTGCCTGCGTCTTCTGGTATCTTGGCCATCTGTAAAGTAAGTAAGGTCTCCTTAACGGAATTAAGGTTAAAGGTGTTAACCCGTAACAATACCGGTTTGTTTTGGGGGCGGGAGCTGCCCAATGGGTTATTTCAGCAGCATACCTCTGGGGTAGGGAAAGGGATCCGCGTATTTCCCCCAGCAGGTTATAGCCCAGCAAGGATTTTCAGCGCACCGGCGGGGCCAGCACCCGCCCTCGGTATATACTGGAAATCCCCCATTCACGGTTGGCGTTACCTTTCCGTTCGGCAAACCTCCTGTCCATCCCACGGGTGGTTTTCCTCCCTTCCCGTTTTTACCAGTGAACCGTATTTACCACATGCACGTATTCTGGACAAACCACCCCCAAAGACATGAAAAAGACTAACCGAACCGCAGGGCTTGAAAAGAGCCTGGTGGCTACCTCCGCCGCCTACCTCCTCACCAAGGACGGGAAGGCCTACGGCAAGTTCGATTCCTTCTTCTCGGCCTGCCAGCACGGGCTGCACGCCTTCCGCTCGGAGCGTTTCCTAGTGGAGAGGAAGGAGGCTTAGTACGGCCCCGCACCTCGCGTGGCAAGCGCCACTTACCAGAGCAGTACCGCGAGGGCGATGGACACATCCAGAAGGAGGTCCGGTTCACCTCCTCGGCCGACAAGTTCTACGCCCAGGTGGACGAGTACAAGTTCTCGCAGGTGGTCAACAACCTCTTCTCCAACGCCATCAAGTTCACCGAGGACGACGGGGTGATCGCCATCGACCTCACCGAGCGGGACGGCTCCGTGCTGATCACGGTCCAGGACGACGGCGTCGGCATCCCGGAGAAGTTCCAGGGCGAGCTGTTCGAGAAGTTCACCCGGGCCCGGAGGCCGGGGCTGCGGGGGGAGCCGACCACGGGCCTGGGCATGTCCATCATCAAGACCATCGTGGAGTGGCACGGAGGCACCATCCGCTTCGAAAGCGAGGAGGGCAAAGGCTCCACTTTCTACATCGAACTGCCCAAGGAGTAGGCCAGCCCTGCCCGAGCGGATGCCTTTCCCTCTCCGGGTAAGCCTGGGGAAAGGATTGGGCAGCCAACCGGAAAGGGCCTCCTTGCTGAGGAGCCTTGTCTGGTTTGCCTACCTTGGTGAGGATCTGCGCCAAACCCTCGTTGCTTCTTTCTCTGAACCGCATTCCCTGAATATCTTGCCCGGGCATAAAGAAAGGAACCGACTCAGGGAAAGCCCTAAAGGGGGCTTCCTGGCAGAAGGCTCGGGGGTGTGTCAGAGGGAGGGCATCTGTTTGCCGTTTTGCTTGCAGGGGATCTCACCGGTGCCTGCCTGCACAGCCCAGGCCTGTTATGGGGGAGGGCTACATGGCTGCCTGAAGGTACACCTTGAACTCGGTGCCTTCCCCTTCTTTGCTTTCCACCTCGATCTTCCCGTCTGCGTTGTCCACTATCCGTTTCACCATGAAAAGCCCTATGCCGGTACCCTCCACGTGGTCATGGAAGCGCCGGAACATGCCGTACAACTGCTTCTGTTGCTTGGCGTTTATCCCGAGGCCGTTGTCCTTTACCCGTAATTCCACATAAGGCTCCTCCAGCCGGGTGGTTACGTGGATGATACAGTCACGGTCGGGGGCCTTGTATTTGATGGCGTTGCTGAGGAGGTTGTAGAGGATGCTCCGGAAGTTCTTCCTGGAGAAGTTGAGCTGGGACACCTCGAAATCGGTCTGGATGAAGCAGGTTTTCCGTTTGGTGGGGTACTCCAGGTCTGCCATGATGTCTTCGTACACCTCTTTAATATTGGTGACCACCCCGTCTATCTCCTCCTCGGCAGAGGTTTTCTGGAGTTTGCTGATCTCCGACAGATCCTCGATGGTATGCTTAAACCGATGGATGGATTCTGCGATCCTGCCTAAGACCTCACGCGTTTCCCCGGTGAGGGAGTTTGATTCCTGCAGTCTCTCCTCCAGGTACAGCACCAGCGCCTCTATGTTGGTGATAGGGGACCGCAGGTCATGCGAGGCCGTGTAGATGAGGTTGTCCAGGTCCTTGTTCGTCCTCTGGAGTTCATTGTTCTTGCGCTCCAGGGCATCCTGCTGCCGCTCGGCCAGTTTATCCTGCAGTTCCTTCTGCTTGGTAAGGTCCCCCGTGATTTTGGTGAAGCCGATGTGCCGGCCGCCTCCATCAAAGATGGAGGTGAGGGTCACGTTGGCCCAGAACAGGGAACCGTCTTTCTTCCTCCGCCAGTCCTCGTTCTCATAAGAGCCGTCTTCCAGGGCTTTCCGCAGTTCCTTCTCGGGGTAACCGGCCCGCTGGTACTCGTCCGGGTGCAGGATGCCGTAAAACTGGCCCACGATCTCCTCTTCGGAGTAGCCTTTCAGCCGCTCAGCCCCGATGTTCCAGGCGGTGATGATGCCTTTGGTGTCGGTGGCGAAGATAGCGTAGTCCTTTACCTGGTTTACGAAGAAGGAGTTGATGCTGTCTGCCGAGCGGATTTTGTCCATAGGTTCCTGGGCTTGATTCGTCCTGTTTACTGAATCCTTTCCCTATGGTTGCCTTGCCTCGGCTGGCCTGCGATACGGCCGTAGAGGGTTGGCGCGGGGGAGAAACAAGATTTGGTAGGGAAAGGAGGCCGGCAGCTCCCGCAACAGCACGCTGGATGCGCATGGGAGCCAAGAAATCAAATGGCGTATGTGCCCGTGGCTTGTATTTGAAGGGAGGGTCCTACCTATCCGGGCTTTATACTTTTGGTGCGGGGGGTCTATCTCCGGGTGGAATCGCCTTTGGCTCGACCGGGTACCCCAGCACCCGCACGGTGGCCATGGCTCCTCTCAACAATGGGCTGCGGCGGAAACCCTTTGAGATTGGAAACCCCCTAAAGGCACTGAAACACGCCAAGATCGCACCATTCACAACCAGGTAACAGGCAGGGAATCTTTCCAGGGGTTTCTCGGTTCCCCATTTGCTCCCCTGTAGTTTCTTCCTTTCATCCCCTCAGCATACCCCTGTCAACCTATCGCTCCGGAAAAGAATGGCCCAAATCCCCCCCGTCGAGATGCTCTTCCAGAAGTTGGGAGAAGTGAATGGCAAATTGGCGGTACTCGCCCTCAAAGAGAACCCGCGCCTTGGGCAGATCGGGATACTGGTGAGGGAAGCACAGGTCCAGTTGGGCCTGTTGGAGATATCGCACCGGGGTCACCCTCCGCTGATTGCCGCGGAGGTAGGCCTGTTGGAGGCGATGATGCTCGCCTACAATCTCAGGCCCGGGGAAGCCCTCCAGACCGCCCAAAGCAACCTGCACGCGTACCTGGAGAGCATGAGGCACACGGGCGAGTGGGAAGGCTCCCTATGATTTCCCGCTGACGCGCTGAGGCCCTCCCCAGACGGGGGATACCCTACCCAGAAGGCAGCCATCGGTCCCCGGCCTTACCTCGGTTTTAAAACCATGGCTCCGGGGGGAAATACCCTATTCCTGCCGCCGGGCAACCAATCCCCACCGCCCTTAGTTATAAGGATGAGAGCGGCCCACGGGATAACAGCGTTTTTGAGAACGCATGCCACCCACCGCCCCCACAACCCTCCTGCCCACGCGTCTGTTCACCCAAGCCCGGGGTCACCCCACGCCGGGGGAGGCATGCCTGGAGGAGTTGGCCAAGGTACGCCGAACGCTTGCCCTACTGCATACCGCAGAGAAACTGCACCAACAACAGATAAGGAGCCTGCTGAGGTACGCGCAGGATATCCTGGGAATCCTGGAGGCATCCAGCCAGGACAACCAGTTCCTGGTCCACGCCCAGGTAATCCTTCTGGAGGCACTGGCCCTCGCCCGGACACACCAGCACGCAAAAGCCCGCCGGATTGCCTTCCACTGCCTTCGCTGGTTCCTGGAGACCGCCCAGGAATAGAACAGGAACATCCGCTTTCCCGGCCAAACCTAAATTCCAACCACAACCCTGCTCCCTTGTTCGGGATTGCCCTTGGACTCCCTTGCACAAGTCACACGCTGATCTGCCCCGGCACCCCAGGTCCGGCCCATACCCGGGGTAAGCCCAACGCCCCGTTCGGCTGCCGGTACCTGTTAGTTAGCTATATGCCCGCGTGGGGCAGGGACAAAGAAAAGCCGTACCCTCATGGAATGGCAACGGGGTTTGACAGTATGGCGCTTGAATTGGAAAGGAGGGGGTGTGTTTCCCCAAAGGAACCGCTTTGGGTCTGACCGGGTAGGTCGGATTTCGGGAGGTCCGTTTGTTTTCACGCGAAGGAAGGATCGTCCCTTGATGGACCTGCTACGGGAAGGAAAACCGGTGACACAGCTCCTCCGGTAAACCGACTCCGGAAGCAGGGCTTACCAGAGACCGCCACTCCACCCTTCAACGCAGAATTTCCTCTGCCTGCTTTTCTACTTCGCGGCTCACTTCCTGTTTGATGGTTTCCTCCACGTTGAGGGTGTCCAGGGAGCCGATCCTGGTGGATACCGAATCGATCCCGGTATGCCGTTCGAACTCAGTATTGACAGCGTCTTTGGCGGCCTTGGATGCCGCCTCGGTGGCAGCCGTCGTAACGGTGTCACAGGAGGCCCCCACAAAAATATAAAGGGCGATAAATGGAGTGTATTTCACGGGTTCTGGCTTATGTGCGAAAATAAAGGCCATGGCCTGTCCAATAGCCATGGAAGTTGATGGAACCATTGATACCGGACTTGCCGCAATGAATCGGGCGAAAGATGGACGGGCGAATGATGTGATGACAGTTCTTCCCTTCGTAACGGTGTGCGGTACTCCGGAGAGGGCGTATTCAGGGACCCGTCGCATAAGGAACGCAACCGGGGAGGGATTAGTGTCCCTCTTGGTTAGGAAAGCTCACCATTGCAAATGGGCATACTTCCCAGCACTAACCTTGTAGGTCTATAATGCCTCTTATGTAAAGCAGGCATGCTGCTCACCTCGAAAATCGTACTCTGCGCTATCCGCTACCATTCTTATAAAATTCGATTCTATAGCACATTAGGCTGTTCATTGCTTCTATACATGCTAAATTTTTTAGATTTATATATCTGTTTTGCTAATATTGTTCGTAAAATGCGACAAAACAAGCAGAGGCAGAATGGAAGCAGCGATAATCCCACTACACCCGATTGAAGAACAGCGGTTCCTTGTAATCATTGACCAAGGCAATTCTTTGCCCCTTTTCACCACCACCGTGCAGGCCGGGTTCCCCAGTCCCGCGACGGACTACTCGGCCGAGCCCATCGACCTGAACACCTATGCCTCCAATCACCCCAGCTCCACTTTCCTGGTGAAGGTGGAGGGAGACTCCATGATCGGGGCGCACATCATGCCGGGGGACTTGGCTATCGTAAACATTGACCTTAGGGCCAGCAGCGGCATGGTGGTGCTGGCTTTCGTGGACGGAGGCTATACCATCAAAAGACTGGACATCCGGAAAGACGCGGCCTACCTGGTCTCGGAAAACCCTAAGTACCCACCCATCAGGATTGAATCAGCGGAAGCTGGGAAGATATGGGGTGTTGTTGTGGGTATTCACCGCAAGTTCTAAGCCCATGACCTCCCTTTTCGCCCTTGTTGATTGCAACAATTTCTACGCGTCCTGCGAGCGGCTCTTCAAGCCTGACTTGGCGGAGAAGCCCATCGTTGTGCTCAGCAACAATGACGGCTGTGTGATCGCCCGCAGCAATGAGGCGAAGGCGCTCGGCATCAAGATGGGCACGCCCCTATTTGAAATCAGGGATTTATTGGAAAAAGACGGCGTGCACGTGTTCTCCAGCAACTACGAACTCTACGGCGATATGAGCAGGCGCGTGGTGCTTATCCTCTCCGAGTACTCGCCCAAGGTGGAGGTTTACTCCATAGACGAAAGTTTCCTGGACTTGGGCAACTTCCTGCACGTGGACATCCACCGGCATGCGAGGGCCATCTGGGAACGGGTGCCCAGGGCCACGGGCATACCCGTAGCGGTCGGGGTTGCAGCAACCAAGACACTGGCCAAGCTGGCCAACCGACTGGCTAAGAAATCCAGCAAGGCTAATGGCGTATTGGTGCTCACCGAACCGGCGCACATTGAGGCGGCACTGAAGGCTACCGAGATAGGAGACGTTTGGGGCGTGGGTAGGCGCTACGCCAAGAAACTGGCAATGTATGGGGTACACACGGCCTATGACCTCACGCAGAAGACTGACAGTTTCGTGAAGAAGCACCTGACCATCGTGGGTCTGCGTACGGTGAAAGAGTTGCGCGGCGAGGCCTGTGTTGACTTGGAGATGATTCCGCCCTCAAAGCAGAACATCTGTACGTCAAGATCATTTGGCCAACCATTGACAGATCTTTCTGATATTGAGGAGGCATTGGCCACGCATGCGGTGCGGTGCGCCACCAAACTCAGGAAGCAGAAGTCCTGCGCCGCCGCGCTCACCGTGTTCCTGGAGACCAGCCGCTTCGGGCAGGCAGGCCAGATGTACTTCAACAGCCGGACGGTGAAGCTGGACAGCCCCAGCGCCAGCGAACTGGTGATTATGCCCGCCGCCCTGGAGGCGCTCAGGGCTATCTTCCGGAAAGGCTTCCGCTACAAGAAGACCGGCATCATCGTCACCGGCATCTGCCCCGCAGGCCAAATCCAGGAAAGCATCTTCTCGGCCGGTACCAGGGAGCGGGACAACGGTCTGATGCAGGCCCTGGACACCCTGAGGGAGAAGTTTGGGCACGGCAAAGTCAAATACGGGGTGCAGGGTACGGAAGGCAAATGGCAGATGCAGAGCGGCAATGTCTCCCCCTGCTACACCACGCGGCTGGATGACCTTATAAAGGCTAGGTAAGCACCTGCTTTTATCAGGCAGCAAAACAATAGGCCCTGCCCATCGTTCCTGGGTTAGAGCCTAAAACCTTTCAGATGCATATACCCCTACTCCGCAGGTACCGAAACCTCAGCATACTGTTTCTTACAGTCCTTACTTTCGCTTGTAAGGAAACAGAAGTAGTCCCCACCAAATCGCTTACCCTGGCGGATGAGCAGCTTCTGCTGGGCAACCCGAGCGGGGCCACCGCCGAGATTGGGGACGAGGACGACTACCTCATCATGCGCCCCCAGTATGCGCTTTCCTACAGCCGAGCCCGGGCCACGCCCAACTGGGTGAGCTGGCACGTGAGTCCCTACTGGCTCGGCACCTCCCCCCGGCAGGTAGATGATTTCCGGACGGATACCGACCTGCCCGAGGGCTGGTACCGCGTCAGGGCCTCCAGCTTTCAGGGCAGCGGCTTCGACCGGGGGCACAACGCACCTTCCGCCGACCGGACCCGGACGGAGGAGGACAACTCGGCCACCTTTCTGATGACCAACATCATCCCCCAGGCACCCAGGAACAACCAGGACACGTGGGGAAACCTGGAGGCCTACACCCGGGACCTGGCGCGGGAAGGCATGGAGGTGTATGTGGTCATGGGCAGCTACGGCCGGGGCGGCACCGGGGCCAACGGACCGGCCGTGACCGTGGACAACGGGCGGGTGACCGTACCGGCCCGCATCTGGAAGGTGCTGGTGGTCCTGCCTCAAGGGGAGAATGACTTGGAGCGCATAACAACCGGCACCAGGGTGATCGCCGTGGACACGCCCAACAGCAACTCCGCCAGCCCGCAGTGGGGCACCTACCGCACGAGCGTGGATGCCATCGAGAAGGCTACCGGCTACGACCTGCTATCGGCCCTGCCACAGCAGCTGCAGAGAGTGCTGGAGGCGAAGGTGGACAATGGCCTCACCTCTCTCTAGAAATTTCATATACTGATACCTAAGAAATGGAGAACAACGATACCCGGGGATTATTGGAAGAGCTGCGCAGGCTTTCCGAAGGACTGTTCTATAGGAGCGAGACGGACGCGCCGCTGGAGCCGGTCTCTTTCCCAGCGCAGCAGAATGAACTCACCTTGGAAGAAGCCGTGGCTCTGTCCGGTCAGCCGGAGGGCACGAAGGCCGAGGTAGTGGACTTGGACTGGTTCCTGCGCCACATGGTACGCGAGCCGGAGGATGCGTTGGAGGAGGAAAAAAAGCAGGCGCAGGGTTTCCGGGAGCTGAAGGCGTTCCTGGAGAGCCAGCTTTCAGGGATACGGGTCTACCGTATAGGGGATAGAAGGATTACGGCCCTGGTGCTGGGGAATGCGCCCGGCGCTGGGTTCGCGGGCCTGAAGACGTTTCTGGTGGAGACCTGAGGCAGGTGTCTAAGATGGACTCCTTACCCGAACAAGCCTCCCTGCCAGGCCATCGGCTGCAGAATCTCCGGAGTATCGTTCTTTGGTGAGTTCACCAGAGTGGAGACCGGGTAGGCTTTCATCTCCTCGTCCGGGTAGGGCTTGAGCAGTTCGGCCAGCAGTTTGATGTCATCGGTGCCTGAGAGCCAGATGCGCTCCTCCTCGGGGTGCAGGATGACCGGCATGCGGTTGTGAATGCCTGCCATCAATTCGTTGGGTTCCGTGGTGATGACGGTGAAGGTGTGCAGCACCTCGCCCGTACTGCGGTCAACCCACGCGTCCCAAAGACCCGCGAACGTGAACAGCTGCTCATTCCTCAGCAGTATGCGGTAAGGGGTCTTGGTCTTGCCCACCCTCTTCCACTCATAGAACGAGTCCGCCGGAATGAGGCACCGTTTGCTTCCAATGAGCTTCCTGAAGGAGGGCTTCTCCAGGATGGTTTCCATACGGGCGTTGATGGGCCTCAAGCCAAGCTCCTTTTCCCTAGCCCAGCTGGGCAGCAGCCCCCAGGAGAAGTGCTGCACCTTATCGGGTTCCTGGCTGGTGATCACCGGCAGGAGCTGGGTAGGGGCGGCGTTGTAGCGGGCCTCTTTCTGGTACTTGGCCAACACCTCCGCTACGGAGCCTTTCTGCCCGGCTACGGCTTTCTTCTTCTTGGGGATTACTGAGTAACGGCCGCACATAGAACCTGTTTTTGGTTACTGAACAAACGGAAAAGCCAAGCTACTAAGACATGGGCTAATGTCAAACCTCAGGCTGTCAACTGTTCTACCTTTGTTGGCTCTTCTCCTTCTTTCTGACCCTAAGATAAAGCACCCAATCTCTCAGAAGCTGAATGCAAGCTTATATAGAATTATATGTTAAACTTAGACTGAAATTGTATCTTAAATAGCTATAGCTTATGGTGATACAAACTGGAGGTAAAATTTTATAGCTGCATTGCGCCTGTTGGGGCTTCTTCTGGGAAATACTTTTTTTGACACAGAAACTCACCGGCCAAATTATAAATCACGCCTCTTAATTGCTATATTCAATGCGCTCGGGGATTGAGCTATGTCTTGGAAGCTCTCTTTCTTGGTCGGGAGCTGAATCAGGATCAATTGCAGTCGGATCCGGCAGACTCAGCTGTATGCTTTGTCCGAGAATGTAAATCAAAATACCTATAACAAATCTTATCCTATGGAACCCATCACGACAGGAGCTGTCATAATGATCGTCAACTATCTGGCAGGGAAAGCCTTCGACAAAGCCTTTGACACAGCCACAGAGGAATTTGCCAAGGAGGGCGTCTCCTGGTTGAAATCTATTTTCTTCAAAAGGGACGGTAGCCCGAAGCAGGAGTTGGAAGACCTGCAGAATAACCCGGATGATGAACTCAACAAAGAGTCTGCGGTACTGGCGATCAGGAAGGGGCTAAGGGCGGAACCCCACGCCGAGGAATGGGTGCAATATATCGCCGAGGCGATCAGGAGAAAAGAGGCAGGTTCCTCTCAGTACACGGTAGTAAACCAATCCAAGAACGTCAGCACCGCACCAATCAAAGCAGGCGGCAACGTCACCTTGGGCGACAACAACGGCTGATGGTTATGGAAACCAACTTCAGCAAGAACGTCGCCAACGCCCCCATCTATGCCGGAGTGTCTGCCATCATCGGGGACGGAAACACGGTCATCAACCTTAAGGAAGCCGGCATATATAAGGAGCTTGAGGCAGAGTTAGCGCAATTGGATAAACAATGCCAGATAACAAGGGAAAGAATTGCAAAATACTCAACAGACGGGAGTTTCAAGGAGGAATTGCATAGGCTTGAGGAGAGGCGTACCGCTGCTGAAGAAGAGCTAGCCGCACTAAAGAGAGAGGTGATTAAACTAGCCGAGAGCTTCAGCATGGCACGTTCCACCGAACGTCTGATGTTGGCTATGTCCTACGTTGAAGCCGGAGACTTCCGAAAGGCAAGCGAGGTCTTGGAGGAAAGGAAAATGGTCAGCGAACTGGATGCTTTGTTGGAAGAACAGGAAAGGCTAAGGCAGAGGAAGGAAGGCAATGCGAAGCTGCTGCGGGACAAGGCAAGCGAGTTCCTCATCAAAGCCCAACTCACGAACTTGGACTTCAAGCTTCCCAACCGATTCCAGAAGGCAAAGGAATTGTATAGAAAGTCCCTGTCCGCGGAGAGGAACAGCAAAAACCTCTTCGACTTCGCCCTATTCCTGCAGGAGCATAATGAACTTAACGAGGCGAGGGCCCTATACCAGGAGGCTCTGGAGCAATTAAGGGAGCTGGCGAAATCAGACCCTAGTGCTTACTGCCCCAAAATCGGGGATACCCTAAACAACTTGGGGAACCTGCTGGTTAAAAACAACCAACCCGATGAAGCAGAGTTAGCCTATAGGGAGGCTCTAGACGTTCGGGAGGACCTCGCAAAGGAAAACCAAGAACTTTTGCCAAGATTGGCTGAGTCGCTCAATAACTACGGGAATTTCCTAGAGGAGAATGGGAAGCTGCCGGAAGCGGAGCGGTCCTACAGGAAATCGCTAGAAATAAGGAGGGAACTAGCCGCTAATGCCCCGGATACCTACCTGCCAAGGGTAGCCGAGACCCTTAATGGGCTAGGCTTGCTGTTTGTATCAAAAGGGGAGCCCGGAAAGGCAGACGAGGCTTTCAGGGAGGCAATAGACCTATACGTCCAATACATGGATGCAATACCTAGCCTAATGTCAAATATGGCGGGAACTCTAGTCAACCTCGGCAACTTATTGACAGACCATAGGAAATTCGAGCCGGCAAGGCTGATTTTCGATTCGGCGATAGAGGCGTGCCAAGAGCTGGTAAGCCGCAACCGGCAGACACACCTGCCACTCTTGGTTACCACCCTTTTGGGCCAGATGCGTCTTTTTATTGGGGAATTTAACCTAATTGAAGCCGAAAAAGCAGGATTGTCTGCCATCAATAACTGCAGAGAGCTTGCCGGGCAGGCTCCGCAGGCCTTCCTGCCCCAACTGGCGGTGATCGCCAAAAACATGAGTGGGTTTTACCTTAACTATGCGGTGGATAGGGGAAAGTCATTGGCTTACGCCCAAGAGGCCGCTCGATCTGCCCTTCCCTTCGAAAATACGATGGCCATTTGCAAGAAAACAATTGGGAATATAGCAACGATCGTTGATTACTGGGGGATAGATGCCGGATCATTCTTGAGTGAGTGTAGAGTTAGCGAGTAATCGTAAGGATTAGGTTAGACCTGACACTATCTCCCTGAAGTCTCCGTGAAATTTCGTATCTTCAGGTATAGGCTGGTAGTCTATATCAGGTTGGTGATACATGTGTCTGTACCAGCCACCCCCGGATCCCACCCTTTTACATCCCCTATAACGCATGAGCATCCCCGCCTCGGACATCTCCAGCATCCTGACCGTGCAGCATCGTATCCTCAAGGAACTCAAGAAGAAGACAGGGCTTTGGCAGCGTGACTGGGAGGTGCTGTGCGCCTGCCAGCGGCTCTCCCTGGCCAAGCACCCCTTCACAGCCTCCAAGGTGGACGCCTATCTTTCCGGTGCCTATTTCCTGCCCAGTTTATACTATTCCAATTAACGCCTTGCTAGAAAAGGGTTACATCCGGGTAGTGGTGGAAGGAAAGCCATCCCGGCCGGAATCCTACGAGATGACCTATGGGGGGACGGTACTTGTGATGAGATGCGGCGCCTTTGGGAGGTGAGGGATAAGGAACTGTCTGGAACGCAGATTAGAAAGGTATGGTAAAGATTAGATGCCATATCGGAATAGAAGTAGTTCTTTTCCCCATATTAAGCAAGTAGTGATCATTGGTATAAGGCCTATCATAAAAATAGATGAAGGAAGGCAGAGGCTGAAAAAAAATTAAAATAAATTTAAATATATCAATAATTAATTTTACTATAATACGCAATTTTATAACTTGATCAAATAATATTCATAATATTAAATATAAAATCTAATAATGTTAAGTAATGGGAAAACTCTATAGCACTGCAACTTTATACGGTTTTTTTCTTCTAAGGAAAAACAAGAGATGGACTTGCCCTATTCTGCTTAAGGCAGGTTTGTTTATTAGTATGTTCTGGGGGATGCTGGCTCATAACTTGCTATTTGCGAAAGAAATGGCTTCGGAGAGATATTCTTACACTAATGTTTTACGCACCACAATTCCAAAGATGTACAAAAGCAGAATAGGGATACGGGTTGTAAGTGGCGGTTCAAACTATACCCCCTTGGATGTTGCGGCCATAGAGACAAAGATCGGCAAGAAGGTGTTAAGTGTCGCTGAAGGGGGAGCATATTATTCAATGTATTATGAAGGGCCTTCCTACCATTCACTTGCGCTTGCGGCAGATGGAACTGTTTACGCTTGGGGCGATAACGCTCATGGCCAATTAGGCACCGGTACCCACGAGCCTTCTGCCGTACCCATTCAAGTACCTGGGCTGACCGGGGTAAAAGCCATTGCCGCCGGTTATTATCACTCTCTCGCGATTGGGGCTGATGACATGGTCTACGGTTGGGGAAGTGATGGTTACGGCCAATTAAGCAGCGATGGGCAAATCGAAATTTTGAAACCAGTGCCGGTCCCGGGATTGGGAAAAGTGAAGGCCATTGACTGTGGAAGCTTTTTTTCACTTGCCTTAGACATGGGCGGCGTTGTTTTCACGTGGGGGGACGGGGCACAACCTGAGCTAGGGTCTTTCCAGGACAGTGACGCAAGCCTGAGGCCATTATTTTCAGGAGCAAAGGCTATTTCGGCAACCGCTTGGGGCGGTACAGCAATAGGGCTAGATGATAAGGTATATGGGTGGGGCTACTTCAGTCTCGCTGGAACCGACCTGCCTCCTTGGTGGTCTGGGAAGAATCCCCAATACCGCTTTGCCTACCCTGTAGAGGTGCAAGGGATAATAGGGGCTAAGGCGATCAACGGTATCATTGCCCTCGGGAAAGACGATAAGGTTTACAACTGTAATTGTGCTTTAGAATTCAACCAGGAGTTGGCGTGCCCGGCTGAAGAAATTCCTGGGCCATTCCCCGCTACCTGCGTGAACCCCGTCGTTTCCTTCACTGCCACTCCCGCCGTATTGAATTCTGTCACCTCATTCACGGATCATTCCACGAATGTCGTCCCTGATGCAGTCTACAGCTGGGATTTCAACGGAGACGGCATATCAGATAGCAATACTAGAGGGAATACAACCTATACATATAAAAGTGTGGGCACACATACAGCAAAACTAACTGTGTCAAATGGCATATGTGAGCAAAGCCACACCATAAAAATGCAGGTTCAATCCAGTTTGATGGTTGCCCTGACTTCACCCTCCGCTGGAGGCACGTTCTCTGGACCTGCAACAATTGCCATCTCCGCCGCTGCCACGGATGCAGATGGCACCATTGCCAAGGTGGAGTTTTTCCAGGGAACCACCAAGCTTGGGGAGGACCTGACAACCCCTTATTACTACGACTGGGATGGGGTAGCCCCCGGTTCCTATATCCTTAGCGCCAAGGCTACCGACAACTCAGGCAATACTGTAACCTCGGTTCCTGTTCCAGTTTCGGTAAAGCCAACCAGCCTCGCGGGCACCCAGTGGAATTACGCTTTCGGGGGCTCAGGAAGCGACAACCACAGTGTCACCTTGAGGACCTCTGACGGGGGGTATATACTTGGGGGGACTTCCTCTTCCCCAATAAGCGGTGACATGACTGAGTCCGGCCGTGGGGGCAGGGACTTCTGGGTAGTGAAGGTGAGCAGCGCAGGCGTGAAGCTATGGGATCGGCGGTTCGGGGGCTCCGCGGACGAAGAACTCAACTCCCTGATCGAGACCTCAGACGGAGGCTATCTTCTGGGTGGGTACTCCTCTTCTGGCATCAGCGGCGACAAGACCGAGGTCGGTCGCGGGGGCAGGGACTTCTGGGTTGTGAAAATTGGAAATACCGGGAGCAAGCAGTGGGACCGCCGCTTCGGGGGCTCGGCCGACGATGAGCTTCGCGCCCTGACTAAGACAACTGATGGAGGGTACCTACTGGCGGGCACATCTTTCTCAGGGGCAGGCGGCGATAAAATGGAGGTCAGCCGCGGGGGAGCAGACTACTGGGCAGTTAAGATAAACAGCACCGGCACCAAGCTTTGGAACAAGCGCTTTGGGGGTTCCGCCAATGATGTGCTGTCCTCGGTGGTGGAAGCTCTAGACGGGACCTTTCTTTTAGCGGGCACCTCCGCTTCTGGTATTACTGGTGACAGAAAGCAGGCTAGTCAGGGCGGCACTGATTACTGGGTAGTAAAGATGAACGGATCGGGTACCAAGCAATGGGACAGACGTTTCGGGGGCTCAGTCGATGATGAGCTTTACTCCCTTGCCATTACCCCGGAAGGTGGTTACCTGCTAGGCGGACGGTCCTTCTCTGGTATAAGTGGGGACAAGTCGCAGGCCAGCCAAGGGGGAAGTGACTTCTGGCTCTTGAAGATGGGAAGTGGGGGTGACAAGCTGTGGGACAAAGGCTACGGTGGAACGGCCAACGACGAACTGCGGTCCGTGGCCCTGTCCAGCGACGGCGGATATCTGCTGGCCGGCACCTCAGCCTCGGGCGTAGGCGGAGGCAAGAGTGAGGAAAGCCGGGGAGGCAGCGACTATTGGGCAGTTAAGGTTACCGGGGTCGGGAGCAAGCAATGGGATCGGCGGTTCGGGGGGGCGGCTGACGATGAGCTCAGGACCGTTTTGCAGACCTCAGACGAAGGTTACGTATTGACGGGGCTCTCAGGCTCGGGAATAGGAGGTGACCGGACCCAATCAAGTCAGGGGATGGCAGACTTCTGGGCTGTGAAGATAACGTCAACTGGGATCAATCAACCACCCGTGGTTAGCCTTACATTGTCCTTAAATGGAACCACTTTCACGGCACCAGCCACTATACCGCTCAACGCCACCGCCAGTGATGTTGATGGCACCATTACCAAGGTGGAGTTTTACCAGGGAACCACCAAGATCGGCGAGGACCTGATGGCCCCTTATTCCTACGGATGGGATGGGGTAGCTCCAGGGTCCTACTCCCTCACAGCCAAAGCAACCGATAACCTAGGGGCTCAAATCACCTCTTCTCCCATCACTGTAACGGTAAACCTTCCAGATTACTGCGCTTCTAACTTGTACACCGATGGCTGCTCGAGTAATGATTATATCAACAACTTCAGCTTCAATACCCTGGTGAACAACGGGTCAGGCTGCAGCAACGGAAGCGCGGGGTATATCGAGTACGCTCCCACGGGAACCCTTACCACCACCGTGAACAGGGGCCAGAGTTATTCCGTCAGCATGCAGGCAGGGGCGGAATATGCCCAGTACTTCGCAGTGTGGATAGACTACAACAATGATCGGGACTTTGATGACGCCGGTGAGTATGTGTATGAGTCGCCGACTTCCTCGATAAGTGTGTTCAGCGGCACTTTCACAATTCCTTCCACTGCTGCTTTGGGTCAGGTCCGGATGCGGGTACGGTGCCGGTACGACAACCCGTTGTACGACGTGGCGGCCTGTGACGAGTTCGCTTACGGGGAGGCGGAGGATTACACCATCACAGTGGCGACTGCCCTTCCTTCTGTCGTACTTTCCTCTCCGTCAAACCAGTCATTTTTTACTGCTCCGGCCACTATCAACCTCGCCGCTACTGCCGCGGACCCGGATGGCAGCATCACCAAGGTCGAGTTTTTCAACGACTCCACGAAGCTGGGGGAAGACTTGAGTACCCCGTACACGTTCCAGTGGAGCGGAGTGCCGGAAGGATCCTATTGGTTCACGGCTAAGGCTACCGATAATCTGGGGGCCTCCTCGGTATCGGAATCTGTTCAAGTCAAAGTGTATGCCCCGATTGTCTCCGGCACCCAGTGGAACTACCGGTTCGGGGGCTCGGCCGATGACAACCTCACTGCCATGGTGAAGACCAGCGACGGCGGGTACCTGCTGGGGGGAACCTCCGCCTCGCCCATAAGCGGAGACAAATCGGAGGCAGGCCGGGGCGGCACCGATTTCTGGGTCGTGAAGGTGAGCAGTGTCGGAATCAAGCTGTGGGAAAGGCGCTACGGGGGCACCGCCGATGAGCAGCTCCATGCTATCCTGGCGACAAGTGATGGCGGTTTCCTTTTGGGCGGCCGCTCGGCCTCAGGGATCAGCGGGGACAAGACGGAGGCGAGCCGGGGGCTGACGGACTTCTGGGTCGTGAAGATCGGGGGCACCGGGGTGAAGCAGTGGGACCGCCGCTTCGGGGGCTCCGCCGACGATGAGCTTCGGACCCTTACCCCAACCAGCGACGGAGGCTTCCTTCTTGGGGGCAATTCCCTCTCGGGCTCGGGGAGCGACAAGACCGAGGTGAGCCGGGGCGGCATCGACTACTGGATCATCAAGATCAACAGCACGGGCACCAAACTTTGGAACAAACGCTTTGGGGGCTCGGCTAACGATGAGCTTCGTTCCGTTTCCCTGACTGCCGACGGTGGCTTCCTGTTGGGCGGCCTATCCGCCTCCGGCATCACCGGGGACCGGAAGCAGGCCAGCCAGGGGCTTACCGACTATTGGATCGTTAAGGTCACGGACGCAGGCACCAAGCTGTGGGACCGGCGCTTCGGGGGATCAGCCGCCGACGAGCTGCACTCCATGGCCCTGACAACCGACGGGGGCTTCCTGCTGGGTGGCCTATCCCACTCCTCAGTGAGCGGAGACAAGACGCTAGCCAGCCGGGGAGGCAGTGACTTCTGGGCGGTGAGGATAAACGCCGCGGGTGACAAACTTTGGGACAAGGGGTTCGGCGGAGTTGCCGATGACGAGCTGCGTTCCCTAACCGGGACCACGGATGGGGGCTTCCTGCTGGCTGGTTCCTCTTCCTCCCTTATCAGCGGAGAGAAGACTGAGGCAAGCCGGGGTTTAACGGACTACTGGGTAGTGAAGATGGGGGGCACCGGACTCAAGCAGTGGGACCATCGGTACGGGGGCACTGCGGCCGATGAGTTAAGGGCTGTGCTGCAGACCTCCGACGGGGGCTTCCTCTTGGGGGGGCTCTCCTCTTCGGGGGCAAGCGGGGACCGGACACAGCCCAGCCAGGGGTTGGCCGACTTCTGGATCGTGAAGGTGGGAAGCACGGGAACGAACCAAACTATATCAGCCTCCACCAGCATAAACAGGTTGGCAGAACCCCCTGAGAACGGAGAAAATAGCCTAAGCGCCAATCCCAATCCCTTCACCGATAAAGTGACCCTGCAGTTCGAATTGACCAAGCGGGACCACGCCAGCCTGAAGGTGTTCAACGAACAGGGCCTGGAGGTGGCAACCCTCTTTGACGGGGAAAAAGAGGCGGGTAGGTATATCCACGAATGGCATGCCGCGGAGCAGAAGTCGGGAGTGTACATCCTGCGGCTGGCCACGTCGGGAGGGGCATCCGTCCATAGGAAAGTAGTGCTTATCAGGTAATCATACCTGTTACTGAACAGGACAGCCTGATTCGGGAAGCAGGTGCCTGTTTTTACGCCAAGCGGCATCACTTACCGGTGGTGTCGCTTGGCGTAATTTGTTTTAGCGCTTGGTGAGCTTGCCTGATAGAGCAGATGTCACTGCTACCAATCATGAATGCCAGGTTATCCTGTGCAACCGGTCCTGTTGACTTACGCATTGCAGGGGTGGTGCCCCTGAAGCAGATCCAATCATCAAGCCCGGAGATGGCGTTGCGCACTAAGGAGCGGTTTCTCTTATCCTGCCCTTATAGGTTCAGAGCGGTATCGATTTGTAAGTATTGCCGATGTGCAAGCTTATTAAGCAGGCGGCCTTCAGAGTGCCTACCATTTAAAAACTCGGATAATTCCTTCCCTTTGTCAAAACCCATGAATTACCTTTTTCTCAGGACTAAAGAAAGGCCTAGGAACGGCCGGGCTCCTGCAGGAAATAATCAATAGCACACGTTGCTCCCTGCCTCAGGGCAGAAATTATATTATTAGGAAGTTTCTGAAGCGCTTACCTTACAATAAGGTAGGACTTTCTACTATTAGTCCTGCCAATCCGTGGAGAAAACTTCATTTACTGGTTCGCGTTTACTTTGTTTGCACACTGCGCACCTTCCAGAATATCCCAAAAGTCATATTCTGCAATGATTGAGACTTTGCTTCCTTCTCTGCGATACGTCTGGGCTTTCTGAACTTTCCTTCCAAAGGCTTCAAATGACCAACATGGACTGCCTCCCTGGCCTACTATGAGATAATCTGTTTTTTTGGAAACATCTTTGGTGACAATGCCTCCCATATCAGCAACTGCAGCTTCAGCTTCTTTTCTGGTGCCACGGTCAAATAATCCAGTGAGGCAGAATGTCTTACCGTCAAAATCAATTTCCGGATTTGCAGTACAGATTCCCTCAATTTTGATGGATGCGGTATCAAATGCAATTTTTTCTGTCAGTTCACTATCAGAAAGCTTTACAAACTGATTAAAATGAGCTTTGAGCCTGAGCCTTTCCTTATCGTCAATAATGCCGTCAGAAAGCACACATAATACTAGAGAGTGTATCTCATCATATGGATAGTATTTAGCCAAGTGCTCATGCTCATCAAGCCATTCTCTTAAAGAATTTACTTCAGTGTCATCCACCTGGCCATCTGAAAGAATTCCGTGGCACATACCCTGCAAAGTCTGAAGGTCAGCAGTGGCCATATCATAGTATAGGCTACCTTCTCCGGTTTGATTGCATAGGTAAAGCAGGTCCTCTATCCAATCAACCCCTTCTAAACCACTGCTTGTTCCCTCTTGGATTAAGCTAACAAGCTCAGTGAAAGGGTGTCTGTTGACCATTTCCCCATGCTCTTTACACCAGCCCTGAAGTTCTCTGATTTCTAATGCATTGATCTTGCCATCTAGGTTGATGCCAAGTAAAATTCCTTTCAGAGTGTTGATTGCTTTGTCTGTTTCGCTGCGACCAGTGAACTTCCGAAAGTCCATTTCCTCATAATTTGCCATATGTGTTTTTTGTAGTTAAATGATTAAAATCCCATCAATAATTATCTGGCCCTCAGGACCGCAATTACTTCTTCTTACGCTGCCGGCGAATCCAGCAGGTATCCCAAAAGGAATTGGCCGGTAAATGCGTGGGGGTGATCTGAACCTCCTGGAGCAGCCTGCATATTCGAACCTACCGAAGCTGTTGGCAATGATGAAGGCTGCAATCCTAACCCATCCCGGAAATTTTCCCATTCCGAAGCGGGCAGAGAGGTCCGAAAAACGGTAAGGGAAAATCAGGGGGGCAAAGATCCCCCAAGCCGATTTTCTTACCCTTTGCGAGCAGTAGCATCCTACGGTTGGCCCTTCCTTAGTGAAGGAAGGGCCAACCGTAGGATGCTAGGCCAGGATACAGCAGGCATTTTACTATGCTAAAACCAGCCGTTCATTCTCTTCTACCGCATACCCTTTATCAATGGCGTGGGCAATGCCGGATACCATCGCTGTTTCGACATTAGCCCCTAGACGTGCATAGCCGAACAGGCGGGAAGCCTCCCGGATAAGCTCATTTTTAGGCAGGCTTATCTGGTTGGTCAGGATTTCCCTGATGCCGTTGGCGATTTCCTCAGGCGGCAAATCATCCGCCTCCCGTTTCTGAATCTCTAACTCGCTCACCCTGAAAAAGGGATAAGATTCCGGTTGGTGTTCCTCTTTCCAAAGAATAACACTTTTGCCTAGTTGGGTCTTCTGAATTGGTAGCCGTGCAAATAGATTCTCGAAGTAGGCATTCACCCTGGAGCCGTTCCGGGAAATACCCCAGGCGGCCAGCACGCGCTTGCACAGGAGGTTCTGGCTGATAGGGGACTCCGTGGCGAGGACCTGCATGATTTGCCGGGCTACCTTTTCGCGGTTCCAAGGCTGAAGGAAATCCTCGGAGGAAGTAGTCGGCACGGTTTCCATCTGGCAAACTTCATACACCAGGGCGGCAGTAGAAGTGACTGCTTCTATGGTGGCCTCTGCCTTGGCTATAAAAGATTTTATAGTGCCTACTGTCTGGTTAAAGGTTAGAAGCTGGGGTGTTGATAGAGAAGTGACTTCCGATGCGCTGATAGGAGCGGGAGCCAGAGTCTTCTGCTCTTCGGCCTGTTTTATAGCCGTCAGGATTTCATTGACTGTCCGCTGTGGGTTCTCCCACCACTCGATGGACCACACCTTATAGATGTTCCAGCCGAGCAGGCGAAGCACATCTGCCTGTACTATTTCCCGGTCCCGAGAGGTCTTGGTGCTGGCATAGTTATGCCCATCGCAGAGAATGCCCAAGATGTATTCATCCGGGCTGGCCGGATTCACCACCCCCATGTCGATTTTGTAGTCAGAGCACCCAATGCCGGTGTGGACTTCGTACCCGTGCTTCCTGATTTCCTCGGCCAGGGTATTCTCAAAAGACACCTCATTGGTAGAGGTCATAACCGACCTACCGGGCAGTGCCGACTTCCCCTTTTCGGCGTAGGCCAGAAATGCCTTCAGTCCGGCCACTCCTTCCGAGGCGGTGCGGGTGATGTCGATCTGGTCGGCGCGGAGGGTGGAGAACACCTTCATCTCATAGCGGGCCCTGGAGACGGCCACGTTCAGCCTCCGCCAGCCGCCTTCCCGGTTGATGGGCCCGAAGTTCAGGCTTACCTTCCCATCCTTGTCCGGTCCGTAGCCCACGGAAAAGAGGATGACATCGCGCTCGTCGCCCTGCACGTTTTCCAGGTTCTTGATGAACAGCGGCTCCTCGGTCTCCACGGCAATTCTTTCCAGATCCGGCCTGGTTTTGAACACCTCGGTGAGCAAATCCTCGATCAGGTTCTGCTGCACCACGCTGAACGTCACAATACCGATGCTTCTTTTAGCCAACAAAGGGTGTGACAAACGCTGGATGATTTCCTCCACTATGGCTTTGGCCTCTGCCTCGTTCTGGCGGGTCTTACCTTTGTCATAGAAGCCCTCCACAGGTACATGCTGTACTTTGGTGGTGATGTCATCTGTGGAAGGGAAGGTGAGAAGTTGGTTGTCGTAATACTTGGCATTGCTGAAGGCGATAAGGCTTTCATGCTTGCTTCGGTAATGCCACCGGAGGTAATGGGACGGCATGGACAGGGCCAGGCAGTCATCCAGGATACTTTCCAGGTCCTCCAACTCTATGTTGTCCTCGTCCACGGCGGTAGAGCCGAAGAAACTGGTAGGGGGCATCTGCTTGGGGTCCCCCACCACAATCACGTTGGTGCCGCGGGCAATGGCGCCCACCGCCTCGCAGGTAGGCATCTGGGACGCTTCGTCAAACACCACGAGGTCAAACTTGGTGGAATTGGCATCAAAGTACTGCGCTACGGAGATGGGGCTCATGAGCATGCAGGGGCAAAGCCGAGGCAATAGATTGGGGATGGAGTCGAAGAGTTTCCGGATAGAGGTCGCCCTGCCGTTGTTGCGGATGTTGCGCTGCAGGATCCCTATCTCAGAGCTTTGGGAAGCTTCCTGCACAAAGGAGGGTATCTTGGCCGCCAATCGGGCATATAGTTCCTCCTTGGTGAGCTGCTCAAAGCCCTTGCTCAATTCCCTGAACTTGTTGATTTTCTCCTCGAAGAGTTTGCCGCTGAAGGTGGAAAGCTGCGGGTCTTGGTCGATGATGTACTCTGCGCAGGAGCGGTACAACCCCTTTCTGAAGCTTTGGCCGATTTCCTCGCTTCCCATGCCGCCGTTCTCATACGCGGAAACCAAGGGTTGCAGACCGAGCTCCAAGGCCCTTTCCTTTATCTGTAGCCATTGGATCCAGTCCCGCACCTCCTCGATAGCGCCGAGCCATTTGCCCGCATAAAGGAGGGCGTTGTTTACCCAATGGGCGTCATTCACCTTGAGCGAAGCGTGCTCTATGCCCAGAAGTTGATGTAGCTCCAACTCTTTTCTGCCTATTTCCTGAGAAAGCAACAGGAAGTTGGCAAGGGTTTGCCCATGTGCTTGGAGATAAGCTTTGCTTCCCTCGGAGAATTCCCGGCTAAGCTCGGTTCTCCATTCTTTTGCCTTGGCGGCAGTGTTTAGGATAATCCCCTGCCGGTTGATGTCAATGAGGGCAGCGCAGATGTCCAGCAATGCCTCCCATTGGCAGGTATCATTCCGCCAGAGAAACCCTAGCAGCTGCGGCAGGTGCGTCGACTTTTCAAGGGGTGCCTGTTCCGCCTGGTAGTCAATCACCATTTGGAGGATAGCAGGGGTTTCCTGTTTCGCCAAGCTACCGGTCAAGCTCAACTTCTTCATGGCCTTGGCGATAGCCCCTTGTTTCAGGAACTTGGGCAAAAACCATTTCTGCTCGGCGATATTCCAATCCTGCAAAGCCTGTTCGGCTGGGTAGTTCAGGAGGGTCTTGTTGAACCTCTGGAGCAATTGCTGACGGAGGGCTTCCCTTTTCTGGCCGTGGGCGGCCAACCCCATCACCTGTGACAGCGTCTGTTCCACATGGTCTACGGTGAGCAGCGATGCCGGGACGTCAGGGAGCCGAAGCAGAAGGGAAATAAGGAGAGCCAAGGCATCTGCCTGTTCCCTGGCCGGGAGAGTAGAGTCTATCTTAAGGATACGGCATACGGCTGCCGTCTCTATCTGGTACTGGGAGAGGAGGTTTTGGTAACTGCCCAGGAGCTGTTTGGCGTCAGTCTTCAGTTGTTGGGCATATTGGGTTACCCGTACTGCTTCCAAGGGGTGGCGGTGTGGGTGGCCAATCACGGAGCCGATGACCTGCATCTGGCTTGCCAGGTCTTCCCACTCGGCCAACCGTGAGGCGGTCAATTGCTCCACCGCCGGCGGGGTAAAGGTGACACTGTCTGGGGCAAGGGCTAATTGGCTATAATTGGTAAACGCCTCAAAAAGCGAAAACCCGAACCCGTACTTCTGGTGAAGGGCCTGCACGTATCCGTTTAGCTCCGTTCTGGTGGACAGGAGCCTTTCAGCTTCTGATTCAAAGCTCTGGGGAGAAGACTTCCTGTTTATTTCCGCGGCCCGCTTCAACTGCTCCAGGACCGCCGACTTCTTGGATTTGTTGGAGTGCAGCTCCAGACAGAAGGAGCCGATGCCAATGGCTTCCAGGCGGTTCTCCACCACGTCAAGGGCAGCCTTCTTGGCAGAAACAAACAGGACCTTCTTGCCGGCGTACAGGGCATTGGCGATGATATTGGTGATGGTCTGCGATTTCCCGGTGCCGGGAGGGCCGTGCAGGACAAAGCTTTTCCCTTGTGCCGAGCTCAAGATGGCCTCAAACTGGGAGGAATCGGTGCTGATGGGGAGCGCTATCTCTGCGGGGTGGAAATCCGTGTCCAATGCGGCGTTCTCCGGCAGCGCCTCCGGCTGCCACTCCAGCATACCGGAGATAAGGCTTTTGACGATTTTGTTCTGGCTGAGTTTGTCAGCGTTGTTATGGATATCATTCCAGAGGATGAATTTACTGAACGAGAAAGTGCCTAGAAGCGCCTGTTCCTCCACGTCCCATCGGGAATGGGACATGATGCCTTTCCGGATGATATTGAACACCATGCGCACGTCCACCCCGCTCTCGTCCTTGGGCAGGTTCTCCAGCCCTCCTATGTTGATCCCGAAGTCCTGGCGCAGCATCTCCAGCAGGGTGATGTTCATCATGGTCTCTTCTTCCCGGCTCCGGATGACGTAACCCTTCTGGGCGGATTTCCGGACTATTTCCACCGGCAAGAGTAAGATGGGCGCATAACGGGGGCGTTCACTGGCCGGGGTCTCATACCACTTGAGCAAGCCCAGGGCGATGTAGAGGGTATTGGCCCCGTTTTCCTCAATGGCTTGGCGGGAGCTGCGGTAGATATTGGTGAGGCCGTGCTGCAGTTCGTTTTCGGTGAGGTAGGAGCGGAGCCTTTTCTGGGTGAACTCGTGCTTCACCAAATCATGGATGGGGTCAGATTGGTTCAGCGTCTGGTAAATGCCCGTGCTGCGGAGCGGATTGTCCCAGTCCGCCGGTTTGGGCAACACCTGGAACTCCTGCCCGTTAGCCAAGCCGTCCTCCAGTTGACCCAGGTTGATGGAAATCAACTGGAGGGTACTTTTGGTAAGCCTGATGTTGAGGAGGTTGTTCCGGAGCGTGAGGTCCAGGAGTTTCCTTTCCCAGAGACGCTGCTTGGAAACCTTTATCTGCTCCACGTCCAGTATCTCCAACCCGGCGGCCAAAGCTTCAGGGGCATCGCCCTGCCGTTCCTTGGCAGGTTCCTCTTCTATGATTTCCCAGCCATTCGGGGTGTGGACCCGGAGTGGAAGCGGTCTGATGCCACTAAAGCGGGTGCGCTTGATGTCCACAAACAACCCGAACTCCTCGTCTTTCCTCATATGCTGGTTGGCGGTGGCAACCGCTGCGTCAAAGGACGTAGGGTTCCCGGCATTCATGCTGGTACCTTCCACCAGCACGATGTCATTGATCCCGTCTGCCGTCCGCTTCGTGAGCAGGGAAGGGTCGTCGTTGACAGGGTCTGCGAAGGATTCATCCACCAACCAACCGCCCACAAAAGCATGTCCTTTGGTAAACACTATCAGCGGATGAATGCCTACCGCTTCCAGACAGGCGGCGTACAGCAAAGAGATGTCCAGACAGTTGGCGAGTTTATGCGCGAAGATGGTGTCACACATCCTGACGCGCTGCCCGGTTTCCTCAAAGC
>NZ_RJJD01000014.1 GCF_003721515.1 Rufibacter latericius
AACATGAACTCTGTTAAAAGTCAATAAAATCAGGCGGAAAATCTTTTAAAATCCGGTTGGTAGGCAACACCCGAATGAATAATAGCGAAAGCCTGCTTGAGCAACTTGTTGCAAACAGCGATCAAGGCCAGTTTTCGGTTTTTCCCTTTCGCAACCAGCCGCTCATACAACTCCCGGCAAGCCGTGTTCGCCCGCATTGCCGTCAGGCTGCACATGTATAGTTTGCTGCGGATCTGGCTGCCTCCCATCTTCGTAATCCTGACCTTGCCCCGGACACTGGACCCGGAGCTATACTCCCGGGGACACAGGCCAGCTTTGGCAATTAATTGACGGTAATAAGTAGCCTGCCTGAACCCTCCAAAGAACAGGAGCAGCATACCGGCTGTTTTGCTGCCAATGCCAGGGATGGAGCTTAGCAGCTCCATCTGCTCCTTGAACTGCTCCCGCAGGTGACCATCCAGCTCCTGCTCCAGCAGGTGAATCTGTTTCTGCAGCACCAGCAGCGTCAGTTTCAAGGTTCTCACGGTCACTTTATTCCTGACCGGTTGCTGCTCCAAAGCCTCCAGCGAGTTAAGGGTCATGGTTTTCTGTTTAATAAGCTGTTCTATGGCCTGCTCCAGCTGCCTGCATTCCACCAGCCGCGCCTCGTCGGGCCGCCAAAGCTTCAGCTCGTTCTGCTGGCCGTAGCGCATGATCCACTGAGCGTCCTTCCGGTCAGACTTGCCCTTGCCAAGGTGCATCTGGATGAAACGCTTGATGACCAACGGGTTTACCACCGCCACTTTCGCGCCCTGCCCAACCAGAAAATAAGCCAGGCGCATGTAATAAGCACCGGTAGCTTCCATCACATACAAGCTCTCCGGCCCGCCGCCTTTGAGCAGCCTGCGGAAGCCTGCCTTGGCGTTCTCCACCTCCAGGTGCCGGGGTTCACCGGCTACTAGGTGGCAGACAGCCAAGGTTTCTTTACTCACATCAATGCCGACCACTGTTTGCATAGCTTAGGGTTTTTAGTAAGTTTAACAAAAACAGAAAGGGAGAAGACTATTGTGGCTTTATCTATCCTGATGCAAGCTCTCGGGCTTTATGGAACTCTCCAAAGTGACAATAGGAAAAGGAAGGGGATTGTCATGTTAGACAGGCTTACAAGGGCCTTATTGTATAATGAATCTTGTTCCTTCCTTTCTTCTCTTTTATACAAGTTAATTAGTTTTTGCAAACATAGGA
>NZ_RJJD01000015.1:0-38146 GCF_003721515.1 Rufibacter latericius
TTGAGGGCTCCACTTTCAGGGGCGTCCCTGCCGGACACTGAGCGGTAACCACGGGAAGGCAGTTGAAGTTCCGGCATGGGAGGATTTTCTCTTCTGTCCAGTTCTGCCCCCTTTTGGCGAAGACGGGCGCCAAACCCCGGAGAACAGGAAAGCTGGCCCAAATCGAGGAACCTTAAAAAGGAAAGAGGCAAGGGATGCATCCCCCTGCCTCTTTCCTTTATATCTGTCTCCGATGTCTTATCTGATTTAAGTCTGCTTTTACTAAAACAGCTTCTTTTCAGCATCTAAGAAAAACCTACTGCAAGAAACAAGAAACCCGCTCCCGCACAAGCTCTATACCGTAGCAGCTTTGTCTTTCGGCTTTTTATAGATCGGAACGGTGGAGCAAGGTTCTCCATACATTATGCTGCTGACCACGGGCAATAGCTTCTGCATTACCTCTACATAAGCATAAGTAGGAACAGGTATCTGGCCGCATCCTTTAATGACCACTTTGGCATCTTGATACTCTTCTACATTAATCTTGGCGATGGCGTCTTGTAGTAACGCTTGCTCCAAGGCATCCAGGTCTCCGAACACATAGCGGTTCACGAAGGGCTGCAACTTACTTGCCAGCAACATATATGCCCAGGTAGGTACAATAGCATCAGTTGAACAGATGATTGCTACGTTTTTTCCGGCGTACTGCGACCAGTCATGATCCTTTACAAAAGCACGGAAGTCTTTTTCGCGCAGCATCAACCCCATGAACAGGTTATCTTTTATATCATAGACAAGCCGTTCACCCGGGTGCAGGTATTCTTCCAGGTTTAAGGTAATGAGTCCACTGTTGGCAACTCGGTTTACAAACTCTTCCATCTTTCCTTTATTTCCCTGTGGGTTTGGTGATGTATACTTCTTTTAAATAGAATGGCTCATAATAGGCCACGTCTTCGAACTGACCCGCCTGTAACTTAGAAAAGGCCAGCTCACCAATGGCTTTGGCTGTAGGTTTAACATTCTCCAGATAAAAAGCGTTCGGGTGTGGCGCCAGAAGTTCTTTGGCTTTGGCTGCTCCGCTCCCAAAGAAGATTATAGGCTGGTTTTCTAAAACAGGGGCAAAACTATCCGCTTCCAGAATCATAGGCTCTACGGGCATCTGTGCTTCTAAGGCATGGCTCAGGAGGCAGGTGTACACTTCTGAACGGCGGGCATCTATCATTGGGCAGAACAGATAGCGCTCTGAAGCCGGAGTAACGGAAATAATCTGCCGGGCCATGGCTTCCAGCGTACTCACCGCAATCAAAGGTTTATCCAGAGAAAAACACAGCCCCTTTGCCGTACCAGAACCAATGCGCAAACCAGTATAGGAACCCGGCCCACCTGATACCGCCACAGCATCCAATTGCTGCAAGGAGACTCCGGCGTATTCCAGCACCTGTTGCACCATTACTGTAATGTGAGAAGAGTGGGATTTCTCCATCTGCAGCTCGGCATAAGAGAGCAACTGGTGTTCTTGGTGCAACGCCACGGAGCAAACCGTGGTAGAAGTCTCTAAGGATAAAATATACGCCATGAATCAGAAAGGCCAAGCAGCCATTGTTCTGCAAAGCTACGGTATTCTAAAGTCAAAAGGGCAACCGTGTGTTGGTTGCCCTTTTGATACTATATATAGTGTAAGCTCTATTTCTTGGAACTAGTGGTCAGCAGGGTTTGGTAACGCGTTGGGTTGTTCAGAACCTCTACTGCAGCCACAATGTTTTTGTCATCATTGAAAGTGGCTTCCACCAAGCCTTTCTGAAGGTAATACCTTGACACGATCTCCTGTTCCAGCAACTCCACAATTTCAGGTTTGAAACGTATCAGGTCATTGCCTTTGTTGGTGGCTACCTTTTTCTTGATTTGCTCAATATCTCCTTTCACTTCGTCGTAGTGTTTGTCTTCCTTGGCTTTCTTGATCATATCATCCAAGGCTTTCTCCACATCGGTAGAATAGGTGATGTCTTTCCCGTTCAGGTAAGCCATGAACTTCTGGTACTCTGCATCCGACAACCGGAAGGTCTGTGCCGAAGAAATAGTTGGATTAGCGGCTCTGAACCGGGTGGCGTAATCAAAGATGTAATTTTTGGAAACCAGTTTCCGGATGATGTCCGGCACAGGCTGCTCTTTCACTTCCACGTCTGGACTGATGCCGCCGCCATCATACACCACACGGCCGCTGGCGGTTTTGAAGGCTACCCGCAAAGAATCCGGAGTTTTATGCAGGGTACCGTCAGCATCTCTGTGGGCGTAGTCAATAGCCTGGATACAACGTCCGCTGGGGATGTAGTATTTGGCGGTGGTTACTTTCAGTTGGGAGTTATAGGAAAGCGGACGCGTCATTTGCACCAATCCTTTCCCAAAGGTTCTTTCGCCCACCAACACGGCACGGTCATAGTCCTGCAAAGCTCCGGCTACAATCTCAGCGGCCGAGGCGCTATTGCTGCTGGTCAAGACCACCAAAGGCATCTGTAAGTCCAGAGGCTCATCCAGGGCCTTGTACATTTTGTTCCAGTCGGCTACTTTGCTTTTGGTGCTTACAATGTCTTTGCCGCGGGGAAGGAACAGATTAGAGATATTAACTGATTCGTTCAGCAACCCCCCGGGGTTGTCACGAAGATCCAGAATCACCTTCTTGGCGCCTTGCTCTTTCAGTTTCACCACTGCGTTACGCACCTCGCGGCCCGCATCTACGGTAAAGCCCGAGAGTTGCAAGTACCCAATATCAGGGGTCACCATACCAAAGTAAGGCACGTTATTGATCTGGATGTTGGCCCGAGCCAACTCAACCGTCATGGGTTTGTCTGCCCCGAAACGCTTGATCTCCAACTTCACAATAGTCCCCGCTTGCCCTTTGAGCAGTTTGCTTACCTCGTTGTCAGATTTTTTGGCAAGGTCAACCCCGTCAATCTTCAGGATCTCGTCTCCTATGATCAGGCCTGCCTTCTGTGCCGGAGAACCTTCATGGGGCAAAGAGACAATGATACGCCCGTCCCGTTTTCCTACCAAGGCCCCAATGCCGCCGTACTGCCCGGTGGTCATGGTTCTGAAATCCTCAATATCGTCTTCCGGAATGTAGTTGGTGTAAGGGTCCAGTGACTTCAGCATGGCATCAATGCCGGTGCGCACCAGTTTGGAGGGAGCCACATCGTCTACGTAGTAGGTATTCACCTCCTTGAAAAGCGTAGCGAAGATGTCCAGGTTTTTGGCAATATCGAAATAGCGTTCAGAGCCATCGCCCTTGAACGAGAAAAGGCCCCACGCAGTGCCTGCCACCAAAAGGCCAGCAAAAGTTTTCTTCAACATATCAGCAGCCGTAAAAAAATAGGAAAAAGGGAAGACTATTTAGTAAGCAAACGCTCTAGCCCTGAATTTAGTTTTTTGCTGATAAGATTGAAAGGATTTTTTTCTTTCCCAATGTAAAGGATGCCTATATACCACGTGCCTTCCTCTTTCTGGGGCTTTAAAAGGACGTGTTTGTGCAGGCGATAAGCTTCACGCATTTGCCGTTTGAGACGGTTACGGTCCACGGCTTTCTTGAAGTTCCGCTTAGACACCGACACCAACACCTGAACGGGGAGTTCAGCGGGGCCGGGCACGTGCAGGGCAACGAAACGGAGCGGGTAGGAATTAAAAGAAGAACCTTCACGGAAAAGCTGTTCAATCAGCTTTTTGCTCCGTAAACGTTCTTCTTTCGGAAATCTATAAGAAATCGATTGCTCTTCTGCAGAATGTTCAGTGAAGGTACCCATTCGCGAGGCGCCTTGCAGCGAGCTACTCAGAAAAATTAGGCTTTGTGTCTTCTTTCGTCAGAAACGGTCAGTTTATGACGGCCTTTAGCTCTTCTGCTAGCTAAAACTCTTCTACCATTGGCAGTTTCCATTCTTGAGCGGAAACCATGCTTATTTCTTCTTTTGCGTTGCGAAGGTTGGAATGTTCTTTTCATCTTACACTAAACATTTTATTAAGGGATGCAAAATTAGGAAATCAATTCTGATAAATCAACCCCCTTTGCACATTTTAATTTGATTATTTGCACGTTACCTCTCTCTTCTGAAAGCCTTGCTGCATCATCAGGCCCAAAGATACGCGCTTTTAGGCCGTTTTCACAAAAAGAGCCGCAAAGCCCAGACAAACCTTAAACACATTAAGGCAAGAACGGTACCGCCGCCAAACCTCTCTGCCGCTACCTTGCGCCCAACTAAAGCCGGGCAGCAAAAATCCCCTCCGTCCTCTCAAACACAAATACCGTGGTACCATTTTTGACCTATTTTGCTGAAAACAGGCCGAAAACCAAATACCTTCGTTTCACGAATGAACAGCATTCCTATACAATAAGACACACCGTGCCACACTACCACCTTTCTTTCCTGAACCCACTTTCCGGTTACCTGCAAATCCGGACCCATATTGAGAACATCGCCGGGCCAGAACTGAATCTGCAACTGCCTGCCTGGCGGCCGGGGCGCTATGAACTGCAGAATTTCGCGCAGAAACTGCAGGGCTTTGAGGTGATGGCCCCAGACGGCTCGCCCCTGCCCTTCAGGAAAGAAACCAAAGACCGCTGGCGCGTGGAAACCCAAGCACACCAAACCCTGGAGGTGCGTTACAATTTCTACGCCCGCCAGATGGATGCCGGTGGCTCGTGGCTGGCTTCGGATTTTCTGTATGTGAATCCTGTGAACTGCCTCCTCACCCCAGAGGGCCAGGAACAGGACCCCTGCACCCTGTCACTGGACCTGCCTGAAGAGTGGCAGATCGCCTGCGGGCTTCCGTTGTCGGGGCCGCACACCTTACTGGCCCATAACTTTGACCACTTGGTAGATTCACCGTTCATCGCCAGCGCCACACTGCAGCAGCAGGTCTATCAGGAGCAAGGCATTTTGTTCCACGTGTGGTTTCAGGGCGACTGCACTCCAAACTGGAAACAGATTCTGCCGCATTTCCAGGCTTTCACCAAAGAACAACTGGCCTTGTTTGGGACCTTCCCGGTGAAAGACTACCATTTCCTGAACATTATTCTGCCGTATCAGCACTACCACGGCGTGGAGCACCTCAACTCAACCGTCATTACACTGGGCCCCTCGGAGCAATTGATGCAGCCGGCGCTCTACAAAGAACTGCTGGGTGTTAGCTGCCACGAGCTGTTTCACACGTGGAACATCAAGCAAATCCGGCCGAAGGAGATGCTCCCCTATGATTTCACCCGCGAGAACTACTTCCGGACCGGCTACGTGGCCGAAGGCGTCACCACGTATTACGGCGATTATCTGTTGGCCCGCAGCGGCGTGTTCACGGCTGACCAATACTTCCAGGAACTGAACACCCTGCTCAAGCGCCACACCGTAGACCAAGGCGAACAGAACCTATCCGTGGCCGATTCTTCTTTTGACACCTGGCTGGACGGCTACAAGCCCGGCATTCCGGATAGAAAAGTGAGCATTTACCACAAAGGCTGCATCGCGGCACTGGTGCTGGATCTAGAAATCAGGAGGGCTACCCAGAACGCCCGTTCCCTGGATGAGGTCAAGCGCCGGATGTGGCTGGAGTTCGGTAAACCCGGGATCGGTTACACCGAGGCAGATTACCAACGTCTGGCAGAGGAAGAAGCAGGCGTATCGCTGGAGAAGTATTTTCAGGAGATGATTTTCGGGACTACTGCATTTGACACTTGGCTGGCTCCAGCGCTGGAATACGTTGGCTGCTTATTGGAAAAAGAGCCCGCCGTACTTGGATATGAAAGCCTGTATGGTTTTCGGCTGAACCCAACAATTACAGCGGCATCGGTGGTAAGCTACGTGGCTCCTAACTCCCCAGCTTCTATGGTGCTTTCAGTAGACGATGAACTCATTGCCATCAACGGCCGGAAGCTGGAGAACGGCAACCTGGTGAACTTACTCAAAGGACATCACGAGGCAGAACTGACCTTGTTTCGGCAAAAGACCCTGAAAACGGTGAAGCTGAAACCAGACGGCAAAGTATATCTGCCGCAGTACTGCGTAAAGAAGAACCCATCGGCCACTTCCGAACAGCAGGCCAACTTCAAAGCGTGGCTCAAGCAGGATTTCAAAAACACCACTAAAGAGGAGAAAGCGACTAAGGCGTAAAGTTGTTTTAGGGGCGTTTTTCTGAAAACAGGCGCTAAACGCCTCGGCGCAGAAGCGAAGTTCTCCTGAAAAATTCGGGACGCTTCCTTACCTTGAGCGGTAAAACAAGAAGACAATGCGCATTCACCTTTCCCTGCTGGCCCTGACAGTCCTGCTGCTGGGGTGCACCGTCAGCAAACCCAAAAAGAACATGCTTCAGTTGAGAGAAGAAGTAGTAGCCGAGCTAGGCAAACAGAAAGGAACCTTCGCGGTGGCGTTCAAAGACCTGAAAACCGGCCAGGAACTCCTCATCAACGAGCATGAAAGCTTCCATGCGGCCAGCACCATGAAAACGCCGGTGCTCATTGAAGCTTACAAACAAGCCACCCAGGGCAAGTTCGCTCTCACCGATTCTGTTCTGGTGAAGAATGAGTTCAAAAGCATAGTGGATGGCAGCCCGTTCAGCATTGCCCCGGAAGATGACAGTGAGCAGGAACTCTACACCCAACTAGGGCAGAAACGGCCTTTAACTGAATTGCTCTACAAGATGATCATCCAGAGCAGCAACCTGGCCACGAACATCGTCATTGAGAAACTGGACGCGAAGAAGGTGACCCAGACCATGCGCGAACTGGGAGCGAAAGACATTCAGGTGCTGCGCGGCGTGGAAGATACCAAAGCGTACCGGCAAGGCCTGAACAACACCACTACGGCCTATGACCTAATGGTGCTTTTCGAGAAAATGGGGCAGGGAAAAACGGTGAGCAAAGCAGCCTCCCAGGAAATGATCAACGTACTGCTTGACCAGAAATTCAAGGATGTGATTCCGGCCAAACTGCCGACAGACGTGAAAGTTGCCCATAAGACCGGCTGGATCACCGGCGTCCGCCATGACTCGGGCATCGTGTTTCTGCCCGATGGCCGCCAATATGTGCTGGTGCTGCTCTCCAAAGGGCTGGAGGATGAGAAAGCGGGAATTGCGGCCATGGCCAATGTCTCTGAGATGATTTACCGGCACATGATGAGATAGCCCTGAGTTCTGAGTTTGGGAAAGTAAATTTCTATCAACTTTAAGGTTCAGGCGTGGAAAAATAAAAAAGCGGAGGCTGCTCTTAAGATGAGCAGCCTCCGCTTTTTTCTATATAAACGGTACTTCTTATTTACCGCGGTCTACCTGGTTGTCGCTTGGGTTACTGCGTGGGCGGTCGCCGCCATCACCATAAGAGGCATTCACCCCTTCGCGGTTGTTGTTACCGGTTCTGGACACGGCACGCTCATCCTGAATGGTGGTGCCACCGCTTTTAGAGCTGTGGTAACTACTTTCCGGGGTTTGAGGCGTCTCATCCAATGGCAGGTTATTTTTGTCAGTGTTGTCAATAAAACCGCCTTTCTTATTATCCTTTTCTCCGCTGTGATTTTTTTTATTGCTGCTCATAAAATCCTCCGTTTGGTTAAGTAATACTTTCCTATACGAGCGACTTTGGTAAAAGTATATCACTTTATCAGCTAAAAGCTATGACCAGAAGCACCAATATCATGGGCAAAGACAGGTAAAACCAGAACAGAACGTGCTTTCGGTAATGGCGGGGCACCTGAGAACTGGCAAACAACAGGGCCCCCACCAACACCCCCATGTAGATCAAGATGAAGTACATGACCTTATTCCAGTTGCGCACAATGGAACCGCCTTGCTCCTCCACTTCGGGCGCGGTAGGCACCAGCCAGGTCACCAGACTATAATATACCACTACTTCCAACGCCAGAAAAATGGCGGCCCCCACCAAAATAGCCACCTGAGTTTCGCTTTTCTTCTGCATTTCTATAAACCTAAAGAACCAACCTAGCCAAATCTTTCCAGATATTTAGAAAATTCAACAGTTTTCAGGTCCCTTTCACTAAATAGGGCATAAAACACGTTAAGGAAAAGGAGCGGGCAGCGTCTACCTACCGGGGGGTGAAAAACTGCCTTTTTGCAGCATGAGGACGAATCAAGTAGACATCGTAACGAAGGTGGTGCTGGCTACCTTTGAGGGGTTCCTGAAGTACCATGAGTTTAAGAAAATTGCCGAGGACAGTCTTGCCCTGGTACTGGAAACCGGGTATTCCAAGATCCTAGTGGATACCAGCAAGATCAAAGTCATCCAGAAGGAAAGCCAGGATTGGATCAACAACGAGTGGTTTCCCAAAGCCATCAACGCGGGCGTCACGCACATGGCCTTCCTGATCCCGCAGGACTTCTTCGGGAAAATGAGCGTGGAATCCACAAACAAGCACATGGCCCAGCGGGGCGATATAGAGATCCAGTACTTCACCGATGCCAAATCGGCGAGAAGGTGGCTGCGGTCAAAGTCGCAACTGGCCTGAGTTTCCCGCGCATTTTCTGTAAATCACCTTAAAAGCCACGGGGCTACTGATCTGCATCAGTAGCCCCGTGGCTTTTCAATATACGCTTGTTTTCAGGCCGATTTCAGGAAAACAGCCTTGAAACGGTTTATGCCTGTGGCTGGAAATTCACCAGTTTCACAAACTCCAGAACGCGGCTAACTACTTCATCGGGCTGCAAATCCACCAGACGCTCCGTCCCGAACTGCTCCACGCAGAAAGACGCCATGGCAGAACCGTGGATCACCGCGCGTTTCATATTCTCAAAGCTGATGTCGTCTGTAGAAGCCAAATAGCCAATGAAGCCACCGGCAAACGTGTCGCCGGCGCCAGTTGGGTCAAACACCTCTTCCAGCGGCAACGCCGGCGCGAAGAACACTTCTTCCCCGTGGAACAACAGCGCGCCGTGCTCGCCTTTCTTGATGATAAGGTATTTCGGGCCCATGCCCATGATCTTTTTGGCAGCTTTCACCAGCGAGTACTCGCCGCTCAACTGGCGGGCTTCCTCGTCGTTGATGCTGAGCACGTCTACCATGCCAATAGTCTGGATCAGGTCCTCCAGCGCGATGTCCATCCAGAAATTCATGGTGTCCATCACAATGAGTTTGGGACGGTTGTTCAGGCGCTCAATCACTTGGCGCTGCACCTGCGGGGCCAGGTTGCCCAGCATCAGGTATTTGCAGTCCTGGTAACTCTCGGGGATCACCGGATCAAAGTCCCCCAGCACGTTCAACTCCGTTACCAGCGTCTCGCGGCTGTTCATGTCATTGAAGTAGCGGCCCGACCAGAAAAACGACTTCTCGTTCTCTTTGATCTGCAGGCCATCTACGTTGATGCCTTTGCTCTGCATCATCTCAATATCTGATTTCAGGAAATCGCCCCCTACCACAGACACCAGGTTCACCGGCTGCACAAAGTTGGCCGCCGACAATGAAATGAAAGTTCCGGCGCCGCCGATGATCTTTTCCCGTTTCCCGAACGGAGTTTCCAGCGCATCAAACGCCACCGATCCAATGACTAATAGACTCATGTGTTTTCTTTTACAATTCTACAGGTAAAGGAAGTAGTTGGCTTTGCGCCGCACCTCCGCACAAAAATAAGTTTTTCCGTTCTAGGTCCTTTCCAGGAAAACAGCCTTAAAACGAAAAAAGCCCCTGACGAATCAGGAGCTTTTTGGGTGGCCGATGGGGTTCGAACCCACGACTTCCAGAATCACAATCTGGTGCTCTAACCAGCTGAACTACGGCCACCGTGTAATTGGAGAGCAAAAGTAGGGGCTTTCTCTATTCAACGCAAGTATTGGGCTGCATTTTTCTTCAATATTTTTCTTTCTAGCGGCTAAACAGCACTCTTTCACCGCGTTTGCTTTCGTCAAACTGGCCATGTTGATAAGCCAAATGTCCAGACACAATGGTATGCGTCACCACACCGGGCAGCGTCTGTCCTTCCAAGGGAGACCAGCCACACTTATAGAAGGTGTTTTCTTTGGTTACTGTTTGGCTTTGCTCCAGGTCTACCAACACCAGATCGGCCCAGTAGCCTTCCCTAATGAACCCTCGCTTCTCCACCTGGAAACAAATCGCCGGCGCATGGCACATTTTTTCCACCACCCGCTCTAAAGTAATTTTTCCCTGCTGATAGAAGGCCAGCATTACCTGCAACGAGTGCTGCACCAGCGGTAAACCCGAGGGCGCTCCTTTATAGGTAAGAGATTGTTTTTCTTCCCAGGTGTGCGGCGCGTGGTCTGTGGCGATGATGTCCAACCGGTTATCCAGCAATCCCTGGAAAAGGGCTTCTTTGTGGTGAGCTTCTTTGATGGCCGGGTTACATTTGATCTGGGCACCCAGGGTTTCATACTGCGCCGCGTCAAACCAGAGATGGTGCACGCAAACCTCGGCGGTAATGCGCTTCTGCTCCAGCGGCACGTCATTAGCGAACAAAGCCAGTTCCTCTTGGGTGGAGATGTGCAGAATATGCAGACGTGTGTTGTGTTTCTTTGCCAATTCCACCGCCATGCTGGAAGACTTATAGCAGGCTGCCACGCTTCTGATCACGGGGTGCGCGTTCATCGGGATGTTCTCTTCGCCGTACTGCTCTACAGCGCGCTGCATGTTGGCCCTGATGGTGGCCTCGTCTTCGCAATGGGTGGCAATGAGCATAGGCGACTGCTTGAAGATTTCCTCCAGTGTGTGCACGTTGTCTACCAGCATATTACCGGTGCTGGAGCCCATGAACAGCTTAATGCCGCAAACATTACGGGTATTGGTCTTCAGGATTTCCTCCAGGTTGTCGTTGGTACCGCCCATAAAGAACGAGTAATTGGCCAATGACTTTTGCGCCGCTGTGTCATACTTCTGCTGAAGCAACTCCTGCGTAGTGGCATTGGGCACCGTGTTAGGCATTTCCATGAAGGTAGTCACCCCCCCGGCCACGGCAGCTCTGGGTTCAGAGTACAGATCAGCTTTGTAGGTGAGGCCGGGGTCCCGGAAATGGACTTGGTCGTCAATGATGCCCGGCAGCAGGTATTGGCCTTTGGCGTCTATCACCGTATCAGCGATGGCATTTAAGTTCTGCCCGATGGTGTGGATGTAACCGTTTTTCACCAGCACATCGGCGGCCTGGATGCGGCCTTCGTTCACGAGCTGGGCGTTCTTGATCAGGATGCTGTTCATAGCGCTAAGATAAAGGTGATCTTGATTCTACAGCCCTAAATACTTTTGTTTTCCCTCCGTTTTTCCGAAATCAGCTTGAAAACGTATTACTGGAGAGAAGGATAGGCACAAATTTCAATTCCGTACCTTTGCACCGATGATAGAAGAAGAAAACGAAAATCTTGCCCCGGAGCAGGACGAAAACATAGCCCCTGAGGCAACCGAGGAAACCCAGCAGGAAGAAGAGGAACAACCTAGTTTCGAGGACTTCAAGCTGAACAAACAGTTGCTGAACGCCATCTCTGAGTTGGGTTACCAGAAACCTACGCCGGTGCAGGTGCAGACCATCCCCTTGGCCATGGCTGGGCACGATGTGATGGGCATCGCGCAGACGGGTACGGGTAAAACGGCCGCGTACGTGCTGCCGTTGCTTATGAAAGTGAAGTATGCCCAAGGCAAGCACCCACGCGCCCTCATCTTAGCGCCTACCCGAGAGTTGGTGATGCAGATTGAGGAGAACATCCATAAGTTCAGCGCTTACCTTGATTTGCGTACCGTGGGCATTTACGGCGGCGTAGGGCCAAAAACCCAGATTGAGCGTATTCAGGCCGGTATTGATATTCTGGTGGCTACTCCCGGCCGACTCATGGACATCTACCGCAAAGGTGAACTGCACCTGAAAGAACTGAAGACACTGGTGCTGGACGAGGCCGACAAGATGATGGACATGGGCTTCATGCCGCAGATTCGGCAGATTTTGGAAATAATACCGCGTAAACGGCAGAACTTGCTGTTCTCGGCGACCATGCACGAGCGGGTACACACGTTATCTGAGGAGTTCCTGGAGTTCCCGATGGTGGTGGAAGTGACGCCGCAGGCCACACCCGTGGAAACCGTGAGCCAGAAACTGTACCGCGTGCCTAACCTGCGTACGAAGATTGCCTTGCTGGAACACCTCTTTGAGGACAAGGAGACGTTTAACCGCGTTATGATCTTCACCCGCAGCAAAACCAACGCCGACAACGTGAGTTCTTTCCTGGACCGTAAAGGTCAAGGCGGCGTGCGCGTGGTGCACGGAAACAAAGGCCAGAACACCCGCATCAACGCCGTAGAAGCTTTCAGAGATGGCGAAGTACGCTATTTAGTAGCCACCGATGTAGCAGCCCGCGGCATCGATATCAACGACGTGAGCCACGTGATCAACTTCGATGTGCCTATCATATATGAGGACTACGTGCACCGCATCGGGCGGACGGGACGTGCCGAGCAGACCGGCGCTTCCATCATTTTCGCGAACGAGGCCGAGATGCACCACATTGACCGCATTGAGAAGTTGATCAAGATGAAAATCCCGGAAGCCGCCATTCCTGAGCAAGTGCGGGTGTACGAGACCCCGTTTGAGGAGCAACAGGTTATTAACCGGGAACTAGACAACCAAAAACGCCGCGAGGACCCAGACTTCAAAGGTGCGTTCCACGAGAAAAAAGCCCGCCCAAAGGAAAACATTGGCAAAGGCGAGAAAGTGAGAGACCTGAAGAAAGCGGGCTGGAAGAAAACCAAATCCGGAGGAGCCAGCAAACGGAAAAGCAGCCGCCGGTAATTAATTGCTGATTGTTCTACCCAAAAGAGAGCTTGATATAAGCTTCGTTTTCGAAAAAGCACTTAAAAACAGAAGAGCCGCGTGGAAATCCATGCGGCTCTTCTGTTTTATAACTGTTTCAAGGAAAAGCGCCTTAAAGCGCAGCAGTTTTTTACAACAATTTACAATCAGCAATCAACAACTACTTTTGAAGGAACTGCAGAAAAGGCAAGTGCCTCAGTTCAAACAAGGTCAGGGTGACGGCGAATCCCCAGAAAACGGCGCTCCAAAACATGTGCAGCATAATGCGGCTTTTGGATACTCCCAAAACAGTGGCCAGCACGGTACCTACGATGGGCGTAAAGAGGACAGGCGTAAGAAAAGCAATGCCAGACATGCCAAAGCGCTTCCAAACCGAAACAATGCGTCGGTTCTTCTTGCTGAACATAGGCTTGTTTTTGGCTCGCTGCCGGGCCACATACCGGTCATGCACCGCTGACCCGATCAAGGAAAACAGCAATACGCTGGTCATCATACCAGCAATGGTCAGGCCTAAGGTAGCCCAAAAGGAAACACCCATGGTCAAACCAACCAAAGGACCTCCAAAGAACTTTACCGAGCTCAGAAGATAAACAGAGATATATTTCAGAACTGCCGCGATCATACCGTCACCAAATCAAAAGTCACATCTAACACCTTGCCTCTAATATAGAGTTAAACTCTTTAAAATAAGAGATTTAAACACCAAACAAATCATTACTATAGAACTAGTAACGCTCCTTTTATAGAAGGTACTAGGTCAAAAGAAAGTATCTTATTGTACTTTCTCATTTTTTTCCCCGAAAGCCAAATCTCCGGCATCACCCAGGCCCGGTACAATGTAGGCGTGTTCATTGAGATGATCGTCCAGGGCACCCAGCCAAAGCTCGGCCTCAGGGATCTGTTCGTGTACATGAGCTACACCTTCAGGACTCGCGATTATGGCTGCAATGATGATCCGTTTGGGAGTACCAAACCGAAGCATGTCTTTGTAGGTAAGCACCAAAGACTTTCCCGTAGCCAACATAGGGTCCACCAGAATCAGGATTTTATCTTCCAGGTGCGGGGTAGCCATGTAGTCTAAATGTACAGACAGTTGACGCCCCCCTTCTACCCTATAGGCTCCCACAAAAGCGCTGGTAGAATGGTCAAAATAATTCAGGAAACCCTGATGAAACGGAAGACCGGCGCGCAACACCGTGGCCAGCACGGGAAACTCCTGCAGCAGCGTCTGCTGCGCTTGAGCCAAGGGCGTCTGGATGGTTTGTTCTGCGTACGGCAGCGTTTCAGAGATTTTGAAGGCCATCACCTCGCCCAAGCGCTCTAGGTTGCGGCGAAACCGCAGGCTGTCTTTCTGCACCGTCACATCACGCAACTCAGAGATAAAATGATTGGCTAGCGAAGGTGTTTGGCTAAGAATGAAAAGACGGTTGGACTCCATTGCAGGGCGGTGGATTTAGGTTTACTGCTTAAAGATACATACCAGACAGGCTGCGCGCCAAAACTGGCGTAAAAATTCGCCACACCCGGCACTTCGCTGCCTTCAAAGTCAAACGTCTTCCCCGAGCCGGCTGCTTGGGCAATGATGTGATCTAACAGAAAGGCCATGGCACTTTTTTGCCTTCCTTTAGGAGAACTGGCCCCAAACAGGAACGTGATGGCATGATCGGTTTCTAGCAGAAAGGCGGCCGCCAGCAACTCTCCTCGCAGGCGCACTTCCCACACTTGCCCAGCCTTTTCTTGCTTGACCCGGCCGTACAAACCTTCCAGCGTCTGGTAATGCCGGTTCCGCAGTTCGGGTAGTTCTTTCCCTTTGGTGTTCCTGAACAGTTCTACCAAAGACTTAATGCCGGAAGTGGGCACAACGGTGAGCTTTTCCTTTTCGGCTTTCTTCAGGTTCCGGCGCAGGTTAGATGAATAATTCTGGCGCACCTCGGCGTACGCAGGGCTTAGGGAAAGTTCATAGTTGGGCCTGGTCCTGTAGGCCCAGGGAGTTGGCAGAATCAAAGTTCGTTCATGGCACCACGGCATCTGGTATTGCACTGCGGAGTAATGAACAGGCAGAAGAGCCAGGTATTCTTCTGGAGTACGGTGCTGGCTGGCGGGGGTGACTACTAAGCCTAGTTGCTGCGTGAACAGCGGCTGGTACACTTTCTTCCTGCCCAGTAGGGTACGCACCGGCAGCGGAAACAAAGAAACATACTCGTTGTCCTGTATCTCCACCAAGGCTTCCCAGTGTCCCCTGCACACCACTTCCAGATACCAGGCATGGAGGTATACCAGGGGCGCATCTGCTTTCTGCAAACAAGCTTCCCAACTCACGGGGTCTATCTCATGGTGACGTAACAACTGAATCATGGCGCCGGAAAGATACTGTTTTCAAAGATTCACCACATGTCCTTGCTAGCATTCCTTCTGCTTTGCCGATGTTTTGCAAAAACCGGCTTTAAAACAACCCAGAATTTCAGACTCAGGACTCAGAACCCCTACAAGGCAACCCGAGGACCTTTGAAAGAGTACACGCACAAAATTCCATTAACTTCGCGCCTTCAACCCTTATATATGAGAAAAACATACCGTCTGCTGTTGGGTTTGTCTGTTCTGGCAGGTACTGCATCGGCACAGGATGCCACCGTTCCGTTGAACCAGGATGTGTACCGCGTGATTGACCGCTACCACATTAAGCGCAACACCGAGGATTTGCACACCTCTTTCAAGCCGTACGGCCGGGCCCGGGTAGCCGCTCTGGGCGAAGACGCCCGTCAGGATGCCCTATCTGGTTCCGCCACCGATGAGTACAACGTCAATTACCTCATCAACGACAACTGGAATTATACCCGCAACACGCGCAACAACGAAAGCCAGCGCTCTTTGGGGCCGTTTTTCCGAAACAAGACCGATCTCTACCACTACGAAGGCCCGGATTTCACTTTGCGCGTAAACCCGGTCATAGGCCTACAGGCCGGTAAAGACAGTGATACCGATGGCTTGCGCTACCTCAACACCCGGGGTCTGCAGGTGGAAGGCTCTATTGACGAGAAACTTGGTTTCTATACCTTCCTAGCCGATAACCAGGTGAAACTGCCGGGCTACGTGAACGAACGCGTGAGCCGTGACAACATCGTGCCGCACGAGGCCTACTGGAAAACCTTCGGGAGAAGCGGTGGCTATGATTTTTTCTCGGCCAGAGGCTACATCAACTACGCGGCCACCAAACACATTAGCGTGATGCTGGGCCACGACCGCAACTTCATCGGGAACGGGTTCCGGTCCATGATCCTGTCTGATTACGCCGCGCCGTATTTCTTCCTGAAACTACAGACCCAGATCTGGAAACTACAGTACACCAACCTCTACGCCGAACTCACCCAGGACTTTGAACGCGCAGACCAATTGTACGCCAAAAAGTACATGACCCTGCACCACCTTAGCGTGAACATTTTGCCAAACCTGAATGTGGGCGTGTTTGAGTCGGTGATCTTCGGGCGCGACCGGGGCCGATTTGAGTTGCAGTACCTGAACCCGGTTATTTTCTACCGCAGCATTGAACAGGGCCTGGGCTCAGAGGACAATGCCTTGCTGGGGATGGATTTCAAATGGAACATCTACAACCGCGTGCAACTCTACGGTCAGGCCGTGCTGGATGAGTTCCTGATCAGTGAACTACGGGCCGGCAACGGCTGGTGGGGAAATAAGTTCGCGCTACAGGGCGGCGCCAAGTACATTGATGCGTTCGGGGTGTCTAACCTGGATCTGCAGGGCGAGCTCAACCTGGCCCGGCCTTTCACTTACCAGCATGAAGACCCTTCCAAAAACTACCAGCATTATCTGCAGCCCCTTGCGCACCCTATGGGCGCAAACCTGGCCGAGGCCGTAGCCATTGTGCGCTATCAGCCCATTCCTAAGCTGACTCTCACCGCTAAAGCCATTGCCACCCGCTACGGCCAGGACCCTGAGCCAACCGTAGACCCGCTAAACCCTGAAAACACCATTGTGTACAACTACGGCGGCAACGTCCTGAAATCTTACAACACCCGCCAGGGCGACTACGGCTATCAGATTGGGAGCGGCATCACCACAGACCAGATTTACGGCGAGGCCACCGCTTCCTTCCAACTGCGGTACAACATGTTCCTGGATTTGACCCAGGTAGTTCGTCGGGCCGATGCCGAGGGCAACCGCCTGGACCGGAACACTACGTTCTCTGCCGTTTCTTTCCGGTGGAACATTCCGCAGCGCACCCACGAGTTTTAATAGCTTTTGCTAAAACCATCCTCAAAACGAATCGGCTCCTTCTTATCCACAGAAGGAGCTGATTCGTTTTTGGCCTCTTTTTCCAGAAACAAACCCAAAACACCTCCTTCACACCTTATACTGTTTCATTCCGGCAAAGCCGTACCTTTGCAGGAATGAAAACTTATTTCCGCATCCTCAACTTCGCGAGGCCTTTTAGTCAGTATGTGCCCGGCTATGCCATTTCCACGCTGCTGGCTACCGTATTCGGGATTATGAACTTCGCGCTGTTGATTCCCTTGTTGAACGTTTTGTTTGACCAGGGCACCGTACAGGAGGTTTCCAACATGAAGCGCCCTGAGTTTACCTTCAGCATTGGCTGGGCCCGCGATTTCTTTTACTATTATTTCGGGCAGGTCATCCAGACCCAGGGAAAACTGGGGGCCCTGAAGTTTATCTGCCTTATCCTGGTGAGTTCGGTGATGCTCACCAACCTGTTCCGCTACATCGGGTTACAGATTGAGGGCGTGGTACGGGCCAAGGTGGTGAAAAACCTGCGCATGCAAGTTTATGAGCGCCTCACGCAACTACAACTGGGTTTCTTTTCTGATAAGCGCAAAGGCAACATCATGTCTACGCTGACCAATGATGTGCTGGAGGTGGAGAACTCGGTGGTGAGTACGCTTAATGTGCTGTTCCGGGAGCCGTTCCTGGTGATCGGGTATTTCGGGGTGCTGTTTTACATGTCGCCGCGGTTAACGTTATTCAGTTTGTTGGTGCTGCCCATTTCCGGGCTGATCATCTCCAGCATCTCTAAAAAACTGAAACGGCAGTCCTCGCAGGGTCAGGATGCCTTGGGCTCTATTTTGGGCATTATTGATGAGACCTTGGGTGGCCTGCGGGTAGTGAAAGGCTTCAATGCGCAACCTTACGTGATTGAGAAGTTCAGGGAAAGCAACAGCCGCTATGCGCGCATCATTACCTCCATGAACAACAAGCGCAGCCTGGCTTCTCCGATCTCTGAATTCATGGGTGTGAGCGTGGTGGCGGGTATCCTATATTATGGTGGCTCCCTGGTGCTCAGCGGCAAATCTGACCTGGAGGCGGCCGCCTTGATTGGTTACTTAATCCTATTCTCACAGGTTCTGTCGCCGGTGAAATCTATTTCTAATGCGTTCAGTAACATCCAGCGTGGGTTGGTGGCCGGTGAGCGGGTTTTGGCCTTGATAGATACGCAGCCGCTGATCCGAGACAAACCAGATGCGAAGGTTTTACCTGATTTCACCCATGAAATTGAGTTCAAGAACGTGGGCTTCAAGTACGCAGCCGATCCCATTCTCCAAGATATCAACCTTCGGATTCCGAAAGGAAAGACCATTGCGTTGGTAGGCCCATCTGGCGGAGGGAAATCCACCTTGGCAGACTTGTTACCGCGTTTCTATGACCCTACCGAAGGGGCGATCACCATTGACGGCCTGGACCTGCGTGATTGCTCGCTGCATTCCATTCGGGAGCAGATGGGCATTGTCACCCAGGAATCCATCCTGTTCAACGACACCATCTTCAACAACATCGCCTTCAACAAAACCGATGCCACCGAGGCCGAGGTCATGGCGGCCGCCAAAATCGCGAACGCGCACGAATTCATCATGAAATCCCCAGACGGTTACCAGACCATAATTGGCGATAGAGGCAGCAAACTTTCGGGTGGCCAGCGTCAGCGCCTGAGTATCGCCCGGGCCATCCTGAAGAACCCGCCTATCCTCATCATGGACGAAGCTACTTCGGCACTGGACACCGAGTCTGAGAAACTGGTACAAGAAGCTTTGACCAACCTCATGAAAAACCGCACCTCACTGGTGATCGCCCACCGTCTCAGCACCATTCAGCACGCAGATGAGATCATTGTCTTGCAGGGCGGCCGTATTGTGGAGCGCGGCAACCATTTGAACCTGGTGCAGCAAGGCGGCTTGTACCATAAGCTTACCCAGATGCAGCATACGTCGTAAGAAAAATTCAGCATTTCTTTAGGAGCCGTTTCGGGGCCGATTTCACGGAATCAGCCCCGAAACGGCTTTTGGCTTTTAAGGGCCATGCGTAGTTTTACAGCTATTTTGCGGCTTTTGCGTACACAGAGTATTCATAAATTTGAATGTTTATTACCGGTACGGCTATGGAATCCCTGAAGAAGTTCATCAATATTCTGGTGATGGTGTATGTGCTCATCACCCTGTTATTTCTGCTGCGCATCTTAAGCGTGTCTAAGTTTGTAGCCTTGTTTGACTTAGCCCATGACGCCGAGTTTTTCAACCGCCTGCTCTGGATTGGGGTGGTCTTGCTGCTGGCAGAACTCTTGGTGGAAAACGTGTATATTGCAACCCTGAAACGCAGCCTGGAGCGGGAGCGCGGGCAACATGCCGAGCTAAGGACCAAGCACACCGAGTGGAAGGCGAGACATTATGACCAGCAGCTCAAAGCCTCCGGCGCTCCGCTGATTCCTGAACCTGCGCCCGTGCGGTCAGAACCGGTTGTTCCGCCGGCCGGTCATCCGGTGGGCCACACGGTAGACCCAGATGAGCAAAGCCTGATCATTACGCCCGCTCCCATGCCGCCTACGCTGGACCCCGACCAAAACCCCAACCGGCCGCCATCAGATCACCGGCCCTTACCTTAGGACATGAACACCTCGCCTTCTGCCCTTATTCTGCAGGAACTGCAACAAGCCCAACAGGTGCTAACCGAATTTCTGGCCCAACCCGCCACCCTTTCTTCCATTGAGGCCGCCGCGCAGCTCATGGCCACCAGCCTGAAGAACGGCGGCAAAATCCTTTCCTGCGGAAACGGAGGCTCTATGTGTGATGCCATGCACTTCGCCGAGGAACTCACCGGCCGCTACCGCGAGGAACGGGCTCCTATGGCCGCTATCTCCATTTCAGACCCCAACCACATAAGCTGCGTCTCCAATGACTACGGCTATGACCACGTGTTCTCCCGGTACGTGCAGGCTCTGATAAAACCCGGCGATGTGTTATTGGGCATCAGTACCAGCGGCAACTCGGGCAACGTGCTCAGAGCCGCCGAAGCCGCTAAAGCCCAAGGCGCCCATGTCATTACCCTCACCGGCAAAGACGGCGGAAAACTGGCGCCTTTAAGTGATGTAGAGATCCGGGTACCCCATTTCGGCTACGCCGATCGAATTCAGGAAATCCACATCAAAGTTATCCACATCCTGATCCTACTGCTGGAGAGATATCAAGCTGGAACGTTGTAGCAAACCATATTTTTTCGTTTGTTTTAGTCTTCCTTTCCGAAAACAGAAGGAAAACTGCCTTGGGTTTTAAGCTTGTTCTCAGAGAACAAACCCGAAAACAGGGTTTGCTTTAAGGACACTACTGGCAAGATGCAGCCTTTGCTAGCTTAGATGGGTGTGCTAGTGTGAAAGAAAATTCCTCGTGCGGCCCTGCTGAGCCTCGGAACACTCAAGGAATTTATTCCGGTTCTTTTCTGTTGGCCCGTTCAAGATATATCCTATATTATATTAAAATCATCTATGCTTGTAAAGACCTTCGGCAGCGCGGTACAGGGGGTAAATGCCTTCACCATCACCATTGAAGTAAACGTATCGCCTGGGACAAAGTATTTTCTGGTGGGCCTGCCAGACAACGCCATCAAAGAAAGTGAACAACGGATTGAATCTGCCCTGAAGCATCACGGCTACCGCATGCCGCGCCAGAAAGTAGTCATCAACATGGCTCCCGCCAACGTGCGCAAAGAAGGATCGGCGTATGATCTGCCCATTGCTTTGGGAATCCTGGCGGCTTCAGACCAACTCCTCACCGATCAAATTGAGCGCTACGTGATCATGGGTGAACTGGCGTTGGACGGAGAACTCAGACCCATCAAAGGAGTGCTGCCCATTGCTATTCAGGCCCGCAAAGAAGGATTCAAAGGCTTTATTCTGCCCCGGCAAAACGCGCAGGAAGCCGCCATTGTGAACAACCTGGATGTCATTGGCGTGTCTAACCTGAAAGAAGCCATTGAGTTCCTGCAGGGTAACCTTCCTATTTCTCCGTTGAAAGTAGATACCCGGGATCATTTCCAGGCCACGGTCCACCAGTACTCAGCTGACTTTTCTGATGTGCAAGGCCAGGAGAACATTAAACGCGCCTTGGAGATCGCTGCGGCTGGCGGCCATAATGTGATTATGATCGGGCCACCCGGTGCCGGGAAAACCATGCTGGCCAAACGCCTGCCTTCCATTCTGCCGCCCCTTACCTTACACGAGGCCCTAGAGACCACCAAGATCCATTCGGTTGCCGGCAAACTGGGCTCTGAGGGTTCTCTGATGGCGCAACGTCCGTTCAGGGCGCCGCACCACACCATCTCAGACGTGGCCCTGGTAGGCGGAGGCGGCAATCCGCAGCCCGGCGAGATTTCCTTGTCGCACAACGGCGTGCTTTTCCTGGATGAGCTGCCGGAGTTCAAACGTACCGTGCTGGAAGTGATGCGCCAGCCTTTGGAGGAACGCAGGGTAAGTATTTCGCGGGCACGCCTTACCATAGATTTCCCAGCGAACTTTATGTTGGTGGCCAGCATGAACCCGTGTCCGTGCGGTTGAAGCAATACTGATTATCAGTGCATTAACTAATTTTAGTAACAATTTTGTAACAATTCATCAATGCAAAAAGAGCCCTACCAGATGCAAAAAATAATGACAAACCTCTGGAAAAATCTTCAAAAACACCTTTTGGAAATTTATGCTGTGGAAAAAATGTTTGATAACTCCTTAATTGTTGCTGAAAAGTTCCCTTTTAACCCTGCCTATGTAGAGCCTGAAAAACTGGAGTCATTTATGCAATGCAGAACGAACCTACGCGACCTGTTCATAGATGAAGTATCGCAACTCAGCATTTTAGTTAAGACTATTAGGTCAAAAAACTATAATGAGGAAGATAAGAAACAGTTATTTATGCTGCTTCTTGGTTATCTGGATGTAGCATCAACAGCTTTGGGAAAACTACAAGAGTATACCCATACAAAGCTTCCCATTGATTTAGAATTAGAAAACACACTAACTGCTTTTGATAAATTAAAAAAATTTACAAGGCTAAATATTAAGGGAATTCATCCATAAATCAAAAATAAAGCAGCAAACAACCAGGTTAATTAGTTGCTTTACTTTATAAATTAATTATAATTATACCAATAATATTAAAAGCCCTCCTTGAAAATATCAAATTAATCATAATGGTATTTAATGCAATATTATTGAAACAACATTATCAACTTTATTTTCAAATAATGTATTTAAGTACACAAACAGATTTGCTACCGAATGCATAAAAATTACAAAACTAAATTCTTGATTGAATATCCTAAATATTGTTCTAAAGAATAACTTTCAAGGTCAGGATCAACATCTACATCCTCCATTAATAATTGCAATTCACGATTATCAGAATAGGAATCAATAGCTTCATAAAATTTCAAACTAGTAAGTAGTTCAATAGTAGAAACATTTACTTGGTAGGTGTCTGCACTATCGTATCTTAAAAATAATTGGTCTTCAGATGTACCAGACTCTAGCTCTGGCTCTTCAACAATCTGATTCTCAATTAAAAGCCTTCTTTGACTCATGAGAAAACCAACACGATAAAGTAAACCATCTGATTTAGGATAAATTATTACTTTCCAAAAAAGAACTGGAAGCTTAATCGAAGTATCATTTACAGGAGTAACAAAAAAAGGATCATTATCGGAAAGAACAGGTCCCGTAAAAACAGAAACCCTCATGTTAAGAGATTTAGCTTCTGAGTGCAATACATAATCTTCAAGTGAACGCCAAACTCTTTGGTTTAGCTTTTTATGTTGTGGCACTGCATTGCTGTAGAAAAATGTTGAATCCGCAGCCGCCTGTGCTAACCCAGGAGACTCTCCCCATTGAACATCTTCCCTTTTAGTCATATGCCCTTTATCAAAGTCACTTTTTGCAGCACTGTAAAGCTCCCTTCCTAGTTGATATGGTTTTGCTCTATCATCTTTCTTCCAACTATTGGAACGGCTTGCTTTTTTAAATAGTGAACCGTCAATATTTGAAGCAGAATAAAACAAAAATTTTCTAGATGAAGATAAGAGAACACTAAAATTTATATAATGTAAAACATTGTTCTCTGTCCCAGGAACAACAGCAATATCTTGTTTTAACCTCTCATTGAGCTCTGGTAAAGATACCCTAATAGATTCTGGTCCAACATTAAGAAAATACTCATCATATCCATTATAAAGGTTCACTTGTGACATATCCTTATCTATTTAGATGCATTTTGAACAAAATCAATGATCCTGTTAATTTGAATGCCTTCATTTCTGAACTTAGCACCAAAGGGCAGGGGATCTTCATTGTTCTTACGATTACCACCACTATGGTGCAGAGCCACAACCTTCCAATCTGAATTAAAAACTGGCGCCCCAGAAGAACCTCTAAGAGTATCGGTAAGATATTGAACTACTCTATCGTCACAGTACGTGACAATATTATGATAAAGTGATATTTGCTTCATTTGCCCAGCTGGATGTTGAATGATATTAACATAATCATTCTTTTTAACCTCTGATTTTGATAGTAACAAATAGCCAAATTCTTCTAACGCTGCAGGCAAGCAATCCAATTTGAAAATACAAACATCTAAGTCGTTTACGGGTGAGAGAAGCCAGGGCCCACCCTCATCAATCTTAAAACTTTTTGAAGCTTTGGAATCACCGTTGGTATCTTGTTCAAAATTAAATATGATACGTGTACTAGAGATTCTATCTTTATTGTTAATTACATGATAGTTGGTCGCAAACAAAGATTCTCCATCTTCAGCAACTCTAAATAAAAAACCCGTACCTACATCAACATAACCATTGTATTTGATTTCAACTTTAGCGACTGACCTACTTGCAATTATACCTCGCTCAAGAAAATTAATTGGAAGTAGAGTATTAGAATCAAAGGTTAACTTTTCAAGTGTGTCTCTATCAACTCCATTCCAAGTTGACACATCATCAATATCAGGACTTAATGCATAATTCACCTCCTTTAATTCTAAAGCAGATAATAGAAAGGGGTTATCAGGATATGCCTTTAATACCGAACTTACAATATCATTTACCTTATTATGCTTTTTAGCCTCATTCAAGGTCTCACTCCACATATCTATTACTGAACCCTGCAAACGAATATTCTGAGGTTTAAGCCCGGCATCCCTAATGTACTTAAACACTCCGGTTTCATTAGGCACTAAATCACTTAGAACATCAGTTAATTGAGCAATTTTAATTGACATAATTTATTTAGCAAATGATTTCGGATATTCAAAAACGATTCTATCAATTAACAACTCAATTAGATTATTATCCAAACAGTAATTAATAAGCTGAGCGGACATATCTACAACCCTTCCCTCAGAAAGGACGGTAGGGTTAACTCCAATTGCGGTGGCAAGCCGTCTTATTGAAGCCATTGTTTCATAAAACTTAGGAACTATATTTATTAAATCATCCAAAACACCTTCTCCGAACCCATGCTTGACAATCCGGTTTCTAACAAGAGATAAATGAGCCCTTTCAGAAGGATCGCTGAAATCAGCAGGGCTCATATACCTACATTCAAAGTATGGCTGCACCAAATTACAATTTAAAAGATACCTTCCCCTTCTGTCATCTTTTAATCTATAGTAATCAAAAAATCTCTCCACATTACTATATTGCTCCCTTGCTTCACTATCAATAGACATAAAGACGAAATCGTATAAAACAGCATCAGCTCTTTCATACTCCATAATAGAAAAGGGTTGGTAAATAACAGGAATAAACTTTTGTCTAACTTTGACTTTTTTGATACTATCTAAAACAAAATACCCTCTAGGAATCCCCTTTGTTGAACTGAATTTTTGAGCCCAATTCAAAGACATAGGTTGCCATTTTAGATCATTTAAATCTACTAAATCTCCTTGTTCTAAAATTAAGGCATCATAAACTTCAGGAAACACAAGCACAGGTATACCTAAAGAGGCATTATGATTCGATGTAACTGAGATCAACCTCTTACCACTTTCATCAGGTGGCAACAACAAAGTACCTATTCCTCCTAATACTTTTTTTGATTTCCCTGAAGGCTGGAGTTCTATCCAATCTCTACTTTGTAGAGCAATCTCCTTTTGTGAATGCTTTCTTAACTCAGCAGAAGAACTCTGCCAATAAAGACCTGGGACCCTTGCTAACCAGTCAGAAACGACAAAATCATAAAGATTGAAACTTTTATTCCAATAATAACCAGGGTTTACTAAAACATCCTCCCAAAAGGACCTTTCACTATATATAACATGCCTGCCATCTTCATTTACAATTATCTTTATGTCCTCATGATTTAAAGAGACTAATTTATAATTCTCAATTGCCTCTAAAATACGAGCACCCTTAATCGCTTCAATTAAGCTCATTATAAAACCTAAATAAATTTTTTCCTTAATTCATAAACTAGCCTAAACTTTTGATTAGTTCCATAATCCTTTCTGATAGCTTCAAGTAAGTCTCCCATTGAAACATTCTTGTATGGTCCAGTTTTTAACTTCTTAAATAGGAAGCTCCAAGCATCTGAAGTAGTGCCTGTAGTGAATAAATCAGCTTCATTCCCGCCGCTTTTTCTCCACAAAGTAATTACAGACTGAATACTAGAATATAATTCAACCACAATATCTTCAGCACTATCCCACCAATCGTTTTTTGACACTTCGATATTTTTTAAAGTACCTGAAAAAGCATGTAGTGACCTATTAATAAAACTTATCAAAGATTGACACTCTTGAAGAGCAAATCTCCAATTAGAGCGCTTATTAGACTTATTGCTTATTATTTCAGCTGCAGTTGAATATCCTCGCTCATATACAAGTCTTCCAATTTGTTTTGCATCAATTATTGAAAGATGACCAGAATAAAAGAAAATATAGTCTGATATTACTTTTTCCCTTATATTTTGAAAAGTCCAAAATATAGGCAAAACAACCTTTATTTTCTGTGAATTATGATATAAGAAAACATCAAGCGCATGATACTCAATATACTTTGCCAATTTAATATCATTAGGCACAGAAAAGGAAGAATTCACACTGAGAGTATTCAATAATGCACTTGATGTTCTACTTAAATATTTTTCAACTATCCCACTAGGTAATACATTCAGCAACTTTGATCTATTTGAATAATCCAAAAGATTCCCAAAATCAGAGTTACCTATAAATACCAACAATTCTTCAATTACAAAAACACCAGATACTACAGCATCAAACAATTCATAGACTTTCTTTTTTGGCTGTCTAAAACTCTCCTTAATACTTAAACCTTTTTGCAGAGATACTAGCCAAATTTCCTGCCAATACTGGTTTGAAAAATCTATAGTTGCCAAGAAAGAAGGATGTGAGATACATATACTACCAGCTAATAATATCAACCTTTTATCACCAATCTTTAATGCCAACAATACCAATTGTAAAGGCTTCATTCCAGCAACCACTACATCTAATGCTTGATTACTCTCTTGACCAACATCTAACTTAAGAAGCTCTTCAACAACTTCCTCATTTGACATTTGAAAGGACAATATTTTGGCATAAAGTTTATAAAAGCTAAATTCAAGAGCAAACAAACGCAAAACATTCAAACTTGATGCAGATAAGTTTGAAGATATATTTTCCAATAAGTTACTCTCGACTTCTCTCTCTTTGGGAATAAAATCCTTTAATTCATTTAACAAACTAGGTTCAAAATTTATCCAATTCAACAAAACCAATGCTACCTTACCATCATTTTTATTCAAAAATTCAATTACCTTACCCTTTATCCAAATTGCCCACCAATTTTTTGAATACTTAGACTCTAGATATTGAAACAATATGCTATAATTATTTTTCTGAGACTGGCTTATTGAAAATAAGTTATTAGACAACCAGACATCCAAAGACATTAATATCTTCTCCCTACTCCCTTCAAAACTATCGATTTTGAAGTTTCTAATTACTGGCAACTCTTGAACACTAGCATCTAACAACAACAAACAAATTCTCTCCAAAATAACGGACTTAATTTGCAATGAATTAGCGCTATTTGGCGAATACTCTGCCACTACATGTGAAAGAGTATTAACTTTTTTTATATCCTTAACAGTATTTATATTTTCAAATGTTTTTATAATAATTGAAATTCTGGATAAATCCTCTTTACTAATATGCTTTAAGCCAACAGCTTTTTTAAAATTTTCAATTCTTTGTTTCGCAATAGCCTCACCCGCTAAAACTTGTTCTGACAAACCTGCCAGTACAAATTCTTCATTCTTTCTTACTACACAAAAGCCTTTATTAAAAAACTTATTCTCGATACTTTCTGGAACATTAATTAAATTAACATGGTCAATTGGAATTGAATCAACATTAAAATTTATACCAAAATTCAACCTTGACCTATCACCTTTATGAAGGATTTTCCACAACTTTATCAAACATAACTCGAATCCATCTTCCCCAACCCAAACAATGGTATTATTGAATTTATCATCATTGAAATACCCATGCACTACTTTATTAAATCTCCCTAAAAAATCGATATTATCAGGCTCCAAAGCGGCATTTACATTCAAATCTAAATGCAACGGTTCAAGCTTAACATCTTTATTAATAGTATTAGGTAGCAAGTTTATCAAGACACCAATATCCTCAATAAAATCAATATCAGACTTCTTCAATATCAATACATGAGAAAATGCTCTTCCTGGCCTTACATTAGGTGATCTATCCGGAAACGTTCTCATTACAAGGTAGAAGTCAGAATGCATAAAACCTCTAACTGTCGGACTCCAAAGAATTCCTCCAGTTTGATCCTGCATATCTGTTTTGAATGCAATACTTTTTGCAACAGCTGCATCACGCATGGAAGTATTTAATAAATCCCATGCTTTTTTAGAATTCTCACCGCAAATAGCTTGATGTATAACTATTCCCACTATAATGCTTCTAAAATTAACTCAGTTATATCATCAACTCTTCCACCTTCTTCATTGATTATATATCCAAATGCTTCGGGTCCATAAGTTTTATATTTTAACTTATTATCAGGATTATTAAGAGAAAAGCCTTGGGCAGACAAACCAAGCACCTTCACAGATTCCTTGCTCCAATTTGCTTCAATGAAATCTAACAACAAAGGCAGGTTTGACTTCAAAATATCTTTTGGCCTTTCATCCGTATTCAATTCATCCCAACAAGTCAAGGCTACTACTAACTTTACTTGATTATTATTAAAATGAAAATCATGACCTTTGGCATCAAGTAATATTTGCAATAACTCAATCAAAAACGATTGATCAGAAATTGTGAAAACAGAACCGAAATTATTCTCATCTTTATTGAGATATTCTTTAGTAACTGTAACATTTGATATATCTATTGACCTATCAATACTACTTAACCTAATAAACAGTAGCCAGTTATTACTACTCTTTATAGAATCTAGCCATTTTTTATCTAGATTTCTCTCCCTAATGATTTTATTGATTTGCTCTCCTCCATAATCTGGACAGGCTAAATCAATAATAACTTCATTAAATTTAATTGGCACAAATAGCATTAAGTTGCTTTCAGCTGGTGTTGATTGCGGCTCCTCACCATTAGCTAAGGAATCTCTAGCAGGTGCTATAGTAGTTAGATCATCTACTGGTTTATGCAACGTCAATTTACTTTTCCCTTTTCTTAACTTTGAATAGAATTGGGTTATAAACACAGTTTTTGAAGAATGCGGCCTTCCAATTAAAAGTATTGACTTGTTCATTTCCCTTTATAATTTAAAAACAAATCTTCATAATCATTCTTCACACTAACTATTGCTCCTTTATTAATTTTATCAACTTCGCTTAAGACTAAATCAATAACTTTTAGATTATTTACATGAACTTTACAATCTGGATCGTCCTCTGAAAAATTACTTATATCTATTTCAATATAATTCTTAAACAAATCATTCATCTCCTCCTTCAATGATTCTCTAATGATATGATTTACCTCCTTTTTACGCTCAGCTTTTGACCAAACAACAATAACTGGTCTTTCTCTTAGATCACTTATCAACATTTGAGCGATATCAACAATTTCAGTTTTTGCTATATTCATTCTATCAATTAAGTCTACACAATCGATAAAAAGAACAAAAGCGCTTGAAGTTGAATATATTTTCCTAGCGTTTTCTGCACTCGCATCATTTCTGTTCTGCGCCCATAGAGAAAAGACTTCGCCAGACGCATCTGACAACAATATATCCCTTAGAAGTCCATTCTCATCTTTTAACGCATAATGCAAAAGTCTATAGTATTCAAAAGGAGTAGGATCAGGAAACGAAACTTGATTTTTAAAAACTTTCAGCTTATGATATAGCTCCTCCCATCCTAATATGGTTTTGGTTCCAGCAAATTTGTACCCATCAAATTGACCTCCTCTTAATAAAAGAGTATACAACATTGCTAAAAAAGTAGTCTTTCCTGCATCTGCTTTTCCAACTATACCTATATAAATTGGCACACCTCTAGCATGTATTTTTGCAACATCTTCTACTTTAAAAGGATCACCACTCCAACTTACATTTGAATTATTTATCCTACTAGTTACTTTTTCTTTACGCTTAACTTCCTTAGAGTTATTTGCAATCCAGTACTGGCAGGTTTTATAATCTTCTTCGCCTTCGTGGCAATTTATAGGTGCAATGCAGTCTGAATTCGTACACTTTCCAACCTTCATGATTATATCAATTTAGCTGACTGCAAATCATGAAACAACCACAAGCCAAATTCGGATGGCCTCAATTTTACACCTAATGACACACCAACCTTCTTTTCAATTTCTCCGATTTTATATTTACCACTTATTAGGCCACCTATAAAATCCAATAAGCTTATCCTTTCATAACCATTATTTAATGGTTCATTTAAATTCTTTCTTATTAAGGCAACCTCATTGGATGATACTAACCCTTCAATCAATTCAACCAATAAGGACTCACCTTCTTCCATCTTCTGAACATCCCTTTGAACCTCTTTAATAAAATAGTCTACACTTTTTGGGAAAATTTGGGGCACTAAACTGTTCCCATCTAAAGCCAGTACTAGCGGTAGCGCAGAGCTAGAGATTTCATCGTAACCAACTTTTAACAAAACAGAAAACAGACTTTCTTTCCACCATAGCATTTGAGTCCTTAAGTGCAGCATTTTGTTTTGTTCTAATAACAAAGAGTATTTGCCTCCTATTACTTTGCTTATTGAAGAATTAATTTCTCCCTGAGGTATAGGTAGGCCTGGAGTCTGTTCACTTAGCATTCGCTTAACTTCATCACTTACTGCACTGGCTACCTCCCCAATCTTCATCAAGTCATTTGTTTTAGGCACAGACCAAGTTTTACTGGCATCTTGTTCTACCCTACTGCCTAAACCATTTAAAAACGTTTGAACTACATTTCTCTCTTTTTCAACTAGAGAAAAATATTTAGTCGTATTTCTTCCACTGAGCCATATTTTGTTAGCAACCTTCAAATCCTTTGAAATGAATTCTAAAGCTTCTAGTATTACAGCTCTGATAAATGTAACTGGGGTATCTTTAGTAAAGGACAGGAACGTTGGCCAGTTTTTCACTATCAATCCTTTAACCTCATCAATTATAGGATCCTCAATTGCTACTTTAGGGTCTAAGGCGACGCTTACAAAACTATTTATTGATTCTTTATTTTTTAATATTCTTTTTGACAATTCATCAGATGCTTTTTTAAGCCTTACAAAGTAACTATCATCTGTTATTATCAATACCTGTTCGTTAATCAACTCTTGTAGCATACCATATTATTTTATTATACTTATAAAACTATATATTTTAAAAATATAATAAAACTGTTTATATGTTATTTATGTTACAAGGATTTTAGTATTAATTATTTCTCTCAATACCGACTCCCCAATTCTTTAATTAAACGCAGAAAAACATGTTTTATTTATATTTATTTGCATTATAGTTAAACGTATTATATTTTATAATTGTGTTACCTAATCAAATTATGCCACATTTTGTAAAACAATGTTATCATCATAATATTCAATGCATATCTTTGGGCACCTTCCAAAATATTCTAATATACTCTGCTTTAGATAGTTGACCACATAACCTTCCTCATCTGCACGAACCAGAACTGAGTCATGGATGGTAAGGCCCCATATACCTTTCTCCCTCAATTCGGGCAACACCTTGCTAACAAAAAAGTTTGCCTCCAACCTCTGCATCATAATTGGCACCTTGGATTTCCTTCCATCCCCTTTATTGGATTGAACCCACTGCCATACGGATGGGAATCTTTGGGCAATGAAAGCACCTGCCTCAGTTAAAGGGGCAGCACTCTCAACATTGCTTTTCTTGTTGATATACCTGCTTCTGTAGATGTCTTGCATGACCTTTTTCTTCACCTTGTCCCTGCTCCCATAAGATGCGTATTGTCCCGTGAATTCCACAATGGCATCATAAAGGTCCGCACCTTCTACAAGCTCCAAGTAATCCAGCAAATCAGGTGGTGGAGTTCTTCCCTGTTCCTGATAGTCTTTCAGGATAGTCACCCCTAGTATCCATGGCTGACAGGTCTTTATATCAAGGTTAACTAAGCTGACAGGTGCTTCTATCCCGTCTCTGTACACTAATGCCCTCCTGGCCTCACGCTTTAGGTTTGTGATCGGGGAGTACAACCTGCCCCCTTTTTCATCCGTGAAAACGACCTTATCCTCAAGCCCTAGGTAAAGAGAAGTGAGTGAGTGGAACAGTTGACACTGCTTGGATAATTCGGTGTGACTAGTACCTTTTGGGTGAAACAGGGGGACACTATGAGGTATGAACAGTGTCTCCCTTACTTCTTCCCCTCCCTCCCTCTCCTCAACAGTGCCTACCATTGCTGCCCCCCCTTCTCCCCAGTGAGATTCAGTCCCCATGTTGGCCGCTGGTTCAGTGGTTCCAGATGAATAGGAGACCATAAAGTACTTCCCATTGCTGGATTCCAGCTTATCGGCCCAACCCGTGAGCTCATCCAGGGAGATGTTCAGCGTAAGGCGGCAAATCTCATCCAGCTTCCCTCTGTCGAATCCCAGTTTCTCAAGGTTCTTTATAGTGGCTACCCGACCGGGCTCCCTGTCGATCCCATTTCTTCTCCCTGCCCTCAGCAGGGAGAACCGTTTGATTTCAGCCATCCTCTTGTTGATGATAACCTGCTCCTGGAGTCTATAATAGTACTCATCAAGCCCTTCTATGTGGGCCGGGTTCAGGTGGTACTGGTAGCACTTACCCTCCCTATAAAACCCGTCATCCAGGATGAAGGCCCTTTTGGGGCTCTCGCAGAACTTCTTCAACTTTGCCCAGCTGACAGAGTTGCCTTTGCCGTAACGCTTTTCCATGGCCTCATTGGGTAGTGGAACTGAGCTTGTGACCGCTTTCCCTCTGTTGAGGTTCCTGCAGTAGATAGTAGACAGCAGCCACAGGACACCCTCCTTCCCCCTATGCTGAGCCCGCTCGGAACTGCCAAACACCTTGAACTCCCCGGCCCGGTAGGACAGCTCCACACGCCTGCCCATTGATGCCGGTATTTTTATTATGTGGCACTTAATATTTGTGGCTTTGCCTGAAATTGACATGTATGCAGAAGGCATTACCTCCTTGGCGATTATCTTTCTCCCCATTCCTACCCTCCTATTCTTCCAAATCCCCTCAACTGGTATTATATATTAGCCCCTTCCAATTCAGGGCTTCTCTAGCCCAATAATTGGTACCATCTTTTGGCACCATCATTCAGTGTAGATACAATCAGAAAGGGCCATCCAGCTATGTGATTCGATGCTCTATATATAAAACAAAAGAAAGCCTTGCATCGGCTGAACAGATGCAAGGCTTGTGATATGTACCAAGTTATTTATAGTTCGCAACAATCACCAATCAGCTCTTCAGCAAGCGTATGAGATCGATATGTAAAATCAACTACAGGCGATCTCAGTGAGAGTTTAATCCCTAATAAACTTTCTTCCCCCTTTAATAATTCATCTAAAACCATTGCAAGCTGATTCTGTCTTATTGATTTGCTTGAAATTAGTCCACCATCTACATATTGATGAAGTAAACTGGCAAGAAACCTTAGGAATGTTTCCCCGGGAAACTCATTGATTGTATCAGCTGCGACAAACATAACACTTTCCGCTTGCTCAACTATTTCGAATTTATGGAATGCCAGGTGTATACCTTCATCCCATTCTTTGCAATCTCCGCTCGGGTGGACATCAAGTAAGTAGAAGAACTGTTCTGACTTTTTCAACACAAAATTTGTAGCCTCAATTTTACTGCCCACAATCCTCTCAACTCTTCCCAAAGTCTCCATTCTCGAAAAATCCATGCTACCTCCTTTTTTTATTGTTATATCTTATTTTCAGGACAAAACTAAGTGATTCTTTACTTCAAAAAAAGCACGTCTCAACCAAACAACTGCCACAACTTACTATAAGACAATGCCTTACAAACATAAACGTTTATTTTTGTAAAGGCCCCTCAATAATCTTTATTTATTTATATTATATTTTTGGTTCAACTGCAAAAGTCCTGTCTTTAAGCCATCAATACTTAGCAGGACGTGCCTCAAAGTCGAGAAATGTAAATTCACTCATCTGAAAATTTAGGACAGTAATCGCTCAACCAGAAACTCAGTTGAGTGATTACTGAGGCTCCAAATTTAAGTTTTGAGACACAAGCGGGTAGGTGCCTTTTCTGGCCTTCACTTTAACTGAGAGTTGAAGTAATCACCTAACTGAAAACTCAGCCCATTTAATTTGCGACTGCATCTGATGTTCTCTATACTCTACAGTACAATTCTATACTGCTGAATACGGCTGCCGCAATTCTACTGGATTTAATGGCTTGGCTCTCCTTTTGAGCCAGAGTAATCAACCTCCTGAAAATTCAGTGCGTCAAAATTTTCACTACAACCAGAGTTACCCTCCTCTTAATTCTCACCAACATCCAGCATTGCTGATCTCCTCTCTACAAGTATTGATGAAGGCAAAAGAGGAACAGAAATGCTTAGGGGCGGCTGGGGCGCGGCAGCACAAGGCATGAGCCTTGGATTTGAATGAGAGTGCCTTACAACGCCTTACTTGATATTTCACTGCCCTGGCTTTTCAGGTGAGTAAATTTCAAGCCTCACCAGGTAGGCTCTGGAGGCAAAGCGTACATCTCCGTTTAGGTCCCAATGGAGTCTTTGTATTCATTCACCTCAAAATTGAGGGCAATGAAATTCACTCAACCGAAAATTCGGCTCAGTGAACGCTTCACCACAGTCTAGGTTTTTGATACTGTCTAATATGTGGGTGTGTCGCTTCCCGAATACGTCTGCCACGATTCTACTGGATGTAACGGCTTGGCTCTCCTTTGGAGTCAGAATATTCAACCAACTCAAAATTGAGTTCGTTGAATCGGCCAGCTGAAAATTCAACCCGTTAAGCTCTCCATTCAATCCCAAATTGAGGGCAGTAAATTCACTCAACTCAAAATTGAGTTCAGTAAAATCCATTCAGCTGAATTCTCAGGGCAATACAACTCCAGCCTCTTTTCTTGTTTTTTTGCAATTTTCCATGTTGCATTCCTGAAGTAATTGTTCTTTAAAAAGAATCTGCAAACTTTTCCAAGTTTTTACTAACGCAACCTCTTTTCCATCCCTATACTTTTTTGAAACTGGAATAAAGGGCTTGTCTGAACCGAGGCACAAGAAGGCAGCCACACCAACCAGGAACTGGAAGGAAAGCGGCACCTGCTTCATGGAAAGCGAACAGCCCAAAGGGGTTTACTTCATTTCTCCCGAAAAAATGATGAGCTGATAGGGATTGGCACCTGCTTCATGGGAAGCGAAAGTCAGATTCTGGAAGTTGTCGGACACTGTTACGCTCGCTTCCAGTCTTACGCCTAAGAGGTTTACCAGGAGGCAACCCAGCAAAGTTTCAGGGGGTAGGGGCACAACGGCTTGACGTGCTATGAAACGAGACTGTCAGAATCTTCGGCCCTTGTGTCTGACGGGACTCCAATACTCAGGAAGTATTGAGGTTAGCTGCCCCTCCAGCGCAAGCTCTGTTTGCCTTTAGGACAGCTACTCCAGCCTAGAAAGAACCTATTCTAACACAGTAGGAAGCTGAGTAAAACTGATTTTAACTGAGAGAAGGCAGTTGGCAAGAGGGATTGAGCAGAAGGAAACAGTAGGAAGAGTGAAAGGAGGGAAAGAATGGAATTGGAAGCAGGAGAATTTTTGACAATCAGTGCATTCGTGGCCAGGCCACGGGACAATGGGATTAGGGTAGACTGCCAGACGGTAGAGACCCTGATCAAACAAGATGACCTTGACGCAGAAAGGGGCACTGAGGGGAATTACCTCATTCCCGCAAGTGAGGTAAACCGTTTGGTAGTAGCGGTGCAGTGTACTACCAGTATTCAACCAGGTAAAATTTAGAAGAATGGAAAAAACAGCTACAGCAACATTAGAAAAGGATTATATCAAACTCCTGAAATGTAACCAGGTGTTAAACGAACGAGGCATAAGGTTCTCTCTCAGGGGAATTAGTATCCTACAGGCAATGGACAAGGTGGACACCATCAGAGATGAAAATGGCACTTGGTGGATTGCCAAGCATGAGATGCTTACCCGCATTCGGGAGAGCGGAAACCGTAAACTACCCCCAATTGAAGAAGGCTGGATTTCGCTGGAAAGCTATGTCTACCATCTCAGTGAGGCCGGAATCAAAGTAGAGGAAGGGAAAGTCTGCACCCAGATATTCTTCACCGGGTCCATAAAAGGCAAAAAAGATGATTACGGAAGGACCTTGATCAAGGCAGAAGAGCTGCAGAAAAAGATTGAAAAAGGGGTACAAAGTTTTTTTTAAAGATAAAGTTATGGCTACAATCACTACCAAAGAACAAAAATTTTATACGGTGTCACAGTTCAGCAAGGTACTTTCTGAGCAGGGTATTTTTATCGGTGGCCAGGGCATCAGAGACTACATAAAAGCTGGGCGTATTTCCGCAAGGAGAGACATTTTCCGGCCTAAGCTCTGGATGATTCCCCATACTGAATTAAACAGGCTTACAAACCAGGAATAGAAAATCAAACTTCATACTTGTTTCGCAAAAGGGGGCCTCTCTGGGGCTCCCCTTTGTTCTAAAGAAGTGCAAAACAAATAATTTGGGAGGGGAAGAAAAATGATAGCAAGCGGAATGAATTATGATAGACTCTCCTGTGAGATCAGGATTACCAGGGCAAACGGAGACCTTGTGAGGTTCTATCAAGCCGTTGAAATTGAGGTGGAAACCAGTATGGACACACTGACTGACAACTGCATTGTCACGCTACCGATGGACAACAGGTGGGTGGAGAAAGACAGCAACGGGTTCAACCAGTATCGAATGGTGTCTGGTGCTCAACCAGGCTTTTTTTCCATAGGGGACGAGATTGAGGTCTACTATGGCTACAACTTTAACAACACTCTGGAGTTCCAGGGATACATCACTGAGGTAGAGCCCAATTCTCCGTTGCGATTGATCTGCCAGGACAAGTCATGGAAATTGAAGAAGAACAGGCTCATGTTCAGCAAGCCAGGCCCTGTCCATCTAAAAGACATTCTCCCAATGCTGGTAGAGGGCACCGGGGTAGAGGTACACCCTCAGACGTATGAGCAGGACATCATTTTTGGGGGCCTGTCAGTTCCAGGTAAAACAACGGCTCAACTACTGGAGGAATGGCGTGGCATGGGCTTGATCAGTTTAATGAAAGAAGGGAAACTGGTAATAGGAAGGAGCTATTTCAGCTCTTCTGCAGGTGTGTATTCCACCTCAGAAACCAAAGGGTACACCCCCCCTGTATTGGCCACGAATGACAATGTGATTGAAGATGACCTGAGGATTGTCTCTATAGACTCAAGTGAAATTGCAATCAAGGCAGTGTCAATGCAGACCCGGAGCAATAAATCTCATAGTGTGACTCTGGTAAAGGACCCACAAACGCCTTCCAAAATGCTAGTGGTGGAGGTCCATGACGAGAGACTTACCAGGTCTCAGAACGAAGAGCGGCAAAGCAAGATCACCGCTCAGGTAGAGAAGAGGGGTGTTTTCCTGGAGGATTACTTTATCAAGACGCACCATGAAATCAACTTGGACAAGGACCAACTGATTGAGGCGGCAAAGGCTGTCTTTCCCAAGTATCTCAGGAGTGGCCTTAGTGGTAGTTTCACCTCCTTTGGAGACTATCCCTTAAGGGTAGCCGAAACCATCTGCTATCTGGACCCAAGATCACCAGACAAAAACGGTGAATATCTGGTAAGATCACTCCAGAAGAGTTGGGGGGCTGGAGGAATCAGGCAAAGGGTTGAAATACCCCACAAGATCAAAAACATTGGGTAAGGACGGGGTAGGTTTTGACTATCCCCTATCTCATTCCTGAAATAATAGTTTTAAAGGGGCTAATCTGCCCATTTAACTTTTGCCTACCCCTCATCTTGTGACTGCAGGTACTGGAGACTGAACACGGGCTAGGCCGGGAGAATCTGAGCTGAGATGATTTGGCCCAGGTCATCAATGAGGGAGGCACTACCCCAATCGTCAATGGCCAGGCCAATCTTTGCCTTCTTGAGGTGCTTCCTGTAGTGAGCCTTGTAATACTTCGCAAAAGGAAGGCGGTCTATCTCCCCATCGGTGGACACAAAGAGCCTCCAGGCCGCAAAGTTGGCATCTCCTACCAGGCTCTTGTGCAGGAACAGTTTTACGTAGGTTCTCAGGTACATCGTAGACATTGGGTACTGCTTGTTCATATTGCTATAGATTGTTCAATTGACTAATTCTAAAAGCTGGAAAAATGAGGTCCGGGGGAAAATGGAAATGGCCAAAAAAATGATTTCAAATTCAATCCCAAATGAATGGGCGGGGGTGGCTACCCTAAATTAAATCAGTGTCAAAAGCGTCAAATCAGGCCCAGCAATACACGTATACTTAAGGTCAGGAAGGTACCGGCCATCCGTATTTTTGAGAGGGTGGGGGGGG
>NZ_RJJD01000015.1:38257-479018 GCF_003721515.1 Rufibacter latericius
GTTTCGGCTATGCTGTGACCTGCCTTGAGGTACTTGATTACTTTGGGGTGCTGCTTTAACAAGTCCTTTGTGGTGCCCTCTTTCCTGCCCAGTTTCTTGCCTTTCCTTTTGGCCTCTTCTAACCCGCTGTGAATCCGCTCCACCAGCAACCCCCGCTCCATGTCTGCCAGGTCTGCCAATATGGTAAGAATCAGGTTGGCAACCGGGTTCACCTTGCCTTCAGGCGTTAGGGTCTCTATGCCATGGTTCCTTATCACAACACTAACCTTGTGGGCGTGTAGGACCTCCAGAGTTTTCAGGACCTGCAATGTTTTGCGGCCTAACCTTGAAACCTCATGCACCACCAGCTTATTGATTTTCTTTTCTTCTGCCAGCTTCAAGACTTCCTGAAGTATGGGGCGGTCCTCGTTCTGCTTGGTTCCGCTGATCACCTCTTCAAAGGTTTGCACTGTCTCCCAACCCTGTGAGGTGGCGTACTCCGTCAGCTCACTGATTTGGCGGTCTGTGCTTTGGGTTCTGGTAGAGACTCTGGCAAGTAAGGCTACCTTGTTTTTCATGGGTTAGGGTTGGGTCTTTGTACGTCACAAAGGTAGCAGCATTATTCAATTAATTAAATGTTTTTGTGAATAAACCTAAAGAAAGATTCAATGCCTGTTTGCAGCAACTAGGAGGAGGTTTTCTGAATAACCTTTTTTTGAATAAGGTACATCTCAGTTGAGCCTCCGATTGCATGACTATTCAGGATGTTGAACACCCCCGGCCATGGCCTGCCAAGTGTATCAGGTCATGCGAGGAAGAGAGAGAGACTTGCTGTAATGGAAGAGTGCCTGAGGGTGCTTGTATCCATTGGCCTGAAAATTCAGGTCAATGAAATTGAGGAGGGAGTATTTGGGAATAAGGCCCCGGCACATGCTGTCAAGGGTACCAGGTTATATCGGGAGAGAGGAAAAATTACAGTGTTTGGAGAGACCCTAAAAATTGCTTTATATTGATTGAAAATAGTGTATTAGGCAGTACAGTTCCTTTGATTCAACTAACGGCAGCCAAATAACCGGATACTTGTCTCTGGAAGTAGGTCCAATAATGGAGGCTAATTAAATGGATTAATATTTAATTGGTAGTTTATTAATAAAAAACGACCTAATTATTAAATAGTAAAAATAAATCTTAACCATTATTAATATAATTAATATGTTCAATCTATTCAACAAAAAACAGGAAGAAAATCCCTTAAAAGAGGTTTTTGGAAACTTAACCGAAAACCAAAGAATGTCTGTCATGAACTTGCTGATGACCATCGGAGCATGTGACGAAGAAGAACTGTCTGATAAAGAAATGCAGTACCTTAATGTCTATGCTAAAATTCTGGATGTTAAAAGCAATGAGAAATGCATGTCTTACTTTGAATTAGAGGAGCATGCGGGGATAATAAAGGACTTGAGACCTGTTACTGAAAAACAAAAAAAGTTCTTAGTTGTTGCGGCTTGGGAAATGATTGTATCTGATGGAAGACCAAATGAAACGGAGCTATCAGTTGCAAGTTCTTTGTTTGAAGAGATCGGTGTTAGTAACGAAGAATTTTCTAAGACAATAAAAGCGAGCCTAAAGGCAACAAATAATCTATTATGATGATAGATGTTGATTTGAATTATAACCAAGTATTTATTTTATTATAACTCACCTCTTAGAATGTGTTTTTAATTTATGACTTCTTATGCCGAAATAGAATTTAACTACCCACAAAATAATGGAGTAGTTAAGCGGAGCTCTTCGCTCATATTAACTGTTGAAGGTGATATTAATATCAAAGCTGATAATATTTTTAATAATCTGACTAACCTTGGCGATAGAGTGAAGGCAGCAGAGCTAGATAGGCTTGAACAAAATGGTGAGATTGTTATTATTGACAAATCTACAGATAGAGTAAAGTATAAAATTTTGTAATACTCTAAAAGTGCGATTATGATGTAGTGTGCTCTCTATTGGGTTAGGCCATGCAAAAGTTCAGAGACAGCCTTGCACATACCTATGGTTTCAAGGTTTTTATAGGTTCTCCCCATTTTTATGGGAGAGTTATTAATCAGGTGTGATGACTATGACATAGCAAAAAAACTTGTTCTTTAACCTTTGAGCGAGTTTTTTGCTATGATTTAGTATGCTTATGAAAGGCGACAGTTAATTCCTCCTAGATAGGTGCTTTCATTAATAAATGGACTGTGAATGATTAGCTGCCCCTCAAATCTGTATTAAATTCTGATTAGGGAATCTACTTAATATGAATTAAGGTCAAGTTACGTAATATAAGAAGCTACAATAACCGCCACCATCTTTTCTTGTTCTCCCTCTTCTTAATTGTTCTTTTTTTTCTCCCAAAAATTATCAAGCTGACTTTTGGGATAATAAAGCAACTTTCCTCCCCTCTTTAGCGGCTGAAGAAGTTTTTTGTGATTATAATAGTACATGGTACTCTTTTCAACTTTCAAATACTTTGCAGCTTCATCAATATCCAACAATTCATCATTTGGGTCAATTCTGTCATTAGGTAAATCCAGTTTCCCCAATACTTTCTGTCGTTCCAGGATATCTTTCACACCCCTCTCCAAAAGCTTAACTTTTTCAGGAATCATCTCTACTAGTACAGCGAACTGCTCTGATAAATCTTTTAAGTGAATTAAAAACAAATCCCTTGGGGAAGGCTCATCTACTCCTTTCTTAGCTTGCTGGACAAGAAAACTTGGAGGTGCCTCATGGTTAAACCTATTCTCTAACATTTGCTCAATCCTACCACTACCATATTCAATTTGAATATACTTTAGAAAGGAAATCCTTTCTATAACATCTAATTGAAATAGTAAATCATCCAACTTCCAAGTTAGGCTAATATCTTCACGCACCAACTGCCACAGCAGTAAATCATATTTTTTAAAATCCATTATGTAAAGATTGTTTCTGCAATGGTTAGTTGTCCATGCTCTCAAAGGCTTCTACTAGAGTCCTACCAAGCAATTGAGCATATATCTCTGTTGTATGGATATTTGAATGCCCCAACCCTTCTTTCACTGCTTTTAAATTACCTGTTTTTAAAAGCATCAAAGTCGCACAGGTATGTCTACCTGTATGCCAGGTAACATTAGTAGTGATACCAGCCTGCCTAACCCAATCTCTTATTATGTCATACCTATTACCATCCCCTTGAAAGGGCCAAGGGAAAACATTTTCAGAAGGCTCTCCTCTTTCTCCCATATAGAATTGTGCATTTTTATTTAATGGGACAACATGAATCTTTTTAGGTGTCTTTACCGGCCGGAAAGTTAGTCTACCATCCTTGACGTTGCTCCATTTGATTTCCTTTAAATCAGATATACGCAACCCAGTATAACAGCCAAACAAGAACATTCTTTTTATAACATCATATTTACAGGGGGCTTTCTTAAGACTCTCCAATTCCTCTTCCGATAAAAATACTCTTTGGGGAACATGCTCTTTAATGGGAGGTACATCAAGAGTAGGGTCAATATCAATAATACCTTTTTTGTGAAGAGTAATAATGAATTGCTTAAACTTCAAAAAGCAGGTCTTAGCAAAATTTTGGCTAAGGTTCTTCAATAAATAATCCCGAAACCCTTCAGCCACTTCAGTTGAAAGTTCCTTCATCATCATAGAGCCTCCGCAAAATTTTGAGAAATGCTTGTAAGAGCAATATGTGTTACTCCTAGGTCCTCGGATTTGGAATTGCTTATCTGAAAATTCTTTAAAGCTCTTGAGGAAGTCTTTATTTCCCTTATCAACGTTAGCAAAACTCAACCTATGATTCAAGAGTTCCACAACTCTTCCAGCAACTATCTTTTCAACTTCAGCATCAACTAGCTTATTAAAAGCTTTCTCCTCAGCAGTTGTTGGCTTTGCATACCTGTACAAGTCTTCCAAGAACTCATACTTCCGCTTCTTGTCTTTGTAGATGTCCAGATAAATGCTTTGCTTGTTATCTTTCCTGTCTTTATAACGAACTTTTACTCCCATGTTACCTCCTTTGTTATTGTTGTTACTAATTGATTTCTGCAAACGTATCGTAACATTTTCAGTAACGCAAGCCCCCCCAAACAACTCAAAAGACTTCAAACAACTTCAAAGCATTTCAAAGTATAATTATTTGACCACCAATTACTTAACCCTATTTTCACCCCCTATTTAAAGGATTCAAACACTACTTCAACCTTTGTCCTTGTGGCTTTTACAACGATCCAAGCAAAGATTGTGTCTGCGGACCGGGCGTGGTGCAGCGGTACCTGAACAAGGTGAGCGGTCCCTTGCTGGACCGCATTGACCTGCACGTAGAGGTAACCCCGGTTTCCTTTGACCAAATGACCGAGACCCGCAAAACCGAAACCAGCTCAGACATACGGGAGCGGGTAGAACGCGCCCGGCAATGGCAGGCAGATCGGTTCAAAGACTTCCCAGACATCCACTCCAACGCCATGATGCCGCCGCAGATGGTCAAAGACCTGTGCCGTATCAACGAGCCTGGTCGCCTGCTGCTAAAAGCCGCCATGGAAAAACTAGGGTTATCGGCCCGTGCCTATGACCGCATCTTAAAGGTAAGCCGCACCATCGCTGACTTAGCCGGTTCTGAAGCCATTAAAATAGAACACCTCGCGGAGGCCATCCAGTACCGCAGCCTGGACCGCGAAGGTTGGGCCGGCTAATAAACCGAAGCCTTTCTTTCTCACTTCCCTTGCTCCCTCTTTTGGCCTGCTTTTCCTGAAAGCAGGCCAAAAGAGGGATTTCTTCGTGTTTTATTTCCTGAAGGATAGGGGTAATTAGATATATCCCTGTCTAGTAGGGGAAGGCTGATAATGGCGGTCCTTTCAAGTGAATCGCTTTATTTTCTTCGCTCCTGCCTGGGCAGGAAAAAGGTAGATAAAGCATGTTTTAAACTTAACATTTGCTCAGTATGCTAACTAAAATCGGACTTTCATTATCAGGCTGGCTCCAGGGCTTTCTACCTACGCCTAAGTATAGACTAGCGCCTATATTGCTACTCACTAGAAGAAAAAATTTTTAATCACCTATTCATACCAAACCTTAAAAAAAACTTCATGAAAAAGCTAGTATTCTTTGTTGCCGCATTGTTCACCACCTATTTTGCTCAAGCCCAGGAGGGAATCAAATTGGGTTTAAAAGCAGGTGGCAACTTCTCTAACTTAACTGGTAAAGACGCGGATGATGATTCTGAATATGTATTTGGTTTCCATGGTGGAGCTTTCTTAGATTATGGAATATCTGACATGGTTTCCATCAGACCTGAACTTCTGTATACCTTAAAAGGAGCAAAAGGAGAGATAAAAGAGGATGATATGGATTACACAGAAAAATTAAGAATGCATTATCTCGAACTTCCTCTTCTGGTTAGAATCAATACAGGCTCACCCGGTTTGTTCTTTGAAGCTGGCCCAACATTCTCTTATTTGTTAACCGCCAAAGCAACTGCTGAAGGAGAAATTGACGGAGAAGAGATTGATGAAAGTGAAACAGTGACTGAAACTTTTAAGAAACTTGATATTGGCTATGCAGCTGGTCTTGGTTATCAATTAGGTAGCGGTTTAGGACTTGGCTTACGCTATGTAGGTGGCTTAAGCAAGATTATTGATGCAGATGATGAGGATGACAGTCCTAAAATCAACAATTCAGTTTTTCAACTTTCTCTTAGCTACACTCTAGGTGCGAGATAAATTATAAAGTTTCTAGACTCTGAAAAGGGCTCCTCTGGGAGCCCTTTTTTTATGTGGGTGCAGGTAAACAGCTCTCTTTAGACAACAAACTGCTGTTTGATTCACTAGTGTTTTCCGCCTCTCTTCATGAAAACAGGCAAAAAGAATAAATACGCATTTTTGTTTTCGAGCACTAAACGGGCTTAAAGTAAAAAGGGCTAATCAGTCTTAATTACCTGAGAAACAACCTCTCTAATACCTATTCTTATCTTTTTCTAAGTTGATTAAATACGTACCTGCTCCCTGCCTGTGGGAAACTTCCTACCAAAAACAAGAACATTTTCTTTCCACGGCGTATAAGGGAAGGTTTTACAAGGGTTCATCAGACAAACAACCCAGTACTTAATTTAAATACCACTATGAAGAAGATTGTATTATTTGTAGCAGCCGTGCTTTCCTTTGGTGTAGCGCAGGCGCAAACAGGTCCACGTTTCGGAATCAAGGCGGGAGCAAACTACTCCAACATCTCTGGGAAGGAACTGGCCAACGAAAATATCTATCAAAATAAACTGGGGTTTGTAGGTGGTGTAACCGCCAACTTTGACCTGAGCGGTGATGGATTCCTGTCTGTGCAGCCAGAGCTTCTGTTCTCACAGCGCGGCTACCAGTACCGTGACGAGAAGTTCACTAGGAACAACGTAGAGTATAAACGCAAAGGCGACGTTAACTACAATTACCTGGATTTGCCGGTTCTCCTGAGAATAAACGCCGGAGGGCTTTTCTTTGAAGGTGGTCCGCAAGCGTCTTATCTGTTAGGCATCAAAGACAACACCGAAGAGCAAATTGGCTCAGGAAAGTTTGAACGCTCTACAAAGGTAGAGAAAGACAATCTTTCTGAACTTGAAATTGGGTACGCGGCTGGTTTAGGATATCAGGCCCAAAATGGTCTTAGCTTAGGCCTTCGCTACACCGGCGGTATCAATGCCCTAGCCAAAGAAGACAGCGATGAATTGACCAATGCACGTCATTCTGCTTTCCAACTTACCTTAGGCTACGTATTCGGTGGCCGCTAATAAGATCAGATTTTAATTTTTGAAAAGAGGAGCCGCAAATGCAGCTCCTCTTTTTTTGTCTTCATTTTCAGCCCTTTATTCAGAAACCATTTCCAAAACAGCTTTGGTATCTGCCCCTTTCATGATTTAGGCACAGTGTTTGATTAAATACTCACAAACAAGGGAACTAAATCAAACTTTTAAAATCATGAAAAAATTCGTCTTCTTATTTGTGGCCATAGTAGCTTCTTATGCTGCTCAAGCCCAGTCTTCCTTCGGGATAAAAGGTGGTCTTAACTACTCAAACCTTTCCGGCGATTTACAGAACCAGGAAAGATTCAACAACAAAGTGGGTTTCAACGCCGGGGTTTACTTCAACGCGCCCATCATCGGGGACTTCTTCTCTATTCAGCCGGAAGTGCTGTATTCCAACAAAGGCTACAAGTACGATGATAAAGTAGAAACCACTTTGCTAGGCGTTGAAAATAGATACGAAGGAACCGCCAATTTCAATTACATTGACGTTCCGGTTTTGGCCCGCATAAAAGCCAGCAGTTTGTTCTTTGAGGCTGGTCCGCAGGTTTCTTACCTTGTGAGCGTGAACGACAAAACCAAACACTTCAGAGATGGCGAATTAGTGAACCGCGAGATAAGTCAGAAAAGCAAAGCTGGTTACTCAGACTTTGAAGTAGGCTACGCCGCCGGAGTTGGTTTTGCCACCGCTAACGGCATCAGTTTGGGTCTGCGTTACAACGGCGCCTTCACCGACTTAACCGATGATTCTCCGGCCAGAGGCGAGATCAAGAATGCCCGCCATTCTTCCTTCCAGTTGTCACTGGGCTTCCCGCTGAGCAGATAATCAGTACCTTTTATAAACAGAAAGCCCCGCTAAGTTTAGCGGGGCTTTCTGTTTATAGGCCCTTTTCAGAAAAGAAGGCGAAAAAAAGAATTAAGCTTGTGGCGCGTGCAAGGAAGCAAAATGTTGGTAAAACAACGGAATGGTCTCAATGCCTTTCATGAAGTTGAACACCCCAAAATGCTCGTTGGGCGAATGGATGGCATCAGAATCAAGCCCGAAGCCCATGAGCACGGTGTCGGTTTCCAGCACAGACTTGAACATGGCCACGATTGGGATACTGCCTCCGCTGCGTACCGGCACCGGTTTCTTGCCAAATGTATCTTCCATGGCGCGGGCTGCCGCCTGGTAACCTGCCGAAGTGGTAGGCGTCACCACCGGCTCTCCGCCGTGGTGCGGTTTTACCACTACTTTCACACTAGGCGGCGCGATAGACTCAAAATGCTTCTGGAACAGCTCAGTGATTTCTTCTGAGGTCTGGTGCGGCACCAGGCGCATAGAGATCTTCGCGAAAGCCTTGGAAGGAATCACGGTTTTAGCGCCTTCGCCGGTGTAACCACCCCAAATGCCGTTCACATCTAAAGTTGGTCTAATGGAATTACGCTCCATAGTAGAGTACCCGGTCTCGCCGTGTACATCAGAAAGATCAAGGGCTTGCTTGTAGGCCTCCAGGCTGAAAGGTGCCCGGCCCATCTCGGCGCGTTCTTCCGGGCTCAGTTCCTCTACGTTGTCATAGAACCCCGGAATGGTGATGTGGTTGTTCTCATCGTGCAGAGACGCAATCATCTTGCATAGGATGTTTATAGGGTTGGCTACCGCGCCGCCGTACAAGCCCGAGTGCAGGTCGCGGTTAGGGCCGGTTACCTCTACCTCGTGGTAGCTGAGTCCGCGTAGGCCGGTCGTCACCGAGGGCACGTCGTTGGCCAGCATGCCAGTATCCGAAATCACGATGATGTCGGCTTTGAGGCGCTCTTTGTTTTCTTTCACGAAGGTGGCCAGGTTCACCGAGCCCACTTCCTCTTCGCCCTCAATCATGAATTTCACGTTGCAGGGCAAGGCCTGTTGCTGCATCATGGTTTCAAACGCCTTTACGTGCATGTAGGTCTGGCCTTTGTCATCACAGGCACCGCGGGCGTAGATTTTCTCGTCTTTGATCACCGGCTCAAACGGCGGCGAGTTCCAGAGTTCATAGGGGTCGGCGGGTTGCACGTCATAGTGGCCGTACACCAGCACCGTTGGCAAAGCCGGGTCAATGATCTTATCGGCGTACACAATGGGGTTGCCTTCGGTCTGGAACAACTGGGCATTGTCGGCACCGGCTTCCTGTAACTTTTCCCGCAGAAATTCAGCCGCCCGCATCACGTCTCCCTTAAAAGAAAGGTCTGCACTTACAGATGGAATGCGCAACAACTCCAGCAACTCTTGCAGAAACCGGTCTTTGTTCTCTTCAATATAGGCTTTCATAGTATCAGGTTGATGATGGGTGAAGTTAAAACAAAAAGTGCCCTTCTCCTTCCAGAAAGACACTTCTTCAGTTGATTTTACTTTTCAGAACGGTTCAAAGCAGCAGTTACCCCACGTTTTAAGGCCGATTTCCGGAAAAACCCTCTAAAACGGAAAATCCGCTGAATTCAACCTTACTTACTTTTAAACGGGTTGATGTTGGCTTTGCTTTCCACGCCTTGCATGAGGCGGGTGATGTTCTTTTTGTGCGTTAACACCACCATCACCGCAATGAACACCCCGAAGATGGGCAGAAGCAGGTTGTCTGGCTTGAACATAGGCAACAACAACAGCAACGGAAACGAGATAGCCGCCAGCATGGAACTCAGAGACACGTATTTGGTCAAGAGCAGCACCACCACAAAGATTCCCAGGCAGATCAAGGCTACCGGCAGATGTACCGCCAGCACCATGCCCATGACCGTAGCCACGCCTTTGCCTCCTTTAAAACCCACATACACCGGGAAAATATGCCCGATGACGGCTACCACCCCCAGAATCAGTTTGAACATAATCAGCTGCTGCGGCTCAATCACGTCCCAGTTCAGGAGCAGATTCGCCAGTGAGGTAGCAGCCCAGCCTTTAAGAATGTCTACGGCCATCACAATGGAACCCGGTTTCTTTCCCAGCACCCGGAAGGTATTAGTGGCCCCGGCGTTGCCGCTGCCGTGCTGGCGTACGTCAATGCCATAGAATTTTTTGCCCACCCATACCGCCGTAGGGATAGAACCAATCAGATAAGCCAACAAGATAATTCCGCCAATAATGACTATCTCCATGTGTATACCGGGTTTTGTAGATCTTTTCTTAGATACGGCTGCCGCCGATAGGGTTCCAAAAATATATTTCTTCAAATATAGACAAACCCCACCCACGACCCAACACTGCCCCCAACAGGTCTTAAACGAAGCATCCCGTTTAGGGGCGGTTTCTGGAAAACCTGCCCTAAAACGGGATGCTTGAAAAAGAACAGCTGCTTACTGCCTAGTTGCCAACCGGCGGAATGTCGGGTTGGGTTTCCCCGGCTTTCTTCTTCTTGTCCTTTTTCTTTTTGCCGGAAGCGTCTTCCTGCTCAGTCACCGGTGTCTCAAAACCTGAGGGCACGATATCAACCGCTTCCTCTTTCTTTTTCTTCTTGTCTTTCTCCTTGGAGGCTTCTGGTTTTGCTACTGGCGTCTCAAAGCCGGCTGGTACGGCGTCACCCTCGGCTTCTTTCTTTTTCTTCTTGCCTTTGGCTTCCTCGGCCTGGGCCGGAGCCTCAAACCCGGCCGGAATAGCACCCGTATCCACTTCCTCCCCTTTCTTTTTCTTCTTGCTCTTCTTGTCGGTGTCTTCTTCCATGGCGGTGTCAAAGGTGTTGTACACTGGTTGCGGAGCCGCTTTCAAGGCCTCTTTGCCCAGGTACGTCTTCCGGAAGTAGTTCACGAACTCCATTCTGTCAAGGTCTTCCAGCGGATAGAAGGTGTAATCCCCCCCGGCCACTGTTCTCCCTTTTGATTTGGAAGCCACTTCCCCGTTAAACTGAGGATCTGAAGACGTCATACCTAGTCCACCTTCATAGAAGTTGAAGTAGTACCACACATACGGGTTCACCTCCAGGTACATTCCTACGGCATCACCGGCAGGTCCGGCTTTGATCTCAATGTGTCCGGTGATTTTGGCGTTCACGTCGGTTTTGTCAATCCCGGCAATGCTGATAGGACCCACGCTGTACCAGGCCTTATTCTTTGGAGACCACTTCAGGTTTACCTGGTTCAGCACCAACGTGTGAATAAGTTTAGGCGAGATCTTTGAGAAAGGAACGTATCCTTTGGAGGTGGCAGCAGTAAAATCGGCTACGCCTTTGTCTCCTATGAATGCAGCTAACTTGAACGGAAGGGTAGCGTTGTTTAATTCCACTCCTTCCGGAAGGCCTGCTACATCTTTCGCTACTTTCGCGCCCATGCTCTCAATCGCCTTAGAAGGGGCATCGAAGTCAAACGCCATAAAGGTATCTAACTCGTAGCGGCTGCTGTCGGTGCGGCCAGTGCCGGTACCCACAGTGGTGAGTTTGAACCCTTTCACCGGCCTGATCAGATTGAACTGTCCGTCGTACTTGGCCTCTTTGGTGACGTCGTTGTACTGGAGCATATTGCCGCTGTAGGAGTTTCCGTAGGCCCGGCCTTCATCGCCCAGTTTGTACATCTTTTCTTCCTTATTGAAAGAAAGCAGGCCCTGCACTTCAAACACATCAATGTCATCTTCAAACTGCTTCTTGGAGACAAAGGTGTTGTAGATTTTTCCGGAAGTGGTGTTCACGTGGATACCGGTTTTCAAAGGCGTGCCATCGGCTAGGGCCGGGTTCTTGATTTCCAGGCGCACATCTTCTGGGTTTACGCCGTCGCGTTTGTACGGGAACCAGTCTGAGCTCTCGTTTCCGCTGAACAGCATCTTGGCAAACCCGTCGAAATTCAGGATCTTCTTATTGGAAACCACGCCTACGTTGCCGTGGTACCGCACTTTAGGCATGATAAACAAAGTGTCCTTCTCTTTGACGGTTCCTTCGGCCAGGAAGAAGTTGGGCGCTTTAGGCTCGTCTTTCTTGCCGCCCTCCGGCTTTTGCCAGGTGAACTTGTCCATCTTTATTTTGTAGGCCTCTCCGCCGGCATTGGCAAACGTGTACAGGGCGTTACCTGTTAAACCGAAGCGGTTGTCAATGTGCAACTCACCCTTCACCATCTGGTGGAACTTCTGCACAGAGTCCATGGCCAGGCTGGCTTTCTGGAAGGTCTTCAGCTCAGCGTCTTTCAGGAACTGCACCCTGTTGCTGTCTGGGATGAGGTAACTGTCCCCTACCGGAATGTACGGCACACCCGAGGCCACCAACGTATAGTTGCTGAAGTCGTAGGTGGCACTTTTCGCTTTGAAGGCCAGCGAGTCATCGCCTGATTTCATGGAATAGAAGTATGACTCAGCGCCGTCTGTATTGCCGCTGGAAAGGGTAAGTTTCCTTGATTTGAAATCCCATTTACCGGCCGCCAACGATGATTTGTACTGGGCAAACGGGAACTCCGTGGTGGCTTTCCCTTTGGTTTCGGCCCCGTATTCTGCGTAACCGGCATCCATGTGGAAGTCCAGGAATATATCATACGTGGTGAGGGCCGGTATCTTTTTATCAGCGGAGGCGACTTCCATGCCGGCCTTGTTCCCGTGAATGAGTCCTTTCTTGAACACAAACAGCGGCGATTTCATGGCGACTTCTTTGTTCTCCACAACCCCATTCCCGAACAGAGAGGACGGTGTGAAGCCCAACATGCCTTTATAGGTAAACCGATCGTTGAAAATGCTCATCAGCTCCCGGCCCACGGTATGCACCTGTAGGGTGTCCTGGTACGGGTGCCAGTTCATCTTAAATGCCTTAAAAGTACCGCTCGGGTAAGAGCCCTGTGCCACGGTTCCCTCCTTGAAGCTTCCTTTCTTCCCTACCTCAGTGATGGCGGAATCCAGGAAGAATACGAAAGCGGGCGAGTGCATGGTGGCGGTCTGGTAGCTCAGTACGCCTTTTCCTCTCAAACCCTTGGTATCCATGGTGAGGGTATCGGTGAAGCGTCCTTTGCCCCCGTACACCGCGAACCCCGCCTTAGGAACCGGGTACGAAAAGCCCAGTGCCCCGTCTGGCTGAATGGCCAGCTTGGTTTCAAACGGCGGAAAAATACCCCCTGAGTTAAACGTTCCCTTGAACCCGATGACGTTGTTCTTGGTACTGGCCATGCTGTCAATCTTAAACGGCGGAATGTTGAAATACACGCTGGTATCATACACGCCACCCAGGATCTCGGGCTTATTGAAGTACACCGTCATGCCTGAGATCGCATCCAGAGCCGGATACCCTCCTGATTTCTTTTTCCCTGATTTATTGTCCGGACGGTTGAGGTACAGTTTGGCCTGGCCTTTTCCACCGCGGTTCACCAGTGTGAAAGGCGTTTCTTTCTCCTTGCCGTCTTTGCCTTTGGTTTTGGTCGTCAACACCGTTGAGTCGATTTTGGCCAGATCTATGAAAAAGCCATCATAATCGAAGAGAAACTCCTTGCCCCGGAAAGAAAAGTCAGTGGATTTCACCTTTCCGTTAAACAAGATGTTCCGGTTTTTCTGGATTCGCACCATCTGGCTGTCTGGCGTGGCAATCACCGATGAATCTCTGTGGAAAGCGAACGATTCTACTCCGCGCAAGATCAGATCACCGGAGGCCAGGTTCAGCGTGGCGTTCTTGCCGGCCGGAGAAAGCGCATTCAAGTGGATGTAGTCGTAATCCTTTTTGTTCCGGGAGGCATCTACGTAATGGTAGGCTTTCTCGCGCAGGCGCACAAACCCGGTAGCTGCGTCATAATCAAGAAAGTTGCCCTGAGAAAGCGTGGTGAGCGCATGGTGCAGAACCTCTTTCTTGATCTTGGTATCCTCGGCCATTTGGGCCAGGTAGAAGGTCTTGGACCCTATCTTGGCCCCATAACCTACCGTGGTATACAGCGGATGGAAATTGGAGATGGTTTTAATCTGTTGGAAGCGGGACTCAGTAAAATACTCTTTTGAGTTTACCTGCGCCGGCACTTCGTTCTTGGCCGTCAGGATAGAGAAATCAATGCTAGGTTCCTTGATGTTCCAGGCCGCCATATCTGTGGTGAGCTCAATCTGGTGGTAGGAATGGTAATACGGCGTCAGTTTGTAGAGCCCCTCGGGATTGATGAGCACCAACCGTTTTCCCTCCTTGTTGTACTTGAACTTCACACCCGGGTGGGTGATGGAATCTTTGCCCTGGAAAAGCGCAATACCAGCTTCAGGAGCGGTGATGATACTATCATTAATGGTGTAGTTCCGGGAAGTTGCCCTGAACTTCTGTTCTCCGCTCTCCGATACCCAGATAGTGGAGGGGCTGCCATCCAGGGCGGCACTCATTACGGTACTGCCCGCCAGGGAAAGACCGCCCAGGTACTTGATGTCAGAGCCAAACCGTTTGATTTTAGCGTTGTTAGTATGCGAGATGAACTTAGGAAATCCGTTGTCACCGTTGGCTTTGGCGCGGGTAAGACGGTATTCCAGGTTCCCGTGGATGGTGTTTTCCAGCACGGCCGGATAGGTCAAGGTCACGTCTTCGGCTTTGAAGGCAGGTTTGGCTACCTCAAACGACAGGTTCTTGAACTCAGCCGTAGCATCGCCGCCCAATTGGTTCCAGACCAGTTTTCCACCGGTACCCGCGTACATTCCGTTGGCCAGCGACACAGCGCCCGTGGCTTCTTTGATGGTCACAGAGTCATACGCCGAGGTAAACAACAGGTCTGCTTTCTGCACTACCACCACCGGACCGGCCAACACCGGCAACGGTGCCGACACATACTCCTGCACCAAGACAGGCACCGGTTCAGCTTCCACCGGCTCTGGGGTTTCCTTTTTAGCGATGGCAGACTTGGTGACTGTCTTTTTAGAGCTGCTTGCAGCCTTGGCAGCTTTGGGTTTGGTCACCTTCTTAGGAGTATCCCAGGCTGCCCATGGGTCTTCTTCTACAGGCTTGGCTACTTTTTTGGGAGCTGGTTTAGGGGCCGGAGCTGCGGTTTTAGTTGCAGAAGCTGGTGTAGTAGCCTTAGCAACGGGAGCCGGTGTAGCCGGAGCGGCAGGTTCTTCGGTTCCCCAACCAGAATCAGTGGCAGGAGTGATCGTTCCTTCGCGGTACTCAAAGGCAAAGGCGCCGCCCTGGGCCTGTAAGCTATTGGTAGGGCCTTTGTAGAGCGTTTTGTCGGCTAGAAACTTTTGGGTGTTTACCAGAAACTTCTCATACACTTTGAGGTCTTGCTTCTGAAGCGTTTGCTCTATCACGTTCAGCAATTGGTCCAGGTTAGCGCCGGTGTACTGGTGCAGGTTTACGCTGGCCCCCACGGTACCCAGAAAATTTTCAAAGTGCGGCCGAGACTTCAGCTTTTTCTTGAGCATCTGCTGGGCCAGGTCCATCACCTTTCTTTGCTGGGTAGAACTCAGGCGGCCGCTGCTCCAGGCCTGCTCAAAGCTGGTGCCCGTTTGTACCGCCGCCGCGTTCTTGGTGCCGGCCATGAGCGCGCGTATGTCCAGGGCGAACTGCGCCGGATCATCGGCAGAAATCTTATAGGACTGCGCATGGCTGGCCAGCCCACTCAATAAAAAAATCAGGAGGAGATAGAAATGCTTCATAAGGTACGATGCGGTCTATTTAGTGGCTGTTTTCCGGAAAATGGCCGAAACCCAGTTATTCTTGTTTCTGGAGGTCTCAAAAATGAGGCCAAGCTCTGCGGCCCGCTCCTGCAGGATAGGTAGGTCTTCGGTGTAAAATCCGCTGAGTACCAAGGGCTCACCATCCAGGAGCAATTGGCTGTAGACCGGCATATCTTCCAGCAGCACGTTGCGGTTGATGTTGGCCAGGATGAGGTCAAAAGGAGCTTCGCCCTGCAGCACGGCGGCATCGCCCAGGCGCACTTCCAAGGTAGTGCAGTTGTTGCGCTCGGCGTTTTCGCGGGCGTTTTCCACGGTCCAGTCTTCAATGTCTACGGCCAGCACCTGGCGGGCACCCAGTTGTTCGGCCATGATGGCCAGAATACCCGTGCCGCAGCCCATGTCCAGCACGCGCTTCCCGGCGTGGTCTAGGGTAAGCTGGTTTTCAATCATGAGCGTGGTGGTCTCGTGGTGACCCGTTCCGAAGGACATTTTAGGCGTGATCACGATGTCGTACTCAATTCCTTCGGGCTTGGGGTGGAAATCGGCGCGTACAGATACTTTTTCAGCGATGAGTAGCGGTTCAAAGTTCTTCTCCCACTCCTCGTTCCAGTTCTGCTTAGCAATGCTTTTGGTTTGGTACGGGAACTCGCCGGCAAAACTGTAGCGCTCCAATACTTCCTGCAAGGCATCCTCAGAAAACCGCTCCTCTTCAATGTACCCCTGAAACCCGTTGTCGGTGTCTTGGAAGGTATCAAACCCTAATTCGCCCAGTTCAGCGATCAGGATTTCTGCGTACTCAGGCGAGGCGGTAACCGTTACTTCAATAAAACTCATAAACGTTTTTATAAAAATTCTGCCATACAGCAGAAGACTAGGTAAATATTTTAACGAAAATAAGAGGAATATCTTGCGTTTTAGTCTTATTTCTAGAGAAGGAGGCAAAAAGCATGAAATTACTTTTTGTCATGGTTTATAGGATGATTGCCAAGAGGTTGGCTTGAAAGCATTTCGGGCCTGTTTTCTGCAAAACAGGCCCGAAACATACGGCAATTACTATATAAAAATTCAAACTAGCTCTGCGGCTTTTTCAACCGCTGAAACTAGAAAGATTTGATGATATCGGTGAAGTCTCTGGACTTGAGGGAAGCCCCGCCAATTAGACCACCGTCTACATCTGGCTGTGAGAACAACTCCTTAGCGTTCCCTGGGTTGGCGCTGCCGCCATACAGGATAGTTTTGTTGTAAGCCGCCTCGGCGTCAAAGATCCGGGAAAGCTCTTCCCTGATGTAGGCGTGCATTTCCTGCGCCTGCGCGCTGCTGGCGGTTTTACCCGTCCCGATGGCCCAGATGGGCTCGTAGGCAATCACAATCTGGTCGAACTCCTCGTTGCTCAGGTGCGCCACGGTGTCCCGCAGTTGCTGGCCTACGTACTTGAAATGGTCTTCGGCCTCGCGCACCTCCAAGGGCTCGCCGCAGCAGAAGATTGGCTTGATGCCCTGACCTAACGCTGCTTTCATTTTCTTCAACAGCAGGTCTGCATCTTCATTGTGGTATTGACGCCGCTCTGAGTGGCCCACCAAAACGTACTCCACCCCCACGGATTTCAGCATGCTCGCTGATACCTCGCCGGTGTACGCGCCGCTTTCGTGGGCACTTACGTCCTGCGCTGCCAGGTGCATGCGTTGGTTTCCTTGGATTAGTTTGCTGATGGAGTGCAGGAACGGAAACGGCGGTGTGACAATCACCTCCACGTTGTCTCCGGAGACCTCGTCTTTCACCATGTTGTCAATCTCGCTGACCAGTGCCTGGGCATCCTGGTAGGTTTTGTTCATTTTCCAGTTGCCGGCAACAATGTTCTTTCTCATAGCCATGAATTTGGTGGTTGGCAGAAGCGGCGGTTGTGCGCAGCCCCGCGTTTTTAGGTTCTTTTTCTGAAAACAGCTCTAAAAGGTCTTCCAACCGGAAGGACCCAAGTCGCTGTTGGGCCGCTAAGTTAATGATTTGTGGTTTACGAGCGCTCCCCTACCCTGGAAGATGTGCTACCTGCGCCACCCTAACCTAAGGGCCGCCCAAAGAAAGGTTTTCTGGTCCACGGCATTCATAATCCGGAGGTCTTCTAACAGAGAGGTCTCTTCGTTCAGGAACTTGAGGATGAGGCTGGCGGGCAGTTTGCTGAACATGTCATGGAAAACCTCCCAGGGTTCCTGCTTTTTCTCCAGCAACACCCGCAGGAACACGCTATCATAAAAAGCGAATTTATCAATGGCTTTCGCGGAGCCCTCTAATGGTTCTCTCCCCTTTGCGAGATTCCGGGCGATGGCTGCGCACTGCCGCTGGATAAAGCTGAAGGTGTAGCCCGTGGAGGCTTTGGTGGCGCCGCCCGCCGTCCCGATGTTGATGACCTGCTCGCTTATGCCCTTGGAGAAAGGCGCATCGGTCATGGGAATGATCCCGAATTCTTCGTGGGTGATCTCGTACTGGGTGAGCTGCAGGAAGTCGCGGAGGTAGGCTCTCAGTTCAAGGTCATATTCTTCCTGCGGCAACGCCGATTCAGAGAAACCGGTGTACTCCACCAGCGCCTCGTGCGCGTTGACAGGCAAGACGTACATAAACCGACAGTCTTGGTGCTGCGCTACCCTGAAATCCATGAGCGTGGGTTCCTCGGGTTTAAAGACCGCCGAGGCCGTTTTGATGAAAATGCCCTTAAAATGCTGCACCAGGTAATGCTTCTTCGGCAGTTTGGGAATCTGGAAGAGCACGCTGTTGAAAACGTAATCTGCCTGGTATTCCGCTTTTTTGCCTTTGAGGATTCCGTTCGCTTCCAACGACACAATCTCGTCTTGCCGGAACTCCACGTTAGGAAACCGCTCCACCAAACTTAAACAATACTGATAGAACGAAAGGCTGTCCAGCATTTTGTACCGGTACGGGCTGATGTCCAGCAAAGCCGAGAAATGGGGGGAATGGAAATGCAGCTTAGACCATTTGCTTTTGAGGCAGCTCTCGAAGGGACTTTCGTCCGTTTCCCAGAAGCACCAGGTGCGGTCATTGGTTTGTTTCAGGTCGCGGTCCAGCAGCAGAATGCGTTTATTTTGCAGGCTTTCATGGCCCAACATGTGACAAACCAGGCTCAAGCCGGCTGCTCCAGCCCCCGCAATGATGTAATCGTAGGTGAGGGCTTTATCGGGCATACACCAATTCCGCCAGGTTGAGCAACAGGAAAAAAACGAACTGCACCAGCAGGAAATAAGGCGCAAACAGGTTTCTAGAATTCTTCAGCAAAGGAATGAGCACCAACGCGAACAGGAAACTGAAGCCGTACCAAGCCAGGTAGTTTTGCAAGGGCGGTGTGTGGTTGTCCCAGTACCAGAAATCGAAGGTCTCACAGACCTGCTCAATCAGAAAATCTATGCTCACCGGAATGGCCGCCGCCACCGCTGCCTTTTCTAAATAAGACTTCTTCCATTGGTTCACCACTGCCACCGCTGCAAAACAAAGGGCGGCCCAGTTCATGCCAATCACCAGCGGCACCGCCATGAATTTTGGCCCGAAGGCCTCGCCGTAGTGGTAGGCGCCAAACACCTTCCCCGTCGCTACGCCAATGATCTCGGCCGTTAGTCCTACCAGAAACACGGCTACCGCACCTACGACCATCTTTACCGTGAGCCCCTGGTGGTTCCAGAGCAGCAATCCGGTGGCCAGGATCAGGTTCAGCGGCGTGTTGCTCAGAAACCAATCCCGGAAAGGCGTATAGAACCCAATGAGCCCGCACACGTGGAACAGGCAGATAACACCCACGGAGAGCTGGAGTTTGTTGATGGAAAGAGGAGCGGTGAGTTCCTTCATTCAGATCTGGACTTGGTTTGAAGTTGGCACAAAAGCGGCTATACGCTACATCGGCAATATAGTCAACCAGAATGAGAAGGAATTGTTGTAGAAAGATTTTCTAGGGCAAGATTAGAATCTACCGTTTTAAACCCGTTTCCTAAAAAATTAAGTCAAATAAGGACTTATAGTTAAGCTGTAAATCTGATGATCATGGGGAAAAATCGCTTCAATTTATAAATGCTTTAAAAAGCAGAAATCATCATAAATAAGCCAAATGTCAATGAAAGAATTATACCAAAGATCATTTTGATATTTCCTGTGTATAGCCAATCACCGTTCTTGATTTTAAAATAAGTTGCCTTGATCAAGATCAATAAAAAACCCGTGAGGAATAAGGCCATACCCAAGATAAATTTAACCCAATCCATATTAAATTTTAAAGAATAAAAGGCCTACTTACCTGTTTAGAGACAGTAAATTAAACACATTTATGCCTTGCCTTAAAATAGACAACATACCATATTTTACAATGCACTTCTAAACTTATAAAGCCCTATGAACATAAACAGCTCATAGGGCTTAAACTTAATACTTCATTTCCAAACCAACTTTTCAAGAACAACCTCTAAACAGCTCCACATCTACTGATTTAGCACCGCTCGGCGTAGTTGTCTTCCTAATTTCACCAAAACCTGCTTTGCTGATGAGTGCTACTTGGTTTGCATGCTGGTAAGGCTGGTAGGTTCTGGGAGGTCATTGTAGTACAGCAACTTTACGGTGGGGTAAGTGGCCAGAATATCATTCATGATTTTGCGGTGCGAGGCACCCACGGCTACTATTACCCGCTTTGCTTTATGTGCCCGTGCTAGGCTTACCAAGTTCTGGCACATGCCCTCGTTGCGGAGCTGCCAAAAATGGTACATGTCTTTGATGGCCTGGGTGGGAAAGCCGGGCAGGTCATACAAGATTGAGCCTCCGTAGAAGTTGTAGGCTGCATCCATTTGGGCGTAGGTCTCTGAGTTGTTGATTTGGTAGCTGGTCATCTTGCTTTCCTTAATCTTCTGCCCCATCTCGGCGTAGAAGCGGTCACGGGTTTTCACCACCAAGGCTGCCGGCGAGGTGGAATCCTGTTTGGCGGTGGCTTCCATGGCCTCAATGGCCACTTTGGCCTTGTACCAGGCTTCGCTCCAAACGTCGTCGTATTTTTGGCAGTCCATGGGGTAGATACGAGGCATTCCCAGTTCATACACCAGCGGGAAGATAATCTGGTGGTACTCCGTTTTAGGTCTTATCAGTTTAAGCGCTATCAAAGTGTCTACACTCAGGAACGCCTTCTCAAATACGTTTCTCTCCCCTTCGCCAAACTTAGACGCCATCTTGTTCTGCAGTACCCAAAGTTGGTACTCGGCGTTGCCGCGGTCAAAGTTCAGGACATGGTGCTGGGCTAAGGTCATCCTGGCCTGGTGCAGAAACTGGAAACGAGCCAGCGCTTCTTCGGTCTGTTTTATTTTACGGGGCAGCATAGCAGGTTTCACGGGTTTGCTGCGCTGCGCGATGAAGTCGTGCTTGGGTTTGAACCCTACCGCGTTGTAGCTGTCAGGAGGCAGTGCTTTCAGGTCTGCGGGGGAAAGGTATTCGCCGAAGACCATGTCGGGTTGAAGGGCTTTCAGTTTCCCGATGATCTTGCTGTAATCACCGGGGGTGTTCTGGTGGGAGGTGCCCAGCACCAGTATCTCCAGGGTGTCTGATTGGGCAGCCGCGCTCAGGGCAGATAAGAAGAACAGACACAGGAAAAGGCGTAGTTTTGAAAACATGGCTATAAAACAGTTAGAAGTATAAAATCACAATAAGGGTAGGAAAAGGAAATAAGCATCTGGTCCGGAGCCGATGCCCCCAGAAGGATTTTAAGAAAGTAGCGGTCTTTCTTATGCTATGAATAGTTGATGACGGCAGGAAGCAGATTACAGCATCCGTCCTTCCGTGAGTTCCCGAATGCTCTCGCGGTAGCGCGTGCCAATGGGCACCTGCACCTGATTAATCATCTCAATGTTGTTCCCCTGGATAACCTTGATAGCCGATTTCCGAATGATGTAGGACCGATTCACCCGCAGGAAATCTGAGGACAGCAACTCTTCCATTTTAGTCATAGTCATGTGCGTAATGATGACCTTGCCAGTTGTATGAACTTTGAGGTAGTCTTTCATGCCCTCCACCAAAAGCACCTGGTCTTGGGGTACGTTCAGGAACTTCTTATTTTCCTTGATCAGCAGCATGGGCTTGTCTGCGGTACTGGCTGATAGAGGAACAATTGGTTTCTCGACTTGCAGATGCTGGGCGTACGCAATCTTCTCTTTCACCTTATGGACGGCCTTTACAAAGCGGTCAAAAGTGATGGGTTTCAACAGGAAATCTGCCACGTCATGGTCAAAGCCTTGCACGGCATATTCAGAGTAGGCGGTGGTGAGTATAACGTGCGGTTTAAGGCCGTTGAATGTGTTCAGGTATTCCAGGCCAGTCATCTCGGGCATGTTCACATCCAGAAACAACAGTTGGGGACGGGAACCGGTGGCTCCTTCCAGTGCTTGCAGGGCATTGTCATAGACGGCCACCAGATCAAGGTAGCCCAGCCGCCCTACGTACTTCCTGAGTAGTTCCTGCCCAAGGGGCTCATCGTCAATGATCACGCACGCAATTCTTTCTTCCATTTCACCAGATTTTAAGCAGAACACTGAATTCTTCCTCGGCCTGCCGGATGTCCAGGGAATGCCTGCCGGGATACAGCAAATCAAGGCGACGGCGCGTATTGGCCATGCCGATTCCTTCAGAAGTGGCCCGGGTTTTACCGGATGGCAGCGTGTTGCGCACCTCAAAGCAAAACATCTGTTCTGGGTTGCGATAGGCCTTGATGGTCACACAGGATTGGTTCACATACTTGCCCACGCCGTGTTTTATGGCGTTTTCCACAAAAGTGAGCAATAAAAGCGGCGGAATAAGCTGGTGTCCCACTTGCGCTGGAATATCCCATTGGATGACCAGCCGCCGGCTATGCCGTACTTTCTGAATATCCAGATAATTCCGGATGGTCTCCAGTTCTTTTTCTACCGGCACCTCCAGGGTATTGGCATCATACAAGGCAAACCGCATGATGTTGGAAAGGGAATAAATCACCGAAGCAGCCGTCTGGTCTTTGTCTTCCACCAAAGCATACACACTGTTGAGCGTGTTAAAGAGAAAGTGCGGATTGATCTGTGACCGCAGGAAATCCAGTTCCAGCTTCAGGTTATCTTTTTCCAGGGTCATGCTTCTGTATCTTGATTGAAAAACCACCCGCAATCCTTTGGCCAGCAGCGGCACCAGTACTCCCAAGAATAGTTGCTGCACATGGAAGTAAAACACGTCTGGGTTCTGCAGAAAGGTCCATCGGCCCGCCGTGGATACACTCTTGGCCAGGATCTTCACATACCCCGGAACCTCTGGATAGGTAGCACTCAGATACGTATAAGTGGCGTGCATTGCCAAGCCATAAACCACGTAGGCTCCTGTGAAAAGCAACACCACCGCCCCTGCTTTGGGCAGCCCGGCCATCTTTTTGCCCATGAGGTAAGAGAACGCATAAAAGAAAGCCATGGAGAAAGCCATTTTCCCGGTGGCCACCAGCAGCGTCATCTTCGGATAAGCTTCGCCCAATACCCAATTGGCCTGCTGAACAAACCACCAGGAAGCCATCGCCCAGAAAACTACGTGTAGCATTATCCTGGCACGTTGGTTTGTATTGGTACCCGCTAACAGAGCCGCTAAACGGAGGGGAAGTGTTTCCTGCTTTTCCTTTTCTGATGCCTCGGTTAGCAGTGTATGCGCAGCATTCAAGGGCAAGGCCTCCCCTTCCATGCTTGGTGTTTTCACCTCAACGTTTTCTTTCCTGTCTGCTTTGAGAGACCTGTACACTTCCCGTTTTCTTTGTGTTTTAAAGGATTTATGCCCTAAGTAAACCGATAAAACCGGGTGCAGGAAATTTATTCGACCAATGTCCAAGCTTTTTGGACGTTTAGACCAAAAAGCTGCTTTGTTAGGCTCAAGGTCTTACGCTTTGGTACATGCTCATAAAAAAGCCCTGTAAAGTCTTGAAACCTTACAGGGCTAAATCATCAACTATTGTTTTTAGGCCCTTTTTATCAAAACAGCACCTAAAAAGATTTATAACTTTGGCTTCAGGTATTTGGCGGTGTGGTTGTCTTCCTGTTTCACCAAATCCTCCGGGGTGCCTTCAAACAGCAGGTGACCACCATTGGTACCGCCCTCGGGGCCGAGGTCAATGATCCAGTCGGCGCACTTGATGATGTCCATGTTGTGCTCAATCACCAACACCGTGTTGCCATTTTCCACCAGGGCATTCAGGGCCGTTAACAGCTTGCTGATGTCATGGAAGTGGAGACCGGTGCTGGGCTCATCAAAAATGAACAGGATGTTGCCGTTGTGCGGTGTGGCGCCTTTTGTCAGGAAGGAAGCCAGTTTAACGCGCTGCGCCTCACCACCAGATAACGTATTGCTGGACTGCCCCAACCGGATGTACCCCAAGCCCACATCTTGCAGCGGCTTCAGTTTCTCCAGAATCTTAGGCTGATCTTTGAAGAAAATCAAGCTGTCATCAATGGTCATATCCAGAACTTCGGAAATGTTTTTCTTGTGGTACTGAATGTCCAGAATGTCTTGTTTGAATTTCTGTCCACCGCAGGCCTCACAGGTCAGGTAAATATCAGCCATGAACTGCATCTCAATCTTTACCTGACCTTCGCCCTGGCACACTTCGCATCGACCGCCTTCAATGTTGAAAGAGAAGTGCGACGGTTTGAACCCGCGGGCTTTCGCCAAAGGCTGGTCGGCGTACATGGTCCGGATGGCATCGTAGGCTTTCACGTAGGTCACCGGGTTGGAGCGCGAGGACTTGCCAATAGGGTTCTGGTCCACAAACTCCACGTGGCTCACCTTGTTGATGTCGCCGGTGAGTTTGTCGAATTTACCCGTGGCATCAGCGTGGCCACCCAACGCTTTAATCAGCGATGGAGCCAGAATCTTCTTCACCAGCGTAGATTTACCGGAACCACTCACGCCTGTTACTACCGTCATCACGTCCAGCGGGAACTTAGCCGATACGTTTTTGAGGTTGTTCTCGCGGGCCCCGTGCACCTCCACGCAGTTGCGCCACGGCCGGCGCTGCGTAGGCACGGGCACTTCCATGCGGCCGCTCAGGTAACGGCCGGTATAGGTATCGCTTTTCAGGAGTTCGTTGAAAGTACCCTGAAACATGAGGTTTCCGCCACCAGAACCCGCCTCCGGACCGATGTCCAGCACCTGGTCAGCGACTTCCATCATGCCTTCCTCGTGCTCCACCACAATCACGGTATTTCCCATCTGCTGCAAGGTGCGGAGCACGCCAATCAGTTGGTCAGCGTCTTTGGGGTGCAACCCGATGCTGGGTTCATCCAGGATGTACATCGAACCCACCAGGGCGCTACCCAGCGAAGTTGCCAAGTTGATGCGTTGGCTCTCGCCTCCGGATAAAGTATTAGAAAGACGATTCAAAGTCAGGTAGCCCAGGCCCACGCGGGTAAGATAACTCAGACGATTGGTTACCTCAGTCACCAGCCTATGGGCTACGGCCATATCATGCTCGCTAAGGCTTAGGTTCTGGAAGAAGTCCAGGGTCTTGGTCACGGGCATCAGCACCAGGTCGGTGATGCTTTTTCCGTCTACTTTCACATAACTGGCATCTTTCCGCAGGCGTGAGCCTTTGCAGTCCGGGCAGGCGGTGCGGCCACGGTAGCGGCTCAGCAGCACGCGGTACTGGATTTTGTGCGTTTGCGCCGAGATGTGCTTGAAGAAATCGGTGAGGCCGCCGAAGTATTTGTTACCGGTCCAGAGCAATTCCTGCTCAGCCTCGGTGAGTTCGTTGTACGGGCGATGGATGGGAAAATCGAAGCGCACACCGTTTTTGAGCAAGGGCTGCAGCCACTCGTTCTGCTTCTCGGTGCGCCACGGCGCGATGGCTCCTTCGTACACCGTCAGGCTTTTGTCTGGGATGACCAGGTCAGGGTCGATGCCCAAGACGCTGCCCCAGCCTTCGCAGGTCTGGCAGGCGCCGTACGGGTTGTTAAAAGAGAAGAAGTTCACGTTGGGCTCCTCGAACACCATGCCGTCCAGCTCAAAGCGGTTGGAGAACACGCGGGTCTCGTCGCCGATTTGGATGTGGCACTCGTCATGACCTTCGTAGAAAGCGGTCTGCACCGAATCCGCGAGGCGCATCTGCAGACTTTCGTCTTCTTCGCCCTGCTTGATCACCGTACGGTCAATCAAAATAGACACCGTGCCTTTGGGTTCTTTCTGGCCTTCGGCAATGAGTTCCTCAATAAAGGATACCTCACCGTTGTAGAGCACGCGGGAATAGCCTTTTTGCAGGAGCAGGTCCAGTTCTTTGCTCAGTTTGCGGTCTTTGCTTTGGTGAAGCGGCGCCAGAATCATGATGCGGGTACCGTCCTCCAAAGTCATCAGGAAATCGACCACACTAGAAACGGTGTCTTTTTTCACTTCCTGCCCCGAAACGGGAGAAATGGTCTTCCCGATGCGGGCGTACAGCAACTTAAGATAATCGTAAATCTCGGTGCTGGTGCCTACCGTGGAACGGTTGTTACGGATGCTCACCTTCTGCTCAATAGCAATGGCCGGACTGATGCCTCGGATGTAATCCACATCAGGCTTATCCATGCGGCCCAGGAACTGGCGTGCGTAGGAGCTCAAGCTCTCCACGTACATGCGCTGCCCCTCGGCATAAAGCGTGTCAAAAGCCAGGGATGATTTACCGGAACCGGAAAGGCCGGTCACCACTATGAACTGGTTGCGCGGCAAGGCCACGCTTAAATTCTTTAAATTATGGACGCGGGCCCGTTTGATGATGATGTGCTCGCGGGCGTCCAGCGCGTCCAGGTCGGTATCTTGTTGGATGAGATCTTCTGTCATATGGAATTATAGCCTCTCTAGAACAACAACCGCAGCAGAATAATTCTGTTTAGGCGGGTTTTAAACAAGCGGGAGGCCAAACCGCAAAGGTAGGCATACGCATTGGTTTTTAGAAGGATGGAGGCATAGATCGTTTCAGGGCTACTTTCTGAAAACCAGGCCTCAAACCCCTAAAGAAACTTGCGCTTATTTCACCTACTTTGTAACTTTCTCTTCCTGACTCTCGCACAAGAGAACTTGTCACCCAATGTTTCAATCTATAACCAACTACATTCACCATGGGAAAAGGAGATAAAAAAAGCAAAAAAGGCAAAATCAGCAAAGGTTCTTACGGTAACAGCCGCCCCCAAAAACCTAAAAACGAGGCTACCAAAGCCGCCAAGCTCACTGTAACCGGCAAAGCATAGTCCATGACTACCAGCAGTGAGGCCCGCCAGAAAAAATCTGGCGGGCCTCACTGCTTTAGGGCTTTTTTCAAAAAATCAGGCCAAAAGCAGGAACAGGTTCTTTCAAGGTCCAGAAGCCTAACCGCCACTCAACCAGAAGACACTCCGCACCACAAACGCCTTTTTGTTTCTCCTCCTTCCGGCATTCTTTTTATATTTGCCCGTAGAACCTCCTTCCCTGTTGTGAAAGTCAGAGTTATCTTCTTTGCGGTTTACCTCTTTCTGGGCTCCCTGCTGCCCAACTCTGATTTGCACGAACTGTCCAAAATCTCGAACCTGCTGCAGCACTACCAGACGCACATCGCCCTGAACGATCAGCTGAGTTTCACAGCGTTTCTGGACATGCACTATCAGGGTTCAGAGAACACCCCATCAGAAAACCACGACCGGCTCCCGCTCAAACAGATGGGCAACTCGGCCTACGATTTCTTTGTAGCCATGCCGTTGCTGCAGCCTTTTTTCCAGGTACACGAAGCACAGGAGCCACAGCAATTCACCTCACATCCCCAATCCCGGGTTCCCGAGGCCTTTACCGGCAGTATCTGGCAGCCTCCGCAGGCAGCCTGATTCCTTTTTGTGGCAGCACGGGCTTTTCATGCCTGAGTAGAGTTTTTCTCTACAACCGTTTACGGTCTGTTTTTCAGAAAACAGCCTAAGAACGCCGCTATCCCATTTGCTGTCCCCAACATCTTATTTTCTTTCCAGAATTGCCTTAGGCTTTCTCCCAGAACCGTCAGGACGGCTACAGACCAGACGTTCTCCGGCATGGCTGTTTTTCGCCTGATTTCTTAGGAATCGGTGAAAAGCCGCTTCATCACATATCAAGAACATGTTACAGAAGATTATAGAGTTTTCCATCAAGAACAAGCTGGTGATTGGCTTGCTCACGGTGGCGTTGGTGGCGTGGGGCGTGTACAACGTGCAGCGCCTGCCCATTGATGCCGTGCCCGACATCACCAACAACCAGGTCCAGGTCATCACGGTGTCGCCCTCGCTGGGGGCGCAGGAAGTGGAGCGGCTCATCTCGTTCCCCGTGGAATTGTCGGTGGCCAGCGTGCCAGGCATCACGGAGATAAGGTCGTTTTCCCGCTTCGGGCTGTCATTGGTGACGGTGGTCTTTGACGAGGACCGCGATATTTACTGGGCCCGCCAGCAGATCACCGAGAAACTGAAGGAAGCCGAGGAGCAGATCCCCGAAGGCATGGGTTCACCCACCTTGGCGCCGGTTTCCACCGGTCTGGGTGAGATTTACCAGTACGAGCTGCACCCCGCGCCCGGCTTTGAGCACAAGTACAACGCCACCGAGTTACGCTCCATCCAGGACTGGATTGTGCGGCGACAACTATTGGGCACGCCCGGCGTGGCCGAGGTCAGCAGTTTTGGCGGCAAGCTGAAGCAGTACGAGGTAGCCATCAACCCTGAGAAGCTCCGCAGCTTCAACCTCACCATCACCCAAGTATTCGACGCGCTGGAGAAGAACAATGCCAACGCAGGCGGCGCTTACATTGAGAAAGATCCCAACGCCTACTTCATCCGCACCGAAGGGCTGGTGAAAACCCAGGAAGACATCGGACGCATTGTGGTCACCATCACCTCCGGCGGTGCGCCCGTACTCATCAGAGATCTGGCCGAGGTGCGCGAAGGGTCGGCCATCCGTTATGGGGCAATGGTGAACGAGCACGGCGAGGTGGCCGGCGGCATTGTGATGATGCTCAAAGGCGAAAACTCATCTCAGGTGATTCAGCGGGTGAAAGACAAAGTAGCCGAGATCCGTAAAACGTTGCCCGAAGGCGTAGTGCTGGAGCCATTCCTGGACCGCACCAAACTGGTGAACCGCGCCATCAGCACGGTAGAGAAAAACCTGGCCGAGGGCGCTTTGATTGTAGTCTTCGTGCTGGTGCTGCTGTTGGGCAACCTGCGGGCGGGGCTGCTGGTGGCCTCGGTGATTCCGCTGGCCATGCTGTTTGCCATCTCGCTCATGAACGTGTTTGGTGTATCCGGTAACCTCATGAGTTTGGGCGCGCTGGATTTCGGGTTGATTGTGGATGGGGCTGTGATCATTGTGGAGAGCGTGATCCACAACATCCAAACCAGCAATTACCACCAACAAGGCTTGATAAAACTCTCGCGCAAGCAGATGGACGAGGAAGTGCAGGGCTCGGCCAGCAAAATGATGGGCTTCGCCTCGTTCGGGCAGATCATCATCTTAATTGTGTACCTGCCTATTCTGGCGCTGGTGGGTATTGAGGGTAAGATGTTCAAACCCATGGCGCAGACCGTTTCCTTCGCAATTCTGGGCGCGTTCCTGCTGTCGCTCACCTACGTGCCCATGATGTCGTCGCTGGTCTTGAGCCGCAAAACCTTGCACAAAGACAACATCTCAGACAAAATCATGAACGCCATTAATCGGGCGTACCAGCCGCTGCTCAACTTTGCCTTGCGGGCGAAAGCCTTGGTGCTGGGAGTGGCTTTGGGGCTGTTCGCGCTGAGTTTAGTCTTGTTCACGCAAATGGGCGGCGAGTTTATCCCGTCTTTGGACGAAGGCGATTTCGCCATTGAAACCCGCGTGCTCACCGGCAGTTCGCTCAACGAGACCATCAAAGTGGTGCAGAAAGCCTCTGAAGTTCTCAAAAAAACCTTCCCCGAGGTTGAGAAAGTAGTCACCAAGATCGGCTCCGCCGAAGTGCCCACTGAACCCAACCCCGTGGAACTGGGCGACATGATTGTGGTGCTGAAAGAACGCTCTGAGTGGACCAGCGCCAGCTCGCGCGTGGAACTGGCCAACAAGATGTCTGAGGTACTGCACCAGAACCTTCCGCAGGCGTCTTTCGGGGTGCAGCAGCCTATCCAGATGCGCTTCAACGAGTTGATGACCGGCGCCCGGCAAGACGTGGTACTCAAAATCTATGGCGAGGATGTGGACCAACTTGCCAAAAGTGCCCAGAAAATACGCAAGCTCATCCAGCCCATTGAAGGCGCGCAGGACCTGTACATTGAGGAAATGAGCGGTCTGCCGCAGGTAGTGGTGGAATATGACCGCGAGAGCATGGCGCGTTACGGCCTCACCGTGGAAGACGTGAACCGCACCGTCACCGCCGGGTTCGCGGGCGAGATTGCCGGCCAGGTGTACGAGGGCGAGAAACGCTTTGACCTGGTGGTGCGCCTGAACCAGCAGAACCGGCGCGATATCTCTGATGTGCAGCGCCTCTACGTGAGCAACGCCAACGGCCTGCAGATTCCGCTGGAGCACATTGCCAAAGTGGAGATGAAAGAAGGTCCCAACCAAATTCAGCGCGATGGGACCCGCCGCCGCATCACCATTGGGTTCAACGTGCGTAACCGCGATGTGCAGAGTATTGTCACCGAGATTCAGCAGAAAATAGAGGGCAAGATCAAGCTGCCACCGGGCTACTCCATTACCTACGGCGGCGAGTTCCAGAACCTGATAGAAGCCAAGAAACGCCTTTCGGTGGCAGTGCCGCTGGCGTTGGCGCTCATCTTTGTGCTGCTGTTTTTCGCTTTTAGGTCTGTTAAGCAGTCTATCCTCATCTTCACGGCCATTCCGCTCTCGGCCATTGGCGGCATCTTTGCTTTGCTTTTGCGCGACATGCCGTTCAGCATCTCGGCGGGCGTGGGCTTTATTGCCCTGTTTGGCGTGGCCGTGCTCAACGGGATTGTGATGATCGGGTATTTCAACCAACTCAAAGCTGGCGGCATGACCAACTTGGAACAGGTCATCCGGGAAGGCACGGCGGCGCGTTTGCGGCCCATCGTGATGACCGCCACGGTGGCCTCGCTAGGGTTCCTGCCCATGGCCCTGTCTTCCTCGGCGGGCGCCGAAGTCCAGAAACCACTGGCTACCGTGGTGATCGGCGGACTGCTATCGGCTACGCTGCTCACGTTGGTGGTACTGCCCATCATCTACTATTTCTCTGAGAAAGGCGTGGGCGGACTGAAAAACTCGGGCAAGGGTATGAAGAAACTGAAGAAAGAAGCCGCCTTGGGCTTGGTGTTGTTCTTTCTGGCTTTGCCGAAGGTAGGTCAAGCCCAAACGCCGCAAACCCTTTCTCTGGCTCAGGTCCTAGAGTTGGCGCAACAGAACAACAAACAGCTACGCAGCGCGACGCTGGAAGTGGAAATACGCGGGGCTTTGCAGAAAACTGCCGTGGATATTCCCAAAACCGAGATGACCTACAGCCAGGGCGAAATCAACAGCCCCGTGACCGATGACCGCATTGGGGTGAGCCAGACCATTCCGTTCCCTAGCACCTGGAAAGCACAGAGCAAACTGTTGCAGGAGCAGAAAAACCTGAGCCAACAGCAACTGAACCTGCAGCAGCACGATCTGGCTTACCAGGTGAAACAGTCGTATGCACGCCTTGCGTTTCTGCACGGCACGGCTCAACTGTTGCAACGGCAAGACAGCATCTTCCAGGTGTTGGAACGGGCGGCCGAGGTACGGTTCAGAACCGGCGAAACCGGCCTGCTGGAGAAAACCACCGCTACCACCCAACGCCTGGAACTCACCGACCGGATACGGCAGAACCAAACGGCTTTGGCGGTGGCGCAGGCGCAGCTGAACGCGCTCATCCAAGCCCCGGAGCCACTGATGATCACCCCTGAACCGTTGCGGGTAGACAGCACCACTATCGGCGCAGCCGCTTCTGGAAACCACCCGCTGCTTTCTGTGTACCAACAGCAAATCACCGTGGCCGACCGCGAGCAACAGGCAGAGAAAAGCAAATTGGCCCCTGATATTACCTTGGGCTACTTCAACCAGTCGTTGATTGGCACTTATGACATCAATGGACGCATTGAAACGGCAGCGGACCGGGGCCGACGGTTCCAGGGCGTGGAAGCGGGATTGACGGTACCGCTGTGGCAGGGACCGCAACGGGCGCGGGTAAAAGCCGCGGCGTTTGGCAAACAGGCTGCCGAGGCCACGCTGCAAAACCAACAGCACCTGCTCCAGAACGAGTGGCAGGCCGCCCAGGCCACCCATCAGCAGTTGCGCCAGAGCCTGCAGTTCTACCAGCGGCAAGTGCTGGGGAATGCCCGCCTGGCCCTTACCCAAGCCGACAAAGCCTACCGCAGCGGCGAGGCCAGTTACCTGAGTTACCTGCAAGCCGCCGACCAACAGCTGCGCACCCAACAAAACTACCTTCAGCTCCTGCTGGACTACCAATTAAACGTCTTTCAACTCCAATATTTAGGAGGCAACTAACCATGAGAACATCTTTTTTCACGTATAGCCTGGCTGGGCTCATCCTCTTTTCGGCCTGTTCTGAGAAAAACACCCCCGAAACGCCTAGTCCCGAGGCCGCGGCTACGCCAGTAGAAACGCCTGAGCTCATTACCCTTACCCATCAGCAGATGCAGAACGCCGGGGTAGAGCTGGGCTCGCCCACGCAACAGAAACTGGGCAACACACTGCAGCTTTCCGGCGAGATTGACGTGCCGCCTACTAGTTTGATCAGCGTCTCGGTTCCGTACGGCGGATTTGTGAAAACCATGAACCTGCTGCCGGGCCAGCACATCCGGAAAGGCCAAATTCTGGCCACCCTCCAACACCCCGACTACGTGCAACTGCAGCAGGACTACCTGGATACCCGCGCGCGTCTGCAACTGGCCAACCTGGAGTATCAGCGCCAGCAGGAACTCACTGAGGAGAAAGTGAGCGCCCTTAAGAACCTGCAGCAAATCAAAACCGAGCGTGAGGTGCTACAGAACAGCCTGGCCGCCCTGCGGGAGAAACTGCTCATGATCAACATCAACCCGGCGCGCCTGCAGAACGGCAAAATCAGCCGGAGCATCAACATCACCTCGCCCATCAACGGCTTCGTGAAAAACACGCTGGTGAACGTGGGCAAAATGGTCAACGCCTCTGATGTGCTGTTTGAACTGGTGAACACCGATGACCTGCACCTTAAACTTAACGCCTTCGAGAAAGACGTGCCCTACCTGAGCCCCGGCCAGCGCCTCACCTACACCCTCCCCAATGATCCCGCGCCCCGCACCGCCGAGATCATCCTAGTAGGCCACAGCGTAGAGGGCGACAAAACCGTTCCTATCCACGCTCATCTTGACCACCACGACGAGCACAAACTGCTGCCCGGCATGTACGTGACCGCCACCGTCCAGACCACCGACCGCACTGTTACAGCTCTCCCCGAAAGCGCCGTGGTTCAGTTTGATGGCTCGCCCTACGTGTACGCCAGCCCCGGCAACCGTCAGTTCAAACGGGTAGAAGTAAAAACCGGCCTCAAAGGCAACGGCTACGTGGAAGTGCAACTCCCGGCGGAACTGCAAACCACCACCAGCATTGCCGTGAAAGGCGCGCACAACCTGCTGGCCATGCAGGAGAATAAGGAGGAAGAGGAGTAGTTGGCACAGACGCTCGCACCAATTATTCCTGAGTCTTGAGTTCTGAGTCCTGAATAGGGAATATGTTTTAGGGTTAGTTTGGGAGAAAGAGGCCAAAAACGCTAAACCTGTGAGGTTTTGAAAACCTCACAGGTTTAGCCACCCACCACGCAGCAGACCTCCGCTCCAAAGACCTCGTAGCGTCTGGAGGACCTGCGAGCGTCTCCGCCAACTGCCTTCGCCGCCGCACATGAATTTTCTATCAGGCAAATAGAGCCCTTCCGCAGACCCATTCCATAACAAAGCCCCTGCTTTTGACCTGATTTCTGAAAACAGGTCAAAAGCAAGGGCTTCACTTTTAAAGCTACTACAAACTCAGTTTCCGCAGTTTGTCTGCTTTCCAGGCGGTAAAGGACACAATGAGGATGGTCATGGTTCCACCGAATACCACTGAGGGCACTACGCCCAGCAGCTTCGCGGCGAGGCCGGATTCAAAAGACCCAATCTCGTTGCTGGAGCCCACAAAGATGTTGTTCACGGAGGAGACACGGCCTTTCATGTGCTCGGGCGTGAGCGTGTGGATCAACGTGGACCGGATAATCACCGAGACGCTGTCCAGCACACCGCTCAGCAGCAGCATCCCAAACGAGAGCCAGAACAGCTCTGACAAGCCAAACACAATGATGCACGCCCCAAAACCTGCCACCGCCCACAGCATTTTCTTCCCGGCGTTGAAAGTAATCGGCCGATAGGCCATGAACAAGGCCATGGTCACCGAGCCGATGGCCGGTGCCGAGCGCAACAAGCCCAGGCCCTGCGGCCCGATTTTGAGGATATCGGAGGCAAAAACCGGCAGCAGGATCACGGCTCCGCCGAAGAGCACCGCAAACATATCCAGGGCCAGTGCACTCAGGATGATCTGGTTCCCGAACACGAACCGGAGTCCGGTTTGCAGGCTTTCCTTGATCTTGAGTTTCGGACCTTCACTCACCGGCAGGGGCTTAGCGGCAATGAACGTGTACAGCAGCAGCGATAGCAGCACCAGCGAGGCATCTACCCCAAACGCGGCCGTTACCCCACCGAAGGCATACACCAAACCACCAATGCCTGGCCCGGCCACGGAGCCCGCCTGCCAGGTAGTACTGCTCCAGGTAATGGCGTTGGCGTACAGTTTCCGGTCTGGCAGCAGCTGTGGCATGAAGGCGAACACGGCTGGCCCCATGAACCCACGCGCAATTCCGCTTAGGAAAATCACGGAATAAATGGGCAGCGTGCCAAACGTGTGCAGGATTTTACCAACATCCAGGGTGTAGAACAAGAGCGCCAAAGAACAGAAAAGCAGCACGCTCAGCACGGTGATGATGATGCGCTTACGCGGGATGATGTCGGCGACATGGCCTGCGTACAGCGCCACTGTGATAGACGGAATCGCCTCTACCAAACCAATGAGCCCCAGCGAAAAAGGGTCTTTGGTAATGTCGTAGATCTGCCAGCCTACCACTACGGCCTGTATTTGCATGGCTAGCGTGATGCAGAAACGGGCGGAAACGAAAAGTCTGAACTCGGGAATCCGGAGGACGGCGTAGGGGTCGTGCCGTTCTTCGGGGATTGGGGTAGGTGTTGTCACAGGTTAAAAATCAGGATGGCAAAGGTATTGCATTTTTCTACGGAATTGGTTTATAATTGCTCAGGAACGAACGTTAAATAAAACATAGCTGTTTGCTATATTCTGGGTCTACCCATAATTTAACATGGTTAATAGACTTGGTTGTGCGTAATGTTTGTAAGTTTACCTCACTAAACGTCTCCCCTATGTCTCCATTATTTTTAGATGCCATTGCGCTGACTCACCGTCCAGACCTGGACGTGTTGTTTCTGCGTTGGCCCCAACCGGTGTATGCCTTCACCGCGCGTGAGGTCTACCAACAGGTATTGGAGCTAGCCAAAGATACCCAAGCCCGTTATTGGTTGTTTGACATCAGGAGCCGAGGCCCGCTTTCCTTAGAGGATATGGCTTGGCTGAAGGAATCGTTTTACCCTACCCTGCACGGCCAAATGGGACATATCACCCACGTAGCCTACCTGATGTCTCCGGCCCATACCAAAGACCCAGAGACGAAGGCCCTAGCCGCAGATATGCGCAAACAGCCCTGGTACGGCCAAGGAGCTGATTTTGAAGGATTCACCTCCGAAACAGAAGCCCTGCGCTGGCTTAAAAAATGCCAATTGATTGAAGTAGAGCAATAATCTCTCTCGTAAAAAAACAGAATCGGCTTGGCGGAGGAAGTTTCCGCCAAGCCGATTCTGTTTTTACCAACCGACGAATTTCTGTTTCAGGGCCATTTTCATGAAACCAGCCCTGAAACGGCCTTACACCTCAAAGTCGTGGATGGGCTTTTTCTGGAAACTGTAAAACAGGTAGAAGAGCGCCGGCAGAATAAACACGCTGCCCAGCACCAAAGCCCAGCCCAGGGCATTGATCGTGGCAGCTGGCGCTTGGGTCTCCAACAGCGAGAGATGGGCCCCCCCTTGCAGCAAAATAAAATCGGGGAAATGGGCCCAACTGATGGCCAGCAAGATCATGGTCACCTGAAAGCCAGCCAACAGTCGCAACACTTTTCCCTGACCGCGCCCAAGCAGCACCCACAGCAACACCAGCGACAACGTAGCCAGCACAATCGAAGTGAAACTCACCGCATTCCCGAAGAGCCATTCCAGCAGCGGCACGCCTTCCAGTTGGGCAGCCCCAAACACCAAAGCCCCGCAGATGACCGCCACAATATTGATAATCCTGGCTTTCTCCACGAACCGGCGCCGGTCCTGTTCCTCGGCTTCGCCGATAAGGTAAATAGCGGCCAAAAATCCGCAGAGGGCCACAGTGAAGAAACCCACAGACACTGAGAACCAGTGCAGCCAGCTGAAGATGTAGGCCTCGGCAAACGTGGCGGCGTTTACGTCAATACGGCCCGAGACCACACTTCCGGCAATGATGCCCAGGAACAGCGGCGTCAGGAAGCTGGAATACACGAAGATATTGTTGTAGACCACCTGCATCTCATCCAGCACCGCATCATAGTGCCGAAACACGAAGGCCGTTCCCCGCGCAATAATGCCGATGAGCAGAATCACCAGCGGAATGTGCAGGTACACTGACATGGTGGCGTAAATCCTGGGGAAGCCCACGAACAGAATCACAATGGCGATGATGAGCCACATGTGATTGGCCTCCCAGATAGGTCCGATGGCGTGGTACATGGTGGTACGGGTACGGCGAATGTTTCGGCGATGCGTGAACAGTTCTATGATTCCGGCCCCGAAGTCGGCGCCGCCCAACAGGAAGTACAGCAAAATACCCAGGCAGAGAAAAGCGATGACAACGTAAAGCATGGCCTTGAATTAATGGGTTGCGTGCGCCGGTTCAGGCGTGATATCATAGAGTGTGGGCACAGCCTTTATCTGGCGATACAGCAGGTACACCACCACCAAGCTCAAGGACAAGTAAATGCCCGTGAACAGGTAAAAAGAATACGCAATGCCCGGCATGGGCGTCACGGCGTCTTCGGTGCGCATGATACCGTAGATAATCCAGGGTTGCCGGCCTACCTCGGTCACGGTCCAGCCGGCTTCAATGGCGATAAAACCCAGCGGAATAGCCAGCACGAACAGCCGAAGCAGCCACGTACTGTAAAGCCATTTCTTTTTCTTCCAGAGCGCCAGCAGGTACAGAAAGGAAACCAGCATCAGAAACGAGCCAAGCCCTACCATCACCTGAAACGCGATGTGCGTCACCAACACCGGAGGCTGGTCCCGCTCAGGAATCCTGTCCAGGCCGGTGACTTCCTGCTCAAAATTGCCATGGGCCAGAAAACTCAGCATACCCGGAATCTTGATGGCATAGTTCACCTTTTTAGCATCCTCATCGGGTAGACCGCCCAGCACCAGCGCCGCAGATTTCTCGGTATGGAAATGTGCTTCCATGGCTGCTAGTTTGGCGGGTTGCCGTTGAGCTACGTCCTTGGCCGAGAGATCGCCGGAGATGGGTTGCAGAAGGGCGGCTACGGCTCCAAAGATGGCCGCAATCTTGAAGGCCTTCGCATGAAACACCACGTTGCGCTTCTTCAGGATCATAAGCGCGTGCAGACCCGCCACCGCAAAACCCGTTGCCGCAAAAGCCGCCAGCGTCATGTGCAGGGCTTGCGTAAACCAGGCATCGTTGAACATGGCTTTGAGGGGATCGATGTTCAGGTACTGGCCATTCACGTAATCAAACCCCGCAGGGCTGTTCATCCAGGCATTGGCGGCTACCACCAGAATGCCCGAGGCCAGTCCGCTCAAGCCTACCACTACGCCGGTAAACCAATGGAACCACGGATTGAACCGGCCCCAGCCGTACAGGAAAAAGCCCAAGGCAATCGCCTCGATAAAGAAAGCAGTCCCTTCCAGTGAGAAAGGCATCCCGAAGATAGGCCCGGCGTGTTCCATGAACCTGGGCCACAGCAGCCCCAACTCAAAGGACAACATGGTACCAGAAACTGCGCCCGTCGCGAAGAAGATGGCCACGCCTTTGCTCCACGCTTTCGTGAGGCGCTTGTAGACATCTTGTTTAGTGGTGAGGTAACGGTAGTGCGAGACCGCCATGAAGAACGGCATGACCATGCCAATGCAGGCGTAGATGATATGAAAACCCAGCGACAGCGCCATCTGCGACCGGGCGGCAAACAGGTCATCCATGACAAATAAAGGTAAGTGGATACTCCGTCTAAAGTGCCGGTAAGGTAAGACAGGATTGCATAGCAGGACAGGAAAAAAGCAGATTTCTTCTAAAGGCCATTCCTGTTCCATCCAGCTTTCCGATAAGGAAGGGCACCATGAGGAAGCACATTTAGATGACCTTCCGCCACCTTGACCCCACTACCAAGTGCCATTTTCAGCTTGTTTTTCAGAAAAGAGGCTAAAAATGACCGATATCATTTCAGAGGTGGGCACCTATCCTTATCCTTGTGGTGTTTAACAAGAAGCAAAAAGCGTTAGAAGGAGATGGAAGAGACCAAACCAGATTTACAGACCGAGGCAGATATAAAGGTATTAGTTGATACTTTCTATGACCACGTAAACCAGGACGAGTTGCTAGCCCCGGTGTTCAACGAGTTTGCCAAAGTAGAGTGGGAACACCATTTGCCTAAAATGTATGCCTTCTGGAGTACGGTGCTTTTCGGATCGGTGGCGTATAAAGGCCAGCCTTTCCCCAAGCATCTGGCTATGCCCATTGACCGCCCCCATTTCACCCGCTGGATTGCCTTGTTCACCCAAACCGTAGATGAACTGTTTGAAGGTTCCATGGCCGAGCAGGCCAAACAGAAAGCTGCCAGTATTGCCAATATCTTCCAGATGAAAATGGGCCTATGGGCTACGCCCCTGGCAAAGCCCTAACCTCTTTTAAGCCTGTTTTCCCAAAACAAGGTTAGAAACCCCAGGATTGCTGGCATGACGGCCGAAGATTTGAATACAACCTGTATAAAGCAGAAGCGGAAGCCTGATGGGGCTTCCGCTTCTGCTTTATACAGGTTGATATATGGCTAGATGGCAGCAGTTCCACATGACTACCATTCGGAAAGAGAAAAGAAAAAGAAGTGGGCGGATTTGCATTCCAACAACACCCTCTCGTACGACCGCCGCACTCCTTTATTTCATATATAATACAATTTACTTCTTCATCAAAAGCCTTATTGCGGGCTTATCTTCATGGCAACGGATTTCTCGGCTTTCAACAAGGCCAGCATCTGTTTTGCTGGTATATACGCCTCGCGCTTGCGCTGAATCAAAGCCCGTTTCTGAGCGAACTTCCGGTACCCTATTGCTCCAATAATCACGCCCAAGGGTATGATTGTGGCCGCAATCCACATAGAAGCCGCTGTATTAAAGAACTGGTGTAAGGAAACGCCTGCAATGATCAGCGAAAGAGAAGTCCTTAGATACGCCAGAAACGTGCGCTCATTCGCGAAGGAGGTACGTTCAATGGCCAAGGTATCTTTGATTTCGGCATTGGCTTTCTCCTTCACCTTCAGGTCTTTCTTGACCTCTTTCTCAAACTCAGGCGTCATGCAAAATTCATATTCCATACACTGGTTTATACGCCCCTTATTTCCGGAAAGATTTGGCAAAAATTAAACTTTACAAAGAACCTTTCTGCATCTTTCAGTTAACCGCAGAAAGGAAGGTGTTTTCTGCAAATTTCACTTCAATCATCTAGATAGCTAATCCCGTATATAAAGGCAGACTTAAAAAGTACTCTCATGAAAAGAATTGCGCTCTACGGTTTTCTCTTTATTGTTATTATTCTTAGCTCTGCCCATGCCTCTCTGGCCCAACAGACCTCAGATTCCCTTCTCACGCAAGCCAATATAAAAGACAACACCATTTTCTGGAAGCAGGACAAACTGGTGCAGCACCGGGGCGGCAAACTCTATGAAGTGCAGGAACCGGTACAATACAGCAATGGCACCATTGTCTCTCCCACCGGCCAGGTACGCCTGCCAGACGGCAAGAACTACACCTTAAAACAGAAGAACGCGGTGAACCCGCAGGGCAGGGTAGTATTGGTAGCCGATGATATTTTCACGCACCACACCATTGTAGAGCACGAAAAGAAAGTAGTGGGCGATACGGAGGTGCGCATTGTAACGGTAGATGGCCAGATGGTGTCAGCGGGCAACCAGAAACGGAAATATACTTACTCGCTGGCGCAGGAGAAGAAAATAAAGCTGTTGGAGCAGTTGGTGAAGGTACAGGAGCAGCGTGCCGCTCTGCTGGAAGGTAAACTCACAGCCTCTGAGCAGAAAAGCATTGAGGCCCACTTCAACGGCTTGAACAAGCAGCTCTCCACAATAAACCAGCTATTGCAGACCTTATCTTCCTCTGTTAAGTAAGCTTTAAGCCTTCTTTTTGTGAATCCGCCACAATCTACTATCCCCGCCGCTTTAAAAGTAAAACGTCCGTGGGGCAGGGCCCGTGACGCCGTTCTGATTACGTGTGGCATCTGCTCTGCGGGCTTGGGCCTGAAGGGGTTCCTCATCCCTAACCATTTCATTGACGGCGGTGTCACCGGACTTTCCATGCTTTTATCCAAGAGCACCGGGGCCCCGCTGTCTCTGCTGATTTTGTTTATCAACGCCCCGTTCCTCATTGCCGGCTACACCCAAGTGGCCCGATCATTCGCGCTCAAGAGCCTGCTAGCCGTGATGGGTTTGGCGCTACTGTTGCTTACCATCGATTTCCCCACCATCACCGATGACAAGTTGCTGACGGCTGTCTTCGGCGGCTTTTTCCTGGGAGCGGGCATTGGGCTTTCCATCAGGGGTGGCTGCGTGCTGGACGGTACAGAGATCCTTGCCTTGCTTTTAAGCAAACGCACCAGCCTTACCATTGGCGACGTGATCCTGGTCATCAACGTGTTCTTGTTTATGGGAGCGGCCTTTCTCTTGGGGGCCAGCCCGGCCATGTACTCGGTGCTCACGTATCTTACCGCCTCCAAAACCATAGACTTTATCATCAACGGGATTGAGGAATACACCGGGGTCACCATTGTCTCGGTGCACAGCAACACCATGCGGCAGGCCATCTTAACGCAATTAGGCCGGGCGGTGACTATTTACAAAGGACAACGGGGCTTCACGGGCGAGGAGGTGGACATTCTTTACTGCGTGGTGACCCGCCTGGAGGTGCAGCGGCTCAAAACCCTCATCACCGACCTGGACCCCGGCGCTTTCATCATCACGCACAGCATCAACGATACCTCAGGCGGCATGATCAAAAAGCGACCGCTCTCCCATTGACTTTCAATTCTCCTTTTTCTGTTACGGCACTTTTTGGCTAGCAAGACCCGCATAGACGCACCTTGCTAGCCATTTTCTTTTTGTGCGCTCACTTGCAGCCACTTAGCCAGACAGAACAGAATCTTTTACTTGATTTTCTTTTTTTCTGGGCCAAAAAACAGAAGATTTGCTTTCATTTGCAGATCAGAAAGAAGTAAATTTAGGATCTGATCATGTGTACTGGTGTGATATTTGAGGGTATTTGGTTTTCTGCGCTTGTGCTTTAAAGGCAAGTTTCCGAAATCAGGCCTTAAACCCGGAAAAAAAATATTTTTAAGAAGTTTTCACCCGTTGCATTTCGATCTTCTATTTTCTATATTTGGTAATCAGATAAAAACCCAATCTTAAAAACCTAACCTCACAATATGGCATAAACCTCTACGTTACTTTAATTGTAGATTTAGATGAATACAGTACAGCTAAATGATTCGGCGTTAGTAACGTCGTATATCGCTGGTAACGAGAGCGCATTTGAGGAATTGGTTAGCCGCCACAAAAGCAAGGTGTATACCACCATTCTGCTTATAGTGAAAGATACCTACACAGCCGAAGACCTGCTACAGGAGACGTTTGTGAAGGCTATCCACACCATGAAAAGCGGTCGTTACAACGAAGAAGGCAAATTTTCATCCTGGATCTGCCGTATCGCCCATAACTTGGCTATTGATTACTTCCGCCGGGAGAAACGGAGCCCAATGATTACTTTGGAAGACGGCAGCAATGTGTTCAACACGTTAAGCTTCTCTGAGGAATCAGTGGAATCCATCCGGATCAAAGAGGAAACCCATGCCCGCCTGCGAGACTTGATCCAGCAGTTGCCGGCCGCGCAGAAAGAGGTGCTGATCATGCGCCACTACGCTGACATGAGTTTTCAGGAGATCGCAGAGGCAACCGGGGTTAGCATTAACACGGCTTTGGGCAGAATGAGATACGCATTAATTAACCTGCGGAAAAAAATGTCCAATGATAAATCAGCCTATGACCAAAACCTTTACTCATCATGATCTAGTACGGTACCTTTACAACGAATTGCCTAAACCGCAACGCCTGGCCCTGGAAGAAGCCTTAATGGTAGACCAGGAACTAGCCGAAGCCTGTGCTGATCTGCTCCTCACCCAGCTTAGCTTGGAGGAAGCGCTCACCCAACCAAGCGAGCGGGTCACCGACGCTATCATTAGCTACTCAAAAACAGTAAGTTTACATCCGTAAAGGATGAGATTCACCTAAACTAACAGAGCCCCGATGACCAATGGTGATCAGGGCTCTGTTGGTTTTAGCCATGTCCAAACGCCCCCCTTCCGCTATAGCTCTTTAAGAAACGCAGTGCAGTAGAATTAATCTTTTCAAAGCCGTACCTTTATTGGCAGAAAGAATGCTTACCTATGCGCAAACCAGAGCGGTACCGTCACCTCATCTCCTATTTCACCCAGAACTTCCCCGAGGCTGAGACCGAGCTCGACTACCGTAATCCGTATGAGCTGCTGGTGGCCGTTGTCCTGAGTGCCCAATGCACCGACAAGCGGGTAAACCTGGTGACACCGCCTTTGTTTGAAGCGTATCCAACGCCCGAGATGCTGGGTTCAGCTTCTGCCGAGGATATTTTCCCCTACATCAAAAGCATCTCGTACCCCAACAACAAAGCCAAGCACCTGGCCGGCTTGGGCAAAATGCTGACCGAACGGTTTGGGGGCGAAGTGCCGTCTTCCATTGAGGAACTCCAACTGCTGCCCGGCGTAGGGCGTAAGACAGCCAACGTGATTGCCTCGGTGATTTTCAACATGCCAGCCATGGCCGTTGATACGCACGTGTTCCGGGTCTCTAAACGGTTAGGCTTGGTGAGTAGTAAAGCCAAAACGCCGCTGGAAGTAGAGAAAGAACTGCTGAAACACATTCCGGTAGACTTAGTCCCCAAAGCCCATCACTGGCTTATTCTGCATGGCCGTTATATCTGCCTGGCCCGCACCCCGCAGTGCGAACGCTGTCCTCTCACCCATTTTTGCGCCTATTTTGAGAAAAACTGGCCAAACAAGCCCGATGATCCACAGAATAAATTAGGGTAGCCCAAACGTTTTAGGTCTGTTTTCAACAAAATAAGGCCAAAACCTTTCCGCTAATTCATCACCTGAAGAAGGAACAATCAAGCTAGTTTCGGCACAGATAAATTCATCAACCAATTTTACTTGCTCTTTCCTGAAACCGGCTTTTAAATAGTTGCCACTAAAATATTCACGCATTCGCCTCAGGAAAAGGGGGTAAAAGAGCTTTTGCCTGTCTCTTTTCTATCAGAGCTTTGGATGCCATTGCTTCAATCAAGAATAGACTTAAGGTGATGACTACTGCCCTAAATTGCCAGATACTGCTCCTGCTCCTCTCCTTCTTTTCAGTTCCGTTCATAAGTAAGGCACAGGAACCCGCCTCCTCAGACCTGTACAAGGCCATCATGCGGCAAGACAGCCTGCTGTTCAATGTGGGGTTCAATACCTGTAACATCGGTCAGTTCGAGAGCCTGCTCAGCAATGATTTCGAGTTTTACCATGATAAGGGCGGCATCACGTCTTCCAAAGCAGAGTTTATCGCAGGCTTTAAGAATGGGCTGTGTAAATCACCTTCCACGTACCAGTCGCGGCGCGAATTGGTGACTGGCAGCACCGAGGTTTTCCCGCTGTACAAGAACAAGGAGCTGTACGGCGCCATCCAGACGGGGCGGCATCGGTTCTATGAGAAAGAGGCAGCCAAGGCCGAGACCTTCGCCAGCACCGCCCGCTTCTCGCATGTGTGGCAACTGGAAAACGGAAACTGGAAATTCCTGCGGGGATTAAGCTATGACCACCTGAGTTCCTCTTTCCCAGACAAAGGTGCCCCAGTGTTCAACAACGATGCCGACTTGGAAGCCTGGCTCACCGACAATAAATTTCCCGCTCTGGCCATGGGTATCATCAACGACGGAAAACTGCAGCAGATCAAGGTCTTCGGTGAGCTGAAAAAAGGCACTCCTGCTCCGTACAACACCATCTTCAACGTGGCTTCTCTGGCAAAACCCGTTACCGCCTTGGTAACCATGAAGCTGGTGGACGCCGGGAAATGGAAACTGGATGAGCCGCTAGCCAAATACTGGACCGATCCAGACATCGCCCATGACCCCAGAAGCAAGAAACTCACCACCCGCCATGTCCTTACGCACCAAACCGGTTTCCCTAATTGGCGCTGGATGAATGAATCCAAGAGGCTGGCTTTCCAATTCGATCCCGGGGCCAAGTACCAGTATTCTGGCGAAGGCATGGAGTACCTGCGAAAGGCCCTGGAAAAGAAATTCAACCGCACCCTGGACCAACTCGCCGATTCCTTGCTTTTCAAACCACTAGGCATGAAAGACACCCGGTTCTACTGGGATAAAAAGGTAGATGAAAGTCGGTTCGCGCTTTGGCACGATACGAAAGGCGGCCTGTACGAAACCTACAAAAACACTAGCGCCAACGCCGCCGATGACCTTTTAACCACCGTGGAAGATTACAGCAAGCTTCTGATTTCAATAATGAACGGGGCTGGACTTTCCCAAAAGACGTTCACCGAAATGGTGTCGCACCAGCATAAAACAAAAGAAGGGCTCTACTTTGGGTTGGGCTTTGAGGTGTTTGACTTAGGCAACGGAGAATACGCCCTGTCGCACGGCGGATCAGACAAAGGCACTTCGGCTATTTTCTTTGCTTTCCCGAAATCCAAAAAAGGGTTCATCATCTTCACCAACGTAGACGATGGCTACCGCTCCTATGACAAACTGATCAAGACCTACTTGGGTGACAGGGGCCAGAAACTCGTGAACATCGCCCTACAGGAATAGCTCGCCTTGTTACCTGTTTTGAGCCACTTTCTCGAAAATAGCCTCTAAAGCGGGTACCATTTGTAGACGGTCAAACTGGGAACGGGCCACCTGGGCGGCGCTCGCCCGCATGGCTGTCATTTCATTGGGCTGGCTCAGGCGCTTCCTCAAGGAATTTGCCAATGCTTGTGCATCTCCGGCGGGCACGTACCAGCCACAGCCCTGCGTTTCTACCAGGGTCTTGGTCCAACCGGGATTGGTCACTACCACGGGAGTTCCTACGGCCAGGCTGTCAAAAAGCTTCCCTGGCGAGTTCACCTCCAGTACCGGCAAATCGATAAATGACACCACTGATACCACGGCAATAGAGAACAAGGAGAAGATTTCATGCCTGGGCAGCGGGGGTAATAGCCTGATATTAGTTTGCTGTTTTGTGGCTGTTTCCAGTAAAGGAGCATCAAATCCCTGCCCGGTGAATACAAAGCAAATGTCTGGCTGGCCTTTCAACAGTTCAGCGGCCTTTACCAACAGAGGCAAATCGTTCGCTCTTCCATAGGTTCCGGCATACAGCACCACTTTTTTACCTTGCAGCCCTAGTCTTTCCCGCAGAATTTCCTGCTCTGCTAGAGAGATAGATTGCTGTGGGATTTCGGTACCGTTGACTAGCGTGGTGATTTTCCCAGGGGAAATGCCCTGTTGCACGATGTATTTTTCCATACCCGGCGAAAGAGGAATGATGTGCGCGGCCTTTCGGTACAGAGAAGCTTCCATTTTGTAGAGGCCTTTCTGGGCCACTTTTGACGGAACGGCTCCCATCTGGATAGGGAAAGAAGGCCAAAGGTCCTGTACCTCAAACACCCAAGGCACCCCTCTGACCCTGGAAACCTGCGCCGCGGCCCAGGCGGTGGTCAATGGCGTGGAAACGCCCCAGATGACATCGGGTTTGGGAAGGCGAAGGCCTTTGATTAGGGCATGGGTGGCAAAGGAGCTGAACGCCTGTAGCCGCTGCACCACACCCATCTTGTTTGAATACGGCACGTCTACAGACACCAGCTCTACCCCAGGCGGCACCCAATCATACAATTGCGTGAGGCGTTTGCTTTCCCAGGCATTGGACGTAATGAGCGTAATTTGGTGCCGTTTCACCAGCTCAGCCATAAACGTATAGTGCCGGCACGTGGCTGGGCAGTCTGGGTTATGGTGGTACTGGTGAAACAGCGCGATGTGCATGAACACAGGAAGAAGTGCGCTTTAGGCCTGCTTTTCTTAAAACAAGCCTAAAGCGAGTGAAAGTTATTTTTTCTGCGGCTTGTATTTAGATCGCTCCAGAATCTTGCGGGCGTCTTTCTCTTCCATGAGTTGCTGCAGCGTCACCTCTGGGTTATTCTCCATGTACTTGCGCACAATCTGCCAACCTACCCAGGTAGCCACCCGGCCCGGGCAACGTTCACTGATCTCGGGCACGTTGGGCCGCTCACCGATGTATTTCCTGATGATGAACTGGCTGGTCTCATACAACAGACCTTTCTCCACCAGGTGCGCCCAGATTTTGCCTTCGTTGTAGTTCACATCGGCTAGTTCCTGGCCAGAGTACCAGATGATCAAAGAGTCTGGCGTGCAGGGCAGCACCTTTTGGGTGAAGTAATACGATTTGCCGTAGTCTATTATCTCATCCAACATCTCCTTGTTCACGAAATCGGTTTTGTTGAATTTGTTCGAGACCAGCAGCATGACAGACGGTACCAGGTTCTCTTTCTCGTAGCGCTCCAGTATGTACTGCGGCGCCTGCGGCCGATATGATGCCTTCTTCCCAATAAAGTAATCCAGGCCCAACACCACCAGGCTGTCGCTCACCAGCAGGTCACGGCTGAGGCCCGAAATAAAGGTCTGTACTTTGGGCACCTGAAAGGATGGAAAATAATGTTTCACGTGCTTGAACCCGTTCTCCATATCTTGGGTGACGTCTTTCATGTCCCCGAAACGCGCATCGCTCTGCTGGGCCAGTTTATGGATGCTGGTATCGGTGGCCAGACGGAGCAGGTTCTGCGCCATGAGTTCTTCTGAGGGATAGCGGTCGCGCAGCAGGAATTTGTCTCTTAAGAGCGGCTCCTCGTTCAGAAAAGCCTGCATCTCTGGCACAGTTTTTATCTTGAAGAAGCGGCTCTCCAGCCGATCAATTTTGAGGTCTACCGGAATACGGGATACTTCTTCCGGGATTTCACACGTTTCCTTTTTTGAACAACCAAAAAACACCACAACAGTAAACAGCAGCAATAAATAGCCTCGCATCCTTATTCTTCCTTTATCTTTAAGCAAATTTAACGTACTAATCCTTAATACCCTCTTACCCTATGAAGATGATTCGATTTACTCCCCTTATTCTGGTGCTGGCCGCTTTTTTATCCTTCTCGCAGGAAGCATCCGCCCAAATAGAAATTGGGGTGAAAGTATCGCCCTCTGTTACTTCTACCCGCACCATTGCCAAAGACCAGTATAACTTCAAGAATGAAGGCGCAGGCATTGGGTTTGGAATGGGGGTGATCGGCGATTATTTCTTCGGGGCGAACTACGCCTTCAGCACCGGTCTGCTCTACAACGTAAAAGGCGGCGAAGTATCGTATGATTACCGCCAAATGAACGGCACCGCCGAAACCCGTATCACCGGTTCAGACGATATCAACCTGCAGTACCTGGAGATTCCTATCTCACTGAAGCTCTTCACTAACGAGGTAGCCACCGATACCCGCCTGTACTTTCAGGCAGGCACGTCTTTGAACACCATGCTGGCAGCCAAGGTCAACGACAAGAAAGTAGACACTGAAGGCGACAAGTACACCAAGCGTTTCAACACCTTTGAGATTGGGGCCGTGTTAGGCGCCGGCGCCGAGTGGCAACTGGGCCAGAGCACCAAAGTTTTCGGGGGTATATCATACCACCGCGGCCTCACCGATGTAGACGATGACTACTATGCCGGTACCTTCAGCGACAACAAGGTGGAACTGAAGAATAACTCTTTCGCCCTTGATTTCGGGATTAAGTTCTAATCCTGTTTTCGCCTTGGTTTTGCCAAAGAAGGCCTGAAACAGAAACCCCATTCACGAAAAAGCCCCCGTTTCACAACGGGGGCTTTTCTTTTATATCGCAGGCAATTAGAAACGTTACTCTGTCTCTACTGCGCGGTCTTGTAACCCATTTACTTCAGTGTAAGCCGATTTCAGCTCAATTTCGTCGCCGTGTTCATCCATCACCTTGAATTCTGTGAGGGCCAGGGCCGTATCTTTCATCACGTTCACCCGCTTGAAGTGCTTCAGGAACCATCTCCGCTGTTTGGATAAGATTCCTTTGGTGTAGTACGCGTGCAAGAACGGATGCACATACAGCGTAATGTTTTTCTGATTCTGGCGAGTCAACAGATCTTCAATGGTCTGATCTATTTCATCGGTTACCAGAATACTGGCGGATATTTTGCCGCTGCCTCCGCAGGTAGGGCATACCTCGCCGGTTACAATGTTCTGCTCAGGCCGTACGCGCTGGCGGGTGATCTGCATGAGGCCGAATTTGGAAATAGGAAGTACCGTGTACTTAGACCGGTCTTTCTTCATTTCCTCCTTCACTACATCCTGCACTTTTTGCCGGTTCTCGGCCGACTTCATGTCAATGAAATCCACTACAATGATTCCACCCAGGTCCCGAAGGCGCATCTGACGCGCTACCTCTTTTGCCGCAGTAAGATTCACATTCAACGCGGTCGCTTCCTGGTCCGTCTCGGAGTTGGATTTGTTTCCGCTGTTCACATCTACCACGTGCAGGGCCTCGGTGTGTTCAATTACCAGGTACCCCCCGCCGGGGATGCTCACTGTCTTCCCGAAGAGGGATTTCAGTTGCTTTTCAATGTTAAACTGTTCAAAGGTTTTCACCTTTCCCGAGTAATGCTTCAGAATCTTCAGCTTATCCGGGGCTATGGTTTCAATGTACGTCTTGATTTCGTCGTGCAGCTTGGCGTCATCCACCACAATGCTGTCAAAACTTTCATTCAAGATGTCTCTCAACATGGAGGAGGAGCGTCCTAGCTCCCCAATTACCTTGTCGCGTTCCTTGGCGGTACGCAACTTGGCAATGCCTTCTTCCCAGGTAGCCAGCATGGTGCGGAGGTCTTTGTCTAATTCCGCCACTTCACGGCCTTCGGCCACGGTACGGATGATCACCCCAAAGTTTTCCGGTTTAATGGAAGTGATGAGGCGCTTTAGACGCGTACGTTCCTCTTTGCTTACAATCTTCTTTGACACGCTTACCGTGTTAGAGAAGGGTACAAGCACCAGGTAGCGGCCCGCCAGGGAAATCTCACAAGAAAGCCGGGGCCCCTTGGTAGATATTGGCTCTTTTACAATCTGAACTAAGACTTGCTGCCCTTTTTTGAGGACATCGGCCATTTTGCCCAGTTTGTCTATTTCGGGCTCAAACTTCACAGGCCCAAGCTTGGCGGTGGTGTTTTTCTGGGTCTGCACCGCTTTCACGTATTTGTTCAGAGTCTTGATGTTCTCTCCCAAATCATGGTAGTGCAGAAATGCGTCTTTGGTGTAGCCAATGTCAATGAACGCTGCGTTCAGACCGGGCATCACCTTTTTCACGGTTCCCAGGAAAATGTCTCCTACTGAGTAGTTCGTATCATTCCGGTCGAAGTGATACTCTACCAATCGCTTGTCCTGAAGAAGGGCTATTCGTTCTCCATCTTGAGTAGAATTAATAATTAATTCGTTACTCAATGTATTAGATGCTTAGGTGGAAGAATATACCAAAGCCCATCATTACCTGAATTGGTAATGTGGGCTCTCAGAATCAAAGGCTAGGCCTTATTTTTTCTTATGTCTATTCTTACGAAGACGCTTCTTTCTTTTGTGAGTAGAGATCTTATGTCTTTTTCTTTTCTTACCGCAAGGCATAGTGTTGATTTTTTATGTGTGAAAAATTCTTTAACTCTTCTTATTGTGCGCTGTTCAGGCGCTGCAGGTAACTGTCTACCGAGGCCTGCACCTCTGGGTCTTTGCTGATCTGCTTGACCTTTAGGAAGTTTTTCTGGGCTTCTGCCTTCTTCCCTGTTTCAGACAACGCCACGCCCATGTAAAAGGTGCCCTCTACGTGGTTGGGGTTCACTGCCAACAGTTCCTGGAAACGCTCTACCGCCTTGTCATACTGATTTGACTGGATAGACAGAACACCCAGGTTGAACAGGGCCTTCTCGTTTTTAGGATCTGCGGAAATGACCTCGCGTAGCAGGGTGATTCCTCGCATAGGGGTGCTGCTGGAGATGTAGGTCATGGCCAGGTTGGTTTTGGCATCCAGGTTGGTGGGGTTGTTTTTCAGCACTTGCTCATACAACCCTTGCGCTTTGCCTCCCAGCTCCTGCGAGCGTTCCTGCGTGGCGGCAAAGGTGAATGCCTCAAAATACTGATCGGCCGCCTTCTGGAAGCTTTTCTCGCCTGGTTTCACCTGCGCTACCTGCTCGTAGTAATACCCGGCGCTGTCATGTTTGGCAACGGCCGCGTATTTCTGCGCCAGTTCATCTGCCAGTTTGCCTTTGGCCTGCGGATTGCTCTCCCGGTTGAATTTGTTGCGCAAATCGGCAATTTCTTTCACCTGGGCGGGGGTAGCTACCACGTGCGCAGCGGCAGGAGTAGCATTTTCAGCGGCATGGTCTTCATGGCCTTCATGGTTGGGGTCATGGGTAGACTGGCCTTGATTGGCAGCGGCTCCGTTAGCAGCAAACTCGCCTTTCTTATCTTTATTGATAATCACTTTCGGTAACAGCGCCATCAAAACGGCCAGCACCACGGCAGAAAGAATGAGGGCTATCCGACCTTTTGTCATACGCTTGTTATCCGGAAATTATTATGAAGCAAATAGTTAAGGCTGCAAAGGTACAAAAAACTAAGAAACTACGGTTTCTTTGATCTTCTTGCTGTTTTTGATCTTAGAGACAAACGTCTTAGACGGCTTGAAAGAGGGGATAAAATGCTCGTCAATGATGATAGACGTGTTTTTGGAAATATTACGGGCCACTTTCTTTGCGCGCTTCTTGTTTACAAAGCTTCCAAAGCCACGCACGTAAATGTTATTACCATCGGCCATGGAATCTTTTACCACTTTGAAGAACGCTTCAACGGTGGCCGCAACATCAGATTTCTCAATCCCTGTCTTATCCGCAATTTCTGATATAACTTCTGCTTTAGTCACTTGTTTAACCTGTTTAAGTAATTGAGTAAAGATGAATATGTTTGTACAAACGTTATGCCGTACTGCTACGGCACCCCTGAAATCGGGGCACAAAGGTAGTGGGCCTTTTCGGAAAGTAAAACAATTTATGTAAAAAATCTGTTCTCCTCAGCGTTGCATAAGAACAGCAAACCAATACGTTAAAGCCTTTTCATGGCCAGCACCCCTTCTTCATTTAGTAATACTCTCATAGATTGGTATCACCGTCACCAGCGTCCGTTGCCTTGGCGCGAGACTACTAATCCATACGCAATCTGGCTTTCTGAGATCATTCTTCAGCAAACGCGGGTACGCCAGGGCCTGCCGTATTACCTCAAATTCATAGAGCGGTTCCCTACCGTGCAGGACTTGGCTAACGCCCCAGAAGATGAAGTATTGCGTCTCTGGCAAGGCCTGGGCTATTACTCCCGGGCTAGAAACCTGCACTTTACGGCTAAACAGGTGGTGACAGAGTTTGGCGGCGAGTTCCCCAGGAGTTACGCCGGTCTGCTCCAACTGAAGGGAGTGGGTTCCTACACTGCCGCAGCCATCGCCTCCTTTGCGTACCGTGAACCCGTGGCCGTACTGGACGGAAACGTGTACCGGGTACTGGCCCGGGTCTTCGGGCGGCACGAGAACATCGCCGCTCCGGCCAGCAAGAAAATTTTTGAGGAAATCGCCAACCAACAGATTTCTTTGGACCACCCGGACACCTACAACCAGGCGATCATGGAATTCGGGGCCATCCAGTGTACGCCCGTGGCACCCGACTGCCTGTTCTGCCCCTTGCAGCAGGAGTGTTTTGCCTTTCAGCACGGCCTGGTCAATGTATTACCTGTCAAGGAGAAGGCTAAAAGCAGCCGACACAGGTTCTTCCACTACCTGGTTTTGCAGTACGAAAATAAGCTGTATTTGAGAAAACGGCCCGGAAACGACATCTGGCAAGGCCTCTACGATTTTTTCTCCCTGGAGACAGACACCCTTCTTCCTGATCCTGCCCTGTTTCAGGGCCAGATTTCTGAAACTCTGCAGATTCCAGCGGTTCCTTTCAGCTTCACCGGAAGGGTGTACAAACACATTCTGAGTCATCAGAAAATCTCCGCCCAATTTCATCTGGTTACGCTTCCTTTTCGTTTAAGGGAGGAAACAGAAGAAAGCATTGGATTACAGCTATATTCCATAGATGAAATAGAAGAACTTCCTAAGCCAATTCTGATCCATTCATTTTTAAATGAGCATTTTTTTTAATATTTTTATAAGCTAAATCAACTATAAACCACCAGATTTCAATCTATGGCAAGCATTAATAAAGTTATCTTAATCGGCAACCTTGGCAAAGACCCGGAAGTGCGCCATCTAGAAGGCGGTGTGGCAGTAGCCCGTTTCCCCTTGGCTACTTCTGAGACGTTCAAAGACAAGAACGGCGAACGCCAGGAGCGCACCGAGTGGCATAACATTGTGGTATGGCGCGGCCTGGCAGAGGTGGCTGAAAAATATCTAAAAAAAGGCCAGTCTGTCTACATTGAAGGCAGAATCAGGACGAACAGCTATCAGGACAAGGATGGTGTGCAGCGGTACAGCACCGAGATTGTAGCCGATAACATGACCATGCTGGGCGGACGCCCTGAAGGTGGGTCGCAGGGAGGCGGAAGCTTCAGCAACGAACCCTCTTCTGCCAGCGTAAATACTACTGCCAGCAGTGGCCAAAGCAAAGGCGGAAGCCCCAAGTCTGTAGCCTACGACGAAGAGCCAGACGATCTGCCTTTCTAACCTATTGTTGAACCAACCATTGACTTTTGGAAAGTATACCTCCATTAGGAGAGCCCTCCAGTTGGGGCTCTCTCTTAATTTTCTCCCCTCCCTCTTTCATGGGGGTGGATTGGGTTCTACCTGCCGCCCTTTTTGTGCTGCTTTTGGGCAGCAACCTGCTTATTACGGCTTCTTTGGCCGCTTTTCAGCAATTTCTTAGCAACACCACTTCTCTAACTCAGGCCCAAAAGGCGGCCGCTTTACCCGCCAACCTTTACAATGACCCAGAGCGGGTGGTACTGGCCGGGGTTTTCCTCGCAACCATGCTTTACCTATTGGCTGGGGTAGATGGTTACTGGCTCCTGACGCTTCTTTTCACTCCCACTACTGCAAACCCGTGGCTAACTGCCGGATTGTGCCTGGTAGGGTTGGTAGCTGCTTTGACGTTAATGCGGGCGTATGCGGCCCACCAAGGCAAAAGAAGTCAGGCGACCTCATCCTCCCCCATTCTGATTTCGGTCCTGAAAACGGTAAATACCTTGGGAGCGCCGCTTGCTTCCCTGCTTTTGCCGCTTCAGCAGATAGTAGGCCGTACGCGGGTGGTGTTTGGTGCTCCATCCCCTTCTGAAGAACTCTCGCTTTCCCTTGACCAGGCACCCACTGAACCAATTTCCCCGCAGGAAAAGGGATTGCTGAAAGCCATTGTCAACTTCAGCTCCATCACGGTGAAACAGATCATGCGGTCCCGGACCGATGTGGTTGCCCTCCACCGTCGGTTGCCTTTTTTGGCGCTGCTGAAACAGGTGCATCAGTGTGGCTATTCGCGTATTCCGGTCTATTCACAGGGGGTAAACAAGCTGGATGGCATCCTGTATGTGAAAGACTTGCTTCCTTACCTGAACGCCCCCGTTGATTTTGTCTGGCAAAACCTGATCAGAACCCCTTACTTTGTACCGGAAAACAAGCAAATAGACGAACTCCTGCGCGAGTTCCAGGAGCGAAGGGTGCACATGGCCATTGTGGTGAATGAGTTCGGAGAAACCACCGGGCTGATTACCTTAGAGGATGTAATTGAGGAGATTGTGGGCGAGATCCACGACGAACTAGACGAGGAAGAAGACCACTACTATACGCAACTAGACGAACACACGTTCCTGTTTGAAGGACGCACCACGTTGCACGATTTTTGCAAAGTTGTTGACCCACCTTCAGAACTTTTCAAAGAAATCAAGGGAGATGTGGAATCGGTGGCGGGCTTGGTTCTTCGGCTGTTTTCCCGTATTCCGCATATCGGCGAAGAAATCCAATTCGGCCCATACCTCTTCCGGATTGAAGCCGCCGACAGTAAAAAGATAAAGAAAGTACGAGTGCACGAAGCAGTACCCCACCCTCATAATGAAAAAGAATAACCTCTTCTCTTTGGCAGCCCTGCTGGCCTTTTTTGTGGTATTGACAGGCTGCGCCGAGGACTATACCCCCAAACCAAAGGGCTTTAACCGCATTGACTTACCTGACCCGCAGTACACCCAATTACAGGAGCAGCACCCTTACACGTTTGAGCATTCAGTGTATGCCAAAATCCTCCGTGATTCTTCTCGTATAGCCGAACCTCACTGGATAGACATCTACTATCCGCGTTTTAAGGCCAATATTCAGATAACGTACAAAAACTTCAACCAGGACCCCAAGATGTTCAACGGCTTGGTGGAAGACGCGCGCAAGCTTACCTCACGGCACCAGATCAAGGCCTACGCCATTGAGGAAAGCCAGATCAAAACGCCTACCGGTATCACTGCCAGCGTGTTTGAACTAGAAGGTGAAGTACCCAGCCAGTTCCAGTTTTATCTCACTGACAGCAGCAAGCACTTTTTTCGGGGAGCTTTGTATTTCAGAACGGCTACTTCCAATGACTCTCTCGCACCCGTGATTGAATACCTGAAGAAAGACGCCGTACACCTGCTCAACACCTTACACTGGACGGCACAGGTAAAATAACCAAGCGTTTAGAGGCTGTTTTTGGAAAAGCAGGCCCAAAACGAAACAGGCTTGTTACTTCTTAAAGTGACAAAGGGCTTGCTTGAGACGTTAATCACTTCTCAGGCAAGCCTTTCTGTTTAGCGACCGTTTTTCAGATATTCAGCTCAATCCAGACCGGCCCGTGGTCACTTGATTTCTCCCATCCTCTCACTTCACGATCTACTCCGGCGGAAACCAAACTGTTGGTAAGCTTGGGGCTGAGGAGTAAGTGATCAATCCGGAGGCCGGCATTTCGGCCGTAGGCGTTGCGGAAGTAATCCCAGAAGGTATAGATGGTTTCGGCTGGATAAAGGTGCCGAAGCGCATCGGTCCAGCCCTGGTCTTTCAGGTCCTCGAACGCAGCCCGAGACTCGGGCCGGAACAAGGCATCTTCCACCCATCGCTCGGGCTTGTAGGCGTCTTGTTCGGTGGGAATCACGTTGTAGTCTCCCGCCAGCACCACCGGAGCATCTGAGGCAAGAAGCTCTTTGGCGCGGGTCTTAAACCGATCGAACCAACGCAGTTTGTAGTCGAATTTAGGTCCGGGGGCCGGATTGCCGTTGGGCAGGTACAGACATCCTATCAACACGCCGTTCACCATGGCTTCCAGGTAGCGGCTTTGGTCATCTTCTGGGTCACCCGCCAGACCTCGGCCAACTTCCTCGGGTTTCTGTCCTTTGGCCAGGATTGCTACGCCGTTCCAGCTTTTCTGTCCGTGCCAGACGGCCTGGTAGCCGATATCCAGCAGCGCCTGTTCCGGAAACTTTTCCTGCGGGGTCTTCAATTCCTGCAAGCAAGCCACATCTGGCGCAGTTTCCTCCAACCAGCGGAGCAGAACCGGCAGGCGGGCGTGGATTCCATTTACGTTGTAAGTTGCTATTTTCATGGTTTAGGTAGTTCTAAGAGCGGTGCTTTATTGGGAAACTTCCAGTAACATACGGCTTCCGCTTTCCTAAGGCCATGCCGCAATCAGGGAAAGACTTGCCTGCCTCAGACCTTATGGTTAGCTTCAACCCCGCAATGCCGCAAAAGACAGACAGGCTTTCATTCTGCTCTTCCCAAGACTGACCAGACAATTTACTACACCAAGATGACCTCCCAATCATACCTCATCAGAAACGCAGATCCAAGCGAATTTACAGCGCTAGGCCAACTCATGGTGCGGGTGTATTCCCAATTGGAAGGCTTCCCGAAGCCCGATGAACAGCCGGCCTATTACCAGATGCTCTCCAACATCGGGGATTTCACTCAGCACCCGGATGTAGAGATTTTGGTGGCAGTTTCTGAAAAAGGCACGATAAACGGAGGGGTGGTTTTCTTCCGTGACCTGCAGTCCTACGGCTCGGGCGGAACGGCCACCCAAGAGAAAAACGCCGCCGGCTTCCGGCTTTTGGCGGTTCCCCCCGAGGCCAGAGGGCTGGGCATCGGCAAGGCTTTGACCCAGGAATGCATCCAACGAGCGAAAGACCTCCAGCTATCCCAGGTCATCATCCACAGCACCAAAGCCATGCAGACCGCCTGGAAAATGTACGAAAAGCTGGGTTTCAGAAGATCTGAGGACCTGGACTTCTTGCAGGGCGATTTACCGGTGTTTGGGTTCAGGCTGCATTTGAAGAAGCCCTAATCTGGGCTGCTCAAGTTTTATGGCAAGACGGTTTGAGGTAGAACCAAGCACATTTTTTAGGTGGCCTCAAAAGAGTGGTTTCTGAGAAAGCGCAGCACGTGGTAGGGCAACAAAACCAATCTTCCGCTTTTAGCCTGGTTTCAGGAAAACAACCCTTAAACGGCTTTGTCTAGCTCTTGGTAAAACAAGCACCTGGGAAAGCGGTTAGTGGAAGAAAACCTCTTTCTACTTTCTTGCAGCATGTACCAACGGTTAAGAGACTACATTACCGCCAGAGTGCCTACAGATGACCACACGCTGGATGCTATCTGCGCGCATTTTACGCCTCTCAAGACCAAGCGCAACCAACTGCTGCTCCAGTATGGCGAGACCTGCCAGCAGTATTATTTTGTCAACAAAGGATGCATCAGGCTTTTCACCTTGAACAAAGACGGGGTAGAGACGTCACGGTTCTTCGCGTTTGAAGGAGGCTTTGGCACCGCTCTTCCCAGTTTCATTGAACACACCCCCGCCACTGAGTACATGCAAACCATTGAGAAGTCTGAGCTGCTGCAAATCTCCAGAACAGATTTCTATCATTTAGTAGATACTGTGCCGGCGTTCGGGTTCATCTACCGGCAGATTCTGGAGTTGGGTTTTATCACCGCCCAGAAGAGAATCTACGGCTTTCAGGGGTTTGACGCGCTGGAGAAGGTACAATGGGTCATCCAATACCAGCCAGATTTTCTGCTACGGGTCTCCAACAAGATGGCGGCCTCGTACCTGGGCCTCACTCCCAGCACTTTAAGCAGGATAAAAGCCAGGCTTTGAAAACGTTGCCCTAGGTCAATGTTTAGCGGTGTAGCTCCCGGTACCTTTGCAGAAAGAGCTACCCGCATGAAAAATATTGCCGTTCTATTGCTTCTGCTTATCCCAAGCCTGCTGTTGGCGCAGGTGGCAGCCTCCAAGAAAAATACCTCGTCAGCCAAACAAGCCTCTGAAACTTCCTTAGACCGAAAGGAGTTCACCGTAGCGGCTCACCAACTCACCCTGGCAGCGGCCTTGCAGATGCACCGCCAAGCCGTAACCCAAGCGGGCTCCTTGCAAAAGGAAATCGCCTTTGCGGTGGTGGATGCCTCGGGGCAGACCATTTTACTTCTCAAAGGCGATAGGGTGGGACCGCATAACACTGAAGCAGCCCGCCGGAAAGCCTTTACCGCCCTATCCACCAAAACCGCGACCCTTCTCCTGGGCAGGAACGCCAAGACCAATCCTGACACGCAGAACCTAGCCCACTTGCCAGAGCTTTTACTGTTGGGCGGCGGCATTCCCCTTTGGTACCAAGGACAGGTCATCGGGGCAGTGGGCGTGGCTGGGGGCGGAGGACCGGAACAGGATGACCTCATTGCCAAAGCCGCCACCCTTAAAGAAGCCGGAATTACAACTCATTAATTTTCAACCTAAGAACAAGCCATGAAAAAGATTCTTTTCAGCTTCCTGCTGAGCGTACTCACCACCATGACGTTTGCCCAAACGCAAACCCACCAACTCTCCAGCCATATTCTGGACATCTCCACAGGCAAGCCTGCGGTGGGCGTTCCTGTGAAACTAGAGAAGCTAAACGAGCAGACCAAAACCTGGTCACAGGTAGAGGTTAAAACCACGGACGGGAACGGCCGCATCAAAGACTTTCTGGATTACCAAAAATCGGAGAAAGGCATTTACCGGCTCACCTTTCTTGTAGCCGATTATTTCAAAGCCCAGAAAGTGGACAGCTTTTACCCGTTTATAGAAGTGGTGTTTCAAATCAAAGACAAGGACCATTACCACGTGCCCATCACCCTGTCTCCCTATGGGTACAGCACTTATCGGGGAAATTAGGCGCTCCTGAAGAGGCGTACTGCCCGCAAGAGGAACTCCCGCATTGGGGTTCTTCTTGCTGTTTGCGTCTAGGACGGGAAGACTGTTTATGAGCCGATTTCCAGAAAACAGGCAAAAAAAGCCCCGGCGTACACCGAGGCTCCTCACTTGCCACTCCATGGCTTAACGCTCGCCCAGCGTGATAGGTGCTTACCATTAACCAGTAACAGCCTAGCACAGATGTTAGCTCCTTTCTTTAGTGAATAGATATAGCTACATACGAAATCCCCTATACTTGGGTACATGTAGAAACACCTAATTCCACCTTGCTCCGGAAAAATTTCAACATGGGTGGCCAGACAAGTGCTGTTCTTTAACATTGCCACAAAACCGGCTAATCTCATTAGCCTGCCTCCCATCTTTTGTGTAATTTTACAGGGCGGCTTCCTTCCGTTTCCGGGCCTATTTCCGGAAAACAGGTTCAAAACACGGCTGTTTCTCCTATCAGTGTCATCAGGCTTTTTCCATACCAAAATTGAGTTCTTGAAAGGGGTAGGTCCGCAGCGCGCCACGCTGTTGCAGACTGAGCTGGGTATCTTCACCTACGGCGACCTCATCCAGCATTACCCGTTCCGGTACATGGACCGTACGCAGTTCCACGACATCGCGGACCTGAACGAAGACATGCAGTACGTGCAGATCAAAGGCCGTATTCTGGAGAAAAACCTTTTGGGCGAAGGCCGCAAACAGCGCCTTTCGGCGATCATCCGAGACGCGTCCGGCGAGATGGAGCTGGTCTGGTTCAAAGGGGTGAAGTGGCTGAACGTGCAACTGAAGGTTAACCAGGAATACATCGCCTTTGGGAAGCCCAGCCTGTTCAACGGCAAATTCAACATGGCCCACCCAGAGTTGGAGGAAGCCACCGAGGTAAAGCAAGGCCAGAGTTTTCTGCAGCCCGTCTATAACACCACCGAGAAACTCAAAAACCACCGGGTAGACAGCAAGGTCATCGGGAAGATGATGGCTGATCTGCTGAAGCAATCCCCTACGCACCTCTCAGAAACGCTTACCCCTGAGTTGGTGGATCACTACCGCATGGTGTCCAAACGCGAGGCCATGCTGCAGGTGCATTTCCCTACCAACTGGGATACTTTGCAGGCCGCACGCTTCCGCCTGAAGTTCGAGGAGCTTTTCTACACCCAACTGAAGTTGCTGCGCACCCGCACCAAACGCAAAGCCGAGCTGGCCGGTCAGGTCTTCAGCAAGACGCCCACGCTCACCGAGTTCTACAAAAACCACCTACCTTTTGATCTCACCAACGCCCAGAAACGGGTGGTGCGTGAGATTTACCAGGATGTGACCGCGGGCAAGCAGATGAATCGACTGTTACAAGGCGATGTAGGCAGCGGCAAGACCATCGTAGCCTTCGTGACCATGCTCCTGGCTACCGACAACCGTGCCCAAGCCTGTATCATGGCCCCGACCGAAATCCTAGCCGACCAGCATTACCAGGGCCTGAAAAAATACGCCGATGCCCTGGGAATCCTGCTGGGCAAACTTACCGGTTCCACTAAAAAGGCTGACCGCCGCGTGTTGCACGAGCAACTGCGCAACGGCGAGATGAAGATGATTGTGGGCACGCACGCCTTACTGGAGGACGAGGTACAGTTCCAGAACCTGGGCTTATGCATTGTGGACGAGCAGCACCGTTTTGGCGTGGCTCAGCGGTCTAAACTCTGGCAGAAGAACCCACGCATCATCCCGCACGTGCTGGTCATGACGGCCACCCCAATCCCCCGCACACTGGCCATGACTTTATATGGCGATCTTGAGGTATCCGTGATTGATGAACTACCCGCTGGCCGCAAGGAGATCATCACGGTGCACCGCTATGACAGCAACCGCCTGAAGGTGTTCGGGTTCATCAGAGAGCAGATCAAACTGGGGCGACAGGTGTACATTGTGTATCCTTTGATTGAAGAATCTGAAGGCCTGGAGTACAAAGACTTGATGGACGGCTACGAGAGCGTGACCCGCGCTTTTCCGGAGTACCGCGTGAGCATGGTCCACGGCAAAATGAAACCGCAGGACAAGGATTTTGAGATGCAGCGCTTTGTGAAGCATGAAACGCACATCATGGTGGCCACCACCGTGATAGAGGTAGGCGTCAATGTGCCCAATGCCAGCGTGATGGTAATTGAGAATGCAGAGCGTTTCGGGTTGGCTCAGTTGCACCAGCTGCGCGGCCGCGTGGGCCGGGGAGCCGACCAGAGTTACTGCATCCTGATGACGGGGTACAAGCTCAGCAAAGAAGGCAAGACCCGGATTGAGACCATGGTGCGCACAAACAACGGCTTCGAGATCGCCGATATTGACCTGAAACTACGCGGTCCGGGTGATTTGATGGGAACCCAGCAAAGCGGGGTGCTGGACCTTTTAATAGCCGATTTGGCGAAAGATGCTAAAATCCTGAAGGAGAGCCGCCATGCAGCCCTGCAGATCATAGAAAAAGATCCGGACTTAAGTCTTCCGGAGCATGCCAACCTGTTGCGGCACATCCGGTCGCTGAGTGCCAACGCCGTGAACTGGAGTCGTATCAGCTAGACCTGAGTCTGGATCTTTAGGAACTGGATTAATTTAATGAGTAAGTAGCTGTTTCTGCCGTATTTTCTCCTTTTCTGATTGTTACTTCTGTACTCTTTGTCTGGTGGGTGAAAGGTATCCTTTCCTGGAGGTTCATTGAATAAATATCTTCAGTGGGGGAATTCTCCTTTTTGCTGATTTCTGCTGTTGTACTTTCTTTCAAAAACTTCCCAACTAGAATCATGCCCACCAAAACAAGCATCTTAAAAATAAATTTCATAAACGGACTATCAAATGTTTTTCAATAACTACACTAGCAAAATACGTGTCTCAATCACCAAGTACCATCAACGGAAAATCATGTTATTGTTAAATTTTCACTAACAGATTTCCAACGAAGCGTTCTTTTTGTCTTATCACAATTTTGACAAGCCTAGGGGTTTACGAGCAACTTATACTGAGGTTCACTTTCTGTCCTAAAAGTTATCCACATATGAATAATTGCACGTATTTCTATGTTTTAATATTTAAAAATTTAATTATTCTTTTGTCGGTCTGTGGCTTTTACAAGCGGGTGCAAAGTTAGGCATTAAATTCATAATTCAATTATTCCGTTAGACAATTACTTATAATTAAGTAATAACCCTAAGGTTCTGGTCTCCAATTAATGACAGAAGCCGTTGAATGCGGTATATTGTCAAAAAATTCAATTCTACTTTTATGCGTATCAGTCCCCTGTTATCATCTTTTTTCTTACTCGTAACCCTGTTCTGCCAAATACCCCGGGCGCAGGCGCAGAAGATAAAGTCAGCAGCGTTCTCCTATGCCCCAGAGGCGGCCGGCGACCAGTACAACCAACGCATCCCCAAGAAGGCCTTCGCGGTAAGCCCCACGGATTTTGTGATCCTCAGCCGAAAAGCAGACAACTCGTATGCCCTCATCCGGTACGGTGCCGATTTGAAGGCATCTTGGACCACCCCTGTTTCGTTGCTGGGCAGTGAAACCGTAGAGGCTTTCTCGCACAACAATCAGACCGTTTTACTTATTACGCACCGTGTTCAGGCCGAGCAAGGCAGCCAGGCGCTGTATGGACGGTTGTTTGACGTGAACACCGGCAAAGAGATAAGCCAGACCAAACTACTGGATGCCCCCAGCAAAAGCCGGCGCCTAGGCGTGGCCATCTCCGCAGACGGTTCCAAACTGGTGGCGTATCATTCCATTACCCGAAACGAGGAACTCCAATCCATTAAGGGTACGGTCTATGATGCCTCGCTTACCAAGATCAAAGACAGAACCTATGATTTTGCGGGAGCCGGACAGCAGGTGAGCGCCCAGATTCAGATAGACAACCACGGAAATCAGTTCGTGAGCATCCTCACCAACAATTCCATGCGCCTGAGCGTGCGCCGCTACAACAACCGCGACAATGAGATCAAGGTCATGGAAGTGATGCTGGGCGGCGTATTTGACGGAGAGAAAGTGTACGTGATGGATACTCATTTTCAGTTGCACCAGGACAGCAGCCTGTACGCCGCGGTACTGGTGGCCGAAGAAAAGAAAGGCGAGTACCACAGCCTGAAAATGGTTCGGTTTGACTACGCCGCGGGCAACATGCGCTTCGCGGATGAGTTCCGGTTTACGCCCGAGTTTACCGAAAAGCTCACCAAAGCTACCGGCGCCAAACGAGTAGAAGACCTCTACCTCTCAGATATCCTGATCAGCACCGAAGGTCAGACCCTTATAATTGCTGAGAAAAAATACACCGAAGGCGGCGAGAACAGCGATTACCACGCCAAGGAGCTGCTGCTGTTTGCCTATGACGAGTACCTGCACCCTACCTGGAATTCCGTGATTTTGAAAAACCAGACAGCCCCCGCCGCCGAAGGGTTTGCCGGCATCTCTTACAACGCGCACCTTATTGGCAACCGCCTGCAACTGCTCACCCTGGAAACCATCAAAGGCAAAACCGATCTGTACACGCGCTCCATCCATCTGTTAACCGGCGCCTCTGAACCACCCAAAGCCGTAGGCCTCAATGTAGCCAATGATAAACAGGTAGCCTTTGTAAAAGACTTCACCACGTGGTTAGACGAACGCACCATCACCGCCGTGAACAGTCCGTCCAAAGCCTCGGCAGGTTTACGCCTCAGCCGGATTACCTTCAAGAACTAATCTGTTTTAGGGCTGTTTTCAGGAAAAGCGGCTCAAAGCAGTATTAGTTGATAAAAGAAACACCCATGGAATTCTAGACTCCATGGGTGTTTCTTTTTATCTTAAATCACATCAGGCTTTTACTGGGGTACCGTGAAACTGACACTTGCCCGGGCAGGATATTGCTCCAATCCCTGATTGGCTACCCGCGCCTGGATGGAAAACGCACTTCCGGGAGCAATGCCAGCGGGAACCTGGTAATTGAACAAGAGCGAATCGGTGCGGGTGACTTTGCTGTAGGCGGGTTGATAAGGTGTTTCCCCGATTTTGGTTTCCTGTGTGCCCATGATCATGTAGAACTGAACATCCTTAATCTGCCCCTCAGACCAGTACCGCAAATCCATCGTCAGGTTAGTGCCGGGCGCTACCGCCGTTGAAGCAGGAGTAACAAGCCGAAAGGTGGCAATCTTAGGTACATAGCCCAGATCTTCTTTGATGATTTCTTCCAAGTCCTCGGTAGGGTCTTCATCACAGGCGCTGAACGTGCACGCGAAAGCCAGCAAAGCCAGGGAAAAGAGGTTAAGTATATTTTTCATATTGAGCCCGTTTTTATTGAAACAGCCATAAAACGCCCGTTTGGGTAACGCCCTCAGGCAAACAGGTATTCACACCCGGCTCCTCGTCAGCGAGGTTAGACCGCTGCACCCAGGGATTACCCGGAAGTTGATTGATGACCGGTTTTTGCAGGCCTACATATACGTTTGGGTCATATTGGTAGCGCCGCATATCGGTCCAAGTTTCCATCTGCATGTACAAGGCCAGGTACTTCTGCAGCATGATGTCCTGCAGCGTAAACGTAGCGGAACCCAAGGCAACGGCCGGGTTCGTGACATAAGCGGTAATCTCGGCTTCAGAAGTCCCCACTTTCCGCATGCTGGCCTCGATCCCCCTGAGGTAAGCCGCATACGCCTCCTCCCGGTTGGTGTTGAACAAGGCCTCGGCGATGATGAACTGTATTTCAGCATAGGTAATGAACAAAATAGGCGCCACGGCCCGGGTATGCCAGGAAGTTGGGGTCATGTTCACGTTGGCGGAGGGCTCTCCTATTAGTCTGCCTGGGGTTAGCCCCGTGTAGGTGGTGTTGGTACCCGAACGCGTCATGTAGATAGGTAGACGTGGGTCTGTCACCCCCTGGAACCTTCCGCCTCTTCCGCTTAATAAATCCACCACGTAGGAGCTGGGCTGCATGGGTTTATTTGTGGCATTTCCCAGGAAACCAAACCAAGGGTTAGGGTTCTGTTCTTCATAGACCAGTTGCAAATCATCGGTGTTGGAGGTGAAGGACATGGCTGCTTCCTGGGCTGCCGTAGCCAGAGCTGCCGGATCTTTCTCACTCAAATGCAGAAAATACCTGGCCCGGATGGCGTGGACGGCCTTCGTCCATTGGGCTAAGTCTCCTTTATAGATCAGGTCGTTTTGCACCGTTCGCAAATCTGGTCTGGCTGGCAAAGGCTTGGCTAAATCCGCCAACGCTTCGTCCAGCAGCTTGATGATGTGCACGCGGTACAAATCCTCCATCTTATCATAACAAGGATAGAGGTTAGCTACACCCTGGAGCGCTTGGGAATAAGGGGCATCCCCGAAAATATCGGCCACCGTCATCAGGTTTAACGCCAGCAGCGTTTTGGCAATGCCCGAATAATTGTAGGCTCCCAGGGGTTCGGCTCTGGTGATAATGTCTTGCAGCGTAGGAAAAGCATCGGTGTAGAAAGGCTGCCACAGTTGGTCAAACCCATAAGGCGTAAACTGCCCGATGGCCTGCCCTGTGAGGTACTGCGGATACTGCGCTCCGTATTGAGCAGCCCCGTACTGGGTATTGGCTGTAAACCGCTGAGCAGAGGGAAGCAGCGTGGCGATAGTCGCTTCATCTACCCCTACCCTTCCAGGATCTGAATTCGCGTCCAGCAGATCGTTACAGGCCCCTACAAGGAACACACTCAGGGCCAGGCTTACGCTATAAAGTATCTTTCTCATAAGATCAAAGGGTAACGTTTAGACCGAAATAAATACTTCTGGTTGCCGGAATGTTGGTACCCACGTAGCCAAAAACGTTGCTCCCCGGGCCGTAGGCGCTTTGCTCTGGGTCGAAGCCAATGAAAGGCGACGTCATCCAGAGATTATTGCCGGTCACGGAGGCGGTCACGTTCGTAAAAGGCGTCTTGGCGAGTAAGGTTTTAGGTAGCGAGTAACTCAGGCTCACGTTCTGCAGGCGCAGCACGCTGGCATCCTGGAAACCGTTGAACTCTTTGGCTAACCGGTATCGGAATGCCTGGCTGTAGAGAGTAGACACATCAATCACCACGGGAGTCGTATTCTCCTCCCACACCGGTGCCTCTGTGGTACCTCTGTTGACCACTCCATCAAAGATAACTAGGCGGTTGCGGAGGTCTGTTTCGGCTCCGGTGGGCGACTCACCCCCGGCAGAACCATAGCGCATCCGGCGGTTGATGTCAAATGCCTCGCCACCTTTCCGGAAGTTGATCAGAAAACTGAAATTAAAATTTTTGAAGCTGAAGCTGTTGTTCCAGCCGCCTTCATAGTCCGGGAAAGCGTTCCCGATGTGCGTATCCGAAGCAAGGGGAACCCCCCTCCAGTTATTGTTTACGTCTGGGTATCCGTTGAAAATAACCAGCCGCCCATGGGCCGGATCTCCGGGACTATTCACCCGGCTGAGCGCCCAACCGTACCAGTCACCTGGTCTGCCGCCGGTTTGGATGCGCTGTTTCACCCAAGGCGACTCTGGTTGGAAGGTAATCACATCCACACCCTCGGGCATACTGATTACCTCGCCGCGCAGGCGGGTAAAGTTGAAGATACTGTTCCAACTGAAGTTCCCGGCTTTGAGCACCTCGGCATCTAACACCAATTCCAACACCCGGTTCTGGATTTCTCCGGCGTTGGCTACGTAAGTGGTAAAACCAATCGCCCTACTGGTAGGAATAGGCACAATCTGGTCTACTGAGTTCTGGAGGGCGTAATTGGCATCTAGCTTTACTCTATTTCCCAAGAAAGCCAGTTCCACGCCAAACTCCCACCCTTTGGTACGCTCTGGCCGCAAGGTTTCTGAACCGATGACCTCACTTCGTCTAATTCCCGCAACTCCCAAGAACGGTGCCAAGGTGCTGTAGTAGGTACCCAGCAGATAAGGGGCGGCATCTTTCCCTACCTCCGCGTAAGAAGCCCTGAGCTTTCCGTAGTTAAAAAAGCGATTTTGTGAAATCCCCAGCGTTTCAGAGAAGATATACGCCAGACTCACCGACGGGTAGAAAAAGGATCTGTTCTGCTCCGGCAAGGTAGAAGACCAGTCATTCCGGCCGGTTACGTTCAGGAAGACGGTCTCTTTGTAGTTCAACTTGGCGTCTCCAAACGCCCCGATGATGTTGCGCTCCGTGGGGAAAGACCGCACGGTGTACTGCCCCAAGTTGTTGACGCTGTTGAAGTCCGGCAAAATGAAATTTGATCCAAATCCCGCTACATCGGTGGTGTTGATGGTGGTGATCTGGTTACCCAGTGAAACCGTTAACCCGAAACTCTCGCTGAGCTGGCGTTCTCCGGTTAAGAGCAAGTTGCTGTTGATTTCCTGATAGGTAAGAGTTTGCTCGTTGATACTCCCCCGGGTGGTAGCCGCAATCAACACCGTTGGGCGCGTGATGATGCGCCGCTGGTTGTTATAATAGTCTATCCCGGCACGGTAATCCAGCGAGAGCCAATCGGTGAACTTGTAGTTGAGCCCCATGTTCCCGATGATCCGGTTCAAGTCTTCCTCCTGATAGGCATTCTCCGCAAAGAAGAAAGGATTGTCTAACTGCGTGGCGTACCTGAATTGAGTCCCGTCTGGGTTAAGGTAGTTGAACATGTCTACATCAGGCGCATACCGCGAAGCATATGAAATCACGCCCGAGCCACCCACCCCGTTTCTGGGGTTGAGACTGTTGGAATTGATGAAGTTGGCAGAACCGTCTATCCGCAAGCGCTCAGAGGCTTTCAATGACCCGGTGAGCTTCACGGTGGTGCGGTCGAATTCAGAATTAGGGACGACGCCCGTCTGATCCAACCTTCCCACAGACCCATAGAAGGTGGCCTGCTCTGTTCCGCCCGAAACGGAAAAGTTATTCTGGTACTGGTGCCCGGTGCTGAAAACCTGATCCCATTGATCATAGATACGCTCTCCGGCCGGAATTGGCGGACCATCGGACCGATAATCAGCGGGGTTGTAGATGCCGTTGAACCCTCGGCCGTAGCGATCTTGCATGGGCGGCGTACGATACACATCATCCACGCTCACCGAAGTTCGGAAGTTAAAGGTAGTCTTCCCCGCCTGCCCAGATTTGGTAGTAATAATCACCGCTCCGTTAGACGCCCGCAGCCCATACAACGCCGATGCCGCCGGCCCTTTCAGCACCGAGATGGTGGCAATGTCATCTGGGTTAATGTCTGCAAAGCGGTTGGTGTTGGTGAAGGTCTCGCCGCCACGGCCAACGTTCAAGTCTGCCGGAGTTGCCGTTGGCCGGCCGCCGGTCAGGTCGGTCTGGTTACTGATGGGAATGCCGTCTATCACAAACAGGGGCTGGTTATTGGCATTAGGGTTAAGCGAGTTGATCCCCCGGATCACAATAGTGGCACCTGCTCCGGGTGCACCGCCCGCGCTTTGAATACTCACCCCGGCCACTCTTCCGCGCAGCGCATTCAGGGCATTGGGTTGGTTTGTTTCCTGAATCAAGCGGCTATCCACTTCCTGCACGGCATAGCTCAGTGATCTGCGCTCTTGCTCCACCCCGAAGGCGGTTACCACCACTTCATCCAGTGACCGGGCACTTTCCCGAAGGCCTATGTCAATGGTTTGCTGGTTTCCCACGGGTACTTCTCTGGTTTCATACCCGATGAAAGAGAAAACCAGCACAGCATTGGTTCCTGCCACAGAGAGGGTGTATCGGCCGTCTGAGTCGGTAGTGACCCCATTCGTGGGGTTGCCCTTTTCCAGAACGGTTACGCCCGCGAGCACTTCGGATGTATTACCGGAAGTGACTCTCCCTGAGACCCTGGTCTGACCATAAGCCTGTAAACTGCCTATGACCAAAATTAAGATGAATAGATGTTTTATCATAGTAACTAGTTTAAGGTGAGCTTACTATACAAAATATACTGCACCTAAGGTATAGATACCATATCTAAAAAAGAATATTATTCCCTTAAATATTTAAACAAATCTATTTTTAATTTTTACACACTTAGACGCAAATAAAACCTTCAGATAGAAAGGTTTGCAGAGGTAAAATCCCTGCTAGATGATTGGTTTGAAAAGGAAAGCAGACGCACTTGGATAGATGCAATCGCCTGTCATCAGGCATGGGTGCGGACACGAGCTGGAGGCTCGCGCCAGCGTCAACTGATATAACAGCCTAAAAACAGAAAGCCCCGCCAATTGGCGGGGCTTTCTGTTTTTAGGCTGTTATGGCCAAAATGGCACCTAAACGCAAATTAGTACACGTACTCGTTTGCTTTGATCAACTCAGCAGCAATACGGCGACGGGCTTCTTTGGTATTGAATGGCTCCAGTTTGGTGAAGCGTTTCAGACCGATCAGCAGCAGTTTTTGCTCATCGCCGGGTTCGCTCATAGCCGCGATGGCTTCTTTACCGGCCTTGTTGATGCGGTCAGCGGCATCGTTGATGACTACGCGGACCATGTCCAGTTGACGGGCATGCGCCTCTTCGCCGTCACGGCTCACCAGTTTCTCCACACGCAGCAACGTAGACTCCGCGATGTAGGCCTGGATGGCCATATCCGCGATGTACATCAAGACTTCCTGCTCTTTCTCCAAGGTCATCATGAACTTCTGCACGGCGGTTCCGGCGGTCAGCAGCATGGCTTTCTTGAACTTGCTGATAGCTTTTTTCTCGTAGGCAAACAAGGTAGTGTCTTCGTCCCCGAAATCAGGGATCTCCATCAACTCTTGTTGCACGGCGGCGGCAGGGCCCATCAAATCCAGTTCGCCTTTCATGGCTTTCTTCAAGACCATGTCCACGATGAGCATGCGGTTGATCTCGTTGGTGCCTTCAAAGATACGGTTGATGCGGGCATCGCGGTACGCGCGGTCCATAGGGTAATCGGCGGAATAGCCGTAGCCACCGTAAATCTGCACGCCTTCGTCTACCACGTAATCCAGCACCTCGGAGCTGTCCACTTTCAGGATGGCAGCCTCTACGGCAAACTCACGGGCGGCTTCCAATACGGCCTCGTTGTAGCTTTTACCGGCGGCCAGCAGTTCCTGCTCTTTGTTGTGGATGTCGTGTCCGGCGCGGTACAACGCAGATTCTACCGCGAAGATCCGGATGGCCTGCTCCGCCAGTTTATGGCGGATGGCTCCAAATTTTGAGATTGGAATTTTGAACTGGATGCGCTCGTTGGCGTATTTCACCGATAGATCAGCCACGCTCTTACAAGCGCCCAAACAAGCCGCGGCCAGTTTAATCCGGCCGATGTTGAGGATGTTGAACGCGATCAAATGGCCTTTCCCGATTTCACCAAGTACATTTTCTTTCGGCACTTTGCAGTCGGTGAAGAACACCTGGCGGGTAGAAGAACCTTTGATTCCCATCTTATGCTCCTCATTGCCCAAGCTTAAGCCTTCGGTGCCTTTCTCCACGATGAACCCGGTGAACTTGTCGCCGTCTACCTGCGCAAACACAATGAAGACATCGGCGAAGCCGGCGTTGGTGATCCACATTTTCTGGCCGTTCAGGATGTAGTTATCGCCTTCCACGTCCAGGATTGCTTTAGTCTTGGCCGCCAAGGCATCTGATCCCGAACCCGGCTCAGTCAGGCAGTATGACGAGGTCCACTCACCAGTGGCCAGTTTAGGAATGTATTTAAGTTTCTGCTCCTCGGTACCGAAGTACAGAATGGGCAAGGTCCCAATGCCCGTATGCGCCGCAAACGCCACCGGAAACGAGTGTCCTGGCCCAACCGATTCGGTCACGAGCAAAGAGGAGTTGAAATCCATGTTCAGCCCGCCGTACTCCTCTGGAATAGCCACCCCGAACAAGCCCAGATCTCCGGCCTTTTTCATCAAATCTTCCAGCAGGCCTTCCTCGTGGTTATCCATGCGCTCCACCAAAGGCTGCACCTCGGTGTCCACAAATTGCCGAGCCGTCTCGGCCATCATGCGCTGCTCCTCAGAGAAATCCTCCGGCGTGAAAACGTCCTGGGCGTTCGTCTCCTTAATGATGAACTCCCCGCCTCTCAATGTTCTGCTTACAGTTTCCATATGTTTAGATGCTGTTTATTTTAAAAATTCATAGATACCGGCCACTCCCTGGCCTCCGCCCACACAGGCCGTCACCATGCCGTACTTCTTGTTCATCCGGCGCAAGTCGCTGAAGAGCTGCACGCTCAGTTTAGCTCCGGTACAACCCAGCGGGTGACCTAAGGCAATGGCGCCGCCATTTGGGTTCAGTTTATCCGGGTCGATGCCTAGTTCCCGCATTACCGCAATGGATTGTGACGCAAAGGCTTCGTTCATTTCAATGAAGTCAATGTCCTGCAGGTTCATGCCAGCCATTTTAAGAGCCTTCGGAATGGCTTTCACTGGTCCCATGCCCATGATGCGCGGGTCCACGCCTTCGGCGGCATAGGAAACCAGGCGGGCAATGGGCTCGATGTTCAGTTCTTTCACCATCCGCTCGCTCATCACAATCACGAAGGCGGCGCCGTCTGAGGTCTGGGAAGAGTTCCCGGCGGTCACGCTCCCGTTGGCGGCAAATACCGGCCGTAGTTTGGCTAATTTCTCAATAGACGTATCCGCACGCGGACCTTCATCGGTGTCTACCACATAAGAACGGGTTTTCTTTTTGCCGTTCTCATCCAGATAGGTTTCTTCCACATTGATGGGCACGATCTGGTCTCTGAACCGGCCTTCCTCAATGGCTCTGATGGCTTTCTGGTGGGAGGCATAGGCAAAAGCATCCTGGTCTTCCCGGCTCACCTTGAAGTCATGTGCCACGGCCTCGGCAGTTAAGCCCATGCTCAGGTAATACTCTGGGTGCTCTTTCGCGATCTTGTAGTTAGGGGCAGTTTTCCAGCCTACTACTGGCACCAGGCTCATAGACTCCGCACCTCCAGCGATGATACAATCGGCCATGTCGGACTGGATCTTGAAAGACGCCGTGGCGATGGTCTCAATTCCCGAGCCGCAGTAACGGTTCATAATGGCGCCGGGCACGTTGATGGGCAGAGACAAAAGGGAAATCATACGTCCCATCTGCAGGCCTTGCTCGGCCTCGGGCACCGCATTTCCTACTAGGAGATCATCTACTCTGGCAGGATCCAATTGCGGCACCGATGCCAGCAGATGCTTGATCACATCGGCAGCCAAATCATCTGGCCGGGTGAAACGGAATACTCCGCGGGGCGCTTTCCCCACGGCGGTCCTGAATCCGGCAACTATATAGGCAGTTTGCATTTTCTTTTCTGTTTTTGAGGTGTTTTTATAAAAACAAGCGAAAAACGGGTTTCATTCCTTTTCTCATTCTTAACGTTCTCCCACCTTTTGTCATCCTGAAAGGACCTTGTGGGCGAACTGTAATTTAGCTGGCTATGTACAAGAAACTCATTTTAGGGTTTACTGATTTTATCAACTCTACCTTTGCTTCTCGACCCATCAGCTTTATCTCCTTCTCTCTTTCAATGGCCTGCTCCACATTGGTGTAGCGTTCATAGTACAGCAGTTTGTAGCAGTAGAACTTGCCAGCAAAGGTCTCTGGCTTTCCGCGGTTATCCTTATGCTGTTGCAGGCGCACTTCCAAATCATTGGTGACTCCTGTATAGAGAACAGTCTTACTTGGGTTGCTGATGAGGTAGACAAAGTAGTTATGTTGTTTCATAGCTCCTGCTTGTCTAGTTCGCCCACAAGTTCCTTCCAGGATGACAAAAAAGGATAAAGATTACAAAAAGAGAGAAGCGGTTCTTCGCTCTTAATTCCGCAGTGGCTTACCCGTGGTCAAAATGCTCTTGATGCGTTCCAGCGTCTTGCGTTCGCCGCAGAGACTCAGGAAGGCTTCGCGCTCCAGGTCCAGCAGGTATTGCTCAGACACTTCTGATGGCATAGACAAATCACCGCCGCACATCACGTAGGCCAGTTTCTCAGAGATTTTGCGGTCATGGTCAGAGATGAACCCGGCCGCCTGCATGGCGTGGGCACCAGTGATGAACATGCCCAGGCCACCGCGGCCCTGTACCTTGATGTTGGTTTTAGGCGTTGGTTTGGTGTAACCGGCCTCGGCCAGGAGAATGGCTTCGGCTTTGGCTTCGGCCAGTTGACGGTTGGTGTTGAGGGTGATGCCATCGCCGTGGCGCATAAAACCTAAATCGTAGGCCTCGGCGGCGGAGGTGGATACTTTGGCCGTCCCGATGGTCATGAACACGTTGCGCAGAGCGTTGTACTCAGTGTCGCCTTCTTCGTAAGCGGCAGAGGTGCGCAGGGTCATTTCCTTTGTTCCGCCCCCGCCGGGAATCAAGCCTACGCCAAATTCAACCAGCCCAATGTACGTTTCTGCGGCCGCCTGCACTCTATCGGCGTGAAGGCAGAGTTCGCAGCCGCCACCCAGCGTCAGGCCATGCGGTGCTGCCACTACCGGAATAGCCGAGTAGCGCATGCGCATCATGGTGTTCTGGAACTGCTTGATCATGAGATTGAGCTCATCGTACTCCTGGTCCAGGGCGTACATGAACACCAAGCCCAGGTTCGCTCCCGCAGAGAAGTTAGCAGCCTCGTTGCCTACAACCACTCCTCTGAAGCTCTGCTCCGCTAAGTCAATGCCTTTGTTCAGGCCCTGAATGATCTCGCTGCCAATAGCGTTCATTTTGGAATGAAACTCCACATTGAGAATACCATCACCGAGATCTATAATAGAGCAACCAGCGTTTTTCCAAACGACGTTGGTACCGCGCAGCACATCCAGCAGCACAAAATGCTCGGTGCCCGGAATCTGGCGGTAATCTTTGGTGAGCAGGTCATAGTACTGGCGCTGGTGGTTCTGGCTGCGGTAGAACGTTTCGTGGCCCGCTTCCAGCATGTGGTACACCCACTCTGCCGGTTTGTAGCCAGCTGCTTCCATGGCAGCCACGGTCTCCCGCACCCCTAAGGCATCCCAGGTCTCGAACGGTCCAAGCTCCCAACCAAAGCCGGCGCGCATGGCATCGTCAATGCGGTAGAGCTCGTCAGAGATTTCAGGAATGCGGTTGGTCACGTATTGGAACAGGCCGTAAGACGTCTCCCGGAAGAACTCACCGGCTTTGTCCTGGGCCTGGCTGAACGCTTTGAGGCGCTTGCGGAGGTCTTCAATAGGCTTCAGCATTTCCATGCTCTGGAACCGGACTTTCTGCTTAGGCCCGTATTCCATGGTTTTCAGGTCCAGCGTCAGGATTTCGGTGGCGCCTTCAGCGGTTTTAGTTTTCTTGTAGAAGCCTTGTCGCGTTTTATCGCCTAGCCAACTTTTCTCCAGCATCTGCTGGATGTAGCCCGGCAGTTGGAACAGGTCACGCTTTTCATCGGCTTCGCCGGTTTGGTACAAGCCTTGGGCAACTTTGGCTAGCGTATCCAGGCCCACCACGTCAGAAGTTCGGAAGGTGGCAGATTTAGGACGACCCACTACCGGACCCGTCAAACGGTCTACTTCGTCTACGTTCAGGCCCAGTTTCTCCATCACGTGCAGTACCTGCATGATGCCGTAGATACCTACCCGGTTCGCTATGAAGGCTGGGGTGTCTTTGGCCAGCACGGTGGTTTTACCCAGGTACAGGTCGCCGTAGTTTAAGAGGAAGTTGATGGTTTCGGGGTCCGTCTCCTCGGTGGGGATAATCTCCAGCAATTTGAGGTAGCGCGGCGGGTTGAAGAAGTGCGTTCCGCAGAAGTGTTTTCTGAAATCGTCTGAACGCCCCTCCAGCATAAGGTGGATGGGAATGCCTGAGGTATTGGAGGTAATAAGGGTGCCGGGCTTGCGGAACTGCTCCACGCGCTCAAACACGCTTTGCTTTATCTTCAGGTTTTCTACCACCACTTCAATGGTCCAGTCACAGGTAGCAATGGCGGGTAGGTCATCATCAAAGTTCCCGGTCTGGATGAGGCGGGCATCGGTTTTTTTGTAGAGCGGCGCGGGGTTGGAGGTGATGGCGGTTTGCAGCGCTGTGTTCACAATGCGGTTGCGCACCAGCTTGTTTTCCAGGGTAAGGCCTTTGGCTTCTTCCTCGGGCAGCAACTCACGGGGCACCATGTCCAGCAGCAGCACCTGCACGCCAATATTGGCAAAGTGGCAGGCAATGCGCGAGCCCATAATGCCCGAGCCTAACACCGCCACCTTTTTAATGATTCTCTTCATAGTTACTCTGTTTTAGTATCAAGATGTGCGTAGCACGGATTTTCTTTTCATTACCGTTTTGAGGCTTTTTGCAGAAAACTGCCCTTAAACCGGCTAGGCCTTCGAGCCTAAACTTTAGGCATCAAAACACTTTTTTAGACTCAATGATATTGTTGATTTGCCCCACCACTTGGAAGAACACCTGCAGTTGGCTTTCGGGAATCAGGTCACGCACTTTCTGGTTGAACTGCCGAACCGTTACCCGGCTTACCTCCCGCTTCTCCAGGCCCAGCTCAGTGAGCAGAATCCTGACAGAGCGTTTGTCCTGCTCATCGGCTACCTTGTAGATAAGGCCTTTCTCCTCCATGCTTTTCAGAATGCGGGTAAGGCTTCGGGCCTCTAATCCTAAAAGGGGTGCAATCTTGGTAGCAGGCGTACCTTTCTCAGGGTCAATGTTCAGCAGTACAAACCCAATGGACGTGGTGATGTCATTCTTCACCGCCTGGGTGTTGTACATGCGGGCGATGGCGTGCCAACATACCTTGATATTATAGTCAACCGTTTCGTTTGCTTTCATATAGTGTATGTGTCTCTTACCAAATTTAGAAAAAAATGTTATGCTTGCATACTATAAACAAATAATTTTTACAGACTCTTAACCTGGAGAACGCTTAGAGCAAATTTCAGCATTTGACAATAGCGTCTACTTCTCTTAATTGCCACTTTGCTAACAAAGCCTTCTGTTATACTCGCCTTCCCTACTCCTGTTTTCAGGCTGATTTCTAAGAAACGAGGCTAAAGCAGGAGACTTACACTTAACTCACTTCTTAGTCCGCAAAAACCTAGAAATGGGGAAATGCGTCTTATCCCGATTTCCTGTTTAGGTTATACTGCAGATTAATGCTTCCTATAAAGCCGCTCATCTTGGTTTTATAGTCATTGCCTGGATAGAAGACTTTTTGCCTGTTGGTTTCCTCTATAAAGTATGGCCTCTCCTGGCTTTTGATGATTGGCAAAGAGTAACCAGCTTGAAGGTTCAGCTTGACATTATTCTTCTTCAAACTAAAACTGGCCACCGGCTCCAGGTTGACACCTTTAACGTTCTCGAAACCTCTATCTATCCTGACGTTTGTATTCCACACTTCTGCAAATTCATAGTTAGTATACCGGTTATAAGGTACGCGCAACAGCCCGCCAAACTCCACCTTTTCTTTTACTTTAATGTAATTGAGCTGAATAAACAGTTTCCAGTAATCTGCTTGGGTTGTGTTATAATCGTCATCCGAAGAAGGGGCGAACTTCGCATTATCCACATAGAACTTTCCCACGCCCAGGTATACTTCGGCCACATTCTCAGGATTCTTACGAGGGAGCAAAAAACCCAGTCCGGCCCCGATGTTGTAATTCTTCCTTACGGTTCTGGACCCCGGGCCTAAGATATCAAAGCTTCTGGAGGAAATAGTGTTCAGGTACCCTGAAGCAAACACCGCCCAAGAACTGTTTAAAGCATAAGAACTTGTAAGGCCGTACCCTCCTCTGTTTCCCGCATACCCCGCTGACAGATGAAGTTGGTTAGCTAGCGTATGCACGGGCAGCACGGCTGGCTCCGGGGTATAGTTTTCTACCTGCGCAAACCCGACCGAAGGCACCAGAATGCTGGTTAGCAGGACTAGGAATTTATTCCATTTCTTCAACATAGAAGGCGCTGTCAGATACTGGGAAAGTTACACCTGATTTTAGGCCGATTTACGGAAAACGCCCCCTAAACGAAACAGAAGGGGAGACACAAATCTGTATCTCCCCTTCTGTTTCTAAGTACCTTATGCGTTTCGGTACAGGCCTTCAATTAAGCTGCGGCAATTGTTGGTGATGACCTTGCGCTTGATGCTGAGTTTAGGGGTCATCTCGCCGGTCTCCACACTCCAGAGCTTAGGCAGTAGTACAAACTTTTTGATTTTCTCGTACTGAGCCAGGTGTTCGTTCGCTTTGTCAATCTCCTTCTGGAACTTGGCAATGATCTCAGGCTTTTTCACCATTTCCTCGTTATTGGTGTACGGAATGCTGTGGATTCTGCACCACTCCTGCAAGCCGTCAAAAGCAGGCACAATGAGCGCACCCGGGAATTTTTCTCCTTCTCCCACCACCATCACCTGCTCTATCACGAGAGACTCCTTTAGTTTATTTTCAATCAGCTGCGGCGCGATGTATTTTCCGCCGGAGGTTTTGAACATCTCTTTCTTGCGGTCGGTGATCTTGAGGAACTTGCCCTCTACCAGTTCACCTATGTCGCCGGTATGGAACCAACCGTCTGGGTCAATCACTTCGGCGGTGAGGTCCGGGCGTTTGTAGTAACCCACCATCACGCTCTCAGAACGGGTCAGAATCTCGCCATCCTCGGCAATTTTGATTTCCACGTTGTTGATGGCTGGGCCAACGGTTCCTATGACATTGTTCTCGGGCTCATACCGGTTTACGGCAATTACCGGAGACGTTTCGGTAAGGCCGTAGCCTTCCATGATGCGGATGTTGGCTCCCCAGAACACGCGGGCTAACCGGGGTTGCAAGGCCGCTCCGCCAGAAACGATTACGCGTACGTTTCCGCCCAGCGCCTCCTGCCATTTAGAGAAGATGAGTTTACGGGCCACCTTCAATTGGGTATCATACAAGAAGCCCGGCGAAGTGCGGGTATCATATTTTTGCCCCAGGTTCAGCGCCCAGAAGAACAGGCCTTTTTTCACGCCGGTCAGCTCGCCGCCTTTGGCCACAATCTTATCGTATACTTTCTCCAGAAGGCGCGGCACGGTCACGAAGATGTGCGGTTTCACTTCTTTGAGATTATCACCTACTTTTTCAATACTCTCGGCAAAGTAGATTGATACGCCCACCGAGAAGTAAATGCAGGACACCATGCGCTCGTAGATGTGGCAGAGCGGCAAAAAGCTTAAGGCGCGGTGCTCCTGGTTTACCGGAACAAAGGGCTTCACGTTGGTAAAATTACTTACCAGATTGTTATGCGACAGCATCACGCCTTTGGGCGCGCCGGTAGTACCCGAAGTATAAATGATGGAAAGCAGATCCGATGGTTTCACGTCTGCTTTGTAAGGCTCCAGCGTGGCCACATCTTCGCCCTCGGCGAGTTTCAGTAACTCAGACCAATGTTTGGCACCGGGCACGTGGTCAAAGGTGTAGATTTCCTGCACCCCTGGTATGTCAGAAACAGCTTCTTTTACCTTATTATACAGGTCCTCAGTGGAAACCAGAACCAGTTTAGCCTCTGAGTCTTTCAGGATGTACCGGTAATCTTCTACTGTGATGGTAGGGTACAAAGGCACGCTCACCGCACCGGTCTGCTGGATGCCGTAATCAGAAAAAGTCCACTCCGGGCGGTTCATGGAAATAAGCGCCACCTTGTCGTCTTTCCTGATCCCTGACTTGATCAAGGCCAGGCTCAACTTGTTGGCCGTATCCTGCAGTTGCTGGGTACTGTATTTCACCCACTCTCCATTGATTTTGGCCGCCAGGCAGTCTGGTTGCGGAAACTGCTCTAACTGGTTGGTTAACAAATCAAAAACCCGGGTTACTTTCATAGAATTGCGCTTCTTAGTCGTTTGTTGGGTTAATATAATCAAAATAGGTTTAAAAAAAACAAAACCAGCCTGTACCTAAGCAACCGAATTGTTAAAAATGCTTCTACCAGATGGCTGATAATTACTTAAATTTGATTTTTGCCACACGCCTTACATGAACCTCTCCATCTTTTTTGAACCACTTCCCGAGGAACCCTTCGGGCAGGCAGACAAACCGAAAACCGTTGGGGGCTACCTGGCCCCTTTCATCCACTCGTTTCCGGATTGGCGCTCCGCCGAGGTGGTCTTAATAGGCTTGCCAGAATACCGCGGCACCGCGGGCGCTACCGATTTCACCTACCAAGGCCCGAACAAAATTCGCCAGGAACTATACCGCCTCATGAAAGGAACCGGCTCCTGGCTGGTGGTGGACTTAGGTAACCTGTTACCGGGCATTCACCTGGAAGACACCTACCTTCGTCTGAAAGAGGTAATTGAAATATTAGTAGACTCGGGCAAATTCCCTATTCTGCTGGGCGGTTCCCATGACCTTACCTACGGCCATTTTTTAGGGTACGAGCACCTGCCCAAAACAGTTAACCTGACCATTATAGACAGCCAGCTGGACATGGCTGCTGTAGAGGATTCCTCACCCGATGAGCACCACCTGCACCGCATCTTGCTGCATGACCCAAACTACCTATCTGGGCTCAGCCACATTGGGCACCAGGCCTACCTAACCGATGCCTCCACCCTGGCGGCCTTTGAGAAACTCCACTTTGAACTGTTCAGAGTGGGCCAGATTCGGCAACAGATGCAGGAAATGGAACCCATCATTCGGCAAGCCGATTTAATCAGTTTTGACATTTCGGCCATTAAACACCAGGATGCTCCCGGGCAGCAGATTGCCAATCCTTTCGGGCTTACCGGTGAAGAGGCCTGCCAACTCTGCTGGTACGCCGGGCAGAGCGACCAACTCAGTTCCCTGGGCTTCTACGGCTACCGCCCTGAGTTTGACCACCGTTCCCTAACCGCCACTACTTTGGCGACCATGGTATGGTACAGCATTGACGGTTTCTACCAACGCCAGGGCACCTTAGATTTCACCAGCAACCAGTTCCTGAAGTTCTCAGTGGGTTTTCATGACAACCCCAACAAGATGTACTTCTTCAAAAACCGGCACACCGAGAAATGGTGGATGCAGGTAGACGACCTCTCCGGCATGCGCCCGCCTCTTTTCGTTCCCTGCAGCTACCAAGACTACCTCACCGCCGCAGATGGCGAAGTGCCCCACCGGTGGATTTTGATGCAAGGGAGGTTTTGATTGAATGATTGAGAGATTGAATAAGTGAGAGAATGTAATTATAGGTTGGTTTGATTGAGGATATTAAAAAGCAGTTAGACATGATTCCGGGTGAAAGGTTACCTAAAGAGGAGTTTGTAGAGCAATTCAAATTGCGCACTAAAAAACTTGCTTTAGATGTTATCATATTCAGCCAATCACTACCCAAAACTGAAGAAGCGACCATCATGAAACGGCAGCTTCTACGCTCCGCTACTTCTGTAGCCGCAAATTACAGGGCTGCCTGCCGTGCCCGTTCTGCCGCAGAGTTTTATGCCAAGCTTAGCATCTGCGTGGAGGAGGCGGACGAAACCCTGTTCTGGTTAGAGCTAATGACAGAATCAGGCTCTACACCGCTTTCAACTGTTCAAGCCATTATTACAGAAACCACAGAGATTTTATCCATCTTAGCCAAAGCAAGAAAGAACACATCAAAGTAACCCTTTCATCATTCCTCAACTATTCATTCACTCATTCAATCTCTCAATCATTCAATGGAAAAAGAATACACCCGCGCCCAGTTGGCCCTCAGGAACGGACAAGACCGTGACGAGATTTGGGTGGCGTACAAAGGCGAGATTTATGACGTGACCAAATCGAGGTTATGGCGGCGGGGAAACCACTATGAACATTGGGCCGGACAGGACTTAACCGAGGAACTAGCCGATGCCCCGCACACCGAGTATGTCTTTGATAAGTTTTCCGTGATAGGAATCTTAAAAAAATAGCTCTGTTTTGAGCGGTTTTTCTGAGATTTGACCTTCGTTTTTGAACAAACTCCTATGATTCTGATTGCAGACAGCGGCTCTACCAAGACCGCCTGGCGCTTACTTGATACCCACGGCGAAGTGGCCGAGGCCCTTACCTCGGGAATCAACCCTTATTACCGAAACACCCCTGAAATAGCGCAAATGCTGGAAGAAAGCCTTTTACCACAACTGGAAGGCAACACTCCCGGTGAAATTTACTTTTACGGAGCTGGTTGCAGTGCCAAAGACAAGCAGGAAGTAGTTAGAGCGGCTATTGCGCAGCTTTACCCTAGTGCGGAAATCCACATTCATCATGACCTAGAGGCAGCGGCGCGGGCTCTTTGCGGAGACAAGGAAGGCATTGCCTGTATCTTGGGCACCGGTTCCAATTCCTGCCTGTACGACGGCGAAAAAATCGTGCAGAACGTGCCTAATCTGGGGTTTATCTTAGGAGACGAGGGCAGCGGCGGATACATGGGCAAACTGCTGGTACAAGCCTTCCTGAACCAAGAACTACCAGAAGAGATCCACAACGCTTTCATGGCGCGCTACAATACGAACCGAGACGAGATTGTAGATCACGTGTACCGCAAGCCATACCCCAACCGCTACATGGCAGGCTATGCCAAGTTTCTCTTTGACCATCAGCAGCACCCTTTCATCTATCAGATGATTTGCCAGTGTTTCGCCGACTTTTTCCGGAAAACCGTAGTAAAGTACCCAGCCTACGAACAAAAGGAAACCCACTTTGTGGGATCCATCGCTTTTTACTTTGCCGAAATCCTCCGGACGGTGGCCAAACAACACAACATTACCGTAGGTCAGATTTTAGAAAGTCCTATCGCAGGGTTAAGCCTGTACCACCAACAGAAAATCACAGCATGAGTACTACCGAAACCGCCTCGCATTACAATCATCTGGAGCAGATGAGCGTACAGGAACTCCTTACCAACATAAACAAAGAAGACAAAACGGTGCCTTTGGCCGTGGAGAAAGCCATTCCGCAGCTGGAGAAACTAGTAGAAGCCACCGTGGCGAAAATGAAGGAAGGCGGTCGCCTGTTCTACATTGGCGCCGGTACCAGTGGCCGCCTGGGCGTGGTTGACGCGTCTGAGTGCCCACCAACGTTTGGGGTTCCGTTTGATCTGGTCATCGGGATCATGGCCGGCGGAGACAAAGCCATCCGGAAAGCCGTAGAATTTGCCGAAGACGATGACCAGCAGGCCATCATTGACCTGGACGAATACGGCGTGAACGAGAAAGACGTAGTGGTGGGCATCGCGGCCTCCGGAAGAACGCCTTACGTGATCGGCGGTTTGCAGGCCTGTAACGAGCGCAGCATCACCACCGGCTGCATTGTCTGCAACGCTGATAGCAAAGTAGCGGCCGTGGCCAAGTTCCCGGTGGAGGTAGTGACTGGCCCTGAGTTTTTGACGGGCAGCACGCGCATGAAAGCCGGAACCGGCCAGAAATTAGCCCTCAACATGCTCACCACCTCTACCATGATTCAACTGGGTCGGGTGAAAGGGAACAAGATGGTAGACATGCAGCTCACCAACCACAAGTTGGTAGACCGCGGCACGCGCATGATCATGGAAGAACTGAACATCTCTGAGGAAAAAGCCAAAGAACTGCTGGAACTGCACGGCAGCGTGCGGGCAGCTATCACCTCGGCCAACGAACACTAAGCTTCTGCTTTAAACCCATTTTCCCGGAAACGGGCCTGAAACAAACCTGAAAGATCTGCCTTCCTCCGGCAGATCTTTTTTTATGCTGTTCTCCCATCCCTGGCCCGGTTTTCTGCGTTATTCAGTTTTTGCCATCATTCATTCTGCCATGCACACCATAGAACCTTTCTATAATTGGATAGAAGCCTACTCGGCTTCAGAAGACGAACGATCGCCGCTGTTCGGGGCGGAAAACAATGAGCTTGAATACATCAACACCATTTACGGGTACTACATCCATCCGCAGTGGGACGACATAGATTCTGAGACGCTCTTCATCAAGATCCTGTACGTGGATTACAATGACAATTACGCCGTCATTGAATTCATTGGGGAGTGGAATGACACGCTCAACAATGACATCATGTCTTTGAAGCGCAACATCCTGGACCTCATGATTGGCGAGGGCATCAACCACTTCATTTTGATAGGCGAGAACGTGTTTAATTTCCACGGCTCTGATGACGCGTACTACGAGGAGTGGTTTGAGGAAGTGGAGGACGGCTGGATTGCGGCCATTGGGTTCCAGGAGTTTGTGGTGCAGGAGATGCAGCAGTTCCATGTAGATTACTACATCAACTTCGGCGGTGACCTGGACAAGATTCCGTGGCGCACCCTGGCTCCGCCGCAGTTATTCCACCTGGTAGACAGCCTTATTCAGCGCAGGCTGGCCTGAGTTTTTTGCCCGTTTTAGGGAACAAAGCCTTAAAACGGGTAAGCTTTTCCTGCTTTCCCTCCGAGGGAAAAAGAGCATACAGAAAGAGCCGGCACTTTGGGTGCCGGCTCTTTTATGTTTTAGGTGATGCCTGAAACGTTGGAAGGATCAATTAGGGTCAGCAGCGTCAACGCTGTCTTCGCGTTCTTCGGCCGCTTCTTCCTGTACAGGAGCATCGGCGTCATCATTGATGTCTTCCTGCTTTTCGGTCTGGTCTTCTACCTGGTTTTCTTTTGCAGAATCACAGGAAGAGAATGACATCAGGCCGGCGGCCAAGGTCATCACTAAGAGGGTCTTTTTCATAGTTTTATTTTGTGGTGGGTATGGTAAAGCGGGGTTGATCTAGCTCCTTATTCAGGGTCTACCTGATCAATACTGTCTTTTGCCTCTCTGGCTTGGCGGGCCAGAACAGAGTCGCCGGCCATTTCAGCATGCGTTTCTACTTTTTCGGCCTGTTTTTCCATGTTGTTTTCCGTCTTTGAGTCGCAGGCCGAGAAGCTCACAACACCTCCCAGGAAAGCAACCAGAACCAATGTCTTTTTCATAGTTTTATTTTGCATGAACGGGATAATCTTCTGTTAACCAACTCTTTCTGTCTTAGCTATTTCAATGCTATGCCAGGTAAGATCTGGTGTTCCTGGGCATATGTACGCGTGTATGGATAAATGGATATATTATTAACGAAAGATATAAAAACAATACAACCAGATTCTTATAAAACGAACAAGGCGCAACCCCCTCCTGAACTGCATCAGGAAAAGACCGCGCCTTGTTTCTTTTGCCAGAGAAGCCCCTGGCTATGCAATAGATTAGATGTCTGACCTCAAAGAATCATTGGCTACTGCCGCTGTATCAAGAGGAGCCGCCGTGGTTTCCGCTATGTCAGTTGCATTGGTTGTTTCCTCAATAGTTTCTGAGGAAGAGACTGGCGTTTCCTGGGCATCTTTAGAAGCGCAGGCAGAAAAAGTCAATAGAACTGCTGCGGCTATTGGTAAAACAGTTTTCATAAAAGTCAACGGTAATCAGGGTTAGGTAGTAGGTAAGTGGCGGGTAGAAAGAAACAAGCAGAAGCTGCTTATTTCTTTCTGAACACTAAGTTAACGGGCACACCTTCAAATCCAAAATGTTCGCGCAGCCTATTCTCTAAGTAGCGCGTGTAAGACTCTTTGATGTACTGCGGCAGGTTGCAGAAAAACGCAAACGTAGGTGTGTGTGTAGGCAGCTGCGTCACGTACTTTATCTTCACGAACTTGCCTTTAATGGATGGCGGCGGATAGCGCTCAATTTCCTTCAGCATGGCATCGTTCAGCTTAGAAGTAGGGATTTTCATGCTGCGGTTCTCGTGCACCTGAATAGCCGTTTCAATGGCTTTGTGCACGCGCTGTTTCGTGAGCACCGAGATGAACACGATGGGCGGATACGCGATAGGCGCAATCTTCTCCCGGATGGCGTTCTCCATGTCACGCATGGTATTGGTTTCCTTCTCCACCAGGTCCCACTTGTTCACCAGTATCACCAGACCCTTCCGGTTTTTATCTGCCAACCCAATGATGTTCATATCCTGGGCTTCAATGCCGCGGGTAGCATCCAGCATCACAATCACCACGTCACTTTCCTCCAGCGCACGCACAGAACGCAGCACAGAGTAGAACTCGATGTCTTCGTGTACTTTGCTTTTCTTCCGAAGCCCGGCAGTATCCACAATGATGAATTCCTTGCCAAACGCATTGTAGTGCGAGTGGATGGAGTCACGGGTGGTTCCGGCTACATCGGTCACAATGTTGCGTTCCTCGCCCAGCAGCAGGTTCACGAACGAGGACTTGCCTACGTTTGGTCTACCCACCACCGCAATGCGCGGAATACCGGCCTCGGGGTTTTCAATGCCTTCCTCCGGAAAGTGCTTGATCACCTCATCCAGCAGTTCTCCCGTGCCGGAGCCGTTCTGGCTGGAGATGGGGAAAATCTCGCCTTCGAAACCCAGGGCGTAAAACTCGCCGGCCAGGTGCCCGCGGGAGTGCGTATCGGCTTTGTTGGCCACAATGTACACAGGCTTATCGGTGCGGCGCAGAACATCGGCAAACTCCTGATCTAAGCCAGTCAGACCGGCATCCACGTCTACCATGAACAGGATGACATCGGCTTCTTTGATGGCCAGTTCTACCTGCTTTCTGATTTCTTCTTCAAAAATATCGTCTGACCCGCGCACATATCCGCCGGTGTCAATAACGGTAAAATACTTGCCTGTCCAGTTGCCGTGGCCGTAATGGCGGTCACGCGTTACGCCGCTCTCATTGTCCATGATGGCTTTACGGGTACCTACTAAACGGTTGAACAGGGTTGATTTGCCCACGTTGGGGCGTCCTACAATGGCGATGGTATTTTGTGCCATATTTACTGGGATGTGCGTTTTGAGGCTCCTTTTCGGGAATCGCTCCCAAAACGCGGGTTAAACCTGCGGTATCGCCTTCGTGGCGCCGCTAGGGAATCTTGGTAGATGTTAGTAGTTAGATTCTGGACGCTAGACTTAAGTCTAACATCTAAAATCTAGCTACTAACGTCTATTTAAATGCTATTATAGCCGAAACGGTCCAGCAGGCGTTTATCGGCGCGCCAGTTTTCGTTCACGCGTACGTAGAGGTCCAGGAACACTTTTTTACCGAAGAACTCTTCCATGTCAATGCGGGCCTGGGTACCTACTTTTTTCAAAGCCGCGCCTTTGTCACCGATCACGATACCTTTTTGGCTTTTACGCTCCACGCTGATCTCAGCGCGCATCCTGATGATGGTTTCGTCTTCCTTGAACTCTTCCACCACCACTTCGCAGCTGTAGGGAATCTCCTTTTTGTAGTTCAGGAAAATCTTCTCCCGGATCATCTCGGCCGCAAAGAAACGCTCTGGCTTGTCAGTTAGTTCATCTTTGGGATAATACGCCGGGTGCTCAGGCAACAGGTCCAGAATTTTCTGGAAAACGCCGGGCGTGCCCTGGCTGTGCAGCGCCGAGATGGGCATGTATTCCTGCGCCGGTAACTGCTCTTTCCAATACGCAATCTTTTCCACTACCTCTTCCTGCGTGGCCTGGTCGATCTTGTTGATGAGCAGCAGAATGGGTGCCTTTGCTTTGCGCAGGCGCTCTACCACTTCGCTCTCGTCGTGCTTTTCATAGATATCGGTCACGAACAAGATGACATCAGCGTCCTCCAGGGAAGCATGCACGAAACGCATCATGGACTCATGCAGCTCGTACTGCGGCTGAATAATGCCGGGGGTATCGGAGTACACAATCTGGAAATCCTCTGAGTTGAGAATTCCCATGATGCGGTGCCGGGTGGTTTGCGCTTTAGAGGTGATAATGGAGAGTTTCTCGCCCACCATCACGTTCATCAACGTGGACTTGCCTACGTTAGGCTTCCCGATGATGCTGACAAACCCTGCTTTGTGCGGCTTCTCTTCCATTTTTCTCACTGATTTCTAAAACAATTCGCAAAGGTAACGCTTTTAAACGAGTTCTCCTTCTGGAGCCAAAAGTCTGTCTTTCTGTTACGATGCAATCAGGCTTACGTTTTAAGGCTGGTTTTCTGAAAACAGGCTCAAAAAGAAAGGTCCTCCCGCTAGCGCGAGCCTCGGGCCCGTGCGTCAGATAAATGATATCTTGTTTGTCCTTACCTAGAGACTTGAAACATTTACCAGCTCACAACGCTTTATGCTTTAGGTCTGTTTTTCATAAAACAGGCCCGAAACAGGAGCAGCTTTCTCTATCCTTCATTGTTATTATCTATAGGAAAATGATGGAAATCATCAATTTGGCTCGTGCCACCTGCTTCTCAAATCTGTATCTTTGCATTTCAATAGAAAGCGTATGAAAAGTGGTGCCACTGGCAAAACAGGAGTATTATTGGTAAACCTCGGCACGCCGGATTCTCCCAGCGTACCGCACGTGCGTAAATATTTGCGCGAATTCTTATTAGATAAACGGGTGCTGGACATTGCGGCTCCTTCCAGATATATGTTGGTGAATGGGGTGATTGCCCCGTTTCGGGCTCCTAAATCGGCGAAGATCTATGCGCAGCTTTGGACGGAACGCGGCTCGCCGTTGCTGTTCCACGGACTTGATCTTCAGCGGCAGGTGCAGGAGCGGTTGGGCAAAGACTATCACGTGGCCTTTGGCATGCGGTACCAGAGCCCAAGCATTGAGAATGCCTTAAAAGAGTTGCAGGAAAAGGTAGTGGACCGTATTGTGGTGTTGCCGTTGTTTCCGCAGTATGCCTCGGCCAGCACAGGTTCTGTGCAGGAGAAGGTGATGGAGATTGTAAGCAAGTGGGAAGTGATTCCAGACATCAGATTCATCAGCACGTTCTGCAACCACCCGGGCTTTATTAGCACCTTCGCCGAGATTGCCCGCGAACACATGGCCAAGCGTGACTATGACCATTTCGTGTTCAGTTACCATGGCTTACCCGAGCGCCAGATTCTGAAAGCCAGCACCAAAGGCTACTGCCAGTTAGGCACTTGCTGCAACACGTACCACAGCCGCAACCGCTACTGCTACCGCGCCCAGTGCTTTGAGACCTCGCGCCAATTGGCTAAAGCCCTAAACATCCCCGAGGACAAATACACGGTCTCATTTCAATCACGGCTGGGCAAAGATCCGTGGCTGCAACCCTATACTGATTTTATCCTGAAGGATTTAGCGGCTGCTGGCGTGAAAAGCGTACTGGCGTTCAGTCCGGCCTTCGTAGCCGATTGCCTGGAAACCACCATTGAAGTAGGCAAGGAATTCAAGGAAGAGTTTGAGGCTGCCGGCGGTGAGCACTGGCAATTGGTGGAGAGCTGCAATACACACCCCACCTGGATCAATGCCGTGACGCAGATGGTGCTGGAAGCGTAAATTCTTTAACAATCAAGCATTACGTTAGCACTAAAAAGAAGAGGCCCCGGCAAACACTGGGGCCTCTTCTTTTTATGTTTTCTGTTTTACACCTGGTTTCTTTAACATAGGCCTAAATCAGTTAGGAATAATTCTTAAATCCGCTTGAAGTCCACCCATTTTTCAGTGATGATATGCGAGTGATTCAGTATTAGGTCTAGCAACTCTTCGCCTTGTTCGGCGATAATAATATTCTGGCGATGCTCGGCCTTCACGAAACCTTCAGCCACGCTTTGGTCCATCATCTGCAGAAACGGGTTGAAGTAGCCGTTTACGTTGTACAAGGCGGCAGGCTTCTGAATGATCTTCAATTGATTCCAGGTCACGATCTCGCAGAACTCATCAAATGTCCCGAAACCGCCTGGCATAGCCACAAACGCATCGGACTCGGCGGCCATCAAGGCTTTGCGTTCGTGCATGGTCTGCACTACGTGTAGTTCGGTGAGACCCGTATGAGCCACTTCCATGTCTACTAAACTCTGCGGGATTACCCCCACTACTTTGCCGCCTCCGGAAAGAACTGCATCGGCAATGACACCCATCAAACCCACGTTTCCGCCACCGTACACCAACCGGATGCCTTTCTCCGCGAACAAAGTTCCTAAAGCTTGGGCGGCTTCACGGTAAACCGGATTGTGGCCGCTGCTGGCCCCACAAAAGATGGCGATGCTTTTCATGTTCTTATGGCTTAAAGGTAAGGTCTGGCAAAGGTAGCGATTCCTGGGTTTCTGTTTCGGGCTTGCTTTTGTAAAAACAGGCCAAAAACAGGTATAAGCCTACCTAGCCAATTACGTAGCGTCGTTTCATTGTACCGATGTGTTTCTACGCAGCAATCCCACTTGCACTATGCCACAGAAGCCTTTTTGCTTCGGAATTTGGGTTGTCTGTGGAGAATCGGTTTCGTTGCAGGCAGACACGCCGTTAGGGTGTAACGACGCTACGTTTTCGGCTCATTTTCACAAATGCGGGCCGAAAACAGAAAAGGGAGCCGCTCTTCAGCAGTTCCCTTTTCGTCATTCTGATCTTATAGAAAACGAGAGACATTTCCACATCTCCTCATTTCCAAATATTAGTACGCTCTGGCGAAGTACACGCGTCTGCTGGAAGGTTTGCCGGTTACCATGTCAACGCCGTCTTCCTCGGGAGTGTCCAGGGCGATGCAGCGGATGGTGGCTTTGGTTTCTTCCTTGATGCGTTCTTCGGTCTCTGGCGTGCCGTCCCAGTGGGCCAGTACAAAGCCTGGCTTCTCATCCAAGATGCGCTTGAACTCCTCGTAAGAATCTACCTTAGTGGTGTTGGCTTTCTGGAAGTCTAAAGCGCGTTGGAAGATGTTGGTTTGCATCTCATCCAATAACGCAGGAATGATGTTTACCAGGTTATCGAACTGCTGCGAGCTTTTCTCTTTGGTATCTCGGCGGGCAACTTCAGCAGTTCCGTTCTCCAGGTCACGTCCGCCAATGGCGATGCGCACCGGCACGCCTTTCAATTCCCACTCGGCAAACTTGAAGCCGGGACGCTCGGTGTCGCGGTCGTCAAACTTCACCGAAATACCTTTGGCTTCCAATTGCTTTTTCAGGCCTAGAACCTTCTCAGAGATCTGCGCCAGTTGCTCTTCTCCTTTGTAGATCGGCACGATCACTACCTGGATTGGGGCCAGTTTTGGAGGAAGCACCAGACCTTCGTCATCGGAGTGCGCCATTACCAGGGCTCCCATTAAACGGGTACTTACTCCCCACGAGGTTCCCCATACGTGCTCCAATCCACCTTCTTTGGTCGCGAATTTCACGTCAAACGCCTGCGCGAAGTTCTGGCCCAGGAAGTGGGAAGTTCCGGCTTGCAGGGCTTTTCCGTCTTGCATCAAACCTTCAATGCAGTAGGTATCCAGGGCTCCGGCGAAGCGCTCGTTTGGCGTTTTCTTTCCCCTGATGACCGGCAGGGCAAGGAAGTTCTCGGCGAAGTCGGCGTAGACGTGCAGCATTTGCTCGGTTTCGGCGATGGCTTCCTGTGCGGTGGCGTGGGCGGTGTGGCCTTCCTGCCATAGGAACTCAGCGGTACGCAGGAACAGGCGCGTACGCATCTCCCAGCGCACTACGTTTGCCCATTGGTTGATGAGCAACGGCAGGTCGCGGTAGCTTTGAATCCAGCCTTTGTAGGTGCTCCAGATGATGGCCTCTGAGGTAGGACGCACAATAAGCTCCTCTTCCAGTCTGGCATTGGGGTCTACGCGCAGTTTTCCGGGTTTGTCAGGATCGGTTTGCAGGCGGTAATGCGTTACAACGGCGCATTCTTTGGCGAAGCCTTCAGCATTTTGTTCCTCGGCCTCAAACAAACTTTTGGGCACGAATAGGGGGAAATACGCGTTAGAATGTCCTGTTGCTTTGAACATGTCATCTAACACCCGTTGCATCTTTTCCCAGATGGCGTACCCGTACGGTTTGATCACCATACAACCGCGCACCGCCGAGTTTTCGGCCAGGCCGGCCCGTTTCACTAACTCATTATACCAGAGAGAATAATCCTCACTACGTTTAGGCAACCCTTTGCTCATTTTTTGTATCTTTGATAAAGAAGAAATATATAGCGAATCTTGAATTATACGGCACAGATTTTGCTTAATTTCTTAAACGAATCCATACCTTTTCTGCCCAAAAATACGTTAATATATCCGAATAGAAAGGTTGGCGAACCGGATACTCGTGTTATTGGTTTCGTGAATTGATCTAGCATCCATTACCAACTACTATACTCCAATGAAATACTATACAAATAAACTGCTTATACTGCCGCTGCTGGGTTTTCTGGCGGCTGGGTGTAGCACGTCTTCTAACTTACAGACCAGTGAGGCGGATGATGTGTATTTTTCCTCTTCAGACAAAGTAACCTACGTAGAGCCGGCGGCGCTAGAGCAACCAGGCGCCGGTGACACCGAGGCCGTGGAAGGCGATGATGCCTCGCGCGATATCACAGAACGCGTAAGCGATCCAGAGTCTTATGCTCAGAATCGCCGCAACAACAATAACAACACGCCTTACCAGTACTCTTACTATGATGCGCCGTTCGGGAACCCGTACTACGCGTATGCTTCTCCCTTCTACTCCCCTGGCCGCTACTACTCCAGAGCGATTATGATGGACCCTTGGATGGATCCTTTCTATGATCCGTTCTACGGACCTAGCATGGCAAGAATGGCGATGTATGATCCTTTCTGGCCACGTCCGGGTTTATCCATCGGGATTGGCTTAGGTTTTGGCCGGTATTACAATCCTTGGGGATATGGCTACGGATACGGGTATGGCTACAATCCTTACAGATACGGTGGCGGATACTATGACAGTTACTACGGCGGAGGCCGGGTGATAGCCAACAGAGTGGCGTACGGTCGCAGAGATGACAGAGGCTCAAACCTGGCAGGTCGTAACCCTAACATCTCCCGTGACGGACGCGGCAACATTGCCGCCCCAGGCACCAGCAGATCAAGCAACGCCACGGCCTTGGAGCCAGGGTACAGAAACCGTTCTACGTCTAGAGGCGGAGTTACCAATGCAGACGGCACTACTCAGTCGCGCCGCAGACAGGTAATCGCTCCTTCGGGAAGTCAGTCACAGGAAATAGGCGCTCCGGCTCAAGAGAGAAGATCGCGCATCAGTACTGGTTCTGAAGGCTCGCAGCCTATCAGACGCCAACGCGCGGAGTACACACCAGCCCCAGCTCCCAGAACATCGGAAAGCCGCTCCCGTTCTTATGACCCAAGTCCCTCTTATGAGCCGTCCCGCTCCTCTTCTTCCTCAAGCAGCAGCAGCGGCGGAAGCAGCTCAGGTGGAGGCAGCCGCAGAGGCAGAAATTAATTTCCTTCTTTAAAACTACATGAAACGATATAGCTTTCTTTTGGCCTGCCTGGCGTTGCTAGGCAGTGCCGGGAAGAGCTTTGCCCAGAACGAGGTAGATGCTCTCCGTTACTCGCGCACAGATTTTGGAGGTACTGCCCGCTCCATGGGTATAGGCGGTGCCAACGTAGCCCTGGGTGGCGACGCGGGTTCTTTTTCCACTAACCCAGCCGGGTTGGGGCTTTTCAGACGCTCTGAGATCACGGTTTCGGCGGGCGTAAACGTCAGCAACGTAAACAGCTCTGTATTTGGCGCTGAAACCACCAACAGCCGCAACAACCTCAACATACCGGGTTTCTCAGCGGTGTTCTCCACCCGCAAAGCCGATGATGAAGAAGGTGACTGGCGTTCCAGCTCTTTTGGGATAGGCTTTACCAGACAGAACAATTTCAACCAGCGCACGTTCTACCGTGGTACCCGTACCGCAGATAACATTACGTTTGGTGAATACGCCGCACAACGGGCAAATGCTTTTGACTTACCCGCAAACTCCCTCCAGGAACTGGCCTATGAGACTTTTTTGATTAACGAAGACGATGAAGGCTTCTTTTCCCCGAATGTTGTTGGGTCAAACGTGTTCCAGGAGAACATACAGGCTAGCGGCTCCCAGAACCAATGGGACTTTGCGTATGGTGCCAGTTTTAGAGACAAGCTCTTTGTAGGAGCCTCTTTTGGTTTGACCACGGTGCGCTTTAAGCAAACCAGAATCTACTCTGAGGAAGGCCCGGCCACTGACATCACCAACCTGAGTTTGCGCGACGAGCTAACTACCGAAGGTTCTGGTCTTAGTTTACGAATTGGGGCTATATACCGCCCAAGTGATGCGTTACGTCTGGGTTTCTCGGTACAGACACCAACCTGGTACACCTTAACCGATCAGTTCAGCACCAACCTGGCCGTAAACTTCAACCAAGCCCCAGAAGACGGCGCCTCTCTGAACCAATTCTACGCCACTGATCCGGGAGAGTATGAGTACAGCCTCACAACTCCCTTCAAAGCCAGTGGTGGGGCAGCTTTCTTCATAGGCAAGAACGGATTCATCACCGCCGATGTAGAATATGTAGATTACAGCAGCGCCCGGTTAGACGCCGATGATTCTTTCCAATCGGAAAACCAGATCATCAAGACGGCCTATGATAAAGCCATCAATTACCGCATAGGTGCCGAGGCCCGCTTTGACATCTTTAGGGTAAGGGCTGGCTATGCCCTGTACGGAGATCCGTTCAAAGACAGCGACGTGAACCAAGCGAAGACGTACTACACCGGCGGACTTGGCATCAGACAGAACAACTTCTTTATTGACGGTGCGCTGGTATACAGCAAATACAACAGCGTGTACTCGCCATATGTCAACTATGAGGTGAACAACCAGAACTCTGAGTTCTACAACTTTGGGGTGCCTACGGTGAAAAGCGAAAACAAAAACACCAGCTTCGTGGCTACTGTTGGTTGGAACTTTTAGTTTCTGCTTTTGGCCTGTTTTAAACAAAACAAGGCTAAAGCATATAAAAAGAGAGGGCTCTCCTGCATTAGGAGAGCCCTCTCTTTTTTATGCCATGGGGTAAAAATTTAGCTCTTCAACCTGCTTTCATCTACTTGTTATTGATAGGCCCAAGCTACTAACAGCCTCACTTGGCTTTTTTGACCTAGAGAGACACTACTATATTCAAAGACCAGTGCTCTCTTCCGCGACTATAGCTTTACGAATTTCACTCTTTGCACTTCTTTCCCCAGTTGAACCTCCAGGATATACATACCCGGAACAAGGTTTGGCACCGCTAGTTTCTGCTCCAAAACAGTATATTCCTTCTTAAGAACGTAATCTGTCATCTTTCTTCCCAGTTGATCCCTCACTAGAACTTTAATTTCACCTATAGCATTGGCAGCAAACTTAATCATTAGTTCTTCCTGTACTGGATTAGGACCTAAAGTAAGGGTAGATGCCGCCAAGCGGATGGTATGTTCCAGTTGCTCACTCGTGGCTTCGCAACCGGAAGTAAGCGTCTTTACTTGGTACCGACCGCTGTTCTTCACCACCAACTGCTGGCTTGTTTCTCCTTTGAGGGCCTTTTCATTAAAGAACCATTGATACGCATCTGCGGGAGGCGCAATCAAGGTATCTCCCTGGGTAGCCACCGGCACTTGCTTCGGATTGATTTTCACTTCCACCGCCCGTACCGGACTCTCACAGTCATTGACCGTTTGGGTGACGAAGAAAGTAGAAGTAGCTGAGATCACCGGGATGAAGGAGTTACCGGCAAAGAGCTTCTTCTGTTTCCCGGCATCCAAGTACCAGGTTACATTACTCCCAGAGGCCACCAAAGGCTGCAGGGTTGACCCTTCACACTGCACCGACAAGGCGGCTACGTTTGGCGCATCTGGAATCTGATACCGGTTGATTGTTACCCTGCTCTGGGAGACTTTTTCGCAAAGGGTAATGGTCCACTCCAGAATGGTTTTGCCATAGCCAATGTTTTGCACAACTGAGGTGGGACTTAACGGATTGACAATAGTTCCTTGGCCGCTGATCAGTTTCCAAAAGCCTCGGCCTTTTACGGGCGCATTCGCCTGCACTACAACCTGGTTTACTTCACACAAATTGAAAGGGGTTCCTGCTTGGGCAACCGTGGGGTTCTCTTTTCCGCAGTCATACACAACCACTGGCATTGGTGAAACCAGGACAGTATCACCAATGATGTTCACCACCTCGTTGGTGGCAATGGGGCTATTGAAATCAAAGTAATTGTGGGCCGTATTCCTGATCACGGTGCCTTTTGGGTTCTCTGGATTTTGGGCGATGGAGAATTTGATGTATCCATGGCTCCCCGGTTCGTTAGCCTTATGGTCGGGCAGGTTGATGTTCTTGAAAGTAAACGTGATGACCGGCTTGCCTTTTCCCGTAACTGTATAGGTGAAAGGATGAGACGCGGAGCCTATCCGCAGCGAGGCAATATCAAGGTGTTCACTAATGGTGTCTTTCACCACCACATTGTACGCCACATCTGTGCCGGTATTCTGAAAACGGATCAAATACTCCAATTCATCCTCGGCTTTGATATAATGCCGTTTGGTGATCCCCTTGGGGCTCACCTGTTTGTCATTGGGGTCAAAACTGTCTACAATCTCCAGGCAGGAAATATCTACCTCCGCATCGGCGTCATCCAGAAAGAGATCATCAATTGGAATGGGCATTGCGTTAACTGGGAGATTCACCGGGATGGTAGAGGGCTGGATACTTGCCACCGGACGGCTTTGCCCCGGATGGTACGGCACCTGGTCTGCCTCCAGACGATAGGTCATGGTTTGGGCCGGGACTTCCAGTCGGGTAGAAGCGCCCTGCTTGAGCTTTACTTTTCCCTGCTTCACCAAGGCAGCGTTTGCGTACACCCGGTAGCCCGTACTATCTACCATGTCTTGGGTGCCTTCGTTGGAAATGGTAAATGCTGCAGTCTTCTCCTGATCTGTAAAACCAGCTGCCACTGCTACGCTTGCCTGATCCCATTTTTGGCTTTGCGGAACACAGGAATTTTTAGGCGTGATAAACGCTTTCACGCATTGACTCAAGCCCCTGATGGACTCAATCCCGCAGATGGTAGAATCAGAGATCACGAAGCTATGGCGTTCACCTGCTTTTAAGGTACCAATCTCAAAAATCAGGGCAGAATCTTGCTTGGCTATCCAAGGCAAACTGCTGCTGAGAGGCACTACATATTGGGGATAGATAACTTTGATCTTGACGTTGTGCGCATCAGCGGAGCCTTCATTGGCATAAGTAACCATGGTGTTGCTGGTGAAACAACGCCGGCGCCGATCAGCCGCGATGTCAACCGATAGTACAGGACACTCTTTGATATTGTACCCGAAGTTCACATTCTTGATATCGCGATTCAGGCTGTCTGTTAGCACCGCAGTACTTTCCAAGCAAGATTTTACAACCTGCGTTCTGGAAGCAGGTGAAAGCACGGGTGTGATAGTGGTAGAGCCAAAAGGCGCTCTGAAGGAATAACTTCCTGCGCTATCTGACATACTGTATAAAGACCCCGGCTCAATCTTGATCAGTGTATTGGCCAAACCCTTCTCCGTGGAATCAAATCCGCAGTTAGCATTCTGGTCTTTGTATAGCCTGCCACTTATTCGGGCCGTCTGCTCTCCTTTTAAGGTATCTACCAACTCACCAATGAAAATATCGGCGTCGCCTTTACTCTGCAGGAATTTGTCATTGACAGGAAACTTGTTGTAAAAAGTACCCGCTAATACCAAAGCTTTGCTCTTGGGCATATAGGATAGCTTTGAGTACGCTCCCGCATTAGGCCCACCATACGACTTAAACCCTAAAACTTCTCCTGAAGCATTCAGGTGAACTAAAGCTGTGCCTGAGTACCCGGCCGTTTCTCCCTTGATAACTACACCATTGAAGACGAACTCTGAGTGTAGGCTGGTGGAGAAGTACAAACCCTCTTTAGCAGGCAGTAATGAGAGTCCATAGTGGAACTTCTTAAAAGGGACTGCCCACTCAGCCACTCCGTTAGCATCCAGTTTCAGTAAAACATTGCCTAAAGTGTTGTCATAGGTGATACCATCAATAGTTACCTTTTTACTATCTGAATAGCTATAACTTTCTGTAAAAAGGTAAAAAGAGTTGTCTCCCGCCAAGGCTATAGAACTTGCATTGATTCTAATTGGGTAACTTCTTGCCCAGAGCACATCTCCCTCAGGACTCCTTTTTACCAACAGTTTATCATATACAGGTCCATAACTATCGGCCGGGGTCTTATTTATAAACGTATGATCCCCTATAGATACAGTGTCCTTGAAACCTCCAGACGTGATAACATTGTCTTGCGCATCTACTAATACCTGCCGATACTGCAATTTGCTTCCCAAGGAGGTCTTCACCCACTCTACAGCACCATTGGGGCCAAATTTGGCAAGGAATTCTGTAAACCGATTTTGGTTTGCGCCAGGAAAGTCAAAAGTTATTTGGTCCATACTGGTCCCGTCAAACAAACCAACCACATAAGCATTTCCGTGGCTATCTGTGGCGATACTCTCTCCTACAATGTCATTAAAAAGGGCTTTAGATCTGTATTTCTTCTCCCAAAGCAAATTCCCGTTTGTATCAATTTTTTCAAGCACAAAATGCCCGTAGTGCACAGAACCAGTCACAAACACGGCTCCGTTATCATCAAGGGCAAAGTCATGATAAGTACTTCTCAGATCTTTGGGACATTCTCTCAACCATAACAATTTATTGTCCTTGCTGAACTTGGCGACAAAACCATTAAATATTCTTTTCTTAAGATTGCCGAATTCTACCTCCTCTCCTTGGTACTCGTTCAAACTTAATTCACCAGGCGTACCAATGACGCCCAACACATATCGGTTGTCCTCTTTATCATGCAGGACTTTAGAGATGCCATCACCGTATTTCCCGCCAAAAGACAGGATGTTCTCTTTTAACTGTGCTTTGGTAAAAAGGGGCAAAAAACAAAAAGTAACGAGAAGAGCTTTGAGTAAACGGTGTTTCATGCAGACAGCATTTTCTTAGATAGTAGAAAAGTAAGGAATCAGGGAGAACTAACAAATGGCCGCCCTACACTTAATAGTAATATTTCTGAAAAAGAGATTTCCTTTACCACTTCTAAACTCAGCATTGATGAATTCTCCTTTGATTACACACTGGGATTCCTCTCTAAAAAAAAGCGTTTATGGCCTGCTTCTAAGAAAACAGGCCATAAACGCTTTAAAATAAAGAGGCCACTTCCTTTCAGAAATGGCCTCTTTATTTAAACAAGAAAAGATTTAGATATGGATGGCTCTGTTCTCAGTTGCCGCCAAACAAGCTTCTTTCATGGCTTCGGTGTAGGTGGGGTGCGCGTGGCTCATACGCGCGATGTCCTCGGCGGAAGCCCGGAATTCCATGGCCACGACAGCCTCCGCAATCAAATCCGCGATGCGGGGTCCGATCATGTGCACGCCCAGGATCTCATCGGTTTGGGCATCAGCCAATACCTTCACGAAACCATCAGTGTCCATAGACGCTTTGGCGCGACCCGAGGCTTTGAACGGGAAGGAGCCAACTTTGTAGGCGGTGCCTTGCTGCTTTAACTGCTCCTCGGTGAAACCTACGCCCGCCACTTCTGGCCAGGTGTACACCACGCCCGGGATCAGGTTGTAGTTGATGTGCGGTTTCTGGCCCGCCATGATCTCAGCGACCAAAACACCTTCTTCCTCGGCTTTGTGCGCGAGCATAGCACCTCTGATCACGTCGCCAATGGCGTAAATGCCCGGTACGTTGGTTTGCAGGTGATCATCCACGGCAATCATGCCGCGCTCACCCAACTGTACACCCGCGTTCTCTAAGCCTAAGCCTTCGGTGTACGGCTTACGACCAACGGATACCAAGCAGTAGTCACCTTCAAACGTGACGGTCTGGCCTTTTGGAGACTCAGCGGTCACTCTTACGCCTTCGCCCTGTACCTCGGCTCCGGTTACTTTGTGCCCAAAGAAGAACTCAAAGCCCAATGTCTTTTTCAACACGCGCTGTAATTCTTTTCCAAGGGAACGGTCCATGGTTGGGATGATGGCATCTGTGTATTCCACTACAGACACTTTCGCGCCCAAACGAGCATACACAGAACCTAACTCCAAACCAATCACCCCTCCGCCAATCACGATCAGGTGCTTCGGTACTTCTTTCAAGGTCAAGGCCTCAGTAGACGTAATGATGCGGTTTTTATCAACCGGCAGGAACGGCAAATTGATTGGTTTAGAACCTGTCGCGATGATGGCCTTGTCGGTCTCAATCTGCTGCTCGGCGCCATCCTGACCCGTAATCTTGATGGTGTTCTTGTTCACGAAAGAGCCAAGGCCGTTGTACACGTCTACCTTGTTCTTCTTCATGAGGTACGCAATCCCGTCGTTGTTAGACTTGATTACATCGCTTTTGCGGGCAATCATCTGCTCCAGGTTCACCCGCAGGTTCTCTATCTCAATGCCGTGCGTTTTGAACGTATGCGCGGCATTGTGGAAGTGCTCAGATGAATCTAACAACGCTTTAGACGGAATACAGCCTACGTTCAGGCAAGTACCACCCAACACTGAATATTTCTCAATAATGGCGGTTTTCAGACCCAACTGCGCACAGCGGATAGCTGCCACGTAGCCTCCAGGACCGGAACCGATTACTGTTACATCGTATTTCATGTTCTTTCTTTTTATGTGAAGAAAGGCTCCGTACCCGCTCTTGTCCAGCAGCACGGAGCCTTTCGTTTTTAACCCATTTTTACGAATTCACGCGTAAAGCGCAAGTTTAGACTCCCAGCAATAAACGCATTGGATCTTCCAGCAACTCTTTCACACGCACCAGGAAGCTAACCGACTCACGACCGTCAATGATACGGTGGTCATAAGAAAGCGCTAGGTACATCATTGGTCTGATTTCCACCTGGTTGTTAATAGCTACCGGACGGTTCACGATGTTGTGCATACCTAGGATAGCTGACTGTGGAGCGTTGATGATTGGCGTAGACATCATAGACCCGAACACCCCACCGTTGGTGATGGTGAAGGTACCTCCGGTCATCTCATCAATACCCAGTTTGTTTTCGCGGGCACGCTTAGCCAGACGAACCACTTCTTTCTCAATACCGTCTAAGCTCAGGCCTTCGGCGTTACGGATAACCGGAACCACCAGACCTTTAGGCGCAGATACCGCGATGGAAACGTCGCAGAAATCGTTGTACACAATCTCGGCACCGTCAATCTGGGCGTTTACCGCTGGCCACTCTTGCAGGGCAACCGTACAAGCTTTCACGAAGAACGACATGAAGCCTAAACCTACTTCGTGCTTCTCTTTGAACTTGTCTTTGTATTTGGCCCTGATGTCCATGATTGGCTTCATGTCAACCTCATTGAAAGTAGTCAACATGGCCGTTTCATTTTTCACCGCTACTAAACGACGAGCTACGGTTTTACGCAAGCTGGTCATTTTCTCGCGACGGCTGTTGCGGGAACCTGGAGCGGCCGGAGCCGGAGCAGCAGATTCTTTGGCAGCTGGAGCAGCAGAAGCGGCGGCAGGTTGTGGTGCCGGAGCAGCCGGACGAGCTTGGGCGTTTTGCGCGTCTTCTTTGGTGATGCGTCCGTCACGACCAGTGCCGTTCACGTCAGCAGCGTTAATTCCTCTTTCAGAAAGAATTTTACCGGCGGCTGGTGATGGGGTACCGCTGGCGTAGGTAGTAGCACCTGACGTAGCAGCAGATGCAGCTTGGGCTGGCTGAGCAGATGTTACCGTCTGTGGAGCCGGAGCAGTAGAAACGCCTGAACCGGCACCTACTTCAATGCGGCAGATGGTAGCACCAATCTCTACAGTATCACCTTCCTGAGCCACAATTCTCAAAACACCAGCCGCTTCAGCCGGAAGTTCAAACGTAGCTTTGTCAGACTCCAGTTCGCAAAGAACCTCGTCCATAGACACCTGGTCGCCATCGGCTTTGAGCCATTTGGAGATAGTTACCTCAGAGATAGACTCACCTACAGTTGGAATTTTCACTTCCAAAGTCTGCCCGGCTCCACCACCTTGCGGTTGGTTAGGAATGCCCTGGCTTGGCGTGTTCTCAGCAGCCACGGTGCTCTGCGGGTCGGTTACTGATTTAGATTCAGTAAGGCTGTGCTGCGTTGAAACAGTGGTAGGCTGAGGCGTAGAAGCACCTTGTCCGGCTCCATCAATGCTACAGATTACTTCGCCAATGGCAATGGTGTCACCTTCCTGGGCTTTTATTCTTAGGATACCGGCAGCCTCAGCGGGCAACTCAAAGGTAGCTTTGTCTGATTCCAGTTCGCAGATTACCTCGTCCATGGCCACTTGGTCGCCATCTTGTTTGAGCCACTTGGCAATGGTTACCTCCGTGATGGATTCGCCCACTACCGGCACTTTTACGTCTAATGCCATAATCTCTTTTTAGATTAAGTTATGTTGTTAAAAGTCCGCTTAGGGCCTGTTTTAGGAAAACAGGCCCTAAGCGGACGTATGATTTACTTAAATGCTGAATGCTTTTTCTACTACCGCACGTTGCTCTTTCTGGTGGATTTTGTTGTAACCAGTAGCAGGCGAAGAGCTTGGCTTACGGGAAACCACGTCGTCAATGCCTTTGCGCATTACGCTCAGGATATAGGTCCAGGCACCCATGTTGTACGGCTCTTCTTGTACCCAGAAAATCTGTGCATTCGGATACTTGCTCAACTCACGTTCCAACTGTACTTGCGGGAACGGATGCAGCTGCTCCAGACGGATGATGGCCACGTCTTTGCGGTTGGTTTTCTGTTGTTCCTCCAGCAGGTCATAGTACACTTTACCGGTACACAGCAACACCTTCTTCACGGCTTTAGCCTCAGCGAAGGTATCTCCCAACACTTCCTGGAACGAGCCTTGCATGAAGTCTTCCAGCGGCGACATCACGTTCTGGTGACGCAGCATAGATTTAGGCGACATGTGGATACACGGCTTCCGGAACGGCGTTGCCAACTGACGACGCAGCATGTGGAAGAAGTTTGCCGGGGTAGTACACTGGGTCACGTACATGTTGTACTCGGCGGCCAACTGCAGGAAGCGCTCAGGACGAGCATTGGAGTGCTCTGGTCCCTGGCCTTCGTATCCGTGTGGCAACAACATTACCACACCGTTCATCCGCTGCCACTTAGATTCAGTAGACGAGATGAACTGGTCTATCATTACCTGCGAGCCGTTGGCAAAGTCACCGAACTGCGCTTCCCAAAGCACCAGGGCATTGGGGTTGGCCATGGCGTAACCGAATTCAAAGCCAAGTACGCCGTACTCAGACAGCAGGGAGTTATAAATCTGCAGCTTTTGCTGATTCTCCTGAATGTGGTTCAGGTTGGTATAAGCGGCGCTGGTATTGGCATCGTGCAACACGGCGTGACGGTGCGAGAAAGTACCCCGCTGCACGTCCTGGCCGCTCATGCGCACAATTTTGTTTTCTAACAAGATAGAGCCATAGGCCAGCAATTCAGCCGAAGCCCAGTTCAGAGAGCGGCTGTTGAAGAACATGTCTTGGCGCTCTTTGGTCAGTTTCTCAATCTGCTTCAGCGGCTTAAAGTTTTCTGGCAGCGTAGTTAAAGCCTTGCCCACTTTCTCAATCGCCTCAGCGGAGATACCGGTTTCTGGTGATTGGTTGAAATCTTCTGGTTTTGAACGACGCAGCTCTTGCCACTCTTTCTCCAATACCTGGTAGTTGTACGGCAATGGCTTTTGCTTCACCATATCCAGACGGTCTTGCAACATCTGACGGAACTCTTTGTCCATCTCCTCGGCTACTTTCGCGTCCAACTCACCGCGTCTAATCAACTCCTTATTATAGACTTCCCGTGGGTTATCGTGCTTGGAGATGAGGTTGTACAGTTGCGGTTGGGTGAATTTAGGCTCATCTGCCTCGTTGTGGCCATGGCGGCGGTAGCACACCATGTCAATGAAGATATCATTGTGGAAACGCTGACGGTACTCAGTTGCTAAACGCACGGCAAATACCACTGCTTCCGGGTCGTCACCGTTTACGTGCAGAACTGGTGCGTCAATGATTTTAGCTAAATCGGTGCTGTAGATAGAAGAACGAGCGTCTTCAAAGTCGGTGGTGAAACCAACCTGGTTATTAATCACGAAGTGGATGGTACCGCCAGTGCTGTAGCCTTCCAGGTTTGCCATCTGGGTTACCTCATAGCCAATACCTTGTCCGGCTACGGCCGCATCTCCGTGAATCAGGATAGGAAGAATCTTGTTGGTGTCACGGCCATACATGGAATCCAATTTGGCGCGCACAAAACCTTCCACCACTGGGTTCACCGCTTCTAAGTGCGAAGGGTTTGGAGCCAGTTTCAGGTTTACTTTTCCGCCGGATGGGGTGTTTACCTCGCTGGAGAAGCCCATGTGGTATTTCACGTCACCATCGCCCATGGTTAAATCCGGCACGGCAGTTCCCTCAAATTCAGAGAAGATTTGCTCGTAGGTTTTACCCATGATGTTGGCCAGCACGTTCAAACGGCCGCGGTGCGCCATCCCAATCACCACTTCCTCTACGCCCAGTTCAGAGCCTTTGTCAATGATGGCATCTAACGCCGGAATAGTGGTTTCGCCACCTTCCAGAGAGAAACGCTTCTGACCCAAGAATTTGGTATGCAGGAAGTTTTCAAACACCACTGCCTCATTCAACTTAGACAGAATGCGTTTTTTATAGTCAACTGATGGGTTAAAGTTCACCGACTCTTTCTCGGCCTTTTCCTTAAACCAGGTCAAAACCTCTGGGTCCCGGATGTACATGAACTCAAACCCGATGGTTCCTTCATATACTTTCTTCAGGGTAGCCAGGATGTCGCGCAATGTAGCGGCACCTAAGCCCAGCTCAGCGCCGCTCTGGAATTTAGTATCTAAATCAGCCTCAGACAGACCAAAGTCTTTCAGGTCTAGCAAGGCCTTCCTGTCTTTGCGCGGACGAACCGGGTTCGTGTTAGAGCGCAGGTGACCACGGGAGCGGTAGGCGTAAATCAGATTACGCACCTGGATTTCCTTCTCTATTTCACTTGCAGAAGCAGTTGCCCCAGTTGCTGGCGCAGTTGTAGGAGCCGCCGCAGTGGTTGCCTGACCGTTTCCGTTCGGATAGGTTTGGGAGAAATCAAATCCTTCAAAAAATTTCTGCCAACCAAAATCCACTGAAGCAGGGTCTTGCTGATACTGCTTGTACAGTTCATCAATGTACGCTCCGTGTGCGTTGGCTATATATGAGTATTTATCCATAAAAATTGATAGTACATGCCTTAGTTTCGGCAAATTATAAAATCCTCAGCAATACACATAACCTTAAATTCGCATAGGCAAATATATAACCCCCATTACCAAATTTATATTAAGTTTCTGCAGCAATAGCCTATGCGTATAAATCTCATGTATGGGATACGTGAAAAAATTTGATTTTGGCGAAATTATAGATAAATAGATAAGAGACAAACCTTTATCAGAAGTCACCTTTATATTCCCTTATTTTCTCCCTTTCTTTCCAATATTCAATTTCAAACCTTAACTCACAGCAGGAGAAAGGTCATATATCCAACAGCAAGTGGAATGATTTAGTATGTCACAGGGTAGGAAGTTCAGGCAGAGAAGAAGATTACCACTGCACCTACTTGGGTTTACTGGAGGGGGCATCATCAAAGAAATGCTGCGAGTAGACAACATAGGGCGATTACCATATATTCTACATTGAAGAATAATTGTGTTTAGGAGGGGTTTTCAGGAAAACAGGCCCAAAAAGGAACCAGGTCTATTCTCGCAGGCGAACCCGCACAAAAGCAGGAACGTCTGTTGGAGTTGCAGATAGTTCGGTTTCGGTAATGGGGCCTGCTTGCACTAGAACGCCTTTTTTGTCATCTACCACTACCGTTTTCTTTCGCCAGCCTTCCACATTTGATTTATCGGTTACCTGGTCTTTTCCGGCACCGCCGTAGATAGTCACATAGCTTCCCTTTCCAGCGGAGCCGCTGATGTCAAAAATGTCGTCTCCTTTTAGGCCATATAGGTTGATCTGCTGGGTCTCATCGGCGAAGAAAGTTCGGCTGTACACTTTGGCGATGTTGATATTTCCTTTCCCCAGGCGGTACACCTCCACCACCGTTTTTCCTTGCGAGAGCCGCTGTACTACAAACCGTTCGGGTTCATCGGCACCTACTACGGCTACTTCTTTGGCCAGAATTTTATAATATTCCTCGGCGGTTTGTACCAGCAACTGTCGGCGGCTTCTCAGCTTTTGGAAGGTTTCCTCGCCTATCAGGGCATACACCGGCGGAGGCAGGCGATGGGCAGCCACCCGCAACACTGAGTCTGATAAAGCCACTTGCATCTCGCGGGCCAGCCTTCTAAAATCCACCAAAGACACCTCAGACAAAGCTCGGGCATCCAGGAAAGCGGCATTGATGGTGAGGCCAAACACGTCTTTGAACTTGGGGTGGAAAGACTCAAACTTGCGGGCCGCGAATTTACGGGTAGCCAGCCAGGGAATTAATCCATCATCATAAAGGCAAAGCGCCTGGTCCCGGTCCTTGGGAATGGGTTTGTACCAGATCTCGTTTTCCTGATTAAAGGCAGCCCAATCCCATTGTCCTTCGTGGCGGTCCCAGTCACTGAGCAGCAGATCCAGCAGGCGGGCCCGGGCAAACGCCCATTGGTCTATGCGGTGTCGGCTAGACTGGAAGCGACGGTGCAGCATTTGATCGGTATCCACTACCTGGGTAGCGGCACCAAGCTCCTTCGCTACTGATGCCCGGGACGTGAATTTCTCCTCCATCAGGAAAAGCTTGCTCCCGAAAAGGTTGGAATACTGCTTGAAGTCCTGGTCTGCGGGAAGCACGTACACCAGCTTGGGCGAAGAATGGAAAACCTGGGCAGCTTTGGCCAGCGGCGGCACCACTAAAGCCGCATACGGGTTGGTAGCTGACACTTGGTCACGCACAAAAGAACCTATAAAAGTTTTGCGCCAGAAAGCAGGGAGCACCTGAATGGGGTCTTTATCCACGGAGCGCAGGGCAAAGCGCCGCCCTGTTTTGTCGGTGAGGGTGAGGCTGGTGGTTTGCATGCCGCCGCCCAGTTTCTCAATGGAAAGCCCGCCCTCAACCTCATTCATGTGAAAAACCTTGGCCTTGACTGGCACGGCCCACACCTCCCTATAATGCTTGCCCAGGAAGAACTCACCGGCTTTGCTGCGCTGGTAATGGCTTCCGGCGCTTACCAAAACACAGTCCTGCGGATGCTGCAAAAGGCTGTTATCACCAAAGATGGCAGACGAAGGAATTCTCCCGTCAGGAACGGGATCGGCAAAAAAGAAGGTCACTAATCCATACAGGACAAGCACTCCCACCAATGCCAGTAAAATCCTTCTCTTCATGTAGGCGTTCGATTTAAAGTTCACCTTTACCTTAATTAGAGGTGAAAGGTTCAGGCCGAAGAACGAAAGTCTGCCCGCTTCTTTTACGGGAAACCGCCAGAAAACATATATCTTTAAGCTTCGGGGCAAAGGTTAACCTTGCTTTTGCCTCCTGCGTTAAATCATTCTACTACAACCTAAATTCTACCTTTATGGCAAACAGCGCTACCTACTCTGGCATTACTCCAGAACTGTACAACAACCTCAGAAGCAAATTAGGAGCTGCTGGCATTGAGCTGGCCGGCACCAACGGACGCGTGTCTAAACAAGGCGTAACCGCCGACTATGCCTATGAGGAGAATTCGCAAACGCTGCAGATCAACAATGTACAGGTAAGTTTCCCGGCCAGCATGATGTTCAGCCCAGACAAGATCATCCAGAAAATAAACGAAGCCGTGCAGAGCGCCGGCGGGCGGATTGGCTAACTTAAAAAAAGATTGACCTAACCCGTTTTATTTGCGTATAAAAATCCCGGCTTGCCATGAAGGCAGGCCGGGATTTTTACTTTACAAACCCAACCTTCAAGAGAATACCACTATGGAACAAACACCAAATACATCTCCTCAGGTAGTACAGCCAAAAGACTTCGCCAGAACCGTTGAATCTATTGTAAGTGTCTACCAAGGCAACCACGATGTGCTGCCTGACCTGCTTTCTGATGCTGGCAGAATGTTATTGACAGTAAGACAGAAGATGAGCCCTATTCAATTGGTTCTGTCTGTAGCAGCGGTAGCCATTGGTGCTATTGTGCTGGTTTCTTATGGCAGCAGCAACCAGTTCCAGGACGCAGAAGAAGTTCGTCCGTAGGTTAAACTATTCCTTCAGGGAGCCCCGCTTATAGGTATAAGCGGGGCTTTTTGTTTCAGTCTCAGTTTGGAATTTTATAGTTTTTTATTATCATATTTATATAATTGCGTCATATTCCGCTACTTAGCTAAATGACGCATGAAAAAAGCAAAGAAAATCATTCTCTTGGGAGTGGGTAGCCTGCTGTTTGTAGTGCTTTCTGCTTTGGCGTATGTAAAACTAGCCCTGCCCAATGTAGGGGAAGCACCCGACCTAAAAATCGGAGCTACTGAAGAGCGGTTGGCTAGAGGAAAATACCTGGCGCACCACGTCATGTCCTGCATAGGTTGCCACTCTGAACGTGATTGGACCAAATTTGCTGCCCCTCTCAAGGAGGGAACGTGGGGCAAAGGCGGGGAGGAATTTCCAAAGGAACTGGGGTTTCCTGGCACGTTTTACGCTCCTAACATTACACCCGCCGGTATAGGTCACTGGACCGATGGGGAGATCTTCAGGGCCATCACCTCAGGGGTAACCAAATACGGGAAAGCCCTTTTCCCCGTGATGCCCCACCCCTTGTACGGCCAGTTAGCCGAGGAAGACATCAAAGCCGTAATCGCCTACATCCGCACGTTGCCCGCCATTGAAAACAAGGTACCACCCTCGCAGCCGGATTATGCCATGAGCTTTATTCTGAACACCATTCCTAAGAAAGCAGAGTTTCACCCCATCCCAGACAAATCAGATCAGGTCTCCTATGGAAAATACCTGATAACCGCCGCCGCCTGCGTTGATTGCCATACCCAGAAGGCAAAAGGCCAGAACATTGCCGGGATGGAATATGCCGGGGGCATGGAATTTCCGTTACCCGGAGGCATCACGGTCTATTCTGCCAACATTACTCCGGATAAGGCCACCGGCATTGGCAACTGGACAAAAGAGGCTTTTGTGAGCAGGTTTAAGTTGTACGCAGACTCTGCTTCGCAAAATCAGGCGGTTGGCAAGGGTGAGTTCAACACCATCATGCCCTGGACCATGTTCGCTGGCATGGAGCGCGAAGATCTGGAAGCCATTTATGTGTACCTGCAAAGTATTCCCGCGGTAAACCACAAAGTCACCAAGTTCACCAAAAATTAACAAAGGTAGTTTTAGCCTTACTTCCTTTTTTCAGGAGCCGTTTTAAGGTTGTTTTGCAGAAAACAACCTTAAAACGGCTTTCTCTTTTTGTAAGGGTTTGCGAAAACTTCGCCCCAGGAACCCGGAAGAAAGGCAACTTCAACGGCACTCTCCTTCGGGCAATGGTGTTTTCTTTGCACACGCTCACCGGTATGCCCAAGAAAAAGAAGAAATACGTCCCCGCAGAACCTACGCTGCTTACCACCCAGGAACGCATTAGCCGGTACATGCGCGGCAACAAGGCCAAGCACACCCAACCCGAACTTCTGCTGCGTCGGGCGCTTTGGCATGGCGGGCTACGCGGCTATCGTCTGCACTGGAAAACATTGCCGGGCAAGCCCGATATCTGCTATCCTGGCCGGAAGCTCGCGATCTTCATCCACGGTTGTTTCTGGCACCGATGCCCTCATTGTCTACCTGCCCTGCCTAAAACCAACGTTCCTTTCTGGACGGAGAAATTCACCCGAAACCAGGAACGGGACAAACGGCATCGGGAAAAACTGAGAGCCATGGGGTGGCAGGTGTTGGTCATCTGGGCCTGTCAACTGCACACTGATCTGGAGGGTTGTCTCTTCACCATCAAAGGGCTGCACAAAGGAGTGCCGGAAAGCTACTGGCTGGAGGCCGCGTAAACTCTTTGCCGGGCATCATTGCTTTGAAAAGCAGCAAGGCTTTAAGGCTTTCTCGTTTCAGGGCTCCTTTCCAGAAAACAGCCCCGAAATGACCATCAGCAAAACCTGCCCAACAATTCACTTTCTCCCTCGGAATTGACTTATTTCCAGCGTACCGGAACACCGGCTTTTCGGGCAGCATATCCAGCGGCGGAGGCGTGTAGCGCAGGAAGCAGTTCGTTTACTTGATCAACAAATTCTAAGTGCAGGTCTTCGTGCAATTTCTCCAGTTTGTGCAGAACCTCCTCGGTTCGTTTGGCCAGGAAAAGGCAAAGCGCCTCGTTGGCGCCGGTAAGCACTTGTAGTTTCTCCTGCTGGTGTTCCAGCACCTGCTGCAAAAGCAATAAAAGCAGGTTGATTTCGCCGTATACATCGCCGGTGACTTTGGTGTGGTAGCTCAGAGGCGGGCACAGTTGCCGCAGGCAATTCAGCAGGTCAGAGGCATTGTAATAGAAACCTTTGGCAATGGCTTGCACTTGTTCCGCCAAGGCCTCTCTCCTGAAATCTAACGCTTCGGGACCTTCCAGCAGCTCAAACTTCAACTGTTCCTGCAGCAGCAGGTTGGGAGTCAATAACTGAATCAATAGTTTGTCTTTGCGGGCGGCGGGTAACGCCAGAATGGCTTTGCGCAGGTCTTTTTCTAAGGCGGGCATACTTCTGTTCTCTTCAGGTAGAACAAGCAAAGCGGGCAAGTTATTCCACCAAGGGCATCTTTCTGGAATTTTCCTTCGGCTGGCTCTCCGTTGGTACTTAAAATTCAAAAAAAGCTATCTTCTTAACCTAAACCGCCCCAAACTGCGTAAACAGCGGCAAACGTGACTGGATACCCCCAATGTATTCCTAAAGGGCTCCTGCTGTTTTAGCCTTGTTTTCACCAAAAGAGGCCAAAACCGAGGGAGCTGCCAGCATCTAAGATAATGACCATGAGAGAATTTTTACCCCCAAGGGTAATCCTGCTTCAACTATGCATCTGGTGTTTGTTTCCGGCCATGGCCTGGGCACAATTGCCTTCCCTTCCTTCGGGATCGCCTTCCTATACGGTAGTTCTGACCGGCCGATGGGCGCCAGGCCAGGGCCCATCGGCTCCTTTACCGTTGTTGCAGGAACAACTGAAAAGCGCCGGCAAAAACAGCGCTGTGGTATTTATGGGCAATCCGTTTCAGCCTGCCACCTTGCCCGCTGTTTCGGCTCCTAACCGTAAAGAACTGGAAGCCCAACTGCAGAAACAACTGGCGTACCTGCAAGGCTACGAAGGCAAGCTCATTCTGATGCCCGGCGAACATGACGCCAAAGGCCGCCTTTTAACCGGAGTGAGAAACCAAGAGCGGTTCATCTCACAGTACCTGCAGAACGAGAAACTGATTCAGCCTGAGAACTACTGCCCCGGCCCCGCCGAAGTAGCCTTAACGGATGACGTGCACCTGCTTCTGCTGGACACCCAGTGGCTCATGCCCAACCGCCGCATGGACGACGAAGACGAGCAACGAGGCTGCCCCACCACCGGAGGCACCGCCACGCTGGCGGCCCTGGATGACGTGCTGCGCAGCAACGAAGAGAAAAACCTGCTGGTAGCCGTGAGTATCTCCCCCGAGATGAAAACCCTGGAGTACCGCCTCATGCACCGGCAGTTGGCCCAGATGTACACCCAGCACAAAGGGTTGCTTCACGCCGAAGGAAACTCCGCCGCCCTGGCCTATTCCGCCCAGGACAGCATTCACTACGTGAGCACTGGAGTAGGCATGAAAAAGCTTCCGTCGCCGGGTAAAAGCGAGCCCCTTTTCTCAAAGGCTTCTGCGGGATTTGCCAAGGTGCTGTACTTTCCTAACGGAGAAACCTGGCTGGAAATCTGGACCGCCCAGGATGCCCAAAGCACCCAAGGACAAGTGGCTCACCGCGCGCTGCTTTCCCGCAAACCCACCCAGAAACAGCTGGAAGAACAAACTAAGAAGCTGAACCTGAACTTTGCCGGCAAGACCAGTGCCCTGCCCGCCAGCGAGGTCTACAAGGCCAGTGGTTTCCGGGAATGGCTTTTAGGCGAGAACTACCGGCCTGAGTGGCAAACTCCCGTTTCCTTGCCCGTTTTCGATATCGGCACCCAAAACGGCGGCTTGAAAGTAGTCCAGCGGGGAGGCGGTTTCCAGACGGTGTCCCTGCGTCTGGAAGACAGCACCGGCCGCCAGTACGTGCTACGGTCGGTGGAAAAATACCCCGATGCCGCCTTGCCCCGCATCCTGCGCCAGACTCTGGCTGCCGATGTGGTGAAAGATCAGATCTCGGCCTCGCACCCGTACGGTTCGCTGGTGGTTCCTACCTTGTCCGATGCCGTGGGCGTGTACCATACCAACCCCAAATACTTCATTATCCCAGATGATCCGCGTTTTGGCAAGTACCTGAAAGGGTTTGCCAACACCATTGGCCTGTTTGAGGAGCGCCCAGATGAAGACATGTCTGACTTGGCCAGTTTCGGGAATTCCAAAAACGTGGTGGGCACTGACAAAGTACTGGAAAACACTTTAGAGGACCAGAACGATCAGGTGGACCAGATGAGTTTGCTGCGGGCCCGCCTCCTGGATTTCTTCATCGCTGACTGGGACCGCCACGATGACCAATGGCGCTGGGCCGAATTCAAGAAAGAAGGGAAAGGTAAAATCTACAAGCCCATTCCGCGCGACCGCGACCAGGCCTTCTTCGTGAACCAGGGCGTGATTCCCAACATTGCCAGCCGCCGCTGGATATTGCCCAAAGTACAAGGGTTTGACGAAAGCCTGCGCGACATCAAAGGTTTCAACTTCAACAACCGCTACTTTGACCGCTACTTCCTCACCGCCCTGGAACGCGCTGACTGGATTGCCATGGCAGACTCTGTACGGGCCGGGCTTACCGATGAAGCCATTGAAAACGCCGTGCGCCAGTTACCGCCCGAGATCCAGAAAATCTCCGGTGCCCGTTTGGCCAATACCCTGAAAGCCCGCCGCGCCTACATCAAGCGCGATGCCGAGGATTATTATGAGTTCCTGGCTCAGAAAGTAGACGTGGCAGGCACCGACCTGGACGAACGCTTTGAAGTACAGCGCGAGGCCGGAGGGGTCACCCTGGTCACCATCTACAAAAAAGAAGGCAACTCTCCGGCAGACCAGCTGTATCGTCGGCGTTTCCTACCAGACGAAACCCGCGAGATACGGCTGTACGGCTTAGGCGGCGCCGATGAGTTCAGCGTACAGGGCCACGCGGCGGACGGCATCAGGGTACGTATCATTGGGGGAGATGGCCAAGACAAGATCACCGACAGCTCCAGCGTGGAAGGTCTTCGCCGGCTTACCTATGTGTATGACCAGCCAAACGGCGCACAGTTGCAGTTAGGCCCAGAGTCCCGCAATCTCACCCGCCTGCGCAACACGCCGGTGTATGACCGCAGAAGCTTTGTGTACAATTACTTCGGGCCGCTGGCTTCCGTTGAGTACAACCGAGACGATGGTTTCTTGCTGGGCGGTGGAGCTTTGCTGAAAACCCAGGGCTTCAATAAACAGCCGTACGGCATGATGCAGCGGTTGGTAGGCAGCTACGCTTTCAACACCCAATCGTTCTTGGTAGATTATGCCGCGCATTTTCCCCGGTTAAGGTTGGGTCTGGACCTGAAACTGAACGTGAACTTCAAAAGCCCTGGCTACGCCGAGAACTTCTTCGGTCTGGGCAACGAGAGTCCTTTTGACCCGGAAATAGACATCAACTACTACCGGTTTGAGTCCTCGCAGTTTTACGCCAACGCGTTGCTAGGCCGAAAGCTGAGCGAATACGAAACCATCTTTGTGGGTCCAGCTTACCAGATCGTGAACGTAGACCGCATACCAGGCCGTTTCCTGGATCAGCAGTTAGAGGGAACAGAGCAAGGAGTGGGGTACTATGAGAAGAAATCCTACGCCGGAGCTCGTCTGGAATACACCCTTGACTCAAGGAACCACCCAGCCCTACCGGACAAAGGTGTTTTCTGGCAGGTTTCCGCAGATGCGCTCAAAGGCGTGAATCAGCGTTCTTCAGATGTGGCGCGGGTGCATTCGCAGTTTGCCATTTACCAGACCTTGCGCATTCCCCTTAAGCTCACCCTAGCCACCCGCTTTGGCGGAGGGCACACCTTTGGTGATGGGTTTGAGTTCTTCCAGGCGCAGTTCCTGGACGGCCCTACCACCTTGCGGGGCTACCGCCGGAACCGGTTCAGCGGGCAGAGCAGCTTCTACAACAACACCGAAGCCCGCCTGCGTTTGTTCAGTTTTACCACCTACCTCTTCCCTGCCTCCTTGGGTTTGTTCGGGTTCCATGACATTGGGCGGGTTTGGATGGAGAACGAGGATTCAAACAAATGGCACCGGGGTTATGGCGGCGGTTTATGGATTTCGCCCCTAAACCAGATTGTCATTTCACTGGGCTACGCCGCCTCTCCGGAGCAAAGCCAGTTCCTGGTGCGGGCTGGGTTCCAGTTCTAACGCGTTGCCAACGGCTTCTAAAACAGAAAGGGCTGACCTAGTGGGTCAGCCCTTTCTGTTTTGATGGTCTTTTCTGAAAAAGAGCCTTAAAAGACTTAGTTCAGGAAAATGGAGAATAGCTCAAACCGGTTAGAGGAGAAACTCCAGTGCGACGGTGATGGGTGAATCTCTTCGCCCTCTTCGTCAATGATGGTCACGGCCATTCCTTCCTCTTGGTTGAGCGGCTCAGTGAAATGCTTCACAACATATACATGTCCTTCTTTGATCCATTCTTCGGGATCAAAACTAGGAAGGGTGGCGTCAATGCATTTCGCGTATACCGCCATATAGTTAGGTGGATAGATCAGATTTACCATGTCTTATTAACTATAAACAGGTGAGAAAAATTCCGGCTACACATGACTCTCTTCTTTGCTTGGTTCTCTAACCTCCTTCGTCCAGATCACATGTACCTCGGCGTACTATATGACTAGTTTACGCACCCAAACTGACTTTTCCAACTTCGGGGCTTAGAATTTATCCACCAGAAGACACCCACTTTTTCATCTGCTCGTACAAACACAAGCCGGTTTACCCGGTATCAAGTTGTTTTTACACTATAAACCATACTACACCATGGAAAACGACAATAAGTATAACGAAGAAGAAAAACTGCCGAACGGAAAAGAATCTCAGGATGAACTGAAAAACACCTCTGAAGAGCCGGGTGCCGAGGCCAAAGGCAACGCCAGCTTTAAACAGGGTGGCCAGCAGCCCGGCAACAGCCAGGGCGGCCAAGGCGGAAAAACTACCGACGGCGATGATAACTCCCGACATGATACCGGCGATGAACTAAGCGTATTTGGCCGTCTGGATAGTTAATCTTACCTGTCTGGATGGATATGGAAGAGCATCTGACCAATGTGCTGCGCCAAAAGCAGCACTCCTGCTTTACGGTGGCACCAGGTGTCATGGGCATGGAGATTGTTTTCGTGAACCTGTACTACGTAGAGAACCCAGACAAATCCTGGGTTCTGATAGATGCCGGTTTGTACGGCTCCGCCGATAGAATCAGGAAAGCCGCCGAGGACAAATTTGGCAAAGGCAACCCGCCCAAGGCCATCCTGCTCACGCACGGCCACTTTGATCACGTAGGCGCCCTGCAAACCCTGGCTGATATCTGGCAGGTGCCGGTGTACGCGCACCCGCTGGAACTGCCGTACCTGACCGGTATGTCTAGCTACCCGCCACCTGATTCCAGCGTGGGCGGAGGCGGCATGGCCTACCTTTCGTTTATTTACCCCAAGAAACCCATCACCTTCAAAGGTCGGCTGGAGCTGCTTCCTTCAGACGGATCGGTTCCGTTTCTGCCTGAGTGGAAGTGGCTGGAAACGCCGGGCCATTCACCGGGGCACGTTTCTTTTTTCAGGGAGCGGGACCGGTTGCTGATTGTGGGAGATGCCTTTGTGACGCGTAAACCAGAGTCTGCGCTGGCGGTTCTCACCCAGAAACAGGAGGTGTGCGGCCCGCCCGCGTATTTCACGCCAGACTGGGAAGCAGCCCGATCCTCGGTGAGAAAGCTCCATGACCTCAGTCCTGAGATTGCTGCCAGCGGCCACGGCTTGCCCATGCAAGGACCGGAGTTGAAACAAGGCCTGGAAGAACTGGCGCGGTTATTTGATCAATTGGCTATTCCTAGCAAAGGACGCTACGTACCAGAACCCGCCATCACTGATCGGCGGGGTGTGGTGCAGCTTCCGCCTAACGTGGGAAACACCGTGCCCAAGGTACTAGCCACTGCTGGCCTGGTAGCTTTGGCTGGTTTGGCAACATACGCCCTCACCCAGCGGAAGAAAAACAGAACCTACGCCCGCGTGAAGAGAACCTGGCCTGGATATGCCAATCCGCACAGTTCGTACGGGTCTGAGCACCACGTTCAGGAACATGCCTCTTTCAGTAATGACCAGGACGATAACATCACTAACAATTATCCGTAAGAGGTGATTGGGTCGTTTATAAAAAAGGAGAGGGCACGCTATTATGCGTGCCCTCTCCTTTTTTATTTCCCGGCAGGTTAACTCTGCAAGATTCCGTTTCAGGGCCGGTTTTCTAAAACCAACCCTGAAACGGATTTCTGGTTTACAAGCCAATGGCCTTGCGTTTCAGTGCCGTGAATTCATCCTGGGTAATGGTACCTTGTTCCAGCATCTGACGGAGCCGCTCAATGGTGGCGATGTCATCCTGCACAGGGCGGCCATCTAGATTAGAACCTGAACTCAGGTTAGAGCCGGAGGTTGATCCTATGGTATGGCCAGATCCCAAGCCAGAACCAGACCCCAGATTAGAGCCTGTGGATGACGTGGACGTGTGGAAGTGGCTTTGGTCCTGCGGATGGCTTTGGTGATGTTGGTGCCGGTTTCCGTAGAACCGATCCTCGTTGAACTGCTCGCGCCCGTAGAAATCGGCGTTGGGAGAAGTATGCGAGGTGGTTTGTTGCATGTAGGTTTCGTTGGGGCTGGTGATGGCGTGCATCACACGGTATTCATAGTCTGCATCAACGGCACCGCCCCGGTAGAACGGAAACCGAGACAGAGACATCTGATCCATGCCCACGAACACCTGGTCGCTGTCATCGTCTAACTGGGCCGCGCCAATGGGCACCAGAATATGGCGGGCATCGGTGTCAGGTAGTACCCGGTCTTTGTCTACGTCTACATCCAGGTAGCGTACTTTCATCAGCTCGCGGTCTACAATGAGATCGTCTACTTTGCCAATGCGTTTGCCGTCAGAGCCAATTACCTCCCAGCCTCTGACATCGAGGTTATTGTTGGCAACTTTGAAATCTTTCAAGTCGTGTAAGGGCGCCAGTCTGGGCAACCCATCGTTTGCATGATATGCCATGGTTTCTCTCTTTTAGGTTCCTTTATATCAAAACGACAGAAAAACAGGAGCTATAGGCATGATCATCCCCGACGTAGGCGCTCCGCTGGTCTCAGGACTGCCGCCCTGCGCTTCAAAGAAGTATTTGTATAGCAGGTATCCTACCACAAGCAATATCAGCAACACTATAATCCACGCCCAACTGGAACGCTTTTTCGGTTCAATGTTTATTTCAGCCATAGTTTTAGTTTGTTAAGGTCCGTACGTAATTACCGTATCATTGCGTACGAAGCTTTTCAAGAGAGGTTTATACTCAAGGGGTTAGAACCGCGCCGCTCCAGGCTGAAATCAACGCCATCTTCACTGCCCGCCTTCCACCCAATTAGCCAGAGGTATTTCAACCCAAAATCAAGGTTTAGAGGCCATTTTCAGGAAACAGGCCTTAAACCAGAACCTTCCCATTTTCTTGCGGAAAGGCATTGAGCGTCTTGTTGAAAGGGTGATTTACCTTGAACCAGAATGGAAAATCGCGAGTCACCTGACCCGTTAATGGCTTCTGAATTTCTAAAGGGAGAAAGGTTTGATTTATGCGGGTGTACACTCGATAATAATCCTCCGGCATAACTTAATTCATCCGAAGGAAAGACTATAGAAAGAAAAAGGTGTTTCAGGTCCGATTTCATGAAAACGGCCCTGAAACACCTGACAGAAAGCGGCGGAATACACCGCCTGAAATCTAATTCTTATTTTTCCTGACCCGGAATCTGCGGGAAGGAGATGAATTCGCCCTCGGGGCTGAAAAGCATGCTCATCGGTTCTCGCGGATCGCGGAGGATTTCTTCCTGGGTGATGCCCCACTTCGCCCACATGGTGGAAAGCAATTTAGCGTAAGCGCTGTTTTGCCACGGGTTGAAGATCACGTTGGTGACGTCATCAATAAGCGTGTCCATGACCAGGTGATCGTCCTGGGGTTTGGGAGCCCGCACCAGGTAATCTGGAATGACGTTGAGCAAATAGCCTGCGTAGAAGACGCGCGCGCTGAACTCAGCGGCTTGGATGGGCTGCAATTGCTTGGGCTCCAGAACCTCCCACACGCGCCGAAGGGCGTCTTTGATCATGGCGTTGTCTAGCAGGCAGGAGACGATGAGCACGTTGTCCAGGCGCAGGCTGAACATCATGGTAGACAATTCGTCACGGAACTCAAACCGTGAAGGCTCTGCCGAGGCGTCTACGTCTATCACAAACAATGACCCCGGAATAAAATCTGCGAACTCCATGGGCACCCGCAATGATTGCAGCACCCTGAAAAACGCCTGGAACTTCATGAGCATCTTGGGTTGCTCGCTCACTGCGTACTCAGGGCGTACCAAAGGGTTCTGCTCTTTGATAAGCTCAGTGATGAGGGTACCGTAGAACATTTTCCCCATCCACTGGAAAAGACTTTTTTCGTCCAGGGCTCGAAGTCCGGCTAAGCCTTGAGCCGCGGCCGCCTGTACCTTTTCTTCCAGCGGCTGCAGGTGCTGGCTTTGGCACTGAGTGCAGCACGGGATGTTCAGTTCCTGGTAGGTGACCACGCTTTGGTCCAGCAGCCGGAGCGGCTCCTTGGCAAACCCGTACTCTTCCATGAGCCAGGCGGGGAAAACCGGGGTTTTCTCTTCTGAAGTCACTTTGGTGCCGCACAGAAAACAGATGTGGTTGCCAAAGCGCATTCCCTCAAACGGATCAAAGATGGACAGGTGCTGCTGCATAAAACTCAGGGAAATAAATCATAACGAAACGGCAAAGATACACATCAAAGCGGCTTGGCGTGCACTACCACGCTGGTAACGCGCGTTAAACCAAGGCAGGCAAAAACCCGGCATGGTACTTGCAAACCCGATTCTATATATATCTTTAACCCTATGAAAACAGTACTCGCCTCCGTTTTTGGATTCCTTTTAGTTTGCAGCGCTTTATCCGCTAACGCCCAGCAAAACCAATTGCCGCCTTTGGTGAGCACCTCGGGGCTGGGTGAAGTGAAGGTACAGCCAGATCACGTCACGTTTATGACCGGTGTGGAGATCAGGGAAAAAACCCTGGAAGATGCCCGCCGCGTAGCCGACCAGCGCACAGCCGCCTTGCTGGCGTTCCTGAAGAAAAACGGCGTGGAAGACAAGCACGTCCAGACAGCCTACCTTTCGTTGCAGCCCGTGTATACCGGTGAATTTGGCCAAACCACCCCGCAGTTCTACCTGGCTACCCGATCTATCTCAGTCACGCTCACCAAACCAGACAAGTTTGACGAGGTCATGGCTGGGCTGTACAAAGCCGGGGCCAACCGGGTAGACGGCATCAGTTACCAAAGCTCCCAAATTAAGAAACACCAGGAGGAAGCCCGCAAGAAAGCCGTGCAGGATGCCAAGCAGAAAGCAGTGGCGCTCGCCTCTGAACTAGGGGCCAAAGTTGGCCGCCCTTACCAGATAACCGAAGGCGGCGGAAACACGCCGGGCCCTGTCATGTACAAAGCCGCCATGCGCGAATCAATGGCCATGGATGCCGGCGGACCAACGCTGGCCTTAGGCGAAATTATCATTACTTCTGCGGTGCAGGTAAGTTTCCTGTTGGAGTAGCGATAAGAAATAGCCGGGTGTTAAGCTGTAGCGGCTTGGCCCGTTGACCGGTGCAGTGCCAGGAGAAAACAGGGCCAACAGGTGGTTCTTTCTTCTGGCACTGCACTTTTTTTGCTCCCTTGAGAGTTATTTCATCAGATGTTCTCAATTTTGGGCTGTTTTCGCAAAATCAGCTTAAAAGCGGCAACACAACACTAACGTTCCGCGTCAAGGAACTAACCCGCTTTTTGGGTACATTTGGAAGATTATGAAGGAACCTGCATTTACTCTGGAGGGGAAGCCTGTTCATGTGGTACAAACCGATGACGCACTGCAACAAGCGGTTGCCCATTTACGCCAGAGGCCAGAACTCGCTTTAGACCTGGAATTTGACCAGCACCATTACACCTACGGATTCACGTTATGCCTGATCCAGATATCAGACGGGCATACGTGCTTTGTGATTGACCCATTCCCGTTGACGGACCTGCAGCCCCTTTGGGATGTGCTGGAGAATCCGGCTATTACTAAGATATTCCACCACGCCAACAATGATCTTATGCTGCTCAGCATGCTGGGCTGCCAGGTACGCACGCTGGTAGATACCGCCGTAGCGGCCAAAATCCTGAACTACGCCAAAGCCGCCCTGGGCACGCTGCTGGAAGAGGAACTGGGCCTTCGGCTGGACAAGTCACAGCAGATGAGCAACTGGAACCAGCGTCCTTTGTCTAAACGCCAACTGGAGTACGCCGCCCAGGATGTTCTATACCTGCACGCGCTGAAAAACACCATGGTGGCCAAGGTTGAGGAATTAGGTCGTATGGCCTGGCTGGAGGAAGAAGACCAACTCCTGGAATCCATTACTTTTATGGAGCAGGAAGACCCGCACCTGAAGATTAAGTTTCCGCAGCGTCTGACGCTGTTGCAGCAATTCGTCCTGAAGCCTATCTATGACTTCCGTGATCAGTTGGCGCAGAAATGGAACATTCCGGCGGGGCAGGTCATCAACACCAATGCGCTCATGCAACTCCTGAGTAACCCGGAGCAAAGCATCAACGATTGGCTTTATCATACCAAAGGAATCAATGGCCGATTGCAGCATGATAGATACGAAGAGCAATTACAACGTATTCTGAACGGTTCTCTGAAAGAAGCCGAAAAACGCCGCATTCCCAACAGGCTACCGCCAAACCCGTTCCCGCCCCGGTTTAAGACTCCCGAAACGGAAGCTCGCCGCGAGCTGTTGTGCACCGTACAGCGGGCGTTGGTGGAACGATACGGCGCCTATGCCACCCCCATGCTCCTGGACCAGAGCATCATCACCCATTACAGTCAGACAAAGGAGTTGGTCATTCCTAAAAAATATGCGCGGGAGATAGTACAGGCCACGGCCCAGGAACTGCAGATCACATTGTAGCCTGTGGCACCGGCCTGTATAGAAAAGAGAAAGGAATAATGCCTAAGAAGAGTCTTGAATTTGGTTTATATAACTGGTTTCCGGGGTATGGCTATGCCCATATCCATCCGGCCAACCGCAGGGAGTTTGAATTACTGGAACCCCACAACAAAGTATTTGAAAAGATTGGCGAGGTAAACGGCTGGCTGCTTTTGCGGTACTCAGATGAAGAGTTCAAAGTTCGGCCAGATCTGTTCACCTCCATTTCCTGGTTGCCTTTCACGTTTGGCGAATGGGTAAGGCCCGCTAACCAACCGGCTGGGCCCGTGGCTGAGATAACAGACATCTACTGGAGTGTGCCTGACGATGCTGCCTTTTTCGCGATCAAGCAAGGCAAGCAGAGGTTAGATGGCCTTTACAGGTTAGAGCAATTAAGGCCTGCCTAAAAAGGCTTCCTCTTACTAAGAGGAAGCCTTTTTAGGCAGTTACCCTTTAGATTCTAAAGCGCATCCTTGATTTTATTTATGATTCCACCGCCTGCAGAGCCGGTCATTTGCTCTATCTGTGCGTGCGCGATAGGCACTGGTGGCGCCAAAGTAGGCTCACCGCCCATCGGCTCGCCAGGAACCATCGTGAACTGCCCTTTGCCGTCTAAAGACGGACCGTTGGACCATCTGCCGGCCGCGGCATCGTCTTTGTAAATGTTGGTGGTCACAAAGGCGTAGTTGAAACCTTGCACCTCCTCGCTTTGCGGGAAGCTGTTAGGGATAGGAAGCGCATTGGTTAATCCGCCCAGTTCTTCAATCACCGCCAGCCACTGGTTCTGGTGCATGGTGTCACGGGCGATCAAGAAGGAAAGCATGTCTTTCATGCCTAGGTCATCGGTGGCTTCCCACAAACGGGTGGCCAGCACCCGGCCGGTGGACTCTGCCATTACGTTGGCGTACATATCGGCGGCCAGGTTGTTGTTGCTCACAATCCAGGAACCGTTGAAGGGAACGCCATTCGCATCGGTAGCCATGGCTCCCAGTCCGGCAGATAAGAAATGACGCGGGTCCATGCCGCCCATCACCTGTTCCACCACGGGGTTATTCCCCACAATCTCATCTTTGAGGGAGGCAGAGGCCCCTTCCAGGTTCAAAGCCACTGCGGTCGCTAACATCTCAATATGGCCAATTTCTTCGGTCCCGGTTTCCAACAGCATGTGCTTGTATTTCACTGGTCCGCGGGAGTTCCAGGCCTGGAACAAGTATTGTAAACACACACGCATTTCCCCCTCAATACCGCCAATAGCCTGCTGAAGCATTCTGGCGAATTGTGGGTTTGGTTTGTCAACTCTTACTTTGTACTGAAGTTTTCGATCATGATAGAACATGGGCTTGTTTTGATTTAAGTTAATTAAACAAAAGCATACCCACTTCCTAAACGAGCTTTATTACTTTCTGGACGACTATTTTTCAAAAATAACTTACTTAAATGCAAATATATTAAAATATATACCTCTATATACATTCCTGTAATTCAACTATTTAAAACCTAATTACAGGTAGACTATTCTTATGAAGGAGATAAAGTACCATTTAAAAACCCGTATTAATACTTACGAAAATAGCTTTTCTTTTTAGGCCCGTTTATTGGAAATATATGCAAAAGCGCTTTGTCTCTACACACCTAAACCTTCTATAAAACAACTCACAATAAATATAAATAACAGCATTATATAAATCAGATTCAGATACGAATAGTGATAATTTCTAAATCTATTTAAATCAAATCTGGCTACTTCTCAGATTACTAAATGCGGTTATCTACTTAGAGGACTTTTAATCTAATATCTGTATTTACCGTATAACCATCCCAACGAACCAAATGACCACGACTATGAAAAAAGTAACAAAGGTAATGGCCGCCGCCATGATGGCATTGGCCTTCGGATTTGCGTCTTGTGAATCAAAAACCGCCCAAAATGTAGAAAACAGCGCAGAAACGGCAGCAGATGAAGTAGCGGCCGAAGTGGATACAGCGCTCGCTCCAACCGATACGCTTACCGTGAAAGATGAACCGGTAGATGATGGAGTGGCCGATAAGGTAGAGAATCAATAGAAATACTTCTATATATTCTTGTAATAAATCCGCTGATGAGGGAAAACCAATTCTTGTCAGCGGATTTCTTTTACAATCAGCAACATATAAAATTATTCAATTTTTTTTTGGCAAAATGATATAACATATCAATTAGGCTTTATATTTGTATCCCCGTTCCCTGTTTACAAGATTAAGAGCCCTGAATTGTGAATTCTATTTGTCAGAAGTTGCCTTATACCAATATATATATGGACCCCAGCCTTAAGGCCATACATATAGAGTGTGAAGGATTTGTTCCAAGCGATATCTTCAGAAAAACCCTACTGGGAGTGATAGAACTTATTGAAACCAACTACTTGGTTTCCTGCATCTATGACATCAGAAAATTGAAGAGCCTTCCTCCCCTAGACCAAGATTGGTTTATAGATGTGGTGTTACCCCAGCTTAGCAGAACCTCCATCCGCAAGGTAGCGGTGCTAGAATCTCTCACCAGCAATGGCTTGCTTGACTTAAATCAACTGGTGTACACCCGCCACTATTCTATCCCGTTTGAGTTGCAGTACTTCGAAGACGTAGCCACTGCTTTGGAATGGATTTCCCGGCCGTTAGAGGCCAGGCACCAGTCTGCAATGGCCACCCACCAGAACGTATCTCCCCTATTCTAAACCCAGGGTAAATTACCTAAAAGCACTAGTAACTGCTGCTTTTGACAGGATAGGCGTAATCCTGCAGGTAGCTGTACTTCTCGCACAACTTGCCATCCTTAGCGATGGTGGCATTCCTTAGCACCCCTTCTTGGTCCCCGTTAAACAGATGCGGCAGCACCTTGTCAATAATCTGGCGCCCGAAATCCCGAGAGGCGTTGCGGGGCAACTCACAGGGTAGGTTATCCACGGCCATGATGGTGATGTTCTTCTCTGAGGAATACGCTTCTTCCAGTTCACCCGTCAAAGGGTTATAGTCAAAGGCCGGATCGGCAATGGTAGACACGCGCTTCGTGCACGGGATGGCCCCGCAGACATCGCAGGTGATATCGGCAATGGTGTTGATTTTGAAATCATCGCGCTGCATGTCTTCCTGGGTGAAGAGCACGGGCGCGGCGGGGTTCCAATAGGCGCAGGGCATAAGCAGATCCGTTACGCGGGAGAACTTATGGAACGTAGACTGGTACAGGTGCGGGTTCTGGTAGAAATCCTTGGAATCCCAAACCTCCACATCAGGGCGCACGTGGTAGTCAGAAGAGCGCAACTGCACAAACACCGGCTCAGAGAACTCTTTGTACAGGTAATCAAAGACACTAACTTTCTTGATGCCCATCCGGTTCAACACTTCAATAGCCCCATTGGCCACCCTTCCACCGCCGGTGACCGCAATCTTAATGTTGGGCAAGGTCTTCACCTTGAAGAACTCCTCCAACATGTCTTCCATGTCTGTGCACTGGTGAGCGGGCTTGAGGTGGTACAGTCCCCATTTACGACCGTAAGTGAGCAGGCCGTTGTATGCCCCCACAATCCCGGCCCATCTCCCGAAGGCCACTTCCCGCTCGCCCTGGGCGTTGGTAATGGTCTCGTAGTCAATCATGGTGATCTTCTTCTCCAGGATGGCCTGCAGCAGTTTCTGGTTATGGGCCTGTTTCTTAATAGTGTGCGAGAAAAAGAAATAAGTCTTGTTGGGGATGAGCTGGCCCACCGGCACCTCTTTCACTCCGAAGAGCACATCACAGTTGCTCAGATCTTCTTTCAGCGGAATGCCCAGATCTGCGTACTCATTGTCTGAGAAGCACCGGATGGGGCTAGGCTGCACCACCAACTGCACCTGCGGGAAAGTTTGCAGCACTTCCTGGCACTTTTTAGGCGTGAGAGGCACCCGTTTATCTACCGGTACTTTTCCTTCGCGCAGGACTCCAATCTTAAGCTTTTTCATAGACGATGACCCAAGAGCATGATGAACGTTTAGAGGCTGTTTTCCCGAAAACAAAGCAAAAACCATAACTCCTTCACAGCCTGCAGCGCAATTTAAGGGCTGCCTTTGTAATTAGTGAATTATAACCTGTACTTTTGTTAAATCATTTGCACCAAACGTTTGTTACAGAACGAAAGAAACTTATCTACCTAAATTCCAGCGATAAATGATCTTTAAAACCAAGCCTGCCGATATCTTCAAAGAGCGCCACAACGGCCCCGTGAAAGAGCAGATGCAGGAAATGCTGCAGACCATTGGGGCAGCATCTCTAGACCAACTCATTGACGAGACCGTTCCGCCGGCTATCCGCCTGAAAAACCCGCTGAACTTACCTGCCGCCTTGACTGAGCGTGACTTCCTCCGGAAATTCGCCAAGATTGCCAAGCAGAACAAGCTTTACAAATCCTACATCGGGCTTGGGTACCATGACACCATCCTGCCGCCGGTAATCCAGCGTAATATTCTGGAGAACCCAGGCTGGTACACCGCTTACACGCCTTACCAGGCCGAGATCGCCCAAGGCCGTCTGGAAGCGTTGATCAACTACCAAACCCTGATTATCGACCTGACCGGCATGGCCATTGCCAACGCATCTTTGCTGGATGAGGCCACTGCCGCTGCCGAGGCCATGAACCTGCAGTACTCGCTGCGCAAAGGCGCCCGCAAAAACGCGAACCGCTACTTTGTGTCAAACCAGGTATTGCCGCAGACCATTGACGTGCTGCTTTCCCGCGCCACGCCGCTGGGCATTGAACTGGTCATTGGTGACCACCGCGAAGCCAATCTGCAAGACGATACTTTGTTCGGAGCCCTGGTACAGTACCCAGCCGCTGACGGCGAAGTATTTGATTACACCGACTTCATCTCCCAAGGCCACGAGGTTAACTTACCAGTAGCCGTTGCCGCCGACCTTCTGAGCTTGACCCTGCTGAAATCTCCAGGCGAGATGGGAGCTGACGTAGTAGTAGGTTCTTCGCAGCGCTTCGGGGTTCCGATGGGCTACGGCGGACCGCACGCTGGTTTCTTTGCTACCAAAGACGAGTACAAGCGCAATATCCCAGGTCGTATTATCGGTATCTCTCAGGATGCGTTCGGGCAGAAAGCCTATCGTATGGCGTTGCAGACTCGTGAGCAGCACATCCGGAGAGAGAAAGCCACGTCCAACATCTGTACCGCGCAGGTATTGCTGGCTGTTATGGCCGGGATGTACGCCGTGTACCACGGCCCGCGCCGCCTGAAATACATCGGTCTGAACATCCACAGCCTGACCCAGATTCTGGAGAAAGGTTTGGAGCGTCTGGGCTTTGAGCAACTGAACGAGAACTACTTTGATACCCTGCAACTACTCGTAGAGAGCGCTGAACTGCAGCAAGCCATCCGTCAGGAAGCCGAAGCGGCGCAGATCAACTTCCGTTATTTCGGGGACAACAACATCGGGATTTCCATCAACCAGAACACTGATCTGGACGAAGTGAAGGATATTCTGGCTGTTTTCGCGAAAGTAGCCGGAAAACCGGATGCCACGCTGGAATTGGATGCCCTTCCGGAGGAAACCGAGATTACCTGGCCAGAAGCCTTGATCCGGACTTCCCCTTACCTGCAAGCTGAGGTGTTCAACAAGTATCACTCTGAAAGCGAGATCCTGCGCTACATGAAGTACCTGGAGAACAAAGACTTCTCCCTGGCGCATGGCATGATTCCGTTGGGTTCCTGCACCATGAAACTGAACGCCACCGCCGAGATGATTCCGGTGACCTGGCCAGAGATCGGGCAGATGCACCCGTTTGCCCCGGCAGACCAAGCCAAAGGATACGCTCAGATCTTCCAGGACCTGGAAGCGTGGTTATGTGAAGTGACTGGTTTTGCCGCCATGAGCTTACAACCAAACTCCGGCGCCCAGGGCGAATACGCCGGTCTGATGGTGATCAGAGCCTACCACGAAGCCCGCGGCGATCATCACCGCAACATTTCTTTGATCCCGTCATCGGCGCACGGCACGAACCCTGCCTCAGCGGTAATGGCTGGCATGAAAGTGGTGATTGTGAAGTGCGATGAGCGCGGAAACATTGACGTAGCCGACCTCAGAGCGAAAGCCGAAGAGCACAAAGATAACCTGTCCTGCTTAATGGTGACCTATCCGTCTACCCACGGCGTGTACGAGGAAAGCATCATTGAGATCTGCGAGATCATTCACCAAAACGGCGGCCGCGTGTACATGGACGGTGCCAACATGAACGCCCAGGTAGGCCTGACTTCCCCGGCCAACATCGGCGCGGACGTGTGTCACCTAAACCTGCACAAGACTTTCTGTATCCCTCACGGTGGTGGTGGACCAGGTGTAGGCCCGATTGGTGTAGTAGCTGATCTGGCTCCTTTCCTGCCAGGCCACGCAGTGGTAGACTTAGAGCGCCCAGAAGCGATCAACGCAGTGTCTGCGGCACCATGGGGTAGCGCCAGCATTCTGCCAATCTCTTACGCCTACATCAACATGATGGGCGGCGAAGGTTTGACCGAGGCTACCAAAATGGCTATCCTGAACGCGAACTACATCAAAGCGCGTCTGGAAGAGCATTATCCAGTATTGTACGTTGGCTCCAACGGTCGTTGCGCCCACGAGATGATCTTAGACTGCCGCTCGTTCAAAAAGGCTGGCGTAGAGGTAGAAGACATCGCGAAGCGCTTGATGGACTATGGTTTCCACGCACCCACCGTATCGTTCCCAGTAGCGGGTACTTTAATGGTGGAGCCTACCGAAAGCGAGAGTAAAGAAGAGCTAGACCGTTTCTGTGAAGCCATGATCTCCATCCGCGAAGAAATCCGCGAGATTGAGGAAGGTCAGGCAGATCAGAAAAACAACCTACTCAAAAACGCTCCGCACCCGGCGCACGTGGCCTTGGCCGAGAACTGGACTTTCCCGTACACCCGCGAGAGAGCCGTTTACCCAGTGCCTTACACTCGTACTGCTAAGTTCTGGCCAACTGTAAGCCGTATTGACAGTGCTTACGGTGACCGTAACTTGGTGTGCAGCTGCGCTCCTATTGAAGCCTACAACGAGCAAGGCCAAGAGATGAAAGCTGTATAAGCTGATCTAATTTTGGTTATAAAAAAGGCCTGTGGAGACGTTCTGCAGGCCTTTTTGTTTTAAGCGTATTTTGCAGAAAACAGGCCCCAAATGCCTCCTTTAACAATCTTCAAAAATATAGGTTTAAAATAAACCGATTGGTATAATATAGGCATAGTTTTTGCGTAGTATTGTACGAAAGAAACATTCTCCAGAACCAACTTTTACGCTTTCATGTTATCAATCTGAAGCGGGGAGGCCATTTAAGAGATGTTTTTCTCCTATTCTTTCACTACACTAAAACTGTACAAATCAATGAAACCATTTAATAAGATAGCGAAGTTGATAACAGGGGTAATGATGGGACTGTTGGTACTGGGTTTCACCGGATGTGCCACCACTTACAACGTAACCACTGACTTTGACAAAGGCACCAATTTCCAGGCGTACAAAACCTGGCGCTGGTACCAAGACCAACCAGTTGCCAAGGATTCTACCAACCGCCGTTACACTACGTTTTTAGATAAACGCGTGAAAAACGCGGTGGAAGCCGAGATGCAGCGCCGTGGTTTTCAGAAAGCAAGTGCCTCTGACAAACCAGACATGTTGCTGGCCTATGATTTCACCATCGAGAACCAGCAGCGCCTGAATCCTAATTTTGTGAGTGTGCCGTCTATCGGTTACGGGTACTGGTACGGTTACCGCTATGCGTACACCTACAACCGCCTGTACAACACCACCACTTTGCAGGACTACCAGCAAGGAACGTTGATTTTGGACGTAGTAGACGCTAAATCCAATGAACTGATCTGGCGCGGAAGCAGCGAAACTGCTGCCTCTGAAAGATCCCTGACCGATGAGAAAGTACAGCAGATTGTCTCCAGCATTCTGGCCAAGTTCCCGCCACAAGAGCAGGAGAGAGCCACTGCCCGCCGGTAATTGGTTACTTTAATCAAAACAGCCCTAAAACAGAGGAGCCACCCAATTGGGTGGCTCCTCTGTTTTAGGGCTGTTTTCAGGAAAATACCTGCAAAACGTTACTTGATCTTGAACTCCGTCCGGCGGTTGAGTTGGTGCTGGTCTTCGGTACATTCCACGCCATCGGCGCAGCCATTGATCAGGACGGTCTCGCCATAGCCTTTCCAGGTGAGGCGGTTCCGGGCGATGCCTTGGCTCACTAGGTATTCCACCGCTGATTGAGCCCGGCGCTCAGAAAGCACCTGGTTGTAGCCGTGGCCTTCGCGGCTATCGGTGTGGGAGCCTAGCTCAATCTTGATGCTGGGGTTGTCTCTGAGCATGCGCACCAGCTTATCCAGTTCTTTGGCGGCATCGGGGCGGATGTTCCATTTGTCCAGGTCATAGTAGATGTTCTCCATGGCGATGACCTGGTTCTTCTGGCTCTTGTCAAAGATGAGCGTCACGCGGGTGGTATCGGCGAGTTTCACCGTGTCAATAGCTACTAAAGCTGATTGGGTCAGGTACCCGAATTTGTCGCCTACCAAGTCATAGGTGGTGCCTTTCTGCACTCCAAACTTGTATTCGCCGTTGCGGTCAGAGAAGGCTACAACAGAATCCTGGGTCGCTTTGGGAGTCAGTTTCAGACGGACATCGGCCAGGGCTTGGGTGATGGCGCGCTTGCCTTTCACCTGCACTCTCTCCAACGTGGTTACAAACAGGACGGCGTTGCTCAACAGTTTAAAAGAGTAGATGTCATCAGTGCCGTTTCCGCTGTCCCGGTTAGAGGACAGGTAACCCACCTGGGTATTGTTCGCGCCGCGCATAAACACCATCCCGAAATCATCTTTTGGCGAGTTCACCGGTGCGCGCAGGTTCTCTGGTTTGCTCCAGGTAGCCCGACTGCCTTTGGTTTTGAAGACATCTAACCCACCGAAACCGGGGTGCGTGTCTGAGGAGAAGTACAGGGTACCGTTCTGGTCAAAGCCTGGGAACATCTCTTTGCCCACGGTATTCACCATGTTGCCCGCGTTCATGGGCTGGCCCCAGGTGCCGTCTGCTTGCAGTTCTGAGTAGTAGATATCGGTTTCGCCGTAGCCTCCGGGTTTGTCAGAGACAAAGTACAGCACCTGGCCATTAGGTGAGATAGCGGGGTGGCCCACGCTGTATTCGTCTACTTTGTTATAGGCGAAAGGCTTGGCTTCACCCCAGTTAGTTCCATCCCGGCGCGCCGAGAAGATTTCCAGGCGGTTCACGTAGTCACTGGAAAGCGACTTCTTCACCCAACTGGTAGGATCCACGTTCACGTCTTTCTGCTTTTTCTCCACCATGTGGGTGCGGGTGAAATAGAGCGTGGTATTGGCAGAGTCCATCACCGCAGGTCCATCATGATAAACCGAGTTAAGGGCGTTACCTGCTATGGCCGGCATTTGCCAGGTGCTATCCGCATTGCGCTGGGCATAGAACATCTGCAGGTACGGGCGTCCGGTCCAGCCGTAGGTGCCGGCATCCACGTCTTTGTTGCCGCTCACGTTGCCGCCTCGGTCTGAGGTGAACAGAATGCCCTGGTCATACACCGTCGGGCTGAAGTCAGCGTTGCCGGAGTTGATCTGGGCTTCGTTCACCACGATGGCAGAAGCCGGCTCTTCCAGCAACTTCAAGGCAGCGTCTGAGGCCTGGGCCTTCGCGTTGGCTTTGGCGGCCTCGGCGGGCACTTTCCGAGCATAATCCTGGTACTGGGTTTTCGCCTCGAAATACTTTCCGTTGCTCCGTAAAGCCTCGGCATAGTAAAACGTGTAGATGGGACCAGCCTCAGGCATGGCCACTACTTTGGCGTACCATTCCTCGGCCTCTTTCGTGCGGCCCGTCAGGCGGTAAGAATCCGCAAGGCGTTGGGCACCCTGCAAGGTAGGCTCCTTTTTGGCGAAAGTCTCCTGGTACTCTTCAATAGCCAGAGAATAGTCAAAGTTCTCGAACAGCCTGTCGGCTTTGCGCGTGGTCTGGCAGCTGCTCAAGGCAAGGCTACCGGCAAAAAAGGAAAGTAAAAGTGATTTGTATATGTTATGCATAGAAGCGTCTGTTAAAATTAGAAATACCGGGGAGTTACCATTTTGGTCGCTTCCTTCTTCAGGAAACTGTAGCCAACGGATATTTCATGGGTGCTCAAATCATTCAGGTTGCCGTGCAGCGTAAAGTCATGGGCATAGCCCAGTCGCAGCCGCTTGGTTACGTACAGATCGGCCATGGCCACCACCGCGTCTTTAGAGGAAAGCCCTTTCGCCTCGAAGTCATTCTTGAAGATATTCATGGCCGTGCGATAGCTGGCACCCAGCCAGATGCGCTCACCGAACAGGAAGAAGGCGTTGAAATCCACATTCGTAGGCCCATCAAAATTCTCCTTCAGCATGATGCTGGGCTTCACTTTGATGTTATGGCTGATATCGGCCACGTACCCGATGTTGAAGAAGTAATGGCGCTCCGGGTCATAGTTGATGTCTTTGTCGATGCCCAGTAAATCGGTTACGGAAACACCTGCGTAGAAACGCTCGGTATGGAAGAAGATACCCGCTTTCAGGCTGGGGCTCCAGGTGGTTTCCTTTTGGGCGTTTATCACCGCCGGATCTTCCTGGTCGTTCCCGGTGATCAGCTTGGAGCCATCCACCGCGAAGTGGGAAACCCCGGCCGCCAACCCGAAGGAAAGGACACCGGTTTCGCTTACCGGCAATTTCACCGCCGCGTCTACCTCTATGTTCTTGCGGTTCTGCGCGAAGATTTCATCACGGGTGGCGTGGAAACCCAGGCCCAGGTGTTTGTTTTTGGTAAGCCCGTCAATGCTGAAGGTCTGCGTATTGGGCGCTCCCCGTAAGCCTACCCACTGGGTGCGGTGGAAGGCGTTGAGGGTAAGCGTTTCCTTGCTGCCCGCATAGGCAGGGTTGATCACCAGTTGGTTGAAGATGTACTGCGAAAACTGTGACCGGTGCTGTGCCCAGCTGCTACTCGCAGCCAGCACAGTGATCAGTATGATAAAGATTCTTTTCATTTCTAAGGGAAATTAATGTTTTGAACTACCTGCGCTTAGCGCACTACCTGTACCGGTCCTCTGAATACCTGGTCTTTGCCGTCACACCCGCGCACGCGCAGTACATAGAAGTAAGTGGCTTCTTCCAGGCCGGTGGCCCGCCAGTCATTCTTGTAGCTTTTGGTTTTGTAGATCTCGTTGCCCCAACGGTTGTAGATGGTGAGGTCATTGTCAGGGAAGTTCAGCACGTTCCGGATCACGAAGGTGTCGTTGATGCCGTCGCCGTTCGGGCTAAATACCGTTGGAATCACGATCTCGGTCCCGGCATCGGCGGCCCTAATCTCTACAGAAGCCTCGTTGCTGGCGCAGGTAGAACCGGTGGTGCTGGCAGTTACCTTCAGGGTGCCTACTGCGTTGGCAGTAGTGGTTTTCAGCGTCACAGTGGTTCCGGTAGCAGTCGTGCTGTTATCAGCGAACGTGAAGCCGGCCGGCGCTGTCCAGGTGTAGGTGACACCCGCTACCGGATTAGAGATGACGTAAGTTAAGCCTGTACATGGTCCGCTGTTGTCCAGAATAATTGGAGTGGCAGGAGGCATGCTTGGGGTTACGTCTGCCGTAGAGGCAGTAGCAGTACCGCAAGGGTTAGAAGCCACAACGGTTACTTTTCCTGGGCCGGTGCCGGCTTTCACTTGTATCTGGGTTCCAGTAGCAGCACCAATTCTTTCCCAGCCTGTACCAGTCACGCTCCAGGTATAGGTCACTCCTGTTACTGGTTGGCTGATGCTGTATTGATACGTAGAACCCGCACACAAAGCAGTTCCTGGACCAGTAATGACCGGTGTAGTTGGAGCAGTTCTCACTACCAGCTCAATTGGAAAAGCCTGGCTGTTCTGACAGTTGCCCGTAGTCACGGCTACCACCGTGATCGGATAAGTACCCGGCGCAGTAGTAGCGCTCGCTTTAACCGTGAAAGAAGTCAATGACTGTGCTTCAATAGTGATACCGCTGTTGGCTGGTGCCACAATGGCTAGGCTTGTCACGCCTTGTGAGACGTTACTCACCGTGAAGGTCGTGGTTCCGCCAACGCAGATTTCCTGCAGGCCTACTACATTCGGCCTGGCTGGACGCACACAGGTTGTAGCTTCATCGGTTCCGCCGTTGTTCTCAATAACCGCAACGTTGGTGATTTCACCCAGTGTCAATGTCTTGGCAGTGATGGTCAAGGTAGCAATCTGGTTCGCTGGCAAGGTGCCGATGGTCCAGATGCCCGTAGTGGCGTTGTAGGTTCCTTTATCGGCGACAGCCGGTGGTACGAGGGCCAAGCCCTCAGGCAGTCTGTCTTCCACGGTGACATTGGTAGCATCTACCGCTCCGGAGTTTGTCACTCTGATGGTATAGACAACGTTATCGCCGAGAGTTACGGTAGTGGCGTTTACTGACTTGGTGATGCTTAGATTAGCGCTTCCAGTACCTCCGCCGCCAGGTCCACCATCACCGTCGTCCCCTCCATCACCGTCGTCCCCGTCATCACCGCCATTGTTGGTGGTGAGCGGCTCAGGCAATGAAATGTTATTGTTGTTGAGGGTGATTGCTCCGTTAGTAGAAAGCACCCGTCCTACCAGCGTGGAGCTCAGGCTTAGGAAGGCGTTATTCTGAACCACAAAGTTTCCGCTCAGGGTAGAAGCAGTAGTCAACATCCCTCCTGTGCCTATGGTGATATTTCCGGTCACCCGGAAGAAGATGTTGTTTGGATTGGCGTTAAAAACATTAATGGTAGAACCTGGGTCAATGACCAAATCCCCGTTCACCTGAATGATGAACACTGAGTTCGGATTCCCCTGTCCGTCAATTTTCAGGCGGCCGCTGATGCGGGCATTGCCGTCAAATCTGTAAACGCCTCGGGTGAGCAGCGTACCACGCACCGCTGCCTCACCGGGAGTAAAGCCTTCGCCTAACGTTTGCCCTGTCAGATTACGGGTGGGGGTAGATTGCCCCAGTTCGTTGTACACCCGCACCACATCGGCTTTGGCAGTGGCTGCTGCAGCATTTCCGCGCTGGGTATCTCCCAACACTTTGCCTGTTGGAAAACCTACCACCGCAGCACCAGGCGAGGTGCCAAGGTCGCCATAAATAATGCTGCTTCCGGCACTGGTAACCGTACTACTCCCAAGAACCGCATACTCGCGGGCCGCACCCAAAGAAGGAGCCGTTAGGGTTTGAGCACTTGAAGAGGAAAAAACAGCATAAAATGCTGTCAACAAGAGTAAGAGTTTCTTCATATGAAGTGGTAAAGGATATTGTAATAATGTTTTATCTCAGATATTCCTATATAGGAATAGAGCCCCTGCATGTACTTAGCTTGCAGGCAAAGGTTTTAGCTTATAGGAAAGATGCAAAATACGCGAGGAGGACAGAAATAAGCTTTCTGACAGCAGGCTTGGCTACTTGGTGCTTTTTAAAAATCCCGGAACAGGAAAATGCTTTTTTACAGCGCAGATGAGTAGATATGGACGCAAGGTAGTTTTAAATAAATAGGAAAAAGCTTTTATTTTACTCCTTTTGCGGAAAACCGCACCCAAGTGTTTAAATACGAGTTTATTATTTTTATTCAATTCTAAGATAAAATCCCTGCTTCTTGGTTTCTTCACAAATAGAGACAAGCCACCACAAATAGTCCACAAAAAAGGCCTCGCTGATTAGCGAGGCCTTTTTTGTGGACTATTCTTTAAAAACGCGCTTAAAACTAAACGTTGACGTGGCGTTCTGCATGGTAAGAGGATCTTACCAATGGGCCAGACTCAACATACTTCAAGCCACGGTTCAAACCTTCCTCGCGGTAGTGCGCAAACAGGTCCGGGTGAATGAACTCGGCTACTTCAATGTGCATCTTGGTAGGTTGCAGGTACTGCCCTAAGGTAAGGATATCCAGACCATTGGCGGCCAGATCATCCATGGCTTCGTACACCTGGTCTTTGGTTTCGCCCAGGCCCAGCATGATGCCGCTCTTGGTGCGCTTGCCGTAAGCCTTGGTACGCTTGATCTGCTCCAGGCTGCGATCATATTTGGCCTGAGGACGAACCTGGCGGTACAAGTTTCTAACGGTTTCCATGTTGTGGGAAACTACTTCCTGTCCGGCGGAGATCATCACTTCCAGCGCTTCCCAGTTGGCTTTCACGTCTGGGATGAGTGTTTCTATGGTGGTTTCTGGCGAGAGGTTCTTGATCTGCACAACGGTTTCGTGCCATACACTGGCGCCACGGTCTTTCAGTTCGTCGCGGTTCACCGAGGTGATCACGGCATGCTTCACGCCCATGAGTTGAATGGCTTCCGCTACGCGGCGAGGCTCATCCAGGTCATACTCGTTTGGTCGGCCAGTGGCCACGGCGCAGAAAGAACAGGAGCGGGTACATACGTTGCCCAGGATCATGAAGGTGGCAGTGCCGGCTCCCCAGCACTCACCCATGTTCGGGCAGTTCCCGCTTTCGCAGATGGTATGTAGTTTATAGGTATCTACCAGTTGTCTGACTTTAGCGTATTCCTTGCCCACGGGCAGCTTCACGCGCAGCCAGTCTGGCTTACGGGGTTTAGTTTGAGCTTCTGCTGGTTGGATAACCGGCAACGCAATCAATTGATCCATGTGGCAAAGGTACTAAGTGAGGAGCGGATAGGCAAAAAACAGCCAAAGGGAAAGGATCGTTCAACGGCGACGCCCGTAATATAACGTGAGGTAAACAGACATGAAGACATTGCGGCTGGGCGCATCCGGGATCATGGTCATGTCTCCGGCGAAAGCCTCCAACAACATACCCACTTCAATACCTGTTACGCTCTCCATATAGCGACCGTATTCAAAGGACACACCCGCTTTGGCGTTGGCCCCCACCCTGAAACTAGGCTCGCTCAAGCCTTTGAACACGCCGGGGGCTCCAACAATCAGACCTTCGTTGGTATGGATATTAGGGTCATACTGCTCGGTATTGATGATAACTGGCCCAACCAAGATATAAGTCTGGGATCTGGGATCTAACACGTAATTGCTGCGGTCATACTCAATAAAGTAAGGTGCCATGATGCCCAACGACGGACCAGCAGCCACAACCCCGTTCACCTGCACGCCTGACTCAGCGGCTTTCCGGAAGAAGGTGTACTCCCGCCCGTATTGCGGCCTAAGCACGAACAGGTAATTGCTTTTGCCTTTCACAAAAGAAGCTCCGTTCTGCAGGTTTTGTAGGCGCACTTCCTTGGGGTGCTTTACTTCTACTCCTTCCAGAGCCCAGAAATGATACCATTTATCGCCCAGATGGTACACCTGCTTGATCATGGCTCCGCCCAGGAGCCCACCGTTAGAGTTAAAATTGAGTCCGTAGGTGAACTCCCTGGAATAGCCTTCCTCTTCTTCTACGGTCTGGGCCATTGCCCAACCAGCCGGAAGAAAGCATGTGATCACAAGCACGAGTAGAAATCTGCGCACAGAGCAAAAGGCTAAGTTTTGATTAAATGTAAATAACTTTACAGGCACCTGCAAATCTTAAATAGTAAGACAAAGGGTTCAAAAACGCTTCCATTCCCTGGTCAACTCCGTACCGATGTCCTCACCTTCTCTTGGGCAGCACTCCTGACAGATCCTTTTAAAACTAGTCAGAATAAGAAGTCACTGCCTAACAGGTTTTGCGCAGGAAGAAGCTTTGCCTAAGACGGCGGCCTTCTCCTGGCTGGATGTTCTAATCTTTAGAACAAGATCGTACGCAATGTGTTTGCTTCCAGTATGTTTTACGCTGAAATAGAACGAATTATCTTACGTTTTTGGTATAAAATGAAGCCTGCGGGAGGTATTTGAAAAAGGTAGCTTTCCGCAGGCTTCATTTCCCTTAGGAGGCCAGCTTTTTAACCTCCTGCAAGCTGATTCCAAGATGGGAGCCATGGTACTTGCATTGTCCGTCTTTGATGAACAGCAACTGCGGAGACTCATGCTTCACGGCAAAAGATTGGGCAATTTCGGCAGAAACCGGCCGGTAGTTCAGCAAATCAAGATAATAAGGCTTTACATTTCCCAGGCCTGCATCGGCCCACTGGCGCTCCAGCCGGCTTTTGGCGGTGGCACTGATGGAGCAGGTGGTGCTGTGTTTGAAAATGACCACAGGTTGCTCTTTTGACTCTTCTTTGATCTGCTCTATCTGATCAATACTGTTTATCTGATTCCACTGCATAATTCTGATCCGTAAAAAATTCTTAAACCAAACGCCTTAGCTTTTCTTTACCCTGGCCAGGGCGTTCTTTTTGGAAAACACTTTAGGTTTGATGACCGCAGATCCGTCTTCGCTGATCGGCATCTGGTCCCGCTTCTTTTTCTTCTTCAGCTTTCGGCCGCTCTCCCCTTTCCGGAAGTTGTACGCACTCACATCAAGATGTGATTCACTGTACGCCGATTCCACTTTCTTGGCTTCTTTGAGGCTGTTGCGCACCTCCCGTTTCTGTTGGCTTTGGGTGGTAAACGAAGTCTGCGCCGTTGCCGGTTGGGCCAGCCCGAAGACCAACACCCCTAAAACTCCTAAGAAAATAATGAGTAACGGTTGTTTCATCCTAGTCCTACTTTTTCCATTAAACTCTGTTTCCGCTTAGGGGTGGGGATTTTGGTTTTCTTTTTCTTCAGCAACCCCTGCTTATCGTACTCCATGTTCCGGCCCCCAAGGTCCCTGCCTTCGTTGGCCTGGTCTTCCTGGGTGATCTCTTTCTTCTTGAAGAAGGAGAACTTCTTTTTCCCGGAGACATCTGGGCAAGCGATTTTATTGGAGTTACAAGCCCCCAAACCCAGGCCCATGGCCACTGCCACCAGACCTACTGTCAAGCGAATCTTTCTCATACCTATATTCAACTTATGGTATACGTGTACTAAGCGATGGTGGCTATGTCTGTTTCGGGGCAGTTTTCCAGAAAACTGCCCCGAAACAGACTAGCTGTTTTTAGAAACTGAGCAGCGCCTCCACTCTCTCCCTCAATCGTTTCACAGGCAGGAACTCCTGCTCCAGCGGCGGGGCAAACGGAATAGCAGTATCCAAACCACCTACCCGCACGACCGGACCATCTAACTGAGTGAAGCAGTTTTCAGAGATCCAGGCGGCAATCTCGGCGCCTATGCCGCCAGTGAGGGTGTCTTCGTGCAACACAATCACACGGCCGGTTTTTGCCACGGTTTGCTTAACTGCTTCTTTGTCCCAGGGCAACAGCGAGCGCAGATCAAGGATATCAGCCGATACGTCTGGCATGGTGTTCAGGAGCTGCTTGGCCCAGTGCACGCCCATGCCGTAGGTGATGATGGAAAAATCGGTTCCTTCCTGCGCCAACCGGGCCCGCCCAATTTCCACGGTGTAATAATCATCCGGAATGTTTTCTGACAGGGCACGGTACAGCAATTTGTGCTCAAAGAACATGACCGGGTTAGGATCTTCAATGGCGGCGTTCAGCAGGCCTTTGGCATCGTATGGCGTGGACGGGTATACAATCTTGAGACCCGGCGTGTGGAAAAACCAGGCTTCGTTGCTCTGTGAGTGGAACGGACCGGCCGCCGCGCCCGCCCCTGTGGGCATGCGCACTACCACATCGGCGTTCTGGCCCCAGCGGTAGTGGCTTTTGGCCAGGTTATTCACAATCTGGCTGAAACCAGCGCTCACAAAATCAGCGAACTGCATCTCTACCACCGACTTTTTCTTCCGGATAGACATTCCTAACCCAATTCCCAGAATAGCCGATTCGCACAGCGGCGTGTTGCGGATGCGCTCTTTCCCGAACTTATCCACAAAGCCCTCGGTCACTTTGAAGACGCCGCCGTACTCCGCGATGTCCTGGCCCATGATCACCAACTCTGGATACCGTTCCAAGCTTTGGCGAAGGGAATCAGAGATAGCGTCCACGAAGCGGCGCTCAGAGCGGGCGCTGTCTCTTGGTGCAATCACGTTCTGAATGAACGGTTGATACATATCCGCAATCTCTTCCTTCACATCGGGCGTTGGCATGGGCGTGTTGTGCGCCACTTCCAGTCCGCGCTCAATCTCCTCGCGGAACTCCTCCCGGATGGCCGCCAGGGTTTTCGGCGTCAGCACTTTCTCGTCCAGCAGGTACTTCTCAAAGTTCTCTACCGGATCTTTCTTGCTCCAGCGCTCAAACAGTTCCTGCGGTACGTACTTGGTTCCCGAAGCCTCTTCGTGCCCGCGCATCCTGAACGTCATCGCCTCAATTAACATGGGGCGCGGGTTCTTTCTAATGCTGTAGGCGGCTTGGCGCACGGTGTCATACACTTCCAACACGTTGTTGCCGTCTATCTGCAGCGCATCTATGCCGTAAGCAGGGCCTTTGTCAATAAAGTACTGGCATTTGAACTGCTCGTTACTTGGCGTGGACAAGCCGTAACCGTTGTTCTCAATCATGAAGATTACGGGCAGCCCCCACACGGCAGCCACATTGAGCGCCTCGTGGAAATCGCCTTCGCTCGCGCCTCCGTCTCCGCTGTACACCAAGGTCACTTTCTCGCGTTTGTCCAGCATCTCGGCTAAGGCAATACCATCAGCTACCGCCAGTTGCGGGCCCAGGTGCGAGATCATGCCCACAATGTGGTGCTCGTTCGTTCCGAAGTGGAAGGAACGGTCGCGGCCTTTGGTAAAACCGGTTCTCTTGCCCTGGAATTGGGCGAACAGTCGGTCCAACGGAATGTCGCGGCAGGTGAACACGCCCAGGTTGCGGTGAAGCGGTAAAATATATTCGTCTGGCTCTAAAGCCAGGGTTGAACCCACGGAAATAGCTTCCTGCCCGATGCCCGAGAACCACTTGCTTACTTTGCCCTGACGCAGCAGAATCAGCATTTTCTCCTCTATCATGCGAGGCTTGAGAATGCCGCGGTACAAATGCAGCAACTCGTCGTCTGTATAGTCTTTTCTGTTGAATTTCATGGTTTTCGCGTTATCTGCGAGGCGTAAATTTAGTGCAATAGCCCGTGCCTGGAAACAATTGCCCCAGTTATTTTTACTTATCGTATTTGGGCTAGTTTGAGGAAATTATGCTAAAAACGACCTTCAATCAGGGTTTGGTCTGCGCCATGAAACCAGACGCCTGATTTATTTAGCGGAATGAGCACGAAAAGCTATCCATCCTATTAACAGCTAATACTAGCGCGATTGGAAGGGAGCAGGAAGGAAGTTAACCAGAAGACGAGCAAATAAACATTCGCAAAGCCTTATCCTTGCGATAACTACTTCACAAACAAACCCAGGCAACATAAAAAAACCTCGCACCTCTCAAATGAAAGGCTGCGAGGGTAAATAACTTACTTAAGGCCTGACACCCTTAATTCACGGCATTTACAATAGCTTCTAACTGAGCATTCGTGGGTGTCAAGTTAAAGCTGAGGACATTGATTTTCCAGGAGTCCCCGTCTTTGGTCAAATGGCTTACCAAGCGCCAAGGAATGTTGGGCGTAAATACATCCATCTTAAACTGCTCAATTACCGTGGCAGAGGTGGCGCTCTCGTCCATCTTTATTTCCCTGACGTCTACCTTATGGTTAGCGAAGTTCAACGTAGAATCCCCAAGCACCTGCGTCATGTAATCTGAAAATTGCTCCTTGTCAAATAACTCTGTTGGGTCTGTAGCACTGAAGTGTCCGTCCTCCGCAAGAAGACCAACCATTTCCGTGACCTTCTTATTTGCCAGTGAAGAATGGAATCTGTCCATTACTTCAGAGACATTGGTTTGGGAGGCAGTAAGGTCAAACCGGGGTTTCTGGTCTGTTGTTGATGAGATGTTTTCCATAAAATGCAGTTATAGATTTTAGATATAGATCTATTAAATATAACCTTATTAAATTATGTAAAACAATGAATATGTTCTAAACCAGTTTTTGACAATCTACTCTTAAAACACGGAGCTCTTTCCGTGTGTTTTACCTCTACTACCGTTAACTACCCTCTTTCTTAGAGGCAACTTTAATTTTCAGACTGGGTTTACGTACTTTCGTACATTGTCTCCCCCTATCATCAAGAGAGGACACCTTTGATTATGATTCAGTATAAAGAATTCACCTTAGATAATGGCCTTCACTGCATTGTGCACGAAGACTTCACCACGCCACTAGCGGTCCTGAACGTGTTGTACAACGTGGGCTCCCGCGACGAAGAGGAAACCCACACCGGGTTCGCCCACCTGTTTGAGCACCTCATGTTCAGCGGATCTGTGAACGTGCCCAACTACGACGAGCCCTTGCAGCAGGCCGGCGGAGAGAACAACGCCTTCACCTCGCCGGATATCACCAATTACTACCTCACCGTGCCTGCCCAGAACATTGAAACCGGTTTCTGGCTGGAATCTGACCGCATGCTGGACCTGGCCTTCAGCGAGAACGGCCTGGAAGTGCAGCGCAAAGTAGTGGTAGAAGAATTCAAGCAGAATTACCTGAACCAGCCCTATGGCGACGTCTGGCTGAAGCTTCGGCCCTTGGCCTATCAGCACCATCCGTACAAATGGGCGACCATCGGAAAGGAAGTAAGCCACATTGAGAACGCCGTCATGGACGATGTCCGGGCTTTTTTCAAGAAACACTACTCGCCCGCTAATGCCATTCTGGTACTGGCCGGCAACATCACCTTTGAGCGCGCCAAGGAACTTACCGAGAAATGGTTCGGCCCGATTCCCGGCGGCGTGAAGTACGAGCGCAACCTGCCCCAGGAGCCCCGCCAAACCGAAGCCCGCTACCTGGAAGTAGAGGCCGATGTGCCCTTGACCGCGCTCTACAAAGCCTACCACATGCCTTCCCGCACCAGTCCAGACTACTACGCCGCCGATTTACTGAGCGATGTTTTGGGCCACGGGGATTCATCCCGCTTATATAATGAGTTGGTGAAAGAGCAGAAGTTGTTCAACTCCATCTCTTCTTTCGCCACCGGTTCTTTGGACTCAGGCCTGTTGGTTATCCAGGGCAAACTGAACGTGGGCGTAGACCCGCAGGTCGCCAATGCCGCGGTAGAAGCCATTGTGGCCAAGATCAGGGCTGAGCACGTGAGCGAGGAAGAACTACAGAAGGTGAAAAACAAGGCCGAGACCTCCATTGTCTTCTCTGAGATTGAACTCCTGAATCGCGCGTTGAACCTGGCCGTGGGCAAACTGATGGGCAACCCTAACCACATCAACGAAGAAGGCTACCTGGTGCAGGCCGTCACCTCAGAAGCCATCTACCAACAAGCCCAGGAAATTCTGCGCCCCGAGAACTGCTCCACCCTGCTCTACAAAGCCGCCTCCGGCAGCGAAACCCAGGAAGAACTGGAGGAAGTTCTGGAAGAGGAATAAGGTGTTTCGGGGCTGATTTCCGGAAATCAGCCCCGAAACACCTCAGGGTTTTGCTTCTTTTGTCATCCTGCAGGGATCTTGCGGGAGAGCGGTAGTAGCGCAAATGCAACGTCTTTTTCGCCTTTGTTGGTGTTATCGCCAACAAACCTCAGGGGCAGCTATTGGTAAGGCTACCGTTTAACTGCTTGCTGGCGATAACACCAACAAGGGCCTGAGGACATGGCTTTACTTCTCCGAAAACCCAATACTAAAAACGAGTAATCAATACCTCATACATGAGCTTTAACATTAGAACCGGCTTCGGCTATGACGTGCACCAGCTGCAGGAAGGATTGGATTTCTGGCTGGGCGGCATCAAAATTCCGCATACCCACGGCGCCTTGGGCCACTCAGACGCCGATGTCCTCATCCACGTGATCTGTGATGCCCTGCTGGGCGCCGCCAACCTGCGCGACATCGGGTTCCATTTCTCAGACAAAGACCCGCAGTACAAAGGCATCGACAGCAAGATTCTGCTGCGCGAGGTTATGAAACTGATTCGGGAAAAAGGCTATGAGGTGGGCAACATTGATTCTACTATTTGCCTGCAGGAACCGAAGGTGAACCCGCACATCCCGGCCATGAAAACCTGCCTGGCCGAGGTCATGGGCATTCCGGAAGACGATGTTTCCATCAAAGCCACTACAACCGAGCAGCTGGGGTTTGTGGGCAAGAAGGAAGGAGTGGCTGCGTATGCCACCGTGTTGATACATAAATAGAACCTACTTACAGGTAAGGCATCATTTTTGCCCTGATTTCCTAAAAACCGGCCTAAAACAGCTATCGTTTGTTCGTTACCCGAAAATTCAGTAGCATTAAGGTCATTATACCAGAACAACAAACAATCTCAATGAAAAAGCATTTGTACACGTTGGGCATGGCCGCCGCGTTCCTGTCGGCTTGTTCTTCGTCCCAAACTCCTTCGGCGTCTACCACCGGGGGTGCTACCGCTGGTAGCAGTGCCGCGGCTGCATCGGGGGCCATTGCCGCCAACCCTACGCAGTACGCCAACACCATTACCGCCGCAGACATGGAGAAATACCTGCGTGTTTTGGCCTCCGACTCCCTGGAAGGCCGTGAAACCGGCGAGCGTGGGCAGAAAATGGCTGCTGAGTACATTGCCAATCACTTCAAAGCGAACGGCGTCACTGGCCCGGTGAAAACGGGTTCCAACCCGTATTACCAAACCTTTGACCTGGAGAAAAGCAGCTGGGGCGAGGGCTACGTGACCGTAGGCGCCAAGAAATTCACCATGGGCAAAGATTTCTTCGTGCTGGGCGCCTCGCCGTACCAGAACGAGGAAACCGCGCAGGTGGTGTTTGCCGGCTACGGCATTGATGAACCGGCTTACTCAGACTATAGCAACCTGGACGTAACCGGTAAAGCGGTAGTAGTATTAGCCGGCGAGCCGAAGAAAGCCGATGGCACTTACCTCCTCAGCGGTACCGATAAAATGAGTACCTGGTCTCAGGATGCCCGTACCAAAGCCGCCGCTGCCACCAAGAAAGGCGCCAAAAGCGTATTCGTGGTGATGGGCACTACTGATGCCGAGTTCCAGCAGTTGACCGCCCGCTATGCCGGTATGTTGACTCGTCCGTCTATTGGGTTCGGGACCTCAACCGCAGCGCCCCGCGCCGCTAACATCTACGTGTCGCCTTCCATGGCTGCTGCGTTGCTGAACACTAAAACTACCCAACTTGCTTCTTACGGCGCATCTGTAGCCAAAGCCGGCAAAACCGTGGCTTCGCCTTTCAAAGCCGCTACCAACGTAAAAATCAAAACCGCCCGTAACAAGCAGCCGTTGCCCACCGAGAACGTGTTGGGGTATATTGAGGGATCTGATTTGAAAGACCAACTGATCGTGATCAGCTCGCACTATGACCACGAAGGCATCAAGAACGGTGTGGTGTATAACGGCGCCAACGACGACGGTTCCGGAACTATGGCGGTGATGGAATTGGCTCAGGCTTTCTCAGAGGCGAAGAAAAACGGCCACGGCCCGCGCCGCAGCATTTTGTTCCTGGCGGTTACTGCCGAGGAAAAAGGCCTGCTGGGTTCTGAGTACTACACCGATCATCCCGTTTTCCCGCTGGAGAACACCGTAGCCGATCTGAACATCGACATGATTGGCCGTACCGACAAAGAGCACGAAGGCAAAGGAGAGTACATCTACGTAATCGGGTCTGATAAACTTTCGTCAGAATTGCACGCGATTTCAGAAAACGCAAACAAAACGTACACCAACATCGACCTGGATTACACCTTCAACGACCCCAACGACCCCAACCGGTTCTACTACCGTTCAGACCACTACAACTTCGCGAAGCACAACATTCCGATTGCCTTCTACTTCAACGGCGTGCACGAAGACTACCACCAACCAACCGATGATGTGGAAAAGATCAACTTCCAATCTGCCGAGAAAGTAGCCCGCCTGGTGTTCTACACCGCCTGGGATTTAGCCAACCGCACGGAGCGCATCAAGGTAGACAGTAACAAAAAATAAGCGGAGCTTATTTCAGTCCTGAGTCCTAAGTCTTGAGTTGAAAGAACTCAAGACTTAGGACTCATATTTAAACAGAAAAAGGAGAGGCTAATGCCTCTCCTTTTTCTGTTTAAATATATTTTATTGGCCTGTTCCCCGTTATTTTTGTAGCTTGACCGCTTCTTCTACAGGGCGTTGCAGAAATGGACAACTTGCTTTGGGCCTTTTTTCTGGAAACAAGCCTTAAAGCGGAGAGATGAACATGAATCATGGCCTTGGCATGGGCTGGGGCAGAAAGACTAACCGGAAAAATAACTTGAGCATAAAATTAAAGCAGTTTCTGCAGGACTCAGAGAACAAGGCGTTTGACCTGGAGCATCGGCAGAAAATCCGCTTCAACATAGGCAAATACAACGCCGCCGTGCAGAATGGCATGATGGCCTACGAGCACCATGAACTGGCGCGGGAACGGGCATCCTTCCTCAAAACCCAGACCATCAACAACCTGGACAAGTACCTGGTGGAGTTTGAGAACAATTTCACCAAACGGGGCGGAAAAGTCATTTGGGCGCAGAACGCCGAGGAAGCCCTGCGCGAGATTGGCACCATCATGAAGCGCAAACGCGCTAAATCGGTGGTGAAGTCCAAGTCCATGAGCACCGAGGAGATCCACCTGAACGATTTCTTGGAGAAGAACGGCGTGGAGACTGTGGAGACCGACCTGGGCGAATACATTGTACAGTTGGCTGGGCAGCGCCCGTACCACATTGTGACGCCCGCCATGCACATGTCCAAGAAAGACATTTCGGAGCTGTTTTCTAAAAAACTGGGCATTCCGCCCACCGATGACGCGCAACAACTGGTGCTCACCGCCCGCAAGCTGCTTCGCGAGAAATACACACAGGCCGAAGTGGGCATTAGCGGCGCTAACTTTTTGATCGCGGATATAGGCGGAATTGCCGTAACCGAGAACGAGGGTAATGCCCGTTTATCCACCACCTTCCCGAAGACGCACATCGCAATTGTGGGCATTGAGAAGTTGATCCCGTCCATGCTGGATCTGGATTTGTTCTGGCCTTTGCTCAGCACCAGCGGTACCGGGCAGAACATCACCATATACAATACCATCTTGACCGGCCCGCGCCAGCCCACTGAGAAAGATGGCCCCGAGGAAATGTATGTGGTACTGCTAGACAATGGCCGCACTAACTTATTGGCCCAGCCAGACCAACGTGAGGCCCTGAACTGCATCCGTTGCGGGGCCTGCCTCAACGTGTGCCCCGTGTATAAGAACATTGGGGGCCATACTTATGAGACAACATACAGTGGCCCTATTGGGTCAGTGATTACGCCGCACTTGGCGGGCATGGAAGAACACAAGCACCTGAGTTACGCCAGTTCTTTGTGCGGGGCCTGCACCAGCGTGTGTCCGGTTAAGATCAACCTGCACAACCTTCTTTTGCTTAACCGCAAGCAAAGCGTGGACGAAGGCTTGGTGGACAAAAACGAGAAGCTAGCCTTTAGATTCTGGGCGAAGGGCATGCAGAACCGACGGCTGCTGAATCTGGCCCCGGCATCGGTGAAGAACTTTGTTTTGGGGCACGTACAGAAAGAGACCTGGAGTAAACGCCGTGAACCGTTGGTGGCTGCTCCCTTGTCTTTTAATGAGATGTGGCGAAAGCAGCGCAAGAACTCCTAGAAACACAAAAGCCTTCTGAAAACAGAAGGCTTTTGTGTTTCTAGGAAAACCAGGAGGTTGCCTGTTCTCCTGAAGTATAAAGAAAACGCCCTGCTACTAGCGGGAGGCAATTTGCTGGAAGAAAGATTTCTTCTTGCGGTTCCCGGCGGTACGTTTTTTCACATAGCTCCCATTGTTCCGTTTAATCTGCTTGTATCTGGCCATAGAACCTTTCTTCTTTTTAAAGAAGGGAAGTTCTTCTTTAACAAGGGCTGTTTCTGAGGCAGCGGATGCAAAAGGAGCGAAAGAAAGCGCAAAAGCAAAAAACAAAAGAGAGAGTAAAAACTTCTTCATCAGGAGTGTGTTGTTTTAGTTATATTTAATACTATATATACACAAAACTAGAGGTAAAGTTTCAATATACCAAGTATAAATTTAATCAAAACCTCACATTCCTTCTAACATGCAATTATAGACGTTTTAGCGCTTGCACTAAATCGTCTACTTGCCGTCCTAAAATAGCTGGAAAATTAGCTATTCTGATCTGTTTGTCTTTGAATGCTCCATATCCGCTACCTACTACAAATCCTTGCTTTTTTAATATCGAAATAATTTCAGCCGCTGGCCTGTCCAACACATCAGCAACCACAACGGTAGGTGACTGGTGTCTTTTTTCCTGCACGAAAGGCGCGAACAGAGAACTCTCCTCCAGAAAAGCATAGAGTTGCTGGGCTTTGGCCTCGGTTTCCTGCCGGATCACGTCTACGCCTTTCGCCAGCATGTCTTCCACTACATGAGCCAGCAGGTAAATATCCAGCACATTGGGTGTGCTTGGCGTTTGGAACTGCTGGTATTGGTCCTGCAAGGAGGCAAGGCTGTGGTGCCCGCCGGTATACTGTTTTCCTTCCAGGCTTGCGGCTTTCTGGCGGGAACGCTCATTCACCAGCCAAACGCCCAAACCGGCCGGCAAGCCAAACCCTTTCTGCACTGAGAAGAACGCCATGTCTATTTGGGAGAAATCCAGGGCAGCATACGGTGCGCCTGACACGATATCCACTGAAATCAACGGCTCTGGGTACCGCTGGCGCAAGGCATGGATGTCTTCCACCGGCATGCACACTCCGGAACTGGTTTCGTTCTGGGTAATGGCCAATAACTCCGTCCCGTCGGGCACCTGCACATCCTCTAAAGAAAACCCCTGCCCGAAGGGTACCTGCAGCACCTGCGCGTTCCGATCCAGCCATTTGGCGTGGTCCAGGTACTTTTTGGAGAACGAGCCGTTCACCAAGTGGTAGGTATTCTGCGCCGTGAGGCTTTGCAGGCTGCGTTCCCAGATCTCGGTGGCCGAGCCGGTAAAGTAAATGGAATAATCTGCGGGTAATTGGAACAGCGCCCGAAGTCCGGCATCGGCCCGCTTGTACAGATCTTTGAAGGCCTGACTCCGGTGCGACTGGGAGAACACCTGTTGGTCTAACGCGTTTTGCAGATGCCCTGCCACTGTGGGGTACAGTTGCGCCGGGCCAGGAGTGAAATAAACAGAAGCCATATCTTATTGAATGAGTGATTAAGCGAATGAGAGATTAGGTGAATGAAAGAAGCTGTTTTCAACCTGTTTACGAAAAACAAGGTCAAAAACAGCTTTTACTTTATTTGCCACGAAATGCGTGTGCTACCTATTAATAGAGCGTCCGCGACTTAATAGTGTCCGGGATTTGCTTCAGCTGCTTGATCACGGAACGGTCATACTTGGTATCTACATCGGTGATCACGTACCCGATGGTCTCGTTTGTTTTCAGGTACTGACCCAGGATGTTGATCTGGTTTTCGGCCAAGGTGTTGTTGATCTTGGCCAGGATGCCCGGTACGTTGCGGTGAATGTGGATAAGCCGGTGCGCATTTCGCAGGGCCGGCAACTGTAAATTCGGGAAGTTTACGCTGTTATAGGAACCACCGGTGTTGATGTAGTCAATCATCTTGGAGGGCACGTATTGCGCAATGTTTTCCTGAGCTTCCTCGGTGCTGCCGCCCACGTGCGGCGAAAGCAGGGTGTTGGGCAAGCCGCGGAGGGCGGACTCAAAGCGCTCCTGGTTGTTCTTGGGCTCATACGGGAACACGTCTACCGCGCAACCCCTGATCTTGCCGCTTTTGATGTTCTCAGCCAGCGCTTCAATGTCCACCACATGACCACGGGCTAGGTTCAGGAACAATACACCCGGCTTCATCAACTCAAACTCTTTCGGCCCGATGATGTTTTTGTTTGCGGCGCGGCCGTCTACGTGCAAGGTTACGATATCTGCCAGCGCCAACAACTCAGCCAGCGAATGACAAACCTTCGCGTTACCCAGAGCCAGCTTGTCCACCACGTCATAGAAGTACACTTCTATGCCCAGGCTCTCTGCCAGCACAGACAATTGCGACCCGATGTTCCCGTACCCGACGATGCCCAGTTTTTTGCCCCTGATCTCGTTGGAGCCCTTCGCTGATTTATCCCACTCGCCCTCGTGCAGGCGGTTACTTTTCTCCACCAGTCCGCGGGAAAGCATGATGATCTCGCCGATGGCCATTTCTACTACGCTTCGGGTATTGCTGTACGGCGCGTTGAACACCACAATACCCCGCTCGGTGCAAGTCTGTAAATCTATCTGGTTTGTCCCGATGCAGAAAGCGCCCACAGCCATTAGACGCGGGGCGTGCGCCAGGGCTTTGGCCGTTACCTGCGTCTTAGACCTGATACAGAGGATGGACACATCATGCAGTTGCTCGCAAAGCTCTTCCTCTTCCAGGGCACCAGCGATTACCTCCACCTGATAGCCTTCCTGGCGGAACATGTTGATGGCGCGCTCGTGGATGCCTTCCAGCACCAACACCTTGATGCGGTTCTTAGGATAGGAAAGGGCACTGGGCAGTTTGTTCACATACAGGAACTCGTCCAGGCTGGGGGTGACGTGGTCTGCCTTGCCTACCACACTGTCGCGGCTCACGTTCTCGGTGAAGGCGTAGAATTTATCGGCGATGCCGGCTTCCTTAATCTCGTAATCGGTGTAACCGTCCCCGATGACATAGACTTCGCCGTTTAGATCAAGCGCTTTGATTTGCTTGGCTTTGCCTTGGTTCTGGGTAAGCACGTTGTCGCGGTCAAAGCCGGTGATGTTGCCCGCCTCGTCATAGGTGAAACTGTTGGCGAAAACGTTCTCGGGTTTCACGCCCAATTCCCGTACGATGGGCACAATGAACTCTTTGAAGCCGTTGGAGATGATGTAAATATCGTCTTTGAACGCCTCAAAGAAAGCTTTGTTATGCTTGAACGATTCTGAGATCTGGCCCTTCAGGTGCTGAATGAGCGTGTCCAGGTGCTCCCGGTTGGCGCTGAGAAGGGCCAGACGCTGATCCAAGGAATCTACCAGGGGAATCTCGCCCTCCATGCCCAGATCGGTGATGCGCTGGATCTCGGTTAATACTTTCTGCCTGCGGGCCGGGTCTGGGATACAGATGGCGCAAAGCTCGTCTAAAGCCTCTACCTTGGTGAAGGTACTGTCAAAGTCAATGATGAAGTGCTTGTGCGTACTCATGGTGAAGGAGTTAACGAGGGATTGGCTCCAAAGGAAAGCCGCCGCCTCAGGTTTCCGGTTTGCCGCTCCAGTTAGGGTTGGCGCCCCAATATCGGGGAGTATCTGGTTAAATGAAAAGCGTTTTCAAGTCGTTTTCTGAAAAACAACTTGAAAACGCTTCTTTTCGAAGGCAAAGGTCTGTTTCTCTTAGAAAAGGGCGGGCATTCCTGGCCGGCGGGAGAACAGCGTGACGTCATTGATGTCTTTGACGCGGCAGAGGTAGCGGGCCATGCGCTCTACCCCAAATCCGGCTCCGGCGCTAGAAGGCAGGCCTTGTTGTTTGGCCACCTCTAAGTAATGCTTGAACGCCTCTTTATCAGCGCCGGTCTCGTCCATGCGTTTCAGAATCTGGTGGTACTCGTTCTCGCGCTCGGCCCCAGACAAGCCCTCGCCGTAACCATCGGGCCAGATGAGATCATAGTTCAGGTAGGTACCCGGCTTTTCCTGGTCTTCCTTGTCATAGAACTCCCGGCGGTGGTTCAAGAGCCAGAACGGCTCAGTAGATTCCTTAGATTTGACGTGCTCATAATCGGGGCCGTACTGCGCCTCCAGTTCCTCGGTACGGAAAATCTTAAAGGGCCCGAACTCTTGCAGAGGCTCAGAACGGTATTTCGCCAACACATCGGGCAAATCCCTTTTCACGGCGGCGAACACGTATTTAACAAGGTCTTCCATGAAAGAGCGCACAAAAGCCCCGTCTTTGTCGCGGAACTCAAAGTCTATCTGGGTAAACTCAAACAGGTGTCGGCCCGTAAATGCACGGTCTGCAAACTCTAACCGAACATTAGGTGACACAATGTACAAAGCCTCCAGTTCTGGGTTCAACAGCGCCAACTGCTTATGGAAGATCATGGATTTGGTTAGGCTCCAGCGGCTCCCGGCGTAGGAGATGGCGGCATCTACCACGCCGTGGTTTAAAGGATCTGTTATGGGAGAGAGCATGAGGGGCATGACCTGGACCAATCCACGCTCAAACATGAACTGGTGGGTAGCCCGCACAATGGCTTGCTGCACTTTTAGTACATCTACGGTGGCTGCACCCTGTATTTGGGCCAATGTTTGCTCTAAATTAACTTCTACAACTCCTATCAAATCAGCTTGCATGGCAGAATTTATAAATATGTTAATATTATCTAATTATTGTTATAACAAATATAACTCTTTGTTGGATAAATTGACAATTTGATAAACATATTTTTTGTATCTTAGCACATCTTTAACAGAGGATATTATTCGTTGTAGAATTGCTAAAAATTGATCTATAAAATGGCCCAAGTTTCAGAAATTGATAATCTTGACAGAAGAATTCTTTCCATGCTCATGTTAGACGCCACCCGGGCCTACACTGACATTGCGAAGGAATTACAAGTTTCTGGGGGTACCGTACACGTGCGCATGAAGAAGTTGGAAGATCTGGGGGTGATCAAAGGATCGCACCTGTTCATCAATCCCAACGCGGTAGGTTATGACATCTGCGCCTTTATTGGTATTTACCTGGAGAAAGGCTCAGCATACCAGACAGCGGTCACTTCCATGCGGCAAGTGCCCGAGATTGTGGAGATGCACTACACCACCGGTCAGTGGAGCATGTTCGCTAAAATTATTTGCCGTGACACCCTGCACCTTCGCGAGGTATTGAACGAGAAAATACAAGCGATTGAAGGCGTGGAACGCACCGAGACGTTCATTTCTCTGGAGGAGAGCATTACCCGTCAGGTAGATATTCTATAATTCCTATAAATGCTTTCCGCGGCCCGTTGGCTGAATACAAAAACTGTATTATCTTTCAACGCTGAAGCCTATAGATAGGCTGGCGCGTCTATGAGCGAGAGATCTGGCACAGGTAAGATTCAAGAATGGTTAAGGCAGGCTACCCTGCCTTTCCTGTTACTTTTCACCTTCGCCTGTGGCGATTCCGGCACGCCCGAGAAAGGAATCACCCTCAAAAGGAACGCCCGCAAGGTAAGCGTGATCGCGCACAGAGGAGCCTCTGGATTGGCCCCGGAAAACACCCTGGCCTCGGTGAAGAAAGCCTTGGAGACCGATGCCGATTTCATTGAGGTAGACGTTCACCAAAGCAAAGACCAAGAGGTAGTAGTGATCCATGACCCAACCCTGGACCGCACCACCACCGGAACCGGCCGCGTAGAAGACTTTACCTTAGCCGAACTCAAGAAACTGGACGCCGGCATTAAGCTGGACTCAGCCTTTGCCGGTGAGCGCATTCCTACCCTGGCGCAGGTCCTACGCGCCGTGAAAGGCAAAAAGAAACTGCTCATCGAACTCAAGAAAGGCGAGGAAGACTATTACCCGGGCTTGGAGGAAAACACGATCAGGCTCATTCGGGAGAACCGGGCCGAGGAATGGTGCGTGCTTCAGTCGTTCTATGACCCCATCTTGGACCGCATCTGGAAAGCCGATTTCGTGATTCAGACACAGAAGCTGATGGTGGGTAAGATTCCCTTCCTGCCCATCTATATTGACCATGAGCTTAAGTTCGGGGGCTTTGACCGGTACTCAGAAGCCACTACCATCAACGTGCACCGCTACTTCGCTTCAAAGGCTTTCATTAAATCATTGCACAGCCAGGGCTTCAAGACCTTCATCTGGACCGAAGACGAACCAAAAAACATCCAGAAGCTCTTTGAGATTGGGGCCGATGGCGTCATGACCAACCACCCGGAGCTGATCAAGAAGCTTTAGTCTGTTTCTAATCCGTTTTCCCAAAAACAAAGCGAAACCACTGAGAAGAACCTCTTCTTCTTTACGCCTGATTTTCCATAAACACCCTTAAAACACCAGAGCCGCTTCTTTTGCTAAAGAAGCGGCTCTGGTGTTTTCTATATTGTTCATCCCTAAAAGGACTCCATGTAGCTATCGGTTTCGCGGCGGATTTTCTCTTTGCCGGTTTTGAGGCGGGCGTGGGCATTGGTGCGGGCCAGCTCCAGATCGGTATCAGAATCTACTTTCACGGTCTCGCGGCGGTTGTAGCTGTAGTGCTCCATGCGCGATTCCTTGCCGGCTTCGTCTATGACTTTTCGGGTGTCGTACTCACGGCGGCGGTGTTCCAGTTTCTCCATGCTGTCCAGCTCGGTGGTAGACTCTACATCGCGCAGCAGGTCATCGTAGGGTCCGCGTTTTGAGATCAGTTTGGTGAAAATAGGCGCAGTCTCCAGGCAGATGAACAGGAGCATGATGAAGAAGCTAGGCAACCAGGGCAGTTTCTCCAAGGCTTCCATGCGGGCCATGATGCCGCCGTACTGTTCAAAGCGGGCTTTTCCCTGATTAATGGCTTTGTCGCGTTGGGCAGTGAGGGTGTCAATGCGTTTCTGGCGCTCGGCAATGAGCAGGGTGGTCTGTTCCTGGAGTTGTTTCAGTTCAGCATCAATTTTATCGTATTGGGCTTTTTTTTCCTGGAAGATTGGGCCACGGCCGATTTTCTTGGTACCGCCTGTGCCATCGCTCTCGGCGCTCATCTGGGTGTAGAGCGTGTCGCGTTGGGCAGATTTGGTCGCGATCTCGGCTTTGATGCGGTCAATGTCTTTTCGCACCGAGTCAGACTCAGTGAATTGCTGGTTCACCAGTTTCTGGTGCTCTAGGGCTAGTTGGGCTTTTTTCTCCTCCAGCACGCTGTCAATTTCCTTCTGGAAGATACGCAGTTCCAGGGGTTTGGAAATCACAATAGCCAGAACCAACGCCAGCACCAGGCGCGGCAGAATCTGCAGGAACTCCTTCCTAAAGTTTCCCTCCTTGCGGATAGTGGAGACAATAAAGCGGTCCAGGTTAAAGATCACAGCGCCCCAGAGTAACCCGAAGGCTGCGGCTGCCGCAACCGAGTCAAACACAGTGTAGAGCGCATAGCCTCCCGACAAGGCAGCCAGGATACCGGTAAACAAAACGGTGGCACCTATGCTCCCGAATTTGATGTGCTCAGATTTAGGGCATTGGGCAAGGATGTGGTCATCGGCCCCGGCACACCACCAAAAGAAATTTCTCATATAATACAGAAGCACACACGTGCCTCCCAGGTTTGAAAGGATACTAGTTAAACGAAGATTGAAAGGGATTTACTGAACCGGTTTGTGAAGTTGAAACGAAAGGAAATAGAAACCGCCACAAACGGCCTTAAAGAACCTCTGTGGCGGTAACTACCTGTCTCTTAGAATGGTTCCGGAAACTTGCTATTGATTCTCTTCGTCTAGTTTGTTGTACAGCAGCAGCGTGCTACAGGCGCTGGCCAGCACCATCTGCAGGTCTGGACTTAGGGTGCTTTTCAGCCATACTTTTCCGTTGTTGATGGTCTGCACACTGGCCAGTACCTGCCCTTCGCGGGAGAATTCATAGCCCAGCGGCGTACCAGACGGAAGCGATTTCCCTTCCCATTTAAACAAGGGAGACACCTCTATGTCATAGCGGCCGTTGCTGAGTTTCCCATTGAAATTGACCCGCTCCATGTACGTACCCGGATCTGCCAGGGACAGTCTCCACTCGCCGCTCTCCGGCGAAGCAAAGGCTGCCTGCAGAAACTCCCGCTGCTTGTTAAGGTTCACCGACCAACCGCCGGCCTCGGCAGTAGTTGCGTTGAGCATGGCCGCTGCCTGCACAAACCAGGTTTTCTGCTGTACCGTGTCCTTCACCCCGAAACTGTATTTCTGGAACGCCTCAGACACCTGAATCAGGTTCCCGAGATCGGTGCGTTGGGTCCAGGCTCGCTGAATTTCCTCTAACCGGTATGACCCAAACCCAAAGCCTTTCTCCTTGCCCAACGACAACCTAAACGCAGAACGGCCCACTACTGGCATGGTCGTAGTATTTTGCTGCATGCCTTCGCTCACTTTCATATCGGGTACTGAACAACTGGCAACACTTAACAGGACAATGGCAACGGAAGAGAAGAAAAACGTTTTATAAACGGTCATAAAGGTGGGCGATTGATTCATACAAGTATTTCAGACCAAGACTAACCAGCAAGACAACTCCGGTTCTTTTATCGGATGGCAAACCTTCATGAGCGCACCTCTGTCTCCCGGGTAAAGTACCTGGCTTTCGTAGTGAAAAGAAGACCAGGAACAGGCCTGTCCCCCCTATGCCGCTCCGTTTGATTTACTTTATTTTCCAAAGGCTTTTGGGTCCCATAGGTGCATTAGACGAAATAGAGTATTTATAGCGTTCTTTCTTTAAATGCTATAAATTAGCTAGATGAGAAAAGCATTGGCAGTTTTCATGTTAGGGGTTCTCTGCTCCACAGCAGGCTGGGGCCAGATTCGGGCTGGGCAACCCTTGAACACAGGCGGACTGAAACCTATCCTGCCGCCGCCTCTCTTTGCTTCTGTTTCTTACTCCAACGAACCTTTGCTGCTCCTGGGCTCTCAGGAAACCGATTATACTTCTCTGGTGGTAGACCCTAAGGAAATCATTGTCGTGCAAACCTACAAAGACTCCGCGATGCTGGCCGAAATGGGGCACAAAGCTAGAAACGGGGTTTTGTTAATCAGGCTTAAAAACCAGAAAACACTCTTGAAACTGGAAGATGTCCTGGATTACTTCGAGGTGCCACCAACCCAACGGCAGCTGCGCGTCCTGGTGAACAAACAACCCGTGAACCCGGAGCATTTCTTAGCCGATATCAAACGGATCACCAAGGTAGAAGTGATTACCTTAGACAAGATCAGCCCGTCTCGGATCAGCTGGGACGAAAATGAACAGTTCCTGAACATCGTGACGATACAGCAGGCGCAGCTGTAAGACTATAGGGCGCAATCCTTTGTGGTTGTCCTAAACAGTAATCTGCACCAAAGGGCAACCACAAGGGATTGCCTCTACCTTGGCATTCCAACCTGTCCCAAGGGGCAGAAACAACAATCCCCGTTTAAGGCTTCGTTTAGGAAAACGGACTTTAAACGGGGATTCGTCACTCACTCACTCACTCACTCACTCACTCACACGTTATCTTCATCGGGCAGAATCTCTACATCCTGTACCAGAACAAGGTTCTCTATCTCGCGGCCTCTAGGGGTGTTGGCGAGCCCTCCTAAGGCGGTTTCTTTGTATTTGGTTTCCATGCTTTGGCCAACTTCTCCTAAAGCCATCACGCACTGATCTACCGGTATCACCGGATTTACGCCGGCAATGGCAATCTGGGCACTGGAAAAGGCAATGGCTGCCGCACTGGCGTTGCGCACAATGCATGGAACCTCCACCAGCCCTGCCACCGGGTCACAGATCAAGCCCAGCATACATTGAATGGTAATAGCCACGGCGGCAAAGGTCTGCTCCACGCTTCCGCCCAGGCAGTACACAATGGCTCCGGCACCCATGGCCGCGGCACTTCCGGTTTCGGCTTGGCAACCGCCTACTGCTCCCGCCAAAGAGGCGTTGGTTTCAATGATGAGCGCAATACCGGCAGCTACCAGTAATCCTTCATGAATCTTATGGTCATCCAGTTGGTGCAGGTCCTGAATGGTGGTTAAGATACCCGGCAAAATGCCCGATGCCCCAGCCGTAGGCGCGGCCACTACCCGGCCCATGCACGAGTTCACTTCCTTGGCACCCAGCGCCCTGCTGATGAGCTGTTGGAACTCAGGTGACAAAACGGTAACCGGAGCCGCCGCTACTTTCTTGGCCCCGTTGTTCACCATGCCCGAGCGGGAGGTCATGTCTTGGGTGAGCCCGGTTTTCACGGCATCCTTCATGACTTCGTACGCCCGCTGCAGACCATCCCATATCTGTTCCTCAGTGCGGCCTTTCTGTTCTATCTCATAGGCCAGTACTGCCTTGTACAACGGTTCTCCCGATGCCTGGCAATGCTGTTCCCAACTCGCGAAATCATTAAAAAGTAGCGCCATCTTTCGTCTTTATCTTATGGTTCTGAAACCTTCTTCTTACCTTATGCCAAGTTCCCGATTGTCTGCGCCCAAGGCGATTTTCCCAAAAGGTTAAGCCATTAAAATTACGGGAAAGAAAAGAGAATATCGGTATGTCTTTTATACGGCAACAGAAAAAAACCTAACATTAGTTCTAATTCTGTTTTTGGCGTATTTTTAAGTAAACAGCCCTAAATCTGCTGCGTATGCTGGCCTCACTGCTTCAACAGGTTCCTCTTTTTAACACAGATGACGTAGAGGCTTTTTTACCGCTCTGGAAGAAACGGATTACCGTGAACCGCGGCGATTTCCTGATCAGGGAAGGGCAGGTGGAGCAGCATCTGTACTTTGTAGAGACCGGGGCGTTGCGGCTGTACCTACCCACGCCGCAAGAGGATATCTGCGTGGGTTTCGCTTATCCCAACACCTTGATCACCTCGTTCCCGTCGCTGGTAACGCAAACGCCCTCCCTGTACTGCATTCAGGCTCTGCGCAAAAGCGAGTTACTGGCCATCACCAAAACTGATTTTGACCTGATTCAGGAAAAACGGCCCGTATTCGGGAAGTTCTGGCGGATGGAGTTGGAGAAGGCCTTGGTGGGGAAGATTGAGCGCGAAGTAGACCTGCAGTTACCAGACCCGGCCCAGCGCCTGGAGCGGCTGCTGCGCCGGAGTCCGCATATTTTCCAGTTGGTGCCCAAGAAGTACATTGCCTCCTATCTGCGCATGACCCCAGAGACCCTGAGCCGCATCATGTAATTCTTGATTTGAATCAAGGTTTAGGAGAAAGGAGGCTTCTACCTTTGGTAAAAAAAAGATAAACGCCATGAACACAGCCACTTTCCTTTCCCAGCTACAGCAGCAGGCCCAAGCTCAAGAGATCCTTGTTCGTTCTGAGTTTCTCGCCCAGGACCCGGCCATGCTCAATGTCAAGCCGCACGCCACCGGTTGGAGCATCCTGGAATGCCTGGAACACTTGAACCGCTACAGCCGCTTCTACCTGCCGCACGTTGAACGGGCCCTCGCCGCTACTGCCACGCCGCTTGCGCCGCAACCCGTACGTTACTCCTGGATGGGGAAAAAATCAATTGACCTGGTGAACCCCGCCAACGCGAAGAAACACAAAACGCTCAAGCACATGAACCCGCACAACAGCCAACTCACGGCGGCAGTGTTGGAGGAATTCCTGCAGCACCAAAGCAAACTGATGCAGTTTCTGGAAAACGCCGCCAAAGCCGATCTCAACCAAAAAGCCATTCCGGTGGAGTTCTTCCGGTTGCTCAAGATGCGCTTGGGTGAAGCCCTGGAGTTTTTGTTACTGCACCAGCAACGCCACCTGCAGCAAGCCCTTCGGGTGAAAGAGCAGCTCCGCCAGCCAATAAGTTTGGTAGTATGAGCAAATTGCCTACTGCTGGTCTAGATAAACCAAGTTATCCTACCGGAACCTCTTCTTTGATGGTCACGATGTTGCGCTCGCCGGTTTGCAGGTTTACTTTCCAGAGTTCGTGGGCATTGGTGTTGGTGATCCAGAGGTGATCCTGAAAGAAGAGCACATCATTGGGTTCTTCCAAGCCGCCAACTACCGTCCGGATGCGTTCCTTGGCCAGGTTGATTTCTTTGACTTTGCCGTTGTAGGTATCGGCCAGATATAAGTTGCCGTTGTGGGCGGTGATGCCCATGCAGTGCTGCAGATAGGCCTCGTCAAAGTCACCGTCTTCATCCCCGAACTCAAAGAGGCCGCGGCCGATAAGGGTGGTCACCTTGCCTTTGTTTAGATGCAGGGCGCGCACGGCACTGGCCTCGGGGTCTGCTACGTAAAGGGTATGATCTATCAACGTCAAGCCGCTGGGCTGGTTGAACGCCGCCTCATGCAGCGTTCCATCGGCGAGAGCCTCCCGACCGGTTCCCGCGAAACGGTACACCTTCTCGGTCTGAAGGTCCATGCGCAGGATCTGGTGATTTCCGGCGCTGGCAATGTAGAGCTGGTTTCCGTCAATAATCACATCCCAAGGGCTGTTAGGGTTCACGGGCACGCCTATTTCCTCATGGAAGAAGTAATAACTCAGTTCTCCCGTCCCCGCCACCGTTTTCACCTGCTTCTGAACCAGGTCTACCTTCCGGATGGCGTTGTTCTTTGCATCGGCGACGTAGAGAAACTGCCCATGCAGCGCCAAACCGTGCGGCTCATGGAAAGTAGCGTCTTCGGTGGACCCGTCGGTAAAGCCCTGCTGCCCGCTGCCTATGACTTCCAGGATTTTTCCCGAAGTATCCAGTTTCAAGATCCGGTTATGGCCGCTGTCAGACAGGTAGAGATTGCCTTCGGCGTCTGCAATCAGCTTGGAAGGGAACCTTAAAGGCGATTCTGCGGCAGTTTCGGGTTTGAAGCGGTAGGGCTCCAGGTTTAACCGACTCGCAAAGGTCTCGATCAGATCATCTATATGCGGCTTGATGATGTCATAGATGCCTTCGCCTGATCTCTGGCCCACTACTTTTCCATCGGGGTCAATGAGGGCCACGGTAGGCCATGCGTTCACCGCATAATGTTTCCACACCTCAAAGTCTGCATCGTTCACCACCGGGTGATTGATCCCAAATTTGAGAATAGCCTGCCGGATGGCGGTGTTCCTTTTCTCGGCATCGAATTTCGCGGAGTGCACTCCAATCACCACCAATTCGTTGGGGTATTCCTTTTCCAGGCGCTTCAGGTCTGGTAAAATATGCTGACAGTTGATGCACCCAAAGGTCCAGAAATCGAGCAAGACAATCTTGCCCCTGAAGTCCTTGATGGTGTAGGATCGGTTCACATTTAGCCAACCGTGGCGAGTATTTATCTCAGGGGCGTTGACACGTCCGGTAAGCATAGGCAAGTAGATAATTATAAATTACGGAGTTAATATATAGGGTTTTTACAAACAAATCCAAAAATTATTACAATCCATTTCCTTTAACTCAGGCTTTGGAAGTTATTTGCCGGCTTTACGTAAAAACTCTTTGAGAAGGGAAGTCTTCAGAGGCTTTTCTAATGGAAGCTTTCTCTAGCCTGAAGAATGAAGCTCCTGTTTTCTCTTTTACTGAACAGGCTGATAACCCACTTCAGAAGTAAACGGTGTAGGGAATTCACTCAGGTTTGAAAGAACTTCAGAATGGCATGAGTCAACTCCAGCCGCTTTCGGTCTCCTTTCGGTAAAAGAAGCCCAAAATAAAAGTCCTGAAGCTTAAGCTCCAGGACTCACTAAAAGTATTAAAGATTCTAAATACGAATTTGTTTCTGCAACACTAACAAGCCGTTTATCAGGGAGTATAGTACCTTCAACGGCTAGAGGTCTGTTCAGGTATATCTGTGCACGCAATCCCTCATCGACGGAGTTGGTTTGCGCATTCAGTGGCTTAGGAGGAAGGCATTTCAATTTCTTCTCTGGAAGACTTTGGCTTTCCTGTATTTCTCCACACGGGACGGCCGGGGTTTGGCCTCGGTCTGTACGTGAAAGGCAGAAACAAGCCATAGAAGCGTGAATACGGAGAGAAACAGTTTAAACTGGTAGTAGTCGCGATTGATTGCCGGTGGAAGATAACAGGGGTAGAGAACCAACCGCTTCGGTCTCGCCAAAAGCGAGAAGTAAAATTCTGTCTGCTGTGTAAGAGAAGTGACTGACCCATTATCATAGAATTCTAAGGGTGCGAAAACCCGATTTGGGCTTGTTTTTCAGAAACCAAGGGGAAAACGTCTCTTCTCTGGAGGAACCTTCAGAGCAACGTACCAGGAGAACTGTTGTAAAGCCCGGAGGGCCGACTGAATGATCTTTGCCGAGATGCACCTTCCGCCGTTTCAAAGCCCCTACTTAGGTCATGGGCCTCTGCTGCGTTGTTTACAAATTGAGTTTAGGTAAACAAATTGAAGAAAGCAAGCCAAAATTAACCTAACTACATCATTATCAATTTACTATTGCGTTTTTTTTTGCAAAACAGGTAACATTCCTATTTATCAACTACATAGTTCTTAATGCTGTTGGGAGATAGAAATAGGTTGAAAATAACATTACAGAAAACGCTTTACGGGCAAAATTGCCCAAAGCCTTACATCTGCACTCTTCTTTCTAAGGGACAAATCTAATTATAGTACCTTTAACTGTTCATTAGCTCAAAGACTGACCAGAACCTGCATTATTCAACGTAGGCTTATTCGCTCAGGTCAGTACTGTTTGACTTAGAAACTGCACATGAGTAAAACCATCGGAACACATGAATAAAGTAGTAGATTTTATGGCCCTGCTCTTCAACATCAGGACGGCGAACAACACCGAAGGATATCAGCGGGGCCGCTTCGGATGGATGAAAACCTTGCTGATGCCTTTCCGGTGGGCGGTTCTTTTACTCGTAGCCGGAACAGTCTTGCTCCTTCTGATCAGCTTGCTTACCGATTCCTATTTCAAGGAAAAGAATACCAGGAAGAAACTAAGCCAATTGGCGGCGGTCATCGTGAAGCATGAACAAAGGCAACGCCAGTTACCCTCCAGTCTGCCCGAGGCAGTGGCCAACAGCCCCTTGCACCGGGATCTCACCCTTGACAGCTGGGGCCAGCCTATTCTTTACAAGCATAACCCAGGTAAAAAAACTTTTCTGCTCCTCTCCGGGGGCAAAGACCGTCAGCTTCACACCAAAGACGATTTGGCACAGATGGTACAGATAGAAAGTTCAGGTGAGTAAACGGTCATGTTGCTTTGTACTTAGGCAAGGCAATTTAGTGGAGTTATAGGCAAAACTTATACCCTAATCTTCCGTTTTTATCCTAGTTTCCTGAAAACAGCCTTGAAACAGGACATCGTTTCTGGCTGGGTTTCCTTGCAGGATGCTTTTACCGCATGTATCACCTTAACTTGTTTTCTATCACGTAACTCTACCCAACTTGAGCCTCAAACATTTTCTGACGACCTCACTCCTGTGGATTTCCCTGTCTGCCGGAGTCGTAGCCCAGACGCCTGTAGCCGATACCATCGCTACCCAATCGGTACTATCGCCAGCGCAAAAATTTTCAACGGATGAAAAACCCAAGACCAAGCATTACCTGAAACGGGCGGTGCTTCCCTCGGCCATCTTGATTGCAGCGGGCATTGCCACCATCAAAGACAATGGTTTTTACAGCAGCTACGACGCCAGCCGAGACGCCCGTAAGGCATTCCCCAATTTCAGCACCAAGGTAGATGATTACCTGTTTTTCGTGCCCATTGTGGGGCTTTACGGATTCACCGCCTTCTCCCCGGAAAACAAACACGACATCCGGCGGCAGACGGGGCTTCTGCTCACCTCCGGGGCATTGACCACGCTGGTAATCTACCCCACCAAGATCTGGACAGGCCAGGAACGCCCCAACGGCCTGCCAAGGGCTTTCCCTTCAGGGCACACGGCCTATGCGTTTACCATTGCCACCATCGTAGACAAAGAGTTCCGGCATAAAAGCAAATGGATCAGCATTGGCAGCTACACCATCGCCTCGGCAACGGGCGTGATGCGGGTCCTGAACAATGAACACTGGATGGCCGATGTATTGGCCGGAGCTGGCATTGGTATCCTTTCTGTGAACACCGTGTACTTTCTCCACGACCGGCTCGTGCGCAACAAAGGGCTGAATGCCTCGGTTTCGCCTACCGTGTTACCTAACGGCCAACTTGGCCTGGGCATGGGGCTTCAGTTTTGATGATTGATGTTTGTTGATCGTTTTGAATAAAATAACCCGAAAACAGCGTATGATAGGGAATCTGAAAAGAGGTCGATTTTCATTCTGAAAAAACTCTGTTCGGGAACCATCAACAACCACCAACCATGAAGATACTGACCGCCGCCCAAACCCGGGAAGCAGATGCTTTCACCATTGCCCACGAACCTATCTCTTCGCTGGATCTGATGGAGCGGGCCTCCTCGGCGCTGGTGCAGTGGCTGGAGCAGAAGTATGACCCGGCAGTTCCTTTCTTTATCTTCTGCGGCACCGGCAACAACGGGGGCGATGGCTTGGCGGTCGCCCGGTTGCTCCACAACAACGGCTACGACGTACAGGTATTTCTCCCTGAAACCGGACAAAACCTCTCTCCAGACTTCAGCCAGAATTTGGAACGGCTGCCCCAGGCCATTTCCGTGACCAGGATACAGGACATGGAAGATCTTGCGCTGGAGATACCCGCCTCCGGAGTTGTATTGGACGGCTTTTTTGGCTCTGGGCTCTCCCGACCTCTGACCGGACTCTATGCGCAACTAATAGAATTCCTGAATCAGCAACAAGCCACCCGCATCGCCATTGACCTTCCATCCGGGCTGTTCGCCGATGCACCCACTCCCCCCGGTAGCGCTATTTTCCAAGCCGATATTACGCTGACCTTTGAACGGCCCAAACTGGCGTTTCTTCTGCCTGCCTCAGGGGCTTACGTAGGAGACTGGCACGTACTTCCCATCGGGTTGCATGAAGGGTATCTGAGCCAGGTAGAATCTCCGTACCAGGTGCTTTTGCCGCAGGCCATCAAAAGCCTGCTGCGTCCCCGTTCCAAGTTCTCGCACAAGGGAACCTACGGGCACGCTTTGCTGGCGGGCGGCAGTTACGGAAAGATGGGCGCTATTACCATGAGTGCCCAGGCGGCGCTTCGGGCCGGAGTGGGGTTGTTGACGGTGCTGGTTCCCGAAATTGGGTACGGCATTCTCCAGACCTCGGTGCCTGAGGCCATGGTGGTCACCGATGAGCAGGAACAACACCTTACCCGCTTCCCCGAGGACCTCACCAAATACCAGTGTGTGGGAATAGGCCCGGGGTTGGGGCAGGCCGAAGATTCCCGAATGGCTTTGGAGCAGCTATTCCGGCACAAGTTACCCCCGTTGGTCCTGGATGCCGATGCCCTGAACCTGCTTGCCGCTGACCGTTTCCTGCGTCAGCAACTGCCCCCAAATAGCATCCTGACTCCGCACCCCAAAGAGTTTGAACGGCTTACCGGCCCTGCTATAGATGATTTTCATCGTCTTCAGTTACTCCAAAGTTTCTGTGCCGAGCATTCGTGCTATGTGATTTTGAAAGGAGCCCATTCCTGCATTGGGACACCTTCTGGGGAATTTTTTTTCAATACCACAGGCAATTCGGGCATGGCCACGGGCGGCTCTGGCGATGTGCTTACCGGTATCCTGACGGGTTTACGGGCCCAAGGCTATTCTCCCTTGGAAGCCTGTCAACTGGGCGTTTACCTCCACGGACTAGCGGGCGACCTGGCCGCCGAAGTGGAAGGAGAAACCTCGCTCATCGCTTCTGATTTGTATAAATACCTGGGAGCCGCTTTTCAGAAGGCAGCAAAGTGATCAGAGAGCTAAATATCTTCTGTTTTAGGCCTGTTTTGGGGAAATGAGCCTGAAAGAAGCTTTGTTCCTGAATGGCTCCGGCGTTTATACCATGAACCAGACCAGCAGAAACTGAACCAGCATCATGCCATCGGCGAGGAGCAGGAAATAATACTGTGACCGGTACTCATGGGCATTCCAGACTACTAAGCCCGCGCCTACCCCTGCTAAACCTAACGCAACGCGCATGAGAGGGTCTGTTCCGGCTGGCACCAGCAACGCATAGAGCAACAACATGAACAGAGCCAGTTTCCGAGTATTGGGAACCCCCCATTTGGTGGGGAAAGTAACGGTTTCGGTGAGTTTGTCTTTGTGCACATCCCGGATATCAAACACCAGGGTGAGGGAGAAAAGAAACAGGAAGCGCCGCACGAAGAGGATGAGGCTGTCTCCTGAGAAAAGGTCGCGGTCCACCTCCATGAGCGGCAGTTGCACCGTAATGGCAGACCAGACATAGGCAATGAGAAACACCTTGAGAAACGGAATATCGCGCAGCGGAATATAGCGTTCTCCCTCGGGCACCACGGGCACGGAATAAAGCCCCGCTACTACCAGCAAGTGCAGCAGAAACCAGAAGTTCAGCTCGAAGATGGCCGTCCAGTACAGGTACAGGGCACACAGGACACTAGCTACCGAAATTACAATCAGTTCCAGCCGATTGGCTTTGATCCACTTGGTGCGGAGGGTTTGGGGTACTTCCTGGTTGAATTTGTAGGGCAGCAGGCTGTCTGCGTTGTACACGAACAGGGTGGCGAAAAAAACTATGCCGCCCAGCCGAAGGGAGATAGGAATCCCGCTCAGCAGATACGTCTCCCAGACCAGTCCGGCCGCGCACAGAGAGATGAACATGTTGCTGTACAGAATAAAATCAAGGATTTTCTGGGAGACCCTCATTGCTGCATTTTGATCATCGGCTTTCGGAACTGGTTGCCCGGCAAAGTACGCCAGCCAGAAATATAGGTGCAACACTATTCTCTGGTTTCTGCTCCTCTTTCACAAAGGAGGCTTTAAACGGGAAGCGCCGTTTTCCTATACGGGAAAGCGGCGCTTCTTACTAGTGTTCTTTTCTATTTCTTAGCTATCAGCTCTGAAAGTGGTATTGTACAGCTCAATGCTTTGCTCGATGATTTTGTAAGCATCTTCGCGGCCCAGGAAGTTCTCTACAATCACTTCTTTGTTTTCCAGTTTCTTATAGTCTTCAAAGAAACGCTGGATTTCCAACAACGTGTGCGGCGGCAACTCAGAGATATCGTTGATGTGCTTCACAGACATGTCATTGGCAGCTACCGCGATGATCTTGTCATCTTCCTCGTTGTTGTCAATCATCTGCATTACGCCAATCACCTTGGCATCAATGAGGCACATGGGAGCTACGTCAATAGAGCAGAGCACCAGAATGTCCAGGGGATCTTTGTCGTCACAGTACGTCTGCGGAATGAACCCGTAGTTGGCTGGGTAGTGTACCGCCGAGAACAATACGCGGTCTAGTTTCAGGAGGCCGCTGTCTTTGTCTAGTTCGTATTTCGCTTTGGAACCCTTCGGGATCTCAATGATGCCGGTTACAATCTTAGGGGCGTCTTCGCCGTAGTTCACATCGTGCCAGGGATTGCTGGCGTTTTTCGTAGTTTCTAACATCTTAGCTTTCTGTATCTCTTTTTATCTTCTGGCGGATTGCTTACCGCACGTGTTCCAATAAAGCCCGCCCGGTGGTGCCGTTTGGCTCCTGAATGCGCAGCCACGCCGCAAGACTAGGCGCAATATCTATAATTTCTGTGTGAACGGTAGACTCTCCGGCCGGAATCTGCCACCCGTACCATAACAACGGAATGTGGGTGTCATAGGCCCACGGACTGCCATGCGTAGTTCCTTTGGCCATGCCGCGGCCATAGTTCTCATACCAACCCGGCTGATACGTAACCATCACATCGCCGGAACGATATGGCATGTACCCGTTCTCCACCAACATACCCACTCCCTTGCTCCAGTGCGATTTCATGAGAGCATCGGCGGTGAAAGAGCGTAATATGCCCGGGAAACGCTGCATGAAACGGGCTGTTTCTTCCTGCAGTTCTGCCAGGTTGGCTTTTTTGCTTTCAATGACCGCGTGGTTGAAATAGATCTGTTGGTTCATGAACGAGCTTACCCACTCAGCCGCCCCGAACTTCTGGTTCAGGTGCTTTTTGAGGGAATCGGTCATGATGCCGTTGTTGGTGTTACCCGCCGGAATACGCAATTGCTGCAGATAAGTTGGGTTATGGGCTGCACCATGGTCAGCGGTCAGAAAAATAAGTACGTTTTCTTTGCCCAACTGCTTGTCCAGGAACTTGAGGAAATCGGCAAGATCCTGGTCCAAGCGCAGGTAGTTGTCTTCCACCTCAATGGAGTTGGGTCCGAACTGGTGCCCGATGTAATCTGGGGTAGAGAAGCTCATCGCCAGGAAATCGGTGACGGTGTTCTTGCCCAGGTTTTCCGCGAGAATTGCCTCTTTTGCGAATTCTTTGGTGTACGTGTTCCCGGCCGGGATGGAGCGCAACAGATCAAAAGTCTTGCCGCGGTACGCCGGGATGTTGTGGGGGAACACCGGTTTGGCTTCTCCGGTGAATGTGCCTTCAAAGGCCTGGTCATCGGCGGCACTCTCGGTGTACTGGGCTATAGGAAGCAAGGTATTCCAGGGTTGGCTCAGGTATTGATCCGGAAGTTTGCGGTTGTTGAACGCCTGTACCCAAGCCGGCAACTCCTTCATGTAATACGTGCTGGAGATCATGTTGCCATTGCTGCCGTCAAACCAATAGGCGGCATCGGCGGCGTGCCCGGCCGGAAGAATAGAACCCCGGTCTTTCAGGCTAAGCCCGATTACTTTGCTTTTCTGGTTTGTGGCTAGTTTCAGTTCATCGGTGATGGTGGAGGAAAGCATGTTCACTGGTGACATCTGCCCTGCGGCGGAAGTACTGCCTACGGTCTGCACGGTTTTATCCTCGGCGCAATAGATGTTTCTTCCCGTGGTGCGGTTGTACCAGTCATTTCCCACAATGCCGTGCATGGCTGGGGTGGTACCGGTATAGATAGAGGCGTGGCCCGGACCAGTATAGGTGGGAACGTAGTTGTAGTGGTTGTTCCGGAAATTGAACCCTTCGCCTATCAGGCGTTTAAAGCCGTCTTTTGAATATTTGTCCCAAAAACGGTACAGGTAATCATAACGCATCTGGTCTACCACTATGCCAATCACCAGTTTCGGTTTCTCCGGTCCTTTTGCCTTGGATTTCTTGCGTTGGGCTGCTCCCGGGAAACTCCCCATCAGCAACACCAAGGCCAGCATCCAACCACAAATCGCTCCTTTTCTCATTCTGTTAAACTTCTGATTACGTTTTAAGGCTTTCTTTGTAAAAATGCCCCAAAAACGTAAATATAGTTGATAAACGCTTTCCTTCCCCTTTTCCAGAAAGAGCCCCAAAATATAATTTATGGGTAACATACCCCTACAAAAGCAAAGCGCCCATTTTTCAATGGGCGCTTTGGGTAAGAGGTAATGGAAAATCTATCTTCCGGCTGCCAGCGCTTCGGCACCACCTACAATCTCCAGGATCTCAGTGGTGATAGCCGCTTGGCGGGTTCGGTTATAGGTCAGTTTCAATTGCTTCAGGAGTTCGCCGGCGTTTTCAGTGGCTTTGTCCATGGCGGTCATCCGGGCACCGTGCTCAGAGGCGTTAGACTCCAAAACGGCTTTGTACACCTGAATCTTCAGAGACTTAGGGATCAACTGCTCAATGATCTCTTCTTTAGAAGGCTCAAAGATGTAGTCCAGGTTGGTGTTGACGTTGGCCTGCTCATTGGTGTTCTCCTGGATAGGCAGGAATTGCTCCGTCCGGATGATCTGCGTAGCCACGTTTTTGAATTCGTTGTACACAATATCCACCTGGTCGTAAAGCCCTGTCCGGAAACCTTCCATCGCTTGCTCGGCGGCTACGCGCACGGTCTCAAACGACAGATTCCCGAATACCGTGGTAAAGTCACCGGCCATAGGCATGTTGCGCTTATTGAAGTACTCATGTCCTTTTTTCCCGATGGCCATGATCTCAATATTTCCTGCTGCCGCCTGGGCACTATACCGCTCGTTGATGAGGCTGTTTATCGCTTTCATCACGTTCGCGTTGAAAGCTCCACACAAACCACGGTCTGAGGTGACGGCAATAATCAACACCCGCTGTATATCACGCTTTTGTGCATACACATTCTCTCCGGCCTCGCCGCTTACGCTGGAAAGGTTAGACAAAATGCTGTTCAGACGCTGCGCATAAGGACGCATGCGCAGGATATTATCCTGGGCCCGGCGCAATTTAGCAGCCGCCACCATTTTCATGGCTTTGGTGATCTGTTGGGTAGACCCTACAGAGACAATGCGGTTACGTACTTCTTTTAAACTTGCCATTAACTTGCGTCAAGTATAAACAGAGAAAAAAGAGCACACGTGTGACCGCTATGCTCTTCTTCTGTTGGTTTAATTATTTACGATATCTGGCTGTGATCTCACGCGCCACTTGCTTGAGCGTGTCAGTCACGTTATCATCAATTTTACCAGCTCTCAAAGCATCCAGAACCGGACGGTGCTGAGCATTCAAGGTCATAGTAAAGTCTTTTTCGAACTGACGCACCTGGTTTACCGGAACATCATCGATCAGACCATTGGTACAGCAGTAGATCATGGCTACCTGGTCTTCCACCGCTACCGGAGAGAACTGGGCTTGCTTCAACACTTCCAGGTTTCTGCGGCCACGCTCAATGGTCAATTTAGTAGAGGCATCCAGGTCAGAACCGAATTTAGCGAAGGCTTCCAATTCACGGAACTGCGCCTGGTCCAGTTTCAGGGTACCAGCCACTTTCTTCATGGACTTGATCTGTGCGTTACCACCCACACGTGATACCGAGATACCTACGTTGATCGCCGGACGGATACCAGAGTTGAACAAGTTAGTCTCTAGGAATATCTGACCGTCGGTGATAGAGATCACGTTGGTTGGGATATAGGCAGAAACGTCACCAGCCTGCGTCTCAATGATTGGAAGAGCGGTCAAAGAACCACCACCTTTCACTAAGTGACGGATAGACTCTGGTAAGTCGTTCATGTCTTGCGCGATGCTATCAGAAGCGTTGATCTTAGCCGCACGCTCCAACAAACGGGAGTGCAGATAGAATACGTCACCTGGGTACGCCTCACGTCCTGGAGGACGACGAAGCAACAAAGACACTTCACGGTAAGCCACTGCTTGCTTAGACAAGTCATCATAAACTACCAGTGCAGGACGACCGGTATCCCGGAAGAACTCCCCAATAGCGGCACCGGTAAACGGCGCGTAGAATTGCAAAGGAGCTGGGTCAGCAGCCGGAGCAGCCACTACCACAGTGTAACGCATGGCACCACTAGCTTCCAACGCGTTCACGATCTGGGCTACGGTAGAGGCTTTCTGCCCAATGGCTACGTAGATACAGAATACTGGGGCACCACGGTCAAAGAACTCACCCTGGTTGATGATAGTATCAATGGCCACAGCAGACTTACCTGTCTGACGGTCACCGATGATCAACTCCCGCTGGCCACGGCCAATCGGAATCATAGAGTCAATTGCTTTGATACCAGTTTGCATCGGCTCATTTACCGGCTGACGGTAGATTACGCCTGGTGCTTTTCTTTCAATTGGCATTTCGTACAGTTCACCCACTAATGGGCCTTTACCGTCTATTGGCTGACCAAGGGTGTTCACCACACGGCCTACCATGCCATCGCCTACGCGAACGGAGGCAATTTTATTTGTTTTCTTTACTGTGTCGCCTTCTTTAACGTCGCTCCAGTCACCCAACAATACCGCACCCACATTGTCTTCCTCTAGGTTAAGAACAAGGGCTTGCAGACCATTTTCGAACTCTAACAACTCACCAGACTGTGCCTTGGATAAGCCGTAGATACGAGCAACACCGTCACCCACTTGCAGAACCGTACCAACTTCTTCTAGTTCAGCTTCTGTTCTGAAGTTTGACAGCTGTTCTCTTAAAATCGCTGATACTTCATCAGGTCTAACTTCTGCCATGATTATAGTTTAGTAATGTATGGATTTTCTTTAAAATTGTTTTTCAATTTCTGCACGTTGGTTCTCACCGTGTTATCAATCTGCTGATCACCAATGCGCAGCACGTACCCGCCTATAACGGCTGGGTTTACCACTTCTTGCAGCTCTACCTTCATGCCGGTACGTTCCACTACCATTTGCTGGAAAGTAGCCCGAAGCTCTGGGGTAAGCGGCACGGCTGTGGTCACCGTTGCTTTCTGGATTCCGCTGATTAGGTTGTATTGTTTTACAAACTCAGTAGCCACTGACTCCAAAATGGCCTCACGGTTCTTTTGGGTGATAATCCGGAAAAAGGCCATAGTCAACTCGGTCATGCTTCCTCCAAATACAGAGTTAATGATGGCGAGTTTCTTATCATGCTTTATAATCGGGTTGCGCAGCACCAGGCTCAGGTCACGGCTTCCGTTCAGGGTCTTGGTGAAGGAAAGCATATCTGCATATACTTTCTCCAGGGAACCCTGCTCTTGGGACAGCTCTAGAAGAGACTTGGCGTACCGCGAGGCAACTCTTTCGTCTGACATTTTTTTCTCTTGCGTGGTTTAAAACGATTCGCTTCCTTTTCCGGGGCGGGAAGCCGCTCGCCGTGCGTTCTTAGCTAAGGTGCGTATCTTGCAGGTAGCTCTGTACCAAAGCGCGTTGCGCCTGCTCGTCTTGCAACTCACGTCTGATCAGTTTCTCCGCAATCTCAATAGACAAGGTAGCGGCCAGGTTTTTCACCTCAGTCAAAGCTGCTTTCTTTTCGTTCTGGATAGACACACGGGCTTGCTCAATCATGCGCTGGCCTTCTTCATTGGCTTTGGCGCGGGCACCTTCCACCAGGCTGGTAGCTGCATCAGTGGCATCTTTCAAAATACGGTCACGCTCAGCACGGGCTTCGGTTAAAAGACGCTCGTTGTCTGCTTTCAGGGACTGCATCTCCAGTTTGGCTTTCTCGGCCATGCTCAGAGCAGCATCAATATTGTCTTCGCGCTCGCGAAGGGCCTTCATGATAGGCTTCCAGGCAAACTTAGATAACAGGAAAAGGACCACCAAAAAGGTGACCACTTGCCAGAAAAGTAATCCGAGACTAGGGGTTACTAATGGATTCATCTTGTAGGATTAATTAACGAATGGTACTGTTTTTTCAACGTCTATATTCTACCGGCTCTTTATCTCCTCGGCCCGTCCAGACCAATCGTCAGGACGGGCGAGAAGATATTTCATCTACTCGATGAAAGAAATCAGAAGGCAAACTACCACACCGAAGAGGGCAACACCTTCAATAAGAGCAGAAGCGATAATCATCGCAGTCTGGATCTGTCCACCAGCCTCTGGTTGTCTGGCAATAGATTCCATGGCAGAGCCACCGATTCTACCGATACCCAAACCGGCACCAAGAGCCACTAAACCAGCGCCGATACCGGCACCCATGATCGCGTAGCCTGAGCCAAGAGACAATGCAAGCAATAATCCTAACATAGTAGTATATATATATAGTTAAAAAAAAGGAATTCAGATTAGTGGGATGCTTTCACAGCGTGTGGGGCATCGCCAAAGCCCATGTCATCATGATGATCGTGCTCTTCTACCGCGCCGCCAAAGTACATGGCAGAAAGCAGCGTGAAGATGTACGCTTGCAAAAGGGCCACAAACAACTCCAGGAAGTTCATGAAGGTAGCAAATGCCACACTCAACGGCCCGATGGCGATACTTTGGAAAATAAAGATCAAGCTAAACAAGCTAAGGATGATGATGTGACCCGCAGTGATGTTAGCAAAAAGTCGGATCATCAAGGAGAAAGGCTTGGTGAAGATACCAATCAACTCTACAGGAATCATGATTGGCGCCAACCACTTAGGAACACCAGGCGTGGCAAAAATGTGCCCCCAGTATGATTTATTTCCGTTGAACACCGTCAAAAGAAGCGTGATTACCGCCAGAACCAAAGTAACGGCAATATTACCGGTTAAGTTAGCACCACCTGGCATCAGGCCTAGCAGGTTGTTAAACCAGATAAAGAAGAACACGGTCAGCAAATACGGCATGAAGCGCTGGTATTTAGGACCGATGTTCGTTTTGGCGATATCATCCCGGATAAAGATAATGATCGGCTCAAAGAAGGATTGAAGACCTCTTGGCGCACGACCACGGTTCTTCTTGTATGCCGCAGCAATGGAGAAGAACACCAAAAACAACAAAGCCACGCTCACAAACATGGAAGCCACGTTCTTGGTGATAGAGAAATCTAAAGGACCAACATGCTCTTCCTCGCCTTCGGCATTCACCTGGGTGCGCGGATGCCCTTCCTCGTTAGCATAGTAAATATGCCCGTGCTCATTCACATAGCCGTTGTAGGGCTGAAGTTCATGATGCTCATTGTAGAAATTAGAGGAAGAGAAGATATCAAGACCTTTTTCCCCATAAAGTATAACCGGCAAAGGCAACGACACCCCATGAGCAAACTCCCAAACATAGTCATCACCGATGTGGTGCATGATCATATCTCCGGGTCTGAATTTACCTTCCTCGGGGGATTCTGCCGCCTGGGCTGAAAAAGTAAGTACAGTGAGCAGGAAAACGAATATCTTCTTCATTAAGAGCTAATTAAAAGCAATGGTTTTTATGTAAGCGCATTGCCCTATGCATGCTTTTTTGAATTTTGGCGCAAGTTACTCAACAAAGCGTAGATTTCAAATCCGGCATAAATAAAATAAAGGGCGAAAAAGTTTAAGACAAATTGCACCAGCTGCTCTGCATGGAAATATCTATATACAAAAACTGCTATTATAGAGAAGACCATCCGCACTCCCATAGAGGCGAAATAGTAAGCATGCAGGTTCTCTGAGTCATGCTTCAACCCCAGGTATGCTATGTAATGGGCAAAACCCGTCAGAAACACAAAGAAGCCCAGCATGTACCAGATATAGAAATGAATCAATCGGGCGCCGGTAAACAGCTGAAGTACGGTCACCAGAAGCACGAGCAATCCGGTGAGCAAAAGCATGCCTCTGAAAAAACTCAAAAGATCTTAGTTCTTACGGGTAAGTGACACAATAACAGAATACATGCAGGCAAAGACAGCCACCACCAAAAGTCCTAACGTCCACCAGGGGGTATCGTTCTGGAAATGGGCATCTAGTTTTCGTCCGCCCACCGCAGCCAGCCCCATGACCACAATCATCTGAAAGGCCAGGCCTGAATACTTCAGGTACGGCTTCAGGGCCGGTTTTTCCTTGGGCTCAGAAGAAGGCTGGTTTGGTTCCATACGTGTTTGCTCCTGTTTCTACAAAGGTAATCATCCCTGGTTCTCCGGGGCAGAAAAGATTTTTCCTGTTTTGGGCCTCGTTTAGGAAAAACAAGCCTAAAAAGACCTGGTTCGCACAAAATCGCCCTTCTTAATTCATCACCCAGCTTGCCTTTCCCGTACTATCGGAACAGAGCTAAAAAAATGTAAATTTGCTTTTAGCCGGGCAAGGAAAACCTAAGGGCCTACGTATAGGTACGTTTCTGGCTCGTTTTGGCTTAAACAGATATAAAATAAAAAAGACTCTGCGCAGTTCTACTAGTATTCCAACATTTGACGCAACGTTGAAGCTGACTCGTTTTCTTCTATTCTTTCTTCTGCTGGCAACCCTCTCCGGTTGTTCTTCTGATAAGCCTTTGGGCAAACTTTACCGAAACATCAATGCCCGCTTCAACGGGTATTTCCTGGCGCGCCAAAAGTTAGAGGCGGTAGAGGCCCGCATTGCAGCGGCCACGGTGAATGATTATAACCGCGTGCTGGATATTCTACCGGCTCCAGACACCGCCCTGCTGAGAACCCTGGCCCCCGACCTGGACGAGGTCATCAAGCGGGCTTCCTTTCCAATTGCCCGTCATCCAAAATCACGGTGGATAGATGATTGCTACGTGCTCATTGGCAAGGCCCGCTATTACCAGGGCGAAGACGCCGAAGCCCTTAAGACGTTTCGGTTTGTCCAGACCACCAGCCCAGACCGTAATGCCCGCCATGAAGCCCTGATTTGGATGATGCGCCTTTCGCTTCGGCAGAAAGACTACGATAACGTGATCTCTATCTCAGAGCAGTTCCGGAAGGAGCGCATGAACGAAGACAATGGCCGTGAGTTGCTCTTGACCCGGGCCCAACTGGCCAGCATTCAGAATAACCTGCCTCTAGTGATAGAGAACCTGGAGCAAGCCATTCCTTTCGCCCATAAAAGAGACCAGGAATCCCGGCTTCGGTTTATCCTGGGTCAGCTGTACCAAGCCACCGATCAGGACACCAAAGCCTACGAGCAGTTCACAAAGGTGATCAAGAAACGACCACCCTATGAACTGGGCTTCTACGCTAACCTTGGCTTGGCCCAAGTAACCGAATTGAAAGACGTCACCGATAAGGAAAAGGTGAAAACCTTTCTGCACAAGTTAGCCGATGACGACAAAAACAAGGAATACACCGATAAGATCTACTATGACCTGGCCAAGCTGGAACTTCGGGAGAAAAAATACCCTGAGGCCTTGAAGTTGCTGAGTCAGTCCACGGCGACCTCTACCACCAACAAAGTGCAGAAAGCGTACTCCTACCTCTTAGCCGGGCAAATCTATTACGAGAACATGCAGCAATACCGCCTGGCCCAGGCGTACTATGACAGCACCCTGCAACTCTTACCGCCCACTACCCTGGGGTACGAAGAACTCGCAGACAGACGCACTGTGCTCACCGCTTTTACGCAACAATTGGAGATCATCCGGACCGAGGATAGCCTACAGGCCTTAGGACAGCTAAGTGCTACCGAACGGGCTCAACGGGTGGCCGAGCAAATAGCCCGGGAGCGGGAGGCAGAAAACTCTGCGAACCAAGTTGCTGCGAACAATGCCAATGGCGCCAGACCTACCCAGCAAACAGCAACCCTGCCCATTGGCGGGACCGGAACCGCGGGCAGCACTTGGTATTTTGACAACCCCGCCGCTATAGCCAGCGCCCGAAACGACTTTTTGCGCTCCTGGGGCGACCGTCCGTTGCAGGATAACTGGCGCCGGACTACGGCCATTGCTGGTTCTACCGGCCTTACCGCTGGCCCGGTGACGAGTACTACCGTAGACAGCACCGCCCTTGCCGCCGCCGCCCAACAGAAACAGGAAGCCTACCTAGCCGCTATTCCGGTTACCCCAGAGAAACGACAGGCTTCTGCCAAAAAGGCGGAGGAAGCGTTGTTCACCCTGGCTAATATTTACCAGCAGCGGTTACGGGAGCCCGAGAGAGCAACCCAGACCTTCCAGAAACTATTGGAGCGTTTCCCTAACACTTCTCACGCTTCTGAGGCCTACTACAGTTTGTACGTGATGGCCCAGGGCCTTCAGCAGCAAGACAAAGCCGCTGAGTACGCCAAAGTGCTCAAAGACAAGTTCCCAAACTCTAAGTACAGCAAACTCATTGACCAACCAGATTTCCTGCGCACCTATTCGGCTGAGAACATGGCGGCGCATGCCCTGTATGATTCTGCCTATGTGCTGTATGAACAAGAAAAGTACCCAGAGGCTTTGGCCGTTTTAGCCTCCCTTTCGCAAAAGTACCCTCAAAACGATGTCCAGGACCAAAGTGCTTTCCTGCAGGCCTTGGTGACCGGCCGTACCCAGCCGGCAGCCACCTTCAGAAATGCCATGGAGAAATTCATTATCCAGTATCCTGAGAGTCCGCTTTTACCTAAGGCCCGTGATTTTATGAACCTGTACCTGCGCTATGAGACCGGAGAGTTGGCCAAAGCCCCTGATGTAGGCAGCACTCCTGTGCCCCGCAAAGAGGAAACACCCAGGTACAAAGCAGAAAGAAGCCTGCCACATAATTTCGTGATCGTGCATACCGGCGACAGCTTGGCCTTGAAACAGCTCGTGGCGGCATACGGCACCTATAATGCCCGCTTTCACCCCAAAAAGCAGTTGAAACTGGAAACCATCGCCTTCAACGACACCACCAATCTGCTCGTCATTGGGGCTCTACCCGATTTTAAAGCCGCCCAACAGTACACCAAACTTCAGACGGCACGCAATTCACCATTAGCCAATTTAAAAGGCTCGAAATTTGCTACCTTTGTCATTACTGAATCAAACCTGGCTGTTCTTGAAATGCTGGGAAACATTGAGCAGTATGTAGCATTCTTTGAAAAAAATTACCAATAGCATGTCGTCAACGCCTGTTAAGAAGTACCGGAAAGTTATTTCGGCACTATGGCTGCTTTTTGCCGGAGGATTCGTGTTCTTCCTGCTATACGTTTTTGCCGTTAGCATCAACTTCCTGAATCTGTTCGGCGACCTGCCCGACCTGAAAACCCTGGAGAACCCCAAAAGCGAACTAGCCTCGGAAGTCTATTCTGAAGACGGCAAGCTTCTAGGCAAGTACTTCCGGGAGAACCGCTCTCCTGTCACCTTTGAGCAATTGCCAAAGACCTTGGTAGACGCACTGGTAGCCACTGAGGATATCCGGTTTGAGGAGCACTCGGGCATTGACTTCAAAGGCACCCTGGCCGTACCTTATTATAAACTGACCGGCAAACAGGACCGTGGCTCCAGTACGCTCACCCAGCAGCTGGCTCGTAACCTTTTCCGGACCCGTGATGACCTTAACAACGGTTTGCTCAGCGATGTGCCTGGCTTGCGCATGCTCATCATCAAGACTAAGGAATGGATCATGTCCGTTAAACTGGAGCGCTCTTATACTAAGAAAGAGATCATGCTCATGTACCTGAACACGGTGGATTTCGGGAGCAACGCCTACGGCATTAAGGTTGCGGCCAAGACGTTTTTCAACAAAGATCCGCAGCAACTCACCCTGGAAGAAGGCGCCACCTTAGTGGGCGTTTTGAAAGGCCCGTCTTTCTATAGCCCGGTTTTACGCCCAGAACGTTCCTTGAGTCGGCGCAACACTGTGCTGGACCAGATGCGCAAGTACCAATACATTGATGAACCTACCTACCAAACAGCCAGTGCCAAGCCTATCAAACTGGACTTCAACGTAGAGAACCAGAACAAAGGCCTGGCCCCTTACTTCCGCACGGAAATTGGTAAATCACTGGCGCAGTGGTGCCGTGACAATGGCTATGACCTGTACTCCGATGGATTGAAGATCTATACTACCATTGACTCGCGCATGCAGAAGCACGCCGAAGCGGCTTTGGAGCAGCACATGAAGGTGATGCAGAAAGAGTTCTTCCAGCAATGGAAAGGCCGTAACCCCTGGATTGACGAAAACGGCCGCGAAATAAAAGGCTTTTTGGCTACTCAGATGAAGCGCACTGCCCGGTACAAGAGCCTGGTGGAGCAATACGGCAGCAACGAAGATTCCATCAACTACCACCTCAACCACAAAATACCAATGCGTATTTTCACCTGGCAAGGGGAGAAAGATGTAGTCATGAGCCCGATGGACTCTTTACGCCACTACAAGCATTACCTGCAGGCCGGATTTATGGCCATGGACCCGCTCAACGGGAAAGTGAAAGCTTGGGTAGGAGGTACCAACTTCAAATATTTTAAATATGACCACGTAAAGCAGGGGGCACGTCAGCCGGGTTCTACCTTCAAGCCGTTTGTGTACACCACCGCCATTGAGTCTGGCTACTCGCCCTGCTACACCGTTACAGATGCTCCGGTGACCATTATCAACCCAGACGGAAAGCCCTGGACACCTAAAAACAGCGATGGCAAATACACAGGCCGCAGATATACCCTGCGCGAAGCTTTAGCGCTTTCGGTGAATACCATCACCACCTACCTGATGAAGAAACTGGGCCCTGAAAGCGTGGTAGCCACGGCCAAACGATTGGGTATTACCACCCCACTGGATCCTGTGCCTTCCTTGGCTCTGGGGTCAAGCGATGTAACGTTGTATGACATGGTAGGAGCCTACGGAACCTTCGTGAACAAAGGAACCTGGACTCAGCCCCAATACCTCGTCCGGATTGAGGACAAGAACGGGAACGTATTGCATGAATATGTCCCTAAAACCGTAGAGGCCCTCAGTGAAGAAACTGCTTACCTGATGGTGCATATGCTGCAAGGCTCCGCCGATACTCGCGGTGGCACGGCGTACTACGGCTTACGTCACCGTTATGGCCTGAAAAACGAAATCGGGGCAAAAACCGGGACTACCTCTAACTACTCAGATGCCTGGTTTATGGGGATTACCCCAGATCTGGCAGCCGGTGTGTGGGTAGGAGGCGAAGACCGCAGTATTCACTTCCGGAGCGCTGCCTATGGCCAGGGAAATAAACTCGCCATGCCTATTTATGCGCTGTTCATGCAGAAGGTGTACGCAGACAAATCACTGAGTGTCTCCAAAGCCGCTTTCCCGAAACCTTCGCAGCCATTATCCACGAATATCAATTGTGGACGCACCGACTTTGTACCTACCGTGACTGATTCCGTAAAACAAGAGCAAACCCTTACCCTGCCCCAAAAAGTAGAAGAAGAGGAAACGTTCTAAGGAAGAAGATTAAGAAGACTGTGGAGGAATCATTAAAAGAGCAACTGAAGCATTTGCCCCATCGGCCAGGCATCTACAAATACTATGATGACAAAGGCATCATCTATGTGGGCAAGGCTATTGATATCCGCAAGCGGGTTAGTTCTTATTTTAACCGATCCACGCAGCACAATAAGAAAACCCTCAAGCTGATCTCACAGATCAAGCGGATTGAATTTACCATTGTAGACAGTGAGGCCGATGCTTTTTTGCTGGAGAACAACCTTATCAAGCAGCATCAGCCTAAATACAATATTCTGCTCAAAGACGGAAAGTCATATCCTTTCCTTTGCATCACCAATGAACGGTTTCCGCGGGTTCTGAGTACCCGTAACAAACTGAACGATGGTTCTAGGTACTTTGGGCCTTATCCCAGCGGGACCAGCATGTACGTGATACTGGAACTGATCAGGACGTTGTACCCGCTGCGTACCTGTAGCTATAACCTTAGCCCCGCTAACATTGAAGCCGGCAAGTTCAAGGTCTGCCTGGAGTACCACATCGGTAACTGCAAAGGGCCCTGCGAAGGCCTATATGATGAAACGCAGTACAACGAACATATCCAGCAGATCCGGAATATTCTCTCCGGAAACCTGACGGTAGCCAAAAACTACTTCAAGGAGGCCATGTCCGCCGCTGCCGCTGATTACCAGTACGAGTTAGCGCATCAGTACAAACAGAAACTAGATCTGCTGGATGATTTCCAGGCCAAGTCTACCGTGGTGAGCCATACCCTCACCAACATCGATGTCTTCACCATCACTTCTAATGAGAAGTGTGCCTTCATTAACTATCTCAAGGTCATGAACGGCTCCATCATTGGCACCCAATCCCTGGAACTGCAGAAGAAACTGGAAGAAACCGACCAGGACATTCTGGCTTCTATGATCATGCAGTTGCGGTCAGATTTTGAAAGCACTTCCAAAGAGATCCTGGTGAACATAGATGATTTGGTCCTTCCCTTGGAAGGTGTCACGGTGAACGTCCCACAGATTGGTGACAAACGGAAACTCCTGAACCTTTCCATGAAGAATGCTTTGTACCTGCGGAAGGAAAAGGAAAGCATGCAGGACAAATCAAAAGACAGCAACGAGGTTCGTATCATGGAAACCATGAAACGTGACCTGCGCCTCACAGAGCTTCCCAAACATATTGAGTGCTTCGATAACTCCAACTTTCAGGGCGATAACCCTGTGGCGTCCATGGTGTGTTTCCGGAATGCGAAACCGTCTAAAAAGGATTACCGGCACTTTCACATCAAAACGGTGGTGGGTCCAGACGATTTTGCCTCTATGTACGAAGTAGTGACCCGCCGGTACCGTAGGCTGATTGATGAAGGAACTTCTTTACCCCAACTAATTATCATTGATGGGGGCAAAGGCCAACTAGGCATGGCCGTGAAGGCATTAAAAGACTTGGGAATTTACGGGCAAGTGGCCATTGTGAGTATCGCCAAACGCTTAGAGGAAATTTTCTACCCAGGAGACTCGCTCCCGCTTTACATAGACAAGAAATCTGAAACCCTGAAACTGATCCAACGCCTGCGCAACGAGGCGCACCGGTTCGGGATCACCTTTCACCGCTCCCTCCGCGATGCCGGTACCTTGCAAACCGAGCTAACCAAGGTCAAAGGGTTAGGCCCGGCCACTGCCGAAAAATTGCTGAGTAAGTTCAAGTCGGTAAAGAAAATCGCCGAGCTGTCACAACAGGAACTGGAGAGTGAGGTTGGCAAAAGCAAAGCCCGCCTGTTAGTAGAGTACTTCGAACAAACCCAGAAGAAGTAAGCTGTTTCGGGGCTGTTTTCAGGAAAACAGCCCCGAAAGACGTGGGTTTTACCTTCCGCTTTAGTGGCAATTTTACCTTTAAAATTCTAAGAACCGTTTTAGGCTACATTCACCAAAATGTGCTTTAAATGGCTATTGCCCTCCTTTGATGTTTATTAAATCCTAAGGGCAATCCCTTGTAGGAGCCATTTGACGTTTCCCTGTTAGGGTAACTACAAGGGATTGCCCCTACATTTTCTGATATTATCTGTTAAACAGAAGGCATAAAAAAAGGAGACCGTTTCGGGCCTCCTTTTTTAATTTATGCTTGAAACTAGTAGCTCCAAAGGCTGTACTCAAACTCAATGAGTTCTTCCATGGCCTGCTGGGCAGCTAATAAGCCTTTTTTCCCAGCTCCGAATCTTTCCTCTAACCGAGCATCGTTTACGTTAGATACTTTGGTAATGTAGGAGCTGAACAGCCACAGGTCAAAGGCATCTGCCAGGTTCTTGTGCTGTGCATCATTCTGTTCGTTGAACCAGAGTGCTTCATCTGGATGCGCCTTGAATACCTTCACCAAGTCACTGTATTTGAAAGAAGCGATAGGCTTCTCAAAGCCGAGGCTGTTGTATTTGGCTGGCATCACCAACGTGATCGCCTGAATATCATGGTACAGTCTTGAACGCTTTTTATCGAATACCACATCTTCCTTGATCTCTAACTTGTAAAGTTCGTTAGGAAGAAGCTCGTTACCGGTGGTTACAGCTACCGCCGGAGCAGCGGTTTTGGTAGTAGTTTTCGCTTTTGCAGCTGGTTTCTTTGGAGCAGGTGTTCCCCATCCATCGTCTTCAGTGGCTGCAGATGGAGCATCAAAGCCCGCTGCCTTCTCAGCTTCAGTTAAACCTCCACCTGTTTCAGCGGGAGTCATATTACCAAAGAACTCCTGGGCCGCGATAGGCGTGTTCAAAGTATCGGAACGGTAAGCTTGCAGCTCACCTCTTTTTACCGCTTCAGTGATCAGCTTGGTGATTTGCTTTCCATTAGAAAACATTGGTTGGTTTTGCTTTTCGCGTAAATCAACCGCTCTCCAAACCGTTTTCTTGAACATCACATCAGATGCTGGAATTGGTCTGGCAGAAGCTGGAGCAGCCAAAGAACTATCCATTCTTGCCTGCATCATCTCTGCTTGCTTTTGCGTTTCCTGCTGGCGAGCCAATTCTTCCTGACGTGCTTTCTCAGCGGCAGCAGCGGCGGCAGCGTTTTGCTGTGCTTTCTGCGCAGAAGTAGTTGACTTCTTAGTAGTACGCTTTTGCGCCATACTAACAACCGGCATGCTAAGCAAACCCGCTAAACCCAACACAATTAACTTCTTCATGGTACTATAATTAACTACTAGTTAAGCTGAAACGTGATACTTGAGTTATCAGAAGGAACAACTTCCTGCTGATCACGATAGTTCATTCTGCGGATCTCTTTTACGTCGATGGCAATTCTATCACCCGGACGGGCTTGCGCAGCCAAGTTACCCAAACTTACAGATGGTCCATTTCCTTGAACTGAACCTACCGGACGGCTTCCGCGCACCAGGTAAACGGTGTATTCGGTTACTCTATAGCGGGCATCTTTTGGTAATTGATTCTTGAAGCTTTCATCAGGAATAGCTTGTACGGTTAAGGTACGAGGTCCTGGAGCTGGCATCCCTTTTACTACGTCTACTGGGCGGCCGTTAGCAGAAGCAACTACACGTGGTCTTGGTACCAATTTCACAGTGAAGTCTTGTGACCCGATGGCGTTTCCGCCGCTGCTCACGTTCAGTTTCACTTGTCTTGAAGTAGGGATGATGGTTAGGAAGCCTTTTTTAGCCCCTTTCACCACAGTTGCCCCTGAAGCAGAGAATGAAGGATCATATACTGCGCCTAAAGCTGGCACCTGTACACTCAGTTCATTTCCGCAGTTAAAGTACAGTGAGTTAATTGAAGCCGACTGAATCTGCATTACGGGTTTAGCAACTACATAGTCCTGGGTTACAGTGAACGTAGTATCGCGGCCGCTAGCCTGGCGAAAACGTACTTGACCTCTCCATTGTTTCTTCGCGTTACCTTCGGCATCATAGTTACCGGCAGTAGCAGTGAATTCAATTTTACCTTTCCCACCTTGTACTGGAATAGATCTTCCGTCAACAGACATGGTTGGCGTTACCGCATCAGAGGAAGCAGCCAGGAACATTTCTGCTTTGTATTTAGTACCAGCTGCTACGGTTTTAGACTCTGCACTGGCCATGGCAAAGATGTTCTCAAATTTGATGATGTCTGCTCCTACTTGCTGGGCAAGTTTAGATAGGGTTTCTGCTTCGTATTTCAGAATCTCAGATTCTTTTTGTGCTAATGTAGCCAAAGCAGCTACCATTGGGGTTTCTTCAAAGTTCAACTGCGCAAAGTTCTTTTTACGCTGGTCTTTGTTTTGCGAAACGCGTGGGTCTTCGGTACCGTTCATGGCAAGCTTGGCAGGAACTCCTGGATTGTATTGGCGCAAGAAAGCTGCATAGGTGTTCAGCTGTTGCTCTAATTCATATCCTTTTCCTTTTTTCAAACCACCTAACATTACCTCGTTTACCACTTCGTTGGCTTCTGGGTTAATGTAGTTTCCCTCGGCATCTTTACCGCCGGTTTCTTTCTCCAATTGGTCACGCAGGCCACGGATGTAAGCCACCATCTCAGCGGTTTTTGCGCTTACCTGTTGGGCTTGTTCTACCACCCGTTTGTCCTTTTCAGTGCTAGCACCTTCTTCTACTGCCGCCTGAATGCCTTTTACTGCTCCCTTGTTGTCGTTCACCGTTTTACGGTTCACTTCCATCAGGCTAGCATCAATAAATTGGAATTTTAAAAGTATCGCAGAGCTTACGTTCAATGCCAGTAGCGCAGTCAAAACGAGATACATCATCCCGATCATCTTTTGCCGTGGCGTCTCTTTTCCTCCAGCCATAGTATCCTGTAGTGTTTACCTTTTATTTAATCTTATAATTTATAGAGGAATGGCAGAGATTATCCTCTCATGGCATTTAGCATGTTGCCATACACGTTGTTCAAAGAATGCAGGTTCTTGGTTAGGTTAGTAACCTCATCTTTGAATTGCTCAGTTTCACGGCTAGCCTGAGTAAGGTTCTCCATAGCGTTAGTGATGCTACCGTAGAACTTGTTGATAGATTTCAGGTGGTTATTAGCATCCTGAAGCTCCATTTCGTACACCGCGTTCAATGCACCCAGGTTTTTGGTCACTTGTTGTACCTGAGCATGGTAAGCCTGAGTATCGGCAGTAGCAGTAGCCATCTGTGACACAACCTGCAGGGTTGTACCGTAAGCCTCATTGATTTTGTCTAATGAACCGGTAGCAGTTCTTACGCGGGCTGCGTATTCTTTTGTAGCTACGGTTGCATCAGTAAGATCAGAGATCTGAGAAGTGGTTTCGCTCAAACGATTCAAACCTTGGCCTAAAGAGCTGATAGTAGCAGGCGTTACGTTTGCGTCACGTAACATTTTGTCTAAGTCACCGGTGATAGACGGACCAGCAGCAGCAGTTTGTACAGTTGGAAGCGGACCATCATAGTCATCGCGCAACTGTGGATAAACGCGCTCCCACTCTGGCTCGTGTGGTGGGTTTGGCTGAAATGCACTCAAGAAGAAAATAATGGCTTCGGTACCCAATCCAACAATTAGCATTTCATTGGCTCCATCTAAGTGGAGAATCTTGAATAACGCTCCAACAATAACTACTGCAGCACCAATACCATAAATTTTTGGCATCACCTTATCGTAGAAGAAGTTGCCTCTTGCTTTGCTCATTTTTGACAGAATTAAGATGTAAGTATTTTGGTTTAGGAATTAATTAATAAAGGCTTTTTAAGTACCGTCTCAGGATTATCTTCCTAAGTCAAAGTCAGATGAACGGCCAATGTAGATCATGGCACTACGGAAGCCAATGAAAGAACGGGCAGAGTCTTGGTATTCAAAGTTACGAACACCGGTCTCCAGGAAGTGTGCGATGTCTTTCCATGAACCACCACGTACAATCTTACGGGGTTCATTGTCATCGTAGTAAGTTGGGTTCAAGTCCCATACTACTGGTACAGTAGCCTCAGAGTAAGCATCTTCGCACCACTCTGCCACGTTACCAGACATATCATATAAACCGAAATCGTTAGGATAATATTGTCCAACTGGGGCAGTATATGTAAAACCATCGCTGTAGTAATCGCCACGACCTGGTTTGAAGTTGGCTAGCATACAGCCTTTGGCGTTACGCAAGTAAGGGCCACCCCAAGGATAGGTTGCCAGGTCACGTCCACCACGGGCAGCATATTCCCACTCAGCTTCTGATGGCAAACGGAAGCTTGGCATTGGAGCCATTCCGCTTTCCACGTTATAATTGTTTTTGTGCTTTGTTCTCCAGTTGTTGAAGTACTTGGCAGCAAACCAATCTACCCCTACTACCGGGAAGTCATCAAATGCCGGGTGAGAGAAGTAATACTCCATCAATGGGTCACCCATATGGTAGGTAAAGTCTTTCACCCATACCGTGGTATCTGGATACAACTGAGTCATTACAAACTCCTCGCCAAGAATGTCCAAGGAATCCTGGCGGATGGCATCCACGAACTGGCGGTACTCATTGTTGGTGATCTCGGTTTCATCCATGTAGAAACCACCAATGGTAACCTGCTTGTTCATGTTAGACATGCTGGCCGCTATGTCCTGATCTGTCTGCCCCATATGAAAAGTACCACCTGGGCACGCAACCATTCCGTATGGAATCTCTTGCGGATTGAATTCCGGGCGATCTTCAGCCCCTATCACATCACCCTGTGAATCTCTACCCATACCACAACCTGCCATCAAGACTACGCTCAGAGCAATGGCAGAAAACTGTAAAAACTTAATCATATTCTTGGACTTGAAAAAAGTAGCGTTTCCGCTAAGCAGTTATAATTTTTAAGATAGCAACTATATGTCCTTATTTAAAAAACAAAACTAGTGTTTTTTCTTGAAGATCAATATGCTAACGAGGCAAAGAAAATAATATTTTATTCCGTCAACAATTCCCTCATCGTTAGCGATATGCCTATTACTTAAAAGTAAGTATTTAAAAGAAGTACCGGGGGGTTCTAATAGGAGGCTTTGTATTATTCTTAGGCTTGGGAAATCTGTACCCTACCATCACCTCATGGGAAGTGGCACTCTTTGCATCTGTACCTACGGCGGTATAGTCAAAAGCGTATCCAAAGCTCAGTGCATTGTCTTTTAAAAGATAAACACCCAATAATCCTGTGATTGCTTCCCCGAACCGATATCCGGCGCCGCCCCAGAATTTATCATTGAAAGTTGCTCTTGCCCCCGCCTCTAAAGAGGTGACGCCAGCATGCATGTCCCGTTTGAGCAAGGCTGTAGGTGTAACGTCTATATCTGAGGAAAGTTCCAATTCATACCCTCCTGTCACCATGAGGTGCTTCTCACCTGTCACTGTCCCAAAATTTCCGTCCCGCTCCTGGTTTTCAAACTGATAGCTTGCTCCTAAAAGATTGGTGATACCTGCTCCGGCGTACCAGTTCGTGTGCTGAAACCACAAACCGGCCCCCATGTCAAACTTTCGGTCAGAACTGTTAAAGGGCACCCGCACATCGCCTTGTTCGTTTGCGCGGTATCCGCCTTTGCTCATGTTGGTTAATCCACCCTGAACACCTATCCCCAGGGTACCACCGCCCACAGACAGGTGATAAGAATAGGCTAATTGGGCATTGAAAATATCTACGGCCCCAATTTCATCTTTCATCACCACCAAACCAATGCCGCTTTTTAAAGAGGTGATAGGGGCTGAAACAGTAAATAATGCCGTTTTGGGCGACCCTCCTGCATCAAACGTGCCATCATAACCCAGCCACTGGTACCTGTAAAGCACATTCAACTCCGTCTGCCCTTTTACCCCTGCATATCCTGGGCTTATAAATTGGCCGTTAAACCCATAATGGCTGAACTGTGGTAATTGCTGCGCCTGACCCAAGAAAGGAAAGAGGAGCCCCAGGATAAAAATCAGAAAACCAGATTTGTGCTTCATGTACAGCAGTAAAATACCCTTGTGTTCTAAAAGAGTCGGTTGGCAAAAGCTAGCAAATTATGTATTAACTACCAAAAGTTAACGTTAATTTTCAAGCCTTAGCCATGCTACGCACAAATCAAGCAAAAGTAAACGTGCTTTTTACTTTTTCTTAGAATGTTGTTGTATATAAACCTCAATAGCCCCCGTCATGGAAGGCGCGTTGGGCATGGGAGCCTCAATATCCAGTTCCAATCCGGCATCACGTACTGCCTGCGCAGTAGTTGGCCCGAAGGCTGCAATGCGGGTACCATCCTGTATGAAATCGGGGAAATTCACGAACAGGGAGTGTACACCTGAAGGACTGAAGAAAGCGATACAATCATACTTTACTTCGGCCAAATCAGATAAATCTGAAGCTACGGTCTTGTACATGGTTGCCTCAGTAAAGGTAAAGCCATTTGCCCGCATGAACTCAGGGATATCTTCCTTTCTGATGTTAGAGCAAGGGTATAAGAACTTCTCGGTCTTATGTTTCTTGAGCACATCAAAAAGGTCAGAAGCAGTTTTACCCCCAATAAATAACTTCCGTTTCCGGAGAACGATGTATTTCTGCAGGTAGTATGCCGTTTGATCAGAAATACAGAAATACTTCATCTCAGCAGGTACTTCAATCTTGCCTTCTGAACAGATCCTAAAGAAGTGGTCTACCGCATTACGGCTGGTAAAAATTACAGCAGTATGATCCAATATAGAGACTTTATCTTTCCTGAAATCTTTGTAAGAAACAGGCTCAATCTCAATAAAGGCTCTAAAGTCCACTTTGATGCCGTATTTATCAGCAATGCTTAAATACGGAGAGTTATCATTTGCCGGCTTTGGCTGTGTGACCAGAATACTAGAAATTTTCTTTGAATGTCTATCAGCACCCAGCTCTTCTTTACCGTCAGCCATATTTAGAAGGTAGTTTAACAACTTATAATCTAAAGTCCTTAATAATTCCAGTTTTTACCCAGACTCTACACAAACACAATTAATTTGAGCAAAATCATCAGTGGAATCACTTCTGTGGCGCAAAGGTAGGAAAATAAATGTAGATTTTTGAGGGAATATTTTTTACTAACCGTATAGAAAGTCCTGATTACGGTAAAGACTAGGAGGGCCGTAATACTCACATTGGCAATCCAGTAGACCAGTTGGGGAGTAGAAGACCAGAACCCTAAATACAGAAGCAAAACAAAGGGCAGGAACAACCCCATTCCCAGCAGAGTGCGCAGGAATTCCCGGTACTGCGAAAGCACCATTTCTCCCACCCCGAAGATAAACCCCATCAGCCGGAGGAACAGGTACTTAAACAGCACAAACAGGAAGATCATAAGCGCATAGAGGAGGATTTTGGAGATAAGATCGGCCTGCGTGGCGGTGAATAACTGGTTCAATAAGGCCAGATCTTCCAGGTTGGTGTGGATAGCCACTATGAGTAAGGCAAAGGAGAGCGCAAAAGCCAGCACAAACAGAATACTGGACCAATTACCCACCGGCTTGGCCAGCAACCCTTCTTCTAAGGTAGAAAGCTTGGTAAAACTGCTCCACCTGAAGATACTCACGAAGTCTGTATAGAAGGTCATCCGGAGGGCTCCGTATATCAAACCTACCACTACCATGAAAAAAATCAGGGCACTGCGGTGGGTATCGGGCTGCTTAGGAAGAGGCCGGTAAACAGCCGAAGGCCGGGAACTCAAAGAAGGAAGTTGCTCCTGCGGAACCTTGAAAGAAGGGTAATCAGGCTGTTGGTCAGGGTGCCATACTGTGAGCAGGTACTTCCTGCCCGGCTTCAGGTAGGGCGATAAATCTACCGTGTAGCGGGCTGTAGAATCTGCTACAAACACCAGACGGTTATCCAGAAAGAGGCAAAGCTCTTGGCGGGCGGCAAACTCAATGCGGAGATTCGTGAACTTGTCTACGCTCACCCATTGGTATAAGGCCTGATGTTCATCGTGGAACTCGGGCAGATAAGGGACCAGTTTGTTCTGCGGCGCCTGGTAAATGAGCCAGTCAGAAGACAGTAAAGGTTTCAGGTTCTCCGGTTGCCCAAGGGCAATCCCGCACCAAAACCAAAGCCCAATGAAAGCCCCCCAGAAACGCATAGATTAGGTACTGCTGGATGCAGTTTTTGTAGAGTATTGCCCCAGCACCAAACTTAGAACCAAAGAGAAACCAATCATGCAAAGCAACAGAACAAGGTTCCCCCAATGCGAGAAGTTGAAGACAAATAGAATCACCAGGATGTTCAAAAGCGCCAGGATCAGCACTGTAGCCACCTGGCTGAAGCCCATGGCTAGCACGCGGTGGTGAATGTGGTTTTTATCGGGGGCAAAGGGAGACACCCCTTTCAATACCCGAATCAAGGAAACCCTGATGGTATCAAACAAGGGCACAAAGAGAATACCAAAGGCCACCATTGGCGAGGAAGGAACCGCCCGCATCTCAATGAACTGGATAGCCATCACTGAAACCACGAAACCGCAGAGCAGGGAACCTGTATCACCCATGAAAATCCTTGCCTTGTAGAAGTTATACCGCAGAAAGCCCAGCAACCCCCCGATGAGGCAAACCGCTACTCCTGCATAGTTAGAATATGACTCAATATGCGCGTACCAGAAGAAGAACCCAAAGGTAGAAACCACAATGGTCACAATGGTTCCGGCCAAGCCATCTAAGCCATCAATGAGGTTAATGGCGTTGGTGATGCCCACAATGGTAAAGAAGGTAAAACCATAACTCAGGCCATCGGGTAACTCATGGATATTGAAAATGCCCTGAAAGCTCGTTATCCTGATATCAGCGATGAACATAACCACCCCGGTGGCCAGTACCTGCATGAAGAACTTCTTGAAGGCTGAGATAGAAACCAGATCGTCTTTCAAGCCCCCGAAGAAGAGGATGATACATCCGGCAAGCACCTGCTGCACTCCATTAGACAAGTCCCCGAAGATGGTTAGGGCAGACATGAAACCCGCAAATACCCCTAATCCTCCTAAGCGCGGGGTAAGGGAAACGTGCACCGTGCGCTTGTTGGGTTGATCCAGAATGTTCTTTAAGTGCGCCACATACACAATGGAAGGGATGGCGAACAACGTGATAAAGAAAGACCAGCTAAAAGAAAGAAGGTAGGTAAAAAATTTCATGCCATAAGTAAGGTAAAGACTTCGTTCTGAGGAATCTTCAAGCGCAACGCCCCAGCAGTGATTTCCTGCGGATTAAGTCAGGAATGGAGAACCCCTTCTTTCTCCAGGAGAGGAATAGATGTAAGATTTTCTTCGGTGATGCTGCCCGGCACAAAGACGAACCGTTTGTCATGCATGTTGCGCCCTACGTAATAACTCACCCAGAACTCATTAGTGATATGGAACAGGGCCGGATCAATAGGCTCTACCTGCAATGCCGTTTTAGGGCCCATTTGGTCAAACATGTGCCGAAGCACCGAAGTCTTCACTTCCTGCCCCTCGTGCTCCCCGTAACCTTTAGAGGAGATGAGCACATTCTCCAGATAGAAGTCGTTCTGGTTGATGAAATACACATTCCATTCTTCCTGCCCAAAATCATTCAACTCCCGGGCAATAGCTACCGCCACACCCTCTACCTGATGAAATTCAATGTCTTTCTTCATACTGATGCGCCAGCATTCTGGCTTCAAATAATCTTTCCAGCTGCCGCAACAGCTTTTCTTCCACTTCCTCTACAGGCACTGCCTGCCCTACTTCTTTCTCCAGCGACGTCACGGCTTTGTCTGAGATGCCGCAGGGCACAATGTTCCCGAAATACGACAGGTCTGTGTTCACATTGAGAGCCAAGCCGTGCATGGTCACCCAACGGCTGCATTTCACCCCCATGGCACAGATTTTTCTGGGGTTCCGTTGCTCTTCATAATCAAGCCAGACACCGGTCAGTCCAGCGATTCTTCCGGCTTTGATACCATACTCGGCCAACGTCTGAATAACTGCTTCCTCTAACAGGCGCAGGTACTGGTGAATGTCGGTAAAGAAATTCTCCAGATCCAGAATAGGATAGGCCACCAATTGCCCGGGCCCATGGTACGTAATATCGCCGCCCCGGTTTATCTTGTAAAATGAAGCCTGTTTTTCAACCAATCCTTGCTCGTCTAAAAGCAAGTGCGCCTCATGGCCGCTTTTCCCCAAGGTATACACATGCGGATGCTGGCAAAACAGCAGATAATTGGTGGTAGCCAGTTTCTCGCCCTCGGGCAAACCCCTGTTCTGCGTCTTTATATCCACAATTCCTTTCAGAAGCTGCTCCTGATAGTCCCAGGCCTGCTGGTAATCTACCAGGCCCATTTTCTCAAAAACGATGTCTTTGTTCTGCTCCATTGGTTTTGCGGGCCTTCTGTTCGCTATCAATAATAATACTTTGCCTTGCCGCACAGCCTCCGTCTTGTCCTATACAGAATCCTACTCTGCACGTATAGAAGGCGTTGCACCTGGAAAACTGTGCAAATTACTCATTAAACCAGCACCTACCAAAAATGGCGCATAATACTACTTTAGGCAAGTTGGGAGAACAAGCCGCCGAAGCGTATTTAATCGCCCATGGCTACCTGGTCAAGGAAAGAAATTACCGCTATAAACGTGCCGAAGTAGACCTGATTGCGATAAAAGAGAAGACTTTGGTGCTGGTAGAGGTAAAGACCAGGAGCTCCCACCAGTATGGCTATCCAGAGGAAGCGGTCTCCCAAAGGAAAGAGGAAATGTTGCACTCAGCCGCAGCCTATTATATAGAGAAACAGCAATGGCCCCACGACGTACGGTTCGATGTGATCTCTGTTCTCTGGCGGCAGGGCCAACCCGAGATCCTGCACATAGAAGACGCCTTTCACTAGGAGTTCCCAACAAAACCATCTGCCGCTGAAAGCAAAAACCCGTTTGGGGCTAGTTTTCTGAAAACCGGCCCCAAACGGGTTCTTACATCTTATATATAGAGTTGCTATTCTATGCTATTGATCTTTTTTCTCGAACACCAGGGAGCCATGCCGGTCATACTGTTTCACCAGAACCGGCTCAACAGGTTTGTCGAAAGCTGACTCGGCGTACTGGAACTCAAACTGGCGGCGGCCCCTGAAATCGTAGAAGTTGATCCAGGTGCCCACCTTTCGGCCTTTGTCGTAGGTTCCTTGCCATTCTAGCTGCCCGTTTTCATAGTACTTGTAGTACTCGCCCTGCACCTGCCCGAACTGATAGGGGATTACCTCCTTGATTTTGGTTTTGGCGGCATCATAGTACGTGATAACGGCATCGCGCAGGAAGCCCTTTTCATAATGCTGCCGCTGGGTTAGCGTACTGTCTGTTTTGAACGTCTCCCAGCGCAGGTGCTTGGTTCCCACGAAGAAGTAGCCCTGCTCTATGAGCACATCGCCCCGCTTTTTGGTGTAAGGACCATGCAGAATCAGCATCTGGGTTTTAGAGGGGTCCAATGTAGGCGACCTGAAGATCTTGCGCTTCTTCACATCAAAGTAGTGCTTGTCGCGCACGTAAGGGTTGGGCTCTTTGAACTCGCGCAGGTAGTAGAAGGTCTCCACAATCTCGTTTTTGCCTTTCCCCTGCCGGGCGAACCCTCTCTTCACCCGGTACCCGAAGTAGGTCTTCTTCTTTTTGGAATCCTTCTTCTTGTCTTTCTTGACTTTGGTGTCGTCCAGACTGTCAGCTTTGGCGGTGGCCAGAGAAGGCTTCGCCAGTGAGTCGTTCAGGATAGCCGAGTCAATCGGATTGGCCACCAGAGAGACCTTGTCTTTCTTCCAAAAGAAGATCTTCTTTTTCTCCTTGGCAATGATCTGGGCCTGCGTCTGCTGGTGTACTCCCCAGACAATCCCCAGGCTGCATAGCAGCATCTTTGCCCAAATTCTCATGTCACCCATAGCAGACTTCTACCTTCTGAATTTTGATGATAACGTTCTTAGCCCCTTAAATGGTATACAGCACCCCTTACGTGGAATCTCGTTGCGGGTGGCACCTTTGGAGAAGAACAAATCACGGAAAATAAAATTCAAAATTAGCACTTCCTGTTTTCAACCTGTTTTTCTGAAACCATGGCAAAAACCCGGAAACCAGACCCGTTGCCACAGGCCTGGCGGTAAGCGTACGCGAAACAATGAAGTCGTTAGAGGGTAGAAGCAGATGTAGCCGCGGCAGGAGTACTAGCCAAAGTAGTAGGCTCCGGCATGGACTTTACCAATCCCTGGATTCCTTTCTTAACCAAATCCCTACGGGCCTGTTCAGCTGTGGCTTTTGACACAAAGCGGCCTGCCAAGATTCGGTGCACCTTTTGCCCGTTCACAGTTTCCTCTACCAAGGCAATAGGCATCTTCTGGTACATCCGGCGCATCTTCTCTACCTGGGCCTCGGCGTAGTTCAGGTTCCCGTAGGAGCCGGCCTGTATCACAAACACCTGTGACTTGCTTAGAGTGGGAACAACAGGGTCTGAGATTGAAACGGCAGAAACCGAAGTTGAAGGGATCACTGGCCCAACGGCTAAGCTTGACTCCTCAGCAATCACTGGCTTTGTACCGGTAACTGAAGTTTTGGCTGCGTCATCTGGGGTAACCGACGCAGAAGCTAAGACTGCCTCTGGTTCTGGCTTGATGGACTTGGCTCTGCTGGCCAGGAAAGATTCTGGCAGATCAATCACTTCCACGATAACCTCTGCCAGGCCGTCCTGACGGTAGTTGATCTTGCGGGCGGCGGCCTCCGAAAGGTCAATGATGCGGGCGCCTCTGAAAGGGCCTCGGTCATTGATTCGTACCACAACGCTTTCGCCAGTGGCCACGTTGGTGACTTTGACTTTACTGCCTAAAGGAAGTTCATTGTGAGCGGCCGTAAGTTTGTGGCGGTTGTAAACCTCACCGCTGCTGGTTGGTCGGCCGTGGTATTTGGCTCCATACCAGGAGGCTAATCCGTTTTGCTTATCGCCTATTTCCTGCCCTGAGGCAGAAGGTGCAAAACTGATGCAAAAGATGAAAAGAACGGTAAGCGCATAGTAAATTTTCTGTATCCCCATTTTAGGTTTTGTTGGTGGAACATCAATTTCGAGACGACAAAATTAGGGCTAATTTTTTTCCTAACAAGTCTCCGGAGGTCAATTGCGTACTTCGCAACCTTCTTAAACTTACTAAGTTTATATGTTTTTAATTAAATATCCAAAATAATATTTTAACTATATAACAAAATTCATAAACTGTGGTATGCCAGATTTTACTATTTCTGAAAACTCATTTTCTGCGTGTAGAGGCTATACACTCCATTTTTCCTGCTTGAATAGGATTATAATGACACGCCTGCTCACGGGCAAAATCCTTCGAAAAATAGAAAGTCAGAAGTTTGTTTATTTTTTTTCTTAAATTTTTAGCGGCAACCCCAAAAATCAGGGTAAATACAAACCAAATTAGCATAAATATAGATAAAACTTGATATTAAGGACTCATGGATTTCGGCCGCTTACCAGACATACGAAACGTAGATTTTCGCCTCCCTCCAGACCATGCGGCTACCCCGCAGGTGTTGGCCCGGACAGCCCGACCTACCCGCCCCAATCTGTACCTTGGCTGCCCCACCTGGTCTAACAAACCCTGGGTAGGAACCTATTACCCGGCCGGAGCCCAAGATTCCCAATTGCTGTATTGGTATGCCCGCCAGTTCAACACGCTGGAGATGAATACCACCCATTACCGCATCCCAGACGCGAGCGCCATTCACCGTTGGCGCCAAGCGGTGCCACCAGGGTTTGTCTTCTGCCCTAAATTGCCGCAGATTATCAGCCATAACCAGTTGCTACAGAATGTGGGAGAGCCCACCCGGCTTTTCTGCGAAGCTATTCTTGGCTTAGGTCCAAGTTTAGGAATGGCTTTTCTGCAGTTGCCTCCGTTTTTCGGGCCGGATGAATGGCCGGTGCTGGAGCAGTTCTTGGTGCATTTCCCCAAAGAAGTGCCGCTGGCGGTGGAACTCAGGCACGAGAACTGGTTTAAAGAATCGAAAATAACCGAACAGGCTTTTCAGACCCTGGAGGAGCGGCAGATTACCACCGTCCTTACCGATGTAGCCGGCCGAAGGGATGTGCTGCACATGCGCCTCACCAGCCCAACCGCCATGATCCGGTTCAACGGCCACGGGCTGGTTTCTTCAGACTACACCCGCCTGGAAGCCTGGGCCGACCGGCTGCACCAATGGCTGGAACAGGGGCTGCAAACAGTATATTTCTTCATGCATCAGAAAGAGGTGCTGGATGCCCCTCCGGCGCTGGTGTACCTTATGGAGCAACTGGAGAAACGCACCGGCTTCCAACTGCCCCGGCCCCAAAAGGTACAGCAGTTTGTCCAGGGGCAACTCTTCTAATAGAGGCTTGCACTTTCAATCTGAATTTCTTAACATAGGATAGGTTTACCAGGCAACCATCCCCCTACGCCTTGCATCTCCAGACAAACCTCACTTGTTATACCCAAGACCAACGCAAGATGTCTCTCAAAACCCTTTTCCAGAAAAGCTGCCTGGCCATTGGCCTTCTGGCGCCCTGCGGCCTACGGGCCCAAAACACCGCTCCTCTGCTATACGCCCCTCAAGACAGTGTTACACTGGTCATGAAAGAGACTAAACTCAACTATACCTTCAGGGTGAGCGAGGCTGGGAAGGAAAAGCTGGTCCGCATCAGCCCCAAAAACCGGCCCAATACCATGTGGGTACTCACGGGTAAAGACAGCCTGGCCGTACGGTACCAGAACAACCCCCGGGAAAAGTTCAGGCTCACAAACGGCAAAGACACGGCGCAACTGGTATTCTCTTACTTCACCCCGCCGGCCCACGAAGACCTAAACAAGAAAGGCACGGAGGAGTACGGCAAGAAAAACTACCAGGAAGCCATCAACCTGTACCAGAAAGCCATTGCCGCTACGCCCAAAGGCCCGCACGTACGCTCCGCCTACTACAACATTGCCTGCTGCTACGCCCTTTTGGGCCAGAAAGCTCCGGCTCTCAAAGCCTTGCAGCAAGCCGTTGATGCGGGCTACAAAAACGTGAAGCACCTGAAAAGCGATACCGATTTAGACCTTCTCCGCAAAGAAAAGTCTTACTTACAGTTGGTGCAGAAACTGGAGAAACTAAACGCGCAGTTAGCTGATCCCACCAAAGCCCAGCTGGTCACCTCCGATGTCCATAATTTCTGGCGCGCCTATGACCTGGCCGCCAAAGACCCGGCGCGGCAGCAGGAAATCTTTGAGAAAGAGTACTTCGGGAAGGCCTCTGTGGGGCTCCAGGATTACTATGCGAACAAGATTCTCTCCATGGAGCAGTTCCTGAACAACCTGAACAACAAACCCGCGTTTTTCAAGGCTATTCGCAAAAACACGCTGCAAATAGACAACATGAAAGCCGATATCTACAAAAGCTTTCAGAAGATGAAGGACCTGTACCCAGCGGCCACGTTCCCCAACGTGTACTTTGTGATCGGGCGCTACAATTCGGCGGGCACTGCCTCAGAAAACGGCCTCTTGATTGGCATCGACCAGTATTCCCGCTCAGAAGACATTCCCATGCATGAGATGAACCTTTGGGAGCGCAACAACTATGACTACGTGAAAAACGTGCCGCCCCTCATCGCCCATGAGCTCATCCACTTCATCCAAACCGACAGAAGCACTGACACCACGCTCCTTTCCAACGCCCTGGCCGAAGGCATGGCCGATTTCATTGGCGAACTTATCTCGGGTGTGAACACCAACAAACGCATCCATGACTTTGCGAACCCACGGGAAAAGCAGATTTGGGCCGAGTTCCAGAAAGAGATGTACCTCAACCGCGCCTACAACTGGATAGCCAACGGAAGCCAAGAACGTCCAGATCGCCCCGCTGATTTAGGCTACTACATGGGCTATAAGATCTGCGAGGCCTACTACAACAAAGCCACCGATAAGAAACAAGCCGTCAAAGACATTCTAGAGATGAAAGACGCCCGCGCCTTCTTCGAGCAAAGCGGATACGTTGAAAAAATCGCGAAACTGTAAATTTGGTTCCTGCTAAGCAGAATGTACAGCCTTCTGTTTTAGGTCAGTTTTCAGAAGATACCCCTAAAACGGAAGCCCATAGAGGCCTCACAGGTTTTGAAAACCTGTGAGGCCTTTTATTTTTTGGGAGTTGAGCAAGCGATGTATCAGTTGTTCACTCTGCCAGAAGCAGGATTTCCAGATGAATCAGTTTCAGGATTCAGAAGCAGCGGCAATGGCACAGACACTCGCAAGTCCGCCGGACGCTACGGGGTCTTTTGAACGGACGCTTTCGGGCTGCTTCCCAAAAAACAGGCTAAAAACAGGCAAGCAGATTTCGTCTCAACTCCGGACCGAAGCCACAGGCAACGCTTCCGCAAAGGTGATCTGGAACGTGGTGATTCCGTCTGAGTCAGATTGGAGCGAGAACGGGAAATGGTGGTGCAACAGGATCTCGCGCACCATGGTGAGCCCGATGCCCTGGCCGTTGGTTTTGGTGCTGAAGAAAGGAGAGAAGAGTTTTTCCTGCACCTCGGGAGAAATCGGCTTGCCGTTGTCCTGAATGCAGAGTTGCGGCGGCGAGGCAGTGGTCTGTACTTTGACCCAACCCTCGGGTTCACAGGCTTCCAGTGCATTTTTCACCACGTTGATCAGGACCTGTTCCATCTGCTGCACATCCATCTCAATGGGAACCATGTCCTGGGCCAAGCACCATTGCCAGCGCACGTTTTTCCGCTCAAAGGAGGGCAGCATGAGCCGGTGAATGCTTTGCAGCAGTTGATGCAGATCGGTGGAGTGTTTCACAGGCGGCGGGATCCGGACCACATTCGCGAAATTAGCCATAAAACCCGCCAGGTTCTGGTTGCGCGTGATGCAAACCTGCAGCGCGTCGTCAAAGTCGGGGCGGGTGTCTTCGTTCAGTTGCGGCGCGAAATACGAGAAGGAGTGGAGGATGGAGTTGACCGCGCCAATGGAGTTGTTGATCTCGTGCGACATCATCCTGATGAGCTTCTCGTAGGCATTCCGCTCTTTCTCCAGCAGTTCCTGGGTGAGTTCCTCCACCAGAATAAAATAGCGGTGGTAGCCCCGGTCCAGGAACCTGATTTTGCGGCATCGGTAGGTCTGGATGCCGTTGGGCCGGATCACGCGCTGCTCGTTTCTTGGTAGTTTGCCCAGCGAGTTGCCCCAGTGGCTGGGAAGTTCATCCAGCGGTTTGCCTACCACGTCTTTCCCCGAGGTCTGGAGCAGCAGGGCGGCCGCAGGATTAAGTCCGGCCACGCGGTCATGCGTGTCCAGGAGAATGATGCCGGAGGGCGAGGCTTCAATGAGGCGTTCCAGCAGGAAATGTTTCTCGGTCTGCACCACTCGTTCCTGCCGCAACTCGTCCATCATCTGGTTGTACACACTTATAAGCTGATCTACCTCTTTCTGGCCCGTTTCCATGAATTTGATGGAGAAATCGCGGTCGCGGATAGACTCCACGCCGGCGGCGATGAGGTTGAGCGGCCGCACGAACGAGGTGTACAGGTTGGCCGTAAAGATCAGGCTCACCAGAATCAAGACCTCAGAGGCCACAAAAAGCCACTTGTTGTAGGTAAGCAGTTGCCAGGCCAATACGCCCATGGCGGCGTACAGCAAAACGGTGGTGACAATGAATTTACTCCGCAGCGTCATACGGAATGTTGAACTTCTCCAGACGGCGGTACAGAGAACCCCGGCTCACGCCCAGCGCTTTAGCCACTTTGCTCACGTTGTTGCTGTAATAGGCCATGGATTTCTTGATCATATTGGCTTCCAGCTCGTCCAGGGTCATGGCACCTACCGAGGGCAGCAGCTTTTCGTCCAGTTTGCGAGAGGCGCCCTGCAGTTGGTTCTGAAAATCCTCCACGTCCAGCAGGCTTTTGCCGGAAACCAGTACCGTACGCTCCACCAAATTCTTCAACTCCCGGATGTTGCCCGGCAGCGGCTGTTCGCGCAGCCATTTCAGGGCCTTGTTGCTCACCTGAAGCGCCTGTTTGTGGTACGTGTTCTTGAGGTTATTCACAAAATGTTGCACCAACAGCGGGATGTCCTGCGGACGCTCGCGCAAGGCTGGTAATTTCACGGTAATCAGGTTGATGCGGTAATACAGATCCTCGCGGAACTTGCCTTCAGCCACCATTTCCTGCAGGTTGCGGTTAGTGGCGCAGATCACGCGTATGTCCAGGTTCTTGGAGCGGCTGTCGCCGAGGACTTCATAGGTGCGGTCCTGGAGCACGCGCAGCAGTTTCACTTGGCTGCCCATATCCAATTCGCCAATCTCGTCCAGGAAAATGGTGCCTTTGTTGGCCATCTCAAAACGGCCCACACGGTCGGCTTTGGCATCGGTGAAGGCGCCGCGCCGGTGCCCGAACATCTCACTCTCAAACAAACTCCCCGAGATACCGCCCAGGTTCACTTTCACAAACGGCGCTTTCTTGCGGTGACTGTTCTTGTGAATGGCCTCGGCAATAAGTTCTTTGCCTGTGCCGCTGTCGCCTTCAATTAGCACCGAGGCATCGGTGGCGCTGATCTGCCCAATGTTGCGCAACACCTGCAGCAGGCCCGGGTCTTCGCCCACAATCATGGAGAAGTCGTATTGGTCATCCAGTTGCTTGCGGGTCAGTTTTTCAGAGGAAGTCTCTACAGAAGGCTTAGCCAGTTCAAGGGCCGTCTTCACCGATTGCAGCAGGTGCTCGTTGTTCCAGGGCTTGGTGATGAAATCGGCGGCGCCGCCTTTGAGACCTTCCACAGCCAGGTTAATGGAACCCCAACCAGTGATGAGGATCACCGGAACCGCCGGGCACCGCTGCTTTATTTGGCCCAGTAACTGCAAGCCGTCTTCGCCGGTGGTTTCCATGGAGAAGTTCATGTCCATGAGCACCAACTGCGGTACCTGGCGGGCCACCGCGTGCAGCGCCTCCTCCGGACCATCGGCTTGGGCCGTGGCAAAACCAGCTTGTTTCAGCAACAAACTTAAAGAGGCCCGTACGGCTACATCGTCATCAACTATCAGGATCATGGGTTCTGGAAACGGGTAAGTGAAGGTAACGTTTTTAGGCTGTTTTGAAAAAGAAGCCGCACTTGATGGCTGATTTTTGCGTGCTGATTTCTCCATAAGGTGTGACAGTTTCGGTGTCCTGGAATGCGGTTGCGTTTAGAGCCTGCTTTCTTTAAAACAGGCCCTAAACGCAACCGCAATTGCCAACTCAATTCTCTCTATTCTTCATGCAGCGCCACGGCCGGGAAAATCTTGGAAGCCTGCCGGCTGGGGTAAATGGCGCAGACAATGGCCAGCAAAAAGATCAGGAGGGCGGCCACGCCAATGCTTTGCCAGTAGATGAAGGAAGACAACTGGAACACGTTCAGGAGCGGGAACTGCGCCGCCAGCAACAAGCCCAGCAACAACCCGAAGGTGGCAATCACCAGCACTTCGCCCACAAACTGGTTCCTGATCTGTTTGGAAGAGGCCCCGATGGCCCGGCGCAACCCGATTTCAGAATAACGGCGGTTGATGTTGTACCATAGCACCCCAAACAAGCCCAGGGCCACGTTGATGATCAGGAAGCCGCACACCAGGCTCATGGCGATCATGGGCACCGTAGTCACCTTGGCTTTGCTCTGGCGCATTTTCTCCTGGGTGGTCACCTCAATGGTCCAGTCTTTGGCGATGCGTGACAGCTCACGCACCATCTTCTCTTCAAAGGCAACGCCTGCGCCGGGTTTCACTTTGATCAGGAGGCCGTTCCAGATGGAATTCTTGTCTTTCTCCAGGTTGATGCGGTGGAAATACGCCGCTTTCTCCGGGTCAAACTCACTGTAAGACCGGTAATGGTCTACCACGCCAATCACTGCATACCGGGTAGAGTCGTTAATGGGAATAAGTTTACCGATGGGGTCTTCCTCGCCGAACAATTCTTCCTGCAGCTTTTTGTTGATCACGATGGGGTCGTGCAGACTGCCATTGTCCTGCGGCCCGAACCAGCGGCCCCGGCTCACCTCCATGTCCAGTACATCTTTATACTCGTCCTGCACGTCAAATATCTCGGTCTCTACATCCTTTTTGCTTTTGTAAGACAAGACATTGTTCATCTGGCTGAAGGCAAAAGGCGTATTGGAATTAGCCAGGGAAGCGTGCTCCACCTCGGGGAAGCTGCGCACCCGCTGAATCAACTGCTGCTGAACGGCAATGTTATGCGCCGCGGAGTCTGTGTTTGGGTTCAGCCATAGTTGCCACACCTTGTCGTATTTGAAGCCCAGCGGCTGGGTATAGTTGTGGTAGTTGTAGATGATGAAACTGAGCACCGCAAAGAGCACCAGGAAGGAGAAGAAGATTTCGGTGATCAGAAGGAAATTACTCTTCTTCTGATTCCAGATCAATTTAAACAGATGGCGTATCATTTGGAACCTCCTTTCAGTGCCTCAACGGCGTTTAAGCGTGACATTTTAAAAGCGGGATAAACCCCGGAAACCAACCCGAAAATAAGGCAGAGCAGCAATCCCCAGGCAAACACCCGCAGGTTCAAGCCCAAATTCACATAAGCCAGAATGCCGCTGTCATTGATCATCTCCAGCACCCCCGCCGAGATCAGGAACCCCAGCATACCGCCCAACAGCGTCAAGAAGATGTTCTCCACAATGAACTGCCCGATGATGGTCTTAGATGAAGCCCCAAACGCTTTGCGCACGCCAATCTCCGAAGACCGTTCCATGATGCGGCTGATGTTGATGTTCACCAAATTGATGGTAGGCAGCAGCATGAACAGGAAAGCCGCGAAAGCAAGAATGGCGTACAGCATAGCTGATTTATCGGTTTTTCCGCCTCCCATGAGGCTGCGGGCAAAGGTCCCGAAGATGTCATCGGCGAAAGAAAATACTTCCTGCACTCCCTCCGGCTTGCTGTCCTTGTTCACCTGCAGCATCATGGAAGCGAACTCTTCCTTGATTTTGGGTACGTCTCCTGCTTTTTTGGCCTTGATGGTAGCGAAGTAGGTTCCTTTGAGACCGGTGCGTTTGAAATCCTGGCTTTTGAGCGTGATTGGCACCCAGACATCGGCGTAGGAATGCAGGCGCAGCACCGGCACATCTTCCACCACGCCCACCACTTTGTATTTCACCTGGTCTACCTCAATGATCTGGCCTATTGCCTCTTTATCCCCGAAGTAGTTTTTGCGGGTGTTTTGGTTGATGACCGCCACGCGGGTGGCATTGTCCACTTCCTGCGCACTGAACGGCCGGCCTTCCACGAAATTGAAATCCAGGATGTCCCAGAAGGCGGCATCGGTGTGTTTCTGATCCAGCGTCAGCTTTTTGTTGTTCACGTAGCTGTTCACCGGCATAAAGATGGAGTTGATGGAGACGTTCTCCGGGGTTTTCAGCGGCCGCACGAAGCGGTTCAGGAAATAATAACTAGGCGGACTGCTGTTGGTATAACCTTCTTTGAACTGCTCGCGCATGTTATTCACAAAAAGCAACCGGTCAGATTCCCGCTCCGGCATCTGCGGCCCGAAGGCGTGGTCAAAGAGGGAAGTCACCACCATCAACACCATCAAGGTGAAACTGATCCCGAAGAGGCTGATGAAGGTGAAGAATTTGCGGCGTTGCAACACCGCCCAGGCAGTTTTTATATAATTCTTTAACATGGCCGTACGGTTAAATCTGGGCTTCTATTACCATGGAATCTGCCACTTGCTGCCCGTCAAAGAACCTGATGAGGCGGTTAGTTTTGAGAGCCATGTTCTCATCGTGGGTTACCATCACAATGGTGGTGCCTTCTTCCTGGTTCAGCCGTAGCAGAATGTCCATGATCTCCTCACCCATCATGCTGTCTAGGTTTCCGGTAGGCTCATCCGCCAAGATAATCTCCGGGTTCCCGGCCAAAGCCCTGGCAATAGCCACCCGCTGGCGCTGCCCACCCGATAACTGGTTAGGGAAGTGCTTCGTACGGGCGCTCAGACCTACCTTCTCCAGCGCCTCCAATGCCCGCTTGCGCCGCTCACTCGCCGATACATTGCGGTACAGCAACGGCAGCTCCACATTGTCCACCACACTCAGGTCATGGATCAAATGATAGCTCTGGAACACGAACCCGATTTTCTCGTTGCGCAGCCTGGCCAGCTTGCTGTCTGAATGCGTTTTCACCGGCTGGCCGTCAATGGCCACGTACCCGCCGGTAGGCTCATCCAGCAGGCCCATGATGTTGAGAAGCGTGGATTTCCCGCAACCAGATGGCCCCATGATGGAGACGAATTCGCCGCGCTCCACCTGCAGGTTCACGCGATTGAGGGCTACCGTTTCAATGGTCTTGGTGCGGTAGACTTTTTCGATGTCGATTAACTGTATCATAGTTATAATGAGTTAATATTTTAATGTGCTGATGTGTTATTTCTGTAAGCAATGGTCTGTCTTTTCTGTTTAGCGCCTGTTTTCCGGAAAACAGACTAGAAGCGGCACCAGGCTATTTTTCTGCTTCTAAAGGTACTCCGCGTTCAAAGTCATACAAAGTGAGGGCCCGAAGACGGTAATAGGCTACCCAGAAATCCTGCAGCGCCACAATGTAGGCGCGACGGGCCTGGTCTTTTTCCTGGAGCGCGATGTTCAGATCCGTGATGCTGATGCGGCCCACCAGGAACGTGGCTTTGGTGATGTCATAGCGTTCCTGGCCAATGGAGTCTGCGGCGGCGGTGATGCGGAGGCGTTCTTTCAGGAGCTCAATCTGGTTGACTTGCGTGTACACGCTCTGTTCAAAGGCGGTCTTCTCCTGCTCCACGGTATATTGGGTGAGTTGCAGGTTCGCCTCGGCGGTTTTCACGCGGGCTTTCTGCCGTCCCCAATCCACAATGGGCATATTGAAACCTAAAATCACCTGCTGCTGGTTCTCGGGGCTGGCGTAGCTTTCAGCGAACTTGTTGGCGCTTTTGGTTAGCCCGAAGGTGGCGTACAGATCGGCGTTAAAACCACCTTTGCCACGGGCTTCGGCTACCTGCTGTTGGGCTTGCAACACCTTGCGTTCGTATTGATAGCGTTCTTTGCGGTTCAGGCGGGCCTGATCTAGGGCAGCCTGTTCGGGCACGTTCAGAGCTGGAACCTCGGCAGGGGCTTGCACGGCTATTTTCTCGCCCTGGGGAATCCCCACGTAAGCGGCAAACTGCATGGCCATGGTCTTTAGCTCGGTGGCGGCCTGGGCCTGGGCCAATTGGGCGTTCATGAGGCTGAGCTGCAGTTGCAACAGTTCGTTTCTGGACAGCTTACCCAAGCGGTGCTTTTCTTCAGCTATCTTAAACAGGGCTTTGTTGTTTTCCACGTTTTTGGAGGCGATTTCGAAATTCACCTGCTGAAGCAGAACCTCAAAAAAGCGCTGGGTGGCGGTAGTGGCCACCGTCTCGCGGTCTTCCAGGTACTGTTGCTCCGATTCCCGGAACCGCAGGGGTTCTACTTTCTTGGCCCAGGCCAGTGCATTGAACCCAAAAATTGGCTGTTTGAACCCAATGACCGCCGGAAAAGAGTTGTAGCGGCGAATGCTCTGGTTGAAGTCATCAAAGCGCTGGCTCTGGGAAGAAATGAAGATCTCGCCTCCGGTAAATCCTACCGCCTGCCGTACCGCCAAACCCACTTCTGAATTACTGATGGAAACGGCCTTGAAATCGGTGGTACCGTCGGGCTGAATCACGGGCACGATGCTCCGGGAGAAATCTGGCAGCGTTCCGGTGAGCGACAAATGCGGCCGATAATCTGCTTTGAAGGTGCGGTACTGCCAATAGTTGCTGGTCTTGTTGGTGGTCGCCTGCTTGCTCGCGATGGAAGAAGAAAGCGCCAGGTCTATGGTCTCCTGCAAGGTGAGCCGCCGACCCATATCTGTGGTTTGGCTGCTTTGCTGCGCCTGCGCCAACGGCAGGGCGAAGAAACTCACCAGCACTATATATAATAGAGTGTTTTTCATGACAGGCGGGCCTTAGTAGTCTGAGAGTTGAAGTTCCTTCAGGTTCACGTACTCCTTAGTGCTGGAGAGGATGATCTGCTCGCCGGCGGCTATATCGCCCTGAAGTTCCACGAAGTCCAGGTTGCTGGCGCCGGTTCTCAAGGTTCGGCGGATGGCTTTGTCGCCCTGCACCACAAACACTTCCTGCTGGGGAGATCCGGTGTAGAAAGGACCGTTTTTCACCCGCAGCACATTGGGCCGGAAATCAGTTAGGACAAAGACCTCTACCCGCAGGTTAGAGCGCAGCGTTTGGTGATTTTTCTCCTGCAGCCGCACATAGAAGGTAATGATGCCGTTCTCTACCTTGGGCTGCACGTTGGCCACCTCGCCCCGCAGATCGGTTTCGTTGATTCTTACCGTGACCGGACCGCCCACCTTCAGCTGTTCAGCGTAGTTGTCAGAAATGGTGGCTTTGATTTTGAAGCTGCTTAAGTCGGCTACGCGGGCCAGAGGTTCTCCGGCGCTCACATTGGCGCCCACTTCTTCGTTCACCCAGGTCACTACGCCTTTGCGCACGGCTTTGACATCGGCTTGTTCCAATTGGCGTTGCAGTTGCCCTATGTCGCGGCGCTGCATTTCCAGTTCGTAGCCCACGCCTTTCATGCCGATGCGGGCCGAGGCTTGTTCATCCTGGATCTGGCGTTGCAGTTGAGTAAGTTCCAGAGAAGCTACTTTGAGGTCAAGCTCGGCTTTCTTCACGTTTTCCTGGGTGCCGCCGCCAATGGAGAGCAGGTATTGTTCATCGGCGAGAGCCGCCTGAAGGCTTTTCACGCGAACTTCCTGCACGGCATAGCGGGAGCGGAGCTGGTTTACGTTTTTCTGCAGGGTGTTCTCTAACTCGGCGGTCTTGTTTTGCTTGAGTTGCTGCTCATCGCGGAGCTTTTCAAAGGCTGTCTGGGAAGTCTGTTTGTCCAGGAGCAGGAGCGGCTCGCCGGCGGCTACGTGATCGCCGGGGGTATGCAACACCCGCTCAATCTTGGCCTGGATAGGACTGGCGATAACCTCCTCAATCTCAGGCACCACCACCCCCGAGGCAGTCAAGGAAGCCTCCACGGCACCAACTTCTACCGTAGCGAAACGAAGTTCAGATTTAGCTACTCTGGTTTGAAGCACTGACCGGAACGCCAGCACTCCTAACAGCACCGCCACCACCGCGGCACCCACCTGCCACAGGCGGCGGCGCTTGGTTTTTTGTACGAGGGCTTGGGGTATTTCTCTATCCATGATTGACACAGGTTTGACACCTTCTGGTATCCAATCCACATGCCAAATGATATATTACTGATTCACAGTGTTTTACACAACAATCCCTCAACTAAAACTGTCCAGTTCTGGACACCTTTTCCAGATGTGGTCAGTTTCTTACTGGCCCGGAAAGGCCTTTGAAAAATATCTTTTCGGCCTTGTTTTGGAAAAATGGCCCCAAAAGAGAAGGCGATCCTTCTATCTTTGCCCCGGGTCCGGAACCCTATACTTTTACCGGGCCACCCCAGCATGGCACGAAACAAGGCACCCTTTGAAGGCTACTTCGGGATAGGCATCATGGAACCCAAAACCGAGGCCAATGTGGGTACGCTGTGGCGGTCGGCGTCTATCCTGGGGGCCAGTTTCCTGTTTACAATCGGGCGCCGTTATAAGAAACAATCATCAGACACCAACAAGGCCTGGAAAGACATCCCGCTTTTCAACTACGCTGATTTCGATGATTTCTACCAACACCTGCCTTACAGCTGTCAACTGGTGGGCATTGAATTGGATGACACTGCAGTACCCGTAGAGCAGTTCCAACACCCCGAGCGCTGCATTTACCTGCTGGGTTCAGAAGACCATGGGTTGCCCAATGTGGTTCGGGCGAGGTGCCATTACCTGGTGCAGTTGCCCGGCGCAAGCTCTATGAACGTAGCCTCGGCGGGATCTATCATGCTGTATGACCGGCACCTCAAAACCCAACTACCTTCCATCTTTCCGGCCCAGCCCTGACTTTTCTTTATCGACTTTCGCCCTTGGGATAAAATAGGATATTCCCTCTTCAGTCTATATCTTGGACGAGGCAGACCAGTTCTGTCCCGCGTTTTATGTCTGACGATCTGAATTTGCCGCCCCTGTTTTGTTCCAGTTTCTGAACCCGACGTGGTTGTGGGCCGCCGCCAGTGTAGCAGTGCCCATTGCCATTCATTTATGGAATAAAAAGCCCGCCAGAACCGTACAGGTGGGCAGCATCAGGTGGCTGAAGCCTTCTGAGAGCAAAAAGCTCAGCAGCCTGTACCTTTCAGATTTCTGGCTGTTGTTGCTCAGGTGCGTGCTTTTGGTGCTGTTGGCCTTGGTTTTGGCAGGGCCGCGCTGGAAACACCAGGTACCCACCGTCGCTGAGAAACACGCCTACCTGCATCCTGAGCTTTTCCAGGCCCATTACCTGCCGCAGATCTCCGCCACCGTAGATTCCCTGGCCCTCAAAGGCTGGCAGATTCACCGTTTACAACCCGGTTTCCCAAAACTGGCCCTGAACGAGGAAACTACCCTGAAAACCTTTCAGACCGATAGCCTTCCTCCGGATACCACAAACGCCTGGGCTATGCTGCGGGTGCTCAACCGAAGCCTTCCCCAAAACGCTCAAGCCTGGATCTTCACCACCGATCTGCTCCGTCACCACCGAGGCGAATACCCCGCAATGCGCGCCGGCATCACCTGGATTCCGGTAAGTGCCCCCCAAACCAATATCTGGCTGCAGGAAGCCTATGCCATTCCCTCGGGGCAACTGCTTCTCCGTTTCATGAAAAGCGATGCTCAGCACGTAACCCTTGAAGAACGAAAGATTCCCAAACCCGTGCCCGGACAAACTATTTCGCTGCCCGGTTTACCTGCCGTGAAGTTCACATCTCATGCCACCTCAGATTCGCTGGCGTTGCTGGGCGGGGCCCGGAACACCATTGCGGTGAAAAGTCAGCCGCTGCAAGTACTGGTGCGCCACGCCCCCTCCCGGCAATCCGATTTCCGGTACCTTAGGGCAGCCCTTCAATCGGCACTTGGCTACCGGGGCGGGGCGTATGACCTAACGGTTTCTTCCGGAAATCAACCTTTGCCCTCGGCCGCGCCTGATTGGGTTTTCTGGCTCACCGATGAACCCATAGCTCCCTTTTTGGCCCGTTTCCCCGAAAAGAAGCTGAAAACGCTGCAAGACGCCCCTGGCTCAGCCCGCGTTCAGAAAACAGAAAGCTGGCTACAAATCCCAGAGCTATCGGTACCGGTGCCGCTGCATCAAAGAACTCCCGCGCCTAAAAACCTATCTGCCGACATCCTCTGGAAAGACGGCTTCGGGAACCCGCTGCTCACCAAAGAGCAAAAGGGCCAACACACGCACTTCCGGTTCTACAGCCGCTTTCACCCTACTTGGAATGACTTGCCCAATACTGGACACTTTCCCGAATTGCTCCTTCGTCTGCTCTTTCCCCAGGAAACTTCCTGGCGCACCCATTTTGATACCCGTACCCTGCAGCAAGACCTGGAACGTCCCTGCACGTTTTCCGGCACTTTTGCCGAAAACAAGCTTAAAACCGAAAAGCTGGAGGATCTCAAACCGTGGCTAGTGGCTTTCCTGGCTTTGCTGCTGGCGCTGGAACGGTGGCTGGCGGGGAGAAAGGCAAGGATTAGTGCCTGATATCTTTTAAATTTAAGTATACTCAATATCCTTTGGCCCAGCTCACCTCCCATATCACCTCATCCTCACCAGTCCTAAGGCAGGTGCGGGCGCAATACCTTCAGAAGAAGGCGTGGTTGTTTGCGCTGCAAGCTTTGGGGGTTCTTTTGCCGGTGGCGGTGTGGGCGTATCGTGACTGGGGTGGAGTGGGTGGGGGAACTGCCGCGGCTATTCTGGCCTTCCTGATCCTTGGGTTACAAGCCATGCGGTGGCGGGAATTTCAGAAGAGAACAGACCTGCCCAAAGTGGCCCGCCACCTGAACCGCAAGTACCCACCCTTAGAAGAAAGCACAGAGTTGCTCCTGCAACCCGAGGAAGAACTTCCGCTCTTGGCGAAATTACAGCGCCATAGGATAGCCACTATTTTAGACCAGATTTCACCAAAAGAGGCCTCAAACGTACCCTTCCGGAACGGATGGATACTGCTGGGCCTGGGTTTGCTTATAGCTGTTGGGCTTTGTTTTTTACCCGATTTCACCAAAACAAGCGGAAAAACCATTCATCCATCCTCAGGTACTTCCACTGACGTGAATGAACCCGTAGCCAAACCCAAAGCCATTCTGCCAGCCATTGAGCAGATGAACATCCGCGTTTCGGCACCGGCTTACACGCGCAAGGCTCCTTACGCCGTCACTACTCCCTCCTTCAAAGTGGAAATCGGGTCGAAGGTGACCTGGACCGTGCAGACAAACCAAGCCCTATCTTTTTTGCAGCTGGTGCTGAGCAATCAGAAGCCTATTCCACTCCGCGCCGTTGCTAGCCAGCGAAACACATATACGGCCGCTTTTACCGTTACCCAATCCACGCTGTACCATTTGCGCCTGAACGGTCAGGCCTCAGATTTCTATTCCATCGAAGTCATCCCAGATGAGGCGCCTTCGGTGACTATCCAAAAACCGAAGCAGTACACCGAGATCCTTTTCGGGGAACCGCAGCGCGTGACGGTACAGGCTACCTTACGGGATGATTACGGGCTACAGTCGGCGGAGCTAATCGCCACGGTGGCAAAAGGTGAGGGCGAGGCGGTGAAGTTCCGGGAGCAGCGCATTCCTTTGAAGCTTTCGTTCAACGGCCAGCCGCGGCAACTGCAACTGAACCAGACGTTGAACCTGAAAGCCCTGGGCATGACCTACGGCGATGAGCTGTACTTTTACCTGCAAGCCCGGGACAATCACCGCGGCTACACCCGCACTGAGGCGTTTCTGGTGGAGATTGAAGATACCACGGTGGTAGAAACCATGGATGACCTTTCCTTAGGCGTGAACCCTAACCCCGAGTACTTCCGGAGCCAGCGCCAGATCATCATCGATACCGAGAAACTGATTCAGGAGCAGAGAGGCCTAACTCAAACCGTGTTCCAGGAGCGATCCAACAACATTGGGGTAGACCAGAAACTGCTGCGCCTGCGCTACGGCAAGTTCCTGGGCGAGGAGTTTGAATCGAACATTGGGGCGGCCGCTTTGCCTGAAGGATTAGGTGAGGGCCACACCGCCGATGACGGCCATGACCACGGCACCCAAAAAGAGGGTAGCGAACACGAGAACAAAATGGGCGAACTGCTGGATCCGTACCTGCACAAACACGACCAGGAGGAAGCCGCCACGTTTTTTGAGCCTGCCATCAAATCCCAGTTGAAAGGTGCTTTGGCCCAGATGTGGGAAGCAGAACTGAGGCTTCGGACCGCCCGTCCCAAAGAAGCGCTGCCTTTTGAGTACAAAGCCCTGCGCATGCTCAAGGAAGTACAGCAAAAATCACGGGTGTACGTGAAGAAAAGTGGGTTTGAGCCGCCTCCGCTCAAAGAACCCGAAAAACGCCTCACCGGAGATTTGAGCAAAGTACAGGCCTACCAAGCACAGCGTAAAGAAAAACCCGCGGAAACTTTGCTGGCTTCTAGGAAGGCGTTGCAGCGTGTGGCCCAACTCAGACAAGGCACGAAGCCGGCTTCTACTGATGCTGCTTTGCTGGAGCGGGCCGGTCAGGAACTGGGGCAGGCCGCTGTGCGCGAGCCCGGCCAATACCTCAGGGCGCTGCAGGATGCGCGGCAACTTACCCAGGACATCAGGGCCGGCAAACCACTTTGCCAGGACTGCCTTAGCCGCGTGGAAGCCGCACTGCATCGTTTTCTGCCTGTTTCCGCAAAATCGGCGCAAAAACCGATTTCCTCGGGCGTGCCTAGGAAACTTGCCCAGGATTACTTTAACCGGCTGAACTAACCATGCATCTTCCATTGCCTCTTCTTTTGCTACTAACGGCTCTACTAGGTGCCTGGTTCACCTGGTTGGACGTGCGCCGCCCAGACCGTCGGCACCTTATCTGGCGACTGCTGGCTAGCTGGGGGGTGGTGGCCTGCCTGGTTTTGTTTCTCACGCCGCCTAAAATAACCCGCACCTACAATGCCTCAGAAGCAATTCTCCTGACAGAAGGCTATCATGCAGATACCCTAAACGCCCTCTTGAAACGCCTGCGCCCTAAGCCACAGGTGTATGCTTTTGGCGTGCCAGGTGAGAAAGCCGGGCAAGTAACCGATTTGGCTTCTTTCCAGCGGCAGCATCCCTCGATAAAAACCCTGCATATCCTTGGCTATGGCCTTTCTGCCGAAGAGTTGGCTACGCTGGACTCCCTGCGGCTGAAAAGCCATCTATCTGACTTACCGGCTGGGGTCCTGACTGCCTTCTGGCCCCAGGAAATTACCTTGGGCGATGCAGTGTCCATACAGGGCAGATTTCACGGCTTATCAGAGGAAAAACTGACTTTGTATTTGCAGGCGGCAGGCAAGTCACTAGATTCAGCAGAAATCAGAAAAGGGGTTGACCAAACTTTCTTTCTTCGGTTCACGCCCAAAACTGCCGGGCGGTTTGTGTACGCGCTGCAGTGGAAAGACACTGATGACTCTCTTCACCAAGAAAACCTACCCGTAATTGTGAGGGCCCCGAGGCAGCTGAACATACTTTTGCTTTCTTCGGCCCCGTCTTTTGAAGGCAAATTCCTGAAGAACGCCCTGGCACAGCGGGGGCACAGCGTAGCCGTCCGGAATCAGGTGAGCCAAGGCATATACAGCACAGAATGGGTGAACTTGCCGGCGCAAAACCTGAACCTTCTCACGCCCGCCCTACTCCAGAAATTTGATGTGGTGCTGCTGGATGACGGGACCCTGCAACAATTAGGCGTCCAAGAGAAACAGGCGCTGCAACAGGCCGTACGCCAGCAAGGCTTGGGAGTACTTACCTCTGTTTCCCAGAAATCACCCAAACCAACTGCCTTTTTCACCGAAGGCGTTTTCCGGCTTATTTCTGAAAAACCAGCCCGAAGCGGTGTCGTGCGGTGGCAAAAGCAAACTGGTGCCCAAGCCGTGCTGCCGTTGAGCAACACCGTGCTGCAACCCAAAGAAGGACAACAGCCGCTGGCTTGGGAACAGAATCCTTCGCAGGCGGTGGTCGTGCGTTCCCGCAAAGGCTTGGGCCAGGTAGGCATCAGCCTGCTGCCCGAGACGTTTCCGCTGGCGCTGGAAGGAAAAGAAACGCTCTACCAACAGTACTGGGCCACCGTGCTGACGTCCTTAGCTAAACCAGAGGAGGAAAACACCTTCCATGTTACCTCTGAATGGTTAACGTCTCAGGTACATCACCCCATTACTTTTTCATTCTCTTCTGCTTCTTTGAAGTTACGAAGCCTCCAAGATTCTCTTTCTTCTTCCAGTGCTTTTTACACACAGACTTCTACGCTTGTTCCAGATTTACAGCTTGGCCAAAATTGGCCGCAGAAAACAGGCTGGTACCATGTCCAGTCACCAGAAGGCACAAGGTTTCTGTATGTATATCCAAAAAATGCTTGGAAGCTTAATCAACTAGCCAAGAACCAGAAAATATTAGCTCTGAGGATGCAAAAGAGATTCTCTGCTCAAATGCAAACCTCTTTGGAAAGACAGGAGCCCCTGCCTTTATGGCTGCCCGCATTTCTCTTATTATTTCTACTTACCTATCTATGGCTAAAAGAGAAAATCTAGAATAGCACTATTTACACCTACTTATTTTTAAATCAAATAAACACTAACCCAGAGTTTTGGCCAACTAATCGCCTATTTAGGCGCATTGGTCTAGTTATCTTAGTTAACTTTTATTAGTTTGTAGTTTTGCAGAGGATTCTTTCCATATCTTTGGGAATATTATGAAAATATAAAGAATTTTATATTCAACTTATGCGTTCAACACTTTTACTCTCTTTTTTTCTACTCCTTGGCTTTATATCCTTCAATTCCGAGGCTTCCATCACCAAGGCTTCTTTTCTTGCGAATTCAGACACTCTTAGAACCCTGCCTATTTCCGGCTCTCCCTTCTGCGGAGGAAGTACGCTTCAGGTCCCATTTTCCACTAAGGTGGTATTCCCAGCGGATAACATTTTCACCGTTCAGCTCTCCAGCAACACAGGTAGCTTCAGCAGCCCAAGAGTTCTTGGCTCCGCGCCTGGTACTGGGTCAGGCACTATTCAGGTAACCATTCCCACAAATCAGGTTGCCGGAACTGCTTATCGCATTCGGGTTGTTGCCTCAAAACCTACCACAGGCATGATTATAGAGAACAATGGGCAGAATCTGACTATCTATCCTTTACCTCCAACTCCCACTATTACATCCAACACTGGGGTTTGTGCTGGTGGTACTTTAACCATTAGCGCTAGTAGTATTTCCAATGCTACTTACACCTGGACAGGCCCAAATGGCTTTACCGCAACTGGCCGGACAATCACCAGAAAAGGGGCGGAAGTAGATGCATCTGGGACTTATACAGTTACAGCAAACGTTAATGGCTGCATCTCCACGGCTAGTGCCGAGATAGTAGTGCGTCCTGCGTTGGCTAATGCCGGACCTGACAGAATTATCTGCTATGGGCAATCTGTGCGATTAGAAGCGACAGGCGGAGTAAAGTATAGCTGGTCTCCAAGCGCCACCTTGAATGACGCTTCTATTGCTAACCCTATTGCTACACCTACTGCTACCACCACTTACACAGTAACAGTAACGGGTGAGAATGGATGTAGACGCACAGACCAGATCTTGGTAACAGTTAGCCCACTACCAGTACTTACGGTAACTCCTGCAATCCCTGCTATTTGCTTAGGATCTTCTGTACAGTTACAGGCTACCGGAGCGGTCACATACTCCTGGAGCCCGGCTACGGGACTTAGTGACCCAACTATTGCTAACCCAATTGCATCACCTACGGCTACTACTATCTATACCGTTACTGGTACTTCCGCAGCCGGTTGTGTGACTTCTAAGACTGTGACCGTGAAAGTAAACCCTATTCCGGTAGCAAATGCAGGATTAGATAAAGTGGTTTGCTCCCGCCAAGCAACGGTATTAGGAACTCCTGCCGTTTCAGGCAATACCTATTCCTGGTCGCCTGCTATTGGTCTGTCCAGAACAAACATAGCTAATCCAACCCTGAATTATCCGGGAGATAACACAGAGCCGATTACGGTAGAATATACCTTAACGGTAACCTCTAATGGCTGTACTTCTACCGATGTAGTGAAAGTAACTGTGAACCCTGCTGCCTACGCTGGACCTGATATGACCATCTGCGCTGGGGGAGCTGCCCAGTTGCAAGCTTCCGGTGGACTAACCTATAGCTGGAGCCCAGCAACTGGCCTAAGTAATCCTTCTATAGCCAATCCAATAGCAAATCCTGCGGTTACTACCAATTACACTGTGACGATCACTAATCCTAACGGTACCTGCGCTAAGACAGACCAAGTAAAAGTAACTGTCAATCCTTTGCCGGTAGTTACCGCTACTGCCTCTATTGCTTCTATCTGCGCAGGAGGATCGTCCAGGCTAACGGCCACGGGAGGTACCAGTTACCAGTGGACACCAGCCTTAGGCCTGGACAATCCTAACAGTGCTACGCCAGTTGCAAGCCCTACCGCTACCACTACCTACACTGTTACTGCTACTAACGCCAAGGGCTGCACCCAAACTGCCCAAGTGACTGTTACGGTGAACCCACTTCCCAGCCCTGTCATTCAGGCTAGCGGATCTACAGACCTTTGTCCGGGGGGCAGTGTCACACTAACTTCCTCACCAGCGTCTACTTACCTCTGGAGCACTGGTGAAACCACGCCTTCTATCACCGTTAACACCGCTGGTTCTTATACTGTGACTGTTACTAACGAAAACAATTGTTCCGCTATTTCCAATCCAACTTCAGTAACCGTACTACCTGTTACCACCGTTAGTTTAACGCCTTTTGCCAATATCTGTAAAGACAGAAGTATGTTTGCCTTGACAGGCGGCTCTCCGGCTGGCGGAACTTACAGTGGCCCAGGCGTTAGCAACAACCAATTCAATACCGCAGAAGCCGGACAAGGAACCCACACCATCACTTACACTTATACTAATGCGCAAGGCTGTATGGCTTCGGCTACCCAAACCATTATGGTTGGGAACTGTTTAAGCGTAACAGATGACTTACAGGCAGCTTCCTTGAAGGCGTATCCTTCACCGGTTCATGATGAGCTGACCGTAACAGTGACCTTGGTGAAGAAAGAAGAAGTTACCTTGTTTTTAACCGATTTGAAAGGTCAAATAATTTACCGCTCATCCAGTACTGTCCTCCCTGGAGAGTTCAAGAAAAACATCTCAGTGAAAGACCTTCCTGACGGCATGTACTTGTTGCAATACCGCACTGCTGGTGCCAGCAGCAGCAAAAAGGTGGTGATCGCTCATTAACAGCATCCCTAAAAGGACAAACAAAAAGGCCCGGCAGAAGTCGGGCCTTTTTGTTTGTCCTTTTAGTTAATGAGGGATTCTGTTCTTTTGCCAATTTCAGAAAATAAGGCCCCAAACATAGTTGCCTTTAGCTTGAGTAAATCTGCGGAAGTCTTCTCAAGCTAGGCACAACCTCCTAAGGGCCAAGCTCTCTTTCACTAATCCAGCCTGCACATAGAGTCAGGCAAAGCTTTTCTATTTTACAGGCGTTTATCTTAAAACAAGCTCAAAAAGGCTCAGGCATACTTTCCCTATTCATTGAGAAACCCCTGCTTGAAAAACCAGACAGTTTCTTACTTTAGAATCTTGAATTCGGTGCGGCGGTTAATTTGGTGGTCATCTTCGGAGCACGGCACACCGTCTTTGCAGCGGTTGAGTAGTTTGGTTTCGCCGTAGCCTTTGTCTACCACCCGTTTGGGGTCAATGCCTTGCGAGATGATGTATTTCACGGCAGAGGCCGCGCGTAACTGTGAGAGCATGAGGTTGTATTTGTGGCTTTCGCGGCTATCTGTGTGGGAGCTCAGCTCAATCCGGATGGTGGGGTTGTCCCGCAGCATGCCTACTACTTTGTCCAGCTCCACAATAGACTCGGGCCGAAGGGTGTGTTTGTCCAGGTCATAGTAGATGTTCTCCAACACAATGGCTTGGTTGGGCGTGTCACGGTCCAGCACCATCTCAATCTGCACGGTGTCGGTGACCTTGCGGCAGTCTGGCATCACGTGGAACGTACGGGTGAGATAGCCTTTCTTGCTGCCCCGGATGGTGTAGGTCTGGTTGGCGTTCACCGCGAACAGGAAACGGCCACTGGCATCGGTCTCAAACTGAAGCGGGCTGCTGGTATTTCCGTTTACAATCACTTCCAGATTCACGCCGCCCACGGGCACTTGCCGGGCCCTACCGTTCTTGTTTGGCACCCGGGCGTAGGTCACCCCAGCCAGCTTACAGGGAATCTCGGTGGGTTTGAACCGGTAGATGTTGTCTGAGCCGGCATCGCCTTCGCGGTTAGAGGACAGATAGCCACTTTTGCCGTCTTTTTCATAAATCAGCCCGAAATCATCGCGCGGCGAATTGAACGGGTAATACAGGTTTTCCAGGTTATTCCAGGCGGCGCGACTCCCCTCGGCCGAGAAGAGGTCCAGGCCCCCCATGCCCATGTGCCCATCTGAGGAGAAGTACAGGGTTCCGTCTGGGTGCACCACTGGAAAAACCTCTTTTCCGCTGGTATTGATGGTGGGGCCGGCGTTCACGGGTGTAGACCAGTTGCCGTCCTTCTGGCGCTCGCTGAAGTAGATATCGGTTTGGCCGTGGCCGCCGGGCATGTCAGAGACAAAGTACAGGATCTGGCCATCGGGGGAAAGAGCGGGGTGCCCCACCGAGTAGTTTTCGCCTTGGTTGAACGGAAAGGCTTTTACGTCTTGCCATTTTCCTTTGGAGAACGTGGCACTGTAGATCTCCAGGCGGTTGATGAACTCATCGCTTTTGGAATAGCGTTGCCAGTTGCTTTCGGTGCGAAGTTCCTCGGGCAGTACGCGGTTTTTCACGCGCTTGGTGCGGGTAAAGAGCACCTCGTTGAAATCTGGAGAGAAGGTGGCAATGGCGTTGTGGAACTGGGTGTTGATGGATTTCTCCATCGGTTTGATCTCTCCCCAGGAGCTAGGCCCTTTGCGTTCTGCGTAGTACAACTGCAGGTAGGGGGTGCCGGTCCAGCCGTATACTTTCTGGTCTGAGCCGTTTTGGCTACGGCCTCGGTCTGAGGAAAACACCAGGCCCTCGCGGTAGAAAACAGGGCTAAAATCAGCGAAGGAAGTGTTGAGGGTACTGTCTGGGATTACGTCAATACCCAACGGACGGTCCATCCAGCTCATGGCCATGTCACAGGCTTTGGCTAGTTGCAGGGCTTCCTCGCGGCGGCTCTGGTCAAGATCGGCAAACAGCAGGTAGTTCTTCTTGGCAATGGTGTACTGCCCATTCTGGCGACAGGCGTTGGCGTAGTAGAACAGGTTGATGGGTGCAGAATTCGGGAACCCCAGGGCTTGCCGGTACCAGAACTCGGCCGCGCCAGGCTGATTGATGAGCCGATAACAGTGCGCGATTCGTTCAGTGATGTGAAGCGACGGTTGGCCTTTGTCCAGCACTTTCTGGTATTCTTCCAGTGCCAGCGCATAATCAAAGTTATTGTAGTGCTTGTCTGCCTTGCTTTGGTTTCCCTGGGCCTGGGTTTTGGAAGGGCTTACCCAAAAAGTAACGCAAAGCAGTAATACGAGGGAAAAAATCTTCACAATTCCAGTTCTTGCACCAAGTAGGTGGATAAAGATTCTGCTTTCAGGCAGTTTTAGAGAAAACAGCCTGAAAGCAGAATACGGGTTTACAACATAGGAGAAATCAAAAGTACCTCGGAGTTAACATACGACCATACTTCTTTTTCAAAAAATTATATCCCAGTGAGATTTCGTGGCTGGAGTAGCTGCGAAGTTTGTTCAGCGAGAAGTCATAGGAATACCCAATGCGCATGAGCGGTGATGGGTGCAGTTCCAGTAGAACAGCCAGGGCATTGCCCAACCGGGTATTGGTGGCGAAGGAGCGGTTGTTGAAGATGTTGAGCGTGGTCCGGAAAGAGGTTCCCAGCCAGATTTGCTCGTTGAACAACAGGAAGGTGTTCAGATCCAGCGCCGCCGGTCCGTTGAAATCCTCCTTCAGCAGAATACTAGGCCTGAACTTCATTTTCCGGCTGATATCAAACACCCCGCCCGAGGTCAGGAACAAGTGTGGCTTCGGATCAGTAGGCAGACCGTCTTGGAAGAACACCACGTTGCCCAGAGAAAGGCCGGTATAGAACCGGTTGCTGTACAGGTAGGCTCCCACCCGCGCACTGGGCTTCACGGCTCTTTCAATATTCATCGGGATGGCCATGTCGTCTCGCTCAGCGGGATCAAGTTTGGTACCGTCCAGGGTCTGTTGGGTTGCCCCCAGCGAAATACCCACCGCCACGCGGGTGGTAGGGCTCAAAGAAATCCGGACAGCCGAATTGAAGGACACTTCGGTGAACCGTTGGGCACCTAACCGGTCATTGGTGATAATAAAGCCTCCGGCCAATTTCCGGTTCAGGTTTCCGTCAACGCTCAAGGTCTGGCTCACGGGCGCTCCTTCCAGACCCGTCCACTGGCTCCGGTGTGATCCGCTGAGACTGGTGAATCCTTTACTGCCCGCGTAGGCCGGGTTCAGCAGCAAGCCGTTGAACATGTACTGCGTGAACTGCGGGTCTTGCTGCGCCTGGCTAAGGCGGGGCACACTCAGGCACACCACCAATACCAGCACCGATGCGATCGCTTTTTTCATTTTCTTCTTTTCTCCCCCTTTAGCGCATGATCGTTACATAGCCTTTGCGCGTCACTTCCTGGCCCTCGCAGAGGCGCACCCGTAGCACAAAGTAATAGGTCCCTTCGGCTAAGCCGCCGCCGGTCCAGTTGTTGCGGTACTTCTTGATGCGGTACACCTCGCTGCCCCACCGGTTCAAAATCACCAGTTCGTTTTCTGGGTACTCCAACAGGTTCTGCACCACCCACACATCGTTCTTGCCGTCATTGTTGGGCGAGAAAACGTTAGGCACGTGCAGCTCAGGGGCCAGGTATTTCGGCACGATGTCCAGGCTGGCCGAAGTAGTAGAGCAGGTTCCGTTGTGGGCTTCCACCACAATCTTCGCGGAGCTTAATGGCGCATTGGCTGGGGCCTGTACCGTTATCTTGTTTGTTCCCTGCCCAGAGGTGATAGACCAGCCGGGCATCTCCGTCAGGATACTCCATTTGTATGACACCCCTGACATGGCCGGAACCGAGAACTGGTTGCCCACGCACGGGGAACTTTCATCGATGATCACGGGGGCTACTCCCAAGGCATTGGCCACCGTCACCGATAGAGTCGCTTCGGCACTGCCGCCGCACGGGTTCACTGCTTTCACACTTACATTGCCAGCCCCGGCTTTGGTGGTTACCGTAATGCTGCCCGAGCCCTGACCGCTGATGATTTGCCAGCCTGCCGGTACGGTCCACTCATACGAAGCTGCTCCTGGTACTTGGGTAACGGTATAGACCCGCTGCTCTGCAGAGGCGCAAAACGCGATAGGGCCGTTGATCACACCCGGTTTCAGGGTGCCGGCTACGCTTGGCGTCACAGTCAGGCTTTTCTCCACAGAGAGCCCGCAGTTGTTCTGGGCTTTTACTTTGATGGTGCCTGCGGTAGTCGTTGGAATAACTGAGATGGTGGTAGTGTTCTGGCCAGATACCAACGTCCAACCAGCGGGCACCGTCCAGAGATACTGGGTAGCGCCAGAACCGGTAATGCTATAGGTGACCGCCCCAGCGGTAGCGCAGATATTCGCACCTCCTGAGATCTCTCCGTTAATCACCGGCGATCCGGTGGAAGGCACCACGGCTACGGCCCGGCTTTCGCTCTGTCCGCAGGCATTCCTGGCTACCACACTGATCTGTCCTGAAGTACTTCCGGCTGTTACCGTAAGGGTAGTGGTCCCCTGGCCCGCCTCTATTTTCCAATCAGCAGGAATATTCCACTCGTAAGAAGTAGCTCCGTTTACGGCGTCTATTTTGAAAACAAGTCCATTTTGACCGGCACAAGGAGCAAGCGCGGAAGCAGCTACCTGAATAGGGTTTGGCTTAAGCGGAAGATCTTTTTGCACCTGCACCTGCAAGGTACTGGCGGTTGATTTGATGCCACAACCGTTGACCCCTGACACACTCACGGCTCCGCCGGAAGCTCCGGGAACCACCGTAATGGAGTTGGTGCCCTGACCCGCTTCAATTACCCAACCGATAGGTACTGTCCAGGTATAAGCGTTCACGTTAGCATTCGCGGCAACCTGGTAAGTTACCCGGGAGGTAGTACAGGTGATGGTTTGACCGGTAATGGTTCCTAAGGCAAATGGAGCACTGCTGGAAACACTCACCGCTAGCATGGCAGCGGTACTGGCAGTACACACATTCTTCGCTTTTACGGTGATCTGTCCGCCAGTAGAACCGGTTTGCACAGTAATGGAAGTAGTACCCTGCCCTGAGGAGATTACCCATCCGGATGGAACCTGCCACTCATATTCTGTTGCTCCGGTTACTGCCTGAATGCTGTAGGTAATTTGCTTTTCATTGGCGCAAACGCCTTTGTTACCGGTGATAAGGGCAGGTACAGCAAGGTTATCAGTCCCGGAAGTCACTGCCAGAGCTCTTCTGATAGCTGATCCGCAACCGTATTGGGTACTCACCGAAACTTCTCCTGCATTGGTGCCCGCTTTTACCTGAATCTCTCTTGTTCCCTGCCCACTTACGATGGTCCAACCGGTGGGCACTTGCCACTGGAAGCCCGTGGCGCCTGTAACTGCGGCCACAGAATAGGTTTGGGTAGTATTAAAGCAAAGCCCTTTACTTCCCTGGATGGCATCGGTAGCCGGATTAATTACCGAAGGAGCTACTACTAAGAGCTGCGCGGAACTGGTTCCGCAACCGTTCATGGCTTTCACCGAAACCGCCCCGGCTGTATTTCCTACTTTCACTACCAAACTGCCGGTACCCTGCCCTGAAACGATCTGCCAACCGGCGGGTACTTCCCAGGTGTAAGTCATTCCGGCCACCGCATTCCGGACACTGTAGGTTTGCTCGGTGCCGCCGCCGCAAGGCATGGTTTCACCAATGATCCCTGCCGGAAGAATCGGTGCTACTAAGGAAGTCACCTCCAGGCGTACCGTCGCACTAGCCCCGCACGCATTTGAAGCCACCAGAGAAACAGTACCTGCTCCGGCAACCACTTTAACCTGGATAGACCTAGTGTTCTGACCGCTCATGATCTGCCATCCGGTAGGAACTTCCCACGCATATTGGGTAGCACCCGGAACCGCTTCTACCGAGTACGTCAACAACTCATTAGAAATACAGGCGGTTTTAGGTCCAGTAATGGCCGTTGGCGAAGCGGTTAGTGGCTGCGAAACGGTGATGTTGGTAGAGTCTGAGGTGGTTCCGCAGTTGTTAGCTGCAACCACTTTCAGATAACCACCGGCTGTGCCCGGTCTTACACTCACAGATCGGGTTCCTTGGCCAGACAGAATGGTCCAACCAGTGGGAACGGTCCAGGTAAAGGTGTTTACGCCTGCGTTTTCTGACACGGTGTACGTGCGAGGAGTAGTAGCATAGCAGAAGGCCTTATCTCCGGTGATGGTCCCGATGGCGGCCGGAACCGACAAAGACAGATTCACCGGCAAAACCGAGGCGGCACTGTTACCACAGGCATTTCCAGCTACTACCTGCACTTGGCCGGCTGCTGAGCCCACACGCACTACCAGTGAAGGTGTCCCTTGGCCCCGTACGATGGTCCAGGTAGCTGGTACTGCCCAGATATAGGTAGTAGCACCAGATACTCCGGTGATAGAATAAGTAACCTCTCCCATGTTGGCACAAAGGTTCACCGTTCCGGCAATCTTGCCGGGCGTAACCGGAATAGCCGAAGAGACAGAAACCGCTAAAGAACGCGTGGTGCTCTGCCCGCATCCGTTTCTAGCCGATACCTGGATATTTCCGCTGCCTGTACCTGCTTTTACTTGAATCTCAGAGGTCCCTTGTCCGCTGATAATGGTCCAACCCGCAGGAACCTGCCACTGGAAAGAAGAGGCCGCATTGGTGGAGGAGATGCTATAGGTGAGTTGGGTGGCATTGGCACAAACCGCCGCTTCGCCCTGAATGGAAGCCGATAAAGCTGGCACTCCGGTGGTTGGAGTTACCGCGATAGACGTTGAAGCACTAAGGCCGCAATTGTTGCTTGCTGTTACGGTCACCTGTCCGGCAGTAGTGCCGGTTCTTACCACTACAGAAGCGGTACCCTGGCCCGAAATGATATTCCAACCAATCGGCAACGACCAGGTATAAGTGAGGCCTGCTACAGGATTAGGAACCGAATACGTTTGTTGCCCGTCCAAGCAGGGGGCTGTCTCGCCTGTGATGGAGGCCGGAGCCACCGGGATGGTCAGGACAGGCGCTACCTGTAAGGTTCTTACCGGCCCGTTTCCGCAACCATTGGTCCCAAACACCGAAATACTACCGGCAATGGCACCTGCTTTTACTTTGATAGTTCCGGTTCCCTGCCCAGTTACGATCGTCCAGCCTTCGGGCACAGACCAAGTGTAGCCAGTTACGTCTGCGGTGCTGGCAACCGAATACGTAAGCTCTTCCTGTCCTTTACAAGGAGCAGTGATGCCTGAAATCATGCTCGGGATTACCGGAGGACCTGTATTTACCGCTACTTTCAAGGTGGCTTCAGCCCCTGTTCCGCAAGCGTTAGAGGCAACCAGCTTAACTTCTCCCGAGGAACCTACTTTTACATTGATTCTGCGAGAGCCCTGTCCAGATAAAATCCGCCAGTTTGCCGGAACACTCCAGGTGTAGCTAGTGCCGTTGTCAATTTCCTCCACTGAGTACGTGCGTTCGGCGTTGGAAAGACACACGGCCACTTCTCCGGAGATAGCACCCAACACAGGTACTTCAGAATTAATGGAGACCCCTAAAGAAGTAACCGGACTAACGCCGCAGCTATTCTGGGCCTTCACAGTCACTTGCCCGCCCGCTGAACCGGCCCGAACCACCAGTTTGCTGGTCCCCTGGCCGCTTACAATACTCCAGCCGGCAGGAACTGTCCACGTGTAGCCCGTGGCATTAAGCACCGCCGGCACCTGATACGTGATATTGTCTGTGTTGGCGCAAACCTGCGCGGGTCCCGAAATAGATCCGGGAGCAAGGGGAGCAGTGGGAGAGATCACGACCTGTGCTTCACTGCTGGCGCTTTTACCACAACCATTTTCGGCGGTTACTTTTACCTTTCCGCCTAAGGTCCCGGCATTCACGGTGATGGAAGGTGTACCTTGTCCTCGTACTACGGTCCAGCCTAAGGGTAGTTCCCAGGCGTAAGAAACGGCACCGGGCACTGAGTTAATAGAATAGGTGATGTCTCTCTGGCCCAAACAGGCCTCCAGGGGTCCCGTAATGGAAGAAGGCATGGGCGGAGGTGAAGAAACGGTGCTTACTTCTAAAACCGATTCAGGCCCCTCCCCGCAGGCATTCACTGCTTTTACCGAGATAGTGCCGTTGGCCTCAGCGCCTCCGGTAGAGACCGTGATGATGTTAGATTCCTGTCCTGAGGTGATCACCCAACCTGCCGGGAGCGTCCAGGTGTACTTCCGGGTTCCAAGCAAAGGCTCAATCCGGTACACGTTTCCGGGAGTGTTGATACAAAGCGAAGACTTCCCGCTGATGGCCCCTGGCATAGACGGAGTTGCGCAGATGGATAGCTCAGAGCTGTTGTTTTTGATGTTAGGATCAGTGCCGTCTCCGGTAACAGTCACAATGGTGGTAGAGAACTCCGTTTTGATAATGCTGGCTTTCACTACCATTTTGGCCTCAGCACCACTTGGAAACTTGCTGATGACCCATTCCTTTCTGAGCACATTGAACAGGGACCCCATTGACGTGGTGGCGCTTAGAAACGAGAGCCCCGAGGTAGTTTCAAAGTTCAGGACGACGTTGGTCTCATCATCAGGGCCCAGGTTTTTAAGGGTTACGTTATAAGTCACGATAAGCCCTGCTCCATATGGACCGTCACTTACCGTATGGGTTACCTCCAGATCAGAAATGTTCTCTCCTCCAAGCTCAGACACACTGGTACCTGAAAGGGCCACACCGCCGTTCTTGCTTAAAACCTTGCCTTCAATTGTTGCTCCTTTTTCTGACGAAATGTTTCCGGCGGCTACCAGGTTCCCTTTGAAAGTGCTCTGGGGCCCTAATTTAGTATTTCCCTTTACCTGCCAGAACACGTTCTTAGACCGGATGCCCTGCCGTAGCGCCACCTCCACCGATGGATCTACCGTGAGGTCTCCCTCTATCTGAAAAACAAAAACCCCATTAGGGAATTTACTTCCTAACAGCTCCAAAGATTTTTGCAGCCGTACGTTGCCATTTACCCGATACACCCCGGGAAGCAATTTACTACCAGACAAAGCGGCCCCAGACAAAGTAGCGGTTGGCTTCTGGCGCATTAGTTCTGCATACACCCTGTTTACCTCGGCTAAGTTCTCTGGCGACGAGGAAACCGATGACAAACCCTGCTTCTCTATTTTGCTATTGCCCGTGTTCTTATACCCTGCACCTGCCGCAACAGACACGCGCTGCAATGACTTGAAGGCAGGGGCTACCTGGCCGAAGGTTATTGATGTAAAAGAAAGGAAGATTAAGAATAGTAGTAATCGTATTTTCATGCACATTTCTCCAACTCTACAGGCCAACAGAGTGGAGTATTAATCCAACTGTAACCTCTTGATATTTAATATTTAAAATAGTATACATATCTTGTTATATGTTCCTTTCTATTCAATTATAAATGCATCTTGGATTAAAAAATTTCAGGCCGGATAAACCAATAATCACCCTATTAGGGCACTTGGCTAAATGGCTATAATCCAAAATATTACGATTGGACAAATTTATTAAATAAAATGCAATATCCCAGATTTAATATATATTCGTGTTTTACAATATAGCACACGCCTGTTTTTTCCAGGTAATTGGAAACAAATAGCTTAGCGGCAAAAAGAGGAAGTTTGACTTTAGGTAAGCAGCATAAAGTAGGCAACGGCACGCACACCCCAATACCACAGCTTCATTTCAACTGCGTCCTATAGCGGAAAGCACAAGGACCAGGAAAGCATTTTCGGTCTGTTTTTCCCAAAAAGCACTTAAAACATAAAACCGGCCACACTCCTTAGAAATAACTAAGAGCACAGCCGGAACCCAAAAAAATTAATTACGCAAGTAGCCCTGGAGAAGAGCATTCACCTGTAGAGCTACTTATGTTTTGATGAAACCGTAGAAAAGAAGTTAGTTTTGTTCTCTCCAAGCACCTTTTGGCCTGTTTTCAGAAAAACAGGCCAAAAACGAAGCTTTCACCATTCTCGACTTTGACCGTCAAGCGAAGCTTCAGAAACAGAGCAGAATTTGGTGACTTATTCCTTTTAGCTCATAATTTAGTCTCTACCCCAATCAACTAGAGGATAAGAACAGTTGATTTTTTCTCACTTCTTCCTTTTGACGTAGTCGCATTTGCTAAGCCTTACCACACCCATTGAGGGCAGAGCACTTTCAGTTTGTTATTCACTTTTAAACCCACCATTACTTCATGCGAACCTGCACTGGTCTTATGCTGGCCAGAAATGGGAAGATCGTAAGAATAGCCGAAGTCTAATATTGGGCTCACGTTCAACCCGAAAAGGAAAGCGACCGCATCTTTATTTCGATAGGAAGCCCCAACCCACACCCGTTCATTGTACATCGCTTTCAAATTCAAATCAAAAGCCCCTGGGCTGGATTTGGCCACCTTGTATAAAACTGATGGGGTAATCATCAGGTCTTCTACCTGAAAACGGTACCCTGCGGTGATAAAATAGTGCGGCACCAGCCTGCCCGAAATAGAATAATCCTGCGGGGCCTGGAAGTCGCTGCCACTGTTGATCAGGTGCGCACCCGATATTCCCAGAAACGCGTAACGGGTATACAGCCACGTGCCCACACTCAGGTCTGCCTTGGTCATATTCACCTGATCCCCCAACAAGGCAACATCTGATGGAGAAATGGCGCGGGCCTTGCTGGTATTGAAGCTGTTTCGCACCACACCGGCTGAAATCCCCGAGGAAAGGTTCAAGGTACTGGTCAGGGGCACATGGAAGGAATACACCAGGTTCACGGAGCTTGTCCTGAGCAAACCGGCCTGGTCTATCTGCACAATGGCTCCCACCCCATGGTGCGGGCTGACGCGCCGGAATCGGTTATTGCGATCCACTTTGGGTCCTGAGCCGTTGCTTCTTACCCTGAACTTGCCCCGTCCAGTGGCGTTTCGGTCACTTTTCCCGATGGACGCGTGCATACTGGTGTATAAGGTGGAAGGAGAACCCTCTACGCCTACCCATTGCTTCCGGAAAGAAGACCGGACATCCATGTAGTTCTCTATGCCCGCCACCGCCGGGTTAATCACTAAACTATTGGTCATGTATTGGCTGAACTGAGGCATCTGCTGCCCTACCGCCCTCCAGGAAACCAGGCAAAGAAATGCCAGGCTCGCTGCAACTAAACTCTTTCTCCCTATCATGACACAACCTTAATTTATGATGGTGATACTTCCCGCAATCGGCTTTTCGTCTTTGTCCAGCTGGATGATGTAATAGTAGGCGGCTACCGGCAAAGGCTTGCCCTGGTAGGTGCCGTCCCAACGCGTCTGATAACCTTCAGAAGTGAAAAGCCGGGTTCCCCATCGGTTAAACACTTCCACTTTGCAGTTCGGGTACTTCTCAATGTTCTGAATCTCCCATTCATCGTTGATTCCGTCTTTGTTCAGGGTCAGCACGTTGGGGATAAAGATCTCGGGCAGCACCGTGACGGTGACCTCGTCTTTGGCGATGCAGCCTTCGGCAGTAGTGACCGTGACGGTGTAGGTGGTCGTTTCCTTGGGGGTGGCAATGGTGGCAGCAGTATTCACGGAAGACAAGCCAGTGGCTGGGGACCATTCATACTTCACTCCCCCTGAAGCTTGCAAGTTCGCGGACCGTCCAATAATGATGGAGACATCTGGGCCGGCATCAGGTTTGGCAGGCACCACTTCTACCGTTACGGCCGTTCTGCTACTACTTGGGCAGCCTTCTCTGGAGAGAGACTGCACATAGAAGGTAGTAGTCTCGGTCAGGGCAGGGGTCGGGAAAGTCACATCGGTGTAAAGGAGCGTTCCTCCCTGCGGCTGGTCATACCATTCAACCCCAAAACCGGGGTTGGTTACTGTCACATTGATTCTATCTCCCGGGCACACCCTTGGGTTACTCGTCACCAGCGCAGGGGCAGCCGGTAATTGGTTTACCTTAATTTGCACCACGTTGCTGGGTTGGTTCTGGCAAGAAACCGATACCACCACTCGTCTAAACCAGGAAGTCTGAGTAAGTGGACTTGGCTGGTAGTTAAGCTCGGTGTTAGCGCCCGGAGCAGGGGTATAAGTACCGGTTGCCCCATCCGTGCTGACCTCCCACCTGTAAGTAATGTTGGGTCCGCCTCCGGTAGGCAAAGAACCTTCCAGCAAACCAGGTGCGGTATTCGCGCAAACCTCCTGCCCGGTCCGGATGATGTTGTTGGCGATAGGGGTAATCACCGTAATTTTCACAGGGGTACTCTTACTTTCGAAGCACGGAAAAGAGGTGACGGTGCGTCTGTACCAGGTAGTGGTCCGTACCACGCCGGGTGTATAAGTAAGCTTTCTGTTTTCCCCGGCAGCGGGCGTAAACACCACGCCATCGGTGCTGCTTTCCCACAGGTAAGTATAGGTTCCGTTTCCGCCGGTAGGAGTAGAGCCTGTCAATGGCTGCACAGCATCGCCGCTACAGATGGTTTGGTCAGCGGTGATTTCGTTATTGGCAATGAGAGGCACCACCGTCACCTGCACCACCGCCGAGGTGATGGTACAACCTCCTGACAAAACCGTCCGCCGGAACCAAGTAGTCTGGGTGAGGCTTTCTGGCTGGTAGTCTCTTTCCTGGTAGTTACCCGCGGCAGGAGCAAAGCCGCCCGTTGTTCCCGTCGTGCTGCTTTCCCACAGATAGGTATAGGTTCCGTCTCCTCCCTGCGGCTGGGTACCTGTGATTGGGGCTGGCGGAGTACCTGAACAAGTAGACTGCGGAAACGAAATCCGGTTATTGGTGATCACAGGGCTGATGGAGATTCTCACCGCTTCGCTGACGCTCGGCAGACAGGGCCCCGCCGTGACTCTTCTCCTGAACCAGGTCACCGTAGTGATATTGGTAGGCAGGTAGGTACTATCAGAGTTGGTTCCAGGCGCCGGGCTAAAACCTGTGTCAGGTCCAAGGGTGCTTTTCTCCCACAAATAGGTATACACCCCGTTCCCGCCAGTCGGTGAGGTCCCCGTCAGCAGACTAGGGCTTGAACCCACGCAAAGGGCCTGATTGGAAGAGACGATGTTGTTCCCGATGTTCTGGTTCACCGTTACCTGTACCATTGCCCGCGGGCTGATACAGCCTTTGGCGTCTGTCACCTGCACATAATAGGTGGCGGAGGTCGTAAGCACCGGCGTTGTAAAGGAAGCGCCTTGCCCCAGAGCAGTGCCGCCTATCTCCACGTCAAACCATTGGTAGGTACCCGCGCTGGCACCCGTTATTGCCAAAGTAGCCGAATTGTTCTCACAGATCACCTGGTTCGCTACGGTTGGCGAGGCGGGCAAAGGCTCCACCGTAATTTTTATGGCTTCCGAGGCACTGGTACACCCACCCGTTGTTACCACCCTTCTGAACCAGGTGGTTTGGGTAAGCACGCCTGGAGCATAATCCATCCCTTCTGCCCCGGTAATAGCCGTAAAGTCGGGAGCGGTGGCGGAAGTGGTGCTGCTTTCCCACTGATAAGTGAACGAGGCACCAGGATCGCTGGCGGGCTGAGAACCCGTCAAGGCAAGTGGCGCGGTGTTGCTACAGATGGATTGGGGAGCACTGATGATGTTGTTTGTCACCGGCGCCGTTACGGTTACCTTAATGCCATTGCTCACATTAGCGGCACAAGCTCCACCCGTCACAATTCTCCTGAACCAGGTGGTCTGGGCTAGGTTCACAGGGGTATATTCTCCCTGAGCGGCATTAGCGATCGGAGTATAGGTGTTTCCGTCCGTACTGGCTTCCCATTGGTAACCATAGTTTCCAGAGCCTCCCGTGGGCTGTGACCCGGTCAAGGCTTGGGCAAATGAACCTGCGCAGATGGTCTGCTCCCCCGCAATGCTGTTATCAGCAATAGGCTGCTGCACCTCAACTTTCACCGCCGGACTGGTAGAAGTACAGGTGCGAGAAATTACCTTTCTCCGGTACCAGGTATCCTGGGTAGGCGCCGCGGGAGCATAGTTAATGTCTGTAGCTCCAAGAATGTCTGTATAGGCAACCCCATCAGTGCTTTGCTCCCACTGGAAGGTAAAAACATTATCCCCTCCGGTTGGCTGTGCACCTTGCCACATAGCTGGCGTAGAACCGATACATATGATTTGGGTTTGGCTATTGGTGATCAGGTTGTTCTCCAGGGCGGGGCTTACCGTCACCTGTACTGCATTACTGATGCTAGGGTCACAGGCACCTGCGGTCACTACCCGCCGGAACCAGGTGGTAACGGTCAACGACATGGAAGCTAAATCCTTGGCATTTGCATCAGGAATAGGACTGAAGCCAGCGGTAGCAGAGGTAGTGCTCTGTTCCCAAACGTAAGTGTACGCCCCGCTGCCCCCGGTTGGCTCCTGCCCCATCAACACCCCAATGGATTCCCCTGAGCAGATAGCTTGGTCTGCGGAAATAGTGTTCGAAGCGATGGGTTGCTGCACCTCCACCAATACGGCCTCACTTTCGCTTTTTTGGCAGGTACCCGAGTTTACCACCCGCCGGAACCAGGTGTTCTGCGTTACGGCTTCGGTTGGAGTAAAATCTTTTGCTGTTGCCCCATTGATTGCGGCGAACCCGGCTGTGCCAGAGATGGTACTCACTTCCCATTGATAGGTATAGGTGTTGTTTCCGCCTAAAGGTTGAGAACCAGTGAAGGCGGCCGGAACCTTTCCTGCACAGACAGTTTGCCCAGAGGAAACAATATTGTCGGTGATTTCAGGTTTGACGGTAACCTCTACCGCTCCGCTTGTTGTCACGCATCCCGCAGAACTGGCCACCCGCCGGAACCAGGTAGTGGTCGTAAGCGCCGCTGGCGAATAATCTTTGGTATTAGAATTGGGGATAGGCACAAACCCCGAGGTACCGGAAGTAACACTGCTTTCCCACGTATAGGTAAAGGAGTTATTCCCCCCCATAGGCTGAGAGCCCGTCAATATTCCCGGCGTCTGCCCGGTACAGATATCCTGCCCACCCATAACCGTATTATCTGCAATGGTGGCCGCTACTCTTACCCGAACCTCAGAACGGGAAGTACTCACACAGCTATTTTCATTTAATGCCTCAACATAAAACACGGTATCACGAACCAAGACAGGTGTTTGGTAAGATTCGCCGGTAGTCACCAGAGTGCCTCCTGTACTGGCAGTGTACCACTTATAAGTAAAGCCGAGCTGAGGATTCACTGATAGGCTGGCCTGCTGCCCCTCACAAATGGCCACGTCATTCAAAGTAAGAAGAGGAGCTGCCGGGGTAGGACTAAAGGTGAACGCCACCACATTACTTACATCTATCGCACATTTCTGCGAGGCAATGGTTCTTCTGAACCAAGTGTTCCGGGTGATGAGAGCTGGGGAGTAATCTTTTTCGGTGTTGGTGCCCGGGGCGTCGGTGAAGGTTACCCCATCAGTACTGATCTGCCATTTATATTGGTAAGGCGCTCCGTCTCCCCCTTCTGGGTTAGAGCCTATAATAGGGTTGGGCGCCACTCCTTCGCAAATGGTCACGGCTCCTTGCGCGGCAATGTTGTTGTTGGAGACTCCTTTCAGCACCACAACTGTCACAGCAGTTCTGGTGGCACTCACGCAATTGAACCCACTAACTGCATCTACATAAAAAGTAGTGGTAGTTGTAAGAGCGGGAGAGGGGGTAAAGGTATCACCGGTAAACACCGGGCTTCCACCGGTGGCAGCTTCATACCACCGATAGGTAGTGCCCGCTGCCCCACCAGTCGCTGTCAAAACGGCCGGTTCCCCGTCGCAAATGGTAAGCCCTGCCACCGTCGGGGGCAAAGGCAACTCCCTGATGGTAATCTCCTGCGAAGCTGCCGCCGAAACCCCACACTCATTGGTAGCCGTTACGGTGACTGTGTAGGTTCCCGCTACGGGGAAATCAATAGATGGATATTGCGAGGCATCTGTAGAACCCGACACAAAGGTTGCGCCACCCGCTCCGGTCACCGTCCACTTATAAGCGGAGATCGTTCCGAAATTAGCCATGTACTCCGGCCTATGCGAAGTATTGGCATCTGTGAACGCTATCACCCCCGGCGCACATAGCTCTTGGGCGCCAGGCAAGGTTACCGTAGGCGGAGCATTGACTTTGACCTGGGTACTGTCCTTACTGGTTCCGCAGGGGTTAATGGTTTCCAAAGTCAGGGTATAGATCCCGGCAGTGGTAAAGTTAAAGACAGGATCTTTGCTGGTGAGCGACCCAGAAGTAATGGTGTAACCCGCATCTGGGGAAACAGACCAAAGATACGTGAGTTGCTCCCCCACAGACTGATTATTCGTGGCTACCTCCAGGTTCGCACAACCTGTATTAGGGTTTAAGGTTGTCGTAAAATCTGCAGTGGGCGGTTCCAGTACGGAAAAGACAAAGGTAGTATCGTGAGAACTACAGTTGTTAGTTACTTTCAGTTTGATGTTGTAATCGCCTTTGGCAGAAAAATTAATCACGGGGCTTTGAGACGTAAGCGTACCCGAGGTAAGGCTCCATCCAGTGGCAGGGGCTATTTCCCACTGGTAACCGGCATTGTTATTACAACGGCCAACTCCAAGCATATTTGCCCCTGGATCAGAAGTATTTTTCAGGGTGTAAGCAGTGTTGATACAAACCGTTGGAGTTTTGGGCTCTAGTTCGAAACTGGCTTTGGGCTTAGCCGCTATATAAATAGAACTTACAATGACATTCGTGATACCGCAGGGGTTTTTGGCAGTAGCATTTAACTTGAAGGCATCTGTGCCTCCGTTGTTACATGAACTCTTTAAGAAAGTGTGGGTAAGACTTGTGGGAACATTGTCCTGCGTGAATGTATATCCTGGAGACCCGTCATCAAACTGGAAAGTATAGATGGTAGAGGGACTATTATTAGCGATACCTGTGATTGGGAAAGTATAAGTTACAGGTGCGCAACCCACTGTGTTACCCGGGCTACCTACGGTGAGACTTGGGTTGCTTCCGTTGAATACTTTTATGTTTTTGGTGGAAGTACAGTTAGGGCCCGCAATAACCAGTTTCAGGTTGAACTCCCCTTGGGTAGTATAGGTATGCTCTGCCTCTTCAAAGGAAGCAGGGAAATTCTGAATTTGACCATCCCCCCAGTCAATGGTATAAGCCCGATTGGTGGCCTTGGTAGTAGAAGTGTTCCGTACTTTCAGCAGGTAATTAGACGCTACGGAGGCGCAATTAGTGAAAGGGAGCGAAAAATTCTGAGTGGCCAGCACATCTTCCAGAGAGGGATCTGCCCGTTGGTTTATGACAAGTTCTTTGGTGACTTCGCTTGTACAGCCGCCTGCATTGGTGACTGTCAGCTTTATCTGGTACCTGACGGTGCCCGTTCCGTTGGAGACAAAGGTATGGTTGACTTCCTGTAAATTACCGGTATTCCCACTACCAGAATCAGGGTCCCCAAAGTCCCACTTATATTTGAAACCAGGGCCTGAAGTAGTAGCAGTGAACCTTACATTAGAGCCCGAACAGACATTATCAGTAAAGGTAAAATCGGCAGTGGGGTTGGTGCTTGTGACTACCTTAAAAGGAGTAGAGATTTTCTCCTCACAGGAGGTTCCTTTTACCAGTACAGTATAATCACCAACTGCGGTTACGGTCAGCTTATTGCCGGTTTGCCCAGCCAGATCAACCCCATCTTTCTGCCACTGGAAAGTAGCCCCTGCACTCCCTGACGTAGCCACCAAAACTATCTGCCCGGCTCCTGGGCACAAGGCACTGGGCCCTTCGGCCGAGACAGAGACCTCACAATCCTGCGCTAAAAGCTGCCCATGGCAGATCAATAGGACAAAGAATACTAAATACAGGCGACGGTAAAACTGTGCCATAGAATGAAGCAAAGGTGAAAAAGAAATAGACTTTATGAGAAAAGGGAAACTCTCAACTTTTATAAAGATAGGAACGCAATACTTAATTTTCCAATTAAAATTATATTTAAAATTAAAATGTAAATAGTTACTTCTGAATATTGGCTTTTTTGAGCTGTTTTCCTGTAAGAAAGAATAAGCGGCTCAACATCCTCTTTTCTATGTTTTATTCAATCCTTTATTTTAATCATATGAAAAAGTCAAAAAAAATATAATTATTCAACATTAAATTAAAAGACTTATATATTAGACGAGAAGATGGATACTAGAAGAGATAGAAAAAGGGCGAAGCGTTTTAGGGCAGTTTTCTTGAAACGAGCGCAAAAACAAGGCTCTCGGCAGAGCTGTTCTCTCTGACAACAGGAAGCAAGTAACGCCAGAATGATTTAACCTCAGAAGCAGGTCTTTCATCATCAAAAGGAGGAATAGGAATATTACATCCTAAAGGCAAGCCACTGGGCTTCAAAGGGGCATTTAAAGCCTACAGTTCACTAAACCATGAAAAGGAAAAGGAATAAATCAACAGGAGCAGATGATAAATAAGAAGTAGAAAAAAGGAGCCCTTCACCCACTTCTTGAACAGAGGAGGTGAAGGGCTTTTGTATACTTAAAGAGGAAGCAGGTACAACAGAGCTGAGAAGCTTCCTGCCAAGGGCACTTACTTATAAAGAGGTTTATTACCGGAGAATCACCAACCTATTCCGTAATCTTCGCCGTGGTTGCTAGATCCGCCCCAGAAACTTCCGTGTTTCCAGTCAAAGTAGATGGCGTTGATGGGGCCGCTGGTACGGTCATCGAAACTGAGGGTGTAGCCCATTTTCTTCAACTGCTCCCGAACGGCTTCGGGGGTGCTGTCATGCAGGAGAATCTGCCCGGGTTTGGGTTGCCGGTCTTCGGTCTTGGTGCCTCCCAGAGACAACCAGAGTTGGTTGGTGTTGAAGTTCGCGGCCTCCGCGGCCTGTTGCACGTTCATGCCAAAATCAGCGACATTCAGAAAAAACTGCAAGAGGTTTTGTTCCTGGGTGTCGCCGCCCTGTACCGCGAAGGACAGAAAGGGCTTGCCGTCCTTCAGAGCCATGGAAGGCGTTAACGTTACCCGTGGTCTTTTGCCCGGCTCCACTACGTTGAAAGGGTTCAATTGCGCATCCAGCACGAAGCTCTGCATGCGCTGGCTCATGCCCACGCCGGTGCTCCCTGCAATACAGGCCGGATTCCAGCCGCCGCTAGGTGTGATGGAAACTACCCAACCCTCTTTGTCTGCAGCTTCAACGGTAGTGGTGCCTAACCAAAGCCTCTGCTCATACTCCACCTTAGAAGAGCCGTTCCGGATGTCATGCGTCGGGGCGAAGTTCCGTTTGGTGGTGTCCATTTCGTAGCCTCTTTGCTTGAGCAGTTTCAGGTAGGGGTTTTTGGCCTTTTTTGCCTCAAACGGGTAAGGATCACCCGGCCCGATGTTGGGGTTGTTTTTATCGAACTGAATGAGGGAGGCCCGCTGCTTCGCGTATTCTTTACTGAGCAGCCCTTTAATGGGTTCCTGCGGGGCGAAGTACGAATCACCGTAATAGAAATCACGGTCAGCGAAGGTGAGGTTCATGGTCTGATAGACCGTATGGATGTACTTGGCACTGTTGTGCCCCATGCTTTTCAGGTCGAAATTCTCCAGCACGTTCAGGGCCTGCAGCAGAACGGGGCCCTGGGTCCACTGCTTCAGTTTATAGACATCAATGCCTTTGTAATTCACCGTTAGGGGTTCTTCCTCAATGGGCTTCCATTTGGCCAAATCCTGCATCGTGATCAGACCGCCCTGCTCCTGGCAGCCGCGCACAAATTCCTGAGCAATGTCTCCGGTGTAGAACCGGTCGTACGCTGCCATGATGGCCTCTTTCCGGCTCTTTCCGCTTTTAAGGGCGGCTTTCTCGGTTTCTACCATTTTGGTGAGGGTAGCCAGCAAGTCTTTCTGCACGAAGATCTCACCGGCCTCGGGAGCCTCTCTCTTCTCACCAGGGTGCGTCAGGAAAACTTTTTTGCTGTAGGGCCACTGCTTGAGCCGTTCTTTTTCGCGCTCAAAGCTATTGGCGGTCTGGGCTTCGATGGGGTAACCGGCCGCCATTTCCATGGCCGGGGCCAGCACCTGCTCTAAACTAAGCGTCCCGTAATTGGCCAGCATATACAAAAGTCCTCCGGGCGTGCCGGGTGTAGTGGCCGCCAACGGACCATATTCCGGAGGGAAATTATAGCCTTTACTCTTGAAAAAGGCCGCCGTGGCTCCGGTTGGGGCAACGCCCATGGCATTGATGGCAATGACTTTCTTGGTCTTCGGGTTGTAGATGAGCGCCTGGGTCTCGCCGCCCCAACTCAAGACATCCCACATGGTGCAGGTAGCCGCCAACATAGCGCAGGCCGCATCCACCGCATTTCCGCCTTTCTGGAACGTCATGGACCCGGCAGTGGCGGCCAGCGGTTTTCCGGTAATCGCCATCCAGTTTTTGCCATGCAGCACGGGTTTCTGCGTTTGCTGCGCCCAGACAGTCACGACAAAGGAAAGGCAAAGGAGCAGGGTAAAGAAATGTTTCATACCGATACTATGCTTTAGAAAAGCTTAAGTTAGTCAAAAACGGCCCAAAAACGGAAGCCCAACCAGATTATCTCCCCGCACGCAGCAGGTCCTCTCAACCCGATTACCCTTCAAATAGAGACAAGTCTATCTAAGCGGCAGACACCCCAATCGCCTTCTTCAAAGCATTCAGAATAGAGTCGTTACTTCGTTTCAGGATGGTTTCATTCACATAGAACTTGATCACGCCTTGGCTGTCGGGCATTCTCAGCTGGATGCGATCTTTCTCCTTTAAATGGGTGGTGAGTTTGTCGTAGTTGACGGGTGCCGTTATCTGGAGGTTGAAGATGTTACTTCCGTTAGGGATTTTAGCGACTTTCATGTGGCCCGATTGGTTCATCAGGGTCATCAGTTGGTCTCCTTTGGCGCGGGCTTTCTGCAGTTGGCTCTCGATGGAAGATAGTTTATCAAGGGCCATGGCTGCATAGGGCCAGTTCTGGTAGATGTTGCCGCCATAAATCTTGATCAGGTGCGGCATTTGGTCAATCACTGCGGCATCACCGGCGAGAATGGCACCGCCTTTGCTGCCCAGGTATTTGTATAGGGACACATAGACGGTGTCAAAGTAAGATGAATATTCCCTGATGGATACCCCGGAATACGCCGAGGCCAAGTGCAACCGAGCCCCATCCAGGTGCAGCTTGATGTGGTGCTCCCGGCAATAGGCCGCTATTTTCTTTATCTCTTCCAGGGAGAAAACCTGCCCATCGGCTCTTCTGACTGGGTTCTCGATGGACACGGCCCCAATGCCGCTCTGGAAAACCTCTCCTTTCTGGTGGTACGCAATGGCCTCTTTCAACTCCTCCAAGCTGAACTCGGCTTTGCCGGGCACCAGCGGCATCAACCGTTTGCTGTGTACGGTCTGGGCAGCATCGGCTTCGTCGCGGTACAGGTGGCTTAGTTCCTGCACAAAGACTTTGCTTTTACCCTCGCTCAGCACCCGTAGCGCAAGGTTGTTGGCCATGGTCCCCGAAGGCATGAAAATGGCTTTCTGTTTTCCGGTCAGTTTGGCAAAATCGGCCTCTAAACGGGACACGGCTCCTCCTTTGGCGTAACTGTCCTGGGTGTCTGGGTACTTTTCTGCGATAACCTGAAGTTCCCGGGCATATTCCAAGGGAGAGGTTAAGGCGCCATCGGTCACAAAGTTGATGTTTTCCTCTTTCGCCGCGTAATCGGTCAGGCCAGAGGCGGACAAGCCCGTAGGCAGCAGCAGGGGGAGCGTCGCCAACCCTGAGTTCTTTATGAATTCCCTTCTTCCGGGTATCTTCCAGGCCATTCGCTAATCATTAAAGAAATTTTACCATCTCCAATATAATAAGAGACTGCTCAATTTCTAATTCAAGGAGCGGTAAAAGGGAAGATTAACCTGCGCCGGCTGGTTTTAGGAGAAGGTACAATTCCTACAGAAAGTACTTCTGTGATCTTCGGAGAGAAACTCTTTCCTCCGTCTCCTTTGCGGATGCGAAGGACCTTTGGTAACCAGCCGCTTTGCATCCATTGACCTTCTCCTCATCTATTTATCCAGTCTATTTTGATTTCTTTATGAAATCGCTTAAGCCATAGCGGGTAAAGAATTTGTTTTCGGCCTCTACCGTGCCAATTAAGATGATTTCTGCCTCTGAGGGAAGCACCATAAACGGATCTGGGTTAATCATGAGGTCCTCGCCCTGCCTTACGGCAATGATGGTGCAGCCGGTCTCCTGCCTAATGGAGGATTGGGCAATGGAGCGGCCTGCCAACTGCCGGGGAACCTGTACTTTGAGCAAATCCAAGCCTTCGGCCACCATTAAGATGTCGCTTCGCTTGAGCAGGTTGAAGATGATGTTACCGCCCATAGATGCGTAAGACATCACGAAATCGGCCCCGGCCCGGTGCATGGTGGGCAGGTTGCGCTGTAAGGTAGACCGGGTGATGATCTGGATGTCGGGGCGTAGCCGGCGGCAGTAGATAGTGAGATACACGTTCATGTCGTCGTCATGCGTAGTGATGATGACGCACGGCGATTCGTCAATTCCCGCGACTTTCAGGACTTCCAGTTCGGCGGCGTCGCCCAACACGTAGTTAGGATTAGCCTTCACCCGGGTAGGGTCTTTTTCCACGATCCTGTAGTCAAGGTTGCGGGCGGCTAATGACTGTCCCGTGGCGCGGCCCACCCGGCCTCCGCCCAGGATCAGGACAGGCCCTTTCAGGTGTTTTTCGGTCTGGAAGACCTTGTTGTACTCTTCTATTTGGCTTTTAGAGCCGGCCAGCACTAATACCGTGGTTTGGGTAATCATGGTTTCGGGTTGGGCTGCTCCAAACCTACCGCGCTCCCAAACGCCCACCACACTTACGCCCACCCGTTCGCGCAGTTTGGTTTCTTTGATGGTTAAGCCTACCAGGGGCGACCCCGCCACCGAGGCCTCCGCAATCTGCAGTTCCTTGAATCCGCCAATTACCTGGGCGCAGGCATCTCCGCCGCTGGCCCGCCTGGCCAGGAAAATACCCATCATCTCGCCCAACTGTAGCACATGGTTACTGCCCGCCAGTTCCAGAATGTCTACTGACGCCGCAAAATTACAGGTGGAGATGATGGGTACGTCACTGCTGATTTCGCGCACGGTGAAGGCAATGTTGGTATTGATGACATCGGTGGCCGTGGCCGCCACCAGCGCCGCCTGCCGCACATTCACCCTGATGTACGTCTCGGGGTCATCCAGATCGCCCAGCATTACCTTAATGCCTAGGCTGTGCAGACGCAGTCCTTCGGCCAAATCGGGCACCAGCACCACATAGGGATACCCGAACTGGTTTAACTTGTAAATCAGGGATTCGGTCACGGGGCCGAACTGGGTGAGCACCACGTGCCCGTGGGTACCCGGCGGGAGGGCGCGGGGCACCTGGGCATCTTCCTGGGCTTTCATCCACGGGGCGTAAAAGAAGTTGATAAACGTAAACGGAAACAGGATGAGCAGAAACACCATGCCCGACAACAGCACCACAATAGAGAAAAACCGCCCTGAATCGCTGTGAAACGTAATATCCCCGAAACCCAGGGTTGACATGACCGTGAGCGTCCAGTACAGACCCGTGATCCAGGAAAAGGTGCGGCCCTCCCGCAGCATGAGCAAGTGGAAGATAATGGTAAAGACCACGATCAAGGCCAGCAAAACCAGCAAGAATTTCCCCAGCAGAACAAGGTTACGCCGGTCTGGCTTGTTCTTCAGGAAAAGCAGAAGTTGAGTAGGTAAGAATTTCATAGCCTATGCATACTACGCAAAAACAGGAAAGAGAAAGGGCATCAAGCCACAAAAGCCCTGAAGGTCTCGCTAAAGCCGAACCACGGTTTAAAGGTTGTTTTTACAAAACGTCCTGAAAACAAAGACTAAAGCACGCTGTCTTGCAACAGGCTCCTTTGCCCGTTTCTTGTAGAAATTTAATCGTACAGCACCGCTGGATTCTCTTCCTTAATTTGCGCCCGGCTCTTCCGTTTTACCTGCATTTTCTAGAAAATACCCTTAAATTGGGAAACCGTCTATTTGTCTTTTCCTTCATGAAATACCTTTTCAGAAACACCGCCTTTTTCTACCTGTTTATCCTCGTTCTTTTCTCCTGCTCCGGTAGCGAGAAGATTACCTCCTCCAAAGAGGTAGGCAACTGGAAAGAACAGGCCGCCCGCGTCACCATTATTCGGGATGATTTCGGCGTGCCGCACGTCTATGGCAAAACCGATGCCGATGCCGTCTTTGGGCTACTGTACGCGCAGTGCGAAGATGATTTCAACCGGGTAGAGCGCAATTACCTGTGGGCAACCGGTCGGCTGGCCGAGGTGGAGGGCAAGGAAATGCTCTACAGCGACCTCCGGGCGAAACTTTACATGACCCAGGAAGAAGCCATCCAGAACTACGAGAAAAGCCCCGAGTGGCTGAAAAAACTCTGCCAAGCTTTCGCCGATGGCATCAACTATTACCTGCACACCCACCCCGAGGTAAAACCAAAGCTACTCACCCGCTTTGAACCCTGGATGCCCATGTACTTCACCGAAGGCTCCATTGGCGGCGACATAGAAAGCATTCCGCTCAACAAAATTCAGGCGTTCTACGAGGACAACAAAGCGCAGGGATTGACCGGCTACCATCACCAACCATCGGCACAGCCCAACATTCTGGCGGAACCTAAAGGCTCCAACGGCTTCACCATCTCGGGCAAACACACTGCGTCTGGCAATGCCATGCTGCTGATTAATCCGCACACGTCTTTCTTCTTCAGGGGCGAGGTGCATGCGGTGAGCGAAGAAGGCTTGAATGCGTACGGCGCAGTGACCTGGGGCCAGTTCTTCATTTACCAGGGCTTCAACGAGAAAACCGGCTGGATGCACACCTCAGCGTACGTAGACGTGATTGACGAATTTGAGGAGACCATCAGCAAGAAGAACGGCAAACTGGTCTACCAATATGGCAACGAGCAGCGGCCGGTCACCACTTCTGAAGTCACACTTTCCTACAAAGAAGAAAACGAAGTCAAGCAAAAGACCTTCACCACCTACAGAACCCACCACGGCCCTATCACGCACCAGAACGGCGACAAATGGGTAGCCACCGCCCTCATGTGGAAACCGGTAGAGGCGCTCACGCAATCCTACACCCGCACCAAGAAGAGCAACTTGAAAGAGTTCAACGAAATGATGCAAATGCGGACCAACTCCTCTAACGGCACCGTCTACGCCGATGCAGAAGGCAACATCGCATACTACCACGGCAACTTTTTCCCTAAACGCGACACCTCCTTTGACTACTCCAAACCCGTAGACGGCAGCAACCCCAAAACCGATTGGCAAGGCCTGCACACCCTGGAAGAAACCATCCGGGTCATCAACCCGCCCAACGGCTGGATTCAGAACTGCAACTCTACGCCGTTTACCAGCGCAGGCGAATACAGCCCCAAAAAAGAAGATTATCCTGTGTACATGGCGCCGTCGCCCGAGAACTTCCGGGGCATCCATGCGGTGCGCCTGCTCAAGAACGCGAACAGCCTGACCTTGGACAAGCTCATCGGTTTGGCTTATGACCCGTACCTGCCCGGCTTTGAAGTGCTCATTCCGGGCTTGGTGAAGGCCTACGACAACCAGAAACCAAATGACCCCAAACTGAAGGAAGCTATTGACGTGCTGCGCCGCTGGGATTTTGCGGTGTCCAAAGAATCAGTGGCCATGTCGTTGGCGCATTTTTACGCGACTATTTCCACGAGGAACGGCAGCGCGCCCAAAAACCTGAACCTCATTGAGCGCTTCGAGTATTACGCGAACCAATCACCGGAGAAAGAGCGTCTGGACCTTTTCCGCCAGACCATCGCGCAGCTGGAAAAAGACTTCGGCACGTGGAACACGCCTTGGGGAGAAATCAACCGCTTCCAGCGCCTCACCGGCGATATTCAGCAGCCGTTCAATGATGCCAAACCTAGTCTTCCTATCGGCATGGCCTCGGGGAACTGGGGTGCGCTGGCCTCGTTTGGCGCGAACTCCTACAACACCAAGCGCCTGTACGGCACCTCGGGCAACAGCTTTGTGGCCGTGGTAGAATTCGGGCCGAAAGTGAAGGCGAAAACCATGCTGGCTGGCGGACAAAGCGGCGACCCTAATTCCCCACATTTCAGTGACCAGGCCCAGCGTTACGCCGATGTGCAATTCAAAGACGCCGCCTACTACCGCGAAGACGTGGAGAAACGCGCCAAAGCCACCTACCATCCGGGAGAGAAACGACCATAACAGTTCTCCTCTTTACACGACCTAACCGCACCAACAACCAACTAATGAACAAACTATCCCAGCTCCTGCTTCAAGGTCTTTTGCCAGCTACTTTTGCCCTCGGCACCTTATCCGCCTTGGCGCAATCCGCAGAAAGACCAAAGCCCATCTCCGTTGACAAACGCTACGAAAACGAGATAAAAGCCTTGGCCAAAAACGCGTCGGTCAAAGCTGCATTTAAAACCATCCTGGATTTGGAGCCACAAACGAAGCAAGACCTGATTACGCTGACTGAAATCCCGGCCCCGCCTTTCAAAGAAGAGGTACGCGGGAGAAAGTACGCCGAAATGCTGCGGGCTGCCGGGGCTGACTCCGTTTGGACCGATGAAGTAGGCAACGTGCTTGCACGGCGCAAAGGCAGAACCGGCACTAAAACGGTGGTCATGGAAGCGCATCTGGACACGGTTTTCCCCGAGGGCACCGATGTAAAGGTGAAGCAACGCGGTGACACCCTTCTGGCGCCCGGCATCGCTGATGATACCCGAGGACTGGCCATGGTGCTGTCGGTTTTGAAGACGTTAGAGAAAACCGGCCTGGAAACAGAGGCTGATGTGCTGTTCATTGGCACCGTGGGCGAGGAAGGCTTAGGTGACCTGCGGGGTGTTAAGCACTTGTTTTCAGAAAAAGGCCCTAAAATAGACTCGTACATTGCCGTGGACGGAATAGGACTGGGTGCCGTGACCAACCGGGGCCTGGGCTCGCACCGCTATCGTATCACCTTCAAAGGTCCTGGCGGGCACTCCTCGGGCGCGTTTGGACTGGCCAACCCGCACAATGCTTTGGGCCGAGCCATCCACTACTTCGCCGTAGAGGCAGATAAATTCACCAAAGAAGGCATAAGAACCACCTACAACGTGGGCGTGATTGGCGGCGGCACCTCGGTGAACTCTATTCCTTTTGAGTCCTGGATGGAGGTAGACATGCGCTCGGAGAGCCCCGAGCGAGTAGAAGGTATTGACAAACTGCTTCAGGCTGCCGTGCAGCGCGCGTTGCAGGAGGAAAACCAAATGAAGCGAATAGGTGCCAACCTTACCGTAGACGTGAAACTGATTGGCGAGCGTCCGGCCGGCGGGGTTGACCCCAGCGTGGCCTTGGTGCAGCGTAGTGTGGCCGCTACCCGGTTCCTGGGCACCGAACCGGCGTTACGGGTGGGCTCCACCAATTCTAATATTCCGTTCTCTAAAAACGTACCTGCGGTGACCATCGGTAGCGGTGGCAAAGGCGGCGGAGCCCATGCCCTGGACGAGTATTGGATTAACGACAAAGCTTACTTGGCCACCCAACGCGCCCTGCTCCTGTTCTTGTCAGAAACAGGTATTGCCAAAAGGAAAAAGGGTGCCGTGCAGTAAATGATTAGATAGCCTTCCGAAACAAGGCAACCCATAAGCTGTCCTGTGGCAGACACTGCGTTTTGAGCCCGTTTTCAAGAAATCGGCTTATAAACGCCTCCCTTCTTTTGTCATCCTGAAAGGAACTTGTGGGCGAACGATAGTAGCGTTTACTACATCGCTTTTCTAGTTCGCTCAAAAGGTCCTTTCAGGATGACAAAAAATATAAAATAACTTACCCTCTCTATTACCTTTCTCCACCTCCTAAACTCCACCCATGATTAGCAGATTTTACCGTTCCCTCACCCTTCTGCTGCTGTTAACGGTGGCAGTTTGCCAGGCCCAAACAATCCCGTCGCCTAAAGAGCACTTCGGCTTCAACATAGGGGAGGATTACCAACTAGCGAACTTCACGCAGACCGAGGCTTATTTCAAGAAACTGGCCGCCTCTGACCGCACCAAGTTGGTGAACATCGGGCTCACCGAGGAAGGCCGCCATCAATTCATGCTGATTGTCTCTTCGCCGGAGAACATCAAGAATCTGGGGCGTTTTAAGGAAATCTCCCAAAAACTGGCGCGCGCTGAAAACCTGACGGAGGAACAAGCCCGCAACTTAGCCGCCGAGGGCAAAGCCGTGGTCTGGATTGACGGCGGCTTGCACGCCACCGAAACCGTGGGCATTCACCAGTTAATTGAAACTGCCTGGAACCTGGTCAGCCGTCAGGATGCCGAGACCAAGCGCCTGCTGGACCAGACCATTGTGCTCATGACGCACGCCAACCCCGACGGACAGGAACTGGTAAGCAACTGGTACATGCGCGAGCGCAAAGAAAAGAACCGCTCCCTAAATCATCTGCCCCGCCTGTACCAGAAATACGTGGGCCACGACAATAACCGTGATTTCTTTATGAACAACATGAAGGAATCGCAGAACATCAGCCGTCAGCTGTTTGTAGAGTGGATTCCGCAAATCATGTACAATCATCACCAGCGGGGCCCGGCAGGTTCAGTGCTGGCGGGTCCGCCATACCGTGACCCGTTCAACTACGTGTATGACCCGCTGCTGGTGACCAGTATTGACGCCGTAGGCGCCGCCATGAACAACCGGCTGAACGCCGAGGACAAGCCCGGCTACACCCAGCGTGCGGGTTCCCAGTTCTCTACCTGGTGGAACGGAGGCTTGCGCACCACGCCTTACTTCCATAACATGGTGGGCCTGCTCACTGAAATCATCGGGAATCCTACCCCGGAAGAGGTGCCGTTGGTACCGCAGCGCCTACTCCCTAACGGGGCCACGCCTAACCCGGTCACGCCGCAGAAGTGGCATTTCAAGCAATCTATTGATTATTCTGTATCGCTCAACTACGCCGTGCTTGATTATGCGGCCCGCCACCGTGATGAGTTGCTCTACAACATCTACCGCATGGGCAAGAACTCTATTGAACGCGGCAGCAAAGACTATTGGGCCCTTTCTCCTAAAAGCGTAGAGGCGGTCACGGCTGCGCACGCGAAAGAGCAGAAATCTGCCGATGCCTCCACTACCGCCAGTGAATCCACTTCCGGTAGTGGAGGCGGCGTTCCGGTTAAACATTATGAGACTGTTTTCAAAGATCCTGCCCTGCGCGATCCTAGAGGGTACATCATCTCGGCAGATCAGCCTGATTTTTCAACAGCGGTCACCTTTGTGAACGCGCTGATCAAATCAGGCATTTTGGTGCACAAGGCTACAGAGGATTTCAAGGTAGCAGGCAAAAGCTACCCAGCGGGTTCTTACGTGGTGAAGACCGACCAAGCGTTCCGGCCCCACGTGATGGACATGTTTGAGCCGCAGGAACACCCCAACGATTTCCAGTACCCCGGCGGACCTCCCATCCGGCCCTATGACGCTGCCGGTTGGACCCTGGCGTTCCAGATGGGCGTGCAGTTTGACCGTATCTTAGACAGCTTCAAAGGCCCATTTCAGCCCATTCCCTACGGAGAGTTACAAGCTCCCAAAGGCAATCTGCAAGCAGTAACCTCAGATGCCGGATACGTGCTGGATGCCCGCGCCAACCATTCGTTCATTGTGGTCAATGACTTGCTCCAAGCTGGCGCCGAGGTGTACCGGATGCCTGCCGCCGGGGCTGACCAAGGCAATTTCTTCGTTCCGGCTTCTGATAAATCCAGAGCACTCGTACAGAAAGCCGCTGCTGATTATGGCCTTAGTATCAAAGGCGTCGCGCAACGTCCAGCTGGGGCCACCACCAAAGTCTCTCCCATGCGTATCGCCCTTTGGGACACTTATGGCGGTTCCATGCCCTCGGGCTGGACGCGTTGGATCATGGAGCAGTACCATTTCCCCATTCAGTTGGTGTATGCCAAAGACATTGACGCCGGTGACCTGAACAAGAAATATGACGTGATTCTGTTCGTGACCCGGGCCATTCCACCGCTTAGTTCACAGGGAAATAGTGAAAGAGGCGGCGAAGGAAGAGGTCCTAAACCGGAAGACATACCCGCGGAATACCGTTCCCAGCTAGGCTCCATCACGGCAGAAAAGTCTATCCCTGCCCTCCGGAAGTTCATGGAAGCGGGTGGCTCCGTAATTACCATTGGCACCAGCACTAACCTGGCTTACCACCTGAAACTACCTGTGAGTAACGCCTTGGTAGAGCTGAACGCCTCCGGGCAGGCCAGACCACTTGCATCCACCAAATACTACATCCCCGGCAGCATTCTGCGTGTGAAGTACGCCACTTCCCAGCCCGCCACCTGGGGCATGCCCACCGAGGGCGATGTGTATTTTGACAACAGCCCCGTATTCAAGCTCACCCCTGATGCTGTGGCTAACGGCGTAGTGAAGCCACTCGCCTGGTTCGCTACTGATAAGCCACTCCGCAGCGGATGGGCGTGGGGACAGGCTTACCTGAAAGATGGGGTAGCGGCTTTTTCTGCCCCGGTTGGAGCAGGCACCTTTTACGCCTTCGGGCCGGAGATTACCTTCAGAGGACAAGCACACGGCACTTTCAAGCTGCTGTTTAACCAGTTGTATTCCACAGGTAACGGTGCGGCACAAAGCATGCGGCAGTAAAGCTTGAATAGGCTCTGCAAATGAACGAGGCTCCACCCCATGGCGCCGCGTTCATTTGCAGAGGGCTTCGTTCCTTTCCAATGCTTCGGTCTGAAAGGTGAACGATTGATATTGCTTTAACATCAGCTTTACAAATGCTCGAAACTCAACCTGCACTATCCAGCTGGATCTCTTTAGCCACTATCTCATAATATCCAACTCAGCCTATTCCTTGAAGCAAAAAGGCAAATTGATCGTTTCTACAAGATGGATCCAAAGCATTCCCGCTTGCTGGTACTGATCACCTCATGATTGATAAAGTAAATTTTTAACCTATCCTTGGAAAATCAGGCTTTTTGTGTTTACTTTGTTATCCAAAGTACTTTACAATGAAAGAAGAACAGGATTACCTCCGGGACATAGCCGAGATTCGCTCCATGATGGAGCGTTCTTCCAAATTTCTGTCGCTCTCTGGTTGGGCAGGTATTATGGCAGGTATCTACGCGTTGTCAGGAGCCTATATCGCGAGTCAGGTACTAGATTTTAATCCAGCTGAAATAGCAGCAGGCACCCTAACCACTGGGGGACTGTCTTCGGGTTTACTCCAGGTCATTACCCTGGCTCTTTTGATCCTGGTGCTGGCGGTTGGTACTGCTATTTTTCTCTCCCACAAAAAGGCTTCTAAAAAAGGGGAAAAACTCTGGAACGCGACTACAAAACGGGTGCTCATTAATATGGCAGTTCCACTCACGGTGGGTGGACTCCTGATCCTTATTTTGATCTCCAAAGGATTGATCGGCTTCATTGCTCCCTTTACCCTTATTTTCTATGGGTTGGCGCTGTATACTTCCAGCAAATTCACTTATGGGGAGATGAGAAGTTTAGGGCTTATAGAGATAGGATTAGGCCTGATTAGTTCCTACTTCGTGGGATATGGATTGTTATTCTGGGCCATAGGGTTTGGGGTAGTCCATATTATCTATGGTATTTACATGCATTACAAGTACGAGCGGTGAAAATATCTATCAATGGTTTACACAAAGCATTTGAGAGCAGAATCAGGCTGGGCATTATGTCAGCGCTGGCTGTAAATGATATGCTTGACTTCAATGCACTGAAGGAATACCTGGATGTGACCGATGGCAACTTGGCGAGTCACTTAAAAGCCTTGGAGAAGGAAGAGTTTGTGAAGGTAGAGAAGTCTTTTGTGGGTAGAAAACCGAACACCACCTATGCTGTCACCCAACTTGGCCGAAAGGCTTTCAATGATCATTTAAATGCGCTGGAAAAACTGATCAAGGGAGTTTCTGAATAATTCATCTTAACCTAAAATCTAGTAACAGGAAAGACAACTGTTATTTTTTTGAACCTTTACTTTGAATATCAAAGTACTTTAACAAGCTTAATAAAAAAGGATTTATAACTCTAAAAACAAACGTACCATGTCAACTAAAAACATTGTAACAATCCAGAAAAGTGACCTCTCATCCTTTGTTAAACCGATGGTCGTGGGGGCAGTTATTGCTTTCGCCGTGATCTCCCTTTTTGTGTTTGGAGTAGATCATCCTAACCCAGCCTGGGGAAAGTTCTGGATGATCAGACCCTTAATCATTACGCCTTTAGCCGGTGCCATGGGTGGTGCGTTTTACTCCCACCTAAACCAACTGAGTTCCCGCGGGTTCAACAAAACAGTGGCTATTCTCTTGGGTATGGTAGTCTACATCATTGGCCTGTGGTTAGGCATTGTCCTGGGATTAGCGGGCACCATGTGGAATTAGCATTTCCGACTTACCTGTTGATTTCTCCAAAATATCCCTCAGAACTGCCACCCTTGCTTTGGGCCCGATTTACCGAAAACGGCCTCAGAACAAGAACTCATAAAAAGGTTAAATAACCCCGCATTTTTATTCGAAAACGCTTCACAGCAGGCATAAAGCTTACGCAAATGAAAGAAGAGATTCGCACCCACATGAATGACCCCAAGCATCTGGAAAAGCTGTACCGGGCCAATAAGGCACCTTTTAAACGGGAGTTCAGCTTATTGTATCCGGAGCTGAAAGGCAACACCCTCGCTGATTTCTGGAATGAGCGCCTGAATTACGAGAACGATGAGATCAATTGGGGCACCCGCCGGGAATTACTATTTGTGCTGATTGCCTCGGTAGTGGCCGGGTTAATCGCAAAATTGCCAACTTTCTTTGCCATCGATGAAGAGTTCTTTTACCCCAGGAATATCGGTTTTATCGTCTTCCCGGCATTGTCAGCGTACTTTGCCTGGAAGAACAGATTATCGGCAGGCAAAATAGCTTTTATCGTTGGCCTTAGCCTGGCGGGGCTTATTTTCATCAACTCCCTTCCCGATGTCCAGACCAGTGACACCCTCATTTTGTCGTGCATCCATTTACTCCTGTTTCTTTGGTGTGGGTTGGGCTTTGCGTTTGTGGGCGAAGCACGGAACAACCCAGAGAAGCGCCTTGCCTATCTGAAGTATAACGGCGATCTGGTCGTCATGACCACGCTCATCCTGATAGCGGGCGGAATCATGACAGGCATCACCATCGGGCTTTTCAGTATCATCGGCTTGAACATTGAAGAGTTTTACTTCAGGAATGTTGTGGTTTTCGGGCTACCGGCTGCCCCCATTATCGGCACGTACCTTACCCAGACCAATCCGCAGCTGGTGGGCAAAGTCTCGCCGGTTATCGCCAGAATTTTCAGCCCGCTGGTATTGGTGATGCTGGTCATTTACCTTATTGCCATGGTCTATTCGGCCAAGAACCCATACACCGACCGGGAGTTCCTGATCCTCTTCAACGCCTTGTTGATTGGCGTCATGGCAATCATCTTCTTTTCTGTTGCCGAGACCTCCAAAACCATTAAAAGCACCGCCGAAATCTGGGTTCTTCTGCTCCTTTCTGCCGTCACCGTCATTGTGAATGGCATTGCGCTATCTGCCATCCTGTTCAGGATCTCAGAATGGGGAATGACTCCCAACAGGGCCGCCGTTCTGGGGGGCAATGTGCTTATCCTGATCAACCTTCTCTTCGTGACCGTGCAGCTTTTCAGGCTACTTTTCAAAAAAGGCACCTTAAACGGAGTCGGGAATTCCATTGCCTCTTACCTGCCCGTTTACTTCATCTGGACCATCGTTGTGACGTTCCTTTTCCCGCTCATATTCGAGTTTAAATAAAGAACCGAGCCTATTTCGTACACCCTTTTCAGGCTTTATTCTCAGACAAACCGGAACGATGCGCTGCGGATATTTGCAAATTCTAACCAAGTAACATCAGTCATTCACGAAGTTAATCTTGTGTAAATATGTTGACAAAATCGACTTAATAGCACCTTTATCACACGCTATTGATACTCTTAATTATCAGGGTATATTCTCGATAAGAGAGTTAACCACAGTCGCTTTTTGGATGTTTATATAAAAACACGCTTTAACTATACTTCACTAAAATGGAAGCTAAATTTATTGAGTCAAGCATACCCGGTTGGGTGTTCGGCACCCTTGTTTTTACCATTGGTGTATTAAATCTGCTCTTAGTACACCCCGTTCCGGGAGTAGCATACTTCTTCCTTTCCTGCTTTTACCTTCCTCCGGCAAATAACCTCTTCCAGAAATGGTTTGCTTTCTCTATGCCGCTTGCAGTAAAAATCGTTCTGGGCATCATCATTATCCTGTTCACATTAGGGGTAAGCGACCTTGGTGACATAATTGACAAGCTGTAAAATACCAGCAATAAACTTACCCTTAAAATCAACCACAAACCACTTGGAAAACACCAACAATCTAACACAGGTCAGCTCAAAGCAACCGCTAATCCTGCTTCCTCTTACATATTCTTTAACGATGATAGAATCAGGGAATTAGGATCTTTTTTTTTGCTTTATCACTTTGAATAGCAAAGCACTTTTTCCTTAAATATTAGAGTAATAAAACCCTTGAAATATTAAAATATCAAGCATATGAAACAAGAACTCAGCCCCTCCAAAACACCTCTTAATGGGTTAAATCAACTCAGAATTACGCCACTCACCAAGACCTTTTTCTTCCTGGCAGTAGTATGGGTTGTTATCTTTTTCGGTAACACATCAACTCAAGCACAGGACAAAACCACCGAGGTAGACAAGATTCTAAACTGGGCCACGAAGGAAACCCCTGGCTGTACGTGCGCTGTCTCGCAGAACGGAAAGGTGGTCGTGAACCGGGCGTATGGCTCTGCCGACCTGGAGCGTGAAGTCCCGCTAAACCCGAAGTCAGTTTTTGATATCGGGTCGGTGCGGAAGCAGTTTATTGCTGCGGCTACCCTCCTGCTTGTGGAAGAGAAACGCCTTTCTCTTTCCGAGGACATTCACAAGTACCTCCCTGAACTACCTGCTTACGGTCACAAGATTACGTTAGACCACTTACTCAACCACACCAGCGGCATACGGGATTGGACCGGCTTGATGCCATTGGCAAACGGCAACCCTGATGCCTTGACCCTTATTTTGCGTCAACGCGGCCTCAATTTTAAACCCGGTGAGGAATTCTCGTATTCCAACAGCGGCTATGTACTGTTGGTTGAGATTGTAACCCGCACCACCGGAATGCCCTTTGCTGAGTTTGCGCGCCAGCGCCTGTTTGAGCCCCTCGGCATGAAGTCCACCGCCTACGTTTCCGACATGACAGCCACGATCAAGAACCGGGCTCTTGGTTATGAGAAGACGAAGGACGGCTGGAAACTGGACATGTATTTAGGCAATGACCGGGGCGCCGGAGCCATTCTCAGCACGGCAAGTGACCTTGTACTCTGGAACGATGCCCTTACGAGCAATCGCCTGGGTACGTTTGTGAGTTCTATGCTTCAGGAACCGGCTAAGCTGAACAACGGCAGAAAACTGGGCTATGCCCGTGGTCTGTTTCTAGAGACTTACCGGGGTGTCAAAGAAGTGTGGCATTCTGGTGGTGCGGCCGGCTATCATACCTGGCTGGGCCGCTTTCCGGAGCAGGGCATCTCCATTGCTGTTCTGTGCAATTCAGACGCAATGTCCGCCACGGCGGTCGCAGAACGCATAGCTGACCAGTTTGTGACGTACTCAGATTCTCAAAAGGCCGTAGCTAAAACGCCACCCGCCCTCACTGGCGCAGCCCTGGAAGAAGCGAAGAGCAACACCGGTCTGTTTGTAAACGAAAAGACCGGTGAGATGCTACGCTTGGCCGTGGACCGTGACAGGTTCCGCATCGCCGGAGGTCCCGGTCTTGCGCAGGTGACCCCAGGTACTTTCCGCCGTTTTGGGGCCTCTGTTCAGTACATGTCACAAGACGAATTTGAACTGCATTTCCAGTCACCAGACCAGTTTGAACTGATTACGATGGAAGGTCAAAAATCCCGCTATCGGCGGGTCCAGCCTTATACCCCCAACGCCGCCGACTTGCAGGCTTTTACCGGTCGTTACACCAGCAACGAGCTTGGGGCGTTTTTCGACCTGTTTTCCGAAAAAGACAACTTAAAGGGCCGCGCCAATGATGCACCGGGCGTAGGGTTTGACCTCAAGCCGGTAACGAAAGACACCTTCCAGTTAGGCGGAGTAACCGTGCGTTTTGTGCGGGATAAAGCCGGAAGGGTAACAGCCCTGGACTACAGCAATCCCCTAATCCGCAACATCAGATTCACACGGCAGAATGACCTTACCAGCCGCCGCTAACCAACGGAAAATTGATGAGACTAGGGCAGTTCTGATTTAGGTCTGTTTTCTGAAAAACAGACCCAAAAGGGTACATTGAACTTGAAGAAATGAACTCTTAATTGCAGTTCATAGAAGCCATCTTCTACCCCAATCTCATCTCTTATTTAAGCTAGCTACCTTTCATTTTTTTGCATTTCGCCTCTATTAACTTCCTCAGAATTAGTTAGTCAAATCCTATGAAACTTCAGATTACCAATATCTCTAAAACCTACACTAATGGCGTTCAAGCCCTGAAAGACGTGACGCTCACCATTCCAAATGGCATGTACGGCCTGCTTGGTCCGAACGGGGCGGGAAAGTCCACGCTCATGCGCATTTTTGCTACCCTGCAGGAGCCGGATACGGGTAGCATCTTCCTGGGCGACATTGATGTGGTGAACCAAAAGGAAGAGGTGCGCAAGACGCTGGGCTACCTGCCGCAGGAGTTCGGGGTGTACCCCAAAGCCAGGGCCGAGGAGTTGCTGGGCTACTTCGCGGTGCTCAAGGGCATCACCGAACGGAAATCGCGCAAAGAAGTAGTAGAAGGTTTGCTGCGGCAAACGAACCTGTGGGATGTACGCCGTCAGAAACTAGGAGGCTTCTCTGGCGGCATGCGGCAGCGCTTCGGGGTGGCGGTGGCTTTGTTAGGCAACCCAAAACTTTTGATTGTAGACGAGCCCACCGCAGGACTGGACCCAGCAGAGCGAGTGCGTTTCCTGAACCTTTTAAGTGAACTAGGGGAAAACAGCGTGGTGCTACTTTCTACCCATATTGTAGAGGATGTCTCGGAGCTGTGCACCAACATGGCCATCATCAACAAGGGCGAGATTCTTTTGGAGGCGCAGCCGCTGCAGGCTGTGGAGGCATTGAAAGGCACTATCTGGCGAAAACTGATTGAGAAGAACACCCTCCCTACGCTGGAGCAGGACCACCAAGTCATCTCCACCAAGCTGCTGAGTGGGCGCACCCTGGTCCATGTCTACAGCCCTGAGTCGCCCGGCATCGGCTTTGAGCTGGTGGAGCCCGATTTGGAGGACGTGTATTTCAGCACCATGGCCGGTTTCTTCAGTGGCAAGCTACGGGAGGAGGCACGGCCATGAAGTTCTGGAAGATTTTTAGCTTCGAGTTCGCCTACCAGATACGGCGTCCCTGGCCGTGGCTTGTCTTTGTGGTGCTCATCATCTTCGCCTTTTTCAATACAAGGGTAGGCATTTTGCCCGTCACGTTGCCCAAAGACTTCATCCTCAACTCGCCGTTCATCATCACCGCCGTGACGGTTTTCAGCTGTCAGATTTGGTTGCTGCTGGCTGCGGCGGTACCCGGCGAGGCATCGGCCCGTGATGTGCATACGCGCATGTATCCGCTGCTGTACACCAGTCCCATCAGTAGGGCCGAGTACTTGGGAGGGCGTTTCCTGGCCGCTTTTACCATCCATGCCATCATCCTTCTGGGTACGCAAGTGGGCAGCCTGCTCGCGGTCTACGCCCCCGGCATGAACCCCGATATCGTGGGTCCGTTCCGACCAGAGGCGTACCTGGCTGCCTATGGGTACATTGGACTTTCAAATGCTTTCATCGCCACGGTGGTCCAGTTCTCGCTAGCCCTCCTGAGCAGACGGCCCATGGTGGGCTACTTCGGTAGTCTGCTGCTCTTCTTTCTCTCCTATCCGGTGACGTTCACGCTGTACATGAATGGGTTGGGGAAACGTGCCCTGATGGCTGACCCCATCGGGATTATGGCTATCATGAACGAAATGATGACCGAATGGACCATCGTGGAAAAGAACGTTCGCATGTTTACCCTGGAGGGAGCGATGCTGTGGAACCGGCTGCTGTGGCTGGGCATCGCGGTAGCGATGGGGGCATTCATTTATCTCCGCTTCCGCTTCGTGCACCATACCGGAGGATGGAGCTGGAAATGGAAATTCGGGAATAAAACCTCGAATGAGAAAAAGGAATCTGAACCGATTCGTCCCTTTCCATTGCCCACTCCTACCAACTCCTACAGCTTTTCTACCCATCTGTGGCAGACGCTCGCGACCGCCCGAAGCTCGTTCTGGATGATTGTGACCAGCCCTGCCGGTTTGTTCCTGCTAGTCGTGTTTCCGGTAATGCTGACGCTGATAGTGCTGATTGAGCTGGAGCATTGGGGAATTCCGTTGCTGCCCCGTACCCCGCACCTCCTGACGAAACACCTCACGGGTATCCTGACAACTCCCAGCAATTACTGGGTTATGGTGCCTCTTTTTACCGTCTACTTTGCGGGCGAACTGATTTGGCGCGAACGCGACGCGGGGCTGAACGAAAACATTGACGCAACGCCTGTACCCGAGTGGGTTCTTTTCGTGGGTAAGTTCATCGGGTTGGGGCTGGTGCTCGCACTCTTAATGGTCATCATTGCCCTTGTGGGAATCACGGTTCAGGTGGTCAACGGCTACTATGACTTCCAGATTGGCCGCTATCTACAAGTTCTACTTGGCTTTCAGCTTACTGATTATTTGCTTTTTGCGGCGCTCGCTTTCACGGTGCAGGTGGTAGTGAACCAAAAATATGTAGGCTACGTGCTGGCACTGGTGGCGTACTTCTGCATTATCTTCTCGTCTTTTATTGGCGTAGAGCACAACCTGCTCGTGTATGCGTCTGGCCCAGCGTGGTCCTTTACCGAGATGCGTGGCTTCGGCGGAACGGTGGGTCCCTGGCTTTGGCTGAGGCTGTACTGGTTTGCTTGGGCACTGCTGCTTGCACTAGTGGCACGTCTGTTCTGGATGAGAGGGCGTGAATCTGGTTCCCGCGTTCGGTTTCAACTGGCTAAACGTCGCTTTACCCGTTCAAGCGTCGGAGTGGCGGTGGCAGCGGGCGTCCTGATTCTGACGTTGGGCAGCTTCATCTTCTACAACACCAATGTGCTCAATGAGCATCTCACAGATGAAGAGATGGTGCAGCGTCGTGCCGATTATGAGCGACTTTACGGAAAATACGAAGGAATCGCGCAGCCGCAACGCACGGCTACGAAACTGCAGATTGAGATTTATCCAGAGAAGAAAGCGGCAACCATCCGGGGCAGCTATCGCCTGGTGAACCGTGACGCGAAGCCGATTAAAGCCATTCACGTGGAGCCGGCTTTCTATGTAGAAACCCGCATCACGTTTGACCATCCGGCCCGAGCCATGGTGACCGATGAAAAGCGCGGCCACTTCATCTATGCCCTGGACCAGCCGCTTCAGCCCGGCGACTCGCTGACGCTCAATTTTGACGTAAAATACGAAAGACGTGGTTTCCGGACCTCCAGTTCATCCCCTCTGGGAGGACCAAGAAGGAGCGGAGCGGGCACGGCGGTTCTGGAGAACGGCAGCTACTTTCCGGATGGTGCGTTGCCAGTCATCGGTTACCAACCCATGCGCGAGCTTTGGAGTGCCGAAGACCGGCGAAAGCAAGGCTTGCCGCGGCAGGTGACACTGGAGGCTCCGGGTGACATTGACCAAGGTATGGCCTCTGTTCCCGCCGCAACCTTTGAAGCAATCATCAGCACCGATGCCGGTCAGGTAGCCGTGGCACCGGGCGAGCTGCGCCGTACGTGGAGCAAAGAAGGCCGAAGCTACTTCCATTACGTGAGCGACGTTCCCATCAACGGCACCGATGTTTTCTTCTCCGCTGATTACAAAGTGTACCGCGAAAAACGGAACCAGGTAGACCTCCAGCTCTTCCTTCACCCGGGACACACGAAGCACGCGGAACGGCTGCTGCGCAGTGCACGGGCGGCGCTGGACTACTACTCGGCGCAGTTTGGTCCGTACCCTTACCGCTATCTGCAGATTGTGGAGCAGCCGGGCAATTTTATGGGCATGGGCGTAGACGGCAGCGGCGTGATTACGGGTGGCGAGGGCTTCTTCCTGCTGGACCCGCAGGGCGAGGGCTTTGATGCGATGTTCGAGATAGTGGCTCATGAGATGGGGCATCAGTGGTGGGGCATGCAGCTCAAACCTGCCTTTGCCGAAGGAGGAGGTGTCATCTCTGAAAGCCTGGCCTGGTACTCCGCGATGCAGCTCGTGAAAAAAGAAAAAGGACGAGAAGCGCTGAGGCGGTTCATGGCCTGGATGCGCGAACCGAACCCTTGGCCACCCATCCGCACCGGCCTACCGCTGCTCCGCGCCATGGACCCCTGGGCCAACTACCGAAAGGGTCCCTACGCCATGCACGCGCTGAGCGAGTATGCCGGCGAGGAGCGGGTGAACGTGGCGCTTCGTTCGCTGGTGCAAAAAAAGGCATCCTCCTTAGCTACCACCCTTGACATGTACCGTGAACTGCAAGTTGTTACGCCAGATTCGCTCAAGCCCATGCTGCACGACCTGTTTGAAACGAACACGTTCTGGACCTTTGATACAAAACAGGCATCGGTGAAGCAAACGGGCAAAGGTGCCTGGCAGGTGACCTTAGAGGTGGACGCGCACAAAACAGTCTCCGATAGTGCCGGATATGAGAAGGAAGTGCCGGTGAACCAGTGGGTGGAAATCGGGTTGTTCGCGGCGGCTGAGCCCGGTGAAATTCTGGGCAAGCCGCTGTACGTGCAGAAGCACTTCATCCGGAAGGGCTTGCAAACCATTACCGTCACCTTGCCCTCCAAACCCGCCCGAGGCGGAATTGACCCCTACAACCTCCTGGACTGGGAGGAAGGAGACAACATTGAGAAAATCCAACCATTATGAAGTTCAGAGGAATCTTTCGCTTTGAGTTTGCCTATCAGTTGCGCCATGTTTCCACTTGGCTGCTGTTTTCCGTGATGCTTCTGTTCGGGTTCCTCATCCTAAGGATGGTCACGCTGGAAGACGGAACCTACCTAAACGCCCCGGGTACCATCGCCTTCTTTACCATCTTCGGGAGCGTCATTTGGCTGGTGATTGGCGGGGTGATTGCCGGGGATGCCGCCACCCGCGATGTGCAGACGCGCATGCATCCGCTTACCTACACCACCCCGGTGAGCAAGGCGAGTTACCTGGGCGCGCGGTTCCTCTCGGCCCTCACCCTTAATGGCTTGATTCTGCTGCTGCTTTACGTTGGAATGCTCTTCTCCTTTTATGGGCCCGGCGCAAAGTCTGAGTTTATTGGTCCGTTCCGGCTTGCGTCTTATCTCACCAACTTCTGCTTCCTGGCCTTGCCTACGGTCATTGCTACTACCGCCATTCAGTTTAGTCTGGCTACGTTAAGCCGCAGGGCCATTGCCGGATATATCGCCAGCATTATCCTCGTCATTTTTTCCCAGTTCGCCGGGACTACTGTAAGGTTTGCCTTGGACTGGAAGGTAGTAGGTACCCTGATGGACCTTTTGGGCACCAGCATTGCCACGGAAATGGAAGGCTGGACACCCATCGACAAGAATAACCGGCTGATTCTGCTGGAAGGCACCTGGCTCTGGAATCGTATGGCGTGGTTGAGCCTTGCCGCTGTGGCGCTTGCCTACACGTACTTCCGGTTCCGGTTAGCCCACGTGACAACCAGCGCCTCCTGTTGGAGTTTTTTCCGGCGAAGAAATGAAGCAGTGCAACCCGCTACTGAGTTAGCTTTACTGGGCGAACTCGCTCCCCGCACCAAGGACATCAGCCACATCAAAGTATTAAATACTAAACGTGTATTTAACTTCGCCTCCGATGTACGCCAGGCCCTTGCCATTGCGGGAACCTCGTTTCGCGTCATAGCCAAAAGCCGAGGCGGACTCACCTTGGTAGCAATTTTGGCCTTGGCCACCGGGCTGTTTGCGACCGAATACATGGAGTTTTTCGGCGTTCCGCTCTTCGCTCGGACGGAGGAAGTGTTGCGGATTTTAACCCCATCGCTGAGCAGTTTCAAAACCCAGTGGTTCATCATTCCCTTACTCACCATCTTCTTTGCCGGTGAGTTGGTCTGGCGCGAACGCGAAGCCGGCATGAATGAGCTTTCAGACGCCACGCCGGTGCGGGGATGGGTTATGTTCCTCGGGAAATTCCTGGGGCTGGCGCTTATCATCGTCACGTGGCTAACTTTCCTGATGGTAGCTGGCATCATCAACCAACTCGTCATGGATTACCACAACTTTGAGCTCGGAGTCTATTTTAAGGTTCTTTTCGGAATTCAGCTCACAAACTACTTGCTCTTTGCCTTGCTCGTTTTTGCCATACACGTGGTGGTGAATCAGAAGTACATCGGGCACATGGTGGCCTTCTGCGCCTATGGGTACATTGTTTACTCCTCCATGCTTGGGGTAGAACATAACCTGCTGGTGTATGCCTCAGACACGGGGTGGTCTTATAGTGACATGCGCGGTTTCGGGCCGTTTATGAAGCCATGGCTGTGGTTTAAGTTCTACTGGGTAGCCTGGGCATTTCTCATTGCGGTCATAGCCACCCTGTTCTGGGCCCGCAGCAAAGAAGGAGGATTCACCGCGCGGCTTCACCTGGCTAGGTACCGGTTCGCTCAGCACAAAGTGGCATTAGTGATAGCAGCAGTTCTGGTCCTAGGCTCCGGAGGTTTCATTTTCTACAACACGAACGTACTGAACACCTATGCCACCACCGACTACAGAAAGGAACTCCGCGCGGAGTACGAGCGGCGTTACGGGCAGTACGAACATACCGCGCAACCTGCCTTAACGCGTACTCGCCTGCACGTGGAAATTTATCCTGAAGAAGGCACTGCTGACATCAAGGGCACGTACGTTCTGGTGAACCGAAGCAAAGTGGCCATTGACTCTATTCACCTTTCCACCATTCCGCATGAGGGAGTCAAGGCCGTTACGTTTGATCGGGCAGCGTCCGCGGTGGTACTTGACACCAAACACGGCTACCAGATTTATTCCCTGAAAAACAAACTTGAACCTGATGATTCTGTGCAGATGAATTTCAGAATACGCATTGAAAACCGGGGCTTCAGCAATGAGGGGGTAGATGCTTCCGTGGTCGCGAATGGGAGCCATATAGACAGCAATGACTGGATGCCGGTCATCGGGTACCAGGCAGATAGGCGCCTGCGCACTGGGCTTGACCGAGAGAAATATAGACTTGTTCCGCTTCCAGAAAGACCCTCGCTGACTGATTCAACCGCGCGCTATGATGCCCGTCATGCTCAGCTGATGGACTTTGAAGCGGTGGTGGGTACCAGCAAAGACCAAATGGCGGTTGCGCCCGGTGCTCTGCAACGTACCTGGACGAATGGAGACCGCCGGTATTTTCACTATGTGGCAAATGCTCCCATTCACAACGAATACGCCTTCTTCTCTGCGAGATATGCCGTACGGGAAGCACAATGGAAGCCTGACTCTGCTCTTTTTGGGCATACTTTGCAGAAAACGTCTCAAAAACGAGAATTGGCTGCGAAACCAGTTACCATCCAAATCTTTTATCATCCTGCGCATAACGCCAACGTGGAGCGGATGGTGAAAAGCGCCAAGGCATCGCTGGAGTATTATTCAAAGGTATTCGGGCCGTATCCTTACAGCCATTTCCGGGTTTTGGAACGACCAGGAGCCGGTCGGGGGATGCACGCGGAGCCTATGACGATTGACTACCAAGAAGGGTATTCACTGATGAAACCGGACGGCCTGGACATTCCTTATCATATTATGGCCCACGAAATGGCGCACCAGTGGTGGGGCTTCCAGCTTGCTCCTGCGTCGGTGGAAGGTGCGGGATTGCTCGTGGAAAGCTTTGCGACGTACTCGGCTATGCAAGTGGTGGAGGAAACCTTGGGCTACGCGCATCTGCTTAAGTATCTTTCCCAGATGCGACAGGAGTATGAAGTTCCCCGCTCCCGTGCGGCTCCGCCTTTGCTCCGCTCAAACAACGCGTTCATGAACTACCGGAAGGGACCGTTCGCGCTCTTTGCGCTGCGGCATTACATCGGGAAAGATGCTGTCAACCAAGCCATGAGGCAGTTGCTGGAAAAGCATGCTTCGGGAGAACCTCCATTGCCTACCACCCAGGACTTCTACCGGGAGCTGAAGGCAGTGACACCAGACTCGCTCCAATATCTGCTGCATGACCTCTTTGCGACGAATACGTTTTGGGAACTGGAAACGGAACGGGTTGCTGCGAAACAGACAACTACAGGCTGGCAGGTGACACTAAATGTAACCGCACGGAAGGTAGTAGTAGACGAAACGGGAGTGGAAACAAATGTGCCGATGAAGGATTGGATTGAGGTGGGAATCTTTGAGCAGGGTAAGAAGCCAGACAAGCTGCTTTATTTGCAGAAGCATCGCCTGCGCTCTGGTCAGCAGACTATCACCGTGATGGTGCCCCGTAAACCTTCTCGGGCCGGTATTGACCCAAACCATCTGCTGATAGACTTGGATATGGAAGATAACACGAATAAGGTGGAGATTCAGTACTAAGGGCGGCTAGCTAATGCAAAAAGCACTTTCATCTTTGCTCGCTACTGAAAGCTAACAGGGAAGATAGAATTCTTGGAAAAACCTCTTTTGATTACCACCGGATGTCAAAATCACGATGGTCCCTATCCGAAGAGAGGCCAAAATTGATCAAGGAAAAGCATTCATCCAACTTTGGGTGAACGCTCCTCGGGCTTTTAGGGCCCTTCAGGAATAACGGCCCTAAAACGAAAAAGGCAAACCAGTTAACCTGATTTGCCTTTTTACTGAGGTAGCGGGAACAGGACTACGGGTTCTTTATCTATCTTACACCAATCTTAATCAAAACCGCCCTAGAACGGCTTTTTTCCATCATTTTACATAATTAAGGTAAATCTAACCAAAGATGATTAAAGCATTTTGGTCACCTTTTGGTCACCTGTTTACACTAACTGGCTGTAAGGCTTAAAATAGTTAAGAAAACCTTCTGCCACTTGTAAGCACTCAATTTACCTTTGTTAAAGCTAAGTGAAGTAGAAATAAGAAATGAAAGAAAAAGCCGTAAGCTTCTTTTTGAAAGACAGCACAAATGACAAGTCAAAAGTAGAAACGTTAATACTTGCTAGCTTTTCCTACCACCGGAGAAGGCTAAAGATAACCTCTGAATTAAGTATTGCCCCAAACAACTGGGATAAGAAGACAAAACTTCCAAAAAAGAGCTTCATGAACTACATGGAGTATAAAGTGAAGCTTGGAAATAGGGAAAGTGAGATTCTTGAATCCTATAATTTCTTTATTGACAAAGGCATTATTCCTGAACCACAGACTTTGAAGGCACACATACTAAGCAAAAAGAACCTTAGACATGAGGCAGAAATTTTGGACTTCAAGGAAAGGTATGAAGAGTTCTTGGAAGAGAAGGCTCTTGACGTAAAGGAACTCACACTAAAGAAATACAAGACTCTCATTTTGTTGATTAAAGAATTTGAGAAAAAGCACAACGTCACTGTTCGTTTTGAAACCATAGACACAAACTTTGAGAAACGCTTTAAGAACTTTCTTACAGGCGCCAAAAAGCAGTTAAATGACACAGTGAGCAAATACATGGAGTGCCTGAAAGTCTATTTGGATTGGACATTAAAAAAAGAGTATCACAATACCACAATTTTCAAAGGATTTAAAACCCCTAAAACCAAACCCAAGGTGGTTTACTTGACTTATGAAGAACTCATAAAGTTATTAGACTTGGATTTAGAGGGAAATGAAAGATTAGCCAAGGTTCGTGACACGTTTTGTTTCCAATGCCTTACAGGACAACGGTTCTCGGATTTGATGGCCTTACGGTGGCATGAACTGTTGAAAAATGAAACAGGTGAATTGGAGTGGCACCTATTCCAACAGAAGGGAAACAAGCCAAGGAAACTGGAAATACTTATTACCCCAGATGCACTTAATATTCTGTCAAGACATACTTCTACAAACAAGAAGGACTTCGTGTTTGATAGAATAACCAATCAAAAGTTCAACCTGTATTTAAAGGAGTTGGGTCAGCTTGCAGGAATAAATGAGCACGTTGTAGACAGAAGATACTGTGGCAAAGAAGCTGTTTTAAAGTCTGGCCCAAAATACGAGTTCATGACTAGCCATACGGCAAGAAGAACTTATGTAACCATATCCCACCAGAGAGGGATGGATGAAAAGGCAATAATGGACACCACAGGACATGAAGATTTACGAACACTACATAGGTATTTGGGAAGCAATAAAGAACGCACACACTCCCAAATGCATAATGCATGGACTAGGTAAACTAAACGGGGTTAATATCCCCGTTTTTATTTTGCCAAACTTTTAAAATACCTTTTGATTCCTTCTTTCACTTGTAAGCAAGCAACTTATCTTTGCATAGTTAATTTAAATAAAGATTATAACAATTATTAAATTCAGTGGTTCAAATTAAATTCTAAATTTTTAAATTCTTTTAAACATGACAACAAATGTGCAGTTGGGAAATCAATTAGGCCAAATTTTAGCGCAAGGTGCTAGTGCCGATATTGAGCTAATGATTTATTCCTGCTTTTCTAAAATAAATGACAAATTAAATGCTAACGAGGAAATAATGAAACCGGAAGAGGTTTGTGATTTTCTAAAAGTTTCAATGCCCACTTTAAATAACTTAGTAAAGAGTGGAAATTTTAATAGTTACGATTTTAAGAATGCTAAAGGCATCTACTATAAGCGTAGTGAAATAATTCAAGCACTTAGAAAGAGAGAATAAATAATTTAGCAAAATAAAATGCCCTTCCATGTTGCCCTTTAAAGGAGCGCGTGAAAGGGCATTTTATTAAGTTATTTAATAAATGTCAAAAGTATATTTAGAGATACACAATTAAACTCAAAATCTATCTTGACCTTCTAGAATTTGCTCACTTTCCTATTTCTTAATAATAACGTTGTGTTTAGCTTTTCCATATTTTCGTGCAAAGTATAAGTGATCACCTCCTCTTATATATTCATACCCATATTTTATAATACCTGCTTCTGTAAGATAGTTTTCATAGTTCAGGGTTTTATCTTTAAACTCACATTCAAGTGATATGGGCCTATTTATTTTTGTCCAAATTGCCCCATTACCTGAGAAGTGTTCTGCCATTCTTCTACTCATATTTTGAGTAAACCCAACATAAAAACAATTATTTTCCAGTTTTAGAACATAAACACTCCCTTTTGATAAATCACTGGAAATAAAACTAGGCCCTAAAGTTTTTGAAAACTTGGTTATAATGAAATCTAAGGCAATTTTAAATTTTAAATTTTCAAAAACCATTATAAAATTTATAGGACCCCCTCCTTTGCCGCATGTAAAACATTTGCATATGTTTTTCCTTATAGAAACCATAAACCCAGTTTTTGACTTGCAAATTGGACATACACCAATCAAATCTCTACCCTTCTCTGTTAAATTAGTATAGGGAGAAACAAGGTCTAATATGGAGAACTCTTTTTGAATTATATCTATAGTTTCTTTAATATTCATTTACAATGAAGATAAGTGATTAGTATACTAATGCGCTATAAATTATTGTTAATTTTTCTTTTCTATGTTCACCTTAAAATTAATAAAGGTAGCTATTTGCCCCTAAACCATAACTAGCTACTTTCAAGCCTAAAAACCTTGCTTCTAGGGTGAACACCCTTTAACCACTAGCCTTACTTTAGCCAATTAGACTAATAGTTGAAAGCCATAAAGACCTTTAACCGTTAGGCACCATTTTATAAATGGGTATACATGAATATTTACGCCAAAGCCATATACCTTAAATAATTTAAATTTAAAATCACTGGTCAAACCCCTATTTTCAACAAGGCATGGATATGCCCTTTTAAGCTGTGATATTGCTTTTCTAAAATAATCTAAATGTTTTAGGCAGGGACCTACGCGCTATATCTACACTTAAACGCACTAGATTATGATCTTTCTAGCGAACTGGCTCACATTTACATGCAAAAATAAACCTAAGATGAATAGCTTTAAACTTATCTAAAATAGGCTTTAAAAACGGCCTTTCTACTGTCTAAATGGCATGGAAACATACAGCACTTACTCCTTCTTAAAGCTTCTAATCACTAAGGGAAAGCGAGACACTTACCATTTAGCTAAATCTCTGAAAAATACCTTTCAAAAGCTTCCGTCACTTGTAAGTGGTGGGGTTATCTTTACTGTATAGACAAAATCACACATTACATACAGTAAGGGACATTGAAAAAGAACGTTTCAGAACCATTGGTAGCTATACCGGAGAATTTCAATATTAAAGAGTTCACAGCAAAGCACAGTACAAAAGACATAAAACATTTTAAGGAAGACATTCTATATTATTTTATTAGTCTTATCACCTCTGTCCCATCCCAGGACTTTGACCTAATTATGGAAAGTGGCCACGTACGTCTTTCCTCTACCCTGTTGCAGGGTATTGCGCACAACTACCTACAGTACATAGACTATATGAAGGAGCATGGCGTGATAGACCGCATAGAGCAGTACCAGAAGGCCGGTATGCAGACCATGAGGGAAGGCAAGATGGTGTCACTGGAAGGCAAGTGCATGGGCTACCGCTTCACTTCAAAGTACCAGACAAGGGTAAAGTATGTGCCACTTACAGATAAGAAGTTCATCAAACGTCTTTCCCGAAAGGCAGACTTCAAGACGGACGGGAAGGACGTTTACCCCTTCCTTCACCGGTGGCTCAAAGACCCTAGACTAAACATTGACATAGAGGGCGCGGAAAGGTTCTTTAGGGAATATCTGGGAATAGAGGGGAATTCCTACCCAGAGCCAAACGCATGGATGAAGTTCAATTCCTACATGCACCCATTAAGGATGCTAAAAGAGGGAACCGGCAATTTCACCTTCACCATAGACGAAACCGGCAGAAGACTGCACACGCCCTTCACCTTCATGAAGCGCGAGGCCAAGCAGTTCATCACGTGGGGAAAAGACAAGAGGAAGCTTGTGAGCCTAGACATAAAGAACTCACAACCCTATCTTCTACTGGGGCTTTTAAGTGGTAGCCTGTACGGTCTGGACGCGGAGTTTAACGAATCGTTAAATAATTTAAGGACCACAAGGGTGGAAAGTCCTTCGCTTGCCGACCAAAAGTTAAATTTAAAATCATTCAATTCCTCTGCACAAGGGCTTCTGAACAGAATTTCTATGGATAACAGTACTCACTCTTCTAAAAGAACTTTCTCTAAGCCTGTGCCTATGTCCTTTAATTACCCTTTCTCCCTTAAATGTCTTCATAATGACTACCTAAGCATTATAGAGCATATCTTTCTAAGAAGTTCTTCATCCATGTCTTCCAACATATCTTCTTCCATAATGTTAGTAGATATGTTCTGTAATGACATTGAAAACATTGATTCAAGCTTACCAGAGGATATTTTAAGGTACAGGCAGGGGGTCACAAGTGGCACCTTTTATCTAAACTTAAAGCAGAGGTTTGAAGAGGAACTTGGGGTAAGCTATGATAGTGTGAGAGACTTCAAGGCAGACCTTTTGGCCGTGTTTTATTCAAAGATAAACGGCGGTGCCTACATTAACGAGAGGAAGAAGGTGTTTGCCAAGTATTACCCAACGGTAGTGGCCTTTCTGGACTTGTTGAAGGGCAAGAACTTCCTAGGGGAGAAAAGCTATACCCTTCCGGTGATACTTTTACAGCGCCTGGAAGCGCACATGATGCTTGACAGGATTGGCAAGCGCATTGCGTCACTGAACGCCAACTGCCCTATGTTCTTCATCCATGATAACCTCGTGGTTCTGGAAGGGTACGAGGCCTTCGCAGAAGCCATAATCAAAGAGGAAATGGAAAGGTGCATAGGCATTGCCCCTCTGGTGGCGGTGGAGCCGTGGGCAAGCAAAGCGGCTTAAAATTTCCACTGTTGCATAAAGCGGTATTAGCCTGTTTAAGCCTTTGTTTAACATATCCTTCCATTGATACTGCCAAAGGCCGAAGTAGGCAAGAACAAGCTAAAACGCTATCAATTTTGGCATGTTTTGTAAGTGTATGCCAACAGTGCAGAACCCATAAAAGGTAATGGATTGGCATGTAGTCAAAACCAGTTCTGGGGAAAGAAGGGTGTTGTATTTTAAATTTAAAACAGCACGTTTTGGGCGTTCTGAGCCTTTCTTTCTCCCATGCCCACCCAAGCTCCATCCTAAGGAAACGAAAGGCTTGGCAAGGTTAAAACAGGGGTAAAACATGGTAATTGACAGGTGCCCTAGAACTGCGAAAGCACCCAACCGCTTTTCTTGGAAATGTAGGCTACCCCGTCTTCCAATTCAAGCTGGATCTTGTCGGGCGACGTGTCCGGATTCTTCTTTGGGGTTGCCTGCATGAACAGGGATTCAGAATTCATCTTTTCACTAAGACGCTTCTCTGCCTGTGTCATTTCACCCCCGTTCATGAAATAATATGCCCTGCACATGTCCACCACCTCTTCCACGAACTCCGCATAGGTGTACAGTTCCTCATGCCCTCTGTAGTAGCCCTCTAAGTAAAGGCCTTCCACGTCCAGAAGGAACTCTTTACTGAACCGGTTGCGGCACCATTGTAGCCACTGCTCTTCTGGGTAAAACCTAATCCGGCTGTCACACCAGTAGATTGCACCCTGCATTTCCGGGGATTGCCCCTCTGCAATCATTTCCTTGAACCTCTTCATGGGCGGCGGTGTAGAACGTCTTTCCATATTTTAAATTTAAATTATTTAACGGATTGGATTAGCTGCTTCGTCTCGGCTTCAATTCTGGAAGTCCTAGTGTAAAGCTTGTGTACTGAACTTAGGCCAAACTTCTTGCCCCTGCTTGTAAGGTAGCCTAGTTCATTCAGCTTGCTAACGATCTGGGGGAAGGATTTGCCCTCTGCCCTTGCGCTTAGGATTAGGTGTACGGCTTGTTTGTTTTCCTTGCTGTTGGCGGCGTTGGATTGGCGTACTTTTAGACCTTGCAGCCTTGCCTCTTCTGTAAGATTTGCAGGTGTTCCCAATATATGGCCTTGGGCTTTCTTGGCGTTCAGCGCAGCCTTTGTGCGGCTACTAATTAATTCCCTTTCATGTTGGGCAAGCACGGCAAAAATACCTATTGTCAAGGTGTTGGCGTCGGGCATGTCTGCGCAGACGAATTCTACTCCGGAATCTTTCAGGGCGAAGATGAAGGAAGCGTTTCTGCTTAGTCTGTCAAGTTTGGCAATCACTAAAACAGAGCCTGTAGTCTTGGCATGAGAAATAGCCAACATAAGCTGTGGCCTAGCATCCCTTTTACCAGATTCAATCTCTGTGTACTCTAAAACTACACAGGTATCACATTTCAGAAAGGCCTTTACCGCCATCTTCTGGGCATCTAAGCCTAATCCGCTTAGGCCTTGCTTTTGGGTACTTACCCTATAATATGCCACGTATGTTTTCATCTTTTCCTATACACTTTGACTATATAGTAAAGATAAGATATGCCTTTCACTTTTACAAACGTTCAATTAAAAGAGTGAAAGCATGCAAACGAAGGATAAACTAAGACTTAGTTATTCTTTAATTTTTCAATCCAAGCTATGGCCTTGTTGATTGCTTCTAAATTGAATAAATAATCTGCACCGTCCATTGGGTCAAATGACATTGAGTCACCTTCCCCAATCATCATTATGTTATCAACAATATCTTCAAATGGCTTGGTGGGGAAGGGAAGTGCAACGCCAAATCTTCTAATCTTAGAATTGGTCTTTAAGGGGAAGATGGGATAAACACTTTCAAGCCCTTTTTTGATAGAGAAATGAACACCTTCATGCTGTTCCAGAAAGGTTGATTGTTCAGTCCAGAACTCTTCTGGATACACATTTAAGCTTGGGTTTAAAAGCTGTTCCCGCACCTTATTGTAAACACTGTCAAGAATAAAGGTATAACCAAATTTTGCAAATGTTAGAATATAGGCTGTTTTCAACAAGGCAATACCAAATACCCTTTTTTCAACTCTAGATTTTTTGCGGATTAAATTAACAATGCCGCCAAAACTCTCATCCTTCAAGGAGGCAATATAATCTTCTAAGACCTGTGGGTTGTTATACCTTTTATCATGAGTTATCTTGATTTCACCATTACTCTCTACCTTGACATAACCAGTTACCGTTTTTCCTTCATTTTCCATAGTCACCTTTTGAGTTGTATATGGCAGAAACTCACTAGCATCTAGTTCTCGCAACCTATCGGATAAATGGAAATCAACTTCATGCCCACAAGTATTGTTGCAACTTTTGCAAGTCAAAGCTATTTGGCTACCACCCAAAGATTTGGGAGGGGCATCTTCCAAAGTAAGCCTATTTCTAGATTTCTCTTCAAGTGCTTGTTCTGGAAAATGCTCCAAGCAAATAGGGCAGATGTATGTCTTAGGAAACTGTAATTCTAAATCTGGAAGAAAACCATTTGATTTGAGAAAATTAAGGTGACTAGAAAACCTATCAAAAAGTAATTTTCTCTTGTTGTCGTTTCTACTCATTTGCGGGTTTAAAATTTAGTTAAGGAATTTGCCTTGTTGTAAAACTTAGGTAGGTCGCCTTGGCAGGCAGAAGGTTTCAAATTCTTGATGCAAACTTTGTATCTTTATCCAGAACCACCAAGCACATAATCGAAATGTCACCTATTTGGTCACCTGTAAAACGAAAAAACCCTTGTAAGTTTTTAGCTTACAAGGGTTTATCTTACTATTGGGTAGCGGGAACAGGACTCGAACCTGTGACCTTTGGGTTATGAGCCCAACGAGCTACCAACTGCTCCATCCCGCACTGTTTGTAATACAAATGTAGGGGCTTTTTCTATTCGCTCCAAACACTTTGTGAAAGTTTTTCTAAAAACGGCCCGTAATCCCGAAATGAATCTTACCTCTGGAGAGGCTAAAACCTTCCTGAGACGTTCTCCCCACCGAGTAAACTAGCTGAAACACACCGGCTCCCGTTGAAAAGCTGATACCCCCGCCCACCCCGCTGGCCCACTGAATATTTTTTTCACGTTGAAGGTCGCGGCGCAGATATCCCTGGTCATACAGGAGGAAAACGTACGAATCTTGCCCGGTATACAACCGATACTCCAGCGTACTGATGGCATACGATGAGGCATAAAAGGCATAATCATCGAAGCCCCGCAGCGAAGCCAGGCCGCCTAGCCGGAACAATTCATTTAAGTACAGGCGCTGGTTCACCAAGGCTTCAGCACGAAGGCGGGTAAGCACTACTGCATTTTTTGAGACAGGCCAGTACCGTTCTACCCGTCCGGCCAGGGAAAGCTGACTGGTTTTCATCTGCAGGGTGTCATAGTAACTGGCTTCTACCCGCGCATTGCGCTGCACCCGTTTGTTGCCCACGGCTCCCTGGAAATAAGCCTGGGTTCCCCTTCTAGGAAAATATAGATCATCTAAGTTACCCCAGGCATACGCGACCCCATACGACGTGAAGTTGGCATCAATGGCCGAGGAATCTGAGCGGCGCTGCCGAAGGGCCTCCGGTGAAAGCAGTTGTGACCTGACCACCTCGGCAAAGAAGGTGACGCGGCTGGTGGTAGACAAAGGGTAGGCGATTTCCAGACGCGGGCGCAGGTTTAGGAAAGACGTATCCTGCTTGTAAAGATGAAACAACCCGGCCACCTCAAACGGGGAGTTAAAGAAGTGGGGGTGACGGTACTCCACATCCAGAATCTGGGAGTTGCGTTCCACTTTGCGCCAATGCAGGCCAATCTGCTTCCCGCTGCCCCGCAGGTTGCGCACCTGAAGGTTCACCTCGCCGGTGATCAACAGTTTGGCGTCCGAAGAATTGGGATCAGGCAGAAATCCGATGATGCCGTCAAATTGGTTTGCTTTTTTCTCATCAAGGAAGAAGTACACGCGGGCCTGGTTTTTGGCAAACAGAACCTGAGGTTCTCCTGTGATGCGCACAAACGGCAACTGCCGGAGGGCACGAAGGGCTTCTTCTATGCGCTGGAGGGAATACGGCTGCCCCGGAGCTAGTTGGGTATAGCGATATAGGGTTCGTAACTGCATGCGGCTGCTGCCGATGATCTGAACCGAGTCAATGACCATTAAAGGACCGCGCGCTACCCGCAGCACCCCGCTGATAGAATCATTGTACAGGCGCAGGGAGTCAATGTGCACGGAAGCATAGGGGAAGCCGCTGTTCTCGGTCTCACGCAGCAGGGCCTGTTGCAGTTGGGCGAACTCGGCGGGCCGGAAAGGCTGCCCGCTGTAGAGTTTCTCCCGGAAGCCCACTTTCTCCAGCAGCCCTTCGCCCACGTTTCCGTTTTTAAGCGACGCCCAATGAAACGGCCGGCCCACGTACACGTGCAGCCACAGAGAATCCTGCCGCTGGCGCAGGCTGTCAATGGAGGCGGTGAGGTAACCTTCTTCCTGCACACGGGCCAGCCAATTGCGCAAGTCTTGTTGCAAACCTAAAGAATCACGGGCGGCGAATTTAGGCTGTAGGCGTTGCCAGATCTTGATGGCCTCGGGGTCAGGTGACAACACGTTGACCACTAGTTTCCGGTCCTGCGCCTGCCCCGGGTTGGCCCAGAACAGCAAACCCAGGAACAGCCCCAGAATTGCGTATCTTTGCAGGACATTGTTTTGGCACGGACGGGAACTAGACCTCCTCTTCATTGTTTCTAAAGGTACGGCACGCGCTTCAATTAACGCCACCGCCTATTTCATTTACCTCTAACGCTTTCCACAGCCCTTTTATATTTTGGCCGGAATTTATCTTCATATCCCTTTCTGCAAACAAGCCTGCCACTACTGCGATTTCCATTTCAGTACGTCTATGGGCCTCAAGGAGCAGGTGCTACAAGCCATGCACCACGAACTAGAACTGCAGAAGTCTTACCTGAACGGCGAGGTTATCAACACCATTTACTTCGGCGGAGGTACGCCTTCCATTTTATCGGTAACCGAACTGAACGGCCTTTTAGAGGCCATTTACGCAAAACATACGGTAAACCCAGCCGCCGAGATTACCTTGGAAGCCAACCCAGACGACCTCACCCCTGAGAAACTACAGGCCCTGCGCCAGACCCGCATCAACCGGTTGAGCATTGGCGTGCAGTCGTTCCATGATCCGCATCTGCAGTTGATGAACCGTCCCCATACCGCCGTCGAGGCTGTTGACTGCATCAGAATGGCGCAGGAACTGGGCTTTGACAACATCTCTCTGGATCTAATCTACGGCATCCCGGCCGAGGATGCCACCTTGTGGGAGGAAGACCTGACCAAGGCTTTCGCCTTGAACGTGCAGCACCTTTCCTGCTACGCGCTCACCATTGAGCCCAACACCGTCTTCGGGAACCGGGTGCGCAAAGGTACCTTCTCGCCCGCCGATGAAGAACGCGTGGCCCGCCAGTTTGAGGTACTCATGACTCAGGCCAAGGCCCATGGCTTCCTGCACTACGAGATCTCCAACTTCTGCCAGCCGGGTTTTGAAAGCAAGCACAACAGCAGTTACTGGAAACAGGTGCCGTACCTGGGCTTAGGGCCCAGTGCCCATTCCTTTAACGGGGTGAGCCGCCAGTTCAACATCGCCCACAACCCTAAATACGTACAGGCCCTGGAAGCCGGGCAACTGCCTTGCACCGTAGAAGAACTCTCGATAGAAGACCGCGTGAACGAGTACGTCATGACCACCCTGCGCACCAGTTGGGGCTGTGACACGGCGTATATTCAAGAGAAATGGGGCATTGACCTGGTAGCCCTGCACGCACCGTACCTGCAGAAAATTGAAACACAGGGATTGCTGCGGAAAGACCAGCACGTACTGGTGCTCACCGAGGCCGGTAAACTGCTCGCCGATGAAATTGCCCTGGATCTTTTTTTACTTAAGGAAGAAGCGTAGAAGCTGCTCCAGGCGGTGGAAAGCAAGGTTGGTTTTAAAAATTAACTGATCGGTAAAGTTCTGTTTTTAAGCCGTATTTCATAAATCGGCTTGAAAACGGAAAGGTTGTTACCTGCTAAAGGAAAACCTTCGCTGCAGAAGGGAGTAAACTTCCAAGGAGGTTATAGTATGGGACTTTAATCCTATATTTAATGAACCTTCCTTGATTTCTATTAACCTTCCTTCCTCATGAAAAAATTCAGCCTTTCTTTCAGATTAATGACACTGCTCCTGTGCAGTTTCCTGGTTGCTTCCTGCGGCAATGATGACGAAGAGGAAGTAGCTCCTCTTGACAATCAGATAGAGTATGAAAACAACCGGTACGCCCTTACGGTTGGTCTTTCGTTTGATCTTGGCCCCATTGGTTTTGTAGAAAACAGTAACACCCACTACGCCCAGGCTTTCATCATAGCTGACACCGCCACCGCAACCCAGGACCCTAACATGTACTTGGAACTTTACCTGTTTTCATCCGGTGCCACGGCCTTCAAGACCGGCACTTTTGAGTTCGCTGATTTGAGCAATGAAACAAGTGAAGAAGCCGCCGAGGCCAAATACCAAGGCAAAAACTTCTTCATAGAATCTTTCTTTTACAAGGATGCGAACGATGACCAAGAGTTCGATGAGGATACCGAGACTTTCAGCATTACCGGCGGAACTGTCACCATCTCCGGGACTCCCTCTAATTACACCATTGAATGCGATGTACAATTGGAAAACAACCAGGGTCTGAAAGCGCATTACTCCGGCGATATCGTTCCTATTTCCACAGATCCAGATGACGACGATGCCACTGCCCAGATGAGAAAGGCTCCTAAAGCGATGCCGTTCAAATTTAAGACTCCTGCGTTTATAAACCAGTAGCACCAATTGACAGCCGATCTGCTGTTTAATTATTTGGGCTTTCCTTCTTACATCCTCTGTTTTAAGGCTACTTTCGCGGAAAGACCCTTAAAACAGAGGATTTTTTCTGGCCGATACTTTCCCGGACGAAACCGTTCACTGAAAACCTTTTGGGCCTTTAAAGGTATCTGCGTTAGTTGCTTACCAGACAATGAAAAAATTTATGTACATCCTGCTCTCGCTCCTAGCCACGGTTGCTCTTGGAGGCACGCTCTTTCTGGCCTTTGCGCCGCAGTTTGGGGCATCGGCCCAAGGCCAAAGCCTGGAGCGCATTCATAAGTCCAAAAACTACCGTGATGGCAAGTTCCAGAACACATCTCACACGCCTATGATGGATGAGTCGCCGTTCCTGGACAAGGTGAAGATCTTCGCTAAGTTCATTGGCGGCACCCAGGGCGCCACTCCTTCTGAGGAACTGCCTATGGCTCCTTTAAAGAAAGAAGATTTTGCAGGCACGCCGGGCGCCGGGGTAAGGATCACGTGGTTTGGACACTCGGCGGTACTGCTGGAGGTGAACGGCAAGCGCATCTTCGCAGACCCCATGCTGGGCCAACGCGCCTCGCCGGTGTCCTTCATCGGGAGTAAGCGGTTTAATGAGAAACTGCCCCTTGCCATAGAAGACCTGCCGCCGCTGGACGTTGTGCTGTTGTCGCATGACCATTATGACCACCTAGACCGCGGCACCATCCTGAAACTGAAAGGCAAGACCCGGCACTTCATCGTTCCGCTGGGAGTGGCGGCGCATTTGCAGCGCTGGGGCGTAGACAGCACCAAGATCACCGAACTGGACTGGTGGGAAACCACCGATTTTGAAGGCCTGTTCCTGGCTTCCACACCTGCCCGCCACTTCTCGGGCCGGGGCCTGAACGACCGCGACAAGACGTTGTGGTGTTCCTGGGTGCTCAAAAGCGGCGACCAGTCCATTTACTTCGGCGGAGACTCGGGGTATGACACGCACTTCAAGCAGATTGGCGAAAAATACGGTCCGTTTGACTTGACCTTGCTGGAGTGCGGCCAGTACAACGAAGCCTGGAAATACATCCACATGATGCCGGAACAAACCGCCCAGGCGCACCTTGATTTGAAAGGCAAGGTGTTGATGGCTACCCACTGGGGCGCTTTCTCGCTGGCCCTGCATCACTGGAAGGAACCCATTGAACGCTTGTCAAAAGCCGTGCAGCAGCATAACATCCAACTGGCCACTCCGCTCATCGGGCAACCCTGGAGTTTGCAGTCAGAACGGCCGCAGACGCAGTGGTGGAAAGGCGTGGAGTAGAAAGCTGGAACAGACAACACGCAGAGGTAGCAGATCGTAAAAAGGGAGTAAGGATTTCATTGTGAGAGAAACGTTTGTTTCAGGGCTTTTTTGTGAAAAACAGGCCAGAAATGAGTTTACAGGAAACTAACTTTTCTAACCATGGAACTATTAACTAACCCCAATCGCTTTGCGCCTGTGCCTGGTAGGCATAGAGGGCAGTTTCCCTTCTTCGGTGCTATTTTTGCCATCTTGCTCTTCTTGTTCGTGGCCGGGGTTCTGTATTTCACCCATATAACAGACTTTTCTTCCCCGGAAGTGACATCCGCTGGAAAGATGGAGAATCAGCCTACCCTGCAAAACACAAGAGTTGAGGCTTTGGTGGCAGGCACCTCTATTGTAACTACCGCTAACCTGGTCAACCATCCCGTGTTTGCGCCGCTTCTGAAGCAACAGCCTACTGCTGTTTCCTTCAGGTAAGGCTTAGCGGCATGGATGACGATAACACAAACCCATGGTTTTGGTTTGCATGAAAGCAGAAGGGTAGGAAACAGGATTTCTTTAAAGCGTGCTTTGAAACGCAACTAGTTCTCAGCATCTTTACCGGCATCTGTTTCTACCCCTCAATTGCTCTCTTGTATGCGTTCTAACGCCTTCTTCCGCTTGCCGGCTTTTCTGGTTGTACTGCTTTGGGTGACTGGTTGCGCCACCCAGAAAAGCATCTCCGTTTCACCCCAGGATACGCAAGTGGCGTACGTGGGGCGGGTAGGGAAACCATCGCCGGAGGCAACGGAACTGTACTGGTCGGGCACGTCGGCGAAGCTGAATTTTGAGGGTACTTCGGTGAAAGCGCGCCTGAAAGACAGCAGCGGAAAAAGCTACTTCAACGTGATCATTGACGGCGACAGCATCTCGGTGATACGCCCAGACACGGCCGTTAAAGAATACGTCTTGGCATCTGGGCTGAAACCCGGCAAGCATACGGTGGAGCTTTTCAAACGCACTGAGTGGGATAAAGGCACGACCACGTTTTACGGCTTCCTTCTGGAAAACGGGGGTAAAACGCTGCCGCCGGCTGCGCCGAAAACCCGCAGGATTGAGTTCTACGGCAACTCCATCACGGCTGGCTACGCTGTGGAAGACTTCTCGGGCAAAGACAATCCGGAGGGCATGAACACAAACCATTACGTGAGCTACGCCGCCCTCACTGCGCGCTTCTTTGACGCGGAGCACACCTGCATCTGCAAAAGCGGCATCGGCATTACGGTGAGCTGGGAGCCTAACATCATGCCCGATATCTATGATCGCCTGAACCCGTCTGACACGGGCAGCAAATGGGACTTCTCACAGAATCAACCCGATGTGGTGGTGATCAACCTCTTCCAGAACGATTCCTGGATTGTGAACCTGCCGGAGAATGCCCAGTTCAAGCGGCGCTTCGGGAGCACCAAACCCACGGAGGAATTCCTGATCTCGGCGTACCAGAACTTCGTGAAGAACATCAGAAGCAAATACCCCAACGCGCACATCATCGCTATGCTAGGTAACATGGACATCACGCGGGCTGGCTCGCCGTGGCCGGGCTACGTGGAGAAAGCCGTGTCCGGTTTGCAGGACGGGAAAATTTACACTTTGTTTGCGCCTTACAAAGACACGCCCGGCCACCCGCGGGTGGAGGAGCAGCAGGCCATTGCCAACCAGCTCATCAAGTTCATGCAAGAGAAGCTGAACTGGTAAGTCTTAGCAGTCAATCCTTTTATTTTATGCAAGAAACGCTGCACCAGAACAAGACGTTTGACCAGCTCAACTACACCGGCAAAGGCGTATCTGGGCGGGAGTTTGAGGAATGCACGTTTACCAACTGCGATTTTTCCGGTACCAACCTCTCCAACAACAGTTTCACCGATTGCCGCTTTGAAGACTGCAACCTGAGCAATGTCCAGTTGGGCCATTCCAAGCTGCACGATGTCACCTTCACCAACTGCAAACTGGTGGGCGTGGATTTCAGCCACTGCCATGATTTCCTGTTTGCGGTGCGGTTCAACCGCTGCTCCCTGGATTACACCTACTTTGGGAAAAAGAACCTCAAAAAGACCGTTTTCGAGGGCTGCAGCATCAAGGAAGCCAACTTCACTGACTCTGATTTAACCCAGGCTGCCTTCCTGGACTGCGATCTGGCCCGAACCGTTTTCCAGCGCAGCAACCTGGAGAAAGCAGATTTTAGAACAGCCTACAACTACACGCTGGACCCCGAGCTTAACCGCATCAAAAAGGCGAAGTTCTCGGTGCAAGGGGCGCTGGGCTTGTTGGCTAAGTATGACATTGACGTGAAGTAGAAGCTACTCAGGCTGTTCCACGGGGAAAAGGAAAATTTGCTTACATTTAGTACCGGCATCTTCTCCAGAACAAGTTCTTCGTCCGCAAACCACTATGCTTTCCTTCTTTCGGCAGCCTTATCCGCTCAGCGAGCTTACGCTACCCAAATCTGTTTTCCATTCGCTGCTGTTTGGGAGTATCATCGCTTTCTCGCTTATCGTTTTCCAGCCGTTTGGGTCATATAACTGGCACCATCCGTCCAAGAACCCTATTTTGGCAGGTTATGGAGTGGTCGCGGCGATCTCGGTTTTCCTTAATTTCTACGCCTTCCGGCGGATGTTGCCCTGGCTTTTCAGGGAACCCTCCTGGAACGTGGGCAAAGAGATTGCCTGGAACTTGATTCACTTTGTGACGGGTGGATTTCTGTGCACCGTGTATGGCTCTTTGACCGGAGTAATGCCGTTTACCCTGAACCAGATTCTCTACATGTCCATGGTGGCTTTTCTAATGGGGCTGGTACCGGCGGTGCTGCTGGTCTTGATCAATTACGTGTACCTGCTCCGGAAATACAGACCTTTGACGCCCGCCGACAAGGAAGACACACCTGCCCCGGTTGCAAGCAGCGTTCCAGACGAGCTGGTATTGGTGGCCGAAAACGAGAAAGACACGTTGCGGCTCCCGGCCCGGGAATTGCTGTTCATTGAGGCCAGCGACAATTACTGCACCGTTTTCTGGGTGAAAGAAGGAAAACCCACCAAAACCTTGCTCCGCAGCAGCCTGAGCCGTCTGGAAAACCAAATCACCAGTCCTGGCATTTCCCGGTGCCACCGGTCATATCTGGTTAATCTGGAACGGGTGCAGACAGTATCGGGCAATGCGCAGGGGTACAAGCTCCACTTTGAAGGCCTGGACTTGGTGGTGCCCGTGGCCCGGTCGTATTCCGGGTTGGTGCGGGAGACGTTTGTGGCCGCCTGATCGCCCCAACGGCCCAACCATTCGCCCCAAAATCTGCCTGCAGCCCCAAAGAGGCGGCATTCTGCCCCAACATTCAGCGGCGTATTTTTCAGGCTTCTACTTTTGACGAAACGATCCACACTTCCTTCGTCATGAAAAAAATCCTGAAAAGAATTGCCCTGTTTGTGTTACTCACCCCGGTGGTGTTGCTGGTTTTAGTTTTCGTTGTGTATGGCATTTATGCCTTGCTGGCGGTAGGCGGCGAGAGCAGTCCGCACCAAGCGTATCTGCTGAAACACAAACAAGAAGTGAACCTGCAAGAGAGCAGCCCTACTTTCCCCATCTTTGACAGCGCCTTCTACCAAAAGCAGATTTTCTTTTTAGGCGAAGCACACGGTACCGCTGCACCGCAAGCCCTGGACTTCGCCTTACTCCAACACCTGAATCAGCGCGTGGGCCTGCGCCATTACCTGGCCGAGGTGGATTACAGCCAAGCCTATTTCCTGAACCAATACCTACGCTCTGGCGATGAACGTCACCTACAGACCGTTTTCCAGTTCTGGGTCAAACACAATGCCCAATGGGGAAACCAGAATTTCTATGACAAAATCAAAAAGATCAGAGCCCTGAACCAAACGTTACCAGCAGATCAGCAAATCAACGTCCTGGGCGTTGACCGCCTGCAGGATTTAGAGGCTACCCATTTATTCCTCAAGGAAATCGTGGGCAAACTCCCCGAGAAGGTTCTGCAAGACGCTGCTTTCTCTGTCTTGCAAGAGATCGTTTCTACTGATACCCTGAAAGAGGAAACGCTTTCGTCTATGGCTGCCCAATTACTCCCAACGCTTTCCAATGAAGGTTTTACAAAGGCTATCCCTGAAGACATCCGGTTTGATTTGCAGCACACCTTGCAGAACATCGCCTACTATAAAGATCAATCGCGTAGGGACAGCGTCATGCACCTTAATCTGAATACTGTGGTGAAAGCGCGGCATCTGGAGGAGGCTAAGCTGTACGGCATGTGGGGTTTGTTTCATACGTTGCCGGTAGAGTTGGAGCGAGGCGTGCCGTTTGCCTTTTACCTGCAAAAAGAAAACTCGCCTTTCAGAGGCAAGACAGTTTCCATTGGCGTGTACACCATCGATAGCGAGAACATGATGCCTGCCGCTTCTCTGCCTGGGTTTCTGAGCAAAGGCGAACGCTACGTGAACAGCACGCTGGCTAACAACGATGGGCCCATGGTGTTTGTGAACGGCATCAAAGACCTGCGAGCCACCAGCCGCGAGAACTCCCTCACCCTATTCAAAACCGATGCCCCTGATTCGCCCTACCAAACCTCTTCCCGGCTGGCCAGCATCAAGGTTTTGTTCCCCAACCAAAGTATTGCGTTTGCGGGAGAGAACCCGCGGGTAACGCAGGTTTTCCAGTACGTGTGTCTTGTGCGCAACTCGCCGGCACTTACCCCCTTGCCGTTGCTGTAATTACTGAAAGCATGGGGTAACTACCCTAAATGAACCGCAAAAGGAAAAAACCCTTTCCTTTTGCGGTTTTAGCCTTATTTTAGCCAAACAAGGTTAAAACAAAGGAGTGAGGCCCCCAGCTCATGAACTTACAAGACCACTACACCCAGTTATGGAAGAGTGCAGAGGCAAGATTTGCCGCCGGCGATTTTGCCTTAGACCCACTCATTGATTCACCCAATGATACCCGGCGAGGGCTCACCTTGTTGGCCCGCCCCAGCCCAGCGGTAAAGAAGGAGATGCAGTATCTATTGCAGCATCTTTCACTAGTAGAACCAGAACAATACTATTATCCGGCGTCAGACATCCACCTGACGGTGCTTTCCCTTATTTCCTGCTACCCAGATTTCACCTTGGAGAGTGTCCAGTTGCCACCTTACATAGACCTGCTGAAGAAAGCACTGGAACCCATCTCCCGGTTCAACATCCACTACTCTGGCCTGACTGCTTCTCCCTCGTGCGTGTTAGTGCAAGGATTTCCCCGGTCTAATGAATTAGAAGAGCTGCGGGATAGGGTACGGCAGGCTTTCCGGTCCTCGGATTTACAGGAATCCATTGACCAGCGGTACACCATTCAAACGGCCCATAGCACTATCGTTCGGTTCAGGAAACCCTTGTCACAGCCTGGCTTGTTTCTGCAGAAGCTTCGGGAATGCCGGCACCGGAATTTCGGAACTTCCCCTATAAACACGCTGGAACTGGTCTACCATGACTGGTACCAACGCCAGGAGACCACCCACCTTTTGGCCACCTTTCCCCTGAAGTAGATTTCTTCTGGTTTTCCGCGTACTTTGGAGAAACAGGTCTAAAACGCTGCTCATGCTTTCTTCCGCTACCATTACCTTCCGGGACCGCACCTACCAGTACAATCCGCTGCAACCGCTGGACATCTCACTTCCGCTAAGGTCGGGTCTGGAGAATGTGAATTGCTTTTGGGCTGAACCGGTGCAGGTAGAAACCATCACTGTGGGCGATTTCGTGGGCAGCGTCGCGCAGGGTGGTTCTACCAATTACCAGCGGGTTCACCTCACCCCACACGGCAACGGCACCCACACCGAGTGCTACGGCCACATCTCGCCAGACCCGGCTGCTACTCTGGACCAATGCCTCACCCGATTTCTGTTTGTCGCGCAACTGGTCTCCGCCACACCAAGATCCCAGGAGAATGGTGATTTGATAGTTTCTGCGGATGATGTGATAGCCCAATTGGAAGAGGGGAATTTACCAGAAGCGTTGGTGTTGCGCACGCTGCCAAACCTGGAAAGTAAACGCACCGCCCAGTACTCCGGCAGCAATCCACCTTACCTTGAACCGGCTTTGGCTGAGTACCTGGCGCGCCATGGCATAGAACATCTCTTGTTAGACTTACCCTCTGTTGACCGGGAGGAAGACGGCGGGGCTTTGCTGGCACACCATGCTTTTTGGCAGTATCCTGAAAACACGCGCACTCACGCTACTATCACAGAGCTTATTTATGTGCCGGATGCGGTAGTAGATGGCTGGTATTTGTTGCAGCAGCAGGTGACTGGTTTAGTGCTGGATGCGAGTCCGAGCAAGCCGGTGTTGTATGCGTTGGAGCTGATGGGTTTAGGGAATGAAGGGAAGGTTTCTTTTGTGGAAGCGCCGCATTAACGATATTTCTTTGCTTTCTGCTTTTGAAAGTTCTACTTCGGCATGTTTTGTCCGCTTGTTCTGGCGATAGGCCGCCGTTACCGTGGGTGCATGAGCAGTGTTGTTGCATAGCTGAGCTCCGAGCGCTCACGGCCGCGAGGCCCCGCCTTCCGGCATCGCGCTGTGCCAGCTTCCTTTGCTCCCTGGGGTCGCAATGCCTGTCGGCACAGGAACCTGCCTAGGCGCTCAACCGAAAGGCTGGAATAGGGTTATTTCAACTGGTGCGATATTCCATGGTTCAAGTCTGCGACTTGGACCTACTATGATCTGAAGTTTGCAACTTCAGTGAGGCGCGAGCCTCAAAAACACATTGGTTCCTATTCAATTCTATACGCCAGATTTCAGCCTAAATTCTACGAAACAGCCTGAAAACAAGAAAGGCTGCCTTTGAGGGGCAGCCTTTCGGAAATTTTTATCGGCGGAAGCCGAGGATATGCTTAGGCAGTTACTTCTTCAGAAGTAGTAGCGGCAACTGGAGCATCAACTGGAAGAACTGATACGTATGAACGGTTCTTCACGCCTTTTTTGAAAGACACGATGCCATCAGTAAGGGCGAACAAAGTATGGTCTTTACCGATACCTACGTTTGCACCTGGGTGGTGAGCTGTACCGCGCTGACGCACGATGATGTTACCAGCGTTGATGGTTTGACCACCGAAAATTTTCACGCCTAAGCGCTTGGAATGTGATTCGCGGCCGTTGTTAGAACTACCGACACCTTTTTTGTGAGCCATTTCTAGTCTATTTTAATCTGGGGAGAAATCCCCAGAATAGGTTCTACAATAATTTTCCTTTACCTCAAAAATTAACCAATGGTGTTGATCAACACTTTGGTGTACTGTTGGCGGTGACCGTTTTTCTTCTTGTAGCCTTTTCTTCTTTTCTTCTTGAAGACGATCACTTTGTCAGCTTTGGCATGTCCCTGGATGGTACCAGTCACCTTGATGTTGTCAAGGAACGGAGCACCTACAGATAAAGTACCGTTGTCATCAGTTAAAAGAACATTGGCGAACTCTACGGCGTCACCTTCATTGCCGGAAAGCTTGTTAGTGTAGAAGAACTTACCGCTCTCTACTTTCGTCTGGATACCAGCGATTTCTACAATTGCGTACATCAGCTTACGATATTTTTAAAAATTGAACCGCAAAGGTACGGCCAGTCAAGCTAATATCCAAACGCACACCTGCTAATTTATGCCTTAACAAGCGGGTATGAAACTGATTTTTAGAAGGTTGCGAGTTATCCCCCAACATGTGGATAACTTTGGTAGATAAACCAAACCTATACTGATTATCAACCACTTACAAGTGGATAAAGAAGCAAGCAGAGATAACCACCTGGAAAAGGCGGCTAAAACCAGGCGCTTACAGCCCGAAAAATGGAGATTACCTGGCGGCAGAAAGGTAGATGAAAGTAGACAACGGCTCAGGTAAAGTCAAGAGAAATAAGCGATTTGTTTCCACATTGCTCCCAGCATCTAAAGGAAAGCATTTCCCTTTCTTAAGCAAGGATTAGATTTGCAGCAGCCGCATTCTAAAACTCCTGCCTCATGGAATCTATTTGAAGTGACAAAGCCCCTTTGCTAGCTTTTTCCCGGCCAGTATCACCCCTTCTACTTAGTTCGTTTTAGGCCCGAAACCAGGAAAACAGCCCTTAAACGCACATCCTTTCATCTGGTCTTAGGGCCGTATCTAAGCTGTTTTCTGAAGGTTGAAGAACCAAAACAGACCCGCCTCATAGCCCTTCACACGCAAGTTCACGCTTGGTTGCTCAGGCCGCCTGAAGCCATCTGCTTTCCTGAAAGATACCATCTTTAAAGCAATAGAATAAAGACTATATTTAAGGTTTCTAATTTTTATAAAATTATAGATTGTTGATCTTCAACAACTTAACCGTGCAAATGTTTGTGGATAACCGCTGTATAAGAAGTTGGTAAATTAGCCTTCTCTAATCGGGCAAACCACGTATTTGTCCCTATATTTGAAATCTCAAGCCAAAGCAACTGCTTCTAAATCCATTAGTTCAGAACCTGCCAAGGCCTAAGAAGTAACGCTCGTTTAGTGTTACCATCCTAAATAAAGTTAGAGCAAGAAACCGTTTAGTCTATGGAGCCTTTATTGCAAGAAAACCCGAACCGCTTTGTCCTGTTCCCCATCCAAAACGATGCCGTTTGGCAGATGTATAAGAAAGCAGAGGCTAGCTTTTGGACGGCTGAAGAGATTGACCTGTCCCCTGACTTAAAGGACTGGGAGAAACTGAACGATGGCGAGCGTCACTTCATCTCGCACGTACTGGCGTTCTTCGCGGCCTCAGACGGGATTGTGAATGAGAACCTAGCCATCAACTTCATGCAGGAAGTGCAGTTGCCCGAGGCGCGTTGCTTCTACGGCTTCCAGATCATGATGGAGAACATCCACTCTGAGACCTATTCCCTGTTAATAGATACTTATATCAAAGATCCGCAGGAGAAAGACCGGTTATTCAATGCCCTGGAGACGGTTGATTGCGTGAAGAAAAAAGGCGAGTGGGCTTTGAAATGGATCAACTCTGAGAACTTCACCGAGCGCCTGATCGCGTTTGCCGCCGTGGAAGGCATTTTCTTCTCTGGCTCCTTCTGCTCTATCTTCTGGATGAAAAAGCGCGGCCTGATGCCAGGTTTGACCTTTTCCAATGAATTAATCTCCCGTGACGAGGGACTGCACTGCGACTTTGCCTGCCTGCTGTACTCTATGTTAGAGAACAAGTTACCCGAGGAGCGCGTACAAATGATCATCCGTGACGCGGTGAGCATTGAGCAGGAATTTGTGACCGATGCGCTGCCCGTAGACCTCATAGGGATGAATGCAAAACTGATGAACCAATACATCGAGTTTGTGGCCGACCGCCTGCTGGTATCACTAGGCTGCGGCAAAATCTACAATTCAACCAATCCATTTGACTTCATGGAGTTAATCTCCCTGCAAGGCAAAACCAACTTCTTTGAGAAACGTGTGGCGGAGTACCAGAAATCAGGCGTGATGAGCGACCGTGATTCCAACGTGTTCTCTCTGGACGAGGACTTTTAATCTATTACCCCTTGGACAGCCCTAAAGCGCTTTGGGGTTGTTTCTCTAAAATCGGGCTTAAAACATCCAGCAATCGGTTGGAGGCGAGCCCTCAAGTAAAATCAAGCCTATAATATGCTCCGGCGCAAAAGCGCATGGGAGAGAAATATCTGGATGGTACGTCATCCGTCACTTATTAGTGTAAGCGTATGTTAGTTGTAAAAAGAGATGGCCGCAGGGAATCGGTCAAGTTTGATAAAATCACGGCCCGCATAGAGAAACTGTGCTATGGCCTGAACATGTCGTTTGTAAGCCCTATTGAGGTGGCCAAGAAGGTGATTGACGGTATTTACGATGGCGTGACCACCGTGATCCTGGATAACCTGGCTGCTGAGACCGCGGCTTCCTTAACGACAAAGCACCCCGACTACGCCATTCTGGCGGCGCGTATTGCTATCTCCAGCTTGCACAAGGTGACGCAGAAGTCGTTCTTCAACACCATGAAGCAGCTGTACACCTATGAAGATCCAAAAACAGGTGAAAACGCTTCATTGATTGCGAAGGATGTCTTTGAAATCATTAAGAAACACGCGGCTGTGCTGGACTCCAGCATTATCTATGACCGTGACTACAACTATGATTACTTCGGGTACAAAACCCTGGAGCGTTCGTATCTGCTGCGCCTGCACGGCAAAGTAGTGGAGCGTCCGCAGCATATGTTGATGCGCGTGGCGGTGGGTATTCACAAAGAAGACATTGACTCAGCTATTGAGACCTACAACCTCATGTCTGAGAAGTGGTTCACGCACGCTACGCCAACTCTTTTCAACGCTGGTACGCCTAAGCCGCAGTTGTCTTCGTGCTTCCTGCTCACCATGAAAGAAGACAGCATTCCGGGTATCTATGACACTTTGAAAAACTGCGCCTTGATCTCGCAAAGTGCGGGTGGTATTGGTCTGGCAGCGCACAACATCAGAGCTACGGGTTCTTACATCAAAGGCACCAACGGCACGTCTAATGGCTTAGTGCCGATGTTGAAAGTGTTCAACGACACGGCCCGTTACGTGGACCAGGGCGGCGGAAAACGGAAAGGCGCCTTCGCGATTTACCTGGAGCCATGGCACGCCGATATCTTCGACTTCCTGGACTTGAGAAAGAACCACGGAAAGGAAGAGATGCGTACCCGCGACTTGTTCCTGGCCCTTTGGACGCCAGACTTGTTCATGAAGCGCGTAGAAGCCAACGGTGACTGGAGCCTGATGTGCCCCAACGAGTGCCCAGGCTTGTCTGACACGTGGGGCAAGGACTTCGAGCGTCTGTATGAGAAATACGAGAAAGAAGGCCGCGCCCGCAAGACCGTGAAAGCGCAGGAACTATGGTTCGCGATCTTAGAAGCACAGACTGAGACTGGTACGCCGTACATGCTGTTCAAGGACCACGCCAACGGTAAGTCTAACCAGCAGAACCTGGGCACCATCAAGAGCTCTAACCTGTGCACCGAGATCATTGAGTACACCGATGCTGATGAGATTGCGGTGTGTAACCTGGCGTCTCTGGCTCTGCCACGCTACATCAAAGAAGAGAAAGGCGTTAAGACTTTTGACCACCAGAAACTTTACGAGGTTACTTACACCGTTACCAAGAACCTGAACAAGGTTATTGACATCAACTACTACCCGGTTCCGGAAGCCAAAAAATCCAACATGCGTCACCGCCCTATCGGGTTGGGTGTACAGGGCTTGGCAGATGCGTTCCTGCAACTGCGCATGCCATTTGAAAGTGAAGACGCTGCCCGTCTGAACAAGGAAATTTTTGAGACCATTTACTTTGCGGCCATGACGGCTTCTAAGGATCTGGCCAAGAAAGACGGACCATACGAAACGTTTGAAGGCTCACCTATTAGCCGCGGTATCTTCCAGTTCGATATGTGGGGCGTAACCCCGGAAAGCGGCCGTTGGGACTGGGAAGCGCTTCGTCAGGAAGTAGTAGAGCACGGAGTTCGTAACTCTTTGCTGGTAGCGCCTATGCCAACTGCTTCTACCTCGCAGATCCTGGGGAACAACGAGGGCTTTGAGCCTTACACCTCTAACATCTACGTTCGCCGCGTGTTGAGCGGGGAGTTCATGGTGGTGAACAAGCACTTGCTGAACGACCTGATTGCCCTAGGCCTGTGGAACGACCAGATGAAGAATGCCATCATTGCGGCCAACGGCTCGGTGCAGGGCATCACCAACATCCCGCAGAACATCAAAGACCTGTACAAGACGGTATGGGAAATCAGCCAGCGGACCATCATTGACATGTCGGCCGACCGTGGCGCGTACATCTGCCAGAGCCAAAGCCTGAACCTGCACGTGTCTAACGTGAACTTCGGGAAATTGACCTCTATGCACTTCCACAGCTGGAAGAAAGGCTTGAAGACCGGTATGTACTACCTACGTACCAAAGCTGCCGCCGATGCCATCAAGTTCACGGTAGAGAAACAAGCCGCCGAAACCTTGGCGCCCATGTACACCGCCGTTGAGCAGAACATGAGCGACATGGCTTGCTCCCTAGATAACCCAGACGCTTGCGAGGCTTGCGGTAGCTAAGAAGCTAAGACTAAAAAAAAGGAGAAGGTGACTTCTCCTTTTTTTTAGTGCCTATCAGTAAATATATATAATAGATCTAATATTTAATTTAGCTAATGAAGATAGAGAGAATTAGAATAAAGAATTACAAAAGTATAGCATCGTTAGACTTCAATATCAATCCCAGGCTCAATGTCTTTATTGGTGAAAACAGTGTAGGCAAAAGCAACATTTTTGATGCTATAAATTGGCTCCTTGGGCCAGTGTATCCTTCATTTAACTCAACTCTACCAAATGACCATTACCAGGGAGATTTAGAAAATAAAATTCGAATACGCCTATACTTTGACGATGGAAAATTCCTAGAACTTGCTGAAGAGTGGAAAGATAGAAATGGCAACACCAAATCAGGATTAAACCTAAGTGGAGAGTACTTAACCGATATAGTTCGACAGCGATATTGCTCTGCTTACCTTGGGATAGATAGACAAATATTAGACTACTTACCATCAAACAGATGGTCATTAATGGGAAGAATCTTGCAAGAGATAAATTCTACATTTTGTAAAGAAAAAGTTGTCAATGAACAAACAGGTGAAGAAATTCTTAAGTCCGACCTCTTAAAGTCTCAACTAAGAGAAATCCGTGACAACACTCTTTTCTCAGTTAAAGATGCCGAGGGTAATGAGGTAATGAAAAACTTCATTGAGTTGCTTCAAAGAGAAAGCGCTAAGCAACTTAATAAACCAGAGCATGAATTTTCAGTAGATTTCAATTTGTATGATCCTTGGAATTTTTACAGAACATTACAACTACTAGTAAAAGACAGTGACTCTACATTAGAGTTCCAAGCTTCAAAACTAGGCATGGGAGTTCAGGCATCAATATCTATAGCCGTTCTTAAAGCTTACTCTTCTTTAAAGCTAAAAAACAACACTCCCATATTTATAGATGAGCCAGAATTGTTTTTACACCCACAAGCACAAAGAAGCTTCTATAAGTTGTTGAATGAATTAGCAGACAAAGGGACTCAAATATTTCTTACAACACATTCTCCAAACTTTCTAAGCATGGCTAAGTTTGATGAAATATTTGTTGTAAGAAAAGATTCTTCTACTGGAACATTTATTAACTGCGCAAATTGCTATGACTTTATAACTGACCTATTCTTGAGGCATGAAATAGTTTCTGACTATGAATCTATGATGCTTCAATACATGAATGCCTATGAACATACAGGTGATACTCAAAAAGCAAATGAAGCATTCTTCTCTAAAGCAATAATTCTAGTTGAAGGTGAGTCAGAATCTTTGATCTTGCCACATCTATTTGAAGTTCTAAAGTTTGATTATTTAGCAAAAGGTATCACGATTGTAAGATGTGGTGGTAAAAATGAACTAGATAGGTTTTATAGACTTTATTCAGAATTTGGTATTCCTTGTTACATGATGTTTGATGGAGATGATAATCACTTAGGAACAAAAGAAGAAAAATCGACTATTAAAAAGAATAAAGCTTTGCTTAAATTATTTGATACTGATGCTGACTTTCCTGATGGAATTGTGCATGATAATTACCTTGGCTTTAAAGATACATTCGATGTAAGTTTAGGTCTTGGCACCTCCTCAAAAGGGCTAAAGCTGTTCAGGCTTGCCAAGGAGAAGATAAAGTCAATGGAACAAATTCCTAGTTGGGCACCAGTTTTTGTTGGTAAATTAGATTCTCTAACGCGAACTAAAGCCTCAAGTGTTTTAATTCGAGAACAACAAACGGTTTAAATTTTCAACCCTTTCATTATTAAACTGCAGATCTTTCCTATCAACACCTACCTCTGCAGCCTAGGAAGCAGAATCAGGCATTGGTATTTTCAATTTTTACCTACTTTCACGGAAACAGGCCTGAAACAAGAAAGATTATGGAAGAGGATGAGACCTTTACCGCAGCACAAAAAGAGTTAAAGCAAGACCTAACCCAGTTGGAGAAAAGCGAGGCAGCCTTTGTAGGCATAGATCAGTTAGACCAAGAGCTTGAAAATACCATTAAGAGGTATGAAGCTTAAGTCACTAGGCACTTCAGCGAAATATTGAATGCTCAATTGCGGTACATTGCTCAATATAATAACCGGCCTCATTGCAATTTTCATACAGTTACATTTCTAGCCTGGAATCTGGAAAACAGACTTAAAACAAGCCTCGACACTCAGGCAATAGACCTGTCATAAAAGAACAATAACAAGGATCGCGAAGAAGGCCAAGAGGCCAGCAGCGGCAAGGCTAAGCCAAAGTCCGGTGGTGGCTCCTTTAGCATTCACCGGGTCTTCGGGGTGCTTCCTGTTCCAGGACAAAGCCTTGCCACTGAATACGGCTCCTGCCAACGAGGTCAGGAAGGAGACAAGTAGCAAGGCCGCACCTCCGCGGGTGAGACTTGATAGTCCGGCAACAGCCAGTACGAACGACAAGATACCTAGCAGAAGCCCGGCACGTGCTGTTCCTTTCCCTGGGGTTTTTGGTTCGGCTTTTCCAGGAAACAGCTCAACCGCGTTCCGCTGCTTTTGCAAAGGCGCGATAACCTGACTTCCTTGCTCTTTAGACAACTCTCCCGAAGGCGAAGAGCCCGTTTGTTCGTAGACGGGTTTTACCAAAACAGGTGCCGGTTCTTCGGCAGAGGCAACTACGGGAGAGTGATTGGCTTCTGAAAAATCGGTTTCCTGGGGGACCTGGCTGGAAGGCAGTTTCATGATCTGGGTAGAAGCCGGGTTGTCAGGCTCTACTTGAGCATGGCTCCTGACCACCGGTGCAGAAAAACGGAAGAATTCTTTCTTAGCACATCCTGAAACGAACAGAAGCAAAGAGAGCAGGAACAACAGGCACCTGGTAACGCGAAAGGGATTCGCTTTTCTTATCATCTGTTTAAGATATAGAAAAAGGACGATACTTAGATAAGGGCGTCCATCCTTCTTTGGCTCCCACATTGCCGATGGTATTCCCAGCCTTCAAAGCTGCGTCTACCTCTAGACAATAGAAGACTCACTTGCTAGTCTTGGCGCTAACCCAGAGAACTTCCGCTTGCCATCAAACAAAGAACTCCTGCTTTCGGCTTGGTTCTGTGAAATCAGGCCGAAAGCGGGAGTTCTTTTGGACACAGGCTACAAGCCTATGCTTTGGAAAAGTTTACATCACATAGGTATACTCGGTCTGGAAAGGAGGGCCGCTGACGGGGGAAGTGGTCTTTTTCACGGGCAGGTTCTGGGCGTTGTACTCGTAGGTGAAGTTGGTCACGCGCTGCTCTCCGTTGGCCAGCGTGGTGGTGACTTTACCGGGGTTGTTGCGGAACAGCACAATTGTAGGAGTGAACAGGAAGTCTCCGAGGTGCTGCACGCCTTTCTTGGTGTCATAGTTCTCGTACTTGCTGGTCTGCACCAGTTCCCAGGCCGAGGTTGCCGTAGCCTTGCGGTACATGGCCATTTCGTTTACGTTGCCGGTGGCGTCATAGGTGTAGGTGACCTTGTTGGTTTCGCGGGGCACGGTAGAGCCTGCGTCTTTGTAGAAACTGAAACGCGTGGCAAGCCGACCAGCCACATCATACTCAAACGTGTGGTAACTCTCTACTTTGTCATTGATGAGTTCATCTAGCTTGTAGAGTTGGTTATTGGCCGTGTAGTAGTAGGCGTTCTCCGTATCCAGAATGGGGCCATCGGTGAGCAGGTAGGAAATGCGGCCCACGTTGTCATAAACGACCTCACTGGTAGACTGAGGGTTCTCGTTCAGGGCCAGTTGCCCAGCGCCTACTACGCGGGTGAGCCATCCTGTGGCCGAGTACTGAAATTCCCGGCTATCGCCTTGGCTGGTGGAGATTTTCTTCAGGAAGATGGGCGTGGCATTGGTAGAAGGTTCGGGGTCTTCCAGGTCGCAGCCGGTGAGAAAAAGGGAGACGAAGAAGAGAAAAGTGAATTGACTGACATAGGTTTTCATAAAAAAGCAATAGATGGGTTCTGGTAGATATACTACTTAGAAGAGCCCTCAAACCCTAAGAAGGTTGCACCAGCTTTTCAATTGGTCAATTTTACAGGAGATTCGGCTTGAAATTCTCTCCTCCCCAGACTGCTTCCGGGCATAAACTGCTTTCCACCGGAAACATCAGAACTGAGCCTGAACCATATAAACTGCTTTTGGCCTGTTTTCCGTATTTCAGGCCAAAAAAGAAAAGGAAGCCGGTTCTGGCTTCCTTTTCTTTTATATAGCGATTTCTATATTCTTATTGATCCAAGGGCTGAAGTATCCAGTCCATGGCTTCTTCAAAGTCTTCAAACTCCATGAGCACCATATCACCCAGATCATCGGCCCGTTTCATGAGCTGTTGCACGGCCATCTTATTGAAGATATCTTCAGAAACCACGGTAGCGTTCCGCCGGATGGTGCTGTCTCTGAGCGCCGGGAAAGCGGTTTCATAGAACCAGGCTTGATCGGCTTGCCGAATGGCTTTCATCTTACGGTTATCGGCGAGCCAGCGCAGGGGTTTGTGCTCCTGCATCAGGCGCATGCAAACCGTGATGGCTTCCCTGAATTCCTCGCTGTTGAGAAAGCCCGTGGACACGGCTATGCCTAACCGATGCTGGTCATCGTAGGTGAGGGTGAAGACGTGGTTCTTAAAATAAGTGGTCACCATGGCCTGTCATTTTGATCAAGAACTGCAAAAGATATACGTAAACTTTAGAAGAAAGGCAGCCTACCCGCTACCGCAAACTTGCCTCAAGGACCCAGTTCCTTATACTAACCTGACCTCCAGGGCAGAGATAAGGCGCGTGAGCTGCTCAGAAAGTTTATCTATGTTCTGCAGGCCTTCGTGGGCCTCCTCAATTTTGCCAGACCGGTACAAACCTATGAGGTGGGCGGCAGTGGTCTGCAGTTCTTTGAAGATCTTTGCCATGGCGCTGTACTCAGCCAGATGGCTATAGCGCACCGCCCCAATGGTCCTGAACCACTGGGACACAGGTCCGCTGGACGAGAAGAACTCCTCATCAGGCGTGCCCCCGTACACCGCAGAGCGTACTTTAGACTTAAATAGAATCAGCTTTATTCTGAGTTGCTGAAGGTCACTTTGGGCAGCGTTCATGTAAAGCTTTTGTCATGCGTTGAAACCATGCAGTCGTTACCCTCTGTCATCTTTCTGAAGGCGCTCGCGCAGCTTCACATGCTCTGTGATCTCATACCCGAAAACCAAGATGCCTATAATGGTCATGTTCTCGCCAAAGATGGGCTGGTAGTTGAGCGTGAGGTATAAATCTTCCTGTTCTCCGGTGTCCTGGTGTTTCCGGTGAAACAAAATCTCGTCTGCTGAGAAGGGCGTGCCGGTGCGGTACACATTATCCAGCAAATCCACAAAGCCCTGCTCGGCGGCCTCAGGCACCGCGTCTTTCACGGTTTTCCCTTTCAGTTCGCGCTCGGGGAACAAAGCCTGGTAGTACGGATTGATGAGGTCATAGCGGTGCTCAGGCCCGGTAAGGGTGCAGAAAATAGCCGGAGCGGTCAGAATCATGTTCTCCAGCGTCTTGCGCTCAGACTCGGCTTTCTGTAGGGCAGCATGTACCTGGTCTGAGAGGAACGCCATTTGTTCATTGCTTTCCAGCAGTTCCTGCACCATCTGTTTGGTGGCGTGGATATCGGTGGCACTGCCCACCCACAAAGACACCTGGCCTGAGGGAAGCGTCACGGGAGAGCACTTCTTCACAAACCACCGGTAATTGCCTTCGCGGTCACGCAGGCGTAGCTCGGCCTGAAACTCCACCTGCTTCTGGAAACTTTCCTGGGCCCGGGTTAAAAAAATCTCTTTGTCCTCTGGATGGATGGCATCCAGGAAACCGGTAGGCGAGGCCATGGTGTCTTGGGCAGAGACGCCGGTGTACTTGACAAACCGTTCGTTCACAAACGTTACCTGCCCCTCTGGGCTCACCGTGTAGATGAGTTGCGGCACAGTGTCAGTCATGATCCTAAATTTGTTCTCGCTTTCGCGATGGGCCAGTTTGGCTTTTTCCCGCTCTGTTACGTCAGAAGTCTTCTGGATGATGTACTCAATGTTTCCCTCCTGGTCCAAGAGAGGGGTGTGCGAGGCTTCCCAGATACTTTCATAATCTCCTCCGCCTTCGGCCGCTGGCCGGGTAAGAGTGTAGCGCACCAGATCCATGTGATCTACCTGCTTGGTCTGAAATACCCGATCAATGGATTTACGCACCGGGTTTTCGTCAAACGAGTAGTTCTTGTCTGGAAACGCCTCCAGCAGAAAGTGAAGGCCTATAATTTCCTCCCGCGTACGCATTGTGGTTTGCAGATAGGCATCGGTGGCGGCCACAATGGTGAAATCGGGGGTAATAACCACCAGGTTGTCTGGTACGTGCTGGAATAGGTTTGAAAAATCCATCTCAAAAGGTGAATTACCGTGGAGTTAATAAAAGCACTAACTAGATTGAAGGGGAAAGGTTTTGCCTCTTTGGGGCACCGTGCTCCGTTAAAAATAACCAGCCTCTCTATCTAAAGCAATGTTACAGCTCTGACGGCAATCCTTTTAATACGCGGCAAGATGCAACTAAAATCTGACTGCCCCTAGTTTACCCATCGGAACAACCGCCTCGGCCTTTCGTGTCGTTTTCAGGAAAGGAGGCTAAGAACAGGAAATGCTGCTACTTGAGGGCAACCGGTAAGGGAGGTGCCTTCTGTTGTCCGGCCCCATCACCTGCCTTGCAAAAATCTGGTTTTTATATGAAATTGGGTTGGGTAATTCTTTCTGGAAACGACATGAAAACGACCTGGCTTTTGGTTCTTTTTGTAGGTGCCTGCCTACTGGGCAGCTGTGACTCAGACGAGGATGCAACACCTGAGGCGACCCTGCAGGCACAGTGGCAGATGTATTCCAACAAAGTGTTGGTGCTGGGCGGCAACGAAGCCTGTGCCTACAAAACCACCCTAAAAGATATGGACTTCACCCCAACCGCTTCCACCTGCCAGGACGATGATGTGTATGATTTCCGGGACCCGGCAGAACTGGTGATCAGGCACGGTACCCAAAGATGCAGCAGCACAGAACCCGCTTCTACCTCCATCGCCTATGAACGCCAGGGAGACAAACTCTTTATAGGTGGCCGGGAACACACCGTGGTACACCTCACCCGAGACACCCTTATCCTGGATGTCTGTGTTCCCCTGGCGGCTACCGGATGGCCTGCCACCAGTTACGGGAAAGTAGGCCTGAAACTCACCCGAATAAAGTAACCTGCTGGCCGGGAAAACACCTTGTTTTTGACGGAACAAAAAAAACTCTGCGCTTCTGTCCAGGGATATGCAACCCATCCCCAGCATTGAAGAGGCCTAACTACTTGTCCTCTTTATACACAATACTAATTTTCCCGCTACGCTCCAGGCAGGCAGTGTCTATTTTGCCGATATCCATGGGGCCACCCTGCGAGCGCATGGTTTCTACGATGTCGTTCTCAGTGATGCTGTGGGCACGCATGTCGTCTTTCAGGAGTTTGCCATCTTTGACCAGCGCGGCGGTTTTCCCCTTGATGAAGTTACTGATGCCGTGGCCGTGCCCAAACCGGTAAGCCACCGCTGCTAACATGCGGTGAAGCATCACCAATACCAACCCGGCGGCCAATGTAGGGAAGAAAGGAGAGGTGCCGGTAATCGCGCGGCTCATGATGGAACCGTACATAATGCCCAGCACAATGTCAAAAGCGCTCTGCTGCCCGAAAATTCGTTTATTGGCGAGGCGTACGTACCCCAACGAGATAAAGAAGACCAGCACCGCCCTGATAGACATTTGCCACCAGTTCAGGTCTTTTTGTCCCAGCCCTAAGATAAATTCCAGTGTTTCCATCCTCAGAACCAAACGGCTCAGAAGAACGAGGGTTACGGCACCTTCTCTGCATAGGAGTTACTTTGTGCCGCATCGCGCTGGGAGCGCCTTCTCCTAGAAAATACTTTCCCCTGTTTTAGGGCCTAAAATCAGAAATCAGGCTAAAAGCACCCTGCCGGGAAGAAGAAGAAAGGACTAGCGCAGACCAGGAAACTGGGCTAAGATGTAAGGCTGTCGCTTGGGGGTATTCTTAGAAATCCTGCATCAGCCAGTGGAGGGCTTCTTCCTCGTCCTGAAAGTTTTTAAGGGCAAGTTCATTCAAGTCCCCGGCCCGCTGGATGAAGTACTCAATGGCTTCTACCTGCTTCTGGTCTTCTGAAGGAAGCACTGCCATCCGGCGTAGGGGGCCATTGAGGCACAAAGGCACCACGTTCTCCTCCAGCCAGTTTTTGTCTTCCTCAGAAAAACCCTTCATTTTACGGTCATCGGCCAGCCAACGGGTAAGCCGGTACTTATCTGTGACGTGGACACAGATCAAAAAGGCTTCCTGCAGATCAGGGCCTGCCAGTTTGCCTTTCCAGACCGCCATCCCCAATGAACGCTCCAGATCATACCGCACAGAGAAGGCCTCACTTTCGTAGTAGACCGAGGGCAATGTTAAAAACATGGAATAGTAGTTTACAAAGGACCAAAGACACTTGGGGGATAGCATCTTATTCACATACCTGTCCTTCTGTACTGCAAAAGTACTATTAATTTATCAAAATAAGAACAACTATGTTGATGAACGCATTTGAGAGCCACAGTTGCTTTAAGGGCAATACAAACCACTAAGCAATAGAGCTTTGGCGCTGTCTAAATAGGAGTAAAATGATGTTATCCGGCACGCCAGACCTCCTGGTACCCGGGAGGGAACGTGGTATCCTTCCGAAAGGAACCTGATTTAAAAGAAAACAGCAAAGGACTACCTTTCATCTCTGCTTTTGGCGGGGTTCTCCACAGAAAACGGAGCCATCAACCATAACATGGCCTCTCCTTCATCCTTGAAATCGCACATAGCCAAATGGTGCAGGTTGCCCGCACGCTGAATCATCTGCTCTACGGCCATCTTGTTGAACAAGTCTTCTGAGACCAAAGTGGCCATTCGGCGCAGAGAACTCTGCAGAAGACGAGGCATAATGACTTCTACAAACCAAGCTTGATCGGCCTGCCGAATGGCTTTCATTTTCGGGTTATCGGCGAGCCAACGAGTAATGCCATTCTCTTCTATGAGCCCAATACAGGCTAAAACCGCTTCCTGAAATTCATGGCTGCTCAGAAAACCATTCCAAACAGCATAAGCCGTTGAACGGTCTTCGTCAAAACTCAAGGTTACACTTTCTGTATGATAGTAAACTTTTCTCATGGAGAATAAAATACAACAACGCCTTAGAAGGTCAAAAACCTGTCGTAGCGGTTGGTTTCTGGTCAGATTTCGAAACATCCACTCTAAACCTCAGGGCCTGGCACCTGCCGTCACTTCCGAAGAACTACCCGCTCTCGCTCAACTCAAATTCCTTTCTGCAGGTAGCGTCTGCCTGAAGCCTTCTCATCCCTGAAGAACCACGTACCAGCTAAATTGTTTTAACCCCGCGCACCGTCTCTTCCTGGCCTACGGCTTTTACGGGCAGGCATTTGCCTACGCCTCGTATAAACCCTTGGCTTCATATACGGTGTAGGAACAGGAAAGTACGCCCTTTCTCGCCTGTAAAGGCCATTGGTTTGGCCGTGAGGAAATCTGACATCTTTTCACAGCCAATCTCTCTGTTTCCAGAGGTAGTTTCATGGCAAAAGAACCTGCCAAAATTACATCATGAACGTATTTTCCGGTTGACAATATGTCTTAACAGTGGCTAGAAAGCGCCTCTAGAGTGACTGGTACACCCTTTGCAATATGCCTCCTGAATCACTTAGAAAGGAAGAGGGAAAGCGTCATGAAACTGATCAAAGATAAAAAGTTCTTAAAGAACATTGCACACTATATAGATTTAACCAACACCATAGGCGGCGGGGTGGTCCAGCCGCAGGTGAACATGGTGAAACGTAAAACCGAAGCGGTTTTGCAGGTGGTGTTACCGGGCGTGTCTCCGGAGCAGTGCCAGGTGCTGCTGGACAAAAACCAACTCACCGTAATGGCCTTGCACCAGCCTCAGCAACATCCAGAAACGCAGATGCCGCTGTTCCACCAGAATTTCCTGTTGCCACCCTACGTTGATTTCAGCGAACTGAAAGTGGTGCACAAAGGCCATGAGTTGCGGGTACACATTCCGTATCTGCCACAAGGCCCTCGGTTCTTAGAGATTGAGCAACGCTAAACGATAAAAGCCCCAGACGCGTCTGACACCAGGCGTTTAGGGGTTGTTTTACTAAAACCCGGCTTAAAACGGCCCTCGTGTTCTAAAGACAGTCAGATTTAAAAAGGCAGCAAAAGGGCTGCCCCTATGTTTCACATTTAAAGAAGGTAAAGTTATGGCCATGCAACGTTTAGGAAGCGGCTTTGATGACATGATGCCGCAGACGTTCAGCAGTATGCTGGACCGATTCTTTAATGATTCTGTGAACAGCCGCGAGCGGCTGAATAGATTCAGCCCTCAGGTAGACACCTGTGAAACCGAGAAAGGGTATGAACTGGAAATGGCACTTCCGGGCCTCAAGAAAGAAGACATTCACCTTGATTTCCAACAAGGGCTTCTGACCATCTCCGGTGAGCGTCATTTCAAGAACGAGCAGCAAGACAAGCGCTATCATTTAATTGAAAGCCAATATGGGTCTTTCAGCCGCTCCTTCCAGTTCCCTGACACGGTGAACGCTGACAACATTGAAGCAGCGTTTGAAAATGGCATTCTGCACGTGCGGGTTCCCAAAGACGAACAGAAAACCGCCAAGCGCCGGATTGAGATACGCGAAGGTGCCGCGCAGCCTATCCAACTAGAAAGAGACAATGTCTCTGCAGAAAACAAAGGCAACTCCTCTGGTGGCACCAAGAAAAAACAGTCTGCCACCACCAATGGAACTGGCACCCATTAAGCCAGGAGGAGAAAGCACTTAAAACGAAAGGCACCGCTTTTGCAGTGCCTTTCGTTTTATATAAGGTGATCCTGTACCACTCTTCTTACGTATGGTATTAGCCCTGCTTGCCCGAACTCATGGCCGAGTTACCGTTCCCGGCACTGTCTGGAATGCTGCCTGGGTTGAAGGAGTTTCTGGATCCTTGGCCCGGAACAGAAGACGGGTTAGGTCTGTCGCCCGAGATGCGGGTGGTGGTTCCTTCTGGGATTGCTCCTGCCTTGTTTGCCCGCACGTAGTACACGGTGACAAACAAAGCGATGATCAATAAAATACACAATGCTATAAACATGACAAATCTGGTTAAGTGAAACATAAGGCTTCTTTCTTTTACTCTGTTTTCTGCCTGCTGTTGCGCTTTTCCGGTGGTTATTCCACTCCCGGGGCTGGGTTTATCTTTTTTTCCCCAGCTTTATCATAGAGAAGCTACTTTTTCGTTTATTTAATGCTATGATAAAAAAATTATATTTTCTGGTTTTCTTTTGCTGGGCTGCGGCAGAATGTAGCTGGGCCCAAAGCTCTGAAGTTACATCGGGGCAACCATATTTTATAGAACTGCACAACGGACAGCGCGTGTATGCGCAGAAGCTTCAATTCAAAAGCCCGGTCTTCAAACAGAACTTCTTCCTTTTGGATGACTCTCTGAAATACGCCCCTGAAACGGTAAAGTATTTCCAGAGCAACGAAGGCTTCTTTGCCCGCGTAGACGCCGGCCGCCGCTTCAGTAACTTTGCCCAGCGCGAACAGGCCGGGCGCGTGTCTACCTACTTTGTGTACCGCACAGACTACAACTCCTATGGCCCAGGCATTGGCATTGGCATGGGAGGCTACGGCATGGGTGGTTACGGAATGGGCGGATACGGCGGGTATGGCGGCTATCCTTCCCAGCGCCGCGTGTATTATTTCCAAAAGGAAAAGGAGCCTTTGCAGCCGCTTACCTACAGGAACCTTCGGGCCGCCTTGTCTGACAACCCTGGTAGTTTAGAGAGTCTACAGGATTACAAAAGGGGACAGAACATTCAAACGGGCTTTTATGTGGCTGGTGCTGGCCTGATGATCGCGGGTGCTACCCAGCAATTCAGGGGCAGCAGCTCTGGCAGTTCGGTTTCCCCGCTGCTGCTGGTAGGTTTGGGAGTTTCCTTGCTTCCCCAGATCTTCCGATTGGTGAGAAAAGACCGTCTTTCTGAGGCTATAGAGATCTACAACTATACACCTAAAGAATAGCGCCTGCGTAATCTGTTAAAGCAAAGGGCCCGCTCTTGGATGAGCGGGCCCTTTGCTTTAAGGACATGGCCGGTCAGAGGCCTGCCTTCTTGCTTTTTGCCAGATTAAAGCTTAGCGCTTTTATTTGGGGCTACTGGAGTTTTAGCAGCGGTAGCTTTTTTGGCTTTCTTGGCTTTCAGGTAAGTATTCAGCACATAGCCAGCTTCTCCGTCAATCTGTACCAGAGACCATTCATGGTTTTGTTTCCGCATGACAATGATCTCATCTTCAGAACCCAGCAGGCGCATCACTTCGCCCCCAATACCCGGCTGACGGTACATTTTAACTTTCTCTGTGTTCACCCGGCTGGTAGGGCCTTGCGCGAACGCAGTTAATACTTGCATGCTAACTAGGGCGAGGATGATGAATAGACGTTTCATAATTATTTTGTTTTAATGAGTGAATGACAAAATGAAAGACTCTTATTTTAATGGTTTAATTGCTCATTTAAACACCTTTTCAAAAGGAAAAGGACGTGAATATCCAGGGCAGTATTTTGCCTATTATTTGCGAATGTATTATTTCAATATGTTTGTGTTATACTCTAATAGATGCAGAATCTAAAAGAAGGTTGCTTGCGGATGTTTATTTTTTCTTAATAATGAGAAACTAATCTTAAAACCATCTATTCCTACACTAGTTCTGCTCCAACTCCTTGCGTTATTCTAGGTTTCACAAGTTACATGCCAAGTAATTAAGTATCTAAAAATCAATCCTTTATACATAATCTCAAATAACTTTATGTGCGATGCCGTACACTTTTCTATTTAAAACCGGACACTTTTCGTTCACACCTAACCTTTGAATATTTATTGTCTGTAAAAGGGATCCCGAACACCATACTACTACAGCAAATCTTTTCGTTCACTACGCCAACAGATGTATCTACACCAATATCAACCCAGGCTCCTCTAGATTCATCACCCGAATTATCAGGATCTAATTAAAAGCTATTTCCGTCCTCTAACGGAACAAATATAAAGGGGCTATTTTCTTAAAACCAAGCCCAAAACAGCAATTAACAGATAATTAACTATACTAAGGATTAGCGACTTTTTATTTAACATTTCCTTAGCATTTATTTCACCCCTGCCAGCCACTTCCTATTTTTGTACCTGATTTAATTCTATCATGGTTACAGCTTTTCAAATAAGGGAAATAACAGAGTTAGCTGAGATGCTGCATCAATTCCCCTTGATTCAGTTCCTGAACCCCAACATGGAGCCCGAGCGGTACGAGGAGTTGTTGCGCTTGATGCTACCCCAGCACTACCGGATGGTAGGCGTTTTTGATGGCACCACTTGCCTGGGTTTGTCGGGGTACTGGATTGGCACCAAGCTGTACAGCGGCAAGTACCTGGAGGTAGACAATTTTGTGGTGGATGAGCAGTACCGCTCAAAGGGCATCGGGAAACTACTGCTTGACTGGCTTACTGCCGAGGCCAACCGCTATCACTGCGAGACCATGATGCTGGATGCCTACGTGGTGAACAATGCCGCCCATAAGTTCTACCTGCGCGAAGGCTTTGTGATCAAGGGTTTCCATTTCCTGAAAAGGCTGGCGTAGATACCCAAAACCTCGGAACCAATAACGTCTTTGCTTTGCTTGAGAAGGCCCGTTTTCTGAACAAGGCGGTTTTCGGGCCTTTTCCAGAAAAAGGCCCTGAAACAGAAACGTTTGGTTTGAACCCGTAAGAACACTTATCTTACCACATGGAACCACTGCTACTGTTACACGGCGCTCTTGGCGCGAAAGACCAGTTTGAGCCGCTGCTGCCACTGCTGTCCTCTACGGTACCGGTGTACTCCTTCAACCTGGCTGGCCATGGCGGAGCTCCCTTTCCCAAAGAGCCTTTCTCTATAGAATACTTTGTACGCCAACTGCTGGACTGGCTGGATCATCATCACCTGCCCCGCATTCAGGTTTTTGGCTACAGCATGGGCGGCTATATTGCCCTGGAAGCGGCTAGGCAGCAACCTGACCGCTTCTCCCGGATCTTTACCCTTGCTACCAAGTTCCACTGGACTCCTGAAACAGCCCTCCATGAAACCGCGAAGCTCCAGCCAGACATAATTTCCTCCAAAGTACCGACGTTTGCACAGGTACTGCAGGAGCGGCATGCCCCGCAAGACTGGACTGAACTATTGCATCGCACTTCGGCCATGATGCACCAATTGGGTCAGGTACCTACGCTTTCAAGTCAGGCTTTCGCCCAGATCAACATACCGGTGTGCGTAGCCGTAGGAGACCGAGACCAGATGGTTTCCATTGAAGAATCGCTGGAAGCATACCGGCAATTGCCGCAAGGCCAGTTTCATGTTTTACCCAATACCAAACACCCGCTGGAGCAACTCCAATGGCCGCAGTTGGCCCAGGCGCTCCAACATTTTTTCTCTTATGCATAAATCCCCCTCCTGGTTCCGCTGGAATCTTCTTTGCCTTCTGTTTCTGGTCTTTTTCTTTTCCAGCTGCTCTTCCAGCGAACCTGCCTTCGGGAAGCGCGGCTACACAGAGAACGGAAAAGCCTCTTTTTACTCCGATAAACTAAAAGGGAACAAAATGGCCAACGGCGAACCCTACAGACCCGGCAAGCGCACGGCCGCCCACAAGAAACTGCCGTTTGGCACTAAAGTAAAAGTCATCAATCCGCAGAACGGCCGTTCCGTGAAAGTGCTCATCACTGACCGCGGACCTTTCGCCCGCGGCCGCATCATAGATCTTTCTAAATCAGCGGCCCGGAAACTGGATCTGGAGAAAAGCGGGGTGGCACCGGTGCAGATGAAGGTGTTGAGGGAAGGGAGAAGATAAGGTTTGTCTTGGTTTCTTTTTGCCTGAGGCTTCCCTTGTTGAGGGCAAGGCTTGTAGTCTGAAGTTGGTTTTGTTGCTTGGTCTGGTAAAGCTGCCGTGGCTTCTGGTGTTCAGTTTTTAAGAGCTTGGTTGTTTCATCGTATCCCTTCGTGCGCTCACGGCCGCGAGGCCCCGTCTTCCGGGTTCGCGCTGTGCCAGCTTCCTTTGCTCCTTTCAGTCGCAATGCCTATCGGCACCGGAACCTGCCTAGGCGCTCACCCGAAAGACTGGAATAGGGTTCTTTCAACTGCTGCGATATTCCATGGTTCAAGTCTGCGACTTGGACCTACTATGATCTGAAGTTTGCAACTTCAGTGGGGCGCGAGCCTCAAAATGCAAGGAACCGCTGGTGCCAACCAACAGACCATGTTAACACGTATTTCCAAATCCCTTCAGCTTACCAAAACATCAGACCCAAACCTCGTCATTTCTAAAAGTACCCTTTTCAGCCTGGTTTCCCCAAAACAACGGCAAAACGAGATGTTACCGTCGTGCTTTGAGCCAGGCGTAGATGCTTTCTACATCGGGTTTGCGGCAGAGTTCGGAGCCGGGGGTCATGGTGGCGGCGGTACCTGCCGCAACTCCGTAGCGGATCACGTCTGACAAAGGCCAGCCTTCCTGGAGTTTCAGGACCATGGCGCCCACCATGCTATCACCAGCGCCTACGGCGCTTTCTTGTTTGACGGTGGGCGGCACTACGTATTCAAATCCTTCTTTGGAAGCCAACATAGCACCTCTGGGTCCTAAGGAAACCACCAAAACCTGGCTTTTGCCTTCCTCCAACACCTGCGTGGCCAGATCTTCCTGTTCCTGCGACGAGATCACTTCTTTGTTGGCCAGCGCCGCTAGTTCGTTCAGGTTGGGTTTGAGCAGGTAAATGCCTTTGCTGGCCGCTTTCATGAGGGCTTCGCCCGAGGTGTCTACTACCAGTTTAAAGCCTTTCTTGCAGGCCAGTTCTGCTATTTGGGCATAGAAATCATCTGGTACGCCGGGGGGGTTGCTGCCGCTGGCAATCACAAACTCGGGGACTTCTTCCAGTTCCTCCAAGGCCTGTAGAAACTGTCGCCACTCGGGTTCCGTGACCTGGGGGCCGGGCATGCCAAACCGATATTCCTGGCGAGACGAGGTTTCAAACACCACCAGGTTTTCCCGGGTAGATTCGGCGCAGGTGAATTTTCGGAACTGGACCCCTTCCTTTTGAAGAAGGTCTCCCAGTTTATCTCCCGTGTGTCCGCCGGCCAGATACCAAGCGCAGGATTCACCACCCAATTTCTTGATAGCCCTGGACACGTTGATACCGCCGCCGCCCGGCTCAAAGACTGGCTTCTCACAGCGGAGTTTTTTCTCTGGGGCTACAGATTCTACCCGGGTGCTTTTATCCAGCGCGGGGTTTACGGTGATGGTGATGATTTTCATAGCGATGGTAGTATGGACAAATGGAGTCAGGGTGGCTTCTAAAGTAATTTCCTTGGAAGCAATCCCCAGAACAGAAAGTCTATTTTCAGGCTCCTTTTAGTAAATCAGCCTTGAAATGATCTTTTACGATACTATTCGGCTTATCTTCAAAAAAAGTTAAAAAGTTATTCCCCGCCTGCGACTTTTCTGGTGCTTCATGTCACTTACCGTCAAAACCAGAGGAATACGTTATGTCCCAACCGCAAGAACATACCGCCAAACAGCAAGCGTTTCTGGCGCTCTACGAACCGGTGCACGCGCCTTTTGCCCGGTTCTGCCAGGCTCGGGTGTTTCATAGCGCAGACGCCAAAGACCTCATCAGTGAGACGGTACTGCAAGCCTATGAGCACTTTGATTCGCTTCGGCACAAAGAGGCGTTCCTGCATTTCCTGTTCGGGATCGCGACCCGCATCCTGCGGAACAAGAGCCGGCGGCGCAAGTTCTGGGGCATTTTCAGTGCTCCGGAGGCCGAGGAAAAACACCTGGACTCCCAAAACCCGGAGCTGACCGCCGATGTACGGTTGCTGTACGAGGCCCTGGCCAAACTGCCCGAGGAACAGCGCGAAGCCATCATCCTGTTTGAGATCTCTGGTTTCGCCCTCAAGGAAGTGCAGGCCATTCAGGGGTGCAGCCTCTCGGCGGTGAAATCACGGGTGGTGCGCGGCAAGAAACGGCTGGCCCGCCTGCTCAACGACCAGGAAACGCTGCACGTGCTGGAAAACGAACCCTCTGAGGAGGCGCAGTTTGAGAAAATCAGTTCCCGGGCGCAAGTAAGTCTCACTTTTTAACCAGAGCCACCATGTCACACCCACATAAAAACCTGAACCATTACTTTGAGGCGGCCAAAACCCAGGAACCGGTGATGCCTCTGAGCGAACTGAAAGAAGCCCTCCACCAGCTTCCTGCCGGGGCAAATGCCGGAAAACAAACATCGGCGGTAGCCGGGAAAAAAGCAGCGTTTTGGGTTGTTGGTAGTTTGGGCGCTTTGGTGGGAGCTTTCCTGCTCTGGCTTTCCCTCACAGATGAACCCCAAAAGCCAATAGCGCAACAGACTTCCCCAGTGACTACTTCAGCGGTCAAACAGGAAAACGGGCCTCAAAACGGAGGCGCAAAGCCTACCGCTGCATCGGCAAAAAGTACCGCCTCTGGGGTTCAGGCAGTAGCAGCAACTCAACAAAGCACAGCCACTCCAGCTGGTAAAACAGCGGAGGAATCCGTTGTTCAAGGAAAGACTATTTCCGCGAAGGGTCAGTCCATCACGGTTGATCAGGCGCCTGGGAGTGTGAAAATCCTGGAAAAGACAAAACCTTTGGAGCCTAAAGAAGGCGAAAAGGTCTTCGGGAACATTGCTTTGTTGGAACTGCCGCGCAACGTGGAGCGGAAACTGGGGATTGAGGTGAACGACCGGGGCATTATGTACCTGCGGATTTTCCAGGACAAGGACGACAGCAACGTACGGCTGGAGTTTACCATCTACGGCGGCGGGCATTCTGTCAACGTGTACAAAGGCTGGAAACCCGGGGCAGACAGTGGCAAGGTAGCGGTGATAGCCCCCAACCTTCACCCGCTGTACGTCTCTAACCGGGCCGGGGAACAAAGAGTGAAGTACATGATGGAAGGCGAAAACGAACGGAAGCTAGAGCCTGCGTACTTCACCGAGATTGTAAACACCTTGATTCCGGTGCTCGTGCGGGCCAACAACCAAGCCAAAGACGAAGCCATTTTCTGGTATGCCGCCACTCCTGATTTTCTGGCCCAACTGCCGCAGCCTTTGCGCCAAGATATTATGCGGGAGTACAGGCAATTGGCGCAACAGAAAAACCTATCAGGTGATTCTTCCAGCCTGCTGACCGCCCCATTAAACGGAGTTTCTACCCAACTGAAGTATTTTGAGTCTAACCCTGGAAGCCTGTCCTCTATTCAATACGCAGTGGTGTTCCCTAACCCAACCGCCGAATGGCTGAACCTGTCTATGAGTTTGAAACGGGAAGAGGAAATGCGCGTGAGTCTGGTAGATATCAACGGGAAACTGGTAAAAACGCTTTCGCCCTACAAGCGCTACGCAGCCGGGGCGGTCACCGAAAAATTCAGCATCAAAGGCGAAGCCCGCGGACTTTACCTGCTCCTCGCCGAAACCAAATCAGGCCACCAGCACACCCAACGAATCATCATTGAGTAGCCGAAGAAGCTAGTTTTGCGAAAACCGTATCGGGCCTGCTTTCTGGAAAACAGGCCCGAAAAGGCTTTCGCTTATCCTTGATTCAGGGTTATTTCTGTGCCATCTACCCAGACGTTTTGCAGTTGCAGTTCCTGGTCCAACACCAGCAAATTGGCGGCTGCGCCGGGTACCAGTTGCCCTACTTTGTGCTCTAGTTTCAGAACCTGCGCTGGATACAGGGTGGCCATTCTGATAGCCTCGTCCAGCTCCAGGCCTACCATGTTCACGGTGTTCTGCACGGCTTGCAGCATGGTCAACGCTGAACCGGCCAACCGACCATCTTCCGTCTCGCAGCGGCCGTTGCGGTAATACGCTTTGAAGTTGCCGAAATCAGTGAACGGAATATTTGAGCCCACACAGGCGGCGCAGTCAGAGATGAGCAGCAGTTTTTCGCCCAGCATCTTTTTGGCCAATCGTACGGCGTAGGGGTGACAGTGCTCGCCGTCCACGATGATGCCGGTCCAGGCCTGTCCATAATCCAGCGCCGCCGCGGCCAGGCCGGGTTGTTTGGTGTCCATTCCGCTCATGGCGTTGTAGAGGTGCGTAACGGCCGTAACACCGTTCTGGAAGAAGTGCATGGCTTGGTCATACGTAGCCAGACTGTGCCCTGCAGAGAGTACGATGCCGCTGTCTACCAACCGCTGCAGCAAACTTTCCTCCACACATTCCGGGGCCAGGGTAAGATAGGTGATCACGTCTTTGCCGGCCTCCAGCAGCACATCTAGTTCCTCGTGCGTCGCTTCCCGGATGCAGGCCGGGTCATGGGCACCGGCTTTCCCCGGGTTGAAATAAGGCCCTTCCAGGTGCATGCCCAGAAAAATGCTGGGTTGCTGCTGCATGGCTTCGCGCACGGCCATGATGGTTTCCAGAATCTTGTCCTGAAACGCCGAGATCACCGTGGGCAGAAAGCTGGTGGTCCCAAACTGCAGATGCGCGTCCCGGATGGTGTTCAGACTTTCCAGCGTAGGATACTGGGTGAAATACACGCCGCCCCCGCCGTTGACCTGCAAATCCACGAACCCCGGGCAGATGATGCCGCCTTGCGCGTCTATAAGGGTAGCACCTTCAGGGATTTCATTTGTTTGAACCAAGTCCAGTATCTTTCCGTCTTCAAACAAAACCGCATAGCCTTGAGCGGTGGTGTAGCCGGAGTAGATGGTGCCGTTGGTGAGAGCGTAGCGCATGAGCGTTGGGGATTGATGGGTTTCAGGGCAAATTTGAGAAAAACAGGCCAGAAAGAACCGATGCATTTTCGGTTTAAGGCCTGTTTTCCAGAAATCATATCCAAAACAACTTTTATCCGCCCTCTTTCATATCATCGTTCCGGATGGCTTTCTTTTTTCGGGGCGCCTTGCTTGCGTTCTGCTGGCCAAACTTGTAGTCAAAGCTGAGCCGCACCGACCGGTTGAAGTTGCGGTTCTCGTTTGTTTGGAAGAAGGTCTCGGTACTGGTTTCGGTTCCGTAATTGATGGATTTAGTAAAGGGATTATTCACGCTCAGGGTAAGGCTGCCTTTCTTCTCAAACAGCTCCTTCTTCACGGCCAAGCTGTAGTACTGCCAGGAGTAGGCCTTGCCCTGGAGCGTCACCCGCGGCGAGTTAAAGCCTCCGGAGAATTGGGCTGTGACACCTTTGCCTACTTCGTAACCCGAGGTCAGATTCAAATTGTATTGCCAGCCGGTATTCTGGGTGCCCAGCCCGCTGAGGCGGTTGTAGTACACGTTCACATTGCCGTTGAGGCTGAGCGCCGGCACCGGCTTGGTTGCCCCAGACACGTTAAGGCCGTAACTCAACAGCTTGCCGGCGTTCGCAAAGGTATTCTGCGCCACGCCCTGGTCAATGCCCACCGTCACTAGCTGAATCGCGTTGTCAATCTGCCGCAGGTACAGGGCTGTGGTCACCGAACTGGTCTTGAAGAACGTGCTGTAGCCCACCTCATACAGGTGCGTCAGCTCAGGGTCTAGTTTGGGATTGCCGTAGAAAATACTCTTAGGATCACGGTTGTCACGGTAAGGATTCAGAAGGAAGATATGGGGTCGTTGGATGCGCTGAGTATAGCTGAACTTGAAGGTATGGTTTTCTTTCAGCGTGCGGGATAAAGTCAGACTGGGGATAAGGGTGTGGTAGGTCTCGTTCAGGAAGGTGGTGGTGCTGGTGAAATCGCCTTTCAGATGGGTCTGCTCGTAACGCGTACCGGCTTTGAAGGAGAAGTTCTTGCCCAGCGTGAGGCCGTAGGAAAGGTACCCCGCCACCACATCCTGTTGGTAATGGAACACGTCTTCTTCGGGCGTTTCAAGGTTCTCCAGCGGAAACCGGATGTCATACCTAGCCTCGCTATTAGCCCGACGGAGGATGGCCTTGGCTCCCACTTCCAGCGTAGATTTATCACTGAACGGATGGCCGTAATCTGCCTGAAAGGTGATCTCGCGGTTGCTGTTCTCGTTGGTGTTGCGCTGCAGGTAAAAAAGCTGCTCTTCCTGGGTGAAGCGGTCCTGGTTCACGAAGTTTTCATGGTCAGATTGGCTGAACTGCGCCAAAAACGTCAATTCCTGCTGCGGTTTGAACACGCGCGTGTACTCCAGGTTCAGGTCGGCGCCCAGAGGAATAAACTGGTAATTGTTCGTGTTCCGGATGTACTGGAAAGGCCCGGACTGGCTGGTAGTGGTTTCCTGCGCGCTGTTGCCCTGGTAACGCCCCGTGTTCAGCTTAAGGCCTATGGAGAACAGATTCATAGAATCCAGGTCATAGTCCAGCCCCAATTGCGCCGATCCGCCGCCGCCATGCACCCGTCCATCGCCGTCTTGAATGGTGATGATGTCCTCGCCCTCTACATATTCCTGCCGGTACATTCCGTACCCTTTGGGCACAGAATACCGGAAACTGCTCAGATCCAGGTTCACGCCCATTTTGCCACGGCGCACACTCAGGTTGCTGAAAATACTGCTGTTCTGGGTACCCGCCGTCAGCCCTGCGCTCCCGGTCAGGCCCTGCAGCGACTTCCTTTTAGTGATGATGTTGATGATGCCAGCAGAACCCTCGGCATCGTATTTGGCCGATGGACTGGTGATCACCTCCACGCTTTTGATCTGGTCTGCCGGAATCTGTTTGAGGGCATCGGCCAGGTTCGTGGCCATGATAGAAGAAGCCTTGTTGTTGATGAGTACCCGCACGTTGGAAGAGCCCCGCAAAGCTACATTGCCGTCTACATCTACCGTGAGTGAGGGCACCTTCTTGAGCACATCGGTGGCGTTGCCGCCCGTATTGGTGATGTCCTGGTCAGCGTTGTATACCAGGCGGTCGGCTTTGTCTTCAATAAGCGGTTTTTGCCCCACCACCGTCACCTCCTGCAGCTTGTTTTCCGCCGGGCTCAGCAGCATCTGCCCCAATTCCACCTCCACTGCTTTGCCTGTCACCGCCACCGGCCCGATGGTCTTGCCCCGGTACCCTACAAAGCTGAACGAAAGCAGATACTCACCCTCGGGAACCCTGCCAAACGTGAACTTACCTTGTCCATTGGTCAAAGTTCCGTCTATTGATTGGCGATTACCTCCCAGCAACAAGGCCACCGTGGCAAATTCCACCGGCTTGCCCGATGCAGAATCAAGTAAGGTGCCGGTGATTTTTCCACTGATCTTCACCGAGGCATCTGCCAGCGGCGCAACTGCAATTTGTGCCCAGCCCGAAAAGTACAGGCATAGCGATACCAGCAAAAAGAGAGCTCTTTTTTTCATAGAAATATGGAATAAGATAGGAGAATAGAGAAGGAGTGACAGCAGATGCGCCGTGAAAAGCGAGAGGCCGTTTTCAGGTGGTTTTCAGGAAATCAGCCTAAAAGCGGAAGGGTATTTGGAGTAGGGGCAACTCCTTGTGGTTTCCCTATTTGGTGGCGGAGATCATTTTGGTTATTGTTGAGAACACACCACAACGGAGTCTTTATTGCGGCTGTAATCATCAGAAAAGGGGCAATCCTCTGCCGCACCACCTCGTTACAGTGTAACGAGGCTGCATCTCCGAATTATTCTGTAGCGACGTTACACGGTAACGTCGTACGCATTGCTCCTTAGCCTGAAGTATGTGGAAAAACACCGACAACCGAGAGTGTACTAGGCAATCTCATTAGGCGCCCTACAACACTGATCAGCAAAGGGAATCATCCCAGACTTTAGAGCTTGGAAGAGGGAATAGTGTTTCGGGGCTGCTTCTGGGAAAATAGCCCCGAAACGGTTATTTCTTTTTCCGGAAGTAGATGTTGTTGCTGATGGTTTCCAGTTGGATGGCGGGGCCGCCGTTGTTGACTTTTCCTTTGAGCTGATAACCTACCATGGGCGTTTCCTGCTTCTTTTCGGGGAGGTCAAGGGAAAGGTCAGAGTAAACTTCGCCGGTGATGGTTTTCAGGGCCACGTTGGCTCCCTTCTGGGTAGACCAGTCCATGTCTACAAACCCGCTGATGGATTTTGCGTTGACAGTGCCAGTGAGGCCGCGCAGTTCAATGTCGCCGTTGATGGTTTCCAAGGTGAGGTTGGTTTCGCGGGGAAGGAAGATCTCGTAGTCGATGCGGGTGCAGACTCCGTTTTTCATCTTGCCGTTAGAGTAGTTCCCGAAACTGGTGGTAGCCCCGCCGGGGCAATCGCCTTCGTAGGTGCTGTTCTTCAGGAGCTTTTCGTCCAGGTCGGCGATGACTTTGAGTTGGTCTTTGCCGGGGTCAAAGGTTACCAGCAGGGCCTGGTTCAGCTGGCCGCCGTTGATCTCGTAAGTCACTTTCACGTAGGCGTCTTTTTTGTCCCAGGCGGTCACTTTTACATCGTTCCCGAATTTCAGATTCAGGTGCACTTTCTTGGAGGCGGGCACGTCCAGGGTTTTCTCAATCGTTTTTTTCTGGGCATAGAGATTCCCGGCACCCCACAGCAGCAGGGCTATCAGCAATAGCTTTTTCATAAGAAGGTTGGTTTTAGGTACCTGAGAGATTATTTTCTTTTCCGGATGAAGATGTCGCTGGTGATGGTCTGGATGCTCATTTCCACACCTCCGCCGTTGACTTTGCCGGCAATGTCGCCGCCGCCGCCAAGCAAGGCCAGTTCTTCGTCATTGCCCTTTTTGCGGTTCATTTCAATGTCAAAGTCGGTGTAGATTTCGCCTTGCATAGACTTGAGCTTGAAGTTCGCCTTATCTTTGGCTGGCAAGGTGATGTCTATGTCACCGCTCACGGTAGAAATAGCGCTGGGCTTGCTCTGGTCCAGGGAAGAGAAAATGACTTTGATGGTACCGCTGGTGTTGTTGGCGATCACCGGGCCCGAAACGTTGGTTAGGGTCGCCTCTGAGTTGTTGAGTTTCAGTTCAATCTCCCCGTTCATATCCGCGATGGAGACATCGCCTCCTTGCCAGTTGGTTTCTTTGTACACCACAGCGGCATTCCTGGGGACTCTGATGGTATACTCCGCGTCTATCCTGGAAGCCTTGGTGATAGAAAGGGTGTTGCTGTTTTTGGTAACTGATAAGCCCAGATTGGTGTTGTCCTCTACCTGGTTATAGAGCGGTTTCAGGCCCTCGGCCCGTTTAGGAGGGGCGCTGTAATCGCGAGTTTCAATGATCACCTCATCACCGGAGTGCCCTACAATCTTTACGTCACTGCTGAACATGGAAAGCTGCACGCGCGCGTCTTTGCCATTGCCCAGCTTCACTTTGTAAGTGCGCGGGGCATTTTCCTGTTTGCCACCCCCAGCAGCCGGGATGGTTTGTCTATAGGCGGCAGTTGTGTTTTCTGAGGCAAGGCAGTTCCCGGCAAGCATGAGCACGGCCCATGCCAGTACAATTGTTTTTTTCATGGAAGTAGAAGTATATGCGTGGTTAGATAAGGGTTCCGAGGCCCTCTTGTGCTTTGTATTTGACAATAGGTAATAAATCTTCTTTGTGCATGAGCATCTCCAGCTGTGGGACCGCGGTGGCCTCTTTAAGTTTGACCACCATCTCAATGAGGGTGAGTTGCATGAGCGGCTCGGTCTGGGTACCCAGGGCATGGATGAACGCCTTGCGTACTTCTTTGTGGTCTTTGAACTGGTAGAGGGCTTCGCAGGCGGCCAGCCGCACGTTCAGGTTCCCGTCCTGGTTCATGGTTTTCACCAGCAGCTTAATAATTTTTTTGCTTTCCTGGGGCGTAAGTCCCTCGGTTTTGAGGTCCTGGCTCACCAACTGCAACCGGTCACTCGCCGATGAACTTCTGACAGTAGAACTTGCCACCAACACTGGTTTGGCTGGTTGCCTCCGGGCGGAAGAATACGTTTCTTCTTCCCGCTCCTGGTTTACTGTAGAGATAGCGGTATTCATTGGGTTCTCTACCGAGGCAGCAGTTTCTACCTCCGGTTTACGTTCCTGGGTTTTCTGTTCCAGGGCCACTACCTGAGCCTCGCCAGATGAGGATACACTCCCCGTTTGCTGAAAGTAATTTCCGGCCCAGAACGCCACGATCAACAGACTGATGCTGGCGGCTATCTGCCACACGTAGGTTTTGAAGAAACTGGTACTCTCCGTCTTCTGGCTGCTTCCCTGAACGGCCAATACCGGGTTTTCTATCTTCTCAAACAACCAGTCATCGGCTAAGAACTTGTCCATTTCCACGCTTTGCTCCTGGGCGTAGTGCCGGAACTGCGCAGCCTCGGGTTTGAGGTGATCTGGCAAAAGTTTGGTCTGCTGGAAAAAGCGTTTCAGCTGGCTTTCTTCTTCCAGCGAGGTTTCGCCGTTGTAGTATTTCTCCAGCAAGGTTTCTATCTGCTCAAACTGCATAGTTTTCCATCTTTAAAAGTCCGTCGCGCACACTTTTCCGGGCTCGGCTCAGCGCCACCCTGATGGCGTTGACGTTGATGCCCGTCACTTGCTCAATCTCTTCGTAGGCGTAGCCCTCCACATCGCGCAGGTGCAGAATCAGGCGCTGCTGCTCAGGCAGGAGTTTCAGGAGCTCCTGCACCTTGCTTACCTGGTCCGATAGCTCGGAGCGCTGGTACGGGTTGGCTTCGCCGGAGTTCAGCTCCAGGTCCACTACATCTACCATGTGCTTGTGCTTGCGGCTCTTGAGTTTGTCCAGGCACAGGTTCTTGGTGATGCTCATGGCAAACGCCTCAATGCTGGCGTAAGCGTGGAGCTTGTGTTTGTTGGACCAGAGTTTCAGGAAAACATCCTGCAAGATATCCTCGGCCTCTTCCTTGTTCTGCAACAGGAACAGCGCCATTCTATACAGCTTCTGTTTGGCCGGGAGTACCTTGGTTTTAAACTCTTGTAAGTCCATTCATTAACAGAGACGACGGAGTGCGGAAGTCATTACAGCGGTTTCCAGATTTTTTTTCAAAAAACCTGGAAAAGTTCTGAGTCTTGAGTTCTGAGTTAGGTAGAAACCAGTTGATTTAAGCAGGTTTTAGAGGAAACAGGGCAAAAACGCCAAGACACACAAGGGTAAGTCAATTTAGGAAAAATGACTCAGGACTCAAGACTCAGAACTCAGGACTATCATCAGGACTATTTCAGCAGAATGATCATCACCGATCCGGCCACCATGATGATGGCGCCGAAGGTTTTCTTGAGGATGTTGGTTTCCTGGAAGAACCGGTAACCCAGGCCAATGCTCACCAGCGTGGAAAGCTGGAACAGAGAAAGCGCATAGCCTACCGGCATTTGCTCAAAGGCGTAGTTGGTGGTCAGTTGCATCAGCCCGATGCAGAAAACCAGCAGGGCGTACCGCTTCAGTTTGCCCGCTACCCACTCCTGCTTCCATTGCTGCCGATGCGCCGCTGCCCAGAACGTCACGATGCCAGAGAACAGCGCGCCAAACCAGCACCAGCTGATAAAGGAAACCGTGGGCGAGGAGTACAGAATGGTTTTCTTGATGAACACGGCTTCTATGGCCGCAAAGACCATGGCCCACAACCTGAACTGGATACTGGGTTGCTTCAGAAGTTTCCAGGAGAATTTTTCATCGGTGGTATCCAGCACAAAATAGCTTCCACCAATGATGAGCATGATTCCCAACGCGCCCCAGATATTCGGGAACTCGCCCAGTAGCACCATGGCCGCCAGCAACCCCACCACCGATTTGTACGCGTTCACCGGCCCCAGCACCGACAGGTCTCCCGTTTGCAAGGCCCGCACCAGAAAACCGTTCCCCAACGCCCCAAACAAGCCCACTAAAAGCGAGTAGCCCCAAAACCCCAGCGGCAGTGCAAGCCAATCTGTATCAAGGGCTGGGAAAACGCAAAGCACGCTCAGCAGGAAATAGGTATTGAAGTTTACCAGCAACGGCAGGCTACCCATAGCAGTAAGCTGCTTCTGGAAAACATTGGCCAACGGGTTGGAAAGGATGCGGAGGAAAACAGCAAGAAAAATCAAAGCAGCAGAAAAAGGAAAAACGCCTGTTGGTTTCGAGGCAAATTAGAAAGAATGGGCTTAAAACGCAGGAGCTTCCCTAAAACAAACTCGGAAAGGCTACCCTCTACAACCAATTACTTTCTCCCTTTATACGAGCAGATTCCTTCTGCCATCACCTCTTTCTGTTTTCCGCTTCTTTTCCTGAAAACAACCTCTAAACAGACTTTTCCCACAGCTGCCGCACCAAGTATCCAGACAAAGCGCTTAGTCCACCCACTACCCCGCCAATGAGCACGGTCACTATCAGGAGAATCCAGGGTGAATTCACGGTGAGCATGGTGGCCACTCGCCCGCTGAGAACGCCATCGGTGACCACGTGCCAGAACAGCGCCGCACCCAGCCATGTCAACCCGATAGCCAGGAAACCCGACAGAAACGCCTGCCCGCCGTAGCGCGCCTTCCAGAACGCCAACCCGAAACAAACCAGGGCCAGAGTCCACCACGGCAGAAAGAACTGAACCAATAACCCGAGGAGAAGAATCAGAATGAAGAGCATGTCAGTTTTTCTTTAAAGTCCAGTGAACGGAAGTAGCTGCCGGCTGATCATTGGCCGACCGCAGGAATAGTAACCGGTGCAGTTTCCCGTTTTGCCAGTCGTTTAACAAATTGTCGTAGAAACGGCTGGCCGGATTTCCACTTTGCCCGCCGGGATACACGCCCCAGGCCTGCACCTGAGGCCCTAACTGCACCACCATGCGCCATGACGGTCCGTGGCTACCGTTGAGGGCATTGATGGAGTTGGCGCTTCCGCCTGCGAATAACTGGTGCCCGAAGCCCGGTAACTGCGCCAAATGCCGGATGTGCGAATCTCTGGCGTTTCCCCACTGCCATTGCGAACCGCCCACGCCCAAACTGTCGGTTACCTTTTTGAAAGAGGCGTTGACCAGATCGGCCAGGGTTTCTTTCTGAGGGGTAGTCACGTCATCGTACCATCGGCTTCTAGGCACTTGCTGGATCATCTGCACCAAACGGTCGCGGGCGGGAGCCTTGAATTCGGCCGGCGGGAAGTCATCGGACCAGATAGCGCGGGCAAGGGTTTGCCACCATTCCTCGAAAAGCGAAGGGGCCAGCTTATCGGGCTCAAAGCGGTAGTCCCAGGCAGCCAAGGTCTGGAAAACCTTCTTCTGGGTACCCGAAAGGGAATCCTGGTTGATCAGCCGGAGCATGGTGGGCAGCACGTTCTGGGGCACAAAACTGTAGGTATCGGTTTGGAGCAGCCTGAAACTGTCTGGCGCGGCCTGGGTCATGGAAGCTAGGCGCTGGTTGATGCGGGCTCCTCGCTCATATCCGGCAAAGTTAGAACCCAGGTAATACGGGTAATCTTTGGGGCTCACCGGCGTCTGGTTAGCAGAGCTCACAAACCCACGGTTGGGATTGAGCACCTGCGGCACCTGGTCCATGGGTATCCAGCCCTGCCAGTCATGTGCGGGGTTGGAACCATCCAGCAGGAACTTGCCTTGCCCTTGCCACTTCAAGGGGTACAATCCGTTGGAGACCACCCCAATGTTCTGGGTGTCGGCGTACAGGAAGTTGAAGGCCGGGGCGGCCCAGGTGGTGAGCGCCTGCCTGAACTCAGGAAAAGTTTTGGCCCGATTGATCAGGATAAGGGTTTTCAGCTCATTCTGGGTGTCATGTGCCGTCCAGCGGAGTGCGTGCCCCACGGGGGTGTTGCCACTTCTGAAGGCCTTTTCATTGGGCAGGTAGGCCACCGGCCCGTGGTGCGTGTACAGCACGGTATCTAAGATGGTCTGCCCACCTTTGATGTGGATTTCCTCTACCACACGGCGCACCGGTTTCCATTGGTTATCATGCCAATACTGTTGCCGTTTCCCGTCCTTGAATTTGATCTCGAACCAGTCCAGCACATCGGCTCCCACGTTCGTAATGCCCCAGGAAATCTGCTCATTAAACCCGATGCCCACGCCCGGTGCCCCCGGAATCACCACTCCGTAGGTATTGATACCCGGCGCATGCAACTGCACGGCGTGCCAGATAGAAGGCAATGTCAGGTTCAGGTGCGGGTCTGAGGCCAGCAATGGATAACCACTGGCTGTGCGGGCACCCGCCACCGCCCAGTTGTTGCTGCCCAGGTTCTCGGGTTTTTGGCGCTCCAGCGTATGAAAAGCAACCTTGGGCATGAACTCGGTGGGTGCAGGCGGAATGGGAAGTGGTTTAAACCTCTGCCGGGTGCCCACCGGCACAATGGGCTCCTCATGGAAAGGATAATCGGGGAACAGGTCTTGTATGATGTCTGAGCCGTATTTGCGCAGGTTGTTTGTCATGCGCAGATCATCTGAGAAGCCGGTCATGTCATAGGCCAGCATCTTCAAAAGCAACGCAATCTTCAATGGAGCCCATTCCTCGGGGGCATAGTGCAGGAGCTTGTACTCAAACGGATACTCATGCGGCGCCAGTTGCCCGATATAGGCATTCACCCCGGCACAATAGGCTTCTATCACTGCCCGACTCTGCGGGTCTGCCATCATCCGCGCCAAAGATTTCCTTGCCGAGGTCATCATGCCCATCCGGCGCTGGTAACGGTCCATCTCAAGGGTTCGGTCGCCAATGATCTCAGACAACCGGCCGGCCGCCGCGTGCGTCATAAACTCCATCTGCCACAGCCGGTCTTTGGCCGTGAGATAGCCCTGGGCGTAGTACAGGTCATGGTCGTTCTGCGCGAAAATGTGCGGTATCCGCAGAGAATCGAACCTGATCTGCACCGGGGCTTTCAATCCGTCCAGCGTCAGTTCCTCAGAGGCGAAATCGTCATCAGAACCGCTGCGCCAGAAGCCTTCATAGGGGCTCAGAAACGGCCCCAGCGCCGGAACCACGCCATAGGTACGGTTTAAGCCATAGATGACTAAAACGGTTAATAAAACGGCAAGAATGGCTTTTATCCATTTCATAGTGGCAGACGGCAGCGGTGGATTCTGCCGGTAAGATAGGTTCTTCTCAAGGCAATGGCAAGCCGAGAAGGGTCATTCTATTTTAAGGCTGTTTTCTGGAAAAGAGGGTCAAAATGGAATGATTAGAGCCTTGTTGGGCCAATCCCTGGTGGTTGCCCTTTCCAGTAACCACGCTGAAAACGGCTTCGTCATCCCCACTTCCTTCAAAGGGGTGCAATCAGGTATTGTAATGCATCAAGAAGCCTACTGCCGTCTGCCGTTGTTGGTGTTATCACCAACAACCTGTATTGCGGGGCAAACGCAACGGCAACCACCAGGGATTGCCCCTACCAGTATGCATTACACCAATAAGCACAAAAAAGCCGGAGTTTTCCCCGGCCTTCGTGCTTTCAAAAAATGAAATTTACTAAATGTCTCCTGGGCTTTTGACGCGGCGCGGACCACCTTGGCCACCACCGCCACCTTGGCCTCTTTCCAGCTGCTCAGCTACTATCTTGGCAAATTTCTCCTGCTGTGCCGGGGTTAGAAGCGCATTGATTTCTAAAGCACGCTTTTGGGCTTCGGCTTGCATGGCGGCACGGTCTGGACGACCACCGGCGGCCCGCATTTTCTCCATGTCCTGCGCAGATTGTAAAACGATGGCTTTGATTTTGATGCTCTGCTCAGGCGTGAGCTCCAGTTGCTTCTCGTAGCGCTGCAGTTGCATCATGGCTCGCTCCTCTGGCGAAAGCCGGGCGCGTCCGTGGCCTTGGGCACCTTGGGTTTGCTGGGCGAAGGCTGAAGTGCCTGCCAACAGGGCTACAAACAGGAAAGCTAGTTTAATTAATTTTTGCAGGGTTTTCATACTATGGATTTGCTTTATTTGGTTTACAGATTAGAGTAGATATTACGCTGTTGGTTTAATCATACCTAAAAAAGACAAACTATCTGGTAGGCAATCAGGCATATGGAACAGTTTGTAAAAAAATTGCCTTAATTTTAAGGACGTTTTCCGGAAACTAAGCCAAAAACGCGCCAAACTAACCGAACGACCCTTTTTTCTTTTTAACGCTTTTTGAATGAAACGTAAACTTTTGAGTATCCTGTTGCTGGGTGCCAGCCTGATGGCGAGCGCACAAAGCAACAAAATTCAGTTCACGGAGTACGACCTGCCAAATGGTCTGCACGTGATCCTGCACCAGGACAAAACCACGCCTACTGTGGCCGTGACCATGATGTACCACGTGGGTTCCAAGAACGAGAACGCCGACCGTACGGGTTTCGCGCATTTCTTTGAACATTTAATGTTTGAAGGCTCAGAGAACGTAGAGCGCGGCAAGTACATCAACATGATCCAGAGCGCGGGTGGGGCCGTGAACGCCAACACCTCCTTTGACCGCACGTACTACTACCAGATTCTTCCTTCAAATCAACTGGCCTTGGGCCTCTGGATGGAAGCCGACCGCCTGCGGGCCGCCAAGATCGATCAACAGGGCATTGAGACGCAGCGCCAGGTAGTAAAAGAAGAAAAAAAGCAGCGGATTGACAACCAGCCATATGGCTCCCTGCTGGAAAACACCTTCGCCACGGCGTACTCGGTGCATCCGTACCGTTGGGTTCCTATTGGGTCTGCGCAGTACATAGACCGGGCTTCTATGCGGGAGTTCCAGCAGTTCTACAAGACCTTCTACGTGCCCAATAACGCCACATTGACCATTGCCGGTGACCTGAACATAGACCAGACCAAACAGTGGGTGGAGCAGTATTTCGGCAGCATTCCGAAGGGAACGGGCACTATTCCGCGTCCTACGGTGGTGGAGCCCCCGCAGGTAGAAGAAGGCCGCAAAGTAGTGTTTGACAACATCCAGTTGCCGGCAGTAGTACAAGCCTACCACATTCCGGCCCAGGGATCAGAGGATTCTTATGCCATCAACATGCTTACCACCTTGCTTTCTGGGGGCCCGAGTTCTCGCCTGAACAAAGCCTTGGTAGACAAGCAACAGAAAGCAGTGACGGTGGCTTCTATTCCGTTGTCCATGGAAGACCCGGGGCTGTTCATCAACCTGGGCATCGCGAACCAGGGGGTAGATGTCCATGACCTGGAGCGTGCCATGGATGCCGAGATTGAGCGCGTGAAAAACGAGGCCATCTCTGACCAGGAATTCCAGAAACTGCGCAACCAGATGGAGACCGACTACATCAACGGCATTTCCACGCTGGAAGGACGTACCGAGAAACTGGCTTCTTACCACGCGCTGTACGGCAACACCAACCTCATCAACACGGAACTGGACAAGATTCTGGCCGTGACCAAAGATGACCTCACACGGGTAGCCAAGAAATACTTCACCAAAGAGAACCGCGCCGTGCTGCACTACCTGCCTAAGGCATCGCAAGCCAGATAAGCGTTGGGTCTTTCTTCTTATTCAAGCATTTCCATGAAAAAATATATCTCCATTTTCTTTTTGGCGCTGGCGGTCTCTTTTGGCAGCACAGCCCAAACCACCAAGCAAACGCCACCACCTGCGGGTCCGGCCCCTACCATTGAGTTAGGTAAATACGAGTTCTTCACGCTGTCCAACGGTCTGAAAGTGTACGTGGTGGAAAACCACAACCTGCCCACCGTAGCCATGAGTTTGGTGCTGGACCGCGCCCCGTTGCTGGAAGGCGAAAAAGCCGGTTTAACCGGAGCCGCCGGTTACCTTATGCGCACCGGTACCACCACCCGTACCAAAGACCAGCTAGACGAGCAGATTGACTTCATAGGCGCCTCTCTGAACACCTCCTCCACCGGATTCTCGGCCTCTGGCCTGAAGAAACATTTTCCCAAACTGCTGGAACTGACTGCCGATATAGCCTTGCGCCCGCAGTTCAGACAGGAAGAGCTGGACAAGTTCAAAAAGCAGATGGCCTCTAACCTGGCTTCCTCCAAAGACGACCCGGCTACCATTGAGAGCAACGTACAGCAGTCACTTCTGTATGGCAAAAACCATCCGTATGGCGAGGTCATCACCGAGAAATCGGTGGAAAATATCTCCCTGGCCGATGTCCAGAACTATTACACCACGTACTTCAGACCTAACATCGGGTACCTGGCCATTGTGGGCGACATCACACCCAGTGAGGCCAAAAAACTGGTGAAACAGTACTTCGGGAAATGGAAGAAAGCCGATGTAAAACAGAACACTTACCCGGCACCGGCTGCGCTGATGGCAAACCAGGTTGCTATTGTAGACCGTTCCAACTCGGTGCAGTCCAACATCTCGGTGACGTACGCGGTTGACCTGAAGCCCGGCAGCCCTGATGCGATTGCGGCCAGCCTCATGAACAACATCCTGGGAGGATCCTTCGCCCGCCTAGATGCCAACCTGCGCGAGAAACACGCCTACACCTACGGTTCTAATTCTTCTTTATCTTCTGATCGTCTTTCGGGCCGATTCAGCGCCTTCGCCAGCGTGCGCAACACCGTTACCGACAGCGCTTTCACCCAGATCATGTTTGAGATGGACCGCCTGCGCAAAGAACCTGTGTCTGCCGAGGAGTTGCAGAAAGTAAAGAACATGATCATCGGGTCGTTTGCCCGCTCCCTGGAGAATCCGTTGACGGTGGCCATGTTCGCCATCAACACGGCCCGCTACAACCTACCCAAAGACTATTACGCCAACTACCTCAGGAACGTAGCCGCCGTTACGCCCGCCGACATTCAGCGTGTGGCCCAGCAGTACCTGCAACCCGAGAAAGCCTACCTGGTAGCCGTTGGAAACGCCCGCGAGATCGCCGACAAACTGAAGCGCTTCAACGGAAACCAACCCATCGCCTATTACACCGCCTTCGGGGAGAAAACAGATGCACCTTTGATGTCCTTGCCATCGGGGGTGAACGTGCAGACCGTTTTGGCAGCCTACATCAACGCCATCGGCGGAAAGGCCAACGTGGAGAAAGTGAAAGACCTCACCATTCGACGCACCATGAACGTGCCCGGTGCCCAGCTGAACGTATTGTTGCAGCAGAAAGGGGCTGATAAATCTTTGATGGTGGTTAAATACGGCGAGAACGAGATCAACCGGGTAGCTATCAACGGCACGAAAGGCGCTATCACTACCCAGGGCCAGGTGAAACAGATGGCTCCGGCCGAGCTTCAGGACCAGAAACTGGACATCTGGACGAGCTTCCTGAACTATGACCAACTAGGCATTAAACTCGCCCTGAACCAGATGGAGAAAGTAGAAGGCCGCGAAGCTTACAAACTGGAACTTACCTTGCCAAGTGGCAAGAAATCGTACCACTACTATGATAAGGAAACCGGCCTGAAAGTACGCGAAGTTGCCACGGAGCAAACCTCCGTGGGCACCGCCAACCAGACCATCGACCTGAAAGATTACCGCGAGGTGAACGGCATCAAGTTCCCGCATAAGATTGACCTGCACATCGGTAGCCAGGTGATCTCCTCTACCGTGAACAGCGTGGAAATCAACAAGAACCTGAAAGACGAGGTTTTCCAGGTGAAATAGGTTTATCCTCCTCATGCATCGGCCCCGCTTTGTGGCTCTTTTATAGGAAAGGGCCACAAAGCGGGGCCGATCTTTTATAGGCTTTTGTTGACCGGAAGAATGCTGATGCTTTTAGCCTTGTTTCCTGAAAACGCACCTGAAACACAGTTTTCCCCAACTCAGAACTCTGGACTCAAGACTCAGAACTCCTTTTTACTGCCTTGCCCGGCTCATCAGAAAGGCGCGTAACGCTTTGTCTAAAGGTTCATGCAGGTGGAATCGCTCGTAATGGATTTGTTTCTTGCGGGTATCGGTTTCCAGGGTGCGGAGCCATTCCTGCAACTGGGCCAGGTACTCGGCGCGTTGGGCTTCGGAACTGACTTGCAGGGTTTGGCCTGTCTCCAGATCCTGGAAGGAAACCTGCCCCTGATAGGTGAATTCGAGTTCGTTTTTGCCCATGAGGTGGAAGAGAAGGGTGTCTTTCTCCCGGGCTCCTATCTTGCGCAAAGCCTCCGTGATTTCGGAAGTCTGTTCATACATATCGGTGACCAGCACGGTGATCTCTTTTTGGCGCTTTTTGGCGAAAACGGGCGCTAAACGATCAGGCTCAGGAAAAGGGCCGTTTGCCTTCATCTGCTCCAGTTGGTAAAAGAACCGCTGTAGGTGTTGGTTTGATTGCTGCGGGGCCAGTTGCACCAATTGGTTTTCCTGCAGGATAAATAATCCCACGGCATCGCCTTGCTGCGTGGCCAGATACGCCAGCGCCGCTACCAGATATCGGGCATAATCCAGCTTCGTTAAATCGCCGTCCTGATGGGCCATGGAGCCGCTGGCATCTACCACAAACCTTACCGCCACGCTGCTGTCTACCTCTGACTCCCGGATGTAGTACCGGTCTGAGCGCGCGAACATCTTCCAATCCAACTGCCGAAGATCATCGCCGGGCTGGTAGCTCCTGTACTGCGCAAACTCAATCCCCGCCCCCCTCCTGACGCTCTGGTTCTGCCCCAACAGAAAGCCATCCACCACCGCCTTCGCAATTAGGCGCAGGTCTTTGATGGCAGCAAACGTTTGGGGGTTGAGGAGGCGGTGGGGCATAATTTATTTTAGTTGTCAGACAGGCAGTACAAACTCTTTTTTGTCATCTTGGAAAGATCTTGTGGGTGAACTAGAGAGGCTTTTACTTATGCTATTACAGTTTGCTCACAAGTTCCTTTCAGGATGACAGATTAAAGGATGGATCACCTATAGTTTCAGCTATTTCAGAATCCCTTGTGGCAACTCCACCCCTTTCAACAGTTCCTCCACCACTTTATCGGTGGTAATGTTGTCGGCTTCGGCGGTAAAGTTCACCAGTACGCGGTGCCGAAGCACGGGATAGGCCATGGTCTGCAAATCTGGCATGGTGACGGCAAAACGGCCTTGAAGCAGGGCGCGGGCTTTGGCGGTGAGGATTAGGGCTTGTCCCGCGCGCGGACCTGCTCCCCAGCGCACGAATTCCTGCACGAAGGCTACCGGGCTGTCTTCTGGGCGGGTGGCGCGCACCAACCGGGCTACATAGGCTATCAAGTCATCTGAAATGGAGACTTCGCGCACCAAGCTCTGCAAGGTCAGGATTTCCTCACCGGATAAAATAGGCTGTACCTTCTCCCGCTGTCTTCCGGTAGTATTTTTCAGCACCGAGATTTCCTCCAGTTCCGTAGGGTACTTGATCTTGATGTAAAGCAGGAAGCGGTCTAGTTGGGCCTCAGGTAGTGGATAGGTGCCGCTTTGTTCAATAGGGTTCTGGGTAGCGAGCAAAAAGAAGGGACGCGGCAGCGGGTACGTCTTGCCTGCGTAGGTTACCTCAAATTCCTGCATGGCTTCCAGCAGGGCCGCCTGGGTTTTAGGAGGCGTCCGGTTGATTTCGTCCGCCAGGACGATGCTCGCGAAAATGGGGCCTTCATTGAACTGGAAGAAGCGCTTGCCGGTAGTGTGGTCTTCCTCCAGAACCTCGGTGCCCAGGATATCAGTGGGCATTAAGTCTGGCGTGAATTGGATGCGGCGGAAGGGCAAATCCACGGCACTGGCCAAGGTGCGCACCAACAGCGTTTTGGCCAAGCCCGGCACGCCTTCCAGCAGCCCGTGGCCACCAGCAAGCAGCGTGATCAGTACCTCGTCCAGTACTTCCTGCTGACCTACAATGATTTTATGGATTTCCTGCCGGAGCACCGGCAGTTTGCTTAACAGTTGGGTTACTTCTTGTGGCGTCACGTGGGGCAGAAACTAAACGGTACTACTTGGACTAGTAAGTAAGCGATTGTTCTTGAATTTGCCTTTTCGATTCTGATTTGTTTTCAGGAAAACAGGGCAAAAACACTTTTCATTATTCTTGCGCTGCCGCGAGCCTCGGGCTCGTGTCCGCACGCAGTTCAATGCAATGGTCTTATCAGCAATGCGAAAGCACGAGCCGGAGGCTCACGCCAGCGGAGCTAGTTGTCCGTTTTCACTTCGTTTACAAGAAAACAGGCTGGAAACGGAGGCATCTTTAACTGGTGAGCGCGTACATCAGGATATTCACCCCGAATTTAGTGTTGTCCTCGGCTAGCCAGCGCTTGTTTCTAAAGTCATAGTCCCACTCGCAGCCGTAGTCTTTGTTGCTGTAGAGCACAGCAATGCGTCCATTCACTTCGTAGGCTTTGAGGTAATCATGCACCAGGTCATCGCCCCAGCCGTTGAGTTCAAACGACGTGGTAGGCGGACCTTCCTCGAACTTGAAAAAAGATCGGTACAACGGATGCGTATTAGGAAGCTTCTTCAACGCTCTCGGCCCGAAACAGACGCGCATCTGCTCTTCAAACGAACGGGCAAACAATCCGTCTATGTCATGGTTGCAATCGTCCACGAACACGAAGCCGCCGTTTTGCACGTACTTTACGAAATTGGCTTTCTCCTTGGCGTTGAACTGCACCAGTTTGTGGCCGCTCATATAACAAAAAGGATAACGGAACAGCTCGGCACTTTCCAGCGGAATCACTTTCTCCTGCTCCACAATAGGCACAGTCGTGTACTCCACCAGCGAGTGCAGCAGGTTAGAGGGCATGCGCTGATCGGTGTCCCAGTTGCCGGATCGGTATTGCAGGCGTACGAAGGTGAAGGGAGTAGGCATTATGGCGAAGTTCCTACATATATTTAATTGTCATCCTGAAAGGATCTTATGGACAAGCTGTAATGACGTTTGCTTAAGCGGATTTCTAGTTCGCTTACAAGGTCCTTTCAGAATGACAAATAGGAAGTTAATCACAAAAGGGAAGGGAATATAATTCGCCTACCCAGTTTTTGACCTTATTTTCAGAAAACAGCCCGAAAACAAAAAATCCCCTCTCTATGAGGAGAGGGGTTAAAGTTCAAACTTACACCGCGTCAGACAAGCTGGTGAAGGTGAAGTCTCTGATTTTCATAGGGGGTACCAGGTTGCCGCCGATGCGCTGCGGTTTGCCCAAGGCCTCCAGATTGTTGAGCATGATAACTGGGCTCTCGTTGAATCGGAAGTTCTTCACCGGGTGCTTGATCTTGCCGTTCTCAATGTAGAAAGTTCCGTCGCGGGTAAGGCCCGTGTAGAGCAGGGTTTGTGGGTCAACGGCCCGGATGTACCAGAGACGCGTTACCAAGATACCTTTCTGGGTGCCTTTGATGAGGTCTTCCAGGCTCTGGTTACCGCCGGCCATGATGAAGCCGCCTGGGGCAGGCAATCCTTTCACGCCTTTTTTCTCGGCCCAAAAGCGAGAGTAGGTCAGGTTTTTCACCACGCCTTTGTCAATCCAGGTCACTTTCTCCTGCGGACGACCATCGCCGGCCCAGGTGGAAGTAGGAATCTCGGGGTTGGTGGGGTCTGAGGTGATGGTCACGCGCTCGTCAAACATCTTCTCGCCCAGTTTGGTCTTGCCACCCGGTTTGCTCAGGAAAGAGCGGCCTTCCTCGGCGTTACGCGCGTCAATGCTGCGGAACATATTTTCCAGCAAATCAACGGCAGCGGTAGGCTCCAGAATCACGGTGTACTTGCCGGGCTCCACGGCTTTGGCGTTCATAGAACCCAGGGCTTTCTGCGCAGCGATCTCTGAGGCAGCCCCCGTATCTAATTTAGAAACATCGCTCACATCGCGGGTTACATAGCCGGAGCCGGTGCCGTCGGCGGTTCGCATGGTCACCGAGAAATCCACGTCTGAGCTTTGATTGTAGGCGAATAGGCCTTTGGAGTTCATCTTGGCGCTGAATCCGCTGCGGTCTTCCCAGAAACCCGCAGCCGTCAGTTTCTTGCTGTCGGCGAGCTGCATGCTTTTAGCGGCGGCGCTGGCGCGATACTCTGGGTCAATGTCATGGGTGGTCTTGAACCAGGCATTGCTGGGCAAGTACGTTTGAGGGCCGAGCATGGGCACGTATTCCGGACTTTCCGGAGCAATGCGAGCCACCTCTTCGGCGCGGCGCACTACTTTTTCCAGCGAGGCATCATCAAACTCATTGATGGTGGCCACGCCGGACCGCTTTCCGAAACGGGCTTCCACCGCCAGAGACATGTTTTCTTCCTCGCCGCTGGTAGACACCGTGCTGCGGGCGTAGCGGATGTTGCCGCCTTTATAACCGCTGAGGTTTACCTCACACTCATCGGCTTTGGAATAGCTCAGGGCCTTTTTCAGGAGCGCCTGCGCTTGATCTTTATTTAATATTGCCATTGTATGGTATCACGTATCAGGTAGCAAGACACACAACTGTTTTAAGTCGATCCTATCTCGCCAGCTTCATTTCTAATTAAATCTTACGACCAGTATTTATCACGTTTACTCCGTTGAACCGAGTGTGCGATGAGCCGTGGGAAACGGCGCTTACCTGGCTGGGTTGGCCTTTTCCGTCGAAGAAAGAGCCGAACATGCGGTAATCGCTCTCGTCGCAGACGGCGGCGCAGGAGTTCCAGAATTCCTGGGTGTTGCTTTGGTAGGCCACATCTTCCAGCATGCCTACTATTTTGCCGCCTTTGATCTCGTAGAACAGCTGTCCGCCGAACTGGAAGTTGTAGCGCTGCTGGTCAATGGAGTAGGAACCCCGGCCTGCGATGTAGATACCACGGTCTATGCCCTTGATCATCTCATCTACGCTCAATTTCTGCTTACCCGGTGCCAGGGACACGTTAGGCATACGCTGGAACTGCACGGAACTCCAGTTATCGGCGTATGAACAGCCGTGCGATTCTTTTTCGCCGATGATGTGCGCCTGGTCGCGGGTGGCTTGGTAATTCACCAGTGTGCCGTCCTTAATCAAATCCCAGCGTTTGGTCTTTACGCCTTCATCGTCGTAGCCCACAGCTCCCAGAGAACCTTCCTGCACCTTATCGGCGAAGATGTTCACTAGTTTGCTGCCGTACGGGAAGTTTTTGGTTTTCCACTTTTCCAGCGTAGCGAAAGAGGTACCGGCGTAATTGGCTTCGTAACCCAGTACGCGGTCCAGTTCCAGCGGGTGACCCACACTTTCGTGGATAGTTAAGCCGAGGTGATTAGGGTCCAGCACCAGGTCGTATTTGCCAGCCATCACCGATTTGGCGGTAAGTTTCTCGCGGGCCTGTTTGGCGGCTAAGCCAGCATCGGCGACAATGTCATAGTATTTGTCATAGCCAATTAGGCCGGTGCCCTCGGGGCCTTTCATGGTAGGCGCTTTCACGGTAAGGTACTCAAAGCCCATGCCCATGGGGGCGCTCAAAGCATCGCGGGTTTTGAATTTGCCGGAGGCTTTATCTACCGCAGTCACGGTAAAGTTAGGCCAAATGCGGTGGATGTCCTGGTCAATGTAAGAGCCGTCGGTAGAGGCGAAGTATTTCTGCTCGTTTATCTGAAACAAGGCCGAATTCACGAAGTTGGCGCCGCCAGCCAGCGCGGCGGCGTTGGCAGCCAGCAGCAGATCGGCTTTCTCAGAAACCGGAACGGCGAAGGCGTTCTGGTTTATGGGCGTTTTCCAGGAAACCTCGCCATACCCTTTCTGCGGGGCTAAAACCACAGGTTCTTTCTGCAGTTTGGAGTTGGCCTTGGCAATGGCTACGGCTTGCTCGGCGGCTTTGGCAATGCCTTTGTCGCTCACGTCTGAGGTGGCCGCGAAGCCCCAGGTGCCGTTGGCAATCACGCGTACGCCCACGCCATACGACTCGGTGGTGCTGATGCCCTGCACTTGCTTTTCACGGGTGAACATGTTCTGGGCCAGGTAACGCCCAATGCGTACATCGGTGTAGGTGGCGCCTTTGCTTTTGGCGGCGTTGAGCGCCACATCGGCGAGGCGCTTTTTCAGGGCCACGTCTACGGTTTCCAGCGCGCGGGCGGGGTCAATCTCATGACCGAACGTAGGAATGCCGGAAAGCATCAGCCCTCCAACGCCCATGGCGGTCAGTCCAATAAAATCACGTCTTTTCAAGGTTTGTTTTGTTAGGTAAGCGAGAGTTTCAGAAGCAAGCCAGTTTGCCTCCCTTAAGTTTACCGGTTGTTCAGGAGGAAAACAAGCCATTTTCCTAAAAACAGCCTCAAAACAGATTTGGGCCTCCTATGTAAGAAGACCGATAAGGAGCTGTTGCCATCAATGTCCAGGGTATTCAGCCTGCTTTTCAGATGAAATGTTTCAGGCAGAAATAACGATGCACATAGGTAAAAAGGAAAGCCCCGGCAGATGGTTCTGCCGGGGCTTTTATCCTGTCAAAAAAAGAGACTAGATAGGCCTTACTTTGCCCATGCCGCTATGGTTGATTTTAGGCGAACCTTTGTAGTCTACGCTCACAATGCCGGCGGCCTCTACGTTCAGTTCTTTGGACACGTTTACCTCGGCGTGGCTGGCCCCGGCGGCGTCAATGGTCAGGTAATCGGTTTTCAGGTTCAGGGCTTTGAGGTTAGAGGCACCGGCCAGATCCAGTTGAACGGTTTCGGCGCGACCGCTAAGGGATACCTTGGTGCCTCCGGCCATATCGGCGTCCAGTTTCTTCACCTGTAAAGCCATTTCCACGTTGATGCCTCCCGCAAAGTCCAGCTTCAGGGTAGAGCCGTTGATGGTATTGGTGGTGGTAAGTTTTATGCCTCCGGCCAGTTCCAAAGCTTCCAGGTCACGCACGGTTACGTAGGCTTTCAGGCGTTTGGCGTTCCGGATGGTGTTGTCTTTTGTTTTGATGGTGAGCATGCCGTTTTCCACAGTTGACTCAATGAAGGGCAGGATGTTTTCCTCGGCCTCCAGTTTCAGGCTTGGGGTGGCTCCTTGGGTGAGGACTACCTCAAACCCGCCGCTCACCCGCAGGGCCTTGAAAGAACTTACCTGGCGGGTTTCGGTTTTGTATTTTCCGTTTCCTTCTACAGATTGGGCTTGCGCCTGCGCTACGAAACCTATTAGGGCGAGGAGCAACAAAAGAGAATAGAATGTCTTTTTCATGGGTTTAGAAGAGATAGAATGCGTTGGTGTTTCTTTTATAGATGCAAAAATCCTCCAAGGGTTGCTCGTCCCCTGGCCCAGAAGAGAAATTAAATCGCCAGACTCACCACCATGCCCAGCAGCAGCGTCGTTACGCCGGCAATGAGGTAAAAGAACAGCAGCGTGGCCATGTTGAAGAACGTACGCAGGTACCCGCGTTTGAAAACCCGCCGCAGCCCGAAGAAAAGGTACAGGAAGCCCAGCAAATTCGCCCAGCCAAACAGGTCAATGGAGGTAAACAGGTACAAAGAGAGCATGTACAGAATGTACAGCACAAAGTAGAAGCAATGCAGGTGGATGCTGAAGATAAGGTGCTCCATGTAAAAGCGCCGCGCCCGGAAAAAGACCAACTTGAGCAGCAGCGCGAAGACCGGCATAAGCACAAACATCATCAACGAGATGTATTTAAGCCCTTTCGCAATGAGTTCGTTTTTTGAGAGGCGCTGGAATTCGGCGGTTTTTTGCAAGAGTCCGCGCGTAAACCAATTGTGGCTTTTGACATTGAATGTGTTAAGGGCAGAATCTAACTGAGCGGTGGAGGCATGCGCCGGAATGCTGTCCAGCGTGGAGAAATTATATTGTTCGGCCGGCGTATCTGCCACCAGAAGGCTGTCCATGTTAAGGTTTTTCTCCTCTAACCTTTCCCTGATAATGTTCCGGATGGAGTCAGGGGCTTGGGGCGCGGCCTTGGTGATGAGGCTGTTTACCTGAAGCGGAGCTTTTCTTAATTGGCTTCCCAAGCTTCGTTCTCCGCCTTCAACATGGCCCACGCGCAGGGAGAGCAGGAAAAAGAAGACAAAACTGATGAACACGTACAACCTGATAGGCGGCACATATCCCATGCGGCGTCCTCGGTGGAACTCGTTGGTGAGTTTGCCGGGCGCAAAAAGCAGGTATTTGAGCGTAACCCAGAACTTGCTGTCATAGTGGATAGTGCCTTCCAGCAGCTCCAGCGCCACATGCTGGAAAGGAACGTTCAGGTCATGGTTCTCCTGCCCGCATTTAGGGCAGAAATTGTCTGGCTGCTCTTTGGTAAAGGCATACTCACAATTGGTACAGACCGGATATTTGCGCAAGTGCTTTGCCATACAGCGTCTTCTCTTCTTCCTATATATATCAGAAGCAATATACTGCAAACTGTGGCAAGTGGCAAACAAATGGAAAAGCTTGCCCTGAATTGAAAACCGCTACACTTGTTTACCAACGGGCTGTGGGAAACCTAAAGAAGCCAGGAAACAGACTAGTCGTTTAGGACCTTTTTTCTGGAAACAGCTCTTAAACCGGTTGACCAGGTTTTCCTCCCTTTAGGTACGCTTTACCCCATCGGCTCCAAACGCTACCGCGCCTTCCTTTTGGGTGTTGCTGAAAAGCCGCCAGAAATAACCAGAGGTCTCCAAAACACCTTGGCTGGGCTGAATGCGCAGCACCCGATCGCCCTCCAGGGAAATGGTTAGTTCCCCCTCCGGTGAAGCGGTTACCTGCCACACCCGAAGCTTGTCTTTCTGTCCCCGCACCAGTTCCTGCAGTTTTCGGTCTCTGAGGTTGCTGCCGGGCACCTGCGGGTCAAAGGCGGGGTCTGCCAGCGTCTGGGTATCGCGCGGGATCTCTACCTCCTCGAACCGGATGGCCACGGTGCCCGCTTCTTCCAGTTGCCAGTGACAGGCTACCTCCAGGGTCCAGGCGCCTACGTCCAGAATAAGGCCGCTCGCGTTGGTGACGTGCGCTTTCCCGAAGTGGAAGAATTGCACATGGCCCAGCCGGGTGGTTTTGGTTAAAGGCAGCCCCAGTACGTGCTGCAGTTCAGGGAAGAGGTTCTCACTCATTTTCTCGCGTCTCAATTCCCCACGAAGGTACGGATTTAGCGGTTTCGGCAGGTTATCTGTTTCAAGGCCAAATTCCGGAAATCGGGTTAAAAACAGATTGCTCCCTTTAGCTTTATTGCCGGATGTTCATTAATATAGTAAACCGCATATTTTTATATCTTCCGGCATCATCCCAGACTCCATCAAACGACATCACTAAAATGGATAGAATAGAGATTCCACTGAGCAGAAGCAAGATCTTCCTGGTAGTGGCAGGAGCTGTAGTCTTTGTGTTGCTGGGGATACTCTTCGCCCTAAGACCAGACACCTTTGTTTCGCCTATATTGAGAAGCCCCCAAGTAGTGCGAATGGTAGGAATTGCCACCATTTTGTTTTTCGGAGTGGTAGGGGTATATGGCTTCAGGAAACTGTTTGACAAAAAGATTGGGCTTATAGTGGATGAAACTGGCATCACGGACCATACCAATGCGTCAAGCGCGGGCCTCATTGAATGGGCCGATATCACCGAGATAGCATCAGAGCAGGTGATGTCCACCAGGTTCCTGCTCCTTTACACCACAAACCCTGATAAGTATTTAAACCGGGTAACCGGCTTTAAGCGCAAACTCATGCAGGGGAACATGAAAATGTACGGTACTCCCTTGTCTATCACGTCCAATACCGTGAGTTATGATTTCAATGAGTTGGAAAGGCTGCTGAAAGGCAGATGGATAGAGCATCAGGAAACTTTGGCGAACGGCTCCCCTATGGGCTTATGAGAAAATCCGTTGCTGTTGCTGCCGCAAAGATTGGTTATTAAAACAAGAAACCTCACGCTACACTTTAAAACCTATTTAAAGAGCTATTCAATAAAACCGCATGAAAATCAACCCACTTCTTCTGTTTGCCCCGGTTATCCTGTTTAGTTGCCAGTCACCCGCTTCCCAAGAGAATTTATCTTCGGCCACGGCAGAAACATCGGCTAGCCCTGCCCCACAAAACCCGGTCCCCAGAGAGAACAGTGAATATTTAGACTGGCACACCCTCAGGATCAATGGCAAATATCCTCTTGTCACCAAGGTGAAAGACATGGAAGGGCTGTTAGGGAAGCCAGACAGTGTGGTGAAAGTTGATTTCGAGGAAGGATGCCCAGGTAGTTTCAGGAATGAGAACTCCAAGGTGGCGCATTACGGCGGGGTTAGTTTTGAACAGTTTGGAGACTCTCTGAAGTTTTTGGGCGTTGACTTCAGCAATGAGAAAAGAGTCTTCTTGCAGAGCGGAAACCTGCGAATTGACCATACCACCTCGCCCGCAGTGCTGAAAAAGCACTTTCCAAACGCCATGAAAAACTTTGCCAAGGATAGCACAGAAGCTGTAGCCATTCCGCCCGCCAAAGAACCGGTAGATGGGCATTGGCTACTTCAATTTGAGAAAGGAAAATTGAAGTTCATAGATGACTGGTTTCCTTGCTAAGGAGTCTCTGTTTTGCCGAAACACCCGTAAAAAAGTTATCTTTAAGGAAAGTAAGACGCGGCTGGTACGCTTCCACTAAATCAACAAACCAATGTCAATATCAACAGAAGCAGAGCTCTTGGGCATGAAAAAAGCAAGTGAGGCCGTTGCCTTGACGCTTAAGGAAATGCGGGACCATGCCCGGCCAGGCATGTCTACCAAGGAGTTGGATACCTTCGGGGCGGAAGTCCTGAAAGCGTTTGGTGCAAAATCAGCCCCCAAGCTGACCTACGGGTTTCCGGGCTGGACCTGTATCAGCCTCAACCATGAGGTAGCCCACGGTATTCCCAGCAAAGAGAAGATCCTGAAGGAAGGCGACTTGGTGAACATTGACGTGTCTGCGGAGTTGGAAGGCTTTTGGGCCGATAACGGAGGCTCCTTTGTACTAGGCGAAGACCTCCACCAGCACCAACAACTGGTAGATGCCTCCAAAAGGATTCTGGAGAAAGCCATCGGCCAGATCAAGGGAGGAATTAAGATCGCGGAGATAGGTCGGCTCATTGAAACCGAATCAAAGAAAGCCGGCTACAAGGTGATCAAGAACCTCACGGGCCACGGCATCGGGAGAAAGCTCCACGAAGAGCCCAGCGAGATTGCCAACTACCATAATCCGTATAATCATACCCGGTTCAAGAAAGACTCGGTGGTGGCCATTGAAACCTTTATCTCCACCAGCTCCACCATCGCCAACACCCTGAAAGACGGCTGGACGCTGGTGGGGAACAAAGGCGGATTTGTTGCCCAACACGAACACACCATTGTGGTGACCGATGCGCAGCCTTTGATCCTGACAGAAATGAACGGCATCTGGAACTGAGCGGAACGCAGGCTTCTGTTTTAGATGCCCTTTTCCCAAAAGGCCTCTAAAACAGAAACTTGCACCTTGAAGATAGTTTACTTTTATGTGATCAGGCATGAACCCAAAAGTAGAAATCAGGGAATATGTTCCGGAGGATAAACCGGCGATTGTTGAGCTGCTGAAACTGAATACGCCCGCGTACTTCGCTCCCGAAGAAGAACCAGACCTGATCCACTACCTGGATCATGAGATAGAGCAGTATTTCGTAGTCTTAGACGAGCAACGCCTGGTAGGCTGCGGAGGAGTTAACTTCTCAGAAGACCTCACTACCGGAAAAATCAGCTGGGACATTTTGCACCCTCAGTACCAAGGCAAAGGATTGGGAAGCCTGCTTCTGAACTACCGAATCAAAAAACTGCAGGAGTTACCGCACATTCAAACCATCTCGGTGAGGACTTCTCAATTGGTCTACAGGTTTTACGAGAAACAAGGTTTCCAACTACAGGAGGTGGTAAAAGACTACTGGGCCCCAGGTTTTGACATGTACCGCATGGAGTATGTTCAGCCCTGATGCCTACTGTGTTTCCACTACGATTCTCCCAAAAAGCCCCTAAAACATGGACAGGCACGCCTCCACCATTCAGACCTGGGACCAGCTGGCGGCGGCGTACCAAGAAAAGTTCATGGACCTGGACCTGTACAATGACACCTATGACCGGTTCTGCGACCTGATTCCCACCCTCAACGCCTCCATCTTAGAGATTGCCTGCGGCCCTGGAAACATCACCCGGTATCTTCTGTCTAAACGGCCCGACTTTCGCCTGGAAGCCACCGACCTTGCCCCCAGGATGCTGCAACTGGCGAAAGAGAACAACCCCACGGCTACGTTCCGCCTTCTTGACGCCCGAGACCTGCACACCCTCACCCAAACCTACGACGGCATCATGTGCGGTTTCTGCCTGCCTTATCTATCCAGAAAAGACTGCGCGAAACTGATCAAAGACGCTTCCCCGCTGCTGACTACCGACGGAACCCTGTACCTGAGCACCATAGAAGGCGATTACCAGAACTCGGGCTATGAAACCAGCAGCGATGGCCAGCACAGGATGTACGTGTATTACCATTCGGCCCAGGACTTACAAAGCAGCCTGGAGGAAAACGGGTTTGCCGTGGTGGAACTAGTCCGCAAATCCTACACCAGTGCTGCCGGTGCTTCGTCTACGCACCTGGTGTTCATCGCAAAGAAAAAATAAAGCCTTCCTGCCGGGTTTGGTAAAAGGATGAAACAAGCCATGTGTTCAAGGCATGGCGTAGGCGGTTCCTGCAGAACACTTCTGCTTTCCTGAAAACACACAGAAATCCCCTTCCTAACGTTTTGGCTGTCTTTTAAGGAAAACGGCCCAGAAACAGGTAAGAAGGGGATATTTGCTTTTTATCTTGAGACCAGGAAAACGCTACTTGGTCTTTTCGCTGCTCTTGTTAGACTGAATCCTGAAGTTGGCGCCTTCTTTCTTCAGCATCAAGTCCACGTCTTCCCCGGTGGTAGACTGAATGATCTTCTTATATTTCTCAAACAAGGCATCGGACTGTTTCTTGTCATCAATGTACAGACCGGTTTTATCTAACCGGAAGTCATAGTCAGCTTCGGCAGATTTGATCAGGCCATCAGACACCAGCGCCGCCTTGAGCTCCTTCATCATGGCCTCATGTTTTTTCATACGCTCCTCGTGATCTTTCATACGCACGGCGTGTTCGGCCATTCGTTTTTCATGATCCTTCATCCGTACGGAATGCTCGGCCAGGCGACGGTTCTGGTCTTCTAAGCGGCGGTTGTGCTCGGTCATACGGCCCTCCTGGTCGGCTTGCCGGCGGGCTACATACTCCGCTTCTCTCTCGCCATATTCTTCCATCCTTGCCTCAAATTCCTTCATGCGGGCATCATACTCCTTCAGCGACTGCTTGTAACGTTTGTTGCCTTCCTTATCATTTGAGAGCGGTGCCACGGGAGCCACTGGAGGAACAGGAGCCACCGGCGCTACGCCATCTCGCCTGAATCCCCGCGGGGTGCGGGGCATAGGAGGCATGGGGGCTCTGGGCGCTAATCGGTGAGCTCGTTCTTCATCAATTCTGTCAAGGGACACTTCTACCTGGGCCATGGCGCTTTCTACCTCGTCATCGTCCCGGATGGTTTTGCCCTTTTTGGCGGCTGCCAGTTGCTGGTCTATGCGGGACTGGTATTTCCCGAGCTCGCTTTTGGGTATGCGCCGCCCGTTTACGTACACCTCCACCACCTTGCCTTTCTTGTTTTTCACAATGATCAGGTCATCATCCAGTTGCTGTAGCACCAGGTCTTCGTCCGGGTTTTCAGAGGCTTGCTTGGGTACCGCCGCAATGATGGTAGACTTGGAAAGCACTGGTTTTTCGGCTTGCTTTTCAGGCTCCGCCGATGGAGCGGGCACCGTGTAATTGGCCCAGGCACTGGCCGAGAAAACCATGACTCCGGCAATAACGGCACAGCAGGCCAGGAACCCTTCTGAGAAAGAAGGCCGCAGGTTGGATTTCTGCACCAATCGGGTGATACGGCCCAGCAAAGAACGCCGACGGCCCGAGAAAGCCACCGCCAAGCGGGGAGAGGTTACGTTCGTTTTCATAAGGATTTCTTCCAGGTTAGTTAAGGCGTAAGCGTAGGTAAGCGAATCGCCGCAGAGGGCCAGGGCCAGGTCATCGCAGGCGTGCTCACGTTCGGTGCGGGCGCAGTCTGAGATCCACCACACCGCAGGATGAAAGAAAAAGAGGGTTTCTACCATGCTCTGCAACAGATTCAGGAGGTAATCGCGCCGGTGGATGTGGGCCAGTTCATGGGCCAAGATGGCTTCTACCTGCGCAGTGGATAAGCCAGAGAACGCGCCCAGCGGCAACAAAATCAAAGGCTTGAAATGCCCGATGACCATGGGCATCTGCACCAAAGCCGACTCGGCTACGCGCACCCACCGGTGTATGCCTAGCTTCTGAGACAGTTCCAGGGTTTTCTGTTGCCATACCTGCGTGACCGCCTGGGTACGGTAAGACCGAAGCCGTTGCACATACACCCATCCGCCCAGTACCCGCAAACCCATCAGCAGCATGCCCATGAGCCAGAGCATGACCACTGCCGGTAAGTGTTCGTTGAAATATCCCTGCCCCTGCGCAAGGGCGTTCTCCCAGAAAGAAGGACCCGTAATATGTGCTTCTGTAATCGAGGAAGTGAACCCTGCCGGATCAACCGCCAGCGCTGTATTTTCCAGGGAAACCGTATCTGGGGAATAGAGGTTGTAGAAGGTAACCCCTGAAACCAGCAGCAGCGCTATAAGCGCCCCCCAGGCAACCCAGTACCGGGTAGCGGCGGAGTGCCGGTGCATCAACCTGAGTAAGATGCCCACCAAAAGGGCCATCAAAGCTCCTTGCCAGAGAGAGTGCAGGAGCGTGTACCCCAAGGCGTGCGTAACGGCCTGCGGGATTACGTCATTAATCAGCGTTTGAGGAGTCATCTTCCAGTTTTTTCAAAAGGTGGCGGATTTGGTTTAATTCATCTGGGGTGGTGCGATGGTTGCCCAAAGCCTGCATGACCAGTTTCATGGCCGAGCCCCGGAACGTGGTGTCCAGGAAGCGGCCAAGCAGGTGTTGCTGGGTTTCTTCTTCGGTGACGGCGGCCTGGTACACGTGCGAGCGGCTTTCCTCATCACGGGACACCAGGTTCTTCTCGTGCATGATCTGCAGCAGTTTGAGGGTGGTGGTATAGCCGGTTTCCTTGGCTTTGTTTTGTTCCTCGTTCACAAACCGGACGGTGCTGGGCCCGTGCTGCCACAGGATCTGCAGAATCTCCAGTTCGGTTTCGGTGGGTTTTATCGGGGCGGTATTCTCCATAAGATTTTGATCAGATCGGCTCTACGATTTGTTTCGTAGACAAGTATACGAACCTTTTCGTAAAAAGAAAATAGAATCACGAAATTTTTCGTAGAAGGAGTTAAAAAAATATCCTTTACTTAGAAAGGACCTGGTTTACAGGCGAATGGCTGCAAAGGAGACGAATGAATCTACTTGCAACACCTGCCTGGTAAAAGAAAACCCGCCTAAAGGCCGTTCTGCTGGAGAGTGTTCGCTGACTTTTGGGCAGCTGTTTGGTTTTCTCTTCCGTACTTTACCGCATGAAAAAAGTAATTCTGCTGGGGCTCTGCCTGATTTTCCTGAGCTGTTTCCCTGCCCTGGCCCAACGTTACAAAACCGCCGCCGGCCTAAGAATTGGCAGCGATGAGTTCGGGTTAACCGTTCAGCAAAAGATTCTGGAAAAAACCACCCTGGAAGGACTTCTCACCGCTTCTCCCCGAGAGATCACGGCCACCATTCTGGCCGAGCAGCACTTTCCGGTGCTGGGGCAGCGCTTCAACTATTACATGGGCGGTGGCGTGCACGGCGGAAGGCTCAAAGACTACGGGGCCATTTACGGGGTAGATGCCATTGTGGGCCTGGAGTACAAAGTAAACGGCCTTCCGTTCCTGCTGTCCGCCGATCTAAAACCGGCCATTCACCTGCGGCACGAGGAATGGTTTAACTTTGGGGGCGCTTTCTCCATCAGGTACGTCCTGATCAAGGAAAAACCACCCACCCCGGGGCAAATCATCAAGGGGATTTTCAGCCCTTCAGACAAGAAGAAGAAAAAGAAGAAAGAATCTTCTTCCTGGTTTTAGGCCGATAGACAATCTGCTGTTTTTAGCCTACAATTGGAAAAACAGGCCTAAAGCAGCTTTGCTAGAGCAGGTTCTCTTAAGCCCCGAAGGTTACTTTGCCAGAGGGGCAATAAGCCACGGTGGAGGCATCTACCGGAGTGCTGGCATCGGCCGCGGTTGGGCCTGGCATCGGTTTACCGGCTTGGTTGATGTAAATCACTTCCTGTTTGTAGTTAAGGCCGCTCAACGCGTCTTGCAAGGCCAAACCAGAACCGATACACATGGCGAATAATAAGATAATGAGTTTCATGACTTTAGTTTTTTAAGGTTATTAGATAGACAATCATTTTTGGTGGGAGTTGCTTCCCGTGCGAAGCTGGAACCGGTGTCTCTTCTTTTCTGTCGTTCTTCCTGTTCCCTTACAACTTAAAGATGCATTTGCTGCGTCTTTGGTTGTCCGCTCTGATTACTTTCTTTTCCAAAGCCATGCCAAGTTGCAATTGTAGTGATTATCAATGCTTTACATAAAATTCACGTTCTCCTCACTGTCCACCCGCGAACTATTTATGTCCAGAAATGAACAGTCTTTCTTCGGTTGTAAAAGGGACGTTGGCCAACCTGGGGAATCAGGTTCTTCTTCTTTTGAGTAGGGATTGTCTTAGCTTCTGATTGGGCCCTATCAACTAGCTGCTTTTAAGAGGAAAGTTTGTGTTTGCATAAGCCCTCATGGAAATACGTAGTCTTCATTTAGCACCTCATCTCCGCACCATACCTACTTTCCCGTACCTTACCGAGCCGGACAGACATCGGTCTTCCGCTTCTTACGTACTGTTCCTATGCTTCCGGATTTAACCTCAGAACTCACGTTTCAGACCTCGCGCAGCAGTGGCCCCGGCGGGCAGAACGTCAACAAAGTAGCCAGCAGAGTAGAAGTGTGGTTTTCCATTGAGAACTCCGCTTTGCTCACGCAGGAACAGAAAGACTTATTGCTGGAGAAACTTGCCCCTCGCCTGAACAAAGAAGGATTTCTGCACCTGGCCAGCCAAGAAGACCGTAGCCAACTGGCCAACAAAGAACTGGTGGTGCAGAAATTGTACGAGGTGCTGGAACAAGCCTTGCACCGCCCCAAACCCCGCAAGAAGACCCGTCCCTCCAAAGCGGCAGTTCAAAAACGTTTGTTGTCCAAACAAAAGCAAGGGCAGAAGAAGGCGAATCGTCGGTTTGGAGGGGCAGCGGAGTGATTTGTTTTAGGGAGTTCTTTTTAAAAAACAGTGGTAAAATGGCTGAGGGCTTCAATAGGTTTTTCCCGCCGTTCTTGGTGTTCTCACCAACAACCGTGATTGCCTTCTTTTCGGCTTGTAGCTTCCTAAATGCATGTCCCCCTTTGAAGGGGGTAGGGGGATGATTCATGTCCCGGAAACCATGGTTCAAGTTTTCAACTTGAACCTACCATGAACTGAAGTTTGCAACTTCAGTGAGGCGACAGCCTCAAAATCACTTTATAGGGCTTTACCTTTCATTGCCTACCTACCAAGCTTCATAGTTGCAGTCGCGCTCTGCCCGCGTTTGTCACTTTTCTCCTTGATGAGAAAAGTAACCAAAAGAATCAAGAAGAAAAGAAACTCGCTGAAGCTCAGACAGTCTTTTCTTCATAAATGGTACCACCACGCTGCCGTCCTCTGTTTCATAGCTCACTTGAGCCACTGCCACTTGAACTATTCTTGCGTGTCTCAGGCCGTGCCTCGGCCTCTTGGTAGGCCTTCGTTCCGACCTGACGCAGGTTTAGTGGTTCTTAGAGAGGAGTTGCAATGCCTTTATTCGCTGCGCGGAGATGAATCCCCTTTCAGATGGTTGAACAGGTGCTTAAATCCGTCTTAGAAACTAAGCTGGATGCCGTTGGTGAGGCTGTAGAGGTAATTGGGGATGGGGACGATGGGGCGGTTCTCGTAAGTGTGGGAGAAGTTGGTGGTCAGCTGGAAACGGTTGTTGATTTTCATGACAATGGACACGTCTCCGCTGAAACGGTGCCGGGCCATACCGGCGGGTCGGTCGTAGCCCACTTGGTAGTAGTGGATGGTACTCAGCTCCAGAAAGGGATTCAAGGGCAACCGGATGCTGGCGTAGTTAGATAGCTTGGGTATGTACTTGTTGATATAGCGTTCTTCCTCCAGATTATGCCAGCGCTCGTACTCATACATGACGCCGGTGCCAAGGTTAAACCGGATGTTTTCCTTCTGCACTACCGCGAACCGAATGCCCGCCCCGGCCAGGGTTCTTAGTTCCAGACCGCGGTTGTAGTCATACTGAGCCTGCGCCCAGGTTTCATAAGACAAACGGTCTTTCCGGTTGAAGTTCACGCGTCCATGCACGTAGCCGGTTTCTACCTGGGTTTCGCCTTTCAGACGCACATAGTTATAGGACGCCAGCACCAGGTAAGTATTGCGTTCAGATACGTACCCGATGTTGCCGTTTCCGGTCAATCCCAGGAAATGGTCAGTGGCGCCTTCTTTGCCAACGGCTCGGTTGAACAAATTCAGGTTTACGCCCAACTTACCGGTAAAGTAATTAGAGGAGTCTTTTTCTACCCGGGCTTTCTCTACGTTCAGGATCTGGGCCTGGGCATTGAACCCAATTAAGAATATAACAATGCAAAGGGAAGAAAAGCGGAAAAAAGAAAACATAGGCAATCTATGACACGGCCGGCAAAGGCACTTTGTCCTTTCAAAGTAAAAAGAAGCATGGGAAAACCCGAGGGCGAAGGGCCAACGTTTTTTATCAGTCCCTTACCCGAAGTTATAGGTTTTTAGGGGGAAGCTCCAACGTTTTTCTGTTTTAGTGCCTTTTTCACCAAAATGGACGGTATTCAACCTCCTATTATCATAGGTTTTCCATTCTGCCAACGGGCATACAAGGGCGTCTATTGCTTTCACCTAAAAACAGAGAACTCGCGTTTGAAGACCATTTTCTTAAAACCTGCCCCAAAACACGTCTTACAGACAAGCAATCACAGGCAAGCTTCTGCTTTATTCTTCTTCGGTGAAGTCTTTGATAGATTCGCCTAAGTCATAGATGGGAACATCTTCCACAACCTGGGCGATGATGCTGGCCGCGAGGGCAGACCGGTAGCCGCTGGCGCAGTGAACCACAATGGGCTTGTCAGCGGGGATTTCGTCCAGCCGCTCGCGTAGGTCAGGTAAAGGAATTTGCAGGGCACTGGGGAAGATTGGTTTTTCCTGGGTTTCGCTCTGGTTCCGGACATCCACGATAGTGTAGGCACCTGGGTTAGCCTTAAAGGCGGCTAAGTCTAGCTGTGGGGTTTGCTGGGTTCCGATGGGGGCAACGGGCAACGCTCCCTCTATCAACGATTCGTAGCCGATGCTGGCGGCACGGCCAATGAGCTCGCGCAGTTTCTCCTCGTCTTCCCCAATCAGGTAGAACCTCTCGTCTGGGTTTATCACCGATCCCAGCCACGTCTCAAATTTGGGTCCGTCCTGCAGGTTGATAGCGTAAGGCACATGCCCCTGCTTGAATTGGGTTTGCGGGCGGGTGTCAACAATCAGGCAGCCCTGGTCCAGTTTATGGGTAGGTTCCAGGATGGGCACCTGTTTCACCGAGGTCAGAAACTTGGGAGCTCCTTTCAGATTCAGGTGCACATCGTATCCGAAGTACCTCGGGATGAACGGCTGGTCAGTGGTGATGTACGCCACAAACTCGTCTTCGGTCATTGGCTGGAGAGCGGGGTTCGTGCGTTTTTCCTCGCCAATGGTGCTGGACTTGGCATCGCTCAGGGACTTGCCGCAGAGACTTCCGGCGCCGTGGGCCGGGTACACCAGCACATGAACAGGGAGTTGCATCAATTTCTCGCGGGTGGAGCGGTATAGTTGGCGGGCCAGTTCCTCGCGGGCGGCGGTTTCGTTTCCGACGTTCTCACGCAGGTCTGGCCGCCCCACGTCTCCGATGAAGAGGGTGTCGCCGGTAAAGACGGCGTGGTCTTTGCCGTTCTCGTCTAACAGCAGAACCGAGATACTGTCTGGGGAGTGGCCTGGGGTGTTAAGGGCCTTCAGAGTTACGTTGCCTACTCTCAGGTCTTGCCCTTCGTCAAAAGTATGATGCGGGTATTTTGCCTTGGCGTATTTACTTGTGTAGACATGGGCCTGGCGGGTATCAGATAGTTCCAGGTGGCTACTTACAAAATCGGCGTGGGGGTGAGTTTCAATGATGGCCTTGATTTTGGCATCATGGATCATGGCGTACTCTTCGTAAGGCCGGGGATCGCGTGCCGGGTCAATCACCGCAATCTCAAAATCATCCATCACGATGTATGAGAAATGGGCGAGGCCTTTGTCTTCAAATTGCTCTATCTTCATATCCCTAGCAGGTACGTATGCGGGGGCTACATCGTTGGAAGCCGATTTTCTGAAAACAACCCTAAAACCGCCGCCAGATTAATCCAATTTGGCAGATACGCTTGATTCCTTTCCATTTCTGCGTTATTTTGACATCCTTGTGCAGGGCTATCCGTTGATTATTCTACTGGTTTTGCCCAGTTCTCTAACTTTTCATACTCCAACTTATGCAGATACCCAAAGGAACCCTGATAGCCCTAGGCGGCGGCGATGACGATGGCCTGATCAGCCTGGTTCGTTCTGAGCTTTGCAGCATTGACTCGCACATTGAGGTGATCACCACGGCCACCCTGGAGCCTATGGAGTCTGGCCAGGCCTACAAAGAGGCGTTTGAAGAACTGGGCTGCAGCAGCGTTAAGTTCATGCACATAGACGAAGACAACGAAGCAGACAAGCCGGAGTATCTTTCGCGCATCGGCAGGGCCGAAGTCATCTTTTTTACCGGCGGAAATCAGTTGCGGCTGAAAGAATTTCTGGCCGGCACGCAACTGCACCAGCTTATGCAGCGCCGCTACAAGGAAGAGGAAATCACCATTGCGGGTACCAGTGCCGGGGCGGCCGCCATGTCTGACCGAATGATCTACGAAGGCTACGGCTACCACTCGCTGCAGAAAGGCGAGGTAAAAACCACCACCGGTTTGTCATTCATCCAGAACGTTTTCATTGACACCCACTTCACCGAACGAGGCCGTTTTGGGCGTCTGGCGCATGCCGTCACCAAACGACCCGAGTTTGTTGGCGTTGGCCTGGGCGAGGAAACCGGCATCATCATCAGGGGCGGGAACCACATTGAAGTGTTCGGGGCCGGGGTAGTCACCATCATGGACGGCTCCCATGTGCGCTACTCTAACCTGGAGGAGGTGGACGAAGGAGACCCTATTGCCATTGAGAACCTCACCATGCACCTGTTGGTGGAAGGCCATGAGTACTGCCTCACTGACCGCTACTTCCGGAAGCTTTCGCAGCAAAAACGCAAAACCTCCAGCAAAACATAGGAGCTGCTGGGAGGCTATAACCAAAACCAAAGAGCCCGGAACCTGTGCAGAGGTTCCGGGCTCTTTGGTTGAGAGCTGGGCTTCTTAGTTCTTCACTACCCGGCGGGAGATCTCCTTGTTGTTGTCGGTTTTGATGTGCAGGATATACATGCCCCTGGAAAGATGCTCTGTAGGAATCACGTGCGCGCCGCTGGTCAAAGACCGCTGCGGAATAGCGGCCCCATACACTTTCTTGCCTTGCAGGTTAAACAGTTCTACCTGCGCATCTTTAAACTCTACGCTGTTCAGGGCCACTTTCAGGTTATTGGTGGTAGGGTTAGGGAATACCGCCAGAGAAGATTCAGGCAGCTGCTCAGCAGACCCAGTGATCACAAAAGTCTGGAAGTCGCTCATTACTTCTCTGATGGCATTTTCCAGCTCTTCGTCCTCGGTCTCCCTGATTTTGATGATCCGCTCAGTCAAGACATTGCTGCTGTTGTAGGTGAGCACGTACTGAGATTCGGTTTCAAAGGCCCAGGCATTGTTCTCCCACTCCTGGGTCAAAAGGCCCGTCAGGTTCATCTTGTCATCATAGGTGATGATTTCCCGCTCTCTGTTCACCCAGGTTGTCCCAGAAGCGTCTTCGGTGGTAAGGGTTAGGGTACGAGTGGTAGAATTATAGGAGCTGTTGTTTCTTTCACTGTTAGTCCAGGTATTGGTGGCGGCATCGTAGGTTTGGGTTTCGTACATGATGTACCCGGCAGGGTTGGTTGCCTCTGAGGTCCACATGAAGTTGGTGTCCCGCTCATCGTCTTTCCAGGTATTGGTGGTTGCATCCCACTCCTGGTACACAATGGTAGTGGGCCTGGTTTCATTTCCGGTATAGGTATAAATGTATTTATCTGAGTTGACGAGCGGGGTTGTGCTGGTGCTGCTCTGCATGGTAATGGTAGACTGGCGCCCTTGGGCATCATACGTGTAGGTAGACTTGGAATCGGTTTTCCAAGTGCTGGTGAGCATGTCCCAGCTTTGGTTTTCGCTCTCCTTCAGGATGAAGTTCTCATAGGTGTTCAAGGCCCGAGACATGTTAATCGCGTCGGTGGCTTGTATGCTCTCCGTTTCCTGGCCTCGGGTGTTGTAGGTGTTGGTGTACGTAAACGCCGCTACCCAAGCCGGCGGCGATGCTTCTCCATCCCAGTAGTAAACCTGGGTTTTGCGGGGCAAGGTGAGGGTGGTTTGTGCAAAAGCACTTGCGCAAAGGGCGCATAGCAACACTATAAGGTAAAGAGTTTTCATGGGGCTTTTGGTTTAGTTATTTCACAATGAATAAGGTACAACCCGGGTTTGATGCCTCTGACCTGCTACTGGTTCTTTCCCTTAAGCCTGCTTTCCTTGCCCTTCTTCCCCCTGCTTTTGCAAAGACCCTATCGGTCAAACTGTTATGATTTGACAACCCTTTTCCGCTTTACCCCTATGGCCTGAAAACTTTTTTTACATTCCTTGGCTAACGGCATCGGCAGAACCCTTCTTTGCTGGTTCCTTTCATGGCTTCGTTTGTTTAGGTTCCTCCCATAGAAAAGCGTCCTGATTCGGGGCCGTTTTCTTAAAAACGGCCCCGAATCAGGACGCTTGGTACTACTGCCTGGATAATTTCCCCTTCTAAGATTCAGTTACTTTAGTTCTTAACCACCCTGCGGGAAATCTCTTTGTGGTTGTCTGTGATGATGCGCAGGATATACATGCCTGCACTCAGATGGTGTAAGGGAATCATCTGTTTTCCACTATTGATGGAGGCTGAAGTGGTGGTGGCATCATACACTTTCCTCCCTTGCAGGTCCAGGACCAGCACTTGGGCTTTCTGAAAGCCAGCATCTGTTAACGTGATCTTCAGGTCCCCTGAGGTGGGATTTGGAAAGATTGACAGCGAAGACTCCGGCAGTTGCTCCGCGGCTCCAGTGACACTAAACGTCTGAAAGTCTGAGTACACCTCCTTGTAAGCGTTCTCCAGTTCTCCGCTATTGGTTCTTCTTACTGTGGTGGTTTTCTCCGTTAGGGCATATTCAGCATTGAACGTGAGGGCATACTGCATCTCTACCCTGAATTCCCAAACATTGCTAACCCATTCCCGAGCCTGCATCCGGATGGGGTTCATTTGAGCATCAAATATGGTAAGGGTCCGGGAACTAGGCACCCAACTATCGCCAGACGGCAGCTCAATGGTAGAGAATAATGTTTTGGTGGCGGGGTCATAGGAGTTGCTGTGTTTTTCTTTATTTCCCCAGCCATAATCCCAAGGTCCGGGTGCTGTTTGAATTTCATAGCTGAGCAACTTGAAGGGATTGTTTTGATCTGTAGACCAGACCAGATTGATGTCTCTTTCCACATCCAGCCAGTTCTTGGTATATTCATCCCACTCCTGCCGAAGAACCATATAGGGGTTTAGGTCATTTTCGCTATGCTGATAACTAGTCCTGGAGGTATTAACAAAAGAGGAGCGGTCAGGGCCCTTTCCCTGTTGAGTTATGCTGGTCAGCCTTCCCTGCGCATCATACGCATACGTAGACTTGGAGCCATCCTCCCAGCCGCCAGAACCAGGGAATTGCTCCAACGTTTCCAATAACCCAAAATCACCATAGGTGTGGAGAGTCTTGTGTAATTTTAAATCACCTTGAAAAAGTACGCGTTCGGTTTCCTGCCCGCGCGCGTTGTACACATGAGAATAACTAAAAGTTTGTATCCAATAGCCTGTTTGTGGGCTTCCATGCCATTCGTAGTAATCTGTCCAGCGAGGTAGCGTGAGGTTCGTTTGCGCCCATGAACTGAAGGAGAGGGCGCATGAAATTAGGAAAAGGTAAAGAGTTCGCATGGCAAGCAAGATTTACTTACACCAAGAATCACAGAGTGCCGGGGAGGCACCACACGTCTAGCTCCCAAAGGCAACTCTTGCCTACTCAGCCTTTCTGAAAAATCACCTTTGCCGATTCTGCCTTGAACATACTTAAGTTACAAAAAGCGCTTGGCTATTCATATCGTTCCTTGCATCTAATATCATGACACTTAAAAATCTACCTAAACAAAAAGGCACGCTTTGCGGGTGTTTTCCGGAAAACAGCCGCAAAGCGTGCCTTTGGCACCTACAGGCCTGATGCTACAGCCTAAACTCTTTCTGCAATTCCATATTGATGGCTACGGCGGCCTTGGTGCCTTCTGCGGCGGCCACAATCACGAGTTGCATGTCACGGGCGGCGTCACCGGCTACGTAGAGGCCCGGAACGTTGGTTTGCTGGTGCTTGTAGGTTCTTACCACCCCTTTGCTGGTGAAATCGCACTGTAATTGGCGGGCAAGGTCTGAGTGCTGGTCTGAGCCCGTGGCGAAAAACATGGCTTCGCGGTTTTCAACCTGTCCGTTCTTGAGCACGATGCGTTGCAGGTGTCCGTCTTCGCCTTCTAAACGCTCAATAGCGGCTGTGTTGATCTGCACTTTGTTTCGGGCCAGGAGTTCGCGGTCCTCACGGGTGAGGCGGCTGGTTCCGTCGGTGAACAGCATCACGTCACTGCTCCATGTTTTCAGCGACAGCGAGAGGCCAATGGCATCGCGGTTTTTGCCGTAGGCGGCCAGCGGCTTGTTCTTGGATTCATACCCGTCACAGTAAGGACAGTGGTGGATGCTGGAGCCGTAGAAGGGCTCGGCACCGGGTATTTTTGGCCATCTGTCGCACAGGCCCGTAGCCAACAGCATCTTTCTGGAAAGATACACCTGGTTGTCCTCGTCCTCCACTTTAAACAATTCTCCCTCCTTAGTGACGCGCACCACACGTTTCTGCTTTAAGTCTACCTCATACTTGGCCAGGTCTTCGCGGCCCAGGCGCAGGAACTCGGCCGGAGGGGTTCCGTCGCGGGAAATGAAACCGTTCATGGCATGGGAATAGGAGTTCCGGTACACCCCGGAATCAAACAGCGCCACCTTGCGCATGCATCGGCCTAGTAACATGGCGGCACTCAGGCCGGCCGGACCGCCGCCCACAATCAATACATCATACATACTTCTCAATCGCTTAACCAGTCATGGCTAAACGCATCTGGTAAAAAAGAGATGACTTCTATGTGATTTTTTTCTCGGGCACCTAGACCTGCCGCCTCCTCTTTGCGGGTAAGAAAGGATTCATCTCAGGAAGAAAGCGGCAGGATACATATAACACTATTTTTTACTTGAACTGAATTTCGGGCAGAAGGCTCCTCAGAGTGCCTCCGTGTCACCTTTGTGGCTCCTAACCAATGCGTTAGCCCGCGTAAGTACGATTGGACTATTCAGTATAAGGCGTAAGCACCAGAATAAAATAAATAATTATAAAAAATAGGGCGATATGCATAACACTATCTGAATATCTGTCCAATTTTTCTATATTTGGTTAACAAATCTGTAATATTCCAAAACACTTATATTTAACTAGCAAACGCATGAAAAGTAAATTTTTAGCCTTATTGGGCAGTGCTGTGCTCTCGGCGGGCGTCGCCAACGCAGGGGGGTTCCAGGCCAACCTCCAGGGGCAAAAGCAGATTGGCATGGGGCACGTGGGTACAGGTCTGGCGTTAGACCAGAGTAGTATTTTCTTTAACCCCGGTGCCCTGGCCCATTTACGCCAGAACGGTATTCAACTGGGGGTAAGTGCGTTAAATGCGAAAATTGCTTACCGCGAGCTCTCCCCTGGCTTTGCAGAGTCTACTACAGATAATCCCATCAGCACCCCGTTCCAGGTGTATGCGTCCTTCGGGAAAGAAGAAAGCCCGCTTCGTTTCGGGATCGGGGTCTACACGCCCTATGGTTCTTCTGTGAACTGGGGAAATACATGGCAGGGCCGCTTCGGCCTGAATGAACTGACCTTGCAGGCTATTTTCATCCAACCCACCGTTAGCTATCGCGTTTCAGACAAATTGGGCTTTGGGGCCGGTTTCGTTTATGCGACCGGAAGCGTGAACCTACAGAGAAGCATTCCGTTGCAGGATGCCGCCTACAACGAGGGCCGGGTAGAACTGGACGGAGGCGCCAGCGGCATTGGTTACAACCTGGGCGTTTACTTCCAACCTACTGAAAAGCTGTCTCTGGGTCTTACCTATCGGTCTAAGGTAGAAATGGAAGTGAAAGAAGGCGATGTGACCTTTGCGCTTCCTTCTTCACCGGTTATTGCAAGCCAGTTTCAGGCCACGCAGTTTGACGCCAAGCTTCCGATGCCCGCCAACATTACAATGGGTATTGGCTTCAAGCCAACCGAGGCGCTTACCCTAGCGGTAGATGTGCAGCACGTGCAATGGAGCGCTTACAAATCCCTGCGTTTCGACTACAATGCCGGCATCAGGGGCGAAACCTTCTCTGAAAGCCCGCGCAACTACGATGATGCGTTCATTTACCGCATTGGTGCCCAATACAAACTTTCCGAGATCCTTACCATTCGGGCGGGCGGTTATTATGACAACTCTCCGGTACAGGAAGGGTACCTTACCCCAGAAACCCCAGACGCAGACTCCAGAGGAGTATCTGGCGGCTTAACCCTGGCCCTCAGCGACAAAATTGACTTGGATGCCTCCTTCCTGTACATCAACAAGAAAGAGCGCACCGATGACGCCAGCAAATCTGGCGGGGTAGCCGGCACGTTCAAATCAGTGGCTTACATCCCTGGCGTAGGCATTAATTACAAGTTTTAATTTTAAGGCAACATGAAGAACATTTTCAATAAATGGGGGGCTGCAGCCCTTCTTTCCAGCGCTTTCCTTTTCACCGGTTGCGATCCTGAGTTTGAGGATGACGTTACCATTAGCAAAGGCTCCCTGGATCTGACCAAATACGTAGCCGTAGGAAACTCGCTCACCGCAGGGTACCAGGACAACGGACTCTACCTGGAAGGGCAGGTATTCTCTTACCCTAACATCCTGGCCAACCAGTTCAGCTATGCAGGGGGCGGGGATTTCGTGCAACCTCTGTTCACTTCTGCGCAAGCAAACGGCTCTGGTTACCTTCGATTAAGTGGGTTCACGGCCACAGGTTCTCCTATTCTGGTTCCTGTGACTCAAGGCCTTGCTGTAAGAGGTATGGGGGCTGATGGCAAAACAGCCCTTTTGACCAGATACACCGAACTGGATAAAATTCAAAATTTTGGGGTCCCTGGAATAAAGTTAGCAGACATCAAAACTCCGGGTTACGGCTTGAACAACCCAATTGGGTTCAACCCTTACTTTGAGCGTATTCTGCCAGAAAATTCTCCTACCACGTATTTGCAGCGGGTAAGCGGAAACCAGCATACGTTCTTTAGTGCATGGTTAGGCAACAATGACGTGTTAGGTTACGCTACTGCCGGTGGCTTTGCCGGAACCATTACCCCGGTTGCTACCTTTACCACATATTACACAGAGTTGATCACGGCCATGACCGCGAACGGTGCCAAAGGAATTGTCGCTACTATTCCAGATGTGCGTTCAGTGCCGTTCTTCACTACTGTTGGCCCAACCGCAAAGCCATTGTTGGCCTCTGCGGTGGCAGCCGCAAACGCAGCGGGGTTGCCTATTACCGGCGTAACAGCCCTTACCAAAAATACGGCTACCCGTATCAACATCACCCCAGCATCTATCAAAGACGCGTCCGGCGGAACTATTCTGCTTACTCTAACTTCCAGCGCTTACCTTCCTCTGGTTGGGCAGCCTACCGGCAGATACTGGCGTGAACTGGCGGTTTCTCAGAACCCCATTAACCCAACGGCTCAATTGCAGGGTTACCTGGCCGCGTTCCAGATTGACACCACCAAGGCCTTCGGTCTAGACCCAAGAAACCCAGTGCCAAGCGCTTTTGTGCTGGATGAAGAAGAGCAAAACGAAATTAACACCGCTACTACTGCTTATAACTCTGCGATCATTGCCCAAGCGAATGCCAAAGGCTTGGCAATATTTGATGCGTATGCATTCTTTAATTCTATCCAGAATGGCTTTATGCTGAATGGTGTGGGTTATTCTCCTGCCTTTATTACTGGGAACCTGTTCTCACTAGACGGGGTGCACCCAACGCAGCGTGGCTATGCCATCATTGCCAATAGAATGATAGAAGCCATCAATTCAAAATATGGCGCTACTATCCCAACCATTGACGTAACCCAGTTTAGAGCAGTGCTATTCCCTTAACAGGAGATAGTTGCCCTCAAACCAAGCAAGAAAGACCAGCCTTACAAGCTGGTCTTTCTCGTTACCAGCTAATTGGGCGGCATACTAGCGCCAAGAAATGGGCGTTTTCATGACCATAACAGAATACAATCGTATACAAGCTAGCTAAAAACAAAACCTATGAAAAACTACCCCTTACTTCTTCTCTTATTTTGCAGTACCCTTTTCTTCAGTGCCTGCAGCAGCGATGATGATGGTACACCATCTCAAGATGAGATGCTGCAGAACAAACGCTGGCAAATAACTGCTCTGGATGCCAGCACCCCGATTGGGAACCTTGACCTATATGAAGACTTTGAAGACTGCCAGAAAGACAATTTTGTGGAATTCAAGGCGAACGGCGTACTGGTGGTAGATGAAGGAGCCACTAAGTGTGATTCTTCAAATCCGCAGCAAACTCCGGGCACCTGGTCTCTGAACGGAAACGTGCTTACCATCAGCGGCATTGGCGATGCATTCGGGTTGCCGGACGATGACCTGGAAATTACGGTAACCTCCTTAACCAATTCCCGCCTGGACGGAGAGTTCACTGAGTCTGTCAGCGGTTTCTCCATTGATGGCACCGTTACCCTGGAGACTATGTAAAACCTTCTTAGTTCCAGAGATCTCTTATCTGGCTTCGGGCGGGTTGCATAAATGCCCAGTTCACGGGCCCCGATCAGGATCATTCATTTTGGGTGCTACTTTGAAAAAAAGAGCCCTAAAACAGACGTAAGAGCATAAGCGCTCGCATCTGTTTTAGGGCTCTTTTCGTGTAAAGAGGCTCGAAGCCCACTTCGCCCCTTTCCCTTCCGCACCAATGCTTCCTTTCCTGTTTAATTTTCTCCTTTTAAGCCTTCTGTAGCTTTCAAAGTCACCCGCTCCTCTAATTACTTACTTCACAATCAATTATCTCTGGCAATTTTCTGCCTCCAAAAATCTCCTCTTCTCACCCAAACCTTCTTAATCCCTAAAAAATAGCACCCCAATTCAGCCTTCGGTTTGCCGCTTTCACTCGCAGTAAATACGGTTTCAGCCAGTTCGTGCTCATTCCTCATTTTTCATGGTAGGGGTAATCTGAGTCAAGCCCATCTATACATTTACAAACGCAGATTATACTTCACACACCAAATAGAACAAACCCTACAGGATGTTCCTCTAACGTGAAGAAGCATAACACTGCCGCTGTAAACCCTTGAAAACCAATTACAACCTTTAACACTTTTGTTTCACTTAATTAACCCCTATCATGTTTAACAAATCTTATCTCCTGACCATCTTAGCAGCTTTCACTTTCGTGTTCTCTTCTTGCGACAAAGACAAAGACAAAGAAGAAAATGATCCGAAACCAAATGTGGAAGCCCAGTTAGCTAAAGAGGAATGGAAAGTTACCAGCCATATAGTAGAGGCTGCCGGCCAAGAAGACTATGATGTCATGGAAGAAGATTACGGCGGAGACATCTTCGTCCAATTCGATGGCGAAGGAGAATACTCAATGTCTACTGAACGCAACGGCGATTCTGAGTTTGACGGTGCATACGATGTAGACAACAATAACATCACTTGGGATTTCCCGCTTTCTTTAATGGCGCAGTTGTCACAAGAAGAGGAAGCTTCTTACTCCATTGATCAGCTTACCGGGAGCACCCTTAAAATCACCAGCACAAAAACCTTCCAAGGGGTGAAAGTAACCGAGAAAATCACCTTCTCCGCTCAATAAGTTTTTCATCATCACCGGGTAGCTCATCCTACCCGGTGATGACTAAAATATTAAGTACTTCATTCTGTCTTTCAATCATTTTTCCCTTGTTATCCTTATCATGAAAAACACATCTTACCTCCTGACCATTTTAACCGCTTTCACGTTAGTGTTTACTTCCTGCAGCAAAGACGATGACAAAGATGAACCAAAGCCATCCATTGAGGCGCAACTATCCCAAAAAACCTGGGAACTTGATGAGCACGAAGTTCAGTTCGATGGACAATCCCCACAGGACGTTATGGATATCGTTCACGAACAAGCTGGCACAGATGACATCGCCTTTAAGTTGGATGGAAAAGGAGAATTTGCCCTGATTCTGGATGGTGATGAAGAGGAAAACGGCGAATACGAAATAGACGGTGATAAGATCATCTGGAATTACCCTCTCACCTATACCTGGGCTGAATCAGACGATGACATTCACGACTACGAATTTGAACTCAACGGCAACACCTTGACACTTACGTCTAAGAGTACAAATTTGGACGGCAACGAATTTGAGGAAACTATCACGTTCAAAGTACGGTGATACAAGTCTTTGTTAAAAACAGAAAAGGGAGCCCGTAAGCTCCCTTTTCTGTTTTAGGTATATCCGTTTTTGGCCTGTTTAAGGCAAAACACCCTCAAAATGCTTAGTGTGCCTGCAGCCAGTTTTCGCCGGTGCCCAAGCCAACTTCCATGGGTACGCTCAGCGGGAAGGCGTTTTTCATGAGTTCCTCAATCTTAGGCTGCACCACCGAGAGTTCTTCTTGCAGCACATCAAACACCAATTCGTCGTGTACCTGCAGAATCATGCGGCTGGCCAGTTTCTCGTCCCGCAGCCACTGGTCAATGTTGATCATGGCAATCTTGATGATGTCGGCGGCGGTACCCTGAATTGGCGCGTTGATGGCGTTCCGCTCGGCGTAGCCGCGTATGTTCTGGTTACGTGAGTTAATGTCTCTGAGGTAGCGTCGGCGACCCAGCAAAGTTTCCACAAATTCCTGGTCGCGGGCCTGGTTGATGGCGCTGTCCATGTACTCTTTCACTGCCGGGAACTCCTGGAAATACGCCTCGATGATTTCGGCGGCCTCTCTGCGCGGGATAGCCAAACGCTCCGCTAATCCGAAGGCTGAGATACCGTAGATGATCCCGAAGTTGATGGTCTTGGCCTTGCGGCGCATGTCTGAGTCTACCTGGTCTACGGGCACATGGAACACTTTGGCGGCGGTTGACGCGTGAATATCCAACCCCTTCTGGAAAGCCTCTTTCATGGTGGCATCGTTGCTGAAGTGCGCCATGATCCTGAGTTCAATCTGCGAATAATCCGCGGAAAGCAGCACGTGGTTCTCGTCCCTCGGCACAAACGCCTTGCGTATCTCGCGGCCCTTCTCCGTCCTGATAGGAATGTTCTGCAGGTTCGGGTTCGTGGAGCTCAACCGGCCGGTAGCGGCCACGGCCTGGTTGTAGGACGTGTGCAGGCGGTTATCCTCGTTGCAAATCAATTGCGGCAGCGCGTCTACGTACGTGCTTTTCAATTTGGTCAACTGACGATGGTCCAGGATCAACTGCACAATCTCGTGCTCAAAGGCCAGCTTGGAAAGAATCTCTTCGCCAGTGGCGTATTGACCCGTTTTGGTTTTCTTGATCTTGTTTCCGCCTAATCCCATGCGGTCAAACAACACCTCGCCCAACTGCTTCGGTGAGCCTATGTTGAATTCCATGCCAGCCAGGTTGAAGATCTTTTGCTCAATTTCCTGGATATCAGTCTGGAGCACAATGGAGGACTCGGCCAGCGCCTCAGCGTCAATGCTCACCCCTTCGCGCTCCATGTGGCCCAGCACGCGCAGCAGCGGGTTCTCCACATCGTTGAACAGGCGTTTCAGGCCTTGTTTCTCTAAAAGAGGATCAAAATAGTTCTTGAGTTGGAGCGTGATATCGGCGTCCTCGCAGGCGTATTCGTAGATCTGGAGCGCCGGCAATTTGTCCATAGTGAGCTGGTTCTTGCCTTTGCCCAGCAGCGTTTCTATGGCGATGGGCGTGTAGTGCAGGTAGGTTTCGGCGAGCAAATCCATGTTGTGGCGCATGTCCGGCTCCAGGAGGTAGTGGGCCAGCATGGTGTCGTAAAGCGGTCCCTGCACGTCAATGCCGTAGCGTTGCAGCACCACCAGGTCGTACTTGATGTTCTGGCCGATCTTGGTGATGGCGGGGCTTTCCAGTACTTCCTTGAACTCCTGCACGATCTCACGGGCGGCATCCTCATCCTTGGGCGGAACGGGAATGTAGTAGGCCTCGCCGGGCATGTAGCAGAACGAGATACCCACCAAACGCGCGGTGATCGCGTCAATGCTGGTAGTCTCGGTGTCAAAGGAAACTTCCTTTTGAAGCTTCAGATATTTCAGCAATTGCTGCCGCTGCTCGGGGGTGGTGAGCAAATGGTATTCGTGCAGTGTGGTATCTATGGTTTTCCGGGTGCGCGGCGCGTACTCTTCACCGGGAGCAGTAGTTTCTGCGCCCTCTTCTGTAGCCATCGTTTCACCTGCGGGCATCTCAAACAGAGACGTCTGCCCCATCGGCTTGTCTGATTTGAAGCCTTTACCCACGGTGGGTTTGTTGCTCACGGGCTTGGGAACAGCCGGAGAAGCAGTGCCCAGCACCCGCGTAGCCAGTTGCCGGAACTCCAACTCGTCAAACAGCGCGGCCAGTTTGTCCATGTCCGGACCATCGTAGCGCAGGCCTTCCTCATCGAAGTCGATGGGCACGTCAAGGTGAATGGTGGCGAGTTCTTTGGACATGAGACCCTGCTCCGCAAAGTTCACCACGTTCTCTTTCTGCTTGCCTTTGAGCTCGTGCGCGTTGGCGATCAGGTTCTCCACAGAGCCAAAGCGCTGAATCAGCGTTTTAGCGGTCTTTTCACCGATTCCGGGTATTCCCGGGATGTTGTCCACGGCATCACCCTGCAGACCTAAGATGTCAATCACCTGCTTTACGTCGCTGATTTCCCAGCGCTCCAGCACTTTGGGTTTGTCAATCACCTCAATGGCGTTGCCCAGAAAGGCCGGTTTGTAGACAAACACGTGGTCGGTGACCAACTGGTAGTAATCCTTATCGGGCGTCATCATGAAGACATCGTACCCGGCCTTCTCGGCTTTGCAGGAAAGCGTGCCTATGATATCATCGGCCTCAAAACCGTCCAGCATCATACCCGGTATCCCGAACGCCTCCACAATCTTCTTCACGTACGGAATGGCAATGGAGATGTCCTCGGGCATGGCCTGTCGGTTGGCCTTGTATTCCACAAAGGAATCATGGCGGAATGTCTTGGAGGGCGCGTCATAGCAGACCCCTATGTGGGTGGGTTTCTCGCGGTTAAGCAGGTCTACCAGGGTGTTCGTGAAGCCCAGCGCGGCCCCGGTATTCATGCCTTTGGAGTTGATTCTGGGGTTCTTGCTGAAGGCAAAGTGGGCGCGGTAAATGAGCGCCATGGCGTCTAGCAGAAACAGGCGTTTGTCTGGTGTACTCATAGGAAACGAAGGTACGGGCTAAGCCGCGGCTATGCAATGGTGTCTTTTATATAACTGCCGCGGCCGAAGAAAGTTTGGGGTGGCTGTTTAAGGGTTGTTTTGACGAAAAGAAGAGCGAAACGGAAGTGACGACTACTTGTATTCAGTGGAATGACTACACTGCGCAAATAGATGGTAAAAGAAAGGCAAGGATAGCCTTCAGGAGAGATGTTGCCTTAGCTTCGAATCACTATGGTGCTTTCCACGGCATCCAGGACAATGCGGGGAACGGGAATACGAGAATTTCAGCCGGAGCAAGAATCTTTAGAACTAACCGATTTATTAGTTAGTTTTGCTAGTAGACCAAACCTAGCTAATCCATGCCTAAATTTAGATCTGGGGTTCTGTACGGAGACGAAGTGCAGGACTTATTCAAGTACGCTAACGACAATAACTTTGCCCTGCCTGCAGTAAACGTCATCGGTACCAATTCCATTAACGCGGTGCTGGAAACTGCCAAGGCGGTAAATTCCCCTGTAATCATTCAGTTTTCCCAAGGCGGCGCGCAGTTCTATGCGGGCAAAAGCCTGAACAACGACGGTCAGAAAGCCGCTATTGCCGGCGCTATCTCTGGTGCGCACCACGTTCACCAATTAGCCGAAGCCTACGGCGTTACCGTTGTTCTCCACACAGACCACGCCGCTAAAAAACTGTTGCCTTGGATTGACGGTCTTCTGGATGCTGGTGAGAAATTCTACGCTCAGCACGGCAAGCCTTTGTTCAGTTCCCACATGCTGGACCTTTCTGAGGAGCCGATTGAAGAGAACATTGAGATCTCTGCCAAATACCTGGAGCGCATGGCCAAAATGGGCATGACCATTGAAATTGAACTAGGCGTGACCGGTGGCGAGGAAGACGGCGTTGACAACTCAGACATTGACAGCACCCACTTATACACCCAGCCAGAACACGTAGCGTATGCTTACGAAGAGCTTGGCAAAATCAGCCCTCGCTTTACCGTAGCAGCGGCTTTCGGGAACGTGCACGGCGTGTACAAACCTGGTAACGTAGAACTTCGCCCTGAAATCCTGAAAAACTCCCAAGACTATATCCAGGAGAAATTCGGAACGCAGGCAAACCCGGTAAACTTTGTATTCCACGGTGGTTCCGGTTCTGAGAAAGAGAAAATCACCGAGGCCATTGAATACGGTGCCATCAAAATGAACATTGACACTGACATGCAGTGGGCATTCTGGGATGGTATCAAGAACTACTACGAAGGCAAAAGAGACTATCTGCAAGGACAAATCGGGAATCCAACCGGCGAGGACAGCCCTAACAAAAAGTACTACGATCCCCGCGTATGGTTACGCGCTGGCGAAGAGACCTTTGTTACTCGTCTGAAAGAAGCTTTCAAAGACCTGAACTGCATGAACCGCAATGCGGAATAATGTGCTAATTTTCTAATGTGCTGATTTCGCACTGAATAAAACAAGAAAGCCGATCCTATAGGATCGGCTTTCTTGTTTTAGGTAAACTCAAATAGAAACCCGCTCCCCAAAGGAAAGCTTCCCTGAGTCCAGTAATGAAGAACAAAAGCAGTGAAACGGTTCAAATATGAAAACACTTCACCTGCGACAGGTCGGGACGAAGGCTTACCATGAGGCCGAGGCGCCCTGCGGCACGCAAGAACGATACAAGTGGGAGTGGCCTATTTGGGCGATGAAACAGAGGGCAGAAGCGAGGTGGTACTTACTTGTGAAGAAAAGACTGTCTGAGCGTCAGCGAGTTTCTTTTCTTCTTGATTCTTTTGGTTAGGTTGAGCATCAAGGATCAACCTGACCAAACAGTGAAATACACCCAAGTGTAAAAAGCATTCCACCACCACTAACCTCTTCTAAAAACAGCAAGGGCACCCACAAGAGGTGCCCCTACAATATTTATCCAACTCAGGACTCTAGACTCGCGCTGTCAGGCGCAGGCAATCTTATCAACCCTGGTCTGGTGACGGCCTCCTTCAAACGGAGTAGTTAGAAAAGCTTCTACCATCTCGCGGGCCACTTCTTCGCTCACAAATCTGGCAGGCACACATAGTACGTTGGCGTTGTTGTGCGAACGGGCAAGTTCAGCTAGTTCTCTTTGCCAGCACAGTGCGGCTCTGATACCTGCGTGCTTGTTCGCAGTAATGGCCACTCCGTTGCCGCTGCCGCAGAGCAAGATGCCCAGTTCATATTCTTTGTTCTCTACCGCCGAGGAAAGCGGATGCACGTAATCGGGGTAATCTACGGACGCCTCTGAGAACGGACCGAAGTCCTTTACCTCGTGGCCCAGTTCCTCTAGTTGTTGTTTGACCAAGCCTTTGTATTGGTATCCGGCATGGTCGCCACCTAGTGCTATTTTCATCTCAGGAAATTTAAGAAGTAGCTTGTTCGTTTAATTTAGCCAAATCGCGCCGACGTACCCACCAGGAGATATTGATACTCACTTCGTAGAGCAACAGCAACGGAACGCCCATTAAGGTCATACTCAGAACATCTGGCGGAGACAGAATCGCTGCCACAAAGGCAATCACCACAATGGCATGCTTGCGGTAGATGCGCATCAACTCCGGCGACACAATACCCGCCCGTGACAGGAAGTACACAATCATCGGTAACTCAAACATAATCCCACAGGACAACACCAGAGTCACCAGCGTGGAAATGTAAGATGACAAGTCGAACTCGTTGGCGATACTAGGGTCTACCTGGTAAGAAGCCAAAAAGTTGATGGAGAGCGGCGAAACAATAAAATACCCGAACAACGAGCCCAGCATAAACAGGAACGACACAAAGAATACCGCCCCACGCGAGTTTTCCCGTTCATTGGGGTACAGACCCGGTTTGATAAAGCTCCAAATTTCCCAGAACAGGTACGGGAAGCCCAGCAACAAACCTATCACAAACGAGCTGGTCAGGTGCATGGTGAACTGCGAGGAAAGCTCGCGGCTCTGCAGCGTAAAATCCAGCTTATTGATGCAAAGGCCCGGTGAGTTGATGGCTGCTCCTATCTCGCAAAGCGTTCTGTAAGTAAAGAAATCGGTGCGGGAAGGCCCCAGGATGATGTCATGGAAGACAATCTCCTTGTTGGCCATGGCAACAATGGTGAACACCACCACCGCCGCCGCCGAACGGATCAAGTGCCACCTGAGAATTTCCAGGTGGTCCAAAAAGGTCATCTCATGCTCTTCTCCGCCGTGCGCTGCCACCTCTCCGGAACGTTGTGCCATGTACTTTAGTAGTGCTTAGTAATTGAACAACGGGAATTGTTGCATCCAATTGTTGATTTCTTTTCTGGTGTCAGAAAGGATGGTTTCATTGTCATGGTTCATGAGCACGCGGTCAATGTAGCCCACAATGCGATCCATGTCCTGCTCCTTCAGACCACGGGTAGTTACGGCAGCCGAGCCGATTCGGATTCCGGAGGTCACAAAAGGTGACTTGTCATCGAACGGCACCATGTTTTTGTTGATGGTGATGTCTGCCTTGATCAGGGTGTTTTCGGCCAGTTTTCCGGTAAGGTCCTTTGAACGGAGGTCAATCAGCATCAGGTGGTTGTCGGTACCTGAGGAAATGATTTTATAGCCGCGGTCTACAAACGACTTGGCCAGCACCTGCGCGTTTCTTTGTACCTGTAGGGTGTATTCTTTGTAAGAAGGGGAAAGTGCCTCGTGGAATGCCACTGCTTTGGCCGCGATTACGTGCTCCAACGGTCCGCCCTGCGTACCGGGGAAAACGCCGCTGTCCAGCAAAGAAGACATCATGCGCAACTCGCCTTTCGGGGTTTTCAGTCCAAAGGGGTTTTCGAAGTCTTTCCGCATCATGATCATCCCTCCGCGAGGCCCACGCAAGGTCTTGTGGGTAGTGGTGGTCACAATGTGGCAGTGCTCAAACGGATCGTTCAGCAAACCGGTGGCGATGAGACCGGCCGGATGCGAAATATCGGCCAAAACCAGGGCTCCTACTGCATCGGCGGCTTCGCGTAAGGCTTTGTAGTTCCAGTCACGTGAATAGGCCGAGGCTCCGCAGATAATCAGTTTCGGTTTCTCACGCTCAGCTACTTCACGTACTTTCGTCCAGTCAATCTCGCCGGTTTCGGGCTCCACGCCATAAAACGAGGGTTGGTACAGTTTCCCTGAGAAGTTCACCAAGGACCCGTGGGTCAGGTGCCCGCCGTGTGACAAATCGAAGCCCAGGATCTTATCGCCGGGGTTCAGCACCGCCAGCATCACGGCCGCATTGGCCTGCGCGCCGGAGTGTGGCTGCACGTTCACCCACTCCGCCCCGAATAGCTGCTTGGCGCGGTCAATGGCCAATTGCTCAGATTGGTCCACAATCTCGCAGCCACCGTAGTAGCGCTTGGCTGGTAGACCCTCGGCGTATTTATTGGTGAGCACACTGCCCATGGCTTCCATTACCTGGTCTGAAACGAAGTTCTCAGAGGCGATGAGTTCTAGGCCGTGCAGCTGGCGCTGATGCTCTTTCTGGATAAGATCAAAGATTTGGGAATCGCGTTGCATTGGTGTTCTGTTAGTGGGTGCCCAAAAGTACGGCCATTGCAGCAAATAACCAATGGTTTAGGGAATCATGGCGCAGAAGTGGAAGCTACCCATCTGTTTAAGGGCCGTTTTCCGGAAAACAAACAAAAAACCCTCAGGCAATGCCTGAGGGTTTGGAAAACTGAAATAGAATTCCTTATTGTTTGATCAACCGTTGGGAAACTCTCTCTCCGTTCAGCTCGGTCACCAGCAGGTAGATACCCGCTTTTACTTTAGACCCCATCACCAATTCTGTGGTAGAAGTGCCTTTGGCAACTTTTACTTTTTTCTCCAAGGCTACATTGCCTTGCTCGTTCAGGAGCTTAATGTTCAGCTCGCCGGCTTTCTCCGCATTCACGGTCAGTTTCACTTTATCGGTGAACGGGTTTGGTGCCGCTTGTACCGCGGCAGCGTGCGCCTTGTTGTCTACTTTCAGCGTCTGGCTGTAGGTGATTGTGCCGTCTGCATTGGTGCGCTTAAGGCGGTAGTAATTGGCTGGTACGGGCTCTGGGTTGAAATCTTCTGCATGATACACCGCCACAGCCGCGTTGCCGCTGTTCTGTCTTGGGGCGTTCTGGATGATAGTTTTGAACTCTTTGCTTTCTGGGCTGTAAGCTTTCTCCACATCGTAAGACACTGTTGTCTTCCCAAGAGCAGTCCATTTCAGCTTCACAGTTTTTGCGTTCCAATGAGCAGTGAAGTCCATTTCTTCTACTACGATCTCAGGCTCTGCTTTTACTGGCTGCGAAGCAACAAAATTGATAGCTGATGTGCCGTTATGCAAGTAGAATTCGGTGAAGTCTGTGATGCCCGATACTTCTGCGGTGAAGTAATTACCAGCAGTACTAAAAGTGACATTGTTACTAAATGAGGTAGTGCTTCCTTTAGCTAAATTATCAATGTATTCACAGTTTTCTGTAATGTCAAGGCTGCTATAAGTAGTAAAGGCTAATTCACCTAATTGAAAAACTGCGCTAGTAGCAGACTTATATGCATCAAACTCATTTTGTACTCCATAAAGGCGGATGCTGACAGGTTTGTCTCCGCTAGGCTGATTAGTAGCTTTTACTCTCCAGTTTCTAGGCATTAAATTGATGTTGGCTCCCTCCGTGTTCTTAACTGCCCGGCTGCTATCTGAACTAACTTGAAAGTCTATTGTTACCTCTCCAAGTATATTACCTCCATCTTTTATGGCACCGATTAACTCACCATTGTATTTAATTTCCTGCCATTTGTTTGAGCCATCAGAAGTGACTGTTGTACTAGTTGAAGTCGTGTCATAATCAGAACTAGCTTTGGGTGAATAAACTGAGGAGCCGCAACTAGTAAAATGCCAGCCAGTAGTGTTGCCAAGCCTTTCACTAGTAATACCCACATAATAGTCCCCGGGCCCTGATGCCTGAATATCAGATATGATCAAGTAATCTGTGCACAAGCCATAGGAGGTGAAATCTATGAATGCTGCACTACCAATAGTGGATGATTTAAGAGTCGTTGAAGATTCAGTGCCAGGTGTAAAGAGGCTTTCAATGGTTTGGGTCTGCCCACTTTCAAGCGTTAATGTATAATCCGTAGCTAAAGGATCATTTGTGCGTAAGGACAAATCTTTGAATGAGTTACTATTGTTTATGATGGCGTTTGGTCCGTAAAGAGTTACAAATCTATATTCCTTACCCCCACCATTAAACGTATGAGCATCAGAACCATTTAAGGTGATGCTTGCTTCTTTTGCCTCTAAGTTCAACGAAGAATCTACATTCCAAGTATTTAAGTTTGAAAACGAAGAAGTGCTTAGCAATAGAGATCTTGTTTTAGAGCCAATCGAATTAAAAGTAATTGCTGAAATTGATTGATTGTTTGTGACAAGAGTTCCTTCATTAAGATTGATAACTCCATTTGGGCCAGTATTAAGTGCTGATTGTAGAAGCCAGCTTCCTGTTCCTTCAAATGTAACTGTAGTATTTAATGGGAAAGATCTGCCTGCCATATTAATAGGTGTATTTTCTAATGGGGCCGCAAATTTTATATGAAAACCATTAGTTCCTAATAAAGTCAGATAAGTACTGGCCTGAAAAGAGCCTGAAACGTTAATTAGTTTGCCATTGGCATCAAACGAAATCGTGCGTGTAACTTCCCAGGAAATACTGCCAACATTAGCATCTACATCTAGTGTTACCTTTTGCCCTGAGAAGGTAAAGGATTTTGAATCAAAGATTACATTATCCGATGAGGTTGGTAAAGAAGTATGTTTCTCCGTTCCTCCACTGGATGTAGCCCAATGACTTAAATCGCTCCAAACTCCAGTTCCGCGATTGTTTGAACCAAAAGGAACCCAATAAAATGTTTTACCAACCGCTTCTACATCTTCGAGGGGTGTTGAATTTAAAGACTTCCCCAGAGATGACAGGTTTGATAGTGAAAAAATAGTAGAAGATGTCTTTGCATTTTCTGCTTTCAAAAATAGTGTGGCGCCATAACTATTAGGTGCCAAGCCAATAGCTAAGACCAAGTAGAGGGTGAAAAATAATATCTCTTTTAGATGAGTAACTGTTTTTTTCATAAAGCTTAATAAAGGGTTGTTGTATAGAGTAGGATTAAAAGTTCTGTTTCTCTGTTTTGTAAATAGTTGAATGTGGTGCCTGGTTTTGTAAAGACAGTAGTTGTGCCAAATGTGTTAGCTCGCTTTTAATCTTTTAAAAATTATAACATAGTTGCCATTATATGGCATATGGCTTAAATAAGTGCTCAATATGGTTCTTACTAATGCTAATATATACTATAATAATATATAGCCAATAGATAATAAGAGATTAAAATGTATGAAGTTGTGAAATATAAGAAAACATTGACTAGTTAAAATATGAACAAGATATATTGGTCTTTCTGCTTTGTAGTTTCAGAAGCTTTATGTGCTGTTGAATTATAAAAGGTAGGATCCTTGTAGATGTATATGGGTAAACTTTGACCCTAAGAATATGACACCTTTATTTCAATAGACAATTAAATTATAGCTTCATTACTTTTCTTATTAGGCAATAAAAAAGGGGAAGCTTTAGCTCCCCCTTTTTTATTGCCTAATATTTCCTTTATTGTTTTACTACTCTACTTGTAGTTACACTTCCATTTAATTCTGTTTTGAGAATATAAATGCCAGTGGGTAAAGGAACATTGCTCACTGGAAGTTCAATAACACTTATTCCACTATCAACAGCTACTACTTGCTCGTAAGCTTTCTTGCCAGTAACATAGTATAAAGTTATTGTTAAAGAGCCAGCTTGTGAAGCCAAAACCTCAACCTTTACATTATCACCTTCTCTAAATGGATTAGGGTATGCTTTTAAGGTATTTGTAGCTTGGTTAATATTTTGTGTTTTTACAGCAATTACTTTGCTGTATTCAAATTTGCCATCTAAATCTACTTGTTTTAAGCGGTAGTATATGACAGAGTTTTGAACTGGAGTGCGGTCTATTGTCTCATAAGAGAGCAAAACCTGGCTGTTTGTAGCTTTGCTTCCTACTTTTTGAACAGTAGTAAATTCTTTTTGCTTAGGGTTGTAAGTTGCCTGAACTTCAAAGTGAGAGTTTTCCTGTTCAGAAGCAGTTTTCCACGCTAAGATTACACCATCTGGTGATGATTTCCCGTTAAATTCGATCAACTCTACTGGTAAAGGATTTGTTGGTACAACTAATGTGAAGTTAGTTGTGCCAGATCCTCCTGTAGTAGTTACAACTAATGGTCCTGTAGTGGCGCCTTCAGGAACGGTAACTTCTAGTGCAGTAGGATTGTCATCATTGAAGGGAGTAGCTGAGACACCATTAAAAGTAATGCTTTGAATGCCAATCAGGTTATCGCCTGAAATAGTGATCAACTCACCTATTGAGCCGGAGATTGGTTTTAGAGTTGGTGTTGGTGGAGTTGTTACAACGAAAACAGCTGCTGATGTTGCAGTTCCGCTTGGTGTAGTTAAAGACACCGAACCATCAGTTGCACCTGTAGGTACAAAAACTTGCCAACTGTTATCATTTATTTTATAAAACTCTGTTGCCAATGTACTGTTGAATTTAATATTTTGAACATTGATTAAATTCGATCCATTAATAGTCACCAATTCTCCCACAGGTCCTGAGGTCTTTGAGAGACCAGAAATGCTGGGTGATGGAGGTAGCATGACAAAGTCTTCACTAGTTTCTAGAACGACTACCTTGCTAACGTTGTCAAAAACTTCTAGGCGGCCAGTAACTGCAGTATTTGGCACTTTTACTTTATAAGTTGTAGTAGTTGAAAAACTACCTGGTACTTTAATTACAAGAGGAGCGCTAATTCCTGTAGCAGTTTTAAATCTAATTCTTGTATCTGAGGGGCCATTAGTAACAGTTACAGACACCTCTGTGCCTGTTTTTCCAGAGGTTGGACCCCAAGACAGTATTCCAACTGTAACCTTAAATGGAGATGTTGCTGTTGTGCCATTGGATGAGGTTACTTTTAAGGTTACGTCTCCTGTTGGTACACCCTCAGGCACATAAACCTGAAGTCCGTCTTCAGGTGTGTATCCAAATTCGGGCGCATCAACACTATTAAATGAAACACTTGTAACTTCAGCCAGATTTGTTCCAAGGATTGTCACTAGGGTGCCTACAGGACCAAAGGAGGGGGATAGTGAAGTAATTGTTGGAGAAGGTACTAATACTGTAAACGGAGTTTCCGCAGCTCCTCCTTTTGTGGTAACTACTATCTTGCCATTTCCACTTGATGCCCCATTTGGTACTTGGGTATTAATTTGTTTATCGGTACCTGAAATTATAGTTGCTGCCTGCCCATTTACAGTGACACTCACCAAATTATCTAAATACTGCCCGGTTATAGTTATTGAAGAACCTACCAAGGCTGAAGATGGAGTGACAGATTGTATAGTAGGTTTAAGAATAAATGTGAAATCGTTAGCACTTAATACGGTGGATGCAGGGTTCTTAACTGTTATTTTTCCAGTTTTAGCACCACTTGGCACCTGAATCTTAATTAAGTTGTCGCTTACAATGTTCAAGCCTACTCCTTGTACGCCTTCGTGAAATAATACTTGTGATGTGTTAATTAAATTAGAACCAAATATTTCAACGGTAGTTCCTTCTCCACCTGAAGAAGGGCTAAACGAGTTGATGACAGGGGAAAGAAAGATACCTGTTCCTGAAAGGTTTATTGTATAGTTAGTTTCGTCTGCATCATTTGTTGTAAAACTGATTGATGCTGTTTTTGGTCCTGTACTTGAAGGTTTAAATGCCATCTTCAATGTAGTCTCCTCACCAGGTAGCAAACTTGATTTGCTTGGAAGTTCTACTATTTTGAATTGACCTAGAGGATCATTAAGCGCTAAGTTCCCAATAACTAAATCAGAAAATCCTAAGTTTTTAATTTTAAATACTTCAGATAAGCTTTCTGTCTTTGTATTTTGTCCTGGGAATGTAAATGTTGAGTTGTTGCTAACATTAGTACCCCCATTTGTAACATCAATTTCTGGGGTAGTGCCTCTTTTAGTTATCGAGATTTGATCTATAAGCACACCGGACTCAGAACTAGGGTCAATTGAAGCCATGCGAAACCTTACACCTTTGGAATCTTTGCTGGGTGTCAATGTTTGGAAATAAGAAGCATCAAGATCATCGGTGAAAGCAATGCTTTTTGCCTCCCATAGAAGGCTATAAGTGCCTTCCTTTGTTAGTTCTTCAACCACAAAGCTCCCTGTGAACTGGCCTCCAAAGGTGTTGTAGAGGAAGGTTAATTTTTCTGGGGAGTCAGAATAATTAATTTGAATAAAGGATCCTTCTGTTTCAAATAGAGCAACATCAGTGGTTTCAATATTATTTTGGTCTGTATTATCTCCGCTTGTTAAGTTATAACCAGGATCTGCAGCCAACCCTGTCTGAGACCATCCAGTCTTATTTAAGGTGTTCCAAGGTCCATTGTGATTAGTTGGCAAAGTTGTCACTGTTCCAACCTGTGCCTGGGCCTCCAGCATAGGCATTAATCCCAACAGAATCAAGACTAAAAATAGCCAGACCCTGCTTGCATTGTTTTCCCCGGAAGCACTTCTTCTGAGTAAATTTTTCTCCATAAACGCTACTTTGAAATTGATAAACCTTTTTTATTTAAACCTAGATGCTCGTTCCATGAAATCCTGCCACACAGTGGCCATTCTTTTAAAGATTATTCAAATATTTCTACTTGATAACCCTTCGAATATTAAGAATAGCTTATATTACAAGGCGTCAACTACGGGTAAAATTACTAGAATGTTTAAGATTGTCTAAACATTTTCTATAATTTTTTAGACATGGAATTCTAAGCAATTACTGTAAATTGATAAAAGAGAATTCATGAAAGTGCGTTTCTAAGCCAAAACAAGGGATTTTACCTATACAGACCTTAAATCATCCTAGACTTAAATTATATTGAATATAACTATAACAAGTAAATATTATTTAACTAAAATATAGTGTTTGAAATATTATAATTCACTTCACCTTTATAGCATATGGCTGATCTTGATTCTCTAAGAAGAATAATGCTACTTTATCTAAATCAAAGGCGCAGAGGCTTCCAAATTGGGCATTCAAGTAGTAAACACAACCTGCATCTAAGTTGATAGAAGGCCTTTTTCTGCTTATGCTGTTTTCAATGGTAGCTTTGGGAACCGGCAAATGGCCGTGCAGTAATCTATGCTTGCCTAATTTGGCAAGGGAAGGTTGCATGTGCTTGGTGTTGAGCAGGAGATGGTTGTTGGTAAGGAGTGGATTGGAGAGGGTGAAGTCTAAGCCGGCATGTACTAGTAAATAATCATCCAGCATAATTAAAAGGGGAAGGGCTCTGATAAAGGCGATATATTGGGAGGGAATGTCTTTGAAGGAAGTTACGCCAAAATTGGCAAGGGTTTTCTGCTTGTCTTCTTCTAGGAGCCAGACGGTGTGCTCTCCTTTGTCAATGGCATCCAGCAGCAATTGGTCATGATTTCCCCGAAGGCAGGTAAGCTGGAAGCCTTGCCTTTGCAGAGAGAAGATATAGTCCAGGACTCCTTTGCTATCCGGACCTTTGTTGATGTAGTCGCCTAGCAGATACAGGTGATCGTGTGGTTTTAACTGAATGACTTCTTCCACCATTTTCCGGAAGGTGAGCAGACAACCATGAATATCTGAGATCGCGTATCGGGCCATAAAAGGTAGGAGTTGGAATTAGAGCCTCTTCTCTATAGACCAACAGACCAACTCAAATTGAACTATAAAGAAGCTTGTTTGATAAACGAATTCTGAAAGCTCGGTTCTGTTTTAGAGACGTTTTTAGAAAACGAAGGCCAAAAGGACATAAAAAAGCACCTTCCGGAAAGAAGGTGCTTTTTCTCTTCTAATGAAGAACCAAATCAAGACCCGCCGTAGCTAGGTTTGTTGATGTCTGGCTTATGGAGATTGCGGTTTGGATGGGTGATGGCCTCCGGTGCCGGATCGCCGTTTTCATCCAGGAATCTTTCCGCTATTTCTTCGCTGCGATCAATTGCTTCCGGGCCACCAGTAGTTTTCATGCCGGCTTTGCTGATGCCTTCGTCAGTTGGCTGACCTTTCTGGGATTTAGAATCGTGGCTGGTGTTCTTGCTTTTATAGGGCATGAGTTCCTCCTTTTTCTATTTAGTTAAACAATCAAAAAAAGCGTTGAAAACGGCATCAGGTGCCGCGGCCTTCGCCGTCGGTGCGCATGTTGTCTTTGGGCGGCTCGTTGCTGTCGGCCTCTTCGTTCACGCTCACGCCGGTTGGTCCGTCAGAGCTGTCAGAGCCATAGCCTTCTTTGCCATCGCGGTTACCGAAACCACCACGCTGCGCTTCGTTTTTGGGCGGATCAGCACCTGGTATAATATGCCCCGCCATCATGTCTTCCATGTTGGTGGCGGTGTCATCTATCACCCGTATCGGACGGTCGTGTCCGTTGGGGTGGCCGTTATTGTCAGTTGCCATAGGCGTATGTTGTTAGAGGTGATTAGTCTACCTTTTTACTCCTTTCCACGTGGAAAGGTTGGAGCTTTAACCACCTATCTGTTCGCCGCCGTTCACGTGAATGGTCTGCCCGGTGATGTAGGAACCATCCTCAGAAGCCAGGAAAACATAGGCGGGAGCTACTTCGGAGGGTTGCCCCAAACGGCCCAGAGGCTGATCTTTCCCGAAATCGCCTACTTTCTCCAAAGTGGCCGGGATTAGTGGGGTCCAGATGGGGCCGGGTGCCACGGCATTCACCCTGATCCCTTTTTCGGCGAGGTTAGAAGCCAGTGATCGGGTAAATGAGGTGATGGCGCCTTTGGTAGCGGAGTAATCCATGAGGTGGTCAGATCCGCGGTAAGAAGTAATGGAGGTGGTATTGATGATGGCATCGTCTTTCTGCAGGTGGTTTAGGGCCGCCTGCGCCACATAGAAATAGGCGAAGATGTTGGTCTTGAAGGTTTTCTCCAGTTGTTCCGGAGTGATCTCGCGCAGGTCCTCTTTCTCGTGCTGCTCGGCGGCGTTGTTCACCAGGATGTTCAGGCCACCCAGTTCTTTCACCGCCTGCTCCACGCACTGCTTGCAGAACTTCTCGTCACGTAAATCGCCGGGGATGAGCACGCACTTCTGCCCTTCGGCCTCCACCATCTTCCGAGTATCCTGCGCATCCTGCTCCTCATCCAGGTACACGATGGCCACATCGGCACCCTCGCGGGCGAAATGCACCGCCACGGCCCGCCCGATGCCGCTATCTCCGCCGGTGATCAAGGCCTTTTTGCCTTTCAGTTTGTCACTTCCCTTATAGTTCTCCCGGATCACAATGGGTTCCTGGATCATTTCATGTTCCAAGCCCGGCTGATGGTCCTGGTGTTGGTCTGGAACTTCCTTCGGATATTCTGTTGCCATAATTTGCGTAGATGTTTAAAGTATGGATATCTTCTTCTGAGGCTGCTCTTTAGCATACTGCTTCCTTTTTACTTATCTCAGGGAGAAGAGATACGTTTTAGCATCGTTTTACAGAAAACAGAGTAAAAACACGGAGAAGCCGAGAGGCAGGAATATCAGAGCACATAATTCCTTTTCTTACACCAACCGCCCTAGCTATGTGGACCGAAAAAGACAACCACCTTACCCGAAGCTTCAAGTTCAAGGACTTCAAAGAAGCCTTCGCCTTCATGACCGAGGTAGCCATAGTGGCCGAGGAAATTGACCATCACCCGTGGTGGAGCAACAGCTACAACAAAGTGGAGATCAGGCTCACCACCCATGACGCCGGCAACACCGTCACCAACCGCGACCACGTGCTGGCACAGCGGATCAGCGCCTTGGCAGAGCGGTACGGGGTCTAATTCCTGATTTAAGCCCGTTTTCCTTAAATCAGCTTCAAAACAAACCACCCAACTCAGAACCCAAGACTCAGAACTCAGGACTGAAATAATCAGTATCTTTGAGCTATGGCCGAACCCGTAGAAGAGACCAGTCTGTATTTAGTGCCCACGCCCATCGGGAACCTGGAGGACATCACCCTTCGGGCGATCCGGATTCTGAAAGAGGTGGACGTGGTGCTCGCCGAGGATACCCGCACCAGCGGCAAATTGTTGAATCACCTGGGCATTGACAAGCGCATGCACAGCCACCACCTGCACAACGAGCACAAAGCCGTGGCGCACCTGGTGGAACGCCTGAAGAAAGGCGAGAAGATGGCCATGGTCTCCGATGCCGGCACGCCCGGAATCTCTGACCCTGGTTTTCTGTTGGTAAGAGCCTGCGTGCAGGAAGGCATCAAGATTGAGTGCCTGCCTGGGCCTACTGCGTTTGTACCCGCCCTGGTGAAATCGGGCTTCAGTACTGATAGGTTTACGTTTGAGGGTTTTTTGCCCATCAAGAAAGGACGGCAGACGCGCTTGCAGAGTTTGGCCCAGGAAGAACGCACCATGATTTTCTACGAGTCGCCGCACCGGGTTTTGAAGACGCTGGAGCAGTTCAAAGAAGTGTTCGGGGCGGAACGCATGGTCTCGGTGAGCCGCGAAATAAGTAAAATGTTTGAGGAAACCCTCAACGGCACCTTAGAAGAGATGGTGCAGACGTTTACAACCAAAGCAATCAAAGGAGAATTTGTCATTGTTGTCCAAGGAAACAAATAATCGATTTTACCTCCCGGTACTGGCGTTTCTGAGCGCCTTTCTGCTGTGGTTGGGTTGGCCGGTGAAACCACTGGCCTTTGTCTTGTTTATAGGCTGGGTACCGTTTCTGCTGCTGGAAAAGGCTATTTCTGAGAAAACGGCCCCTAAACGCGCGCGCACGTTCTTCAAGTACGCCTACCTCACGCTGCTGCTCTGGAACATCTTCACCACCTATTGGGTGAGTTACTCAACCCTGGGCGGCGGCATTGCGGCCGTGGTGTTCAACGCGCTGTTCATGATGATGCCCATGATGGCCTTCTTCTGGACCAAACGCGCGGCCGGCAAGACCATCGGGTACCTGAGTTTGCCGGTGTACTGGATCGCGTTTGAGCAGTTTCACCTGAATTGGGACCTGAGCTGGCCATGGCTCACTCTGGGGAACGGCTTTGCTTCGCTGCCCAGTTGGGTGCAGTGGTATGAATACACCGGTTTCCTGGGCGGATCTGTCTGGGTATGGGCCGTGAACCTGTTGGTGTTTCTCGCGCTGACCTCACCGGAGAAGAAAAAAAGCAAATGGCTTGCCCCGGTTCTCACCTTTTCCTTGCCGCTGCTACTCTCCTTCTTTATAGGCAGCCAATATCAGGAGAAAGGAGAGTTGGCCGAGGTGGTGGTAGTGCAGCCTAATTTCGACCCATATAAAGAGAAATTTGAGGGTGGCGAAGGCTACGTTCCGTTTGAGCAGCAATTCGCTCGAATGCTTGCTTTGTCAGAGCAGCAGATCACGACCAACACCAAATTCGTGCTCTGGCCCGAGACCTCCATCAGCAACGGCATCAACTGGGAAGAAGGTTTCGAGCGGAGCCCGGTAAGTTACGCCCTGCGCGATTTCCTGAACCGCCATCCCGGCGTTGAACTGGTGTCTGGCATTACCTCGGCACGGCTGTACCCAGATTCTACGAAGAGAAGTAGCACGGCCCGTTATCATGAGCAGATCGGGTATTACGATGTTTACAATGCGGGGCTGCACTTCAAACCCTCGGGGCAGCATGAGTTCTACCACAAGTCCAAGTTGGTGCCGGGCGTAGAGAAAACCCCTTACCCAGGCGTGTTCAAAGCCTTGAAGATGTTCGCCATTGATTTGGGCGGCATCGCCGGAAACATGGGCACGCAGGAAACAAGGGCCATCTTCCAGCACAGCCTAGACCCAAAGTTGGTGGGTGCACCGGTGGTCTGCTATGAATCCATCTACGGCGAGTACGTGAGCGAATACGTGCGCAACGGTGCCAGTGCCATCTTCATCATCACCAACGATGCCTGGTGGAGCGACTCGCCGGGCTACAAGCAGCATTTAGCGTATGCCTCTCTGCGGGCCATTGAAACCAGACGGGCCGTGGCGCGTTCAGCCAATACGGGTATCTCGGGGTTCATCAATCAGAAAGGTGAGCTGTTGCAGAAATCGGGGTGGTGGGTGCCGGCGGCCCTGCGCGGCCAGATCAGGTTCAACCAGGAGCAGACGTTCTACACCCGCCACGGCGAGTTCATTGGGCACGGGACCCAGTGGCTGGCATTGGCGTTAGTGGTGTTGGCGATCGTACTGCGGTTTACGCGCCGGGCGGCAAATAGGGAAGTGTCGGTGGTATAAGTAGCAGGACAAATCAAAAAATCTATTTTGTTATCCTGAAAGGATTTTGTGGGCGAACTAGAAAAGCTGGAAATAAACGCCATTACCTTTCGCCACCAAGATTCTTTCAGGATGACAGAGAGAGAGAAGAAGTTATAGTTATTTTCAACAGATTGCTTAGTTTCTGTTTTCGGGTGCTTTTTCAGAAATCGGCCCTGAAACACCTCCATAAGCTCAATACGTCCTGCTTGCCTCTGGCAAAGGGACCATATAAATAGAAAAACATGACAGACATATCCGCACTCCGCGATCAGGTAGTACAGCTCACCAAAGAGGTAGGCAAGTTCATTTTGCACGAGGCCGCCAACTTCGACATCTCCAACCTGGAGCACAAAGGCCTGAACAACCTGGTCTCCTACGTAGACAAAGAGGCCGAAGAGCGCCTGGTGGCCGGACTGGAGAAGTTCCTGCCTGAGGCTGGCTTCATCACCGAGGAGGAAACCAAGTCTGAGAAGGGCGAGGAGTTCAACTGGATCATCGATCCGCTGGACGGCACCACCAACTTCATCCACGGCTTGCCGGTGTACTCGGTGAGCATCGCGCTGATGCAGAAGGACGAGCTGGTCATTGGCGTAGTGTATGACATCACCCGCGACGAGTGCTATCACGCTGTGAAAGGCGGCGGCGCGTTCTGTAACGATAAGAAGATCTCCGTTTCCGGGGCCCCTACGCTAGGTGATTCTTTGATTGCCACCGGTTTCCCATACTACAGCTTCGATCTGATGCAGAAGTACCTGCAGGTGATGGGCTCGTTCATGCAAGGCTGCCACGGTGTGCGCCGATTGGGTTCTGCTGCCTTGGATCTGGCTTACGTGGCCTGTGGCAAGTTTGAAGGCTATTTTGAATTCAATATCAATTCGTATGATGTAGCGGGAGGCGCTTTGCTGGTGCAGGAAGCCGGCGGTCAGGTCACCGATTTCAGGGGCGGCAAGAACTACGTCTTCGGGCGCGAGATTTGCGTGAGCAACAACCCGGCGGTGCAGCAGGAGATGCTCAAACTTATTGAACCGTTCTGGAAAGAGTAGGGACTGCCCTGTTTAGAGGCTGTTTTCTGTTAATCGGCCTCTAAACAGCTCGGGCGGTTTCAACAGCGATACCGGCAATTTACGTTCGTTCGTTAAACTATTTTTACCTTTGCCGGCGTTACCCACATGTTATGGTACAGGAAATTATTATCGTCTTCATCTTTCTTCTGGCGGCAGGCTACCTGCTCCGGATGGGCTATAAGAGCTTTTTCTCCAAGGAAGTGGGCTGCGCCAAAGGTTGCGGCGGCGCTTGTTCTACCATTGACCTGGCCAAAATCCAGCGGGAGATAGAAGCCAAACAAGCTACCAGGTAAATCAAGCGCATAGGTAGAAAAGCAGAAGCCGTCTTCTTCAAGGGAGACGGCTTCTGCTTTTTAAAGAGGTCTGTTTTCAGGCTGTTCTCTGGAAAACAGCTTGAAAACAAGCCTATGCTTAGAATCCCTGACAGCCAGGAGAAACTCCACCTGAAAGCCCGAATATTATTTTATTTGAATATAACCGGCAACCCAGCCGTGTTTTTACGTATAGTCCAAGATACAACAACGCTATTGACAACACCTTAATATACCTCTGGCTATGCAAGACAAGGAAGAAGAAAGAAGCTTAATTAACGTAGAAGCTCGCCTTAACAAAGAAGGATACACCCAGGACTTCAGAGTAACCGAAGATAACCGGCTCCAGGCGTTGACCGGGGATAAAATCTATGGTCCGGAGGAAGTGAAGATTGTGGATTTTTACCGCTTCGAAGGGGAAACCGATCCAGATGACATGTCTATCCTCTACGCTCTTGAATGCGCTGACGGCACCAAAGGCACCATCTCCAATTCGTACGGACCTTACGCCGACCAAGGCATTGACGACTTTATGAAACTGGTGGAAGACCGGGGCAAGAACCTAGACAAGAAGCATAAATAACAGCCTTTACCCTAAAAAGAAAAAGCGGCCGAATCACTCTTCGGCCGCTTTTTCTTTGTCTTCTCCGTTAGTTCCGTCATGGGGCAGGGCCAACTTTTCTTTTTCCGGTTCCTGATCATCTGTTGACAGGGTAAGTTTGGGAAAAGCTTCTTTGAGTTCGATGGACAGGTCTTTGCCGCCCTTCACCCCGAAATTGAGGGTTCTGATAGGGAACGGAATCTCTATTTTTTGCTCGTCAAACGCTTTCTTGATCTTCATGATGGCGTAGCTCTTGGCGTTGACAAAATCGGTTTGGCGCTTGTAGCTGATCCAGTAGCGCACCAGGAAATTGATGCTGCTCTCCCCAAATTCCTCGTACACCACCTCTACTTCTTTGCCTGAGATCATGTTGGGGATGTCTACCATGGCCCCTTTCACCACCTGCTGCACCCGTTCCAGGTCCTCGGCATACGAAACCCTTACTTTCAGGTCAATCCGCCGGATTCCGTAATGCGAGAAGTTGGTCAACGCTGATTCAAAGACTTTGCGGTTAGGTACTTTTACCAGCTCGCCGGTCTGCCTTCTGATGTCCACGGTACGCAGGTTGATGCGCTCAATGGTCCCGAAGTGTTCGTTGGTTTCTATCACATCGCCTACCACAAACGGTTTCCTGAAGGCAATGATCACCCCCGAGATGAAGTTGGCGGCAATGTCCTGAAAGGCAAAACCCAGTGCTAACCCGATGATACCAGCACCCGCCAACAACGTTGTCACCGTCTTGTCCAGCTTCAGGATGCTCAGGGTGAAGAAAATGCCCAAGGTAAGCACGGTCACGTACACGGTGGTACCCACCAGGTTGTTCAAAGCGCTGCTATGCGTGAACCTGATGAGCAGTTTGTCTGAGGTACGCCGGAGAATACGGGCGGCCACAAACGTGAGCACCAGCACCAACAAGGCCAGGAACAGGTTGGGCAGCATGAGCACTATCTGCTTCAGCCAAATCTCAAGCTTACGCCAAAGGAGTTGAAATGCTTCGTTAATTTCGGTCACAGGAAAGGAAATAAATATACCACTGAACCCTTGGCTTGCGAAGCCTCAGGCGCTAATTTCCATCATACGCAATCTTAGGCAATCTAGCTACAGAAAGTATGCCAGCCCCATCAACCCCACACCTTCGTGCCTTCTGAGCAGTTGCGGCACATCTCTATCTGGCTTCGGCCTTGCAGCAAAGAACCCCTGAACTTGCGGTACGCATCGCTTTTCCAAAGCTGTTGAAAGCTCTGCTGCTGCAGGTCCCCCAACCGGTAATGGGCATCTTTGTCAAAACAGCAGGGCACCACCTTTCCATCCCAGGTGATGACGCAGGAATGCCACATCTTCCAGCAGCCATCAATCAACTTATTCTTTAGCGAGTATGTGCCGTTGGGTTGCGCCTGGTACCTTGAGTAATAGTCAATGGTGGGAATGAGCGGCGAGCCTTGGGCATAGTCATAGATCTGCGCGGTCTTGAACCAGACATCGTCCACGCCCAATTCTTTGGCCAGTTGCCTGGCCTCGTCTATCTGATGCTCGTTGGGACGCACCACCAGAAACTGGAAGATAAGGTAAGGTGTCTTGGACTTGAGCTCGCGCTTGTACTTCACCAGCCGTTTGGTACCTTCCAGGACCTTATCTAGTTTGCCGCCCACGCGGTACTGCTGATATACGTCCTGGGTGGTGCCGTCCAGCGAGATGATCAGTCGGTCAAGGCCAGATTCTACCGTTTTGCGGGCGTTTTCCTCAGAAAGGTAATGGGCGTTGGTAGAGGTGGCGGTGTAGAGGCCTTTTTTGGAGGCGTATTTGACCAGGTCCAGGAAAGACTTGTGCAGGTACGGCTCTCCCTGAAAGTAAAAAAGCAGGTACAGCAAACGGCCCTGCAGTTGGTCAATGGTCTGTTTGAAGAGATCGTCTGACAGCATGCCCGTGGGTCGGGTGAAAGACCGGAGGCCGCTGGGGCACTCGGGGCAGCGCAGGTTGCAGGACGTGGTAGGCTCAAAGGAGATGCTCACGGGACTTCCCCAGTGGCGGGGTTTCTTGGTGAGCCGGGCTAAGGCGTAGCTGCTCACCACCTGCAGGGCGTTCCAGGCGCGGCGCGGGGTTAGCTTAGACGCTAAGTTTAATCCATCCTGAAAGGTGCCTCGGGTCAAGTGCTTTGTATAGTATAAAACAGGTGCTATCCTCTGCAGACAGCACCTGTTCGTGTTTTAAACCTGTTTAGGCAAAAGTACGCAAAAAACGCTACTTGCGGGAGGAGTTCCGGTATTGGTCAATGGCCGTAGCCGTTTCGCGGGCTCCTTCTGCGTGTCCGGGCCTGCGGGCGTTGGTATTGATTAGGATACCATCGGGGGAAATCATGAAATACGCCGGAAACGATTTCACGTCATAGTCCTTCAGAATCTTGGCCGACAAGTCTGGTGCGTACAGATGCACGCCGGGCAGTTTCTTCTGTGCCATGTTCTGTTTCCAGGTATTCAGGTCTTCGCCCACACTTACCTGTAGCAACACAATATTCTTGCTCGCCAACTGCTCAGCGAAATACTTATAGGCTTGCTGGTCAACGGTGCAGATTCCGCAGTGTGTGCGCCAAAAACCCAGGTACACGATCTTATTTTTGAAATCGCTCAGAGACACGCTGTCCCCCTTCGCAGATAATAGGGTAAATGCCGGCGCTTGCGTACCCAATCCCACTCTCCTGAACTGCTTGTACTGCGCATGGACAAACGAGAGGAAGTTGGCGTCTTTGGCTTCTTTCTGGTAATCGGTGTACATGGCATCGGCGTCGGGCACGTACCCGAACCGGAAAGCCTGCGACAGGATACGAGCCAGCATCATGTCACGGGCGGTACCCTGCAGTTCTTTTTTGGCTAAGCCGTACAGCACCGGGTAATAATCACGCTCCAGATTGTTGGGTTGCTGCTGAAGGGCCCTGAACTGGAAATAGTTGTTCAGGAAATCTAAGTACGCCTGGTTTCTGATGGCCCCGGGAAAGTTGAGGTTCACCTGCTTCAGGAAATCATAGTAGTTCGCCGAAAGCTGGGGAGGCAAGTCACCCACGCGTTTGCGCACATCTACGTACGTGAGCCGGTCATTGGCATAGCCGAACTCGATCTGAGCCTGTGCATAGGCCTTGAAAGCCTCAGACACTTGGTTGCTTTTCAGGAACTTCTTCAGGAAATCAAGCTGGTCTTCTTTCCGCTCTTCCAGGAACAACAGGAAGTCCTTTTCGCGCTTGTGGATGTTGTCTGGCAGGACCTGGTAGTCTTCCTCTTCTTCAAACTTGCGTTCAAACTGCAGCAGGTAATTGTTCTCTTCAAATCCTTCCCCTTTCATTTTCAAGCTGGAGATGAAATCTTCGGCATCGGCGCGCACGTCCAGGTTGTCGCCGGGCTGCAGGTACAACATGATGGACTCAGGGCCGTGCACCAACTCACCTAACATAGGCTCATTTAAAGGAGCCTTGAGCGTAAACTCACCGTTTTTAGATAACGCCACCGTGTGCGATTCACCGGAGTAGGAGGCCGGCACAGTATAGAGCTCCAGCAGCACGCTGTCACTTACCGGGCTGTTGATCTTGCCGGTAATGGTCACCGTGGCCTGTGCCCAGCCAACCGAAATAGTACTAACGCAAAGCGTCAGACCCAGAACTAAAGAAGGTGCTAATTTTTTGAAAGGGAAAGACATCTTGAATAGCAATTGAAAAAGTATAAAATCCAGGATTCATCAATGGCTTCCTAACGACAGCTCTCATAAAAATAGTTCAAAGAAAAAGATTATCCAAACAAACCGCTGAAGACTTCTTCCAACCTACTTGCCGCATGAATCCTTATATTAAACCTGCTGAAATCTACTCCCTTTTTGTTGTACTTAGAAATAAAAATATCCTGAAAACCCAATTTCTCGGCTTCTGAAATTCGTTGCTCAATACGGTGCACGGCCCGTACCTCGCCCCCTAAGCCTACCTCGGCGGCAAAACAAGTAGTATGCGGAATGGCCACATCCTCAAAAGAGGAAAGCAACGCGGCGCAGATGGCCAGGTCCAAAGCCGGATCTTCCACTTTCAAACCTCCGGCGATGTTCAGGAAAACGTCCTGCATTCCCAGTTTAAAGCCACCACGCTTCTCCAATACCGCCAGCAACATGTTCAGACGTTTGGCATCATAGCCAGTGGTACTGCGCTGCGGTGTACCGTATGTGGCGGGCGTCACCAAACTCTGCACCTCAATGAGCAGCGGACGATTGCCTTCCATGGTGCCGCCAATGGTGATGCCGCTGAACGCCTCGTCACGTTGCGAGATCAGGATTTCGGACGGGTTACTCACTTCGCGCAGGCCAGTACCCAGCATCTCATAGATACCCAACTCAGAAGTAGAGCCGAATCGGTTTTTGGTGGTGCGCAGGATGCGGTACGTCATGTGGCGGTCACCCTCAAACTGCAGCACGGTGTCTACCATATGCTCCAGAATCTTGGGCCCGGCCAGGTTGCCTTCCTTGGTGATGTGCCCGATAAGGAACACCGGCGTGCCGCTTTCCTTAGCGAACTTTAACAGCTCTGCCGTACACTCCCGCACCTGGGCCACGCTGCCCGCGCCGCTCTCAATAAAGGCAGAATGCAACGTCTGAATGGAGTCAATGATCAGGACATCGGGCTGGAGCTGCTCTATCTGCTTGAAGATGTTCTGGGTGCCGGTCTCGGTGAGGATAAAGCAGTTGGGGTGCTTGGCGCCCAGCCGCTCGGCCCGCATCTTGATCTGCTGTTCGCTCTCCTCGCCAGAGATGTAGAGCACGCGCTGACTGCGCAGACTCAAGGCTATCTGCAGCATAAGCGTGGACTTGCCTATGCCCGGCTCACCGCCGATCAGCACCATGGAGCCGGGCACGATGCCGCCGCCCAACACGCGGTTCAGTTCGGCGTCTTCAGTGACCACGCGGGCCTGTTCTGAGTAAGTGATCTCCCCGATGGGTTTGGGTTTGCTGGCCACCTGCTGGCTGCTGGTGCCTACTTTCCAGGCGGTGGTGGGCGTCACGTCCTCGCGCGCCACTACTTCCTCTACGTAGGTATTCCACTCGCCACAAGCCGGACACCGGCCTATCCATTTAGCCGACTGCGCGCCGCAGCTCTGACAGAAATATGCTGTTTTGATTTTAGCCATAAGATTGATTTTTCCGCACCGCGAAATCAGGTAAAGGTAAGGAATGAGCGGCTTCAAAGCGGATACAGAGATAACAACTTCCATCGTATAAATACTCCGTTTTTACCCTGATTTTCTAAAAAAAGCCTCTAAACGGCTCGGCTTGTTTTTACCCGGTCAGCCGTTTTCCCTTCTTTTCCGTTCATAGATTTCACGTTAAGTACAAGACCATGAAGAAGATAAAAACCCTCACGGGACCACTGCTGCTGAGCCTGCTCACCAGCCTTTTTTTGATCAGTTGCCAGGCAACGGCTCCTACCTCAGCCAATACTGCCACCGGGGAAACAACCCAGGAAAGCACCCCTGACACCGGGCCCCGGTTCTCGCCCCAACGGGTAGACGTGCGGGGCACCATCACCCAACGGGAATACAACCAGGGACAGATGCTCATTTTGGTGGAAGGCTTCACCGATCGGTTCTCCAGGTATAGTCGGGCGGTGGTATTGGTGACGCCCGTCACCCAGATTGTAGGTCTGGACGGAAAAACCATTAGCTTAAGCGAGCTGCAGAACGGGCAGCAGGTAGCGGTTCAGTTCAGGGGACGGTACCGGGAGTCTGTCACAGGCTTCTCGGCGCAGGCCGTCGCCCGTAAAATGTGGATAGAGCCTTTAGGCGGGTATTAACCCTTTGAATAGTTTGTTCAGGTGAAGATTCTTCTGCTGGGACGATTCTTTACCTGAACATGCCTGAACGAAGGCAATTGTGCCGGATGTCTCAGGCGCAAAGGAAAGAAGTTGCCACAGGCTATACCCTGATTATGAGGCGTTTTTTGTAAATTGCGCCCAAATCAGGTTTGGCTTCTGCTTCCTCTATGTCTGGCAATTTTCTTCGCGCTGCATTGGCTCTTGTTGGGCTGCTTTTCTCTTTTTCTTCTGTTGGTTTGGCCCAGGCCGGAAAACCCCTCAAAATCGCTGATCTGGAGTTGCAGGTAGCGGGCACCAAGCAGCCGGCCACCCAGTTGCAGTATGCTTTTCAGGCCGGAGATGTGCTGGTCCTGGATCTGGACAATAAGACTAAAACCAGCTATAAAGTTACCGTACAGGAGTATTTCTCTACCTCGCCGCTGTACAACATTGAGGAAACCAAGAAGCTGCACAACCTTCGCCTCACGGTGCCGCAGAAATCGGTGTACACCATCACGCTGCAGAGTCTGTCTGAAACCAGCACCAAGAGCCATTTCACGCTCACCCGCATCCCTAAAAGCGAGGCCACCCAGAACTTCAACACGCTAGTAGCCTGGCGCACCGTACACGACACCACCTGGACCACGACCACTGAGAAAGTGCTGGTGAAGAATGATCTCAAAGCCGAGACAGTGGTAGACAAGACTTTCCGGCTGGCTTCGCTCACCAACATTACCAGCAACAACCGCAGCACCGAGCGCTTTAAATTACCCGCCAAAACCAAACACTGGGTGTACTGGGTGGGCGTAGGCCAGGAATCGGTGCAGGCGTTGCAGGAAACCGGAAAGACACTGGCCAAAGGTGCAACTGCTCTGCTCACGGGCAGCAATCCGTTAGTGGCTTTTGGGTTGGGACTGTTGCCGCAGCTGCCGCAGGTGAAGTCCAGCGGGTACATCAGCTATCACCTGTTCAACAGGAACAACGCCTACCTGTTCAAGGAAGACCAAGACGGCTGGAAACCCTATGGCGTGGCCAGCGGCAAAGACGTGCTCTCTGATTACGGCAAAGTATTGATCAACCAGACGCCTAAAACCGATGACGGGTACCTGTACCTTGGCTTCGAGAACCCCAGCACCATCACTGGCCTGGATCTGACGTTGAAAGTAGTGGCGTTTGTGGACAACCCCGTGTACCAGACCCGCACGGTGCGCAAACCCGCTAAGATCACCACGCGCCGCGAGCCTATATTAGCAGGAGAATAGCCTCCTTTCAGGCTGATTTTTCCGAAACAGGCCAAAAACAGAAGTAGTATCTTTGCAGGAGCTTCGGCCTAAGCCCGGGCACCGTTGTTATGAGCCTAGCCCTTCCCGCCTCCTTCCAGACCCGCATGCAGACGCAGTTAGGCGATGCCTATCCTGCCTTTACCGAGGCCCTGGCCCAGCCGTCGCCCACCAGCATCCGGGTGAACCAGGCCAAGATGGCGCTGCCTACCAGTTTGCCGCCGGTGCCCTGGACCGAGACTGGGTTCTACCTATCGGCCCGGCCCAGCTTCACCTTAGACCCCATGTTCCACGGCGGCGCGTACTACGTACAGGAAGCCAGTTCCATGTTCCTGGAGCAGGCTTTGAAGCAGAGCGTTGACCTAAGCGAACCACTGGCAGTATTGGATTTGTGTGGAGCTCCCGGCGGAAAATCCACGCACATCGCCTCTTTGCTTTCCCTCGAAAGTCTGCTGGTCGCCAACGAAGTCATCAAACCAAGAGCAAATATCCTGGCCGAGAACATCCAGAAATGGGGCTCGGGCAACGTGGTAGTCACAAACAATGACCCCAGCCACATCGGGCAGCTGACCGGCTTCTTCGATGTGCTAGTGGTAGACGCCCCCTGCTCCGGCGAGGGCATGTTCCGCAAAGACCCAGACGCCATGAACGAATGGTCAGAGGCCAACGTGAAACTCTGCTCAGAGCGCCAGCGCCGCATACTGATGGATGTCTGGAACGCCCTGAAACCCGGCGGCGTGCTCATCTACAGCACCTGCACCTACAACTTAGAAGAAAACGAAGAAAACCTCGCCTGGCTATCCAAGCAACAAGATGCCGAAACGGTCACCCTGCAACTGCAACCTGACTGGGGCATCACCGAGACCGAACTGGAAGGCATGCACGGCTACCGCTTCTACCCGCACCGTACCCAGGGCGAAGGTTTCTTTCTGGCCGCCGTGCGCAAAACCGATGGCGATGAGGCGCGGCCTTTCAAGAAGAGCAAACGACCTTTCCTGGTACTGGCTTCTAAGCAGGAGAAAGCTTTGGTGCAGGATTGGCTAAAAGAGCCGCAAAGCTGGGAACTGGTGAAGCACAAAGAAACCCTGCGCGCCTTGCCTAAAGCCTGGATGCTGGAACTGGAGCAACTCTACGAGAACCTGCGCGTGGTCTACGGCGGCATTGAAGTGGCCGAGGTCATGAAAAACAACGCCAAGCCACTGCCTGCGCTGGCGCTTTCCCAACATATTTCAGCCGATGCTTTCCCCCGCGCCGAGGTAGATTTCCCCACAGCCCTCAAGTTCCTGCACCGCGAAGATGTAGTCCTGGAGGACTCGGCTAACGGCTGGGTGCTGGTCCAGTTCAACGGCGTGGCCCTGGGCTGGGGCAAAAAACTCCAGAACCGCGTCAACAACCACTACCCCAAAGAATGGCGCATCAGGATGAGCCTGGATGAGGTCTTGAAACCGGAGAATGTGGAAGGCCTTTTTACGCTGGGAAATCAGTAGAACTGCCAGCCGTTTATTGGCCTTTTTCATAAAATCAGCTCTAAAGCAGAAATCCCCGGCGCATTCAAGATGTCCGGGGATTTCTGCTTTAGGCTGTTTATTTCTGATCTTCTATTCCACGTACAGCACCAAACCTTTCAGGTACTCGCCTTCCGGGTGAAAGATGCTGATCGGGTGATCGGCGGGCTGGGAAAGGTGGTGCATGACTTTCACGTTACGGCCTGCTTCAATGGCGGCGGCCATGACGGTGCTGGCAAAAAGGTATTTGTCTACCACGCCCGAACACGAGAACGTGAAGATGATGCCGCCCGGTTTTATCTTCTGGATGGCTTCGGCGTTCAGGCGTTTGTAGCCCATGAGTGCATTGTGACGAACTTTCTGGCTCTTGGCGAAAGCAGGTGGGTCCAGCACAATGACATCATACAGGTTCTCGCGGCCCTTCATGAAATCAAAGGTATCCATAGCGTAGGCTTCGTGGCGATCCTGGCGGTTGTTCAGGGCGGCGTTCTGGTCCGTTAAGTCGATGGCTTTCTTGGAGACATCCACCGAGTGCACAGCGGTAGCCCCGGCGTTTAGCGCGTAGATGGAGAAGCCCCCGGTGTAGCAGAAGGTGTTGAGCACGGTTTTGCCTTTGGAGTAATGCGCCAAGAGCTGGCGGTTCTCGCGCTGGTCAATGAAGAAGCCGGTTTTCTGGCCGGTCACCCAGTCTACCAGAAACTTGTTTCCGTTCTCGGTGACCACGTGCGGCGTGGGCGTTTCCCCTATGAGATAGCCGTTCTGGCCCTGGGCGGTGCCTTTACCCGGCAAGGTCTCGGCGCTTTTGTCGTACACAGCGGTTAGTTTCCCCTCATATACTTCCACCAACGCCTGCGCGATGTGTTGTCGCACGTGGAACATTCCTACGTTGTGGGCCTGCAACACGGCGGTATTGCCATAGACATCAATAATGAGACCCGGCAAACTATCGCCCTCGGCGAAAACCAGGCGGTAGACATCGGTATCAGGGGTGTCCAGGAAGCCCTGCTCGCGGCGGTAGTCCACGGCGCGCTGTACCCGGCTTTTCCAGAAGGCGTAATCGGGTTCTACTTCCTCGAAGGAGAAGATGCGCACAGCAATAGAGCCCGGCTGGTAGTGCCCAATGCCCAGGAACTCACGCCGGTTGGTGTACACCGCCACGATGTCGCCTTCCTGCACATCGCCCTCAATCTTTTTGATCGCGCCCGAGAAAACCCACGGGTGGAAACGCTTCAGGGAGTGTTCTTTGCCTGCGTGTAAGAGTATAGAAGGAAGATTAGTCATAAACTGAGAAGTACGCCCAGAGACGGCGCACGTTTTAAGAATGTTTTTGCAAAAATCGGTAAAAAAATCCGGCTTTGCGGCGGGTGCCCCATCGGTTCTTCGTAAACTCGCTGTCAGATTTGTTTTTAAACACGTATTCACGCCATCACTCCTTCATTCAACCACCATTTGGAAGCTACCCGCCTGCCCATCATTGACCTGCACTGCGACCTTACCGGTTACCTGGCCTATATTCCGGGCGCTACGGCCATGGATGTAGACATAATCGGGTGCGCCATTCCGCATCTGCAGGCCGGGAACGTGCGGCTGCAGACCATGGCTTTCTTCACGCCAACAGAACCCGGCAGCGCGAATTTCACCCTGCAACAGGCCAAACTGTTCCGGGAAAGCCTACTGCCGAACCAAGACGTTTTTGCCCCGCTTTGCTTAAAAGACCTCCAAAACCAGGTGCTGCACGGAGACCGCGTGGCCCTAGTGGCGGCTATTGAGAATGCCTCGGGGCTTTGCGAGGAAGACGAACCGCTTGAGTTGGCCTTTTCTAGATTGGAGGAGATCATTCGTTTGGCCGGTCCGGTGCTGTACATCGGGTTGACGCATGCAGAGGAGAACCGATTCTCCGGCGGAAACTTCACTCCCGGCATCGGGCTGAAACCGGATGGCGAGGAATTGCTGAGGTACCTGAGCGGCAAGCGCATCGCCGTTGATTTGGCTCATACCTCAGACGCTGCAGCCTATGATTTGCTCCAATTTATTGACCGTCATAATTTAGATATCCCCGTCATCGCCAGCCATTCTAATTTCAGGGAAGTGCATCAAGAGGCCCGAAATCTGCCTACAGAACTGGTGCAGGAAGTAGTGCGGCGCAAAGGACTCATCGGGATGAACTTCCTGAAGAAGTTTGTAGATCCAGACAAGCCCGAAACTCTGTTAAAGCACATAACCTACGGCTTTGAACACGCGCCGGAAGCCCTTTGCTTCGGGGCCGATTTCTTCCAAGAGTCCGGGATGATGGCGGGTGGCGAGTCGTACTTCCACTTGCAACACCGAAACGCGGCGCAATACCCGGTTATCTTACAAGAACTAGCGGGGCAGTTTTCGCAGGAGCAACTGGCGGCTCTCAGCTACGGAAATGCCTTGCAGTTTCTGGAAAAGCTATGGGGTTAACGCAAGTAACAGCCACCAAATTTCAGGGGACGGATCCAGCGCTTCAGGACCGTTTTACAGAAAAGGGCCGGTAAACGGAAACGAAACAATTGAGCTAACCAGGGTAGGGTGGATAAAGCATAGAAAAAGCTCTATATCTAGTTGGTGGGTATTCCGTGATTTGATTATATTTAGGAGTATATCCTGTATTCCTATTCAATCTACTATCCTTTACCTTCCTCATGCCCCCAAGAAAATTACTAATCCCCTGTCTTTTGCTTTTAGTTTTGGGCGGTATTTTCGCTTTCAATTCCAAAAAGGGACGATTTGATATCGGGATCAAAGAGATTATTGCCCAATTCCAGCGTTTCGGGAAGGCCTATCCGCAGGAGAAAGTGTACCTGCACCTGGACAAGCCTTATTATGCGGCCGGCGAGGATATCTGGTTTAAGGCGTATCTGGTGAATGCCTCTTCGCATGAACCCAGCCTGTGGAGCAAAGTCCTGTACGTAGATCTGGTGTCGGCGGAAGATTCCATCTACAAGCGCGTGGTGGTGGACATGAAAAACGGAATGGGGCACGGAGACTTCGCGCTGGAAGACACCATTCCTGATGGGCAATACCGGCTGCGGGCCTACACCAGCTGGATGCAGAACTTTGACGAGGCGTATTTCTTCCATCAGAACCTGCAGATTTTCAACCCGAGGGTAGCAGACCTGGTGCCGTCAGTGAAGTTCGCCTTTAAACGGTACGGCACCGGAGACTCTGTGTACGCCGATGTATCACTTAAAAACCTTCGGGAAGAACCTTTGGCGCAACGGGCCGTCATCTTTTATGCCCAAGCTGGCAAAAAAGTATCGGGCCGGCACAAAGGCGAGACCAATAGCCAGGGGAATGCACACTACAGGTTCTACTTACCAAGTGGAGAGGCCCGACAAAATGCTCAGTTGTGGCTAAGTTTGAAAGAAGGAACAGAGCAGGTCCGGCGCAATTTCAAAATCCCTCCTGCAGCTGAGAAAACAGATCTGCAGTTCTTTCCCGAGGGCGGTGAGTTGGTCTATAACATGTGGAGTACGGTTGGCTTCAAAGCCGTAGATGTAAACGGATGGGGCAAAGAGGTGCAAGGCAGTGTATATGATGGAACCGGCAAAAAGGTAGTCGATTTCCAAAGCCACAAATTTGGGATGGGCCGTTTTGGGTTTATACCACAGCCCGGCAAGACCTACGTGGCCGTTCTGAACAACACAGGAGACACGGAAGTTATATACCCTCTACCGGCTGCGCGTGAAAAAGGGATAGTGGTGAGCGTTGACAACAGCAAGCCGAGCAACGTTCAGTTAAAAGCGTACATAGTTGGCTATAAAAGTGCGGATAGCCGCCCCAAATCTATCAGTGTGGTGGCCCAAAGCCGGGGAACGGTTTATTTCAGTGCCCACGCAGCGGCGGCCAAAGATGTGTTTCTTATCAATATTCCCAAAGAAAAGCTGCCTACCGGGGTAGTGCAGTTCACGCTGTTCTCCAACGCCGGAGAGCCCTTGGCAGAGCGCCTGGTTTTCTCTAACCGCCATGACCAACTGCAACTCACGCTTACCCCAGACAAGCCTGACTACAAGCCAAGGGAGAAAGTAACCATGCAGTTGCAGGCTAAAACGGCCGAAGGCACACCGGTGTCAGGGCATTTCTCTGTTTCCGTCACCGATGTCCAAAAAGTGAGCCCGGAACTTAACGCCGCCAACCTTCTGTCTAACCTCCTGCTAACCTCAGACCTGCGGGGGTATATAGAGCAACCAGACTACTACTTTTCATCACAGGAGCCGGAGGCAACATTGGCTTTGGATAACCTGATGCTCACCCAAGGCTGGCGCCGGTTTGCCTGGAAAGACCTGCTGCAAGACAAGAAAATGTCACTGCCGTTTCCGGTGGAGCAAAGTCTGGCAGTCACTGGTACCGTTCTAAAGCTTTTTGGTAAGCCTGAGCCCGGCGCCATTGTGACCTTTTTAGGCTACCGTACCTCACACGCTTTTCTCATAGACACCACTGATGCCGAAGGGAAATTCTCGTTTGGGGTAATGGGGTTAGATGACAGTTCCAAAGTAGTGGTGCAAGCCCGCACAGCCAAGGGGAAAAGTGCGTTGGAAGTAAGGCTGGACAAAGGGCTGCCTATTACGGCGATTTCCCCGCAAGTACCGTATTTGCCCCCTGCTCTGCTTTCCCAAACCACCTTGGCGTATCTCAGAAGTAACCGCGATCAGCTTAGATTAGACCAACTGGCCGGTAAAAGTATTTTGCTTAGTGCGGTAGAGATCAGGGCTAAAAAAGACCAAAGGCTGGATGAATTGCGCCGAGGTGGTTTTTACAATCAACCGGACCAAACCATCAATGCTTCTGCGCTGCCTCCGTCTATGGATATCATTTCAGCTTTACAGGGGCGCGTGGCCGGGATGTTGGTAAATGGTGGCAATATTACCATGCGGGGCGGTGGAACTTCAATGGCTGGTGGCACTCCGCTGTTTCTGCTGAACGGTATGCCCATAGACGTTGACTATATCAAGACTATTTCCCTTTCTGAAGTGGAGGCCATTGATATTCTCAAACCCGGGGCTTCTTCGGCCATTTACGGTTCACAAGGCAGTAATGGGGTAATCTCCGTCCTCCTGAAAAAAGGAGACAATACCACGCCCCCTGACAACACTCGTTACCAAGGGGTGGCAGCCTACACAGGGGTTCATTCCCAGATTGCCCGCGAGTTCTACATGCCGCACTATGACAAACCTTCTGAAGTAGAACTGCCCGATTTGCGCACCACCCTTTTCTGGAGCCCAACCGTAGTAACCGATGCGAATGGCCGCGCTTCCTTCTCATTTTTCAGTTCTGATTCCAAAACCACGTACCGCGCCGTGGTAGAAGGTCTTACCTCAGGGGGGCAGTTGGGCAGAACCGGGGCAGAGATGCAGGTGAAATAATGGAGTTGGTTTTGAACTCTTTTCCCCAAAACAAGCCTTAAACCCACAGAAACAAATGCGCCGGAAATTTCATATCTTTGCGGCCTGAATTAAGTAAAGCAGAAGATGTTAGATAAACTGGAAGCCATAAAACAGCGGTTTGAAGAGGTTAATGAGCAACTCATCCAACCAGATGTTGCCAGTGACCTGAAAAGATATAAGTCCCTGAACAAAGAGTTCAAGGACCTAGAGAAGATCGTGGCCGAGTACGAGCGTTACAAGCTGCTGCTCAGCAACATTGAGCATACCAAAGAGGTGATCGCTACGGAGAAAGACGAAGATTTCCGGGAGATGGCCAAAGAAGAACTGGATGAGCTGTTGCCGCAGCGCAACGAGATGGAGGAACGCATCAAAGAAATGCTGATCCCCACAGACCCAGACGACAGCAAAGACATTATCATGGAGATCAGAGCGGGTGCCGGTGGCGATGAAGCCTCTCTTTTCGCCGGTGACCTGTACCGCATGTACAGCCGTTTCGCGGAGAAGCAGGGCTGGAAAATGGAGGTGATTGACGTGATGGAAGGCACCGCCGGTGGTTACAAAGAGGTAATTGTAGGCATCAAAGGCGAAGACGTATACGGCAAGCTGAAGTTTGAGTCTGGCGTGCACCGCGTACAGCGCGTACCTGCCACCGAAACGGCCGGACGTATCCACACCTCTGTTGCTTCTGTCGTAGTTCTGCCGGAAGTAGAAGAACTGGACGTGGAACTGAACATGAACGACATCCGGAAGGACCTTTTCATGTCTTCAGGCCCAGGTGGTCAGTCGGTGAACACCACGTATTCTGCCGTACGCTTAACGCACATTCCAACCGGTATTGTGGCCCAGTGCCAGGACCAAAAGTCGCAGCTCAAGAACTTTGACAAAGCCCTGGCCGTGTTGCGTTCCCGTATCTACGAGATTGAGCTAGCCAAGAAAAACGAAGCCGAAGGCGCCCAGCGCAAGAGCATGGTGGGCGGCGGCGACCGCTCAGATAAAATCAGAACCTACAACTACCCACAAGGCCGCGTAACCGATCACCGCATCGGGCTGACCGTGTACAACCTGCCCAGCGTGGTAGACGGTAACATTGACGAGTTTGTAGAGCAGCTTCGTATCGCAGAGAACGCCGAGCGTTTGAAAGAAGGCGTTCAGGCTTAATTCACTTGATAATAGAAAGCGCAGTTCAACAGAGCTGCGCTTTTTTGTTTTCAGCCTTTTTTGGGCCATTTTACAGAAAACAGGCTTTAAACGTAATTTGCGGGAAACGCCTGGATTCTGTCATCCTTAAGATTACACCTTCTGCTAACTATGCATCGGTTCACGTCATTCAACTCCTTTAAAACGCTCTGGTACAGCCTGGCTTTGGTGTGCACAGCGGGTTGGTGGATGAGTGCCTGCACGCCGCGCGACGAGGAATTCACCCCAGATGCAAGTGCCATGCTTCGGCTGGAAGCCGATACCGTGCTGTTTGACACCGTGTTCACCGAGGTGGGCAGCGTCACCAGGCGCCTGAAAGTCTACAACCCCAACAAGAACGCCGTCCGGATTTCTGAGATTAAGGTAGGCGGAATGGCCGCGTCACCCTTCCAGGTGTATGTGAACGGAGCACCGGGGCCGCAGGTAGAGAATGTGGAGCTGAGAGGCAAAGACAGTCTGCTTATCCTGGTAAAAGCTACCATCAATCCTACTTCGCAGGAGCAGCCGTTTCTGGTGAATGATTCTATCCTGTTCCTGACGAACGGAAACCAGCAGAAGGTAAAACTGGTGGCCTATGGGCAGAACGCGACCTATTACCGGCACAACTACACCACTGCGCCTAATGAGATGTGGACCGCCGCCAAAGCGCACGTCATCTATGATTCGGTGACGGTACCGGCCGGACAGACGCTCACCATCCAGAAAAGCAGCCAGGTACACCTCCATCGGAACGCCAAGATCAAGGTGCTGGGCACGTTGAAGGTGGAAGGCGAGCACGAGAAGCGGGTGGTGTTCCAGCAGGTGCGCAAAGAAGAGCAGTACCGCAACGCGCCGGGTCAGTGGCAGGGCTTGGAGTTTCTGCCGGGCAGCCAAGACAACGAGTTGCGCTACGTGGAAATCAAAAACGCCGAGATCGGTATCTACCTGAAAGCCGAAAGAAACAACGTGCCCGAGGTGACGCTTAGGAGTGCTTTTCTGAAAAACATGCTGCAAACGGGAATCCTGAGCCACGGCGGAAACGTGCGCCTGGAGAACAGCATTATCACCAACTGCGCCGAGTACGCGCTGGCTGGGGTAGGCGGTGGCCGCTATGATATCCTTTTCAGTACCCTGGCCAACTACGCCAATGACTTTGTGCGGTTCGGGCCTTCGTTTTTGTTTCAGGAAAAACATGAAGTAGAAGGCAAGCTGGTGCGCGAAGGAAACTACGTAGTAAATGTGGTGAACAGCATCTTGTGGGGCAGGCAAGAAGAGGAACTGCAGTTTGGGAACATGGCCGGCGGCTCTAGCCGAAACATCCAGCACTCCTTCCTGAAAACCCAGGCTTACAAAACCGAGTTCGATAAGAACGGAAACCAGCTCAACGTAGACCCGCTGTTCCGCGATGCGCCTAAACTGGACTTCCAGCTTATCAAATTATCGCCGGCCAATGCTGTGGGCACGCCCTACGGCGGCATCACGGTAGATTACGAAAACAAACTGCGCGATGCCCAGAAGCCCGATGTGGGAGCTTTTGAGGTAGATTACCAATAACCCTTACCCTATGAAGTGGTTTCAGAAAACGCTTCGGCTGCCGGCCGTAAAACGGGGCTTTCACCTCATCACCGATTTGCTGGAAGCCCAGTTGCCCGAGCTGGAGGAAATAGAGGTAGGATTGGCGCACATCTTCATTCAGCATACCTCGGCCAGCCTTTCCATTAACGAGAACGCAGACCCCACCGTGCGCCACGACTTTGAGCAGCATTTCAACCGCATGGTACCCGAGAATGCGCCTTACTACCGCCATACCCTGGAAGGCCCCGATGACATGCCCGCGCACATCAAAGCCGCGTTGCTGGGAGCTTCGGTTACCGTACCCATCACCAATGGGCGGCTGAACGTGGGAACCTGGCAAGGCATCTACCTTTGCGAACACCGTGACCATGGCGGCAAGCGCACGGTAGTAGTGACTTTGCAAGGCAAGTAAATCCTGTTTCTCAGCTCCGTTAAAGCAAAAGCCGTTTACCCGCTGTTTTCAAAAAACAAGGGGTAAACGGCTTTTGCTTCGGGAAGCTTTCAACAAGAGATTAATGCGTGAACCGAAGGCCCACAGAAAGGTCTATCCGGGCCAGGTTCTCATAGCTTTCCTCGTTCAGCTTCACGGTTTGGGTGCTCAGCCCATTGCTTAGCTCGTATTCCTTCAGTACCCCGGAAACCAGCGAGAGTTGCAGGCCCAGCGACAGCTTCTTAGCAATTCTCATGTCATACCCCACATCGGCGGAGAAGCCCAGCGTGCTGCCTTTGATGGTGTATTTATCTGTCAGCAGCACGGCCTTGTCTTGGTACCCCAGGTAACCCAGGCCTACGTTGAAGATGAGCGCGTTCAGTTTATTGGTGTTCAACATGCGGGAGCTGAAATACGGGCCTATGAAATTGATGGTGATGTCATCGCTCATGGAGCCGTATACCATGGTGCCGTCTGGTAGGGTAGCTGAAACGTTATCTGCTTTGTTCGAAGCCCCGTACGTACTGTACCTTAGCCCTGCTCCCATCTGTTCAGAGAAGTAGTAAGCCACATCGGCGCTTAGGTTGTAGCCTTTCTTCAGTTTTTCTATGTAGTCCTCAAAAGCGGGGTCTAAACCGTCTTGCACGCTGGCCGTCCGGAAGCTGTAACCACCGCTTATCCCTACTCTCAGGCGCGGGAACACCTCGGCATTGGTCAGTTCATATTCCTCGGGCAGGGCGCTGGTAGAATAGAAATTGTACTGGTACTGCTTTATCAGGGAACGCATCAGCAGCGTCTTTCTCACCTCGTCTTTGTGGACAAAGGTGAAATAGATCTTGTCTTTGGCCACCTTGCTTATTTTGCAGTTCAGGGAATCACCGTCTTGGGTGACAATCAGGTCCTGGGCTTGCAGGCTGCGGAAGCCCAGCATCAAGAACAGGAAAAACAGGAGCTTTTTCATTTCTTTTTAGGTTCTTTTTCTTTGATGGCCTGAAACTCTAATCTGCCGGAAGTCTTGTCTACCACGTCTACCTGCGGATGCCCCACAAAGGCACCCATGGAAACACCGCACCGTACGTAGTATTCCCGGCCAATCTCAATCTTGATGGGTGTCTCTACTTTCTTCTCGGTTCTGGCCCAAAGGGTGTTCAAGCCGTCTTTTCTGACTTTGATGGTCTGTTTCCAGTTGTTTTTGACGCGGCACAGAAGCGAGTCTCCCAGAAATAGGTCGTAGTTCACCAAAGGTCCCATGCCGTTGGTGCGGTACACGTGCAACAGCGCGTAATCAACATCGGCCATGAGGGTGTCTTGCTCCACGGAGGAAACCAGGACATCGTCAAAGTTGGTTACCTTAAGAATGGTGGCGGTAATTCTGTGGCAGGAACTGGTCATGAGGCTGGGCGTAAGGTGCTCCACAATCTTAAGGGCATTTCCGCCGGCTTTGCGGGCCTCAATTTTGGTTTTCTCCAGCACGGCGTCCCATCCGCAATTGGTGGAAAAGCCGGTATCCCCGATCTTCACCGTCCCGAGGATCTCTGCATTCTGCGGTACCGGATCTTGCAGGCCAAACACCCGAACTTCTTCGCGGTAGTCTAAGGGAGTGTAATTCTTGGCGAGTTGGGTAGAAACTTTTGGGGCACACGCTACCAGACACAGCAGGAGCAGCACCAAACTAAGGTTTTTCATAAAGGGTTAAAGGTGTAGGACTGAAAGGGGAGGGAATACGAAGCGAAGATACCAATTCTCGGTACAATTCTGAGACTCAACACCCTTTTTTAGGAATATTTCTTTAGGAACTTCCTTCTCCAATTCAACCCCTAAGATCGATTCCCGCTTAAGTCAGAAATGCTCTTCTACAGCCTTTAACAGAAAACAGCAGGCACCGCTTTAAGCCTCCTTTGGAGAAATCGGGCCTAAAACAGGACTTGGTTCTCACGAGCCAATTATCGCCCTCTGAACGAAGACCAGAAGCCGGCAAAGCTTGCTTGACTTTTTCCCTCTATCAGGCCTTATGAATTAGGTTCACCCGGAAAGCGGTGGTTGGAGGCAGGTGATCAAGGGAAGGGATTCTGAACATCCTTCGCAAGGAAATCTGTTGGTTAGGAGGATGTTGCAGGCGTTTGACGTATCTTCCTCAAATGTTTTATAGCCAGGAAAGGATTTCGGGTAAACACCTCGGCTGCAAATACGTTGAAATATCTTTTTAACTTACAACCACTTAATTCTTATTGCTGGAGCCCCGAATTCTGAGAGATTTCCAGCCGTTTCCATTATTTTATGTTTGTTTCCCTAAGTTCATTTACCATCGCCAATGACACCGAAGCCAGTGTGAAAGAGGCGTTCAAAAACAGGCCCCATTTAGTAGACGATGCTCCCGGTTTTCAGAAACTGGAAGTGCTTTCGCCGCAGGACAATCCCAACGAGATCTGGCTCATGACCTACTGGGACGATGAAGAGAGTTTCAAGACCTGGTATAAAAGCCATCAGTACCAAGACTCGCACAAAGGCATTCCCAAAGACACCAAACTGGTGCCGGGCAGCGTCAAAATCCGGTATTTCTCTAAAATAAGCGAGTAGCTAGACCCTTACGGAATAACTTCGCCGGTGACACTGTAGCGCTCAGCGCCCATGAACAGCAGCTTCTGGGTTTCGTCCAGATGGTACCGAACTACGCGTGGCGACGGACCGGAGTGCGCCTCCAGGTGCAGCAGTTTTTTGGTGTTGAACATCATGTTTTCCTGCAGAATAACGGCATCTAACTGCACCAGCTGGCCTTTGGCATCCAGGGTGTAGGTAACTTCCTGCACATTGGTTGAGGCATCTTCTTTGGCTTTGTAGCGGATCACCTGTTGGCCCATGGCGTTAGAAGAGGTCTCCTTATTGAAAAGGCCGGTCAGCGCGGGTTTGTTGATGTCGGCATCCGCGAAGGGGGCCAGTTCCTCAGTCCAGTTAAGGGATGGGAAAGTTTTGGTTTCTCTGATCTTGCCCGCCTCAGAAACGGTCTTGCGCACGGTTGCTTTCTTCTCCATCAGGGCTTGCGCTTCCTGGTCCAGAAAGCTTACCAGGTCATACGCCTGGTGCGTACGCTGCACTACCGGGGCGGTTGTTCCCTCGTCTTCACAGGCACTGCTTCCCAGCAATATCACCGAAGAAAGCAGAACGAAGGTTGATTTTTTAACCCAAAAACGGAAAGGTAGTAGCTGCAACATGAAGGGATAAAATAGGAGAAAGGTGTTTCAGGTGTGTTTTACGGAAAACAGTTAAAAAACGGAGAGGAAGAAAGCAAAAGGGCTTCTTCCTCTCCGTTTTAGGTTTCTGCGGGGTTATTCTACGCTGGGAATCAGCAAAGAGGTACCGGTCATATCAGCGGGAGCTTGTACGCCCAGCAAGGTCAATACAGTAGGTGCGATGTCACCCAGTTTCCCGTCCATCAGTTCGCCTTTGTACTCTTCATCGGCGAGGATGATGGGCACTAGGTTAGTAGTGTGGGCGGTGTTAGGCGTACCGTCTGGGTTGCGCATCATGTCGGCGTTGCCATGGTCCGCGATGATGATGGATGTGTAGCCGTGGGCTAGAGCCGCCGTCACTACTGCCTCGGTACACTGGTCAACGGTTTCCACGGCTTTCACGGCAGCTTCAAATACTCCGGTGTGGCCTACCATGTCTGGGTTGGCGAAGTTGAGGCAGATGAAATCGGCGGTTTCGGCTTCAATCTCGGGTACAATGGCGTCTCTGATGTCAAAGGCGCTCATCTCGGGCTGCATGTCATAGGTGGCCACCTTGGGCGATGGACACAACAGGCGCTTCTCTCCCTCAAACGGTTGCTCGCGGCCGCCGGAGAAGAAGAAGGTCACGTGCGGGTATTTCTCGGTCTCGGCAATCCTGATCTGGGTTTTTCCGGCGTTGGCCAGCACCTCGCCCAACGTGTTGGCCAGGTTGTCTTTGTCGAAGATCGGATACACGCCCACAAAGGTATCGTCGTAGTTGGTGAGCGTGTAGTAGCGGAGGCTCAGCGGGTACATGTCCTGCTCCGGGAACTCGCGCTGGGTTAACGCCTGGGTGATCTCGCGGCCGCGGTCGGTCCGGAAGTTGAAACAGATGACCACGTCTCCTTCCTGGATCTTGGCGGTGGGCTCGCCATTCTCGTCCAGGCACACAATGGGTTGGATGAACTCATCGGTAGTGCCGTTGTCGTAGGACTCCTGAATGGCTTCGCGCCAGTTCACCGATCCACGTCCGTTGGCGTGCACCAGCAGGTCATAGGCCAGTTTCACGCGCTCCCAGCGATTGTCGCGGTCCATGGCGTAGTAACGGCCAATGATGGAGGCGATTTTTCCGCCAGTGGTATCTAAGTGGTTCTGCAGATCGGTTAAATACGCCAGACCGCCTTTGGGATCTGTATCGCGGCCATCGGTGAAGGCGTGGACAAAGACGTTGTTCAGGCCTTGTTCCTGCGCCAAAGAGCAAAGCGCTTTCAGGTGTTCAATGTGCGAGTGTACCCCGCCGTCTGACACCAACCCGATGAAGTGCACCGGCTTGCCGTTTTCGCGGGCAAATTGGAAAGCATCGCGTAACACAGGGTTCTGGCCCAGGGTTTTCTCCCGGATAGCCACGTTCACTTTCACCAGGTCCTGGTACACCACACGGCCGGCGCCTAGGTTCATATGGCCCACCTCAGAGTTACCCATCTGGCCTTCGGGCAAACCAACTGCCTCGCCGGATGCCTGTAGACGCGCGTGCGGAAAACGGTGAAATAAAGAATCCATGAATGGAGTATTGGCGTGCTCAATCGCCGACACGGAAGGGTCTGTTCCCAGGCCCCAACCGTCTAGAATCATCAAAAGTACCTTCTTGCTCATGCGCGTAAAGATACAAGCCCGCCGGGAAAAAGAAGCGTCTCCCGTTTGAATATAGAGATTTCCTGTATCTTTAGGGCTGTGAACTTATCTGCCTTTGGCATAGTTTTGGCATTGGATAAGGAAAACTTGCTTAAAACAGACATGAAAAATTTAAAGAGATTGATGGCGATGACCTTGGTGCTGTTGGGAATGCTGGTAGGCACTGACCAGGTAGCTGCTCAATCTGACGTGATGGGCGGTATCCAGTCGGCGATCAAAGCTGGTTCTTCCCGCGACCTGGCCCGCTATTTCAATACAAAGGTAGACGTGAACATTGACGGCGACAACGGCAGCTACAGCCAAAGCCAGGCCGAGATGGTAGTGCGTAACTTCTTCAGCAAGAACGCCCCGGCCGGTTTCAGTTTCGATCACCAGGGAGGTTCTGAAGACGGACAGCGCTACGCCATTGGCAAATACACCCACAAAGGCGGCCGCTACAACGTGGTGGTGAAGGTGAAGAAATACGGCGATTCCTATAAGATTGACACCATTGAGTTTAAATAACAGAATATAATTGCCCCTTACAGGACAATCCATAGAAAAGGCACCGAATGTTCGGTGCCTTTTTTTATTTTTGCACCGTGAAAGCATCCTACCTTACCCAAGAAGGCATTAGGGCATTTATCCGGCAGGCCCTGCAGGAAGACGTAGCCGATGGCGACCACTCGTCATTGGCCTCTATTCCAGAGAGTGCCACCAACCAGGCCAAGCTCCTGGTGAAAGACCGCGGCGTGCTGGCCGGGGTAGAGTTGGCGTGGAAAATCTTCCATGAAGTAGACCCTACGCTCCGTTTAGAGGTGTTTTTGCAAGATGGGGCCCAAATCAACCACGGTGACATTGCCTTCACCGTGCACGGCAAGGCCCAATCTATCCTGACTGCCGAGCGCCTGGTACTGAACTGCATGCAGCGCATGAGCGGTATTGCCACCTACACGCAGAGTCTGGCCAAACTGATTGAAGGCACAGGCGCCAAATTGCTGGATACCCGCAAGACTACGCCTAACTTCAGGATGATGGAAAAATGGGCGGTTCTGATTGGCGGCGGCACAAATCACCGGTTTGGGTTGTATGACATGATCATGCTCAAAGACAATCACGTAGACTATGCAGGAGGCATCAAACAAGCCATTGACGCCACGCACCGCTACCTGGAGAAACTGGGCAAGCCGTTGAAGATTGAGGTAGAAACCCGCAACCTGGACGAGGTTAAGCAGGCGCTGGAAACCGGCGGAATTGACCGCATCATGCTAGACAACTTTGAAGTACCTTTGCTGCGCGAAGCAGTAGAACTGATTGGCGGCCGCTTTGAAACCGAGGCCTCCGGCGGAATCACCGAGGAAACCATCAGAGCTGTGGCTGAGACCGGCGTGAATTACATCTCCGTAGGGGCCTTGACGCATTCTAACCGCAGTTTGGATCTGAGTTTGAAGGCTTACAAGTAGCATCTGGAGCGCAGCACGATTTTTAAAAGAGTATAAGAAGATAAATTAAACCAATAAAGGTAAAAGCGTAGAAAGCAGCAGGTTGGCAGGTGGAACATCATGATACATGATACTTGCTACGTGATACCACAGAGTTATGCAACAACCAAATCAACGCGGCGGGCAACGGGTACAGCAACAGCAGCCCTTTAATCCTTTGGCCATCCGCACGAAGAAAAACCAGTTAGACAAGAACGATTACGCTAAGATGGCGTTGGTACAGGTCTGGAAAAAAGAATGGTGGCGGGCGTTGATTCCGCTGGTACTGTTTTCTCTTCCGGCCGCTTATGCCTTCTCGTGGTGGTGGGTAGCCGGTGCCGTAACGGTAACCGTGCTGTACGTACTGGTGCGTTCGGCGCAGGTGATGGGCGTAACCCAGATGGAACAGAGCAACGTGCTGTTTGAGCGTGTGATGTTCGAGATTGACCAGCGTCAGATTCTCATGAAGCGCAACGACCGCGAAGGTATGGCCCTGCAATGGGACATGATTGATCGCGTGGCCACCACCAAAGACGCTTACCAGATGTACCTCAAAGGTCCCGCCGCCGACCAACTGCCCAAAGGCTGGAAAGGCTGGCTGGCCAAAACCTTCAACGTTCCGGTGTTTTTGCACCTGCCGTTCAAGATTTTCAACAGCCCCAACGACCTTAAACTGATGGAATCGCTGTTGCGCCGTAAAAACCTTATTCCCGCGTAAGCGTCTAAAACCTTAGAACCTGTTTCAGACCTAATTTTCCCAAAGATGATAAAAAACACCCTTTCCGTTTTCGCTGTGGCCGGTGCACTTTTGCTGGCCTCTTGCAGCAGCCAGCCCTCTGACCTGCGCCCTGAAGTAAAAGTATCTGATGACTCAGTGCCTCCGGGAATGCGGAACAACACCTCCAACATTGACAACGCCCGCAGTGAGACTGCGGTTACCCGCCCAGATGTGAACGTGAACCATGACGAGCACGAGAACCAAACCAAGCCAGGCGCAGAGAAAGGGACTCGCTCAGACCAGAAAAGCGTAGACAAAAATGCGGTAGAAAACAACGAGGCAAAAGACCTTCACGAATAATCAACCCTTGTCCGAAGCCCGTTTTTGGCTTGTTTTCTTTTAAACAGCCCAAAAACGGGCTTCGGCGTACCTTCTAATTTCCATGAGAAAGATTTTCCTTGCCTGGGCTATCCTGTTGGGTTCCCTGGCCTCTGTTTCTTCCTGCAATAGCTCTTCTACCACGGAGCAACCGGCTGGCACCACCGCGCAGCAAGGCGCCGCCACAGACAGCACCGCCACGGCGACCAAGCAAATGGCGTATATCTGCCCCATGGAATGTGAAGGCAGCGCCAGCATGGATCCCGGCAAATGCCCGGTGTGTGGCATGGATCTCCAGAAAAACCCTGCCTTTGCCGCCACCTCAGATTCTACTGCCGTTCAGTAAGGCCTAAATACCGGAGGTGTAAGAACCCCGGATACAAGTTGGCTGCTTACCTTTTCCCGCATTTGCATGATACAACCGGCAGAATGGTTTCATACCTGGTTTGATTCACCATATTACCATCTTCTATACAAAAACCGCGATGCCCAAGAGGCGCAGCGGTTTTTGGATGGCCTCCTGAATCACCTGCACCCGAAACCCACCTGCCAACTCATGGACTTGGCCTGCGGAAAGGGAAGGCATTCGGTGTACCTGAACCAGAAGGGCTATGACGTCACCGGGCTTGATTTGTCTGAGCAGAGCATCGCCTACGCCAAGCAGTTCGAGAACGAGCGGCTCCGCTTCTTTGTGCATGACATGCGCGATGTGTTCCGGCCCCAGGCGTTTGACTTTATCTTTAACCTGTTCACCAGTTTCGGGTATTTCAAAGCCGATTATGAGAATGTGGTGGCGTTGCGGGCCAGCACGGCCTCTTTGAAGCCCGGCGGCAAGTTCATCATTGATTTCATGAACACGCCCCGCGTGATCAACCGGTTGGTGGCCAAAGAAACCAAGGAGGTAGACGGGCTGGTTTTCCACATCACCCGCAGGGTGGAGATGGGCTTTATTATCAAGACCATCACCTTCGAGGACAAAGGCCAACCCTATGAATTTATAGAAAGAGTACGCGCGCTCCAGTACCAGGAATTCCTGGACTACTTCCAGATGGCTCAGCTTCGGCTAGCCGATGTGTTCGGGGATTACCAACTAGGCCCGTACGACCCTGAGAAGAGCGAACGTATGATTTTCATCCTGAAGAAGTAACTACATGATAGTAGCGGTTTCCGTTCTGTTCTTTACCGTTTTAGGCGCGGGCTGGCTCGTGCGCTTTCTCCCCCAGGATAACCAGCGCTGGCTTAAGCTGCTGCTGGCGTTCAGTGGGGCTTATTTATTTGCCCTCACCATCCTGCACATTTTGCCAGATGTGCTACTCAGCACCCAGGACCCACACCGCGTTGGCTTTTATATCCTGGCGGGCTTCTTCCTGCAATTGGTGTTGGAGGTCTTCTCGCACGGGGTAGAGCACGGCCACATCCACGCACATTCGCAGGGAAACGGACACCATCACCATCACGGAGGATCAGTACCCGTGTTGCTGCTGACTTCGCTCATCATCCACTCGTTTCTGGAAGGCAGTGTAATGGTGCAGAGCCGCATGGCCGCCCAGCAGGCACATGAGCACCTACACAGCCACGCCCACGTTGGCGACAATTTCTACCACATTCTGGCCGGCATCGCCTTGCACCACATTCCGGCGGCCATTGCGCTGATGTCGGTGCTGGTGACGCAGTTGCATAGTTTCAAAAAGGCTTTTGGCTATCTTCTGCTGTTTGCGGTGGCCTCTCCTTTGGGGCTTTTGTTCAGCAATTACGTGGCGTTGGAGAAGCTGCTTTCCAGCGAGGCCTACACCGTTTTGTCTGGGCTGGTAGTAGGGAATTTTTTGCACATCTCCACCACCATCTTGTTTGAGACCAGCCCTGAGCACCGGTTCAACCGCGGCAAACTCCTGGCTACCCTGGCGGGTGCCATGATCGCCATTGGGGCGGGCATGATGTAGAATTCCCCAGAACAGCCATCACTAATACCGCCGCTTTGCTTTAGGTTTGTTTTCCCGGAAACAGGCCTAAAGCAAAGCGGCGGTTCTGTTTAACGCATTTGGCGGAGCCCCTATCTTCACCGAGCCCAATACCAAGGAAGAAAGTTTAACCGGGAGTAAGGATGGCGTGAGCGCGCGGGCAGGTTTTTCGTACAAAGAATTTCTACTCTGAAAAGATGAAAGTGCAATGAAAAGAATCATGGTGTTGCTCTCAGTGCTGGTACTGGTAGGAGCCGTTGGATATTGGCTCTACAAACGGTACGCGCAAGGGCCTGAGTTTTCCTTATACCAAATAAAACAGGCGGTAGACAACCGTGATCTGGTAGCCTTAGAGAAGTACGTAGACGTAGACCGCACTACCGCCAGTTTCCTGGACCAGGCCGTTCAGGCCGGCATGGCCGAGCTGCCCCAGAAAGAGCAGGCGCTAGCCGCTATGGCACTGGGAATGGCCATGGCTTCAAAGAAACAAGAGGTGCTGCAGTCCATTCGGGGAGGCATTGAAGACTACGTGGCGAACCGGAAATCGGTGGGGGGCCGACCCGCCGCGGTAAGTGAAGAGGAGTGGGAGCAACTGCAGGCCGTACTGCCTTTACAAAAACTCTTGCAGGAAAACCCTTTGACCAACAGCCGCCTGGAAGGTATCTCCTACGTCAACCGCACCGATTCCCTGGCCGTGGTGGGCTTGGATTTACGGGTCCCGTCACAACAAAACCCTGTGATTGTGGAGGTGCAGATGCGGGATCGGGGGAACTATTGGCAGGTGGTGGGTTTACCCAATGCGGGTGCGGTTATGAAACAGCTCGGGTTATTGGAGACCTTCAAGAACCTCAAGAACTTGCCCCAATTAAAACTTCGGATGTAATCAGAAACCAAGGCGGCCGGTTTTTACTTCCATCTTATCGGTTTTAAGGCTACTTTGCTTAAAACTGCTTTAAAGCCGCGTGCCGCCCACGCATCAGCCTATGGTGAATTACCTGCTCATTGACTGCCCAGACCGGAAAGGCCTCATCTATACCATCACGCAGATTGTCTTCCAGAACAACCTCAACATTACCAGCAACGATGAATTTGTAGATCGGCAGCAGAACCATTTCTTCATGCGGGCCGAGTTGGCCGGCGAGGTACATCCGCAGAAATTGGTACAGCAACTCAAAGCAGAACTGCCCCCCGAGGCCCACATCCGGCTGGTACCCGCCCGGAAAAAAAATATTGTGCTGCTGGTCACTAAGGAACACCATTGCCTGGGCGATCTGCTGCTGCGCCACGAGTACGGCGACCTGAACGCAAACATCGTGGCCGTGATTGGGAATTATGCCGAGTTGGAGTCATTGGTTTCCCGCTTCGGGATTCCATTTCACCATGTCTCGCATGACCAGAGAACCCGTGAGGAGCATGACCAGGCCATCCAGCAGATTCTGGAGCGGTATGCGCCTGAGTATGTGGTGCTGGCCAAATACATGCGGGTTTTGAGCCCGGCGTTTGTGGCTCAATATCCCAACCGGATCATCAACATCCACCATTCGTTCCTACCCGCGTTCATTGGCGCCAATCCGTACCGACAGGCCTACGAGCGGGGTGTCAAGATCATCGGGGCTACCGCTCACTTTGTGAATAGTGATTTAGACGAGGGGCCGATCATCGCGCAGAACGTCATCCAGGTGAATCATTCCCAAGATGCCCGTGACATGGCGCAATCGGGCCGAGATGTGGAAAAAATTGTCCTGGCTCAGGCCCTAAAACTGGTCTTCGCCGAGAAGGTCTTCGTGAGCAACAACAAGACCATCATCTTCTAAGCCTTCGGATGCTCAGAGTTAGGGAAAACGAAGCTTCAAACCGAAAGTGATAAGATTGCAGGCCGTCTGAGACGAACCTTTTTTACTTTTCTCTGAAAGGCTAGGAAACGGCTTTAAAACGTATGGTAGGTGTGAAACCTTCCGGAAAGAAAAGATTTACAGGTTCTGCCCTTTGGAGGTGTTTTCTGCCTGAAAATCTATTTCTACCTTAAAATCTATTTCTACCTTAAAACTAATTCGGCTGAAGCCGGATATGTTCTATTTTGATAATCAAGACGTTAAACCTTTGTCAAACCTGAGAATAGACTTGATTTAGTACAAGTAAATCTTCATATTTACTTAGGTGTTTCTCTTGGCAGGGAGAAAGCATTTCCAGGTTTAACTTACAAGGGTATGAAAAAGAACTTCCTAATGCTGCTCGTGGGGCTGTGGTGCCTCACGGTGGCGCAGGCCCAAACCTCCACTGGTCCCCTCTCCCTAAAACCGACGCAGCCCAAAGCAGGACAGGAAGTACGATTGACCTATAATCCGGCGGGAACGCCGTTGGAGAAGGCAGCCACTGTCACCGCTTTGGTATACGCCTATGACCTCAATAAACCCAAAGTACAGGAAATAACCCTTTCCAAGACCAAAGCCGGCTGGCAAGGCCGGTTCAAACCAGCCCTGGAAACTGACGGAGCGCTGTTGCTTTTCAGGGAAGAGGATACCTATGACCGCAATGGAGGCAAAGGCTATTCTTTTTATTTCCACGATGGAAAGAAACAACCGGTACCGGGCGCTTTGTACGGACTGGCCTCGGCTTATGTAGAATGGGGCGGCATGGTAGGCCTGGACCGCGATGCCCCTAAAGCCCTGGAGCTCTTAGATCAGGAAGCCACCCTGCATCCTGCCTTGAAGCGCGAAATGGCGCAAACCAAAACCTTTGCGATAAGTGTGGCTTACAAAGGAGAAGAAGGCAAGCAGAAAACCCTGGCTGAACTGGACGCCCTGGCTCAACAGCCTAACCTTACACCCAAAGAACTGGGATTCCTTTCTAACTACTACAGCCGCCTGGAACAGAAGGAAAAAGGAGAAGCCTTCGGGCAGCAGGCCCGTGCCAAGGAACCTAACGGGGAGTTCGTGCAGAACCAGCGCTTGCTGGAGTATTATTCTTCCCAGGACCCTGACAAACGCAAGGAACTAGCCCTGGCTTTCGCCAAAGACTATCCGGCACACGAACGCATTGGCAGCCTCATCAGCAGTGTGGCCCTGGACTATGCCGCGGAGGATAACTGGCCTGAGTTTGACGCTTTGCTAGCCAGACACCCCGTAGCAGCCACCTCCGAGGTATACAACTCGGCAGCCTGGCGTCTGTACGAAAAAGATGGTGACCTTTCCAAAGCCCGAACTCTTGCGCAGAAAGGATATGACCTGGCCCAAAAAGAACTCGCCCAACCCACCGAAACCAAACCAGATTTGCTTTCAGAAACCGATTGGAAGAAGAACCGCGAATATACTGTTGGCCAGGTAGCCGACACCTACGGCGCCATCCTGCTGAAAGCCGGAGACAAATCCGCTGCCGAAAAATACCTGGCCGAGGGATATGCCTTCACCCGCGGCAAAAGCCCTGAAATCAACGAACGTTACGCAGAGGTCCTTACCTCAGGACCAGACAAAGACAAAGCCCGGAAAATCTTGGAAACCATGGTGGCCGAAGGGAATGGCACAGCAAAGATCAAAGGGAATCTCAAAGACCTTTACCGCCAAACCCACAACAGCGAAACCGGTTTTGAGGCTTATTTGGCCAAAGTAGAGGCACCTGCCCTGGAAAAGCTCCGGAGTGACCTGAAAAAGAAAATGATTCTGGAGAAAGCTCCCGCCTTTGAACTGCGCGACCTGAGCGGCAACGTAGTGTCGCTGGCATCTTTGAAAGGCAAAACCGTCATAGTGGACTTCTGGGCGACTTGGTGTGGACCCTGCGTGGCTTCTTTCCCCGGCATGCAGGAGGCGGTCAACAAATTCAAAGACAACAGCAAAGTAGCCTTCGTCTTCGTGAACTCCTGGGAAAACGGCCAGGACAAAAAGAAAAACGCCTCCGATTTCCTGACCAAGAAGAACTACACGTTCCAGGTGCTCATGGACGAGGAAAACCAGATGATTGATGCCTACAAAGTAACCGGCATTCCCACCAAGTTCATTTTGGACGCTAATGGCAATATCCGCTTCAAAAGCATGGGCTTCTCCGGCAGCAGCGACAAAACCGTACAGGAAATCAGCACGATGATAGAACTGCTCCGACCCGAGGCGTTGACCAGTATGAATTGAAAGGTACCGAAATCGCAAAACCAGAGAGGCCACTGCTGAAGAGTTGTGGCCTTTCTTTTTTTACCTTATTTTCAGAAAACCAAGTCAAAAACAGGTTCGATGATTTTCCATTTGAAGGTGCGCCTTGCTCTTATCTGGTTCCTGATACTAGGATCAGCTTTTTCTGCCTGTGAACACCAGCAAGAATCGCAGTCCCCTGCTGCCGTACAGGAAAGTGTTGCGGCTGTCACTTCAACCTCGAAAGTGGTGCCAAAAGATAGCACTTCTCTTTTAGCGGAAGGAGCTGTCCAAGACTCAACTGCACAAACCGGCCCTTCTTTAGCATCAACGCCTCTTGATTGTGTTCGGGGCACTCCTGAGCCTATTGTACGCAAAAAGGTATTCCCAAACACTCATTTTGTATTGCTACCAGACAGCTTAACTGGCATAGAGACAATTGCCTTGCCCAATGGAGATAAAGTCATCATCCGGAATCACGGGTGCGAGTATTTTACGCTTACGTTCAGGTTCGAGACCAGTGAATATAGGCCAAACAAAACAGACCCTAAATCCTGTTACCAGGCAACCATAAAATTAATGGAAGAAGTGCTGAAGGGCATTGAGCCTCCAATAGGTTTAGCCGAAGGAGTAACTGCTATGAAGCGGTACATTTCTTCCCGCCAAGCTATTTCTCTTGAAAAAGAACTAAGCTACGGCAGCAAAGAAGAATACTCCATGGATGAAGCAGTCATCTTAGAAAAAGTAGAGCCTCTGAGCCAAGATAAGGTAGCGATTGAGGTTAGATTCTCTCTAGGGCCGCTTTAGGAATCCAGGAAGAGGTATCCTTTAGAATGCTGAAGAAAGGAATCAACAACCAACAATCACCTAATACATCCTAGGCAGCTCAATCCCTTTGATTTTCCGGAACAGGCTGATAGCGCTGCTATCGGTGAGGCCTGAGATGAAGTCGGTGATGTTGAGGATCTTCTCGTAGGCATCTTCGGAAGGTTGGCGTTGCGGACCTAAAAACTGATCGGGGACCAGGTCCAGGTATTTGCGGTGTTTTCCGGAAAATGGCTCGAAAACGGCTTTCAGGAACGCTTCCAGTAATCCACCTAAAACTTCAAAACCGGCGGCTTCAATCTCCAGCACAGGGCGGTGGCGATAGATGCGGTCAATGGAGATTTTCTTGATCTCGTCCAGGGCGGCTTTCTGCTGCACCAGGTTGATCAACGATTGGTCAAAGGTTCCGTTCAGGATCTCTTCTTCATGATTCAGAAAAATACCGGCGCATTCATAGATGAGGTTATTGATAATCACGGCCCGCCAAACGCCCAACTGCTCGCGCCAATCGTGGAACGTGGTGCTGTGAACTTTTCCTGCGCGCTCGTTCAGCAGCGGGTGCAGCAGTTCCCTGGCCTGCTCAAACGGAATCAACCCCAGGCGACAGCCGTCCTCGAAGTCAATGATGCGGTAGCAGATGTCATCGGCGGCTTCCACCAGAAAGGCCATGGGGTGCCGGTGAAAAGCGTTTTCTCCCGAAGGCAGCAAACCTAAGGCATCGGCAATCTTTCTGAAATGTACCTGCTCGGCCTGGAAGAACCCGTACTTTTTCTCGCTGGCCTTCTTGGTGCCTTTTATCACCGCATCTGAGGGGCGCGGGTATTTGGTGAACGTAGCCAGGGTGCTGTAGGTGAGACGCATGCCGCAGGTGCCCGTGCTCTGGCCCGGATGGGTGTGCGTGATAATCCTGAAACCGGCGGCGTTGCCCTCAAAGTTCTGCAGATCGGAAATCTGGGCGGGAGTTAAGTCTTTCAGATAACCGGCGGCCTCAGGGCTCCGGAAGAAAGAGGAAATGGCGTCTTCGCCGGAGTGCCCGAAGGGCGGGTTCCCGATGTCATGGGTGAGACACGCGGCAGCTACCATATCCCCGAAATCAGACTCCAGCATACCCGGGTGCGCCTCCAGAATTGCCGGATGGCGCTCCAGCAGAACCTTGCCCACCATTCGGCCCAGGGAACGACCTACGCAAGATGTCTCCAGACTATGGGTTAGCCGGTTGTGCACGAAATCGCTCTCGGGCATGGGCATCACCTGGGTTTTGTTCTGCAACCGGCGGAAAGGCATGGAAAACACCAAACGGTCATAATCGCGCTGAAACTCCCCGCGCACCGACTCATCGGTGGCGTGTTCTTTGGTCTGGGCATCGAAGCGTTTCTTGGAGATCAGGCGCTCCCAATTCATCTGTGGCATGGCAAAACTCTAAAGTCCGAAACTACACTGCCCCAACGTCTGAAGCAAGCGGAACAGGCCGCAAAAGGAACCTTGTTTCTGGGCTGGTTTAAGGAAAAGGGCCTTAAAACAGAGAAGCCCGCCAGAGACAATTCACTGGCAGGCTTCTTTGGTTGTTGCTGATATAAGATTGGTGCTAATCCAGCTTCAGGTATTTGATGGTGCCGCTTTCGCGCGAGGTGCTCCACTTGATCAGGAACAGACCGCGTCGGGTGGCTACCATGTCATCCTCATCAGCGGGGAACAAGGTGAGGTCATACTTATTCGATTCTGGGGTTACCTCTAAGGTCCATTCCCGGAAGAGCTGCCCGGCCACGTTGTAGACCGCCAGGTGCAGAATGTCTTTCTGAGGGGTGTTGAAGTACAGAGTGGTTGCGTTTCCGCCGGGATTAGGAGCAAGCTGGCGCACAAAGTCCGGGCCTGCCACCTGCACCACATCAGAATACTCGGTTAAGTTACTTGTCCTGATCAGGCGCAGCCGATAGAAATTGAGGTTAGAAAACGGAGCGGGATCTGTGAATTCGTACGAACGCGGGGTAGTAGTAGTACCGCCCGCCGGAACGGTGCCAATGGTGGTGTAGGTGATCCCGTCACGGCTTCTTTCCACCGCAAATGTATTGATGCCGTTTTCCTGCTGCGTGGTCCATTGAAGCAATACCTTGTTATCGGCGGTGAGCTGGCCTTCCAGTTCAATCAATTCCACGGAGATGGCGCAGGCCTCGGCGGGTTTCGGCACTATGGGGTCCACATCACAGGGAACAGGGGTGGCGCTGCGGGCCATCACAAAGTTTCCGCCGGCAATATCGCTGAGGGGGTTCAGGGTTCTGGAAGACTGGCCTCTTGCTACGGCATAGTGCATCACGGCCCGGGGCAAGATCAAGTGGCTAAGTTGGTGCCCGTGCCCCAGTTCATGCACCACTACTGACTGAAAATCGAACTGCTGGTTTGTAGAGGCATCGGGGCCGTATTGCCAGTCACTGCGCGGGGAAAACTCCATGTCTATCTCATCTACCCAGAAGTTGACCACCGTACCCGAGATACAGCCCCGATACCGGCTGATGGTACGGCCCAGCACGTTGGAAGGCAGATCGTCGCTGTCAGTGGCAAACCTAACGGCGTTGATGTTGTCATCTGCGGTAGAGGCAATAGGCGCGTTGGAGGCGGCCACCCAGTTGATGAAGGTGTTGCAGGACCACTCGTTCATGGAGCGTTTGAAGGCGTACAAAGCCGGGGTATTGGCCTCGAAACTGGCCCCGAACCGGAAGGTGTAGCCGCCTTGCCCGTTTTGGTCAATCAGCCGGGGCTGAAAGCTTTGCTCTTCTATGTTGCGGTCAGCGTCTTCGTAGCTTACGTTGGAGTACGCGTAAATAACAGTGAGGGAAGTAGCTGAGGTAGACGTGTTGGGGTCATTGTTCACCACCCTGAAATTACCGGTGCCGGCCGTGCCGCCGTCTATGCCGTAAGACGGCACCTTGACTCTAATCTGGGTGTTGGACCAACTTACGTAGTCAGTGGCCAAAGGCTGCACAAAGGTTTTTCCGCCGTCGTCAGCGTTCGGGAATTCCACGTACCCATCGCCGCGGGTAGCCCCGAAGTTGGTTCCGTTTATGGTCAGGATATCGCCGGTTCCAGCCCGCAGGGTAGTAGGGCTGAAAGTGTTGATCAGGGGAATGGCCCGGCGCTGATTCTGGGTAGAGGTTTTTGGCTTGAGGGCTATTTCCAGTTCTGAGTTGGCTTTCACCGTGCGCAGGGCGCTGCCAGACAATCGGGTGAGCGAACCGTACAGTTCCAGCGGAATAGAGGTGTAGCGCGCAAACGGGTCTTTGGCGGTTCCCTCGGTTAGCTGATACCTGATGAAGCCCTGCATGCTCCCGAAAACGGTGTACCCTGTTTTAACGGCTTTAGAGGAAGGCTTCTGCAGAAAGAAAATGCCCTGTTGCTGCTTTTTGAGCTGAAGGGTAGCCGAATACACGTGCATGTCAAGGCCTACGGTTCCGCCCTCGGTGATGACTTCCACGGTACCAGCCGTGGGAACGCCCTTAAACACCTTGAATACCTCTACCTGATTGGCGGTGTAGATGTTCTCGTGCTTTTCGTCCCAGAATGACCGCTGGCCAATAACTTTCCCTTCTACCACTACCTGGGCCGCCTGCACGCGCTCTTCCAGAGACAGGGGAATAAGCTGACAGTTGTCCTGAGCCTGGACCAGATTAGACAGAAAGAAACCAGCCGCCAGCAGGAAAATGGGAAGAAGGTTCTTGTAAGCAGAAGAGAAAAGGCGAGTAAAGCTTTGCATCATAGAAGGCGGTGAAAAGAAACTGCTGAGAAGTAAATACACTCCTAGCACCGAGGGCCTAGGAAGATACTGGTCTGGCGGCACTGGTGCAATATAAGTACGAAAAAAATGCCGTGTACGGTTGGGTCGCAGCGCTTACCGCTAAAAAGTTGAGGCACTTACCTGTAACAGATAAATGCCTCAAAAAGCTAAACAGAAACTACTTCAGGAGTAAAACGGCATGCCTTTCTGGATATTGTGCCTTCAAGCAGATATGTGGGTGATTCAGAGCACTTTTCTGAAAAACAGGCCAAAAAAGCCAAGGGAGTAAGCAGCCATGAAAGTTTACGCCAGAGAACCATGAATCGCAGAGAAGTAAGGCAGAAACTTGGTCTCTGCAAAGGCCAATCTTGAAAGAAAAAGGAGGGAGGTTGGTCATTGCTCCAGCGGGAGGAAGCGGAAGAAAACAGGCCCGCCATAAACACAAAAGAATCCAGCTAGGTCAGCCAGATCCTTTTGTACGTTACACAACAACTATTTCCCCTCAAAAACGGATGAAGGAATACGTTTATTGTGTAGCCCCAAAAATTTATTTTCTGTTTAGAGCTTATTTTTCCAAAAACTGCCAAAAAACGGGAATCACTTCAGTTTAGAGCCTTTTTGGGCAAACCAGGGATGCAGTTCCATGATCAGGCGACCGGCTTTTACGGCTGGGTCTGCTTCGGTAAGGGCCTTTGCTTCTTCCATGGTCTTTACGTTGAAGATGAAAATACCCCGCAGTTCGCCGTCATCCATGAACGGTCCGGCCAGGGTGAGTTTGCCTTCGGCGGCCATTTTGTTTATGTGGGCCATGTGCGCATCCTGAATCTTCATGGAAGTCAAGGAATCATGGGAGCGGTTGGGGCCTTTCTTCAGAAGGGCCATGTAGTAGAGCTTCATCTCGCCCTCGGCGGGTTCTTTCACCTCGGGCTTCATGGGGTCCTGGGCAGCGGGTTTGGCTAGCTCTTTCGCTGGCTTTGTAGGGCCCTTGGTCAAGGGTTTCGTTTGGGCATTCACGCTGGTAGCCCCCAGGAGGAGTCCGGCTGCCAGTACTAAGTAGGTGGGTTTCATGGTAAGAAGTACGTTTGATGCTGGTGAAATCATGCTGCTGCCTTATACAGGGATTAGGATCTCGGGCGGATGGCAAACCCGTTTCTGCTCCCAAGGCCTCTTTTTTCACTTCTCCTGAGAGCCGCCGCACGCCTATATTCTTTATTATGAATATAAGAATGTTTTCTCTAATATAGATGGGTAAACCAGAGTTCCTGCGTATGCTTTCCTCTTCCCGACGCTTGCTTGGCCTGCGGGTACTCGTGGCGGTGAGTATCCTGGGCTCTCTGTGCTCTTCGTTCACCCTCATCAGAGGATGGGGAGAGCTCTACCCCTTCGCCAACTGGAAACTGTTTACCCAACCCCGCGGCAGCGATGGCCTTTACAGCACCTACCGCATCTACACCCGGCAACCCGGGGAGGCTACTTTCCAGCGCCAAGCCGTTCGGCCTACCCGTAGCTTTGACCAGGATGATTACGTGTACACGCTCGATTATTGGGTAAACCGCACCCTGCAAGACACGGCTGGCACCACTAAAAGCCGCGAGCGGTTGCACGCGCTTGTCAGATACCTCCATCCGCAGGCCCAGGAATACCGCATTGTCAAGGAGCGTGCAAATGTAGAAGATTTGCTGCATCATCCAGCCAGATTTAAAGCCGATACCGTTGTTCGTTTCTGACCTAATGGAGAAGACGGTGTCGCGGCAACAGAAAACGAGCGAACACGGGCGCTTCAACCAACACCTGCGCGCCGTCGTTGATTTCTACTATGCCGAGCTGTTTTTGCGGCTGCTCACTTTCGTGTGGCTGTATTGGGCGCTGACTAAGTTCCATCTGTACCTTGATCGTCCTCCTGAGTTATATGAGCCGCTTACCTTGCTGGGAAGGTTGGCTGCCCCGGTTCTGCCCGCGAAAGAAATTTTCTGGACGGTGGTTGCCCTTGCGGCCCTGGCCAATTTCAGCAAGCTTTTCAGAAAACGGGCCCTAATCCCCCAGGTGCTTTTGGCCGCTTCGCTCTTGTGGATCAACCTGGTGCTGTGGAGCTACGGGTACCTTCCGCACGTGAACCACTTGTTTCTGCTGGCCCATCTGTTCCTGATCTTCGTGGCGGTGGAACGCCCCGGCAAGAACAGGCCAGACCAGATTCAGTACGCCACCATCAACTGGTTTTACTTCGGGCTGCTGTTTGTTTACACGCTCTCGGGGCTCTGGAAAATTGCGGCGCTGGCCAAAAAACTGCTCTCTTCCTCTGCGGCGGTCCATTGGCTCCGGCCCGAGGCGGCGTTGTACAACGCGCTGGTGAGTTTCCGGGACTATGATCAGCCTTTCCGGCTCGCGCAGCTGTTCGTAGACTTTCCGGGGGTGTGGCAGCTTGGGTTTGTGGCGACGGTCTATTTCCTGACTTCGGCGGTAGCTGCTGCCTGGCACCCGCCGCTTCGGCCCTGGGTGGGCGGCTTACTGATCTGCTTTCACCTCATCAACCAATTCGCCTTCCTGATTTTCTTTGTGGTGGCTTGCCTCACCCTTCTGTGTCTGTTTTTCCCGTACGGCGCCGTATTCAGGCAATCTAGAACCCAGTACCGCTTTCCGGCTGTTTTCCTGTTTTCGGGCCGAAAACAGGAAGCTGCTTATTTCCGGCAGTATGAAGACGGGCAGGAAGACGCTTTCTTCGGGTTTGAGGCGTACCGGCAGAAGCTGCTGGATTGGAACTACTATCAGGCCGGATTTCTGTACTTTCCGGGAATCAAAATCTTGACCGAGCTTACCTGGAGACTGACGCACAGGAGCGGCCGGGAAAAAGCTTCAATTTAGTATCTTTGGAAGAGAGACTCTGCCCCGTGCTGGGGTTGCTTCCTGCTTTTAACCTCTATTGGTGAAACTAACGCAAAAGAACATGAACAAATCCTTTACGTTTATCTGGGTTGCTGCCCTTGCGGCGGTGACCGGCTGTAAAACCAGCACGCCTTCTACTTCACCGTCGGCTGCGGCTACTCCTGCGACCGAAACGCCCGCCGTGGCCGCCAAACCTTCTACGTTTATGTACCCGAAAACCGAGAAAACAGACCATACCGATACCTACCACGGCACCCAGGTGCCCGACCCTTACCGTTGGCTGGAAGCCGATACCGCCCAGAACGTGGCTTCCTGGGTAAAGCAACAGAACGACCTTACCTTTGATTATCTGGCCAAAATACCGTTCCGCGAGCAAATCCAGAAACGCCTGACGCAGCTCTGGAACTACCCTAAATACGGGGCCCCGCTCCGCGAGGGCGACTATTACTACTTCTACAAAAACGACGGCCTGCAGAACCAAAGCGTGCTTTACCGCCAGAAAGGCCTGAACGGTACGCCTGAACTGTTCCTGGACCCGAACAAACTATCGGAAGACGGCACCACGTCTTTGGGCAGCCTGGAGTTTAGCAAAGACGCCAGATACGCGGTCTACACCACCTCAACTGGCGGCTCTGACTGGCGTGATGCCTATGTGCTGGACGTGGCTACCGGCAAGAAACTCTCCGATGAACTGCACTGGATCAAGTTTTCGGGTACCAGCTGGCACAAAGACGGCTTCTTCTACAGCCGCTACGCCGAGCCCACCCAGGGTTCCAAAATGGCCAACAAGAACGAATACCACAAAGTCTACTACCACAAAGTAGGCACGCCCCAAAGCCAGGACAAACTCATCTGGGAAGCCAAAGCACATCCGCTTCGTCTGTTGTTCGGCAGCACCACTGAAGACGAGAAATACCTGGTGCTCACTGCCTCAGAAGGAACCAGCAACAACTCCTTGTATGTGAAAGACCTCTCCAAAGCTAACAGCCCCATCGTGCCGCTGGTGGAGACCTTTGACAAGGAATTTGGCGTGGTGGAGAACATCGGCGACAAGCTCATTGTGCTCACCAACCAGAATGCGCCCAAGTACAAGCTCATTGAGATCGATCTCAAGAAACCGCAACAGGCCAACTGGAAGACTTTGGTGCCCGAGACCGATAACGTACTGAACTACGCCTCGCTGATAGGCGGCCGACTAATCCTCAACTACATGAAAGATGCCGCTACCCTGGTGCGAGTGCACGATACCAGCGGTAAGTTTCTGCATGATGTGGCCCTCCCAACCCTGGGCACCGCCGATGGTTTCACGGGGAAAAAGGAAGACAAAACCGTTTTCTACTCCTTCACCTCCTACACGTACCCCACCACCATTTACCAGTATGACGTGGCCACGAACAAGTCCACCCTGTTCCGCAAATCTGAGGTAGACGTGAACATGGAAGGCTACGAAACCAAGCAGGTCTTCTACACCAGCAAGGACGGCACCAAGGTTCCCATGTTCATCACCCACAAGAAAGGCCTGGTGCTGGACGGAAACAACCCTACGTACCTCTATGCCTACGGCGGATTCAACGCCTCTATGACGCCGGGTTTCAGCATTGCCCGCATGGTGTGGCTGGAGAACGGCGGCGTGTTTGCCGTGGCCAACATCAGGGGTGGCGGTGAGTACGGCGAGGCCTGGCACAAAGCGGGCATGACGCCCAACAAGCAGAACGTTTTCGATGATTTCATCGGCGCAGCCGAGTACCTGATCAAGCAGAAATACACCTCCTCGCAGAGACTGGCCATTGCCGGTGGCTCCAATGGAGGTCTGCTGATTGGCGCCGTTGTAAACCAACGCCCCGATCTGTTTAAAGTAGCCTTACCCGCCGTGGGCGTAATGGACATGCTGCGGTTCCATAAGTTCACCATTGGGTGGGCCTGGGTGCCCGAGTATGGGTCATCAGATGATGCCGCGCAGTTCCAGAACCTCATGAAGTTCTCGCCCATCCACAACATCAAGGAAGGCGTGAACTACCCGGCTACGCTGGTCACCACCGCCGACCATGATGATCGCGTGGTGCCGGCGCACTCGTTCAAGTACATCGCCACGTTGCAGGAAAAAGGCGCCGGCTCAAACCCATATTTGATCAGGGTAGACGTGAAAGCCGGGCACGGCGCCGGGAAATCCACCACGGCCCAAATCGCGGAAGCCGCCGATGTCTGGTCGTTTGTATACTACAACATGGGCGTAAACCCGTACGCGGCGCAGTAACCTCTGTCAGCCATCCTTTTAAGCCATTGCTTCCCGGATCAGCTCCTTGGAGGCAATGGCTTTTTTAATGCGCGGCAGACCCTGTATCTTGCGGCCTACCAGCCAACAGGAGGTTGGTTTAAAGCTGAAATCATGAGTGAAACCATAAAAGTGAGGAAAGGTACCGAGGCCGATCTGCCCGGCGTGCACGCCCTGATTGTAGAACTGGCCGTGTTTGAGAAAGCCCCAGATGAAGTCACCAATACCATTGAAGACATGCGCCGTGACGGGTTCGGAGACCAGCCTATCTTTGAGTTCTTCGTAGCCGAGTCTGCCGAGGAGGGCATTGTGGGCATCGCGCTGTATTATACCGCCTATTCTACCTGGAAAGGCAAAATGCTGTTCTTGGAGGATATTGTGGTCACGGAGCGACTGCGGCGCCAAGGCCTAGGGCGGATGCTGTTCAATGCCGTGGTGCAGACCGCCAAGGAGGAAAACTACAAGCGCATGAAGTGGCAGGTGTTGGACTGGAACGAGCCTGCCATCAGTTTCTACCGCAGCATAGGCGCCAACCTGGACGGCGAGTGGATCAACTGCAATCTAAGCCAGGAGGAACTGCAGCGATTCTAAGTTCTTGGTTCAATAGTGAAAACGCCTTCAAACTGCCTTACAGCGTTTTGAAGACCTTTTTGCGAAATCGGCCCCAAACTGGCTTGAATGAAAGAGCTGGATGCTGAAAGCATTTACAGGCCATTAGGTTGGCTAAACCAAAAGGCCCTGAAAACGATTGTCGTCTTCAGGGCCTTTTCATGAATATGGGCTGGAAACAGGCGCTGGCTAGTTAAAGTGCTTGAACCGGTAAGCGTTCGATTCTCTAATGACTAAAACCAACAACTGGCAACTACTTAACCTACCACTTCCAAAACGGTTCTAAAGGCGGCATACTGACCGGCATACCGGGCCTGCATTTTGGCTTGCATGTTTTGGTCGTGGTCACGGTGGTATTCCAGCAGGTCATCCATGTGGCGGGCAAAATACTGCACGGCGTAGGTGGTGCCTCCGGTGTCTTCCTCTTCCACCACCCTGGCAATCTGGAACTTTACGAAAAATGTAGTGGCCATCACCTCGGGGATATGCGTTTCCTGCATCCACTGGAGCCATTCAGCGGCCACGGCGTTGTCTATGCTAACGGTTTCGTTGAAAAGAATCATGTGCGAAAATAAACTAATAAAGCCAAAACAGAGTGCACCGAAAGAAAGTGCCCACCTATTTTAGGGCTGTTCTGGCCAAAACAGCCCTAAAACATGACTACTCTGTATAGTCCAGATCCTTGCTGAAACTCTCCGGCAGGGTGCTGATGGAGATCAAGGCAATCACAATAGTGACAGCCCCCAAGAGTGCTGCCGTGGTCAATAGCCCTAGATCATCCTGTAACCCTTTAAAGGAAAGTGTGAGAATCACCACGGCTCCTCGCACGAAGTTAGGCACCGTAGTGGTCACCGTGGCTCTGATGTTGGTCCCGAACTGCTCAGCCGCAATGGTCACAAACACGGCCCAGTAGCCGCTGGCAAAGCCCAAGGCTACGCAAAGGCCATAGAAGTATGTCTCGCTCGCTCCCTGCGCCAGCAGGAACAAAGCCACTATCGCTGAAAGCAGCAGCAGGAAGAGTACCACCACTTTTTTGCGGCTCCGCAATTTCTGGCTCACGAGCCCACTGGCCAAATCTCCCAGAGTAAGGCCCAGGTAAGAGAAGCCGATGCCTTTGGCTGCTGAAATAGTTGCAGTAATTCCCAGAGCCTGACTGATCTCGGGGGAGAAGGTAATGAGCACCCCAATCACAAACCAGATGGGCACGCCTATCAGGATGCATTTCAGGTACTTAAAGAAGCGGGCACCGTTGTTGAACAGACTCAGGAAGTTACCCCGTGCTACCTCTTGCTGTTGGGTGCGCTCAAACATCCCCGATTCAAATACTCCAATCCGAAGCAACAATAGGAGTAAACCAAGTCCGCCCCCTACAAAATAAGCAGTGCGCCAGTGGTAATACTCGCCAATCACTCCGGCCAGAATAGCCCCCGAGATGCCCACCGATGCCACAATGGTGGTGCCGTAACCCCGCTTTTCCTTGGGTAGCACTTCACTCACCAGGGTGATTCCGGCTCCCAGCTCTCCGGCCAAGCCTACCCCGGCAATAAACCGCAACCAGGCATACCAGCCCAGATCAGTGACAAACCCATTGGCGATATTCGCGGCAGAGTACAAGAAAATAGATCCAAATAACACGGAGATACGGCCCCGTTTATCGCCTAGAATGCCCCAGAAGATTCCGCCCAGCAACATGCCGGTCATTTGCATATTTATCAGATGCACCCCCTCCTCCAATAAGGCCGCAGGGCTACTGACTCCCAGGTCGCGCAGGCTGTTGATCCTTACAATACTGAAGAGAACAAGGTCATAGATGTCTACAAAGTAGCCCAGAGCGGCCACAATAACCGCTGTGTTTAAGAGTTTACTTGTAGAAGCCGGTGAAGTAGTGGTTTGCATGCAGAGATGGGATAGATCTGGCAACAGAAATATTTAGGATTTTAGATATAAATCTAGACTTAACAGGTGATAAGGGTAAGCGATTTAATCACAGTTATTTAGGTTTCATCGAGGATTTTTACCGTTTCGTCGCATTAATGCCTAAGATCACATTGATCTCTAAAAAAAAGTGATACTTTTGTTAAAGTTCTGCAACCTTCTATTTATGGGCACGTATAAAGCCGCTTTTTTTTGGTTCTTCTTTAGCTTGGTCTTGGGCATCTCTTTCCCTAAGACGGGCGTTTGTGCTTCTCCAGAGGCCCCTACAAACTCTCTTCTCTGGAAAGTAAGCGGCAAAGGAATCAAGACCTCTTACCTCTATGGCACGTTCCACCTGGTGCCTAAAAACCAGTTTGTTCTGCCTAGTAAGGTAAAACAAAAACTGTTAAAATCACAGACCGTGGTCTTTGAAGTTGACTTGGACAGTCCGAAACTGACGCGGCTTCTTTCCAAAACCATGCGCATGAACCAACCTCTAGAGTCATTGATGACCGCCCAGGACTACAATCTCTTGACCAACTTCGTGCAAGATTCACTGGAGCGCAACATGCAGCAGTTCCGTTATATTAAACCTGGTTTCCTGGGTCAGTTGCTGCTTTACCCTAAGTTATTGGGTTACAGCCCTGAATCTTATGACCTGGCGCTGTTAGACATGGCTAAAAAGTGGCACAAGTCTATCTACGTGCTGGAAACCCCAGAGGAGCAGGTAGCTTTGTTTGATCAGTCCACGTTGGAAGCGCAGACATCCCAATTGCTGAACAACGTGAAGCAGTTTGACAAACAGCGCAAGCTCATGAAGAACATGCTCACGCTTTACCAGCAGGAAGACCTCAGCGGCTTGTATAACCTGATTACCTCACAGGAAGATTCAAAATCAAATGACTTACTATTGGATGAGCGGAACCACAAATGGCTTGCTCCCATGGTAGACATGATGAAGAAAAACACCTCGTTTGTTGCCGTGGGGGCCGCCCATCTGGCCGGCGAGGAAGGACTAATCCAGTTGCTCCGTGCCCAAGGCTACAAAGTGGAGCCCGTCCTGAATTAATACCCAAAACAGATCTATCTAAACCCGCAGCAAGGCCCTCCTCATTCATTTGAGGCGGGCCTTGCTGTTTATGCGTTTCGGGCACATTTCATGAAAAACGGGCTTAAAACAGAAAGCCCCGGCATGTGCCGGGGCTTTCTGTTTATCGGGGTTTCTCCTTATTGGATGGTAACAGGGAAACTTACTTCCACATCTGTCTCACCGGTGTTGATGGTGCTGGTAGCACTTTTTGAACCAGGCTGATGCTTCAGGACTACTTGCAAGGTACCAGTTGATGCGGCTCCTGTAGCAGCTCTGTTGTTGATGCCCATCGGCAAGTTGTTCTTGTCAGCATCATTGTAAGTCATCGTAAGGTTTAAGCCTGTAGAAGGAACATAGAAAAACTGGTGCTCATGGCCTTCTTCCTGTACTTCTTCGGTGATGTCTTCCGCAGGAGTCTTAGATTCATCCAGAACAGTTACAGCCAGCGCGTAACTCTTGTTTGCGGCCAATTGTACCGGAGTGATGGTAGGAGCCTGCCCGCCAGGGCCATCCAGATCACGGTAGGTGGCTGTTACGGTGGTACCTCCAGCTGTTGGCATGAAGTCAAGCTGCAAGGTGGTGATCAGTTCTTCCTCGTTGGTTGGCACCGGATCTTCGTCATTGCTACAAGAAGTCATGAACACAGAAGCAGTGAACAAAAGGGCGAGGGAAGGTTTCAAAAATGATTTCATGGGGAATTGAATTTTTATTCTGGTGAAAAATCAGGTTTAGAAATTAAGCGGGATGCTCACCCGCAGGGTAATGGATCTGCCTATTTCATCGGCGTAGTACCGGAAACGGTTCAGGTAATCGCGGTAGGCGGTGTTCAGGAGATTACGACCGATCAAACCAACCTCAATCTGCTGCTTGCCTAGCTGCAGGGTAGTGCCCGCCTCGGCGTTCAGCAGGAAATAACCAGCTGGTGGCATGGCGTAATCACGGGCCAGGTAATTGCCTGGGATATGGCGCTGCCGGGGCACCGCTAGTCCGCTGATGGAAATAAAGTTTTGCACAAATACTCCCTGGGCTCCTAATCGTTCTACGGAATAGCGCAGGCTGTTCTCGTAGCGGTCAGAGGGAATCCAGATCAGGTACTCATCGGCGGTGCGGTTGTACGCCCGCACCAGTGAGGCCTTGGTGGCGAAAAGCAGGTGATCCGTTAACTGGTAAGACGCACTTACATCTACCCCGGAGAAGGTGGCATTGGTTTGTTTCTGACGGGCCGTCAGGAAAGCGCCCCTGATGGTCAGCGTAGGCACCGTATCTGGCTCCTGGTAGATGTAGTTGTCTATGAAGTTGTGGTACACACTGATCTCGCCGTTCAGGCGCTTGTTCTGCACGTAAGCCAGCGTAGCCATAAAGTTGTACGCCCGCTCCACTCCCAGATTTGCGTTGCCGTACTCGTAGGTGCCCGTACCGTGGTGAATGCCGTTGCTGTACAACTCACTGGTGGTAGGCGAACGCCACGCCGTGGAGGCATTCAGGTTCAGATCTAAGTGCGGCCCGAAGTGGTAGATGGCTCCCAGCGTACCAGACAGGTTCTGGAACCGATGGGTAGGCGTGAGTAGCTCATTGTCCAACTCAGACTGGCCGGTTTTCTCCGGGGTGTCTTTGCGGAACATTTTGGCCTGCAGGTAGCGGTAATCGTACCGAAGCCCTGCCTCCACGTGCCACTTACCTTTCTCCCAGTTCTCAATCCAGAACAGTCCGCCGGTGTGGCTCTGGAAAAACGGCACAAAGAAACGTCCCTCATACCGGTTGAACTGGTACTGGTACGTGGCCCCAATGCTGCCTTTTAGGTTCTTGATGAGCGGGTGTTCCCAAACGACTTCGCTGCTGTGCGTAGTAATCTCAAACCGAAGGCCAGGCCTGCTGGAATCACCGTGGGCATCATACTCCTCGCGTTGGTTGTATTGCCGGGCATAGGTGAAGAGCAAACGGCTGGCCGGACCGGTACGGTAGAACCCATGCAGGCGCATCATATCATGCGTCACGTTCTGGTACGGCACCCCGATGTCATAGGTGAAATCAGCCTCCGGTTCCGGGCGTTCCCGTTGCAGCGCGGTTCGGATATCGGTGAGGTTGCCCACGTGCGAGGCCGAGAACACGCCCAGCCTGGTGTCAAATCGGCTGAAAAAGGCATCTACCCCAAACTTCTGGCGGGTCCAACCGGCGGCGGCCGAGAAGTTCTGCTCCTGGTAGCCGGTGTTGGCCAGGTAGTAATCTGGAGTCTTGCTGTTTCCGGCCTTTTTGAGCGTGCCCTGCAGGCGCAAGCTCAGCGACGGGATGCCCGCCGGATTGCTTTCCACCATACCAGACAGAACGCCCTGGCGATTGTGGCTCACCCCTACCAGGTTCAACTCGGCACTTGTTCCGGCCGAATCTCGCAACGGTTTAGGCTCTACCAGAATCACGCCGCCAATGGCATCGGCGCCGTAGCGTACGCCAGCGGCTCCTTTCACCACGGTCAGCTCAGAGGCTACAAACGGGTCAATCTCGGGCGCGTGCTCAGAACCCCATTGCTGGGCCTCGTGGCGCACGCCGTTGTTCATGACCAGCACGCGGTTGCTGTGCATACCATGGATGACAGGTTTAGCGATGCTGGGTCCGGTCTGGATGCTAGTCACGCCCGTCATCCGCTCCAGTGACTGGGCCAGCGACTGGCCATGCGTCTGCCTCAATTCCTGTCCGCTTAGATGACTTGTAGCTTGGGGAATCTGCTCGCGCTGTTTGGCAATCCGGACCTCCACCGAGTGTAGCTGAAGCGCGTCTGGGTGCAACCGGAAATTGATCACCTCTGGTGCCCGTACTGACTTCTCCAGCCGTTCTGGGTTATAGCCAATATAAGACACCACTATGCGGTACGTGCCGGGGCAAAGGCCATGGAAATGGTAGTGACCGTCGGTATCGGTGATGCTGGTGTGGGGGGTGCCTTCCAGTACCACGGTGGCACCAATCAGAGGGCTGCGGTCTTCATGGTCGGTGACTTTGCCGGAAAGCGTGATGCCGCAGTCTGCCTCGGCAGGCGCATCTTTCCCGGTAAGAATCGGACCATTCTGTGCAAAGACACGGGCAGAGGCCAGGTCAATACACAGCAGAAGCAGCACCAAATATTTCAAGTATTTGCGCAACTCAGTAAGAAAAAAGAAATGGGAAAAGGAGGAGCGTCCTCCAAACCGCCTTCAAAGGCAGGACGTTTCTTGCCCGTTTTTACAGAAAAGGCTGTAAACTACGCGGCAAGGGAGAGCCTGGGCTGTCTTGAAGGAAATAGAATTAACTGAGCAGAGCCACAGGTGGCCCGCGCGGAGAGGCGGTATGCGGATAGCTGAATTTCCAGATGAAGGCGAAGCCCTCCTGGTAACTATCTATCAACGGAATTGGGGCAGTAAACTCTACTATCGTCTCTGAAGGCTGAAAAGGAGTGTTGAATAACTCGGCCGTAGGACAGTGCGTGTGCTTGTTGTCAATGTGCGGCCGGTTCTCGTCGTGCGGTTTGTCTTCTGAGTGGGCGTGGGCGTGCAATGCCACCAGTACCTTTTCAGGTACCATCACCCGCATAAACAGCAGGAGCAAGAGGTAGGCACTTAGGCTCCGAAGATTCCGCACAGTTTTTGGTTATCCGCAAATATAACACCAGCATTCATATTTCAGTAAGAAAACGTTTGTGGCTCTTGTACAAACGCTTACTGCTTCTTCTGCTGCAAAGTTCTGTTTGAGGTTCTCCGTTTTGCGCCTGATTTTTAGAAAGTAGGGGCAATCCCCTTTGGTTGCCCTAAACGGTAGTCCGAGTAATACAGGTGTTTTTTTGGAAACAAGCCATAAAATGGGACAATCCAGCGGGAAATCTACCATTCAAGGCCCGGAGAACAAGAAAGGGCAACCACTAGGGATTATCCCTACATTTTCAAAGAAGTGTTCCGCTCAAAAAGGCTTTCAAGAACCAGTTTCGCCATAAATTCTGCCATCCTGTCACTTTTGCGGTTGCTGGAACAGCTTTTGCCAAGGCTCATTCACCATTAGCAACACACATCATTATTTACATAGATAAGGAAATGGAAGAAAAAGGCACGATTTCGATTCACACCGAGAACATTTTCCCCATCATCAAGAAGTTCTTGTACTCAGACCACGAGATTTTCTTGCGTGAGTTGGTGTCCAACGCCGTGGATGCGAGCCAAAAAGCCAAAAGTCTCTCCAGCATTGGCGAGCTGAAAGGTGACCTGGGCGAGCTGAAGGTGACCGTGAAGGTAGACAAAGAGAAAAAGCAGATCATCATCTCGGACAACGGGATAGGGATGACTGCCGAGGAGATCAAGAAATACATCAACCAGATTGCGTTCTCCGGCGCCACTGAGTTTGTGGAGCGCTACAAAGACTCCAACGCTGACAAGAGCCAGATCATCGGGCAGTTCGGTCTGGGCTTCTACTCGGCGTTTATGGTGGCCGGCACCGTGGAAATTGACACTTTGTCGCACCAAGATGGCGCCGAGGCCGCTCACTGGATCTGCGACGGTTCCACGGAGTTCTCCATCACCAATGGAACCCGCACCGAGCGCGGTACCGACGTGATTTTGAACATTGCCGAAGATTCTGAGGAGTTCCTGGAGGAAGCCCGCCTGCAAACCATCCTGAACAAATACTGCAAGTTCTTACCCATTCCGGTGGAGTTCAACGGGGAAACCATCAACAACCCGAACCCCATCTGGACCAAGTCTCCTTCTGACCTGACCGATGAGGACTACAAGAACTTCTACAAAGAACTATATCCGTTCTCAGAAGACCCGCTGTTTTGGATTCACCTGAACGTGGACTATCCGTTTAACCTCACCGGTATTCTTTACTTTCCTAAAGTGAAGAATGAGTTCGATTTCCAGAAAAACAAAATCCAGCTTTACAGCCGCCAGGTATTCATCACCGATGAGGTGAAAGACGTGGTTCCTGAGTTCCTGATGCTGCTGCACGGAGTGATTGACTCCCCGGACATTCCGCTGAACGTAAGCCGCTCTTTCCTGCAGGCCGATGCCAACGTGAAGAAAATCAACACCTATATCACCCGTAAGGTGGCCGATAAACTGAACGAGATCTACAAGAAAGACCGCACCGCCTACGAGGAGAAGTGGAACGACATCGCGGTGTTCGTGAAGTACGGTATGCTCTCAGATGACAAGTTCTATGAGAAAGCCAAAGACTTCACCCTGCTGCAAAGCACCGACGAGAAATTCCATACCCTGGAAGAGTACCGCAACTTTGTACAGGCCAACCAAACCGATAAAGACGGCAACCTGGTGATCTTGTACACCACTGATGCTGAGAAGCAGCACGCCTTCATTGAGACCGCCCAAACCCGCAACTATGACGTGGTGAAGCTGGATTCCATGATTGACCCGCACTTCATCGGTCAGTTAGAGCAGAAGTTAGAGAAAACGACCTTGAAACGCGTTGACGCTGATACCATTGATAAGCTCATCCAGACCGATGCTAAACCGGCTAGCGTATTGTCAGAAGACGAGACCAAGCGTCTGAAGGAGCTGTTTGAGAAAGCCATTGCGAATCAGAACATGACCGTAGGCGTGGAAGCCTTGAGCACCGATGATCAACCGGTTATCATCACCCTGCCAGAATTCATGCGCCGCATGAAAGACATGAACCGCATGGGCGGCGGTGGCATGATGATGATGGGCAACCTGCCAGACATGTACAACGTGACCATCAACGCCAACCATCCTATCAACCACCGCATCTTGAAGCACAACGACGAGCGCGGTGAGAAGATCGCCAAGCAGGCCTATGACCTGGCGTTGCTGTCTCAGAACATGCTTTCGGGTGCTGCCTTGACAGCCTTCGTGAAGCGCAGCGTGGAGTTGATTGACAAAGAATAGTCTGCTGTTTTAAAGCAGTTTTTACAAAAAGAGGCCGGAAATGCTCCGGCCTCTTTTTGTTTTAGGCCTGTTTCTTTAAAAACAAGCAAAATTCGCCGCCACTTTTGTGAAATAGACTAGATCTCCTTCCAAAGACCTCACTTTCTTAAGCCTGAAAATTGATTTGGTTGCTACTTTACCGGTAAACCTCCAACTTGCGTAAAACTTTACCCCCTATGCCAAAATCCCTGTTGTCTTTCTTCTCACTTGGCCTGCTCACGGTGATACTAGCGAATGGTTCCTGTACCAAATCTTCTTCGCCAACCGCCCCTACTTCCGCGCAAAACAGCTCCACCACCGCCAAGCCCGGCAAAGCCTTGATGACCGGTGCCGACCAGACCGAGAAATATGTACCCTACCTGAAAGGCAAGAAAGTAGCCATGGTGGTGAACCCTTCTTCTACCATCGGTGGGAAGTCCAGCGTGGATAGCTTGTTGGCTTCGGGGATTCAGATTGTAAAGGTGTTCGGGCCTGAGCATGGGTTCAGGGGAAATGCCAGCAACGGCGCGAAGGTAGACGATGAGGTAGACGCCAAAACCGGTATTCCTATTATCTCGCTCTACGGCAAGAAGCGAAAGCCCAGCAAAGAAGACCTGGCAGGCGTGGACGTGCTCATCTATGACATCCAGGACGTAGGCGTTCGGTTCTACACCAACATCAATACCCTGCGCGATGTCATGGAATCCTGCGCCGAGCACAACGTGGAACTGATGGTGCTGGACCGGCCCAACCCGCACGCCTACATGATTGATGGCCCCATCCTGGACATGAAGTATAAATCGGGCATCGGGCAGTTTCCTATTCCTATTGCGCACGGACTAACGGTGGGGGAATTTGCCCAGATGGTGAACGGCGAAGGCTGGATGGAGAAGGGCCTGAAGCTGAACAAGCTCAACATCATCAAACTGGCCAATTATAACCATGACATGCCGTATGTGCTGCCCGTGAACCCATCGCCTAATCTGAATACGGCCCAAAGTGTGATGCTGTACCCCAGCCTGTGCCTTTTTGAGGGAACCATCATCAGCCAGGGACGCGGTACGCACATGCCGTTTACGGTACTGGGTGCACCAGCCCTGAAAGGTAAATATGAATTTACCTTCACCCCGGTCAGCATCAAAGGCATGAGCGAAACCCCGTTGCACATGAACGAGGCTTGCTACGGGTTGGACTTACGCAACTATGATGTAGAACAACTCCGGAAAAAGCGCCAGATCAACCTGAGTTGGATGATAGAACTGTACAAAGCTTACCCAGAGAAAGCACGGTTCTTTGACTCATCATACAGCAAGCAGATGGGCGTGATTGAACGACTAGCCGGCGTAGCCGATTTCCGGAAACAGATAGAAGAAGGCTGGTCTGAAGCTAAAATCAGGGAAACCTGGGAACCCGGCCTGAAAACGTATAAGGAGATGCGCAGGAAGTATTTGTTGTACCCGTGAGAAGGTATTTTAGCCTAAACTGGAATATACGTGTAAGAACTCTGCCTAATGAAATCATTAGAAAAACCCGAACTGGAAAATGCTACTTATACCTTGACGTTCTACTTCATTGCAGGCATCCTAGTCATTATACTCAACACTGCTTCACAGTTCAAGTCCGGGCCTTGCACCCCTGGTCTTGATTTACTTTCCTTCTTCTTAGTAGGTCCTGTAAGCCTAATCTTGCTTTTTGTCAACTCACTCCGAAGAATAGTTGGAAAGCGACCTACCCTTTATTCTGCCCTTCTCCATCTTCTTGGATTTTCCACTTGGTGCGGAATCCTTGGCTTTGGAGGGTAAGGATTGAGCCTAACAAGCGTCTCCTGTTTTGGCCCTGTTTTACAGAAAAGAGGCCGAAAATAATCCAGCCTCTTTTCCCTTTCAGGTAGTCTGGAGTGATTACACGTACGCTGCCAGTTTCTTCTCCAGCACATACTTGGGCACTGCGCCCACTTGCTTGTCCACCACCTGTCCGTTCTTGAAGACCAAAAGCGTAGGCATGCTCCTGATGCCGTATTTAGAGGAAACAATGGGGTTGTTATCTACGTCCAGTTTGCCCACGATGGCTTTGCCTTCGTATTCTTTAGCCAGTTCTTCTACAACAGGGCCAATCATGCGGCAGGGGCCACACCACTCCGCCCAGAAGTCTACCAGCACAGGTTTGTCAGATTGGATGGCCTCCTCAAAGGAAGCATCGGTGAGATGAATTGCTTTTACCATGTCCTTAAATTTTAAAGTACAAGGCAAAAGTAGCGCCGCTTACAGGCTCAGGATTGTACCAGAACGACATTTTTCAGGCTAAAGCTGCAGTCCTTGTGCTTGGGTGTCTTCAGAGAAATAAGAGGTAGGCGTTACGCCGGAGTACTCCTTGAAATCTCGGTTGAAGTGCGCCTGGTCATAGTAACCGCTGGAAAGCGCCAACTGCGTGAAGCTCTGGTCTGGGTCTTGTTGGTAGCGCTGCAAGGAGTACCGGAAGCGCTGAATTTTGGTGTATTCCCTCGGGTTGAAGCCCAACAGGTCTTTGAACCGTCGCTCAAATTGCCGGCGGGAAAGATAGAGCTGCTCGTAGAGCTTGTCAGCGTCAGGGAGTTGCCCGGCATCTATTTCGGCCTTTATCAGTTTTATCAAGGGGGTGTAACTACGTTTGTTTTGCAGCAGGTGCTCGGCCAGGAATTGGGTGAGCAAGGCCATGCGCTCCTGGTGCGAGGCCGAGGTGGCAATCTGTTCCTCCAGCAGCCTCAAGCCGGTGCCAAACACCTCCTGCACTACCGTCACCTTGTTGCTCACTTCCTGTCCCGAGGTGTGAAAGAGCAGGCTGGCCGTGTACGGGTACAAGGCTACGCCTATGATGCCAAAGTTTTCCTGAGTCGTAATCTCGGTGGGTTTATTGGAAGGACCGTGCAGGTAAAACTCGGGTACTACCTGGTCTGTGCCGGGCGAAAGAAAAGAACCTTTGTAGTGGAACGTGAGTTGGGCGCAGCCATTGGCCACGGAACTGAAGTGGTACGGCGCCGTAATCTCCTGCCCCTCAGCAATCCAGAAATACCGCACGAACTCGGCCAGATGCGGCGGAGGCGGAAGCTGCTGGTAAAACGTGGTAGGTACTGCCATGGCGCTGCTCGGTTAGCCGTTCAACGAGAATTCTCTCAACAAGTGAAGCCACAGCAAGGTAGCATTTTCTGGGTGTTTTTGCGATTATACCACCGAAACAGAATCCTTTGTAGAGATTGCCGAAGCGCTTCTGGATTTCAGCCAGAGATTCACCACCAGCAGCACCAGCAGAACACCAGAGTTTACAGCCAGCACCGGTAAAGCTCCAGAGATCTTACCCAACGTCATCAGAAACATATTGGCAATGGCCTGGGTCACTATCACTTTCTCCAACTTGCTAAGGGCGGCAGGCAATAACACACACGCTCCGGCCAACCCAAAGGTAAGCAGCCCGAAACCGTTGGTCACGTCATAGCTGAATCGGGCGGAAACCATGGTCCCCAGCGCTGCGGCAAGAATAGCCCAAGGCAACTTCCCGCTCCGGAACAGTTCTAGCGGAGTGGCCTCGGCCGCAACCATCCCATCGGGGAAAAACAAGAACTGGAACCGTTTGTACTCATACAGCAGCAGACTCAGGTTCAACAGCAGGAACACCGCGTTCACATACGGGGTACCGGTCCAGTTCTGCGACACGGTTACCGCCAGAATGGAAACGTTCATCGGCACCAGCATCACGGCGCCCAGTAGACTGAACCGCTGCGTGAACAGCAAGGCCCCGCAGATTACCTGGCACACCGCCACCACCTGCGCGAACAACCCCAAGCCGTGCTTCGCGAGGACTTCCTCCAGCCAAGGCGGACCAATCAGCTGCCCGAAGTTCCCATGCGTGAGTTTGCAGATACCCGCCGAGAAAAAGACGTAGCCTAAAAATAGCCGGATGAGGAGCACGAGAAAGTCTTTGTTTTTGAGCATGGCCTTTCAACTATTAGAACCTGAACAGAGCCACTTCACCCAAAGCCGCTCCTTTGATGCCTACAAGTAAAGCAGCTTCTTTCTCACCCTAAAATCTTTTAGACCAACCGCCTCAACATCTAGACAAACTCCGGGTTCCTGCCTGAACATCCACAAAATGTTTTTGTCTATTGACGTTTAGAAGGCGTTTAAACAAAAAGAGGCCGAAATCGCTTCGGCCTCTTTTCTAAAATTATGGGTCAACGCTTATGCGCCTATTTTCACCGATGTCATGGTCAAAGATCCGCCTACCATTTTATCATTGAAAAACGAAGTTTCTTCGTCTTTGCCTTGTAAGCCCAATGTGTACAAAAGCGGCAGGTAATGTTCCACCGTCGGGATGGCCATCAAGGCTTCCTTGCCCAGCGTCTGGTAGTGGATGAGCGGCTGGTGGTCGCGGTTCAGGATGAGGTCCTTGAACTTCTCATTCATGGTGTGGGTCCAGTCGTAGCCACCTCCATTAATCATGCTCCAGTTCATCATGCGCAGGTTATGCACCATGTTACCGCTGCCCACAATGAGCACGCCTTTCTTGCGCAAAGCGGTCAGTTCCTTGGCCAGGTCATAATGATACTGCGGACCTTTGGTGTAGTCAATGCTGAGCTGTAGCACCGGAATGTTAGCCTCGGGGTACATGTGCCGGATGATGGTCCAGGTGCCGTGGTCCAGTCCCCAATCGTGGTCTAGTTCTACCTGCGTAGTAGTAATCAAAGAAGCAGTTTCTTTGGCCAAAGCCGCATCACCGGGCGATGGATATTGCACCGCAAACAGCTCCTTCGGAAAACCCCCAAAATCATGGATGGTTTGCGGGAAGTCCATAGCCGTAATTTTGGTGCCCTTGGTAAACCAGTGCGCCGATACCACCAGCACCGCCTTAGGCACCGGAATTTCCTGCGCCATCTTCTTCCAGCGCTGGCTGAACTCGTTGTCCTCGATGCCGTTCATCGGTGAGCCGTGCCCAATGAAGAGCACCGGCATGGTATAGTCCTGAGGGGTTAACTCCTCAGTGAATTTTCTGAAAGCACTTAAAGTTGTCATGGTTATTGCTCCTCCTGTAACTAATTTGATAAAGGTTCTTCTTTCCACGGATTTGCTTTTTAGCGTGAAAAAGGGTGTGAACCAAATTAAGGAGGGCATGCCTAAAACAACAGGGCTGCCATCTCAGGTTCACTCTACAAAGGTCGGGAGGCAAGCAGCCAAAAAGAATAAGGTAGTTTAAGAAATGGCCTGTTGGTACAAGTCTAACCCCTCGGATTTGATGGTGCTGAAGAACTCGGGCGTGATGCCCAGGTACGAGGCAATGTGGTACTGCGGAATGCGTTGACTCAGGTTGGGGAATTTGATCAGGAAATCACGGTAGTTCTCAGCCGCGGTTTGCGTCATACCGCTTAGCATTCGTTTCTTGAACGCGAAGTACCCGTTCTGGAGCAGTTTCCGAAAAAACAGGTTGAAAACAGGATGTTCCTGTGTGAGTTGCTCAAAAGCATTGATGCTGATTTGAAGGTACTGCGTTTTCTCCAGCGCCTGTATAGAGAGGAGCGCCGGTTTGTTGAACGCTACATCGCTAATCCAATAGCCTTCCACGGCAAACTCCAAGTTCACTTCTTTGCCTGCCTGGTCCACAATAAACGACCGCAGACACCCACTCAAAACGAAATATAGGGCATGGTTCTGTTCACCGGTGCGTAGCAGATGCGCTTTCTTCTGTGCCTCCTGCGGAATGCAGATAGCCAGGAATGCCTCAACCTCCTCTGGCGTGAGCGAGACGTGTTGAGAGAGCGCAGCAATGAGGAGGTTTAGAGGCAAAATCAAAGCGTTATGGTGGTACTGCCAGGAGTGAGCGGAGTGGCAAGGACCTGCCTGATAGCAGGAACCAGCGTCTGCAAGGTTAGGTACGTGTTATCTGGAGCATTCAAAACTAAAACCGGAAGAGCATATTTCTGAAAGTTCTGCTGGTGCTGCAGGTTCTTGTCAAAAGTTAGAAGCGCGTCAAAGCTTTCCTGCAGAAGCAACTGCATCAGTTCTCCGTTTTTCTTTCCGTTCCAGCCTTTATCACTCACGGTGAAGATTTGATAATCAGGGAAGTCCAGCTTCAGGCGTTTAGGCAGATTCTCATCAAGCAGCAGTTTCATAAAGCTGCTCAATGTTCTTGGAGGTTACCAGCTTTTCTGCAATGCTCAGGACTGCTACCGCTTGCTCACGTGCTACGCTGGGGAAATCTTCCAGGAAATCATCCAAAGAGATTCCTTTTTCTAGGTGGGCAAATAAGGTTTCAATGGTCACCCTCGTCCCCTTGAAAACGGCTTGGCCCCCTAGCACCTCTTCATCAATGGTTATGTACTCTTTAATGTTTGTCATTATGAAGTATACGGAATTACAGGGAGGGTTGAAAACACCTGTTAAATTCTTTCTTCTCTTTCTGTCATCTTAGAAGGAGCTTGCAGGCGAACTATAATAACGTTTACTACAGCGCTTGTCTAGTGCGCTCACAAGGTCCTTTCAGGATGACAAAGTGGGGAAAAGCAGGTTCACTATGAGGTTCATCTCTGGAAATTCAGTGCCACTTACCGCCACTCCCCACAAAACTTAGCCTTGGCAGCTTCAAACTCCTGCCACATCTCATACAGAATATCGCCGGCGGGTTTAATGTCTTTCACCATAGCAGCGGCCTGGCCTATTTCCAGTTCGCCTTCCTCCATGTCACCTTCGTACATGCCGCGCTTGGCCCTGCGGGAACCCAGCAATTCTACTAACTCTAAGTTGGAAGCTCCGCGTAATTCGGCGGCTTTCACGTCTTGGTAGAATTTGTTTTTGAGCAGGCGTACGGGCGTGAGTTGTTTCAGAGAAAGCTCGGTGTCTCCTTCCTGCGCAGCTACCACGCGGTCTTTGAAGCTCTGGTGCGCGCTGGATTCTATGCTGGCCACAAACCGACTACCAACCTGCACTCCTTCGGCTCCCAAGGCCAAGGCGCCAAAGATACCCGCTCCGTTGGCAATGCCCCCGGCGGCAATCAGCGGCAAACTCACGGCCTGCCTAACCAGCGGAATAAGGCAGAACGTGGTGGTTTCCTCGCGGCCGTTATGCCCACCCGCTTCAAACCCTTCGGCCACGATGGCGTCTACCCCGGCTTCCTCGCACTTGCGGGCGAACTTGACGTTGCTTACCACGTGCACTACTTTGGAGCCATTATCCTGTAGCTTCTTCGTCCAGGTCTTCGGGTTCCCGGCAGAGGTGACGACCACAGGCACTTTCTCTTCCATGATAATCTTAAAATGCTCTTCTAGGTCTGGGTAAAGCAAAGGCACATTCACCCCAAAAGGCTTGTCTGTAGCGGCTTTGCATTTCTGGATGTGCTCCCGCAGGGTATCTGGGTACATGGAGCCTGCGCCAATAAGGCCCAGACCACCGGCGTTACTCACCGCCGAAGCCAGTTTCCAGCCGCTGCACCAAATCATGCCCGCCTGAATTACGGGGTATTGTATGTTAAAGAGTTGGGTGATTCTGTTCATGTTTTAAGATGCTAGATATCAGACATTGAATGTTAGACTTTCTCCGGTACTCCTTAGGGAATCTAGCGCCTAACATCTAACTACTAAGATCTATGTCAATGGCTGAAATCAATCTCAGTGCTGTCCCCAATGTTCAGGCGCTGGCTGAGGCCTTTCAGTGCGGAATCTGAGCCTACCAAAGAATCTTCCAGTACGGCGTAGCCCAGTTCGGCGTAGCCGCCGATGATGGAGTTGCGCACGATGGTGTAGTTGAGGATGGCGCTCTCGCCAATAGCCACGTTGGGACCCACAATGGAATTGGAAATCTGCACGCCTTTGCCAATGCTTACCGGCGGAATGATGATGGTGTTGGGGAAATCGGGGTACTCGGCGCGTTTGAACTCCGGGCGGTTCAGGAGCGTGGCATTGGCCTGGAGCAGGGTGTCTTTGCGGCCGCAGTCAAACCAATGGTCTACGGTGAAGGAAACCATTTTCTCGCCGTGCTGAATCATGTGCATGAGGGCATCGGTGAGGTGGTGTTCGCTCTGCGTCCGGATGTCGTTGGTGACAATGTGCTCCAGGGCCTCGGCTAGTTTAGCGGGGTGCGCTATTTTGTAAAGCCCCACCAACGCGAAGTTGGATTTTGGGATCTTAGGTTTTTCAATCACTTTGGTAATAAAGCCTTCACTGTCCATCTCGGCAATGCCAAACATGGTAGGCGTTTTCACCGGTTTCACGGCCAGCATGGTGTGCTCAGAGGCGAAGAACTGCGCCATGTCGGCATCCACGATGGTATCGCCCAATTGAATAAGCACCGATTCTTCGTTCCGGAACGTCTCCCGGGCAGCCCATAAGGCATGCCCTAATCCTTCGCGGGGCTGTTGTACCACAAACTCGGCTTGAATGTGCGGGTACTTTTTCTGCACGTAGTGCATGATCTTCTCGCCCAGATACCCCACTACCAACACAAACTGCGTGATGCCCGCGGCCTGCAACCGTTCAATGATATGACCCAGAATGGCTTTGCCGGCAATAGGAACCAAGGCTTTGGGTTGGGTGTGGGTGTGGGGCCGTAAGCGGGCTCCCATTCCAGCCACCGGAATTACTGCTTTCATACAACTTTCAAGAAGGCTTTTCTCCACAAGCTACGCAATTCTGGTGGTTTTCGTGCAAAGCCGCTCCGCAGGAAGGCCGCCGATGTTGTTCCGCCTACGAAATCTTTATAGCTCTTTTTGAATATTTATCCGCAACCTTCTTATCTTTCGGAAGGCACCCGGCAACTGCGGAGCAAAAGTGCTGAATACCCGTTTAACGCCCGTTTTCAGGAAATTGCGGCTAAAACGCACATTTTCGTCATAACTACGTATAGAGGGTGCCTAAGGCTCATAAATAACCTAAGTCACATACTACCATTCTGAATAAACTTCCTCAACTATGAAAAAACTATTGCTTTACCTTGTGGGTTTCGTAATTCTGGCCTCGCAGAGTTCCTGCGGATACAATGATATGGTGCAGAAAGACGAAGCTGTTTCCAGCCAGTGGGCGCAGGTGCAGAATTCTTACCAACGTCGTGCCGACTTAGTGCCCAACTTGGTGAATACCGTAAAAGGTGCCGCCAACTTTGAGAAGACCACCCTGACCGATGTCATTGAGGCCCGTGCCAAAGCCACCAGCATCCAGCTCAACGCCGACGACCTGACCCCTGAGAACCTGGAGAAATTTCAGGCGGCCCAAAGCCAGCTGAGTGGTTCGCTCTCGCGCCTGATGGCAACTGCTGAGGCCTACCCAGACCTGAAAGCCAACCAGAACTTCCTGGAGTTACAGGCGCAGTTAGAAGGCACCGAGAACCGCATCTCCGTGGAGCGGCAGAAATTCAACGGGTCTGTGCAGGACTACAACACATACATTAGGGCGTTCCCGCGGAACTTCTTCGCCGGCTGGTTCGGGTTTGAGAAGAAAGGCTACTTTGAGGCCGAGGCTGGTGCCCAGAAAGCCCCAACGGTACAGTTCTAAACTGTATCAGGTAGCAAGACTTTATCTTCTGTTTAGGGGCTGTTTTAAAGAAATCAGCCCCTAAACAGAAATTCCCATTGACTCAGAACTCAAGACTCAGAACTTCAAACCATGTCCCGCGATACCATCACCGACGAAGATGAGGCCATCATTGTGCAGGCCATTCAGGAAGCTGAACGCAACACCTCCGGCGAGGTGCGGGTACACATTGAGGACACCTGCGAAGGCGAGGTACTGGACCGCGCTACCCAGGTGTTTGCCTACCTGCACATGCACCAGACCAAGCTCCGTAACGGCGTGTTGTTCTACGTGGCCATGAAAAGCCACAAGTTCGCTGTGCTGGGCGATGCCGGTATCAACGCCGTGGTGCCCAAAGATTTCTGGGTGGAGATAAACAAAACCGTGATCGCCGATTTCAAAGAGAAAAAATACGCCGAGGGGCTCCGCAAAGGCATCACCATGGCAGGGGAGCAACTCAAAAATTATTTCCCTTACGCCGGAGACCACAAAGACATCAACGAACTGTCTGACGATATCTCCTTCGGCAAAAACCTGGACGAAACCCCAACTAAATGAGAAAATCAATCTGGCTTCTGGGGGTATTGTGGCTTTGGGCAGGACTGGGGCTGGCGCAGGATTTTCCGCCTCGGCCTTCACCGCCGCGCCTGGTCAATGACTTGGCCAACATCCTTTCGCCGGAAGAAGAACAAGCCCTGGAGCAAAAGCTGGTCAACTACAGTGACAGTACCTCCACGCAGATTGCCGTAGTCAACACCACCTCCATCGGCGGCTATGACATATCAGATTACGCCTTCAAATTAGCCGAGCAATGGGGCATAGGCCAGCAGGGCAAAAACAACGGTATTCTCATTCTAACGGCTGTCAATGAGCGCCGCGTGTTCATTGCCACCGGCTACGGCATGGAAGGCGTGGTGCCAGACGCCATTGCTAAACGCATTACCGAGTACACCATCAAACCCGAGTACCAGCAAGGCCGCTATTACGCCGGTCTGGACAAAGGTACTAGTTTCATCATTGACGTAGCCAGCGGCGAATACAAAGCCGATCCCAAGCAACGTCAGGGCCAAGACGAAGGCGGCTTTCCTTTCCTCTGGATCATCATCGGTATCCTGATTCTCATCTTCATCATCAGTCGGCGCGGCGGCGGTGGCCGAGGTGGTCGTGGCGGCATGCGCACCCTGGGCGGACCTTTCTTCCCACCTGTGATCTTCGGTGACTTCTCCGGCGGACGCGGTATCTTCGGGGGAGGCGGCGGTGGCTTCGGAGGAGGTGGAGGCGGCGGTTTCGGCGGCTTCGGAGGTGGTAGCTTTGGAGGCGGCGGTGCCGGTTCTGATTGGTAAAAGAAGGAGAGATAAGCTTAAATTTACTTTATCTTAAAGCGCTTCGGGCCTGTTTTAGGTAAAACAGGCCCGAAGCGCCTTTTTATTACCGTACCCGGCGGTAGAAGGGGCCGTTCTCTACTTTCTCGTAGCGTTGGAACACCAGGGGCAGTTTGTACTGGAGTTCGGGCATGAGGTTCTGCTGGTCAACGATGTAAGCGGGTGGATTTTTCCGGAGGTCTTGCAGGATGGTGAATAGGGATTCGTAGTAGTGTAAACGCCCGAAGTAAGGTTTGGCCAAGTCCCAGCGAAGATAGGGGGAGCCCAGGCTATTGTTTTGGTAGTAATTCAGGTCTGGGCCTAACACCAGCAAACTTTGTCCTTCTATTTGGCGGTATTTGGGAGCGTCCTGCACTTGCACCAACTCCGGCTGAAGGTGTAGGGCTGGGTAGACCAATCCCAGTGGATTATAGCGCATGGCAATCACCCCGGCAACAATCACCAGGAAAAGGAGCTCCGCGATCCAGAGGCGGTTCCCCCACCAACTGAACAGGAATATCCCGAAATACGCCAGCAAGGGGAGGAGCAACACCAGTCCTTTGGCCGAGCCGTCGTGACCGCTGATGAGCACGAGCACCGCCACAATGGTCCAGATAAGCATGAACTGCAGAAAGCGTGCCTGGTAATTAGCCCCTAAAGTGACCAGAGGCAAACTCAGGAAGGATAGAACCAGAAAGCCCAGTGGCAACGCGGCAATGGTGAGTACCTGGAGAATGGGCAGCCCAAAAGCAAACGTCAACTGCCAGGACCACGTCAATCCCTGCTCCAGGAACGGTACCAAGGCATTCTGGTACAGGAAGTACGTCAGGACCACAGTAAACGGGAACACAAAGCCCGTCAGCATCAAGAGGGTACTTCTGAACGCCCCCGAGGCGAAGTAGATGATCGCGAAGAAACCCAGCACCAGAAACCACACCATGGGCAGGTAACACAGCGCGGCCAACCCCAGCATGAATCCCGCCTTGAACAGACGCCCGGCGTTAGAAGCTTCCTTGGAGATGGCGGTAAGGCTGTACACGGCCAGCACCACAAACGTATGCCCCAGCAGCAGCGGTGAGAGCACATCCAACTCAAAGAAGATACTGCCAAACAGCATGTACAGCAGCGCCGGCACGTATGACTTGTAAGGGTGAACCTGGTTTCTGTTGAAGACAAAGTTCAGCAGAAAGGCCTGGTAGCCCAGCAGGAACGTGGCCAGCAGACGGTGTGCCAGGTATGAGCGGGGCGCTACGGCATCCAGCAGCCAGTACACGGCGGCAGAAAGAGGACCAGTGGTGTCATATAGGTCCTGGTAGAGCGTAAAACCCTGGTGCAGGCGCTCGCCTAGCAGCACGTAATGCAGCTCAGAAAGCGTAGTAGGAAGCCCGAAAATGAGCAACGGAAGCCGGATGAGGAGAAACAGCAGCACCAACACCACCCACCTGGACGGAAACAAACTGCGGAAGAATCGTATCAAGCTATGCGCGGCTTAGCCATCGCTCTGGCCTTGCGGCAAAGAGGACGGCGGTTTGTGGGGTAAAAATGTGAAATTAATACGATATTTGCGGAACCATGGAAAGTAAACGCCAACAAAAATTCGCCAGACTGATTCAAAAGGAGCTTGCTGAGATCTTCCAGCGCGATGTTTCCCATTTGTTTCAGAGCACCTATATATCAGTAAGCGGGGTAGCCGTGTCTCCGGATCTGGGCGTAGCCAAAGTGCATTTGAGCCTACTGCTCAACCCCAAAGGGCGCGATTTGCTCAACGAAATCAAAGTCAACACCAAAACCATTCGGCACGAACTGGCCAAGCGCATCAAAAACCAGGTACGCGTGATCCCAGAGCTGATCTTCTACCTGGATGACACCGCCGAGTACGCTGCCAAAATGGACAAAATCATCTCTGAACTGGACATCCCCTCTGAGTCAAAGGAAGACCCTACCAACCCGTTCCGGAACGAGGAAGACTATTACTTATCTGACGAAGACGGCGAAGATGACGAAGAAGACGCCGACGGACGGTAGTCTCCCAAGCGCTCCCTTTATTCCCGTTACTAAGCCAGCTACTAAACCCACCCATGCAGTACGATCCAATTAAACGCGTTCTGGGCGAGGCGTTCAACAAAACGTCTTTCCTGCGCAAGCTTTTCTACAACCTCTTAGACCTGCTGCTGCTGCGCACGTGGCACATCCACAAGGAATTGCGGGCCTGGGCCAAGACTAAACGCCAGCAGCCTGTGCAGATTCTGGATGCCGGCTCGGGCTTCGGGCAGTACAGCTATTACCTCTCAGGCATGGGCGCTAAGTGGCGCATTCTGGCCGTAGACGTGAAAGACGAACAGATCGCTGACTGCGCTAACTTCTTCCAGAAGATTGGCCGCCACAACGTGATGTTCCGCAAGGAAGACCTGGTGACGTACCAAGAGCCTCAGGCGTTTGACCTGGTGCTGAGCGTAGACGTGATGGAGCACATCCTGGAAGACGTGGAGGTGTTCAAGAACTTCCATGCGTCTCTGCGGCCCGGCGGCATGGTGCTCATCTCCACGCCATCTGACCAGGGCGGATCAGACGTGCACGGCGATGACGAGAGCTCCTTTATTGAGGAACACGTACGCGACGGCTACAACATTCAGGAAATACAGCAGAAACTAAAGAGTGCGGGCTTCAGCCGCACCGAAGCGCATTATTCCTACGGGGATCCGGGCAAGATTTCCTGGCGCCTGAGTATGAAGTACCCTATTTTGATGCTGGGGGCCAGCAAGTTGTTCTTCATTATCTTGCCTTTTTACTATTTGCTGGTGTATCCGTTCTGCCTGGTCCTTAACTGGCTAGACACCAACGGAAAGCACGCTACGGGCACTGGCTTAATCGTGAAGGCCTGGAAATAGAAGATTTCAACACCTGATCCTGAACATCCACTGGAGGATGACTTCTGGTTTTTGCCCTATTTTCTTGAAAATGGCACTAGAACTTCCTCAGTATTTGGACTTTGACAATCTGACAAGAACCGCTAACTTCACCGGCAAAGACCCCCGTCACGCTTTTTACCACCAAGATGATAGAGTTAGTCAGGACAGATTCAGGTAATCAGGACTTCGCAGAACTTGTTTCCCTTCTGGATGCCGATCTTCATGTGCGTGACGGAGACGACCACTCGTTTTTTGCACAATTCAACAAGATTAGCGCCATAAAGCACGTAGTGGTAGCGTACTACGACCTGCTGCCGGTGGGTTGCGGGGCTATAAAAGCGTTTGCAGGAGACACAGTAGAAGTAAAAAGGATGTTTGTGCTACCCGAGTTCAGGGGGCAGGGCATTGCCGGCAAAGTCCTGACGGAACTAGAGCAATGGGCCGATGAACTGGGCTTCCAGTCCCTGATTCTGGAAACGGGGAAAGCGCAGCCTGAGGCCATCAGACTGTACACCAAAAGCGGCTTTCAGGTAATTCCCAACTTCGGGCAATACGAGAACATTGAAAGCAGCGTTTGCATGAAGAAAGCCATCGGTAGGCAGACCGTAAAGGAGCTATAGTTTAGGCCCTTCTTTTACAAAAACACTCCTGAAACGGGCATCTGGCCTGAAGAAAACATAACCCTTTCGCCCCAGAACAGTAAAGGTGACCTGAGTGATAGATGAGTTTTAACCATTCTTTCCATCACTCCTTCACTCAATCACTCATTCATTAATCCACGCATTTACCTAAAGATGAACGTTGCCCTTTTTATCGCCCGGCGGTACTTTTTCTCCAAGAAGAAGCGCAACATCATCAACATCATTTCCATCATAGCCATGATTGGCGTGGGCGTGGGCACCATGGCGCTCATTGTGGTACTCTCAGTGTTCAACGGCCTGGAAGACCTGATTCGGTCGCTGTACGGCAAGTTTGATCCTGAGATCAAGATCACCACCGTAGAGGGGAAATCCTTTGAAACCAACGCGCAGTTTCTGGAAAGAATCAGGAAAACGCCCGGTGTGGCGTTGCTCACCGAGGTGATTGAAGACAACGCATTGCTCCGCTACAACGACCGCCAGATGGTGGTGAAGATCAAAGGCGTGAGCGACAACTTTTTCCAGCAGAACCAGATTGACTCGGCCATTGTAGACGGAGATTACCGCCTCAAGCGTGACGATAAGCAATTCGCTCTCATTGGCCGGGGCGTGCAGTATCAGCTTTCCATCCGTCCGGAAAACCCGTTTTCACCTTTGCAGTTTCTGTACCCTAAAGCCGGAAAGAAAACCATCATCAACCCGGAGAATGCGTTCCGGCAGTTGGGCATCCAGGCGGGCGGCGTGTTCGCCATTGAGCGCCAGTATGACGACCAATACGTGTTTGTGCCTTTGACCTTCGCCGAAGAGCTTTTAAGCTATGGAAACAAGCGCACCTCTCTGGAGATCAAGACCGAGAACATAGAAGACATTGAAAACGTGCAGGAAGCCTTGCAGGAGTTGTTGGGCAAAGAATTCAACGTACAGGACAGCGAAGAACAGCATGTGAGTCTGCTCAGGGCCGTGAAAGTGGAGAAGCTGTTTGTGTTTGTCACCTTCACGTTTGTTTTGCTCATTGCCTCCATCAACATCTTTTTCTCGCTTTCCATGCTGGTGCTGGACAAGCAGAAAGACATTGCTATTCTGGCTTCACTGGGTGCTGACCCGGGCACCATCCGGAAGGTGTTTTTACTGGAAGGAGCCATTGTGGCGTTTACCGGAGCTTTTGTAGGCTTGGTAGTGGGCGGCACCATTTGCTGGCTGCAGCAGACGTTTGGCTGGGTTTCTATGGGTATGAGCACCTCGGTAGTAGAGGCGTACCCGGTACTCATGCGCCCCACAGACTTCCTGCTCACCGCCGCCGCCATCATTCTCATCACCTTTCTGGTTTCTATCCGGCCCGCTCGTCGGGCGGCGGCGCTTTCCATCCGGGAGAACCTTTAACCTGTTTTTTGGCCTTTTCCGGGAAAAGGGGCTTTAAACGCTTCCTGAGGCTTGGGCCCTCTTAGAGCCCCTGCTTTAGGGTTGTTTTATGAAAAATAGCAGGAAAATAGGATTGGTGCTGCCAAAAAAGTAGAGAATAGCTAAAATTTCTACGTTTTCCTGCGGTAAAAAAAAGATTTTGTTGTACTTTCAATATTGGGAAAGCAAGACTCTGCCATGAAAGTATACACAACACAGCCTTTTCAAGTTATTTATTCTCTCTTTGAGCATGAATACCTGGGCTACTTGTTTGAGTCTTTCGTGGTGCAGGTCAACTCTAAACGGCAACTCACGCTGCAGCACCAGAACATCTCCAGCAAGAACGCCGATGAATTTGCCGCCCGCCTGAACGAGATTGATTTTGAGCTCATTGAACTCACTGACCAGATTCAGCAGGACGCGGTATTCAAGAGATTCGCGATCAAGAAAACCACCCTTTCTGATTTCTTTTTCAAGACCTACGATCCTGCCAAAGGCGACAAGCTGCTGCAGGAGAGCATAGACCATTACATCCAGAGCCGCATGGCCCGCATTCTGGAGTTGCTGCAAGACAAGATGGTGTTTGTGATGGGCAAGGACGGCGAACCTACTTGGAAGCGCCTGAACATGGCCACCGAAAAAGCCACTGTGCTGTTCCATTTCCGGCGGAACGATGACAACACGCATTACTTCCCCACCATCAAGTACAAAGGCGAACGGCTGGAGTTCCAGTACCAGAACGCGGTGCTGGTGTGCAAAGAACCGGCCTGGCTGCTGCTCAACGATGTGCTCTACAGTTTTGAGAAGCAGGTAGACGGCAAAAAGCTGCAGCCTTTTCTGAACAAGAAATTCATTGTGGTGCCCCGCAACGTGGAGGAAAGCTATTACCGCAAGTTTGTGGCTCCGCTGGTAGAGCAGTTTGACGTCTACGCCAAAGGCTTTGACATCAAGTCTGAACGATACGTGCCGCAGCCGCAGTTGCAGTTCTCTGAATTGGCCGTGACCGAGCCTTCGCCAGCTTTGTTTGCCACCACTGGGGAAGACGAGGAGGAAGAGGAAATCAGAAATCCGTCTGAGGCAGATAAGATCGTTTTCCAGCTCAGCTTCAAGTACGGCACCTATACCGTAGGCACCCAAGAGTCCAGGAACATCAGTGTAAGCGTAGAGAAAACCCCAGATTCGTATATTTTCCACCGGCTGCACCGCGATGTGGAGCGCGAGACCTCCTTTCTGCGTGAGCTTTCCAGCCGCGGCCTGGAGATCAGGAACGGCAAAGCGGTGATGGACAAGCCCCAGGCCTTTGGGTGGTTGAACAACTATGCCAAGACCTTGGAGGAACTGGGTTTCACGCTTAAACAGAGTCAGTCAGACAAAAACTACTTCATTGGCGAGACATCGGTGAACGTGGGCATCAACGAAACCAATGATTGGTTCGATATCTACGGCACCGTGCGGTTTGGGCCCTACGAGATTCCGTTCATCAAGCTCCGGAACCACATTCTTACCAAACGCCGCGAGTACAAGCTGCCCAACGGCCAGATTGCGATCATCCCCGAGGAATGGTTTACCCAATACTTAGAGCTGTTCGCGTTCTCTGAAGGCGACGACGAGCTGAAACTGCGCAAGCACCACCTTTCGCTTGTGAGCGATCTGCAGAACGGCAACCTGGCCCACGTAACCATGAGCCGCAAACTGGAGAAACTCCGCGAGTTCGAAGCCGTAGAAGACATGCCGTTACCGGTTGGTTTCAAAGGAGAACTGCGCCCTTACCAAAAAGCCGGCTATAACTGGCTGCATTTTGTGCAGCAATACCATTTTGGGGGATGCCTGGCCGATGACATGGGTCTGGGGAAAACCGTGCAGACACTGGCGCTTTTGCAGCATCGGAAGGAAAACGGCGCACAAACGGCCTCTTTGCTGGTGATGCCCACGTCGCTCATCTACAACTGGCTCGCCGAGGCCCAGAAGTTCACGCCCCAACTGCGCATTCTCACCTATACCGGTACCTACCGGAACAAGAGCGTGGCGCAGTTCAAACACTATGACCTTATTCTCACGTCTTACGGCATTGTGCGCCTTGACCACGAGATCCTGAAGAAGTACCTCTTTGACTACGTGATTCTGGACGAAAGTCAGGCTATCAAGAACCCTAACTCCAACACGTCCATCAGCATGCGGGAGCTGAAGTCCAAGCACCGGTTGATTTTGACGGGTACGCCTGTGGAGAACAGCACCCTTGATTTGTGGAGCCAGATGTCGTTCATCAACCCGGGTTTGTTGGGCACCCAGAACTTCTTTAAAAAGGAATTCCTGCGGCCCATTGAAAAGCTGAAAGACGAGCAGAAAACCCGCCGTTTGCATGCGCTCATTAAGCCGTTCATTTTGCGCCGGCACAAAAGCCAGGTAGCCAAAGAACTGCCCGAGAAGATTGAGCACGTGACGTACTGCAAGATGACCGAGGAGCAGGAGCACGCCTACGAGGAAACCAAGTCCTACTACCGCAACAAGATCCTGAAGAACATTGAGGAGCAGGGGGCCGCCAAGTCACAGTTCATGCTCTTACAGGGCCTTATGAAGCTGCGCCAGATTGCGAATCACCCCCGCATGGCTGACCCGACATCGGAGGCGGAGTCGGGCAAACTGGGCGAGGTTCTGCGCCTCACTAAAACCGTGGTCAACGAAGGCCACAAAGTACTTATCTTCAGTCAGTTCGTGAAGCACCTGGACCTTGTGCGGGCAGCCCTAGACGAACGCAAAATCAAATACGCGTACCTGGACGGTTCTACCAAAGACCGTCAGGCCCAGGTCTCCAATTTCCAGAACGACCCTAAATTACCCGTCTTCCTCATCTCCCTGAAAGCCGGGGGTGTAGGTCTCAACCTCACCGCCGCCGACTACGTGTTCATTCTGGACCCTTGGTGGAACCCCGCTGTAGAGGCCCAAGCCATTGACCGTGCGCATCGCATCGGGCAGCAGAACACCGTCTTTACCTACAAGTTCATCACCAAGAACAGCGTAGAAGAAAAGATACTAGCCCTTCAGGACAAAAAACTCCAGATGGTCTCAGACCTCATTTCCACCGACGAAGCCGTCATCAAGCGCCTCACCAAAGAAGACATTGAGAACCTACTGAGCTAAGCGTTTCTGGGCTTGTTTTAGTAAAAGAGGCGGTAAATAGGATCGTAAGCATTTCCGTACAAAGTGCCAATAAGCGGAAGTGTGCCTTATATGCAGTAGTTATGTGGCATTAAAATAATAAAGTTGAGACTGTATCCGATTTTAATTCTTTTCTTACTAACTACTTTTTGTTTTGGACAAACAAAACAGAACGGACTGATATTACCTCTGTCATCAGCCAGTCCAGAAATATGCTGCATCTATGCACCAAAAAACGGAATTACGGTTTATAGCAGACCGAATGGCGACAAAGCAGGAAAGCTGACAAGGAAAGTAAAGGAAAACACGGGAGACCAGGCACCTTACAGGATTTACCTTCTCCCCAACTCTGATAAAGCCGCAAAAAAGCTAAACCTTTCTTTATTTGAGCAAATTGATTCAGAGGTTTGGGCAATTAAGTATTTTGAGAGAAAAGACGGATTCGTAAGGGTTTTAGATAAATCGGACAATTACTGGATTAGTGAAAAGGAGATTGCCGCTAATAAATTCAGGGTAACAGAGTGGCAGAAGTTTATATCGGCCAATGCTGGGAAGGTATTAGGTTTTTACGCCAATGACCCTGGACTTAACCTGAGGGACGCGCCTTCTGTCAATGGGAAAGTCCTGAAAAAACTAAAAGGCGACCTGTTTGAGATTACCCCTACTACACAAAGTAAGGGATTATGGGTTAAGGTCAAAGTGAAGAAATACAAGGAGCACCCATGTACAAGCGACTTGGGCAAGAAAGAAATAGTTGATTATGAACTGGAGGGTTGGGTTAAAATAGTAAATGACAACGGGGAGCCAAATGTATGGTATTATGCCCGTGGTTGTTAAATGAAAAAAATAACGCCACATAACATGAACTCTGTTAAAAGTCAATAAAATCAGGCGGAAAATCTTTTAAAATCCGGTTGGTAGGCAACACCCGAATGAATAATAGCG
>NZ_RJJD01000016.1 GCF_003721515.1 Rufibacter latericius
GTGTACCTATAGGTGAGCCAGTACTCGCCCGGAGTGGTAGGATTGAAGGTAGTCGCCTCTACCCCATTAATGTAGTAAGTACCGCCGGCTGGCTCGCCTCCCGTCAGCGTGTAGACTGGGTCACCCACGCAGAACTTAGGACACTCCTTCAGTTTGACATAGGGTTTCTCGTATACAACTATTTTGCAGTAAGCCTTGCCTTCGCAGCCGTAGCCGTTCTTATACTTATAGACCAGCTCGTACTCGCCGGCAGTTGTAGGGTTGAAAGTTGTTGCGGCCACACCGTTAATGTAGTAAGTACCGCCCGCAGGCTCACCGCCACTTAGGGTATATATTGGGTCACCCACGCAGAACTTAGGACAATATTTTAGTTTGACGTAAGGTTTCTCGTAGACGATGATTTTGCACTTGGCCTCACCCTTGCAGTAAGTATAAGGGTTGGTGTACCTATAGGTGAGCCAGTACTCGCCCGGAGTGGTAGGATTGAAGGT
>NZ_RJJD01000017.1 GCF_003721515.1 Rufibacter latericius
GTTGGACGCAAAAAGAAAAGATGAATCTAGATCGAATAAGTGAGCTTAATGAAGCTTTGGCTAAAGGCACTGATACATCGTTGGAAATAAGATTCTTCCAAAATAAATTGATACTTAAAAAGTCGACCCATAGGTTAGAATATATATGGTGGTTGATATTAATAATTGGCATCCCCACCTATTACTTTTGGGACAATCCGACAATTCATCTATTTATCATAGTTTCTTCCTTGTCATTAGCTTTTGTCTACCTTATTTATGATGCCTTGCTAGCTACTAACCAGCTAATTATAGATTTAACAAATAGAGAAGTTACTATTATCCCAAATGACAGAATAGTTAGCTTTCTAGGATTGGCAAAAGAAAAAAGGATAGGTTTTCAAGATATCCAAGGTATTAGTTTAGGTCAAAAATCCAATGGAAGAGGTCAACCTCCAGGCAGAAGACTTTTTATTGATACAACTACCGGGAAAGCAATAGCTGCCTTTGACTTTAGGGATAGGTTTAGTGCGAAATTGTTTAATCATTTATTAGATGATATCTTAAAAAATTCAAATAGATTATATCTTAAAAAACTCAAAAGAATTACTACGCACAACAACACCTTAACATCAGCCGGGCTTTAATCCTGCAGCAAATGCAGTACCTACCTAAACTTGTCCTTCTAGGCAGGCAGGATCAACAAGTAAGTCTCCTGGCCGCTGCAAAGCCAAGTACGTTGGCAA
>NZ_RJJD01000018.1 GCF_003721515.1 Rufibacter latericius
TCGCTATTATTCATTCGGGTGTTGCCTACCAACCGGATTTTAAAAGATTTTCCGCCTGATTTTATTGACTTTTAACAGAGTTCATGTTGGCAGGAGTTATTTTTTCAAAATTTATGCTTTCTGCTATTATATAACCATCCAATCCTGCTGAACTGCTGATGTGGAAACATTTTAATGCTCTACTTTCAATCCTTTTCTGGTCTTCGGTAGATATGCTTTTATAATGTTTATAGTAGCTCATCAGGTCAGGAAAGGCTAATTGCAATCCCTTCCAATCTGTCTCCTCAATTCCAAAAATTATATTACCCTTATCTATGATTCTAAAGTCCTGATTTATTACTCCTTCAAATGTAACCTTCATCCGTTCAGAATCATCTCCACACGAAATAAGGAAATTAGTTGTGTTAGTATTAAAATCAAGTGATAGTTTATCTATCTCACAATCATGTACAAGGTGTGTATAATCTTCCATATTTTAATTTCTGCCAACGGTTAGTATAAACGACGCGCGAGACCGTCGGCCGAAGGGTGACGTTTATGCATTGTTGGCAGAAGTAGTTCTTTTCAAGTTTGGTTTAATTCTTTCTCCTTTAACTGCCGCTCCCTTATTATTTTTATGAACAAGAGAATTGAGCATAATAGAAACGGTAGTCCAAAGGCAAAGCTAATTCTTGCAAGTCCACTTGTGAATAATGTGTGAGTAAGATAATAAAAGCTTAACCATAAGAGAAAGAGACCTAACAGCTTTAGCCAGTAATTGAATCGGTAATTTTTTGTTGCTAATGAAATTATAAGGGTTATTTGTCCAATTAGAGCTAACAATCCTACGGCTGGTAAGGATGCGTCATAATCGGCAAATGGAGAAAGCGTGAAATCGCTGGTTAGATAGTTTAGTAAAGCCATTTCTATAATACCCACAAATCCAATTCCGTGCCCAGCACCAACGACAATAAAGAAATTGAAGAGGATTGTCAGTATTGTGAGTCTTTTCATTTTTTCTATTTCTGCCAACGTCTAGTGCATGAGGCGTGCTAGGCCGTCGGCCGTAGCATGGCTTATGCATCATGTTAGCACAAGTGATTTTTATTCTTCTTCCCTGATGAGGGACTTTGAAATCTCCTTCTCTGTCACTTTACCGTCTTTCGCTATAGTGAAATGCGTGACGGTTAAATCCCCTTCTGTGCTAAATTTAGTGTTCTCAGAATCTACGATTTCGGTGTTCAAATCAATACTTATCCGTTCGTAGATGTTTTCTGTTATAAACTTGCCAGTGGTCTTATTCCCCCAACCACCGTCACCGCAGCTTGCTGCGACTATGAAACTGTTAATTGCTTTTCCATTCTTATCGTAAATGCAGTAATGTAGCAAATCGCAAGAGCTACTCTCGTCCTGAGTCAGAACAGTAAATTCAATTAATTCTGGGTTTCTTTTCTGCCAAGAGTAAAAGTAATCTCTGTCATAGCCTTGCCCGACAAAGTTCCGCTTACCATCCTGCCAAACCAGCTTAAATGTACTGCTATCCAGTTCCTGATATTTACCTATTCTTGTGTCCCAGTTGAATGTATCAATTTCAAAGCTCTTCAGTCCTGGATATTTAAACTTTTCTTTTAAATCCATCAGCGGTAAAGGCTTTTTAGCATCAATGACGTTTTCATCCGCATTTGAAGATAGGTTTCTCCTTTTTTCAGTGCATGATGCTAAAGAAAGGATAAGCCCCAAATAAACTAAGCCCTTTTTCATTCTATGGTTTTCATTTGTGCTAACGGTTAGGCTAAACGACGGGCGAGGCCGTCGGCCGAGGCTGGCGTTTAGGTGTTGTTACGCGAAGTTGTTTTTATTTTTACACCTGCTCTTTTGTTAGCTCTAAAGAAGGCTTTTCCTGCTCTAATTCGCTTTCAAGCTTACTGAGCAAATATATGACTACTAAGGGCACTATGTTAACAACAAGGAAAGCTTCATCGTGGTCCGTATTCCAGTTATATTCAAAGCTGGACAAGGCAGCATTTAGTTTTAACAGCATACCTTCAGTTACGTCGAAACCGATAGACACCCCTAATCCTGAAATATATTGAAAACTATAGCCCGCAACGGCGAAACCAATAAATTGAATGATTTGATTAATTCTGGAGGGTAACATTCCTTTTGCAGGGTCCTTCAGCAAAATTAGTCCGCTAGCAACTGAGAATAAGTACAGTATTAGCATGACGAACAGAAGGAGAACCGCATAGCCATTGAAAGCTTCGGTCTGTAATATGTATTGAATCATAATCCCAAGTCCGATGATTCCGCCAATTATCTGATACCAGCTAAGAATTTTTATTTCAGTATCTAATTTCATCTATTTTCAATTACGCGTAACGTACTGGGCTAAACGACGGGCGAGGCCGTCGGCCGGAGACTGGCGTTTAGGTGTTGTTACCCGTTTTTATATTTTACCAAATTCAAATGCACCGATTAGTTCTCCCAGCAGACTGGCTTCTTCTTTTGTAATTCGCCCTTCTTGTTCAGCTGCCACAATTGAGTCAACAGCTAATTCATATTCTATTCGACCTCGAATCTTTCCTCTATCAAGTATTTTCCGTAGTTTATCTTCCCTCTTGTAGCCTAAATTCTCTTGATTTACTTTTTTCCAAAAGACTTCTACTGCTTCACCTTTCGATTCTTGAAAGAAAATTAATATATCATTGACTATATACTTTAGAGATGCCAGCTTTCTATATTGAGGTAGAGGATTCAAGGCACTCTCTTTGTTCTCACTATAAACCTTTATAAATTGATTTACATGAGCTTCATTAAAACCAGTCGGCGGGTATTTTGAGAACGATTCAATTGCTATATCTATCGCTCTAGCCACTTTTTCAGCCTCAGAGTTATAGTCTCTTTTCATTATTTTAATTACGGGTAACGGACTAGTATAAACGGCGGCGGAGGCCGTCGGCCGATGCTGGCGTTTATACAGTCCTATGTTTGCAAAAACTAATTAACTTGTATAAAAGAGAAGAAAGGAAGGAACAAGATTCATTATACAATAAGGCCCT
>NZ_RJJD01000001.1 GCF_003721515.1 Rufibacter latericius
TATTTTCTTGAGGGCTCCACTTTCAGGGGCGTCCCTGCCGGACACTGAGCGGTAACCACGGGAAGGCAGTTGAAGTTCCGGCATGGGAAGATTTTCTCTTCTGTCCAGTCCTGCCCCCTTTTGGCGAAAACGGGCGCCAAACCCCGGATTACAGGAAAGCCGGTCCAAACGAAGGAACCATATAAGGAAAGAGGCAGGGGGATTCATCCCCCTGCCTCTTTCCTTATATGGTATGGTCAAAGCTTTTACTTACTTGACCAAAGTGCTTTTTCTATCTGGCCCTACGCTTATGATGTTCACGCTTACCTCTAACTGCTCCTCCAAATAAGCCACGTACTCCAGAACTGCTTTAGGCAGCGCATTGTAGGATTCATAATTACGAAGTTCCTCTCCCCAGCCTTTCATGGTGATGTACACCGGCGTGAGTTCGGTTTTGTCTAAGTCATGCGGTACCTGATCGGTGATGGTACCGTCGGGAAGTTTGTAATGGGTGCAGACACTGATTTCATCGAACTCATCCAGAACATCGGCCTTCATCATGTTCAGTTGGGTTACACCGTTGAGCATGATGGCATACTTCAGGGTAGGAAGATCGATCCAGCCGCAACGACGAGGACGGCCTGTAGTGGAACCAAACTCTCTTCCGGCCTGACGGATTCTCTCCCCTACTTCGTCATGAAGCTCGGTAGGGAAAGGTCCGCTTCCTACGCGGGTACAGTATGCTTTGAAAATCCCGTATACTTCCCCAATGTGGCGAGGGGCAATCCCCAGACCAGTGCAGGCACCAGCTACCAACGTATTAGAGGAAGTCACGAATGGGTAAGTCCCGAAGTCAATGTCCAGGAGTGATCCCTGGGCTCCCTCGGCCAGGATTTTTTTACCGTCTTTAAGCGCCTGGTTGATCATGTACTCAGAATCAACCAGCGTGAAGGTTCTCAGGAAGTCAATAGCACTGAAGAACTTCTGCTCCAGTTCTTCTATTTCAAGGCTCTTTTGGTAAAAAGAGGCTATTTTCTGGTGCTTGGCTACCGTAGCCTGATAACGCTCCTGGAAATCGGGCTGAAGGATGTCGCCTACGCGCAAACCACTGCGGCCGATTTTATCCTGGTAAGCAGGACCAATTCCTTTTTGAGTAGAACCAATCTTGGAGGTACCTAAAGCCTCTTCAGAGATTCTGTCTAAGCTTTTGTGCGAAGGCAAAATCAACTGGGCTTTTTTGGAGATGAAGAGGTTGCGGGAAGCATCAACGCCCCGGGCGGTCAATTTCTCTACCTCGGTGCGGAACACGATAGGGTCCAGCACTACGCCGTTCCCGATGATGTTGGTGATGTGCTCATGGAAAATCCCCGAAGGTATCTGATGCAGCACGTGTTTGGTGCCTTCAAACTCAAGCGTGTGACCGGCATTGGGGCCACCCTGGAAACGGGCTACCACATCATACTGCGGAGCAAGGACGTCTACGATCTTCCCTTTTCCTTCATCGCCCCATTGGAGGCCTACTAAAATGTCAACTGGCATTAAACTGATTCTTTAAGGAGCTGAACGGCACTGGAATCATCTTCGGCAATGGTGAAAATGGCGTTCAGTTTGGTGATGATTAATAACTTACGAATTTGTTCTGAGGGATTGATGAGGATAAGCTCGCCGCCTCTGTTTCTGAACTTGGTCAGGAGAGAAACCAACACGCCTATACCGGTGCTGTTGATAAACCGAACATTGGAGAGGTCTACCGCTGACAGCAGCATAGACTCATCTATGGTATTATTGGCCAGGTCCATGAGACGCTGCGTCTCGGGTCCTCCTATCATGTCGCCCTCTAACCTAATGATGAGAATGTTGTTCTCCAGGGTGTGGTCAATTTTCATGGAAAGGTGCGTTTAGTTTAGCCTGGCAGTCGCCACAGATGCCGTACAAGTTTAAGGAGTGGTGCAGAATATTGAAGTTCAGCAACTCTCCTACCATGGTCTGAATGTTATGCACCCGAGGGTCACAGAACTCCACCACCTTATGGCACTCGGTACAGATCACATGGTCATGCTGGCGGCGCCCGTACGATTTCTCATACTGGGCCAGGTTGCGCCCAAACTGGTGTTTACTCACCAGATCGTTTTCTACCAGTAGGTCCAGGGTATTGTATACGGTGGCCCTGCTCACCTGGTAGTTCTTGTTTTTCATGCTGATGTACAGCGACTCCACATCAAAATGACCAGAGCGGGAATATATTTCTTCTAAGATAGCATAACGCTCAGGAGTTTTCCGGAGCCTTTTGCTTTCTAAGTAGGCGGTGAAAATCTTCTTCACCTCCAGGAATTTCGCTTCATCTAGTGCCATACGCCTTCTTCTGCTACAAACTTAACAGGTTTTAGGTGGGAATGCTAAAAACAGCCCCAAAAAGGAAATCCAGAAAAACTAATGCCGGTAGCTTTTTCCTAAGGCCTGCCGGCCTTTCGCCTCCTCAACAAAGGAAAGGGCCTCCAACTTCTTTTATTGCCTTTTCCTTTAAGCCTAACTTTCCCTTTTCTGTTTACAGCCTTGTTTCAGGAAACCACCCGAAAAACGGGTAACCCGAATTCCGCTCTTTTTCCCTTTCCGTTTCGGGACCTGTTTAGCCCATTTCATCCCCTGAAATAACGGGTTCATCCAGAACAATCAAATTTTAAAACGCAAAGGTAGGGGTAACCTCTCTTCACCGTGTCTAAAGAAGCAGAACACCAAATAAGAATTGTGACGAAAGGCCTTTCAAACATTCTCATAACTAGTCAAGACATTTTTAACCCTTCAGAAAAATTATCATTATGAAAAAGTTAACCTTTTTGCATGGCATGCGCACGCTTACATTAACAGGCCTGGTATGTTTAGCTTCTTTAGCGGCTTCGGCGCAGACCAAAACAAAAACGTCTACTACCGCTTCCAGTGCGCAAACCAAAGCGAAAACGGCAACAGCCACTTCCCCTCAGGCGAAAGCCAAAACAACTACTACGGCTTCTGCTTCCTCTAAACCGAAAACGTATACTGCGGCCTCTACCCAGAGAAAACCCGCCACCACTGCTACTGCGGCTCCAAAGAAAGCCCCAGCCAAGACAATAGCCGCTGCTACCCCCGCCCAACCCGTTGAGACAGCCGTTGCCGAGCCGGTGGCCGCTCCTGAAGTAAGCACAGCCAAAGCTCAAAGAAGCGTTTCCGGCTTTACCGGCGGCAGCAACGTAATCAGTTTTGGGATAGGCTTAGTAAACAACCTGGATTACCCCAAGGGTGGCAGTACCCTCATGCCCTTAACGGTTTCTTATGAGAGAGGCTTGAATGTGGCCGCCGGACCGGGAACCATTGGCGTAGGGGGTGTTTTCTCTTACTCACACTATAAGTGGGGAGAAGGCGATTACAAATGGACCGTAATGTATTTCGCGGCTAAAGGAGCCTATCACATTGACTTGGCCAAAAACGAGAAACTGGACACGTACGCTGGCTTAACCCTAGGCTACGCCAGAACCAAAGTAAACTGGGATGATTATTACTACGGTGATGCCTCAGAAGGGGAAGTAAAAGTTGGAGTACTGGCTGGTGCCCGTTATTTCTTCACCGACAACGTAGGAGCTAACCTGGAACTGGAGACCGGCCCTATGTCTCATATCACCATCGGTTTAAGCTATAAATTCTAAAAACGGCCCAAAGCCTTTTCATCCTTCGGGATAAGTAGTTTAAGGACTGATTTTGTAAAAACAGGCCCAAAACAGAAAGCCTGACCTTGAATTCCTCCTCCTATTACACGTATATATAAACAGAGAAGCCCACCTGATGAGGTGGGCTTCTCTGTTTATATATAGAGCAGACTCACGAGTCGAAGCGGTCAACGCTTAAGACGCCGTTTACTTTCAGCAGCTTCTGGATGAGTTTCTCCAGTTGGGCAGTGTCGTTTACGAAAATCATCAGTCGGCCTTCAAACACGCCGTCGTGCGAGTCAATGGTGATGGAACGCATGTTCACCTTCAGGGAGTTGGAAATGACCTTGGTCACATCATTCACCAGACCTACCCTATCGGTTCCCTTAAGGGTGATCCCTGCCAGAAAGGAAAGCTCCTGCTGGCCGGTCCACTTGGCCTTCACAATGCGGTGCCCGTAGTTTGACATCAGCTCCACGGCTTTGGGGCAAGTAGTCCGGTGGATGGTAATGCCGTGGTCTACCGTCTGGAAACCGAACACATCATCACCCGGGATTGGGTTGCAACAGTTGGCCAGTTCGTAATCAATTTTATCAGTGCCACCGCCAATGACCAGCAACTGTGAGTTAATGCCCCTGATTTTCTCCACTTCTTTGTCAAAGGTTGAACCCATGAGCAAAGACGCGGGCTGATACTTCTCGCTCTGCGGATTGAAGATGTATTCCTTGATCTCCTTCAGATCGATCAGGTTCACGGCCACTCTATAATAGAAGTCCTGCAGCGAGGAAGCGTTGAAGTAAGCCGCCAGTCGGTTCAGGTTGCCAGCCGATGGTTCAATAGACAGTAATTCCAAACGGTCAATTACCTGCTCTTTTCCTTCTTCGGCTTTGCTTTTGCGTTCTTCGCGCAAAAACTCTTTTATCTTGGAACGGGCTTTGGAAGTGGTCACGAATTTAAGCCACTCGCCGGTAGGTTTCTGCTTCTGAGAGGTTAGAATCTCAACCTGGTCTCCGTTGTGCAATCTATAGCTGAGGGGCACCAGTTTCTGGTTTACCTTGGCGCCCAGGCTTTGATACCCGATGTGCGTGTGAATCTCGAAAGCGAAGTCCAGAGCGGTAGCACGGTCAGGCAAGATGATCAACTCGCCTTTTGGCGTAAAGACAAACACTTCTTCCACGAACAGGTTGGTTCGGAACTCGTCCAGGAACTCGATGGCATTGGTGTTGTTTACGTCCAGCATGTCGCGCACTTTGTTGATCCAATTGTCAAGGCCAGACTCTGCAGGTGCATTGCTTCCGGTTTTGTATTTCCAGTGGGCCGCGTACCCGCGCTCCGCGATGTCGTCCATGCGTTTGGTCCTGATCTGCACCTCTACCCATTGGCCGGTCTTGCTCATTACGGTGGTGTGCAGCGCCTCGTAGCCGTTGGCCTTAGGCGTACTGATCCAGTCGCGCAGGCGGTCTGGGTTGGGCTGATAGAAGTCGGTCACAATGGAATAAACCCGCCAGCAGACCGGCTTTTCCTGCTCATAGGGCACATCCAGAATGATCCGGATGGCGAACAGGTCATAGATTTCCTCGAAGGTAACGTTCTGCTTCTTCATCTTCTTGAGGATGGAGTAAATGGACTTGGGACGTCCCTTTACCTCAAAATTCGTGAAGCCCTGGCGTCGCAACTCTTCCTCCACGGGGCCAATGAAATCACCAATGAACTTGTTCCGGGCGGCTTTGGTCTGCCGGATCTTGTTCGAGATGAATTTGTAGGTCTCGGTATCTGTGTACTTCAGGTGCAGGTCTTCTAACTCAGACTTTATGGCATACAAACCCAGCCTATGCGCCAAGGGGGCATATAAGTACATGGTCTCAGAGGCAATCTTTAGCTGCTTGTCGCGGGCCATGCTGCCTAACGTGCGCATGTTGTGCAAACGGTCGGCCAGTTTTATCAGGATCACGCGAACATCGTCTGAGAGCGTGAGTAGCATTTTCCTAAAGTTCTCGGCCTGCTGAGAGGTGCCGTATTCAAATACCCCCGATATTTTGGTCAGGCCTTCGATGATCTTGGCCACACTGGGCCCAAAGTCCCGTTCAATGTCAGCGATCTCCAGGTCGGTGTCTTCCACTACGTCGTGGAGCAGGGCCGCCACAATGGAGGTTGTTCCCAGGCCAATCTCCTCTACCGCAATCTGGGCCACCGCTAAAGGGTGCAGAATATAAGGCTCGCCGGACTTGCGGCGCATATCTTTGTGGGCCTCCAACGAGGTGTTAAAGGCTTTCTTTATAATCTTGGCGTCGTTGTCTTTCAGGAAAGGCTTGGCATGGCGCAGCAACTTTCTGTAATGGCGCAGGATTTCTTTCCGTTCTGCTTCGTGATCAATCATCTGGGTAGGTACATCAAAATCCGTGGTCTGGCAAGCGCCTTTACGTTTTTGACCTGTTTTTATAAATTTCTACAAAAAAAACGAAAGAGAGTTGCATAAACAAAAAGAAGTTTGCTACATTTGCAGCACCAAATACAAAAACACATTGATGCGGATGTGGCGAAATTGGTAGACGCACTAGACTTAGGATCTAGCGCTGCGAGGCATGGGGGTTCGAGTCCCTCCATCCGCACAAAACAAACCCTCAATCCCAACCGGGGTTGGGGGTTTTTTCAATTTATCCGTAGCACAATTAAAATCTGATAGCTTTGAATATCACCCTCAATCAAACCGATGGCCAGAATGCCAGCCTAAAAGTTAGCCTGCAAGAGGCCGACTACGCCGCCCGTGTAGACGAGCAAATCAAAGAATACAGCAAGAAAGCCAACATCAAAGGCTTCCGTCCTGGTAAGGTTCCGGCTGGGTTGATCCGTAAGATGTACGGCAAAGGCATCCTGGTGGAGTCTATCAACCAGTTGCTGCACGAGTCGGTGAACAACTACATCAAAGAAAACAAACTGCGCATCTTGGGCGAACCGCTTCCAGAGCGTCAGGACGAGAACGCCATTGACTGGGATACCCAGAAAGAGTTTGAGTTCAGCTACGCCGTGGGTCTGTTGCCAGAGTTTGAACTGCCTTTGAACGAGATGTCTGTGCAGAAATATGACATCGAGGTGGACCAAACCACCGTTGACGAAGCCTACGAGCAGATGCAGCGCCAGTTCGGTCAAACCACTAACCCAGAGGTTTCTGAGGCCAACGATTACCTATACGGTGACCTGAAGCAAGTAGAAGGCGAGTTTGAAACCAAAACCCTGCTTCCTATCAACAAGGTTGTAGCTGGTATTGAAACGTTTGTTGGCGTGAAGCCAAGTGACACCATCACCTTTGACATCCGCGAAGCGTTTGGCGATGATGCCGCTTTGGCACACGTAACCGGCCTGAGCAAAGAAGTAACCAAAGACCTGAACGGCCAATTCACGTTCACGGTAGAAAAAATCAACCGCACCGAGCCAGCCGAGATGAACCAGGAGTTCTTCGATAAGATCTTCGGACAAGGCAACGTGACCACGCAGGAAGAATTTGACGCCAAAGTACGCGAGGTGATCAAAGAGAACTATGACCGTGAGGCCGTAAACGTGCTGGACCGCGATGTGATTGACCAACTGGTGGAGAAATCTTCCATTGAGATCCCGCAGGAGTTCTTCAAACGCTGGTTAGCCGTGACCAACGAAGGAAAAATCACTACTGAGCAGATTGATGAGTTCTACGATCAGTATGTGAAGGAGCTGAAATGGTCTATGATCCGCAACAAAGTGGTGGAAGAGAATGACATCAAAGTTGCCAACGAAGATGTGGTGAACAGTGCTCGTCAGAAAATGATGGCCCAGTTCAACATGCCAGAGGTGCCAGAAGAAATGGAAGACACGTTCAACAACTTCCTGGACAACCACCTGAAGCAAAACAACGGCCGTAACTTCGTGAATGAGTACGAGGCCCTGGTTGCTGAGAGAGTACTGGAGTTTGTGAAAGAGAAAATCACTATCACTGAAAACACCGTGACTGCTGAAGAATTCCGTAACAAAGTGGGTGCTTAAGCAGTATCATCCCATAGAAACAAAAAAGTCCTTACAACATTGTAAGGACTTTTTTGTTTCTATGGGTATCTGAAAAAGGATTTTAGTTAGCCTGATTTTCTGACAGGCGCTGAAAACTGGTTCAGAAACACAGATAAAGCGGTGATTAAAAGGAATACCTTTATCTTGACCCGTGATACGCATCACGTGCAACTTTAAAGACGGAACGCACTGGCCCTCCTGGGGCAAGAATTCTGAGAAGTAGAGAGAACGCCTCCTGCCCCGTCTCCGGCCATAATGGCAGTAAAACTCCATTATCCGTTTTTGGCCTGATTTTAGAAAAACAAACCCAGAAACCAGCAGACCTTCTCTGCCCTTCTGGTTATTCTTGTAACCAACGCGTTTCTTTTTAAGTTAAGGCATCTAAACAGAACCCTTATGTACACGAAAGACGAATTCAGAAAATTTGCCGTGCAAGGCCTAGGCATGAGTGGCCTTGGCGTTGACCAATACCTCACCCACATTGAAAGCAAAACGAACATGCACCCCACCAGCATGACGCGTTCTGTGATTGAGGAAAGACCTACCAACTTCCGGGAGATTGACGTATTCTCCCGCCTGATGGTAGACCGTATCATTTTCCTGGGCACCCAGGTAGATGATTATATCGCCAACATCATTACCGCCCAGTTGCTGTTCCTGGAAAGCGTGGACTCCAAAAAAGACATCTTGTTGTACATCAACAGCCCAGGCGGCTCAGTGTACGCGGGTCTTGGTATCTATGACACCATGCAGTACGTGCAGCCAGACGTGGCCACCATCTGTACCGGTTTGGCAGCCTCCATGGGGGCGGTGTTGCTTTGCGGCGGCGCCAAAGACAAGCGCTCTGCCCTGCCCCACGCCCGTGTCATGATTCACCAGCCAATGGGTGGTACCCAAGGCCAGGCCTCAGACATTGAGATTACTGCCCGTGAGATCCTGAAGCTGAAAAAAGAGCTTTACGAAATCATCTCCAGCCACAGCGGCAAGCCGATTGAAGAAGTAGACAAAGACAGCGACCGTGACTACTGGATGATTGCCCAGGAAGCCAAAGAATATGGCTTGATTGACGAGGTGTTAACCCGTCACAAAGCCTAAAAAAGACCTAGTTCTGCATAAAAAAGACCCGCTGTTTAGTGGGTCTTTTTTGTTTTATCGGTGTTTTTCTCCAACCAGTTTAGGTCTAATATGAAAGAAAAACACCCACTAGCAACTTGTTTTCCTTGAACAGACATTACTCAGAATTTCAGTTGGTTTTAGGTGTGATTTCCGGAAAACAAGAGTAAAACAGAATGCCTTCCTTGGGCTTCTGAAAATTTTTCAGGAAAGAATTTAAGGTGGATTGATGGGCTGCGTTCTTCCGTATACAATACAGTATGTTCTGCTTCAATCAGATACAAAATAGGCTATATTTTATAATTCCCTCGCTTCCAATCACTTCAGAGAGGGTGTTGGTAACCTTGTGTAAAAATATTTTGGCGTAGTGCCTAACCAATTTTGTAACTTTGTCGTACCCGGCCCACCTTAGGACCGGAAAAGTACACTCCACTCCCGGTTTTATGGCAGAAATAACGTGCTCCTTTTGCGGCAAGAATAAGAAAGAGGTGTCTGTAATGATCTCAGGCATCAACGCGCATATCTGTGAGCGTTGCATTGGTCAAGCCCAGCAGATTCTAAATGAGGAGAACCGGTTGCGTGCCACCAACCGTGCGCCTAAATTCAACCTGATCAAGCCAAGGGAAATGAAAACCTACCTTGACCAGTTTGTGGTAGGGCAGGACGAAGCCAAAAAAGTAATGTCTGTGGCGGTGTACAACCACTACAAGCGTTTGATGCAAAAGCCGAAGACCGATGACGTAGTGATTGAGAAATCCAACATCATCATGGTAGGCGAAACCGGTACCGGAAAAACGTTCCTGGCCCGCATGCTGGCCGGAGTGTTGCAAGTTCCGTTTTGTATCGCTGATGCCACCGTCCTCACTGAGGCCGGTTACGTGGGCGAAGACGTGGAAAGCATCTTGACCCGCCTCCTGCAAGCCGCCGACTACAACGTAGAGGCAGCCGAGCGCGGCATCGTGTATATTGACGAGATTGACAAAATTGCGCGCAAAAGCGACAACCCTTCCATCACCCGTGATGTAAGCGGTGAAGGTGTGCAGCAGGCATTATTGAAATTATTGGAAGGTACTTCTGTAAACGTGCCACCACAGGGAGGCCGTAAGCACCCAGAGCAGAAGATGATCTCCGTGAACACCGAGAACATTCTCTTCATCTGCGGAGGCGCGTTTGTAGGCATCGATCGCCTCATCAAGAGCCGCCTGAATACCAAACCCATCGGGTTCTCTTCTACCAATCTGGAGGAGAAAATGGACACTGAGAACTTCCTGCGCTACATCACCTCGCAAGACCTGAAATCCTTCGGCTTAATACCAGAGTTGATTGGTCGTCTGCCAGTAGTGACGCACCTGAACCCGCTGGACAAAGAAACCCTCCGCCTGATCCTGACTGAGCCGAAGAACTCCCTGGTGAAACAGTACAAGCGCCTGTTCGAGATGGAGAACATCAACCTGGAGTTTGCCGAGGACACTTTGGAGTACATCGTGGAGAAAGCTTCTGAGTATAAATTAGGCGCCCGCGGCTTGCGCTCCATCTGCGAAGGCATCATGACCGACGCTATGTTTGACCTGCCCTCAGAAGAGCAGGAAGGCAGCAGCGACCTGATCATCACGCTGGACTACGCCCGTGAGAAATTCGAGAAATCAGCGGTGAAGAAATTGAAAGTAGCGTAAAAGCTTTCTGGATTACTGCTTAAAGAGAAGGCCTCCCCTACAAAGTAAGGGAGGCCTTCTCTTTTTATTATGCTTTAAAGCTGTTTTCAAGAAAAGAGCCTTAAAGCACCGACTTTAATGTCTTGGTAGTATCTGGGGTGGTTTTCCCTTCTTTCAGGTACTGAACCATCAGTTTGGCAGCGGTCTGGGAGGTGTTGAAATCCCCAATCAGTTCCTGCACGCGCTTGTAGCCGTCCAACTGCGCCGCACGCCCTTTTGGGTTCTGCAGAATGTTCTTCAGTTCTTTCACTAGGTTCTGGGCGTTCATATCGCCTTGAATCAGTTCAGGTACTACTTTACGTCCGGCAATGAGATTTACCAGGGAAATATACGGCACTTTGATCACGGCGCGGCCAATCCAGTAAGAAACAGCGCTGGTACGGTAGCAAACCACCTGCGGTACGCTGAACATAGCGGTTTCCAAAGTGGCGGTGCCGGAAGTTACCAGAGCAGCCTCGGCATTGGCCAGGATGTCATAGGTCTGGTCGTAGACGATTTTGATGAAGGGCTCCCGGTTGAAGTGCTCGTAATATTCCCTATCAAAGTTGCTTACCGCGGCTACAACAAACTGGTAATCCTGAAAGGGGGGCAAAATGCTGAGCATGATATAGAGGATGTTCTCTATCTCTTGCTGGCGGCTGCCGGGCAAAACCGCAATGATGGGGCGGTCATCCAGGTTGTTGTCTTTCCGGAAGTTGGGGTTTATCTGGTGCGCAGCCACGGCATCAGACACCGGGTTACCCACATAATCGGTTTTGTAATCGAACTTCTGGTAGAAATCCTTCTCAAAGGGCATGATGACAAACATCTTGTCTACCAACTTTTTGATGGTGTGTACGCGCCCCTGGTTCCAAGCCCAGATCTTCGGGGAAATGTAGTAGAAGACTTTGAGGCCGTGTTCTTTCGCGAACTTAGCAATGCGCATGTTGAACCCAGCGTAATCTACCAGAATGACCACATCTGGCTGAAAAGCCAACAGATCGTCCTGGCACTCTTTGAGAAAACGCTTGATCTTGAAGAGGTTTTTGGCGGCTTCCAGAAAGCCCATAAAGGCCATTTCCTGGTAGTGCTTCACCAACTCGGCGCCGGCGGCTTCCATCATGTCCCCGCCCCAGCACCTGATGTGGGCCTGCGGATCTTGCTCATGCAGTTGCTTGATCAGGTTGGAGGCGTGCAAGTCTCCAGAGCGTTCTCCGGCGATTATGTAATACTTCATTGATTGGGTTCTGAACAGGAACAGGGCTTTGACAATGAAAAGCCGATACCAACACCTCACACAATGTTTGTGCCAGAACGTTTAGAATCAACTTATATTGCTTGTACAGATAAATTATCTCGCCTTGTCTTCTTCTTAAGTAGTTTGGAGGTACTCTCTATTCGCCAAAATATTCCACAAAGTTACGGGGAGTCTCATATAGCTTCAGGCTATGCAGTTGTGCACCAGATATACGAGGAATCAGGGGGTTTAGGATGTTCCAAAATTCCATCACCAGGTTCTCAGTGCTGGCCAGTTTGCCTTCCATGAACGCCACGTCCATGTTGAGGTTTTTGTGGTCTACCTTTTTGATGATGTGCTCCCTGATGAGAGTGCTCAGTTTCTTTAAATCGATCACGAACCCAGTGTCTGGGTCTGGTTTTCCCTTCACCGTCACGATCAGTTCATAGTTATGCCCATGCCAGTTGGTATTTGCGCAGGGCCCAAAAACTTCCTTATTCTTTGCCAGCGACCAATTGGGGTTATGCAGCTTGTGCGCCGCATTGAAATGCTCTAATCTGCTTACGTATACCATTAACTGAATCGGTAATTCTTTCTTCGCAGCAAATATACGAAGAAAGGCACACCAAAGAAGGAAGTTACGATCCCAACTGGCATACCGGCGGGCGGATAAATCCATCTGGAAATCAAATCACAGGCCACCAGAAACAACCCTCCGGCCAGAGCACAGGCAATCAAGTTGAATCGGTTGGTGGTTCCCAGCAAGGCGCGCGTGAGGTGCGGTACCATGAGGCCCACAAAGCCTACCGGCCCCGAGAACGCCACCGCAAAACCCGTCACCACTGAAACCGTCACCAGCATGATCCACCGGATCAACCGGACATCTACGCCCAGGGTCTCGGCGCGTTCTGCGCCTAGCAGCAATACGCTCAGGTGCCGTTGCAAAAAGAAAAACAGGACTAAACCACCAGCCAGCGCCACTGCGGGATAACCAAGGTTTGCCCAATCTGCCTTCTCAAACCCGCCCATGCTCCAGAACACCACCGACTTCAGCTGGCTTTCTGAATCTGAGAGGAACATAATCAAACTCACCAAGGCGGTAAGCAGAGAACTCAGGGCCACCCCTACCAGCAGCATCTGGCTTGGGATCAACTGCCCGCGGCGGGATCCTAGTAAAACGACCACGAGCGTTACGGCAAAAGAACCCACTAGTGCAAAGAACGGCGGCAGGTACAATCCCATTAAGCTCAGGTCGGTGAGCAGGAAAAAACTGAACGATGCTCCCAGCGAAGCCCCTGAGGCGGTACCTAGCAGATAAGGATCGGCGAGGGCGTTGTTTACCAGGGCTTGCATGAGATACCCTGAGAAAGCCAAGGAAGCGCCGGTGAGAAACGCTAGTAACAGGCGAGGAAGACGTAAGTGCACGATGCTGTAATGCGCAGCGTTTTGAGCATCATATTCAAAAAGGGCCTCCAAAACAGTGACGTAAGAAGTTGGCAGACTTCCCACCTTCAGGCCCAGAAAAAAACCGGCAACTAGTAGTACTAGCAGAAGAAACAGAACAAGAGCCGCTTTTCTCACCGTAGCACCGCTTTTAACTCTGCAATTCCTTCCACCACGCGCGGGCTGGGCCTGGACATGAGATCATCTGTAACCTCATAGATGCGCTTTGTCTGGTACGCCTTGATGCGACGCAGTTCAGGGTACAAGGAGAAAAAGGTCTTCTCCATCTTTTCGAAATCGCCGCCGATGATCACATCTGGGTTCAGTTGCAGGATGTATTCGCGGGTGAGGGCTGGATAAGGCTGAGCAAAAACTTCGGTGAGGGCGTTCTGACCGCCGGCGTACCGCAGTTTGTCGGTGAAGAGGGTGTTGCGGCCGAACACGTAGATGGGGTCTCGCCAGGTGATAGCCAGTACCCGGGGGCGGCTCTCGCGGGCAGTGTCAATGGCCAGTTGGTTAAGTCTAGCCTGTAAGGAATCTGCCACAGCGGTGGCTTTTGCTTCGCGCTTCAGCAGAAAACCCAAGGTTCTGATGCCCCGGAGAATATCAGCCACACTGTCATAGGCCTGGAAATACATCGGGATGCCCATTTTCTGCACCTGCGCGGCCACTTCCATGGAGATAATGCCTTCGGTGGCAAACACCACATCAGGTTTCAGGGAAAGCAGGCGCTCATAGTCCATGGGGTAATTGTTGACCACGGGTTTGGAAAGCGCAGCGGCGGGGAAATCACAGTTCTGGGTACGGCCAACGATAGCAGCGGTATCGGCGACGGCAAACAGCATTTCGGTCATTGACGGGGCCAGAGCCATGATCCGGCGCGGCTGAACGGGAAGTTTCACCTTGCGGCCAAGGTCATCGGTGACGGTATGGAAACTGGGGGTCACCGTGGTTGCCGGCTTTTTAGACTCACAGGCACTTAAAGCGAGCAGACACAAAAAGCCTAGCACCCATCCCCGAAGGGAAGAAACAGAACGAGAGAAACCTGTTAAAGCCACAGAAGGAAACTTTACCGTTGAAAAACGGCCAAAGATACAGCATTTGCCCGAACCCTCTCTGCCTCCCTCCTTCCAGCCGTTTTAAGCAGATTATTAAAAAATAAGAGTAAAACGGCTAAGGACATTCAAACGAAGGCTCTGTTTTAAGGCCGATTTAGGTAAACCAAGTCTAAAGCGGAATCACGGCTGCCTCCTCGGGCTGGGTCAGAGGGGAAATCGTTCGAGCAAAACTTTCGTACTTTTGGGTAGCTTTGCACTGAACCTAACTTTATTTCCATGATTGTAGTCACCGGAGCAGCCGGATTTATCGCCAGTTGCCTTGTTTCCCGTCTCAATGCTGCCAATTTCAATGACATAGTGGTAGTTGACAACTTTTCGGTGGCTAAAAAGCTGCCTAACGTTGAGGGGAAAAGAATAAAGGAGTTTGTAGACCGCCATGATTTCTTCACCTGGCTAGACAAGAATTACGAAGATGTGGAGTTCATTTTCCATTTGGGAGCCCGCACGGACACCACCGAGACCAACCTGGAGGTACTCAATCTTTTGAACCTGGACTACTCCAAAAAAATGTGGAACGCCTGCTGCGAGTACCAAATTCCATTGGTGTACGCTTCCTCGGCGGCCACGTACGGCTCCGGCACCCTAGGCTACGACGACGACGAGTCCATTCTCTCGTTGCTGCGTCCGCTGAATGCCTATGGTGAATCTAAAAACGATTTCGATATCTGGGCGCTGGAGCAAACCGCCAAACCTTTCTTCTGGGCGGGGCTCAAGTTCTTCAACGTGTACGGGCCTAATGAATACCACAAAGGCAGAATGGCCTCGGTGGTGATGCACGCCTTCAATTCCATCAAAGACACCGGCCGCCTGACTTTGTTCCGCTCGCACAACCCAGACTACGAAGACGGCAAGCAGATGCGTGATTTCGTGTATGTGAAAGACGTGGTGGACGTGATGTTCTGGCTTATGAACCACCGCAAGAACTCGGGTATCTACAACCTGGGTAGCGGCGAGGCCCGCACCTTCCTTGATCTGGCCTTCAACACCTTCACTGCCATGGGCGCAGACATCAACATTGATTTCAAAGACACTCCCGAGGACATCCGGGACAAATACCAGTACTACACCCAGGCCAACATGGCCAAACTCCGGGGCATAGGGTATTCCCAACCCTTCCATACCTTAGAAGCCGGCATACAGGATTACGTGCAGAACTATCTTATATCTGGTACTTATTATTAAGCAAAACAGAAGAGCAGGCCTAAAGCCTGCTCTTCTGTTTTAGGGTTGTTTTTGTGAAAAGGCCTTTAAAGCCCATGATGGCTTAGGTGAAATAAACCCTACCTGAACAACTTGCAGGCCCATTTTCGTATTAATACCAATACTTTTGAATTAACCCGTAATCTGTTTTAGCCCCAGAACTCCTATGGCCTACTCCATCGTAGAAAACGACATGAGTGAAGAAGCTCCATCTGATGCTTTGGCAATGCCAAATGACCTACGAATCCAGACCTGGGAAGAACTGCAGCGTGAACTTTTCCGGGATTCCTGGGATGATAAACTGAACCGGTACCGCTCGCCGTACGTGTTCAGGGGGTTATGGAACAAAAGCTACAACCTCAAGACCAGCCTCATGCGCATTGGCGGAGACTATCCTAAACTGGAGCCTCACCTGCTCCGGAACTTCCGGAAATACTCCCGAGGATCCATGGAGGTAGGCGAGTCTTTCTGGAACTGGCTGGCCGTGGCCCAGCACCACGGACTGCCCACCCGCCTCATGGACTGGACCTATTCTCCGTACGTAGCGCTGCATTTTGCCACCTCAGACCTCAATAACTTCCACGAAGACGGCGTGATCTGGTGTGTGAACTACGTCAAATCCACTGAGCATCTCCCTGAGAAACTGCAAAAGGTCATCCGGCAGGAAGGCTCCAACGTATTCACCCCCGAGGTCCTGGAACCCATCGCTACTTCCCTTAACAGCCTGGGCGAATTCCAGGAAAAACCGTTTGTGCTGTTCATGGAGCCCCCTTCCCTAGACGAACGCATTGTGCACCAGTACGCGCTTTTCTCCATGATGTCCACCCCAGATGCTCTCCTCTGCGATTGGCTCCTGGAACACCCTGATCTGTATTACCGCTTAATAATTCCAGCAAAACTGAAATGGGAGATCAGGGACAAGTTGGACCAGGCTAACATTACCGAACGGGTCCTTTTCCCAGGATTGAGCGGCATCAGCGCATGGCTCAGACGGCATTATACCACCACCTAATTCTGATGGATTAATGGAGAGAATGAGAGAATGAATGATTGAGTGAATTAGAGAATGAGGCTGGGTTATTCAGGGTGTTTTCTGGAAAACAGGCTGAAAACCAGATAACCGTAAAAAGTATAACATTCAGCGGAAAGGCTTATCTTCCATGCGGTCTTTCTCTCTCCTTTTTGTACCAAGCTATGCGTGACAACTTCAAACCAAAACCGGTCATTGTTTTTTCTGGAAGTGCCATGGAGGCAAACGTGGTGAAAAGCATGCTGGAGAACGCCGGTATCCAGGCCTTTCTGAAAGACCAGCATATAGGCTCTATTGCTCCCTGGCAAGTGTCTGCCGGTGGAGGCGGCGCCGTAAAGGTGATTGTCTCTTCTTTAGACCAGCCGGAAGCCGAGGAGATCATTTCCCGCTACGAAAGAAACGAAAATCAGTAGCCTTTGCAGATCAGCCCACTCCCCCTCTCCTTTTCAGCCTGTTTTCTAAAAAGAACGCCTAAACCGTTCCTAACTTTTAAAACAACACCGATACCTGCATGCGCCCCGTGTGAATGGTTCTGATGCCTTGTGGCTTTCGGCCATCGTAGTCAAAGGTGATGTTAAGGCCACTGCTGAGGCGCTGCTGCAAGGCCAGGTTCCAGGTGAGGTTGTTGCCAGCCCTGAAGCCGTTGAGCATTTCATAGGCCACCGGCGAGGTATCTAGCCCTGAGTAGTTGATTTTGATGTATTTCACAATCCCCGTGACCGTCCGTTTGCCTACTTGGCTCAAGCGCGTTTCGGTGCCCAATTCATGGAACTGCGCCTCTTCCTGAGCTCCTTGTTCATTCACCTTGTTCATCCACTGGTAGGTGCCGGTAAACCGGATTATTTGGTTGGGTTGGTACGAGAGTTCGGGCATGGCTTCCCAGGAACGGATCAGAAAATTCTTGGTGCTAAGGTAATTGGAGGCGCTTTCCCGTTTGGAGCGGGTTAGGTTTAACTGGCTCGAAAACACCTCCGTCAGGTTCACCCGCACCAACACCTGTTGGCTTGTATTGTTCCGGACATCGGTACCGTTGGTTAGGAGCGTTTTCTGCAGGCCCTGCTGGAAAGTCCATTCAACGCCGTATTTTGGGTTGCTCCGGTTGAAATACAGGGTATTCCGGTAAGACCGCGTGAGCGAAAGCAAACTGGAATCAGCGAAGTTTAGGCTGAAGGGGTTGAAGCGGCTGCGCAGGTTGTCATCGGTGGTGCGTTTGTCAATGGTCACGAAAGACAGCGCCGAGAACTTAGCGGCAATCCGCTTCAGGCGGGTTTCAGAATTCTGCCAGGCCCGGGGCAGGCTGCTGTTCAGCCGGTAGGTGAAATTATTGGTGTAGGCAATCACGTACTCATCCGTGGGGATGAACAGCTTAATGAAGTTGCGGCGGTACGGCGGGTCTGACGGCTGCGACTCAAAGAACTCGTTCAGATCCTGGCGTCCATCTCGGTTCAGGTCCTCAAAGAAGTGGGTGCCCTGCCCCGGAATGGTTTCCACAAACTGGTACTGCCGTTTCAACTCACGGCCAGTGCCAATAGCGTACGTCATCTCAGAGCGCAGGTGTCGGTCAAGGAAATCACCGGTCCAGTCAATTTTGGAAAGTACGGTGGTTTCCCGCAGACTATCCAGCGCCTGTAGGTTACGCAGCGTGATCAATGCGGTGATTTGATGGTTTTTCTTGATGACGGTGCTGGTGCTGAAGTTGAAAGTGTTGGCGATCTGTTTATTGCCCAATTCTCCGTTTTCGGGCCTGAAATCTACGCGGCGGCTGTACTCCACGCGGTACTTGAACGCAGCCGTATCGCGGCTTTCTACATAGAAGAGGTGGTCATCAAAGTAATTGGCGGAGCCCAGCAACGCTTCGTTGAGTTTGGAGATAATCCGGTTTTTATCGAAGCGGTACACGTAGCCCGGTGTGAAGAACTTGGTGGGGTACTGCACGCCAATCTCGCCACGCACCCAGTTAGAGGTACTTTCGGCCTGTTGGTTTTTAAGCATAAACAGATTCCCGCGCAGTTCCAGCCCTTTTACTTTCTGGGTCATCTCCAGGTAATGCTGCGTTCCGTCTACCTCTGTGGGCCGGAACCGCCGGCTGATGCGGTAATTGATGAAATGCAGCGCATCTTTCACCCCTCCTACCGAGAACGTGAAGATGTGGTCCTCAATGCGGGTTTGGCGGGCCAAGGTGGTATTGGTAGGGCTGCTCCAGTCACGGTCAAATTCCACGTCACGGTAGCGGTCAATGGGTGTGAAGTTGGGGTCGGTGTACTCGTAGGTCATGGCGCTCCGCAGTTTGTAGTCGCCCAGGAACTTCACGTTACGGTCATTCACCTGATATCCCACCCTGATTCCCTTTCCCTGGTCATCGCCGGAATCAAGGTTGGAGTAACGATTCAGGTCATTCTTGGAGCCCGCCACTTCCAGGAACACATTACTCTTTTCGTCCAGAGACCAGATGCCGCCCAAGGTCATCATTTGTTTCTGGATGGGCGTAGGCAAAATCCGGATGGCCTCGTAGCGGCCCTGCGGCACACCGTTCACCGGCTCCACCCACTGGAAGACACGCCCGTTCACGGTGGTGTTCTGCAGTATGTAGTTCCCGCCGGTAGCTACCTCGGTGAAACTTACCGCATAGAAAGCCCGGGTTGAATCAGTGGAGTACTCGAAAATATTGTAGGTGCCGGTAGCAGTGACAGTATCTTTCTTCAGGTAAAGCACCTGGTTACGGTCAAAGCGCACAGAATCTCCGCTGGGCGTAGCCGCCAGGTCCTGCCGGTCGCCAATCTGGGAGAGCAGGCGTTTTTCGTCGGTGCTCAGGTTCAGGGTAAGCGGGTTGTTGGGGTTATCGGCTTCGTTGTAGAAGTTGCCGTACACGTTGAACTTGCCCATTTTCTGGTAATGACTGGCATGCACCACGCTACGGGTGTAGTTCAGGTCTGAATATTCAAAATCGACGCGAATACGCGAATTCCGGGTGATGATCCATTTGGGCGTAAAGGTGACCTCGGCCTGGTTGTAGTCAATGACATAGTCGTAGTCAAAGCCCCGCTGCAACAGTTTACCGTCTAGGTATACCCGTTCTGAGTTGGCCAGCACAATGATAAAGCGCTCACCGTTGGGTCCCCGCAACCGGTAAGGCCCCTGCACACTCTCTATGGGCGTGATGTTCTCCGAGGCGAATTTTCCCTTGGCCACCGATGCTGCCACCGAGGTAGCACTCTCCCAGCCCGGTTTGCCCCGGTTGATTTCCAACGCGCCGCCCTGCACGTTTTTGTAGAACCGCAGAAAGTGCGACGTAGGCCGGTTCCGGAGCACCACATCTCCGCCGGTCAAAGTCCAAAGCCGATGCTGTAGGGTGATGAAGACGCGGTCGAACTCCTGTAGTTGCTGCGTGTTCCCCTCGGGTTGAAACGGGATGTTCTGGTCAGTGATGGAAGCGGTGATGTTGATCTCATCGGTCAGTTTTCCTTCCAACTGCAGGTTCAGGGCCGAGTTCACAAATACGTTTTGGGTGTTTCCTACCGAAACTCCCCTGGAAATGCTGCCCGTTTTGTTCAGGCCCGGGGTTTTGAATAGCTCCTCGCGGGGAGCAGGTTGGTTAATGACATAGGACCGTTCAAACGAAGTGGAATCCCATTTTCTAATATCGCGCTTGAAACTGGGCGAAGCCACGTTCAGGGGCAGCACGCGGTAACACACCAGCACCGAATCTGTTTTTGGGGCATTTTCAGGAAAACGGGCGAAAAACGCCCCGGAAGAATCACGCGCCAGACTGTCGGGCCGAACCGCTGGAGTTGGGGCTGCCTCCGTCTCCCCAATGAACAGGAACAAGTTGCTCACAGGGTCATAATGAAACCCCAGCGGGCTCCGGAGTTGCCGACGGTCCAGAATCTCGATGGTGTTTTCGGCAATAGTCAGGGAATCCAGCGTGAAAGCGCCCGGCCGCAGCTGTACCCATTTGCAACGGCGGTTAGACAGCTCCTGGGCTTGGGTTTGGCCTGCCCATAAAAAAGCCGAAACGAAAAGGAATATGACGCCCCAGCACCTCATGAGGGCACCACCGGCAGTTTCAGGAAGAAGGTGGTTCCTTCGTTCTCCATCGTCTCAAACCAAATAGAACCGCCAATGGCCTCTACGCCTTTCTTCACCACGGCCAAGCCAATGCCTGAGCCCGAGTATTTGGTACTAAAATTCGGGATGAAGATTTTGGGCTGCACTTCTTCGGGAATGCCTGAGCCATTGTCCTGTATCGCTACCAAAGCCCATTGCGCACTCACCAGTTCCAAGGTCACGTTGATCTCCGGAGTCTTAGACGCCGGAACGGCTTGCAAAGCATTCAACAACAGGTTATTGAAGATCCGGATGAGTTGGTTTTCATCGGCGCGCACTTGCACAGGTGCCTCGGGCAGGACTACCTCTATCCGATGCTGCTGGGGGTTCAGGTGTAAATCGGTGGCTCTCCGGATCAATCCGTTCAACTCCAGAATCTCTAATTTCAAATCAGGCATGGCCGTGAAATTGGAGAACGACGTGGCGATATCGCTTAGTACATCAATCTGGGTGATCATGGTGTTGGAGATCTTCTCGATGAGTTCGTCCAGGTTGCCGCGGCCGTCCTGCTTGGCTTTGCGCAGGTACTGCAGCGAAAGCTTCATGGGCGTAAGCGGATTCTTGATCTCGTGGGCTACCTGCCGGGCCATTTCTTTCCAGGCGGCTTCTTTCTCCCGTAAGGTCAGTTCTTGCTTGCTCTCCTCTAGCTTCTGCAGCATCTGGTTGTACTCATGCACCAGCAAGCCAATCTCATCGCGGGACTGATACACCAGTTTTTCGTTGTTTCCCGTGAGTGAGGTTCGTTTCAGGCGTTCGGTCAACAGTTGCAGAGGCACGGTCAAGGCGCGGGTAGCCATGTAACTCAGAAACACGAACAGCAGGAACAACACCGAGAAGATATTCAAGATGGTGGTGATCAGCTGAATCAATTTGGAGTTCAGTTCCTTTTCTGAATCGAAGAACGGAATGGCCAGGTACCCCTCAGGGCTGGCATTTGGGCTGTTGCGCAAAGGCACGTAAATGGAACTGTAAGGCAGCGAACCGGCTTTTTCCTCTAACAAAACCCGGTTCAGGCCTTGCTCCTTCAGCACCTCAAACGCCTGTGGGTTAAGCCGGGTAGAGAGAACGCCAGCCTCAAACAGGGCCGGCTGGCTGGACAAGCGCAACTCCCCTGCAGCATTGTAGATGTTAAGTTCGGCCTGGGCCACCATCGCCAACCGGTTGATGCGACGCTCCAGAGAATCTGCCCGGCCTTTGAACAGGTTATTTCCCCAGTTGCTGGTTAAGATGCTTTGCCGTACAAAATCGCCCTGATCGGTGTAGCCCCTGATGAGGTCCTGCCGGTACGAGTTGGTCACTAGGCTCCCGATGGTAATACTCACCAGCACCAAAGGCACCAGCACCCCCAAATTCAGGAAAAGCTGGATCTTGGTTCCGAAGGTAGACATGATGGCTTCCACCAATTGCCCCCGATACAACATCACCAGCAACAGCAAAGAAAACAGCGAGAAGGTATGCAGCAGAAACAGGAACGAGAAATTAGACAGCCACGAACGGGCACCATACGCGGGCGTACTCACCAAGGCCACCGTTCCATTATTAGCCCGGGCGCCTAAGTGGTGGTAATCGGCGATGGCCAGGCCCTGAGTATACAACTGCGGGATGTTAAAGAGATTGGGCGAGAAATTTTGGCTGTATTCAAAGTAGCCTTCGGTCTTGAGCCAGCGGTTTCTCTTCCAGAGCGCATAACTGCTGGAGGGCAAATTGCTTTCCTGCGAACTTTTGCGTTCAACGAGCAACTCGGGAAGCACACTGTTAGGCGCCGTGATCTTAGGACTTACCTCTAGCACCACCGTTGCCCATTGCTCAAACTCAACCGGCACTTTTATCTCCTGCAAATACGTAAACCTACCCGGATCTGCTTCAGAACCCACCAAAAGTTGTCCTTTCTGGTTCGTGCCTCGGGAGATAGGTGCCCATTTTTGGGCATAGGCTTCCAAGTTAGAGAGGCTATCCAGATCATTAAAACTCTCGCCGGTGAAGTCAAACATGCGCACCGTCACGGCGTAGTTTTCAGTGATGGCACGCAAATGATGCCGGCGGATTTTCTGCTCCACTATGGTCAGTTTTCCCCAGGGAGCATTGAACACGTGCTGGATCAAAGGATCTCGGCTGATGTCCTGGGCTGCTTGCGCCAACAAGTACTCGGTTAAATCATCACGGTCTTTGAGCAACTGCGAAGCCAGCCGTTGTTTGTCGGCCCGGAGTTGTACCGCGTAAAGGTCGTACAAGGCTGCCGCACCTAAGCTAGCGCTTAGGATATTCAGCATGAAAATACTGGAGTAGATACCGGCCCTCTGACCTAGTTTTCGGTGTAACTGCTCCCACCCTACCAGGGCCGCACCGGCGAATAGAACTACCCAATTGCCGCTAGGGGCATCGCGCCAAAACGCCCAGCCTAGAGCCAGTACCAGAACGGTCATCCAGGCGTAGGCAAAGGGCAAACTTCCGTGCGCAGTAAACGGAAAGGCACCCAGCAGAAGCCGCAGAATCCAGCTCAACGCCAGCGTATGCAGAATCATGACCAGGTACAAGAGCAGCTTCTCTACCCCTATCTGAATGTTCTGGGTGATGTCAAGGTTGGGTTGGGAGTTGACAAAAAGGCTTCGGTAGGTTTCGTACCAACTGATGATGAGGACCGTAATGATTACCCCAATGGCAATACAGCTCCATAGCTGTTTTTGGGTTGATTTATGGAAAACAGCCCTAAAAGAGAAATGCCTTGCGAAGCGATACACCAGCAACGTCATGATCAAAAAGCAAACCTCATTCAGGAGTAAATCACCTAGAGAGGGAGACCACCAGGAAGCGGCGTACACCCGCGGGCCAAATAGCTCCACCTCCTGCACATTGTTGGGGAACCGTGTCAGCAGCATGACTAACCGCAGCAGCAGCAAACCCAGAAGAATGGTCCACAAAGCTGTCGCTTCCCGTCCTTCGCTCCTTAATCTCTGATACAGGGAAATCAAGCCCAGAATGGCGGTAAATAAAGATAATAGGTAAAGGGCCAGCGTGAATGAACCGGCGTGCAGCCATTGTCCGGGTTCCAGTACCTGCAACGAGAAAAGATAATTGCCTTGCGCATCAGCGATGGGAATAGCCCGTCCTCCCCGCTCCAGTTGAAGAGTGGCTACATGGTCTTCGAAGATCTGGGGGTTTAAGCCGCTCCGCAGATAGGCATTATTGATTCCATACCTGACTTCCAGGGGAACCACCGCCAGTGCGGTGTACTCCCGGTGGAACTTCTGCCTTACCACGATAAACCGCCCGAACCGATTTTCCACTACCTGCTGGTTCTTGCTCAGGTTTCTGGGGTCTAACTCAGGCCGCAGCGAATGCTCAGACCAAAAAATCAGTTTGTCCTGTTTGTAGACGAAAAGGGGGATATTGGTTTTGGGCAGGTTTCTGGAAAAGACCGCTGAATCAGGGGGAATGGTTTGGGCAACTTCGGCTATTTCCTGACGGGCCTGCTGCAAGAGTCCATGGAGCCGAACCTGCACTTCTTCTACCATTTGCTTCTCGGGGGCTTCCAACAAATCGCGCTGCACACTCACCTGTAAAAAAGCCGCAACTCCCCCAAAGAAAAGGGATACTAAAAAGAAAAGTAACGGGAGGGTATACCTGAACTTCAACTCAGTTTTTTTACGAATTTAGCTTAATACGCGCAAAAATCCCGCCAGTAAGCCGAAAAGTAAAATGATTGCAAGAAACGGGAAGATTTAGTGCCGTTTTCCTGAAAACAGCCATAAAACAAAGACAGGAAAGTTCAGGGGAAGAATCCCTATGGAAGGAAAAGAAAATACATTAGGAGTTTTTTAGTTGCCCGTATTTTGGGTCATAGGAGACACTCCCGAAGAAATAGAGCATCATGACTCGGGCGTACCGGAAAAGAACCGGAGTAAACAGAATGATGGTAGAGGCTACCGTGGTTAAATACACCCAGGTGGGCGGATCATCGGCTAGAAAATAAAGGGAAACTCCTACTACCAGTACAATCAGCACCGAAAGGCCGTAGCTCATGTACATGGCGCCCCAATAAAACCCGAGTTCAACCTCGTACCGGAACCCGCACACGGGGCATTTCTCCGGCATTTGATCAAACTTGTTCAGGTGAAGGGCAGAATGGGAAAACATGGGGCCTTGGTGGCAGCGCGGACATTTCTTTTCAAGGCCGGCCTTGACATGCGCCCAGGTTCCCACTATTTTTTGCGGCTGTACTTATACCAGAAGAAGCCCACACAGCCCGCAATCACATACGGAATGGCCATCAGGTACAAAATGCCTTTGTTCAACCCGTTGGCAATGCTGTCACCAGACTCGTTGTTGGAAGATTCCACCGAGGCGGTACACATGGCACACTGTGCCTGCACGGGGGCTGTTTGAAAGGTAAGGAGCACCACCAGAAAAAGGGCGACCAGCCAAAAACGTATTTTATTCTTCATCTCCATTGTCTCTCTCTTCTATGAACACTATTGGGCCCGTAAAGTTTCAAGCATAGTATGGCGAAATCATCAGGTAAACCACGACTCCTGTGATAGCCACATAAAGCCAAAGCGGAAAAGTCCAGCGGGAGACTTTCCGGTGACGGGCGAACTGCTGTGAGACCGCGAAGTATACCGAAAGTAGTACCAAAGGCACAATCACCGCTGCCAGAATAATGTGGGTAATCAGGATGACGTAATAGATCAATTTAATGGTCCCTTCTCCCCCAAACGGAGTAGGTGCGGCTTGGTAATGGTACGTCACATAGGAGATCAGGAAAAAGGACGACAACACAAACGCGGTCACCATGGCAAATCGGTGTAACCTTCTGTTCTGCTTCTTGATTTGATAGTACCCAATCACCAGGGCAATGGCGGTTAGGGAATTAAGGACGGCATGAAGTTTAGGCAGAAAGGACACATCAAGGTCACCCAATTTCCCGGTTTGCGGCATAAACAAGAGTAATGCCACCACCAGTGGCACAATCACGGAAAGAAGGGCAATGATGATGAGGTAACGGGTATCGTTGGGGTTACCTAGGGCTTTGTTTTCCATTGTCTGTGTTGTCCTCAGAAAGGAGCACGTTAATCTCGGTAATCAATCGGTCTACATCGGCAGCGCTGGTCCCATCATAGATGCCCCGTACGTGTTTCTGCTGATCTACCAAATACAGGTTTTGTGGGGAGACCGGTTCTGCCTTCCCTGTGGAAACGGAGTCTGTGGTTTGAAGATTGTATCCCTGTTGCGCTAAACGCAGAATTTCTGCGGAGGAACCGGTCAGGAAAACCCATTTATAAGGATTGGCCCGGAAACTTTCGGCATATCGTTTCAGCACTTCGGGACTATCTTCTTCGGGGCGCAGGGAAAAGGAAAGGATTTTCACGTTTGGCTTAAGCCGGAAAGCATCCTGCACCCGGGAAAGTTGGGTGCTCATTTGTTTGCAGTTGGCCGCACAGGAAGTATAGAAGAAATTGGCTACGTAAATTTTGCCTTCCAACTCCTTGGCCGTGAAAGAAGCTCCGTTTTGGGAAACCAGCCGAAAATCTGGTACCTGCCGATAAGTGGTATCATACCGCCATTGGCCATCTACCAAGGTAGAATCTACTCTAACCGGAAAATGAGTTCGGAGTGAAAATCTATTCACTCCGAACATCTTCAAAAACAAAAACACTAGTACGGGTACCAACAGAAGGGTACCCAGCACTAGTGCCTTTTTTGGACTCATTAATTAAAGTAGTTGAAAACTGACTCTCCGTAGAAAGTACCTTCTACCAGTAAAGCGACCAGTAGCCAAACCAATAATACCGTTGGAACCAGAACAGCCCAGATCAGGCCTTTGGTCTCATGCTTTAAGTGCATGAATTCACCTACAATGTAAAACGCTTTGAAGAGGGTTAATCCGATGAAGATTGCGTTACGCAACGTACCTGGATCCATCATGAAAGCGAAGGCGAATTCAATTGCAGTTAAGGCGCAAAGAATAAAGAAGGTCTTCCAGATAACTTTTGTTTGTGCCTTAGGAATTTCTCCTGTGGTAGCAAACTCGTCAGTATGGTGTGAATGCGATGCCATGTCTATTCAGTTTAAATCAATTCAACAATTACACCAGGTAGAAGAAGGTGAACACGAATACCCACACTAAGTCTACAAAGTGCCAGTAAAGACCTACTTTCTCTACCATTTCATAGTGTCCTCTTCTGTGGTACACTCCGTTCACGGTATTGATGAAAATCATGATCAGTAACACCACCCCACTGAACACGTGCGTACCGTGGAAACCAGTGATGAAGAAGAACAGGTCAGCGAACAAGGGTGGCCCGTATTGGTTTACGATAAGGTTCGCTCCATGGATTACGCTTCCGTCGGCAAGCTTCATGCCCTCCTCTGTACCAGCGATAAAGTGAGACCACTCCCATGCCTGGCAGCCCAAGAACATAGATCCAAAAAGGATAGTCCACAACAACCATTTCTGCACATCGTTTTTATCCATTCTATGACCTGCTTCCACCGCCAAAACCATGGTTACAGAGGAAAGAATCAGGATCATGGTCATCAAGGCCACAAAAGCCAATGGCCAGTCTACGCCATGAAAACCAGGAAAAGCATTAAAAACTTTGTCAGGAATTGGCCACCACTCGGTTGAAAAAGTGAAGGCTTCGTGCGTTCCTTCATAAGCTTTATGCCGATGACGGGCCAATCCGTAGGTAGTTAAGAAAGCAGCAAAGGTGAAGGCATCTGATAAGAGGAAAAACCACATCATCAGTTTACCATAACTTACCTTGAAAGGCTCGTTCCCCCCATCCCAGGTGCCGGTATTAGGCTGCTCAAAGGTTGTTGTTTGCGACATATGTGTTACAGAATTATTAATGGTTCAAAACTAGGAATACGTATAAGTAAATCCAAAGGGCCCCTAAGAAGTGCCAATAAATAGTGCACAATTCTATTCGGGTCAGGTTTTTGGAATGTACTCGGTACTGGAGTGCCGAAATTACTACAATAATTAGAAAAATTAACCCCGTGATCAGGTGAAATGCGTGAACACCGGTTAATACATACAGAAAAGAACCTGATGGGTTGGCAGTACTGCCGCCGAAGAACACATTGTTCTGCACCAACTCTCCCCAACCTTGCCATTGGCCCACCAGGAAAGCAGTTCCTGCCACAATGGTGAGTATCAAGGCCAATTTGAGGTTCTTCATGTTATCACGCTTGGCAGACACATACGCCCACTGCATGAAAATACTACTCATAATCAGCACCACCGTGTTGATGAGCAAAACCGACGGAAGATCAAACTCCAGCCAGTTTCCTTCTTCGCGGCGCACAATATAGGCGCTGGTAAAAGCCGCAAACATCATCACAATGCTTACGATCAATAAAATAAGCATGAACTTCAAAGGATTTACCTTCCGTTGCTCTGCCTGTATTTCTGGATTCATTATCATCTTTACTCCTTTATAGGCTGTCTACCACAAACGCAATCTGCACAATAGGCAAATACAAAAACGAACCAAACATGATGTTCATGGCTGCCCTTTTAGAGCAGGTATGCATGAGATAGAAAGTCTGCATCAAAAATAAAACACCACAAACCACTGCAATAAAAGCAGAAGTTTTCCCTGCCATTCCAAACTGCAAAGGCAATAAGCCCAACGGAATCAGCAGTAACGTATAGATCATAATTTGGATAGCCGTTTTCAAGTTCTTCCCTCCGGCCATGGGCAACATTTTGAAGCCAGCTTTTTTGTAGTCGTCATCCAATACCCAGGCAATGGCCCAGAAATGGGGAAACTGCCAGATAAACTGGATTCCGAATAAAACCCAGGCTTCTACCCCAATGTACCCCGTACCCGCTACCCAACCAATCAAGGGAGGCAAAGCCCCTGGAATGGCTCCTACAAACACACAGATAGGAGAAAGCCTTTTGAGGGGGGTATAGAAAAAACCGTACAAAAGCAGCGACAAGAAAGACAAAGCCGCAGCCAACCAATTAAAATAAAGTCCTAAAAGCCCTACCCCGGCCAGGCAAAGCAGAATACAATAGATGATTGCTTCCTGCACCGATACTGCACCAGTAGGCAGCGGACGTTTGGCGGTTCTTTTCATCAACTTGTCCAAATCCTTTTCAAGAACCTGGTTGATGATGTTTGCAGAGCCTGTTACTAAAAGCCCACCCAACATCACTAAGGCGGTGTCTATCCAGGCAGCATTTGGTCTGCCAAGAAGAAAGCCAATAGCACTAGAAAAAGCAACCGTGGCGGAAAGCCTGAACTTCAGAAGTTGAAAATACGCGGATGCTTTACTCATAGCCGATGATGTCTGGGCACTGGATGTTACGTCTTGTACGTACATAAACGTGTTTATGCCACCAATTCGGGTGATGGATGATGTTGATGTTTCTGAGCGTAGTAATACATGATGAGCAACAGGAACTGAAGCCCAAACAAAAGGGTCCCAAATAATAAATGAAATGGCTGGGCGAAGGCTGGCAGTGCAAAATACGATAACACAATCCCCAGCACTATCTCTATCCCAATTACTCCCAAAGTCGCTTTAGCTAGATTGACAAGGTTGGCTTTCCCTACCTTCTTTATAAAGAAATACAACCCCACATTCATCAGAACCAAAAGGATGGAAAGGGACCGGTGAACATAAAAGGAAGCTCCTAATTGCTCTATCCAAGTTTCCCTACCTAAGTTGTTGGAATCAAAAGCCACCAGATCTACCTGTTCCCGAACTTGGGTCCCAAGAATTACCTGAAAGAAGGTTAGCAATAGAACGGCCACCAATAAGAACTTCAGCTTACCTGAGGCAAGCGCAAAGTTCTGGTACATTTTCTCCCGCTCAGCCCTTACTACAATGTAGATCAAGAACGCCAGCAGAACCAAGGCCAGTGCCATATGAAGGGTCACCATTTCGGGTAACAAATTGGTGGAAACCACCAAAGATCCTAGCCACCCTTGAAAAAGAACGAGCAAAAAAGAGGCAACCGCACCCCAGAAAATCTTGGGGTCTGATCTAAGAAAGAGAAAAGAGTAAAGAACCGTTAAGAAAATCAAAAGCCCTATTACCACTCCTACCAATCTATTCACATATTCAATCCACGTTTTGGTGGCGTTGAACTCCGTTTCAATGTATTGAGACGGATGTGCGAAAATCTCCTGGGCCACTTCTGTGAAACCAAACCCCTGAAGAACTCTGCCAATGCGTTCATTCTTCTGAATCCGTTTCTCTTTATACACCTCCAGGTAATCAGAAGGTAATTGCTCTAAACTAGTGGGGGGGACCCACGATCCGAAACACTTAGGCCAGTCTGGACAACCCATCCCGGAACCTGTGCTACGAACGATCCCCCCTACTAAGATTAGTATATAGACAGAAGCAATAGTAAGTACTGCTATTCTTTTAAACCTTTTAGTTATAAAAGATTTATCTCTCATTCTTTATTGAGTATCTCTCTCGTGTGGCAGGTTAGATGACTGCGTTTGAGAGAAAGGCACGTTCTGCGGGATGAAATCCTGAGGCGCACCTGGTTTGCTATAGTCGTATGGCCATCTGTACACCACTGGAAGCGGACCTGGCCAGTTACCGTGTCCTGGATTTACTGGAGTAGTCCATTCCAGAGTATTTGATTTCCAAGGGTTCTCGGTGGCTCTTCTTCCTCTGAAAATGCTGTAGAAGAAGTTGAACAAGAAGAAGAACTGGGCAGCAAAAGCTAAGATGGCAGCAACGGTAATGAAGGTGTTCATATCCATAAACTTGTTGAAGGTCTCAAAGCCTGTCCAAGTGTAATATCTTCTTGGGAAACCAGCGATACCAATGTAGTGCATAGGCATGAAGATCAGGTACACGCACGCAAAGGTGATCCAGAAGTGTACGTAACCCAATTTCTCTTCCATCATGCGACCAAACATCTTAGGGAACCAGTGGTACACCCCAGCGAACATTCCGAAGAAAGCAGCACTACCCATTACTAAGTGGAAGTGAGCCACTACGAAGTAGGTATCGTGTAATTGAATATCCAGAGCTGAGTTACCTAAGATGATACCGGTTACCCCACCAGAGATGAAGAGCGATACGAAGGCAACGGAGAACAGCATGGCAGTTGTGAAGTTGATGTTACCTCTCCACAACGTTGCAATCCAGTTAAATACTTTTACCGCAGAAGGTACCGCAATGATCAACGTCAGGAACATGAACACAGAACCAAGGAAAGGATTCATCCCTGACACGAACATGTGGTGCGCCCATACAATGAAGGAAAGTAAGGCGATACCTAACATTGAACCAATCATGGCTCGGTAACCGAAAATAGGCTTACGGGAGTTAGTAGCAATAATCTCTGAAACGATACCGAAGGTTGGCAGGATTACGATGTACACCTCTGGGTGACCTAAGAACCAGAATAAGTGCTGGAATAACACAGGGCTACCACCGGTATGGGTTAAGGCCTCTCCTGCTACATAGATATCAGAGAGGAAGAAGCTTGTTCCAAAAGAACGGTCAAAGATCAAAAGAAGGGCAGCTGAGAAAAGTACCGGGAAAGCTAATAAGCCTAATACCGCGGTCAAAAAGAACGCCCAGATGGTCAAAGGCAATTTGGTCATAGACAGACCACGGGTACGCATGTTAATCACAGTAGTGATATAGTTTACCCCACCCAACAACTGAGAAACAATAAACAAAGCCATACTCACCAACCACATGGTCATACCAGTACCTGAACCAGAGATAGCCTGTGGCAAAGCACTTAAAGGAGGATATACCGTCCATCCACCGGCGGCAGGACCTGTCTCTAGGAAGATAGAGTAAAACATGATGACACTGGCCAGGAAGAAGAACCAAAAAGACAACATGTTCATGAATCCTGAGGCCATGTCACGGGCACCTACCTGCAATGGAATAAGAAAGTTACTGAAGGTTCCAGAAAGGCCGGCAGTTAGTACAAAGAACACCATGATGGTTCCGTGCATGGTCACAAGGGCCAGATAGAACTCAGGGTTCAGTTTACCACCGTCTACCCATTTGCCTAACAAAGGCTCCATGAAGGTAAAGGTAGCCTCTGGAAAGCCAAGCTGCATCCGGAACAAGCTGGAGAGCATACCCCCAACAATGGCCCAGAAAATACCTGCAAACAAGAATTGCTTGGCAATTACTTTATGGTCCTGGCTAAAGATGTACTTCTCAAGGAAGTTCTGATCATGATGATCATCATGGTGATCATCGTGCTCTAAGTGCACATCTTTATGTAATGAAATATCCGTATTAGACATACAATACTTTTAAAAGATTAAACTATTGGTTTGATGCAGTAGCAACAGCTCCTGCGGCATCAGAAGTATTAGCAGCTACAGCGGCAGTGCTGTCAGCAGGGGCTGCTTGTAAAAGAGACGTGAAGGTTTTCTTCTGTTGGGTAGCTACCCATTTCTGATACTCTTCTGGCTCATCTACAATCATTGTCATCTTCATGGCAAAGTGGCCACGACCGCAAACTTCTGTACAGGCAAGTTCATACTGGAAATTAGCATTGCCAGTTTCTGATTGCATTTCAGAGGTGGTTTTGGTAGGGATAAACCAAAACGAGGTAGGCATACCCGGTACGGCATCCATCTTAACCCGGAAGTGAGGAAGGAATACGCTGTGGATTACATCTCTGGATCTTATTTTCAAAAGTACCGGAACACCCTTTGGTACGTGGAAGGCACTTGGCTCGCCTGCAAAGTCATCTTGGGCATTTTTGTCGTTCAGATCAATACCAATCTCATTGGTGGCATCGATCAACGTGTGCTTCACGTGCCCTAATTTGTTATCTGCACCTGGGTAGCGAACAAGCCAGTTAAACTGCTTACCCATTACCTCCACCACTACGGCGTTTTCTGGGGCCGGGCTTGTTATTTTGGCCCAGGTTTTCCAACCAGAGAATACCAGCAAAGCCATTACAACGGCCGGGATCACCGTCCAGATAATCTCAACCTTGTTGTTATGTGGGTAATAGAACGCGCGCTTGCCTTCCTGATGCTGGTATTTGTAAGAATAGAAGAACAACAGGATGTGGGTAAGAACAAATACAAACCCAATGATGGCCATGGTCAGCCAGAACATACTGTCAATGGCGATACCGTGCTCAGAAGCTAACGGTAAGGTCATCTCTTCCTTGGATTCAGTGAAAGACCAGATGAACAGGCCTCCCATCACAAAGAAGAAAACAAGCATTAGAGCGGCATTAATTTTATTGCTCTTCCCAATGTCACGTCTGTAGCTACCCTTGAAGATAGAAGCCAATACCTGGATTCTAAACAAAAGGTAAAGGACGACCAGTAAAAGGAGGATTGATAGTGCTACTGCAATTGTAATCATTATCCGTTTCTTTAAAATTTAGTCTTAAACGTGGTGGTGAATGCTTTCTTCCAGGAACGGGTGGTTCACCGGAACCAAAGATGCCTTGCTTAGTTCTTTGGTGAATCTTAGCAAAAAGATTCCCAGGAAAGTAAGTAGTGAACCAATTTCAATCAGCCCAAACCCACTCTCGCTACCCATAGTTCCAGGCATAATCATCATGTAGAAGTCAAACCAGTGACCGATAAGGATGGCGATACACACAATCTTCAACATGATCATTTGACGCTTCGCATCTCTTGTCATCAGAACAAGGAAAGGGAAAGCAAAGTTTATGAAAAGGTTAAAGAAGAAGATCCAAGTGAAATGGTTGTTATTGCCACCTAAACGCTCCTGGAAGTAAATTACCTCTTCAGGGATGTTTGCGTACCAGTACAGCATGAACTGAGAAAACCAGATGTAGGTCCAGAAGATACTGAAACCGAAGATGAATTTACCTAAGTCATGTAAGTGGTTAGAAGTAACCATTCTCATGTAACCCATCTGCTTCAGGAAGATGATGGTTAACGTTATGGCCGCTAAACCAGATACCCACCAGCTGGCGAATACGTACCAACCGAACATGGTGCTGAACCAGTGAGTGTCAATTGATAGAACCCAATCCCAGGCAGACATGGAGGAAGTAACCCCGAAGATCACCAGGAAGGTAGCACCTAAACGGATGCTCTTGTTATAATGAACCAGACCACCATTGATGTCTTCAGCCAGTGACTCGTTTCTTAGCCATTTAAAGAAAAGGAACCATAAAGTAAAGTATGCCACCATTCTGATGGTGTAGAACGTTACGTTCAGGTAACCACTTTTACCCACGATGATCGGGTCATAATTGGGGTTCCCTACTTCATGTACTGAATGATCCGTCCAGTGAAGCAAGGTGTTGTGGCCGGTAAAGATGATTGGCAGCAAGAATACCAATAACATAATTACCCCACCCACTAATAAATAGCTTCCTAATGCTTCAGGAACCCGTTTGATTAACACGGACCATCCGGCATAGGCTACATATTGAATTGCCACGAATAGAATTCCAACAACCGCAATACCAGTAAAGTACACGTTGTTCATCCAAAGGTTAGCCAGTAAACGCTGTCCCCAACCAGCTGCGTGATGCCCTGCCTCTGCCCCATGTGCTTCTCCATGCCCACCACTAAAATTAGCAGCGATGATAAGGCCAGCTACCAGGAGTACCAGGCCAATAGCTATCATGTAGAAGAACCGCTTGGTGGCGCTTGCAGGGATAGTTAGTCTTTCTTCAGTTATCATTTCTAAAATACCTTTTATAGGTTAGTTACGCGTGTCCTTGGTTGGATCTGCCGTAGTACCTGTTACTGGGTTTGTATTCTGGTCTTCACTTGCGCCTGCCGGAGCATCGGTAGATTGAGAGCCGGTGTCAGCCGCATCTGCACCGCTGGCATCGGTGATGCCTTTCTGCAGTTGCTGCACGTACATGGCAATTTTCCAGCGCTCTTGTGGGTTCACCTGGGTACCATGTGGCATCATCCGCCCGCGACCGTTTACAATCACGTGGTAGATATGGCCTACTGGTAAGGTTGCATAACGGCCTTGGGTATAGTTAGGAACCCCTTTGAATTTGGCAGCTACCAAACCATCGCCTTGTCCTGTCTCGCCATGGCAAGGAGAACAGAAACGCAGGTACAATACTTTCCCTTCTTCCAGGTTCTGGGTGCTTCTGGCAATTGGATTCACCAACTCACGACCCGCTACTTCTGCACTGTCTTTGGAAATATGGGTGTAAAACCCAAGTTTTCCTCTGGCAATGGTGTTGGAAGCAGGAACCCGCATGTTCAGCCCACCTGGGTTGATGGCGTTTTTATTATCTGCTAACTGCTTCAATGGCTCGTAAGCAACCGGATAATACATATCTGGCGCATACTCTAATGCTTGTTCCTGATCACTTCTACCACAAGAAGCAAGAAGTGCAGAAGAGAAAAGGATCAAGGAGGCAGCTTTTGCCCCTGTTCTAAAGAAATTGTTCATTATTTAACTACCTCCTTCTCGTTAACTTCGATAGCCCCGTGCGAACGGAGTAGATCATTCAGTTTTGAAATATCAGTGCCTTCTTTCAATTCAATGGCCATCACGTATTTGTCATCGGTTGAGCGAAGGTCCATCACTGGTACTTTCAGGGTTGGGCGTAAGCCGCTGATGATAAAGAACGTAATTACCATCCCGAAAGCCGCAAATAAAACCGTTAACTCAAAGGTCACCGGAATAAAGCTTGGCAATGCGATGTGTGGTTTACCACCAATGATCATTGGCCAGTCAAATCCTAACATGTAGATCTGCATCCAGAGCGCAAACGAAGTACCGCAAAGGCCACAGAAGAACGCTACAATTGGCAAGCGGGAGCGTTGGATTCCTAGCACATCATCAATTCCGTGAATTGGATAAGGAGAGAATACATCGTAGATCTTAGTGCCTGCCGCTCTGGTCTTTTCAATGGCGTTCAGCAGCACATCCTCGTCGTTGAATACCCCGAGTATATATTTCTTACTAGTCATGTTTGTGGGAGTTGTTAGGTGCTGTGCCATGCATTGATGCGCCTGGGTTCAGGGTATGGCTCACCCCAGAAGACGATTTCAGAATAGATTTTACCTCGGCCATGTTCACCACCGGGAAGAACTTGGCGAACAGCAGGAACAGGGTGAAGAATAACCCAATGGTTCCTACATAAACCCCAACGTCAATAGAGGTTGGCGAGAACATCACCCAGCTAGATGGAAGGAAGTCGCGGTGCAGGGAGGTCACGATGATCACGAAACGCTCAAACCACATCCCGATGTTTACGAAGATGGAGATGATAAACGTAGCTGTTAAGCTGCGGCGAATAGAACGGAACCAGAAAAGCTGCGGTGTGATTACGTTACAAGTCATCATAGACCAGTAAGCCCACCAGTAAGGACCAGTTGCCCGGTTGATGAAGGCGTACTGCTCATACTCTACTCCAGAATACCAGGCGATGAAGAACTCAGTGATATATGCCACCCCAACAATAGACCCCGTCAGGGTGATTACCTTGTTCATGGATTCTACGTGCTCCAGTGTGATATAATCTTCTAGTTTGAAGGTCTTGCGGGTAATGATCATCAGAGTCAATACCATCGCGAAACCAGAGAAGATCGCACCAGCCACGAAGTAGGGAGGGAAGATAGTCGTGTGCCATCCCGGGATCACGGAGGTTGCAAAGTCCATGGATACGATGGTGTGTACCGAAAGCACCAATGGGGTTGCTAAACCAGCTAGGATCAAAGATACGGTCTCATAACGTGACCAGTGTTTCGCAGAACCTGTCCAGTTCATACTTAACAAAGCATAGGCTCTGCGGGCGATTGGTCCAGTAGCTCTGTCACGGATGGTAGCAAAGTCAGGAATCAGACCAATGTACCAGAATACCAGGGATACGGAGAAGTATGTACTGATCGCGAACACGTCCCAGAGAAGCGGGGAGTTGAAGTTCACCCAAAGGGAACCAAACGTGTTAGGAAGAGGAAGTACCCAGTAAGCTAACCAAGGACGGCCCATGTGCAGAACCGGGAACATGGCCGCGCAGATTACCGCAAAGATGGTCATCGCCTCGGCGGCACGGTTAATAGAAGTTCTCCACTTCTGACGGAACAACAACAAAATGGCGGAAATCAGAGTACCGGCGTGACCGATACCAACCCACCACACGAAGTTGGTGATGTCCCATGCCCAACCCACTGTTTTATTAAGTCCCCACTCCCCTATACCAAACCACAGGGTACGGTATACAGAGTAAATAAAGATGCCTAGGAAAACCAGAGAAACCCCCAGGGCCATCATCCAACGCATGTTCGGCTTGGCTTCCACCTGCCGACATACGTCTTCCGTGATGTCTGCATAAGTTTTACCCCCAGTTACTAAGGGCTCTCTTATCGGAGATACGTGCTGCATATATCTTTTTGAGTTAAATTAAGCTTGGTTTCTGATTTTGGTTAAGTAAGTCACGTTTGGCTGAGTGTTCAACTCTTCCAGTACGTGGAAAGCACGCTCGCCTTGTTCCCGCTTCAGGATCTGAGACACCTGGCTGTTTGGATCAAGCATATCCCCAAAGACAATTGCGTTGGTAGGACAGGCCTGGGCGCAAGCAGTAACGATTTCTCCGTCTACCGGACGACGGCTTTCTTTCTTAGCTTCCAGTTTTCCGAATTGGATACGCTGTACGCAGAACGAACATTTCTCCATTACCCCGCGTGAACGAACGGTAACATCTGGGTTCAACACCATCTTACCAAGATCATTATTCATCTGGTAATCGAACTTTTCGTTGTTGGCATAGTTGAACCAGTTGAAACGACGCACTTTATACGGGCAGTTGTTTGCGCAGTAACGGGTTCCCACACAACGGTTGTACACCATTTGGTTGATACCCTCTGTGCTGTGCATGGTCGCTGCTACCGGACATACCGTTTCACATGGAGCGTGGTTACAGTGCTGGCAAAGCATTGGCTGGAAGATCACGGATGGATTCTCTGAAGGATTCTCCATTTTCTCGAAACCACCATCTTCGCGCGTTGCATCGCTGCTGTAGTAACGGTCTATACGCAACCAGTGCATTTCGCGACGGTTCAGTACTTCCTGTTTCCCAACAACTGGCACGTTATTCTCTACCTGGCAACTGATAGTACAAGTACCGCAACCAATACAAGAGTTCAGGTCAATGACCATTCCCCAATGGTGGTTCTTGTACTCATAATCCTGCCAGAGCGATATTTTCTGTGGAGCCTGAGGACCATCTGGCGTAGCGATTTTAATGTATTCCGTTACGCTTTTAGGATCTTTCTGGTACTTAGCCAATGTATTCTCCTGCACCACAATACGTCCCATTACGGTATGGTGCGTTTGGGTTTGGGCAATTGGCTTATCTGCTCCTACTTTTTCGAGGCTTACTGTGTTGGCAAACTGCAGGCCGTCTCCAGCAACAGTTACTAATGGATACACATTGGCACCTACGTTATTTGCTGCCTGACCTGCATGGGTGCGGCCATACCCAATGGCGATAGCGATGGTATCAATGGCCTGACCTGGTTGGATCAACGCCGGCAATTCAATGGATTTGCCTTTAACGGTTACCCGCACCACGTCATTCTGCTCAATCTCTAATCTTTTAGCAGTGGCAGGAGAAATAGCAACGTAGTTATCCCAGGTGGCTTTAGTGGTTGGGTCTGACATTTCCTGCAACCAAGGGTTGTTGGAGTGCTGTCCTGCACCAATGGCTACTTTTTCGTATATCTCAAGCTCTAAGTTATTACCTCCTGAAGCGCGTCCGCCTTTGTTGATGCTTACGGCAGCAGCGGCTAAGGTCATTGGAGCTGCAGGTGCAGTTGGCTCATTTGCGCCCGTGGTTCCGGTAGCAACGCCATCATGCGCCACTCTGTCCCAGGCCGCACCGCCACCTACGATCCCTGACCAGGTACGCTGGATCACGGTGTAGAAATCTGAAGTAGATCCCGTCCACTTCAAAAGAGAATCCTGCGCTTGTCTTGTGTTGAAGATAGTAGTGATGGTAGGCTGAGCCAAGCTCAGAAAGCCTCTTTTTGGCTCGTAGTCATTCCAGGACTCTAGGAAGTGGTTGTCTGGACAAACGTAGTCTACAAGGGCTGCCGTTTCATCTATTCTGTCTGCAAAAGAGATTTTTACACCTACTTTCTTAAGACCATTTACTACCTGCTGGCTTAATGGATGATCGTAAACCGGGTTAGCTCCGTAGAAAATCACGGCTCCAATGGCTCCGTTGTTCATGTCGTTGATGAGGCGCAACATGCGGGTATCATCTCCCTGACGAACATAAGAAGGAGCAGCGGTATTGATAGTGGTTCCGTTCGCACCTAAGGCACCGTTGATAGCAGTTACTAAAGTTTGTACTGCTGGGTCATTAGAGTCAGAAACTACCAATGCACCTCCACGATTGGCCAGCAATTCTTTTGCGGCCGCATCAACTTGCTTAGCTACCCGGCTGTTTGGAGCCTGAATGGCAGTACCACCGGTACCTCCGGCCACTCTGTTATACAAGGCTGCAACTACAGCCCCGTATTCAGATGGTTTTACCGGAACCCGTACGTCTGCGTTCGCACCCGTCATAGACAAGAATGTCTCAAACTGGTAGTGACGAGACATGGTGGGCTTGTCTGCCGTTACTTTACGGTTGACGATGTATTGTCTTGAATACTCTACCGGAGAAATCCAGGTACCTAAGAAGTCCGCTCCAATAGAAACGATTACTCTGGCCTTGCTGAAATCATACCCTGGTACAAGCCCGCCGTTGGCTCTCAGGAGCGCTGAAGCAGACTTTGCATCATATGTTACGTGCTCAAAAGCCGGGAACTGGGCACCGAACTCACGGATAACCGCTTTGGTGCTTGGGCTAATGATAGTATTAGATACCAAAACCACTCTTCCCTGAACCCCTGTTAAACGGGTCCGGATTTCCTGGTCAATGGCTTGCCAGGTAGTTGCTTTTCCTTTTGCAACGGGTGCTTTTAAGCGGTTGTTGTCATACAGGGTCAGCAAAGACGCCTGTGAACGGGCGTGGGTTCCTCCTCCGGTAATAGGGGAAAGCGTGTTTCCTTCTATTTTGATAGGACGACCTTCACGGGTTTTTACCAACACAGGGTTATAGATGTCCCCCATGAAATAGGTAGAAGCGTACCAGTTTGGAACACCTGGCTCTACCTCTTCTGGCTTATTCAGGTAAGGGATCGCTTTCCGTACCGGCGACTCGCAGGAGGCCAGTGTAGCTGCGGCAACACCAAAACCTAATAGCTTTAAGAAATCACGTCTTGGAGCCACTGGGGAAGAGGTATCCCCTTCATTGGCTTCACTTACTGGCAGGAACTCAGGAAACTCGTTATGAGCGTTCTTCTGGAATTCCGGAGTATTGTTTAACTCCTCTACCCCTCTCCAGTATTTAATTGTTTCTTGCATATATCTCAAAAACTCAAATTCAGGATATGGAATTGATTAGTAGTGGCACTTAGAACACTCAGTACCACCGTTTGACGCAACAATGAATGCGCCTTTTGATTGCTTCTCATGCAACTTCACCAATTTGTCATAGTAAGCATTGCCTTCGGTATTCAGAGGGGTATTTCTGTGGCAATCAATACACCAACCCATGGTTAGAGGAGAGTACTGTGCAACCACTTCCATGGTCTCAATAGGGCCGTGGCAGGTTTGGCACTCTACACCACCCACTTTCGTGTGCTGGGAGTGGTTGAAGTAAGCCAGGTCAGGCAGGTTGTGCACCCGAACCCACTCAATTGGCTTGTTGTTTTCAATAGCGCGGTAGATCTTCTGAATCTCAGGAGATTCTTTCTTGATCTGGCTATGGCAGTTCATACAGATGTTTGCCGAAGGAATGTTTGCGCTAGAGCTCTTATATACAGATGTGTGGCAATAGTTACAGTTGATCTGGTGATCACCGGCGTGTAGTTTGTGTGAGAAAGCGATAGGCTGTCTTGGCGCATAGCCCTGGTGAATACCAATCCCCATCACTTTATCAATAGACACATCTACCAGAACCACCAGAAGGATAAGCCCTGCGATAATCCGGACAGCTTTAGACTTATAGATATTAGCGAAGTTGGTTCTGCGCTCCAGCATTTCCTGCTCGGCACCAGTCAAATCACCTTTGCCTTTCAGGTAGTTTTTCAGAACCGAGGCAATAATCAACAACGTAATTACCAACACGATCAACACTACCACTAATACTACTAAGAGAAGGTCTACTGCGTTTCCTACCCCGCTTCCTACTGCATCGGTACCAACATTCTTACCAGCCTCGGTATCTGGGCCTCCGGTTGGAGCAGCCGCTACAGATGGGTTTTCGCTTTCGCTGGCTATGTAAGCAATGATAGAAGAAATCTCTTCATCAGAAAAAGCGAAAGATGGCATTTGCTGCTTGGAGTACTGGTTGAACACCGCAACGGCGTCTTTGTCTCCACTTTGAATCAGGGCGCTGGAGTTCTTGATCCATTTTAACAACCAAGCCTCTGACCTTCTTTTGTGGACGCCCTGCAGACCAGGCCCAACCACAACATCTGTCCCCACTGAGTGACACTGCACACAGTTGTTTTTGAAAAGAGTCATGCCGTTGTCAATAACGCCTGCGTCAGCACCGCCTCCTGCACCAGCAGCCGGCGCAGCTGGGGCCGGGGTCACGCCAGCTTTCCCTTCAACCCCCATTTCTTCCGGCGCCTGTGCAAAGGCGGACGAAACAACAAAGAAGATAAAGAGAAAAGGGAGTAGGAAAGTATATTTTGCTCTCTTTTTACAGCTAATCATAGCTTAATTGTAGTGTTAAGAATAGTGAAAGTACATTACGGGCACAAATCTACTACCCGAACACCATTAATCAAACACAATATTCCTTATTTTTAGGGGGTATAACTACTCTCAAAAAGGGGTAGTTTACCTACTTAAACCCTTTCTATTAGCCTGTTTAGGCACTATTTAGAAACTTTATAAATTGCAAACCCTTTTCCTGTCCACCCTCCTTTCCATCTTCTGCCATTACTCCACCTACCTTCAATTCTCCCCTATTCTTTTCAGAGATTTCTCATTTCTATCCTATTATAGTCTTTATTCTTTAAACAAAGTATTTATACAATTTTCCTATTTGTATATAAACTCTTCGCGAGAGTATATACCCATATGAAGATACCTTCTTCAACAAAATAGGCTCATTTTACTTTTCTTGTACTCTCCTTTCAGCTTAGCATCCTTTGAATTTTACAAACCATTCCACTCAGTTGAACCAATAATTATCCTAACCAGGGGGTTTTAAGGCTCTTCCTGAGCCTGCATCTGCGTTTTCTTCCATTTCAGGTTTTCTCTACCTATCACTGCCTTGTCCTTCTTCCTGCTTTAAACCCACTGTTTTGTTTAAGAGCCGTTTTTCTGAAAGATGCCCTAAAACAATTAAATAAACACTGTTTTTAACCCTGATATCCAGTTTCCCCCACACACTCTTCCCTTTAAGTTCTACTTCAGTAAATTCATTTCCGAATCACTCCTAATACATAGGTTTACCGGGGCTCTTAGCCCTTGAGAGCAAGCCTTGCGGGATTGAATTGAACATGAACCTTCGGGCTGTAAAAACAATAGAGAACTGCACACTATAATATATAGAGTAAAAACACTTGAAGTGGCTAGTTTGAGGGCATTGGCAGGGACCTTTGAACCTAAACTTGACTTTCCTTAGTTGCCCCTTGCCTTTGGCTACCTTCCTTTTTGTAGCCGTTTTCCCAAACACCTTATTAAAACAGCAGTTGAATAGACTCCAATCTTGAAGTTTGGCTTTATCTTTTTTGATTTTTGGTTTGCGATAGAATTTACCTTACCTTTGCCCCTTCGAACCAAAATCATTTTTTCAAATGACTTTAAAAAATTACGAAGTACTCTACATCATGACCCCGTTGTTGAACGAGGCTCAGATGACAGAGACGGTCGAGAAGTTCAGACAGGTGCTTAAGGAAAATGGCGCCGACATTATTCATGAGGAGAACTGGGGCCTAAAAAAACTGGCTTACCCAATCCAGAAGAAAAACACTGGTTTCTATCACCTCGTGGAATTCCAAGGTCCAGCAACAATTGTTGATCAATTAGAACTGGCTTTCCGTCGTGATGAGAAAATCATCCGCTTCTTAACCACAGCCCTGGATAAGCACGCAGTTGCTTACAACGAGCGCCGCAGAAACGGTGAATTCAAATCATCTAAAAAAGAGAAGGAGGCCCAAGCGTCATGAGTTTAGTTAACGAAAAAATCCACAAGCAAGACACGCGCAAGAAATACTGCCGTTTCAAGAAAAACGGGATCCAGTACATCGACTACAAAGATGGCAACTTCTTACTGAAGTTTGTAAACGAGCAAGGCAAACTGTTGCCTCGTCGTTTAACCGGAACCAGCTTAAAGTTCCAGCGTCGTGTATCTCAGGCTGTTGCCAGAGCACGCCACTTGGCTATTTTGCCTTACGTAACAGATTCTTTAAAATAAGGAGGTAGAAAAAGATGGAAGTTATTCTTAAAGATGACGTGAAAGGCGTTGGCTATAAAAACGATATCGTTACTGTAAAGGCAGGTTATGGCCGTAACTATTTGATCCCACAAGGCTTAGCTGAAATGGCTACTCCTTCTGCCCGTAAAGTAGTAGCTGAGAACACTCGCCAGGCTGCCCACAAAGCAGAGAAAATCCAGAAAGACGCGCAAGACCTAGCCAACCGTATTGGTGATACCTTGTTGGAGATCCCTGCCAAAGCAGGTGAGTCCGGCAAAATCTTTGGTGCTGTGACTACCTTGCAAGTTTCTGAAGCTCTGAAAGCCCTTGGTTACGATGTAGATCGTAAGCGTGTTGATTTCGACCAAGAGGTGAAATCATTAGGCGAGTACACTGCTACCCTGAACCTGCACAAAGAAGTGAAACACCAGATCCGTTTCAATGTAGTTGCCGCTTAATTTTAGCAGCTTCTTATACATAACAGACATCCTGCCGCACTCCGGCAGGATGTTTTGTTTTCAGGCTATTCCAAATATTTCACCTCCTACCCTTTTCACCTGAGTCGCTAAGGAGAAAGGTGCAAGTTGATTTAAGCCTGTTTCCAGGAAAACACCTATAAAACAGAGGTTTCCAGAAGAAGGTATAAGGTATTCTCTTAGATTTGTTTTCACGGGCTACGCCTGACATTAAGATCGGCCTTCCATTTCCAGTTCTATGGTTCCTTATTCAGTTGTCATTTTTGATTTTGACGGTACCCTCTGCGCCACAGAGGATGCCATTCTCTATACGTTCAAGGAGGCTTTTGAGCAGAAAGGCATTACCCCGCCTGCCCCTGAGCGCATCAAGCAAGCGATAGGAACAGGAGGCAACCTGTCCCAACTACTGCCTTTGCTGCACCCTTCGCTTGAGAGAACGCCTCAGAACGGAGAACTGGAGGAATGGGTCCACCACTACCGGCACATCTATGACACCGATGGCGGAAGACTCACCACCTTATTTCCCGGGGTGGAAGAACTGCTGCCTCACCTAAAAGATAAAGGAACTGCCTGTGTGGTCATCAGCAATAAAGGCCAGCGGGCCATAGAAGATGCCTTGAAGCGTTTTCACCTGGATCATTATTTCGATCTGGTCATCGGGGATAATCCACAGCTTCCCTTGAAAAAGAAACCAGACCCCATGGCCTACGAGCAGGTCATCAAACCGCATTACCCCGAAGTGACCAACGATCAGGTACTGATGGTAGGCGACACCGATGCCGACCTGGTATTCGCCAATAACGCGGGGATTTCTTCCTGCTGGGCGGCGTACGGATATGGAGCAGAGGCTGCCTGTCTGGCTGCGGTCCCTACCCACACCATCCAATCCTTTGAGCAGTTGCGCCCCATTGTGCTCCCAGAAGCGTAAATACAGTAAACACCACCTTTACGGCTTACCCCTTTTCTCGTCATGCAGTTCCGTACCGAGTTAACCCTGCCTCCCGCTCTTGTCCGTTTATCCCGCACCACCGGGATCTTCACCATTGGCTCTTGCTTCGCAGAGGTCATGGGACGCAGACTTCAGGAAGCCAAGGCAAGCGTGCTCGTTAATCCATTCGGCACCATCTTCAATCCCCTTTCCATCCATCAACACGTGCGGGCCCTTCTGGAGCGAGAGGATAAAATTTTAGAGGATGGTCTGGTTGAACAGAATGGGATGTGGTACCACTATGATTTCCATTCCTCCTTTTCCCATGCGCAACCCGAGGCTCTGCTGGAAAAACTGCAGGAGATTAGGCAAAAGGCCCGGGCATTTCTGCTCAAAGCCGAAACCCTGATGCTTACCTGGGGAACGGCGTACGTCTACGAACGTAAAGACGCCGAAGCTTTGGTGGCCAATTGCCATAAAGTGCCCCAAAAAGAGTTCACCAAAAGGCTGCTTTCCCTGGAGGAGATTGTGCAAGACACCCGGCAAACGCTGGAGCTACTCCAATCTCACTGCCCGAACCAACAAGTAATACTCACAGTGAGCCCCGTGCGCCACCTCAAAGACACGCTTCCCCTGAACAGCGTGAGCAAGAGCCTGCTGCGGGTGGCGGCGCATTTGGCCTTGGATCAACATCCCAGCCTCTCGTACTTCCCCGCCTATGAACTGCTGTTGGATGATCTGCGCGACTACCGGTTCTATGCCGAAGACCTGCTGCATCCTTCTCAAATGGCTGAGCAGTACATCTGGGAGAAGTTCATCCAAACCTACGCCGATCAGCCTTTTACAGACTTCATGGCAAAATGGGCCGAAATTCAACGCGACCTGGCCCACAAACCATTCCAGCCCCAGAGCCCCGGGCACCAGCAGTTCCTGCAAAAGCTCCTGCAGAAGTTGACTTCCCTGGCCCATGAGGTAGAAGTGCAGGCCGAAATTGAGACCGTACGGCGCCAAATGCGTATGCAGTAGTTCTGTTTCGGGGCTCTTTTCCGTAAAAGATGCTGGAAACACCTTTCTTTTCAAAATCAGAAACATGGAGAAAAAACCCAACCGCCTTGCCCAGGAATCAAGCCCTTATTTGTTGCAGCACGCCTACAACCCCGTAGATTGGTTTCCGTGGGGAGCCGAGGCGCTGCAGAAAGCCAAAGACGAGCAGAAACCTATTCTGGTGAGCATTGGGTACGCCGCCTGCCATTGGTGCCATGTCATGGAGCACCAGTCCTTTGAGGATGAGCAGATTGCCCAGATCATGAACCAGCATTTTGTATGCATCAAGGTAGACCGCGAAGAGCGGCCAGATGTGGACCAGGTGTACATGGATGCCCTGCACGCCATGGGCCTGCAAGGCGGTTGGCCCCTTAACGTGTTTCTGAACCCCGAGGCCAAACCTTTCTACGGAGGTACCTACTTTCCGCCCCAGAACTGGATACAGCTCCTCCAAAGTATCGCCGATGCTTACAAGAAAAGTCGTGCCGAGCTGGACAAATCCGCCGACCAGTTTGCCCAGCACCTGCAGCAAAGCGAACTCGCCAAATACGGCCTCCAGCAAAGCAACGCAGACATCAATCCGACAGACTTTGAGCAGATGTTCCGAAGCCTAAGGAGCCGTTTTGATATAAAGCGGGGGGGCACCGGCGAAGCACCTAAATTCCCTATGCCCAGCATCTGGCGCTTTCTGCTGCGCTATTACCACCATAGCCAAGACCCCGTAGCCCTGGAACAGGTGAATCTTACCTTAGAAGAAATGGCCTTCGGGGGAATCTATGACCAAATTGGAGGTGGTTTTGCCCGATACTCTACCGATGAAGCGTGGCTGGTGCCGCACTTTGAGAAGATGCTCTATGACAACGGCCAACTCCTCAGCTTATACGCCGAAGCGTACCAGGTCACCCGCAACGAGTTGTACCGCCAGGTAGCTATGGAAACCATCGCCTTCGTGGAACGGGAACTCACCAGTCCCGAAGGCGGCTTTTATTCATCGCTGGACGCGGACAGTGAGGGGGAGGAAGGCAAGTTCTACGTTTTCACCCAAGAGCAACTGAACAATCTTTTAGGCGACGCAGCCGAACTAGCCGGCAAGTACTACAACACCTCGGCAGAAGGAAATTGGGAGCACGGAGTCAACATCCTGCACCGCCGCCAGACCGATGAAGCCTTCGCCGCTGATCAAGGACTGACGCTGGATGAACTGCAGGAGCACGTGCAGCACTGGAAAGACACCCTGCTGCAAGCCAGAGCCCAACGCATCAGACCGGGACTGGACGACAAGATCCTAACCTCCTGGAATGCCCTGATGCTCACCGGCCTCACCGATGCCTACCGCGCCTTCGGGGAACCCAGCATCCTGGAGCTGGCCTGTTCTAACGCCCATTTCCTGATAACGAACCTAAAACAGGACGATCGCCTGTACCATAACTACAAAGAAGGCAAAGCTACCATTGACGGGTTCCTGGAAGATTACGCCCTGCTTATCCAGGCGCTGCTGGGCATGTACCAGATTACGTTTGAGGAGAATTGGCTGAAAGAAGCCCGAAAGCTCACTGAATACACCTTAGCTCATTTCTTTGACCCGGAGGAAGATCTCTTCTTTTTTACCAGCAACGCCGGAGAACAGCTCATCGCCCGTAAAAAAGAACTGTTCGACAACGTAGTTCCCGCCTCTAATTCGGTGATAGCCATGAACCTGCACCTTCTGGGCCTGTTTTTAGACAAAGAGCGATATTCCAACCTTTCAGACAGAATGCTCTCCAAGGTGCGGGATTTGGTGGTAAAAGAGCCTTCGCATCTGGCTAACTGGGCCTCACTGTATTACCTGAAACTGAAACCAACCGCCGAAATCGCCATCATTGGTCCGGAGGCGCATTCGTTCAGGAATCTGGTGCAGCAGCATTTCCTCCCAAATGCCTTACTGGCCGGTAGCAAAGAGGAAGGTTCCTCCACCCTGCCGTTGCTGGAGGACCGCACCACGCAGAACGGGCAAACCACCATTTACGTGTGCTACAACCGCGCCTGCCAATTGCCCGTGACTTCGGTAGCCGAAGCCTTGGAACAGGTGAGCCATATCTAAGGCGAGAACCGGCAAATCGCTCTAAGCATAAGGCGTTTTCAGGTGGAGGAGAAGATTCGTTTGGCAAAGGGTTGGCACTTTTACGGGCCGATTTTTCAATATGAAGCTAAATTCATCTTTTTCTTCTAACCATAGAACTGCCAACGCCTTGTCTCTGTTGGGGAGGCAGAACTAACCCCTATTACGTACGTGAAGAAGTTATTTATTCTGGGCGGCCTATGGCTTGCCTGTACGGCTTCTGCCTTTTCCCAGAACGGAGACGGTTACTGGAAGCGTTTGCAAAAGACCCACCCCGAAACTACCCTGGAAGCCCTGACCACCCCGGCCGTTTCTCAGGCACCTTCCGGCCAAACAGATCTTCCGGCCTGCCGTCTTTCCATGGTGTATGAGGGTAAAACCCGCAACATTACCATGGAGAACATCCAGCAGATGAAGGAAAGCGGCCTGAAACCAAGCGATATCCGTCAATACCGCAAGGAAATCCTCTTCACCTCCGCCGACAAAGAAATATGGCTGCCGGTTAAATCTGCTCTGGTAGAGCAACTGGCCATTGAGGTAGCGGAAAATGAGCCGGTGCTGCTGTACACCACCGTGTTACAAGACAAAGATCCGCAAGAGAATCAAGTGACCTTGCTGGTAGAAGAGTATCAGGTGAAATAAGGAAAGTTTCCGTTTCCGGGCTGTTTTTCCGAACTTTGGCCCAAACCGGACGCTTTTGACACCAGAATTAGAATTTCATATTCCTGCTGATGACGTCCCTGAACGAATTACTTTGTTCGCGGACGTCATTTTGCCTTTACCCCTTCCCAAGCTTTACACCTACCGGGTTCCTTATCAGATGAGCGATGAGGTGCTGGTGGGTGCCCGCGTTCTGGTGCAGTTTGGTTCAAAAAAGGTGCTCAGTTGCGTGGTGGCGCGTATCCATGAGCAACCGCCAAAAGAGTACCAGGCCAAATACCTGCTGGAAGTTATTGACGAAAAACCGGTGGTTACCGGGCCGCAGCTGCGCCTTTTCCTCTGGATGGCCGAATACTACCTCTGCACTCTTGGAGAGGTCATCAATGCAGCCCTCCCCTCGGCCCTGAAACTCAGCAGTGAGTCAAAAATCCAGCTGCATCCGCAGTTCAACATTGAAACTAACGAGTGGCCTTTGACCGGTCACGAAGAGAAAATCATCTTTGCGCTGCGCCAGAAGCCCCACCTCACCTTCACCGAGGTAGGCCAGCTTCTGCAATTGGCTGGTTTCCATAAGATCATCAAATCGCTGCTGCTCAAAGATATCATAATCATCTACGAGGAGATTGCCGAGAAATACGCTCCCAAGGTAGTCAAGAAAGTGCGCCTGCACTCGTCGTTCACCACCGATGAGGAAACCCTGGAGGAGCTTTTCAACCAATTGGCGGCCAAACCCAAGCAACTGGATGTACTGCTCAAGTATGTGCAACTTACGCCCATCCTGCAGAACCTGCGCATGAACGAGGAAGGCCTGGAGAAAAACATCCTGACTTCCAATCCGCACCTTTCCCTGTCCGCGATCAACACCTTGCTCAAACACGGGGTGCTGGAACAGTTTGACGTAGTGGTGAGCCGTTTCCCCATGGCCGAGGGACGGGGACCTTACCTTTCTTCTGAATTATCACCGGCCCAGGCTGCGGCTAGAGATCAGGTGCTGGAGGTGTTCAATGAGAAAAGCACAGTGCTGTTGCATGGCATCACGGGCAGCGGCAAAACCGAGATTTACATTGACCTTATCCAGAAAGCTGTGGAAGCGGGCGGACAGGTACTGTACTTATTACCCGAGATCGCGTTGACGGCCCAAATTGTGACCCGTTTGAAACGCGTGTTCGGCGACCGTTTGGGCGTGTACCACTCCAAGTTCTCAGATAATGAACGCGTGGAAGTCTGGAACGGCATCCTTTCGGGGCGGTTCCAGGTAGTGGTGGGCGTGCGGTCGTCGGTGTTTCTGCCGTTCCATTCGCTTTCGCTTATCATTGTGGACGAAGAGCACGAGCCTTCTTACAAACAGCATGAGCCTGCTCCGCGCTACAATGCCCGGGAAGTGGCCTTCATGATGGCGCAGTTCCAGGGAGCGAAGACTTTACTAGGATCGGCTACGCCGTCTATTGAATCTTATTACCACTGCCAGAGCGGCAAATGGGGATTGGTGAACCTGCACGAACGCTACGGAGAGGCCACCCTGCCCCAGGTAGAACTAGTAGACACGCGCCAGGAAAGCCTCCGCAAGAACATGATGAGCCATTTCTCTAATCGGTTGGTGCACGACATTGAAGATGCGCTTTTCCGGCACGAGCAGGTCATTTTATTCCAGAACCGCCGCGGGTACGCGCCTTTCATTGACTGCAACGACTGCGCCTGGATTCCAAAGTGCCGCAATTGCGCCGTGAGCCTTTCTTACCACAAGTTCTCCAACGAACTGCGGTGCCATTACTGCGGCTACACCGAACGTAAACCCAATGATTGTCCCGCCTGCGGCTCTACCATGTTGAAAACGGTGGGTTTTGGGACCGAAAAGATAGAAGACGAGCTGAAATTGATTTTGCCCGAGGCCCGCATCCAACGCATGGACCTGGACACCACCAAGCGAAAGAACAGCCATCAGCAGATCATTGAAGACTTTGAAGAGCAGCGCACCAACGTGTTAGTAGGTACCCAGATGGTGACCAAAGGCCTGGATTTTGAGCACGTAAGCTTGGTGGGCATCCTGAGCGCCGATAGCATCATCCACTTCCCCGACTTCAGGGCGCACGAGCGAGCGTACCAGTTGTTTGTGCAGGTAAGTGGCCGGGCCGGCCGGAAAGGCAATAAAGGGAAAGTGCTCATCCAGACGGCCAATCCAAACCAGCCCATTTTCCGGCGGGTCATCCAAAACGATTATCTGGGTTTGTATGAGCAAGAGATCGCGGAGCGCAGGAAGTTTCGGTACCCGCCGTTCGTACGCATGATCCGGTTGACGGTCAAACACCCCGAGGCTAAACCCTGCGAGGCCGCTGCTATCATGCTGGCCAAGGAATTGGTGGATCGTCTGGGCAGAACCGGCGTGCTGGGCCCCGAAGCACCCCATATCTTCAAGATCAGGAACCAGTTTCTGCAGGAAATTCACGTGAAACTAGACCGCGAAGGCGGAAATCTGCGCGAGTCCAAAGCCCAGGTGCTGGATGCCGTTCAGATATTACTGAAATACAAGGACTTCAAGCACCTGCGGGTGGTCATTGACGTAGATCCTTCCTAATCTCTTTTCTTCTTCAAAAATCTGATTTGCCTTTCGGGCCTGTTTTCCCTAAAACAGGCCCGAAACGTTTTTGCCTCTCTCAGGAGGGCAGACAGGAAAGGTTCAGCAAGTGAATATCCGGTTTCGGGTGGGTAAATTCTCCTCTTGTTCCAAAATGACCTACCCTCCCTTAGGGTAAGATGCCTTATCCCTGTCTTTAAATCAGTGGTTTGGAAGCGAAATCTGTTTTAAACCGGCGTTCAGGAAAAGAGTCAAAAATATCTTGTCTTCTTCATCCTCAAAAAAGTCAGTCTCAGTTTCGCTTTCTTCGGCTTCATCCTCATTTTAAGCCTTTTAACAAACCATTAACATACAAGTAAGCAACGTTTTACTCAAATTTGTATCTATATAATCAAAGGGACTACCCCAAAAGGGGTCAAAACTTTCTAAAAAAGTTTAAAAATTTTAACCATAAAAACATTATGAAAACTAAATTAACCTCCGCTTTCTTTTCAGTTTGTTTCCTGTTCGCCATGGTTCCTGCCTTCGCCGGTACCACTCCTGCCAACGGACCAACTACCCGCTCTACCAAGGTCTTCAAACACGTTTTGAAAACCGATCACATCCGGATCCTTTCCCTGGAACTGAAGCCCGGTGAGTACCTGGATTTCCATGCCTCGCCAGAGCAGGAAGCGTACGCCGCCACTGACGGAACCCTGCGCATGGTGACCTCAGGTTGTGAGGAGAAAATTGTAAATGTTAAAGCTGGCGACCGGTTATTTGTTGACCTTGCTCAATTCAAGAACTGGAACGTGGGTGATAAAACCTTTAAAATATTGCTCCTAGAGCAACCTAGAGAGGTTGTGGAAAAAAAATCAAACTTTTCTTTATACTCACTTAAACCTTAATGTATTAGGTCCGTTAAAACCTATACATTCACACTCTATTTCAGCTTAAAAGTAGTCTTGTTCTATCCGCATGCGCTCTGGTGATAGACTACTTTTAAGCACTTTTCTCAAAAACGCCTGCAAAGCCACCCTATCTGGAGTGGCTTTTTCTATTATACAGAAATGGGACTATCCCATTACTATCTACTAATCGGTTTCAGGCCAGCTTTATCCGGTTCACTCCTCCTTTTTCAGGTTTCAGATAGGAAAAAGCCTGCTTCCTCTACTTTCGATTGCCGCCGGGGCAAAGGCGTTGCATATTTGTATCACCAATCAGGACGAAAACCCCTGCAAAGCTTCAGGTTGAATAGTTTTCCTGGTTCTGGTTGGTCCGCTGGCTAAGGCTGGCTTTCAATTGAATTTAGGTTTTGTTTGTTAGTTTGGTGTAAGGGGCCCGGTTTTTCCGGGCTTTTTCATTTCTAGCTTATTCCAAACCACTCGAAATTGTTCCACTTCCCAATTTTTATCAAGGACCCTACCGGAAGTGCCTGTAAAGCTCCCCTGCTTTTAACCAATCAGAGAGTTTACCACAAATTACTCGGGCTAGTGGGTTGCCGATGGTTTAGTAACCGGATTCCCAGCAACAGTTCATGGCTTCCGGCACTGGCCCTGCTTACCGCCGCTGTCCCGAAATCATGCGAATAACTTACTTCGAACAAGGAGTTGAGCGTTAGACCGGCCATTCCGGAAAAACTCTCCCCTTGTCGGTAAGACCCTCCCAACCAGAATCGGTTATCATAGCTCGCTTTGACATTTAAGTCCAGTGACACGGGTAAAGGCTGTACCCATTTAATCAAAACGGAAGGTACCAAGGCTACCTCTGGCGTTAGGTTCAGTTTATAGGCTCCGGTTACAAAATAATGCGGCAGAGTTTTCGAATTTTCCTGGCTGTATAATTCTTTCCCCAGGAGTTGGTAAGCAGATGCCCCCACATAAAATTTTTGGGAATACAACCACAAGCCCACCGAGAAGTTGGGGGTAAAGGAAGAACGCCCCGTATTTACCAGATCTGCAGGATCAGCGAAGGTAACCTGATTTGACCTAAACGACTGCCGCAAGAACCCCACCGATGCCCCGCCAGAAAGCTTCAGCTCCTTTGTAAGCCACAAATGGTAGGCATACGTGGCGTTGACCTCCGTCTGGACAAAAGGCCCGATTCGGTCATAGAGCACACAGCCTCCAACTCCGTGGTGAGGCTTGTGTTTCCGGTAGTTTCCGTATTGTTCCGGTGATGGGGCAAAGTCACCTTGTTTTGCATCTGCGGTTTTGGAGATGGAGGAAGGATGGTTCAGGCCAAGCTTGGAATGACCAGACAGATAAAACGTAAGGGGCGCTCCTTCTATTCCTGCCCACTGGGTTCGGCTGCTGAGTTTAAGATCCAGGTAATCCTCAATGCCGGTGAGGGCGGGGTTCAGCAGGTAGTTGTTCAGCATGTACTGCGTATGCTGGGGGCGTTGCTGCGCTTTTGCCAGGAAAGGAAGCCAGAAAAAGAAACAGCAGAAAAGCACTTTTTGAAACAAGAGTCGGTTCCTTTTCATCTCACAATGCTAACGGCGCCGGTAAGGGTACGTCCCTTTTCCAGGTTGATGTGATAGAAATAAGTACCAACAGGAAGTGGCTTGCCTTTTTGGGTTCCGTTCCAGTTGTTGCCATAGCCCTTCGTTTCAAAAACGCTTCCTCCCCATCGGTCAAAAATCCGGAGGGTGGCGTCTGGGTAACTGGTGATGTTCGTGATTTCCCAAACTTCGTTGGTGCCATCGCCATTGGGTGAAAACGCCGTGGGAATAACCAGGTTCTTAGTGACGGTGATGGTGACCGAGGCCCGGTTTTCACATCCTTGATCATCTTTCGCGGTAACGGTGTAGGTGGTGGTTTCCCTGGGCTGCGCCTTTGGTGCGGGACTGGAGGCGTCACTCAACCCTAAAGCTGGCTCCCACCTAAACGAAACCCCTCCGGTGGCATGTAACTGGGTACTTTGCCCAAGGTTGATGGTGACATCTGCTCCGGCCTGGACCATAGGCAATGGCTTGATAATGACCTCGACTGGGACTCTAGGGCTTTCACAGCCGTTTTGGACAACCGAGGCATAAAACGTAGTAGAACCAGATACCTCTGGGGTATTGAAAGTGGAACTTGTTGCGCTGGCAATAGGAATGGTAGCAGAAGGTGAATCGTACCAGCGGTAAGCATCGGCGGTGGAACTGGAGGCTTGCAGGGTCACGCTGCCGGGCCCGCATCGGGTAGCACTGGTAACTGCTGGGGCAAGGGGTAATTCCCTGACGGAGACGGCTACCTGATTTGACGATAATTTGGTGCCACAGGCATTGAACACCTCAACGGAATACATCCCTTTTTCCTTTACCTCCAGAATATTGGTGGTGACCAAGCCTCCCGTTGGTTGGCCATCTTTCCGCCATTGGTACAGGTAATTCTCTCCCGAGGTCACCGTCAATTGAAGCTTGTCTCCGGCACAAATTTCCAACGCGGCATTGGCCTTCAGTTCAGGAGGAGGCATTACCGGGCAAGACACTTGCATGGTCACCGACGCCGTGGCGCATTTGGAATAACACTGCCCCGAGGCGTTCTCACAAACCTCATAGACAAACGTATCTGTCCCCGAAAAGCCACGGTTGGCGGTATAAACGATCTGGTTGTTTGACACGATAGCGGTTCCATTCTTGGGTGCCGTCATGACCTTGGTTAACCCAATGGGTTCCTGCTTGGTATGGGAGTCATTTTCTAAAACCGGCAAGGAAACAGGTTTCAGGGGTTCTGCCTTTCCCACATCATCCTGGGCTACCGGTTTGCTTTCGGGGTCAATGATGCAAATGGTCTGTTCGTTCTGCAGCCCTCCCGTGGAACCAGTAAAACCGTAATATACCTCCTTACTCCCGCTGAACACCGTCTGTATCAGGTCATCACGGTGGCTGAACCGCTGCTTGCCGTCAAAGAAAAGCTGTAGTTCCTTGGTGGCGGGGTTCCAGGTGATTTTATAGGTATGGCACTGGTTGTTCTCCACATCTACGTTATCGGGATCAAGCCGCACGGGCAGAACCTTTGGCCTGTCCATAATGCCATTATATATCACCGCCGTGTGGTCTTCCGGGATATCATGGTACAGGACTCCATTATCATAGGTGTCAAACTCTATGGCTACCGAGGGGCTGATGGATTGTCTATTGGCATTATCAAACTCATCAACCCCGAACCCCAAACCGGAACCGGAGTTACCTCGGGCCTCAAATCCTCTTGGATCATTATGGAAAAGGAACGCGATGCCGTCTGCCCCGCTTTGGTCTTTGGAACCCAGGAAGATGATAAAGGAAACCTCAAAGGGCTTGGTAAGGTCTATTTTGTCTTTCCACCAGATGGTCCCGAAACGGGCGGGCTGGTCGGGGGTGATGCGGTAACAAGTTGTAGAGGCAGGAGCGGAATCTCCCCTTGTGACGAATTGACTGTAGCCGGGCAAAGAAGAAAGCAGGGAAAACAAAAGCCACACAACCTGGCGAGGAATAAGCCATTGATTTTTAGCTGTTTTTAAGTTTCGGGCCCCAAAGAACTGCTTCGTGGAGTAGAGTACATTCATAGGCCTGAGGCGTGAGAATCTTGATTTAGGGAATTGATTCTAAAAAGGAAGGTACTCTGTAAAACAGGCCGAAGTAAGCTTAAGGAAAAACTTCCTTCATTCTGACCCGGATAAAGTAACAAAAAATTCCAGAACAATCCATCAACCAACCTCGGCGGAATTCTTGCTTCGGATGAATCCGAAAAAGGAGGTACAGGAAGCAAAAATCGGAAACTCGCCAAAGCTCTCCATGAAACTGAATTTGAATCTGATTTGCGGGCGATTTCAGGAGGTAGAAATCCGGTTTGGCTCCTTTCAGAAGGATTCAGTAAGGATGGCTTTTGCTTGGTTCAAAATCTAAGAACTGAAAAGAATTCTGAGCTTTTTGGAAGGTGAAAAGCCATTTTCTTCCTTTTGGCTCCTGAATAATGGAATTTTAAACCTGAAAGCAACTGAATTTTCTGCCTCTTCAAGCCAAAAAGGGAAATTCCGTCCTCCGGTTTCATGGCCTGTTTTACCCGGTTCACGCCTGGGTTTTCCAGTTCACTCCGGGTTTGTCGGGGTTCAGTCAGGAAAAAGGCCGGTTCCTCTCATTTCGGTTGGCTACGGGGGCAAAGCACTGCATATTTGTAACACTAAACGAGACCACAGCCCCTGATTCCCTCTCAGCCGGCTGCTTTCCCCGGACTCGGTTAGTCTTCAATAGGTTTAAAGTTTTGTTTGTTAGTTTGGTGTAAGGGGCCCGGTTTTTCCGGGCTTTTTCATTTCCGGCCCATTCCAAAACCTTCCACCCGATTTAAGGGCATTTTCCTAAAACCAGCCGCCAAACAGGTTCTCCTATTCCTCCGTACGCATTCGTATGCAATGGATCAAACTCTTTGAAAGCGAAGCCGAGGCTAAATCACAAGTCCCCGTTTCCAAGTCAAAAGCGGTAATGGCCGCCGGAAAGGAAATCTGCATCGCCCACACGGCTGCCGGGCTTTTCGCGGTTACTAACGAGTGCCCACACCTGGGCGATGCCCTTAGCCGCGGCACCGTCAACTACCTGAACGAGATTATCTGCCCCTGGCACAGCTACCGCTTCCACCTGATTTCGGGCGAGGAATGCAAAGGCCGCACCCGCCCGCTGGAACGTTACCCATTAGAAGTGCGGGAAGACGGGGTGTATGTGCAGATGCCTGAAAACCCTTCACAATAGCATTTGCTACCTAAGCTACCAATAGAGGTTGTTTTCCCTGCTTTTTCCCTAAACCAAGCATGAAACAGCTTCGCTCCTTTTTGAAGAAACTACCTTCAGCTTATTCACTGGTGGGCACCAGCCGGTAAATGACTCCCGGATTCTCCACCGCCAGGTACACATAGCCATCGGGGCTCAGCCGAACGTCGCGCACCCGCCCGATGTCCTGCAGCAGGCGTTCTTCTTTCACTACTTTATTACCGTCTAGCTCCAGACGGCTCAGGAACTTGTAACTCAGGGAACCCACCAGCAAATCACCCTGCCAGGCTTTGTAGCGATCTCCGGTCACGAAAGCCATACCCGATGGGGCGATGGAGGGCACCCAGATCTTGATGGGATCGGTGATGCCGGGTTTCTGCTTCAGATCCGAGATCTTAGAGCCGTTGTAGTCAATGCCATGAGTAACATCGGCCCAGCCGTAGTTGGCGCCCTTCTTCATGATGTTTACCTCGTCACCGCCTTTGGGCCCGTGTTCATGCGTCCACAACTCACCGGTGGTAGGATTCAACGCCATTCCCTGCGGATTTCGGTTCCCGTAGGTGAAGATAGATTTCATGGCTCCCGCCCGGTTCACAAAGGGATTATCGGCGGGGATGGTCCCGTCTTCTTTGATGCGGTGGATTTTACCGGCATGCACGTTCAGGTTCTGCGGATTTTCCCTGGTGCCGCCGCGGTCTCCCATGGAGAAGTACAGGTACCCGTCTCGGCCGAACTCCATCCGGCTACCGTAGTGGTGGCGGGTTCTGGCGTAAGGTTGGGCCTCAAAGATCTGCTTCTGGTTGGTAAGGGCATTTCCCTCCAGTTGAGCCCGCATGATGGCAGTGGTGGAAAGCGTTTGCCCTCCCTCCTTTTTGAAAGCGGAATAAGAAAGGAAAATAGTGTTGTTCTGGGCGAAATTGGGGTGCAATATCACATCTAACAGACCACCCTGGCCTTGGTCCAGGACCTCGGGGGAGCCAGTAATCTTCTGCAGTTCTTGTCCTTTGGTAAAGCGGTAGAGGGTTCCGCCCCGTTCGGTGATCAGCATGTCGCCGTTAGGTAAGAATGCCATGGCCCAGGGCACATCCAGGCCGGTGACCACTTTCTCCAGCTCAAAGTTGAGTTTCTCTGAGCGGTAAACCTGCGCGTTGCCCTTGCTCTCAGATTTCCCTTTCTGCGCCACAATTCCTTCGCGGATGAAGCTAGCCAATTGCGTGATTTCCTGGTCAGTGAAGGTGGTGGCATAGGCGGGCATTCCCTGGTCTGGGTACCCGTGCTTGATGCCTTTGAACAGCGCCTCCTGCGAATCGCCGTGCTGCCATTTTCGGTTGACAAATGTTTCCAGAGACCGCCCGTGGCAGCCCCCGCAATAGTTGGTGTAGTTGCTTCGGGCCTTGGAAAGGTCATCGCCCGAGAGGGCTTGTTCCCCAGAGGCAGCGAGGCCCATCTGGTTTGAATTAGACGAATTCTGTTTAGAGCAACCGGCCAGGCCAGCCAGGCTTACCAGCAAAACGAAAGCACGTAGAGAGGAAAGGCGCATAAGGTAAAGCTTTAGTAGAACTTCTATACGTAAAACGAGAACTACGAACGAAATATACATCCTTTTGCATTTAATGGCCACTTCCGGAAAAAAGGCCCCAAAACAGAAACACCCGCTTGCGGCGGGCGTTTCTGTTTCAACAAGCGGGTGTTCTAAAGGATTATTGTCCTACCAAAAAGACAGCGTTCCCAAACATCAGTTTCCCGCCTTGCCAGAAGGCTCTGAACAAAGGATTGTCAATCATGTACACTACCAGGCCGCGGCCCAGATCCTGCACGCCCAGCACCAGGCCGTTCTGCAGATTGGTTCCCGCTTTAGAGCCTACGAAACCGGTAGCCGGCGCTTCTTTCTTCACCACTCCCACGTTCCAGCCGTCTTTCAGGAACTGCGGAAGGGTATTGGTTCTGATAAGGGCCGGATATGTGGAACTGTAGCCAAACGCCAACGGATGGGTATTGTCCAGGTTGATCCGGAAGACGCTGCCCTGCACTTCCTCTGAGATGGATTCACGCTCGCGGTTGGCGTACTTTTTCAGATCATCGGTAGTAGCGGCTTTTTTGGCGTTGGTGGTATCTGCTACTTTTTTCTTCACCGCGAAGTCTGGTTTATCAGCTAAGAAAGTGACAGCGCTTTCCATGGCAATCAGTTTACCGCCCGCGCGTACCCAGTCTTTCACTTTGGCCAGGCTTTTCTCTTCCAGGATGCGGCCGTAAGAACCGGTGGGCAGAATAATCACGTCGAACTCATGCAGCGGAACGTTGGCGAAATAGTCGCCACCCAATACTGTCACCGGGTACCCGATTTGCTGCTCAAAGTAATGCCAGATCTCCCCGAAACCGTAGGGAGACACGCCTTCGCCGGTCAATAAAGCCACTTTAGGCGCTTTCACGTACCGGATACTGCGCGACCCGAAATCTGACCCCGAGGTCACGAAGCCGGTGGTAGTAGAAGCCAGTTTAATGCCCAACGAATCCGCTGCGCGAGTCACGATCTGGTCAAACTTAGCGCCCAGCCCTTCGTTGCCGGTGCGGGTGATGATGAGCGTACCGGGTGCGTATTTCTCGTTGTTCTGCTCAAAAGGAACCTCTGAATAGCGCACGCGCACCTTTGATTTCAGCAACGAAGCCAGGAATTTCAGGTCCTGAACTCCGTTCCAGCGAGCCAGGTAAGCGTAGGTAGCCGGGGCGGCGGTATTGGTCACGGCAGCGGCTGGTTTGGCCTCGTTCATGGCAATTCGGCCGGTAAACGCCGCACCTTTCAGGCCGTAGGCGTAGGGCAGAGACCAAGCAGTGATGTCATAAGTCACCGAGTCCTCCAATCGGGCCGATGGTTCCAGCAACACGTTCAGCAAGGTAGATTTGGGTTGGTAGGCACTGATCACCAGGTCGCCGCTTTCGTATTTCATGGATTCTGTTTTCCCGGTCTGGTAGTTGAAGCCTTTGCTGCTTCCCCCTGCCTTGGCGTAGCCGTAACGAATCTGCTGACGGTCAAGGTAATCGGTGAGTTCTTTGATGCGGCCTTCCTCGCCTTTCACCTTGAACACGTAGCTGCGGTACTGGCCAAACGGCTTTGACTGGGCATCAGAGTAGAACTTCCTGAATTCCTTGATCACCTGGTCTGATTTGTCTGAGATGGCTTCTACGGTGGCCAAACTAGCGGCATGGTGGTGCGCGATGCGCTGGCTCAAGGTAAGGCTGTCTCCGTCAGCTTTCTGGATGACCACCCCGGCCCGGCCCGATCCGCCCTGCTCATACGTCATGGCAATGGCTCCCTGGTAGGTAGGCCAGGTATCTCCGTAGCTGGGGTAAAACAGGTCAAAGCTTTCGCGGGTGAAGTACAACCAGTTGTTTTTGTCAAAGTACTTGCGGTTGTAGTCGCCAATGATTCCCTGGAACTCACGCTGCCACGGCGTGATGGCATCATGGTAGGGCTTCGCCGATGGTGCGAAATAATAGGGGTTGTCTACGGCCTGCTCGTGGAAATCGGCGTGCAGTTGGGGCATCCATTGGCTGTACACCACGGCACGCTGTTTGGATTCAATCTGCGTCTGCCAGGCCCAGTCGCGGTTCAGGTCAAAGTAGTAGTGGTTGGGACGTCCGCCCGGCCACGGCTCCTGGTGCTCCCAGGCCCACGGCGAAGCATTGGGCGTCTGGTTGCGGGCCCGGTTGTACCATTGGGTATAGCGCTCGCGGCCATCGGGGTTCACGCAGGGGTCAATCATCACCACGGTGTTCTCCAGCCATTTCTGCGTTTGGGCGTTTTTGGGGTCCAGAAGGTCATACAGCACCTGCAACACGGCCTCAGAAGAGACAGACTCATTGCCGTGGATGTTGTAACTGAGCCACACAATGGCCGGCTGCTTCCCGCCCGAAGGCTGACCGCTCACCAACCCGGTGTTTTTAAGGTTATTGGTTCTGATTTCCTCTAGGCGCTGCATGTTAGCCGGCGAAGAAATAGTGGCAAGCAACAAGGGTCGTTTCTCATAGGTGTGACCGTAGGTCTGCACCTGCATTTTGGTGGGATTCTGGGTAGCCAGGTAGCGCACATAATCTACCAGGCGGGCGTGATACGTGAATTGTTCTCCTAACCGATACCCTAAAAACTGCTCAGGGGTTTGCAGGGTGGTTTGGGCATGCCCTACTGACATCCCGTACAAAAGCATGGCCCAGACCAGGGCATACTTCAAGTAAATCTTCAACATAAAAGTTTGGCTTGAGTAGGCTTAACGCGGATGTTAAGCGATCTCCAAAGGTGAAAAAAAATGCCGAAACATTAAGGGTATTCCAGTGCGTTTCAGCAGCCTTTTTGCGAAAACAGCCTCAAATCTTCTTTCCGTCTACCCTAAAATCATTGAACCAATTTTCCCTGGGTTGAAGAAGGCAGACTCTCCCCTACAACCCATCACCCTCACAAGTACCCTTTCCTGACTTCCCCAGAAAAAATATCCCCAAAGAGAATAGAACCTAAAAAATATTTCCAGAGGATTAGGGGAAAACAGTACTGCCCCTGTCTATAGGTTTGAAAGGCAGAAAAGCGCTATGCCTTCCAACTAAACCTGTACTAATTCTAACCAAATTCCATCGCACAATGAAATTCTCAAAATTACCTGCCCTCTTCTTTCTGCTTTCCCTTTTTGTATTAGGCTCCTGCTCTGAGGATGATGATTCTGACCCTACTCCTACCCCTTCTGATTGCAGAGTCACTAAAATCACCGGCACTGACGGAACTTCTACCTTTACCTACGCCAACGGCCGTATTTCCTCCTTCACCGATGAAGATTTAGGCGAAATCACAGTTTCCTACGCCTCCAACGGAAGACCAACCGCGCTGCAATTCCCTGACGGTAACATTGAGTATGTGTACGAAGATGACAACACCGGCCAATTGCCAGATGGCATGATGTTGGTGTCTGATGAAATTAGTGAGGAAGCTGGGGTAGATGGCGCCGGCATGCTGATCACGTACGACTACAACTCGGCCAAAAAAGTGATTGCCGCCAATAGGTTTGTAGTTATCCCGGCAGAAGACGGGGGCGAACCTCAGGTGATTCCCTTGGGCACCGCTAAATTTGACTATGACAGCAAAGGCAACGTGATCGCCGAGAAAGAATACCTCCCCAACGCCATCGCGCCTTCCTCCACCATCACCTATACCTATGACGATAAGAAAAACATGGCGGCTTCTTTCCAGGCCCTGCTAACCGGAATGTTCATCGCTCCGCCAAGCACCAACAACATTCTCACCGCCGACGCTAAAACCGGAGACACCGTAGACCCCGAAGCTTCCTATACCAATACCTACGAGTATAACTCCAGCGGATATCCTACCAAGATCACCAATAAAACCAAAGAAGGCACTACCACTGTCTCCAATGTGGAGTACCAATGCGAATAGGGTTTCCATCACGATTTTCTAAAGCAAAAGGCCTGGAATACCAGGCCTTTTTTTATGCCCAATTTTCAGAAAACACGAAGAAACCTAAAGCACCTACTGTAAAGGTAAAAATGGAATATCAGCGCTTTTTCCTTTCATAAACCAACTACCTGCGTGCTTCTTGCTTTGACGCTCTTTTCTGGAAACAGGCCCCGAAACTAAGGTTGCCTGCTGCCGCTGAATTCTCTAATTTCCCGCTCCGTAATTCACCTAGCAAACAAACACCCTTCTTTATGAAACCAACCCTCTGGCAATGGCTTTTGCTGGTCCTGCTGTGGCCCTCGTTTGCCGCTTCTGCCCAAACGCTCTCAGATTCGGCCTACATTCGGGAAAACTACACCAAAACAGAACACCAGGTGGCCATGCGCGACGGTACCAAACTGTTCACCGTGGTGTATGCACCTAAAGACAAAAGCCAGAAGTACCCCATTATGCTCAACCGCACGCCGTATTCGGTAGCACCGTACGGAGCAGATAAGTATAAAACCAGCGTAGGGCCTTCTTCAGACATGCTGCGCGAAGGCTACATTTTCGCGTATCAGGATGTGCGCGGCAAGTACATGAGCGAAGGCGAATTCATCAACATGAAACCCATCCTTGCCAAGAAGGGGAAAAAGGAGGTAGACGAAAGCACTGATTCGTATGACGCCATTGCCTGGCTGGTGAAGAACGTGCCCAACAACAACGGCCGCGTGGGCCAGTGGGGCATCTCGTACCCCGGTTACTACACCACCGTGGGCTTGCTCAGCAACCACCCCGCCCTGAAAGCCGCCTCTCCGCAAGCCCCGGTCACCGATTGGTTCTGGGACGATTTCCACCACCACGGTGCGTTCTTCTTGCCGCACGCCTTCAACTTCCTGGCTAGTTTTGGGCAGCCGCGTCCGCAGCCCTCTCCTACCGGCGCCCCGCGTTTTGACCACGGTACTCCAGATGGCTATGACTTTTTTATGCGGATGGGTGCCTTACCGAACGCTAACAGTCAATACCTGAAAAACCAGGTCTCTTTCTGGAACGACATCATGCAGCACCCTAACTATGACGCATTCTGGCAAGCCATGAACATTAGGCCGCATTTGAAGAACATCAAACCCGCCGTGATGGTGGTAGGCGGTTGGTTCGATGCCGAAAACCTTTTCGGGGCACTGGAAACCTACAAGACCATTGAGAAGAACAACCCGGGCACGTACAACACTATTGTGATGGGACCTTGGTTTCATGGCGGCTGGGCCCGATCAACCGGGGAAAACCTGGGCAAAGTTTCTTTTAGACAAAACACCTCTGAGTTCTACCGGCCTAACATCGAAGCCAAGTTCTTCCGCCATTACCTGAAGGAGAATGGCAAAGGCAAGCCAGAACTGCCCGAGGCGTACATGTTCAACACGGGCGCCAACCAGTGGCGTGAGTTTGCGGCCTGGCCACCAAAAAACACGCAGGAACGGATGTTGTACTTCGGGCAGAACGGAAAACTCAGCTTTGAGAAACCCGCCGCCAGCGGCACCGGCTTTGACGAGTTCATCAGTGACCCAAGCAAACCGGTTCCTTTTTCTGAGGAAACCACCACCGGCATGACCCGCGAGTACATGACCGATGACCAGCGTTTCGCCAGCCGCCGCCCCGATGTGCTCACCTACCAAACCGATGTACTCACCGAAGACCTCACCCTGGCCGGAGAAATCCTCTCAGCGCTCAACATCTCCACCACCGGTACTGATGCCGATTGGGTGGTGAAACTCATTGACGTATACCCAGACACGGCCCGCCAGAATGCCCACAACCCGGCCTCGGTGAAGATGGGCGGGTACCAGCAGATGGTGCGAAGCGAGGTGCTTAGGGGCCGTTTTAGAAACAGCTACGAGAAACCAGAGCCGTTCACGCCCAACCAGGTGACAGCCGTGAACGTGCCCTTGCAAGACGTGCTGCACACCTTTAAGAAAGGGCATCGCATCATGGTGCAGGTGCAGAGCACATGGTTCCCGTTGGTAGACCGCAATCCGCAGAAGTTTGTGCCTAACATCTACGAAGCCAAAAATGAGGATTTCCAGAAAGCCACGCACCGCGTGTACCACAACCCGCAGCAACCCTCTTACTTAAAAGTGAAGGTGCTGTAGCAGTTTACTTCCTTATTTACTGAAGGCCGCCCTTGTAAAAGAGCGGCCTTTCTGTTTTAGGCCGGTTTTCTAGAAACTAGCCCCAAAAGGCTTTTTCCCTTAAATCATTTCCTTCTTCTCCTTTTTCCTTTGATTCCATTCCTTTTGAGAGCCTCGCACGAGAATGGAAAGGCACAGAAAGCAGAAGTGTTTCTTCATAAAGGGGCAGTTTTCTTCATGAAGCAGATAAAATCATCCTAAATCCTGAAAAATATCTGGAGTCTATTTAAAGGCCATTTATGCGAAACTAGGCTAAAAACAGGCTTTTCACAGATGCCCGGAAAAATTTCCAAAAAAATTTTAACATGAAGTTCTTTCTTCATCTTCTCTTCATCTTGACAGGATAGTTTTGACGCAGTAATCATTTAAAACGTCTACTGACATGAAAAAACTGACCTTTCTAGCTGCCGCATTTTTACTGGCAGGTACTTCTTTTGCCCAGACGACCTCCTCAACCGGCTCGCAGGACACCAACTCTAAAACTACCCATGGTACCACGGTAAGTACCACCGCCAAAACTACCCTCTCTGCCGATGTGAACGCCGATGTTTCTGGTAAAGGAGAAGCCGTACGTGAGGTAGCCAAAGCGAAAGCAGACAAAGCCAAAGAAAAGAAAGAGAAAACCGATAAAGCTTTACAGGAAGAAATAACCTCTCAGAAAGAGGCGGCCAAAGCCAGAAAAGAAGAACTCAGAGCCCAGAAAGAAGAAGCCAAAGCCCAAAAGGAAGCCACTCTTGATGCCGCTGCGCAAACCAAGGCAGACCTGAAAGCGAAAACCCAAACCGAAGAAACCTTAGACGCCGCTTCCCACACCGAAGTGAAAGTAAAAAGCAACGCTGAACTCAAGTCGGTCAGAAAAGACCAGGAAAACCACGGAGAAGCGGTTAGTACCCTGACCCGGGAGACCCTAGCTACCGGAAAAGAAAAAGGCGAACTGGTGAAAACTGCTGCCTCTGAGAAACGCCAACGGGCTGGCAGAGTGTCTGCTACCACCGGAACAGCCGCCAAAGTCAATGCCTCCACCAGCGCTCGCCGCACAAAAGTAACCACCGGCCTTTCTACCAAAGGAGTAAAACCGGTGAAAGTGAATGCCGCCGCCAATCTGAAAGTAGGCAAGTAATTACCCAATCCAATTCTACCTCCGGTGTCTCTGCTTAAGTGGAGGCACCGGAATTTTTCCTCCACCAACACACAAAACACTGTAACACTATGAAACTATTCATCAGCATTTGCTTTGTATTCAATTGGGTTCTGGCATCCTCGGCTCCGGCCTACGGCAGCGCTTCCCGTGGTTTTCAGTACCAACCTTTTGTCCGTTCTATTAAGTAACCCCAAAGAGACCTTAATAGCACGGCTGTTTCTGGTCTCTTTTTTGTAAAACACCCCTTAAACCACGGAACCACCAGAGAGCTACATGAAAAAATTGAACAGAAATTGAAATATTCACCTTCTCTTCATCTTTCCATATTAGCTTTGAAGTATCATTATCCGGAATGCGCTTTATCTATATGAAAATAAACTTCTTACTAGCCTTGGCTACCCTTTGCACCGCCTCGATATTTGCCCTGCCGGTTGTGGCCCAGGACTTAAATACTGGCGTAACAAGCGAATTCATCCAAAAAGAAGCGCCCGTTGCCGCGGCTACAGTAAAAACGGACTTAGCCGCTAACCTGGTTTCTGAGGAGGCTTTATCCCAACCAATGCCTTCCGAAACCGGAGACTTTCAGGGGCAGGACAAACCCCGCCAAACCAGAAAAGGTGACAAACAGGAAGTAAAAGAGGTAGCCACGGCCAAACGCCAGCAAAAACCCCGGAAAGTCTCTGAAGACGCTGGGCAAGTCACCAGGGGTGGTTTTGCGGGCCGTCCGCAGAGTGCTGCCCGTCCGGGACGAGGGGCAGCCGGTAGCGCCGCCAAAGTGACCGGAAAGGTTACCAAGACAGTAAAAGCTGCCAAACCCGTGAAAGTGGGTGGCGTGGGAGTTGGCCGCATCAAAGTAGGTAAAAACTAAGAACGCCTGCCTTTCCCTAAATTGTCCTTTTTACAGAAGCAGTAACCGCTGTTGTTTGCCCAGTTGCTTCTGCCACTACCAAACCATCCACTCAGATGAAAACTATCCTTGGATTCTGTTTCCTGCTTTGTTTCGCTTTAAACCCGTCGGTCTTTGCGGAGGCCAATACCACCATTATTCCTGAAATGAGCTCAAGTCCAGCCCAGGACACCGCCTCAAAGAAAGGCTGGTGGACGGTTGGGCTGGAAACGGCCAACAACGCCTCTTTTTTCGGGCGGAATACGGCCACGCAGTACCCTTATGTAGCGGCCTCGCTAACCTATACCCACACCTCGGGACTTTTTATTTCGGCGATGTCTTACCAATTGTTCAACACTGAGGACTTCATTGACGAGACCGATGTCTCGGCGGGGTTTAGTTTCCAGGTGGGGGAACGGTTCGATGGGCTGGTTAGTTACTCGCGGTTCTTTTTCGGCCCGAATACGCCTTTGGTGAAATCGGTGACGTCTAACGCTGTGACCGCCTCCGGTACTCTGGATTGGAAATACCTCCTGACGGGGCTTACCACCAGTTACATCTTTGGGGGCAGCAGCGACCTTTTTACCGTGCTGGACAACTCCCGCTACCTTCCGTTGCAGCAGTTTTGGAAAGGCAAGAACCTGGTGGGCATAGACCCTAAATTCAGCATCATAGCCGGTACCCAGGAATTCGCCCAGACCCATACCGTGGTAACCCAGAACAAGAAAAAAGGCTTGGGAACCGTTCTTGACCCCTTGAACCCCAACGGAAACGGAAAAGGGAACGGGAATGGCAAAGGGGGTACCACCACCACAACTACCACCAGTACCAGCAAGCGCTTCAGGGTACTCAATTACTCCCTTACCGTTCCGGTGGTGTTTAGCCTGATGAACGTGGACATTGAGCCCGCGTACCGGTTTGCCCTCCCGGTCAACCGCCTGGAGGGCGATGAATCCAAGGCGCAATCCTTCTTTTCCTTAAACCTGAGCTATACTTTTTAACCGCTACCAAACCACCTATGCACATCCTGATTGTAGAGGACGAAACCAGTCTGGCTACCGAGCTGATGCACTTCCTGGCCCAGGAACATTATATCTGTGATTGGGCTTCCAACGGGCGCGAGGCCTCTGAGAAGATAGCCGTGAACCGGTATGACTTCATTCTCCTGGACCTGGGCCTCCCCGACTATGACGGCCTGGACCTGCTCAAAGAAATAAAAGACATCGACCATGATCCGGCCATTATCATTTTAACCGCTCGCGGGGCCCTGGAAGACCGTATCAAGGGATTGGGCCTGGGGGCCGATGATTACCTGCCTAAACCCTTCTCTTTGCTGGAACTGCAGGCCCGCATGCAGGCGGTGCTGCGGCGCAAATTCAAGCTGAAATCCTCGTCGGTGACGTTCCATGGGTTTGAGATAGACAGCAGTTCGCGTCGGGTGACATTTGGCTCCCACGAGATTGTGCTCACCAAAAAGGAGTTCGATATTCTGCATTACCTCCTGCTGCACAAAAACCGCATCTTAACGCGGCTGCAACTCACCGAGCATATCTGGGGCAATATTCTGGAAGACGATTATGACTCCAACTACATAGATGTGCATATCAAGAACCTCCGCAAAAAGCTATCAGGGCATGCCACCACAGACTGGCTGGAAACCGTGCGCGGGGTAGGCTATCGGTTAACTGTTTAATGTGCTAATTAATATAATATGTGATGGGCAATTTTTTAATCTGGGAGTTTTTAGAGGAAAGGGTTCGGATATGGGTGGCCGGTCGTTTCTAGCTTTTTTAGCCAAAACGGCCTAGAAACAATTTTCGAAATTCTTCCTTCTGGCCAAAGGGTAAAAGAACTTACATCTGCCTATTGATTTCAAACTCTTCACCTTCCCAAATCCATTAACACTTAGCTCAACAAATAATCAGCACCTTACCTGAATGCGCCTTCAGTCAAAATTAGCCCTTTTCAGTGCAGCCTCTAAAGTCATTATCCTGCTTCTGCTGGTGGTGGGCCTTCCTATGCTCGTTAACAAGGTGGCTTTGCTCAACGCCGATCAGCGGCTCCTGCAGAAGGAGGAGAAAATGTACCAGATTATTGAGGAACAAGGCATAGAAACGTTTATCACCGGCGAAACCGGTGATGCTTACGGGAGCTACAACCTGTTTCGGGAGGAATTCATTTCGCTGGAGGAAATCTCGTCAGGGAAGGTGGTGAACAGCATTGAGAACAGCCTGCGCAAGGTGGATAACGAGATTGTGAACTACCGGGTGCTATCTTCCACCTTTGATCTGGGCGGTAAAAGGTACCTGCTGGAGATTGGGCGCTCCCTGGCTACCATCCATAACAACAGCAAAACCCTGCAAACTTACGCGCTCTATTTCCTGGCCGCCGTGGTGCTGCTCACCGTCTTCACCGACCTAGCTTTCAGCAAGGTTCTGCTGCGCCCGCTCACGCTCATCATCAAACGCCTACAGCGGGTAGAGCACCCCAGCGCCTTTACCCCTAAAACCCTGGCCACCTCCACCGATGACTTCCTGTACCTCAATAACACCATCAACGCCATGATGGGGCAGATTCAGGAGGCTTTCCAGAAAGAGAAAGAGTTTATAGGCAACGTGTCGCATGAGTTGCTCACGCCGGTTTCTATTCTGCAGACCCGCCTGGAGAACCTCCTCTCTGACCCGGAAACGCCCGAAAGCATGCTGGAGAAGCTGGTAGACAACCTCCGGACACTGCACCGGCTGAAGAACATTATCCAGGCACTGCTATTGATTTCCCGCATCGAGAACGAACAGTACTTGCGCAACGAAGCCGTAGACATTCCGCACCTGGCCCAGGAAGTAGCCCAGGAAATAGAAGAACGCGCCGAGGCCCGGGAAGTAACGTTGAACACAGATTTGGCAGGCGAATACACCTTATCCAAAGCGAACCAGTCGCTGCTGTTCACCATGCTGTTCAACGTAGTCAACAACGCCATCAAGTACAACAAACCCGAAGGAAGCATCTGCCTGAAAGGCCAACCGAAGAACAAGGGTTACGAGCTTTCTATCATAGACACCGGCGTGGGCATCAACGAGGAACAGTTACCGCACATCTTCAGCCGGTTCAAACGCCTGCATGCCCCTGACGGCGAAAGCCACGGCCTGGGCCTTACCATCGTGAAAACCATCGCTACCTTCCACGGAATAGAGTTATCGGTTTCGTCTGTTCCGGGCCAAGGCACCACGTTTACTTTCAATTTCCCCGAAGAAGCCTAAGGTCTGTTTTTAAGTCGTTTTCCAGAAAATAGCCCCGAAACCGAGATTCAGCTTACCCCTTGCGCGCGGGCTGCGTAAATCCTTACTTTCGTGCATTCCAAACAGAAAAACATGAACGTAGGATTTATAGGCTTAGGCATCATGGGCAGCCGCATGGCCGCCAACCTGCAGAAAGCAGGCCATACCCTGGTAGTATACAACCGCACCCCCGAGAAAGCAGCGGAGTTAGTCTCCAACGGTGCTATTCTGGCCCAATCTCCCGAGGAAGTGGGAAAACAATGCCGCGTGGTGTTTACCATGCTGGCCACCCCGGAATCGGTGGAAGAGGCGGCTTTGGGCCAACACGGATTCTTGAAAGAACTGCCCGGAAACTCTCTCTGGATTGATTCCAGCACGGTGAACCCTTCCTTTAGTCTCCGGATGGCGCAAACCGCGCTCAAGATGGGACATCGGTTCCTGGATGCCCCAGTCTCCGGCTCCCTGAAGCCCGCCGAAACGGGCCAACTGGTGTTTTTGATAGGCGGCGAAGCCAATGATGTGGAAGAAGTATGCCCCCTTCTGGACACCATGGGGAAAGCGGTGCTGCACATTGGCGCCCACGGACAAGGTTCCAGCATGAAAATGGTGAACAACATGCTTTTCGGGCAGATGATGGCGGCGTTTGCTGAGGCTTTGCGCCTGGGTACGTCACTGGGCATTACCGAGGAAGTCCTTTGCCAGACCTTGCTGAACGGCCCAGGCGGAGCGCCTTTTCTTAAACTGAAAGAAAACAAACTGCTTACCCGTGATTTCTCCGCCGAATTTCCTCTGGAGTGGATGCACAAAGACCTGCACCTGGCCGGGGTAACCGCTTATGAACAAGGTATAGCTTTGCCAACCCTCCACACCGTGAAAGAGCTCTTCGCGCAAGCCAAACAGGCCGGCCTTAGCCAGGAAGACTTCTCAGCGGTGTACCAGTTCGTAAACCCTAAGTAACCTTGTTTCGGTTTAGGGCCTGTTTTTCTGAAAGTAGGCCCTAAACCGAAATCAGATCAAATCCTGCAGGTGGAGGGTGGTGTTGAATGATTTGTACTGTCGGCTCACTTTCAGTTGCAGGCGACGTTTAGGATAGGTCTGGAACATCTCCAGGATCTCCCCCAGAGATTTATCTATGCAGTCAATACCGTTGATACTGAGAATGGCATCTCCGGCCTCCAGACCGGCGCGTTGGGCGGGCGAGTTAGGAATCACCTGGGCCACGGTGTAAAAATTGAAGCCCGGGATAGGACTCAGCAGTTCCAGGCCGCTCAGGTTGTAATAGAAAGGTGTCTTGAATTTCCGGTTGGGTTGCAGCAGCATGCGGGAGTTATTATAGTCAAAAACCACCTTGAAGCGCAGCAGCACATCGGCGCCCAGGTTGCCGTTGCGGTTGTTGAGCCCCAAAGCATGCCGGATAGACATGGAATCAGGGAAACAGGCCGGTGGGCGGTTCAAGGTAAATTCCCCCAATTGCAGGGCCTCCAGGCGGGCAATCTCGCCGTGGATGTCGCCGTTCAGCCCTCGACCCAGGTAAGCCTCAATCTTTTTATCCGGAACCTTAGCCTCCGGCAAGGTGGGCGGGTACAGAAGCATAGACGAACTCATACCACTGTCCACAATCAGCCGCAGCGGGTATTGCTTACCGTCTGGGAAATTGGCCATCACGTTCACGTAGGGCTTGGAGGCTTCAATCTCCAGCGGCACGATGGAGCTTTTATCTATTTTCTTCTGGGGGTAAGTGCCGGGCTTGTATAGGGTCATGACCTTGTTTTCATAGTCAATCTCCACCACAAAGTCTTTGAACAGCGGGTACCCGATGATGCCGTGCACTTCCATGCCCAACCGCGAGGAAAGGTTGAAGATGTTCTGCTCCAGCATGAGCACCTTTTGATTATTGGATTCAACCCCCGAGAAACTGATGCTGTTGCCCGATGACAACATGGCTTGGATTCCATCGCCGCTTCCCAAGCCCCGCAGGAAAAGCTTCTCCACGTTGTTCAGGGTGATGGTGTCAAACTGCCCAATCTCCATGAGCAGGGTTCGGTCTACCCCCGTGTCCACCACAAAATTCAGCGGATTGGAGTTGTTTATTCTAATGGGGATGATGATGAGGTTGTGTACCAACGTAAAGGGAATGCGGGCCCTTTTGCGGTTAAACTTAAACTTGAGTCCATCGTCCTCCAGGGACACAGTTTGCCCCCAGAGAAACAAAGGGGACATTACCATGGTGCATAAAAGCATCAGGATCATGAAACCCTGGGATAAAGTTTTCTGCAAAGGGATACCCATACGTGGTTTCTTCAGTCTGAGTAAGTTAAGCAAATTAATCAGGAAAGTAAACCCCCTAAAAGGCAACCGGTTTCTACAAATTATTATACTTGTGAAAGCCTTAAAAAGTGTTGCGCCCCAGCCTTTTTTTTCTTGGTTCAGGGCAGAAGAAGTGAATTTCCCGGCCTTGGGTTACCGGTGAGGAGCTTTCTTCCGTACTACCTTTATTCAATTTGAGGCTGGGCTTGGCTCCGGCGGATTAAAGAGCAGGATTGTTTACGGCCTGCTTTTCAGAAAATAGGCGGTAAACGCATTGGTTCTTTTCCTAACTTGCCATCGGGTTCTCAGGGGGTTTTCCCATGAAGAACCAGGCACCTTATTTTGATTTTCCTTTTTTACACCTCATGAGCGATTCTCTTTACCAACAATTATTGGAGCAGGTATTTGGCCCCGAACCCACTTCCCTGAAGACCGAAATCTCTCCTTTGTATACTGAACTGGAAAAAGCCCTGAAGGAGGCTCGCCCCGGCCGGAAAAGCCAGGAAGAAGTGAGTTTCCGGTTCGAGCGCCTGCGCCTGGGATTAGGTATTTCATTGCTCCAACTACTCACTGATCTGGGCGGCGACGAGGAAAGTGCCCAGGTACGCGATCTGCTGCAGGAGGCGCTGCAAGCTACCGGGGTGCAAGGCATTGACAAGGTGGTCCAGAACAAAAGCCACCTCTTTGAGGAACTGTACACAGACCTGTTCGTGAACGCCGACGCCGAGCACATTTTAGCTTTGTTTGAGGAAACCCTTAACGCTTCCTCCAAAGAGGAAACCGATGAGCTCATTGCCAGTGCCCTGGAGATCGCCGAAGACCTGGAGTTCCAGGACAATGACGACGACACTCCGGAAGAGTAGCCAGTCCAGTCCTTCCGCTTAGAACCCATCCATGGAAATCACGCTCACGACTCCTGCCCTGCTGTTCCCGGCGCTCTCGTTGCTGCTGCTGGCGTTCACCAACCGGTTTATGTCCTTAGCGAAACTCATCCGGGACCTGAAGCACGTCTACAAGGCAAACCACAGCCATTTGGTGTACGGCCAGATCCAGAACCTCAGAACCCGCCTCATCCTCATCCGGAACATGCAGGCCTTTGGCATCGCCAGCATGTTCTCCTGCGTGCTGTGCATGTTCATGATTTACGCCGGCTGGCAAACCGCCGGTAAAATCGTCTTTGGCATCAGTCTGGTTTTACTCATGCTTTCCATGGCCCTTTCCTTGTGGGAAATCCAGATCTCGGTAAAAGCCCTGGAACTGGAACTCAGCGACCTGGAACATGACGAGGAAATCGCCCCACTTGACACTCCCTCCTAACCCGTTCCCGCTTTCGGACTAAATTCTTGAAAACAGGCTCAAAATAGGTTTTTTATCTTTCCTACGGATTTTCTAAACCTGCTTTGTTGCCTCTCTCCTATTAGGCGATCATTCGCTTACCATCAAAGACAAAACATCCCGCAGTATCCTTCAGGCCTGAGGGTGTTCCAGTAAAGGGTTATCCTGGTTTCTGGCCCGTAGAAAAGAAGCAACCCGAGCTATGAGTAGCTGGAAAGGTGCCTGAAAATCCAGCACTTGGTTACTGCCATTAACTTCCGCAAAACCTTGCTGTACTGTATGAAATTGCATTTTAATTATTGATGCTGGGCTCTGCTTTATACCTTTGTTTTTTATTGTGATTGACTTACATGCCTACTAATCATCCGAGACAACTTTCCATTACGGACTTTACCTATACCTTACCCGAGGAAAGTATTGCTCAATACCCTCTGGAGAACCGGGACCAATCTAAGCTCCTGCTTTACAAGAAAGGCCGCATCTCAGATGGCCAGTTCAGGGACCTGCCTGCCGCCTTACCCGCCAATTCGCTTCTGGTTTTCAATGACACCAAAGTAGTGCAGGCTCGCTTGCGGTTCCAGAAATCTACAGGCGGCATGATTGAGTTGTTCTGCTTGGAGCCCCTGGAACCCGTGCGCGAAGTACAACAAGCCATGCAGCAGACCTACTCGGTGGTTTGGAAATGCCTGGTGGGAAACAACAAACGCTGGCGCGATGGCCGACTGGAGATGCCCTTAGGGCCTTACCCTTCTGATGGTTCGCTCTGGGCCGAGCGCCTGGCTCCTGCCGAGGAAGGATTTGCCATCCATTTCACCTGGTCGCCGGGCCACAGGACTTTTGCCGAAATCCTGGAGTTGGCCGGCCTGCTCCCGTTGCCTCCTTACATGAACCGCGAGGTTGCGGAAGAAGACCAGGACAGGTACCAGACCGTGTACGCCTCTGAGGCGGGTGCCGTAGCTGCTCCTACCGCCGGCTTGCACTTCACCCCCGAGGTCCTGACCCAGATAGAGGAGAGAGGCCATCAGCAGGGTTTCGTGACCCTGCACGTGGGGGCAGGCACTTTTAAGCCCGTGAAGGCGGAACTAATGGAATACCACTACATGCACGGCGAACAACTCTCCGTGAGTCGTCAGTTGATAGAACGGTTGCTGTACCATGGTCCCCATCCCGTGATAGCCGTTGGCACTACTTCCATGCGTACCCTGGAGAGCCTGTACTGGATTGGCACTGGTCTGTCTCTGGGAATTCTTCCGGGCGAAGGAGAAGAGATTCAGGTTCCCCAATGGTTTCCGTATGAGGTACGGTCCAATCTATCGGTACAAGAGGCCTTGGAAGCCCTGCTCTACCACTTGGACAGCCACAAGTTACCGCACCTGCACGCCACTACCCGAATCCTTATTGCCCCGGGTTACCAGTTCAAAATCTGCACCGGCTTGGTCACGAACTTCCACCAGCCCCAAAGCACCCTCCTGCTGTTGGTTTCTGCCTTGATTGGGCCTTCCTGGCAGAAGGTTTATAAACATGCCCTTGCCAACGGCTACCGCTTCCTTAGTTACGGAGACAGTTCTCTGCTGCTGCCGTAAAAAGCTTAAATTGATATGGCAGCAAAGCTGGTACTTGCACCAGAAGAAGCACCTGCAGACAAAAGAAAAAGCACCTGAGGATTCAGGTGCTTTTTCTTTTAGGCTAACCAAAGACTAATGTTAATACCCTTCGGTTTGTTGACCTCTAATATTTTCGTTGGCATCAATTTCAACCTGTGGTATTGGCCAAGTCCATTCACGGGCGTTAGGATCTAGCTGTTCTGCAGTAAAGTTCAACGTTACGTCTTCACGATCAATCACGCGGTTGGTTCTTTTTAAATCGAACCAACGGTGGCCTTCTCCTACTAACTCTCTTCTACGCTCGTCTTCAATGGCATCCAATAGGTTCTGGCCGGCCAAAACAACAGGAACATAATTATTGATGCGGGCCGCACGTAAGGTGTTCAGATCAGCTAAGCCCAAAACTGCTTTGGCTCCGCCCTGCATGGCTCTTGCCTCTGCCCTGATCAAGTACATTTCACCTGTTCTTAAGGCTTTCCAGTTAAGCTGGTTGTCATACCGGGTGCCATTCGTACGAACTATTTTGTACAGAATTCTTCTGGTAATCAAAACTGGAGGGTTCGCATTGGTATATACCAAAGGAGTACCCGGGTATATAGTCCTGGCAGGAGTTACATTTTGAGATTGTCTTGTAGCAAAATAGACCGGGAAACGAATGTCATTTTCGGCATCGTAGAGATCCAATAATTCCTGAGACGGCCTGAAACGGTTTCGGTTAGAAGATGCAGCATGAATGCCGCTTCCAAAATCACCCTGTCCTGCACTGAAGGTGACAGACCAGATAACCTCTGCTAAAGATGCATCTGACCAAACCCCTGGAAACTCAGTTTTTGAGGCTAAGGGTTTGGCATCAATCACCAACGTGGCATAATTCTCTGCGGCGGCATACTCTTTCGCATATAAATTCATGCGTGCCATAAGCGCTCTCACCACCAGTAAATCTATGTACCCCCGGTTAGTGGCTGCATTAATGCTTGGAACATCAATATCGCTTAGGGCAGCTTCAGCCGCGGTCATGTCCTGGAAAATCTTATCATAGGTTTCCTTTACAGATAAACGCGCAGGTAATTCTTCAGGGCTGAATTCAGTTTTGTAAGGAACGCCTTTTGCGGCCGAATTACGCTCATAGCTTTCTCCCCAATACCGTAATAAATCAAAATGGGCCATTGCTCTAATAGCAAGTGCTTGCCCTTTGATTCTGTTTACTCTTTTGGGTTCTGAAGCCCCAATCTGATCTATGTTAGTTAAGACCAGATTAGCCTGGTTGATTACACCATAGGCAGCAGTCCAGGCAATTTCAATATCACTGTCATCTGACGCATAGAAATAGTTTACCTGATTAGTCCAGTTCCCTAAGTCTTCTCCGGTTTGAACCAGGTTATCGGTCATCATGTCTGGCAAAACAGACCAGGAACCCGTGGTTTGGCCACCACTTCCAAAATATCCGGTTTGTCTGAAAAGAGAATAGGCACCGGTTAAGGCGTATTCATATTCCTCCAGGTTTTTGAAGATTTGGGAACGTTCTTTTTGAAATTCAGGGTCTACATCAATGATGTCTTCGCAAGCTGTAAACACCATGGCACAGCTTAAACTTAAGCCTATGAAGAATTTATTTATTTTCATTTTGATAGTTCTTACTTGTTAGAAACCTACACTTAAACCAAAAGTAACCGTGCGCAAAGCAGGATACTGAGCACCCACCAAAGAGGCTCCGGTGATTTCAGGATCCCATCCCATGAATTTAGTCCAGGTTTTAAGGTTTTGACCTTGGGCGTACACGCGTATGCTTTGCACCTTTACAGCCTGTGCCCAGATACTTGGCAGGTTATAAGAAACATTCAGGTTGCGTAACCGCAGGAAATCACCATTTTCAACCAATCTGGTCACCTCAGCCTGATATTCACTAGCGGAGTAAGGAACATCGGTGATATCACCCGGATTCTTCCACTCACGGGTTAATTCTGCACTTAGGTTATCCCATAAGTAGGTAGGATTGATGATGTTGCTTCTTTCGTTGTTGTAAATCTTATTCCCTTTCACAAAGCTAAAGAAGGCATTTACCTCAAATCCCTTGAAATTCACAGAGGTACCAAAGCCCCCGAAGAACGGAACCTGCGTAGTTCCGGCTAGCACTCGGTCAGCGGGGTCATATTGTTCTGTGATTTCACCGTCCTTGGTTAAATACTGGGCATTTCCATTTACAGGATTCACCCCGGCAAAACGAACCAAGTAAAGCGTGTTCAAAGGTTCACCTACCCGGTTGATGGTAATCCCATCAATTTGCTCGGTTTCACCTTCCCCAATCAGCTTGGTGATTTCATTTTGGTTGTAAGTCAGACTTACATTGGCAGACCAGGTAAGGCTTGGCGTTTTAATCAGGTCACCCTCTAATGAAAACTCAACCCCTCTGTTGCGCAATTCACCAATATTGGTAGTGATATCATTGTAACCAGAGGTTCTGGAAAGCTGACGGTTCAAGAACAGATCAGAGGTGACAGCATTGTAATACTCAATGGTAGATCTTACTCTGCCTTGTAACGTGGCCAGTTCTATACCGGTGTTGAAGGTGGTTTTTCTTTCCCATTGTAACTCAGGGTTCGCTAATTGAGTCTGGACTAAACCGCTTACCCCATTGTACACCGCACGGTTAAAAAGCTCTCTGGCTTCAAAGTTGCCAATCCCATTCTGGTTACCGGCCGAACCATAGCTAATCTTGTACTTCAGTTCATTGAAGATGTTAGTCAAACCTTCCATGAAGGGTTCTGCGGTCACAATCCAGCTTAAGCCTACTGATCCGAAATTGGCGTACTGTCTGTCTGCACCAAAACGGGAAGATCCGTCACGACGGGCACTCAGGTCCAGGAAATAGCGGTTCTTATAGCCGTAGTTGACAATGGTGAAATAAGAAAGCAGGGCATTTTCAAAGCCATTCCCATTTACTGTTGGAATGAATCCGTTATCGGAGGTACCCGGAGTGATTCCTGCTTCGTTTTGGAAAGCACCGCCTAAACCATAGCCCGTAAAGCCGAAGTTGCGGCCAGTATTGTTTACGATTTCATTGAACAAACCAATGCTGAAGGTATGGTCAACACCGATATCTCTTCTATAGGAAATAGAGGTTGTTCCGGTGTACCGGAAATTACTTCCATAACTACGACCAAAGCTACCTGACCCACCCGTAGCGGCAGCACCAGAAGAAGTAGAAGGATCAAAAAAGGTGGTATTTTCATTTGCGGTAAAATCTCCGCCCCAGTTTGTTCTAAGAGACAATCCTTGAACAAATGGTACTGTATAGCCTACAAACACATTCCCCACCCCTTTCAACTGTTTTCTGTTGTTGGTGTTTTCAAGGAGTTCCTGCAAGGCGTTAGGCTGACCTGAGTAAATCTCAGTGTAGTTACCCTCCTCATCATAGGGAGTTTCATAGGGGTTAGACCACCGAACGGCATTCAAAGGGGCAGATATGCCCGTGTTGGCCTCACTGGTACTGGAAAAATTAGAAACCCCGAAGGTAGAATTCAATCCAAATTGAAAGTTCCCGGCCTCACTGGTAACATTGGCCCGACCAGTGTAGCGCTCCAAACCGGTTGTTCTAACAGTACCGGTCTGGTCGAAAACAGAACCAGACAAGAAATAAGTGGTTTTACCTGCCCCGCCAGATGCACTTAACGTGTGGCTGGTAGTTTTACCTGTTTGAAAGAATACGTCTTCCCAGTTAGTGTTGATTTGTCTCAAACGTGCCAAGTCTGCATCTTCCCATTCATACGGATTTCCCTGGCTTAATTCATAGTCCAGTTTCTCCTGAGTATTCATTACTCTAAGCCTGTTTTCAGGGGCTTTTGACAAACCGTACTGTACATCATAGTTAATACGGGTTACGCCTACTTTTCCTTTTTTGGAGGTAATGACAATAACCCCGTTGGCTCCTCTTGACCCATAAGGTGCGGTAGAAGATGCATCCTTTAAAATGTTTAAGGATTCAAAGTCAGCGGGGTTCAACGTGGCGAAATCACTGGCTGAGATCTCTACCCCATCTAAAACATAGAGGGGTTGGTTAGACCCCAAAAGGGAGCCCGTACCTCTAATCAGCACGTTAGCTGCCGCGCCTGGTTGCCCTGAATTGGCTTGCACCAATATACCAGGGGCTTTCCCTTGCAACGCCTGGTCAAATGACCCCAACGGATAGGAGGCAATTTCATTTGCCTTCACGGTGGCGATTGAACCGGTTACTTCTCTTTTGTTTTGGGTTGTGTAACTGGTTACCACAACTTCCTGGAGGGTCTCCGCATCTGTTGCTAACCGTACATTTACAGTAGATTGAGTTCCAATGGCTACCTCTTTATTGGTATACCCAATAAAAGAGAAGATCAAGGTACCTCCAGCAGAAGGGATACTGATTGAATAACTGCCATTCACATCAGTTGGAGAGGCTGTGCTGGTTCCTTTGAGCTGGACTGTCACCCCAGGCATTCCTTCGCCTGAATTTGCATCAGTCACTCTCCCCGTCACAGTCCGACTCTGTGCCCACACTTGTGTAAAAAGTGTCAACACAAAAACGAAACACAATAGTAAAGATTTCTTCATGTTGGTTTGGTTTGTTTTAGTAGTTTGGGATATCCTCCTAAAGTAGGTCTTTGTCAACAATATTCAAACAAACCAAAATCTCAAGCTTCTCCCTAAAAATTCATAAAAACAGCCCTTTGATACTAGTTCAATAATAACTTAGTATATCTATTTACCCCATTTAACATTCTCTTAATAGTAGATTGGCTTTTACCAAAAAATCAGCAATTAAATTATTTTTCAGGTATCATAATAAACATTCAAAACAGATTGCCTGCTGAATATCTAAGGAAGTTTCTGAACTTCTTTCTCCATTCCCTTTTGGTTGTTTCAATTGTTTTCAGGGTTGAATTTGCCCAAAAACGTTTAGGGGCTGCTTTTGGGAAAGCAGCCCCTAAACGTTTTTGGGCAAATTCAATGAATGAGCAAATTCCAGACCTTAAATATAGGCATCGTTCTGCTGCAACCTAGGGTTAGCGTTCATTTCCCGTAGCGGGATAGGCAGCACCAATTCTCCTGCATTATAGGGTAGATCGCCTACATTTTGGCGCAACCGCTTAATGTCATGAATAAGCTGGCCTTCGAACGCCAATTCAAGGCTACGTTCACGGAGAACATCATCCAGAGAGATAGAAGTTAAAGGAGGTATGTCTGCTCTCTCACGAATGACATTGATATCCTCTAGAGGTGTAGCCCCAACGGAAGTACCCAGCCGCTGGTTAGCTTCGGCCCGAATCAGGTACATTTCTGCCAAGCGAATAAGAGGAACATTAGCTGAATAAATTTCATACTTACCGTTACGGTATAAATCATCCGGATCTAGGTATAGAACCTCTACTCGTTCATCGCCTTCCTCATACTGCTCCACAAACCCGGCAGCCACTTCAATTTCGGCGCGCTGGTTGTACGAGTAGAAAGTAGCCAAACCCGCATTAGATTGCCCGGCATTGCTCTGTACCGTCTGCTGAATAGCGAAGATATCTTCTGAGGTATTCTCGTTATTATTAAAGGCGTTTGTGAAATCTTCTACTAAATCATAACCACCACCTTGAATTACCCTGTTTGCTTCTTCAGCCGCCTTGGTCAGGTATTGTGCTTCGGCGGAGTTACCAGGTGCACCGGCTTGCTGCAGATAAACTCTGGCCAACAGAGCACTGGCGGCATACGTATTGGCTCTGGCTTCATCTCCTGACGACTCATTGAAACTAGCTCTGTCAGGTAAAAGGTCACGGGCCCGGGTAAGGTCATCAATCACTTGGGCGTACACCTCTTCTACGGTATTCCGGGGCACGTTATTGGCCTCTGAAATGAGGGAAGTGGGCTGCAAAACCAACGGCACGCCAAGTTGCGAATTCTGCTGCCCCGGTTCGTAGGGCAGACCAAACAACCGCACCAGGTCAAAATAAACCATGCCCCTGATGAAGTGGGCTTCTCCCAGCACCTGATCCCGCTGGTCCTCTTCTACCACGTTTACGGCATTGATCACATTGTTTACAATGTTGATAACCTCATAAGACCGGAGCCAAATACCTGCAATAAGTATATTATCAGGGGTAATATCCTTTTGGAACACTTGCCGGAAAGTAGAGAACGTGCCTCCCCAAATCAGGTTACCGGTGCTTCCTAAAAGCTCACTTGTCAGATTCAGGTCACCGGTATATAGAGGGGCATCCGGGTCGCCTACATAGAGGGTTCCGCTCATCAACCGTACATAGGCTCCAACCAAGGCGCTTTGCACCCCCTGGGAGGTAGTTAAGGCCTCACCCGCATTAATGGCGGTTTGCGGTTCAACATCCAGTTCATCGTCACAGCTGCTAGAGGTAAACAGCAAACAGAGTAACAGGGCTGGCAATACTTTTGTCAGGTAAAATATAGATCTTCTCATTGCTTTTTCACATTAAAGGCTATTAAAAGATTAAAAGCCGATGTTAACTCCAAACGTGATGGTCTTTGCCTGTGGGGTAGTGTAAAAATCAACACCAAGGCCTACGTTCTGTCTTTGAGAGGTCGTTTGTGTTCCTGGGGTATCTACTTCTGGGTCCCAGCCCGGATAATCTGTGATGGTAAAGAAGTTCTGGGCCGAGGCATAGATTCTAAACCGGGTTAGATGGAACCTGCTGCTCAATGTTGTTGGTACCGTATACCCCAAGGTCAGGGTCTTGCCCCGTAAGTAAGAGCCATCGTAGACCCAACGCGAGGAGGTATTACTTCCGTTGGCATCCCCAAATCGGGCCTGCGGCACCCTGGTGATGTCACCGGGTTGCCGCCAACGGTTCAACTGATCCCGGGTTTGGTTGTCCACATAATCCATGTTGGCAGATTGGAAACGACCGGCATTGTTATAAATGTCATTGCCATAGGAAAACTGGAGCAAAACGCCCAAATCAAACCCTTTAAATGCAAAGGTATTGTTCAAACCTCCTACAAATTCAGGGTTTGGATCACCCACCACCTGCTGCTCGGCGGCCCCATAATCATTGGTGGTCTCGTCACTGCCTGCCCGCAGGTAGTAGAGGGCATCACCATTGGCAGGATCTACTCCGGCATATTTGAAAGTATAGAATACGCCAATAGGCTGACCTTCTATGGCTCGGTTAACCACACCAGAGGTAATTACCTGTCCGTTCAGGTTAGTAATCTTGTTGCGGTTAAAGGAGATATTGAAGTTTGTGGTCCAGGAAAAAGCACCTACCAGGTTGTCGGTATTGAGGGTGACTTCCACCCCTTTATTTTCAAGCTCGCCTACGTTTCTGGTGATGGTGGCAAAGCCCGAGGTGGCAGGCACCTGCACATTTAACAGCAGATCTTCGGTTTTCTTCAAATAATACTCCACCCCGCCATTGATGCGGTTCTTGAAGAACCCAAAGTTGACGCCTACGTCAAACTGAGCGGTCGTTTCCCATTTAAGGTCAGGGTTCTCCACCGAAGCTGGAATAATTCCGGAGTTACCGGCGTAGGAGCCAGAAGTGAAGAGTCCTCTGGAGGCAAAGTCTCCAATGTTGTCATTCCCAGTGTACCCATAGCTGGCTTTCAGTTTCAGGAAACTCAGGAAGTCGGTGTCACTTAAGAAAGGCTCTTCGGTCAGAATCCAGCCAATTCCAATGGCAGGAAAGAACCCATACTGGTTGTTAGCCCCAAACCGTGATGATCCATCAACCCGGCCGCTGACACTCAACAGGTATTTATCGAGCAGTTTGTAGTTTACCCGCGCGAAGTAAGACAACAAGGAATATTCCGATCCTTCGGAAGAACCTAAATTGATTTCTGCGGCATTAGCAATTCGATTAAACGCGTCGCTAGGAAAACCAATTCCGGATACGTAATTCGCTTCATACTCGGTTTTCTGGAAACTCATCCCCCCGGTAGCATCCACACTATGTATTTCCCCAAATTGCTTACTGAAACTAAGGAAGTTATTGGTGGTGTAATTCAAAATAGTCACTGCCCGGCTCTCGGCTGCTCCTCCGGGAGAACCGTCCTGTGTTTCACGTCCCTGGAAAGTATTCTCGTTCTGGTTTAAGATGTCAATACCCAGTTCACTTCTGAAGCTTAGCCCAGGCAAAATGGTGTAGCTGGCAAAAATGGTACTCAGATTCCTGTATACAATCGTTTTCCGAAACGCATCCCGGATCTCAATCAAGCCATTGTAGTAAGTGGTATTGGTATTGTACTCCCCGGTTTCTGGGTCTATGATAGGCTGAACGGGAGGCAATGCCACTATCTGAAGCGGCGTAGAAAAGGCATTGTCATCGGCCACCCGGTCATTGACAGAACGAGCCAGGTTGAAATTGACTCCCAGTTGTAGTTTATCTGAAGCGGTATGGTCAATATTAATCCGGCCACTGGCTCGTTCAAAATTATTGCCTTTCAGAATACCTTCCTGGTCGGTAAAGGAACCACCCACATAGAAGCGGGTTTTCTCGTTTCCGCCGCTAGCAGTCAGGTCATATTGCTGGTAACCGGCGGTCCGGAAGACCTGGTCCTGCCAGTCAGAGTTGGCGGGATTACGCCACTCAGGTACAAAAAGATCTTTAAACTCATCCCTATCGGCTACAATTTCAAAGTTTATGTACAATTGGGCAAGAGCCGAATTCTCCACCGATTCATTGAAAAGCTCCAGGTACTCTGAGCTGTTCAGGAAGTCAACTTTGTTTGTAGGCTTGCTGAAGCCGGTGCTAACACCTAAATCGAACACAGTTTTGCCCGCCTTTCCTCTTTTGGTAGTGATAATTACCACCCCGTTGGAAGCCCTTGAGCCGTAGATGGCTGACGAGGCTGCATCTTTCAGGATCTCGATGGACTCAATATCGTTGGGGTTCAGGTCGGCCAAGGGGTTGGTGGGTTCGTTGTTGCTGATGCCCTGGCTTTCTGAGGTGATTGGGATTCCGTCCACTACATAAAGGGGCTGGTTACCGGCAGTTATGGAGGCAGAACCCCGCACCCGTACCTTGATGCCCTGGCCCACTTTACCGCTACCAGAAGTGATCTGCACCCCGGCCACGCGCCCCTGGATGGCCGATTCCACACTGGGCACCGGGATATCGGCGATCTCGTTACCCTTCACGCTGGCAATGGAGCCCACCACGTCGCGGGCTTCCTGGGTACCGTACCCCACCACCACTACCTCGTTGATGGTTTTGGTATCCTCCGCCAGAGCCACATCAATGGTAGAACTGGTCCCCACCGCCACCTCTCGGTTTAAGAACCCCACGAAGGAAAAGACAAGGGTGGGATTGCCAGTCACGTTCAATTCATACCGACCGTTTGCGTCAGTACTCGCCCCGATAGTGGTGCCTCTCACCACCACGCTCACCCCTGGTAAAGGGGTTCCATCTGCCGCGGAGGTAACCCTCCCCGAGATGGTCCTATTTTGCCCAACAGCACTAAACTGAAGTACGGTTAGCAAAATCATGCACAAGAGTAGATGTCTTTTCATGTGTTTTTTAATTTTGTTAACAAACCGACTACTTTATTAATGTAATCTAATTTATTATTGACATATTTCAAAACAATTCTGACACAAACCCTCTAGTAATCTCCTATGAATCTTTCAGTTGATAGCAAAAACCCTCATCAATTCCCTATTTAACTCTTTGTAAAATTTACATTCTATTAATAAACCCTCTTTTCTGTATTTCCAACCCATGGCTCGTTTTAGCACTGCTTTAATGAAATAGTGCCAAAATAAGCAACATTATAAAGTTCTATATGATAGGAAATTGAGAGATGCCGGCTTATTTGCTTTGGAGAAGAGGGTAGGTAGACTTCTTTCTTTTGAGTATTATTACTTCAAAATCAAACCAAGTAAATTGAGCTGTTCAATGAAAAAGATGTTATCCCTTAATTTAGCTTGGGCATTGGCCCTTGCCATGCTCCTGGTGGGCACAGAAGCTTCTGCCCAACTCCAAACGCCGGCCGCTAGCCCTAGCAGCACCGTGACCCAAGTTTTGGGCCTCACCAAAGTGACGGTTGATTACTCAAGACCCAGCACCAAAGGCCGGAAGATCTTCGGGGATCTGGCTCCTTATGGAAAAATCTGGCGTACCGGCGCGAATGCCTCTACCAAAATCACCTTCTCTGATGAGGTAATGCTGGAAGGCAACAAGGTTCCGGCTGGGGAGTATGCGCTTTACACCATTCCCACTGAAAAATATTGGACCATCATTATTCATAAAAACACCAAACACTGGGGTGATGGCGGAAAAGACTACAAGCAGGAAGACGACGTGGTACGTTTCAAAGTGACCCCGAAGAAATCTGCTGAGAAAGTGGAGACCTTCACCATTGGGTTCAACGACCTTACCAACAACGGCGGAACCATGCAGATCATGTGGGAGAACACCGTAGTGCCGGTTAAAATCACAACCGATGTAGACACGAAAGTAATGGCCCAGATCCAGGAGAAAGTTATCAACGGAACCAACGTGACTCCTGCTTTATATGCCGCTGCCGCTGCCTATTATGCAGACACCAATAAAGACATGAAGCAGGCCCTGACCTGGATGAAACAAGCCAATGAGAAGGACCCAAAATTCTGGACCCTGCACCAGCAAGCCAAAATTCAGGCGAAGTTGAAAGACTACAAAGGAGCCGCGGCTACTGCCCAGAAGTCTATTGAACTGGCCAAGAAAGAAAGCAACGCTGATTATGTGGCGTTGAACGAGAAACTGTTGGCGGAAATCAAAAACAAGTAATCGCTTTCCGGCCCTTTTCCGGAAAACACCCATAAATCAGTCGGCCGCGGAAGAAGCTTCTTCTGCGGCCGACTGATTTTATTTAAAGCCTTAACTTACCTGGATTCATTACATCCACCGGATTTTCTCTTCCAGCGGAATGGTTCTTTTGCCACTTGGGCCGGGGCTATCTGCATAGCCCAAATACAGAATCCCGAGCACCACATCTTCTTCCCGCAATTGCAGCATTTGTTTCATAGCCGGGTGGTACGCCATTCCCCCGGAGCCCCAGTAGGTGGCAATATCCAGGGCCGTAGCTCCCAATAACAGGTTCTGGATGGCACAGGAAGTAGCAGCAATCTCTTCCAAGGCCGGAATTTTGGGCAAATCACCCCGCTGCATGTACGCCACAATCACGTGCGAGGCCTGGTCACCCATGTGCAGCAGCTTCTCATATTTGACTTCCAGGGTCTTGTCCTCTGGAGTGTGCCTGCGGAAAAGATCAGCGTGCGATTGGCAGAAATCCTTCACTTTTTCAGGGCCATACACCACAAACCGCCAAGGCTCGGTATGCCCATGGGTTGGAGCCCAGTCAGCCAGAGCCAGTATCTCCTGAATCAGGTCATCTGGGATTGACTGGCCGTTCATTTTAGGCGGCTTAGTGGTTCTTCGGTTTTGAATGATGTGCTGTAAGGACAGAAAAGAAGGATTCATGGGATTAATGAAAATGGGAAACACCGCAGAAGAGAGGCCTCAGGCACGTCGGCGCAGCATGGGTTGTAACAAATACGCCAACCCCACCACCAGTACCACTCCTATTAGGTTGTACCAGAGATACGCAATATCGGTGTAGAAGTACAGTAAAAAGATGGTCATTTGGGTGAGCACAGCCGCCCAGAAAACCGGGTTCCCGGACAGACGCCGGAAGTAGAAGGCGGCGATGAAAACCCCTAGTATGGTCCCGTAAAAGAGAGAACCAAGGATGTTGACCGCCTGAATAAGGTTCTCCAACTGAGAGGCGAACAGAGCGAAGAAGATAGAAACCGCTCCCCACCCTATCGTAAACCACCGCGAAGCCCCCACATAATGCGCGTCAGAGGCATGAGGTTTCAAGGAGCGTTTGTATACATCCACCACGGTGGTTGAGGCAAGAGAATTGAACGCCGAAGCGGTACTACCCATGGCCGCGCACAGCACCACCGCCAGCAGCAGGCCTACCAGCCCTTTGGGGAACTGCTGGGTGACAAAGGTGAGAAACACGTAATCGGTATCCTTCAGGTCGGTGCCTTTGTTATAGTCCTTCACCATAGACTGCGCTTTCACCCGAAGGCTTTTCCTTTTTTCCTCTGCCCGCTGTATCCTTTGGGCAGCCTCCTTTTCTCCTGCTTCGTTATCAGTTTTGTAGGCTTCCACCAGAGCCAAGGTGGCGTCTTTCTTTTCCTGGAAAACCAATTGCCCCGTCGACTCTAGTTCCCGCCAAGCCGGACCTGCCACCTGGGAGGCCAGCACATTGGTAGTCTGCTGCTGATTGAAGTAAAGGGGTGGTTGGTAAAATTGGTAAAACACAAACACCAAGACCCCCACCATTAGAATCAGGAACTGCATAGGCACTTTCACCAAACCGTTCATGAGTAATCCCAACCGGCTCTGGGCAATGGTCTCCCCGCCCAGGTAACGCCCCACCTGAGACTGATCGGTCCCGAAATACGACAGTGACAGAAAGAACCCACCAATCAAACCCGACCACAGGTTATAGCGATCATTAGGATTAAAACTAAGGTCCACCAGGTTCAGCTTGCCCGAAGTACCGGCCACGGCCATGGCTTCAGAGAATCCCACTTCCTCCGGTAACAGTCGCACCACTACAATAGCTGCCATGAGCATACCGCCCAACATCACCGCCATTTGCAAGCGTTGCGTCTGGCTTACGGCCTTGGTGCCACCCACCACGGTGTAGAAAGTCACCACCACGCCAATAAATAAGATAGTTCCTGTGAGATTCCAGCCTAGAATAGCCGACAAAATAATCGCCGGAGCATAAATGGTAATACCCGTAGAAAGACCGCGCTGCAGCAAAAACAAAAGGGCAGCCAAAGACCGGGTTTTCAGATCGAAGCGGGTCTCCAGGTACTCGTAAGCGGTAAAGACTTTGAGGCGATAATAGATGGGAATAGCCGTAATAGACAACACCACCATGGCCAGCGGCAACCCGAAGTAGAACTGGATGAAGCGCATGCCGTCATCAAAGGCCTGCCCCGGGGTAGAAAGAAACGTAATGGCACTGGCCTGGGTAGCCATAATGGAAAGCCCCATCATCCACCACCGCTCAGTGTTATCAGCCCGTAGGTACCCGCTCATGTGCTGGGCTTTGCGGGTTTTCCATACGCCATACAGTACAATGAACGCAATAGTGCCTACCAGCACTCCCCAGTCCAGTCCGCTCATCTGTAGGCTTCGGTGATAAGATAAAACAACAGGATGAGCCCCGCCAATACGCCCACTACCAGCCAGTACATGGAGGTCCAGGTTTTAAAGAATGGGGGCGGGTCAATGTCTCCTTTGGTCATACACGGGGGAAAAGGACTGAGTGAGGTTTTCCTTACAACGCCACGAAGGCGGTTTTATATTGTTTAAAATCTATATTCCTGATCTTCTTTCCAGAGAAAGGCCGCTTTCCCCTTAAGAAGAAGGGAAGTGTTTCAGGGCCAATTTCCAGAAACCGGCCCTGAAACACTATTTTCCTAAAGAAAGCAGGTTCACGAACAGACGGTACGCTCCTGGCACACCAGCGGGCAATTCCCGGAAGAACGAGTACCCGGTGTACACGTAATAGCCTTTGCCGTACTTGGCCACCAACAAGCCGCTGTCCTTGGGACTTTCGCCAGGATCATTGGAAGAGATGATGGTCTCGTACTCCGGGGCCCATTGGTTAGGGAAATACAAGCCCCGCTCCTGTACCCAGCCTCTGAAATCTTGCTCGGTGATCTTGTTGGGCGTGTTGAGAACCGGATGACTTGGCTTCAGGAACCGAACATCAGAATCTTCAACGGTAACCCGGTCATTGGACAATTTCAGCGGGAAAGGGCCTACGTTAGAAGTTACCAGCCCATTGCTCACGTTATACTGCACCACCAGCGTACCGCCGTTCTGCACGTACTGCATCAGCTGCGGCTGCTGAAATTTCAGTCGCTCCATGGTATTGTAGGCGCGTACGCCCACCACCACGGCATCATATTTCTGCAAGGTTGTCGCTGACAGATCCTCCACCCGTAACTGATCCACGGCATAACCTATCTGCTGCAAACTGGCGGGCACCTCATCGCCAGCGCCCATCAAATAGCCAATGTACTGTCCTTTGCGTTTCAGGTCCAGTTTCACCGCTTTGGCCGAAGCTTCGGGGAACAGGGTTTGGGTAGGGATGTGCGGATAATGGATAATCCTGAAGCTCTGGGTATAAGCTTTGCCTTTGTGCGTCACAGCCGCACTGATGGCGCTTTCGGTTTGATTGGCACCGGGGAACACCTGGAACGTAAAGCTCTGCTCCTCGCCTTTCTGGGCCAGGTTGAAGGTTGCATTAGAGGGTTCAGAACGCCAGCCTTGGGGCAAACGCAGGGTCACCTGGCCGTCTACCTGATCTTTCCCGGCACGCACGCGAACGGTCACGGGTTTAGGTTGGGCATCTGGGAAGACGTACACTTTCTCCAGGATATTCACGAACACGGGCGGAGCTATCTCAAAAGGCCGGTACTGCTCCCCTTCCACCGGATCGGTGCGTTTGTAGATTACAGGTACGGTATAGGTTAACGGCTGTCCTTGCACGGTAAGGTGCAGTCTCAACTGGGCTGCGGCCGGGTTCTCGGGCAACCCGATCAAAGCTGGGTCATCTACCCTGAACATGCCCGTGGAGCCTGGTACCTGCAGCCAGTACGGCTGCGAAAAAGGAGTAGCCGCCGGCACAGTTTTGGAGGTTCTGATAAACAAAGGCTTGTTCATCTCCAGCTTCTGCTGCAGCGTGGAGTCCTGGCGGGCGAAAAGGTATTCCACTTTGGTGAGCGTGACAGGCACGGCTGATCGGTTTACCGCCTCCAACGACAAAGCCACCGACTCCCCCGGTGAAACCCAATACTCCCGCACCGCCGATGCCTCTAAATACAGGCCCAAACAAGCTTTGATGGCTTCCTGCAGATCCTGCTGTTTTACTTTCTTCCAGTAAGAATCAGGGAGTTGAGCCAAGGCTGAGTTGGCCTTCAGGAGAACCGGGACTGAGGCAGCGGGATTGGCAGGATTGTAGTTTTTCAGGGCTTCTTCCAGAAGTTTGGCTACTTCCTTGCTACCGGGAACACGGCTCCAGGAAGTGGTGACGCCTTCCAGTACATCGGTTTTGGCAGGGGCGCCTTTCAGGAACTCAAAATACTCTACGGCTTCGCCCCGGGTGCCGCTGCTGCCAAAACCCTGGCTTTTGTGCATGCTACGGCTCTGGGCGGCAATTTCGTTATACGATTTTCCCAACAGGGGATTGTAGACGCCGGCATCTATCATGAGTTTTCCGGCGGGATCAAACTTCTGGTTCTGGCTGTAGAAAAAGGAAGACGTGTTCCAGAGCAGACGCTTGGCTTGCCAAGGCTCCACGGTTTTCAGCTGCTCAGGGAAACGCTTGGGGTCTGCGGCGGCATCAAAGGCTTCCATGGCGATCATGGCCGAGGCCGTGTGGTGGCCGTGGGTTCCGCTGGGCTCGGGTGAAAAACGGGTGATGATGACATCAGGACGGAATTTGCGGATGGTCCAGACGGCATCGGCTAGCACCTGCTCTTTGTTCCAGATGGTGAAGGTCTCGGCGGGATTCTTGGAGAACCCGAAGTCGTTGGCCCGGCTGAAAAACTGCTCTCCGCCGTCTACCCGGCGGGCCTGCAACAGCTCCTGCGTCCGGATAATGCCTAGCTCCTCCCTGATCTCGGGCCCGATGAGGTTCTGGCCTCCGTCGCCGCGGGTGAGGGAAAGATAGCCGGTGCGCAGTTTGCGCTCGTTGGCCAGGTAAGCAATAAGGCGGGTATTCTCGTCATCGGGGTGGGCGGCAAAATACAGCACACTGCCCAGCACATTCAGTTTGTCCAGCGCCAGCCGAATATCAGCGGCATCTGGTTTTTTTGGGGCCTGCGCCCAAGAAGTAGAGACTCCGCCTCCCCAGACCAGGAGGAAAGCGACGACGAATACACGTACAGAGGTCATGTTGTTCAAAAGAAGTTCAAATTAACCGGCGTGGGCCCTCTCCCTTTCAAGCCGAGGGCATCGCACGGTAAAGCTATGGAATTTTACAGGAAGTGAAGAAAGCCAAACCCTTAAAAACAAGGCATCGGCGCGATTTCCTTTTCATGGGGAATAATCCATCGGCTTGCCGAGCCTTTTGTCGTTTTGAAGCTCTTTTCAGGAAAACAGACCAAAAGCAGAATCATGGGCTTTGCTCCTTTTAAAAAGCCAATTTGTACTTGGCATGGGCTGCGGCATTGGTTTTCAGGGGAGAACGGCTGGTACCAGGTTCTGGATAACTTTTTACCTCTTTTGCCAGTTTAGAGGGAATGATAACGTGCTTAAAACCAGATTGACTATGAAAAAGCTTCTCATGATAGTGGCAATGGCGGGTATGACCAGCCTAGTTGCCTGTGATTCACAGACCGGAAAAAACACCACCTCGGCGGGTACAGACGCTGAACAAAACTCCAGCAACCCCAATAACAACAGCAGTGTGGTAAACCCTAACCAAAACGACACCACTGGGGCAACCGCGACTGAGATAACCCAAAGCCGCGTAGGAAACTCGCAGACTCGGGGTGAAACCAACAACTCCAAATCCAATACCACCCAAAATCAGACTCTGCGCGACAGCATTGAGCAATAAAAAAGAGCGGATGTTTTGGGGGTAGTTTCTTAAAACTACCCCCAAAACATCCGCTCTTAACTTTTAAACAGCAGAGACTGTTCCCTTCCTGCTTATTGCTTTTTGGCTTTCTGCTGCTCTTTGAATTCCTGCCCAGACCGTAGGGTATAGAATTCCCCGATCAAGGTGCGGATTTTAATTTCATCCAGGGTGGATAGTTTTTCCTCTACGGCCGCTTTGCGTTTGCCCAGGTTCTGGAGAACGTAATCGGCGTAGTCCCAGTCACGGGAGGTCCAGTTCTGGCGTTTAGCGCGCACATTCTGCATGAACCGGATGTAAGCTTCCCGCATGTGGATGGAACTGATGTTCTGCACATTCCCGAAGGAACCTAGCAGTTCTTTTTCGCGCAGGCGCACTTCTTCGGCCTGCAAGGGCACCTCATCGGCCATAGGCCTGGATTCCAGTTCCTGGAAACGGGTTTTCAGTTCCAGGAAATCGCGCTTGGAAGTCTCGGAGAGGCCCTGGAAGCTGTTTTCTATTTTATTAGCCTGGCGGGCGAAGTCACTTTTGATGGTGGGCCACTCGGCCCGGGTAGTGGTGGCCACTTTGTCAGACTGTATCTTCATCCATTCCTTGAAAGCGCGCAGATCCTGCTCTACGCCAGATTCCTGGGTCTCCTTTTTCTCGGTTTCCTGCACCTGCGCCCATCCTGTGGTGGAGCACGCAGCAGAAAGGCCTAGTACCAGTCCCAAAATCTTTCCTTTTAGCATATCGTTTGTCTTGTAAAATTTATCTGTTGGTTGACCAAAGGTAGAAATTTTCCTCAATGGCTCTACCTTCTCTCTAGCAAGAACAACGCCAGAATAAACCCTGAATTATGTGTTTTAGCTTAGAATATCTTTTTTAGCCTATATTCCAGAAAACGTGCTTAAAACAAAGGCCCACCGAAACAAAATCGGTGGGCCTTTCCTCCATTCACACAAGGTCTTTCGTTCCGGCGACTTGCCGGAAAGCAGCGCAGAAGCGGTTAGTTTTTCTCCAGGATCTGGAAAAGCTCGTCCAGTTTGGGCGTGAGAATGATCTCGGTGCGGCGGTTTTTCTGGCGTGCATCTGCGGTGGTGGCGGGGTCTACCGGCACGTATTTAGAACGCCCCGAGGGAGTTACCCGCTGGGGGGCCACCCCAGCCTCGGTGAGGATACGGGTGATCTCGGTGGCGCGCAATACGCTCAGGTCCCAGTTGTCTTGCATGCCGGCAGTACCTTTGGCTACGGGCACGTCATCGGTGTGGCCTTCCACTACCACGTTCACATCCTGTTGGTTCTGCAGGGCACCGGCCAGTTTCTTTAGGGCTTCCTGCCCCTGGGCATCTACCTTGGTAGAACCCGACTTGAACAGCAACTGGTTTGAAAGCGACACATATACTTTTCCGTTGCGCACATCTACGGTCAAGTCTGAGGCTTTGAAACCCAGCAGCGCTTTGCTCACTACCTGCCGAAGGTTGTTCACGGCTTTGTCTTTCTCGTCCAGGATGCGCTGCATCTCGGCAAGGCGGGCTTCGCGGGCCTGCAAATCGGCGGAGAGTTTGTCTACCTGCTGGTTTTTGGTGTTCAGGTTGGTGCGCAGCGAGGCTTCTGTAGAGGCTTTTTCGGTGGCCAGATCGGCTTTCTCCTGGTTCAGGCGCTCTTTGTCTTGCTGCAGACGGGCGCGTTCGCTTTCCAGTTCGGCTTTCTGACGGGTCAGTTCATCCTGCAGCACCACCAGAGACCGGTTCTCGGCCAGTGCCGCTTCATATTTTTTGGAAGACACACATGATCCTAACAAACCCAAAGCCAGCACGGCGGGTAGCACAGGGTTCAAAAAGTTTTTTTTCATAGCATTCAAGGGTTTACGCAGTGATTGTTGACAAAAGCGATGGTATTAATACGTACGTCATGCCAACGGTTGGGGTTAAAACAGCGAAAAAAATGGGCAGCATGCAAATCAAGGGTTCTGCTCTGCTGTTCTTTCACGACCTAATTCTTAGCCTAAAACGGGCTTGGATGGAAACTGTGGAAGCCGAACCCGCCGCGATTTGTGCAGAAAAAAGGGCCGAGGTGCGATGCTTTGGGCAAAAATACTATCTTTGAATCGAGGCAAACTTGTTTTTCCATCCCTAGGGCTGAATCAAGCGCTTTTCTGTCTCAGATTCATTTACCTTTTTTACCCATTTTCTTAAGATCAGCATGAAAACCAAAGTTACCGTGAACAACAACGGCTCCCTTAAACTTGAAGGCGAGTTTATCATAGTAGATCCGCAGGGCAACGAGTACAACCTGCAAGGACGCGAAGTGGTGTCTATCTGCCGTTGCGGCATGTCCCAAAACAAACCCTTCTGTGATGGCTCGCACAAAGGCCATTTTGAGCACAACGCTGTGGCTTTTGACTTGCCACCACGCAAGGTTTAACTAAGGAGTTCTGAGTCTTTAGTTCTGAATTAAGGCTTTACCGGAAATGAGCGGAGACCTGGTCTTCGCCTTTTCTTCCCTTCCATTGCCTCTACTATCTTCTATTCTCACTAGGTTCTATGTCTGTCACCTCTACTACAACCCAAACGGGATTTAAGCGCGAAATCAAACTATTTGATGCCGTTATGTTGGTGGCCGGCTCCATGATTGGGTCCGGTATCTTTATTGTCAGTGCAGATATAGGACGCTCTGTGGGGAGCGCGGGTTATTTGCTTTTGGTATGGGCCCTTACCGGCCTTATGACCCTAGCCGGTGCCCTGAGTTACGGTGAACTGACCAGCCTGATGCCCCGCGCCGGTGGGCAATATGTGTACCTGCGGGAGTCTTACGGACCTCTGGTGGCTTTCCTTTACGGCTGGACCCTTTTCTTGGTGATTCAGAGCGGCACCATTGCCGCCGTGGCGGTGGCTTTTGCCAAGTTCACGGGGGTGTTAGTGCCGTGGTTCTCTGAAACCAATGTTCTGCTGGACTTGGGTCTTCTCAAGTTCACCTCGGTGCAGTTGCTGGCCATTGCCTCCATTGTGCTGCTTACTTTAATCAACCAGCAAGGGGTCAGGAACGGCAAAATGATTCAGAACATCTTCGGGAGCACGAAGCTAATTGCTTTGTTTGCGCTTCTGGGGTTTGGGTTGCTGCTTGGCACCAATGCCGAGGTGATGAACCTGAACTTCTCTAATCTCTGGGATGCGCAGTCGGTGGTGCTGGACAAGGAAACCGGGGCCATCACCCGTACTACTTTGTCGGGTTGGGCATTGTTGGTGGGCATCAGTACGGCCATGATCGGTTCGCTTTTCTCCTCTGATTCCTGGAACAACATTGGGTTTTCCGGCGATGAGATCGTGAACCCCAAACGCACCATCGTGCTGAGCATGGCCATCGGGACAGGATTGGTGACCATTCTGTACATCCTGATCAACGTAGTGTATCTGACCATTCTTCCCTTGCCGGGAGATCCGGGAGCAACCGATGCTCTGAGCCGGGGACTTCAGTTCGCCAGTAATGACCGGGTGGGTACGGCGGTGGCCGAGGTGATTGGCGGTGCTCCCGCTACCATTGCCATCGCCATCCTAATCATGATCTCAACCTTTGGCTGCAACAACGGCGTGATTCTCTCTGCTCCGCGCGTGTACTATGCCATGGCCAAAGACGGCCTGTTTTTCCCAAACATGGCCAAATTGAACAAGAACGGCGTACCGGGCGCTGCTTTGGCCATTCAGTGCGTGTGGGCTAGTGTTTTGTGTTTGTCGGGCCGCTACTCAGATCTGCTGGATTACGTGATCTTTGCGGTACTGCTTTTCTACATTCTTACCATTGCCGGAATTTTCATTCTGCGCAGCACCATGCCAGATGTGCCTCGGCCGTACAAAGCCATCGGGTACCCGGTTTTACCGGCGCTTTACATTCTCATGGCCTCCTTTATCTGCATCGTTTTGCTTATCTACAAGCCAAATTACTCCTGGCCTGGATTGATTCTGGTGGGCGTGGGCATACCGGTGTTTTACCTGTTTGGCAAGCGGTTCAAGCAGTTAGAGGAATAGAAGTTCTTAAAGAGAATTGGCCCCGCTATCTCGTGTTCTGTCCGAGGTAGCGGGGCTTTGTTTTGGGCCTATTTCCGTGAAAAGACCCGGAAAACGATATGGCCGGAAATGCGGAAAGCCTTCCTAATGGGAAGGCTTTCCTATATTGGCTAAATAAACTCCGTATCTACTCCTGATGTGGCTTTCGCCTTTGTGTTTCTAAACGTACTACTGTCGTATCCCTTAAAAAGCTACCCTTTCGGTGTATTTTATTTAAGTTTTAACGTCAGCGATTCGGTTCAGTTTTTACGACATCTGTTTCGCTACACTATTTAACCAATCATGTCTTTCTATTCTTTAACGGGAGGTAAAACGCAAGGTTTCAACTAGTGACAAATTTATATCAGTATTTCTCCCATAAATCCGCTTCCCTTTTCAAGCTCCAATAAGGTTCTTTTCACTGTCCAATTTTTTGGATGCACATTGGCTAAAGCCTACAAAATAGGATATCATTTTCCTCTCATTATTAATCCCTCGCAATAAATGCCACGGCCCGCACCGTTGTGCAGTCTGGTAAAGGCGCCGGAAGAAACCCTAGGTCATCCGGAGACTTCGGGCACATCCTTCGGGTTTGTTCAGCGTACTTTACTTACTTTTGTCTTTTACCTTTTTACGAATTATGAAGAAGATTTTATTCTTAGTGGCTTTTGTGTGGTGCGGTATTTTATCAGCGGAGGCGCAAACCAGCTTTGGAGTGAAAGGCGGCCTGAACGTGGCTACCATCCGGATTCCCAACACTGACATTGACCCACGGATTGGCGTACACGCAGGTGTCTTTGCCTCTACCCCTATCTCCAGCCGGTTCGCCCTGCAACCCGAAATTCTTTACTCCCAGCAAGGGGTCCAGATCCCCAAGTATATTTACACCTACCATTACTTAAACGTTCCCCTGATCTTCAAAGGCACCATTTCCGGCGGATTACATGCCCAGGTAGGTCCGCAGTTTGGCATTTTGTTATCGGCTAACCGCAAAGAGGGCCGCACGTCTTTAGACATCACCGACACCCGCAACCGTTACGATGGCGCCATTGCCTTAGGATTAGGGTATGACGTGTCGGCATGGCAGGTTTCGGCCCGCTATAACCTGGGCTTATCAGACATCCGGGACGATAGTGACAGCGGCCTGAGTTACACCAACAACGTGTTTCAATTATCTCTGGGTTACCGGTTCAGATAAGCAATTAAAACTCCAGTTTCTCTCGGCAGACCAGGTCTCCATCCTTCAAGTTTATATGGAAGGATGGAGACCTGGTTTTTTCATTAAAAAAACTGTACTCTTTATAATCCCCTTCAGGTTAAAACCGCCTGTGTTTTGCTTTTGACCCGTTTTCGAAAAAGAAGCCCTTAAACCCGAAATGGCTGATCCTTACCGATAACCTTTGGATTAGGCTTTCTAGTGTCACCTTCCGCCTAAACGTGGGGGCACAGATAGAAAGGTTTTTCATGCTTTTGGGGGTTGTGGCTCTTACCTTTGTCTCCAATTAAACTCACGCCAACCCCCAAGCTGCTGTCAATCAACCCACTTAGGTTTTACAGGCATTGTTTAGATCCTAAACCTTCCCTCGCCTACTTTCATTTCTTCTATGAATTCGCACCTTTCTTCCTCTGAACCCTGGACCATCCAACCTACTACAAACGCCACCATAATTCGGGAACTGGCCCATGCCACTTGGAATCCAACGTACGGTTCCATCCTCTCACAGGAGCAGATAGACTTTATGCTGACTGAAATCTACTCTCTGGAGTCATTACAGAAACAAATGGAAGACGGGCAGACCTTCCTGCTGTACACGCAGGCTGGTACGCCGGCAGCTTTTGCGGCCTACTCCCTCCTGGATTCAATTGAGCAGCGGTACAAATTGAACAAACTCTACATTCATCCATCCTTCCAGGGACAAGGAGCGGGCAAAAGGCTTCTGGAAGAAGTGATACAAAGAACCAAAGCTTTGGGTGGTCGCAAATTGGAATTAAACGTGCACCGGCAAAACCCCGCTCAGCACTTCTATCTTAAGAATGGGTTTAAAATTTCTAAAATTATAGACCTCCCTTTTGCCCAATTCATGCTGAATGACTACATTATGGAACTGAATCTATCTGAAACCAGTTGATTCAGCCAAGCATCCTCCCCCCAGCAACTGCTTGAATAATTTTACTAAGAAATATTGTAATATTTTATATACATGTTTTATAACCAAATTAGTAAAACTATACTAACACTTGCAATTATCCTGAGCACCTCTATTTCAGGATATAGCTGGGGTTTCTTTGGCCATAAAGTCATTCAGCAGCTGGCCATTTACGGTCTTCCCAAAGACATGCAGGCGTTCTACCATCGGAACATGGCCCACCTGGTAGAAACCTCGGTACGGCCCGATGAGCGTCGCAACTCTGATCCTAAGGAAGCCCCGCGCCACTTTATAGATCTGGAGGCTTTTGGTGACCATCCGCTGGACAACATGCCTAGGGGCTGGGAGGCAGCCGCCGCTAAATACAGCGCAGACACCCTGCAGAAATACGGTTTGGTGCCGTGGGAGGTGATCAAACTGAAGGAGCGTTTAACCCAGGCTTTTTACAAGAAAGACAAAGACAGCGTGCTGTACTACTCGGCAGATCTGGCCCACTACATTCAGGATGCCCACGTGCCCCTGCACACCAGCCTGAACCATGACGGGCAACTGACCGGCCAAACGGGTTTGCACAGCCTTTGGGAATCGAAATTGCCGGAGCAAAACCTCTCTACCTATAACTTACGGCACCACAAAGCCCGGTATTTCAAAAGCGCCGAACAGGAGATCTGGGAAGTAGTTCGGGCGTCCCACGCCCTGGTACCGCAATTACTGGCCGTTGAGAAGCAGGTAAGCCAAAACTTCACTGAAGCAGCCAAATACACCGTGAGTGAACGGAACGGCAAGACCCGCAAAAACTATTCAGACGCCTTTGCCACGGCCTACAACCAGGCTTTGGGCACCATGGTGCAAGACCGCATGCGGGCCGCCGCTGAGAAAACCGCTTCTTTCTGGTACACCTGCTGGGTAGATGGCGGTAAGCCAGACTTAAACCAGCTTTTAGCCACTCCGCGCACCAAAGAGGAGAAAAAACAACTGAAGCAGGAGCAGAAAGCCTGGAAGAAAGGCATCCTGCAGGAGAAGGACTTACTCCTTACCAAAATCAGGATTTCCCTAATGGACGTAGTTGATTGGGTGGGCGCCACCCTTTCCTAAATTCGGCGGCAGTTTTTTGGTTTTTTGCTTTCCTGCTGGGTAGTCTGCCAAAAGTCTGCGGGTAAACCCGTACTTTTGCGGTCCGCGTTTAACAACTGTACGAGAGCACATGCACATTGCAATAGTAGGCAACATTGGGGCCGGTAAAACAACGTTGGCCACCAAACTGGCCCAGCATTACAAGTGGGAAGTTTTTCTGGAAGCCGTAGAGAACAACCCGTACCTCAAAGACTTTTATGAAGATATGCCCCGGTGGGCGTTCCACCTGCAGGTCTTCTTCCTGAATAGCCGTTTCAACCAGGTTTTACAGATCAACGAACGCACCAACGGCGTCATCCAGGACCGCACCATCTACGAAGACGCCTTCATCTTCGCCAAGAACCTGCACCACTCCGGCATGATGAGCGACCGCGATTATCAGAACTACTTCAACCTGTTTGAGTCGATGACCAAAATGGTGAAGCCCCCTGATTTGCTCGTGTACCTGAAAGCCGATCTCCCGAAACTGATTGGCCAGATCCAGAAACGCGGCCGCGATTATGAAGACAACATTTCCCTGGCGTACCTCAAAAACCTGAACGAGCACTACGACCAATGGATCGCCGACTACAAGCACGGCAAACTGCTGGTCATCGATGTAAACCAAATGGATTTCGTGCAGAACCCCGAGGATCTTGGCACCATCGTTGACCGAATCAACATCGAGCTGTTTGGGTTGTTTTAAACACGACGAACCGCATATTTCATAGGAGTAGGAGAAGCGTTTCAGGGTTGTTTTGCAGAAAACAGGCCTGAAACGCTTCTCTGGTTTTGTAGCCCTGAGGCCTTCTTCACTCTTGCAGGTTTACAGCAGTTTCCCGCTTCCCTCTCCGCAAACCGGAACCAGCATTTAACCTACCATCCCTCTCGGGAAATCTCCGTATACATAGGAAAAAAGCGATATGAATCCTGTCTATACCAAATACCTGGCTACTGGAGCCCTCCTGATTTCCCTGTTGGTGGGAACTGCCTGTGAACGCACCTCCCCATCCAACACCGATCCCAACAACCAACCAAGGACCCGTGCCGAGGAAGACTTAGCCGAGCTGCGTGAATGGGTCAACGTCAAAACCGACAGTACCGGCCGAAAAGCCGATACCGCCGCATCCAGAAAATGGCCTCAGGCGAAGGAGGAATTCAAGGAGAAAACGGCCAAATTAGATTCTAAACTGGACAGCCTTTCAGAGAAATCAAAAGCCGAATACAAGGAACTGCGGCAGAAGTACCAGAACTGGGAGGCTCGTAACCAACAGCGCAGCCAAATGCCGTTGAAACAGGAAACCCTGGCGCGTTTTGAGCAAGAACTTTTCGGGACGCCCAATGCCCTTCAGGTGCACATGCCCGCCGAAGGAATGCGGGAAGTGTATGTGCAGTTTCTACAAAACGTACGCGCCAAGCGCAACACCTGGTCTGCCGCCGACTGGGACTATGTGGATGAGATTTACAGCCGCCTGAACCAGAAGAAAGACCAGGTAGAAGACCAAATCTCGGGGCAGGATAAACTCAAAATCAAAGCTCTTCAGGCAGAATACCTCACCCTGGAGACCGGGAAAGATGCCAAAGACTTATATAAAGAAATAAAGCAGTAAGGCTCCTGTGCCCTACTGCTTTTCTGAATCCTTTTATTTAGTGGATTCTGAGGCTGTCAACCAATGCATAGCCGAGGAAATGTCATTGAACAGGGCTACCTGGCAATTAGGAGAGATTCTGCGCTGTAGATCCTGCGCCGTGGTCAGATCATGCATGTCGCGGGAGAGCACCATGGCCAAAAATTGCAGCCCCATTTCTGTGGCCTGAGGCATCCACTCAAACTGCAGCCAGTCATTGGCATCTTCCCACTCGCCGGTTACGTCACTTTTGTCATTCAGGAGCTTGCTGCAGCGTTTCTGCTGTTGCAGGTCCAGGTACATTTTGGCGACCGCCACCACATCATCTGGGTGGATGTGCCCGCTCCATTTAATATAAAACCAATCATGATCTTCCTCATACTTCAGAGAGATGTAGGAATGCGCGCTTGTGACTGCCCAAAGTTCGGCCATAAAAGGTGACTTAAGTTGACATGGTGCCCATAGAAGTTTGCCGATTTTAGTTGTTGTTTGTCAGGTTGAAATACGCTGCTGACAATTGAATGTTCGGCCTGAGCTACTCACTTTGGAGTTTATCGGGCCACTTCGGCGGGAATCCACCCGGTGGTGCCTTGCGGATCCTTCACCAGCCAATAGCCCTCTTGCTTTGCCAGTACCCGAATGGTAGAGTCCGGGGAAAGACTCTTTTGGGCGGCCGATTGGGCCGAGGAAGCCTCTAGCAACGGAGCTTCGCGCTGCAGGCGAACCGCCTGAATGGGTTTATCCAGTGTTTCTACCATGGAAGCAGCCACGTACCCCTGCTGGCCATCTGGAAGCATCACCCGGTACCAGGACCCTGATCCGGCCAGCACCTGCAGAGGCGTGTGTTGGGAAAGCGTGGCCAATGAAGTGGCCTTCGCGGCAGGTGCCAGGCGCAAGGTTGCATTGGATTTTGCAGTGCGCACCCAGTTGCCTAATTTCTTTTCATCGGCTTGCAGCGAGGCGGGTTTGGTCCGGTCTTGATGCACGTACGGGAACGGATCTACCGCGCCCTCACCAAACCTATAAATGCCAAAGTGCAGATGCGGGGCGGTGCTGATGGCATTTCCCGTGTTCCCCAGCAAACCCAAGGTATCGCCAACAGAAACCTTTTGACCAGGCTGCACCAGTTGGCTGTCTAAGTGGGCGTAATAGAGGCTTTGCTGCCGCTTCAGGTCAGAGAGCCACACCACTTTACCGCCTATGGGCGTGATGTTCACCCGGGTCACCACTCCTTCCACAGATGCAACTACCGGGGTATTACGCGCCGCGAAGATGTCAATGCCTTCGTGTTTTCGGGCACCAGCATCGCGGTCCTGACCCCAGAAACTCTGCACCGCGCGGCTGTCTTTGCCCTGCACCGGAAACGCCAGCTGCGGCAAAGTCTCAATGGTTACAGTGTATTGCCCGCTTCTGAGTAACTCGGGTTGAACCCGAAGCAGGTGCGGCAGGTCTTCTTCAATTTCATACTCCAGGCTCTGGGCAGTAGTATCGGCGTAGGAAACCTGTTTGGGTTGGCCCGGATTATCAGGGCTGGCCTCAAAAAGGTCTATAAACACCTGGGGAACCTGCTGTCCTTGGGTCTGTACTTTCACGGCCACTTTCTGGCCTTGCTTTACCGTAAAGCGGTAACTAGCGGCCATAGGTTTATCGGCGGGGAAGTACCCGGTTTCCTTGAAGGGCAAGGTTACGGGCACCGGCTTCTGCAAGGCTTGTTCCCCGGCGGCCACCCATTGCTGTCCCAAACCAGTTTGGTCCAGATTAGCGACCTTCAATCCAGCCTGGTACTTCTCATACGGGGTCTGCTTTTTGAATACCCCCCGCAACGTATTCTGCGGACTACAGGAGGTAATCAACAAGAGGGCACTGGCTACTAGAAAAAAATAAACTCGTGGTTTTATGGAAAAAATAGCAAGCTGCATGGTTGTCAGGTCTTTAAAAAGATAACCCGGTCACGCCAGAGAAGGTTCTATCTGGAGCAACCGGGTTATCATACGCAGGAAATCCTGCCGGGTAAGACTTTTCTATTCTTCTTCTACGCGTTGGTGCGGATGAGAATACCCTCGGGCGGCATCTTCTTCAATAACCTCGTACTGATCTAACATGAGGTTCGGGTTTCCGGAGTTAGTGCCTTTCACAAAGAGCGCCTCAGAGGCTTGATAGATAGCGTAGTTGTGCAACCCGAAAGGAAACAGGTTATTACTGCGGAGTTCTTTGGCAAAGGTCAGGTCGATTTCCTCTCCTCCCAAAGCGGTGACCAGATAGCGGCTATGTTGCGTCATGGCGCGAGACAAGTTTTAAATAAATGCGAATGATATTGGTGTTTTAAGGGCTTTTCAGGAAAACAGCCCTAAAAGGACCGATGCCTGGGTTGGGCTCCGTCTTCACACCGTTGCAAAGTTACAGGAATTGTTTACTCCCCGCTGGAAGTACCACCGGTTTCCATGATGGTAATCCGGTCGCCCACTGAGACCGTACCCGTGGACAAGCCAATCAGGTTCATCCCGAAAATCACTTTGTTACCTTTTTTTTGATAGCCGGTTAGCGTTTTCAGGGGTTCTGCTCCTGCTTGGGCAGTGTCTTGGTTAATGGTGGTCACATTGCAGCGCCCGCAGGGTTTGGCACCGTAAAAGAGGACATCGCCCATTTTAAAGGTTTTCCATTTCTCCTCCACGTACGGCTGTCCGCCGGTGAAAACGAAAGTAGGTCTGAACCGGTTCATAGGCACTGGTTCCTCTAGCCGGCTATTCAGATCGTCCAGGGAGCCCTGCCCGATAATCAGGAACGGATAACCGTCAGCGAAACTTACTTTCTCGTTGTGCTTGGCGTAGTTGGGGTCAATGAGCCGGATGGAGTTCTCGGGCATGTACACCAGGCGGCAGCCAAAGCCAAGGGCCTCAGAAAACCAGGTATCGGCTTCCGGGCTCACAAGAAAGGCAAAACAGATATCGTCCCAGACAGTGACTAGGGTAGAGCGGGTACTCTTGGTTTCATAGGGCACCAGCAGAGGAGCTAAGTCCTTGGTTTTATGGCTCACCACCAAGCCATCAGGCGAGAGGGCCACCTGCAGCAAGGCCATATCGGCAATTTTGCGCTGGGTCAAGAAAATTCCGCTGTCATCAATGAGCATCCAGCGGCGGTCATACTGCAGTCCCCGTTCCTGCACCTGGGCAGAAGTAAGGGAAATGCCACCTAAAGATTTGATCGGGTAAATGTAAATTTCGCTGAGTACTAGTGTTGACATAGGGTTCTTCTGATGTGCGTGCTCTTCCCGCACCAATGGTGCTACCAAAGATAGGAATGATTCTTACAACGCGAAGAGCCCTCCCAAGGATTTGCACTTTTATAATAATCTCACCTGATCTCAGATTTATTTTCGCTTCCTGACGGCTGGCTCCTTTTCGCTCTTACTTTCTCCTTGCCGTATCCTCCCCTACTGGCTTTCCTTCCTCTCCCATTTTCTTCCCCAACTTCTTAAAGGAGACATTACCTTCTTTCTGCTCTGGGTTTTAGGGCTGTTTCTTGAAAACAGGGCTAAAACAAGGACCAATAAAAAGCGGCTTCTTTCGATAGGCGAACCTAACGTCTTCCAATTAAAAATCAAGGCTTTCCTCCTGAGGTAAGTTGACTAGAATCTAAGCAAATTTTCTTTACTTAGAGGAGTGGCAATTTCTTCTGAAAGGCAAAGCCCTGGCTTTCACTAAGAAAGGAAGTAAATTGCTTAAAATTTTAGCCAAAGAATTGGCAGCATTCATAAAAACCGTAATTTAGGAGACTGAAATCAAGAGGAGCGCACGGCATGGGGACATTTTTTCAGAGTAGTAGCGAAGAGATTTCGTTTACCATCAACACCAACAGGCCCTTCACGCTCTATGAGTTTAACCGCCGCCTGCGCGAGGAGATTGAGAACGCCCTCCCGCACCGGTACTGGATCATCGCCGAGATCTCCGAAGCACGGGTGCATCACCAAAGCGGCCATTGCTACCTCACCCTCACAGACAAAGAACCCGGCTCTAAAAGTACCCTCACGGCTCAGGCCCGAGGCACCATCTGGAAACGCCAGTACCAGGAAATCGCCCAGGCTTTTGAATCCCAAACCGGGCATCCGCTGAGGGCCGGGTTGAAAATCCTATTCAACGCCAGCCCGCGGTTCCATGAACTGTACGGGTTCAGCCTGGACATCCACGACATTGACCCTACGTATACGTTGGGCGATTTGGCCCGCCAACGCCAGGAAACCATCACCCGCCTGGAAAAGGAAGGTCTCTTGAAACTCAACCAAAAGCAGGCTTTGCCCGAGGTACCGCAACGGTTGGCCATTATCTCGTCTCCTACCGCCGCCGGTTACCAGGACTTTGTGGCTCAGTTAAGGAACAATCCGTTCGGTTATGATTTCCAGCTTACCTTGTTCGAGGCCAGTGTGCAGGGCATTGAAGCGGTTTCGTCTATCAAAGCGGCGCTCTCCAGGGTGACGCTGCAACGACAGGCCTTTGATGCGGTAGTCATCATCAGGGGCGGGGGTTCCCAAACCGATTTGATGTGCTTTGACCACTATGAATTAGCCTCGGCGGTAGCTCAAATGCCCCTGCCGGTGCTCACCGGTATTGGGCATGAACGCGATGAATCCATCACCGATCTGGTAGCCCATACGCCTTTGAAAACGCCCACGGCGGTTGCCGCCTTCCTTATAGATCGGCTGAACGAATTTGAGGCAGGTATGGAGGAAGTATTCCTGCAGATCAGGGATGCCGCCTCGGCCCTGGCTGTTGCCGCCGAGCGCCGGGTGGCTTTACTGGCCGCTCAAGTGCAGCAAGGCACTAACCAATACCTGCATCGGAGGCAATTCCAACTGGAATGCCAGACCCGCACCTTGTCTGACAAACCGCAGAAATTCCTGACCGAAGAACAGCGGCACGTCATGTGCGAGGAAATACGCCTCACCCACGCCGTGGAACAGCTGCTTCGGGTAAAGGAAACCAAACAACAGAACTACCTGCTACACCTGGAAACCAATACCCTCAAGAAACTGGAAACCGGCCAACGAAAGGTGACCCACGTAGAGCATTGCCTGCAACTATCAGCCAAGCAGCGCCTGCAGAATGCCCAGATGCATTTCCAGAAAAACCAGCAGCGGCTCTTGTATGGCGCCAAAGACCAACTGAAGATCAAAGGCCACCAGCTGCAACTCATGGAAATGGACTTCAAGTCCCATGACCCCGAGATCATGCTCATGCGCGGCTACACGCTTACGTATGTGAACGGCAAACTGCTTCGGTCCCTGGACCAGGTCACCTCCGGCGATCTCCTGCAGACCCGTTTACTAGCCGGTTCTGTCATCAGTAAAGTCACCAAAACCAAAGAACCAGACCTTTTCGATTAATTCAACCTACATAATAAAGGAGGAAATGGAAGACGTCGTTTGACAGCCAACTACCTTTTGGTCCTCTCTTCTCAACCCCCATTTTACTTAAATTGATATGAGCAACATTACCTATAAACAAGCCACACAGGAACTGGAAGCCATCCTGAAAGCCATTGAGAACGATGACGTGGATGTGGATGAACTCACCCAAAAGGTGCAGCGCTCCTCTGAACTCCTGAAACTTTGCAAACAGAAACTGCGGAATGCCGAGGATGCTATCAGCCAGGTTTTCAAGGATATCAACTGCGAAGATCCGAAAACCGAATAATCCCTTCCGCTGTTTCGTGCCTGTTTTTCTTAAAACGGGCCTAAAGTGGCACAGCCTTTAACAACCGCCTCAAGGTCAGAATCAACTTATTTTCTCCACGAAAGCATACCACCTTATGTTATCACCCATCCTGGAACCTGCTGAGTTCGTTTCTTTGCCGAAGGACAAAAACCTTGTTTTAGTGGATGCCCGCCAAGGGCCGGATGCGTTACAGGCCTATCAGAAGGAACACTTAGCCGGAGCCTTGTACGTAGACCTGGAGAAAGACCTCGCCGATGTGCCAGACAACGCTGCCAAAGGCGGCCGCCATCCCCTTCCAGCCATCCAAAAGTTTGCCTCCTTTTTGGGTCAGCTAGGTATTACCCCGGAAACCCAGGTAGTGATTTATGATGACAAAAGCGGAGCGAACGCCGCCGCCCGTTTCTGGTGGATGCTCAAAGCCGTAGGCCACGAGAAAGCCCAGGTTCTGAATGGCGGCTTAAAGGCAGCCTTGGAAGCCGGATTTCCCACCAGCGCTGATACACCTACACCACCTCCTGCTTCCCCTTACCCTGCTTCAGAATGGCAAAGACCCGTCGCCGACATGGAAGAAGTGGCTCATGTAGCTCAAGACAAGAACTATGTGGTCATTGACGTCCGGGACGCTTACCGATATGTGGGGGAAAGTGAACCCATTGATCCGGTGGCAGGGCATATTCCTGGGGCAGTCAATGTCCCTTTGACGGGCAACCTAAAACCAGACGGAAGTTTCCTCTCACCAGCGGAGTTACAGGAAAAATACAGCGCCATCCTTAAAGATGTACCGGCAGAAAATGTACTTGTGCATTGTGGTTCCGGGGTAACTGCCTGCCACACCTTGCTGGCGCTGGAGAGTGCCGGTATTCAGGGAGCCAAACTGTACGTGGGTTCCTGGAGTGAATGGTGCCGCAATAATCGTCCTATAGCGGTTGGCGAGAAAACAAAGTAAACCTGCTTTTAGGCTCTTATTCACAAACTATCCTTAAAACAAGAAGCCCGTTCGTTGTTCAGAGTCGGGCTTTTTTGTGATTCTGCCAAAGGACCTCTAGATTTACCCTCACCAGTACACCCGTAAATCCTGATAAAATGTCGCTGCTTCCTTGTATATCGCTGTCTTGCATAAAGATTTATCTGGTCTTAAGTCTGGGGTTGTTGGGGGCTTGCCAGCAGAAAAAAGAGCAACCAACGTCTACTCAGGCCACCGCCCCTGCCTTCACTCCTACCGTACTTACCCAGGAATTGGTCATAGACACGCTAACCGCCTATGGTCAGGCTCATCCCCACGACACCTTGGTGCTCATCAGCACACCCAAGGGCGACATCAAGATCAGGCTGTACAAAGATACGCCCCTGCACCGGGCCAACTTTGTGCGGTTGGCCAATTACGGCTTTTTTGACAAAACTGTGTTCTTCAGGGTGGAGAAGGATTTTATGATTCAGGGAGGAAGGTCAGATTTCCAGACCATGAAAATAGGTTCCTACAAGATTCCGCCGGAAATTAAGCCGCACTACTTCCACAAACGAGGCGCTGTAGGAATGGCCCGATACGGAGATGAAGAAAACCCTGAGCGGATGTCCTCCAATAAGGATTTTTACATTGTGCAGGGACACAAGCTTCCGGAGTATGAATTACAGGCCAATATCAAGGAATTCAAACTGAACCTTACCCCTGCCCAGAAACAGGCCTACCGTACCATAGGCGGCGCACCCAACCTGGATCAAACTTTTACGGTGATTGGAGAGGTAATTTCCGGCATGGAGGTGGTGGATAGTATTGCTTCGGTTCCGGTAGATCAGACCAAATGGCCGGTGAAGGATGTAGGGATGAAAGTCAGGGTGATAAGGTAAGGTTGGCTTCTCAATTTCCAGGTCTTAATCTTTGTCTATTTTCTGTTCCTGACAAAACCCCTTTTCGCCTGCTTTCTTAAAAATGCTTCTAAATGTTAATTTCCCTTTTGAAGGCACGAAGGGGATGTTTACACCAGCCAATCAGGCTTTTCTTTTCCATTTTAAGCATGTAGAGATCAGGCACCGCCTTGTCTCCAAGGAGTCATCCGCAAGGAACGGATTATATATGGAAGGGCAAGGTGCTGCTCCGCCCCGTTATTGGTGTTCTCACCAACGACCAGAATTGCCTTTCCAATTAGCTATAAGCCTTTACTTTCTAGTTCCTTCTTACCAAGCCTCAAGGCTGCAGCCGCGGACTGCCAGCGTTTGTCACTTTTCTCCCTGATGAGAAAAGTAACCAAAAGAATCAAGAAGAAAAAAACTCGCTGACGCTCAGACAGTCTTTTCTTCACCTCTTCGTACCACTTGGCTGAAGTCTTCTGTTTCATCGCCCACGTAGGCCGTTGCTGCTTAAACCGCTCTTGCGTGCGGCAAGGTGTGACTCGGCCTCACGTAGGCCTTCGTCCCGACCTGCCGCAGGTGATGTGTTTTTATTTTAAATCTGCGCTAATCCATTTTTTCTTTGTGCGGATGCTTTTAAAACAAAAACGCACCTCATGGCTGAGGTGCGTTTTTGAGTTAGTTTGGTGAAAAAGGCTTGGAAATACCATTACCAGATATGCACGCGTTCGGCGTCTGGGCGGTACATTTTGTTGCCTGGGCCACAGTTAAAGGCTTTGTAGAACTGAGGCATGTTAGAGAGCGGTCCGTTGATCCGGAACTGGGCCGGGGAGTGCGGATCAGTCAATACTTGCTGACGAAGAGCGGCTGGCGTGGAGTTGTTGCGCCAGATCTGAGCCCAGGCCAGGAAGAAACGCTGCTCCGGTGTGAAACCATCAATCTTACCCACGTTCTTGCCGGCAATGGCTTTCTGCAGGGCAGTGAAGGCAATGTTCAAGCCCCCAATATCGGCGATGTTCTCGCCCATGGTCAGTTTACCGTTCACAAACACGCTGTCCAAAGGTTGCATGGCGCTGTATTGGCGGTCCACTAGGTCGGTGCGCTCCTTGAACTTGGCTTTGTCTTCGGCGGTCCACCAGTCACGCAGGTTACCTTCCGGATCGTACTGGCTGCCCTGGTCATCGAACCCGTGGGTTAACTCATGCCCGATTACCGCGCCCATTCCGCCGTAGTTCACGGCATCATCAGCGTTAGGGTCAAAGAAAGGAGGCTGCAGGATTCCGGCCGGGAACACAATTTCATTCATGCTAGGGTTGTAGTAAGCGTTCACGGTAGGTGGCGTCATGCCCCACTCAGTGCGGTCTACGGGTTTGCCCAACTTGCTCACGTTATCCCGGAAGCCCCACTCAGAGGCTTGCAATACGTTTTGCAGGTAAGAGGAACGGCTCACGGTCAGTCCGGAATAGGTTTCCCATTTCTCGGGGTACCCGATCTTTACGGCGAAGGCCTTCAGTTTGCCCAAAGCCTGTTGCTTCGTGGCTTCGCTCATCCAATCCAGGTTTTTCACGTGTTCCACGAAAGCTGCCTGTAAATTGTTCACCATTTCCATTGCCTTAGCTTTGGCTTGTGGCGAGAAGGCTTTGTCTACGTACTCCTGGCCCAAGGCTTCGCCGATGGTGGCATCGGTCATGCGCAGGACGCGTTTCCAGCGGGGTTGCATTACTTTGGCGCCGCTCAGGAATTTGCTGTTGAAGTTGAAGCTTTCCTGCACGAAGGCCTGGGGCAGATAAGCCGCAGAGGTGCGGGTCAGGTGCCAACGCAGGTAGGTTTTCCAGTCAGACACGGGAACTGACCCGAGCATGGCATTGGCTTCTTTCAGGAAAGCGGGCTGGCCCACAATCACTTCCTTCACGCCGGTCACGTTCATGTTTTTCAGGAGCGTAGGCCAGTTGAAATTAGGTGTCAGTTTCTGAAGATCGGCCAGGCTCATTTTATTGTAGGTGGCGTGCGGATCGCGCTGCTGCACCCGGGTCATGGAGGCATTAGCCAGGCGGGTTTCCATCTCCACCACTTTGGCGGCGTTCTTCCGGGCAGTGGCCTCGTTGTCGCCTAAGAGTTGGAACATATTGCCCACGTGCTTCAGGTACTCCGCTTTTACGGCCTGCGAACGGGCGTCAGTTTTGGTGTAATAATCCCGATCCGGTAATCCCAGGCCGCTTTGCCCGATGTTCACGATGTACTGAGTGCTGATTTTATCGTCCTGGCCCACGTAGAAGCTGAACACACCGCCGCGGCCCAGCACCTTCAGACGCGCCATAGACTGCAACAGGCTGTTTTTGTCTTTGATGGCGTTGATTCTGTCCAGCTCGGGTTTCAGGGGAGTAAGGCCCGCCTTCTCAATGGAGGCCGAGTCCATGCCGGCGGCGAAGAAATCACCCACCAGTTGGGTAGAAGAACCTTTGGCCGCATTAGTTTCTTTGACTGCGGTTTCAACAACTGCGCGCAACGTGGCATTGTTGTAATCGGCGAGTTCGTTGAAGCTGCCCCAGCCGCTTTCCGAAGCCGGAATGGGGTTGTTTTTCATCCATCCGCCGTTGGCGAAACGGTTGAAATCCTCGCAGGGAGATACGCTGCGGTCCAGGTTAACCATGTTGAGCCCCACACCCTTTACCTCAGGCTCGGCTTGGGTGACGGCCGCCGTTTGGGTAGTGGCCGCCTGTTGCACGGCGGGCTTAGAACATCCGGCAGCTACCACCCCCGTAAAGGCAGAAGCCAGCCAAATTAAATTACTTTTTTTCATAAAGATGTTAATGATTGACAACCAGTTAGCACTTAAGTAGCTGTATTGATTAGCAATATAAACCTACGCCATCCGGAAAGCAAGAAAAAAACAAACGAACGCTTGTAAAATAAGCCCACCTGAACCTTCGATGCAGAAAAACTGAAAGAAAGCTCCCGGTATATGCCCACAAATAGGGAAAAGATCCCAGCCCAAGGAAAGGAATCTTCAGCAGTGGCTTTGAAGGCGTTTTAGTGAAAAGAAGCCGAAAACGGGTTTAGTCCAGACGTTATACAGGAGCCTGGTCGGTCTCGCGCCACTCATAGAAGGTAGCGAAGGATTTGGGGTGCAGTGGCAGTTGTTTGAAACGGGCGTACACCAACGTGAAACAGGCCCCGAAGAAAAAGATCATGGCCGAGTAGAAGATGAACAGCAGTAGCACCACAATGGAGCCAGAGGTAGCGTACAAGGAACCCAGATCGCTTTTGATCAGCACCCGGGCCAGCACCATCTTACCCAGCAGAAACAGAAGGGCCGTTACCGCGGCGCCCACCCAGACCGCACGAGGAGGCATGTGCGCAAACGGCAGAAACCTGAAAATAATGGCAAACCAGGAAGTTTCCACAAACAAGCCCAGAATCCGGTTGAGTACCTGCAGGAGTTGAAGCTGTAATTGCTCATCTACCAGCATATAATGATCGTTCACGAAGGCCAGGGAAGCATCAATGACCAGAAAGGCCAGAAACAGGATTCCGCTGGAAAGGATAATGAGTAACGCCCTGAACCGATTCTTCAGCGCCCCCTTCAGGTGCTGGTGCCCGCGCACTTTGATGTTCCAGAGCTGATTGATGGAGTTCTGCACCACGGTAAACAGGGTGGTGGAGACAAACGTCAGGAAAAGGAAACTCAGGGCGGCAGCCCAACCATTGCCCTGTAAATCCAGGAAATTGGTCAAAATCAATTCAATCTGACCAGCTATGTCCTCCCCTACCAGACTGGTCAAACGGTTAAACAACTCTCCCGTGATCAGGGCATCGTTGAAGAGCACCCCTAGTAAGGAGATAACCAGAATAAGGATGGGCGGCAGGGCGAACAAGGTAAAAAAAGCCACCGACGAGGCTAACCGTAAGGGGTCATTCTGCCGAAACAGTTCAAAGGCATCTATCAATAACCGCAGGGCGGGCTGCACTCTGGAGGTAAGTTGGGAAGGCATAAGAGCAATCATCTGGCCCCATTACGGAAAAAGCCGCTTTATGGCCGATTTTTGGAAAAGAAAGCGAAAACTTACAAATGGCGCACCATGAGTTTGAGCTGCAGCCGAACGATTTCGCCCATGGAAACACAATGCCTGAACTCCTCCACTTTGTGATGACGGGCCAGTTCCTCGCGCAGTTGCTCCACTTTCTCCTGTGACGAAATGGTGTCGCGGCGCATGCAGTCAATCAGGTCTTTCAGACGGTAGCGCGCCGCCCTGATGCGCCGGAAAAGCAGGGTGCGTTCCTCGTTCTGGTACTGCTTCATGGTCTCGGGGTGCAGCAACTGGGTACAGAGCGCCACAATGGGGTTGTTGTCTTTGAAGAACTGGGGCAGGTACATGGTCTTGCGCCCTTCGTAGCTCTGCTGGTCAAAATCGATGGGCCTAACGCGGTACTGCTCCTCCTCAAAATCGGGGGTCACTACCACCACATAATTATAAGAGCGCATATCGCCCAGGAGCAGGGCAAAGCAGCGCTCGTTGAACTTCACGAACTCCTTGGCCAGACGTACCCGGTTCAGGTTGGGCCTACTCAGGTAGTGCTTAATGAACTCATCGCCGGGGATGCCCGCAATGTGCTCTTCTATGAGGGAGGCCCCGGACACCAGGTAGTTGATGCGGTTAGGTGACAGCACGTGCTCCAACTCCAGCCCGTAAATACGCGAGGCATCGGCTTTCTTGAAGTAAAAGTAATCGTAGTTGTCATTGAGCAGGTTCACGATCCGGATGCGGAACGGATTGGAGTTCCCGAAGGTGCAGTAGTCTACCCGCTGCACCGAGAGCTGCTCTATGAGACTCTCGTTTCCGCCTGATTTCAGTTGCACGTAGATGCGGGTGAGTCCTTCGTAGATTTCGTGCATCTGGCTCTGGTCATAGACCACGGTTTGCCAAAGGGTGTCCTGGCCCCAGCGGTCATACAGCGGGTAGGCATCGGTGAAGTGCAGCAGATCCTGGTAAGTAATGGCCAACGGCGCGGCGCGGTCGTACTCGCGCAGGTACCGTGCCAGAGGCTCGGTGACCGGGTAATGCTGCTTTTTCTTGGAGATGTTGTTGAGGTCTACCGTGGGTATCATATTACAGCAGTTCTTTGGCGGGATCCCAGAAAAGTCTCTCAAAATCCTGCACCTGGTCGTCTTTGATCTTGATTCCCTCGCTTTCCAGGTGCGCCTGCATGGCGTCATACGACTCAAAGTGTTGTTTACCGGTGAGCATGCCGTTACGGTTCACCACCCGGTACGCCGGAATGCCGTGCTGGGAGTGAGAGGCGATAAGCGCCCACCCCACCATCCTGGCCGATCCTTTGGCTCCCAGGTAAGACGCAATGGCTCCGTAAGAAGTCACCCGCCCCGGCGGAATGAGTTTTACCACTTCATAGACATCCTGGAAAAAGTTCGTCCGTTTTTCGGAGGCATCGGTTTTAGGCATCGGTTCTATAGATTAGGGCATCCTCTTACGGAAAGCAACCCGCAAGGAATCCAGATTTTTTTCTGGCTGCGGTTAAACCTTCCGGGCGTTTTCAGGTCTAAATTCTAAAAATAGACAAAAAACACGATAAATTTACCTTCTGCCGTTGGTTGGAGCTTCTGCTTCCGGCCCGGGCAGCCTGTTCGCATTTATACTAGTGTCCGTTAAGACCAGAATGAAAAACATGCTTCTCACCCCCTTGAAAGCTCTGTCTCTGAGCGAATTCCGGTTACGTTTATCCAAGCCCATTAGGCGGCAGAGGTTCTTGCCGGGCTGCAGCTAACCGGGAGTTTTGCGGGGAGCAAGAGCCGTTTCCTTTCACTTCCATATTCTACTTCTTTTCCGCAGGAGGAAACTACCGGCAATAGGTTTAGGTTATATCACCTATACCAAGGCCCTCCTCGGAAACTTAAACCAACCAAAGTCACCACCTGTTTCACACAAACGAGAGAGTTTTAGTATTACCAATTCTATGAAAATAAAACACATTGTCTATGCGCTGCTTATCCTTGGTTTCGGGGCTTTAGTGTATTACCGCATTTCCAGCAACAAAGAAGCAAACGGAGGCGGACCAGGAGGGGCTGGCGGAGCCGGAAGAGGGCCAGGTGGCCCCGGCGGCGCAGGTGCTCCAACCATGCGGGTCAGCGGCATAGTAGCCACTCCAAAGGAATTCGCCAACTCGCTATCCGTGACGGGTTCCATTGAAGCCAACGAACAGATTGAGGTGAGAGGTCAGGTTTCCGGTCTGGTGCGCGGCATTTACTTCACTGAGGGTGGAAACGTACGCAAAGGACAGGTGCTGGTGAAGATCGATGACTCTGAGTTGCGCGCCCAACTGGCCCAGGCGCAGACGCGCCAAACGCTGGCCGCCGAGAACGAGCGCCGCGCCCGCTTGCTGCTGGAGAAAGAAGCCATCAGCCGCGAAGAATACGACGTAGCCCGGGCCGAACTTAAAACCGCCCAAGCGCAGATTCAGTTGGTTCGCGCCCAGTTGGCAAAAACCTCTATCACCGCTCCGTTTGCCGGGAAAGTAGGTTTGAGAGCCGTTTCTTCGGGTAGCTATCTTTCCCCAGAAACCGTGGTCACCAATTTGGTGAGCATCAACCCCATAAAAATCACCTTTGCCGTGCCGGAAAAATATGCCGGCCAGGTAAAATTGAATACGGAACTGACGTTTACGGTAGCAGGAACCAACGAAAAATACACCGCCAAGGTCTATGCCATTGAACCAAGCATTGCCGCCGCTACCCGCACCTTGCAGTTACGCGCCCGCGCAGATAACTCAAGCGGAAAGCTGATGCCAGGTTCCTTTGCAAACATTCAGTTGCCGCTTACGGTTATACCAGACGCGCTCCTGATCCCTACGCAGGCGGTGGTTCCGGTACAGAACGGTAAAAAAGTGTTCATCACCGAAAACGGCAAAGCCAAGGAGGTGATGATTGAGACCAGTACCCGTACCGAGAAAGACCTGCTAGTGACCTCCGGCCTGAGCGCCGGCGATACCGTGTTAACCACGGGTGTGATGTCTTTGAAAGCCGGCAGCCCGGTGAAAGTGGCCTTGGCGAAAGAATTATAATTTCTGTTTTAACATGAGTTTATCCACCACAAGCATAAAACGGCCCGTCTTCACGATCGTGCTCAACCTCCTGCTCATGCTGTTCGGGGTGATTGGGTACACGTTCCTGGGGATTCGGGAATACCCTTCCATTGACCCGGCTATCGTGTCAGTGAGCACCAGTTACTCCGGTGCCAACTCTGACATCATTGAGTCGCAGATCACTGAGCCACTGGAGAAGGCCATCAACTCCATTGACGGTATCCGGAACATTTCCTCGTCCAGTAACCAGGGAAGAAGCAACATCAACATTGAGTTCAACCTGGAGAAAAACCTGGAAGAGGCCGCCAATGACGTACGCGACAAAGTATCGCAGGCGGTAAGAAGCCTTCCAGAGGACATTGATGCGCCACCCGTTGTTTCCAAAGCCGATGCTGACTCTGAGCCGATCATCACCATGACCGTGCGCAGCGAAAAGCGGGATGCGCTTCAGCTTTCTGACTACGCCGAGAACGTGATTTCCCAGCGCCTGCAAACCATTCCGGGCGTGAGTAGCATCCAGATCTGGGGGCAGAAGCGCTACGCAATGCGTTTATGGCTCGATCCTATGAAACTGGCCTCCTACGGCTTAACCGTAGCCGATGTCCGCACGGCCCTGAACCGCCAGAACGTAGAACTACCTACCGGTAAAGTGAGCGGCCAGAACACCGAGCTAACGGTAAGAACCTTAGGAAACCTGTCTAACGAGCAGCAGTTTAATGACCTGATCATCTCTTCTGAAGGCGAGACCATTACCCGTTTCAGTGACATCGGGCGGGCCGAGCTTGGCCCTGAGAACCTGGAAACCAAGATGACGGAATCTGGCGTGCCCATGGTGGGGATGGCGATCATTCCGCAGCCGGGTACCAACTACCTGGAGATTGCCGGTAACTTCTATGAACAGTTCGATAAGCTCAAGAAAGAGCTGCCAAGTGACCTGGTGCTGAACATTGCCATGGACAACACCGTCTTCATCAAGAAATCGGTGACCGAAGTAGCCGAGACCATCCTCATTGCCTTGGTGCTGGTAATCCTGATCATCTACCTGTTCTTCCGTGACTGGGGCATTGCCTTCCGTCCTTTGATTGACATTCCGGTGTCTTTGATTGCCACTTTCTTCATTATGTACCTGGCCGGCTTCTCCATCAACGTTCTTACCTTGCTGGCCATCGTGCTGGCGACGGGTCTGGTGGTGGATGACGGAATTGTGGTCACCGAGAACATCTACAAAAAGGTAGAGGAAGGCATGTCGCCCATTGAGGCAGCCATCAAGGGTTCCAATGAGATTTTCATGGCCGTTATTTCTATCTCCATCACCTTGGCGGCGGTGTTCCTGCCGGTAATTTTCCTGGAAGGTTTCGTGGGCCGATTGTTCCGGGAGTTTGGGGTGGTGATCGGCGCAGCGGTGTTGATCTCGGCTTTCGTGTCCCTGACCTTAACGCCCATGCTGAATGCCTATCTGATGAAAGGTGGCGAGCAAAAGAAGTCTAAGTTCTACAACTGGACCGAGCCGATGTTCCAACGCATGAACAGCGGCTACGCCGAGGCCTTGGCCAAGTTCATGAAACGCAAGTGGCTCTCCTTCCCTATTATCTTCGCCTGTTTGGGATTGATCGTTCTATTCTACATGACGCTGCAGAAGGAGACGGCCCCTTATGATGACCGCAGCATGCTCCGCATCTCTGCTACCGCTCCTGAAGGTTCTTCTTATGAATACATGGAGCGTTTCATGGAGGAGCTGACCCGCGTGGTAGAGGATTCTGTACCTGAGAAACAAGTGAACCTGGTGATTACCTCGCCTGGGTTCGGGGGCTCTGGGTCGGTGAACAGCGGTATGATGCGTTTGGCCCTGAAACCGCAGGAAGAGCGCAACCGCTCCCAGAAAGAAATTGCTGATCAGCTTTCAAAGGTGGTTCGCCGGTTTCCTGAGGCCAGAACCAACGTGATTCAGCAGCCTACCATCTCGGTAAACCGCCGGGGCGGACAACCCATCCAGTACATCATTCAGGCGCCTAACTTCCAGAAACTACAGGAGAAAATCCCGCAATTCATGGAAGCCGTGAACAACGACCCTACGTTTGTGATGGCCGATGTGAACCTGAAATTCAACAAGCCCGAGATCAACATCTCTATTGACCGCGAGAAAGCCCAAAGCTTAGGCGTATCGGTGATTGACGTGGCGCAGACCTTGCAGTTGTCTTTGAGTGGCCAGCGTTTTGGGTACTTTTTGATGAACGGACGCCAATATCAGGTGATGGGTCAGTTTGATCGCCCAGACCGCAACGACCCCATGGACTTGACTTCGCTTTTCGTGCGGAGCTCTACCGGCCAATTGATTCAGTTGGATAACCTGGTGACCATGGAAGAGCGCAGCAGCCCGCCGCAGTTGTACCACAACAACCGGTATCTGTCGGCGACGGTATCCGCGGGTCTGTCCCCAGGTAAAAGTATTGGTGACGGAATCGAGGCCATGGACCGCATTAAAGCCCAGGTTCTGGACGATACCTTCTCTACTGACCTTGGTGGTGAGTCCCGTGACTTCGTGGAAAGTGGTTCTAACACCATGTTCGCCTTCGGGTTGGCTTTGCTGCTGATTTACCTCATCCTGGCCGCCCAGTTCGAGAGTTTCATCGATCCGTTCATCATCATTTTGACGGTTCCAATGGCGGTAGCCGGCGCGATGCTTTCTTTGTGGCTGTTCGGGCAGACCTGGAACATTTTCAGCCAGATAGGCACCATTATGTTGATTGGGTTGGTAACCAAGAACGGTATTCTGATTGTGGAATTTGCGAACCAGTTGCGCGAAGAAGGTAAGTCGAAGATGGACGCCATCCTGGAAGCCTCTGAAGCCCGTCTGCGCCCTATTTTGATGACCAGTTTGGCCATCGCCCTTGGCGCCTTACCCATTGCCATGGCCTTGGGAGCGGCCGCGCAGAGCCGGATAGGCATGGGGGTTGTGATTGTGGGCGGTACCATCTTCTCGCTGGTGCTTACCCTGTTCATCATTCCGGCCATTTATTCCATGTGGTCCAAAGAGCGCAAACACCATCCAGAGTTTGACCACATTGAAGAGTACGAGAAAGCAGTGGCCCACTAATTAATTGTTCGAAGAAAATCCTTTTATGCTACAATATAGATTTGGTCTCCTGAGTCTTTTCCTTTTCAGCTTGTTCTTTGGGGCAACGGAGGTAAAAGCTCAGGAGCTATTAACCCTGGAAGACGCTGTCAGAATTGCGTTGGAAAGAAATTACGACATTAAGCTGTCTGCCAACGACCGCCGGATTGCAGAGAATAACGTGACCCGCGGCAACGCTGGCATGTTGCCCAACGTGACCGGAAACTTAACCAATAACAGAACCATCCAGAATAGCAGCCAAACCCGCGCCGATGGCCAAGTAAATGAGGTTAGCTGGGGCCAAGGATCAAGCTTAAGTTACGGTGTGGGCCTGAACTGGACCGTTTTCAACGGCTTTGCCATGTTTGCCCGCTACGAGCAGTTACAGGAACTGCAGAAATTGGGGGAAACAAACTTACAAGGAACAGTGCTGGCCCGCGTGGGCGATGTCATGAGCACGTTCTACGAGTTGGTTCAACAGCAGCACCAATTACGGGCATACGATACGGCTATTTCGCTATCCCGCCTGCGGGTGACCACTGCCCAGAACCGGTTCGAGATCGGGAAAGCGGCCCGCCTGGAAGTACTTAACGCCCAGGTAGACTACAACACCGATACCACCAATTTCCTGCGTCAGCAGGAGTTGTACCGCAACACCCAGATCAGGATGAATGAGTTACTGGTGCGCGATGTGAGCATTCGGTTTACCGTTCCTGATGACATCCTGATCGATGACCAACTCACGCTGGAAGGTCTGTCAGCGCAGGCGGCTCAGATGAACCCGTCTTTGAAGGCCGCCGTTCTCAACCGCCGCATTGCCGAACTAGATGCCAAACAGGTACGCGCTAACCGTTTCCCGGTCGTTGGAGTGAACACGGGGTACAATTTCAACCGTAACCGTTCTGCCTTGGGTTTCTCCACCCTTTCCACCGGAAACGGTCTCACTTACGGAGTTTCTGCCTCGGTACCTATCTTCAGCGGGTTCAACCAGCGCCGGAACGAGCAGAATGCCAATATTCTCATCAACAGCGCCCAGCTGCAGTATGAGCAGATAAACCAAAACATCAACGCTCAGTTAGCCTCGGCTTACCAGACCTACCAGACCAATCTGAGCTTGGTTAGATTGGAGGAAAACAACCAGCGCATTGCCCGCCAGAACCTGGACATCACCATGGAAAAATTCAGGTTGGGCAGCATCACTACCGTAGAGGTACGCGATGCCCAGCTCAACTACGTGAACGCCACTGTTCGGTACAGCAATGCGCAGTACCTAGCTAAAATCGGGGAAGTGGCTTTACGTGAAATCGCGGGTACCTTAAACTTCTAGATCTTCCTTATTTCCTTTAAAGCGTTTGGGGGCTGTTTTCGTGATAACAGCCCCCAAACGCTTTTTTAGTTTCATTTTGCACAAAGCCTATTGGGCACTTACGGTCTTCATCTGCTCCCGAAGCTGCTTGACACGGTCTTCAAAAAGAGCCGGTGTTTCCTCCTTCACCACTACTTCTTCGAACAACTCCATCAATTCGGGTTCATGGGTGGCCCGGGTGGTTTTACGCACATCAATGTAAACGAACTTCGTCCAGAGCACGGCTTTTAGCTTCTCCTTTTTCTCGTCCAGCATCAGGTGCTCCACCAGCATGCTGCTATCGGTCACCTGCCGGATGCTGGTTTGGATGGTCACCAGTTCCCGCACCATGGCGGGTTGCAGGTACACAATCTGGTTCTGCCCCACGACCCAGGCTCTGCCCGTCTTCCGGAAGAAGGCGTGAATGTCTAAGCCGTAGGCGGCCTCCACCTGGTCTTCGCGCTCGTTCTGAAAGTAGTTGAGGAAGGCGCTGTTGTTCAGGTGCCCGAATGGATCGCAGTGATCGAAACGGATGCGGGTCTGGCTTTCCAGTACGGTTGGCTTGGGAGAAGAAGTTTTTGGAATCATAGTTTTAGAAGGTATCAAGGAAAAGAAGGAAAATCAGAAAGGGCCCAGTTCCATTTGCAGCCAGCGTTCCAGTTGGTCTAACACGGTTTGGAGAGGCTTTTCATCGCCGTAAGCTTTGGCCAGCAGAATGCCGCCCTCTACGGTGGAAATGAAAAATGTGGCAATGGCCTGGGTGTCGGTGGAAGGATGGAATTGGCCTTGCTCTTTGCCGAGCTCAATCAGGTTGCGCACGCCTTTGTGCAGGCGGTTCAAGACCCGAACCACCCGCTCGTGCAGGGCCGGTTGGTTGTCATCGGCTTCCACAGCGGTATTCAGCAGAGGACATCCCCCGGCAATAATGGGATTTGAAAGGTAAGTGCGGTAGAAATCCAGTAAAGCCCTCAACCGTTCGCCCGCTTTCTCATACGGAGCCATAGCGTTGCCCACCCGATCAATCAAGGTCTGCGCCGCAAACTCAAAAGCCGCCACGGCCAGTTCTTCCTTGCTGGAGAAATGCCCGTAAAGGCAGCCTTTAGTGACACCTGTCGCCTCTATCAGGTCCTGATAAGAGGTTCCTGCGAACCCTTTCTGGTTGAACAGCACCGCAGACCGTTCAATGATGTGTTGGCGCGTCCGCTCTGATTTGGTGATCTGGGCCTGTTTCATGGAGCTAAATAAACCAATTGGTATATTATCTCCAAGATAAATCGGAAAAGATTCTGAAAAGGCATTTCCCGGATGCTCCGGAATATTCAGCCACTGTCGCTTGCTTTTTAATGGAATAAAGCCGTTTAGGTAAAAGGAGCCTTAAAACTGAACTAAACAAACGGCACCGAACGAATAAAAAAGTGGCGGACATGTAGGATGCCGCCACAGTAAGGAACTCTCATTTAAACCTTCTGGCGGCCTTCCCCGATCTTTGGGGTACTGAAATCGGCTCACCTTTTATCAGATTGCAGCTTCTTAAGCCTTCAGGAAAGGAAACAAAAACTGCCCCTTTTTAACTTGCCGGAGGCACCACTTTCGGTTTTCTGAAATCCAGGTTCTGGAAGAAGAAGAGCCGAAGGGCGTGGGTTTTGAAGTAGCGGTTGCCAGCTGCCTGTTGCTGAAAAACCTGCATGTAGCCTAATTGAGCATTCAACCCTTTGGTGAACTGATACCCCACACCCCCGAAAAGGCGGTTCTGGTCCAAATAGTTGTAGACGATCTCCTTCCCGAAATTCAGGTGTACCTCATCGTTCACCACCAGGAACGGAACGCCGGGGGCAATGGCATCGGAGGTGAGGGGCACCATCAGGGCAATCATGTACCGTACGCGGTAGTTGAAATGGTAGCCTTTCTGTAAGGCATCATTGGCGATGTTGCGGTTGAAGCGCTCTTCCAGCCGCACCCATTGGTTTGTCTGCAGCCGCTTGCTTTTCCCTGACCAGTTAATCTGTTGCCAAAACCGGTGCTCGGGCCGAATCGTTTCCTCTTCGGCCGAGGCAGGCCAATGGGCGGCATACGCGTACCCTACCGTGAACCGGGTATGATCTGAAATATGGTAGGTAATACCGGGCCGCACAATGGCGGTGGCCCAGCGGTCCATGAAATCGTTACGGCGGGCGTGTAGATCCAACCAAAGGGAAAATTTATCCGAGATCCGGGTTTGGTTGAAATAGCCCAACCACACCTGGTCACGATCTGTTATCTGTTTCTCGGGGGTTTGCGCCCACCCTTTCAGAGGCAAGCAAAAACAAGCCAACAGCAAAAGAAGGGGCGTAAATTTCTTCATCATAGGGTAGGTTTAAGGCGAAATTGAAGAAAGTGCCGATCACTTGGGAAACCAATAGCTATGTGTCCTCGCGAAAGCACGGCCGTAGGGAGGCCGAGTCCTCCCGCGTTGTTTTATGCTTGTTTTGAGAAAATCAGCTTAAGAACAACTCGAAACAAATGTCAGCCAAATAGATTCAGAGGAAAGAAAAAGGGGAACTGGAAAAATGCTCCCCTTTTCACTTGATATTATTTGGCTAGCAACCCATCAACCGTTAGGGCCACGTAGTAGAGTCCGCCAATGGTTGGCCCTGCGGCATACTGGATGAAGCGCTGGTTGAAGATGTTGGTACCGCCGGTTTTGATGGTGATTTTGCTCTCGGGTACCCGGTAGGTAACCTGGGCATCTACGGTGCTATAAGCTGGTACTTTCCCGTTGGCCAGCGGACTCTCCCACAGGAATGATTCCTGCCAGCGAAACACCACATTAAAGCCAAGGTTCTTCAAAATCTCCCGGTTCCCGATGGATACGTTAGTAATCCAGTTAGGCGTGTTGAAGGCCGTCACGAAGATGTCTTTTTCTTCGTTGGTTTTAATGGCGTTGTAGTTCACGTTCCCGGACAAGGTGAATTTCTGGTAAAAGTTGTAGGTAAGACCCAGCGAGGAGCCGTAGTTGTTGTACTTGTTTTTAGCGTTGGTGTACACGCGGTAGCGGGTCTGCTGCCCATTGCGGTTCGCCGCGAGCATGGCAACCACAGCTTCGTCTGTGCCTACCTGCACTGTATTGCTCTTAGGAACCGCTACTTCCACCTGACCCAGGAACCCGTCATACACGTTGGTATACGCATCAATGTCCAGCACCAGTTTATTGTCAAACAACACGCTCTTGTAGCCTACCTCAAACGAGTTGATCTGCTCTGGCCTGGTAGCGGATAGGCTGGTAATCTGCAGCACCTGCCGGTTCTTCAAAGCGGCTTCGTTGGCGGTGAGGCCGGCGGTCACGTCTTTGTTCACAGCCGCATTGAATTCATTCACCGAGGCCAGCGTGTAGGAATTGTCCAGGTAACCCAGGCCCTCGTTGATGTAGGGCAAGCCCCCTACGCGGCGCACATTCCCGTTGTTCACGTAAGACACAGCCTCAAAAAGAGCCGGGAACCGGAACCCGTTCTGGTAAGACACCCGGAAGTTGTGCGACTCCGACAAGGTATATACCGCCGCCACCCGGGGGTTCAACTTAGGATCGAACTCAGGGTTATAGTCTACCCGTAGCGACCCGAACAATTTTAATCTATCTGCCAGGAATGTCTTGGTCAACTGCGCAAACGCCCCAAATTTCTTGTAGTACACATTATTGCCGCCGGGCTGGGTACGCTGCTCAATAGGACGTGAGAAATCCACGAAGTTGTTGCCGTCTGGGATGACTTCGTACACGCGGGCATCGGCACCTACTAGTAGGTTGGCGAACTTGATCTGGTCAGCAAAATCCCACTGGGCATCTGTGTGGTACAGGCGGCTTTTCTGGGTGAGCAAGGCACCACCGGTGGCCGGGGCTCCCGCAATCACTTTGCCGTGATCCCAATTGTTGATGCCTCTGATGGTGTTCTTGAGCGCGTTGAACTCAGGAGTGCCGGGCTGTACCCGACCAGCATCGGCGGCCTGACGGGCCAGGAGCATGGCCGCGGCCAGATCGGTGCCGGCATCCAGTTGGGTTTGCAGGGCAGTTTTGTACTTAGCGCCCCACTCGCTGTTAGAGCCTCCGCTAGTAATGTCCAGGTTGTCTACCATAGGTTTCACGTTATACGAATCGCCGGTATTCTCCAGTGAAACATAAGACCGCAGGAAGTAATTGGCGCCTTTCAGCTCCAGCCGATGGTTCTGAACCACCACGTTATCCAGCTGAATCTTGTTTCCACGCTGGAAAACCCCGTCCATTTTCCCGATTCGGTAGCCGTAGGAAAGCTCGGCGTTGTCGCTGAGGCGGTAGTGGAGAGACGCGTCGAATTTAAGGTTGTCTACCCGCGGGCTCACCACGTCTTTTTCCCAGTACCCGGTCCGGCGCACCAGAAAGGTCTGGTTCTTGCCGCCATACTGCACCCCACTGATGGTCACGGCATTGTTGTTTTCGTCACCATACTTGTTCCAGGCATCATACGCCGGGTTGTTGGCCCCGCTTAGTTCAGGGAATAAGGGGTTGGCGGTGTTCAGGTTGTTGGGGTTCTGGTCGGTGGCAGTATTAGAGCGCCAGTCGGTGCCGTTCATGTAGCTGGCGTTGACTTTGAAGGCGAAGTTGTCGTTCAAAGCTTTGGCATAACGCACCGCCACCTCAGAAAGGATGCTAGGCTCAGCGTCAATGCCGTCTACGTGGTTCACGCCGGTTTTCTGGTACACGCTCAAACCTTGGTACAGGAAAGGACTTTTGGTGATGAGGTTGGCCATGCCGTTGATGGCGTTCATGCCGTACAGCGCAGAGGCCGCACCCGGGGTAATTTCCACGCTTTCAATGTCCAGCTCGGTTGGCCCGATGGCATTTCCCAGCGGCACACCAAGGGTAGCGGCCTGCATGTCTACACCATCCACCAACTGCATGAACCGGAAGTTGTTAGGGATGTTGAAACCCCGCGTATTAGGCACCTTGAAGGTAAGGCTGCTGGTGGTCATCTGTACACCTTTCACGTTCTCCAAGGCGTCATAGAAACTGGGAGCAGGCGTTTCCTTGATGGCCCGAATGTCTAGTTTCTCGATAGCCACCGGCGATTTCAGGATGCTTTCCTCTACCCTGGATGCCGTCACCACTACTTCTTTCCCCAGAAGGGTTTGGGTTACCAAGGCAATATCCAGACGGGAACCGGGTTCGGTGATGGCAAACTCCTGGGGTTGGAACCCTACCAAAGACACGACCAGCGTGAAAGGAAACTTCAGGCGGGTTTTAAGACTGAAACTCCCGTCCAGGTTGGTAGCGGTTCCGGTCACGGTGCCCCGCACGTACACGCTCACCCCGGGCAGCGGTTCTTTACTCGCCTGGTCGGTTACTCGGCCGCTGATCTCCACCAGGTTCGTTTCCTGGGCTTTCAGGGCAAAAACCGGAAAAGTGAATATAAGGTATATAAGTAGAATTCTGATTTTCATATAGTTGTAAGTAAAAGAAATAAACAAGATAGGCGAAGTGGTGGGTTAGCGACAACAACAGCAGGGTTGCGTGAGGGAGCCGCACATTCGTGTTCTTTGGTTAGCTTTTACTACAGCTGATTTCATCTTCTTGTACTTTGTTTTTGTCTTGTCTGAGATTCAAGGGGCGGAACTCCCGCCAACCGGCCTTCACGTCATCTTCAAGAGTTGTAAAAACTCTGCTACTTAGCGTCCGATGAAAAGGAAGGCTTCTGAAAGAACCGGCAGAAAGAGCAGATACAAGCCCTTACCCTTTTTCTGCCTTCCGCCGGTTCAAGCCCAGGTCACCGTAGTTTATGGGGTACTTTCAAAAACTAGCCTTAAAACAACCCTCCCCTACTCTTGGCCCTACTCCTTGCCGGAGGATCATCATTTTCCTTTTCATCTTGCGGTCACGGGCGGATTCGAACCGCCGTAAAAGACTTTGCTGGTCTTTGCTTTGCCTCTCAGCCACACGACCTAATTCTTCTATTCCTGCTTCCTTCAGCATGCCCTGGAAGAAGCACTGCCTTTCTTTTTAGCAAACCTTTCCGGGAACAGAAGCTACATAGATACTCTTAATCCCTATAGAACTAGTAGACAAATAGAAGATTTTAGATCGAGACAGCCAAATATTTACCTCTAAATTTTGATTATTTTTTTACTAATCCCTGATTTCCAGGCATTTTCACATCCACAAAGGCTTCCTGTTTTCAATTCCTTATCCTAAAAGGTGGCTGAAAACAGGAGATAATGCGCTAATCCAGCCATGGCACTGATGCCAATCCAGAGCATCATGCCCACTTTGAATCGGTACATGGCCAGAAAGGAAATCACCATCCACACCAAGGCAAAGTAATCTAAACGGCTAAGGGAAAGCCCCTCGGGGAAGAGTACCGCAACTCCAAAGTAGACGGTCAGATTCAGCACCACCCCTACTACGGCGGCGGTCACTACGCCCAGAATGGATTTGACGGCCGCATTGCCACGGGTGCGTTCAATAAGGGGCGCTCCGGCCAGAATAAAGAAAAAGCAGGGCAAAAAAGTGTAGAAGGTGGTGGTAAACAGACCCAGCGCCCCCATGGCCAGCGACCCGCCGTAATGGTTGAACCCCGCCATAAATCCTACAAACGTCAGTACCATGATGAGCGGACCAGGCGTGGTCTCGCCCAAGGCCAGTCCGTCTATCATCTGATAGCGTGAAAGCCACTCGAATTTCTCCACCGCCACCTGGGCTACGTATGGCAGCACCGCGTAGGCTCCGCCAAACGTCACCAGGGCGGCTTTGGTGAAAAAGGCCACCAGATGGCTCCAGAAGGGAAACTCGCGGGTGAATAGGTAGAACAGCCCAAGCGGCACCACCCATAGCAATAAGGTTACACCCAACCGGAGCAGGCTTTTCCCCCAGGTGACCCCAGCGCCCACTACTTCACTGCCCGCATGCAGGTAATAGCTTTCTTCGTCTTCGGCCTGTTTTTGGGTGGCTTCTTTTTCCTGGAACAGGTTTGGGGTTAGTTTTCGCAAAACGATCGCTAAAACGATGGTGGCCAGAATAATCAGCGGAAAAGGTATCTTCAGAAAGAAAATGGCCACGAAACTGAGCACCGCCAGCAGGTAATGGAACCAAGTTTTCAGCGATTTGCCCGCAATCTTCAGAAGGGCCAGAGCCACAATGGCTACCACCGCCGGTTTAAGGCCGTAAAACAGCGCTGCTACCCACGGAATGGTTCCGTAGCTCACGTACACAGAGCTCAAGCCCAGCAAAATGAACACAGAGGGCAGCACGAAGAAAATACCCGCCACTAAGCCGCCACGCACCCCGTGCATAAGCCAACCCAGGTACGTGGCCAATTGCTGGGCCTCGGGACCGGGCAACAGCATGCAGTAGTTAAGCGCGTGCAGAAACCGGGAATCTGAGACCCAGCGTTTCTGCTCCACAATAAAGGTATGCATGATCCCGATTTGGCCCGCGGGCCCGCCGAAACTGATGAAACCCAGCTTCAGCCAGAATAGAAACGCTTCCCGGAAGGAAGGTTTCTCTGGCGCGGTTAGTCTTGTTTTCTGCGGAGGTGTGGCTAGCATCTTTGTTTCCATAGTAATCCAGGTTTCAGCACAAGGATAAGGAACCTTGTATACGCAGGCTAGAACAGAGTTAACCTTTGGAACCTGGTTTACCTTTCCGTAAATTTTTCTGGTATTCCGAAGGGCTCTGGCCCATGTGCTGCCGGAAAATGCGGGTAAAATGGCTTTGGTCCGAGAAACCCGTGAGGTAAGCGACCTCGGCCAGGGTGTAGCCCGAGGTATGCAGCAGATTCAGGGCTTTCTCAATGCGCAGTTTCCGGATGTACTCCCCAAACGACAGATTATCGAAGTATTTGGAAAACGCCCGCGAAACGTAGGTGGGGTGCACATCCAGCGCCTCAGAGATTTCCTTCAGGTTCAAACTGAGGTTGGTGTCTATCTGGTCCTGGATGATCTCCTTCAGGTGCTGTGCCCAGGTGGGTACCTTCTGCGCCGATTCCTTTTTCTCTTGGAGGTAATTGGTATAGATCTCCAGGAAAAGCTGCTCGGTAGGGTGCGTGGTGTGTTTTTGCTTCTGCAGGTGCTTGGCCCAACTGTACAACCCGTCATACAGCACCATGGCCTTGTCCAGCAATTCGTGGTCATCGGTGATGTTGAAGGCCATGCCGTGCGAAATGGCCCACAGCCCCGCCGACTGGGCCGCCAGGGAATGGTCATCGGTATCTGCGCCGCGCACAATCATTGCCATGGTCTGCAGCGCCGGGTCCTGTAGATCGAATTTCTTCAGGAAGTAGTCAAAGGTGCAATGGTCCTGGTAATGCGAGTATTCTACCCCCGGAATATCGAACGGAACGGCATCCAGTTCCTTGGCTTTGTCCAGCACCTGGCGCTCGGGCACGTAGATGATTTCCGCAGTAGCGTCAATGAACCGACGAATAAGCCAGGGACAGGCCAGTCGGTCAATCTTTGGGCGCTCACGGGTAATCCATCTCATGGAACTCTGGTTTTAAAAAAGTGACCTTCCACAAAGGAACGATCTTTTCATAAAGGTAAGGGTTCCCGCCTTCGTTTAGGAGCTTGTTTTCTGAAAAGGGGCTTAAAAGGGGTTTTCAGGATGATCTGTAAAAAACGGCCCTAAAACAGGACGCGGGAAAGGAAAAGCCAGTTTACCCGATGCCATGTGGTGGATTTTCACTTGGGGACCCTTTTTATTGCCAGACCCGATCTGAAAAAGTTGAAGGGGAAGCGCAAAATTACTAACCGCCCGAACAAGCGTCCGTATAGGTACAAATTCGTTGCCTACCTGCACTTTACCGCAGTTTTCCGGGGTGGAGTCTTCCTTGAACCGTTCTTTTTCTACGATACTCGAAACAAGTGACCATGGAGCATACACGCATTGCCATTATTGGGGGCGGTCTAAGCGGAACCCTGACGGCTATCAATTTACTGAAGGTGGCCCGGAAGAAAACCACGATCTACCTCCTGGAGAAAGAGGCCGGTAAAATGCACCGCGGGGTGGCCTATAGCAGCAGACTGCCTTTTCAGCCCCTGAACGTGCCCGCCTACCGCATGAGCCTTTTCCCAGATCAGCCCCATGATTTCGTAGATTGGCTCAGTGAGAACCAGCACCTTTATCCTACCGCCCTGCCCCAGCCCGTCTCACCAGATGACTTTATCCCCCGGCACATCTTCGGGGATTACGTTACTTCCTGGCTTTTTCGGGCGGAGGCTGGTGCCTCCCAGAACGTGCGGTTGGTGCGGTTTCAAAAAGAGGTGGTGGCCCTAAACCAAAGATCCGGCACTAACGACTTTCTGCTGGAACTGGAAGACGGATCACAACTGGAAGCGCAGAGGGTGGTCTTGGCCTTGGGGAACCTTGCCCCCACCAATGTGCCCATCTCAAACAAAGCCTTTTACCAAAGCAAGCACTATCAGACTACCCCGTGGTCTGCCGAGGTGCTGGAGAAATTACCGCAGGAAGCCTCCCTTCTCCTCATCGGATCCAGCCTCACCATGGTTGACTTGGTAGGCAGCCTGATCGCCAAAGGCCATAAAGGATGCATTTACGTGGTCTCCCGCCATGGAATGGTCCCGAGGGCGTACCAACTGGGAGCCAAACCTTACCCGGTGCAATTGGCCCAGTTCCAGAACGATCTTAGCCCGCTGGAAGTGTTGCGTGCTGTGAGAAAGGAAATTAAAAAAGCAACTGCTGAAGGCTATACCTGGCACAGTGTGTTGGATGCTCTGCGCGATTCGGTTCCCGTCCTGTGGGGGAATTTCTCCCTCAAAGAGAAAAAGCAGTTTTTACGGCATGTTCGCCCGTACTGGGAAGTGCACCGCCACCGCATGCCCCAGACATCGGCGGAATTACTTGAAAAATTAGAGCAAAAAGGTCAGTTGAAAATTATAGCCGCCTCCTTGCTGGACATTCACCTGGAAAACAACCGGGCCCAAGTCCAGCTCAAAGAAAGAAGGAGCCACACAAGGCATCATCTGGAGGTTGACCTGGTGATTAACTGTACCGGTCCCTTGTGCGATTACGCTAAAAGCCAGGAGCCGCTGGTGAAAAATCTGCTGGCCCAAAGCCTTATCTGCCCTGACGAACTTCGGTTAGGCCTTTCCGCTGCCCCAGACGGCAACCTCCTTACCCCTGATGGTGTACCCGTCGAAAATCTGTACACCCTGGGCCCTCCGCTTAAGAGCGAATTCTATGAATCTACTGCCCTGCGGGAAATCAGGCAACAGGCTGCGGCTCTGGCCGGTCTGCTCCTTTTTGGCGAAACCATGCTGGCTGCCGCTTTGTAAACGGCGAGTTCCTTTTTAGAAAACAGCCTGTTTTCTTCTTTTGAAAGGGAAACACAGGCCGTTTCGTTTTAAGCTTTTGAGGTGTTGGCAACGTTTCTTGAAAATCAGCTCTAAAACGCCTGCTTGCCCCTCCTTCTGAATTGCCGCTTATATACAATTTCGGCTATATAACAATGACCAGCATCATCCCCAGAAGTGGCGCTGCTCATCCAAACGAAGTCGGCCGCCCCGCTACCTTGTGCCAGCTTCCATTCGGGAGAGATTCACCTTTTTTCGAATACCATGTCTTTCACCTCTCTGCACACCTTCCACATCCCGGTCATGGGATTGGCCTTTTCCATTGATTCACCGCTGAAAGTTGCCCGTTACGGGATTTCCTCCGTCCTGTCGCTCGCCGATGACAAACTTCTGGAGGAGATGCGGCTGTATTATGCCTCGTTGTACCAGAAACCTTACACCCCAATTTCGGAAAAGCAGGAAGATTACCGGGCCCGGCGCGTGACGGCGTACCTGAACCTGGTGGACGAGCTGGTGAAAGAACAACTGGAAAAAGTCCGTGGGGAAGAGTTTCAGCCCGGCACTCAACTGACTAAATACTTCGAGCTGCTGCCCGATGCCTCTCCCCTGCGGATGTTGTACCACCAGATGCTGCAAACGCAGGATGCGTTGTACCGCCGGTTTTTGCAGGGTCAGTTGCGCGAAGCAGTGGTGCCCGGCAGCATTGACGTGAACATCATGACCAAGCTGGATAAAACCAATTATGCCGAAGACGGGTCCCCGCTTCCTGCTGAGTTCTCTGATGCGCTGGCGGCCCTGCGCGGCTTTGCCAGAAGCTCGGTAAGGTCTTCCATGGTGTTCTCGGCGGGCATGAACCCAAGGCTGTTCAGTTACCTGGAGCAGTTCCCTTGTTTTCTGCCCAATACCCAAGGCGAATTTGAAAAGCAGATCATCATCAAGGTAAGCGATTATCGGTCGGCGGCGGTGCAGGGGAAGATTCTGGCTAAGAAAGGAATCTGGGTCTCGGAGTTCAGGGTTGAATCTGGGCTGAACTGCGGCGGACACGCCTTCGCCACCGATGGGCTATTGCTGGGTCCTATTCTGGAGGAGTTCAAAACCAACCGCCAGGCGCTGAAAGCCGAGCTCTGGGCCATGTGCCAACAAGCCTTAACGGCGAAAGGCCTAAAGTTACCAACCTCGGTTCCCGCGCAGCGCTTCACGGTACAGGGCGGCATTGGCACTGCCGAAGAACATAACTTCCTGCTGGAATACTACGGCTGCGACGCCACCGGATGGGGCACGCCGTTCCTGCTGGTTCCCGAAGCTACCTCCGTAGATGCCGATACCTTGACCAAACTATCAAAAGCCACAGCCGAGGATCTGTACCTAAGCCCCATCTCCCCGCTGGGCGTCCCGTTTAATGCCCTGCGCGGCACCACGAGCGAACAACTCACCCACATGCGCATTGAGAAAGGCAAAACCGGAAGCCCTTGCGTGAAAAAGCACCTGGTCTCCAGCACCGAGTTCACCGAGGAACCACTTTGCACCGCCTCCCGCAAATTCCAGCGCCGCAAACTGGAACAACTGCTCCAACAAGGCCTCAGTCCAGAAGCGTTGAAAGCCGAGAAAAACAAGATCCTGTCCAAAGAATGCCTCTGCGAAGGTCTGGCCAATACGGCCTCGCTGCTGTACAACCTCGGGAAGAAAACGGTGAGCAAACCGGTTGCCATCTGCCCCGGACCTAACCTGGCGTTCTTCTCGGGTATCTTCAAGCTGCAGGAAATGGTGGACCACATTTACGGCCGTTTTAACGCCCTGAACCAAACCTACCGGCCACACCTATTCATCAACGAACTCAACCTGTACATCGATTACTGGAAAAACAAGAAAGCCGAGCAACTTAACACCCTCACCGATAAACAGGCCAAGTACCTGCAGACCTTCTGGCAAAACCTGCAATCAGGAATTACTTATTACAAGCAGTTGCTTCCTACCCTGTTTACCCAAGAGGAACTGGAGAGAAAAGTGATCATGCTGGAAGAACTGTTGGAAGCTGAGGATCAGTTGTGGGAAGCCGCATTGGTACGGGCTAAAGCCTAATTTTCCTGATTTTTACTGATCGTTTCTTAGCTGTTTTCCGGAAAGCAGGCTTAAATCAAAAGGCTTTTTACCCCACCAAAAACATGGTTCACGTTTGCAAATTGGACCTACTATACCTGTAGTTTGCGATTACAAACCCTGATAGCCCCAGGATTTGCAATGATAAGTTTCGGTTACAAACTGAAGTCATAATGGGTCCAAGTTGCAAACTTGAATCTTGGGATAACAAAGAACCTGGAGCTGCTTTTTACCTATTTCCCTGAAAACAACCTAGAAACAGAAAAGCCTCTCCTACGGGAAAGGCTTTTCTGTTTCTATTTACTACAGTCACTACTTCTTCAACGCCTGCCACAGAATCTCAGCAGGATGCAGGGCTTTACGGGCAGTGCCGTCTTTGATCTGGTGGCGGCAACTGGTACCGGCTGCCGCAATGATTACCTCCGGGGCAGCGTTTCTAACGGCTGGGAACAGCACTAATTCGCCAATCTGCATGGAGACCCCATAATGCTCTTCCTCATATCCGAAGGAACCCGCCATGCCGCAGCAACCCGATGGAATCATCTCCACCTCGTAATGCTGGGGCAGGGACAGGATTTTCTGCGTAGGCGTAAGCACTTGCAGCGCTTTCTGGTAGCAGTGTCCGTGCAGTTTGATTTGTTTTTTCTCCTGGGTAAAAGCCGCCGGGGTAATGTTTCCGTTTTCCACCTCTTTTAGTAAAAACTCCTCTAAAAGGAATGAGTTGTCGGCGACTTGCCGGGCGGCAGGCACTAAGTCAGTAAGAACCAGATCTAGGTACTCATCGCGCAAAGTCAGGATGGCCGAGGGCTCAATGCCGATGATGGGCGTCCCGTTGGCCATGGCTTGGCTCAGCAGTTGCACATTTTTGATGGCGATCTCTTTAGCCTCGCGCACCAAGCCTTTAGACAAATAGGTACGGCCGCTTTCCAGGTGCTCTGGGATCTGCACGGAATAGCCCAACGCCGTCAATAACTTCACTGTGGTTTGCCCGATCTCAACGTCATTGTAGTTGGTGAATTCGTCGCAGAACAGGTAAACCGGTCTTCCGTTCTGGGTGCTTCCGGCATTCTCCTTCTGCCACTTCTTGAACCAGCTTCTCAGGGTGGTTTTACCCACTTCAGGCAACGAACGTTCCGGTGCGAAGCCCACGGTTTTCTTGATCAGCTTACTGGTCACGGGGTTGCTGATCATGAAGTTGTACACGCCCGGCACCACTGAGGCCAACTGCTGCATCTTGGTGAAGTTCCCGATCATGCGGGTGCGCAGCGGCACGCCGTTGGCATCATGGTAATGCTGCAGAAACTCGGCCTTCATCTTGGCTACGTCTACACTGGAGGGGCATTCGCTCTTACAGGCCTTACAGCTCAAACACAGGTCCATCACTTCCTTGATTTCCTTGTGGTCAAACTTGTTAAGCTTGTCTGAATTAGTAAGGAACTGGCGCAGGATGTTGGCCCGGGCACGGGTGGTATCTTTTTCCTGGCGGGTGGCCATGTAACTGGGACACATGGTACCGCCGCTCACGTGGGTTTTGCGGCAGTCGCCGGAGCCGGAGCATTTTTCGGCCATCCGGAGGATTCCTTCCTGCTGGGAGAAATCGAAGAGCGTTTCCACGGGGATCACCTGCTGGGCGGGTTTCTCTTCGTAGCGCAGGAACTCGTTCATGGGCGGAGTGTCCACAATCTTGCCTGCGTTAAAAATATGCTTCGGATCGAAGATGCTTTTCACTTCCTTCAGCAACTGGTACACCTCCTGGCCCAGGGCCTGCGGGATGAACTCGCCGCGCAGACGGCCGTCACCGTGCTCGCCGCTGAGGGAGCCATTGTATTTCTTGACCAGTTCAGTGGTTTCTGCTAAAACCTGCCGGAAGACCTGTTTTCCTTCGTTCGTTTTGAGGTTGATCATGGGCTCCACGTGCAACTCCCCGGCGCCGGCATGGGCGTAATACGAAGCCTGCAGATTATGTTTCTCCAGCACTTTCTGCAAATCAGTGATGTAAGCAGGCAAATCCTCCGGCGACACAGCGCAGTCTTCAATGAGGTTCACGGGTTGGGTGTCGCCGGGCAGGTTCCGGATCAATCCCAGGCCCGCCTTGCGCACGTCCCACACGGGTTTGGTGAGCGCGCCCCGTACTACGGGGTAGGCATAGCCCAGCCCGGCAGCTTTCAGGTCAGCGATAAGCGCCTCGGCTTTGTCAGTGATGATGTCTTGGGAATCGGCCATGAATTCCACCATCAGCAGCGCCGCGGGGTCGCCTTCAATGAAGAACCGGTTGGCGTCATAGGTGCGGTGTCCCTTGGTGAAATCCATGATGTACTTGTCCACCAGCTCAGAGGACATGGGTTGGTGCTTCAGGATGATGATGTTCGCCTCCAGGGCTTCCATCAGAGAGTTGAAATGCACGCACACCAAGCCCTCCTCCTTGGGAGGTAGCGGAATCAAGTTCAGCTTGGCTTCGGTGACAAAGGCCAGCGTGCCTTCAGAGCCCGCCAGCAGTTTGCAGAGGTCCAGCGTAGTTTGGCCTTCGGCTCCGGCGCCTTCGTCTACCAGGAAATCCAGCGCGTAACCGGTGTTGCGGCGGGTGAGGGTTTTCTTGGGATAATTCTGCTGGATAAGCGCGCGGTTTTCAGGGGCACTGATGAGCCCGTACATCTTCCGGTAGATCTCCCCTTCCAGGTTCTGCAGCGTGAGTTTCTGTTGCAGTTCCTGATGGGTGAGCGGCTTGAACTCGGCCTCTGAACCATCGCTCAGCAGCACTTTGGCCGAGAGCAAATGCGTACGGGTGTCGCCCCAAACAATGGAGTGCAGGCCGCAGGAGTTGTTCCCGATCATGCCACCCACCATAGCCCGACTGGCCGTGGATGTCTCAGGACCGAACAGCAGCCCGTGCGGACGCAGGGTGGCGTTTAAATCGTCACGGATGACGCCGGGCTGTACCCGCACCCACTGCTCGGCATCGTTTATTTCCAGAATCTGGGTGAAATATTTAGAGATGTCTACCACCAGCCCGTTTCCTACTACCTGACCCGCCAACGAGGTACCGGCCGCCCGCGGAATGAGCGTGATCTGGTGCTGGTTCGCGAAACGGATGAGGGCTTTCAGGTCTTCCTTCGTCTTGGGAATGGCCACCGCCACGGGTTTCTCCTGGTACACCGAGGCATCGGTGGCGTAGACCCGTCGCTGGGCTTCGTGCAGAGAGGAGCCTGCGTCGTAAAACAATTCACCGGTAAACGAAGCTTCCAGTTCAGCGAAGGCAGAGAATGAGGGGGCAGCGGTCATAAGCATGTAATTGGGGAACAAAGATAGGGCGGCGGAAAACGGATGTCCAGCAAATCTTGCTCGGCTTTAAATGGCTGGCTCCGGAAATTAAACTATTCAGAAATGAACGGGCCTATTTTATTTAAAACGGGGAACGTTTGAAGCATATTTTCCGGAAAACAGCTTAAAAACAGCCGCACATGAGCGGCAAAAAAACAACCGGTTTGCTATCTCAGGCCTTGAATTTGATGAGGCAACTATAGGAAAGCTTGTGCACCTGCTGGGCGGTTTTGGGGTTAAGCAGCAGAATCTTGCCTTGTTCCTTCAACTTTTCCATCACCGTCAGGTAGTTGGCCCGCGAATAGGGCGTTTCCACGTTGTGCTTCTCGTAGATTTTCTCCAGGCTCAGGCGGTTGTACGCAGACGCGTTCTGCAGCAGATCTTCCTGGAGTTTGTAGAGCGAGAACGGCAGGTACTGCGCGTACTCCGGTATCAGCAGCCGTAGGGGCTTCAGGTTGGCGGCCAGCAGAGGCACCCCGTCTTCCTGGTAATCACTGTAGTCCAGCAGGATTTCCTTCAGTTTGGTGCAGGTGGTTTCTGACCGGGAGGCAAAAACCAGGTACTGCTGCGGTTGCTCTTTGCCCGTGCCAAATTTGAAGGTCACGGTGCGAAATCCTTTTCCCCGGAGGACGTTTTCCAGCGTTTTCAAGGCAAACTCTTCCCGCTTCTGTGCCTGAGCTGTGCGCTCATAGAACTGCTGGAGCGCCGCCAGGTGGGTGCCGTACAGATGCTGCAGGGCCCCGGGGGCCGATGCGCTTTTCACCGAGGCTTTCAGTTTACTCCCTTCGAACAGCAGAAACACATCCGTTGCGTTGTTTTCCAAAGCTTGCCCCAGCATCTCCTGCGAGAATTTGTAGCCGAACGGATCAGTCACCAGCAAGGCCGGCAAGTTGGTTTGCAGTTTCTCCCGGATCTCTTTTTGGCTTTCCTGATCTTTTACCCAAACCGGGGGCGTTTCCAGCTCGGGGAAGAAAGGAAGCGCTTCGGTGGCCTGCAGGTGTGCAGCCAACGCGTTTTTGTTTGATTCTCCGAAAAACGACCGAAAAACAGCTTTCTGGTGAGGCCTGCTTCCTACGCCCGCGAAAATCTGCTTCAAAACTCTGTGCGAAGCATCGGGCAGTCCGCCTTCCAAGGACCCGGTGCCAACATTCAGGTCCAGGTAAAGGCACGCAGCCTCCGCAGCCTCCTTCTGACCTGCCACCGCTAACTCGCTCCAAACCGGAAAAAACCGGGAGAGTATCTCCGCTTTGATCTCTGACGCTTTTCTGGGCTGCTTGAAGAAATCCTTGGGTTCAGTTCCGGTCACCACTGCTGTTTGCTCAATTTATTTTCTACCTGAATAAGGGTCGGCCGTAAGATTCAGGTCACCTAAGAGGTTACAAATTTACCGTTGTTTTTGGTCTGATTTCAGGAAAACATGCTAAAAATATTCGCAATGACAAAAGCTTTGTCTTTCCGTAAGAAATCCGCTTTTAGGCTAATAGAGCTTCCATTGATTTAATACCTTAAAAGTCAATACATCATGAACTTTGAAGCGGATCATGAAAATACGGTTTCAGCCCCCGAAAAGATTTTTGCACAAAATCATGGTAAATATTTGTTCGTACGAAATTTTTCCTACCTTTATCGTATGAACGCGAAAGATCTATCTAAAAACAAGTTACCGGAACCCACCAAGTCCGAGCTGGAGATTCTGCAGGTGCTGTGGCAGCACGGCCCCTCCACGGTGCGTTTCGTGAATGATGAACTAAATCTGCAGCGGCCGGTGAACTACACCTCCACCCTCAAGCTCATGCAGATTATGGTAGACAAAGGCCTGCTGAACCGCGATGAGAGCAGCATGAAGCATATTTACCGGGTGGCCGAGGCGGAGGAAAAAACCAAAGATCACCTCCTGGACAAATTCATTGACACCATGTACAACGGTTCGGCGGGTAAGCTGGTCATGCAACTGCTGGGTAACCAAAAGACTTCCAGAGAAGAGTTGGAAGCCATTAAGGAGATGATCAAAAACATGCCGAAAGACTAATTCACCCATACGGATATGCCATTTCTGCTCGCTCAGCTTCTTTCCTCTGACTTCATACAGGCCCTCTGCTGGACCTTGGTGCACTCCTTATGGCAGGGCCTGGTGCTAGCCATTGCGGCGGGTCTGGTGGTGCAGTTGACGCGCAGATCGGCCCCGGCGCTACGGTACAATTTACTGGCGGGCTTGTTTGTGCTGTTTCTGGGGGCCAGCGGAGGCACGTTCTGGTATGAATGGGGACTGATTTCGCCCGCGGGCAATGGGTTTTCAGGGTCGCTGGAGGTATCGGTGTTGCCGGAGATTGGCGTTAATTCTTCCGGATTTCTGCGTTCGGGAAGCACGTCACTTTCCTTGACGCAGGCTTTCGCGGAGTTCTGCACGGCCCATGCCTCCACCATTGTGCTGGTCTGGTTTCTGGTGTTTGCGCTGAAAAGCCTGCAGATCCTGAGCGGAATGCATTACGTGGTTCGGCTGAGGAAAGAGCAAACCAGCCCCGTTTCTGCTTTCTGGCTCGCCCGCATCACGGAACTGAGCCGGAGGTTGCAGATTGGTTTGCCGGTATCATTGCTGGAGTCTGGCCTGGTGAAAGTGCCGGCGGTCATTGGGTTTCTAAAGCCCTTGGTGCTGGTGCCCACGGGCATGCTGGCGCAGTTGCCGCCCGAGCAGGTGGAGGCCATTCTGCTGCACGAACTGGCCCACATCCGCCGCCGCGATTACCTGGTGAACTTGCTGCAAACAATGGCTGAGGTGCTGTTCTTCTTCAATCCGGGATTGCTGTGGCTCTCTGCCCGACTGCGGCAGGAACGTGAGAATTGCTGCGATGACCTGGCCATTCAGGCGCTGCAAAGCAAAACGAATTTCCTGCAGGCGCTGGTCACGTTCCAGGAATACAACCTCTCGCAATTTGGCTTGGCCCCGGGCTTCGCCGATAAACGCACCTCCCTCACTGACCGCGTGAAACGGATCATCTACCAGGACAACGTGCCGCTGCAACGCTCCGAGAAAGTGTTTGTAGGCTTTTGCCTGGTGCTCGTTTCGGGGCTGCTTTTGGGATTTGCGCGCCAAAACACTTCGGTTCTTTCAGAGCAACTGCCCCAGCAGGCCTTGGAGATTCTGCTTCCCAGAAAAACATCAGGAAACAGCCCGATAGTACATGTCCCCCAGAAATCCCCCGTTTTGGTAAAACCACGCCAAAAACTGGCAGGCAAACCCGTCGCGCAGAAAACCCAACCAGTCCAGACTACACCCAAAGAACTGAATGTATCCGGGGCGGCCCATAAGTCCTCCGATGGGGTGATCCAGAGATACGACTTCGAGCGGAACGGCGTGGTGTATGAAATTGAGAGAGACAGCGTGGATATTCTTGCTTTGAAGATCAACGGTGAAAAGGTTAGTGCGCAGGAAGTGCAACGCTACAAAAACCTGATGCAGAACCTTCTACAGCAGTATGAGCAGGGCGCACTCAAGATTGTGGTGAACGGGATTGTGCCGGAGGTGGAAACGGAACCTACATACCTGATTCCGGTGGGTTTTATCAAAAACGGCACCATCACCACTACCCAAAACGGCACCGAGTATGTGGTGAAAGTGAAAAACCACAAAACGGTACAGTTCCTGATCAACGAAGAAATTGTAGCCGATCACCAGCTTCCCTCCCACACTTCTCTGATCCAGGCCTTGGTGAAGGAAGCCGAAGCCGACCGGGTATACGCGGAATTATCAGCCAAAGCCGCCGAGCAGTTGCGCTATCCCTCGGTCAGCCCAGACGCCGAGATGCTGCCCGGCTCTAAGTTTGAACCCCAGGAATACCATTACACCTACTTGCCCAAATCCAGAGCAAACCAATACCAGGCCCGCACCCAAACCTACCAGGAAAGAACCCAGCAACCACCTACCATCTAGTCGCCTCTTCCCTTCATTTTAGTTTTTGCAAGTCCCTTTCGCCCCCTGGATCAGGAGTGCAAGCCCTCGCTGTGCCTTAAAATTCCAGCCGATGGTGCAGGTTCCGCCCAAATCGCCAATCTTTTCTACCTGATAAAACCCATGAAAAAACTCTTTCTCCCCTTTCTTCTCCTGTTACTTTCTCCGTTGGCCTGGGCGCAGCAAACCGGAAAGATCACCGGGGCTGTCCAAGACCAAAGCAACAAACCTCTGGAGGCTGCCACCGTTTCTCTCCTGAAAGCGCAGGACAGCTCGCTGGTGAAAATCAGCATTACAGATGCCACGGGCAAGTTTGAGCTGGAGAACCTTACATTCAACAACTACCTGGTGGTGGTGAATGCCATGGGCTACAAACTTTACCAGAGCGCCCCCCTTACCCTGGATGCTGCTAATCAACAGCTCAGTTTGCCCACCATTACACTGGAGCAGAACGGTGGGCAGGTGCTGCAGGAAGTGACCGTGGCTAGCCAGAAGCTGTTTGTGGAACAGAAAATTGACCGCACCGTGGTGAACGTGGATGCGCTCCTTTCCAACGCCGGTACCAGCGCGCTGGAAGTGCTGGAGAAATCGCCGGGCGTGCTGGTGGGCGAAAACGGATCCATCAGTCTGAAAGGAAAAGCGGGCGTGGTGGTGTTCATTGATGACCGCCCCACGTATTTGGCCGGAACAGATCTGGAAAACTACCTCCGCTCCCTTCCCTCCGAAACGCTTGACAAGATTGAGATCATGACCAACCCACCGGCTAAGTACGAGTCGGCCGGCAATGCCGGGGTCATCAACATCAGAACGAAGAAATTGGCGGTGGAGGCGTTCAACGGCAACCTGAACCTGAGTTACGGCCGGGGCAAGATGGGCAAGACCAGCAACAGCCTCAACCTGAACTACCGCAAAAACAAACTGAATGTATTCGCTACTTTGTCGCAAACGGCCCAAAACAACTTCACTGACCTGAACATTGAGCGCCGGTACAAAACCGAGGGAAACCAACTGGAATCCATGTTCAGCCAGTACTCTTACCTGCTGCGCGGGTTTGAATCGTATTCTGCCAAAATAGGCCTTGATTTCTACGCCACTCCGTCCACCACGCTGGGGTTTGTGGTGAACGGCCTCACCCGTCCCTCCGACAACGACACAGACAATACCAGCCGCCTGCGGGATGCCAACGGACAGCTCACCTCCACTATCGTAGCCGACAACGTGAGCCAAAACGAATTCCAGAACGGAAGCGTGAACCTGAACCTTCGGCACGAGTTCGGGAAGACCGGCCGCTCACTGGCCGCCGACGTGGACTACTTGGTGTATAAAACCGATGCCGACCAACTCTACAAAAACTTCCTTTACGGGTCGGGCGGCGAGCTCACCGGGCAAGACCAATTAGACGGTTCTCTGCCTGCGCGCATTGACATCTACACCGCCAAATCTGATTACCGCCATCCATTGAAAAACGGGGTGAACGTAGAAATGGGCGCTAAGGCCAGCTACATCAAAACAGACAACAAAGCCGACTATCTCGCCACCGTGGGTGGTACCACCTCCCCTGATTTCAATTTGAGCAACCATTTCAAGTACCGCGAGAACATCAACGCCGGGTACCTAAACTTGAACAAAGACTTCAAACAGTGGGCGCTGCAGGCCGGGCTACGGCTGGAGAACACTGTTTCTAAGGGACACCAACTGGGCAACGCCGAGAAGAAAGACTCGTCCTTTTCTAGAAATTACACGCACCTGTTTCCCACGCTGTACCTGCAGTACAAATTGGATACTGCCGGGGCCAAGAGCGTCACTTTCTCGTACGGCAAACGCATTGACCGTCCGGTTTTCCAGGACCTGAACCCCTTCCTGTCGCCGCTGGACAAGCTCACTTACTACTCGGGGAATCCGTTCCTGCAGCCTACCATTTCTCATAACCTAGAGGTATCGTACACGCACAACCTGGTGACAGCCTCGGCGCGCTACAGCCGCTCCACCGATCTTATCAACGAGACAATTGAGATTGTAAAAGAGCGTGAAGACGATGGCCAGTTGGTGAACCGCTACTACAGCCGTCCTGGTAACCTCAGGTTGGGCGAATCCTTCGTGGTTTCCCTTAATGCCACGCACAATCCGGTGAAGTGGCTCCGGGCCAACCTATACGTCGAACTCAGTCACAATCGCTTCGACAGCAAATTGTATGACACCTATCTGAAAACCAGCGGCAATTTCTTCTATGCGTCGCTCAACAACCAGATCACCTTGAAGAAAGGCTGGAGCGCGGAGGTGAGCGGCCAGTACCGCACCGACCTCATCTACACTCAGTTCAAAGTAGGAGGCTATTGGCAGGCGAATGCTGGCGTACAGAAACGCTTCATGCAGGAAAAAGCCACCCTGCGCCTGAACGTCGCCGATATTTTCTACACCAGAATCACCAACGGAGTCATCAACAACCTCGTCAACACCGAGGCCTGGTGGCGTAACGCCGGCGATTCACGGGTGGTCACCCTCTCGTTTTCGTACCGTTTCGGGAAAACGGCCCAGAATCAGCGTCAACGCGAAACCGGCGGTTCTGAAAGCGAACAGAACCGGGTGAGGAATTAACCCGGTTTCCAGGTGATTGAAAATGCCCAAGATCCGGAAGTGGTCTTGGGCATTTTACTTTGGATTTAGGTCCCACAGGAAAACGGAGGCAGATAACGTTTTAGGCCTTATTTGAGGAAAACGGTCTTATTTGACTTCGCCGATTCTTTGGCGGCCTCCAGAATTTCCACCACCTTCACGTTGAGGGGCAGACCGTACAGATCATTTTGGTCCAAGGTCAGTTTACCGGTTACCACCGAGGCCAGCACCGAGAAAGGATCCAGAAAGGGCTCCGGCCGAGGGTCCAATTTCAAAGATTCTTCGGGTGAACTATCATTTAGCCGCTGCCGCACGGTAGTGGCATCTACCGCGACGGCGTACCCTTTGGTACCGAACACCTCCATGTCTTTGCGCGGGAAGGTCCAGTTCCAGGAACCCTGGATGATGCACTGGGCTTTGGGGTACTGCAGAATGATAGAGGCTTCGTCGTCTACGTTTTTGTAGATTTCGGGCTTGTTCTGCCGGGTGACCGCCGTTACCGAGAGCGGCCGTTCGCCCTTCATGAGCCAGCTCATCAGGTTAGCGCCGTAGCAGCCGAAATCGGTCAGGGCTCCCGCCCCGTTCTTCACCGGATCCGTCAGGATTTCCAGGAATTCCGGGCTTACCCCTATTTCCTTGGGTCCCTGGTGCCCATCGTTTACCATCACTTTCCGGATTTCGCCCAGTTTTCCTTCGTTATACAGACCAGCTACGTGCTGGTTGCTGGCGTACCAGGAGGTTTCGAAGTTGGTGAGCACGTGAATGGCGTGCTTTTGGGCCAAGGCCTGGATTTCCTTTGCATCTGCCAGCGTGGTGGCGAGCGGTTTCTCTACCATCACGTGGATTTTCCGGGGGGCACACGCCCGCACCACGGATATGTGCTCGTTCGTGGCCCCAAACGCCGACACCGCCTGTGGTTTTACCTTGTCCAGCATTTTGGCAAGGTCATTATAAAAAAGTTTCGGGCTCAGCTTGTAGCGTTTGGTGTACCGCTCCACCAAAACCGGGTTCGGTTCGTAAATGCCCACCACCAGGATGTCCTGCTTGCCCGGCCGGTTAAAAACCCAGTCTACGTGCCCGTGGCTCAAACCCGCTATCGCCAACCGAATCGGTGACTGGGCAGAGGCTTGGGTTAAAGACATCAGACTTAAAAGAAAAAGGAGTAAAAACGTTTTCATAGCTTGAGAATTAGGAAAACCACCTAAGGGATGATTTAGCGTCAATTTCAGGAAAAAGGGGCCAAAACAGCACAGGTACTTTTCAGCTAAGACCCACTATTTTGCCTGCGAGTTCTTGTTTAAAGGGCCCGATCCAGGTGCACATAGCCGCCGTCTACGTGGATGATTTGTCCAGTGGTGTGGCTCGATTTCTCAGAGAGCAGAAAGGCCGCTGTTTGGGCGATTTCCTCCGGCGTGGTCATGCGTTGGCCGAGGGGAATTCTGGAAGTGATTTCCCTGAGCTTTTCCTCAGGATCAGGCAGGGTCTGAATCCAGCTTTCGTATTGCGGGGTCCAGCTCTCGGCCACGGCAATGGCGTTCACCCTGATGCCGTACTTAAGCAGTTCCACGGCCCACTCACGGGTAAGGGCATTGCGCCCGCCGTTAGCCGCCGCGTACGCCGATGTGTTGCCCTGCCCGGTCTCGGCCACTTTGGAGGTGATGTTCAGGATAGCGCCTTTTGATTCCTTCAGCGCTGGCAGGGCATGATGAGCGAGCAAATAGTAATGAACCAGATTCTTGTGGAGCGAAGCCACAAACGATTCATAGTCACCTTTCTCCAAGCCAACCCCATCGTTCACCCCGGCATTGTTTACCAAGCCATCTATTTTACCAAACTGACGAAGCACAGCGCTGATGGCTTGCTGGCATTCCTCGGGGTTGCTCAGTTCGGCTACCACCTGATACGCTTGTCCGCCCTGCTGCTCTATTTCCTGGAGGGCCCCCAGGTTATCGGACTCACTTCTTCCCAGAATCACCGGAATGGCTTTTTCCTGGGCGAGTACCGTAACAATTCCTTTGCCGATGCCCTTGGCTCCGCCTGAAACGATGAAGACTTTGCCTGCTAAAAGTAAATCCATAGGAGATGTTGAAATGGGCCAGCGCTTTCGTGGCGTTTAGGGTTAGAGTTGATAAAACCGCGTGGCGTTCCCTCCGAAGAATAGCGCCTGCTCGTCTGGACTGAATCCTGAGAAATAGTCTTCCACAATGCCCAGCACTTCCTCATAAGCACCTGCCACCAGGCACACCGGCCAATCAGAACCGAACATGATCCTTTTCGGGCCGAAGGTCTCCACCACGGCATCCAGGTAGGGCCTGAAATCAGCCTTTTTCCAGTTCCGCCAATCGGCTTCGGTGACCATCCCGGAGATTTTGCAGGATACGTTTTCGTGCCCGGCGAAGGCTTTGATCTGCTTTGCCCATTCTTCCCATTTACCGTCTTTGATAGTGGGCTTGGCCAGGTGATCGATCACAAAAGGCTGATCCGGGAAAGCGCTCACAAACTCCTTGGTGTACCCTAATTGATCAGGAAAAATTAAGATATCAAAGGTATAGCTGTAATCCCGCAATTGGGCAATGCCTCGCTTGAAAGCAGGTTGCAGCATCAAGGCCCGGTCTTGGGCACTCTGTAGAATATACCGGAAACCTTTAAGTTTCTTGTATTGCTTCAAGTACGCCAATTGCTCTCCTACCTGCTCGTCCTGGAACTCCACCCAGCCCACCACACCTTTCACGAAGTCATGCGCCGCGGCGATCTCCAGCAGGAAATCATTATCTTCCTTGGCCTGCACCAGCACGCACCCGGTAAATCCGTTCTTCTCTAGAATGGGCTGCAGATCCGGAGGCAGGAAATCACGCCTGATGGCTGCCATGTCCTCGGTGATCCAGGTGTCCCGCGCGGGATCGTACTGCCAGATATGCTGGTGGGCGTCAATCCTGGGCATAGGCTCTGACGGTCTGCCGCGAGGTGCCTAATCCCTCAATACCCAGTTCCACCACATCGCCGGGCTTCAGGTACACCTGCGGGTTCATGCCTAAGCCAACCCCAGCCGGAGTACCGGTGGAGATGAGATCACCAGGCAGAAGGGTCATGAACTGGCTGAGGTAAGAAACCAACACCGGAATGTTGAAGATCAGGTTAGAAGTGGAGCCGTCCTGCATGGTTTCGCCGTTCACGGTGAGCCACAGACGCAGGTTGTCTATATCGCCTAACTCATCTGGCGTAGCCAGGAAGGGACCTACCGGGGCGAAGGTATCGTTGCTTTTGCCTTTCACCCATTGGCCGCCGCGCTCCAACTGGAAGGCGCGCTCACTGTAGTCGTTGTGCAGCACGTAACCCGCCACGTAATCCAAGGCATCGGCCTCAAAGACATAGCTAGCTTTCTTGCCGATGACCACCCCCAGTTCCACCTCCCAGTCCAGCTTTTCGGCATTTTTAGGGATGACCACATCGTCGTTGGGGCCGCAGAGGGCCGTGGTGGCCTTGAAGAAAACGATGGGTTCTTTGGGAATGGCGGCGTTGGTTTCGCGGGCGTGGTCGGCGTAGTTCAACCCAATGCAGACAATCTTGGACGGACGCGCAATGGCCGATCCAAGGCGAACTCCTTCAGTTACCTGCGGCAGTTTTCCTTCGTTCTCCCGCACAAAGGCCTGTAATCGGGACAGGCCATCGTTCTGGAAGAAACCCTCGTTGTAATCTTCACCAAAGGCAGAAACGTCATAAGAGACATCGTTCAGGATAACTCCTGGTTTTTCCTGTCCGGGTTCTCCAAATCTGAATAACTTCATAAACTATGATCAAGTTAAGATGGGAAAGGGGTAAGTTCTATTTCGTTTAGGACCTGTTTTCCTGAAAACGGCTCTAAAACAGGTTAACTGTTCAGCCTGATGAAGCCGCCATCAATGGGATAGTCGCAGCCGGTAATGAACCCAGCTTCGTCTGAGCACAGGAACAGCGCCAATGCGGCTACTTCCTCAGGTTTGGCCATCCGGCCGATGGGCTGGGTTTTAGACAGCTTCTCGAACATCTCTGTTTCCTGGCCCGGGTAATTCTTGGAGATAAACCCATCTACGAAGGGCGTATGCACCCGCGCCGGCGATACGCTGTTACACCTGATGTTGTAAGGCAGATAATCCTTGGCCACCGATAAGGTCATGGCGTACATGGCTCCTTTGCTCATGGAGTAGGCAAACCGATCTGACAAACCTACGTGCGAAGCAATGGAGGCCATGTTCAGGATAACCCCGCCGCCCTGCTCCTTCATTTGGGCCACAGCGGCTTGAAGGCAATTGTAAGCACCTTTCACGTTTACCTGGTAGATTTTGTCCAAGTCTTCCTCAGTGGTGTTCTCCACGTTCCCGATGTGGGCGATGCCGGCGTTGTTCACCAGAATGTCTACCCGGGGAATGGCCTTGAAAACCGCTTTTACCTGCTCCTGGTCTCTTACATCACAGGCGTGGCTTTGGGCTGAACCTCCGGCGGCCTCAATCTCCGAGATGGTTTCCTGGGCATTTTCCGTCGATAGTTCCAGCACCTGCACCTGGGCTCCTTGTCGCGCGAAGACCAGAGAAATGGCTTTCCCAATGCCGCTTCCGCCACCGGTGACTACTACTGTTTTGCCCGTTAAATCAAACATAAGGTGTCTTTGTTATGAGAAGCATTCGTTTGTTTCGGGGCTGTTTTGCTTAAAACAGCCCCGAAACTGTGGAATCAGAAATTAGCGCATCCGCAGGTGCCTTTATTAATAATCTGCAGACTTGCTTAGAAGTTTGCCCGCAGAGAAACGCCGTACGTGGCAGGATTTCCTAAGCGAGTTGCCCCGAAGTTGTAAGCATAGTCAATGTAGGTTTCATCGGTGAGGTTTCTGCCCCACAGGAAAGCCTCGAACCGTTTGGTCTGTACGCCGGCCCGCGCGTTGAACACGCTGAATCCGTCTTGTGAAAGTTGGTTGGCCAGGTCAAAGTACTGCTTGCCCAGGTAGCGCCACTCGCCTCGCAGCACCAGCCTCAGGTTCTGAGAATTGCCCAGACTATGGCCATATTGCAAGGCCAGCATGGAGGTGATATTTGGGGTAAAAATCTGCTTGTTTCCGTTCAGGTTCACTTCCTCGCCGTCATTGGTGCCCGTTAAGCGGGTGTACTTGGCATCTGTGTAACCGAAGCTATAGCTGGTCTCCAGACCTTTCAACGGGGTGGCGTTCAGTTCCAATTCAACTCCTTTGCTCTCCAATTCGCCCACGTTGCGGGTGATGATGAGCGCCTCGGGCAAAACCAGGGTGGGCACCTGGGCATCGGTTACCTGGGTGTAGAACGCTGACACATTAGCCGTTACTCGGTTTTGCAGAAAAGCCGTTTTCAGCCCGATTTCATAATTGTTGCTGTATTCCGGGTCATAGGCGAATAAAGGCGGCTGCGACGGATCTGAGGAAAGCTGCGTGATGCCGCCCGTCCGGAAACCGCGGCTGTAGGATCCGTACAGATGCACGTCATCGGTGAGGTGGTATGCCAAACTGGCCTTGGGCGAGAAAGCCTTGAAACTAGCTTTTGAGGAGGTATCGGAACGCACGACCATGAGCTCATCGCCGTCAGGCTGAAACTCACCGCGGATGGTTTGTTTCCGGTGTTCGTAGTCATAGCGCAGACCGGCGGTAAATTCCAGGTTAGGAAGCACCCGGTACGTTCCCTGCCCAAAGAAAGCGGTTCCGTAATTCTGTCCTTCGTTGATGTTGATGCTGGTGAAAAAAGGAAAAGGAGCGCCCATCATTTCCGCGTCTTTCCCGAAGTGCGTACCCTGTTTCACCGGATTATCATGGAAGAACCCGTACGCGCCCGCAACCCATTGCAGTTTAGAAATGGAGGAAGCCGGTGAGGAGAACCTGATTTCCTGAGTCAACACCTTCACTTTGTTCCATTCTCCGCCCAAAAATTTTATCTCTTGGTTGAAGAACTTTAAATTCTTCCTTTCATTCCCATAGTCATTCACAATGGAAACCCCGTCAATTGGGGAAAAATCACCGTCCAAGGGTTGGTCATAAACGCGGTAATTTGATTGATAAGCCGTCTGGGAAGTGAAGTTGAAACCGCTTCCGGTATGGTTCACAATGAAGGAGCCATTGAAGGTGTTGTCAATCATTTTGCCCACGGCATTCTGGTTTACCTCAAACGGATGCGCCAAGGCTTCTTCCAGGCTGGAGGCCAGCGGGAAAGCGCCATGGTTTCGGTTCTGGCTGTGCTTGGCATTGAGCGTAAGGCTCCAGGAGGGGTTTACCAGGTATTTGAGGTAGTAATTACCCGCGAATACGCGCTGACGGTCAAAATCTGAGTTGTCATAGGTGTTGGTATAGAACCCGTCTTGTTTCCGAAACATACCAGATACTCCCAGAAACAGCTTGTCCTGCACCAAAGGAGCCCTGAATCCCAGGCTGTAGCGTTGCTGCCCGTAGTTTCCGAAGTCAAGGGAGGCAAAACCGCCCGGGGTGTTGCTTGGCTGTCTGGTAATGATGTTGATGACTCCGCCCATGGCGTTGCGGCCGTACAAAGTGCCCTGCGGGCCGCGCAGCACTTCAATGCGTTCTACATCCAGCAGTTCAGGCAGATAGGTGTCCAGGGTGAATTGGTTTACCCCGTCAATGTAAGTAGCCACCGCCGGGTCATACGACGTGGTGGCAATGCCCCTGATGGAGGTCAGGTTTCGGTTGTCGCCGGGATCAGAGGAATAAAGGTTGGGGATAATGGTGGAGATGTCGCGGGTGTTCCAGAGGCGGTACTCCTGCACCTGTTTGCTGGTGAGGGCGGTAATGCTGGCGGGCACCCGTTGCAGGTCTTCCTCTACTTTCTGGGAACTTACCACCACTTCGTCCAGGCGAGCCGCCGATTCAGTTAGTTGGAAGATTATATCGGTTTCATTCTGGGGTAGGCGCACGGTTTGGGTTGAGGTGGCGAACCCCACGGCGCTCACCTGCATTCTGTAATTCCCCGAGGGAACATTGTTGAAAAGGAACTGTCCCTGGGCATCGGTGACGGCGCTTTGGTTTGTATTCAATAACCTGACGTTAGCCCCGGGGATTCCTGCTGCATTTCGGTCCTGAACTTTCCCCCGCAGGGAACTCACCTGTTGGCTGTGCCCTAAGGAGATGGTGAAAACAAATAAAAGGATAAGGGAAAAAAGTACTTTACTTCTCATAAGCTATTTCTGAAAAAACTAAAAGGGTAGGTAAGTAAACGGAGAAGCAGCGCACGCCGGAATACCCTGCGTACGCTGCTATTTCTTAGGGAACCTACCGTCTGTTTCAGGCCCGATTTAAAGAAAACAGGCCCGAAATACATTCTGGATTTTAACACCTCTCCTGCCGTTTGGCCTTAAGAGGATTTGGAAGGTTGATACAAAATTGTTTAGACAGAGGGTACTACACCGCTGCATACCTGGAGTCTTGTACGTTTTTGTTTTTCCGGGAACGCATGTACAGGAACAATGCCCCGAAAGCGAAAGCCAGAATGATAGGAATAATCAAGGTGGCTTGCAGTACCTCTGGACCCGCCAGGTTTTTGGCGTTGTTCAGGGCATTGGCCATATCGGTACCCGGGGCGGCCTTGCCATATTCCTCCAGGTTTGCCCCGGCCGGTAAGCGCTCGGTCAAAATATTGTCGTAGAAACTTCCCATGAAAATGGTATAGATGGAAACCGCGAACATCCCGGCTCCGCCCATCAGGTTTAGACCTAAAGCACCAGACCTAGGGATATTTTCGGCCACAAATCCAATCATGGTTGGCCAGAAATAGGTTACCCCTAAACCAAAAATAATGGCGGCAAAAAAGATGGAGTTGCCAGTTAACGTACTTAACAGATAAAGGCCCAGCGCTGCTAATATAGCCGAGATGCACAACACCCCGGATGGACTCAACTTGTGCACCACTGGTTCGGCAAAGGCTCTACCCAAAACCTGTACACCTGCCGTAAGGGTAAGAATCAGCAGTGCGTTGTCGGTTACGTTTTTCAGGAGTAGGTCAATCCATTGGCCGGTGAAAAGCTCTGTGATGGCGGTCCCGAACATACAGATGAACATGAACAGAAACAGCGGCGACAATACGGCTTTGTACATGTCTGCAGTGGTGTAACCAGAAGCCACACGCTCGGTCACCGGGAAATCAAGTTTGGAGAATAGGAACCCATAAATCACCGTTGGGATCAGCATTACAGCCACCTGAATTTGCCAGCCAATACCCAAGTTGGTAAATAAGAATACAAGCAAGGTACCAATCACCGCCCCACCGGGGAACCACAAGTGGAAGTAGTTCAGACGAGTCGTTTTATTCTCGGGATATAGTGTAGCTACCAATGGGTTACAAGCCGCTTCTACCGTTCCGTTCGCTAAGCCAACGCACAAGGTGGAAATGAACAAGGTCCAGTAACCCTGCGCGAAAATGGTGAGCAGAATTCCAGTCAAGTGCAGGATAAAAGCCGCCACCAACAAACGTTTCATACCGATGGCATCCACCACAAACCCTCCTACCACAATGGCCAAAGGAAAACCCCAGAACGCCGTTGCGGTGATGGTACTCAACTCAGAGGCACTTAATTGAAACTCTACGCCAAGTCGGCTCAGAATCCCGGCCCTAATCCCGAAGGACAGGGACGTCACCAATAGGGCCAAACAGCTTGCCCAAAAGAGCTTTGAACGTTGGATATTTTGCATAAAACAGATTTTGTTAGAAGGTTTGCTTGTTTGTAAAAGGGTGCAATGAAGTAGGTTGATCTTTCCCGATGCCTCGGTAAGCAGCGTCTCCTAGAAAGCAGTATTCCCCGAAAGTAGCCTCTTTTCTATAAAAGAGCGGAAAACCACCAGAGGAAAACTGCTTTTTGGAAGACGACTGCTATCTAGGACAAGCCCAGAATCTGCTTGTTCAAGGCTTCGTTCACACCGGTAGCTGCGAAATCATCAAAGGCTTTTTCGGTTACTCTAATGATGTGGTCCTTGATGAAAATGGCCCCCTCGCGGGCACCGTCTTCGGGGTGCTTGATGGCACATTCCCATTCCATTACCGCCCAACCTTTGAAGTCGTACGCGGCTAGTTTGCTAAAAATGCCCTTAAAATCTACCTGACCGTCACCCAAAGAGCGGAAGCGTCCGGCGCGGTCAATCCAGCTCTGGTAACCGCCGTATACGCCCTGCTTTCCGGTTGGGTTGAACTCAGCGTCCTTCACATGGAACATCTTGATACGCTCATGGTAGTGGTCAATGTAGGCCAGGTAATCCAGGCACTGCAGCACGAAGTGCGAGGGGTCATACAGCAAGCAAGCCCGTGGGTGGTTGTTCACCTTTTCCAGGAACATCTCATAGGAAATGCCGTCGTGCAGGTCCTCGCCCGGATGGATCTCATAGCAAAGGTCTACGCCATTCTCGTCGTAGATATCCAGGATGGGTGTCCAACGCTTGGCAAGCTCGGTGAAACCAGCTTCTACCAAACCAGCGGGGCGTTGTGGCCACGGATAAACAGTATGCCATAGCAAAGCACCACTGAACGAGGCGCTCGCGTTGAGACCCAGGTTACGGGAGGCTTGCGCGGCGTAGGTTAGCTGCTGCACTGCCCACTCGGTGCGGGCTTTGGGGTTGTTGCGGTACGCTTCAGGCGCGAACCCGTCAAACAACTGGTCATAGGCCGGGTTTACGGCTACCAATTGCCCCTGTAAGTGTGTGGAAAGTTCGGTGATTTTCAGGCCGTGGCTTTCTACCATGCCTTTGATTTCTTCGGCGTAGGTTTTGCTTTCGGCGGCTTTCTGCAAATCAAAGTAGCTGGTGGCCCAGGTTGGAATCTGAACGCCTTCAAAGCCCAGGCTTTTGGCCCATTTACAGATGGATTCTAAATCGTTGAACGGGGGATTATCTCCTAGAAACTGCGCCAGGAAAATAGCGGGTCCTTGTATAGTAGTCATCGTCTAGTTAGATGGTGAATTCAATCCATTTATTTTCTGATTGGCCCGAGGCAATCACCTGCTCAATAAAGGCCATGCCGCGCACGCCTTCCTCAATGCCCGGGAAATCCAGTGCCTCGGCTGGCGCTTCTTCGCCGTTCAGGCGGGCTTTCACGCACAGCGCGAAGTTGCGGTACAGGTTAGCAAATGCCTCCAGGTAACCTTCTGGGTGACCGCCCGGAGTACGGGTGTTGTGCTGGGCGTAAGAACCTACGTGCCCACCACCGGTGCGGTAAATCTCGGCAGGGCGGTCCAGCCATTTCACCAGCAGGGTGTTGGCAATGTCCTGCTGCCAGTCAAGGCCGCCTTTCTCGCCGTACACGCGTATTCTGACATTGTTTTCCTCACCGGCCGCAATCTGCGTGGCAAACAGCACGCCGCTGGCGCCGTTGTTGAATTTCAGGAGCGCCGCACCGTCATCATCTAGTTGGCGGCCTTCCACCACCACGTTGATATCGGCACAGAGCTGGGTTACTTCCAGGCCAGACACGTACTCGGCCAAGTTGAAGGCGTGCGTACCGATGTCACCCATGGCGCCGGCGATGCCGCTCTGTTTGGGATCTGTGCGCCAGGAAGCCTGCTTGTTGTCGCCTCCTTCCTCAAAGGTGCTCAGCCAGCCCTGCGGATACTCCACGTACACTTTCCGAATCTTGCCCAGTTTACCCGAGGCCACCAGTTGCCGGGCTTCTTTCACCATCGGGTAACCGGTGTAGGTGTGCGTGAGGCAGAAGAGGTTGCCGGTTCTTTCAACTACTTCCCGTAGTTGCAGCGCCTCCTCTAGTGAGAACGTCATGGGCTTGTCCAGAATCACATGGAAACCGCTTTCCAGTGCCAGTTTGGTGGGCTCAAAGTGCACGTGGTTGGGGGTCACAATGCTGATGACCTGCACGCGCTGGTCTTCGGGGAGCTGTTGCTCTTTTTCGTAAAGCTCCTGATATGATCCATATACTCTCTCTGGGGAGATGCCCAGCAGTTCGCCGCTGGCTTTTGACTTTTCCGGGTTGCTGCTGAAAGCACCGCACACAAGTTCATATTCCCCGTCCAAGCGGGCCGCGATGCGGTGAACGGCGCCAATAAACGCTCCCTGTCCCCCGCCAATCATGCCCAGTCTGAGTCTCTGGTTGTTCATTCGTTTTATTTGTTAGGTTATGGATTGATCGCTTCTAATATATACTTCCTTCTTGTTTCAGACCTACTTTCTGCAAAACAGGCGTAAAATACTTCTCTTTCTCTGCCTTTGGTTACCCACGGGAAGGCACTGCCGGTTTATAGAACTTATACCCGAAAAGGAAAATCACCGCATAGCAGATTATGGGCAGGTAGTACGAGGCCGCCACGTCATGGTCGGCCACCATGCCCATCAAAGGTGGAAAGACGGCACCACCCACCACGCCCATGATGATGAAGGAAGAAGCCTGTTGGGTTTTTGACCCCATTTCTTTCAGACCCAAGCTGAAGATGGTAGGGAACATGATACTGAAGAAGAAATTGATCAGCAGCAAAGCCACAAACGAGGCGGTTCCCCAACTCTGCGCCACAATGACGCACATGACAATGGAAGCCAAGGCGTACCCCGCCAATAGTTTATGCGGCGCGATGTAGCGCATCAGGAAAGCCCCGGAGAAACGGCCTACCATCATCATGACCATACTCAGGGAGAAATAATAAGAAGCCATTTCGGCCGGAAGCTCCATCTTTTCTTTCCCGTAGGTGATGAAGAAGGCCCACGTACCGCCTTGGGCTGCCACGTTGAAGAACTGCGCAATACAGGCCCACACAAAATGCCGGTTCTGGAACAGGCTTTTGGGCTTATTTTCTGAAATCAGGCCATTTTCTTGATGTACTGAATCAGCAGGGCTTTCATGCGGGTCTACCAGGGCTGGTACTTTCACAAAGGCAAAAGCGGTAGCCAACAACAAAATGACAGAGCCGATAATGGTGTACAGTAACTCCACTGAATCCAGCTCACCCGGGGTACCGGTGCGCAACAGGAAGTAGCCGCCAATCACCGGTCCAATCACTGCACCCAACCCATTGAAGGCCTGCGCGAAGTTCAGGCGTTGGTCACTGGTGCGTTGGTCGCCTAAAGCCGCGATGAATGGGTGGGCAACTGCCTCTAAAGTGGCTAGTCCGCAACCCAAGATGAAAAGCGCCAACCTGAAAAAGTTAAAAGACTCGGCCGCCGCGGCCGGAACAAACAGGAACGCGCCCATGGAATACAGGCACAAGCCCAGCAACACGCCCATCTTATATCCGAACCGCTTCATGAACAACCCCGCCGGGATGCCCATTAGGAAATACGCCCCAAAAATGGAGAACTGCACCAAACCAGATTGCGCCTTTGACACCCTGAGTACCTCCTGGAAATGCTGGTTCAAAACATCGCCCATAGTAATGGCGATGCCCCAGAGCATGAACAGAGACGTGACAAACACAAACGTGACCAAGTACTTCTTCTCCGTGAAAGCAGGTTTGCCATCTACCAAGTGATCTGCATTGGTCACACTTTTAGCTGCGGTTACTTGTGTCATGGGCAGTACCTTTGGTTAGACGTTGTTTCAATATAAGGCTTATTCTGAAGGGTTTCTATTTCACTTTGACAGTGGCTAAAGAAGACCCTGTACTTCTACCCTGCGGAGTAAAGGTGACCGTTTTTAGAAGTGGCCTGTTATTGCCGCCTGCAGTTACTTCTTTACAGATGAGGTACACTTCCGTAGTTCTTAGATTGAGAGGAGCCTGAATTGGAATGCGGGTGCTTACGATCTGCCCTTGCGGGCCAAAAGCCATCCGTCCGCTTCCTATTTTCTGCCCGTTTACCGTCCCAATTCTTACTTCCACGGCATAGGTACCCAAGTACCCGCTGTTTACCGCGGATAGCTCAATGGAGCCGATGTCTGTTAAATCCAGGGTCTCTTTGATCCAGCCCTCACTTGCAGGAAACACCAGATATTTGCTTCCAGAAGAGTCTCTACTGGTAAAACCTTTCACCTGCTTGAATTCAGACACATCCACCCTGTTACTTCTTAGTTGAACGGCGTTAGAACCCACCAACGGTTTCAAGCCGGTGCCGCCCTCGTGGGTATAAGTGGCTGTGAGTTTCAGGACGGTGTTCTCTTTCTTCTGCTCGGCTACCCTTGGAACAATCTCTCCCTTGGCCGGAAGCGAAGGCTTAGTGCTGGTTGGGCTGGCCAGAGAAAGAATCCAGGAGACGATCTGCCGGGCATCTGCCTCTGACATGTCTGGGTGGGCCGGCATGGCATTTTCGCCCCACACGCCACCGCCGCCTTTGATGATCTTGTTCGTAAGGTGCGACGTGGCCTTGCCATCTTTAAGGTACCGTTTAGAGACGTCTACGTAAGACGGCCCTATCGATTTCTCATCTATTTTATGGCAGCCTTTGCAGTCTGAGTTTTCCATCAGGGTTCTGCCCACCAAAGTGGCGGAGGCCACCTGGTGCCCCATGGAGGCTCCGGCTAGGTCTTTTCCTTCTATGTATTCCGCAGACACGAAAAGGTTTTCTGGCTTCACCTGACCGCCCGGAGTAGCTACGTGCACCTGGTATTTGATAGGGGTTCCCTCGAAATAGAAGCTTCGGTTGCCCGGCAAAGCCACCACCACATCGGGCTGCTCATTACCGGCGTACACAGTTACGGCCTTGCTGCCGGAGGTGGCCTTTTCGGTATCGGTGACTTCTACCCGTATGTCGTAATCTCCCGCCTTGGTGAAGGTATGTTCCAGTTGCGGGGTATCTGTCAGCTTCTTCAGGCCGTTAACGGTCCAGAGGTATCTTAGATTATCTTTCTCCGGATCTGCTACTTCTACGGTAGCGGTCACGGTGAAAGGAAGCAGCCCGCTTTGCCGGTCTACCGTTAGGTTCGTGATTTTAGGAGGCCGGTTCCCGGAAAGATAATCCACCCTGGAGAGCGCAGCATCCGGGTTTCCGGTGAACCATCCTTTTCCATATTCCAGAATGTAAATCTTCCCGTCAGGACCTACCTCCATGTCCATGATGGCCGCGAATTTTTCATTTTCCATGAAGGGCTCCATTTTATCAAAGTCACCATTTTTCTTCATGGTCACCACTTTGATCCAGTCCCTGATCCAGTCATAGATAAAGAGCTTGCCATGGTAGTATTGGGCATACCGGGTGTTTTCCGGGAACATGTCTGTGTAATAGACAGGACCCGCCATGGCGTTACGTCCGCCCGTTCCAACCTGCGGAAAGTCTGGGGAAGCGTCATACGGGTACCAGATAAAAGCGGGCTGGGCTGCTGGCAAATTCACCAGACCAGTGTTATTGCGAGAATCGTTGACAGGCTTGGCAGGATTAAAAGCCTCCCCGGAAGTACCCGTGCCATAGTTATATCTGAGATAGGGATAGTTGTTCGCCACGAAAAGCGGCCAGCCGTAGTTACCAGCCTTACGGGCTTGGTTTACTTCATCATACCCTTTAGGGCCTCTGGTGGCTAAGCTATCGGTTTTGGCGTCTGGCCCTACCTCGCCCCAATACAGGAACCCTGTTTTTTGATCCACAGAGATGCGGTACGGGTTACGGTGTCCCATGGTGTAGATCTCAGGTCTGGTTTTCGCCTGATTTTTAGGAAACAAATTCCCGGCGGGTATTTCGTAGGATCCATCGGCCTTTACCTTGATCCTGATCACCTTTCCGCGCAGATCATTGGTATTACCGGATGTTCTTCTGGCATCATACTGCAAATGTCCCTCCCGGTCATCTAAAGGCGCGTACCCCTGATTGGTGTAGGTTTGGCCTTTTTCGTCAAAAGGCGTGCTGTTGTCTCCGGTAGAAAGATACAGCAGGTTGTCTGGCCCAAAGGCAATAGAGCCGCCCGTGTGGCAGCAGATCTGACGCTGGGAATACAGTTCAAGCACGATCTTCTCGGAGGCCATGTCTAATTTCCCGTTCCTGAAGACAAAGCGGGAAAGCCGGTTCACAGACGTATCTGCCGGGCTGTAGTACAGGAATATGAAGTTGTTCTTGGCAAAATCTGGGTCTTTGGCCAATCCCATTAAGCCTTCCTCGGCATTGGCGTCTGAGCTGGAAGTATGGTACACATCCAGAAAACCTGCCTGTGTTAAGGAGCCATTGCCCTGGTTGTAGTACATCAGTTCGCCGCGGCGCTGGGCTACCAGGATATCCAGGTTAGGTAAGATGGTCATCTCGGTAGGCTCCGTAAACTTGCCTTGGGTCAGCACCGTTTTCACAAACCGGTCTTCTTCTGGTACGCGCAGGGCGGTTGCTTTTTCGTAATCCAGTTCTTTGTTGTCGCCGATGGCATATTCCAGCCCTGCCAGCAGGTGCTGCAGGAACAGATTGTCTTGGTAAGATTCTTCGGTGTGGCCTAGCGCGGTGTAGAAAGCGCGTCCGCCATCAAAATCATGGTACCAGGCTACCGGGTGATTGGCGCCGTTGGTGCCGCCTTTGTAGCTTTTCTCGTCCAGCGTGAGCAGAACCTTCACGTCTTTGCTCAGGTTTTTGAAGTTGTACCACTCGTCTTTTCGTTTCCACTCCTTGGGCAAGTGTTCAGTGGCTTCGTTTTGTTCATCAGTTACCCGCACCACGGCTTCCTGCTGATCTGGGTGACCGTTGAAATAAGCGCCCACTAACCGGCCGTACCAACCCCAGTCATACTCGGTGTCCGTAGCCGAGTGAACCCCCACGAACCCGCCACCTGCCTGGATGTACCGCTCAAAATCAGCTTCCTGGTAGTGGTTCAATACATCGCCCGTAGTATTCAGAAACACTACGGCGGCATATTTCTTCAAAGAGTCTTCCTGGATGTAACCGCTATTGGTAGTGGTGTCTACTGCAAAACCGTTCTTATTTCCCAGTTCCACAATGGCTTTGTTACCCTCATCTATGGCCGAATGGTGGTAGCCGCTGGTTTTGCTGAACACCAGAATCCTTGGGTCTCCGTCCCGCTTGCCGCAGGAAGCCAGCAGAGTCAACAGGAGAAAACAGAAAGCCAGCGAGGAGAACCTAGACCCGAGTTTCGGGGAAATACGTTCCGATGGCAAGCCAAACTGGTTTGCTGCGGGAGAAGAAAGGTGGCCTAAAGTCAACGAGGACTTACGGTGTAATCTCATGGTGGTACGCTTGAAGGGTGTTTGGGGAAAAAGTACTCTCAATATATCAAACAGAAAACCTGTCGTTTCCAACTCCGGGCTTTAAAGGTATTTTCAGGAAAAGGAGCTTAAAACGGGGAGCATGTTTTCACTAGATTTAAGCAAGGGCTAATCATTTGAACCTCGTTTGGCTCACCTCCTGACGTTCATTTGCGCCTCCCCGCGCTGGAAGAGGATTTCTGATTTAAGGCTGGTTTTCAGAAAACTGCCTTAAATCAGAAAGTAGCCGGCAAACTTGCAAAATAGGAAAGCCGGGTGGCTGCTCTTAGGTCTTTACAATTCCCTGATCCAGACATTGCGGTAGGCCACGGGGTTGCCGTGGTCTTGCAGGCTGATGGGGGCTTTGCCGTGGGCCTTGTACTCGGGCAAGCCGATGTACTCCGTAGGGCCTTTCAGTTCCACGTTGTTCTGCACCAGCACGCCGTTGTGGAGCACCGTCACACGGGCGGGCGTAAACAAAGAACCGTCTTCCTTGAAGCGAGGAGCGGTGTAGATGATGTCGTACACGTTCCACTCAGTGGGCTTATTCATGGCGTTCACCAAGGGGCGGTGCTGTTTGTAAATGCTGCCAGCCTGTCCGTTGGAATACGTGCGGTTATTGTAAGAATCAAGGACCTGCACCTCGTAGCGGTCTTGCAGGAAGATGCCGCTGTTGCCTCGGCCCTGGCTCGTGCCTTTCACTTCGTCGGGCGCGCTCCACTCAATATGTAACTGAAAATCCCCAAACTCCTTTTTGGTGGAGATATCGCCTTTGCCTACGGTAAACGCGCCGTTCTTCACTTCCCATTTGGCGTCTCCGCTGCCTCCTTTGGCTTTCCACTGAGACAGGTCTTTCCCGTTGAACAGGACAAGGGCGTCTGAAGGGGCAGCATTGTTGGTGCCGGGCGTTACCTTGCGCGGCTCGGGTTCCCAGAACTCGGTCATTTCAGGGACCATTTTGGGAGGTTTGGGCGTATCTGTCTTTACAGACTGAGAGGCATCTACGGCCTGAGCCTGGGTTTCTGAAAAGGAAAGTAAGCCAAGGGCCAACGCGGCGAAAGAAAGCTTATGCGTAATCGAAAGCGACATAGGGGTATATATTTTCTGTTTTAGGGTCAGTTCTAGAAATCCGGGCGAAAAGCGCCTTTCCTAAATTTAGTTACTTCAAGGAATTAATCCAGGCCGCGATTTTGAGGGCTTCTCCCTTGGGCACCTGCGGCATTGGCGGCATTGGGGTAGCATAAGTTGGCCAGTTCTCCGGTTTAGGGTTATGGATCAAGTCCACGATCTTCTGGTTAGAGTATTTCCGCTTCGCGATTTCCCGGAACCCCGGGCCTACCTGCTTCTTATCGGTGGTATGGCAGGCGAGGCAGGTATTCTTGGCCAGCAATGGTTTCACGTCATTAAAGGTCAGGACAACGTTGGCATTTTTAGGGGCAGCCGTGGTTTTACCCGGAGTAGCTGGCGCCTTTGAAACGGTGTTTTTTGCCGCAGAACCACCTTTGGCTTTCCCGGTAGTAAGGTTGGCTTTTGATGCCTTGGAAGTAGCGGAAGCGGCGGCAGAGTTACGAGTGCTCACCTCGCTTAACGCTAACTTCTGCCCTTCGGGGATGCTGTTCAAAGTATAATACGCCACCGGATGCACCAGCGTGTAGTAGTTTTCCTTGGCCCGTACACCGTCCAGCTTTAACACGTGAATGTATCCTTCGCGCAAGTTATCCACGAGCACGCGCGCCTTCGTTCCGTCTGCAGAGAGTTTCACGCCTTTCACAGCCAGCTTTTTGGCATTCACGGGAGGGCTGCCGTACACGGCATGGTATTTATAGATGTAACTGTCCACGGCGTAAGAAGCGATGTCTTCGGCAGATTTCCGGTCTACAGGTGAGGTAAACTCTACTTCAAACCCATCGGGCATGGCTTTCACGGTCTTCATCTCGAAGGGGATGCGGGTGTTCCAGATCAGGCGTTGAAGACCTTCGTTAGCTTCTCCGGCGGCCCCCCATCCGCGGGCGGTCTCGCCCACGAACAGCGACTTGTCTTTGGCCCAGGCCATGCGCAGCACGCCAGACTGGAAACCACTCCGGAAATCAAAGGCCACGCCTTGGTACTCACCCTTTACTTTTTCCAATGCTACCCGCATGATCTTGCTTTGGCCCTGGTCACCCACCAGCAACTGCCCTTCAAACGGCCCGAAGTGCCCTTCCGGTATTTTCAGGACCTCAGAATTGGAAATTCCCAGAATTCCGTGCGGAAGCCACACCGCCGGCAGTTGTAGATCTGGGAATTGCTTTTTCATGTCGAACATGGTCACGTTGGGCTCCTTTACCCGGTTCTCGGGCTTCACGTGTCCGCCTTTGGCGTCTTTCTCAAAACGGGGATCAAGCTTGGCGTAGACCTGCTGCTGGGTCATCTTCAGCGGGGAGTTGGGCTGGTTTGTCCAGCGCAGACCACCGGGATGCACGGTAAAGGCACCTTTTTTCACGTGCCACAGACCGCCGGAGCCAACCCAGTCGCCTTGGTTTTCGGTGTAGAACATTTCCCCGTCAATCATCCCGATGCCCGCTGGAGAGCGCAGTCCAGTAGCCCAGGGCTCCATTTTCCCTTCCGGGCTGATTTTAAGCATCCAGCCGCGCCACGGCACCAGGCTAGTCGCATGCCACCAAGGATCTGGAAAGCCCAGGTTGGTGGTCACGAAGAAAGAACCATCCGGCGCAATTTTCGGCCCAAAACTGTATTCATGGTAATTCCCCGACAAGGGCCAAGCGTACACGGTCTCAAACAGATCGGCTTTGCCGTCATTGTTCGTATCGGTGAGTTTGGTGAGTTCGCCTCGCTGTGCGCAGTACAGGGAACCGTCTTTGTAGGCCAGGCCCAGTACCTCGTGTAACCCGGAGGCAAATTTTCGGAAATGTGGTTTGGGACTGGTGGGGTTCTCCAGAATAAAGATATCGCCCCGGCGGGTAGAGATTCCCAGGTCTCCGTTGGGGAGGATCACCAGGCCGCCTACCTCCAGCAACGTACCCTCGGGCGAAGGCACCCGCATGATCTTAAAGAAATCCTCTTCCATAGGTGACTCCTGCGCTTGCACTTTCTGAGGCAAACCAGCGAACAAGGCACCCGCCATTAGCACCGGAAGGAAAAGCTTTTTAGCTACTTTTATCATTGATATTGCGCTTATAAATCAAAAAAGGATAGAATACGCCAGCTTGCCCTGTACCGGCACCAGCAGTTCCTGGCGACCGCCCACATTCCGCACCAAGGGCTTTGCCCCGGCAGTATCATCTAGGCGCACATAGTAGGCTTTGTCATCTACCATGTACATTCCTTTGGCGGTCTCCTCTATTTTTTCGGCTTCCACCACGCGGGCGTACATCACTCCTGACGGATTCTGAATGCTGAGTTCTCGCCGAAGCCCTTTCCCGTTCTCAATGATCCGGATGGCGTCCTGCACCGTGGCGCCGTGCATCTGGTACATAAAAGTAGGCTCTGAATTCTGGTCTAACTGGTAGCCCTTCGGGCGGAAAGAAGTGCCGGTGGTGTCAGAAGCCCAAGGAGCTTGGTCTGAGGCCAGTTTCGCCAGGGTAATGGTTGGTTTCCCGAATCGCTGCACGGAGCCGATGGCCTGCGAAGAACCGTCGCCGCGTTCATGCCACATGGGGGTAGCATCCAGGAAGCCGCCGCGCCACAACTGCACGATGGTGCCGTTGTCCAGGTCATAGGTGTAGTGTAACTGCGTAGGACTTCCTACCGATACCGCATGGGTCACCCGGTGATTGCCGGGCAGGTCTATGAAGCTGCGAAGTACCGGTCTCTCCTTCACATCCACCAAAATAGGATCGATTTCCTCGTTCATGATTACCTCACTCAGCAGGAATTCCCGCACGCCGGGCCCGGCCACTTGCAGGCTCAAAGCGGGTTGGCCCCAATCATTGTATTTGGAGTAGATCAACTCAAAAGGTACTTCTCCGGCGGGTAAGGTGACCTTTCCTGCATTGTTCCAGTACTTCATGGGCACTACTTCCTTTTTGTTTAACCGGATAAGCCCTGCCCCGGCGGGGGTGCTCAGATTAAACACATATTCTCCGGCTTCCTTGGCCACAAAGGTTCCGGTGTACTGCACCAGAAATTGGTTTGATTTGATATCCAGGTTAGAGGTCAGGAGCTTGGTTGTCCCCTGCGGACCGGCGGCTTCGGGTGGGAGGCTGCCATACGCTGGTTCCTGCTCGTATTTGCCTTTATAGATCTTATAGGAAAGGTTTTTCAGCTCCGGACGGGGCTTGCTGTAGTGATTCACCTTGATATTGCGGAAAGCAACGGCGCCATGGTCTCCCTGCAGCCGCAGCGGACCAGTAGCTTTCTCGTCGTTGCTCATGGCACCCCGGGTGGGCCCGAACAGCTCTAAGTCTTCATGGATGGTGACGCCATTCAACTGTACCAGCAACAGCCGAGCGTTTTCAATTTTCTTACCGTTGGCATCGAACCGCGGAGCCTGAAACGAGATCTTGAGGTGCTGCCATAAACCCGGGGCACGGCCAGCGTTTTGGCGAGGCGCATACCCCTGGTAGCCTTTCTGACCATCGGGACGGCTTTCATCCCAGCGCTCGTAAATGCCTCCGTTGCTGCCGGCGGTACGGTCGGTGGTGCCCCAGTTATCGGCGAGTTGCAGTTCGTAGCGCCCCTGTAGGTAGATACCTGAATTAGAGCCTTTGGCCATCATGTAGTCCAGTTCCAGGTCCATGTCGCCGTGCTCGAAATTAGAGTACAAGTCTTCGCCTTTGACTTTTTTCCCGGGTAGGTTCACCAGTATTCCGCCGCCTTTGGCAGGCACGAGCAGATTGTCTTCAGAGAGGCTGGCCACTACATTTCCGGCTACCTGCCAGCTTTTGCCCGGGTTCTTGAAGCCAGACAGGTCTTGCAGCGGTACAGCGTTATTTTGGCTGTGAACATGACCGCAGAAAGCGAGCGAAGCGAAGAGGGTGCACGCCATCGCCCCCCAGGTAAGTGGTGGTTTTGGTAGTTTTAGCATTGATTTATGCTGTGGTGGCACAAAAGGGAGTTTGAACTTGGAAGTAAACCGCAGAGAACGTTTAAGGCTCACGTAGACCTCCTTCTCTGGCATTTTACAATTTTAAAATTAAACCTTAATTATAGAGCTAAGTCTTGAATAATAAAAGGTTTTAGCTATACTTTCTTTTATTATCGTCAAAATGAAGGCTTTGCCTAAACCTGAACAAACCTCTGAAAGCAACGCTGAAACAAGAGCACTAAGGCTATTTGCCATACTCTTTGATGGGCTGTTTGAAGATAGAAGCAGGTTTGTTAGAAAGGTTTAGTAACAGGGTATTTATGAATTGAATCATCGCTCCGAATTCAGAAACGAACTCTGTTTTGGGGCTCCTTTCCTGATTCTGGCCTTAAAACGGATTACCTGGCTAGCCAGGCACCAGGTGAATTGAAGTCCTCAGGATGGTAAAATCATCTTACTTGACAATAGAATGGAAGTAAATGGCTACAGGTTCTCCACCACATCGCGGTAGCCGCGCCCGATGGGAATGGCTACCCCGTTCACCTCTACCGTATCTGAGGTGTAGGACTCAATCCGGTTGATAGAAATGATAAAAGAGCGGTGAATCCGTTTGAAAAGGGCGGCGGGCAACAGGGCTTCTATCTCATGGGTGCTCATTTTGGGGTGGTATTCCCGGCTGGTGGTCACGATCCGGATGTATTCCCGCTGACTCTCTATGTAGACTATCTCCGAGAACAGGATCTTGACTTTCTTTTTCTGGACGGTCACAAAGAGGTGGTCTTTTGCCGGGCTTTCGTTTTGAGGCTGTTTTTCCTTTTTCGTGCCCTTTACCTTGGTGACGGCTACCAGAAAACGTTCAAATTCAAAAGGCTTCAGAAGGTAATCGGTGACGTTCAGGTTGAACCCTTCCACGGCGTACTGGTGGTAAGCGGTAGTGATAATGACGGCGGGCGGATCTACGAGGGTCTTCAGGAAAGCCATCCCCTTGAGTTTGGGCAAGTGGATATCCAAAAAGATTACATCCACGGCATGGTCCCGGAGGTAGTCTGAGGCCAGGAGGGCGTCTTTGAAGGTAGCCTGCAGGTTCAGGAACGGCACCTGCGAGATATAGTCTGACAGGACTTTCACGGCCAAGGGTTCGTCTTCGATGATGATACAGGAAAGGTTAGACATGGCTGGAGAGGTTGATGTTCAAAGTAGCCGTAAACGCATCGTCACTTTGCTTCAGGGAGAGGTCGTATTCCTGGTACAGCAATTCCAATTGCCGCCGCAGGTTAGAGAGCCCTATGTGTTCCTTCACGCCTCCCTCCTGAGCAACGGTTTCAGAGGAGTTTTTCACGATGAAGGCCAACTGCCGCTGCTTCACCGAAAGATGAATGTCTACGAACGGATGGTGCCGAGTTTCGGAAACCCCGTGTTTAAAGGCGTTCTCCACCAACGGAATCAGCAAAAGGGGTGGCAAGGCCTGCCTCAGGTCTTCAATGTCATGGTTGAAATTAACATGCAGGGAATCATCGTACCGAAGCTGCTCCAGGGCAATATAATCGCTTATTATTTTTAGTTCCTGCTCTATGGCTATATACGCTCCGCCGGCCTCGTACAGCATAAAACGCAGGATTTTGGACAATCGCAAAATGGATTCAGGCGCCAGATCAGACTTGTCACGGGCCAGCACATAGATGTTGTTCAGGGTGTTGAACAGGAAGTGCGGGTTGGTCTGCGATTTCAGGTAGTTCAGTTCGGCCTCCTGCTTCTCAATGCGCAGCAGTTGCGCCGCCTCCCTCAATTTCCGGTATTCATAGATGTGCCGGATGATCCCGAAAAACACAATGGAGAAAATACCAGCCCCAAACTGCTCACCCAGTCCGTGCCCAAAGGATGTATAGGTAGCAAAAGACGTATGGATACCTACCTGAATACCCAACTCCCGCCAGGCGTACAATCCGAATGAATAAAAGAAAAACTGCCCCAGTAAAAGGAGAATGGACCTGAAAATCCGTTTTCGGCTTAGTTTGGGCAAAGTGTACTCAAAGAACAGGAAGTTGACAAAAACGATATACACGGCCCGCCAGATTTCATTTAAGGCCCAGCCGCCAAAGGCGTCAGGGTGTTGGGCCAAATCCACCAACAGCCATAAAGCCAGATAGGCCGCTCCTATCCAAAGGAATAGCTTCAACCTCTTGGGATCTAGTTTTAACTTCATTAGGCGGCTATTCTTTATGATTTTTAAGGCGATACTCTAGAAGAAATCAGGGGGTGAAAGCGCTTAGACTAAAATACGTCCTTTTTCTCACCCTACCTATTCCTTAAATCTTCCAACTTCTGCCGTTGGTAGACCATAAGCTGCTGTCTGTTGACACCTGCTTTTTCTAATGTTCCAAGTGAAGTATCTTTTACTAAACCTTACGATAAGAGCGCATGAAAAAGAGCTTACTCCTTCTGGTTGCCGTACTTCTGATGGCCACCCACCTGCAGGCCCAGGTGGAACCCGCCGCCGGCAATTGGAAAACCTGGTTTATTTCATCAGGCAAGGCCTATCGGTTACCTTCTCCCCCCTCCAACAAAGAGGAAATAGCCCAGGTGCTTTCGCGGCAGCAGGAACTGGACTCAGCCGGGCTGCAACAGATCCTTTTCTGGAATGCCGGCTCCCCCGGTTACCGCTGGCACCAGATGATCTCCAAGCTTTGGGTTGTGGATACAGCCTACACCGGGGTTTTGGCGAACATGCTGTTGAATGCGGGAATCTATGATGCCACCGTTGCTGCCTGGGACACCAAATACGCCTTCAACCGGGAACGTCCCTTCGCGGCCAGCAGCAAAATCAAAGCCTATGCCCCTAAACCCGAAAGTCCCTCCTATCCCTGCGAACACTCGGTGGCGGCCGGGGTAGCTTCTACTGTCATTGCCCATTTCTATCCCGCTTTGGCAGATTCTGTCAACCGGATGGCCCAGCGGGTGATGGAATCCCGGGTGGCAGCGGGCGTAGCGTTCCCCAGTGATACTAAAGCAGGCTTTGAATTAGGCAGAAGAATTGCCCTAAAAGAGATTGAACACACCAAAGGCTACTCGCCAAAAGGCCCTTGGGACGGCAAAATGCCTCAGAAAGCCGGGCTCTGGAACGGCAAAAAACCAATGTTCCCCATGGCAGGCAAAGGCAAGACCGTGGTACTGGACAGCAGCAGCCAGTTCCGCCCAGGTCCGCCCCCCGATTTTGCCAAGGATATGGCGGAGATGAAGGCCTTTAAACCCACGTTCCGGTCTCAGGCCAATGCCTTTTATTATGCCAGCCAAACTGGAGAAGACGTGTTGCACAAAAAGATATTTGAGTACAACCTTCACCAGAACCCACCGCAGGCAGCCCGGGTGTATGCCCTTACCGCCGTTGCCTCCTATGATGCATTTATCGCCTGCTGGGACGCCAAGTACGCCTATTGGGGAATCCGTCCCAATCAATATGACACCACCTACCACCCCTTGATTCCTACACCGCCTTTCCCCGGGTATCCTTCCGGCCATGCGGTCATCAGTGGTGTGACGGGTGAACTGTACTCCTACTTTTTCCCGGCAGATAGGACGTATTTCCAGAAGAGAGCCAAAGACGGCGCAGAATCACGCTTCCAGGCAGGCATCCACTTCCGGACTGATAATGAGGTTGGTTTAGAGATGGGCCGGAAAATAGCAAATGCCGTCATCCAGAAAGCACGCGCAGATGGTGCCGAAAACCAGTTAAGCTTGGTAAAACGGAAACCAAGCAGTCTTAAGCCCATTTCTAGAAAAACGCCTTAGAAACGCTGGATTTCCCCTTTGCGGCATGGTAAAATCCGCTCCATTTAAAAACAGAGAGGGCCTGTAAGACTAAACTTGCAGGCCTTCTCTGTTTTTAAATGGAGACGAGACAATGCTGAAAGTAAAGCCGCACCTGAGGGGCTCTGGATTAACTCAGGCCCTCCATGGAGGATTTGGCTTCTTCGTTGTGGTCCTGTTTGAAGAAAACCGACCCCACCATCATGACCAAAACCGTCAATATGATAACCTGAATGATAAGGGAGTTGTCCACCAAGGGAATCCTGTTCCCCAGGGGTATGCTGAAGAACAGCAGAATCGTGATCAGGCCGCGGGGGGCAACGAACAGCAGGGGTTTCATGGGCAACTTGGCCACCCATAACTGAAGGCCCCGCAAGCCGAAGATGGCCGCCACGATCCCCACGGCCCAGGCAAAGGTGCTGATGTTCAGCAAATCTGAGGTCTCAATCAGGAAACCGAACAGCAGGAAAAACAACGCTCTTATCAGGAAAGTGGCCTCTACCGTGATCTCCTTGAACCGATGCACCTCCCGGTTCAGTTCGGTGGGCCTCAATTTCTGCACCCATTTAAGGTGTTTAAGTTCATCCAGGTTCCCCAGGAACAACCCAAAAAGCAGGATAAAGATCAGCGCCGGTAGATGATACACCTTGGAGACGGCATAGATAAGGATAACCAGCAGGATAATCGGCCCGAATTTTACGTGGTGGTCTATCCTCCCAATCAGGAAAGACAACCCGAGGGTGGCGATAAAAGAGACGGCGACGATGACAAGTAACTCTAACCCGAAATGGGCGAACGACTGGGTGTTGATGGTTTCGTTCAGCGCCACGAAGTTAAAAAGCAGCACCCCGAAGATATCTGACAGGCTGCTCTCATAGATCACGAACTCCTTGTTGAACCCACTGAAGTTCTTGACACTGGGAATGGCGATCGCGCTGCTGATGACGCAAAGCGGAAGGGCATTGAGGAGGTTGTCCTTGAACGATGGCTGGCCAGAATACTGAAAAAGGAATGCCAGCAGAAAGGCCAGCGCCAACATGGGGAAAAGGGCAACGATGAAGGTCTTTTTGACGAGGGGGAATTTGGTTCGGTCTATCTCCAGTTCCAGGGAACCTTCCAGCACGATCAGAATCAACCCGACAGTTCCCAGGATGGGCAGAAGAGGAGACAGGTTGGGAACCTGCACCTCAAAGAAACCGGACCCCTGCCGTACCACCCACCCCATGGCTAGCAGCAGGATAACGGAGGGCACCTTGGTTTTAGCAGACGTAAGATCGAAAAGATAGGCTACCAGCAACAGGGTGCAGAGCGTGATAATGATTCCACTCGTCATAGGTCAGTCGTTTACATAATCGATAGGCAGGTACAAGTTAAGTTATCAGCCACTTAATTCCTGTTTTAAACACTTCAGTACGCCCAAAGCGTTAAGAAGTCCAACAAGCCTTTGGAAGAGACGCCGCCAAAATACTGAATCGGACGCGCCATGAAAACCGGGCTCCCAAGAGAAGAGCCAGGCAAGGAAGATAGACCTGGAAAAACCAATTCAAGCCAGGAGCCCAACCCTAGAAGCATCTTCCAGGGCATGCCCTGGGGCAGAAAACGAAAAAGCCCTGTATGATTTCTCCTACAGGGCTTTCATCTTTTCAAGCAGAGAGAGAGGGATTCGAACCCCCGGACCCGCAAAGGTCAACGGTTTTCAAGACCGCCGCAATCGACCACTCTGCCATCTCTCTAAATGTGACACAAAAGTAAGAGCTGGAAGTGTACCTGTCAAGTCCCAAGCCCTCCTTTTTTCTTATTTTTTACGCAAAAGCTTTGTCAACATCGGCTTACTTCCTGAATGTCACGCTCCTACCCTCCTGAATTTTTTTTTCTGATTTTCAGATCAACTCGTTCTTCAGACGCAACAGGTACTCCTGCTTTAGGGCCATTTTCAGGAAAACAGGCCTCAAACGGCTAAACTTTCCCCCGCACCAGGCGCTTGGTGAGGGCATCTATGCTGATATTGACCTCAAACCCTACAATCAAGCTCATGCATACGAAGTCCAGCCACACCATCAGACCAATGAGGGCGCCAATGGAGCCGTAGAACTTGTTGTAAGAATCGAACTTGCCAATGTAGAGCGAGAATAGCCAGGAGACCAGGAATATCAGGATGGTGGCTACCACTGATCCTGCGCTCACAAACGGCCACTTGTCATGCACCGCCGGCACGTAATAATAGATCATGGAAGTAGCCAGGAAAAACAGCAAGGCCACCGCCACATACTTCACTGACACAATCAGGCCGTAGGTAAAAGCCTCGGTCACTATTTCATAAAAAACCAGCGCATCCAGGATATACGTCCCGAAGAAGATGGCCCCAATGGCCAAAAACAAAATCAAGGCCAGGGCGATGGTGAGCAGCGTGGCTATCATCCGCTTGCGCAGGTAGGTTCTGCGGCGAAAGGTTTTGTACTTCTTGTCAAAGGCATCCATCAGGCTCATGATGCCGTTGGTAGACAGCACCAGCGCAAAAAGGAAACCGAAAGACAGCAAGCCCCCGCGTGGTTTGTTCACGATGTCCTCGATGGTATCGGCGGCGACCACGTAGATCTCTGAAGGCATGATATCGCCGAGCAGAGTGAGAATATCGCGGTCCAGGTGGCCTACGGGAATGTAGGGGATGAGCGTGAACAGGAAGATAATGGTGGGGAAAATAGCCAGCGTGAAGTTGAAGGCCATGTACGACGAGCGCTTGGTGAGCGAGTCCATCTTCAGTTCGTCCATCATGACCTTGAGCACATGGTACACCGACACCTGCTCGTCCCCGAAACGCAGCCGTTTCAGGAAAACGATGAAGATTCGGTACCACCGGTATTGGGCCAGGCGCTCGTAGAGGTTCATGCCGTAAAGTGCGGGTCTATTTTGGCATGAATATAAGCAGGAATAGCCGTGGGTCGGTTGGTTTTCATGTCTACAAACACCATGGTGGTCTCCCCGATGTTGAGGAGTTCCTGGGCCTCGTTGTACACCTCGTATTCAAACTTGATGCGGGCGCCTTGGGGTTTGGTCTTGAGCATAAGCCGCACGGTAAGCAGATCGTCGTAGCGGGCCGGCCTGATGTACTTGCACCGCAACTCCAGCACCGGCATCATCACGCCTTCGGCTTCCATCTCTTTGTAATTGATGCCCAACTGCCGGAACGTCTCGGTACGGGCTACCTCATAGTAGGCGCCGTAGTTTCCGTAGTAAACGTAGCCCATTTGGTCAGTCTCGGCGTAGCGCACGCGTATCTGTACTTCTGATGTAAACAAAGTCTTTCTTCTCTATAAAATGATGGTGGAACCTGCTTTAGGGCCATTTTGATAAAATGGATGCCAAAACATACCTACCTTTCGTCAGGAAATCACTCCTTTTTAAGGCTTGTCAGGAAATGTTATTGCACCCTACGGCCTTCATGCAGAAGTTCTTCTGAAGGATTATAAGTAGCGTTCAAAAGGCCGGCATACTCCTCAACAGTTTCCCGAAACCCGATTGCCTTTCTACGGGCATTCACATTTTTGCTGTCAGCGATGGGCCAGATGCCCATGGAACCATCTTTCCGGTTCATAGACGAAGCCTGGGTACCGTAAACCTGCTTCTTGCCCTGGTACATGAGCAAACGGTCTTCCATCATCGCTGCCGAAATAATGCTTGCTTCTCCTTTCTGGGCCATTTTCTTGAGTTCTGGCAAGTACTTCTCTATCACGGGAGATGGTGCGTGCTGAACCACTAAAAACAATCCATCGGCTGCTTTATCCCCAATCTTGCTTTTGGGCAGCCAGCCGTACTGCTGCAAAATCTTCTGCACCTGAACCTGATTCACGGAGTCTACCTGCCTCATTTTAAGCATAAAGGCATTCCTGTCCTCTTCCTTCACGTCATTGAATCCCTGCCGGGTAGCCTGGTCAACATCGTGGATTTTCTCCAGCTCCGTTGTTAAAGCTTCATACGGAACAGGTATAGGGGCATTCGGCTCGGTTTGCCTGCACGCACCCATGATAAAACACCAGGAAAGCAGAAGTAAGGAGACAGCTTTTCTCATAGAAGGTTGATATCCGTGAAACACATCCAATTTAGACCTATTTATGGGAAAAAAGCCCTAAAGCTTCTTTTTTACCGCATGATGTTGCGTTGGTTCATGGCCGCGTGGAAGCGCTGGGCGTTCCGCCGATGCTCCGCCTCGGTCACGGCAAACGCGTGGTAACCAGAGAAATCTTCCTTCGCGCAGAAATACAGGTATTCGTGCTGCTCAGGGTTCAGGACCGCGTTGATGGAAGAGATAGCGGGCAAATTGATGGGCCCCGGCGGCAGGCCTTTGTTCAGGTACGTGTTGTAGGGTGAGTTGACTCTCAGGTGTTGGTTCAAAACCCTCCGGATGGTAAAGTCGCCGGTTGCGTACACTACCGTTGGGTCAGCCTGCAGGGCCATGTTGCGTTTGAGGCGGTTGAGGTACACGCCCGCAATGCGCGGCCGCTCATCGGCGTGCACAGACTGCTCGGCCTGCACGATGGACGCCAGAATGGAAACCTCTTTTGGCGACAACCCCACATCCTCGGCTTTGGCTTTGCGTTCCTCTGTCCAGAAGTTATCGTACTCTTTTTTCATGCGCTTCATCATGTCAGGCGCCGAGGTGGTCCAGTACATCTCGTAGGTATTCGGGATGAACATGGTGAGGATGGTAGTGGTGTCAAAGCCAAGTTGCCTGGTGTACGACGGACTGTTGAGCAAAGAGTCAATCTCGGCGGGCGAGGAGTTGATGAACGTGCTCAGCTTCTGGGCCAGGTCCTTTTTGAGGCGCACGTTGGTGTACGTCAGCTTCACCGGGTCTTGGTCACCGGAGCGCAGTTTGGCGATGAGTTTGTAGTTGGTCAGGCCATCTTTCAGCTCGTAACGGCCGGGTTTCACCAGTTCTGGGTAGTCCATCAGTTTGGCCATGAACCGAAGCGAAAGCCGGTCAATCACTACTTTTTTGGCGTCAATGGAATCCATGGCCTGCTCGTAGGTGGCTCCGTTCGGGATCAACACATATACCGGCTCGCCTTTGTTTTCTACGTTGGGAGTATAGACAATCTGGTAGGCATAGTAAGAGAAGCAGACGAAAAGGAACATCAGGACCACCAGCACATAGGTCCACTTGCTTGTCTTGCGGGGCTTACGCGGCCCTCTTGGACCACGCGTGACAGGAATGTTTTGTTCTGACATAGACGACAAAGGTACAAATTTAATGTGCTAATGGGGAAATGTGCTGATGTGCTAATTGGTTCTTTAAAACCCCTCCTCCTGCTCCAGGTTTTAATCCCTGATGTATAGCCATTCTGTTTTGAGGCTGTTTTCTGATAATCGACTTAAAAACGGAAATTTGGGTTTAAGCGTATGCACTGAAACATTAGTAGGAAATACTTCTTGAAGCTGGTTTTTTACTTACGGAACAATTGGTTTACCAACTCCAAAAGCGGTTTGAAAGCCATTTCCCCAAGTAGCACATCAGCACATTGACTCATTAGCCCCTTAAACTCATGGCACAGGCAACTTTCCTCCGGATTCACCCCGACAACCCTCAAGCGAAAAGCATTGCCCAGGCAGTGGAAATTCTACGAAAAGGCGGACTGGTCATCTACCCCACCGATACCATTTACGGCTTGGGCTGCGACCTGCACAACGCCCGGGCCGTGGAGCGGCTATGTCAGTTGCGCGGCATAAATCCGGCCAAGGCTCACCTGTCGTTTATCTGCCATGACCTGACCCATATCTCAGACTACGCCAGGATCTCCACCCAAACCTACAAAGTCATGAAGAAAGCCTTGCCAGGCCCCTTCACGTTTGTGCTGGAGGCCAGCAGCAAAGTACCCAAATTAGGCGGCAAGCGAAAAGACACCGTGGGCATCCGGATTCCCGACAACGGCATAGCCTTAACGCTGGTGCAGGAACTGGGCAACCCCATTGTGTCCACCTCCATCCATGACGAGGACGAGGTAGTGGAGTACACCACCGATCCCGAGCTGATCTATGAGAAATACCGCAACCTGGTAGACCTGGTCATTGACGGCGGGTTCGGGAACAACATAGCCTCTACGGTGGTCAACTGCGAGAACGATGAATTTGACGTACTGCGCCAGGGTGCCGGCGACATTGAAGAGTTTCTGTAAAAGAGAGTTCTGAGACTTGAGTCAAAAAAAGCCAAAGCGGCTTTGCGGCCGATTTCAAGGAAACACCCTAAATACAGAAAGGCTTGCAATCACTTGCAAGCCTTTCTGTTTTTCTAACAACGCCTTTATCCCGTGATGTACACCCTCACTTCAATGGCGCGCTGTTCCTGTTCGGTATTATCTACCTTAACCCTGAAAAACAACCGGATCACATCTCCCACGGCCATCGTAGGCATTTCGGCATCAGCGAGCACCGCCGGAACATCAGTGGTGGAGATGTTGTAGGTTACCATGTTGCCGGGGGCACCGGTGATGGTGGTTGGCAGATTCCCGGCTGTGTTGCGTGATATGGGCGAGTTAGGCGCCAGGTTGGCCGCAGCCGTGGCTCCCGAAGGGAGAGTAGGGCTGTAATTGGGCGCCACGGGCGCTGGGCTCCTGAAACGCTGCCCCGTCACCCTGGTCAGTTCCTGGATTGTTCGGCCCTCGGGCACCTTTATCTGCACCGATATCTGACCCTGCGCAATGGAGTTCTGCTTAATGATATAGGCATTGTCTTCCAGCCGGGCTACTCCGTTAGACTCCACGGACTGTGGGAAAGTAATGGCAGCAGAAGGAATTGGGTCAGGGTTCACCAAACCATCATATTCGTCGTTCTCACACGCGCTGAAAGCCAAAAGCATAATGCTTAAAAGGCTTAGGAATAACTTTTTGATTTTCATATCTCAAATGAGTTAAGTCTTTTAATTACTGCATCCACCAAATGGGAATCAGGAAAGCGGCCGGGTATGCGTTTTCATCGGGAATGGGAACATTGTCCTTGTTAGACTGGATTTCCCCCTGCACATATGGCCATCTTGTGGGGATGCGATTTACACCTGCCAAGGCATTCTGCGGCAATTCTAACCGTGGGTAGCCAGTCCGCCTATAATCATTGTAGGCCTCATAGGCATTACCAGCAGAAGACACCCATTTGTCCCGGATGAGCACATTCAGTTTTCCCTCAGCCGAGGAACTTGCGTTGAAAGCAGCCTCCCGGGCAGCAATGTAGGTTTGGGCATCGGCAGTGAAATTGGCCGGAGTATATGCCGCTCCTAAGAAACTGGAGATGTCATCAAAATTTGCCTGCAAAGCCTGCCGGTACAGGGTGGCTGGATCACCGGAAGTGCCCAAAGTAAGTGCCGCCTCCGCAAGCCAGTAATACACCATGTAAGATGTTATAAGCCGGAAGGGGGCCTGATCACCGGCCACGGATACGTTAATGGTTCCGTTGGCCGCCGTCTGTCCTTTGCCTACAATGTACAAGCCCCAACGGGAGCGATTGGCTGAGGTAAAGTTCAGGACGGTGTGTGCCCCGTTATCATACCCAATGTAGGCTCCTCCGCTTTGGGTAAGGATGGCAGGCAACCGTGGGTCATTTAAAACCTGCATAGAATCAATAAACCGCGAACTCGCGATCATGTCATTGGGGCGGGTAAGGTGATTGTACATGTACAGCGGGTTCTGCGCCCCAGACGAAGCAAAGAACGGCACGTTGAGGTTGTCAGCGTTGGAGGTGATCAATTGCCCCTGGGCAATCAGGTCATTGATGCCCGCTGTGGCCTCGGCGGCGTTTTTCTTCCGGCTCTGGATGTACAGTTTCAGCTTGATGGAATTAGCGGCCTTTGTCCATTTGGCCACGTCACCGGAGTAAATCAGGTCTCCCTCTGAGGAGGCAATTGCGTTGGTCTTACCCAGATCGGCAATGGCTTCGTTCAGGATGGTCAAGATTCCGGCGTAGATGTTTTGCTGCGGATCATACACCGGGGTAGCCGATTGGTCAAAGCTAAGCGCCTGCGAGAAAGGTACGTCTCCCCAGATGTCGGTGGTTACGGCCCAGGTGTACGCCTGCAGCACGCCCGCCATACCGGCATGTATGAAGTTGCCCTCTTCCCGGCCTTGCACCTTCACCTGCTGTAAATCATCCAGCAAAGAGGCATACATGAGATCCCACTCATTGTCCAGATCGTTGGGGCCGATGTTGTACCGGTCATAGGGGTCTGACTGGGTACCGGTGCCGGCCATGTGCTGCACCCACAAAGAGTTTACGAGCTGGATGGTGTTCCCCATTGCAAACCCGATCCCCAGTTCTGCCCCGGGCAGTATGTACTGCACCTCTGAAGACGGCAGGTTGTTAGGGCTGGTGTTCACATCCAGGAAATCATCGCAGGAACTAGCCATAACCAGCGCCACGGCCAGCAAGATGGTCTTACATGATTTTATATATCGTTTCATAGAGAAGTCCTCCCGAGGTTAGAAAGTGAAGCGAAGGTTAACGCCGAAATTGCGCACCGATGGCGGAGAGTTAAACTCGAACCCCCGGGTGTTGGCCCCCAACTGGTTAGACTCTGGGTCGGCGTGCGGCAGGTTAGGCGCATAGTACAGCAGGTTTCGGCCAGTAAGGGTAACACTTGCCGCTTTAAACGGGGTCTTGGCAAGCAGCGCGGCGGGCAAGGTATACCCCAGGCTTACTTCGCGCAACCGTAGAACCGAGGCATCAAAGACGGCAAACTCAGAGGCATTGTTGAACGTGGTCCAATACTGCTGCGCCGTAATCTGAATGTTGTTAGGCGTAGTAGTAGGTTCCCCTGCCTCATTGGCCAACACACCCTCAAACATGTAAGGCTGCTCCCGGTTTTCGGCTGTTTCCTCTAAAACACCCCGGAAACGCGCAATCTGGGTTTGTCTTGAATAGAAGTCACCGCCGTGTACGTACTGCACCATGGCACTTAAACTAAACCCTTTGAAGGAGATTGTATTAGACAGACTACCCCACCAGTCGGCGTTGGGGTCGCCTATGATCTCCGAGTTGGTGTTTACCACAGGCAAGCCGTTCGTAGGGTCAATGATCAGTTGACCAGCCTCGTTTCTTCTGAACCTGGTGCCCTGTAGAACCCCAAATGGCTGGCCTGGCTGTAGCAGCGGGCTCAAACCCGAGAACCCAGACCCGCTACTTCCGGTAAGCGGATCAATATACCCGGTGGTAAGATTGAACTGATCCAACCCGGGGGCAAGTTCTACTACCTCGGTTTCCAGCGCCGTGAAATTTGCCCCAATGTCCCACCGGAACCCGGTTTCAAACTCCAACGGCGTAGCATTGGCCGATATCTCCCAACCTTTGTTGTCAATCCTACCGGCATTGGTGGTAAAATCGGTGAACCCGGTAGAGCTAGGCACCGTCAAACTCAGGATCTGATCAGTGGTGCTGTTATTAAAGTAATTGACGTCCAGGGTACCCCTACCATTGAAGAAAGTAAACTCAGCCCCTATCTCGTAGGATTTCTTAGACTCAGGCTTCAGGTCCAGGTTTCCGCGACGGTCATTGCGGGTGAAGGCTACCGTATTTCCATTGAAAGGGAATGTAAGCCCCGCTACGTTGTTCCCGAAGGCCTGGGTAACAAAAAAAGTGTTGGTCAGGTAAGGATCGGTGTCATTCCCCACCTGGGCGTAACTGGCCCGAATTTTTCCATAGCTAAAGATGTCATTGCTGATACCTAAAGCATCTGTGAAGACGAATCCAAGGCTGACCGATGGATAGAAATAGCTGTTGTTAGCAGTTGGCAAGGTAGATGACCAGTCGTTCCGGGCCGTGAACTCGGCAAACAACAGGTTTTTGTAGTTTAGGCCTACTTGCCCGTAAACACCCACTAAACGCCTTTCGGTTTGGTAGTTGGTGGCAAACGTGGTAGAAGGCAAGTGGTTGGCCAGGTTATAAAAGTCCGGCACCAGCAGATCCTCGGCCTGAATGGAGTTGCGCCTGGTTTCAATCATGTTGATTTGGGTTCCCACCAGGGCCCTGAAATTGAAATCAGGGGTAAGGTCTTTTTGGTAGACCCCAAACAAATCATGGTTCACTGACAGAAACCGGTTGTCTTCATAAAGCTGAGACCCGCGCTGGTTGGTGGCGGTGTTCCCGTTTGAGTTGAAGGAACCATACCCATAGGCCTGCAAGCGGTCATCAGAGTACTGGTCCATGCCTATCCGGTAGGTGGCCGTGAAGTCTTTGAAGAAGGTTGGGGTATAGTTGAGCGTGGCGCTTACAATGGACCGGTTCACCTCACTGTCATAGAAAGACTCGTTGACACTCCACATAGGGTTATCGCGGTTGAGTTGGGTAAACAGTGTAGGGGCCTGCACCCCTGGCCGCAATTTGTAAGGCACATTTACTATGTCAAAGCTTCTGGGGATGAAGGGCAGCGTGAACCAAGGGCTGGATCCGGAGTTTCCCTGCAGGGATCCTTCCTGGTTGGTCTTGGCGTACAGCACAGAAGCATCTACAGAGAAGCCGTGCCCCAGGGTTGCATTGCCCGCCGCCCGAAGGGTGTACCGGTCCAGTCCGCTTTCAGGGATAATTCCGTCCTGATTGGTGGTATTGACGCTGAAGATATAGCGCATTTTCTCACTCCCGCTGGAAAGCGTAATTCCGTTGTCCCAGATTTTACCTGTCTGGAAGAAGTCTTTCACGTTGTCTGGATAAGCCCGATAAGCGAGCCTGGTCATGGGGTTCCCGCTCACGTTGTTTACAGAGTCAAGCCCAGGAGTCCCGAAACGAGGTCCCCAACTGTCAGTGGAAGCCAGATTGTACCGCCCGTTAGTTCCTTGCCCGTAGTCGTTCTGGTAATTTGGCAAACCATAAACTCTCTGCATGTTGAAGGAAGAGGTCAAGGTTATTTCCACATCGCCAGACCGGCCCCGTTTAGTGGTAATGATCACGGCCCCGTTCCCTGCCCTGGCCCCATATAAGGCGGCGGCGGCAGGCCCTTTGAGCACGGTCATAGATTCAATGTCATTGGGGTGAATATCCAGGGCCCGGTTTGAATAAGAGGCCCCTCCCGTGGTTGGGTTAGAGGAGTAAGAGGTATTGTTGCTGATGGGCACCCCGTCTACCACGAAAAGCGGTTGGTTATTACCAGTAGCGGAAGAAAGCCCCCGAATGAACACTTGGGCCCCTGCTCCAGGCATCCCGCTGGAGGAAATAATCTCTACCCCAGCCACTTTTCCCTGGAGGGCATTCACTACGTTTGGTTCAGACTTCTGGGCAACCTGGTCACCCTTTAAATCCTGCACCGCGTAGTTCACTTCTCTTTTCTGGCGCTCAATACCCACCGCCGTTACCACCACCTCACTCAGTTGCTCTGAGTCTTCGACCAAAGTCACGTTGATGGTGGTCTGGTCGCCAATGGGAACTTCGCGGTTCAGGTAACCAATGTAAGTAAACACCAACGTTCCGCCGGCCGCCGGTACCTGAAGGGAGTAATTGCCGCTGGCATCAGTTGGGGCGGCATTGGAGGTTCCTTTTACTTGCACCGTAACCCCTGGCATTGCCTCACCAGCGGAAGACGTAACCCTCCCGGTTACAGTTCGTGTCTGGGCCCACACCTGGCTGAGCAGGCAGAACATCAGCACAAATTGAATTAGTAAAGTTTTCATCATAACGAGAATTGATTTTGAATGTGTTTGGTGAACAGGTGCCTTCCTGCTGGAATAAGCCAAAGGCATTTTCATCGTTAAGAGCTGATTTTCATCTTACCGAGGGTGTGATAAACGTCCCTAACCGGAGATGATGCTTATGGCTTAGAGAGACAAAGCCAGGGGGAAGGTGATAATTTCTGCTTGGGTGTAAAACCGTTTCGGGGCTTTTTCCCAGAACAGATTTCTACCACAAGAGACTGAAGGAAGAGTGGATTGAGCATGCCTTACCATGCCCTTCGTTGATTTTTGGTGCGGGAAAGCCGTCTTTTCTGAAAACAGGAGTTGACCAAGACCCAAGGTATAAGATCTGTGGCTTCAACTGCCTTTCTGCAACGTTGCGGCTTGTTGTTCTTTGTAGTTTAGAAGAATGTTTTTCTATTCCGTTTCAAGAACCACCATTTTTTGGTTGTTTCTACACAAGGGAAGAGATCAGCCTATCGCCTCTACTTCTAGCCTTGCGTCTATCTCGGTCCAAAGCGTTGCCTTTCTCAATAGGCAACCTAAGCAGAGTAGCAATCAGTAATTTAGCAAAATTTTATCCTTAATTAACATATCTACCTTTTATATATTTTCTGAATAAAATATGCTAAAAAAATACCTCAGGCACTCGCTTCCATTTAAAGACAATACCAAAAGTGAAAAGCTGCATGCTTTTTAAAAATTTTCTACTAAAAGCAGATTCCTCATTTCAGGGCGCGAAATGGAACCATAGGAAAGGCCTCTTTTGGGTTGGAATGCATCTGAAAACTTGTTTTCTGGAGAAGGGAACCTTCCCCAAGGGTTTAAATGAATTGAAAGGGATGGGATTGGTAAAACGGCAGAAATTAACCTAAGATACCGGTCATTCTACCCGGTCCGCACGGGTGACTTTAGAGGGAAATCTAGTTCCTCTTGCTTCAAATAAAATCTAATCTTCTAACTCTGCCTTACTGGCTGTTTCCTGCTTTCTTTTTCAAAACTGCTCCTAAAGCCCTCCTCAGAAAAGAATAACTGCAACAGGAAAGCCCAACTCTTGACTTAGGACTCAGGACTTAAGACCTAAGACTCTGGATTGGCCGAAGGTCTTTTATGTTTCCAGCGTTTATGGGACCATAGGTAGCTCTCAGGGTATTGGTTTACCCAGGCTTCCAGTTTGCGGGCAAAAGCGTCTGTGAGGGGGTATCCTTCTTCCGGAGTTCCAACCGCTGGGGCGGGAAGTAATTCCTGGAATTCAATTTCATAATAGCCGCGCTTCAGGTGGCGCATGCCCACAAAATAGGCGGGAAACTTGAAGGAAGAACGCAGCTTCTCGGCGCCAACGTAGAAGGGAGTATCCTGGTGCAGGAAAGTGGTCCAATACTGGATTTCGCCGTAAGGCGGCACCTGGTCAGAGAGCAAAGTGAAAATGCGGGCATCGGCTTTGTGCCTGATCAGGTGGCGAAGGGTGTCTTTCATCCGCACCAGGTTAATCCCGAAGCGGCCGCGCATGAACTTCATGAACTCATCAAAGAAAGAACTGGCCAACGGTTTGTACACCCCGTCCACAGGCGCAGCGTAAATGATCTGGCTGGCGGCCGACATATACTCCCAGTTTCCCAGGTGGGCGCCCAACATCAACACGGTGGTTCCGCTGGCTACGTGCGCCTCCACCCTTTCATGGCCCCGGTACACCAGCCGTTCCTTCAGGTTGGCCGGAGAAAGCGAAATCAGCTTCAGTGACTCCACAATCAAATCGGTGAGGTTCAGGAAAAAACGCTTTTCAATCGCAAGCCGCTCCTCAGGACTTTTATGGGGGAAAGATCGTTCCAGGTTCTGGCGCACTACTTTTTTCCGGTAGCCTATCACATGGTACAACACGCCATACAGAAACGTGGAGAGGGCGTACAGCACCGGGAAAGGCAGGAGAGAGATTCCTTTCAACAGCCACCAGAGCGGAAGCTGACTTGGTTTAAGATCAGGGCGGCGGAAAGAAGCGGTAGAGGGTTTAGGATGCATTTCTTGGAAAACAGGCCCAAAACAGGAAAAGACCGGCTCGGCAAAGGCAAAGATAACAGGGAGTCAGGGATTTCCTTTGCTTGCCCTTCTTCCTTCCGCTTCCTGGCAGAGCTTTAAGCAAAAAAGAGCGCCGTTTCATGGGCGAAGCAGAACTATAGGCTTCTGCTTTGCCCACGAAACGGCGCAAAAATCAAGTTAGGAATTTATGAGGCCACTGGCTTAAAGAACCCGGCCAACAACTCGTAGGAATGCACCCGGGCACTGTGGTCGTAAAGGTTGCACCCTACCATGATCTCGTCAACCCCGGTTTCGTCCAGGAAGGTTTGAAGTTCTTCCTGCACCGTCTTTGGCCCACCAATAAACGAATACCGCAACATCTGCTGTACTGCGTACCGTTCTGAGGCATCCCAAAGGCCGTCCATGCTTTTCACGGGTGGTTGCATGGGTTTGGCGGTGCCGCGCACCACGTTCAGGAAAGATTGGTACAGCGAGGTAGACTGGTAAATGGCTGCCTCGTCGGTGTCGGCGGCAATCACGTTCACGCAGGCCATGGCGTAGGGTTCTTTCAGGTCCCCGATGGGTTGGAAACTGTCGCGGTACACTTTCAAGGCGGCGTGCAACTGAGACGGCGCGAAATGGCTGGCAAAAGCATAGGGCATTCCCAAAATACCGGCCAGCTGCGCCCCGAACGTACTAGAGCCTAAAATCCAGATGGGCACGTCAGAGCCCTCGCCGGGTACTGCCCGTACCCGGGCAGTGGGGTCTACGGGGCCAAGGTAGTTTTTCAACTCCACCACGTTTTGCGGGAATTCATCCACTGATCCGCGTAGATCCCGGCGCAGGGCATGAGCCGTCATCTGATCGGTACCTGGGGCACGGCCTAAGCCCAAGTCAATGCGACCGGGATACAAGGTGGCCAGAGTGCCAAACTGCTCAGCTACTACCAGCGGGGCATGGTTGGGCAACATGATTCCGCCCGAGCCCACCCGCAGGCGGGAAGTGGCACCGGCCACGTGGCCAATCAGTACGACGGTGGCAGAACTGGCAATACCGGCCATGTTGTGGTGCTCGGCCATCCAGTACCGCTGGAACCCAAGCTGCTCTACGCGCTGGGCTAAGTCTACGGTGTTCTTAAAGGAATCGGCGGCGGTCTTCTCACTTAGGATGGGCACCAGATCCAGAACGGAAACGGGTATATCAGAAAGTTTTTTAGCAGGCATGGGCAACATCATTAATCATCAACCCCTTTGTACGGTTGATTTACTGAAAGGCAAAAGTACAGGCAGAAAGTTCTGGTTTCGCGCCGCTTGCCCGTTACCTCCATGATACCACCCCCTGCGTTTTACCCCCGTTTTCTTGAAAGCAGCCGCAAAGCGCCTTGCGTTCCCTGCACCTGATTCAGAACAAAATTCCCGGAACTTCCTGCCACCGGCGTCTTGTTTCTTACAGGCTGGTAAACAAGGAAAAACTAAGAAGGTAAATATTTGGCGCTTAACCCTTAACAGAGATACTACATTTATCCTTTAGCCGTTCTTCCCTTATCTGCATCAGGAGAAATAAGTACGCAAAAGTCCAATTTATAATAAGTGAAAGAATTTGGGCTAAGGCGGTTTTTGAAGAGTCTGTTTAGGTTTAATGCCTTTTGCATAGACCAGGTTTCCTCAAGGTCACGAATGGTTTCCGTGCAAGTCTCCGAAATTTCCCTTACTTGCACTTATTCAACTTTCTTCTTGCATGCAGTTATTAACCGAGCTCCACTACAACCCTTGCATTCTTTATTTTCAGAAAGCTTTTGAAGCTGATGAATTACTCTTTGAGGCCCATGAACATTACCACAAGCAGAGCTACCGTAACCGCTGCCATATTCTCACGGCGCAGGGCGTGGTTCCTCTGAGTGTGCCGGTAGTGAAAGGCAACAGTAAAACCATCATCACCGAACTAGAGATTGACTACGGCCAGCGTTGGTTAGACATCCACTGGCGCACGATCAGGAGCGCCTACGGAAACGCGCCTTTTTTTGAGTTTTACGCCGATTATGTCAAGGACATCTATGACCGGAAACCGGCCCTGCTTTTCCAGTTGAACATGGATCTGATGAAACTTTTCGCTAAATTCCTAAAGCTAAAGCAACCAATACGCCTTACTCAAACGTATGGGAATACATATGAGGCACCGGTGTTGGATTGGCGCGGGGAACTTCATCCCAAGAAGGAGCCTGACATTTTGCGCTTAACGCCCTACCGGCAGGTGTTTGGCAAACAATTTGCAATAAACCTGAGTATACTGGATCTGTTGTTTAACCTTGGCCCAGAGGCATCTACTTATTTGCAGAATCCTGCGGCTTTCTGTTGAACATTTGCCCCAAGCATTTTGTTAATTTTACAAGTGTCGCCTTGGCAGCACAGTTGCAGTACACGCACAACAACAATTTACTAGACAAGAACTTACATGGAAGCCAAATTCTCAAATAGAGTGAAAGAGGTGATCTCTCTCAGTCGCGAGGAAGCCATCCGTTTGGGGCATGATTACATCGGCACCGAGCACCTGCTTCTGGGTATGATCCGCGAAGGAGAAGGCACCGCAATCGCTTTGCTTAAAAAGCTGGGAGTACCTATGGAGGAGCTCAAGTACGCGCTTGAGCAGGCCACCAAAAATACCGCCAGCCCTAATACCAATATTACCGGAAGTATCCCGCTTACCAAACAGACGGAGAAGGTCCTGAAAATAACGTATTTGGAGGCTAAAATCTTCAAGTCTGACATCATAGGTACAGAACACCTACTGTTGTCCATTTTGCGGGATGAGGATAATATTTCATCGCAAACCTTAGCCAAATTCAACGTGAACTACGAAGCTATTCGGGATTCGTTAGACTATCATGCTAACAACCCTCTTGCCTCTTCAGATACCGATGACAACGACGATAACGACAAACTCTTTGGCTCTTCCTCTAAAGGAGGCGCTGGCTCAGCCGCCAAGAAGGGTGCCGAGAAATCCCGCACTCCGGTGTTGGACAACTTCGGTCGTGATCTGACTAAATTGGCCGAAGAAGGCAAACTTGACCCTATTGTGGGTCGTGAAAAAGAAATCGAGCGGGTGGCCCAGGTACTGAGCCGCCGTAAGAAAAATAACCCGATCTTGATTGGGGAGCCAGGTGTGGGTAAAACGGCGATTGCCGAAGGCCTTGCCCTGCGCATCATCCAGAAGAAGGTTTCCCGGGTGCTTTTCGGAAAACGGGTGGTAACCTTAGATCTGGCCTCTTTGGTGGCCGGTACTAAATACCGCGGTCAGTTTGAAGAGCGCATGAAAGCCGTGATGAACGAGCTGGAGAAATCTCCGGACGTGATCCTTTTCATTGATGAGTTGCACACCATTGTAGGTGCTGGTGGAGCCTCCGGATCTCTGGATGCCTCCAACATGTTCAAACCTGCGCTGGCCCGCGGCGAAATCCAATGCATCGGCGCTACTACGCTAGACGAATACCGTCAGTATATTGAGAAAGATGGTGCCTTGGCTCGTCGTTTCCAGATTGTGATGGTAGATCCTACCACGCCAGAGGAAACCATTGAGATCCTGCACAACATCAAAGACAAATACCAGGATCACCACCACGTGACTTATTCAGACAAAGCCATTGAGGCCTGTGTGAAGTTGAGCGACCGCTACATGAGCGACCGTTTCTTACCAGACAAAGCCATTGACATTCTGGATGAAGCTGGTGCCCGCGTGCACATCAACAACATTGTGGTGCCAGAGGATATTCTTAACCTAGAGCAACAGATTGAGAACATCAAGGACGAGAAAAACCGCGTGGTGAAAAGCCAGAAATACGAAGAGGCTGCTCAACTGCGTGACAAAGAGAAGAAACTTTTAGATCAACTTGACGCCGCTAAGAAAAGCTGGGAAGAGGAGACGAGAAAGAAACGTTACGCCGTGAAAGAAGAAAACGTGGCCGAGGTAATCGCCATGATGACAGGTATTCCGGTTAAACGTATCGCCCAGAAAGAGAGCTTGAAGCTGCTCAACATGGGCGAAGAGCTGAAAGGCAAAGTAATCGGTCAGGAAAAAGCGATCACGCAGTTGGTGAAAGCCATCCAGCGGACCCGCGTTGGCCTGAAAGATCCTAAGCGCCCAATCGGTTCATTCGTATTCCTTGGCCCGACAGGGGTTGGTAAAACCGAGCTGGCCAAAGTTCTGGCTACCTACCTATTTGACAAAGAAGACGCTCTGGTACGTATTGACATGAGTGAGTACATGGAGAAATTCAGCGTATCTCGCTTGGTGGGAGCGCCTCCAGGCTACGTGGGTTACGAAGAAGGTGGTCAGCTAACGGAGAAAATCCGCCGCAAGCCATATTCAGTGGTATTGCTGGATGAGATTGAGAAAGCGCACCCAGACGTGTACAACCTGTTGCTGCAAGTTTTGGATGACGGTGTGTTGACCGATGGTTTAGGCCGTAAAGTTGACTTCAGAAACACCATCATCATCATGACCTCCAACATCGGGGCGCGTGACTTGCAGGACTTCGGGGCTGGGGTTGGTTTCGCGACCAAAACCCGTCAGGAGAACATGGACGACATCATGAAAGGCACCATTGCTTCTGCCTTGAAGAAAACGTTCTCTCCCGAGTTCCTGAACCGTCTGGATGATGTGATTGTGTTCAACTCGCTGGTGAAAGAAGATATTCATAAAATCATTGATATCTCGCTTGCTAAGCTGTTGAACCGCGTGAAAACGCTGGGCTACACCATTGAGATCACTGACAAGGCCAAAGACTTTGTGGCCGAGAAAGGATACGACTCTAAGTATGGTGCCCGTCCGTTGAACCGTGCCATCACCAAGTACATGGAAGACCCGATTGCGGAGGAGATCCTGAAAGCCGAGTTGGCCCAAGGAGACACCATCGTGATTGACTACGAAGAAGGCAAAGAGGAATTGACGTTCTCTAACCGCAAGAACGAGGATGCCATTCCAGACACTTCTGACGATCTTCCAGAGGCTTCGTCTTCAGAAGAAGAGGAGACTACGCCAACTGATGGTAAGAAGAAAGACTAATTGAATTCATTCCATTTGAAAAGGCTGACAGACAAACTGTCAGCCTTTTTTTTGTTTTAGGGCTCATTCCCAAAAACGCACTTAAAAACGCAGATCAGAAACTGTAGCGTCATGTCCCTGTCATGACGTGTCTTAATGAAACGGGAAAATCTCATCTAAGAACAAACTAAAAATCCTGGAAAAAAAAGAAGGTACCAGTTGCAATGCCAGATTCTTTCTGAATTGTAACGGGATTGTTGCATAGAACCACCTCTTGCCAAGGTCACGACGCTACAGTTTCGTTTTCGGCTTTCTTTTCAGAATTGAGGCCGAAATCGGAAAGGCGCCTTCAACTTCAGTATTTATTTTTATCTAGAAGTACACCAATGATTCAGTCTTTCTAAAGTACCAAGTCAGTTGCCATAAGAAAAACATCACAAAAATTTCACACTGCCCTATTCTTTCCTAAATTTGATTTCTTGTACCAACATCAAAGTGCTTCAATGGCAGACCAGAACAACCTGAATAGCAAATTTGAAATATTAGATCGCAAAAATGCTGAGGCGCTCTTAGGAGGCGGGCAGGCGCGTATTGATGCACAGCACAAAAAAGGCAAACTGACCGCCCGTGAACGCATTGATTTACTCCTGGACGAAGGTTCTTTTGAAGAGATAGGCAAGTTTGTGATGCACCGGTCCAAAGACTTCGGGCTGGACAAAGAATACTATTTAGGCGATGGCGTAGTCACCGGCTACGGTACCGTAAATGGTCGCCTGGTGTACGTTTTCTCCCAGGATTTCACCGTTTTCGGCGGTTCCCTTTCTGAGACGCACGCCGAGAAGATTGTCAAGATCATGGATCTGGCCATGAAAAACGGTGCTCCCGTAATTGGCTTAAATGACTCCGGCGGGGCCCGTATCCAGGAAGGCGTGGTTTCCCTGGGCGGTTACGCCGATATTTTCTACAAAAATACCTTGGCTTCTGGCGTAGTCCCGCAACTCTCTGGTATTATGGGACCATGTGCTGGAGGAGCGGTTTATTCGCCGGCAATTACCGACTTCATCCTGATGGTGGAGGACACGTCTTACATGTTTGTGACCGGCCCTAACGTGGTGAAAACGGTAACGCATGAGACCGTGACCTCAGAGGAACTAGGCGGCGCCAGCACCCACAGCACCAAAAGCGGCGTGACCCATTTTTCCTGCGCCAATGAGGTGGTGTGCATCCAAAACATAAAGCAACTGCTCAGCTACATGCCGCAGAACTGCGAGGAACTTCCTCCTGCCCTGCCGTATGAAGCCAAAGCCGATGAATCCCGTGAGGTTCTGAACAACATCGTTCCGGAAAACCCTAATCAGCCTTACGATATCCGTGAGGTGATTGAAGGCATCATCGATTCAGATACGTTCCTGGAGGTGCATAAGAACTTCGGGGAGAACATTGTGGTAGGGTTTGCCAGATTGGCAGGTCGTAGCATAGGTATTGTGGGTAACCAACCTGCAGTTTTAGCCGGGGTTCTGGACATCAACGCCAGCACCAAAGCCGCCCGTTTTGTACGCTTCTGCGATTCCTTTAACATTCCGTTGCTGGTTCTGGAAGACGTGCCCGGTTTCCTTCCCGGCACTGACCAGGAGTGGCGCGGCATCATCACCAACGGAGCCAAATTGCTGTACGCCTTCTGCGAGGCCACCGTGCCCCGCGTAACCGTGATCACCCGTAAAGCGTATGGCGGGGCCTATGACGTGATGAACTCCAAGCACATTGGGGCTGACCTGAACTACGCCTGGCCTACCGCCGAGATTGCCGTAATGGGAGCCAAAGGAGCCGCGGAGATCATCTTCAAACGCGAGATTGCCGCCGCCGAGGACCCTGAAGCGAAACTCGCCGAGAAAGTGGCCGAGTACCAGGCGAAATTCGCGACGCCGTACCGCGCCGCCCACCGTGGCTTCGTGGATGAAGTGATTTATCCATCTGAGACCCGGGCCAAGTTGATTAAAGCCTTTAAGATGCTGGAAAATAAAGTAGATCAGTTGCCTAAGAAAAAGCACGGCAACATTCCGTTATAAGAGTTGAGACTTTAGAAGTAAGACAAGGTTTTGTAGGGCATATTACCGCTCACCAGAACCGCTTCTCACCTCCCAGAAAAGACATTCAATATTCTATGCGCCTTGGCTGGCGATGACAAAGCACCCAGCCAAAACTATTTCAACTGACAAACAACTACCGGAGAGTGCTTTGCTCCACCTAAATGGAAAGCTATGAGAGAAGAAAGCTTTGAATTCCTGCAAACCTACCTCAACAACGCCGCGCCAACCGGCTTTGAGTCATCGGGACAAAAACTGTGGTTAGACTACATCAAACCGTATGTAGACGAGTACTTCGTGGACACCTACGGCTCCGTGGTGGGCGTCATCAACCCAGAGGCTGAGTACAAGGTGGTTATTGAGGCGCACGCCGATGAGATTGCCTGGTTTGTAAACTACATCACCCCAGAAGGGTTCATCTACGTGCGCCGCAACGGCGGATCTGACGCTGTGATTGCCCCTTCCAAGCGGGTAAACATCCATACCAAAAAGGGAATGGTAAAAGCGGTGTTCGGGTACCCGGCCATTCATGTACGCAAACCAGATCAGGACAAAGCCCCTACCGTAGAAACCATTTTCCTGGACTGTGGTGCCGCTAACAAGCAGGAGGTAGAAGACATGGGCATTCACGTAGGTTGTGTGATTACCTTTGACGATGAGTTCTGGGTGATGAACGACAAGTTCTACGTAGGCCGCGCCCTGGACAACAGAATTGGGGGATTCATGATTGCCGAGGTGGCCCGCATGCTCAAGGAAAACGGAAATACACTTCCTTTCGGATTATACATTGTAAACGCAGTACAGGAGGAGATTGGCCTGCGCGGGGCCGAGATGATTGCCCACCGCATCAAACCGGATCTGGCCATCATCACCGATGTGACGCATGACACGCAGTCGCCTATGTACGAAAAGAAAACCAACGGAGACCTGCACTGCGGCAAAGGCCCGGTATTGACCTACGGTCCGGCGGTACAGAACAACGTCCTGAACATGCTTATTGAGGTAGCCCAGAAAAACGAGATTCCGTTCCAGCGCGCCGCAGCAACCCGCGCCACCGGCACTGATACCGATGCCTTTGCATATTCTTCTGAAGGCGTAGCCTCGGCACTTATCTCCCTACCGTTGAAATACATGCACACCACCGTGGAAACCGTGCACAAAGACGACGTAGACAGCATCATCAACCTGTATTACCAGTTCCTGATCCAATTGGAAAGCGGTCATGATTTCCGCTATCTGAAATAGGCGTTTCTCTCCCGTTTCTCAGAAACCAGGGGTAAAACAACAATACATAGAAAACCTGCCGGGCGACAGAAGCCCGGCAGGTTTTCCTGTTTTAAAGCCGTGTCTGGGAAAACAGGCCTAAAGAAAACCTCTGACAAGTAGCTGACCCATCATTCCGCATCCGTATTCTACGCAAGATGATAGATTAAGGAATCTCAATTTTGCCTATCTTCACCTTCAGCACAGATGAACCATCTCCATGGAATTACACACCTCCCGTTTGCACCTGCGGGAATTCAAAGAAGACGACTGGCATTTCACCAACCTGTATGAATCCAATGAGGAGGTAATGCGGTACCAGACCAGCGCAGTGCGCACCGGAAAAGAAAGTCGGGAGTACATTCTGCACTGTCTGGAGGAAGCCAAAGAAGAACCGCGCACCTTGTTTGACCTTGCCATCGTGCTGAAGACGACGAACATGCTGATTGGCCGCGTGGGCATGAAAGTGGACTACGATGCCGAGGAAGCCGTGCTGTGGTATATCCTCAACCAGACCTACTGGAACAAAGGCTATACCACCGAAGCCGCTGCCGCCCTCCTACGGTTCGGATTTGAAGACCTGCACCTCCACCGCATCTGGGCCGACTGCGACCCGCGCAACAACGGCTCTTTCCGCATCATGGAAAAGCTGGGCATGCGCCGCGAAGCCCATTTCAGGGAGAACATTTTCATCAAAGGCCACTGGTGCGATTCATACGTCTACGCGCTCCTTGATCATGAATGGAAAATAATTAAGAATTAGGAATTAAAAACGAGCACCCTCTTCTTTTAAGCCTGTTTTCTGAAAACAAGCTTAAAAGACTCCTTTCCCAAAACAATCCCTTAAACTATAATCTATTACTTTTAAGGCCAACCTAATTCCTAATTCTAGAAAAGTGCACTTCCTGGATCAGATGAACCGCCGTTTATATTTGCCCCAACTGCCTCAGCGGATTGTGTCACTGGTGCCCTCTCAAACGGAGTTGCTGTTTCATCTGGGTTTGGGAGATAGGATTGTGGGCATCACTAAATTCTGTATTCACCCGAAGGAAGCGGTAAAAAGGATACCTAAGATTGGCGGCACCAAGAACTTCCATTTTGAGGCCATTGACGCGCTGCAACCCGATCTGATTATTGGAAACAAAGAGGAGAACTACCAGGAGGGCATTGAGCGGCTGCAGCAGAAATACCCCGTTTGGATGAGCGACATCTACACTTTGGAAGATGTATTTCAGATGATGCAATCCATTAGTCAATTAACCGGCACAGAGGAAAAGGCGCGGGCTTTAGTGAGCACGTTGGAACAGCAGTTCCTAGAGCTTCGGCCCGCAGAACCGCCCGTTCCTACTGCTTATTTTATCTGGCGGAACCCGTACATGGCTGTTGGCAACGACAACTTTATTGACCACATGCTAACCCGTTGCGGGTTTAAGAACGTTCTGGGGCACTTGGCCAGGTACCCTCAGGTTACAGCTGCACAGCTGCAGGAAGCCAGCCCTGAGCTTATTCTGCTTTCTTCTGAGCCCTACCCTTTCAAGGAAAAACACATTGCCGAGTTCCAGGAAATTTGCCCAAATGCCCGCATCAAGGTGGTGGACGGGGAACTGTTCAGTTGGTACGGAAGTAGGCTGCTGCACTCTGTTACTTACCTGACCCAATTGATTCGGGAAGTTACCTCTTGAGCTATCTCAGGAAAAGACTCCAAAGGAGTTTGCTTTTGCATAAAAAAAGCCCTTCGCAGTTGATGCAAAGGGCTTTTCATTCTTTATTCCAAATTAAGGTTTAGCGTTTTTATCTACTTGCGCAACCGCATCTTTCAGTTCTTGCGCGGCGGCTAAGTGCTCCTTCAGAACCGGTAAAATCTGGTCAATGAATTGCTGCACATCTGGGTCGGCTACTTCTTTATCGGCTTGCTCGTAAAAAGCAATCGCCTCTTGGTGGGCAGTTACTTCCAAATCTGCGAAAGTTTGGTCAAACTCCTCTCCTTTTTTATTTTCAAGGCTATCTACCAAAGCTTTTTTCTCGCTTCCCATCTGGGCAGGCAGTTCAATGGCTTTCTTCTTGGCTATTTCTGCCAGAACCGGAGTTGTTCTGGAGTGCACGTGGTATATTTTCTGTCCTAAAGCGCTTACTTCCCCTTTCTTACTTTGGTCTTCGGCCATCATCCCAGCCATTAACTGAAAGTTATCGTTGGTGGCGGCTTGCTTCAGGAACTTCTCTACTTTGACATGGTCTGCGGCAGTAGCTTCCTTATCCACTTTATTGCAAGAAACCAATGTCATACCGCTCATCAGCATAGATGAAGTCAGCATCAAAACATTGAATTTTTTCATAGTCGTATTCTTTAGTGTTTCCTAAGGTTCTGAGTTTATTAAACGAACCGCACAAGCACCATGTTGTAAATGTTCACAATAATATTTCACCATTATCTCATATTACAATCATTTACTTAGAAATACAATATCTTATATTCCCAAACAACCTTTAATAATCGTTGTTAATTTCTATGCTTTCTTCTGACTCAGAAATATAAAATACAATTCACAAACTCCTTTTAGCCGAATCTTGAAGTATAAACAAACACATATCAAGGAGTTAATTCTTAACAAGTGCCGCTTTAAGGATGATTTGGAAAAAACCACCTTTAAACAAAAAGCCCTTTGCCAAGGCAAAGGGCTTTTTGTTTAATAGAAATCATCGCCTAAGAAGGTTCTTCCACGATAAAACCTGCTTTCTGAAGCTCCTCCCAGTACCGAGGATACGATTTTCGGACAACGCGAGGTTCCTCAATAGCTATAGGATAAGTTAAAGCCAAAGGCGCAAACGCCATGGCCATGCGGTGGTCTTCATAGGTATGGATGCTGGCTTCGCTTTGGGGCTGGTTTCCTAAAAACACCTTGAAAACATCGGGTTCTGTTTCGCGCAGTTCTGCGCCTAGTTTAACCAATTCAGCTTGCAGTGCGGCAATTCGGTCGGTTTCCTTTATCCGGAGACTTTCCAGGCCGGTCATTTCCACCTCTACCTTCAGCCCGGCGGCCAAGGCTGCTACGGTTTGAGCCAGATCTGGACAGGCGAAGAAATCAATTCGTTTAAAGGGCTCTTGCAGGGGCTGCTTGGTCAATTGGACGCCTTCTGGAGTAAACGTGGTGTGTACGCCAAACGGGGCCATCAAGGAGGGCAGCACGCTATCGCCCTGAAGAGAATCTTCGCGGAGTGCAGGCAAGAACAAATCGGCCTCTTTGGACAGCGCCGCGATGCTGTACCAGTAACTGGCCGCGCTCCAGTCAGACTCCACCGTGTATTCTTTGGCTTGGTATTTTTGCTTGGCTACGGAGATTTTCTGGCCTTCAAAGGTGGCCTGCACGCCGAAGTGGGCCATCTGTGCCAAGGTCATCCTGATGTAAGGCTCTGAACTGATTTTCCCTTCTAGGGTAAGTTCCAACCCTTCCGGCAAAAGCGGTGCGATCATGAGCAGCGCCGAAATATATTGGCTGCTGATATCAGACCGAATGGATAACCGATTAGTGCCGGAAAACTCAAACCCGTTCATCTGCAGCGGCGGGTAGCCTTCCTCGCCCAGGTACTTAATCTGCGCTCCCAGTTGCCGAAGCGCGTCAACCAACACCCCAATAGGTCGCTGGCACATGCGCGGTGTTCCGGTCAACGTTAGTTTCTGGCCGGTGGCCGCGTAATAGGCGGTTAAAAAACGCATCACGGTTCCGGCATCCTCGGCGCTAACCTCTGCACCCGCAGGCGTGGACAGCAGGCGGTTCAGGAGTTGGGTATCGTTGGCATCTGACAAGTTATGGATAGGAAAGTCTTTCCCCGACAAGGCCCGGATGATGAGGGCACGGTTGGCCTCGCTTTTGGAGGCCGGCAAGGTCACGCGTCCGCGCAACACGCCCGTGGGGTGCGATACGCGCACGGCAGCAGCTGAAATCATAGTAATTGGTAGTAGCGCAAGGCACTCTGTACCTCTTGCAGGGTGATAGGTTTATCATAAACAGCCTCGCCGATCTTCTGCAAAAGGGTGCAGTTGATGGTGGCGCCGTCATTCTTTTTATCGTGCAGGCACAGTTCGCTAATGGCAGACACATCTGACTGGGGCAGGTTCACCTTCTCGTAAATGGAGAGCAGAAACGTCTCTATCTGCTCCAGTTCCTCCTGCGCCAAAAGCCCTTTCTGTACCGAGAGCCAGGCCTCGCACAACATGCCCACGACAATAGCTTCGCCGTGCAACAGGGTCTGGCCTGGTTTCTCCAGGTAAAAACTCTCCACGGCGTGGCCGATGGTATGCCCGAAGTTGAGAATCTTGCGTAGGCCGTTCTCCAGCGGATCAGCGGTGACTACCCGTGATTTGATATCGATGGAATGCTGGATGAGATCGTTCCAGTCTTCGGTAAACATACCGATGTAGCGCTGCTCAAAGAACTTATCGGCATCCATGATGAGCCAGTGCTTGATGATCTCGGCGTAACCCGATTTCATTTGCCGTACGTCCAGGGTTTGCAGAAACTCAGGGTTTACTAAAACCGCCAACGGCTCCTGAAAAACGCCTATGTGGTTCTTGAAACCCATAAAATCAATGCCGGTTTTGCCACCCACGCTGGCGTCTACCTGAGCCAGGAGCGTAGTAGGCACGTTCACGAACCGGATGCCTCGTTTGTAGAGGCTCGCGCAGAAGCCGCCCAGGTCGGTGAGCACGCCCCCGCCCAGATTCACGAGCAGGCTCCAGCGGTCCAGGTTCTGCTCGGTGAGTTCGCGCCACACGTGCTCGCAGGTGGCCAGGTTCTTATTTTCCTCGCCGCTTTTAATCTGCACCACATGGTGGCCATCAGGTAAAGAAGGCTTTAGAAGCGGATAGCAGTGCCGGTGCGTGTTCTCGTCTACCAGTACCACCGTCTTTTTGAAGGCCCGGTTCTGCAACAGTTCCTGGAGCTGGCTAACCGCTTCCTTGCCTATGAAAATCTCTTCGGTCACTGTGTTTCTGTTTTAAGCGTTTAGCGGCTGTCTTCCTCAAAAGAGCCGCTAAACGGGATAATCCCCTAAAAAAGGGAATGTCTGCGGAGGATCAAAATAAAACTCCCGGAAAATGCCCTTGGTCTGCAAGGTACTGCCATTGAATTCATATTGGACTTTAGGGCCGGGAGAATTGTCTGGAAGTTTCTGCTAGCATTCCATTGGGAAAACCGATTACCAATTCTCTTTTTTCTCTTCGGCTTTCTCTACGATCTCGGTCTGCACTCTAATGGATTCCAGATGAATCAGCTCATAAAGCTCAGCTGCAAATTCTGGGTTGACCTGCATCTGCCGGGCCCACTCCTTGCGGCTCTCAAAGATGCTTTTCCAACGCTCGGGCTGCAGCACGGCAATGTTGTTCTGCTTTTTGTCTTCCCCAATCTGCTCTACCAGGCGCATGCGGCGGGCCAAAGACTCAATGATCTCGCGGTCGGCGCGGTCTATCTTCTGGCGGAGTTCCTCGGTTCGGCTGATGAAAGCGGCATCGGGGAGGCTGCGCACCTGCAGTTTGGCCAGCACCTCGGCCAGAGCCGAGGGCGTGATCTGCTGATCGGCATCGGAAAGGGCCTGGGCCGGGTCAAGATGCGTCTCTATCATCACCCCATCGAAGTTCAGATCCAGGCCAGTCTGGGAAATGGGTAGAACCAACTCCTGCTTGCCGCCGATGTGGCTGGGATCCACCACCACAGGCAGCCAAGGGTACATTCCCTTCAGCTGGATGGGGATTTGCCAGAGCGGCACGTTGCGGTATTTGCTGACTTCATAAGACGAGAATCCCCGGTGAATGGCCGCCACATCCTGCACGCCTACCGCCCATAGCCGCTCAATGGCTCCGGCCCAAAGGGAAAGATCTGGGTTCACGGGGTTTTTGACCATAATGGGCACATGGGTTCCGCGGAGGGCCTCGGCCAGTTCCTGCACGTCAAAGGGGTTGACAGTGGTGCGGGCGCCAATCCAAAGCACGTCAATGTTGTGCTTGAGGGCGATTTCAATGTGGTGTGGTCGGGCCACCTCGGTAGCCACCGGCATCCCGAATTCCTGCCGCACCTCGTGCAGCCATTTCATGCCCTCGGTGCCCACTCCTTCAAAGGTGCCGGGCTTGGAACGGGGCTTCCAGACGCCCGCCCTGAAAATATCCACGTGTTGTGCGCGAAGTTGACGGGCCGTATCCACGACCTGTTCCCGGGTTTCGGCGCTGCAGGGTCCGGCAATTACCAAAGGCCGGCGGTGCAGCTTACTCAGCTGGTGAAAATAATTCCTTTCTTTTTTCCGTTCCATGGCCAATTGATCTCGTAGCAGGTAGCGTTTTGGGGGTGGTTTTCGCAAATCACCCAAAAAACAACTAACAACCGTTTTTACGTTATCTTTGTACAGCTTAAATGTAGCACTTAATCTATGACTCCTGCACTAAAAGTTTCTTTTGAAGATACCGCCATTGCGTTCGCTGATAAATCTGACGCTGAGCTCTACAAAACCTACCTCCTGTTTGCGGCCATGAACAACAACTCCATGGTGAAGATGGGCGGCGGGCTTATGAAAAAGGCACTTAGCTGGAACCTGCCGGTGAAGTTCCTCATCAAGAAAAGCATTTTTGAGCAGTTCTGCGGCGGCGAGACCATCCAGGAATGCAAACCCACCATTGAGAAACTGGGCAGATCGGACATCGGTACAATTTTGGATTACTCGGTGGAAGGCGAAAGCAACGAGGCCAGCTTTGACCACACGGTGCAGGAAATTATTGCAACCATTGAAATGGCGGCCACCTCCAACCACATTCCGTTCAGCGTGTTCAAGGTCACCGGCCTCGCCGATTCTGCCCTACTCACCAAAGCTCAGTCTACCCAGGAATTAACTCAGCACGAGAAAGCAGCCTTCGGGCGGGTACGGGCCCGGGTGAAAGCCATCTGCCAGCGGGCGTTTGAGCGCGGCGTGCGCGTCTTCATTGATGCCGAGGAAAGCTGGATGCAGGAAACCATTGACAATCTGTGCCTGGAGATGATGGAACTCTATAACCAGGAGCGCCCCATCGTCTACAACACCTATCAGTTATATCGCCATGACCGGCTGGATGTGATCAAGCGTGATTTTGAGCGGGCGCGGAAACTGGGCTTTTACCTGGGCGGCAAGCTGGTGCGCGGTGCTTACATGGAGAAAGAAGGCCGCATTGCCCAGCAACGGGGCATCAACAACCCTATCAACCCTACCAAAGAAGCCACGGATGCCCTATATGACGAGTCATTGCGGTACTGCCTGGAGCACGTAGACCGCATTGCTATCTGTGCGGGCACGCACAACGAGCAAAGCTGCTATTTCCTAATGGAACTCATGGACGAGTTCAACATCCAGCCTTCTGATGAGCGCATCTACTTCGCGCAATTACTGGGTATGAGCGATAACCTTTCCTACAACCTGGCCCATGCCGGGTACAACGTGGCCAAATACGTGCCTTACGGTCCGGTAGAAGCCGTAATGCCCTACCTGCTGCGCCGCGCCGACGAGAACACCGCCATTGCCGGCCAAAGCAGCCGCGAGTTCTCCCTGGTGAAGAAAGAACTGGAGCGCCGCAAACGCAGCTAAAAATCTAAAAAGGCGTTTTGGAGCTGTTTCAGAAGAAACAAGCCCAAAACGCCTTTTCCAATTCGTTCTAAAAAGAAAGAGCGTCTCTCACGCAAACCGTAAGAGACGCTCTTATCTTGTCCTAATCAGGAGGTGTGCTTACGCACACCACTAATTACTGAGCTGTAGTTGTACCAGTAGTGGTAGTAGTGTCAGCACCAGTAGTGGTGGTAGTAGTGTCAGTGGTAGCTGTAGTAGCAGTGTCACCTTCAGTAGCAGTAGCATCAGTAGAAGTTGCTTCAGTGCCAGCAGCACCTTCAGTTCCTTCAGCAGACTTAGACTCGCAAGAAGCGAAAACGAACATACCAGCAACTAGGGCAAGAGAAAATACCTTTTTCATGGTGATTTTTTTTAAAGGGTTTTAGCGTTAAATTCAACCTTTATACCACTACCCCCCCGGAGGTAACCCACCTTTTTCAAAAAAATTTTATTTTTTTTCTGTGGGTTACTAAATGACTGAAACTGTATTAATTGACAAGCATGATTCAAAAGGCGCTAGTGACCGATGCGGCCATAATAGAAGGGATTCTTCAAGACGATGATACGGCACTGGGTAGGTTATACAAACTCCACTTTCCTATGGTGTTGTTCTTTGTACAGAGCAACAACGGGACCGAGGATGATGCCAAGGACATTTTTCAGGAAGCGGTGATTGTCTTCTACGAGAAGATAAAAGCAAGCCAACTGGAACTAAATTGCCAGATCAAAACCTACCTGTACTCCATCTGCCGTCGGTTGTGGCTTAAAAGGCTGTCCAGAAGCAGCCGGTTCAGCCATGGCATGATTGAAGACACCGAGGCTGAGTTGGCGCCCCAGGCTGACGGCGATGCCGAACAAGCCGAGCAGAACGAACTCAAGTTCGAAGCCATGGGTAACGCCCTGGCCCAACTGGGCGAGCCCTGCAAAACCCTGCTGGAGGATTTTTACCTCAGAAGCATGGGCATGCCCGAGATCACCGAGAAGTTTGGCTACACCAACGTAGACTCGGCCAAGAACCAGAAGTACAAGTGCCTGATGCGCCTCAAGAAGCTGTTCTTCTTAGACTATCAGGTTCCTTTGTAGAAGAGGGGAATTCGCAAAAACAGACATCCGCCAAAAGGATGCGCAGCTATATATGAGTGAAAGGGAATTATTAGAATTAATTGAACGCTACCACCAGCACCAGGTGACTTCTACTGAGCGGCGCGCGCTGCAGGAGCGCATGGCGTCTGACCCGGTGTTTGCCCAGCGGGTGCAGGAGGTGAAAGTGTTCATAGGCGCCTTACAGAACCATGGCCGTCAACAGGCCCTCCGCGACCGCCTGAACCAGCACCACCAGGCTTGGCAACAGGAAACCGAAAAGGCTGCTCCGGCAGCGGTACCGGTACTGCGTCGGCGTACCCCCATGCAGATTTTTATGCGCCGCTATGCCGCTACCATGGGTGTGGCCGCAACGGTGGCCATTGTCACGGTATTCAGCAGTCTATTGGGCATGGAGATGTGGCGTTCGGCTACCAAGCAGCAGACCGCCCGTTACGTAGAGCTTCGCCGCGAGGTAGATGCCCTTAAACGCAAGCAAAACGCCCTCCTGAACACGAATCCAGTAACTCCTAAAACTACCCCTTTGAACCCAGGGCAGTTCTCAGGCACTGGTTTCGTACTTACCTCAGACGGATATTTCGTTACCAGCTACCACGTGATTGAGGGCGCCGATTCGCTCATGATCGAGAACAAAAAAGGCACCAAGTACAAGGTGGAGGAAATCTACTCAGACCAGGTACGTGACCTGGCTTTGTTAAGGGTAACCGATACGGCCTTCACTGGCTTCGGGAAACTGCCTTACTCCTTCAAACAGAAAGAAAGCGAACTAGGCGAGCGCGTGTTCACCCTGGGTTTCCCGAGAGAAGACGTGGTATTCGGGGAAGGTACCCTGAGTTCCCGCTCCGGCGTGTACGGCGATACCGCCTCTTACCAGATCTCCATCCCGTTGAACCCGGGCAACAGTGGCGGCCCTCTCCTTGATGACCGCGGAAACATGATTGGCGTGATCAGCGGCAAGATGCTGGGAGTGGATGGAGCAGCCTTCGCGGTGAAATCTGCCTACCTGTTAACCCTGCTGGACCAACTACCCGAACACCGGCTACCCAAGCCTATTTCTTTGCCTAAAGTAAACAACCTGGCCGGCAACCCACGTCCGCAGCAGCTTAAGAAACTGCAGGATTTTGTGTACATGGTAAAGGTGTATAACTAACCTAATAAAGCCTCTATTTAAAGGCTCATTTTCCTAAATAATGCCTAAAACGCCCGTGCTCCGTACGGGCGTTTCTGTTTCCAGGGAGCCCGGCAGATGTAACTTATACGTAGGGTTTGCGTTAAGCATAATCTAATTGCCAGTTGCCAGTTTTGCGACTGGCCTAGTAATTACCACTATGTTACATCTACTAAATATTAAGCAAAAGACTATGGAAAATCGCACTGGTAACACTCACAATTCTGGTATGTTGACGGGTATGTTCAGAGACAGAGATAGCGCTGAACGTGCCTATAATTCTTTACATAGCCGCGGCTACAGCAGAGACGATATTAACGTGATCATGAGCGATGATGCCCGCAAGCGTCACTTCTCAGACAGCGATAACAATAATACTGAATTAGGAAGCAAAGCCCTTGAAGGAGCCGGAGCTGGTTCTGCCATTGGCGGTACTTTGGGTGCTATTGTAGGCGCAATTGCTGCTATTGGTACTTCTATTGCGTTGCCAGGTTTGGGCTTGGTAATTGCTGGTCCGTTGGCAGCTGGTCTGGCCGGTGCAGGTGCCGGTGGTCTGACAGGTGGTTTGCTGGGTGCACTGGTAGGTTCCGGTATTCCTGAGGAACGCGCCAAGGTGTATGAGTCTGGTATCAAAGAAGGTAACATTGTGATGGGCGTAACGCCAAGAAACGCTGAAGATGCCGCTTATTTTGAAAATGACTGGCGGACTAACCGCGGTGAGCATATTTACCGTTAATCAGTAGAAATACTTTTATATAGAAACGCCTCGGTTCTTTGTGAACCGAGGCGTTTTTTATTGTTCCTTATTTCGCCGTTCTTAATTCTATTTGTCGTTCTATTTAAGGGTTATTTTAAGGAAATAACTCCAAAAACAGCACTACCTTTTCTCGCAAAGCAAGGGGCAATTTACTTGTAATTCTAAAGCTATTTCAATTCTAGCCGGATGGGCAAGGTCATACGTACAGGAACGTTTCGGCCGTTTTGGCTGCCGGGTTTCCAGCGCGGCACTTTCTTCAAGACCCTCATCGCCTCTTCCTCTGTGCCATAGCCCAGGCCTTTCAGCACCTGGATTTCGGTGAGGTCACCCGTGGCGGCTACCACAAAACTCACTATCACGGTACCTTCAATGCCATTGGCCTGAGCCGCCCTCGGGTATTTGATATTCTTGCCTACAAACTCCATCAGTTTAGAAAGGCCACCCTCAAATTGGGGCATGTTTTCCACGCTCAGGAAAGGCTCTGTTGTAGCAGAAACCGGCGCTTCTCCGGTTCCGGCACCTGAACCTGTACCAGATCCTCCGCCAGGTTCAGGATTGTTCAGGTTTTCTTCCCCGTTTCCTTCAGAAGCCACCAGCCCCGAATTGGCTGTTTTCAGTTGCTCTTGCGTGGGAATTTCGTCGGTTACCGGTTTGGTTTCCTCTACTACTTTAGGAGTCACGTTTTTCACAGTTGGGCCCGAGGCTTTCGGGGCAGCGGGCTCCACACCTTTTTCCGCCTTGATTTCATCAACTTTCGGAAAATCGATGTTTACCCACCTTCCCTCCTCTTTCTTCGGTTTTATGGCAGGGATTCCGGTTTCCTCCAAAAACCTGTTTGCTAGCGTAGGCAGCGAGAACCCGATTATAAACAAGGCAATAGCATAAAGGGCAGCCTGATTTAAGTGGTGGTGGTACAGTTTGCGTAAGACATAGGCGCCATAGGCTTTGTTGCGGCCTTCAAAGATCATGTCATCAAGGGTGGCGGCGTAGGTGGTGTTTGGTTCCATGGGATTGTTTGTTTGGTGGAAGGAAGGGTGTCATTTCCCCCATGATGCACTCCCCTTCCAGATTCCACATACACACCAGTCTAAATCTCGTATATAGAAAACTGGCTATTCTTTTTTCTTTTGAGTATCAGGAAGAAACAAAACCCAGAACAGGATTGTTAAAAAAAAGAGGATCAAAAAGAACAAGTACTGCCCTGTTCTGCTTACTTGCATTTCTTTAGCAAATAATCTTTTCAGGTGCACACCTTTCTGGTGCTTGACTACGTTTAACGTAGGGTAATGCACCGCAAAACAGGCACTACTTTTGTATATACATTAACAGACATTTCTAGGGAATCTATATGTTTTCATTAAAAACCAAGCTGGTTGCGTACGGGACTGCCGCCTCTGTGGTGTTTGGCATTGCCTCCTATAGACTTCTGGAGCCAGATGGCGCAGCACGTGACCAGAAAAACGAAGTATTGACCAAGGTGCTCATGCAGGGTTTGAGTTCGGCCCACTACAAACCTGAGCGCTTAGATGATAATTTTTCTAAAAAGGCCTTTAACCTGTATCTGGAGCGCCTTGACTACAACAAGAAGTTCTTGCTGCAGTCAGACGTAGACCAACTGGCTACCTACCAGACCCAACTTGACGACGAGTTCAAGAACGGCTCCTTTAAGTTCTTTGACCTTTCCATGGGCATTTTCCAGAAAAGGTTGAAAGAGGCTGAATCCTATTACAAAGAGATTCTGGACAAGCCGTTCACCTTTGACAAAGAGGAAACCATTGAGGTAAAACCAGAGAAACTGAAGTTCGCTACCTCGCCGGCCGCTTTGAAAGAAGAATGGCGCAAGTACCTCAAGTACCAGGCCCTGATCAGGGTGGCCGATGCCCTGGACAGCCAGCAGAAAGCCGACTCAGCGGGTTCCAAGGAGCCCAAGAAAACCATGCCTGAAATTGAGGCCGATGCCCGTAAAAAACTGAAGGACAACTATGATGACCTGTTCAAACGGATGGAGCAGTTGGAGAACGAGGATTACCGTTCTTCTTACCTGAACTCGTTTGCCAACATCTACGACCCGCACACCGAGTACTATGCACCCAAAGAGAAAGAGGACTTTGACTATGAGTTCTCCGGCCGCTTGGAAGGAATTGGTGCCCTGCTGCAGGAAAAAGACGGTTTGATCAAAGTTTCGGAAATTACCCCCGGAAGCCCTTCTTACCTGCAAGGTGAGTTGAAACCCGGTGACGTGATCCTGAAAGTTGCCCAAGGCGACCAGCAACCTGTTGACATCCAGGGCATGCGCATAGACAAGGCCGTTACCCTCATTAGAGGTAAAAAAGGTACTGAGGTTCGCTTGACGGTGAAAAAGGTAGACGGAACCATGAAAGTGGTTTCCATCATCCGTGACGTGGTGGTGCGGGAAGAAGGCTACGCCAAATCTCTGCTTATCAAAGGGCAGAAACCAATTGGGTACATCCACTTACCTGCCTTCTACGCTGACTTCAAAAACGCCGGTGGCCGTAACAGCGGCAAAGACGTGGCAGCCGAGATCCAGAAACTGAAGCAGGAAAACGCCCAAGGCATCATCCTTGACCTTAGAAACAACGGCGGTGGCTCTTTGCAGGACGTGGTAGACATGGTGGGCTTGTTCATCAAGTCTGGTCCGGTGGTACAGGTGAAATCAGCGAACGGCCCGGCGGCTGTACTGGAAGACAGAGACCCGCAGATTCAGTTTGGCGGTCCGTTGGTGGTGCTGGTAAATGAGAACAGCGCCTCGGCATCTGAGATCATGGCGGCGGCCATCCAGGACTACAAGCGCGGCGTGATCGTGGGTAGCTCTACCTACGGCAAAGGCACCGTACAGCAGTTTTTCGATCTGGACCAAGTTTTACCAGCTTCCTTCGATGCCGTGAAACCTCTTGGTCACCTGAAACTGACTACCCAGAAGTACTATCGTATCAGCGGTAAAACCGTGCAGTTGCGCGGCGTAACGCCAGACATTGTGCTACCCGATACCTATACTTACCTGAAATACGGGGAAAAAGAGCAGGAATACGCCCTGCCGTTCGATGAGATCCAGTCAGCGAAATTCAACACCTGGAGCAGCCCTAACTTCTCAATTGACAAGCTGAAGGCTTCTGCAAAAACCAGAATTGCTGCCAGCCCAACGTTCTCCTTGATCAACCAGAGCGCCATGCGCCTGAAAGACAGAACCGAGTTGTCTACCCGTTCGCTGAAGCTGAGCACCTACTTAGCCGAAGAACGCCGGACTCAGGAAGAATCTAAAAAACTGGATAGCCTGCGCAAGAACATACCGCAACTTGACGTGGCCGGCCTGAAAGCCGACCTAAGCAAACTGAACGGTGACACCGCCGCCTCGGCACGGTTCCAGGCATTCACCAGAAATGCCAAGAAAGACCTCTACATTCAGGAAGCCGTTTCTATCCTGAAAGATGGATTATAATATTTCTTAACCTTCTAAAAAAGGCCGTTGCTCAAGTGACGGCCTTTTTTATTGCCTTTTCCTGAAAAACAGCCCTGAAACGAATAAACCCTTTCCTCTCCCAGAGCTAGTCCAAACCCTAGAAGAAACCTCTTCAGCGATACAGATCCCTCAGTTCGAGACAAGCTATTTCCCGCTTGGTTTTCTGAAACCGGGCCTAAAACAGGAAGCCATTACTGGCTTGAAAACAATTGCCGCTTAACCCTTCATTTTACCGAAGGCCTGCTCCAGGTCTTTGATCAGGTACTCTGGGTCTTCCAGCCCGATGTAAAACCTGATGAGGGTAAAAGGCAGCGAAGATCGGTAATTCCCTTCCTTGTAAGTGGCTGCCGCAGGAAAAATCAGCGACTCATGCCCGCCCCAGGAAGCAGCCATCAGGAAGTGCTGCAGGCTGTCACAGAACCGGTCAACCTCTCTAATATGCTCCGTGTTCAACCGGATGGTGAATTGCCCGGTATTGTTGCGCATCTGCTTTTTGGCCAGGTAATATTGCGGATGTTCGGGCAGGAAAGGCCAGAGGATTTCCGCCACTTCATCTCTTTGCTGCAGGTACGCCACCACCTGCCGCGTGGTCTTCGCAATGCGTTCCATGCGCACGGGCAACGTGCGGAGGCCTCTTAGCAGCAGCCAGGCATCGTGCGGCGACAACACCGCGCCCAAAGTCATAAACTCCGTCTCGAAGATTTGGTTGATGCGCTCCCTTGATCCGCAGACTACCCCACCCATCACATCGCTATGGCCACCTATGTATTTGGTAGCCGAATGCACCACCAGATCAACGCCCATAGCCGCCGGGTTCTGGAACAAGGGTGAAGCAAAGCTGTTGTCAATCACGGTACAGATGTTTCTTTCCTTGGCAAGGGCCGCAATCTGGCCGATGTCCTGCAATTCAAATGTAAAGGAGTTGGGACTTTCCAGGTAATATAAAACTGTGTTCTCTTTGGTGGCTTGGGCGAAGTTTCGGACATCTGAACCGTCTACCATGGTCACCTCCACCCCAAACCGGGGCAGGAAATGGCGCATGAGTTTATTGGTCCAGGTATAGGGTTTCCTGATGCAGACCACATGATCACCCGCCTTCACCTGTGACAGCACCGCCGCCGAAACCGCTGCAATGCCGCTCCCAAAAGCTATGGCGTGCTCGGTCCCTTCCAGGGCGGCAATCTTCTTTTCCAGGATGTCTACCGTAGGGTTGTTGCCGCGGGTATAAAAGTCAACCTCAAACTCATGCTGCAGCATGTACCGCATCTCGTCAATGGTTCTGCACGCGAAGTTGCTGGTCTGGATAATGGGAGGCGCTACGGCATTGAAATACGCCGCCCGGTCTTCGCCAAGTTCGTTCAGGATATAGGAAAGGTCCATACAGATGAAACAGTTTTCCTCCTTCTACTCCCAGTATTCTAAAAGAGTTGTAGGGTGAAAACCCTCCTCAAAGTAAGAGCAAAAAGAAAGGGCTTACCATGCGGCAAGCCCTTTCTTTTTGCTCTTTAAAGTATCTTAGAACCTGATTCTAAGGTTAGCTTCCACCTGTGGATCTGGCTTGGCTACGTCTTTGGTTTCTTTGGTGAGGTCAAAGGAAGTGATAAGTTGCACGTTGTCTTTAATGTTCACGCCGGCACTCACGTTCCAGGGAGCGGTTTTGTCAAACTGCCCACGGTAGTTTACTCCGGCCGTCACAAATTTGATATTGGCCATCGTCCCGAACTGGTATTCTTGTTTTCCGTCTTTCAGGGGTTGGCTCATCAGGAACGAAGGAGTTAAACTGAACTCGGGTGCGAAAGCCACTTTATAACCAGCGGTCACCAGCAGTTCCTGAATGCCTTCGTGCTCAGCATCACCTACCAGGTTATAGGTTGGTTTCAGCAGGCTGGCGAAGATACCACCGGCATAGAAGTTCCGTATCTTCAACCAAACACCCGCATCTACATCCGGGCGGAGGTCGTTGTCATGGCCCACCATTTTCTTTTCCTCGGTACGGGTTTTCTCCGCTAGGTCTACGTTAAGGTATTCTGCGGCTAGCTGCGCCCCAAAAGAGAGGCTGCTTTGCTCACCCAACCGGAAGCGCTTAGCATAGGAGAAGCCAATTTTGCCTAACCAATACGGGCCGAACTGATCATAAGAACCCACCACCCCGATTCCGTTAGGGTTTTCCGCACTAATGTACCCTTGGTAATGGGCAATCACCGACAAAGGAGCCGAAGACGCTTTGCTGTTGAAGGAATTCAGGTGTCCGTTTACGCCAAACTCTCTTCTTCCCTCAGCGCCTGCAAAGGCCGGGTTCAGGTAAAAATAATTCTGTTGGTAAAGCCGCGGGATCACCATCCGTTGCGGAGTAACCTGGGCCTGAGTAACACTTGCAGCCAGCAGTAGCAAGCTGAAAGCAATGATTTGCTTCAGATTCATTAACAAAGGGAAAATTTAATTTAATTGTATTAAAAGTAGCAGTAGGCAATAAAATTTCAGATGGATGTATTTGCAATAGATGCTGAAACAACTTTTTGTCTCAAATTAAAGTTCATAAAATTGTAACCCTCTATATTCATTTTTACAAATATAAAGCTAAAAAGTGCACCTAATCAGCCCTTTACCTATTTTCTAAGCAAATTTTTTTCAGAAAATTTTTAATAATTCCTACTCCTTTCCAGAATACAGATCGTTCTAAGTAGACAACAACAAAGCCACTCTCCCCTAAGCTAACTAACCTGAAATAGGATTATTTTACATAAAACGGCCTTAAAACGAAAACCCCTCTTTTGCTAGACAGAAGAGGGGTTTTCGTTTTAAGGCCAATTCAGAGAAATGAGGCAAAAAGCAGTTAGCGGCCTTCCAAAACAACAGATTAAAGGCTCAGGAATATATCCTTTGAGTATGATTAAGGTTTAGTATCCAAGGGCAGTATCATCTCCGCGAGGATCGGCTCCACCTTCCCATTTCCCGTCTTTGCCTTTCAGGATGCCGTCTACCGCACCATAGTTGGATCGGTTCTGCAGGGTATGGCCTTTCTTTTGCAGGCTTTCCCTTACTTGAGATGAAATTGCCGCTGGTTCAGGCTCAATTCTGTCGGGGAGCCATTGGTGGTGGAAGCGTGGCGCCGCTACTGCCTGTTGCATGCTCATCCCGTGATCTACCACATTCAAAATAGCTTGAAATACCGAAGTGATAATAGTAGATCCGCCGGGAGTGCCCACCACCATGAACAGTTTTCCGTCTTTCTCCAGGATGGTAGGCGTCATAGAGCTCAGCATGCGTTTACCAGGAGCAATGGCATTGGCTTCTCCCCCAATCAACCCGAACATATTGGGCACGCCGGGCTTGGCGCTGAAATCATCCATCTCGTTGTTGAGGATGAATCCCGCTCCTTCTACCACTACTTTAGAGCCGTACCCTCCGTTAAGGGTGGTAGTAATAGAGGCTGCGTTCCCCCATTGGTCAACAATGGAATAATGGGTAGTCTGGTCACTTTCTTTGGCTACCAACTGGCCCGCCCCTACCTGCGTTGACGGTGTTGCCTTTCCCATGTCAAAGGTAACCATGCGGTTCTTCAGGTAGGCCGGGTTCAGCAGGGAGGCCATAGGCACCTGAACGAAATCGGGGTCTCCAAGATAGGTGGCTCGGTCGGCGTAGACGCGGCGCTGGGCCTCAGTCATCACATGCACGGTATTCGCCTGTTGCCACCCCCATTTGCCTAAATCAAATGGTTCCACCATCTGCAGTAACTGCAGCAGCGCGATTCCCCCGCTGGAGGGCGGAGGCATGGAAATGACTTTGTAGCCGCGGTACGTCCCGGTCACCACAGGGCGCCACACTGACTGGTACTCTTTCAGGTCTTGGTGCGAGATAATGCCGCCTCCCCGTTTCATTTCCTTTACCAGCAGGTCGGCGGTTTCGCCTTCGTAGAAGCCTACCCGTCCTTTGTCCCGAATACGCTCCAGGGTTCGGGCTAATTCAGGCATGGGCAACACGTCTCCCTTCTGCCAGGGTGTGTCTCTTACCACATTCGGGATAAACTTATTTGCTTTGAGGAAACTCTCTTTCGCGCCGTTCAGCATGCTGGCTTCGCGCTCAGTCAGCACCACGCCTTTGCGAGCCAGATCAATGGCGGGTTGTATGACCTGCGCCCACCGAAGACTGCCCAGCTTTTGATGAATGGCTACCATTCCGTCTACCGCGCCGGGTACCCCTACGGCCAAATGCCCCAGCGTACTGGCATCGGCTATCACGTTGCCTTGAGCGTCTAAGTACATGTCACGGGAAGCAGCTTTAGGAGCTTTTTCGCGATAATCGAGGGCTCCTACTTCGCCATCTTGCTTGCGGTAGACCAGGAAACCGCCGCCGCCAATGTTTCCGGCTACCGGAAAGGCTACGGCCAAAGCAAATCCGGTGGCCACGGCTGCGTCATAAGCATTTCCGCCCTTACGCAGAATCTCCAATCCAATCCGGGAGGCCTCTGGGTGAGCACTGACCACCATGCCCTTTTCGCCGGTGGCTCCTTTTTCTTGGGGAACCGAGGAAACGGGTGTACCAGAGGGTTTGCAACCGGTGAACTGCCAGAGCAGCAAGAGCAACAACAGAGGGAAAGGGAGGCGAGTAGTCATTTGTTTTGAGGGTGATTTTACCAAAAGGGCCTTGAAACGAAAGTTTACTAAGGAGTAAGTAAGGAAATATATCGGCATAAAAAAAGCCTGGCGGAAGTTCTCCGGCAGGCTTTTGGGGAAGCAGGTTAGCTTATTTCTTGATGATTCTGGTTTGGTAGACTTGGGTGCCCGCCTGAACTTTCACCAGGTACATGCCCGATGGCGCCTTGCTCAAAGCCTGAGAAAGCTGCTGGTTCAGGGTTTGCTCTAAGCCTGCGGTTTGCAGGACAACTTCTCCGCGCAAGTTGTACAGGGTCAGAGAAAGGTTGTTTTTAGGCGCCAACACCGGCAGTTGCAAAGTCACCGCTCCGGTGGTTGGGTTTGGCGAGATTCTGAACTTGCTCTTCAGATCTTCTTTGGTGCCCAACGGATCATTGGCCGTGAAGGCAAAACGCGCATACACCGGCAAGTGGTCTGAGGTGGTGTTAGAATAGTTGGTTACGTAGCTTCTTGGGTCTTCCACGGTGGTGGAGTTCTCCAGGTAATCATCGGTTAACTCATTGGAGATGATGATGTGGTCCAGGAAGCTGTTGGAGCTTGGGAAAGAGAAGCCCCCGTTTTCGGCCAGGGTTTTGGTAAGGGCCATGTAATCGTCTACATCGGTCACGAAGGAGTTGTAGGAAGAAACCCCACCGGCGTTGATGGAACCTACCACATTGTCATTGTAATCGCCCAGCAAGATCACGTTATGGTTTGCGTAGTACATGTCTAAGGTATCTTTCAAAACCTTCAGGTCATTCACCCGGCGGTTGAAATCGGCATTGGCACCACCTGATTTGGCGTGGATGTCAATTACCCTGATGCGCTTGGTGATGCCGCCTACGGTCACATCAAAAGTACCCATGTACGGCAGACGGCCTGAAGACCAGAAATCATCATCAATCTGGGTGGTGGTACCGGCAACGGCTTTTCTGTACATATCCTCAAACATCACTCTGAACCCAACCGGAGTCACCGTTGCGGTGTTGTAGATGAAGCCGATCTTCTGGGCCGGGAAAGGAGTAGTGGAGGAATTCGGTTTGATGGAGTACGAATACACCGGGGAAATCTGCTTGGCATAACTTCCTGGCAGGTCAGCAATCACTTTTGCCAAGGCCGTTTCATCGCTGATTTCCTCAATCCCGACGATATCCATGTTCAACCGGTTCAACACGGTGGTGGCGTTCTCAATCTGCAGGTGGGCGTTGGCCGGACCGTACCCTTCGATCTGCGTTCCGTTCCCGAAGAACTCCATGTTGTAAGTGGCTACGTCAAAGGTCTCCGATTTCAGGTAAGAAGAACCTACTAGGCTGATGTTTCTGGCTTCCAAACCAGTACCGGTAAAGGAAAGCGTTCCCTCAACCTTGAGTTGCTTGGCCGAAGGCGCAAAACGCACTTGCACGGTTTTGCCAGCAGCTACTGCTGCCTCGGTTTCAGGGATTACAACGGAAGAAGCAAAGGTGGTTCCGTTATCTGCAGACACTTCAAAACCAGCAGGGGCAGTCACAGTGATGGCTCCATACCCTACGGCTCTGAAGGAAAGCGACTGCGCGGCAGACTTAGTACCCATGGCTGCTTCGCCGAAGCTGAAGGTTGCAGTTGGGATGGTGTTGAAGCTGCTCAGGTCCTGAATTTTGACATCATCCACGGTCCAGCGGGAAGCCCCTTGGGTGGTAGAGGTATAGACAAAGGCCACGTATTTTGCGGTTTTTGGCAGTTCAATTCCCTGCGTCAAAGTCCAGAGGTTGCTGTTAGAGGCTGGGAAGGCATTCTGTACCTCGGTCCAAGTGGCATCTGATGGGTTGCCAGTTCCAGAATAATCTGCCGAGTACATCAACTTCAACTGGTTCCCGGCAAAAGCCGAGATGGTCCAGAATTGCAATACCGGCATGTTGGTGAAAGTAGTCAGATCCAGTTGCGGAGAAATCAACCAGTCTTCGTTTGGAACGCCCGCCCCGCTCACGAACCCATTGATCTGAGCTGCTTTGTTTGGGGTAGGAGCATTACAACCGGTAAGGCAATCACGTCCGAAGTTGGTGCTTGCCCATACCTGGGCGCCTGTTACGCTAATCTGCATCCAGCCGCTGTTGGTGAGAAAATTAGGGTCGTTGAAGTTCTGGTTATAAGGGTCTATTCCCAAACCTGATAAGTTCACGGTCACCGCCTCGGCTCCGGTTGAGGTGTGGCTGATGGAACCCGTCACGCTGCCTACGTTTGTAGCCGTAAACCGCACGTACACTTTTTGGGCTACAGCCAGCTCGGCTCGGGTAAACACCAATGGCGTAGTGGCATAGGAACCATCGGTTTTGGAGATCTCAAAAGGTCCGGTTACAGAAACCGTCACATCGCCGGTCACATTTGCAGCGGATAAGTCATACGATTTTACCACACTCTTGGTAAGCGCCAAGGCCGGAAAGGCCAGGGAAGCGACCGAAGGCGTTAAAACAGGAGTTGGTGCCGCGGCGGTGGTAAAGGACCAGGAAGTACCGGACAAACCTGCATAAAAATTACCTGCTGCGTCTTTAAAGGCTGTATTCTCAATGAAAGCCGTATAGGTTGTATTTGGCTGCAGGCTGGTGTTTTTGATGGTCACGGTAGAACCCGAGTACACTACATCTGCCTCATTGGCCACTTTTGAAATAGGATCTCCGCTCCAGGTAAGACCTACTTTACCGGTTCCAGCTACAACAGGCTCACTGAACGTAAGGACGAAGTCTGTATTAGTAGGTACGTTGGTAGCTGCGTTTGCGGGAGTAAAGGAAACCAGGGTTGGAGGTGTGTTATCTGCAATAGCCACAGGGGTTACATCTGCCCAAGAAGTACCAACTCTTATTTCATCAACTTCTGCGTTGGGGGTATTTGATCCATTCCGAAGGGCAATAGAACCAAAGGCGGTAGAAGTAGTAGCTGTGCCACTATTGTTAGAAACACTACCTGTAGAGGGTTCTGCTCCTCCAAATTCTGAGGGATTCACCCAAAGAGTTGCTATATCCGGATTGCTCCCATTTAGATCATACTTTACAACTATCAGGTACGTTTCACCAAAATTCAAGTCAGTTACATACTCGGTTTGAGTAGGAGCACCACCAGTAGTATTTTGAATCCCAAATCGGAAATTATTCCCACCGTTTACGCTCTTAATTTGTAAGCGGCCGAAAAAGGCACCTGTTGAAGTACCAGCAGATACACCAAAGTGCATGAAATAATCAAAGGCTGTAGATGACAACTGGGTTTTATCAACTACTTTAATTAAAGCAGAATAATAACCCACTTGGGCTTCAGCCGCAATACCTGTAGGAGCGTTTACATCCTTGCTGACCCCAGATAACATCACTTTATTTCCAACCGGCCCTCTTAAACCAGGGTAAGAAAGGCTGCCTTCCACAATAGGAAAGACTCCTGTACCACTATGTGCTGTCCAACCATTGCTAATCGAAGTTCCAGTAGCCTCAGTTTTACCAATTTCCCCAATTCCTAAAAAAGGATCATAGAAGGTTTGCCCTAAAACTTTCCCGCTACTTCCTAGCCCAAGAAGTGCAATTAGCAGAAAAGTTATTTTCTGTAAAGGTTTGATCATAAAAATTGAATTATTTGAAAAGTGGAGGAAGAAAAGATATTACTTAATGCCTTAGAAAACAGCCTCAAGTGACTCGAGGATCGGAAAACAAATGTAACTAATAGCTTTCTATAGAATGTAACGATTAGGTTAATTTTTACCCTCAAGCTAAACTCCCGCTTCTCTTCCTTCCACAAACTTTTCTACAATTTTCTGCCGTGCTTCACCTTGATAAAACTCACTTCTGAAGGAGCGTTTCAGAGCCTCTGGAAGCGCCCGTAAACCAATAGTCAAATTGCTAAAAATCAATTAGTTAAATACCTAAAATTATTAGCAAAAATGCAACTCAACCTGCTTCTAATGTGTTTAAAACATATGAAGAAGGTACTAGATGAAAATGTGATTCCGCTCTTTCAGGAAGAGCAAAAACCACAGGATTCAGCCTGGCGGAAATCTATTCCGGCTCAGGTTTTCCTGAACTACTTTTTTGCGATCAACTACCATATCAACCACAGTGCAGAAGAAGCCGGCCTGCGGAATAACGCCTTTTTCAGACAGCATTCCGCTGACCTTTCTGAGCAGGATCTGCAGGCTATTGCCCGAACGTTGCATAATAGTTGGAGCACAGAGTATGCCCTCCGCGCTACCGCTGAGTTAGGAGATGAAACGTATTTGCGCAACGCCCTGCACTGGACGTTTCCGCAGGCGTATTACTCCATCTTCGCGGGGTTGCAGGCTTTCCTGTACACACTGGGTACTAAAACCAACAATGAGGCGGCTATCAGAAGAGAGTCTGGAAGATTGGTGGTGAAGAATGCGTACCCGCGGGCAATTGGCTTCTATGCAGCTGGGGCGTACAATGACTTCAGCATCCACCGCTTGCCGCTGGCGGGCTACAAACCTGGGCTACAGATTGCGGGCAAGGAGATTGAAGCACAGGCTCAGATTGGACAGTTTTTGCGCACTACCAGAAAGCTCACAGCCAACGCAATTCGGCAGCAGGTGCAGAAGAACCCGGCTACGGCCATCAGAAGCAGCAAGACGGGGAAAGTATTGGACAAGTGGGCAGCGCAGCACTGGCAACAGATTACCTGGCGCATGGGGTACACCACCCTGTTCGATTTACTGAGCCGTTTGCGCATCTCTTCCACGCAGAAGGAAATTGACCGTTTCGTAGAAGCCGAGATTGATTTCAAGCTCTTTCACGAGTGCTTGTTGTCTATTGTAAGCTACATGAACGGCTTGCACGAGAGTTACGTCGCTCAGGCCATGGGACTGGAGAAATACCGCAAGGTAGTAGCCGAGTTGCCCGAGCACTTGCGCACTGGCTTCGTGATGAACCGCTTAAACCAACAGGTGGAACCTCTTTTCAACGAAGGAACCGCCATGCAACTTTCTGCCGCAGCTTAATCAAAGAAGTGACTGTAGGAGGAAGTGAATGAGTGAATAATTTACACCAGCTTTTTCGGCCTGTTTTCTCTAAAACAGGCCGAAATCATTTTAGGGCAGGTTTGGTTCTTTCTCTTCTAAACCTCACATCCACAAAGGAGAGACTTACTCGTGGCTGAATTTCTCTATTTGCACGCCTTTCGCCCCAGCCGTTTTCAGGGCTTCAATGGCGCAGAGATTGATTTGCTTCAGCTTCAGTTCATGTCCCTCAAACAAAGCCAACACCTCGGGGTCTACAGATTCCGGGTCGGCGGCAGCCTGCATGTGGCCCGCCTGCTCAATGGTGAAACAGATAGACTTTATCTTCTCTCCTTTTACCCGCACCTGCTCTGCATTGAACTTAAGCAGGTTCTGCTTCAGGTAATCGCGCACGAAATCACCTTCCTCAATATCAGTTTCGGCCAGGCGGATGACCTCCTGGTAGCTGCGTTTGTGCAGGAACTCCTTCAGGGTTGGTTGCAGCATTTTACGCACTTGCGGCTCGCTGATTTGGTGGGCATAGATCAGGATGTTGAAAATCCAGCGGAGGGTTCCGTCGGTCTCCTCGAAGATCAGACTAAGTTCACACTTCATAACTTGGGGGATGGTTTCTGACTTTAACGGCGAAAGCGCCTGAAGGATTACAAACACCGTTCAGTTTACCTGTCCCCTCCTGCTTCTCGTTTTCCTTTTTCCCCGCTTTTAGGCCATTTTCTAAAAACCACCTGAAAAACACTGATTCTGCAAGTGGTGCCTCCTCAGGTTAGTATCCTTTAAACCACCAAGGCAATAATCGAAAAACTAAACGCAGTCATTTTCTTTGGGTCTCGTACAAACAGGTTAGGCCGCTTTCAAAGGCGGCCAGAACCGAATTTAGATCTTAACCGAAGCAAGAATGGAATACAGAAGAGTAGGAACCACAGACCTGGAAGTATCAGTGTTGACCTTTGGCGCCTGGGCAGCCGGCGGCTGGATGTGGGGCGGAACCGAGCGACAGGAAGCCGTGGACGCCATCAAAGCCGCCTATGACCACGGAATGACCTCCATTGACACAGCGCCCATCTACGGACAAGGCCTGAGCGAAGAGATTGTGGGCGAAGCCATCAAAGGCATTCCGCGCGACAAAGTGCAGATCCTCACCAAATACGGCATGCGCTGGGACCTGGCCAAAGGCGATTTCGGGTTTAAAAGCCAGGACAACAACGGCAAGGACATTGATGTCTACAAATACGCCGGCCGCGAGAGCATCATCAAGGAATGCGAAGACAGCCTCCGCCGCCTGGGGACTGACTATATTGACCTCTACCAAATCCATTGGCCCGATGTGACCACGCCCATCCAGGAAACCATGGAAACGGTGGCGCAACTGATTAAGGAAGGTAAAGTGCGTCAGGCCGGAGTGAGCAACTACAACGTGGCCCAGATGCAGGAAGCCGAAAAGTACATTACGTTGGCTTCTAACCAGGTTCCCTACAGCATGGTGCACCGCAACATTGAGGCCGATGTGGTGCCGCACAGCTTGGAGCAGCAGATCGGGATCCTGGCCTACAGTCCGCTGGAGCGCGGTTTACTCACCGGCAAAATCAAACCCGGCCATCCCTTCAACGAAGGCGACCATCGCGCGAGCCTGCCCATCTACCAACCCGAGAACCTGGTGAAAGTGAATGCCTTCCTGGACAAAATCAAGCCTCTGGCCGATGACAAAAACGCCACGCTAGGTCAGTTGGTGCTTCGCTGGACCATCGCGCAGCCCGGCATCACTATTGCCCTGGTAGGCGCCCGCAACGCCGAGCAAACCATCCAGAACGCCAAAGCCATGGACGTGCAACTCAGCCAAGATGAGATTACTTTCATCACCGATGAACTGAACAGACTGCAGTTGCCGGGCTAATTCACTTTGGTAAACCCTGTTTCCTTTACAGAAGCGTTTAGGGGCTACTTTTCAGAAAGTGGCTCCTAAACGCTTTTTTACGTCTTTTCGCCCATTTTCCGCAAGCAGGCTGGCTTTGTGAAGCAGCAATCTGGTCCAAACGTTTCTATTTCAGGCGGTATCTTCTCTATGTATGGGAATAATTTCCGAAATTCGCGCTCTGATTTTAAGCATACACTGAAAGACCGTTTCCATGCATTTAAGCGAACAGGAACTACGCCGGCGCCATGAGCGCGAAGAGCTCCAGAAGATGGGCATCAACCCCTACCCTTCCGAACTTTTTGACGTGAACGCCACGGCCAAGGATATAAAGCAAAACTTCGATCCGGAGCAGAACAATTACCAGGAAGTGAGCCTGGCGGGTCGCCTCATGAGCCGCCGCGTGATGGGCAAGGCCTCGTTTGCCGAACTCATGGACAGCTCAGGCCGCATCCAGATCTACGTGTCGCGGGATGACATCGCCCCGGGCGAGAACAAGGACCTGTACAACACCGTGTTCAAGAAGATGCTGGACATCGGGGACTTCATCGGAGTAAAAGGCTACGTATTCAAAACCCAGGTGGGTGAGACATCGGTTCACGTAACCGAGCTGACCTTGCTGGCTAAGTCTCTAAAACCGCTGCCCATCGTGAAGCGCGAGGTGGACGAGAACGGCGTAGAGCACGTGTACGATGCCTTCACCGACCCGGAACTGCGGTACCGTCAGCGGTACGTGGACATGGTGGTGAACCCCGAGGTGCGCGATACTTTCATCAAGCGCACCAAGCTGGTGAACACCATGCGCGAGTACCTCAACGAGCGCGGTTACCTGGAAGTGGAAACCCCCATCCTGCAGCCCTTGTATGGTGGCGCCGCCGCCCGTCCGTTTAAGACGCACCACAACACCCTGGACATGACCTTGTACCTGCGGATCGCCAATGAGCTGTACCTGAAACGTCTGATCGTGGGTGGTTTCGATGGCGTGTACGAGTTCTCCAAGGACTTTAGAAACGAAGGCATGTCGCGTTTCCACAACCCGGAGTTCACCCAGGTGGAGTTGTATGTGGCCTATAAAGACTACTACTGGATGATGGACCTAGTGGAAGAAATGGTAGAGAAAGTGGCTTTGGCGCTGCACGGCACCACGCAAGTACAGGTAGGCGAAAACGTGATCAACTTCGCGCGTCCCTGGAAGCGTTTCACCATGTTTGAAGCTATCCAGCACTTCACTGGCATCGACATCTCGGAGATGGACGAGGCCCAACTGCGCGAAACCGCCACTGGCTTGGGCATTAAACTGGACCCAACCATCGGGAAAGGAAAGATCATTGACGAGATCTTCGGGGAAAAATGCGAAGGTCAATTGATCCAGCCAACCTTCATCACCGATTATCCGGTGGAGATGAGCCCGCTGGCCAAAAAGCACCGCAGCAAAGAAGGTTTGGTAGAGCGTTTTGAGGCGATCTGCAACGGAAAAGAGATCTGTAACTCCTTCTCTGAGCTGAACGACCCCATTGACCAACGCGCCCGCTTTGAAGAGCAGTTAGAGCTTGGCAAACGCGGCGACACCGAAGCCATGGTATTGGACGAGGACTTCCTGAGAGCCTTGGAATATGGCATGCCGCCAACCGCTGGTTTGGGCATCGGGATTGACCGCTTGAGCATGATCATGACTAACTCCCAGTCTATTCAGGACGTGCTGTTCTTCCCGCAGATGAAACCTGAGAACAATTAATTAATGTGCTAATTAGGTATTGTGCTGATGTGCTAATGGTTTCATCAGCTTTATTAAGCAGAAAGGCCGCTCTTTTACAAGAGCGGCCTTTCTGCTTTGGGGCTATTTTCCTTAAAACGGGCCAAAAACTCAAATTCTGTAAAATGAAATTCTGAACGCTGGCGCAAGCTTGCAGCACGTGTCTGCACGAATTGCTGATAAAAGCCCTACTCTCTTTTGTCATCCTGAAAGGATCTTGTGAGCAAACGGTAGAGTCGTTTCTCTATTGCTTGTCTAGTTCGCCCACAAGATCTTTCCAAGAGGACAAGTTAGGAGGAGAATTTCCTTTAAGATTCAGGCAGGTACCTGAACCCTGACTGGCTAAGATCCTTAAACAGCACTAACATAGCCAGCTGTTTTAGAGCTTCTCTTTAAGAAAACGGCCTAGAAACGGAATGGCTGTAAATGCAGAAAGCCTTCCCCGTCTGGGAAGGCTTTCTTATATTGGTTAAATAACTTCTACTCGCTACTTCTGATGTGACTTTCGTCTGTGTGCTAAGCTATTTACGTATCCCTCAAAAACTAAATCTAAATCGATCTCTATTATCAAGTTTCAACGCTAATAATCTGCTTCGCTTTACTTCATCTGTTTCGCAATTTCTTATTTAACCAATCATACTTTCTATCTTTAACGGCCTGAAAACCCAAAGGTTACGGAAGCCATCAAAATTATAGAAAAAATTTAAACTGAGGCATCTGCGCCAGTGCCAGTGCTGCCGCCTTTTGCGGCACCTTTGGCTCTGCTGGCTCTCTTCGGCTTGGTGGTAGCTCCCGAGGTGATACCGGCACTGGTGCCAGTAGCGTTCGCGTCAGTGTCAGAGCCCAGGGTGCCGGCATCGGCTCCATAGGCGCCGCCGCCAACTCCTGCGCCCATGTCTGATGGAGCGGTTCCGGTAGCGTTATCACGAGGATTGTCCCCAGCCATCAAATCTACATTTCCGCCGGTTGGGTTGTTGTCCAGGTGCGAAGTTGGAGTGCTGTTAGAACCAGTATTCACCACATCGGGGTCACCGCTGCCTGACTTTCTGCCAAGCAACGACCCGGCGCTGGAACCCAGGCCCTTCACGGTAGATCCAATACCAGAACCTAGTTTGGAAGCAGATTTTTTCAGGTTGCCGCGGGTGGTTTCGCCCGCTTCAGGAGCCATTAAGATACCGGCCACTAAACCAGCGCTGGCGCCGGCAAGCATGGCCAGGATGATTTTTCCATTATCGTCTTTCATGAGCTTTATTTTTAAAGGAACAATTGTTTGGGTTTCAAAACGTTCGTTCCTACTTAACGATAGTCAAAAACATTTAGTTATCTCCTCCGCTTCCCAGACCTAAGGCCCTGATGCTCAGATTTAGGACTGTGAACCGGCGTCTGTGTTGCCGGTACCGTTATCGGCTCCGCCAGACTTCGCGCCAGCGTTCCCGCCTTTCACACTGTCCAACAGGCTTGTAAGGCCGCTCAGTTTTTCAAGGTAAGGAGCAATCTGTCCGTTTACGCTTTCAGCCAATTGTCCGGCGGCTTTCACCAAGCCTTCACGAGAATCTTTGCCGTTGCTTGGGGCCATCAGGATACCTGCAACTACACCAGCGGCGGCACCTGCGGCAGCAGCGATCAAAATTTTTGAATTGTCATTTTTCATAGTGGTAATAAATAAGGGTTGATATTTCATTTCCGGTCCGGTTCAGACACATCATTAGAACGACAGACTACGCACCGGCAATATGCTAAACAATAAATATATATTGTAACATATATTCAAGCGGTTTACGGATTTATACGGATACAGGTTAACCGTTTTTATCTGATTTAGAAAAAAACAGGCGAAAAACGTCTGCTTAGCGCCTCAAAGAAAGGCCAATTGGCTTATTTCCGTATATTTCCCCATAGAATGACTCCTATGAAAAAACACCTTCTTTTTTTTGCATTGGTGCTGGGGAGCGTGGCACTAGGCTGCAAGAGCAACCAACAGACGGCCACCGCCTGCATTGACCCTTCTAAAATTGACAAGGAACGCGCCTGCACCATGCAGTATGACCCGGTGTGCGGCTGCGATGGAAAAACCTACGGCAATGCTTGTATGGCCTTAAGCGCTGGGCTTACTTCCTATAAACCGGGAGAATGCCCCGACAAAGGCACGAACAACTAAGACTATGAGCGAGAAAAAATACTTTCTTCAAACAGCTCCCTACCGGGTACCCACCACCGACGGTAAACTAATTGAGGAGCATTTTGGCCTGGCCAGCACCCGTACCGAAGCCTTTAGCGTGGCGCACATGGTGGCTCCGCCCCACTGGGGAGAGCCGCACCAGACCCCGGAATTCGACGAGGTGACCATTGTACTCCGCGGCCGAAAACAGATTGAGATTGACGGGGAAAACGTGGTCCTTTCGGCGGGGCAGACGCTGCACATCAAAGCGGGCGTCCGCATCCAGTATTCCAACCCCTTCGATGAGGAATGTGAGTACTGGTCTATCTGTGTGCCCGCCTTCGACATCAACACCGTTAACCGCGAAGACTAGGCTTTGGCCTGTTTTCCTCTGAAACCATAAAGCCGCCGCAACCCTGTAGCGGCTTTATGGTTTCAGCCACATTTTGCCAAATCAAGCCGAAAACCAGACTTGACTATTTCTGGTTGTGCCACCTTTTTGGTTTCTTGACCAGACCAGACCAAACCACCAACTCATGAAACAAGCCTACCCTACTTTCAGACAATTCAAAAGCGTTGCTCCAGTTTGCATGGCCGCACTGCTTTCTTTGGCGGGCTGCACACGTCCTGCCTCCACGGCCAGCGCACCGGCTTCCGCTACCAATCCGCCCGCTTTCTCAGCCATTACTGAAGAAGACCTTCGCCACGACCTGTTCGCCATGGCCAGTGATAGCCTTCGGGGCCGCCGGGCAGGGGAAACCGAGGAACTCCGGGCCGCCACCTGGACCGCCGAACGCGCCCGCCTAGCCGGCTTGGAGCCAGCCGGGGACGACGGCACCTATTTCCAGTTCTTTCCGCTTCGCCGGACCCAGGTTTCGCCCCAAAGCCAAATTACCTTAGCCGGAAGAAAGCTGACCCTGAACAAAGACGTTTGGGTAACCTCGCCCATAGAAGGTCAGATATATGGGGCACCTGTCTGGCTGAACGCCCTATCTGATACCACCCGGCTGCAGGTGCGCGGAAAGATTGTGGTCATGAGAATGCTGCCGCCCACCACTTTACCCGCTCCGGGCATGAGTTTGTGGGGCTATCGGTACATCTTGTCAGCGGTGAGGCAGCAGGGAACCCTTTTGACCAGGGCCGGCGCATCTGCTATCGTTCTCCTCGCGGACTCTACTACCCAAGCCAACCTGGCTTTCGCCGGCCACGGGTTTGAGGAAGGAACCTATCAGTTAGAAGGAGCTACCCCAACCCAAACCAGCAGCCGGGCCGTTCCTATTTTGATTGCCTTACCCACCCTCAGCGGTCAGTCTTTGGAAGACCAATTACGCAAGGCCAACGGAACAGCCAGCCTCCACATCAAGGTAGACAGCTACCTTTATCCCTCGGCAAACGTGGTGGCCCGCGCTCCCGGATCAGACCCTACCCTGAAGAATGAATATGTACTTTTCAGCGGGCACCATGACCATGACGGAGTTGGAACCCCTATCAACGGAGATTCCATCTGGAACGGAGCCGATGACAACGGAACTGTCAACGTGGCCATGCTGGCCATTGCCCGCGCCTGGAAACAAACCCCGGGGCAACGCTCGGCTTTGTTTGTATGGCACGGCGCCGAGGAACGTGGCCTGCTGGGCTCCCGCTGGTACGCCGAGAACCCTACGGTCAAGAAAGAGTCTATTGTAGCAGTGCTGAACGGAGACATGATAGGAAGAAACGCACCCGACTCGGCGGCTTTGCTAGGCTCCACCCTGCCCCACCGCAACTCACAGGCCTTGGTGGACATGGCCCTTCAGGCGAATCAGAACTTTACCAAATTCAAGCTGGATACTTCCTGGGATGATCAAAAGCACCCCGAGGGCTGGTATTTCCGGAGCGATCACCTCCCTTATGCCCGCGTAGGTATCCCTGCTATCTTCTTCACCACCCTCCTGCACCCCGACTACCACACCCCAAAGGATGAAGCCGATAAAATCGACTACAAAAAATTGGCTAGGATGACTCGTTGGATGTACGCCACCGGTTGGGCCATTTCCAACACCCCGCAGCGCCCTACGGTAGATCCCGGTTTTAAATTGGAACGGTAAAAAGGTTTGTTAATTGATGATTCAGGTTTGCTTTGAGGCTGATTACACCAAAACAGGCATAAAACAGAAACCCCTCTGCAGTTCTGCAGAGGGGTTTCTGTTTTATGCAAGTGTAAGAACTATATAATCCTTTTAGCCCTAGTGCATCCATCTTCTATAATTCGTCTTGAATTATTAGCGTGCCGTGGTTGATGTTATTACCAACAACCTGTATTACAGTAGCTGGCGCAAGGGCAACCACAAGGGATTGCCCCTCCAGAGGAACGCCATGATCAGCAGATGTAAACACCCCCTTTTTAACTTACCTGAGGGGAGACTCCACTTTGGCAAGCGCTTATGGCTTCATTTCAGCAAAACAGGCTCTAAACGGATATGGCTTTTCTAAGCACTCAATGCCAGCAACTCTTTCGCGCTTTGGAAGGCGTTCTCTGAAGGGTTCGCCCCGGCAATCATCTGCGCGATTTCCACCACCCGTTCTTCGTGGCTCAACTGACGGATGCGGCTCACGGTGCGCTCTGCCCTATCCTCTTTGTAAACGAAGTAATGGGTTTCACCCTGGGCAGCCATCTGCGGCAAATGCGAGATGCAGATCAACTGGTGCTTCTGCGACATCTGTTGCATCATTTTACCCACTTTTACGGCAATCTCCCCGGAGATACCGGTGTCAATCTCATCGAAGATAATGGTTGGCAGGGCGGTTTTATCGGCGAGAAGGTACTTCACGCAGAGCATCAGACGGGAGAACTCTCCGCCCGAGGCGGCTTTGCTCAAGGTCTGCGGGGCAGCACCCTTGTTCGCGCTGAACAGGATGTTGACAATATCAATACCGGTTGGCGCGGGGACTGATGTTTTATGTTCCATGACTACCCGGGCGTTTGGCATACCCAACTCGGAGAGCAGGCTATGCAATTCATCCTGGAAAATGGTGAAAACACGCGTGCGGCTATCTGATAATTCCTGGGCACGGGTTTCCACTTCCTCCAAGGCGGCAGCCAGCGCTTTCCGGGTTTTCTCAATGGCGGCATCCAGGTTGTGGACGCTGCTCACCTTTACCTCCAACTCGGCCTGAAGGGTTAGCAGTTCCTCAACGGTACGCACCTGGTGCTTGCGCTGTTGGGTATAAATCAGGTCCAGGCGCTCCTGCAGTTGCTCGGCGCGCTGTGGATCTGCCTCGGTTTTACGTTCGGCATCTTCGAGCTCCCCTGCAATGTCGTTGAGCTCGATGAGACAACTGTCCAGGCGCTCTTTCAGGGTCTGAAAACTTTCGCCGAACTCCGTCACTTGTCCTACCAGGTGACTGGCGTCTTTAAGCGCCCCAGCGGCGTTGTACTCGCTTTCCGAGATATACTGCAAGGCCTGGCTCAGCTTCAGCTTTATTTCCTCGGCATGCTCCAGTTGCTTCAGCTCTATCTCGTGGCTTTCCTGTTCCTCAGGCTGAAAGTTGGCTTCGGAGAGTTCGTTCAGGAGGTACGTATTGTAGTCCAGTTCCTTTTCAGATTGGGCCAGTTGTTTCTCCAGGTCTTTGTACTCCCGCTCCAGCTTCTTATAGGTGCGGTAAGCCATGCCGTATTGGTTCCGCAGTTCCTCGTTCTGGGCGTACAAATCCACGATGTTCAGCTGGTATGCCTGGTCGCCCAATAGCAGCGTGTCGTGCTGAGAGTGGATGTCCATGAGCTGCTCCCCGATGCGGCGCAACTGATCCAGGGTCACGGGCGTGTCATTCACGAACGCGCGTGATTTCCCCGAGGGGCTGATTTCGCGGCGCAGCAAGCTCACGGGTTCAAAGTCAAGGTCCTCTTCCTCAAAAAAGGGCCGCAGGTTGTATTCCGCAATATCAAAGGAGCCTTCAATCACGCACTTCTCGTTCTGGTTGAACAGCAGTTTAGAATCGGCGCGGTTTCCCAGCAAAAGGCCAATGGCACCCAGCATGATGGACTTTCCGGCGCCGGTTTCCCCGGTGATAATGTTCAGCAGCGGCGAGGGTTGCAGCTCCAGCTGCTCAATAAGGGCGTAATTTTTTATCTTAAGATCTACGAGCATAAGGTAGGAATGCCTGTTTCTGTTTTGCGTGTATGGTGTACTCCAATAGACAAAGATGCTAATTTATTTAGTCTCGAAACTAATAAATATAGCCTAATATTTATTTAACGAAAACCGCTGCCGCGATTGGAAAATCCTATCAAAGCCAGGTTCCTCTTGCAGTACGTGCGAAGAGGGTAAACGGTACAACTTCTCTACGTACTGGTCCTTGGTCCGGAATCATCAACAACCTTCACCTCCTCTCTGTTCCAGTCATCGGCATAAAACCCGCCCTTTTACTTAATCGAAAACCAATGGATTTTTGCCGAACAACGGCTTCTAAAGAAACGTGATTTTTCTCTCATTGTAAAGTCCTGCCCACTTGGAAGATGAAGTACTCCGGAATGATGCATCGGGTCAACCCATACCTTTGCCCTTTAGGCCTGGTTTTGAAAAACTGGCCTGAAAACGGAAGCTAAAAACATTCCTCAAGAAGAACCTTCACAAGCTGATCATTTGAGTTGTTTATGCTGTTTGTCAAGGCTTTCGAATGCCCCAAAGCTAAAACGAGTGCTCCTACTTCTGCTTTGAACTGGCAGAAGAGGGAGCACTCGTTTTACAGGTATTTTCCTGAAAATAGGCCTTAAACAGAGACTTAGCGCCTAGTCAGTGGCTCATATTTGGCACGGTTGGTTGGGTCTACCTGGGTAAGGAGATCGTAGGCTTGCTGTTTTTGGGCCGGGGTGGCAGAGGCGAAGGCGTTGCTCAACTCGGTGGCTTTGGCCTCAAAGAAAGACCGGAGGGCAGCGGCTCCTGGCCTGATACGAGCCACCTGCTGAATGTTACGCAGGGCTTCCAGGATATTCTGGCGGGCTTTCTCAGGGTCTTGGGTCATCAGATCTAACCCTTGGCGGTGATACAGGTAAAGGGCCGAACGCAAAGGTTCAAACTGGGGGTCTTGCAGGTTATTGATGAGCCAATAACGGTTACGGGTATCGGCGGTGGCGCTCCATCCGCCCCCGGCCGCGCCGGCAGACGTCACCAGGTTCACAATGTTATTGGCCTCTGCCAAGGCATTGGCTCCACCTAGCCGTGAGAAGCTGTCATTGTCCATTCCGATGATGGTGTAAGCATAGAAAGACAGGATGGCCGTTAAGTTGGAGGTATAGGTATTAGGCGCGTACTGCAAAGGTTGCGCCGGGTTGTACTCAAACTCAAACTTGGTGTCTACAAAAGAAAGCACCGTGGTCTCATAACCGGTACCGTAAGTTGGCCTACTGGAGATGATCTGGGTATTGGCCTCGTACACGCCAATCTGGGGCATGGCCCGAAGCGTGATGAACATTTTGCACCGGATGCGCTCCTCGTTCTGGTAGACATCGCTGGTCCAGCGGGTGTTGTTCATGATCTCGGAGATGGCGTTCTGCATCTGCTGAAACACCTGCCGGTCGGTGGCCTGTACCTGCTCGCTGTTCACGGTCACCTCGCAACGCAGTTCCTGCGCCTGTACCCAGAACGGAAACAGAAGTGTCAGCAACACCCCTCCTATTTTTTTTGCAAACATGCCCATTCAGCTTTAATGGATTCCAGAATATCTTGTGCTACCTCGTCCTTGGTTTTGAGTTCGTATTCCTCTACGGTTTCCGCCTTTACGATGGTGATTTTATTGGTATCATGCTTGAACCCGGCACCAGGATCACGGAGGGAGTTGAGCACCACCATATCCAGGTTCTTTTTCAAGAGCTTGCCGCGGGCATTCTCCAGTTCCTGATCGGTTTCCAGGGCGAAGCCTACGGCAAACTGATCAATGCGCTTCTGCTGGCCCAGGGTAGCTGCTATATCAACGTTCTTTACCAGCTCAATGGTAAAAGTTGCGTCGCTTTTTTTTATTTTGGAAGCAGCGGTATCCTTCGGTTTGTAATCAGCCACAGCCGCCGCGAAAATCCAGAGATCGGCTTCAGGTGCGATCTGGGCGCAGGCGGCAAACATTTCATCGGCGGTCATGACATTCGTGAGGTGTACCTGCGAATGCTTTAACGTAAGTGCTGTGGGACCGGAAACCAGGAAAATCTCGGCTCCTTCATCAGCCAGGCTTTTTGCCAAAGCGTAGCCCATTTTGCCGGTGGAATGATTCCCGATGAAGCGTACCGGGTCCAGGGGCTCATAGGTAGGCCCGGCAGTGATCAAGACTTTCTTGCCGCTAAACAATGTTCTGTGAGATAAAATGCTGTTGTAAAACCTGAACAATCTCCTCGGGCTCGGCCAGCCGTCCCTGCCCTATCAATCCGCTGGCGAGTTCCCCGTGCCCCGCTTCAATCACGTGGTTCCCGTAAGAGCGCAACAACCGGAAATTTTCCTGCACGGCCGGGTGCTGGTACATGTCCAGGTCCATGGCCGGGGCCACAAACACGGGGCAGCGCGCCGAGAGGTACGTAGCTGACAAAAGGTTATCGCACAGGCCGTGGGCGAACTTGCCTACCGTATTGGCACTGGCAGGCGCTATGACCATGGCATCGGCCCAGAGGCCCAGTTCCACGTGATTGTGCCAGAGCCCGGAGTTGTCATCGCGCACGAACTCGGTTAAGACCGGCCGTTTGGAGAGGGTAGCTAAAGTGACAGGGGTTATAAAAGCAGAAGCAGAAGTGGTCAGGATCACCTGCACTTCTGCTTCTGCTTTGATGAGGAGCCGCACCAGCAACGCCGCTTTGTACGCCGCTATGCTACCGCAAACCCCCAGGAGTATTTTCTTATGCCGAAGCATTCAGAAACGGGTAATTAAAACGCGGAAGAGGTTTGCTCTTCGTCATCGGCGTTCCGGAAGTATACTTTTCCTTCTACAAACTCTTCGATGGCCATGTTGGTAGGCTTAGGAAGGCGCTCATAGTATTTAGATATCTCAATCTGCTCGCGGTTCTCAAACACCTCTTCCAGGTTATCCACGGTGGTGGCAAACTCGGCCAGTTTGGAGTTCAATTCCTCTTTCACCTTCACGGCAATCTGGTTGGCACGCTTAGAGATAATGGAAATAGACTCATATACGTTACCGGTCTCAACCGCCAGGTCAGAAATGTTACGCGTTACGATAGATGCTGGTACTTGGGCCATATGTCTAGTGAATTGGGGTTTACAAAATTATTTAGTGGTTGCCGTTGCAGCGGCGGGAGCAGGCGTCTTGCTCAGTTTCTCCAAAGCCTCGCGACTAGCGTCGTACAGGTTCTCAGCGTTACGCAGGTACTTGCTTTTAGGATAGGCATCCACAAAGGTTTGGTACATGGTCACCACCTCGGCATAACGATCGCGCTGCTTTGACTCAATACTTTCCTTGGCGTAGTTGTACTGGGCATCTATGCGCAGGAAGGCCGCCTCCTCGTTGTACACTGAGGACGGATAGCTCTTCCGGAAGTTCTCCAGGGTCACTACCGCCGCTTTGTAGTACTGCGGATCGTAGTTGGTGAGTTTGTAGTACTGTTTGGCGTTCTCAAAGGCTTTTACCTCAATCTTACGGGAAAGCTCATCATAGATGGTGTTGGCTTCCTGCATGTATTTGCTTTGCGGGTACCGGCGCATGAATTCCTGCAGGGCAGACATCGCCTGAACGGTGTTCTGTTGGTCCAGGTTCTCAGACGGAGATTCGTTGGTCAACGAGCGGGCGTTCATGAAAGCGGCCTCTTCGGCGTACTGGCTGCGTGGAAACGTTTGCCCGAACGAGGTGAAATGGAAAGAGCTCTCCAGGTACAGTTGCTGGTGGTATTTGGTATACGCGTACAGGAAATTGGCCTTCTCGTACTCGCTGCGGCCTTTTAACAGGGGCATGAGGTCTTCCAGCAACGCTCCGGCTTTTTCATACTCTTCTTTTTCATAGTAAGAGAGAGCCGCGGCGTACTTCTTGTCTACGTCGTCGCTTTTCAGGATCTTATTGTATTGCCCACAAGCGCCTAAAAGAAAGACGATGAGCACCAGGGGCAAATAGGAAAGAATGCGTTTGGTCATAAGCGCGCAAAAATAACGAAAAATTTTTGAATATACATATAACGAAGAACCAAGGCCCTAGAGTATACCCTCATCAGATCAGGAACCCATCCGTTTGAAACCCGGCCCACTTCTTACAGGCCTTTTTGGAACAGCTTGCTTTTGCACGGGCGCCGGCAAGACAGGTTTCGCGGTACTGGTGGTAGGCGCCTTCGATTTGTCCCCGGTTACTCCCGATGCTTTGCTTTTGTTGGTTTGACCAGCCTTGGCAGAAACCGGGGGAACAGCGGTGCGTCCTTTTGGTTTGGGAGCGGTTTTCTTACCACCCCTTTTCTGAAGCACAAACGCGCGGGTGGGTTTTTCATCGCTGCGCCACTCAAAGCCCTTCAGACGTTTGTCGGGGTCTTTAAGTTCATGGGGCGGAATAAGTTTGGCATCTGGCTGTTCCAGGAACGTGATGTACTGCACCTTTCCTTCGTCGAACATCATGCGCATGTCACTGCTCACGGCCCGGTTCATGCCCATGGTGGTGGTATCGCCCTGCAGGGCGAAGTAAAGGCTTTCAGCGTTCCCGTTCACGTCTATTCGCCGAATCTTGCCTTTGGCGAACCGGGCTACCATGTTGCGCCCTTTCACCTGGTTATAATTTTCCAGCGTGTCAATAGATATGGCGAAGGAGTTCCCGAACATCCGCATCTGGTCCACGGTATTGCCGCGCAGTTGCATGACCACGCTGTCAGCGGTCATCTGGTTTTTATTGGCCCACAAACGCGGGTTGCGGTCCATGAAGATGATGGAGTCTTGCTGGTCATAGGTCAGCGAGTCGCACAGGCCCTGCAGGTCAGACTTGAAGATGCGCACATCGTGGTACGCGAACAGTTTGCCCTTTTTGGTTTTGTCTTTCACGTTCTCCACCGAGACCAGCGTATCAGCGGAAAGGTACATGGTATCGCGTTTGGAAATGGTACGCAACACCGGCGACCCGTAGACTTTGGCCCTCCCCTTTGCCCGCCAGTACAGCGCCGTCTGCCCGGTAATGATGGTAGTGTCTTTGATGGACGTCATGGACACGTTCTTGGAGGCGGTATAGTACTCCTTGAATTTGTCATAAGTCAACACTTCGCCTTTGATAAGGTAATCGGGGGTTTTGATGCTGGCGTTGCCCCGGAAGTTAGACTCGCGGGTGACGGTGTTGTAGGTGCCGCGGTTAGCGTACAGCGTGCCGTCCGGAGATTTAATAGTAGTCGGCCCGAAAAACTCCACCACTTTGGTCACCGTGTTATAGGACATGGTATCGCTCAGCACCTCGGCATTCTGGCCTATGTATTTGATGTTTTTCTTGAAGGTAAGAACTTTGTCTTCAGAGGTGTAGGTACCCAACTGGCTGTTGATGGTGTAATCAGGACCCACAATGTTCCCGGCCTGGGTATAGTAGGCGCGTTTGGCATTCAAATCATAATCCAGCGAAGGGGTGGTGAGGGTCATCTGCTCGTCGCGCAGGGTTACGCCGCCGCGCATGTTGGCGATGCGGCGGGTACCGTCATAGCTGGCGGTGGCGCTGGTGGCATCCATACCGGGCTGAGTGATGTGCACGTTCCCAAAAACCTCCAGCTTGTTGCGGTCGCTGGCGTACTGATAGGCCGAGTCTGAAGTCAACGTAGTCTGGCCCTGGCGCATGACCACGTTGCCCAGTAACCGCCGCACCTCCTCGCCGTTGTACCTACCAGACTGCAACGTACTCGCCGATACCTCCACCGGTTGCCCGTTCCCTTGTGGCGCGGAAGCGGGTGTGCCCTGCCCAAAAGCCAAAACAACCGAGAACAGGGAGAAAAGAGATACTAAACCTATCTTTGTGAACTTCATCAATTCGTGTAATAGAAACAAAATTACTAAAAATACCCTTCCTTCACCGATGCTCGAGAAAGTTTTACACTATATAACCACCCACCAACTGGCATCTGCCGAGACTCGCATTCTGGCCGCCGTCAGCGGAGGCCTTGATTCAGTGGTCTTAGCCGATGTCCTGCACCGCCTCAAATTCCCGTTTGCGGTGCTGCACTGCAATTTCGGGCTACGCGGCGAGGAATCTGAGGCCGATGAGTTGTTTGTGCGCAAGCTGGCCAAACAGTACGACGCGCCTTTTTACAGCGAGCAGTTCCAGACCCAAGCCTTTGCCGAGCAGGAAGGCATCTCCACCCAAATGGCGGCCCGCACCCTGCGCTACCAATGGTTTGAGCAGATGCGCCAGCAATTGGGCTATGACCTTATCGCCACGGCGCACCACCAGTCCGATGCCCTGGAAACTGTGCTATTGAATCTGGTGCGCGGCACCGGTTTGGCCGGACTTCACGGAATTCTGCCCAAAAACGGGAACCTCATCCGTCCGCTGCTGGGCCTCACCAAAGACGATCTGTATGACTGGTTGGTAGCCAAACGCCTAGCCTGGCGGGAAGATTCCAGCAACGAGAGCCGAAAGTACAACCGCAACCTGGTGCGCCATGAGGTCATCCCGGTGCTCAAGAAACTAAACCCCAACCTGGAAGAGACTTTCACCTCCACGCTGGAAAGGCTGCAAGGTGCCGAGGCCGTTTTTCAGGCCTCTTTTCTGGAAATGAAGGCTAAAACGCAACGCGTGGAGAACGGAGCTACCTATCTTTCTATTGCCCCGCTGCAAGCCAGCCCCGCGCCCGTGGTTCTGCTGCACGAGCTGCTAAAACCGTTCCACTTCTCCTACAGCCAAGCCCAGGAAATCGCGGCTGCCTGGGAAGCCCAGTCTGGCAAAACGTTCTCCTCTCCTACCCACGTGCTGGTAAAAGACCGCGAGGACCTGGTCATCACCGCCAAGCCGCTGGAGAAATTCGGGAGCGTGACTGTGCCGGAGGAGACCACTGAACTGCGTTTCGGCCCTTATTTGGCCAAATTCAACCGAAAACCCGCTGAGGGCTACAAGGTGCCGCGCTCCAAAGACGTGGCCGCCTTAGACGCTGATCTGGTGAAGTTCCCGCTTAAGCTGCGCCCTTGGAAAGAAGGTGACTGGTTTATCCCACTAGGCATGAACGGCAAGAAAAAAGTAAGCGACCTGCTCATCGACCGTAAAATCCCGGCCAACCTTAAACCCGATGTCTGGGTATTAGTCTCGGACGCGTCGCTGACGTGGGTCTTGGGCCAGCAACTGGACAACCGGTTCAAAGTCACGGAGAACACCCAGCAAGTTCTGGAAATCACCGTCACCCGGGCTTAATTATTCATTGTTGATTGCTGATTGTTGATTGTTCTTGAATGGTCATCACTTCAGCCAGATTATTGGCAAATAGAAAAAGAGACTAATTTGCGTTTAGGGGCTGTTTTTAGAAAAACAGCCCCTAAACAACAATCAACAATTAACAATCAGCAATTAATAATTTTCAGGTGGCGGGGTTTTTCCTAAATTCACCGCGTAGTCTAGATAAGTACATTAACCTAACCAAAATAAAACAGAATGAAAGTAACCGTAGTTGGAGCTGGTAACGTTGGGGCCACCTGTGCCGACGTTTTAGCGTACCGCGAAATCGCCAATGAAGTAGTGTTAGTGGATATCAAAGAAGGCTTCGCCGAAGGCAAGGCATTGGATATCTGGCAGAAATCGCCGATTAACCTGTATGACACCCGCACCGTGGGTGTTACCAATGATTATACCCGCACTGCCAACTCTGACGTGGTGGTGATTACTTCCGGTTTGCCCCGCAAGCCCGGCATGACCCGCGACGACCTGATCAGCACCAACGCCGGCATCGTTCGTTCCGTGACCGAGAACGTGATCAAGCACTCGCCTGAGGCCATCATTATTGTGGTGTCTAACCCGCTGGATGTGATGACTTACGCGGCTCATATCACCTCTAAACTGCCCCGCACCAAAGTAATGGGAATGGCCGGTATCCTGGATACCGCCCGCTACCGCGCGTTCCTGGCCGAGGAACTGAATGTGTCTCCCAAAGACATCCAGGCGGTTCTGATGGGTGGCCACGGCGATACCATGGTTCCGCTTCCGCGCTATACTACGGTTGGTGGTATCCCGGTAACCGAACTGATTGACTCTGCCAAACTGGACGCCATTGTAGACCGCACCAAAAACGGTGGTGGCGAACTGGTGAAACTGATGGGTACCTCCGCCTGGTATGCTCCGGGTTCAGCAGCTGCCCAAATGGTAGAAGCCATCGTGCGCGACCAGAAACGCGTATTCCCGGTTTGTATCAAACTAGAAGGCGAATACGGCATCAACGGCACTTACCTGGGTGTACCGGTGGTGCTAGGTAAAAACGGTATTGAGAAAGTAATTGAGCTGCAACTGAACGAAGACGAAATGGCCTTGTTGAGAGCCTCTGAGAAAGCCGTGCGCGAAGTAATGGACGTGTTGGATAACATGCCCGCCAACGCCTAAGCACTAGCTATAAACAGCCTTAAAACAGGAGAGCCCGGCCAATTAGCCGGGCTCTCCTGTTTTGGACCCATTCTGTAGAAAACGGCAATAAAACGATTTACTGCTTGTACACCATCCCATCCTTCATCACGAAACTCACCTGCTGCAACAGCTTAATATCCTGCAAAGGGTTCCCGCTTACGGCAACAAAGTCGGCGAACTTGCCCTTTTCAATGGTGCCCAGTCTAGCTGACATACCCAATAGATCAGCGGCGTAGACGGTGGCGGCTTTAATGGCTTCCATGGCGGGCATGCCTGCTTCTACCATGTATTCAAATTCTTTCGCGTTCCTTCCGTGCATGAACACTCCGGCATCGGTGCCGAAGGCGATCTTCACGCCTTTTTTGTACGCTTTCGCGAAAGTGCCCTGTAACTGAGGTCCGATGGCCAAAGCTTTGGGTGTCACCAAGGCTGGGTAGTAGCCTTTGATCTTTGCTGAATCGGCCACTGATTTTCCGGCGGTGAGGGTGGGTACGTACCAGGTGCCATTCTTTTTCATCAGGTTCATGGTTTCCTCATCCATCAGGGTGCCGTGCTCTACTGAGGTCACGCCCGCCCGCACGGCTCGTTTCATTCCTTCAGCTCCGTGGGCGTGCACCGCCACTTTCAGGCCCAGATCATTAGCCGTTTGCACAATGGCCCTGATTTCCTCCTCGGTGAACTGCGGGGCAGAGCCGTCTTTGGCTACGCTCAACACTCCGCCCGTGGACGCTATTTTAATCAAATCGGCTCCGTTCTTGTATTGGTAGCGCACGGCTTTCCGGCATTCATCAGGGCCGTTGGCTACGCCATGCGCCGGACCCGGATCGCCCTGGAGGTCAGCTCGGTAGCCGTTGGTGGGATCCATATGGCCGCCAGTGGCCGAGATGGCTTTGCCTACCACAAACATCCTCGGACCTTTTACCAGCCCCTGGTTAATGGCGTTGCGCAACTGCACATTCACGCCGCTTCCGCCCAAATCCCGAACGGTGGTAAAGCCCGCCATCAGGGTTTTCTCGGCGTAGTTGATGGACCGGAATGCAATGGTCCCTTGATTTAAGGAAAGCGCCTCGGCGTAGGCGGTGGGGCTGGTTTCACTTTCAAAGTGCACGTGCATGTCCATGAATCCTGGCATCACGGTTCTGTTTTTCAGATCGATGACCTTGGCCCCGGCAGTTGGAGTGGTGTAGCCTTTCTCCACGCTTACGATCTGGTTTCCGTCAATGATGATCGTCATCTCTGTTTGGGGCTGGTTTTTTACGCCGTCAATCAGGTTGCCGCAGTGCAGATACGTTCTTTGGGCCAGGGCCTCCATACTAGAAAAAACTACCAACGCAAAGGCAGCCACCGAGTAGAAATATTTCTTCATAGGGTAATAATCAGGGTAGGTTTAGATAGCCTAAAGTACTAAAATTCAGGAGAACTAGAGCGAAACCTGCCACTGCCGTTCGTGGCTCTATTTTATGGCCATTTTACACAAGTCAGGGTAAAACCAATTCTTACCGGGCTTTGCTTATCCCCTTGAAAATGGTTATCTTGACTACATAAAACACAGAAATTCATGGACCTAGCATTTTGGTGGTTTTGGCTCATTGCGGGCATCCTGCTGCTGGTGGCGGAGATGTTGACCGGAACCTTTTACCTCCTGTGGCTGGGCATTGCTGCACTGGTAGCTGCCGTGCTGGCCTACTTTTTCCCGGAAAACCTGTGGCTCCCGCCAGTTGGGGCCAGCTCCAGCGCCTTGCTGCTCCTGCTTTTGACCAAACCCCTGACTGCCCGGGCAAGACTGGCCCGCGGATACCATGACCCTTCTCACCAGCTGGTTAACCTGCATGGCGAGGTGGTGGAGAAAATAGCTCCCGGCCGGTTGGGCATTGTGCGGGTTGGGAACGAGGTCTGGTCCGCTAAGGCGCAGGAAGAGTTGGACATGGGGCAACGGGTTCTGGTGGTAAGCCAGAGCAGCACCGTTCTACAGGTAGTGCCCATCAAATAACCTCTGCCAGCTTTCCTCTGGCCAGGCAAAACCGTCATTTACTCACTTACACAATCCATTTCCTACAATTATGACCACCTCTCTTATTATTCTGGCCGCTGTTATTGTGCTATTGGCGCTTTCTGTCCGCATTATTCCGCAGCAGCGGGTGGGTGTGGTAGAACGGTTGGGCAAATTTCAGCGCCTCATGCACCCGGGACTGAACCTGTTCATTCCCATTGTGGACCGGGTGCGGGTGTACCATGACCTGCGCATCCAGCAGACGAACGTTCCGCCACAGTCGGTGATCACCCGGGACAACGTACAGGTGCTCATTGACACCATTGTGTTCTACCAGGTAGTGGGTCCCGAACAGGCGACTTACGGCATCTTTGACTACGTACTGGGCGTGCGGAACATCACTACGGCCACCATGCGCCAGATCATCGGGAATCTGGAACTGGACGAGACGCTTTCGGGCCGCGAGCGGATTTCCGCGGAAATCAGGACGGCGCTGGATGAGGCCACCGAAAAATGGGGCGTACGCATTGAACGCGTGGAGGTCATCGACATAAAACCGCCGCTGGACATCCAGGAAGCCATGGACAAACAGATGAAAGCCGAACGGAACCGCCGCGCCACCATTCTGGAGGCCGAGGCTGCCAAACAAGACATGATCCTACGGGCCGAGGGAGATAGGGCCAGTAAAATACTTCGGGCCGAGGGGGAACGGGCTGCCATGGAATTGGATGCTTTAGGCCAGGCCAAAGCCATCTCTGACATCGCCGAGGCCGAGAAAGCCCGTATTCGGTTGCTGATTGAGGCAGGGTTGGATGAACGGGTCCTCACCTATCGGTCCTTTGAGGCTTTGGAGAAAATGTCTATGGGACCAGCCAATAAAATCTTCCTGCCTACTGCCGCGGTAGAAACCTTGGGCAATATCGGGGCAATCGGAGACATGCTGAGAAGCAGCAAAGAGAAACCTGATTCCAGCCTCGTTTCGTTAAAACCAGCCCAAAACGGAGACAAGGTTTCCTGAAATGAGAACGCCTCCCTGATCAACTCAGGGAGGCGTTCTCATTTTAAGCAAAGGTGAATTTACTTCTGGCTGGCCTTAAAGAGCTTCTGCTTTTCTTCCTTGGTCAGGCTTTCATACCCCGATACCGAAATTTTATCCAGGATCTGGTCAATCTCCAACTGCGAAGGATTGCCGGGAGTACCAATAGAAGAAGACATGGAAGAACCGGCCGAGGCCGTGTAAGGCCGATTGGGGTTTTTATAAGCTACTTTCAACGGAGAACGGCGCTGGAACAACCCTCTGAAGAAGCCCAGAAAAGCCTGCAAGGGTCGTCCCATGTCAGAGCCCCGCTGCAACTGGCGTACGTAGAAAAAGCCCAGGATAGCCCCGCCCAAGTGGGCAATGTTTCCCCCCGCGTTTCCGCCGGTTGCCCCTGAAATGGAGAGCAGCACCATCACCAAGGCAATGTATTTGATCCGGATAGGCCCGATCAGAATGAGGTTGAAGGTGTAGTTAGGCAACAAAGTGGCAGCAGCCACCATAATAGCGATTACGCTGCCCGAAGCCCCCATCATGAAAGACCCCTCGGCCCGCAACTGCAGGTACGGAATGGTGTTGTAGCTCAGCAGGTAAATGAGTCCGCCGGCTAAACCGCCCAGCACGTACAGGTTCACCAGCCGTTTGTCTCCCAGGTACTCCCTTATCAACATCCCAAACCAGTACAGGTTGAGCATGTTGAACAGGATGTGGAAGAACTCCAGATGGGTGAAGAAATAGGTGATGATGGTCCAGAACCGGAACGCGAAGAGCTGCAGGTTAGAGGGCATGCTCAGGAACGTCATCAGGTACCCGAACGTGCCACCCGAGCCACTCAACGTCATGACCGTGCGCAGGATAATGAGTACCGCAAACACCACCACATTGAGGAAAATGAGTTGGTGCAGCGCATTATTCCCCCGGCTGAACGCTGAACGGATATCGTCAAAAATACTGGTCATAGGTTAATAGAAGTTGTTGCGTTGCCGCTCCCAAAGTTTCAATAATATATACGCAAAAAGCATCCCGCCCAAATGCGCAAAGTGCGCCACGTTGTCGCCCGGGTTCCGGTTAAAGCCAGAGTACAACTCAAACGCCCCATACATAAGCACAAAGTACTTGGCCTTGATGGGAATAGGGAAAAATAGCAGCATGAGCTCGGTGTTAGGAAACAGCATGCCAAACGCCATCAGAATGCCAAACACCGCGCCCGAGGCTCCCAGCATGGGGCTGTTCAAAATCACCTCTGAGAGACGGGTCGCGTAGGCCTTGGCCTGCAGAATCAACTGGCCGTCAGTGGCGTTGCGGTTGAAATCAATCAGGAAAGACTCCAGGCTTCTTGGGTCTACCCCGGCTTTCTCCAGCAAATTCCGGAAATCAATAGGATCTGGGTTTTGCATGAACGCCGAGGCCCCTTCCAACACTTGGCTTATCTCATAGTAATGAACCGCCGAGTACAGAAAACTGGCCCCAAGCCCGGTGATCAGGTAAAAGGTAAGGAAGCGCATCTCGCCCCAGTACCTTTCCAGCATGGGTCCGAAGATAAACAAACTGAACATGTTGCTGAACAAGTGACCTAGGTTCCCGTGCATGAACATGTGGGTGACAAATTGATGCGGCCGGAAAGCCTCTGAGCGGATATCATGCAAGGCAAACAGTTCCGTAGGAAAAAGCCGATCGCTTAAAAAGAACATCAGCACGTTCAGAATAAGCAGGTTACGCACCATGGGCGTGATGGGTGGCATAGCAGGAGGTTAAGTATATATGGTTTAAAGGAAACGAAAAAGCCGGGCAAAACCATACCGCCCGGACTTTTTCTCCTTCTGTAACAGCGAACGAAAGTAATGGTTCTGATACAAACAGTACGGCAAAACACCCGCTATTGGTACCTTCGGCTGCCGAATTTATCTGCCTTCTGCCTGTTTTCTGGCCTAAATCCAGAAAAGCGCCTTAAAACTAGTTGCGAAGAAACAAGTCCTGAAGCTGTTCAGTTTGCAGAATCACCAGCGTCTTCTGGCCGCTGGGCGTGTAATTAGGTACCTGGCACCCAAACAGGCGATCTACCAGCGCGTTCATCTCCTGATCACTCAGGCGGCCGGTAAGCCGCGAAGCCACGCGTTTGGCCATGGCTCGGGCCAGGTTCTCCTGCCGGTCTACTTTCAGCGAACTCAGGTTGTTTTTGTATTGCTCCAGCAGCCCTTCTATCAGCTCTTTTTCATCGCGCAGCGGGATCTCCGCCGGAATGCCGTTTACCACCAGCGTATTGTTCCCGAAATCATTGAACACGAAGCCCAGCGCCGTGAATTCCTCAGACAACTCCATCACCAGCGAGAAATCGGCGGGCGAGAGTTGGAGGGTCTGTGGGAAGAGCAGTTGCTGCGAGGCACCAGTGCGTTTGCCCAGAGCCTGGCTGTATTTCTCATAAAGGATGCGTTCCTGCGCCGCCTGCTGGTCTACCACCATCAAACCAGACTTTACTTGTACCATCAAATACTTCTGGTGCACCTGCAGGGTCTTGGAGCCGCCGGTTACGCCCGCCTTGGCCGGTGCGAAAGAATCTTCCTCTTCCTCGGGGAACAGGGTAGTGTCTTCTGAGTTGGCGCGGGAAACCTCGCGGGTAGGGGCAAAATCTGAATAGCTCTCTCCCCTGCCACCGCCCGAAGCCCGGGAAGGAAAAGTAGTAGGTTGGTGGTGACTTGACGATGACCTGGGTGCCTGCGCGGGAGCGGTCTCAAAATCCATGGAGGCCGGGAATTTCATGGGCTGCAGCGGCATGTAGTTCACATCAGCCCCAAAGTCCAGCGACGGCGCGATGTTGTGCAATCCCAGGCTCTGTTTCACGGCCGCCCGCACAATGGCGTACACGGTTTTCTCGTCCTCGAACTTGATCTCGGTCTTGGTGGGGTGCACGTTAATGTCTATCGTTTCCGGCGCGATTTCCAGAAAAAGCACGTAAAACGGAAAACTGTCCTTTGGCAGCAGGCCTTCGAAGGCGGTGAGCACCGCGTGGTTCAGGTACTGGCTTTTAATGTAGCGGTTGTTCACGAAGAAAAACTGCTCTCCGCGGCTCTTGCGGGCAAACTCCGGTTTCCCGATGTAGCCTTTGACGGTCAGGAAGGGCGTGGTTTCCTCACAGGAGGCCATCTGCTCTTTATAGTCCTTCCCGAACATGCTCACAATGCGCTGGCTTAGTTTGCCGGCGGGCAGGTTCATGACCTCCACCTCGTTTTGGTACAAAGCGAAAGCGATCTCAGGGTTTGCGAGGGCCACGCGCTGGAACTCGTCCAGAATATGGCGCATCTCCACGGGGTTACTTTTCAGGAAGTTTCGGCGGGCGGGCACGTTGAAGAATAGGTTCTTCACGCTTACCACCGTTCCCTCGCCCATGGCCACAGGCTCCTGCTTGATGACCTCGTTTCCTTCAATGGTCAGGCAGGTGCCTAGTTCCGCCCCCCGGGCGCGGGTTTTCATCTCCACCTGGGCTACGGCTGCAATGGAAGCCATCGCCTCGCCCCGGAACCCCATCGTCTTGATGCGGAACAGGTCTTCGGTGGTTTTTATTTTAGAGGTGGCGTGGCGCTCAAAACACATGCGGGCATCGGTCTCCGTCATGCCTACGCCGTCGTCCACTACTTGAATGAGCTGTTTGCCTGCATCTTTGATAATCAAGGTTACGCTGCTGCTGCGCGCGTCTACGCTATTCTCCAACAACTCCTTTACCACGGAGGCCGGGCGCTGCACCACCTCGCCGGCGGCGATCTGGTTGGCCAGGTACTCGGGTAACAATCGGATAATATCTGCCATAAATCTTCCCTGCGTAGTGTGATTTGAACTGTCTTTGCACCGCTTTTCCCAAGGCCAAACCATGTGGCCCGGGTATTTTTTACCGCGCAAAAGCAAAATTTTCAGTAATATTACGAGCTTAAACGGCGGCCTAACCTCCCTCACCTTCTGGCTTTTCGCTTCTTTCCCGCTCCTTTTGCCCGGCCTTTTGGCGCGGGTTTTATGGAAACGGGCCTGAAACCGAATCATAGAGGGGGCGGCCCTGAACAAATCCGCTTTACAGCCGTTTTCACAGATTCCGGCCTAAAACGGATCAGAGCCAGCAAAGCCGCGGCTAGTTTTCCTCTGCGAAATTAGCCCTATGAAACAGTTATTCAAATTAAATTACGCGTTGCGAAATGCTAAAGCGATATAGCCTGTGGCTACTGACCGTAGTAATGGGCGCCTGGATGGCTTTATCGGGGTTCGGCCCTAAAGGCCGGGGCAACATTTCTGAACAGGAGCAACACTGGGTAGACAGTGTCTATCAATCCCTTACCCCTGACCAACGCCTTGGTCAGCTCTTCATGGTAGCGGCGTACTCCAACAAACCGCAGAGCCACATTCGGGAAATCGAAAACCTGATCACCCAATACGGCATTGGCGGCGTCATGTTCATGCAGGGCGGTCCCGTGCGCCAGGCTAAACTCACCAACCGCTACCAAAGCTTGGCCAAGGTTCCTTTACTGGTATCCACCGATGCCGAGTGGGGCCTGGACATGCGCTTGGACAGCAGCATGCACTTTGCCAAACAGATGACCTTGGGCGCGCTTCCCGATGACCGCTATGTGTACCTCATGGGCCGCGAGATCGCGCTCAAACTGAAGCGCCTGGGCATCCACGTAAGCTTCTCCCCGGTGATAGACGTAAACAGCAACCCCCGCAATCCCGTGATAGGGAACCGGTCTTTTGGCGAAAGCAAGGAAAAAGTGACGGCCCGCGGCATCGCTTATATTAAAGGGTTACAGGACCACGGCATCATTGCGGTAGCCAAGCACTTCCCCGGCCACGGCGACACCGACGCTGATTCCCATTTCACCTTGCCGGTCCTTTCCCACGACATGGCCCGCCTTACCGAGGTGGAGCTGTACCCCTTCAAACGCTCTTTTGATGCCGGCGTCATGGGCGTAATGGTGGCGCACCTGCACGTACCCAAGCTGGATTCCATCGCGAACCGCGCCGCCACTTTATCGCCTTATTTGGTAAACGACCTCTTAAAAGGCCAGATGCAGTACGAAGGTCTGGTGTTCACCGATGCCCTGAACATGAAAGGCGTGACCCGCTACCATGAGCCCGGCGAGGTAGACGCCCTGGCCTTGAAAGCCGGCAACGATGTGCTCTTGTTTTCCGAAAACGTGCCCAAAGCGTTCGCCAGCATCAAAAAAGCCATCGCGGACAGCACCATTTCTGAGCGGGATATTGAAATCAGGGTGAGAAAGATGCTGCACGCCAAATACTGGGCCGGCCTGAACCAATACACACCCATCAACCTGGAGAACCTTTCGCAGGATTTGAGCCGCCCGGTGAGTCAGGTGTTGCAGCAGCAGCTCTACGAGCAGGCGGTAACCGTTGTCGCCAACAAGAATGATCTGCTTCCGTTCCGGGTGCTGGACACTACTGAATTTGCCTCGGTTTCGGTTGGGGCCGGGTTGAACAACATCCTGACGCAGACCTTAGACAAATACGCGCCTTTCAAGAAGTTTGCGGTCACTAGCCGAATGGCCCCAGACAGCGTATACGCCAAAATCCAACGCGAACTAGCCGGTACCGATGTGGTGGTGGTGTCGCTGCACAACCTCAACAACAATCCCGGCAACAACTACAACCTATCTGGTAACGCCTTAGGGTTTATAAGGGAACTGCAGCGCGATCCTACCAAAAAGGTAGTGGTGCTGGTGATGGGCAATGCCTACAGCCTGAAGAACTTCGAGAACAGCGACTGGCTTGTGTGCGGCTACGAAGACAACGAGATCACCCGCAAGGTTATCCCGCAGGTATTGTTTGGAGCACTTCCCGCCGAAGGGAGGCTGCCCGTCACGGCTTCGCCGAAGTTCAAAGTAGGTACCGGCATCTCTACCCCTTCGCTCAACCGTCTGAGGTACTCGGTGCCCGAGAGTGTGGGCATGAACTCCGGCATCCTGCAGCAGATCGATAACATCGCGCTGGAGGCCATTGCCTACGCCGCCACGCCAGGTTGCCAGGTGCTGGTGGTGAAAGACGGCACGGTGGTGCTGGAGAAAGCCTACGGCTATTACACCTATGACCGTACCCAGCCGGTAACCGAGAAAACCATTTATGACCTGGCTTCCATCACAAAGGTAGCCGCCACGCTGCAGGCCGTGATGTTCCTGAAAGACCAAGGCCGCCTAAAACTGGATGATAAACTCATTACCTATTTACCCGAGCTCAAAGGTTCCAACAAAGCCAACCTCATCGTGCGTGACGTGTTGCTGCACCAGGCAGGCCTGGAGGCTTACGTCCCGTTTTACACAAAAACGTTGAAAGACGGCAAACTGAATCCGCTTTACTATGACAGCCTGCCCTCCGAGACTTACCATAACCTGGTGGTGCCCGGCGTGTACAGCAGCAAAAAACTGGAAGACGCGGTATGGAAGTGGATCGTGAAGTCTGATCTGGTGGGAAAACGCACCCCCAACGGTAAATTTGAGTACCGCTACTCAGACCTGGGACTGCACCTCATGAAACGCATTGTGGAGCGCACCCTGAACCAACCCCTCCCCGATTTCCTGGCCCAGAACTTCTACGCCCCCCTGGGCGCCAGTACGCTTACCTTTAACCCGCTGGATAAATTCCTGAAGGAGCAGATTGCCCCTACCGCCCCCGGTTCTTCGTTCAAGCCCGGCGTTCCGCTGCAAGGAACCGTGCATGACAGCAACGCAGCCATGTTAGGCGGCAAGGCCGGTCACGCGGGTCTTTTCTCCAATGCCAATGACCTGGCCATTCTCATGCAGATGGATTTGCAGAACGGCAAGTACGGCGGACAGCAGTATTTCAAATCACCGGTTGTGACCGAGTTTACCCAAAACGGCTCCAAAACCAGCCGCCGCGGCCTAGGGTGGGACAAACCAGATCCCGAGGGCAACGGCCCTACTTCTGACCTGGCACCTTTGAGCACGTTCGGGCACACGGGTTTCACCGGCACCGGCACCTGGGTAGACCCCGAGAACAACCTGATTTATATTTTCCTCTCTAACCGCGTCTATCCAGATTCTGAGAACGATAAACTTCTCAAATACAACATCCGCACCCGGATTCATGACGTAGTATATCAATCGTTAGAGCCGAAACCGTAACTTCGCGGCAAACACATACGCGCATGAAGATTGGAATTGTATGCTACCCTACGTTTGGCGGTAGCGGAGTGGTGGCCACAGAGTTGGGTAAAGCCTTGGCGCAGAAAGGGCATAAGGTGCATTTTATCACCTACAGCCAACCCGCCCGTCTGGACCACTTCAACGAGAACCTGTTTTACCACGAAGTCAACATTCCCAATTACCCGCTGTTCCAGTATCCGCCGTATGAACTGGCTTTGGCCAGCAAGATGGTAGACATCGTGCAGTATGAGAAACTGGACGTGTTGCACGTGCACTATGCCATTCCCCACGCTTCGGCAGCGTATATGGCTAAACAGATTCTGCTCACCAAAGGCATCCAGATTCCGGTTATCACTACCCTGCACGGCACCGATATCACCCTGGTGGGCAAAGACGCGTCTTACGAGCCGGTGGTGACCTTCAGCATCAACCAGTCAGACGCAGTCACCTCCGTGTCTGAAGACCTCAAGAAAGAAACCTACGAGTATTTCCCCATTGACAAGGAGATTGTGGTCATCCCCAACTTCATCAACCTGGAACGGTTCCAGAAACAGCGTAAAGACCATTTCAAGTCAGCCATTGCACCGTTCGGCGAGAAACTGCTGGTGCACACCTCCAACTTCAGGGGCGTGAAACGGATAGGCGACATCATTAAGATATTTGCCAAGGTACGCGAGCAGATGCCGTCAAAGCTGATTCTGGTAGGGGACGGACCGGAGCGCCCTAAAATGGAGAACCTCTGCCGCAAGCTGGGCATCTGGCCCGATGTGCGTTTCCTGGGCAAGCTGGAAGCCGTGGAAGAACTCCTTTCCATTGCCGATGTCTTCCTGATGCCCTCCGAGAAAGAGAGTTTCGGGTTGGCGGCTTTGGAAGCAATGGCCTGCGAGGTTCCCGTGATCTCTTCCAACGCCGGCGGATTGCCTGAGCTGAACGTGCACGGCGTAACTGGATTCGTGAGCAACGTGGGCGACGTGAAAGACATGGTCAAAAACACGCTCTTCCTCCTGCAAGACGATCAGTTGCCTACTTTCAAAGCCAACGCCCTGGCTCGTGCCAAGGAGTTTGAGATAGGCAAGATCGTGCCCATGTACGAGGAAGTCTACCAACAGGCCGCCGAGGCCGTGCGCACGCACGTTTAAAGAACCTTTTCCCTTTTAAGAAAGATATTCAAAAGCTGTTTCGGGGCTGTTTTACCTGAAACAGCCCCGAAACAGCGGTTACACTACGGCCATTAACGAGAACGCCATGCACTTTGAAAAACCACACCACTCAGAAGAGAACCCCTGGAAAACGTTAGAGTCTAAACCCATCTACAGCAATCCCTGGATCAGCGTGCGCGAGGAGCAGGTGATCAACCCGGGGGGTGGCAGGGGCATCTACGGCGTGGTTTCCATGAAAAACAAGGCAATCGGGATTATCCCGATCGATGACGAGGGCAATACCTGGCTCGTGGGACAGTACCGCTACACGGTGAACGAGTATTCCTGGGAGATTCCCATGGGCGGAGGTCCGGTTGGGATTGATCCGCTGGAATCCGCGAAGCGCGAGCTGAAGGAGGAAACCGGCTTCACTGCCGCCGAGTGGACGAACATAGGCCGCATCCATACCTCCAACTCGGTGACCGATGAGGAAGGCTTTATTTTCCTGGCCGAGGAACTGACCGCCGGCGAGACCGAGTTTGAAGAAACTGAAGATCTGAAAATCTGGAAGTTACCCCTGCACGAGGCGGTGCGCATGGCCATGGACAGCGAGATCACGGATGCCATCAGCATTGCCGGTCTGCTTAAAGCCGAGAAGATCCTTTTAACCCGCCGGCCTAAATAACCACCCCTAATTGGCACTAAGTCAAGGCAGAACGCGTTTGCCGTTTTGAAGCCGTTTTCCTGGAAACAGGGCCAAAACGGCTTTACGGTAGGCACGTGTGGTGCTTTTCTTATTAATTCGTAATTTTGGAAAAGATGAACAGGTTAAAAGGAATCGGCAAAAAGGCATATTCGGTGTGGTGTACCGCTTGGTTTGTATTACCGTTTCTCACCTCGTACCCTTTGTTCCGGGTGCTGATCGCCAAACCCAACCGCCTGAAGCATGCCCACCACCTGAACCGCCTTTGGTCCAAGTTCCAGCTGCGTATGTACCTGATGCCGGTGACGGTAAAAGGCCTGGAGCAACTGAACCCCAACCAGAAATACGTGTTCGCGCCGAACCACAGCTCGTACATTGACATCCCCATGATCCTGGCCGCCGTACCGGGCTTCCTCAATTTCGTGGGCAAGAAATCATTGACCAAAGTGCCGCTGTGGGGAAGGATCTATGACGCGCTGTACATCTCGGTGGACCGCGACAGCCCCATCAGCAGTGCCAAAGCCTATATTGCCAGCAAGCAAAGTCTGGAGGCGGGCCGCAGTATCGTGATTTTCCCCGAAGGCAAGATTTCGCCGGAATCGGGCCGCAAACTGTTGCCGTTCAAGGACGGTCCGTTCAAGCTGGCCATTGAGAAACAGGTGCCCATTGTGCCCATTACCATGCCGTACAACCACCTGTTCCTGCCCGATGTAAAGGGCAAACTCATCATCCGGTACCATCCGCTGGAGATGATTATCCATCCACCTATTTCCACTGAAGGATTGACCATGCAGGACCTGGAGTTCCTGAAAAACCAAACCTTCACCATCATTCAAGAGACCTTAGATCAGAAAAACCATGAGCACCAACATAGAAACCTTACGCCAGCTGGCGCACTTAGCCCGGCTTGAGTTTGACGAGACCAAAGAGCAGGAAATGCTCAAAGACCTGAACAACATCCTGGACTGGGTAGACCAACTGCGCCAGCTAGACACTCAAAATGTGGAACCTCTCATCCATATCTCCGAGGAGTTGAACGTGATGCGCGAAGATGCCGCCCAGAACACTGTGCGCCACGAAGATGCCTTAAAGCTGGCTCCGCGGAAAGATTCAGATTATTTCCGGGTTCCTAAAGTACTGGAGTAAGCCTGGATGAAGCTTTTTTCGTTCTGGCCCCAGGTGGAACCTGGCCGCCGATTCCTGTATTCCCTTCTTGTTCTATTAGCGCTGATTGCCGTCGCCTTTGGGGTGTACGGCTTTTTGCATGGGCAGCAAACCGTATTCCCGCTGGAGAAACAGGCTGAGCTATTCCCTGCTGAAGCCCATCTGGATTCTGCCACTCCCTTGCTCACGCCCATGCGGGTGGAGGTGAATGCCTACCTGGTCACGGAGCGCTACGCCATTGGCGACATGCAGCTTCCGCTGTGGGCCACCTTGGTCTATTTTGCGGGTTTGGCCGTGGCTCTCACCTTCTTCTGGACGCTAGCCAGCACCTTGAAACGGATTCCGTATTACGCAGCCGTAACGTTGGGCATGCTCTGGCTCTCTACCTTCAACCTGGATTTACTGGGCATTTTCTCAGAAACGAGCCGAATCCTGCTCATCATCGCCCTGGGTACTTTGGGTGCCGGGAGCTTCCTGTTTCAGGCATTCTGGACGCGGGTTTCTTTCCTGGGTCGGTTTCTGTTCTTCAGCATCCTGATCACAGTCATGTGCCTGGCACTTTTCCATTTCTCCCCGCTGCCGGCACCGCTTACCGCCTTACACGTGGTAAATTACAGCACCTTGGCCAGCTTTGTGGCAGCCGTCCTGTTCATGGTCTTGGTGGCCTACGAGAACCTGCACGGGTTGCTTTGGTTCAACACGCAGGCCCAGCAGCCGCAGCGCAGGTTTGGACTGGTGCAGTTTGTGCTCATCAGTGCCTTGTATCTGGGCAACCTGTTGCTGTTGTATCTGCGCCAGACGGGCATGATCCAATTTGAGTTCACCGGCCTGGATGCCCTGCTCGTGTTCCTGATCTCCGCTTTGGTAGGACTTTGGGGCCTGAAACAGCGGCAAGGGCAATACACCCGTTTTTTCCGGTTCGAGACGGAGGCAGCACCGCTGTACCTGGTACTGGCTTTGCTCACGTTCCTGAACCTGGGCTACGCGCTTATGATGGCCAATGACCCGTTGGTGCAAGCCTATAGAAGTGCCGTCATTCTGACCCATCTGGCCTACGGTGTGGCCTTCTTTATCTACGTCCTGGTGAATTTCGGGCCGTTGATCAAGCAGAAGTTACGGGTGTTCAAAGTAGTGTATGACCCACGCCAGTTGCCGTACTTCACCGTGTACCTGATGGGAACGGTGCTCCTGGTGGTTATGCTGATTCGGAGCCAGTACGCCTTATATTTTCAGCACCAGGCGGGTTACTTTAACTACTTGGGCGACCTCTACCGGCAAACGGAGGAGCAGCCGCTGCTGGCTGAGCAGTTCTACAACGAGGCTAGCATCCAGTCCCGAAACAACCAACGCTCCAGCTTCTCCTTAGCTGATATGTACCACCAAGGCGGCAGCCGTACCCTGGAGATGCACCGCTTGCAGGAAGCATTGGATAGAAGACCTTCACCGGAAGGCTACCTTCGCCTAGCCAATCTTTTCACGTCCTCGTCTGATCTGTTTGACCACTTGAAAGTGATGCAGGAAGCGGTAAAAGCTTTCCCTACCAACGCTCCGCTTCTCAACAACCTGGGGTTGCTGTACGGCACCACCGCCTTCACCGATTCGGCCGGCTTCTACCTAGATGCCGCCTTAGCCCAGAGCCAGGAACCTGAAGTCATTCAAGCAAACCAATTGGCATTCTTAGCTAGCCACAAATTCCCGAAGCAAGCGAAAGAGTTTGCCAGTCAATACGCCACAGGCACTTACGGCCCTTTACTCACGAACCGGCTAGCCATTTCACTGACGCTGGGAGGACCTAAACCGCAAAATCTTCCGGCCCTGCCGCAGGACAGTGCTCTGAGTACCCAAACCTTTGCGCACTTTTACAACCGTCAGCTTTTCGCGGACAGTCCTAAAGACAGCACTGCCACATTTTCTCGTTTGAACACCTTGCTCCGCCAAGAGGAAAACCAACCGTTCCTGGATGACCTGACTCTGACCAAAGCATTGTTGCTCAAGCAAGGCAATATTTCTGTACCTCAACCGGGGCAAGCCAAAACCGTCCTTGAGACCTTAGCGGCCAATAGCGGAGGTGCAGCCGGGTATTATTATGACATTTTGGGCCAGTGGATGATGCAGGGCAAACTGTACCCTTTGGCAGCCGACTATTTTCAGAAGGCCCGTCAGGCTGGCTACCGCGATGCCCACTTGCATGCGGTGATCGCCTCAGCTTTGGCAGGGAATTACGGGCAAGCCACCGAAGTTGCTTTAGGCGCTTCTGATTTCCCGGATGTAGGCCAGCGGAAAGCCGCTACCCAGATTGCCATTGTCACGCAAATGTCTGCGGAGCAAGCCGTCAACTCCCCTGATTCTCTCAAAGTACAGTTTCTGCAATTGAAAGCGGCAACGTTGCCCCTGGACCAGGTTGAGAAAGTTGCCAACGCCATCACCACCCCGGCTTTGGCGCCGGTAGCAGCTTTGCCGCTGGTGGCCCGGTATCTCCAGGAAAACAATTTCAACACGGCCCAGAACCTGCTGAGCATCCATTTTCCGGCTGATTTCGCGAAAAACGGCCTAAAATCGGAGGCGAATACGTTGCAAGCGGAACTGTGGTGGAGAACCCAGAAAGGGGAGCAGCTAAGCAACGAATTGTCCAGACTCTATTTCACCAAGGCAGAAGCGGGCACCAGACTTTATTACCAGGCTTTGCTGGCCCAGCGTAATAATAATGCCAAAGCCGCGACTAATCTATTCAACCAGCTCCTGCAGCGGGCACCGTGGTCTGAAAGTGGGCAATTGGCTGCCGCCGATTTCTTTGTAGCCCAGAAGCAGCCCATGCGGGCATATGACCTTCTGCTGGAAGGCATCGGGTACAATCCTACCTCGGTGGCGTTGCGAAAAGCGTACGTGAAAGTGGCCTTGAACCAAGGGCTGCGCGACTACGCCCTACAGGGTCTGGAGCAATTGCAACCTTTGGTAAGTCCTCAGGAATACCTTACTTTTAGAAAAGAAATAGAGCCCCAATTGCAGGCCAGCGAGGCGCTTCTGCAGGAATGGCAATAACCTCAGCCATATGAGCACCATCATCAAAACCGAAGATATTTCCAGGATGTACCAGATGGGGACTGAAACCATTCATGCCCTTCGGTCTATTTCCATTGAAATTAAAAGAGGCGAGTATGTGGCGTTCATGGGGCCATCGGGGTCGGGTAAATCCACGCTCATGAATATCGTGGGTTGCCTGGACACGCCTACCTCTGGCACGTACATCCTCAATGGAAACGATGTCAGCAACATGGCAGACAATGAGCTGGCTACGGTGCGTAACAAGGAGATTGGGTTCGTGTTCCAGACGTTCAACCTGCTGCCTCGCTCTTCTTCGTTAGACAATGTGGCGCTGCCGCTGGTGTATGCCGGTTACGGAAAATCTGAGCGCGAAGAACGGGCCATGGCTGCTTTAGACAGCGTAGGCCTGGGCTCCAGGGCCAAACACAAACCCAACGAACTCTCGGGCGGTCAGCGTCAACGTGTGGCCATCGCCCGTGCCCTGGTGAACGACCCAAGTATTATCCTGGCAGATGAACCCACCGGTAACCTGGACACCAAAACTTCCTACGAGATCATGGGGTTATTTGAGGCCCTGCACGCCAAAGGAAACACCATCATCATGGTTACCCACGAGGACGACATCGCGCATTATGCCCACCGTATTGTGCGCCTGCGTGACGGCCTCATTGAATCTGATGAACTAAACCAGAACATTACGGTTCCTGCCCTGAAAGCGGCCGCTTTGAATATCTCCGAATGAAAATCTACACCAAAACCGGTGATAAAGGTGAGACATCCCTTATTGGCGGTACCCGCGTAAAGAAATCACATCTGCGTATTGAGGCTTACGGCACCGTAGACGAGCTGAACTCCTTCATAGGGGTGGTCCGGGACCAGGAGGTAAACCAGAAACGCCAGCCACTTTTCTCCGAGATCCAGGACCGTTTGTTCACCATCGGGTCTACCTTGGCCACTGATCCGGTGAAAGAAGGAAAAGTCCACACCCCAGACCTGCACCAAAGTGACATTCAACTGCTGGAAGACCAGATGGACGTTTTAGACGAAATGTTACCCCCGCTGCGTAACTTCATTCTACCCGGTGGCCATCCGGCGGTCTCGTTCTGCCACGTAGCCCGTACTGTCTGTCGGCGGGCCGAGCGCCTGGTCATTGCCTTGCAGGAAGAGTCGCACGTAGATGACCTGGTGGTGCAGTACCTCAACCGGCTCTCAGATTTCCTCTTTGTGCTGAGCCGCGCCAACGGTTTTGAATTAGGAGTAAAAGAAATAACTTGGAAGCCTCGTATGTGAGGCTTTTTTTATTCAGAATTGCCAGAATTGCGTATAATCCTTAGTCATATCACCAAACCTATGCAAACCGAATCCATTTCTATCCATACCACCGTTACCACCGCTAGTCAATTAGCCGATCTTGACCTTGAGAACCTGCAGTTCGGGAAAGTTTTCGCCGATCACATGTTGGAGGTTGATTTCAAGGACGGTGCCTGGCAACAGCCACGAATTCTCCCCTACGGTCCCATTGAGTTGAGTCCGGCTACCGCCGCGCTGCACTATGGCCAAGCCATGTTTGAAGGGATGAAAGCCTATAAAACCCCTGAAGGGAAAGTGGTGCTGTTCCGGCCGCAGGACAACTGGGCCAGGATGAACAAATCGGCTGTTCGGTTGTGCATGCCGGAGATCCCCGAAGACATTTTCATGGATGGCCTGAAACAACTCGTCGCCCTGGATGCTGATTGGGTTCCGCAGCGCCCCGGTTATTCTTTGTACATCCGTCCGTTCATGTTCGGGTCTGAAGGGTTGTTGGGGGTTCGTCCGGCCACGGAATACAAGTTCATTATCTTCTGCAGCCCCGCCAGCGGCTATTACGCTGAGCCGGTGCGCGTGAAGATTGAAGAACACTACACCCGCGCCGTAGAAGGCGGATTTGGTTTCGCGAAAGCAGCTGGTAACTACGGAGGTTCTTTGCTGCCCGCCAAACTGGCCCACGAAGAAGGCTACCACCAAATAATCTGGACCGATGGCCGCGAGCACAACTACATAGAGGAATCTGGCACCATGAACGTGATGTTCGTGATTGACGGCACCTTGGTAACGCCAGCCCTAAGCACCTCCATCCTGGCTGGTATCACCCGCGACAGCGTGCTGCAACTGGCCCGCGACTGGGGCGTTCCCGTAGAAGAAAGACGCATCAAAGTGCAGGAGATCGCCGATGCCTACAAAGCTGGTAAACTGCAGGACGCCTTCGGGACCGGTACCGCTGCCACCATCGCCCACATTAAATCCATCACCTTCAGAGGAGAGGAAATGATGTTACCACCGGTGGCTGATCGTACGCTTTCAAACAAGATTGCCACTGAGCTGGATAACATCCGCTACGGATTGTCGCCTGATCCACATGGATGGGTAGTTCCCGTGGTGTAATCTTTGAGTTAAATTTCTTTGATCCGTTTCGGGGTTGTTTTCTGTAAAACGGCCTTGAAACGGATTTTTTTTGATGTTTGTGCATGCAGTTGGCTTGTTCTGGCGAAAGTCCGTTCTTTTCGTGAGTGCATGAATTTTAATGTTTCATAGCTAGGCTCCGAGCGTTCACAGCTGCGAGACCCCGCCTTCCGCCCTCGCGCTGTGCCAGCTTCCTTTGCTCCTTGCAGTCGCAATGCCTATCGGCACCGGAACCTGCCTAGGCGCTCACCCGAAAGTTTAGAAACAGAGGGGTGCAGGAGAAAGGCAATCCTTTTCTGTTCCTTATAATATGATAATATGGTTCAAGTCTGCGACCTGGACCTAAATGACCTGCGGTTAGCAAAGCTGTGAGGCAAGAGTCTCAAATATGCGTCCCTGTAATTTTACGATGCCTAATTATGCCCTTAGCCTTATCACCAATAACATAAACGGCACCTACTTTCTACAATAAAACATCGTTCATAGGCTACTCGGCTACCACTTTACCAACCTTTTCAGCCTTCTTTCCTTATAACTAGTATCTTTGCAAAAACGGCTAATTCCCCAAATTAAGATTAGCACATCCTGATATGACCCAAGAACAAATCAAAGAATTGAAAGGCCGGGTAGAGGCGTTGAGGAGGTATCTTTGACTACGATGCCAAGAAAGAACAAGTAACTGCCATTGAGGCCCAATCTGCTGCCCCTGATTTCTGGGACGATCCTAAAAAAGCCGAAACCGTTTTAAAAGAGGCCAAAAGCCTCAAAACCTGGACCGATGATTTTGAGAACACGTCCAAGGCGGTGGAAGACGTAGAAGTACTATTTGATTTCTATAAAGAGGGCGACGTCTCAGAGGAAGATATATCCACTGAGTTTAAGGCCGCTGAGGAAACTGTGGAGGGACTGGAATTCAAGCGGATGCTCAGCAACGAAGAAGATCAGTTAGGCGCTGTTTTGGAGGTAAACTCCGGGGCCGGTGGTACCGAAAGCCAGGACTGGGCCGAGATGCTCTACCGCATGTACCTCATGTGGGGCGAACGCAAAGGCTACACTGTCAAACAAATCGACTTTCAACCGGGCGAGGGCGCGGGCATCAAATCGGCGACCCTCCAGTTTGAGGGAGACTTCGCCTATGGTTACCTGAAGGCAGAGATTGGCGTGCACCGTTTGGTGCGCATCTCACCTTTTGACTCCGGCGGACGCCGACATACCTCTTTTGCCTCGGTGTTTGCCTACCCCATTGTGGATGACACCATTGAGATCACCGTAAATCCCGGCGATATTGAGTGGGACACTTACCGCGCCGGTGGAGCTGGTGGCCAGAACGTAAACAAAGTAGAAACGGCGGTACGGCTCCGGCACAAACCAACGGGCATCACTATTGCAGTGCAGATTGAGCGCTCGCAGCTCATGAACAAGGAACACGCCATTAGAATGCTGAAATCGCAGCTCTACCAGATTGAGATCAACAAGCGGAACGAGGAGCGCGACAAGGTGGAGAGCACCAAAAAACGCATCGATTTCGGTTCTCAGATCCGGAACTATGTGCTGCACCCGTACAAGCTTATCAAAGACATCAGAACCGGCGTTGAGCGCACTGATGTCCAAAACGTGCTAGACGGAGACTTGGATGACTATATAAAAGCGTTCCTGATGCAGGCCTAAAAGCCTCTTCTGACTTCCTTAAAACTGAAAAGCCTTTCCGCAGCAATTGCAGAAAGGCTTTTCAGTTTTAAGGAAGTTTTCGGGAAACTGGTTCAAAAACCCAATACTCCGGTAAAAGAACGAACCTTACTGAGCGGGCTTCTCAGGAGTGTTGGGTAGAGGCAGTACCTTATAGCGTTTCTTCAGCAGGTGGTACTTGGTAGAGGACTCATCTGCTTTAACCGAGGGCATGGGCTCCTGCTTGTTTTGGAACTTAGCCATGGGCATGTTGCTGTAAAACGGGGTTACTTCTTCCCGAGCCAAATCTTGGGGCTCCCTCCTATTCCAGAAACTTTCCCCTTTGTTTTGCCGGGGCAACTCAAATTTATGTCCAAATTTACCTTCCCGTTGTGGAGAAGAGAGCGGCGGCAACAAACCAGGGCTTTCTGATGTTTTGGTACTATCCGGTGATGTCTGCGCGAAGGCTGCCCCTGCCCAAAAGATCAGCACAAACATCCCTACAATTTTCTTTTCCATCTCTATGGATTTTTAAAGTCTCAGGGAAACAACCTTAATGTAAGTTTAGCATAGTAAACTGGTTGCATCCCGCTGAAGGTAGTTTCCTTCTAATATACGATTTTGGGGCTAAAAATGCTTAGTACGTCGCATCACCTACGGCAAGCCCAATCAGTACCAGTACAAAGAAAATGGCTCCTAACACCACCACTACAATCTCACCGCCGGAGAAAGCCGAAGACGTTTTGCCCTGTGGGTTTGCCTTCCGGAAAAAGTAGTTTCTGGCTTGTAGCACCGGAATCATAGGCACAAATGAAACGAGTGAGATCAGCCACATGGGATCTGGCAGGTTAGACAAAAGAGAAATCAACAGAAACGCCACAAACAACCACCCAGGAGAGTAACTCTGCTCATACCCCACTGACTTAGCCCGACCTAAGACATTCTTGTTCAATTCATACCCGAAGAAAATAACGAAGATGGATCGCCAGATGGGCATGATTTCCTCCCGCTCCTCCATCTCCTTGATGAAATACCAGTTCTTATACCACCAGTAAATCAGGTATAGGCTGAAGGAAAGAAAGCAAAGCATACTGAATTTCCAGACAGGTAGCACTTGATGGTATTCTTCAATTATATCCTGCTCTTCTTTACTGAAAGTAATGGTTGGGTTAGGAGACAGGTTTTCTTCGTTGGCGGGTAAATCTAATTCCATATAGAAGGTCAAATAATATATAAATGGTAGGTAGGATTGAAAACTTGGCTTGCCTATACAACCTGTAAGGAGAAGCCATCTTCAAAAATCGACTACTTCATTCCTGAGCAACGGAAAACCTTTTTTGATTGCTCTCCTTCGTTAAATACAAGGATTATAGAAGGTTAAAACCCGTTCTTCTAAAGTAGAATAATTTCCCTTCTCTACAAAACCGAACACCAACCCCAAGCCGGTTTCCTTTTCCTTTGGCGTTGAACCGTTCCCATTCCCAACATGTTCATAAGGGGCCGTTCCTTTGTCTCTGAAGGAACAGATCCTCAAAATCTTAGACATGAACCTGCATTCTTCGGCACCCCTGTTTTTCAGGGGGAAACCTATAGCATCTGCTTCCCAATGGCTTCTGCTTTTGGGCTTGTCGCTTCTCGCGCTTTTAGTACTGGGCGGGGCGGGGCAATCTACGGCCAAACAAGAAACCTTGGTGCTGAAATCTGAGCAGCTCCCTTTCCAGACGAAGGAGTTTTACATAGCCGATGTCATTGATGAACGGCAAAACCCCAAGGCCATGGGATCACTGGTAGCGGCGGTGACTCCGGCGTCCGTCTCAAAGCCCGTGGATTTCCAGGGAGGCAGCGTGCCGGCTATCAAGAAATACATCAACGAAAGCTTCTCCCATAACCCCAAAGCCCGTCCTATTCTCATGCGCCTGAAGGAATACCAGGTGACGGAAAAAACCGTGGCGGGCGGGCGTGTGGAAGGTCAGATCCAGATTTCGGCGGCGTTTGAGGTGCAGCGCGAAGGCAAAAAACTGCACTTATTCGATTACAAAAGCGGGGCCCGGTACGCCCGCCCGGCCACCAACCTCACCATGGTAGAGCCAACTCTTAGAAAGACCTTGTCTGAGTCCTTGCGTTATCTTACCGGCTGGATGGACAAGGAAGTTCCGCATAACGAGAAGCTGGCCCGAAAAATCCAGGTGCACTTTGAGGATTACAAGCAGCACTCAGACGATGATACCCTGTTCTATGACCCCGCCCGCCCTCTGAATTGGAGCGATTTCCAGGGAGGCTCCAGCCTAAGGGGCAATTATGCGGCGTCCATTTTCCCGGGTTTATCCAATGACATCCAGTCTACGGTAGAGAATGGGGTCATTCACATTCGGGTGGCTACTAAGCCCTATATTTTGCGCAGCCTGTCTAAGGTTCTGCCCGATGCCCGAAACGAGTACGCCCTCAACCACGAGCAGCGCCACTTTGACATCCTGAAACTGGTGTCTGAGCACTACAAGCAGCGGTTACGCCCCGAAAAGCTGAACCTGGAGGATTACGAAAGCATTATCCGGTATCAGTACCTGGAGGCGCTTTGGGAATTAGATCGCCTACAGAAACAATACGACGGGGAAACCAGCCACGGCCTCAACCGCATGGCCCAGGAAAAATGGAACCAGAAGATAGACCAGGAACTGCGTGAGTTTAAAGTAAAACCCTAATTCATAATTTAGTAGCCATAAAAAAGGTGGCCACTCTGCAACAGAGTGGCCACCTTTTTTATGACCGTTTTAAGGAAAACAGCCCCAAAGCGATTGCTTACCCGAAAATCTCTTCCAAGACCCCGGCCAGACGCACGCCACCTTTCAGGAGCTGGTCGTTCAGGGTCTGCACATAGTCAAAGTTGTAGCGGTAGCTCAGTTTTTCCTCGGGCTTGGTGATGCCTTTGTACAGCTGCTGCGCAATCTGGTACGATTCAAAAAACCAAACCGGAGCCAATTGCTTTTGCCAGGTCTTCACCTGGTCCTTAGAGGCGAAGTTGATGGCGGTGGCGTACTCAGTATAGCTCAGTTGCTGGTATTCTATCAATTGGGAATCCCAAAGGAGGTGCAGGTTGGTAGGCTGATTGAACCATTCCAGGCGCACCCGGTTTCCCCCTAAATCCTCCGGACGGCCAACGTGCATGGGTTGGTGTACATCGCCTACTATGTGAATCAAAAGACGCAGGTTCATTTGCTTTTTCTCGGGCGCCAAGTCTTTCTTTTTCAGCTCGGTAATCAGGTAGTTCAGGCGGGTATAGGCATCGGTGGCGGTATCGGCATGAAGATGCTTCTCTACCTGCTCAAAGCTGAGGCCTTCCTTCAGGTTCACGTAATGCCAGGTATCCAGATAGTTAAAATTGGGGTCAGATTTGATGAAATCGGGCCAGTTGCTGGCCATGGCGATGGACTCGTTGCCCAGTATTTTGCGGATGTTCTTCCTTGCTTTGTTAGAGATATGGCGATCAGCGATTTCGCCTACAATACGGTGACCAATCATACCCCAACCCATGGATTGGAACGGCAGGTAAAGAAGGAAACAAAGGAAAATCAGTTTTTTAAAAGCGTTCATGCAGGTGTTTGATGGTTGGCAAATGAAAGGTGCAAAAGTAGGCAAAAAAGCCGGCAGGCGAACTTTCCTTTCGGTTTCTGCTTTGTTTTCAGGAAAACGGCCGCTAAACGGGTTAGAACTCACGCACCGAGCACACCACACCCTGGGCCAAGCCAGGTTCCTTCATTAGCTGAATTACCTTCCGGGCTACTTCCTCAGGCGAAACCAAGGCTCCGGCGTCTTTGTAGTCCCTGAACTGCTGTACGCTGCTGAACTGGTTTACATCGGTTTCCCTGATCTGCTCCTGCATTTCAGTATCTATCAGTCCCGGCGACAAAGAGAACACCCGTACGCCGGTGCCCATCTGCTCCTGCTCCAGTTGCGCAGTCTGGGAAAGCATGTCTAGGGCGGCTTTGGAGGCACAGTAAGCCGCCCAGCCATCAATGGGTCTCTGTCCGGCTCCCGAGCTGATGTTCACGATCATTTTCTCGCAGTTCTGCCGGTGCTGATAGCTTTGCAGATACATGTTCATGAGCATGGCCGGCACAATCACGTTCACGTCAAACACGAACTCAAAATGCTCGCTTTGGCTCTGCCCGATGTACCCTATCTCGCCAATTACCCCGGCATTGTTCACCAACACTATTTTCTGTGCATCATCGAACGGAGAGAAGACTTTGTGGAGGTTGTGCTCCACCCCTGCTATGTCTGAAAAATCCAGCGGCTGATGCCGATACCTTGGGTGACTGATGGTGCTGTTGCGGGATACGCCCACTACGCAGTTGTTCTCGTCTTCTAACAAGGCCTCGGCAAGGGCTTTTCCCAACCCCCGGCTGGCTCCGGTGATGATGTAGTGGTTCATATGTTCAATTAGGAATTAGGGATGACAGAAAACCAATCTACCTCTGCATACGAAAGAATGGGATGGTAGAGTTGGGGTAAGGATATGGACATAGACCCTCGGGGTGTCCAGAGGAAATGCAAGTGTCTCCGCCAACTACGTTTCTACCCTATTTTCCATAAAACGGGCAAAAAACAGAAAGAGCCGCTTCTTGCAAGGAGCAGCTCTTTCTTGTTGTCATCCTGAAAGGATCTTGGTTGCAAACGGTATTAGCAGTTAAGTAAGGTATTCCTAGTTTGCCCACAAGATCCTTTCAGGATGACAAAGAAGGATGGGTTAAGGGAAAACTAAATCCTAGATTCCTAATCAAAGAATATACTGGCTCAGGTCACGGTTTTTGACCATGTCACGGAGGCGTTCCTCTACCAGTTCCGGCGTGATCATGAGGTGCGCGTTGGGTGGAATGGTATCCGGTACCTCAAACAGGATGTCGTTGAGCAGGCGGCTCATGACGGTTTGCAGCCGGCGGGCGCCTATGTTCTCTACCTCTGAGTTCACCTCAAAGGAGATCTCAGCAAGTTTATGCAGGGACTCATCGGTGAAGTTGAGTTCCACACCTTCGGCCCGAAGAAGCTCCTCGTACTGTTTGGTAAGCGCGTTTTTAGGGTACTTCAGAATCTGGTAGAAATCATCGGTGCTCAGGCTCTGCAGTTCCACTCTGATGGGGAAACGGCCCTGTAACTCAGGAATCAAATCTGAGGGCTTTGCCACGTGAAACGCCCCCGCCGCGATGAACAGGATATGATCGGTTTTGATGACGCCGTACTTGGTGTTAACGGTACTACCTTCCACAATGGGGAGCAAGTCACGCTGTACGCCTTCACGGCTCACGTCTGGACCACCCCCGCCTTTGTTGCTGGAACTGGCTACTTTGTCAATCTCGTCAATGAAGATGATGCCCGCGTTCTCGGCTTTCTGGATGGCCTCTTCTTTGACTTCGTCCATGTCAATGAGCTTGGCAGCTTCTTCCTCCAACAGGATTTTACGCGCCTCAGCGATGGTCACTTTCCGTTTCTTGGTTTTCTTGGGCATCATGTTCCCGATCATCTCCTGGATGTTCATCATGGACATCTCGTCCATGCCCGGGCTCACCACGCCCACGCCAGACGAAGGATGTTGCGATACCTTGATATCAATCTTACGGTCTTCCAACTCACCGTTCCTGATTTTCTCCCGGAACCGCTCGCGGGTGCGCTCGTTCAGTTCCTGGTCAGTGTCAGGGATATCAGCGGAAGACGACGTATGATTGCCGCCGAAACCTACCATGTCACGGCTGCCGGGTTGGTTGATAGGCGGAATAAGCGCATCCAAGATCACCTCCTCCACTACCAGAGCAGCCTGTTGTTTTACTTCTTCTTTTTTGCGGGTTTTCACCATGTTCACGGCCTGCTCTACCAGGTCACGCACCATGCTTTCCACGTCGCGGCCCACGTAGCCCACTTCGGTGAACTTGGAGGCCTCAACTTTGGTGAAGGGCGCATCGGCAATGCTGGCCAGGCGGCGGGCGATCTCGGTTTTACCTACCCCGGTGGCCCCAATCATGAGAATGTTGTTGGGAACAATCTCTTTCTGCATTTCGGGCGCGGCGTGCATCCGGCGCCAGCGGTTCCGCAACGCAATAGCTACGTTGCGTTTAGCGTCTTGCTGGCCAATAATATATTTATCTAACTCGGCTACAATCTGGCTAGGGGTTAAATACTTGGTTGGATCTAACATAAATATGGAGTGATTGAGAGAAGGAGTGCCTGCATGAATCAAAGCTGCTCCTTCTTTGAACTGAATTATCTTTCTTTAAAGCGGTGAAACACCGTTTGTTTCATTTAAACTGCTGTTGACGGGCTTTCACTTGCCTTAACGTCCTATGCAAAAAGTTGTTGGTTAGAACCCAACCAGCAGCCTAAGGTTTACGGCATCTTTGCCTAAAATAGCCTTAAAACGGCTAACACCTTCTCAAACCGTCAGTCCAGTTTCTTTTTCAGGAACCGGTTCAGGTCTGTGTTGAGGGTAAGGTAATTGCTGGCCCCGGCTACGTGGTACTTGGCGTAGGTGTACTCAAACCGAAACGCGTGCACTTTCACCGAGGCTCCAAAGGAAAATCCGGCCATGCCGCCTACGTTCTCCACCACCAATTCTTTCCGCCGGAGGTGGTTGTAGCCGCCCCGCACCTGAAAACCCGGCCCCAGGATAAACTCTCCACCCACCACAAAGTGCCGCGCCAGCTTATCCCCGAAGGTCTTTTCCTCTTTTACTTCCTGGTTGTTCTCGTCTATGGTACCAGGCTTGTCAGGGTCAAGGTACACGATGTCAAAGCGTTGCAATTGGTGCGCCGTCAGCGATAGCCGGAACGGGGCGTGTTCTGGTTTATAACTCGCCCCCAACTGGATGTCCAGCGGCACGTCCTCGCGTTCGCCGTTGGCATAGGTATTTACCATCACGCCAAGGTTTTTGATGGCTAAACCCACCACAAAATCCCGCTCAGGGTGCTTGAAAGTTCCACCCAGGTCTACTAACACCCCCAACGCCTGGTCACCGGCAATGCTGGAAACCGCTACTTTGGCCGTAGCACCCAGGGTAAAAACCTCAATGGTAGCCGCATGCGACAGCGACAACGCATAATCCCGGACCTTGAAACTTCCTTCCTCTACCCCGGCATCATTGGTCTGGGTAAACGAACCATAATCCAAGTACTGAATCCCGATGGCGTTGCGGCCCCAGCGGCTGCTCTCAAACGTGTAGTTCAGGTTGTTTTGGCTCACATCGGCCAGGTAGTTGAGGTAGGTAAGCCCAAGGTGGTTATTTGTTTTGCCGTGCATGAGCGCCGGGTTCGCCGCCACCGCGTTCACATCCTCCAAACCCGAGGAAACGTTCACCCCTCCCAACCCTGCTACGCGGGCATGCGTGGGCACGTCCAGGAACCGAAAAACAGAACGCCCTCCCACTTGGGCGGAAGCCAGCTGCCCAATGGCTACCAGCAAAAGACCCAATAGGAAAAGGCGTTTCTGCATCGTTTTTCAATAAACAGGCTTAAATCAGCTTTCGGCTTTGGCCGGAACGGCTTCCTCACGTACCCGCAGGTCCAGTGGTTTCTTCACTTTCTCCGGCAACAGGGCAAATTCCAACACCTCGTCTACGTAATCTACATAGTGGATATTGAGCCCCTCAATATAGTGCGCCGAGATCTCGTTCACATCTTTCCGGTTCTTGTAGCACAAGATCACATCTTTGATACCCGCGCGCTTGGCCGCCAAGATTTTCTCCTTGATGCCACCCACCGGCAACACCTTGCCACGAAGCGTGATCTCACCAGTCATGGCCAAATGCGACCGTACCTTGCGCTGAGTAAACACCGAGGCGATAGAAGTAAAGATAGCGATTCCGGCACTTGGTCCATCTTTTGGTACGGCCCCTTCGGGGAAGTGGATGTGCAGGTCGTATTGGTCGAAGAGACGGTAGTCGATGCCTAGTTCCTCAGCGTGGGCCCGCAGGTAAGAAACCGCCGTGATGGCTGATTCCTTCATCACATCGCCCAACTGGCCCGACAAGGTCAGTTTGCCTTTGCCACGGCTCAGCAACGACTCAATAAACAGGATATCACCGCCCACCGAGGTCCAGGCCAGACCTGTTACCACCCCTGCGGTTTCGTTGTCCTGGTACAGTTCCTTGTCGAAAATCTCCGGACCCAGGATACGCACCACGTCTTTTGGCTCCAACTTGGCTGGCCACTCCTCCTCCATCGCCTTAGATTTAGCAATGTTCCGAATCACCGCGCCCAACTTGCGCTCCAGGTTCCGCACACCCGACTCGCGGGAATAGTCTTCAATCACTTTCTGGATAGCGGCCGTAGAAAACGCCACATCCTTGGGTTGCAAGCCATGATCTTCCTTCTGCTTCGGGATCAAATGACGTTTCGCGATTTCGGTTTTCTCCTCCACCGTGTAGCCCGTCACTTCAATGATCTCCATCCGGTCACGCAGAGCTGGGTGAATGGTCTCCAGGGAGTTGGCCGTGGCGATGAACAGGACTTTAGACAAGTCATATTCCACCTCCAGGTAATTGTCCACGAAGGTGTGGTTCTGCTCCGGGTCCAGTACCTCTAGCAAAGCCGAAGATGGATCTCCGCGGAAATCAGAGGTCAATTTATCTACCTCATCCAGGATCATCACCGGGTTAGACGAAGACACTTTCTTGATCTGGCTGATGATACGGCCCGGCATAGCGCCCACGTAAGTTTTACGGTGCCCTCTTATCTCGGCTTCATCACGTACGCCTCCTAGGGCAATGCGCACGTATTTCCGACCCAATGCTTTGGCTACCGAACGGCCCAGGGAAGTTTTACCCACGCCCGGAGGTCCGTACAAGCACAGGATAGGCGCCTTCATGTCGTTTTTCAACTTGAGCACGGCCAGGTACTCTAGAATCCGCTCTTTTACCTTTTCCAGACCGTAATGATCGGCATCCAGGATCTTTTTGGTGCGCTTTAGGTTGAAGTTATCTTTGGTATAGTCGTTCCAAGGCAAATCAAGGAGGAATTCACAGTAATTCAAAGAAATGGGGTACTCGGCGGCCTGCGGATTCAGGCGGCTAAGTTTATCGAGCTCCTTGCTGAAGTGCTTGGCGACGGTCTCGGGCCATTTCTTTTTAGCGGCCGTAGCGCGCATCTTCTCCACTTCCTGCTCTGGGCCGTCCATGCCCAGTTCATCCTGAAGCACTTTGATTTGCTGGCGCAGGAAATAGTCACGCTGCTGCTCGTCAATATCTGTGTGCACCTTGGAGTGGATTTCCTGCTTGATTTCCAGCATCTGGATTTCGCGCATCATCAACTGCAGCAAGGTGGTGCCCCGCTCTACGCCATCGTTGATCTCCAGCAGCTTTTGCTTCTGAGCTACTTCGGCGTTGATGTTAGAAGACAGAAAATGGGTCAGAAACGAAGGGCTATCGATGTTGTCCAACGCCACCTGAGCCTCCTGGGGAATCTCAGGGTTCAGTTTTAGGATTTTAGCGGCCGCCTCCTGCAATGACTCCACCAAGGCCTTTACCTCTTTGCTTTTCTGTTTAGGAAAAGTCTCAGGGCAATAAGAGACTTTGGCCACCATGAACGGCTCTTCCTGGGTTACTTCCTCAATCTGGAAGCGGCTCTGGCCCTGGATGATGATGGTGGTATTGCCGTCTGGCAGCACCAACATTTTCAGAATCTTGGCCATGGTGCCCACCTGGAATAAATCGTCTGGCGAGGGATCTTCGGCTGACATGTTCTTTTGAGCCACTACGCCCACCGTTTTATCGCCGCGGTAGGCTTTACGCACCAGCCGCACCGACTTTTTCCGGCTCACGGTTATGGGAAGCACCACTCCCGGAAACAAAACGGTGTTTCTGACTGGCAATAGAGCAAGTGTATCTGGGTTATTTTTTTCAGCGCCCTCCGCGTCGTCCAGTTCCGAGGTGATGATGGAGATGATGTCTCCATTGCCATCGTCAGATAAATCGGACAACATGAGCTGCTGTAGTAGGTTCTCTTGGGTATTGTTCATACGTCGTGTCTCAGAGGATGCCAAATTGGCAGCAATCCTCCCGTCGGTTCTGTTGTTTGTCTTTAATATATATACTTGTCAAGACCTGTGCCAATATATCACCTGTTTTCTATAGAATAGGGATAATTTCACCCCAGAAAAAGCTACATTTGGAACTGCATATTGAAATAATGCTTTTCAGATGCCCCTTCTGTTATGTTGCGTACTGGATCTTTTCTGATTTTCCTGCTCTCTCTGTTCCTGAGCTTATCTGCTACGGGCCAAAACAAACCCGCCTTGCGCCTGAAACAACGGCCTGTTACTGACTCACTTCGGAAAAAAGCTCCCGAAGCCGAGGTGGTGCTGAATTTCCCCAACATCAACCGCACTCCCTATTACTATCAAAAATCCAAGTACGAGGCCATTCTTAAACTGGAAAAGAAGAAGGACTGGAACAAGGTGCTTCCGCTGCTGGCCGAGTACGTGGGCAACTTCGGGATTGATAATTTCTATAAAGATACGAAACTTCTCTGGCGTTTGGGGCAACTCTATGAGCGCTTAGGCCAGCGCGAGAAAGCCGTGGCGTACTACCGCCTGGTTCTGAAACACCACCGCACCGACATCAGGCAGGTACAGCAATACTATGACTCCCTGGAGCAGAAAAACAAAGATCTATATGTGCCCCTACAGTATTACTATGAACTGGTGGAGTACCGCAAATCAGTGGCTACGTTCAAGCCGCCGCGTGGGGTGTACACCAACATGGGCGACGCTATCAACTCCAAGGCCGAAGATTACGGCCCCGCAGTTAGATCAGACGAGGAACTGTTCATCTACACCTCCCGCCGTAAGGGCGTGAAAGCCACCGGCACCGACGAAGACCTGTACTTTTCCCGTTTCGAGAACGGTTTCTGGCACGAAGGCGAATCCTTTGGCAAACCCATCAACAGCATTTATAACGAAGGCTCCGCTTGCCTCAGCCGCGACGGCAACACCCTGTACTTTGCCCGCTGCGAAAGCCCCGACGGGATGGGCAACTGCGACCTATACTCGGCCACTCGCCAAGCCGATGGTTCCTGGGGTCAGCTCAAAAATCTGGGAGCCAACGTGAACAGCAAATCATGGGACTCGCAACCCACCTTATCACCACAGGAAGACACGCTCTACTTTGCCTCTGACCGGTTGGGAGGGTTTGGTATGAGTGACATCTATTTCACCCATAAACAAAAAAGTGGTCAGTGGGCGCCGGCGCAGAACCTAGGCCCCATCATCAATACCCGCGAGAGTGAGGTGAGCCCATATTTCCACCCTTTGTACCAGGTGCTGTACTTCAGCTCGCGCGGGCAGTTGCTTAACTTTGGGGATTTTGACATCTACAAGGCCTACCGCATCAAGGGCAACTGGCAGGAGCCCCGCAACATCGGGCCGCTGGTGAACGGCAAAGGAAGCGAGTACTACTTCACCATCAACGCCAACTCTACCAACCTGTACTACGCCCGCTCTGAACCCACCGACCTCAAGAACCTGGACCTGTATTCGTTCCCACTTCCGATGGAGGCCCACCCCTTAGCGGTGACTAAGCTCACCGGCGTTTTGATGGATTCTGTCACAAACAGGCCCCTAAACGGCATCATCTCTATCATTGACCTGGACAACGGCATTGAAGTAGCCTCCAAATACCTGCGTGAGGACGGTTCCTTTGACTTTGACCTCATTGACAACAGCCGCTACATGATGCTCATCCAGAGCTCCGATTTTTTCTCCATTGAAAAGGAAATCAACCTGAAGGAAGACACCGTGATGAAGATCATGACCAGCCTCATTGACTACAGCATCCCGCTCATCTTCAAAAACCTGGAGTTTGACGAAGGCAAGGCCGAGATTAAAGATGCCATGAAACCCACCTTGGACCGCATTGTGCTGTTTCTGGTAGACCACCCGCAGGTACGCCTCAGCATTGAAGGCCACACCGACAGCAGCGGTGACCCCGATGCCAACCTTGAACTCTCCCAATGGCGGGCCGTCTCCATCCAAAAGTACTTGGAAAGCAAAGGCAACCTAGCCTCGGGCCGCATTGATGCTGTAGGCAAAGGCAGCTCAGAACCCATCAAGCCGGAACTCACCATTGAAGACCGTGCCGTGAACCGCCGGGTAGAATTCAAGCTGATTAAACCCAAAGACGCAGGAACCGGCGACGGAGATTGGTAAGAGAATTATTTAACGAGTTTATATCCTGTACGTTTTAGGGGTATTTTCTAGAAAACGGTACTATAATAAAACAGCCCTATTCCTTGAAGGAGTAGGGCTGATTAGCGTTTAGTAATTGCTTTTTTGAGGTTATTCTGCTCTGCTAATGTAAGCTGAGGCTGTTGTCTCACTGAAGTTGCAAACTTCAGATCATGGAAGGTCCAAGTTGCAAACTTCAGATCATGGAAGGTCCAAGTCGCAGACTTGAACCATGGTAAAATTTACCCAAGAAAAAAATATCAGCAGAAGAAGTCATCCCCCTACCTCCTTAACAGGAGGACGTGCTCTTTGGGTACGCTTTTTCAAAATGGGAAGCAAAACGGAATAGAACCAATCTTGAACCGTAGAAAGAACACATTATTCCCTTTTAAAACAGTAATTAAATCTAAACAACCTCTAAGACCAACAAACAAAAAAGTGTTTCAAGGCCATTTTAGAGAAAACAGCCCTGAAACACTTTTCGTGAATATCGCCATCAAAGCTTGATGGTATTCCCTTTCTTATTCCATTTTGGCAACGGCGGAATTGCCGGAGTTCTGTCTTCTGGCCGTATGGCATCCTTCTTCAGGTTTTTACCACCTACATTCACAATGAACCCGATGCTGAAAACAGAGTTGCCGGCGGTCATGAAATCGCGGTTTTTCAACCCGAAATTGCTGCCGCTGGTGTACTGCAACTGAATGGAAGGAGTCAAAGACATGCGGGTGTAGAAGATGGGCTCAAAGAAGATGTTATCCTCGGTGGGCTGCTTGATGTCGTTCCGGACGAACTCACTCATGTTGAGGTAACTCAAACGGAGGGCGGTGCCGTAGTTAAGGAAATGCTCATTCCCGAACAGTTTGAGCATGCGTTTTTTCTTGGAGGAGTAGTTTACTTGCAGGAAGACTTTGTTGAAGGAAGTCTCCTGGCGGTCATAGGTGGTGAGTCCTTCGGAGGATTTGTCTTTGAAGGTGCGGTCGCTGCTGCCGCGGCCAAGGCCTGCGTATACTTCCAGCACCCGGTTCTGGTTCGGCCCGAAGGTGGTGAAGTAGCCTCCACCGGCCTCCAATAGGTTATGGCGGAAATCCTTCTTGCTGTTATTGTTGTTCATCATAGCTCCGCTGAGCAGCACGCCCACATGGTCTGTGACGGCATAGGCAGAGTTGAAACTGGCATTCCCTTTCAAGGTGATGTGCCCACTGGTACTCAATTCCCCTTTAGACGTTAACATAGGCGTATTTGGCACATTGGGCATGTACACAGAGGAACAGCTTGTGGCTCCCAAACTTACCAATAAACCCACTACCCGTAAAAAGCTTTTTCTCATAAAGTAATCCTAAAATTTACATTCAACTGTCTCTTCGCGCGTTCTCCAATCCTGCTCCTCTGCGAGACAAAACAGCAACATTCAATCAACAAAACTTCCCTGGCTCAATTGCAAATACCTGTTGCTTGCCTATTACCGGGAAGTCTAACCTGGTTCCAATATACTTAAATGCAATACTCCCCTTCACCCAAAGCAAGCCCCGGCATTTGCCTCTGGGCTTTCGGCCTATTTCTGTAAAAGGATACCGAAAACAGCCTCTACCCCTACCCTGTCACTTGTTAAATTCTTTGCAGCCCTTAGAGAGAAAGCGTTTGCTGGGATTCTCCCGAACGGCAGAGCACTGAGCGCTTCTTGCCGGCAATCTCCAGGTTCAGGATATTGGTCTGATCATCGAACACCTCCATCAGCAAAGCGTTCTGTACCCAAACCTGGCCAACCGGTGCTTTCCCCGCTGGAATCTCCAGGTGAACCCAGATGGCATCGGCTTCTTCCTGGGCTCCTATGAACCGTTGGGCAGCCCGCGTGCCCTTCACCGTGGAGATGGCCAGGTGCGTTTGCAGGTACTCAGCCATTAACTTATTTACCCGCTCAGAACGGTCTAACCGAACGGTGGTTTTGTGCCGACGGGTCAGGGCCTCTTCCAAGTCATCGGCGAAAAGCCGCACCGAGAGTTCGTAGGTCTGGTTTCTAGGGTTATAGCGAGCCTCTGTGATGCTGGTGTGGAACTCATGGGCCCACCCCGCTAGGGGCAGGAAGGTTCCTAGAAAAAGGACCAGCCAAAACGAGATACCCACAACTCTTTTCATAATCGTTCTCATACTACTCTCCCTACAAACAGAGAAAGACGCAGTTATCTTGCGTCTTCTCCGGCAATTTTTTATCAACAGAATCTGTACTCAGATGTTAACTACTTGAACAGCAACTTAAAGAAGTCGTTAAAGATAGCGAATCCCATCAAGCCCAACAAAAGAACCATGCCTACTTTCTGGGCATTCTCCAGGAACTTGTCTGAAGGCTTACGGCCCGAGATGATCTCGTACGTCAGGAACATCACGTGGCCGCCGTCCAGGGCCGGAATAGGCAGGAAGTTCATGAAGGCCAGCACCATGGACAGCATGGCCGTGATGGCCCAGAAGTTCACCCAAGAGAAGTTACCGCCAAAGATTTGGGCAATGCCTATAGGGCCGCTCAACGCTTTGGAAGGGGAAACTTCGGCCCGGAAAATCTTGGCGAAACCTTTGATGTTGGTGGTGATCACCGAAAAGGCCTTCTCTGCGCCAACCGGGATAGAAGCCAGCAACCCGTACTCGCGGGTAGCACGGGGCAATAACGGATCTGGGTAAAACCCGATGGTTCCGTCCTCGTCAACCGTCAATTTAAGGGTTTTGGGCTGGCCTGCGCGTTCAATCTGAAGGACGATGGTTTTGCCTTTGTTTTTCTGCAACTCCTGAGTAGCCTCATGGTAGAACTGGATAGGCTGGTTCCCGATTTTGGTGATACGGTCACCTGGCTGCAGCCCGGCAGCAGCGGCCGGGGTTTTCGCCTTGATGGCTTTCACCGCGAAAGGCTCCCGCGCGTTGATGAAGCCTACCTTGTCGTTGTCTGCTAGTTTATCAATCAGGTTAGAAGGTACGGGAACAACTACTTGCTGTCCGCTGCGGTCTACCGTGTAAGAACCATTCTGGCCCAGCAACACATCGGGGCTGTACACGTCGTTGAACTCCACCAGCGGCTTTCCGTTGATGCCTACAATCTTGTCGCCGTCCCGTAGGCCCATCTGTTTGCCTATTTCGTTGGTGACAATGCCGTACTGTACGTCTTTGGCCAACAAATAGCTCTCACCATAGATATAGGTCAGGGCCGCGAAGATGAGGATACCGGTGATCACGTTGAAGATAATTCCGCCCATCATCACAATGAGGCGTTGCCAGGCTGGTTTTGCCCGGAACTCCCAAGGTTCTGGTTCCTGGTTCAGGGTGGCTGTGTCCAATGACTCATCAATCATCCCCGAGATTTTCACAAAACCGCCCAGCGGAATCATGCCAATCATGTACTCGGTCTCTCCTACCTGTTTGCCCACCAGTTTGGGCGGAAACCCGATAGCGTATTTCTCCACACGCATTCCAAACCATTTGGCCGTGAGCATGTGGCCTAATTCATGTATCCCTACCAAGATGGTCAGGCCCAGAATCAACTGGCCGGCCATTACTAATGCTTCCATCTACTATGTTTATAAGTTCTATACAAAGGCTTTTGCAAAGAGCTGCCTCTGTATTTTATCTGTCGAAAATTTGGGGTAAAGATTACGCCTGCATGAGGCTTAACGCTACCTGACGGGCCTCTTTATCGGTTTGCACGAAGTCATCCAAAGAAGGCTCGGCAATATACGCAACTTTAGCGAGACAGTCAGAGATGAGGTCAGACATCTCCAAAAAGCCTACCTCTTCGCGTAGAAAGGCCGCCACTGCCACTTCATTGGCCGCATTCAGAATACAAGGCGCGTTACCGCCCCTTTCCATGGCCTCGAAGGCTAAGCTAAGGTTCCGGAATGTCTCCAGGTCTGGCTTCTCGAAGGTAAGCTGCGGATAGTCCAGGAAATTAAACCTGGGGAATGATGATTTCAAGCGGTGCGGATAATGTAAGGCATACTGGATAGGCAGTTTCATATCTGGCAGGCCCATCTGGGCCTTCAGGGAACCGTCTTCGAACTGAACGAGCGAATGCACAATAGATTGCGGGTGCACCACTACTTCTATCTGATCGTTCCGCAGCCCGAAGAGCCATTTCGCCTCAATCACCTCCAGGCCTTTGTTCATAAGGGACGCCGAGTCAATAGTGATTTTGGCGCCCATTTCCCAGTTAGGATGCTTCAGGGCCTGCGCTTTGGTGACAGTTTGCAAAAACGAGCGGTCTTTCCCCCGGAACGGTCCACCCGATGCCGTTAAAACGATTTTCTCTATTGGGTTATGGAACTCGCCCGCCAGGCACTGGAAAATAGCGCTGTGCTCTGAGTCTACGGGATAGATGTTCACGCCTTTTTCCCGAGCCAGTTGTGTGATCAGTTGCCCGGCCACCACCAGGGTTTCTTTGTTCGCCAAGGCGATGGCTTTGCCCGCCTCAATGGCTTTGATGGTGGGCTGCAAGCCCGCATAGCCCACCATAGCAGTGAGCACGATGTCCACGGTATCCATCTGTACCACGCTGTTCACCGCGTTCATGCCGGCATACACCTTGATAGGATAGGTTTCCAGCGCATCGCGCACGTCCTCGTACAGGTCTTCCTGCGTGATGACAACAGCGTTAGGCTGAAAAGCGATGGCTTGGGCAATCAATAGATTGGCATTGGAATGGGCAGTGAGCACCTCCACCTCAAACGCCTGCGGCTGTGCCTGTATCACCTCCAGCGCCTGCGTGCCTATGGAGCCCGTAGAGCCAAGAATGGCTACTCGTTTCTTCATGTAATCTCTTTAACGCCGTTTTGGGGCGGTTAATACAAAAATAGGTTAAAAACCGGAGTATGCGGCGGCAAACCGGTTGAATAAGCTTCCGGTTGAGCTTATATCTACCTCGAAAGCCTTTTACTTCGGTTTAGAGGTTTCTTTTCTTATTCTGTCTTAAAAACGCAAGGGCCCTCTCCAGCACTACATCAGTTCTAGGTTCTGGCTTTTCTTTGCTGAAGTCAATCAGGATGTTCGGAGTATAGGTTTCCCGGGGCGAGCCGTTGAGGTGAAACAGCTTCTCCACCGGAAAAGAAAAGCTGATACGGGTGTTGGGCATTTGATAAGAGTAAATGGCACCGTTCAACCCGGCCATCTTAGTCCCGATGGTGGTGGCCCGTTTCATGCCATCAAACGCGATGACTATGCCCTCTCCCACGCTGCCCGTCCAGTGCCCGGCCAAGACAGCCATGGGTTTCCTATAGATTTTTCCTTTTGGTGATACCATCTCCACCCAACTGCGCTTCACCCCGTATTGCCGTTCCTCAGCGGTAAGTTCATGCTTCTGGTAGAACTGCTCCTTGGTGATGAACCTCCCCAGAATGGCCCGGGCTACGGTGGTGTTTCCGCCGCTGGGCGTCTCCCGCAAATCCAGGATGAGGGCACTGGTCTGTTCCAAAGATGCCAAAACGCTGTCAAAAGCTTGAATCAGGCTGTTATCACCCAGGTAATTATTGATTTTGATGTACCCAATCCCGTTCAGGTTTCGGCCTTCCACTTTGGCAGGGTACTTAATGTCCTCCAGCCACATGGTAGGAACATCGGGCTGAAACGTACGCAGTTGCCCCTTTTCCCGCACCGTAATTTTACGAGGCTGCACATGGTTTCCCGCCAGAAGCATGCGTAAAGCATAGTTCCTAGCCTCGAGATCCACGTTTTGCAGGGATTTTCCTAAAAACGGCTTTAAAGCGTCTGCCACTGCCACTTCGTTCACTGAGACAATTTCCATTCCCGCCCGAAAGCCTGCAGTCTCAGCCCCCGAACCTCTCCTCACTTCCAACACCACCGGTTTCCCTTGCACGAACTCCGCCCAGATGTCGGTACCGGAAGGAACCAACCGGGGCGACAGACGGGTGTTGGTGTTCAAAGAAGCATGGTGGTCATACAGTTCGTTGAAGGCCCGCTCCAGCAAAGACACAAACTGCCCACGGGCAGAAATAGTGTCCAACTGACGGAGGTAAATCTCCCGAACTTTCTCCCAATCGGTCTGCTTCTTATCAAAGTAACAATAGTCTTCCTGGATGGTTTTCCAGAAGTAAGTAAAATCTGCTTCGTACTGTTCTTTGGTGAGCGCAGGATCTTGAGCGAAGACCAGCGTCGTGGAAAAAAACCATAACCAAACAAAAAGGGCCTTTTTCATGCCGGACACGAAGATCACGGTTGTACTACTTCCAAGAGGCCGTCTGCCAGGGTGCGGTCATTGCTCAGGCGGGGCACTTTGTTCTGGCCGCCCAGCTTGCCTTGCCGCTTCATGTACTGCTGGAAGGCATCTGCCGGCAAAGCGGTCACTTTCAGGTTGGCCAGGATGTTGCCCGAGATCAGGTCATCATAATAGCTGTTGCGGCGGCGCAGGTGCCAATTCAGGGCTTTGGCGAAGCGCTCCGGGTCATGCGGCGGGGTGTCATAGGCGATAAACCACTCGTGGTACGAGGCGCCCTCGCCCTGACTCACGTAAGGAGCCACGGTGAACTCGGTCACGGCCACCTCGGGGAACTCCTTCATGGCATCGTGCAAGGCTCCTTCCACTTCCTCGCCTATCACGTGCTCGCCAAACGCGGAGATAAAATGCTTGAGTCTGCCGCTTACCACCAGTTTATGCGGAAACAGCGAAGTAAATTTCACCGTGTCCCCGATGGAGTAACCCCAAAGTCCGGCGTTGCTGTTGATGATGAGCGCGTAATTTACCCCGGTCTTCACCTCGGCTAAGCTAAGTCTACGCGGGTTGGGCTGGTGGTATTCCTCTGCGGGGATGAACTCGTAGTAAATGCCACTGTCGGCGAGTAAAAGTAGGCTTGGGTCATCCTGGGCGTTTTGGAAGGCGATGAAGCCCTCGGAGGCCGGGAAGGTCTCAATGGAATCAATCTTCCGGCCGATGCTCTCGTACAGTTTGGCCTTGTAGGGAGCAAAATTCACGCCTCCGTAGACAAACAGGTTGAAGTCAGGAAAAACGTCTTTGATCTGCTTGCCGGTACGCGACATGATTTTGTCAAAGTACATCTGCACCCACGGCGGAATACCCGAGATGAGTGTCATGCGCTCCTGCAAAGTCTCGTTCACGATGGCGTCCAGCTTGGTTTCCCAGTCCTCAATGCAATTGGTCTCGTAACTGGGCAGTTGGTTTGTGCGCAAATACCCCGGCACATGGTGGTTCACAATACCCGATAACCGACCGGTGTTAATGCCAGCCACTTGCTCCAGCACCGGACTGCCACTCAGGAAAATCAGCTTCCCGTCCAGGAACTGGGCGCGGCCAGTTTCGTGAATATAATTGAGCAGTGCATTCTTGGCCCCGTTGATGTGGTTTGGGATGGAATCTTGGGTGATGGGGATGTACTTGGTGCCGGAAGTAGTGCCCGATGTTTTGGCAAAATATAGCGGAAGGCCGGGCCAGAGCACATCTTTCTCGCCTCGCTTCAGGCAATCAAAATACGGGCGCAGGGCCTCGTAGTCGCGGATGGGTACGGCTTGGGCAAAATCCTTGGGGGTTTGGATGTCCTTGAAGAAGTGGTCTTTCCCGAAAGCGGTGTTCGCGGCTTTCCGGATGATCGTCTGAAATACCTGTTCCTGGGCTTGGGCGGGCCTTTCCATCCAGCTTTGCTGCTGTGAATGCACCCATGCCGCCAACGGTTTACTCAAGAACGCTTTTATACCCATGTAGATGCTTTGTTAGTGAGAACCAATGCCAAAAAAAAAGCCGGAAAACAAAGCAAAGCTCCGTAATTCCCACAACTGAAATCGGGTAAATATAGCAATCTTACTCAAGTTCTTTTCCACCACCTTTCCACTTGCCTTTTGAAGGCGTTTTCTGAAAAGCTGGCTTAAAACAGAAACTTACGACCGGTACATTCCTGGATTTTCGTTTCGGCCCACACTTAGCCATAAGGGTCAGTTTCCTGGTTGACACCCCTCTTTTATAACCCAAAGCCGAATTTTTTAGTATTTTAAGGTTAAACATTTCCAAACTCACAAAGCTATGGCAAATAACACAGGTACAGGCGTCTGGGAAGGCGGCCTGAAAGACGGTAAAGGAACGGTATCTACCCAAAGCGGCACCCTGGACGCCCGCTACTCCTTCGGCTCCCGTTTTGAAGAAGATGTTACCGGCACCAATCCCGAGGAACTCGTGGGTGCGGCCCACGCCGGCTGTTTCTCTATGTTCCTGAGCAGCCTTCTGGAAGGTGCAGGCAAGAAAGCTACCTCGGTAAGAACCCAAGCCAAAGTACACCTGGGCCAAGACAACGGCCCTTACATCAGAAAAATTGACCTGACCACCGAAGTAGAAGCCTCGGGCCTCTCTAACGATGAGCTGCAGGAACTGGCCCAGAAAGCCAAAGAAGGCTGCCCTATTTCAAGAGCCCTGGCCTCTGTACCTGAGATGACCCTGACTGCAACGCTGAAAGGCGCCTAGGCCAAAATTCGGGTTTCCGGCCGGTATTAAATTTTCACTATCTTTGCCCAATACTTTTATTGCATGAGATCATTGGCTAGAGTTGGGTTGCGGCCGTCGCGTGACCACAAAATTTCTTTCGGGGTGCAGTTGGCCCTGGTTTTACTGTGGATGACCTACGGGTTGTTTCTTATTTTCACGGAACCCACAACCTCTACCAACGACCGGCACTTCATCCACTATGTCTTCCTGATTCTGGCTTTTGGCTACTTGCTTTTCATTCTGGCGCAGAACACGTCATTGTTCGGCCAACAGTCATATCTGGAGATCACCCCGGCTTACGTGGTGGAGAAAAGAGGGCACTTCAAGAAGAAAGTAGCCATTCACCTGCAGGATGTGCTGGGCATCAGCCTGAACAACGCTCAGGCCCGTTTTGCCATGCGCGACGGCAGCAAGTGCCTGGTGAACCTCAAACTGATCAGTACCCGCAAAGGGCAGCAGGTAGCGAAAGCCAAACTTCTGGAGGTCGCCGATAAACACGCTATTCCGGTGACAGATACGTCTGTTCCAACCCGTAGATAAAAAAGAAAAGATTTAGGCTTTCTTTACTGAAAACGGGCATAAAACAGAAGCGGCCATTCTTTGCAGAATGGCCGCTTCTGTTTTATGCCCGTTTCTCGGGTACTTCTAAAGAATCTTAGTTGAGGTTAGGTTGCGGAGTAAGGCGCAGGTAAGGCTTCACCACCACGTGTCCTTTCGGGAACTTGGCTTCTACTTCTTCCTGCTTCACCGACGGTAAAATCACGCAATCCTGCCCGTTTTCCCAGTTAGCCGGCGTAGCCACGCTGTGGTTCGCGGTTAACTGCAAAGAATCAATCACGCGCAAAATCTCGGCGAAATTACGACCAGTAGAGGCCGGATACGTGAAGATCAGCTTCACTTTCTTGTCTGGCCCGATGATGAACACCGAACGCACCGTGAAGGTATCGCTGGCGTTGGGGTGAATCATGTCATACAGGTCAGACACTTTTCTGTCTGCATCCGCGATGATGGGGAAGTTGACCGTGGTGTTCTGGGTTTCGTTGATGTCCTGAATCCAGCCGTGGTGCGAGTCAATGGGGTCTACGCTCAGCGCCGCCACTTTCACGCCCCGCCGATCAAACTCATCTTTGATGCGGGCAACCGCGCCCAGTTCCGTTGTACAAACCGGAGTATAGTCCCGCGGATGCGAGAACAATACCGCCCAGCCATCGCCAATCCATTCGTGGAAGTGAATGGTGCCTTCTGAAGTTTCTGCCGTGAAATCAGGAGCGATGTCGCCTAATCGTAATGCCATGGTCTTGCTTTTTGATTTGAAAATTAGATACCAATTGATTTCTCCATCCTCTCCTGCCAGACAAGTTAAATCACGTCAAAACAGCAGCAGAGTTCAAGAAACTCTATAGATGAAGTAGACAAATAAAGAGACCAATTGCTGCAAATCCAACTAATCAGCTAGAAATTTGTGAAGGTTCAAAGAAAATGCCTCTAAAAGCAAAATATTTATAGCCTGAAAATAAATGATATGGTATGCATTGTTTGAAAGAATTATGAAGCAAAAACAAGCATTGCAGTGTCTCAACTAGAACCAGTCACCTTGCGCCAATCGGAGGAACGGTTCAAGTGGCAGTGGCCTACGTCAGCGATGAAACAGAGAACGTCAGTGGGGTGGTACGAAGAGGTGAAGAAAAGACTGTCTGAGCGTCAGTTAGTATCTTTTCTTCTTGATTCTTTTGGTTAGGTTGAGCATCAAGGATCAACTTGACAAACGCGGGCAGAGCGCGACTTCAGCCTTGGGCTTGGTAAGATAGGAATGAAAGGTAAAGGCTCCTTAAGAGAATAAATCAGCAGAAGAAGTCATCCCCCTACCCCCTTCGAAGGGGGACATGCGGTTAGGAAGCGCTTAGGAGGTCGTTGGTGAGAACACCAACGACGGAGACGTGGCAGCACCTTGGCCCATTAGGGTAGCATTTGTTCTTTGCGGAGAAAACGTTGGAGACAAGGCAGTGCCTGGCCTCTACAGAAACAACAAACATAGGGAACGCCATAATCTGCGTGTATAAACATCCCCTAAAGTGCGCTTTGGAAAGGCTGTTAGCTAGGAAAATCCTAAAAGCAAGAGGAAACAGCTGTTGGAATTTTAGATTGAAACCCGCAACAGCGTGGTTGATCTGGTGAAAAGAAACTGCCGTTTCAGTACTGCTTTCTGTAAAACAGCCCTAAAACGGCAGAAACCTATATCTATAAAATTCTTTAAATCTGATTCGCTTCTTCCTCTACCACCAACGCCGTTACTTTAGAGAAATCGGCCAGGTAGGTAGTGTCCAGAATATCACAGGTAGCGTCACGCACGCGTTTCATGAGCAAACGAATCTCACAGGTAGCTTCATCCACGCATTCCTCGCATTTGCGGTAATACAGGTGGCTCACACAGTGCACAGGGGCCAATGGTCCATCTACCATCCGGATGACGTTGCCTACGGAAATCTGCGCTGGGTCTTTGACCAGGGTGTAGCCGCCGTTCTTGCCGCGGGTGCTCTGCACAATCTGCTGCACCTTCAAATCCACCAGAATGGCTTCCAGGAACTTGCGCGGAATACGCTCGGCGGCGGCAATCTCAGAGATGAGCACCAGACCGCGGTCATGCTGCTTCGCCAAATAAAGAAGTGCTTTGAGGGCGTACTTGGCCTTTTTTGAAATCATATAGGGGTAGAGAAAACGCGTTATTAAACCGCCTTCACCTTGAACTTCTTCTGTAGCTCCTGAATGGAAGCCTTGAATTTTTTATCGGTATCGATCAGGTCTGAAACCGTCTGCACCGAGTGAATCACTGTTGAATGGTCGCGGCCCCCAAAATGGTACCCGATGGACTTAAGCGAATGGCTGGTGTACTCCTTCGCGAAATACATGGCCACTTGGCGTGCCGTCACAATCTCTTTCTTGCGGGTTTTAGCTTTCAGTGAATCTAAACTCACCTGGAAATACTCAGCTACGGTTTTCTGGATAAAATCCAGGTTCACCTCGGTCTCCACATCCTCAATGATGTGTTTCAGGGCCGCTTTCGCTAATTCCAGGTCAATCTCTTTGCGGTTCAAGGAGGACTGTGCAATTAACGAAATTAATACCCCTTCCAGTTCCCTTACGTTGGTATCCACGCTGTAGGCGAGGTACTCAATCACGTTATCGGGGATGTGGATACCATCTGACTGCATCTTTTTGTAGATGATGGCCATACGGGTCTCAAAGTCGGGGCTTTGCAAATCGGCGGTCAAACCCCACTTGAATCGGGACAACAGACGTTCTTCCAGGCCTTTAAGATCGCGCGGAGGACAGTCTGAGGTCATTACAATCTGCTTGCCGCTTTGGTGCAGGTGGTTGAAGATGTGGAAGAACATCTCCTGGGTTTTCTCCTTGCCGCTCAGGAACTGCACATCGTCAATGATGAGGATGTCTACCAGCAGGTAGAAGTTGGCAAAATCCTGCACGTTGTTCGTCTTCAAAGACTCAATGAATTGGTTCACGAATTTCTCTGAGGACACATACAGCACAAACTTGTCTGGATTATTGCTCTTGATGTGGTTGCCAATGGCCTGAACCAGGTGGGTTTTGCCCAATCCTACGCCGCCATATACCATTAGAGGGTTGAAGGAGGTGGTACCGGGCTTGTTAGCGACCGCATATCCCGCTGAACGGGCTAGGCGGTTGCAGTCGCCTTCAATATAGTTCTCAAACGTGTAGCTCTGGTTCAGCTGCGAGTTGAAGAAGTGCCGGTCAATGGCTTTCGACTCAAACGGGTTCTTCAGGAAGCTACGCTCAGGGCTATAGGAATTAGCCACGGCCGTAGGCACCTTCTTGGTAGGGATGTTGACTGTCTGAGGCTTGCTGTGGTCGTTGCCCTGGTCTACAATGATGGAGTACTCCAGACGGCCTTCTGAGCCCAACTCCTGGAACACCACTTTCTTCAGGAGACCCACATAGTGCTCCTCCAGCCACTCATAGAAGAATTGGCTGGGCACCTGTATTGTGAGTACGTTTCCGGCCAAAGACAAAGGGACGATCGGCTCGAACCACGTCTTGTAGCTCTGCTCGCCAATGTTGTCTTTGATAACCTGTAAACAGTTATGCCAGACGGTTGTACAGTCTTTTACCATTAACATCGCTTCTTCCAATCCCGCTTTAGTTGAGTGACGAATTTTTCAGGGGGTTACAAAAATGGGAAAAAACTTGAGAGAAAAAAACTTGAAGATTACGAAAAATTGACACGGTCATTCAGAGGCAGCACAGAAGCCGTAGAAGCCGTTTTTGCCTTGTTTTTTCGATCGAAGGTAAAATCTATGCGGCCCAGGTTGATCCCTGACCAGCCCACCTGGTTTACCAACGTCACGTGGCCGTTGGAATGGGTGAATTTCTCAGGCTCGTCCAGGAACGTGTGGGTGTGCCCGCCTATGATCAAATCAATGCCGGTGACTTGCTGGGCCAGCTTTCGGTCGCTAATCTTATCGTACTCATAGGTGTAACCAAGGTGCGAAAGACAGATCACTAAATCTACGTTCTCCTTTTCGCGCAGGGTTTGCACCATGCTTTGAGCCGTTGCCACCGGGTCCAGGTACTTCGTGCCGGCGTAGTGGTTGTCAGCTACCAAACCCGCCAACTGGATACCAATCCCGAACACCCCAATGCGGACGCCTTCCTTCACAAACACTTTATAAGGCCTAAAACGGTCTTTGAGGATGGTGTCTGAGAAATCATAGTTGGCGATCAGGAACGGGAAACCGGCGTGCGGCAGTTGTTTCTGCAGCCCTTCCAGGCCGTTGTCAAAGTCGTGGTTGCCCAGGGTAGCAGCGTCATAGCCCATTTGGGTCATGAGTTTGTACTCCAGTTCGCCCCCGAAGAAGTTGAAATAAGGCGTTCCCTGCCAGATATCACCGGCATCCAGCAATAACACATTGGGCTCCTGTGACCTGATCTGCTTCACCAAAGTAGCCCGACGGGCCATGCCGCCCATGCCGCCGTTCTTGCGGCCATCGTTGGGGAACGGGTCAATGCGGGAGTGCATGTCATTGGTGTGCAAAATAGTAAGCTTGATTGGCGCAGAAGCGGCATTCCCGATACTGGGAAGCCCTAACACCGCCAGGCCAGCCGTCCCGGCCAGGGTATTCTTTATAAAATCACGACGATTCATTGTCTTTGAAGATATTAGATGCTGGATATTAGATTTTAGACCGCTATTAAGGAATCTAAATTCTAGTATCTAACATCTATTGTCTAACATCTAATTTAGCACTTTCACGCGGCCGTCTTTGCGAGAGACCACGGGTTTGCCTTGGGCCGTAAGTTGTTTGATATGGTTCATGATGGCATCTCGGGCCAGCAAACCGGTTTTCTCTGTTTTAAGGGCCTTTTTCAGGAAACCCATGTTGTCGCCGCCATTGGCCAGGTAGTCTGAGATGGCCAGGGTATAGGTTTTAGTTAGATCCAAAGGCTTGCCCCCGATGACAATGGTTTCGGCTTTCCCGTTGCGCAGGGTATAGGTGGAGTTAGCGACGAAGAGGATTTTGGTGCGGGCCGCAAAGTCAAAGAGTTCCTGCACGGTCTCGCCCGAGAGCGTGAGCACCAGCATTTCGTTTTCAAAGGGCATCATCTCGAAGACATCGCCCACGGTCACTGGGCCTTTATCCAGAGGATTACGCAGGCCTCCGTTGGTCATGCCGCCCATGTCAATCGGCTTGCCGTACACAGCCATGGTTTGGGTACGGCTCAGATCAGCCACGAAATTCCCCAGCGGTGATTCAATCTCGCCCCGATCAATCGCCTCGGGTGACTGCCCGATTACCTCGTTCATGGTTTGGTCTACCCGCGTGCGGTAAGGCGAGATGGTATGCTCAGCGGTGGAGTCGGCCGGAACCTGGGTATTGACGGGAATATCGGTGATCTGGGAAAGGCTGGCGGAGGGCGTTAATTCCTTTTGGCAACCCACCAGCGTAAGGGCGATTCCCATACTGAGGGTAAGGCGACGGGAACGCCAATATGAAAATAATGACATGTTAAAATACTGATTTTAACAAAGGTACGGGGGCTGGTCTAAAAAATCTAACGGCGTTTCTGCGGTGGCTTGGGCATCCTTTGGCTAAAACAGGCTTAAAAACGACTTTCCCCGTCTGACGGACTCTGCTTTAACCACTTGACTTTTAATCTGTTTATCGTTAAACTTGTTTCACTTCTTTTAAAAGCTCAATGGAATAGGTTCACAAGCACAGGTATCAAATATGCTTCAATTCATCAGGATTCCTCTTCTTCCCTTCGGGCACCGTCAACATCAGCAGTTACCAAAAGGTTGCCCTTCCTACCCCCTTGATGACAAGGAAGATAAAAACACCGGTACTTCCTTAAAAGCTTCTTTTTTCCAGAGGAGAACGTTGTTTCAGTACTTAACGCAACAACGAGTCACGACCAACCCGCCCACCGAAACAGTTCTAACAGTGGCGCGTACTACACAATCCTTGAGATCCTCTACTCTCCCGAGATTATCTGTGTAGTAAGAAAACAAATGTTCGTTTTAGCTGTTTCCTTAACTCTTTCTCACCGGAGAAAGGATTAGGACCTTAGCTATTTTTATCACCCACAATCCATCCATAACCATCACTGCCATGAGCACGTCCTATTTACAGTACAGTAAATTCATCCTTTTAAAAGTTAGTTTTGATGCAGCCTTGTTTGAAAAAGAGTTTAGAAAATGCCTTCGTCTGTTGCTCACCCATGAAATACGGGAACTAAAGCGCTGGTGCCGGGCCACTTTCCCTAAGAGTTTCAGGGGTATCATGGGCCGTTGCTTCCGGTATTTCTGGCGGACCAAAGCCACTGGGGTTGTTACCTCCAAAACAGCGAATCCCCTTACGTAGTCTTTTTTTTAAAATAACCTTATACTTCCCCCCGCGGCATCCCCGCGGCAACTCTTTCAAAAGAGTGGCCGCGGGGATGCCGCTTTTAGGCCGGTTTCCTAAAAAACACCCCCAAAACCCAAATCACACCCCAGCCCTTGTCTTTTCTCTTTTAAGTTGCCCATGCTCCGCTTGGGTGCACGGTTTCCTGTTTTACCGTATCTTGCAGGACTCAACTTAAAGGCCCTTCCATGGAAACCGAAAACAAACTTCCTGCCCACGCCAATGTTCCGCTTGCCAACAAGGTGCTGCTGGTGCGCCCCACCCGATTCGGGTCAAACCCTGAGACTGCGGCCACCAACAGTTTCCAGCAGGAAGTTCCGGCCGGTGCCGCCGCGCAGGTGCAGCAGAAAGCCCTGGATGAGTTCAACCAGTTTTTGCTGAAACTTTGGGCGGCCCGCATTGATGCCGTGGTGTTGGATGATGTGGAAGACCCCGCCACCCCAGACGCCGTTTTCCCCAACAACTGGATTTCATTCCATAAAGGCGGCAAAGTGGTGTTGTACCCCATGCTCTCCCCTACCCGCCGGCTAGAGCGCCACCCAGATCTGCTTACCCAATTGCAGGAAGAGCACGGCCTGGTATTCAAGGAAGTCATTGACCTCACTCCTTTTGAGAACGAAGGCAAGTTTCTGGAAGGAACGGGCAGTCTGGTCCTGGACCGTCAACACAAGATCGCCTACGCCTGTCTTTCAGAGCGCACGCACCTGGAGCCGCTGCAGGCCTTCTGCGAGAAACTTGATTTCCGGCCGGTGGTGTTCCATGCCGTTGACGCGAATAACCTGCCCATTTACCACACCAACGTGATCATGAGCATCGGGGCCGATTTTGCACTGGTGTGCCTGGAAGCCATCCCCGACGAAGAGGAACAGGGACTTCTGTTAGAGGCCTTGGTAGACACGGGTAAGGAGATCATCGATCTTTCCTTGGCCCAGGTGAAGAAAATGGCTGGCAACATGCTGCAGGTGCGCAACAAAGCCGGCGAACCAGTGTTGGTGATGTCAGACAAAGGCTATAAGGCCCTGCGCAAAGACCAATTCGAGGCGCTAAACCAGCTTACCAAAATGGTACGGTCAGACCTCCGCACCATTGAGGCCCACGGCGGCGGAAGCGCCCGCTGCATGCTGGCCGAGATTTTTGTTTAATTGTTAGTTGTTCCTTGCTGATTGTTTTATAAACAGCAATCAGCAATCCTGTTTAAAGCTTGTTCTGGGCGCTGGCGCTTTGGTAGTCTGGAAGCATGGCTTGGTGCTGGTACCAAAACAATTAAAGGTTCAAAATCGCTTGCTTCAGCTTCTGGGCGTCTGACGTGGCGTTTCCCCCAATGGTATTGTTGAAAAAGCACCACACCGTTTTCTCATCCAGAAGCCAGTCCTGGGCCATGTAACTGAATCGCTCCAGTTCCTCATCTGGGTAAGCGCCGCGGTACAACTGCTCATGGCCGTGCAAACGCATGTACACCGTATCTGTGGTGGCAGCGGCCAGAGCGGGCCATTTCTTTCCGGCACTGATCACCACCAACGAGATATTGAACTCCTCCAGCAGTTCCAGCACTTCCTCGGTGTGCCAGGACGCGTGCCGCACTTCCAAGGCAAAAACGGTGGAGGGGTAGAGATTGCGCAGAAGCGTGAAAAAATGTTTGGCTATGAGCTCATTGAAATGAAAAGATCCCGGTAACTGCACCAACACCGGGCCCAGCCGATCGCCCATAAGCAGGAACCGATCCATCCACTTGCGCAGCGGGTTTTCAATGTTCTGCAGGCGGTTTTCGTGGGTGATGGAGCGGTGCAGCTTAGGCGCAAACTTAAAATGGGCAGGCGTAGTTTCCAGCCATTTCAGGATGGTTTTCTCCATGGTGAAATGGTAGAAACTGCTGTTGACCTCGGTACAATTGAAGTGCTCGGCATAAAACGGCAACATCTCCGCCGATTTCAGGTCTTCTGGGTAAAAGATGCCGCGCCAGGCATAACTCCAGCCCGAGGTTCCGATGTAGAGGTGATCTTGTGCGATGTCCATGCTGCATACAGACGCAGAACTGTGCATGGAGGTTTATTTGCACTTTGAAGTTTACATTGACGGCTTGCTTTCCTGATTAGCTTGTGCAGGCGGAGAACCGTTGTTTACTAAAAGCTACCCTGTGTACGTAGTTCGCTTGAGCTGGCGTGGAGCCGTTTTTTTACGTGGGTGCATAAGCTTTATTGTTGCATCGCTGGGCTCCGAGCGCTCACGCCCGCGCGGCCCCGCCTTCCTCCCTCGCGCTGCGCCAGGTTCCTTTGCTCCTTTCAGTCGCAATGCATAGCGGTACCCGAACCTGACAAGGCGCTCAACCCAAAGGCTGGAAAAGGAAATACGTAACGACAGCGTTGCATCCTCACACTCCCACATGGTTCAAATCTGTGACTTGGCCCTACCATGGCCTCAAGTTTGTAACTGCCGTGAGGCGGAGGCCTCATGGGGCTTTTCCCGAAACCAATGGTACGCAAGATTAAATAAAACCTAACCTGCTCCTGTGGTTTACAAAAGGCACAACCATTGAACAAAATCACCTTTCCCGATTAAGGCGGCTGTGGGACGATGGCGTTTGCTGGGGGGAAGAACATGCCGGTCTCAGCACTCTTCAGGCGTTTGATTGAATACTTACGCACACAATCCTGTTTCTGCTTTGTTTTCCTAAAAACAGCCTTTAAACCGCCATCGTATTTCCGTTGGATGCCGTAAAACAGTTCGGGCAAAAAGCTATCTTTACCACATCATACGCCTGCCTTCTCTATGACGAACCCAACCTCTTCTGAGGCATTATTCCCGGAGTTTGACCCTATCACGGCCGAGCAATGGATTGCCAAAATAAAACAAGACCTCAAAGGCGCCGACCTCGCTGACCTGCACTGGCAGAGTTACGAAGACATCACGGTCGCCCCTTTTTATACCAAAAACAGTGTGCCGCCCAGCGGAACCCTCAACACCACTCCGGGGCAGTTCCCGTACCTGCGCACCGCTAAAACCGACAAGAACAGTTGGCTGAACCTCCAGCCCGTTTACACCTCGGGCAACGGCCGTGAAGCCGTAGACAAAGCCGTGGACGCCCTCACCCGCGGAGCCGATGGCATCCACTTCATCATGGAAAACGGCTCCCACTTTGACGCCGATTACCTGATTGAGCACATTGATCTGACCAAGGTACCGGTCTCGTATACCTTTTCTACCGAGGCTGCCAATTTCCTGCATCACCTTATCACGGGCTTGTACCGCAGGCGAATTTCCCTGGCAACGCTTAACGGTTTCCTGAAGTGCTCTCCCATCCTGTCATCTGAAAGTTACAAGCAGTTAGACATGGAACATGCCATGCACCTGCTGGAACAGACCCTGGATGCGCCTAATTTCTACGCACTCACCATCAACGGATCGCATTTCAGCAACAAGGGCGCTACCCTGGTGCAGGAACTGGCCATCACGCTGGCCATTGCCGTGTGCTACACCAACAGCCTCACCCAGGAAGGACTGCCGGCCGAGAGTATTTTCCGGAACATGCAATTCCACCTTACCGCAGGCACTAACTACTTTTTTGAGATCGCCAAATTCCGGGCAATCCGGTTGCTGTGGGCGAAGGTGGTGGAAGCCTATGAGGTACCCACCCAGGCGGCCGCGGCCCTCCGCATCCACGCTTCTACCTCGCGCTGGCACCAAACCACCCTTGACCCGCACACCAACCTGCTGCGCCACACCACTGAGATGATGAGTGCTATTATGGGTGGCGTGAACTCGGTGGAAGTGGAGCCCTTTGACTCCACGTACCGGCAGTCAAATGCGTTCAGCGAGCGCATTGCCCGAAATATTCCTATCATCCTGAAGGAAGAAGCCTACCTGGACCAAGCCATTGACCCTGCGGCCGGCTCTTACTACCTGGAGTACCTTACCCGCCAAATCGCCTTGAAAGCCTGGGCTCTGTTTCAGGAAATTGAGGCGTTGGGCGGCTTTATTCCGGCGTCTAACGCAGGTTTTATCCAGGAACTGATCAAAGAGACCAGCAACCAGAAATTCAAGGACATCGCCAGCGGCAAAGAGGTGCTGGTGGGCACCAACAAGTTCCCCAACCCCAAGGAGCAGCACGAGTATGACCCCGAGCAGCTGATCCAGAGCAAACAGTTTGATAATACCCGCGCGGCGTACTCGTACGAAGTCATGCGCCTGGCCACCGAACTGTATTTCAGGAAGAAAAACCGTCGGCCACATGCCGTGGTGGTGCACATGGGCAAAGCCATTCAGGAACACATCCATGCCTCTTTTGCCCGGGAGTTCTTTACCTGTTCAGGCTTCACCACGCAGGTCCTCAAGTATGAAGATGTCTCGGAGGCCATTGCCGGCGTGCGAACCCTGGATGCGCAGGTGATTGTCATGGCAGCGCCAGAAAACCAGTTCAATGAATTCTCCGAGGCTTTCGCCAAAGGCATGCGTGCCGACCGCCGTCAAGGTCCGGCCTTGATCCTAGCCGATGACCCCATGCACCTGAAAGAAGAGCTTCGGGCCAACGGCTTTGACGAGTTCCTTTTCCAGGGCTGCGACATCAAGGAAATCATTTCCCGCATCCAGGAGCGATTGGGGGTGTAAGCACCTGGCTTTCGTTCTAAATCTTGCTGCCTGTATAAAGCCTGTTTCGGGGCTATTTTCTAAAAAATAGCCCCGAAACAGGAAATCACCGATTCAACCTAAAAAGGCTCCTATTCTTTCTCATTCTACTTTCACCAATCTCTCCTTCACCCATCCTATGGAAAACCACACCGTCATCGCCTCTATTGAAAATCCTGTTGAAGCCGCCAAAAAAGGCTTAGACGGTCAGGTAACCGCCTGGAACGCCGGCAACCTGGAAGAAGCGATGGATTTCTACTGGAACTCGCCGGAGATGCTCTGGATCAGTAAGAACGGGGTTGAGAAAGGCTGGCAACCGGTGCTGGAGATGTTCCAACAAGACTTCAAGGATCGCAGCACCATGGGCACCTACACGTATGAACCGTTGCACCTGGAGACAATGGGCAAAGAAGCAGCCCTTTACGTATTCCGCTGGAAGATTGAACTGGACGGCAAACGCCTGATGGGCAGCGTTTCCTCGCAGGTTTGGAAGAAGATGAACGGGAAATGGGTGATTACCTCAGAGCATGCTTCTTAAAGAGTCCTTTAAAGAGTCCTGAGTCTTGAGTTCTGAGCCTTGAGTTGCTCAGAATGTCTCCCCAACCGTCATCCTGAAAGGAATTGGTGGGCGAACTAAATAGGCCAGGTTATGGAACAGCTTAGAAATATTTCAAAAGGAATGGAAGGATTGATCAAACCAACAAACCCGAAGAGGAGCTTCTATGCTTAGTTACTCAGATGCCGTCCGCCCACCAGCCCCTTTCAGGATGACAAAAGTGAGGAAGTAGAAAGGAAAGATTAGAACAATCTTCAAGTACAGTTAAGTGCTACTTGATACATGATACAAACCACATGAAACCAGATTTCACCAAGATACCATTTACGTTTTCGGGCTCAGAATTAGGAAAGGAGCCCGAAACGAAGCCAAGTACCTGGAAGACCGCTGAGCGATTACCGCTTCAGAACTTCTATACCAAGGAAGACACGGCGGCCTTTGAGCACCTGGATTTTGCCGCTGGCTTGCCGCCGTATTTGCGCGGGCCCTACAGCACCATGTACGTCAAGAACCCTTGGACCATCAGGCAGTACGCCGGTTTCAGCACCGCCGAGGAATCCAACGCCTTTTACCGCCGCAACCTGGCTGGCGGGCAGAAAGGGCTATCGGTGGCGTTTGATTTGGCTACGCACCGGGGCTATGACTCAGACCACCCGCGGGTAGTGGGTGATGTAGGAAAAGCAGGTGTGGCTATTGACTCTATCCTGGACATGAAGGTTCTGTTCGATCAGATTCCGCTGGACCAGATGAGCGTGTCCATGACCATGAACGGAGCCGTGTTGCCTATTCTGGCGTTCTACATTGTGGCGGCAGAAGAGCAGGGCGTCAAGCCGGAGCAGTTGAGCGGCACCATCCAGAATGACATTCTGAAGGAGTTCATGGTGCGCAACACGTACATCTATCCGCCGGAGCCCAGCATGAAGATCATCGCGGATATCTTCGCCTACACCTCCCGGCACATGCCCAAGTTTAACTCCATTTCCATCTCGGGCTACCACATGCAGGAAGCCGGCGCCACGGCCGATTTGGAGTTGGCCTACACCTTAGCCGATGGTTTGGAATACGTGCGCACCGGTTTGGCCGCAGGCATGGATATTGACACCTTCGCGCCGCGGTTGTCGTTCTTTTGGGCCATCGGCATGAACCATTTCATGGAAATTGCCAAAATGCGCGCCGCCCGTATGCTGTGGGCCAAACTGATCAAACAGTTCAACCCCAAAAGCGATAAATCCTTGGCCTTGCGCACGCACTGTCAAACCAGCGGCTGGAGTTTGACCGAGCAGGACCCGTTCAACAACGTGGCCCGCACCACTGTGGAAGCCCTGGCCGCTGCCTTAGGTGGAACGCAAAGTTTGCATACCAACGCCCTGGATGAAGCCATTGCCTTGCCCACAGATTTCTCGGCGCGCATTGCCCGCAACACCCAGATTTACCTGCAGCAGGAAACGCACATCACCAAGACCGTGGATCCGTGGGGTGGCTCATATTATGTGGAGGCCCTCACCCACCAACTCGCGCACCGCGCCTGGGACCTGATTCAGGAAGTAGAACGCCTGGGCGGTATGGCCAAAGCTATTGAAACCGGTTTGCCCAAGATGCGCATTGAGGAAGCCGCCGCTAGAAAGCAGGCGCGCATTGATGCCGGCAAAGACGTGATTGTGGGCGTGAACAAGTACAAACCCGAGCAAGAGGAGCACCTGGAGATTCTGGACATTGACAACACCGCTGTTCGTGAATCACAGTTCGCCCGTTTAGCCAAACTTCGCGAAAATCGGGATGAAAACGCTGTGTTTGCTGCCATGGACGCGCTCACCAATGCTGCTGAGACAGGCGAAGGCAACTTGTTGGAGCTGGCCATCAACGCCGCCCGCGTGCGCTGCAGCCTGGGCGAGATTTCGTATGCCTTAGAAAAAGTATTCGGCCGCCACCGGGCCACCATCAGATCCATATCCGGCGTGTACAGTTCAGAAATATCAGACGACGAGAATTTCGGCAAAGCCCAGGCGCTCGCCGATCAGTTTGCGGAACAGGAAGGCCGCCGACCCAGAATCATGGTGGCGAAAATGGGTCAGGACGGCCACGACCGTGGTTCCAAAGTAATTGCCACTTCCTTCGCGGATTTAGGCTTTGACGTGGATTTAGGTCCGCTGTTCCAGACGCCAGAGGAAGTGGCCCTGCAAGCCGCCGAGAACGACGTGCACGTGGTAGGCGTTAGCAGTCTAGCCGCCGGTCATAAAACCCTTATCCCGGCTTTGATCTCAGAATTGAAAAAATTAGGCCGCGAGGATATTCTGGTGATTGCCGGCGGCGTGATTCCGGCGCAAGATTACCAGTTCCTATATGATGCAGGGGTATCCGGGGTTTTCGGGCCGGGCACCGTGATCAGCGTGGCGGCGCAGGAGATTCTGGAGAAGTTGCTGAAGGGGTAAGTACCGAAACTTTTCATCTAAAGGAGTTTACCCGACTCGCTTAAAAATTCCAGGGGGTGGTAGTTATTACCACCCCTTTTTTGTTAAATTCCATAAATCAAACTCATTCCCCACGCATAAATGACTTTCAAACCTTAGGAACCACTTTGTCCTTAAAAGCGGATTCCCGGGTAGTTTTCCTAAAATAAGCTATAAACAAATTCTATACTCTAATGGAAGCCTTTACTCCAGATGTTATTGTCAGTCCCTCTAAACGGGTCAGGGACATGGTATTTAGTGAGGAAGCCACGGCTGAAAGCCTCATCAGGGAAACAGGGCTGCCACCTGCTACTACTGACATCCGCTTTCAACTCAAGGATGTTTACATCAAACGGAAAAGGGAAATTGGCAGGGGTGAGATTTATGTGGTCACGGTTATTGCGGATGACGCCTCTACGGAGCCGTTGCAGTTGGAGACCAGGGTCTTTGAACATGTAAAAAACAAAACCCATCTAAACCTCGGCCCCACCGGTCTCACCTGCTACCGGAACACCCCGGGTAAAATCCCGCGCTTCCTGGACTACCGCATCATGGTCATGGAATTTGACGGCGGTGCCCGAGATTTAGGGGCCGTTTTAACCGAAGTACAGGGAAACCAGCAGTTCCAGGAATTCAAAAATTCTATTTCTGGAATCACCAACTTAGGCGCCCCGCAAATTGCGTTGATCTCCGGGGCCACGGATTTTGCCCTTGCCTTGACGGCCAAGCTCTTGAAAGGCAACAAAGATGACCAGTTGTTCCTGGTACAGGGTTCTTTTGATAACACGTTTGATGCATTGGGCGTAACCGAAGGACTCATCACGCAAACCAATCAATTCGTAGAGGTCATCTATCAGGTACAAGCTATTTAGGCCCCTTTCCCCGGCATTGAGGAAGATGCTGGGGATTTTGGTTTTAGTAACCTGCTTTCCGTCCCTTTTCCAGAAAACAACCCCAAAACGTCTCTTCAGATTTTTCTACTTTTTCTTCCCTCCTCCTTTAAACCTTCATTCCTGGGATTTGTCTAAGCCTGCGTTGGTTCCACACTACGCAACCCTTTACACAACTTACAAGCAAACCTAGTATGAAGAAATTCTTATTGACGCTGGGGCTGGTGTCCTCCTTCGCGGGAGTTGCCATGGCTCAGGGTCGCACCCAGCCCGCCGATTCTACGCGCCGGGTAGCCGGGGCAGCCGGTATGGCAGGCACTGCCAACCAAAAGGCCAAACCCAAGCCGTATGCCGATGTCATCACCGACAAAGCCCAATCTAAATCAGGTTTTTTCAAGACCCACAAAGTAGAAGACAAGTACTTCTTTGAACTGGCAGATTCAGTTTTAGGCCGCGAGATTCTGGTGGTGAACCGGATTTCCAAGGCCGGTGCCGAGGTTCGGGCCGCATCCGGGTACGCGGGTGACCAGATCGGTTCTTCGGTGATCATGTTTGAGAAAGGGCCGGATGACCGTATTTTCATGCGGAAAATCTCTTACGCCACCTACAGCCCAGACAGCACCAAGTCTATGTACCAATCGGTGCAGCGCTCTAACGTGCAGGCTATTGTGGCTGCCTTCAACGTAGCCGCTTATAGCCCCGGCAACAAAGGCAGCGTGATTGATGTCACTGATTATATCAAAGGCGAAAACGAGATCTTCTCGTTCAGTAACGCAGCGGGCAAAACCCGTATCCGGTTAGGTAACTTCATCCCAGACCGCAGCTACATCCAGAACGTGCGCAGCTTCCCGCAGAACGTGGAAGTGACCACCGTGAAAACGTACGTGCTTACCCCTCCTACCACTGGTTTCGGGGCGGCTCCGGCAGGTGCTGGCGCAGCTAACTCTAACCTGAACGGTTCTTCTACCATCGAGGTAAACACCTCTATGGTCGTTCTTCCTAAGAAACCAATGCAGCCGCGTTACTTTGACCCGCGCGTAGGTTTCTTCACCGTTGGCTACACAGACTTTGATGCCAATCCGCAGGGCGTGAAGGAAATCCAGATGGTGAAACGCTGGAGACTGGAGCCCAAGGAAAAGGACATGGCCAAGTACAAGCGCGGCGAGCTGGTAGAGCCTAAAGAGCCGATCGTGTTCTACATTGACCCGGCTACGCCGAAGAAATGGGTACCGTATCTGATTGCCGGGGTGAACGACTGGCAGAAAGCGTTTGAGAAAGCTGGTTTCAAGAACGCCATCATAGGCAAAGAAGCCCCGAGCGCCAAAGAGAACCCGAACTGGAGCCTGGACGATGCCCGTCACTCGGCTATCGTGTACAAGCCTTCTGAGATTTCCAACGCCAGCGGACCCAGCATCTCTGACCCACGCAGCGGCGAGATCATGGAAAGCCACATCAACTGGTACCACAACGTGATGAAACTGGTGCACGACTGGTACTTCATCCAGACGGCGGCCATTGACCCACGCGCCCGCAAGATGGAGTTCTCAGACGAGCTCATGGGTGATTTGATCCGCTTTGTGTCTTCGCACGAAGTAGGCCACACGCTGGGTCTTCGCCACAACTACGGTTCCAGCTCAACGGTGCCGGTAGAAAACCTGCGCAACAAGAAATGGGTGGAAGAGCACGGCCATACCCCGTCTATCATGGACTATGCCCGTTTCAACTACGTGGCCCAGCCAGAAGACAACATCACCTCTAAAGGCATCTATCCAAGAATCGGGGACTATGACCTGTGGGCTATTGAGTGGGGCTACAGAATGCTGCCGAACGCCAAAAACGCGACGGCCGAGATTCCTATGCTCAACAAAATGACCATGGAGAAACTCAAGAACCGCCGCAACTGGTTCGGGACAGAGATCAACCCAGATGACCCACACTCTCAGAACGAAGACCTTGGTGATAACGCCATGAAAGCCTCTGAGTACGGCATCAAGAACCTGCAGCGTATTCTGGCCAAGCTTCCGGAGTGGACGAAGGAAGAAAACGAAGGCTATGAGAACCTGGAAATCATGTACGGTCAGTTGACGACCCAGTTCAACCGGTACATGGGCCACGTAGCCAAGAACATTGGTGGTATCTACGAAAACCCTAAGACAGTAGAGCAGGAAGGCGTAGTGTATGAGCGCACTCCGGCGGCCACTCAGAAAGAAGCCCTGGCGTTCCTGGACAAGCAACTGTTCACTACCCCTACCTGGTTACTGGCGCCAAATGTGTTGAACAACACTGGCTCTAACCCAATGGTAGTGGTTTCCCGCAGCCAGCAAGCCGTGTTGAACCGCCTCATCAGCAACAACACCCTGACTAAGCTGATCGCTGCCGAGGCCATGGACGGAGCCAAAGCCTACAAGGTAACGGACTTCTTCACCGACATGAACGGTTCTATCTTCAAGGAGGTGAAAAACAAGCAGGCCATTGACGTGTACCGCCGTAACCTGCAGAAAATGTACGTGCAGGAGTTGATTGACATCGTGAAACCTGCTCCGGCTCCAACCGGCGCTCAGGCTGCCCAAGGTGGCCGAGGTGGAAACACCGCTCCAACCATGGATGCCCGCACGAGCGATGTGGTTTCTGTGGCTAAAGCCGAGTTACGTAACATCAACAACCTGATCAAAGCATCGGCGGCTGGCCAGTCAGACTCCCTGAGCAACTACCACTTGCTGGATCTTTCTGACCGTATCAACGAAGCCCTGGACCCAAGAAGTTAATTCTTCCGGTTCTCGAATACAAAAAGCGGCGCCCCACCAGGTGCCGCTTTTTTGCGTTTAAATACAGGTAGAATCGGTTTGGGGCTCCTTTTCCTGAAACTGGCTCAGAAACGGAGGCACAATATATTTACTTTAAAAACGCTTTATAGGTACGATACTGGAGCTTGGGGAAAAGCCAATGAGAAGCAAGAAAACGCGCGAAACCAGGTAACAACTTTAGTATGAACCTCTTTGGTTTCTTCCCAGGCCAACCCCGCTCCGGCGGTGAAAGAAGGGAAGGCATGCTCAGGTTTCTGGCCTGCTTTTTGAAATCTACAGGCAAAATGAATGACGTTTTAAAAATGAAGAACCCCCACAGACTTTTACTTCTGCTTCCTTTTTGGCTCATTTCCCTGGCGGCTTTGGGCCAGAAAGAAGTTACGACCTGGTATTTCGGGCATAACGCAGGTTTGTCCTTCGCTGATCCTGCCAATCCGCAACCACTGAAAGACGGAAAGATGTTCAGTGAGGAAGGCTGTGCCGTGCTTTCAGATGCGCTGGGCAATCTTCTGTTTTACTCTAACGGCATGCAGGTCTGGAACCGCAACAAGCAGATTATGGCCAACGGCGATTCCCTCAAAGGCCACGAGTCTTCCACGCAGTCCTCGGTGATTGTGCCCAAACCCGGTTCATCGCACCTCTACTATCTTTTCACCACCGATTTCCAGGGCCAGAGCCATGGTCTGCAATACCACCTCATTGACCTGAGCCGCAATGGCGGCTTGGGCGAAGTGGTCTCTAAAAACAACCTGGTCTTTGCCCCGGTCACCGAGAAACTCACCGCCATCAAGCACCGCAACGGCCGCGACTACTGGATCATCACCCACCGCTGGAACAGTTCGGCCTTCTACGCTTACCTTATCACCCCCGATGGCATCACCTTCAAACCCGTGGAAAGCCACTTGGGCAGCATCCACTCCGGCGACAATGGCGCCACCATCGGGTACATGAAAGCCTCGCCCGCCGGAAACAAACTGGCGGTGGCTACCTGGGCGGCCGTGAACAAGATTGAGGTTTTTGATTTCAACAACGAAAACGGGAAATTAGCTTTAGCGGTGGATTTAGGCAAGTTCGATGAAGCCTACGGCGTGGAGTTCTCCCCTGATGGCACCAAACTGTACGGCGGTAAAAACGGCATTGCCGGCGGCGAGGCCCGCATCTTTCAGTTCGATCTGGCAGCAGGCACCAATGACGCGATCATCCACTCGGGCAAACAGGTGGCCAAAAGCATCAGCCGCAAGATAGGCGCCCTGCAACTGGGTCCGGACGGTCGTATCTACGTAGCCCGAAACAACAGCAACTGGCTCGGCGTCATCCGCAACCCCAACGCCCTTGGCCCCGACTGTGACTACAAAGACAGCGGCATTAAACTAGGAGACCAGAAAAGTGCGTTAGGCTTACCCAACTTTCCTGCATTTTACTTCCAGAACCTGGCCCCCTCCACAAGTGCCGTTCTACCGGCAAAGTAGCTGCCTCAGGTTGTCGGTTGCGGCTGGAGTTACAAAATTAAGAAACCGGTTTCAGCGCATTGGTCCTGGCTTGCTTTTCTTGGGGTAGACCCTCATGCTCCAAGCCCCACAGGTTGAACGCAATTCTGGGATGGCTTCCTGCTTTTCTGGCCAGTTCTGAGGAGAGCAGCGTCATGCGCTCAATGGTGCGGCTGTTTTTGAGCAAACCCGCATCCAGAATCCGGAAGGGCAACTGCTTCAGCAACTGCATCACCGTTTCTCGGGCTGTCCCGCTGTTGGAGGCTACATAGACGTCGCTCTTCAGGCCTTGCAGCACGGGGGCATCAAACACCACCCAGTACGTATTTTTAAAGGCAGTGACCACATGGCTGTCAGGGATAACTTTCTGCAGTTCCTCGGCTGCGGAGGTGTCGTAAGCGGTGGTGAAATCATCAAAGTTCTCATTGAAGGGATTGGAGATGTCAATGACTATTTTCCCTTCCAGAACTTTTCTGTGTTCCTGCGCCCAGGCCAGCAGGTCGCTGAACCATAAGGTAGGAATGATAACATCGGCTTGGAGTGCCTCTTCCAGGGGCACTGCCTGTAAGGAAAGGTCCAGTTCTTCAATCACGCTTTGGGCGTGCGCTATGTCTCTACCAGTGAATATAACCTGTGTTCCATAGGCTCGGTAAAATGTCTTGAGCAGGCCCTTGCCCATGCGCCCAGTGCCAATAATTGCTACTTTCATCATCATGCAATAGTTTGTTTGTAATAAGATAAGCCAACTCATGCTTAACCCCTATCAGGGTTTGGCTTTGGGAGAATATTTCCCGCGTGTTTTCCAGGTAGAGGGTTTACCCGGTAAAATCTCCTGCCTTGGGCCGGCTACTTACTGCATCCTGTAATTCTTAGTCGCCCTTTTCGTATTTTTCGCGTACTTTCCTGAAATCAGCCTTAAAACGAGTGCCCAAAAGATTTACCCCAGATGAGTATGCCGCCGGAGTTCTGTCAGGGAACCGGGTACTCTTGAGCCGTGCCATTACTTTAGTGGAAAGCACCTTGCTTTCAGACCAGGAACTGGCCCATCAGGTCATGGAACAGGTGTTGCCACACGCGGGCAAATCTGTAAGGGTGGGCATTACGGGTGTGCCCGGAGTAGGCAAAAGCACGTTTATTGAGGCCTTCGGGAATCACCTGTTGGAGCAGCACGGCAAGAAACTGGCAGTGTTGGCCATTGATCCCACCAGTCAGCGTACCGGCGGAAGCATCCTGGGCGATAAAACCCGCATGGAAACGCTTTCCTCTAATCCTAACGCGTACATCCGCCCTTCACCAGCTGGAAAAACCTTGGGCGGCGTGGCCCGAAGTACCCGCGAAAGCATTTTGTTGTGCGAGGCGGCTGGCTTTGACGTTATTTTTGTGGAGACCGTGGGGGTAGGCCAGTCTGAGACGGCGGTGCACGAGATGGTGGATTTTTTCCTGCTGTTGATGCTGGCCGGCGCCGGCGACGAACTTCAGGGAATCAAGAAAGGCATCATGGAAATGGCCGATGCCATTGCGATCACCAAAGCAGACGGTACTAACCTCCACCCTGCCACCAGTGCCCAGGCCGAGTACCAGGGCGCTTTGCACCTTTTCCCGCTTGGCCCCTCTAAGTGGAGCCCCAAGGTGTCGGTGTGTTCAGCCTTCGAGAAAACGGGGTTGGGTACTATCTGGGAATCGGTGACGGAATATGTGCAACTAACGCAGCAGAACGGGTATTTTCAGAAACGAAGACAGGAGCAAAACATGCATTGGCTCAAACACAGCATCCGGCAGCAACTGGAAGAACGGTTCTACCAACACCCGGCGGTGCAGGCGCAATGGACAGCTATTTCAGGGCAAGTGACCCAAGGTCAGAAATCTCCTTTCGCAGCGGCCGCGGAACTGTTTGGGTTGCTTCCATAAAGCTGCGTTTCAGGCCTCTTTTCTAAAAAAAACCCTGAAAAGTAGAGACAAAGCGATGCCTTGTCTCCAAGCTTGCCCCTCCTTTTAACTTCTGGGGTGAAATTCCTGAATGATTTGCTTCAGGTAATCACGGTCCAGATGGGTGTAGATTTCGGTGGTGGTGATGGATTCGTGGCCCAGCATTTCCTGAACAGCGCGCAGATCAGCGCCGCCTTCAATCAGGTGGGTGGCGAAGGAGTGGCGGAAGGTGTGCGGACTGATGCTTTTCTGCAGACCTACTTTAGCTGCCAGGTCTTTGATGATGTTGAACACCATCACGCGGCTTAGACTAGCGCCTCGGCGGTTGAGGAACACAAAATCCTCCTGGCCTTTTTTGATGGTCTGGTGCCGGCGCACGCCATCAAGATACAACCTGATATATTTCAAGGCATCTTTCCCGATGGGCACCAACCGTTCTTTATTGCCTTTTCCGGTGATGCGCAGGAAACCCAGGTCTTCGTAGAGGTTGCTGATTTTTAGTTCGATGAGCTCGGTGACGCGCAGGCCAGAGCTGTAAAGCGTTTCCAGCATGGCCTTGTTGCGGGTTCCCTCTGGGGTGCTCACGTTTATGGCGTCAAAGAGAGCGACAATCTCCTCGTAACTGAGCACATCGGGCAGTTTGCGTTGGAGCTTGGGGGCTTCAATGGTCTCGGTGGGGTCTGCGTTGAGCAGGTCTTCCATGATCAGGAATTTGTAAAAGGCCCTGATGCCGGAGATAGTGCGGGCCTGCGAATGGGAAGTCATGCCCAGGGTATTGATCCATTCCAGAAATCCGCGCAGGTGGTGGGCTTCTACGGCTAGCGGACCGATGTTCTCATTGGTGACTTCAAAATACTGCACCAGCTTACGGACATCTCGCAGATAAGCCTCTACAGAGTGACTTGACAGAGATTTCTCCAGTTGGAGATACCCCTGGAATTGGGTAAGACTTACTGACCAGTTCATTATTGGGGGAGGTAAAAACTAAATATAGCTAAATCCTTATTAATTACAAGTATAGGTAAAAGGATATAGCTACCCAAAGGTAGTTATTCCGTACATTTGGTCATGACCCAGGCGCTAAAATTTAGGCACCTCCCAAACCACACAACTATGAAGATTCTTATACTTAACGGTCCAAACCTAAACTTATTAGGTCGCCGGGAAAAATCTATCTATGGATCCCGCTCTTTTGAAGACTATCTGGAGAAGGACCTCATCCCCGCCTTCCCCGGTTTAGAGCTGGAGTACTTCCAATCAAACATTGAGGGAGGGCTCATAGACAAACTGCATGAGGTGGGTTTCAGCTACCAGGGCATTGTCTTCAACGCCGGGGCGTACACCCATTCCAGCCTGGCGTTGGCAGATGCCATCGCCGCAATTGAAACCCCGGTGATTGAGGTGCATATCTCCAACGTGTTCGCCCGCGAGGCCACCCGGCACGTGACCTACATTGGCGGACGGTGCGTGGGCAGCATCAGCGGTTTTGGGTTGGAAAGCTATCGGCTTGCCTTGCAGTACTTTGAGCGGCAAAAGCCTAATAAGGTAGGATTTACATACACCAAAGCGTAACCAGCGTACGTTTTTCCCGTGTAGGTCATTTCAGCGGGGCCTGCATGGGCTTACTTTTGGCCGATTTTCTGAAAAACACCCCTAAAACACGGGTTACTTCAGAAATTCCAATTTTCCGCTGACCTACGCTACGTTCCACCACTATGCTCTCTGCCCATGCTTAATTTCTATCCGGGTCCGTCTAAAGTACACCCCGAGGTGCGCGACTACCTGACCATGGCTTATGACGAAGGAATGCTCAGTATTCCGCACCGCGGCGAACGGTTTGTGCTGATGATGCGGGAACTGGTGGCTTTGCTTCGGTTAAAACTGAATATTCCGCAGGATTACTATATATTCTTCACCTCCTCGGCCACCGAGTGCTGGGAGATCATTGCCCAGAGCCTTACCCCAAACAAGAGTCTGCACCTGTACAATGGGGCGTTCGGGGAGAAATGGTACGAGTATGCCAAGCGCCTGAAGCCAGACTGCTACGGACAGGCCTTCGGACTGGAAGAGGTGCTGGACGTGCCCAACCTTCCGGTAGAGGATGACACCGACGTGATCTGCGTGACTCAGACCGAGACCTCCAATGGTACCCAGGTGGGCATGAACACGCTTCTGAAACTGCAGAACCAGTTCAAGGACCCGTTGCTGGCCATTGACGCCACCTCCAGCATGGCCGGCCTTAACCTGAAATTCATCCGGGCCGATATCTGGTTTGCCTCGGTGCAGAAGTGTTTTGGGTTGCCCGCCGGCATGGGCGTGCTGGTCTGCTCGCCGCGCACCATTCAGCGGGCCAAAGGCATCAACGAACGGAAGCATTACAACAGCCTGGTGTTTATGCACGAGAAGATGCTGAACTACCAGACTACGTTCACGCCCAACGTGCTCAACCTGTTCCTGCTCAAGAAAGTACTGGAGAAACGGCCGCTGATTAAAAACGTGGACCAACTGTTGGTGCAGCGTGCGCAGGATCTGTACACGTTTTTTGAGGAATTCATGGAAATGGACTTGTTGGTGGAGAACCCCGAGGTGCGTTCCCCTACCGTGATCGCCGTCAAAGGAGCCGACCGCTGGGTTCAGGAAGCCAAGCGCATGGCCGCCACACAGGGCATTACGCTGGGCAACGGATACGGCCCCTGGGCCAAGAACACCTTCCGGATCGCCAACTTCCCCGCCATCTCTGATTCTGAATATGAGACGCTTCGGAATTTCATTTCCGGGCAATATCACTAATTTCGCGGGACGAACCTTAAACCGCAGCCCCAGCACATGCCCCATTTCAGTTTCAAAGAGATTGTTTCCGTTAGCCTGATTCTTTTCGCCATCATTGATATTCTGGGGTCTATTCCCATCATCATTCAGTTGCGACAGCGCGAAGGCATCATCCAGTCTGAGAAGGCGACCCTGGTGGCGGGTGTTCTGATGATTGTGTTCCTCTTCCTGGGCGATGGGATTCTGCGGCTCTTCGGGATTGATTTCGCTTCCTTCGCGCTGGCCGGGGCTATCATTATTTTTCTGATGGGCATGGAGATGGTGCTGGGCATTCACTTGTTCCATTCCAACCCCGAGGTGAAAACCGGTTCCATCGTGCCTTTGGCTTTCCCGTTGATTGTAGGGGCCGGCACCATGACCACGCTCCTTTCGTTACGCGCCGCTTACGCGTTGCCAAACGTGTTGGTGGGCATCCTGCTTAACCTCTTGTTTGTGTACATTGTGTTGAAGAGTTCTAACTGGCTGGAGCGCAAACTGGGTCAGAACGGTACCGAGGTCCTCCGGAAGGTTTTCGGGGTGATTCTGCTGGCCATCGCTATCAAACTTTTCAAAACGCACGTGAGCATCTGATGCTGTTTCAAGCGTGATTTTACAAAAGCAGCCCTGAAACAGAAGGCTGCTTTTTCTTTTTCTACGAAGCTGGCTTTTACCTTGGGCAACCTGCGGTGGCTTCTCTGCATCTACAGAGAAAACAGCCATCGTATGAAACCCATCTTCTTGCTTTTCCTTCTCTTAGGTTCTTTTATCTCCCAGGCACAACGCCTCCAGGGCAGCATCACAGACCAACAAGCCCAACCGCTGGGATACGTGAACATTGGCGTGGTAGGCAAAGATGTGGGCACGGTTTCCACCGCCAATGGCACCTTCACCATTACCTTTCCGGCCGAGTTTGAGGAGGAAACGGTGCAGGTCTCGGCTATCGGGTACGCCACCAGAACCTGGAAAGTAAAGGACTTCAGGCAGCAGTTCAGCGAACCTGATGCCGTAATCTCCTTGAAGGAACAAGCCGTTGCGCTGCAGGAAGTGGTGGTTCGGCCGCGGAAATACGTGACCAAGGTGGTGGGCAATACCACTACCTCTAAAACAACCTCGGCGGGGTTCAAGAGCAACAAATTAGGTTCTGAGGTGGGCATCGCCCTGAAGATCAAGAACCCTTCCTTCCTGGAGAAAGTCACCTTCAACATCGCGCACAACCAGTATGACACGCTTTTCCTCCGGATCAACGTGTACCGGATGACCAAAGAAGGCCCGGAAAACAACCTCCTGCGGGAACCGATTTATCTGAATGTGGCCAAAAAAGAGATTGGCGATGGCGTTTCCCTGGACCTGCGCGACCGCAACATCTACCTGGAGTCTGATGTGTTGGTTTCGCTGGAACTGGTGCGTGATCTGGGGAACGGCGGTTTGAACTTCAGTGCCGGCATCTTCAACAGCGACTGCTACGTGAGGAGCACCAGCCAAAGCACCTGGGAAAAACTTCCGCTGATAGGCCTGGGCTTTAACGCGACTATCAGTTACGCAAAGTAAAAGTATCGGCAAACGTCTCTCGCCAAAGATTTTATCTTTTCCCGATTATGACCCGTTTTAGGAAAACAGGCCATAATCGGGATTTTGCTTGATGGCTGTTTGGTGAACAATCTGGTACCCAAAAAGTGATTTATGCTGAAATACTATGCAACCAAGCTCCTACATTTGTAGTTTTATCTTTGCCTTTTCCGTACTCTGCAAATAACCTTCCCAACAAAAGGCCCATACTGAACTAGGTAAGAGAATAAACTGAGAATACATTTACCTGTATTATGAACGAAACAACGTATGGGAAGTCAGATCGGCAAGATGCCCCCGCCCCCACGGCTGACAGACTTGCGCAACTAGAGGCAGAAAATCAACTTTTGCGCACCCAGATAAGCCAATTACAAGAAGAGAAATCGGCTTATCAATTGCAGCGTGAAGCGGAGAATGCCCTTACCCAGAGGTATGAGGAAAGCCAATCTCGGTTTAAAAGCATTTTCTACCAATCCAAGCTGGCCAATAAAATCATTGCGCCAGACCTGAGGGTGATCCAGATCAATGAGGCCTTGCAGAAAATGCTTGGGTACAGTGAAGAAGAGATAATTGGTACCAGAATCACGGAGTATGCCCACCCAGATTTTATTTCTCATTGGCGGGAGTTACAGGAAAACCTCTGGACCAGGCAAATCCCATCCTTCCAGATTGAGACCTGCCTGGTGAGAAAAGACGGAACCCCTTTTTGGTGCCAGGTAACCTCCATTCTGTTCAAAGACCAGGGCAAAACGTTAGGCTATACCATCATTGATGATATCACTGAGCGGAAGCAGCTAGAACTGGATCTGAAAAAGCTTTATGATAAGCAGGAAACCATTATGCACATGGTGGCCCATGATCTTAAAAACCCGCTCATCAACATTCAATTAGCCGTTGACTTACTGAAAGAGAACCTGGAACAGGTGCTGCTAAGCCACCAGGAAGAGCAGGCAGAATGCTTTGACCTTCTTGGCCTGATTTCAGAAACCTCTGAGAAAATGTTCGCCCTCATCCATGATTTACTTTTCATTGGCGAGTTAGAAATACTAGAGGCTTTTGAAGAAACCAACCTGAATTCTTTTATTCAGCACCAGTTATCTTTTCTTGGCGCGGCTGCCAAGAAAAAGGGAATCAAGGTTGTTTTCCAAGCCCCTGAAACGCCTTTCTTTGTCCACCTCCACCGCGAAAGGTTCAAGCGGTTGTTAGACAACCTGCTTTCCAACGCCGTGAAGTTCACCCCAGCCGGAAGCGGTGAAATCAACATCTCCCTGAAAAAGGCTGATCAAGGCGTCTTGCTGCAAGTAACTGATACGGGAGTAGGAATTCCTGAGAATTTACAACCCACCGTATTTGACAGGTTCACCAAGGCAAGCAGGCTTGGTACCGAGGGAGAACCCACCACGGGATTAGGCCTTTACATTGTCAAACAAATTGTAGAGCTACACAAAGGGCAGATCTGGGTAGAAAGCCAGGAGAATGTAGGCACCTCCTTTTTCATTCAATTGACCTGAAGAAGTTGTATTTCCTTCCATTAACCAATTCCTTATCCGGTAGAAAATAACTGGCCTGCCGTTTGTTTCAGGCCTATTTTCCCCAAAGTAGAAGCAAAACAGAATCGGGGTGATTTGTCGGAAAAAAGCATCCCTTAAAATATTCTCAGCCCATAACACCGCCGCTTGCGCCCAGATGGGTATTTTTGCGGAAGACTAACCCATTCCATTTTGATAGAAGTATTTACCGATGGCGCTTCCCGGGGCAATCCCGGCCCTGGAGGCTACGGCGTCATTCTGCGCTACGGCCCCCACGTGAAAGAAATCAGCGAGGGATTCCGGAAGACCACCAACAACCGCATGGAACTCTTAGCCGTGATCGTGGCCTTAGAGGCGATCACCAAACCCGGCATGCCCGTCACTATTTACTCAGACTCAAAATACGTGGTAGATGCCGTGGAGAAGAAGTGGGTCTTCGGTTGGGAGAAGAAAAGCTTCACCGGCAAGGCCAACCCAGATCTTTGGCAGCGTTTTCTGAAAATCTACCGCAAACACCAGGTACGCTTCGTGTGGGTACGGGGCCACGCCGGCCACGCCGAGAACGAACGCTGTGACGAACTAGCCGTAGCCGCCGCCCTCCAGCCCAACCTCCCCCCTGATAAAGGCTTCGAAGCAAACCCAACCGCTGGGTAGCGGGGTAATTTGCTGATTGTTAAATGTGCTAATGTGCTATTCTTTAAAAGTCAATTGACTTTATTTCTTGAATTTCGCTTAACAAGGCACTTGTCTGAATCAATCAAAAGCAGCTTTTCACTCATTCCCAAGTCAACACATTACCAAATTAGCACCTTCCCAAAGTGGCCAACGACTACTTCCAGTTTAAGCAATTTCTGATCAGGCAGGACAAATGCGCCATGAAGGTCTGCACCGATTCCTGCGTGCTGGGAGCTGCCGTTGATGTAGCCGGGGCTAAACGCATCTTGGACATCGGGGCAGGAACGGGTTTGCTTAGTTTGATGGTGGCCCAACGGGCGCCGGAGGCCCATCTAGAAGCCGTGGAGATTGACCCGGAGGCTGCTGATCAGGCGCAGGAAAACATCAGCATCAGTCCCTGGGCAGATCGCATTCAACTGTTCCCCATAAGCTTGCAGGAGTTGGAGGCCAGTAATCCCGCTCCTTATGAGGTGATCATCAGCAATCCTCCCTTTTTCCAGGCGTCCCTGAAATCTGCTGACCCCGGGAAGAACCAGGCCAAACACACCGAGACGCTCTCTTTCTTTGAGATCATCTCATTTGCCCAGAAGTACTTAACTCCTTCCGGACGGATGCATATTCTGCTGCCCCCGCATGAGGCCCGCGTGTTTGAGCAGGAAGCCCACAAAGCCGGTCTTTTCACCCAATCTATCCTATGGTTGGAGGCCACCCCACAAGGCAAACTGCTCAGAGCCATCCACTCCTATACCCGCCATCCAGTTGCATCAATCAAAGAGAGCACGTTACCGGTTCGGGAGAAAGACCATTCCTACACGGCCGCTTTTCAGGAATTATTGCAGGAATATTACCTGATTTTCTGATCCATTTTGCCCCGTTTTTCAGGAAAACAAGGCTAAAACGGGTTCTTATTCTTCCCGCTCGGTGAAGCATACGCCGTGTTGTTCCAGCTCCTCCAAGATAGGTTCATAGAGGTCGGGCTGCAGTGGCACCACTACGCCTTTAGCTTGTATCTTCCCTTGCAGCAGTAGTTTGACGGCAATGCCCAAGGGAAGGCCCACGGTTTTAGCCATGGCGGTATGTACCTCGTCATCGCCCAGAACCACTAGCGAGGAAGTCAGGTTTCTTTTTTCGCCTTGGAGCTCATATTCAAACTGGTGGAGCATCACAATCATGTCTTTGTCGCCGGCGTTCAGTTTCCATTTAGGCACCAGTAGTTTCTCCAAAGCTTGGGCTGGTGTAGCTTTTTCTAACCCGATGGGGAGGTCGTCAAACAAGCCGGTCCATTCTACCAGACGCAATTCCTCTGAATCTGCGGCAAGGCCTATATACGCGGCCACCCGTTCTTTCAAGGATTTTCCTGTGTCAGCAGCAGGCAGGCAGCTTTCCACCAGGTCCCGGTACGTGAGGTGGGCAGGGTCTTCCAGAAAATAAGAGTCATCGGTGAGGCCCAGTTGCACCAGCACCTGCCAGGCCTGGCAATACCCCGGCCGCCGAAGGGTTCCGCGCAACATGGTGGGGATTCCCTGCAAACCATAAGGCTCCCGGTACGAGAGAGAATCGCGGTTTGCGTACCCATCAAAAGCCCCGAAACCATCAACCTGAAAGGTCTCGGTGCGCCGGAAAAGCTGTGGGTACGGAATGTATTTGTAAGTACCGTTCTCAATGTATTTGGCCGTTCCCTGCCCAGCTAGCACCACGTTGCGGGGGTTCCAGGTAAACTTGTAGTGCCAAGGGTTGTTGTCAGACTCGGGAGCCATCAATCCGCCGGTGAAAGACTTAAACGAGGTGATGGTTCCGCCCTTCTGTTGAATTTGGTGGATGAGGCGCATCGCAGAAAGATGGTCAATGCCGGGGTCCAGGCCACACTCCATCAGAAACGTCAACCCTTTGGCGGCCACTTGGGGGTGCAGCTCTTTGATCTGAGGCGGCACATACGAGGCCGTCACCAGGTGTTTGCCCAACGCCAGGCAGGTTTCCGCTACCAAGGGGTGAAACATGGCCGGAAGCATGGAAATCACCACATCGGCTCCGCCGATTTCTGCCCTCCGCTGGGCTTCGTCCTGAACATCGAAAACAAACGCGCGCGCCTGGGTATTGCCTTGCAGTAGCGCCTCCAGATGATGCACCGACACATCGCCGATGGAGAGGTGCCAGCCGAAGGTTTTCGCGTTGGAAAGCAGGTAATGTATGAGCACGGTGGCGGAGCGGCCAGCGCCTAGGAGCAGGATCTTTTTCATAGTGCGGAAACGGATGCAGGCCTTAAAATGGACAATTTATCTGGCCCAGACAACCACTTCTTGCTTTTTCGGGGCGACTTATTAACTTTGGCTCCCGTACGTGCTCGTGCGGAAACCGCACTATATGATAGAACAAGTACAACTCAACATTACCTATGAGGTAGTGTCTTCCCCGGAGGAATTAACCGATCAGGAACGGCAGGTTCTCTACCTGGCCCAGAAAGCCACCGACAATGCTTATGCTCCCTACTCCAACTACCTGGTAGGCGCGGCGTTGCTTCTCTCAGATGGCACCATGCACCAAGGCACCAACCAGGAAAACGCGGCTTACCCCTCGGGGCTTTGCGCCGAACGCACCCTGTTGTTTGGCGTAGGATCAAACCACCCAGATAAGACAATAGAGATCATGGCTGTGACCGTGCGCCGGAGAAATGAAGCCCACTTCCTGAAAGCCTGTTCCTGCGGCGCCTGCCGGCAGGTGATGGCCGAGTACCAGAGCCGCCAGAATGCTCCTATCCGCCTCATCATGCAGGGCGAAGACGGCAAGGTCATCCGCCTGAACTCGGTGGAGGATTTGCTGCCTTTCATGTTCACCAAAGACCAGCTTTAGTTTGGCAGCCCAACATCGGACCATCTCGGTACCCCGTACGGCGCACCTTCACCAGGTAGGCACCCTTTCTGCAGAAACCAAACACCTCTGGATTGTGCTGCATGGCTATGGCCAATTGGCCCGATATTTCATCCGGCACTTTGAGGCAATGGCAGACGGGCAGACGGTTATTATTGCGCCCGAAGGTTTGTCGCGCTTTTACCTGGAGGGAGTATCGGGCCGCGTGGGGGCCACCTGGATGACGAAAGAAGAACGCCTGCACGAGATCACCGACTACGTCACCTATCTGAACCTGGTGCGCGATATGGCCTTGCAGGAAGCTCCCGGAGCTACGTTGCACGTGTTGGGCTTCTCACAGGGAGGAGCCACGGTTTGCCGTTGGCTGGCGCAGGCGCAATGGCCCGTGGCACAGCTGGTGCTCTGGGCCGGCATGTTCCCCGAGGACATGGAGCTGACTTCTGCCGATTCCGCGTTATCACGAACCCACCTAACGTATGTGTATGGCCTACAAGATCCCTTCGTAGCCGATGATAAAGTACAGGCCCAACTCACGCGGGTACAAGCCGCCGGGCTGCACCCCCAGGTTTTGACCTTTGAAGGCAAGCACGAACTGAACCAGGAAATCTTGCAGCAACTGAAACATAATCCTGTTACTTCCCCGCGTACCTTTTAGGCCTGTTTTCTCCAAAACAGGATTAAATCAGCCGCAGCACCATCAGGCTAATCCCTGTTATCTTTCCCAAATACCGGGTACCACAATCTCCAGCAGGTGTTGGTCCGGGTCCCGGAAGTAGCAGGATTTACGTTCGTGCGGCCAGGTTTGCTCGTGTTCAATGGGGATGTTGGCTTGCCGCAGTTTCTCTTTCCACGAGGGGTAATCCGAGGCTTCACACTCAAAAGCCAGGTGCAGTTGCCCCTCCCCGTAATGCGGTGGCAGGTCCTTGCTTGCCCTGGTTTTCTGCGCGTTGAAACACAGCAGCACCGAATTTCCCACCCTGAAAAAGACATGCCGCCCCGCCACCTGCCCAATCACGGGCAAACCCAATACCTCTGTGTAAAAAGAAGTGGTACGGTCCAGGTCCTGCACATACAGGCACGTCTCCTTTATCTGGGTGAATTTCATCAGCGCACGTTTTCATCTTGCAACGAAAGTACCCCTGCGAAAGATACCCGCTTTAGGTCCGTTTTCCTTAAAACAGCCCTAAAACAAAAAGGCTCACCGGTGGAAACCACCAGCGAGCTTTGTCTTTTATGAAAGGGTAAGTTACTGTTTGTTGATGATGGTGGCCGAAGCCTGGGCTGCGGGTAGAATCAGCACCTCGGCTAAATTCACGCGCTTGGGACGGGTAACCATGAACAGGATCAGGTCAGCTAAATCTTCGGCGGTGAGGGGTTCAAAGCCTTTGTACACGCTGGCCGCGCGCTCTTTGTCTCCTTTGAAACGAACCTCTGAGAACTCGGTCTCTACCGCCCCCGGGTTGATCTCCGATACTTTCACGCCTTCGTGCACCAGGTCAATGCGCATGGCTTTGGATAGGGCGTCCACGGCGAATTTGCTGGCGCAGTACACGTTTCCGTTGGCGTACACCTCCTGCCCGGCAATAGACCCGATGTTGATGATGTGCCCCGCCTTCCGCTCAATCATGATCGGCAGCACTTCCTTGGTCACGTACAAAAGGCCTTTCACGTTGATGTCCAGCATGGCCTCCCAGTCGTCCATATCGCCACTTTGAAAAGGGGCCAAACCGTGCGCGTTGCCGGCATTGTTGATGAGCACGTCAATGGTACGCCACTCAGTAGGCAACGAACTAATGGCGGCATTTACAGCGGCTTTATCCCGCACGTCAAACTCCAGCGGGTAGATGTTCTCGGGGCCGAACTGTTGCACCAGCTCCTGCAGGCGTTCGGTGCGCCGACCGGTGGCGATGATCCTGAATCCGTGCTGTGCCAGGGAGATAGAGGTTGCCCGACCTATGCCAGAGGTGGCACCAGTCACCAGGGCTATTTTCTGCGTCATAATAGACTTATTCGAAGTTGAGGTAAAGCGTCACGGTATTGGTGTTCAGCTGCTGAATGCTGTTGTTGAACACCGTAGGGAAAGGCTGATGCACGTTGGAGATTCCGCGGGAATACCGGATTTCCGGAGCGAACTTGAAGAACGGATAGAACATATCCAGCCCCACGCCATACTCTATCGCGAAGTCCATGCTTTTCACTTGCAGCACCTCGGGGTTACCTTTCTTCTGGCCGCCCACCACTAACGAGGGCTTAATACCCGCAATGAAATACATTTGGGTGTTTTTGCGCCGCTTGGCTTCATATTTCACCAGCAGCGGAAGCTCTCCGGCAAAGGTATTCATCTGTTGCGTAATGTCTCCGCCAGGGGTGATATCATCGGCGGGCACGTTCTTGTATTCAATCAGGCGGCTATGGTAGCCAACTCCGGGTTGGGCCCTAAGCACAAAGTTCGGCGACAGCCGGTACGTAGTGATAAAGTTCACATTAAAGCCGATGCCCGTCTTATCGTTCACGGAGTACCCTTCGTCAATTCGGTCTACATAGTATTGCGAATGCTCCAGCTGGTACCAGGACCCGTTCACGCCCAGAGAGAACCCCCAGCGCAGCCGTTTGAACTCATAGCCGGGTAGGTTTTCACCGTGGAGCTTGCCCTGCGCCAGGGTTTGCTGCCCAGCGCCCAACAAGGCCAGAAATAAGAAAACAGTTATTTTGTGCCGGTGTAAATGGAGCTGATGCCGAAGGTAAGTGAATGCCATTTTGTGTTTTTAAAGCCGATTCTCTGGAAAATACTCAGGAAGTTGTTGCCATCCGGGAACGCCTGCACAGACTCGGGCAGATACGTGTAGGCGGCATTGTCTTTTGAGATCATTTTCCCGAAAACGGGTAAAATATGTTTGAAGTAAAAATTATATCCTTGTTTCATGGGGAACGCCTGCGGCTTGGAGAACTCTAGGATCACCGCCATGCCGCCCGGTTTCAGCACCCGCAGCATCTCTGAAAGGCCTTTCTCCAGGTTCTCGAAGTTGCGCACCCCAAAGGCCACCGTAATGGCGTCAAAGTGATTATCGGGGAATTGGATGTTCTCTGAGTCGCCAAGGTGCAGCTGTACCAAGTGGCTCAGTCCGCGCTTGTTTATCTTCTCACGGCCCACCTGCAGCATTCCCTCTGAGATGTCTATCCCGATGATCTGCTTGGGCTGCAGCCGAAGCGTTTCCAGGGCGAAGTCACCGGTACCTGTGGCAATATCCAACACCATCTGAGGCTTCACCGGCTCCAACAGTTTTACCGCTCTTTTGCGCCAGTAGATGTCTACCCCTGCGCTAAGGAAATGGTTAAGAAAATCGTAGCGTTTGGCAATGCTGTTGAACATCTGCGCCACCTGCTTTTTCTTACCTTCTTCCTGGTCTTTGTACGGAACTACTGACATGTACTACGTTTAGTTAAGGAGGGCAAAGCTACTATGCTTTAACTAGAATTCCCGCATTATGTTGTACACAAGCCTCCCATAAATAGCAGAGCCCCGGCCAAAAGACCGGGGCTCTGTTTCTTCCCTGTTTTCCTGAAAGGAACGCTAAAACGGGGTTGCTTATTGTTGCTCGGCGTTTTTGATCACGTTGAACTCGGTACGACGGTTCAACTGCATGTTCTCAGGAGAATCGTTTGCTGCAGCCGGACGACGCTCACCGTAAGAAACAGTGATCATACGGTTGCTAGGGATTCCCTGCTGAATCAGGTAGTTGTAAGCAGCCATGGCACGGTTCTCACCAAGGGTTACGTTGTACTCATCTGAGGCACGGGAATCGGTGTGGCCGTCAATGGAGATACGCAGGGTTGGGTTGGCTTTCAACACACGAACAATGTTATCCAACTCAGAGATAGACTCAGGACGCAGGTTGTATTTATCGGTGTCATAGTAGATGCGTTTGAAGGCATAAGCACCGGTTCCAATTCCGGTAGTGTCTTCGAAAGCGATGTAGAAATCTTTTTCAAACACAGTGGTATCGCTCAAAGACATAGGCACCTCATATTGCTCAGTGGCGATGGTTCTGCCGTCTTTAGACAAGGTCACTTGGTACGGACGGGCCGAAAGCACGGTCACCTGGTAGGTACCAGAATCTGGCTTGGTTACGTCGCGGGCTTCCAGCGGAGTGTTGTTGGCTGCTTTACCGGAGAACACCAATTCTACCCCTGGGATGATGGTTGAGTCACGCAGGCTGTACACGTGGCCACGTACGCCAGCGTTCCGGATGTAGTTGATAGTATAGATGTCTTTCTCGCCGTAGCCGCCCATGCGGTAAGAAGAAAGGTAAGCGTAAGAACCATCTGGGCTCAAGCGGTAGTAAGTATCATCATCTGGCGTGTTCACTGGATATCCCATGTTGGCTGGTCTGCTCCAACGACGGGCCACGGTGTCAAACTTCATGGTGAAGATATCATAACCACCCATGGTAGAGTGCCCGCGTGAGCTGAAATACATGGTCAGACCATCTGGCGTGAAGTATGGGCTGTCTTCATCGTAAGGAGTGTTTACGCCGTTACCGAAGTTCTTAGGCTCGCCCCACTCGCCGTTTGGCTGGCGCTTAGAATAGTAGATATCCAGGTCACCGTTCTGTGAGAACTGGCTGGTGGAGAAGTAAAGGGTAGTACCGTCTCTAGAAATGAAGGCGTCAGATTCAAAACCTTTGGAGTTGATGTTTCTGCCTAACTTTTGCGGCTGACCCCAATCACCACCATCTCGGCTGGTCATGAAGATATCACCACCTTCGTCCTGACGGTACATCAACAGTTTGGTGTCATTGTCAAATAACTGGATAGAGGCATCGTGACCGGTACCGTTCAAACGGCCGCTCAAAGACTTAGGAGTTTCCCACTGATCTTGTCCTAAACGACGGGTTTCAAAGATATCCTCGAAATACTCACCGTCTTCTGCTTCCTTACCACCGGTTACGCTGGCACTGCGGGAAGTAAACAACAGGTAGTTGTCATCTGAGGAGATCACCGGGCTGTGCTCAGAGTAAGGCGTGTTCACGGTTGGCCCCAGGTTCTTCACGAATACATCCTTAGGGTTGGCCACTTCTTTCTTGGCGTTACGGGCGTGCTGCAACAAAAGAGCCGCTTGCTCTTTTCCATCATCATCACGCTTGCCTAGGGTAGCTTGGTAAGCCTGGGCGTTTTTGATGGCGTTGTCAAACTCATAGTTCACCAGGTCCACTCTACCTAACCAGTAAAGGACATCCTCCCCTACCTTCGGCTTCATTCTGTAGGCCTTATAGATATAGTCGCTCGCTTTTTCCTTGTCGAACGCAATGTAGCTGATACCTGCGCGGTACATGGCCTTTGCATTATTTGGATCACGCTCTAGCGCCCGCTCATAGAAAGGTAATGCCGCCCGAAAATTCGCCTGATTGAAAAATTTGTCTCCGCTTCGGATAAGCTTACGGGTACTCTGGGCCATGGCCGTGGAAGCCATGATAAACAGTGTTAGAAAAAGTAAAGATGTTCTAAACAACCGCTTGTCTAAGTGATTCATAGTGTAAAGGTTTAGGTATAGTAGCTACTTATTAGGCGCAAAAACAAAATAAAGAATGGCAATCGGGCATCAATTCAGCGTCTCTTTTTAATTGTTGAAAATAGAAGAGAACCACAATAATATCTAAAATTTCAAGATAATAAATCGCTATTTCTAAATTATTTCATTGCTATTATTAGCAAAGTGCCGCAATATATAAAAAGTATCTTATCCGATAATCATATTGCTTGCGCTATTCCGCCCTACGATACTCTTATTTGTGTTAAATGGTTACCAGATATAAAAGAAATATATGTCTGATTCAGCCAATTTAGAGATTTTTAAGCGGTTAGCGGTTTATTTGGTACCTTTGTGTTTATCAATAAACGTACAAAGTAATTATGGTCATTAAAGATGCGAAGTTCATTACCAGCAACACCCGTGCTGACTTATGTCCGCAGACAGACCTGCCGGAATATGCGTTTATTGGGCGTTCAAATGTGGGCAAGTCATCGCTCATCAATATGCTGACTAATCGGCTTAAATTAGCCAAAACTTCCTCCTTTCCAGGTAAAACTCAGCTAATCAACCACTTCCTTATCAATGAAAATTGGTATCTGGTAGATTTACCGGGGTACGGCTGGGCCAAGGTCAGCAAGGAGTCTCGGGAAGCGTGGCGTAAGATGATTCTCTATTACCTGAAAAACCGCCAGAACCTGGCCTGCGTGTTCGTGCTGATAGACTCCCGCCTGCCCCCGCAGAAGCCTGACCTGGATTTCATGGAGTTGCTGGGAACCATGGGGGTGCCTTTTGTGATTATCTTCACGAAAACAGACAAACAGTCTGGCACGAAAACTGATATGAACATAGCGCTTTACATGAAGACGCTGAAGGAAACCTGGGAAGAGTTGCCTATGTACATGAAGAGCTCTTCAACCTCCAAGGAGGGGCGCGAGGAGATTCTCCAGTTCATCAGCGACGTAAACCAGCGGTACCAGGAAGAGCGTCAGGGATAGGGCGTTTGTTTAAAGCTTAATTTTTCAAAAATGAAGGTAAAACACATTTTAGCAGCGGCGCTTATTGCCCTGTTCACCTCTGGCGCGTTTGCCCAGACCACAAAGCCAACCGCCACCCAGACCGGTAAATTACCCGTGGCAGAACATTATGCAGGCGGCCAGGACTCTTTGGTTGCCCAGTTGCAGCGCAGCCTCCAGTACCCTGCCCTGGCCAAGCGTAACCGCATGCAGGGCCAGTGCATCATTGGCTTCACCCTGCAGGAAGACGGTTCTATCACCAATGCCAAAATCCTGAAGGAAATAGGCGGCGGTACCGGCCAGGAAGCCTTAAGAGCCGTAAAACTACTCAAATTCAAAGCCCCGGGATACAGCCAGCAATACAGCGTTCCCGTAAGCTTTAAACTATAATCATCCAACATAACCAAACACATCTATGCCATTTGACCTGAAAGAGATCGCCTCTATTTCTGGTATGCCAGGCCTTTACAGAATTGTAGCGCCTACCCGCAATGGAATCATTGTAGAAAGCCTTTCTGAAAAACCAGCACGCAGTGTTGCCCAGGCCCGCAACCGGGTATCCATTCTGCAGGAAATCTCTATGTACACCAATGACGAGGAACACACGGTTCCGTTGGCCGAGATTTTTGACAGAATCAGAAAACAATACGGATCTGATATTCCGGTAAACGGCAAATCCAGCACGCAGGAGTTGGCTTCCTTCCTGGAGTCAGTGCTTCCAGACTATGACCAGGAGCGGGTGTATGCCTCAGACATGAAGAAACTGGCTCAATGGTATCTGATTGTAAACCAGTTCGTGCCTTACTCTGAGGCCGCTGATGAGACAGCTTCCGCCGAAGGAACCACCGAGGAAACATCTGCCACGGCCGAGTAATCTCTTCTGATATTGAGATAGCCTTACACACCGCGGCCCCTGCCATTAGACAGGGGCCGCGGTGTGTAAGGCTATTTTTTGATACTTTTTTAATTCACCAGCATGGAGGACCTCACCGGTCTTTCTCTGGCTACCAGCAGGTTCTCTACCTCATCTACCATCTCTTTAGACCCGATGTAGAAAGTGCAACGCTGGTGTAGTTCTGAAGGCTGCAGTTCCAGGATGCGGTGACGACCGTCTGAGGCTTTTCCGCCGGCCTGTTCCACAATAAAGGCCAAGGCATTGCACTCGTACAACAATCTCAGTTTTCCGCCCGGTGATTTCAGGGTGTTCGGGTACATGTAAATACCGCCTTTGAGCAGGTTGCGGTGGAAATCTGCCACCAGGGAGCCAATATAACGGGCGGCATAATTTCGTACGCGGCAAAGCTCCACGTAATGCTTGATGCTCTCCGGGAAATGGTTGAACCCGCCCTCGTTCACCGAGTAAATATTGCCGTTCTTCGGAGTGGTAATGTTGGGGTGCGACAAAAAGAACTCGCCCAGTGAAGTCTCATAGGTGAACCCGTTTACGCCGCAACCGGTGGTATACACCAGCATGGTGCTGGAGCCATAGATCACGTAGCCGGCGGCCACCTGTTCGGTTCCCTTCTGGTAAAAATCATCTATGGTGGCTTCGGAGCCCACTTCAGAAATACGGCGGTAAATGGAGAAGATCGTCCCGATGGAGACGTTCACGTCAATGTTGGAGGAACCATCCAGAGGATCTATGGCAACGATGTATTTCCCTTTGTTATTTCCCGTATGGATCACTTCCTCTTCTTCCTCAGAAATGATGGCACACACCTCACCGCCGTTGCGTAAGGCCCGTATGAACCGGATATTAGCCACCACATCCAGCTTTTGCTGGTCTTCTCCCTGCACATTCTGTCGGCCGTAGGCTCCACCAATGTCTGTAAGACCTGCATGGTTAATGGCGCGGTTTACTATTTTTGCCGCCAGGGCTATGTCGCGGAGCAACTGAGACAATTCGCCGGTGGCATAGGGGAAGTCTTCCTGCTTGCGCATGATGAACCGGTCAAGCGTGGTACCCACTGGCAGGGCCAGGTTTTCTTTCAGTGTCATAGGATTAAGGTAGATAGGTGAACGGATAGATTGCTGATAACTCAGGTATATAATTGCAAAAATATCAATTAAACCAATACGAAACTGGTATAACTTAACAGTTTTGTAAAATAAGCAAATTTAAATGATAGTTTACAAATTCGGGGGAGCTTCTGTCAAAAATGCGGCGGCATTCAAGAACGTACTTTCCATTCTTTCCATGCTTCCGAGCCCGGAGAAAACGCTGGTAGTGGTATCGGCGATGGGCAAAACCACCAATGCTTTGGAGCAGGTGTACATCTTGGCATTCCAAGGGCAGGACTACACCCAGACCCTGCAGGAAATGCGCCAATACCACCTTGAGATTGTGCAGGAGCTGTTTCAGGATTCAAAGCACCCGGTGTACGCAGCCCTTCAGGATCACTTCATTTTTCTGGAAAACACCCTTGAAACGGTTCAGCCCACTGAATTTGACCGCCAGTACGACCAGATCATCAGCGTAGGCGAATTACTCTCCAGCCTAATCCTTCATCATTACCTGTGCAGCCAGGGCTTCCAGAACCAATGGCTCGACTGCCGTGAGTACCTCCGCACAGATGACACTTGGCGCGAAAGCCGACTGGACTGGGACTACACCGAACAGAAAATCCAGCAGCACCTGCCAGCCATTCTGGAAAAGGAACCCATCATCACCCAAGGGTTTATCGGGAGTAGCCCTACTGGAGCCACCACCACGCTGGGCCGCGAGGGCTCTGACTTCAGTGCCGCTATTTTTGCGTACTGCCTGCAGGCCGATTCCCTCACCATCTGGAAGGACGTACCCGGCCTTTTGAACGCTGATCCTAAGCTTTTTAAGGACACCTTAAGATACGAAGAAATCGCGTACCAAGAAGCTATTGAAATGGCTTATTACGGAGCCTCGGTCATTCACCCGAAGACGGTGCAGCCGCTGGCCAAACGGTGCATTCCGCTGTACGTGAAATCATTTCTGCACCCAGATCAGCCGGGCACCGTCATCCGCAACTGCCAGCACGACCGCATTGCGCCATCCTATATTTTGAAGCAGAACCAATGCCTGCTCTCCTTCCATACCAAAGACTTCGGGTTTATCTCTGAGCAACACCTGAGTTCCATTTTCCAGGCCCTGAGCAAACACCGGCTCAAGATCAACCTTATGCAGAACTCGGCCATTTCGTTCTCTACCTGCGTAGACGCCGATGAACCCAAGGTGGAGGCCCTAAAAGCAGAGTTGGCGCAAGAGTTTGTGATTCTCTACAACCAGCCGCTCTACCTGTTCACCATCAAAAACTACGACCAACCCAGCCTGGATAGTTTAACCGCCGGAAAAGAGATTCTGCTGGAGCAGCGCAGCCGTCACACCTTACAGTTTATCTGCCGCCCCACCCTGGACTTCCCTCACTAGCAGGAAAAACATCGGCCTACAACTAGGATCATTTTGAGGCTGTTTCTCTGGAAATAGCTGTAAAACAGCATCATGTACACCAGTCAACCCTTTATCATTTTTCGAAGGAGTAATTCTTGGCAAGGGAAACAGGCAAGACACCAGGAGGTTGGGGTTTCCTGTAAGAAACCAGGAAAAGTGAAAGTTAGAGGCGGCATTTCCTTTCTTTTTTGCAGGGTAAAACGTTAGCCCTTACCTTTGCACCACCAATTTCCGGAGGGCACAGTTGTACCCTTGGGGAATTATTCTTACAGATAATTTTTAACATTTCTTTTTAACAATGGCCGTATTAGTAGGTAAAAAAGCACCGTCTTTCAAAGCTACCGCAGTAGTAGATTTAGAATTTGAAGAGGATTTTTCCTTGGACCAATACATTGGAAAGCAACACGTTGTGTTCTACTTCTACCCAATGGACTTTACCTTTGTATGCCCTACAGAGATCATTGCGTTTCAGGACCGTTTAGAGGAATTCACGCGTAAAGGCGTGGCCGTAGTAGGTTGCTCTACAGACACCCACCAGTCACACTGGGCCTGGTTGAACACCCCACGTGAAAGAGGCGGTATTGAAGGCGTTACTTACCCACTGGTAGCCGATGCTACCAAAACCATCTCCTCTAACTTTGACGTATTGGCTGGTCACTATGACACCAACGAAGAAGGTGAGTTGATCTTTGTAGGCGAGCCGGTAGCTTACCGCGGCCTGTTCCTGATCGACAAGCAAGGGGTGGTGCGTCACCAAGTGGTGAACGACATGCCGCTTGGCCGTAGCATTGACGAAGCCCTGAGAATGGTAGACGCCCTGCAGTACTTTGAGGAGAAAGGCGAAGTTTGCCCTGCTAACTGGGAAGAAGGACAAGAAGGAATGCAAGCTACCCGCGAGGGCGTAGCCAGCTACCTGACCAGCAACTAATCTACCCGATATTTCCACCAGGAAAAGCTCCCGTTAACGCGGGAGCTTTTTTATTGGCCCTAAGCGTCATTCAACCCTGAAGAGGAAACCACCGAGGCAAGATGTTTGCTGCCAAAAAACAAAGTGCATTTCAATGCCATTTTCCGGAAATCGGCCGTAAAACAATCCTCGTGAGGAAAGTGTCTTAAGCTTGGGCTGATAGCCCGATGCGTTATTTTACTTCCGCAGGTAGGGCTTACTGGCAATTAGGCTGTATATTTACTTGACAGACAACTCAGGCAAGTAAACGGGAAGAGTGATTTTCCTGCTGTAGTACTTAAGAAATCCCAAGAAGTAATGTCAAAGATTCTATACGAAGTTGGGGTAAGGGCCTATGGGTTGGGAGTACGTCTGGCTGCGCCTTTTGTCCCCAAAGCAGCCCAATGGGTGAAAGGACGCAAAGGTATTTTCGAGGAAATCCACCAGAAACTCCAGCACAACACCGCCCCGGTCGCCTGGTTCCATTGCGCCAGCCTGGGCGAGTTTGAGCAAGGACGGCCCCTTATAGAGGCTTTCAAGCAGCGATTTCCTGATTACAAAGTCGTGCTTACGTTTTTCTCGCCCTCGGGCTATGAAGTCCGGAAGAACTATGCCGGGGCCGATTTCATCTTCTACCTACCCCTGGACACCGCCGACAACGCCCACCAGTTTCTTAATTTGGTGAAGCCCGCACTAGCGGTTTTTGTCAAGTACGAGTTTTGGCACCATTACACCAGAGCCCTGCGCAAACGCCATATTCCGCTGTTTTCAGTAGCGGCCATCTTCCGGCCTAATCAGATTTACTTCCAGAAGAAAGGCAGCTTTTACCGCCGCATTTTAGAGCGCTTTACACATATCTACACCCAAAACACCGAGTCGGCGCAGTTGCTGGCCAGCATCAATTTCACCAAGGTGAGCACCGCCGGCGACACCCGCGTAGACCGGGTGCTACAGACCGCTGCCAACGCGGCGCCAATTCCTCTTGCCGAGGCCTTCAAAGACATGGCTCCCGTGATGGTGATTGGCAGTAGTTGGCCAGAGGATCTACAGGTTCTCCTCCCCTTCATGCAGGAACAAATGCCCGGGCTTAAGTTCATCCTGGCCCCGCACGAAATCAAGGACAAAGAGCTAAGCGAGATAGAGGAACAGTTCAAGGGCAAGGCCATCCGGTTTTCCCAGGCCGATGTGGCTACCGTGGCTTCGTACCGTATCCTGCTCATTGACAACATTGGCATGCTCTCTAGCCTGTACCAATACGCCGACTACGCCTACGTAGGCGGGGCCTTCGGGAAAGGGCTGCACAACACACTGGAACCGGCTGCCTTCGGTCCGCCCATCTTTTTTGGACCTAAATACGCCAAATTCCAGGAAGCCAAAGACCTGGTAGATGCGGGCGTGGCCTTCTGCGTGAAATCGGCCCCGGACCTGAGTAAGAAGTTTCTGGCGGTGCATGGCAACCCTGCTGAACTGCAGAAAATCAACGCCACCACCAAGGCTTATCTGCAGAAACAAGCCGGAGCCACTGACCGGATCTTAACTTCGTTGGAATATTGGTTACCTTCGCGCCAGGTATGACAGGCACAGTAGTAAAATCGACGGGTTCTTGGTATTTGGTACGCGGCCACGCAGACGGGCAGCTGTACAAATGCCGCCTGCGCGGGAAATTCAAAAACAAAGGCCTAAAAGTAAGCAACCCCATTGCCGTGGGCGATGAAGTGACCATAGAGCCCGAGGGTGGCGAAAACCAGGGCGTCATCACGGACATCAAGCTCCGGCGCAACTACATCATCCGGAAATCGACGCACAAGGCGCACCATTCCCACATTGTGGCCTCCAACCTGGACCAGGCCTTCTTGGTAGTGACCTTGGTCTCGCCGCGCACCTCCTTCGGGTTTATTGATCGTTTTCTGGTTACCGCCGAGGCCTACGACATCCCCGCCACGCTCCTCTTCAACAAACTGGATTTGTATGATGAAGATGCCCTAGGCTACATGAAACAAGTGATGCAGCTTTACAGCCAAGTGGGTTATCCCTGTTATCCGCTATCGGCGCATACAGGTGAAGGTTTAGAGCAGGTACAAGAACTGCTGGCAGATAAGGTTTCCCTTTTCACCGGCCACTCCGGCGTAGGCAAAAGCACCCTGGTGAACGCCCTGGTTCCTGACCTGGACATTAAAACCTCCGAAATCTCTGCGTTCTCAGACAAAGGCGTGCACACCACCACCTTCGCCGAAATGTTTGAGGTAGAGCCTGGCACTTACCTTATTGACACGCCCGGCATCAAAGAACTGGGCGTGGTGGAGATGAAGCGCGAGGAGATAGCCCATTATTTCCCCGAGATGCGTGCCCGCCTGAACAAATGCAAATACAACAACTGCGTGCACGTGAACGAACCGGGTTGTGCCGTACAGGAGGCCGTGAAAAAAGGCAAGATCGCCCTTCCCCGCTACGAAAGTTACCTGAGTTTGCTTCAGGACGAAGACTCTCACCGGTAAGATAAGTCCTGAGTTCTGAGTCTTGAGTTCGATTTTCCGTTTAGGTCCTGGTTTTTGAAAAAGGGTTTGAAAGGCAGATCACGCCTCTCAGTTCTACCTTCAGCCGATGGGCAAAAATTTCCGTACCTTTGCAGAAGTGGTCGCGGGTATCTCAGATGCTTCGGCCCTGTTTCCATTTAAAAGCACATTCATACTTATGAAAACCGCAGAAATCCATACCCCCAAGGGTGTCATGAAAGTAGAATTCTACGAAAACGACGCGCCTAAAACTGTTGAGAACTTCACGAAACTAGCCAAAGAAGGTTTCTATGACGGTCTTACCTTTCACCGCGTCCTGCCCGATTTCGTGATTCAAGGTGGTTGCCCAAACTCTCGCGAAGGCGCCAAAGGAATGCCCGGTACTGGCGGACCAGGTTATAAAATTGACTGCGAACTAACCGGCGGCAACCAGTACCACGACCGTGGCGTGTTGTCTATGGCGCACGCAGGCCGCAACACCGGCGGATCCCAGTTCTTCATCTGCCACAGCCGCAACAACACCGCGCACCTGGACCGCAACCACACCTGCTTCGGGAAAGTGGTAGAAGGCCTGGACGTGATTGACACCATCAAAGCGGGTGACAGAATCGAGAAAATTGTGGTAAACGAGGCTTAGTCTCTTTAAGGGAAGTATAACCCCAAGCTTTTTTTGATAGCCGGAAGACGCATGTTTTCCGGCTATTTTTTTGAAAGGGCTCTTAAAACGAATTTTACCTTTGGGTATTAAGACCTCCTTTAGTCATAGGCAACTTTTTAAAAACAGGAAAGCCGAAGCAACTGCTGCTCCGGCTTTCCTGTTTTATGTTTAAGGCTTGTTTTCAGGAAAACAGCCTAATAACGCTTGTTGTCGTCCTCATCATCGTCGTCGTCATCGGTCAGGGAGAATCCGCCGCCGGAGAACATACTGCTGAGCAGGTCCTTGAACTGCAGACCCGCAGTCAGGCGGTTACGGGAGATGAGGCTGTACTCGGCCAGGCCGTGCAGGCAGAACTCCATCCAGAACAAATGCTCGGCTTCGCCTTTGGCGTTTGGCTGGAATTTATCAACTACTTCGGAGAGGCCCGGCACTTGGTTCAACACGCGCTTGTACTCGGCATCTGAGGCATCGTTGAGCAAATCCAGGGTGTGCCCGTCTGAGAACCAACCTGATACTTTTTTATAGGGGTCTTTGTCTTTCTGCTTCTTGAACTTGTCTGGGTCTGGGAAGTAATTGAGGAACTGCGTCCGGATGGCTTTGCCCATCAGACGGTAAGCCACGCCCCCGGCTCCCTCCTGCTCGCCTTCGTAGACCAGTTCCACCTTGCCGGTCACGGCCGGTACGGCGGCCAGGAAATCAGCGATGCGCACGTGGGTGGATGACTCGGCGTTGAGCAGCACCCGGCGCTCAGCGGAGCTCACTACGCTCTCATACGCCGAGATGGTCAGACGGGCCGAGACGCCGCTTTTGGCATCTACGTACTCGCTCTCGCGGGCCTCAAACGCGATCTGCTCCACCAGGTCATGGATGAGTTCGTGCCCTTTCACGCGCTCCTGCTGCACGTCGGTGATGCGGGCCTCCTGCTTGGTGATACTTTTACCTACCTCAATGCTCTTTGGATAGTGGGTGATGATCTGGCTATCAATCCGGTCTTTTAAAGGTGTCACGATGGAGCCACGGTTCGTGTAATCCTCGGGGTTGGCAGTGAACACAAACTGGATGTCCAGCGGCAGCCTGATCTTGAACCCCCTAATCTGGATATCGCCTTCCTGCAGAATGTTGAACAAAGAAACCTGGATACGGGCCTGCAAATCGGGTAACTCGTTGATCACGAAAATACCGCGGTGTGCTCTGGGAATGAGGCCGAAGTGAATCACGCGTTCATCTGAATAAGGCAATTTCAGGGTAGCCGCTTTGATAGGATCTGCGTCTCCAATCAAATCCGCCACCGATACGTCTGGGGTGGCCAGTTTCTCGGTGTAGCGCTCACCGCGGTGCAGCCAGGAAACAGGGGTTTCATCGCCGTGGTGGGCTATCTGGTCCAGAGCGTAACGGGAAAGCGGCTGCAGGGGGTCATCGTTCAGTTCAGAACCGGCAACCACGGGCACGTACTCGTCCAGGAGCTGCACCAACAGGCGGGCGATGCGGGTTTTGGCCTGTCCGCGCAAGCCTAGCAGGTTGATGTGGTGGCGGCTCAGGATGGCTCGCTGCAGGTCAGGAATAACGGTCTCCTCGTACCCGAAAATGCCCGGAAACACTTCCTCGCCGCTGCTCAGTTTTTTGATGAGGTTGGCGCGTAGCTCTTCTTTTACGGTTTGCGGCTCATAGCCAGCGGCCTTTAGTTGGCCAAGGGTCTTGATCTTGTGCAGTTGCTCTGCAGGTATATCGGTATAAAGCATGTTTGGTTGCTGATGGTTATTGTTCAATTTGGAGGATATTTCCGTTTCAGGCCTCTTTTTCAGAAAACCGGCCTGAACCATTTTTTTTCGTTAAATTTAATTTTAATAAAAAAGCCTAATGAAGAGTTACACGTTATTGCAAATTCTGGCATATACCCTAATGATTCTGGGGACAGCCCTGCAAATTTTTCATGTGATAGATCGTCCTGCTTTCTACGCTTTCCTGGTAGTTGGTTTTGTGCTAAGCATGATCTCCAGAAACCTGCGCAAACGATCATTGCATCAAAAATAATCAACGTACGTTTTGGTGCTGATTTTCAGAAAACATCGCTAAAACACTTCATCTACAAGCGTTTCTTCTTGTTGCGGCCGTAGTCTCTGAACACCAAGTCACCCAGGCCTTTGAGGCTGCTGTAGTAGGCCTGCCCATTGTTTACCTGGGTAAACTCCTCTACGAACTGCTGCAGGTACGGGTCTGAGGCAATCATGAAGGTGGTGATGGGAATACCAATCCGGCGGCACTGCGCAGCCAGGTTCAGGGTTTTGTTTACCACTTTCCTATCCAGGCCAAAACTGTTTTTGTAGTACTTCAGGCCTTCTTTAAGGCAGGTGGGCTTGCCATCGGTAATCATGAAGATCTGTTTGTTGGCGGTTTTGCGGCGGCGCAGCAAGTCCATGGCTAACTCAAGTCCGGCTACGGTGTTGGTGTGGTACGGCCCCACCATAAGGTAAGGCAGGTCTTTCACACTGATTTGCCAGGCATCGTTACCAAACACAATGATGTCCAGGTTGTCTTTGGGGTACTTGATTTTCACCAACTCGGCCAGGGCCATGGCTACTTTCTTGGCGGGCGTGATGCGGTCTTCGCCGTACAGAATCATGGAATGCGAGATATCGATCATGAGCACGGTGCTCGTGAGGCTTTTGTGCTCGCGTTCGGTCACTTCCAGGTCTTGCTCCGTGAGGAAGAAATCGTCGCCCAGGCCGTGGTGAATCTGCGCATTGCGAATGGACTCGGTGAGCTCGATCTGCTCGGCGGCATCACCGAACTGGAACTCGCGCCGGTCTGCCGAGGCTTCATCGCCCTGCCCGGTTTTAGGCGTGGTGTGGTTTCCGCGACCGCCTTTCTTCAGCTTCCCGAAGATCTCTTCCAGCGCGCTTTTCCTGATCTTCTGCTCGCCCTTGGCCTGTAGCTTGAACTGCCCGTCTGGGCCTTTGTCATCTATGTAGCCGTTTTTCTTTAGGTCCTCAAAGAAATCTCCCAGACCATAGGAGTCATTGGTGAGGTTGTAGCGCTTATCCAGTTCACTCATCCAGGACATGGCTTCGGCCACGTCACCGGCGGTGAGGGTAATGAGCTGAAGGAAAATCTGGAGCAGGGCTTCAAACCCTTTGTCCGTTGGTTCCTCCGGCACGAAATCGGTAAATCTATATCCGGCTGCCATGGGCTTTAGTGTATCTTTTGTTTAACAGATAGTAAACGCAAATGTTCTTCTATTTAGTAACCTTCTCCCCTGAAAGGAGTAAACAATATCAATTAGTACAATCAATTTATAATTAAAATACCATTTACCCTGAACCATGCGCGCAATTTGGAAAAACACGATTATTGCGGAGAGTGACGCTACCATTGAAGTGGAAGGAAACCATTACTTCCCGCCCTCCTCTCTGCGCTGGGAGTTCTTCAAACCCAGTACCCGGCACTCGGTTTGCTCCTGGAAGGGAGAGGCTTCTTACTATTCTCTACAGGTGGGCCACTTTGAGAACACAGACGCCGCCTGGACTTATCCCCAACCCCAGGAAAAAGCAAAAAGCATTGAAGGTTTCATCGCCTTTTGGAAAGGAGTGCAGGTTGTTGGCAAAAACTGATTCCTGCTCCTCCCTATAAATCCTTTTGTTCAGAAAGCCTCGCCTTTAAGTGGGGCTTTCTGATTTTGAGATATACTTTATACTTCAATTTACTTAAAATAAACCAGAAACGCCCTGCAATTGCTTACAGGGCGTTTCTGGTTTATTTTAAGTAAAAGAGGCTAAAAACCCCTTCTGTTCTTAGCTGTCAATCCACTTGAACTTGTACTGCAGTTCTGGTACGCGCAGGCGGTCTGCCACGCGGCGAAGACGGTTAGGCAGGGCCATGAGGTAGTCACGGGCACGCTCGCCAGCTTCGTTCAAGCCCGTCATGCTGGAGATTTTCCACTCTCTGATAAGGGTTTCCATGATCTCCACATAGTCAGAAGAGGTGTACACGCCTATGCGTTGGGCGGCATCGGTGAAGTGCCCGAAGGTCTGTCCCTGGTCAATGCCCAGTTCGCGCAGGTAATGCGCCGGCATCACAATTTTCTTGCGCATCATGTCTTCAAAAGCCAGCATCATCTCTGAAGGGTCTACCTCAAAGATTTTCTTCACGAAAGTTTTGTACGCCTTGGCGTGGCGTCCTTCATCGGCGGCGATGAAATTACAGATCCGCGATAAGGTGGTTTCGCCGGCTTGCTTGGCCAAGGCGCCCACCCTACGGTGCGATACGTTAGTAGCTGTCTCCTGGAAGGAAGTGTACACAAAGCTGCGGTACGGATCATCATCGGTTTTGATGTCCATTCCGTCCGCGATCAGGTACTGGGTGGAGGCTTCCATCTGGCGCATGTCAATTCGGCCCGACAGGTAGAGGTAGCGGTTCAGGAGGTCGCCGTGGCGGTTTTCTTCTGAGGTCCAGCCACGGTTCCACTTCATCCAGGAACTGTCAGGATTGGTGTTCACTTCCTTTATGCTCATAATCCAACTCTCATAAGTTGGAAGGGCCTCCTCGGTGATGGTATCGCCAATTAACACGGCCAGCAGGTCATAAGAAAGGCCTTTAGCACGTTCTTTCAGGTCCCGGATCTCGTCGAAAAAGGAATCAAGGCGCGCATCTGGTAAGAAATCTGCCGGTTGCCAGCTGTCTTCCACAGATTTAAGGAACTCTGGCAGCGCGTTATCCAGAAATTTCTCCACATATATCATCACCTCAGAACGGGTGGCTAAAGCATTATTAATCATAAATCATTAGGATATGGAAGAACAAATATATTACTTTTTCACAGAATGCCCGGCAGCGGTAGTATTCGTTATCCAGACTGCATCACCTTTTAAAACTATTTCTTACGTAAAACACGGACCAGGGTGACAGAGTTTTCCCCATGGATGCCAAAACAAGCCGTTATTTTTTATCTTTGGCTACACCCAACCCTTACCATGTCTCTGCCTCTGTTGAAGAAAGTGCTCCCGGCCCAAACCCGGCTCTCTTTACGAAAGCTTTACTGGCTTTCCAGAAGCTGGCTTTACGTAGGCAACAAGGTGTACTGCCCCCTCTGCGAGGCTTCCTTCCGCACGTTCTTAGCTTTCGGCACCGAACGCAGGCCCAAGGCCCTTTGTCCCCGGTGCCACACCGTAGAGCGCCACCGCTTGCTGTGGCTGTACCTGCAAGAAAAGGAAAAGATTGCCGAGTTGCCCCTGGAAGTGCTGCACATGGCCCCTGAGCCTATTTTGCAAAGCCGTCTCAAGCGCCTCCTGAACCTGCGTTACCGCAGCGCAGACCTTAGCTCACCCGTGGCAATGGACCACGTAGACATTCAGGCCCTTCCCTACCCAGACGCCACTTTTGATCTGATTCTCTGCTCCCACGTGCTGGCGCATGTACCCCAGGATGGAAAAGCCCTGCAGGAACTGCACCGTGTCCTGAAGCCCCAGGGAAAACTTCTCCTCCAGGCCCGCCTGCACCCTATTGCCCAAACCCTAGAGGTGCCCGAGGCGATCACTCCCCAGCAGCGCCTGCAAGCCTACGGCCAAGCCGATCGGTTCCGGAACTACGGCCAGGATTTCGCCCAACGCGTGGCAGCCCAGGGATTTCAGGTTCACCCTGTAGAATACGCCCTCACCCGTACGCCTGCCGAGCAGCAAAGGCTGGGCCTGGGCTTGGGAGAACTCATCTTTGTTTCCACACCCGTCCTGAATGAAGCTCAGTAAAAGGGTAAGCCGCGTTTTTCCTGCCCTTGCCCCGTTCCTGCTCAAAACAGTAGGCCCCCTGAAGCATTTCGCCTGGCGCCTCAAGCCCAAACCAGCTTTGACCACCGACGAAGTAACCTCTGACATGGTTCCTCAATCCTTGGAAGGTTACACCCACAAGCTTTTCTACTTGCCGGGCGAAGTCATTTCTTTCCACCTCAAAGCCTTGTTGCCCCAGAACCAATTAAGGTTACAGCGTAGCGTGGCAGATCAAGAATGGGAGGAATTGACAACGCACGCTTTTGACGTAATTTCTCAAAAAGAGACCTTAAACGAAGCCCAGGAAGGATGTCACTGGGTCGTGAGTTGGCAGTACACCCTGCCCCAAACGACTGCCCCAGGTTATTACCGTGCCTTCCTGACAAACCCCGACTTGGAGAATCCTGCCGAGATCCATTTTCTGGTGGGTTCTGCTTTTCCTTCCTCAAAGGTGGCGGTGCTGGCCCCTGTGACTACCTGGCTGGCCTACAATGCCTACGGCGGACAATCACTCTACAGAAACGCCTTGGGCGAAGGCTATGTGCCTTATGTCTCAATGCTTCGGCCTAACACTGCCCTTACCTATTCCTGCACCCAGCCGCTCCAGCACAACCTCCGGATAGAAGCCAACATCTTCCATTGGTTTTCCCGGCACTTCCAGGCCGATCTCTACCCAGATTATTACCTGGAAGAACATCCCGAGGTATTCCAAAACCACCAAGTGCTGGTATTGGCCTACCATGCCGAATATTTTTCTGCGAAGATGTACACGGCCTTGCGGGAACTGGTTTACCAACAGCGGAAATCTTTACTGGCTCTGGGCGGAAATCAGGTATACTGGCAGGTTCGCTGGCACCAGAACTTTACCCAGGTGGAGTGCCGCAAAAACGGCTCCTTTTTCGAAAACGAGGCGGAAAGAGGTTGCCTCTGGCGGCACACCCCGCAGCCCGAAAGCCAACTTTTAGGTGCCCAGTTCTCGGAGGCGGGCATGGGCACTTTCGCCCCTTATCAGGTGCTGGAACCCAGGCACTGGCTTTTTGCGGGTGTTTCTCTCCAACAAGGCAGTTTATTCGGGGTAAAAGGACTGGACCACCTGCCTATCTGCGGCGATGAGACCGATAAAACCACCTGGAGTACTCCCGCTTCTACCGTTGTATTAGCCAAAGGGTTAAACAAAACTTCGCCGAAGGGCTCGATGGTCTACCAAGCACAAGATCCTGCCTGGAATGGAAGCGGCGGCGGCGAGATCACCTTCACTGAGCTTTCCGAAAAAAACGCTGTCCTGAACACTGGTTCCATCCAGAGCGGCTCAGGCTTGGGAACGGATACCGTTTTCACCCAGTTGATTCAGAATTTCATGCAGCGGTATGCCCATACTTCCAGCGATGATACCACCGCCGCAGGAATTGCAACGGCACCTGCTTCTGCGTGAGCACTTGCAGAATCCGGTAGAGGGGCGCCATGCCTTTTTCCTCTTCCAGCACCTGCAAAAGCTGCCCGGCCTCTGGGTAATTGGCCGTGAGGTAGGCATGCCTTGCCTCGTACTTTATCCTGTTCCGTAAGGCTTCTTTTTCCTGATGCGTCCTGACTAATTTCTGCGCTTTTCTGATCACCTGGATGGTGGAGGCCAGTTGCTTGTCGCCCTTCTGGTAGACTTTCCGGGAAAGCGAATGCGGGTGCATCCGGCGCTGGCACAGCACCTGGTCCAGAAAAAAGTAGTGCCAGTTACGGGATGACCTTACCCAAAAATCGAAGTCCTCGTAGGCCAACAACGGGTCATAGCCCTGCAGTTCTTCCAGCACCTGCCGCCGCATCATCATGGTGGGCGGGCAGATAAAGTAACGGCCCAGCACATCGGCAAAGACATCGCCTTTTGCGGGTTTTGGGCTTATTTTCCCGGAATCGGGCCGTTTATAGAAAAACCCCATTGAAGCTCCCTGCTCGTCAATAAGCTCGGCATCGGTGTACACGACTCCGTAGGTTTCGGGTAAGTGCTGAAAGGCCGCCACTTGCTGCGCCACCCTGTCGGGGTGCAGGACATCGTCTGTCGCGAAATCGATGATGAACTCGCCTCGGCTTAACTGTAGGGCCTCGTTGAATGAGGCGCAGTTACCTATGTTTTGAGCGTGTTTTATGAATCTGATCTGCGGAAACCGATGGGTATACTCTTCTATGATGGTCACGCTGTCATCGGTGCTCAGGTCATCCACCACCAATATCTCCAGATGAGGATAGGTCTGCGCCAGGACGGAATCCAAAGCCTCGCGCAGGAACAAGGCGTGGTTGTAACAGAGGCAGATGATGGAAACGAGCGGCGCGTTCATGCAGAAAAGAAGTAAGACCGGAACAGGTACAAGTGGAATACCAGGTACACTCCGTAGCGGATGGCATGCGCCACGGGTAATCCCTCCAGCCCAAACAAAGGCATCAGCCAGGCCACCAGTGCTACATATAAAACCCCGGACGCCAACTGGGTGAAAATATAAAGTTTTACCCGCGCCTGCACCGTCACGATATACGATAGCACCCAAGCCGTCATTTTCAGGAAATCGCCCAGCAGTTGGTAGTCCATCAGGTCGCGGGCGGCCAAAAACTCTTGGTGGAACAACAGCTGGATAAAGAAATCACGCTGCCACCAGAAAACCAATAGGCCTACTCCTACGCCGGGGACAAGGAAAGAAAATATACTTTTTACGTACTCGCGTAAGGCTTGGGGCGTAGGAAGCAAAGCGGCGATCTTGGGGTAATACACCATGCCCAGGATGGAAATATACACCATGGTATAGCTGTCAGAGATCTTCACCACCGACTGCCACAGCCCGGTCTCCAAGAGGGAGAACTGCCGGATGGCCATCTCGCGCACCACAAAGTCTACTAGTTTGGCCCCCACCAAAGTTGAGAGCGCCATCACCAGGAACTTACCCAGGTTTTTAAGTACCTCGGGGTTCATTTTCAACTGCACGGCTGGCACCAAGCCCTTATAACCCACTACTCCCATACCCACTAGCCCACTGATGCTTTGCCCGGCAAGGAACAGAACCAAGGAAAGCGGAAGGTCCACCTGCCCAACGGCCCACCACATGACGGCCACACTAACCAGGCTGGTGAACAGACTTATGCCCACATAGGCCCGCAGCGCCTGCCGTGCGAGCAACACCGCCAGAAAGAAAAGGTGCAACAATAACAAAAAGAAAAGCACCCCCAGCATTCCACTGGAAAAAGCGCCGTGCTGCGCCAGCAGTTGCTCGCCAAACCGCTCCAGAAAAAAAGAAGGGAACAGTAAAATGGCACCTGCCACCCCTAGGAAAGTAAAAATGTTGAGAAAAATGCCGGCCCAGAAGTAGGCTCGGTACTGGGCACTTCCTTTTTCTTCCTGCGCCAGGTGCCGGATCAGGCCTACATTGATGCCACTATTGGGCAACGTGGTCAGTAACGCGATCAGGTTTTGGAAGTGTGCCAGCAGCGTGATGCCATGGGGCCCGTAGTACACGGCAAATAACTTATTGATCAGAAGCGCACTGGCCGCCCGAGCCACCGTAGAAAGCCCCGACCAAACCGAATTCCCCAAAAATTGCCGCAAGTGCTGCTTTCGCGCCATGGTGCAAACTACAAAGAAATTACCGCAAATTACCTTGGAGACTATCTAACCGATGTTCACCAGCTTCTTGTTTCGGGCTATTTTCCAGAAACAAGGTTTGAAACAGACCTCAGGAAAACGAAGTTGTTTAAAGAAAAAATTCCTGGATTTGTTGTATCACATGGGTTTGTTCTTTGTCGGTCATCCCGGGAAAAAGGGGCAAACTGAGGCTGGTAGCGGCAAGTTCTTCGGTGAGCGGGAAATCTCCCTTTCTGTACCCCAACGACTGGTAAGCAAGTTGCAAATGGGGTGGCACCGGGTAGTGAATCAACGTCTGGACTCCTTTCTCCTGTAGAAACTGCTGCAAATAATCCCGGCGATGGGTTCTTACGACGAACAGGTGGTAAATATGACCGGTGTTTTCAGAAGAAACGCTGGGAAGGCAAAGATCACCTAGTCCGCCCAGGCTTTCGAGGTAGAGGGCGGCTAGACGCTTTCGTTCAGTATTAAGGGTGTCCAGAAATGAGAGCTTTTCTGACAGCACTGCAGCCTGCAGGGAATCTAGGCGGGAGTTGATGCCTGCCTGAGCGTACTCATAGCGCCGAGACTGCCCGTAGTTGTGGTATTGGCGCACCCACTCCGCGATGACGGGATCTTGGGTGGTTACCGCTCCTCCATCACCCACCGCCCCTAAGTTCTTGGTGGGGTAAAAACTGGTGGCGTTCACCTTCCCGAAGGTACCTACCGGTTTGCCCTTGTAAAGAGCACCCTGGGCCTGGGCAAAGTCCTCCACCAGTTCAAGGCCATGCTGTTTGCACAAGGTTAAAAGACCCTCCAGTTCACAGCTTTGGCCGTACAAATGGATGGGCAGGATTACCTTGGTTCGCGTTGATAATACTGGCTCAATAGTAGCAGCGGTGATGTTGTAAGTTCTGGAGTCTGGCTCAGCAAAAACGGGTTTGGCCCCTACCTGCTGCACGGCATTAATGGTAGCGATGTAGCCATTGGCCGGCACCACCACTTCGTCTCCAAGACCAATTCCTAAAGATCTAAGGCTCAAAACCAAGGCATCATACCCATTGCCCACCCCAATCACGTTTCCCCCTCCCAGATACTGGCTGAATTCCTGCTCAAACTTGGTGACTGATGGCCCTAAGATGAGTTGTTTTTTCCTTAATTCTGTTAAAAGGGCAATTTCTACCCGTAGCTGAAGCCCTGCTGGAAAGTCTCGGAAAGTAAAGAAGGGAACGTGCATGGTAATGAGCGAATGAATTTGTGAGTAGTTGACTCTATTTTTGAAGGAAACCCTGAAAACAGAGAAAGGAAGTTTGGGCTGTTTTTATTCAGAACTGAAGTAGGAAACGGCCTTTCTGTTTCAAGCCTCTCTTGCAAAAACAAGCTTAAAACGGGAATTGCGGCCAGGTAGCTTTTCCTCATTCCTTAGCTTCACCTCTCCATAAAAAGGTTGGCTTTCGGGTGGGGATGCCGCCCAGGCGCTCCTTGAATGTAATCAGGCCGGTATAAGCTTCTTCCGATTCTGTGGCGGGTGCCGAGACGCCTAAATCAAGCATAGAAATCTGGTGTTCCTGGCAGAAAGCGTACAAACCGGCATTTAAAAGCACCGATGGACTGTACTCATTAAAACGAGTGGGACTGGCGGGGTACAGATGGTTCAGAATCTTTTTGGCTACCAGCACTGCCACCCCAACAGCCGCCAATTCTGCGCCCCTTCGTACGGTGAATAAAAAATAACGATCGGGGAACAGCTCAAAGTAGCGACTCAGTTGCGGCAGCGACAAAGACAGCGGCTTTTGCTTTTCCAGACGGCACTGTTTCAGGAAGGCGTACGCTTCGGGAAGTTCTTCCAAGGTTTCCTGCCGGAAGGTAAAACCGGCCTTTTGGCACTTCAAAAGCCTCCGCTTTGCGGAAGGATGCACCTGTGCTGCGAAATTATTTCCCGACACTTCGATGTGATGGTTGAGTTGGTCATGCTGCACGTGGTACCTTAGAACTGGTAGTTGGGTACGCAGCCATGCGCTAGATTTCGGGGCGTACGCATCGGGGCACTGAAGCCATTTGATCTGTGTGATCCCTAATTGCTGAAGAGTTTGGTGCAGGTAATGCAGGTAGGCGGCGCTGGTTTCTTGGGGCACCGCTGGGTGCAATTGCAAGCCGCCAAAAGGAGCCCGCCAGGGAGAAAATGCGGTATCAGCGTCTCTGAAAAAATGTGCTACTCCGTCTATCTGGTTTGTCTGGGTATTCAGGAGCACAAACATCCGCCAGTCTGGTCCGGCTTGCAGGGCTACGTGTTTGGGTTGCAGGTACAGGAAAAAATCAAAGGAAAAAGGCGGCAGGGTTTCCCGCTCTGCTTCGGTGGTGAGGCAGTACGCCACGTAGGTTTCTCCGGTTCCCAGGTGTACCATTTTACTTCAGCACCAGTTTTTGGAAATCAAGATAAGAACGGATATAATCTGCCTCTTCGAAAACGGTGGAAGTCATGCAGCAGAGAATGGCCCCCGGCGAGGGATGCACCGTTATCCAGCACAACGGCGGAATGTACAGCCCTTGGTTTGGGGTTTCCAGGCTGAATTCGCCCCTACCATGCGCGGTCTGCGTTTCTACCCTTACCCTTCCTTGTACCACTGTTAGAATTTCCTGTGTGGTGCGGTGGGCATGGCCGCCCCGTTCGGTTTCCTGGCCGGAGGCAAACACCCAAAATACGCGCTTTGCCGCAAAAGGTAAGCCTGAAGCATCCTGGGTGGAAATAAGGGTACCGCCGGCATCGGGTAGGCGATGGAAAGAAAGCAGGTAAGGTTCTGTTGGCAACATTCCCGCGAAGGTACGCAAAGCAGAACAAATGGTGACAGCTTTGCCTCATCCGGATGGTCTGGGGCCGGAATGTATGTTTTGGGTAAGTGTCGTTTTCAGTGCCTTTTCCTAAAATCGCCTCTAAAACGGGAGCGTCGGCTTATTCTGAATCGTTTCGTATTTTTGCCTTCCATGGAGGACACCTACCGCACCATCGCCGCGCCCGTAGAGGGATTGTACAAAGAGAAAGGCAGCAAGTTCATCTCAAAGGCGTACCCGGTGCGTACCGAGGAAGAGATCAAGGAAATCCTCCAGGCCCTCCGAAAAGAGTATTTCGATGCGCGCCACCATTGCTACGCGTACCTGCTGGGTGCTAACCGGGCCACATACCGCGCCAATGACGACGGCGAACCCAACCACTCGGCCGGAGACCCTATTCTGGGGCAGATCAAATCGTTGGGGCTGAGCAATGTGCTGGTGGTGGTAATCCGGTATTTCGGGGGCGTGAAGCTGGGGGTGGGCGGCCTCATCCATGCCTACAAGACCGCCACGGCCGAGGCCTTGGAACAGGCGCAGGTGGTGGAAGAACACGAAACCGCCTTGATCACTGTACAGTTCGGCTACGAGCAGATGAACGAGATCATGAAGGTGGTGAAAGACCTGGACCTGCTTGTGCGGGAACAGGATTTCCAGCTGGATTGCCGCTTAACGGTGGAGGTGCGCACGAGCTTGGTTTCCCAGGTAGAGCAACTCCTCCAGAAAGCCGGCGGCACCCTGCACCTCTAACTCACGCACCTGCATTGTTTTTAGCCTGTTTTAGGAAAACCGGCGTTAAAACAGGTTTATCCCTACCTTTCCGGTTTACGTATCAAGTCCATCTTACCAGACCACGCACCAGACATACCTCCCAGACGTACATGCGCATCCTTCCGAAATCCAAGCAATCGAAACAATCTAAACAGCCTACCAAGAGCATCTTGGAAAGAAGTGTGGGCCAAAAGCCCGGCTCCTTGACGGTTTCTGCCCAGGCCCTGCCCCCACGGCTTTTTCTGGTGACGTTCAATGAGAAGATGTACGATGCACAGGAATTCGGCGACTATGATTCCCTGATGCGGGCGTTCCAGAAGTTTCCTGAGGCGCGGCATTGGATTGATGTGCGAGGTTACGGCAACGTTCCCCTGCTGGAGCGCATCATGATCGATTTCCAGATCCATCCCTTGCAGATGGAGGATGTGATCAACGATTACCAGCGCCCTAAGGTAGAGGAAGACCACAACCGCCTGTTCATCGTTTCGCGCATGGTGGCGTTCACCCCAGACCACAAAGTGGATGATGACCAGCTTTCCATTTTCACCGGTTCCAATTACGTCATTACTTTTCAGAGCGATTATGAAGACTGCCTGGACCCGTTGCGGGAGCGCATAAGGGTGGGGAAAGGAGCCATCCGGAAGAAATCTGCCATGTATGTGGCCTACGCGATCCTGGATGTGGTGCTGGACCATTATTTCCCCGCCATGGCCCAGTTGGGCGAGTACGCCGAGGAACTGGAGGACTGTCTTTTCGAGAACCCCAGCAAAAAGCTGCTGAGCCAGATCCTGGACCTAAAGCGGGAAGTAGTGAAGATAAGGCGCATTGTCTGGCCCGAGCGCGATAAGATCAACGAGATCATGCGCATGGATGAACAGACTATTCCGCACGAACTCAAAATCTACTTTAAGGACATCTACGACCACGCCATCCAACTCATAGATCTGGTAGACAACTACAAGGAGATCACCAGCAGCCTCACCGATCTGTACCTCTCCAACGTGAGCAACCGCATGAACGAAGTCATGAAGGTGTTGACCATTATCTCCACCATCTTCATCCCGTTGAGTTTCATTGTAGGTCTCTACGGCATGAACTTTTCGCGCGAGAACCCCAGAGGCGGCATCAACCCGTTGAACATGCCAGAGTTGTACCACCCATACGGTTACGTGACTTTGTTATGTGTGATGGGAGTCATCGTATCGGGCATGGTCTATTACTTCTACCGCAAAGGCTGGCTCTCCAATCAGTAACCAACTAAGTAAGGCCATAGAATCTACAATGCCGTAGATGGAGAGCTGGAGACTAGATTTCCGGCGGCCCACTGCAGGTAGTATTTGGCTTTGCCGTACTTGCTTCTGAGCTCCAGGAGTTTGATCTGTTGCGTCAGCAGGTTCATTTCCCGGGTGTTGATCAGGAATAGGGAACTCTCCCCGTTCTCAAACCGTTGCTGCTCTCCGTTGCGCAGGAGGGTGTTGTTGGCGATAATCTGCTCCTGTAGCACAATCTGTTCTTCCAACTGTTGCCGTTCATTGTAGGCCGCCTGCACCTGGTTCTGGTTTTCCCGCGAAGTCTGCTGCAACTGCATCTGCGCCGCGTTGATCTTGAGGCGGGTCACCTGCAGTTTCCCCCGCTCCTGCCGCAGGAAAAGAGGTACACTGAAACTGCCGCCCAGTTTAAAGTTATTGGTGGCATAGGGTCCTTCCAGCCATTGCGTCCCTGCGGTGCCTCCCTTGCCAATCAAGTTATACTCTACATTCAGCTTGGGCAGCAACTTATTCTGCGAAAACCGCCGGTCCACCTCCAACTGTCTCAACTTCACCTGTAGCTTGGTTACTTCCGGGTGCCGTTCCTGGGCGTTCGCCAGTAAGTCGGTCAGTTCACTTGGAGAGATAGGTTCAAGGTCGGTGCCTGCCAAGGAGGGAACTACCCCCGCCGGTATTTCCAGGGGCGTGTTGTTTTCTCCCCACAGGAAATTAGACACCATAAGCGCGGCGTTTTGGCTCTCTACGCGGGCCTGCCCGAGCATGGCCAACCGGTTCTGCACTTCTATGGTGGCTTCCACAGAATCAATGGCCGCCAAATCACCTTGCCGCACCCTCTCTTTCACCGCCTGTAGCCGCACCTGGGCCAATTGGTAACCTTGCTCCAGCAACTGCCACCGCTGGTAGGCATACGCCCAGTCCCAGTACGCTTTGGCGGCCTCCAGCAACAGTTTGTTGATGCTCTTCACCCGGTCAGCCTCCGCGAGTTCCTGTGCCTGTTTCGCCTGCAGCAGCGTTGCCCGCCGTTCGTCTATCAGGAGGCCCTGCCCCAGCGGAACCGAAATCCCTACATAGCTTAGGCCATCCCGGGAGGTTACGTTCTCCGGATTGACGTTCACCCCCACATTCCGCTCATGCCCGGCTTTGAGTTCTCCAACCCAGAGCGGCACCTTCAGCACATTATCCCAGAGGGTGAAGTAATTTTTTCCGCTCAGCTCCTTGTTATAGAATTTGGAAGCCAGCACAGGATCAAATGCCCCACGGGCCATGCGTATCTCCTGCAGTGCCTGCTCTGAGAGCTGCTGCGCCTGCCGGGCCACGGGGTGGTGCACCGCAATCTGGCCCATCAGATCCTGGATGGTAAAAACCGCGGTGGAGTCTGACGCCTGAGTTGCCCTACAGGCCAGCAACAGCAGTAAACCTGTCATCAGCCCAAAGCAATAGTGCCTCCGTCTCATTTATCGCCTCCTGTTCCTTTATCTTTGGCTCCCTCTTTCGGCTCACTGTTCATGGGCATCACGTAATCTGGCGGAAAGGCATTCAGCTGTCGCCAGAATTCATACCAGATAGGCACGTCATTGAGCATGGCCCAGCCATAGGCTCCGGAACCTACCCGAATGGCTTCGGGCCAGGGGTTGCTGTTTGGGTCCGGCACCACTAATATGCGGTATTTGCCCTGGCTATCTATGTTGTCAATCACGGCCACCTTGCCCCCAAACGTCCCAAAGCCTACGTTAGGCCACCCGGAGAACACCAGTGCTGGCCACCCTTCAAACTGAAGGCGTACCTGGCGGCCCACCTCCAGCAGCGGAATATCCATGGGTTCCACATACAATTGCACCGCCAACTTTGGATTGGCGGGCATGATGCTACAGATGGCCTCCCCTTCTTTAATGGTTTCGCCAATTCCTGCTTTAAGCGCCCGCACCACATACCCGTCCTGGGGTGCGGTCACCTGATAAAAGGAGCTCCGGATCTGGGTGTTGGCATACTCATTCTCCATCTTAGAGATTTCCCCTTTGGTATCATTGATATAGGCCAGCGTGGAGTTCAGATCTGAACGAGCCTTTGAGATTTTGTCCTGGTATTCTGCTTCCAGGGAAGAGAGCTCAATCCGGGCGTTTTGCTGCTCATTGCGGCTGATGTTAAGTTTGTTCTGGGTACTCAGCCGCTTGGCCTGCACTTCCTGAAACTTAAGCCGGCGGCTTTCCAGCTCGGTCAGGGACTTCAGCCCCTGTTCATACAGTTTCTCTTGGCGGGCATACTGCACCTGGGCAACCTGGTACTCAGCGTTGATGGCTACCAGATCGGCGCTGTCGCTCTGTACTTTGAGGTACGCCTGGCGAGCTTTGTTCCGGGCCTTCTGCAAACTGAACTGCAACCCTTCCTGCAAGGCGGCAATCTGTTTGGTGAGCGCCTCGGCCTTTGACCGGGTGGCCGACATGCTGCCTCCTTTTGCCTGCAACTGTTCCTGCATGCGGCTGAGCAGCAGCGGGTCAAAGTATTTCTCTTTCACCTCAGACAGCACTACCAGCGTATCGCCTTTCTTCACTTTCTGGCCTTCCTGCACCCGCCATTGCTCTATGCGGCCGGCAATAGTAGTATGCACCGTCTGCGGGCGGTCCTGCGGTTGTAACGTGGTGACAGATCCCGCAGAGCGGATGTTCTGCGTCCAGGGAAACAGGGAGGCGATGAACAGTAGGCAAAACAACCCCACGCACCAGTACGCCATTACCTTAGCCAGACGGGGCTTGCTCACCAACTTGAAAGAGTTGAACTGTTCCCAGGTTTGGGGAAGCGGATAATTAGAAGTTTGCTTAGCCATTACACAATACTGTTTAGCTCCTCAGGGCTGGTTCTTTCACTAACTAATTCCTTAATCACCTTACCGTCCTGCAGCAGGGCTACCCGGTGGCAGAGACGCATAATGATGGGGTCATTAGAGATAAGGATCACGGTCCAGGCAATCTCAGAACACACCAACCGTCTGGCGATGCGCTCCCGAAGTGAATTCTTTACCGAAGACAGGAAATTATCCAACAGCAGCAGCTTAGGTTTACGGGCGATACTGCGTGCCAGGGCCAGCCGCTGCAAAACACCCTCCGGCACGCCCGGCGAGTAGCTATGGATGACCGTATGGAGTCCTTCCGGCTGTGATTGGATGTACTGCGAGAGCTCCACCATTTCCAGTGCCCACAGCACATCGTCCAACGTTACCTCGGGCTGCCCCATGGTGATGTTCTCCAGAATGGTGCCTTCAAACAAACGGCCCGGCAAGAGGTAAAAGCCAATTTGTTCGTGCATTATCTCAGGGTTGTAATCGCGCAGCGAAAGACCGTTGAATACTACCGTACCGTCGTAATCGGTATGGATACCTGCCATGATCTGGAGCAAGGTAGACCGGCCGGCTTCTTCAGAGCCCCCAAGACAAATCTTCTCCCCCGCCATCACTGAAAGATTCACGCCCTGTAAGGCATATTTTTGAGCACCCGCGTACCGAAAAGCCACGTCTTTCAGTTGCACAGAAATTGCCTGGTGGCGGGCAGGAAGCTCTCTGCCCAATCGCTTGTTCTCCTCCATGGGCAGATCAGTGACCCCACCTAGCTTCTCCAGGCTGGTTAAGACATCGTAGACCACATCCAGTTTCACCAGCAGTTTCTCCACCGCATTGATAATTAAGATGATTATGATCTCAGAAGCCACAAACTGACCCAGATTGATTTCCTGGTTCACCAGAAGCAAACTACCCATGAGCAACAGCCCCGCCGTGATCACGGTTTTGAAACCTACAAACCCGATGTATTGGGTAATCAGTACCCTAAAATGGGCCTCCCGGGCCTTGATGTAACCAGAGGTATAATAGTCGGTCTTTTCCAGCGACAGCTTCTCATTGGAGGCTGATTTGAACACCATGATGTTGCGGGCCATCTCCTCCAGCCAATGTACCAGCCGGTACTTGTATTTAGATTCCTCCAAGCTGGTGCGCATGCCCTTGGGGCTGGTGAGCCGCAGTATTAGGAAGAGCAGCAGAACGAGCACCAGACCAAAGAAGATAAAGTAGGAGTGGTAGAAAGAAAGCAGAATCAACCCGAACACAATCTGAATGGCGGCCGCCGAGAAATCAGTGAGCATCTTGGCCAATCCTTTCTGCAACGAGACCACATCAAAGAACCGGTTCATCATCTCGGGCAGGTTCTGCGCCCCTAGTTGGTTTCCTTTTATCTTGGTGAGGTGCGTGGCAAACTGAAAGGCTTTGGTGGCGAAGATGCGCTGCTGAATATGCTCCACCAGCGAAAGCTGCATCACCTGCAGCCCGCCCACTACCAGCACCCCCACTACTATAAAGAAAATAAGTACTGAAACAGAGGTCACCAACTGCCCCCCGGAAACAAACCCAATGAGGCTCTGAATCCCTAGCGGCAAGGACAGATTCACAATGCCTGAGAAAACAGCATATAGATAGATGTAACCGATCACTTTCCGCTCTGAGGAAAGTAATTCCACAAACCGCCTGAAAGGACTGGGCTTACCTGATGCTTGTTGTGCCATATTACGTTAGTGGTTAGCGCCTATAGAAGAGGCTTCTCTTGAAAGGGAACTAAACGCCAGATGTTGTAGAAAACCTTCTAAGGTATTTGCACCGGCACTATCAAGTCTCACTTCTGTAAGGGAAGGCAGGTGCTGCGCGAAGAACAGGTGCTTGCGGGCGGCTTCAAAGAGCGTACTCACCAGCGCATGCGGGTAAGGGTAATCTGGCTTTATCTCCAGCACTACTAAAGCAATTTTGTGGCATAGATTTTTGTAGTCCTGGAACAAGCCTGCTTTGTTATCGGTGTCTACCTCTTTGGTAAGATAGGCTTTGGAGGCCTCCAGCACCACTATTCTGGCCAGCGCCTGCACGTCTACGCTCGCTTTAAGCGGCTCACTGCCATGGCTCCCGGCCAGTATCCGGATGAACGTTCTGAGCTTTTCAGAGGCATCGGCCACATGATGGATGTGGTAACTAATCCGGTAATCGAGCCAGTTCCAGTACCACGAAACCAGGTACAGCAGCAGTTTGTGCTTGTTCTCAAAATAGCGGTACACCGATGCTTCAGTGGAGGAAATCTGCTGCGCGAGTTTTTTGAAGGTAAATAACTCAAACCCCAGTTCATCTATCAACCGAATGCTTTCCCTGAAAATGGTCCGGCCTAATTCGGTCTGTTCCGGATCACGCAAGAAAAGCTTCTCGTTCAACTGAATTCTGATGGTAGTGCTCATGTCTCTAATCCAAGTCAAATAATATTTATCCGCAATTATAATAGTATTACTATCACAAACAATATACTTACTCTTTTTGTTTTAGTTCGAGCTGAGAATTTTTCAAGGATGGGAAACATCGCTCATGTGTATCTTCCCAAAAGAACTGGACTAGTTTAGAGCCCCTTTTCAGGAAAACGGCTCTAAAACGTATCGACCAGACATAAAAACAAAAGGCTGTGCTCCAGATGGAACACAGCCTTTTTTATGAAAAACGGGTAATTACTTTTTTGCTACAAGGTCTTTCTGGGCTACCAGGTCAACGGTCAAGTCAAACTCGTTGCTGATGGCTTTGTCACCTAAGTTGTCAAAGAAAGAACCTGAACCGTATTTGATGTCATATTTGGTTCTGTCTACCTTGATGTTGGCTTTCGCTTTGATTTGGTTTCCAGCGTGCGCGATGGTAGCCGGGAACTGGATCGGGTTTTTGATGCCTTTAATAGTCATGTCACCGTTCACCAGGTACTGGCCTTTGGTTTTGGTAGGAGTTACTTTGGTGATTACCAGGGTAGCTTTCGGGTACTTGGCGGTTCCGAAGAAATCATCAGACTTCAGGTGACCTACCAGGTTGCCGTTCATTTTGGCATCGGTGATGTCAGTGCAGACAATAGAAGCCATGTCAATGCTGAAAGAACCGGCCAAGATGTTTTTGCCATCGCTTGTCAGTTGACCGTCTGCGATACTGATCACACCAGAGTGCTCACCCGTTACCTTGGTGCCTCTCCAGCTAACTTTAGATTGGTTGTTCACCACTTTGTACTCAACGCCTTTACCTGCGAAGGCGAAAGTTACCAACGCTACCAGCGCTGCTACTACTGTGTTTCTAAGTTTCATCTCTGTGTGGAAGTAATGTTTAACTGATGCAAATGTATAGACAATTAATGTATATACATATGTTTCTGGCAAATATTTTTTTGATTCTTTTACAAACTTCTCAAAAAGGCTAAAATCCTTGTTCTAAGCGCCTTTTACTTGCTTGCGATTGGATTTTAATTGATCCCAGTTTTCCAGTTTTAGCAGGGTTTTCAGGAAAACGGCCTGAAAGCAGGAGCTTGTAAACTTTGCATTGGAAAGGGGTTATCTGCCCTGCACCACAGTTTTCTGGAGGAGTTTGTTGTAGGTAGAGAAAATGGTGAATTGGTTTTGCACCTCGTTGTAGCGCACGGTCACGGGGTAGCTGGTGTTGATAGGATCTTGTCCCAGCGGTTGCGCGTGCACATCAAACAAATACGCCTTACGGGGACCCGTCTCCCAGATCACGTACAGCTTGCGGTCTCCCCCGAAATGGAAATACTGCACTTCCTTGGCCGAGGACGTAACAAACCTACGGTCCAGGAGCAGCTTCCCGTCCTGCTGGAACAAGGCCACTCTCCCCGGATCAGAGCGCGCGATGATAAAGGACTTTCCTCCGGACTCGGGCACCAGTTTGAACGTGCTGCGTCGGTCTGGGCGAAGGAGCTGTTCGCGTTTGGTGATGGCGCCCGTCAAGTCAAAGGTGATTACCTCGCCCCCCTGGGAGACGGTGGTGAAAAGCGAGCGGCGGAACGAAATCCCCAACTTCGGGAACAGCCCCGATCTTAGGTTGGTGTTCAGGTTGATAGGGAAACCCGGATAAGGCTCGCCCTGCGTGCCAAAGGCGTAGATATAGCCGTTCTCCAGCACCACCATGATCACGTTGCGCCCGTTTACTTTCACATGCTGCGGCGGTGCGGCCAGGCGGCTGTCCAGACGCATGGGGTTCCAGCCAGGTTGCAGGTTGCCTTGGGTGTCCAGGATGAAGAGGTTGCCCAGGTTGTCATCGGCGACCAGGCGGTAATCGTTGGTTTTATCGTAGTCAAAGACCGTGAGGCGTTGCAGACGCAGAGAATCGCCTAAGGTGAACGGGAAATTCTCCTCGTCCTGGCCGTTTTTGTTGATACAGTGGATGCGGTTGGCAGTAGCGAAAAAGTATTTCAACCGGTTGTCTGCGCCGTACGGCAATTGCAGCACCGGCCCCATCACTTTAGAGGAAAGTGTATCGCTCCAGTTGCGGCGGCCTCGCTGCGCCCCAATCCCGTACAGTACCAGCGCTGAGTCCTGCACCACCACCTCCTGGCTGTTGTCCACTACGTACTGGGTCAGGAACGGCGCGGAAACCAGGCGGCTATTGAAGTCAAAGGTTTCCTCCTGCCGGATACCCTGGTTGGCGAGCACCGCTTTCACCCTGGACTCTTCCTGGTGGCGTAGTACGAAACTGGTGTAATATTGGTTCTCGGCGGCGGTGAACTGCACACTGAAATAGTTGAACTTCTTGAAAATAGCACTGTTGCTGAGCAGGCTCACCTGTTTCTGCGGACTCATAGAACGCAGCAGCAGATTCCAGGCATGGCTGGTGTTGACGAAAAGCCCCACGTTGTCTTGCTGCTGTGACTCGTTGAGGATAGGTTTCATGGCTTCAGCTTTCCCCCAGACTTTCCCTTCCTCTACTTCAGAGAGCAGGGAGCGCATGGTGGCTACGTCATCGGTGAAAAGGATGTAGTTCTGCAGGGTGGTGTAGTAGGCCTGCTCAAAACCCCGGAACATCTCCCCAAACAGCTGCTGGGGCAGTTCTTTGGCCGTCAACAACCGGATGGTGTACTTTCCGTGCTTTTCCACGGTACCGGAAGTCTGGCCGGGCTGCAGCCGGTTCAGCATCTGCTGGGTAAGGCCCGGGTTGCTAGATTCCGCGAACAGTATCTTCTCAGGGCTGGTTTTGGTGTCGTAGGCTTCCAGGTAGCAGAGGCCCAGCTCACCCGCAAACGAACCAGAAAGCGAATCAAGGTAGGGGTTCTCGGTCTGGGCGGTTTTGGGGCGCAGGGAATTCATCTGGTTCAACCCCAGGTGCAGCACAATGGCGGCGCGTTCAGGAAGTACCTCGCGCAGGCGGAACGTTTTGCCCGGGTGTCCTTTCAGGCGGCTGTACAACGAGCCCGCTACGGTCTCAGGGTGCGAGAAGCCGTTCAGGAAAAGTCGGTTGTTGTCTAGTTTCAGTTCCAGCATGCTGTTGCGGCAGAGGCTGCTAAGCATGTTCACGTCATCCAGTAAATCCTTTTTCAGGAAAACGCCCAGTAAATCGGGTACGTGCTGGTAGTTGATGAAGACGTTGGCGTAGACATCGGGTTGGCTCAGGTAATTGGTGTTTTTATAATCCTTGGCCGGCGACTCCAACTGGCCCCTGTTTATCTTCCGGATGATCTCCTCCACCAGCACCGGGCTGGGGCTGATGACCAGGTTGTTGTGGAAGCTGAAATAAGAAAGGTTGCCGTTGTTGCTCTGATGGATGAGGTCGGTGATCTGGAATCCCTGGTAGTCGCGCACCTCCTGCCGGTACATGCCGGTTTTGTTCAGATTCTCCACCAGCGTTCTAATGTAGCGGTGCTGCGCTACCGTACTAACCGGCACGTAATAGATCATCTCGTACTCGGTGCGGCCCAGCACGTGCATGGAAACCAGCACGTTCTTTTTGGTCAGGAAATTTCGCAGTTGGGTGCGTCCGTTAGAAGAAAGGCTGTCCAACAGGGCTAATTGGTCATCCATGCGCAGCACGTACGGCATCTGCGAGACAGTAGCCCACAAGTCTGTCTGCTGCAGGTGGTCCACGAAGCGCGGGGCATTGTTGGTTTCCACCACAAAAACGGCATTATCGGGTACCAGCGTCCAGAGGCTCACCTTTTCACGTGCCTCCGTCCATTTAGAAAACCCATAGAAACCCAGCGCCAACAGCACTACCACACCGCACAGCCAGTAAATCGTCTTTTTCGGCATCCTTGAAGGGTTAGGAACACAAAAATAATGGAAAAACCACCGCTTCAGCGTTCGGGCGGTATAAAATGAAGAATGTGCCGAATGGGGCTCGGGCTGCGGCTTTTCTTTTTAACTTGCCCCTTTCTTGGGGAGCGAAGGAGCAGATGAAAGAAGGAGTGAAAGCGTTTTACCCCTCATTTCCCCAAAACCCTGTGAAAACAGCCCAGGCCTTTCCCTCTTACTTTTAGATAATTTCAAGTAATATGCGCGTCGTGATTCAGCGGGTGTCTCAGGCATCTGTCACCATTGAAGGAACCATTAACGGACAAATTGAGCAAGGGCTGCTGGTGCTGGCCGGCTTCACCCAAACTGACAATTCTGAGGACTTGGCCTGGACCGCCAAAAAGATCGCCCAACTCCGGATTTTCTCTGATACCGAGGACAAGATGAACCTGAGCGTGCAAGACGTAAACGGCGGTATTTTGCTTATCAGTCAGTTTACCTTGTACGCCAACACCAAGAAAGGGAATCGCCCCTCCTACATCAGCGCCGCGCCGCCCGCCGTGGCCATCCCGCTGTACGAGCAGTTCCACCAGGTTTTGGAGAAAGAACTGGGAAAACCCATCCCCACCGGCATCTTCGGGGCAGACATGAAAGTGGCCCTGGTGAACGACGGCCCCGTCACCATCACCATCGACTCACAGAACCGGGAGTAAGTTGATTGTTAATTGTTGATTGTTTTTCAAACCTGGTTTCAAACCTGTTTTCAGGAAAATAGCCTTAAAACAAATCAGCCGCAATCACCAATTCCTGCACGAACAACAATCAACAATTGACAACTAACAATTATAAAGATGACCCTAGAAGAAGCCCAACAAGCCGTAGACACCTGGATCAAAGACGTGGGCGTGCGGTATTTCTCTGAGCTGACGAACCTTGCCATTCTCACCGAAGAGGTGGGCGAAGTAGCCCGCATCATCGCCCGGCGGTACGGCGACCAGTCGTTCAAGAAAAGCGACGAGGAAGTAGACCTGGGTGCCGAGATGGCCGATGTCCTGTTTGTGCTCATCACGCTGGCAAACCAGACGGGCGTCAACCTCACCGAGGCGTTTGCCAAAGGCATGGAAAAACGCACCTCCCGCGACAAAGACCGTCATCAGAATAACCCCAAGTTGCGGTAAAGCTAACCGCTGAAAAGAAGGAACCCGTTTCAAGGCTGTTTTTCAGAAATTAGCCTTGAAACGGGTTTGTGTTTTTTTTTGCCTAACCCTTTACTCGGTGGGCACCAGGAAATCACCTTTCAAAACAGGTACCACCGTGTAGGTGTCTTCCTGCAAGCAGAATTCAGTGTCCTTCAGGATGTGCAAACGCTCCAGCCGCTGTACGTGCGAGGATTTGGACAAGAAGCCCAGCATGTCTGGTTTGGCGGCTTGGTACAGGTGGAAAGCGGCGAGCGTGGCATCATTGTTCAGGGCGAAGTCACCTTGCAGGCGCTCAGCCAGGGCTCCGGCAAAAAGCGTGTCTTCCAGGTTGAACAAGCCTTTCCAACCGGCGCATACCACAACCACGTCTTTCCCGGCGCGGCGCACGTACTCGGCTACGGCCCCTACGTTGAGGAACGCCCCGATGAGGACTTCATCCGCGGTGCGGGATTGCCGGATGGCCTGGGTTCCGTTGGTGGTGGTGATAGCCAGCAGGCGGCCGGTGTAATCATCGTCTAGATAATGGAAAGGCGAATTTCCCAGGTCAAACCCATCGGCTTTGATTCCGTCCCGCTCGGCTGCCACCAGGTAGCCTTGGTTCCGGTAGGCCAGGCAAGCCTCCAGTTCGCTCACGGGTGCAATGTGGGTGACGCCGTTGGCTAGGGCAGTCACCATGCTGGAGGTGGCCCGCAGCACATCTACCGCCACGGCAATCTTTCCGGTTAAATCATACAAAGGCAACAGCGCCGGGCTGAAGCAAACATCTATGGAAGGCATAATTAGAAGTTCTGAGTCTTGAGTTATGAGTCCTGAGTTGGGGTAAAAAGATTGGCGTTTAGGGGCCGTTTTTAGAAAAACAGCCTCTAAACGCCAAGGATAGGTTCTGGGTCTTGAGCCGATACAAAAACTTACGTTTTCAACTCAGGACTCTGGACTCAAGACTCAGAACTCCTTTATACAGTGGGTTTGTAGAACGGCAGTTTCACTACCTGGGCTCTGAGTTGCTTGTTGCGCACTTTGATGAACAGTTCGCTGCCGGGAGCAGTGTACTCGTTCTGCACATAACCCAAGCCCACGCCCTTGCCCAAAGAAGGCGACATGGTGCCCGAGGTAACTTCCCCGATGGTGGCACCGTCTGCGTTCACGATCTCGTAGTGGCTACGCGGAATGCCCTGCTCCATCATCTCAAACCCAATGAGTTTGCGGCTCACGCCTTGCTCTTTCTGGGCTTTCAGGTTTTGGGCGTTGGTGAAGTCTTTGTTGAATTTGGTGATCCAGCCCAGACCGGCCTCCAGCGGAGAAGTGGAGTCGGTGATGTCGTTGCCGTAGAGGCAGTAGCCCATCTCCAGCCGCAGGGTATCGCGGGCACCCAGGCCAATCGGTTTGATGCCGAACTCGGCGCCGGCTTCCATGATCTTCTGGAACACCTCTTTGGCGCTCTCGTTGGGCACGTAAATCTCGAACCCGCCGGCACCGGTGTAGCCCGTGGCCGAGATGATCACGTCTGGCTGTCCGGCGAAGGTGCCTTTGTCAAAGGTGTAGTACACCATGTTGGCCAGATCCACGGGAGTCAGAGATTGCAGGGCTTCGGCGGCTCTGGGGCCTTGTACCGCAAACAAAGACATTTCGTCGGAGATGTTCTTCAGCTCGGCACCATTGGTATTGAATTGGCTGATCCAGTTCCAGTCTTTCTCAATATTGGAGGCGTTTACCACCAGCATGTATTCCTCGGGGGCTAGGCAGTACACGAGCAAATCATCTACAATGCCTCCCTCGGCGTTGGGCAAGCAGGAATACTGGATTTTACCGGGTGTCAGTTTGGAGGCATCGTTGGTGGTCACGCGCTGAATCAGATCCAGGGCATTGGGGCCCGACACCAGAAACTCGCCCATGTGCGATACGTCAAAGATACCAACGGCCTTACGCACGGTGTGGTGCTCGTCCAGGTCTGAGCTGTAGCGTACGGGCATGTTGTATCCGGCAAAAGGCACCATTTTAGCGCCCAATGCTTCGTGCACATCATTAAGGGCTATTTTCTTTAATTCCATGTATAGTAGGGTTAGGAAACGCAATAACAGAAAGGCAAAAGTATAAAATTCAGGCGGGTTTGGAAACGGGGTGCCGCCGCTTTGCCTTTTCTCAGCACCTTGGCGGCAACCTACTCCCGAACGTTTGGCGGGCCATTGTCTTAATCTACCTTATGCCTTCAAGTATCCCGTGTTATTGCAGGAAGATTTCTCTTCCTTGAGCGCTTTTTGTTTTAGGCCTGTTTTTCTGGAAAAGCACCAAAATCAGGCTAAAGTCCAAATATGCATTATATTTTTCCGAAACCTTGATTTAAAAATCATCGTAATTGGCATCTACAGCATCAAACCTGTCCTTTCTGCTTGTGTATTTGCATCCATTGCGTGGCGTAATCACAAAGGAGTTGAGAAGTTGAAAGTGCTATTACGCTAACCGCAAGGGGAATATGAGTTTCCGGGAGACAATCTTAATAGAAGCGATGGTAATTCTTGAGCAGAGGCATTGAAGCCGTCTCTACTGAGAACTTACTTGAGGCTCTGGAGATTTCCCGCGGAACCCTGATGGAGATTGCTTCTTCCAAAGAACAACTGGTGCGCCATTGCATCAACCATTCTCTGAAGGTACGCCAGCAGGAAGTAGACAGGGTCATGGCCGAGGCCGAACACCCTTTGGTTGCTTTCCTGCAACTGCTCCAGTTGAGCGTGGAAGAGGTAAGGTCGTTCAGCCCGGCGTATGTGCAGGACCTGCGGGATTTCTACCCCCATTCCTGGGCCCGGTTGGAGTTGTTCATGCGCTCTCTTTCGCGCGATTACCTGACGCCGCTGCTGGAAGAATGCATCGCGCAGGGTTACCTGCAGCAGGACCTTCCGCCCGAGATGGTGGTTCGGCTTTTTTTGCACCAGTTGCATGGGCTCCTTAATCCGCAGCTTTTCCCGCCATCGGCTTTTGATTACCAGCAGCTTTTCAGGATTGTGGTGGTCTATCATCTGCGGGGGTGTGCCACTCCGCTGGGCCAGGCGCGGATTGAGGCGTATGCCAATTCCATGAAGGCCTAAGTACCGTAAAAATTTTACTTTTGCACAGCCGGTTTCCCCACAAAGGGAGTTCGGCTGTTTCTGTATTTACCCGCGAGATGGCCTCCATCTCTCCTACCGCACGCGACATGAATCTTTCAACCAAGCTCTTCGCCGGCTTCGTTCTTATCTCGTTTCTCTTCACCTCGGTGGCCATTGTCAATTACCAATTATCTGAGGATGTGATCTCCAACTCTGAGTTCGTGACGGAATCGCAGAACATCACCCGTACCTCGGCCTCGCTGCAGAGAAGCATCATTGACATGGAAACGGGTATGCGGGGCTACCTTCTCACCGGCAACCGCACCTTCCTGGACCCCTACTTCTCTGCCGAGGCCTTGATCCCAAGTCAGTTTGATTTGCTAAGGCAATTGATGAAAGATAAGCCAGAGCAGTTGAGACGCATCAGTGAGATTGAAGACCTGCACAAAAAATGGCAGGTGGAGTTTGCCGAACTCCTGATTGCCGAAAAAGACAAGGAAAACGCCGAGGGCAAACTCAACCGGGGCATTTCTGCCCTGGACCACGGTTTCCTGGTGCTGAACGAAGAAGGGAAAAACATCACTGACCAAATGCGGGTGTATTTCAAAGACTTCAACAGCATTGAATACAGGGTGCGTGAAGCCCGGAAAAAACGCCTGGAGGATAGTATTACAAATACCCGCCGCATTTCTACCACCCTCACCATTATCTCGGTTCTCCTGGGCTTGGCCTGGGCGTACTACATTACCCGCCTGATCTCGCGCCGCATCTTAAAGATGGTAAACCTAGCCGACCAGATTGCCTATGGCGAATACAAAATCCAGATTGAGGATGACGCCAACGACGAACTCACCCACCTCACTGACTCCCTGAACCGCATGGCGGCCACCATTGACAACACCTTCACCGAGCTTGACAGCAAAAACAAGGAACTGGACCAATTCGCCTACGTGGTATCACATGACCTGAAAGCGCCTTTGCGGGGCATTGAGAACGCCTCGCGTTGGGTAGAGGAAGACATGGGCAAGGAGCTTCCGGCGCACATCCAGGAATATCTGCTCATGATGCGCGCGCGGGTGCACCGCATGGAAAACCTCATTAACGGAATTCTAGCCCTGGCCCGCATCGGCCGCTCTAACCTGGAGGAGAAAATAGTAGACGTACAGGCCCTGCTCTATGAGATCATAGACATGCTGAACCCACCCGCGGGTTTCAAGATCCACATACCAACCCGGCTACCGGTAGTGCAGGCAGCCAAGGTAGAATTGCAGCAGGTTTTCTCCAATCTCATCAGTAACGCCATCAAGTATCACCACAACTCCACCGGAAACGTGACCATTGCGTATCAGCAATTAGAAGACATGCACGAATTCTCGGTGATTGATGATGGCCCCGGCATTGAAGAAGAATACCATGACCGCATTTTCGTGCTTTTTCAGACCCTGCAGGAGCGCGACGCCGTGGAAAGTACCGGAGTGGGGCTGGCCATCGTGAAAAAGATCATTGAACGCCGTGGAGGCACTATTAGGGTTACCTCTACCTTGGGCAAAGGGTCTGCTTTCACCTTCACCTGGCCTACCTTGGTTTTGGAGGAAGCCTGATTACCTCCTATATTTGACGTTTACCAATACCAAAAAGAGTAAAATGAGTGATTCACAGCCAAGTATTTTGTTAGTGGAAGACGATTATCTTGATGCCATGAGCGTGGAGCGTGAGCTCCGGAAAATCAAGGTAATGGTGCCGCTACACAAAGCTAAGAACGGACGCGAGGCCCTGGCCTTGCTACGGGGAGAGCCTGGTACCCCAAAGCTAAACCCTTTGCCCAACATCATCCTCCTGGACATAAACATGCCCAAGATGAACGGGATTGAGTTTTTGGAAGAACTGCGCCGCGACCCGCTTCTCTCGCACCTGAGCGTGTTCATCATGACCACTTCCAACGAAGACTCAGACCGGTTTGCCGCCCAGAACCTGCGCGTGAACGGCTACATTGTGAAACCCCTCACCTTTGACACCTTCAACGACGGAGCCTCCAGCCTTGACAGTTTCAGCCTTTTCCTGGACCTGCTCAAACTGAAACCCCAGTAACAGAACAACAAGACCACAGGAAAGCCGCGGGGCGTTTTGGATTTGATTTGCAAGAATCAACTCCAAAACGCCCCGCGGCTTTTTAATAACTATAGGTCTAAAACTCTGATTTAATGAATATCCTCCAGTACAGAAGCCTCAGTCTCAGGCAGCAACTTAAAGGTAAGCCGGTGGTGCGGCGTAACCCCGTGCTCTCTGATGGCGTTCCGATGCACTTTGGTGGGATAGCCTGCATTCTGCTCCCATTTGTACTGCGGATACGTGGAAGCTAGGGTACTCATCAGGTCATCGCGGTGGGTTTTAGCCAGAATAGAGGACGCGGCGATGTTATAGAAGCGGCTGTCGCCTTTCACCATGCAGGCGTGGGGCACCTCTTTGTAGGGCGTAAACCGATTTCCGTCTACCAGCAGGTACTCTGGCGCGATGTTCAGCAAATCTGTGGCGCGGTGCATGGCCAGGAAAGAGGCGTTCAGGATATTGATCTCGTCTATCTCCTGCGGGCTCACCTCAGCCACGGCCCAATAAACCGCTTCCCGGCAAATTTCCTCCCGCAGTTGTTCGCGTTGTTTGGCACTTAATAGTTTAGAATCGGTGAGCAGCGGATGGAAGTAATCCAGCGGCAGCACTACGGCGCCCGCCACCACAGGTCCGGCCAGGCAGCCCCGGCCGGCTTCGTCTAATCCTACTTCCAGAAGTTTTCCGCTATGGTTTGCGATAAGCATGGCAAAACGATTTTATCAATTTCTACTACAAAACAGGCAAAGGAGGCAAAAAATTCGCGTACTGTATAGCCCTTTTTAGATATATCTCACTAAATTAAGCGATCTGTTGCCAGAGAACCTCGGGCCAGACAGGGCTTTGTGCCTTCTTTTCCGCCACTATTCCCATCACCAAACGAACAAACAAACCATGATTCCAGGTACCCAAACACCCCATGAAATCCTAAACAGCCCCGATTTTAAGAAACTGGTCAAAAAACGCTGGTCGGTCTCACTGGTGCTCACCTTTACCATGCTGGTGGTGTATTTCGGGTTTCTGCTGGTGGTCGCGTTCAACAAACAACTATTGGCTACCAGAATTGGGGAGTACACCACACTGGCTATTCCGGTAGGCTTGGGCATCATCCTGTTTGCCTGGGTGCTTACCGGCATCTATGTTTTCTGGGCCAACTCTGACTATGATTCCTCAGTGGAGAACCTGAAAAACAAAATCTCCTAGCCTTCTCTCCCTTTCCAAACCAAAGACATCTTCAACACTATGTTGTTTCTCCTGCTCCAGGCCCCCAGCGCATCTACGCTGGGCACGGCCAACCCCGTTTCCATTGGCATGTTCTTTCTGTTCGTGGCTGTGACGCTCTACATCACGTACTGGGCCGCCAAGAAAACCAAAACCGGCTCTGAGTTCTACGCCGCGGGCCGCAACATCTCTGGTTTCCAGAACGGTTTGGCTTTGGCCGGTGACTACATGAGCGCCGCCTCTTTCCTGGGCATTGCGGGCATGGTGGCTACCAAAGGCTATGACGGGCTCATCTACTCTATCGGGTTTCTGGTGGGCTGGCCGCTGATCATGTTCCTGATCGCGGAGCCCCTGCGCAACCTGGGCAAGTACACCTTCGCCGATGTAGTGGCGTTTCGGCTACGGCAGCGCCCTATCAGGATTGTCTCTTCTGTTGGTTCGCTCTTAACCATTGCCTTTTACCTGATCGCCCAGATGGTGGGTGCCGGTGGGCTGATAAAAACCCTTTTCGGGCTTAATTATGAAATTGCGGTAATTGTAGTAGGATGCGTGATGACCCTGTATGTACTCTTCGGGGGGATGATTGCCACTACCTGGGTGCAGATTATCAAAGCCGTTCTGCTCTTGAGCGGGGCTACCGTGTTGGTGCTGCTTTCGCTGGCCAAATTCGGGTTCAGCCCAGCTAATCTGCTGGAAACGGTGAGCACGCAGTATGGACAAGAAATGTTGGCCCCCGGCGGCTACATCACCAATCCGTTTGATGCCCTTTCCCTTGGCTTGGCACTTATGCTGGGCACCGCCGGGCTGCCCCACATTCTCATGCGCTTCTATACCGTTCCCGATGCCAAAGCTGCCCGTAAATCGGTGTTCGTAGCGACGGGTTTCATCGGGTATTTCTATCTATTGACGTTCCTGATCGGTTTCTCGGCCATGGCTTTGGTGGGTAAACCTGCCATTGAGGGCATTGACAAAGGTGGCAACATGGCGGCGTTGCTCCTGGCTGAGCAGACCGGCGGCACTGCTTTCCTGGGCTTCATCGCGGCGGTGGCTTTCGCGACTATTCTCGCTGTTGTGGCCGGTTTGACCCTATCTGGAGCTTCCAGTATTTCGCACGACCTGTACGTGCACGTGTTCAAAAACGGCGTTTCCAATGAGAAGGGCGAGATGAAAGTAGCCAGACGCGCTACCATAGCTTTGGGTATTCTCTCTATTGTGCTGGGGCTGGTTTTCAAAGGCCAGAACGTGGCATTTATGGTGGGCTTGGCGTTCTCCATTGCGGCCAGCGCTAATTTTCCGGCCTTGCTTATGTCCATTATCTGGAAACGGTTCACCACGCAGGGCGCGGTCTGGAGCATCGCCATTGGCGCTATCCTTTCCCTGGTTTTGATTGTGCTGAGCCCTACCATCATGGTAGACATCATGGGCTATGAAGAGGCTATTTTCCCGCTGAAGAACCCGGCTTTGGTTTCTATGTCCGGTGCGTTTTTGATGGGAATTGTGGTTTCCCTCCTGAAACCCGAGTCTAGTGCCGCTCTCAAGTTTGAGTCAGAGAAACTGCGAACCTACCTGGGGGTAGGCGCGGAATAAAAGTTAAAAACCAAAGAATGCGTTTTAGAGCTCTGTTTAGAAAAACAGGTCTAAAACGCATTCTCTGGTTTTTCATGGGTGCCGCCTTTTCACCTTCTTTTCAGGAAATCGGGCCTAAAACAAGGGGGTAAACCCTTAGGAATGGCCTTGTTTCTTGGCTGCCTCGGCAGAACTTCTATATTTAAGCCCCCAAACCGAACGAATAAACAAGATGGATTACCGCATAAAATCATTTGAGGAATACCAGGAAGCCTACCAGAAAAGCGTGGAACAGCCGGAGGAATTCTGGGCCGGCATCGCTGAGAACTTCACCTGGCGCAAAAAGTGGGACAAGGTACTGGACTGGAATTTCGAGGAGCCCGATGTGAAGTGGTTCGTGAATGGCAAACTCAACATCACCGAGAACTGTTTAGACCGCCATTTGGAGAAACGGGGCAATAAACTGGCTCTCATCTGGGAACCCAACGACCCCAAAGAGCGCTACATCCGGTTCACGTACCGCGAGTTGCACGAGAAGGTCTGCCAGATGGCCAACATCCTGAAGCGCAATGGCGTGCAAAAAGGTGACCGCGTGTGCATTTACATGCCCATGATTCCGGAGCTGGCGTTCTCCGTGCTAGCCTGCGCCCGCATCGGGGCGGTACATTCCGTGATTTTCGCCGGTTTCTCGCACACCGCCATGGCCGACCGCATCAACGATGCCCAGGCCAAAGTGGTCTTGACGTCTGATGGATTGAACCGCGGCCCGAAGCAGATTCCTGTGAAAAGGGTGGTGGACGAGGCTTTGGAAACCTGCCCTAGCGTAGAGAAAGTGGTGGTGGTAGACCGCATCGGTTGGGCCGTGAACATGGTAGAGGGCCGCGATGTCTGGTACCACGAGGAACTGCAGCACGTAGACAAAAACTGTCCGGCCGAGGAAATGGATGCCGAGGACATGCTTTTCATCCTGTACACGTCAGGCTCGACTGGCCAGCCCAAAGGCGTGGTGCACACCATCGGCGGCTACATGGTCTACACCGATTATACTTTCCGGAACGTGTTCCAGTACGACGAAAGCGACATCTACTGGTGCACCGCTGACATTGGTTGGATTACGGGTCACTCCTACCTGCTGTACGGTCCGCTTCTGTCCGGGGCCACTACGCTGATGTTTGAGGGCGTGCCTTCCTTCCCGGACCCAGGCCGATTCTGGCAGGTGATCGATAAATTCGGAGTGAACATTTTTTATACCGCGCCTACCGCCATCCGCTCGCTCATGGCCTCGGGTTTGGACCACGTGTTGTCTTACAGCCTGGATTCGTTGAAAGTACTGGGCTCGGTAGGGGAACCAATCAACGAGGAAGCCTGGCATTGGTACCACATCCACGTGGGTAAGGAGCGTTGTCCGGTGGTGGATACCTGGTGGCAAACTGAAACGGCCGGTATTATGCTGTCATCACTGGCCGGAGTGACGCCTATGAAACCAAGCCACGCGGGATTTCCCATGCCAGGTGTTCAGCCTTTGCTATTGGACCAGCATGGGGAGGAAATCACCGAGAACGAGGTGGAAGGCTACCTGTGCATGAAGTTTCCGTGGCCCGGAATCATCCGGACGACCTACGGTGACCATATCCGCTGCCGCCTGAGTTATTTCAATGCGTACAAAGGCCTGTATTTCACTGGCGACGGTGCCAAGCGCGATGCCAATGGCTTGTGGCGCATCATTGGTCGGGTGGATGACGTGATCAACGTATCAGGGCACCGCTTCGGGACCGCCGAGATAGAGAACGCCATCAACCAGAACAAGCACATTGTGGAAAGCGCCGTGGTAGGGTATCCGCATGACGTGAAAGGCCAGGGCATTTACGCGTTTGTGGTGTGCGGCGAGGAAGCCCCCGCTAACCAGGAGCACCTACGGGCCGAGATCATTGAAACAGTGGTGGATCAGATTGGGAAAATCGCGAAGCCAGACAAAATCCAGATTGTGAGCGGCTTGCCTAAAACCAGATCGGGCAAGATCATGCGGCGCATCCTTAGGAAAGTGGCCGAGGGTGACACCTCCAACTTGGGAGATACCAGCACCCTACTGGACCCACCGGTAGTAGACGAGATTATCCAAGGGGCCTTATAGGCCCCTTGTTTTTAAGGTGTTTTTAGAAAATCGGCACCAAAAGGGCAAGGTTTAAGGCTAACCTTTTGGGCTTGGATGGGGTACTTCATAAGGGCTTTCCTTGCAGAGCCGTTTACTTGTACTTAACGCGTTACACCATGAATTTAGATATCCAACACGATGAGGAAGCCCAGCAATTTACTGCCCTCCTGGAGCAGGAAGACATTGGGGAATTAGCGTACGCCCTGCCAGACGAGGAAACCATTGATTTCCAGCACACCTACATTGAGGAAGAATACCGGGGCAAAGGGTACGCGAACAAACTGATCAAACACGGCCTTGACTACGCCGCTTCAAAAGGCCTGGAGGTACGCGCCTCCTGCCCTGCCGTAGCCCGCTACCTGGAACGGAACCCTATGTAACTTCAGGAACTCCCATTTTCCAGGAAAGACACACGCTCCTTTTCGGGACGATTTTTAACCCAAAGCAGGAACGGTCCGCAATATGCGGGCCGTTTCTGCTTTAAGGCTGTTTTCTTTAAACTGGCCTGAAAACGAAAAAGAGCCTGTGCAAAGCCCAGACTCTTCTTTCTACAAACAAACCTAAATCGTTTCTCAGGCTTTGGGGATCTTCAAGGTCCAACCCACGTCAATGAGGTTAGGGTCTTTGATTTTATCCAGGTTCGCCTGATGTATCTTGTGCCATTGGGAAGCATCGCCGTAAAAGTTCTTGGCGATTTTAGAAAGAGAGTCTCCGCTTTTCACGGTGTAGGTGTCAAAGGCGGGTTGAGCAGCCGCAGCAGGTTGGGCAGCAGCGGGCTGCGCTACTACCGGCTTGGCGGCAGGTTGGGCAACAGGCTTTTGCACCGGTTTCTCCTCCCCTTTTTTAAGAAAATCAAATAGTCCCATAGTTGTATTTTTTGATTAGTGGTCAGGATCTCACATAGGTATCCAACTGGTATACAGGCTAATTTTTACGGGCACCCCTCAGATAAGTTTGTTTATTTTCATAGAACTGTGGAGAAAAACCCACGTATGAAAAACGTGTTTGCCCCACGGCAAATACGTAGTCACCTGAACCAAACCTTATAACTATGAAAATGAAGATTTCAACTCCGGCCACTCGCCTGTTCACCCTGGTATGCCTTGTGTGGCTGAGCGCTTTCTCCTTTAGCTGCAACAAAAAAGCCGAGACCGGCGGAAATACCCAGATGATCTCGGGCACCAGCAGCAAGATCTGGAAAGCCAGCAAGGAAACCACCGCCACCGGCGACAAAGACAAACTCACCTCAGAAGAGAAACAGGAACAGATTCAGTTCTTCGCGAACGGAAACTTCACCCAGACTTCAGAAAGCCAATCGGCCAACGGTACCTGGACCTACAGCGCGCCTAACAAAACCCTGAGTCTGACCTATGCCAACAACAACGTGAGCGAGAACTTCACCGTTGCTGAACTGGACGACGATGACATGAAACTACAGGCGCCAGACGGCTCCACCCTTACCTTGAAAGCAGAATAAGCAAATCACTGCTTAAGAGCGGCCCACTCAAACTTCTTTGGGTGGGCTCTTTTTTGCCTACTCTGGAACAAGACTAAATTGGAAATCCCGCGCCGAGTTGCGCCAGTGGTTTCAAACCTGTATCATTGGTTACCCAAGTTTTACCTCCACTCCATGAAATTCCGTCTGCAGCTGTTTGAACTGGAAGACCAGACCTGGTTTCCGCATGTGGTGCGGCAAGGCATGATGGATGTGCTGCGGTTCATGATCACCGCGCTGGGCATTTACAAACCCATTGTTCCCTTTCTGGCCCAAGGCCTGGCGCACACGCGGCAAACCAAGCTGGTAGACCTTTGCTCCGGAGCCGGCGGCGGAATCCAGCAGGTATGGAAAGAACTGGAGAAGCAGACCGGACAACCCATCTCCATCACCCTCACCGACAAGTACCCTAACCTGGAAGCGTACCAGTTCCTGGCCCAACAAAGCCACGGAGCCCTGCGGTTTTCACCCGAGCCGATAGATGCCACCGCCGTACCTGTTTCCATGGAAGGCTTCAGGACGGTTTTCTCTGCTTTTCACCATTTCAGCCCCGAAACAGCCACCGCCATCTTAGCCGATGCCGTACGGCAGAACCAAGGCATTGGGGTGTTTGAGGGGGCCGGAAAGCGCTGGCACGAGTTGCTACTGGTTTGGCTGGTGTTTCCATGGGCCATTCTCTTGTTCACGCCTTTTATCAGGCCTTTTACCTGGAGCCGATTGTTTTTCACCTACCTGGTACCGCTCATTCCGCTGGGCACGGTTTGGGACGGCACGGTTTCCCTGCTGCGTCTGTACACCCCAGAACATCTGCAGAAAATGGTTTCCACGTTAAATGCCCCTCAGTACACCTGGCACATTGGGCGGGCGCGGCATTGGAGCGGAACCGGCGTTTTGTATTTAGTAGGCTATCCAACACTCCCGGCATGAACGCTTCCTGGTCCGATGCATGGCGCTTGCTCCGCATCCCGTTTTCTTTGTTTCTGATGCCCATTTTCTGGTTTGCGCTTAGTGCCGAACCTGACGTATCACTTTGGCGGGGCTTGGCCGTTTTCCTGATTCTGCACCTTCTGGTGTACCCCGCCAGCAACGGCTACAACTCTTACTATGACCGCGACGAAGGCAGCATAGGGGGCCTGAAGCATCCGCCTAAAGTCACTGAATTACTGTATTGGCTGGTGCTGGTGTTTGATGTGCTTTCGGTGGTGCTCGCCGCGTTTTTGTCCTGGCTTTTCGGGGCGATGGTATTGCTCTACCTGCTGGTTTCCAAAGCCTACAGCTACGAGGGTATCCGGCTGAAGAAATACCCGATCTTGAGTACACTGGTTGTTGTTATTTTTCAGGGAGCGTTCACATTTGCCATGGTGCAAGTGGGCATCGGGGTATCCGAAGAAACGATTCTGAGCAAAAATAACCTATTGCTGGCGTTGGTGAGCTCTCTGTTTCTTTGCGGCTCTTATCCGCTTACGCAAGTGTACCAGCACGAGGAAGACGCCCGCCGGGGAGACGAGACCCTGAGTTTGAAACTGGGTTTATGGGGTACGTTTCTGTTCGCGGCCACTAGCCTGTTAATTGCCACGGGGCTGCTCTTCTACACCTATTGGCAACGCGGGGAAAGTTGGCACAGCTTGTTTTTCCTGATGGGTACGGGTCCGGTTTTAATGGTCTTCAGTCAATGGCTCTGGAAAGTGAAGCAAGACACGGCAGCCGCCAACTATGAAAATACCATGCGCATGAACAAGGTTTCTTCGCTTTGCATGAGCTTTTCGTTTATTCTAATCCTGCTTTGGCAACTCTGGAAAGGCTGAAACGGCCAACCATGCCAGTTACTGCACGTACATCGGTTTTAGGCCACTTACTCTGAAAACATGTTAAGACTCTCTCTGGTAGCGGTACTGGCCTTCTTGTTCAGTTGCCAATCTTCTGGCTCAGAAGAAGCTACTACCTCCAACCAAACCGGCACCTCTGCTTCCTCAGCCAAGGAAAGCTCTGCTAGAAATGCAGATGAACCTGTGCAGCACATTGTGCAACGCACCCACGCGTTCTCCTCTGACCAGAACCCCGACTTTTTCCGATTGGCGTTACATGGCAATTCCATCACCAAAGGAAAAGTTGAATTCACCATCACTACGCAGGACGGACAGAAAATTTACGAGGAGAACTTTCCCGCCGCTGATCTGGAGGCCAGTATGGTTTACGAGATGCAAAGCCCCACTTCCCCCACTGTCTCTGAGCGCGAAGCCTACATCATCAAGCGGATGGATGACTTTGTGGAAAACACCGATTTTGTTTCTCCGGCCATTGCCCCCAACGCCCCGGTACAAGCCTCGTTTGTAAATGAAACCACCTGGAAACGGATACAGGCCAACCCTAAAGCCATCGGCTTCAAATACCTTCTGGGCAAAGAAGACGGCCGGTTGCTGGTCTATGACTCCGCGCAGAAGAAAGCGGTCCGGTACGGGAGCTTTGGAGGGTAGAAATTGCTTTTGTTCCTTTTCAAGTCAATTCATCAGCTAAGGGGCTTTTGGCTCTGTTTTCTGAAAACAGGCGTAAAACAGAAGGTCCTAAAAACGAAGAAGGCCCCGCAGAGATTTGCGGGGCCTTCTTCGTGAACTTTATTTTCAAAGACTAGCTGTTCATGGAGATCAGGAACTCGTCGTTGTCTTTGGTGCCTTTCATGCGGTCTTTCAGGAACTCCATGGCTTCCACGGAATTCATGTCTGACATAAACTTGCGCAGGATCCAAACACGGCTGAGTTCGTCGCGGTCCATGAGCAGGTCCTCGCGGCGAGTACCGGAAGCCGGAACGTCGATGGCTGGGTACACGCGCTTGTTGGCCAGTTTGCGGTCCAATTGGAGTTCCATGTTACCGGTACCTTTGAATTCTTCAAAGATCACCTCGTCCATTTTAGAACCAGTGTCAATCAAAGCCGTGGCGATGATGGTCAACGAGCCGCCGTTCTCTACGTTACGGGCCGCCCCGAAGAAACGCTTCGGTTTGTGCAGCGCGTTGGCATCCACTCCACCCGATAGGATTTTACCGGAAGAAGGAACCACCGTGTTATAAGCGCGGGCCAGACGAGTGATAGAATCCAGTAGAATTACCACATCGTGTCCACACTCCACCATGCGTTTTGCTTTGTCCAACACAATGCTGGAGATTTTCACGTGGCGCTCGGCTTGCTCGTCAAAGGTAGAGGCAATTACCTCGGCTTTCACACTGCGGGCCATGTCGGTTACCTCTTCTGGGCGCTCGTCGATCAACAGGATCATGAGGTACACCTCGGGGTGATTCTCGGTGATGGCGTTGGCTATCTCTTTCAGCAATACCGTTTTACCGGTTTTCGGCTGAGCCACGATCAAACCACGCTGTCCTTTCCCTATTGGGGCGAACAGATCCATGATGCGGGTGGAGTACTGGCTGGAACGAGTGGTCAGTTTTAGGCGCTCTTCCGGGAAAAGAGGCGTTAAATGCTGGAACGGAATCCGGTCGCGGATCTCCTCGGTAGTACGGCCGTTTACGGAATCAACCTTCAGCAACGCGAAATATTTCTCGCCTTCTTTCGGAGCCCGAACGGTGCCTTTCACGCTATCTCCAGTCTTTAAACCGAATAACTTGATCTGCGACGGAGAAACATAGATATCATCCGGGCTGGCCAGGTAATGGTAATGCGCAGAACGCAGGAAACCATAGCCGTCCTGCATCAGTTCCAGGACACCTTCATTGGCGATTACGCCGTCAAATTCGCGGTAATTAACGTTGTTGGCGTTGTTCTGCTGCGGCCGGTTCTGGTTAGGATTCTGGTTTGGCTCGCGACGATTCTGCCAGTTGGGGTTGTTTTCGCGGGGTTCGCGGTTATTGTTTTCTCTTGGCTCACGTTGCTCTCTGGGCTCGCGCGGTGCTTGCTCCCGAGGCTCCCGAGGCTGAGTATCTCTTGGTTGTTGTTCCCTTGGCTGTTGCTCTCTAGGCTCACGCTGCTCTCTTGGTTCGCGGGGAGCTTGCTCCCGCATCTCTCTGGGCTCGCGTTGTTCCCGCTGCTCCCGAGGCTGGAATTCACGTGGCTGCATCCGGCTTTCGCGCGGTTCAGAACGCTCTGGGCGGTTCTCCCTAGGCTCTGGACGGTTCTCACGGGGTTCAGGGCGGGCCGGTTCCCGCACTTCACGGGGCTCTTCGCGGAAGGCCTGAGGGGCTTGCGGGGTACGAGGTCTTGCCTCACGTACCGCTGAAGGCCCCCGCTCAGCTCTGGCCGGGCGCTCTGGAGCGGTTCTGGCCTGACGGCGGGCTGGTGCAGCAGCCGGACTTTCATCTACAGACGCTAACACCGCAGTCTCTTCTACGGGCGCCGGTACAAAAGCCGGGGTTTCTGCTACAATTTGTTCAGGAGCAGGTGCTTCCGCTACAGTGGCCGGAGCATCGGCTGGTTCGTCTGCCTTCCGAGTAGATTTTTTATATTTTTTGGGGAGGTTCTCAAGGGGGGTAACGGCTTGCTGATCCAGGATTTTGTAGATCAGGTCTTGCTTGCTGAGCTTCTTGAAGTTCGTGACGCCGAGGTTCTCAGCAATCTCTTTGAGTTCTGAAAGAAGAGAATCTTTCAACTCGTCAATGTTGTACATAAATTGAATTAATTAGCTATTCGGTTTAAATGCATAGCAGTTGCAGAGCGCAACGGGCAGACGGATAAAAACAGGAAAAAACTTGGTGTGTAAGATGTAATGAAGAACCCGGATGACGGTCGTTCAGAAAATGTACTGCAATGTTAGACAGCCTTGTTCTATTTTACAAGCAGTACGAGAAAATTAATATATAAAGTTACACAAATTTTCATAAAAAAGTGCCCATTGCCGCACCCTATTCAAAATATTCTATTTTTGCGTACAGTTAACCAGACGCACCATGTTACAGATACCCGTTTTACGCGAGCAAACCGATCTTGTTCTTGCTGGCTTGCAGAAAAGAAACTTTCCCAACGCCGCCCAGGAAGTACAATCGTTGCTGGACCTGGACCAGAAGCGCCGCTCCCTGCAAACCGAGCGCGACGAACTCCTGGGTAGGGCCAACGCTTTAGCCAAAGAAATTGGCGGCCTAATGAAAAGCGGCCAGAAAGACCAGGCCGAAGCCCTGAAAGCCGAAACCGCCGACCTGAAGCTCCGCACCAAAGCCCTGGACGAGGAAGTACAGAACCTGGAGCAGGCCCTGCAGCAGGCGCTTTATAAATTGCCTAACATCCCGCACAGCAGCGTGCCCGCCGGCCGTTCCTCTGAGGACAACGAAGTGGTGCTGGAGCATGGTACTATCCCAACTTTGCATGAAAACGCCCAACCGCACTGGGAACTCATCAAGCAGTATGACATCATTGACTTTGAGCTGGGCATTAAAATCACCGGCGCCGGATTCCCCGTGTACAAAGGAAAAGGTGCCCGTCTGCAACGCGGTTTGATCAATTTCTTCTTGGACGAAGCCATGAAAGCCGGGTACACCGAGGTGCAGCCCCCTATTGTGGTAAACGAGGCATCGGGTTACGGTACCGGCCAACTCCCTGACAAAGAAGGCCAGATGTACCACGCCACCGCCGACAACCTCTACCTGATCCCAACCGCCGAGGTGCCCATCACCAACCTCTACCGCGACGAGATCATCGCGGAAGGCAAGCTGCCCATTAAGAACGTAGGCTACACGCCGTGTTTTAGAAGAGAGGCTGGTTCCTGGGGTGCCGATGTTCGTGGCTTGAACCGCTTGCATCAGTTTGACAAAGTGGAGATCGTGCAGATTCAGGAACCGGAAAAATCCTACCAGGCATTGGAGGAAATGAGCCAGTACATCCAGGGTTTGCTCCAGAAACTGGAACTTCCTTACCGCGTGCTGCGCCTCTGCGGCGGTGACATGGGTTTCACCTCTGCTCTCACCTATGACATGGAGGTTTACTCTGCGGCTCAGGGTCGTTGGTTAGAAGTAAGCTCTGTCTCTAACTTTGAAACCTACCAGGCCAACCGCTTGAAATTGCGTCAGCGCACCGAGGGTGGTAAGCCGCAGTTACTGCACACGTTGAATGGTAGTGCCTTGGCGTTGCCGCGTATTGTGGCTGCCTTGCTGGAGAACAATCAAACCCCAGAGGGTATTAAATTACCGAAGGCCTTGCATTCCTATCTTGGTTTTGAGATGATTACCAAATAAAGAGGTTTCTTTTTGAGTTTTCTGAGAAGCGTTTCAGGCTTGTTTTGGGTAAAACAGGCTTGAAGCGCTTCTTTGCTTTTTAGGCTTTTAAGGATGGCTTTTTATTAATGTTGCCGATATACAGATAATCCGTTTGTTAGCAAAAGGCACTTGTTCCTGAAGAAGAATTGGCTAATTGATCTAATTTATTCTTGTGCATTTATTTATCCGCTTGTTCTAGAGAAGGACCGCTGTTTTCGGGGTGCATGAGCTTTATTGTTCCATATCTGGGCTCCGAGCGCTCACGGCCGCGAGGCCCCGCCTTCCGGCATCGCGCTGCTGTTTTAGCCTTAGCCAGTAGGCCTGCCTGCGGCACCAGGTCTAAAACAAAGGCGCTCAACCGAAAGGCTGGAAACAGAAATGCGCCGGCCAAAAGCTATATTACTATACTTACTATACAAGGTAAATGTACTAGATACTTACTATACAAGGTAAATGTATTAGATACTTACTAGACAAGGTAAATGCACTAGATTCCTTGACGTGATAGTAAGTAAAAGGTAATTGGCCCGGCTTTATGAGACCTCGTATCTCATGGTTCAAGTCTGCGACTTGGACCTAAAATAACCAGCAGTTTGCAACTGCTGTGAGGCGCAAGCCTCAAATTGGCTACTTTAGATTTCTGTCCCTCTAACAATCAGGCTTTCCAAGGTCTGTACTTCACCAACAATTGCCTTCACATGCCATTTACTTGCCATTGTTGGTGTTCTCACCAACAACCCAAACTACTTTTCTGGTCCCCCTTAGGTTTATTTACTTCCTACTTCCACAACTACCCATTTCCTCATTAAGGCCCTAAATAGCATATTTCATCTGCTATACAGTACACACGCAAAAGACCTGTTTCAGAGCTGTTTTCCTGAATCCAACTCTAAAACGTCAATAGGTAAAATTGAAAGAAGAGGCTTATTTCTCTATTCGATATTATTCCCCAACGCTACATCAAGTTCTTCCGGGGAAGGGTTCTTCATGGGTTTCTGCTCTCCCACTACCACCATCGGGAAACGGATTCTGCCGCGGTTCATGTCTTTGATGGCCTGCATGGCTTCGTCGCTTTCCTCCACGTTGATGTAGTCGTAGGCCACGTCATGGGTTTTGAAGTAGTCTTGGATGGCGATGGTTTTCTTGCACCAATCGGCACCGTAAAGAATAGGTTTGGCTTGCATACCACTGAGAGTTGGTTTGCCATTTTCTACGTCTTTTCAGGAAAACAGGCTAAAAGCAGGTCTATCAAAGGGAGGCTCAGGCGGGACGTTCTACCACCGGTAACTGGAAATCAAAATTGATTTCGCGCATGCAGCGGAAGTGGCGTTCAGGGCATTTAGAATAGCCAATTTTAGAGCAGGGTCGGCAGTACAGGTTCTTCACTTCCATCACTTCGTAATCCTGCGTGTACGGGTACATTCCGAAAGCGGGAACGGTGTTCCCCCAGATGCTGTAGATTTTCTTCTGGAAGGCTGCCGCGATGTGCATCAGGCCGGTGTCATGGCTGAAGACTGCCTGGGCCTGGCGCACCAACGAGGCCGATCCGTTCAGGTTATACTTCCCGCAGGCGTTGTAGATAACGGTGCGGTTGTTAGGGTAAGGAGTATCATGCGAGAAGTAAGGTTCTGAGCGGAAAAAGACCTCCATCATGTGCGCCACCGGCTCGTCTTCCTTCCCTCCCAATAAAATAACCGGTCCGTTAATTTTCTCGCAAAGCTCAATCAGACGGTCTACCGGCAGGCGTTTGGTGTAATGCTGCGCCCCGATAGCGATGGCGTAGTAGCCCTGTTGATGGGTAATTGGAAGCATGTTTAGGTCTACTTCGTCTTTTTCGGGGATAAAGTAATCCAGCCCTTTCACGTCGTTCTGCACACCCAAAGGAGCGGCGGTGGCCAGGTAGCGGTCCACAATATGGACATCGGGCATGCGGTTGATCTTGAATTTCACCAGCAACCATTTCTGGTAATTCAGCTTATCAAAACTCCGGCTTGGTCGGTTTAACCGGGTTTTCAGGATGCGGGTGCGAAGGTTGTTGTGCAGGTCCAGCACCAGATCATAGTTCTCGGCCTTCAACTGCAGCAGCAACGCTTTGAGCGAGGTTTCCAGGCAAAACACCTTGTCTACATACGGGTTGCTGGCCACAATATTGCGGAAAGCGGCCTTGGTGCAGAAATGGACTTCGGCCCCGGGCACCTGCTCTTTCACGCACCGGATCACCGGCGTGGTCAACACAATATCACCAATAGACGAGAACCGGATGATGAGGATTTTTTTCAAGCGCAATCTGTTTAAACCATCGGCAAAGGTATGGGTCTTACCGGAGATTTCCCGCGGGTGAAAGTAGCGGACTTGACCACTTCTGTTTCAGCCTCGTTTTTTTAAAAATGCCACCAAAACGGCAACCAGGTACTCTCCTCCTATTTGTCATCTTGAAAAAATCTTGTGGCGAACTAAAAAAGCATTGAAGAAACGCTACTACCACTCGCCACAAGATCTTTTCAGGATGATAAAAGAGAGTAAAGCTATGCATCTGTCATGCGCCCTGACTCGAGGTGTAAGCTCGCGCCAACGGTGTTGATCACGTGTCTAAACCGTTTAAGAGCTATTTTCTGAAAAACCCATCAAAAAAGCCTGTGACGTTTATCACAGGCTTTTCTGTTCATTCAATAATCAAACTATAACCCGTACTTATCAATTAAATACACCAGCGCGGCCATGGAGGCGCCGCCAAGTTCAAGTTCGCGGCGGTTTACTTTGTCAAAGGTGTCGTTGGCGGTGTGGTGGATATCAAAGTAGCGCTGGGAGTCTGGGCGGAAGCCGATGAGGGCCACCCGTTCATCCTTCAGCGGCCCGATATCGGCTCCGCCGCCTTCGCGGTCAATGTCGTGGAGGCCGTAGGGAGCCAGCAGTCCTCTCCAGGCGAAAGCTTTCTGGTAAGCAGCCTCGGTAGTGGTCGCAATCCCGAAGCCCCGGGGCGTGAACCCGCCGGCATCAGATTCAATGGCGGCAATGTGTTTCTCACCCTGTTTTTTGGCGATTTCGGCGTACTTGGTGCCGCCACGCAGGCCATTCTCCTCGTTCATGTACATCACCGCCCTGATGGTGCGCTTGGGTTTGTAGCCCATTGTCTTCATCATCCGCAGCACTTCCATAGACTGCACACAACCGGTCCCGTCATCGTGGGCGCCTTCGCCAATGTCCCAGCTGTCCAGGTGGCCGCCCACCACAATGATTTCGTCTGGTTTCTCTGTGCCCTTGATCTCACCGATGACGTTGTAGCTGAGCACATCGGGGAGCCACTGGGGATTCATGCGGAGGTGGAACTGTAGCTTTTGGTCTTCTTTCAGCAATTTGCTCAATAAATCGGCGCCTTTAGTGCTGATGGCAACGGCCGGAATCTTGGGTGCATCCTCGGCGTAGCGCAAGCCACCGGTATGCGGAAAATCATCGTTGTTGGAAGCCATGGATCGAACTACTACGCCAACGGCGCCCAGACGTCCTGCCTCAGAAGGTCCGCTGGAACGTTGGTCTACGGCACCCCGGTACGCGTGTCCGGTAATGATGTGGGTTTGGTCGAAGCCCCGGTTGAAGAACACGATCTTGCCCTGCACCTTTTTCTTACCCAGTTTCTTCAACTCGTCCAGGCTGTTCACTTCCAGCACTTCGGCAGTGAGGCCGGTGGCGGGCGTGGCCACTGATCCGCCTAAAGCCAGCACGTTTACCTCGCGGGTAGGGGTGATTTTGGAGTTGACAATGGCGGCATATTCTTTATCGCCCCGTACCCAATGCGGCACCATCACTTCTTGCAGGTACACGCGATCCAGGCCCATTTTGCCCATTTCCTGCCGAGCCCACTCTACGGCGGCGGCGGCTTGCGGAGAGCCACTCAAACGTGCCCCGATGCGGCTGGTAAGGTACCGGAGCTGTTCGTAGCTCTGGCCTTGGGTAAGCGCCAGGTCATAAATCTTACGGATGTGCAGGGAATCCTGGTTTTGGGCACTAGTCATCAACGGCAGGAAAAGTGCAGCCGCCAACGTCATCTTTTTAAGGGAGCGAAGCATGTTGGTTGTTTGGTGAGATAGTTTCTGACCCGCGATTTACCACGCAGAACGCAAAATCAGAAATACAGGAAAGGTTTATTAGGCAACCGGCTCCTACTTTACAGCAGGAGTCAGCTTTTTTACTTCAAATCCAGAATCCTTTTCAAATCTGCCGCTGAAACGGTGAGCAAACCTACCGGCGGGAGGCGTTCGGTTAAGGTGCGCCAGTTTTTATCTGCCTTGAAAACGGGTTCCAGAATTTTAATGGCTTCGTCTACTTTGCCGGTGTTGGCTAGCGTAATGCCGTGCCAATACTGCATCTCCAGATTATTGGGCTGAAGCCGTTCGGCGGCGCTGTATTCTTTCATGGCCAGGGCCATGTCGTTTTTCTCTACGGCCAGGTCGCCGTTATTCATGTGCTCATAGGCACGCTGCACGGTAAGCAAGCGGCGCAGTTCCTGCAAAGGCACCTCGTGGTCATCTACCCGAAGGTCCACCAACCGCTCGTTCCAGGGTTCTTTTTTGCTTTTACCCGGCACCACCAGCAAGGCAGCGGATTGTCTTCCCCGGATGTCTCCTCCCTGGGCCTCAGCGGCGTCTAATACGGCCAGCATCCGTTCGGCCAAAGGGAGGTGGGAGTTCTGTTCAAACGCCTTCGCCATGGCGGGCCACACGCTTTCGTTCAGCATCATGTTGGCTTGCACAGAGAAGTCTTTGCCCGTGATGTGCCCCGCGTAGGTGATGCATTTTTTACCGGTATGGGTAGCTACCCCGCCTTTGGCATCCAGAATGGCGACCTGTCTAACTTCGCGGCCCGGATCATTGGCAAGCAAGAGTTTAAGGGTTTCCTCGGCGGTTTTCCCCTGTTTCATCAAAGCCAGTCCGCGCAGTCCGAAGGATTTGTTCGTGAACGACTGGGTGGCAACGACCCCTACCCCGGCCTCGCCCCAACTCACCGAAGTACCCACCGAGAACCAGTGGCTTTGCACAGCCACAGCCATCTCGCCGGTTTTAGGGTCGCGGGCCACAATGGAATAAGTATGGGCCAACGGTTCCTGGGGTTTATACACCTGGGCTGCTGCCGGCCGCGTAAAAGCCAGTGCACCAAGCCCGAGTAAAATAAGAAGCTTTTTCATGAAGTCGTTCTGAGTAATGGAAGGTGGAAGATACAGAAAAACGGCCACTCCTTTCTACCTTTTGCCTGTTCAGGTGACCAGATTCTCGGTTGGAAGAAATTACCTCCTGATTTGAGGAGGGAGTCACGAACGCCGCAGCCTTTTCCAGGAGCCGGGTTGGTTTGGGGCTCATTTCCCTAAACCAACCCGAAAGCCTATGGCTCTTCTTCCTGTTCCAAAACCGAGCCAGGTTGCCTACCTTTAGATATCTCCCCCATACGAACAATCCTATCCCATTCTGCTTAACCCTTCACCCAGGCTCTTCGGTCGGTTTTGCTGGCCTATTCATTGTGCTTTAAGCCTGTTTTCTGAAAAACGGTCCCAAAAGCCTTTCGCCTCATAAGTAGTGGGAATTTCGTTTGGTGCGTTTTGCTGTCGCTACTTTCCTTCTTTCCCTTAGGCTTCGGAACCTATTCTCCCTGCCTTCATCCACACATGACCTCTAAAATTAACAAGGCAAAAAATCTGTTATACTCTGGTTTTCTGTATATTGAATCAGGATCATTCTTCTACCTGAGCCATGAAAACAACCGAAGCAGCCGAACTTCAAGACCTGGCTATTTTCAAACAGGTTCCTTTGGAGCAACTCTCCTGGATGCTGGAGCACGCCACCTTGCTGGAGCTTCTGCCTGGCCAGGTGCTTTTCCAGAAGGGAGACCCCGCCGAAAATATGTATGTGGTACTGGAAGGCCAGATTGATGTAAGGCTGGAGGAAAGCGGTCAGTTAAAACAGGTATTTTCCTTCCATAAAGGCGAAATAACCGGCGTGATGCCTCTTTCCCGGCTTACCCATACCAAAGGCCTGGGCGAGGCAGCCAAGCCTACCCTATTACTTGTGCTGCACAAAAGCCACTTCCCCGAACTGGAGCGAAATAACCCCGATTTACTGCAGGTACTGGTCACCATTATGACTGAAAGGGTGCGTAATTTCACCCAGATGCAGCAATTCAATGAGAAGCTCATGGCCTTGGGCAAGCTTTCGGCGGGTTTGGCCCACGAGCTCAACAACCCCTCGGCGGCCATCGTGCGGAGCTCCGCTGAGTTCCTGCGCATCCACCATAACGTTCCCCAGAAATTCAAGCGCGTGATGATGATGCACCTGACTCCCGAGCAAGTGGATGAAGTGGTGGAATTCACCTTCGCCAAAATAAACAACTGCAAACTGAGCACCCTTCCCCTCCTGGATAGAAGCCGCCTGGAAGACGAATTATTGGAATGGATGGAAGTCCACCAGTTGGAAAACCCGTATCCCTTGGCCGAGATCTTCGTGGAAACCGGGCTGAACCTGACAGATCTGAACCAGGTAGAAAAGATCCTGGACGGCAAGCACCTGGACGAGGTCCTGGAGTGGGTAGCCAATGCCCTCAGCACCGAGCGCCTGATCAATGACATACAGGTGGCCTCTAAACGGATATTTGACCTGGTGAGCGCCGTAAAAACCTACTCCCACATGGACCAGGATCAGGACAAGCAGCCGGTCACCCTGCCCAAGGAAATACAGAGCACCCTTACCATGCTGGGCCACAAGATCAAGGAAAAACGCATCCAAGTGCAGGAAACCTATGCGCCCGACCTTCCCAAAGTGTCTGTGTACCCCGGCAAACTAAACCAGGTCTGGACCAACCTGCTGGACAACGCCATTGACGCCGCTCCAGACCAGGGAACGGTAGAGATAAAGGCCTGGCCCGAAGGAAAAACCATCCATGTGAGTATTACCGACAACGGGGCTGGCATCTCGCCAGAAATAATGGGCCGCATCTTTGACCCGTTTTTCACCACCAAACCCATGGGAAAAGGAAGCGGCCTGGGCCTGGACATCGTGCGCAAGATCATCCAACACCACAATGCCGAAATCTTTGTGGACTCGGTTCCCGGCAAAACCACTTTCACCGTGCAACTGCCGCTGTGAAGCTATCTGTTTTACCTCTTCTTTTCAGAAATAGCCCATGAAACAGCCTATCATTTTCGCGTTAGACGATGATCCGCAGGTGCTCAAGGCCCTGGCGCGGGACGTTCGGCAACAGTTCCGGAAAGAGTACAAAGTCCTGAGCACCACCTCCGCTTCGGAAGCCTTGGAAAGCCTGAAAACGCTCAAGAACCAGCACGAGGCCATCGCCCTTTTCATCTGTGACCAGCGCATGCCCGAAATGCCCGGCGTGGATTTCATGGAGCAGGCCATCAAAATATACCCAGACGCCAAACGGGTGCTCCTAACTGCGTACTCAGACACCGAGGCCGCCATCAAAGCCATCAACGCGGTGGGGCTCCATTACTACCTGCTCAAACCCTGGGACCCGCCGGAGGAACGACTGTACCCCGTGCTGCAGGATCTGCTGGATGAATGGCAGGCCACGTTTATCCCTAAATGGACCGGCCTGAGGGTCATTGGTAACCAATGGTCACCCAAATCGCACCACCTCAAAGATTTTCTGGGTGCCAACCTTTTCCCGTTCCAATGGCTGAACGTAGACGAACCGAACCAGGCCATGGAACTGCTGCGCCTGAACGATTTAAATGAGAGCCAACTGCCCGTGGTTTTCTTCGAAGATGGCTCCTACCTCTGCCAGCCCGAGATTCCGTCCATCGCGCAGAAACTGGGCCTGAAATCCAACGCCACCAATTCTTTGTACGATGTGGTCTTGATTGGGGCGGGCCCGGCAGGGTTGGCGGGCGCGGTGTACGGCGCCTCGGAAGGCCTCAGGACCTTGCTCATTGACAAACGCGCCCCAGGCGGACAGGCCGGCAGCAGCTCCCGCATTGAGAACTACCTGGGCTTCCCGAACGGCCTCAGCGGCAGCGATCTGGCCCACCGCGCCATTGTGCAAGCTACCCGCCTGGGTACCGAGTTCCTGTCGCCGCAGGAAGTGGTGGAGATCAGGTTGCAGGATCAGTACAAGATTATACGTCTGTCTAACGGGAGCGAAATCAGCAGCCGGAGCATCATCATTACCACCGGCGTAGATTACCGCAAGCTGGAGGCGCCAGGTGTGGAAGAATTCACGGGCGCGGGGGTGTACTATGGGGCGGCTATGATTGAGGCCCATGCTTTTAAAGGCAAACAGGTGTACATTGTGGGCGGTGGCAACTCGGCGGGGCAGGCGGCCATGCACCTCTCTAAATACGCGGCCCAGGTTTACATCATCATCCGGAAGCCTGATCTGAGTTCCACCATGTCGCAGTACCTCATAAACCAGATCCAAGGAACAACCAACATCCAGTTACTACCCTTCACCGAGGTGGCAGAAGCCCGCGGCGATCAAAGACTGACGTGCCTGGTGCTTTCCAGGGAGCAGGAGAAAACCACCCAGACCGTGCCCGCCGATGCCCTGTTCATCTTCATCGGGTCCAAACCGTTCACTGACTGGATCAAGCTGGACATCATCAAAAACCCCAAGGGCTGCGTGGAAACCGGCCGCGACCTGCAGAAGTATCCCCTATTCCAAAAGACCTGGAAACTCCCCCGCGACCCGTACCTGCTGGAGACCTGCGTGCCCGGTATTTTCGCGGCCGGCGATGTACGGGCGGGCGCCATGAACCGCGTGGCCTCGGCGGTGGGCGAAGGCGCCATGGCCATCAAGTACGTCCACGAATACCTTGCTCAAACCTAAGATTTATTCTGATAATGGAAACCAAAACCTGCCAGCACCTTCCCGCGCCGGAGAACCTGAAGCCAGCCACTTCACACGTCTGCGCCCAATGCGTAGCCATGGGCAGCACCTGGGTACACCTGCGCCTCTGCCAAACCTGCGGCCAAACCCACTGCTGCGACTCCTCACCCAACAAGCACGCGACAAAACATTATCTGGAAACGAAGCACCCGGTAATCACCTCGGTACAACCCGGCGAAAGCTGGGCCTGGTGCTATGAAGATCAGCTATTCATGCCTTTGCCAGACTCGGTTTCTAAGGTTTGATTTAGCGGTGTTTTGGTAAAAACTGGCTTGAAACCTAGCGGCGTTACAGGGAACGCCGCTACAAACAAAAATCCCCATCAACCTTTATTGGCTGATGGGGATTTTCTATTTATTTGGTTTAGCGGCAACCTAGCTGGCTACGGTCTTTCTTTCAATCTCCCGTAGGTTCTCCATTTTCTTGTTGCGCAGGAAGCCGTTGATGTCTTCGAAGTGCTCTCTGATGCGCTTGTTCCCGAACTCAAATACTTTTTCGGCCAGACCGTCCAGGAAGTCACGGTCGTGGGAAACCAGGATGAGCGTTCCGTCGAAGGCTTTGAGGGCGTCTTTCAGGATGTCTTTGGTTTTGATGTCCAGGTGGTTGGTAGGCTCATCGAGAATGAGCAGGTTCACGGGCTGCAGCAGAAGCTTGATCATGGCCAGTCGGGTTTTCTCGCCACCCGAGAGCATTTTCACTTTCTTCTCCACGGTATCGCCGCTGAACATGAAGGCACCCAGAATGTCTTTGATGCGGGTCCGCATGTCACCCACGGCGATCTGATCGATGGTCTGGAACACGGACAGTTCCTCGTCCAGCAGCGAAGCCTGGTTCTGCGCGAAGTAGCCGATCATGGAGTTGTGTCCCAACTGAAGTTTTCCGTCGTAGTCAATCTCGCCCATAATGGCTTTGATGAGCGTAGATTTACCCTCGCCATTTTTGCCTACAAACGCCACTTTCTGGCCGCGCTCAATGGTCAAAGACGCATCTTTGAACACGGTGTGGTCGCCGTACTTCTTGGTGAGTTCCTCCACAATGACTGGGTAATTGCCGGAACGTGGGGCCGGTGGGAATTTGAGGTTCAGCGCCGAGGTATCTACTTCGTCTACCTGAATGATCTCAATCTTCTCCAGCATCTTCACGCGGGACTGTACCTGAAGCGTTTTGGAGTACGTTCCCTTAAAACGGTCAATAAACGCCTGGATATCGGCGATCTCTTTCTGCTGATCATCGAACTGGCGCTGCTGCTGCTCGCGACGCTCTTTGCGCAGTTGCAGGTATTGGGTGTAGGGCACCTTATAGTCGTAGATGCGGCCCATGGTCACCTCAATGGTTCGGTTGGTGATGTTGTCCACGAAGGTCTTGTCGTGGGAAATCACGATCACGGCTTTGGCGTTGTTCACCAGGAAATCCTCCAGCCACTGCACCGATTCGATGTCCAGGTGGTTGGTGGGCTCATCCAGTAGAATCAAGTCTGGCTTCTGGAGCAGGATCTTGGCCAGCTCAATGCGCATGCGCCATCCGCCGGAGAACTCGCTGGTGGAGCGGGTGAAATCTGAGCGCAGGAAGCCCAGACCCAAGAGGGTTTTCTCTACCTCGGCATCGAAGTTGATCTCCTCAATGGAATAGTATTTTTCGCTGAGTTCAGACACGTCCTCAATCAGCTTCATGTACTCGTCAGACTCGTAATCGGTGCGGGTTTCCAGCTGGGTGTTCAGCTCGTCCATTTTGGCCTTCATTTCCAGAATCTGCCCGAAAGCCTTGGACGCTTCCTCAAACACGGTGCTCTCGTCTTTGGTGAGTAAGTGCTGCGGCAAATAGGCGATCACCGCATCCTTCGGGGCCGACAATTTGCCTTTGGTGGGCTTGTTGACTCCGGCAATGATCTTGAGGAGGGTAGATTTTCCGGCTCCGTTTTTCCCCATGAGGGCGATCCGGTCGGTTTCATTGATGTTGAAGGTAACGTTACTAAAAAGAGCCGCGCCGTTAAACTCAACGGCGACCGAATCAACTGAAATCATGGTGCGTTTTACAATTAGAAAACAAAGATACTAGTATTTCCCCGATTAGGCTGAATTTGAAAACATCAGAAGTCATGGAACTTACGGGAAGGATTCCTCAGGAAAACAGCACAACACAGATCGCATTAGATTTGCTCCATTTTAGGAGTGTTTTTAGAAAATCGGGCGGAAAGTATTAATTTGATGATAATTTATGTTGGCCAGATAGCGCGGCGCTGCAACTTACTACGCCTGAGCAGGGTCGTGTAATAAAGTCAAAGCAAAGCGTATGAAGAATATCCTTTACCCTCTCCTGTTTTTACTCTTGGCCATCAGTTGCACCCCGGAAGACGAGATCTCCCCTGAGCCAGATCAGAATGCCTATAGGCCACCTACGCTGGTTCCTTCACAGGTCATTGGCCAATGGAAACTAGTGAAGATAAACGCAGTATCCATGATGGCCATTGATCCAGATAATAATTGGCCCTTACCCTATGAGGAAATTTTGCACCTAAACCCAGATAGCTCTATCACCAGGTCCCGGAATGGAGTGAAAGCGACCGGGACTTTTTCCATTAAAACTCTGCCTACTAATCCCACAGAATGGTACGTCATCGTAAAATTTGATGATCCATCAGTCGCGTTTCACGACCTCGGGTATTTTAAACCAAATTTCTCCCAAGGAATGTGGCTGAGAAACGGGAACGCTGAGTATCTCATGCTAAACTACTCGGCCTTTGACGGCCCTACTTTCTATTACCAGAAGGAGCCCGCAACGAAGTAGACTCCTTTGTATTGGTTTAAGCACCTAATTGGGGCCTGTTTTTAGAAAAACAGGCCCCAAACGTTTTTAGCCCGGGCATAAGGAAACCAGCCGCAGGAAGCAGCAGCTAACCCAAAAATTTGTACCTTTTCCAAAAAGAAGACTTCGTTTACGGTAAAACCTGGCGGCGGGCACACGCATGGAATGGTTTTTGCCGTTGTGCAGCTATGAAAATCCCGAATAAGAATATACTAAGAACCTCGGCCAGCCTGCTTTTGGCGGGCTTTACGGTGTTTCCGGCACTGGCACAGGATGACCCGGTTTCTTCCGTCTCCGAGTTTGACCAGACCTACGTGAACTGGCACAACCTGGACCCCACGCAAGACAAAATCCAGGGCACGGGCGTGAACAGGGCCTACAAAGAACTGCTGGTCAACAAAAAGCCGAAGAAAACCATTGTGGTGGCGGTCATTGACAGCGGCATTGACATATACCACGATGACCTGAAAGGCAAGATCTGGACGAACAAGAAAGAGGTAGCCGGCAACGGCTTGGACGATGACCAAAACGGTTACGTAGACGATGTGCACGGCTGGGGTTTTCTGGGCAATGCCAAAGGCGAGAACATCCGCTATGAAACCTACGAGTACGTACGCCTGCTCCGCAAACTGGCGCCTTCTTACCAGAACGTCTCTTCCATCAAAGAGGTACCGCTGGCACAGCAACCCGAGTACAAAACCTACCTGCTCGCCAAAGAAGCCTATGACAAGGAACTGGCCAAATACCAGCAGACTAAGCAGGGTTTAGAGGCTTTTGAGAAGGTTTTGATCCAGGTGCAGGAGGTGCTGGCCACGCACTTGAAAACCAAGGAATACACCTTGCAGGACGTACAGCGCATCGCCACACCTGACCAGAACGTGATGAACGCCCGCAACTGGTTGCTGAGCAAATACAGCCAAGGCCTCACGGTAGAGGCTTTCCTGAAGTACAAAGAGCACACCGATACCTACCTGGAGAAACACCTGAACCTGGAGTTCAACCCAAGAGCAGTGGTCGCGGACAACCCTGAGTCTATCGTTGACACCAAGTACGGCAACAGCGATGTCATCGGGCCGAGGCCCACCCACGGCACCCCGGTTTCTGGCCTTATTGCCGGCTTACGCGGCAACAATCTGGGCATTGACGGCATTGCCGAAGATGTGCAGATCATGGCCTTGCGCGCTGTGCCCGAAGGCGACGAACGTGACAAGGACATCGCCTTGGCTATCAGGTACGCAGTTGACAACGGGGCCAACATCATTAACATGAGTTTCGGGAAGACCTTCTCGCCGCAGAAATCGTTTGTGGATGAGGCTGTAAAGTATGCCGAATCCAAGAACGTGTTGCTGGTGCACGCCGCCGGAAATGAGGCCACCGACAATGACAAAGTCACCCACTACCCCACCCGCCTCCTGAACGACGGAAGCCAGATCAAAACCTGGATTGAGGTAGGTGCTTCGTCCCGGATGCTGGGCAAAGACCTGGTGGGTGTGTTCTCCAACTACGGAAAGCAGACCGTGGACCTGTTCGCGCCGGGCGTAAACATCGTCTCCCTGGCTCCGGAAAACAAGTACGCCAAGATGGACGGAACCAGCTTCTCAAGTCCGGTGGTGAGCGGAGTGGCTGCCTTGGTGTGGTCCCACTACCCTGAGTTATCAGCGGCCGAATTGAAAGAGGTTATCCTGAAATCAGCTACGGTGTACCCCAAAGAGACGGCGCTTTATCCTAACCTGGAAAGTGAAGCCCGCAAAAAGGCGAAGTTTTCTGACCTCTCTAGCACGGGCGGTATTGTGAACGCCTACAATGCCCTGGTACTGGCCGAGAAAACGGTATCGCAGAAGAAACCCAAAAGCTAAGACCTCTTCTTACAGACCTATCAAAAACAGAACTGCCTCTGAAAGTACTTTCAGGGGCAGTTCTGTTTTAGGGCAGTTTTACAAAAAGAAAGGCCTAAATACCTAATCAGCTTCCTTTACATTACCCTCATGCCTAAACTAGGAGAACATAAATTATTAAGGAGAAAACTCCGCAGAAGAAAACAACAGGTATTAAAATAATTCATTTCAGCAGAAACTCAACTCAAACAACAGCTTTCCTCTACTGCTCATGACTTTATCACAGAAAAGTCATTTTATTTACCTTACGACCTTTCGGGCGCATCTTAGCTAATCTATATTTCTTAGAGCCAACTTTTTATTCAGAAACAAGCAAATGGTTTTGTTGAAGAGAACTAAAGAAAGTCTATCTTTGTCTTACGCTCTACTAAATCCTCTTGTTAATATTACTATTGCATGAAACGTATACTCAAGAAAGCCATCAAGCCCTTCCTGCCTTCTTACCAGGTAGTAACCACCACCTACCAGGTAATCCCAGGCTTGCCTGTCACTAAGAAACTTTCTACACACTCTTTTGAAAAAGGAGAATCTAAAGAGGCCAAAGCCTTCTATGGCAAAGTGGTTTCTTCTGATTTCACCAAGAAACTGGCGCCGGTAGAAGTTCAGCTTCGGGTAGCTGGTATCACCATCAAGAAAGCCCAGTACGGTCCTTTCCAGAACTTCGACAAAAAGAAAATTGCTCAAAGCTAGACTATTAAGACTCTGGTTTGTTTTCCATTTTAAGAGTCCTTTCTAAAAAGCAGCCTTAATACAAATATCACATAGAAAAGCCCTCCCCTTTACAGGAGGGCTTTTCTATGTGAATTGCTTTTTAACACCTTACATATACATAGGCCTTCTAAAAATTTATGAATAAAAGATTTACCCTCTTCCTTCTTTTTCTAGCACTTTCTATAGGCTGCGCAACAGCTCAGGTCACCCTTATTCCTAAAGCGGGTGTTACTTTTAGCAGCTATACGTTTGAGCGCTTTCCTGAACAGAGAGAAGAAGAAACGTATAAGCCGGGCATTGTGGCTGGAGTAGCCCTTAACTTACCCTTCATGAAATTGCCCTGGTTATCCATTCAGCCTGAGATCAACTACCTGCAGAAAAAGCACATTTACCAAACGTTTGCCACCATTCCTATTGGCCCTGAGGTAGAAATTTCCTTTATGGAGCAGAAGAAAACGCTTTCTTATTTAGAAGTGCCCGTTCTGGTGAAAGCCACTGTACAAAAAGGGAATTGGTACGGGTACGTGAATGCTGGTCCTTCGGTAGGTTACGCGATAGCAGGAAAATTTAAAATGGGAGACCATGAATCAGAGTATGATTTTAGCCAAAGCAATCGGCTGGAACTTAGTGTGCAGGGCGGCGGCGGCGTAGGGCTTACGTTGGGCAGCGGCACGTTGCTTTTAGATGCCCGGTTCAGCTTGGGTTTAACGCACCTGGAGAAGGAGTACACGGGTCCTATCAACATTCCAGGTGAGGAAGCTTGGACGCCCACCGTCCACTTTGACGCTGACCAAAAAAGCCGGGTGCTTAGCTTCACCGTGGGCTATGCGTTTCCTTTATCGGCAATTGACTCAAAATAATCGGACCAGCGCATAGCAGCCATCCTCATTCTGAACAGAACAATCTGGTGGTATTAAATGGTAAGCACCAAACGAAAGAGCCGCTAACTTCAGTTTAGCGGCTCTTTTTCTGAAAACAGGCCTGAACTGGCCTAGCCTTCGGCAAGGCCGCTTTCTACGGTTTTGGAGGCGGCGGGTGCTTTGGCGCCGGGGTTCAGGTCCCATTCGTTGTTGAGCAGGCTGATGGCGTGGCTGGCGGTCATGTCAAACTGGCACGGCACCACTGAGACGTAATTCTGGGCCAGGGCGGCTTCATCGGTGTCTTCGCCTTTGTCGAAGTTCACGAAATTACCGGTAAGCCAGAAGTAGGTGCGGCCCCTGGGGTCTTTGCGCTCATCGAACTCCTCTTCCCACTTGGCCCGGGCTTGGCGGCAGACTTTTACGCCCGCAATGGCTTTGTCAGATTTCTTGGGGAAGTTCACGTTGAGGGCCACTCCGGCCGGAATGCCGTGTTCTAAAGCCTGGCGGGTAATCAACTCAACATATTCCTCGGTGTGCGAAAAGTCAATTTCATGCCCGTAATCACAGAGCGAGAACCCGATGGCGGGCAATCCTTCTATGGCCGCCTCAATGGCCGCCGACATGGTGCCGGAATACAGCACACTGATGCTGGAGTTGGAGCCGTGGTTGATGCCGCTCACGACCAAATCGGGTTTGCGGTTTCTGAGCACGTGGTGCTTGGCCAGCTTCACGCAGTCGGCGGGGGTGCCGGAGCATTCGTAGGATTCCACGTCATCGAAGGCCAGGGATTTATCCAGGCGCAGGGTATTCCCGATGGTGATGGCATGTCCCATACCCGACTGGGGACCGTCCGGGGCTACCACCACTACCTCGCCTATGCGCTGCATCACTTTCACCAGCGTGTGAATACCGGGCGCGGTGATGCCGTCATCGTTCGACACTAAAATCAAGGGCTTCTTCTTCATAGTCATCGGTTCAAAATTTGAGGCCAAATTAGTTTGTATACGGTCCTGGGCCAAATTGAAAGAGGGCAAATGAAACAAAGGCTTGCCTAATGCCGGTAGAAACAGTACCTATGCCCTCTCAAACTTCAGGACAGATGAAAAAGACGATTCTTTTGTTTAGCACGCTGGTGGCGCTGGCTAGCTGCAAAAACGAAACCTCTGACGCCAACACCACCACCGATACCCAGATAGAAGAGGCTGCCGGCGATATCTCCACCGAGGCCGCGGAGTCACCCGCCCAGAGCCCTGATGGCGCTACCCCAACCCCAGCCGTTTCAGAGCCTATGTCTGAGGAACCTTTGCCCGGAGCCACTTCCACGGCATCTACCCCTCCATCTGCGGCGAACCCGCTCTTCAACCTGACGCTGGAGAGAGGCCAGGCCGGTGCCGTGAAAATCGGGATGACTATTGACGAACTGAAGAAAGCCTACGGCCAAAACAAGCTGCGGGAAATAGAACATACCATAGAAGGCACCACCACTCCCGCCTTTGAAGTGCTGGGCGAACGCCATCGGCCCGATTTGCGCGTGGAACAGGAATGCGCGGGCACGGCCTGCAAGGTTACCCGCATTACGGTGCTGAACCCGGCCTTTAAGACGTACAACGGCTTAGGCATCGGCAGCACGTTCGAGGACCTGCAAAAGAGCATCAAGATAACCCGCGTGGCAACCGGCGAAGGAAACTTCGTGGCGATTTCAGAAGATGCCAAAATGAGCTTTGTGCTGGATATGCGCGGCATTCCGGCGCAAAAGTGGGCCAAAATGCAAGTAAAAGACGTACCTGGCTCTACTTTGGTCTCCGGGGTGATGCTTTTCTAGAAGGCACGCCCGGACAGGACAAATTACAAGAAAGGAGAAGCCCCTGCTAGTTGGCAGGGGCTTCTCCTTTCTTTTGCTCATTATTGCTTTTAAGGCCTTTTCAGGAAAACGGGCCCTAAACTGAGGCTATTGCTGAACCTAGCGGGCCATTTGCTCCAGTGCGGCAGATGTGAAGGACTTCTGGTTGAGGGAGGTGTATTTCAGGTCCTGTCCGCCTTTGAAAGTAGCGCCTTTCCACTGCATGGGATCAGAAAGCTTGGCGTACTTGAAATTGGCCAGGCGGTTGAACACCGCATTTTGGAAATCGGCTCCTTGGGGAAAAGCAGCGTATTTAAAGACGGCCTCTCCCTTGAAGTAGGCGGATTTGAAGTTGGCTTTGGCGGGGAATTTCACATATTTGAAGTTGGCCACCTCGGCAAAATCGGTTCTCTCAAAATCAACCTTGCCCGCAAATTTTGTGTACTTGAACAAGGCTTCCTCTTTGAAGGTGCTTCCGTCAAAGGAGGCATCACCCTTGAATTCTGAGTATTTGAAGGCTGTCCGTTGCTCAAAAACGCACTTTTCAAAGCGTACGTCTTTCTCAAAGTTGGTGTTGTAGACCTCGTCGTTGCCTTTGCCTATGGTGACATCTGAGAGTTCGCCATTGAGGCTGTTCGGGTTGAAGTAGGCCAGTACCTTGCCCTTAAAGGTGCAGTTGGTGAAAGAAACCGGCGCCGTCACCGTGCTGATGTACTCTTTGGAGTCATGTTTGCCTTTCTCTCCTTCGCTTTTCTTCAGGGTTTTGTTCTGCAGTTGGGTCAGGTCCAGGTCGCCGGTGATGGTGGCGTTTTGGTAGCTTACCGCTTCACCCCGGCTAATTTTGGCCACGATATCAGCGGCGGAAACAGAAGTCTGGGCCCAGGCAAGAGCCGGCAACAGGAGAAATACCAGCAGATAGATAAGTCTTTTGTGCATTGGGGTAAAGGTTAAGAGTTGGTTGGTTTAGTTCCGGGAATGGAGAGCAAAGGCAGGTCTGCCTAGCTTTGCCCTACACTTCTACAGACACGCAGATTCACGGGAGGTTGCACCCCACGTTTTCCTTTTGCTCTTTTTTGCTTTGTTTCGTAAAACGAGTCAAAAACCTTACACCTTAACTCCCTCCTCCATGGTTCGCCCCCGCAACTTTTACCGTTTCAAAGAAGAAGGTCTCCTGCTGCTCCGGGTGGGCATCGGGTTTATGTTTATTTTGCACGGCTGGCCCAAAATCACGGGCGGAATGGAGATGTGGGAAAAAGTGGGCAGCGCCATGTCTGTGTTCGGGATCACCTCAGGGGCGGCTTTCTTTGGGTTTATGGCAGCCTTTGCAGAAACCGTGGGCGGCCTTTTCCTGATGCTTGGTTTCCTGTTCCGGCCCATGACCCTGCTGCTATTTGCCACCATGCTGGTGGCCACCTTCCGGCACATGGCCGCCGGCGATGGATTTGGGGGCTATTCTCACGCCCTGGAATCGGCCATCCTTTTTCTCGGGCTCTTCTTCATCGGTCCGGGCAAATACAGCCTTGATGACAAGATGCTGGGCGATTCCTCCAAAAACCGGTTGTATTAAGATTCCCCTCAGCCAAGGCACTGACCTTTTTATGCCTGTTTTAAGGAAAACGGCCTTAAAGCCCAGTGCCTGGGAAATTGGCTGGTTTCTAAAACATGATTTCCGAAGAGGCTCCGGATCTGGGGCCTCTTTTTATTTTCTCCGCCAGATTGCCTAACATTACTTTCTCAATTCATCTGGTTTCTATTTCCATGCTCCTACCCCTGCTCACCACTTTAAGTACCCTTTTTCTTTCATCGTCCGCCCCAAATTGGAAGACGCCTTACGAGAAAAGCAACCGCAACCAAACCGCCACTTACTACGAGTGCATTGATTATTACCAGCGTTTGGACGAAGCGTACCCCGAAATCAAAATGACCCCTATCGGGATGACCGATGCAGGCAAACCGCTGCACACCGTGGTCATCTCCACCGATGGTGATTTTGATCCCGCTTCCATCCACCGGAAAGGGAAAACGGTCTTGCTGGTGCAGAACGGCATCCATCCGGGCGAGCCTGAGGGAATTGACGCCACCATGATGCTGGCCCGTGACTTGGTGCTGGACAAGAAACTGCGCAAGCAACTGGACAACACCGTGCTGGTGATTATTCCTATCTACAACGTAGGCGGCTCTTTGAACCGAAACAGCCATACCCGCACAAACCAGAACGGACCCGAGAGCTACGGTTTTAGGGGCAATTCCCGCAACCTAGACCTAAACCGAGACTTCATCAAGGAGGACTCCAAGAACGCCAAAACCTTCGCTACCATCTTCCGGACCTGGGACCCCGAGGTGTTCGTGGACAACCATACCAGCAACGGCGCCGATTACCAGTACACCATGACGCTCATCCCCACGCAGCACAACAAGCTGGGCGGGGCTCTGGGCACGCTTCTGAAACAGCAGATGATACCGGCGCTCTACAAAGGCATGGAGAAACGCAAATGGCCGTTGGTGCCCTACGTGAACTCGCGCGGCGAGACCCCGGAGACCGGCATCTTCGGCTTCGCCGATTTGCCGCGTTATGCCAGCGGCTACACTACGCTTTTCCAGACGCTGGGCTTCATTCCCGAAACCCATATGCTCAAGGCTTTCGACAAGCGGGTACAATCTACCTATGACCTCATGCTGGAGTTCCTGGATTACACGGCCAAAAACGGAAAAGCCATCCAAAACGCCCGCCAAAAAGACCGAGCCGCCCTGCGCACCCAACAAGAGTTTGTCTTGAATTGGGAACCTGATACTACCCAGGTGGAGACCATCCACTTCAAAGGCTACGAAGCCAAATACAAAGCCAGCGAGGTCTCTGGCCTGGAGCGACTGTACTATGACCGCAAAGCGCCGTTCACCCGGCCCGTGAAGTTCTTCGACACCTTCCGTCCGACGCTTACGGTTACCAAACCTGTTGCCTACATCATTCCGCAAGCCTGGACCGAGGTCATTGAACGGCTACAGCAAAACCAGGTGGAACTGAAACGTCTAGCCAAAGACACGCTCCTCACCCCTGAAACCTACTACATCACCGACTACAAAACTGGGCAACGTCCTTACGAAGGTCATTACCTCCACACCGATGTGCAGGTAAAGAAAGTGCAACAGCCCATCCGGTACTTTGCCGGCGATTACGTGGTGTACCTGAACCAGGTGGCCAACCGTTTCCTGGTGGAGACCCTGGAACCGCAAGCTCCGGACTCTTATTTCGCTTGGAACTTCTTTGACTCGGTGCTGGGGCAAAAAGAGCATTTCTCAGCCTACGTCTTCGAGGATTTAGCTGCCCAATACCTTAAACAAGACCCAAAGCTGAAAGCCGCCCTGGAAGAAGCCAAAGCTAAAGATCCCGTCCTGGCCAAGAGCGCCCAAGCCCAGCTCAACTTCGTGTACCGCAACACTCCTCATTACGAGAACACGCACCTGCGCTACCCGGTAGCCCGCTGGCAGGGAGGTGCGTTGCCGGTTCAGTAATGCTATTTTATAGCCGGTATTCATAAATTTTAAGTTTCCCATGCAGGCACATATCCTTGAACTCAAGTATACCTACTCAGCAAAAGAAGAAATCCTTTACCCTGTGATTCTGCAGAGCGGTTTTCATCTTATTCTGGTTGATTGTGGCTACCCAGGTTCTCTGCCTTTGCTTAAAACGGCAGTAAAACAGGCAGGCTTCTCATTGGAAGAATTAACCGGAGTGCTCATCACCCACCACGACATTGACCATATGGGATCTTTGCATGAGCTAAAGCAAAAGTATCCGGCGTTTCGGGTTTATTCCTCTGAGAAAGAAGCGGCGTATATCAGCGGACGTAAAAAATCTGCCCGATTGCAACAGGCCGAGGATTTACACTTTACTCTACCCGAAGCCCAGCAAGCCAATTCGCTTGCCTTCCAACAATTTTTGAAGACGGTAAAGCCAGAAGAGGTAAATGTCACTTTTCACGGAGAAGAAGAGCCTGAACTTTTCAGCGGAGCCCAGATCATCAATACCCCAGGACATACGCCTGGCCATTTTTCTGTCTACCTGCATGCCTCCCAAACCTTGGTCTCAGGAGATGCACTGGTAGTTGAAGAAGACGGAGAGTTGGGAATAGCCAATCCTCAATACACACTTGACCTTGCCAAGGCGGTGAGCTCTGTAAAAAGATTAGCAGACCTTCAGATAGCGCAACTCATCTGCTACCACGGAGGAGTGGTACAAGAAAATATTCCGCAAAAGCTTCAGAAACTGATTTCACAACAGAACGTTTAGCAGCCATTTTACTAGAATCAGGGCAAAACTAAACATAAAAGCAGAAGCCTCTTTCTATCCGGAAAGAGGCTTCTGCTTTTATGTAGAAAATATTTCCTGTTTGACGCACACTTTATTACGAAAATTTCGTAGAATTACGAAGACATCGTAACAAATACACCTATGGAGAAACTGACACAACAGGAAGAGGATGCCATGCAGGTAATCTGGGAAACCCAGGGTGGCTTCATCAAAGATTTTCTGGATAAACTCGCGGAGCCCAAACCGCCTTACACTACCTTGGCCTCCACGGTGAAGAACCTGGAGAAGAAAGGCTTTGTGCAGTCTGAAAGGCTGGGCAACACCTACCGCTATGCGCCTTTGATCAAGGCCGAGGAATACAAGAAGAAGTTTATGAAGGGCTTCGTGGGCAATTACTTCCAGAACTCTTACAAAGAGCTGGTGGCCTTCTTCGTGAAGGAAAAGCAGCTGAGCCCCCAGGAATTAAAGGAGATTATGGACATGATCGAAAACCAAAAACCAGAATAAGATGCCGGCGCTCCTTTTGTATCTGCTGCAAGTCAACGTGGGGCTTATCCTATTCTATGGCACTTATCGCCTGGTGCTGAGGCAAACCACGTTTTACCACCTCAACCGCTTGTTTCTGGGATCGGGATTGGTGCTGTCAAGTCTGTTGCCGCTGGTAGATCTTACCCTTTTGTTCAAAGAGAAAAGGCAACTCTACCAAGCTCTTCAAAGCTTTACCCCTACTTGGCCCGTGCCTCAGGCGACTGCACCCGAGGAGCAGGGATTTGACTTTTGGCTTATTCCGGTGGCTTTGTTCTGGCTGGGTGCGGGTGTAATGGTGCTGCGTTTCTTGGTGCAGATGGCCTCGTTGTACCGCATTCATCGGCTGTCGGAGGTTGGCTCTTACGAAGGCATCGGGTACCGCCGGGTACAAGCCAGTCTGGCTCCGTTCTCCTTCGGAAAGGCCATTTACTTCAACCCCACTCTGCACCCTGAGAAAGACTGGCTGCCCATTCTGCAGCATGAGCAGACCCATGTTCGGCAGTGGCATACGCTAGACATCATGTTAATGGAGATCACCACGCTTTTCAACTGGTTTAACCCGGTGGTGTGGTTCCTGCGCAAAGCCCTGAAACAGAACCTGGAGTTCCTCACCGACCAGCAAACCCTGCATGCGGGCATAGACCGCAAACAGTACCAGTTTTCGCTTCTGCAAACCACGGGTGCAGCCCCGCTATCTTTTACCTCCGCTTTCAGTTATCCATCCTTAAAACACCGAATCATGATGATGAATAAAACCCCTTCTGGCAAAGTCCAGAGAATCCGTTTCTTGGTGGTGGTTCCTCTGCTACTCTCAGGGCTGCTCGCCTGCCATGGCATTGCCGGCTCCAGCGCTGAACTGGGCGAAATGCTTCCGGAAGAGAACTCGCTGAGCGCTTTGCCCTTCCAGAACCAGTACGATGCTTTTCTGGAGCGTAATCCCACGGTTCAAAGAATTACCTGGAGCAATCAGGCCATTCAGGTACAACTAAAATCTGGCATAAAGGAGCAATACCCCAGCACCCCGGAAGGAATAGCAGAAGCCGAGAAGAAATACGGCACCCTTCCTGTTCCTCCTCCACCACCGCCTGTTCCGGCTGCTCCTGCCGCCCCGCCAGCGCCTCCGTTAGCCCCCGAATCTGCCTTGGCCCCGCCTCCGCCACCCCCGCCTTTCAACATGGAACTGACTCAGGAATTCCACAAGCGGAACCCAACCATTGAGGGGCTTAGCATTGGTGAGGAAAGTATTTACGTGATCTTCAAATCTGGAGACGTGGAGAGCTTTGACTTGACGCCCACCGGCATAGCAGCCTTCGAGAAGAAATACGGAAAGCTTCCTCCTCCACCGGCACCGGTTCAAAGGAAGAAAGACGAGTAGCCTGTCTATTCCTAACCCAGCTTCTATTTTAGCGGTAGTTTACGGAAAACAGGCCCTAAATAGAGAGCCCACCTTCACCCGGTGGGCTCTCTCCGTTTTCAAACAAACCTCTTCCAGGCTTACAATTCTGGCAAATCCTTCTAGCTTTGTAAATCAACCTTTCCAATCAAGACTGATTTGGCCAACATTTTAGAGATCCAGGGACTGAGCAAGCGCTACGGCGCCGTGCAGGCCCTACAACAACTAACCATCAACGTACCCGAGGGCAGCATTTACGGATTGCTGGGCCCCAACGGCAGCGGCAAAACCACTACCTTGGGCATTGTGCTGGATGTGATCAATGCCACCGCCGGCACCTTCCAATGGTTTGGGCAGCCGGCTTCCAAAACCACTAAACGGCGCATCGGGGCCTTGCTGGAAACCCCTAACTTTTACCCGTACCTGACTGCCGAAGAAAACCTGCGCATCACCGCCGATGTGAAAGGATTGAATTCTGCACGTATCACGGCCGTGCTGCAAACCGTGGGGCTGGCGAAACGCAAAAACGACAAGTTTAAAGGTTACTCCCTGGGCATGAAACAACGCCTGGCCATCGGCGCAGCCTTGTTAGGTGACCCCGAGGTGCTAGTGCTGGACGAGCCCACCAACGGCCTGGACCCTGAGGGTATTGCCGAGGTACGGGAATTGATCATCCGGATCGCCGCGCAGGGCAAAACCATTCTCCTGGCCAGCCATTTACTTGACGAGGTAGAGAAAGTCTGCACCCACATGGCGGTGCTCCGCAACGGACAACTCAAAGCTGAAGGCCCGGTTTCCTCCATCATGGCCACCAACGACATGGTGTTCATCAGCGGAGGCGCCCCCCTGGAGACGCTTTTACAGGTCGCCCGCACGCTTTCTTTCGTCACCGAAGCCCGCCAAGTAAACCAACAGATCCAACTGTCCCTTCAGCCTGAGGTGTCCAGCTCAGAACTGAACCAGGCCTTCTTCTCCCAGGGCATTGCGTTGGGCCAACTGGTGGTGCGCAAGAAAAGCCTGGAAAGCCAGTTCCTGGAAATCATTAAAGCCGATGCCGTATGACCTCACTCCTCCGGATAGAACTCCGAAAACTTCTGCCTTATTCCACCTTCTGGGTGCTTTTACTGCTGCAGTGCAGCCTGCTGTTCATCTTTTTCTACGCCCGCGGAAACGTGATGGTCAACGGACAGATGGCCGGGGCCGAGCTTTACCAGTTCCCTAAACTGTGGATGCACCTGGCCTACGTCTCCAGCTTCCTGAACCTGATTCCCGGTATCCTGATCATCATCCTGGTCACCGATGAATACGCCTTCAGGACGTTCCGGCAGCAGGTCATTGATGGGTTCTCGCGGGCTAACCTGGTACAAGCCAAATACAGCGTCATTCTACTGCTGGCCTTTCTTTTGGCTGGCTACGTGCTCTTGCTGGGCTTAGGCTTTGGGTTCTACCACGCTAAAGAATCTGGCGCTGTGTTCACAGATGCGCAGTACATCCTTTTTTACCTGGTTCAGTTGGTGGGCTACATGTCACTGGCCATGTTCATCGCCTTTCTGGTCCGGAAAACTGGCTTAGCAATCATGGTGTTCATGGCCTACACTTTGGTGGTGGAACGGTTGATCCAATGGCAAAGCCCCGATGCCCTGGACCGGTACTTCCCCATGAAGACCTTCGGAGCCTTAACCCCTAATCCGCACGCCGAAATAGAGCAATTGATGCTAGGCGTTACAGAAACTCTTTCTCCGCTGCAGGCACTGGCACCGGCGGTACTTTACGTGACCCTTTTCTGCCTTTTTTCTTACCTGCTGCTCCGTTCCCGCGATCTGTAAAAGAGGTTTTAGCCCTGTTTAAGGGAAAGTGGCCTAAAACAAAACGCCCTGCTACCGGAAAGTAGCAGGGCGTTTTGGTCAGCGGAGGAATCTGATGCGGTCAAGTTTCCCTGTATTCTCTTAGTTCACCGAAGTGGTTTTCACCTCGGGCTGGGAGATGGCCCCAAAGTAGCTTACGATTTTGGCCAGATCCGGAAGGCTGGTGTACTTGAGTTTGTTTTGCTTCACGTACTCCTTCATCATTCCGTTTTTCTTCCCGAAGATGAGTTCCAGGTCTTTTTTCACGTTCCGGAGCTCTTTGATTTTCCCGGTGGGCAGCAGGATGAAGAAGTTGTCCAGACGCTGGTCTACGTACATGGGGCCGCCAACCGGGTATCCGCCACCGTATCCGTAAGGGTAATACCCACCACGGTACATAGGATCCCGGCTGATGTCGCGGCGGGTCATGGTTTCGCGCTTAAGCAAGCCGTACTTCCCGATCACGATCTGCTCAAAAAAGGCCGGAGCCAGGAAATCACTGTAATCGTTCCCGAAGTTCCAGCGTTGGGTTACAAACACCCGGCGGTAGCGTCCGTCATTGTCTATGGCCTCAAAGCCCCGCACCGCCACGGGCGAGTAGGCCACCACCGACCCATCGGGGCGGTTTACCCTGATCAGGTCCTCTGACCGGTGATACGTAATTTTGCCGCTCACTGAGTCGCCGGTAGCCAGGTACACCCGGCCCGTGGGCCATTCATCTACCAACCCCGAGGATTGGGCCATGGCACCGGCTGCCCACAACATCAATACTATCAAAAGCCCACCCGCTTTTCTTACCATCATCTTCATGTTATCCTTTCTTAGTATAATAATATACGCTTCTTTAAAAAATATACTGGCTCTAAAATGAGAAGGTTGTCTCATTACCAGTACTTTATAACGCAAAAGAGAGAATTTTTCGTGTGCGGTTTACTCTTATGCCAAATACTCAATTTTCTTGCCAAAGGCAAGCGGGAAGCTGCTGCTATTCAATATACTAAAAAAGTCAAATAAAAGAGGCACATTGTTCAATAAAAGCAAAAAGGCGGAAGAAAATCCTCCGCCTTTTTGCTTTTATTATTTTTTCAGGATCAAGTGCCCTAGTTTATCGCGTTTGGTGGCCAAGTACCTCTGATTGTGTTCGTTAGGGGTAATCTCAATAGGAACTTGCTCTACAATCTGCAGCCCGTACCCAATTAAACCGGTACGCTTGCGGGGATTGTTGGAAAGCAGGCGCATCTTGGTTACGCCCAAGTCCCGGAGGATCTGAGCACCCACGCCATAATCCCGCTCATCGGTCCCGAAACCCAGTTGAAGGTTGGCTTCTACCGTATCCAGACCTTGTTCCTGCAGTTTGTAGGCTTTTAGTTTGTTCAGCAGCCCAATGCCGCGGCCCTCCTGGTTCATGTACACAATTACGCCTTTGCCTTCGCGCTCAATGATTTCCATGGCTTTATGCAGTTGCGGACCGCAGTCGCAGCGGCAAGACCCGAAGATATCGCCGGTCACGCAGGAAGAATGCACCCTCACCAGAATAGGCTCGTCTTCTTCCCAGGTGCCTTTCACCAAAGCCAGGTGCTTGGCGTTGTTGCTGCGCTGGGTGTAGGCGTACAGATCGAAATCGCCCCAGTCGGTGGGTAGTTCTACGGCAATCTCACGTTCAATGAGGCTTTCTTTCTGCAGGCGGTATTTGATAAGGTCTTTGATGGAGATGAGCTTGAGGTTGAATTTCTTAGCCACTTTCTCCAGATCAGGCATGCGGGCCATGGTACCGTCTTCGTTCATGATTTCCACCAGAACCCCTGCCGGCGCCAATCCGGCTAATTGAGCCAGGTCTACGGCTGCCTCAGTATGGCCAGCTCTCCTGATGACGCCTTCTTTGCGGGCACGCAACGGGAAAATATGGCCGGGTTTGCCCAGAGAAGCAGGATCGGTTTTAGGATCGGCTAGGGCTAGGATGGTTTTAGCGCGGTCAGAGGCCGAGATACCCGTGGTACAGCCGTGCCCCAGCAAATCAACTGATACGGTGAAAGGGGTAGCGTGCAGCGCGGTGTTACGGCCCACCATCAGTTCCAGGCCCAGTTCATCACAACGTTCCTCGGTGAGAGGCGCACAGATGAGGCCCCTGCCGTGGGTAGCCATGAAATTCACGATTTCTGGAGTGATTTTCTCCGCGGCACAGATAAAGTCGCCTTCGTTCTCGCGGTCATCGTCGTCCACCACGACCACTACTTTCCCGGCTTTTATATCTTCAATTGCGTCTTCTATTCTATCTAACATGATACTTTTCTTCTACTATGCGGCAAGCCAAACAGTTTTATAAACGCCCGCCTTTGAGCGCGCAAAGATAGCGGTTTTTGCATGGCAAAGATGCGCATCCTTGGGCATGGCACGCCCCTATGATATACTTACTCTGTGTATAACAATCCAGTATAGGAATTAGTGACGAAGCAGAGAACTTTTTGGGCTGAAAACGGCTGTTTTGCGCAAAAAGGCAGCTTGGACAATGAAAACCTCTGGCAACAGAACCATGCCCACAAAAAAGGCGCTTTTAGCCTGGTTTGGTAAAACCAGGCTAAAAGCGCCTATGAGCATGTTTAAAATCTGTCTTTGGTGCTGCAAATGGCCACAGCAAGAACCTGAGTTCACACTTTTATCGCCTTCGTAGCGCTGCTACGAGGCTCAAAAACTGCTTCCTCAGAACCTTACTCTAGCCATTTTCGCTTACCAATCCAAAATTTAACATGCTCTAAAGAAAGAAACGTGTGAAGCTTACTTTCCAGAAAACAGCCTCAAAACAGGGGTGCACACCCTGCTTGGCGGTTCTAGTTCATAGAGAAGGAGTAAACAAACGCGGCCCCCACGGTGGTCTGGGTTTTCTTGGAGAACTGCCCAGCAGAATTCTCAAAGAACGCATCCTTAGCTTTGTCAAACCGAACCTCAGGTTTTACCAGGAAGTTGCCTCCCGCCAGTTTAATGTTGCCCGTCATGGTGTACGAGGCCACTTCCAGCGGCCCAAAATACCTTACGCCTTTTGGGTCAGAAAAATACTCGCCCCTGAAGCCCAAGCCAAACTTGCTGCTAAGTTCATAGCTGGCATACAGCGCCCCGCCGCCCCACGAGGCGTCTTTGGACCAGGTATCTTCACTAGACTCCGTATCAGCACTAGACTCCGTATCAGCGCCGGTGTAAAAGGATCCATAAGCGGCATTGAGGCCTAGCTTGAACTTTGGGGTAGGTTGGTACGAGGTGGTGAGGTCAAACAAACTGGTGTAGCTTCCCTTATTTCCCCCGAAGTTGGACAAGGTGTTGTATTCATCTCCGCCAATCCAGTTCAGGTACATCCCGAAGCCTTCCAAAGGTGTCAGGTGCACCTGCGCGGTCACCGATTTCTGGTCGTTCAGGTCATTGAGGCAATCCCAACCGTTGATCACGCCTAGCATCAGCCCAAGTTTTGGATTAACCGTGTAGTCCAGCTTTGCCCCGGTATGGTAGAAAGGCCCGTTCCCGAACAGGTAAGACAGGCTGTAGTTAAAATTGAGCGGGGCATCTATGAGTTCATACCCTATGTGCGTGGCGTACTGCCCCACCGTGAGCCGGAACTTATCCGTGAAATCATAGGAGATGTAAGCTTGCTTGATGATCTTGGCCGTGCCGGAGTTACCAAAGTTGCACAGGTCTGCGTTGGGTCCAAAGGTAAGATCCACCACCGCTGTGGCTTTGTCTTTTTTGTAAGTCAGCAACGTCTGGATCAGCCCCAGCGAGATATTGTCATGATACTGGTCAAACACGCGACCCTGGTTTTTACCTGACTCTGGCCGGTTGAGGTTGTACTGGTAAAAGGCATCTACGTAGCCGCTCAGGTTGAAGGTCCCTTTAGTAGACGTTACAGGCTCCTCCGCAATGGCTTTCAAGGTGTCTACAGAGGAAATTTCCTGGGCAATCGTTATCTTAGCAGCGGCAAAAAACGTTGCCGCTGTAAGCGCGTAAATCTTTCTCATACTGCTTCTGTTAACTGTTAGGAATGTTTTAGAAAAGTGTTCACACCAGGCCCATGGGCAGCACCTCCTCAAATTGCCGTTTGAGGGAAACAGGTTCTACCGCAAGGAGACCAGTACTAATAAACAAAGTGGGGAGAAGAGGAACCGTGATTTGCCAGAAGTAAAAGCAGGGGTAATGTCTAGACCACATTACCTCCTGTTTTTACGATCCATGTCACTGGTTTCTGCTCCGGCTGCCTGCTCTTAGGCAGTAATGGGGGCTCTTTTAGGAAGGTCTGCTTCCAATACTTCTTCTTTTTCTGGCATGCTCATTTCATACCCGGGGCTGTTGATGTCTGGGTAGGCATGCATTTTATGTTCGTGAATGTCCAGGCCTTCCATTTCTTCTCTTTCGCTTACCCGCAAGCCTATGGTCATTTTAAGGATGGCCCACAGCACAAAGGCAAAGACAAAAGAGAACCCTCCAACGGCCCCAATCCCAATCAACTGGCTGATCAGCTGCGGCGTTCCGGCCAGGTTACCGAAGAAACCCACGGCCAAAGTTCCCCAGATGCCGCACACCAAATGCACCGACAAGGCACCCACCGGATCATCCACCCCTAGTTTGTCAAACACCGTCACCGCGATCACCACCAGGCTACCGGCCACCAGGCCAATGATAACCGAGTCAACCACGCCCATCTGGTCTGCACCGGCGGTGATCCCCACCAAACCTGCCAAGATGCCGTTGAGCACCATGGTAAAGTCACCGGTTTTGAAAAGCAGGTAAGAAAACAGGCAACCTCCCACGGCACCAGCCGCCGCGGCCAAACTGGTCATCACCAACACCCTTGACACTGCCCCTGGAGCCGCCGACAGCACCGATCCGCCGTTGAACCCAAACCAGCCCAACCATAGAATGAAGACGCCAATGGTAGCCATGGGAATGCTGTGGCCTGGGATAGGCTTGATTTTGCCGTTCACGTACTTCCCAATTCTTGGCCCCAGCAACAGAATACCGGCCAATGCTCCCCAGCCGCCCACCGAGTGGACAATAGTAGAACCGGCAAAATCATAGAAGGGCGTAGACAAGGTGTTCAGGAAACCGCCGCCCCACTTCCACATGCCTACAATGGGGTAGCAAAGGCCTACAAACACCACGGAAAATACCAGGAACGTAGCCAACTTGATCCGCTCAGCCACGGCGCCAGACACGATGGTGGCGCAAGTGGCGGCAAACATCCCCTGGAAGAGAAAATCGGTCCAGAAGGTATAGCCCGCGTTGTAGGATGAAGTCTCGCCGCCTTCAGGCAGGTTGATTCCCCAGCCAGAAAACCCAAAGACTTTGCCGGCAAAGTCAGCGCCCGGGTACATGAGAGAGAAGCCCCACAGGGCATACATGAGCAAACCTATGGGCGGCATCATGCTGTTCTTGAACAGGATGTTGACGGTGTTCTTTGACCTGGCCAGACCAGATTCTAACGTGGCGAATCCCAGATGCATGACAAACACCAAAAAGATGGAAACCATCATCCAGACATTGTTGATGACAAATAACTCTTGTGACATGGTAAAATGTTTAGGTGAATAATAGATTTTGATTTGAAGTTGTTTGAGTAAGTGCGAAGGGTGATTTAAAGGGCCGTCTCGCCTATCTCGCCGGTTCTAATCCGGATGACTTCCTCCACGTCCATGATGAAGATTTTACCGTCGCCCACTTTTCCGGTAGTGGCAATTTTGAGGATGGTGGATACCACGGGGTCTACCTGCTCATCGGTGGCAATGAGCTCTATTTTGGTTCTGGGAATAAACCCCACGTTATAGGAGGTGCCCCGGTACACCTGAGAGGAGCCGTGCTCTAACCCGAACCCCTTCACATCATAGGTAGACATGAACGGAATCCCAATCTCAGCCAAGGCTTCGTATACATCCTCAAATTTGGATGTTCTAATGATTGCTTCAATTTTCTTCATAAGCTTAAAGTCTTGATTTACACTTACATTCAAAGGGTGTATTTTCTTGGATTTATATGAATTTAGAACAAACCACCTAAAAAGCAAGGGGTTAAATAATAAAAACACCCATTCATCAACTAAAACCACCCTAAATTTGACACCTCTCTTTTCACTATTCGCAAGATATTTTGCTTTCATTTTTCTTATAACTGCAACAAAACAGAAGGCTCCTTCCCTACTTTTTCACAAAAGGTTTGGTTTACCATGTATTTATTGACGAATTCTTAAAAAAGGAATGAAAAACAAAAAACGCTCTTAACGCTTCTTAGCAGAGAAAGAAATTTTCGTATTCTACCGGCAATTAGAAGCAAGTGCCTTCAACCTGATTGCGGAAGCTAAGGAAAGGTGTAGATAAGGGCTTGGCTGAGTGAATGCAGCACCTGCAAACCAAGCAAACCCCAACTGAAAAGAAATAATACAAAAAGCCCTTTGGTTTATGGTCTGTTTCTATGAAACAAGCCATAAACCAAAGGGCTTCCCAACGCGGATAATCCTATAACTATATAGTAATTCTTTCTGTCAGGCTGTATTTAAGAGTTAAAACAGCTTCAGAACAGCAATCATCTGCGGGTGAGGCCTCAATAAGTTGAGAATATTTTTGCCTTGAGGCCATATTTCTTTATCCAAGCTCAGGCATTGACACCCATCAACTGAACACAATCCCTAGAAGATCAGCAATTTGCTTCTCAAATTCTTTCAGTGCTTTGATGGTGCGCAAGGTTTTATCCAACTCAGCCGCATCAGACGCTTTAGGAAGGGTTGCCATCTGGTCTTTGATCATCAGCTGCACGTTGCGCCACTTTAGGCGCAGCACCTCCCGCTCAGACCCGTACTGGATAAGGTCGCTTTCCCGGGGCACAACTATTTCATGTTTGGCCCACCCATCGCTGAGTTCGTATTTCTCACTTATTAAGTCAATTACTTCCTTTATGATCTCCTGGTCCTCGTGCTGCATCATTTCTGTAGCCGTAGGCAGAAAACCTTGCTCCAGTTTCAAGAGGCACAATTTATACAAGCGATCATAGATAGGCGTGCGGAACTCTACATCCTCCAGTTCACTCAAAATAAATTGGCTCGTGGTGAGTCCCTCCTCTATCTCCTTATCAGCAAAATTGAGAATCCAACGGATAACCTCCCGCTCGCGGGTGCGGAGCAAATCGTTTTGGCCGGTTTCCTGCTGGTCTTCGTCCTCGTACATGGCGGCCTCGGCAGCAGCAGCGGCTTCAGCTTCGGCGGCCATCTCCTCAAAGGAACCAGGCGCGTAGGAAGCTGGAGCCGAGCCATAAGAAGGCTGGGACTGTTGGGACCGGGCGTTTTTTTGCTCGGTGAGGTGGATTTTGTTGTACTCAGAGATGAGTACCTGCTCGTCAATGCCAAACAAAATGCTGCACTGCTTCAGGAACACCGAGCGCTTGATCGCATCCGGTATCTTAGCGATAGACACCACCATTTCCCTGATGGCATCTGCTTTCTTGACCGGGTTGTTCTTGGCTTCCTGCGCGTACAGTTCAGATTTGAACGAGATAAAATCCTGGCTGTGTTTGCTCAGGTGCTCCTTAAAAGCAGTGTCGCCCACCTTCCGGATATAACTATCCGGGTCATCGCCATCAGGAAAGAGCACCACGTTCACGTTCAGGCCACCCTCCAGAATCAGGTCGATTCCGCGTAAAGAGGCTTTAATCCCGGCGGGGTCACCGTCATAGAGTACCGTGATGTTCTTGGTGTATCTTCCGATAAGCTTGATCTGGTTCTCCGTGAGCGAGGTGCCCGAGGAAGCCACGACGTTCTCAATGCCGCCCTGGTGCAGGGAAAGCACATCCAGGTAGCCTTCCACCAGATAGCAGTTGTCTTCCTGCCGGATGGATTGTTTGGCCTGATACATGCCGTAGAGCACATCACTTTTGTGGTAGATGGGTGACTCCGGCGAGTTGACGTATTTGGGTGATTTCTTGTCGTTGGTCTTAAGCGTACGCGCGCCAAACCCAATAGTGCGGCCCGATACGTTCTGGATGGGGAACATCACGCGTCCCCGGAACCGGTCATACTGCTTGCCTTCTTCCTGCTTTACAATGGTGAGGCCGGTTTCCTCCAGGTATTTCAGTTGGAAACCCTTTTCAAGGGCGGCTTTGGTGAAATCGTCCCAAGAATCTAAGCTGTAGCCTAGCTCAAACTTCTGGATGGTTGCCGCCGACAAACCGCGCTGTTTGAAGTACGGTGCCCCGATGCTCTGGCCTTCGTCGTTTTTATGAAGGGCGTTGACAAAGTACTGCTTCGCAAAATCTGAGAGAATGTAGAGACTGTCGCGCTCGTTCTGGGCCTGTACCGCTGCCGGGCTTTGGTCTTCCTCAATATCAATGCTGTACTTCTTGGCCAGGTACTTGAGCGCCTCCACGTAGCTGGTGCCCTCCACGTCCATGATGAACTGCACTGAGTTACCCGCCTTGCCGCAGCCAAAGCATTTGTAAATGCCCTTGTTAGGCGCTACGCTAAAGGAAGGGGATTTCTCATGGTGGAATGGGCAGCAGGCCCACATGTTCTGGCCCTTCTTCTTCAAACTCACAAAATCACCCACCACCTCCACTATGTCGGCTTGCAGGATGATCTGGTCAACAACTTCTTTCTTTATCAGGGCCATGGGTACGCAGGAAAATAAGGCGGTAGACAAAGATACAGATTTCAGTTTTGTTTTGGCTGAAAGGCAGCTATCTCATGAAGGTCTGTTTTTAAATAGTTTTCCCGAAAAGAGGCAGAAAACAGGGCTTAAGGACGACGCACGGTCCCTTTGAATTCTCCGGCCGTAAACAGCAATAATGGGGAAGGATTGACTCCCAACCGGTTCATGGATAACTGGAAAGTACCTTTTATGAAGCCCGTGCTGGAATCATAATTTGTGATAATAAGCTCTGCCGGGGAGTTTCCCTCCGTTAACCTATAAACGCCTGTTACCGCATCCCCTCCTATCAATTCCAGGTATTCCGCCCTGAGGGCAGGCACAGTAAATTTGCCTTCGCCTGTGAATTTGACTTTCATAGTCAGGTGTTGGCTTACTTCATAACAAACAATGTGCAGAGAGTCTTGATACAAATAGATGGAAGGGACTCCATTCCAGGTTTCGCCACCCTTCTGGACAATTAAAGAGTTTTCAGGCCATGTTTCTTTGTCTTCGCAGCTGAAAAACAGGAGGGAAAATACTAAAAGGAAAAAGGACGGTTGAAGCTTCACAAGGCGTTTATGTTAGGTTGATTCTAATTATTTACCGGTCCAGGACAGGATTTTACTTTAACTCGGCAATGGCCGCCTCCACTTTGTCAAGGAACGGATAGAGGTAATCTGGTACGTTGTGCCGGGTTTTATCAATGAAGAAGTAGCGTTTCATTCCGTTTCTGCCAATTTCCAGGTAAATACCTCCGCCATCCGCTGCATCGGGACTCCCGATGATGCTTCTGTCTTCAGAAAGTAACCTGGCGGGCACCTGATGGGGCAAGTCTTTTACCTTTTCGTATAAGGCGGCGCTTTTGGGCTCATAGTTTCCTTCGTAGGGTTTGCCTCCGGGATACTGGTCTTTGGTGTCTTCAAACAGGGTGCCGTTCTCAATCTTGAAGATCTCCACGCAGTTTTCGCCTCCGCAGAAGCCATAGTAATGCCCAAACACCAGGTAATCGGGAGATTCAAGCAGAGCCTCCTCATCCTCCTGGCAGGCGGTGAGAGACAGGAGCATTAACCAACAAAAAAACAGCTTTTTCATGTCTAAATATTTTTGAGAACCCAAAACAGGAGGAGGTTTGTCATACATCACCTCTACGTAGAGGACCCTAAAACCAATCTTAAAGTTGCACCGGCTTTCTGATATTCTATTCCGGCCTTACTTTTTGGAAACCAGCCTTAAAATGGCTTCTGGTAGCTTGTTAAACAGATAGTGTGTATCTTTGTAAGAGCGAATTTTAGCGCTGTAGAACATATGGCAATTACCCAAGAAGACGTATTAAAAGCCCTCAGCTATGTAGAGGAGCCAGATCTGGGCAAGGATCTGGTCACCTTGAACATGATTGAGGACGTGCAAATAAACGGTCTGGACGTGGCCTTTACCGTGATCCTGACTACCCCGGCCTGTCCGCTCAAAGACCTGATCCGGAACGCCTGTATCCGGGCCATCCATACCATGGTGGACAAAGATGCGAACGTAACGGTGAACATGACCTCGCGCGTGACCTCGGCCCGCCAAGACAACCAGGCGCTGCTGAAAGGTGTGAAAAACATCATTGCGGTGGCTTCTGGGAAAGGCGGTGTAGGGAAATCTACCCTCACGGCAAACCTGGCCGTGGCGCTGGCGCAGTCCGGAGCTAAAGTAGGTTTGGTGGATGCTGATATCTCGGGCCCATCGGTGCCTACCATGTTTGGTGTGGAAGATGCCCGCCCGGCGGTATACCGCATGCCCGATGGCCGCAACCTCATCGAACCCATTGAGAAGTACGGCATCAAGCTCATGTCCATCGGGTTCCTGGCCCCGGCCGAGAGTGCGGTGGTGTGGCGCGGCCCCATGGCCAGCTCGGCGCTGAAGCAATTTATTACCGAGGTAGACTGGGGCGAGCTTGATTATTTGCTTATTGACCTACCCCCGGGAACCAGTGACATCCACCTGACGTTGGTACAGACAGTACCGGTTACGGGCGCTATCATTGTGACCACCCCGCAGAAAGTAGCCATTGCCGATGCTGTGAAAGGTTTGCAGATGTTCCGGCAGCCGCAAATCAACGTTCCGATCTTAGGATTGGTAGAAAACATGGCGTACTTCACGCCGGCTGAGTTACCAGAGAATAAATATTATATCTTTGGACAGGCCGGGGGCCGCGACCTGGCAGAACGTTACGGCGTTCCGTTCATTGGCGAGGTACCGTTGGTGCAAAGCATCAGAGAAAGCGGCGACCAGGGAGCCCCGCAGATTCTGCAGGAAGGCACGCCCGCTTCGCAGGCCTTTGAGCAAGTGGCACAAGAAGTGGCCCGGCAGGTTTCCGTACGGAACGCCAGCTTGGACAAAACCAAAGTAGTAGAAATTAAAGCCTAAGAACATGGCAGACAACGCACTGAAAGAGATTTTAATCCAGCAAGTGGAGCTAGCCCTAGACTCTATCCGCCCGTACCTGAAAACAGACGGCGGCGATGTCAAAGTGCTGGACATTACGGAAGAACGGGTGGTAGTGCTGGAACTGATGGGCGCCTGCGGCTCCTGTCCCATGTCTGCCATGACCTTCAAAGGCGGTATTGAGCAAGCCATCATGCGCGCCGTGCCCGAAATCAGAGGCATTCAGGCGGTGAACCTCACCCCTATGGATGTATAAGGTCGCTTAGCATTGTTTTAGATTTTTCAGGCCGGTTGGCAATGAGAGTTTTCCTTTCATTGCCAACCGGCCTTTGTTTTTGGCCTGTTTTCTAAAAACGGGCCGAAAACTAAACAGCCTTTCTTTTCATAGCTGCCAAGGTTTTACGTTCTCGTGATAAGGGATAAATTGGGTCTGCGAATTTGTCGTGAGTCGTGATCTGCTTTAGGGCTTCTTTCCAGAAAACAGGCCTGAAACGGGATTAGCACAGACGCTCGCACGTCCTCCGGTCTTTACGAGGTCTGGGCCCTAGCTGGAAAGCGATTGTCGAAAGGATTTTCTCTTGCAAAATGGCATTCCCTTTTCTCGCAGACCTTTCTATCTTTGTTTGACCACCGATCCCTACCTGCCATGCTAACCGCCAATGACCCCTCGCTGCACTCCTGGATTCAGATTCCCCCCACCAGTGACTTCCAGATACAGAACCTGCCCTTCGGTATATTCCAGGCGAAAGACCGAGATCCCAGGGTGGGCGTAGCCATTGGCGAGTATGTGCTGGATGTATACGTACTCACGCAGCACGGCCTTTTTGACATGCTGGATGTGGAAGACCCTACCGTGTTCCATAAGCCGTACCTCAATGAGTTTATGGCGCTGGGCAGAACCATCTGGCGGCAGGTACGCTGCCGAATCTCAGAACTGCTGCGCACCGATAATCCCGAGATCAGGGACAACCGGGAACTCATGGCCGAGTGCCTGTTGATACAGAAGGATGTGCAGATGCTCATGCCCGTGCTGGTACCTAATTACACCGATTTTTACTCCAGCATGGAACACGCCACCAACGTGGGCTCCATGTTCCGCGACCCGGCCAATGCCCTCCTGCCTAACTGGAAACACCTGCCGGTAGGCTACCACGGCCGCGCCTCCTCCATTATTCCCTCGGGTGTGCCCATCCGGAGGCCTCAAGGTCAGACCAAACCCGCCGATGCCGATGCTCCCGTTTTCGGGCCTACCAAGCAACTGGACTTTGAGTTGGAAGTAGCGTTCATCACCGGTCAACCCACTGAACTAGGAACTTCGCTGACCACTCTGGAGGCCGAGGAATACATCTTCGGGTTGGTCTTGTTCAATGACTGGTCGGCCAGGGATATTCAGGCGTGGGAGTACGTCCCTTTGGGACCATTTTTAGCCAAGAACTTCGCCTCTTCTATTTCGCCCTGGGTTGTGACTTTGGATGCCCTGGAACCTTTCAGAGTGCCAGGGCCGGTACAGGAACCCAGAGTATTGCCTTACCTTGAGTTCAGCGGAAACAAAAACCTCAACATCAACCTGGAGGTAAGTTTACAAGGACCGGGGTTACCCGAAGAAGTGGTGATTTGCCGTTCCAATTTCCGGCACATGTACTGGAACATGAACCAGCAACTGGCGCACCATACCATCAACGGCTGCAATATTGAGGTAGGCGACCTGTATGCCTCAGGCACCATCAGCGGACCAACCCCAGATTCCTACGGCTCCATGCTGGAACTGACCTGGCGCGGCACCAACCCTCTACAGTTTCCCAACAACACCGAACGCAAGTTCCTCCAAGACGGTGACATTGTCACCATGCGCGGCTACGCCGAGAAAAACGGCATCAGGGTAGGTTTCGGAGAGGTCCGCACGGAGATTCTGCCTTCTATTTAAAGGTAAAAATATCAGGATGTGGAAATTTGAAGAACAGGAGACGAAGATCATGCAGATGTAAACCAGCCTCAACTTCCTACATTTTCCAATACGGGCATTTTCTCCTCCCAATTACTATCTCCGCCAGTCTCCAAAACTTTAGACCTTCCGTTTGAGAACTTTTAACCCCAAAGAAATACCTACCGGCGAGTTCCATAGCCTCATGCTGGCCACCATTGCACCGCGCCCTATTGCTTTTGCCAGCACCATAGACAAAGAGGGCAATGTCAACCTGAGCCCTTTCAGCTTTTTCAACTGTTTTGGCTCTAATCCGCCGGTGCTAATCTTCTCCCCGGCCCGCCGGGTACGCGACAATACCGGCAAGCACACCTTAGACAATGTGCTGGAAACGGGCGAAGTAGTCATCAACATCGGGAATTACGCCATGGTGGAGCAGATGTCATTGGCCAGCACTGAATATGACAAAGGCGTGAATGAGTTCATTAAAGCCGGCCTTACACCGGTTGCCTCTACCTTGGTGAAACCACCCCGAGTGGCGGAGGCACCTGCGGCGTTTGAATGCAAAGTACTGGAGGTAAAACCCATCGGGGACAAAGGAGGGGCCGCTAACCTGGTTATCTGCGAAGCGGTTTTGTTGCATGTGCAAGAAGAAGTCTTCGGAAAGGATGGCAAAACCATTGATCCGTTCCGGCTGGATGCCGTGGCGCGCCTAGGTGGTGACTGGTACCTGCGAGCCCAAGGCGATTGCCTGTTTGAGTTGCCAAAGCCATTGCAGAACAAAGGCATGGGCATAGATCAACTTCCTGCTCACATCCGGCAAAGTCCCGTGCTCACCGGCAACAACCTGGCCCGCTTAGGAAACACCCAAGCAATGCCCACCGAGGCCGAAGTGCAGGAATTTGCCAACGAACCCTTGTACCGATACGTGGTCCAAAAGCATCAGCACAATCCCACCGAGTTGGAACGCCAAATTCACCTGCTAGCCAAAAGCTTGCTGGAAGAAGGCCGGGTTCAGGAAGCTTGGAAAGCTTTGCTCACCTTGACGTTGCTAAAATAAACCAGATAGGGTTTTAAGGCTCTTTTCTCTAAAACAGCTTCTAAAAAAGTCCTTGTAGGAGCAATCTCTTTTGGTCGGTCTTGGGTCAATAATAACAAAGGCTCATAAAGGGCAACCACAAGGGTTTTCCCTACACCAAAATGGTGGGTTCCTTTGTGAGCTGAAACAAAAAAATCGTTTCGGGCATCTTTTGACAAAAGGATGCCCGAAACGATTTCTACGAAATTATAATCTTAGTAGCGGCTAGTTCATATCTTAGTTCCTCACAGCAATCATCAGACTTAGTTCTTTGTAGCGCATGTTGAATCTCTTCGCGATGGAGGCGTTGGTGAGGCTTCCTTTGTAGATGTAGACCCCGCTGCGGTAATGTTCGTGGGTGAAGAGGGCCTCGTTGACGCCACCGTATTTGGAGATCTCCAGAAACATGGGCGTAAAGATGTTGCTCAAGGCTTTGGTGGCGGTGCGGGGAACACGCGACGGAATGTTGGGCACGCAGTAATGAATGACGTCATACTTGCGGTAAACAGGTCGCTTATGGGTGGTCATCTCAGAGGTTTCAAAGCAGCCGCCCTCGTCAATGCTTACGTCAATGATAACGGAGCCGGGGTTCATCTTGGCCACCACATCTTCTGAAATCATGCAGGGCACCTGTCCGTCCTCGGCGATGGCGGCCCCTATGACTACGTCGGCATCCTGGATTTCTTTGTGGAGAATAGTGTGGTCCAGCGTGGAGGTGAAGAGTTGGGTTCCTACGTTCTGTTTGAGGCGGCGCAGTTTATACAGATGATCATCGAAAACTTTTACCTCGGCTCCCAATCCCAGAGCGGCGCGGGTGGCGTACTCGGCCACGGTTCCAGCTCCAATGATGACTACTTTGGATGGCGGTACGCCAGTGATTCCGCCAAGAATAACGCCTTTGCCTTCGTTGCTACTGCTCAAGTACTCGGCGGCAATCAGCATGACAGTACTGCCGGCAATCTCGCTCATGGCCCGCACCACAGGTTTGGTATCGGATTTATCCTTGAGCAGCTCAAACGAAATTGCGTTGATCTTTTTGCGGCAAAGCGCCCCAATGTATTCTGAGGTTAGAGAACCTATCTGCAGCGCCGAAATCAGCGTTTGCCCGGGTTTGAAGTAATCCATCTCTGCCAAGGTAGGCGGAGCAATCTTAAGAAGGATATCGGCTTCGTAAACTTCTTTGGTGGAGTAGACAATGACGCCGCCCGCCTCAGAGAACTCGTGGTCAGAGTATTTGGAGGGAGCACCCGCCCCGGATTCAATCCAGACTTCGTGCCCATTATCTGTCAATTGCTTCACGGCCTCGGGGGTAAGCCCGATCCGGTTTTCCTGTAAAGAAGATTCCTTGGGGATGCCAATAAACAGATTCCGTTTACGGGTTTCAATCGCCAACATTGACTCTTTGGGCATCAGGCTACGCGCCGTTGCCTTGGTCAGGGCCTCAAACCCGCTCTTCTCCGTCAATTCCTCCATCATATACTCTCATGCTAATGATACGCGCCTCTTCGGCTTCTCCGGTTTCAATTCTTACCTCCACTCCCTCCTCAGGCAGCAGGTCGGTTACTTTTGACGGCCATTCAATAAGGCAAAGGTGACCGGAACTGAAATACTCCAGCGCCCCAATGTCCAGTGCCTCGGCCTGATTTTCGACCCTATAAAAATCAAAATGGTAAATGAGTTCCCCATTTGCTGCCTCGTACTCGTTCACGAGGGAAAAGGTGGGACTACTAACCGGTTCCTGCACCCCTTTTTGGGCACATATCGCCTTGATAAAGGTGGTTTTACCGGCCGCCATGTCACCCTCAAACAAAATTATCTTTTTTTGCTTGATAAATGACAACAATTCGGCGGCGGCCCTAGGTAAATCCGCTTTTGAGAATATTTCAATAGTGTGCTGGCGCGCTTCAGGCTCAGACATTTCTGGGTGAAAGGGTTATAAATGGAATAATGGTTTCCTCTAAAGAGACGCCTCCGTGCTGGAACGTGTCTTTGTAGTGGTTCACGTAGTAGTTATAATTATTGGGGTACGCAAAGAAGTCGTCGTTCATGGCGAAGACATAGGCCGTAGACACGTTGCTCTTAGGTAAATGGAAACGCTCGGGTTTGCGGCACACCAGTACGTCTTTCTCGGTGAAACCTAAGTTCTTGCCGTGCTTGTAGCGCAGGTTGGTGTTGGTGTTACGGTCACCTACAATCTTGAAAGGCTTTTTCACGCGCACGGTACCGTGGTCGGTGGTGATGATGAGACGGCCTTTCTTATCGGCGATGGCTTTGAGGGTGTCAAACAGGGGCGAATGCAAAAACCAGGAACGCGTGAGTGAACGGTAGGCGGCTTCATCGGCGGCCAGTTCCCGGATCATCTGCATGTCAGTACGGGCGTGGGAGAGCATGTCCACGAAGTTGTAGACAATCACGTTCAGTTTGTTGTTATCCAGGTTGCTGAACTTAGACAGCAGTTCTTTGCCGGCGGTGTTGTTCGTGATCTTATGGTAGCTGAATTTCTCGTTGATCTTGTTTTGCTGGAACTGAATCTCCAGGAAATCTTCTTCGTGCAGGTTCTTTCCTTCTTCTTCGTCATCAGACACCCACAGGTTGGGGTATTTCTTCGCGATATCGGCGGGCAGCATGCCTGAGAAAATGGCGTTACGGGCATAAGCCGTGGTGGTGGGCAGGATGGAGTAATACATCTCCTCGTGTTCCACGTTGAAATAGTCGGTGATGATGGGTTCCAGGACCTTCCACTGGTCATAGCGCAAGTTGTCAATCAAGACGAAGTACACCGGGGTGTCGCTTTCCTTCATCATGGGGAACACGCGCTCCTTGAACAGGCGATGCGACATCAAGGGAATCTCATCGGTCTCGTCGTTCACCCACTCCTCGTAGTTGTCCATGATGAACTTCGCGAAGTTGGTATTGGCCTCGTCTTTCTGCATGTTGATGACATCGGCCATGCTTTTGCCTTCAGTATCAGCGATTTCCAGTTCCCAGTACACTAATTTTTTGTAGACATCGGCCCACTCCTGATAACTCAGCCTTTCGCCGAAGGCCATGCCCAGGGTGCGGAAATCGCGTTGGTACGAGCTATTGGTTCTTTCCTCCACCAGACGGCGGTTGTCCAGGATCCGCTTGGCGGAAAGCAGGATTTGGTTTGGGTTTATAGGTTTGATGAGGTAATCGGCGATCTTGGAGCCGATGGCCTCTTCCATGATATGTTCTTCCTCGCTCTTGGTGATCATGACCACGGGCAGCGTTGGACGAGTCGCTTTTATCTCGGCCAGCGCTTCCAGGCCACTCAGGCCGGGCATGTTCTCATCTAAAAATACAAGGTCATAGGTTTGTTCCTGCACCTTCTCTACGGCATCGGCCCCGCTGTTGACCGGGGTGATGTCGTAACCTCTCTCCTGTAAGAAGAGAATATGGGGCTTGAGAAGGTCAATCTCGTCGTCCGCCCACAAAATAGTATATCTTTGCATGGCTAGTTATTGTTTTTCATAGCGTGTGTATAGGAGTGAGTTTTCTGCGTGTCTTCGGGAAATGTTGCCCTTTCGCTTCTCCTTCCGTAGATATACGCAGAACTCTACATTAACCGACAACGGACACTCGAAGAACTTAGTTATCTTGAATAAGAAAAAAATCTTTAACGACCCGGTTTACGGCTTCATCACGGTTCCTTCTGAGCTGCTGTTTGACATCATCCAACACCCGTACTTCCAGCGCCTGCGCCGGATAAAGCAGCTGGGCCTCACCGAATTCGTGTACCCGGGGGCCTTACACACCCGTTTTCACCATGCCTTGGGTGCCATGCACCTCATGAACATTGCGCTGCAGAGCCTGAGCGGCAAAGATAACATCATTACCGACAAAGAGTGCGAAGCCTCCATGGCGGCCATCCTTTTGCACGACGTTGGCCACGGGCCTTTCTCGCATGCGCTGGAAACTGCTATCTTTGACCAGGTACCCCACGAGCAGATTTCGCTGCATATCATGGAGTTGTTGAATCAAGAATTCGGCGGCCGTCTGCAGTTAGCCATTGACATCTTCACCGACAACTACCACCGCCACTTCTTCCACCAACTGGTTTCCAGCCAGCTGGACGTTGACCGCCTAGACTACCTCAACCGCGATAGTTTCTACACGGGCGTGTCGGAGGGCAAGATCGGGGCTGACCGTTTGCTTAAGATGCTGAACGTGCACGATGACCACCTGGTGGTGGAGGAAAAAGGCATCTATTCTATTGAAAGCTTTTTAGTGAGCCGCCGCCTCATGTACTGGCAGGTGTACATGCACAAAACCGTGACCAGCGCCGAGCAGATGGTCATGAAGATCATGCAACGGGCCCGCGAACTTACCCAACGCGGCGTTGACGTTCCGGCCAGTACCAACCTGAAGTACTTTCTGCGGGAGAGCCTTTCCATCCTGGACTTTGAACGTGACCCCAGCATTCTACGGCGCTTTGTTTCCTTGGACGATTATGATGTTTGGGGCGGCATCAAAGCCTGGGCCGAACACCCCGATAGTATCCTCAGCTATCTTTCTTCGTGCCTGTTGGAGCGGAGGCTTTTTAAAATCCTGCTCTCCCCTACTCCTTTTGACCTGGATTTCCTGGCTGGCGTACGCGAACTAGCACAAGAGCATTTTGACATCTCCCAAGAAGAAGCGCATTACATGGTGGTAGAAGGCAAAATCAGCAACAACGCCTATGAGTCAGGGGGCGAGAACATCAACGTACTCACCAAACAAAGCTTGGTGGTTGACGTGGCCGAAGCCTCCGATTTGCCTAACATCCAGGCCCTGAGCAAGAAAGTGGAAAAATATTACGTGTGCTATCCCAAGGAGATTACCCGTATGAGCCTCTGATTTACTTGTGCTTTGAGGCTATTTCGTGAAAAACAGGTCCAAAACAGGATTTGGTCAAAAGGATCACAAATTCAGCCTACCTTTATATTCTGACCAGAAGGATCAGGTAATTTTCCGGTGCCTGTTTTAGAGCTGTTTTAGTGAAAACAACTCTAAAACAGGCACTGGTTTTGTTTTTTTCAAAAGACTTAAGAACATTCCTGGTTTTTTCTAAGGAAGAAGGAAAAGCTTAGGTCAGGTTTGCTTTGGCAGATTACACCTGGCATAGAATCGACACTTGCCAAAAAAGGAGGAAAGACAAAGAGGTCCAATTACTACACAGAAATAGCTATTCACTTTGTGTTGGTTATTGTGTTTACAACAAAAAAGGAAGAGCGGCTTGCCCTTCCTTTTTTGTTTAATTACTAAGACCGAAGATTAACGCAATCCTATGTCATCAATGTAGACCGTATTAGGGTCTGTACCATAGTTCTTGATGTAGAATTCATTTACCCCTTCAGAAATATTCCCGAAAGCGCTAATAGGCACTTCTATCTTGGAATAGGTACCACCTTTCACAGTAAACTTACCCTCACCAGAGGTGGTTCCTCCGGTAGTCTTTACTTGAAGGGCCATCTGGGTGTCAGCGGTTCCAGTTCCACGAACATAAAGCACTACGTGTGTATATCCGGCAAAAGCGTTGGCATTCTTAGGATGCAATTGGAAAGCACCATAAGGGTCATTAAAGCTTACTTTGATTGCTTTTGAGCCTCTGCTTGGATTTTCAGTATTCGCGGTATCTTGCGAGGCTTTGCCCCATCCGCCCCATAAATCCCAAGCAGCTTTGTTAAGACCCTCATCATAAATGAAATGGGCAATGTTTGGTACGGCGCTGCCAATTTGAGCTTGTTTATCAGTAGTTACCTCAAAGTTAGAAGTAGTGATAAGCTTCAGCACCCCTGTTTTTGCAGCTGCTGGTACTACCAACACAATCTGGTTATCATTATGAGCCACAAAAGAAGAAACAGTTGCTCCTCCGGTAAACACAACCGATTTCACCAGATTAAGCTCTGTACCAGAAATAGTGAGGAAGTTTCCAGCCACTACCGGCTCTGGTGTTACACTTGAAATAGCAGGGAGAACAATGCTTATCTGGGCACCAGTCTCTACTACGTAGTTTTTGGTAGTGGTGATTTTCAGAGCACCTTTCTTCGCATTCATTGGTACTTGTACTACAATGCGGGTAGGTGTCTTGCTCACGAAAGTTGTCACCACTGTACCGCCTTGAAATTCAATACTTTTTACCAAGTCAAGATTTGTTCCATTGATGGTCAGGTTCTGTCCTGGGTCAACCGGGCTTGGAGAAAGTGAAGAAACAGTAGGCAACGTGATCATCAACTCTTGGGAGGTGGTTACTACCGCTCCCGAAAGTGCTGTTAACTTGAGAGCTCCCTTGGAAGCGTTGTCTGGAACTTTCACCACAATCTGAGTAGCAGTTTTGCTCACGAACGTAGTTACTTTAGCTGCTCCTACTCCTACAAACTCAATCTCTTTTACAAGATCCAGGTTGGTACCCGTAATGGTAAGGTTCTCACCGTGTAAGATGGAAGCAGGGCTAAGCGCCGTTACAGCTGGCAAGGTTAAAGTGATTTCCTGTGTGGTGGCCACCTCAACACCTGAATGCGGAATAATAGTAAGCTTCCCTTTTGTTGCGTTGGCAGGTACTTTCACTACCAACTCCGTAGCCGATTGGCTTACAAAGTTAGTAACTGCTGCGGCACCTACTCCAGTGAATCTTACCTCTTTTACTAAGTCAAGGTTAGTTCCTGTGATAGTTAGATTAGCTCCATTGTTAAGGGATGCTGGAGCCAGGGCGGTTACTACTGGTAAGGTTACTACTAATTCCTCTTCGGTTTCAATAAAAGATGGCTCTGTACCACCACCTATAATCAGAAGTTTACCAGTTTTGGCAGTCATTGGTACTTGCAAAACAACTTCGTTAGCTGATTGGCTCACAAAGGTTTTTACAGTGTCTTGCTCAAAAACCACTCCTTCTACCCAAGTCAACTTTGTACCTTTTATAGAAATGTTCGTTCCAGGTTTTGCCTCACCTGTAACTGAGGTAACTGTAATAGGAACTTCAAAACTAAGCTCTGATTTTGAAACTACGTCTGAACCATCACTCACTTTGAGGGTGACCTTACCTTCCATGGCCTCTTCTGGCACAATCAATCTAATCAGATCAGAAGTGTGTTCAACGAACTGTGTTTTATTAACAGTGACACCTGGCAACTCAATTGATTCAACTTTGTTCAAGTTGTGACCAATGAAACGGATCTCTTCTCCGTGCTTAGCACCCGTTGGCCCAAAACTTAACAGTTCAACCTGGCCTCCATTAGGTGAGCTTTCATCATCATCCCCGCAGGAAGTAAAAAATCCCATAGAGACCACCAAAAACGCAAGCAGTACTAACTTTATCTTATAAAAGTTTTTCATATGTCGTGCTTTCTAACAAATAAGTGAATTAGTTTGGTACTACCCTGATATTATCTAAACCAAACATTGCTTTAACTGGAGAAGCGCCACTAAAGTGGAAAGACACCTCGTAACCTGCTGGATTATACTTCAAAGTAGTATTACCCTTAAGGAAGTCTTCCCATGGAATAATAACAGTTTGCCACTCCCCTTTCGTGTCAATGTTTGGCTTCCAATTGTAGTTGATTTTTTCTCTTTCACTAGCCATATTTGCCCCCATATACATATGAAGCTCAGCCCCTTGTAGCGACTGCAATGTATTAAGCTCAAATTTTAAGCTGTATTTACCAGGGTTTGCAAACGCATCAGCAGGAATATTGCTGGTTCCTGTTTTGATTGTACCACCATTCCCTACCCACATTTCATACCAAGCCCAAGCTCCTAAATCTTTATTTGAGCGTAAGAACTTACCACTGATGGCAGGGATTTCTGGATCAGAGGAAACAACAAAGTCTTTACCATGCCACCAACCATCAAAGTTTGTGTCTTCAAAGGCCGCGATGATGTTGCGATTATCACGGAACCAGAAATCTGATTCGGTTGCTCCAAAATTAGAAGTAACCGTGATTGGTCCTGGCTGGGCCCCTTCTGGCACTCTTACTTCCAGGGTTTTGTTATCCTTAATGGAAACAATCTCTCCTTCTGCCCCACCTGTGAAAGTCACTTTTAGAGGTTCATAGAAAAAGTCACCCACAATAGTAGCTACGTCACCCGAGTTAACATACTCGCTCAACATCCGGTCAATCCTAGGCTCACTGATGTCCACTGTAAAATCATGCACCAGTTCCTCACCATTGGCAAAGATGATTTTCATCTTATTAGTGATTTCGGTGGGGATGTTAGAAGGAACACGGGTAATAATTGAATTATTGGTGATCAAGGTTGGAGATAAGGAGGCCTGCTGATCATTGATCCAAAGTTCCCGGGCATTGCCTAAGTTCTCCCCAACAATAGCGATCATGGCACCTTGACCCGCTTTCGTGATAAGTGAATCAGAAGCGGCTGGTCTGGTGACTCTGATATAATTTACCATAGGTTTTCCGCCGTTCGGAAGATCTTCACCTTCCGAACAGGCTGAAAACATTCCCGTCATTACCAAAGCAACAAACAGGAATAACAAAGATTTAAATGATGTTCTCATATAATGTTCTTTTCTATTCTTTCCTAAATGCACTAGTCTTTAAAGGTATATGGAACTGCAGGATCTTTCAGGCTTGGGGCCTGACTTACCTCAGATGCCGGTAATGGAATCAGGAAGTTTCCAGAATTGGCAACCGCCACTCTTTCAGCAAACCAGGATGTTTTAGCAAACGTCCAACCAGTTGGGTTAGGCATTTTGTCTGGTTTCACTACAAACAGACCACGATCCTGGCTGTTGATGATCTCGTAAGCCTTGGTGGGATTATAGTAATGTAATCTTACTAAATCATACCAAACAATGCTTTCCATGGCAAATTCCTTCACGCGCTCCTCGAAGATATCATCCCAGGTAAGGGCACCTTCCCAAGCGGGTAAACCGGCGCGCATATGAACCTTGTTAAAATATTCCAAGGCAGTTCCATCTGTGGTTGAGGCATTGTTACCAAGAGCTGCTTCTGCATAGATCAGGTACATCTCAGCTAAACGCAACATATATGTGTTATTCGGGTAGCGCTGCTGGGAGGCCTGGCCTCCTACGTCTTTGGCTTTCCCAACCACGTATTTCTTAATGCTTGCAAAGTTCTGGTCTGCAGTGGTGGCAGGTGCAGGGAAAACCAAATCCTGTTCAGACTCTTTTCCAGCTGCGTCTCTCACCGTTTGGGTAATCTCAGGATATACCGCACCTGGCAACATGAAGGTTGATTTCAAGCGCTGGTCCAGGGTAAAACCAGGTTTTGCGCCATTGTCCTGCATCAGGCCGTCATAGAGGCTTAACATCCACCATGAAGCTCCTAAGTCACCGCCCCAACCATCACCATTGGCAATGTCATTGCTGTAGGTGATCTGGGAAACCATGGTATTGGCGGAGGCATAGTCTGTAGTAAATACCCATTGCAATTCAAACAACGACTCGTTGTTATTGTCATAAGGGTAAGTAAACAAATCGGCATAGTTTGGCAGAAGAGATCTACCACTCATGGTAATAACTCTTTGCGCGTGTTCTTTAGCCTTATCAAGGTGCTCCTGCTTTCTTACACCACCAGTAGACTCTACTCCAGCACGGGTTAAGAAAGTTCTGGCCAACATTCCTTCTGCCGACCATTTGGTAATTCTTCCTGGCTCAAGGGCAGTAGAGCTCAAATTTTGAGCAGCAAACTGAAAATCTCTTGTAATGAATTCCCAAACGCTTTCTTTGGTATTTCTAACCAAAGTAGCATTCTGCAGAACCGCTATGTTATCCTCAATGATAGGTACTTCGCCGTAGTTAGACACCAGGTGGGTGTAAGCGGTAGCGCGCATGAACCTAGCCTCTGCTAAAGCATGGTTTTTGATTTCAGGAGATACTCCGGCTCCGGCATATGTATTTATATTGGAGATGGCCATGTTAGCCTGCCCCACCACTACATAAAAAGCACGGTAAGCGGCACCATTATCAGGAGAAACCGATGTTGTATTGAACAAGGTATGGTCTCTATCACCCCAAGCCCGGAAAACAGTACCTCCCCGGATGTCACCCAATTTGAAGTTCGCCTGGTCTATATAATCTTTCCATACTACACTGTACAGAGGGGCGGTAGCGGCCAACACCTGCTGATCAGTCTGGTAGAAATTTGCATCAACCAAAGTGTCTTGGGGTGGTCTGTCAAGGAATTCTTCAGAGCAACCTGAAAACACGGTCAGTGCCGTCAATGCCCCTATAAGGAAATATTTATTTTTCATTTTACTCGCTGTTTTAAATTAGAAATCAATACCGATGTTGAAAGAATAAACCGGTGTCAATGGGTAACGTCCGTAATCCACGCCAATGGCTGCGTTATCAGCCCCTGCATTTGGCCCTACATATGAACCAACCTCAGGGTCATATCCTGAATAACCAGTAATGGTCCAAAGGTTTTGTGCACTCATCCCTACTCTGGCTCCTTTGATGAATTTTTGTTTGGCCAACAAGGTAGATGGCAAATTGTAGTTTAAGGTCACGTTCTTAAGTCTAACAAATGAACCGTCTTCTACATACTTGTCTGTGTGGCGGGAGAAGTTGTTGTTTTTGTTGCCTCCTGACATTCTTGCTACGGTAGTACCTGGGTTCTCCAAATAAGGTCTGCCATTGGCGTCCATTGCTACTCTAGCATAATCAAACGCCCCGATGAACAGGTTCCGGCCTAAGTTGATGTTGTTAGGGTTTGAGTTCTCACTACGCAGGTAGTTGTACACATCATTACCTATTGAGCTTGTAATCAACACACTCAAATCAAAGCCTTTGTAGGAGAAAGAGTTAGTTAAACCAGCAAACAACTTTGGCCAAGGGTTACCAATAAAGGTTTGGTCTTCACCAGTAATGATGCCATCACCGTTGATGTCTTTGTATTTCACATCGCCTACCCAAATGCTGTTCTCAGCTATTGGATATTCCACTCCGTTGTTATCAGCTGGCAAAGCACTGGCTTCAATTTCTTCTAAACTTCCGAAGATGCCTTCTTCAACATAACCATAGAACATCCAAGGAGACTCTCCAATAACAGAACGCTGGGTCCAGTTGTTCATCCACCAGTTGATCCGGTCCATGATTCCGGTTGGGTTGTTCAGGTCTTTGATTTTGGTTTTGAAATGAGAGATGTTAAAGTTAGACTCCCACTTAAACTGACCATTGTCTACGTTAATGGTATTTAGAGCAAAGCTCCATCCCTTGTTTTGAAGAGAACCGGCATTTACAGTAGGAGCTGAGATAGAACCATTACCGTTTGTACCCATATACCATGGCAATGAGCTTGGTAAGATCAGGTTATCAGTATTCTTGATATAATAATCTGCCTCAATCTGAACCTTGTTTTCAAACAAACCTAAGGTGATCCCGAAGTTGTCTGTTTTGGTTTCCTCCCACTGGAAGTTTGGATTTGGATATTTGTTTGGTCTGAAGCTGGTTCCCCAGGCAGAAGGACCTGAAGTCAATGTACCGTAAATGGCACCGCTGCCTCCTTGGTTACCGGTTAAACCCGTTTCAAAGCGCAATCTTAAGTCATTAACGAAAGGCACATTGAAGAATGGCTCTTCAGTAACTCTCCAGGCAAAAGATACAGATGGGAAGTATCCCCATTTGTTTTCAGGACCAAAGTTTACCGAACCATCGGCACGGAAAGCAGCCTGAACAATGTAACGGTCGTGGAAATTATAGTTGATACGACCTAAATAAGATTCCATGGCCCAGTCACCGTGACCACCTTCGGTGTCACTTCTAAGTCTGTCACCAGCGTTCAAGTCAAGGATTTCGTTTGTGGTGAAACCATCTCTTTGGGCAAAGACCTGTCTCCAGGTAGACTCCTGCGACTCATGGGTAGCCATGATGTTGATGTTATGGTTTCCAAACTGCTTCACATACTGCAACATTTGGTTCCAATTCCAATAAGTGTTGACATTGTCCCGGTTGTTCAAACGGGCCGTCTCATTCTTCTGATAACCAAACTGGTAGGTTGGTAAAAAGTAAAGAGAGTTGGAGTAGTTAACATTCGTGTTGAAGGAAGTCCGGAAATCTAAACCTGGCAGAATATGGAAAGCCATGTTAAGACCGCCTAAAAACTGTCTTCTGGTTAACTCATTGGTGGTCAGGTTAGCCAACCCGATTGGGTTTGGTGGTGTAAATTGCTCAGAGGTGTTCTGCGTAGTAACAGTACCCCCACCATAAGTACCATTCAGGTTTCTAACCGGAATATGGGGAGGCAATTGAATAGCTCTGGTGATGATGTCGTTCTGGGTAGTGTTCAGTTTCTCGTTTGTTTGAGAAAAGTTGAAATTAGCGCCCAGATCTAACCATTTACGGGTTTTGTTGTCAATGTTTAACCGAACTGAGGCGCGGTCAAATCCTGAGCCCAATGCTACACCCTCCTGGTCTAAATATTCACCAGACAAGTAGAACGTTGTTTTTTCACTACCACCGCTTAAGCTTACCTGATGCTTTTGCATGGCGGCACTATTGAACAATTCACTTTGCCAGTTAGTACCTCCACCTAATAAAGTAGGATCCAGGAATTCTTCCCGAACGGTACCACCTGCAATGGCTTTGTACTCATTTTCCATCTGCGCATACTGACGCAAATTCATCACCTCCAACTGAGAAGGAGCTGTCTGCTGGCTGAACAAATAAGAATAGTTCACCTTCACATCACCTGACTTACCACGTTTTGTGGTGATTAAAACAACCCCGTTGGTTGCTCTAGATCCATAGATAGCAGTAGCAGAAGGACCTTGGAGAATCTCCATGCTTTCAATATCAGAAGGGTTCAAAGCAGAAAGAGGGTTAGATCCTCTTGGAGTGATTTCCCCTGATATTTGAACCCCGTCAATCACGTACAAAGGCTCATTTGTTCCGCTGATAGAGTTTACCCCTCTAATGTTTACAGAGATACCCCCACCAGGAGCACCCGTGTTCTGGGTAACATACACCCCAGGAGCACGGCCTTGAATTGCTTGCTCAATAGTAGTGTTCACTGTTTTCTCAATGGCAGCGGCATTGATGGTAGTTTGAGCACCGGTAAGGTCATTTTTTCTTAGCTCACCATAACCCGTAACAACTACCTCATTCAGAGTCTGAGCATCTTCTCTCAGGCTTACATTAATAGTAGTGTTGCTTCCCACTGGTACTTCCTGAGACACATAACCAATAAAGGTCACTACTAACACATCTGTGTTACCAGCCTCTAAAGAGAAGTTCCCGTTTGCATCAGTAGAAGAGCCGTTTGTAGTACCTTTAACTACTACGCTCACACCTGGCATACCCGAGTTATCAGATGCCGCTGTTACTCTACCAGTAATTGTCCGCTTGGCGGTTTGTGCCAAACCATCAAAAGCCTGGGTGAGAATAGCTATCACCATAGCTATCATCATCCAGGCCCTCTTTGATTTCAAGACATAATTACTTTTTTGGTAATCTTTGTCTGAGTATAAGTTTTTAATCATAGGGTAATTTGAATTAGGTAGTAAACATAGTATTGGTGTAAACAAAAAAACACGCTAGTACTTACTAGCTAGTGGTTCATTTTAACAAGTGTTTGCAATGGTAGAACTAACATAAGAGACGCTTATCCTAGGGGGATGGGTAAGAACATGTCTCATAGTAAGCTCCTAATGAAAGAGTTTCATCAAAACTCCCGCCTCTTCCAACAAAATTTTCAATGGTTTTAGCAGCTATACAAAACTAAGAAGAATTTAAGCCGTGGCATAATACTTTTTTATCATTTGTTTGATTCAAACAAGCTAAACTCCTCTCATTCCATGCCATCGTTGGCATATTTTACAAAAAGACGGCTCCTTAAAGAAATAAAAGTATTAAGGTCACTAATATAGATGATTTTGCAGAATTCACAATCATCTTGACAAATATTCAGATTTACACAAAATGAAATTTTCGCTAATAAGCTACCTCGAAACCAAATAACCGAAAGTTATCTATAGATATTGCTTCCTTTTGAGTCAAAAGTACCAAGTTGTTGGTTTTCCAAACTGGTATTCTTTTAACGCTTTTCCTTCTCTTTGGACCTGTTTGTAGCAGGCCTTCCTTTAAGTATTGCTTCTTTTACTAGATGGAAAGCTTAAAATAAGGGCCATAAATCAAAACAATACCCTTTTTTTAAGAGCCTACCCCCTCTTTTATATCAGGCAATTAGTCACAAAGCACATTCCAGACCACCTTCAAGCTTCACCATACCCCTTACCTTAGATCTAGTTTGGTTTAAAAAATCTGGCTTTCTCCAACTTAGATTCTCAAGGGAAAGCGGTTTGATAGCATAAACCATATCAAAACCACCCTTTATGTAGTAAGAAGTGGATTTATTCAATCCAAAGATGCACCAACTTTAAACCGATTCTTACACCTAGATAGTTCCTATCTTCTAATAGGCAGAAAGCTTCTATGACTTTAGACAATTTAAAGGCAGCCGATAAATTTCATCCAATAAATATAGGCCTTAATAAATAATGTGGAAGACCTCATATGTTTCAGTAAGGGACCTCAAATGTTAAAACTTTACCTTCTTTGAAGGTTTTACCATAATTTACATTAACATAATTCAATCACTTGCCTTGAAATAGCTTCCTGTTAAAGGAAGCCTCATTGACAAAGCTTCAAGAGAAAAGCTGGTATAGCTAAATTTAAAATTTGAAGTATTTTTATAAAACAAGTTTAAAATTTCATAAAACAAGTTTTAAATCGTTAATGAAGTTTCAATTTGAAATCACAAATCACCAGCTTCTAGCTACATACTCTTGATTTCAATTGAAAATTTCGAAAATTTTAAGTGCGTAGTTATCCCAACCAGTTGTTTACTTTAGAGGATTGAAGTCTGAGGTAAAATATATTAGCAAAGACTTTTTATGATTATATCCCAAAGCTCTTGAACTCTGTAATCTTAAGTAGGAAGAGCCAGTCTCTGTGTTAAATTCTTCTACAGGAAACATCTTTTACCATAGGCTTGCTTCCTCACATGATTTATGTAACTCCTGTTTATATACCCCAGTTTATACCGATAATCTATGCGATCAAAACCATTCTCCTGGAAGTCTTTACTCTTCTCTTGTGTACTCCTGCAATTTGGCTGCAGTTCTCCAAGTACCACCTCTTCCTCCATTAACCAAGAAGAAAAGCTTTCTGGCGAAACTATCTCCAAGGTGTACCAGGAAGCGGCTAGCCAATACAAACTACTGGCTTCTACCCTTCCAGAAGGTAAGTTTCCGAAGACGTATCACCCAACTACTGGTAAATTAGATACCAGCGGCTCAGATTGGTGGTGTAGCGGTTTCTATCCGGGTACGCTGCTCAACCTTTATCAGGCTACCGGCGACAAAGCCCTATACGCCGAAGCCACCCGTATCATGGAGGATTTGAAAAAAGAGCAATACAACACCTCCACGCATGATCTGGGATTCATGATGTACTGTAGCTTCGGGAAGGCCAACCAGTTGGCACCTAAACCAGAGTATCGTGACATTCTATTGAACAGCGCTAAATCTCTTTCTACCCGCTTCAACCCTACCGTTGGGGCCATTAAGTCCTGGGATTCTGACCAGAAAGATTTCCTGGTTATCATTGACAACATGATGAACCTGGAGCTTTTATTCTGGGCTACGCGGGTCTCCGGTGATTCTTCCTTCCACAAGCTGGCTGTGACGCACGCCAACACCACTCTACAACATCATTTCCGGCCAGATCATAGTTCTTACCACGTAATAAATTATGACCCCAACACAGGGGCAGTACAGCAAAAGAAAACCGCCCAAGGATATGCCGATGAATCTGCCTGGGCCCGAGGACAGGCCTGGGGACTTTACGGCTATACCGCTACGTACCGGGAAACCAAAGATCCCCGGTATTTAAACCAAGCCACCCGCATCGCGGATTTCATTTTGAATCACCCTAACCTACCCGAAGACAAAATACCTTACTGGGATTTCAATGCTCCAAATATCCCCAGTGCTTTAAGAGATGCCTCCGCAGGGGCGATCAACGCAGCAGCCCTGCTGGAACTAAGTCAATATGTACCTGCCGATGTTTCCAAGAAATACTTCAAAGCTGCCCAGACCATGCTCCAAACGCTTTCCACAGATACGTACCGCGCAGCACCAGGAACGAATGGAGGTTTCCTGCTGAAACACGGAGTGGGCCATAATCCCCAGGGCACAGAAATTGACGTACCCCTCACCTACGGCGATTATTACTACATTGAAGCCCTACAGCGGTATCAGGAACTCACGAAGTAAAACCAAATCAAGAAGAGGCTTACAGTTATTGCTTGACGAACCAATTTTATGCATTTTCATAAAAAGAGGCCTAAAACAGAAGTAGCTGTTTTAGGCCTCTTTTTATGAAAACGCTTCCAAATCACCTTTCCTGTTGCTTCTTCTGGAAAACGTAATTAGCCCACAATTACCCTATCCCCCAATAAAACATCCCACTGCAGGTTAGGTAACTTCATGTTGGGAGAGAAAAAGAGTAAGCAAACTTCATCAACCAAACCTTACACTCAGCTTACCAACAACTGAACGCCCTTCATTTCTGTTTTACCCCTGATTTCATAAAAAAGCAACTAAAACGGAAAGGGCAGCCGTCAGGTAGACGGCTGCCCTTTCCGGTGAGTGGAATAGGCTACAAAATTACTTCACCTCTAACGCGAATGTCTTTTGACGAAGAACCCGCCAGAATCTGGAACTTACCAGACTCCAACACCCACTGCTTCTTGCCTTCGTCATAGAACTGGAAAGCATCTTTGGCTAAAGTAAGAGTCAAGGTTTTGGCTTCTCCTGGTTTCAGGAAGACCTTCTGGAAAGCCTTGAGTTCTTTCTCCGGGCGCTTCACCGAGGCCTGTTCGTCTTTCACATACAATTGCACCACCTCGGCCCCGGCCACAGAACCGGTATTCTTCACTTGCAATTGCACCTGAACGGTATCGCCTTGGCGGTTTACCTTTAAATCGCTGTACCCGAAGGTGGTGTAAGACAAGCCGTGCCCAAAGTTGAAAAGCGGCTCTACTTTGTAGGTGTCAAAGTAGCGGTATCCTACAAAGATCCCTTCCTTGCACTCCAGGTTAACGGTGTCTTTGTCGCCGGGGTACTGGCCTAGGGCGTGCGCCGGAGAATCCTCTAACCTTTTAGGGAATGACACCGGTAGTTTGCCCGAGGGATTGGTCTCTCCGAAGAGCACTTTGGCCAGGGCTGTACCGCCTTCCATGCCCGGATACCAGGCCTGTATCACTGATTTGGTTTGGTTTATCCACTGATTCATGTCAATGGGACCACCGCCTATAAGCACTACTACCGTATTGGGATTCGCTTTCAGCACCGCAGTGAGAAGTTCATCCTGCGCAAAGGGCATTTTCAGGCTTGGTTTGTCGGCGCCTTCTGCGTCGTAGCCGCCGCCGTTCCAATCATCTGTGTACCCGTGCGTCCAGCCGCCTACGAAGATCACCCGTTCAGCGCTTTTAGCGGCTTGCACGGCTTCGTCAATTAACTTTTGATTGGCTTTCTCGGCTCGGGTCACTTCAAAGCCGGGCGCGAAGGTCACTTTCACACCGGCTCCCACCATGCGTTGGATGCCTTGCAACGGTGTCACTTCATACGGCGGACGCACCTGCGACGAACCACCGCCCATGGCTTGCTTGCGGGTAGCGTTGGCCCCAATGACGGCAATGGATTTTAAGCCTCCTTTCTGCAAAGGCAGCAGATTACCGTCGTTTTTCAAAAGCACGATGGCTTCTTCTGCCACTTTCCGGGCGGTTTCCTGGTGGGCTTTGGTGCTCAGGGCACCGGGCTTGCGTTTTGCCCCGATCATGTTGGTATTATACATGACCCGCAGGATACGACGCACTTTCTCGTCAATGAGGGCTTCTTTCACTTTTCCGGATTTCACCATCGTGATCACCGTATCGCCTAATAGGAACTTGTTGTAGTTGATGTTGGGCATTTGCAGGAGATCGGTTCCCATTTCAAGGTCGGTGCCGTTGTGGATGGCTTCCATGGTATTCAGGACGGCTCCCCAGTCGCTCATTACCAAACCTTTGAAACCCCACTCCCCTTTCAGGATGTCGTTGATGAGGTATTCGTTGTGGGTACAGTACTGGCCTCTGAATTTGTTGTAGGCCCCCATGATGGTGAGCGCGCCGGCTTCGGTGATGGCTGCTTTAAAGGCGGGCAGGTAAATCTCGCGCAGCGCCTGTTCGCTCATTTGCACGTCTACCTTGGCGCGTTTTATTTCCTGGTTGTTGGCGGCATAATGTTTCACACAGGCGGCTACTCCCTGGCTTTGCACCCCTTTGATATAGCCCACCGCCATGCGCGAGGACAGATACGGGTCCTCGGAAAGGTATTCAAAATTACGTCCGTTCAAGGGTGTCCGCATGATGTTCACGCCGGGGCCCAGAATAACATCTTTGCCTCGGGCATTGGCCTCGCTGCCTAATACTTCCCCAAAGGCATAGCCCAACTCGGGGTTCCAGGTGGCTGCCAGTGCCACCCCGGTAGGCAAGTAGGTAGAAGAGTCATTTCCGGCATTATCCAAAGACCAATCGCGGCCATGCTCCGGCCGTACCCCGTGCGGCCCATCAGACATGGTCAGTTCCGGGATGCCCAATCTAGCCACTCCTCCAGAGGTAAAGGAAGAAACGCCGTGAATCATGTTCACTTTCTCTTCCAGGGTCATTTTGCTGATCAACTCATTTATCTGGGCATCATAGCTCATGTTAATGCCATTGCCTTCTGGCACAGAAGCCTTTTGCCGGGCTTTCTCTGAGGTAGAACAAGCGGTGATAAGAACCACTAAAACCAAACTGCAATAGCGTTTAAAGTGGGGAAGTTTGTAAGTCATTTTTTGAGAATTGATAGTAAAATAGAATGGAGTCATTTATGAATGACAAGGAAAGTCTGTTTTGGAGCGGCTTATTTCTTAACGATCTTGATAACTCTGACGCGGTCCTGATAAGTGGCTTTCAACACATACACTCCCGGGGCCAGCAACTTGCCTACTGTAGTAGCCCCCGTGCTTTTTCCCGCTTCCATCACTACTCCGGTCAGAGTTCTGATCTCAAAAGCGAAGGCATGCGGAGCTTTCAGGCGCAGTTCCTTGGAAAAAGGGCTTGGCCCATAGGTAAGATTTAGTTCCGGCAACTCAGAAATACCACTTACCACACCCGGGGCATCGCCGTAAACGATTCCCCTACCGGCGGTGGCGACATATATCCGCCCGAATACCCGGGGGTCACCGGTGATGTCGTTCACGCCACCGAACTGGTGCTGGTCATCATTTATTCTCACCCAGGTAGCGCCGGCATCATCTGAGCGGAAGAATCCCACTTGGTCATTCACTTTCCCCACTATGAACACCGCCGGATAAGTACTGCCTTCCTCCGCTTTCCCGAAACCTACTTTGGTGGCTTCCTGCACGTTGGTGACCTTGGTAAATGCCCCCCCGGAGTTGGTAGACCGGTACAATCCTCCGTTCAGGTTGGTCAGCCACAGATCGCCCTCTATCCCGTAGGTGGGATAAATATTTGAGGCCCACAATTGCCAGCTGGCCACCACCGGCAAGTTCGTTGCGGCGGCGGAAAACGAAGTGCCTCCGTTGGTACTTACCAAGACTCGCCCGGCTTCAGGATCATACACGTAGAACTTCCGGGCGTTTACCCGATCAGCTTTGGGTTTCAGATCACTTTTGGAGACACCTGAGGCGGCACTCCAACTAGAACCTCGGTTTGTAGAGTAGAACAAAGACGAAGTTCCCCCGGGAGCCCACACCAGGATAGCCCCATCGGCCGAGGCCGCGATTGCCCCTCCCCCATTGGCGCCTGCCGGAAAATTGGGAAAGGAAGTCCAGGTGGTGCCTCCGTCTGTGGAATATGCCCCATATTTGCCGTCTGCGTTGTTAAAAGCCCGTACCATGAAAGCGGGTTGGTTAGCGGCGTAATCTATCCAAGTGTTGGTGCCGTAACGGGGATTCAGTCTTCCAGCAGACGGAGAAACATTCAAATTGTCGTGCCGAAAACCGTCAATATCCCCGATGGCGCTTAACAAAGGAGCTCCGGTAGGCGGACTGATTAGTTTCAAAGGCACGGTTTCCTCCAGGCCCTTGTTCTGAAAAACCCAGGAAACAGGTCGGTTCTGGGAGGCTTCCTGCAGGTTGGTGGTTTGAAAAACGCCGTAACCGGTGATAAACCAGGCGATATTGGCGTCAAAAGGATCTATTTCAATATCACCCAACCAGTGCGGATTGGAGGCTCCCGCATACGGAGCCGAGGAGTGGTCCCGAGTGCCGGTTCCCAGAACCGCCTTCCAGGAAGTGCCCCCATCGGTGCTGCGGTAGATCTCATCGTTAGGCCACCAGCGGTCCAGGGTTGATATGATCAAAGTATTGGGGTTCTGGGCATCCAGGCTGAGTCCGGCAAAACCTCCTTGCCCGCTCGGTAAGATTAACTCGGTCCAAGCACCTGTGGTAGGGTTAAATTTCCGAACGGCTCCGGCAGTGGCGCCATTTGGCCCCGGGCTGTTGGCATAGGTCACGAAGAGCGTCCCGTCTGAAGCGATTTCAGCATGATGCGGCAGGTAATTGGTATTCTGGTTGGGCACCGCTTCCCAGGAAGTTCCGCCATCGGTGCTCCGGTACAGGTTGGTACTGCCCATCCGAAGGACTCCGACATAGAAAATTGGAGTAGCCGAACCCGTGGAGCCACTACGCTTATCAAACAACACAAACCCGATGCCGCCGCTGCCGATAGGGCTACTGCCAATTGGGAAACTGCTAACCTTGCTCCAACTTCCGCCCGAGTTCGTGCTGCGCCAGAGCCCATCGGTGCTGGAGCCCAAGTACAGGGTGCTGCCCAGGTTAGGATCTACCTGCAACCGCTCTCCGGTAGAACGACCGTCCTCGTTTCCGCCTAGTTTAATAGACAGGTTGGTCCGGGTCCAGGTCGCGCCCCGGTCAGAAGAAGAGAGGATGGCGCCCGTTCCGGCCCAGGATTGGGAGTAAAGCCCTGTAGCCAAATACACTTTGTTTGCATCTGACGGATCAACGGCCACGCTCAGTACCCCCATCAGGTTTTCGTCGTTTCGGGTGAGGTGATCGGTAATCGGAATCCAGATTTTGTTGGCTGCATCCCAGCGGAAAGCTCCGCCAACATCGGTGCGGGCGTACAGCAGGTTCCTTTCGGTAGGGTGGTACACCAAACCCGTGACAAAACCGCCGCCGTTGATCTGCACGCTTTTCCAGCGGTAGGCCTCGGGCGTTTGGGCCAGCAAAGAGAAGTGGATCAGCCCCAAAAGGAGAAACAGCAAACCTTTCCTGCTTTTTGCAGAAAGGGCTATTTTCTTTAAAAGGTAAGTGGAGACTTGGGTAGCGTAAAGGTGGGCCATGCTCTCTTTTTATAAGTAGGTAGGTTTTGGGACAGGTCTATGGCTGCTTTGTTCCAGTCTGTGTTTAAGGCCTGATTTCAGAAAAACAGACCTAAAACAGAGCCTGAAATTTTGCTTTGGTAAAAATAGCTTCACCCTGCCGGGCCAGAGTGCACCAATTGGTTCAGATAACTGCTCTATATGTTATAAGGCAGAAAAGCCCGGTTGGCGGTGGAAATCCTTCTTCCGTTTTTAGCTTGTTTTAAGGAATCGGCCTGAAAACCAGGCGCACCTCTTTCCCGGCTGGCAGGGTCACCTGCGAGGTTCTGCCGCTTGTTGTTTTTCCGCCAGACACCAGTTGCATGTTTTTGGGTGCCTGCAGCGTGATCTGCTGTTTCTGGGGAGCTTTCAACACCACCGATACTTCCTGCTTGCCCCACGTGAGTTGGGGAACTTCCACGCCTCCGCGCAGGAGCAAGCCAGAAATGCTCCCGGTTTCCCACGCCTCCGGCAACGCCGGCAGCAGTTTCACCAAACCAGGCTCAGAATACACCAGCGTCCGCATGATAACCGATGGGTAACCGCCGCTTAAATCCATGTTGAAAAGAGAACCCGGGTTGTGGTACGTGCCCAAGCCGTTGGTCCAGTAAAAGCGCGAGAGCCAGTCAATGAGTTGAGCCGTAGTGGGGGCGTCTTCCAGGTTAGCAGTCACAAAGGCCAACTGCGCCATCCCGAAGACCATTTCGCCGCCGTTTTCCTTGTAGCGGAACTTCATTTTTTCCTCCACCACTTTCCGGGCACCGGCCAGCAATTTTGGGTTGTTCTTGAAGTCTGGGTCTACCTGGTCATAGAGGCTGTACAGGTGCGAGATATGCCGATGCTGGTGGTTGTTCTCCAAACCCGGCCAGAGCCATTCCTTCAGGGCACCGGCTTCGTCCAGCTCGTATTCTGGCATTTTGGTGAGCATCTGCTGCCAGATCTTCACTTGGTTTTTATCGGTTTTCAGTTCCTGCGCGGCCGCGATGCAGTTCCTTAGAAGCTGTTTCGCAATCATGACATCCATGGTGGCGTTGATGCTGGCCTGTGATTTATGGTTTGCCGGGTTGTTCTCGGGCGAGTACGATGGGTTGAACACGTATTTCCCGTCTTGGCTTGTTTTCAGAAAATCCTCATAAAACAGCGCCGATTCTTTCATGAAGGGGTACGCCCGCTCCTTCAGGAACTTGCGGTCACCAGTGTGCAGCCAATAGTCGTTGTAAAAACTGGCGGTCCAGCCGGCGCCACCGGTCCAGAGACTGAGAATCCAGATAGGGTCAAAGTGGTTGTCCCAGCCGTGGCTGCTGGTGTGCGACGGCACGTGAATGCCACGCGTCCCGAACATCTTTTTGGCGTTGTCTCGGTAGAACTGGAGGCGCTTGTCGTGGTAATCAAAATAGGCGAGCATCAGCTCAGGAACCCGGCTGGTGAGAAGCGCCGAGATGGCCACTTCCACGTTTCCGTCATGGGTGAAATCTGAAGACCAGGCCGGCGACCAGGTACCGCCCCAGATGCCCTGCAGATTGGGCGGATTGATGCCGGTGGCCGAGATGATGTTGTAACGGGCGGCATCGAACTGTTTTTCAATAATGGCCGGAGCTACCTTGCCGCTTTTGGTTTTCAGGTTCAGGGCCTCGGTGTAAAGGTCGGCATCGGCCCCGCCGCCTAAATCCAGTTTTACCCGGTTGAACAGCTCGCCGTGTACCTTGTGGTGACGGGCCACTAAACTCTGGTAATCTGCGGGCAGACTGGATAGGTGCTTCTTGATTTGGTCAACCTGCGAGTTGGCGTAGTCAAAGTTGGCGTTGATCTTGATAAAGACCAGCACTTCATTGGCGTCTTTAACGATAAATTCATTGCCTTCGGTCCGGAAACTTCCGCCCTTTACTTCTACCCGGCCCACGCCTTCGTAGCCCTGCAAACTACCGGGCCAGCGTTTCTTGTAGGCGCTTCGGTAAGTGAGCCATTTGTTGTCGCTGGCGCCAATGTTCACGCTTTCCACGGTCTTGTTGATCTGCTCCCACTGCGTCCATTCCACCGGGCGGCGCGCGAAAGAAAGTTGCCCGTTGATCTTAGCAGTTCCTTTAATGGAAATAACGATGACGCTGTCTGGACGCGACACGAAGAGTTTGCGTTGGTAGGTGCCCTTGGCATCGGTCCAGGTGACGTTGGCCTCACCGGTTTCGAAGTCAACGGTTCGCACGTACTTCTGCACGTTAGAGGGTTCCATTTGCAGCCGAACATCAAACGCGGGCACGTAGGGGTTAGACCACAGGTGGCCGCCATAACCTTCTTTCATGCTCTGTGCTACCGGAATTTTGGCCGCTTCCTCCCCTTTTCCCTGCAGAATCAACGCCCGGATTTCGTCCAGTCTGCTCGCCTGGTCAATGGGTGGTTTGGGCTCAGTGGCAGGAAGATACAACTGAGCTTGGTTCAGGATGATGGTCTCGTCATGCGGATTGCCCATCACCATCGCGCCCATCGCCCCGTTCCCACTCAACAGCGCGTGCTCCCAACTGGGGGCCGGAAGCCAACTGGCGAACCCTTTTTTAGGCTGGATAAAAAGATCGGCCTGCCCGAAGGCCTTGAACTGGCTTCCGGTCAAAAGCAAAAAAAGCAGCAATAACGTTGGGTAGCGATGCAGCATTTGAGAATTTAAAGTAAAGGAGTCTGGTTAAGAGAAAGCTCCTCTCTATCTGCTGAAAATTAGTGGCCCGGTTTAGGCCTTGTTTTCAGAAAGAGGGCTTAAAAGCGTTATTTACGGGCGGTCTTGGACCTATTGGCCTGTAGTGCCTTGTGCACCTCACTAGCAAGGAGCGCCGCGCCGTCATCATTGGGATGGATGCCATCATAGGTCAGCTCGGGTTTTCCCAGGAAAGGCGTGTACAGGTCAATGGTTTTCACCTTGGTTTTGCGGGCGATTTTCTTCACCGCGGGCAGAATCTCGTTATTCACCACGGGTTCATTGATGCCCCATTTCGTCTCAAACACCGGCAACGGATTGCAGACGTACACCTGCGGTTTTGAGGGCAGTTTCTTAAAAGAGGTTACAAACTGAATGTAGTCTGGCACAAACTCATCCTTGAATTTCCAGTTCTGGGGCTTGGAGTCATTGGTGCCTAGTTTGATGATCACAATGTCTGGGTTCCAGCCCAGGGCATCCTGGTACTTTGTTTCGTTCCAGTACGGGACATCGCCTTTCTTCAGGAGGGTGCGGCCGCCCAAACCGTAGTTCCGCACTTCATAGGCATCGCCCAGGAGTTGTTGCAGAGCTGCCGGATAGGGTTGTTTCAGGCCAGAACCCTCGGTGATGCTGTTGCCCACGCAGGCTACCTTGATCTTGTTTTGAGCCGAGGCGCTAAAACAAACCAACAGCACCAAAAGGTAGAGGAGAGAGAAATGCTTTTTCATGTCGAAAGTCATAAATGAGAACAGGTTAATTTACTTCCATTTTAAGGCTAATTTCTGAGAATCAGCTTCAAAACAGCAAACCACCTGTTACTTTTTCAGCTGGATGGTTACGGTAGCCGGCGCTAGTCCTTCTGAGGTAGCGGTCAGCTTCACGGTGCCTGCTTCTTCCTGTGCTTGCAAAATAGCGAGGCACAGTCCGTTGAAAGCTTTGCGGTGGCTGGCTTTGAAAGACTCCATGCTGGTTTGCAGACCATTGTCTACGCCCGCGATAGTTGCTTTCCCGTCAATGGCGAAGTTGACCAGGTTATCAGCGGTGGGCACCAGGTTGCCGTCTTTGTCCATGATTTTCACGGTGACAAAGGACAGGTCCTTACCATCGGCGGAGATTTGGGTACGGTCGGCTTCCAGCACGATTTTGGCGGGAGCACCGGCGGTTTTGATTTCCCTGGTGAGCACTTCTTTGCCGTTGGCGCGGGACACGGCTCTTAGGGTACCCGGTTGAAAAGGAACGCGCCATAGCACGTGTAGGTCATCGCCCTTCTTTTTGCGCACTCCCTGAGATTTCCCGTTCAGGAAAAGCTCCACCTCATCGGCGTTGTTGTAGTAGGCCATCACGTCCACGGTTTTGCCGGGTTGCCAGTTCCAGTGCGGAAAAACGTGCAGCACGGGTTTGTCTGTCCACTCGCTTTGGTACATGTAGTACACGTCTTTGGGGAAACCGGCCAAATCCACTATCCCGAAGTACGAGCTGCGGGCCGGCCAGGCGTACGGCGTGGGTTCGCCCAGGTAGTCAAAACCCGTCCAGATGTATTGCCCGGAAAGATAGGCGTGCTTCTTCATTATTTTCCAGGTCTCCTCGTGGGTAGAACCCCAAGGAGTGCTCACGTTGTCGTAGGCAGAAACGGTAAGGTCTTTGTTTCCCTCATGGAAAGGAATGTCCCAGCGCTTCGGCCACCGGCGGATACTGTCAGCCGGCATGTCATAGTGCCCGCGGGTCATCAAGGCGGAGACGGTCTCCGTAGCGATGAATTTTTGACCGGGGAAGGTCTGCGGAAATTTCTCGAAATCCTGGTGATGGTAGTTGAAACCAAACAAATCCAGGGCGCCTGATTTATAGATTGTGTTGTTAGGGGTTGGCTCATTGATGCCCACGGTAACCGGACGAGTAGTGTCCAGGCTCTTCACGATGGCTACCAGTTCCTTGGCAATAGTGGTTCCTTCCGGGGCCCACTGCTCGGGAATCTCGTTGCCGACGCTCCAGATAAAGACGCTGGGGTGATTGCGGTCACGCTTGATGAAATCTTCCAGGTCGCGTTTGTGCCACTCGTCCCAGGCGTGGCTGTAGTCAAACTTGCTTTTCTCTTTCTTCCACATGTCAAAGGATTCGTCCATGACAATGAAGCCCATCTTGTCGCAGAGTTCCAGCAGTTCAGGAGTAGGTGGGTTATGCGAGGTCCGGACGCCATTTACGCCCATGGCTTTCATTATCTCTAATTGACGTTCCAGGGCTCGCACATTCACGGCCGCTCCCAATGCGCCCAAATCATGGTGGTTACACACGCCATTGATCTTCATGGATTTGCCGTTCAAAGTAAATCCTTTCGTCACATCGAAGTTAAAGGTTCTGATGCCCAGCGGCGTCTCATAGTTGTCTACTACCTTGCCATCCTGTTCTACGAACGTCACCACTTTGTACAAATATGGCTGCTCAATGGACCAAAGCTTTGGGTTAGAAATGGTCAATTCCTGCTTTACCTCCGTGAGGGCGTTCTGCAGAACTTGTTTTTCAGCGGCTACCTGGGTTACTTCTTTACCGTCTGAATCCAGAACGACTGTACGCAAGGTGAACTCTCCGCTTTGCTGGCGCGGATTCTTAATACTGGTACTGATGGTTACTTTGGCAGATTGTTCAGAAACTTGCGGAGTGGTCACAAATGTACCCCACTGGTCTACGTGCACAGGGTTGGTTTTCACCAGCCACACATTGCGGTAAATGCCTGAACCCGAGTACCACCGGGAATTAGGCTGTTGCGAGTTGTCTACTTTTACGGCTATTACGTTCTGCTCCTGCCCAAACTTCAGGTGCGGAGTCAGGTCATATCGGAAGGAAATGTAGCCGTTGGGGCGCTTGCCCAGGTATTGGCCGTTGATACAAACTTCAGAGTTGGTATAAACGCCGTCAAAATCAATGTAGAACTGTTTGCCTTTGTCTTTTGAATCTAAGGTGAAGGTTTTGCGGTACCAACCGGTGCCGCCGGGCAAGGCTCCTCCTCCGTATCCGGCGGGGTGTTTCTCATCAAACTTTCCTTCAATGCTCCAGTCGTGGGGTAGGTTCAGTTTCCGCCACTGGCTGTCATCAAAACCGGGGTCTTTGGCACTGGCATTGTCTCCCAAGTTGAAAGTCCAGTTTTTGGTGAAATCGGTTCTTTCGCGCGCAGCGTTTTTCTCCACGGCATTTGCGGTTTTTCCTGTCGTTTTGCAGGAAGAAGCCCCTAAGAGCAAAAAGAAAGCCAGGGCCCAGAACAAGCATTTGAAGGAAGAAGGAATAAGGATGGTTTGCATGTAGGTATCTAAACAATTAAAACAGCCCTGGTGTGAGGTGCTGTTGTCTGGCGGGTAAAAAGCATTTTGGGAACTACCAGGCAAAACGTACTTTTTCAGTCCTGGTGAATGGTCTAAAAGAAGGTGCTTTGATTTGAGCCTACTTTCCAAAAATAAGGCAAAAAACAGAGCCAATAGAGCTAAATTTCCGGGTTTAGCCTATCATCTGAATGGGGAAAATCAAGGAGAAGGCACCGGCAAAACCAAGCTCAATAAAGAAAAACCGGTTGCCGCAGACCATTTCTGGGCAACCGGTTTTAAGCCTAATTTCCTAAAACGTAGTGGAAAGCTAACCACTCATCTTTGGCAGCATCATAGCCGGTTCCAAACCAGATTCCTTTGGTCTGGTAATCGGTGGGGAACGCTTTGATGACCTTGATGGTGTTGGCGCTGGGGTTCATCCAGTGGCCCGGGTTCTGCAGCAACGTGTTGCCGTTGAGGGTTATCTCATTGGTTTCTTCGTTGATGGTAAACGTGCCGGTGGTCTGTACCCCGTTCTGGAAGCGGGTGTAGTTTTGTCCGCCAAAACGGTCAAACCGAATCCAGGAGTTGGCCACGGCGGCATCCCAAGTGTTGTTCCAGCCCCAGTCACGGGAGTCGCCGGTAGCTTTGGTCCAGCCGATACCTGCTTTCACCCAGTCTACGGCGTTGCCGGTGGCATCCAGTTTCCAGACTCTTCCGGAGGAAGGACCGCCGGTGAGCATGTTCAGGAGTTCGCCCGGTTGGAAGGTTGGGTCAAACCCTTCATCAGGCAGCGCCGGACCCGGATCTTCCGGTACGTAGTTATCGGCGTATTCTTTGGAGATGAAGTTCCAGACATAGAGGTAATCGCCTTCACTGTTGGTTCTTCTTACGCCAATCTGCAATGATTTTTCTGTTAAGGACAGAACCACCAATTCATTGGTCCAGTTGGATGCATTGGCAATAAAACTAGGAGACCTTAAGATGGTGCCTCCACTAGTGCTTATTGTATGGTTAACGGCATTGAAAGCATAAGTACCTGTTTCGTCTTTTCCTTCAGAGACTTTATGGGTTTTGAAGAACGGCCCACCTTTCAGGCTGAAGGTCATTGTGCTGGCCTTGTCTGCTTCCGGTATAATCCAAGTGTTGTCTTTCCAACTTGGAGCCCAGCCTAGTTTAGCGGTACCATCCTGCATGTTCTCCCATTTGGTGAGCGGCTCATAGTAATACAAAGGGCCGTCAAATACACCATGGTTGCCATAGTCCAGAATCCAGGTTTTCTCCTGGCCTACCCCACCCGTCAAATACGTCCAAAGCGGGTCATTCACATATTCAAAGTTGTCTTCTGTTACCGTTACAGTAATGGGGTCAGCTTCTACAACGCCACCGGCAGTTAAAGCAGAGAATTTCACTACATAATCCCCTTTGAAAGCAAACCGAACAGTATCTACCGTGCGGGTTGATTTACCGGTACCATAATCCCACATGGCTACAGTACCGGGAGTTTCGTTGATCAGGATAACGGTGTTTCCGCCGGGATCAATGCCCTTATCCTGGACTACCCTGTACCGCAACTCTGACTTGTCTAGCATCCTGCCTAGCTCCATATCATCGTCCTGGCACGCCCCGCTAAAGAGCAGCGGTACCAAAAATAAGTAGAATAGTATTCTTAAATTTTTCATCTGTTTTCAGTTTAATGGTCTTTTTGAAGGTGGAGGCCCATGGAAGAGATTCCAATAAGGCAAGTCCTCTCCAGGAGTCCTCCTAATCCAATCGTCCTAAATACTTATCCTAAATTACCACCCCGGATTTTGCTTCAGTACACCATTAGATAAGGTTATCTGGGTATACGGAATCTGCTGTAAGCCTTGTGTTTCTCTGATTTTGTTTGCCGCAATCACCTTGGTTGCCGCGGTGCCGCCATTGAGCACAGTAGTGCTTTCTGCAATGGCATTGGCCGCCATCTCTATTCCCTGGCGAAGCAGATCCCAGTACCGGATTCCTTCATTGGCGAACTCAAACCGACGCTCGGCCATTATACTTGCCTTTGATACCGCCAAGGGGGTGAAGTTGTCTTTGTAAGCACGCTTTCTTACCAAATCAAAGTAGTTCTGGGCATTAGGGCTTCCTAACTCGGCAGCCATCAACAACACGTCTGCATACCGGATAGCGACATAATCCTGGAATTGACCAATCATGAAGTTCACGGCTCCATTTTTAACGGGAATGCTGTTGCCGTCCTCGTCTACCATTGGGCTATACTTCTTATTGTAGTACCCGGTATACTCGCGTTGCTTTCCTTGATTAACAAAGTCTATTTCCTCATCTGCTATGGAAATAATGGAAGCAGCCCTACGGGTATCATTGGCGTTGTAAGCACTCCACAGTCTGGGGTTAACTGTGCCACCACCCCAACCGTTGCCATACGGATAGCTGGCTTGCTCCCGCATGCCCAACATTACCATCCAGTGGTTACCATCGGTATTGCCGTTGTAATCACTGGTGAAGGTATACTTCACCGCGAACACCGTTTCCTTATTGTCTTCACCGGCATAATCAGCAACCGATGCCGCTGGCCACAGATTGGCAAAGTCATCTACCAAACCATGACCACTATTGGTGATCACATCTTCCAGATACGCCAGGGCCTGGGCCTGGGAAACGGTACCTACTAAATCAGACTTGTTATAGTAGCCGGTGTAATACAAATACACCCGCCCAATCAAGGACTCAGCTGCCCATTTGGTTACTCTACCTCTGTTGCCAACTGCCTGAGTAGCATAATTGGTAGCGGGTAAATTCTCAGCGGCAAACTTCAAGTCCTCGGCAATCAGTTTATACACTTCGTCTGGGCTGGCTTGCGGCACGTTCTCGGTGGTAGGAGCTGTCACCAAGGGAATATTCCCCCACAAACGCACCATATCAAAGTAAAGGAAGGCGCGTAAGTACCTGGCTTCTGCTTCATAGCCAGCTCTCAGTTGCTCGCTTCCAGCCCAATTGATTTGATCCATTTTCCCAATCAAGGTATTGCAACGGAAAACGGCTTCATAATAGGCTGCCCAGTTTGCCCCATATAAGTTCTGGTCTGCGGGAGAGCGGGCTTTGTCAAACTCATCTATCATCTGGTACCCAAAGCCGTCTGAAGCTCCGGTTCCGCCAAAGGCATTATCTGACATGATCTCAGAAGCCACGGGTAAACTCACTCCTTCAGACCAGATGATCTGCAACCCGTCATAACAGCCTACCAATGCTCTGAGAGCATCTTCGGGGGTTCTATAGTAGTTTGTATCGGTAACGTTGGTGATGGGGTCCACCTCCAGAAAACTATCCTTACACGCTCCCAAGGATAATACGCCGGCCAGTAAAATTGCTTTGCTTATATTTTTCATGTTAGTAACTCTCAGGAATTAGAATCTAATATTTGTACCAACCAACATCGTTCTTGGGCGTGGGTAATACCCCAGGTCAATACCTCCGGCAAACCCGTTGCTATAGCCAATTTCCGGATCCATTCCTTCATATTTAGTGAAGGTGAAGAGATTTTGAACAGAGGCGTACACTCTCACCTGGCGCAGGTAGCTTTTGTTGATCAGCTTACCAAAGTCATAACCAAGGGTAATGTTGCTGAGGCGCAAGAAATCACCGTTATGGATGTACAGGTCAGAGAATTGCGTCCAGTTTCTGTTGTCTGAAGTAACACGAGGCATTGTATTGGATGACCCCGGTCCGTGCCAACGATCAAAAATGGCGGTAGTGAAGTTGGAGTATTGGTTTGCCTGGTTGCGGTAAGACTGAACCAATTGGTTTCCGGCTACGCCCGATGCTAACAACGAGAAATCAAAGCCTTTGTAATTAGCCGAAAGGGTGATCCCGAAGGTATAATCTGGGTTTGGATCACCAATCTGGGTTCTGTCATCGTTGTTGATTTGGCCATCACCGTTCAGGTCCACGTAACGTACATCTCCTGGTTGCGCACCCGGCTGGATAAGACCACCCTCAGCACTTCTGTAAGCCGCTACCTCCTGTTCTGTCTGGAAGATTCCGTTTGTTTTCAAACCCCAGAAGTACCCGATCGGGAACCCGTTCTGAGCTCTGTAGAATTCCAACGAGTTATCAAACAACACGTTTGGATCACCATGGATGATTTGGTCATTGGTAGGAATTGCACGTACGCGGTTTTTATTATAAGCACCGTTTACGCCAATGTTGTACTTGAAATCACCAATAGTATTGTTGTAAGCAAGGGCTAACTCAACCCCAGAGTTTCTCACGTCACCACCGTTGATGAAAGGAGCATCTGCCCCGGCAGTTGCCAGGATTGGGGCTCTGATCAACCAGTCTTTGGTGATTTTGTCATACCAGTCAAAGTTGACGCTAAGTTTGCCCGCCAGTAAATTGGCATCAAAGCCAATGTTGGTTTGCTCAGACGTTTCCCACTTCACATCATCGTTCCCTAATCTGCTGATATAGGCACCTGGGGTAAGAACTCCTTCCTTATCTCCGAAAATGTAGTTGGTGTTGGCAAACGTTACCAATGACACGAACTGATAAGGGTCAATGTTCTGGCTACCTACCTGACCCCAGCTGGCACGAAGTTTAAAGTACTCCAGCCAATCTCCGGCACCGTCTGCAAACGATTCGTTTGTCACAACCCAGCCGGCAGAAATGGATGGGAAGTACCCCCAACGTCTGTTTCTACCAAATCTAGCCGAGCCATCGGCCCGGAAAGTAGCATTAATCAGGTACGTTTCTTTGAAGTTATAATTTAGTCTACCGAAGTACGACATTCTTCTGTCCTGGGCCCAAGGCTCGCCGGTCAGGTCAATGGTAGTACCGTCGGTATTGGAGGCGTTGGTCAGATAGGCGTGCTCCAGGTCACTGAGGACAAGGTTGATGTTGCTTCCAGAAAGTTGGGCGCCATCGCTTCTGAAGGCAGAAGTACCCGCCATCACTTCAAAGTTGTGTTCTGTATTGAGGTTGAAGTTATAGCTTAGGAGGTTATCCCAGATGAGCGACTGCCCTTTGCCCTGAAATTGGTTTACCCGTGAATTGTTATTGAAAGCATAAACAGACAGTTTGTAAACCGGTGTAAAGGAGCGGCTTTCGCTGGCACTGTAATCCACCCCGAAACTGGTTCTGAATCTCAGGTTTTTGATGGGCTCTACCACTAAGTACACATCACCTAACAGCCGCTGGTTGTTTCTGCGGTTCTGGTTGTCATATACCATCTGCGCGTACGGGTTGGCTTCCCCGTTAAACCAGGTAGAGTTGCTGTTGTCAAAGAAATTCCCTTCGGCATCATACACCGGTACAAAGGGACTGGTATTGAAGGCCGACCGCAAAGAGTTGTTGTACTGGTTACCCACCCTGATCCCGTTTCTATTGATATAGGAGAAGGTTAAATGCTCCCCGAATTTGATGATATCATTGTAGAAACTGTGCTCAGAGTTAAAGCGGAAGTTGTAGCGCTCATAGTTGGAAAGATCCTTGCCGCCTACAATCCCTTCTTGCCCAGTGTAAGAAAGCGCCGTTGAAAAGGTAGACATATCTGTGCCGCCTGTTGCGCCTAAGGAATAGTTCTGCGTTACGGCATCATTCACAAAAATCTGGTCCATCCAGTCAGTACCTTCTCCCATACCCGCAATTTGCTCATTGGTGAAGGCAGGCATTCTGCCGGAGTTCACGTAGGCCTCGTTCATGATGGCAGCATACTCCCGTGAATTAAGCATGTTGATTTTTCTACCCAGGTTCTGCACTCCGGTGAAACTGTCAAACGTGATTTGGGCAGGCTGGCCTTTTTTACCAGTTCTGGTGGTGATTAACACTACCCCGTTTGCCGCCTGTGAACCATAGATAGCCGCCGAGGCCGCATCTTTCAAGACGTCAATGGATTGGATATCAGCGGGGTTCAGATACGAGATATCACCGGTCAGTACACCATCCACTACATACAGGGGGCTGGCATTGCCAATGGTCCCTACCCCACGTATTACCACGCGCATGCTTTCTCCGGGTTGCCCGGAGGTATTGGAGATCTGAACGCCAGCGGCTTGGCCTTGCAAAGCCTGCAATGGATCGGTGGTGCTTTGACGTTGCAGGTCTTCGCCTTTCACCTGTACCGTGGCACCGGTTACCAGCTTTTTCTGCTGTACGCCATACCCTACTACCACTACCTCTTCCAAGGCTTTGGCGTCGGTCTGTAAAACAATGTTTATCTGGGGTCTGCCATTCACGGCTACCTCTTGGGTGACAAAACCAATATAGGTGATCACCAGGGTTTCATTGCCGGTGGGCAGGTTCAGTTGAAAGTTCCCCTCCACGTCTGTACCGGTAGCCAGGGTAGCATTTCCTTTCACACTAACGGTAGCCCCAATAATGGCGTCCCCACCTTCCTGGGAGGTGACTCTCCCCCTCACGGTTTGTTGGGCAAAGGCTACCCCGCATAAACAGAGCAGCCATGTAAGCAGTAGGTATTTTCTCATAGGTAAAAGAATGACGTGAATAGTTTAAGTATAGGATCAGGTAAGGATTATTTCAGTTTCACTGAAGTGGCATTGCCCGAATAAGCAATGGTGGCATCAGGCTTGGCATCGAATTGGAGGGCTTTGGCTTTGCCGGGTTGTACCAACACCACGTTAAAAGTGCGTTTCTGTAACATGCCGTTGAACTCTCCCTGGCGTTTTCCCACGGTCAGGGTTTTAGAGGCTTCGTTATAGGTGATTGGAATGGTAGCGAACCTGCCTTTCTCGTAGTTGTAGTTCGTGTTTTCGTCTTCGTACAGGTCAAAAGAGGCATCTTTCCCGGCATACACATACAGCGTGATGGTCTCGGCTGGTTTTTGGGTTGTGAATTGTAGCTCTGGCCCGAACGGTAGAATAGAACCTTCTTTTACAAACAGCGGCATGCGCTCATAAGGAGCGGCGGCAGTGATCTGTTGACCACCTTTCTGGTAAGATCCGTCATAGAGGCTGTACCAACCGGAATTGGCGGGCAGGTACAGCTTCCGGCTTGTGGCTTTGGCTTCATGCACCGGATTCACCAACAGACTAGGTCCGAACATGAACTGGTCACTGATATTTTGTACGTTTTTATCCGTCCCAAAGTCCATCACCAGCGGGCGCATGATGGTAGAATTCTTATGATATACATCTCCGGTGAGCGAGTAAATGTAAGGCATCAGGCGGTACCGCAGCTTGTTATAGTACACCATTGACTGATAAGCCTTGTGGTTCTCAGGCGCGATGTTATATACCTCCCGGAAGGGGTATTGCCCGTGTGAGCGGAAAAGTGGGGTAAACGCACCGTACTGGTACCAGCGGGTTTGCAGCTCGCGCCACTCTTCCTGTGCCTCTGGGGTCATAGGTCCGCGGTCATATTTGTTCTCCACGAAGAATCCACCAATGTCTGTGGTCCAGTAAGGCAAACCAGAAAGGGAAAAATTAAGACCAGCCGGAATCTGGCGGCCCATTTCTTCAAATGTAGCGGCAATGTCTCCGCTCCAGGTGGCAGCTCCGTAGCGCTGCAAACCTCCAAAAGCCGAACGGGTCAAGATGAAAACCCGGTCATTGGGGTTAACGCCGCGCTGTCCTTCGTAGATTCCTTTGTTGTGCTGCAGCACGTACGCGTTGAAATACTTATCAGCGGGACCTAAATAGGTAGGGTTCATCAAAGCCTTGCGGTGCTCAATAGAGGAGTTGGAAAGGATGTCTGGCTCAGAGGCATCTTGCCACCAAGCATCAACGCCCATTTTGTAGAGCTTTTCGTTAATCAAGTCCCAAAACATCCGGCGGCCTTCGGGGTTGAACGCGTCATAGAACGTAGAAACGTAGCCTTTGCCAATCCAGTCCTTGATTTGCTCGTTGATGCTGGTTTTGTAAAGCAGCCCTTTCTGGTCGAACTTCTTATAAGCTTCAATGCCTTCGTAGAACTTAGGCCAGGTAGAGATCATTAGGCGTGCGTTGTTGGCGTGCACCTCGTTGATCATGCCCTGCGGATTAGGGAAACGGGTCTCGTCAAACTCCTGGCTTCCCCATTGGTCTTCTTTCCAGTAAGACCAATCCTGCACGATGTTATCCAGCGGAATCTGGCGCTTGCGGAATTCTTTTACCACATCCAGTAACTCCTGCTGCGTTTTGTAGCGTTCACGGCTCTGCCAGAAACCCATAGCCCATTTAGGCATCACCTGCGCTTTGCCCGTCAACTCACGGTACCCACTTATTACTTCGTCCATGTTCTTGCCGTGCACGAAGTAGTAGTCCATTTTGTCACCGGCCTCTGAGGAAAAAGCGATTTTGTTCAGGTCTTGGGCGGATTGCGGCGTTAAGTACCGAAGCGCCAAATAAGACACGCCCCCGTCTGGATTCCACTCTATCTTAAAGGAGTGTTTTTTGCCTTTCTGAAGCGGTGCCTTGAACACCGACATGCCCGGGTTCCAGGCTTCGCGCCAGCGGTCTAACAGCAGTTTGTTGTCAATCCAGACCTTCACGTAGCCCGAGGAAGGCATCTCGAAGCGGTGATCGCCGGTGGCGTCGCTTTCAATAAAACCTTCCCAGGTCATCAGGCCGCCTTCCAGCGAATAACCCGCCGGAAACTGCTTCTGGTTTTCCAGAAATTCGTAGTTAATCTCAGATTCCTGACGAACGATGGGCGCTTTCCCGGCCTTTTTATCAAAAGCATAGGTAGCCGTAAGTCCGCCCGCTTTCTGGTCTTTGCCGTAGAGTTTCAGCTTAGAAAGTGGCTGGTACGGGCGCACATCCCCGAATTTGGTGATGGAGTTGTTGTCCCACAAAATGCCATAGTTTTTGCTGGATACCAGAAAAGGAACCACCGCCACAGAGTTGTACTGCGTCAGGTCAATTTGCCAGCCCCTGTAGTTCATAAGGCCGGTTTGGTGTTGACCTAGCCCATAAAATGCCTCGTCTTTATCGGCTGTAAACGCTTTCTGCAAACGATAACTCTGGGTATTCCCCAACTTCACCGGCGCAAAGGCTTGCTGGCCCTGGTTGTTTTCCTGCAGCAGCACTTTGCCGTTTTTATCAAAGAAGGAAACGGCACCGTTGTCAGCCCCTACTTCCACCCGAAGGTCTTTGGTATTCAACACCAGGGTCTTTCCTTTTTCCTGAAGTTGCCAATCGGTTTTCCTGGTTTTATCTTCCAGTACCATAAGGCTGGCTTCCTCCGAGAATTTCTCCACCGGCGTGGCCGATACCTGGATGATGTTGTCTGCCACTACCCGTACTTTCACAAACTGGGGATCGTTGGCTCCTCTCTGCTCCAATTTCACAAGGACTCCATCTGCCAGTTTCTGGTAGGTTTTCACCGCAGGCTCCTTAAAGGAAAAGAGCGTTCCGACGAGTGCTAAACAAAGCGTGTTTCTAATTTTCATTAGATGATTGGTAAGGTGAGTTTTTTGTTTGTTCCCCTTGAAAAGTCGAGCCTTTGCAACTGTACTTTTTTAGGGAAAAATAATAGCTTGAAGGTAAGGAAGCCTTCAGGAGGGCATATGTATCAAATGTTTCCTAAGTATGTTCCATCCGTTAACAAATGAAAAAACCTCATTTTTAAGCGATAAAAGCAGGTTTTATTTTGCAAAATGTTAACAAACCTCATCCCTTTCAGACACTCGCCCATTTTGGGCCAGTTTTCAGAAAAGAAGCGGTGAAAGGAGAAGCGTTGGTCTGATAGAAGGGATTGATTGAAGATGTAGAACTGGTTTGGACCTGTTTTCCAGATTACAGCTCTAAAATGGCAACAGCTAACCACGGTTCTCGGCACAGACGCTCGCAGGTCCTCTGGATGCTATCAGGTCTTTGGAGAAAGCTGTATAGCGGTAGCAAACAAAAACACCCCTCCTAGTTTAGGAGGGGTGCTCGGAGGGCGGGGTGGTGCAAATGCAGTTGAATGAGCGTAGACATGAATGACCAGCCATGCGCCTGTCGCAGCGAGGAAAGTCAGAGACTATCCAATCATGAGAGGCATGAGTTGCAAATTCGCGCCAGCTTTAAAAAAGGGAATTGATGTTGATGCGTTTAAGAGCTGCTTTCCAAAAACAATGCCTTAAATGACCACCAGCCCTTCCTCTTCCGCCAGCTTGCTGCCTCACAAAATCTACGCAGTGGGCTGCGACTGCTTGCTTTCAGCGTAGACCGATGGCAGCATGTGGTAGGCTTCTTTGAAATACTTAGAGAAGTAGCGCGGGTTGTTGAACCCTACGGCATAAGCGACCTCGGCCACCGTGAGTTGACTTTTCTCCAGGAGTTGCGCCGCCCGCTCCAGCCTGATCTTCCGGATGAACTCTACCGGCGATTGCCCCGTGAGCGCCACGATTTTCTTGTACAGGTACACCCGGCTGATACCCAGTTCGCGGCTCATCAGCTCCACCGAGAACTCCGGCGAATCTATGTTTTCTTCTACCACCTTGATGGCTCTCTGGATGAGTTTATCGTCCAGGGAGACAATGTCAATGGAACTGGTCTGTACGCTGATTTTCTTTCCGTAGGCTTTCTGTAGCAACTGGCACTGCGAGATGAGGTTAGACATGCGGGAAAGCAGCAGCTCAAAGTTGAATGGCTTGGTGATATAGTCATTGGCCCCAATGCCCAAGCCTTTCAGTTTCTGCTCCTCGGCGGTTTGGGCGGTTAGCAAGATGAACGGAATATGCGAGGTTCGGGCATCAGACTTGATCTTCTTGCAGAATTCAATCCCGTTTAGTTCGGGCATCATGAGATCGCTTACAATGAGGTCAGGCAACGCCGAAAGGGCCTTTTGCCAGCCCTCTTTCCCGTTTTTAGCTTCCAACACCGTAAAATGGGCGCTCAGGTTATCTTTGAGATAAGTCCTGAAATCTTCGCTGTCTTCTACCAGCAGCACAACCAACTCGGGCTCCAGGGTTTCTCCGGAAAGGCGCTTCACTGGTTCTGGTTCCTTTTCTGCCAAGGCAACCTCGGAAGTGGTTTCGGGCTCAGGTTCTGAAAGCACAGCCCCGGTTACCTGGATGGGCAAGGTAACGGTAAAACAACTGCCCTGCCCCGGTTCGCTCTGCAGGTTGATCATGCCCCCATGGATTTTCACGAACTCACGGGTAATAGCCAACCCGATGCCGCTGCCTTGGTTCACCAGGTTATCGGGCACGTCTTCCCTGAAGAAGCGGTCAAAAACCTTCTCCTGGTTCTCTTTGGAGATGCCAATACCCGTATCAGATACCTTTATCTCCAGCAGGTGCAGACCAGGGGAATCGGAGTCATTCTCGTGGCAATTCACTTCTACTTTGATGTCTCCGTTCTCGGGTGTGAACTTAAAGGCATTGGAAAGCAGGTTGTACAGGATCTTGCCCAGTTTGTCCATGTCAAAAGAGGCATGCAGCTCGCGCACGGTGCTCTCAAAGGACAGGTTCACGTGGTTTTTCTCAGATAGATCCGAAAAAGAGTACACCGATTCCTTGATGAACTTGATGATGTTTCCGTGCGAAGGCGCGAACGCCACTTCCTCCACTTCCAGTTTCCGAAAATCCAGGAGCTGATTCACCAGCAACAGCAGACGTTTGGCGTTCCGGTTGATCATCTGAAACTGCTTTGACTGCTCCGTATCTTGCGTGGTAGCCAACAGCCTTTCAAGGGGTGCTAAAATCAAAGTGAGCGGAGTCCTGAACTCATGGCTGATATTGGTGAAGAACTTGATTTTCATGAGGTGCAGTTCGCGCATGTGTTTCACCTCACGGCGCTCCCGCTCCAGCTCGAATTTCTCGTTCGCTTTCTGCTTCTCTACCCGGCGCACGACCACCAGCGTCAGAAAAGCCAGCAGGAAGTAAGAGACATAGGCCACATCGGAACGCCAGAACGGCACCTGTACCTCAATATCCAGACTGACACCTTTCCTGTTCCAGACACCGTCATTGTTTGAAGCCTTGACGATCAACTGATAGTTACCTGGATCTAAGTTGGTGTAGGTGATGCGGCGGTTTGCCCCGTCTGCGGTGTGCCATTCCTTGTCAAAGCCCTCCAGTTTGTAGAGGTACTTGTTTTTTTCTGAATGAAAGAAGTTAAGCGCCGCAAATTCCACAGTGAACATGTTCTGGTCATGCTGCAGCGTGATTTGGTCCAGATCTGCCAGGACTTTGGGCAAAATAACCTTACCGCCTACCTCCTCGCCCACCTTCAGGCTCTTGCTGAACAACTGGAAATCGGTGAAGACAATGGTCGGTACCACCTTGTTGGAAGTCAGGTCGCTGGGCTGGAAGAGGTTGAATCCGTTGGGACCGCCAAACACCACCTCGCCTTTCCTGGTAAGGTAGGCGGCGTTTTCATTGAAGACCTTGCCCTGCAGTCCGTCAGATTCATCGTAATTGCGGGTCACAAAGGAAATCTCCCGCGCCAGGCGGCCTTTTATCTCCAGTTTTGAGATTCCGTTGGGCGTACTGATCCAGAGGTCATGGCGGCGATCTTCCAGGATGTTAAGGATGATGTTATCAGCTAAGCCATTCTCCTTGGTGAAAAGCCGGAAGGAATTAGTTTCAGGGTCAAAGAGGTTGAGGCCTTCGTTGGTTCCTACCCACATCTGTTGGCGGCTGTCCCGGAAAATGCTTAAAACCGAGTTACTGCTCAGGCTTTGTGGGTTTTGAGGGTCGTTTCTGAAATGGGTCAGTTTTCCGGAGGCCAGGTTCAGGACTTCTACCCCAATGTCACCGCCCGTCCAGAGGTTGCCTTTTGCGTCTTCGGCAATGGCCGCTACGTACAACGCGGTGATCCCCGGCTTACCGGCCGCAAGCCGGTAAGGAATGAAGGTGCCGGTGGCAGGGTCTAGCCGCTGTAATCCTCCGCGCAGGGTACCCACCCAAATCTGGTTTTGGCTGTCTTGGAACAGCTCCCACACGTTGTCGTTGCTCAGGCTCAACGGGTTTCCTTCCTGGTGGCGGTACCGGATGAATTTCTGCCCGTCAAACTTGCTGAGGCCTCCTAGATAGGTACCCACCCAAAGGTTTTGCTCTTTGTCCAGCAGCAGACTTACAATCACGTTGCTACCCAGGCTATTTGGATCTTTGGGGTTATGCTGATACCGGGTATACTGCCCGGTGCTTCGGTTCCAGTAAAGCAGACCGCCGCCGTTTGTTCCTATCCAAAAGTTACCTTTGGCATCTTCTACAAACCGGTTGATGTCATCGTAGGGCAAGCTTCCTTTCACCAACAATTGGTGCTGGTGGTGCTGAAACCGCAGTAAGTTCTTGTGGTAGTAGTTGACGCCTTTTTTGTAGGTCCCCAGCCAGATGATTCCGTCTCGGTCTTTGTAAAGAGAGATAAGGCTGTTGTGTGACAGGCTGTTTTTTATTTCGGGCCCGTTTTGGACAAACTGCACCGAAAGCGTCTTTTTATCCACGATGTTGATGCCGCCATGGTCAGTGGCCAGCCAGATCTTTCCGTCCTCGTTTTCCACGATGCCCCGCACCAGGTTGGAGTTCAGCCGAAGGGTGGGCGCGTTCTCATGCAACTGCCTGAATGTTTTGGTGGAGGGAGTATACAGAAAAGCCCCCAGGCTCTCGGATAAAAAATAGAACCACAAGTCGCCGTCCCGATCGGTGGTCATGGCGTAGGTCATGGACTGCCCGTTGAACCGCTCCTGCAATCCCTTTTCCTGCGCCTCAACTTTCAAGGTTTTCGGGTTGAGTTTCTGCAGCAGTCCGTCGGTGTGGAGCACCCAGAAATCGCCTTTATTGGTGAAAGACAGGGCATGAATTCTGGCATTTCCCTTGGACCCCGGCAGCAGAACGGGGGTAGAAACCTTGTTTTTGGGGTTGTACCTGGTAATCCCCACACCGGTTTGCAGAAACCAGTAGTTGCCTTCGCGGTCCCGCACAATGTCTTCTATCGGGGCCTGTGGAAGACCGTATTTTTTCAGGAAGGGTGCATAGTTCCGCTCAAACCGATCGGTGCCCGGATCATAGATGGTCAACCCTTTGAGGGAGGTGATCCAGAGGTTGCCGTCCGGGTCTTCAAACAATTTGCTGATGCTGTTGTCTCTAAGCGAAGCGGTAGTGCGGGAGTTATGCCGAAAAACTTTGATACTGTAACCATCAAACCGGTTGAGGCCCGAGGAAGTACCAATCCAAAGATAACCTTGGCGGTCTTTCAGGAAACAGTTGACCTGGTTATGCGATAAACCATTGTTAACGTCAAGATGCAGGAACCGGTGTTGTTCAGGCAGGGAGGCAAGCACCGGAAAGGCGGACCCCAGGAGGATAAAAGCAAAGGCAATATGTAAAAGAAAGCGTATTGACATATCTATAACTTCACCTCCAAGAATTTTCCGGGCATCTCCTAAACCGCTCTTCTCTGATTTAACCCAGAAACCAAAGCCTGCTTTAATGCCCAGATGGGCTTCCCTCCTGCGCAGTGCTTTTTACCAGAGGCGTTTAGCTTGCTGATCCTGCGGCCTTTGCTGCGCAGGCGCTTACCTCTACTTTCTAAGCCAATGCAAGATAGGCTTTTTCACAAAAAAATGCCAGATTCTCTTCCAAAGCCTCAATCAATCCAAACATCCTCTGGCTGGCATTGTTAAAAATGCAACACAGGGCAGGAACGGAATCTCGCGCTAGTTTAAGTAAGAGAACCGCCTGTCTTGTGTTTTCGGGCCTTCAGTCTTAAAAGCACTTAATTTCTTAAGGGATGTTTTGGGCATACTTTAAGGAAAATTGGCTTAGAACGGACTACGCCAAAAAGGGGTGGTCGCCAGGAAGCCATTGTTCTACTGTTCAGGAATATATAGGATCCATCATAGAGCAATGCCCGAAGAGGTGTCATCGTTTAAAAATTGTTTCCTTAACTTTGCTCTATGGAATTCACGGTACAACAGATTGCTGATCTGCTCCAGGGCCAGGTGCAGGGAGACGGTAACGCCAAGGTAAACAGACTGGCGAAAATTGAGGAAGGTGCTCCCGGCGCCCTTTCCTTCCTGTCTAACGCCAAGTATGAGCACTATCTTTATACCACCGGTGCCACTGCCGTGATTGTCTCCAAAAACTTGGAAATCAAGCAACTGGTTACCGCTAACCTGATTCTGGTAGAAGACCCGTATTCTTCTTTCTCCACTTTATTGGAAGTGTACCAGCAAGCCGTGGCCGCTTCCCGCCAAGGTGTGGAAGAACCCTGTTTCATCGGGGAGAACTCCACCATCGGGGACCGCCATTATAGGGGTGCTTTCTCCTATATCGGCAAAAACTGCAAAATCGGAGACGGCGTACATATTTATCCGCAAGTATATATCGGGGACAACGTGACCATTGGTGACAATACCGTTCTGTTTGCCGGTGCCAAAATCTATGCCGACTGTGTGATTGGCGCATCCTGCACCATACATGCCGGAGCCGTGATCGGGAGCGATGGGTTCGGGTTTGCCCCGCAGAAAGATGGCACCTACAAAGCCATTCCGCAGACGGGCAATGTGGTGTTGGAAGACCATGTGCGCATTGGCGCTAATACTACAGTTGACTGCGCCACTATGGGCTCTACCATCATCAGAACCGGAACTAAGATCGATAACCTGGTGCAAGTAGCCCATAACGTGGAAATCGGCCGTCATACCGTGGTAGCTGCGCAGACCGCATTTGCAGGTTCTTCCAAGGTGGGCAACTATTGCACTATTGCCGGACAGGTAGGGGTGGTGGGCCACGTGAGCATCGCAGACAGAACCATTGTAGGTGCCAAATCTGGCATCTCCAAAAACATCAAAGAAGAAGGTACTTTTGTGCAGGGAGCCCCTGCATTTGACTATAAACAGAACCTTAGGGCTATGGCCGTTTTCCGGAAACTACCCGAGTTGCAGAAACAGGTAGAGGAACTCAGAGAAAAGCTTTAACTTTAGCCCCTCTTTACCTATTTAGTGCTTCATGAACGATAAACAGCATACCATAAAGGCGCCGGTGACGGTATCTGGGATTGGATTGCATACGGGAGTAGTGTCAAACATGACCTTCATGCCTGCTCCCATCAACCACGGGTATAAATTCCAACGCATTGATTTGCCTGAACAGCCTATAGTTGAGGCCGATGTAGACAACGTGGTGGACCTCTCCCGCGGAACTACCATTGAACAGAACGGCGCCCGGGTGAACACCGTGGAGCACGTATTGGCCGCTTTGGTCGGGTTAGAGATTGACAACGTCCTCATTCAAATTGACGGTCCAGAGCCTCCTATTATGGACGGTTCTTCCATCCTGTTTGTGCGGCCTCTTTTGGAAGTTGGCCTTCAGGAACAAAACGCCCTGCGTAACTTCTTTGAGGTACCCGAGGAAATCATGTTCCGCGACGGCTCCCGCGAGACTGAGATCGCGATTCTTCCGCTGGATGATTACCGCGTGACCGTGATGGTTGATTACCATTCTCCGGTTCTGGGTTCTCAGCATGCTTCCTTGACGGATCTGAACCAGTTCAAAGACGAGATCGCTTCTTGCCGCACCTTCTGCTTCCTGCACGAGATTGAAATGCTCTACAAGCAAAACCTGATCAAAGGCGGCGACTTGAGCAACGCCATTGTGGTGGTTGACCGCGTGGTAGAAGACAATGAACTAGATTATCTGTCTGACCTTCTGAAAAAGCCCAAAGTGGCCGTAAAGAAGGAAGGAATTCTGAATAACGTAGACCTGCGCTACAAAAACGAGCCTGCGCGCCACAAGCTCCTTGACCTGATCGGGGATTTGGCCTTAGTAGGACGTCCGTTGAAAGGACAGATTTTGGCGGCCCGGCCCGGACACGCGTCTAACGTGGCTTTCGCCAAGAAAATCAAGAAATACATCAAGGAGTCCTCGGTAAAAAACGTGCCGGTGTACGATCCCAAGAAGACGCCGGTGATGGACATCAACCGCATCGAGCAGACCCTGCCGCATCGGTATCCGTTCCTGCTGATCGATAAGATCATTCATCTGGATGAAACCACCGTGACTGGCGTGAAGAACGTGACCATGAACGAGTCTTTCTTCCAGGGCCATTTTCCGGGAAACCCTGTGATGCCGGGCGTCATCCTGATTGAGGCCATGGCCCAAACCGGTGGAATTTACGTACTTAGCACCGTTCCGGACCCGGAAAATTACTGGACCTACTTTATGGGCGTGGACAAATGTCGTTTCCGCCGGAAAGTAGTGCCCGGAGATACTATTATTTTTAAATGCGAGCTGCTAGCGCCTATTAAAAGAGGCATTGCCAGAATGCAAGGCCAAGCCTATGTGGCCGGCCAATTGGTAATGGAGGCCGAAATGTTAGCAAGTATCGTAAGAAAAGACGCATGAACCAGCCATTAGCTTACATCCACCCCGAAGCCAAAATCGCCACCAACGTTGTGGTAGAGCCGTTTACTACCATCTCTAAGAACGTGGAGATTGGCGAAGGCACCTGGATTGGCCCCAATGTTACCATCATGGAGGGTGCCCGCATAGGGAAAAACTGCCAGATTTACCCAGGCGCAGTGATTTCAGCACCACCGCAGGATTTAAAATACAAGGGCGAGCCCTCAACGGTTTCCATCGGGGACAACACCATCATCAGGGAGTGTGTGACCTTGAACCGGGGCACGGCGCTGGATAAAAACACCACCGCTATTGGCACCAATTGCCTGATCATGGCCTACGTACACGTGGCCCATGACTGCATTATTGGTAACAACGTGATTGTGGCAAACGGTGTGCAGTTGGCGGGTCATATTGTCGTGCATGACCACGTGTTCATTGGCGGAACGTCGGCGGTGCACCAGTTTGTGAGCATTGGGGCGCATGCCATGGTGTCTGGCGGATCGTTGGTGCGCAAAGACGTGCCTCCGTTCATCAAAGCTGGTCGTGAGCCTTTGTCGTACGCCGGGGTAAACTCCATTGGCCTGCGCCGCAGAGGATTCAGCAACGAGCAAATCACCGATATCCAACAGATCTACCGCATTCTGTTCATGAGCGGCCTGAACACGGCCTCAGCGGTAGAGAAAATAGAGATTGATTTAGCGCCTAGTTCAGAGCGTGACGAGATCCTGAATTTCGTACGTAACTCTGGCCGCGGCATTATCAAAGGCTATCAGCGCGATGCAGATTAAGCTTACCTCTTTAGGCAAGCGTTTCAATTACGAGTGGATTTTCCGGAATCTGTCCTATGAGTTTGTCTCGGGCAAGGCGTATGCCGTGCTGGGGCACAATGGGTCCGGGAAATCCACTTTGCTTTCTATCCTAAGCGGTTTCCAGCTGCCCACCGAAGGCTCCACTGATTATTCCTCCGGCGGAAAAAACATTCCAGTAGAGGATTTGTACCGCTTTTTATCATTGGCGGCTCCATACCAAGATTTGCTGGAGGAATTCACCCTGGAGGAGATGATCCAGTTTCACACCCGCTTCAAACCGTTGCGCGGCATTACCCCACAACAACTTCCCGACTTACTTCAACTTCAAGCTGCCAGACACAAACTGGTACGGGATTTTTCCTCGGGCATGCGCCAGCGCCTGAAATTGGGCCTTGCGCTCTACTCTGATACCCCGCTCCTTTTACTGGATGAACCTACCACCAACCTGGACCAAGCCGGGGTGGCTTGGTACCTGGAACACCTGGAACGCAACCGGCAAGCCCGGCTGGTGATCATCGGCTCCAACGTTCCCCACGAGTACAGCTTCTGCGACGAGCAACTCCCCATCAACGAGTTCCACTACAAAGCCCCGAGAGGATAAGAGTTTAAGTTGCGCTTTCTGCTGGTTTTAAAGAAATCTGCCTTAAAACACATTCAAGAGGCCGGACAACTACACGGGATAGCCCCCACAAAAATCCTTTCGCACCCCTTTCCATAAACAAGCCTAAAAACACCTACAATGAAAAAAGCCACCTCACCGGTGGCTTTCCCATATATGTAGTAAGATGGCGCTAGTACTTCTTTAGGAACAGCTTCAGAACCAATTTGTTTACTCGTTGGCCGGATACATTTCTGGCGGTTCTTTCTCCCTCGTTTTGACAATGAACGGCCGAAGCGCCTCGGTTTCATCCAGGTACAAGAAAGCGTCGTAGCGCTCAGGGATAATGGTGGGCACGTAATTGCCGTATTTCTCACGGTTGGGGTCATAGACTACGCCAATGGCGCGATGTCCAATTTGTTGCCGGGCTTCGCTGATGTCACGCAGTTCGCGGGATAGCAGGAGTTTATCGGTGGCGCCCAGGTTGTGGAGCCAGTCTTCCCAGGAACCTTGCCGGGCGGGCGGCACTTCCATCTTCTTCATAGGCGCACCCCAGGAGTCGCCGGCGATCACGGAACCTTCATACGACCCGAAACCGGCCAGGTACACGTTTTCGCGGCCGTATTGCTCGCGGGCCAATTGCCCGATGTTTACCATTCCGGCACGGGCCATGTCGGTGAAGCGGGCGTCGCCTACGTGGGTATTGTGTTCCCAGATAATCGCCTTGGAGTCCGGACCATGGAATTCTAGTAACCGGTTCAGGGTTTCCATCATGTGTCCGTCGCGCACGTTCCAGGAGTTTCCGCCGCCGCGTACCATTGATTTGTAGTAGCGTTCGGCATTCACTGCCACTAAGGCGTTCTGCTCGGCATCGAAAAGGGCTTCTGGATTGGTGGCTTCGCCTTGCTCGCGTTTGCCTAGTTCCTGCAGCATGGAAATGACTTCGTCTTCGCAGTCTTCAGAGACGTAGGCCACGGCCCGCGCGTATTCCTGCGGGTCTGAGCTATAGGGCTCAAAACATTTAAATGCTTCTTTGGCCGCCTTTACCGCATGTCCGTCCTTCTTCTCCAGGTACTTCATGATCTGGTTCAGCGAGTCCCAAAGGCTGTACACGTCCAGGCCGTAGAACCCTACTTTAGTTGTGTTAGGCCGATCGTTGTTTTCTTTGAGCCATTCCACCAGTGCCGCCACTTCCCAGTTCCCCCACATCCAGGTTGGCCAGCGGTTGAAATGTTTGAGCACATCAGACACTTTGGTGCCTGGCCGACAGTAGCCGCGTATGAATTTATTGATTTGGTAGCAGTCTGGCCAGTCACCTTCCACCGCGATGAAGGTGAAGCCCTTCTCTTCTATGAGTCGCTTGGAGATGGCAGTGCGCCAGGAGTAATATTCAGAGGTGCCGTGCGAGGCCTCTCCTAACATGACAATGCGGGCATCACCAATATCGTCCAGCAGAATATCTAAATCAGCTTTGTTCTCCAGCCGGTGGTACGGCAGTTTTGAATAAGTCATGGATAACGAGGGAAAAATGAACTCCCTGCCTTTTACCCCGCATCGCTTTTAAAAGTTTACCCGTTTTTGCCCTATTTTTTGAAACAAAGACCTAAACCAACCCTCTGGAACAAACCACTTCTTAGAATAACTAAATTAAAGTGATGCCTTAGGTACCCAAAAGGATAGGTGTTACTATTCCGACACCTTTATCATCACAAACCTCCTTGCATTGTATATATAATCAAAGCGGTACAGGATATCGTTCTCTAAAAAGCCATTTATTATTCAAAACTCTCTGCCTCCACAGCCTTAGGTAAGTTATTGGCTTTCTTTCAGTAAAAGGCACGAAAAAGGGGCAGCTGTACTCGGTACAACTGCCCCCTTCCTATAGGTTTCCTACAACTTATTGCCGAGACCCGAACACGCGCTTGAGTAGCTCAGTAGTGCGGGCAATGGGGTTCTCGCGGATGTTGGCTTCCTCCTGGGCTACCAAGGTAAACAATCCGTCAATGGCTCTTTGGGTGGCATAAGACTCTAGATTTGGATCTGCTTTCTTTACCAGTGGGATTTTGTTGTAGCGGTTCACCAACTCAGAGTAGTACTTGGTGGCATTTACTTTGTCCAGCGACTGGCGCATAATTGGACTGAAGGCGCTGGTCAGTTGGCTGGTGGTGGTGCGTTTCAGGTACTGGGTGGCCGCATCGCGCTCGCCGCGCAGAATGTTCCAGACATCACTGAAGGTTAATTGTTTGATGGCGTTCAGGAAAATAGGAGCGGCGCTTTTGGCAGCATCCTCGGCGCCCCGGTTGAGGGTAAGGATGAATTTATCTACCTCTGAGTCCAGGCCGAGAGTACGCAGGGTATTTTCCACACGCTGCACATCCGGCGGAAAAGGAATTCTGATGAGGCTGTTTTTATAGAAACCATCGGTTTGGGAGGCTTGGGTAGCGCCTTTGTTGATGCCCTGTGAAAGCGCTTGTTTCAGGCCCGAGGCCACTTCGGTTTGGGTAAGCGCCCCAGACTGAGTGGTTTGTCCGGTTTGCTGCGCCACAGTGCCCAAGGCTTGCTCTATCTGAGCCGTAGTGCAGGACGTGAACCCGATTAAAATGAAGCCGCCCAAAACAAATAATGGGGAGACTAGTTTCTTCATACGTGCGTACATGTTTATTACTTTTGATCGATGATGGTCAGGAGGGCATACGCATAAATCAAGCCAAATAATGAAAAAGGAAATATCGGCAGAGATCATGACCATCGGCGACGAGCTGTTGTACGGTCAGGTCATTGACACCAATTCTGCCTGGTTAGGTCAGGAACTAGGGAAAATAGGCATCAGGGTAAAACAAATCACCAGCATCTCTGACAACCCAGAGGCCATCTGCGAGGCCCTCACACAGGCTATCTCCCGCGTCGATATCGTGCTCATCACCGGGGGCCTTGGTCCCACCAAAGACGACCTCACCAAACATACACTGGCCCGCTATTTCAATTCAGAGCTGCAACTGCATCAACCGTCTTTGGAGGATGTAGAGAGCATTTTCAAACGCTTCAACCGTCCTATGTTGGAGGTGAACCGTCAGCAGGCGTTTCTGCCAGCTTCGTGTACGCCCATCCGGAACGTGCTGGGCACCGCCCCGGGCATGCTTTTCCACGAGCAAGAAACCGTGATCGTGTCTATGCCCGGCGTGCCGTTTGAGATGAAACGCATGGTCACAGACACCGTGCTTCCCTACCTGCAGGACCACTTCCATTTGCCGCAGATCATCCATAAGGTAATACAGACCATCGGTATCGGGGAATCGTTTCTGGCCGAAAAGATAGCGGATTGGGAAGACAACCTGCCTGCTCATCTAAAACTCGCCTATCTCCCCTATCTTGCCGGGGTGCGCCTACGTCTCACAGGTTTCTCTGATAACCAGCAGGAGCTGGAAACCCAACTACAGGAACAGGTTGACAGATTAACCGCCCTCATCCCAGACCACATCTTTGCCTACGGCGAAGTCACCCTAGAGGAAGCCATTGGCCAACTGCTGAAAGACCGCAACCTCACCATCTCCACTGCTGAGAGCTGCACCGGCGGTTTGGTGGCCCACAAACTCACCAGCGTTCCCGGAAGCTCGGCCTACTTCATGGGCAGCGTGGTGGCTTACAACAACGAGGTGAAAAAAGCACAGTTAGGCGTAACAACGGAAATACTGGAGCAGCATGGTGCCGTGAGCGAGGAAACGGTACGCGCCATGGCAGAAGGCGTACGGAAACTTCTGAAAACTGATATCGGGATTTCTACCAGCGGAATTGCGGGACCAGACGGCGGCACGCCCGACAAACCCGTGGGCACCATCTGGATTGCCTACGCTGATGCCCACCAAACCATCGCCCGGAAAATCACCTACAACAAGACCCGTTTGCTCAATATCGAGTACACCACGTTGCAAGTGCTGGACCTTGTGCGGCAAAGTTTGCGCCGGCGGGTTGAGGAATAAGCAAAAAAGCCTAAATTTGCCTAACAACAGTTAGGTTTAAGGGACCTGTTGCGGCTTTCCGGTGATTATTCGCTGTTTTTCTGTAACATTGCACAAAACGTCCCGCTTACCTGACTGCGGTATTCTGATCTCAATAACCCAAAAAACTGACATACTCTTACTATGGCTCTTGTAGAAATGGTGATGCCCAAAATGGGCGAAAGTATCATGGAAGGCACCGTGCTGAAATGGTTGAAGCAGGTAGGTGACACCATTGAGCAAGACGAGTCTGTTCTGGAAGTAGCCACTGACAAAGTGGACACTGAGGTTCCCGCTATCCAAGCCGGTATTCTGAAAGAGATCCTGGTGCAGGAAGGTCAGGTAGTGGCTGTTGGGGCCCCAATCGCCATCATCAACACCAACGGGGAAGACCAACCTACTTCGGCAGCCCCCACCCAACAGGAAGCTCCTGTTGCACAGCCTGAAGCACAACCCGCAGCGCAGGCCGCAGAGGCTCCACAGGCATCGGCACAGGTTTCTCAGCGTCTGGAGCAACCAGCATCCGGCCGTTTCTACTCTCCTTTGGTGCTGAACATCGCTCGTGAGGAGGGTATTTCTATGCAGGAACTGGAATTCATCCCGGGTACCGGTAAAGAAGGCCGTGTCTCTAAAAAAGACATTCTGGATTATGTAGCAAACCGTCCGGAAGGAGGCGCTACAGTTGCCGCTACTCAACCATCTGCTGCAGCTCCCCAGGCGCCGCAAGCCGCACCTCAGCCACAACCGGTTCCCGTGCCACCGGCAGCCCAAGTTTCTACCGCTCCCGCCCAGTCGTACAGCGGCAATGTGGAGATCATTGAGATGGACCGAATGCGCAAGATGATTTCGCAGCGCATGGTGGACAGCAAGCGCATCTCTCCGCACGTGACTTCTTTTGTGGAGGCCGATGTGACCAACATTGTCAACTGGCGAAACAAAACCAAAGACGCTTACAAAAAGCGCGAAGGCGAGAACCTCACCTTTACGCCTATCTTCATTGAAGCCATCGTGAAAGCCATCAAAGACTTCCCGATGATCAACGTAAGCGTAGACGGTGACAAAATCATCAAGAAGCGCGACATCAACATTGGGGTAGCCGTGGCTCTGCCTTCCGGAAACCTGATTGTGCCCGTGATCCACAACGCGGACCAGATGAACCTGAACGGCATCTCCAAGCGCCTGAACGATCTGGCCTACCGCGCCCGTATCAACAAACTGACGCCGGCTGACCTGGCAGACCCAACCTATACCATCTCTAACGTAGGTTCTTTCGGGAACGTGATGGGCACGCCTATTATCATGCAACCGCAGGTGGCTATCATGGCCGTGGGCGCCATTAAGAAGAAGCCAGCTGTGATTGAAACACCGGAAGGGGATTTGATTGGCATCCGTCAGTTCATGTTCCTGTCGCACTCCTATGACCACCGCGTGGTAGACGGTTCCCTGGGAGGCATGTTCGTGCGCCGCGTAGCCGATTACCTGGAAGCCTTCGACCCGAATACCAGCATCTAATCTGATGAATTAAAAATAAGGAGATTTGAAAAGGATCTCCTGCGTTGAGAAAGCCTCTCCTTTCCCGGAGAGGCTTTTTTGTGCGGTGTGCTTAAGGCCCGAAATACTAAAATCAGCCTTAAAACAGAAAAGCACAACCCACGTCTTTAGAATATAGTAAAAGTCTTATCTTGCCGGAACCAGACTTTTCCTGGCCCGCACCTACCCTATGAAAAACGCCCTACTTCTGCTTGTCATCGCCTTTCTGCTGTTCTTGGCCATCTTCTTCTACTGGAAGCAAAGCCAAGCTGAAAGCCAATTGGCAATGGCCAACGAGAAAATCACCAGCCTGGAGCAACAGGTGAGGCGCTATACCCACAACGTTCCCGCCGAACCCGTGGCACCCACCCAATCTGAACAACCTGAGCTAACCACTACCCCAGACGCCGAGGAGAAAGTAACGCCTCCGGAGTCCACCTCCTTTGAGGAAGAGATTGGCACGCTCAGCGAACGAGATGTACAGCGCCTGAAACAGAAAGGCCTCAAAAACCCTGAAGCGGATCTCATGAACGACCTCATGCGCAAGCAGAAAAGCCTGCTAACAACTCGGGGTTCTGTGGGCGGCACCATGGCCATCCAGGACGTGCGCATCCTCAACGACCGCCATGCCCTCGCCTACTTTGAAGACGGCCACAACGGCGGCTACTTGCTCCTACGCTATGCCGTGAACAACGGCGCCATCACCTGGACCAGACTAGACTCATCCACCTTGTAGCGTTTAGAGGCTGATTTCTGTAAAACAGCCTCTGAACGAATAATTCCTAAAAACAAAAAGCGGCTGCCCCAGTTGGAGCAGCCGCTTTTATGTATCACATCAATTTTCTACTCAGCAGGTAAAGCAGCCAAGCTTTGTTCCAGGGCAGCAATTTTGGCTTCGGCGTCTGAGCGCTTTTTACGTTCAGCATTGATCACCGCTTCCGGGGCACCAGCAACGAAGCGCTCGTTACTCAACTTCTTGTCTACCGAGGTCAGGAAGCCTTTGGTGTAATCCAGTTCCTTCAGGATACGTTCGCGCTCGGCGGCGGCGTCAATGTTGCCCTCCATCGGAATGAAGAACTCCGCGCTTTCTACCACAAAGGACAAGGCATTGTCCAGCGGCTGCTCGGTTTCCTGAATCTCACTGAGGTTCGCCAGTTTGCTTACCAGAACCTCGTAACCTGCAATGGCACTCTTGCCTTCGGCCAGGCGAACATAAAGTGCCAGCTTTTTGGCCGGAGAGATGTTCTTGCTGTTCCGTTGGTTCCGGATTTGGCCTACCACGTTGAGGACGTATTCGGTCTGTTTTAGCAAATCAGGCTCAATTCTGCCTTTCTCTGGCCAAGAAGCAACAACCAGGCAATCTTTTGGCGCACGCTCTTTCATGGAGTTCCAGATTTCCTCGGTGATGAACGGCATGAACGGATGCAGCACCTTCATGAGTTTTTCCAGGAATTCATACGTCACCTTCAGGGTTTCCGCATCAATGGGTGACCCGAAAGCTGGTTTGATCATCTCTAGGTAATTGGAGCAGAAATCGTCCCATACCAGTTTGTAGACCGTGAGCAAGGCATCCGAAATCCGGAACTTGTCAAAGTGGTCTTCCAGCACGTTCAGCGCCTCGTTGTACTTAGAGTCAAACCACTTGATGGCTTTCTCGTTCGGGTTCGCCAACGTCTCGTCTACTTCCCAGCCGTTGATGAGGCGGAAAGCGTTCCAAATTTTGTTGCTGAAGTTACGGCCCTGCTCGCACAGCTTCTCATCAAACAACAGGTCATTTCCTGCTGGTGAGCTGAAGAGCATGCCTGCACGTACGCCATCGGCACCGTACTGCTCAATCAAGTTCAACGGATCCGGGGAGTTACCCAGCGACTTAGACATTTTACGTCCCTGCGCGTCACGTACAATCCCGGTGAGGTACACGTTCTGGAACGGCAGTTCCTTACGGAACTCATAGCCAGCCATAATCATGCGGGCTACCCAGAAGAACAGAATCTCAGGAGCAGTCACCAGGTCATTGGTAGGGTAATAGTACAGGATATCTTCGTTGTCCGGGTCTTTGAAACCGTCAAACACCGAGATTGGCCATAACCACGAAGAGAACCAGGTATCCAGCACGTCTTCGTCCTGACGCAGGTCTGTCAATTGCAACTCTGGGTTACTGGTCTTGGTACGGGCTTCTTCCAAGGCTTCCTCAGCAGTGCGGGCCACTACAAACGTGCCATCGGGCAGGTAGTACGCCGGAATCTGCTGTCCCCACCACAGTTGGCGCGAGATACACCAGTCGTGCACGTTCTCCATCCAGGAACGGTACATGTTCTTGAACTTAGCCGGGTGCAGCTTAATGGTGTCGTTCATCACGTTCTCTAGGGCCGGTTTGGCCATCTGGTCCATTTTGCACCACCACTGCATAGACAGTTTTGGCTCAATTACGGCATCAGTACGCTCAGAGAAACCTACGTTAGAAACGGAGTCCTCTACTTTCTCCAGCAGGCCCTGGGCATCCAGATCCTTCGTGATTTTCTTACGCACTACGAAGCGGTCCTCGCCTACATAGAGGCCAGCGCGCTCATGGATAGTTCCGTTGTCGTTAAGCACGTCAATGCTAGGTAGGTTGTGTTTCTGGCCCAGTTCATAGTCATTGATATCGTGCGCCGGAGTTACCTTCAATACCCCCGTTCCGAACTCGCGGTCTACGTACTCGTCAAAGATGATAGGGATGGTGCGGTTCACCAACGGAATGATGGCTTTCTTGCCCGCCAGATGCTTGTAGCGCTCGTCTTCAGGGTGTACGCAGATAGCCACGTCGCCCATGATGGTCTCAGGGCGTTTGGTAGCAACTGTCAACACCTCTTCGGAGCCTTCTATGGCGTAGCGCAGATAGTACAGCTTGCCGTTTACCTGCTTGAAGTTTACTTCCTCATCAGATAGTGCGGTCATGCCTTGCGGGTCCCAATTCACCATGCGCACGCCGCGATAGATCTGCCCTTTGCGGTACAGATCCACGAATACCTGGATTACGGCATCCGTTAAGGTTGGCTCCATGGTGAAACGGGTGCGGTCCCAGTCACAGGAGGCGCCCAGTTTTTTCAGCTGCTCCAGGATGATGCCGCCGTATTTCTCTTTCCACTCAAAGGCGTATTGCAGGAACTCCTCGCGGGTAAGGTCACTTTTGCTGATGCTCTTTTCCTTGAGCATGGCTACCACTCGGGCCTCCGTAGCGATGGACGCGTGGTCCGTACCCGGTACCCAGCAGGCCTCTTTGCCTTGCATACGGGCACGGCGCACCAACACATCTTGGATGGTGTTGTTGAGCATGTGGCCCATGTGCAGTACGCCCGTTACGTTGGGCGGCGGAATCACTACGGTATAAGGCTGCTTTTTAGGGTTTGGTTTGGACTTGAAAAAGCCGCGCTCCAGCCAGGTGGCGTACCACTTGTCTTCTACTTCTTTGGGGTTATAGGTCTTCGGAATGGACATCTTGGTTTGGTATCAGGTGGCAGGTATCGGGTAGCACGTTTTTGTTTACGAATCGATGCCACGCCACAATTGAAAAACAAAAATAGCAAATTGTAATTAGAAGCCTGTAGATGTTGCGGATTAGACCACAGGCTTGAAACCCGATTTCTGTTTTGGGCCCGTTTCGTGTGAATTGGCTCCAACAAAAAACCCGCACGAGGCGGGTTCCTGAATAGCTTTATGCAAAGATTAGCTGGCTGCGTGCAACCACTCTTTTTTGGCTAACAAGGCTTCCTCGGTCTCGCGGTAGTCTGGGTCATCGACGCAGCAGTCTACAGGGCAGACGGCGGCGCACTGGGGCTCCTCGTGGAAACCGCAGCACTCGGTGCACTTGTCAGAGACTATGTAATAGAATTCGTCAGAGATGGGGGGTTGTGGGGCTTTGCCGTCTACCACTTCTCCACCGTCAATTTCCACTTTGGTCAGAGATGTACCATCTCCCCACGTCCACTGTACGCCACCTTCATAGATGGCCGTGTTGGGGCACTCCGGCTCACATGCGCCGCAGTTGATACACTCATCCGTGATCATTATCGCCATAATCGTATCTCCTATTTCTTTTTAGTAATTTTGCACCCATTATCAGGTACGCCATCCCGCGCGCAAAAGTAATACGTAGCGCGCATTGTATCAAACGTTTCTCACGCATCCACTGTTACCCCTTCATGCTAACTTTAGAAAATAGAATTTCTGCATTTATAAAACTAGGCGATTACCTACGGAATCTTCCGGAGGAGGATCGTAACTATATGGTCCGCCGGGCCGGAGAGCACAATAACTTCTTTGACCGCCCTAATGTTTCTGCTGCCCTTACCGGAATAGCCGCCATGCTGGAGAAAACCAAGCTGGAATCCTGGATTGCCTCCTACAATCTGCCCCAGGTAAACGAAAACCCGAAGAAGGTAGGCGTGGTGATGGCGGGCAATATTCCGGCCGTAGGTTTCCATGATGCGCTTTGCATTCTGATCTCTGGTCATATTCTGCAGGCCAAGCCCAGTTCGGATGATCCTTTCCTGCTTCCGCACCTGCTGAACAAATTGTGCGAGATTGAGCCCGCTTTCCAGGAGCAGATTCAGTTGGTGATGATGCTGAAAGAATCTGATGCCATCATTGCCACCGGCTCAGACAATACGGCCCGCTACTTTGAATTTTATTTCGCAAAGCGGCCGCACATCATCAGAAAGAACCGCACCAGTGTGGCCGTGCTCACCGGAAAAGAGACCAAAGAGGAACTGACTGCCCTAGGCGATGATATTCTGCGCTATTATGGATTAGGCTGCCGCAACGTGGCCAAGGCGTTTGTTCCCGCCGAGTACGACTTCACCGCGTTCTTTGAGGCGATGGAGTACAAGAAAGAGGTGGTGAACCATCACAAATACCAAAACAACTACGACTACAACAAGTCAATTTACCTGGTGAACGGCGTGCCGCACCTGGACAATGGCTTCATGATGGTAACCGAAAGCCAGCAGCTGGTCTCCCCTATTTCGGTGCTGTTCTATGAAACCTATGCCGATGACCAGGAGCTGGAACAAAAGCTGGAGGCCATTCAGGAAAAGCTGCAGTGTGTGGTTTCGCAGGAAGCCATCTGGCCCAACAGCTACGCCTTCGGGCAGGCCCAGTGCCCGTCCGTGAGCGATTACGCCGACGGGGTGGACACTATGGCCTTTCTGAAAAATCTTTAAAATATTTTAGGGCCATTTTCAAGAAAATAGCCTTTAAACACCATTTTTGGCAGGTATAACAGTTTTTCCGTAGACTTATTGTGTTAAATACCGTTTGTAGATGTAAGAAATTCTTTCTTCATTGGTCTACAGACTAACACCAAACACGCGTACCATGGAAAATAACACCGTGCTCCATCATCAGCTGATTGAAAAGGAAAGCATCCCGCAACTGCAGTTCGGGCATGACGATGTCTTGCAGGAAAAAGAAATGAAAGTAAGACGCCAGCATGACCTGGAGCGAGCCAGCCGGCTGGGCAACGGCTACCAGGGAAAAGTGGAAATCACATTTCAGGTAGCCTCGGGTGAAATCCTGCGGGTCCAGACTACCATCTGGCAAGCCGACAAGGAGTTTACCACCATTAAGTCGGGGGTTACGTTACCAACCCACTCCATTTTAGGGGTAGAATTCTTTTAGATCTTTTGCCTGACCTTAAAAGCCAGGTTGGTCACTTTCTTACAAAGCGATCAGGCTTTCTTATAACTTATCCATTAAAAAGGCCTTTAGAGTTCTCTAAAGGCCTTTTTAATGGATTCTGTTCTATATCCTATCCAGGACTTTCACAATCAGGTCATCAATCACCTGGTCGGCGTTTGCCGCGAACTGGTGGTTGATGCGGTTAGCCACAATAGCATTGAGTGAGAGCACCTCGTGGCCCAACAACCTACCCAGGCTGTAGATGCCGGCGGTTTCCATCTCGAAGTTGGTGAACCGCACATCCTCAAACCGGAAATTGCTTAGTTTTTGGATCACTTCCTCTATTTTGGGCTGTAAACGCAACAAACGACCCTGCGGCGCATAGAACCCTGGGCACGTAATGGTATTCCCATGGATCATGTCAAACCCGATCTGCTCCCGGAGAATGTCAGAGCCTTTTGCGCAGTACGGCAAGAACCCAATTCCCAGAGCCAACTGCATGTTCACCGCGATCTCGGTCTCGTAACCGGTTTCCATGAGCGGGTAAAACTGCATAAGGGTGTCCAGGCCCAGAGCATATTCGGTGGCCAGGTGGCTACCCAGCGGCACATCTTCCTGCAAAGCACCCGAGGTCCCAATCCGAACGATCTTCAGGGAAATGCGGTCATCGTGCTCCAATGCCTCACGGCTCACAAAGTCTATGTTCACCAGCGCATCCAGCTCGTTCAACACGATGTCAATGTTATCCGTCCCAATGCCGGTAGAAACCACGGAAATGCGTTTGCCCTTGTAGTAGCCGGTGTGCGTCACAAACTCGCGCTTGGCCACTTCCACTTCTATGGAATCAAAATGGCGGCTCACCCGGGCCACACGGTCCTGGTCACCCACCGTGATGATGGTATCGGAAATCTGCTCGGGCAGCAGGTTCAGGTGATAAATGCTGCCATCGGCGTTCAGGATTAATTCAGACTCAGGGATACGGGCCATGGTTTCATAGTTTTTAGGTAGGACAAAAGATCGTTGCGTGCTGCCTCATCACCCCTCCTTTGTGGGCCGATGATCTAAGTAAATGTATAAAAAAAGCGCCGACTCCTTGCTTTGCAGCAACAAGCGGCGCTTTCCCTTAAATGCTTTTGGTTTATACGGCCTTTGGCTGCTCCGTCTTGCGGCGGTTCAAGCCTTTGTACGGGTTATAGCCGTTGGTGTTCTTCTGGTAATAGCCGGTTCCATCATAGGGGCGTTTGTCTGGGTGTTCCTGGCAAGTGGTAGAGCAGGCACCATCCATTTCAGTGCCGCAGTTCTCACAAATGGGCACGTGCAGGTTGCAATGCGGATTGGCGCAGTTCACCATCCTGGCCGATGGCTTTTCGCAGACATGACAGCGGGAAATCACCACGGGGTTCACTGTGTTCACGTCTACGGCCACACGGTTATCGAACACATAGCATTTGCCCTCGAAGTCCTCACCCCCGGCTTCCATGCCGTACTTGATGATGCCGCCGTGCAACTGGTACACGTTCTCGAAGCCTTTCTCCAGCAAAAACGCGCTCGCCTTCTCGCACTTGATGCCGCCGGTGCAATACGTCAGGATTTTCTTGCCTTCGTACTTTTCCTTCAGCTCATCAATCTTCTCCGGAAACTCCCGGAAGTTCTCAATGTCCAGCGTGACGGCGTTCTTGAACTTGCCCATGCTGTGCTCATAGTCTGAGCGCACGTCCAGCACCACCACGTCTTCCTGGTCTTTCATCTCCTTGAACTCCTGCGGCGAAAGGTGCACGCCAGTGCGTTCCGTAGGGTCAATGTTGCGAAGGCCGGCATGTACGATCTCCGGTTTGTGACGCACGTGCAATTTGGTGAACGCATGTTCATCGGCGTAATCCACCTTGAAGTCGATGCCTTCAAACCGAAGATCGGCCTTCACAGCGGCCATGTAGGCTTCGCAATCCTCCACTAGGCCAGATACCGTTCCGTTCAAGCCTTCCGGAGCCACAATGATACGGCCTAACAAATTCAGGTTAAGACACAGCAGGTGGTGCTCCTCACGGAACACCTCAGGGTCTTCAATTTTGGTGTAATGGTAATAGAGTAAGATACTGTACTTTTTCATACGGCTTAGTTTCAGACTAAGTGTAACAGGTGAATGTGCTTATTATTTAATGTGCTGATGTGCTAACCTCGGCAACAACAGCTTCTGCATTTTGGTGCGAATTTAAGGAAAACAGCCCTGAAACAGAAAATGATAAAAATCAGTGCTGAGTTCTGAGTCTTTAGTCCTGAGTCTGTTTATAAGAATCAGAAATTATAAAAGTCTAATATCCAGCCTCTAACTTCTAGCGTCAATTTAAACAGGTTTGGCCGGGTTCCCGAAAACGGTTTGCTTCGCGGCGACATCGGCGACCACCACGGCCCCGGCTCCCACGCGCGCGTTTTTCCCGATCTTTACGCCAGACACGATCACGGCTCCAGTACCAATAAAGGCTCCCTCTGCAATGGATACCCCGGAGTTGACCATCGCCCCGGCGCCCAACTGTACATGATCGGCTATAACGGCGTTGGCATCCACGACTGCGCGTGAACCGATGATGCAGTTATCACCCACCTTCGCGTTGGAATTCACGATGGCCCCGGCCTGAATGAAGTTTCCGTGACCCAACCACGCGTGCTCAGAGACATAGCTGAACTTATGGATGGCATTTACCGGAACCACCTTGTAGTCTTCCTTCAACATATTGGTCAAGCTTTTGCGGGCGGCGGTGTCCTCGGCGGCCACAAACACATCACATTTCTTGCCTAACAGTTTGAGGATATTCTCATCCTCGGTGTTGCCCATGACGGTAATCTCATTCACCTCTTTCTGCTGTAAGGCTACCTGATCGTCTAGGAAACAATACACCACTACGTCATTGCTTTGGAAAGCATCTAACGCCAAAACACCCAATTCCTGGGCACCTAATATGATTACTGGATTTTGCATAGGTTTCTTTTCGGTTGATAATCGTTTTATGCGGCTCATCCCCAATGATGACGGCACTTCTCCCTTTTTAATTAGAACGGGATATTGTCTTCGTTTTGAGTCCGTTTTTCGAAAACAAGGCTTTAAACAGAAGAGCCTGCAAAAATAGGCAAAGAAAACGGATTAGGTTAACTCCGGCGTTTTTGCCATTGGTGCAGCCACCCCGGAACAGGTCCCCAAGCCAGCACCACCATGAATAGGAAAGGCAGTAAAGGTGCCCGGTACCGGTGCAGCGACCCCAGGTTGGGGGTAGGCAACGTTACCAGCACCGCCGAGACACAGAAGAACACCAAGAGTACAGCCAGAAAAGAAGGAACCGCCGGAACTTGCCTTCTGCGCACCAGATGCACAACAGTCAATAAAGTCAGCAGCAGCAATAACAGGTTTTCCACCGCCATTAGTTTATAGAAAAAAGGCGCCGATTCCCAAATAAACGGCCGCGTAAGCATCTGAAAAATGGCGGATGGCGCATGCGCTGCTACTGACCATAGGGTGGGTTGCAGATCAGGGAAGGACAACAGCGGGCTAGCGGGGTCAGACGCAGCTACAATGTTCCTGTAATTCCAGAGAATATGCTCAACAAAAAAACCTAGGTTGAACGTAGGGTGTGTAAAGGATGCCACAAAGGCTAAAATACCAAGAATTCCACACCAAATCAGAAAGCGTCGTGTTTTAGATCGGAGGTTGGGGAACTGTCTTGCCATCCATTTGGTGACTAGCAGCGCCCCTAGGAGCACCAACAAAACAGCCGCAAGAAAAAATTTTACTCGCCACAGCAAGTAAATCAAAGGCACATACAGAATAAGTTTTTTCACTGCCTCCATAGAGTTAATGGCATTATATAGCTGTATAAACAAGCCAACTGTAAGGCAAAGACTACCCATAAATAGGGAATCTTTGACAACTCCACTTGTCCAGAATACCACCGAGGGGAACAGAAGGAACACTATGTCTGCCGAGGTATGGTATACCGGAAAATACTTTTGAATTTGCTGCACCAGAAAGCAACATCCCCAGAAACTAAATAAGGATAAGTAAAGACTGCTGGCCCAGTAGGAACTGCCGGTCAGGAAATAAAGGAGGCTTAGCAGCTTTACAAAAAAGAAGGAATTGGAATACTGAGGCCATTTGGCAAACCCAATGGGGATGTCTCCTATTTCATTGAACAAGAGCAACCGAAGGTACTGGCTCCCATTGAGCTGTGCCGAATTTTTCACCTCAACAGCCTGCTTATGGTAGACCCAAGTATCCCCTCCTCCCAAATACTCTAGGTATAAATACCCCAACAGCAAGCCCGCTGACAACTTCAAGCCCAAACTAACCCAAAAGAAAGTCCTTAGACTCTCAGAGTGTTGGGCATATCTCCACAGCAGGTAAACTAAAAATAAGAAAATCGGAAGGTGCAGCCAGTTTTGAAGGTTCATGCAGAGGTTAGGTTCTGTTTCATCAGGTGGTGCCCGATGGCGCAATGTACGCATTTCTGGGGAGCGCAGTACGTTTGGTAAAGGCCTATCAACGCCTGAGAATCTGCCGCGGTTTTGTTCATGAAGCCCAATCCGGCATACAACCGGGTAATTTTGTTTTGCTCTTTGGAAAGGTCTTCCAGCAATTCTACCGCTTTCTCCTGATAAGCTGCATTGTCCGTACGGCGGCTATAGGCTACTAACAGGGGTGCAATTACGTTGATCAATAGCCCCTGAATGCTTTCGTCCCCAATCCGGGTGAAAGGTTGCGCAGATGTTTTCGCTGGAGCATAATGCTGCTGCCAATAATCAGGCGGAGTCTGCCGGAAGAAGCTGAAAAAATCATCCTTAGTCTCGCAGTACAGAATGCCCGACCACAGATGCGGATGTGCCTGCAACACTGCCAGCCATTGCCCCAATCGTACCGCCGGAAAATTTGAAGGTCTTAGCCGCAGGAGATTCCAGGCGCTTTTGGGCAAAGGTGCCGGCAAAGAATGTTTTTGGGTCAAGTACTGGTGTTCTTTGGTTAAGCTTAGCAAATACTCCTCCTGAGACTCCTGCTCCTCTTTCAAGGATAACATACCCGCCTGTCCAAAAACCACCGCTTCGAGTTGCTTTGGAGAGGAACGGTACCGGTTCACCAGATTCCAGGGGAGCACTTGGGTGAGTTGCAGAAAGCCCTGCTGGTTGATCTTGAACCCGAACCCGGCGGCTAAAGTCTGGTACACGGTACTTTCCCAATTCTGTCGGTTTTGTTCCAGCCGCTCAAGAATCAGGTTTGCTTTTGTTTCCAGTCGCTCCAGTAAGGTGCGGTCCATCATGGCAGATTTGTAGATGGAATCTACCTGCCAGACTTGGGTGGCGCAGGGCAGCACATCCTGGCTCCAGAGCAGTTCCTGGTATTTGGCCTGCAAGGGCAACGCCACTCTCCCCTGCAGTTCCAGGGTAGGCATGACCGTTCCTTCTTCCCTTTGAACAGTTTCATCGTTTTCCCAGACCACGTGCAGCACCACTTGGTTGTATTTGCCATCGTGCTGGTGTTGGTGGCGACGCCAGTCGGAGGCTTTCACATGGATTTCTACACTGCCCACCCATTCTGTGGCTCCAATCTTAATGCGGGCGCCGGAGAAATCTGGGCCGGCGTCTGAACGGTTGTAAAAGCCGGGATGCAGCACCATAACCTCCTCACCTGCCGAAGTCAGCAACTGTTCCTTCCGGAAGTATTGGTAGCGCCAGATGTAGTGCAGGAAATCCTCTTTCATAGAAAACCGGAACAGCCTTTCAAACCTTCTGTGTACATACGCAGGAGGACTCGAAAGGCTGTTCCGGTTATTTTAGACGCTGCTGATTTTAAGGTATTTTCGGAAAACAGGCCCTAAAACAATTGGCCGAGCCAAATGACTTATAAACAGTTTAGCGGGGCAGGTATTCATTCAGGTAACGTTCCATTTCCTGCTGCACAGCCAGAGCCGCAGCCCGGGCTTTCTCGGCGAAATCTTCGCCCTGGGAAGTGTAGATAATCTGACGGGCGGAGTTCACCAACAAGCCTCCTTGTTTGTTCAAGCCATACCGTGACACTTCCTCCAAATTGCCGCCTTGGGCACCCACGCCGGGCACCAGCAGGAAGTGGTCGGGGGCCAGTTCGCGCACGCGCTCAATGTAATCGTGGCGGGTGGCCCCGATGACGTACATCATGTTATCGGCGGAGCCCCAGGCCTGGCTGTTCTGGATGACCTTCTCAAACATGAAGTAGGACTTGCCTTCAGACACCACGCTCAGCAACTGGAAATCGTCGTGGCCGGGGTTAGAGGTGAGCGCCAGCAGAATCACCCATTTGTTGGGGAACTGCAGGAACGGCGTCACAGAATCAATGCCCATGTAAGGCGCCACGGTAAGCGAATCGAAGGACAGTTGGTCAAAGAAAGCACGCGCGTAAAGCTCAGAGGTGTTTCCGATGTCGCCGCGTTTGGCATCGGCGATGGTGAAAATGTCTTTCGGGATGACGCTTAAGGTGCGCTCCAGGCTCACCCAGCCTTTGGGGCCGTGCGCCTCGTAAAACGCGATGTTTGGTTTGTAAGCCACGCACAGGTCCGAAGTGGCTTCTATGATCTGCCGGTTGAACTCAAAAATCGGGTCCTCCAGTTGGAGCAGGTGCGGCGGAATTTTCTTGATATCAGTATCTAACCCAATGCATAGGTAGGAACGTTTGCGCTGGATCTGTTCAAAGAGTTCTTGTCTGGTCATGGGCCGAAGTGTAAGTTGGTACAAATCTAACCTGTTTTCGGGAAAACAGGCAAAAAATGGAGGCTTTGCTCCGTTAGGGATCAGCCGTTTTAAGGCTAATTCCCCAAAAATTGCCCTAAAACCCACCCACAAAAAAGGCCCCTGCTAATTAGCAGGGGCCTTGATCTTTTTCCGGAGGTTTACTTATGATGAATCCAGCTTACCGCAGGTCTACCACTTTCAGGCCTTTGTACTTGGTGCGGTTGAACACAAACGTGTTGGCGTCTACCGGCGGGTTTGGCGTGAACTTGTTGATCTTATAGGTATAGCGGTTGCCGTTCTTCCGGAACATCTTCCAGGATTTCAACGAGTTGTCTTTCTTGCTGATGTGCAGGCGCACCTTGAAGATCTGGTTCTCGCGGTCTTCAGGGGTCAGGTCAACCACGTGCACGGCCTCGCCGCCTTCTTTCTCCTCCCCGGCATACACGTAACGGTAGCCTTTCTTGTAGAGGTTATAGATTTGGTTCGGGGTCATTTCCTGCTCATCGGGGTCGTTGTCAGCGATGGTTACTTCGCCTTCTTTCTTCATGATAGTCCAGATGGTGGCGCCGTTGTTGATGATTTCCTGCCCGGCCACCATCAGCCGGTATTTGTTTCCGGAAACCGTGATATCACCGTTGATGGATTCCTTTGCTTTCGCCGATGGACTTTCAACCGTCTGCGTAAATCCTACCTTGAACGCGTTCATGGCCTGGTATTTTTTGCTCATGGCATCCAGCACTTTCTCGGCTTGGGGGTCTTTCTGCACGTTCTGGGCCTGGGCTAGTTGAACCACGGTCAATAACGCGAGCAGAAATGAAAAGTATCGTTTCATGGGTTTGTCTTAAAGTTTAGATAACTGCAAGGAAAAGCTTACGGTTGCATGTTATTCAATAACTGTTCCAAACTGTATTCATCCGGAATTAAAACTTCGCGAGCCTTGCTTCCCTCAAACGGACCTACCACGCCGGCTGCTTCCAATTGGTCAATCAGACGACCAGCGCGGTTGTAACCCAGTTTCAGACGACGCTGCAACAAAGAGGTACTTCCCTGTTGGTGCGTCACCACAATACGGGCGGCCTCCTCAAACATCGCATCCTTGTTGCTCGGGTCGAACTCAGCTTTCTCGTTTCCGCTTTCATCTCCCAGGAATTCCGGCAACAGATACGCATCTGAATAGCCCTGCTGCTCGCCGATGAAATCACAGATGCGGTCCACCTCCGGCGTATCCACGAACGCGCACTGTACCCTGATCAGGTCTGAGCCCAAAGAGAACAGCATATCCCCCTGGCCAATCAACTGGTCGGCGCCGCCGGTGTCCAGAATGGTACGGGAGTCAATCTTAGACGTTACCTTGAAAGAAATACGCGCCGGAAAGTTCGCCTTGATGATACCCGTAATGACGTTCACCGATGGACGCTGTGTGGCCACCACTAAGTGAATCCCAATAGCCCGCGCCAGCTGCGCCAGACGCGCGATAGGCGTTTCCACCTCTTTCCCGGCGGTCATCATCAAGTCAGCCAACTCATCAATCACCAGCACGATGTACGGCATGAACTTGTGGCCTTTCTTGGGGTTCAGGCGGCGCTCTACAAACTTGAGGTTGTATTCCTTCAGATTCCGGCAGCCGGCGTCTTTCAAGAGATCATAGCGCTGGTCCATCTCCATACAGAGCGAATTCAGCGTGTTCACTACTTTCTTGGTATCGGTTATAATGGCCTCATCGGTATCGGGCAGTTTGGCCAGGAAATGGCGCTCAATCTTGTTGAACAGCGACAATTCTACCTTTTTAGGATCTACCAGTACAAACTTCAATTGCGAAGGATGGCGCTTGTACAGCAGGGAAGTAAGAATTGCATTCAGGCCCACCGATTTACCCTGACCCGTGGCACCCGCCATGAGTAAGTGGGGCATTTTGGCCAGATCGGTGATAAAGACCTCATTGGTGATGGTTTTCCCGAAGGCGATAGGCAACTCCATCTCGCTCTTCATGAACTTCTCGGTGCTCAGGATAGACTTGATGGGCACCATCTCCTTTTTCTTGTTCGGCACCTCAATCCCGATGGTTCCTTTACCTGGAATCGGGGCAATAATCCGGATACCTAAGGCAGCCAAACTCAACGCAATATCGTCTTCCAGGCTCTTGATCTTGGAGATTCGCACGCCGGCTTCGGGTACGATCTCATACAGCGTTACAGTTGGCCCGATGGTGGCTTTGATGCTTGCGATGCCGATGTTGTAGTTCCCCAGTGTTTCTACAATGCGGTCTTTATTGGCTTCCAGTTCTTCCTTGGTTACCTGCACTTTCGCTACGCCATAATCAGTGAGCAGTTCAATGGACGGGTATTGGTAGCGCGGGAGATCCAAAGTAGGGTCGTAGTTTTCGCTGACCTCCAGGTTGTCTACTTCTTCCTCTACGGCCAGATTAGCAATATCCAGCTCTACTTCCTCCTCGGGCTCTTCCAGCAAAACATCATCGTCCTGCTCTACTTCCAAAGATAGGGGAACAGATGCCAGAGGAACCGCGGCGCGCGGCGTTACCGGCAATTCGTTCACGGTGAACAAATCTTCCTGCGGTTCTTCTACCTCTTCTTCGTCGTCAAAGTCTTCCTCTTCCTGGTCGTCGTAGAACTCATCGTCCAGCGGTTGGTCTTCGTCGTACTCCTCTTCCTCTGATTCGTCCTGCTTTACCAGAAAAGGGGCCGGAAACGCGGGTTCCTCTTTCTCAGGTTCAAAAGTGCCGCTAGGGTTCGTAAGATGGTTCATACCCGCCGATGGCGAAGCATAGACGCCAGTTTCTGGTCTTTCCACAGCCGCTGCCATGGCAGGCGCAGGAGTCGGAGCAGTCTCGGTTTTAGGGAATCTTGGACGGCCCAGGGTGGTGATATTGAAGAAGAACATCACGAAGGCAATCAGGGCAAAGCCCATCAGAAGGCCGGTTCCCCAGCCCAGAAGGCTCTGCAGCCACAAAGCGGTCTCGTAGCCGATGCCACCGCTCATGAAGCCATAGGTATCAGTAGCCTGGTTTAAAAGGACCAGATAACCTGCGGTCACGCAGCCCCACAAAAGCCCGAAGAGGCAAAGGGTGACTACCGAGGAAAGGGTGATGGAAGTGCGGCGGAAAACGATTTTATACCCGATGTAGAACACCACCGGCACAAAGAAAAACGAGGCAATACCGAACCAGCGGTTGATGAAGTAATCAGAGATCCAGGCTCCGAAGAGGCCCAGCCAGTTTTCAGACTCCAGCCCGGCGGCTTTCACATCCTCGGGCGTCACGGACTCCACAATGCTCTGATCGGCGGTGCCGGTGAACAGGAACGAGACAAACGCGATGGTCAGGTACAGCGAAGACAACAGGAAGAAAAACCCGATGAACAGCTGAAGCCGTCGGTCTTTCAGGAAATTAAAGGAAAGCTGAGGTTTGGGCAGCGACCTCTTGGGCTTAGCCTCTTTTGGTGCGCGCGTCTCTGTCTTTCCCTTCGGTTCATTCTGCGGAATCCGAGGCGCATTTTTAGGCCGCGGACTTGTCCCTACTTCCCGTTTATATGTGTTCGTTGCCATACTGTCTCCAAACTTCAAATCTACACTATTCCGTTCAATAAGCCTTGAACAATTTACCTGTATATGATATTCAAAATATAGTATTTACCTGAGTAAGCGCTCGTTAATCTGCCGGATCAAACTAGGCCCCTCGTAAATAAAACCGGTATATAATTGTACCAAATCGGCACCGGCGGCTAGTTTCTCAACAGCATCCTCGGGGGTCATGATGCCGCCCACGCCTATGAGCCGGATGGCCTCGGGCAACTGTTTTCTAAGGTACCGCAGCACCTCGGTGGAAGCGCTGGTGAGGGGTTTCCCGCTGAGGCCACCCGCCCCGATCTCAGTAATTCGCTGGCCTGAGGTCTGCAAACCCTCCCGGCTGATGGTGGTATTGGTCCCGATGACACCGGAAAGCTGGGTTTGGGCCGCAATCTCCACGATATCGTCCAACTGGGCCTGGTTCAGGTCCGGGGCGATTTTCAGGAGCAACGGCTTAGGTTTGGCTTTGCCCTGGTTGCGGTTCTGCAGGTTGCTCAAAAGATCGCGCAGCGGTTCTTTTTCCTGTAACGCGCGCAGATCAGGCGTATTGGGCGAGCTCACGTTCACCACAAAATAATCTACCACGTCATAGAGTGCGTCAAAGCAGTAGAGGTAATCCTGCAGGGCCTGCTCATTGGGCGTGACCTTGTTCTTGCCGATGTTTCCGCCCACGATCACGTTGCTCTTGCGGCTGCGCAGGCGCTCCACGGCCTGGTCCACCCCCTCGTTGTTGAAGCCCATCCGGTTGATGATAGCGCCGTCCTGCGGCAGACGGAACAGGCGCGGCTTGGGATTGCCTGCCTGCGGCTTGGGCGTGAGCGTGCCTATCTCAATGAAACCGAACCCCATCTCGGCGAACTCATCTATGAGGCGGGCATCTTTGTCGAAACCAGCCGCTAAACCCACCGGGTTAGGGAAGGTGAGCCCGAAGACTTTCCGCTCCAGCCGCTTGTCAGAAACCTGGAACATACCCCTACTAATGGCCTTGGCCAACGGCAACTGAAACCCGGTTTTCAACGCGGAGGTGGTCAAATGGTGCACCTTTTCAGGATCTACCTTGAAAAGTAACGGACGGAGGAGATTTTTATACACGGCAAAACAGGTTTAGGCAAAGATAAAAAATAGCCTGCTACCGGTTTCAATTAAATCAAGGGTTGCGGGACTCGGCCTTTCTACAAAGCTTTCGGTAACTGCTTCAATTGCGCCTAGGTCCAGAACCCGAGGCTTGGCCCAAAGCATGGTTTTAGGCCCATTTTAGAGAAAACTGCCTTAAAACATCAGAATATAAGCAGTACCAGTTACTTTGGGCGGACTTTTCCTTGTTTGATGGCCTTTTAAGGTCTAATTTTCCATCAGAATAATAACTAAGAAAGCCACAAAGGGCATGACTTTTGCTTTTTAGGGTAAGAGGATAATAAGCCTCTTTTGCAATGTTAGAAACCTGGAACCCTAAATTAGAAGTAGTATGGAACGCTGATGAGACCGCGATCCTGGATTCTGCCGTGCTGCTGACCCAGCATTCTGAACAGGCTTCTTTTGTTTCTGACGTGCTTATGTTTCTGTACCAGCACTCTGGGGCAGACATCATCATGATTTGCCATAAGACGAAACTGGCTGGCGAGATGAAGATTCTGGAGATTCTCTTCAAGGGACAGCTTTTCCCCGCCCAGGCTACCTATCCGCTGCAGGGAACGCCCTGCGCCAACGTTACCCGGCACGGAGTTCGGTATTTCGCCTCGGGTGTGAAAGACCGGTTCCCGCTGGATTCTTACCTGCGGAAATATGAGATTGAGAGTTATTTCGGGGCTCCGCTCATGGGCTCCTCTGATGATTTGATTGGCGTAGTGGCCTTGCAGCACCAAAAAACGTTAGAGAATCCGTATTTACTTGAATTATTGCTCACCATTCTTTCCCCTTCCCTGGAAGCCCGGCTTGACCGGATTGTTTCCCAAGCCACCTCATGAAACACAGCAAGAAATGTCCGCATTGTGGCCATTGGTCTGCCTGGAGCCAAGGCGTTTCTGACCGTTGCGAGCATTGCCAGGGTATTCTGGATCCTTCCGCGCTGAAGCGGCAAACTGCCCAGGAAGAACGCAAAGAAGAAGAGGGAAAGCGGTTCACCGTTGATTTCATCCAGATCCACGCCTCAGATTCTGCCTTCACCAAGTTCCTGAAAAGCATAGGCCTTAGATTTCAATTGGCCTTTGTGGGCATCGTCTCATTCTTTCTATGGCTTATCGCGTTACTGGCCGGCTGAACTGGCGCACCTTTACGCCCCTTTTCTGGATTTTGGCGGCTTTGTACCTGGCACACCGCAGCTTGGTTCTCCTGGAGGTGTCCCGCCCAGCATGGCTTAGGTTTTACCTGGATGACCTGCTTTGCCTGCCCTTGCTGCTTACCGTTACCTTGTTCCTGATGCGGTTTCTTTACGGCCCCCAGGTTCGCTTCACTAAATACCACGTGGGCTTTGTGATACTCTATGTTTCCCTGGCGTTTGAGCTGGTTTTCCCCACGTTTTTGCCGCGCTACACCGGTGACCCCGTAGACGTTTTGCTGTACGCAGTAGGCGGATGGCTATTCTACCGTTTCCTGAACCCCGCCTACTCCTAATTTCGTTTTTAAGCCGATTTCCAAAAAAGCACCCAAAACCCAGATGGACTGAACCTGTCTTTGCCGATGCGTATAAGGAGGGCTATGCAGGAAACCGGAACCATCTACATTGGCACCTCGGGGTGGCACTACAATCATTGGAAGGGCAAGTTCTATCCAGAGGGGGTTACGCCGAAGCAGTTCACCGAGTATTATCTGCGCTTCTTCAGGACCGTGGAGATCAACAATTCCTTTTACCGCTTGCCCTCTGCCGAGACGTTTGCCACCTGGCGCACCAGCGTGCCCCCTGATTTTCTGTTCTCGGTGAAAGCCAGCCGATACATCACGCACATGAAGAAGCTTAAGGACCCGCAGCAGAGCCTGGCGCAGTTCTTAGGCAATGCCTTGGCGTTGGAAGAGAAACTGGGTCCTATTCTGTTTCAGTTGCCACCTGTCTGGCGCCTGAACCTGGAGCGTTTCCATGACTTTCTGAAGGCCCTGCCGCCCTACCACCGGTATACTTTTGAGTTCAGGGACCAGAGCTGGTACAACCCCGAAGTCTTTGCCTTGCTCCAGCAATACAACCATGCTTTTTGCATCTACGACCTGGCCGGTCACCTGTCGCCCCTGGAAGTCACCGCAGGTTTTGTGTACGTGCGCCTGCACGGCCCCGAAGGAAAATACGCGGGAAGCTACTCAGAGGAAACCCTGCAATTTTGGGCCTCCCACTGCCGTACCTGGGCCGCCGCCGGCAAAGATGTGTTTGTGTACTTTGACAATGACATTGGAAGCCACGCGCCTTTCAACGCCATTGCCTTGCAGGAACTGGTAAAAAAAAACAGCTAATAGTTTTTAAACCATTAGCTGCGCAGTCTTATACTGGTTTTATGCCACCAACCGGCATTAGTTCCCGGTCATAATACACCAGTTCAGGGTGAGAAGGGTTTTCTGCTACCGTGCAATAGTACACACGTTTTGCGTATCGTCTTATTGTTAACTTAAGGGTAGGATTTACTTTGGCGAAAACAGTTGAGCCTTGGGGATATTGATTTTCCATCATCTTGTAAGATACGGATAAACCCAGGACTTCACCGGATATATCTTCCCTCTTAGGGAAATAGATTTTCTATGCCTCCTTTCCCTAAGCCGCCCCCGCCTGGTTAGGAATGACGGACCAACAGATACGTAGTGGCAAGAATGGCGTTCTGCCTGGTACCCTCGTCCACTCCGGGGCTTAATTGGGTAGCCACCATCTGTATCTCGAACCCGTTTTCCAGGAACTGCGCTACTTGATTGGTAGTATCATTAGAAGAAATCTGGTTGTTTCCTGGCTTTGGATACTCCACCCTGCTCAAAACCGTTATTACCCGCTGTTCCATAAAGCCTTTGCTTGTTTAAGGGCCAAATTTACTGAAATGAGGCAGAAACATCTTGAAATATATTCTTAGGCCGGGATCAGCCCATATGCCTCAGCCAGCAGTTCATAGCTGCGCAGACGGTCCTGAAAATCATAGGTGATGGTGACTATTACTATCTCATCCACGTTGTAGGCCTCGGCCAGGGCATCCAGCTTTGCTTTCACTTGATCTGGAGTGCCTACCACCATCCGTTGGCGATTGTACTGCACCTGGGCGAGTTCATCGGGTTCCAGGTCATCGTAGAAGGCTTTGGCGGTTTCAAAGGAAGGCACGCCGCTGGCTTTTCCCTGCCGGATGTGCAGCATGAGCATGTCCATGGAGAGTTGCAGTTCCTCGGCCTTCTGCTGGGTATCGGCGCAAAGCACAAAGATTCCGAAGTTACCGGCGGGTTTCTTCAACAAAGCCGAAGGCGTGAACCGGGTCTGGTAGGCTTGCATCATCTCTGGGCCGCCTTTAGGGTTAATGAAATGGGCAAAAGAGAATCCCATGCCAAAATGTGCCGCAAACACGCCGCTCTGTCCGCTGGAACTCAGAAGCCAGCGCTCTGGGGTGGTGGCCGAGCGGGGCGTTACCTTCACCTCCGCGGCTTCGGATCCGTTGAGGCCGTCCTGCAGGTAGCGGTCCAGGTTGATGAGTTGGTCCACGAAATCCTGCTCGTTAAATTGGTTGTAGGGGTTGAGCAAGGCGGCGGTTTTGCGGTCAGTTCCCGGGGCCCGACCGATGCCTAGGTCAATTCGGTTGGGATACAGCGCTTCCAGTAACCTGAAATTCTGGGCCACCTTCAAAGCACTGTAATGCGGCAACATCACCCCGCCCGAGCCAATGCGCAGGTGTTGGGTATGGGCAGCCAGGTACGGAATCAACACTTCGGGCGAGGGGCCCGCCAAGCCTAGGGAATTATGGTGCTCGGAGACCCAGTAGCGGGTGTAGCCTAGCCTATCCGCCAGTTTGGCTAGTTCCAGGGTTTCCTTCAGAGCTTGTTCTGCCGTGCCGCCCGCCCGCACCGGCGTCTGGTCCAACACACTTAATTTAATCTTTTTCGCTTCAGCCATCAGGTTGATTCCTAAGGGAGTTAAGTAATAAGACGCAGACACGAAACCTCTGCCGCCTTCGTTTTACGGCTAATTTGAATAAAACGCGCTTAAAACGGCGCAACCTTTGCAGTATCCTTGAGGTAAGCATAGCCTTTGCTTACGTTTATACGTTTTTAGCGCATGCCCTTTTTCAATTCGTACTTCGGAAGCTTCTCAGAGTGGATCAATTCCCGGCGCAAGCGCTGGATTGCACGGCATGGGCAGAAGTTAAGCCTTACTTACTGGCGGTCACTGGACCGGAAGGGCTGGCTGCGGGTCATCGGGAAAATCCTGTCGGCGATACTGCTGCTGTTGTTTTTGTTTTACCTGGCCGTGTACTTCGGGCTGTTCGGTTGGCTGCCCACCAAGCGCCAGCTCAAAGCCGTGCAGAACAACATGCCTTCTGAGGTCTACACCGCCGACAGCGTGCTCATTGGCCGGTATTTCATCCAGGACCGCACCAACGTGGCCTATGACAAGATTGCCGAACCTGCCATTAAAGCCCTGATCGCTACCGAGGATGTCCGCTTCTACGAGCACGACGGCGTGGATTACCGAAGCCTGGCCCGCGTGTTCATCAAATCGCTGCTGTTGCAGGAAGAAAGCTCCGGCGGGGGCAGTACCCTCAGCCAGCAGCTGGCCAAGAACCTGTTTCCGCGCAAGAACCTGGGCATTCTTTCCATGCCTGTGAACAAGCTGCGCGAAGCCATTCTGGCCCGCCGTTTTGAGGCCATTTACACCAAAGAAGAGATCTTGCAGCTGTACCTGAACACCGTGCCCATGGGCGGAAACGTGTACGGCATTGAATCAGCTGCCCGGCGTTTCTTCAGCACCTCCGCCGATTCGCTGAAAACCGAGGAAGCTGCCGTGCTCATCGGGTTGCTGAAAGGCACTACCATGTACCACCCCAAGCTGTACCCAGATCGTTCTTTGCAGCGCCGAAACGTGGTGCTGGCCCAGATGGCCAAGTATGGCTATCTCTCTCCTGCCCAGAAAGACTCGCTACAGAAACGCCCGCTCAAGCTCAGGTACAACCTTTACTCGCACCACAGCGGCCTGGCACCTTACTTCCGGGAACAGCTTCGGAAGGAATTGGATTTGTGGGCGGCGCTCCAGAAAGACGCCGAAGGAGAGCCGTACAACCTCTACAACGACGGTCTTAAAATCTACACTTCCCTGGACAGCAAATTACAGCGCCACGCCGAACTTGCTTTGAAGCAACGCATGAAAGCTTTGCAGATAGATTTCGATAAACACTGGGGAAACAAAGCACCCTGGACGGGTCAACCCGATGTCCTGCAAGCCGCCAAGCTCCGGTCGTTGCGCTACAAACGCCACAAAGCCGCTGGCCTTTCAGACGATGAGATTGACGAGATTTTCAACATGCCGCGCAAGATGCAGGTGTTCCGGTGGCGGGGCGAAACCACCCGCACCATCAGCCCAATGGATTCGCTCCGGCATTACCTACGCTACCTAAACGCCGGTTTCGTAGCCATGGAGCCTAACAGCGGATTTGTACGTGCCTGGGTAGGCGGCATCAACCATAATTTCTTCCAGTATGACCACGTGCGGTCGCGCCGGCAGGTTGGTTCCACGTTTAAGCCCATCGTGTACGCCGCTGCCCTGGACCGCGGCATCGCACCTTGCTCCTATTTCCCGAATGAGCGCCGCGTGTTCCCGGAATACGACAACTGGTCACCGCGCAACTCTGATGACCAGTACGGCGGAGCCTATTCCATGACCGGGGCGCTTACACAATCCATCAACACGGTGTCGGTGAATGTGGCCTTGCAAGTGGGTATTCCTAAGATTGTGCAACTGGCCCATAACTTGGGCATCACGGGGGAACTTCCTTCCACCCCATCTCTGGCCTTAGGCACCGCAGATGCCAGTCTTCTGGAGATGGTGGCTGCCTACGCCGCCTTGGCCAACGGAGGTTACCAGATCAAACCACGATACCTTTTGCGCATCACCGATCGGCAAGGCACCGTGCTCTTGGACCAAAGCAACCCTAACGGCCACGGGCAGCATGTACTCTCCAGCCAAGCCACCGCCCTTCTGCGCCCCATGCTGGAAAGCGTGGTGCAGGAAGGGACCGGCCGCCGCCTCCGGAATGAATTTCGCCTGAACATGGACATTGCGGGAAAGACGGGCACCACTCAATCGCACGCCGATGGCTGGTTTATTGGGTTCACACCTGATCTGGTGGCAGGAGCTTGGGTGGGAGGCGAAGACCGGCGCATCCGGTTCAGGGACCTGGAAAAGGGCGGCGGTGCCAACACCGCATTGCCTATCTGGGGCAACTTCTTCCAGCGCCTCAGCTCAGACCGGGACTACCGCCGCTATTCCTACAGCCGCTTCGCCCCGCTTCCTTCACACTTGCAGAGTTACCTTAACTGTCCGCCGTACCAGCCGCCCTTTGTGGAGGCTCCGGTCATAGAAGAAGACCGCGGCATTGACGAGTTTTTCAAAAGAAGCGGCCGCAAGCTTAAAGACCTTTTCAAGAAGAGAGACAAGAAGGAACGCGAAAAAGAACGAGACCGTGAAAAAGACTGGCAGAAAGACCTGGAGAAGGAATTAGAAAAGAGGGGAAGAGGCAACGGTCGTGGCCGCTGGGGCAGGGAAGATTAGTGTAGGAACACCTTGTAGTTGCCTTTGATGGTTGAACGCACTGGAAAGGGCAGCCACAAGGGATTGCCCCTACTGGTATTAAATAGAAAAAAGAAAAAGCCTCACCCGTTTAGCTACGGGTGAGGCTTTTTTGTTTCTCATTTTTAACCTTGTTTCTCAAAACAGGCTGAAAGCAGGAATTGTATCAATCTAACCTCAGGTACGGCTCTTCTCCAGCGTGATCCTGGCCCGGTGGCAAATGCCGCCCAGCGGAGGGTTGAACTTGGAGACGCTTACCTTTACCTGCTCCACAAAGGGGAACTCCTGGAAGATAGCTTCCAGAATGCGGTGCCCCAGGTGCTCTAAAAGACGGGCCGGAGTGACCATCTCGTGGAGGACCAGTTTGTAGAGCCTTTCGTAATTCACGGTCTCGTCCAGGTTGTCTGAGGCACCGGCGGCGTGCAGATCGGTTTCTATGTACAGGTCTACCCCGTACTTGTTGCCTATTTTCTGCTCCTCGTCATAGAACCCGTGGAAGGCGAAGAACTCCAGGCCTTCCAGCGCAATCTGCCCCATCCTATCTAGAACTAGATTTCGTCAAAGAAAGACCCGCCGCTCACCGCTACCGCAGGAGCTGGTTTAACTTGACTGGTTCCCGGAGGTTGTACCTCTGGTTTCTCTGGTAATGGATGCTCACGCTCTGGTTCCGGCTCCTCTACTGGTGTGGGGCTTGGGGCTGGCGGAAGATCTGGTTTCGGTTCCTCTCTTCTGGGAGGGTCAATGGACGGCGTGGGGATGTGCGGAGGCACGATCTCTGGGGTACGCGGATGCACATCAGGGGCCGGGTTTGGCGTATGTACCGGCGGAATAGTGCCTGGCGTAGACGGAATAGACTCGCGGCTTCCGCCCCCGCCTATTTCGTAACCACCAGCCAGTGGCTGGTCTGTGAAGTTTGCAGCCGGAACATTGTCCACTCTGGGGGCCGGAACTACAGGTGTTATGGGCGTTGAAATAAATGCATTCATAGTAGTATCTTTTTCGTCCTCGGGCCGCTGCGCTTTAATTTGAGCGGCTCTTTGTAAGATACTGGCAAGTGAGGCTTTAGGTTTTGACCTGGTTTTCTCCACCTTATCAAGGGCATCAGAGGCCAGGTTCTGTAGGTCACGTACCATGTTCTCCAGGTAATCTTCCAGGCGCAGGTAATCCTGCTCCAGGTTTTTCACCTCTGCGTGCATTTCGGCTACAGTTTTGTCGGCTTGCATGTAGGCACTTTCCAGCACACTGCGGGCTTTCTGACGAGCGGCTTCTAATACCTGATCGGCTTTCAATTGGGCTTCACGCACCTGCAGATCAGCGGCTTTGGTGGCCTGGTCTACAATGCTGGTGCTGGTGTCTTCGGCGGTCTTGAGGGTTTTGTAGAGCGATGATTCCACCTCACGTAGTTTCTGGACTTCGCGGCCGGCCACTTCCAACTTCATGCGCAGGTCTTTGTTTTCGTCCTGCAGTTTTTCCCATTGCTGGGAAAGCGTGAGCAGAAACGCCTGCACCTCATCCTTGTCCAAGCCCCTAAACGCCTTCTCAAACGTTTTCTGTCTGATTTCTAACGGAGTAATCTTCATATTTCCTTCAAGGTTAACGCCCAAACCGCAATGCTGCGGTCATCACTACACGAAACTAACTGATTCCAATGAGCCGACCAAAACAATTTGTTCACCGACGTACCGTGGCCGGCATGCCGGGCTTTGTCGATCACTTTCAATAATTTGAACGTTTGAGCATCCCACACCTTCACACTTTTATCCATGCTGCAGGTGGCAAAAAGCCGCCCGTTGGGACTGAACGCAATATGGTTTAGGGTGAACAGATGGGCGATGATACTGGTATGTTCATGGTACTGGTTTTCTACCTCCCAAACCCGTAAATGGGCATCACGACTGCCGCTGAGCAGGTATTCCCCGCTTGGCGTATAGGCCAGAGTGAACACCGAGCCGGTATGCCCCTCTAACGTCTGCTTTACCTCCAGCGTCTCTGCGTCCAGAATTAAAATCCGCTGATCGCTCAGACCCAGCGCCAGTTCTGCTTTCTGCGGGTGCACCGCCACCGTCCGGATGCTTTTCTCTGAGTACCGTCTGACTTTCTGTATCTCCAGTTTTTCCAGGTTTACCACCAGTAAAGAACCATCGCTTAATGCAAGGTAGGCTTGTTGCGTCTCCCAGAAGTATTGGATGTCAAAGATGGCGGCGGGCGGAAGTGGAATGGTTTTCACGATGGCTTTGGCCGGCAGATCCAGCACTTCCAGGCTGTTGTGGTTGTGCCCAATGAGGAGCCATTCTTTTTCGGGCACGTATTTGAGGGCGTACACGCTGGAACTCACCCGGGCCACCAATTGGCCGTTCTCGGGTTGGGTCAGGTCCCATTGCACCACCAAGCCATCGGCCCCGGAGGAAAAAAACTTCTGCGGCTCGGGGGCTCGTTCCAGGGTATAAACGCAGTCGCGGTGACCGGTAAGAGTAGTGACTTTCTGAACCTGAAACGGGCTGGCCATGGGGTACGGGAAAAGGGACGGAAGTTATTTTTGTCTAAATTTACCAAAAACAGGTCAAAAACCGTTTCCGCTCCTTCGCCTCCTATGCCGCTTCACCAGTTTACGCCGCTTTCTTCTACTTCTCTTTTAGGGCTTTGGCGGGTAGATGAAACTATTGCCGAACTCCGCGAGATGTTGCTCTCCCAGCGACCCAATCACGAAATACCGGTATTTAAATCAGAGCTTCGGACCCGCGAATGGCTGGCGGTGCGCCTTCTGGCGTATCTATTATTGGAAAAGCTTTCAGCCCCTGAGATGTACCTGCAAACCCAGGAAACCGGCGGCCCGGTGTGTACAGATCCTTCTTGGCACGTATCGCTCACGCATTCCGGGGTGTGGGTGGGGGCTATCGTTTCCAGCTCGCAGGAAGTTGGCATAGATCTTGAAATAAAGGGAGACAAGGCCCCGCGGTTGGCTCCGCGGTTCCTGAACGAGAAAGAACTGTTGGCCTCGGCCGATGATCCGGAGAAAATTCACCTGTACTGGAGCGCCAAGGAAACACTTTACAAAGTGTATCGGAACAAAAGCCTGCACTTCAAGGAGAATTTGCTGCTTGAGGATTTTGATCGGCAAACGGCCGGCACCTTCTTTGGGCGCGTCCTCACCCATACGTTTGAGCAAAGCTACACCGTTCACTATGAAGTTCACCCCGCGTTTGTCTTGACGTATGTGCTGGCACCGCCTTCGTTTATTTGAGTCGCTTTTACTTCCGGAGGATCGTCCTTCGGAAAACAAATACCACCTTTGGACCCAACGTTATGAGATCATTCTTTACCTTTTTACTGGCCATCGTTTTCACCACCGGCGCGTTTGCCCAGACCGGTTACCGTATCGGGACCAAAGTGGAAAACTTCACCCTGAAAGATGCCCAGAACCAGTCGGTGGAGTTGGCTAACTTCAAAGACGCGCCTTTGCTGGTGGTGGTTTTCACCAGCGTAAGCTGCCCCTACGCCAAACTCTATGAGAACCGTCTGCAGAACCTTTCTCAGACATACAGCGGCAAAGGTGTGCGGTTTGTGTACGTGAACACCAACATAGGCCTGGAAGAAGGCAGCCAAACCGATAAAGCTCAACCCGACCGTCCCAGTACCCAGAAATTCCCCTACTTGATTGACGAAGGCCAGCAACTGAGCAAGCAGTTCGGGGCCACCAAAGCCCCTGAGGTGTTTGTGCTCCAAAACTCCACTGACGGTTTCTACCTCCGCTACAAAGGCGCTATTGACGACAATCCGCAGGCCGAAAACTACGTGAAAGAACGGCATTTAGCGGGGGCCTTGGATGCACTTCTGGCAGGACGTTCGGTGGCGAACGCTGAGCGCCGGGCTTCCGGTTGTTTGATCAAGAAATTTTAGAATCGTCTGCTTTAAGCCTGTTTTCAGGAAAAGAGTTTTAAAACAATTCTTCCTGTGTGAGCCTGTCGTTTCCTCGGCAGGCTTCTTTTTTGATCCCAATTAGAGGGAAAGCAGCATTCTGCTTTAAGCCCGTTTCTGGAAAAAGAAGTTAAAAGCCCACTCCTAACCTTTGCAGCTTTACCTTTGCCCATCCTATTTTTCACTTCTAATTCCAACCAAAGAATGGACTTCCTGGACCCAGACCTGAACGCCTACGCCGAGGCGCATACCACTCCTGAGACCCCGTTGTTGCACCGCCTGAACCGCGAGACGCACCTGAATGTGATGAAGCCACGCATGCTGTCTGGGCATTTGCAGGGAAGAACGCTGGCCATGTTTTCGCAGATGCTGCGCCCACGCCGGATTCTGGAAATTGGGACGTATACGGGCTACTCCGCGCTTTGCCTGGCCGAGGGATTGACCGAAGACGGCGTGCTGCACACCATTGACGTGAACGATGAGTTAGAGGACATGGTGCGGAAGTACATCTCGGAGGCAGGTCTGGAGCAGAAGATTCAGCTGCACATTGGGCAGGCCGCGGAAGTCATTCCAACCTTGCACGAGCCATGGGACCTGGTGTTCATTGACGCCGATAAGAAAAGCAACGGTCTCTATTTTGATATGGTCATCGACAAAGTGCGCCCCGGCGGGTTCATTCTCACGGATAATGTGCTTTGGAGCGGCAAAGTGGTGGAGAAATTCAGGCCTAAGCTGGACAAAGACACCGAACTGGTGCTGGACTTCAACCGCAAGGTACACGAAGACCCACGGGTTGAAAACCTGCTGCTGCCCATCAGAGACGGCATTCTGGTGGCCCGCAAGAAGTAATCCACAACTTGTGGACAACCCCGTGGAAAAGCGCGTGGATAAATTTTTACCTACCCCCTGCTTCCTTTACCCCCTCAAAATCACCTACTTTGTAGTACCACCTGTGCTTACAACTGATTACCGGATAGCTACTTAGACCGCCGTAATTCCAGTTTTACAAGAACATAGGTTTTCTGCTATTCTTTTACCAATCCCCACGATAATCAGATGAAAAAATCATTATCGCTCCTGTTACTCAGCCTGTTATGTCTGGTAGCGCAAGCCCAAAGACCCGTTGTTCCAAACAACATCTACTTCGCAGACATCCATCTGCAGATCCAGGAAAGCGCCCGGACCGAAATCCAGAAAGTAGTGGATGCCCTGACCAAGCATCCGGCTTATTTCCAGAAGAAAGTGGATTTAGCCGATGCCTATTTCCCGTTTATTGAGCAGGCGTTCAAACAAGAAGGCGTTCCCTCAGATTTCAAATACCTGGTTCTGCAGGAAAGCGGCCTGGTATCTGATGCCGTTTCCACCTCTAACGCAGTAGGTTTCTGGCAGTTCAAGGAAGGCTCTGCCACTGAACTGGGCATCAAGGTGAACAGCCTGGTGGATGAGCGCAAGCACATCATTGAATCTAGCCGTGGGGCTGCCCGTTACATGCTGCGCAGCAACGCCTATTACAAAAACTGGTTTAACACCCTGCTTTCTTACTACCAGGGCTTGAACGGAACCAAAGCGCTGACCAAAACCTCAGACATCGGGTCTAAGAACATGGAGGTTACGGGCCAGACAAACAAGTACCTGCTTACGTTCCTGGCGCACAAAGTGGCCTATGAAAACGCCATCGGGAAAAACCCTAACCCTACCATTACCTTACAGCCGGTAAAAGCGACTCCGGGCCAAACCCTCACCGAGATTGCCATGGCCGCCCAAGCCGATGCCGCCGAAGTAGAGCGTTACAACAAGTGGCTCATGGCCTCTACCGTGCCCGCCGACAAGGAATATACCGTGATGATACCGTATGTTTCTGGTGCCCCTCGCCCCGTATTGGCCAGCGCCGGACCGGTAAGAACTTCCAGCAACTCGGCTTCAAAAGCCACCGCGAACAAACCACAGGACAGCGTGAGCAGAATCAGTGGTTTCTTCCAGACCATTAAAGCGAAACTCAACAATACCTACACGCCTGCCTCGGTGGTAGCCCAAACCGGTGACACCAAAGAAATGCTGGCCCTGAAAGGCAATATCTCAACCAGCAAATTCCTGCGGGTGAACGACCTGCGCCCTACCGATGAAGTGGTAGCCGGCAAAACGTATTATTTCCAAGCCAAACGCGCCAAAGCCAAGGACACCGAGTTCCACGTAGCGCAACGCGGCGAAACCATGCACGACATCTCCCAGAAATACGCGGTAAAGCTGAACAAGCTCCTTTCTAAAAACCGCATGCAGAAAACCGAGAGCGTGGAGCCCGGCCGCGTAGTTTGGTTACAGGAAACCCGCCCTTCCAGCATTCCGGTGGAAATTAGACCTCTGGAAGAAGAAACCACAACCGATGTTCTGGCCCAGACGTCTGCCCCAGCCGCTCAGCCAATTGCCTCAGCTCCTAAAACCACCCCTGCTGCTACGCCAAAAACAGGTGCCATCAGTGTGGAAGTAGAGGACACCACCGTTCCTCCGTATGTTAAGAAGACGCCCAAAGACGAAGTAGCTACAGCGCCTGCTTCGGCCACGTATCCCGCCAAGGCTCCGGCTGCCTCCTCTAAACCAGCCCCTGTTTTAGAACGCAAAGCCCCAACCGAAACCGTGATTTCTGATGTTAAAGTAGCCCCTGCCCAACCAGTTGCCATTCCAGCTTCGGGTACGCACCTGGTGGAAAAAGGCGAGACCTTTTACTCGATCTCTAGAAAATATGGCATCTCCGTTGCAAATCTTCTGGCTTGGAACAACATGGACGGTAGCACCCCCTTGGCCCTCGGGAAAGAACTGGTGTTAACGGGTGAGGCAACGGCCGCTACAACGGCCCCGGTTTCTACACCAGTTCCCGCAACTACCACTGCCCCAACTTCCGCCACTGCTCCGGTAACCGCTTCCGCTCCTGTAAAAGCAACTCCGGCCATCGCTCCTGTCGCTTCTTCTGGAACCGAGCACACCGTGGCTCCGAGCGAAACCCTGTATGCGATCTCCCGCAAATACGGCGTATCGGTGCAAGACCTGCAGACCTGGAACAACCTGGGCACCGGAGCCATTTCCATCGGACAAAAACTGGTGGTATCCGCTCCCGCTGCTCCTGTTGAAACCATTCAAGCTGATTCTGCCGCCACTCCTGGCACAGCCACCATCACCCACAAAGTAGCGGCCGGTGAATCTATGTATGCCATCTCCCGCAAATACGGCGTCACCGTTCAGCAAATCCAGGAATGGAACAACAAGACAGACCACAACGTGAGTGTAGGCGAAAGCCTGATCATCAAACCGAAACAATAAGGTTCACACAGAATAGCCCTAAAACAGAAGGAGCCCGCAGATTGTGGGCTCCTTCTGTTTTAGGGCTATTTTGTGTAAAACAAGCCTGAAATGAGTTGCTTGAGTTTCGGTTTTAGGGTCAGTTTGGGTTTCGCTAGTTATTGGGCTGGTCGTTTTGGATACGCTAATCTGGTTGTTGGTGAGAACACCAACAACGGCAGTGGAAATCAGGATAGTTGCAAAAAATCAAGAATACTTTAGTTTGAGGCTAGTGCCTCACTGCAGTTGCAAACTGCAGGTCATAATGAGTCCAAGTCACAGACTTGAACCATGAAAATTTGAATGAAAATACGCTGACGAAGAATGAAAATAAACTGCTTTGCTATACAACGCCCCAGTTGAAAGAACCCTATTCCAGTCTTTCGGGTGAGCGCCTAGGCAGGTTCCGTTGCCGACAGGCATTGCGACCTTTAGGGAGCAAAGGAAGCTGGCACAGCGCGAACCCGGAAGACGGGGCCTCGCGGCCGTGAGTGCTCGGAGCTCAGCGATAAAACAACTACGCCCATGCACTCATGCAAACTGCGGCCTTTCGCCAGAACAAGCAGATTGCGTGCACAAGCTAACAACAGAAAGCCGGCCTTCACGCAAGAGAACACCCAAAGGAAAATTCAAAACACATCGTTTTACACCTACTTTCTCCAAAACACCTCAAAAACCAGCCTCACATTTTCCCTCCCTCCGGAGGAGAAGAAAGAGTAGAAGCCGTCTGCAGACCATCGGCAATCTCCGGCAGGATACCTAAGCGCTGATAAATAGGCCGTACCAACTCCCTTGACCGGGGAAGGCTCCGCACAAAAGGCACAATACTCACCAGGCAGATAATGCCGCAGCCCAGCAAGGTATACGCCACCCCGATGCGCTCCGCGACCCAACCAGCCAAAAGGCTCCCGATGGGGGCCATTCCCATGAACGCCATGGAGTAGAAGCTCATTACGCGACCCCGCTTGTCATCATCCACAATGGTTTGCAGGAGCGTGTTGCTGGAGGCCATGCGCAGGATCATGCCCAAGCCCACCACAAAAATCCCAACCATAGAAAGCAGCATGGTTTTGGAAAGGGCAAAGCCAATTAGCCCCACCCCAAACAGGACAGAGGCACCCACAATGACCCGCCCTAGACCCAGCACTGATTTTCGGGAAGCCAGGTACAAAGCCCCGATCAAGGCACCTACCCCGGAGGCGCCCATGAGCAGACCCAAGGTACTGGCATCGCCACCCAACACATCACGGGCAATGGCGGGCATGAGCACTGTGAACGGCATCCCGAACAGGCTTAGCGTGGCAATGAGTACCAGAATATCTCGGATCGGCGCAAACCCGAAGGCGTAACGGAAACCTTCGCCCAAGGATTTCAGCACCTGCGTGTCTTGCACCTTTCGTTCCATTACGGGCAAGCGCATCAACAGCAGGGAAGTCAGGACTGCCAGGTAACTGAGGGCATTGATCAGGAAACAAACCCCTTCGCCCAAGGTAGCAATGATTCCTCCGGCTACGGATGGGCCCACCAACCGTGCCATGTTAAACATGGAGGAATTGAGGGCGATGGCGTTGCTCATGTCCTCGCGTTTTTCCACCAGTTGAACCACCAAGGCCTGCCGGGCACTCATGTCAAAGGCATTCACGATGCCCGCGAAAACACCCAGGGCCAGAATGTAGTGAATGGTAATGGTATCGGTGAGCACCAGTGCGGCGAGGATACTGGCTTCTAACAAAAACAGGAATTGCGTGAGCAACAATACGCGGTGGCGGTTGAACCGGTCTGAGATGACCCCGGCAAATGGCCCCAGCAGAAAAGACGGAATCTGGTTGGCGAAACTCACCATGCCCAGCAGGAAAACCGAATCGGTGAGGCGGTACACAAGCCAACTCATGGCAATCTGCTGCATCCAGGTACCAATGAGGGAAATACTCTGCCCCATGAAGAAGAGGCGGTAATTACGGTATTTGAGCGCCCGAAACATGCCGCCCAGGCGCGACGGTTTCTCTGCTGTTGATGTCTCTTCCATGGGTTCCAACCCTTTTAGGCCGAACCTGTGTACGAGGCAAACTCCTCCTTTTGTTTAAAAACAATTCATCTGTGCTTTTGGCTTGTTTTCGTAAAAACGGCCCTTAAATACACTATCGCATATGCATATGCTTTTGTGCCTTATTTTTCTAAGCCACTAAAACTTTCTACATCCCCCTGATTATCACCTCCAACCTCCTTCCCAGAAGAACCTCAACTCTTTTCGGCAAAAACGTATTATCTGAATTAATACTATGAAAAACGTCACCCTCCCTCGTGTAAATGCCATGCTGCTCCTAGCTTTTCTAGGGGTGGTTGTTCTGTATTACGGCAGGTTGTTCCTGATTCCGGTGGGGTTTGCCCTGCTCTTTTCCATGCTGATGTTACCGGTAGCCCGGAAGCTGGAGCGTTGGGGAGTAGACAGAATTCCGTCTACGTTGCTGTGCATCTTACTTATTCTGCTGTTTCTGGCCGGAGTCTTACTGCTCATCATCGCGCAAGCGGTAACCATCTCCGAAGACTGGCCCCAGATGCAACCCAAGTTACAGCAATTGGTGGCCAGCGTGCAGGAATGGATCAGGCAGCAGTTTGGCGTGGCGCCGCAGGAGCAGATCAAGGTGGTGCAGGAACAGATCCAGAAATTCTCGCAGTCGGCGAACCAATTAGGCACCAGCATCCTGAAGGGTTCTTTGGGCTTGGTGACTTCTTTTGCTTTGGTGCTGCTGTACATGTTCTTCCTGCTCTGGAAACGGGAGAAATACCGCGAGTTTTTCCTACGGCTGTACCAGGAAGAGCGTCACGCAGAGGTGAACCAGGTGCTGAACCAGATCACGAAAGTAGCGGGGCAGTACCTGGCGGGCCGCTTGATCTCCATTGTCTTTATTGCCGTCATTTATGCCATTGGGTTCTCCATCATTGGGCTGCCGAATGCCTTGCTACTTGCCCCCATCGCGGCCCTACCTATTTTGATTCCGTACGTGGGGGCGTTTGTGGGGGCCGTGTTCCCTTTGGTGTTTTCTTTGGTGGGTGGCTCTACCGGAATGGTACTTCCCACCATGGGAGTACTGGTAGTGGCTCAGGTTCTGGATAACAACCTGGTGGAACCTATTGTGATGGGCGCAAAACTAAACCTCAGTCCTATTTTCACCATTATCGCGGTGGTCTCGGGGGAACTGATCTGGGGCGTGGCGGGCATGATTCTGTTTGAGCCTTTGTTCGCCGTGATAAAGATTCTGTGTGACCATGTACAACCGCTCCATCCGTACGGCTTTCTGCTGGGAAACGAAGTAAAAGAACCCGGCTGGCTGAAGAAACTGAAACAGACATTCAGTTAAACGTAACTTCTCCAGACCCGGAATGCACCCTTTCTCCACCATCGGTTTTTGGGGCTTATTTTCAGAAAACACCCCCAAAATGAACGGTAGAAACACTCTCCCTGCACGGGGCAATTGCCCACTTCTTAGAACTTCTTGAATCTTAAGCGACTAGTCCCCGTAAAAAAATACCTATTGTCGTTTGAAATAATTCAACATTCCCAACTAAAAGACATGAAATATTCACTAAAACCACTTAACGAACAGGTAATTGTTATTACGGGTGCCTCCAGCGGAATCGGGTTGGCAACAGCCCTGGCCGCCGCAAAAAAAGGCGCCAAGGTGGTATTGGCCGCCCGCAACCGGGAAGCCTTGCTGGCCATTGAGCAGCAGATCAGAGACGAGGGCGGACAGGCCTTCCATTGCGTAGCCGATGTAGGGCGCAAAGAAGAAGTGCAATGGATCGCCAACGTGGCCATTCAGGAATTCGGGGGATTTGACACCTGGGTGAACGATGCCGGGGTCTCCATCTACGGCCGCATTGCCGAGGTAAGCGACGAAGACAACCACCGTCTGTTTGACACCAACTTCTGGGGCGTGGTGTACGGCTCCAAAGTGGCGGCCCAGCACCTCAGCCACAAAGGCGGCGCCATCATCAACGTGGGCAGCGAGGTTTCTGATATCAGCATCCCGCTCCAAGGCATGTACGCTGCCAGCAAGCACGCCGTAAAAGGCTTCACCGATGCCCTGCGCATTGAGCTGATGGAAGAAAAGGCTCCGGTTTCGGTGACCCTGATCAAACCCGCCGGAATTGACACCCCTTACCCAGAACACGCTAAAAACTACACAGACAAAGCCCTTACCCTTCCCGCTCCGGTGTATACGCCTGAGGAGGTAGCCGCCGCTATTCTGCACGCCGCCGTGCACCCGCACCGCGACATCATGGTAGGCGGAGGCGCCAAGGCGATGAGCGCTTTAAACAAACGGTTCCCGGGAGCCATGGATTGGATCAGTTCCAAGATCATGAGCAAAGAACAATTGGAAGATGCGCCGCCCGTGAACAGAGCCGGTTCCCTGCACCGTCCTTCCAATGATGGCAACGTGCACGGAAACCACAAAGGCTACGTAATGAAAACCAGCCTGTACACCCGTGCCGTGATGCACCCGGTAGCTACCAGCGCCTTGTTTGTGGCCGCCGGAGCTGCTGTGTATGCGCTCATGAACAAGAACGCGTTGAAGAACCTCAGCCTTCCTAAAAACGGCCGATCTTCCAATAGAGACACTCAGCCAGAAGTAGATGCTATCATCGTGACTACCACTTACGTGGAGGATGACAGCTACCTGAATAATGACGCTACTCCCCGGAACGATCCTTACCAAGGAACATCCGGCGGCACTTTGGGAAGAGACCCTTACTTAAAATAGACTAACCTAGAGAAGCGACTCACTCGCTTCCTTTTTGCATGAGAAGGGTACTCCTGGGCTTCGGCACCGGGAGTACCCTTTCTGCTTTTTCGGGTTTCTTTCAGGCAGGAATTAAAAACATCAGCATACAGATACTTCAACTTCTTTCCACCAAAGTGCTAATTCTCCGTATAGGAAATACCCCCTTAACAAGACACACTTACACTATTTTGGTATGGCAAGCGAAAAAAGAGTTAAGGTTCCTGAATCACGGGCTTCAAAAATCATCCCGAAAGGAAAATTATTGGCGATTGGCGGCAAGGAAGACAAGGGAGGAGGCCAGCCGAAAGACCAAACCCAGAACATCAACTTTATAGGGGAGCAGATCATGAAACGATTTGTTTCTGAACTGAAGGGCAAAGAACCGTTGATAGTAATCATCCCCACCGCCTCCGAGATTCCGGAGGAGTCGGCCCAGGATTATGTGGCCCTTTTCAAGGATCTGGGCATCCACAATGTACAGGTGGCAGACATCCGCACCCGCCAGGACGCCAACAAACCAGAATATGTAAACTTGATTTCCAAGGCTGCGGGCATCATGATGACCGGCGGCGACCAGCTTCGGCTCACCGCCCTGCTGGGTGGCACCGATGTGCTGCAGATTCTGAAAGAACGGTACATGTTCTCAGATATCATCATTGCCGGAACCAGCGCCGGCGCTACGGCCATGTCTACGCCCATGATCTATGAAGGGGAATCTGAGGGAGGCTATATTAAAGGCGATGTAAGAATGACTACCGGTCTGGAGTTTCTCAAAAACGTAGCCATTGACACCCACTTTCTCACCCGCGGCCGCATTGTGCGCATGACCCAGGCTATCTGCACCAACCCAGAGTGTATTGGCATTGGCCTGGAAGAAGACACCGCCATCCTGGTCACCGACGGAGGAAATATAGAAGTGGTGGGCAGCGGCCTGGTCACCGTGGTAGATGGCATGGGCCTCACCGAAACCAACATCTACGCCATTGAGAACGGCCAGCCCTTCACCGCCAAAGGCCTGAAGGTGCACTTATTGGGTGACGAGGAGAAATACGTCATTCCGCCGTACCAAAGAATCCAACTGCAGTAACCTTTCCTGTTTCGGGGCAGATTTCCAGAAAGCGGCCCCGAAACAAGTTTAACCCTCTTGTTCTTCTTTCGCTATTTTCTTGTCCAGCACAAACGTTCCGAAGGGAATCAACGAGGCAACGAACGCCATAACTACTTTCCAGAAGGACCATTTGTATTTCACCCACACCTGCAGCAGCAAACCCACAAACAGCACAAACAACACGCCGTGCGCCCAGCCCACGTACTTTACCGGCTCTGGGATACCGGCCAGGTATTTCATGGGCATAGCAATGATCAGCAAAACTAAAAACGAAATACCTTCCAGAATGGCAATGGACCGGAAACGGTTGAGAGGAGTATCGAAGGAAAAATGCATAAGAGGAAACGTTTGAAAACGCAAAGGTACGCCACAAGCGTCTAAACCTCACGCCCATTACCAATCGGTCGCCAGATAATTGCTTCGGCACCCTGATTTTCAGGTCAGTTCTCCCCTATTCCGTTTAGGGCCTGATTTCCGGAAAACAGGGCAAAAGCGCCAATTAAATGGGCAACTTTTCCGCCGCGCTCCGGTGTTTTCTTTGTATCTTCGTAGTCCGTTTCGGGTCCATTTTCAACCCTGGACTCAAGACTCAGAACTCTAGACTATTTACCGCTGTGCCAGATTTTTCCCACCTCCATACCCACACCCAGTACTCGTTGCTAGACGGAGCCGCCAGCATTGGCGCGCTCATGAAAAAGGCTTCGGCCGATGGCATGAAAGCCATCGCCATGACCGACCACGGCAACATGTTTGGGGCGTTCAACTTCGTGGCCGAGGCCAACAAGTACAACGTGAAACCCATTGTGGGCTGTGAGTTCTACCTGGTAAATGACCGCCACCAGAAGACGTTTACCAAAGAGCAGAAAGACGTGCGCCACCACCAGTTGCTGTTGGCCAAAGACCAGGAAGGCTACCAGAACCTGGCCAAGCTCTGCTCCTACTCCTACATTGACGGTCTGTACAGCAAGTGGCCGCGCATTGACAAGGAACTGCTGGTGAAATACCACAAAGGCCTCATCGCTACCTCCTGCTGCATAGGTGCGGAACTACCCCAAGCCATTCTCTGGAAAGGCGAAGAGGAAGCCGAGAAACTGCTCAAATGGTGGCTGGATTTGTTTGGCGACGATTTCTACATTGAAATTCAGCGCCACGGCCTCATGAACATTGACGGCACCGGCCTGAGCCAGGAAGATGTGAACCAGGTGCTCTTAAAGTGGGCTATTAAGTACAACGTCAAGGTGATCTGCACGAACGACTCCCACTACGTGGAGAAGTCTGACTGGAACGCGCACGACATTCTCTTGTGCGTGAATACCGGTGAGCAGGAAACTGTGCCCGTGGGTGATTTCCAGACGCAGTACTTCAGAATGATGTCCGGCAGCGGCGAGGTCATTTATGATACGCTGACCAACATTAGAAACACCTACGGCCATGACGAGAACGTGCGCCGCATGTTGTACCGCATTGAAGAAGAACAGCAGAAACCGCGTCCGCAAGACCGCTTCGGGTTCCCGAACGACCAGTTCTACTTCAAGAACCAGGCCGAGATGAACCAGCTGTTTTCTGATGTTCCGTTTGCGGTAGACAACACCAACGAGATCGTGGACAAGATTACGCCGCCCAAGCTGCAGCGCGATATCCTGTTGCCCAACTTCCCGCTGCCTCCGGAGCACCCCACCGCCGATTTGTTCCTGCGCCACTTAACCTTTGAAGGCGCCAAGAAGCGCTACCACGAGATTACACCCGAGGTAGAGGAACGCCTGAACTACGAGTTGGGCATCATTGAGACCATGGGTTTTGCGGGGTACTTCCTCATCACCCAGGATTTCATCAACAAAGGCCGCAGCATGGGCGTGGCCGTGGGCCCGGGTCGGGGATCGGCGGCGGGTTCTGCCGTGGCCTACTGCGTGGGGATCACTAACATCGACCCGATTAAGTACTCGCTGCTGTTTGAGCGTTTCCTGAACCCGGAGCGGGTGTCTATGCCCGATATTGATATTGACTTTGATGACGTGAACCGCCAGCGCGTGATTGACTACGTGGTAGACAAGTACGGCAAAACGCAGGTGGCCCAGATCATCACCTTTGGTACCATGGCCGCCAAATCGTCTATCAAAGACGTGGCGCGGGTGCTGGATCTGCCATTGTCAGAGGCGAACGAACTGGCCAAAATGGTCCCGGAAGTCCCGGGCACCACGCTGGCCAAAGCTTTCATTGAATCGCCGGAACTGGCCGCCATCCGGGACGGAAACGATTTAAAGGCCAGAACGCTAAAACTAGCCGAGAAACTGGAAGGCTCCGTTCGGAACACCGGCATCCACGCGGCGGGCGTGATCATCGCGCCAGATGACATCACCAATTACATCCCGGTGTCCACCTCCAAGGACTCTGACCTATTGGTGACCCAGTTTGACGGAAAGGTAATTGAAAGTGCGGGCATGTTGAAAATGGACTTTTTGGGTCTCAAAACCCTGTCCATCCTGAAAGATGCCATGGCGCTCATCAAGCGGAACCACGGCGTGGAGATCGACATTGATAACATTCCGCTGGACGATGAGAAGACCTACGCTCTTTATCAGCGTGGCGATACCATTGGTACGTTCCAGTTCGAGTCCGAGGGCATGCGCATGTACCTTAAGGACCTGAAGCCGACCAACATTGAAGACTTGATTGCCATGAACGCCTTGTACCGGCCGGGCCCGATGCAGTTCATCCCGAACTTCATCAACCGGAAGCAGGGCAAGGAAGAAGTGGAGTACCCGCACATCCTGCTGGAACCGCTCTTGAAGAACACCTACGGGATCATGGTGTACCAGGAGCAGATTATGCAAACGGCGCAGGTACTGGCGGGCTACTCCCTGGGAGGCGCCGACTTGCTGCGCCGTGCGATGGGTAAGAAGGACATGAAGAAAATGGCCCTGGAGCGCGAGAAATTCGTGGCCGGTGCCAAAGAGATCCATAACATTCCGGCCAAGCACGCTTCTGAGGTGTTTGACGTGATGGAGAAGTTCGCGCAGTACGGCTTCAACCGCTCGCACTCCGCTGCTTACTCGGTAGTTGCGTATCAGACCGGTTATCTCAAGGCCCACTACCCGGCTGAGTACATGGCCGCCGTGCTCACCCACAACATGAACGACATCAAAAAGGTGACGTTCTTTATTGAGGAGGCACGCAAGCAGCAGATTCAGGTATTGGGGCCCGATGTGAACGAATCCATCCACCAGTTCAACGTGAACCAGCAGGGGCAAATCCGTTTCGGGATGGGTGCCGTGAAAGGCACCGGCGAGGCCGCCGTGGAAGCCATCATCGAGGAGCGCGAGAAAACCGGTCCGTACACCGATATCTTTGACTTCGCGAAGCGCGTGAACCTGCGCGCCGTGAACAAGAAGACCTTTGAAAGCCTGGCCCAGGCAGGAGCCTTCGACTCGTTTGAACGCTATCACCGCGCCCAGTACCTGGAAACCCCGGAAGGCGAAAGCATCAACCTCATTGAAAAGGCGGTACGCTTCGGAAACCAATTCCAGGCCGAGAAAAACGCCGCCCAGCAGTCTTTATTCGGTGGCGGTGGAGCCGTGGATATGCCGTTGCCCAAAGTACCAGACGTACAGCCTTGGACATTGACCGAGATGCTTCGCCGCGAGAAGGAAGTAATCGGTTTCTACCTCTCAGGCCACCCGCTGGATCAGTTCAAGCTGGAGATTGACTCGTACTGCACCTGCAGCCTGGACCGTATTGCGGAGTTCAAGAACCGTGACGTGAACGTAGCCGGCATCATCAGCAACGTGGTCATGCGCACCGGTAAAAATGGCAACCCGTTCCTGCTCTTCTCTTTGGAGGACTACGATAACACCATGGGTCTAGCCTTGTTTGGGGAAGACTTCGTGAAATTCTCGCCCTACGTGAAAGAAGGCATGTACCTGTTCATCCGGGCCAAAGTGACGCTCCGCTATAAATCTGAAGACCAGTGGGAGTTGAAGCCCATCTCCATGCAGCTCCTAAGTGACGTAGCTGATAAAATGGCCAAAGGCGTGCGCATGGACATCGACATCCGGAACATCAACGCCATGCTCATTGACCGCCTGGAGGAAGCCGCCATCAACAGCCCCGGCCAAAAGAAGCTGGAACTGGTACTCACCGAGCCCGGCGAACGCCTATCCGTGGAACTGTTCTCCCGCCGTTACCGCATTGACCCGAAAGCGTTTTTGAACAATGTGAAGGATTTGGAAGTAGCTACCTGCCAGTTGATTTAGAACAGTAGCAAGTACCACAATGATTAAAAGCCCAGTTGAGGATCGCTTCCTCAACCGGGCTTTTCTGTTTTTGGAGTGTTTTCACAAAACCAATCCAAAAACTAGAACCTGATTCATCTAGGCTATAGGCTTTCTCCTATATTCACCAGGAGAAAACCTATCGAAACACCGCCATGCGTCTTCACCTTACTCCAAAGAATACCATTGCATTTCTGGCACTTCTGTTCATCTGCCATGAGCTGCATGAACTGGTTCACATCTTAACCGGGTACTTTTTGTGCGGATGCTTCGGAACGCGGGACTTTGAGGGTTGGGAAGTTTGCACGGCTTGTCCGCCCTCCGTCACCATTGCCTGGATTACGTTTGCAGGGCCTTTCCTCACCTATGGGCTTATGTGGGTGGCTTTCTGGCTGATGTCCTGCCGGAAAACAGCAGGGCAACGGGCAATAGGATTCGCCTTGCTGTTCGCCAATCTGCCATTAGGCCGCATTTTACCGGTCCTGAACCGAGAAGGTGATGAATCGTTTATTACCCGCCAGATAATCCAGAAAACGTCAATGACGGTAATGTCCTGGGGAACGGAAATGGTGATTGTTTTTCTGCTCACAGTGCCGGTGCTCATCAGGGCTTGGCAGTTACTGCATCCCAAATACCGGCTCTTTGTTTTCACTGGCTTCTTAATGGTCCCGCTGCTGGCAGAATCGGTGTTGATGAACAAACTGGCTAATGGCCTGCTCCACCAAGGTGTTTTAGCCGGAACCGGAATTCTGGGGAGTCCGGTGCTGGTGAATGTCTGGAATGCCCTGTGGCTGCTGGTTTTGGTTCTTACCTTCTGGCATTTATCTACCCTTCTTACCGTGGCTGAAGAGAAGCAAGTACCTGCCAGGAAGGTGCTGGAGGAGGCATCCTAAAGTCAGGAAACGCTCCTTCTCTCCCGCTTGAGACCCCGCCATTCTGTCATTTCAGCTTCTTTCTTCCTCAGGCCCAACCTTTTCCGTATGAATCAGTAGATATACTACGTTTCTGCCTCGCTTTCCGGGAAACAGCCTCGAAACGGTATCCTTTAGGATAGTGACAAACCTGACACAAATGCGTTAGTTTTACTGTTCAAAGGGAGTTGGTTCTATTTTTGAACGGCATCTTTCATCATTTTTGATACTTATATAAACCGAAAATTATGGCACATAAAGCAATCGAGCTCACCGATGCGAACTTCGAGGAGATCATCAATTCAGATAAACCTGTACTGGTAGACTTTTGGGCAGAGTGGTGCGGACCTTGCCGCATGGTAGGTCCGGTAGTAGAAGAACTGGCCGGCGACTATGAAGGCCGCGTGGTAGTGGGTAAAGTAGACGTAGACGCTAATCCGCAAACTTCTGCCAAATTTGGTATCCGCAGCATCCCTACTCTGCTTGTTTTCAAAAACGGACAAGTAGTAGACAAACAAGTAGGCGCAGTTCCTAAGAACGTATTGGCCCAGAAATTAGACGGTCAGTTAGCATAATATACCTGTCAGTTTACAAGCAGAAAAGCCTCCCCTTCACCGGAGAGGCTTTTCTGCTTCAGGCCTTTTTTGGAGAAAATGGCCCAAAAAGGAACTCGATCTTAGAGGCTAGTCGCAGCCGCAGAGGTTCTTCTCGGCGGTGCAGATATCGGCGTAGCCTTGGTCAAGACGACGCAGGAATCCGCTAAGGCGTTGGTTGTGTTCTTTTACCTCCTCCAGCTTCAGCTCTTTGGGGGGAGATTTGTAGAGTGCTTCCAGCTCCCCTATGTGCTTTCTGAGTTCCAGTTTCTTTTCGTAGAGCCGTTGCACGTACTCCGGCAGGGACTCGGCGGGGTATTGCGTTTTGAAGGCGTTTTCCATACAATCATCCTTTTTCAGGTAGCCCAGGATCTTACGCTCCACTTGCAGATTCAGGTCAAGAAGCCGGGCCTTTTCCTTTTCCAGCAGCTGCTCGTCCAGGCGTTGGTTGAAAAGGCGGGCGGCTTGTTTCACTTCCTCGCGGCAGGTACGGCACTTGGTAGCGTTGGCTTTCTCCAGCAAGTTGTTCCTGAAAGTGATGTTCTCCTCGGTAGGGGCCATATCGCGCAGGCGGGAGACTTCTTTGGCGTACACCTCATTGTACAAGGTAGACTCCAGCCGGTTCAGGTGCTTTGACAACCCTTCGCCCTCCAGGGTGCTTGCAAGGAACTCGGGGTTGGGCAGCTCTACTGAATACAGTTTGTTCAGGTACTGCTCGCGTTGGGCGATGGAGTAAGTTTTAGCCTGCTCCTGATCCAGATCCAGCAGGGTATTCACCATTTCTTTACCGTTTTTCAGGTTGTAGTCAGATTCCATGTAGCTATCGGCGTTGGAAAGGATGGAGTTGTACTCGCCTTTGAAAATACGTTGGTACGTGTGGTTGCGGGAAAACTCCCGGTCACGCTGATAGGCCAGGGTTTTTAGGCGTTTGTAGTCCTGCACCACCGTGAACAACGTTTTGGCGTTGGCCTCAGGGCTATTGTTTTTGTAGTTAAGCCGATAGTTGTTCAGGTTCTGCTTCAGGTCGCTGAAATTGCGCAGGAACTCCACGAACAGCTTTTCCTGCTTGTAGGCATCGTCAGTCACCAAGCCGGCCGTGTAGGCCTGCTCAATGCGCACGCGGCGTTTTTCAATGGTCTCCGAGGTGATGTCGCTACCTGTCAAAGCATCCATCTTGTAGAGCGATTTGTAGTTGGCTACTACCAGCACCGGGTAGTCTTTGAAGTTGAGGGCCGCCTCCAGTTTCTGGCGTTCAAACCCTTGCGGGCTGTTGCTCAGCAGCTCAGTAAGCCGAACCGTGCGTAATGCGGGCAGTTTCGCAAAAGAAGGCACAAACACGTACACCCGCACCGAGTGCAGGCGCGTGTCAAAGTTCTGACCTTCGTAGAGCCTGATGGTAGAGCTGAATTTATATTCCTTGCGCTGAGCGCTGTTCCTGATCAGGTTCCCGAACTCCCCCACCAATGACAACATGGCGGCCTGAGGCGTCATCAATTTGGAAATATTGGTGAGCTGGTTGGCGATGAGGCTGAAGAAGAGTTCGCGGCTATCTGAGGTGAACAGTTTAGCTTCTACCGTGGCGTCTATGTTGCGCTCATCAGCGGCTAGCGGCAGTTTGTCAATGATCCGGATGGCCTCAATGTTGTCCGAGATACGCGATGAGTAATTCTTTTTGTCATTGGCCGGCTCCAACGCGAAATTGTACAACGGATAGACCACCGGCTCCTGCCCAAACAGCTTGGCGTTCTTGAGCTGCGCCGAAATAAACAAAGACTCCAGGTTGATGTAATCGCGGCGGCGGGCCTTAGTGGTTCCCTGCTCTAGTTCATTGATTACTTTGGTGAACTGGCCTGGGTTGAACAAATACATGTCGGTGGTGAGGTACTGCCACTCGTCTGTGAACTCAAACTTGTCCAGGTAATTGTAGCCCAATCGGGTTTGGATCATGTCCTGTGCCTGGCCGGTAAAGGCACACAGCAGCAGGAAAAGCAGGAAGGAGCGGGTAATGCTTAGCTTCATGTAGGCACTTGGTTTAGTATCTGTTCCCGGAATAACGCAACTCTGCGCTAACACGTGTGTGGTGACACAAAGTTCGTTCCTAAAATGCCCATTCCCAAAGGAATACCCATTGCTTTGTGTAAACTTTCTCCCGACCTTCCGGCTTTTTCAAGACCTTCTGGCCTGTGCATTCTTTTATTTCGGTAATTCCCCGGGTTTTCTCATCGGCCCGCTTCTGGTTTCTGGCTGTCTGCGCCTTTACCCTGTTGTATTTTTTTCTGGAGCACGAAGGCTTCTATTTCGGGGACGATTATTCCTATAGCCTTTACGCCCACCAACTCCTGCACGGCGGTTTTCACTTTGACGATTACTCCTTTTGCCACCGGTTCATGGTGTTTGTGCCCACCGCCCTGTTTTACTGGCTCTGGGGAATGAACGTGTACACCACCACTCTGTGGCCGCTTCTGTGCACCCTGGGCACCTTGCTCTTGCTGTATCTTACCTTACGGAAAGACCACCCTATTGCTACTTCCTGGGCTTTGGTGCTGCTCGGCCTCTATTATTTTCAGCTGAATACCGTCAATTACCTCTACCCAGACAACATCCTGCTGTTTTTTACCACGGCCTGCCTTTTGGTGCTTTACAAAGCCAGAAAACCTCTGCCTTCGGTAAAAAAGGAAGTTCTCTGGGGAATGGCTTTTGCCACCCTGAATCTGCTGGCTTTTCTCACCAAGGAGACCATTGTCTATACCGTTCCATTCTACCTGGCCCTTTTCCTGTATCACCTCCTCCGGCGCAAGAACTTGCGGTTCTGGGCGGCAGCGGCCCTCACCGGCATCTTGCTTTTAGGTGGGTACTTTCTTTTGTACAAAATCTTTTCGGGCGATGCGTTTCAGCGGTTCTATGACATCAAAGCCACTAACACCGCCGAGACAAAGCAGGCCTATTTAGACACCAGATCAGCTACCCTTTTCCCCCGCCTCACTTATGGCCCCATCCTATTTTTCATTGGCTCAGGGCTGGCAATTCCGCTGGTGTTTACCCTCCTTTTATTTTTTGCCTCAACAAAACGGCACCTCTCCTCTTTAGGCGCTCCGCTGGGTTTCTGGCTGTTTGCCCTATTGGGGATGTTGTTGCCCATTTGGTTCGGGACCGCCACGGTAGATTTTTACAAACCCATGCCTTTGGTACCGCGCATGTTTCACCCCCTTTTGCCTGCCTTTTGCCTGGTTGCGGGCTTGACCATAGAACAAATCTGGAACAATCGCAACCACTACCTCCTCCTCGCTCTCCTTTTCGGTAGTTGCGCTTTGCTCACCGATAAGAACATGATGGTCATGTACGCTCCTTTAGCAGCCTTTTTCGCGGGGTTGTTCCTCTGGAAAAAGCCATGGCCCCAGTGGTTAGGTTTGCTGGCAGTAGCAGTGGTCCTTTGCATTAGGCCGGTCTATTTCATGCTGAAGCCTACGGTATCTTATTATTTTGAACAGAAAAGCGTGGTAGACCAGCACCTGAAACACCCTACCGGAAGGTATGTGGTCCTCATGGATTCGGTGATGTTAAGCCGTTATGAATACTTCTATGGCTTTGACGTTCCAGAAAACTATTCCTTTTTGAAATACGCTTCCTACCCCAACCCTACGGCGCAAGCGGCAGACACCACCTTCCTGTTGATCAACAACGGCGTGCTGGAACATCCTGAACTAATGGTGAAGCAGCGGGAAAAGGATATTCTGCCGCTCTTCCCTTCGGCTCAACTCCTTCGGCAAAAAGGCAAGGTGAAACTCTTCTACCTTCCCACAGACACCCTTCAGTAAAAGAATAAAGGCCGGATACGTTTCCGGCCTCTTTTATTAAAAATAGGTTAAAAACAGGTACTACCTGCACCTATGGTTTACAGACCTAGTCACACACTCCCAATTAGCACATCAGTACATTAGAGAATTAGCACCTTACTGCCCCTGCTCTTTCTTGATGCGCTGGTAATCCCTGAGATCTGCTTTGTTCTCAAGGGTTACATACTCGGCCTGCAAGGCTCTGATTTTAGTGGCGTGACGGAGGATGATGTCATCGTGCAGGGCTCTTTCGCGGTCGTTCAGGCGTTTGTAGATGTTGTTGGCGTAATCCCAATCTTCGGTGGTCCAGACTTCTTTGCGGTCACGTACCTGTTGCAGGAAATACACATAAGCATCGCGCAGGCTATCGGCGGGAACCTGGGAGAGGATTCTGTACTGACCCAGCAGTTCGCGTTCCATTTGGGCTTGCTTTCCGGCTACAGGGCCACGGGCTTCGCGGGCCTTCCGTTCGGCGCGTTGGCGGGCAAGGGCCTTACCGGCTTCTTTCAATTCGTCCTTGGTTTTCACGGCAGCCGCATTGGCCTTTTCATCTAATTTCTCCAGCTCACGGGAAGCTATTTCCTTGCGCTCACGAGGGGTGGTCTCACAGGAAGTAACCAGGAGGGCGCCCAGCAACGCGGGCAACACCCAGCGGTATAAGTAAAACTGATTTGCTTTTTTCATAGTAGAACAGGAAAGTAAACACCCCGCATACGCAAGCTACCCAAATTTGGGTGCCTAGGCACCTTTGTACCCACTTCTATGGCAAAAAACGGCTTTAACTATTCCCTGGATTTCAAGACCACCGATTTCCGGCAACATCCTGAACTGTACCGTGTGGGCGTAGGTGAACAGGGTGTTTTGCTGGTAGAGCCGTTTAAAAGTGAGATACTGCCGCACTGGCGGTTCAAGAATGTGGAAGTGGCTAGTGCATCGGCGGAGAAGATTTACGGGTTATTTGAAGCGTATTTGGCACAAGAGGAGTTTGTGGGTGCCGACATGGCCCGGAAGTTCCTGCAGATGGGCTTCACCCGCGCCCGCCGCTACGCCAATCACAAGGGTGGCCGCAAATACACACCCTCACCGGAAGATAATAACGAAGGACTCCCCTACCCTTATTCCTCAGGTAGTGCGCACAAGGGAAATGCTGTCCTTCCGCAGGAGGCTGATGCCCTCACGAATGAAAAAGCACAGGCGGCAGCTATCTTCAAGGAATATTGGTTTAAGGCCAAAGAACACCCCGAGTACCTGCGCCAGAAACAGGCTTTCAGAGAGAAGTATTACGAGAAGTAACGTTTCGGGCGTGTTTCTGTGAAAGGAATCCCAAAACGCAAGCAGCTTATTCCTGACGGATGGGATATTTATGATGGCCCGACCCATAAAGCAATCGGGCTTCTGTTTTGAGGCAGTTTTGCGAGAAACCTGCTCAAAACAGAAGCCCGGAAAGTATTGGAGTTTCTGAAGCTCAGGTTACATCACCGGCTGCTGATGCGCTTTGTAAGCGGCTACCCCGGCATCCAGGAACTTGACGAAGTTCTGCACATTAAGCTCGTAGGCAATGGGGGTCACCAGGGGATTCTCGTTGGCGTCCATCAGCACGTAATAAGGCTGGGCGTTGACGTTGAACTTGGTGATCTGGTAATCGGCGTACTTCTTGCCCAGGGTGGTTTTCTGTTTTTGGTCATAGGCGCTGGTGTACCACTCGCTTTTATCCAGTTCGGTTTTGTCATCTACGTACAGGGCCACAATCACGAAATTCTCACGCAGACGTTTCAGCACTTCGGGGTCTGACCATACGTTGGCTTCCATTTCGCGGCAGTTCACGCAGCCGTGGCCGGTGAAATCCACAAAGATGGGTTTTCCTTGCTCCTGAGCACATTTCTTGGCTTGCTCCAAATCGAAGTAGCCTTGCAGGTTGTGGGGCAGGTGCAGAAAATCGGAGTACTTGGGAGGCTCGCAGATGGTACTGGCGGCATTGGCCGAGGACATGCCGGCGGTCAGGTTAAAGTCCTGTGTGGTCTGCGGCGGCAGGTAACCGGCTAGGGCTTTTAACGGGGCACCAAACAGGCCTGGCACCATGTACACCACAAACCCGAAAGTAGCCACGGCAAACAGAAGGCGCGGCACACTTAGATAAGGCAGCTCTGAGTCATGCGAGAACCGGAGTTTGCCCAGCAGGTAAAATCCCATGAGGGTGAAAATCACGATCCACAAAGCCAGGTACACCTCGCGGTCCAGCAGGCGCCAGTGGTACACCTGATCGGCGATGCTCAGGAACTTAAGGGCCAGCGCCAGCTCAATGAACCCCAGGCACACTTTTACCGAATTCAGCCATCCGCCCGATTTAGGCAGGGAACCCAGCCAGTTTGGAAAGATAGCGAACAAGGTAAACGGCAGCGCAAACGCCATGGAATACGCGAACATGCCCGAGATAGGCTTCAGGGTCTCGCCCCCCGCCGACATCACCAGCAAGGAGCCTACAATGGGTCCGGTGCAAGAAAACGACACCAACACGAGCGTAATTGCCATGAAAAACACGCCGTAGTAACCGCCCTTGTCGGCCTGGGCATCGGCTTTGTTCACGAGCCAGTGCGGAAGGGTAATCTCGAACATCCCCAGGAAGGACATCGCAAACAGCAGGAAAACCACAAAGAAAATGAGGTTGGGCAGCCAATGCGTACTGAGAAAGTTTGCGACCTCGGGCCCCGCCAGTTTGGCCACCAATGTCCCGATGAGGGTGTAAAAAGCGATGATAGACAGACCATACACCAGTGCCTTGATGATTCCTTTCATGCGCCCCGAGCTTCCGCCGGTGAAAAAGGTTACGGTCATTGGAATCATGGGGAACACGCAGGGCGTCAGGAGCGCGATCAATCCAGAAACAAAGGCCCCCAGCATGAATTCCCAAAGCCCTATTGGAGCTACCGCATTAGGTGCCCCGGAGGCAATGCCAGCTTCAATGGTCTGGGGCTGCGGCTGAGAAGTGATAGTAGTCCGTCCGCTGTCAGTGGCCTGTGGCAGAGAAGTAACAGAGGCATCAGGAGGGGTGATAAGCGAGGTATCTGAAGTCACCGCCAAGGCAGAACCGGCAATAGGAGCAGCCGAGGTAGCATTAGGTGGTGCAGGGCTTGGAGCGCCACTGCCAGAAACACCGGGCGTTGGGGTACCTCCGGCCCCGCTGTCGTTGGTACCGGTACCCGGGGCCGGTGTATTGGCCGGGGCACTGCCCGGAAGCACCTTGATCTGGGTAAAATTGAAGTCGCCCTCACCGGGAATACACTGGCCATTTACCTCAGAGCAAACTTGGTACTCGTAGCTTCCTTTCACCACTAAAGTGGGTTGCAGCACTTTGATCCGTTGCCGAAACTGGGCCGTTTTCACAAAATAGGTGTATTCGCCGCCCCAGGTCTGGTCAAACTTCTTTTTGGGGTTCACCGGCTTTATCTTGCCCACCAGCGCGTACGAGGGGTGTTTCTGAAAGGTAAAGGTGGTGACGATAGGTCCCAGATCTGGGTCGAAGTCAGAGGAATAGAGGTACCACTCTGGGATAATCTTTGCGTTGAAGATGAGTTCCACCTCCTCGCCTACTTTCACCTCGGTCGCCGATACGTCATGACTCCACGTGGAAGGCTTGAGTATCTGGGCCTGCGCCGTCAGGATGAAAAAGAACAAGGTGAGCAGCAATCCGCCACCGCGTTGCCAAACTATTTTCATTTGTTTTTAGCTTCTAAATAAAGAGGGGCAAATTACTACAAATCCACCGTAAACCCGAACATACCAGCACAAAGCATGCTTATTAAACCCAGGGAGTAGTCTACTTTCTGGCGCAGTTCACGTACAGGAAACGAACCTCAACACTTTGATAGTGCTGATAAACCATTAAATTTGATGCAAGCGTCTCTTTTATACCCCTGAAGAAACGCCTCCCACTATGATCCTCAACATATTTCTGACGCTTTTTCTGGTAGCGCTTAACGGTTTCTTTGTGGCTGCCGAGTTCGCCTTGGTTAAAGTCCGTGCCTCACAGATAGAACTCCGGGCGCAAGCCGGTAATCAGTTGGCCAAAATTGCCTACCACATGATTGGGCACCTGGATGCCTACCTTTCGGCCACCCAGTTAGGAATTACGCTGGCCTCCCTGGGCTTGGGTTGGATTGGCGAAGGTGTGGTGTCTGAAATCATCATTGAGATCATGCACGCGTTCGGCGCAGCCCCAGATCCGGTGCTGGCCCACAAGATTGCGCTACCTATTTCCTTTGCCGTCATCACCGTTTTACACATTGTTTTCGGGGAATTGGCCCCAAAATCCTTGGCCATCCAACGCCCAGAATCAACCGCGCTGGCCGTGGCCGTTCCGCTCCGGATTGTGTATTACGTCTTGCTTCCCTTCATCTGGGTACTCAACGGTTTCTCTAATTTCATCCTGAAGCGCGTGGGCATCACGCCCATGCACGGCTCAGAAGTACACACCGCCGAGGAACTGCGACTGCTGTTTGAGCAGTCTGCCGAGAGTGGCGAGATTGGCGGAAGCCAGCAGGAGTTGATTGAGAACGTGTTCGAGTTCAACGAGCGCATGGTGAAGCAGATCATGGTGCCCCGCACCAAACTGGTGGCCCTGAACATTGACGCCACCGAAGATGAGATCTTTGAGGTGGTTTTCAACGAAGGCTACACCCGCATGCCCATCTACCGCGACACCATTGACAACATTGTGGGTATCATGTACGTGAAGGACCTGCTGGTGGTGCTTCGGGCCGGCGAGCAGGTTAACTTGGAGAAGCTCATGCGCCAGGCCTACTTCGTGCCCGAAACCAAGAAAATAAGCCGATTGCTCAAAGATTTCCAGCGCAACCGCATGCACATTGCCGTAGTGTCAGATGAGTTCGGTGGCACCTCGGGAATCGTCACCATCGAGGACATCATTGAAGAATTGGTGGGAGAAATCCAGGACGAGTACGACGAGGAAACGCCGCTGGTAGAAAAGCTGAACGACTTCGAATTTAAAGTCGATACCTCAGCCTCCATTTTAGATGTAAACGATGACCTGCCCTATCCGCTTCCCGAAGGCGAGGATTACGAAACCGTAGGCGGTTACCTCAACATGATCTACGGCCGTATCCCAGAGATCGGCGAAACCACCATCCATGGGGTCTACGAATTCAGAATCCTGGAGAAAACCGAGCGAAACGTAGAATCTGTGTTGCTGAAAGTAACCGAAGACAAACGCGACGATATCTTATAGAGGTGTTTCTGGCCTGTTTCTGCCAAACCAACTCAAAACCAAACCTTCCTTCTACCTCCTGGGCTAAACTCAGGAGGTCTTTTTTTTGCACTTTCTTTATTGACTTTAAACGGCAAAACAATCTAGTGAACTCCACTTGTTTGCTGCGGAAGGGGTGTTTCTATTTAAATATGCAGCGACAGCCAACATTCTTCTAGTATTTGTACGTATTCCGCATCAGGGTAAGTACCAAGAAAGCTTTGTAGCTATAACCCAAGCATGCTTTTGCACGTTCTTTTCACTAAACAAAAAAGGAAAAAAGCTATATATTAATTCATCAGCATCTTCTTCTATGGTTAAAGCCACTTCTACCCCTCAGAACTCTATCGCCGTTGTAAGTGGCGGAGCGTCTGGCATGGGGAAGGCCATTACGGAGCAATTGACAACGGCTGGCAAAAAGCTCAACAAAGCCGAGGGACCAATGCCCCAGGAAGAATCAGACGCTGAATTTTCCTTCGGCAAGGTAGCTAACCAAGAAGACATATCGGCGCTTTACGCCCCTTTTTCCCAAACGTACGGCAAACCAGACATTTTGGTATGCTTCCCTAACCAAGGCGTTCAGGGTTTTGGGGTAAGCACCACCGCTTCTGACGTCACAGACACCTACTCATCTAAGAACACAATATCCCGACATAACACGGTTGAATCCCTCGGGTACAGAGCCCCGCAGCAAGCACGGCACCTCTCGCTGAACTACCTTACAGTTCACCCGAGCCTTCAACCCTTCTAACCCCCTAAACACCCACTAACAACTATGAAAAAGAAAGTCTTGATTACCGGCGGTGCAGGCTTCATTGGGTCTCACCTGGCAGATGAACTAATCAACTTCGGATATGAGGTACGCGCGCTAGATAACCTTTCTGAGCAGGTGCACGGCAAAGACTGTGAACGCCCTGAATACCTGAACCCGGCCGTAGAACTGCAGGTAGGTGACGTGCGCGACAAAGCGGCCGTGATGAAAGCCTTGGAAGGCGTAGATGCCGTGTTCCATTTCGCCGCCATGGTGGGTGTGGGCCAGAGCATGTATGAAATCAAGGAGTATACCGATGTGAACAACATCGGCACCGCCGTTCTTTTGGAGTGCCTGATTGAGAAACCGGTAAGCAAACTGGTGGTAGCCTCCAGCATGAGCATCTACGGCGAAGGTCTGTACCATTCCGCCACCGGCGAGAAAGTAATTGCCGCCGAGCGTGGTTTAGAGCAACTCAAAGCCGGTGACTGGGAACTGAAAAGCGAAAAAGGCGAGGTGCTGACCCCAGTGGCGACGCCAGAATCTAAGATTCCGTGCCTGTCCTCGGTGTACGCACTGTCTAAATATGACCAGGAGCGTCTTTGCCTGATGGTAGGCCGGGCGTACAACATCCCAACGGTAGCCATGCGCTTCTTCAACGTGTACGGCACGCGTCAGGCGCTTTCTAACCCGTACACCGGCGTGCTGGCGATCTTCGCCTCCCGCTTCCTGAACAACAACGCCCCTATGATTTTCGAGGACGGAAACCAGCAGCGTGATTTCGTGCACGTGCGCGATGTGGCGTTGGCATGTCGTCTGGCCATGGAAAAAGAAGAAGCCAACGGACAGGTCTTCAACGTGGGCAGCGGAAACAATTACACCATCAAAGAAATTGGCGAGCGTCTGGCCGAGGTGATGGGAAAACAGGAATTAACTCCCGAGATTACCGGCAAGTACCGCGTAGGCGACATCCGTCACTGCTACGCCGACATCAGCCTGGCCAAAGAAGTCTTGGGCTTTTACCCACAGGTAGAATTCAACAGCGGTTTAACAGAGCTAGCCGATTGGCTGGAAGGACAGATTGCGTACGACCGCGTCAATGAGGCGAGCGCCGAGCTAGCTGCCCGTGGCCTGACCGTCTAGGCGTTGCGTTTCTGACCTGTTTTCCTAAAAAGAAGCTTAAAACCGTATGACAAGAATCGCCAAAACACATCCTACACATACTCCCCTGGCCGCCCCCACCATCGGCTTGGTGCAATGGTTCCAGCCTGGTGAGCACGCCCGCGTAGAAACTGTTCTGGCGGAGGTAAAGGAGTTGGGCGTCACGGAACTGCGCACCGGCATCTCCTGGGCCGCCTATACCACCCAAGAAGGTAAGGCTTGGTACAACTGGCTTATCCCTACCTTAGCCAAACAAGTGCAGGTCCTGCCTTGCTTTCAAGACACCCCAGCTTCTTTGGCGGTGGCTCCTAAAACATCGGCCCCGCCGCAAAACCCTACTGCTTTTGCAGAGTTTCTAGACAGCGTACTTACTGACCTAGGCACCCATTTTGAATGGGTGGAACTTTGGAACGAGCCCAACAACAAAGCCGAATACGACTTCACCTTAGACCAGAACTGGAATACGTTCTCCCAGATGATTGCCGTTGCCGCTCAGGTAGTCAAGCAACATGGCAAGAAAACCGTTTTGGGTGGCATGAGTCCCATTGACCCCAACTGGCTGCAATTGATGTACAACCGTGGGGTGCTGGAGAACATGGACGCGATAGGAATTCACGGGTTCCCCGATGTCTTTGACCAAAACTGGGAAGGCTGGGATGCCAACATTCAACGCGTGCGCGAGGTACTAGACCGCAACAGTGTCAAAGCTGAAATCTGGATTACCGAGGCCGGTTTCTCTACCTGGCAACACGATGAATTCAAACAGTTTCAAGAGTTCCGCAACGTATGCAAAGCACCGGTAAATAAAGTTTACTGGTCTAGTGTGCAAGATTTAGACATGAACAGCACCGAAGAGTTTCACGCAGATGAGCGGAAAAACCACTTCGGTCTAAAACACGTGGACGGTTGCCCTAAACTGTTGTACCGCCTGTGGGCTGAGAACGGCTTGGATGGATTGGACAAGTTCAACTTCATCCGCCGCAAAGAAGATTTCTCAGACCAGGAGCGCTACTCAGTAGTAACCGGCGGGGCCGGATTTGTGGGCACCAACCTGGCCAAGCGCCTGCTGGAACAAGGCAAACGCGTCTTGATTTTCGATAACCTTTCCCGCACTGGCGTAGAGCGCAACCTGCAGTGGCTGCACCAGAACTACGGAGACAAGCTGGAGGTGTACGTAGGTGACATCCGCGATTTACAGGCCGTAAAACGCGTGATGAAGTACGCCAACGAAGTATACCATTTCGCAGCGCAAGTAGCAGTGACTACTTCGCTCACCGGTCCTATTCAGGATTTTGAAATCAACGCCCGTGGCGTGGTGAACGTGCTGGAAGCCATCAGAGCTCAGGACAACCCACCTCCGTTGGTGTTCACGTCTACGAATAAAGTGTACGGCGGCTTGGAAGACTTGCGCTTCATCCAAAACGGCACCCGGTACAACCCATCAGACAAGCACATCAAGGCCAATGGTATCTCAGAGGCTCGTCCGCTGGACTTCCACAGCCCGTACGGCTGCTCTAAAGGCGCTGCTGACCAGTACGTGGTAGACTACGCCAGAACCTATGGCATTCCGGCCGTGGTGTTCCGGATGAGCTGCATCTACGGCCCGCACCAATACGGCAACGAAGACCAGGGCTGGGTGGCGCACTTCGCCATCAGAGCCATCGAAAACAAGGCCATCAGCATTTACGGCGACGGCAAGCAGGTGCGCGATATCCTGTTTGTGGAAGATTTGGTAGATGCGTTTTTGCTGGCGCAAGAGAACATGAAAGACCTTTCGGGGCAAGCCTTCAACATTGGCGGTGGCGTGAAAAACACCACCAGCTTGCTTGAATTGCTGGACTTGATTGGAAACTACCGCGGCAAGAAAGTGAACCTGAGTTTCGGAGATTGGCGCCCCGGCGACCAGCACTACTATGTGTCTGACATCCGCAAGTTCCACGAGGCCACCGGCTGGTACCCTAAAAATAGCGTGGCCGAAGGCGTAGCCAAACTGTACCAATGGTTGTGCGAGACTAGAGGCATTGAAGTCTCTTTGAAAGCGCCTGTCGCCCTAGAACAAGAAACCGATAACGTAGCCGTAGCATAACAGCACATGCAAACCGACCTATTCCAAGAAACCCTAGACACCTCCGAAGCCACCACCAACATGGCTGCGGCGGTGATTACCGCTCCTAAACAAGTAGAAATCCAGGAGGTGGCTCTGCCCGAACCAAGCGCCACGCAAGTGCGCATCAAGCTGGAAGGCTGCGGCCTGTGCGCCTCCAACATACCCGTGTGGGAAGGCCGTGAGTGGTTCTCCTACCCTATTCCGTCCGGCAACCCAGGCCACGAAGGCTGGGGCATTATTGACGCTGTGGGCGAAGAAGTGAAAGACCTGAAGGTAGGCGACCGCGTAGCCGCCCTTTCCTATAATTCCTACGCCGCTTATGACGTAGCCGATGCCACCTCAGTGGTGAAGTTACCGGAGTCATTGGCCGGCAAACCGTTCCCCGGTGAGCCTTTGGGTTGTGCCATGAACATCTTCAAACGCTCTGACATCAAAGCTGGACAGACCGTTGCCATTCTGGGCATCGGGTTCTTGGGGGCTTTACTCGTACAATTAGCCAAAGAGGCGGGCGCCAGGGTTATTGCCATCTCCCAGCGTCCGTTCTCTCTGGACATCGCCCAGCAGTGCGGCGCCGATGAAATCATCCCCATGGATGACCACTACAAAATCATTGAGCGCGTAAAAGAACTCACCGGCGAAGTTTTCTGCGACCGCGTGATTGAGTGTACCGGCAAAGAATGGCCCTTGAACTTGGCTGGCGAATTGTGCAAAGAGCGCGGCCGCCTCATCATTGCCGGTTTCCACCAGGACGGCATGCGCCAGGTGAACATCCAACTCTGGAACTGGCGCGGCCTAGACGTGATTAACGCCCACGAACGCGACCCACAGATGTACTTAGACGGCATCAAAGAAGCGGTGGAAGCCGTGGAAAGCGGCCGCATGAAACCCGAGATGCTCTACACCCACACCTTCCCACTGGAGAAAATGGTCGAGGCATTTGCCGCCTTAACTGACCGCCCAGACGGATTCATGAAGGCGATTGTAACGATGTAAAATATTGGATGTCACGCATTCCGTCCCCCCTTTGAAGGGGGTAGGGGGATGACAAGGCCTCTCAAGATTCAACTAGCTCCGGCTACAAAGAAAGACCTCAGAATTTAGAATCGGGGATGTGCTCAGCACGAGTAGTCATCCCCTACCCCCTTCAAAGGGGGACGTTCACCGTAAGACACAAACCCGTTTCCCGCCTCTTTTTACAAAAACAGGTGGGAAACCTTTTGCTTCTACAAAGAAGCTCTAACACCCAAACAGACCCTTTATTCTAATGACTGAAGATACTTTACTAGAACCTACCCCAGAAGCAACTGCTTCTAGTACTGATACTCTCAAACTAGGCTTTCTAGGAATCGGCTGGATTGGCCGTAACCGCATGGAAGCCATTGCCAATGCAGGCGTAGCCGAAGTGACTGCCGTGGTAGACCCAGCCCCGCAAAACATAGAGGAAGCGCACAAAACCGCTCCTGCTGCCAAAGTGGGAGAAAGCATTGAAGATTTACTGACTGATGAAATAGATGGCGTAGTCATCGCCACACCTAGCGCCTTCCATGCCGATCAATCTATCCAGGCCTTAGAGAGCGGCAAAGCCGTTTTCTGCCAGAAACCCTTAGGCCGGTTTGCAGAGGAAACCAGACGCGTAGTAGAAGCGGCTCGTAAAGCCGATACGCTCTTGGGCGTGGACCTCTCCTATCGCAGCACCGTCGCCATGCGCAAAGTGTATGACCTGGTAAAATCAGGCGAACTAGGCGATATCTACGGCGTGGAACTGGTCTTCCATAACGCCTATGGACCTGACAAGCCTTGGTTCTATGACCCTCAACTCTCTGGCGGCGGCTGCGTGATTGACCTGGGGGTGCACCTTGTAGACCTAGCGCTCTGGACCTTAGACTTCCCGGAAGTGGAAAGTGTGACCAGCAGCCTCTTCTCCAAAGGCAAGCGCCTGACCACTTCGGCCGATACCGTGGAAGACTACGCCACCGCCAGCATTCAATTAGCCACTGGCCCGCACGTGCAACTGACTTGCTCCTGGAACTTACCCGCCGGGCAGGAAGCCATTATCAGCGCTACGTTTTACGGCACCAAGGGAGGCGCAGCCTTCAAAAACGTGAACGGTTCTTTCTATGATTTCGTGGCCGAGCGCTTCTGGGGCACCAAAACCGAGACCCTGGTTTCGCCGCCGGATGCCTGGGGCGGACGGGCCGGTGTGGAATGGGCGCAGCGCGTAACCAACGGCGAAAAGTTCAGCGAAGAAGCCGAGCAGTTTGTGAAAGTTGCAGAAGTACTGGACAAAATCTATGGTAGATAAACCGCATCGGCGCGTACTCATGACCACCGACAGCGTGGGCGGGGTCTGGACCTACAGCTTGGAGCTCATCCGGGCGTTGGCGCCGCATAACGTGCACTTTTACCTAGCCACTATGGGCGCAGCCGTTACCCTGCAGCAACGGCAGGAACTAGCGGCCCTGACCAATGTGACCGTGTACGAGAGCGAATACCAGTTGGAATGGATGGACAATCCCTGGACGGAGGTGGACCAAGCCGGCGAGTGGCTTTTGGAGCTAAGCGAACAACTTAACCCAGACCTCATCCACCTGAACAATTTCTGCCACGGGCACCTGCCTTGGAACAAACCGGTGCTCATGGTCATCCATTCCTGCGTGCAGACCTGGTGGCGCGCCATGAAAAATGAGAATGCCCCCACCAACTGGAACACGTATTTCGAACGCGTGCGCGATGGGTTACATGCTGCCGATCTCGTGATCGCCCCTACACAAGCCATGCTGGAGGAAGCCGAAGCCGTTTACGGGCAGTTTTCCCAAAAGCAGGTCATTAACAACGGCCGTGATCCGCATGCCTTTCATTTCGGGCGCAAAGAGCCGTTTATCTTCAGCATGGGCCGCGTGTGGGACGAAGCCAAAAACATTGCCTTGCTCACCCAGGTAGCCGATGCCGTGGACTGGCCCATTTACATCGCTGGCGATGCCGTGCATCCGGCCACCGGCGACAGCAAGCTGTTCAAAAACGTGCATTTCCTAGGCAAACTCTCGCAACGCGAAGTAGCCGACTGGCTTTCCCGCGCCTCGTTGTATGTGCTGCCCGCCAAGTATGAACCCTTTGGGTTATCCGTTCTGGAGGCCGCTTTTTCGGGTTGCGCGTTGGTGTTGGGTAAAATCAACAGCCTCAAGGAAATCTGGGGCACCTCGGCAGAATACGTAGGCACCAATGACGTGGAAGGATTGACCACCATCCTCCAAAAACTCATTGACGATGAATTTTTGCGCAACATCATGGCCTGCCGGGCGGTGAAAAAAGCCCAAGACTATACCACCGCGCTCATGGCCCAGGAATACTTGCAAGCCTACTCCACCTTGCCGAACCACGTCAAGGACAAAGCGGCTGATGAAGTGGAGACATTGTAAAACTACCCTCTTCTTCGTCCCCCTTTGAAGGGGGTAGGGGGATGACAAGGCGGATTAAAGAACTGGCAGCGATTACAATGAAACAAAGGGGACCGATTCTCGGGAATGCAATTATCTGCACGAGACATCATCCCCCTACCCCCTTCAAAGGGGGACGGAATACGTGAAAAAGAACGAACCAAATAAGTCTAGTATCCAACTACTAGCATCCAAATACAACTATGAAACTAGTATTATTCTACCACTCCCTGCTCTCAGACTGGAACCACGGCAACGCCCACTTCCTGCGCGGCATTGTGCAGGAACTCAAAAGCCGCGGCCATGATGTGCAGGTCTACGAACCCAAAGATGGCTGGAGCCTCAGCAACCTCATCTCGCAATATGGCGAGGAGAAGATTGAGGAACTTCACCAATACTACCCCGGCCTGGACACTAACTTCTATGAGCTGGACACGCTCAACTTAGATGAGGTGCTGGCGGGCGCTGATTTGGTGCTGGTGCACGAGTGGAACGACCATGACCTGGTACGCTTGGTGGGCGAGCACCGCAGTAAAAACAACTACCGCCTGCTTTTCCATGACACGCACCACCGGGCCGTGACCGAGCGCGAGAGCATGGCGGCCTATGACCTCAGCCACTATGATGGCGTACTGGCCTTCGGGAATGTCATCAAAGAACTATACCTGAACGAAGGCTGGACGAAGAAAGCCTGGACCTGGCACGAAGCCGCCGATACCCGTATTTTCTATCCGCGCACCGCCACGGAGAAGGAAGGCGACTTAGTCTGGATTGGCAACTGGGGCGACGAAGAGCGCACCGCCGAACTGCACGAATTCCTGCTGAACCCGGTGAAAGAACTCGGCTTGAAAGCCAAAGTATATGGCGTCCGTTATCCAGACCACGCTATCAAATCTCTGGCTGAAGCCGGAATTGAGTACGGTGAGTGGTTACCCAACTACAAAGCCCCAGAAGTGTTCGCCAAGTACAAAGTGACCGTGCACGTGCCGCGCAGACCGTACGTGGAGGCCTTGCCAGGTATTCCTACCATCCGCCCTTTTGAGGCCTTGGCCTGCGGCATTCCGTTGATTACCGCGCCTTGGGAAGATGCCGAAAATCTGTTCACGCCCGGCCAAGATTTCCTGGTAGCCAAAAACGGCGATGAAATGAAAAAACATCTGCAAACCGTGTTACAAGACCAGCGGTTCACCCAAGACATGGTAGCCGACGGACTGCGAACCATCAACCGCAGACACTCCTGCTCACACCGTGTGAACGAGCTGGAAGAAATCTGCGAAGAACTGGGCATCGCGCCTGAAAAAATCCATCCATCCTCAAAATCTCCTGTGACCCATGCAGAATAAAAAGCTCAACATCGCCTTCTTCGGTTCTAGTCTGGTTTCCGCGTACTGGAACGGTGCTGCCACCTACTACCGCGGCATCGTGCGGGCGCTGCATGACCGTGGCCACCAAGTAACGTTCTACGAGCCCGATGCCTACCAACGCCAGGAAAACCGTGATATTCCAGACCCCGAGTACGCCAAAGTAGTGGTGTATCCGGCCACCGAAGAAGCCGTGTACCAGGTGCTGGAGGATGCGGCATCAGCCGATGTGGTGGTAAAAGCCAGCGGCGTAGGGGTGTTCGACGAACTACTAGAAGCCGAAGTGCTGAAACTGCAAAGCCAGAACTGCCTCGTAATTTTCTGGGACGTAGACGCGCCTGCCACCCTAGACCGCGTAGAGAACGACCCCGCCGACCCATTCAGAGCCCATGTTCCGCAATATGACCTGATTCTGACCTACGGCGGTGGTGACCCAGTCATCAATGCCTACTCAAAACTAGGCGCGAAGAAGTGTGTGCCTATCTACAACGCTTTGGACACCGCCACGCACTACCCAGTGGCACCAGAAGAGCGCTTCGCCTGTGACCTGGCTTTTTTGGGCAATCGCTTGCCAGACCGCGAAGCCCGTGTAGAGCAGTTCTTTTTAGACGTAGCTGCGAAACTTCCCGAGCAGCAGTTTATCATCGGGGGCAGCGGCTGGGGCGACAAACCCATGAGCGCGAACGTGAACTACATCGGGCACGTGTACACCAAAGAGCACAATGCCTTCAACTGCACACCCAAAGCGGTATTGAACATCAGCCGCGAGAGCATGGCCCGCTACGGCTTCTCCCCTGCCACCCGCGTGTTTGAAGCCGCCGGTGCCGGAGCCTGCATCATCACCGATTACTGGGAAGGTATCGACTTCTTTTTCGAGCCGGAGACCGAAATCTTAGTAGCCAAAGACGGAGCCGAAGTAGCCGAGCAGTTACAGAACTTGACTCCGGAACGTGCAAAAGCCATCGGTGAAGCAGCGTACAAAAAAGTACTTGCCCTGCACACCTACGGCCACCGCGCTGATGAACTGGAGCAATTGCTTTTGACTACGCCACGGACTAAGACCAATATTGCGGCTACTGACACGAAGGAAGTTGTTTCCTAAAACTTGTTTCGGGGCTGCTTTCAGTAAAGCAACTCAAAATCAGCCCCTGGCGCGAGCGTCCCGCTCGTGTCCGCACGCATTCCCGGTCCTCTTTATGTGAATCGAGAGAAGTAATTCAGCAATACTTGCGGACACGAGCTGCAAGCTCGCGCCAGCGAAAGAAATCTTGATACCTGATACTTGATACATGATACTAGTATGAGTCAAAAATCCTTGAACATAGTCATCTTGGGCCTGTCCATCACCTCCAGTTGGGGCAACGGGCACGCCACTACCTTTAGGGGCTTGGTGCGCGAGCTGCGGAATCGGGGTCACCATATCCTATTTCTGGAACGCGATGTACCGTGGTACGCCTCTAACCGCGACTTACCGAATCCTGAATATTGTCAAACTGAACTGTACCAGTCCCTGGAAGATTTGCAGTCCCGTTTCACCCAACAGGTGCGCGATGCGGATTTCGTGCTGGTGGGCTCCTATGTGCCAGAAGGTGTAGCCGTAGGTGAATGGGCCATCCAGACCGCGCAGAGCGTGACCGGCTTCTACGACATTGACACGCCGGTGACCTTGGCCAAGCTGGCCCGCGAAGACTACGAATACCTACACCCGCGCCTCATCCCACAGTATGACATGTATTTGTCGTTCACCGGTGGCCCTACGCTGGAGAAACTGGAAAAGGAGTTTGGTTCACCTATGGCCCGCCCGTTGTACTGCTCGTTTGATCCCGAGCTATACTTCCCCGAGCCGCAGGAAGAGAAAGTGTGGGACTTAGGCTATTTGGGTACGTACTCCGATGACCGCCAACCGCCGCTGGAGAAACTCATGCTGGATGCCGCCCGTGAGTGGCCAATTGGCTCCTTCGTCGTAGCCGGCCCGCAGTACCCGGAGACCATTCAGTGGCCGGAAAACTGTGAGTACATCCATCACTTACCGCCTGCCGAGCACCGTAAATTCTACAACCAGCAGCGCTTCACCCAGAACATCACCCGCGCCGATATGATCAAAGCTGGCTACTCGCCCAGCGTGCGCCTCTTTGAAGCCGCTGCCTGCGGTACGCCCATCATCTCTGATTACTGGGACGGACTTAATGAGCTTTTTGAATTCGGGAAAGAAATTCTGGTTTCCTATTCCGCAGAGGACACGCTGAATTTCCTGATCCACTTACCGGAAGATGAACGAACAGCTATAGCCGAACGCGCCCGCCAGAAAGTATTAGCCCACCACACTGCCGCGCACCGTGCGCAGGAACTGGAAGGCTATGTGTTGGAAGTCTTGGGTTCTGAATCTGAAGTTCTGCGTGACAAAGAAGAGATAGAGTTAGGAAGCTAGCTTCCCTTTAACAAACGTGATTATTGTTTTCGGCCTGTTTTGAAGAAAGCAGGCCGAAAACGTTTTTACGCCAATCTCAATAGCCTATCAACCAACCATTACCTTCCAATTGTCAAAGCTGCCTCAAAACATGGATTGTCTACCTTAATGATAGATTCGGCGGGTTTTTACACGTATAAAGGAAGATCATGGGAACAGAAAAGCACATATGGGTTAGTGGCTTTCTTTTGCTATTGCTAGGCTCCGCCTGTGAATCTTCCTCCTCGCAGAACCAGCCAGAAGCCGCGACTGCTCAACCTGTTGCGAATAGCTGCGATAACCCCGATGGCGCTATTGAATGCTGCTTTTTGAACATGCCTCAGAAACTCACCAGTACCATGACCATTGCGGGACCAAAAGAGCCCGGGGAACGCTTGGTGATTATGGGCCGAATTTTCAAAAGCGACGGCAAAACGCCTCTTGCCAATGCCATCGTCTACGCCTACCAGACAGATAATACGGGTCATTATTCTAAAAAAGGAAATGAAACCGGCGTCCAGAAATGGCATGGCCGCTTGCATGGCTGGTGTAAGACAGACCAAACCGGGGCTTACGAAATCCATTCCATCAGGCCCGCGCGCTACCCAGATAACTCCATGCCTGCGCACATCCATGCCGCTATAAAACCGGAGAACGGCGCACCCTTTTACATTTCAGACTTTGTCTTCAAAGACGATAGCTTGGTGAATGAAAAATACCTGGCTTCTATATTTACTCCTGTAGGAGGCACCGGAGTAGTGGAAGTGCGTAAATCACCCGACAATACCTGGACCGGAAAAAGAGACATCACCCTGACCCAGTGAGGATTTCCTGTTCTGAGACAACCTCCTTTGTTATCCTTGCAATTCACCTAAAGCTTCTTATCTTCATACTGGAGGGATTTATCAATAAAACCCCTCCGTCCTTTTGCAAGCCTTGCAAAGAGCAGTAACGCAAACTTTGTTCACCCAAAGCTAAGACTATGTTTACGATCAATTCTCTTGCAAGATTTTTACTACTCCTTTCCCTTCTAATAGCTTTTCCTTTTACCCAATTAAAAGCCCAGAGCAAAACCCTGCATGTTTTAAAAATCAGCTCTTCAAAAGAGTTGTTTGACTTCTTCCGGTTCAGCGAAAACAGCATTCCTTTAATAAGTGGCCATCGGGGTGGTATGGAGAAAGGGTATCCTGAGAACTCCATTGAAACCTTAGAACATACCCTCCGCACCACACCGGCTTTTTTTGAGGTTGATCCCCGCCTGACCAAAGACAGTGTGATTGTGCTCATGCATGATGAAACGCTGGACCGCACCACCACGGGCAGCGGCAAAGTCTCCGATTTCACCTGGGAAGAATTGAAGAAACTTAAGCTGAAAGACAAAGAAGGCAAGGTGACTAACTTCCGGATTCCCACTTTGGAAGAGGCGATCACCTGGAGCAAAGGGAAAACCATCCTGAACCTGGACAGAAAAGATGTGCCGCCGGCCATGATTGCCCGGCTCCTGCGAGAAAGCAAAGCCGAAGCCCACGTCATGCTGACGGTGCATAATGCCCAGCAAGCCAGGTTCCATTATGAGCAAAACAATAAGGTGATGTTTTCCGCGCATGTGCTCTCCAAAGAAGCGTTCCTGGAATATGAGAAAGCAGGTATTCCCTGGTCACAAATGATGGCCTACATTGGCCCAACGTACAAGTCCGAGAACCAGGGACTACTGGACCTGCTGCATGCCCGCGGCGTGATGTGTATGATTTCGGCAGCTCCTACGTATGACAAACTTCCTGACAAAACAGAACGACAGAATGCCTACCGGGCAATCATCACATCTGGGGCTAATATCATTGAATCTGATCTGCCCATCGAGGCTGCCGAAGCCATCAAACCTCTGATTTCCGCTCAAAGTAAAAAAGCCCAATACTTTGGGAAAGTGATCGCAAAATAGCTTTCTTGCTAGCCTGTGACATCCAAGAAATGAAAAGCTCGAAGGCTTTCTTTATCTATCACCTATTGATCTTCCCACCAGAACTCATCAAACGTTAAGCGAATATAACCACCATATGAATCAAAGCATAAACAGACTTTTCCTACTGCTTCTACTGGCGGTACTGATTGCCCCCGCAGTGGCGCAAACTAAAAAGGCAACGGCTACCACTTCCTCATCCAACCAGGTAAAGACGGCCAATGGCATACTGGAAGGCACCCTGGAGAAAAGCGGCATCCGCTCGTTTAAAGGTGTGCCGTTTGGCGCACCGCCGGTAGGCAATCTGCGCTGGCGCGAGCCGCAGCCGGTGAAGAACTGGCAGGGCGTCCGGAAGGCCACGCAGTTCGGGCCGAGGGCCATGCAGTTGCCGGTGTTCGGGGATATGAATTTCCGAAGCAATGGGGTAAGCGAGGATTGCCTGTACCTCAATGTCTGGACCCCAGCCAAAACCGGGAAAGAGAAACTGCCGGTGCTGGTGTATTTCTATGGTGGCGGCTTTATTGCAGGCGACGGTTCTGAGCCGCGCTATGACGGCGAGAGCATGGCCCAGAAAGGCATGGTAGCCATCACCGTCAACTACCGGTTGGGCGTGTTTGGATTCTTCTCGCACCCAGAGTTGAGCAAGGAGTCGCCTTACAAAGGCTCGGGTAACTACGGCTTCCTGGACCAGGCAGCGGCTTTAAAATGGGTAAAGGCGAACATTGCCGCCTTCGGAGGTGACCCAAATAGAGTGACCATCGCAGGTGAATCCGCGGGCTCTATGTCGGTGAGTGCGCAGATGGCGTCTCCCTTGTCTAGGAACCTGATTGCGGGGGCCATTGGGGAAAGTGGGGCGCTGGTGAACTCGGGTTTTGATCCGGTTCCACTGGCCGAGGGTGAGCAGAACGGCGTGAAGTTCGCCACCAGCATCGGTGCTCCTTCTCTGGCGCAACTACGGGCCATGGACGCGCAGCAGCTTCTGAACGAGGCCGGCAAGCCAGGTATGGGCCGCTTTGTGCCCACCATTGACGGCTACTTCTTCCCGAAATCCCCGGCAGCCATTTTTGCGGCGGGTGAGCAGGCCAAGGTTCCATTGCTGGCGGGCTGGAACTCAGAGGAAATGACCTACCGGGCCCTCTTCGGGCAGGAGGCGCCTACAAAGGAAAACTATACCAAACTGGTGCAGAAACTGTACGGCCCTCGTGCCGAGGATGTCCTGAAACAATACAACGCTGCTACCGATGCCGATGTCCCGCAGGTGGCTACTGATTTATCCGGCGACCGGTTTATTGCCTACAGCACCTGGAAATGGATTGACTTGCACAGCAAAACCGGCGGCAAACCCGTGTACCGCTACCTTTACTCGCGTCCCCGTCCCGAGATGGTGCCGGAGATGGGCAATGCCTCTGCGGGTCTGGCCGGAGGAGTAGTCAAAGATTCCATCGCGCCCAAAGCCCCACCCGCCACAGGCGCCGTCCACTCCGCCGAGATCGAGTACGCCATGGGCAATCTGTCCACAAACAAAGTCTTCGCCTGGGGTCCGGAGGATTACAAAGTCTCCAAAACCATTCAGGAGTACTTCGCCAACTTCGTGAAAACCGGAAACCCCAACGGCGGGAGTTTGCCTAAATGGCCCACCGCTTCCGGCAACCCCGTGCAGTACCAGGTCATCGACGTGAACACCAAAACCGTTACCGAGAAAAACCGTGGGCGCTACCTTCTCCTGGACGAACTCAACGCAAAAAAATAGCCAATTAACTATATCCTAACTCGGCAAAGCCATCGGTCAGAAACAAGCTTTTCAGGAGCTCCTTTTTCTGGCAGATGGCTTTCTCTTTTTATGCTTACTTTAGCCTTTATTTCTGTAAAACACCCCTTAAACGCCATCCGAGAATCTATCAATTCCGCCACCCTATGAAAACAAAATTAACCCTCGGGTTTATCGCCTTGCTGCTCACTTGCCTCGGAATGTCTTCCTTTCTACCCAAGAAAGAATGGACGCCTTTACTGGACAAGAATCTCACGCAGTGGGAAACGTATCTGAGCTATCGGCATAAACTGGGCTACAACGGCAAGGTGCCCACCGATGCGCAGGGCAAGGAGATTGCGCCAATTGGGTACAACCAGAAAGGGCAGACAGTGTTCACCTACATGGAGGAGAAAGGCGAACCCATGCTGAAGGTGAGTGGCGAGATTTACGGGTGCGTCTATACCAAAAAGGAGTACGAGAACTACCACCTCAAACTCAAGTACAAGTGGGGCCAGAATAAGTATGAGCCGCGCAAAGATTTGCTCAAAGACTCGGGCGTGCTGTACCACTCCATAGGGGAAAGCGGTAAGGATTACTGGCGTGCCTGGATGCTCTCGCAGGAATTCCAGATTATGGAGGGCCACACCGGCGATTACTGGAGCATCGCTAACTCGGCCATCGATATCCGGGCGTTTCTTCCTGAAGGCATGATGAACTCCGTGGCTGATGCCAAGCAGCCGTTCCTAGGCTTCGGCAGAGGCTCCGGCAGAGACGGCCTGTGCCTCCGCAGCGAAAACCGCGAAAGTAAAAACGGCGACTGGACCGAGATTGAGCTGATCTGCTATCAAGGCAAAAGCCTGCATATTGTGAACGGCCAGGTAGTGATGGTGCTGCAGAACTCCCGCTACGTAGAGAACGACAAAGCCACCCCGCTCACCAAAGGCAAAATCCAGATCCAAAGCGAAGCCGCAGAGGTGTACTACAAAGACATCCTGTTGAAAGAGTTAGACGAGCTGCCGAAAGAGTACACGGCGTATTTTTGATGGGTACCTACTCCACCTGTCATCTTGGAAAGATCTTGTGAACGAACTAGAAAAGCCTTGAAGTAAACGCTTTTACTGTTCGCTCACAATATCCTTTCAGGATGAAAATGAGGAGAGTGTTGCATCAGGAAATCGCTCGTATAGAGAGCCCTAAAAAGGAAAGAATAACAAACACAAAATCCCCGCTGCTTTCGGCTTGTTTTCTTAAAAACAGCCTGAAAACAACGGGGATTTTCACAACTAGAAACCTGCTTACTTCTTCGCAGAGGCAGTCGCCTTCAGGTGTTTGGCGGCCTCGATGAAGGTGGTGTTCCAGATGTCTTTTTCGTTCTTCTTCAGGAACTGCAGAAGTTGACGGTGCGCTTCCAGGGAGACGGTCAGGGAGTGCTCCCCGCCTACGCCGTGGAACAGGAATACGATCATGCTGTTGGTTTCCATGGCCTTCTTCACCATGGCAATGAGTTGGTCGCCGGTCTGGCCATTGATCATGAAAGAACCTACGTTGTACAGGTCTGTGGTGGGCTTGTTGGGCACGTAGACACCTTGCACGCCGCGGGCGGCTACTAGTTCTCCTTTCAGGCCGTCAACATAAGAAACACCTGCTACCTGAGTGTCGCCGCAGGGGTAGGCGAAGGTGCGCTCTTTTTTACCGTCCAATGCTTCCAAGGCGGCGTTGGTCATTTTGATTTCATCGGTGATGCGGCGAACGGTGTAGGTGGCGAGGTTATAGTCGGGGGTGACGAAGCTGCGGCCGGGTTGGCTGCCGTCACAGGGGTGGAAAAGCGTGTGGTTGGCGAGTTCGTGCTTATTGGCGGCGGCTTTCTTCCACTCGGGCAGACGTTTGGTGAACGCGGGTGAGGCAGCGGTCAGGTAGAAGGTGCCTTTGAGTTTCACAGAATCGAGGGCCGGTACCACTTGGTCCAGGTGCGTGTTGAGGGCATCGTCATAGGTCAGTACCACGGCGCACTTTTTCTTGTTCCAGTCCTGGGCGAACGCAGAGACGCTCAGCAGGCAGAGCAGGAACGGGAGGGTTCTTTTAAAGATCATGTGGGTTGTCTGGAGAGCTTTTAGATAGACGTCAAGTTTGCTTCAAGTTACAGGTTCTCGGCAAGAACTCCGGCATTTGGGGTCCGATTTTCAGAAACCGGCCCTGAAACAATCTTCGGTCTGGTTCCGGTGGGTTCTTTATGCCCGCTGCGGGGTGGCAGACATCCTCCTTCGGGTTTCAGAAACATATAACTTTTACTATCCTGTTTTCCGTACAAGCGGGTGAATTCATTTTCTAACGCAAACACCCCCTATGGATCTAACTCAGGAAATAGCCCAACTAGGACCCTGGTTTCATAACCTGCACCTTCCAGACGGTACCCAAACCGCCCCCAACCATAGCTTAGGCGATTTCCCAGCCTTTAAGTGGAAACACATCCAAAACTACATTCCGGAGGACCTGACCGGCTGGCGCGTGCTGGATGTGGGCTGCAACGCCGGGTTTTACACCATGGAACTGGCCAAGCGCGGCGCCTCGGTGCTGGGCATTGACGTAGACCCGCATTACCTTCGACAGGCCGCCTGGGTAGCCCGGCAGTTCGGGCTGGATGACAAGGTGGAGTTCCGGCAGATGCAGGTCTATGATGTGGCCCATTTGCAGGAGAAATTCGATTTGATCTGGTACATGGGGGTGATGTACCACCTGCGCTACCCGCTGCTCTCTTTGGATATCCTGTCGCAGAAAACGACCCGTTTGATGGTGTTCCAGACCCTGACCATGCCGGGTGAGGAAGTGGCCGAAATCCCGAATGATATTGAATTCAATGAGCGCGAGGTGATGCTGGAAGAAGGCTACCCCAAGATGGCCTTCATTGAAAACAAACTGGCCGGCGACGTTACCAACTGGTGGGCACCCAACCACGCCTGCATTGAGGCCATGCTGCGCTCCTGCGGCCTGAAAGTGACCGGCAAGCCAGACCATGAAATCTACGTATGCGAACCAGATCCCAACAACCAGAACAGCACCCACACCTGGAACAGCTCTGAACTATTATCAGCGACGGGACAGGCCTGGCAAGAAGCCGTAGCCGCAAAGGTGGAGGGGAAAAACCGTACCCTCACCCGGTAACCTCCGCCCGTAATTTGTGCTCGATTTTGGCCTCTTTTCAGGAAATCAGGCCAAAATCGAGCATCTTTGTTTTCAATTAGCTTAAAACCATGTCAACCCCGCGCCCCTGGCGATTGCTTCGCTCCCAAATTGCTTTCCAACACAAGTGGTACACCCTGCGCCGCGATGAGGTAGAACTGCCCAACGGCCACGTAGTAGACGATTTCTTCGTTAGCGAGCGCCCCGATGGCGCCTACGTTTTCCCGGTGACCGAGCAGAACGAAGTCATTTTCGTACGCCAGTACAAGCATGCCGCGGGCAAGATCTTTTTGGAACTTCCCGCCGGTTCGTTTTTCCCCAAGGAAGAGAAAGCCGAAGACGCCGCTACCCGCGAGTTGCTGGAGGAAACCGGTGCCGTACTCACGCAAGACTTGGTGCAACTGGCCGTGTTGCATGACAACCCTGCCAAAGACACCAACCGCATTCACTTGTTCCTGGCCCAGAAGGTACGCATAGAACAGGCCCAGATTCTGGATGTGACCGAGGATATTGAAGTAGTCAGGGTGCCGCTTGACCAGGTGCTAGCCAAAGTACTGAACGGCGAGATTTGCGTGTCAGGGTCAGTAGCGCTGTGCTTTCTGGCGTTGCGGCACCTTCAGGCGCTTTAAGTCCGAAATCCTGAAAACGGCTAAGAAACGGCTAACAGAAAGAAATTAGATTCAGACCTCAACCACAAAGCCAAAACTAAGTATAGGGAATGTAACCGTGGCGGGAGGCACTACGCCCCTTCGGCTATCCCTGGTTACGAATCCCCAAGATACTTAAAAGACCGCAGCGCAATGGCTGAAGTGAAAGAGGGTCAACTCCCAGAAGAAAAGAAGAAAAAAGACAAGCTCGAAAAATCAAGGAAGGGGGTGGAAACCATGTTCCGGATCACGGCTGCTAACCAAATGCGGCTCAGTGACATGGCCGACAACAAGGCGCATATCCTGCTCACCATCAATTCCATCATTGTCTCCATCCTGCTTTCGGTGCTTTTCAGGAAACTTGACACCGAACCAGAACTGATAGTCCCGGCCATGCTGTTTCTGCTCACTTCCCTGAGTACCATGGTGCTGGCTATTTTGGTGACCATGCCCCGCATCAAGAAAGACAACCCGGTGCAGAACCCTTCGCCCCAAAAAATCAACCTCATGTTTTTCGGGGACTTCCACAGTATGTCTTTGCTGGAATACGAGGCGGGTATCAACGAGATGATGTCCAGTCCTAAAACCCTGTACGGGAGCATGATCAAAGACAACTATTACCTGGGGTTGGTGCTGCAGAAGAAATATACCAGCCTGCGGTTCGCCTACATTTTCTTCATGGTGGGCTTTGTGGTATCGGTGTTTTCCTTCGTGGTGACTCAGCTTTTTTTCTAGAATTAACCCTTTCATTTCAGGTATTTATTCCTCATCCCTTACCCTATTCTTTACGTTTAGGCTAGGCAGGACAAAGGCCACTTTGTCTGCCCCCTGAACTTCTCCAAGGGCTACAACAGATTTTCAAACCAAAAAACCATGGCAGATAAAGCCACTGCCTTTTAGATTCAAACTTCTATAGCAAGCTCAGATACATGCGCGACGCCTCCATCTTAAAACCCGCTCCTGTTTCAAAAAAGTCACCATTACCTATTTCAGCTTCTCTGCCCTGGATTCAAGTGGCACCAGACGCTCCTTATTTTATCACCGAAGACGGGCATCCTTGGACTCCCGTGGGCCAGAACGATGCCATCACCTGGCCCGAGTTGGAAGGCTTGTTCCGGCGCAAGAACCTGGCCGCGGTAGAAGAGTACCTGGCGTATGTTTCTGAGCATGGCGTTACCTGCCTGCGCCTGATGCTGGAGTACGCCCAGGTGAAGCATCGCTATTTTGAGAAACCGGCCGGCACGTTCAACCCCAGCATGGTCAAACTCTGGGATGATCTTTTCGCCCTCTGCGCCAAGTACGGCCTGCGCATCCTGCTCACCCCTTATGACACCTTCTGGATGTGGCTGAAGTGGAAGAACCATCCTTACAACAAACAACTTGGTGGCCCCTGCGCCTCCCGTGGACAGTGGCTCCTATGCCGCGATACCATGCAGGCCATCAAGGCCCGGCTCACGTTTGTGGTAGAACGCTGGGGCGGCAGTGGCGTGCTTTTCGCCTGGGACCTCTGGAATGAGATGCACCCCGCCCACATGGGCAACAGCTCCGCCGATTTCTCACGGGTAGCCACCGAGCTAAGCCAACACGTACGCGACCTGGAGATTCGCCTTTACGGACGCTCGCACCCGCAGACGGTATCTATTTTCGGGCCCATCCTGCACACGCACCCAGACACCGCCGATACCATTTTCCGGCACCCTTTGCTTGATTTCGCCAGCACCCACTTCTACGATGCCAAAACCATTGACTATCCTAAGAACACGGTAGACTCAGCCATCAAGGTAGGCGAACTGGTGCGCGAAGCCTTGGAACATGCCCCCGAGAACCGTCCATTCTTTGACTCTGAGCACGGCCCCATTCACCTGTTCAAAGACAAAAAGCACACCTTGGCCCCCGAGTTCGATGATGAGTATTTCCGGCACATCCAATGGGCGCATTTGGCCTCGGGAGCGGCAGGCGGAGGCATGCGCTGGCCCAACCGGCACCCGCACACCCTTACGCCGGGCATGCGCGTGGCCCAAAAGAACATGACTGGCTTCCTGGACCTGGTCAACTGGGCTACTTTCAAACGGAAGAACCTGAACCAGGAGATCAAGATTTCAAAAGCAGCATTCGCGGTATTTGGCTGCGCCGATGACCAGCAGGCAGTGGTCTGGCTTCTGCGCCAGGACGCACTCTACCAGCGCAAACGCCTGATGAACCCTGAGGCCTCTCCCCTCTCCGTGGAGATACAAATCCCGGGATTACAGAATGGCCTTTACCAGATCACCACCTGGAACACATCAGAAGGTGCCGTGCGGGAGCAGTTTAGGGTGGAAGTCAAGGATGGTAATTGTAGCTTCACCGTACCGGAAGTACGCACGGATGTTGCGGTAGCGGTGATGAAAGTTTCTTGAGGTAAAACCTGAAATACAAGCCAGAACCATTACACCTTTTTTCATCAACCATGTCACGCATTCCGTCCCCCTTCAAAGGGGGATGATACGCGTGTTAGTAATTATTACAAGTAAGTAAAAGGCTACCTTTTACCTTACAAAAACGCCTTCACCAATTGCTCCCACTCCTCTTGTAAAGTACCAGACGGCCTGGTTTTGCCGGCTCGCTTGTACCAGTAATCTGCATTCCAGAGGTCACCTTCTTTTCGGTGGAAATAGGCATGAATCCAGGCGGCGTTTTGGTCAGGAACATCCTGGATGAGTTCGTGGCCTTTCTCCCAGTTTCCGTGAGCATCATGCCACAAGGCCTGTAAGTACACCGAGGCGCCGGGCGGAGGTGTTTGCGAGGAGATGCTTTTCTGGAAGGCTGCAAAATCCATGATTGTTCTAAATACAGGTTAATGGACTGATTGTCTGCTTTCGTATTGGTAAGAAGCTCTTGCCTGTTTCCAGAAAGCAGACGTCCCTTGTTTTTAAGCCTAATTTAGAAAATCGGCTTAGAAACAAGGGACGTTTTATTGGGCTACGTAAAACGTAGGTGCTGTTACATGGCTTCGATCATGTCCTGGTAGTAATCCATGCCCAGGTGGGTGATGAGGTCTTCGCCCATCATGTGGCGCAGGGTATTCTGCAGTTTCATGAGCTGCTTGAAGATGTCATGCTCCGGAGCCAGGCCCTCGGCGGTTTGCGGGGATTTGAAGTAGAAGCTCAGCCACTCCTGGATGCCCGACATGCCGGCTCTTTTCGCCAGGTCACTGAACAAGGCTAAATCCAGTACCAGCGGGGCAGCCAAGATAGAGTCGCGGCACAGGAAGTTAATTTTGATCTGCATCTGGTAACCCAACCATCCGAAGATGTCAATGTTGTCCCAGCTTTCTTTGTTGTCGCCGTGCGGTGGGTAGTAGTTGATGCGCACTTTGTGGTAAAGATCGCCATATAACTCAGGGTTATCCTCGGGCTTGAAGATCTCGTCCAGCACGCTCAGTTTGGATACCTCCTTGGTCTTGAAATTCTCGGGCGCATCCAGCACGTAGCCGTCGCGGTTGCCCAGGATGTTGGAGGAGAACCAGCCTTTCACGCCCAAAGCTCTGGCGTGCAAACCAGGGGCCAGGATGGTCTTCATCAAGGTCTGGCCAGTCTTGAAGTCTTTCCCGCCGATGGGGGTTTCGGTTTGTTTGGCAAGTTCAATCAGGGCCGGGATGTCGCAGGTTAGGTTAGGGGCTCCGTTCATGAACGGCACGCCCAGTTTGATGGCGGCGTAGGCGTAGATCATGCTGGGCGCAATGGCCGGATCGTTGTTGCGCAGACCTTCCTCAAAAGCGGCAATGGTTTGGTGTACCTCAGATTCCTCAATGTATTTCTCCGTAGAGCCGCACCACACCATCACCAGGCGGGCACAGTCGTTGGCTTCCTTGAAATTCTCGATGTCTTCCATCAGGGCCTGGGCCAGTTCCATCTTGTCAGCGCCCTCTTTCACGTGGGTACCGTCCAGGTTGGCGATGTAAGATCGGTCAAAGACCGCTTTCATGGGCTTAATGGCTTCCAGCTCGGCTTTCACGGCGTGCAGCATCATGGGCTCCAGCACCTTGGCGTTCATGGCTGCCTCAAACACGTTGTCTGCGTACACATCCCATCCCCCGAAAACAATATCATTCAGATTAGCCAGAGGAACAAAGTCTTTGATCTTAGGATGCCGGTTCTCGGTTCTTTTTCCTAACCGGATGCTTCCCATTTGGGTAAGGGCACCTACCGGTTGGGCCAGATCCTTTTTCACGGCTTCAACCCCGGCAATCAGGGTGGTGGCCACAGCCCCTAGTCCGGGCATCAACAAACCTAGTTTTCCTTCTGCTTTTTCAACGGCATTATGCATGTAACACGAGTTTATGGGTAAGTAAAGAGTTTAGTAAGGCTTATAGAGCCCTTTCCGGGCTTCTATTAAGTATTTGAGAGGTAAGAAAGGTATTTCTGAGGAAGCGTCAAAAACAAAGCATGTAATAAAAGCCAACTAGCCCGAGGCTTCTGTTTTAGCCTCCTTTTCTATAAAATGGCATGAAAACAGACCTAACTTCGGCATTGGAAAAGAAGGTAGGTATTCTGCTGCTAACCCGCATTACTCCATTTAGGGGTCTAAGGTTTTAGTTCTCCGGTTGAATTTATTAGCAGAATCCGAGCGGTTTCTTCGTATACTTCAATAATGGTCACCGATGCCGGGCTGATTTCCAGACGTTGGAACATATCCAGCGGAATGCCCGCGTAGTAGGCCACGGCGGCTTTGATCAGGTCTGAATGGCTTACCACCGCCACCGTTTCGTGCGGATGTTTTGCGCACAGTTTCTGCAAACCGGCCATAAAACGGGCCTGCGCCTCCAGCATCATCTCGCCCCCGGGAACGCGGGTACAGCTCCGGAAAGTATTGAACCGCTGGAAATCAGGGTCTCCGGCGAGTTCCTCAAAGGTGCGGTTGGTCCACTCCCCGAAGTTGAGTTCCAGAAAAGCCTCGTCTATGATAGGTTCTATTCCGTGGGATTGCGCAAGATAATCGGCGGTTTGGAGGGTACGCTCCAGAGGACTGGTGTAGAGGGCGTCAAGGGGAATTTTGGAAAGCTGCTGGGTTAGTTGCCGGGCTTGCTCTTTTCCTTCTTCGTTCAGGGACACACCCGGCGTGCGGCCAGACAAGCGTTTGCCCACTGAGTCTGTGGTGGCGTGGCGGATCAATAAAAGTTTGGTCATCTGGTTGGGGTTGCGGAGCTTGGGGTGAGTTGTTATCTTGGTGGAGCGTCTACGGCCCACAAAATAGGAAACCGTGTCCTTAAACGGGCAGGAGTCTAAACCGTTATCACAGTCCCCGGCAGGACCAACCCCTTTAAATCTGTTTTAAGGGCATTTTTCCTGAAACAGGGTATAACCTAAACAGAACAGAACCCGTTGGCATGAATCAGCAGCCAACCTGCGCTTGCTTTCCCTTTTCTAACCGCCCTCTTGGGTTGAGTTTTTAAACCTATTTTTAGAAAAACATTGGAGAAAAATACAGATAAATCCGCTTTAAAAATTGGGGTCCTCACCTTTCACCGCTGCATCAATTTTGGAAGTTACTGGCAGGCGCGTTGCCTGGCCGAGGGCTTGCAGGCGCGCGGCCACGAGGCCGTGATCCTGGACCATGACTCGCGAAGGGTGAATCTGGTGGAGTGGAAATGCGCGTTTCAGCCAGTGCTTCCCACACCGGTTCCGGTCTCAGACCGGCCCTTGTACCGCGAGAAAATCAGGAAGTTCTTTCAGGTGTTTGACACCCTGCCGCTTTCGCCGCGTTTTCAGTTAGACAACCCCGCAGAGATGGAAGACTACGATGTGGTGGTAGTGGGCAGCGACGAGGTTTGGAACCTGTCGCACCCGTGGTACGGCCGTTGTCCCATTTTCTACGGCGATGGCGTGAAAGCCGACCGCCTGATTTCCTACGCGGCCAGTTTTGGGAACTATGATGCTTCCTGGGGCTTGGAGGAAGCCTGGGCCGATAAACTTCGGAACAACTTTGAGTCTATCTCGGTGCGCGACGCCAACTCGCAGACTATTATCAAGAACGCCCTCGGGTTCGAGCCCGAAATGGTACTGGACCCTTGCCTGCAGTTCCCCATCACCCCTGAGGATCGCGACCTAGAGCCATTACAGAAACCGTACATAGCTGTGTACGGCCACAACTTCACCGAAGACTTCGCCCGCGAGATCAGAAAGTACGCTGACAGCAAAAACCTGCCGCTCATCAGCATCGGGTACCGCAACGACTTCGCCGACGAACAATGGATCACCACAGATCCGCATGACTTTGCCCATTTCATGGCAAAAGCCGAAGCCGTGGCTACCAACTTCTTCCATGGTTGCGTGTTTGCTTTGCGCAACGCCAAACCGTTTGTGTGTGAGTCATCGCCCTACCGGCGGCATAAACTGCAAGGGCTCATGTCTAAGATTGGTGGCGAAAACCATCTGCTTCCAGAGGGCACTCCATCTGAGGTGTACCAAACCCTTTTGAGCGATCCTTTGAACCCGGGCATCCTGCAGAAGATTGAGCAGCTCCGGAAAACCTCAGATGCCTATTTAGACCGCGCCCTGGTGTTACATCAAGTACCCGCAGTATGAAGGAATTAGTAAGCCCCCGTGATATTGTCCATTCTGGTTTGTGCATAGGTTGCGGCAGCTGCGTGGCCCAAGCTAACCGGCAGGACACGCGCATGGACTTTGACGGGTATGGCCAGTTGAAGCCCCAGGGAGACCCGCAATGGTTTAAAACCAAATCAGAGAGCTTTTCCAGAACCTGCCCGTTCTCGCCGAAGGCTAAAAACGAAGACTATTTGGCAGCCAACCTGTACCCAACTGCTCCTGTAACGGATGCTGCTTTAGGGCGCTTCCAGGCGGCGTACGTAGGCCATGTGGCTGAGGAGGATTTCCGGATGCAGGGCAGTTCGGGCGGCATGGTCACCTGGGTTGCCACAGAACTCATGCGCCAGGGTTTAGTTGACGGCGTGGCCCACGTCATCGCCACGAAAGACCCACAGGAAGACGGACGCTATTTCAGGTACCGCATCGCCCGTACAGAGGCCGAAGTCCGCGAAGGCGCCAAGTCGCGCTATTATCCCATTGAGTTGTCTGAGGTGCTGGCGCTGGTGAAAGAGGTCCCGGGCCGCTATGCGGTGGTGGGCATTCCGTGCTTTATCAAGGCCGTTCAGTTGCTGCGCGAAGAAGACCCGGTCATCTGGGAGCGTATTCCCTACACCCTCGGCCTTTTCTGCGGCCATATGAAAAGTGCCCGTTTTGTGGAGAGTTTCGCCTGGCAGTTGAACGTGCCGGTAGACCAGGTAGAAAAGGTAGATTACCGCCAGAAAGACCCTAACCGTCCGGCCAACTGGTACAACGCCAAACTCACCCTACGCGACGGCCAAACTGTGAACCGCGACTGGTGGCACCTGGCCGACGGAGACTGGGGCGCGGGTTTCTACATGAACTCGGCCTGTAATTTCTGTGACGATGTAGTAGCTGAAACATCGGATATCTCCTTCGGCGATGCCTGGGTTGAACCTTATTCCTCAGATGGCCGAGGCACCAACGTGGTGGTGGTCCGTTCGCCTCTGGTAAACACCTTGGTCACAAATGCCATCCAGGAAGGTCGCCTGCAGTTAGAAGAAGTTGATGCCAAGTTTGTGGAGCAGACGCAAGCCGCAGGTTTCCGCCAACGCCGCGAAGGCCTGGCTTACCGCCTTACCTGGAGCCGTAGCGGCGTCACCCCGTGCAAGCGCGTCGCACCCGATGACAAAACGCCCACCCGCCAGCGTAAACTGATTTACCGGATGCGCTATCACATCTCCGCGGGTAGCCATAAGATGTTTAAACTGGCCCGAAAGCTAGAAGCACCCAAACTCTACATCAACTGGGCCCGCATGGCCCTGGCCGCCTACCACGGCTTTGCCTACCACCAGGGAAATTTCAAGGAAATAAAGAAACGCTTCACTGACTTGAAAGGCCAATAAAAAAGCGGAGGGTTTCCCCTCCGCTTTTTTATTGTTTTCTTGAAAATGGGCCTAAATCAGAAACGGTTTTTTATCAAGCAGCTTCCTTGCTCTGGCTTTTCTTCCTCCCCTGTCATTTCGGAAAGATCTTGTGGGCAAACTAGAATGGCTCTTCAGTAACGCTATCCTAGTTCGCCCACAAGATCCTTTCAGGATGACAAAAAAGAGATCAGGATGACAAAAAAGGTTGGAAGAACAAAAAAGCAATGTCGTCAAGGAAAGTCCTGTGAAACCAAGGCACTCAGCTCTTCTTCTTACCTCTCTATCTGAACTTGTAATTTAAACTTCTCCAACTCGGCGACTACCCGTTTGATGAGCCCCTCCCAATCATCTGCTACTTCTTGCCGGAAAAGGCGCATGGAAGGGTACCAGGGGCTGTCTAGGCGGTCATCCATCCAGCGCCAATCGGCTTGGGCGTGCAGCAGGGTCCAGACGGGGATGTTGAGGGCTCCGGCTAAGTGGGCGGGCATGGAATCAACGGTAATCAAGAGATCCAGGCCTTTGATCACGCGGGCAAAATCATAGAGGCTGAATTCGCCGGGATGAATACCGAAACCTTCCTGCCAACCGGAGTTTGAAGCATCGGCCTGAAGGATGTAGAGGTTGATGCCGCGTACCTGTGCCAAGGGCAGCAGAAGATCAAACGGAATAGACCGATGGGGTGCCCAATCTCCGGGTTTCCAGACCAGGCCTATGTTTAGTATCTCCTTTGCTCCCCCCAACGGCAGTGGCTCTACCTGAAGGTAAGGGATTTGGGAAGGAATGGTCTTCACGGTAGTCCGAAAGATATGGGGCAGTTCCATAACCTCCACATCCACATCGTACTCTGCGTCGGGAGTGCCGTCGTGCAGGGGCAGCAATTGGTCAATGCCGGCCACGGTTTCCAGTAGCGGAATGAGCGGGACCTGGGCCCACACGATGACTTCTTGGGCGATGGCTTTGATGAGGGGCGCGAACCGAATGAACTGGATGGTATCCCCCAGGCCGTGGTAGCAGCGCACCAGCACGCGTTTGCCTTCCAGGGAAGAGCCGTCCCAGATGTATTGGAAGTGCCTGGGCCAGTGCCAGCAAGGTTTTCCGGCGCGTTCCTTTAACACGGCATCACTGTGTTTCCAGGCCTCTTCAAAGGTACCCCGGCGCATGTTCAGCATCCAGACATCGGTGGTTTCTTCCTGTGTTTCCTGGCTCATAGAATGGTTTGATGGTTTGGGTGGAAGAACTTTTCCTTTTCAGGGTTTCTTTTCAGAAAATGGCCTTAAAGCGGCATTGCTCAGGAAAGGAGTTTGCTGACGCCTTTGTGGCAAGGATTAATCCGCGACTTCCTGCAAGTTGATAGGACCCTGAAGTAAATCAGCACCATAGAAACTCCAGGAAAGGTGGCTTTGATTCTTGGAAAGAAGCATCTCTGTTTAGACTTGTTTTAGGGAAAACGGGCCAGAAACAGAGATGCATGTTGGCGCTGTAAAAAGACTAGGCGTAGCGGCGCATCATGAGCGCGCAGAAATCGGCGAACTCTTCTACGTTTTGGGGTGGGCTGGTGTGGTGCGGCTGAATGCCTTTGGCTTCTGGGGTAAAGCAGAAAGTAGCGGTCACATCGAAATCATCCAAGGCCAGCATCACACGGTCAAACCATTTTTCGGCATCGGGGCGGAGCCAATCGGCCCAGCTTAGGCCGGTGCGCAGTTTTTTCACGCCCAGGTTCTTGAGGTGCCGAACGGCATCGTCCAGGCGGTGGTCTTCGAAGTGGAACCACTGGCAAATGCCCATTTCGGGGGTATAATCAGCGAAGAATTTATGCGAGAGTTTGGGTGTTCCGTCTTCGCGCAGCAAACCCATGTGGAAATGGCGGTAATACGAAGAACCTTCGGCTTCGCGGTGCCGCGTGGTGGCTTCCCAGGCCTGCGGCAAGTCATAGAGGCTGTACCAGAAAATGCGGTCCACGCGGCCCATCAGCAACTCGGCGGTTTTCTGGAGACCGAACTCCTGCACTTCCTCGGCCCCGAAAGAGGAAATCCCCACCTCGGTCACCCACACGGGAAGGTTAGTCACGGCTTCAATCTCAGCGATCTTGCTTGGCCACTCATGGATGCTCCATAGGTTCCAGTCCAGCGGAAAACCATGCACGGCCACGGCATTTAGATCATCCAGGGTTCCCTGTTCCTTGAGCTTGTTGATAAAGTGTGGATCAATGGGCGAGATGCCTCCCAGCACCCTGAGGACATCGGGCCTCTCGGCTTTCACGGCTTGGGCGGCCTGTTTTACCATCTCAGAGAAAATGCGCCACTCAGGGTCAATCTCAAAAGCCCAGTGCGATTTGTTGTTCGGTTCGTTCCAGAATTTAACTGCTTCTATCATGGTTTGTTTCTTAGCATTTCTTTTCGCCGGGCAAGCGGCACGCGGTCAGGCGTAGGGATGCGGTAGGTACTGGCAAATTCCTTTCCTCGGGACTACTCTGCCCCTTCAGGTTTCCCGGAGGTGCATGAGGCTGAACTTAACCAATCAGTTACTGGCAGGAATCTGGTGCCTTTAGCCGTTTACCGTTGTTTAAAGCTTAGGTTGTACACAGCATCTACATTCCTCGCCTGAATCAATGCCTACTACGCACATCTGTCCCGTCCGTTACAGGTATATTGAAAATTTACGATATTTATGGAGTTGGCAACTTGGAAAAGTCTTGCGCTTTTTATCTCTGGAGAACCCTTTGCAGCTGGGTTAAATACGCCGGATTGCTGCTCATGCCGTTGTGGGTTTGCCCTTTCAGGGTGATCAGGGTGTCTGTGTCTTTGAACAATTGACTCAATCTGAGCGAAGAACCGTAATAGATGATCTCGTCCTGTTCCCCGTGAAAAAGTACCACGGGCATGGTACATTTCGGAAGGAACTTGTAGGTCTCAAACTTGTATTTCAGGATCAAAGGTGGAACGAAGGGAAAATAATGCCGCATAAGATCCGTCAGGCTGTAATAGGGTGCCTGCAAAATCAGGAGCCGGGGCTTGTTCTCCGCCGCAAGCTTAGTGGCCGGCCCCGTCCCGATGGAATAGCCCAGCACCACAATGTCCTGCTCGGCGTAGCGCGCCTTTAGGAAATCATAGGCTACCTGAACGTCTTGGTAAATCTGCCGCTGACTGCTTATTCTTCCTTCGCTTTTGCCGTATCCTCTATAATCCAGCAGGAAAACGTCATAGCCCAAATTGGTATAGATGGGAGCCACATCCCCCCAGGAGTGCACCGAACCGGCGTTGCCATGCAAGTACAGAATCACACCCTGAGGTTGGTTTGCCTTAAACAACACCCCATGAAGTTGCACCTGATCTGGCGTTTGGAGGCTGATTTCCTGAAAAGTCTGCGGAAACCGGAACTTGAATCCCGGGCTTAGTTTCTCAGGGAAGAAGATGAGTTTCTCTTGCAGGAAATACAACACCGCACAGACCGCCACATACAACAGGAGCCCTATTTTAAGGAAAGAAAGGAGTATCCGCATGATGGTTGCCGCAAGCTAAAGAGGAGAAGTCCAGACTACTTTCCGGTTCCGGAAAGAAACATTTCCTTAGGTACGCATGCAGGGGAGCTTTGATGTAAAAACCAGCAGAAAGTGACGCGGGGCAAGCTGGGCCAAACCGGTGTTTTAAAGAGTAATAGAAGTTACTTCCTGGGTGACAGTATCCAACAGAAGGATTCCTTCCTGAGTGTCATTCAACTGCCCCAGCAGATTGCCTTGGTTGTCCCAGATCGCAGATTTGCCCGCACATTCTTCTCCGTCAGCCAGGCCCACGGAGTTTGCCATTAGAACGGTCATGCCAAAATGCTCCGCGATGTCCGACAGACGCTGCCAGGCCTTGTCTATCCCCCTCACAGATTTCACCACGCTGGCCAGGTACATCTCTGCCCCACTGGTAAAGGCGTGTTGGGCATGTTCGGGCACTGAGAGTTCATAACAGATAGCCAAAGCAATGCGATTGTCTTCCCCAATGAAACCAGTGGCGTTTTGCCCGGCCACAAAGTACGGCTCTTCGTCTGCGTGCAGGTATTGTTTAGAGTAGATTTGCTTTTCCTGATAAGGTTTCAAAAGAATCAAGCTGATGCAGGTGCCCGCTTCTTGTTTGGTAGGCACTCCTACCCCGATGATGATCTGGTGGGTGTCACTCATTTCCTGGAAAGCGTCCAAGCGGGGATCCTCCGGATGGGTTGCCAGCTCCTGCGCGAGACTAGGTTCATACCCGGTCAGGGAGAGTTCCGGAAAAATAACCATGTCTGCCGCATTGGTCACCGCCAGGTCAATTAGTCTCCGGTGCCCTTCCAGATTTTGTTCAATATCACCGGCTACAGGTCTGTTCTGCGCTACCCCTATTTTCATATCGTTGAAGTCTTATTTGATTTACAGCACCGGATGTGCACGAAACAGGCCTTCGGTTGACTGTCTCCGCCTTTAGCTGATGTCTGTTAACTTGGCGATTTTACCGGATGAGAAAGTAAAAATAGACTTTCCCTGCAATTGCAGTTTTTCTCCCTTTTTAAGCCCGTTTGGTAAATCTACCGCTAAAACCGCTTCATAATCCAGGATGATTTCGGTCTGGTTTTCCTGGTGTTTGAAAGACTTCACCGTTTGGGTGCGGGTTGTGAAATAGGCTTTGGCTTGTTCTGCTTGTTTTATGAAATCTGCCAAGCCTTCCAACTTTAGGTTTACCTCACCGTTAGACACATTTTCAAAGACTATGGCCTCGTCAAAATGCGCCACCATTTTGGGGATGTCAAAGGTATTGTACCCTTCCAGGTAATGCTGAATTACATTTTCTCTTTCGGTTTCTTCCACAGATATTTTCATTTAGGGTTTAATGCATTGGCTTTGCTCCTACCTCCGGATTCAGGATGTTTTCCTGCCTGTTTCTGAAAACCAAGCCAGAATCAGGAACCTACCTCTTTTACCTCTTCCTGGAACCAGCTGGCGTAGAGCACATAATTGTTGGCGGTTTGGGCCATGGCGGAGATTTGTTCCGGGGTGAGCTCCTTTACTTTCTTGGCCGGAACCCCGGCGTAAATAGAGCCCCGTTCGCAGATGGTTCCTTCCAGCACAACCGCACCGGCGGCAATGATGCAGTGCTCCTGCACCACCGCCCGGTCCATGACAATGGAGCCCATGCCAATGAGCACGTTGTCTTCTACGGTGCAGCCGTGCACCAGCGCGTTATGCCCGATGCTCACGTTGTTCCCGATGACGGTGGCGTTTTTCAGGTAGGTGCAATGGATCACGGCCCCATCCTGGATGTTGGTCTTCCGCCCAATGCGGATGCTGTTCACGTCGCCGCGAACCACGGCGTTGAACCAGACGGTGCACTGTTCGCCCAGCACCACGTCGCCCACCACAGTGGCGTTAGGAGCCAGAAAACAACCTTCGCCCATGACCGGGAGAATGCCTTTAACCGGTAAAATAAGTGCCATACTATTTTTTAATTTATCAAATCGAATTGTCAGTCACTCGGAAGGCTTCATCCCGGAAATCTCCCCTAAATAAGCTTTTCACACCTGACGTTCCTATACCTATTAAAGAACCTTTTCTAACCTATACGGCCGGTTACAGGTTCGGCACGACAGAAAACCGGTAGAACTGAGATCCCAGCAACCCACTTTTACTGTACGCCTCCACCTCTACCTCAAAATCGCCAACGTCGTCTGAGGTATAGAACGTAACCGATCCGTTGCCTTTGGCATCAGTAAGGATTTGCGGAGCCCAGAAAAGCAGGTTCCTGAAATCTGGGGCTGGTTTTGGGACCGTGTACTCATACGACGGAGTGTTGAACGCATGAACCGGGGCTAGCCCAGACCACCCAAGGGTGCGGTTGTCCTGGAAATCTTTCGGAGCGGGGTGCGGGGCCTGGGTAGTAACCGACAAAACGCCGTGCCTTCCAATGAGACCTAGATTGCTTAGTTTCCGCTGGGCATAGAAAAGATCTATTTTCCGGATGGAGTTACCCGGCAGTTTCAGCAACCAATCATTGTTGAGGGTGGGTACGCCGTCTATAAAGTAAAGGGGATGCTCCTTGAATTTCGCGCCCACCCGCTCAGGGGAGAATATCCGGATCTGTTTTCCGTCATCGGTTTCCACCACGCTCGCCAGCGGCAGCGTTTCCTTGACTACTTCCGCCAGGTCTTTAAAAGTGATGTACTTGCTTAAGTCGATGGACTGATCTGGGCGTCCCAACTCTGAAAGCAACGCGGCCACTGAATCTTGCTGCCCAGATTTGATGATGCCGCCCTTAGAATGGAAAAGGGAGTTGGAGCGACGCTGCAGGGCAATTTGTTTCAGGTACCGGGCTTCGGTTTCGGTTAGTTGCAGGGGCAAGGGGCTGGCAGCAGCAAAGATGGGCAAGTTGATCCACTCCAGTTTTGCCTCTCTAAGCCTTGATCCGCCGCGTAACACCTCAAAGGTGAACTGGTCTGGGTGAACGAACTCAGGCGACTGAAAGGAGAAACGGCCATCTGGCCCTGGCGTGAAAAGCATAGGTTCTTCGCTTCGCTTTCCGTACAAAAGTACCGTGGAGGTTTCCATTGGCGCTCCGTTGGCATCCACTACCCTTCCTTCAATTTGCAGCCCCTCAAAGGCCACAGCTTCGTTTTGGGTTGATTTTCCTGAAACAGGGCCAAAACGGAAATCTTTCAAGCCAGTTTGGGTAAGAAGAGACCACTCAAGGGTAGAATCAAGCAGTTGGGAAGCAGATTTGCCCGGAATGAGAGCGGGTACTCCGCGCCCAAGTACGGTTTGTTCCAGCGAGGAGGCACGTAAAGCATCGGCCTGGGAGCGGGTCCGGACGGCAAACGACAGGGAAGCTTCTACAGGGTTACCAGCGGCATCAATCACCGAAGCCGTGATGCGCACGGGTTCCCGGCGGCCATAACGTATCCGGTCTGTCTTTACTTGGATTTGAAGGTGGTTGGGGTGTTGCAGCAACACGAGCCGCTGCGCCTCTACCTGACCATCGGCGTTGGCGATAGTGACGGCAAGCAAACCAGCCGGAAATTTGCCTCGGGGTACCACTACTTCGGTGCCTTCAGGTTTGCTCAGTTTCTCACCTGTAGAAAAAACGGTTTTGCCATCGGCTTGGAACATCACCTGTACCCGTTTATCGCCTCTTTTCTGCAACCAGGCCGCATTCGGCAACAAAGTCAGGCGCAACAAACTATCGGGTCCGGTTTGTACCCTGAGACCCACTCCCTGTGTTTCTACCGTTGGGAATTTAGCTTCGTTCAGGCTCAGCGATGCACTCGTATTTTCCAGCGCCCACCGGTACCCATCGCCGCTGCCTTGGGGTGTGAAAAGCACCAGACCTTCACCGCGCTCATTGGTAGAGAAAGGCGTGGCGGCACCAGAAGCACCTATGATCCTGCCTTTGGTAGCCACTCCCATTCCGGACTGATCGGTGGCTTTGATGGCTACCCGGCTTTGCACCTGCGAAACCAATTTTCCGCCCTCAGGGAAAGCAGTCAGGGTCACCGAAATCGGAGTTGTCGCCTCGGCTTTTGATTTGTCAGTGGCGGGGCCCAAAACCCGAAGCCTTTGCTGGAAGGCTTCTTTTTTACCTCCTGCCAGCATGGCGGGCGTGTAAGCCACTACTTCATACTGCCCACGGGAAAGCGAATCTGGCAAGACAAAACTCCCCAGGGCAATCCCGTCCTGTACCGCAAACCGCAAATGTTGCGTGGTAGCCATAGCCGGGGTTCTGAATTCCACTTCCAACACGTGGCTTTGCCGTGTGGGCTGCAATGAGGCGGCATTTAGCACATATGCTTTGAACCGCACGGTGTCGCCGCTGGCATAGTAGGGTTGGGAAAAGCGGACATGGATCTGCTCTTTTTCTTTGTTCTCCTGCTGAACCAATCCTTGTTTCAGGGCCGTTTTCCAGGAATCTGCCATAAAGGTAAATCCGGTCAAAGGAACCAACAGGAGCAACAACAGACCTAAGAAGGCAAACGACTTTTCCCCTCGGTTTTTAGTGACGTGACGTGTAGGCATACTTTTACCAGAAAGAAGGACGGATGGTGGTACTAAACTTCATGGTTAGGCAATCATCGGGGTACTTCAGGAGAGGAGGCACCACGGGCACATCTTCCCGGTTAATGAAAATAGTTTTTCGGGTTACCGCCGAAGCCCCAAAGTACCCATAGACAGGTTCATCGGGATCAGAGGTACTGGTAATATTGCCTCTTGGGTTAGCCGGGGGCGGATCCAGCACGGAGCCGGTGTTGCGTGTCTGGGAAATGAAAACCCGCCAGAAATCATAGGCTTCCGCCGAGACGGAGTATTGGGCAACATCCAGCCGGTAGCGCACATTGATGTTTTCAGCGGTCAGGGGAAGATAGCCTATGATCTGGCGGTACCGGTTTCCGTCAAACAAGCGGTCTTCGCCTACCTCGGTAACATGGATGGTGTCATACACCCAACAGGTCTTACAGCAGGATTTAGGCATCGGGATGGGCCCATTCCCCAAGGGAGGCCAGTATTCATAGTCCCAAGGCTGGGTGGAGACTTCAAAGATGCCTCCCCACTCCCAACGGTAATAATTCTTTTCCAGGGCCGGATCAGTGACATCAACCGAAACCTCGTAGCGGTAATTTTGGGTAGTTTCACCCTCCTGCAGGGGCACCTTCTGAAACTGCAACTGTATGTTTTCTACCTCGGGGCTTGGGGTGAGCAATTGAGCGGTGGAAGTATAGGAACGCCCGTCTTTCAGTCTCACCTGTAGGGTATAGGCCTCGCCCACCTTGCCCCTTATTCCGTTGGGTAAGGTCTTAAAGATACCCAACCCATGTTCGCTTAAGACTTCCCGCTCGCCGGTACTGCTGGTGATTTCTACCTGGGCACCTTCTAACTCCACGTCTTTCAATCCGGTGGGCCTGCCGTAGGGTGCCGTCATGGAGAGTTCTACGGTGTATGGCCCGGGCTCATTCGTGACCAAACCCTGTACCACCAGGTTCCTTACATTGGTCGGCAGTTTCAAGTCAACGGGCTCTACGCAGGAGAAAAGCACGAGAGAAAGAACCAGGAGAAGGCTATTTTTCAGACCAGATTTATGTTTTGCCATGGGGGACTAAAATTTGAAGTCATACGTGAGGGAAGGCAGGGGCACGCCCACCACTGAAAGCTTATAGCCTTGGGGTGGAGCGCCAACATCGCGCCGGAAGAAGACGGAGTAGGCATTCTGGCGGCCGTACACATTGTACACTGAAAGGCTCCAGCGGCCTTCCCATTTTTTATCTTTCCGATGGTTGGGCTCTATGGTCATGGACAAGTCCAGGCGGTGGTAATCTGGAATGCGCGCCTGGTTTCGGTCTCCGTAGACCGGCACTTCTACTCCCCCGATCTTGTAAAGCCCAATGGGCGCAGTAGTAGGTCTTCCGGAGCTGTAAACGAAATTAGAGGTAAAGGCCAGGCGTTTGGTTAACTGGTAGGCGGCCACCACAGAGACGGTATGCGGCTTGTCATAGTTGGTGGGGTAAAAAGCCCCTTTGTTTACCTTCTCCTCAGGGAAAGAACCGTTCACCTGAATCTCTGACTTAGAATAAGTGTAGCTAGCCCATCCGGTTAAATCACCCTGTTTCTTAGCGAGTTGCACCTCCACGCCATACGTACGGCCTTTGCCCGGCAACAAATCGGCTTCAATGGTGGGGTTCAACCAGAGGTCTGCTCCTTCTTTGTAGTCCAACTGGTTTTGGATGCGCTTGTAGTAAGGTTCCACCGAAAATTCAATGGAGTTGCCAGCGAAGTTGTGGAAGTAGCCAATAGACCACTGGTCTGCCACTTGGGGCTTGAGATGGGTGTTACTGGTTTGCCAGAAATCAATGGGAGCCACCGCCATGGCACCCGAAACCAGGTGCAGATACTGCCGCATGCGCTGGTAACCTGCCTTGATGGAGTTAGCCTCGGTAATGCTGTATTTTAGCGAAACCCGCGGTTCCAGGCCATGGTAGAACGCAATACCTTCTCCTGAACTGTAAGAGAGCGTGTCTATAATGGTGCGTTCCTGCTTTGGTTGGCCCGGCGCATACACGTACACCTGGCCTGGCCCCTGGTTCTGGTAAAAGGAATACCGAAGCCCCAGCATCAAAGTCCACTGCGGGGTAATGGTGTACTCGTCACTTGCGAAAATCCCCCCTTCTATGGCCTTGTTTTGAGCCAAGGAAATGGGGTTAACGCCTGAGTTGCCGGTGGCGGGTTCCAGTTTGCCCGGCTGAAAGGTATAGTACGTTCCTTCCGCGCCAAACCCAAGCTGGTGCTGGCGGGCATCATAATTTCCCTCGGCCTTTAAGCCAGCCGACCAGATTCCGTTGCTGAACTTGGAGGCATTGGTTGAATCCTGGTCCTCAATGCCGAACCGGTATTTACTGAACACTCCGCTCAAAGAACCTACCAGTTGCTCACTGAAGGAATGGGTATGTTTCAGTGAAGCGCCCATGTTCTGCCAGGAATAGATACTGTCCTGGGTGAAGCCAAAGGCATCATGGCTCAGGTAACTGTTGAAACTGAGTTTGTCTTTGGGGCTGAACGTATGGGTTACGTTGGCATTCCCGTCGTAAAAGGCCGCGTGGGTTTGGTTTAACTGTTTGTCTTTGAGGCTGTGCAGTATCCAATTAGGGTAAGAAGCGCGGCCTGCTACCAGAAAAGTGGTTTTCTCTGAAAACAAAGGCCCCTCAATGGCCAGGCGGCTGGTGATAGGCCCCACCCCTCCTTTGCCGGTTACCTTGGGCTGTCCTTCTTTCTGCTGCACCTCCAGCACTGAGGAGAGCCGTCCGCCATACCGTGGCGGGATGCCGCCCCGGTAAAAGGTCAGATCTTTCACCACATCTGGGTTGAAGACCGAAAAAAAGCCGAATAGGTGCGATGGATTATAGATAGGAATCTGGCCCATGAGCAATAGGTTCTGGTCTGAGCCGCCGCCCCTCACATTGAACCCCGCCGACCCTTCGCCTACCGAGCTGACACCCGGCAACAACATCACGCTTTTCACCACGTCAACCTCCCCCAGGAACGTAGGCATTTTCCGGATGACGCCAATGTCCAGCTTGTTCATGCTCATCTGCACGCCGTTCACATTGTTGTCGTTGAGGCCACTGGCGCGCACCTCCACTTCGTTCAAAGCCACCACCGACTGGTGCAGCTGTATGTTCACGGTGCCTGCGGCGTAAAGGCCTACCTGTCTTTCTTCGGGGAGTAACCCAATAGATTTAAAGGAAACCAGATGCTCGCCCATGGGCAGAGAAAGCCGGTATTCGCCGTTGGCATCGGTCTGGTCTCCTAAAGCCAGGGAGGGCACAGAAACAGTGGCTCCAATAATAGGTTCACCCGTTTTGGCGTGGGTTATTTTTCCGCGCAAAACTACCTTCACGTTTTCCTGGGCGTTTTTGGGTAACCCGAATAAAATGCGGTTCAGGGGGTTTCCTTTGGCGTCTTTGTAGACCACCGCCGGATGGTTGGCCGCCGAAGGAAAAAGAAGCACAGCATAGTCATGGTACCAGGCGGCCTCCAGGTCAGTGCTCTCCAGCAGGATCTGGATTACATCAGCTACCTTTTCCTGCTCAAACTTCTGGCTTACCCGGACCTCCTGCACCCACTCTGGTTTAAAGTAAATCCTGACGGGGGTTTTACTTTGGATATCCTGCAGCACCTGCTGGAGCGGGGCTTGGTTGTAACTTCCACTAAACAAAGTCCCGGATGGGGTCTGCGAAAAGCCTACCAGCGGGAAAAAGAAAGTAAGAACGAGAAAACAGAGGCAAAGGGGGTGACGCAACATATTTTGAGGGGCCATCTTGCTATGAATCTCAAAACAAGCAAAATTTATATAGACATCCGTATATAGTATCGCATATTTTTTCAGCCTGCTGCCAGGTTCCCCCAACTTTCAAAGAACACCAGACGCTCAGCAGGATAGGGTTATCCCAGCATGCGTTTCCAGGTGCCTTTCCGGAGGTTGTATTTGAGGGTGCTGGGCAGGGCTTTCCACCAGTAGCTGTTCATCTCCACGGCAAAACTGGGTTGCATGTAGCAGTTGATGGTGCAGCCTTCGCAGGCAGGCAGTCGTCCCTCCAGGGCAATGAGTTTCTTTACCTCCTCAGACTTGTAGAGGTCATACAGCTTGCCCTCAATAGGAAATTTCTGGGCGCCCAGATGATAACACGGCAAGACCAACTCATTTTCGGGAGAGATCACCAAGGTGGTGCTGGCGGCTTTGCAGACCGGCTTTTCTATGTGGTTTCCGCCGTCTTTGCGCAACTGCACAAAGGCCTCGTTCAAATACACCCACTTCTGCTTGCTGAATTTCACCAGGTAATCCAGTTCTTCTTCAGAAAGCTGATCGCCGGTTTCCACCTGGTTGTACTCAAAGGCAGGGTTCAAAAGCAGCATCAGGTTGTTGGGCAGACAAATCTCCTGGTACACCCGCTCAATCTGGTCTAAGTTGCGCTTGAAAACCGTGAACAGAATATCGGGGCGCTCTCCCAGGCTTTTGGCCATTTTTATGGATTCCAGCACGAAATCAAAACAAGCCACACCCCGACCGGTGTCATGCTCGGTTTTATCAGCGGAGTCCAGAGAGAAATGCAGCATGTCTACCTTGTCCTTAAGCCGCTCGGCCCACTTGGGGTACAGCATGCCGTTAGTGGTAAGGGTGGTGATGAAACCCAGCTCCTGCGCCACCTCCAGGAACTGGTCAATCTGCCGGTGCAGCAAAGGCTCTCCGCCAGTAAAGTCCACCACGTTCACGCCCAATTTGCGCAGGTCTTTGAGGTTCTGCTTCACATCTTCCAACTGGATGTACGGCGAGGGCTTCTCCCAGATGTCGCAGAACGAGCATTTGGCGTTGCAACGGTACGTCACGTAGTAATTGGCCAGTACGGGATGATGGATTAAACGCATTCTCTTCTTTTAAACGGTTGCCGGAGCAGTTGCAAGGTACGCATTGCCTACGGAATTAAAGCAGTAACGGAGGTAAGGCCGAGGCCGTACCTGGCCGATCTTAAGTCGTTTCCCAGAAACCAAGCTAAAAACGCCGCTCTTTTGTATCCCCCTTTGAAGGGGGATGATAAAGCCAGCAGAAGAACCATCCGCTAAAGAAATGAAACGTAAAGGAATGATTCTCGGGAATAAAAGGAATGATTCTCGGGAATATTCGAATCTTCAAAGGTTGTTCCCCACGAGAAAATCATCCCCCTACCCCCTCCAAAGGGAGACGGAATGCGTGAAGAAAACCATGCTTTGGGCCTGATTTCCAGAAATTGACCTTAAAACACACTGCTTAGAATTCCAGTACAAATCCTACCGTGGGCAGAAAGGTCACATCATCCTCGTCCAGAAGCAGCGGGATGGCGTTGGAGCCGTCAGGGTTGAGCGGCTGGCCGTTGGTGGTGGCAAAACCGGTATTCTCGGTGTTGCGCTGGAAGGTGTACTGGGGCAGAGACGGGCCTTTGAACCGGAAAATGTTCTGGATATCGACGTACACGTCTAGGGTGGTGCGTTTGAAGTTCCATTTCTTGTCTAGGCGTACGTCCAGTTGTTGGAAAGAGCGCAGCCGTTGGGTGTTGAGGCGGTCGTAGTCCAGCAGGCCGGTGCCCAGCGAGGCGTAGTTCCGTTGCGAGGCCTCCAGGTCAAAAGGCGTGTAGGGCGATCCTCCCGCAAAACGGTACTTCCCACCCAATTCCCAGTTCCTGCCAAACTGCCAGCCCAGCAACGCCGATACCAGATGGCGGTTGTCCCAGGCCGAGGCCACGTAGTTATTTCTATCCAAACCGGTGAACTCGCTCCGCACCAAGGTATAGGAAACCAAGCCATACAAGCCCTGGGTCAGTTTCTGCTGAAAGAAAAACTCGGCCCCGTAGGCACGCCCTTTGCCCACGCTGGCTACGTCTTCGTTCCCGATAGCACCAAACTCAATGCCCTGATTGGCCAACGAGACCCCATCTCGCACCGAGACCGGATAGTTGGCGTATCGTTTATAGAAACCTTCCACGGTGAGGCGGTTGGCAATGGACGGCAAAAACTCCACCCCGGCCACGTAATGCGTGGATTTGATGTACTTGCTGTCTTTGTTGGCGTACCCACCGTTCGCATCTTTATAGCCTAGCACCGTGTAAATGGGCAAGCGGTAATAAGTCCCCACCGAGGCGTTCAGTTTCCAGCGGTCGGCTAAGGCGTACGAGGCCGAGAGCCGGGGCGAAAGCGTTTCCAGCGGATTATTCCCGTCCGAGGTAAAGGAGTTCATGTCTGAGCGGATGCCTAGGGACAGACTCAGTTTGTCTTGCAGGAAACTCCTGGAAGTTTGCCCGTACAAGCCGTAGCGAAAGAAATCTAGGTTGGTGTCAAAGTCCACAGTTACCCTAGGCTGCACCACGTTGCCGTTCTCGTCGCGCAGTTCCTGGCGTATCTGGCTGAAGAAGCGGTTGTCATAGCTCACGTACTGCCCGATGGCGCCATAGGAGAACTTCCAGCCACCCACAAACTTGTTTACGTCCAGCCGCAGTTTGTTTTCCCTTTCCTGTGACCGGCTTTTCAGGAGCCTGCGGGTTTCATCTCCGTACTGCGCGTCTTCAAAGCGGTCTAGCTGGTTTTCAAAAACGTTTCGGCTAAGCGACACCTGCACAAACCCGTTCTCCAGAGACCGTTTCAGGCTTGCCCCCACCGTGTAGTTCCACTGGTTTATCAAAGGGTTAGATCGAAGGGCGTATTCTTTCTCCGGTGAGCTTTCCTTGGGCACCGCGAAACTGAAATCGTCAATGGCCCCAATTCCCAGCGTGGTCAAGGTAGTTTTAGAATTAAGCTGATGGGTGACTTTGTACTGGAAATCCCAATAATTGGGCCTGATGGGGAGGTCAATGGCTTTGAAGAGCAGTTGTAGGTAAGACCTTCGGGCCGAGGCCAGGAATGTGGTTTTAGGAGCCAGTGGCCCTTCCAGCGTAGCAGCCAACTCGGTGGCGCTGAGGCGCACGTTGCCCTGCAACCGATCGGGGTTGCCGTCGCGCTGCCGGAACTGGAACACGCTGGAAAGCGCGTTGTCATAGCGGGCATCAAAGGCGCTGGTGCTCAACGTCACGTCCTCAATAAACGACACGTTCAAAATCCCCTGCGGACCGCCGCTGCTGCCCTGGGTGGAAAAGTGGTTGATCACCGGGATCTCAATGCCATCCAGGAAAAAGACGTTCTCGCTTGGCCCACCGCCCCTTATCACGATATCGTTCCGGAAACCAGCGCCCGTGCTCCCGGCCCCGGCAACTCCGGGCAAGGTTTGGATTACCCTAGAGATGTCAAAGTTGCCGCCCGGGTTGCTCTTGATTTCCTCGCTGCTCAAACTCTGAACAGACAAAGGCGTCTCTACGGTGGCCACCCGAATGGAACGGTCTACGGTGATGTTCACCTCCTGCAACCGGTTCTGGCCCGGCGACAGCTCCAGATTCAGGGTAAGGGCGTTGCCCGAAGTCACCGGCACGTTGTAGCGCGTCACCGGTTCATAGCCCAGAAAAGAGGCTTTGATGTTGTAGCTGCCCGTGGGCACATCCTCCAGACGGTAGCGTCCCTGCGCGTCAGTAGAGGCGCCGATGGTGGTTTCTTCCAGGGTCACCGTGGCGCCAATGATGGGTTCCTGCGTGTTCCTGTCCCGCACTACCCCCGTAACTCTTCCCGTACTTTGAGCCCACCCTTCCCCAGCGTTCAGGACGAGCAAAAATAAGATCAGGAAAGCGTAAAATCTATGCATGAGAAAGAGGAAAAAGCGTGTACGCCTTCAACCAGATAATCGCCTGGTTGTTTTCAGAAAAGGATAGGCTTTGGTAAGGGTTAGGTTGCTTTCCGCCTGTTTTCCGGAAAACAGCCTCAAAACAACTTTATAGGTCAATGCCTTTCAGGCGCACCTCGGCGTAATAATTACAGAGGTCCTGCAAGACGCAGCTTTCGCATTTGGGACGGTTCCAGGTGCAGATCTTCTGGCCGTGTTTGAGCATGTGGCGGTGCAGGTTGTACAAGACAAGCGCGTCTTTGGGCAGCATGTCCAGCAGAATCTGGTGGGCTTTGTCATGGGTGACCTTCGCCCCAATGAGCCCCACCCGCTGACTGATGCGGTGCACGTGCGTGTCTACGGGGAACACGGGTTTATGGAAGTTAAACAAAAGCACCAGGGTGGCGGTTTTCAGCCCAACTCCGGGTAAAGCCATCAGCCAGGCCATGGCCTGGGGTACGTCCAGGTCGTTCAGGAAATCGAGGGAAAAGTCTGGGTGGTCCTGCTGAATGAGCCGGAGGGCTTTCTGGATGTTCACCGCTTTGGCACCTGGGAACTCAGACGGAGCCAGGGCCTGGGTGAGTTCCTCCACGGGGGCGGCCATGACGGCTTCCCAGGTAGGGAATTTCTCCAGCATCTGGGAGTAGGCTTTCTCCTCGTTGGCATGGGTGGTACGGTGCGAGAGCATGGTGGAGATGAGTTCCCGCATGGGTTCGCGCCGCGGATGACCGGAAAGATGTCCGAAAACTTCATTCAACCGTATATGAACTTGCCATATCTTTTCTGAGGGAGGAAGATGCTGATTTGCTTCAGCCATAGTCATCTATTTTTCCCTCTAAACGAGCCCCCCGATGGTAAAGTTTGCGTGTAACAGCCCTTTAACCAGTGTACACAGAATGGTTTCAGAAAGACAAAAACTATGAAATTCACCTTTTTAGGGACAGGCGGAGCGTTTGACGTGGCGTACGGCAACTCTGCGGCATTAGTAGAATTTAAAGGACACACCCTCCTGCTGGATTGTGGCTTTACCGTGTACCCCACTCTCCGGCAGCATCAACTTACCCGGGGCATTGAATACATTTTGCTCACCCACCTGCACAATGACCACACCGGCAGCTTAGCCAATATCCTGCTGCATTGCCACTTTTTCAACAGCAACTGCCGGCCCACCATCCTGTACCCCGATGATGATTTCCGGGACGAGGTATATGAGTTTCTGCGGCTACAGGTGCAAAAACCAGAGGAGTACGTAGATTTCACCCCGCTGTCTGAGTTGCCGGGCATCACTGCCGTAGACACGTATGGCCTGCATGCCGAGCGGCTGCAAACCTACGCCTATATCTTTGAAGAAAACGGTGAAAGAATAGCATTCTCAGGAGACCTCGGGCAACCCGAGTCGCTTTTTGCCTACTTACGCGGAATGCCCCCCAAAGCCACCACGGTTTTCCATGACATCACGTTCTCTGAGCAGAACACCGCCCATACCTACTATAAAAAGCTGATCCCGATGGCGCAGGATTATCACATTTACGGGTACCACTGTGACCCGTCGCAGAACCCCTCAGACAATCCGTTTCAACTGGTGTACCACCGGCAAGACCTGATGCTCACAGATAGGTTACAAGAAGCAATCAACTAACCAACCCTTTCATTCTCGCTAAACTACTGCCTCAGGAGCACCAACGCCTTCACCCGCTTCTGATCCATTTGACAGCCCTTAAGACCTTCCTTTGCATGGCCTTCTCCTTCGCGACTGATCAGGAACATACCCATTTCCGTAAAAACCCGCTTCTCATTGCCTATGTTATCACGTTTGGGTTGTTCTGGGCCTATACCGGGTTTACCACCACAGACGCCAAAAACTGGTGGCTGGAAAACACACTCACGCTCACGGCTGTCATTCTGTTGGTGGCCTTCTACAAATACTTGCGGTTCTCAGACCTCAGCTACACCTTTATTTTTCTGTACCTGATGCTGCACGCGTACGGTGCCCAGCACACTTACGCCGAAAATCCGCTGGGGTACTGGGTGCAGGAAAAACTCCACCTGGAGCGCAACCACTATGACCGGTTGGTGCATTTTGGGTTCGGTTTTTTCCTGGCCTATCCCATGCAGGAGGTTTTCTGCCGGGTCACCAACATGCGTCCTATTTACACCTACCTCTTGCCCGTAGAACTCACCATCAGCATGGGCGCTTTCTACGAACTGATTGAATGGGCTGTGGCCGATATTTTCTTCCCGACCCAGGGCATGACCTACCTGGGCACTCAGGGCGATGTCTGGGATGCGCAGAAAGATATTGCCGTTGCCTTACTGGGAGCTTTGATCACCATTTCAGCGGTGGTATTTGCCCGTAAAAAAAGCCATCGGCCGGTTTCAAAGGTATTTTCCTGAAAACACCCTTGAAACCGGCCGATGGCAGCGGTTATATTTCCTCAGTAAAAGAAGTTAATCGTACTTCACTTTGATGTCATTTCCCTCAATCTTCACTTTGCCCAGGGGCGTCTCTATCTTGGTTTCCTCGGTGGAGATCTTGATTTTGGTATCGCCGGCTACGTATTTGATGTCTTTGGTAGCCCGGCGGTAGTAATGTTGCCGGCGCAGCCAGTAGTTTCTAAGCTGCGGCAGATCCATCTGGTTTGATCGGCGGGCATCCCGCGCCAGGGAATTCTGCAACTGCTGCCGGGTAGGCCGCACATATTTTTTCTTAACCGAAGCGGCTTTGTTTCCCGAGGTTCCAGCGGCGGTAGTTACGCTCGCTTTCCCCTTCTCGGTGGAAGCACTGGAAGTTCGGGTGCTAGATGTACCAGAAGCACCGGCACCAGCTACATTATGTGACTCAGCACCGGTTTGGTTTTCAGAATCTGTCTCGTCTTGGTAAGAGGTTTCGGTTCCGGACGGGTAATTCTCGTCGGTTTCGTTGAGGAGGGTGTCAATTTCCAGGGTGTCTGGGGTGAGGACCAGCGTGTCTTCTACCGATGTTTTTGGCAGATCAGCGACAGCTTCTTTGTCTTTCACCCGTTCACATGCGCCTAAACCGGCCAGCACCAGCAACAGAAAGAGCCCGTTTCTAAGTTTTCCCATTCTCTACATTCCATTGGTTTCCTTCCCTAAACGGGTAAAATGGACGGAGGTTAATCAAGGCAGGTTCCGCTAAGTTGGTACGAAGTATCCTTCGGCAGCCATAACGTCACTCTGTTTTATCCTGCGCCACGGTTGCTTCCTGACAGGAAGAACCCAAAGAAAGTCTTTCCCTCAGCCCAGTTTTGAGGCCGTTCTATAGAAATCAACCCTAAAACAAGTTGGAAAAGGCATAAAAAAAGGCTAACCACTTGGGTTAGCCTTTTCAATATTGAGGTTGTTTTATTATTTGATCTCACCACGCTCAGCGGCTTTCTTCAGTTCTTCGCTGGCAAAAATGGCTACCTCCACGCGACGGTTCTGCTGACGGCCAGCGGCAGTAGTGTTATCGGCTACAGGCTGGGTAGAACCATATCCACGGGTCTGGATGCGGCTAGACTCTACTCCTAACGAAGTGGCATAGTTCGCAACAGACTGGGCTCTGCGCTCAGAAAGTGGTTGGTTGATGGCATCGTTCCCGGTGTTGTCGGCGTGGCCTTCAATCAGGACGTTGGTGCCTGGGTATTTTTTCAGGGTTTCGGCCAGTTTCTGGATATCAGCTCTGGAAGAAGCTTGTAGTTCAGCAGAGTTGGTGGCAAACAGCAATCCGGCATCGAAGGTAACTTTGATCCCTTCCCCTACACGCTCTACCTGGGCGTTCTGCATTTCTTTCTCTAGTTCAGCAGCCTGCTTGTCCATCCGGCGACCAATCACAGCTCCGGTAGCACCACCTACGGCAGCACCAATGATGGCTCCGCGGGCTGTGTTTCCAGTGGCTTTACCAATAATACCGCCTAAAACGGCACCGCCACCGGCTCCAAGAATACCACCTTTGGCGGTTTTGCTCATGCCTTTTTTCTGGGTAGTGGTTGTATCAGTGCTAGCCGTCTGACTTGATTTGCAGGAAGAGAAAAGTAAGCTTCCTACTAACATGGCGGTGAATGTTCCTTTCAAAAATTTCATAGTCGTTGTTTTTTGGTTGTAAACGTAAGCTTAATAATGGTTAGTATCGGGGATACATACTGATTTCGAAATAAAATGTTCCCATATAGCCCCTGATCTATATAGACTGCAATAATAATCGTGCCAGACCGAAAATAAAAAACCTGCCTTTTGACGAAGCAGGTTTTTAGGTCATTTATGGGGTAAAAAGGCCTATTTGACCGTTACCGTTTTCTTTTCGGTTTCTGCCGTGGCAGGGATTTCTTCGGGCCGAAGAAGGGTAATCAGGTCCGAAATGCGCGTTTTCAGTTCTTTGCGGTGCACAATGAAATCCAAGAAACCGTGCTCCAGCACAAACTCGGCGCTCTGGAACCCTTTAGGCAAATCTTTCCCGATGGTTTCTTTGATCACGCGTGGTCCGGCGAACCCAATGAGGGCACCCGGCTCAGAGATGTTAAAATCGCCCAACATAGCGAAGGACGCGGTCACGCCGCCAGTGGTGGGGTCAGTGAGCAGGGAAATGTACGGAACTTTCTCCTCGGCCAGCAAGGCCAGCTTCGCCGATGTCTTGGCCATCTGCATGAGCGAGTAACCGGCTTCCATCATGCGCGCCCCGCCAGATTTGGAGATCATCAGGAACGGGATCTTGTTTTCGCGGCTGTAGTCAATGGCACGGGCAATCTTCTCCCCTACCACCGAGCCCATGGACCCGCCAATGAAGTTGAAGTCCATACAGGCTACCACCAGGTCTAACCCGTTGATGGTACCGTGGGCGGTACGAACGGCGTCTTTCAGGTTGGTTTTGCGCTGAGTGGCCTTGATACGGTCTGGATACGGTTTCGTGTCCACGAAATTCAAAGGGTCTGAGGACGTCAGGTTCTCATCCAGTTCTTGAAACTCGTTCTCGTCAAACAATACCTCAAAGTACTCCTGGGAGTTGATGCGGTCATGAAAATCGCACTTGGCGCAGGTGTACAGTTGTTGCCGGTGCTCGGCGGTACTGATGACGGTCTTGCACTCGGGGCACTTGTGCCAAAGGCCGTCTGGGGTTTCTTTTTTCTGCTCCGTTGGGGTGACGATCCCTTTTTCTACTCTTTTAAACCAAGCCATATGATGCTCTAAAGGTTTTTATCAACAATGAAGCCTCCAGTGGGGAAACCGCAAGCAGTTACTAATACGCGTGCAAAGATAAAAAAGAAAAGATAGCTCCCTAGTTTACCCTTCAAATCCACCTGTTCTCCGGTAAAAGGGGTTGTACCGGTTTTTACTTTCGATAGTTTCTGGTTTGCCGCCCACCTATCCATTTTCTTCATGAGCCCTTGAGAACCAAAAACCATCCAACGAAGAGCGGTTTGGGGCATGTTTTCAGAAAAGAAGGCTTAAATCATCTACTACTTGTTGCCGCCTGCCCTCCTTCAACGCGGCGTTTTGCCTCCGTTTTCTGGAAAAGCTGCCTTAAACGCAATTGCCAGGGCTTGGCGGGGTTCATCAGGCAAAACCTGCGCGATTGTTTTGTAAGCAGCACCTCCCCAATACTTTACAACGAGGATAAAGTAAATTAGAATACTTCAGGCAATTATTATTTATTTGCGTCCGTTTCAAAGCCAAGGTCTCTGGCAGGCGCTCGTTTGTTCCAGCGGCCTTTTCAAACCACCACCGTTAACCTTTATTGTAAAATTGCCACCTATGAAGAAAACACGTTTCGCCTCATCCGCCGCCGCCTTGATTTTGGGAGTAGCTGTCCTGGGTTCTTGTGTCTCCTCTAAGAAGTACAAAGAGCTGGAAGCAAGCAAAGATGCACTGGAAAAAGAGAAAACTGCCGCCCAGCGCAGCCTGGAACAGGCCAACGCCGATCTGCGTGACCGTGATGCCAAACTGGCTCAGTACCAACAGCAAATTGCCCAGAAAGAAAGAATCCTCAACGAGCTGCGCGAATCTGTGAACGAAGCCCTGGCCGGTTTCAAAGAGCAGGGACTGACCGTGGCCGTAAGAGACGGCAAGGTGTATGTGACCATGCCAGAGAAACTGCTTTTCGCCTCAGGCAGCACCAAAGTAAACCCCAACGGACAGAGTGCACTGGGCAAACTGGCCAACGCCATCCGGTCACAGCGGGACACTGAGATCCTGATTGAGGGCCACACCGATGACGTAGCCGTAGCCGCTGCCAACGTCACTTACAAAGACAATTGGGATTTGAGCGTGCTGCGTGCCACCGAGATTACCCGTTTACTGATCAACAACGGGGTTCCGCCGCAGATGGTGGTACCGGCCGGCCGTGGTCAATTCACTCCGGTAGCCATGACCCGTACCCCGGAGGCCCGCCAAAGCAACCGCCGTACCGAGATTATCCTGGCGCCTAACTTTGAGAAGATCCTGAAGCTGATCCAGACAAACTAAGCGTCTTCCTGTTGTCCAGATTCTTTCCTGTTACCGGGCACGGACACATAAAACAGCATTAATCGAAGAAGCCGGGCGCATGGTCCGGCTTCTTCTGTTTTTGGCCACTTTTCAAGAATCGAGGCAAAAAACGTACCCTCAGGTTTGGGGCAAAGGCCTTGCTGCTTATCTTTGGGTAACGTCTGGCTTTCAGCTGGTCAGAAAACTTGTTCTTTTGCACTGGCCCGTCTGGTACAAAACCACTATACCCTTTGTATTTGCATCTTCCACACTTACTAACCCCTGTCATGTTTCACTCATCTTTGCTCCGGTATGCCGGAGTAGCCGTGCTGAGCACCTTTTTACTGGGTTCCTGCACCACCACCAAGAAATACAACTCGCTCCTGGCCCAGAAAGTAAAACTGGAACGTGAGAAAGCCGATTGCCAGAGTGCCCTCTCCAAAACCAGGAAGGAAAGCTCAGACCTATCCAAGCAGGTAGCCGACCTCACCGAGTACCGCTCGCAACTAGCCGCCGACACTACCCTGCTGGGCGGCACCCTGCGCAAAACCCAGGCTTTGTACGCAGACCTGAGCAGCACCTATGACAAGCTCATCAAAAACCATGACCGCCTCATGGCCAACAGCGCACTGGAGTCTTCCAAACTCTCCAAAGACCTCTCGCGCCGCGATGAGGAGCTGAACAAACTAAACGAAACCCTCACCAAGAACCGCTCCCAACTTGACCAACTGAGCAAGGACCTGAAAACGCGGGAAGAACGCCTTAACGAACTGGAACGCATCTTAGCCGAGAAAGACAAAGCCGTAAATGCCCTTCGCACCAAAGTAAGCAACGCCCTGCTAGGCTTCAACAGCAAAGACCTGTCGGTGAACGTGCGCAACGGCAAAGTGTATGTATCCTTGTCTGAGCAGTTGCTCTTCAAATCTGGCTCCACCAAAGTAGACGTCAAAGGACAGGATGCTTTGCGCAAACTGGCCGCGGCTCTCAAGGACCAGCAAGACGTGAACGTGCTGGTAGAAGGCCACACCGATGATGTTCCCGTCTCAAAAGGCACCGCCGGCATGCAGGACAACTGGGACCTAAGTGTACTGCGCGCCACCGAGATCACCCGTATTCTCACCAACGCAGGCCTGGCTGGCACCAAAATTACGCCATCGGGCCGCGCGGAGAATGCGCCTCTGGATGCCGCCAAAACCGCCGATGCTCGTCAGAAAAACCGCCGCACCGAGATCATCCTCACGCCCAAGTTAGACGAGTTGTTCCAGATTCTGGAGGCCAACTAGTTTCTGGGCCGTTTTTCCAAAAGGGAGCCAAAACACCGGGAATATTCACCGGCGTTTTGGCTCCTTCCTATTAGATATATGCCCAACAAGCCTCATTGATTTCACAGCCTTCTAGGGGCATACTTTTACAAATACTTAAAAGAAGTTACCTTTAGCCCTTTATCCCCGCCACCTTACAGGTTCTACCTAACAGACAAGACCAAAATTTCATGAGCAAGATCATCATCCGCAGTTTCCAGGACCTGCAACAATACGAGGAGACCGAAATTGGTGTATCAGAGTACCACACCATCACCCAGGAACAAATCAACCTTTTCGCCGATGCAACCCTGGATCACCAGTGGATTCACCTGGATGCGGAGCGGGCCAAAACGGAATCGCCTTTTGGGGGCACCATTGCCCATGGCTATCTAACGGTTTCGCTGCTGCCCTATTTGTGGGGCCAGATCATTTCCATTGAGAACCTGAAGATGCAGGTGAACTATGAGATTGAAAGCCTGCGGTTCAACCAGGCCGTGGCGGTAAATAGCGCCCTGCGCCTGCGGGTGAAACTGCTCTCGGCAAAAGACCTGCGCGGCGTCATCAAAGCCCGTTTAGAGGTAACCATGGAAATTGAAGGCAGCAAGAAACCTGCGTTCACCGGCGTGATTACGTTCCTATACCACTTCAACTAAGAAAATCCTTCCCTTCGGGGCTTGGTAAACCAGAATAAGAAAGGCCGCTCAAGTAGGAGCGGCCTTTCTTATTCTGGACATCAGCGAGCTTGCTTTGGGCCTGATTTGCTTAAACTAACCGCAAAAGCATGAGCTGGCACTTTTTCCTTACCGACTGATATCAGCAAACCCTTTGGTACCGGAGGAAGTATGAAGGATTTCAGTAAAATCAATTCCTATGAGCGCGCTTTTCACTCCTTTACAGATAAAAAGTGTCCGGCTGAAAAACCGGATCGTGGTATCACCAATGTGCCAGTACTCCAGCCAGGATGGGTTTGCCAATGACTGGCACCTGGTGCATCTGGGTAGTCGGGCCGTGGGCGGAGCCGGCCTCATCCTCCTGGAAGCCACCGGGGTTTCGCCTGAGGCCCGCATCACGCCCCATGACCTAGGCATCTGGAAAGACGAACACCTTCCTAACCTGAAACGGATTGTCTCTTTCCTGGAGGCGAACGGATCTATTGCGGGCATCCAGTTGGCCCACGCCGGCCGCAAAGCCAGCCACACATCGCCCTGGCAAGGTGGCAAAGCCCTGCATCCGGGCGAGGAAGGCGCCTGGACTACCGTGGCTCCAAGTGCCATTCCCTTTCAGGAAGGCGGCATCACCCCAGAAGCCTTAGACAAAGTCGGCATCCAGAAGGTGGTCACAGATTTTAGAACTGCCGCCGCTCGGGCCCTGGAAGCTGGGTTCAGGGTGGTGGAGTTACACGGGGCGCATGGCTATCTGCTGCACCAGTTCTTCTCGCCCCTGAGTAACCACCGTACCGATGAATACGGCGGATCCTTTGAAAACCGCATCCGGCTGCTGCTGGAAGTAGTGGACAGCGTGAAAGAAGTCTGGCCAGCTGAGTATCCGCTTTGGGTACGCATCTCGGCTACAGACTGGACCCCAGACGGCTGGAACGAGAACGACTCCGTGGCCCTTGCCCGTGAACTGAAAGCCCGTGGCGTAGACCTCATCGATACCTCCACAGGCGGCAACGTACCCAAAGTCCGGATCCCGGTAGGCCCCGGTTACCAGGTGCAGTTCGCCGAGAAAATAAAGAAGGAAGCAGACATCATGACGGGTGCCGTGGGCATGATCACCACACCGCAAGAAGCAGAAGACATCATCTCCAGCGGCCAAGCCGATGTGGTTTTGCTTGCCCGCCAATTACTGCGCGACCCATATTTCCCGCTGCGGGCAGCCAAGCAACTGGGCGTGGACCTGGAATGGCCGGTGCAATATCAACGCGCCCACGATTAACCGCCGTTTCGTTTCCGGAAAGATAAAAGCCACCCTGCCGTTTAGAGCCTGTTTTCTGTAAAACAGGCTCTAAACGGCAGGGTGGCTTACGTATAAAGAGCGCGTTAAAACTTGAGCATAAAATCGGTGAGGTTTTCGCTGCGGTCCAGGCAAAGGCGCTTTCTCAGGCGATAGCGGCTGATCTCCACGCCTCGCACCGAAATGTTGAGCAGCTGCGCGATGTCTTTGGTGGTCAGGTTCAGGCGTAGATAGGTGCTCAATTTTATTTCCTGCGGGGTAAGATTCGGGAACTGGCCCTGCAAACGGTGGATGAAATCGCCGTGGACGTGATTGAAGTGCAGCTCAAACTGTTTCCAGTCTACCTCGCTGGTGATGTTCTGGTCAATGCTGCGGATAATCTTCTTCAGTTCCTCCTGTGGGGCCGTGCGGCCGCCGTTTTCCAGAATCTCCTGCAACTCCACCTTCACGTTGGTGAGCAGTTCGTTTTTGTTGATGAGGTGAATGGTGGAATAGGTCAGCTCACGGTTCTTGTGGTCCAGCTCGGCCTGGAACTTCTCGTTACGGAGGCGGTCAATCTCCTGTTCGCTCTGGTTGGTGATGTGCCTGATCTCAATCTCCTTCTGCCCCAGTTTGCGCTCCTTATCCAGCAGAATGCGGCGTTTCTCGTTCTTAAACCGATGGTCTACCTGGTAGAAAGCCGCCCCCAGCATCAGCATGCCCAATACCGTGTACACCATGTACGCCCAGGTGCTCCGGTAAAAAGGCGGAGCCACCACAAACTCGAAGCTCTTCGCCTCACTGATGGTGCCGTATATGTTGCGAGCCCGTACCTGGAAAAGATAGGTTCCCTCGGGCAGATTGGTGTATTCCTTTTCGGTTTTGGTGGTCCACTCAGACCAACGGTTGTCGAAGTTCTTCAGGAAGTACTGGAACTGCGTTTTCTCGGGCTTTTCGTAAAAAGAGGCCGCATACACAAACCGTAACGAATTTAAGGCGAAAGGCAGCTCCAAATCCGTGGCCTTTTCTAAGCTACGCCCAGACAGCAACAGGGAGTCTGCTTCGTTGGAGATGGTGTACACGCGGGCTAACTGGGTATGGAACGGCACCATCCGTTTGGTTTTGGCGGCGTTGTAATGAATAAACCCTTCCTTGGCCCCGAACAGCACATTGTTGATGTCCAGCACCTGGATTGAACTCAGGTCATCGTTGAGTTGCTCGCGCAGATTTTTAAACAACTGGTCTTCCAGCGTGGGTTTCCCGAATTTATCAAACGTGATTTTGCCCACGCGCTGGTTAGAAAGGAAATAGATGTTGCCCTGCACATCTTGCTCCATCTCAATCACGTGCTCATTAGGGGCGAACAGTTTTGAGTACTGCTGATCCATCACGAAGCGGTCCTTGGCCTTGTCAAACCGATACACGCCAAAGAGCGCGGGAAAGATGAGCTCATTGCCAATCTTCTCCATGTTCACCAACTGGTCTGAGGGCAAGCCGTTTTTGGAGTTGTAGAACCTGACGGAAGTGATCTTCTCCTGAACCGGGTCCAGCTTTATCCGGAAGATGCCTTTGTAGCCATGGGCCATCCAGAGTTCCCCGTCCTTGTCAAACGCCAGCACCCTGGACGATTCATCCAACCCGGGAAGATTCTTCAGGAAATTGATTCCTTGATCAGAGGCAGAAAGCAAGCCTATGCCATTGTAGCTACCCATCACCACCTTCTCTGGGGTGTTGGGCAGCGGCACAAACTCCCAGGCACCAACCCCGGTCCCCGAGTTTATCAGGGTAGCCTGACCATCTTTGATGAGATAAGGGCCATTGTGGTGCCCCATGAGCACCTGGCTTCCTACCTGGTCCAAGTGATACACTTGCCCGGTGCTGTTGGGCACCAGAGAAAACCGCTTTTTATTAGAGGAAACCTCAGAGACATACAACCCGCTGTTGGTACCCACATAAAGCGCATTCCCTTTTTGCAAAGCCGAATAACCTGTCCCAGACAAACCCGTGGTCCCGTCAAGGCGGCTAAAAGGCGAACTCAACTCTACCATAGAAATGCCGTTGTTCATGCCCAACCAAAGGTTCTCCTGGGTATCCTGGTACACCGTATGGATGGTATTGTCCAGCAGCCCTTCCTGCATGGTGGTATTCAGTAGCATCTGGCCTTGGTTGTTCATCAGCACCAGTCCTTTGTTCTGGGTGGCTAAGGCAAAATTACCGTCTTTCAGCAGCAAAGCCTGGTTGATGATGAGCCCGGCTCCTGCTAAATCCGGGGCCATCTGGAAAGGAGTCACTGACCTCCCATCATAAAGGTAAGCGCCTTCTTTGATGGTGAAGATGATGAGTTGGTTCTTGGCGAAGGGCAGAATGGAGGCAATTGGTTTTTCAGAGAAAAAGTTGGTTCCGGGCAGCAGACGCAGTTTGTTGTTCTCCAGAACAGAAAGCCCCTTGCCTAACACCAGGGTGTAAATCTCTTTGTTCACCTGGTAGGAGAAACTCAAGGGGTTGCCCGGGGCAATCACCTGAAGCTTTTTGCCGGGTGTATAGGCATAGATATTCTTGAAGGTAAAGAAGTAAACCCGGCCATCCTGTTCATAGATGCGCCAGACCTCATCAAAATTCCGGTATTTCTGGGGTAGGCTGTCGGCCAGGGAATGGTACTGGAGAACCCCTTGCTTGTTGGGCTTGTAGAACCCGAAGTTAGCCTGACTGCCCACGTAGATCCTGTTGTCAGAACCCACATACACAGATCGCATTTTAATGCCGTTTTTGGAAAAGTACAGCTGCCAGGTAGCCCCGTCAAACTCCAGTAAGCCAAAGTTATTGGCGATGTACAGCACCTCCCGCTCGTCCTGCACAATCCCCCAACTCTGGATACCTCCTTTGAATTCCTCGGGTTTATAATTGCGGATGATAGGATTGCCAAAGAAGTAGTGCTGTGCCTGAACTGATGAGCCCGCCAGCAGGGCCAGACACATCAGAATCAATCGAACAAAACCTACTTTGTCTAGCATTTGGAATATCACTTTAGTATATTATCATATAAATGTAATGATGTAATTATGAAATGTTAATTCTAACCGTAACTATTTTTAAAAAACAGCACAAAACATTGAATACAAGCTTTTCACCTTCCTTGATGTAGTACTGATGTACTGGCTAATCCACCTTTGATGTAGTATTGATGTACCGGCTTATTAGGAGAGACCTTACCATCTCCCCTACATTTATCCACTGTTTTACCACAAGTGAAATAACCACCTTAAAACATGAAGAAAAATTTACTAGTATTCTTGCTATGCCACCTTTGTGTGATAGCATTTGCCCAGACCTCCATCACTGGGCGCGTCACTTCGGCCCGGAACGGGGAACCATTGCCGGGCGTAAGTGTGGTGGTGAAAGGCACCACCGCCGGTTCTTCCACAGACGTGGAGGGTAGGTTCCAGATTCAGGCTCCTGCCACCGGTACTACCCTGGTTTTCTCTTATATTGGTTTCGTTTCCAAAGAAGAGCCTATCAATGGAAGAACTACCGTAGACGTAAGTTTACAGGAAGACCAAAGAGCACTAGAAGAAGTGGTGGTAGTTGGGTACGGCACGCAGGTTCGGCGCGAAGTTACCACGGCTATCTCCTCGGTTAGCGCAGAGGAAATCACCCAAACCCCGATCACCCGTATTGAGCAGGCGCTCCAAGGCCGGGTAGCGGGTGTGCAGGTGACCAACGTCTCCGGCCAACCAGGCGATGCGCCTACTGTTCGTATCCGGGGGATAGGTTCTACCGGCAATGCAAGTCCGCTTTATATAGTAGACGGTTTTCCGGTGGGCGGTATTGATTACCTGAACCCAGGCGACATTGAGTCCATGGAGGTTCTTAAGGATGCGGCCTCGGCAGCCATTTATGGCGCAAGGGGCGGTAACGGGGTAGTGATCATCACCACCAGACAAGGCAAGAGAGATGGCACCATGAATGTTTCCTATGACGGCTACATGGGTGTTCAGAACCCCTGGAGGAAGCTGGAACTGCTTAACTCCCGCGAGTATGCCACCCTCATGAATGAAGGTGCTGCTAATGCCGGCATGACTCCTCCTTTTGCAGACCCCAGCCAATTTACTGGCGGCACCGACTGGCAGGACGCTATCTTCGAGAAGAACGCTCCTATTCAGAACCACCAGATAACCGTGACCGGCGGCACCGAGAAATCAGCTTACTCTGCGGCCCTCTCCTACTTTGACCAGGACGGAATTGTGGGTGGCGACAAGTCTAACTTCCAGCGCTACACTGCCCGGGTGAACGCCGACAACCAGGTGAAAAGCTTCCTGAAATTCGGGACCAATCTGGCTTATACGCACATCAAAAGAAGATCCTTTGACCCCAACCAGGAGTTTGGCGGCATCCTGAACAATGCCCTGAACATGGATCCCCTGACTCCCGTTTATGAGACGGATCCTGAAAAACTGGCTCAAACCACTTATACCCTTAACCCGGTGGTCAGGGATGCAAACGGAAATGTGTTTGCCATCTCTCCTCACGTGTCACAGGAAGTAGTAAACCCGTTAGCGCGTCTGCAGGTAATGAATGGCCTCACCAACGTAGACAAATTTGTAGGCAATATCTACGGCGAGGTTAAACTGCTGGAAGGCCTTACTTTCCGTTCCACCTTGGGCATTGACTTAGCCTATGTGGTAAGCACCAACTACAACCCGGTTTACTTCCTGAATGCGGCTCAGCAAAACGCCACCTCTTTGGTGTCCAGAGGGACCGATCGGTACTACACCTGGCAAGCCGAGAACTATTTCAACTACAACAAGAACTTCGGGGATCATAGCCTGGGCTTGACCGCTGGTACATCCGCTCTTAAAAGACGCAGTGAGGGGTTATTCGGCTCAAACACCGGATTGGTTACGGCTGACCCTAACATGGCTTACCTGAACTTAGCCGTTGGCGCAGGAACTGCCCGGGCTACCGGTGGTTTCGGCGAGGGTTCTATCCTTTCCTTCTTCGGAAGAGCAAATTATGCCTACCAAGGCAAATACCTGTTAACAGCCACCGTGCGGAGAGATGGTTCTTCCAGATTCGGGCGTAACAACCAATACGCTGTCTTCCCTTCTTTCTCTGCCGGCTGGGTACTTTCAGACGAATCTTTCTTCCCGCAGGGAAACCTCATCAGCCTGGCCAAGATCAGAGCTTCCTGGGGCCAGAACGGAAACGAAGAGATTGGAGGTAACTATCCTTGGGCCGCCCAGATTGGCGTTGGCCGAGGCTATACTTTCTACAACGGAGGCAGTGCGATTGGCTACCTGAGTGGTGCCGCCGCCTTGGATGCTCCTAACCCTGAGCTGAAGTGGGAAACCTCTGAGCAAACCGACTTAGGTATTGACCTCGCTTTCTTCAACAACGCTCTTTCCGTTACCGCTGACTATTACATCAAAACCACCAAAGGCCTGCTGGTTCGTCCGCCCATCTTAGGACACACCGGTTATAATGCGCCCTTTGTGAACGGCGGCGAGGTAAGAAACTCTGGTTTTGAGTTTGCCGTCAACTACCAAGGTGATATTCGTGACTTTGGCTATAACATTGGCCTGAACGGAAGCTTCAACAAAAACGAGGTGATCGCCATCAACAATGCAGAAGGCATCTTAACAGGAGCCAACTTCATTACCTACGGATTAGCGTCTCAAAGCAAAGAAGGCTTGCCAATTGGCTACTTCTACGGCTACAAAACAGCCGGCATTTTCCAAAACCAGGCCGAGGTAGAAGCACAGACGCTTCAAGCCAATGCCGTACCCGGTGATGTCAGATTCGTGGACGTGAACGGAGATGGTGCCTTGAATGGCTCAGATAGAACCATGATTGGGAATCCTACCCCTAAAACGGTACTTGGCCTGAACCTGGGCTTCGACTACAAAGGATTTGATGTAAGCGCCTTCTTCAACAGCGCGTTCGGTCACCAGATCTTCAACGGAATCCGCCGCTACGATATCGTGCGGGCAAACCAGCAAACCAGGTTCCTGAACCGCTGGACCGGCGAAGGCAGTACCAATGAGTTCCCAAGATTCACCTGGAACGATACCAACGGTAACTACACCCGGGTTTCTGACCTGTTTATCGAAGACGGAGACTATGTGCGCCTGAAAACCTTACAGTTAGGCTACAGCCTACCGGCAGGTGCCCTTTCCAGCATCCATTTACAGAAGCTACGCATCTACGTTTCTGCTGACAACCTGTTCACCCTTACAGACTACTCAGGATTCGATCCGGAAATTGGAGCCAGAGGCAGCTTAGACATAGGCTTTGACCGCGGGGTTTATCCGCAGTCTAGAACGTTCAGACTTGGAGTTAACGCCACTTTCTAAAGATTTTACAGATGAAAAATATAGTTAAAAAGACATCCACCCTTTTGCTTGCCGGGCTGCTTTTGGGTACTGCAACCAGTTGCAGTGACTTTCTGGATTTAGACCCCAAAGACACCAGAACCGAGGAAAACTTCTACAGAACACAGGCTGATGCCACAGAGGCGCTGATTGGCGTGTACGATGTGCTGCAATGGAACACAGTGGTTGGGTTCCATCCAACTCCGCTGGTCCTGGATATTCTTTCCGATGATGCTTACTCCGCGGGTCAGCCTAGCTCAGAGCCGAACCTGTTGCAAATGGACCGCCACCAGGTCCTAACCACCAATGGGGAGGTGCTGGGCCTCTGGCGGAAAGGGTTCATTGGCATTGCCCGGGCAAATACCCTGTTGCAACGCATTGCGGATATAGACGCGCCAGACGATTTCAAAAAAAGAACCATTGCCGAGGCGAAATTCCTCAGAGCCCATTTCTACCTGGACTTGGTTCGCTTGTTCGAGAATGTTCCGCTGCACCTTACTCCGCTTGCCCCTAGTGAGTACAACCAGCCGCAGGCCACTCCAAAAGCCGTGTACGATCAGATTGCGTTGGACTTAACCGAAGCCATGGCTGATTTACCCGCCTCAAACCTTCGCGCCAGCACTGGCCGCGCTACCAGATGGGCCGCCAAGGCGTTGTTAGCCAAAGCGTATCTGTTCTACAAGGGCGTTTACAACCAGGACTTGCAAGCGGGCAGCACGGCCATCACCGCTCCGGTGGCTTTGCAGCACCTGAACGACATCATCGCTACCAGTGGTCATAATCTGCTACCGAACTATGCAGACAATTTCACCAGAGCCAATGAGTTCAGCGTGGAGTCTGTGTGGGAGATTTCTTACTCAGATGAAAACCCGTGGTTTGACTGGGGGTATGTACAAGGTGGCGAAGGCAACATGCAGCCGCAGCAGCAAGGTCCCCGCATCAAGAACACGGCCATAGAAAACTACTTGGCCGGTTGGAGCACAGGAACCCCAACCCAGGAGCTGTATGATGCCTTTGAAGCCAATGACCCTCGCCGTGACGCTACCATTCTCGCCGAAACTGAATTAGAAGGCGGCAAGGATAACCTGAACATCGGGTACCAGCACACCGGGTACTTCAGCCAGAAATACACCACCTCCAAAGAGTACGCGCCATCAGCCGGGCAATTGGAGTTGAACTGGGGAAACAACTACCGCGCCATCCGTTTTTCAGACGTGTTGCTCATGGCCTCAGAACTCATGGTAATGACCGGCACCAGCGATGCCCAAGCGCCTTTGACCCGCGTGAGAGCCCGGGTGGGTCTTGCCCCCGTACCGGCTACCCTGGAGAATATCTTCAAAGAGCGCCGCGTAGAGTTGGCCCTGGAAGGACACCGCTACTGGGATTTGCTTCGCCAGGGAACCGCCGCGGCGGCGGCAGCCATCACCGTCAACAGAACCACCCTTCCAGAGAACTACGAAGGAACTTTAACTGATTACAACCTTCAGTTCAACACTGCCAGAAGAGGATTCCTGCCTGTTCCTCAAAGCGAAATAGACCTTTCAGCGGGTCTTCTCAAGCCAAATGCAGGTTATTAATTTTCATCTTAAAAGAAACAAGACCATGAAGAAATATATATCATATGTCACCCTCCTGTTTCTGGCCTGTTTTGCCTGGACTGGCTGCGAACTGGAAGATCCGGAGTTAGGCACGCCGCCTACCGCAGAGCAGGTCACCTTCACCCACACCTATGATGCCGCAAACCCCAACATCGTGCATTTCAAAAGCACGGCTCCCGGGTTCAAAGCGCTCTGGGACTTTGGCAACGGAACCACCGCCGAGGGCATGGAAGTAGACGGTGCCTTTCCGCTGGAAGGGAATTATACCGTGAAACTCACCATCTACACCAGCGGCGGCTCGGCTAGCAGCAGCAAAACCATCAACATCGCACAAACCAACCCTGTCATGCTGAACCGGGAAGACTATAACTTCCTGACAGGTGGCGCCAGCCAGACTGCAGGCAAAACCTGGGTGTTCAGTCCGGTAGGGCCTATGAACTTTGGCGGACAGGTGGCCGCGGGCGGTAATAACTGGTGGAGCCAGCCCCTTTCCGAGCAGAACGACTGCATGAAAGATGATGAATACACCTTCTCCCTGGCCGGCTTCAAGTTCGAAAACCAAAGCAAGGGTGCCATGTGGGGTATCAACAACGGGGCAGAAAACCAGTGCGTTCCCCAACCCGCCACCCCGGTAGCCAGCACCTGGAACCTGTACGAAGAAGACGGCAAAACCATGCTGTCAGTGAGCAACGGAGAAACCATCGCTTGGGATGACAACGAAGGCGTGTACCAGGTCATGGAGCTTTCCGAGAACAGACTGGTCATTCGTAAGGTTTGCTGCGGCGGGGAAGGAGTTCGTAATTACGTGCTGGTACCCAAGGGATACACCCCACCGGTAATTCAGAAGCCTTTCAAGGTGGTAGACATCAACGACACCTTTGATGAGCCTGGTAACTTCACCTGGTCTACTGATAGAGCCCTGTTCAACGAAAGCTTTGACAACCCGGCCCAGGTAGGCATCAACACCTCAGACAAAGTAGCCCGTTACACCAAGTCCGCTGGTCAGGCTAATGAATTCGCGAACATCTTCATTGACCTGGGCTACCGCATTGACCTGTCACAGCGTAACATCATCAAACTGAAAGTGTTTGTGCCTTCCTTCAACGACTATACCAGCATGTTGGGAGCCGAGGACTGGGCCGTGAAAACCCTGCAGAAACAGGTATCGGTGAAACTCCAGAACTCACTGTTGGGAGGGAATGCTTATACCACCCAAGCCGAGGTGATCCAGAAAGTAACCCAGATGGATCAGTGGGTGGAGCTTACCTTTGATTTCAGCAACGTAAGCGCCCGCACCGATTTTGACAAAATTGTAGTGCAGTTAGGGGGCGAAGGCCACTTCAATCCGGGTATTTTCTACCTAGACGATTTCCGTCTGATGCCTTAACCCTTCACCAGAAAGTAAGCCAAAGACTTCCCGTTTTTGGCTTACTTTTTATGAACCTCCTCTAAAATGCAGAAAATATACTATCTGACCCTTTTCCTCTGCTTGGCCCTCGGGTGGCAGGCAGTGGCCCAGACCCCTACGTTTAATGAATTGATCTGGAGTGATGAATTTGAAGGCGAAGGCGCCCCCAATCCCGCTTACTGGAGTTATGACCTAGGCAACGGACACGACGGCTGGGGAAACCACGAGCTACAGTCTTACACAAACCAATTGGCCAATGCGCGCCAAGCCAACGGCAAGCTGGTGATAGAAGCCCTTAAAAAGGATGGCAACTGGACTTCGGCTAGATTGAAATCACAGGGCAAAATCAAATTCACGTACGGCCGGGTAGAATTCAAGGCCAAACTGGCACCCGGGGTGGGCACCTGGCCCGCGTTGTGGATGCTGGGTGAATCGGTGACCACGAAAGGCTGGCCCGCTTGCGGCGAAATTGACGTGATGGAATACATTGACAAAAGGCCGGGCATTGTGCAGACCGCCTTACATTCGCCTTCCAGCTACGGAAACACGCAGAACCTAGCCTTTACTCCCGTGCCGGATGCCACTACCGCTTTCCACGTATATGCCTTGGAATGGACCGAAAACGACCTGAAGGTTTTCGTGGACAATACGCTTTACTACACCTATGCTCCTCCCGTGAAGGACGCCAAAACCTGGCCCTTTGAGGATGATTTCTTCCTTATCATGAACATCGCCGTAGGCGGAAACCTGGGCAGCGAACCTTCGCTTGAGACAAACGGCCTGAAAAACGGGATCGACCCAAACCTCACCAGCACCCGCATGGAGGTAGAGTATGTACGCGTGTACCAGCAGTTCAAAGACCTGGCCCTCACCGGCCCGGCAGTAGTGGAACCAACGGCCCAGAACGTCACCTTCAAAGCCAGCCGCCTGGCCAATGCCACTTACAATTGGAAACTTCCATCAGGCGCTACCCTTGTCAGGGGCCAAAACTCACCCGAGGCGGTGGTCAACTGGGGAACAAAGCCAGGAAAAGTGAAAGTGCGGGTACAACACAAAGGCCAGACCTACACTAAAACTCTAGCGGTGAAAACCCAGAAAGCCTCCACCGGTACTACGTCTTTTCTCCCGAAAGGCCTCTTCCCTTTTCTCGCGAACACCTTACCCACAAATCGGCACCAATAAGGAGCCAGTCCGGAAAACGCTTTTTTTCCTACCCGTTTTCCGGGCTTTTTCCTTAAAACGGCCTTATTTCAAATCCCTTTTCTTCAGACGGAAGAAAGGGGCAACAACTTTCACCTAAAACCAAACCCATGAAAAGGTTTACCACCTCTATTTTAGTACTAAGTTTTACATTCTTCACCTTTACCTCATTCACCTCACCCCAGAAAGCAGCCAAAGAGCCCATTGAAGAACGAATTGAGGCCCTTTTGGCCAAAATGACCTTAGAAGAGAAAGCAGGTCAGCTCAATTTTGTGGTGGGCGAATTGTTCAACACTGGTCCAACCCAGAACTCTCCCAAGGCGCAGCAATTCAACGAATCTATCCGGAAAGGCCAGATTACCGGCGTCTTCAACATCCACGGAGCCGAGTACATTGGCAAATTACAGAGACTGGCCGTGAAGGAGTCTAGGCTGGGCATTCCGCTGCTGATTGGCGCCGATATCATCCATGGGTTCAAAACTATTTTCCCTATTCCACTAGGCGAATCTGCCAGTTGGGACCTAGCGGCCATTGAAAACGGTGCCCGCGTGGCAGCCCTGGAATCAACAGCCGGTGGTATCAACCTCACGTTTGCTCCCATGGTAGATATTACCCGCGACTCCCGCTGGGGACGTGTGGCCGAAGGTGCCGGCGAAGACCCGTATCTGGGTTCATTGATTGCCGCCGCCCGCGTGAAAGGTTTCCAGGGCAAAGACCTGGCAGATCCACGTACCATGGCGGCTTGTGTGAAGCACTTCGTGGCCTACGGTGCCGCTGAAGCCGGTCGGGATTACAACACCACAGATGTATCTGAGTACCTGTTGCGCGATGTGTATCTTCCGCCGTTCAAGGCTGCTTTGGATGCAGGTTCCGCCACGTTGATGTCGTCGTTCAATGAATTGAATGGCGTGCCTGCCACGGCCAACATGTTCACCATGCAACAGATCCTGCGCAAAGAGTGGGGGTTCAAAGGTGCCGTGATCTCTGACTGGCAGAACATCACCGAGATGGTCCAACATGGCTATTCCAAAGACCACGGGCAGGCTGCCCAGCAAGCCCTATTAGCCGGCACCGATGTAGATATGATGGGCGAGGCGTACCTTCGCTTCATCCCCGAGATGGTGAAAAGCGGCAAACTGGACCAGAAAGTTCTGGATGAATCAGTTCGCCGGGTGCTATGGCTCAAATTCAAGCTGGGCCTTTTTGACAAGCCTTACCAGTACTCAGACACCAAGCGCGAGAAAAAAGAAATCCGCTCCAAAGAGAACCTGGCAGCCGCCTTTGACATGGCCCGCAAATCTATTGTGTTGCTGAAAAACCAAGGCAACTTGCTTCCGCTCACCGCAAACGTGAAGAGAATCGCCGTGATTGGGCCGTTGGGTAACAACAAAGCCGACATGAACGGAACCTGGTCTTTCTTCGGGGAGGAGCAACACGCCGTGAGTTTCCTGGAGGGAATCAGGAAATACGCCAAAGGCGCGGAGGTAACGTATGCCCAAGGTTGCGACCTTTACAGCAACACCACCGCTATGTTCGCCGAGGCCGTAGCCGCCGCCCAGAAAGCCGATGTGGTAATCATGGCCATTGGCGAAAGTGCTGTGATGAACGGAGAGGGTGCTTCCCGCGCCGATGTGGGTTTACCGGGCAATCAACTGGACTTGGTAAAGGAAATCCATAAAACCGGCAAACCCATTGTGGCGTTGGTGAGCAGTGGCCGCGCCCTGGAACTGAGCTGGTTGGACCAGAACATCCCGGCTATCCTGGCTACCTGGTCTTTGGGATCTGAGGCTGGTAATGCCGTAGCCAGCGTTTTGTATGGTGAGTACAACCCAGCCGGAAAACTGCCGCTCTCTTTCCCAAGAGCCGTGGGACAGTTGCCGCTGTACTACAACTACAAAAACACTGGCCGCATGTATGAAGGCAACCACTCTGAACCGGGCAGCGAGCGCGTGTACCGGTCCCGCTACCGCGATGTGCCTAACACACCGCTGTACCCATTTGGGTACGGTCTAAGCTACACCACATTCAGCTACGGCAAACCTACCCTGAACAAAAGCAGCCTGGCGGGCAATGAAACCTTAACTGTAACGGTAGAGGTCACCAACACCGGAAAAGTAGTCGGCGAAGAAGTGGTGCAGCTATACATCCGTGACTTAGTGGGTAGCACTGCCCGTCCAGTGAAACAACTGAAGAAGTTCCAGAAGCTATCCTTCGCCCCCGGCGAAAAGAAAACCGTCACCTTCACCCTGAACGCCACCGATCTTTCTTTCTGGCGCCAGGACATGACCTTCGGGGCAGAGCCCGGCGACTTCAAAGTAATGGTAGGCGGAAACTCGCGTGACACGCAGGAACTTCCTTTCACGTTAACCTCCATTTAAGGAAGTCGGTTTAAAGCCTCTTTTATGAAACTGAACCAAAAACGCCCGCTTTGCAGCGGGCGTTTTTTTTGTGTAAGCCTATCTATTGACCGATTCAAATCATAATTTGAAGGATTGCCGGGCCAGGAGTTTCCAAGCACTTCCTTGCTTCTGCCAAACCAGCATTACCCCCAATTTTACCGTACTAGGTTTGCCGCTGTCATTGGTTTCGCCGGTAAGTTGATGCCGCACAATGGCGGTTTTGCCGGTGACCCGGATGGTTTGGTTCGTCAGGTCCATGGTCACGAAATCGGAGGTGCCGCTTACAATGGCTTCCACGAAGGCCGCTTTATCTTCTACTTTTCCGCTGGAGTGGCCGTAACTCAGCGCATCAGAAACTATCGCTTCCAAGGCTTTTCGCTCACCCGAGATCATGGCTTGTTTCAATTGCTCCACCGCCGCGGCTACTTGTTTTTCCTCTTTCGTTTGCGCCTGGGCGGTGGCAAGAAAGCCAATCAGGGAAATGCTTAACAGAATCAGCCATCTGTTTAGGTAACGTTTCATTGACTCAGGGTTTGTTGTATGTTCTAAATGTAGACATTCTTCTTTTAGCGCTCTTCTTCTGCTTTAGAATTTACTAGTACAGACAGCACCACCTAAACATTTTTCCTTCGTCTGTTTATGGAAAACCACGCTGGCGTGAATCATGGTATCTGACGCAAACCCTTTATCTTCCTCCTATATGAAAAAATTTTGTCTCCGCCCGTTTGCCTTGTTCCTGGGGCCATCTCTTCTGGTGTTAGTTTTGCTGGCCTCCTGCACTCCGCAGGCTGCGGCTCCGCCCCGGCAGGTAAAGGTTCTTGGCTTCGGCAGCCTCACCTCTTATCCAGACCTGGCCGAGATTACCGTGGAATCCTCTTTTACCAGACCCCGCATGAGAGACGCCGTGCAGGAGATGAAGATCGTAACGGAGGAGGTACTGGCCTTGTCCAGACAATTCACGTCCCAGCCCGAGGACATCAGAATCAGCAGTGTCTCGGCCAATAAAGAGTACCAATACCTGCAGAATCAGAATAAATTCGTGGGCTACAACACCTCGCAGTCCATCACCATCAAGCTCACCAACCTCAAGCAGTTGGAGTCTTTCATGGAAGGCCTCTTGAAAACCCGCATCAACCGCATTCAACACATCCGGTACTCCCACACCCAAGCTGATAGTCTTCAGCGCGAGGCTGATTTGCTGGCGCTCAAAGAAGCCTCCAAAACCGCCGACCAACTGTGCCGAACGTCACAGGTGACAAAGGGCAAACTGCTGGAAATGGCAAATTACAATTCTAGAGGCAGTTCTATCATTGGCGATGCTGTTATGGCGCAGGAAACCAGTATGCGGCTTGAGGCCAAAGGCATTGGAAACACTGGACTACGCATGACCCCAGACCTTATTATTTTCAGCAGCACGTGCCACGCCACCTATCAGATAGATTAATCCGTTTGGCTGGTGTTCTGGCTGAGCGGAAGAGGTACGGGAAACCTGTCAAGCTTTGTTTTAGGGCCGTTTTACGGAAACCAACTCCAAATCTGCTCGGGCAAGATGTTGCCATCCCCTCCCTTTTACATGGTGAACGGCGGCTCAGCCTTCGGATTCCAGACCTGGTGGGCCAGTTCGTTCAAGGCCAAGCGGGCGTGCCGGAATCCTTCGGCTAGTTGATGATAGATTTGGGCCAGTTCTAATTGGGAGGCTAGTTTATGGTGGGCGGCGGTCCGGAAACTGGATCGGCCTACTTCCTCATAGAAAGAAAAGTCTGGGGCTCCGCGCTGCTGCCGGCGTTCAATCCACGCCCTGAACATGCCCGACAAAAACAGGGCATAGTTCCCGATGTGCACGCGAATCAAAAAAGCCTCGGCCGCCGACGCAGTGGTCAGGGCCTCCAGCATCTCCACGATGTAGTGGAACTGGTGCGGCAGTTTGTCATGGGGCGAGTGCATGCTCTGCACGGTGGAGAATCTCCAGAGAAGCGCTCCCAGGTAATCAGCCAGGTCGCGGTCTTCTATCCCTTGCCGACGCAGGGCCGTACGGGCCAGCACATAGAAATACAGTTGCTGAGATACCTCCACCTGTCCTTCTCTAGAAAGCAGGGCTTTGGGCAGGGCCTCATGGTCCAGCATCTCGTCACGGCACTCAGGGTCACTGAGCAGTTCTACCAGGCTAATGCGCTGGCTGTTCTGGCGGGACAACACGCTGGCCACGAAATCAAAATCATTGGCGGTGAATTGGGCTCGGCAATTGGCTAATACCATCGTTCACACTCCTCTCCCTTGGGTAAGTGAAATAAATAGATTGAATTCTGAAAAGCCCAGATGGCTCTCTCTCCTTCTCTATTTAAAACGGAATTGAATTTTGGAAGGTTATCCACCGTAGACTAGGAATTGTCTACCGAGCTGTTTCAGGGCTCTTTTCAGGAAATCTGTCTTAAAACGCAACTTCCAACCACGAATGGTTTTCTCCTCCTAGACTTGTAGGGACAATTCCTTGTGGTTGCCCATTACGTTTGCATTCGTATGAGGGCAACCACAAGGGATTGTCCCTACAGAATTGGCTATCGTTTCAGGGCTTCTTTTTGGGAAACAGGTTAAAAACAGAGAAGCCTGCCCGGCACAAACACCAGACAGGCTTCTAGTTCTATTTACAGGAACCCAGCAACCTGAATTCTTTCAATCAATCATTCTCTCAATCTCACATTAACCAATGGCCTGCTCCAGATCGGCGATCAAGTCTTCTACGTCTTCAATGCCCACGCTCAGGCGGATAAGTGAGTCAGACAAGCCACCTTTGAGACGCTCAACCTGCGGGATGCTGGCGTGCGTCATGGTAGCGGGGTGTCCGCACAGTGATTCCACTCCGCCCAGTGACTCGGCTAGCGCGAAATAATGCAGTTTCTCCAGCACCTGGATGGCGTCTTCCTGGCGGTCGCCCTTCAGCACGAAGGAAATCATCCCCCCGAAATCACGCATCTGGTCGCGAGCGATCTGGTGATTAGGGTGGTTCTCAAAGCCGGGCCAGAACACTTTCTCCACTTTGGGGTGCTGGCGCAGGTACTCGGCTACGGCTTTCCCGTTCTCGCAGTGGCGCTGCATACGGATGTGCAGGGTCTTGATGCCGCGCAGCACCAGGAAGCAGTCCTGCGGACCAGGCGTGCCGCCGCAAGCATTCTGGAGGAACGCCAGGCGCTCGGCCAGTTCATCGTCCTGAACCACAATGGCACCCATGACCACGTCTGAGTGACCGGCCATATATTTGGTAAGCGAGTGCATGACAATATCGGCGCCCAGGTCCAACGGCGTTTGCAGGTACGGCGTGGAGAAAGTATTGTCCACCACCAGCAGCAGGTTGCGTCTTTTACAAATCTCGGCGGCACCTTTGATGTCAATGATGTTGAGCAGCGGGTTGGTAGGCGTTTCCACCCACACCATCTTGGTGTTCTCGGACACGTACTGCTCAATGGTACTGATGTCGGCCATGGACACGAACTGGAACTTGATGCCGTACTCCTGGAACACCTTGGTGAAGATGCGGTAGGTGCCCCCGTACAGGTCATTGGTGGCGATGACCTCATCGCCGGGCTTCAGCATCTTGATGATACAGTCCGTAGCGGCCATACCCGAGGCGAAGCACAGCCCGTGTTTTCCATTCTCCAGCGCTGCCAGCGAGTTTTGGAGAGCCGTGCGGGTAGGGTTGTGGGTACGGGAATATTCATAACCCTGATGGTCTCCGGGGGAGCGCTGCACGTAGGTCGAGGTCTGGTAAATAGGCGTCATGATGGCGCCGGTGGTAGGATCTGGCGATACGCCAGCGTGTATGGTCTTGGTTCCGAATTTCATAGAGTCTTATACGGTAGTATCGGCGCAAGTTAGAGAAAATGCCTTCAAGTTTCCAAGCCAGGCCCTTGGACAGCCCTCGGCACGTTTTCCCCGTACTTTCCTAAAAATCCCCGATATTCGGACGCTTATGTGGAAGAAACTCCTGAAACAAAATACCGGTACGCTTCTTTATTCTCTTTTGCTGGTGGTGATTCCTGTGGTGGCTAGTTCAGGCTTAGCTCTTTGGCTTTACCACAACCAGGACCTGCTGGAGTCCCTCACCCCGTTGCAACTGATTCTCTACTTTTTGGTGGTTTCCCTCACCATGGCCTTTGCCATCACTCCTACTACCTTCGTGGCCCTTGCCACGGGTTTTCTTTTTGGTTGGGCCGCCTTCCCGGGAGTGGTTATTTCCTATGGAGTGGCCGCTTTGATTGGCTACGGCGTAGCCCGACTCATTGATCACGGAAAGATGACCGCCTTTCTGCACCAATCCCCCAAAGCTGAAGGAGTGATGGACGAATTGCGGGAGCACAGCTGGAGTTTGATTATTTTGACCCGTATCTCTCCTGTCCTGCCTTTTGCCTTCATGACCTTCGTGCTTTCTCTGGTGCAGGTACCCCGTGGTCGTTTCCTGTTGGCCAGCATGGCGGGCATGTTACCCCGTACACTCTTTTTCTTCTGGGTTGGCACTCAGGCACAGGACCTGCTTACCCTCTTAAAAGACCCTAATGCGGGCACCATGGGCAAACTTCTACTGGGCGGCTTGGTCTTGATTTCCTTAGGTGGGCTGTATTTCTTGCTGAACCGTGCAATTAAAAAGGCCTTAAACAGAAGCAGATAGCAACTTTTTAAAGTTTTTTCAGCCAAGGACTTGCGCAGCACCGTAAAAGCTTCTACATTTGCATCACTAAATAACTGGTCACGTAGCTCAACTGGATAGAGCATCTGACTACGAATCAGAAGGTTTGGGGTTCGACTCCCTACGCGACCACCCTGTTATTTAAAACAGCCTGTAAGACAACATCTTACAGGCTGTTTTCTTTTTCTACGTACACTTATTCGTACAACTTTTGATTCCCTGCTGCACTTCATTCCTTAGAGAGCCATGTCTTAGGGTGCGTAATTTTCTGCGCACTTTCATCTTTAAGCAGCATAGGGCTTTGCCCCGGTAACTAGTTTTTTTTGAGTGGGGTTATAGTTCTATGATTGAACGCTTTGGGTGTGACCGGGTGGGTCTGTTTGGGCCAGGCTATACCATTTCAGACAATGATAGGTATGAATCTGGCAGAAATGGCCTGCCTCAGACTTTCACTTCTGGCGCAATCTGCACTTTAATCTACCTCACATCGGGGTGTCATGGCACTGGTCAACCCTCCGCCAAAAATTTTCTCCTTCAGGGAAAGCGGTAGATCCTGGTAGGATGGCAACCGCCCTACTCGGTAACCTAGGCCAAGGATACCATCCTCTTATGTGGTAAGCTTTTACGACTAGTTTATTTACCTTTTATTCTTTTAGATATTTTCAAATAAATTGTAAATTATAAAAAGCATAAATTAAGAGCAGCCGCCGGCTATTCTTTCGGGTAAAAGGCCATATAGCTGCCGCTCCTCCCTTCCCGTTGACTGACATATCGGTAGATACCCTGTAATTTCAGATTTACCCTTTATGTTTCCGTTGGCCCTTCAAGAAAGCCATTCGTCTCCCTCACGACATTGGTTTGTGCCCTGCCTTTCACCTCAAACGAAGCATTTCAAAGGCACTTTTATGAAATCAACCCTGAAACTATCAATTGTTGCCCTGCTGTTGGCGATCCTGCCCTTCGCCTCCTGCACAGAGGATGACGAAGGTACCGGACCGGACACGACCCTTAAAGCAGACGCCGGACCGGACCAGACCATCACGCCGCCGCCGAACAGTGTTGGCCTAAACGGCAGCAACTCCACCAGCCTCGACTCGTATATCGTCGGCTATGAATGGACCAAGGCTTACGGTCCCGACACCTTCCGGATAGCAGACGGGAAATCTGCCTCGGTCTTTGTGGACAGACTTGTCCCGGGCACCTACGGATTTGCCCTTACCGTGCGGGACGCGGCGGGCAGAGTGGATAGCGACACCGTGCAGGTGACTGTGAACCCAGGGTTCATAGATGTCGAATGCGATAGCACCGGCCGCCCTCTGGTCAACGCCCGGCTAGTACCCATAGGGACCCTCTCTGAGGCCAGAGCCATGATGGCGGGAGTAGCGGTCGGCACTAAGGTCCTGTTCGCCGGCGCGGCATGGTCGAATGCAAGCGCCAACGGCCAAGGCTCCTCCCGGGTGGATATCTTTGACGCGGCCACCGGCCGATGGTCGACGGCCCGTCTGAGCCAAGCTCGCTCCGCCATCGCCACCGTGGCCGCTGGGGACAAGGTGTTCTTCGCCGGAGGCAGGTTGCACGGTGGAGGCACCGGCGACTCTGACGTTAATTTCTCCACGGTGGATATCTACGATGCGGCCACAGGTTCCTGGTCGGTGGCCTCGCTGAGCGAGCCGCGGGCGTACGTCGCCGCGGCAGCCCTGGGCGACAAGGTATTTTTCGCGGGCGGAGAGAGAGGCGGGGATTTCCTTCCATCTGCTAGGGTAGACATCTACGACCTGTCCACCGGCCAGTGGTCCGCCGTCTCCCTGAGCGAACCCCGGAGGCTTGTCACCGCCGTGGCGGCAGGAGAGAAGGTGTTTTTTGCGGGTGGGCACAAGGATGACATTTGGGAGCCAACCCTCTCTAACAGGGTGGATGTGTACGACGGTGCCACGGGCACCTGGTCTACGACCTCCCTGAACTATACCTTGGGGCACTTGGCCGGCCTTGCCGTGGGGGATGATGTCTACTGGCTGGCGGGTTGCGCAATGGAGAGGGTAAACGCGAATACGGGGGAAACTTCCTTTGGGCGATTGTTCCAGCCTACTCTCTCAGTGATTTGGTTCATGAATAACCATGCCGTGGTGAAAGACAACAAGCTGCTCTTCTTCCGGGATGCAGGGGAGGATGCCCACCGGTTCGATATATACGACCTGGGGACCCGGACCTGGTCTATCGGGATGCTGCCCCAGGATGCGATCCAATATAAAACAATCGTCGCCGCTGGCAATGAAGTTTACCTGGCGGGGGGCGCTACCCTGGGGGACAATCTACTCTCTCTTTCAAACCAGGTCTGGAGGCTGGAGTTCTGAGGCAGGTGCATCGTGGGCCGTGACTTATGAGTTCAGACAGGGAGGGGTGTGCCCTCAATCGACATGCTTTGGGTCTGAGCGGGTGGGTCTGTTTTGGCAGTGGTACTTCTTTGCGAATCTATATAATTCAAAAACTGCATACACCCCTTTAAAGGGGTATATGCAGTTTTTGAATTGATAAAGGTGAGCGCCCCCGCTGGAGTAAGCTCCAGACCCATTAGCTCATCGGAAGCACTTCGTGGCCTTTTTGTCCTTTTATGAAGTACTTCACTGCTGGTATTTGTTAGAATTGAAGCGAAAATAAGAATGGCAAACTGCACAGGCTAGCTATAAAGAAGGTACTTAAAGCAAGGGTAATTTTTGAAGTGAAAATACATTGCGCAGAAGACTACCAGCATCATCATCCTGAACTCTGAAACATCGCACCTAGGGAACTTCCCTTTACCAACACATTTATTTCAGCATCCACCATTCTGCTGTCTTTGTTTCTCCCGGTATTACTTTCTGCCCCATTATGGGCGTTACTATTTCTATGTTGTTCTTTGAGGCCAGATCAGCCACCATATTGATAGATTCATCCCAGGGATGTAAGGCTAAATCAAAGGTGGAGAAATGGATTGGGAACAAGATTCTGGCATTTACATCCTGGCAAGCTTTGATAACCTGCTCAGGGAAAAGGTGGGTGTTTGGCCATCCATTGTTCCAAGCATCTATCTCCATAAAAGCCAGGTCAAAGGGGCCGTATTTGCTGCCAATCTCCTTGAAATGCTCCCCATAGCCCGTATCACCGCTCCAGTACACGTTCTTCTCTTTCCCCTTGATTACATAGGAAGCCCATAGAGTCTTGTTTCTGTCATTGTAACTTCTTCCTGAGTAATGCACCGTAGGGCAGGCTGTTATTTTCAGTGATCCGTGGGTCACAGATTGGTACCAACCAAGTTCAGTGATTTTGTTTTTCGGAACTCCCCAGCCCTGTAACCTGCCCCCCACAGCCAGCGGTGCGATGAACTGGATGTCCTTATCGGCCAAATACTTTATGGTTTCTGCTTCCAGGTGATCATAGTGGTCATGGGTGATGATGACGGCATCAATGTTAGGGAGTTCTTCCCGAAGCAATGGAGACACACTCATCCTTTTGGCAATCATAGGTAAGGGGCCCGCGTTCCCAAACACCGGATCAATCAGAACACGGTGCCCGTCAAGCTCAATGATAGCTGTGGAATGCCCTAACCAATAGGCCGCATAAGACGAAGGTACTTCCGGAAAACCATTTTTCGTAAGCATACGTTTCGGCAGCTCAGACTTTGGGGCATTGGGAGAGGTTTTGAAAAATCTTGCAAAACCAGAGTTTCCCCCAGTTACCTTTTCGGCGTAATAGACTATCTCTTTGGGGCTAACGAATTCATCTTTCCTAGGTGAATAATAGGGGATTTTGGAATATTCACTTTTGCGCTCATCTTGGGAGTCTACTTTGCCAAGCTGGTTATTTACATAACAACCAGTTACGCCTAAAGCAAGGACCAGTGCCATGGCAAAAAAACTTAAAATGTATTTTCTTTTCATTAAGAGGTTCTTATGCTGTCTGTGCTAGTGGGAAGAAGGAGTCTCCCAAATTGTTTGAACGGCTTTCTGGGTGGAAGCATTGCAATAAGGTTGTAAACTTAAAGATTCACATGGTATTTCAGCCATACTACACTATTTTCCTACAGTTTTACCTCCGTTAACTGCAGATTTGTAGAGGGCTTCTTTGCAGCTATTCGCTTACTTGGAAGTGATCGGCCACGTTATTAGGGGAGAGTATTTTCCAGGTTTCTACAGCTCTTCTTCAATACAAAAGAGCCAAGTTTATTGTAAAACAGCTCCTTTTGTCGCTCTTAGAGATATAAAAGGGCACTAGACTTCAACTAATCTATTCCAGGTAGGTAAGGTTCACCCAGCCGATAATTTAAGCCGGATGAACACAGTTTTTTTCCCAAAACCATAAGTTTATTGGTTGTTTTTGGCAATAGCATGCAGGAACCAGCTACTTTCAACCTTTGTAAAAAACGTGGTCGAAGAAGGATTGCATTTCAGCTGCATACTTCACCCCGTACCTGGCGAAAGTCGCCTTCCTTGCCGCATCCGGTTTCCAGTCGAAAAAGGCATGCCCGGCACCCTCCACCTGGATATATTGCACGGGCTGCCCGGCTGCCTTCAGTACATCCACATACCGCTGCACCATGGCATGGTTTACTATCGGGTCTTCGGTGCCACGTACCATGAAATGCGGAAGGATGCGTTCGCTTACATTGGGCACATGCTTTAAAGGAGAAATAGCGTCCCAATACTTTTGATCGGTTTGCTCCAGTAATCTTTTGAAATCGGACGCATCGGAAGCGCCTTAACTGGGAGCCACGGCTTTGATCGCGCTAGTGATCTCGCTCCTCACCTGGTCCACCGATTTACCCTTCGGCAAGTAGGTGGGCATGTACTGGTATACCCCATTGTTTTCCCCGAAGCCACCTGCGCCGATAAGAGGGCTTAGCGTTGCCGCAGCCTCCGCCAGATGCCCTCCGGCACTGTCACCTGTTACCCCTATGCGGGTGGGATCGCCCCCGTACCGCGCGGCGTGCTCCTGGATATGGGCGATGGCCCCAAAGACATCCTCTATCAGTTTTTGCATGTAGGTGGGCTGGGCTTCCCCGTCCAAGTTGTTTATCCAGCGGTAATCGATGCTGAACACCACATACTTGCCGCCTTTCACCAGTTCGCGGGCCAGTCCGCGCATGATGTCCTCGTTGTTGGAAGACCAGCCGCCCCCGTGTAAGATCACAATGATGGGAAGCTTCTTGGCGCCTTTGGGTGAATAGACATCGTACTTCAGGGGCTTCACCCTGGGCTTTGCATAGATTACGTCTTGAGTTACCTTCACATCCTTCACCAGCGAACGCGGCATAAAGGTTGCCCCGACTACCATGTCCTTGGTGACCGTGATCTTCATTTCAGCCGAAAAACTTTCGTAGTAGGTCGTGCCCCAAATGCCTCCCTTTACCGTGTAATACACTGCATCCATGCTGAACCCGGAGGCCGGCTTGGCTTTGACCCTCAAGACCGTGCCCGCCGGCACTTTGCCGTCTGCCGGAAGCTTGGGAGTGATCTTATAAGAACCATTCTCGGCCGGGACAGGTGTTACCGTGAAAGTTTCTGCGGGCTTTTCCTCACCCTTAGGGAACAATAAGGCGGCCGCGGAATTCGTGCTGAAAACAAATAATATGGCAACCAAGGTGACCATCATGGCCAGCAGCTTGCAGGTTGGTCTATTCATAAACCTAGGTTTCAAGTGTCAGGATTTTACTATCAGGTAATTACGCCTCTCTCTTCTTCAAGGGAGATTTTATTCCAATTCAAACGTGACGGTGACTTCCCTTGAACCCAACGCAGCGGCAAGCCCCTCGGGGTCATTGATGTGCCCTAACCTGCTGTAGCTGTAGGAGGTGGGGAAAGTTTTGTAGAAAAGCACCAGGGTTCTGGAGCCGTACAGCATCAGGTCGCCGCTCTTGATGGTGCCCGGTTTGACCGCGTTGGTCGGTAAGCCGGCAGAGAAATCATAGTACTTCTCGTTGCTGTTCAGGTCGCGCATGTTGATGGTCAGCGGCAACAAGGCTTTGAAGGCGGTTGCGGAAGCATTATCAAACAGGGTGGCCGTGAAAGTATTGGTACCGAATCTTATCTTCATCTTGCTGCCTGTTGGGTTAGGGGTGTCATTCCCGTTCGTATTTCCTGCCTCAGGCTTGGAGCCCCCTGAGGGATCTTCCTCACAGGAGGCAAAGCCTGCGGAAAGGAATAGAAGGGAGAAAATGACAACAAGGGAATATTTCATGGCAATTGTGATTTAAAGACTTCTCCATTTGATGGTTATGCAACATTATTGCCACCAACTGTAGCGTATAGCTTACCATTCATCTGCCTGCTAGGTAATCCTATTCATATACCTGAATGGATGGGTGTATTACTCTTCCCGGATAAGGGACTATCTAACTGACTAATATTCCACCCTCGACTGCTGCAGCGCGTCATAGCGATCACCCACAACTCCTATTTTCTCTATTTTGCCTTCGATCTCCTTAATCTCGGCTGCGGTTAAGACGAAGTCAGCAGCTCGTAAATCTTCCTCCAAATGCGAGAGCTTGGTGGTGCCTGGCAAAGGAACTATAAAAGGGTATTTTGAAAGCATCCAGCTAAGGCATATTTGAGAGGAAGTCATGCCCCTTGTCTTGCTGAACTCATTCAGCGTCTCGACAATCCGGATGTTTGATCTTAATGCCTCCGGTTGAAAGCGCGGCCATGCCCCCCGGATGTCATTTGTTTTTAAATCAGAATATTCGGTTAATGTTCCACCCAACAAACCGCGGCATAGCGGACTATAGGCGACAAACCCTATCTCCAGTTCCTGCAACGTGGAAAAGATGAAATTTTCGGGCAGCCGGGTCATAAAAGAATACTCGCTTTGCACTGCCGTAACAGGGCAGACGGCGTGGGCTTTTCTGATGGTTTCCGCTTTTGCTTCACTAAGGCCAAAGTGCAGAACCTTTCCGGCTTTTATAAGTTCCTTTACGGCACCTGCCACATCCTCAATGGGCACGTTGGGATCAACCCGATGCTGATAGAGCAGGTCAATACGGTCAGTTTTGAGGCGCTTGAGTGATTGGTCCACAACCTTACGGATTTGCTCCGGCCTACTGTTCAAGCCACTTTTACCCTCAATATCGAACCCAAACTTGGTGGAGATGGCAACTTTGTTGCGGATGGGCGCAAGTGCTTCTCCCACTAATTCTTCGTTCACATAGGGCCCATAAACCTCGGCGGTATCGAAAAAGTTGCAGCCCCGTTCCGCAGCATCCCTGATTAATTTGACCATGCTCTTATGGTCGGGGTGGATACCACGGCCGGTGTGCATACCCATGCAGCCCAGCTGAATGGCCGACACTTCAAGCGGGTTCTTCTTTGAGCCTAATGTCTTTTCTTGGTCAGGATGGTACCAAAGCCTTTTTTCTTCTCCATTTCCCGTGAGGCAGTGGCAAAACTGTTGACGGGTCCTGCGGCTAGTGCGCCTATCCCCAGCAAGGTTGCGGCCTTCAGGAAGTTCCTCCGTATTGACGCATCCGGGTTTTTATTACCTGACTGAACGCATTTATTCTTTTCCATCGCTTTTATCTTTTCGTGAAACACGTAAGCTTTACCGATCACCCTATACACGGCACGGCTGATTGATCCTTTTTAAGGAGTCTATTTCGAACTGCCGTATTCTTCATCCGAGACAGGGTGAAACCACTGCACAATGCCTTTCTCCGTGTTCGGGATGATGTACATCTGCTGCATGCCCTTTTTTGGACTAGCCCCGTGCCAATGGGTCACATTAGGCGGGCATTTTACCACATCGCCTTTTTTGAGGATTGCCGTGGCTGGCCCTTTATCTGGTGAAATCCCTCACCGTCGGTGATGATCAGGATCTGACCGGCCGGGTGGGTGTGCCAATTGCTTCTGGCCCCGGGCTCGAAATAGACGTTGCCCACAAGCGTGTTATATACAGAATCATTGGCTACCAGGCCTGTATTCCATGCTTTGCCGGTAAAGTTCTCCGCCGATCCTGCCTCGCCTTTGGGGAAGATGGCTTGAGTTTCACCGTTTTCTGTATTCTTTGGAGCCTGATTATTGCAGCTAACCGTGAAAAGTGCTGCCAAAGCGAAGGCTACTAAAGGCGCTGCTGTCCTAATTCTAAATCTGTTCATATCTTGAGAGTTTGGATTCCAGTGGCCAGCTATGGTATTGGCTTGGCTAAATAGTTCAGTGACTTCTAATCGGCTCAGGCCTACCTATGATACAGGCCTGCTACTGGCTTACAGTTCCTAGGCGGTTGGCCGGAAAAGGATCTCGTTGATGTCAACATCTGCTGGTTGGCTGATGGCAAAGGCAACCAGCCTGGCAAAGGCGTCGGGGGTAACCCCAACCTGTCCTACGTAGCTTTGGTTTGCCTCCTTGATATCTGCTTCGCTGATGTGCTCGAGAAGCTCCGTCTTCACGGCGCCTGGGGAGATGATGGTGGTGCAGATGTTGTAAGGCTTCACCTCTTGGCGTAGCCCCTCAGACAAGGCACGTACGCCAAACTTAGTTGCTGAGTAAACCGCGGAGCCATGGAAAACCAAGTGGCCAGCCACCGAAGAGACATTGATGATATGGCCGGACTTCTGCTCCTTCATGTGGGGAAGCGCTGCAGCGATGCCGTAGAGTACCCCTTTCAGGTTGACATCTATCATTTGGTCCCACTCATCCACATTCAGGCGCTCCAGCGGTGAGAGCGGCATGATGCCTGCGTTATTGAGAACCACATCCACCCGGCCAAACTGCTCCACGGCCGCATCCACTAGGTTTTGTATCTGCTCACGCTTGGTGACGTCTGTGGTTATGGCGATGGCCCTGCCACCATTCCCATTGATTTCCTCCGCTAGTGCTTCAATGCGCTCACCACGCCGGGCCCCTAGTGCCACGGCTGCACCCATTGCGGCAAGGTGACGGGCTGTTTCCTGGCCTAGGCCACTGCTTGCCCCTGTGATGACGATTACTTTTCCTTCGACATTATTCATGACTTTAAACTCGATTTGTATTATCAGTTATTTGGCTAGGTCAAATGTGACCAGCTGTATTTTTGGTTCAGTTTGGTTAATTCGGCTGCAAAGCGCTTCCCGACTGAAAGCTCTTCCTGAAAAAGGATTCCAGCTTGTCGAACGGTATCTTATCTAGCCTGTCGTACAGGTCAACGTGGTCTGCCTGCGGTACAATCACCAACTCCTTCGGTCCCGGTGCCATTTTATAGATATCTTCAGAATAGTAACGGGAGTGGGCATTTTCCCCCGCAATCAGCATAATAGGGCGGGGTGAAATCATCGCAATGTTCGCGGCCATCGGGAAGCTGAAGAAGGACATGGGGGTGGTAGCGGTCCAAGCGGTGGTGGAGTTAATGGACCTGGGGTGGAAACCGCGTTTTGTGCGGTAATAATCGAAAAACGAAGCTAAAACAGGATCTGGATTCTTAGGGAGCGATTCCGGAAGCACCCGGGTACCTTTTACAATGTTGCCGTTTTCGTCAAAAGGGACTTCGTGTAAGCCCAAGGCAGATTTCCCGGTTTCTGCATCGGCCCAACGCTGCTGGCTCAGGTACTCAATTACCTTTTTTCGTTGTTCCGGTGTATAGCTGTCTTTGTGGCTGCGACTCATGCTGCGGGACATATCATACATAGAGGCGGTGGCAACGGCTTTTATACGGCTGTCGCTGGTAGCGGCTGTAAGGGCCATTCCGCTCAAACCACAGATGCCCACTGCACCAATGCGGTTGCGGTCAACGGAGGGTAATAAGCCGATATAGTCCACGGCTGCGCTGAAGTCTTCAGTGAAAATATCAGGCGAGGCCACGTTCCGCACCTCTCCGCCACTTTCGCCGGTGAAGGAAGGGTCGAATGCCAGAGTCACAAAACCTCTGGCCGCCAATTCGTTTGCGTACAGCCCAGAAGATTGCTCCTTCACCGCCCCAAATGGGCCACTCAATATTAAAGCGGGCAGTTTCTGATTGGCGGCACCTTTAGGCGTATACAAATCACCTGTAACGGTGACCCCATAACGGTTCTTAAAGGTTACTTCTTTTCGGGTAACCTTATCGCTTAATAGGAAGGTATACTGGTCTTTAGTATCCACTTTTAACTTGTTTGGATTTATGGGGGTCTGGCTGAATGCTTGCCCGCTGATAAACAGCCCAAGCATAACTATTATGATTTTTCGCATTGCTCTGGCACTTTAAATTGTCTTGATGATTCTGGCAGGGATTCCCCCTACAACAGAATTGTCCGGCACATCCCTGGAAACCACGGCACCAGCCGCTACCACAGAGTTCTCCCCGATGGTTACCCCTGGAAGAATGGTTGCGCCTGCACCAATCCAAGCATTTTCCTTGATGTGAATTGGTTTAGAAACAAGTGATCGCCTGCTGCCGGGAGGAATGGGATGCCCTTCGGTCAACAGGCTTACCTTGGGGGCAATCATTACATTGTCTTCGATTGTTATGCCCCCCAAGTCTAGGAAAGTACAATCAAAGTTGATGAACACGTTTTTACCGATCTGGGTGTTCTTTCCATAATTGATTTGAAAAGGAGGGAAAACAGCTGTGCTGGGATCTACCTCAGAACCGGTTATGCTGCTTAGCAGCTTTCTTATCTTATCAGGGTCTGCTTCCGTGTTCATTTGTATGAGCAGTAGCCGGGTTTCATCACAGGCTTTGCTGATCTTGTAATAATCCGGATCATCAAATGGGATAGCTTCGCCGTTTAGCAACCTTTGAAAAATATCATAGTGTTTTGGCTCCATTTTCCTTCAATTTATGGTACTGCAAATATCGAAAGCCTCGGTGTTCCATTTGTTACACATCTTGCGTATATAGTGTCAAATTTCACGCATAATAAAGCAGACTAGATTAGGATTGAAATGATTGAAGGCAAGGAGGATAGAGTTGTTTTGCTTGAGGCAGTAGGACACGTGCAGTTTCCTGAAGACTATTTACAGCGTTACCAAACGCACATCTTCTGTCACAGGGGAAGTATTAGCTTTGTCTTCAATGATATTCCATATAGATGCAGTGCCGGCGAGTTCGTGTTTTGGTTTGCCGACAGCAAGGTGAGGAACCTGGCGTTTTCCAGAAACTTCAAAGCGACTACTTTATTGGTGGAAAGAGATTTTCTGAACGACAATATTCCAGACCAGAGTTGGAGTATTGATGTGGTGTTGCATTCCAAAGAAAACCCTGTTTTGCACCTGAATGACAAAAACAACAATCAAAGGGTAATTTCAAATTTCAACCTCCTGCACAAAAGGTTTTTAGACCGAGAACACCATTTTTACGAGGAAGCCTTGAAGTTGCAAATGCAGCTGTTTATTCTTGAGATGTGGCACACGTTCGCCAATGAATATGAACACCGCAAGCGAACATTAGAAAGTGGGTCTATTTATGAGCGGTTTATGCTATTGGTGCAGGAGCATTGCATGAGAGAGCGAGAGGTCCAGTTTTACGCTAACCGCCTTCACATCACCGCCAAGCATTTGAATTTTGTTTGTAAACAGAACACGGGGTTTACCGCCTCTGAATGGGTGCATCGTTTTGCAAGGGAAAGGATTATCCTTCTCCTGCAAAACAAGAACCTGAACATTGCTGAGGTTGCCGACGAGATGAACTTCTCAAGCCGGTCGTTTTTTACTAGGTATGTAAAAAAAATGTTGGGAGTCACCCCGAGGGAATATAGGGAACGCTTAGGGTAAAAAAGAGATGTACGCTATAGGGCAATCATGGCTTTTCAGCTTGAATACAACTACAGTGCATGGTACCCCAGTTCCTGGATCATTGACTGGAATCTCTACTACTGTTTTCCATCTCCCTTAAGCACAACTTCCGCACTCAAACTTAGTTGATGGGGAAAAAGAAGACAAGCTATCTCCATAGAATAGATCCTTTTTAATAAGCTAGGGCTTAATAGACTTTACAGAAGGCTATGAAAATTCGAAGTAAATTTTAGTAGCTTATAAATGAATGCTATGTTAACCAAGGATCAAATAGCCCGAAAATCGAAATCAAGGGAGTGGATAAGTGTGGCTTGTATTTGAGGGGTGGGGGTGTGTTTACTGGATAGGAACGCTTTAGGTCTGACATTTAGTTTGAGCTTAGCTTTAGCAAGAGTAAGTCAGAACGGAATTGCACCTCCTGCCCAATTCACTCATTGGGCAGGAGGTGCAAATTTATCGAGAGGCAAATGAAGCTTTTTATTGCTTAACCACACGGCGGACAATACCCCCCTCGTCAGTCGTAAGCCGAAGCAAATATATACCCGTCGCCTTGCCCTTTAAGTCCAACCTTTGATTGAATTCTCCGGAAACTTTAGAAAACCTTTCCCTTAGCACTTCCTTGCCCTTTGAATCAAACAGCGTAAGCTCAACAGCTGTCTTTTTGGGTATAGTAAATGTGACGTGAAGGCTCTCGCCCGTGGGGTTGGGGTAAAGGGAGAGGCTCTTGGAAAGCTCGCTCTCTGCTATGCCCGTGCAGGTCGATACCGTGATCTCCTGCGAAGCAGTTTCCATGCACCCGTTGACCCAATAGGTATAGGTGATGGAGTGGGAGCCCACACCCGCCAGGGTTGCATTGAAGATACCGTTGCTCACACCGGGGCCGGAATAGGTACCTCCCGCGGGGCTTCCCTCCGACAGGCCGAAATTGGCGTTTGTGCTACACACAGTATTTGCGAAGGGAATCAGCGTGACTGCCGGCAACGCCTTTATAGTGACGGTTACCTTAGCCCTCAGGCTCTCGCAGCCGTTCTCCGTCTGCGATACATAGTAGTCCGTCACCCCGGCGGAGACAGTAGCAGGGGTTGGGGCCTGGGCGAGGGCAGCCCCACCTGTAGAGGCTGAATACCACTTTAGATTGCTGCCCGTCGCCGAAAGCGGCTGTGCTGTTTCACCGACACAGTAGGAAACGGCAGGGGTTACCGTGGGAACCGTCGGGGAAACGCAGAACGTTTGGGTAGCCTCCTGCGCCTTCCTGTGGTATATATCCCCCTCGCTAAAAGCCTTTATCGTCACCTTGCCTAGGCCGGTAAGGGTAAGTATGTCGCCGTGTAGCGTGGCAGGTCCCGAAACCAAGGTGAACATTACCGGCAGGTCGGAGGCAGCCGAGGCAGTCAGGCCAAACGAGGGATCCGATACTTCCCTGTCCCCAATAGGGGGAAAGGTGATGGAATCTCCCTTCAGCACTGACAAGGCGAAATCCGGGGAGACAGTCACCGGCACGGTCAGCGTTTGGTCACCATACTTGACCTCTACTAAATCCGTCCCAGCCTTCACCGCCGTCACCAAGCCGGCCCCTTCCACCTTCACGATTTCCGAGCCTTTCAATGCCCGGAAGGTGGCCCCGGCCCGGTTGAGGTAAACGGTGACCGAGTCGGCCCCGTCAAGGTACTTCCCCGATAAAGACAGGGGAGCTTGCCTGAGCAGGGAATCGAGCAGGATCTCTTTTGGGGTGACGCTTAGCCGGGTAATCGGGGAGCTGGCTTGGATGAAGATGTGCGAGGTGTCAGCCATTGCCAACCCAGAGGAGTCCCGGGAGAGTAAGGCTATGTTAACCTTTCCCAAGGGCATATCCTTGGTTATTTCGAACGTTGCCTCAAAGGGAGCTGTGGCCGGAACGCTGACCATCCCCACTCCCTCGATCAGGAAGAGAGTGGCTAGCGGTTTGGACCCACCTACTGGGGCATATTTCAAAGTGATCTTGTTTCCTGCCTTGTGGTCGAATGCCTCCCCTCTGCCTGGGGAAACGATCGATACCCGCTCCTTTCCGGTTCCGGTCCTTTTGGAGTTGGCCTGGCCGCCCCTCAGCCTTTTCCCGTCCGCAAGTATTCCCTCGCTATCAGGGTTCATCGTGCTTTTCTTGGGCCTGATCCCTGGCTTGGGGAATGAAGGGGCAAAAAGGTCAGGGTCGTTGGAAATCAACAGGTCCCTTACCCGCTTTTGGATCGCGATAGAACTGGTTTCAGTATCACTAAGGACAGATGGACCAGAATGGATAGTATTGGAGAAAGGGGTCACGGCTTCCGCACCTAATTTCCCCTCTTGGCTCCCCAAAGGGACGATAACATCATTAGGCTTATTCCCGAAGACCTTCTGGTGAGTTGACATTGGGTCTCCTATCACTAAGTCTAAACGGTCTGTCAGTATTTGCAGAAGGCCTCCTATCACACCAACCAAATCGAGGCCACTGACTCCATAGGTGCCTGTGATGGCGTGCGACTTGACTTTGGTTTCTTCCAAGTTTGCGTACGCATTACTTTCCTCCGGGTTAAAGTCACGGTGGCAAGTTCCAATGGGCTGTTTAGCCCATTGGGTAATGGCATTATAGGTGAGACCCTCAAAAAAGCTGCCTTGGGAAGGTTGCACATTCAATAACAATATATTGGGTTTAGCTTCGTACAGGAGCGGACCTAAAGGGGTGCCTAAGTGGGGCGTGCCCAATGTTATGAGCTTATGGACATACCCCTTCCTGTAGTTAGAAGCTTTCGTATAATACGTTTGCTGGGCAAAGCTCCTGGTCATCAAACCCCCGAGGCTGTGTGCCACGACGTCCACTTGGGTGCAGGCAATATCAAGCTCACCATAGTTCCGAAGGGCCTGTAGAGTGGCAACTTCAACTGCCCTTACCGGCAAACCCGCGTTCATGGGATCGAAGGTGGAATAGTTGTTAAAGGAGTAATCAGCCACCTGGTTCTCCGGTATCTCGAATCCGTTGAAATTCAAATAATTCCGAAACCTCCTATCCTCGTCACCCTCCCAGGCCTTGGGGTTAGACCACATACCGTGAACCAAGATAACCGGTGGGGTATATAGGCGCAGGGACAGCTCGTACTTCTCGCCGTTTGCCGGTTTGGTTATGAATACCGGAACTTTCCTTCCACCCTTCAATTTGTGGCCTTCCCCATAGGAATCAGGTGCAGTGTACACCGCCACGGCCAACCATTTTTCCTTACCATCGACGACTGCCCTTTCGGAGGGGAGGGTCAATTCCTTTTTCCTTTGATCCGGTTGGTTGAGTGTCCCGAAGGAACCATCCTCAAGGTCAGGCAAGGTAAACCTTACATCTTCTTTTTTATTGGTTTCCAAAACCAGAAGCAGCTTGGTAACTCCATCGGTGGAGACACCCTTGACTTTGAATGGGGGTTTTAACGCGGCAATGGCGTCAAGGTCATTCTTCAATATCCCTTTTTCATCTATCAAAGAAGGGTTGGGGTTGATGACCAAAACGGATTTGAAGTAAATGTCAACGGTGAACTCGACCTCCTGTCCGGCGTACCCGTTGGCGTTGGCCACCGTTCCGTAGGAGGCTTTCTCCTCGCCGGTCTTTGTGTCCAGGTAATACCGGAACTGGTACTCCCAGTCAAAGGTGGTCCCGGAGGTGGCGTTTGTCCTCCAGGCTCCGGTTGAGAGGTTTACCCATATCTTTTTGAAACCCTCCTCATCCTGTTTTATGGCGATGAAGCTTGACCCTCCAAGCCTGTTTGGGAAAGGGTTGTTTGCCCTTAAGGGGCTAGGGAAGGCCTGTGCCCCCCCGCTGACGGCGTAAAAGGTCGCCCCGGGCTCTACTTGGCTACTATAGAGGGGGCTTCCCCGCTCCGGTTTCCCATTGGAACCATTGAACCTAGTGGTAGGGCCGGTGAAGGATTTGGCGACTATTTTGGCGGGCAGCGCAAAATTACCTCCTGCAGCCCCTCCTGTTAGGTTTACCTCGATACTGTCCGGGGGAGCGGGGATAGGGGCTTGAGCAAATACGGATGCAGAGAGAAGCTGATAGAGGGCCACTAATAGCATTGTCTGAATGGTTACAAGCTTTCTCATGATCATGGGTTATATGAAATGAATTTATGGTTTGAATAACCGGTTCCATAAGGGACTAGTGACTAATGGGATAATAGTGACTCAAACGGTTGTTCACCATTGGCCAAAGTGGGTGATTGGGAGACTTGATTAGTATATGAATAGATTAAAGGATGAGAGTTGATACAATATTAAATAATAAAATTTTCCAATTTTTTATCAAAAATATCTTTAAACCACCAATAAAGGAATACCTACTTGTTGGTATTCCTTTATTGGTGGTTTATAAACTCTTAAAATCTAATTTGCTCTATATTTGTATGAAAATGGTGGTTACAACCCTGATCAGCTTACAAGGAAGTAATCCTACAATCACACCTTGATTTCGCTTTTGGTCCCTTATTACATGGGTTAAGGCTTTACCCATAAATTTAGAAGTAATCCTGATTAACATGGCAAAAGGAATATAAGGGCAACCGAGTAGGTGCTTGTATTTCAAGGATGAGAGGTGTATTCCCCGTCTAGGGATACTTTAGGCCAACTTGGATGGGTCTAAACCCCACCATTGACTCACCTTCATTACTAGCCTCTTCCTTCTGGGGAATCTTTTAGTTTCTGGCCAATGGAACCATATGGCTCTTATGTAAAACTAGTCATAAATAAAATGACACTTTACAGGAGCAATAGCTAGCATGCATTCGCCCTCCTTGAAATTCTACCTATTCTGATGCTTTTCCAAAAGCAGTAAGGGCGCTTGAAAATTTCCTCTTCATATTGTCCTCAAAATATTGTCCTCAAAGCTATCCAAGTAGCTCTCTGTTATTTTGAGGTTGCTATGCCCCAAAGCTTCTGAGATCAATCCCAACGGAGCCCCTGCCCTTTTCATGACGGTAGAGAAGGAATGCCGGGCTGAGTAAGGAGAAACATTCTTTTCAATGCCACCCCCAAAGCGATTCTTTTGATGTATTTATTAATGTACTTCGTAATGTTCCTTACCCTCGCCAATTCCCTTTCCGGCCTTAGGCACTCTTCCAGAAGAGAGAAGATGTAAGTGTCAGGCTTACTGTCTTTAGCCCTCCGCAAAGTACCCGTCCTGGAGCTACCAGCTACCTCCTAAAACTAAGTACACTTCATTCTAACTCACCAGCACCTTCTTTCAACTCCTGACACTACTACAAGGGCCCACTTAGCCATCAGATACATGAAAGCAATGATCTAGTAATCGATTTAGAGCACCTTGATCAAAGTCTGTATTGAATCTTTATTTCAGCGGTTAAGCTGAATTTCTAGCCAAACTTCCTGCACCTGATTCAAATGAAATGCACTCCCACTTGGTCTTTCTAGCCGGGCCAGGATCTATTATCAAAGCAATATTTTAAAAACGATAAAATAATTATTTCATAAAATCTGTCTAAACCCACAAAGTGTTGCCTCTAATATTTCAATAGCTCAAACTCTTACCATCCTTTTACCTCCACTATCATTAACCCTTTTACCAAGAAAAATATGCAACACTTTTTACCCCGAGGGTTGAAATATCTCCTCCTAATTCCTATCTACTTTATAGCCCACTCTATGGCGGTGGCTCAGGGTATCACCGTGAAAGGCAAGGTGACTGACGATAGTGGTGCCGGCCTTCCAGGAGTGACTGTACTTTTGAAAGGAACTACGAATGCTGCCCCTACCGATGTGAACGGGGCCTACAGCATTAATGTACCTAGCGCAAACGGAACTCTGGTATTCTCTTACCTTGGTTTTCTGCCCCAAGAGGTTCCCATTAACAACAGGACCACTATTGATGTGCAATTAGGAACAGATTCTAAGGCATTGGATGAAGTAGTGGTGGTAGGATATGGTACCCAAAAGCGATCTGATATCACCGGGTCTGTCGCTTCCATCCCCAAGGACAGGCTTTCAAACCTTCCCGTAACTGACATCACCCAGGCCATTCAGGGTACAACAGCCGGTTTGAGCATTTCTCAGGGCTCGTCTGTTCCGGGTAGCTCTGGATCCATTCAGGTGAGAGGGGTGAATTCCATTAATGCAAGCAACAGTCCTTTTATAGTGGTAGACGGGGTTCCTTTCTTTGGGGCTTTAAATGACCTCAACCCTAATGATGTGGAGTCAATGGAGGTTTTGAAGGATGCATCTTCGGTGGCTATTTACGGTACAAGGGGAGCCAATGGGGTAATCCTGATTACCACGAAGCGAGGTTCCACCGGGAAACCTCGGGTAAGTTATAGTGGGTACTACGGTGTGGAGAACATTTCCCATGAGCTGAAGCCCATGTCACCAGAGGCGTATGTGCAGAAATACAAAGACTACATGATTGCCGTAGGCCTCACGCAAACGCAGGTACTTCCAAACAACAGAGAAGTAGATGCCTATAATGCGGGTCTCACCACCGACTGGTTAGACGAAGCTTCTCAGACCGGAAAGATTCAGGAACACAATCTTAGTATTTCCGGTGGAACAGAAGCCATCCAATACTTCCTGGGTGGAGGGTACCTGACCCAAAGCGGCGTGGTAAAAGGGTATGAATTCAACCGGGCTAGCATTCGGGCAAACCTGGATGCCACCGTCACCAGTTTTCTGAAAGTAGGCACCTCTTTGTTTTTCGCAGACAAGAACTCTGACGGCGGACGGGCCAACCTTTTAAATGCCACCGCCATGAGCCCCTATTCAGTACCAACTGATGCTTTGGGGAATTATGAGATTTACCCAATGTTCCCGGAGCTGCTTTTCGCCAATCCCATGTTGGGCTTGACGACAGACAGAATAGACCGAAACAAAAACCTGAACGGAAGTGCGTATGCGGAGGTAACACCTGGGTTTATCAAAGGACTTAAGTACAGACTGAATGCTTCTGCCGTTTACCAGATAGGCCGGCAAAGCGGCTATACCGGTCGGCTTGCCAATGATTTGGTGGGTTCTGCCTATGCCAATAACAGTGAAAGCCAAAACTGGGTGTTGGAGAACATCCTGTCTTACAATAAAGACTGGGGCAAACACCACATTGACTTAACTGGTTTGTACAGTGCCCAGGAAACAGAATATGTCTGGTCAGGTGCCTCTTCCAATACCTTCATCAATGACCAGCTTTCCTTTAATTCCTTGGAATCTGGGTTAAACAGAACATCCTCCTCAGACGGAAACAGATCCTCTCTCCTCTCGCAGATGGGCAGGGTCAATTATTCCTATGACAGCCGCTACCTGTTAACGGTTACTGCAAGAAGAGACGGTTACTCAGCGTTTGGAGCAAACACAAATAAATACGGCCTGTTCCCTTCCCTGGCCCTTGGCTGGAACATAGCCAATGAAAGGTTCTTCCAGGATTTAGAATTCGTGAACCAACTCAAGTTGCGGTTCTCCTATGGTAAATCCGGAAACCAGGCAATAGGCGTAAACCAAACTTCTACTATTGCTAACAGCGTCCGGATTCCTTTTAATGGCGCAAGTGCGGTAGGCGTTTTAGCGGGTACTTTAGGAAATGCCAACCTAAACTGGGAAACCACTACTTCCTCCAACGTTGGGATTGATTTTGGCTTCCTTCGCAACAGAATCCATGGAACCCTTGAGGTATACCAAACCAAGTCAGAAGACATCCTGCTGAGAAGAAACATCCCGGTTATCTCAGGGTACACCTCGGTATGGGACAACCTGGGCGTGCTTGAAAACCGAGGCATTGAATTCACCCTGAACACCGTGAACGTAGAAGCAGGCAAATTCAGATGGGAAACCAACTTTAACATCACCTCCAACAAAAACAAGCTGGTTGATATCTACGGTGACGGAAAAGACGACGTGGTGAACCGGTGGTTCATTGGAAAGCCTCTGGGTGCCATCTATGACTACAGACTGACTGGCATTTGGCAGCAGGGAGAAGACAACACCGGCTCTGACCCAACCGCAAAACCCGGCGATCTGAAGTTTGAAGACATAAACCAGGACGGGATCATCAACGCCGATGATAGAGTGTACCTGGGGTCAACCCTGCCTAAATGGTATGGTGGCCTTACCAACACGTTCCACTACAACAATTTCCACTTGAGCGTTTTCGTACAAACCTCCCAGGGCTCACTAAAAGGCAACCCAGACGTTTATTACGGTGATGAGGCCGGCAAGAGAAACCTGCCTGCAGAATTTGGCTACTGGACCCCAGAAAACCGCAGCAATGAGTGGCCTTCTCTAAGCTACAGAAACCCAAGAGGCTACAGCTTTCCTAAAGACAACAGCTATGTACGCATCAAAGATGTAAGGCTCAGCTATACAGTACCGGGTTCTTTCCTGGAGAAATATAGCCTGAGCAATTTAACGCTCTACGTGGCCGGAAGAAACCTGTACACCTTCACCGATTGGATAGGATGGGATCCTGAGAACAACCATTCTTCCAGAGGATCTGGTGACTGGGCCAACAATTACCCGTTAGTGAGATCCATTTCCTTTGGCCTTAACGTGACCCTTTAGCAAAACCCTCAATACAGAAAAAATGAAAAGATATATAAAGTTTTTAGTTGGTGCCTGTATCAGTTTACAGACGTTTACCGCCTGTGACAAGAGCTTCCTGGAGGAAGAAGTTTTAGGTTCCTACTCTCCCTCTACCTTGAATGACCCAGCTGGTTTTGAAGCTTCTTTGATTGGCCTTTACAACCACCAAAGCAACCTGTACACCATGAGTGATGCCCAGGGCTGGATATCTGTTTGGCAGGTGGGCACTGATATTACCTGGGCTACCCAAGCCCAGGGCATTGAGGTTCCTTATACCAATTATGCTACCCTCACTCCCCTAGATGGGGCTGCCCGTGATGCCTGGAGATGGGCGTATATCATGGTGAACAATACCAATGTGATCATCAAGAATGTCGAAGATCCTGCCTTAACGGGCCTCACAGAGGAGCAGAAAGCTAAAATAGATGCCGAAGCCCGCTTCTTCAGAGGCTTCGCCTATAACTTCCTGGCCAATGCTTTTGGGGCTGTTCCTTTGGTAACCGAACCGCTTACCGCCCCTAAAACAGATTTCGTGCGCGCTCCTCTGCAAGAAGTAAATGCCCTGATTGAAGCCGACCTGCTGTATGCCGCCCAAAACCTGCCTGAGATAGGTGCTGCCAAAGCACAGGCCAGAGCTAATAAATACATGGCGCATCAACTGCTGGCCGAGGCCTATTTGCGCATGGGCAAACCAGCTGAAGCCGAGGTTCAGGCCGACAATGTGATTAACAGTGGAAAGTTCAGCCTGATCAAAGCCCGCTACGGGGTAAAAGCCAACCAACCAGGGGACCCTTTCTCTGACATGTTCATCTATGGCAACCAACGCAGAAGCCAGGGTAACACAGAGGGTATTTGGGTGATGGAAGCAGAGAATCCAAGAAACGTACCGGGTGGGATGACCAACAACCCACAGCAGCGTAGGAACTGGCAAGCCTCTTACCACAGCAGAAGGGGAATGCTAGCCGCCGATTCTCTTGGCGGACGCGGGATTGGCCGGATGCGCCTTAACAACTGGGTTCTGTACGGCTTGTATGACGCCAATGACATGCGGAACTCAAAACACAACATCCGCCGGGAATTCTTTTACAACGACCCTACGTATGTAGATTACAAAAAGAAGGTACCATACACAGGCCCAGACACCCTATTCATCATCAATCCTTACATCACCAAGTGGGGGCAGTTTGATCCCCAGGATGTGTTCGGGTTCGGGATGTGGAAAGACTTTATCTTAATGCGCCTGGGCGAAACCTACCTGCTCCGCGCCGAAGCCCAGTTTAAACAAGGCAAGATGGGCGAGGCAGCAGCATCCATCAATGTCTTACGCGAACGGGCCCATGCCCCATTGGTCACTGCGGCAGATATTACCATGGACTTTATTCTGGATGAGCGGGTAAGGGAACTGATTGGCGAGGAAAACCGCCGTTTAACCCTTATGCGAACAGGCACCTTGGTAGACAGAGCCCTGCGCTTAAATGCAACAGCTCCCATCAACCCAATTGTAGGTCTGTCCCAAACCCACCTCCTGCTGCCTATTCCCAAAAATGAAATCGACCTGAACAAAGACGCCGTCCTGACGCAGAATCCAGGATATAATAACTAAAAAGAAAGTACTAATTTCCTGATAGTTTCTTCAAAGAGAAAAGCCAGGCCTCCTATTTGGAAGCCTGGCTTTTCTCTTTGAAGTTAATTCTGATAATTCTTTACTCATTATTATCAAGCCAGAGTATCCAGGAACCTGCCAGAACCAAAAAGGGAGTTGAACAAATGCTTTCTTACCATTTTGGGTGTAAAATGGAGCTTCTAATTTTGACAAGAAATTTAACTTGCCATCAATTTATCGGCTCAGACCAATATCTGGCAGCGGCTAACAAAGTACTGTTCTAATGGAGCCAATCAAACCAGAATCAAACAACAAGCTTCGACCAAGTCAGGGATAAGGAGAGGATTTTGGTACCTCCTGTTTTAAGGCCGTTCTTCAGAAAACGGCCTAAAAACAGGAGGTAAACCGTTAAAACTCCATTACAAAACCACCGTTGGGTTTAAGGGTGACAGAATATTTCCCATCGGCAGGGAGTTTAACTGATTTCTGTTGCAGAGAGGTTTTATCTGCCGTGTCGGTAATAAGGTTAGCCGTTTTCTTAGCCAGAAATGAAAGATCCAGAGTAAGGGTCTTCTCTTGTAGCTCGCCATTGATGCCAGCCACGTACCAGCGGTTGTTTCCTTTTCTGGCCATGACTACTGATTTTCCGGGGTACCCTTCAATAAATTTGGAGTCTTCCCAAACCGCAGGCACTTCTTTCAAGAAATCCTGCACAAAAGTAGGTACCTGCGCCATGCCGGTGGGTGTCTCCACGTAGTGCTGAATGCCGGACGTAAATAGAACCGACAAGGCAGTCTCAAACCCTTTGGTCGTTTTCCGTTGCACCTTGCCCGGAATCTCTGACAAGTTAAGCGGCGTAAAATCCATGGGATCAAAGACGTTGCGCGTGAAAGGAAGCATGGTGGCATGGGCCGCCTGTTCATCTGCGTTGGGTTGCTCAAAGGTCACAAACTCAAATCCTTTGATGGATTCCATGGTCATGAGGTTGGGGTAGGTACGCTGCCAGCCGCGGGGCAAGGTGCAGCCATGGAAATTCACCAACAACTGGTAGTCGGCGGCGTCTTTCAGAATGTCCAGGTAATACTGCATCACGCTTTGGCCATCGCCCCCGAAGAAATCTATTTTCACGCCTTTGATGCCCATCTGCTGCAGGCGGGCGAACTCTTTGCGTCTGGCCTCCGGGGTTACCAGTGCGCCTTTGGGTGTATAGGGCGTAGTGTTCCAGGTGCCGGAGGAATTGTACCAGAGGATAAGCCCCACATTTTTGGTTTTGGCGTAATCTGCCAGTTCCTTAATCCGGTCATACCCGATTTTGGTGTCCCAGTTCACATCTATCAGACAGTACTCCCATTTCATTTTGGCAGAATAATCAATAAACCGCTTCTGCACGTCATACACAATGGAATCGTCTTTCAGCAAGCCCCAGCTCCAGGATGCCTGACCAGGTTTGATAAAGGACATATCCATTTTCACCGCGGCCGGGGCCAGATCGGTCCCCATAGTAGACTCCGCGATGGTTTTGAGCGAGCCCACGGTCACCAGTCGCCAAGGCGATAACCAGGGCAACGTAGACTGCGGATTCAGGACATTGCCCGGATATTTTTCCTGTTCCTGCGGAAAACCCACCTGGTACTCCCCTTTGGGGGCATTCTGGCGCAACCGGGTACCGCAGTAGCTTCCGTCCATGCCAGTCTCCGAGAGCAGCACCCAGGTATCGCCGGTCTGGAACAAGGCCGGGTAAACCCAACCCGCTTTGAGAGGCGAAGGAGTACCCACCGGCACGCCTTTCAGGTAATGTTCCTCGTAAGACGGATTGGTTTGCGACCAGCCCGTCTTGGCATCAGACATGGGCTGCATCCAGGCTTTCGCGTCTTGTTTGAGACGGAAAGAAGTGACCTCTTCTTTTATCATTTTCACGTCTTTGGAGGTACCCGGAAAGTAATACCGGAACGCCACCCCGTCATTGGACACCTGAAAGATAATGTCCATTTTCTCGCCGTTGGCTCCCTGCAGATGGGCCGTTTTCCGGTTGGCCAGATAGGTGTTTTTCTTTCTTTTCGAGGTCAGGATTTCATAAGAGTCTTTGACTTTCTCAAGTTTAGAAAAGTCCAGCAAAGTCAGGTTCTGGGACAAATCAACGTCTTCCCGCACCACGCCTAACTTTGAATCCTGCAGCGCCACGGTTTGCCCGTGCTGTACCCGGTAAAAAGGCTGCCGGTTCTGGAGCCAAAAGCTGACGGTTATTTTGTTATCTGGACTTACCACCTCCATTACGTTACTGAGTTGCCCGAAGGCAGCAGCAGTACTCATGCAAAGGCAGAAAAGAAACGCCACGAATAGTTTCATAGAACAAGGGATAAATTGAGCAGAAAGGTTTGATGTTGGTATTGGTGAAGTTTCCTGTTTTGGGGCCATTTTTTGTAAAACAGCCCCAAAACAGGAAACCAGCTACATTAAGAAACTTTGACCTTGATCACGTGTACCGAGCAAGATAAGCTCTTCTGTTTTAAGCCTGTTTTTAGAAATTAAGCCCCAAAACAGAGGGCAATGAATTTACTTCAGATTACTTTCTGGAAAACTTCAGGCGGATAATGGTGCAGGAGTAAGCCGGCAACTCCGTGTTTGAAAGATCGGCTAACGCCATAGTGGTTTCCGCTGGCTTCAGGAGCTTGTCAGTGGGGTTTCCCTGCAGCACGGTTCTGGTGGCCTTGTCGCCGAAGGAACCTAATTCCTTCAGGTCCACCGAGGAGGTGACGGCCACTGGCAGCAGGTTCACCATTTTCAGGATCACATCCTTGCTCTTAGGGTCACGCACCACCGAGACGGCCACCCGCTTGTTCACCGCCTCCTGGGTGTTGGACAGGCTCACGGTGCTGGGCAGGTACTCGCTGCCGGCGTTCTGGCCGAAGAGTTTCTGCACCTCGTATCCCACGGTGGGCTTTACCTCGGTGTTGTTGAAGTAGATCAGGTCGGGGTTCCATTGGGTGTGGCCTTCTTTGGCCAGCAGCGGCGCGTAGGAAGTCATGTGCACAACATCGCCGTTGCGCTCCACCGAGGTCAGGTACAGGGCCTCAGAAAGGGCGGTTTCCAGGTTGTTAGGGCGGCCGGGCAAATGGGCCGCGTACTCGCCCAGATAGACTTTTGACTTGTTCCGGTCATAACGGTCATAGTAGTCCTGGTTGTGGATGAACCAGCCCGGCGGTTGGTAATAGTGCTCATCCACCATGGCCAGGCCCATCTTATCGGCGATGTCCCAGCCCTCCACGTAGTCGGTGCCCTCAGAGAAAGGCCCCACCGTGCCGATGACCGTGATCTCGGGGTGCTTTTCCTTCAGCGCCTTGTAGATCATCGCGAAGCGCTCCTCAAATACATCGGTGATGAGGTCCTCGTTGCCTACGCCAATGTATTTCAGGTTGAACGGTTTGGGGTGGCCCGCCTCGGCCCGTTTCTTGCCCCACTTGGTGGTCACGTCGCCGTTGGCGTACTCCACCAGGTCCAGGACATCCTGCACGTACTCGTCCATTTCGCTCATCGGGATGCCGCCCTGTTGCCCACCGCCTTGGGGACTGCTGCCGGAGTTCTGGCAAGGCACGCCCGCCGCGACCACCGGCACCGGCTGGGCCCCGATGTCCTCGCAGAACTGGAAGTACTCAAAGTAGCCCAAACCCACGGACTGATGGTAGCCCCACAGGTTACGCTGCGGCTTGCGGGCCTCCACCGGCCCGATGGTATTCTTCCAGTGGTAGATGTTCTCCAGGCCGTCTCCGTGGGCCACACAGCCTCCGGGGAACCGAACAAAACGCGGCTTCAGATCAGCGATGGTCTTCGCCAGATCAGCGCGCAGGCCGTTTTTCCGGCCTTTGAAGGTCTGCTGGGGAAACAAAGAGACCATATCCAGGGCTAGCTTCCCTTCGGTGAGTGGTTGCAGTTCCAGGCGCGCATCGGCGGCGGTCTTGTTGGGCGTCAGCACTGCGGTGAGTTTCTTCCAATTGCCCGCAGGAGCGTTTAGGGTAGTTTTTGCCAAAACACCCTCTTTTTCACTGATCAGGCGCACTTCTAGTTTGGAGCTCTTTCCTTGTAAATGCCTTGTAAACAGGGAGAGGTTATAACGTTGCCCTTTCTGGACGGAGATGCCATCAAACCCGGCGTTTACCAATGAGGCCCCCGGCGTTTTGGCCTCCAGCACCGCGTAATGCGGATTGTTGGGGTGCACTGGGGCGGCGGTCTCCACGGTGAACGAAGTGTTCTCGCCTTTCAGGCTCCAGGAGTGGGTGTTGGTCCAGCTTTTATCGTGACCTTCCTTGTCGCTAGGCGAGTACTCAAACCCGCGGTTCTGCACCAGCTCGGCATACAGTCCACCGTCGGCTGCGTAGTTCAGGTCCTCAAAGAAGACGCCTACCAACAGATCGCTGATGGGTTTTGCCTTGGCCGCCTCTATAGTGATTTTGGCCTCCACTGGTTTCAGCCCGGCAAAACGCTGGGCATCCTGCGCCATGGTCTCACTGTACTGGCTGCTTTTGAACTGTTTCTGCTCATAGGTTTTTACCAGCCTGTCCACGTCCGTCCAGGCCACCCGGTGCACCTGCCCGGTTGCGTTGCCCTCCGGCAAGGTCACCTTTTGGCTGTTGTCCCGGTACTGGGCCGCCGGTACTTCCGTAGCCGGCGAAAAGGCATTGAAGTCTTTGGTGGTGACCCGGTAATACTTACCCGAAGCGTCTGCGTACGTGATGGCGTAGTTCCCCGATTGAGCCTCATACTGGACCACAGGCCGCAGCACATGGGCACTTCCTTTCACCATCGGGTAGCTCTGCCGTCCCCAATACACCAGGTCCGGGGAGGCGCTGTGCGCGAAAAGCGGTTCCCGATCGTTCAGGCTCCACACGGCCTGCCAAACCCCGTTGGGACCGCGGAACACATAGGGCGTGTGCATCCGCTTCTCGGCGCCCCACCTGCCGTAGTCTGACCGCACGAAGCCGTACTCGCTCCCGATGCTGAACCATTTCTCCTTGTCGCGGCTCCAGGCAAAGTGCAGCCCGTTCCGGCCGCCGTTTTTCTCGGTGCCGTAAGAGAAAAGGTACACCGAGTCTGGTTCGTTCACCGTTTTCCCGGGGCCGGCCAGGGCGGTCTGAAACATAACCGCCCCCGCGTAAAGCCCCGACAGCGCTAAAAATTTCTTCATAATGATCAACAGGTAATTATTGAGGAAAACCAGAGGAATCTACTGGTCAAAAAGATACAGCTAATCAGGCAAGATTCCTCTGGCATCATGCTTAAGCTTACCGCAGTGGTTTGAGACCTTCATGCGTAGGCTTCACCTGCTTGATGGTACCGTCTGCATTAAACTCCATCTTGTCAATGGCCACCTCCCGGTTGAAGCCGGCGGCATCGCCCATGGTAATGCCTTTGGGGTAGTTGAACCGATGGTAGACAATGTACCACTCGTCTTTGCCGGGCACCTGAATCACGGAATTATGCCCGGTACCGTAGATCCCGGACGCGGGGTCTTTGGCGATGACCAGGTTATTAGCGGGAACCTTGATCTTGCCCAACGGCGAGGTGGAAGTGCCGTAGCGTACCCGATAATTCTCGCTGCGCGTGTCATCCTCTGACCACAGGAAGTAGTAGATGCCTTTGCGGAAGAGCACGTGGGTTCCTTCTCTAAAGGTGTTATCCGGGGTAAGGACTTTGATGGTCTCGGGTTTGATAGATACCATATCGGCGTTCAGCTCGGCGCCGGCCATGTAGCCGTTCCCCCAGTACAGATAACTCTTGCCGGTTTTAGGATCGGTGAACACATCAGGGTCAATCTGTTGACCGCCTTTCACGCCTGGCGGCAACTGGTCTACCAGCGGTTTCCCGGAATCCACGAAAGGACCGGTTGGGCTATCCGATACGGCTACGCCTACCTTCTGGGCCGCCGTGAAGTAATAGAAGTACTTATACTGGCCGTTTACTTTCTTCTCGATGATGGCCGGAGCCCAGGCGTTTCTTTTTCCCCAACTCACGTCTTTGGGCAAATCCAGGATCACGCCTTCGTCTTTCCAGTTCACCAGGTCCGGGGAAGAAAAGGTCTTGAAATAGGTCCCCGACCAGCCGTTGAACCCGTCGCTGGTAGGATAAATGTAGTATTTGCCGGTCTTTTCTGCGTAAATGATGTCTGGGTCTGCGAAGTAGCCATCCAGCACCGGGTTATGGTCTTCGCGGGCAGTAGCGGCAAAAGTCTGGGGTTGTTGCCCTTTGATCTCCACGGTGTAGTTTACGGCTCCTTTTGAAAAATCGGCCGCAGAAGGGGAAACGGTCACGCCCGGGAAGGACTCGAACTGCGGTTTGAAGGAAGCCAGGTTTGTACCGGGTTTTACCGGAAGATGCAGGGTTCTTTTAACAGAGTCTAGGGCCACGTTGAACCGTTTCAGCTCGGGCGCTTTGGCGGTAAGCAGCACTTCTTCTGCCGTCAGCCATTTAGAAACCAACGCCTCGTATTCTCTGGAGGTGATGGGAATGACGGTGCCGTGGCGCGGATGAAAGTTCATGGACACCTCCGTGTCCACTACGGTAAAGTTCTGCAGATCGGTGGTTTTGGTGAACTGGTAGCGGCCTTTGGTGTACACATCGTACATCAGGATGTAGCCGGGTTCATTGATGAGTTTGAACACGCCCGCGCCTTCCACGGGGTCTTTGGTCTGCTGTACATACTTGTCCTGCAAGACGTAGCCGCCGGTCAGTTTATCAGACACCGCGATCTTGATGCCCGATCCCTCGCCTTCGGTCTTGAAGAACAGGTGGTATTTGCCGTCTTTCAGCACGATGTCACCGTCAATGGCCGCGCCGTTGGTGGGGCTGAAAAACAGTTGCTTGGGCTCACTCTCCAAGTCGGTGAAATCCTGATTGGCGTAGGCGTAGTAGATCTTATCGGGGTCATCGCCGTGCTTCATGGAGAAGTAGACCATGTACTTTTTGGCCTCGGGGTCATAGATGGTCTGCGGGGCCCACACGCGCAGCAGTTTCTCGTTCCCGGCAAATCTCTTCTGGATGTTCACCACACTGGAGGTCCAGTTGATGAGGTCCGTGGATTTGAGCAAGACCATGGCCCGGTTAGAGCTCCAGCCGTTCGCCGATACCATGTCAGTCACCACCATGTAAAAGGTTTTGCCGTCGGCCCTTCGCAGAATATGCGGATCGCGCACGCCACCGGTGGAGCTGATCTGGGCTGAAGAGATGATGGGCTTGTTGCCATTAAGCGCCCGGTAATGATAGCCGTCTGGGCTCACTGCAAACCGGATGGCCTCTTCGCTTTTGTCATTGCCGGTGAAGTAGGTAAAGAGATACCCGCTGTACTTCTCCTGCGGCGCTTTCATTTCGGCCCCCGTTTGGTCAGACCCGGATTTTTTTGCCACCTGCGGAGAGCAGGCTGAGCCCAATACCCCGATGGCCAGGCAAAAGGCCGCGCAGTTTTTCGCCAGGTTTCTGGAAAGTTGTTTGTTCATGTGGTGGTGGAGTTCTTAAGTAATGCTTCATCCAGGAAAGAAACTTCTTGCCCTGACAGAGCGGTTAATGCCTTATTTTTATAGAAACTGCCCTGAAACAGGAATGCCCGAAGAGAAGACAGATAGCCTTCCCTTCGGGATATTTTCCTCTATGTCTTACATTTTGAATGGACTGCTTTTGAGGTAAATGCGGTAGTCTTTCACCATGCCGCCAGTGTTCTTGTCGGAGCGGGGCAGGTAGCGGAGGCCCTTCACGGTCACATTTTCGCCCAAGTCAATTACCAGGTGGTGCGGGTGCTTGGGTTTGTCGCCGGAGTACTGGGTGTGCCAGAAAGTAGACTCCTGTTGGTCGTACACTTTGTCGGCGGCGTTGTTAGCACCGGTCACCTCCTCGCTATCGGCGTAGACGGCTTTCCATTTCAGGCGGGATACGGGGTTCCCTTTCTCATCTACCAGCTCCAGCTCCGCGATAGAGGAATAAGGATCATCCGGTTTCTGCGAGTTCAGGGCCTCGAAGCAGAGGTAACGCCCCTGCACCGCCTTGTCGAAGGTCACCTGCTGCCAGGCGCTGCCCGCCGGGAACGAGCCCGTGGCCACTGCCTTCTCCCCTTCCAGGTTCAGCGTTTGGCCTTTGGCGCGGTGCGTTAAAGACTCTTCGGCCCGAAGCTGGTCCAGGATGGGTTCTTTCAGTCCCGCGATGGTGGTCGCCTCGGGTTGGTCCACGTCCAACACTATCACCTCATTGCGGCCTTTCTTGAGCCACACGCCCGGTACGAACAGCGTCTGTTGCGGCCCGATTTTCCAGAAGCGGCCCAGATTCTGCCCGTTCACCCACACCATGCCTTTGCCCCACTTGCTCACGTCCAGGAACGAGTCGCCGGTTTCTTTCAGGTCAAACGTGCCCCGGTACCAGGCCGGACCATCTGCCGTGCCCTTCTTGAACTTCGCTTTCTTCTGAAATTTATAATCCACGGGGAAGTTGTAGACAAGCCAGTTTTTGAGCTCGGTGTTCTTCCGGCCGTCGTTCAGCTCCACTTTCTCGGTGATGCCCTTTCGGTCGATGATGGCCTTGCCGTAGTTCACCCGGCCGGTGGCCTCTATCAGGATGTCCAGTTGCGCGTCTCCCTGGAAGGCGGGGAGCGTCACGGTGTTCTCGCCCCGGCGCCGGTCCAGCTTGCCGATGGACTTCCCGTTCACGAACACGTTGGCCCAGTCATGCACTTCGGTGATCACCAGCTTCTGCCCCGAGGCCGAGGCCGGCAAGGTGGTGCGGTACAGAATGCGGCCCCAGCCCTGGTCAAAGTTCTCCATGGGCTGGATCGTTTCGGTCTTCCTGGCTGCCGGCAAGTTGGCGAACAGGGCTGCGCTCTTGGTCAGATTGAACGCGGGGATCTCGATGATGGGTTTGGCGACTGGGATCTCGCCCAGGGTCTCGCCTTCCTGCAGGTAGTTCTTGAGCAGGTCGCGCACGGCGAAGAACTTCTCGGTGGTGTTGCCCTGCTCGCCTACCGGCGCGTTGTAGTCATAGGAAGTGGCCATGGCCGAGTAAGGTGGCGCGTTGGCCCCGCCCCACTGCCCGAAGGTGGTGCCGCCATGGGCCATATAGAGGCTGAAGGAAATCCGGCGGTCCATCATGTCTTTCAAACTGCCGATGAAGCTGCTCACCGAGCGGGTCTCGTGCGGACGGCCCCAATGGTCAAACCAACCGGACCAGTACTCGCTGCACATCAACGGCGCGGTGGGATTCAGTTCCTTGAAGGTTTTGAAGGCCTCCTCCACATTGGTGCCCGCTCCGAAGTTGAGCGTAGTGGCCACGCCGTCCAATTTGTATTTGTTGAAGTTAGAAGGCCAGTCGCAGCGGAAAAGCTGCACTTTGTCAAAGCCAGCCTCACGCACCGCGTCACGGGTGGCCTCCATATAAGCCTGCTCGTCGCCGAAAGTGGCGTACTCGTTCTCCACCTGCACCATCAGGATGTTGCCGCCGTTCTGGATCTGCAGGGGGGCCAGCTGTTTGGCCGCCTCTTTCAGGAACAGCTTGGTGTGGTCCATGAAGTACGGGTCCTGCAGGGTGCGCACTTGCGCGTCCTTCTGCTTGAGGAGCCACCAGGGCAGGCCGCCCATGTCCCACTCGGCGCATACGTACGGCCCGGGCCGCACAATGCAGTACATGCCGTTTTTCTGGGCCAATTTCACAAACTCGGCCACATCGTTCTGGCCTTTGAAGTCATACTGGCCCGGCTGCTGCTCGTGCAGGTTCCAGAAGAGGTAAATACAGATGGTGTTCATGCCCATGGCCTTGCTGAGCTTGATGCGGTGCTCCCAGTACTCGCGCGGAATACGGGGGTAGTGCAGCTCGGCCGCCCGGATTACGAAGGGCTTGCCGTTGAGCAGGAACTCCTTGTTCCCGACGGTAAAGGTGCCAGGCTTCCCGCTGAGCTGCTGGGCCTGTCCGGTGAGGCTGAGCAGAAGCAAGAGAAGCAGTATGTAAAGTTTGGACCTGGTTTGATTCATTATTACTGGTAAGTTAATGGTAAAGGGTAAGCTTTTGATGCCGGCATCTTCCTCCTCTTTTACCCGAGGGAAAAGTACCTGCCGCATCTGAATATATCTGGGGGATACTTATTGGTGGCTGTTACATCGGTTCAATCTTTATGGCGCATAAAATAATCTGCTATTCAGGTTTATGTATCTTTTGGAAAAACACCCCTAAAAAAGGCATGAACCTCCCGTCCTGCAGCGTTCTTTCCTAGTCTAATCGCTTGATCTTGATATCCTTGAATTCAATTCCCTGGCCTTCGCTCTGGAGGCCTATGTAGCCCTGTGTCAGGCGCTTGCCATCCTGCTTTACTGTGGGGTCATAGTTGTTGGCCACTCCTCCCCCGATCTGCGGACGGGTATACTGCAGCACCGTGTCACCGTTGATGAGGTGCGTCACCAAGGAATCTCCCAATACAATCAGTTCGGCTTTCACCCACTGATCCCACGCATAGGTAGCCGAGGAAGAGTTGATGCAGTGCCGGTCATCTATTTTGTCTTCGTACACCACATCAGTACCCGGGGAGCACATGTTTCCGGTGGGGCGGGGTTTGCCGTCTCCGGCGTCCGCCAGCAACTGAAACTCCACGGAAATTGGCCAATCCTGCTCTTTTAAGATGGATTCTGGGCTCTGGGAATGGAACATAATGCCGCTGTTCCGATAGGTGTAGGAAGGCGCATCTTTCAACCATTGGTCGGTGAAGCGGTACTCCCATTTCAAATGGAAAGAAGAGAACGGGGCTTTGTAAAACAGATGACCGTACCGTTCATTGAAGGTTCCGTAGTTATCATAATTCACCTGCAACGCGCCGTCTTTCACTCTAAACGTCTGCGCGTAATTGTCTCCTACCTCATGATGATGAATTTTGACGATCCAATCCTTCAGGTCCTTGCCGTTGAAGAGCGTTTGCCAGCCGCCTCCCTGCTTTGCTGTTTCTTTGATAGTGCTGGGCGAACAGGAAATCACCACCAGCAATGTGACAGCCAGCAGAATAGCCTTGCAATGCACTCGTATGTTTTTAATATGCTTCATCCTGATTTTTTCTAAAACACGCTTAAACCTTATTCCACTAGCCTCCAAATCTCGGAGCCGCCCTATTTTTTCTGATACACCCGCACGTAATCCACCTCATATCTTTTAGGGAATGGTGTCCCCGAAGGGTTTCCCCCATTGCCGCCAATCGCCAGGTTCAACAGGAGGTAATGCGGCTGGTGAAAGGGATTGAAGCCATCGGGGTTCAGGGTTTTGGTTAAGTCAATCTCGTTGAGCAGTTCGCCGTCTAAGTAGAGCTTTATGTATTCAGTTGTCCAGTCCATTTTCCAGACATGGAACTTGCAGGGCCACTGGGCATCCTTCTCCAGGAAATTCGAAAACGGGATTCTGGCGTCATCCCAGACCGCTTTCATTTTATCATCTGACCATGCCGCATTGGCTAGGATGGTAGGACGGTTTCCCACCCGGTAGAATTCCATCAGGTCTATTTCTCCGCCTGCGGGCCATTCCTTAGCAACTCCCAAAGTCCAGATGGCGGGCCACATACCCATCGCGGTGTCTATTCGTGCCCTTACTTCAAAAACCCCGTACTGAAAGGACTTCTTGTTTAGGGTATGGAGGCTGGCCGAGGTATATTCAGCAAACTCACGGTGACGTCTCCAGTCTTTATGGGTAGCCTCGAACCTGGGGTTTTCCAGGTTCTCGCGCCTGCCTTCAATCACCAGAACTCCTTTGGAACAGGTGGCATTCTGCGGCTGGTACCACTGCAGTTCACGGTTGCGCACAAACCCGAGTTCGTAGCCCCAGCTAGCGCTATCAGGCTTCCCATTGGCGTTGAACTCATCGTGCCAGACCAGAGAATAACCTGGCAGTTCCGTGGGAGGCTGAGCATCGGGTTGGTAGGCAAATTGCCGCCTGCTGCAAGCAAACTGCCCCAGCATTAGTAGGCATAAAAGAAGCCCGTACCATTTGTTCATATTCTATCTCCTGTTATCACCTCGCCTGAAAGCAAAGGCATATGTTCTGTTTTGAAGGTGTTTTGGGATTTCTGGCCCCAAAACGGCCTTGCCCAATTGTCTAATGTATAATGCTGCCCATCGTCCTACTCGAAACGGACCGTTTTTGCCTCTCCTTTTCTAAAAGAGACCGTAAACGATTTCCCATTGGCAGCTGGGCTAATTTTCTTCACCGGCACCAGTTCCTCGTCGGTCCATTTCTCCCCAGATTTCTTCCAGAGCATCAGGGTAGCGTACACCTCCGACTTTTGGCTTGGCTGGAATTGATCGGTCACGGTAAGGACGGTGCTTTCTTTGCTCACGGGGTGCAGGCCAGTCGCGTTGACAGCTTCCAGCCCGTCCCACCCGCTGAGGGAAACCAGGGCCAACTGGTACTCGCCGTTGTCGATGATCTGCACCGGATGGCCTTTCACTTTCCGGCTTTCTTTTCTGATAGCGGTCTTCAACTGGGGCAAGGCGTAGTGACCCAGGCGAAGTTGTGAAGCCTGGGTGCTGGTGTTCAAATCCACCCGGAGGATACCGTTGGGTAGTGGGACATCGGCTAGGCTCAGTTTTATTTGGTCATTGGTTTCCAGTACTGCATCGCGGTAATAAATGCCGTTGTCAAACTTTTTGAAGGTGAAGAGCCGCAGGGCTTCCCACTCGTTTTTCTGGTTTTTGATGACGTAGTTCATGGCCACTTCGCCGTTAGGGCCATCGGCTTGCCATGGGAAAGCGCTGTTGTAGGAAAGGCGGTTGTAGTTCTCGGTGGATCGGAACAGTTGCCAGTCCTTAGCTACCGTTTCATGGCACCAGGCCCGTACCTCGGCGGCCCCGATGTTGGGATAATCGGTGATGAGGATCTTGGAGCCTTCCTGAAATTTGTTGTAGACGTTGCCTTTGCTGAGCTCTTTTTCCCAAGCACCTTCATTCTCTACCGCGGTCCAGAACGGATTGCCCTCGGGCACGATCAGGCCCAGAAACGCCTTGCCCATCCAGAAGGCACTGGCGCGGGCGCTGTAGATTTGCACGGCCGGTTCATAGGCACCGTAGAAGCCTAAGGTTGGAATGTTATCAGGGGCCATGAAATCGGGGTTCTGCAGGAACTGGAGGATGGTGCCCGAGGCGATTCGGCGCATCCAGCCATAATTGGTCCCGGGTTCCTGGGTCAAGCCCATGAGCGGGAACGGTACCACGGCGGCAAAGCGGTAGGCGATGCTGCGGCCCCACATGATCATCTGGCCATCGCGGCTGAACAGGTACGGGTAGTTTTCGTCTAATTCTTTGAAATTGGCCACAAAACGGGCGGCATACTCCGGGTGGTGTTTCTTCCCGAAGAACTCGGCCCACAGCGGTCCATACATCTGGAAAGCCCACATGCTATAGTAATCGTAGGCGGGGCTGTCATTGTACCAACCCTGGCCGCGGTACTGCTCCAGCGACTTATCCAGGTACTCCAGCATCAGTTTCTCGTTTACCGGGTAGCCCTGCTCCTTGAAGAAACTCATCACGAAGATGTTGAAGAAGCGCCAGTTAGACCCGATGGTGGGGCCATCGCCGTAGCTGAGCATGGTTTTGGAGAGAATTTCCTTCTGCGGGGGGGTCAGCGGTTTCCAGAGCACGTCGGGCGCGTAGAAAAGCGATACCGCCAATCCGCCGAACTCCACCAGAATCTGGCTCGGACCGCCGTTACTGGCGCGGGGCTTCACATAGGTGGGGCTGGTGGGTTCCGTCAGTTTCACCAACTGGCGCCGGTAATAGTCAGCGACCTTGATGCCGTTGATTTCCAGGTTCGGGTTTTCTTTGAGCAGGGGCACGGCCACAAACAAGGTGCGGCAGAGGCCTTCCAGCATCTCGGTGGGCGTGTGGACCCCATCGCGCGGATAGCTTTTGCCGGGCTGCTTGGGAAACACCATGGGGTCCTCCACGGTCTTCACGTATTGGAAGGCTCCCTCCAGCAGGTACTGCGCCGCGTCTTTCCAATGCTGGCGGGTCATGCCTGTGTGTGGACTGGTTTTATAGTCAGGGTTGATGACCTGAAAAGTTTTCTGGCCCGCTCCCGCCTTCACGGTAGGGTCCGCCTCTGTTTGCGCCCACAAATGAGTACTGAAAAACAGGGAGACAATCAGCAGAAGAACACTGGCACGGTACCGCATGGGAGTAAAAACGTTTATTAAAATTTTGAAAGCACTTGGTCTAGTTAGTGTTTCCCGAGAAGCCGTTTTGGGGCTGTTTTTAGGAAATCAGGGGTAAAACCCCGAACTGTATTCCGTCAATCCAGCAGGCGGTACATCTCCGAGGCAGCCAGCAAAAACGCCCCTACCCCGAAACCGGTGGTGGAGTTCACGTCTACCACCTGCCCCGGAATGGCTCTCTCCCCGATGGGCTGCACATAGCCGATTTTTCCGTTAGGCTGCAGCGCGGTGTTGGTCAGGTAATGGTAACCTTTGGCGGCTACGGGCAGGTATTCTTTTTTGTCCAGCAAGCCGTTGTTGATGCCCCACAGAAAGCCGTAGGTAAAGAAGGCGGTGCCGCTGGTCTCAGGGCCTGGCGCGTGGGCCGGATCCAGGATGCTTCTGGTCCAGTAGCCTTCGGCTTGCTGCGAGCGGGCGATGGCGCTGGCCATGTCTTTGAAGCGCTGCTCGTACTCCTTGCGGTGCGGGTCTTTTTTAGGCAGATCCTGCAATACCTTAGCTAAACCGGCAAACACCCAACCATCTCCGCGCGCCCAGAAATCCTTTTTGCCGTTGGCGCTTTTGTGCTTGGGGTAGACGTATTTGGCATCGCGGTAATAGAGTTTTTCGTCTGCGTCATACATGATGGAGTTGGCATAGGTCAGGTACTCGTGCAGTTTCTCCAAATACTGTTTATTGCCGGTCACCTTATAGAGTTTGGTCATGACGGGCATCACCATGTAAAGGCCATCGGCCCACCACCAGTAATCGTTTTTGGGCGTGCTCATCTGGTATTCCATGACCTCGCGGGCGCGGGCGATTTTGCGGTCGTCTTTGGCGCCGTCCAGACAGTACAGGTCAATGTAGGTCTGGAAACAGATCTGCCAGTCCCCGAAGAGCACGTAGTCGTCTTTTTCACCGTAGGAGTATTTCCAATCGGCTTTGTTCGTGGATTTGGCGCCCATCCACTGGTTTTTCTCGGCCCAAGCCTCTGAATACCGGCGGTAGGCTTCGTTTTTGGTGATTTTGTAGGCCTCCATGTTGCCGGTGTGGTAAGCCGCCACATCCCAGAAAGCCCAACCGGGCATAGGGTTGGCGCTCTGCCAGTAAGCGTTGGCTTTGTGCAGTTGGTCTGCCACTTCTTTTTTGGAGGCGGGCAGCAGAGGATGCTTGGGTTTGGCTACGACTGATGCACCGAATGCGCCAAGCAACAACAGGAGGGTAAAAAAGGCTTTCTTCTGAATCATGTTAACTTCAATGCGGGGAATACCGCCCCAGTTTATCTATATTTTGCGGAAAACAGGCTTTATACACCTTTTAAAACTTCGGCTTCCATTCCACCACCTGGATGGGTTGCGGCGCGATCTCGGCCTGGCCTTCCCCGTCTACCTGGTCTACTTTCTGTACAAACAGGTTCAGCACCTGCTTTTTCTTCCAGAGTTCGGTGTCATAGGTGGGCTCCCAGGAACCCAAGGATTCCGACGTTAAATCCAGGATGGTCCAAGTAGGATCTGACATTTTGTTGATGACCAGTGCCGATGCCTTGCTGCCCCGCTCCTCGTCCCTGAAAATCAACAGCACCGATGCTTTCCCGCCGGCGTTTTTCACCACGATCTGCGGCCGGGCGATGGGAATGCGTTTGGTGCCCACCCCACTCAAACTGAAGGGCGTTTTCCGAAAATCCAGCTCCAGTTTCTGCCAAGATTTGCCGTCATGGTACACCAAATGGTACTGCGGAATGGTAGACCCGGCCTCGCGCCAGTACGTGGCAATAAAGGGATTTCCCTCGTCATCTGCGGCCATGGAGGTCTGGTTGATGAGTTCGCTGTTCTGCGGAATGGCCAGGGCTTTCTCGGCGGTGGCTTCGGTGATAGGCAAGGTGTACTTTTCACCGGTTGACTTCTCCCAGGTTTTGCCGCCGTCCAGAGAGCGGGCGTAGGCCAGGTCATGGTTACTGGCTACATCGGGGCTCTCGCGCCACACCCAGGACACGTGGAGGGTGCCTTTCTTATCAAGATAGGCCTGCCAGTAGGCATTGCGCTTTCCTTCGCCGTTGATGAGGTTGCTGTGCAGCTGCGTCCATTGCTGGATACCGGTGTCATAGCTGTTGATGACCAGATTGCCCTGACCCGAGCCGCCGCCGCGGTAGAAGAACATGAGGTTGCCGTTGGGCAGCCGGTAGAACTCGGGGTAAGAAACCACCTTTTCGCGTTGGCCCGTCATGGGCATTTTCTCCATCATCTGCAGGGAGCCGGGGCTCACGCTGCGGGCGTAGTTCAGGGCATTGTTGTGGTGATCCCAGGAAAGGTGCAGGAAGCCCTTGCCGTCTACCATGATGCTGATGGTGTTATGGGCATCAGATGCATTGCCTTTGAAGTTGGTTTTCTGGATTTCCCAGGCAGTTGCCCCGCTTTTGCGTTTGGCTAGCATCACCGAGCGGTCGGCGGCATACCAAGCGGTGTATTGGGTATCTTCAAAAGTGACCAGCGAATTCTTCCGGAAAGCCACCACGTTCACCGAGTTGTTCGCCCAGCCATCGGCTACGTGGGTGATGGTAGGGTTAGAAGCCGTAATAGCACCTCCAGATCTGGAGGTGCTACAGGAAAGGGAACTCAGCGAGAAAGCGAGGGCGAGGAGGCCGTACGTAGCTTTTCTGCGTGTATGTAGGGGATAAACCATGTGTCGATGATGAACAAAACCTGCTCCTGAGACTGCCTAAAGGAGCAGCTACTTTATCTCAGGGCCGCTTTATCTTTTCTGGTGGATGCTTTCTTTTCCTTTGCCTTTTGATCAAACACGCTCAAATCCCAGGAGTCCTGCCACTTCAACACCGGCTTATCGTCTTCAAACTGGAGCGGCAGCCAGACGTAGCGTCCGTCAATGGGGTTCTTGGGGTGCCAGCGATCGGCCATGAAGATGAAAGCGTCTTTCTTGCCCTGAACCGGCAGAAGGTAGGTACTCTGTGATTCAAAAGTAAGGTTGGCTCCCTCGCCCACGCATGGATTTCCCAAGGCTTTCCATGGCCCCATAATAGACTCTGCCACAAAGGACCGGGCCGCGTTGGGGTCCCAGCCGGTGCAGCCCGAGGTGATCATGTAGTACTTGCCGTTGCGCTTGCAGATGGCCGGGGCCTCGTTATGCCCGGCGGGCGCCAGCACGCTCCACTTCCCGGTAAAGGAAAGGTAATCGTCTGACAGCTCGGAGATGTGCAAGGTGAGGTTTTCTTCCGAGGAATGGATGTGGTAGGCTTTGCCGTCATCGTCCACAAACACGGTCATGTCGCGGGCCATCTGCCCTTGGGCAAAATCGCGCCGGATGAAAAGGCCGTCCTGCACTTCTTTGGTCCATTCCGGCGTCCACCATTTCAGGTTGGTTTCGTCTACTTGTTTCTCTTTCAGGCTGACAGGCACGTTGATTGGCCACACCCCGGCATTAGGCCGATAGGATTTCAGGTACGTGAACGGCCCGGTGGGACTGTCACTGGTGGCCACGCCGGTTCTGGCGGCTTCGTAACCTTTGCCTTTCAGTTCCAGGTGAAACCACATGACAAACTTCTTGGTCTTGGCGTTATACACCACTTTGGGCCGTTCAATGACGCAGCCTTTGATGATCTCAGAAGTGGTGTCCTGCTGCTCTACTTTGAGCACGATGCCTTCGTTTTTCCAGGAGGTGAGGTCTTTAGAAGAGTAGGAGCCTACCCCAAACAGCGTACTATTTCCCCCTCGCCCGGCGGTCTTATGCTCCCCGAACCAGTAATAGGTGCCTTTGTGGAACAGGATGCCGCCCCCGTGGGCATTGATGTGTTTGCCGTCCGTATCGGGCCAGATTTCTCCTGGTTTGATAGCGGCAGGGGTTTCCTGCTTTTTCTGTGCTGGCAGAGAGAAACTCCCCGCCAGCATCAGGAAAAGGAAAAGGCACCCTATCAACCTTCTCATTTCTTAGACAGTTTAGAAGTTTCTTTGGTGATGGGCCGGATGACGTAGCTGTACGAGTACTTTTTCTCCGTTAACCGGTAAGGGTCATGCGGCAGACGTCCCCAGCTGTCATCACCACCCAAACCACGCTGGCCCAGGTCAATGTGCAGGCTCACGAAATCCTGTTTCTTCAGGTCTACCGGGTGCCGGTTGATCTTCTTCGGACCCTCGTCAATATCTTCGGCCAGGTAATTGAGGGCCGTGAAGTTGATGGGCTGCAGGCCTTCCACCACAATCCCGTTCCCGGAGTTATTCGTCAGTTCCACCCACCGTACATCGGTTTTGTTTCCGCTTTCCTGTGGACGGATGTAGAATTGGTAATACTGGTTCTCTACCTTGTCTTTGTAGAGCCCCACCAGCGAGGAGAACTTACGGTCGCTGTAGTTTTCCCAGGGGCCGCGGCCATAGTACTGCAGGTTCTCGTATTTGTCGTCTAACTGCATCCGCATCCCAAACCTGGGCAGCTCCGGCATCTCTTTGCCGGTCATGTCAATGGAAGCGGTCACCTGCACGGCACCATCGTTCTGGATGAGGTAGTCCACGGTGTAAGGGATTTGCTTGTCCGTGAGCGCGTAAACCACTTTGATGGGCTGCCCTTGCGTAATCCGCTTGCCAACTTCTACGCTTAGCACTTTCAGCTCTTGGTGGGCGTTGCGCCAGGCACCTAGTTTCTCCGGCATATTGTTCCCGAAGTCGTTGTCAGTGGCGGCGCGCCAGAAGTAAGGCTCGGGGAATTGCTCTATCGTTTTAAGGCCGTTTTTCTGAAAAGAGGCCAGTTTCCCGGTTTTCAGGTCAAACTCACCGGATACATCGCCTGAGGTAAAGGTCAGTTTGTCGCCTTTAACTTTGGTTTTCAGTTTCCCCTCGGCCGTGGCCTTGGTGAAATAGGTGTTCTCGGTGATGGCAAACTGGTCACGGGTGATCTCATGACCGACTGGCACAAACGCGCTGGCGTTTTTGGTGTAGGCGAACACGTTCACGAAATACTCCTCACCGGGCTGCGGATTGAAAGTTGGCAATGGCAAGGTCACTTCTTTGGTTTGCAGCGGAGCAGCGGTTACGGCGAAATCGCCTTCTTTCTGCACCACGCCGTTTTTGATCAATTGGTATTTGAAGGCGATCTGGTTCAGATCGGTGAAGCCATACTGGTTCGTAACGGTGATGATTCCCTTGCGGGCGTCCTTGGCGCTGAACTGAACCCCGGCGTACACTTTCTTCACCTCGTTCAAACCTGGCTTAGGTGTACGGTTAGCCGATACCACACCGTTGGCGCAGAAGTTCTCATCGTTGTACAGGTGGTCGCTGCCCAGGTCTCCACCATAGGCCCAGAAGGTCTCGCCCTTGTCGTTTTTGGTTTTGATGCCTTGGTCTACCCAGTCCCAAATGAAACCGCCCTGCATGTGCTTGCTGCTGTTGATGATGTCCCAGTACTCCTGGAAATTACCGTTGCTGTTACCCATGGCGTGCGAGTACTCGCACATGATGTATGGACGCTCTTTTTTGGCAGCCGCGTAGGATTTCATGTCCTTGATGTTCGGGTACATGGGTCCCACAATATCGGTGTTCCAGTCTTCGCCGGCTTGCTCAAACATGATCAGGCGGGAATTGTCGCGGCTCTTGATCCACTTGTAGGCGTCATGGAAAACTGGTCCGTTGCCGCACTCGTTGCCCATGCTCCAGATGACCACCGAGGCGTGGTTTTTATCCCGCTCCAGCAGGCGCTCAATCCGGTCTATGTGGGCGGGCGCCCACTCTGCCAAGTACGCCGGGTGCTTGCTTTTGTCGAATTTGCCTTGCCACTCGGCGCCCATGCCGTGGCTTTCAATGTTAGCTTCGTCTACCAGGTACAGGCCATACTCGTCGCAGAGTTTGTACCAGAGCGGGTCATTGGGGTAGTGGCTGGTGCGCACGGCGTTGACATTGTAGAGCTTCATCAACTCGATGTCTTTCACCATGGACTCCCGGCTCAAGGTGCGGCCGTTCACCTCGTCGTGTTCGTGGCGGTTCACGCCCTTGAATAGCACGGGAACGCCGTTCACCAGCATCTGGGAATTTTTCAGCTCCACTTTGCGGAAACCTACTTTGCTTCCGGTTACGCCTATGGTTTTGCCGTTGGCGTCTTTGAGGGTGATCACGGCATCATAGAGGTTAGGCTGCTCGGCGTTCCAAGTGAGCACGTTGTTGAGGGTGCCATTGAATTTGAGTTGCAGTTTTCCGGTTCCCTTTGTGCTGATGCTTTTCTCCTGAGAGAACGTTTTTGCGTTGTTTTTGTCAAACAGCTCCAAAAGCACGGTGGCTTTGTCAGCGGTTTTGCCGGCGAACTTGCGCAAATCCACCTCAGCAGAGAAAAGGCCGTTTTTGTAGGTTTGGTCCAGGTCAGGCTTCAGGAAGAAATCCCAGACAGTGAGTTTGGGAAGGGCCTGCAGGTACACGTTGCGCTCCAGGCCGCTCAGACGCCAAAAATCCTGGTCTTCCAGGTAGCTGCCATCGTGCCAGCGGAACACCTGCACCGCCAGTTGGTTTTCGCCGGGTTTCAGGAACCGGGTCACGTTAAATTCCGCCGGCGACTTAGACGCTTTGGTCATGCCTACTTCCTGCCCGTTCACAAACACGCGCGCGTAGCCAGAGATAGACCCGAAGTTCAGCATCACTTCCTGCCCGTTCCAGGCGGCGGGTACGCTGAAATTTCGGCGGTACGTGCCAACCGGATTATAAACCTGGTCTATGTAAGGCGGCTTGGGCGGAAAAGGGTACTTCAGGTTGGTATAAATGGGAATGTCAAACCCCTGCAGTTCCCAGTTGGAAGGCACCTGGATGTTGGCCCACTTGCTGTCATCAAACCCCGCCTTGTAGAAATCCATAGGGCGCTCGGCCACCGATTTCACCACGGAGAATTTCCAGGTTCCATTCAGGGACTGATGGTAGGGAGACGTGCTGTAATCGTTTTTACGGGCGTCTGCGGCGTTGGCGTAAAGCATGAAATCCACGTGGGGTTTTTCCTTGTTCCGCTCGTACACCTTGGGGTTTTCCCATTCGTTGACCCCTTGCCGTGCCACCGCAAACTGTGACAGGAAGAGGAGACAAAGAGCGAGTAACTTTCGCGTGCGTATCATGGGCAATTTTGTAAAAATGAGTTGTAAATAGGTACTTCTATGGTTGGAGCATCTCTTGTGTATAGAGCCTCCTATGCTGTTAAATGGACAGAATTCCTGACCTTAATTTATCAGAAATTCTTGGGGTTTATTTCACCGATGCTGAACTGGATCCCCCGGCCATCCCATTTTGGGTCTGTTTTACCGAAAACTCCACCGTTTGAGGCGTCAGGCCGGGAGATTGGATCGTTACCCTGACTTTGCCGGGTTTCTGGCCTGCCTGAACGTAAGCCAGCAGTTTCCCGCGCAGCACTTTCCGCTTCTCAGACTGATAGTTCTCAAGGCCCGAATGGCTGCCGTTTTCCAGACCAAGGATTTTGGCGGGTCCTTCTACCGTGAAGGTCATCTCGTTTTCGGCGCCGTACACCAGGTTGCCCTTACTGTCTACCACGTTGATCTCCACATGCGCCACTCCTTTGCCAGCCAGGGTTTTCTTGTCGGCTTTGGCCTGGATGGCGGCGGGCGCAGCGGCGGTAACCAACACGTCACGGCTTACCTCTTTTCCGTTTTTATAGGCTTTGGCCATCAGTTCCCCGGGCGCGTAGACCAAGTCCCAATAGAGTGCGCGTTGAGGGCTCTGGGCCAGAGACTTTCTGCCCAGCGATTTGCCGTTCAGGAAGAGTTCTGCTTCATCGGCGTTCGTAAAGCAGCTTACCCGCACGCTATCGTTGGCTTTCCAGTTCCAGGTGGGGTCTGCCCTCCGGTGGCTCCAGATACCATTGTCCTGGTTCTTAGGTACCGGAGAAGCCCCGATGTACACCATGGGTTTGTCTGACCACAGGCTTTGCCGGAAGAAATACTCGGGCTTCTTGAAGCCGGCCAGATCCATTAAGCCAGCACCGTTGCTGCGGCTGGGCCATTTGCCGGCCTCACCCATGTAGTCAATGCCGGTCCAGAGGTACTGCGCCGAAATATAGTCATTCGTGTCCACGGCGGCCCAGGCGTTCAGGCGCATGCCGTTCTCGCTGCCGTAGATGACTCTGTCGGGGTATTTGGCGTGGTCCTCGGGGTAGCGGTGCTCCTGGTAATTGTAGCCCACGATATCCAGTACTTTGGGGTAATCGGTGAAGTTGGACATCACCACACCGGCCAGGGCCGCGGTGATGGGCCGGGAAGTATCGTGCTTTTTCGCGACCTCCACCAGATGCCTGGACAGCTCGCTTAAGCGGCTGGCGGGCGGGTTGTTGGGCTGGTAGCCTTTGCCGTAGATCTGCGGGTTGTTGCCCGTGTTTAGGACCTCGTGGGAATAAGGGTCATTGGGGTAATCAATCTCGTTCCCGATGCTCCACATGATGATGGAAGGACGGTTGCGGTTCCGCAGGATCATGTCTGCCAGGTCTCTATCGGCCCATTCCTTGAAATGCTCATGATAGCCGTCTTTGCCCGGGGTGCCTACGTTCCAGCCAGCAATCCATTTGTTTTTACCGGTTTCCCACTCGTCAAAGGCCTCGTCCTGCACCAGGAGGCCCAGTTTGTCGCACAGGTCATAGAGGTAATCGGCGTGCGGGTTGTGACTCATCCGCAGGGAATTAACGCCACCTTCTTTCAGGGTGATGAGTCTTCTTTCCCACACTTCCTCCGGCACGGCGGTACCCAAGGCGCCGGCATCGTCATGGATGCAGACACCTTTCAGTTTCATGTTTTTCCCGTTCAAGAAGAAGCCTTTGTTTGCATCAAAGGCAATGCTTCTGAAGCCCACCTGCTCCACGGTTTCATCGGTCTTTTTGCCGTTCACAAACAAAGACACCCGCAACTGGTACAAAGTAGGCTGTTCCACCGACCAAAGCTTAGGATTGTTCACCTGGAAGGACAAGGCAGCCTCAGCTTCTTTCCCGCCGGTTACGCTCACCTGCTTCTGCGTCTGGTTTACCACTTTGCCTCCCTTGTCCAGCAGCTCGGCTTTCACCTGGACATCCGCTGCTTTACCGGAAGCATTGGTCACCGATACTTTCACGTTGGACAAAGCCTTGGCCGCCGAGACCTCCGGGGTGGTGAAGGCCACTCCCCACAGGTTGATGTGCACGGGCTCTACTGTCACGAGGTAGACATTCCGGTTGATGCCCGAGCCAGTATACCACCTAGAATCGGCGAACTGGGTGTGGTCCACTTTCACCGCCACCACGTTATTGCCGTTCTTGTTCAGGTGCTTGGTGATCTCGTACTGGAAGGGCGTGAAGCCGTTGGGTCTTTTGCCCAAGGCATGTCCGTTGATCCAGACTTCACTGTTCTTGTAAACCCCGTCAAAGTAGAGGAACAGCTGTTTGTTCTGCTGGGCAGCGGGCACTTTGAAGGTCTTTCGGTACCAGCCTATCCCGCCGGGCAAATACCCGGTGGCGCTGGCCCATTCCTGGCTGAAAGGCCCTTCAATGCTCCAGTCATGCGGCAAATCCAGGCTGCGCCATTGCGCATCAGCGAAACTAATGCCTTCGGCTTTGGCTACATCGCCTTTGTGGAATTTCCATTTATCGTTGAAAAGCGCTTTGGTGCGCGGCTGTTGCGCGAATACCTGAGAGGTATAGCTAAGCAACAACGTGGTGAAGAAGACGAGTAAAATTCTATTTTTCATTTATAGGGGAATAAAATGATTCAATTCATTTAAGTTGTCTCTTTTGGTCTCGACCGTTTCTTAAGAGCCGTTTTGGGGCTGTTTTCCTGAAAACAGGCGTAAAATCCTGCCTTTATCAAAGCTGCACATCGGCCACGAAGGTGACGATGGAGCGGGGCGCCAGGGTGATGTCTTCCTGTTTTTCCAGGGTGGCACCTGGCTTCAGGCTCTCCTTGTCAGAAGTGACGTAGGGCTTGATGTTACGGAGGGTGGCCCCCTTCAATTGCATGTTCAACTGAACAGGGGAAATGCTGGAGTTGATGGCAACTAAGACAAGCTTCTTCTGCTCAGAGTCCAGGTAGGCTGAGGCCAGCAAAGCATCATTTCCTTTGTTATTCCCAGTTACCTGTAGGTCCACGCGTTCGGCTCCCGGACGGATAAATCGGCTATAATTGCCCAGTGCCCACAGCATCTTGCTGTCATAGTAATGGCCGTCGGTTTTATTCTGGTCAATGTAAATGAGGCCGTCTTTGTAGTTGTAGGGCGAGATGGCCAGCCACCATTGCCAGGCCGTGGCATTGGCTACTACCAAATCATTGTGGATGACGCGGGCCAGGTAAATGGCCGGATCAATTCCTAAAGAGCGCTTGTTGCCGTCTATCTCGCCGGCGTTGTCTCCCAGGATGCAGTACTCAGACTGCCAGAACTCCAGACCGGGCACTTCAGCCACTTTGCTGGCCAGTTGTTTCCGGCTGGCTACGGCCTGGTCATGTGGAGAGGTGGTAAAGTAGCTGTGCCCGGAGATCACCTTGCTCACGTGGGGCAAGTCTGCCACGTAATGCGGGGAGCTTTTGGAGAAGAAGGCATCGATCTGGTTTCCTCTATTGGGTTTATCGGCTTGCTGGTATAGGTAGTCTATTTTGCCGGCTTCCGCGATGTCTATTTTGGTGGGTAGGTTTCTTCTGGCCAGGGAGGTGTTCAGCGCCCGGACAATGCCGGCTACATCCTCATTCATGAAGGGGGTTCCCTCCTGCCCGCCGTCGCTCCAGTCCCACTGCGGCTCATTCACCGGACTGATGTAGTTCATAGTAATGCCATGCACCCGTTGTACACCCTGGATCACATCGGCGAGGTAATCTGAAAAGGCTTCGTATTTGTTAGGGGCAAGATTGGGGGTACCGTTGGAGGCAAATGCCTTTCCGTTGGTAGTAAGGTTCACGGTGGGGCTGTTTGGGAAAGCCAGGAATTTATTTACCCCACGGGTCTGGGCGGCTTTCAGGAACCAGACCTGGCCGGCTTGGCGCTGCCAGTTATAGCTGCCGTCACTGTCCAGGAAAGACTCGGCGCGGCGCCACTCATCTTTAATCCCGCTCTGTTCGCCCTGCTGGGTACTGCCCGCGCCCACGTTGAACCGCCACAGGGACAAACCTATCCCTTTGGGTTGGCCATTGGCATCGGAGTCTGTACTGAAAAGCAGGTCTGCGATGGCGTTTTTTTTGTTTTCGGGCCAATTCCCCACAAACTGGCAAGACCAAGCGTCTGAGGCCGCAAAGTTGTCTATCTTCTGAAATTTCTTTCCGACATCTATGGTGGCCGTCACTTTCACCGAGGAATCGGTGGAGGGGTCATCTCCCGCCCCAGTAGAACCAGCGTCGCTACAGCCCAACAAAGTGAAGAGGGTTACCAAGAAACAAGACCTAACCAACACAGATTCTTTTAGAACCCCAGGTAATGATTTAAGCATAAAAAATTCCTTTTGGTTTTCACCATGAGAGAAAAGACTCCCATGGCGCAACAGATGTGCACCATGGGAGATCCATGACCTAAGGCTTAGTACCCCGGGTTCTGCTCTAGCTTACCACCGGTTGCCTGTATTTCGGCTCTAGGAATTGGCAGCCAGTAATGTTTGCTCTGGAAGCTACGTCCTTCCAGGGCTACCTTGCGGGTATAGACAAAGTTGGTTCCCTGTTTGGTGATCTCTATTCCGTAGGCAGGCACGTTCTCAGTCTGCTCCGCGATCATCCAGCGACGTACATCATAAAAACGGTGCTCCTCAAAGGCTAATTCCACCTGACGTTCGTGTCTGATACGTTCGCGCATCTCAGCTTGGGTAAGTCCTGGGGGAAGTGGAGGCAAGTTTACCGCTGTCCGTTGTCTGATGCGATTAACGGCCTCATACACCGTGGCGTCTGGTCCAACGGCCTCGTTCTGGGCTTCTGCGTAGTTCAACAGGATCTCGGCAAAGCGGAAATAAATCCAAGGCTGTCTGCCGGCTACGTTCCAAGGGTTCTGGATGGGGTTGGTGTCATCCATGAACTTGCGGAGATAATAGCCAGTCTGGGAGGTATTCCAGTTAGAGGGGCCATCCTTGCTGTCTTTTCCGCCAGGGGTGAAGGTCTCCAATGCTCTTCCTCTGTACTCGGCCCCGTTATACAGGATGGTGGCGTAAAAACGAGGGTCTCGGTTGGCGTAAGGGTTTTGCGGATCGAATTCAGAGGTGGGGTCTGTGATCATCTTCCCGTTCGCCATTTCGTAGGCATCCACCAGGTTCTGCAGAGGGGCATTGCCTCCCCAGCCATCGTATCCATTCGGTCCGTTAGCAATCTCCAGAGCCGTGTGGCGCGAGTTCAGGTTATAGAACCGGGCGAAGATGATCTCGGGGCTGTTTCCTTCCTCGGCAATAAACATATTAGCATACTGCGGATCAAGGCTGTACTCATTCAAGGCCATCACATCCTGGGCCGCACTGGCCGCCGCTTGCCAGGTAATCTGGCTTCCGTTCTGTTTGTAGAGCGGGCTGGCAGCATACAGCATCAGTCTTGACCTAAGGGCCAGAGCCGCACCTTTGGTAGCCCTCCCCTTTTGCCAGCTAGAGCTGTAGTCAACCGGCAAGATGGCAGCAGCTTCCTCTAGCTGGGTATTGACATATTGCAGACCTTCCTGGATAGTGGAGCGGACAAAAAGGGCGGGGTCAGTGAAGTCTTCTCCTAATTGGGCTACCTTATCACCTACCAGAACTACCCTACCGTAATTCCGGATCAGGTCATGGTACCGGAATGCCCGGATGAATTTCAACTCGGCCACTAATAGGTTTTTGTGTGATTGGCTCATAGGAACCTTCTCAATGTTGGCCAAGGCGTAGTTCACTTCCCGGATGCTTCGGTAGCTTCTTCCCCAAAGAGTCCCGGTAATGCCCGTGTTCTCCGGGGCCAGCTGTCCGCGCTGCACCAGCCAGGTATTGTCATCGCTCCGGTAGATGGATTCATCGGTCAGGGACGACCACAGGGCGTATTCCCAGCCTCTCCCGAACCCGGGCGGAACGCCATCCCCTTCTTTGTCCTGAAGCCTTGCCCCCAGATAACGGTTGATGACAAAGGACTCAAAAAGCACCGAATCCCCGATGATGGCTTCGTCTGATACCCTGTCTGTAGGCGTTACTTCCAGGAAATCTTCTTTACATGAGCTCATGCACATTGCCATTCCTAGGGCAAATGCAGTAAATATTTTCAGTTTCATGGTATGCTTGGTATTAGAATTTGACATTTACCCCCAGGTTGAGAATTCTCTGCTGCGGGTAGAATTGAGCGTTTCCTGAGCTGGTTTCCGGGTCAAAATCTTTCACTTTGGTGAAAGTGGCCAGGTTGAAGCCGTTGGCAAACACTCTTACATTCTCAATCTTGATTCTTGACAAAAGCTGAGAAGGAAGGTTGTAGCCCAACTCCACGTTCTTCAATCTCAAGAAAGCCGTGTTATACAACCAGAAGTCACTTGGGAAAAGGCCGCCGCTCACTGCAGAGCCGGTACGGGTGTCTACGCGTGGGTAAGAACCGTTTGGATTAGTTGGGCTCCATCTGTTGTCGGCCCAGGTGCTGAAGAAGTTTCCACTTAATCCTACATCTGGTAACACGTATTGTCTCACCTTAGCCTGGCCCTGGAAGAGGATAGAAAGGTCAAAGCCTTTGTACTCAGCGCCCAGGTTTAACCCGTACATGATCTGTGGGATGTTGCCCAAGTCAGTTCTAACCTGGTCATCAGCGGTTATTTTACCGTCTTTGTTGTAATCCTCATAGATCAGATCGCCCAGCTTTGCCCCAGATGGATGTGGGTATCTGTCCAGGTCTTCCTGGGTGCGGTAGATTCCAATGGAACGGTACAGCAAGGATGTATTTATTGGCCCACCAGTCTCTCTTTGATAATCAAGGATACTTGGCGCCTCGTCTTTGAATACAATCTTATTTTTGGCGTAAGTGATGTTCCCGGAGATGTTGTATTTGAAATCACCAGCACTTTTGTCAAAGCCGAGGGTAGCCTCAATACCATTGTTATCTACCCTCCCAATGTTCTCAGAAGGCACCAGTGCATCAGAACCAAAAGGGTTGACAATACCAGTTACATTAGGCACCGATGCGTTTCTGTAGGCCAAGAGATGTTTCCGTTTCTGCTGGAAATAGATAAACTCGAAGTTGAAGTTGTTCAGGAAGATACCGCTTACGCCAACATCTGTTTTCTGTGCTACCTCCCAAGTGATGCTAGGGTTAGCTAATTTCACCAGGTTCAGACCTGGGTATACCTCACCACCAATCACGTACCGGTTATCAAAGGTATAGTTGTTCATGAACTGGTTGGAACCTACGTTATCATTCCCCAATTCACCATAAGAAGCGCGGAGTTTCAACTCGTTCATGAAAGGCAGGCTGTTCTTAAACCATCCTTCTTCAGAGATCCTCCAGCCCACCGAAACACCTGGGAAGTAGCCCCAGCGGCTGTCATTAGGGAAGTTTGAGGTTCCGTCGGCCCGCATCTGTACTTCTGCCAGATACTTTTCCTTGTAATTATAAGCGATTCGGCCAAGGTAACTTCTTCTGGAAAATACCCAGCTCCAGCCAGCGTTGCTTCTGTCATTAGGTCCGGTGCCACCTTGAGATAATTCCGGGGTTAGGATGGTAGGGAAGTTTCTTCTTCCGGCTTCCAGATGCTCCAGGCTGTTCTCGCTTTGCTCGTAGCCCACAAAGGCATTGATGCCGTGGTCACCAAAATGGCGCTCAAAATTCAACTTGATGTTCGCCGTGGTTAGATTGGTGTTCTCCTGGATCTGTGACAGGGAAGCTTTGGGCTCACCCACAGTGATAGGTTTGTAAGTGTCATTGCCTTCATAAGAATACACCAGGTAGGGTTTCACGAAGGATTTAGTGAAGCTCTGGCCTCTGTCAACGGAGTAGAAACCGTCTACAGACAGACCTTCCACAAAGCCGAAGTCATACCGGCCTCTTAAAATCCCGTTGAAGATAAGGCGTTGGTTTTTGTTTAAGCCAGCGGCATCGGTCACGATCATGACCGGGTTGATACCACCTTCCACACCCTGGGAAGGCAAACCGTTAGGGTAACGGGCCGGGATGAAAGGATAGGCTCTGTAGGTCTGCCAGAAGATGCCACCCGCTCCAAACTGCGGAAACTGTCTGTCTTCCTGACGGCCAGACAATGACAAACCAACACTGAACCGATCGGTGATGTTAGCATCCAGGTTGGTTCTGAAGTTGTACTGCTTGTACTTAGTGGCTCCGTCTTTGTAAAGAGCATCCTGGTAAACGGTACCCAGGGAAGCGAAGTATTTTACGTTCTCCGTTCCGCCGTTCACAGAAAGGTTTTGTCTGTTCTGGAGCGCCACGGAGTTCAGCACCTCGTCCAGCCAGTTAGTGTTAGGATAGTTCAAAGGGTCTGAGCCGTTTCTGAAAAGCTCAATTTCCTCTGGGGTGTAGCGTTGGTTTAAGCCGCCCGCGGTGTTGTTGTAGTAGTCAATCTCGTTGAGGATGGAGGCATACGTAGCCGCATCTGCGAACTTAGGCAACCGGGTGGCGGAAGAAAATCCTTGGTTGAAATTATAAGACACCGTAGGCTTGCCTGTGGTACCTCTTTTAGTGGTCACCAGGATGACGCCGTTTGCGGCCCGGTTTCCGTAAACTGCCGCCGAAGCATCTTTCAATACAGTGATGCTCTCAATATCATTGGGGTCTAAGCGGTCTAACCCGCCAATCTGGCCAGGAACACCATCTACCACAATAAGGACATCATTGTTCCCGGTGGTGCCCAATCCCCTTACTCGTATTTCGGCTCCATCGTACCCGGGCTCACCGCCCCGGTTGTTGATGATTACCCCAGAAACACGTCCTGCCAGAGAGTTGGAAACGTTTGGCTGGGGGCTTCGGTTAAGGGCGGCTCCTTGCACTTCAGAGATAGAACCGGTAACGGTGGCCTTCTTCTGCACACCATAACCTACTACTACCACTTCATCCAGGGCCTTCGCATCTGTCCGCAGGGCTACGTCAATGGTAGTGCGGTTATTGATGGCTACTTCTTGGGTCAGATAACTGATAAAGGAGAAAACGAGGGTTCCTTCCCCGGACGGAGTCTGGATGGTGTACGAACCGTCGGCATCGGTGGGGGCGGCGGTGGAAGTTCCCTTTAACAAGACGGTCGCACCAGGGATACCAGCACCGGTCTCATCGGTTACCTTGCCTTTCACGGTATGGCCTTGGGCCAGGACCACCGCTACCTGAAAGAGCAATAGAGGCAGCACCAATAGGTACCTCTTTGTTTTAAGTAATGTGTGTTGCATTGTGAAGTAGTGTTAGTTTGACAATTCTTGAATTGGATTCTATGAATTGCAGAGATGAGCGGAGGCGCCTTTTACTTCTTTCTAGCGAGGGCACCCGATCACGTACTTTTCTATGTCAAAGGAACACTAACCTTCCTCAATACAGAGGTGACAAACTATTATTTAAACAGGGGTATATGTGTATTTTTATCAAAAACAGTCCTGAGGATCAGTATATATCTGCAGTTTTTACAAATTCAGAAGGGGTACAGCCAAACTCCTTGGAGAAACACTGCCTGAAGTACTTATCGTCATTGAAGCCTACCTGGTACGCCACCTCAAACACCTTGTACTTGCCCGTCTTCAGGAGCCTGGCCGACTCCTGTAACCGAAGGGTGCGCAGGTACTCCACCGGCGAAGCCCCGGTGAGCAGTTTGATTTTCTTATAAGCCAGGGAACGGCTCATGTTCAAGGCCGCCGACAGGTCGTTTACATTGAACTCAGAGTTGTCCAGGTTCTCTTTCAGGATTTCATAGATCCGCTTCAGGAATTGCTCGTCCAGGGAACTGGTTTCCTTTTCAGGTTGAGGGCTGTTGATGTTGAACAGGTTCAGATAAAATTTCTTCAGCTTTTCCTGAGACTCCAGCAGGTTCTTGATCTTGATCTGCAAAAGCTCAGGACTGAAAGGTTTGGTCAGGTACGCATCTGCCCCAGTATCCAAGCCTTCTTTATGATGGGCAAAGGCGGTACGGGCGGTCAGCAGCACCACTGGGATATGACTGGTTTTGATGTTAGACTTCAGCTCCCGGCACAGTTCTATCCCATCCATCACGGGCATTTTCACGTCGCTGATAATAAGGTTAGGATGGTGCGCCAAGGCCAGTTCCAGCCCTTCTTTACCGTTTTCCGCTTCCAGGATGTGGAACTGTTCGCTCAGATAGTATTTCAGAAGCTTCCGGATGTCTTCTTCATCCTCCACGATTAATAGTTTCCGTTGGCCTTTTTTGGGGTGATTTCCGGAATCTGGGCCTAAAACGTCCTGGAAGGAAGGAACCTCCGGCTGGATGTCGGGCAACAAAGGAGTTGGTTCAGGGCTTACGATAGAAGAAGCATCGATGTGCTCCCTGCCAAGGGGGATGTTAAACCCAAAGGTGGCACCCGCTCCTTCCTCGCTCTGGACGTAGATGTCGCCTTTGTGCAGCAACACCAGTCTTTTGGCCAGCGCCAGACCTAACCCCGAACTCATGGGGGTAACAGGGTCTCCCTGGAAAAACCAGTCAAAGATGTGTTTCTGCTGGTTAACCGGAACGCCCCTACCATTGTCTTTCACCTCTACCTTGGCAAAGCCATGCCCCAGGGCGGAGTTTTCAACCGTAAGCGCAACCGTAATGCTGTTTCCCTGCCCTAAATATTTGAAAGCATTGGAAAGCAGGTTACTTAAGACCATCTCCAGCTTCTCGCGGTCAAACCAAGCCAAAACCGGGGCATCTGGCACCTCTAACTGGTAGTTGATCTGTTTTTTGAGGGCGAGATCCTGGAACGAGATGTACGTCTCCTTCACAAAGCTCACGATGTCTTCTTCCTGCACCTTTAACACCAGGCTACCCGCTTCCGCTTTCCGGTAGTCCAGTAACTTATTGATCAGGGCCAGCAGTTTATGCGCATTTCGGTACACCATCTTCAGTTTCTTACCCGATTCAGAACCAGTTTCCTTGTTAACCAGGTCTTCCAGAGGACCTAGCATCAACGTGAGTGGGGTTCTGAATTCGTGCGAAACTTCGGTGAAGAAGCTCAACCTCTCCCGGGCGATGCGGCGCTCTTTCCGACTTTGCGCCTTTGCCACCATCAATTTCCGCCGAAGCTTCCGTTGCCGGGCCACGAAATTGTAAACCCCAAACACAGAGCCGATGATCAGAATTACATACAGGCAATAGGCCCAGACTGTTCGCCAAAAAGGAGGCGACACCACTACTTTCAAGGAGGTGAATTCATCGTCCCAGGCGTTCTCCTGGTTAGAGGCTTTTACTTTAAAGGTGTACGTACCCGGGCTCAGGTACCGGTACGTGGCCGAGCGCTGCTGCCCCACATAGTTCCATTCTTTGTCAAACCCTTCCAACTTGTAGGCATAATTGTTCTTGGCCGGATGCGCATAGTCCAAAGCCCCAAACTCAATCATGAACACCGACTGGTCAGGCCGTAAGACAAGGGTTTGGTTTTCCTCAATGAGTTGCTCCTGCCCTTGCGGGCTGCCCGGTTTGTTGAAAAGTTGCAGGCCGGTGATCAGCACCTCGGGGGAAGAGACAGTCTCTTTAATCTGGCCGGGGTAGAAAAGATTCAGGCCTTTGGTGCCCCCAAATCCCAGAAGCCCTTCCGCTTTGTTCACCAGCACCGACCCTGGATTAAACTTCCCGCTCTGCAAGCCATCGGCGAGGCCGTAGTTATACAGTTTTCCGGTCTGGGTATCTATTTTGGTCAATCCCCGGTTGGTACTCACCCAGACATGGCCCATCACATCGGCCTGAATGGCATAAACGGTATTGTTGGCTAAGCCGTCTTTTTCGCGGTACTGCTGTATCTTCCTGGTTGAAAGGTTGTATCTGAACAAACCATCTTCCTCGGTCCCGATCCAGAGGTTTTGCTTCTGATCCACGAAAAGCGCCAATACCACCTCGCTGGAAGGATTCCTGTCCTTGCCAATGGCATACGGATACTTTTTGAAGCTTTTGGTATCAGGGGAATAACAACTTAAGCCTCCTCCATAGGTGCCAATCCAGAGTCTTCCGGCTTTGTCCTCAGCCAGGGCTCTTACATCATTTGAAGAAATGCCGCTGTTGGCAGTGTTGAAAGTCTGAAAACTCTGCGTCTGGGCTTGCAGGAGACTCAAACCGCCTCCGTTGGTGCCCACCCACAGGTTTTTCTTTGAGTCCTCGAACAAGGCGCGCACGTCATTCCCGCCTAAGGTTCTGCTATTAGCCGGGTCATGCTGGAAGTTCTGGAAAGAATCGGTCTCTTTTTTATACAGGAATAAGCCTTTGGCGTAAGACCCGAACCATAGGTTTTGTCTGGAGTCCCGGAGGGCGCTGAGAATGGCGTTGTCGGTTAATCCTTTCTCTGGCTGGGAAGTGGCGTAATGGTTGAGGACCTTGCCGGTTTTGTCGCATTTGTAGATTCCGTTGCCATCAGTGCCCAGCCATAGATTTCCTTCTTTATCGGTGCAGATGCCGTAGTAGCGGATCTCGTTTGGGGCTTGTTTTGCCAAAACATCCTGGGAAATACGGAACTTGATAAACTTCTCATTTTCCTTGGCTACCATTTTAATGCCCTCGCCGTAGGTACCCACCCACAGATTCTGGTCCTTATCCTCAAAGAGGGCTTGAACCGAACGTTGGGTAAGCGGGCGGCCGTCTTTTCCCTGCACCTCCGTGAAAAAGACTTTCTCCGGACCGTTCCTTTTCAACTGCCTGAGGTCCAGTTGGTACGCCCCGCCGTCTTGCAGACCCACCCACAACATTCCTTTGCTGTCCTCTAGAACCGAAAGCACGATGTTGCTATTCCTGAAGTACTCTTTCCCCGGAAAAGTGAAAAGGTGTTGTTTGCCTCTGGCATACAGGTACAGGCCCCTGGAGGAACCCAGCCACATAAGCCCCGAACGGTCCTCGTAAATGCAGGAAACACTTGCCCCAGCCAACCCCTCCCCGCCAGGAAACGGAACTTTGCCCAGCACAACCCCTTCTTTCACCTTGTACACATGCACTCCGGCATCCTGGGTTCCAACCCAAAGCCACCCTTTGCTGTCTTCGTATAGGCTTAGGATTTTATCGCTGGGTAAGCCCGGCAGGTCCTTTCTTCTGTAAGCGGTGAATTGGTTTTTGTCCCGATGGTAGAAAGAGACGCCGGCTCTATAGGAAGCTACCCACAGATTCCCTGCCTTTGATTCCGAGATGTCACTGATATCATCGCCTGCCAGGGAGTTTTTGGAAGCGGGATTGTAGCTGTAATGCACAAAGGCTTCCCCTTTGGCATTGAAACGGTTCAGCCCGTGCCGAGAGGAGACCCAGACCATGCCCCTGGAGTCAGTGAAAACCTTGCGGATGAAGTTTCCGGTTAAGCTGTTCTTTCTGGCCGGATCATATTTGAAGACCTTGAAGGAGTAGCCATCAAAGCGGTTCAGCCCGTCTTCGGTGGCAAACCACATGAGGCCCCGCTGGTCCTGGCTGATGCTGGTGACAATGCCCAGAGAAAGGCCTTCCTCCACGCCAAACTGCCGAATGATGTTTCGGGGCTGGTTTGGCAAAAAGGAGGCCAAAGGGATACAGGCCCCTACCAGGATGCTGAGTCGGATTACTTTAAAACATAGAGACAGCTTTGCCTTGTGCCCCCTGATAATTTGATTTATTCTGCTTCTCAATTCTTCAATTCCCGCCTTACTATACTCAATCTCCTCCGTGCTCCAACATGCCTGCCCCTCCCACCTGAAATAGCTGTCTTTTTCTTTTGCACCTTGAAGTTTGCCAAAATAAATGTGCTCCGCAAGCCATCTGCTGTATGCAGCGCATATTTATTACCCCTATTTCTGAGCCGATTTCAGGAAAACCCTTTAAAAACAACGGAGCACCGGTATAACACAATACCTAGCTCCGGAAATCTTTTCCCTAGGGCCAGACTAGTTTCAAAGCATAGGAAGGTAAGCCTGGAGAATTGAAAGCACCTCCCAAGAGTTTATTTTAACTCCAGAGCGTGATCTGCCGGCACTGGCTGACCACTCCAGGCTTTTACGGCCGTCCAGGGAGTAGTTGGGGAAGCCCAGAACGTATCTGTTTCCGGTAAACCCAGGGGTAGAAATATGGTGGCACACAGGTATAGGCTTCCGGTGGTGATGTAGAAATCTGCGACATCGGGTTGGTGCCCGTACAACCCGATGTTCAACCATCCTTCTTTGGTAAAGGTGGTTGGTGCTTCCATGGTCTTGTTCAGCACCGCGGTCAAAGCACTCCTCACCTGTCCCGGACTCAACGATTCGGGCAATTGCTTACGGTAAGCCATGTCCGCCAGGTGATGAAAAGCCCCGCCTCTGTAGGTAATGGACCGCCCGATGACCGGGAAACTACCATCGGTATGGATCATACGCTCCTGGAGTTCGGCGTACCGTTGGGTTATTTTGAGCAGGTTGGGCACGTACCAGGTATAGTTTTTCTTTTTCTCATTGGCTACCCGCACAATGGTGGCCAGGTAAGGCTGAATGACATAGCTGTTGTAGTAATCCTGCGCGAAATTCATCCCGTCTGAATACATGCCATCGCCTACGTACCAATGGTTGGCGAACTCCCGCACACCGTACTCAATGCGCACCGCGTCATACTCCAGGCCGTACTGGCAGAAGAAGGTTTCTATCATGCTGGTGAACAGAACCCAATTGGAAAATACCGGCACCGTCCCGCGGGTGGTTTTGAAGGCGGTGATCACCTGCTCCTTCACCCCGGCCTCCAGGTTCTCCCATAACCAGGGACAGCGTACCAGGCCCAAGGCCAGAAAAGAGGCGTCTACCAAAGGCTGGCCCCCGTTCCATTGCATATAATCTTTGGCAGCCGGGTTCACAGAATTGGCTACCGCTTTCAAAGCCCACTGCCGGTATTGGTTACGAAGGGCCACCTCTTCTTTTGATCCGCCCTCAGTGTTCAGCCACGGACCGATGCCGCTCATAACCCGCCCAAACGCCTCCAGGTAAGACACCTTCTCCCGGGAGCTTTTATTATCGATTTTGTTTGAAAGCGCCACCGGCATTTTCTCCTTCAGCCGATCCTCTGCCAAATTGGACAGCACCGGCCGAACGATCTTATCCAGGTGGTTAAGCCAAACCATTCTATCATTGGCCTTTGGGGATTTCTTTTTTTGCGCTTTTGCAGGCAGAACCAGAACAGACAGAAAAAGGCAGGCAAGAACCAGTAACTTTGAATTCATCAACAGAGAACCTTTGGGTTTATGAGACATTTTAGGAGATCGCCTTTAATAAAAGTAGCGGGCGCCTTCCCTGGCTTTTGAAGCCCGGCAAGGCACCCGCCCAAGTTTTCACACATGAAGGACGGAGCGTAGTTATAAGTTATAATCAACCGGCGCCCTTTCCAGGAAAGAACCCCAACTACAGAAATCATATCAATAAAGAACGCAGGAAGTTATTCCCGAACCTTGGTCATGAGGCAATACGCTGCTCAAAGGGTACCGGGAAAAAGCTGGACAGAGAGGGCAATGCTACAGGTTGGTTCCGGCTTTAGCTGGGCTGGCCTCAGAGGGAAGTTCCGAGGCCATGGACAGGTTAATTTTCGCCCAGAGATTCGCTACCCTATCCCCGGGCAGCCTGTGTTCCTGGGTGTTTAACTGCAATACCTTCTCCCTGGCCTGTTTTATCACTTCCGCCTTGGCGGGATACGCTTCTACAAACCCTTTCCAGAAATCATGGTCTGCCCCGGCTTCCTCCAACACCCAGTTCCAGAAGGAACTCTCCTCCACAAAGTCTTCAGCAGAGTAATGGCTATATTCCTGAAATTTATCCACCACCAAATTTACTTCCTTAGTTCTACTTACCAAGAGAATACTTTGGCGATTATTGGACAGCGTTTTGCAACTATTTTCAGAAAAAGAGGCAAGAAACAGGCCTCACCCCCTACCGGAATGAGTTCAGATTAGCCCCATTGCAGGTTCTTCACGTTTTTCCTTAAGGCCAACAGCCCTCTGCTGACCAACTTATACACATTGTCAATGCTCATATCCATGGCGGCGGAGATCTCTTGAAAATTGAGGTCTTTGTAGAACTTGAGCAGAATGGCTTTCCTTTGGTTCACGGGCAGTGAAAGAAGGCCCTGTTTGAGGGAGATTTTCTGCTGGGCCTTGCTTTGGGCCGTGATTAGAAGTTCCTCAAAAGAGTCATTCACTTCAGAGCACATCTTGTCTACCTCTGAGAAATCCTCAAACGTCAGTTCTTTCCTTTTCTGGAGTTCTTTATGGATACGGCGCTTGATGGAGGCATACAGGTAAAACCTCACCGAAGCAGGTACGGCCAGGTTTTCCCGGTTCTTCCATAAGTCCAGGAACAGCCCCTGGATGCAGTCTTCCAACAAAGCCTCGTCGCCTGAGTACTTACGGCCATAATTGTAGATTACCTGCACGTAAGTTTGATATAACTGCGCGAAAGCATCATTGTCGCCTTGCTGGAAACGTTTCCATAGATTTACGGCAAAAGCATCTTTCGCCTGACCGGTAACCTGAAGTTTAGGGGAGTGAGTAGAAGTTACTTTCATAAGTTCAAATCCAAGTTTCTGGAAACGTTTCCATAAAGGCTTTAAAAATTAGCAATAGCTTAGCAGGCTACTGCGTTTTCTCACCGCCTTTGATGATTTGATATAAAACTACTTTCCTTTTACCATTTATGCAATAGGTGTCTAAAAAACATTTATTCTTTTACAGCTTTTCTATTTACAGAATATCCGCTTAGGTATTTCATTAAACTCCTATTGTCCGCTTGAAATAAACTTCTACTAGAAAAAAGGCCGGCCAATCATATCAAGAATCTTCCTTACCTAGAATCCAGCAAGGTTTTCCATAAAACAGCACTTCCCTTTTGAGGATCTTTTCTGGAAAAGACCCTTAAAAGGGAAGTGCTGTGTTGGGCTGCTTTCTGGTTCTACCCGCAAGCTTCCCGTGGTTGGCTTAGTTTGCTAAAAAGAGACTTCTAAGGGTGAAGCCATCCGTTTTGCGAAGTTAGCAAGGTAGGTATCCCATTCCTGCACGGTTTTAAACTGCCCGCTTTTCACCCAACCAAAGCCAGCGTAATAGATTATCTTCTCTTCTTTGGGAGTTCCTATCACGTATAAGTGACTCATGTCTTTCGTGGCTACCCGATGATCTTTAAAGGCCTGCACCGCTGCAGGCGCCATGACAATACCCGTTCCCAAGAAAGAGTCATCCATGGGTTCCCAGTAACGGAACCAACCGGCCTTCTGGTCTCCTTTCACTTCTCCTTTTTTGTCGTGCAGGGTGATTCCGGCGGTCACGTTGGGTAGTGGTTTATCGCTTTTGACGGATACCTCAAAACGGGTCATATTGCTTCCAAGGTCTAAGCTGACGGTCTTCTTCTCAGTTACGGTTTTCCCGTTGGCTTGCCAGGGGGCATACGTGAACTCAAACAAAGTCCTGATGGGTCCGTCCGCAATTTTCCGGTAGCTGATGAAGTTTTTGGAGACATACAAGGAGTCGTTTTCCCAGACGCCTATGCCGCCAATGCCTCTGCTGGGTCCCACGTGGTACGGGTCATAGCCTTCTCCCCGATCAACGTGGTAGTAGTTTGGATTGGTCTGATATCCTTTGTACCAGGCGTCAATCACGGAGTAACTTACCCGCTTGAGCCAGGCATCCATCCCACTGGTCAGGGTTCCTCCGGCTACCTTCTTTTCTACCATCTGCTGCGCCACCGGTCCGTAGGTCCGGAATGCTACCCGGTCATTTTCCCAGGTATAGTCATCGGTTCGTTCGGGCACAAACCGGGAATAGGTTCTGATTTCGCTCTTGGGTTGGGAGGCCGCTCCGTTGGTGGCTCCCTGTACATAAAACTTCTTCGTGGCCCGGGCTTTAATGTCGGTCTGGAACAGGATTTCGTCTATGGTGCCGTCCAGGTCTTTGTCCAGGGGCTGGCTCACCAGGATCTGCTCGGTTTCACCGTCTTTGATCAAAATATTCTCCGCCCCAAACTGATCCACCAAGGCTTTTACCCGGGAAACGGGTACGGAGATGGTTTCAGAGGATCGGTCCAGGTCCAGGCGGTTCTTTACGGTGATGGTATTCGCACCAGGCATTTTCTGGCAGGAAGCCAACAGACTGGTTGCCAAAAACAGCCCGGCCCAAGTAATTCTCTTTATTTGAAATGATATGACCATTGTACTTCTGAGGTGATGGTTTACTTTGATCCAGCATGAAGCCCAGATTATGGCTCTCTCCTTCTCTTAGGAACTTTAACTGGAGCAGTTGAGTGTTTAGGAACTCCACAACTTACGTTAGCAGAGAAATTGTAAGTTGCGGGCAACAGGTATGCTGCTTTTAAGAGGTTTTCGGAAAACAAGCCTAAAAACAGGATTGGGATTTCTACTCGCCCATCGGTTTCCCGATGGTGGCCAGAATACCTCCGTCTACGTACAGGATTTGGCCGTTCACGAAGTTGCTGGCCCGGGAAGCAAGGAAAACGGTGGCTCCGCCCAACTCATCGGGGTCTCCCCATTTACCGGCCGGGGTGCGGTTCACAATAAACTCATGGAAGGCATTGCCGTCTACCCGAAGCGGAGCCGTCTGCTCAGTGGCAAAATAACCCGGCCCGATGCCGTTCACCTGAATCCCGAATTTAGCCCACTCGGTGGCCATGTTCTTGGTGAGCATCTTCAGGCCTCCTTTGGCGGCAGCGTACGCACCCACGTTCTGCCGACCCAGTTCGCTCATCATGGAACAGACGTTGATGATTTTGCCGCCTCGGCGCTCTATCATGCCTCCAATCACTGCCTGGGTGACGATGAAAGGCGACGTCAGATCCACGTTGATGACTTCCTGCCAGTCGGGTAGCTTCATTTCTGCGAGCGGAATGCGTTTGATGATTCCGGCGTTGTTTACCAGAATGTCAATGAAACCAACTTCGCGCTCAATCTGGGAAACCAGTTCCTGGACCTGTACCTGATTGGTAACATCGCACAGATACCCGTAGGCTGTGATTCCTTCTTCGCGGTAGGTCTGCACCGCCCGGTCCACCTTTTCCTGGGAGGAGTTTCCGTTCACCACGATGGTGGCTCCGGCCTGCCCCAAGGCTCTGGCCATGGCCATGCCCAACCCATGGGTTCCGCCCGTAATCCAGGCTATCTTGCCAGTAAGGTCAAATTGCTGTAGAATCATAGAAACGCAGGTTATCGTAAATCAGTGATGAGGCAAGCGTCCATGTCGCCATAGTCAAGGTTTTCGCCGGCCATGCCCCAGATGAAGGTGTAGTTGGAGGTGCCTGCCCCGCTGTGGATAGACCAGGGCGGAGAGATCACAGCTTGGTCATTCTGCATCCAGATATGGCGGGTCTCCTGAGGTTGGCCCATGAAATGGCATACAGACTGGCCCTCGGGGATATCGAAATACACATAGACCTCCATCCGGCGATCATGGGTATGCGCGGGCATAGTGTTCCAAACGCTGCCGCTTTCAAGTTCGGTCATGCCCATCTGCAGTTGGCAGGTCTGGATTACCCCGGCAATCAGTAGCTTGTTGATGGTCCGTTTGTTGGCGGTTTCCATGGTCCCCAGCTTCACCACTTCGGCCTCACGACGGGAGACTTTCTTGGTGGGGAACGCCTGGTGCGCGGGTGCTGAATTAAGGTAGAACTTGGCAGGCCGGTCTGTCTCCTGGCTCAGGAACGTCACGTTTTTCACCCCTTTTCCTAAATACAGGGCCTCTTTGTGCTGCAACTCATAGGTGGTGCCATCGGCTTCCACGGTGCCCGCCCCACCAATGTTGATAATGCCCATCTCCCTTCTTTCCAGAAAGTACTCTGATTTCAGGGGATCAATGGTCTCTAAGGCAACCGCTTGGTTCACGGGCATCACGCCGCCGGCAATGTACCGGTCATAGTGGCTGTAGGTCAGGTGGAGTTTATCTGCTTGGAAGAGATTCTCAATCAGAAAATTCTGGCGCAGCGCCTGGGTGTCCATCGCTTTGGTTTCTGCAGGACTAACGGCATAGCGCACATCGTATTCAATACCCATGTTGGTAATTTTTAGGGGAATTATGGAAACGTTTACATAAAGTGATGCTTCCAAACGAAGGCATCTGATTTTGATTTCGGGTTATTTTCTGGAAAACGCCTATAAAACAAGCTCCTGGCCTGAGTAGAGAGGCGTAGCATTATCTTCGCCGCTGTTAGCTCCGGTAGATGGACGGGTTTTCAGTTCAACCGGCGTGGTAAGGGAAATGTAATTATCCTCGTCCTTGATTTTCTGCTGGATTAAATCCATCATCAGGGCGGCAGCCTTTTCTCCTACCAGGTAGGGGAACTGCTCCACCGAGGTAATGGCGGGTTCAATGATTTCGGAACGGGGATCGTTTGAGTACCCTGCCACCTTCAACTCAGCGGGAATGTTCACTTTCAGTTTCTTGGCGTAGTCCATCACCACAATGGCCGCCGTGTCATTGCAGGCGAAAACCGCATCTGGCAAACTGCCGGGTTTGAATAGGACCTCACAGTCAAGCAGGGTGTTTTCTTTGGTCAGTTCATGGAAGAACAGCAGGTTCTCCTCCAGAGGGGCGCCATATTCCTCCATGGCGTCTCGGTAGCCCGAAAACCGGTCGCGGTAAATGCTGCAACTGAGAGGGCCACCGATGTGAGCAATCCGGCGGGCGCCTTGTTCCAGGAGGTGCCGGGTAGTCTGGTAGCCGCCCTGGTAATCATCGCCCTGGATTTTATGGACCTGATAATTCAACGGTACCCGGTCAAAGAACAGCAAGGGCGTATGGGCGTTGGTGAAAACATCAAAAGGAGAGAAATCCTCGGTATGCAAGGTGGTGGACACAATCAATCCTTCTACCCGGGCGGCATACATGGCGTTCACCAACTGCTTTTCCAGTTTCACGGAGTCATTGGACTGGCAAACCATGAGATTGTACTCGTACTCCTGCAACTTGTTCTGGATGGCCGTGATCACCGTGGAGATGAAGTACATAGAGATTTTAGGCACGATTAACCCGATAGTGCGAGAGCGGTTGTTGCGCAGGCTGGCGGCCACAGCATTATGCCGGTAATTCAATTTTTCCACTGCCTCCCGCACGCGCTGCTTGGTGCTCTCGCTTTGGTGCGGATGGTCATTCAACGCCCTTGAAACCGAAGAAATAGACATCCCCAGCTCGGCGGCTATGTCTTTGATGGTATATTCAGGACGTTTCTTCATGTAGGTTCTTCAAAAAACTAAAGGTCTAATTTGCGCATTCACCTTGCCTACCATCCAGGGCAACAGCCTCTGCGGCCTAGGAAAAATTTAAGAAAGGAACAGAAGTTCTAACTGTACTTCTCTTTATCCAGTTCAAAGCAATATGCCCTTTCCAGAGCAGGTTGAAATTTCCTAATCAAACCCGAAGATATCACAATCAACGGCGACAAGAATCTTGGTCTGCCTGAATACTTTAACATCTTTCTTTTAGTTTTCAAGAAATGTCTGCTGAACCAGGTTGCCTTTCAACTCTACTAGATTCTACTAGATATAGAGAAACAATGCGACCAAATTAGACAAAACGGCCCTACATTTTGTTTCTCCGAATTCAATGGTCACTTAATTTAAGTGTACTCATATCACCAGAACCTGGCATTCTCAATCAACCGCACAACTAACTTTACCATGTTAGCTAATGATCTAGACAGATTAAAACATGATGCAATGCCACTGGTTTCTCTGGTGTTAGGTGAGAAGGCAAATAGCTCTGTTCTTGAGCTGCTCATGATCGTAGAAACCTGTTCGTTGTACCCATAATTACTAGAAAAATCAGCGCAAAGGGCTACACAACTTTAGTTTAACAAAACAGTCAAAAACACAATGGGGCCGTCACTTCTCAAAGTGACGGCCCCATTGTGTTTTTGACTTAAAGACTTATTTCAATGTTACATCCAGGTAAACAGAATGACGCCCATAAGTTTCATAGAATGGTTTATAAACCACATCATCAATGGTGAATTGCAACTGCCGAGGATCACCTTTGATGGACTTGCCTATATCTTCCGCATCCAGGGTTACTTTGCGCCATTCTTTTCTTGCCTCGGACTCCTGGGCTGCCAGCAAAACAGGGCCGTAAAACAGACTGGCTATGTTCTGCTGATCCATTACCGGATCCAGGTGAAACTGGAAAGGCATTCTCAATTCTACCACATCGCCATTCTTCCAGTTGCGGCTAATTTTCATATAACTACCAGGCTTCGCTTCCAGCTTTTGTTCCTGGCCGTTGACTTTCACAAAGAATCCTTTGGTAGCCCAGCCTGGCACCCGCACATTGAGGTCGAATTTTCCACTGCCTTTGATAGTCAGGCGGGTGTTGTCTTCATTGGGAAAATTGGTGGTTTGCTCCACGGTAACTTTGCGCTCTGACCAATTCAGGGTGGAGGGAACAAAGAGATTGACATAAAGCGCCTGGTTGTCTTTACTTTTGAAGTAAATGGAATTTTGCAGTTTGGTACTACTCTCAATTGCCGTACCGTTGCAACATGTAAAACCTGTCATTTCAGGGTTCCCGAATTGTTTGACAGACCCAGGTCTCAGTGGTACGTGGTAGGTATTGGCAGGGGTATTCTCGGCGACGGAAGCCAAAATATGGTTGTACAGTCCGCGCTCGTAATAGTCCATCAACTCAGCCCGCTGATCAAAGAGAAACAGGTCACTGGTCAGTTTTAGCATATTGTAGGTGGCACAGGTTTCGTTCTGCCCTCCGGCCGCAAAGCCGTTTTCATACAAGGTTCCCGGCTGGGCAACAAAGCATTCTGCGTTGTTAGGATTGCGTGCCCCGGCCACTCCGCCAATACTGTACATATAATCATTGACCATCTTATACCAGAAGTTATCGGCGATTTTATAGTACTCCGGGTTATTGGTGGCCCGGTACGTTTCTATACTCCCCACCACTTGTGGTATATGTTGGTTGGCATGCAAACCCCGAAAAAGGTCTACGTTTTTGGCCAGCCCATGCGAGTGCTTTGTATCGCCGTAGAATACCCTGATGTTGTCAAATAACTGCGCTGTTTTCAGGTGGTTCGGTTTACCGGTAATCCGGTAAAGGCGGGCCATCGCCTCATTCATGCCCCCGAATTCACCGGCAATGTAGGTGTTCCACATCTTTATAAGCGTATCGGTAGGCACCTTGGTTAAGCGGGCGTATACCCAATCGCCCATGCCCGACGCTGTGGCCAGCGCTTTTTTATTGCCGCTTACATCATAGACATCCATTAAGCCGGCTAAGATTTTATGCAACGTATAATACGGTGCCCACACCTGGTTCTTCTGCCCGCCGTACTTGGCACCGTTTTCCAGCATGATAAACTGATCTGGGGGATACGCGCTGATGTATCCGGTTCCCCAATTCCAATAATCGGTCCGGATTCCTTCATCACTGAGATCTGAATCATAGGTTGATTTTCCAGGACCAACCGGAACCGCTGAGGGGTCAGACACCTGTTTACCACCTGCTTCCTTCGCCTTTCCGGATAGTTGGGATAACTCGTGGAGGGTATTCACCATTTGGTCCATTTTCTGGGAGAAATTGGCCTGGAGTGTTTTGTCATATCCTGTGCCGGCGTAGGCTTGGGCTATGGCCGTGAGGTAATGGCCGGTAGCATGCCCCCTTAATTTGGTATCCTGACTGTCCCATACGCCCAAAGGCTTTGCTCCTTCGGGTTGCTTCTGGCCAAAGGCATGGCGGAACATGTAAAGAAACGAGTTAGGGTCCGTTTTGGCTAAGGTGTTTATAAACTTATCGCGGTTTTCAGTGAACTGGGTTTGTTGGCCTTTGGCGTTGGTTTTCAGAGACACTTTACTTAAATCAAAGGCCGCCAGCTTTACATTTGGCGCAGTTGATTTCTTGGCTGCTTTTACTGTAACATTTGCCTTGGGTTGAAAATTTGTTCCCGCCACACGCCCTGTAATAGTATAACGTCCGGGCTTGAGAACAGCGCTATTATCCGTATCAGCTGGCCACACTACCCGCACTTTAGGGCCTTTTCCTTTAAATTCACTTTTGTAGGTTCCTTCTACGTAGCTGGGTAACCGTGGCAAATTCCCAACCTCAGTTTCCACTTCTACATCAGATACCTGAACTAAGTAAGAATTGTAAAGTTGTGGCTGTTCTGGAGAAAACTTAGGTAGATCATCCACCACACGCTTACCAGTTGTATTCACGGAACCTTCATTGAGGCCTCCGCCTTTCTGAGCATTGGTATAGATTCCGGCAACCTGCCTGCCCGTTAGGGGAACACGGTAGATGCGAAAATCATGTACCAAGGCATTCAGATTGGGATCTCCCGGCATCAGCGATTTCCCGATATAAAGGAGTGGTTTCTGACCGAATACTTCTGTTAACTCTCGTGGGATATCCTTTGCTTGCCCCACTGGCTTTCCATCAACATAGGTACTCAAAGACTTAGAGGAAACATCCACTACTATGGCAAGGTGAACCCATTTATTTGCTTCTATAGCCGGAGAAACTGCCCCTTTCTTAGTACCCTTTTCCGCTGTTATCACTGCTTGAAAGCCTTCCTGTTCCTTTGTGCCCGCGGGCGCCGCAAAAAAATGTTTGGTGGCATCCTTCCCGAAATCAAAAAACCGTTGGCCAGGTTGTTTCGTACGCAAATAGACCCAACCGGATATACTGATCGATTCTAAATCCGTTAACGCTTCTCCTGGGATCGTAACATAAGCATTGTTGTCCCCGGCAAGCGACAAGACTTTTCCAAACCGATTGTCATTGACAAAGGATGCTTGGGTGCCCTGAAATTTGGCGTGCAACGTGTTTCGGGACCAGTCTTTTAGATCTCCGTTAAACACGTAACGGGCAATCATTTCCGTTTCACCAATCCCATCCAATATCTGGTCTCCATTCTGCGCCTGGGCGGTGTTAACACCTTGAGTGAAAACAGAGACGAACAGGAGGGCACGCAAGAATACTTTGTACATTTTCATATTTTAAGCCTGTTTTAAAAAAACTGAATACTAGGGTAAGAGAAGATGTATAGAAAGAGCAGCGAACAGAAAAATTTATTAATTCACCCATTCACCATTAGAAGTAGTGTTTTAACCTGGGGTTCACACCAATTAGTATTTCCCTACTTTGATCCGCATGAGCAAAGAAATAAGACATTGAAAGCCAGTGCATACAAAATGTTTACCAAGGCCTATTTGTTCTTTATAAAACTATCAATAACCCAAGTTCTTCAATAAGCTTATCTTAGCTAATCCTTATATGATATTAACAAGTACCCTTTCTCAAAACATCTAAGCAACCAACCATCTACACGAGAGCCTCTACCAAGGAGTAAACCACGAGCCCCCAAGTGAAACGTTTACAAGGCATAGGCTATGAGGTGGAGAAGGTGAAATAATAAAAGTGCCTAGTTTCAGCAGTTCATCAATTACTTGCAGCAAATCCGGCCAAGCCACCCTCCATGGACCTTCTTACCGGTGTTGCCTATTGGCATGAATAATCTGTGGTAAAGGCTCAATACAAGATCATAAAAGAATGCCTATCTTTTGCTCAATTAAGTGAGCACCAAGAGTCGTTTACAGCAAAATTGGAGAGACCTGAAAGGGCTCATAAAAGAAAGTCAGAGCCCGTGTATCGGAAAATACCTTTAGGAGAATTGACTAATCAAACAGTGATAATCAACCAACTATTGTAGAACATGGAACAAACAAAGATTACGGTCGAGGCAACTATCTCGGCAGACACAAAGAAGGTCTGGGATTTCTGGACAAGACCGGAGCATATCACAGGATGGAACTTCGCCACAGAGGATTGGCAATGCCCTAGAGCAGAAAATGATTTAAGGGAAGGCGGAAGGTACTTCGCGAGGATGGAAGCCAAGGATGGAAGTTTCGGTTTCGATTTCGAGGCGACTTACGACGAGGTCCTCCCTCAGAAGAGAATAACCTATACGATGGATGACGGAAGGCAATCCACCACCGAATTCGAGGACCTTGGCGGGAGCACCAAGGTTACCACAACTTTCGATGCTGAGAAGCAGCATGACTCGGAGATGCAAAGAGCAGGCTGGCAGGCAATCCTGAACAACTTCAAAAGCTACGCCGAAGCTAACTAACAAAGGGTATAAACTTATATAAGGGTAGAGCAGTACTCAAATAAAAGAGCATCCAACAGGTATCTCCCCTGGATGCTCTTTTTTTTGAGTACTGCCTAGATTAAACCCGCTACTTCTTACCAAAGAAGCATGAGGATTAGGTTTGGTTTAAAGGTAACTTAAGATTTTACTGACGGACAATACGTATCGTCTTGGCGCCAGCCGCGGAAGCAAGGCGAACAATATAAACCCCAGCCGGAGTATTGGCCTCACCCCACTGTACCTGTACTAGTTTTTTGGCCTGGGCTTTACCTGGTTTTAAGGATTTCACCAAAGCACCATTGGCACTGTAAACCGTTAGGGTATACTCTTCATCGGTATCGAAGGCAAACTGGATAGTTGCTTGATCCTGGAATGGGTTCGGGTAAGCGGCAAGTGTCGCTTCCTGGATGCCAGCGATTGGTTCAGCAATGGTGGCAGCTACTTGCTGAGTAGTAATGGAAGTGGTGATGCCATTCTGAACCTGCACATTCCCCCCTCCAAGCACTTTCCTTGCTGTCGTTGCCCCAGTCCAGTTGCTGCTAAACAGAATTGTAGAACCGTTCTTCAGGCTGATGCTAAGTTCATCATTCTGACCACCGTTTGAAACATCATACATATCCACAAGTAGGTCAAGGTTCCCTCCCAAAGACACAGGGTTTGAGGGATTGGTGATATCCGTCAGCGTGGCTTTTGTACTGAAGTTTCCGAATTTGCCGCTGGTACTGAGCGAATTGATGGCATTGCTCTTAATCTGATAGACTTTATTGTTGCTGCGAATGATAATATTGCATTGGCCTTTGGCACTCCCCCCATTCTTGTTGAACTTCATAGAGAACCCAAAATTGGTTTTTGTACCATTTGTGCCCGCATAGGCCCCAATTGAATTGGTTAAAGACAAAAAGCCTCCTCCAGTTACTGCATCTGAGCCAGGAACAGAAACCGTCACGGAACCTGGGTCGGTGCAATTGTTACCTGTATAGAAATCCTCTACCACGGCATATACAAGGAGCGTAGTTCCTTTGTTTGCAAAATCAGTATTGGAGAGTGCATAGGTAAAGGTGGTGGATACCGTACCAACTGTAGCATCAGCACCATTGATGAGCACTGGTTGTATTTTTGAGGCTCCTAAAACTGGGCCTGTAATGCTGCCACTCCGGAAAGTTACTCTTGCATTCCTTATATCGCCCCTGTGAGCATCAGCAACGTCTGTTACAGTCGCACTAAGGGTAATGATCGCACTATTGGATGAAGCGTTGGCGGTGGAAAAATAAGACAGACCTGAATAAGTGACAATAGAGGTTTCGGGAGTAACGACAATATCAAAATCGGTATAGCCTGAATTATTGGCAGAAGAGACGGTTCCATCGGTAATGGCTACTCTTATGGTGTAGGTTCCAGGGGCAAGGAGTGCCTTCCCAGCCAAGGACCAGGATCCCGTTTCATTGGTTAAGCTAAGTCCTGTGTTTCCCAATCCAGGGCTGAAGGCAGCAGCGTTTTTAAGTTTCCAAGAGGCTGTTGCAGACAATTCATCAAAGGCATTGTCAACATCAGTCGCAGTGATGGTAACGGGCGCAATTAAATTGCTGTATTGAGAACTCTGGGTCAGGCGATTGTTAGCCACCACGGGAGCGTCGTTTACAGGGTTAACCGTAATGGTAAAGGACTGTAGAGCACTTTCATCTTTGCCACCGTTTGCTGTACCCCCATCATCTTTTATTTTCACGCTTACCGAGGCTGTACCATGGGCATTGGAGGCCAAGGTATAGCTTAAAGTACCGTTTGCTGAAACAGCTGGTTGGGTTGAGAACAACTCGTTATTATCGTTTGTAACGATGAAATCTAACTTTTGGGCAGATTCATTACTTTGACCTGCGGAGAGCGCGGTTGCCCAGGCGTTAATGGTCCGAACGCCAGCGTCTTCGTTTACTTCCTGATCAGCGCCTTTGGTAAAGCTTGGTGCGTCATTTACTGCATTTATTGTCACCGTGAAGGATTTCTCTACAAAACCATTCTCAGCACTTCCATCACTAACTCTAACAGTGATTAGGGCTGTACCATAAGCGTTGGCAACCGGAGTATACTTAAGGCTTCCGGTTTCGGCAGCTGAAGTATACTCTACTGTTGGGTGAGCAATGAGCAACGTGTTATTGGAAGTGGCGGTAACGGCCAAGGCTTGGTTTTCATTAGGCGCTCCCGCCCCAATTCCGCTAAGGTCGATGGTTTGTTCATCAGCATCTTCCTCAATGGCTGAAGGGTTAGCGATGGCACCTAGCGTAGGTTGGTCATTCACAGGGGTCACGGTGATGACAAATTCCTGCTGGGCACTCACGTCTACCCCACCGTTTGCGGTGCCACCGTTATCCTCCAATTTAATAGTGATGGTAGCCTCTCCACTGCCATTGTCTGCTGAGGTAAACGTTAGTTTACCTGTTTCATCAATAGCCGGTGCTACGGAGAACAAGCCGGGATTGCTGTTGCCGATAATAGTAAAAATAAGGTTCTGGACTCTCTCTCCTCCATCACCATCATTGATGGCAGTGGCAAAGCCCGGTAACGCTTGGGGACCTGCATCTTCTTTCGTTTCTGCAGGGTTAGCGATAGTGAAAGAGGGCGCATCATTCACGGCATCAATCGTAAGGATAACCTTTTCAGCCCCGGAGGCATAAGTAACCCCGTCAAAGCCGTTCCAGGTAAAGCTTGCAGTACCGTTGAAATTCTTTGCTGGAATAAAACTCAGTTTTGAGACATCTGCTGTTGCTATCTCCTGGCCTACAGTAACCGGTATTGTCCCTAAATTAAGGATTCCGGCTGAAGAGAGTGGCAAAGAAGCGATCCGGACCTTCTGTAAATTGTCTTCTTCTGAATCTGAGAAAGAACCGGTAAAATCTGAAGCGGCAAACATTACGGCATTATCTTCCTCACCTGATTTGGAAACCTCAGATATTCTGGGTGCCTGGTTTGTCACCTGGACTAAGACAAAGTCGCCGAATGAATCTAACCCACTAGCGGTATATTTAGATCCTGCACCAGTAGTGGCATGCAAGGAGATAGGAGTTGAGTTACCCGCATTATACTTTAATATCTTAACCTCACCATCTGGGTTTGTTCCCGTGCCGTCTAGAGTAATGGAATAAGTGAGAGAAGAGCCTCCAATCTGGGTGAGACGCCAGAATCTACTTCCCAATGCAGAGACACCCGATGGGAAGGTACCCCCGAAACCAGTTTCAAACTGTTCAGCTATTACTGTGCTGGTCCCTGATACATTAGCGTAATTCAGCGACAATGTCCTGTAATGTTCGTTTTCCCCTACCGGGAATTCTATGGAACCTGTGCCACTAAAACTACGGGCAAGTTTGCCACTCAAATACTTGGTGGGACCTTCATTGATAATATTACCTCCTGCACCTATAGTGACCTGTAACTTTGGATTAGCCAGGGTTACCGAGCCGCTTTTGAAATCCAGATTTCCGTTCACCGTGAAACTTTGATCCAAGGTAAGCCCTGAGCTACGATTGACTACAAGGTTATTGACTGTGTTAGCGGCGGGGGTCGTTGCAAAGGTGCCGGTATTGGAGCCCCTGAACTCGTAATTGGCGCTGCTGCTAAAAGATTTCGGGCCACTTACCTGTATACTTCCGGCCAGACCTAAGTTGTGGGCTGTAATGATAGTACCCCCGCTTTCCAAAGTAAAACCAGGACCATCGGGTCCAGCGTCTGTACTCGTATTGGTAAGCGTGGCAGTTCCAAAATTTACAATTGCGCCGGTCCTTACGGTAAAATCAATGTTGTTGTCAATGTCTGTTGTTCTATTGAAACTTTGCTCTGTTTTCCCGTTAAAGAAGATTTGACCTCCTCCAATCCCGCTCTCTGTCAGGTTACTCGCTGCCTGGGTAAAGTTACCGGCTACATTCAGAACCCCAGGGGCGGCAGCATTACTCATATTATAAGTTCCTCCGGTGTGGCTGAAGTTGCCGCCTACCGTGATGATACTGCTTCCAACCCCGTTTCCCCTTTGATTTAAGGCGCCGGAAGTTTTGTTGAAGTTGCCTGTGACTTCAACGAGCGCTGATCCGGCGTTTCTTTTCATTAAGAACGAACCTCCGTTCAAGTTGAAATCACCTTTAACCTTAAGCGTACCACTACCAGCCCCATCAACAAAACCAAAAGCCACACCGGCGTTCAGGTTCATGGTAAAATTTCCATTAACCGTAAGAGCCTTGCTTAAGGTGCTATTTACCAATGTCTTTTCACCGCTACCAGACAAAGTCAAGTGGTGATAAGGGATGGTTTCCAGGATTACCTGAGGAGCCGATCCATTATACTCTATTAAACTCCCTGTTCCGGTAGTAACTGTGCTGTTGGCCCCGATTTTAGTAAATGCGCCACCTACCTTAAGGAAGCTTTCTGACCCTACATTGATGGTGCCATAGGATGAAGTACCCCCAACAATGATGTTACCAGCGCATACCAACATTGTGTTTGGATTTAAAATTAAGGTACCGTTACCTGTAGAAGAGGAACCTCCTGCGCCAATGGATATACTCGCACACTTAGCCCTTGTATTATTAACCGTTAAAGTGGCGCCATTGCTTACCACAATAACATCATTCAAACTAGGTTCTCCGCCTAAAGCCGTTCCGGTAGTAATATCAGACCATCTCTTGCTACTGGTTATGTAAATAGTAGTGCCTAAGAAAGGGGCTTGGGTTGTAAGTCCGGAGCTAAGCCTAGCTCTCTGCGGCATGAATGACTCATTTGAGTGGATTGGCTGAGCCTCTGCAGCGGGGGCAACGCGAGCAAAGACGCTCAACGGCAATAAACTACAAAACAATATAAAAATAGCAATATTAGATAAATAAAGGCTTCTTTTACATTCTTTAAGAAGTGATAAATGTTGCATGACAAATAATGTTAGGAAAGGTTAAGGAAAGAAGAAGAGGAGAAAAAAATCGGATGATTTTTTTAGAGGAGGGACAATTTCACTTGGTAAACTCTTCCAGAGGGGTACTGTAAGGCGAAGGAAGCTCGATGGGGCCTGTTTGTTGATTCAAAGGTAGCCAACAAGGTTTTTATGGCTAAAGACTTAAGTCAATACGAGGAGTGACATATGTCATTACCTCTAATCATTGCTCATCCATCTTATGAAAGATAAACATATATAGGTAACCTGATTTACAAACTAGCGCTTTGCTTAACACAAAACTTTTAGATTACGGGTCAGTTTGCGTTAACCTTCAAAAGGCTGAACAAAGAAATATACCGCAACCAACCTTTATAATATTTACTTAAATTATATCACTTTTATTATTGAGCATACAAACCTTCAAAGTTAATGGTTCATTTTAAACGGCAAATTTTTAGGTTTATTTTCAACATCAACAAACATCACCTTTTTACGTATGAAATTTTACAACTTACTGAAAATAACACACTATGTTAGTTTTAATTTAATTATTCCAAGTAAAATTATCTAAAAATGGAAACTGTATTTAAGCTCTTCCATATACCGGCAAAGAAGGGCATTTACCTAGACGAAAGGGAATAAGAAGGTAGCAGCAAATCCAAAGGAACGTAAGACACTGCTTGTTTGAATACCCTATTCATATTTAAAGGAAGAAGGCGGAAGATTGCTAATGCCATGAGGCGCTCCGAAAGGGGACAAGGCTTAAACCAACCAAAAAGAGGATTAAAAAGGTTAAAACCAGTAGTCTGACATCGGCAAAATTGATCTAACTCACAGACACAAGCCGAATGGGTATATATCAATAGAGAAGTTTCACATAATTAAAGGCCCCACAAAACGGCACATAAGTCAAAATCTGAAAGCTTTATCCAGCTAACTTTCGCCACCATGTAAAAAGCGAATTCTAGAAAGAGCCCCTCTTCCCTAGCCTTTAAAGTAATTTTCAGAAGACCGTTCAAATTTAAAAAGCACCCTCATCCATTCATTTGACCTGATTTAACCAACTTTTCGCGACACTTGCAGTATTCAAATAGAAGACCAAATACCACATTCAATCTTCTTTACTAAACACACACAAGACATATGGGAATAACACTGGAACAAGCCGACCGAGCCATTAAAGCAGCGATTGCTGAAGCACAGGGGCTGAACTTGAAGATGAACATCGCCGTGGTGGATGCTGGGGCTAACCTGATGGCCTTCTCCCGCATGGAGGGTGCCTGGCTCGGCTCAATTGACATTGCCATTCGTAAGGCCAGAACAGCCCGATTCTTCGATATGTCCACTGGTGACTTGGGCCAGGCTTCACAACCTGGTGGCCCTCTCTATAACATAGAACATTCTAATGGCGGCCTGATTACGTTTCCCGGTGGTATCCCTATTCAAGGTAGCAACGGGGAAATTATTGGAGCCATCGGGGTGTCTGGTAGCACGGTGGAGAATGACCATAGGGTGGCAGAAGCTGGTTTGAAAGCTATTTCCTAGCACACGGCAAGCTATTCATGCAAGTATTGGTGCCCTTTGAATAAGGGGCATAGATGATTGTCATGCGCCAACCATACCAGTAGGCACCAGTTTAGCTTACACAACCGTCTTCCCGATGAACCAACCTTTAGCTGCCCGCGACTATGCCTTTCCTATAAATGGAAACTTAGAGAAGAACTGCCATAATATAAGCTACCTTTGATCGCGCTGGTTCGGCTCTACAACCTTCAACCATAGGGTAATGATTACCGCTGAACCAGACCCAGTAACGAATTTTACGAAACCAGCCATTAATGGAGAATACTTTCGGGATAGCCATCATTCCCGACAACGAAGAGGAAAGACTGGACAAGCTACGAAGCCTACACCTACTGGACACCCACCGGGAGGAAGGCACTTTCAAGCACATCGCAGCCATGGCGGCCCGAATGTTTGACGTTCCTATTGCCATGGTAAACCTGGTAGCTAGCGAGCATGTGCACACAAAAGGCAGTGCGGGAATGGCAGAACCTCTATCATTGGTACCCAGGGGCATTAGCCTTTGCTCACTGGCCGTACTTAGGGAAGAGACTACTGTGTTCCAGAATGCCCTGGAGGAACCCTGTCTTCTGGCCAACCCTCTGGTCTCAGGTGAGTTCGGACTGCGCTTCTACGCGGCGGCACCCCTGACTACCAATGACGGTTATACCATTGGGGCAATCTGCCTTGTGGACAAAGAACCACGCAAATTTCCTGAGACCGATCAGCGGGTGCTGGAGAACCTGGCCTCCGTAGTGATGGAGAATATAGAACGGGGAACCACCTAACATATGGAACACCAGAAGAACCCTGGCACAGGCGGAAGACTGTTAGTCAATGAACCCTATCTTACCATTCGGCACGAGATACTGGATGACACCTTATACGCCGATTGGATTGGTGAGCAGACAGAAGCAACCGTGCGTGAGGGCTGTGAGAGAATCCTTAGGTTTCTGGCGGCGCAAAACTGCATCAAGCTGCTTAATGACAACACCTTCGTCACGGGAATGTGGTCAGATGCTGCCGAGTGGGTGGCGTTGGACTGGATCCCGAGGATGTACCAGGCAGGCTGCCGTTTTCTTGCCCACGTTTATTCTCCAGACATCTATGCCAAGCTCTCGGCCGACAAGGCCATAAGTTTCGGGATAAAAGGGGTTATGGTGGCCACCTTCCAGGGGAGAGGAGCCGGAGAAGAATGGCTCAGAGCGGTGTAATTTCTATACTCGTCTCTGGCTCTCCTGCTAAGGCAGATTGTTTACATACAAAAGAATCGACCCACCAGTCAATGGTCCTATTTTTAAACAGCCGCAAGCCGATGGCCTACAATCCAAACCTACCTCATAGTAGGAGACCATCTGCCCGGCTATCTTATTCCCGAAAGGGCACACCATTGACACTAAGCTGGAGAGTGGCCAAAGGCGACAATTCAACAACCCGCCCGCCCTTTGCCGTATAAACCTTGAACTTTTGAGAAACCTCAAATAAACCGCATGAATCCAACTATGGGAACCAACACCCAGGACACAATGCATGGCTCCATTTTCGTGCTGCTGAAGCGCTACGTAGAGAACACGTACGACTACAGCACTTGGGTGCGGCTTTTGGAGAAGGTAGGGATAGACCACACCTACCAAATGCATGAAATGTACCTCACCGATGAGCTTTTCGCCATTTTGCACCAGGCAGCAGAGGACACGGGTATTTCCGCCTATGACCTGATGGAACGATACGGAGAGTTCCTGGTGCCCGACTTGCTGCTGGTATACAAGAAGTACATCAAGCCAGAGTGGCGCACCTACGAGATGCTACTCAACACCGAAGAAGCCATGCACGGAGCGGTAAAGAAGGAGGATGACAGAACCTCTCCTCCAAAATTGCTGGTAACCAAGCAGGGACCAAACCGCCTGATCATTGACTACCACTCCAAACGCCGTATGTGCGGAGTAGCCGTAGGAATTGTGCGGGGCATCGCCAAGTACTACAACGAAGGCGACTATGTGGTGGTCACCCGTATGACCGATCCTTTCGCGGAAAGGGTGCAGATTCTGGTAGACTTCAAAAAACAATAAGGCTACAACCAGGCCGGAGTTGCCCACCGCACAGGTGACCCTTGCCTCCATCAGCTTCATCAAAGCTTCCCTCCTTTCCTTATACAACCGGCAAAACTTTCGCTAATTGTCTCATCTGAAAACAAGAGGAACAAGGCGTGACGTTTTTTGCTCGTTTTTGGCAAAAGACTGCTTAAACACCTTTGTATAACCTAAGCCCAAGGGCGAATTCCTGTCCCCAAACATGGCCGCGCTGAATCAATAAACAAAATGCCTTCAACCACCCCCTTCTCTCTGAGATAAAGTTTGCCACGCAGATCAAAGGATCAATTGGTAGCTTTTTCAGCTTTTTTTACATCACCTTCCTATATCCAAATAGTCTATTTTCTGCTCAAAAATCAATATTTGCCTCTATTTCTATCACTATTTTATCTAAACATTAATAAAATTTATTCTATACATCATTGCTATTCATAATTTTTCCATTATATTCATGAAACAAACAGGCATTCTATACAAATAAAAATAAGGAGACAACCATTGAAAGTATCCCAAATCAAATCAGTTAAAAGTAGAGTAGAGTGGGCGAGGTTTGCCCAAGCTTCCTTAGACCTTTTCTGTACCCTTGATGCAGAGGGGTACTACTCTTTCACGAGCGAGGCCAGCACTGATCTGTTGGGTTATGAGAGTTGGGAACTGGAAGGGCAACACTTCACAGACCTGCTGCACCCCGAGGAGAAAACCAGCACCCAGCAGGCGCTTCGGGCAGTTTACAGCGGATTCAAACGCCGCGATCTGCAGACCCGCCTTCTTCATAAAAACGGAACCGAAGTACACGTTCTTTGGTCTGCCGCCTGGTCTGAGGAAGACGAGGCAATGTTCTGCATAGGCCGTGACATTACAGGCCTTGTGGTGAGCAGCCAAAGAAAGGGAAGTTGCGACCAGAGCCCAAAAACGGTTTCTTTGGCCAAGACAGCCATCCATCCTTCCGGTTCTCTGGTTACCCAGGAAGAAGCACCTGCCTCAGTGGAGGCCCCGTGCCAGGAAGTTAAAATGGAGCTGTCTGAACTCACCAAGGACCTCACCCGCAAAAACAGCGACCTACAGCAGTTCACCTACATCGTATCCCATAACCTGCGCACCCCGGTAGCCAACGCCATAGGACTAGCCAACCTACTGACCAGCACCGACAGGACCTCGGCTTCCTATGACAGATCCCTCTCCTACCTAAGACTGAGCCTGTACCGGATGGATAACGTCTTGAAGGACATGAACACCCTCCTGAGCATCAGAGACAGACAGGGCAACACCGGCAAAGAGCGCACCGATGTAAAGGAAGTGATCCTGCAGGCCATGTCGGCGCTGGAGGAGCAGTTCCGGGAAACGGGCGTCACCCTGAACGTGGACGTAACCGATGGCTTGACCGTGCAAGCCAACAAAGCCTACCTGTACAGCATCCTTTTTAACCTACTTTCCAACGCGGTGAAGTACCGGGCCGAAGGACGTCGGCTGGAGGTGAACATCCTTTGCCGCAAAGAAGCCGGGGTGGGCACCACCATCTCCTTCACTGACAACGGTTCTGGCTTTGACATGGAGAAAAACCGGAACAACGTTTTCAAACTGTACAAGCGTTTTCATCCGCACACCGAAGGACGGGGCATGGGTTTGTTCCTCATCAAGGCGCACCTTGATTCCATGGGAGGCAGCATCCAGGTGAACAGCCAGGTAGGCAATGGCACCAGTTTCCTGATCAGTTTACCCAAAAACTAACCCCAGGGCCTGCCCAGCAGAAACCCTTATTTCACCTTCGTCCACTTTTCGGTGGTCATTAGGCCATTGATATCGCCAACCTGGTTCATGGTTCCGGTGCCGGATAGAGTTACCTTAAAGGTAAACGTCTTGCCGTTCATATTAGCGGCATTCTTGCTTACATTCAGGATGCTTTCGGTTAGTATTCCTTTGGCCAGGCTGTAAGTCCCGAACAGCGATCCCAGGATCTCGTTCGTTTGGGCATCCAACTGGAGGACGGTGAAGTGGGTGGTGGAGAAAATCTTCAATCTTTTGAAGCCCCGCTCCTGCGGAGTAGTAGGCAGACTGTCCCCGAGGGTGAATTGGGAAAGATCCCAGGTTCCCATTATGCTGGCGGATGTGGTCTGCGCCTGGGCTACAACACCAACAAACATACTCAAAACGGTCAGGAGGGTTTTCATGAGGTAGCCTAAAATAGATATGAAACTATTCAATACCCGATCAAACATTCAGCTTCTTAAGGGCGGAAAACGGCAGCCCCTAGACGAAACAAAGACGAAGGCCCCTACAGGGAAGGCTCTGCAGGAAATCAATACGCATACCACACAGTTCCTCTGAAAAGAAACAGGAACAGGAAACCAGAAAACGACCAACCCTTTCTATGATGGTGCTAGAAACCCGGCCTCATGAGCCGTTACCATTAGCTTATTGGTCATGCATGCTGCTTAGCTAATTTAACCATATTACCTGGGCTATCCATGGAGAAGGCGTTGTATTTATTTGTCTTGGTTGTTCACCAGATCAAGGATTCTGGCACTTCGCAGTTTAGGGCCTGTTTCCCGAAAAAGGACCTAAAACTGATTTACTTCATTTTAAGTCAAGCCCTCCTTCAAAAGGAGGAAATCAATCCTGTCACCCTTCCGCAAAGCTTTCAACATTCCTTCATTGGCCAGTCACCCATTCTTGAGGTTAGGTAAAAGCAGTTGGTCCCGTTTTAGGCCTGTTTCTGTGAAAACAAGCCTAAAACGGGACCAACTGCTTACGTGGTATGAATTCTGAAATTTGCGAGTACCCGCCTCCTGAGGTTAAAAGAACCTACGGACAGCCACCACTATTTTCTCGATCACGGCACCCAACGCTAATCCACCTATTCCGCAGGCCAGGGCTTTCGCAAACCAGGCCAGAGCGGGCATATCGGCTAAGGCGTGTTCTAGGTCATGCAGGGCATGGCTGGTAAAAGGAATCCCGTGGGCGATGATCTCGGCTCCAACCCACAACATGGCGGCGGTTCCTACATATCCCAGGATTTTCAGAAAATGGGGCATAAACGTCACAATACCCCGCCCGATCTTCCTTACCTGCGGATGGAAGTTTTCTTTGGCCATGTGTACCCCTAAATCGTCTGCCTTCACAATGAGGCCCACAAACCCGTACACGGCCACGGTAATAAACACAGCCACGCTAAGCATTACTGCAATCTGGGTGACCAACGGCTTATCGGCTACGGTGGAATAGGTGATGGCCACGATCTCGGCGGACAGAATCATATCCGTCCGGACGGCGCCCGTAACCCTTTCCTTCTCCAGTTCCTCGGGGGTGATCACCTTCACTTCTGCGCCGGAGCCATCATGGGAATCGCCGTGGCTCTTGCTGAACATGGAATGCACCTTCTCGTAGCCCTCAAAGCACAGAAAGGCACCGCCCATCATCAAAATGGGCGTGATGGCCCAAGGCGCAAAGAACCCAAGCAGCAGGGCCGCGGGACTCAACAGCAAGACTTTGTTGATGAGGGATTTCTTAGCGATCTGATAGATGATGGAAAGCTCACGCGAGGGATCAAGCCCCACCACGTATTTGGGCGTAACGGCGGTATCATCAATGACAATCCCCGAAACTTTCCCCGTGGTTTTGGCCACCTGGGTAGGAACATCGTCCAGACTGGCGGCGCTGACCTTCACCAAGGCCGCGATATCATCTAATAAAGCGAGGAGGCCTGCACTCATGGCCGGCCTCCTTTTCTAAGCAGAGGATGTACCTCCTTGTTTCCAGAATCCCGGTGGAGCGCAATGCCCTGGTTGGTCTTAAAACTCATTTTGTCTTTTTCTTGTACGTCGTCTTTTTCTTGTACGTCGCTGCCAGCATTTTTTGACTGAAATCCGCTGGCCTTGCCGGTAGTGTGTATCAATTGGTGTGTCATCTCCTGTTTTTATCGCTGCCTGGGGGTTGGACAAGCGAACCCTAGGCCTTCATCGGCTTGCCTTCATTCCCTTGAAAACTTTCCTCGGCCAGCCTAAGCCTTTTCTGCCGAGAGCTATCCTTCTAAACGGATTTACCATCTTCCCCAAGTTTCCGCGTTATGGACTTTGAAAGGCAAACAAACCTTTCGGCTGGAAGAAAGCTCTCTCCCCCAAGAAACAATAATACGAAGTTCGCCTCTCATTTGGCGTATCATTTATAAAATCGATCCTTAACCGGGCCAAGCACAAGAAAGCGTTTCTGGCCTGATTTGGGAAAACAAAAGCTAAAACGGAAACGAGATTACAGAAAAAGAACCACGGCACCTGCCTATAAGGCTTGGTTCCCGTGGTTCTGTCTGCGGTTGCCCTCTTTCCGGAAGGTGGCCAAAAACTTTTCAGAAGGCCCAAGCTACTGCTTATTTAAATAACCCGCCTAAGTTCCCTAAACTTCCTAAACCGCCCGCACCCATTCTGGAGATAGATTCAGAAATATTATCTGGGGTGATGCTGTGGTCATTAGGATCAGCGGCCTTGTTGGCGAATTTTTGCAGCAAACCGGGCAGAGCCGCCGCAATGGCTCCGGTGGCTGCTGGCGGCAACCCGAACTTATTACCCAGAGTGCTTACAACCCCTCCGGCAATGGCACTGGTAATGGGGTTGCCCGATGAAGTGCCTCCTCCCTGGAGCATGGACATCAATCCGCCCACGCCCCCCTGAGAAGCAGCTTGGCTCGCCAACCCATGGGTAACCTGATTGGCAATCTCGTGGTGCACAGCATCGACTTGGCCCGCAGGAATAGTAGACGCCACCTCTGGATTGTTCCCCACATGTTGTTTTACAAGGTCTAAGATTTGATCAAACATACGTCCTCCGCTTTAATGAATGTAAATAAGAGTAAACGGGCAAAAAGAGGAAGGGTTGATTTCACCTCCAGGATCGCTCCTTTGCCAGAACCTGACACCCTTCTTTAACGCCAAGCGGTTACCCTTTTCACGTAGTACGAGTTCGTCTTATTCTCTTACTTATAATAGGTACTTTACCTCCCCTCCGGCCAAAGTTTAGGCCAGTAGTTTAGGATTTTCCTGGTACGTTTTCCAGATGAATTCCCCGAAAAGCGTGTTGGCCCAAGCAAACCAAGAGCGGGTGAAGTTCTTAGGATCGTTCTTGTGGAAAGACTCGTGCATGAACCCTGTTCCGCCGTGGGTGCTTTTCAGCATCTCAATGCAGGTTTTTACTTCCTGGGCATCGGTGGAGGTGAGGCCGCGCATGGTGATAGCCATGGGCCAGATCATGTCCTGCCCCACGTGCGGACCGCCAATCCCTTCGGCGGCACTGCCTTTGAAGAAGAACGGATTGTTCTCAGATAAGATGTATTTGCGGGTATTTTGGTAAACCGGGTCAGAAACAGAAACCGCCCCCAGATACGGCAAAGACAACAGGCTAGGCACGTTGGCATCGTCCATGAAATAATAATTCCCGAAACCGTCTACCTCAAAGGCGTAGATTCTGCCGTGCTGCGGATGGTCTACCACCGCGTGGGTCTGCAGCGCTTTTTCCACCTCAGAAGCCATGGCCAACAGCGTATCTGCGGTATTCTTGTCTTTGGCGATAGCATTCATCATCTCGGCGGCCTGCCGTAAACTCACTACCGCGAAGAAGTTGGATGGCACCAAAAAAGAGTAGATAGTAGCATCATCGCTGGGCCGGAACGCGGAGCAGATTAAGCCCACGGGCTTTACCGGGAAGCCGTAGCCACCCATGGGCAAGGTATCCGTAGGGGCATGCGTGACGCGCTGGAATTTGTAAGGCCCTAAGTTCTCTTTGCGTTGCTGTTCTTGGAAGGTCTTGTGGATGGTTTTGATAGCTTGTTGCCATTGGGCATCGAAGGGCTTGGTGTCTCCGGTTTCTTTCCAGTAATGGTAGGCCAGCCGGATGGGGTAGCACAAAGAATCAATCTCCCACTTGCGCTCATGCACGCCGGGTTGCATTTTGGTCAGGTCTGTCTTCCACTCCCCTACCTTGTTTTCGTCGCCGTAGAACGCGTTGGCATACGGGTCTTTCAAAACGTATGAGGTCTGACGGTCAATCACTCCGGCTACCAACTGTCTTAGCGGTTCATCTTTCTTCAGGAACTGGAGGTACGGCCACACCTGGGCCGAGCTGTCGCGCATCCACATGGCGTCAATGTCGCCGGTGATGACGTAGGTATCGGGTTTGCCGTTGTTTGTTCTGTGGGTAACGGTGGTATCCAAAGTGCTGGGAAAACAGTTCTCAAACAGCCAGCCCAGTTCTTTGTCTTTCACATTCTTCCGGAACTCCTTGATGGCTGCCTCCACCGATTTACTCTGGAAATTACGCTTGGTCGCCGGCACCCGCACCACCGGAAAATCAGAGGTAGAGGCAAATAAAGACATGGGGGCAATAACGGCGCCGGCGCTTAAAAAGGCTGAGCTTTGAATAAAGGTTCTCCTGTTCATGTAGGTTGATTTTTGAATATCGTGGTAAAAAGCTTTTTCCTGAGTAGGACTAGCTTATTTGATTTTCTGCTTGGCCACGCCTTCCTGCGTAATCTTCACCGGCTGGATAAAGCCATTCTCGTCAAAGGCCATGCGGTCAATGCAGGTCACGCGATGGTCCCTACCTGTATCGCCTAAGGGTCTTCGGTGGTAGACTATGTACCAGTCGTCTGACTTGGGATCATGCATGACCGAGTGGTGCCCGGCGCCCGTGGCTACCTGCGGGTCCTGCGCCAGGATGGTGTTGATGCGCTTAAAAGGTCCCATGGGAGAATCGGCGATGGCATAGGCCACCCGGTAATCGGGACCTCCCCAACCGCCTTCAGACCACATGAAGTAATACTTGCCGTTTTTCTCAAACATGAACGGACCTTCCACATAGCCTTCCGGGGTGATTTCCTTGAAGGTTGTTCCGTCTTCAAAGGGTGTGAAGCCGGTGAAATCGTCTTTCAGTTTGGCGATGTTGCAGTGCCGCCAGCCGCCGTAGATCATGTAGTACTGGCCGTCCTTGTCTTTGAACACGAACTGGTCAATGGGCTGGGCGCCGTTATGGAATTTGTCGATCAGCGGCTTGCTCAGGTAATCCTTGAAAGGGCCTTCTGGCTTATCAGCAACCGCCACACCAATACCCCCAATTTCATTATCGCTCTGGATATCATTGGCCCCGAAGAACAGGAAGTACTTGCCCTTCTTCTCCACAATGGCCGGGGCCCAGATGGCTTTCTTTGCCCATTTTACCGCCGTGGTGTCCAGGATGCGGGGGTGTTTGGTCCAGTTCACCAGATCTGGCGAGGAGAAGGCATCAAAGAACACCTGCTTTTCATAAACCGCCGAAAAGGTGGGATAGATCCAGTACTTTTTTCCGAAAATGGCACCCTCGGGATCGGCGTACCAGCCGGGGAAAACCGGATTGCCGGCGGTGGTTTTCTCAGCAGTTTTGGCTGTTTTCTTAGGAGCCGTTTTGGCTACGTTTTGGGAAAAGGCAGGCAAAACCGCACCAGACAGAAGGCCGCCAAGAAGTAACGTTTTAAGGGATGTTTGAAGAGACATAAAGGCAGTTGAAATTTGTAAAGGCTGCCTTCAGGAAAACTGAAGGCAGCCCGGATGAGGAAACATAGGCCCTACAAAATAGACAAAGTATCGGTCTGTCTCGCAGAGTGGCCCTGTTGATTTTTATTTGGTGTTGGCGCTTTGAAGCGGCTGTTTGTTTAGCTTGTCTTCCAGCACTTTCATGAAATAACCGCCCACCACTGAACGGGCCCGGAAATTAGGCACCTCGGCGTTGGTGGTCTCGTGCCAGTCACTGATCGGGATCCTATAGGAAGTCTCGTTAGCGTATTTCCAGACCGGGGCTACAATGGCTTTGAAGTCGGTCGGGTTGTCTGACAGGGTGGCGGTCCAGATAATCCAGTCAGACTTGGTGTAGGTTTTACGGCTATCCAGCGGGAGTCCGTAAGGCCCCTGTTTGGTCAGGTAAAACTTCACCTCGGTTTCACGCACGCTTTTAGGGAAGATGTTCAAATCCAGGATATCATCCCAAGCCAGGTTGTACTTCTGGCTCCAGGTGCCTTTGTTTTCGAAAGCCAGGGTATAGTGGTTTCCGTCCTCGGCCAGTTTCATCCACTTCTGCGCCATCTCTTTGGCATCGGTGGTGTACTGTTTGGCCACATCTGCCTTGCCTAGCATGCCCGCTATCATACCGTAAGCTGCGAGGGCCTCAATGGCTTTCACCGACAAGTTCGCGTTGCGGGCTAGGTGACCGGCAAAGTCATCGGTAGAAAGCTGGTTCTCGGGGTCGAAGCCGCTTTTCCTTAGGAATTCGGCCCAGGTGGTAAGGGTTTCCCAGTGCTTGCGGGCGTACTCGGCGTTGCCTTCGGCCTTCGCGATGGCCGCCGTTAAAATAAGCATGTTGCCCGCTTCCTCCACCGGCATGTCCTCGCCGTAGGTCTGGCCGTTGGCGATGGGGTACGTGCCCAAGTCATGCGCCGGGAAAGGCTTTTTCCACTGGCCGCTCTCGCTGTAGTAGAAGATGCCGTTTAGCATACCTTTTAGCAAATCTGGGTTGTAAACAAGGAACAGCGGTGCGGACGGATACGTCACATCCACGGTGTTGATAGAACCGTTGCTGAAGTTCTCCTTGGACAGGAACAGGATCTCGCCCTGCGGACTTTTCACCAGAATGTGGGCCGCGATGGCCTGGCGGTAAGCCAACTCGCACAAGTCAGCGTATTCTTTGCCGCCGGCTTTCTGGGCGTCCTGGTACAACTGCTTGTCAAAGGTCTCGCACTGCTTGATGGTCTTGGTGTAATCAGTGGAGGCTTGGGCCAGTTCTTTCTCTATAGTCGCGGCTTCGTTTTCTTTCCACCAGGGGCGTAGGTTCTGCTTGAAATACTGGATGGCGTATACCTCATCATACCCCAGCATGAACACCTGTTCTTTGGCTTGGGTACCCACTTGGCCCAACGGCACAATGGTGCTTAGCATCAGGCTTCGGCCCTGCTCCGTGTTCTGCACCGCCGGAGTTGTGGCGGATAGAAATGGCGCCACCGCTTTCCCCACTGAGGTCACGTACTGGTTGGCTTTGGCCGTGGCCGGAACCGCGACGTACAGGTATCCCCAGTCTATGCGTACATCGTCGCCTTTCTTCTGCAGCATGGGCTGGGCAGTGGTACCGGCTTTGAGGATGGATAGCTTCTCGGCGGTATACTCCTGGGCTTTCACTTCTTGGTCTTGTGTGTTCACCGCGATGTCTGAGGAAGCACCTAAATACAGTTGCACGTTATGGGCTACCTTGTCATTGGACTTCACTTTCATGGACACGTAAGACACCGGCCGGGCCAGCACGTCCAGGTTGTTCATGAGCAGCGGCGAGGTGAAGGTGGCGGTCACGTCCACTTTGCCGCAGGTGAATTGGTAAATGGTTTGGGTGGCGTTCAGTTGCACGCTTTTCTGCACGGCCGGTAGTACCTTGGCGTATTCCTTAGAGGTTTCCTCGCGCACGATGCCCGCATCTAGCCAGCGGCCGCCGGCAGTGTTGGCTACGTGGATGGCCAGCACGTTGCCTTCCTTCTTCAGCTTTTTGGCGACTTCCGGCTTAATGGGAATGTACTCGTACTTATGCACCCAGCCCACGTGGCGGTAAATCTCCTCGCCGTTCAGGTAGACTTCCACATTGTCGTCATGGTTCAGTTTCAGGAACAGGTTTCCGGCATCGGCCTCAGAAAAAGAGAAGGTTCTGCGCACCCAGAGGTTGCTGCTTTCCCAGGGGGTTTTGGCCTGGGTTTTATCATCCCCGAAAGGCGCTGCCCCGGTTTTCCAGGCAGACGCGTTGAATTGCGCCGATTGCCAGCCCGCGCCGGGTTCATTTTCTGTGTAGGTGAAAGAATAAGGTTTCTCGTCTGCCGCCGGAAGCACTGGCGCGTACACCCTCGCTTCCTGCCCCAGGAAACGGTACACGGCACCGTCTACCTTCACCATGCCAATGAGGGGCATCTCCTGGCCGGTCCAGTGTTTTGTAGCCGATTTTGACAAATCATCACCAAAAGACCAGATACTGAAATACGGGTTATGCGTGACTAACGGGTAAGCAGGCGCCCGGAGATCCTGCGCCGTGAGCACTAATTGGGGCAACCATACCAGAAATAAAAACAGACTTATTCTTTTCATACAAATGGGGAAGAAAGGTTTGTTAGCTTATAAAGATGAATTTCAAAACAGTGGAGAGGCTATAATAAAGTTAAGGTTTTCTGCATCTTACACAAGAGAAGTACAGGGTTCACAAGAGGATCATCTTACCAATTCACCTGCACTCTGATGCCGCGGCTGTCATTCTCAAACTGAACCAAATAGGTGTTGGTCTCCTTGTGCCAGGCGGTCTGCACGTCTGTGAGTTTCTGGCCTCCAGCATCAGTCAGGGTGATGGTTTTGGGTTCAGCGGGCAACACCATCCGCATGGCGTTTATAGTATTGGAAGGACTCTTGGTCAGGAAAGAATAAGCAGTTTTGCCTTTCTTCTCTTCGTACACCCGGGAGGCGGCACACAGCACCGCTGGTTCTTTTTTGCTTTTCAGGCGAGTGAGGTTATAGAGGTAGGCTTGTTGGCCGGGCTTTACTATTTTCTCCGGCAACACCGGTAACGCAGGGTCAAACAAATCCACCACCGGGCCTGGTATTCTCAAGGGAGCATCACCCACACTTTCATCCAGAACCGCGGCAATGTCATAGGGTCCGCGCTGCAGCAGGAAGTGGTTTTTCGTGATGACTTTGCCGGCCTTGGCATCTGTTTCGTAGGCGTTTTTCACCAAAGAGATGAAATCTGAATCCTGCTTTGCTTGCAGCACCAGTTCTTTGGGATCGCGGCGCAGGAGGTACACTTTGCCTTTGCCCACCGCATAACTTTGCTTTCCAGAAGCCTCTGAAATACCTAGTTGCTCCAAGAGATGCTCTGAGGGAGCTTTGTAGCTTTTGCCACCCGTGTTCCACCATTCTTTCACTGTCTGGAAAGGGTCTTGGTCCCGGCCCACGTACACCAGCACGCCGCCGGTTTTGACCCATTTTGCCAAAACCTCATGCGAAACAGGCGATATGGGTTTCATGTTGGCGTAACTCATGATGAGCACTTTGGTGTTCTTCAGGGTTTGGTCTAGACCCAAGTTTTCCATGTGCACCGTGCCTACTGGAATACCCTGTTTCAGGAGGGGCATCACCATGCCGTAGAAATTGGAAAGCTGCGGGTCTTCGTAGCCTTTGTGCGTGGGGAACCGCTGGAACATCATGGAATTGGCCAGCAGAATGTCGATGCCTTTGGTGCCGTTCACCTGGTTAGAAGACAAGGGCATGTCGTTGAGGGAGTTCACCATCACCTGCATCTGGGTGGCATAGGTTCTGGGGATGGGCTGAGTTTCATTGCTGTTTTCCATCTTGAACTTACCCAGGTAGATGCGTTTGGGCCAGGGCATCACCTCGTAAGAAGCCACCATGGGGTACAGCAGCTGCGCGGTGAAGGTGGCTTCGTAGTTTCGTTTGTAGTCGTCCCAGGTTTGGCGGCGGTCTTCAATGGGATCGGTGAGGAAGAACATCTTGCGGCCGGTGGGCGCGGTCATCGACACCATGGAGCCGTACTCCAGAAAGGCGTTCTCAAATACGCGCTCCTTCAGCACACCGTTAAAGTGGATAGGCTCCCGGGAGGTGCCGGTCCAGACTTGCGCGATGTAGCCGTCCATTCCCTCCAGGTTCGCCAAGCTGGCTTCCGGACTCACTATGGCCCAGGAGGAATAATTGATGAGCGAGTGCGTGGGCACGTAGCATTTGACGGTAAGGCCTTTGCTCTGGCTGTAGGACCGCACATAGGCGAACACCTCTCTCAGGGCGTTGAAGTAGAGCTGGTATTTCAGTTTGGAGGAAAGGTAGGTCGCCTCGGGAGACTCGTCCTGCGCCATCCAGGGGAAGCCGTACTGTTTTTCCCATTCTTTTTTGAAAGAAGGCCCATAACCCGCCCGCGCCCAGAACTCAGGTTCCTCCAGGTGCACGGCTGTTACACCTGCGTCAATGGCTCTTTTCACCAGTTCCTTCATGTAGGTGAGGTACGTGGCCGAGGGAACCACGTAGGGCACGTCTTTGCCGTGCCAGATGGTTTCGCCGTTCTTCATGACCTGCCCGTCTTCCCAGTGGGTTTTGCCGTCGTACTTGCCCGTGAAGTAATCCTGGTACTCGCCCCAGGCGATGCCTGTCATGAAGTGCACTTTGTAGCCTTTGTCGCGCCAGCTTTTCACGCGGCCCTCAAAGTCACCGCCTGCATCATTAATGCCGTAGACAATCGCCACATCTGAGCGCACATCATAGTCCGCCGCCCAAGCATCGGCAATCTGGAAAGCGGTTTTCTCGCCATCGGGTTTGGGGGCTTTCAGCTGGGCATGACTCGTCCATCCCAGCAATAGGGCACCACTCAGAAGGAAAGCGACTCTTGATTTTAGGACCATGGGGGTTACGGTTGAAAGCATATAAATAAACTCAAGCTATTCCTTAGGAGGGCACACCTGCATCATACCCACCACGCTGCTGGCCTCGTAGGACTGAATGGTGCCGGTAGGGCACGCCACGCGATAATCCCTAAAGGTGAGGTTCCGTGCTTTATCCCGGTTTTTCCAGGCCAGGGTGATGTTGTCCTGAATCCAGGGCAGGTATTGAGGTTGGTTCGCGTCTTTGATGAGCATCATGATGTAGCGCCCGAAGATGGCTTTGAGAACCCCTTGCTCGTTCCAGTCACCCTCAGCGGGAAGAATGCCGTTTGCATCGCTCATCTTCTGCTTGGTGTAATCAGCGGCTAGTTTGGCGTCATTCAGATAAGACTCGGTGCCAGTGGCTTTGTACAGCATCACCGCAGCGCCAATGCAGGTTCCCTGGTTATAGGTGTAATCGCTCCAGCCCACGTTGCCCTGAACCACGTGAATGTTATCGGCCACCCGCCCGTTGTTGAACAGGTTGGCTCTGGACCACGCGTAAATGGTTTTGGCTTTGTCCAGGTACTGGGCATCTTTGGTAATGTTAAACAGCTCCATGGCCGCAATGACCGTGGGGTAATTGATGCAGGCGTTCTTGCCGTCCTTGGCAAAATTCCAGAACATGCCGCCATTGACTGGGTCATAGGATCTGCTCCAGACATGCTGAAACCCTTCTTTGGACTTGTCCAGGTACACCTGATTGCCGGTGATCTGGTGCGCTCTAGCTAAAGAGATGATCCACCACATCATGTCATCGTAGATAAACCACTCGCGGGTGTTGTTCCAGTTGTAGCCATCGTACCGTTGGAAACCGCCCTGGTAAATGTCATTCACCAACTTCAACTGGTTGGCGTCTTTGGTGCGGTTGTAGGCATCCATGGCGATGTCCCAGTAAACAGCCTGCGTCCATATGGCGCCTAATCCCGTCTTGGCTGAAGTGCTGTAATACAGTTTTGCCTCTGGATTGTAAAAATGGGTGTTAAACGCAGTGTAGGCGATATTCACATCGGCGGCGGTGAAGGAAGCCGTTTCCACAGGAGGTTTGGTGGGAGTTACCTCCTCCTCTTCCTTCTCGCTGCCGCAACCTAGGAAAAGCAGCACCAACGCTGACAAAGAGAGATACTTTAGCTTTTTCATCTTTTGAGGGTTAATCGTCTGAAAAATGGCAGATTTGTCTACCTTCCCACCTGTTCCCGGGGTGCCCCCAAGACCTACTTCTTGCCTAATTCTACAGTTTGTTCGCCGCCGGCAGCCGATAAAGAGAAAGGTTTGTTCTCTTCTTTGACACCCCGGTTCAAAGCTGGTTTATCGCCCATCACGAAGCTCAAGGTACCGCCGGCGGTGATGTCTGCGTGCCGGATATAGTTGTGGTCGTAGGGCTTGCCGTTGAGCGTGGCCGACTGGATGTACACGTTCTGCTTGCTGTTATTCTTGGCCTCGACGGTGAACTTCTTGCCGTTCTCCAGGGTGATGGTGGCTTTCTGAAACACGGGGCTACCGATGACATATTGGTCAGTGCCGGGACACACGCTGTAGATGCCTAGGGCGCTCAAAACGTACCAGGAGGACGTCTGGCCTTGGTCTTCATCGCCGGGGTAACCGTTCTCGGTGGAGTTGTACAGGCGGTCCATGACCATGCGCACTTTCTCCTGCGATTTCCAGGGCTCGCCGCCGTAGTTGTAGAGGTACGGCATGTGCTGGATGGGCTGGTTTCCGTGCGCGTACTGGCCCATGTTGGCCATCACCATCTCGGTCATCTCATGGATCATGCGGCCGTAGGAACCTACTTTCACTGTGTTGGGCACGCTGAATACCGAATCTAGTTTGGCCGTGAACCGCTTCTCGCCGCCCATCAGTTTAATCAGACCTTGGATGTCTTGGAACACTGACCACTGCCAGTGCCAGGCGTTGCCCTCGGTGAACGGTCCGCCCCACTCCACCGGATCGAAATCGGGCAGCCACTCGCCGTTTTCTTTTCTTCCGCGCATGAATCCGGTGCTGGGGTCATACACGTTTTTGTAGTTGTACATATTCCGGGCGAAGAGCTGCTCATAGAAGGAGTTGCCCGTGAGTTTGGCCAGTTGGTAGCCGCAGAAATCGTCGTAGGCGTATTCCAAGGTTTTAGCGGTGGCCTCGCCATGGCGGGGCATGGAAACGTAGCCCAGCGTGTAGTAATCTTTCCAACCTTCGCGGCCGTTAGCTGGCCCCCATGGCCCTTTGTTTGTGGCTTCATGGTAATAAGCATCTAAGGCGCGTTTCGGATCAAAGGTGCGGATGTTTTTTACCCAGGCATCGGTGAGCAGGGAGATGGCATGGTTCCCAATCATGCTGCCCGCCTCGCCGGGAAACGACCATGACGGCAGCCAGCCGCACTGGTCTTTGGCATCCAGCAGAGCCACCATGTAGCGCCCATGCATGGTGGGGTGCAGAATAGAATTCAGCGGAAACTGTGCCCGGAACGTGTCCCAAAAACCGGTATCGGTGTACATGTAGCCTTCGTGCACTTTGCCGTCATACGGGCTGAAGTAGTACGGCTTGCCGTCTTTGTCGTATTCAAAAAACTGGCGCGAAAACAGGCTGGCTCGGAAGAAGCAGGAGTAAAAGGTAGCTTTCTCTTCTTCGGTGCCGCCCTCTACCATCACGCGGCTCAGGTGCTTGTTCCAAACTGCCTCGGCAGCGTCTTTGGTGTCTTCCAGTTTCTTGTGCTTGCCTAACTCTCTGTTTAAGGTGAGTTCGGCCTGCTCCGGGCTGATGTAAGACGAGGTAACTTTCGCCTGCACTTTTTCCCCGTCTTTGAACTGCACATAGGCGCCAATCCCCTGCCCTTCGCCCGACAAGTTGCCGGCGGAGATCTTGCCGTCTTTGTTTTCCCAGGTTCCCTGATTGATGAACGGTTTGTCAAAAACGACCACGAAATAACTTTTAAAGTTGTCCTTCAAACCGCGGCCGTTGTGCACGTAGCCAATGATCTTGCGCTCTTTGGGGATGATCTTTACCATACTCGCACCAGTGTAACCATCCAGCACGATGTAAGAGCCTTCCGTTTTAGGGAAAGAGAAACGGGCGTGTACGCCGCGCTCGGTCGGCGACATCTCGGTGGTGATGTTGTTGTCTAGCTTTACCTTGTAGTAGTGCGGTTTGGCCACTTCATTGGCGTGGCTAAACTTGGTGGCCCTTTTATCTTCGTGCACCTCCAGTTTCCCGATCACCGGCATCAAGGAGAATACCGCGTAGTCATTGGACCAGGAGCTGCACTGGTGTGCCTGCTGAAATCCTCTGATGGTGTTTTTGGAATATTGGTACTTCCAGCCATCGCCGTTCTGCCCGGTCTGGGGGGTCCAGGTGTGCATGGCAAACGGCAGCGCGGTGGTGGGATAAGTATTGCCGCGAGTCAGGTCAAACGAAGAGTTGGTTCCCTGCAAGGTATTCACATACTGCACCAGGCTGGGAGTACCGGCGTAGAGCGAGGCGCTGCAAAGCCAAAGAAAGAGAAAGTAGAGAGGTCTTAGTTTCATCTGTGTCTGGGGTAAAACAAATTGAAAGCGTAAGCGAAATCAGAACTGATCCAACCCGGTTTTCTGCTGTTTTACAGAAAACAAGCTGAAATCAGAAAAGCTAATCTAAAAGGCACAACACCTTATTAAAACGTTTTAGCAAAAAGCCATTTACCCAGACAAGAAGTAAGATTTGTCTGCTTCCCTATGCTCATATATCAAACTGATAATTATTACAAGGCAGGGTTCAGGGCGTATTGCTGCCACAGCTCATCCACCGTTTTACCCGTCAGTTTCACCCAAAGCTCGGGGGTATAGGTTTTCTTGCGTAGGGCGGCATCTAAGCTATCCACTATTTTGGGGTTCTTGTTCTTTTCTAACCAGGCCAGAAAACGGCCGGTGATGCGGTAACTGTTGGTGTAGTGGTGCTCTGGTTTGAACGGGGTCAGAGACCAGCCGCCGCCGGCGTTGTCTACCCCGAATTTGTAGCGCACATAATCGGTAATGCCTTCGGTGAGCCAACCCGGACCGGCGTCATGCGGATAGGCCTGCACCAAATGGAATACCTCATGGGTGACCACATCAATATCATTAGGATTCTGCAGCATCCAGAGCGGACTGTACCGAATAATTCCGTCACTGGCTGCCGCTACTCCCTGGTAGGCGGGGTCAATGATGAAGGTGACTTTCTTGGTGGTGTTGGGGTTGAAACGGGCCGCTTCTTTCGGGTATACTTTAAAGAAGGCATCAATCATCCGCTTTTTGGTTTCCTCGCCCTCCTGCGCAAAGGCTTGATCCCGGTTGTAGAAGAGGAGCGTGTACGGACCTTTGGTGATGGAATCCTTGCTTATGTAATTCCCAATGTAGGTCCAATCGTCTATACGGTCTTTGTTCTTTTCCTGGTTTGGACCTTGTGCACAGGCACCGGTAATGGAGCCAAGAACAAGCATAGAACCTATTAGAAATCGTTTCATATAAATTAGGGATATTTCGTGTAAGATGTTGCTGCCAAAGACAGCCTAAACTTATTTTCTTAAGGTACTCGCGGCTTCCTCTTTCTCCAACAAACTTCCTTTCCAGGAACTGGCCGCCCCAATCAAAGCCGACTCCTCCCCCAACTCGGCTACCCTTATCGGAATGGATAAGGCATGGTTTAGAAGATGCTGCTCCAACTCCCCAGAGAACAGATGATAGGCTTTGGAGATGTTGCCCCCGATCACCACCATCACGGCACCCAAGGGTTTCACGGTCGTTCTGATGAACTCTGCCAGATTTTTCCCAAACTCATCAAAGACAGTTTGCACGGTTAGGTTCTGCGGGGCAAGGTCGGCTAGTTCTCTCACCCCCTTTACCTCTTGGCCAGTGAGTTCCCTGAACCGGTTCACGAACCAACGGGTGGAGAGATAGTCCTCGGCGATGCCCTCCTTAAAAGGCGAATTCCACAGGTCGGCGTCTTCTACCTTGCCGTGGTGGCACCAGGCCGAGCCCAGGCCGGTGCCTAACGTTAGACCCAGTACTTGTTCTACGCCCTGGGCGGCGCCGCAGAAGACCTCGCCTAACAAGAAACACTCGGCATCGTTCAAAAACCGGATGTCATCTGCCTGCATGGAGAGCTTCTCTGCCAATAATTCCTTTACATTGAGCTTGTAGAGGATGTCGTATTTGTTCTGGTCCTTGATGAGGGAAACGCCGTTGGGGTAATCAAACGGGCCCGGCATGGCGATGCCGATCTTTCCCGACGAGGTACCATCAAAGCTCTGGGCTTTTTGGATAACCTCGCACCAGTTGCCGATGATCTCGTTCACCGAGCCCTGGGTGTTTATTTCACTTCTCACATAACTCCCAGATACAAGAGCGCTCGTTTCCATATCGACAAGGGCTGCGGAAATGTGGGAGCCCCCCACGTCAATGCCAACTACTGTTGCATGTTTCATAAAACTGCTTTTTTGACCTGAAGACATGACTCGGTTATAAGTAAACCCACTCACGTTCTTTCTAAGGCTTGTTCCTTCTGCTATATTTTGGTCTGCTTGAGCTACTCTCCCCTGATGAAAGCGGAAGCTTAGCTCCGCTCATCAGGGTAAAATGCTTCTTATCTATCTCTTACTTCAACTTATTTCGCGTTTTGAGTAACATATTGAGGCTTGGAGAACGAGTAAGGGAACGCGCTTTCCTCGTTTCCACGTTTGGTGTTGGGCTTGTCAGCCATATCGAAGCGCAGCTTGGCGCCTTTCATCAGCTCAAAATGGCCCACCCAGTTCTTCTCGTGCTTCTTGCCGTTGAGTTTCAGGTCCTGCACGTACAGGTTTTCTTTGCTGTTGTTGGGGGCCTCAATCTCCACTTTCTTGCCGTTTTCCAATTCTAAGGTCATTTTGGGGAAAAGCGGTGCGCCTAACACATATTGGTCGGTGCCGGGGCATACCGGGTAGAAGCCCATGGCACTGAACACGTACCAGGCCGAGGTCTGGCCGTTGTCCTCGTCGCCGCAGTAGCCGTCTGGGGTTGGTTTGTACATGCGGTTCATGGTCTCACGTGCCCAGTACTGGGTTTTCCAAGGCTCTCCGGCGAAATTGTAGAGGTAGGTCATGTGCTGGATGGGCTGGTTGCCGTGCGCATACTGACCCATGTTAGCGATCTGCATCTCCCGGATCTCGTGAATTACGCCGCCGTAGTAAGAGTCATCAAACACCGGAGGCAAGGTGAACACCGAATCCAGTTTCTTCACGAAGTTCTGCTTGCCGCCAATCAGGTCAATCAACCCTTGCACGTCATGGAACACGCTCCAGGAATAGTGCCAGCTGTTGCCCTCGGTGAAGGCATCGCCCCACTTGAATGGGTTGAATGGGGCCTGGAACTTGCCGTCCTTATTCTTGCCGCGCATCAGGCCAGTGGCCGGGTCATAGAGGTTGCGGTAGTTTTGGCTACGCTTGGCGTACAGGTCAATCTCAGCCTGTGGTCTCTTCAGGGCCTTGGCTAATTGGTAAATGGCGAAATCGTCATAAGCATACTCCAAGGTGCGGGCGGCGTTCTCGTTGATGTTCACATCATAAGGCACGTAGCCCAACTTGTTGTAGTAGTCCACCCCTTTCCGGCCAATGGCGGTGATAGGCCCCTCGTTGTTAGCCCCGTGTACCAAGGCTTCGTAGAGCTTCTCAATGTCGTAACCGCGCAGACCTTTCATGTAGGCATCTGCCACCACTGAGGCCGAGTTGTTCCCGATCATGATGTCAGAATAACCTGGGCTAGACCACTCGGGCAACCAACCGCCTTCTTTGTAATCGTTGATTAAACCTTCTTGCATCTCTTTGTTGATGGCGGGGTACATGAGGTTCAGGAAAGGATACAAGGCCCGGAACGTGTCCCAGAAACCAGTTCCGGCAAAACGGTACCCGTCATGGACCTTGCCGGTGTATGGGCTGTAGTGCACCACTTTGTTGGCGGCGTTCAGCTCATACATTTTGTGGGGGAAAAATAGCGTGCGGTAGAGGCAAGAATAGAAAGTGCGTTGCTGCTCCTCGGTGCCTCCCTCTACTTTGATGCGGCCCAGCGTATTTTCCCAACGGTCACGCGCTTTGGCCATGGTAGCGTCAAAATTGTCTTGGGCCAGTTCGCGGCTCAGGTTCAGCTCGGCCTGCTCTTGGCTGATGAAGGAAGAAGCGACTTTCAGGTTCACCTTCTCGCCTTTGCTTGTTTTAAACCCAATCACCGCGCCCGAATGGTTAGAGGTCAGCTCCAGGGAATCTCTACCGGTGAGTTTGTTTCCGCGGAAAGTGCGGGCCAGTACAATGGGTTTGTCTACGTAGATCACGAAGTGGTTCTTGAACTCTTTCAAGGGACCGCGGGCGTACTTGGTGGTGTACCCCACAATCTTCCGCTCTTTGGGCAACACCTTCACGTAAGAACCTTTGTCTAGCGCATCAATTACAATGAAAGAGCTGTCAGACTTGGGATAAGTGAACCGAAACTGAGCAGCGCGCTCGGTGGGGGTAAGTTCTGCGGTCACGTCATGGTCTGCGAGGTAAACGCCATAATAGTATGGCTTGGCGGTTTCAGACTTATGGGAATACCAGCTGGCGCGGCCATCCTGGTCAAACTTCATCTTGCCCGTTACCGGCATGATCACGAACTGGCCGTAGTCGTTCATCCAGGGCGAGGGCTGGTGCGTCTGCTTGAAGCCCCTGATCTTGTCGGCGGCGTAGGTGTAGGCCCAACCGTTGCCCATGGTGCCGGTTTGCGGGGTCCAGAGGTTCATGCCCCAGGGCACAGCCACGGCCGGATAGGTGTTCCCATTGGAGAGTTCCGGTTTGGAGTCGGTGCCCATCAAAGGGTTCACCAAATCCACGGGGGATACGTCTGCTTTCTTAGAAACCTGGGCGGAAGAGAAGAACGGTACGCTTGCTAGAATCCAAATAAAGAGTTTTTTCATTTATAAGGGTATTATGGTTTTGCCAGATGACCTGGTTGATGTTTGTAGAAAACAGCCTTAAGCTACATGCTGTCACATCAAGTATAAATCCTGTTTGCTAGGAAGGGCTTGAAGAAGCAGCCGTTTTAAGGCCATTTTCTACAAATTTTTGCTAAAACGTTTTAAGAAGGAAATATAACAATTTTATTGCACGTTCCAGAGCGAAGCCCTTAAACCCAGCTCAAAACTTCCTTTCACCCCGGTAAGGCTGTTCAGGGCCGGAGAACCGGTGGTATACATGCCCGTTACCGCCAGTCTTTTTTTCACGTCCACCCCAAAACCGAAGGTCACGTTCTCTGAGCTGTGGTACATACCGAACACGTTGAACTGGTTGTCCACGAAGGTCAGGTTAGCACCGGCATCAATGAGGTCATCGTACCCTTTCACACCGCGGTACACCACTTTCGGTTCTACGCCTACACTGGAACCAAACGCAAGCTTGTAACTGGCGGCGGCAAAGTAAGTGGACCGGTTCACGGTATTGCGCTCATTCAGGCTCTTGTCCAGAAAAGCCCTGATATTAGGAAAAGAGCCCTGAATCGTGAGTTTTGAATCAGTATAGGCCACTCCTACTTCCCCTTCAAAATAAGGCCCCTGGTCGTTGAATTTAGCAACGGTGTTGTCATCAACATCGCCCACCATTTCATCCATGTCAATCTGCTCATTCACTACCCCGGCAGATAACCCGAAATGCAACTGGCGGGTACTCTGGTTAAGCGGCAGGTGATAAGAATAGGTGGCCATGGCTCTGGATCTTTTCAGCAGGCCTTCGCGGTTCTGCCCCAGGTTCAAGCCCAGGCCTACTTTGTTGCTCAGGCCGTAATCAGCGGTGATGGCTTCCGTGGTGGGAGCATCAGAGATGCTCCCCCACTGGTTGCGGTAATGAAGGTTTACCCTTAACCCTCCGTTCACCCCAGCCATGGCCGGATTAGCCAGGTACTGATTCTGAAAATACATCGCCTTCAACGGATTTATTTGGGCAGCACCCTCCTGCACCATTGCTACGCAGCAGAAAAGAAGAAAGAAGAAGGACAGCCCTTTTTTTAGGTTATATAGCTTTTTCATATGGCTTCTATTTTTAATCACGGATAATGGTAAGGGCTCCTTTTGCGGGCGCAATACCTGAACCTAAGTCAATCACATAGTAATACACGCCCTGTGCCAATGGGGAACCTTTGTAAGTACCGTTCCAGTCATTGGCATAGTTCTCCTTCTCAAACACCACTCTACCGGCTGTGTCAAACACCTTGAGTTTGCTGCCTGGATAAGTGTTGATGTTCCAGATTACCCACACATCATTTTTGCCGTCATTGTTAGGGGTAAGGATGTTGTTTGCCTGCAAGGCCACTCCTCCTTCTACCAGCACCGTGAACTCAGCCTCCTTTGTACATCCTTCAGCAGTGCTGGCGGTTACCTTGTAGACATATCCCTGGGTTGGTTTGATGGAAAGCACATTGCTGTTCTGGCCACTGATGATGCCTGGTCCGTTTGCCCAGGTATAAGTGTAGCCTTCTTCGCCTGTCACCGTCAACTGGATGGTCTCCCCTCTAGGCACTTTTCCACCCCGATCAGCGGAGATGCTCATGTTCAGTTCATAAGAGGTGATCTTGAAGGTTCTGGTGAAGGTGTCGGTGCCGTCGTTCAAAGTCCCTCCATTGTCTTTGGCGGTTATCGTGATCGTCGCATCACCGGGTTGGCCTTTTACTAGTTTGTAGGTAAGGACAGCTTTTCCGTTTTCAACGGTGCTCACTGACAAGTCACTGAAGAGTGCGGGCCTGTTGGTGGAAACTGATAAGTTAACCTGTTGTCCGGCTTCTGGGCCAGCAGTTATTCCCTCTAAAGGAATGGTATAGGCATCTACCACGTTACAGCTTCTCTGATCTGCGATGGCTGCAATAGTTGGCGCCTGGTTTGAACCGCTGGTGACGGCCTCAGCCACCGCAGAATAAGGGGCACTGATTCCTGAAGATTGGCTGTAAGCATTGAATGGCCTAATTCTGTAGTAGTAGCGCGTAGCTAGTTTTAGTCCTTCATCTGTATAGCTAGTTACATCAGCTGCTAAAGTTTGGAGCAAGGAGTAAGAGGTACCGTTGGTAGACCGCTCAATCTGGAATCCGGTTTCGTTTTCTGCCCGGTCAATCCAGTCTAATTTCACCTGGTTTTCTGACAAGGTAGTGGCTACCAAATTCTCAGCAGGCAAAGGCAGCCGTTCATCATAGAGGGTAGTTCCGCTCACCACCGCCGAGAAGATGGTAGCATTGGTCTCTCTCTTTGCCCGCACCTTGTAAAGGTACGTGGCCAGCACCCCTAGATTTGGATCTGTAAAACTGGTGGCGCCAGCGTCTACCGCTTGCAGCATGGTAAAGGTGGCACCGTCTGTGGAACGCCATACCTCGTACCCCGTTTCATTCGCCACGTCATTCCAGTTGATGGTGATGGCACTCTCCGTGATGTTGGTTAACCTGATGTTGCTTGGTACTGCTGGCATATTCTGTGGAATACCCCAAATCATCAGTTCGGTCATCTGGATGGCATCACTGGAACCATTGTTCACCGTAATATCTAATTTGTAGTACTTGAAAGCGGTGTTGTTCTCAAAAGAGAAAATCCGATGCTGAAATCTAGAGGTAAAGCGCTGGTTTCTTCTGGTGTCCAGCACTGTCCAATCGGTACCATTGTTTGACCCCTGGAAAGTCCAATCCTTTGGATCCCGCTCCGGCGCATCATTGGCGGAAACGATGGTGTATTGGGTAACAATATCGGTTGGGGAGGTAGATTCATACTGCACCCATAAGGTTCTGTTAGGCGCTTCCAGGAATTTGCTCTCCAAGTTGTTATCAATCAGTTTGGTCGAGTTCTCATTGGGGTTGTTATCGTTATCCTTGGAAACAGTCAGGGTTCCTCCGTTATCCGTGATATCCGTTAAGGCACCGCTATAATTCAGCGTTGTGATATTCTTCACAGGAGAGAACCCCGAAGGACCGTAAGCCCCAACTGCTCTTACCCGGTAATAGTAACGAGTAGCCTGTTTTAAGCCTTTGTCATAGTAAGTAGTGGTATTCGCAGCCAAGTCAGCCACCTTAGTATAGGTTGTTCCGTCTGTAGACCGTTGCAGTTCAAAGCTGGTTTCTGTGCCAGCATTGTCCACCCAGGTAAGGTACACTTCATCACCACCGGTGGAGAAGCCGCTTAATGCTGAGGGCGCTAACGGAGGAACTCCTTCAAATAACCGCCACTCTCCCAATTGGAAAGTATCTCCATTTTTAATGGCACTTATGAAGAAGCGGTAGTATGTATAAGCGGTGGAATTGGTAAGGGTGTAGGTCTTAGTCTGGAAGCGTTCAGAGAACATCTCCCCGGTACGAGTGTCCAGCACGGTCCAATCTGTTCCGTTGTTTGATCCTTCTATTCTCCAATCCTTCGGGTCACGGTCTGGGGCGTCATTCGCAGAAACCAGCGTGTAGGTACCGGCAATGGCTGGCGCAGTTAATTGCAACTGTATCCACTGAGATCCCGGGAAGTTAGACAAGAACTTGGTATTAGAATCATTGTCAATCACTTTGGGGGAACCTTCCCCTGCATTTTGCCCCCCGCTATTTTCTTTGAAAACGGTCAGCACCCCTCCTCTTTCGGTAATATCAGGGGTTGGGGCCGCCTCAAATAAGCGCCATTCCGCCAATTGAAAGGTATTGTTCGCCTTGATAGCTGAAATATTGAGGCGGTAGTACTTATAAGCAGTAGAGTTGGAAACAGAATAGGTCTGGGTGAGAAACCGCTCTGGAAACATCTCTCCGGTACGGGAGTCTAGTTCAACCCAGGTTGTCCCATTGTTAGATCCTTCAAACTTCCAGTCTTTAGGATCACGGTTTGGGTCATCATCTGCCGAAACAAGGGTATAGGTCCCCACCACAGCAGGCTCGGTGAGTTCAAACCTTAGCCATTGCATGTTTTCAAAATGGGACAGAAATTTAGTATCTGGGTTATTATCAATCACCTTGGCAGAACCTTCCCGGGAAGTTGGGCCATCATTATTATCAAGGAAAACCGTTAAAACCCCTCCTTTTGCTGTAAGGTCGTCCTGCGCTGAGGCTTCGTTTATGACGCTGAATACAAACAGCGCACAAAAGGTCACCCTCACAAATTGTAGTAGTTGTTTCATATATGATTTCTTAGGGATATATGGAAAATCTGAAGATGCTTTTACAATCCTATTGGTTAGTGCAGTGCTAAGTTCAGGTTGGGAAGTCCTTCCTGAACTTAGCCCAATCCTTACCAACCCGTATTTTGCACCAGTAATTTGTTGATGTTCATCTCGCTCTGAGGGATTGGCCACAGGTAATGGCGCTTGGTAAACACCCTGGTTTCAAATGGCACCTTGTTGTAGAAATTCTCAATTTGGCGGGCAGAAATATCCAGGGCATAAGTTGGACCGTTGAAAGCTGTTTCAGCAATCTTCCACCTTCTGGCATCAAAATACCGCACATTTTCAAAGGCCAATTCTACCTGGCGCTCTTTCCTGATGGCTTCTCTTACCGCTTCCTGTCCGGTTGGCGCTTCTAACTCAGCGGAGCCGTATTCAGGGATGCCTGCCCGGTTTCTGATGAGGTTCACGTAAGTGAGGATATCAGGATGGCCAGGATTATATTCATTCAGTGCTTCGGCATAATTAAGATAGATTTCCGCCAGGCGCAGCATCACATAAGACCTGCCCCCATTACGCCAGTCACCTGTGCTCATGTTCTTTCTCACAATGTACCCGGTTGGCGTGTAGTCATTACCCGCCCCAGAGTTTTTGCCTGAGTTACCTTCATACCAGGTTCTAGTGACGATATTGCCGGTATTCTGATTCAACCATAAACTGTTGTCATAAGTGATTCCTACATAGAACCGGGGTTCCCTGTTCACCCACTGATTAAAAACCTGTCTTGCTTCAGTATCATTTGGCGCTTTGAAGCTGGTAAACCCAGAAGCCATGTAACCAGATTTTGGATCATTAATGGATCTTCCGTTTGCAGTAAAATAAGCATCCACAATGTGCTGGGTTGCTCCCAATCCCCCACTTCCTTTGGCTTCGGCTTGTGCGCCGGCATGGAAGGGTGTCATTTCATACTGTCTAGGATTGATACCTGCATCTATTCTGGCGAAAATGACCTCCTTGTTCCATTCATCAAGGAAAACATCGCGGGTGGAGAGGTAAGGATCAAACTGGCCCTGAGCATTATTCTTCCGGTACAGATCAAAAGTACCTGGCACAAATTCATCGATAAAGGCCTTTGCTGCATCTGCTGCTAATTTCCATTTGTTGACATCGTACTGCTGGTTGATCAGTTGTTTTCCGTCTGTGCTCACCAAAGAAGCATAGTCTGAATTACCGTTAAAAAGAGGGCTGGCCGCAAACAACAAAACCTGTGATTTAATGGCTTGCACATACGGTTTAGTCATACGGCCATATTGATCTGGGTCAGTACCATTTGGCAAGTCTTGGGCCGCTGCATTGAGTTCTTGGAGTACATAAGCAACACATTCATCATAGGAGCTTCTATGCATCTTCAACTGGTCTGCAGGAGCGTCCACCGGGACAGACTCATTTCCTACCAACACAACCGGACCATACAACCGCATCAAATAATAGTAGTACAAGCCTCTTAAAGCCCTGGCTTCAGCTTTATACCGTTTCACGATAGCTCCATTAGCGCCACAGTCAGTGCATTGGTCTACGTTCTCAATGAACACATTTGCTCTTCTGATTCCCCGGTAGAAATTAGACCAGATAGAATTTACAAAACCCGAGGTTGGGTCCCATGCCCCGATATTCACCGAGTTACTTCCTACAAAACCCCAAACATATTCTGCCTCGTCAGAGGCCGCCAGCCAGGGACCTACGTTCCCATCTCCGCCTAATCCTCTTTGACTTACATCATCCGGAATCTGGGAATATACATTTGCCAGATACTGGTCTATGGTGTTCTTATTCTTAAAGGTAGATTCCAGCGTTAACCGGTCATCTGGTATCTGGTCCAGAAAATCGTCGTTGCATGAGAAGTTCAGGCTTGTAAGCAAGCCTACAAGTATGATTGATTTTATCTTTTTCATTCTTAGGAAATTAGAATTGGAGATTGAAGCCTAAGGAGTAGACTGAAATGTTAGGATATCTTGCCCCGTTTCTGGTAAGCAACTCAGGATCCCATAATTTGAAATTACTGAAGGTCAGTAGGTTCACCCCTCTTAGATAAACCCGGGCGTTTCCTACTCCTATTTTTCCGGAAATGGCACTTGGAATGGTGTACCCAATCTCGGCAGTTTTCAACCGCAGGAAGTCAATATCTTTCACCCACCAACTGCTAATTTGATTGTTATTATTGCTTCCGTTGGCACCAGATCCGTAAGACAATCTTGGGTAAAACGCATTTGGATTTGGGTTCTCTTCCGTCCACCGGTCTAAGGCTATGGTATACAGATTTTCTCCGCCACCATCCCCACTAAAGGGCCTGATACTTCTTCCTTCCAGTATGATGTCTGCCTCAGCCTGGCCTTGGAAAAAGAAACTGATGTCCAATCCTTTATAACCCAAACTTGTTCCAAATCCGTAGGTAAGCGCAGGTACATCTCCCTGCCCTATTTGAGAAACGTCATTAGCATCAATTCTGCCATCACCGTTCAAATCTTTGTATCTGATATCACCCGGCTGGATTTTACCATATTGTGCTGGATATTGGTCTCCATCCTCAGGGGTAATGAAACCGTCTCCATTCACATCGTCCTCAAAGCTGTACAGTCCTTCAGCGGTCAATCCCCAGTTTGCCAATAAAGGCGTTCCTCTTCTTTCTAACCACGGATAAAGCTGAGCTGGTTGGTCATTTTCTAGGACTTTATTCCGGTTGTAAGAGAAGGTGCCCCTAAAGCCTATGGAGAAATCTCTTATGTTTTTGTCATACGTGATCGTACCATCAAACCCTTTGTTTTCTGAAATCCCCAGGTTCCCGGATGGGATGGAAGTAAGCCCAATATAGGCAGGCACATCACCCCTTGTCACAAATGCTCCTACTCTGCGGTCTTTGAATACATCGAAAATGATTCCTAAACTGCTATTGAAGGCATTGATTTCAATTCCTATATCTTGCTTTCGAGCTTCTACCCAAGTAACAGCCACTCCATAGGTTTGCTCGATAATGCCGCCATATCCGGCTCTGTTTCTACCAAACGTGTATCCCCTTATGTTGTCCCCTCTATCATCTTTGTTCCTGACTTCCCCCAAGAAGGCGAACCTACCAGCCCCTGAATCCTGGCCTACTTTGCCGTCAGTGTATCTCAGTTTTAAGAAGTTGATGGTATTTGACAAGGGTTCAAAGAACTTTTCATTGGAAACCACCCACCCTAAACCAAAGGCTGGGAAGAAGCCGTACCTTCTGTTTGGGTCAAAATTCTCTGAACCGTTGTATCCAATATTCACTTCCGCGAAGTACCGGTCATCAAAAGAATAGGTAGCCCTTCCGGCAACTCCTTCGTTCCGGTAAGGAATTGATGCCTGGAAATTACCCGCAAAAGCATCTGATAAATCTGACCGGTTGCCTAGCACCATTCCACTCACCCGGTGCTTGCCAAATGCTCTGTCATAATTTAGAGCACCTTCCATGTAAAATCTTCTGTTTCCGCCGTTTGAACGGCCATAGGATAAAAAATTCTGCCCTGAAAAGGTAGGAGCTGTTCCCAGATTCAGCGTCCCGTCCGGATTTCTTGGGTTGTTAGGATCTACAATCCAAGTGTCTTCCCGCTTGCTTCTTTCAATGAAGTGCTGGTTAAAAGCATCAAAGGCGAACATGGCAGTAGCAGACAAACCTTCCGTTACTCTATCCAGCTTTTGCGTTATTCTTAAATTAGAGAATAGCTGGTTCTTGTTCTCGTTCTGATAACCCCTTAGGGCGGCATCTGCATAAGGATTTCTTGATCCGCCATTAGAGCTTCTGCCAGGAACAAAACCGCCCGGGTACATAACTGGATATTCTATAGGACTGATTTCCAGCGCCGAACCATAAATATCTGCAGCACTCTCAGCCGGGTAATTACCAGTGGCAATATACCCCTGGATACCCAGGTCTACTTTGGTGGATTTAGTAAGGTCCAGCGTTACGTTAGAAGTAACATTGTAACGGGTAAACCTTGTAGTAGCATTGTACTGCGCGATGGCATCTGTATTGAACAAACCTGTTTCATCATAATACCCCAGAGACACATAGTACTTTGCCTGAGGAGAACCGCCACTCACGTTTAAATTTGCATTACGGTTGCGCCCAAAGTTCTCAAATACCTCATCTAGCCAGTTTACATTTGGGTAAACAAACGGGTCTTCGCCACTGGCAGTCTTATTGATTATTTCCTGGCTGTATTTTGGAAGGGGGCCACTTGTGCCGGGTTCTCTTCTCGTGTATTCTGCCTCATTCGTGAGGTTCATATAATCTACGCCATCTATGAGTTCAGGAACCTTGGTGAATCTGGTGATGCCCTGGTTATAATCAAACGTAACTCTGGGTTTCCCTTCCTCGCCTCTTTTGGTCATGATCAAAATCACCCCGTTTGCTCCTCTCACTCCGTACACGGCGGTGGCGGAGGCATCTTTCAGAATGGTGAAGGATTCCACATCCTGGGGATCAATGTTATTCATGGACCGTTCTACCCCATCTACCAAAACCAAGGGACCACTTCCCCCGCTCATAGAGGCAATGCCCCTGATCCAGATGTCCGCTCCGTCATAGCCTGGTTGGCCAGAGCGCTGCACACCTGTTACACCGGCCACCCGGCCGGCTAACATGGTACTGATGTTAGCAACCGGCTGGTCTAACTCTTTCACCGAGACCGACGACTGCGCCCCCACATTGCTTATCTTACGCTGGGTACCGTAGGCTACTACCACTACCTCATCAACCTTGGTCTGGTCTTCCTGCAAGGTCACATTTAGAGTTGCCTTGCCGTTGATAGGAACTTCCAAAGGCAGGTACCCAAGGTAAGAGACCACCAACGTGCTATTCCCATCCGGTGCATTCAGGGCATAATTACCGTTCACATCAGTGATAGTGCCCAAAGAGGTGCCCTTCACACTAACGGAGGCCCCAATCAATGCTTCGCCCTTGCTATCGGTTACCTTCCCTTTTACCTGGAACTCAAAAGCAGATGAGGCCTTAGTGGCTCGTTTAGATTTAACAGGCTGGTGAGAGGACTTCTTTGGGGTCTTCTCACCAGCCGCTACCGTAGGCACCGCACTAGTTACAAAACAGAACCCGGCCAGAATTACCTTGAGCCAAAGCCCTCGGTTCCTCTTTGTGTAACTCCTGAGAAGAAATTTAAGCGGTAAATCTCGTTTCATATGGTCCTTTTTAGTTTGAGTATTGCTTTCTATATGCTACTTGGATATTGTAAACTGTCTTTGGAACTTATCTTCAAATCTGATTCACTTAACCGGCTTCTATTTCCTGGCCGTCATTAATAGTGGTTCAATAATTATGGTAAATCGTTTTAGCTAAAACTTAAACAAACACTCTTTTAGAGATGCCAAAGGCAAAAGACTCTTTTTGTTGATTGAAATAAAAAATGCGGGTTCTATCCTAAAACTGACAATGGAAAACTGGACTCTTCTCCTAAAAAGAAGCAGAGCTACTTTCAGAGACTTCCGTCTCATTTTTAAACTATTGCAAATACACCTCTTCTCACAGGAGTAGAGCAATCAGCCACCTGTAGCAAACAACTTGCTTACTAAAACGTTTTAGCAATACTTTATTAAAAACACCCTGTTTTCAGGGCGGAAACTAGAAGCTGGAATCTGTACTAATTTTATAAAGGATCACTACTTTGATTCAGTAGCGAGTAAGGAATATGGTAGCGCACAGGATTTATCAACAAAGCCGCCCACTATTAATCCTACGCTTCTTTAGACACCAGAAAGAACCTTCAAAGAGTTAAGTCTTCTCCTTAACTGGTACTAAATCTTGTAAACTGATACTAAAATTACATCTATTAAGAAAGTTGGAAATAATGGCAATTACAAACCCTTTTACTTCCCCTTTGTTAACGATATGATAAAAGAACAAACATTATTTTTTAAAAACAAGAACCTCCAAGGAAATTATTTTGCAATTCTGGCCCATAAATGAAGAGTTCACCCCTAGAAGATGGGGTTGAAAACCCTTAAAAGAGCTTTAAACTGCATTTTAGAAGGAAGATTGCATAAAGGCGTATAAACCACATGCAGAGAATAAACTTCGATGAACTTGTAAATCAAGCAATGGAATAAAGCTCATTTTTCAAAAATGGCTTCAAAACGGTGGTGATCTCTTCCTTCCTTTTGGAATCCCAGCAACTCTTTGACTTCCCAACCAACCCGATCTTTCGTCTCCCTACCTTGGCTTTACATATTTTCACACTGCTAAAACAGTTTAACATATTTAATGTTAGCTTTAGATTGATTTAGGCATCTCTCCTTTAAACGGCCCAAAGCGCCTTGCCTGATTGACAATCGTAACGGTACCCTTACCTTGTTTGTCCCTTTCTGAATGAAGGCTTAAGTCTATAAAAAGGTGTCGTTCCAATAACCTAAAGAATGAAAAAAAGGCTCTCCATTAGAGACATCGCGCAACAGCTCAATATTTCTATTACCACGGTTTCTTTTATCCTCAATGGGAAAGCAAAGGAAAAACGCATCAGCGAACAGGTAACTGAACGGGTCCTGAAACTGGTGGAGGAGTTAGACTACAAACCCAACCAGATTGCTAGAAGCCTAAGAACCGGAAAATCTAAGATTATCTGCCTGATGGTGGAGAATATCTCCAACGAATTCTTCTCCTCCATTGCCCGCCATATTGAAGAAAACGCCTTTGAGCAGGGATATAAAATCATCTACTGCAGCACCGAAAACAAGCCGGAGAAAACCCGTGAACTGATCAAGATGTTCCGGGAAAGGAACATTGACGGGTATATCATTTCTCCGCCCGAAGGCATCAAGGAAGACATCCAATCTTTGCTGGAAGACAAATTGCCCGTAGTGCTCTTTGACCGACTCATCCCTGACCTTCCTACAAACTTTGTGATGATTGATAATTCCGATGCTACGTACAAGGCCATCCACCATCTAGTGGAACAGGGGCGCCAGAAGATTGCCTTTATTACCCTGGATTCTCGCCAGACCCAAATGAAAGACCGGCTGGAGGGATATAAAAAAGGCATTAAGGAACAAGACCTGAAACCCTATGTGCTGAAAGTAAACTACACCGACTCCTATGCCCAGCACGTAACCAGCATCGCTACGTTTCTGAAGAAGCACAAAGAAGTAGACGCCGTTTTGTTTTCAACGAACTACTTAGCCACCCGAGGTATCGAGGCCTTGAACACACTCAACCTGAAGATACCTTCTGATATAGGCGTCATTGCCTTCGATGACCTGGATTTCTTTAAACTCTATCAACCCACCATTACCGCCATTGCACAACCCGTGGAGGAAATGTCAAAGAAGCTGATTGAGATTATCTTAAAGAAACTGGAAGGAGGGCGAGAGGAAAGTGACCAAGAGGAAGTAGTTCTGCCCACTCAATTGATCGTGCGAAATTCGTCCCTCGCTCAGAAGTAGAATTTACCTATTCAAGGGGTTAGCACATATCTGATTAAAACCCCAACAGGTTGCTGCGGCATAAACACGCCTATTTTACCTAAAAACGCTTTCAACTCGGCGCGGAGTACATCCTCGTTTAAGGTTTGTTTTGAGGAAAAGTGCCTCAAAACAGCAACAGCAAAACAAAGGCTTTACTTCTCTAAAAACTTTCTTAGTGAGGCAGATAGAGCAAAAAGCTGGTACCTTCTCCTACCCGGCTGTTTACTTCTACGTGCCCGCCCATAGCATCTAAGTGACTCTTGATCAGGAAAAGCCCCATGCCTCTCCCCTCCTGTTTAGTGTGGAAACGCTTGTAAAGTTTGAAGACATTTTCTTTCGCTTTCCCCAAGTCAAAACCTAACCCGTTGTCAGTGAAGGAAAGGGTCACACCGTTTTCGGAGTATTCCAGGCACTTGATTTTGATCTCGAGTTTCCGTTCGTCTGACCGATACTTAAGGGAATTGGAAAGCAGGTTGTAGAAAATACTGTACAGGTACGCCTTATTGGCTTTAACAGATAAATCTTCGTTTAAATCAACCGCTACGGTTGCGCCGGAATGGGCAAGTGGTTCTTTGAAAGAAGAAAGTGCTTGGTCAATGACATCCGGAACGTTCACCTGCTCCAACTCAAGGTTGCCTTTGCTGTCCCGGATGCCCAGAATGGTATTCACGTCTTTCAGGACGGCATCTAATTTCAAAATGCTTTGCCGCAGGAACTGGATGGATTTCTGGAACATTTCGGAGTGGTTCTGCATGTCCAGGAGCAAGTCTACCAGACCCAGGGCGTTGGCTACGGGTCCGCGCAGGTTGTGGGAGATGATATAGGAGAATTGCTGCAGATCGCTCTTTTGCTTGTAGAGGTCGTTGGCTAGTTGGGCTAACTCCAGTTCAGAGTTCTTCAGGGCGGAGATGTCGGTCTGTACCACCACGAAACGGGCTAATGCATTATTCCCGTCGAAAACCGGGCTTATCTCTACACTGACCCATAAGCCCTCCCCGTCTTTTTTGCGGTTCAACACTTCAAATGACAGGGATTCTCCCTTGTGGAGTTTTTCTTCAATAGGCTTATAGATAGATTGGTCTGCCTTTGGGTGGTGCAGCAACTCTGAGGGCCTTTTCCCGATGGCCTCTTCCAGGTGGTAGCCGTGCAGCCGCGTGAACCCCTCGTTCACCCACTCAATGATTCCGTTTCTGTCAATAATGAGTACCCCATTGTTTGACTTGCTGGCTACCAGTGACAGCTTCTCCAACTCCTGTTGCGCCTGTACCTTGTCGGTGACATCGTCAAAATAGATGGAGAGACCCTCCTCCGAAGGATAGGCTTTTACCTGAAACCATTTCCCGTGGCCTTTTAGATAGGTGGTAAACGTGACCGTCTTGCCGGTCTCAAACGCCCGATGGTAGTGGATGTAAGAGTCCCCACCTACCTCTTCGGGGAAAAGATCCCAAATATTCACCCCCAAGTCCTGATTTCCGGAAAAGGGAAGCAGGCGCTGGGCCTCTTTGTTCAAGTACGTGATGGTCCAGTCTCTGCTAATCGTCATAAAGGCATCGGTGATGCTTTCCAGGATAGCATTGAGTTTCTGGGCTTGCCTCTGAATGGTTTCGTGGGCCAGTACCGTTTCCGTGATGTCCTTGCAGATGGTCTGCGCCCCAATCACCTCTCCGTTCACATACACCGGGTACTTGATGGTGTCAAAAACCCTTCTTTGGTTCTGAATGCACAGTTCAACCGTTCTTCTGACGGTGTGGCCCTGTAAAACGTCTCGCAAGGCAGCCTCTGCGATAGAAACAAGGTCGGGTGGCATAAAGGAAGAGCCGCTTCGGGAGAGGGCTTCTTCGCTGGTAAGTCCCCAAAGCTGGCAAAAGCTGTCGTTCACCTCCGTTACCATTCCTTCGTGGTTTTCCAGGAACACCACATCTGGGTTGTTCTGAAAAAGGGCTTTGTACCTTTGCTCACTTTCTTCTACCCGGCGCCGGCCTACCTGTAGTTCGGTGATATCACGGGCTACGCAGTACAGCAGGCCCTCTTCCTCAGACCAGGCCGCTGACCATAGAATAGGAACCGTTTTGCCGTTCTTATGGAGAAGCTGGTTCTCAAAATTCCCTTCTTTTAATCCGCTGGAGGCCACCTGAATGGCGCGGTGGGTTCGGTCCAAGTCCTCGGGGTGCAGCACTTCGGTGAAATGACGCCCTATCAGTTCTTTGCTCTCATACCCCAGCATGTCGGCGCTGGCTTCACTGACATAGGTGTAAACCCCGTCAGCGTTCAGGGTGCAGATCATGTCCAGGGAGATCTGCGCCAGTTTCTCCCACTTGATCTCACTTCCCTCGGCCGGACCTACAGGTATCGTCGTATTGGTCACGCGTTTCTATCTATCTTAAAAATACCGGAACCCGAACAAACCTGATGGACGGTTATCCCCACTTCTCTTTTCCAGGGGCATAGGAAGCCTTTCCGGATATAAGATATTTTATATAACTTCTATGAAGACCAAATATACACTTATTGGGGATTTCTCTTGAGCCCGGACGCAGCTTTTAGGCGATTTCTAAGAAAACGCCTCTAAAATGCCTCCGGTTTGTTTAGGCGGCTTCTACGGTTTCTTTGGCGTGCACGGTTTTGGATTGGGCAGAGAGCAACCACCTTTCGGCGGCCAACTGGCTTTCGAAAATGCCAACTTTCACATTCTCTACATCTAGCCGGTGCACGTAGTCAGGGGATAAGTTGCTTTTAGGGGGCTTCACCCAGGCAAAGTACGCGCAGGTGGTTTTATCTAACTCCAGAAAACCCACGGTGGCGGCCCAGATGGCCGTTGCCTTCCAATGGGAGGTAACATTGGCGTTACTGTTCAGGATCATGTTGCATTTCTCCTGCTTGAGCATGCTCAGCAGATGTTGGCAGCCATCCATGACGTTTTGTTTGGTGATATCTCCCCACCAATCTACGTGAAGGATATCTGTCTCCGTATTCACCCAGATGGTCACGTAAGGCTCTATTAACAAGATGGTTCTCCCCATAGCAGCAATTGGTTAACGTATTATTTTACCTTTAAAAAATATCATTAAATATAGGCTTAATTATTTCACCCCTCAAAATTTATTTTACGCTTTCTCTTCTCTTCCGGATATTTTTATCTGCCTGGCTTCCTTGCACTTATTTTGAAGCTGTTTTCCTGAAAACACCCCTAAAGCATTCCTACAAATAATCTGTTTAAGCTTAAGGTTTCCGGCGAAAAGGGATTTCTGAAAAGGCTGATGAAAGAGACTCTCTGAAAAAAGGTTTACCGGAAAATGCCGGCGATTCCATGCTTATAGAAAATCTTAAGAAGAGCCCTTCTTAACAATTAGATAACATAGCATTAATATTCAGGCAATACCCCCGCTCTACTTTTGCAGCAGGAAAAGGCAAATGCGTTCGGCTGCCAGACTTACGCTTAGACGCTTTGCCTTTTTTGGGGACAGAAGGAAACCACCGCTTGACCGCCATGACCACCTGATATCCTCACGCTACTCCTGTTTTCTGACTAAATCCAGGAAAAGTGCCTGTTTTCACAAGAAGAACTTTATCTATTTCACTTTTTGCTTATGTTCTCACCCATAAACAAAAAAGTAACAAGGGCTTATTTCAAAAAGATAAGCGCAATTGCTGCTTTTATTTTCTCTGCTTCTATGGCACAGGCGCAGGTAACGGTCACCTCTGCTCAGGATTCAGTGATTGCGCAACCTAAAAAAACCGAAGCTCCCAAATCGCACTGGTATGACAAGATATCGCTGCGGGGCTACGTACAGGTTCGGTATAACCGCCTGCTGGAAACCAGCCCAACCCTCCGGACCGATTATGATAAATCTGTAGGCGACAAAGGTGGATTCCTGATCAGACGAGCCCGACTGGTGTTCAGCGGAAACGTGCACGAGCGCGTGTACATCTACATTCAGCCAGACCTGGCCTCTACGCCTAGCGGAAGCTCAACCATTCATTTCGCCCAACTTCGTGACGCCTACGCAGACGTTTCACTGGACAAAAAGAAGGAATACCGCATTAGAATTGGCCAAAGCAAAATCCCGTACGGTTTCGAGAACATGCAGTCCAGCCAGAACCGCCTCACCCTGGACCGGAACGATGCCTTGAACAGTGCCTTGCCCAATGAGCGTGATTTGGGTGTGATGTTCTACTGGGCACCGGAGCACATCCGGAAAAGATTCAGTGAACTGGCCAACAGCCGCCTCAAAGGCTCCGGTGATTACGGCGTATTCGGTTTGGGCGTGTACAACGGCCAAACCGCCAACCGGGCAGAAGCCAACAACAACCAGCACGTGGTAGCCCGGGTTTCTTACCCGTTTGCCTTCAAGAACGGCCAGATTATAGAACCCGGCCTTCAGGCTTACACTGGTCTGTATACCGTTACTTCTGATCAGTTGAGCAGCGCCGAAGTGAAAGGCGGAGACTTCTCTGATCACCGCGTAGCCGCCAGTGTGGTGGTTTATCCGCAGCCCTTCGGGTTCCAGGCGGAGTACAACGTGGGCAAGGGCCCAGAGTTTGATCCCGCTACCTACAGCATCCAGACCAAGTCTTTGCAGGGGGGGTACGCCCAGGCCATGTATGCCTTTACCTTAGGAGAGCAGAACTTCATCCCGTTTGTGAAAGCCCAGTTCTACGAAGGCGGCAAGAAAGCTGAAACAGACGCCCGCTTCAGCAAGGTCTATGAGACTGAGATCGGGGTGGAATGGCAGCCGGTTCCCAACTTTGAACTGGCCACCCAATATACCATCACCGACCGCACCACCAAAGACGGCAAAAACCTGAACAACCGCCAGCACGGGCAACTCTTACGGGTACAGGCACAACTCAACTTTTAATGCCTTTTGGCGAAAACGACGTAAAAACATGAAAACCAACACCATGAGATCCATCAAAACCCAGGTAAGCGGCTTATTGGTAGCTACCCTACTGTTGGGTGCCTGCGGAAAAGGCGGCGATGCCAAAACAGAGAATGTAGAAGCAGATAAATCTACTTCAAGCGCTACTTCCATCACCATCAAAGGAAGTGACACGGTTCTTCCGTTGGCCCAGCAGGAAGCAGAGAAATTCATGGGTAAAAACGCGGGTGCTTCCATCACCGTAGTGGGCGGCGGAACCGGCGTAGGTCTGTCTGCCATGCAAGAAGGCACCACTGACATCGCGATGGCTTCCCGCGGACTGAAAACTGAGGAGAAACTGAAACTGAAAGGCGCTAAGAAAGACGTGAAAGAAGCCCTGATTGCTTATGACGCGCTTTCGGTAATTGTGCACCCCAGCAACAAGGTAAACCAACTCACCCGCGAGCAACTGGAAAGCATCTTCACCGGCAAAATCACCAACTGGAAAGAAGTGGGCGGCGCCGATGAGAAAATTGTGGCCTATTCCCGCGAGACTAGCTCCGGAACCTATGAGTTCTTCAAAGAGCACGTGCTGGACAAAAAGAACTATGCCAACGGAATCCTCATGATGCCCGCCACTGGTTCCATCGTGCAATCCGTGAGCCAGACTACCGGCGCCATTGGGTACATTGGGTTGGCGTATGAAACCAAGGAAGTAAAATCCCTGGGTGTGTCGTATGACCAAGGCAAGACCTTTGTGGCCCCAAGCATGGAAACGGCCAAAAACAAGAGCTACCCTATCTCCCGTCCGCTTTACTTCTTCTATGACGCCACCTCAGAAGCTAAGGTAAAACCCTTCGTGGACTACGTGCTATCCGCCGAAGGCCAGCAAATGGTCCAGGAGATTGGCTACATTCCGTTGAGCAAATAATTTTCACTGCTTAGTTACACGACCTTGAAACGGTACTTCCACAACCTGGGTGAACGTGTCATTGAAGGATTGATTCTGATCAGCGGTACGGTGACCAGCATTACCGTACTGCTGATAGTTTTCTTTCTCTTCAAAGAAGGCCTGGGTATTTTCAGCCAGACTCCGGTAGCGGAAGGGTCCGTGATTTCCGTGCACCCCAATAACCCGGTCAAAGAGCTTTCCGCGGCCGAAGTGAAGGATATCTTTGACCAGAAGATCACCAACTGGAAAAAGGTGGGGGGAACAAATGCGCCCATCAAGCTTTTTGAGGTAGACGACATCACCGACTATTATACCGAGGAGCAGATTGGGGCCAACTTTGAATACCTGCCCCAGCGCATTAATGAACTGGTGATCAAAGACCCCAATATCCTAGCCTTTTTTCCGGAAGAATACCTGGCTCCTGATTTTAAGGGAAAACGGATAGAATTGGCCAAAATCTCGCTAGGAAGTTTCCTGGGCGGCCGCGAGTGGTACCCTACCATTCAACCGGCAGTGCAGATGGGCGTTCTGTCACTTATCCTGGGCACACTTTGGGTTAGCTTGGGCGCCATTCTGATTGCCCTTCCCTTGGGTTTGGCAACTGCCATTTACCTGGCCGAGATCGCCAACCCTAAAATCCGAAACATTCTAAAACCGGTGATAGAATTGCTCGCGGGTATTCCGTCGGTAGTTTATGGGTTCTTCGGGTTGGTGGTGATTGTGCCTTTGATTCAGGATGTTTTTGGATTGCCGGTAGGGGAAACAGCCTTGGCTGGTAGCATCATCCTGGGCATTATGGCGCTTCCTACCATTATCTCGGTGTCTGAGGATGCCATGCGCACCACGCCGCGGGCCATGAAAGAAGCTAGCCTTGCTTTGGGCGCGAACAAATGGCAAACCATTTACAAAGTCATCATTCCGTACTCCATGTCGGGAATTTCTACGGCGGCTATCTTAGGAATGGGTCGCGCCATTGGCGAGACCATGGCCGTGCTGATGGTGACGGGTAACGCCTCGGTGATTCCTCATACGTTTCTGGAACCGGTACGCACCATTCCGGCCACCATTGCCGCTGAGTTGGGCGAGGCTCCGCAAGGAGGCATCCACTATCAGGCACTCTTCGCGTTGGGCTGTATCCTGTTCCTGATGACGCTGGCCATTAACCTGACCGTGGATTTTGTATCGGCTAAACGAAAAGAGAACAGATAATCATGGCTTTCGGAACTACCTCATCTTCGCATAAAAGCAAGAAGCTTACCCAAAGCATTGCCTTCTCCGTTTTCCGGCTGCTCAGTTTCTCGGTAGTCGCCATACTGATTGTGATTCTGGGCTTTATCCTCATCCAGGGCATTTCCGTGATCAGTTGGGAGTTCCTTACCGAAATGCCCCGGGCAGGCATGACCGAGGGCGGGATTCTGCCGGCCATTGTGGGTACGCTCTGTTTGGTGGTAGGCAGCATGTTGTTTGCGTTTCCCATTGGTATCTTATCGGGTATTTACATCAACGAGTACGCCAAAGACAGCTGGTTTAAGCGGTTCATCAAACTTATGACGAATAACCTGGCCGGGGTTCCGTCTATTGTGTTCGGGTTGTTTGGGATGACCTTGTTCGTGAACCAGTTCGGGTTTGGGGACTCTATCCTGGCGGGTTCGCTTACGCTGGGGCTGCTGGCCTTGCCCGTGGTCATCAGAACCACCGAAGAAGCCCTGAAAGCCATTGATGATTCGTTCCGGATCGGGTCGCTGGCGCTGGGGGCCACCAAATGGCAGACCACCAGCCGGGTGGTGTTGCCCATGGCGTTCCCCAACATCATCACCGGCTTGATCCTTTCCATCGGAAGGGTGTCTGGCGAAACGGCTCCCATTTTGTTCACGGTTGCGGCGTATTTCCTGCCCAAGTTGCCCAACAGCATTTTTGACCAGGTTATGGCGTTGCCGTACCATTTGTACGTAATCTCCACCAGCGGCACCAACATTGAGGCCTCGCGCGCCATGGCCTACGGCACGGCTTTCGTGCTGATCATGATTGTGCTGCTGGCGAACCTATTGGCCAACTGGCTGCGCCGATACTTCGGCAAAAAAGTAAAAATGAATTGATTCCGTTTTTAGCGTAAATTCCAGAAAACAGCCTTAAAGCCAGTGGCTTATTTCTTTCCCGCTGCCTCCTATAGTTTGATATGAATAGTGTAGAAACCAAAGACGTTCACCTTTATTACGGCGATTTTCATGCGCTCAAAGGAATTACCATGGCCATGAAAAAGAACCAGGTAACGGCTTTCATTGGCCCCTCGGGCTGCGGCAAGTCTACGTACCTGCGCTGCTTCAACCGCATGAACGACCTCATTGACGGCGTGAAGATTGAGGGCGACATCCTCATTGACGGGGTAGACATTTACAAAACCAACATCCAGGTAGATGATCTGCGCAAGCATGTGGGCATGGTGTTCCAGAAACCGAATCCCTTCCCTAAGTCCATCTTTGAGAACGTAGCCTATGGGTTGCGGGTGAACGGCACCAAAGACAAGCAGTTCATTGAGGAGCGTGTGGAACGTTCTCTCAAGCAGGCTAACCTCTGGGAAGAGGTGAAGGACAAGCTCAAGAAAAGCGCTTTTGAGCTTTCCGGTGGCCAGCAGCAGCGCCTTTGTATTGCCCGGGCGCTGGCCATTGAACCATCGGTGGTGTTGATGGACGAACCTACTTCGGCATTGGACCCGCTGTCTACCGCTAAGACCGAGGAACTCATCCATCAGCTCAAGGAGAACTACACCATCGTGATTGTGACGCACAACATGCAGCAGGCCGGTAGGGTAAGCGATTACACGGCGTTCTTCTACCTGGGCGAGTTGGTGGAGTACGCAAAGACCAAAACCCTGTTCACCAACCCCAAAGACCAGCGCACGCAGAACTATATCACGGGCCGTTTTGGGTGATGGGGAAGAATTAAAACCCGAGTACGTTTCAGGGGTATTTTAGGCAAAAGGGCCTTAAAGCACCCACCCGATGCGCATCGGGGAAAACCTTCTTTTCAAGTATCTTCCTTTAGCAGAACCAGGTTATACCTATGAATCAATTAGACAAAGAACTTCTCCGGATCAAAACCAAAGTAGAGGAGATGTGGGATTTGGTGGACTTCCAGTTGACGGCTGGACGGGAGGCGCTGCTTACCTCCAATCCGGATTTGGCCAAAAAGGTGATCAAGAGCGGAAAAAAAGTGAACGCCTATGACATCAAGATAGACCGCATGTGCGAGAACATCTTCGCGCTGTTTAACCCGGTGGCTGTGGATCTGCGTTGGGTGCTGGCCATTCTCAAGATCAATTCCAACTTGGAGCGCATAGGCGACTATGCCGAGAGCATCGCCCATATGCTCAAAGAAGCGAACCCGCCCATTGAACCTACTTTATTGGCCGATAGCCGGTTCCTGGAAATGTTCGAAGCGTCGGAAACCATGCTCAAAAACGTGCGGATCGCTTTTCTGGAGGAAAACACCGAGCTGGCCCGCCAAGTGATCAAGCAGGACAAACTCCTGAACAAGATCCACGGGAAAACAGACAAGGTCCTGATGCGGTACTTCCAGACCCATCCAGACAATATTTTCCAAAGCCTGAAAGTGTCGGGGATTATCCGGAAACTGGAACGGATTGGGGACCATACCACCAACATTGCCGAGGAGATTGTCTTCTACGTAGATGCCAAGGTGGTGAAGCATCAGCAGAAAAAGAAGAAAAACAAAGGCTCAGAGGATTAAGGCCGGGGCAAGCGAAGAGGCTCTGACCGGTATTCTGGTAAGCCAGGGTTTGCTTTTAGGCCTCTTTTCTGAAAACAGGCTCTAAACATGGTTTTTCAGGCCCGAAGAGCCAGATGTACTTTTAAGGCTTTGCAGCAGACGGAAGACCCGGGAATGCCTTGTTTTTCTGTATCGATTCGTGCTAAACGAAGCAGATAAAGGAGAAAACAGGTAGAGGGGTTTTAGGCGAGGGAGACCTTTTCCAACACCAAATCAAATCCCAACTGCTGCCGGTAAAGGGCTTTCAAGAACTCCAGCTTGGCACTGGCAAGTTGGATCATTTGATCCGGCGTGATATATCCCTGGGCTTGCTCATCCAGAAGTGGACTTTGAGGAGTTATATTTTCGATTAAGTTGGTCAGCTGCATCTTGGTATACAGTTTGGGGGTGAATGGGGTAAACGAGATAATAACAATACAAAAATAGAGGCTTATTTTCGCCTATCAGTACCTTTTAGCCCTACTCCTCTTTGTTCACGGTGAACATGCAGAAAAAACCGATGAATAAGTAAATTACAATTTAGGGTTATAATTCTTGTCTATTTTTCAAATTGTACGTTTGCGACCCCTCTTTAATTGCCGTAATTTTGCAGACCTCGGCCACGTATTTTGCTGGGGCTGAACCTTATGCCGCTTCTTTCCTCCCGCTTCCATAAACGACCTCGCTACCTTTTCAACGGGCATCTACAGACCATTCTGCCCAGCACCCTGCGTAAACTGCCGCCGGTCACGTATTCGCGGGAAAGGATTGTGACCCCAGACCAGGACTTTCTGGACCTTGACTGGTCTAAAACCGGGTCTGATACCTTGGTGGTGTTGTCGCATGGGCTGGAAGGTGATACCAACCGGCCGTACATGAAGGGGATGGTGCGGGCCATGAACCTAGCTGGCTGGGACGCCCTTGCCTGGAACTTCAGGAGCTGCAGCGGCGAGCCCAACCACCTATTGCGGTCTTACCACATGGGCGCCGTGGAAGATTTGGATTTGGTGGTGCGCCACGCCTTGAAAATGGGCTATAAAACCCTTTACCTGGTGGGTTTCAGCATGGGCGGCAACCTGACCCTCAATTACCTGGCGCAATGGGTAGAAAAAGTGCCGGCGCAGGTTGCCCGGGCAGCGGTGTTCTCAGTGCCCTGCCACATGAAAAGCGCCTGCGTGCAGTTGGCCAAGCCCGCTAACCGTATTTACATGCGGCGTTTTTTGCGGTCGTTGCACGAGAAGCTGAAAGAAAAAGCCCAACGTTTTGACCTGGACCTCACCGACTACGAGAAGATCACCACCTTTGAGCAGTTCGATGACCGCTACACCGCACCTCTCCACGGCTTTGAAAACGCCGCCGACTACTACGAGCGATGCAGTTCGGTAGCTCATCTTCATCGTATCAAAGTGCCTACGTTGCTGGTGAACGCCCTTAACGATCCCTTTCTCTCCAAGGAGTGTTTTCCCGTGGAACAGGCCCAGCAGAACCCAAACTTCTACCTGGAGATGCCCAAAGACGGCGGACACGTGGGTTTCACCGAGGATTTCCGGAAAGGCCTTTATTACTCAGAGCGGAGAGCCGTGGAGTTTCTGCAAGGCAAGCTGTAGGCGTTTCTGGGCCCTTCTTTTGAAATCGGCTTAAAAGCTCCAGCTGCGCTTTACTTCATTAAAAAAAATTTTTACTCCGAAAAAGCGAATAGAAGCACTTGAGGCTCAAAGGCATAGCTTACATGCATTTTTGGGTTGCAATTTTTTGGATACTGTCCTATCATTGCAACCGTTACCAGTAGGGGTATTCAGGAAGTAAGGTGTCTTTTGAGTACTTCTTAAAAGAGTAGGTTGGAACGAAGGGTTAGGCCGAAACTTATTTTAGAAAGTGGAATGCTTTAACTTTGAATGATATTGAGATGCGCAGACACAAGACAGCTTTAAAAAACGTAAAGACAACATCTTCCCTTTTCCTTTTAAGTCTGGCCATTTTCCTAGGCTCCTGCGGAAAGTCAACGCATTCTACCTTCAGTAAACCCAACGAGAAATACCGCTCTGCCCGCGAGATTGCGGAACTGAAAAAGCGGGAACGCATGGAGCGCCGCCGCTCCGGCTCCTCTGGCAAACCCCTCAAAGAAATCCGGATCTCCAGCAGAGGCAACAAATCGCCGCGTTCCATTCATATCTCCGGCTCAGGAAACAGAGCATTCCGCCGCGACATTGAGACCGTGATCTCCACCGCCCGTTCCTACACCGGTACCCCTTACCAACTGGGCGGCACCTCCCGCATTGGCATGGACTGCTCAGGCCTGCTGTGCACCTCTTTCCAGGCCATTGATGTCATGCTCCCACGTACCTCCTCAGAGCAAAGTCTGTTTGGTCCGCCTATCTCTACCCAGGAGTTACAGGCAGGTGACCTGGTTTTCTTCAGCTCCTCTAAAAGCGAGTACAACATTACGCACGTAGGCATGGTCACCGAGGTGAAGAACCAGGGTGAAGTCTGGTTTATCCACGCCTCCACCTCTTTGGGGGTAAAAGAAGACAACCTCTATTCTCCTTACTATCATAAAATCTTTGTAAAAGCCGTTCGGCCGGCCATCTAAAGTTATCCTTAGGTTAAATTATTCTTTTTTTCGGAAAGCGGCTCTTTAGGAAAATCGCTAGAAGAACTACGTATTTTTACTAAACCCTCAAAGAAGGAACGAATAGAATAATTGCTAATTAACAACTTCTAAAAACCGTTAGAAAACCCTTAACTCAAAGGGGCTAACTATATTATTTTCTTGCAGCTAAGTTTGAATCTGGTTGCAAAACAAAAGAATTAAGTCTCTATCTTTGCGCCGTCAATTCACTGACCGCCAATAAAATGTTTTCCTCCCATAGGAATTTTGCATTTTCTTCCCTTCTAAATTCTGTTGACATTCTTAATGTTAACTTAACAGTAGTCTCACCTACTTTTCTTTTTACCAATTCTATTTTTGCACAAAAAAAACCCTTTATGAAAAACCTGATTACCCGATTGATGCTCATCGTGGTGATGTGTTTGCCTATGCACCTTAGTTGGGGCCAGGGCGCAACCACTGCCTCAATGAACGGTGTAATTACTGACGCAACTGGAGCTGGCCTGGCCGGTGCAACCATTGTGGCGGTACACACACCTTCTAATACCCAGTATGCAGCCAGTGCTGACGCAAATGGTCGCTACAACTTACAAAACATGCGGGTTGGTGGTCCTTATACCCTTACCTCTACCTACGTAGGGTACCAAGATCAAAAAAGAGAGAACGTGTTCTTGTCTCTTGGTCAAAACCTGAAAGTAGATTTCAATTTGTCTCAGAGTGCCGTTGGCCTTAGCGAAGTACAGGTAGTGTCTGACCGTGGCGCAGTGATCAATGCTGACCGCACGGGTGCCTCAACAAGTGTTTCACGGGAGCAAATCCAAAATCTTCCTACCCTAAACCGTGGCTTATCTGATTTCACAAGACTAACCCCACAAGCCTCTTCTTCTGGCGGAGGAACTTCATTGGGCGGAGCTAACAACCGGTACAACAACATCACCATTGATGGTGCTGTTAACAATGACGTATTTGGTTTAGCCTCTAATGGTGCACCAGGCGGACAGGCTGGTACGCAACCTATCTCCTTAGATGCTATTGACCAGATCCAAATTGTACTTGCTCCTTATGATGTGAAGTTCGGTAACTTTACCGGTGGCGGTATCAATGCTGTTACCCGTTCTGGTACTAACAACCTTGAAGGTTCTATCTATGGCTTTGGACGTAACCAAAGCACTGTTGGTAATGACCCAACCACTGAAATCAAGACAGCAGACTTCAAGGATTATCAAACTGGCTTCAGAATTGGTGGTCCGGTTATCAAGGACAAGTTGTTCTTCTTCTTGAATGGTGAAATCACACGTCGGAGCGAGCCATTGATCAACGGTTTAGGAACTGCTGGATCTCGGGTGCCAACTGATAGTGTGCAACAGATGTACAACTTCCTTCAGACCCAATACGGTTATAATGCAGGTACTTTTGGCAATATTGATCGTAAAACGGAAAGCAATAAGTTATTTGCCCGTTTAGACTGGAATATAACAGACCGTCATCAATTAACGCTTCGTCATAACTTTGTAGACGCTTTTGATGATAACATCACCCGTAGTCTTTCTGCCTTCCGTTTTGGCAATAATGCTTACGTTTTCAATAGTGTTACCAACAGTACTGTTGCAGAGCTACGTAGCCGTTTCTCAGAAAATCTTTCTAACAGCTTAATTGTTGGTTATTCAAGAATTAGAGATAACCGTGATGTACTTGGTCAACTCTTCCCTCAGGTAAGAATCAACTATAGCAATGGCGGTACAGGTACAGTAGATGCTGGTACAGAAAGAAGTTCTATCTACAATGAGCTGGATCAGGATATCTTTGAATTCACTGACAACCTTACTATATTTAGTGGTCGCCATACCTTCACGGTAGGTACGCACAATGAATTCTTCCACTTCCGTAACCTGTTCATCAACAACGCAGCGGGTTATTACCAATTCCCAAGCTTCAAACGCTTTTTTGACCAAGGCTTACCAACAAGATTGCAAGCCACTTACTCAGCAGACACTAACAACCCACAACCGTCTGCAGAATTTGATGCAATGCAATTAGGTTTCTATGCGCAAGATGAGTTCTCTATCACAGATAACTTCAGATTGACAGCTGGTATTCGTTTAGACATTCCGGTAATGCCAGACACCCCGCTTCGGAACGAAAAGGTGGAGACTACTTTTGCCAACACTCAATACAGTGACTTACGGACAGATCAAACCCCAAGTGGCCAATTATTATGGGCTCCTAGAGTAGGCTTCAACTGGGATGTATTTGGTGACAAAACGTTTCAATTAAGAGGTGGTACTGGTATCTTTACAGGACGTGTTCCATTTGTTTGGTTGTCAAACCAATTCACCAACAATGGTATCACCTTTAATAACATTGACTCATCTAGACCAACTAGATTCGAGCCAAACCCTAACAACCAAGCCTCTGTAGCTGGTGCTTCCACTGCCTCTGAAATCAACCTTGTGACTTCAGATTTCAAAATCCCACAAACCTTCCGTACCAACTTAGCAGCTGATTACACTCTTCCTTTTGGTATAGTTGCAACCGTTGAAGGTATTTACTCCAAGACCCTGAATGATATTGTTTACAAGAACATAAACTTGGTAGCCCCATCTGGCAACTTAGAAGGAGCTGATAAAAGACCAATTTACCCTTCAGTTAGACAATTGAACACGGCTTTCACAAACGTAATTCTGCTTGACAATGCCAACAAAGGATATTCTTATAGCTTAACTGGTCAACTGCAGAAGAACTTTGATAATGGTTTGAACACTATGGTTGCTTACACCTACGGAAAGTCTAAAGACTTGAACAGCGGTTCTAGCAGCACTGCAGTATCAAACTGGCAGTTTAACCAGATAGCTTGGGATCCTAATAACCCAGAATTATCTTACTCCCGCTCAGATGTACGTCATCGCATTATTGCAACCGGTGGTTATACAGTGAAATACTTGGATCATTTCGGAACTTCAATCTCCCTGTTCTATGAAGGTCAGTCAGGATTACCTTTCACCTACCTGTACAGAAATGACTTGAACGGTGATGGTCAAAATGGTAACGACTTGATGTATGTACCAAGAGACAGAAGTGAGATGCCTAACATGAGTGAGCAGCAGTGGAATGATCTGAACTCTTACATTGAAGGAGATACCTATCTTAGCAAACGTAGAGGTCAATACACAGAGCGTAACGGTGCCCGTATGCCATGGACACACCAAGTAGATTTGCGTCTTGCACAAGACCTCTACTTCAACGCTGCTGGCAAGAGCAATACCCTGCAACTTACTTTTGATATTTTCAACGTTGGAAACTTGGTTAACAATGATTGGGGACGTCAGTATTCAATCACTAACAGCGCGGTAGAACTAGTTTCTGCAACCCGTAATGGAAGTGGTGCTTCTTACACGTTCAGCAAGCCTGCTGGAAAGGTATGGGGCGAAACCTTCTCATCAAGATGGCAAGGACAAGTTGGTCTGCGTTACATCTTCCAATAAGCAATCAACTTAACCTTATAAAAAAAGGCGAACCTATGGTTCGCCTTTTTTTATGCCCGTTTTTCTAAAAACCCCTCTAAAACAGAATAACCGAAAGTTGCCTTAACACTCGATTATTCCTGTGCACTGCCAGGGCACCAAAGTCCGGCACCCCTTTGGCCTTATCTTCGTTTCCCCGCCTCAGCGAGCCAGACAGAACCCTGCCTGGCTCGCTGAGTTTTTGCCCCGTTTTCTGGAAAGGGATCTTAAAACAAGAAGGCATTTCAATTTTAATAGCCTGCACAGATTACCTGTTCCCGGTTCGCTTTCCATCCCGAGTTCATCTACCCGAAATAAGTTTTAGGCAGATATCAACCTGTCTTGTTTGCCGCCGTAAAGGAAACCAGCTAACTCAATGATTATCTATCAGTTAGTATTTAAAATATTCTATATAAGCGGCACCTCCATCCGGCAGTCCTTGCTGGTCGCCTCCCAGGTTACAGACGGAGGAGTACTTCTGACTTAAGCGCTAGAGCTACCTCTTTTCAACTGCTACTCCCCTTTTCGCTTTTGAGTTCCTCAGCAGTATTGACCAAACAACCCCTTCTATGAAAAAATTATCTACTCTCCTACTCCTCATCCTTCTTCTGTGTCTTTCTACCTCTCTCAGTTGGGGTCAGGGTGCTACAACAGCCTCCATGACGGGTGAGATCACGGATGCCGGAGGTGTAGGGTTGCCCGGGGCCACTATTGTGGCCGTGCATACGCCTTCTAATACCCAATATGCCGCGAGCGCCAATGAAAACGGCCGGTTTAACCTACAGAACATGCGCGTGGGAGGTCCTTACACCATTACGGCCACTTACATTGGCTACCAGGACCAGCGCCGCGAAAACGTGTTCCTGTCCTTGGGGCAAACTCTTCGGTTAGACATAAACCTTGCCGCCAGTGCCGTAGGATTGAGTGAGGTGCAAGTGGTTTCTGAGCGGGGCGCGGTGATCAACGCAGACCGCACCGGAGCCGCCACTAACGTATCGAGGGAGCAGATTGAACGCCTCCCTACCCTCAACCGCTCGTTACAGGACTTCACCCGGCTTACGCCACAGGCTTCGGGTAACTCTTTGGGTGGAGCCAACAACCGGTACAACAACATCACCATTGACGGAGCCGTGAACAATGACGTGTTCGGGATTGGTAGCACGGGTACTCCGGGCGGTCAGGCCGGTACGCAGCCTATTTCTCTGGATGCCATTGACCAGATTCAGGTGGTGCTGGCCCCGTATGACGTTAAATTCGGGAACTTCACCGGGGGCGGAATCAATGCCGTAACCCGCTCGGGCACCAACAACTGGGAAGGCTCTGCCTACGCCTTTGGGAGGAACGAGAAAACAGTAGGCGAGGACCCTGTGACGGAGCAGGAAACCGCCGAGTTTAAGGATTACCAAACTGGTTTCAGGGTGGGTGGCCCGATTTTCAAGGACAAGTTGTTCTTCTTTCTGAACGGCGAGATTACCCGCCGCACCGAGCCCCTATTGTTTAACCTGGGAGATCCTGGCAACATTGTTCCCGCCGAGGATGTGCGGAGAATCGCCGATACGCTCCGCATCCGGTATGGGTATGATCCCGGCACCCTGGGCCCTATCAACCGCCTCACCGAGAGTAACAAGCTTTTTGGCCGACTGGACTGGAACATCACCGACCGGCACCAATTGACGTTGCGCCATAACTTCGTGGATGCCTTTGACGAAAACATCACCCGTACCAACACCACGTTCCGCTTCGGGGGGAATGCCTACCGGTTCAACAGTAAGACCAACAGCACCGTGGCCGAGCTTAGGAGCCGTTTTTCTGAAAGTCTCTCCAACAGCCTGATTGTGGGCTATTCCAGAATCAGGGAAGAACGGGATACGCCCGGCGGTCTATTTCCGCAGGTAACCATTCGGTTTGCCGGAAGCGGCAGCAATACCATCACGGCTGGTACTGAGCGCAGTTCGGCTTTCAATGAGCTGGACCAGGACATCTTTGAGTTCACCGACAACCTGACCATTTTCCGGGGTCGCCACACCATCACCCTGGGTACCCACAACGAGTTCTTCGATTTCCGGAACCTGTTCATCAACAACTACAACGGCTATTACCAGTTTAACAGTGCCGAGGATTTTTACGCCGGCCGGCCGTTCCAGATTGAGCAGACCTATTCGGCCAGCGCCAACAATCCAACCCCGGCCGCTGAGTTCAACGCCATGCAGTTAGGATTCTATGTCCAGGATGAAATGGATGTGCTGCCTAACTTGCGGGTAACGTTGGGGCTGCGCGTGGATGTCCCCATCATCCCTGATGAACCGGCCCGTAACCTGGGCGTGGAAACCGCTTTCGAGAACTATCCGGCGTACACTAACCTGAGAACTGACGTGACTCCAAGCGGACAGGTACTTTGGGCTCCCCGGCTTGGCTTCAACTGGGATGTGCGCGGCGACAAAACCATTCAGGTGCGCGGCGGTACCGGTATCTTCACGGGCAGGGTGCCGTTTGTGTGGCTCTCCAATCAGTTTGTGAACAACGGAATCACGTTCAACTCGCTGCAACTGCGCAACCAGACCGCGCCAAACCAATTCATCACCAACATAGACCAGATCAGGACCTTAGGAGCAGCCAGCAGTTCCACGGAGATCAACCTGATCACCGATGACTTTAAAATTCCGCAGACTTTCCGGACGAACCTGGCCGTGGACTTCACACTTCCCTTGGGCATCATCGCCACGTTGGAAGGGATCTATTCCAAAACCATGAACGACATCGTGTACCGAGACATCAACCTGTTAGACCCCACCGGTAACCTGACAGGACCTGACCAGCGGCCGCTCTATTCGTCGGGCCGGGTTTCCTCAGCGTTCACGAACGTGATTCTGCTGGATAACACCAACCGGGGCTATACCTATACCATCACCGGGCAGCTGCAGAAGAACTTCAACAACGGCATCAACACCATGGTGGCGTACACCTACGGAAGGTCAGAGGACGTGAACAGCGGCACCAGCAGCACGGCCCGCTCTAACTGGCAGTTCAACCAGGTGTACTGGAACCCCAATGACCCTGAGCTTTCTTTCTCCCGGTTTGACATCCGTCACCGCGTGATTGCCTCAGGGGGATACTCCATCAAGTGGCTGAACAACTTCGCAACATCGGTTTCATTGTTCTACGAAGGTCAATCGGGTTTGCCCTTCACGTACCTGTATGCGGGCGATGTGAACAATGACGGCAGCAACGCAAACGACCTGCTCTATGTGCCCCGTACCTTTGAGGAAAGCGGCCTGATTGACCTTACCTCTAGCGGCGTGGTCACTCGCACCGCGGCGCAACAATGGACCGACCTGAATGCCTACATTGAGAATGACGATTACCTGAAGAGCCGACGGGGCCAATACGCGGAAAGACATGGAGCCCGCACCCCCTGGACCCATCGCGTGGACTTACGATTGGCTCAGGACATATTCCATAATTTCGGAGGTAAAAACCACACCCTACAACTCACCTTTGACGTTTTCAACATAGGCAACCTGTTCAACGCCGATTGGGGCCGCAATTACTCCGTCAATAACTCGGCAGTGGAACTAGTCCGCTTCCAACGGCGGGACGAGAACAACCGTCCTTTGTTCACGTTCTCCAATCCTTCCACCTCCGTCTGGACCACCACTTTCTCTTCCAGATGGCAGGGACAAGCCGGAATACGCTACATTTTCCAGTAAGCATTTTAAGGGTACTTTTCAGAAAAGAGGGCGAAAACAGGTTTTCGCCCTCTTTTCTGAAAACAATTTTTACAAGAAAATCATCTACCTATTTTCCAAGGAAGTCAAATTAAATCAACTACTTATCCCAGAAAACCACCTTGGCTATCTGTTTTGGGAGAAAGGAGAAATGATGCAAGAAGCAGAAAAGCCGCAAAAAGATTTTGTAGTTACCAGAAAGGCTATTACTTTTGTAGCATCAAAACGGGGGATTAGCTCAGCTGGCTAGAGCGCTTGCATGGCATGCAAGAGGTCATCGGTTCGACTCCGATATTCTCCACTCGTTAAAACGGCACTTACTTCTCAGTAAGTGCCGTTTTTTTTGCCCAAAATTCAACTATCAACTGCTGGGGTGGTTTCCTTTTTTACCAAAGCGTTATCAAACAAAAATTGGGTTTTCCACTTATTCTAAGTAAATAAAGGTAAAACCAACTTGAGGTAAAACAGCGCTATGTTACTCACTGGCTACGCGGTATTGATCACTTTTGCGTGGGTTATTGTCAGCTTTTACTTACTGATTTATGGCCGTAGAGTGAAGTACCTGAAAAACATTTCACCAAATTCTGGTTTGCTTTTGCCACCGATTGCCATTATAGTGGCTGTGAAAGATGAGGAGGTGGAATTGGAGCAGGCGCTGTCCAGCATCTGCCAGGTTGATTACCCCAAAGCCAGCATCCTGGTCATCAACGATCGGTCTACAGACCGTACTCCGCAGATCCTGGAGAAAATGGTGCGGGAGAACCCGGCTATATCGGTGGTAACGGTGCAGGAGTTGCCACCAGGATGGCTGGGGAAAAACTATGCCTTGTACCAAGGATACCTGGCCACTTCTGAAGAATGGATGCTGTTCACCGATGCCGATGTGATGTATAACCGGCAAGCCTTGAAAAAAGCGATGCAGTACGTAGAAGCCAATCGCTTAGACCACCTGACGGCCATGCCCGAAATCACCTCTCCGTCAGGGTTGTTCAAAAGCGTGATGAGCACGTTTGCCATCATGCTGGAACTTCGGCAGAGGCCGTGGGATGTTCGCAACCCCAAGTCAAATGCTTCCATTGGCATTGGCGCTTTCAACCTGGTGAACCGAACCGCATACGAACAGGCCGGAACCCACCAGGCCTTCTCGCTTCGGCCAGATGATGACCTGAAACTGGGTGAGCGAATAAAGGCAGCGGGACTCCGGCAGGACGTAGTGTACGGCGAAAAGGAAATCTCCCTGAAATGGTATACCAGCCTCCATGAGTTTGTGCGGGGCCTGATGAAAAACACGTTTTCGGTTACAAACTACCACCTCCCCACGGCCGTGGGCATGGCCGTGGCTACGCTTCTGGTCTTTGTGCTTCCTCTCCCCCTGCTCCTGCTAACAGGACCTACGGAGCAGTTGTTGGCCTTGGCGCTGCTTGTCTCCCAGTTTCTTCTCATGCACTCTAAAAGCGGAATTCAGGGTAAAGGATGGCATGCCTTGATGATTCCGTTTGCCGGCGCGGTAATAGTCTATATCTTGATCGCATCGGCCGTTAAGACCATCCGACAGGGCGGCATCTATTGGCGCGACAGCTTCTACCCCCTGGAGGAACTCAAAAAGCAACGGTAAGGAAATAAGGTGTGGTTGATGCTGCCGGCAAAGGGGATTGAAGGATGGTTCTTTTTACCGCTGTTTTCGTCAAAAGAACCCGGAAACAGAGGATACGTAAAAAATGGCAGAAAAGGGACAGCAAGCGCCCCCTCCCCAAAATTCACCACTCAGGTTCTATTCAGCGAAAGACCATGGCCAAGAAAAAGAAAAAAGGCAAGAAGCACCAGACCTTTTACAAAGCCGTAAAGCCCTTTATTAAAGACAACCGGGTAGTGCTGGCGCTGCTGGGAGCAGTGGGTGCGGGCGTGGCTTTGGCATCGGCCTTGGGCCTAGACCGGGCCGGAAACCTGGTTGACGGCATTACGGCCGCAGTAAAACACTTGGCCCATCATACCCCTGCTCAGGAAAAGAAACCGAAGAAGCCTAAAAAGGACCGTCTGCCCAAACAAAAGGACCCTGACAAACCTATTGCCATAGAAGCTACTTAAGGACTACAACTTACCCCTCTTTTGTCTATTTCCATAGAAGGAAAGAGGTCACCTATAGTCCAACTTTCAGGATAAATTTTTCATCCGGAAGAACTTAAAGGCAAGTTAGGCGTAGGTTCTTACTGAGAGGTAAACCACATTTTATACCAGTATTTACCGAGACACCTAGATCTACTAATCTTTAAAAGCAACAGCAATGGGAAAGAACAAGAGCAAGAAAAACAAAGAGACCAAAGTCAAAAAGGATAAGTCATTACTCAGCGGAGTGAAATCCTTGACAAAAAATAAAAAGGTATTGTACTCTCTTTTAGGAGCAGCGGGTGCCGGGATAGCAATTGCTGCCTTAGGCAAAGACAGAAGACGCTCACTGACTGACACAGTAACCAGCTCAGTAAAGGGATTAGGCAGTAGCTTTTCGGGCTCCAAATCAGATATAACCTCTGGCAATTCCTCAAACCAAGGGTAACCTTCAGATAGGGACTGATAGCTGAACCCTATTTGCTTCACCCTACCCCAACTAAGAACTTTGAGAAGAGAATAAGCTTGATTTTCAAAAAGCCTTTTCCTCTTTTTGATTTAGGGCTTGTTTAAGCAAAAGACCCCAAAAACAAAGCCGCTCCTGTATCTTCAGGGGCGGCTTTGTTTTTGGGGCAAGCAGTTCTTAAACGAACAGGCCTTCTACTGATAGGTAACGTTCGCCGGTGTCATAGCAGAAGGTAAGAATACGGGCACCCGGCTCTACCTCGGCAATCTTCTGAGCTACGGCTGCCAGGGAACCTCCGGAGGAAACCCCAATAAAGATTCCTTCCTCTCTGGCGGCTCTGCGAGAATACTCAAAAGCGTCTTTGGGATCTACCTGAATCACCCCGTCCAGCACAGACATGTCCATGATCTTGGGGATGAAGCCGGCGCCAACGCCTTGGATAGGGTGCGGCCCAGGGGCACCGCCGCTCAACACGGGAGACAGGGTGGGTTCTACGGCAAATACCTTTAGGTTAGGGAATTTCTCTTTCAGAACTCTTCCTACGCCGGTGATGTGGCCGCCGGTTCCTACCCCGGTGATCAGGTAATCAAAACCTTCGGGGAAGTCGCGCAGAACCTCTTGGGCGGTGGTTTCTATGTGGATGCGGGTGTTGGCTTCGTTATCGAACTGCATAGGAATCCAGGCGTTCTCGTTCTGGGAGGCCAGCTCGTTGGCCCGCTCAATGGCGCCTTTCATGCCTTTCTCGCGCGGAGTCAGTTCCAGGTGGGCTCCGTAGGCGGCCATCAGGCGGCGGCGCTCAATGGACATAGACTCCGGCATCACCAAGGTTAATTCATAGCCTTTCACGGCGGCTACCATGGCCAGCCCCACGCCGGTATTGCCTGAGGTGGGCTCAATGATATGACTATGGGGTTTCAACAGACCACGTTGCTCAGCGTCTTCAATCATGGACAAAGCAATCCGGTCTTTGATGCTTCCGCCGGGGTTTGCCCGCTCCAGTTTCATCCAGACTTGGGCATCGGGGCCGTAAATTTTGTTGATGCGCACTGTTGGGGTATCCCCGATGGTCTGTAAGATGTTTTCTGCTTTCATGTCGTAAGGTTTACGTTAGAATGAGTACCAGCTTGGAGCAACTGACCTGCTGCGGCTTGGTACAAATGTAAAATTATTTAACTAATCCCATAACGGATTTAGATTAAATTGAGAAATCCAGGATATCCTCCGGAGCCTCGGACCGGCTGACCTTGATTTGGGCGCGGTGATAAAGGCGCGAATAGGCAGGTACGCTTTCGGTGAGCCATACGTTACCCCCAATGATGCTGTGCGCGCCAATGACCGTGTTGCCTCCCAGAATGGTAGCTCCGGCGTAGATAATAACGTTGTCTTCCAACGTGGGATGACGTTTGAGATCGGTCATGTATTTTGCTACGCTCAATGCGCCCAAGGTCACCCCCTGGTACAGTTTCACATTCTTCCCGATGACGGTGGTCTCGCCCACCACCAGGCCGGTACCGTGGTCAATGCAGAACGGAAAATCGATCTGGGCACCGGGGTGGATGTCTATGCCGGTTCGGCTGTGAGCGTACTCGGTTAGAATGCGCGGCAGCAACGGAACACCTTCTTTGTACAGCAGATTGGCGATCCGGTAAACGGCAATGCCATAGAACCCGGGGTAAGAACGCATCACTTCCTCAATGTGCCTGGCCGCAGGATCTTCCTGTAAAATGAAATGGGCATCGGCGATCAGCCGCTCGTGCAGGTGGGGCAATTGAGCCATGAAACGGTCTACCGTCTCGGCGGCAGAGAACGTCCCGATGTGCTGCACCCCTTCCAGCAACGATTCCAATTCCTGCTCCAGAAACGTAGCCTCCTGCTCCAGGGCCTCCACGTTTTTAAAAGGCTGTTCAGTCAGCGGCGGGAAGAGCATCTCCAGCAACCTGTTCAGAAACTGGCACAGAAGGTTGGTGGGTATCCTGAACTGGTTCTGCTGGTGCAGCGTCCAGAGCCGTTGTAAAAATAAGTCTTCCATAAAAGTACCCTACGGATTTATACTCCTGAAGGAAATAAAAACTATATCTGTTTCAAAGGCCACAAAGGTAAAACCACCTGGCGGCAGATAGGTTGTACCTTTGGTTACCTGAAGTATAGTGTTCCTGTTTCAAGGGTGTTTTCTGGAAAACAGGCCTAAAATTTTCAGTACCAAAAACACTATCCTTTTTCTCTTTACGAGAGAAGGACGTAATCATGCAGCACGTTTTCACAAAAACCGCGTAAGTAAAAGGCTTTTCAGTAAATCACCAGCTATGGCATTTTGGGATAATCTATTCGGTAAGAAAAAGAGACGGGAAGGGCAACCGCAATTGTCCGTGAAGGAACGGGTCAGTGCCCTGAAACACCTGCCGCCGTTCCTGAAAATGGTCTGGAAAACCAACCCGCGCATGGCGTTCATCAACGTGGTGCTTCGTTTGTGCCGGGCAGCCGTACCGCTGGCCATGCTGTACGTGGGTCAGCTCATTATTGACGAGGTGGTGCGCCTCACCCAAACCAACGACAAACTGCTGGGCAATCTGCTCACCTTGGTGGCGCTTGAATTTGGGTTAGCGGTTCTGTCTGATTTCCTTAACCGGGGCATTGCTTTAATAGATGGTTTACTGGGCGATTTGTTTGCAAACCAGTCATCGGTGAAACTCATGGAACACGCCGCCGAGCTGGACCTGGATCAGTTCGAAGACTCGGCCTTCTATGACAAACTGGAACGCGCCCGCCGCCAAACCCTGAGCCGCACCATCCTCATGAGCCAGGTGTTGGGCCAGATGCAGGACATCCTGACCATGATTTTCCTGGCCGCCGGACTTATCGCCTTCTACCCTTGGCTTCTATTGTTGCTACTGGTAGCTGTACTACCCGCTTTCCTGGGCGAGTCGCATTTCAACGAACGCAGCTACTCACTAGTCCACGGCTGGACTCCTGAGCGCCGCGAGTTGGATTACCTCCGGCAAACCGGCGCCAGCGATGACACCGCCAAAGAAGTAAAAATCTTCGGGCTGTCTGGTTTTCTGGTAGACCGCTTCCGCACGCTTTCGAATCAGTTTTACAAAGACAACGAAAAACTAGCCATCCGGAGGGCTGGTTGGGGCAGCGTCTTTGCTGCTTTAGGTAGTGCCGGGTACTACGGCGCCTACGTCTACCTGCTCATGCAAACCGTGCAAGGGCAGGTTTCCCTGGGGCAACTCACGTTTCTCTCCGGCTCGTTCATGCGCTTGCGCGGATTATTGGAATCAGTCCTCAACCGGTTCACCAGCGTAGCCGAGGGCGCCTTGTACCTCCAGGATTTCTTCGACTTCTTCGAGCTGCAACCCCGCATCCGGCGATTGGCTTCGGCCCCACCTTTTCCGCGGCCCATTAAGCACGGCTTCACCTTTGAGAACGTAGGTTTCCAGTACCGTAACTCAGAGAAATGGGCGCTCCGTCACCTCAACTTTACTCTGCACGCCGGCGAGAAACTGGCCCTGGTAGGCGAAAACGGCGCCGGAAAAACTACCATGGTCAAACTCCTCTCCCGCCTCTATGACCCCACCGAGGGACGAATTTTGTTGGACGGCATTGACCTGCGCGAGTATGACCCCGCTGATTTGCGACGTGAAATTGGAGTCATTTTCCAGGACTTCGTGCGGTTCCAGATGAGCGCGGGCACCAACATCGCCATTGGGCGGATTGAGGAGAAGGAAAACCAGCCGCGCATCCAAACCTCGGCACAGCAAAGCCTGGCAGATACCGTCATTGCCAAACTTCCCGAAGGCTATGACCAGGTTATCGGCCGGCGGTTCAACAAAGGCGTGGATTTATCTGGCGGTGAGTGGCAGAAAATAGCGTTGGGAAGAGCCTACATGCGCGACGCCCAACTCCTGATTCTGGACGAGCCTACCGCCGCCTTGGATGCCCGCGCCGAGCACGAAGTCTTCCAACGTTTCGCAGAGCTGACCCAAGGCAAAACCGCCGTCCTCATCTCCCACCGCTTCTCCACCGTCCGCATGGCCGACCGGATCCTTGTTATCGAGAACGGCCAATTTGTAGAGATGGGCTCCCACGAAGAACTCATCGCCAAAGGCACCCGCTATGCGGAGTTGTTCAGGTTGCAGGCTAAGGGATATCTGTAAAGGGAGAGTGGTAGATGGAGAGTTTTAGAACTTGCGCAATGATTCAACTTGACGGCGCAAAAGTTACTGCTAGGCTTTTCTAACCGTCTCCACAAGACATTATTTTTTTCTCTTTTTCAATTCAAATTCACCAATCACTTGGCTGAGTTTTTTTGAATCTTCTGATGTCATCATCTTGGTTTGTTCAGCAACACCAATCATATCAGTTACATATTCATATTCAATTCGGCCTTTGATTTTATCTCTTTGCAGTATCTTCTCCAGTTTGTTTTCTCTTTTGAAGTCTAAACCTGCCTCATTCAACTTTTTCCAAAAGAACTCTACAGTTAGCCCAGTTCCCTCCTGAAAATAGGTAAATACATCATTGATTTTATACTTCAAAGAAGCTAGACTTTTAAACTGTGGCTCAGGATTGAGTGTCCGTTCTTTCCATTCTTTATAGCAAGAAATGGTATGCTCTACATGATGTTTCTCCCAAAGTTCTGGAACATGATTCTTGAATGCTTCTATCGCAATATCAATTGCTTTTCCCAGCTTTTCTGCCTCCTCTGTATAGGCTCTTCTCTTTTTCATTTATAATTAACTTCCGCTATTAAAACAGAAACTGCTTCGTTTCTCAAAAACAACCCTGAAACGATTAAGCTTCTACCCTCTTCTGAAACTTGCCTAACATCACGAAAAGGAACGCTACAAAGCACAAGGCAGCAGCACCCCAGAACACGTAAGGAATAGCGCCAATCTCATTTCCGTAAATCCAGCCAGAGGCGAAGGCGCCAATGCCAATCCCAGCCTCCAGGGCGATGTACACAGTAGCCATAGCGCGGCCGCGACGTTCCGGGTGGCTCAGGTCGATGGCCCAAGCGTAGAGCGTGGGCGAGTTCATCCCCGTCCCGAAACCGTACAAAACCGCCGCTCCCAGGAACATGGCTTTGGTTTCTGCCAAGCCCAATACCATCATGGACAACGCCATCAAAAAGGTGGAAATACGCAGGACAGGAACCCGGCCGAAGCGGTCTGAGGCGCGGCCTGCCAGGAAACGCACGCCAATGGAAGAAACGGTGTAGAACGTAAAGAACAGTCCTTTGTTCTGGATGCCCAGGTGCTCGCTAAAATCTGGAGTCACGGTGAGCACCGCGCCGTAGCAGAACAGCGTGAGCAACATCACTATAAAGGTGGGCATCACCCGAGGTTCAAAAATTTCATCCCTCCGGATGCGCAGCAAGCCCAATTTAAATTTCTGCGGATTGGGGAGTGTTTCCTTCAGATTCACCAGCACCAGGATGGAAAGCAATGCCATGCCGGAGGAAGAATAGAAGAGTGCATTTAAAGAGAAATACCGGCTGAACTCTCCTCCAATAGCGGGGCCGGCAGCCAAACCCAAACTTCCGGCCAACCCGAAAATACCAATAGCAGCGCCTCTCCGCTCCAGCGGCACAATATCGGCGATGTAGGCCGCTTCGCCTGTGGGCGTGAAACCAGTGGAAAAGCCGTGGATGAGCCGTAGTAGCAGAAACGCGAAAACGGTGGTGAGCAGCGGGTACAACAGGCTACACAAGATGCAGACCGCAACCCCAAAGTACATGACCGGCAAGCGACCCACGGTGTCGGTAAGCTTTCCGCTGAATGGGCGCGAGAGCCCGGCCGTGAGGGTGAACAATCCGATGATGTAGCCTTTGTAATCAGCCCCTCCGAGGTGTGTCAGGAAGTTAGGCAGCTCCGGAATAATCATGTTGAAACTGGCCGAAAAGAGGAACGAGCTCAGGCACAGCATCCAGAAACGGAACGAGTAAGTGGTGTTGTTGGGGGCAGCGGAAATCATAACGGGCGCAAAGGTCTGCATTTTTAAACAATCCATTTTGCGTTTCTCCCCCAATTTCAGGAAAGCAGGGCAAAAACTGAAATACCGTTACGCCCGGTTTAACGCTTTGCCGAAGACTCAGGACAGTTTTGTATCTTCCGTGCTCAAGTGCTCTTTATGAAAAAACAACTCAGAAACGCCGCTGCCTTGCTTCTACTGGCCGTCGCCTGCCGACAACCTGCCCAGAACAGCGCCACCAATGGCGTAAATAAATTCAGCGATGCGACCCTACGCAAAATCTACACGCTTCAGGACGAACGTAAAACCCAGGACCTGTTGGCTTTTCTGGAACGGCCCGAGACTATGTACAGACGGGAAGCAGCTTTGGCCTTCGGATCAGTGCAGGACAGCACGGCAATTCCGGCGTTAATGCCTTTGCTGCAAGACCCTGAAGCGGAGGTCCGGAAAGCCACGGCGTATGCGTTAGGGCAAATCGGGAATGTAGCGGCGGAGCCGGCCTTGATGGAAGCCTACCAAAAAGAGCAGCATGTACCCACGCGAGCCGAGATCCTGGAAGCCTGGGGTAAATGTGCGACGCAAAATGGTTTGGACATGATCTCCAGGTACACGGCCCAAACCGAGATGCAGGCGGCGCAAGCCTGGGCCATTTACCGGGCCGGTCAGCGGAAACTCAACTACGCGGGCGCTCTTACCAAAGCCGCGGCGCTTCTAACCTCCACCCAGGAGGAAGCCCGATTAGGGGCTTCTCACTTTCTGGGCCGTACCGCCAAATTAGACCCCACCCCTGCTAAAGTGGAGTTGTTCAAGGTGGTGCAACAAGACCCAAGTGCGAACGTGCGCATGGCGGCGGCGCTTGCCCTTAGTAAAATGGCCGATACCGTGGGAATAGCTCAGGTAGTAAACGGAATCTTCCGGAAGGAACCCGATTATCGTGTGCGTATCAACGCCATGCGGGCTTTGCACCAGTTGCCGTACACCGCCGTGCAAGCCACTGCCTGGAATGCCCTGTCAGACAAACATCCGCACGTGGCCCTCAGCGCCGCTGAGTACCTGACTGCCAAAGCGCCAGCCACAGAATCTTCGCGTTTACTGGAAGCGGCAAACAAGCAAAAGGATTGGCGTGTGCGTGCGACTTTGTTTGGGGCCGCCCTGGCCTCAGCTCCGGTGGCGCAAAAGCAAACCGTGGGAAAACAAATTCAACAGCGGTTTGCCTCGGCGAAGAACCCATATGAAAAGGCGGCGCTGCTCACCGCTTTGAGCAAGGAGCAGACAAACTACGCCTTTATTGAACAGCAGACGTTTCAGGCTTCGCACCCAGCCATCAGCACTTCGGGGATAGAAGCCTTGGCAGCCATTAGGGGACAAAAGAACTTTGACGCCTCGGCGGCTCCTGTTTTCAATCAGATTTTCCAAAAAGCAGTCCAATCTGGCGATGTGGCCATGGTGGGCATCGCCGCGGGCGCCATCCGGAATCCTGACCTGAAGATGAAGGACGCCTACGCCGACCGTACTTTCCTGACCCAGGCCCGCGACAAACTCACCCTACCCCGCGACATTGAAACGTACCTGGAACTGCAGAAAACCCTGGATTACCTGGAAGGAAAGACATCGGCTCCTACGCCTGCCACTCCGTTCAGCCATCCTATCAACTGGGCTACGGTAAACAAGCTGCAGAAAAACCAAAAGGTTCGTCTGAAGACCTCCAAAGGCGAGATCGTTTTTGAACTGCTGGTGGAAGACGCGCCCGGCTCCGTGGCAAACTTTGTGGAGTTACTGGAGCAAGGATTTTACAACGGCAAAAACTACCACCGCGTGGTGCCCAACTTCGTGGCGCAGGGCGGCTGTCCGCGCGGCGACGGCTGGGGCTCCACCGACTACGCCATCCGCTCAGAGTTCGCTGATTTGAATTACCTGGAAGGCTACGTAGGAATGGCCAGCGCAGGCAAAGACACCGAAAGCTGCCAATGGTTCATCACCCACTCCCCCACCCCGCACCTGGACGGCAAGTACACCATCTTCGCCCGCGTAGTGAAGGGCATGGATGTGGTGCACCAATTGAACATTGGGGATAGGATTGAGAAGGTAGATTTGGTGAGGTAGTAGTCTGTTTCAAGTGTCAAGTAGCAAGACTTTGTCTCTTCTTTGTCATTCTGAAGGAATCTTGGGATAATTTAGAAAAGCAGATATACTACAACTCCAATTAGTTTGTCATCAAAAATGCCACTACCTTATTTAATAGATATAAATACTTCAAATAAGATAGCTAAAAAACTATCTTTCTTCACCTTGGGGACTGCAGTTATAGGCTCTTGCCTACTCTATTATATTGAACCTTTTATACTACTTACAACAAAGAGCTTACATGAAAACATAGTTTGGAATTACCTTTTCTGGTTCTTTTTTGCATTAGGTATCCTTGCTTTGATTCCAATGGGAATAAAACAAAATCTAAGTGGTTCCCTTTTTATCTATGATAATTACATCGAAGTCAGAGCTAAAGCCTACCATAATAAAATATCCTTCACCCATCTAAAAAGGATTTCATTTATTGTCCCAGCTTTTTTCTTAAAGCCCTATTTGATTGAATTCATGTATTCAGATTCTCAGTACTTACGGATTAGGCCCAAGTCAAAAGAAGAGTTTTATGAGATGATAGATCATCTTTATAGGGTAACCCCAGAAAAACTTGAAAAATATTTTAGCCCAATAGAGTCTGAAGGATAAATTAAAAATTCTAAAATCAGACAAATACAAGAGCCTTCCTTTTATACTTTACCCCTGTTTTCTGAAAAACAGCCCCAAAATGATTTACGCAGTCGGATGCAGCGGCACGTACACCACTTTCTTCGTCTCAAAGAACTCTTCCTGGAAATAGCTGCTCAAGTCAAACACCTCGTGTATCAATCCAGACTCCGCTAGTTCTTCAGTTAAGTCGCCGCCTTTGAGGTAGTACAGTCCTTGGTTGGGCACTGATTCCTTTTTGTAGCTGAACTGAATCCACTGGTAAAAGGTAGCCAATCTCGCTACGGCCCGGCTGACAATGAAGTCATACTTTTCATGCACCTGCTCAGCGCGGGTGTGGGTGGCTTTCACGTTGTGGAGGCGTAATTCCTGGGCAATCTCCTGCACCACATGAATCTTTTTGCCAATGGAGTCTACCAGGTGAAACTTCACCTCGGGGAACAGAATGGCCAAAGGCAAACCTGGTAAGCCGCCGCCGGTTCCTACGTCCATCACCGAAGTTCCTGCCGGAAACTGCACCACTTTGGCAATGCCTAAAGAATGCAGCAGATGGTTCACCATCAGATTATCCATGTCCTTGCGGGAAATCACGTTGATTTTGGAATTCCACTCGACATACAGCTCCGCAAGCCGCGCAAACTGCTGCTGTTGCTCTTGGGTGAGGCCGGGGAAGTAGTGAAGTAAGATATCGGTGGAGGTTGGGTTCATAGGCTCAAAGATACTAAACGGAGTTCTGATTCCTGAGTTTGTCAGAGTGCTGCAGCACTCGTGTTCTTTTTTAAGCTTGTTTTTATAAAAAGGGCTAAAAAGCGTCCATGTTGTACATGCCGCAAGTTTGAGCGCAGCGGTAACTTGTGGCTTTTCTTAACAGCCAGTTTGTAACTGGCGCCAGTTGAAAACTGGCAAAAAGGCACCCACAAGTTACCGCTGTGCTCAAACTTGCGGGATTTAACTTTTGTGTTTACAACCCACTTTCAGCAAAACAGCCTATAAACACAGAAAGCAGCCACATGGGCTGCTTTCTGCTAACATTTCAATTTAAAATCTTAAACGCTTGATCCTAGATCAGGTGCTTTTTGTTTTTCACCATGTCATAGAGCAACTCGCGGGCGCGGTGCAGTTGGGCCTTTACGGTTCCAAGCGGGGCGCTGAGTTCAGTGGCGATTTCCTCGTAAGAGAGTTCATCAAAATAACGAAGGGTAACCAGGCGCTGGTACTTATCGGGCAGTTTGCTCACGATGTACTGCATGATCTCAATCTTCTGGTTTTTAATGGCGCTCTCCTGCGGGTTCAGGTTGTTGTCTTTGAAATCAATGGTGATCTCGTCGCCGTTGTCGATCTTGATGGCTGAGTCAATGCTCATGGTCTTGATCTTGTTCTTCCGGATGAAGTCAATACAGTTGTTGGTGGCAATTCGGAACAGCCAGGTACTGAAGGCGTACTCCGGGTTGAATTTGTGCAGGTTGCGGAAGGCTTTCGCGAAAGCTTCAATGGTGAGGTCCTCCGCATCATCTGCGTTGCGCACCATCTTAAGAACCACGTGGTAAACCGGCTTTTTGTAGATCTGCATCAGCTCGGCGTAGGCCTTCTCATCTCCGTCTTCTACAGCTGACTGGATCAGTTTAAAATCGTGTTTCGCTTTCGCGGAGAATTGTTTATTTACTTCCATCTTACCTTTTTAGTCGTTAAAACAGAGATCCCGATCCCTATATAATTGAGGTAATACCCCAGTTCCAGTGCGGGTAACAGCCACCAGGCTAAGGGTTCTCTCAAGCGGCGCGCCACCGGCAAATAAGTACCGTAGAGTGCGGCATACCTCACCCCAATAATGAGGCCAACCCAAAGCAGTTGATACTGTAAACCTAAAAGAACAGGTGATATTACATAAAATAGCCCATTTGACAAGACAAAAAGTCCGAGTCTGAACTGATCCTTCTTCTGGTACTGCCGCCCTGCCGCCAAATGCCTTCGTTTCTGGCGCCACCAGTCGCGCCACCGGGTTTCCGGGGTGCTGCTTGTCTGGGCGCCTTGGTCAATGACAATCTGGACGGCAGAGTTCTTGGCAGCTTCCTGCACAAATAAATCATCGTCCCCTCCCAAGGACCTGATGTGGGAGGAAAAGCCTTTGTTTCGTAAGAACGTTGACTTGGTATACGCTAGATTCCTACCCACTCCCATGTACGCTTGCCCCTGCTTGGCAAACGACAGATACTGCATAGCAGTTAAGAAGGTTTCAAACCGGATCAAATGATTCAAAAATCCGTATATCTGCATATACGGAGAAACGCCTAATACGATGTCTTTTCCGTCTAAAAACCCGTTGGCCATTTGTTGCGCCCACTGGTTAGAGAGGGGCCGGCAGTCGGCATCGGTGAGCAGTAAGTGCTCATGCTGAGCAGCTTTTATCCCTAAGAAAAGCGCATATTTTTTAGGACTCATCAGGGGCGGAGTTTCCTCCACCCGCAGGAGCCGCACGTGCGGGTGCTCCATTTCATATTCCTTCACCAACACATGAGATCCGTCCCAGGAGCGATCGTCTATCACTATAATTTCTAACGCCTGCGGATACTGTTGTTGTATTAAAAGGGGCAGTAATTCCTGCAGATTCTCTACTTCATTGTGCGCTGCCACCAAAATAGACAAGGGCGGCAAGGCCGATGGATTGATTTCCTGCTGCTCTTTATGGAAGGCGAGCGGCAGGAAATAGTAGAATTCATACAACACCTGCACCAGCACACAGGCGATCAGGAGGTAGAACAGAGCGGAAGAAAGGTAAAATATAAAGTCCAAGGCGATGAAAACTGAATCCAAAAATAGCATAAATAGTTGGGAGAGGCATGCTTGCGGGGCGGCAGAACAAAAGGTTGTTTGTATCTTTGCCGTTTGGAGAAGCGGAGGTTTCTGAAAGCCCCCGGTGTTCATCTTTAAAGAAGGCTTCTCCAGCACTTTACCCGTAGTCCATGACCTTTGATTTAGTAGCGAAAGATCCCGCTTCCAAAGCCCGTGCCGGTGAATTGACCACTGCCCACGGAACCATACAAACTCCTATTTTCATGCCGGTGGGCACCGCCGGTACCGTAAAAGCCGTGCACCAGCGCGAGCTGAAAGAAGACGTAAAGGCCCAGATCATCCTGGGTAACACTTATCACCTGTACCTGCGCCCGGGTCTGGGCGTGCTGGAGAAAGCCGGCGGACTGCACAAATTCAACGGCTGGGACTTCCCTATTTTGACTGACAGCGGCGGATACCAGGTGTTCTCGCTTTCGGGCACCCGCAAGATCATTGAAGACGGCGTGAAGTTCCGGTCGCACATTGACGGTTCCTCGCACCTGTTCACGCCCGAGAACGTGATGGACACGCAGCGCACCATCGGCGCTGATATCATCATGGCCTTTGATGAGTGCACGCCCTACCCCTGCGACTACAACTACGCCCGTAACTCTATGGAGCGCACGCACCGCTGGCTACAACGCTGTATTGACCGCTTTGACTCTACCGAGGGCAAGTACGGATACGAGCAAACGCTTTTCCCTATTGTACAGGGCAGCACCTACAAAGACCTGCGCATCCAGAGTGCGGAGACCATCGCTTCCAAAAACCGGCCCGGAAACGCCATTGGTGGATTGTCGGTGGGCGAGCCCGCTGAGATGATGTACGAGATGACCGAACTGGTCTGCGATATACTGCCCAGTGACAAACCGCGTTACCTCATGGGCGTGGGCACCCCTGCTAACATCCTGGAAAACATCGCCCTGGGCGTAGATATGTTTGATTGTGTGTTGCCAACCCGCAACGCCAGAAACGGCATGCTGTTCACTACCCAAGGCATCATCAATATCAGGAATGAGCGCTGGAAAGAAGACTTCTCTCCTATTGATGCGGAACTGGGTGGCTACGTGAGCACGTTTTACTCCAAGGCGTACCTACGCCACCTCATGCACGCCACCGAGATGCTGGGTGCCCAGATTGCCAGCGTGCACAACATCACCTTTTACCTGTGGCTGGTGGGCCAAGCACGTGAGCAGATCGTTGCGGGCACCTTCCGAACCTGGAAGGATGAGATGGTGAAGAAATTGATGACCAGATTGTAAAACATACAAGGTGAAACTGAAGCTATTAGATAACTATATCCTCAAGAAGTTCCTGACCACGTTTGTGTTCGTGGTGATCATCCTAATTGCGGTGATCTGCGTGATTGACTTCGTGGAGAAGAATGACGACTTCATTCAGCATAACCTCTCCGTGAAGATCATTCTGGTGGATTACTACATGAACATGATCCCGCACTACATCAACATGCTGAGTCCCATCACGGTCTTTATTGCCACCGTGTTTGTGACGGCCAAGTTGGCGTCGCACACTGAAATTGTGGCCATTCTTAGCAGCGGGGTTTCCTTTAAGCGGATGCTGGTGCCCTACATCATCGGGTCGGTGGTTATCGGGATTTTCATCTTCTTTTTCGCGTCGTACGTGATTCCTACGGCCAACAAAACGCGGGTGGCTTTTGAGATCAAGTACGTGAAGAACCCTTACACTTTTGAGGGCCGCAACGTGCACTTCCGCATCGGGCCAGATTCTTACGCGTACCTGGAGAGCTATAACAACCACGCCAATGTGGGCTACAAGTTCACTCTGGAAACTATCCGGAAGCAGGAGTTGATCAGAAAGCTTTCCTCCGAATCCATCCGCTGGGACAGCACCAAACAGAAGTGGCACATGGATGCCTACACCCTGCGCACCTTCAACGGCGACAAAGAAACCGTGGTACAGGGCGGCGCCATTGATACTACCTTGAACCTGCTACCTAAGGACTTCGCCAGTACCTACCGCCTCAAAGAAACCCTAACCAACGCCGAACTGAACAAGCTCATTGACGAGAAACTCCTGCGTGGTGCTACCGACGTGGAAATGTACATGACCGAGAAATACGAGCGCATGAGCTATCCATTTGCCATCACGGTACTCACCATTATTGGGGTTATCCTCAGTTCCCGGAAGGTGCGCGGCGGCGTGGGTCTGCAGATTGCCTTGGGCTTTGTGCTGGCGTTCGTTTTTATCATCTTCGTGATGATGAGCCGAAGCTTGGCCTCCGTGGGTGGTATTCCGCCTCAGTTGGCTGCTTTTGTTCCGTTATTTGTATTCAGTATTATCGGGATTGTCTTGTACCGAACCGTTCCCCGGTAATTGCTGGTTGTGGTTGGCCCAGACGCTCGCAGGACCTCCGGACGCTGCGAGGTCTTTTGAGCAGGCGGTACCAGGAACCTCTTTTCTAATCAAGAAAGTGATGAAAAGCCCGCAACCCGTCGTCCTTCATTATGGGATTCTTGCTCGTAGAATAAGCTAAAACCAGTAACTACTGTTTTAAGGCCTTTTTACAGAAAACACCCTTGAAACACCCCTGCCATTCTTAATTCATCATTCTTAATTCCTAATTCTCTTGCAAACCCCTCGGCTCAAAGACTTCCTGGAACTTCACTTCATCATTATACTTTGGGGTTTTACGGCCATTTTAGGGAAATTCATTTCTATTCCGGCAGTGGAGCTAGTGTTTTATCGGACTATTCTTGCGGCAGTGGCGTTGGCAGTGGTCATCAAGCTGCGGAAAGAATCATTCAGGATTGGTCGGCGCAACATTGCTAAAATCCTGAGTGTGGGGTTTCTGATTGCCGCGCACTGGATTCTGTTTTTCGCCTCGGCGCGAGTTTCTTCGGTGTCTATCTGTTTGGCGGGCATGGCAACGGCCAGCCTTTGGACGTCTATTTTAGAGCCGATTTTCACAAACAAGAAGATAAAGCCTCATGAAGTGGCGCTCGCCTTGCTCATTATTGTGGGCCTATACGTCATCTTCCGGTTTGAATTTGACCATGCGGTGGGGATCGCCATGGCCGTGGGCTCGGCGTTTCTGGCCTCCTGTTTCACCATCATCAACAGCAAACTCACCAAACAACACGCCGCCACTACCATCACTTGCTACGAGATGGCCGGTGCCTGGGTCGCCACTTGCCTATTCCTACCGTTTTACCGCGAGTGGATGACCGACACTGGTGAACTTCAGTTATCGCTCACGTGGCTGGATGTGTTCAGCATTGGCATGCTGGGTTTGGCTTGCACCGTGTACGCGTACACAGCGGCCGTGCGGCTCATGCAGAAATTCAGTGCCTATACCATGAACCTTACCGTGAACCTGGAGCCGGTGTATGGCATCTTATTAGCGTGGTTTATTTTCAAGGAAGGCGAGCAGATGTCGGCGGGATTTTATTATGGGGCGGCTATTATCCTGTTCAGTGTGTTTCTGCACCCTATTCTGGAAAGTGTCATCAATCGGCGGCAGCGCAAATTAAAGGACGCCCTGCCAAACTGAGTACTCCTTCGGGAAAGGCAACGGCCCTGCTGGTGGCGTCTGGAACAGCCCATACATGGTAGACCCTGAACCCGACATTGACGCGTACTCAGCGCCCATTTCGTACAATTGCGTTTTCAGGTCTGCTAGCACCTGGTATTTAGGGAAAAGACTTACTTCGAAATCGTTCACTACTTCCTCTTTCCAACTGGCAATATCTTGGCTTAACAGCGTTTTGAGGTCTTTTTCGGGAAAACGGGGCGAAACTCCGGCGTATGCTTCGGCGGTATTGATGGCTAAATTCGGGTACACCAGGAGCAGGTGCCAGCCGGTTAAATCAAGCGGAATGGGCTCAAACACATCGCCTTTTTCTATGGTCAATACAGGTTGGTTTCTGATGAAGAACGCGCAGTCGCTGCCTAATTGACGCGCGTAGTTTTCCAGTGCAGCTTCTGTCAAATTCAGCTTGAACTGTTGGTTCAGAATCTTGAGGGTGAAGGCCGCATCGGCGGAGCCGCCGCCTAAGCCTGCTCCCATGGGAATGACTTTGTGCAGGTGCATCTTGATGGCAGGCAGATTAAAATCCTTTCGCAGGAGCTCGTAGGCTTTCCAGCAAAGGTTGGCGGTGGGGTCGCCGGGCACCGGAAGTCCCGAGAGGGTGAAGGAAGCCTCGCCGTTTGAAGCTGGAAGAATCTCCAGGGCATCGGTCCAGCCTATGGGGTAAAAGCAGGATACCAGGTTATGGAACCCATCGGGGCGTTTCTCTACCAGTTGCAGACCAAGGTTTATCTTCGCGTTCGGGAATTGAATCATGGGTGCAAGTTACTAGTGATTGGTAATTAGTTGTTAGTGTTTAGTACCCATGGATCAGGCAATAGCCATACAAACGCTAACTTTTGTATCTTCCGTTTTGAACCTGTTTTTAGGAAATCAGGCTCAAAACGTCTTCCTTGAAAAGCTATCAATTCTTAATCACTTTATTGCCTGATTTGTCCACCTATTGGCACATCAGCACATTTAAAAATTAGTACATTACCCATGTATCTGCCGTACGGAAAACGTTTGCTTGACCTACTCCTGGCCGGAGGCGCACTGTTGCTCTTGTGGCCCGTGATGGTGCTGGTAGCGGTGGCGCTTTGGATAGGCTTCAACGGGAAAGTTTTGTTCCGGCAGCAACGCCCCGGTCTGCACGGAAAGCCGTTCTGGTTCTACAAATTCGTGACCATGACCGAGGCACGCGATTTGCACGGCCAACTCCTGCCAGATGCGCAACGATTGACACCTTTAGGGAAATTCATCCGCAAAACGTCTTTAGACGAACTACCTCAGCTATTGAACGTGTTACAGGGTCAGATGAGCATGGTAGGTCCTCGGCCGCTGCTCATGGACTACCTTCCGCTGTACTCGCCGGAGCAGGCGCGGCGGCACGAGGTGAAGCCCGGCATCACGGGTTGGGCGCAGGTGAACGGCCGGAACCTTCTGGCCTGGGAAGAGAAATTCGGGTATGACGTATGGTACGTAGAGCATGTGTCTCTGCGGGTTGATTTGCTGGTTTTGGGGCGAACCCTGAAACACCTGTTAAAACCCGAAGGCATTTCGGCCCCGGGCACGGCCACCATGGAGCGCTTTACCGGCTCCTCCAAAACCTCTTCCCCATGAACAATGAAATCAAAAGAATAGCCATTGTAGGCGCCGGCGGATTAGGCCGGGAGGTGCTCATGCTCCTCCACCAGATCAACCACGTCACTCCCAGATGGAAAATGATCGGGTTTTATGACGATGCCTCTCCAGCTGAGCCTACTATCTGTGGTTTTCCGTACCTGGGCACCGTGGACGAACTGAACGATGTAGACAGCCCCATGAACGTGGTGATTGCCATCGGGAACTGTCCCGCTAAAACCGATGTGGCTGACCGGTTAATCAGTCCAATGTTGCATTTCCCGGTGCTCATTCATCCATCGGTTCATGTATATCCTGAGCAGAAAATCCATCTGGGAGAGGGCACCATTATCTGTCAAAACTGTATTCTCACCACCAACGTCACGCTAGGCCGGCACGTATTGCTGAACCTCGCCTGCACCATCGGGCATGACACGGAGATAGGGGATTTCTGCTCCCTGATGCCGCAGGTAGCGGTGAGCGGCGGCGTTTGCCTGGGCATGGGTGTGTACGGCGGCACCAACAGCACCATCTTACAAAACATAGAAGTGGGGGCTTTCACGACCATTGGCGCGGGAGCGGTGGTCACCAAAGAGCTTCCTTGTTACTGCACCGCGGTGGGGGTTCCGGCCCAGATCATTAAACAAACGGCATGAGTCAACCAGACGATTTTATTTACCTCTCGCCCCCGCACATGGGCGGAAGGGAACAACAGTATGTGCAACAAGCCTTTGACCAGAACTGGATTACCACAGCCGGTGCCAATGTGAACGGCTTTGAACAGGAACTGGCAAATCATATAGGAGTAACTTCCGCGGCCGCCTTGTCCTCAGGCACCGCTGCTTTGCATTTGGCTCTGCTGGCTTTGGGTGTAGGTCCCGGGGATGAAGTTTTCTGCTCCACATTCACCTTTGTGGCCAGTACCAACCCCATCCGCTACGTAGGTGCTACCCCCGTTTTGATCGACAGCGAACCCGTTACCTGGAACCTCTGCCCTAAAGCCTTGGAGGAAGCTTTACAGAACCGTCAAAAGAAAGGCAAACTTCCCAAGGCATTGGTCTTGGTGCACCTTTACGGGATGCCCTCCCGCATGCAGGAAATTCAGGAACTCACCCAACACTACGGTGTGCCGATTATTGAAGATGCTGCCGAAGCCTTGGGCTCAAAGTATAAGGAACGGTTTTTGGGCACTTTCGGGAAAGCGGGCATTTTTTCGTTTAACGGAAATAAAATCATCACCACCTCAGGCGGCGGGGCATTGGTCTCAGATGATTCTAAGTTGGTGGAAAAAACCCGTTGGTTAGCTATGCAAGCCAAAGATGATTTGCCTTACTATCATCACACCTCTATGGGCTATAACTACCGCATGAGCAATATCTCAGCGGGTATTGGACGCGGCCAACTGGAAGTGCTGGAAGAGCGGGTTCAGCAAAAAAGAAGGGTGTTTGAAACTTACATACAGCTTTTGCAGGACGTGGAAGAACTGGAATGGCACCAGGAACCCGAAGGATTTTTTTCCAACCGTTGGCTCAGCTGTTTCACTATCCAGAAAGGAAGTTCTGTAACTCCCGAGGCACTTCGGCTGCAGTTATTGGCGGCGAACATTGAGAGCCGTCCGCTTTGGTACCCCATGCATTTGCAGCCTTTGTACAGCGGGTGTGATTATTTTGGCGAGCGTGTGAGTGATGACCTTTTCGCCCGGGGCTTATGCCTACCTTCTGGTTCAAACTTATCTATATCAGACCAGAAATACGTGACAACTGTAATCAAAAAAGCGTTTAGTGGCTGATTTCAGGAAATTGGCTCTGAAACAAACATGGGTAATTCAACATTGAGCAACCACAAGGGATTACCCCTACTCCTACCTTTTTTGCCTATAGGTGTTTTCTAGCTGCTTTCTTCTAGCTGCTTTCTTCAAAACTGGCCTAAAGCAGAAAATCCTGCCCTGCCGAGGCAGAACAGGATTTTCAAAGACTTCAGGAAGCCAAAGACTATTTCTTGCCTTTTTTCTCCTCGGTCTGAGCGCTTTTCAGAGCTCTTGGGATGGTTACCGTAGCCACTGGTGAAAGTGGGTTGGTCAGGATAGTGTAGTTCTCAGGAGTGATTTTGTTCACTTTGATAGACTTACCTAATTCCAATTCAGAGATGTCAACCGCGATTGAATCTGGCAGGTTAGCTGGAAGAGCTTTCACGCGCAGTTTACGCAGTTTAGTAACCAATTTACCACCGGCCATAACTCCTGGAGAAGTACCAGTGAAACGTACCGGCACATCAACTTTCACTTCCTTCTCGTCTTGCAGTAACAGGAAGTCCACGTGCAGCAACATTTCGTTTACTGGGTGGAACTGCAGGTCTTGCATGATGGCTTTGTAGTGCGTGCCTTCCACGTTCAAATCAACCTGGTAAACCTCTGGAGAGTAAACCAAGTCACGGAACAGGATAGCTGGAGAAGAGAAGTGAACCTGCTCTGCACCGCCGTACAACACACATGGAACTTGAGCTTCCTCACGAAGCGCTTTGGCTTCGGATTTACCGAGATTTGCTCTTTTAAACCCTATAATCTCTAAGCTTTGCATAAAAATGAATATAAATAAAAATAAAAAAACTACTCTATGATTCGGTCTCCTCTAGATAAACAGAGAAGAGATTGAATCGTGGGTTACTACGTTGCTGATAGCGCGGGCAAAAAGATCAGAGAAGGTGAGCACTTTGATCTTGGAGCTTTGGCGGCTCAGCGGAATGGTGTCTGAAATCACCAGTTCCTCCAGCACGGAGTTCTCAATACGGTCAATGGCCGGACCAGACAACACCCCGTGAGTAGCAATGGCCCGTACGCTTTTCGCGCCTTTGTCACGCAACAACTCCGCGGCTTTGGTAATGGTTCCAGCGGTGTCAACCAAGTCATCTACCAATACCACGTCCATTCCGTCCACATCCCCAATCACCTGCATAGAGGCGATCTCGTTGGCGCGTTTCCGGTGTTTGTCGCAGACTACCATCTCTACCCCAAAAACCTTCGCGAAGCTTCTGGTTCTTACCACTCCCCCAACGTCTGGCGAAGCGAAGATCAGATCTTGCCCAAGATTCAGGCTTCTCAGATAAGGCACGAAAATCGCCGAGCCATCCAGGTGATCCACCGGAATATCAAAGAAACCCTGGATCTGACCGGCGTGTAAATCGCAGGTCATTAAGCGGTCAGCACCTACGCACTGGATGGCGTTGGCCATCACCTTGGCCCCAATGGAAACACGCGGTTTGTCTTTTCTGTCCTGGCGGGCGTAGCCGTAGTACGGCATCACCACAATCACTTTATGCGCAGATGCCCGTTTGGCGGCGTCTACCAGCAGCATCAACTCAAACAGGTTGTCTGCCGGCGGAAAAGTGGACTGAATTAAAAACACCTCACAACCACGCACTGACTCATTGAAGTGAACCGAGGTCTCTCCGTCTGAGAAATGCTGTACCGTCAGGTCACCGAGGGGCAAGCCGTACGCATCAGCCACTTTTTCAGCGAAATATCTTGAGGCGGTGCCTGAGAAAATCTTAACCGTAGGATTCATGGGAGAAGAGGTTGCCGAATGAAGTCGCAAAAATACTTCTAATTTTGGTAGGCTCAAACCAAGTTAGTAAAAATAAAAAGTACTTTTTCAGGAACCTGCTAGTAGAATTACTGAAAATGCCCCTCCTGCCTCTTTCATCAAACTCTTTCAGGATCACCTACTTACCTTATTGCGTGGTCTGCACCCTATTCTCAACCTGAAACCACACGCTTGAAAAGCAAAAAACCTCTGTCTCTTTGCAGAAACAGAGGTTTTAAGTTGTCCGACCAGGTTTCGAACCTGGACTCTTCTGAACCAAAATCAGACGTGTTGCCAGTTACACCATCGGACAATCTCCGCTGACAACCTGTTGTTGTCGTTTGGTGTTGCAAAGGTAGAAAAGAATTTATTCACCGCAATACACCCAGCGAAAATTTTTCAAAAAATTTATTCCATAATCCGCTCCAGCGCGGTGTCATAGCTGTTTTTGATCACCTGGATGGCATGGAATACCTCGCCGTCAATCTCGCAATAGCGGTCTGTCACGGCACCAATTTTTTTGAAAGTCAGGCCGTTACCGGCTATAGAATTCTCAAATGCCTCTTGTTTTTCGGGCGAAACACTTACCACCACGCGGCCCTGGCTCTCGCCAAACAAATACGCGTCTTTCCGGAAAGTTGAATCGGTAGAGATAGAGAAACCCAGCTCATTGGGCATGGCAGACTCCAACAAAGTGATATACAACCCACCATCAGCGCAGTCGTGAGCCGACTGGATCAACCTTTCTTCAATCAACGATTTCACCGTTTTCTGTACCAGCAATTCCTTCTCCATATCAAAAGCCGGAGCCGGAGACAATTTCACGCCATGGAAAGAATATAAGTATTCACTGGAAGCGATGTCGTTTTGCGGGTCACCTAATAAATAGATAGCGTCGCCCTCCTGCTGGAAAGCCAGCGTCATGGTGTTGGTTTTGTCTTCTACAATACCCAGCATGCCTATGGTGGGCGTTGGGAACACCGGACCTTCATCTGAAGATTGGTTGTAGAAACTCACGTTACCGCCGGTCACCGGCGTCCCGAAAGCCTCGCACGCTTTGCCCATTCCTTTGATGGCACCCACAAATTGCCAGTACACTTCCGGCACGTACGGGTTCCCGAAGTTCAAGCAGTTGGTGATGGCCACGGGTTCGCCACCGGCGCACACGATGTTACGGGCGGCTTCGGCCACGGCAATGGCGGTTCCTTGCTCAGGATCGGCGTTCACGTAGCGGCTGTTACAGTCAACGGTAATGGCAATGGCCTTGTCAGAACCTTTCACCTTCACAATGCCGGCATCGGCTGGGCGGTTGGTGGTCAAGGTCGCGGTGCCAATCATGGAATCATACTGCTTGTACACCCAACGCTTTGACGCGATGTTAGGGTGCGTGGCCAGGAACTCGGCTACCTCTTTATAGTTGGTGGGTTCTTGAACAGAGTCGATGGTGAATTTCTGAGCCTCGGCAAAGTAAGCGGGTTCACGGTATTCGCGGTGATATACCGGGGCGCCACCGCCTAATACCAGGTCCTCGGCAGGCACATCGGCTACCAGTTCGCCTTTCACGTAATAGCGCAGGCGCTTGGTGTCGGTTACTTTGCCAATCTGGGCGCAGGACATGTCCCACTTGTCGCAGATTTGATGGATGAGGTCCTCAGAACCTTTTTCCATCACCACCAGCATGCGCTCCTGGCTTTCAGAAAGAAGGATTTCGAAAGGCTGCATATTGGCTTGGCGCATCGGAACTTTCTCCAGCCAGATTTCCATGCCGCTTTCGCCTTTGGCGCTCATTTCAGAAGTAGAGCAGGTGATACCAGCGGCACCCATGTCCTGCATTCCTACCACCTTGTTTGTGGCCAGAATCTCCAAAGTAGCCTCTAAAAGCAATTTTTCCTGGAACGGGTCACCCACCTGAACGGATGGCAAGTCGTTCACGGAGTCTTCGGTGATGTCTTTAGACGCGAAAGCCGCGCCGTGAATACCGTCTTTACCAGTGGCCGAGCCGATGATGAACACCGGGTTTCCGACCCCGTGCGAGGTGGCGCTGGCAGTTTTACCTACTTCCACAATACCCGCCGAGAAAGCGTTTACCAACGGGTTCACGTTGTAGCAATCATCAAAGAACAGCTCGCCGCCCACGGTTGGGATCCCGAAGGCGTTGCCGTAATCACCGATTCCTTTTACCACACCTCTTAAAAGGCGCTTGGTTTTATCTGAGTTCGGGTTCCCGAAACGCAGGGAGTTCAGCTGCGCGATAGGCCGGGCACCCATCGTGAAGATATCACGGTTGATTCCGCCCACACCGGTGGCCGCACCCTGGTAAGGCTCCAGCGCCGAGGGGTGGTTATGCGACTCTATTTTAAAAGAGCAAGCCAAACCGCCGCCAATGTCTACCAGACCGGCATTCTCCTCGCCTGCTTTCGCCAACATACGGGGCGAATCTTTGGGAAGGGTTTTAAGCCAAACAATGGAGTTTTTGTAAGAACAGTGCTCAGACCACATCACCGAGAAGATACTCAGTTCTGTGAAATTAGGCGTGCGGCCCAGGATTTCTTTGATGCGATCAAATTCTTCAGGCAGGAGGCCCAATTTCTGGGCGGTATCTACAGTAGTCAGGGTCTGGGTTTCCAAGACGGATATTGGTTTGGTAAGACAGGGCAAAAATAAAGATTTCTTTTAGAAGCCACTGCCCTCTTTTCAGATCATTTTGGGCCCGCTTTCTAGAAAACAGCTCTAAAACGAAGAGTACCCGTTTCTATTTCCTGCACCACGACCTTCAGAAGGACCTCCATGGTTCCCGGGCTTTAGGGCAGATTTTCTAAAAAAAGCCCTAAAACGGGCGCAGGCAGACATTTGCACCTTTCTTCACGGCACAGAGGCAGAATGGTATTTCCTGCCAAAACTTTTTCAAGACTTCTATGGAAATGAGGGAAGAATGCCCTATTTTTGCAGCCTGATTGAGAACTGTATCTATCTAAATAATTATAAACCAACCAAATGGCGAATATTGGCAGAATTACCCAGGTGATCGGTCCGGTGGTGGACGTAAGCTTCTCGGGTGAGAATTCTAAGTTGCCCAACATCATGGATGCCCTGGTAGTGGTGAAAGGGAACGGTGCCCGCGTGGTATTGGAGACCCAGCAGCACTTAGGCGAAGACCGCGTGCGTACCATCGCGATGGACGCCACCGAAGGCTTGACCCGTGGCATGGAAGTAACTGACCTTGCGGCTCCTATCTCAATGCCTACCGGCGATAACGTGCTAGGCCGTCTGTTCAACGTAATCGGCGATGCCATTGACGGTATTCCGCAGCCTGCCAGCTTGGTAGACCTGCCAATTCACCGTAACGCACCGCGTTTCGAAGATCTTTCTACCTCTTCTGAGGTATTATATACCGGTATCAAAGTAATTGACCTGATTGAGCCATATTCTAAAGGTGGTAAAATTGGTTTGTTTGGGGGTGCCGGAGTAGGTAAAACCGTATTGATCCAGGAGTTGATCAACAACATCGCCAAAGGCCACGGTGGTCTTTCTGTATTCGCCGGTGTTGGTGAGCGTACCCGTGAGGGAAATGACTTGCTGCGTGAGATGATTGAGTCTGGCATCGTGAAATACGGTGACGAGTTCATGGAATCTATGGAGCACGGCGGATGGGATCTTTCCAAAGTGGACGCCAATGCGTTGAAAGACTCTAAAGCTACCTTCGTATTCGGTCAGATGAACGAGCCTCCTGGGGCGCGTGCCCGTGTGGCCTTGTCAGGTTTGACCATTGCCGAGTCTTTCCGTGACGGTGATGGTACCGGTTCAGGCCGTGACATCCTTTTCTTCATTGACAACATCTTCCGTTTCACCCAGGCAGGTTCTGAGGTATCGGCCCTTTTAGGTCGTATGCCATCTGCGGTAGGGTACCAGCCAACTTTGGCTACGGAAATGGGTGCCATGCAAGAGCGTATCACGTCTACTAAGCGTGGTTCCATTACTTCTGTACAGGCCGTTTACGTACCTGCGGATGACTTGACTGACCCGGCTCCAGCGACCACCTTCGCTCACTTGGATGCTACCACTGTACTTTCCCGTAAGATCTCTGAGCTTGGTATCTACCCTGCGGTAGACCCTCTGGATTCTACTTCCCGTATCTTGACTGCCGATGTAGTAGGCGAAGAGCACTACAACACCGCCCAGCGCGTGAAAGAGATCCTGCAGCGTTACAAAGAATTGCAAGACATCATCGCTATCTTGGGTATGGACGAATTATCTGAAGAAGATAAATTGGTCGTACACAGAGCGCGTCGTGTGCAGCGTTTCTTGTCTCAGCCATTCCACGTAGCCGAGCAGTTCACCGGCTTGAAAGGTGTGTTGGTTGACATCAAAGACACCATCCGTGGCTTCAACGAAATCATGGACGGTCTGCATGACAACCTTCCTGAGGCAGCCTTCAACTTGGTAGGTACCATTGAAGACGCTGTTGCCAAAGGACAGAAAATGCTTGCCGAAGCGAAATAATATTCATTAGTTCTGAGTCTTGAGTTCTGGGTCCTGAGTCTGTGCAAGATTTTGACTCAGAACTCAAGACTCAAGACTCAGAACTCCTAAGAAATGTATTTAGAAATCATCACCCCAGATAGAAGAGTATTTGAAGGCGACGTGACCTCGGTTAAGTTTCCGGGCATCAACGGTGGGTTTGAAGTGTTGAACAACCACGCAGCCCTTATCAGTGCCCTGGCTAACGGACCTTTACGCATCACGCCTGCCACCGGTACTCAAGTGGTGTTCCAGATTGACGGGGGAGTTGTGGAGGTATTGGACAACAAGATCATTGTCCTGGCCGAAGCCGTAACCGCCTAAGATTTCCTGTTTTCATTTAAAAGCCCGCCCTTCTCTCATAGGAGGCGGGCTTTTGCTTTTACGGCTCTTTTCAGGAAAACAGGCCTTAAACAGATTCCTGGAATTTACACTTTCTGCTTACCTTTAGGATTGTTGATTGTCCATTGTTGATTGTTTTTAACCGAAGAACCAATCACCTAGGGACCAACAATCAGCAATTAACAACCAACAATTAATCAAATCAGCTCCGTGTCCATTTCGCCTAAGATCACCCCCATCTATCAAACCTCTGTTTTCACCTTTGATGACCTTAATGCCCTGGAAGCTTATTTTCAGGAGCCGGGCCAGCATTACATGTACACCCGCTACGGCAACCCCAACTCAGAGGAACTTGCGCAGGAAGTAAACAAACTAGAGCGGGGAGCAGGGGCGGTGGCAACTTCATCTGGCATGTCAGCGATCTTGACGGCGGTGCTGGTACACGCGCAGGCCGGCGACCATGTGCTTTGCGCCGAGGAAATCTACGGAGGCTCTTCTTCCCTACTCTCCAATGAGCTTTCCCGCTTGGGAATAGAGGTGACCTACGTACCGACGAATGATATCTACTCACTGGAAGGTTACGTGCGCGACAACACCAAACTGTTCCTGGCCGAAACCATCAGTAATCCTATGATGATGGTGATGAACCTGGCGCAACTCGCGCAGGAGTGCCAAAGCAAAAACATCAAACTGGTGGTGGACAATACCTTCGCCTCGCCTATTCTCACGCGTCCACTGGAACTAGGCGCGGATATGGTCATCCACAGCGTGACCAAATACCTCTCGGGCCACAGTGACGTGACGGCAGGCGTAGTCATTTCCAAAAATGAGGCAGACGCTGCCCGCGCGGGGCAGATCATGCGGACTTGGGGCTTGAACCTGAGTCCGTTTGAGAGCTGGTTGGGAGCCCGCGGCCTGAAAACCCTGAAACTGCGCATGCGCCAGCATTCCACCAATGGCCAGGCCATCGCCGAGTTCCTGGAACAACACCCCAAAGTGCAGGCGGTTTTCTATCCCGGCCTAGCCGATCATCCGCAGCATACCATCGCTGAAAAGCAGGGGAACGGCCTTTTCGGGGGCATGCTGTCTTTCAGGATCGCTGATGATACCGAAGCTGTAAATCGGTTCATGAAAGCCCTTTCGCACATTCCGTTTGCACCTTCGCTGGCCGGGGTTACTACGTCTATCTCGTACCCGTTGGGCACCTCGCACCGCGGTCTTACCCAGGAACAGCAGGAGAAAATGGGCATTAGCGTGGGCCTGATCCGTTTGTCAGTGGGCATTGAGGAGGCCGAAGACCTGATTGCAGACCTGGGTCAAGCACTGGAAGCTATTTAGGCAATCCCCGGTTCAGGGATGTTTTCCAAAAATTAGCCCCAAAACCTCCAAGCCCTTACCTTTGCAGGATGTTTACACGTTTAGTCAACTGGTTTGGCGCGAAGAAGCCTTCATTGCCATCAGATGACATCCCAACCGATATGAAATATTTACTTGTGGGCCTTGGCAACATAGGTCCTGAATACGCAGATACGCGGCACAACATCGGGTTTATGGTGTTGGATTACCTGGCTAAAAAGCATGAGGTTTCTTTTGACACCGGCCGCCATTCCTTCGTGACCGAGTTCAAGACCAAGGGCAAGCATTTCACCCTGGTAAAACCTACCACCTACATGAACCTGAGCGGAAAGGCTGTGGCCCATTGGCTGAGCGTTCTGAAGATCCCGGCGCAGCAGATGCTGGTCATCACCGATGACCTGGCTCTCCCGTTCGGGAAACTTCGCATGCGGGCCAAGGGCAGCGCCGGCGGGCACAACGGCCTCAAACACATTGAAGAAACCTTGGGCAACAACGAGTACCCGCGCCTTCGGTTTGGGGTAGATTCGCAGTTCTCCAAAGGTCGGCAGGTAGATTATGTGCTGAGCCCATTCTCTGAGGACGAGAAGATTGACTTACAGACCTACATTGAGAAAGCCGCCGAGATGAGCCTCTCCTTCGGGACAATCGGGCTGGAGCGCACCATGAACTTCTTCAATAAATAACCGCGGTTAAAGCAGCAAAACGGATCGGCGTTTTGGGGTGGGTTTTCTGAAATCCGCCCCAAAACGCCGATCTCCTTTTCTAGCACAGAAAGTTAGTTTCAGTCAGTCCGCCGGGGTATAGATTTGACGATAATGGCAGCTTGTTTTACGCTCTTAGACACCCTTCTGAAACTTCCTCTGGCGGGCGCAGGATTGGCTTTTTTCATTTTGCATACGCGCATTATTCTTATTAAAGGTTGGCTTTTGGATTAGCCGCATTTGTCTACTTTTGTGCCGCATCATCAGCCCATGGCCCAACTTCTCTCTCTTTACCGTAATGCCTTCCAGGGTCTCTCCCGTGAGGCCTGGCTTCTGGCCTTTGTCATGTTCATCAAACGCAGCGGAGCCATGGTGGTGCCGTTCCTGAGCGTGTACCTCACTGAGTCGCTGGGCTTCAGCTTGCCGCAGGTGGGTGTCCTGATGAGTCTCTTCGGGTTGGGGGCTACAGTGGGCAATCTGCTGGGGGGCTGGCTCACTGACCGGTGGGGCTATGTCAAAGTGCAGCTGCTGAGTTTCTTTTTGGGCGGCTCCTGGTTTCTGGCCATGATTTGGGTGCAGCGGTTCGAGTTGCTAGCCGGGGGCCTGTTCCTGCTGAGCGCCTTAACCGAGAGCCTGTATCCGGCCAATTCTGCCGCGGTGAGTTCCTTTTCCTCACCGGAGAGCGTGACGCGGGCCTTTTCCCTGAACCGGATGGCCATGAACCTGGGCTTCTCCATCGGTCCGGCCATAGGTGGTCTGTTGGCCATGGTATCCTATCAGTTTCTCTTTCTAGCCGATGGGCTCACCTGCTTTGCGGCCGGTGCCGTTTTCTTCCTCTTTTTCCGGAACGGGCCCAAAAACGCATTGCCCGATGCACCTCCAAACCACCCTTCTGAACCTGAAAACTCCTTCTCCAACGTTCGATCATCTGCTTACCGAGACCCCCTTTTTCTGGTTTTCGCGTTTCTGAGTTGCTGTTATTTAGTGGCGTTTTCCCAGTTATTCACCACCATGCCGCTGTACTGGCACCAGGTGCACCATTTGTCTAAGTTTGAGATAGGTGCCTTGCTGGCCTTTGACGGATTACTGGTGGTATCCCTGGAGATGGTCATCGTCTACTGGCTGGGCAAGGTGCAAGGCTTGTGGAAAATGATTGTGGTCGGATTGTTTCTGCTGGCCTTGGCCCTCCTGGCGCTTACCCTAGCCCAAGGTTTTCTCATATTGGTGGTTTCAGTGATTTTTTGGAGCCTCTCTGAGATACTGGTGTTGCCCTTCCTGAGCACCCTCACCGCCCAACGTGCCGGCTCACAGAACCTGGGATCTTACATGGGGCTGTACACGCTCTCCTACTCGGTGGCGTATATCGTTGGTCCGTTGGTGGGCACCAATACCATTGACCAGTTCGGGTTTGACACGCTGTGGTGGGGATGCAGCGCCTTGTGCATACTCGCCGCGGGCGGATTGTACCTGGTGGTGCGCCGCCTTCAGGCTTCCTGACCGAGGATGTTAAGGAAGGCTCCTTCCTTGTAGCTCTGCCGGGGTATTACCGGTATTGGAGACAATTCTCTACTTTTATGCCGCCCAGCTTTACATGAAACGAATTCTATCCCTTTACGCCAACGCTTTCGGGGGCCTCTCCCGCGAGGCCTGGCTTCTGGCGGTCATCATGTTCATCAACCGGAGCGGGGCCATGGTGGTGCCGTTCCTGAGCGTGTACCTCACCGAGGCTCTGGGTTTCACCCTGCAACAAGTGGGGGTGCTGTTGAGTCTGTTTGGGGTGGGCTCTATGTGCGGTACCTTCCTGGGCGGATGGCTCACCGATAAGGTTGGTCATTTCAAGGTGCAGTTCTTCAGCCTGATGCTGGGCGGCGCTTGGTTTTTTGTCATGCTCTGGCTGCAGGAGTTCCACCTTTTTGCGGGAGGCATTTTTCTGCTCAGCCTCTTCACCGAATGCCTGCGTCCGGCCAATGCGTCCTCGGTGAGTTCCTATGCCCGGCCCGAGAACGTAACCCGCGCTTTCTCCCTGAACCGCATGGCTATTAACCTGGGCTTTTCCATCGGGCCGGCCCTAGGCGGCGTGCTGGCCACGGTCTCGTACCAGTGGCTTTTCATGGCCGATGGGATTACCTGCCTGAGCGCGGGCGTTCTATTCTTCTTTTATTTCCGGCACAGACAGGGTCACGCCCCCAGGTCTTCATCGCCCGAAGGCGAAACCCAACCTGCACAAACTACCCGTTCTCCTTACCGCGACGGGCTCTTCTTGCTGTTCACCTTGCTGTGCTGCTGTTTTGCGGTGGCTTTCTTCCAGTTCTTCTCCACCATGCCGCTGTATTACCGAAAAGTGTACCAACTTTCTGAGTTGCAGATTGGCGGTTTGCTGGCGTTCAATGGGCTGCTGGTATTTCTGCTGGAGATGATCATCGTGTACCTCATCGGGGATAAGCATGCGCTCTGGAAGATGATTGTGGCGGGCCTCCTGATGCTGGCTTTGGCGTTTGTGCTGCTCAATGTGGCTCAGGGATTTATAGTGCTGGCGTTGTCGGTGCTGCTCATGAGCCTTTCCGAGATATTCGCGATGCCGTTTATGAGTACTCTTACTGTGCAACGTTCGGGCCCGCAGAACCGAGGCTCCTATATGGGTCTCTACAGCCTTTCCTACTCCGCGGCGCACATCATCGGGCCCTTCGTGGGCACCAGCACCATCGCCCGTTTCGGGTTTGACACGTTGTGGTGGGGTGCCAGCGGGCTATGCGTGGTGGCAGCCATCGGCTTTTATCTGGTGGTAAGGCGTTTGCAGGCGGCGTAAAACCAACGGCGATTTCTGTTTTCCTGCCTTCTTCCGGAAATTGGCCTTAAAACAAGAAAGCCTTTTCTGGTTCTTGATCTTTTTTGGCATCTTTCCTGAAATCTTCGTTAAAACGACCTATGAAAACTCTGACCTCCCTCCTGCTGGGGCTAAGCATAATCCTGGCCGCCTGTACTTCCGTTAAGCAAAAAGCAACTCAGAAAGATATGATGGTCTACATTGGTACATATGCCAAACCAGATGCCGAGAGCATTTTCGCTTATAATTTAAATGAGGAGACAGGCGCCTTGACCCGGTCCTTTGCCGTGAAAGCGGGCGAGAATCCTTCTTTTCTTACCCTGGATGCCGACCGAAAGCACCTGTACGCGGTAAACGAAACCACCGAGTTTGAAGGCCAGAAAAGCGGGGCGGTCAGCGCCTTCGCCATTGATCAGAAAACCGGTAACCTGACCTTTTTGAACCGCCAACCGTCGCTGGGTGGCGCTCCCTGCTACATCAGCCTGGACCACAAAAACAAGGTGGCCTTGGTAGCCAATTACGTGGGCGGGAACATTTCTACCTTCCTGCTGCAAGAAGATGGACGGTTAGGTTCTTCCTCAGACATGGAGCAACACCAAGGAAAAGGACCTCGGCCGCAGCAAGACGCGGCGCACGCCCACTGCATTCTGCCCGATCCTGAGAACAACTTCGCCTTGGCGGTAGATTTAGGCATTGACCAGATCATCAGCTATAGACTAAATAAATCTGATGGCAAGTTGGAGCGGCAGTCTGTGTTTACAGCCAAGTCTGGGGCGGGGCCGCGGCACCTCACGTTCCATCCCAAGAACAAGCGGTTCGCGTACGTGATCAATGAACTGAACTCTACCCTCACTACCTTCACCTACAACCCAGACAACGGCACCCTGACCGAGGTTGAAACCGTTCCTACCCTTCCTGTCGGCTATACCGGGGAAAACGCCTGCGCCGATATCCACGTCTCCGCCGATGGTAAGTTTCTTTATGGTTCTAACCGCGGCCATAACAGCATTGTGGTTTTCTCTATAAACCAGGACACAAACAAACTCACGCTGGTGCAGCACATGGCCACCCAAGTCAACTGGCCGCGTAATTTCACTTTCAGCCCTTCAGGCAGAACCATGCTGGTGGCTAACCAAAAATCCAATAGCATTACCACGTATAAAGTAGATGCGCAAACCGGCAAGCTGACCTATACCGGCAACTCGGCCGCGGTGCCTTCGCCGGTGTATGTGCAGGTGGTGCCTGCCTTCCCTGAAACCCCAAAGCCGTAAAGCCATGAAAGCAGTGGTGATTTCCCAACCCGGAGCACCCGAGGTGCTGCAGATCCAGGAACGCGATAAGCCTATTCCGGCTCCGCACCAGGTGTTGGTACGGGTGCACGCCGCTGGTATCAACCGCCCCGATGTGGCCCAGCGCAAAGGCCATTATCCGCCGCCGGCCGGAGCCCCGGTGGATGTTCCGGGCCTGGAAATCGCGGGCATCATAGAAACCTGTGGGGAGCGAGTGAAGCACCGGAAACCCGGAGAGGCTGTCTGTGCCTTGCTGCCCGGGGGTGGCTACGCCGAATATGCGGTAGTTGATGCTCACCATTGTCTGCCTTTGCCCCGGGGCTGGAGCTTTGAAGAAGCCGCCTCCCTGCCTGAAACCGTGTTCACCGTCTGGCACAATGTTTTCCAACGCGGAAAGCTTCAACCCCGGGAAACCCTGTTGGTACACGGCGGAAGCAGCGGCATCGGGATTACGGCCATCCAGTTGGCAAAGGCCTGGGGTGCCAAGGTCTTCGCGACGGCAGGCAGCGAGGAAAAATGCCGGGCCTGCGAAGCCCTAGGTGCCGACCGCTGCATCAACTACAAAACCGAAGATTTTGAGGAAGAACTGAAAGCCCAGGGCGTAAACGTGATTCTGGACATGGTAGGCGGCGATTACATCCCCAAAAACCTGAACCTGCTCCACCCAGACGGCCGCTTGGTGTTCATCAATGCCATGCATGGTGCCCAGGGCCAGTTCGATGTCCGTCAGGTGATGCAAAAAAGGCTCACTATTACCGGCAGCACCCTACGCCCCCGTGATGCAGATTTCAAAGCCTCCCTCACCGCCGACATAGAAAAGCACGTCTGGCCCTTGCTGGAAGCGGGAAAATTCAAGGCTGTCTTATACAAGAGGTTTGACCTAACCGAGGCTGCCCAGGCCCATGCACTGATGGAAAGCAGCGAACACATCGGGAAGATTGTACTCAAGGTTCGGGAGTAGAAGAGAACCCACGGTAAACTTGGGAGTAAAAGAAAAGGGAAGTTTCCTGTTTATAGCCTCTTTCCAGAAAACAGCCTTAAAAGTGGCTGTTCGCTTGGTTTTACTAGCATCTTCCTTGATTTTCTACCGGCATCTCTCTCCCTGTTTTGTTAGTCTGCATGAATATCGGAATCCTTACGTTCGGTCCTAACATCAAAAATCATTACCCATCGAACTTTGCTTTTCTGGCGTCTCTGCCATCCCAAAGATAACCGGATACCTACGTCTACCCAGACCAATTAAGATAGCAAGGCCACCTGAAAGGCCAAGCGCAGGTATTATGAAACAGGTCTATATGGAAGAACCAAAAGTAGACCTGATTCCTGCTACCATTTTTATACTTTTCTTATACTGCAGCAATAACTTCTTTCTCATATATTCGCAAGCATATATATACAACATCACCATTCGCAATGCGCGTTCTATTTTTCTTCCTGTTCAGCTTTCTTTCTTTAACTGCCTTCTCACAAGAAGTTAAATACTTTTCAAAAAGCTTTCAAACCCGTCGTACCGTAAAGACCGACTTTGAAAGGCACTACTTCTTAGAGGGAAATAAAATGCGGGTAGAAGATTATGAAAGCAATACGCTGAAGCAGAAAAGCTTTATAACCGGCACTGACTCTTTAGACGAAGCCGATGCCTATTTATGGTATGTCAAAGTCCAAGCCGATTATTTGGTAGAGCCTTATTTCAGCAACCTAAAGGCCAAGGTGCATACCTTCACGAATGCTGGACAACCCTCTTCTGACATTATTGCCAATGACACGCGCGTGGTTTACGCACAATTGTGGAATAGTGCCAACAAACCATATTTGGTCAAAGGCACAGGCAACAGCAGTTACTGGAACAAAGACAGCACAGAAAATTCACACTACTTCTATAAAGATTCCCTGCTGGTTTCTGCCTTCACGTACCGGCCGGCTCAGAAAGATTCCATCTTCATTAAGCTGGATAAAATGGCCGAGCCCAAGAATGGCTTAACTGCCTTTAGGAAGAAACTGGCCTCCTCTATCCCCTATCCAGAGGATGAACTCCGTTCTGACATAGAAGCCACCATTTACATACAGTTTACGATAGATGATGAAGGCCACTTGAGAGACTTTGTGGCTCTAAACAACAGCTCATACAACGGTTTCAATAAAGCAGTCCTTCAAAAACTGGAAGCTTCAGCTGCCTGGAACCCTGCCTTGGTAAAGGGTAGACCAGTAAAATCCAGGTACGTAATACCCGTGACCTTCCAGATAATGGACGAGCCCGCAAGACCTGCAAAGAAAAAGCTCCGCTGGTAAATCCAGACGGAGCTTTTCTACTTGATTCCTGTTTCTGGCTTCTTTCTAAGGAAATAGTCCAAAAACGACGGGTACATTCAGTTAACTAACTCCGCCGCCGTTCACGATCATTTTGGACGGTTGCATGAATGCCAGGGAGCCATCGGCGTTCTCGGCCATCAGGAGCATGCCCTGGCTCACGATGCCTTTGATCTCGCGCGGCGCCAAATTCACCAGCACAGACACTTGTTGCCCGATGATTTCCTCAGGGTTGAAGTGCTCCGCGATGCCGCTCACGATGGTGCGCTGGTCCAAGCCGGTGTCTACTTTAAGCTTCAGGAGTTTCTTGGTTTTGGCTACTTTCTCAGCCTCCAGAATAGTCCCTATCCTGATATCGATCTTAGAGAAATCGTCAAAGGTGATATCCTCTTTAGCGGGCGCGGCAACGGCGTTGGCCAATTCGTTTTCCTTTTTGGTATCCAGCAGTTTCTGCACTTGCGCCTCAATCACGGCGTCTTCAATCTTCTCGAACAGCAGCGCGGCTTCCCCGATGGTGTGTCCTGGTTGCAGTAGATCTGCAGAACCCGCCTCGTCCCATTTGCCGGGAGCGTAGTTCAACATGTTGCCGAGCTTATTGGCCGTTTCCGGTAAAAACGGCTCAGACAGGATAGCCAGACTAGCCGAGATCTGCAACGCGATGTTCAGGATGGTTTCTACGCGCACAGCACCGGTTTTGATCAGTTTCCAGGGCTCGGTATCTGCCAGGTACTTGTTACCCAAACGGGCCAGGTTCATGAGTTCGCCCAAAGCTTCCTTGAAACGGTACAGTTCCAAAGACACAGCGATCTTCTCAGGAAAATCAGCCAGTTGGGCCAGCACTTCCTCATCGAAAGGCGTCAACTCGCCGCGTTGCGGAACTGCTCCGTTGTAGTATTTGTGCGTGAGTACCACCGCCCGGTTGATGAAGTTCCCAAAGACCGCGAGCAGCTCGTTGTTGTTCCGGGCCTGGTAGTCTTTCCAGGTGAAGTCGTTGTCTTTGGTCTCCGGGGCATTGGCGCAGAGCACGTAGCGCAGTACATCGGCTTTGCCGGGCAAGTCTTGCATGTACTCGTGCAGCCACACGGCCCAGTTGCGAGAGGTGGAGATTTTGTTGCCTTCCAGGTTCAGGAACTCGTTGGCCGGCACGTTATCGGGCAGTACATAGTCTCCGTGGGCCTTGAGCATGGCCGGGAAGATGATGCAGTGGAATACAATGTTATCTTTCCCGATGAAGTGCACCAATTTGGAATCTTTGTCTTTCCAGTAGGTTTCCCAGTCTGGCGTAAGATCTTTGGTAGCCGAGATATAACCAATTGGCGCATCGAACCACACGTAGAGCACTTTTCCTTCGGCGCCTTCTACGGGTACCGGCACGCCCCAGTCCAGGTCACGGGTTACGGCACGCGGTTGCAAGCCTTGATCGATCCAGCTTTTGCACTGGCCGTACACGTTCGTTTTCCAGTCGTTTTTGTGTCCGTCTACAATCCACTCGCGCAGCCAGGCCTCGTACTGATCCAGGGGCAAATACCAGTGCTTGGTCTCGCGCAACACCGGTGGCTCGCCGCTCAAGGTACTTTTCGGGTTGATCAAATCCGTGGCGTTCAAAGACGTGCCACAGCTTTCGCACTGGTCACCGTAGGCGTTCTCGTTTCCGCACTTGGGGCAAGTGCCCACAATGTAACGGTCGGCTAGGAACTGCTGGGCTTTCTCATCGAAGTACTGCTGGGTGGTCTGCTCGATGAACTTGCCTTCGTCATACAGTTTCCGGAAGAACCCGGAGGCGATCTCGGCGTGCGTCTTGGACGAGGTGCGGGAATAGATATCAAAGGAGATATTGAAATCGGCGAAGGAGCTTTTGATCAGTTCGTGGTACTTGTCCACGGCCTGCTGCGGCGTGATGCCTTCTTTCTTCGCTCTAATAGTAATAGGAACGCCATGTTCATCTGACCCGCAGACAAACTTTACATCGCGGCCGCGGGAGCGCAGGTAGCGTGCGTAAATATCAGCGGGGATGTAGACGCCGGCCAAATGCCCGATGTGTACGGGACCGTTGGCGTAGGGCAACGCCGCGGTGATGGTATATCGTTGGGGATAGGTTGTCTCAGCCATGTTCTTTCTTTGAAAAGGCAAATATAGTGAATTTGCAGGGAGGTTTTTTCTTCGGTTGTTTGGTCAAAAATGGGCTTTCACCAGAGGTGTTTCTTTTCTCAGAACGGTCTTTGGTGGAGGTGTCTGCGGATATCTAAGCTAACAAACAAGACAACCTCTATTCCGTTTCCGCGTCCTTTTCTGGAATACGCTTATTAAATGTGAATTCTCCCTTTGAAGGGGCGAAGCAAATGACTTCTTCTGCTGAGCCTTATAACTACAGGGTTGATTCCAGTCTTTACTTCCTACTTTCTTACCTACTAACTCCTTGGCTGCAGCCGCATCCTGCTGGGGTTTGTCAGGTTGATCCTTGATGCTCAACCTAACCAAAAGAATCAAGAAGAAAGGAAACTCGCTGACGCTCAGACAGTCTTTTCTTCACTTGAGGGTACCACCCGGCTAAGGCTATCTTTTTCATAGTAGACGCGGGCCACTGCTGTATGAGAAGTTCTTCCGTGCGACAAGCCGGTGCTCGGCCCCCTGTAGGCCTTCGCCCCGACCTGCCGCAGTTGGGCTGTTTTCTTTTCCTTGTTTTCCTTTCTCTTTCCTCTATTATGGTTCAAGTCTGCGACTTGGACCCAAAAAGACCTGCAGTTTGTAACTGCAGTGAGGCGAGAGCCTCAAATGGGTCCAACAGTTTCTATACCTTTCTGACACATTCTAGGAATCCCCTCCTTAGAGGGGTTGGGGTGGGTCTGCCGGCAAAAAGCAATAATTGAGCAAGACCCCACCACTAAAACAAAACGCCGCGACCTCTTTAAGAAGGCGCGGCGTTTTGGGGTTGTTTTCAGAAAAACGGCCTTAAACGGCTTTTATACTAATTGCCGGTAGTGGTACCAATGGCGGGTGGCATGGGTGGGCGCCGGATGGTGTCTGGCGCTACCGGCTGTCGGCCCGGTAAGATTTTCTGGCTTCGTACCGCCGGGGTCTGATTGCCGGGTGAGTTGGGGTTGCGGTCCTCTATGTTCTTTTTCTGGTTCACCTGGCTCGCCTGGTTGTTCAGGTCGCGCGTGGTGGGCGTAGTCCGGTAAGTGCGTGCCGGTTCTGCGGCTGCCGGTGGCGGGTTTTCCCTGGACGAGGTACAACCAATGACCAGAATCCCCCATAAAGCGCACAGCACCAACCCAGACGTTTTCCGTCCCTTTTTCCAAAAACTCCTCCTAAACGTCTGCATGGGCGTAAGCTTATCGGGCATTGCTTTGACTTAAATCCTCATCATCCAGCTCCTGTATAGCTTTGTAGCCCACAGGAGTCAACCGCAGCCCGGCCGGATCTGGCGTAGCATAGCCTTGGTTCCGGAGGTGTTCTTCGGCCCGCTTCTGCACATCCTGGTAGTGGAGTTTTTCATCCTCCTGGTGCAGGAAAGGGTAAATTTCAGTCCATTCTAATACTTCTTCGGCTTGGGTGCCCTTGGCTTTGAAGGCTTTTAAAATAAGGTAGCCGGTGTTCTCAATATTCTCGCTGTTGGAGCTAAGGTTCTCTAAATCCATAGTCTTGCGTGTTAAGGTCTGTGCTCTTACAGTACGACAACCCGCTTGCAAAGGATTTGAGCAGCCTAGAAACGCTGGATGCTGGCCAGGATACCATCCCACAGGTGCAGGCGCATCTTCTGGCAGGCCACGGCCACATCACGGCATTCTTCCCACTTGTGCTTGTCATCGCCGCACAGCTCGGCTACCATGCGCATGGCCAAGGGTGAGTGCACTTCGTCGTCTAATTGAATGTGGCGGTCCATGTAGAACTGGAAGGTGTCAAGGGTACCCGGGTAACGGCGGTTCAGGTCACCGATGAGGCAGCGGAACATATCCGGAATCACGTCCTCGCGCCCGAAGGTGAAGGCCGCGGCAATGCGGTGGGCTTGTCCGCTCTGGATGATCTGGAAGGTGTGTTCTACAAAGTCGTGGGTGTTGCCCGGCACTGGCAGGTTCTCCAGTTGCGCAAACACAGATTTGCCTTGGTGCAAGCCTGCCATAAACTCATGGATGAGGCGGGTATCGGCACCGCATTCTTCCATGGCCCGCACATAGAGTTCAAAGTGGCTGATGGGGTTGCCTTCGGGGTCTACATCGGTTTCCTCTTCCAGCACAATCTCATTGATGAGACGGCGGTTAGAAGGGTTTCCGTGCGGAGTCCAGGGCACGTCTACGCAAGTCAGGTGACGCTGCAGGCTCTTCAGCAGGCTCATGAAATCCCAAACGGCAAAGATATGGTGCTCCATGAACGTGCGCAGGTCGGCCAGGTCATAGATTTGCTCGTAGAGCGGGTGTTGCATCAGAGCGGCGCGGTGGGGGCGCAACTCTTGCTGAAGCCAATTTAGCTTTTCCTGGTAAATAGGCTGAAGCGATGCTGAATATCCGGTTTTTTCCAAGAAGACAGGCATAAGTAGGGGGTATAGGTTAAGGTATAGATTCTTTTCTGACCGCGGGTGAGCTGCTGTGTCGGTCCCAAACATTCCTTCTCCTCAAGACACAGATTTGGCTAAGTAAAGATAAGCTTGGAACCCGAAATACGAAATAAACGCACGTTCGTTTTGACATTATTTTATCTAAAATAGCACAAAATTAACCAAATGCTTTCCGCCAAGATCTTCCTCCTACTAAATGGCTTTTAAGTGGCCTGTGAAGGTTTTTTAGATTGATTCAGGCTTTACCAGACCCACCAAGTTTTTTCTTTGGCTGGGGATTCTTTTGCCGTTTGCTTGGGCCTTTGGTTGTGTTGGGCGAGCTGTTTCATTAAAGGGGCAGCCTGTGCAGGTTTCCGCCTGGTGAAGCCGTTCTCAGGAACTTAGTGGGGCGTAGGGCTGTTCTCACCCACAAGCAAATACCCGTAAGTAATTGGGCAAAAGGGCTTTTTCATAAAAAATATAGAAAAGCCTAAGAAAAACCCTACCTTTGCGGGCTGAAAACAACCTCTGAATGCAAAGTATCCGCAACATCGCGATTATTGCCCACGTGGACCACGGTAAGACCACGCTGGTAGACAAGATCATCCACGCCTCAAAGATTTTTGACGCACACCAACAGTTCGACGACCTGATCCTGGACAACAATGACCTGGAGCGGGAGCGCGGCATCACCATCGTTTCCAAAAACGTATCGGTGCGGTACAAAGATGTGAAAATCAACATCATTGATACCCCTGGTCACGCCGACTTTGGAGGCGAGGTAGAGCGCGTTTTGAAAATGGCCGACGGTGTTCTTCTGCTGGTAGATGCCTTTGAAGGCCCTATGCCACAGACCCGTTTCGTGCTTGGGAAAGCTATCTCTCTGGGCTTGAAGCCGATTGTGGTAGTAAACAAAGTAGACAAAGAAAACTGCCGTCCGGACGAAGTACACGAAATGGTATTCGACCTTATGTTCAACCTGGACGCCAGCGAAGATCAATTGGATTTCGTGACCTTGTACGGTTCCAGCAAGCACGGCTGGATGAGCACCGACTGGCAGAAACCAACCGATAACATCATCCCTCTTTTAGAGGCCATCATTGACGTAATCCCTCCGGCTCCTTCAGAAGAAGGCACGCCGCAGATGCAGATTACCTCTTTGGACTACTCTTCTTTCGTGGGCCGTATCGCCATTGGACGCGTGAAGCGCGGCACTTTGAAAGAAGGCGCCAACATGAGCCTTTGCAAGCGTGACGGTTCTATCAAGAAAGTAAAAATCAAAGAACTTCAGGTATTTGAAGGCTTAGGCAAAGTGAAAGTGGAGTCTGTATCTGCCGGCGAGATTTGCGCCGTAACGGGTATTGAAGGCTTTGACATTGGCGATACCTTAGCTGATTTCGAGAACCCAGAGCCATTGGAGCGCATCTCTATTGATGAGCCTACCATGAACATGCTCTTCACTATCAACAACTCTCCTTTCTTCGGGAAAGAAGGTAAGTTTGTAACCTCCCGTCACCTGCGTGACCGTCTGTACAAAGAGACCGAGAAAAACCTGGCTCTGCGCGTAGACGAGACCGACAAAGAAGACACCTTCCTGGTGTACGGACGCGGTATCCTTCACTTGTCTGTACTGATTGAAACCATGCGCCGCGAAGGCTATGAGTTACAGGTTGGTCAGCCACAGGTGATCTTCAAGGAAGTAGACGGCCAGAAAATGGAGCCAATGGAGCACCTGGTAGTGGACGTTCCTGAGGAGTCTGCCGGTAAGGTGATTGAATTGGTAACCCAGCGTAAAGGTGACCTTTTGATCATGGAACCGAAAGGCGATCTGCAGCATTTGGAGTTCAACATCCCAGCCCGTGGTTTGATTGGTCTGCGTAACAACGTCTTGACCGCTACTGCCGGTGAAGCCATCATGAACCACCGTTTCATCAGCTACGAGCCATTCAAAGGCCCTATCCCGGGCCGTATCAACGGTTCTTTGATCGCCATGGAGAATGGTCCAGGAACGGCTTACTCTATTGATAAACTGCAAGACCGCGGTGTGTTCTTTGTGGAGCCAGGCGAAGAAGTGTACATGGGCATGGTAATCGGCGAGCACTCTCGTCAGAATGACCTGACCGTGAACATCCAGAAAGGTAAGCAGCTGACCAACATGCGTGCTTCTGGTTCTGACAACAACGTGAAGATTGTTCCTAAGAAACAATTCTCCCTGGAAGAAGCCATGGAATACATCCAGAAAGATGAGCTTTTGGAGGTAACGCCTAAGAGCATCAGAATGCGTAAAATTTACCTGGACGAGAACGAGCGCAAGCGCTACGGAAACAACTAAGGCGTAGCATTTCTCTTTATAAAAAAGGCCTTACTGCTTCGGTGGTAAGGCCTTTTTGTTTTAGGGCTTCTTTTCGGGAAAAGAGCTAAAAAGCGCTACCCGGTGGGTGGCCCTTATTTAGTTTCATTCAAGCAGAAGAAGATTGTCCTGAAGGCAACTGGTAAGAGAATTTTCTTCGTATGTGGGAAGGGGATCATCTATGAAGGAACGCCGTGTGCTTTCACTTGCCTAAGCCTCACGCATGCTTCAATAAACGAGGAGATTACTGCTTCCATGGAACAGCCATCAGAATTTCAGAGCCTGTTAGAAGAGAGTTCAAGATCAGCCTGGCAGTTGTATGTGCCCCATATTTCTGTTGACTGCGTGGTATTTGGTTTCCATGAGGCGTCTCTCAAGGTGTTGCTCCTGAAAATGAAAGACCAGGAGTTGTGGGGATTGCCCGGAGGCTACATGAAAATAGAGGAGGAACTGAGGGAGGCCGCCGTCCGCATTCTGGAGGAGCGCACCGGGGCCCACAATATCTTTTTACAGCAATTCGGGGTGTTCTCAGACCTTAACCGCTCAGAAGGTTTCTTCCAGGATTTCCCGGATACCCTCTGGATGAAGCAGCGTTTTATCTCAGTTGGGTTCTACGCGCTGGTAGATTACACCAAGGTGCAGCCCCAAGCCGATAACCTTTCCAGCACCTGCGCCTGGCAGGACATAAACCGCCTCCCCGAGTTGATGATGGACCACCGTCAGATCTTTGACGAAGCCCTTTTGACCCTGAGACGGCAACTCAACTACAAACCCATCGGGTACAACCTCTTGCCCGAGGAGTTCACCATGCCCGAGCTTCAAAAACTCTACGAGCTGATTCTGGGCAAAAAGCTTAACCGCGGCAACTTCTACCGGAAAATGGTGGGGTACGATATCTTGGAGAAACTGGACGAACCCAGAAAAAGCGGCGGCGCGTACAAGGCTCCAAACCTATACAAATTCCATGTGGAGAGATACCAAACGGCTTTACAGAATGGGTTCAAAGAAGGCTGGTAAAACTCAGTTCTGTCACAAGCGAATTTTTCACTTTCTCTGTCTTTTATCCCCAACTAACTGCCTCTCATTGCGGCGGGCTGGATGAATATATTCTGGTCCGGATTCCTAAAAAACAGTTCTTTTCAGGAAAACAGGCATTAAACAGGCTCCTTCTCTCTTCTTCCTCCCTCCTAATTCCTCCACCTAGGTTCGTAGCTAACTCCTGTTTCTGATTTCGATGGCCATAGGGGTGTCACGGCAGTTACCTGTCTTAGAGAGCAGCCATGGTTCAACAAACACCCGGCTTGCTTCCTTCAAGGCGCAAATACTGTCTATCACTCACCCTATATCCCTACATGTATGAATTCTAAACTTTCTTTTCTCTGTGGAGCCTTCGTTTTTTCGCTCCTCACGGTGCCTGCCCATGCCCAGTTCAACATCGGCGACAAGCTCAAAAGCAAAGTCAACGAGAAGATTGATGCCAAGATCAACAAAACAGCCGACCAGGTAACCAGCGGCAAAAAAGCATCTGCCACGAGCACAAAAGAAAGCGAAGAAGGAGCATCGGAAGAAACCACCGGTAACGGAGCGGCTGCCACCCCAGAGGCAAACACAAAAGTCTGGACCAAATATGATTTCGTGCCCGGCGACAAAGTGCTGTTCGCAGACAATCTGAAAGGCGAGGAAAACGGCGAGTTCCCTTCGCGGTGGGACCTGAAAAACGGCAATGCCGAGGTCGCTTCTTTTGGCGGGACCGATGTCATCAACCTGGTAAGCAACGGCACCGCCATCAGCCCGCTGATGAAGACCGAGAACTGGTTACCCGAAACCTTCACCGTGGAGATGGACGTCTACTTTGACTCTGACAACCCCAACCTGAACTATGAAATCTATTTCCTGAGCGATTTAAACAAATACAACGAGGCCACCCACGGCATGTTCTGGGACCCGATTATCATTTCGCCGGAAGGGGTTCATTTCAAGAATTTCGGTTCTAATTCTGCCGAGCTGCAGGCCGCCGGTACCAAAAAACAGTGGCGCCACGTGTCCATCGCCTTCAACAAACGCAGCATGAAAGTCTACTTGGATCAGCACCGCCTCATCAACATCCCTAACGTCACCGGCAAACCGGTCAACCTGAAGATAAAGGCAGACCGCCGGATAGAGGGGAATGCCATGGTGAAAAACGTGTTCATCGCCGAGGGCGGCAAAAAACTGTATGACCAGATCCTGGCCAACGGAAAAATTGTGACCTACGGCGTGAAATTTGATACAAACAAAGCCGTGATCCGGCCAGAGTCTTTCGGAACCCTCAACAGCATTGTGAAACTGATGCAGGAACAACCTACGCTTAACTTTAGCGTAGACGGCCATACTGACTCAGACGGAGACGATGCCTCTAACCTGAAACTTAGCCAGCAACGTGCCGAGGCCGTGAAAGCCTACCTCACAAGCCAGGGCATCGCTGATTCCCGCTTAAAAGCAAAAGGCCAGGGCGAAACCAAACCGCTGGACAAAGGCACCACGGTAGAAGCCAAAGCCAACAACCGCAGGGTAGAGTTTGTTAAGATATAAATTACCCATACCCATTACATACAACCAACATGTTCTTTTAACCCCAATAAGGCCGTTTCTTTTTGTAGAGGAATAAGGAACGACTTCTAACCATAAAAAAGGCCCGCTTCATAACAGCGGGCCTTTTTTATGGTGTTTTCTGAAAACTAAGCCTGAAATGAAACTGTCCGTTTTTCCTGGCTGCTCTGCATGATGACTTCCACCACTTTAATCACGTTCCGGGCTTGCTCTGGCGTAACGGCTAATTCGGCTTTTCCTATTATTGCCTGGTACACATTCTCATAGAAGCTGCGGTAATGGCCGGGTTCGCTTTCTATTTTGCCGGTAAAGTGTAGCCCCTGAAACTCAGTGTTCAGGTGGCCCCAAATGCTTTCGGGTTCTATGCCCCAGTTAGGTGTAAGGTGCGGCAAAAATCCATCGTTGAGGGCTTTCTCCTGTACATCCAAGCCGTATTTCAGGAAAGAGCCTTGGTCGCCGTGGAGGGTGTATCGAGGGCTTACCTCCCGCACGAGCAATCCCGCCGATAAAGTCACTTTCAGCCGTTCATAGAACAGGGTGGCCTCAAACTTATCTAATACAGGGCTGTGGGGCCGCTGGATCCTGACATCGGCGGAGATTTCCTGGGGTAGCCCGAACAGCACCAGCGCCTGGTCAATCAGGTGGGAACCTAGGTCGTAGACAATGCCCGAACCCGGCGCGTCTTCCTCTTTCCAGGTATTGCCTTTGAGGGCCGGCCTGAACCGGTCAAAGTGCGCTTTGTATTCCACCACGTTTCCCAACACCCCGCTTTGCAGCACTTTCTGCACGGTTTTGAAATCACTGTCCCATCGGCGGTTCTGGTAAACGGTGAGCACCCGTTGTTTCTGCCGGGCCAGCTGGATCAGTTCACCTGCCTCGGCGGAAGTGGGCGTAAACGGCTTTTCCACCACCACATGTTTGCCGGCGTTTAAGGCCTGTTTTGCCAAAGAAAAGTGAGAACTGTTGGGCGTGGCCACTACTACCAGATCAATGGCTGGGTCCTGCAGAATGTCCTCGGCGCGGGACGTGATTTGCGCCTCTGGGTACCTACTTTGGGCAATCCGGATGTTCTCTTCCCTGGTCTCCCTGATGCGCACCAACTTCAGCCCTTCTACCTGGTGAATGAAAGGTCCATGGAAAATCCGGCCTGCCATGCCAAAGCCAATGAGGCCTACGTTGATGGTCTTACTTGTTTCTGAGGTCATGCTTGTTGTTTCTTTTGATGGTACAGCTCTCGTGGCGAAGGTAAAGCGGAAGAAAAAATTAAGGTTGATTCTTTCTCTGGATTCATTTCTGGAGTTCCTGGAAGTAAAAAGTAATTCTTTAATTCTGTCGGTTCTTCAGCCTGGGAAAACTGCTTTCTAAGTCCCTGGTTTTTGAAAATCGATTGGTATCATGCTTTTACCTGAACCACTCAAAGGGAGGTTCCGTAAATATACTTCGTTTAAAAAGTCTAAGTGTAGAATTTAATCTCTACATTTGTTTATTATTATATTATCACATTGATGAAAAACGGTAAAGTAAAATTCTTCAATGATTCCAAAGGATTTGGTTTCATTAAAGACGCAGACTCCAATGAGGAGTATTTCGTGCACGTGTCTAACCTAGTGGACGAAATCAGAGAAAATGATGAAGTAACTTTTGAGCTGAAAGAAGGCCGCAAAGGTTTAAACGCTGTAAATGTGAAACTTGCTTAAGTTTTAATATACATCAGTCCTCTAAAAGGGCCTCACATAAAGTGAGGCCCTTTTTTATTCAAGGTAGTACCTGAAGAGGGGTGTCTCTGTTCCTATTCTGTGCCGGTACCAAGTTTATCCCTTTTCTCTGCTCTTGGGGAGGATTTCAGTTTCTCCTCACATCAGAGCTGTTTTAAAGCTAATTTCTGTAAAGTACCCCTAAAGCCCTCCGAAAATCCACCAGGATTCTGTAGATTTCGAATGGATTGACGGCCGTTGCTTTTTCTTTTCAAAGACCAGCCTGCTCTTCTTTATCTTCAAGCGTACCAGATACTTTCTTCTTTTTCTATGTCCTTTTCCCTTTGCATGGGCAGGTATTTTCTTTTCGCCGCCCTTGGATTCAGTGTCTTTTCGTGCTCTCCTTCTGAGAAAAAAGCAGACCCGAAAACCCAGGCCTCTACCCCTCCGGTAGTCGCCACCTCGGTTCAACAGAAAGAAACAGATTCAGCCCCGGATTCTTCCTTAGCCCAATCTTCCTCTGATACAAATACAGAACTTGCCACCGCTGAAACCATTCTGGCCCGCCCGCAGGTACCTATCCTGTGCTACCACCAGATACGCGAATGGACTTCCAGCGACGGCAAAGTGGGCAAAGACTACATTGTAAAGCCTAATGATTTCAAGGCCCAGATGAAAATGCTGGCCGATAGCGGGTACCACACCATTCTGCCTGACCAGTTGCAAGCGTACCTTACCAAAGGCACGCCGCTCCCGTCCAAACCCATCATGCTCACCTTTGATGACACCAAACTGGACCAGTACACCGTAGCCAAGCCAGAGTTGGAGAAGTACGGTTTCAAAGGCGTTTTCTTTATCATGACTGTTTCCATTGGCCGGCCCAACTACATGACCAAAGAGCAGATTAAGGAGCTATCGGATGCAGGACACGTAATCGGCTCGCACACCTATGACCACCACAACGTGAAGAAGTACGAAGGCAAAGACTGGATTACCCAGATTGAGAAACCCACCAAGCAACTGGAAGCCATCACCGGTAAGCCCATCAAATACTTCGCCTATCCGTTTGGGTTGTGGAGACCAGAAGCCATTCCGGAACTGAAGAAGCGTGGATTTGCCGCTGCCTATATCCTGGCCACTAAACGCGACCCGAATGACCCGCTCTACACCATCAGACGCATTATTGCCAGCGGCTACTGGAGCACCAAAGGACTGCATAACAGCATTGTGAACAGTTTCTAGTCTGCACAAAAATCATGTAGGGGCAATCCCTTGTAGTTGCCCTCGTGCGTTTGTAATTATGCACAGAAAGGGCAACTACAAGGGATTGCCCCTACAAAAAAGCACTTCGGGCCTGTTTTTCTAAAAACAGGCCCGAAGTGCTTTTTACTAAAAGCTAATTTCTATTACTTAATCATTAAAACATTAGCACTTCTCCAGCGCCTGTAGAATATCGTTTAGGATGTCATCGGCGTACTCCAGGCCCACGGAGATTCTGATCAACCCGGGTGTGATGCTGACGGCCTGGCGTTCTTCCTCGGTGAGTTTGGCGTGGGTGGTGCTAGCCGGGTGCGAGGCGATGCTGCGGGTGTCGCCCAAGTTAGCGGTGAGCGACATCAGTTGCAGGCTGTCCAGAAATTTGCGTCCGCTCTCCAAACCTCCTTTCAACTCGAAACAAAAGAGTCCGCCACCGTTTTTCATCTGTTTTCTGGCAACCTCATGACTTGGGTGCGTGGGCAGGAACGGGTATTTTACCCAGTTCAGCTTGGGGTGACCCTGCAGTTTGGTAGCAATGGAAAGGGCGTTACCGGCGTGGCGTTCCATACGCACATCCAGCGTTTCAAGGCTCTTACTCAACACCCAGGCATTGAACGGCGACAGGGCTGGGCCTGAGCTTCGGCAGAAGAGGTAAATGTCCTTAATCAGCTCTTTTTTGCCAACCACAACACCGCCTAACACACGTCCTTGCCCGTCAATCCACTTGGTGGCCGAGTGTACCACCAGGTCAGCACCGTATTGGATGGGCAGCTGGTTTACCGGCGTGGCAAAGCAGTTGTCCACGTTGAAGATAATATTATGCTTCTTCGTGAGTTGGCCGGCTGCTTCCAAGTCTATGATGTCTAACCCGGGGTTGGTGGGCGTTTCAATGTAGAACATCTTGGTGTTGGGTCGGATGGCTGCTTCCCATTCCTCGGGCTTGTCGGCGGGCACGTAGGTGTACTCAATGCCGTACTTGGGCAGGTACTTGGTGATGATGGTATGCGTGCTCCCGAAGATGGAATTACAGGCCAGCAGATGGTCACCCGCTTTCAGCAAGGCCATAAACGAGGCGAACACGGCACTCATGCCCGAAGACGTGGCATAACCAGCTTCCGCACCTTCCAACGCCACCATCTTATCCGTAAACTCCTGCACACTGGGGTTGCTGAACCGGCTGTAGATGTTATCATCAGTTTCATCAGCGAAGGCGGCCCGCATGTCCTCGGCATTGTCGAAGGCGAAACTGCTGGTCAGGAACATAGGCGTGGCATGCTCCATCTCATTCGTGCGCTCGGTTTGTATTCTGATGGCTTTGGTAAGCGGATGGTATTCCATGGGGTAATGTGCTAATTTTTAATTTGCTGATGTGCTGGCTAGGTCTATATCTGTAGCGGCGTTACACCGTAACGGCGTGGTGCTATAAAACGGTAGAGCCGCCCCAAAGAATAAGCCCTGCTACACCGCAGGAAAAGGTTTCTTATAGATTGGAGACTGCGCTGGTGCCTGCCGCCACAGCGTTACGGTGTAACGCCGCTACATTTCTGCGCCTCTGTTCGCTCCTGAAAAACTCAGGACTCAGAACTCAAGACTCAGAACTCGTTACGCAGTAACCTTCACTTCATAGGTGATTTGGGCACCGGCTCTGCGGAGGGTTTCAGCCACGGAGCAGTACTTCATGATGGACAATTCGCAGGCGCGCTCAGCTTTGCCTTGGTCAATGGTGCCCTGCAGTTCAAACACCACGTGCACGTTAGACCACAGGGATGGCTCTTTGCCTTTCTCGCGCTCACCAGAGATATCCATTTTGAAGCCGGTTACTTCCTGCCGCTGCTTTTTAAGAATCATGACCACATCAATGCCGCTGCATCCGCCTAAAGCCATCAGCATCATCTGCATGGGGCGGGCGCCAAAGTTAATTCCGCCGCTCTCAGGGCTGGTATCAGTGGTAATGACGTGCCCGTTGGCGTCTTTGGCTTCAAACCCGTAGTCGCCGCCTACCCGGTTCATCTCAATTCTTATCATTTTTATTACGGTTTTACGCCTGTAGGCCTTTACTTTGTAAGTTATAAAGGTACTACATGAATTATTTTCAATATAACCAACCTTTTGAACTAGAAGGAGGGCAAACGCTTCCGGAAATCACAGTGGCTTACCACACCTTCGGTAAGCTGAACGCAAATAAAAGCAATGTGGTCTGGATTTGCCATGCTCTTACTGCTAATTCTGACGTGTTGGATTGGTGGGGCGGTATAGTGGGGGAAAGTAAGGTCATTGACCCTGAACAGCATTTCATTGTCTGCGCCAACATTCTGGGCTCCTGCTACGGCAGCACCGGCCCGCTGAGCACCAATCCCGAGACCGGAGAACCCTATTACAGCACCTTCCCGCAGATCACCATCCGTGATATGGTACGGGCGCACATCTTGTTGCGCGAGTACCTGGGCCTGAAGAAAATCCATATCCTGGGAGGGGGCAGTTGTGGTGGCTTTCAAGTTCTGGAATGGGCGCTAGCAGAGCCTGAGGTCGTTGATAACCTCTTCCTTTTGGCTACCGCCGCCGCTGAAAGCACTTGGAGCATAGGCATTCATACCACGCAGCGCCTCATGCTGGAAGCCGACGGTACCTGGGGAGAACCCAGCTCTACGGCGGGGAGCAAAGGCCTCAAAGCCGCCCGCGCCCTGGGAACGCTCACCTACCGCAATTACCATATCTTGGCCCAAAACCAAACAGATCCTGATCCCGAGAAGTTGGACAATTATCGCGTGTCTTCTTACCTCAATTACCAGGGCGATAAACTGGTGAACCGCTTCAATGCCTACAGCTACTGGTTCCTGACTAAGTCGCTGGACAGCCATAACATTTCCCGTGGACGCGGCGGACGTTTAGAGCCTGTTTTAGCGAAAATAGCCCAGAAAACGCTTATTATTGGTATCAGCAGTGATATCCTCTGTCCAGTGCAGGAGCAGCAGTTTATAGCCCAGCACCTGCCCAATGCATCTTACGTGGAGATCGATTCCAATTACGGCCACGATGGGTTTATCATTGAAGGCGAGAAGATTTCCCAACATTTCTCTGCTTGGTACCTTGAGGTGCAAAAAGAAAACCAGGTTACTGGGTCTATTCTCTCGGTTTAGACTTCTTTTTACCTAAAAAGCGTTTGGGAGCTGTTTTCATGAAAACAGCTCCCAAACGCTTTTTAGGTTTATGTCTTTTTAGAACAACCCTGCGGCTTTCAGCAGGATGCGGAGGCTCCAGATAATTACCAGCGTTCCTACTGCAATGAACATAGTTTTCATAGGCAGTTTCCCGACCAATCTGGCAGCGATAGGAGCCGCTAACATGCCACCTATTACCAACCCAACAATCACCTGCAGGTGACTCAGCCCTAGCATGGCAAAAAACGTCAGGGCACTGGCAAAGGTCACAAAGAACTCGGTGATACTCACGGTGCCAATCACGAAACGGGGGGTGCGGCCTTTGGCAATAAGCGTACTGGTCACCAACGGTCCCCAGCCGCCGCCGCCGAAGGAATCCAGAAAACCACCGGCTCCGGCCAGAACTCCGGCCATCTTGATCTTCTTCCGTTCTTTGTTTTTCTTGAAGGCCGTGTAGATGATTCTCGCGCCTAAAACCAAGGTATACGCCGCTAAGATGGGCCTAACATAGTTCGCGTACTCCTCTCCTATTTCTGACAGCAGCCAGGCTCCTGCTACTGCGCCCAGGATGCCGGGCACCAGCAAGACCTTAAACAACTTGCGGTTCACGTTCCCGAACTTGTAATGACTGAAGCCCGAGATACCGCTGGAAAAGATTTCGGCGGTATGGATGCTCCCGCTAATGGCCGGCAGATTCACGCCTAAAGACAGCAACACCGTGGTGCTGGTCACGCCGTAGCCCATGCCCAACGCGCCGTCTACCATCTGGGCCAGGAACCCGGCAAAAATCATCCAGTAGAAGATCGGCTCAATGTTACCCACGAAAGTGGAGACCTCGGAAAAGGTGATAGCCGAGAACACAAACCGACCCAGAATCATGAAGAAGAACGCCAGGGCTGCGCCAGAGGCAATCAGTTTCCAGGGCTTTTCCTTGCGTTTCGGAGAATTCCGAACTGGCTCTTTCACGGCCAGCACTTTGGTGATGTCGTTGAGTTGGGTCACCTTGGCGGAAAAGTCTCCTGCGAGTTGGTTCCGGATGGACTGCAAGTTGTCCAGCACCTCGTCCAGTTCCTCGGGCAGCGTCTCGTTGAAGGTCTCCTTCAGGCGCTTGGCCATGGTGGGCGATTTGCCGTTGGTGGAGATGGCAATCTTGAGGTTGCCTTTCCGGACCACCGAGCTCAGGTAGAAATCACATAAATCAGGCGTATCGGCTACGTTCACCAGTTTGCCCTGATGTTTGGCTTCCAAGCTGATGGCCCTACTGACCTCGCGGTCATTTACGGCCACAATCACGATATCAATTCCGTCTAAATCAGAAGGAGTGAACGCTTTGGCTTCTAACGTGATGTTGCCATGCTCTGACGCCAGTTGCAGCACTGATTCATGGAACTGGATGGCCACTACTTTAATGGTGGTCTTTGGAGAATTCTGCAGCAGCGCCGTCAGTTTCTCCAAGCCAATATTGCCTCCGCCCACCACCAGCACGCGCATCTGCTCCAGTTTCAGAAAGACGGGAAACAGGTTGTTTTGTTCTTTGGTAGCGACAGCGGAAATCATCTTTTTAGCTTCTTGGGAAGGAACCAAAATATTGCTTTAATCAAATATACTTGTAATGTCTACCAATCCTATCAGGTATCAGAATTAAAGTTCATATATAAGGGCCACTTTCTTAAAAGCAGCCCTTAAACAGATCATGACAGATTCTGAATGACAGACGGTAGAGCTATTTCTTCAGCATTTTGTCGAAACTTAAGCCGAAGCTTAGTTCAGCAGCGTACGGTACGCGAAGTCACCGAAACGCTCCCCGGCAATGCGGTTCTGCTTGAAGAGACCAAACGCGACATCCAACTCCTGCAAAATAGCGGCTTCATCCAGGTTCTCCTTGTAGAGTTTGTTCAGGCGGTAGCCTTGCTCATCCCCGCCCAGGTTCAAGTTGTAACGACCCGGAGCCGTACCCACGAACCCTATTTCAGAAAGCACCGAACGACCACAGCCGTTGGGGCAACCAGTCATCCTGATGATGATTTCCTCGTCCTGCAATCCGTGGTTTGCTAACACGCCGTCAATCTTGGTGATCAGTTCCGGCAGGTAGCGCTGAGCCTCGGCCAGAGCCAATGGGCAGGTAGGAAGTGCTACACAAGCAATCGCATTTTTACGAAGAGGTGAAGCCGCATCGGTGTGCACGATTACGTTGTGTTTTACCAGAATCTGCTCAATTTCAGCCCTGTTTTCCGGCGTGATGTCGCTGAGAATCACGTTCTGGTTACAGGTGAACCGGAAGTTGGCTTTGCCAGTCTGCGCTACTTCCAGCAACGCCGATTTTAGGGCCACCGTTAGCAAATCTGTGATGCGGCCGTTTTCCACAAACATGGTATAATGCAGTAAGCCATTGTAACTCGTTGCCCAGCCGTAATGGTCTACGCGGGTTTTCAGCTCGTACGAACGGGGTGCTTCCAGCGGAAAACCGGTGCGTTTCTCCACTTCCTGGCGGAACACATCCTGGCCCATGTTGTCCACGGTGTACTTCAGGCGGGCCAACTTGCGGTCAGTCCGGTTGCCGAAGTCACGTTGCACGGTCAGCACCTCATACACGGCTTTGAACAGCTTCTCGTCAGATTCTTCAGTACTCACAAACCCGATTTCAGAAGCCAGACGTGGGTACGTTTCTGCGTTTCCGTGGGTGAAGGATAAACCACCGCCAACGGCGAGGTTAAAGCCTTTCAGTTCATCGTTCTCAATGATGGCAATCAAACCCAAGTCCTGAGCGAATACATCTGAATCATTGTTAGGCGGAATCACCAGACCGATTTTGAACTTGCGGGGCAGGTAGCGGTCCTGGTACAACGGATCTTCTTCCTCTACCTTGTCATAGATTTTCTCCTCGTCCAGCCACACGTCATAGTAAGAGCGGGTTTTGGGCAGCAGGTAGTCACTGATTCTGTCGGCGTACTGGTAGATGCGTTCGTGCAGCGGTGATTCCAGCGGATTGGCAGAAGAAACCACGTTCCGGTTCACATCGCCGCAGGCAGCAATGGAATCCAGTCCGGCCAGGTTGAAGGCCTTAATAGTGGGTTTGGTTTTGCCCTTCACAATACCATGCAACTGCAGGGTCTGGCGCGTAGTAATTTTAATCACCCCAGTGGAGTTTTCACCCGCAATGTCGTGCGTGGCGATGTATTGTTCTGGCGTCATGAATCCGCCGGGCAGGCGCAGACGAATCATGAAGGTGTACAGACGCTCCAGTTTCTTGGCGGCACGCTCTTCCCGGCGGTCACGGTCGTCCTGCATGTACATGCCGTGGAACTTCACCAGCGCGGTGTCATCCTCGCGAATGGCTCCCGTGATTTCGTCTTTCAGGCTTTCTTTGAGAGTACCGCGCAACCCTTCGCTGACCTCTTTTATTTTCTCTATAGGAGATAAATTCTTTTTCTCAGTTGACATGGTAACTGGTGTTTAGGATAACAGGAAAGCTCCTGTCCATAATGTTTGGTATCTGTTCTAAGCCTACTTTCAGGAAAACAGGCTTAGAACAAAGTTTGATGAGTTTCATCTTCGACCCCCTTTGAAGGGGGACGGAATGCGTGGTTTCGCAAGTTGCAAACTTGCCCCATGGTTGCTCCAAGTTAAAAACCTGAAGCATGGACATTAATACACGTCTTTCAGGTAGCGGCCTTCTTCTTTCATTTGCTCCAGGTATACGGCGGCTTCCTCTGGGGATGAACCGGCACCCAGTCCTATGATTTGCAGCAGGGTGTTTTCTACGTCTACGCTCATAGGTTCTTTGGCGCCGCACACGTACACATACGCCCCGGAAGTCAGCCACTCGTAGAAGTCAGTGGCGTTTTCCAGCATTTTGTGCTGCACATAAATTTTCTCTTTCTGGTCGCGGGAGAAGGCTCCGTTGAACTTGGTCAGAGTACCTGTCTCATACCAGTTCTGGATCTCCGTCTGGTACAGGAAGTCGGTGGCGAAGTGCTGGTCTCCGAAGAAAAGCCAGTTACGGCCATCGGCTCCGGTGGCATCGCGCTCTGCTAAGAAGGAACGGAAAGGCGCTACTCCGGTGCCTGGCCCAATCATAATCACATCTTTGTCAGCGGCCGGTAACTTGAACTGGTTGTTCTTGTGGATGTAGAATTCCAGCGGCTGGCCTCCTTTCTGCTCAGATAAATAATCAGAGCAATGGCCGCACAGCAACTCTTCGTTGATCCTGAATTCATCGCGGGCCACCGTCACGTGAATCTCACCGGAGTGCGCTTCCAAAGAGGAAGAAATGGAATACAGTCTTGGCGCAATCGGCTCCAGAATTTGCAGTACATCTTTGAACTGTTCGGTGTCTTTTACCGGGTAAATTCTCAAAAGGTCCAGCAAATCAATGCGGGTAGCTGGAATGTCCTGTTCCACCACCTCGGCGTATTTCTTTACTACGCGCTCAGGCAGGAACGTGATGTTCAGTTTATCGTGGAGCAATTCGCGAACGGTTGATTCGCTGTTGCGGTGGTTTACTTTTTCATCCGGTGAGATGCCAGTCACTTTCAGGATGGCCTCTATGGTAAACGGACGGTTTTTAGGAACTACGCCTAACGCATCACCGGGCTCATAAGCTAAATCTTCGGCCTCGATTTCAATGTGGTGCGTGAGTTTGTTGGAGCCCACATCGTTCAGGATGATGTTGGTGAGGATGGTGCCGTTGTATATTTTCTTACCTGCTTTTTTGGCGGGCGTCGGAGCGGCGGCCGGGGCAGAAGCAGGAGCCGAGGATTGGTTTAAGGTTTCCAGCACGCTTTGGAACCAGGCGTTGGCCTCGTCTTCGTAGTCTACGTCGCACTTCTGAATAGGCACCAAAGGGCTTCCACCTAGGCGCTGTAATTGGGTGTCTACGTCTTCACCGGCTTTGCAGAACAGCGGGTAGGCCGTGTCACCCAACGCCAGCACGCTGTACTTCAGTTTAGGCAGCTTTTTATCGGTCTGGTGCACGTAGTCGTAGAACTTCTGGGCCCCGGCGGGCGGGTCACCCTCGCCTTGGGTACTAATGACAGTTAAGAAATATTCTTCCTTCTCCAGGTCGTTCAGGCGGTATTGGTCTAAGCTGACCACCTTGGCATTAATACCAGACTTCTTCGCTTTGCTCGCAAAATCATTGGCTACGCGCTTAGAGTTACCGGTCTCGGTGCCATAGGCAATGGTAATCTTACCTACCGATGCTTTAGGAGCCTCTGCCGTCACTGCGCCCGCGGCGGGAGCCGAGGATGTTGCACCCTGAGATGAAGTAACCCCCGCCAGGAATCCGCTCATCCAGATGAGTTCATCTTTAGATGATTGCTGGACCAGTTCCAGGAAGGTTTTTAATTTAGCTTCTGCTAACATAGCTTTGATATTATTGAAGTACTAAGCCTACTTGTTCAGAAACCGGCTTGAAGTAATGTTCTCTACTTGGGTTGTTGGTGAACCACTTGAACTCATGGTGCAGGTTCACCACTCTGCCTATAATCACGAGCGACGGCGACACAAACGTCTTTCCGCCTAGGTTCTTCTCATAGTCATACAGGCTGCTGGTTTGCACGTGCTGCAAAGGAGTGGTGGCCTGCTCCACTACCGCCAGTTGCTTCTCCTCTGAGATACCGTGGCGCGTCAGTTTCTCCACCACCTCTCCCAGCCGCTCACTGGACATGTAAAACACCAGCGTGTCTTCGGTCTGGGCTAGTTCCTGCCAGTAGGCATCGGTGAGTTTGCTGTAGGTGTAGAAGGTAAGGAACCGCACGGCGGTAGAATGTTGGCGGGCCGTGAGTGGAATGCCAGCATAAGCGGCTGCGCCTAAGGCTGCCGTAATGCCGGGTATGATTTCATATTCAATCTCATGGGCTACCAGGCTTTGCAGTTCATCCAGCACGTTGGAGAAAATGGACACGTCTCCGCCTTTCAACCGAACCACTTGTTTGCCCAATAACGCATATTCCACCAGCAGTTCATTGATGGTGGCTTGCGGCGTGGTTCCGTAGCTGCGGCACTGCTTGCCCACGTACACCACCTCCGCCGAAGGCGCGGCATAGCTTTGCAGGATTTCGGGGCTTATCAAGCGGTCAACCAGAATCACCTCGGCGTGGCGCAACGCTTTTACCGTCTTCACGGTAATCAAATCAGGGTCACCGGGACCGGCTCCTGCTATGATTACTTTTCCTTTCTGTGGCGCTGCTTGCATGGTTTTAAGCTTCTGTTCATGAACCTCCGGCGAGGGAGATGCGTGAATTGGTTTGATGGGTATTCTGTTTTAGGCCTGTTTTCTAGATTTCCGGCCAGAAAGGCTTCTCAGTGGCTTCGGTGGAAATCATGCAGGCGCCAACCGTTACGTTGCTGGTTTCATCAATTAAGATGGCCCCGCCGTTGGCTCTCAGGTTTTTGTAGGAATCAAAGGCAATCGGCGAAGCCGTTCTGATGGTGGCTTTCACTACATCGTTAAGACCCGCCGACACCGGAGAAAGTTCTTTTTCCAGTGAATTTACATTCAGTTTGTACTCCAGTTCTTTCACCACGCAGCGCACGGTGCGGCTGTTGATTTGCAGCAGGTATCTGTTGCGAGGCACCAGCGGCGTGTTGCTCATCCAGCAAAGCACTACTTCAAATTCCTGGGCCACCTGTACGGGAGCGTCCTGCTTTACAATGCTATCGCCGCGGCTAATGTCTACGTCGTCTTTCAGGTGTAGCACGGCGCTTTGCGGGGCGAAGGCTTCTTCCACTTCCTCGCCGCCAACTTCCACGGCAGAAATGGTGCTTTCCACGCCAGATGGCTGAATCACCACTTTATCACCCTTGCGGTAAATGCCGCTGATGATTTTTCCGGCGTACCCACGGTAATCAGGCAATTCCTCGGTCTGAGGACGGATGACGTACTGCACCGGGAAACGGCCTTCGGTGAGGTTGATGTCCTCGTGTACCTCCACTGTTTCCAGCACGCTCAAAAGAGACTCGCCTTCATACCAGGGCATAGAAGTAGATTTCTCCACTATGTTGTCGCCGTTCAGGGCACTGATGGGAATATAGGTCACATCTTTCAAACCCAGAGATTTGGCTACCTGTGAGTAGTCAATCACGATGTCATTGTACACATCCTGCGAATATTTCACCAAATCCATCTTGTTGATAGCTACCACTACGTGCGGCAAATTCAGCAACGACACAATGATGGAATGACGGCGGGTTTGCTCCACTACGCCATGACGGGCATCAATCAGGATGATGGCCAGGTCTGAGTTAGAGGCACCAGTCACCATGTTGCGAGTGTACTGGATGTGGCCCGGCGTATCTGCGATGATAAACTTGCGCTTAGGCGTAGAGAAGTACTTGTAGGCCACGTCAATGGTGATGCCCTGCTCCCGCTCCGCACGTAAACCGTCAGTCAATAGCGCCAAGTCCACCTGACCTTCTTCGCGGTTTTTGGTGCTCCGCTCAATCGCCTCCAACTGGTCTACCATGATGGATTTGCTGTCATACAACAAACGCCCAATCAAAGTACTCTTGCCATCGTCTACGCTCCCGGCGGTTAAAAATCTTAGAATATCCATTTGAAATGAGTTCTGAGTCTTGAGTGCTGAGTCCTGAGTCTGTTTTAAGGCTGCTTTCTTGAAAACGGCTCCTAAACTCCTCAGTGACTCTTCACAGAAAGGCTCTTTCTATATCTTGCATCGGCTGCGCCGATATTTATTATTATTCACTTATATGAAGTCGGAGACGAATAATTCTCTCATTTACTCCATCCCTCAATCATTCAATTTCCTAGAAGTATCCGTTTTTCTTACGGTCTTCCATGGCGGCTTCCGACACGCGGTCGTCAATGCGGGTCTGGCCGCGCTCGCTGGTGTTGGTAGCGATGATTTCGTTGATGATGTCATCCAGGGTAGAAGCGCTGGACTCCACGGCTGCGGTACAAGTCATGTCACCCACGGTGCGGTAACGAACCACTTTGCGGGTCACCACGTCATGGTGGTCAAGCGTCACAAACTCGTTGGTAGCTACTAAACGGCCATCAAACTCCAACACCTCGCGCTCATGGGCGAAGTAGATGGACGGCAGCTCAATTTTCTCGCGGCGGATGTAGTTCCAGATGTCCAGCTCGGTCCAGTTACTGATAGGGAACACGCGTACGTTTTCGCCCTTGTTGATCTTGCCGTTGTAGGTATTCCAGAGCTCGGGGCGTTGCAACTTAGGGTCCCAGGAGCCGAACTCGTCACGCACCGAGAAAATACGCTCTTTGGCGCGGGCTTTCTCTTCGTCACGGCGGGCACCACCAATACAAGCGTCAAACTCGAACTCCTCAATGGTGTCCAGCAAGGTGTAGGTCTGCAACCCGTTGCGGCTAGGCAATTTGCCTTTCTGCTCAGTGAGGCCTTTGGCTTTGATGGTGTCTTCCACGTTGCGCACAATCAGCTTCTCGCCAATCTTATGGGCCAGGTAATCCCTGAAGTCTAGGGCTTCCTCGAAATTGTGGCCGGTGTCAATGTGCACCAACGGGAAAGGAAACTTGCCGGGACGGAAAGCTTTCAACGCCAAATGCACCAACACAATAGAGTCTTTTCCGCCGGAAAACAACAAGGCCGGACGCTCAAACTGACCTGCTACTTCTCTGAAGATGTGAATCGCTTCTGATTCAAGCTGGTCCAGGTAATCTAATTTATATGCTGACATAATCTGAAAATGCTAACTAAACTATTTTGGCTAATGAGTTGGCAACCCCCGGCTCCTGCTCGGTCACGTGCAAGCCGCACTCTTTTTTGCTGGCGTCTTCCCACCACCAACGTCCAGCCCGGAAATCTTCGCCCGGTTGGATGGCGCGGGTACAAGGGGCGCAGCCGATGCTGATGAAGCCTTTGTCGTGCAGTTTGTTGTAAGGGATGTTGTTCTGCTTGATGAAGGCCATCACCTCGTCGGTGGTCCAGTACAGCAGCGGGTGGAACTTGATGAGCTTGTTTCCCTCGTCCCACTCAAACTTAGGCAAGTCACCGCGGCCCGGAGAGTGCTCGGCTCGCAGGCCGGTAATCCAGACAGCGTTGCCTTTGAGCGCGCGCTTCAACGGCTCCACTTTCCTGATGTGGCAGCAGTCTTTGCGGTTCTGGGTAGATTCATAAAAGGAGTTTGGACCGGTAGAAGACACAAATTCCTCCAGCTGCTCATTGTTAGGGTAATAAGGCTTGATACGGGTGTTGTACGCCTCATTGGTGCGGCTCCATACCGAGTAGGTCTCGGGGAAAAGGCGGCCGGTGTCTAACGTGAAAATGCTGATAGGAAACTGGTTCTCCAGGATCTGGTGCGAAATCACCTGGTCTTCAAAGCTGAAGCTGGAAGAGAACGTCACCTCATTAGGAAAACGGTTGACCAGCAGCGCAAACGTCTGGTCTATGGTTAAACCTTCTGTCTCTTGAATAAGCTGAGACACCTGCTCTTGTGTTGAAGAGGCCATGGCTAGAAAGTACTAAATAAGAAAATGGATTGTAAGGGTGCCGGATAGGCAATAAAGATTTGTTGACTGCTAAGGACTAGCAACAACAGCAGCAAGGGCTGCAACAGCAGAAGCGCATTCGCTTTATGTAAGATGAATAGACCATGTAGTCTTTATCTGTTTCTGACTGTTAATTAGATGACACAAAGGTAGGTACTGATTATTACAAATCAAGTTTTCCTATCAATTTAATAGGGATTATAGATTAAAAATTCAAAGGCTAGTCTGCTTCCTCTTTATGTTTTTCCCTAAAATTTGTCTGTTTCTTTAACGCTTAGTTAAAACCCAGCGTTCCCTTTAGAACCTATTTTTTTCAAAACAGGCCGAAAGCGCTGGAGTATCAGAGAGGTAACAGCATCCGGTTAGGTTTCGATTTTGGTTCGGCTGTTTCCGGCCTGTTTTCCAGAGAAAACATTTAAAGGCAATCCTTACCTTCGCAGCTTTCATACCCACATCCACATGCAAACCCTCCTACGACTAAGGGCCGGCGAACTTTCTGGCACTAAAAGGCTAAAACTATCCTGTGGCCTCACCGAGTTCCCCCTGGAGATCCTGGACTTAGCCGATACCTTAGAAGTGCTAGACCTGACCGGAAACAGGTTAACCCATCTGCCCGAAGAGTTTGCCCGATTGACCCACCTGAAAATTGCGTTCTTCTCAGACAATCCGTTCACAGAGTTCCCAGCGGTGCTTGCCCAGTGCCCGGCTTTGGAGATGATCGGGTTTAAGTCTTGTCAGATCCAATACATCGCGGAGGATGGCATTCCCCTGAATACCCGCTGGCTTATCCTCACGAACAACCAGATCACGGAACTACCGGCTTCCATCGGGAAATGCCACCGCATGCAGAAGTTCATGTTGGCCGGAAACCTCCTGACGCAACTTCCCCCGGAACTTGCTTCCTGCCAAAACCTGGAGCTGCTGCGGATCTCGGCCAACCAGATCACCCACCTGCCGGATTGGCTTTTCTCCCTGCCCCGTCTGTCGTGGCTCGCGATCTCAGGTAACCCTTGCAACCAGCATCCGCATGAAATAGAAGACTTGCCCGAGATCAGCTGGGAAGAACTGGAACTGGAAGAAGTTTTAGGCGAAGGGGCCTCGGGAGTCATTTCCCGGGCGCATTGGAACACACCTGGTGCTCACGGTGCCCCTGATCAGGTAGCGGTGAAAGTGTTCAAAGGCGAAGTGACCAGCGACGGACTGCCGCAGGACGAAATGCAGGCCTGTATGGCGGCCGGGGTTCACCCCAACCTAGTGCAGGTGCTGGGGAAACTCGCGCAGCACCCCGCTCAAAAGCAAGGCCTGGTCTTTGAACTGATTCCGGCAGGTTACCGAAATTTAGGCGGTTCGCCCAGCTTTGCCTCCTGCACCCGCGATGTCTACCCAGAAGGCACTGTTTTCACCTTACCCGAAACCCTCAGCATAGCATCAGGGATTGCGTCTGCGGCGGCACATCTGCACGCCCACGGCATCATGCACGGTGATCTGTACGCGCACAACACGTTGGTGAACGCCACGGGGCACGCGCTGTTCGGAGACTTCGGGGCGGCTACACTCTATGACAAATCCGATGTAAAGCGCGCTAGTGAACTGGAACGTTTGGAAGTGCGGGCCTTTGGTTGTTTGCTGGAAGATTTGCTGGATCACCTTTCCGCAGAAGAGGCCCAAAAGTCAACTGTCGCTTCCCTGGTGCAATTGAAGCAGGACTGCATGAGACCAGAAGTAAAGCTTCGGCCCGATTTTACATCCATTCTGGAACGGCTAACTGACGCTGCGAAAGAGGTGCTTTGAGAAAAGATATGGATACAGGTAAAAGTCCGCAAGAAGGTTTTCGTTTATAGGTTGATTTTCAGGAAACAGGCCTAAAACGGGTGGCTTCTACGGTGGGTATGAAAAATTAGGAAACCTCTATACCTCTAATACGGTACATGTAACCTTAGACATCCACTGGCTATCCACCTATCCGTATAAACCGTATGGCGAAACATACCTATGACATGGGGCTGATTGGCAATTGCGCCTACCTTGCCCTCGTTCACAAAGACACCAACATTGAATGGCTCTGTTGGCCTCGTTTTGACAGCAGCTTTGTATTTGGCCCTCTCATGGACCGGGAAAAAGGCGGCGAGTTTTCCCTCAAGCCCGATGCCGAGGACTTCACCTCGCACCAATACTATGTGGAGAACACCAACATCCTGTGCACCGAGATCACCAGCCCCGAGGGTTCTTACCGCGTCACTGATTTCGCGCCCCGTTTCCGGCAGCACCAGCGGTACTACAAACCTTTGATGCTCATCAGAAAGGTAGAGCCGCTGTCTGGCTCGCCGCGCATCAAAGCCACCTGTCGGCCCGTGGGCAATTACGGCCAACTGGAACTCAAGCGCCGCCGCAGCAGCAACCATATCGCCTTCTTGGGTCTGGACGAGGAAGTAAGGCTTACTACCAATGCCTCCTTGAGCTACATCCTGGAAGACCAGTTCTTTGTCTTGAACGAGACCTTGTACTTTGTCATTACCTACGGAGCACCGCTGGAAGCCAACCTGGAAAGCACCTCTGAGGAATTCCTGCGCCAGACCACCCGCTACTGGCGCATGTGGGTGAAGAACACCAGCATCAGCAACTTCTTCCAGGAGCAGGTGATCCGGAGTGCCTTGGCCCTCAAAATCCATCAGTACGAAGACACCGGCGCCATCATCGCCTCGCCTACAACCAGCTTGCCCGAGCACCCCGGCAGCGGCCGCAACTGGGATTACCGTTTCTGCTGGATGCGCGATACCTACTATATCCTTAATGCCTTCAACAACATCGGGCACTTTGAGGAGATGGAGCGCTATTTCCACTTCATCGCCAACATCACCGCCAAAGACACCCAGCGCTACCAGCCGCTGTACTCCATCAGCGCCCAAAGCAAGCTCACCGAGATTGAACTGGAACTGGACGGCTACCTGGGCAACAAACCGGTGCGCATTGGCAACGACGCGTACACGCACATCCAGAACGATGTCTACGGCCAGATTCTGGTAGCCCTGCTCCCGCTCTACATTGACCGCCGTTTCAATGACGCCGAGCGGATTGAGTCGCAGAAACTCATCTACAAGACGTTGGAGAAAATCAAGCAGACCCTCCACGAGCCCGATGCCGGTCTTTGGGAGTTCCGCGATTTTGCGCAATACCATTGCTACACCTACCTGTTCCACTGGGCGGGTGCCTCGGCGGCCCGGAGCGCCGCCAATTACATGGGCGATGCAGAGCTCGCCAAAGTGGCCACCCAGCTCAGAGAGGAAGCAGCCGCCAAAATTGAGGAGTGCTTTGACGCGGAGCGCGGCGTGTACACCCAGGCCATAGGCAAACACCACCTGGATGCCAGTACGCTGCAGCTCATCATGATGCACTACATTGATCCGGCCTCTGAGCGCGCCAAAACGCACTTAGCCGAGATGGAGAAAGAACTCAAAACCCCGGAAGGCCTCTTCTACCGCTACAAACACGCTGATGACTTCGGGGTGCCGCAAAGCACGTTTCTCATCTGCGCTTTCTGGTACATTGAAGCCCTTGCCTGCGTAGGTCGCCTGGACGAAGCAGTGGCCGAGTTCGAGAACATCCTCAAGTACACGAACCACCTGGGACTGCTCAGCGAAGACGTAGACTCCAAGGACGGAAGCCAGTGGGGCAACTTCCCGCAGGCTTACAGCCACGTGGGTCTGCTCAACGCCGCTTACCGCATCTCCAAACGCTTGGATAGACCGCCGTTTTTATAGAAAATCGGAGTACTGCAAAACAGAGAAGGCCCGCCATTTGGCGGGCCTTCTCTGTTTTAAACTGATTTCAGGAAAACGAGGCCAAAACCGGAGGGGCTTGCAACCCTAACAATCAGCAATTAACAATTATCTACCAACCCCAACCCTCAACAAAGAGATTTCAGCAGTTTCCGGACTTCTTTGGAATTACCCAGATTGAAGCGGGCCAGTGAGCGTTCGCTGCCTACTTTGATGGTGAACGCGTCTTCGGGCATCACCCGGAACATGTCTTCATCGGTGCGGTCATCGCCAATGGAGAGGACGAAGTCATGCGGGTGTTGCTCAAGCCAGCGGGTACTGCCTATGCCTTTGTTCACCTCTACGTTTTTCACTTCTACGATTTTGTCGCCCTCCATAACCTGCAGGTTGATGTTGGCGGCCATAAACAAGAGGTAATTGCTGAGTTCCCGGGCCCTAAGTTCGGCCAAGGCGCGGTCTACTTTACGGTAATGCCACACCAGGGAGAAGTCTTTTTCCTCGATGAAGGAACCCGGAGTGCGACTGACGTGCAATTCCAGGATGGGCCTTACCTCGGCTTTCCAGGAATCAGACAGAGTTTGGAACATTTCCCATTCTCCGCTCCGCTCCCTGAACCAGACTCCGTGCTCGGCAATGAAATCAACAGGCAGGTGCCCCAACCACTTCTGCAGGGTGTTGCGGTCGCGGCCGCTTACAATGACAACGCGGTTTTTAGGATCCTGGGTAAGACATTCCAAGGTGGAGATCAATTCTTTGTCAGGAAAAGCGTTCTGGGGGTTCTTGGTGAAAGACGTGAGGGTGCCGTCATAATCCAGGAACAGCAACCGCTGCTGGGCCTGCCGGAAACTGTTTACCAACTGCTCACATTCCTCAGTAGACAGGTACTGGGTGGCCATGGCTTCTTGCTTCCCTTTGATATAGTCCAGTCGGTTCATGAAAATCTTTACCCAGTGATGGATGTTGTAGCGCCGCACGATGTCCTGCATGTGTTCCATCCGGGTGGTCTGTTCCTCCTCGGGCATGGTAAGGGCAGCGTTGATAGCCTGCACCAGTTGACCCAGATCATTGGGATTAATAAGCAGGGCATCGGCTAACTCCCGCGAAGCTCCGGCCATCTCGCTCAGCACCAATACTCCTTTCTTATCCAATTTACTGGCAATGAATTCTTTGCACACCAGATTCATACCGTCGCGCATGGGCGTTACCAGTGCGACATCAGCGATGGAGTACAGCGCAGAGAGTTCTTCAATGCGAAAAGAGCGGTAAAAATACTGGATGGGGTTCCAGGTGATGGTGCGGTATGAGCTGTTGATGCGGCCCACCAACTCGTCAATGGTTTCTTTCAGCTGACGGTACGTTTCCACCTGGTCGCGTGAGGGCACCACCAGCATGAAAAGGGTCACCTGGCCCTGGAATTGGGGGAATTCTTTCAAAAACAGCTCAAAAGCCTGCAGGCGCTGAGGAATACCCTTGGAGTAGTCCAGCCGGTCAATAGACAGGATGATCTTCTGCTCCTGCAGGGCCTCACGATACTCCTGTATCTTGCTTTTGGTTTCCTCAGAGGCTGCCAGCGAGGCATATTTCTCGTCATCGATCCCCATGGGGAAGGCGTCTACCATGATGCTTCGGTACCCGTTGTCAATCAATCCCTGCGAGGTGTTCAGGCCCACGATCCGGCTTACGGAGGAAAGGAAATGGCGGGCATCGTCATAGGTGTGGAACCCGATGAGGTCGGCACCCAGCATGCCTTTCAGGAGTTGCTCCCGCCAGGGCAGCAACCGGAAGATCTCGTAAGACGGAAACGGAATGTGCTGGAAAAACCCGATGGTACTTTGGGGCATTGCCTCTCTGATGAGGTTGGGCAGCAGCAGCAGTTGGTAATCATGTACCCAGATGGTATCGCCGGGCTGGGCCTGCTCCATGACCGCGCGGCAGAACTTCTCGTTCACCTGCAGATAGGCTTCCCAGAAAGTGTCTTCATACACGGCGTACTGGTTGAAATAATGAAAGGTAGGCCACAGGGTTTCGTTGCTGAAGCCCTCGTAGAAGTCCCTGATTTCGGTTTCGGTGAGGAAGACGGGCTGCATGCTTTGCTCGGCCAGGTCTTTGGTCACCTGCTGCTGTTCGGCTTCGTCGGTGAAGAAGGTGCCGGGCCAGCCAATCCAGATGTTGTCGTCTTGTTTATAGATAGAACCCAATCCGGTAGCCAGGCCGCCCTCGCTGGACTCATAGGTGAGTCCGTTGTCGGTGCGCTGCACCTTGATAGGCAACCGGTTAGAGATAATGATGGTCTTTGGCATAAGAAGATATTTAAAGTAACAGGCCGGTGGCTGCCCTGTTTTGGGAAAGGCCTTCGGCGTGATCCGCAGAAAAAAAACGCGGTGCTCTATTTACTCCCTTTTTCCGGCCGGGGTTAAGACAAAACCAAAAAGTACTATCGCTGAGGGGTAGCAGACTTGGCGCTGGAAAGAACCAAAAGCAACCTTTCGTTCTGGAAACGGGTATGGAGGAACTTGCCTTTGCCTTACTTTTATGAATTTGCTTAATGAATTGCTGGATGACCTCACGCATGTAGTCCAGGACCACCTCCCGCTGATTCTGCAGGGTGCGGGGGTAATTACCGGCGGACTCCTGGCGGGCGGCTTCGCGAAGTGGCTTCTGTTCAGGTTCTTGGCAGCCTACAACCAACGTTTCCCCAGGTTCTGGATTGCCGGCACCCTGAAACACCTAGACCGCCCTCTCTTCTATTTCCTTCCCTTACTGGTTTTGTCCACGGTACTGCCCCTGGTGCCCTTAAGGGCCGATGCCCATGAGGTTTTCCGCCGGATCGTGGAGATTGCTCTTACCTGCGCTTTCGCCTGGACCTTGATAGGCTGCGTGTACGTGGTTCAGTACAGAATCCGTCATAAGTACCAACTGGACAAAGCCGACAACCTCAAGGAGCGGAAACTTTATACTCAGCTCCAGTTCGTGAAGAAAGTGGTGATCATCACCATCGTCTTCTTCACCATCTGCCTGATTTTGATGAGCTTCCCTACGGTTCGGAAAATAGGTACCGGCTTGGTCACTTCCGCTGGTATTGCCGGGGTGATTCTGGGTTTCGCGGCGCAGCGCTCTCTGGGAAACCTGTTGGCTGGTTTCCAGATTGCCTTTACCCAACCCATCAGGATAGACGATGTGTTGGTGGTGGAGAATGAATGGGGTAAGGTGGAGGAAATCACGCTTACGTACGTGGTGCTGCGTATCTGGGACCAGCGGCGCCTCATTCTCCCTTTGAACTATTTTATTGAAAAACCCTTCCAAAACTGGAGCCGCACCACCGTGGAATTGCTGGGCACCGTGTTTATCTATTTAGACTACTCGGCTCCGCTGGAGGAAATCCGGAAGGAACTCACCCGAATCCTGCCCCAAAACCACCTTTGGGACGGCCGCGTAGGCATTCTGCAAGTCACCGATTTCAAGGAACGCACCATGGAGGTAAGGATTCTGGTAAGCGCCAGTGATTCTGCCAGTGCCTTTGACCTGCGCTGCTGGGTGCGGGAAAAGATGGTCACCTTTATCCAACAGAATTACCCCGAGAGTTTACCCGTCACCCGCACCGCCGGCACCGGGGAAAGCTCCAAACCTCCGTTTGTTCCCATGGAGGAAGCCACGCAGTAAAGGCCTAAGTGATTTTCCGTTTAGGGCCTATTTTCTTCAAAACAGGCCCTAAACGGAAAATTTTGTTTCATTTCAGAGAAGGTCTCCGAATTATCAATCTTTGTACGGGTCATACACATCCTCCCCCGCCATGGCAACGCCCAAAGGTTTAAGGGTATGCAAAACCTTGATGGTGTTTCCCTGGTACTTCAGGACGTCTTCCAGCTTCTTGTAGGCCTCAGGTGCTTCATCGGCTCCGGCACCCCGCAGTTCTATGCCTTTGCTTTTCATGCGCTGCTGCACGGCCTCAAAATCTACCAGACCCGGAGAAACCACCGTTTTGCGTTTCACGCCTTTCTTATCCCTGATCCATTTGGTTTTCCCGGCAGCGGCCCGGCGGCTGAGCAAACGACCCGCCCCGTGTACGGTAGAATACAACCCCCTGATGGAAAGCTCACTCTCCACCCCTTCAATGATCACGGAGTTATCAAACATATTGGCGCCAATAAAGCCTTTCTGGCCTGGAAACGCGGGTGTACAGCCTTTGCGCACTACCCAATAATTCTCTCCCTGGTGCTTTTCAAACCACGCGAAGTTGTGGTGGTTGTGGATGACCTCAGTGGCTTTTCCGCCCAGGATCTCCAGCACTTTCTCCACTACCACATCGCGGCCCGCGTAGGCGTACTCGCCCGCCAAAGACATAGCCGCGATGTAGTCTTGGCCCAGCTCAGAGTCGATGTCAAACAGGATGGGCGGCGCATCCATAGAGCCTTCCTTGGCTTTATCGAAGAAACTCAAGCCTTGACTCAGCGCGATGAACCCCGAAGCCGTTTTATGCCCGAACCCTCTGGACCCGAAGTGCACGCCTACCCACAGATACCCTTTCTCGTCTTCAAACAAATCAATAAAGTGGTTGCCGCTACCCACGGTGCCCAGCTGTTCGGTGGCTACTTTACGCAACTCTCGCTGCGGCTTGAACTCGGCTTTCTTGATGTGCTCCAACACCGGATGGTCAATGCGCTTGGGATTAGGCCGCCCCACGCCAAACCCAATGGTTTTCACTATTTCATCCATGATGCGGGAGACGTTCACATCAGAAGCCATGATGTCGGTGCGCACGGCTTTGTTTCCGCAACCAATGTCAAAGCCAACGCCAGACAACGAAACCTTGTTTTTGTAGGCCACAGCTCCGCCGATAGGGTGCGCGTAGCCGTAGTGGGCATCGGCGGTGAGTACGCCAATGTCTTCTTCGCTCACGCAGCGTTTTAACTGATCAATAGCGCTCTGGTCAATGATCTCTTCTCCAAAAACAGTGATGTTGTCTTGCACAATAGCCATGGTCCTACAAATTGGTGGTACAGGCTATACGTGAAAAGGGCATTGCGTTTTTTACCTGTTTTCAGGAAAGAGAGTAAATAAAGGCAGGTCTGTTATAATGCTTTAAATATGAAGTAGAGACCGGATACAATGCCCATCAATCCAGCAGAAATCAGTTGAACATTTGATTTTGTGAACTGAGCCCTGGTCTCCTTTTCATTCGAATGCCAAATCAACATCAATATAATTCCAGCAATCCCGAGGATTAGTCCCCAAATGAAGCTTTCCCATTCTATGTTCATCTTCTTCCCTTTCCAGGCTTTTTTCTCCAAAATAGCTTAAAAACAAAGAAGCCCCACCAAAAGGCGGGGCTTCTGATTATTCATGTATTCCGGAAGGATTACTCCTTCGCAGGTAACTCTTTCAACAGTACTTCTACTGCCTTCTCTATTTGCTGGTCACGTCCTTGCGCTACCAGAGCTGGGTCATTAGCTACGAGGTAATCTGGTTCCAGTTGAGCGTTCTCCAGGAACTTGCCGCCACTGAGCGTGCGGTAGCCTACCTGCGGAATCCCGAAAACCATGGTGGGGTCAATCAGGGTTTCCCACCACACGAAGGTACCGGTTCCGGCCACAGGCATACCCACGGTTTTACCGATGCCCAGTTCTTTGTACAGTACCGGGAAAATGTGCGCATCTGAGTAGTTGCTTTCGTTCATCACCACAATAGACGGACGGGTCCATTTGTTACGGGGCTCGTCTGAGAGGTTCTGGCCGCGCGGGATGAACTCGGCGTATTGCTTGGTGTTTAGGAAGCTGATGAGGTCATCGTGCAGGTTTCCGCCGCCGTTTGAGCGGGTATCTACCACCAACGCTTCTTTGGTGGCGTTTTTACCCAAACCATCTTCATACACCGTGCGGTAGCTGGCATCGTTCATGCCTCTAATGTGCACGTACCCCAAGCGACCGCCTGATAAACGGTCTACTTCTTTGCGGCGATTATCTATCCAGCGTTGGTACAGCAACTCACTTAATTCGGTGCCCGAAATAGGCTTCGCGGTCTCTTCCCAGCGCTGCTTTGTTTTCTCGTTGTACAGAGACACCAATGTGTACTTACCCGATTTGCGGTTCAAAAGCTGGTCTACATCGGTGTTGTCTTCAATAGGCTGCCCGTCAATTTTCTCGATAATGATGCCCGGCTTCACTTTAGAACTGGCGCGGTCAAACGGACTTAGGTTGATGACTTCCTTCACTTTCAGGCCCGGACCGGTGTATTGTTCGTCATAGAACAAGCCTAACGAAGCAGTAGCATCTGGGTTGGCCGAGCGGTGGCTGTAACGGCCTCCCGTGTGCGAGGCATTCAGTTCACCCAGCAACTCGCTCAACACATCGGCGAAGTCATAGTTGTTGGCGATGTGCGGCAGGAACTGACGGTAATTCTCGGTGTAGAACTTCCAATCCACGTTGTGCAGGTCCTTCACGTAGAATTTCTTGTCCAACTGCCGGATTACGTGATCGTACATATAAGCACGCTCAGCGGCGGCGTTCAGGTTCATCTCGCCGTTCACCTTAAGGGTCTCCTGCTTGCCGGTTTCAGTGTCTACTTTCAGGATTTTGCCTTCGGTTAACACAAACAGGTTCTTGCCGTCTTTGCTCATGACCATGTCTCCGCCGCGGGCACCCAGTTTGGCCAGCAGTTTGGTGTCATTGTCGCGCAGGTTGGTCACCCACAGGTCATAGCCTTTCTCGAAACGGCTTAAATAGAACATGCGGTCGCCTTTATCTGTAACCACGGCATCAGCTAAGTCTGAGGAAGTGGCTGTGAGGCGGGCTTTGCGCTGGGGCAGGTTGTCCAGTTCCAGTTTCATACCGGCCGGAGCGGCAGTTTTAGCTGCTTCGCCTTTCTTGCTTTTTTTCTTCGGGTCAGCTTTTTCCGCAGAGACACCTCCTGCCGCAGCTTCGCGCTTCTCCAGGTCTTCCAACAGAGTGAAGTCTTCTTTGCTCAGTTTGAAACGGTCAAAGCCGTCTTGCGTGGTGAAAAGGGCGTAGATGTCACCAGTACCGGAGTTGTTTCCGTTGCCGCGCAGACCTTCGCGGTTAGAGTAGTAGGTGATCATTTTACCACCCATCATCCACTGCGGACTGTTCTCATAATAACCACTCTGGGTCAGGTTGATGATCTCCCCTTTGCCGCTGGCTGAAATCAGCCCTACTTCGCTCAGCCACTGTTTGGGTTGGTTGTACTGCACCAGAAACCACTTGCTGTCCGGTGACCACTCAAAGTACTGGTCACCGTCTGAGTACGAGTAATTGTTGGCGTTGCCCAGAATGGTGCGCACCTGCTTGCTGGTTTTGTTTACCACTTTCAAGGTCACGCGCTCCTCCAGGTAAGCCACTTCCTTGCCATCAGGCGAATACGCCGGCTGGAATTCCTCAGCAGCGGTGGCAATCACGGGCTCTTCTTTCAGCACAGTGGAAGCGTAGAAATAAGGCTCGGCGCTGCGTACCAAGCTGGTTTCATAGATGTTCCAGCTGCCGTTGCGCTCGCTGGCGTAAAGGATTTTACGGCCATCCGGGGAGAAGCTGACGCTCCGCTCCTGCTCTGGGGTGCTGGTGATGCGGCGGGTGATGCCCCCGTCTACCGATGACACGAACACCTCACCCCGGTTCACAAATACCACCTCTTTGCCGTTGGGCGATACCTCCATCTCGGTCATACCGCCGGAGATAGGCAACACAGTCTCTGGGTTAGACCGGATGTCTGAATACAGCTGAATGGCTACTTTCTGCGGCTGCGCGCCCGGCTTCAATGTGTAAATCTCGCCGTTGTAGGTAAACGACAGCACGCCATCTTTAGAACCGCTCAGGTGACGTACCGGGTGTTTGCTGAAGTTGGTGACCGCAGCGCTCTGCTTCGGATTCTGCAAACTCATCTTGCGCACGTTGAACGTGCCGTTGGGCTGCTCACTTAAATAATACACCTCTTGCCCATTAGCGGTAAACACCGGCTGACGGTCCTCGCCCACGTTATCGGTGAGTTTAGCGTGCTGCTTGGTTTTGGTGTTGTACGTCCAGATATCGCGGGCAGTGGACGAGGTCTGGTGCTTCCGGAAATTGTTCTCCAAGCTTTTTTTGTCCTGGTAGATCAGCACATCGCCGGAGGCGTTGTATCTGGCAGCTTCGGCAGGAGTGGTCAGGACCATGGCATTTCGACCACCACCAAGAGAAACGCTGTATAACTCAGGAAAGGTCGCCGAAGGGAACATGGTATTGGCGGCGGCATCTATTCTAGCAGAGGAGAAGATCACGTTCTTCCCGTCTGGGGTAAAGTCTGAGGGCACATCACTTGACGAGTGAAACGTGAGCCGTTTGCTTTCGCCACCTTGGGCAGGCATCACAAACACGTCAAAGTTGCCGTAGCGGTCAGAGGCATAGGCAATGGATTTTCCATCCGGAGACCAGACCGGCATGTACTCGTAGCCTTCGTGCATGGTGAGCGGCGTGGCGTTTCCGCCAGTCGCGGCTACTTTGTAAAGGTCACCTTTGTAACTGAAGACAATAGTCTGGCCATCGGGCGAAATCGCTGGGGTGTTGAGCCAGAGAGGGGTTTGGGTTTGGGCCATGGTTCCCAAGCTACCTGCGCAGCAAAGGGCCAAAATGGCTAGAAACCTCTTTTTCATGATGTAAGCGGTTGTTTGTTAGATTATAATACTAAATGTAATGATTGTTCACTCAGCATCAAAAGAAGCATGGTTACAGGGATGTTTCAGGAAAGAAATAAAATAAATTAGGTGTTTAGGAGGTGTTTTGTCAGAAACAAACTTGAAATGGGAGCGGCGCAACTGCCTTGTTGTAGGGGCAATCCCTTGTGGGTGCCCTTCGCGCAATTTACCGCTGCTTTGGTTGTTGGTGAGAACACCAACAACGGCGTGTGATATAGCGAATGTGAAACGGCTGCCATTAACTCCATCATCACTATGTTGAGGTGACCAGAAACGTTAAGGGCAACCACAAAGGATCGCCAACTGACCAAAATATTAAAGCCGCTTTACCCCTGTTTTCAGAAATTCAGAGGTAAAACGGCTTTCGAGATCCTGACTCAGAACTCAGGACTATAGACTCAGAACTCCCTTTAGTAGTTTCCCTTTAGGCCTTCCTGGAAGCAGTGGCGGCAGCGGGCTTCGTAGGAATCAGTTTCGCCTAAGAGGACTTTCTCCTGGGAGGCAGCTTTCCGGAAAGAGTAGGAGGCAATGTCGCCGCACTGCACACAAATGGCGTGGACTTTGGTCACGTACTCGGCTACACCCATGAGCGCGGGCATGGGTCCGAAGGGTTTTCCCAGATAGTCCATGTCCAGACCGGCTACAATCACGCGGACGCCCGTGTTGGCCAGATGTACGCAGACCTCGGTAATGGCTTCGTCAAAGAACTGGGCTTCGTCTACACCCAGGACATCGCAGCCACTGCCCAGCAACAGCATGTCGTTCGCAAACTGGATGGGTGTGGAACGGATGCTGGTGGCGTTGTGCGAAACCACGTCAACCTCATGGTAACGCGTGTCAATGGCGGGCTTGAAGATCTCCACGCACTGCTTGGCAATTTTGGCCCGGTTTAAGCGCCTGATTAATTCTTCGGTCTTCCCCGAGAACATAGACCCGCAAATCACTTCTATCCAACCTCTTCTCTGGGCCTGTTGGCGGTTTCCCACCCGGGGTTCTATGAACATAACTTCTACTGAATGATTGAATGACTAAGTGATTGAGAGAATAGGTAGCGCCCAATCACAAACCGAAGGTACTAGCCCCCTGCCCTTTCCTAATGAACAATTTTTCCACACAGTTATCCATTTAACTGAACCTCAACGCGTTGAATGATTGAGTCATTTAATGAGTGAGAGAATAAATTTAAACTGATTGTTTTGCAACGGAATATAAGGCTATGAATGATTGCCTTTGCAGGGTGCCCACAAGATCCTTTCAGGATGACAAAGAAGGAGGGAAATTGGAAGAAAGAAGCAGAATAGAAATTTAATTCAATCACTCATTCCCCACTCTCTTATTCTCTTATTCACTCCCTCACTTGTTATAAGAAATGTGGGGGAGTTTCGTTTGATGGGGAACCCGACAGGAAACGGGGCCGGTGAGTTGAGTTTGGCAGGTGAGTCGTTCATTGGGTTTCAGACGACCGTTGTTTCTGAAACGCATCTCGGGAGCCGTTTCGGGGGCCAGGTTCTCAGCGCCTTCCACTACAATCATGCGGCAGGAGGTGCAGCGGCCTTTAGCACCGCAGGCGTGCATCCAGTCCACTCTGGCAACGTGCAAGGCGGCCAGAACCGTTTGCCCCGGGGCTACGTTCACCACAACTCCACCCAGATTTTGAACCGTTAATTCGGCCATATTTCGCTATATTTACGAGCGTATGCTTCCTCCAATGAAAGACAAATATAATCAAATACGCTTGGCGCAGTACAGCCAGGCCCTTGCCCAACGCCTTAGCGAAGAACATTTTGCTCATCATGAGAATGTTACCGCCCAACAACTGATCTCCTTTACCCCAATCAAACAGGTGAACTTGTACATGATCAGAGAGCTGCTTACGCTCTGGAACCATGAGATGGCCAACCTGCGCAGCCCGTACTTTGATTTTGAGCACCCCGAGGTGAAAGATGCCCTGGTGCAGTTCATGAATGTGCTGTCGCGTAAAATCTCCATCAAACGTCCGCACTTTGAGCCGCTGCTCCTGAAGGCCATCCAAGACACCCTCCGTTGCGTGCTAGAGCCGGCAGCAGTTTTTGAGGAAAAGTTCATGCGCCTGGACGACCTCACGGTAGCCAAACTGCAGGAGACCCTGAAGTACCAGGAGGTAGACAAAGACCTGTACCGCCGTTTCCTGGAAACTCTGTCTGACAGCACCCTGGACCGGCACCAGATTTCCTCCCAACTGAACCGCTTTCTGGCTGAGCACGAAGCCGAGCGCACCTCAGTAGAGGAGTTGGTGGCCCGCTTCAATGAATTGCAACCCCTGCGTGTAGATGAACTGTACACCTTGGTAACAGCCCCGGTATCTATTCCTACCCCGGCGGTGAGTACCCAGGTGGTTTCTCCGCAGCCAAGCTTCCGGCCAACGCTCAACCCTGAACCTAAACTGAATGAGCGTCTGCAAACCGAGCAAAGACCCAACCTGAATGAGCGCCTGAAACAACCCGTAGTTGCTTCCATGGCAGACCGTCAGCAAGACCAGAAAATCGAGTCCTTGAAGGAAGCTATCTCCATCAACCAGCGGTTTGCCTTTATCAACGAACTCTTCGAAGGCGACAACATGGCCTATCATGCCGTGATCAAGCAACTAGACGAATACGACAACTCAGACCAGGCCAAACAATACCTGGTGCAGGAAGTAGGCAGAAAATACAACTGGAGCCGCAAAGAAGAGCACGTCCAGAAACTCACCAAGCTCATAGAACGAAAATTCGCCTGATCGTTTCAGGCCTCTTTTTCCTAAAACATACGCCAAACGCCCGCCTCTATTGTAGAGGCGGGCGTTTGGCTTTTGAGACTTACCCCAAATACAGAATTAGGTACTATAAAAAGATGAATCCCTTTTGAGCCTGTTTTGCGGAAAACAGCCTCAAAAGGGATTCATCTTGCTACCTGATACAGAAACTATCCCCTACCTAAATCCAATTTCCGATGAGCGTCAATAGCCAGGAGAATGAACAACAGGATGGTAAAGGACCACAAAGACGAACCGCCATAACTGAAGAACGGTAACGGAATCCCCACCACCGGCGCCAGACCAATGGTCATGCCGATGTTCACCAGAAAGTGGAAGAAGATGATGGAAGCCACACAGTAGCCGTATGTACGCCCAAACACCGATCGCTGCCGCTCAGCCACAAAGATGATGCGCGTGAGCAGCCCCATGAATAAGCCAATGATGATAAAGCTGCCAATCCAGCCGTGTTCTTCGCCTACGGTGCAGAAGATGAAGTCGGTGCTTTGCTCGGGCACGAAGTCAAACTTGGTCTGGGTTCCTTCCAGAAATCCTTTCCCGAAGAATCCGCCCGAGCCGATGGCAATTTTGGACTGCGTCACGTTCCAGCCCACACCCAAGGGATCAATCTCAGGGTCCACCAGTACCTTGATCCGGTTCTGCTGGTGTTCCTGCAAGATGTTATCAATGAAATACGTCACGCTGAACACCATCACCAACACCGCTACCCAAATACCTATAAAGGTAGGCAAGTACCGCTTGATTCTATGAAAATTAAGCCACAGGTAAGCGCCCATCAGCACCGTGACAATGCCCGCCAGATACCACTGCGGAATCAACAGCGTCAGCACAAAGACAAAGACTGCCACTGCCCCTATGATCAGGATCAAAGGCGACATTCCTTCGCGGAAGAAGGCCAGCGTAAAGGCGGCAAACACCAGGGCAGAACCGGTCTCGTTTTGCAGGATGATAATCATGGGCGGCAACAAAGCCAATCCGGCCAGTTTGGCCTGGTCTTTCCAGTTCTGCTGCCGCAGATTGATGCCACTCATAAACCGGGACACCGCCAAGGCCGTGGCGAATTTAGCGAACTCCGCGGGCTGCAGCCGCACAGATTCGGTGATCACGAGCCAGGAGCGGGAACCTTTGATCGGCGAAGCCAACACCAGTGTGCCCAACAGAATCAGGATCACAAACCAGTAAATCCCGTAGGCCAGCGAATCATAGGCTTTGTAGTCAATGGCGAACAGCATGATGATGATTACTACCGAAGTCCCGATCCAGGCCAGCTGTTTTCCGGAGTTCAAAGTGAAGTCAAAAATGCTGGTCACGTTCTCGGGGTTGTAGACGGCGGCGTAGATGTTCATCCAGCCCAGCGTCACCATAAGCCCGTACAAGCCGATGGTCACCCAATCTATGTTCTGCGTTATTTTATAGGAGGTCCGCATCAGTTAATTTTAATCGCCCCATTTGTAGAAACTACCGGTGATAATATCGTGCTCCCACCGCTTGCGGCCTACCGTCTTAATGGTATCGGTCAGGTACTTCTCCACAATCAGACTGGCCATAGGAGCCGCCGCAATGGCTCCGCTACCGGCATTCTCCACGTACACGGCAATGGCTATCTTCGGATTATCTTTCGGGGCGAAGGCGATGAACACCGAGTGGTCTTTTCCGTGCGGGTTCTGTACCGTTCCGGTTTTTCCGCACAGTACTACCCCGATGTGGTCTAACCGGGCATAGCGGGCAGTTCCGGTTTCCACCACCTTCTGCATACCTTCCACCACCGGCGGAAAGTGCCTCGGGTCTACCGAGGTGAAGCGCTTCACGGAGTACTCTGGCAACGGTTTTCCTTTCTCGCCCACAGAACGCACAATGTGCGGGGTATAGTAATAGCCTCGGTTTGCTAAAATGGCCGCAAAATTGGCCATCTGCAACGGTGTCACGCCGGTCTCGCCCTGTCCAATGCTTACTGAGTAAATGGTAGGGAATTTCCAGCCGGTGGCCCCGTAAATCTTGTCGTAAAATTGCGCGTTGGGCATCAGACCCTTCTTCTCATTTGGGAGATCAATCCCCAATTTCGTCGCGAATCCGAAACTCTTGATGTGCTTGTTCCAGGCATCCAGACCTAACTTAGAGTCTTTGTAGACATTCCCCGACCGCCCGCGGTTCACTACGGAACGGAAGACCTGGTAGAAGTACGGGTTGCAGGACTGCTCAATGGCAATGCCTAAATTGGCCGGGTACGGGTGCCGGTGCGAGCATTTCACCAACGACCAGTTACAAGGATAGCCGGTTTCGGGCGTGAGCGTGCCCTCCTGTAAGGCGATGAGGGCCTGGGCCAGTTTAAAGATAGAGCCCGGCGGATACGTGGCCATCAAAGGTCGGTTGAAGAGTGGTTTCACCGGATCTCTGAGCAGCCGCATGTAGTTGTTGCCCAGCTCTTTCCCGGTCAGCTGCGAGGGATCATAATACGGAGCCGAGACCAGCGACAAAATTTCGCCGGTGCTGGGCTCAATGGCCACCACGCTCCCGGTTTTCCCTTCCATCATTTTCTCGGCGTAGGCCTGTAGTTTCAGGTCTATGGTGGTCACCAGGTTTTGGCCCGCCTGGGAAAGGGTGTCATAGGCGCCATCTTTAAAAGAGCCTTTCTCAATGCCGCGCACGTTCACCATGGTGTATTTCACCCCGCGCTTGCCCATCAGGAACTGCTCGTACTCACGTTCCAGCCCGCTGATGCCCAGGTAATCCCCTTGCCGATAGCCGTGATAAGCCGTGTCTTCCAGTTGCCGCGGGCTGATCTCCCCGATGTAGCCCAAACCATGCGCCAAGCTTTTATGCGGATAACCGCGCACGGTACGCGCATTGATGTAGAACCCCGGAAAATCCACCAGGTTGTCCTGAATGGCGGCGAACTCAGCGTTGGTGAGGCGTTGCACAAACGGTGAGGGCCTTACATACGAATACGCCTTCGCGGCTTTGATTCTCTCCCGGTACTCTGGCAGAGTGATACCTACCAGTTGGCAGAACTTGAGCGTGTCAATGGCTTTGGCCTCTTTGGGCACCACCATCAGGTCATAGACGGGCGTGTTCTCCACCAGCAATTTGCCGGTGCGGTCATACACCAACCCACGGAACGGATACTGCACCACCCGGCGCAAGGCATTCGTCTCGGCAGCGGTTTTATAGCTGTCGTCCAGTACCTGTATGTAGAAAAGTTTGATGAGATAAACCGCCCCAATCGCTATGAAAATCGCCTGGATTACGTATTTGCGGCCTTCTAAGTATTTCATCTAAAGCCCCTTGCCCTTCGCTCAAAAAATAACATCTGAAAAATCACCAGCACCGTTCCGGTGAACAAGGTACTGGCCACTATCTTGGCTAACGTAAAACCAATCAGTTTAAATCCGTTGAGCTCCAGAAAAAACAGGGTGAAATGGTGCACGAAGATCAGCGTCATGCCATAGGTGAGAAACCAGCGCCAGCCCATTGAGGGCAAACTAGCATGGTCTGAAGGCTCGTATCCGTCCCGCGGGGTAATCAGTTTGAGCATGGAGGGCCGAAGATACGCCAAAAGCACCGTGGCCGCCGCGTGCACCCCAGAGGTGTCATAGAACAGGTCAATGGTGAACCCGCAGATGAACCCCAGAAGCAGCAACAGCACCTTGTCCATCTCTATGGGCAGGAAAAGAATGAACCCGATGTACACAAAGCAGAAGCCGGTCTCAAAGAGCACCAGGTTGCGCATGAGCAACACCTGCAGGCTCATCAAGACTACGAACTGCACAAAGTGTATGAACCTGAAACTATTCATTGCCTTCGGTTATGCCTGATTTTACCAGCAAGCTGTCAAGCTCGGGCTTGCGTTTGTTTTCCACTACGTACACGTAAGACAGTTTCTCAAAATCAACGCTCAGGCCTACCACAATGGTGTAGAAGCTTTTATCCAGTTCTTTCTTTACGCTAATCACACGTCCCACCAAAATACCCGGCGGATAAATCCCCCCGGCCCCGGAAGTCACCACCGAATCGCCTTTGAAGATCTTCTCACTCAACGGAATGTAATGCAGACTGGCGGTTTTAGGATCTTCGGTATCCCAGCGGATGGAGCCCAAACTCTTGTTTCGCTTCAATTTCACCGAGATCAACGTCTGGGAGTGCAGCAGCGAGGTCACGGTGGCGTAATGCTTAGAGACGGCTTTCACCCTGCCTACAATGCCGTTGGCCGTCAATACTCCCATGCCCGGCTTTATGCCAGCATCTGAGCCTACGTTGAGCGCCAAATGGTTATTCAAGCCACGCACCGAGTTGCTGGTTACCCTGGCAGGATGGTAGGTAAACACCACTGGCCCTAACGAATCTACCGGAGCCGTGAGGGAATCGTTGGCGCCCCCCGGCACTGGAGTTGGAGGCAGGCTCGCGAAAAGAGAATCTCTTGGGGTACCCAGGCTATCGTTCAGTTGCTGTTCCTGTATCTGGGTGATCTGGGCCCTTAGCCGGGCATTCTCTAGGGCCAGGCTCTGGTTTACCTCCGTCAAACGGAAATAATCAGACACCTGGCTCTGGAGCTCTAATATCCGTCCCACATAGTAGTTAGATGACTGATAGAACGCAGCACTGTGGTAGGTGTTGCTCCGGTACAGCAGGTAAATGGAAACCCCCTCTAACAGCAAGAACACCAGAAAAGCCCTAATCCGGAAGATGAAAATAAATAGTTTCCGCATGGGCGCGTGCGCTTAGCTCAACAGCACGTTGCGGAAACCCTCAATGTTTTTCACGGCAGCGCCGGTACCCCGCACCACCGCTCTCAACGGATCTTCCGCAATATGGATAGGCAATTTGGTTTTGGCGGCCAGACGTTTGTCCAAGCCTCTCAGAAGTGCTCCCCCGCCAATCAGGTGAATCCCGTTGTCGTAGATATCGGCGGAAAGTTCTGGCGGTGCAATCTCCAGGGCCTTTAGAACAGCCTCCTCGATTTTAGACACCGACTTATCCAGCGCGATGGCAATTTCCTGATAAGTTACCTTGATCACCTTCGGGATACCCGTCATCAAGTCACGGCCTCTGATCTCAAAGTCTGCGGGGGGGTTGTCCAGCTCGGTTAATACAGCACCAACCTCAATCTTGATTTTCTCCGCAGAACGTTCGCCAATCAGCAGGTTGTGCTGGCGGCGCATGTGGTCCAAAATGTCTTTGTTGAACACGTCACCCGCTACGCGGATGGACTGGTCGCACACGATCCCTGACAGGGCAATCACGGCAATCTCGGTGGTACCACCTCCTATGTCTACCACCATGGTTCCGATGGGCTGCTCCACATCAATTCCAATCCCGATGGCGGCGGCCATCGGTTCCTGGATCATCCAGACCTCGCGAGCATCGGCGTGCTCGCAGGAGTCTTTAACGGCGCGTTTCTCTACCTCGGTGATCCCAGACGGAATACACACCACCATGCGGTAAGAGGGCTGAAAAAGGCGTTTCTTGCCTTTGTCAATCATCTTGATCAACCCCCGGATCATCATCTCAGCCGCGGTGAAGTCCGCGATCACGCCGTCTTTCAACGGACGGATGGTTTTGATGTTCTCGTGGGTTTTCTCGTGCATTTGCTGCGCCTCGCGTCCTACGGCCAACACTTTGTTGGTTCTTCGGTCAAGGGCTATAATAGAAGGTTCGTCTACTACAATTTTATCGTTATGGATGATGAGGGTATTGGCCGTACCCAAATCAATCGCTATATCAGAAGTAAAAAAGTTAAATAATCCCATTATTCGTCAGTGGTGCGGTCTCCGTCAGAACGCTATATATGAAATTTATTTTCGCAGCTAGGCATTACAATGGCGCAAAATTACGTATTTCCCGCCAATAATTACGCTTGAGGGTGAGACAGTTCTGTTTTATCCCTTTTTAATGGAAAACGGCCCTAAAAAGGGCAAAATCCCCCTCCTCTCAACCCGCTTTGGTCTTCTACGAATTAAGAACCGGTAACACTGGAAATACCTATGAATTCAAACGAGATCCAATTTCTGAAATGGGATAGCTATGAGTCCTGGATTTGCAAAATCCATTTTTGCAGGTTTCAGTTTTTAAGCTACTTCCGGGAAAACGCTCTCAAAACAAAAGCCCGGCCGCTTTTAGAGCAACCGGGCCTGCACTGCCTCAAAATGGGTGAGAATTAGTGTTTAAAGTGGCGCACGCCAGTCATGACCATGGCCATGTTGCGGGCATCACAGGCGGAAATGGAGTCCTGGTCTTTGATGGAACCACCCGGCTGCACCACCGCAGTAATGCCGGCTTCTGCGGCGATCTCCACACAATCCGGAAACGGGAAGAACGCATCTGAGGCCATAACGGCGCCTCCCAAGTCAAACCCGAACCCGCGGGCTTTCTCAATGGCCTGGCGCAGGGCATCTACGCGCGAGGTCTGGCCCACGCCGCTGGCCAGCAACTGATTTCCGCGGGCCAGTACAATGGTATTTGACTTGGTGTGCTTGCAAACCTTCAGGGCGAACTCCAGGCCTTGCACCTCTTCCTCAGACGGACCACGCTGGGTAACCGTTTTGAAATCAGCGGCTGTTTCAACAGCGAGGTCTTTGTCTTGCTCAATCACGCCGTTGAGTAAGGTCTTGAACAGCTTGGAAGGCAATTGTACTGGTTTCTGGCGTAGCAGAATGCGGTTTTTCTTGGAACGCAGCAGGTCCAGGGCATCCTGGTCATACTCGGGGGCAATCAGTACCTCGAAAAACAATTTGTTTAGTTCTTCGGCGGTAGCCAAGTCCACGGTTTTGTTCACGATGATCACCCCTCCGAAGGCAGACACCGGGTCGCAGGCCAATGCGTTCACGTAGGCCTGGTGCAAAGAATCAGCCACGGCCACGCCGCAGGCATTGGTGTGTTTCAGGATGGCAACGGCCGGTTGGTCTGAGAACTCCGCCATTAAGAGAACGGCCGCATCAACGTCTACCAGGTTGTTGTACGATAGCTCTTTTCCGTTCAGTTTGTCAAAAAGGGCTTCTAAATCGCCGTAGAAATACCCTTTCTGGTGCGGGTTCTCGCCGTAACGCAGGGTTTGGCTGGTGCGCTCGCTTTGCTTGAAGGCCGGGGCCAGGTCCTGTTCTTTGCTCAGATAATTGAAGATGTGGGTGTCATAGTGCGACGACACATCAAAGGCTTTGGCCGCGAAACGCTTGCGGTCCGCCAATACAGTGTTGCCTTCTTTGGTTTGCAGCAACTCCACCACTTCGCCGTACTGCTCACGCGAAGACACGATCAAAACGTCCTGGAAATTCTTCGCCGCCGCGCGGATCAGGGAAATTCCCCCAATATCGATTTTCTCAATCACGTCTTCTTCGGCGGCGCCGGAAGCTACGGTTTCCTCAAACGGGTACAGATCTACAATCACCAGATCCAGAGCCGGAATCTGGAATTGCTCTACTTCCTGCTGATCTTGTTCGTGGCTGCGGCGATGCAGGATTCCCCCAAAGATTTTAGGATGAAGGGTTTTCACGCGTCCTCCGAAGATAGACGGATAATCGGTCACGCTGTCAACGGCCACCACATCGGCGCCCAAGCCTTCCAGGAAGGTCTGGGTACCGCCGGTAGAATAGAAAGTGACGCCTTGTTTCTGCAACTCGCGCACCAACGGCTCCAGGCCATCTTTGTAGTACACCGAGATTAGGGCAGATTTGATTTTAACGGAATTCATATAGATAACAAAATGTAGGTTCTCAGATAGATTCAATTTCTCCAGACCTGGTACTGCTTCAGGTCAAGGTAATAGGTGTTTTCCCGGATGAAGTCGAAGTTGAGGGCTCCGTCATACAGTATGTCTTTCACGGTAGCAGGTGCCGGCAGTGCTTTGCGGTGCAGGGTTAACGGTACCTTCTCCAACTGAGTACCGGGAGCAGCCGAGGCATTCAATCCCAGTAGGTTTACCGTTGCGGGAGAAAGCAGGATTTGATCCAGATTACCGGAGTCAAACAAAAACCAAAGTTTTCGGTGTGGAGCCTGCACTTCCAGAAAAAGGCTGAGCTCATTTCCTGCCAAACCAGTGGCAAAGCGGCTGTTCACCAAAGCAAGGTTCTTTTGCCTGCCGGCGAAGCTTTTTTGGTCCTCCAGGGTAAGTTGGTCGTTCTTCAGGTCGATACCCAGGATTTTACCGGCAAACGTCTTCAGGGAGATCACGCCGTCTAAGTGGGGCAAACCCGCGGGCAGAATACGCATTAAGTCCCACACCGCCACTTGATTTTGAAACAAGCGCTGCCCGTTCAACAACAACTCCACGCTATCGCATTTCTGGAAAACCACTTTCTCGCCCGTCATTCGGTACGCCGGGATCTGGCCATACGGAGTTTTAGAGAGCGCCTTGGCTACCTCTGGGGAGATGATGGTTTCGCCGCCTCCCGTATCAAACAAAAACCGATACGGCTTGCCTTGTACCACTACCTGCACGGCTTTCAGGTTACCGGCGTATTTTTCAAGAGGGATTCTGGCCTGGGAGAAGGCCCGCAGATGACACGTCCAAAGCAGCAAGAGCAGTAGAAAAGTCCGTGTCAGTTGCTTCATCTCTTCTCAGGGTTAGGCTGCGGGCGTTTCGGGGCTGTTTTTGGAAGAAGTCAGCAATTCCTCCACCACGCGGGGCAGGTGCCGGTGCTCCAGGGTAAGGACGCGGGCGGCCAGAGTCTCGCAGGTATCATCGGCCTGAACAGGGCAACGTTCCTGGAAAATAGGCGCTCCCTCGTCATAATGTTCGTTCACGAAATGGATGGTGATGCCGGTCTCGGCTTCCTGTGCGTTGATGACTGCCTGGTGCACGTGCTGCCCATGCATGCCTTTGCCGCCAAACTTGGGTAATAGCGCCGGATGGATGTTGATGATTTTATCGGGAAACGCCTGCACAAACGAAGAAGGCAACAGCCACAGAAACCCGGCCAGCACAATGAGATCTGGATGGTAGGCCTGCACCTGTGCCAGTACCTCTCCGCTTTTTAGGGCCGCACGATCAAAAACCGCCGTAGGCACCCCAAAGTTCTGGGCACGCTGTAGGGCATACGCGTCTGGATTGTTGGAAAAGAGCGCCACCACCTGAATGTGCGGGTGCTGCTCAAACTGCTCCAGCAGGCGCTGGGCATTGCTCCCTGACCCGGAAGCGAAAATAACGATGTTCTTTTTGTCTGACGTGGTACCCAAAACTGCCTGTGCTGTCAATGGAAGAGCAAAGATAGTGTTTCTGGGGTATTTTTCCGGTAAACCGGGTGAAAACGTTTAAAAGGATAGGGTTTGGCGTTTAACCTGCAGAAAGAGAAGTCTATTTTGTATGGTTTTTGGGTTTCCTGTTAGATTGGCCAGGATTGAGAAAAGATTGTTGAATGTGTTTTGAAGGTAGTTTTCAGAAAACAGCCTCTAAGCCTTTTTTTATTGGAATTGACTTCTTTAACTTTTTTGGTTGTTTTCGGCTTCACTCATCTCTGCAACTTCGCCAGCCGTTGTTGGTGTTCAAATGAACGACTAGAATTGCCTTCCCAAATGCACGTCCCCTTTGAAGTGGGTAGGGGAATGACATCTCCTGCCGGTCTTCTTTCATGGTTCAAGTCTGAGACTTGGACCTACTTTGATCTGTAGTTTGCAACTTCAGTGAGGCGATAGCCTCAAAACCACTTTATGGGTCATTACCTCCCACTTCCTCCCTTCTAACTTTTGGGCGAGGTGACAGCCGCAACTAAGGTTTTTTGTTAAAATAAGGGTACAAGCGTTTATAGGTCGATTTCATTAAAACAGCTTTAAAATGGCAATGCTTAGGCGTTCAACCGCATGACTCCGGTGGGCACTTGTTTGTTTTGGATGGGTTGGTGCGCTTGAACACGGGGTTTCTTTTCCGTCAAATACTTCCAGTAACGCTTGGGCATGTGGCGGAGGTGGAGCTTTTTGTTTTTCCGTTCCGGGATGTTGACGTGGTCAAAATAGGCTTGCCACAGTTGCTGGTAAAACGGTTCCACCTGGGTGAGGATATCCGGAGATAATTGTCCTTTCCGCAAACCCAAAGGTGCTTCTTCCAGGGAAACCATGTTGACTTGCTCCAGATCATAATAAGCCCCGTATTCCCGACGCACGTCATAGATAAGCCAGGGCTGATCGGCGTAGCGTTTCTCAAAATGGGGCACTACCAACGGAAGCACGTTGAAGTCCGGGCTAATGGGTGCGATGTACAACCCATCTTGGGTGCGCTGGAACCGGATAAAGGCTTCCATGCGATGCTTCTCCCGGAACATCTGCTTGCCTACCGCCGCCATTTTCTGGACGCAGGGTTCGGCAAAATTTTCTTCTATGCCTTCCTTGGTACTGGAAAACACCAGACGCACAAACTGGAAGAGGAGCATCTCAAACCCGGGTTGTTCCCAGAGATAAGCCTTGTACACGTTTTCCCAGGCGGTTTTCGACAGCTTTTTGCCTAAACCGTCCCAAACGCGTTTGGCTTTTTCCTCTTGAGTGGGCACGAAGTGGTGGGTTGCGAAAATGCCCGGCGGGGCCTCGCCTTCTTTGCCTATCTGGGTAGGCCATTCTTTGCGCTCATACGCTTCAAACACCACCGTCAGGAGGCCTTCAAAGGAACCATCGTAGGTATAGAAATGCATGGGCACTTAATTTAATCAGGAAGCGATGCGCACAGAGGTGCGTCTGCCGTTGTTGTCGTTGCGTTGCGCCGAAAGCTGACGAAGGTAGGGCACCAGGGTGCTGAGTTTGCAACGGAAAGAAACAGGAGCTACGGTTTGGCGGTTGGCTACAGTTGGCATGGTAGGTAATGATCTATGAGGTTTTACAAAAACAATTCTTTTTCTCTTTAGCGGAGAAAGGATACAAGGCAGATGGGGTTTTAGCCTGCCTGCTGGAACAGATCCAGTTGGCTCCCCCATAAGCTGGCCCGGCTCCCCTTCTCCCCGAAAATGATTCTTCTCCGGATGGCTTCTTCGTCCCATTCTCTTGTCTCCAAACTGCGCCCTCCGCAGGTGATAAAATACTTGGCCCGTTTCAACACCACCCCTATCTGGCGCAGGTGCTCCCAGGTGAGATGGGCAAAGCGGCGGGCGGCCACTATCTTTTTCGCTGACTTAATCCCGATACCCGGCACCCGCAAAATCATCTCGTAGTCGGCGGTATTGATCTCCAGCGGGAACACGTGCCGGTTGCGCAGGGCCCAGGCCAGCTTAGGATCAATCTGCAGGTCTAGTTGCGGGTTCTGTTCGTCCAATAATTCGTTCACTCCGAACCCGTAAAGGCGCACGAGCCAATCGGCTTGGTACAACCGGTTCTCCCGGATGATGGGCGGCGTACTGATAAGAGGCAGGCGGCTATCTGTCACCACTGGCACGTACCCTGAGTAGTACACCCGCTTGAGTTGGAAGTTCTGGTACAGGCCATCGGCCAGGGTCATGATCTGGCGGTCACTCTCTCCTGTGGCACCTACAATCAACTGGGTGCTTTGCCCGGCTGGCGCGAAGGAAGGCGTAGACTTGAACAGTTTCTTCTCCTCCTTCACCAGCACCAACTGGTCTTTGATGTGCCCCATTGGGGTAAGCACCTCCTTGAAGTTCTTCTCAGGAGCTAAGGACTGTAGACTTTCCTCGGTGGGCAATTCAATGTTCACGCTCAACCTGTCGGCGTACAGGCCGGCTTCCTTTACCAGTTCCTCGCTTGCACCCGGAATGGTTTTGAGGTGGATGTAACCGTTGAACTTATGTTCCTGGCGCAGCTTTTTCGCCACGCGTACCAAGCGTTCCATGGTGTAATCTGCGTTCTTGAAGATACCCGAGCTCAGGAACAGGCCCTCTATATAGTTACGACGGTAAAAGTTGATGGTCAGGTCTACTACTTCCTGCACGGTGAAAGCCGCGCGTTTCACGTCATTGCTTTTCCTGGACACACAATAGGCGCAATCGAAAATGCAGAAGTTGGTGAGCAATATTTTTAGCAAAGACACGCAACGGCCATCCTCGGTATAGCTGTGGCAAATCCCCATGCCCTCGGCATTCCCTAATCCTTTCCCCTCATTTTTGCGTTTACCGCCGCTGGAAGAGCAGGAAACATCGTACTTAGCCGAATCTGCCAAAATACTTAGTTTTTCTACAAGCGAAGTATGCATCTGCTATGCGTTTTAAGTCTTTGAATACGTTAGCAAGATAGAGCCCTCCCTTCAAAATAACTAATATTTTTAGTTTAAATTTATCCACAGTCTGTGGATAAAGCTAATTAAAATAGCATTAATGAAGCAGATATTGCACCCAGCAGAAATTTGCTGTATTTTAGGGATGGGTAATAAGGTATGGTAACGGGCATCAAATCTTGGAAGCAATTCAGGGGGCTCCTCTTGCTGGTGGCAGCAGGGTGGTTTACCTGTCTTTGCGCCCATGCCCAGGATCTTCCTCCGGTCTCCTCGCCTGCGGGGACCCAAATGCTGGAGGATACCACCAAAAACAAAAGCTTCTTAGAGTCGCTCAAGCGCATCAGTCAAAGGAAGACGTTGTTTGGCAGGGCGGTAAAGGCTTTGGTGGTATTCAAACCTAGAAGAGTAGATGGGCCCATTGAGAACGAACTGCTGCCCCCCAGCCATGAACAACACACCTATAAGGTAGTCCGGAGTATTTACTTTAAAAGGCTGGATGCCTTTGGGTATTCCATCAACGACACCCTGGCCCTGCCTGACAACGCCTTGGAGCACTTGGGCAATGCCCTGCACATGCGCACCAAACGCAACCTCCTCCGTAACCAGATTCTGTTCAAAGAGGGAGACTTGTTGGAGCCCCTGGCCTTAACGGAGTCAGAGCGTTTGCTACGCCAAACCGCTTACCTCTTAGATGCCCGGGTTTTTGTCAATGACTCAACTTCCACCAAAGACAGCGTGGACGTGGTCATCATCACCAAAGACGTGTTCAGCATCAGTGGTTCCGGCTCGGCCAGTACCTCAGGCACCCGGCTAGCCTTGCGCGATATCAACTTCATGGGGGTGGGGCACCAGATCAGGACCAATTACCGCTTTGGGTTATCTGAACCGCAGCCTTGGCAATTTCTGGGCAGTTACTTTATCCAGAACATCTCCCACACCTTTATCTCAGGAGAGCTGATCTATCAGAACACCCATTATTATAAACAGCAGAGCCTTAGTTTCAGAAGGGATTTCTTCTCCACCAACACCCGGTACGCGGGCGGTGCCTCCGTGGCCTGGTACCAGACCCTGCAACCCGATTACTACGAGCAAGGGGAGAAAGAACCAGAAGAGGGGCAAATCATGGAGCATGTGCCCTTGGATTACAATATTCAGGATTTTTGGATTGGCCGATCCTTCCATTTGAAATCATATGACCTGGCTCAGGAATATGCGGGTAGCTTTATCACCGCGGCCCGGTTCATGAACATCAAGTACACCCAGGGAGGGGGCCCTACGATCCAGAGCGCCCGCCTGTACCTCACCGCTTTTGGGTATAGTTTCCGGAGATACTACAAAGACCAGTACCTCTTCGGGTTTGGCCGCACGGAAGACGTTCCGGCCGGCAACCTGCTGGCCCTAACGGCTGGTTTTGAGGATGGGGCTGTCAAGAACCGCCTGTACTTCGGGATTAAAGGGGCTTTTGGCAAATACCAACCAGATTTCGGGTATTTCTATGGTGGCATTGAATACGGTAGTTACCGGCACCTTAACTCCTGGGAACAGGGCGTACTCACCTCTGAAGCCTTGTACTTCACCCCTCTATACCGTTTACGCAACTGGCGGTGGCGGCATTTCCTGTGGAACAGAACCTCGCTGGGAATGCGCCGTCCAGATTTGTTTGCATTGGACATTGACCAGGAAGATGGCATTAGAGGGTTCAGTTCGGGGCAAGTGCGCGGGTACCGTAAGTTCGTGCTGAATTATGAGACCAACTTTTTCACGCCCCTCACTTTGTTGGGGTTCCGGCTGGCCATCATCGGGTTTGCAGACCTTGCTTGGCTGACCAGCGTTGAAAACAGATCACCACTCAAAGAAAAACCTTATACCGGTTTTGGGGCCGGTTTACGATTCCGGAACGAATTCCTGCCCATCAACACCATCCAGATTCTGCTGGGGTACTATCCCCGTTTGCCACAGGTTAACGGGACTCAGGATTTCAAGCTTTTTCAAACCACCCGGCAGTACTATGACTTTAATGATCTGCGCTTTACCCAGCCCCTGCTTTCAGAGTTCAGGTAGTTTTGAGCAATTTTTCGGTCTTTGCTTAGAATTTAGGCACGGCAACAAACTATATAACTTTAAAAAGCTTATATTGTGTGTTACAAAGAAAAGGCTTTTCCTTCTTTGGGAGCAAAAGTCATAAACGTGGTTAAAATTCAAAAGCTCGGGGACCTTGAAATTTTACCTCAACCTTCTCATCAGGAGCCTACTTTCGGGTTTTCTGCTTCTATGGTGTCTTTCCACAAACGCGCAAACCACCTCCAACAAAGGGCGTGACTTTTGGATAGGGTACATGGCGCACATTCAGAACGAGTCTGGCCCCGATCCGCCGCAGGGCATTTCCAGCATGAACCTGTACGTCACCTCAGACGTCAACACCAATGTGAAGGTAGCCATTGGGCAGGGAACTGCCACTACGTACCCTGTAACTGCTAACTCGGTTACGGTTGTCCCCATCAGTCCTGCTGTGGCGTACGTGGGCTCAAGCGAAGTCATAGAAAATAAAGCCATTCATGTGACCGCTGAAGCACCAGTGGTGGTTTATTCCCATATCTATCACTTAAATAAGTCTGGGGCTACTCTGGTCTTACCGGCGAATACTTTAGGACGTTCGTATTATGCCATCAGCTATCATCAAACCCAATATCTAGACTCCAGAGCGGCCTCGCAACTCATGGTGGTGGCCTTGGAAGACAACACCACCATTGAGATCACCCCCACCGCTACAACCCTGGGAGGACAACCTGCCGGGAAAACCTTCTCCCCTTCCCGGCCCCTGAAGAAAGGCGAAGTATACCAGGTGCGTTCTATGCAAGATCTTACGGGCACTAAAATAGAGTCTGTTGATTCTGGAGTAGGAACCTGCAAGCGAATCGCGGTTTTCTCGGGTAGCTCATACACAGCCATACCGGAGCCATACAATTGCTCTGAGCAGTTCAGCGGAGACAACCTGTACCAGCAGCTTTACCCTGTGAGCGCCTGGGGCAAAAACTTCATGACCGCTCCCTTCAAAAGTCGCACTTCCGGGGAGATTTATCGGGTACTGGCCTCCAAAGACAATACGGTGATTACCGTGAATGGTAACTCGGTGAGCAGAAACAGCGGGCAGTATTTTGAATTTGAGAATACAACGGCCAACTACATCACCGCCTCAGAACCAGTACAGGTCACGCAATACACCAAATCGCAGATGTGCGACGAAATCCCCAGCGACCCGGAAATGGTGTTGATCAACCCAGTGGAGCAGACGCTTAAAGACATTACCCTCTACTCCTCTCCGTTCTTCCAGATTTCGAGTCATTACATCAACGTGACCATGAAGACTGCGGACATTGGTACGTTTCGGCTAGATGGGCGACCGGTTTCGTTTACTCCCGTACCAGCTAATCCGGCGTATTCCTATGCGCAAAACAGCGTTTCCGCCGGGAACCACACCCTTACCGCAGATAGCGGATTCAATGCCTTGGCCTACGGATTGGGGAATTTTGAGTCGTATGCTTATTCAGCGGGGGCAAACGTGACCAATCTGAACCAGAACATCACCGTAGCCTCAGACAGCATCTGTGATGGGCGCAACATCCGGTTTAAAGGATTTGCCATATACCAACCATTAGCCTGGAAGTGGTATTTCGGGGATGGCTCCACCTCATCGGAACAGAACCCTTCCCACAGCTTTGCCAAACCGGGCCAGTACACGGTTTCCCTGGTCACTACCAAATCGAACGGAAATGACTGCGATTCCCAAGATTCCACTTCCATAGAAGTAGAGGTTTTCCCTACCCCAGAAGCCAGTTTATCTTATGAGGTAGCTTGTACCAATGACAGCACCCGCTTCCGGGACGAAAGCAAAATTACCACCGGCGACACCATTACAGGGTGGCGCTGGGATTTCGGTGACGGCACCTTTTCAGACAAACAGCACCCTGCGCACCGGTTCAAGAACCCGGGCACCTATAACGTAAAGCTTACCGTCACCAGCAAGAACCTCTGCGTAGCAGATACCACCCGGCAAGTCATTCTTTTTGCCCCACCGGTAGCCAAGTTCAGTGCCCCTGAAACCTGTGACAAAGAGGTCCTGCTTTTCCAAGACCAGACCACCGTAGCACAGGGAAAAATCACCCGATGGGAATGGGACTTTGGCGACGGAACACCACGCAGCACGGAACAACACCCCCGGCATGTGTTCCCGCAGGTGGGAACCTATACGGTGAAACTTAAAACCTTCTCAGAGCAGGGCTGCAGTGATTCTACCCAACAAACCGTCACCATTAACCCTAAACCAGTTGCTGCCTTCACTCTACCCGATCTCTGCGTTAGGGACGAGGCCGCTTTCCAGAACCAATCCACTGTGCCTTCTGGCACCATTACGTATCGCTGGGACTTTGGGGACGGAAGCACTTCCACTGCCCAGGCTCCACGCCACCGGTACACCGCCGAAGGGGAATACACGGTAAAACTGGTGGTCACCTCAGGCAAAGGTTGCCAGGACAGCGTGTCACATACCTATACCATCAGCGGAGCAGTGCCCGTACCCAATTTCACGGCTACGTCTCTCTGCCAGGAGCAGGGCGTGACTTTCCAGGATGCCAGTTCTATTGCCTTCGGGAAGATCATCCGGCGGCAATGGACTTTTGGCGACGGAACTACTTCTGAGGAAATCAACCCCACCCATTTGTATTCTGCTCCCGGCACGTATCAGGTGAAACTAAGCGTTTGGTCGGGCATTGTCTGCACCGAGTCTATTACCAAGACTCTGATCATTAAACCCAACCCGGCCGCTAGTTTCACGGTCCAGAATGTGTGCGAAGGATCGCGGGCCCAGTTCACCAACACCACCCAAGCCCGCGGAAGCGGAGCCCTCTCCTTTACCTGGAATTTTGGCGACGGCACCAACTCCACAGAAGCCGCTCCCTCGCACCTGTACGCAGCCCCCGGCACCTATACTGTTTCACTGGCGGTGAAAGGCGCCAATGAATGCGAACAGACCTTTTCCTCTACCATCACCGTTTACCCCGCTCCTAAACCAGATTTCTCACCCACCGTGGGCTGCGCAGCCGATGTGGTTTCCTTCCAGGACATGACCAGCCTGGTTAGCGGCAGATTGACACAATGGACCTGGGACTTCGGGGACGGAACTACCGCTACTACTCAGCACCCCACCCACCGATATGGGCGGGAAGGATCTTATACCGTTCGGTTGACAGCGACCTCTGACCTGGGTTGTGTTACCTCCATCAGCAAGACCCTTTCTGTTTCACCGGCTCCTTTAGCCCAGGCAGGCCCTGATCAATTGCTCTGCGGCAGCGTCACGGCTAAGTTGGAGGCCAACGTTCCTAGCCCCGCCACTGGGCAATGGACAGTGGTACAAGGCACGGGCGGAACCTTCTCCAATGCAGCCAGTCCTTCAGCCACCTTTACCGGCACCATGGGCGGAACCTATGTCCTGCGGTGGACGGTAAGCAACAGTCCCTGTGTCAACGCTACCGACGACGTGGAGATCAGATTGAAGCCCATTCCTCAGGTGGAAGCCGGCCCTGACATTTTGTTGATTGAAGGCGAGAGCACGCCGTTGAAAGGCAGCGGCCAGGGCAAGCTTACCTGGAGCCCGGGCACCAGCTTGAGCAATTCGACGATGGCCAACCCAATGGCTTCCCCAACGACGACGACCAGATATTACCTGAACACTGTTTCAGACGATGGTTGCCCCAACCAGGACAGTATGCTAGTGACGGTGATCAAACGGTTGCAGGTTCCCACGGCATTTTCGCCCAACGGAGACGGATCTAACGACACCTGGGTACTGGAAGGAATACAGGATTATCCGCGCATCACCATTGAGATCTACAACCGATGGGGGCAGCAGGTCTATTCCTCGCAAGGCTATCCTAGTCCCTGGGACGGAAAGCGGAACGGAGCCGATCTGCCCATCGGGGCCTACTACTACATCATTGATCCGCATAACGGCCGGCCGAAGATGACGGGGCCACTCACCATTCTGCGCTAACTCAGGAGACCTATGAAAAAGAACCGCTACCTCCTGCTTTTCCTGTTCTGTTTCCCAATTCTAGCGATGGCACAGCAGGTGCCGCACTACAGCCAGTACATGCTCAACCCTGTGCTTCTCAACCCCGCCGTGAGCGGCACCGATAACTATGTGGATGTGCGGGCCGGTTACCGTAACCAATGGACGGGCCTGGAAGGTGCGCCCACTTCTTATTACCTGAGCGGCCACATGCCCCTTTCCCGCATGGATTACCTGAGTCCGCCCACTACGTTCAAGCCCCGGAACGCCGTGAAAGGGAAGTTCAAAAATCAATGGCGGCCAGAGTACCGAAACAACGCCCAGAAAACGCGTCCGCACCATGGGGTAGGTATTCTGGTGCAAGCCGACAAAGCCGCCGGCCTGAAACGCACCGAGGTACAGTTCCTGTATGCATACCACCAACCCCTTACCTCGTCCATTAAACTGGCGGCCGGTGTAGCAGCCGGTGTGACCCAGTTCGGGCTGAACCGAGACATGCTTACCTTCGCCAGTGCCGGAGACCCGGTCATCAGCGCCGATGAGTACAACCGCCTGCTGCCCAACATTGGGGTGGGGGTGCTTCTCTATAGTTCCCGCTTTTTCCTGGGGGCTTCGGTAGCGCAGGTGCTACCTACGCCTTTCAGTTTTCGGGACACCCGTGCAGCCGTATCGGCTAAACAGCAACGGCACTTCTTCGGGCACGCCGGGTACCGGTTGGCGGTGAGCAGTTACCTGAGCGTGATGCCGTCGGTGGTGGTGAAGTATGCGGCTCCCAGTCCGCTTTCCGTGGATCTGAACACCAAAATTTTCTGGCGCGATCAGTTCTGGGTAGGTGGTTCTTACCGGTTGCATGATGCGGCCGTGCTGACGGCGGGGTTCCAGTACAAGCAGAAATTCCATTTGGGGTACGCGTATGACCTCACCACTTCGGGGCTGAGCCAGGTGAGTTACGGGTCGCACGAGATTGTGCTGGGGTTTATGCTTCGTAACCGCCGCAGCATCTATTCCCCGTCGCAGTACTGGTAAACTTGTTTTGGACTCGTTTTCAGAAAAGCAGGCGTAAAATGCCAGCAGCTTTTTTCACTTAGGAAACGGTAATTTGGCTAGGCGAGTCGGTTCATCAACGGAACGGGTAAAATGTGTACATCAGCAGGAAAATTTATTCACTTTGCGCTAAGGTCGCTGCTCTTGCTTGTAGCAGTTAACGCTTTTGGAGGCGGTTACTACGGCATGGCGGGAGCAGAGAATATTCCTGCCCAATGGCTGAAGGGTAGCCCTTTTCAAGACTACTTTATTCCAAGCCTTATCTTGTTTGTTTGCGTGGGCGGTTCGGCGCTTGCTGTTGCTACCCCTCCCTTTTGGCATCATTGGCTGGCCCGAACATCTGCTTTCATTTGTGGTGTAATCCTTCTTCTCTGGATTAGCATTCAGGTAGCCATCATCGGCTTTGTTTCCTGGCTGCAGCCAGCTACTACTATCGCGGCTTTTCTCATCCTCTTGTTTTGAGGGCAGATTCTAAAAAATGGGCATAAAACACTTTCTACTTTGGCTACCCATGATCGTGATTGCATTTGCCAATGCAACGTTAAGAGAATTGGTGTTTATAAAACACTACCATGAGCTTAGGGCGCATCAGTTGTCCACGATAACTCTCATCCTCTTATGTGCCATATATGTAGGATTTGTTTTCCCGCATTTGGGCATTCATTCGGCCAGGCAGTGCTTTCTGATTGGCATATCATGGGTGTTATTGACGGTGGCTTTTGAATTCACCCTTGGCCGGGCAACCAATAAATCATGGGACTATCTTCTCCAGGACTATAACCTGTTAGCCGGCCATATCTGGCCCGTTTTCCTGGTTTGCCTTTTCTTACTACCGTATGTCTTTTATATTTTGGGAAATAAGTAACAAATCCTTCTTCTAACCGCACCCACCTTCGACACAATACCTATGACGTGCCAGATTCACCCAGAAGGTCATTAAAACAGCCGTTCAAACAGCCCCTTTCCACAATTGGGTTTACTTCTGCTCTATTTCAAGATTCCTGTTTCAGCCCTGATTTGAGTAAAACAGCCCCGAAACACCTGCCTAGAACAAACTTTGCCTAACGCATGATAGGTGCCGGATAGATTCAATATCTTTGTCTGAATATCCCAAAACTGCTGACACCATGCTACACCTAGGCGATTACAACTATCTGGAAATTCTGCGCGATGTGGAACACGGTCTTTATCTGGGTTCTGAGGACGGCGACATTCTGCTGCCCCGCAAGTACGTTCCCGCCGATGCCCGCATCGGAGACATGATCCCGGTGTTTGTGTACCGTGACTCAGAGGACCGCCTCATTGCCACCACGCTGGAGCCAAAAGCCAAGGTAGATCAGTTTGCCTGTCTGCAGGTAAGGGACGTGACAGATTTCGGGGCATTTTTGGAGTGGGGCCTGGAAAAAGACCTGTTTGTACCCTACAAAAATCAGCACGACCCTCTGTTCACCGGCCAGTGGGCTTTGGTGTACGTTTACCTGGACGATAACTCAGACCGCCTGGTGGGCTCAACGAAACTGGGTCCCTTCCTGAACTACGACCCCATCACGCTGGAGGAAGGCGACGAAGTGCAGCTGTTGATCGGGCCGGAGAAGGCATTGGGTTTTCAGGTCATCGTGAACAACAAATACCTGGGCATGCTCTACCGCAACGAGGTGTTCCGCAGCCTGGAGCCCGGCACTTACACCCAGGGTTACCTCAAGAAGGTACGCGAAGACAACAAACTGGACGTGAGCCTGCAGAAACAGGGTTATGATGAGGTGCTGGAAGCCTCTGAAATGATCCTGGCGCGGCTGCGCGCTGAGAAGGGGCACCTGCCGCTCACTGACAAAAGCACTCCAGAACTGATCTACCAGACGCTGGGCATGAGCAAAAAAACCTTCAAAAAAGCAATCGGGGCCTTGTACAAACGAGGAGACGTGCAACTATTGCCCGAAGGCATTAGTCTTTTGAATAACCCATAATCTGTTTCCACAACACCCGTCCTTTTTGCTTTATGAAATACGTCTGTCTGCTTTTGCTTTGTCTTTGCAGCACCCTCATCACCTATGCCCAAACCGCTCCTAAAGAAACAAAGCAGATCGCAGCAGGCCGGACAGCCACCCCACCAAAGTTAGACGGCATCCCAGACGAAGACATCTGGAAACAGGTAGAACCCGCCACCGGCTTCACCCAGATGAACCCCGCCAACGGATCTCCGGCCAAGCAACGCACCGAAGTTCGGGTGTTGTATGACGATGAAGCCGTGTACGTAGGCGCCATACTCTTTGACACCGCCCCAGACTCCATCTTGTCGCAGTTAAGCCAGCGCGATGGCGGCCAGGTAAACGCCGATATGTTTGGGGTGTACTTTGACACCTACTTAGACAAGCAGAACGCCTTCGGGTTTGAGGTTTCCACCGCCGGGGTGCAGACCGATTTCAAGGCCACCAGCAACGGGAATGAGACCTCCTGGGATGCTGTTTGGCAAAGTGCCGTGGCGCGTCACCCGCAGGGTTGGAGCGTGGAGTTCCGGATTCCGTATTCCGCCATCCGTTTTCCTAAAAAAGACGTGCAGACCTGGGGCATCAACTTCTGGCGCTCTACCCGCCGCTACCGCGAAGAGGCGTTCTGGAATTTCGTGGACAGCTCCATTCAAGGATGGGTAAACCAGTTTGGCCAGGTGCACGGCATCACCGGCCTGAAAGCCCCTTTGCGCCTGTCTTTGATGCCGTACCTCTCTGGCTACGCCGACCACTTCCCCCAAGACCAACCCGGTAAGAAAGACCTCAAAACTACTGTCAACGGCGGCATGGACATTAAATACGGGATCAACGATGCCTTCACCCTGGATATGACCCTGGTCCCGGATTTCGGGCAGACGCAGTCAGATGCGCAGGTGCTCAACCTCTCGCCGTTTGAGGTCCGTTTTGACGAAAACAGGCAGTTTTTCACCGAGGGAACCGAGCTCTTCAACAAAGCCGGTCTTTTCTACTCGCGCCGCATAGGAGCCCAGCCCATGAACTACGGCAACCTTTCCTATGACAAAGAACGGCACGGCGAGGTGGTGGAAGTAGTGGAAAATCCCGAGAAAACCAGCTTGGTAAACGCGACCAAGATATCGGGGAGAACAAACAAGGGCTTGGGAATTGGGGTCTTCAACGCCGTGACCCGCAACACCTACGCCACCCTCAAAAGCGGACTTACGAACGAGGAGTTCAAGGTCTTAACCGACCCCGTGACCAACTACAACGTACTGGTGCTGGACCAAAGTTTGAAGAACAGTTCTTACGTGACGCTCACCAACACCAACGTGACCCGTGGAGGCGGTTTTTACAACGCCAACGTCACAGGCTTCATGACGCGGCTAACGAACAAGAAAAACTCTTACACCCTGAATGTATCTGGGAACCTGAGCCAGCGCTACAACAAAGGGGAACTTCCTGTGGGCACTGACCAGGTGGAGCTGGGCCACGCCTATTCGGCCAGTTTTGGCAAAACCAGTGGTAGTTTCCAGTTTCAGGCGCGGCACACCGCCGAGAACCACACCTATGACATCAATGACCTGGGCTACCTGGACAACAACAACTCCCGCGAAACCCAGGTCCACGTGGCCTACAACTTCTACAAGCCTTTCTGGAAGCTGAACAACGCTTACAACGCCTTGGGAGTGCAGCAACGCATGCTCTACAAGCCGTCTGCGTTCACCCAATTGGCCTATTTCCTGGAAACCAACGCCACCACCAAGAACTTCCTCTCGTTTGGGTACACCCTGGTTTGGCTCCCCAAGGACGGCTACGACTACTTTGAACCCCGCTCCTACAAAGACGGAGTTCCGGACCGGAAATGGCGCAAGCCCGCTGGGTGGGAAGTGAATTCTTACGTTTCCAGCGACTACCGCAAGAAATTGGCCGTAGATCTGGAATTCGGTTTCTATTGGGCCCCGGAGTACAGCGAATTAGACAGATGGTTGGGTATAAGTCCCCGGGTACGGGTCAATGACCACCTACAGTTGGTCTACGGTGTCCGCTACAATGATACGCCGCGCGGGTTCGGATTTGCCGGAAACGGAGTTCAGGACAGCATTTTCTTCGGGCGCCGCAAGGTAAAGACCGTGAGCAATACCTTAACGAGTACCTACATCTTCAACGCCCGCACCGCCCTCAACCTGAATATGCGCCACTACTGGTCTAATGCCACATTTGACAAGTATTTCCTGTTGCAGGAAGACGGCAACGGTCGCCCCCTGGAGTACCGGCCCAGCTCCCCATCTGCTGATGCGCGTAACTTCAATGCCTTCAATATTGACCTGGTTTACAGTTGGCGGTTTGCCCCGGGCAGCGAGGTGAGCATCGTCTGGAAAAACGCCATCTATGACAGTGCGCTGCCAGAACGCCCAGACTATTTCCTGAACCTCAAGAACACCCTTCAGGCTAAACAATTGAATAGTTTCTCCGTTAAGGTGCTATATTACCTTGACTACCAAGTGCTCAGAAGAGCCCTTAAAACTTAACCCGAGATATGGTATCTGCCAAAGCTGCTCTCATTGCTGGCGCCAGCGGATTGGTAGGCAGTCACTGCCTACAACTGCTGCTGCAAAGCCCCCGCTACAACAAGGTAATCTCGGTGGGCCGCAAGAAACTACCCATAGAGCACCCCAAGTTGCAGCAGATCATCGTGGACTTTGACAACCTGGAGAAACACCGTCACAGCCTCATCGCCGATGATGTGTACTGCTGTTTAGGCACTACTATCAAAAAAGCAGGCTCAAAGGAGAATTTCAGAAAGGTAGACTTCACCTACGTCCTGAACCTGGCCCGCAGCACCTCTTCTCATTTCGCCACGCAGTTCCTGGTGGTTTCCGCGCTGGGCGCCGATGCCCATTCCCGCATTTTCTACAACCAGGTGAAAGGCGAGATGGAGGAGGCGGTGAAAAAGCTTCCTTTCACGGCAGTGCACATCTTCCAACCATCCCTGCTTCTGGGCGAACGGCAAGAGGTACGGTTTGGCGAGCGCGCCGCCGCCGCTGTCATGAAACGGGCCGGTTTCCTGTTCAGCGGCCCTCTGCGCAAATACAAAGGAATAGATGCCAAAACGGTGGCCAAGGCCATGCTGGAGGCGGCTAAACAAGACGGCGGCGGCGTCCTGATCCACCCCTCAGAGCAGATGCAGCAGTATGCTTAACTGAACAGCGTCGTTACCCTGTAACGACGTGTCACTCTGAAACAGGAGCCTCCCGTATAAATCAGCCCCTTTTCCAAGGCATAGGGTTGCTGAGAATGGTTCTTTGTTGGAGGCGGCATTTCTGCTTCGTAGAACTACGTCCTTACAGGGTAACGACGCTACATGGGTCAACTTCCGTCCGTTTCCCGCGTAATGTTTGCAAACCCAACGAAAACCATGGACTCTGCCCAGCACCAGATCAAACACCATTTTCCGCGCAGCACCCAGTATGATCCCACGTGGGTGCGCGAGCATTCCATGGGCGAGAACGTGCTGTTCAACCTTGAAAGCATCACCTCTCTTATTCCGCTGGAGAAAGGCATGCGCGTGCTGGATTTGGGTTGCGGGAAGGCGGCCAGCTCCATTTTCCTGGCCAAAGAATACGGCGTGCAGGTGTGGGCCGTAGACGAAGCCATCTCGGCCACGGCCAATTACAAACGCGTGCAGGAAGAGAACCTGGAAAACCAGGTGTTCCCGCTTCAGGCCGATGCCCGCGACCTGCCTTTCCCCGAGGAGTTCTTTGACGTGGTGCTGGTCATCGACTCGTATACTTACTTCGGGACCGATGACAAGTACTTGCCCTACATCTGCCGTTTCCTGAAATCGGATGGCTACATTGGCATTGTGGACGTCTGTTTCAAAGAGGAGATTGAGACCATTGACCAGGTTCCCGAATTCCTGCAAGCCGATTTCCAGGCGTACTGGTACTACATCCACTCGGTGGCCTGGTGGCGCAAACTGTGGGAAAAGACCGGCTTGGTGCTGATCAAAACCGCCGAGCTCCTGCCCGCCGCTGACCTTATCAGGGAACAGTACGTGCGTGATTTCGAGGAACACGGCCAGAAAAAAGATCCGTTTGCCCGCGGCCTCAAAAAAGACAACGACCACCAGATCAGCTTTTTCAGGCTCATTGGGCAGCGCACCTCCCGCGAGGCGTACCTACAGTCGTACAAAAAAGCGTAACTTGGCCACCCAATAACAAAGGTGCACATAGAAGAGCAGCTTCCCTGTATTTATCAACAGGTAAAATAATCACCGGTTCTGCGCAGTTTTAAAGGGGCAAGCATCCATCTTCTTTCTTTTGCGAAGAATCTTTTTTCTATGAGAAACAAACATCTTATTTTTGGGCTCGGAATCCTGCTGCTCTCCCTGGCCAACCTGCCAAGTGCCCAGGCGCAGAAAGCGGGGATTGGTCTCCGGCTGGGAGGCCACACCGGGGGCATCTCAGGGAAATATTTTTTCAGAGACGCCCTGGCGGTGGAAGCCCTTCTGGGCACGGGCTGGGGCCGAAGAGGGCTCCAGTTGACTGGCCTGGTGGAGATACACGCCTCGGCCTTTGACGTGGAGGGGTTAAGGTGGTTTTACGGTGGAGGAACCCACGTGGGGTTTTTCAAAGGACGGTACTACCACAAGCCTTCTAACAGGCATTATGCAGAATCTTACAACAGAAACCTCACCACCGTGGGGATAGATGGAATTGTAGGTTTGGAATATCAGATTACGGAAATTCCGGTTTCCCTTGGGATCGATTTTAAGCCATTTATCGAAACCAACCGGGACGGTCTTTTCTTGTATGGCGACGGAGCTCTGACCGTCCGATACACCTTCTAATGCTTCCCCGAACCTACTAGGAAAGCCTGCCTCGTGCAGGCTTTTTCTTTTTAGCCGTTTTCTGTTTTCCGGCTGTTTTGCATAAAACACCCCTAAAGCGCCTCTCCTACTCCTTCAATTTTATCTTCACGTAGTTCTTGGACCGATGAGGATTCACGCCGCCGGGGTACAGGAGCCGGTCCACGAAGTTGAGGTTCTCGGCTACGTTGCGGTTGGTCTTGATGACCGGGTCACCGTGGGAAGCACCTTCAAACGGAACCAGTTGGGCCAGTTGCTTACCGGTGGCCTCGTTCACTTTCTTCTGCATGTCTACCGATTGCTGAAAAGGCACCACCTTGTCATTAGTGCCGTGTACCAGCAAAATGGGCGGGAAATTTTTGGAGACCAGATCCAGCGGGTTGGCATCACGGGTTTTGGCTTTTTCTACCCGCACATCGAAGCCCATGATTTTATTGGCGGGCGGAAGACCGATATCGGTAAGGGTGCTCACATCGGCTACGCCGTACCAAGCCACCACGCCCTGCACCGCACTGGAAGCAGTCTTGTTTCCCATAGACAGGTCTTCAAACGCAGGTTGGTGATTGGTGGCAGCCAGCATCTCAGCAATATGGCCGCCCGCTGAGGCACCCCACACCACCAATTTCTCAGTGTCTAACTGGTACTTTTGGCTGTTGGCTCGCAGAAACCGAATGGCAGCCTTGGCATCGTGCAGCGGCTTGGGCCACTTCACCTCCCCAGACAACCGGTAATTCACCGACACGACGGCGTAGCCCTGGTGCACCGCCTGAAAGATGGACGCGATGGTTTCGGATTGCTTGTGCCCGGCCATCCAGCCGCCCCCGTGGAACAGTACAATGGTTTTGTAAGGCGGCGTGCTGTGGTTAGGATACGTGATGTCCAGCGTCTGCCGGGAATTCTGGGTTCCGGCATAGGCAATGTTCAGAACGGTTTTCTTGAATTGGGTCATGTCAATGGACCGCTCCTTGCCCGAGGTACTCACGGTAAATTCGCCAAAGTCTGCGGGCGCAGCGGTTTGTTCTTCCTGCGGCTCTACCGTCTTCTGGCCCTTGCCGCAGCCAGCCACCCCAATCTCCAGAAGAGCCGGGAAAAGAAAGACCAAAAACCTACAGTGACGTTTCATGGCAACAGGGATGAAAAGACCAATCTGAGCAGCAGACCATTTGTCTCCGCTTCAAACAGACGCAGCTACTTAGCTACCCAAACGCTTCCATCCTAAATACGCTAAAATTGCCCCGAACGCCACCTTCTGCCGAGGGAATCATTGGCTTTCCATTTTTGGGCCTCATTTCACCAAAACAGGCCAAAAACTCTTTATCATACATTCCTTCCTTCCACCATTCAATCGCTTACTCCCTATTTGCAGAATCCAATACCAGCCTGTATCTTTGCTACTGCTTATCAAGAAAGACGGAGGGATTAGGCCCTGTGATGTCTTAGCAACCCAATTCAGTTGGGTGCTACTTCCTACCCACCACGCCAGCCGTGTTGGGGGAGATAAGTGTCCGAGACGACTCCTACACCCTCGCGCCACTTCCTCCTGCCCTTTCTTGAGACGCAACCTAACCTTCGGTTTGCAAAGAATGATGACTCCAATAGAGGAAGAAGTAAAAAAACGCATTTTAGTCTTAGACGGTGCCATGGGTACCATGATCCAGCGGTACAACCTCCAAGAGGAAGATTACCGCGGCGAACGCTTCAAAGACTACCACCTGGATGTGAAGGGCAACAACGATTTGCTCTCTATCACCCAGCCCCATATCATCAAGGAAATCCACAGCCTCTATTTTGAGGCTGGCGCCGATATAGCGGAAACCAATACCTTCTCCGGCACCTCCATCGCCATGGCCGACTATGACATGCAGGACCTGGTGTATGAACTGAACTACGAGTCGGCCCGCATCGCCAAAGAAGCCGCCGACGAGTGGACTGCCAGAACGCCTGACAAACCGCGCTTCGTGGCCGGGGCCATCGGTCCCACCAACCGTACCGCTTCTTTGTCGCCGGATGTGAACAATCCTGGTTTTAGAGCCATTACCTATGACGAGCTGGTAGAAGCCTACACCGAGCAGGTGCGCGGACTGGTGGACGGTGGCGTGGATTTGCTGTTGGTGGAAACCATTTTTGATACGTTGAATGCAAAGGCGGCTTTGTTCGCCATTGACCAGTATAGCCAACAAACGGGAAAGCGTCTGCCGTTGATGGTGTCTGGTACCATCACCGATGCCAGCGGACGTACCCTGTCTGGCCAGACCGTGGAAGCATTCCTGTACTCGGTGTCGCACATGCCGCTGTTGAGCGTGGGCTTTAACTGCGCGCTGGGTGCCAAACAGCTGCGTCCGCACTTGCAGTCATTGAGCAAGGCGTCTAAGTTCCACATCAGTGCCTACCCGAACGCCGGTCTTCCTAACGCCTTCGGGGCGTATGACGAGACGCCGGAGCAGATGGGCCAGCACATCCGCGATTTTCTGGAGAACAACTTCGTGAACATTGTGGGTGGTTGCTGCGGAACCACGCCGCCGCACATCAAAGCCATCGCGGAGATTGCCAAAGAATACCCGCCACGTCCGTTGCCGCAATTACCGGCCGTTCCTACCTACTCCGGTCTGGAGCCGCTGACGGTGTACGAAGGGTCTAACTTCATCAACATTGGCGAGCGTACCAACATAACCGGCTCTAAGCAATTTAAGCGTTTGATTCTGAACGAGCAGTACGAAGAAGCCCTGGCCATCGCCCGTCAGCAGGTGGAAAACGGAGCCCAGATCATTGACGTGAACATGGACGAAGGCATGCTGGACTCTGAGGCCGCCATGACCTTGTTCCTGAACCTCATCGCCTCTGAGCCAGACATCGCCCGCGTTCCTATCATGATTGACTCCTCCAAATGGAGCGTGATTGAGGCCGGTTTGAAGTGCGTGCAAGGAAAAGCCATTGTAAACTCCATCAGCTTAAAAGAAGGCGAAGAAAAATTCAAAGAGCATGCCCGCAAAGTGCGCAGCTACGGGGCTGCCGTGGTAGTAATGGCCTTTGACGAAGAAGGCCAGGCCGACAACTACGAGCGCCGTATCCAAATCTGCGAGCGTGCTTATAACATCCTCACCAAAGAAGTGGGATTCCCCGCCGAGGACATCATCTTTGACCCCAACATCCTCACCGTGGCCACGGGAATGGAGGAGCACAACAACTACGCCGTAGACTTCATCAACGCCACCCGCTGGATTAAGCAGAACCTGCCGGGTGCCAAAGTGAGCGGTGGCGTGAGTAACATTTCCTTCTCGTTCCGGGGCAATGACCCGGTGCGCGAGGCCATGCACTCTGTGTTCCTGTACCACGCCATTAAAGCAGGCCTGGACATGGGCATTGTGAACGCGGGTATGCTGGAGGTCTACGAGGAAATCCCGAAAGACCTGCTGGAGCGCGTGGAAGACGTGTTGCTGAACCGCCGCCCAGATGCGACCGAGCGCTTGGTGGAATTCGCCGAAACGGTGAAGAACAAAGGCAAGGAAGTAGTACGCGATGAGGCTTGGCGACAGGAGCCGGTACAGAAGCGTTTAACGCATGCTTTGGTGAAAGGACTGGTAGAATACATTGACCAAGACGTGGAGGAAGCCCGTCACCTGTACCAAAAACCACTGGAAGTGATTGAAGGCCCATTGATGGACGGCATGAACGTGGTGGGTGATCTCTTCGGCGAAGGCAAAATGTTCCTCCCGCAGGTGGTGAAAAGCGCCCGCGTGATGAAAAAAGCCGTGGCCTATCTACTGCCTTACATTGAGCAGGAGAAAGAACGCGCCGCCGCCGCCGGAGACACCTCTACACGCCAGACCAACGGAAAAGTCCTGATGGCCACCGTGAAAGGTGACGTGCACGACATCGGGAAAAACATTGTAGGCGTGGTTTTGGCCTGCAACAACTACGAAGTGATTGACCTGGGCGTGATGACGCCTGCAGATAAAATATTAGATGCAGCCCGGGAGCACAACGTAGACGTGATTGGCCTGAGTGGTTTGATTACCCCGTCACTTGACGAGATGGTGCACGTAGCCCGCGAAATGGAGCGCCAGAACTTCAACATTCCGCTGCTTATCGGTGGAGCCACCACTTCCCGCGCGCATACCGCCGTGAAAGTGGCTCCGGCCTACAATGGCACTGTAGTGCACGTACTGGATGCTTCTCGCAGCGTGCCCGTAGTAGGCAATTTGCTGAGCCCAGACAACAAGGAGAAGTTTGCCGCTGACACCCGCTTGGAGTACGACCAAATGCGCGAAGGCTACCTAAGCCGCCAGAAGGATAAGAAATACCTGCCTTTGCCGCAGGCCCGAGCCAACAAGCTACCTATTGAGTGGAAAGCCGAAGACGTGTACACCCCGGCCAAAACCGGTGTGCAGGTATTCGAGAACTTCCCGTTGGAGGAGTTGGTGCCGTACATCGATTGGACTCCGTTCTTCCAGGCCTGGGAACTGCACGGAAAATTCCCGAAACTGCTGGAAGACGCGGTAGTTGGCGAAGCAGCCACCAAACTGTACGCCGATGCTCAAGCCTTGCTCAAGCGCATTGTAGACGAGAAACTGCTCACCGCCAATGGCGTGGCAGGTCTGTTCCCTGCTAACAGCATAGGCGACGATGACGTGGAAATCTACACGGATGAAGCTCGTACTGAGATTTTGACCCACTTCCGGACGCTGCGGCAGCAAGGCCAGAAAGGCCCGAACGTTCCCAACATTGCGTTAGCTGACTTTGTAGCACCGAAGGAAACCGGACTGGCAGATTACACCGGAGGTTTCGCGGTAACGGCGGGTATTGGCCTGGATGAACTGGTGCAACAGTTTGAAGCCGACCACGACGATTACCACAGCATCATGGCCAAAGCCTTGGCTGACCGTTTAGCCGAAGCGTTTGCGGAGAAGCTGCACGAGATTGTTCGGAAGGAAATATGGGCTTATGAACCGGAGGAAAGCCTTACCAACGAGGACCTGATCAAGGAAAAATACCAAGGCATCCGTCCGGCTCCAGGTTATCCAGCCTGCCCAGACCATACTGAGAAAACCACCTTGTTCCAGTTGCTGGAAGTGGAAAAGCACACCGGCATCACATTAACCGAGAGCCTTGCCATGTACCCAACCGCTGCGGTGTCTGGCATGTACTTCGCGCACAAGCAGTCGCGGTACTTCGGGTTGGGTAAGATTGAGAAAGACCAGGTAGTAGATTACGCCCAGCGCAAAGGCATGACCGTGGAGGAAACGGAGCGCTGGCTGTCAACTAACCTGAATTACTAAGAAATCTGTTTAGGTGCTGTTTTGATGAAAATGGCTCCTAAACGGAAAACTGCCTTTAGAATGACCCTCCTTTCTGTCATTTTGGAAAGATCTTGTGGGCAAACTAGGGAAGCGTTAAAAAAGCGCTACTACAGCTCGCCCACAAGATCCTTTTAGAATGACAAAGAGGGTGGAAGGGCATTAGAATTCAAAAAGTTAAACAACGAGGCGAAATGCCTCAAATCCTTTGCTCTCTTCAAAAATGAGGGAGACGAAACAATACCATACCAAGGCATACGCCTAAAGACACGACATTACGTCAAATGAAAGTTACCGAGCATTTACAGAAAGCCACTAACACCCTTTTCTCTTTTGAGATTTTGCCTCCGGTGAAGGGAACCAGCATTCAGTCTATTTACCAGGGCATCGATCCGTTGATGGAGTTCAAGCCGCCTTTCATCAACGTGACCTACCACCGCGAAGAGTACGTGTTCAAAGAGCGCGAGAACGGCTTGCTGGAAAAAATCACCATCCGGAAGCGGCCAGGCACGGTGGGTATCTGCTCTGCCATCATGAACAAGTATCATGTGGACGCGGTACCGCACATTATCTGCGGGGGCTTCAGCCGGGAAGAGACCGAGAATGCCTTGATGGACCTCAACTTCCTTGGCATTGACAACGTGTTGTTGCTGCGCGGCGATGCCGTGAAAACCGAGCCTGGTTTTAGGCCGCACAAAGACGGGCACTCCTACGCCTCTGACCTCATCAAGCAGGTGGTACAACTCAACCACGGCCAATACCTGGACGAGGAGATGGAAAACCCCGTGCCCACTGATTTCTGCATAGGCGTGGCGGGTTACCCGGAGAAACACATGGAAGCCCCGAACCTGTCTACCGACCTGCGGTACCTGAAACACAAAGTAGACCTGGGCGCCGATTACATCATCACGCAGATGTTTTTTGACAACCGGTGCTTTTTTGACTTCGTGAAGGCCTGCCGCGCTGCGGGCATCACTGTTCCTATCATTCCGGGCCTGAAGACGCTCACCACCAGAAACCAGCTCAACGTGCTGCCGCGTTACTTCAACATTGATTTACCAGAAGACCTGGTGAACGCGGTAGAAGCCTGCACCAATCCCAAGGATGTGAAACAGGTAGGCATTGACTGGACCATTCAGCAGTGCAAGGAACTAATGGACTTCGGGGTGCCGTGCCTGCACTTTTACACTATGAGTAAGTCAGACGCTACAGTGGCCGTTGCAAAGGCAATCTTCTAAACCGGCTTTCCCCTCCATTTCTGAAAAACACCCCAAAAGCAGCAGGCCCACTTACTCTAGTAAGTGGGCCTGCTGCTTTATGAAGAAAGTATCGCCGGAAGAAGGTATTGCAGCGTCCCCAATCGAAAAAGCCTTTGAAAAGCCATTAGAAGCAAAGTTTCCGTTTACAGGCTCTTTTCTTTAAAATGCCGCAAAACGGAACCGGCATGTTCCTGTGGTTACAGGTTGATCCGGTATTTGGTCACGGTTATCCCCCCGAAATTACCGTAGCCGTTCCGGATGTTGCTGTGCAGGTTCAGGGGCTCAGCGAAGGGGTTGTCTTCTTCGTAATTGTCCTTAGACCGTTCGTACAGGTACAGGTCTGAGGTGATGTGCTGCAGCGTGACTTCTAGTTGCGTGGCCGGTGCCCCACCACCGGTATAGGTGCCGATTTTATCAGAGAACGTGATCACGCCCTGGTTTGCCCATCCGTCATCGAACACCTTGTAGAGCTCAATCTTCTCCACCTCTTCGCCAAAGATATCGTCGTTCTCGTTTCGGGAGTAGGCATTGCCCACGGGGCGGCCCTGATCATCCAGCAGTTGCACAAACAGCCGGTAGTAGTTCCGCTGGCCCACCGGGTCGTTGAACTGCACCCGCAGAAGCCCCGAGAAATTGTAGGGATCATGCTTGGCATCTGGCTGAAAGGACGTTGACACCACCGGCACCGCCGTGGGCATGGTCAGCTTGCCTTCAATGGCCTCAAAGTTGGGTGCGCTTACCCTGAGGGTGTATTCCCGGCCCGGCTCGGGGGTAAATGCAGTCAAAGGTTTGTAGTTTCCTTGCTCAGCGTTATACTCCAGGGGCACAAAAACGAAGCTTTGGCGTACGCTGCCATTGCCTTCGGAGATGGTGATGCTGGCGTCTTTCACCAGGCCGTTGCGCCATAGGTTGTCTCCCGCCAGGACAGACTGGCTCCGCCCGATGTACATGTTCTGTTTAGGAGAATCGGTGTTGAGGTTGTACTGAACGGCCAGCCTGGGGGTATGCCCACGCACCTCAATGTCTACTTCCTTCTCACAGCCAGCCAACGCGACAGCCAGGGCAAGACACCCCAGGCCTCGCTTGAATGAAACCGGGCTTTTAAGTCCTTTTCCAGAAAACAGGGTAAAAACAGGTGGTAACATGCACTTCTAGAACTTAAAGGTTTTGCTGATGGACGGTAGAATAGGGAACAGGCTGATCTGCTTGAACCGCGCGGGGTCCCCCTCTTTCTCGCCGGCCTGCACGTAGATAAAGTAAGGGTTTTTGCGGTTGTAGGCGTTGTAGAAACTGAGGTTGTTCACCACCTCGCCCCAGCGTTTCTTCTTGGTATGGCTCAGGCTGATGTCGGCGCGGTGGTAGGCGGCCATGCGGTAGCCATTTCGGTTTCCGTAGTCATTGTAGGTCTGGGTGCCGCCGTAGCCGCCCTCCCACGCCTCGCCTAGGACATAGCGGGCCTCGGGAAGGGTGATGGAATTGCCCGTGCCGTACACCCAAGTCCCCGACAACGTCAGGTTGGGTTTGAGTTGATGGATGACCACAACCTCGAAATCATGCCGACGGTCATAGCGGTAAGGGAATTTCTCGCCTCGGTTCAGGTCTGGGAACTGGCGGTTAGACCAGGCCAGCGTGTACCCGATCCAGCCGTTGGTGCGGCCCGTCTTCTTGTGCAGGAACAATTCCGCGCCATACGCCCATCCTTTTCCGGTAGTTACCTTAGTATCCCAGCTGCTGGAGATGCCAATGAATGAAGCCCCTTCTTTGTATTCAATGAGGTGATCCATGGTTTTATAGTAGCCTTCCAGGCTGACTTCCAACTTGTCACCGGCAATGGTACGCGTGGCCCCCAATGCTACCTGACGCGAGCGTTGCGGCCGGATCTTCTCAGTAGACGGCACCCACAAATCAGTAGGCAAGCCAATGCCGCTGTTGGTGAGCAGGTGAATAAACTGGGTCATGTGGGCGTAAGATGCTTTCAAACTCAGCTTCTCCGTAGCGATAAACCTGACAGAGGCCCTCGGCTCAATGGAAGAATAAGTTTCCTTGTTCACCAGGAAACCGTTAGCCCGCACGCCCACGTTCACCTTCACCCGTTCAGAAAGCTTCAGGTCATCCTCTATGTACAGCCCTACTTCCTGCGCGTTGGTTTTCTGGGTGTTCACGTTGAGATCCTCGGCCGAGCCGCCGTTGTTGTCCCGCACCTGCAAGGCACCCGGCTGAAACTGGTGGTGCACGTACTGCCCGCCAAATCTAATGTAATGGTTGGGATTGGGAATGAAGTCAAAGTCAAATTTGGTGCTCAGATCCCGGATGTTGGAAAGGTACTTTAGTTTGTAGTTAAAGCTTTCGCCCTGGTAGGTTGACTCTTCCTCGCTGCTGATATCGAACTGGTATTTGGTGTAGGTGAGGTGCGTGTTCAGGAAAAGGCGCTGGTTCAAAACGCGGTTCCAACGGAACGCCGAGGTAAGATTACCCCAGCCCAAGCCTGCCCGGCTTTTCTCCCGCTCGTCGCCGCTCCGCTCCATATCGGCGTAAAACTCGTCGTAACCCCGGTAGGCACTCAGGTACAGACGGTCTTTCTCGCTTACTTTCCAGTTCAGTTTGGCGTTGAGGTCATAGAAATAATAACCGCCCACGCCTTCTTCCTTCTTCATGAACGGACGGGCGAGCACGTCAATGTACGTGCGACGGGCCGATACGATAAACGAGGCGACATCTTTCTTGATGGGCGCACCTACCGTGAGCCGCGAAGCAATGAGCCCGATGGAGCCTTCGCCATCTACCTCGTTCATGTTGCCCTCTTTCATGGAGATATCCAGCACCGACGACAGCCTTCCGCCGTACCGCGCCGGAAAACCGCCCTTCACCAGCTCCACGTTGTTCAGGGCCTCAGCCGTGAATACCGAGAAAAACCCGAACAGGTGCGAGGCATTGTACACCGGCACGCCGTCCAGTAGAATAAGGTTCTGGTCTGGGCCGCCCCCGCGCACGTACAAACCACTGGTTCCTTCCCCGCCACTCTGCACCCCCGGCAGCAACTGCAGCGTTTTAAGCACGTCTACTTCGCCAAACAACGCCGGCACCGCTTTTATCTGCGCCACACTCATGTTGATGGTACTCATGCGGGTACTCTCGCGCACGTCTTCCTCGCGGGTATTCACAATCTCTACCTCGCTCAGCGCGGTGGCAAACGGCGAAAGCAGCAGGTTTTGCTGCATGTCTTTGTCTAAATAAGCCGAAAACGTCTGGCGCTCATAGCCCACGTAAGACAGCACCAGTTTTACGGAGTCTTTGGGCAAGGTAAGGCTGTAGAAACCGTAGGCGTTGGTGGCGGTGCCCTGGCCGGTCACGGAGTTAAGGATAGCAACCCCAATGAGGTTTTCGCCGGTTTGGGCATCGCGTACATAGCCGCTGATGGTGAATTTTTGCCCGTACCCCATGAAGGGAAGCAACAGAAAAGCCAAGCCTACAAGGTACCGCAAACTGTGCTTGCCAGCCGGACCTTGACACCGTGAACGAGAGGACATTCAGAGAAAAGTTGAGAATGAAACGGAGACCGAAGGTAGAATTTACCTACAATGTAGGTAATTGACAGATTCAGTCCACTGTTCCCCTATCTCCATCGAAAATATTTCAGTACCCGATGTGCAGGATGGCGTCGCCTTGGTTTACCACCGGCATGTGGTTAAGCCCCACTACATGCCCGCTCACGTGCGTGGTGATGGGATGCGTAGCCTCGCCGTAGGGGTCAGACACAGCGCCAATCTGTTGCCCGCGGGTCACTTCCTGCCCGTTTTTGACAAAACTGCGGAAAAGCCCCGCCCGCGGGGCCCTGATCCAGGTGGTATGGTGGCAGATGACCGGGGGTTGCGAAATCGGAACCAATGCTTCAGTCATGCCCAGGTGGTGCATGACGCGTTGCGTGCCTTCCATGGCCATAATGATGCCTGGTTCATCGAACCGCAGTGATTCACCGGTTTCATACACGATGATGGTCTTGCCCTGGCCTGAGGCTTCCTTGCGCAGAGAACCCGGCCGGTAATTGGAATTCAGGACGAAGGGCGCCCCGAAGGCCTTGGCCAATGCATCACTCTCGCCATCCTCTAACCGGCACCTGATCTGCGGGTAATTGGATTTGCTTGCTCCGCCGGTATGAAAATCGATGCCATAATCTATGAGGGGCAGCACTTCTTTGGTGAACCGCGCGGCTACGCGGCTGGCCAGAGAGCCTTTTGCGTAACCCGGAAAGCTCCGGTTCACGTCTTTGCCGTCTGGCACCTCGCGCGAGAAATTCAGGAACCCGTAGATATTGAGAATAGGAATGGCCAATACGGTACCCCGCAAAGGCGTGAGCAGCTTCCGCCTGATCATGCGCCTGATCACCTCCACCCCGTTCACCTCATCGCCGTGCATGCCGGCCATGAGCACCAGCACCGGCCCTGGCTCCTCTGCCCGGAACACGTGGATAGGAATGTCTATCTCCGTTCCGCTGGGCAGCCGCGAGATGTTCAGGCGGATTAGTTTCTTATCCCCTGGATAGATGGGAATATCATTGATGATCATCTCCGCCATCGGGGGTACTCTTTGATTTGGTCTTTTTGGTTTTCCCTTTGTTCACCAGCAGTTCCGTGTACTCAATGATCTTTCCGGCGATGTCTTTCTGGGTGGCTTTCTCAATGCCTTCCAAGCCAGGCGATGAGTTCACTTCCAGGATCAACGGTCCGCGGGAAGACTGCAGCATGTCCACGCCGGCTACATCCAGACCAAGCGACTTGGCGGCCATCAGAGCGGCGGTTTTCTCGGCGCGGCTGAGTTTGATAAGGCTGGCGCTGCCGCCCCGGTGCAGGTTAGACCGAAACTCGCCTTCCTTGCCTTGTCGTTTCATGGCCCCTACTACCTCGCCGTTCACCACAAATACCCTTATGTCGGCACCTTTGCTCTCGGCGATGAATTCCTGCACAATGATGCGGGCCTTTAGGTTGTGGAACGCCTCAATCACCGACTCAGCGGCTTTCTGTGTTTCGGCTAAGACCACTCCTAAGCCTTGGGTACCTTCCAGCAATTTGATTACCAACGGGGCGCCGCCCACTTCCTTGATCAGTTCTTTGACTTGTTTAGAGTAGTTGGTGAACGCAGTCTTAGGCATACCCAAACCGGCACGGGCCATGATCTGAAGGCTACGGAGTTTGTCTCTGGAGCGCAGAATAGACTGGGAAGCCACCACGCTTTTCACCTTCATCATCTCAAACTGGCGTACCACGGCCGTTCCGTAAAACGTCACCGAAGCCCCGATTCTAGGAATGATGGCATCTATGCCGGTGAGCAACTCCCCTTTGTAAAGAATGTGCGGATCGCCTTTCTCCATGACTAGGTCACAGCGCAGGTGATCCAGCACCACCGCTTCGTGGCCCCGCTGCTGGGCGGCTTCCACTAACCGACGGGTTGAATATAACTTAGGGTCGCGCGAGAGAATCGCTATTTTCATAAAGGAGAGTTCTTGGGTGTGTTACTTCTTTTTTTGGTTTTGTTTTTGGCCTTAAGCGAGAGATTTTTCTTGGAGACGTCTACAATGAAACGTTTCCGGAGCAGCGTGCGCCCCAACAGCACGGGGTACTTGAGGTCACTGCGGTCAGAAAGAGAGAACTCAGTCTCCACCTCTTGCCCGTTGATGAGAATTTTGGTACTGATGACGTAGCGTTCCTGGACATCGCCAAACGAACTTTTTACGCAGCGCAAATCAAAATCAGTGAACTGAAAGGCCTTGTGGTTGTACCCCGGATGGTTTTCGTCCAGCAACTCAAAATGGATGACTTTCTGCCCATCAGGCAGTTCTACCTCCTTGATGTTGTTGCAATGGATGGAAGAGGTATACGCGCCGGTATCTACTTTGGCCTCTATCTCAAACAACTCCAGCTCAGGGAAATCCACCATCTCCCGCCTGCCTATGATACTCTTAACAGGTTTTTCTTTCTTCATACCCCTAAAGCTAAGTCGTTTAGGGCCCGTTTCCGGAAAAACAGGCCCTAAACAGATGTCTTAAATTCCAGTGTACGTGATGCGGTAAATGGCGTCGTTCATGTCATCAGATACCAGCATGGAGCCGTCTGGCATCACCTCCACGTCTACGGGGCGACCCCACTCTTTTCCGTTTTGGAGCCATCCTGCGGCAAACGGCACAAAACTGCCTTTGCCCTGGGCATCGGTCCGGTATAAACTTACGCGGTACCCGATCTTCTCGGTCCGGTTCCAGGAGCCGTGCTCGGCAATGAAGATCTGGTTTTTGTAGTTCTCGGGGAACATGGCGCCAGTGTAGAACTCCATGCCCAGAGTCCCGCCATGCGGATTGAGTTTCTGCACGGGGGCGGTGTAGCTGGCGCAGTCCTTTCCTTTCCCGAACTCAGGGTCCAGGGTTTCGCCGGCGTGGCAGAATGGGTACCCGAAGTGCATGCCTTTCTTAGGGGCACGGTTCAGTTCATCGGGGGGCATGTTGTCGCCCATGAGGTCGCGGCCGTTGTCGGTGAACCAGAGTTCTTTGGTGGTGGGGTGCCAGTCAAAGCCTACGGTGTTGCGCACGCCGTGGGCGAACACCTCCAGGCCGGAGCCGTCTGGGTTCATGCGGCTGATGGCAGCGTACACGGGTTCTTTTCTAAGGCAGATGTTGCAGGGCGCGCCCACCGGCACGTACAGCTTGTCATCGGGCCCAAAGGCGATGTATTTCCAACCGTGGTGCTCCTCAGTAGGGAACTTGTCATAGACTACCGCTGGTTTAGGCGGGTTTTTCAGATTCTGGGCGATATTGTCATAGCGGGTGATCCGGCTGATCTCGGCCACGAACAGGGAGCCATTGCGCAACGCTACACCGTTGGGCATGTTCAACCCCGAGGCGATGGTGATCACCTCATCGGCTTTGCCGTCTTTGTTTTTATCTGGGAGGGCGTACACGCTGCCTTTGTCACGAGAACCTACGTAGAGCGTGCCGTCTGGCCCTAAGGCCATGGAACGGGCATTAACCACGTTACGAGCGTAATAGCTGATCTGGAAACCGTCTGGCAAAGAGATTTTGCTTAGGTTGGCATCTGCGGCGGGTTCCTCGGTGACGTTCTCAGAGGCGGTGTCCTGGGCGGCGGTAGAGGTTCTCTCGCCTTCCTCTTCCGCATCGGGCTTGCCCGAGTTAGAAGAGCAACTTAATTGAGAAAGCAAAATGAGCAAACAGGCACTCCATTTCACTAGTGAGAGTTGTTTCATAGTTGTAGAGACAGGTGTATAAAGCAGGCACAGATATTCAAATACTGCAATTACAAATTAAACTTACAGCATAAATTTTATTACAATATTAATGAATTTAAATATAGATTAAAATTGATATAAACGACGTAGCGCAAGTTTTAGGGGTTCTTTTACTTTTGCATTCCCATATCAATTAGGAGAACTGAACATTAGATCCTCTTAAAAGTATTACAAACCCCCAAGTACCCAAGTGAACCCCATCAAATTTAAAATCATCTCCAAGATTCTTGCGCATACCCTCTTCTTCCTGTTAATGGTTTACTCCTTTTTCCATTACGACTTCCTTGGCCTCTTGCCTAACATCCTCTGGGGTGTTGCTTACACAGCCAACCTCACCAAAAGGGTGCTTCTGCTCAGGAATTTCATGTACACGTAAGCAGATTCCGGCAAAAAAGCCAGGCTATCATTCTGGAAAGTCCACAGTCACAGCCTTGCGTTTCCTTAACCACCTTCAGGAAGGTATATCATTTAGAAACCGAGCGAAACCCTGGTAAGGGGTTTCTTATGGGCGTATACGCAAAGAAACTCAGTTGGCTGTCTTTGAGCGATGATTCCGCAGCCAGGTGGCCACGGTGTAGAGCAGGTTGGTATGCCCCGTCTGCAAGACCACCAGGTTGTGCCGCTTGAGGGCGTTCAGGAAAACCTGCAACCGCTTTTGCGAGATGATCTGGTCATACTTGCCCAGAAAGACGTTCACCTCAATATTGCTCTGGTTCAGCAACCACACAATTTTACGGGTATCGAAGGTTAGGTTACTGAAGCCGGTCCAGCTGCGGTACACGCGCAGGCGCTTCTGCGGAGAGTCCATCTGCCAGTTGGCGAATTTCACCAGCCCGGGGTCTACCCATCGTTTCTGCTCCAGCCAACTCAACGTCCTGAAAAACCGGGTAGGCCGCAGCACAATCCGTTTGAAGAGCCCCTGCAACCAACCGGGGTAGGTGGCCAAACTGTAGAGCAAATGCGTTTTGATGCCATCCGGGGCTATCAGGTACAATTCCTGCATGCGGTCATGGAACTTCTCCAGCACCGTCAGGGCGAATTTGCCGCCCATGCTGAACGCCATCACCGAGAATCGGCCTATTTCCTCCTGCTCCAGCAACGCCTGAATAAAGGCCTGCAGTTTCTTTTTGGAGAGCGGTTGGTCTGCCTTGCTCAAGGTACTTTTGCCATGGAAGAAAAGGTCAATCGCAAACACCTTGTACTCGGGTTGCAGCGTCCGGGCCATGGTGTCATAGTAATGCCCTTCCTGCCCGTACCCATGGAACGCCAGCAGGGCCCTGTGCCCGTTACCCATGACCCGGTAATGCAGTTTAGAAGATCTGATGTGGATGAATGGCACGAAGAAACAAAGATTATCTGTGATGAATAGCTTGTAGAAAATTCTGGCGGAAACCTGCGCATGGGCAGGCCCCTTCCAAGACTTTGATTTCCCTTTTACTGATTCAGGCCAACGGGGTTTTGGTGACCTCCCGCTCATAGTAGACCAATTCTTTTTGGCCCCGATACTCTTGCACAGTACAGTGGTAAATGCGTTTCGCGAAATGCCACACCACCAATTCCAACCCAGGGCTCACTTTCACAAAAACGACAGTGCCCGGAACATATAAATTTCCCGCCATCTAGTAAGGTACGCAAAAGCAGGCAGCTTTGGGGTTTAATTTCTGGTATTCGCAGTCAGGCTGATTTAACCGTGAAATGAAAGCATCCAGGGCCTATCCCACACTCTCCCGGAGAAAACTTAAAAGCCGGTATTGGCAGGAGTTCTTTCCTCACAACTCCAGGCCTTGGTTGCCACGGTTTTTGCCCAATGCTCCTTGCCACGTGGGACGTTAGGGAGGCACCTACGTTTGTGGCTTTTCCCCAAGATAGGGGCAAGCGTCTCACAGGCTTTTGATAGTCTCATTTATATATAGTAATCTTTCCAGCTGTTTTACGTCCGTTTACGTAAAAACAAACAGGAAACACCAACGCTAACAATATGAAAACCAAGATCTTATTACTCACTTTATTCACCGTCGCCTTTTCCTTTTTCACAGGCCAGGCATGGGCACAAACCACCGAGAACCAGCAAGAGCTAAAAACCGAGCAGGACTCTATCAAGCAGCGGGCGCAAGATGATAAAAAACGTCTAAACGCCTTAACAGACCTAAAGAAAGACACCAAAGCTGATGCCAAGGTGGCCAAAGAACGGTCCAAGGAAGCCAGCCGGATAGAAAAAGAAGCCTCAGACGCAGCACAGGAGGCAAAGCAAGCCGCCAGGCTGGAACGCAAAGCCCAACGAAACAGAATGAATGCTGATAAACAAGCCCGAAAAGCGGAGAAAGCGATGGAAAAAACAATCGACAATTAACCCGCTACTTTCCACCTCTATCTGGTAGTCTTTTCTAATCTGATGGAAGCGAGAAAAAGCAGAAGCCGTTTCAGGGCTGATTTGAAGAAATCTGCCCTGAAACGGCTTCTGCTTTTCAGGTCTGTCTACAGGAAGACTTCGGGTTATTAAGCCCTCCTCTCTGTCTAAAGTACGGGTTTGTTTTCCTGGGCGGTCACTCTGCTGCTTCTACCCGTCACGTCAAAGGCGGCAAATTTGATGGTTCCTTTCTCTGTGATAGGCCCCGTATACACTTTGCTTTGGGCAGTGGGCTCTGATCCATCGGTAGTGTACCTGATAACCATGCCGGGCATCTGCACGTTGGCCAGCACTTTGCCGTCCTGGATAGTGGACCCAACCGTGGGGATGCGGTACTGGAACCCACCCGCGTAGTAACTCATGCGGGGCAGTTCGCGCTTGCCCAGCACGTTCACAAACTGGGACCAGGCTTGCGTGTAAGCCTCTTTGCTTTGCGCCGATTCAGGGTTGGTGGCCCAGGTGGGCTCCGGCGCCCAGGCTCTTTCCGCGAGGCCTAACAATTTGGGCAACAGCATATATTCCAGGCGGTCTGGGGAGGTAATGGTCTCGCTCCACAAAGGTGCCTGCAGGCCCACAATGTTGGCCCGGGCGGAGGCCTTCAATTGCTCTTTCCCGGCAAAGGCAGTCGCGGAGTTAATGGGTTTCCCGTCTTCGTTCACCCTGATGCTCTTCATGTAGTCGAACGGATTGAAGTAGAAGGGTTTGTCCACGTCCAGGAAACCGCCCCAGTATAGGCCCTTCTCATCATATTCTTTCTGGTACGCCAGGTCCATGTAGAAGTGCGTTACGTTGGTCAGCACCACTTTGTAGCCGGCGTTGGCCATACGGTAAGGCAGGTCCAGATTGTCGCCCAGGTTGTTCCAGACATCCACGTGGAAATTCTTTTTCACAAACGTAGGGTTAGCCACATAAGACAGGCGACCGTTGGTTCTCACCTTGCGCAACCCAATCTCCTCCCAACCAGACAGGTACAGCTTGCGGGCCTCCAGCATCTTGCTCACCTTCCCGAAGAAGTAGTACCACAGGTCGTCTATGTTTTTCACCTCGGGGTTTTTGGCCATCAATTCCTTTACCTTCGGCGATTTCTCCCACACCCCGCCAGGAACCTCATCGCCCCCGAAATGGATGGTCTGGATGGGCGCTCCCGCGTCTTTGTACATGGCCAACAGTTCATCGGTCACTTTCTCCAGGAAGGTATAAGCAGACGGCAGGGCCACGTTGATCACGTTGTCATTGAAATACTGCACCGAACGGTACTCAGATTTATCGTTCAAATCGCGGAGCAGGTACTTTTGGGCTTCGGCGGTTTTGCCTTCTTTCATGAGCCGCTCGTAGCGGGCGTCCATGGACTTGATGGCCGCACGCGCGTGGCCGGGCGTCTCAATCTCGGGGATTACCTTGATGTGTCTTTCGGTGGCAAATTTGAGAATCTGCACCATATCTGCCCTGGTGTAAAAGCCACTGCCGGCAGATTGGTCCACCTCAGGGCCGGAGCCGTAGGCGGGCATCAGAAAGTTCTTCTCGCTTGGGTCATGGCCGCGGCGGCCGCCTACCTGCGTCAACTCAGGCAAACCCGGAACCTCAAAGCGCCAGCCTTCGTCATCGTTCAGGTGGAAATGAAAGACGTTCAGTTTGTACAAGGCCATGAGCTCCAGCACCTTCAGAACCTGTTCCTTCTTATGGAAGTTGCGGGCCACATCCAGCATGAACGCGCGGTGCCCGAACCGAGGCTCGTCTTTCACCTGCACGCCGGGAATTGAAACGGAAGTCTGTTTTTGAGCCAACGCCGAGGCTGGCAGCATGGTTTTCAGAGACTGCGTTCCGTAGAAAGCGCCCGCTGGCGTGGTGGCCGAGATAAGGATTTCCTGCGGCGTTACCTGCAGCTCATACGCCTCTTTTCCCAGACCTGCTTTTTTCTTCAGGCGGATGGCTTTGCCCGGGCCGGTGGTTTTTACCTCGGGGCTTTTTCCCAGGATAGTGCCCAGGTGCGCAGCCAGCAAAGTAGCCTCGTTCTGGAAAGCCTGATCTGTGATAATCGGCACCGCCGAGGTCAGGGCAAAAAACTCGTCTGTTTCTTTGTATTGCGCCGGGGTTGGGAAAACCTTCGTGAGATTTTCTGCAGGAATATCCTTGATGACGCTGTTCTGAGTGTAAATGTCTTTGGGCTCCAGCCAGCCTACCATGTTTTTGGCGGGTTTCAGGACCTGGGCAGCGGTGATAGGATAGCCTTTGGTTGGGTCTTTGTCCCATACCAGGTAGAAGCCGCGGGGCGCCCGGGACTCGTTCACAATCTGACCGGCCGCCACAAACTGAACCTTCTGCGTGGCTCCTGCCTTCAGTTCCTTGAAGTTACCGGTAGGCAGTATGCGCAAAAGGTCTCCGTTGATAGACTCAGTTTTCAAAGGGGCATCGGTCTCTTTGGGCACGAAGGACGGCGTACAGTGGAAGTAAATACTCCATCCCGAGGCCGGCAAAGCACCTGACCCATTGTTTTTCAGAGTAAGCACCGATAGCGTCTGGTTTTTACCCAAATGCCTCTCCTCCAACACTTCCCAGGTGAGGCTCAGCGGCTGAAGTTGGGCATCTATCGGCGCCGCGGTTTTCTGTTGGGGCTGGGCAGCAGGCGTTTGCCCACAGGACCAAATGGAAATCAGGCTCAGGACACAAACAAAGAGATGTTTCATCTAGGGGAGGATTTATGATTCACAATGCGATAAGCAAACTCAAGGCCAAAGGCTATTTTTCACTTAATTAGGCTTTCGCCAGGATTTGCACCTTTAAAGATAAGATTCCCCGCCTTACTTTCCTGCTTTCCCTTGATATAAGATTAAATTTCCAGGTTGCTCGGAGGTTTTCGGCCTGTTTTCTGTAAAAGAGGTTAAAAACCGAAAACCCGCTTTGAGCCTGGTTTCACAAAAACAGGCTTAAAGCGGGCGGCAATCTTTCCTCATTTCAGCCTCCTTTCTTAAAAACAAGGCTAAAACAGGAGCAAGGGTTAGACGGGCTATGGGGCAGCCGACTACAGTTTAGACACCCCGCCAGAGACTACAAACTTCATCACTTCGCTGCTCGGGATCTCCAGATAAGTGACGTTCTCGCGGGCCACCAGAAACAGCTCGCCGGAGAAGTTATAGGAGTGCGGGAAATAGACAGCCACTTTCTCGGGCAGGTTCACGGCCTCCATGGAAGCCTGCGTCACGAACCCCAGTTTGAAGGTATCATTGTACTGCGTCATCTTCACCAACACCGGTTGGTTGAATTTCTGGTTCTCGCCTACAAACGCATCAAAGAGGTCTTTGAGGGAAGAGTAGATCATGTTCACAAGTGGCAGGCGGCTCATGATGCGCTCGGTGAGCACGAAGAAAGGCTTCACCAGGAAAGAGGAACCAATATACCCCACCACTGTCACGAGCAGGATGATGAGCAGCAACCCTACTCCGGGGTAGTTGAGCCAAAAGAGATCATCGAGCCAATTAATAGTAGCCACAATGATATAGATGGTGATGGAGATAGGTGCTACAATCAGGAAGCCATTGAGAAAATAGCGTAACAGTTTTTTCATAAATAGGAAGGCAGGAAAAAAGCCCCGTCTCCGGGGCTTTCAAATATACTCAGTTTCTAATATTTTGTTCTAAACCTTAGGCCTCCACCGGATGCTGCGCCTGAATGGCATCGGCCACTTGATGCATGAGCCACATGGGCGTGGAAGTGGCTCCGCAGATACCCACGGAGGTTGCGTCTTTGAACCAGTCCATGTCCAGTTCCTCGGCGTTCTCCACGAAATAGCTTCTGGGGTTCACCCGCTGGCACACCGCGTAAAGCGCCTTGCCGTTGGAGCTTTTCTTACCGCTCACAAAGATGACCACATCATGGTGCTGCGCAAATTTGTCCAACTGCGGCTCTCTGTTAGATACCTGCCGGCAGATGCTGTCGTTGGCATCCAGGTCAAACACCTCAATCCCAGAAGCCCGTACCGCCGCTACCCGCTCCTCAATGAGCTCCTTCATGCGATAGAAGCCTTTGGTGCTTTTGGTGGTCTGGCTGAACAGGGTGATGGGACGGGTGTAGTCCAGTTTGTCCAGATCTTCCTCGGTGGTGATCACGATGGCCTCGTTGCCGGTCTGGCCGGCCAAACCTATTACCTCGGCATGCCCTTGCTGTCCGTACAGCACAATCTGGCCGTTATGGGCTTTGATGGAGTCGTAAGCGTGTTTTACGCGGTTCTGCAGTTTGAGTACCACCGGGCAGGAGGCGTCAATGAGTTCCAGGTTGTTGCGTAGGGCGGTCTCGTAGGTCTCGGGCGGTTCGCCGTGCGCTCTGATGAGCACCTTGCAGTCATGGAGTTCCTGGAGCTGCTCGCGGTCAATGATGCGCAGGCCTTTGTTATATAAACGTTGTACCTCCATGCTGTTGTGCACAATGTCACCCAGGCAATACAACTCAGACACTTCCTCTAATTCATCTTCGGCCATCTGGATGGCGAACTCTACCCCAAAACAGTAGCCCGAATTCTTATCTATGGTTACGTTCATATACAAAGGTAACAATCTGTTTATTGGGCAAGTTCTTTTTGCAGCAGCGCCGAGGCCACTAAATCCAGCACGAAGTCTACCTGCTCATCAATGGTGATGTGGGAGGTATCCAGCACATGGGCGTCATCGGCTTTTTTAAGGGGGCTTTCGGCGCGGGTAGAGTCAATGAAGTCCCTTTTCTTCAGGTTCTCCACAATCTCGTCATAGGGCACCATCTGCTTTTTCTCAAACAGTTCCTGCTGCCGGCGCTTGGCCCGGATCTCCACATCGGCGGTCATGAAGACCTTCACCTCGGCATCGGGGAAAACGGCGGTTCCAATATCGCGTCCGTCCATCACCACGCCACGCCGCTTGCCCATCTTCTTCTGCTCCGCTACCATGGCATGACGCACGGGCGCCAGCACGCTCACTTCGCTCACCTTGTCGGAGATGTACATCTTCCTGATCTCGTCCTCCACGTTCAGACCGTTGAGGAAAACCTCGTTGCGGCCCGTCTTGGAGTTCCGGTGGAAGGTGACTTCAATGTTATTCAACGCTTCCTGCACCTTTTTAGGGTTGGTGAGGTCCACGTAATGTTCAAGGAAATAAAGGGTAACGGCCCGGTACATGGCGCCGGTGTCAATATACGCGTAGCCTAGTTCTTGGGCCACTTGCTTGGCGGTGGTGCTTTTACCGCACGAAGAGTGCCCGTCAAGGGCTACTACAATCTTCTTCATACCAGTGCCTTAGGGTAAATAAAATTAACAGTCTTTGGTGGGACAGGGAATGCCTTTGCCCGCGCGCTGATGCCGCTGATAGTTCTTGGTTTTCTTGCTCAAGGACGAGGACTTACGCGTACAGGCCGGACTCACCGCACCCAGCAGCAAGCACCACAGCAACCCTAGGGAAAAAATCTTTCTCAAAACCATTAACTTTGACTGCAAAGATATACGTAATCTGCCGGAACCACTACGGTTTTTACGGGACCGCCCGTTTCCGGATCACTTTTCTGAAAACTCCTCAAAAACATACCATGGCTTCATCCAGATTCTACAAATTGAGCGGCAACATCATTGACGTGCTGCACCAGGAAATCTACCAGGGCACCCTGGAGATCATGGATGGCCAAATCGCCAACATCATCCGAGAACCCGTTTCTGAGACGCATTACATCCTGCCGGGGTTCATTGACGCCCACGTGCACGTGGAGAGTTCCATGCTGGTGCCCTCAGAGTTCGCTCGCCTGGCCGTGCCGCACGGCACCGTGGCCACCGTCTCAGACCCGCACGAGATTGGCAACGTGCTGGGCCTGAGAGGCGTGGAGTACATGCTGGAGAACGCAAAAAAAGTGCCGTTTAAGTTTTACTTCGGGGCCCCCTCCTGCGTGCCAGCCACGCCCTTTGAGACGGCTGGCGCCGAAATCACGCCCGAGGACATCGAAGAGCTTTTCCAGCGGCCTGAGGTCAAATACCTGGCCGAGATGATGAACTGGCCCGGCGTCTTGAACGGCGATGACCTGGTAATGCAGAAGATCACGCTGGCCCAGAAGTTCGATAAACAGGTAGACGGCCACGCGCCCGGCCTGCGCGGTGAGGAGGCCCAGGCCTACGCCGCCGCCGGCATGACCACCGACCACGAGTGCTTCACCGCCGAGGAAGCCAAAGACAAACTGGCTGCCGGCATGAAAATCTTGATCAGGGAAGGAAGCGCCGCCAAAAATTTCGAGGCCCTGGTAGAATTGTTGGCAGATCACCCCAAAGAGATCATGTTCTGCTCCGATGACAAGCATCCCGACAACCTGGTGGAAAGCCACATAGACGAATTGGTGAAACGCGCTCTGGCCAAAGGCCATGACTTGTTCCACGTGCTACAGGCCGCCTGCGTGAACCCGGTGCAGCACTACAAACTGGAAGTGGGCCTGCTCCAGGAAAAAGACCCCGCCGATTTCATCCTCATCGACAACCCTCAGGATTTCAACGTCCTTAGAACCTACATCAACGGGCAGCTGGTGGCTGAGAATGGTCAGAGCAAAATCGCGTTCACGCCCTGCGAGATCATCAACAACTTCCACGCCGAGGCTAAAACCGTGGAGGAGTTCCGGTTCCCGGCTGGCGATGCGGTAAAGATCCGGGTCATTGAGCCTTACAACGGGCAACTGGTAACCGGCATGCTGCTGCTAGATCCTAAGATTGAAGACGGACAAATTATAAGCGACCTGGCCCAGGATGTGTTGAAGATGACCGTGGTGAACCGGTACCAGAACACCGTGCCGGCTTTGGCCTTCATCAAGAATTTTGGGTTAAACCGCGGGGCCGTTGCCTCCAGCGTGGGGCATGACTCACACAACATCATTGCCGTGGGCGTAGACGATGACAGCCTGTGCCGTGCGGTGAATTTGCTCATTGAGGCCAAAGGCGGCATCTCGGCGGTAGATGGGGAACGCGAAGAGGTTTTGCCTTTGCCGGTAGCCGGTATCATGTCGCCGGAGGATGGGTATTGGGTGGCGGAGCAGTACGCCAAACTGGACCGAACCGCCAAAGAAATGGGCAGCACCCTTACCTCTCCGTTCATGACGCTGTCGTTTATGGCCCTTTTGGTAATTCCGGCCCTAAAACTCAGCGACAAAGGTCTGTTCGATGGGCAGCATTTCCAGTTCGTGGACGTCGCCAGCCCCACCCTTACCGGAAAATAAATCCGCTTTGAGGCTTCTGGCTATTTCACGCTTATCAACAAAAAGCTTTCTTTGATTGCTTTCGAGCAGGTTAATTTGGAGTTCCTAAGAACCCCAAATCTGAGGGAGGGTAGCCTGGCAGAATTTTTGCTTTTGCCAGAGCAACTATTCTGTCTTGGGGACGGTAAGCAAGTTGTTGGCTTCTTTGAAAGAGGCTGACGCTTTACTTCCCGGCAGGAGCATTATTTTCTACAGGAAAGCTCTTTTCTCTGGCATTGACTTCTACGCACGCACGGCTTGTTAACAGATATTCTCCTTTTTGCGGTTGGAATTTTGGTGAGCACTTTCGGGACGATGGTGGGCTTCGGGGGTGGTGTATTCATGGTTCCCATCCTCATCATGTTCTTCCAGTTCCCCATTGAACTAGCCATCGGTACGGCCATGACGGCTTTGCTTCCGGCCGCTTTGGTGTCTTCTATCTTCAATTTCCGGGAGAAAAGCATTGACTACGTGGTGGCCTCACTTCTGCAGTTCCCGGCTATGGTGGGCACCTTGATTGGTGCTTTTCTGGTGGCCTACATGCCGGTACTACAGATGCAGATCCTGTTTTCCCTGTTTGTGTTGCTGGTGGGCATTTACATGCTGGTGACTTACAACCAGCAGAAGAAACGCCAACGCGGCATGATGTACCGCCTTAACCGCATGCCCACCTCCTTTATCAGGAAAAACCACCCCCAGCACCGGGCCTACCGACTGAACGGCAGCCTAATGGCTTTTTTTGGTTTATGCACGGGTACCATCGCGGGGCTCTTCGGGATTGGAGGAGGTTTTCTGCAGACCCCCATTATGATTCGGGCTTTCAATATCCCGTCGCAGATCGCGATTTCCACTTCTCTTTTTATTTTGGTGGTTACCAGTATGTCTGGCATTTCGTCGCATTACTGGCTGGGGCACATTGACTGGCAAAAGAGTTTGCCGCTCATGCTGGCTTTTGCGTTGGGTGCTTTGCTAGGGAAAACCCTCAAAGGAAACCATTCGGCTACCCAGCAGGCTTCTGAGAAACTGATTGGTTTGGGTTTGGTTTTGGCGGGCCTGAGCGTGATGGTGCACATCCTCCTGAAATACCAATTCTAACCTTACCTCCCGTTTATTGGCTGATTAAACGAGAACGCGTTTATAGGGTGTTTTCCATAAAACACCCTATAAACGCGTTCTCGTCACTTTATTTCTGATTTCCTGAGCTTCGTTCCCTCTCTTCTTCCTTAGGCTCCCATTTCAGGGAAGTAGGTCTCCAAAAGGTCGTTCACCTTCTGGCTCGTGAGCGGTTTGGTGAGGTAGGCGATGTTGCTGGCCGCGGCGCGTTCGGTGTCCTGGCTGTGTTCAGAGGTGGAAAGCAGGGCCAATACAATGTCTTTCCGAAAATCGGAGTTCAGTTTCTCAAAGAGGTTGAGGAACTCAAAGCCGTTCATCACCGGCATGTTGATGTCCAGCAGAATCAATGAGGGTTTGAAATAATCTTGCGAAGAGGCTTCGTAATTGCCTTCACTGATGTTGTAAAGGTAATCGAAGGCCTGCTTGCCGTTGCGGAACTCCCGAATCTTCTCTGTGATCTGCATGCGGCTCAGCAACCGCTGGTTCAGGAAATTGTTGGTATCATCGTCATCGATGAGCATGATGCCCTTCAGTTTTTTCATATCCGTGGTCCGGTCTCTTGGTCATGGTTCACAAAATACAGCAGGAAGGTGGTGCCTTCGCCGGGCACGCTCTCTACCTCCACTTTCCCGCGGTTGTTGTCCATGATACGTTTAATAATGTATAGCCCGACGCCGCTGCCCTCTACGTGGTCATGAAAACGCCGGAACAAAGAAAACAAATGTTGGCCATACTGTTTCAAGTCAATCCCGATGCCGTTGTCTTGCACCGTCAGGACCAGGTATTGGTCCTGGTACCGGGTGGAGAGCGAAATAAGCAGGGGTCGTTGTGGATCGCGGTATTTCAGGGAATTGGAAATCAGGTTTAACAGCAGGCTGTTGAGGTTATCTTTAGAAAAGTACACCTCTGGGGCGGCAGAAAAATCGGCTTGTAGATTCGCCTGGCTGGCGCGCAGGGCTTCCTCCAGGGTTGCTCTCACCTGCTCCAGCACCAGCTCAAAGGAAACCATGCTCAGTTGGGTTTCGTCTACGGGCTTCTGGATGCGGCTTACCTCGGCCAGGTTGTTCAGCTTGCGGTTGATACTTGACACCGAATCATCCAGGCGGTCGAAGAGTTGGATAAACTCGGGATTACCCGGCGGCAGTTCCTCTCGGATGGCTTCCACCAGTCCGGCCACATTCAATACCGGCCCTTTCAGGTCACGGGAAGCGTAGTAGACAAAATCATCCAGATCGGCGTTTTTCTTGATTAGCTCGTAGTTTTTGGTAATGAGCTGTTTTTCGGCGCGCTTGCGGTTCTCAATCTCGCGCTCCAGCGCCCGGTTAGCAGTGATGGCCTGGGCACTTCGTTTCTGCACCCGGTCTTCCAGTTCCTGCTGCGTCTGGCGCAAGATGACCTGCGCCTTCTCCCGCTCCTCGATCTGTTCCAAAAGGTCCTTGTTGATTTTCTGCAGTCTAAGCTGACTTGGAATGGCCAATAAACCCGGAATGGCTTTGAACAGAAGATACACCCCTATAAAGGCAATCACCCCAAACACCAACCGAAGAACCACCAAGGTGTCTGCCCCTTCGGGAGGCCCCCAAAAACTGAGCGCATGCAAGGCCCCGCCCATCAACCCGATCGCGCCAAACAACGCCAGCACCACTTTCCGCTCGCGGTCATCGCGTTGGTAGGCCAGGTAGAACAAGATGGCGGATACCAGCAGATAGGCTGTCACCACCAGAAATTCACCCAGCAAATCTAATCCGCCAGACCTGGGAGCATCTGTCAGAGGGGAAGAGGAGAGCGTACGTGAGGGAATCTGAAAAAGCAGCACTGCCAAAAGGTTGAGGATATGGTCTTGCTTCAAACGGGAAGGACGGTATAAGGTTTCCAACAGGAGACTGGCCTATTCGTTAGACATCAGAACACATCCGGTAAAACAGAACGGCCACCGCCTTTTAAGGCAAGTGGCCGTTTAGAGCCCGTTTTCAGAAAACAGGCGTTAAACCAGTAAGCTTAGTCCAGGTAACCTTGGGCCCGCATCCAGTCATCGTTGTAGATTTTGGCCAGGTAACGGGTGCCATGGTCTGGCAAGATCACAACCAGGGTATCGTTCTCGGTGAGGTGCTCTTTGGCATATTCCAGGGCGCCATGCACCGCAGATCCGCAGGACCAACCCACAAACAGGCCTTCCTCTTTGGCCAAACGGCGGGTCATGAGGGCTCCGTCTTTATCGGTTACTTTGATGAATCTGTCAATTAAATCAAAGTTCACGTTTTTGGGCAGGATGTCTTCGCCTATGCCTTCGGTGGCGTACGGGTAGATTTCCTCTTCGTCAAAAACGCCGGTCTCTTTGTATTTCTGGAACACCGAGCCGTAGGTGTCAATGCCTACCACTTTGATGTCTGCATTCTGCTCTTTCAGGTATTTGGAGATGCCGCAGATAGTACCGCCGGTGCCCACGCCGCAAGCGAACGTAGTAATTTTTCCATCGGTCTGTTTCCAGATCTCGGGGCCGCTGGTGTCATAGTGGGCGGCGGTGTTGGAAAGGTTGTCGTACTGGTTGGGGTAGAACGAGTTAGGGATCTCCTGGTTCAGGCGCTTGGCCACGGAATAGTAGGAGTCTGGGTGCTCGGGGGCCACGTTGGTTGGGCACACGATCACCTCGGCACCTACCGCTTTCAGAATATCAATCTTTTCCTTGCTCTGCTTGTCAGACATGGTGAAGATACATTTGTAGCCTTTGGCGATGGCGGCCAGCGCCAGACCCATGCCGGTATTGCCCGAGGTACCTTCAATGATGGTGCCACCTGGTTTCAAAATGCCCGCCTTCTCGGCATCTTCCACCATGCGCAGGGCCATGCGGTCTTTCACGGAGTTACCCGGGTTGAAATACTCTACTTTCGCTAACACCGTGGCTTTTACGCCGTCTGTGACGCTGTTCAGTTTCACCAGGGGCGTGTTCCCAATGGCCTCTATTACATTATTGAAATACATACCTTCTTGCTTGGTTATTCAGTCTTAGAATCAGGCACAAAGGTAACCAAAATTTTAAGACCTACCGGCCCACCATGGAGAGTTCGCTACCAGCGCGGATCATAGAAACTGGTGGTGTCTCTGAAAAAACGGTTGTAGCGCAGACGAGCCTGTCGGATGGAGTCTTGCCGCATCATGATGCGCTCCAGTTCTTTTTGCCGTTCCCGTTCCTCCATGAGCTTGGCCACGCGGGTGCGCTGCCGGCCTTCTTTGGAAAACTGTTCATACAGGAAACTCAGGGGACTGGTGATCACATCTGCCGGAGCGGGCGGCCCGGGCGGAATGATGATGCGAGGCACCGTTACGTTCATTCTGGGTTTGGGCGGGGCAGGACGGGGTTTCATATTCCGGAGGACCCGGTCTACTTTTTCCGGCGACAGCGGCGATACCCTTACCTCACGCAACTGCACGCTTTCTTCCTGCAGCAGAATATTCACCCGCAGCTCTGTGACGCTGCGTAGCGAGGGCACGTACATCTTCTCCCGGAAGCCAAGGGCCCGAAAAACGAGCGTATCGGCGGAGGATATTCTTATTCTGAAGGCGCCCTGTTCATTGGTGGCTTGCCCCTGCCCCGTGCTTTTCAGGTACACAGACACGCCAGCAATAGGCTTTTTGGTATCTTCCCGCAGCACCTGTCCGCTCACCCAGATACTGTGCCCCTGCTGGGCGGGAGCTCCCTGCCAAGCCAGCAAGGGTAACATGAAAAGAAACAAAAAGCAGAAGCGCTTACTCATAGATTACAGAAGGGCAGAAACAGCCATGAAAAAGGCTTGCCTTTCTTACGGGCAAGCCTTTCAAAGATACTGAGAGAACGGTTAGTTCTCCAGTTTTATTTTAGTGTCACCGGACTTGTACTTCACTTCGTTTTTCTCGCGTTTCAGTTTGGCGTCATCGGTTTTGATCTTTGACTCACCGGGCTCTTTCTTCACTTTGATGTCTTCGGTTTTGAATTTAGACTCGTCACCGTCTCTTTTCACCTTGGTGTCACCGGCCTTCAGTTTGGCTTCATCACCGTCTACTTTCAGTTTAGAGCCGTCCTGAGCCTTGTATTTGGCCTCGCCGCTGTAGTATTTCTGACGGTTGGCCTCATACATCTTGAACTGCTCAGGCGTTAAAAATCCTTTTACCTCCATGTCTACGTTTGTGTTGATGGACTCCATCTCACTGTAGTACTGGGTAGGATAATCTTCTGGGTAGCCAGTTACTTCCATGGAGCTTTGCACCGCGGCGCCACTGTCCATCATGTTGTCATCTTCTACCGTCAAGTCATCGCTCATGGAGCTGCTATCCATGGCCATCCCGGCGCTTTGGTTTGTGCTGCTGTAGCGGGTCTCCAGCTCGTTCATCATGCGGGCGCGGTTATACATCACCGTTCTGATGCGGGCCTGGGCGGCGGCGTCTAGTTTCAGGTCTTGTGACATCTGGGAAGACATGCGGTTGGCTCTTTCCCGAGACTCCTTTTCATAGTTGTAAACGGTGGAGGAATCGGTGGTTTCGCCCGAGGCGTTGTCTGGGGTATCGCTATCGTTTTCGTTTGTTTCGGTGGAGGTACCTTTGTCTTCGCTGCAAGCGGTAAAAGCCAAGGCTCCGGCCGCAATAAACATTAACATATACTTTTTCATGGTCTGTTTTCTTAGGTGAAACATTTGCCGCCAAGAGGCTTAGCTTGTTCCTGCTGTTTACGCAGCCCCATAAGCCAGGTTTTACCTAAATTGCACTTAAGCCATATCATCGTTTTAGCACCACAATTTCCAAAACGGCCTTAAAAAGCAAAAATCCTGTTTTCTGGCTTAATTTAGCAAATCAGCCTGAAAACAGGATTTGTACTCCCTTCTGAAGATTGATGAAAAATTCTTCAGAAAGTCAGGGTTCCAGCGGTTGCCCTACCCTCTTTTGAACTCAAAAACGGTAATCTCGGGTAGAAAGCCCACGCGCCCGTGATAGCCCAGGAACCCAAGGCCTACGTTCACATACAGGTGCTGGCGGCCTTTCTGGTATAATCCTGACCATTGTTTGTACACGTACTGCACGGGACTCCATTTCCAACCGGGGATGTTCACGCCAAACTGCATACCATGGGTGTGGCCAGACAACATCAGGTCGATGTCCTGGTACTGGGTGTTCACCTCGCCGTCCCAGTGCGAAGGGTCATGCGAGAGCAGCACCTTGAATGGGTATTTCTCAGTGCCGGCATAGGCTTTGGACATGATGCCGTACTTAGGAAAATTCATGCGATGGCCCCAGTTCTCCACGCCCAGCAAGGCAATCTGCTGCCCGTCGCGCTCCAGCACCCGGTGCTCGTTAAGGAGCAGATCCCAACCCGCCTGCCGATGGTGGTTTTTAAGGGTGTTCAGGTTATGGATCTTCTCCTCGCGGCTTCCCCAAGCCACATAATCGCCGTAGTCATGGTTGCCCAAAATAGAAAAGACGCCATCGCGAGCCTTGATTTTAGCCAGCGTGGGAATATACGGTTCCACCTCTGAGGCCACGTTGTTCACCAAGTCGCCGGTAAACACCACCGCATCCACAGCTTGTTTGTTGATGATGGCCACCGCTTTCTCCAGCGGCTCCCCAGAATGGAAACTACCCGAGTGCATGTCGGTGATCTGCAGAAGCAGGTATCCTTCAAAAGCGGGCGGAAGGTTGGGGAATTTAAGGGTCACTTTCTTCACCTGGTAGTCATAGGCGCCTTTCACCATACCCCAGATCAATGCCGTGAACGGTAACGCCCCCATCACCAGCGCCAATTGGCTCATGAACCGGTGCCGCGACACATCAAACTTTGGCTGCTCGGGCCCGCGTACCGTGTTGGATATCCACTGCGTGAGGCGCACCAGATCATCCAGGAACAGGAAAAGCACGATCACCAGTTTAGAAACGAACAGGATGAACAGCACATTGGCCACCTGCATGCGGGTAGGATTAGGGGCCGAGCCTCGGGTTAACAAGGCCAGCAACAACGTGCCCAAGGTAAACAGGCTGATGGCCCAATAAATGATATAAGCCGCCTTTCGGGCCCCTGGCGCAAAGCTCCCCGCCACCGTACGCACGGCCTGGAAAACGTAAATGTCTATAAGTAAGACAAGGAGTAACGTGATAATCAGTCTGGTCATTTCTTATTTAAAATCCGAATTTGGTAACAAAGCTAATTTTCCATAACGAAGGATGTACGTGTAATTGTGATAACCCGGTGAACTATTTCTATACCATATAAATTGTACAAGAAATTTTATCCTGAATTCAATAAATTAATTTATCACCTATGTCAACCGTTTACGCCGCTGCACCGCTCTCTATTAAATCATGGGCCGAAGAAGACCGTCCTAGGGAAAAGCTTCTCCTGAAAGGCCGCGCTGCCCTCTCTGACGCCGAGCTGATAGGAATTCTGATAGGCTCAGGAACTCCCAAACTGAGCGCCGTAGACGTAGCCAAACTCATCCTCAGCGCCGTGGACAACGACCTGAACGCCCTGGCCCGGCTTACCGTGAAGGAACTACAGAAGCACAAAGGCATCGGCGAAGCCAAGGCCATCTCTATTGTGAGCGCCCTGGAACTGGGCCGCCGTCGGAAAGAAGCCGCCCCCGCCGTTAAAACCCGAATCACCTGCTCTACGGACATTTACGACTACATCCGTCCCCAGCTGCTGGACCTGCCCCACGAAGAGTTTTGGATCATCCTGCTCAATCGGGCCAACACCATCATGAAGAAAATCCAGATCAGCACCGGAGGCGTGGCCGGTACCGTGGCTGATCCCAAGCTTATCTTCAAACACGCTCTGGAGAACCTGGCCAGCGCCATCATCCTGGTACACAACCACCCCTCGGGCCACCTGAAACCCAGCGCCGCTGATATCTCGCTGACCAAAAAACTACAGGAAGCCGGAAAGGTTTTGGACCTGCCTATTCTGGACCACCTCATCTTCACCGATAATAGTTACTACAGCTTCGCCGATGAAGACCTGCTTTAAGGATTGTTGATTGCTAATTGTTGATTGTTTTTGTCTGCATGGAAGGTGGTCACTGCAAAGTGGCTGCCTCCTTTTTTGACCTGTGTTCTGAAAAAAGCCAAAAAAACAGCCTAGGCAGTAGAGCCCAAACACAGAGCTCAGGAATTTACCTTTTGATAAAGATTTCTTTCCGACCTTTGCGCCTTCAACCTGCCTTAGTACATGAAAGGATTCAAATACATCATTCTTATTGGCGTGCTGCTCATTGTGGGCTATCTGGTGAAAGACCTGTTCTTCAATGACGAGAGCTACAACCAGGCCGTCCTGAAATACAGGGAAAACAAAGACCTTACGTTCAGAAGCCTCACCCGCTCTCCCCTCCCCGATTCCATGCGCCGTGCGTTCAATAAACTCTCTTATTACGCTCCCACCCGGGACTTTGAGGTAGCCGCAGATTTCACGCCTCTAGAAAGCAAAGAACCAGTGGCCATGCCCATGACAACTGGCACGCAGGAACCGTATTTTGTGAAAGGAAAAGCCTCTTTTGAACTGGAAGGTCAGACACATACGCTCACCCTGTTCCAGAAAGCCGGTTCCGTATCAGACACGCTGTTCATCCCCTTCACTGACCAAACCAACGGTTTTGAGACCTACGGCGGCGGCCGCTACCTGGACGCCATCCCGAATGGGAAAACCATCGTGCTGGACTTCAACAAAGCCTATAATCCCTTCTGCGCCTATAACCCCGAGTTTGCCTGTCCCATGCCGCCCGCTGAAAACCGCCTAAAGGTGAAGATTCCCGCCGGAGAACAAGCGTTTGCCAAGTAAACCTGGCGAGTTCTGAGTCTTTAGTCTTGAGTTAATCGCTGGCGCGAGTTTCCGGCTCGTGTCCACACGCCTTGAAATTACTTCTGCTTTCTGAGTTGAAAAAAAGAGGATCCCGAATACGGGCAGAAACGAGCCGGAGGCTCGCGCCAGCATAGGTTTGCCTTTGCAATACTGCCCACTTAAAAGACCTCGTAGCGTCCGGAGGACCTGCGAGCGTCTGTGCCATTGACGTTTCAAGCCTGTTTTCCCCAAAACAGCCCCACATCACCCAACGAAGTAGCTTTTCCTTTTAATGGGAATTCTCGCAACACCCCATTCCACAAAAAATCATCCCTTTCCACCCATCTTAACCAGTTTTTGGTAATTTTGAAAATTGTAGCCGCAAAACGGCTGTAGGTGCGGCGTGGCTGCACCTGTCACACCCTGAGAAGAACACCATGCGCATATCACTGGATTGGCTCAAGACGTTAATTGCCATAGACAAACCCGCCCAGGAAGTGGGCAAACTCCTCACTGATGCCGGCCTGGAGGTAGAAGGTATTGAAACGGTAGAGGTTGTGGCCGGTGGCCTGAAAGGCATGGTCATTGGCGAGGTGCTCACCTGCGCCAAACACCCCGATGCCGATAAACTAAGCGTGACCACCGTGGACACCGGCGACGGCGAGCCCAAGCACATTGTGTGCGGCGCTTCCAACGTGGCGGCGGGCCAGAAAGTAGTCATTGCCACCGTGGGTGCTACCTTGTACCCAGCGGGCGGCGAACCCTTTCAGATAAAGAAATCAAAAATCAGAGGGGCCGTATCAGAAGGCATGATCTGCGCCGAGGATGAGATTGGCCTGGGTACCGACCACTCCGGCATCCTGGTGCTGGACACTGATCTGCCTAACGGAACTCCGGCGGCCCAGTACTTCGGGTTGGCCTCCGATGAGGTGTTCGAGATTGGGTTGACGCCTAACCGCGCCGATGCCGCCTCGCACCTGGGCGTGGCCCGCGACCTGCAGGCTTTGCTTAAAACGCCGTACAAACTGCCAGATCTAAGTGGTTTCAAAGTAGCCAATACAAGCCTGTCCATCACGGTGGAGGTGGAAAACCCGGAGGCTTGTCCGCGGTACGCCGGGGTCACTGTTTCCGGGGTGAAAGTGCATGAGTCACCTAAATGGCTGCAGCAGAGATTGCGCGCCATCGGGTTGTCGCCGATCAACAACGTGGTGGACGTGACTAATTACGTGTTGCACGAGTTAGGCCAGCCTATGCACGCCTTCGACGCCGAGAAAATCAAAGGCGGCAGGATCATCGTGAAAAACGCCGGTGACGGCGCGAAGTTCACCACCTTAGACAGCGTGGAGCGCACCCTGCGCGCCGGGGACCTGACCATCAGCAATGCCGAGGAGCCGATGGTACTCGCGGGCGTGTTCGGGGGTTTGCAGGCTGGCGTGACCGAGGCGACCCAGAACATCTTCCTGGAGAGCGCTTACTTCGCTCCCGCCGGCATCCGGAAAACGTCCCAGACGCACGGCATCAAAACCGACTCCTCGTTCCGCTTTGAGCGCGGCACCGATCCCAACATGGTCATCACGGCCCTGAAAAGAGCCGCTTTGCTCATTCAGGAAGTAGCGGGCGGCGAGATTTCATCTGAGATTGTAGATGTGTACCCAATGCCGGTAGTGCCTAGGCAGATTCAGGTAAGCTACGCGCGGGTGCACCAGTTGATCGGGCAGCACATCGGCGAAGCCCGGATCAAAGAGATTTTAACGGACCTGGGCATTGGCATTGAGGAAGAAACCGCCGAGGACCTGCTCCTGTCCATTCCGCCGCACAAGGTAGACGTGACCCGCGAGGCCGATGTGGTGGAAGAGGTGCTGCGTATCTACGGCTACAACAACATCACGCTGAGCGAGAACCTGGCGGCCAGCTACCTGGCCAAGTTCCCCAACCCAGATCCCGAGGTCATCACCAAGCGCATCGCCGATGCGTTGGCGGCTAACGGGTACCTGGAAACCATCACCAACTCGCTCACCAACTCCAACTACTACAAAGACGCCGAGGGCAACACGCCCGCTGAGCTGGTGCCTATCCTGAACTACAACTCCGAGGACCTGGATGCCATGCGTTTGACCCTGGTGTACTCTGGTTTGGAAGTTTTAAGACACAACATCAACCGCCGTCAGCGCGACCTGAAGGTGTTTGAGATTGGCAAGGTGTATCGCAAAGAAGGCGAGAAATACAAAGAGAACAACTATCTGGCCTTGTTCATGACCGGCAACCGCGCTTCTGAAAGCTGGCAGCAGGCCACCGCCAAAGCGAACTTCCATGATTTGGCCGGGCAGGTACAGCAGGTTCTCACGCTTTGCCGCCAGCCTAACTTCACCATGCAGCCTACGCAGCACCCGTATTTAGCGGGCGGTGTGACCTACCAGAAAGGCGATGTGACCTTGGGCCACATCGGGCTGCTGAAGGACGGCGTGTGCAAGCAGGTAGACGTGAAAGAGCCCGTTTGGTACGCTGAGCTGAATTGGGATTATTTGTTGCGCAACTACAAAGACAAGCTGGTGTTTGAGGAACTCTCCAAATTCCCCGAAGTGCGCCGCGACTTGTCTTTGGTGGTGGAAAAATCCGTATCTTTTGACCAGATCAGGCAGGTGGCCCAGAAGGTGGAACGTAAGTTGCTCCAGGAGGTGAATGTGTTTGACGTCTATGAGGGAGACAAGATTGAAAGCGACAAAAAAGCCATCGCCATCAGCTTCACCCTACAGGACAAAAACCAGACCCTGACCGACAAAGTGATTGATTCTACCATGAACCGCCTCATGCAACAGTTTGAGCACCAACTAGGAGCCGTAATCCGGAAGTAAGATGTCTGACCAATCTACCCTTCAGCAGATACAGTCCATTGAGGGCAAAGTGCGCCAACTGGTACAGCAGTACCAGGCCGGGCAGGAGCGGCTTCAGGCAGCCCACCAGGAAATAGCGCGCTTACAGCAAGTGATTCAGGAGAAAGATGCTGAGATAAAAAATTTTCAGAATCAAGATAATATTAGTAAAATTGTACAAACCATAGCAGTAGACACTACCAATTCAACGGAGTTGAAGCTAAAAATAAACGAGTACTTGCGCGAAATTGACAAGTGCATCGCTTATTTAAGAGAATAGAAGAACGGGTTGTCTGGTTGCGGTTGTTGATTGTTCTCTTTTAATGCGTGCCTGCACGCCCTTATACCAATTTAGAACCTTAGGCTTGACATGCGGAATTTTTACTTTTTTATGACATCGCAGGGCAACCTTCAAACCAACAAACGCGCCACGGCAGCACTTAACAGCATTTGGGCATGAGTGAGTTATCTATACGCATCAAGATAGCCGACCGCGAATATCCAATGCGGGTAAACGAGGACGAGGAAGAAAGGCTGCGGCAGGCCGGAAAATACCTGAATGAGCGCCTGAGAATGTTTCGGGAAGAGTTCGGGATTCATGACAAGCAGGATCTGCTGGCCATGATTGCATTGGAAACCGCCGCCGACAAGATAAAAACGGAAGACGCCGCCGTAGAAACCCAACTTTCGTTGGAGGAAAAACTCTCTTCTTTAAACCAACTGCTCTCTTCTCTGCAGCTCGGATAATCAACCGTCCGCTCCGCATCTGATTTGTTTGGTGTCATTGCTATACTTTAAACCCTTAAAGTTATAGCCATGACTATTTATATCATTTTAGCAGCCGTAATAGGCGCCAGCATAGGCTTCTATGCCGGCCGCGTGCTGCTCCTGAAGCTCTTCAAGGAGCAGGAAGAACAGGCCACTGAGCGGGCCAAACTCATCATCCGCGAGGCGGAGGTAAAAGCCGAGACCCAGAAGAAAGACAAGATGCTGGAAGCCAAGGAGCATTTCCTGAAGCTGAAAGCCGAGTACGAGGAAGAGGCCAACCGCAAGAAAAACATCATCATTCAGAACGAGAACAAGGTAAAGCAGCGCGAGCAGTTCATTACCAAGCAGCAGGAAGACCTGAAGAAAAAAGAGCAGGAAACCGATGTTCTCAAAGACAAACTGAACCAGCAACTGGACGGCTTCAACAAGCGCAAAGAAGACCTGGAGGCCCAGTACCGCGACAAACTCAGCAAAGTAGAGCAAGACCACCACGAAATCCTTAGCCGTCTGGAGCGCATCGCTAACCTGAGCGCCGAGGAAGCCCGTGAGCAACTGGTGGAAAACCTCAAGTCCGAGGCCTCTACCCGCGCCTCTTCCTACATCAAAGACATTGTGGCCGAGGCTAAGCTCACCGCTACCAAAGAAGCCAAAAAGGTAGTAATTGAAACCATCCAGCGCACCGCCGCTGAGCACGCCATTGAGAACTGCGTGTCCATCTTCAACATTGAGTCAGACGATATCAAAGGCAAGATCATCGGTCGTGAAGGCCGTAACATCCGTGCCCTGGAAGCCGCCACTGGCGTGGAGATCATCGTGGACGATACCCCGGAAGCTATCATCATCTCCGGTTTCGATCCGGTAAGACGCGAGATTGCCCGTCTTTCCCTGCACCGCCTCGTAGCCGATGGTCGTATCCACCCGGCCCGTATTGAGGAAGTGGTGTCTAAGACGAAGAAAAGCATTGAAGAGGAGATTGTGGAGATCGGTGAGCGTACCGCAATTGACTTAGGTATCCACGGTCTGCACCCTGAGCTGATCAAGATGGTAGGCCGCATGCGTTTCCGGTCTTCTTACGGCCAGAACCTGCTCCAACACTCCAGAGAAGTAGCCAACCTTTGCGCCACCATGGCCGCTGAGCTGGGTCTAAACGTGAAGCACGCCAAACGTGCCGGTCTGTTACACGACATCGGGAAAGTAACCACCGAGGAACCAGAACTGCCGCACGCTATCATTGGTATGCAACTGGCCCAGCAGTACAAAGAGCACCCAGACGTGTGCAACGCCATCGGCGCTCACCACGATGAGATTGAGATGACGGCCATGATTTCGCCTATCATTCAGTCTTGTGATGCCATCTCCGGCTCCCGCCCTGGTGCCCGCCGCGAGATTATGGAGTCGTACATCAAACGTCTGAAAGAACTGGAAGAAACCGCCCACTCTTTTGACGGTGTGAACCAGTGCTATGCCATCCAGGCCGGCCGCGAGCTCCGCGTCATGGTAGACGCCGACAACGTGACCGATGAACGCGCCCAGCAGCTGTCTTTTGACATCTCCCAGAAGATTGAGAAAGAGATGCAATACCCAGGTCAGATCAAGATCACCGTTATCCGCGAAATGCGCTCTGTGTCCTACGCGAAATAGTGATTAGTTAGAAGTCATCAGTGATTTGCCTTTTAGGGCCGATTTCTGAAAAACAGATAAAAAGGCCCTCTGCTACCAAGCGGAGGGCCTTTTATTTTATATTGAGATGTAGAGGCAATCCCTTGTGGTTGCCCTTTGCTGCTATCACCGTTAGGGCAACCACAAGGGATTGCCCCTACAGCATTAAACATTTATGCTGGCGCGAGCTTGTAGCTCGTGTCCACACGTATTCCAAATCCTCTGTTGCACATCAGCAAGACAAAGTTCAGCTATGCTTGCGGACACGAGCGGGACGCTCGCGCCAGCGGAGGTTGCATTTACCAATACCGTGAATCAGATTACGTTAATCAGATACCGTGGAGACAAGGCGATGCTTGGTCTCTACGGGTGTTTCATTAAACCCTGAACAGGAAAAAGAACCCTTCCCTTTTTAGGCCTGATTTCCAGAAAATGCCTTCGAAATGTTCTTCATCATGACCGCTCTGGAAATGGTAGGGCCACCCCAAACGATAATCTCGGTGCAGAGTCCGGCAGCGTTGAACCGAAGGGCCTGCATCGCGCTGTAGACCACGTTGTCTACGGAGCCCCAGGTGCCTTCCAACTGGGCATACCCAACTTCTCCCTGCACACCAATCAGCTGATAAGATAAGCTGGCGTATATGCCCAGGAACGTATCGTAATGCTGTTTGATCTTGGCCGGTCCGAAGATAGGCGCGGCAAAAGGCGATTCCAGCATCCTGACTTCCGGCGAAAATAACTGCTACAAAGCCAGCAGGTCATTCTCATTTAGAGCGGTTTGCATGGCGTCTAACCAAGTCGTGAGGTGAACGGGCGTCAGCAAATGCTTGTGCTTGCTTTCTGGTAACCGCCACTCGGGGTTCACGCGGCTCTGACCCGCATAGTACAGGCAAATGAGGTTACCCGAAGGATCACGCAAATACGCTTCGCGCCAAGCCCAGGGTTGGTCTTTGAGGTCCTGCTCAAACACATAGCCCTTGTCTTTCATGGAAAGCACTTGCTGGTCTACCTGAGCACACTCAAAGTACACAGTAGTAGTAGAAGGTTGAAACGTACCGTCTTGGTGGAGGTGGGCTGAGAACGTGGAAAGTCCATCGGGGCACACGAAACGGGCGTAATGCGGGCTTTGCACAATCAGGTGCAAGCCCAGGTTTTTATAAAAAGCAACCGCCTCCGGCATTTGATGCACAGAAACGGTTACCTGGTTTAATGCCAATGACATGGGCAAAAAGATAAGAATCCTAACGGATGACCTTGCTCACGCCCACCACTACGGCGGCAATACGCACGGCATCAAAAATACGCTGCTCAGAAGCGCCCAGCTTGCGTACGCTTTCCTCATGCGAGGTCACGCAGCGCTCACAGCCATTGATTGCCGAGATAGCCAGACTCACCAGTTCAAAGAATTCTTTGCCGGTCACAGGGTTCATCATGATGTTCATCTTCACTTTCGCGGGCGCTGATTCATAGAAATCAGTGTGCATGAAGTGCTTGAACCGGTACAGAATGTTGTTAGTGCTTAACAGCGACGTCACGGCCACGGCCTCGGCCAACTCAGCGTCAGTAGCTCCGTGAGAGGCAGCCAACGTCCGGAAAGACTCCGTAAGGGTATTGTTCTCTTCGTTCACCGCGGCTGACAAGGCAATCAGGTAGGCTTCCTTAGAAGTTACGTTTTCAGACTGCAGAGCGGTTTTCAGGTTAATGCGCAGGTCCTTCAGGTATTTAGAGTCGCCTTGCACCAGTTGGTCCAGGCGCGCGAAATCTTGGCCGGAAAGACCCAGGTCTTTCAGGAAATCTTGTTGGGTTTCTTGGATGACAGAAAGCATGGTCAATTTGATATAGAGAGGATGGACGGGCGGCATCTCTGAAAAGGGAATTGGGCTCGTTTTCCGGAAAGTGAGCAGGAAACAGAAGCGTTGGGGACCGGTAAGTGACAGAGGTTACCTTCCGGTCCTCCGCAGCCTTCCTGTATAAAAAACAATTAAACGGATAAAGTGGCTTCGCCTTTCTTCCAGTTGCAAGGGCAAAGTTCATCGGTTTGCAGGGCGTCCAGCACACGCAGCACCTCGGCTACGTTACGGCCCACGCTTAATCCGTTTACGCTCACCCACTGGATGATACCTTGCGGATCTACAATGAAGGTAACGCGGTAGGCTACTTTCTCTTCGGTGTCTAAGATGCCCAATTCTTCGGCTAGAGACTTGGAGGTATCCGCCAGCATCGGGAAACGAAGGCCACGCAGGTCATCGTGGTCGCGGCGCCAGGCAGCATGCACGAACTCAGAATCAGTGGAGGCGCCAATCAGTTGGCAGTCGCGGTCGCGGAACTCGTCATAGTTCTTGTTGAACTCAGCAATCTCAGTGGGGCACACGAAGGTGAAGTCTTTCGGCCACCAGAACATCACCAACCACTGGTCGTTTTGGCGGTGCTCTTGCTCGGTGATGGTTCTAAACTCTTGGTCTCTCTCTAAAGAAACAACAGCTTTTTTGGAAAAGGCAGGGAATTCTGCCCCAACAGATAGTACTCGGTTTTGTGACATGGTATATGTAAAGGTTAAAAGAAAATAAAGGGTGTTAGTAGTGTTTTAAGAACGGCGGATTAAGAACCTTGGAAGGCGTTCAGCATCCAAAGGTTTTTCTCCAGGGTATTCAGGTTATCACTGATCAGCCCTTGGGTACCTTCGTCGTCCAGTTCGGCGGCCAAGGCCAGCACCTCACGCTCCAGGTGGATAATCTGCCCGATGTTCTCCACAGTGGCGGCCACAGTGTCTACATCGGTGGTGAGGCCTTTTCTCTCCTGCACTCTGGACGTGGCCAGGAAATCAGAGAAGCTGTGCATGGGCACGTGGCGCAGGGTCAGAATACGCTCGGCTATTTCATCAATGGTTTCAAAGGCCTCGGTGTACAGTTCCTCAAATTTGGCGTGTAGCGCGAAGAAGTTTCCGCCTTTGATATTCCAATGGAAGGCGCGCAAGTTTTGATAGTACACGTGGTAATTAGCCAGCAATTCATTCAGTTTAACGGCTAAGTCTTTAGTGTCTCTGCGTTCCAGTCCTAATTCGTTGTGTGATTCCATAGTAATGTGATAGGTTAGAAAATGTTCTTGTGTTGCCTACCCATACGACAAAGGTGCCCGAAACGATTATATAGAACAAATTGATAGTACTTATACTATCATAGCCATTATCTATTACCTTTGCCTCAGCTTCAGAAACTGCCTTTTAGGTCTCCTTTTTAGAAAACAGGCCCAAAAAGCCATCTGGAATAAACACCAAAAATTCACCCGAAGGCTTGATTCGGGCATTCAGACCATCACTCATTCACTCAATCTTAAGATGACCCTTACCCAACTGGAATACCTGCTTTCTGTGGACACTTACCGCCACTTCGCCACAGCCGCCGAGAAATGTTTTGTGACGCAGCCCACGCTGAGCATGCAGATTCAGAAATTGGAGGAAGAACTGGGCGTACAGGTATTTGACCGGAGTCGGGTGCCCGTACGCCCCACAGAGTTAGGGAAAGAGGTAATTGCCCAGGCCAGAGTGGCCGTGGCCGAGTTCAAAAAGATTGAGGAACTGGTGAAGGTGCAGCGCGATGGCATCACGGGCGAACTGCGGATTGGCGTCATCCCTACCCTTGCCCCTTACCTGGTGCCACTGTTTATCACCTCATTTATCCAAAAGTACCCCAAAGTACACGTAACCATTCAGGAATTGGTGACCAGCAGCATTGTGGAGAATCTACGTCTGGAACTGCTGGACGTTGGCTTGCTGGTGACGCCCCTGCACGATAAAACCATTGTGGAGGTACCGCTTTTTTATGAAGCATTTGTGGGCTACCTGCACCCATCGCACCCGCTTGCCAAAAACGAAACTATCACCGCCGAGGCCATTGAGCCCGCTGATTTGTGGCTTTTGAACGACGGTCATTGCTTCCGGAGCCAAGTGCTCCAGCTCTGTAACCGCGCCAAAGGCATTCGCAACGTGCACCTGGACTATGAGAGCGGCTCCCTGGAAACCCTTAAACGTATTGTGGAAACCCAAAGCGGCATGACCCTCCTCCCGGAGCTCTCCGTGCAGGACATGTCAGACGAGAAAAAAGCCATGATCCGGCCATTTGCGGAGCCGCAGCCCTTGCGCGAAGTAAGTTTGGTGGTGCACCGCAGTTTCCTGAAGAAGAAGCTGATTGAAGCCCTAAGGGATGAGATTGTAACGCACGTGCCTGATGGTCTGAAAGAGCGGCATCCTGTGCGGGTGGTAAAAATTAAGTAAAAGTTGTTTCAAGGCTGGTTTCACCAAAACAGGTCTAAAACAAGAAAGGCTGCCCTTAACAGAGCAGCCTTTCTTTATGCTAAAAGCAGAGATTACGCGTTGGTAGTCTCGCCTTGTAATACTCTTACCATTGTCTCGCCAATCTCGGCCGGAGAGTCCACTACGTGGATGCCGTTCTCACGCATGATGCGCATTTTAGCAGCAGCCGTATCATCAGCACCACCGATGATGGCACCTGCGTGACCCATTCTACGACCAGCAGGAGCAGTCTGACCCGCGATGAAACCAACTACTGGCTTCTTGTTACCAGTAGCACGGATGTACTCCGCAGCAACGGCTTCGTAGTTACCGCCAATCTCACCAATCATCACAATCGCATCCGTCTCCGGGTCTTCCATCAACAACTCCACTGCGTTTTTAGTAGGAGTTCCGATGATAGGGTCACCCCCGATACCAATGGCAGTAGAGATACCCAAACCAGCTTTCACAATCTGATCGGCGGCCTCATAGGTCAAAGTACCAGACTTTGAAACGATCCCGATTCTACCTGGCTTGAACACGAAACCTGGCATGATACCCACTTTCGCCTCACCTGGAGTGATTACGCCCGGGCAGTTTGGTCCTATCAAGGTAACTGCTTTGTTTTTGATGTAGTTTTTAGCGGCAACCATGTCTTTCACCGGAATTCCTTCGGTAATGGCTACAATCACTTCAATACCGGCATCGGCGGCTTCCATGATGGCATCAGCGGCAAACGCTGGTGGCACGAAAATGATAGACACGTTAGCACCGGCTTTCTGTACGGCCTCGGCTACGGTATTGAACACCGGACGGTCTAAGTGGGTAGAACCACCTTTGCCTGGGGTTACACCACCTACTACGTTGGTGCCATATTCAATCATTTGCTGTGCGTGGAAGGAACCTTCTGAGCCGGTGAAGCCCTGCACAATCACTTTGGAATCTTTATTTACTAAAACACTCATGTGTAGTGGATTATGTGAAAGATGTACGCTCTCGTTAAAACTGTACGCAAAAATAGGCTTTTTTGCTACCCATCCAAACTAAGAATCTGGATTCACCCTTCAACAGTTGGCTTACGGTTTTAACCGGTTCTCCAGAAAACAGGCCTAAAATAGGTAACGCTTCAAGGGAGTGGCTTGCCTCTTTTTCTACTTGCATCCTTTCCCGAGCATAATCTTCTGAACACATCTTTCGCCAGTCCGTTTAGAAAGGATTGAAACAACCGCTGTGTGTGGTGGTTACCAGTAGAATCAAATTGTCTTGTATGAAAATCGGATATCCTTGCGTGAATGAATCGTTGGACTGCACCTCTGCTACCACGTTCAGGTTGGCATCTTACAACGAGGAGCGGCTGGTGCAGACGGTGGAGAAGAACCTGGGCTGTCTGCGGCGCATACTGGAGTACAACCTGGAGCATGGGTTCCTGTTCTTCCGGATGAGCTCTGAACTGGTGCCGTTCGCCTCGCATGAAATCAATACCTATAACTGGCAGCAGCATTTCCAGATGACGTTCCGGCGCTTGGGCGATTTCATCAAGAAACACAACATGCGCATCTCTATGCACCCAGATCAGTTTGTGGTACTCAATTCACCCGATGCCCGCATTGTGCGCAACAGCATCGCGGAGCTGGTGTACCAGGCCACGGTCATGGACTTGATGGGGCTGGACTCTACCGCTAAACTGCAGATTCATGCGGGTGGCGTGTACGGCGACAAACCCAGTGCCCTAAAGCGCTTTATCCAGACGTACCAGACCTTACCCGAGAACGTGAAAGCCCGCCTGGTGGTGGAGAACGATGACCGGTTGTACAGCCTCAGAGACTGCCTGGAACTGAACACCGAGACGGGAATTCCCATCTTGTTTGACAATTTCCACCACGAGTGCCTGAACAACGGCGAGCCTATGGAAGAGGCGTTGCAACTGGCATCGGGTACGTGGCACCCAGAAAAGGACGGCGTGCTCATGATGGACTACAGTTCCCAAAGCCCCGGTGACCGCAAAGGAAAGCACATCACCAGCATTGAAACGGATTTGTTTAGAGAGTTTCTCACCCATTTAAACGGATTAGACGTAGACATCATGTTGGAAATCAAGGACAAAGAAGCCAGTTGTCTGCGCGCGCGCCAAGTGCTGGAAGAATTGGCTTTGGTCTGATGCTGTTTTTGCCCCGGTTTCCCGAAATCAGCCTTAAAACAAAATCCAATTACAATAGAAGATACATCTGCCAGCCAACCTTACTTAAAAAGCTGACTTAGATTATACATCCCCCATGAAAATTCTAGTACGGCTCTTACCTTATTGCACCTGCCTTGTTATGTCTATTTTTTCAGTCAGTTGCCAGTCAGACGCAGAGTCCACCACCACTCCCACGGCAATCATCAGAAAGAAACTGGTCTTGGAGGGAATTCCTTCGGCTTCTGGCATAGAGCGCGTGGGCGATCAGTACTACGTCATCGGGGATGATTCGCCTTATCTTTTTACCCTAGACAAGAACTTCAAGGTAACAAAGAAAACACCGCTGTTCGAGGCCAGTTCTATGGTGGAAGGTCGTATTCCTAAGCCTGTGAAGCCCGATTTGGAAGCCATTACCCAACTTACCATGGAAGGTGGTCAGCCCTACCTGTTCATCATAGGCTCTGGGGCCACCGAACCCCGCAACACCGGTTTTCTGATTCCCCTCACCCGAAACGGCCCAGACAAACCCATCACCATTAACCTGACTCCTCTTTACAACCAACTGCGCGCCAACAAAGCCATCACGGGGCAGGCGGCCCTTAACATTGAAGGCCTAGCAGCCGATGAAGAATATGTTTATTTCCTGCAGCGGTACGCGCCCGGCGGGCAAAACGTACTCATCACGTATACCCTGGAATCCATGGTGCCTTTCTTACAAGGAAAAGGCGCCGCCCCTAAACCAAGTGGCATCAAAAGCTGGACTCTGCCCGATATAGCACAGATTAAAACCGGATTCTCTGGGATGACGACCGCCTTGGGTGGCCGGATGCTCTTCACTGCCTCGGCCGAAGAAACCCCCAACGCCGTGCTGGATGGAGAAATCTACGGCAGCCTGGTGGGCTTGCTACAGGCACATCCGCATAACACCCCCGGACCCGCCAAACCACAGGTGGCTGTGACCATCACTGAGCAAGACGGTACTCCCTACAAAAGCAAGATTGAGTCTATCTGCATCTCAGGCCAGGACCGCAGCGACCTCACCGCCGTCTGCGTGGCCGACAATGACGATGGCTTTTCTGAACTGGTTGTGGTGAAATTCTCCTGGTAACGGAAAAACGCCTCCTAAACGGAAAGGCCTGCGGTGATGGATCATCTGCAGGCCTTTCCGTTTATATTGAATAATATTTATCTACGCCGAACGCGCATCTTTTTCCAATACACGGTATTAGACGTTTTTACTTCTACCAGATAGGTACCGGTGCCTAACTTACCAATATTGATGGGCGCCGCCAAGGTTTGGTCACCGGCCGGAATAGGTTGGGTATAGAGCACTTTCCCGGCGTAGTTCTTTAGTTCCAGAACGCCGGCCTCGGGCATGTCTTGCTGGAAGGATAGCAGGAACACTTCACCTTTTTTGTCTTGCGGGAAAAGGTCAATGCCTGATAAAGTTTCGCGGCGGACGGGAGCTTCCTTTACGGGAGCGGACATGGCCAACGTACCTTTCGGCAATGTGTTAGGTTTATTCTGTGCTTGCGTGGGGGCACCAGCAAAAGCTAACATCCCCGCCACTAACAAGGCACCAACTGCGTTCAATTTCATTTCCATACGGGATAGTTAAAGGAGTTAAAAGAAGCCCGCTCCTGCGGTGAAAGTTCCATTACATATACCGTTCCAATTTTGAGGCACCTCTGAAAAATCTAGTCCAGCAACTTCTTCTTCGCCTCTGGTAGCGCCATTTGGGCCCATCGCTGGTGCATTAAGCCGCTATAGTGCAACCCATCTGAGGCCAGGTAAGCAGGTGTCTCCTTCACCAACAAAGAGACCTCATACACGTCAATTACCGTGATGCCGGCTGCCGCTGCCTCGGCCTTTATGACCTCATTGAACTTCTGTATCTGAGCACTGATATATGCCTGGTCCCTGCTTGAACCAAACGGCGTAGCACCCCAGTCTGGTATGGTCAACACCAACACATTCTTCGGGTCTTTCATGGCAATAGCGGTGCTAAAGGTCAGCAATTCCTTGAACTGTGTTCTGAATTCCTCCAGACCACGCCCCTGGTACTGGTTGTTCACCCCTATCATGAGCGACACCAAGCCGTAGCCTCCGTCAAACTTCTCGGTTTTTACCCGTTGCAGGAGATCGGCGGTGGTCCAACCGGTTTGGGCAATGACGCGCGGCGCTCCTACCTTCACTCCTTCCCCGGATAAAAAGTTAGCCAAATGCACCGGCCACCGCTCTGTAGCCGCAACCCCTTGCCCAATGGTGTAGGAATCGCCTAAAGCCAGGTAAGAACCGGAGGCACTGGGCGTGTCAGGGATCTTGGGTGAAGGGGTAACTTCTGGCTCTTCGGTATCAGAGGAAGAACACGCCGCCAGGAAAAATAGGCTGGTCACGAAAACTAGTATTCTGGAGAATGGATGCATTTTTCTAAAATCAAGATAAAAGCAGAACCTCCTGCCCTTTTCCTATTTACGCAACAGGACCTCTGGATGGATTGTTCATGCAGCTTTCGGCTTGAGCAATAGAAAGAAGCCTTTTCCTGAACACTACACTTGCTGAATTGTAGTGTTCAGGAAAAGGCTTTAGGAAAGGTTGATCTTTGAATTACGCCTGTTTCGTTTCGGCCGTGTTTTCTGGGAAAGAGGCTAAAAACTCTTCGCGGGCTTGCTCCAGGGCGGCCATCAAACGGTTCCGCTGTTCCAGGAGACTGTGCAGCACCGTGGAGCGTTTGGAGAAAAGGGAAAAGAAAATCCAGTTGCGGCGGGCTTCCTGGATGCGGTGCCAGTAGTGCAACACAAAAAATCCGGTGATGGGCAGGGCCACCAGATACCCCACCAAGGCCCAACCTGATATACCCAACCAGGTATGCACCGCCCACCCAATCAGCGTATAGAAGATGGGGAACGTGAACATGCCAATGGTCATCATCATGGGCGCGTAAAACTCAATGTCTTTGGTCAGGCTGCGCGCAATTTTAGCTGGCAACAGGTACGGCAGGTAGTTGTGAATGACCCCAAACAAGTAGAAGGGAAAGCCCAACACCAGGTAGAAAATGGTTTTCACCGTACCCCAAGCTACTTCGCGGCGGTTGGGGATTCGTTTGAACGCATCGGGCACCAGGCCTACACTTTCCAGGTGCTGAAGATAGTCCTGCAGCTCGGTACGCAGATAGTGCATACGTTCTGGCTGGCGGGCCTCAAAGTATTTAATGCTTTGCAGGATGCCTTTGGTAATCAGGAACCGCTCCTCCGATTCTGACTCTGATAGGTCCAGTTCTTTCACCAGTTTGCTTTGATACACCGCTTCTACCTGACGGGCCAGGGCGTCTTCCTCATCGGTTTCGGTGTGGATGACCAGGTCCTCCAGCCGCTCCTTTAGATGGTCAGTGAGGGCGTGGGCAGCTTTGAAGGGATCTTCGGCGTACGCCGCCTGAAAGTCTTTGACGTAGATGGGCTCGCCTACGTTCACAAACACATCGCTCCGGAAGCGGGACGGGTCTGAGTAATTCACGCCTACCGGCACAATGCGCAGCCCCAAGTTGAAATTATGCTGCGCCTCGGCACCCAGGCTGATGCGGGCAGTACCGGTTTTGAGCGGACGGAGGCGGCGCTGCATGAAACTGTTTCCTTCGGGGAAAACCATAAGGGTGCCACCCTTGCCCAGAAACTCATAGCATTTGGAAAACGTGGCATCGTTCTGAGCGGTTCCTCCCTCACCCACGTCTTCGCGGCGGTACACCGGAATCATGAACAGACGGTGGAAAAGCCAGCCCTGAATACCGGGTTTGAAAAAGCTGCTTTTCGCCAGGAAGTAGACATTCTGCTTCATGAGCGAAGCCGTCACCACGGGATCCATGAGCGTGTTGGGGTGATTAGACACCACAATCAACGGACCTTCGGAGAACAGCAGGTGCTTGTTATTCACCGTAAACCGCCGGAAGAACACGCGCAAGGCAATCTGGAAGAGAGTCTTAAGCAGAAAGTACAACATAGAGGAGCAGCATTAGGGAAGGAAGCTACGCATTTTCAAGCCGATTTCAGAAAAAGGGCTTGAAAATAGCCAAGAGCTCTGTTTGAGGTCGCAGAAAGGAAGCGTTTCAGGCCTGTTTCAAAGAAATCAGGCTACAAACGACAGCCTACTATTACGCAGGCAGCAGGTCACAGAACCAGAAGCCGGTATCATACGAAACCGAAGTAGCGGCAAAGCAGTCATCGTCTGAATCTTGGGTAACCGGCGCATAACTTCTGAACAACACCTCACCTGTTTGCACCGGTACCGTCTGTTTGAAGTTGGGTCCGTCATAGACAAAGGAATGGTACTCGCCGTTTTCGCCGCAGGGATCTACGTGAGCGGGCAGGTCGTTGATGAAAGCCTCGTCCAACTCACGGCCCGCAAAGGAGGCATCCAGGTGCTTGCCGTTGACGCAGACTATCTTGGCTTTGAACCCGGCGTGCCAGAACTCCTTTAGCAACGCGGCCGGGTCTTCGTCCCACAAAGGGAACTCGGCCTGAATCTCCACTGTGGCCAACTGTTCTTCGCGGTACTTCCGAAGATCCTCCAGATAGATATCCCCGAAGACGCCGTGCGTTACTCCGGCCTTCTTAAACCCGGTCCAGACTTGGGCCATGGCTTGGTTGTACACCGGCATGCTGGCCCCTTCGGGCAAGTAGAGAGGCCGCCAGGGCAATCCTAACGCTTGAGCCTGAGCCTGCATCAGTTCTTCGCGTACGCCGTGCATGGTCACCCGCTGGTGGGCCTGGCTTAACGTGGTGAAAAGGGCATGAAGGCCAAAGCTTTGCTGTTGCTGAATTCTGTGTAAAGCGAGGGCAGAATCTTTGCCACCGCTCCAGTTGAAAATGGCAAGGGGTATCATACCGGGAAGGTACGCAATCTGGTTTGCAGTCAAAGTGGGCTCCTTGGGTTTCTACCCAGCCGAATAAGGAGGGATAAACCTAAAAAACTGTCATTTTTGCATAAATAAAGCTATTTTTTAGGTGTATGTACTTGAAATTTAACAGATTAGATTCGTATATTGAAGAATTATGTAAAGTTAGCGCCACCTTCTTCGGAAATAAGTAAATTTGTACTGCAAGCCGAATAATCTGAGGATACTACCTCCCGTCTAACCCTTACGCCACCCAAGATGAACAGTACTTTCTTTGAGGAAATGAACCATGATTTCCCAACTGGGGTGGCCTTCAAGAATGTCAACCTCAAGAAGAAAGTTATCTCCTATTTTGCCAATACGGGCAACGCCACCATTGCCGAACTGGGCAAGGAACTGAACCTGAGCATTCCTAAGATCACCAGCCTGCTGAATGACCTTATTCAGGAGGGATTGGTGCAGGACCACGGCAAGGTAGACTCTACTGGCGGCCGCAAGCCCAACGTTTACGGGTTGGCTCCGGAATCGGCCTTCTTTCTGGGAATTGACGTGAAAACGCACCACATCAACATCGGCCTCACCGATTTCCAGAAGAATCTGATCAGTGAATTCCAGAGCTATCCTTACCTGTTGTCCAATGACAAGGCTTCGCTGGATGAGCTTTGCCATATCATCAACAACTTCATCACTGAGCTGCCCATTCCCAAAGAGAAAATCCTGGGCATCGGCATTAACCTCTCGGGGCGCATCAACTACTCCAAAGGCTACAATTACAACCTCTTCGATTTCCATGACGCGCCGCTGAGTAAGGTCATTGAGGAGGAGATTGGCATCAAGGTATTTCTGGAGAACGATTCTCGGGCCATGGCCTACGGTGAGTTTTGCTCTGGCGTGGTAGAAGGCGAGAAAGACGTGCTGTTCCTGAACCTGGACTACGGAATTGGCATGGGCATGATCCTGAACAACCAGCTGTTCTACGGCAAGTCTGGGTACTCCGGCGAGTTTGGCCACATTCCGCTGTACCAGAACGAGAAGATGTGCAAGTGCGGCAAAAAAGGCTGCCTGGAGACCGAGGCTTCGGGTTGGGCCTTGATTGAGATGTTCAAGGAAAGCATGCAGGCGGGCGCCTCTACCATCGTTTCCCAGAGCAACATCCACCCCGATGAGCTCACGCTGGAGGACATCATCAACGCCGCCCAAAAAGATGATGTGCTGGCTATTGAGCTGATTGCCAAAATAGGCGATAAGATAGGCCGCAGCATTGCCCTGCTCATCAACATCTTCAACCCCGAACTGGTGGTCCTGGGCGGAAGCCTGGCTTCTACCGAGGATTACATTCTGCTGCCCATCAAGAGCGCCATCAAACGTTATTCTCTAAGCCTGGTGAACAATGACACACAACTGAAGGTCTCCAAACTGGGCGAACAGGCCGGGGTGATAGGCGCCTGTCTTCTGGTACGCCATCGTTACCTCGCGCTAGAGCATAATTAGATTTCCCCAATATGATCTTTGGACTCCAGAAATCGCTGGCACTAGTGTCTCGCTCGTGTCCGCACGCATGGCAGATAACTTTAAAGGAACTCTCCTCCCCTATTTTGTCATCCTGAAAGGATCTTGTGAGCAAACGGCAATGGCGTTTCTCCACCGCTGTTCTAGTCCGCCCACAAGATCTTTCCAAGATGACAGGAATGTGTATTAAATCGAATATTCTCAGGAATACATGCGGACACGAGCGGGACACTCGCGCCAGCGACGGCAAAGCCCATTCTTTCCTTAAACAGTAAGGCCCGTTTCAGGTCTGTTTTCCTAAAAACAGACCTGAAACGGGCCTTCTATAATTTTACCGTTATTCTAAAAGGTTACCACGCCGAGGAGGCCCAAAGCCACAGGTACTCCGCCACTTTCCAGAGGCCATAGAGCAAGAGCCCGAACAGAATCAGAAAAGCAATCAGCACGCCGATGATGAACCCTGTTCCTTTGCCCTGGTACTTGCCTTCCTGGTAATGGCGGCGCAGCAGGTTTACGTTCTTCTGGTTGGCTTTGTACCCGAAGTCAAAGATCCAGCCCACGATGGGGATACTACCGATCACCGCATCCAGGAAAATATTAAAAAGCATCCTGACCACCAACGCCCGACTAGCCCCATGTTTGGCCATGGTCATGACCAGCACCCCCGACATTGCGAAGGAGGAAAGATCGCCTACCACCGGCAACAAACCCATGATAGGGTCCAACCCGAACCGGAAGTTGGTGCCGGGCATCTTGAATTGATTATCCAGTAAACGGGAGATAGACTCTACCCACTTCAGGCGTTCATCAACGGGGGTAACGGGCGGGGTTATCTGGTTCATGGCGCTTTAGGATTTCTCCTTCATACGCAGAAAAAAGCCACAAGATTAGTTTCAGCCCTGGCGTTGCAGCAATCCCTGCAGGCTGTTCTTCACCTCGGACCACTACTGGTCAACGATGCTGAGGATCACGGTATCATGCACACGACCTTCTGAAATAACCATGTGATTACGCAAAATACCTTTCTTCCTGGCCCCTATGCGGCGCATGGTCTAGCGGGAGCGCTCAAGGACCACATCGGTTTTCAGGGTGCCCCTGATGCAGCCCAGGCCTTCAAAAGCATGTTGGAGCAGCAGGTATTTGCCCTCGGTATTCACGTCGGTGCATTGCCCGGCCGGGATGAGCTAGGTCAGCCTACCCTTTTTCCACCTTGAAAAATCACCTTCTCTACCCTTGAAAGTCTCGTCTATTTGGCATCCTGAAAAGTCTTCCCTTTTGTCATCTTGGAAAGATCTTGTGAGCGAGTTAGAATTGTCATGGCCCTAACGTTATTTTCGTTCGCTCCCAAGATCCTTTCAGGATGACAAAAGGGAGGAACCCACCCAATTCCATTTACAACAAAGAAGGGCTTCCCCTTTAGTAACACCGCAACAAGAAACCAAGGCTTGTTCAGGCCCTCTTTAAACAAAACAGCCCTGAAACGGAAATCCGTTTCAGGGCTGTTTTCAGGAAATCAGGTCAAAAACGCTTAGAGAGCACCTTCGGCAGCACTTCCGCCTTGCAGGAACGGGTAGCGGTAATCTACCGGCGGCACAAACGTTTCTTTGATCGTACGGGCACTGGTCCAACGCAGCAGGTTCAGCATGGAACCGGCTTTGTCATTGGTACCCGAGGCACGGGAACCCCCGAACGGCTGCTGCCCAACCACGGCACCAGTCGGTTTGTCGTTGATGTAGAAGTTACCGGCCGCATGGCTCAGTTTCTTCGTGGCCAATTCTACGGCGTAACGGTCATTGGAGAAAATAGCACCCGTCAATCCGTAAGGAGAGGTTGTATCTACAATCTCCAGAATCTCCTCAAACTTATCGGCATCATAGACGTGCAGCGTGAGTACCGGTCCGAAAAGCTCTTCGCACATGGTCACGTACTGCGGGTCCTGCGCCACAATCAGGGTTGGCTCAATGAAATACCCCTTGCTCTTATCATGGTTACCGCCGGCGATGATTTCTACCTGGTCATCGTTTTTGGCGGCATCAATGTACTTGGCCAGTTTGTCAAAGGATTTCTCATCGATCACGGCGTTGATGAAGTTACCGAAATCCTCGGGGTCACCCATTTTCAAGGATTTCAGGTCTTCTACCACATGCTGCTTCACCTCTTCCCAGATGTTGCTTGGGATGTAGGCACGGGAAGCGGCAGAGCATTTCTGTCCCTGGTACTCAAATGCCCCGCGGGTAATGGCCACAGCCACTTCTTTGGCGTGCGCCGATTTATGTGCCACGATAAAGTCTTTTCCTCCGGTCTCACCCACAATGCGCGGATAACCACGGTATCTGGTGATGTTCTCCCCAATGGTTTTCCAGATGTGGTTGAACACGCCGGTGCTGCCGGTGAAGTGAATACCCGCGAACTGACGGTGCTTGAAGATGACATCTCCGGCCTCAGGACCGTCTACGTACACCAGGTTGATCACGCCATCTGGCAAGCCAGCGGCTTTGAACAGATCCATAATCACTTTAGCGGAGTACACCTGGGTGTTGGCAGGCTTCCAAACCACCACGTTCCCCATCATGGCCGGAGCGGCGCACAGGTTAGCGGCGATGGAAGTGAAGTTGAACGGTGTCAAAGCAAACACGAAACCTTCCAGCGGACGGTGTTCCAGACGGTTCCACATGCCCGGTAAAGACTCCGGCTGCATTTTGTAGACATCGGTCATGTACTTCACGTTGAACCGGAAGAAGTCAATCATCTCGCAGGCGGCATCAATCTCGGCCTGGAACGCGTTCTTAGACTGACCCAACATGGTGGCAGCGTTCATGCGCGCCCGGAAAGGTCCGGCCAACAGATCGGCGGCTTTCAGGAAGATAGCGGCGCGGCTTTCCCACGGCATCTGGGACCATTGCTCGCGGGCGGCCAGAGCGGCGTCAATGGCCTGCTGTACGTGGCTTGCGTTACCGTAGTGGTAATTCCCGATCACGCGTTTGTGGTCGTGCGGAGGCGTTACAGGCATCAGGTTGCCGGTGCGTACTTCCTCGCCCCCGATGTACATGGGTATGTCTAATTGCTGCTCACGCAGCTCCTTATAGGCTTGAAGCAGTTCTTCTCTTTCTTTGCTGCCCGGCGCATACCCTTTTACGGGTTCGTTTACCGGAATGGGGACATTGAAAAATCCGTTGGACATATTGGGTATTGGTTTTAAATTCAAGTATTGAGATAAGCAAAGGTAGGGCTTTCGGGGAAAAAAGGCTAACCCATGGTAGCCAGCGGGTTCATGGGCTTTTCTACCCCAACGGCTACACCTTCTAAAGGTTAATTCTATACTGCTATGGCACCCAAAGACCATTTCTCTACCCAAGCCAGCCTGTACAAGAAGTTCAGGCCCACCTACCCAGATGCCCTGTACCAGCATCTGCGCTCCCTGGTTCCCACCCCTGAACTGGCCTGGGACTGCGGCACCGGCAACGGACAGGTAGCCGTGGAACTAACCAAGTTCTGCCCCCACGTGCACGCCACCGACATCAGCGAGAAGCAACTGGCGCAGGCCCCGGCCTCAGACCGCATCACTTACCACCTGCTTCCGGCGGAGCACACCACTTTCCCGGATAACTCCTTTGATCTGATCACCGTAGGCCAGGCCGCGCATTGGTTTGATTTGGAGAAGTTCTACCAGGAAGTGAACCGGGTAGCCAAACCGAATGGCGTTCTGGCTCTCTGGGGTTATGGCGTGCTTTCCATCTCGCCGGAGGTGGATATACTCTTCCATCATTTCTACTCACAGACAGTAGGGCCCTACTGGGATTTCGAGCGCAGCTACGTTGACAAAGGCTACACCACCCTTCCATTTCCGTTCCGGGAGGAACCCGCTTTTACCGGCGCCATTACCACCCACTGGTCTTTACCCGACTTTGAAGGCTACCTCAATTCCTGGTCCAGCGTGCAGACGTTTATCAAGAAGCACGGGGAAAACCCGGTGAATGGGTTGATGGAGAGGGTGAAAGAGGTTTGGCCAGAAAACGACACCAAAGAAGTGCGGTTCCCGGTTTTCAGCCGAATAGGCAGGAAAAATAAGTAAGCCTGTTTTGAGGCCGATTTTAGAAAATCGGCCTCAAAACAGGCTTATGAAAATTTGATTTAGAAGTACGCTGCCCAAGAACTAGAAACGGGAGCAATTGAAATGACAGGAATTAGTTGCTAGTAAGCTTCATAGAGTTAAGGAATTTTCTCAGAGGTGCCTCAGAAGTCCCTACTGGTTGCGCAAGAGAGGTATGCCCTAAATTGTAAACGCGTCCATTTATAAATAAAAGCCTATTGCTGCGTTTAACTTTGGCGCCGTCTTGTTGAACGGTAGTATAGGAAAATTCAATGCCCTTATGCGTACCTAAATTAAAAGAGCTGGAATCAGTAAGAGTAGCCTTTGCATTCCGAATCATAGAATCCATCATACCGAGATAAAAAGCATATTTATCTTTAATCGGCTCTTGTCCAGGTTGCACCGTGTGATCCATGAAGAAGGCCATGTAAACAGCTTCCTGCGATCTAGAGACATATAGTTTTATTCCGTTAGCATCCTGCTCTGAGGGTTGACTGGGAAACTCTACAGACATTGTTTGGTCTAATTGCACTCTGGACTGCTCCGATAAAGGTGTGGTCAAAGCTAGCAGTGGGCAAAAGCAGATAGCAGCAAGGATTAGGGTTAGCCAGTTAGGAAATTTAGAGTTTTTCATGAGATCTTTTAGGATGCAGAATCGAGCCTTAATTATTCTTATTGGGTTTGAAAATTACTAAATCTAAATTGATTCTCTCCTACCAGGTAAAAGCATATTAAATGAAAGATCAAAAGTCTGCTTTGTAAATACACAATGGCTCCAAAATCAGAGATCCGCTTTTGACCTGTTTTTATGGAAACAGGTCAAAAGCGGATCTCTGATTCTAAATATTATACAGCGCCGGAAAACCAAAGGGCAACCACAAGGGATTGCCCCTACAAGTTCTTGCCAAAAGACTCAGGACTCTAGACTCAGAACTCAGGACTGCCTTCTAGACATCAAACAAGAAAAAAGGCATCGCAAAGCCGGCTTTCTGCAGGATGGGTTTGGCTACGTTGAATACTTTGATGCCTTTGGCGGTCTCTCCTTCCAGGGTTCCGATGTGCGCGTGCCCGTGGAAACAGGCTAGCACGTTCTGCCGGTCCAGCGGCTCAGCGAGGCGGGAACAGCCCAGGAACGGATGGATGGCTTCTGGCTCGCCTTCTACCGTGGCCCTGATGGGCGAATAATGCAACACCGCAATTTTCTTTACCTCCGGATTCTCGGTATCCAGGCGGGAGAGGCCGGCTTCCAGTTTGAGGGCCTCATCTACGGCCTCCTGCACGAAGGCTTTGTTGCTCACCTCCCCGAACATGGACAACATGTATTTGTCAAAACCGCCGCCAAAACCCTTTACTCCTGCAAAACCCACGTTCTTGATCACCACCGCATCGCCGTCCAGGAAGTGCACATTGTCACGCATGAGGCAGGACCGGATTTCTTCGTGCTCGTCTTTGTCATGGTCGTGGTTGCCCAGCACGCAGACTACCGGAATGGTACAGGCGCGCATTTCCTCGGCTAAAACTTCGGCTTCCTTGGCGTAGCCGTGATCGGTGAGGTCGCCGCAGAGCAGCAGGATATCGGCTTGGTCAGAGGCGGCTTTGAAGAAATCAACCCACTTGCCTTTGTCAGTTTCGCGTACGTGGATGTCGCCCACGGCGGCAATGCGAACGGGCTTTTTCACTTCTTCGGGCCCGATGGCCGACTCACCAGCGGGAGACGGCGGGGCAATGGGCTGTAAAGGCTGAACGGGCTGCGGCGTAACGTAGGATTGCGGTTGTTGTTCCATTCGGGTTTAGAGTTTAGACGCTAGACAATAGTTGTTAGACCTTTTGTTTGAGTCATGGAATACGGGAGAAGAGCGGGGCTTGGTTTAATCCAGGCTTTCGTGCGCTCCTTTCCTATTGAAGATCAAACATCTAAAATCTAGCCTCCAGTATCTTTTTAAATGGTCATGATGGTCATGGCTTTGAAGCCCCACTCAGTCACGGCCGGGGCATACTGCGTCTGGTCTATGAGCAGACCTCGGCATACTTTCTCAGTAGGCGGCGGCATGTCAAACTGTTCTTTGGCACGCAGCAGCAGCTCATCAAACATCCAACGCGGAATGATGTCCCTTTCTGATGGGTACACGAACTGAAACGACAGGAATTGCATGAGCACCAGTTGCCAGTGTTGCTCCAAGGTCTGCAAAATACGTTCCCAATCCATGTGCTCGCCGTAGCGCAGAATGAGGTGGTTCAGGTCTGATCCATCGTAACGCTCGCGGTTCTGCACGTAAATCTTGCACCGGAACAGGTCCTCGGCGGAGATGTATTTCACGGGCACGCCAAACTCAGTTCCATCCGGGGCTCTCCGGAACCAGCCATCGTTCACGGGCATGTTGTTGCCGGGGTTGTTGAAGATGAAGTCCACGTATTTCCCATCTTTGAAGGCTTTGGCCAGCCAGCGGGCATCAACCAGCTCGGTCTTGAAACCTTCATCGTTGAAAATCTTGAGCAAACGCGGGCAGTCGCCGGCCTTGCAGAACACGTCCATGTCTTTCATGGCCCGTTGCATGCCAGTGTACTGCCGAAGCGCAAAACCGCCGCCCATCAAGAAAGGCAATCCGCTTTCGTGCAGCATCTTGAGCGCTTGCGGGTAAAATTCCTGGGCCACCTCTGGGGCCATATCGTCTAATTCCATAATATTTTCGGTGCTGAAAGGTACATAAGGTGTTCGCCTGCGAAAGCGCTTCGCCCGCTGCCCTGTTCACGGGTAGCTGAAAGCCGCCTTCGGGAAAGAAACAGTGGGTATAGCATTTACTGAATCCTTTGAAAAATGTTATCCAGAAATCCTTCAATATGCCCTTACCTTGCTTACCAGCCTCTTTTTAGATCGATTTCAGAAAAATAGCCCCAATTCGGAAAAAGCAGTCCCGCTTGTGGTCTGGGCAAGCCTGCGTAATTTTGGGCTTTACTTCAAGAAAAAACAATGTCTGGAAAGAAAGTGAAATATATCCTGATGGCAGTATTCGCAGTTCTGATCATCTGGTTTGTCAAAGATGCGTTTACCCAACCGGGCGTGCAGGATTTAAAAGGAGATTTCACCGAAATAGCCATGTACCGGAACGAAAACAACACCGGTCCCATCCAGCGGATCTATGCCGTCACCCTAACAGACACGCTCTGGGATCAGATGCAGCAGTACGGAGACTACATGCCCCATACCAAATACGGCACCACCAAAGTGTATTTCTTTCTGGAAGGACAGCCCGCACCACAGGCAGTTACGCCAGGAGAACAGAACTTTGACGCACAGTTCCAGCCCCACTGCCTGGCCAAATACGAGAAAGATGCTATGGGCCAGGTGAGCCTGGTGAAGCGGCCTTTTAGGTAAGGCATTCTACCTAAAATGGCAAATCATCATTTGGTAGGTCATCATTTATAGATGATAAAGCTGAAATTTTGCTTTCATTTTGCAACAAATACTCGACTCCACTTTGAGAAATTTTGTATGCATAAAAAACATTCCCAGAATTATCTTCGGTATTTTCCTTTTCAAGATATCCTAGTCTTTCCAACTTTATTACACACAAATCAATTTGATTATCATTAACCTCCTTAATATCTTTCTTTACAACCCAAATTGGCCAACCTACTGGAGCTTGAGTATAAGTAGAAATCAGTGAGGAAAGGACTTTAAAATCAATATCTGACAGGTGATTATTTAGTGTATGATTTAATTGATTATCAACTTTGTATAATTGGGCATTTTTGATGGACCCAAGTCTTTCAACTTCTCTTTTAATCTTGGTACAAGCTACATTTACGGCAGATGTTAGATCATTATCCGATCTGTTTGGCTCGTAATCAGCAGTTGTCATTCCAAGTAGGTCTGTTGGCAGGTGCAATTCTACACCCCTTGGCTTGACGATATAGCATCTTTCCTTTCCTATTGTACCAATAAATAACCCAAGTTCAAAAATCACATTATCTCTTACCACTTTCTTTTGCTCCTCCCTGATCATTAATAGATCATCAGGTGAGAATATAAAAACAGCAAAATCAACAGAGTATTGTATTGTTTGATAAAGCAAATGTGCCATTCCTCCAAATAGTTACCTCAGTTGAATGATCCATGTTCTCATTTATAGCATCAGCTATACTTAAACTTTCAACTGAACATCCTATAAACAATCTTGGCTTTCTCATTTGGGAGGTATTATGCTTTTCAAAAGTAATAATAAACTTGCTAATTAAGATTTCATACCAATCAACTTAGCTCAGCTACCCCAAAACAGCCCTTAGACACCATCCCCTTTGCACTAAACCAAGAACCTTCCTACCCTGCCCAGATTCGGTTTCGCAATCGATTTAGAAACCTTTAACTTTGTAGAGCGATGGAGAATTTTGTTGTATCTGCTAGGAAATACCGCCCAACTACGTTTGATAGCGTGGTGGGGCAGCATCATATTACCACTACTTTAAAGAACGCGATCAGCAGTAACCACCTGGCGCAGGCATTCCTGTTCTGCGGCCCGAGGGGCGTGGGCAAAACCACGTGCGCGCGGATTCTAGCCAAGACCATCAACTGCCAGAACATCACGCCGGAGGTAGAGGCCTGTAACGTGTGTGATTCCTGCAAGAGCTTCAACAACAACAGTTCGTTCAACGTGCACGAGCTGGATGCCGCGTCCAACAACTCAGTAGAGGACATTAGAAACCTGGTGGAGCAGGTGCGCTATGCGCCGCAGACGGGCAAGTACAAAATCTATATCATAGATGAGGTGCACATGCTCTCCAACTCGGCCTTCAACGCGTTTCTGAAGACCTTGGAGGAGCCGCCAGCCTACGCCATTTTCATTCTGGCTACCACTGAGCGCCACAAGATCATTCCTACCATTCTCTCGCGCTGCCAGATCTTTGACTTCAACCGCATCCGGATTGAGGACATGGTGCAGCATCTGGGCCGCATTGCCCAAAAAGAGGAAATCAAAGCCGATGACGATGCCCTGCACCTGATCTCGCAGAAAGCCGACGGTGCCCTGCGCGATGCCTTGTCTATCTTCGACCAGATGGTGACCTTCTCGGGACATCACCTCACCTACAAGGCCACCGTGCAGAACCTGCACATCCTGGACTACGATTATTACTTCCGCCTGACGGAATACCTGCTTACCCAGAACCTGAGCGGCGCCTTGCTACTTTATGACGAAATCCTGAAAAACGGCTTTGATTCGCACAACTTCGTACTGGGCATTGGCGAGCATTTCAGGAGCCTCTTGGTGTGCAAAGACACGGTAACGGTTCAGCTGTTGCAGGTCTCTGACAACATCAAAGCCCGCTACGCGCAACAGGCGCAGGAAGCCTCGCTGAGTTTCTTGTTATCAGGACTGAACCTAGTAGGAAGCTGCGACCAGAACTTCAAAGCGGCTAAGAACCAGCGGTTGCACGTGGAACTGCTGCTCATGAAACTGGCTCACCTGCCGCACGCCTTGCAGCTTGCCTCAGACCTCTCTGTGAACGGAGAGGTCAAAAAAAAAACTAATGGAAGTTCCGTCGTAGGAGCGCAGAACGGTTCGGCTCCGGTTGGTGCTCCGGCAACTCCTGCTCCGGCGCCCGCTCCAGTTATTGCCCCGGCTTCCCCAGCTCCGGCTACACCGGTTTTAGCCCCTTCTGCGAAAAACGGCTCTGAAACGCACCACAACACCGCTCCCTCAGACATGGACGCCGGCGAAGACCCGGTGTTTGACACCTATCCGGATCAGGCGCCTTCCCCGGTGCCTTCCATGGCGCCTCCAATGCCCGTAGCGGCGCCGGCAGCCCCGGCCCGGCCCATTGCTTCCCCCCTGGCCAGCCGGAAACTCTCCAAGCTGCCCAGCCTGAAGAACATTGAGGAACAGGTAGCAGCCTCGGCAGCGCCGATGGTGGAAGTCTTGGAAGAGGAGAATGAGGCCTATGTGCCCGGCTCCCTACCCACCATAAATGAGCACAAACTGCAACAGCTCTGGAAACTGTACGTGGACCGCGTGAAGCACACCGACCGCACCCTAGAGTACACCATCCTGAACCGCGAGTGGTACTTTGACGCTGAGAAAGCCGAGGTGCATTTGCAGGTGGAAAACGAAGTGCAAGTAGCCGAGTTCAACAGTTTTAAGCCGGAGTTTCTCTTGTATCTGCGTCAGGGACTGGGCCATAACCGCCTGCAGGTGCACATTGACGTGGTGCAGCAGGAAAATGCCCGCAAGCTCTACACCTCGCAAGACAAGTACAATTACCTGGCAGACATGTACCCTGCCCTCAAGGACCTGAAAAACCGGCTGGGTTTGGACACCGATTTCTAATACACCCTTCCGGTAAACCTGTGGGCCGTTTTGCACGTCTCACAGGTTTACACGTAACTCCCTCCCATGAACCAGCACCTCTTTGATCGTAAAACAGATTCTTTCTTCGGGGCCCTGAGTTATGTGGGATATGCGCTGTTGCTGGCGGGCCTGGTGCTAGGCAGCAGTGCCTGGTGGCGCACGGATGATGTAGACAAGGTTCAGATGCTGGCCGTTGGCACGCTCCTGCTCCTACTAGGCGTACTGTTCAAATTCACATTCCACGGTTTCCAGCTCGATCTCCAGCACCGCCGCGTGCGGGAATACCTGAGCATGTTCGGCCTGAAGACCGGCAAGTGGGCGCCTTTACCCGCGTTCCAACATGTGCGACTCACCTCCCACCTCAGATTAGCCAAGGACCACGGCCACACCCATGATCATGACCATGAACCCGCGGCTCCTGTCATGTGGTACACCATCGGGCTGTACTCCCAATCTGCAGAACCAGACTACGAACTCCGCACCGACAACGCCGAGGACGCCCTGAAAACCCTCCACCTCCTTTCCACCCAACTAGGCATTCCCGCCGAGAACAACCTTGCCTCCCCTGCTTCCCATATATAGCGATTGTTTTTGAGCCCGTTTTCAGCAAAACATGCTGTAAATCAGCAGGTGCAAACTCTCCTCTTTGCTCCTCCCAAGAGAGGAATTTGCTATAGCCATTCTTATACTCACGGCAGTTGCAAACTGCCGGTCATGTTGGGTCCAAGTCACAGACTTAAACCATGAAAAAGGGAGAAGTCTTACCATTCTAATTGACGCATTTCCGTTTCCAGCCTTTCGGTTGAGCGCCTTTGTTTTAGACCTGGTGCCGCGGATGCGGCAGGCCAACCGGCCAAGGCTAAAACAGCAGCGCGATGCCGGAAGGCGGGGCCTCGCGGCCATGAGCGCTCGGAGCCCTGCTATGCAACAATAAAGCTATTGCACCTACGCAAACAGCAGCGCCACGCCAGCACAAACAGACTACGCATGCACAAAAAAACCTTTTAGAGAGCAAAGCCCCTGTCCTACCCTCAACATCAACCCGTTATAAAACTCACCATAAAATCCCCCGGTTTTCTTATATTTGATAACTATCTATCAGATAAATTCCACCTGACGTGAAAAAAAGATTTATTGCTTTTTCCCTCATGGGAGCAGTGCTGTTCTCCCAATGCAAGACCAGTACGCCAACCCAAACCACCGCCACGGCCGCCGAGACGCCAACTGCGGAGGCAGCCAAGAAAGAGTTCACCTACACCACCGTGCCAAATGATCCGCTGAAGGCGCGCATCTACAAGCTGGACAACGGCCTCACGGTGTACCTGACCAAGTACGAGAATGCGCCCCGTATCCAGACCTACATCGCGGTACGCGCGGGCAGCAAGAATGATCCCGCCGATGCCACCGGCTTGGCGCACTACCTGGAGCACATGGCATTCAAAGGTTCTACCCGCTTAGGAACCATCAACTGGGAAAAGGAGCAAGAGGAACTGGCCAAGATTGAGGCGCTGTATGAGCAGTACCGCACCCAGAAAGACCCGGCGCTGCGCAAGAAAACCTACCACCAGATAGACTCCATCTCGGGGGTGGCCGCGAAGTATGCGGTGCCTAACGAGTACGATAAACTGGTGGCGGCCATGGGCATGAAGAACTCCAACGCCAGCACCTGGGTAGAGCAGACCATTTATTACGGCGACATTCCCAGCAACCAGGTAGACAAGTGGGCCATGCTGGAGTCTGAGCGTTTGGGCGTGATGATCCCGCGTCTGTTCCACACGGAACTGGAGGCGGTGTACGAAGAGAAAAACCGTTCGCTGGACTCTGACAACAACAAAGCGTTTGAAGCGGCTTTCGCTGCCTTGTTCCCCACGCACCAGTACGGTGCTCAGACTACTATTGGGACGGTGGAGCACCTGAAGAACCCGTCCATCACCGAGATCAAGAAGTATTTTGATAAGTACTACGTGCCCAACAACATGGCCATTGCCATGAGCGGCGACCTGGACTTTGACCAGACCATCAAAACCATTAATGAGCACTTCGGGAGATGGCAGCAGAAAGCTGATCCAGCCTACGCGCCGCCGCAGGAGAAGCCGATTACCGCACCCGTGGTGAAGGAAATCTTGGGACCGGAGGCCGAGAGTCTGTTGATGGCGTACCGTTTTCCGGGTATTAAATCAAAAGACGCGTTGGTGTTGCGCATGATCAACCAGATCCTGAGCAACGGCCAGGCCGGCTTGATTGACCTGAATATCAACCAGAAGCAGGCCGCATTGGGCGCCGCCTCTTTTGCCGAGGTCTACAATGATTACAGCGCGCACTTCCTGAGTGCCAATCCACGCCAGGGCCAGACCTTGGACCAGGTGAAGAACCTGTTGCTGCAGCAGATTGAGTTGGTGAAGAAAGGGCAATTTGAGGATTGGCTCATCCCGGCCATCGTGAACAAGAACAAGATCAGCAAGATGCAGGCCTACGAGAGCAACGCGGCCCGCGCTACCGCGTTCGTGGATGCGTTCATCGCCCGCCAGGATTGGGCCGATTACCTGAAGCAGGAAGTCGATTTTGAGAAAATCACGAAGCAGGATGTGATGGATGTGGCCAACCGCTACTACGGAAACAACTACGCCGTGATTTACAAGCGCACCGGTCAGGATCCTACCGCCCAAAAAGTGGAGAAACCTACCATCACGCCGGTTCCTGCTAACCGCGAGGCCCAGTCTGAGTTCTACAAGCAGGTGGCCAGCCGTACCGTGTCTGACCTGCAGCCGCAGTTCGTGGATTACAAGAAAGACATCCAGGAAGGCAGCCTGAAGAGCAACATTCCGGTATACTACACCAAAAACAAAGAAAACGGCTTGTTCAACCTGTTCTACATCCTGGACATGGGCACGAACAACGACCTGAAACTTGGCTTGGCCGTGGATTATCTCCAGTACCTGGGCACCGACAAATACACCGCCGAGGAGCTGCAGAAAGAGTTCTTCAAGATCGGCTGCTCCTTTGGCGTTTCCTCGGGTCAGGACCAGGTGTATGTGTCTTTGACCGGTCTGGACACGAACCTGGAGAAAGGCCTGCAGTTGTTTGAAAGTCTCCTGCAGAATCCTAAAGCCGATCCCAAAGCCCTGAACGACATGGTGGCCGGCATCCTGAAAGACCGCAAAGACGCCAAATTGGACAAGAACACCATCCACAGCGTGGCCATGGTGAACTACGCCAAGTACGGCCCTAAGAACCCGTTCACCCACATTCTGAGTGAGCAGGAACTGAAGAAAGTGAAGCCTGCCGAGCTGATCTCCCGCATCAAGAGCATCCCTACGTACCAGCACCGCGTGCTGTACTATGGCCCGCGCGAGCTGCAGGCGATTACCGCCACGTTGAACACTGGCCACATTGTGCCGGCTGCGTTGAAACCGGTCCCTGCGGAGAATTCCTTTAAAGAGCTGGAGATCAAAGACCGCAAGGTGTATTGGACGAACTATGACATGGTGCAGGCCGAGCTGCTGTTTTTGACCAAGTCTCTGAATTATGACCCTAAACTGGTGCCTACCATCAGGTTGTACAATGAGTACTTTGACGGCGGCATGGGCGCGATTGTATTCCAGGAACTTCGGGAGTCTCGCGCGTTGGCGTACTCGGCCAGCTCAAGGTTTGCGAATGCCAGTCGGAAAGACCGCGCCAACTACATCATGTCGTACATCGGAACGCAGAGTGACAAGTTGCCTGAGGCCATGGCTGGGATGCAGGAACTCCTGAACGATCTGCCGCTGGCGGAGACCAACTTCACCAACGCCAAGGCATCGGTGCGCAACAGCATCGCGACGGAGCGCATCAACAAAGTGGGCATTCTCATGAACTACGAGCAGGCGCGTAAACTGGGCGTGGACCATGACCTTCGCCGCGATATCTACGAGAGCTTAGATGCGCTCACCCTAAATCAGATCAAGGCTTTTCAGCAGCAGTTTGTAAAAGGCCAGAACCAGACCATTCTGGTCATCGGGTCAAAAAACAGGCTGAACTTCAAGGAACTAGCTAAATATGGCAAAGTGAAAGAGTTGACGTTGAAAGAGCTGTTTGGGTACTAAGCGATGGATGTTAGACACTAGATTTTAGTATTTAGACTTTTGCAGAAGGAGGGGCCGTGGGTCTCTCCTTCTTTGTTTTTGGCCTGTTTTGCAGAAAAGAAGCCAAAAACAATATGGCTTCCTTCCCTGAAAATAAATCTCCCTGCGCCTGTGATTTTCTTCCGGCTAGATACACTAATGGGATGAAGATTGATTTTTAGATGGATTTACAAGAGCAGTTTACCCACGTCATCCAGGAAAACAAAGGCTTGATCTTGAAGATAGCGGCTATGTATACCAACACCTTAGACGATAGAAAGGACCTGCAGCAGGAGATTGTGTTCCAGCTCTGGAAATCATATGCGTCATTTAAGCAGGAATCTAAGCTGAGTACCTGGATGTATAGGGTGGCCCTGAACACTGCCATTTCTCAACTTCAGCAAACTAAAAGGAGAGTAAGTACCACACCCTTGGAACTGGATGCAGATGGTCTCGCCGAAGAGTATGACAAAGCCGAGGAGGAGCAGATTCAGCAGATGCACGCCCAGATCCAGAGTCTTAACCTGCTGGACCGAGGCATCATCCTGCTATTTCTGGAAGGCAAGAAGTACGATGAAATAGCCGCCATTGTGGGCATAACGTCCAGTAACGTGGGTACCAGAATCTCTCGCATCAAAGAAAAACTAAGAACACAGTTAACTAAACAACCCGCATAATGGAACTGGAAGAAATGCAACAGGCCTGGCTTAAACTAAGCCTGAAAGTAGAGCAACAAGAAGCCTTGGCCACTCAACTGGTGGAGAAAACCATGCATCAGAGCTATCACTCCACTTTGAACAGAATCAAGTATCCTGAGATGGTGGGCACCTTTGTCTGCTACGCGGCCGCCGGATACGTGAGCGTGCACCTCTTTAAAATAGAAGGCCAGTTTATGCAGCTACTGGCAGCCTTGACCATTGTGGTGCTCTTGGTGCTGCCCATTATTTCTTTGTCCGCTGTGCGCGCCATCAAGGGCGTGAACATCTCAGGGGCCACATATGTGGAAACCATCAAGACGTTTGCCCAACAGAAGATACGGTTTCAAAGGCTTCAGAAAATAAACGTATTGCTGGGGCTGGTGCTCTTTGGGGTTTCTCTGCCGGTAATGGCCGCCATTCAAGGAAAAGACCTTAACCAAATCCCTTACCTCTACACAGTGATGCTACCCGTGGGCGTGGCGACGTTTCTGGCCTTCGCATATTGGGTGTTGAGGGCTTACAATAAAACGCTGGCAGAGATGGAAAGCCTGCTCACAGATATACACAATGGATTAGCTTCACTTTAAAGAATAGCCATGCCGATAGAGCTTATGGGCTGAGGCTATAAAATAGTTTTCCGTTGTGCCGTGATTAAGTGTGGTTCACAGCGCCTACAGATAAGGAAGGAGCGGCCGTTGGTCTCTCCTCCTTCGTTTTTGGGCTGCTTCAACCAAACTAGGCCAAAACTGAATTTGTAATCCGTAGGAAAACTAAGCGGATTCTCTTCAACATCAAGTTGTACTATCTTTCTTGAGCAGCATCATTCCTAAAAAAGAAAACCTCTCAGGCAACCAGCGTCTTCTATATAGCATCTACAAGATATTAACCTTCTGCAGGGGCTTTAATATTAGAGCCGCTTGACCTACATCTTGTTAAACAACTAATTCTATGATGCTCAAAAGAACCTTGCTGTTGCTGTTTTTCCTGGGGAATATGGCGTTGGCCCAAGCGCAACAAACCCAGATGGTGAATGTGGGGAACCACTCGCTGGAAATGGTACAGGCAGGCGCGGGAGAATACACCGTCATCTTTGAATCGGGGTTTGGAACGGCTTATATAGTATGGGGCAACGTAGCCTCTGAGGTGATGCAGACCAACCGGGTACTACTGTACTCCAGGGCCGGAACAGGCAACTCAGAACCGAACCCCAATCCGCATACCCTGGAGCAGGCGGTGCAGGACCTGGAAACCCTGGTGCAAAAGGCCAACCTCAAAGCACCCTTCATTCTAGTGGGTCATTCCTACGGGGCCTTCATTATCCGTGCCTACGCGGCAAGGCACCCCGACAAAGTGAAGGGCTTTGTGTTTGTGGACCCGGCCCACGAGAAAATGATGCAGGAGCTGAAAAAGGCAGACTATGCCAAAGCGATGAAAGACATAGAACTACAGAACAGCTTCGTGCCCGCCAAGTTCAAGCAGGAGAACGAGGCCATTAACCAGATCTTCGAGAAAGCCGAGCTGCCTTATTTCGGGAAGCTGCCCCAGGTACCCGCCGTGGTGCTGACCTCGGTACAGAAACGAGCGAACCCCGAGTTGTTCCTGCACGAGCCCAAGGGCGTGGAAATATGGCGGAATCTGCACAGCACGTTCTTTGATCAGCTTACCAGCGGCGCGCATGTCATCACCTCCAGAAGCGGACATAACATACATCGCGAAGAGCCGGAGCTGGTGGTGAATGCCATCAACCAGGTGGTGCAGGCCGCCGCCAAGGAAAAGCAGCGGCAGGAACACGAAGCGAAAATGACGGCCCTGGAGGCGAAGATGCTGCAAGCGGCCGCTCTCTTAAAACAGCGCAAAGAGCCGAAGGCCGAGGCAGTGGTGTTCGAGGCGCTGCGTAACTCCGGTTTTAAAGAGCCCATGATCAACACCATTGCCTACCAGCAGCTCAACAATCTAGATCACATCGCCCTGGCCCTGCTGACCTTCAAATACAACACCGTCCAGTACCCGCAATCGGCCAATGCATTTGACAGCTACGGGGAAGCCTTGCTGAAGCAGGGAAACCTCAAACTGGCAGAACAGCAGTTCCTGAAAGCCGTTGAACTTGCCTCCTCGGCAAACGACGCCTCCACCCTCAGAAACAGCAAGAACAACCTTGAGAAAATCAACCAGCTGAAACAAGCCAAATGATGAAGGGCGAATGGTCCTTTGGGTTGCTGAAGCTTATGGGGTGAAAGGTGCTTTTGCCCCTGGCCATCCTTGCTCTTGGAAGGTAGCGTCGTCCTTTCATCCTGCCGGATGACGTCGTAACGTACGCATCCCGTGAGAACGCTGCTTTTGGGTTGTTTTCACAAAATAAGCCCGAAAACGGGAACTTGCTTCCTGAAGCAAGTCAGCAGCAGAATATACAGCTAATTATATATAGATTTTTCAGGGTGTAATCGGTGAAATCAGTTTACCTTAGTGAATCAATATTCGAAAAACATTTAACCACCCTAACCTTTCTTCCCCTCACCTTCATGAGAGCATTTCTCTTCGCCTTATTGCTATTACCAACACTTTGCTTTGCGCAGGCTGCTAAGCAGAACGACAACCTAATCACCATCGGCACCAAAGAAACCATCCATTCGGCTATTCTAAAAGAGGACCGACACTTGTGGGTGTATGTGCCTAAATCTGGTGATGGCGCGAAGACGCGATACCCGGTGATGTACCTGTTAGACGGAGACGCTTTTTTTACGTCCATGGCCGGCACAGTAGAATATCTGAGCGGACAAGGCAAGATGCCCGAAATGATCATAATAGGCATTGAAAGCCCAGACCGGGTGCGGGACCTGACGCCTACTTATTATCCGTTCTACGCAGACGGAAGGGCAACCAACGATTTAAAGACTTCAGGCGGAGGAGCCAACTTTATGGCCTTTTTGGAGAAGGAGCTCATGCCGTACATTGAAAAGCGGTACCAAACCCAGCCGTACCGCATGCTAGTGGGGCACTCCCTGGGTGGTTTGACTGTCTTGCAGGCCCTGGTGCACCAACCAGCCCTGTTTACTTCTTACGTAGCCATTGACCCTAGCGTTTGGTGGGACAAGCAACTCATCATGAAACAGGCCGAGAGAGTACTCACTCAGAAAGATTATGCCAGCGAAAGCCTCTTCTATGCTGTTGCCAACACCATGGAGAAGGGAATGGATACCGTGCGGGTCCTGCAGGACAACACAAACGACAACCACAGTGTGCGGGAAGCCCTCCAGTTCAGGGAGACGCTCAGAAAAAGCAAGAACCTTTCCTGGGCTTGGAAATTCTACCCAGAGGACAACCACAACTCGGTACCACTGCCTGGGCAGCAGGACGCACTGCGTTTCCTGTTCAAAAAGTATGAAATGCCCAAAGAATTAGATGACTCCACCATCACGGTGGCGTACGTCAAAGACCATTACAAAGCGGTGTCGGCCATGATGCAGTATCCGGTGCTGCCATCAGCGGGGACGGTAAACGCGTTGGGCTACATCTCTCTGGGCAAAAAGCAGTATACAAAAGCTTACCAATTTTTCAAACTGAACATAGACAACTACCCCACCAGCTCTAACCCGTATGACTCTATGGGAGATTATTATTTAGAGATAGGCGACAAGAAGAAAGCCATGGAAGCCTTCAGGAAGGCCCTGTCTCTGAAGGAGGTAGCAGAAACCAGACGCAAGTTGAAGCAGTTGGAAGCCGGTCAATAAGGCTGGGGCACAAAGCTTAATTTATAAAAGCGGGAGCGACCACTAGTCGCTCCCGCTTCGTTTGGAGGCCATTTCAGAGAAAACAGGACTAAAACGCGGGTGCAGATGTCCTTAGGAAGCAATGGGGTTTATACTTAATTGTCTTTTTCAGGGGAACATCAAGGCAACAAGATCGTTAGACCTAATTCGTATTTACTTTTTGGCGCGGCAGGCACTCCGTTGGGAGCAGTGGTTTATTGTTCCATACCAACCTGTTGCGGCTGGCTTAACTTATGTTTACCTACCTTTAAACTACAAACCGGTTGCTGTGCTTTATTCGGCTCCTTGTGGGAGGAAAGGCAAAACTCTTTTTACGATCCTCGGATTATCAATAATACGCTTACATGAGTAGTACAAACAATTCCCCTATCAAACTTAGCCTGATCTCCCTTTTGCTCGGTGGTTTCAGCATTGGCATGACCGAGTTCCTGATGATGGGCATTCTGCCCGATATGTCAAGGGCAGTCAACATCTCCATTCCCGAAGCTGGACACCTTATCTCTATCTATGCCTTGGGCGTAGTGATCGGCGCACCTTTGATGGTGGGGCTCACGTCTAATATGCCGCCTAAAAAAGTATTGATTGGCTTGATGCTGATGGTGAGTGTCTTCAATGGTTTATTTGCCTTGATGAACAGCTATCCATTGCTGATGGCTGCCCGTCTCCTGGCCGGTCTTCCGCATGGGGCTTTCTTTGGCATAGGCGCTGTGGTAGCGAGTAAATTAGCCCAACCAGGCCGAGAGGCGAGGGCAGTCTCCGTGATGTTCGCGGGGTTGACGGTAGCTAACATCATTGGGGTTCCGCTGGGCACGTACATAGGCCACCACTATAGCTGGCGGTTTTCTTTTGCCTTAATCGCCGCGGTGGCCTTAGTGGCTGCGTTCGCCGTGAAGATCTGGATGCCCTCGGTGAAATCAGACTCGGAAACCAGTTTCCTGAAAAGCCTCAATATTTTCAAGTACAAGGAGCTTTGGTTTATCATCGGCATCTCCACCATTGGCACCGGAGGCTTCTTTGCCTGGATCAGTTACATCGCTCCATTAATGACCGAGATAGCCGGCTTCAACCCCAATTCCATGACCATCATCATGGTGGTGGCGGGCCTCGGCATGGTCGTGGGGAATATTATGGGCGGTCGTCTAGCCGATCGATTTTCTCCTTTAACTACCACTACCCTCTTGCTGGTAAGCATGGTGGCGGCTCTCTTTCTGATGGTCGCTTTGGTGCATTTCAAACCCACCGCCATCCTGATGACGTTTACCATCGGGGCGATTGGTTTCGGGATGATTGCTCCTATGCAGATGCTGATTGTCCAGCAGGCCAAAGGTGCCGAGATGCTGGCTTCTTCCCTTCTGCAGGCCACGTCCAACATGGGCAACGCCTTAGGCGCTTTCCTGGGCGGGCTACCTATTGCCGCTGGTTTCGGGTACACGTCTCCGGAGTATGTGGGCGCCGCATTGGCATTTACCGGGGTTCTGTTCTGCCTTCTTCTGATGGCTTCGTATAAGCAAAGAGCAAAAAGCATGGCGGTAGCCTAACATCCCTTCCCTATTGCGGGAGGCAGTAGGTTGCTGAACCATGCTACTGCTTTCAAATCAATTCAACCAGAGACAGAAACATGGATAAAATAGCTTTAGTGGTTGGGGCCAGCGGCATCATAGGCAGCAACCTAGCCCAGGAACTCATTTTTCAGGGGTGGACTACCTACGGTTTAGCCCGCAATCCTCAAACCGATGTACCCGGCCTGCAGCCAATCTCCGCGGACTTGATGAACCCCGAGAGCCTGCAGACAGCTTTGGCAGACATTGCGCCTACGCACGTGTTTTTCACCAGCTGGATGCGCCAGGAAACCGAGGCCGAGAACATCAGGGTGAACAGCGCCATGGTCCGGAACCTGCTGGATGCTTTGTCTCCGAAGAAATCGGTGCAGCACGTGGCGTTGGTGACGGGTCTGAAGCATTACCTGGGGCCGTTCGAGGCCTATGCCTCCGAAGGGTTTCTGCCCGAGACTCCTCTGCGGGAAGAACATCCGCGCCTGGATATCGAGAACTTCTATTACGCCCAGGAAGACGAAGTGTATGCCGCCGCCGAGCGGGACGGCTTTACCTGGAGCATCCATCGGCCGCACACCGTCATCGGCAAAGCCGTGGGCAACCTCATGAACCTGGGCACCACCCTGGCCGTCTACGCCACCATCTGCAAAGAAACCGGACGCCCGTTCCACTGGCCGGGTTCCTCCGCCCAATGGAACGGCCTCTCTGACGTGACCGATGCCCGCGTGCTGGCCAAGCATCTGGTATGGGCCGCCACCACCGAGGCTGCCCGTAACGAGGCCTTCAACGTGGTCAACGGCGAGTACTTCCGATGGAACAAGTTATGGTACCAGCTGGCCGATTGGTTCGGGGTGAAGCCCGTGGGCTATGACGGCACCATCCGTCCGCTGGAAGCCGAGTTAGCGAATGATGGCCCGCTATGGCGCGAGATTGCTCAGAAATACAACCTGGCAGAACCCAACCTTGACCGCCTGGCCTCGGCCTGGCACACCGACCTGGACCTGGGCCGCCCCATAGAGGTCATGACCGATATGTCCAAAAGCCGCCAACTGGGTTTCCACGTCTACCAAAGAACCGACGAGTCTTTCTTTGACCTGTTTGAGCACCTGCGCAAAGACCGGTTGATCCCGTAAAAGATTCAAGCGCTGAGTTTATAAAAAGAAAGGATAGATTCAGGACGATTTACCCCCTTGAAAGAAATAAAGAAGGAGCAGCTGCAGGGTTGCTCCTTCTTTATTTTTAGGCAGGCTTTAGAGAAATAGACCCAAAACAGAATACCTACAAAGTCCTTCAGTTGGGAAAATGCGAATTCACCTTCGGCACGATTATACGCTGGGCTGGTTTCCCTGTGCCAAAGACGAGCAATAGACTATGTTCAGCGTACTCCTGCCCCAAATCGGCGAAGATGTGTTTTTTGTTGCGGGCCCCGAGGTATGATCACGACCAACCCTCTACATCAACCTGCCCTAAAGGCCGGATTCTTGAAGGTGATGTAGCAGCCATAAAAGATTATTTCTGCTAGTGAATATTAATTAATATCTTAATGCCAACGTTGGCACAATTACACATTTCTCTTTGATGGATTTGTACGCCACTTCGCAAATGATATCCAACCTCAGTAAGAGGTCCAACAGGAGGTCATTTATTTTTTAAACATGAAAACACGGATGTAAGAAACATGAAAAGACGAACACTTTTACCAGTAGTCATGCTACTACTAGGAGCCTTACCCTATGCTTCGGGCCAGGATCTGAAACTCAATGACCGGGAGTATTTTGAGCAGCAAGGCGTCAATGTCCTGGTGTACAACAACCTTTTTACCGGAGGTTTCAACGATGAGAAGAACGCCGGTATAGAGTTGATTCACCATGCCGTGAGAACAGCGCAAGGCGGCGCGGTGCGGCTCTCCAACACGCCGGAGCAATGGGACTTGGTTCCTGACATCCTGAACCGAAAGGTAGACCGCGTCGCCAAAACGGTAGAGGCTACGTTACGGTACAAAGAGTACAATTTTGATTCTAGGGTAGTGGTGACAGCCAAGGGCAAAGGCGTGGAGATAGCGGTTTACCTGGACAAACCCGTTCCCAAGGAGCTGGAAGGAAGTGCCGGCTTTAACCTAGAGTTCCTGCCCTCGCAATACTGGGCAAAGAACTACCTAGTGGATGGCCGTCCCAATCTCTTCCCGCGCTATGTGGTTGGTAACACCGTTACCCGGCCCAACACCCAGAAACCGAAGCAATATAAAGGCTACGTCACCTCAGATGACCGGGGAACCGGCAAATTCATTGATCCGCTTCCGCTGGAGACTGGCCGTACCTTTCTGTTTGCCCCTGATGCCCCGGAACGGATGGTGAAAATCACCTCGCCAGATGCCGATCTCATGCTGTTTGATGGCCGCATGCTGGCCCAAAACGGCTGGTTTGTGGTGCGCAGTCTGCTTCCCGCTGGGAAAACAGGCAAGGTCTTGACCTGGACCGTGGAGCCAAATGCCATCAAAGACTGGGTAAGAGATCCAAACATCGGCTTCTCCCAGGTAGGCTACCTTCCAGCGCAACCAAAAGTCTCTATTATTGAACTGGACAAGAAAGACAAACCGGCTAAAAGCGCTTCTATCTTTAAAGTAGGCGATGACGGCAAAGCCACCAAAGTATTCACCGGCAAAATCAATCCTTGGGGAGACTACTTCAAGTACCACTACGTGAAGTTCGATTTCTCCTCTGTAAAGACGCCCGGCATCTACTACATTCAGTACGGAGACACCAAGACCAATAATTTCCTGATCGGAGATCAGGTGTACAGCAAGATCACCGATGCTACCAGCGACATCTGGATTCCCATCCACATGAACCACATGTTCGTGAACGAGGCCTACCGCGTGTGGCACGGCGAGCCGTTCAAGGAAGGTTACCGCCAGGCTCCGCCCAACACCGATCACTTCGACCTGCACGCCCAAGGACCCACCACCGACACCAAGTACAAAGCGCTGGATTTGATCCCGGGCTTGAATGTAGGCGGCTTCTTCGATGCCGGAGATTTTGACATCGAGACCGGATCCAACATTAGTGTGGTGCAGAACTTTGTTAAAACCTGGGAGAGTTTTAAACCCCAGCGCGACCAGACGTTTATTGATCAGAAGCAGCGGTACGTAGACCTTCACCGCCCCGATGGGATTCCGGACGTGTTGCAGTTCATTGAGCACGGCACCCTGAACCTGGTAGCGCAGGCAGAGATTATCGGTCACATGGCCCAGACACTCTCCAATGCTGTGCTTGATAATTACCACCACCTGGGTGACGCCGCCTCCTTAACAGACGGCCTTCCTTATAACCCCAAGCTTGGTCCGTACGAAGTAGCCAAGGATGGCCGCTCCAGCGGGGTGAAGGATGATCTGTGGGCCTTTACCAGCCGCGAACCCGAACTGGACCTCAGGGCAGCCACCATGTTTGCGGCTGCCAGCCGGGCCTTAAAGGGCTACAACGATGACCTTTCGGCAAGAGCATTAACCCAATCCAAAAGACTTTTGAAAGAGGCCACTGCCTTACTGACCAATCAGAAGCAGGATACCAGTGGTCGGGGCAACGCTGCCAACATGGCCACCAACCTACAACTGTACATCGCCACCAACGAGAAACAATACCTAGATAGGTTCCAGCAGCTTCTATGGCCTGCCCTGGAGCGAAACGTGAGCGGCAACCTATTGACGGCCCTGGATGCCATCCCGCACCTGGACGCCTCTTATAAAGAAAAGCTCCGTCCGTACGTGGTGAAGTACAAAGAATACATAGCTGGCCTTGAAAGGGATAACCCCTACGGAGTGCCTATTGGCCTTACCAACTGGGCTGGTAGCGGCGACGTGATGAACTTTGGTACCACCGTTTGCTTTGCTACTAAATACTTCCCCGAGATCATTGAGGGCCAACATGCCTTCAAAGCCACCAACTACCTATTTGGCGCGCATCCATACCATAATTATTCCTTAGTGGCCACTGTGGGCGCAACTCGCCTTAAGGCAGTTTTCTATGGTAATAACCGGGCTGATTTCTCCTTTATCCCCGGCAACGTGGCCCCCGGTATCTTATTTAGAAAACCAGACCACTTTGAAAACTACGATGACTGGCCTTTTCTGTGGGGCCAAAACGAAGGCACCATCGGTGGCAACACCGCATATTTGATTTTCGGGTCAGCGTTTAAGAACCTAGTGAAATAACCAGATTGCTTTTAGCAGTTTTAGCGCGAGTTGTAAGTCTATCAATAGGGCTTATAACTCGCGCTTTTTGTTACCACCTGGTCCTGAGAGAAGAACCCGGCTTTCAACTCCTCGCTTTGGCTTACTTCGCTAAAACTTAGGCAAGGAATTATATGTCTTTATTTAAAGACAAAACAAAATTTTAGGATAATTACTGGAAACTGACCTGACAAGCTATTCACCCCTATCTTACAACCCCAAGAATTAGATAATTTATATATTTAAAAACCAAATAGTTACTCATCTTGCTCACCTGCTTTTAAGTGATCTAAGCTTAACTTAAGTTTAAAAATACAAAGAGCAAAGCCCACCTAAAATAACACCTGACTGTCAGCACTTTAAACATTTAAGTTCAACTACAAACGCCTATCCATGAAAATAAAATTAAGTTTAATTAACTTAAAATGAACCATATAGAGTCTATATGCACTATATTCCTAATAAATAGAAAATTTCCTTTCCCACATTTTATACAGTTTAACTATTCTTTAAACCTTTTATCAACTACCATGAACAAACAAATCAAATCCACATTCATCAATTCACTGTTTGCAGTAGGGCTGCTAGGAGCATTTGGGTGTAGCGAAGAAGAGATCGTTCCAGAAGGCCTTAGACAGAATGTGATCAGCAATGCAACTTCAGCAACCCCTTCTGTCACCTTCCAATCAAAGAAGTACATTATCATCTCTTCTGGCGCTAAGCTACCAGCAGATATTGAAGGAAAAGTAAATGCCTCAAATGGCAAGTTAACAGCCTTGCTTACTGAAGTGGGCCTGGCAACTGCTACTTCAGATGACCCTAACTTTGCGGCCAAGGCAGCCAAAATCAGTGGCGTTCGGTCTGTTGTCAATGACTTTACTTACCAGGGATTTGATCCGCTGAAAGACAAAGCAGTAGAAGCAGACAACGTAAACCCGGCAAGCACCGGGGACAGCAACCCTTACTTCCCGTTTCAGTGGGGACACACCGCCATTCAGGCACCTGAAGCCTGGAATGAAGGCGCGCTGGGCCAGGGAGTCAGAGTAGCTGTGTTAGACGGCGGCTTTGACCTGACGCACCCAGATCTTCAAGGCAACATAGTGGATGCCAGATCCTTCGTACCTACGGAACCGGCCCAATTCAACAGAGCTGGAGCCAGCCATGGCAGCCATACCGCCGGCACAATTGCCGCCGTAGACAATAACCTAGGCGTTATTGGCGTGGCCCCGGCTGCTAAATTGATTTTGGTGAAAGTATTGGCTGATGCTGGTTCAGGGTCTTTCTCCTGGATGATGCAGGGGATCTTGTACGCTACTCAACAAAAAGCTGACGTCATCAACATGAGCTTGGGAGCTGCTATACCGCGCAACTCTAAGTACCTGTATGACAATGGCACGCCAGAGAATCCAGCGGACGATTATGTGGTGAATGAAACCAAAGCCATTCAGGAGTTAGTTGTGGCCATTAACCGGGTGACTACGTATGCCGCTCAGCAAGGAGTGACCATCATCACTTCTGCTGGTAACGATGCCAATAACGGAAACGCCGATCAGGATCTGGTACACATCCCGTCTGATGCCCCTAACGTTATTTCTATCTCTGCCACTGGTCCAACAGGCTGGGCCAATGCCCCCCTCACCACCAACCTGGATGAGTTTGCCTCTTACTCTAACTTCGGGACATCTGTAATTGACTTTGCAGCTCCAGGTGGAGACTTTGACTACCCTACTAATGAACTCATCGCTTTCAGAGGTATCACCCAATACACCTGGGCCCTTGACATGGTCCTGAGTACTTCCGCTAGAGGGGGTTATACCTGGATGGCTGGAACCAGCATGGCGGCACCACATGCTTCAGGCGTGGCCGCTTTGATCATTGGCAGAAACGGCGGACAAATGGACCCAGCTAAAGTAGAAGCAGTGCTTCGCGCTTCTTCTGATGACTTGGACAAACCAGGACGTGACATGTACTATGGTAATGGCCGTGTGAACGCTTTACGCGCCATAAGAGCTGTTCAATAAGCGTAAAGTCTTAGCACAAATTAAAAGAAGAAGGGCAACTCTGCCAATACGAGTTGCCCTTCTTCTTTTAAGCCATTTCGCTTGCCGCTTTTCTCAGGCATAAGGACACAAGCGTGATACTCCCTCCTTTACCCGTACGCACACGAGGTCGTTTTATGAATGTTTTTTTGAAAAACAGGCGTGAAAAAGGCTGCCCAGGATTTCTCCCGGACAGCCTTTCTTTTGTTAAGCTATTTTTCTCGCTTAGAACTGATCTATCAAAGCATTCAAGGTAGCACTTGGGCGCATGGCTTCAGCCGCTTTGTTAAAGTCTGGGTGGAAGTACCCGCCTAAATCAACTGGTCTGCCTTGGGCTGCAATTTGCTCCTGAACAATCTTTTCTTCGTTCTCGGTAAGCGCCTGGGCCAAAGAAGAGAAACGGGTTTTCAGTTCCTCGTTCTTGGTCTGCTCCGCCAAGGCTTGTGCCCAGTAAAGCGCCAGGTAGAAGTGACTGCCGCGGTTGTCAATGCCGCCTACTTTGCGCGACGGTGACTTGTCTTTCTCCAGGAACTCGGCATTGGCTTGGTTCAGGGTCTCAGCAAGTACCTGGGCTTTCTCGTTCTTGGTCTTGTAGGCCAAATCCTCTAAAGAAACTGCCAAGGCCAGGAACTCACCCAGGGAATCCCAGCGCAGGTAGTTTTCTTCCATGAACTGCTGCACGTGCTTAGGGGCAGATCCGCCGGCACCGGTTTCAAACAGTCCGCCGCCGTCTAACAAAGGCACAATGGAAAGCATCTTGGCGCTGGTACCCAGCTCAATGATCGGGAACAAGTCGGTGAGGTAATCACGCAGTACGTTACCGGTTACGGAGATGGTATCCTGGCCGGCTCTGGCGCGCTCGCAGGAGAAACGCATGGCTTCCACCGGAGACATGATCCGGATGTCCAATCCGTTGGTATCGTGGTCTTGCAGGTAACGCTCTACTTTCTTGATCAGGTTGGCGTCATGCGCTCTTTGTGGGTCTAACCAGAATACCGCAGGGGCTCCGGTGATGCGGGCACGGGTCACGGCCAGTTTCACCCAATCCTGGATAGGCAGGTCTTTGGTCTGGCACATTCTCCAGATATCGCCTTCCTCTACCTGGTGCTCCATCAAAGCGCTGCCCGATGCATCCACTACGCGTACGGTTCCGGTGGAAGTGATCTGGAAAGTCTTGTCGTGTGAGCCGTACTCCTCGGCTTTCTGCGCCATCAACCCGATGTTAGGCACGGTGCCCATGGTTTTAGGATCGAATGCGCCGTTTTGCTTACAGAAGTCGATTACTTCCTGGTAAATGCCCGCGTAGTTGCGGTCCGGGATCATGTATTTGGTGTCGTGCAGTTTGCCATCTGGTCCCCACATTTTGCCCGAGGAACGGATAGCGGCTGGCATAGACGCGTCAATGATCACGTCGTTCGGGAAGTGCAGGTTGGTGATGCCTTTGTCAGAGTCAACCATGGCAATAGCCGGGCCATTCTGGTAAGCGGCTTGCAGGTCGGCTTCAACGGCTGCTCTCTGCTCTTCTGGCAGTGCCTGAATTTTGCTGTATACATCGCCCAGACCGTTGTTCGCATCTACCCCGATGGACTTGAACAGTTCTGCGTGCTTCTCAAATACGTCTTTGAAGAACACAGTTACCGCATGCCCAAACATAATAGGGTCAGAGACCTTCATCATGGTGGCTTTCAGGTGCAGGGAAAGTAACAAACCCGATGCCTTGGCATCCGCAATTTCTTTCTCATAGAAAGCGCGCAACGCCTTTTTGCTCATGCGCGAAGCATCAATCACTTCACCGGCCTTCAGGGCCAGTTTATCTTTCAGGACGGTGGTAGTTCCGTCAGCGGCTACGAACTCAATTTTTACGTCACTAGCTTGATCTATTACCACAGACTGCTCGCTGCCGTAAAAATCACCCTCTGCCATGTGCGCCACGTGCGACTTGGAATCAGAGGTCCAGGCACCCATGGAATGCGGGTTCTTTCTGGCGTATTGCTTTACCGCATCGGCTACGCGGCGGTCAGAGTTACCTTCTCTCAGCACCGGGTTTACCGCGCTACCTAATACTTTACCATAACGGGCTTTGATTTCTTTCTCGGCATCAGTTTTCGCATCGGCCGGATAATCTGGAATGTTGTAGCCTTGGGCCTGCAGTTCTTTGATTGCCGCGGTCAACTGCGGAATAGAGGCACTGATGTTAGGTAACTTGATGATGTTAGCCTCTGGCGTTTTGGCTAGTTCGCCCAAATACGTCAGGTCATCGGACTGAGCCTGATTTTCTCTTAGATGGTCTGGGAAGGTAGCCAGAATACGGGCCGCCAGCGAAATGTCTCTGGTTTCTACATCAATATCTGCCGCCTTGGTAAACGCCTTTACAATGGGCAGGAAAGACTGCGTGGCCAAGGCCGGAGCCTCGTCGGTGATGGTATAAATGATTTTCGCGGTTTTTGTCATGTTGTTCTTAACGTTAAAATGAAACGGCCAAGTGTTTCTGCTTCTGAACAACACCTGACCAAAGTCCCTCCTGATGGCAGCAGGTTCTCCAAGCAAATATAAGCGACTTTTTAATATAGGCTAGCCCCGTTAGCGGTGCGGGCCGCTTCAATTCCCCTACGTACAAACAGCCATCAGGATTACCCTACTGAAAGCATGGACATGCCCTCTACCCAAGGAAGCTACCAAAAAACTGTGGTTTGTCCCTCTCCTTTAAAAGCTATTCCCCTGATTCTTCTCTTATCATTTTAGGCACTCTCAAACTACCTCATTCTCTATCAATAACTTACCAATAACCACTCAGGACTTCTATCCCCTAAAACTTGGCACCACGAAGGAAATTCTACTAAATAAGAAAACTTCAACTTGGATTCCCTCTTTAAGCCTAATCCATACGAAGTTGAATATCTTCTTGAGGCTCGTTTTATAATTGAAGAAAGGCACTGGATACGTTTGGAATTTTAAGAATCACTATTTCCTAAAAAATAATAAAAATATATTATACAAATATTTAATATAATTATTTAAACAGTAAAATCTATATTAACATCTTCTAAGTCACAAAATTTTTAACTAAACAAATGTATACTTCCATATAGACAAGAATCAGGAGTCATTGTAGGGCCTCCAAACTATTGCAGAATAGTTTAATAAATTATAGTTTAACGCCAATTATTATATACAATATAAAACTTAAGTAATTTTGATTATAACATAATACAACTAAACACAACCCCTAACTAAATATATATTAAATTTAATATTACCGTTATGAAATCAGTTTTACAGATGATCTTAGTGGGCTTGGTGGTTTTCCTCCAAACAGCGGCGTATGGGCAAAGAACCCCTATCTATCATGAAAATTTCTCCGGCACTCTCTCCAATACCGCCTATCGTGGCGGAGACTTCCCTTGGCAATTAGGCTCTACCTCGGTCAATACTGATTCCTATCCCAAAGCTTCCCGAACCGATCACCTCAAAACAGGAAAAGATGCTGGGGCCTATGTTTTAGAGATTGGTGAGTTCTCAACCGGAGGGTATGAAGACATAAAGGTGAGCTGGGGCGGCAAAACCTCAGGCGAATCATCCATAAAACTGGAATACAGCTATAATGGCGGCCCGTATGTACCCGTAACTAACTGGTTTGAGGTAGGCACTGAGTGGTCTAAAGTAAATGCCGAACAGGAAATTCCGCTTCCGGCGTGTTTTAACAAAGGAAGGGTAAAACTGCGCTGGACCTACACAGTGACTAACTCCTCTACCACCTATGCTATAGACGACATCACAGTGACGGGCATTCCTTACGGCGGCCCCAATGTTCCGTCGGCTACTTCTACCTTCAATTGGTATTCCAGACCGGTGAGAGAGACAGAGAACCCCTTCACAGTGGTAAAATACAAAAGCAACAATTACTATGAACAGGATGGGGTTCTCATGCAATGGGACAAAGAACAATTTGGTTCTGCCGCTATGTACACCCAGCAAACCACCTATAATTATCAGGGAATTTCTTTTGCCATAGAACAATCACTGGCTGGCAACACCACCAGCAACAACTACACCGCCAGCAAGCTTTATTTTACAAATAAATCGGTGAGAGGGCTCACGTTCACCATTTATGATGTTGACCGCAACAGCAATCAGTTTTTGGACATCTTGAAAGTAGTGGCTTTCAAAAAAGGACAATCTGCTCCTATCTATCCACAGAAAAACCTGGTACAGACTACGTCCAACAATGAATTTGTGGTGGAGGGATCAACGGTATTGCTTAAGAGCAAAACCCAATCTAACGGGGGAGCCAACATAGATAATTCCTCTCCTGAGGGAGACATCACCGTCACTTTCGCTGAGACCATTGACTGGGTGGAAATCTACTACTACAATGGAGCCAATTATTCAAAAGTTAGCCACCAGGGCTTAGCTATCTCTGATCTTTCCTGGCGCCACACTGAACTGCCAACCCCGCCCGTAGACTTCACCACGCCCAGCGGACCCGGCGACTTAGGTGGCACCGGCCCGAACCCTCTTCCTATCACCTTAGTTTCCTTTGAGGTAAAGAAGGTAGCTGAAGGCGCCCGTCTTACTTGGGCAACCGCCGCCGAGAAAGACAATGACCGTTTTGTAGTAGAGCGCAGCGTAGACGGAAAAACCTTTGAGGCTATAGGCGAAGTGAAAGGTGCCGGCAACAGCAACGTTCTCCTGAAGTATTCTTTCCTTGACCGTTCGCCCAGAACCGTGGTAAATTATTACCGCCTGACCCAACATGATTATGACGGGAAAGCCGAGACGCACCGCACCATCTACCTGGTGATAAAAGACAACCCCGCGACTTCCCTTACGCTCACCACTTACCCCAACCCTGCAACAGATGAGCTCACGATCAAGCCGTCGGCAAGCTCCAACGAAGACCAGACCTTTTACCTCCTGAATGCGGCAGGCAGTGTAGTAAAAACCGTGGTTTTGCCTAAGCATGAAAACGCCCTGCACCTCTCTGTACGTGACTTGGCTAGTGGCTTGTATCTGGTGAAATCAGGGAAAGCGGTGAGCAAGTTTTTTAAGCAATAAGACTGGCTGCCAGGATAAGCATATACAAAGTGCTTTTAAAAAAGGAAAGGTGCCTGCTCCGCTGGGGTAGGCACCTTTCCTTTTTGGTTTTACCACCCTTTTCCGTAAAAGAGGTGTAAAACAACTATCCATCAAACTGAGGCATACTTCCCCCGCAATATTTGAAAGGGATTCACTGCTTCTCTACACCCGGCGAAGGTTCTTCGTATACCGCATATGAAAACTTCGCGATTTGTACCGGTTTTGGCACTGATCCTATTAGCAAGTTGCCAATCCAATTCTCCACAACCCGGGGCTTCGGGGGAAGAAAGCAGGAAGCAGGTTACCCTTCAGGAGAAAAAGCGTTCCCAGGATCATGTGCTGGAGAAAGATACCCTTAACGCCTTACAGGAGGAGGTCATCCGGAAAACGTCAAGAAATAAGGAAGAAGCTTTCAGGGTGTTTTTCTCAAAGTTCGCCCAAAGCATAGAACAGCAGCAGGCCGAGGTTTTCAACCAATTTATTGACCCGGAACTCGGACTTTACTTGATTGAATCGCCGGGAGCCGTGCCTCATTTCACCTTCGTCACCGATATCAAAACCTTCCGGCGGGCAAACGCCCAGCAAGGTTCTTTCTTCACCATCAGGGAGGCATTTACTGATTGCAAGCTGGAGGAAGTGAAGGAACTACCCACTCTCACCTGCGCCGGCGAAAACAACAACTTTACCCGGCAGGGTTGCTTTGTGGCAGATGCCGCCGTGTTCCGGAAAAGCGATGCCTATAAATACGCCGATTTACCCACCGAGGAACAACGCCGGATTGCCCAACACCAGGCAATGGCAAGTAAAACGGTGCTGCACACCGGCAGCGGTTTCAAGTTCCACTTCGGGCAGGTCAAGGGTCAATGGCGCGTGCTGTTTGCAGATCTCATGGTTCCGTGCAGTGCGTGATGCTTGTATCAGGCAGCCTACAGTTTTCTGTTCTATGGGCGCAAACCAATAACCAGCAACCGAAATAGCATCCTGCGCACCGAAGCACCGTATGAGACATTGCCAAGTCTGTTTCGGCCCTGTTTTTCTGAAAGCAGCCCCCAAACAGATTTGTCCTAAAACTCAGAATTCAGAACTCTAGACTCAGAACTCTCCTATGGCCTGGCCTTCCCAACTCCCTCCACCCGATCCGCAGCTTGTCAAATCCTTGACGGAGCAGCAAGAGACTTTGCGCCGGCAAGTGGTGCTGCAAAAACCTCAGTTCGAGTTGAAACTGCTGGCAGGCTGCGATTCTTCGTTCATCGGGGAGAATATCCTGTCTGTCTTTGTGGTGTTGAAGTACCCGGAACTGGAACTGGTGGAAAGCGTGTGGCATTACGGGGAAGTGGAGTTGCCGTACATCCCGGGGTTCCTGGCGTTCAGGGAGGCGCCCAACCTGGTGAAAGCGTACGGAAAGCTGCAACATGAACCAGACCTGATCATGGTAGACGGACACGGCATTGCGCACCCTCGGCGGTTGGGTATTGCCAGTCAGTTGGGCGTGTTGCTGAACAAACCCACCATGGGCGTGGCCAAAAAAGTGCTCACCGGCAAGCATGAAGAACCATTTATGGAAAAAGGAAGCATCACGCCGCTCACCCACCGTGGCGAACACATCGGCAACGTGATCAGAACCAAAGACAAGGTAAAGCCGGTTTTTGTCTCGCCCGGCCATCTGATGGACCTGGAATCTGCCACCGCGCTGGCCCTGCAAACCGTCCTGAAACACAAACTACCTGAGCCTACCCGCCTGGCAGACCATTACGCTGAGGTATTCAAGGCCGAGGTCCGGTAAATCATTTTCATTAACCTTTCAAAAGCTCAGTTAACTTCGTTAGCTGAGCTTTTTACGTCTGTGCTGTTTGAATATAGATAGTATTGTAGATATTGCATATACCATTCAGGCCCAGGAGTTGAAACACCTGATTCCGGGTATCATCCGCCAAGACAGAGTAAGTTATGAATTTGCTGTTTATACTTCTACTGCTGGTTTTAGTGGCCCTGGACATAATGGCCTTCACTGAGATCGTGCAGCTTTTACGGGCTCCCTCAGACAACGCCGTGCTCAAAGGGGTGGTGTTCTTCGCCTTGTTGATTATCTTAAACTATTTCCTTCTTCGTTTTCTCTTCTCTAAAATTAAAAACAGATGAACCGCAGAGTTATTACGGGTGTCGTGAGTGCGCTCCTATTCCTAGTCTTAACGGTAACCCTTACCCAATCCTGCACCCGGGTAGATGCCGGGCATGAGGGTGTGCTGGTGAAATTGTACGGCACCGACAAAGGGGTACAGGATGTCTCCCTGGTGACGGGCCGGGTGTGGTACAACCCCCTTACCGAGGAGGTGCACGAGTTTCCCACCTTCATCCAGACCCGCGACTATGAAGCCTTCACCGTCAATGCCAAAGACGGATCGGTGTTCACGGTAGATCCTACCATTTCGTTTTATGTAAAGGCGGGCGCTTCGCCGCTTATTTTCAAAAAATACCGCAAAAACATAGACGAGATCACCCAGACCACCTTGCTCAACTATGTGAAAGACGCCTTCCGGATCCAGCTGAACCAGTACAGCACCGAGGAGATCATCTCCAAGCGCCAGCAGTTTGAAACCGAAGTCCAGAACACCCTGGATGCGGCCTTGCAGAAAGACGGCTTCAAACTAGAGCAAATGACCAGTGGTCTGTCGTACCCTGAGGAGATCGTGCGGGCCGTGAACCTCAAGAACCGCGCGGTACAGCAGGCCATGCAGGTAGAAAACGAACTGAAGGTAGCCGAGGCCCAGGCCCGCAAAAAGATAGTGGAAGCGCAAGCCGAGGCCGAAGCCAATAAACTGCGCCAACAGACCCTTACCCCGCTCCTCATCCAGCAGCAGTTCATTGAGAAATGGAACGGTTCCACCCCGCTGTACGGCAACTCGCCGGTGTTCTTCAAAAGCATGGAATAACCCCCTTAACCAACGCCTACCAACCAAAAGCTCCGGTCTTACGTCCTTAGCCTAAACCAGAGCTATCACAGAAAGCTCCCACCAAAAAGAAACCTATGGAAACCATCAAATCCTTTTCCGCCGAAACCGAAGAAGAACTTTGGCACCAAGTGGCCCACGACATGGCCAGCCAGAAGGAATTGCTCTCCTATTCTGCGTTACTGGAGCAGCGGGGCACCCAGATCTATTTTGACACCGACATAGACCTGGGCGGCGGCTTTGAGAGCGGCATTTCCTCCACCACCTTTATGGCGCCGGTACCCAGCCACGTCACGCTCAGATTCGCCCTGCACGAACAAGGCTGGATAGACGAAGTAGGAAAGTTCTTCGGGATGGAAGACATAGAACTTGGTTTCCCCGATATTGACGATGCCTTCATCATCAAGACAAATCAGCCGGAGGTCCTTAAAAACCTGTTCGCCGATCCCTTCATCCATGAAACCCTGCTCAAGCACAGGAACTGCGAGCTGCGCTTGAACGATGACGAAGATGAAACCGGTCCTGAAACCGTCCTCACCTTCAGCAAAGACGAGGCAATCCTGGACATGGGCGAACTGCGCGAGATTTACCGGCTTTTGTACGAGATGCTGCATAAACTGCGGTAATTCAAGGAGCCACTCGTAGGAACTGCTCCCACTACAGGTGGCTCCGCCAACTGCCTCTCCCCCAGACATTCCGTCACATTATGTTAATTATAACAACATAGTTTCTGCCACATTTTCCGAAAAACAGGCTAAAAACGGATCGGTACCTCATTTGCTACTATCGTCGTAACAAACTTAGTAACTACGCAACGACGATATAGAGCTATGAACTTTAACAACTATACCATTAAATCGCAGGAGGCCGTGCAGAAGGCAACCGAGATTGCCGGCGGCAACCAGCAGCAGGCCATCGAGACGGGGCACTTGCTGAAGGGAATCCTGCAGACCGACGAGAACGTGACCGGTTTCTACCTGAAGAAGCTGGGTGTGAACGCCAACCAATTCAACACGCGTCTAGACGAGATTGTGAACGCTTACCCCAAAGTGAGCGGTGGCAGTCCGTACCTGGCGAATGAGGCCGCGGCTGCGTTGCAGAAAGCCAATTCTTACCTGAAAGAGTTCGATGATGAGTATGTGGCCATTGAACACTTACTCTTAGGCTTGCTGGCAGGTAGAGACAAGGTGGCAACGCTGATGAAAGATGCGGGAATCACCGAGAAAGGCTTGAAAGCCGCCATCAAAGAACTGCGTGGTGACTCTAAAGTAACCGACCAGAACGCCGAGGCGAAATACAACTCGCTGAAACGTTATGCCATTGACCTGAACGAGCAGGCGCGCTTGGGCAAGATCGACCCGGTAATTGGCCGTGACGAGGAGATCCGCAGGGTGCTGCAAATTCTGAGCCGCCGCACCAAGAACAACCCTATTCTGTTGGGTGAGCCGGGCGTGGGTAAAACCGCCATTGTGGAAGGTCTGGCCCAACGCATTGTGTCTGGTGACGTGCCCGAGAACCTGAAGTCCAAAACCATCATGAGCCTGGACATGGGTCTGCTCGTAGCGGGTGCCAAATACAAAGGGGAGTTTGAGGAGCGTCTGAAAGCCGTGATCAAAGAAGTGGTAGACTCTGAAGGCGAGATTGTGCTCTTCATTGACGAGATCCACACCTTGATTGGGGCCGGGGCCGGAGGTGACAGTGCCATGGACGCGGCTAACTTGCTCAAGCCAGCTTTGGCCCGAGGTGAGTTACACGCCATTGGTGCTACTACTTTGAAAGAGTACCAAAAGTACTTTGAGAAGGATAAAGCCATGGAGCGCCGCTTCCAGGCCGTAACCGTTGATGAGCCAAGCATTCCGGATGCGATTTCTATCCTGCGCGGTATCAAAGAGAAATACGAGCTGCACCATGGGGTACGCATCAAAGACGATGCGATTATTGCTTCCGTGGAGTTGTCCAGCCGTTACATCTCTGACCGTTTCTTGCCAGACAAGGCCATCGACTTGATTGATGAGGCGGCGTCTAAACTGCGCATCGAGATTGACTCTTTGCCAGTTGAACTGGATGAGGTGCAGCGCAAGATCATGCAGTTGGAGATCGAGCGCGAAGCCATTCGGAGGGAGAATGACAAAGAGAAGGAGAATCTGCTTTCCAGGGAGATCGCGGACCTGAGCGAAACCAGAGATGCCTTACGCGCTCAATGGCAGAGCGAGAAACAGGTCATTGAAGGCATCCAGAAGCAGAAAGAAGCCATTGAGCAATACCGCCTGGAAGCCGAACATGCTGAGCGGGCTGGTGATTACGGTAGAGTAGCGGAGCTGCGTTACGGTAAGATCCAGGAGGCTGAAGCCAAGCTGAAAGAACTACAGCAGCAAGTGCAGGAGCAACAAAACGGCGACCACATGTTGCAGGAGGAAGTTACCTCTGAGGACATCGCCGAGGTAGTGGCCAAGTGGACCGGTGTACCAGTAAATAAAATGCTGCAAAGCGACCGTGAGAAACTGTTGCACCTGGAAGAAGAACTAGGCCGCCGCGTAGCCGGTCAGGAAGAAGCGATTGCCGCCATTTCTGATGCCGTGCGCCGCAGCCGGGCTGGTCTGCAAGACCCTAAACGCCCCATCGGTTCGTTTATCTTCTTAGGTACTACAGGTGTGGGTAAAACCGAGTTGGCGAAGGCCCTGGCCGACTTCCTGTTCAACGACGAGAACGCCATGGTACGCATTGATATGAGTGAGTACCAGGAGCGCCATGCCGTGAGCCGTCTGGTAGGAGCGCCTCCAGGATACGTGGGTTACGATGAAGGTGGTCAGTTGACCGAAGCCGTTCGCCGGAAGCCGTACTCTGTGATTTTGCTGGACGAGATTGAGAAAGCGCACCCAGATGTGTTCAACATCTTGCTGCAAGTGCTAGATGATGGCCGTTTGACCGATAACAAAGGTCGGGTTGCCAACTTCAAGAACACCATCATCATCATGACGTCTAACATTGGGGCGCACATTATCCAGGAAAACTTCCAGGATTTGGACGAACTGAACCCAGAACCAACCATTGACCGGACCCGTGACGAGGTGTTTGAGGTGCTGAAGAAAACGCTCAGACCTGAGTTCCTCAACCGTATTGATGAGTTGATCATGTTCCGTCCGCTGAGTTCCCGCGAGATCCGGAAGATTGTGGACATCCAGTTCCGCCACATCCAGGAACGTTTGGAAGACAGCGGCATCCGTCTGGAAGCCACCGACGAAGTACTGGACTTCCTGGGCCGCGAAGGGTACGATCCGCAGTTCGGTGCCCGTCCGCTGAAACGTGTGCTGCAACGCCGCATCCTCAACGAGCTGTCCAAAGCCATCCTGGCCGGTGACATCCGCAAGGATGCCGTAGTAGAAGCTGAATTGGACGGTGACCACATCCGGTTCGTGAACGTGGACATTGACCTACCGATTGACAGATAATAGTTAATAGTTGTTTTAAGATTGATGAAGGCGCCAGAGAAATCTGGCGCTTTTTTTATGCTCCTCTCATTACACTCGTACCATGTTTCAGGGCAGATTTTCATAAAAGAGGCATTAAACCAGAAGCAATCACAAGCCATTTCAAATGCTGTAGCAATGCCCGCTGGCGCGAGCCGATGGCTCGCGCCAGCGGGCATTGCTAAACCACTTTCGTCTCCTACTTTTCACATCATGTATTCTAGTCCATTTTGAAAGAATTTCTCTCCGTTTGTCATCCTGGAAGGATCTTGTGGGCAACCTAAAAAGGCGTTGAAGAAACGACAATACCGTTCGTTCACAAGATCTTTTCAGGATGATGCAGTGCATGTTTTCAGGAATGCGTGCGGACACGAGCGGGACGCTCGCGCCAGCGATTAGTAACTAAGAAAACTAGACATTATCAAACTTTCAATTTATAAAGACGCACTCTCACCGCATATGCAAACCAAATACAATTAGCACCTATTCACCTTTCTCTTAGACTTCTTCTGTTTTAGAACTTGCTTCTACAAATTAGTCAATAAACCGTACCTCTTCCTGTAAGATGATGTAGAACTCCCGACCTGAGGCGCCTTGAACTTGTGAAAATGCTTCGTTTTTCTAATCTTGCCTGTTAAACACCTCATTAATCCAGCATATCACGTGTCTTCTGTCTTTTTCACATACCTCCAATTAGGCTTTCACCACATCTTCAACCTGCTGGCATATGACCATATGGTGTTTGTATTGGCCATGTGTGCGGTGTACTCTGCCAGTGAGTGGAGGCGTATTTTGGCGTTGGTGACCAGTTTTACCATTGGGCACTCCATCACCCTGGCTCTTTCTACCTTAAACCTGCTAAAGTTCAATACGGCGCTTATTGAGTTGCTTATTCCTATCACCATTCTGCTCACGTGTTTGTACAATTTCACCCAGCTGGAAACCGTGAAACGCCGGGGAGGCGCTCTGTGGTCATTCAATAACCTGTTTGCGGCGTTTTTCGGGTTGGTGCACGGCATGGGCTTCTCCAATTACCTCAAATCTTTGCTGGGCCAAGGCCAGAATATTGTGGTAGAACTGCTGGCGTTTAATGTGGGCATTGAATTGGGTCAACTGTTGATTGTTTTGCTCGTACTTTTACTTAACTTTCTTTTGACCCGGGCCTTGCCGGTCAAAAAACGGGATTGGGCTTTGGGTATCAGTAGTGCTGCCGGAGCCATTGCGCTCATGTTGATCCTGGATCAGGATTTTTCGGCTATTTTCTAAAAAAGGCCCCAAAACGGCAGAACCATCACCCATTACCCTCAAAGCCGTACCCATGCTGACCGAGTCTTACCGCGTGTTAGGAGTTCCTTTTGGCGCTGACATGCCACAGATCAGGCATGCCTACCGGCAATTGGTGCTACAGTACCACCCAGACCGGAACCACCACCCAGATGCCCCGGCCATGTTTTTGCGCATCCAGTCGGCGTACGAGTACCTGCAGCGGTTCCAGGAACTGGCAACGGCCCCCGCTAAGACCCAGGCTGCTGCTACTTCCCCGCCCCAGCCGCAATCTGACTGGGAAAAATACCAGTACACGTATGATCCGCCCGCTGACCCCAAAGAGTACCTGGCCTGGGCAGCCGTGGCCCGCGAAAGGGCCCGCCGTCAGAAAGAAAAAGACCACGCCGAGTATGTGCGCCGCACCCTGGAAATGAAGCAAAAGTGGTGGTTCCCGTTGGCTTATTACAGCAGCTACCTGGTGCTGGTGTTAGGCGCCATGGCCGGGTTGGTCTTCCTCCTGATTCCTTTGCTTTTTCTGGTGACCGGTCAGTTCAGGTCTATGTTCCTGGGGGTCATGACCGTACCTATGGGTATCATGATTATGCGGCTTATGCAGGTGCTCAGGCAAGACATCAGAAAGCATTTCGGGGAGGACCTTCCTGAATTGTCTAAATAACCTATTTCAGGCTTTTTTCTTTGCGCAGAATTAACCAATTTGCTAGTTCTCACAACCCAACAAACACAACCTTACCTACTAAATGAAACAGTTCTTACTCGCCTCCGGGCTGCTCCTGAGTTTGGCAGCACCGGTCCTGGCGCAGGAAAACATTGATAAGTCCAAGTTTCGGCAACTGGCACAAGAACTTCCCACTCCCAATACGTACCGTACTGCCTCCGGAGCCCCGGGCCATGAGTACTGGCAGCAGCGCGCCGATTACAACATCAAAGCCGAGCTGAACGATGATAACCAGTCGCTCACCGGCTCCGAGACCATCACCTATACCAACCTTTCTCCGGATGTTTTGACGTACCTGTGGGTGCAGCTGGACCAGAACATCTTCAAGAAGAACTCCATGACCAATCTCACCCGTACGAACAAAATCCCGGACAAGCCAACCTTCGGTGTCGCCGAAGCTTTGGGCGAGCAGACGTTTGACGGCGGCTACAAAATAAAATCGGTGAAAGATGCCAACGGCAAGGCCTTGCCGCACACCATCAACTTCACCATGATGCGCATTGACCTTCCTCAGCCGTTGAAACCGAAGCAGAGTGTAAAGTTCAGCATTGACTGGTCTAATAACATCAATGACCAGAAAAAGCAGGGCGGCCGCGGCGGTTACGAGTTCTTCCCCGAAGACGGCAACTACGAGTACCAGATGGCCCAATGGTTCCCGCGCATGGCCGTCTATGACGATGTGAACGGCTGGCAGCACAAGCAGTTCCTGGGCACCGGCGAGTTCGCCCTGCCCTTCGGTGACTACAAAGTGAGCCTTACCGTTCCCGCTGACCACGTGGTAGCTTCTACCGGCGAGTTACAGAACGAAGATGTGTTAACCTCTGCGCAACGCAACCGCCTGGCCCAAGCCAAAAAAGCAAACAAACCAGTGCTGATCGTGACGCCTGACGAAGCCCTGAAGGCCGAGAAAAACAAAGCCAAAGGCAAAAAGACCTGGACCTTCGTGGCCAAAGACGTGCGCGACTTCGCGTGGGCCTCTTCCCGCAAGTTCATCTGGGATGCCATGAACGTGAACTACGCCGGCAAAAACACGCTGGCTATGAGCTATTACCCCAAGGAAGGCAACCCGTTGTGGGGCCAGTACTCCACCGAGGTAGTGGCGCACACCATCAAGACGTATTCCAAGTTCACAATTGACTACCCGTATCCGGTGGCCATCTCAGTGCACGGTGCGGTGGGCGGTATGGAGTACCCCATGATCTCCTTCAACGGCGGCCGTCCGGAGAAAGACGGGTCTTACACCGAGCGTACTAAATACGGCATGATCTCCGTGATCATTCACGAAGTGGGCCACAACTTCTTCCCGATGATCATCAACTCAGATGAGCGCCAGTGGACCTGGATGGACGAAGGCCTGAATACCTTCGTGCAGTATCTGACTGAGCAGGAATGGCAGCGTGATTACCCGTCTAGCCGTGGCGAACCAAGAAACATGGTGACCTACATGAAGATGGACAAGAGCATGCAACAGCCCATCATGACCAACTCCGAGTCTATCACGCAGCTGGGCAACAACGCCTACGGCAAACCAGCCACAGCCTTGAACATCCTGCGTGAGACCGTAATGGGCCGCAAACTGTTTGACTACGCCTTCAAAGAATACTGCCGCCGCTGGGCCTTCAAACACCCTATGCCAGCAGACTTCTTCCGCTCCATGGAAGACGCCTCGGGCACTGACCTGGACTGGTTCTGGAGAGGATGGTTCTACACCACCGATCACGTAGAGCAGGAACTCACCGGTGTGAAATGGTACTCTGTAGACACCCGTAACCCTGAGGTAGAAAACACCAAGCGCAGAACCGAGATCAATGCTGCGCCTAATAGCCTGTCGCAGCAACGCAACCTGCAGGATATCCCTAAAACGCTGCTGGACTCCAAACCAGAGCTGAAGGATTTCTACAACACCTATGATCCATTGGCCGTGACCGAGGAAAGCAAAGCGCAGTATCAAAAATACCTGCAGTCTTTGGCCCCCGAAGAACGCGCCCTGCTGGAGAAAGGCCTAAACTTCTACGAAGTGGGCATCCGAAACAACGGCGGACTGGTGATGCCGGTAGTAATGCAGATGACCTACCAAGACGGAGCCTCTGAGATTGTGCGCATCCCCGCCGAGATCTGGCGCTACGATGAGAACGAGATTACCAAGGTGTTCGTGACCGAGAAACCGGTGGCCAGCTTTATGCTGGATCCTTTCCAGGAAACGGCCGATATCGACATGAACAACAACTCGTATCCGCAGCGTCAGCAGCCGAGCCGTTTTGAGCTGTTCAAAGAGCAACCCCGCGGCATTACACCCAACCCGTTGCAGCAGCAGACCCAACGCCAGGGCGCAACTCGCCCGCAAGGCGGCAAATAAGCATTCTATTTAGAGCCTATCTTCCTGAAAACAGGCTCTAAACAGCAACCCACCCAAAAGCCTCATCTGTTCGTTCAGGTGAGGCTTTTCCCTTTTTGGATTCCTATTCTGGATTTACGCACTGCCAATTCCTGCCATCCCAAAAGATCCATCTCACCTCGTCTGGTTGATTCAATTCAAGCACAATACCACCTCCTTTGATGCCCGGCAAGACAGTGCCAGCGCCTGCCGGAAAATGGGAAGTTGCTTTCCAAAAAGCAATCTTGTTGAAAGCTTTCAACGCAGGCCATTCGCCTTCTCCCATCAAGATTGGATTCGTGGGAACAGCGCCCAGAACAAAGGCGATAGCAGGTTTCTGGCTGCGCTTGCTTTGTAGGAACACGGCGTAATCTGTGCTGCCGTCTCCATCAAAATTCCCGCTGAGGTAGAAAGGATTTAGGTTAGGGTTCAGCGTGTATTCCGTTTCTAGGTCGTTTTGCTCAAAAGCGGGCAAAAGCACATTGGGCAGTTGGTCCAGCGTTGGAGTTTTGAACAGCAGAGGTTTCGGGCAGCAACCCGTCAGCGCAAGCGCGATGCACAGCATAAGAGAAAAAAGCGTTTTCATTTGAGTCTGAAGTAAACCAGTCTTTAGAAGACAGTCATTCGCTTCGTTTCCCTCCCACTTGTTTTAAAGGGCATAAAAAAAGGGCTGCCCATTGCCTGGACAGTCCTTTGATTAGCAGTTGTCCTGCGTTTATTCTTTTTTGAAATCGCCGTTCTTAATGGCCTTGATCACCTGGTACCACTTGATTGGATCTAACAGCGGATTGGTGGCCCCGGGATTATATCCGCCCCGGCGCATTTGCTGCTGGTTTTGCAGGTTCATGTACGTGCGGTGGTTGGAGTTGGCATCCATAGGAGTGTTGCGGAACATCTGGTCCAGAATCTGCTGACTCATGGCGCTCTCCCGGTCAATATCTCCTACCGGCGATTTCATGGCCAGCACCGCCTGGGTAAAGTCCCGGAAAGTGGCATACGGGAATACCCGTATTTCAGGAAGCATGGTAGGGTCTTCCAGCATTTCCACGATAATGGAATAACTGTCGCGCTCAAAACTCTCCGGAATCACCAGAGACTGTTTGGCGTACCCAATGGAACTGAACACCACGCTGTCGCCGGCCAGCACCGGTAACGAGAAGAAGCCATACTCATTGGTGTTGGTTCCGCGTCCGGCCCGAGGGATGTAGACACTGGCTCCGGGAATTCCCAGAAGGCTATCGCCGGCGGTAACCACCCCGGTCAACTGGATAACTTTCTTGGCTCCCTGCCCATGGGCGGAAGAAAGGCTAATGCCCGAGAGGAGGATAAATGCGATTAGAAAGTGCCCCAATCTTCCCCAAAGGCAGGAATACAGGGGTGAAGAATTGATATATTGCGTCGTCATGGATCAGTTCGTTTACAAGTATAGGCTTTTTATAGTACTTTGTGCCGAAGCGCTTTAAATTAATTTTACGAAGAGATACTCCATGAGGCTCAAACATTTTAACGTCAGTTTTGGGGAGCAAGTATTCAAGGCCATGAGTGACGTCTCCAGAATTCGGGTCCTTCACCTTTTACTGCGCAACAAGGAGTTTTGCATCGCCGACTTGGAGTTGGTACTTGATTTTACCCAAACCAAGACCTCCCGCCACCTCATCTATCTAAAAAACACCGGCTTGGTGTCTTTCCGTAAACAGGATCAATGGGCATTTTATTTCATAAAAGACGAAATGCTGGACTTTTTACAGCAGATGTTCGGCTACCTGGAGAAAGATCCGGTCCTGCTCAAGGACCAGGAAGTCTACCAAACCCTCTTCTCTAACCGCGAACTGGCCATCAACCGCCTTCAGCAGCGGCATTTCACGGGCCTGTAGCAACATGAATTTACCTGCTTCTTCCAGGCAATACTTTCCGGCCTTAACCGGTCTACGCGCCGTGGCTGCCTTCCTGGTTTTTGCGCACCACGCTAAACCACAGGTACCCTTCGCCTCAGATTTCTTTCAGGCCTTCTTTCAGGAGGCGCACATGGGGGTGTCGGTTTTCTTTGTGCTGAGCGGATTTTTGATTGCTCTTCGGTATAGTCAATCATTCCAGGAAAGAGAACAAGGGGCCTGGAGGGTGTATTTGTTGCATAGAGTGGCGCGCATCTACCCCGTTTATCTATTTTGCACAGTTATAGCCTTGCTGTTCAGGCATGATGTCAGGGTCAGTTCCTGGATCATCAACCTCCTGATGCTGGAGGGCCTGTTTCCTGAGTTTGCTTTCTCCGGCATTGGGGTGGGCTGGTCAATGACGGTGGAGCTTTTCTTCTACGCGGCAGCTCCTTTGGTCCTGATGTACTGGGAAAAACTTGGCCTAATCCGGTGGACCCTTATCACCTTGCTGGCAGGTGTCATTTTCCTGATGATAGGGCAACTTCCTCTTCCTTTTGAGTTCTTCCCAGACTGGAATTTCCTGACCAGGTCTACTTTCTTCGGCCGATGTTTTGAATTCTACGCAGGCATCTGGCTGGCCAAAAGGTTTTTTCTGGCTTCTTCGGCTCCTTTAACGACCAGAAAAGTGCCCCTTGGGATGGTAACGTATGGTGGGGTAGTAGGTATCTTGGCCTGCATGTTTTGCATGGGGTATGTTCGGGGCTTCCCTCCTACTCCCCTTTCTTTTGCCAGACTTTTGACATTCCATGGGGTAAACAACTATGTGCTTCCGCTGTTTATAGGAGCCACCATTTGGGGGCTGGCGCGGGAAAAGACCTGGCTCTCCCAAGTGCTAAGCACCAGAATAAGCCAGGATTTAGGAAAAGGCTCTTACCTCTTCTACTTGGTGCATTATACCTTCGGGTTTGATATTCTGTATTTCCATGTGTGGCCCAACCGGGGAGGAGTCTTGCTGCTCCTGGCCGTTCTTTCCATTGCAGGATATTACGGTTTAGAGGCTCCTTTGCGGAAAATGGCTCTAAAACGCCGGAGTTTGCCCCTTCTGCGCGAAACTAAAATCACTTAGAATGGTTATAAAGTAGCACCTTTGCTGTTCTGGGCTTTCCAGCGCGCAAATTCTTCTATGAGAAAACCAAAAACATACCGTCACTTGTTCTTCGATCTGGACCACACCCTGTGGGACTTCGAAAAGAATTCAGAAGAGACGCTCCATCACTTATATGATCATTTCAACCTAGGGCAACTGGGCAATTTCTCCCGGGATTCTTTCTACCGGAAGTACAGTTTCGTGAACCAGCGTATGTGGGACCTTTACCACAAAGGAAAGATCACGCAGCAGCAGCTCCGCGAGAACCGGTTTATCAAATGCCTCACAGGGTTGGGAATGGCCGCCGATGATGTGCCCGCCGGTCTCAGCAAGGCCTTTACGGATATCTGTCCTACCAAAACAGGTGTTTTCCCGTTTACGCACGAAGTATTAGCTTACCTGAAGGAGAAGTACGTGCTGCACATCATCACCAACGGGTTCAAAGACGTGCAGCATATTAAAATGAAGTCTGCCAACCTGAACTCCTATTTTTCAGAGATCATCACTTCTGAATGCGCCAACTGCACTAAACCTGATCGGCGCATCTTCTTCCATGCGTTGGAGAGAGCCGGAGTTACAGCCCAGGAAAGCTTAATGATAGGTGACAGTTTGGATGCCGATATCTTAGGCGCCATGAACGCCGGAATTGACCAGGTTCTTTTTAACCCGGAGAAGAAACGCCCCCGGTTAAGACCTACCTACGAAATCCATTGTCTAAGCGAATTGAAGACGTTTCTGTAAGCCATTTCGAGGCTCCTTTCACGAAAACGGCCTTTAAACGGGAACTCCTGAAGCGTAGGATTTGTCTATTATTTGGTTACTTTTGCAGGCCTCGGCCGTAGAAGGCTGAAAGAGTTCTTTTACAATTGGGGATGACCGGAATTGACAGCTTGAGCAAGCTGGGTGTAAGCATGTCGGGAGTTGGCAGTTTTCCCGTAAATCAGAATTGACCGACGATTATCTGGCGAGTCTAACTACGCCATGGCTGCCTAGTCTAGGTACTAAGCATTTTGCCATTGTCCTGCAGCTCCTCGGTTCGGTGGGGGTTGGTCACAGGGCATCGTAATGCCGATCTAGTGTAGTCCAAGGTGCGGGGACTGCATGAAACTAAAGCATCTAAGGTGACTTCATAGGCTAGGCTTGGGCCTGAAGCCACACGAAAACCCAACCAAGACTAAACATGTAGAAAGCGCTCAAGTTTCCTTGTCTGGACCAGGGTTCGAATCCCTGCATCTCCACTATTATTGAATAAAACGCCCTGTAAAGCAAATCTCTACAGGGCGTTTTTGTTTATTCCGGAAGTATCCTGGACATCTTCCTACTAATTGGCACCTCCAAGCCGAAGCTTCAGAGTTACAGATGCTGACTTGTTGGGGCTGGCTGCTCCTGGACATTATTAGTTACGGCATTCTTGTATTCCCTCTTTTTGCTTGGAACTAGAAGTCCTGTCTCAATGGAGTTTACCAACCTTTTACTGATGTTCAGGCATTCTTTCAGTAGGTCTTGCCCCTCCTCTGAAGCGGTAGATTGCTTTCTTTTCCTCGTATTCAATTCTTGCCAGTAGCGGCATAGATCATAAATCAATTTGGCCACTACGAAATTATTCTCCTGCGCCCATATTCCACGCATCCGGTTAGCTTTTGACCCCGTTCCAACCTTATACTTTTCATCCATCAAGTCAATCCCAACACTTTTAGTGATAAATAGTTGCAAGGCATTATCAGTAAAGTTGAGCAAAAACCCTTGATTCATTCTCAAGAGTTTCTCTAGCTTTTGTTTCTCGGCAGCAGTAATATCAGACATACTTTCTGAATTGAAGATGTTGGATAAATTTATGTAGGTTAAATCTGCTATTAAATTCTTGTTGATGTGTTGCAAGGGTTTATGTAGCTCAGGACCCCTTCATTCTTTAGTTCCTGTACAATCTAATGTCAGGTTGCCCAAGTGGGAAAACCATAAATTATGACCTCATCACTTTGTTTTAAGCCTTAAAACCGAAATCGAAAAGGGTTTTAAACCTACTTTAAAAGAAGGCGCTACATTGTTCAGGGCAGTTGTTTGCGGCACGTACCTTATAGGGCTCGCAAAGGAATTCTCCGCCTCGTAGGAATCAGCGTTCAAGGTCACAACTTCCCCAACAGGTGCCAGGTTGCTTACTCCTTCTACCTTAATATTAGCCTGATAGGGCTCTGAGGACCCGTTCACCACTTTCACGATGATATCGCCGGTTTTCTCGTCTACGCCGGAGATGCTGTAGAACATATCGGGGATGGTATAGCTCATGAGGAATTTATCATTCAGGTAGCAATCCACTTTGTCGAGGCCCACTTCCAGCCGGATATCATACCAGCGGCCAGTCTCTATTTTCTCAGGCAGTTTGGTGGAGGAAGAAAGGTTGGCCACTTCGGTGCCTTCGGTTACCTGTTCGAAGACCGCGTACTGGTTCCAGTAAGAGCCTATGTGGGCCCGTATCTGCGTTTTGCCGCCATCTTTCACCGCAAACGGAATGATGAACGCATTGTACCCGCTGAGCTTGCGGCCTTTCAGCTTGAGAGTGTAAGTATCGTAGGATTTTTCTTTGAGCATGGCAAAAAGCTGCGCTCCCTCCGCGGTTTGGCCCATGGCGCCTTCCTTCACGCCCCAGGTGCCCCGCACCTTCTCCCACTCGCCTTCAGCTTTATCAAAGTTGCTGCTATAGACCACTTTGCCCTTCTGGATGACCTGGATGTCTTTGTACTCGGTCTGGGTGTCCCAGGTACTGAGACCAATGCCCCCGGCAAAAGCCGGCTTGGTTACCTTGGCGGGCTGCACCTGAACCGTGGTGGCCAGGTTCTGGTCGGCGCGGTGGTTGTTGAGCATCTGGATGGCGTAGTAGGAAATCCGCGCAAAACTCTGCGAATTATTGAAGTTGATCAGGTTCACCGGCCAGTCCACATCGTTGGTATTGACCAGCAACGGCGCGTAACTGGACATGGTCACCAGGTCGCCGTTACGCTCCATGGCAAGGATGTACACGGCGTCATTCAGCGCCGCGAGCATGTTCCCGCTGCCCACGCCAGCATTGGTGGCATATTCGCCCACGTACAGTTCCCAGTCGCCCCGTTTGTATTTGTCAAAGTGGTTGTAGTTGTTCATGGCCCAGAACGCCGATTTGTAGGCGTGCTCATCGGCGATGTCCAGCTTCTTCATCCCAGACAGGGTATGTTGGTTCACATCCCCGATACCCATGCTGGCAATCACCTTCAGGTCTGGGTATTTGGCTTTGATGGCGTCGTAGAAAAGGTTGAACCGGTTAGCGTACCAGGGACCGTGCTGCTCGTTGCCCACTTCAACGTATTTTAAAGGAAAAGGAGCCGGGTGCCCGTTGGTGGCCCGTACTTTGCCCCATTTGGAGGTGGCGGGACCTACAGCGTATTCAATGGCATCCAGCACATCGGCAATCACCTCGGGCAATTGGGCATCGGGCAGGAAAGTGCCGCTCCTGAACTCACAGGCCACGCCGGCATTGAAGACGTACATGGCATCAGCGCCGGTGTCCTCGCAGAACTGCAAGAACTCATGGTAGCCGAGGCCGTCGCTGGACCAGTAGCCCCACGGGCTGAACGTACCCGGCCGTTTCTCCACCGGCCCAATGCTCTCTTTCCAATTGGGCGCACTTTCTACAGTGATGCCTTCCACAAAGCAACCGCCTGGCCACCGGATGAAGGAAGGTTTGAGATCAGCCAGGTACTGCGCCAAATCCGGCCGCAAGCCGTTCTCCCGGTTCTTGTAGGTTTCAGCGGGGAAAAGTGAAACGAAGTCCAGAAACAATGTTCCGGTACTGCCGAAGCTGATAACGAATTTGGCTTTTGGATCAGAAACCTTCGCCACTAAATCACAGCTTAACTTTTGCCAGTTTCCGGCTTTGAGGGAGTTTTCAAATACGTGACTGACCAGGGTTTTCCCGCCTTCGCTCTGAAGCGCCACGGTCAATGGTCCCTTGTATTTTTTCTCAGAGCGGGCGTAGAAATTGAGTTTGTAGGTTTTGCCCTGGTCCACCTTGATGCCCCAGAATCCCTCATTGACCAAGCTGGCATTGCCCGACTTATGGAGACCAGAAACGGTTACCTTCAGCGAGTTGGGCGTAGCCTCGTTCAGGGGCTTTTCCTGCGTTAAGGCCAGCGTTATGTTGGCCCCACCACTGGTCTGGCTTGACCAGGCCGGCCAATCAGACTTTAACGTCCAGGGCATTTTCCAGTCGCTGGCTTGTCCGTTGGGCAGGTTGTAGTGCGGTGCCGGGTTAGGGACCAGAAACCCGTTCTGCAAAGTGGTACCTTTCGGGATGCGTACTTCCTCAAAACCTCGGTTCTGGATCAGCTCGCCGTACAAGCCGCCTTCGCCCCCATGGCTGATTTCCTCAAAGAAGATTCCATGCAGCGATGGCGAAACCTTCTTTTCACGCTTCTGGGCATCAATAGAGATGGTGGCCTGGCGCTGCCCTAAACAGACAGAAAACGAAGCAATCCAAAGAAGAAGAGTTCCAACTCTAGCGTTCATACGAAAACTGCCTTTTAGAATTCATTGCGGGGAGAGGTGTGGGATTGTAGGTCGTTTTTAGGAAAGGAGCTTTATCCTGAACTGGGAAACTCAAAGTCACTTTGAATTTCCCAATTCAGAATAAAGTGAAAAAGTTACTTAACTGCCCACTCATGGATGCCCGTAGCTGCTTCCTTGGGCAACTGGATCTCCATCCGTAGCGCGGTGGTTTTCACCGGGGCAAACTTAACCATGTTGTACTTGTCCTTGGCCACCTCGTAAGCCGTGGTGTTTTTCACCGGCACCCACTTGTCGCCTTGCTTGTAGAAGATTTGGTAAGAAGCTGGAATAGTGCAACCGCCCCATGGACTGTCATCAAACCAGTACACCTGCGACTCAGACACGGTATGCTCCCCGTCAAAATCCAGCTGCACAAACTCTTTGGTGTCTTTATTGGGCCACCAATGCAGGTAAGGGTAGTTGGAGTCGCGGGAATCCTGCGGATCGTACTGGTCTACCAATGCGGCCAAGGTTCTGGCGTTCTTGAGCGAGGCTGAGATCTTGCTGGTAGAGGCGATGGTGGGTGCGGGTTGCGGCTTGGCGGCCGAGGCCTCATAAGGTACCCACACCGTCATGTCCACTGAGCCGCGGTTGGCCCAGGCGAAATACGGGATGGCTTTCACGGCCTGTTCAGTTTGCAGCAAGGCGGTGGTGTTAGTCTGACGTTTGGTACCTACCCCGTTGGTCTTGATCACCGGCACTCCCTTCAGCAGACTTGCCTCGAAAGTCTCCTCCACGGGGGCATTCTTGTCTACCAGGATGTTATGTACCAGGTTGTCTTTGTTATCGGGTCCTTCCAGGCAATACACCAATGGGCCGCGCTGGAACGAGAACTTCCCAAGATCGTCTTTCACATTCTGGTTGGCCAGCACTTTCTCGGTTTCCATGGGCAGGTCAAGGGTGATTTTGTCCCCTTTTTTCCATTTCCGCTTCAAAACAGCATAGCCTTTCTCGGTGCTGTATTGGACGGGTTTCCCGTTCACTTTCAAAACGATTGGTTTCTTCGTAGCATCGGCGAAGGTGTACAAATCGCCAGGAACCGGCTGCTGCTGTGCCCAACCCGGTATCCTTACTCTGAGGGTAAAATCCTTATTTTTCTGAGGGTCTACTTCCAGATCTACGGTGCCTTTGTATGGGTAATTGGTGGTTTGTTTCACGTTCACGGAGCCGCCGGGCAAGCTGATGTCGCTGGTGCTGGTCATAAACAGGTTTACATACAGGTCATTGTTGTTCTGCGCGTACACGTAGCCCGGCACCGAGGGCAGGAAGCGTGTCATGTTGGAGATACAGCAGGCGCAGCTGAACCACTCGCCCCGCTGGTGCTGCCCCATGGAAGCCAGCGGATTGGGATAGAAGAAACGGTTTCCGGTGAGGGAAATGCCGGAAAGTAGCCCGTTATACAAGGTCCTTTCCAGCACGTCTATGTACTTAGCGTCGCCGTGCAGCAGGAACATGCGGTTGTTCCAGTACACGTTGGCGATGGAAGCGCAGGTTTCGGCGTAAGCCGACATGTTGGGCAGCTCATACGCCTTCCCGAAAGCCTCGCCGGCGCCCGTCGCCCCGATGCCGCCGGTGATGTACAGCTTTTTGTTCACCACATCGCTCCAAATGGCGTCAATGGCTTTCAGGTAACTTTTGTCCCCGGTGAGTGCTGCTATATCGGCCATGGCGGTGTACATGTAAGTCGCCCGTACGGCGTGGCCCACGGCTTCTTGCTGGTCTACCACGCGTGCGTGCGCCTGGTTGTATTCAGTTCCTTTAGGACCGCGCACGTCCAGGAAGAACTTGGCCAGATCCAGATATTCTTTCTTGCCGGTGATTCTATAAAGTCTCGCCAACCCGATCTCCACCACCTGGTGGCCTGGGTACTTCTCCTCCTTGCCGTACCCGAAGTCCTTCACCAGCAGATCGGCATTCTTCAGGGCGATATTCAATAGCGATTTCTTGCCGGTAGCCTGGTAATGCGCCACGGCCGCCTCAAACAGGTGACCCGAGTTGTAGAGTTCATGGCTGAGTTCTTCCTCTTTCTCCCAACGCTTGCTCCCGATCCACTCATGCGGCTTGGCGGCCTTCACCGTCCGGAAGGTAAACAGATACCCATCCGGCTCCTGCGCATCCCCAATGATGGTGATCAGGGAATCCACGTAGGCGTCCAGCTTGGGATTTTTCTGCACCTGCATGGCGTAAGAAGCGCCCTCGATCACTTTGTAAATATCGGTATCATCGAAGGTGAACTGACTGAGCTTGTCGCCTTCCATTTTCCCGGCCGCCCGCAAGAAATTGTCTATGCGGCCCTGTTCCCGGCTTTTCTCTAGGGTATGGGGAATGGTCACTGTGGCGTTCACCTTCATCTTGGGCGCCCAGAACTCATCATGCACGTGCACGTGCGTGAACGGCACCGGCTGGATGGGATAATCATTGTGTTGGTGCTGCGCCACTCCAGGTTTTGCGAGAAACACAAATCCGGTAAGGGCAACAGCCATGAATCTGTTTATGAACATGGCGTAAAACGTTAAGGCTTTGAAAAATGGGGAAGGATGGAAAACCGAAACAGGTTTACCAGCGAAAAAGCGTGTCTGACAGACACCTTTCATCTAACCAAATTTAGATTTCCCAAACCACTTTCCCTGACCGGATATTAGCCGATGCTTCCACCATATTAACATCAACCTAACATCTAACTCAGCCAGATGCCTGCAAGCTGTTTTTAGCCTACTCTTCAGAAAACATCTTCAAACCACAATTGACCTAAAAACTGAAAAACAAAACGGTCACCCACATGAATATGGATGACCGTTTTTAACTCTTTCTGGATATTCTTTATTTGGGCTATTTTCTGGAAAACAGGTCAAAAACCATTTTTAATCTGAATACATTCCTCAGCGCGAGCAATCTTATCATTTGCGACAAAGCTTAGTTATTGCCGAGGGGCGATTACCCCGCAGAACTTCTGAACTCTTCCATATTTCTTGGAACAGGATTTCCCAGCAGTCGGCTACCCTCCGGGGTAATCAGAAAATCCTCTTCAATCCTGATGCCACCGAAGTCTTTGTAGTTCGCTACCTTGTCATAGTTGATGAAGTCTGCATGCATCTTCTCCCCCGCCCAAAGGTCAATCAAATCAGGATTGAAGTAAAGGCCGGGTTCTACCGTCAAAACAAACCCTGGCTCCAGGGCACGAGCCAGCCGCAGGGACTTCAACCCGAATTGGTTACTCTTTTGCTGGTCCTCGGCGTAACCCACATACTCCTCGCCCAGGTCTTCCATGTCGTGGGTGTCCAGACCCAGCATGTGACCCAACCCGCACGGAAAAAACAAGGCGTGGGCTCCCTGCGACACTGCTTCCTGCGTGTCTCCCTTCATGAGGCCGAACTGCTTGAGTCCGTCTACCAGGGAAGCACAGGCCTGCAGATGCACGTCTTTGTAACGAACGCCGGGTTTGAGCATGGCCACAGCTTGCTCATAGGCCGTCATCATCACCTCATACATTTCTTTTTGCTGATTGGAGAAGCGCTCGTTTACAGGGAAAGTACGGGTCATGTCACCGGAGTAGTGCATACTTGAGGCCGCGCCGCAGTCTACCAGCACCAGTTGGCCTGCCTGCAGTTGGGCGGAGCTGTAATGGTTGTGCAGAATCTGTCCGTTCACCGTGAGAATAGTGGGGAAAGCCAGGTCACCGCCGTCTTTGATAGCAATGGCCTGTAGCTGTCCTGCCAGTTCTGCCTCGGTCATTCCGGCCCGGGCCAGGAGGGCGGCCGTTTTCAGCATCTCACCGGTGGTATTGATGCCTTTCTCAATTTCTACCACTTCCTCCGGAGTCTTGATGGAGCGCTGCGCCACCACCGCCTTAATCAACGGCACTGATACTATGGACTTGATAGAAGCCGGTGACGTTTGCAGCCAAGAACTAAGCTTCAACAGGTTCTCGGGCCGGTAAGGAGGCAGAAAATGGATTTCGCGCTTCTTTGCCAAAGCATCTTGAAAATAGGAATCCAGCGTTGAAATCGGTTTAGTCACACCTACCCCTATCTCACTGGCTTGCTCCCGGATGGATTTCTGCGGCCCCATCCAGACAATGTCATCCGGCGTCAGCTCATCCCCAAAGATGATTTCGGTATCATCCTCTACATCCAACACCGCCACCAGCCCGGCGCGGTCAATCCCGAAGAAATACAGGAAGGTACTGTCCTGCCGGAAGTGGTACCAATTATCTTTGTAGTTCATGCTGCTCTGCTCATTGCCCAGCAGCACAATCAACCCACTTCCTACCTGTTTTTTCAGCCGATTTCTCCGGCTCACGTACGTTTCTTTGGTGAACATATTCTTATCGTCTATCAGGTGCCCGCCCACTACCGGCAAGCACTTCTGGTCTGTAACATCGGGGCACTCGAATTCAACTGATTTCCTTCAAGAAGAGGGTGAAGCACCTCCTTCCGGCAAACCTGTTTTAAGGCAAGTTTATAGAAAATGGCCCTAAAACGGTTTTTAAAATTACTTACTTTTCAGCTGGACCTGAGCGCCTGCCGCCCCCTTGACAGGTTTGATCATAAACTGCACCTCATAAGAGGCATACGGCAAACGGTATTTTTCCAGCGGCCAGGAGCGCCAGCTGTCTACCCCTCCAACGCCCATCTGCGCGGCGTCAATGCTGAGTTGGGTCTGGGGCCGGGGTTTCAGTTCGCCGGCGTGCCTTTGCTGCTTCTCGTCTCCGTCGTCCAAATCCTGGTCGAAGTAATGCAGGGCACTAATGCTGAGAGGCGTCTCTGACGTCACCAGCAATCCGTTACCGGTGCCATTGGTGACTTTGTACCAGCGAATGTCGGTTTTGTTCCCGGTCTCCTGCGGACGCACGTAAGGGAAGTACTGCTCCGCGACGGTTTGCTTGTACACGCCCAGGTGAGCGCTGTAATTCCGGTCCTGGTAGTTCTCGTGCGGACCTCGGCCGTAGAACTCCACGGCGTTGAAACCGGCGGGCAGAATCCACTGCATCCCGAAGCGGGGCAACATGGCCACTTTCTTGGTGGTGTCGGCTTGCAGGTGCTGCCGAACCAGCAGCTCTCCGGCGCTGTTCACGCGGTACTGCATTGAGAGCTGTCCAGATACCTCCGGCAGCGTGTACACCGCCTCCACCGTCGCCAGATTGTTTTGCACCGAGGAGGTCAGCTTTTGCAGTTTGGCTTGCTGAGGCGCGGTTTTCCAGGCTTTCAGTTTGGTTTGCAAACCCGCGCCGTAGTCGTTGTCGTTGGGCGCGCGCCAGAAATTGCTTTTCAGCCCGGCTCCTTCTTCCAGATACCGCACGCCCTCCACCACGTACTGGTTTAGCCAGCCCGTCTGCTTGTCAAAGCTGATGGCCCCAGAGGCCAGCGCAATGGTCAGCGCGTTCGCCGATTCCTGCACGTGCAGGGCTGCCTTTCCTTTCAAAGCCAGCTGCTGCGGAGCTTTCCTGCGCAATACTAACTGCTCCGTGGCCACAATATGACCGGCCGCAACCAGAGGTTCGGCGTTCTTCAGTTTGTAGGTAAGGTTCAGGAAGGCTTCACCGGAGGTGGGTAGTTTGACGGGCACTTTTACCTGGGCTGTTTCCTGCGACCCGACCTTCAGGTTGGAGATCACCCCAGATTTCTTTTTGACGCCATCCACCACTAATTCCCACTCCAGCTTCACGTTCTCCAGTCCGGTAAACAGCTTCTCGTTGTACACCGAAATGGTGGTTGGGTTCACCAGCGTGGAATGGATGTCCTGGTACACTTTCTTCATTTCCCAGGCGTGCGGATACGGCTCCCGGTTGGCGTAGAAGATGCCGTTGCAGAGGAAGTTCTTGTCTGAGGGAATGTTTCGGTCTTTTGGGCCGTAATCGCCGCCGTAGGTGTAAATGGTGTCGCCGGCTACGTTCACCTCCTGAAAGGCCTGGTCCACGAAATCCCAGATGAAGCCTCCCTGAAACGCGTGCTTGTTTTCCCGGATCAGCTTCCAGTAGTCTGTAAAATTGCCCAGGGAGTTGCCCATGGCGTGGGCATACTCACACATGATGAAGGGGCGCTCCGGTGTGGGGTTGGCTTTAGCGTACGCCGCCATTCCCTCAGGCGTGGGGTACATGGGCACAATCGCGTCTGAGTTCCACTCCCAGGTAAAGGTCTTGTAATCGGCCACGGCCCGCTCGTACTGAACCGGACGAGAAGCATCGCGTGCCTTCATCCAGAGATAAGAGCGGTAGAAATTGTAGCCGTTTCCGGCCTCATTTCCCATACTCCAGACAATAATAGACGGATGGTTCTTGTCCCGCTCCATCATGCGCTGTACCCGCATCAGGTGCGCGTCCACCCAAGTTGGTTTATTGGCCACGGTTTTGGTGATGTCATAGCCCATGCCATGTGATTCAATGTTGGCTTCGTCTACCACGTACAAGCCGTATTCATCACAGAGCTCGTACCAGTACTCCTCATTGGGGTAATGGCTGGTGCGCACCGCGTTGATGTTGAACTGCTTCATCAGCTTGATGTCGCGCAGCATGGCTTCTTTGGAGATGGTCTGGCCGGTCACGGGATCGGTTTCGTGGCGATTGACACCTTTCACCAGCACCGGTTTCCCGTTGACCAGCAGTTTACCACCTTTGATCTCCACCTCCCTGAAACCTACCCGCTGCGGGATGATCTCGGTGACGGTGCCCTGCCCGTCTTTCAGCCGGATGATGGCGTGATACAGGTTCGGAGTTTCGGCCGACCACAGTTTGGGAGCATTCACCGCTAGATTGAAAACGGCGGAGTCTGAGGTAAAGGTGATTTGCTGCTGCTTGATGAGCTTTTTCCCGTCTAACAGTTGGAAATCGGCGGAGATGGGTTGCGTGGGTTTCTGGTTCAGTTTGAGTTTCACCCGGAGGGAAGCGTTTTTGTAAGCATCGTCCAAATCGGGTACCAATTCCACATCATAGAGGTGCACCGGATTGCGGGCTAAGAGGTAACAGTCACGGGTGATGCCGCTGACGCGCCACATGTCCTGGTCTTCCAGGTAGGTGCCGTCACACCAGCGCATGAGCTTCAGGACAATAAGGTTCTTGCCGGGCTTCAGGTAAGACGTGACATCGAAATCAGAGGGTAGTTTGCTGTCCTCGCCGTAGCCTACGTAGGTGCCGTTCACCCACACCGCCAGGTTCGATTTGGCCGCCCCGATGTGCAGCACTACCTGTTTTCCTTTCCAGTTCTGTGGCAAGGTGATCTCGCGGCGGTACACGGCTGTGGGGTTTTCCTGCATAGGAACCACCGGCGGATTAGGAGCCATGAGGTAAACAAATTCAAAACCGGCACTGGAATAGATGGGGAAGCCGTACCCGTTTACCTCCCAGTTACCCGGCACTTTGAAGGTTTTCCATTGACTGTCATTAAAGTCAACAGCCTCAAAGCGAGCGGGCAGATCTGCGGGGTTCTCCACCCATTTGAATTTCCAGTCGCCATTCAGGTTCAGGTAATTGTTAGACAATTTCCAGTCCGCTTTCTGCAAAGCCGCCTCTGATTCATACACCTCGTACGAGCTGCGCATGGGCATTCGGTTCTCTTCGTTCCGGCGCTCATCCAACCACATGGGCACCTGCGCATGCGCCGCAGTGAAGGCTAAGAAGAAAACCAGGAAAGCTACTTTTCGGAAAAGAGAAAGAAGCAAAGCAGGGGAAAAATTAAAAATCATAATGTTACTCAAATGGTGCCAGCTTGGGCTTTGAAGCAGTTTTACTAAAACGAAGCCAAAAACAGGCAGAAATTATCTGTTAGTAGAAGGTAGTTTCGGATTTAACATACTCCTGCCGCTTTTATATAGTAAATAGACTAAAATCAGCATACCTCCCCTTCTTATTGTCATCCTGAAAGGATCTTGGTGGCGAGCGGTAGTAGCGCCTAAACATAGCTTTATTAGTTCGCCCACAAGATCTTTCCAAGATGACAAGAGGTGTGATTTAAATTGCATCACTACCTAGTTTAAGCCAACTTTTCTAAAATCAGCCCCAAAACGGAAAGCCTTATTCTACCGGTCTCAGGATGGCCGCCCATCCTCCGCCGCCACTCATTTTCACTTGAATGGTCTCACCAGCCTTCACGTTTTTGGTTTCAATCTTGTAGTCCTGCGGATGACGGTCGGCGTTGATGCCATCGCGGAGCACTTCCATCCGGTAGGCTTTTCCGTCCAGGAATGTGAGCGGGATACTTAGGTCGCGGGCATCCCAGTTGGTCATGCCCCCGATGTACCAGTTCTTGCCGTGCTGCCGCGCCATGGCCACGTACTCCCCGGATTTCCCAGCCAGCGCCACGGTTTTGTCCCAGGTAGTGGGAATCTGGCTGATGAACTTCGTGCACTCCGGGTCTTTGAGGTAATTGGTGGGGCTATCGGCAAGCATCTGCAGCGGGCTTTCGTAAATCACGTACATGGCTACCTGGTGCGCTCGGGTGCCCTGGCTCATGGGTTGGTTGAAAACGTCTTTGAAGCCTACTTTGGTGGAATTCACCATCGCGCCGGGTGTGAAATCCATAGGTCCGGCCACCATGCGGGTGAAGGGCACCGTGACATTGTGCGTGGGTGTGATGATGTCGCTCCACTTGTTGTTCTCCAATCCCTTCACACCCTCGTAACTCAGCACGTTGGGGTACTTCCGGTTCAGGCCTACCGGTTTGTAAGCGCCGTGCAGATCCACCAACAGTTGGCGACGGGCGGCGGCTTTAGCCACGCGCTCATAGTAGTTGACCATGTACTGATCGCCGCGGGCCATAAAATCGACCTTCACCCCTTTCACGCCCCATTTCACAAACTGGTCCAAAATCCCGTCAATGTCTTTGTCCAGGGTGTTCCACAGGGCCCACAAAATCACGCCTACCTTCTTGCTGTTGGCATATTGCATGAGTGCCACCAGGTCCAGGTCTTTGTTGGGCGCCATCAAGTTGGTGGTGGCCGCCGACCAGCCCTCGTCCAGGATGATGTACTCCAGACCGTAATGGGCCGCAAAGTCGATGTAGTACTTGTAGGTATCGGTGTTCACGCCGGCCCTGAAATCCACGCCGTACACGTTGTTGAAGTTGTACCAGTCCCAGGCTACTTTGCCGGGCTTAATCCAGGCGGTTTGGCTCAGGACATTGGGCGTTGCCAGTTTGTACACCAGTTCTGTTTCCAGCAGGCCTTTGTCATCGGTGACAATAACCGTGCGCCACGGGAAGGTTCGTTTGCCGGAGGTGCGGGCGATGTACTCGGCTTTGCGGGTGATCTGCTCGCTGCGGTCGCTTCGGGGTTTCAATTGAGACTCCAGAATGACTTTGGGGAAAGCAGAGGTGAGCCGCGGGCTGCCCGTTCCGAAGAGAAACAGGTTAGGGTAGTCGTACAAATCAGATTCCGTCAGGAGCACTTTGGTGCCTTTCGTAGAGGTAAACATCAAAGGCAGGTACCCATATTGCTGGCTATTGATGGAGGCAACGGTGGTGTCTTTGAACGTGGCTTCGTAGTGCGACTGAAACTCCGGGTCGGTTTCCTGGGGCCAGAACACCTGGTAATTACCGCCCAACTGAAAGTCGGCGGTTTCGTGCTGCACCTCTATTTCCCGGCCGGTGAACTGCGTCTCAAAGCGGTAGGCGGCACCATCGTTGTACGCCCGAAAGTGCACCACGTAGCCGCCTTTGCACTGCAACTTCAGCTCATTGTACACATCTGGGATAAAACGGTTCTTCACAGGCACCACCGCCGTAATGGTTTCCTTTACTGATTTCCGGCTATCCTTCTGCACCACTGGATTAACGCCCAACTTCTCCCCAGAGATCAAGGTCATGCTCAACGGACTAGGCAACATCACCGTCTCTCCGTTTCTCGCCACCGACCACTTGATAACATCCGTCACCGATACCTGTACCCGAATGGATTTATCAGGCGAGGTGAGGAGGTAGTCTTTCGCGAAGGCAGCGGTGCTGGTGACCAGGAGACAGAGTTGCAGGACCAAGATTTTCCCGAGGAGGTTTCGTAGCATGGAGGATTAGTTGGTTTTCTCAGGTTCTATCCGAGCTTTTTTAGGCCTGATTTCTAAAAAATAGCCTTAAAATGGGTTTAGCTTAATTGAAGGCAGCAGCGAAGAAAGCTTACCGTCCACCCGGTGGGCAATACTGCTTCAGGTAATTGGTGAACAAGGTAGCCAGGTGCGTGGAAGTCCCCTCCCCTTCTGAGATGCTGTGCGACCGGTTGGGGTACGGCATCATCTGGAACTGCTTGTTGTGCTTGATCAACTCGTTAATGAGCTGCTCAGCGTTGTTGTAGTGCACGTTGTCGTCGCCGGTGCCGTGGATGTAGAGCAAGTTGCCCTTCAGGTTTTTGGCGTGCGTGATGGGCGATCCGTTCACGAAATCTTCCAGGTTCTCCTGCGGCAGCCCCATGTAGCGTTCCTGGTAGATATTGTCGTAAGTAAGCTGATTGCCCACCGCGGCCACGGAGATGCCCGTTTTGTAGATCTGCGGAAACTGGAACATCAGGTTGAGCGTGGCCGAGCCGCCGCCGCTCCAGCCCCACACCGCCACCCGTGAGGTGTCCAAGAAGGGCTGCTTCAGGATTTCCTGCGCCGCCATCGCCTGATCTTTGATGTTGAGTTGGCCTACTTTGCGGTAGATGCTTTTGCGCCAGTTCCGGCCCTTCGGACCAGGTGTGCCCCGGTTGTCTACGGACACGTACACGTAGCCATCCTGGGCCATGTTGCCATTGTACAAATTGTTCATGCCGGTGCCATAGGAGTCCAGCACCGTTTGGCCGGCAGGCTCAGTGTAGACATGGAAGACTACTGGGTATTTCTTCTTCGCGTCGAAGTTGGTAGGCTTTACCATCCAGGCATCCATCTCCACGCCTTCTGAGGTTTTCACTTTGAAGAACTCTACAGGAGAATTGGCTTTGTTTGACTGGGCCAAGGCTTGATCTACCGCGCTGGTGCCGCCCAAGGCTTTATGGTCAGGCAGGGAAATGGATTCCGAGGCGGGTCTGGTGTAATGATTGGAGAAATTGTGGAAGGCGAACTTAGCGTTGGGTGACACGGTGTACTGGTGCGTACCCGGCTGCGAAGTGGGGGAAAGCCGTTCCAGTTTGCCTTTCCCGTTCAGCGCCACGCGGTACAGGTATTTTTGGGTGGCATTCTCCGGCGAGGCCATCACATACACGTAGCCCTCGGGCTCGTTCACGTTCACGATGGACATCACGTCATAGTTGCCTTTTGTGATCAGGGCTTCTTTTTTGCCGTCACGGCTCACGCGGTACAGGTGGCGCCAACCGTCTTTCTCGCTCGCCCACAAGAACTCTTTCCCGTTACTGAGCCAGTCCCAGCCGCCGTTGTTGTAATTGCTGTCCCAAGTAGAGATCACATCAATCCAGGCTTGGTCTTTCTCGGAATGGATGTTGGTGGCTTTACCGGAAGTGGCGTTGCAGAGGAACAGCTTGCTTTCATTCTGCTTGCGGTTCAGTTGCTGCAGGATTATCTCGTTGGCATTGGTGGCCCACTCCATACGTGGCACGTAATTCTGGCGGGGATCACCGGGAACGTCCATCCATTTGGTAGCACCCGCGGCCACGTCAATAACGCCAATTTTGTAGGGCGAAGGGGCTTCTCCCGCCGAAGGATATTCTACCGGTAAAACCTTAGAATAAACGCCATCGGTGAGGTTGAACATGAAGTAATCTTTCACGTCTGAGGCGTCTATCTGCCAGAAGGCTATTTTCTTACTATCGGGGCTCCAGCGGAAACCATCTCGGCAGGCGAACTCTTCTTCGTAAGCCCAGTCAAAGGTACCGTTGATGCGTTTGCGGGTACCGTCACTCGTGAGTTGCTTTATTTGTTGCGAGGCGATGTCCTCAGAATAGATATTATTCTCGCTCACGTAGGCCACCTGCTTGCCATCTGGCGAGAACTTGGCAAACATCAATGAGGAGACCGGACGACTAGCGCCCAGCTGCTGCAGTTTCTTCGTTTGGCGGTCATACACCCAGTAATCGCCGCGGGTGTGGTAGCGCCAGACTTTCTGGGTGTTGGTGAAGAGCAGCACTTTCTGCTCATCGTCAGAGAAGGCGAAACTGCGCACCTTCAAAGGTTCTGACTTCCCGGCGGGCACTAACTGTGCTTTCTCCACCAGTACCTGTTTGGTTTTGCCAGGCAAAGTATAGGCGGTAATGTTCCCCTCCTCCGGTACCACATAGGTATTTCCGGACTTAAGCCAAAACACGCCGCCTCGCTGCTGCGCGAACCCAGGCAAGCATAAAATCAGCAGTAGAATAAGTAAAAGGAAAACTGGTTTCCTGGAAGCATGGCGTGGCCTGTTATTCATAGATCTATTGAAGAAGATTTACCTGCAGTATCGTGTATTTTAGAAGAACCTCAAAGTGCCGATGCTAGACACCCTTGTTTTTGGCCTACTTTCCTAAAATTGGGCCTAAAATAAGGTTTGAAAAAGAATGTTGCACCTCGGGCTTTTAGGGTCTGGCCTACCTATTTTCTGGAAGCGGATTTTCCATTAGTGTTGCCATAGAAGCGCCAGTTGGAGGTAAAATCCTTGGACAGTTGCTGGTTCAGCAGGATGGCGCGGACCATCTCCACGGGCATGTTGTTTTCCTGGATAATCGCGTCATGGAACTGCTTGTTCGTCATCTTTCCGGTCTGCACCAGTTCTCTTTGTAAGGCGTAGAATTGTAGCCCACCAATCATGTAGGCCAACTGGTACAACGGACTGTACCGGCCCTCGAAGGAGCGGCGCACCTCACCTTCGGCGTTGGCGCGTTCGTGGCCTACGCGGTCTACCAGGAAGTCAATGCATTCCTGCGGGGTCCATTTGCCCAGGTGGTAATTGAGGGAGAAGATGATGCGGGCGCAACGGTGCATCCGCCAGAACAGCATGCCTACGCGGTCCTCGGCGGAGCGCGGAAACTTCTGGTCCCAGAGCTGCATCTCCCAGTAGAGCGACCAGCCCTCGGTCCAGAAGGGCGTGAAAAAAGTTCGGTAGGCTTTGTAACGGTCGTTCATGAAGCCCTGCAGGTGGTGCCCGGCGATTAGCTCATGGTGCACGGTGGCGCGGGAGAAGTGTGGGTTGTTGCCGCGCATGCTCATGAGTTTGTCTTCATGGGCCATAGTGCTGGTCGGGTACGAGATGATGAAGGTCTCCCCTCCCAGGAAAAAGGGGTTCACCAGTTGCCGCTCAGGGCTCATCATCTGCATGCGCCAAGTTTCCTCGGCCACGGGCGGAATGGTGATCAAGTCTTTTTCCTTCAGGAAGGCCACCGATTGGTTGTAGAGGTCCAGCATAGCTTCGGGCTGCTTGCCGGCAGGCACGTACAGGTTTTTAACCTTCTCCAGCGCCGCGTGCCAGTCTTTCCCGAAGCCCATCTCCTGCGAGGCCTTCAGCATCTCCTGGTCGCACCAGGCAAACTCCTTGTTGGCAATGTCAATCAGTTCCTCGGGGGTGTAGGGAATCATCTCAAACTGCAGCTGCCGGATCAGTTCATCCTTCCCGATGGGGTTACCCACGATGCCGCTCTGGTCTATCTTCTGGCCTTTCGCCGGAACCTTGCCTTTTTTCTCGGCCAGGGCCGCGTACTGGGTCAGCAGCGTATCTACTTTCTTGTACGGCTCTTTGGTCCACCATGAGAAGCTGGGCTCATAGTCATAGTAGAACGTGTAGACACTTTTGAGGGCATCCTTCAGGTCCAGCGTCACGCCTTGCAAGCGGTAGGCCAGGTCCCGGTCTAAACGCGGTTCAGCCTCCAAAGCGGTTTTGGAGGTTTTCAGGCTTTTCTCAATCAGGTTCAGTTCGGCGGCTATTTTCTGCCCGTCCACGTTGAGGCCGCGGCGGCGGGGTTTCTCCAGGGCGTAGATCTTCTCGGCGAACGGTACCCACTTGCTGATCTGGCTGTACTCATTGGCGGCCACGTCCAGCAGGCGCAACTCCTCGGCCAGGTCGCGTTTGGTGAGCAGGTAGTCTACCCGGCTGCCGGTGTTCAGGTTCTCGTAGTTGAGGGTGTTGAGCTGCTGCTGGTATTCTTTGTACAGTTTCTGAAAACGAGCCGTAAACTCGGGCGAGTTCTCCATGAAATAGAAGCGCCGGAGGCTCCCTTCATCGGCTTTCAGTTTTACCAGCAGGTTGTTCACCTCGCTTGTCTGTTCATACAGCACATTGGGGCTTTGGGCAAAGATGTCACCCGAACTTAGCAGGGTGAAAACAACCGGTAAAAAGGAAAGCTTCAGGAAACGGGGGCAACGGTGGGTCATGGTTTTCAGAAAGGGCTTAAGGGTCTCAGGTAAGTAGGATAAGCGCAATCAGGGTTTCCCTCTCCCTGGGAGAGAGGAACCTACAAAGATGTTTTAGCTGTACCGGTCCGGCGAGAAGGCGTCAATGGCCACCGATGATTTCCGGCTCATGAGTTCCTCGGTGAGCAGTTTGCCGGTGGCCGGGGCCAGGCTGAGGCCCATCATACTGTGGCCAGTACCGAACAGCACATTGTTCCAGCGGCTGGTGGCCCCGATGTAAGGCAACCCATCGGGCGAGCACGGACGCAGGCCACTCCAGATTTTGCCTTTTTCCGGAAAATCGGCCTTAAAACCGCCGTAGTATTTGGAGATGGAGTTGTGGATGCCTTTCACCCGGTTCAGGTTGATGCTGGTGTTGTCATTGGTGATTTCCATGGTGCCGCCAAACCGGATCTGATCCCCAAATGGCGTCACCGCCACGCGGGCCTCGGTGAGGATGGCGGGCCGCTGGATGGCGGGCGAATTCTTCGTGAGGAAGCTGTAGCCTTTGCCGCCCAGCATGGGCATGTTGATCTTGAGTTTCCGGGCCACTTCGCCGGCCCAGTTCCCGGCGGCAATGATGACCTGGTCTGAGGCGAACTCGCCTTTGTCGGTGATAACGGAGGTGACGGACCGGCCGGAGGTGGCAAAGTCCAGCACCTCGGCGTGGCGCACGATCTTCACGCCTTTTTTCTCCAGGTGCTTGATAAGATAAGCGTGTAGTTGCGCCGGATTCAGGTGCGCATCGCCGGGGAAAAAGACCCCGCCGCGCACGTCCATCCCGGCATGGGGCTCCAGTTGCTTTACTTCGTCCGGCGACAGGATTTCGGTTTCCAGGCCGTGTCTGCGGGCCAGGTGCGCGAACTCTACTTCTTCGTGGGCTGCTTCCTCCGTTTTGTAGAGCATCAGCAAGCCTTTTTCCTGAAAGCCAACTTCCGGCGAGTTATGCTGTCCGGCAAATTCCCCATACAGACTTCTGCTGTAAAGGCTCAGGTTCTTCAGGTACGGAATGCTGTATTCCACGTGCTTTTTGGTGGCCGCTTTGTAGAAAAGCAGGCACCATTGCGCCAGCCGCAAATCCAGTTTGGGGTGAATGTAAAACGGACTGGTGGAGGAAAGCATCCATTTCATGCCTTTGGCAATGATGCCCGGCGAGGCCAACGGCACGATGTGGCTGGGCACGATCATGCCGGCGTTGCCAATGGAACAGCTGTTGGCCATGTCTCCTTTGTCTAGGATGGTGACCTCAAAACCTTCTTCTACTAAGTAATAAGCGGTAAAGAGGCCGATGATGCCGCCCCCCACAATGGTAACTCTACTCATATTAAATCACTTGGAATCCGTGGACATAAGGGTCTTCGTCATCAAAGAAGATGGTGTTGAGCCCTGTAACGATGGCCCAGCCTTCAATGCCGGGCAGAATGGCGGGTTTGCCGGCAACCGTGGTTTCCCCCTCAATGGTGCCGTTGAAGATGGACCCGATGTAGCTTTCATGCACAAATACATCGCCCGGTTTCAACTTGCCTTTGGCATACCACTGGGCCATGCGCGCCGAGGTTCCGGTGCCGCAAGGCGAGCGGTCAATTGCTTTGTCGCCGTAGAAAACGGCGTTGCGGGCCGTGGAGGTGGGTTGCAGGGTATCGCCGACCCAGAGCACGTGCGACATACCGTTGATGGTAGGGTTCTCCGGATGCACGAAGCTGTACTTTTCGTTCATGCGCTCCCGGATGACGCGGCTCCAGGAAATCAGCTTATCGGCGGTGAATTCCTGAATACCCGGGAAATTCTCCTGCGGGTCAATGATGCCGTAGAAGTTTCCGCCGTAGGCCACGTCAATGGTCAGTTCGCCCAACTCCGGGCATTCTACCGTCAGACCCTCGGCGGCCAGGTAGGAAGCCACGTTGGTCAGCTTCACTGATTTTACCTTTTTGCCTTCCTGCTTATATTGAATTTTCACCAAGCCAGCCGGAGCTTCCAGGCGCAATTCACCGGGGGTTTTAGGCGTAATCAAGCCTTCTTCAATGGCAATGGTCACGGTGCCTATGGTGCCGTGTCCGCACATGGGCAGGCAACCGCTGGTCTCAATGTACAAAACCGCAACGTCGTTCTCAGGGTCATGCGGCGGGTACAAAATGCTCCCTGACATCATATCATGGCCGCGGGGCTCAAACATGAGACCTTTCCGGATGTAGTCGTATTCCTGCAGGAAGTGTTGGCGCTTTTCGCTCATGTTGGCGCCCTGCAAAACGGGTCCTCCGCCGGCCACCAGGCGTACCGGGTTCCCGCAGGTATGGGCATCAATACAGAAGAAGGTTTTTCTTGCCATAAAGGGTTAAATGGGGTCTTTGGTGAATTGTCCATCCACGGTGCGCCAGATGGAAAGGGGGTTCTGATCTTTTAGTTCATCGGGCAGGAGTTCCTGCGGTGCCGATTGGAAAGTGATAGGCCGGGCAAAACGCTTGATGGCGTTGGTACCCACCGAAGTACTGCGGCTGTCAGAGGTAGCCGGGAACGGTCCACCGTGCGTCATGGCGGGGCTTACCTCCACGCCCGTTGGCACGCCGGCGAACAACAGTCGACCGCACTTCTCACGCACGGTGTCTACCAGGTTTCCGGCTTCAGCTAATTCTGAGTTCGTTCCCCAGATGGTACAGGTCAACTGACCTTGCAGCAATTCTGCCGCTTGTTCCAACTCTGCCATGTCTCCGTAGGTCACTACCAACGTAAATGGCCCGAAAACCTCTTCCTGCAAGGCCGTGTTTTTGAGCCACTCACTTACGGTAGTTCTAGCTAGGGCCGCATTGCCGGTCAATACATCTTCCTCCGCCGTCACCAAAGTTTCCACGCCGCTTTCTGCCAATAATCTGGTCAACCCCTGGTAATAGTTCTTGGAGATGCCCTCGTGCAGCATTTTATCGCCGGTAGATTCACTCAGTTTTTGGGAAAGGAGGTCCAAAAAGGCTTCGGTGGTTTGGCACTGGGGATAAAACACTAAACCCGGACAGGTACAGAATTGCCCTACGCCTTGCAACACAGAGGCTGCTGCCTGTTCTGCCAAGGCGGCGGTCTCGGCTTCCGCTTTCTCAGGTAAAATTAAAATGGGGTTGATGCTTCCCATCTCGGCGTACACCGGGATAGGTTGCTCGCGCTGACAAGCCAGATCAAAGATGGCTTTGCCGCCTTTGTAAGAACCCGTGAACGCCACCGCCTTGGTTTTAGGATGCTTCACCAGTTCCTGCCCTACTTCAATGCCGCCACTTACGTGCTGGAAAACCCCGGCCGGCATTCCGCAGGATTCAAGCGCTTTCTGGATAGCACCAAACACCATCTGTGAGGTTTTAGGGTGACCCGGATGCTCTTTGTACACGACCGGACAGCCAGTCGCCAGCGCCGAGGCGGAGTCCCCGCCGGCGGTAGAAAAGGCCAACGGGAAATTACTGGCGCCAAACACCACCACCGGTCCCAAAGGAAACAGCATGCGGCGCAAATCTGGTCTGGGCAAAGGTTTTCTGTCTGGCATGGCCGGGTCAATGGTGGCTTCCAGCCAATTGCCCTGGTCCAGGAGATCAGCGAAAGCTTTGAGCTGGTTCATGGTGCGGCCCCGTTCTCCGGTCAGTCTCGCCAAAGGCAGATTGGACTCTTGGCTGGCCACCTGTAGCAGTTCCTCACCTAAAGCTTCTATCTCGGTGGCAATGGCTCTCAGGAAAGTAGCTTTTACCTTTGCAGGTGTTTTTTTATAGGTATGAAATGCTTCCTCTGATGTTTGCAGTACTTGGTCAAGCGGCATGCTTTGCATTGATTATCCTCCGTTTTAATAAATTCTCTTCCTTTCAGCGCAAGCCATCTTACCAGATGGCCCTATAACACCTAAGCCCATGTTCAATTACATGGGCTTAGGTGTTTACAAGGAGATAAGTTCTTTTTCTTTTTTGAACTCGGGCAAGGCCGGACGGTTTGCAAGGGCCTCATTGATAATGCCCAGAACTTCTTCGCGTTCTGCGCCTTCCAAAGGCAGGCGTGGCAGACGAACAGCTTCGGTTCCCAGGCCAGTACAGACTTCGGCGAGTTTGATGTTCTGCACCAGTTTAGGGTGTATGTCTAATTCCAGCAGCGGGTAGAACCATCTGTTAATGGCTACGGCTTCTTCCAGACGTCCGGATTTCACCAGATTGTAAATGGCTACGGTCTCACCCGGGAAAGCGCAAACTAAACCCGCTACCCAACCATCGGCACCCAGCACCAGACTTTCTAAGGCGATGGTATCCACACCGGAAAGGACTTTGAATCTGTCTCCGAAACGGGTCTTCATCTTGGTGATATTTCCTACATCGCGGGTAGATTCTTTCACCGCCTGAATGTTGTCTTCACTGGCCAGCTCTGCAAACATATCCAGGGTCACCAGGATGCGGTAATCAACGGGGTTGTTGTAGATCATGATAGGAAGCGGCGTTGACTGTGCTACGGCCTTGAAATAGGCTACGGTTTCCTTGTCATCCGCCTTGTAGCGCATGGGAGGCAACAGCATGAGTCCGCTGGCTCCGTTTTTACGGGCTTCCTCGGCCGCCTGAATGGCCTTGGCAGTAGACTGCTCGGCTACGTTCATGATCACGGGCACCTTCCCGCCCACGAAAGCAACGGTTTCTTTCACCAGAGTTGCTTTTTCTTCATCTGTTAAGGTGCTGGCTTCCCCTAAGGTGCCCCCTAAAATAATCCCGTCCACCCCGGCATTCAGCTGAGCCTCAATATTGCTCAGAAACGCAGGAATATCAAGCCGGTCATTATCCGTGAACTTGGTAGTGACAGCAGGGAAAACTCCTTTCCATTGTACATTCATGGCGTGCTTTTTTTATGTTACTGTATTTGATTTTATAATTTGTAGACCTGAATAAGAGCTTAACAAAACTAGCCGAAAGGGGCTGAAGCGGGTTCCTACATTTTACCCATTGGTAATACAGGATTATCAATTGGGCTTCTTATGCCGATTTCTCAATTAAGTTGGTTAAATTTAGGTACGTTCACCGTTTACTTTTTTCTCACCCAAACCATGAAACCCCTTCATTTCAAAATCCCGAAGACGTCAGGAGAATCGGTCCGGATTCAACATGATGAACAACGCCACTTCTATGAAAACCTGCATTTCCACCCGGAGCTGCAGATCATGGTCATTTGCGAAAGCACCGGAACCCGTTTCATTGGCGACAGCGTGGGTAGTTTCAATGCCGGGGACATCATTGTCTTAGGCTCCAACCTGCCGCACGTTTTCCGGAACGACAAAAGATACTACGAATCTGACTCTGAGCTGAAGGCCGTCAATATATCGGTGTTTGTGGACCTTGCGGCTTTTGAAGATAATCTTTTCTCGCTTCCCGAGGCTCATGGCCTGCAAAGATTATTACTCAACAGCAAACGCGGATTGCTCATTCAGGGCGAGACCCGGAAAAAGGTCTTAGCCTTGGTTCAGGACATGCGCTCTATGAAAGGTTTTGAACGCATCATCCAGGTCCTCATCATCCTCAACCTACTCTCCCACTCCAATGAAGTGGAAATGCTTTCCTCGGTGGGTTTCAACGCCAACCTCAACGAATCTGATAACCGCAAAATCAATGATGTCTTCAGTTACATCATGAACAACTTCACCGAAGACATCAAACTCAGCGATGCCGCCAACGTGGCCAACATGAGCGTGAATGCGTTTTGCCGGTATTTTAAGCAACACACCCAGAAAACGTACTCCCAGTTCCTGAACGAAATCAGGATTGGCCATGCCTGCAAGCTGCTGATTGAAGACAAATGGAACATCAGGGAAACGGCTTTTGAATGCGGGTATGACAATATCTCCTACTTCAACCGCCAGTTCAAAGACATCACCAATTTCACGCCCACCGAATATGTGAAGCTCCACAACACCAAGTTCACCAGTGACTTCTCTTTGATGGAAACCACCGAAGCCTAAAGTTTAGCCATTAGGTTACCCAACTAGGATTGGTTCTGTTTTGAGGCCGTTTTTGGGTTTTCAGGCCTAAACTAGATTTTAGACATTCCCTGGTCTTTGGTCTCCCAGGCTGGCGGATCTATGCCCAGCAGATGCTTCACGAAGAAGTCACGGCGCTTGTGCTCCCCATATTCCCCACCCGACGAGTGGCCCATTCCAGGTACCATCAGGAAGTCAAAGTTCTTGTTGGCTTTGATCAAGGCGTCTACCAGTTGCAGCGTGGAAGCAGGGTCTACGTTGTCGTCCAGTTCGCCCAGAATCAGCATCAGTTTGCCCTGTAGTTTGTGGGCGTTGACCACGTTGGAAGAGGCGGCGTACTCCGGCCCGATGGGGAAGCCCATCCACTGCTCATTCCACCACATCTTGTCCATCCGGTTGTCATGGCAACCCGCCGAGGAAACCGCCACTTTGTAGAACTCCGGCTGGAATAGCAAAGCCCCTGCCGAGCTCTGCCCTCCGGCGGATGTCCCGAAAATGCCTACCCGCGTCAGATCCAAATAAGGATACTTTTGAGCAGCAGCCTTCATCCAGGCAATGCGATCCGGGAAACCAGCGTCTTTGATATTTTTCCAGGCAACATCCTGGAAAGCCTTGGACCGATTAGAGGTTCCCATGCCGTCTATCTGCACCACCACAAACCCTAATTCTGCCAGTTCCTGCATGTGCCTGGCCCCGGAATTAAACGTCTTGGGCACAAACGCGCTGTGCGGCCCGGCATAGATGTATTCAATGACAGGGTACGTTTTGCCAGGGTCAAAATTGGTAGGCCGCACCACGATGCCCCAGATATCGGTTTGTCCGTCGCGGCCTTTGGCCGAAAACACTCCCGGGGCTTTCCAGCCGGTTTTCTGCAGTTCAGCGGCATCTCCTTTCTCCAATTCCATCACCACTTTCCCGTCGGTAGCACTTCTGAGCACCGTTACTGGTGGACTGTCTACCCGCGAGTAATTGTCCACGAAATACTTGAAATCAGAAGAGAAACTTCCGGTGTGGTGGGCATCTTCTTTGGTGAGGGCAGTAAGCCCGGAGCCGTCAAAGTTCACCCGGTAATACTGCACCAGATAAGGGTCCTGCCCTGCCTCACGGCCGCTTCCCTCAAACACAATGCTGCGGTCCTTTTCATTTACGTTGATGACTCTACGCACCACCCAATCGCCTTTGGTGATCTGGTTCTTGACTTGGCCGGAGGTACCGTCAATGAGGTAAAGGTGGTTCCAGCCATCGCGCTCAGAGGCCCAGATGATCTCTTTCCCATCACCTACATCCTGCCGGAATTTCTTGCCGCTATAGTCAATAAAGGTTTTGCTTTCTTCTTTGATCAAATCCCGCACCTTGCCTGTGAGCGCGTCCACTTCCAGCACTTTGTAAGCCTGGTGCCCGCGTTGGTTATACTCCACCGTGAACGCCTGCCCATTCTTCCGCCAGTTTGGGTTAGATAGGTCATATTGCTGCCCCACCCCGAAGAGCGCCGGGTCTACTGCGACCTGCCGTTTCTCCTCCACCAGAAAAAGTTGGGGAGCTCTTTGCGGCAGCGCATCGCCGGGTTTGAGGTAATTTCGGGTTTGCAGTTTGGGCTGGAGCTGATCCTTTGGGGAGGATTCGATCAGGTACAAGAGGTGCTCTTTGTTGGGACGAACCCGGTTGGTGGCCAGTTTTTTTGAATCCGGGGACCATTCCATTAAAGAAGAATAGTACTCCCCTGCCGAGCCATCGAAACTCAGTTGATGCTCTGTTTTCTTGTCTTTAACCGGCCGGATGTAAACGTTGTAGTTTTTGATAAAGGCTTCCCATTGTTTGTCAGGGGAAAGCACCGGCTTGTTGCTTTGGTCGCTCCAGCGATCCCCCCAATAACGGTTGTTTTGGTCCGGGGCTTTCCCCAAGTTCTGCAGTTTATAAGACCCCAAAGTGCTGCGCCACTTCGTTCCTTCCGCGTTGAATTCAATTGCCTTGTCGTCCTCCACAAACGTGACCTCAGAGAAAGGAAGATTGTACGCTTCCACGGGCTTGCCTAAAGCGGCTGATAATTCTTTGGCTAGTTTCTGCTGATCGAAGGCAGGTTTTTTGGATCGTTTCTGGGCATTCACCAACATAAACTCCTTCCCTTTGGGTGTCTGCCGCACATACCAGAAAGTGTCTTTTCCCTTCTCCCAACTGAACCGCGAGGGCGCATGGTACACCTTCGTATTCATGGCGACTTTCAGTTTCTCCGCCCGCTCATAATCTGCCTTGGTGCCCTGCGCCTTAAGTTGGGCAGAACTCAGCAGAACGATGGCACAAACCAAAATCTGTTTCAGTGTGAAGTGATGCCCACACGGGTTGATATTAGGAAGGTAGGGGAAGTGAAACATTTCAGGCAGGGGTTAGTGGAAGTGTATGGCAATATGTCTGTAATACCGGCAATTTCTGTTCAGCATATTAGCACGTCCTGATACAATATTAGCAGGACCGCCGTAGTTGGGATTTCAAACAACAAATCCGTAAACAATTCTTTATCAGAATGAAATACCCGTTTTACACCAGACCCTATTTCTGGTTCCAGTGAAACCGCTGTTCCTGTTTAGGGCTTGATTTTGGGAAAACAGTCTTAAAAGAGGAACCTACTTTTTACTCTAAAAGCAGGCCTTTTCCTTGTTTCTTCTTAAGGCAAACTATTACCTGTTTTGTGGGTCTTTTAGGTAAAACAGCCCAAAAAAGGTAATAGTCATTCTTAGCAGCAGGTAGATTCAGAAACTGATTTCATACTTTGGAAAACAGACCGCCTAACGAGCAATCCATTAAATCAACGTGACGAAATGCTCTCCTTTCGGGAAGACTCCACGTAGAAGTTTGGATCAAGGGTGAGCTCGGTTCCAGGCTTCACACCGCTTACTTCTTTCCAGGCGGTTACCGGTTCCAGCCATTTCTCTTTTCCATTCAGGTACACTTTCACCGGTAAGTTGAACCCGTCCACTGTGTTACTCCAACGGTACTTGAGCGTGTTGCCGGCAAGTTGGTACTCTAACTTGGGAATCCGGATGTCGCGGAGGTACTGGTTGAAGAAAGGCGTGAGGTCACGGCCTACTTGTTTGCTCAGGTAGTTTTCGATCTGCTGCGTGGTGACGGTCTGGTGGTAGAACGTCTTGTTGAGCCCCCGCAGAATGTCGCGCCACTTCTTGTCATTGTTGACTACCTGCCGAAGCGTGTGCAGCATGTTGCCGCCTTTGGGGTACATGTCGCCGGAGCCTTTGTGGTTCACGTTGTACTCCCCGATGATAGGCTGCTTGTTCCCGATGCCTGCTCTAGTGCCGATCACGTACTCGCTGCCGGCTTTCTTGCCGTAATGATACTCCACGAAAAGGTTCTCAGAGTAGTTGGTGAAACTCTCGTGGATCCACATGTCGGCGATGTCTTTGTAGGTGATGTTGTTCGCGAACCACTCGTGCCCCGATTCATGGATGATGATGAAATCGAACTTCATGCCCCAGCCGGTGGACCCGCTGGGGTCCTTGCCCCGATAGCCGTTTTTATAGCCGTTGCCGTAGGTGACGGCGCTCTGGTGCTCCATGCCGGTATAAGGCACCTCAATCAGTTTAAAACCGTCTTCATAGAAAGGGTAAGGCCCGAACCAATGCTCAAACGCCTTGAGCATACGGGGCGCGTCTTTGAACTGCACTTTGGCTTTCTCCAGGTTTTCTTTCAAGACATAATAATCCAGGTCCAACAGGCCTTTCTCGCCTTTGTATTTCTCGGAGAAATGCACGTAGTCGCCAATGCTCAGGTTCACGCCGTAGTTGTTGATAGGGTTGGCCACAAACCAATGGAAGGTCTTGGTGCCGTCGTTATTCTGCTTCACGCCCCGGAGTTTTCCGTTGGAAATATCCATCAGGTTCTCGGGCACGGTGACGCTGATCTGCATGCTGTCGGGTTCATCGTACATGTGGTCTTTGCAGGGCCACCACAAACTAGCGCCATCGCCTTGGTTCGAGTTTGCCACGAAGGGCTGACCGTTGGCGTCTTTCTTCCAGGTGATGCCGCCGCTCCACGGTGGGTTCTTGCTCACCACCGGTTTGCCGCCGTAATACACCTCTACGGTGTTCACCGCACCCTTCGTCTGTTTCCGATCTAACTGGACAAACCAGGCATTGCCGTCGCGGGTGAAGGTGAGTTCTTTGCCGTTCTGCGTTACTTTTTCAATCTGCATGGGCGGCTGCAGATCCACCTGCAAGCGCTGGCTCGGCGTGAGGACTTTGTAGGTGATGGCGTTCATGCCTTTGATGGTGCTATCGGCGGGGTTCACCTTCACATTGAGGTGGTAATACGCCAAATCCCACCAGGCCCGCTCCGGGGTGATGCTTCCCCGCAGGGTATCCTGACGAGTAAACGTTTTGGTCTGCGCCTGCGCGGCGGTGCCCCAAAGCAGCAGAAAAATGACCGACAAAAAACAGGTTCTCACGCTAAGTGATGTATAATTCATAGGAAAACTGATCAGGTGTTTCAGGCCCGATTTTCAGGAAACAGGCCCAAAACAGGTAAAGTAAAATCAGGAAGGCACGCTGGCCCCAACCTGGCGAAAAGCATTCGGCTGGGCCATCGTGCATCTTCCTTTTATCACTGGGTATAATTCAGCATGATGCCGTTGATCTTGGTGGGCAGCCAAACCTGCATAGGGCTTTTGCCGCGGTTAGCCCAGGAATAGTACGGGATGGCAGTGATGGTTTTCCTTTGGGTTACCGTTGACAAACCATCGGCACTCACTGAGATAACCGGTACTTCGGCTTTCAAAGCTACCACGCCGTTTAGGAGCTGTTGGTTGAAAGTAGCCTCAAAACGGGTATCCTCGGGCACCACCATGTTCCAGGCGGCATTGCCGTTGTCCACGCCTTCAACGCAGTACACCAGTGGTCCGCGTTGCAGGGCAATTCTGTTCTGGTTGTAGGTCAGGCTGTCTTTGGCGACTACCTTTTTCACCTCCATGGGGAAGTCCAGTTCCAGGTGGTCGCCTTTTTTCCACTTCCGGTCGATAACGGCATAGCCCCGTTCCATTTTGTAGGGCACGGCTTTCCCGTTCAGTTTTAGGGTGAATTTAGAAGGGGTTTTGTCAGAGAAGCGGTACAGATCGCCGGGCACCGGTTCTCCCTGTACCCAGCCCGGAATGCGCAGGCGCAGCGTCGCGCTGGTTGCCTTCGCCGGATTCACGGTCAGATCCACTTTGCCCTCCCAGGGATAATTCGTTTTCATCTCCAGCGGAAGGTTCCCGTTAGGAGTACTGAGGTTGGTCTGGCTCCCGATGTACAGATTCACCCACACCCCATTGCCGGACTGCGCATAGACGTAATTGCCCAAAGAGGCGATCAGGCGGGAAATATTAGCCGGACAACAAGCTGTCCCGAACCACTCGCTGCGCTGGTGCTGCCCCCGTGAGGCCAGCGGATTTCCGTAAAAGAACCGGTCGCCGCTCAGCGACAAACCATCCAGGGCCCCGTTGTAAAGGCTTCGTTCCAGCACGTCTACGTATTTGCTGTCGCCGGTCATGGAGCTCATGCGTTGGTTCCAGAACACCATGCCTACCGAGGCGCAGGTCTCGCAGTACGCATGCTCGTTGGGGAGGTCATAGTCTTTGGAGAAGCCTTCGTTGCGGCCAGAAGAACCGATGCCGCCAGTGATGTACATGTTGCGGTAGACCACGTCTTCCCACACGTTTTTCATGGCGCCCATATACGCTTCATCGCCTTTCAGGGCGGCTACATCAGCGGCGCCGGTGTACATGTACATGGCGCGCACGGCGTGGCCTGTGATTTCCTTCTGCAGTTTCACCGGCACCACGTCCTGGGCGTAAGCGGTGTCTTTCCAATCGGTCCAGGTGTAGCCTTTGGCCAGTTTACGGCCCCGCTCCTCCAGAAGCCAATCGGCTAAGTCCAGGTACTTTTTGTTTTTGGTGGTTTTGTACAGCTTCACCAGGGCTAGTTCCAGTTCCTGGTGCCCGGTTACCCAGTGCTGCTTGCCCGGCCCGAAAAGCGAGGCGAAATGATCGGCAAACTTGATGGAAACATCCAATAGTTTGCGTTTACCGGTAGCCTCATAATACGCCACAGCCGCTTCTATGAGGTGCCCGCCGTTGTAGTCTTCGTGCATGCTCATGTCGGTCCACCGCTTCTCGGGGAACTGGAGTGTGTAATAGGTGTTCAGATAGCCATCGGGTTGCTGGGCTTTCGCGATGAGGTCAATCCACTGATCAGCTTTCTTCTCCAGCTCAGCCGAGGGCTTGTTTTTGATGGAATAGGCAATCGCCTCCAGGGCCTTGTAGACATCGGAGTCATCGTAGAAAATGCCTTTGAACTCACCTTTCTTCAGACCCGCCATGATCTCGAAGTTCTGGATGCGGGGCGTTTTCACCTCGGTTTGCTCAATACAGACCGGAATCGTGACGGTGGCCACTTGGTCAATACGGGGCTTCCAGAAGGCATCGTTGATGGTGACTTTGGAAAAGTTGACCGGCGCAATGTTCCTGATGCCTCCCTGCGCGAACGCCCCCGTCTGCACGAGGCAGAGGGCAAATAGACTAAGTATGTTCTTCTTCATTTTTTTGGTCTTTTACAAAAAACAGAGCGTAAACACTTGAGACAAAAAGGACCAAATAAAACCGTTTTCCTGATCCTTGTGATGAGATTCTATTTGGCAGATGCCCTTCCTGTGGCCACATTTTCCTTCACCATCCGGACACCATAGACCGGACCAGCGCTGTTCTTCGGCTTGGCCTGGAGGGTTACCGTCACCTGCTGCTTGCCTTTCACCAGCTCTTGCGGAAGGTCATACCCAATGTCGTAGAACTTGCTTGCCTTGTACTTGTTCAGGTCCTCAGAGGCTATTTTCACGCCGTCCACCAGAATATCGAAGTTCCGGTCGCGGTTGTCCATGCCCCAGTAGGTAGCTATGAGGGTGTTCTTGGCAGTAGGCGCCACTTTCATCTTGAACACCAGCTTGCCGCCCTGTTTGGTGGCCCGCCACTTCCGGCCGTGGTCTTCTCCGTTTGTGATGCTGTCGCCGGTGAGTTCATGGTCGCGCTCGGGCTGCATCTCCCCTACCCGCAGGATGTCCACTGTGCGGGCTTCCAGGTCCCTTTGCTTCTGCTTTTCGGCTTCGTAGACTTTCTTCTGCACTGCCCACTTCTCGGGGGTGAACACGTCCCAGTAGACGGTGTAGTATTCGGTGCCGGTCTGGTTGAACGGGATGAGGTTCACCTGCTCTGGCACGGCAATGCCCGAAGTCTGGAACTGGAGTTTCTCTTCGTTGAGAGTTCTAATCCACTTGTTCGCGTTGTTCTCGCTGGTCACCAGCACCGGCACGCCGGTCACAGGCTCCGGCTCTTTCTCCCCTAACACGCCGGCCAGCAGCACCGGACCGTAGAACACGGCTTTGCGGTTGGGGTTATCGGGCATGGCTTCGGTGTAGAAATCAGATTGGGCGGTAAATTCTATTTTATCGTTGTTTTTCCAATTTCGGGTCAAAACCAGGTAGCCGTCTTTGCCTGGGGTTACTTTCTGGGGTTCGCCGTTCACTTTCACCTGCAGGTTTTTGCCCCAATGCGGTCGGCGGATGCGGAGCGGGAAGGTGGTTGTTTTAGCTGTGGCGATGGTTAGGGTGGTGTGGTCTTTGGCCGGAAGTTCGGTCTCCTGTTTCACCTTGACGCCTTTCTCCTTCCAGTCCAGCTCTGAGGGGATGAACAGGTTGACGAACAAGCTGCCGTCCTCTCCCCGGAAGTAGATACTCTCGCCGTATTTCACGTGATTTTCCATACCCGATCCCACGCAGCAGGTGAAATCATCAAAGGGCGTGCTGTAGAACTTCCGGCCGCCCATGCGCAAGGGCACAAAGTAGGTCATCATGCCATCTGCGTGGTTCTGGGAAGCCAGGATGTGGTTATAGAGCGCTTTCTCGTAATAATCCATCAGATGCGCCGAGGGCTGCAGGGTGAACAAATGCCGAGTCAGCTTCAGCATGTTGTAGGTGTTGCAGGTCTCGGTGGTGTTGTCGGTGAGCTTATCGTTCAGTTTACCGGGCTCAGCGAGGTACTCATAGTTGCTGTTTCCGCCGGTGGCGTAGGAGTGGTTCTGGGTAACGGTTTTCCAGAAGAAATCGGCAATGGCAATGTCCTTCTTATCACCGGTGAGCTCGTAGCGGCGGGCGCTGGCAATGATCTTTGGAATCTGGGTGTTGGAGTGCTTGCCCGGCAGGATGTCTTTTCCCTGCGCCAGCGGATCCAGGATGCTTTTGTCGTAGAACCGGTACGACAGGTCCAGGTACTTTTTATCTTTGGTGATGGCATAGGTATTGACCAGGGTCTCGGCCATGCCGCCGTACTCACACACCATCATCTCCTGCATTTTCTCGTCGCTGAGGCCTTTGATGGTTTCGCCGGTCCAATCAGCGATGCCTTTGTTCACGGCCAGGGCTTTCTCGTTGCCGCAGTACTGGTAGGCATCCAGGAGGCCGGCCATGATCTTGTGCACGGTATACCAGGGTGCCCAGGCGCCGTTCAGGTCAAAGCCCCGGGATTCGATGTTCCCGCTGGCCACCTCGGCCCACATCTTGTCTTCGTTTGGGATAGCCCCCACGTACCCGGTTTTGCGGGCTTTCTGGGTTTCGGCTAACTCGTCTACAATGTAGTTTACCCTGTCCAAATAGGACTTGTCTTTGGTGGACGCATACTGCATGGCGCACGCCGAGAGGTAATGCCCTAGGCTATGCCCCGCCAAACCCGAGGATTCCCAACCGCCGTACTTAGGCGCTTTGGGCTGCATACCGGCATGGGTCCGAAAATCGGACAATAAGCGGTCCGGCTCAATCTTGAGGAGGTAATTGGCGTCCGCTTTCATGGCCTCTTTGAAGGGGCTTTCCAGCAGTTTCACGTCCTGTAGGTTGAAGGAATAGGCCTTTATACCAACGACCGGCTTGACCTGCATCTTGATGTTGTTCCATTCCGGAACATAGGACTGCGCTTGTGCCGTTTGGATAGAGAATAAACCACCTAGAAGCAATGGCAGGATAGACCATCTTTTTCGTTTGTTCATAAATAGGGGGTATTATTTATGTCTACTGATTTTATCCACCTGACCCGGCCTAAAGTCTAACCAGGTGCAACCTGATGGATTTACTCCCTCTTTTTGCGTGAGGCAATGCACTTTTCTACTCACTAGTCCTGTTTTATGCCTGTTTTCAGAAAAACAACCTTAAAACACTCAGCTATTGAAATCTTCTTCTAGTGCAATAAACATTAATAACATTAGAAGAAACTTCAGCATGTTAGCTAAAGGTAATACTATGTTAACAGCCACTTAACAAGCAGGTAAAAAGAAGATCTGCTCACCCTTACACCTTTTTCAAGGAGCATGAATGAGCAGATCTTCTAACAAACAAACCAACTACTTTCTCTAATACCCAGGGTTTTGCGCCAGCTTGGGGTTCTTGTTAATTTCCTCGGCTGGAATGGGGAACAAAGCCTTGTTGGGACTGCTTGGGCTATGGTTAAACCAGGCTTTCGTGCCGAAAACTCCAAACCGAATCAAATCCTGTCTGCGGTGCGCCTCTGCGGCAAACTCCCATCCCAGTTCATCCAGCATCCGTCCGAACTGAATGTCGCTTCCGCCGCTTCCCGGGCCAGGAAGTACATTCCCGTTCTCATCCTGAAGACCATACTCATAGGTACTTCCTTGCTTTAGATCATCGCCAGTTACGGTGGCTTTGGTGGGGTTAGTATCCCGGAATGCACGCTGACGCACCTGGGTCACCAAAACGGCAGCTTCATCGGCGCGGCCCAAGCGTAGCAGGCTTTCTGCTTTCATCATGAGCACATCGGCGTAGCGCAGCATTGGAAAATCATTGTCCAGTGCCCCAGTGGCTCCTTCCTTGATTTTGTACTTCCCAATGCGGTAGCCTTCATTTGATTCGGTGGCAGCTATACTTGGCAGTAATTTCACGTAATCAATTGCAACTTCGCCGGTAGTGGCATTTTTCTGAGGCCCCATGATCCAGGTGTCTTTCAGGCGCCCGTCTTGTTCATCATAGGTGTCAATGAACTGCGGAACGGCGGCATTGCCTCCCCAAGGCCCAGCTTGCATCTTGTACACGAATCTACTAGCGGGATCCAGCGTTTTCATATGAACAATATTGCCGGTACCGTAGATTTGGTCGTAAGGAATGGCAAAGATGATCTCCGGGGAGTTCTGGTTGGTGTAGGTAAAGACATCTGAATAGTTGGGGTCCAAGGTATACTTCTGGCTATTAATGATCTCATCAGCCTGCTGAATACATTTTTCCCACTGTGGCGTGCCGGTATACACCCCTGCATTCAGGTAGAGCTTTGCCAACAAGGCTTTCACGCCCCATTTATTCAACTGACCATAGGTAGCTGATGGATCATCATTCAAGACATCTACTACTTCTAATAATTCTTGCACTATGAAGTCGTACACTTGCTGCCGGGGCTTCTGATCGGGCAGTTGGGTGTCTTTGTAATTGGTTACAATGGGAACATTGCCGTGGTTATCTAACAAAAGGTAATAGGCAAAGGCTCGGGCTGCCCTCAACTCTGCTACTAGCGCCTCTTGGCCGCTTTCCATGGCAATATCTCCATCTTCAATCTGCGCTAGCACCCGGTTAGCAGTGGTGATGCTACTATAGGCACTGTTCCAAGTGTTTTGGGGCTGCCACTGAAGAGGAGTCCAAGTGTGCGTGTGCATCCGCAGATACGTGCCTCCATCGTACCAACCGTTAGGACGGGCTGGCGTGACAATGGCATCCGCGCTTTCTTCCTGTAGGTCAAAATATCCTTGCCAGCCCATCATCAATCCCCTAAAGGAGGCATACACCGGGGCGATAATGGATGGGATGTCTCTCTCAGTTGGATTGAAACTAGTGGCCAGTACCTCTGAGTAAACCTCTTCATCCAGGTTGGTACAGGAACTGATAGTGCCCACAGCTCCTAAAGTGGTAGCCAGGGTATAGACAATTAATTTCTTTTTCATGATCATACTTTTAAAACCTAGAAGGAAACATTGAGGCCGGCCGTGAACGTACGCGTAGTTGGATATTTGTCACGCTGATCGTTGCCTGGGTCGAAACCTGAGTAGCTCACTCCTTCCGGATCCAGTCCTTTGTAGCCGGTGATAGTAAACAGGTTCAGGCCAGACACAAAAACTCTTGCATTTCTAACGACCTTTATCAGGTCCTTAGGCAAGGTGTAGCCAAAGGTGACGTTGTCAATTTTCACGTAGTCTCCTTTTTCAATGTAATGGCTTACATACACCAAGTCATTATTGAGCCGTTTTCCATAAACTGGGTCATAAGCGGTTTTCAACATGTTATAGGCTGGGTTCTTTGGGTTTTCATAGAACATGCGCTGAAAATTGAGGATGTCATGCCCAAAGGCTCCTCTTATATTCACGGTCATGTCAAAGTTCTTGTACCGGGTAGAGTTGTTCCAGCCCAGCACATGTTTAGGAATGGCGTTACCGTAGTATTGGCGGTCTTCCTGAGTGGCGTCATTGATAGGAATGGCCTCACCGGTTTTGCTTTCCACCAGCCAGCCGCCGTTCGCGTCTACCCCTACTGTTTTCCAAACATAGAAGCGACCTATGGGTTCTCCAACTGCTACCCGGTGGGTAAAGTCCTGAATGGGTTCTCCGGTATATCCAGCGTCAAAGTACTCTACTGTATTATCAAACTGGTCATTGGTTAGGGAAACTAACTTTGTCTTATTAGTAGAGTAAGTCACATTGGAATTCCAGGTAAAATTCTTGGTTTCAACAGGGACAAAATTCACCAATGCCTCAAATCCCTGGCTGCGCAGAGCACCCGCGTTGATGGTCATGAAATCAACCAAGTAAGGGGGTCTGGGAACTTCAAAGTTATAGAGTAAGTCTTCAATATCGCGACGGAAGAAGTCCAAGGAACCACTGATACGGTTTTTTAGGAAACCAAAGTCAAGCCCCACATTGTATTCCCCTTTCTTTTCCCACCGGAGATCTGGATTGAAATTACGAGCTGGTTCGAAGCCAGGCACCCATCTTCCTCCGATATAAGCACCCACATTTTGATCAAATCTATAACTGATCTGTGACAGGTAAGGGCTGTTGGCAATTGTACCCGTAACTCCGTAACCTGCCCTAACCTTGAGGTCTGTAATAAAATCCATAGATTTCATGAAACCCTCTTGGTTTACTCTCCAGCCCACAGAGACTGCTGGGAAAGTACCCCACTGGGAGTTAATCCCGAATTTTGAGGAGCCCTCACGCCGCACGCTGGCCATAAACAAGTATTTATCGTTCCAGCTATAAGTTACACGACCGAAAAAGCCGATCAGTTTCCAGTTGTCTTTGTAGCTACCCATGCCGGCGAGACCAGCCTGGTCAGCTTGGCCCGCGCCAAGGTTGTTCCATCCGAAAGCATCTGTTGGAAAATTCCAGTTATCAGCGTTGAATCCCTCATTTGTTTCATCTTGCCAGCTATAGCCACCTAATACACTGAAACTATGAGCACCAAAGGTTTTGGCGTAGTTAGAGGTGAGTTCCAGCAAGTTAGTCCGGCTAGCGCCGGTGCTTCTGCCTGCATTGCTGTTACGGTTGTCTAGCCATGTGTCTGAGTGATTAAACGTAGAGGCATACCCGTACAAAGAACCCCATTGAATATGGGACCCTAGCACCTTGAAATGCAGGTCTTTGATGGGAGAATAGTCCAAGCTTCCGCTCATTCTCAATTCTCTGGTGGTATACTCCCGGTCAAATTCCTCTATTCTGGACACTGGGTTAAGATAGAAGTACCCGCCGCGTTCCTGCCATTCACCCGTCTCAGTTCGCACCCGGTCGGTAGGGTTACGGATAATCGCCTGCCGGTACGCATATCCGTCGCCGCCGCCTTGCACGGAAGAACCAATCGTATTGATCAACTGGATATTTGCCTTCAATTTCTCATCAAACATGGCGTGGTTTATATCTGCGCGGGCTATGAAGCGCTCTTGCCCTGTCCTTTTCATGATTCCTTCCCAGTTTCTGTAGTTAAGCGAACCTGTGAAATTGGTCGTGGAGTTTCCCCCGAAGAAGGTTAAGTTATGGTTATGGCTAATAGGCGTTTGCATGATCTCGTCCAGCCAGTCAGTATTGCCGCCATAGTCATCGTAGTCAATTCCTTCGTCTCTGATTAACCGTCGGTAATCATCACCTGTCAACAGTTCAGGTCTTCTGGCAATGGTCTGCACGCTGGTATAGGCATTGTATTCCACTGTGCTGCGGTCACTCTGGTTTTTGCGGGTGGTGATCAGGATCACTCCTCCGGTAGCACGTGTTCCGTAAATAGCTGCTGCAGAGCCGTCTTTTAACACGTCCACCGATTCAATATCCTCCGGAGCCACGGTATTCAGATCACCCGGAACGCCATCTATAATCACCAACGGATCAGAACTTCCCTGAATGGAGCTTATCCCTCTCAAGTTTATTTGAGTATTCGCGGTGGGATCACCGCTGGGGGTGGTTACCCGCAGACCGGCTACTTTCCCTTGCACCAACTGGGCTGCATCGCGCACGGCACCCTGCACAAAGTCTTCTCTGTCTACGCCAGCAACGGCACTGGTCACATCTCCCTTTTTCTGGGTACCATACCCAATTACCACTACCTCGTCCAGCACTTGTCTATCTGACTTTAGGCGGATGTTTAACTGGGCCTGATTATTCACCAGGACTTCCTGGGGAGTATATCCTATGTAACTAAAAACCAAGACCGCAGAATTCGGTACAGAAATCTGGTATTTACCTTCTGCATCGGTCATAACTCCCGCTGTACCACCTTTAACAGAAACAGAAACCCCAATGAGAGGTGAGCCATCCTCTGCGGAGGTGACCAAGCCAGACACCGGCCGGTCTTGCATAGAGCCCGCCGGATACTCCATCACACCGGCAACAGCAACTCCCTGGTGAAAACCAGGAAAAACGGTGTACAAAATTACACTACCTGACAAAGCAAGTAGCCTATTCGTAAATCTCCATTTCATAAAGTCAATTGTTAAATTATAAAGTACAAGAATTCCCCTACCCCTCAGAATTGAAGGTGCCATCAAGTAGTATTAAGAGACACTGGGTTACTATCTGCTCAAATTGACAGACAGAAGCATTTAGATTAATCAGTCAACGCCTGATTAGGGTTATATCCATCAGCAGTGTGGATATACCTATAAAAGGAAGTGCTGCTGCACACTTCCCACTCTCAGGAAAATTACAGAAAAGCCTGTTCTACTTTCAGTAGAATAAGCAGAAACGCAAGAGGATTGGAACATATGGACCATCCAAACCTATTCTTCTGTTCTTTTTGATACCTAAGTCCAATTTCAACCCACTTCTAATGCACAAGCAATTGGAATCAACTTCAAAAAATACAAGCAAAACCTTTCAGCCCTCAACGGCCCAAGTATAGTTTAAATGGCGCCTCCAAATATTCACAATACTTCTGGCCTATCTCTTAGCTCCACCCAATAGGCAAGTCACCTTAGGATAGAGCTCCCTTGTTCATATTTTATTTTTGCCCTTCTCTCTCCAGGCTAGGCTGAATCTCATTTTTAAAATCACCAAACAGAGTTCCATGTTATCACTTCCTTGTTATTGTTTGTTCTAACCGAATAAGTTTAAACTAAAACAATATTGAGTGCGGCACCTTTACAAATCTACCATATCCACTTATAGAACCCCTCTTCTGGATTATCTAATACAGATACTATATTAACAACTGTCTCCGGCAGGCAACCAAATGGTATAACAGGAGTAGTACAGGTGTCAACGTTGTTATTAGGGCAGAATATTCTGCCCTAATAACACGGGTTTATTAAACCTGTGTTATCCCATCCATCACCGGCAGCTGCCATCTTTCTGTTTCTAAAAACCTGTTAATCAGCCGTTATAAACGAGAAACTTCTTTCCCGTTTTCTTTCATAGGCTTGGCTTTTGATTATTTATATCTAATTTTAAACACAAATTTTTCTATTAAGAGTACATCTCTCCTTACTTCTGCCAATGCTTTTGACTTGGTAGAATGGATACCTAAAGCAGTTTGATCCACGGGCCTACTTCCTGAAATCTGAAAGGGAAAGCAGGATGAAAGAAAACCTTCACCTATACATACCCGAAGAAGCCTGTCACTCTAAATTAGCTGAGCATGGGGTACATCAAGCAGTTAGATTCCTTGAGAGCCATTGCCATTTTCTTTGTTCTATGTAATCACTGGCTTCCGGAGGGTAATGTCCTCCAATCGTTTTCACGAGTCATCTCTGCCCCAGACATCTTTTTTACCATTAGCGGTTTTCTGATCACCATGATTCTGTTGAAAGACAGGAGAAAGGCAGAGGCAAACCAAACCAGCAAAGCACTTGCCTTCAAGGACTTTTTCCTCAAGCGGTCTCTCCGCATTTTTCCGGCCTATTATCTTACTATTCTGGTCACCTATGTACTGAAACCGCACGCTGTTTCTAATTATAGTAGCTACCTAAGCTTTACGGCCAATTTTGACATGTATGCCCAAAAGTACTGGGGAAACCTTACCCACCTGTGGTCTATGTCTGTGGAGCAGCAGTTCTATTTGTTTTGGCCCTTGCTTATTCTCTTCACCCCAAGAAGGTTTCTGCCCTACACCATTCTATTATTTATAAGCATTGGGATCATCAGCCAGAATACCATCCCAAATCGGGAGTTCTTATGGGTGCTTCCGCAGACCTGTTTCGATGCGTTGGGGATAGGTGCCCTGCTGGCCTGGGTGGTAGTTGAAAAGAATTCCGCCTTTCCGTGGTTTCATGTGGCGTTGCGCTTTTTGGGTATTCTGAGCATTCTGGTCATTGCAGGGCAGTATATTTGGGGAGAGATCCCGGTAATCCATCACCGCACCCTGGTTTCAATCATTATAGCCTGGCTTATCGCTTTTTTCATCTCAGAGGGCAATGAAAGCGCCAATAGGGTGAACCTTCTTTTCCAGAACAAGGCCTTGCTGCTGATCGGGAAAATGAGCTATGGAATTTATCTGTATCACCTTACCCTTTACTTACAGAGCCGCCGCCCACTCGGCATCCTGAACCAATCGCTTCCGCTTCCGCAGTTTATTAGGGAAAACCATTACCTGTTTGTGGCCGAGAACCTTATCCTGCTTTTTGCCTTAGCCTGGCTTTCCTGGAAATTCTTTGAGCTTCCGGTTTCAAACCTTAAAAGGCACCTGAAAAAGGAAAAAACCATCAGCGTGGTGCGGCAAACCGCTTAACAGAACTTTCTCTTAGGCAAGGGAGTCCAATTGCCGTTTTCTTAGCAAATCTTTCTCTACGGAAGGCCGTCCTTCTGAATACAACCAGAACCTTTAAGTTCTTGAATGGGCTTTACATCAGGCTTGCCTGAAGGTTTTTGTGCACTACTCCCAACCCAATTCTCAGAAACATCTCCTCTCATGCCTCGTTACATTTAGATACACCGGTGAGACTAAAATGAGGCACTTATCCTATAAATCAGTTTTAGGCACATTTAACAAAAATGGCCTATAAACCGGCCTTGAAGCTTTTAAATAAACGTTGATGGTGAAGCCCAACGCTTGTAGACAAGAACCCGAAAGACCAGGAAAGACCTAAATAGTTTCTATTTCCATACTCTATTCTCAAATCAGAAAACAAGTAAAACGATGGCACAGACAGTAGTAGGAATATTTGATCAGACAGCGGAAGCGGAGGGAGCAGTGCAACACCTGAGATCTCTAGGCTTAAGTGAGGCGAACATTGACATTTCCAGGGCACGCACCAGCGTAGATGCTACCACCGCTTCTTCCACCCCGTCGCACCATGAAGGAATCAAAGGATTCTTCCGGTCTTTGTTCCATAACAACGAAAACCACGCCCGTACCTTTTCGCATGTTGCCAGCTATTCAGAAAGCATTGTGACGGTACATGCCCAGACCCTGGAAGAAGCCCACTTAGCCGCCGAAACGCTGGACCGGTACGGCGCGATTGACGTAGACCTCCGCGCCCAGGAATATGGGTACGCGCCCGACACGTCCTTTCCTGACGACCAGGTTGCCGAATTCACCACCGATACCCCGGCGAACAATACCACCATTCCTATAGTAGAGGAAAACCTGCAGGTAGACAAACGCGAGGTGGCAACCGGCGGCACCCGTTTGCGCAGCCGGATTGTGGAACGTCCGGTAGAACAGCACCTGCGCTTGCGCACGGAACACATCTGGATAAAACGTCATCCCGTGAACCGCCCTGCCTCCGAGGCTGATTTCGCCAACTTCAAAGAGGGCGAGATGGAACTTCGGGAACATACTGAGGTGCCGGTGATTAACAAAGAGGCCCGCGTGGTAGAAGAGCTTTCGTTGGGCAAGGAAGTATATGAGCGCAATGAGGTCATCAGAGACACGGTACGATCAACCCAAGTAGACACGGACAATCTGGATCCTGATCAAACCAACCTGAACACAACCCGCTCTGGCCTGGACCGTGACCAGACCGGCCGCCCTTACCCAGATAGCAGCAACTCTCTTTCTGCTTTGTAAATCCTTCTATAAAAAACGGGGAACGGCTACTCATAAGGGTAGCTGCTCCCCGTTTTCTTTTAACATGATTCCTATGGCAAGGAGCAAGGGCGCTTTCGGCCCCAAAATTCATTTTCAGGTTCAAAATGGCTTTCTTTACGTTTGGGCTATTCCAGAATCTTGCAGAAAACGCTTTTTCGTTGCGCAAGGAAAACAAACGTCTTAGCCTTCCTTGCTTTAGATTTCGGCCTGTTTTCAGGAAAACAGCCTTAAAGCGTCTTAAAACCTTTTACCACTTATCACTCCATCACCAAACAAATGGTCAAAAACGAAACAAGCCTCACAGCGGGGAGAACATCGAAACGAAGGATGCTTTCTCTGCTCTTCGTGTACCTCTTTGGCGGCGCCTCGCTGGGCTGGGCGCAACAGCCGAAAGATTTTACCCCTGAATGGAGCAAAGGCGTGGTGTGGTACCAGGTCTTCCCGGACCGGTTCTACAACGGAGACCCCTCCAATGACCCCAAAGTCACCGACCAAAGCGGCGCCTACCCCTTTGATGACTCCTCGGCTTTCCAGATTCATCCCTGGACCAGTGACTGGTACCAGTTGCAGCCTTACGAGCAGAAAAACGGGAAAGACATTTACTACAACCTCCAACGGCGTAGGTACGGGGGCGATTTGCAGGGGGTGATCAAGAAGCTGGATTACCTCAAAAACCTGGGGGTCAATGCCATCTACATGAACCCTATTTTCTGGGCCCCTTCCTCGCATAAATACGACGCCCTCACCTACCACCACGTAGACCCTACCTTCGGCCCCGATCCCGAAGGAGATAAAAAGCTGATGGAAAAGGAGAATCCCCTAGACCCCGCCACCTGGGTGTGGACCTCAGCCGATAAACTGGCCCTGAAGCTCATTGAGGAAGTACACAAGCGCAAGATGTACATCATCTTTGACGGTGTGTTCAACCACATGGGCGTTAACAGTTTCGCGTTCCGCGATGTGGAGAAAAACCAGCAGGCATCGGCTTACCGTGACTGGTTCATGGTTGACAGCTGGCGCGATCCCGCCAAAGGCACTCCCTTCAAGTACAAAGGCTGGTTTGGCGTGAAAACCTTACCCGAACTGAAGGAAGACAGCACCGGCATAGTGGCCGGCCCCAAGGAATACATCTTCAATGCCACCAAACGCTGGATGAACCCCATGGGCAAAGGCGCGGCGCACGGCATTGACGGCTGGCGCCTTGATGTGGCCTATGACGTGGGGCACCCTTTCTGGAAAGAGTGGCGCAAGTGGGTGCGCAGCATCAACCCGCAGGCCTACATGACCGCCGAACTTGTGTTTTCCATTGAGCAGACCCGCCCTTACCTAAGCGGAGACGAGTTTGACGCCACCATGAACTACAACTTCGCCTTTATCACGCATGACTTCTTCGTGCAGGAAAAAACTGCCTCTACCGTCACCCAGTTCGATACCAGGCTGAAGGAACTGCGCGAGGCGTTTGGCGAAGGCGTGGCCCATAACATGCAGAACCTCATGGACAGCCACGATGCCACCCGCCTTGGCAGCGCCGTAGCCAACCCAGACGGCCTCAAGTTCGGGGACTGGGGGAAATACTTTAACTGGAGCCAGAAAAGCAACAACAAGAATTACAACGCCCGCAAACCTACAGCCGCCCAGTTGCAGAAACAGAAACTGATTGCGGCTTTCCAGTTGCTCTACCTGGGTGCACCTATGATCTATTACGGTGATGAGGTAGGCATGTGGGGTTCCAACGACCCAGACTGCCGCAAACCCATGGTGTGGCAGGAAATGAAATACCAGCCAGAAACCCACAACCCAGACCAAAGCAAGCATGATCCAGACCAGGTTGCCTTCAACAAAGACCTGTATGCGTGGTACAAGAAATTCATTGGGTTACGCAACCAGTACAAGTCCATCAAGCTTGGCAACTACACTACCCTGGAAACAAACGATGCGCAGAAACTGTACGCCTTCAGCCGCAAACTAGGCAATGAGGAAGTGATTGTAATTATCAACCGCGGAGACAAACCCGCCTCCTTTACTCATGCGGCCCTGCAGAAGGGCGGTTTTAAGGACGTTTTCACAAAATCGGCCTCGAAACAGGTTACGGTGAATCCTATGAATCTGGCAGTGCTTAGCAACAAGTAAAACAACCCTTTGGGAACCTAAGCCAGGCGAACGAAGAAACATCAGAACTGGGGTGTGGAGGAAAACTCTGCACCCCAGTTCTGCTTTAGGCTGGGCCGGAAGTCAAACCTCTTTCTTACATGGCATAACACCACGGGCATCAATGATTTGCTTTCGCGCTAGCTTCATCGTATCTTTACGATAAATTAAACAACCCTACTTTCATGGGAGTCACCAAAACAGAAAACTTCACAGCCGAGCAAAACCTGGTGGCCGGGTATGCAAAAGCACTGGCGCATCCTGCCCGAATTGCGATTCTGCAGCACCTCCTGCAAAAGCAGACCTGCGTTTGCGGTGATTTGGTGGACGAACTTCCGCTGGCCCAGGCCACCGTCTCCCAGCACCTCAAAGAGCTTAAATCGGTGGGATTGATCAAAGGCACCGTAGAAGGCACCAGCGTCTGCTACTGCATTGACCAGAACAAGTGGGCCGAGGTCAGGGACATCTTCCTGCAGTTGTTCTCCAGCCCTGTTGCCTGCCAGGACTCCTGCTGTTAAAAACCTGCTTTCTTCTAGCGTAACATTTCAATCATATGAATCATCATAATCTTTTTACCTGGGGAGCTTTCAAAAGCGAGCTTGCCCAATACCCCGCTCTCCCGTTGCAGTTCCAGTACGCCGAGGACAAATGGGTAGACGCCTCTTACCACATCACTGAGATCAAACAGGCTCCCATTGTGTCTGTTGACTGCGGCGGGCAGATGAACAGTTGGACCGAGGTCATTGTGCAGTTGTGGGAACCCGGTCAGGGAAACGACGGTCAGCCCATGGCGGTGAGCAAGGCGCTTTCCATCATTGAGGTGGTTGAGAAGGTTTTGCCGTTGAACCCGTTGGGCATCGTAAAAATAGAGTTCGGGAATGCTCAGTTTGACACGCGCCAGATGTACCCGGCCCAATTGACGGTGAACGGAGGAAACCTGGTGGTGAACCTTACGCCCGATGCCACGCAATGCAAAGCCATAGAGCGCGGCGGAAGTTGCGGCACCACCGCCTCTGGGGAAGAATGCTGCGCACCTGCTCCGGCGTCGGAGAAAAAGAAAATCCAATTGGTAGAGCTCACCACCTTTCAGGGTGATAGCTGCACTCCGGGCTCGGGCTGCTGCTAATTCCCCTTTTGACCTTACTTTTTGAAAACCACATGAAAAACGTACTTGTTCTGTGCACCGGCAACTCCTGCCGCAGCCAACTAGCCGAAGGGTACCTACGCCAATTTGCCAACGGGAAAGCCAACATCTACAGCGCTGGTATTGAAACGCATGGCGTTAACCCTAAAGCGGTAGCTGCCATGGCCGCCGATGGCATAGACATCTCGGGGCACACCTCTAACCACATAGATGAATACCGCCAGATTCCGTTTGACTACGTCATCACGGTGTGCGACCATGCCCAGGAAAACTGCCCCTATTTTCCTACCAATGCGGAGCGTATCCACCATAACTTCCCAGATCCAGCAAAGGCCACGGGCACACCAGAGGAAATCACCGCCACGTTCCACCAGGTACGCGATCAAATCAAACAATTCAGCCAGCAGTTTGTAGAGAAGTATCTGCCAGAGTAGACTATAGGCAGAAGTGCCCTGTTTAGCACCTGTTTTAAGAAAACTGCCCAAAAAGAGTACTGCCTTTTATTCTCATAAGGCCCGTACCCCTTTTAATTAGGACGAAGATATGAGTCAATGCACTGTAGATAAACGCAAACAGCTTTCCACCCTGGATCGTTTTCTCACCCTCTGGATTTTCGTGGCCATGGGCGCAGGCGTGCTCCTGGGGTACCTGTACCCCGGCACCGAAGACGTCATCAACACGTTTCAGGCGGGTACCGTGAACGTGCCCATCGCTGCGGGCCTAATTCTCATGATGTACCCGCCGCTGGCCAAGGTGCGCTACGAGCAGTTGGGCCGCGTGTTTGAGAACGTGAAGGTGATTACCCTGTCGCTGGGGCTCAACTGGATCATCGGGCCGGTGCTCATGTTTCTGCTGGCCATTATTTTCCTACGAGATTACCCCGAGTACATGGTGGGCATCATCCTCATCGGGCTGGCCCGCTGCATTGCCATGGTGCTGGTCTGGAACGAACTGGCCGAGGGCGACCGCGAGTACGCCGCCGGGCTGGTGGCGTTCAACAGCATTTTCCAGGTTTTGTTCTACAGCGTCTTCGCCTTTGTCTTCATCACGGTGCTGCCCACCTGGTTCGGGCTGGAGGGGAAAGTGGTGGACATCAGCATGGGCGCCATTGCCGAGAGCGTGTTCATTTACCTGGGCATTCCGTTCCTGCTGGGCTTTTTGTCACGGCTCTTTCTCCGTAAAATCAAGGGCGATGCCTGGTACACGCAGAAGTTCCTTCCGGCCATCAGCCCTATAACGCTGGTGGCGCTGCTGTTTACCATTGTAGTCATGTTCAGCCTGAAAGGAAACCTGATTGTGAGCATTCCGCTGGATGTGTTGCGTATTGCCGTGCCGCTGGTGATCTACTTTGCTATCATGTTCCTGGTGAGCATTTACCTGGGCAAAGCGTTGGGGGCCAATTACCCCCAGAACGCCTCCGTGGCCTTCACTGCCACGGGCAACAACTTTGAACTGGCCATTGCGGTGGCCATTGGCGTGTTCGGGTTGAACTCAGGGCAGGCATTTGCCGGCGTGGTGGGCCCCTTGATTGAGGTACCGGCGTTGATTGGCTTGGTAAACGTTGCTTATTGGTTCCGGAGGAAATACTACAACTCTGAGCCCCTGCTCACTTCTACTCCTGAAACAGGCAAGATGTAAGAAAAACAGGCCCTAAACGCAGGCTGACTTTTGCTCACGTCAATCAGGCAGTTCCTCTTCCTGATCTTTTCCCGGCTCAACCTTTCTGAATCAGGGAAAATTACAAGAGAATACGGACATCGGACAGCCTGCCTCCTGCTTTGGCTACACGCTTTTACTGTGGTTTGCTCCTTTTGTGCCCAAAGCGGGAACCCAGGAACAACCGCCCCTTAGAGTACTTCAGCCCGCCGCTTTTTAAGACAGGCCCTCCCCAAGTGGTTCCCACTCGCTTAGAAGTCCCTTTTCCCCGGCTCACCATCGGCCTGAATCCTGGCAAACGGTTAATTGGGCAAATCTTCGGACCTAAATCCCTCTGGAAAACAGCTCTGGCACTTACAAACTTACCTCCCTATCACCTCTCTCATTCAAGGCATTCGCTGCACGATAATTGAAATTATAATATACCCATTAAAGTTTGGATTTCAATTCCATAGTTTTCAATTGGAATCAAGCCATAATATTATAAATCTCGTAATTGAAGTAATATTGTTGAGGCAACTTATTAGCCTTTAGTCAATTATGTAAGGACTTTTAGGTCAGTTCAGCAGAGTTTGTACCCTTATACCAAACTACCTATGAAACAATCCCTACTCCTTCTCCTTATTTACCTGTTAACCCTCAACCTTGCCCATGGGCAGAGCACCGTTACCATAACTGGTCGGGTTACCGATGCTGGTACCGGTGAAGCCCTTATTGGCTCGAGTGTACAGGTAAGGGGCACCACCCTAGGTGCCCAGACCGACGCTACCGGTGGGTTCACCATCGCTAACGTGCCGCCAGATGCTACCCTGGTGATCAGCTACATTGGCTACGTTGACCAAACCGTAGCCGTGAACGGCAGAACCTCTATCAACATTCAATTGGCGCCTGCTTCTACTGAGTTAGCGCAGGTAGTGGTAGTGGGCTACGGAACGCAGCAGAAACGAGACGTGACCGGCTCCATCTCCTCGGTAAAGAGCGTAGAGTTTGAGCGGCAGTCATCGCAAAATCCAGTCAGCTCTATTCAAGGGAAAGTGGCCGGCGTGCAGGTGACCAACTCCGGGGCGCCGGGCGCGGCTCCGCAGGTCAGGATCAGAGGAGTAGGCTCTGCCCAGGGCGGGGTTGAACCGCTGTATGTGGTAGATGGCACCTTCGTACCCAACCTGAGCTTCCTGAACCCTGCCGATATTGAGTCCATGGAGATTCTGAAAGATGCTTCCAGCGCCTCTATCTACGGCATTAGGGCGGCTAACGGAGTGGTTATTGTGACCACCAAGCGTGGGAAAGCCGGCGAGACCAGAATCAACTACAACGGGTTTGTGGGCATTCAGCGGGCGACAAACAAACTAGAAATGGCCGATGCCCGGGAGTATGTGGAGTTGTACAATGAGAAAAACGCCCGAGATACTGCCACAAATATCGCCAGCACTGACTGGTTTGATCAGATTCTGCGCACCGCCATGATCCACAACCACCAGATCTCTGCCTCCGGCGGATCTGAGAAAGCGACTTACAACGTGAGTGCCGGTTACCTGAAACAGGAAGGTTTGGTGAGAAGCCATAACTATGAGCGGATTACGGCCCGGCTTCAGTCAGATCTGAAGCTTTCTGATAGAGTGAAAGTAGGCTACAACGGTATTTTCTCCGGCTACAGGTTCAGGGACAGTATTCCCAACAACATCTTCTACCAAGCGTATGTTCTGCCTCCCATTGTACCCGTCAGAGATGCCAGTGGGAACTATGGTGATCCCGCAGCAGTCGGCACCTTTTCCAATCCGCAGGTTACCCTTGACTGGTTTAACCAACGGTCTAGTGGCCAGCGGGTAACCGGCAACGTGTTTGGGGAGTGGAATTTCCTGAATGCGTTCACGTTCCGGACCAGCCTGGGCCTGGACTATAGCATAGATGAATTCCGGACCTTCCAATCCGCTGAGTTCTTTACCGCTGCCCAAAACGCCACCGTCAGCTCTTTAACCAGAAGCCGGAGTAAAACGAACAGTTGGCTTTGGGAAAACACACTTACCTTCCAGAAAACCTTTGGGGACCATGAGGTGACGGCTCTGGCGGGTACGTCCTCCCAGGAGGCCTTTGCCGAAAGGCTGGGAGGCTCTGTGAGAGGCGTGACCTATGAAACCGAAGCCAACCTCTACCTCAGCAACGGCGACCCAACCACCCTCATCGCCAATAACAGTGCCAGCAGGGAGAAATTCCTGTCCTACTTCGGGCGGATCAATTATTCTTTCCTGGGAAAATACCTGTTAACGGCCACCCTCCGGTACGACGGTTCCTCTAAATACCCTGAAAGCGACCGCTATGATTATTTCCCTTCTATTGGGGTAGGCTGGGTAGTAACAGAAGAGTCCTTCATGCAGAACCAGGATGTCCTGGACTTCATGAAAGTGCGGGCAAGTTGGGGCAAACTGGGAAACAACAACGTACCGGCCAACATTACCTCTGTGACCGTATCCAACCTGCCAAGGTATATCGCCTTCTTCAATGGCGTTCCTAGCCCCGGAAGGAACATCAACACGGTTGCTCCTCCCAATTTGCTATGGGAGGTAGTAGAGGAGACAGATATTGGAGCGGAGTTCGCTCTCCTGAATAACCGGTTAACCTTTGAGGTAGACTGGTACAACAAGAAAACCGAGAACGCAGTCTTCTCCATTCCGTTGATTGGTACTTCCGGCGCTGAGAACAATTCTATTACGGGTAATTATGCCACGTTCCAAAACCGAGGATTTGAGCTTGCCGCGCGCTGGAACACCACGGTAGGCAACGATTTCTCCTACAGCGTGGGGGTTAACTTCGCCAAAAACAAGAACGAGGTTATTGGCCTGGCTACCGGTAACACTTCCCTGGCTGCCGGGTCTCTAGGCTTTGGCCAGTATCTGGTTACCGTTTCCAGAGTGGGTCTCCCCATTGGTTCTTTCTACGGATACCAGGTAGACGGCATCTTCCAGACCGACCAGGAAGCTGATGAATCTGCCCAGCCCAATGCCGTTGCCGGTGATTTCCGGTACCGTGACCTGAACGGAGACAATGTCATTGACGCCAGTGACAAAACATTGTTAGGCAATCCAAACCCCGGGATTCTCTACGGCATCAACACCAGTTTTACGTATAAGAACATAGACTTACAGCTAGATATCCAGGGGGTTGCCGACGTAGACATCTACAACGCCAACCGAAATATCCGTTTCGGTAACGAAAATTACGACCAAGACTTCTATGACAACCGATGGAGGGGACCTGGCACCTCTAACACCTACCCTTCCGCCAGACTGATAGGCTCCAATTTGGACCCGAGCAGTTTCTATGTTGAGAGCGGCGATTATATCCGGATCCGGAACCTGCAATTGGGCTATACCTTCCCCACCACAACCATCTCCCGGTGGAAAATGCAAGGGCTCAGGGTCTTCCTCAATGCGCAGAACCCGATCACCATTTTTGACTACAACGGTTTCTCCCCAGAAGTGAGCGGCTCACCAATTGAATCTGGGATTGACCGCAACGTCTACCCACTCTCCGCTACTTACAACTTAGGTGTGAACGTAACTTTCTAAACAGACAAAAACCATGGAAAATAGACTATATCAGAAAAAACGTGGCACCTGGCTGTTGACGGGGGCTTTCGCACTAGGGATTTTGTACTCCTGCAATGATTCATTCCTGGATGTGCCGCCCGAAGGGAAGGCGGTGGAAACCCAGTTTTTCCAAACCCCGGCCCACGCCGTGGAAGCGGTGAACTCAGTTTACGGTAACCTAAGGGAATGGAACAACATTGCGTTCGCGCACATGGCTTTAACCACCGTTACCTCTGACGATGCAGACAAAGGAAGCGTGGAAGGCGACGCTGACTTCATGAATCTATATGACCAATTTACATTCACGTCCACCGAGGGGCAATTAAACGGCTACTGGGTAGGGCAATACCAGGGCATCAACCTGGCTAACCGGGTACTGGACAATGTACCGGGAATCAGCATGGATGAAAACCTGAAAACCCGGATGTTGGCTGAAACTAAGTTCCTGCGGGCCTATCACTACTTCAATTTGGTTCGGGCCTTTGGCGGGGTGCCCATTGTGAGCAAAGTTCCGGAGACCCCGGAAGAACTGAACCCGGCCCGGGCTTCCCGCGAAGAGGTATACGCGTTTATTGAACAGGATCTGAATGATGCCATTGCGGTGCTGCCCGTTTCTTACCCGGCCTCAGATAAGGGGCGGGCTACCAAAGGAGCCGCCCTTAGCTTATTGGCCAAGGTGAACCTCTACCAAAGCCAGTGGCAAGAGGTACTCACGCTCACCGAGCAAGTCATGGGCCTGGGCTACAGCCTGACACCTGATTTTTACCAGATTTTCCGGATTTCGGGCGAAAACAACAATGAGTCTATCTTTGAGATCCAGGCCCAATCCTTGCCCGGTAACTGCGATGCGGCCAACAGCCAATGGGCAGAGGTACAATCTCCGCGCCTTCCTCAGATAGGCTGGGGTTTTTTCACTCCCTCTGAAGACTTGGTCAACGCCTTTGAACCCGGTGACGAGCGCAGAGAGGCCACCATTCTGTTCCGCGGCGAGACCACTCCAGAAGGAGACCTCATTAGTCCCGATGCTCCCAACCCCCGGTACAACCAGAAAGCCTATGTTCCTTTCAGCGTAACCAGAGTGTGTGGATATGGCAAAGACCAGAACATCAGAATTCTGCGCTACGCGGAAGTACTGCTCATGCACGCCGAAGCCGCCAACGAATTAGGGCAAACCGGCAAAGCGGAAAGCTCCTTGAACATGGTGCGGCAGCGGGCCGGTCTGGATCCGGTCGCCTTCACCACCAAGGAAGACATGCGCATGAGAATCTGGCACGAACGCCGGGTGGAGTTGGCGCTGGAAAACGGCGAACGCTTCTATGACCTGGTACGCCAGGGCCGCGCTGAGCAGGTGCTGAGGGCCCTGGGCAAGAACTTCACCACAGGTAAAAACGAAGTATTCCCCATACCGCAGACCCAGATCACCCTCAGCGGCGGAAGGCTGGAGCAGAACCCGGGTTACTGATAGTTACAACAGGTAAAAGGCCGGAGCTTGCTGCTCCGGCCCCATCTATGAAATGCCTGCTTCTTGTGCAAACACCCCAGCGTTTTAGGCCTCCTTTCAGGAAAATGGCTTAAAAACAAACCTACGCTATCCGTTACCTGCCGGAGACTTCACCAGCAATTCATGCCATGCCTCCAATGACGAAACTGACGGTTTACTTCCTCTGCCTGCCGCTAGTTTGGCTTGCCTTCGCCTGCGATATAGGCAAAACCGAACCAGACGGCTCCACAGGGCTCCCGCCAGAAAACCCAGTAAATACCGAGCCTGATAAGGAGTTGCTGGACCGCGTGCAGCGGGAAACATTCAATTACTTCTGGGAGTATGCGCACCCCACCTCCGGCATGACGCGGGAAAGAACCAACTCCGGCGAAACGGTCACCAGCGGCGGCACCGGGTTCGGCGTGCAGGCCATAATCGTAGGCGTGCACCGCAAGTTCATCACGCGACAGGAAGCTACCGAACGCTTACTGAAGCTTTGCAACTTTCTGGCCCCAGCAGACCGGTTCCACGGAGTTTGGCCGCACTGGCTCAATGGCAGCAACGGTAAAGTAATTCCATTCAGCGCCAAAGACAACGGCGGCGATGTGATAGAAACCGCTTTCCTGATAAACGGGCTGCTTACCGCCAGAGCTTACTTCAACGGCGCCGATGCTCAGGAAACTGAGTTGCGCACCAAAATCACCCAACTCTGGGAAACCGTAGAATGGGATTGGTACGCCTCCCGCGGCGACAATAAGTTATACTGGCATTGGAGTCCTGATTACGGTTGGGAAATGAACATGCCCATCCAGGGCTGGAACGAGGGGCTCATTGCGTACGTGCTGGCGCTCGCCTCCCCTACCCATGCCATCTCTCCGGCGGTGTACCAAACTTCCTGGATTGGCAGCGGCTTTAGAAGCACCCAAATGCTGGAAGGCTATCAACTGGAGATTGGGCCACCCTATGGCGGGCCGCTGTTTTTCGCCCATTATTCATTTCTGAGCCTTGATCCCCGTCAGATGCAGGACCAGTACGTGAACTACTGGCAGCATAACGTAAAGCACACGCTCATCAACCGCTCCTACAGCATCTACCTGGCCCCAAAGGCTTACGGATATTTTGAGCAACTGTGGGGGCTAACAGCTTCTGATGATCCATTCGGCTACTCGGCCCACAGCCCTACCAACGATAATGGCACCGTTACGCCTACGGCGGCACTCAGTTCCTTTCCCTACACACCTTATTACTCCATACAAGTACTTCGGTATTTGTACGGCGGATTTAACGGCCAAATGATCGGGGCGTATGGTCCTTATGATGCTTACAATAAGCCTCGTAACTGGATAGGTAAGGATTACCTGGCCATTGATCAAGGGCCTATTGTGGCCATGGTTGAGAACTACCGCAGCGGGCTTTTATGGGGTCTTTTCACCAATCTGCCCGAAATCCAGGCTGGCTTGACCAAAGCAGGCATCACAAAACCAGTGTATGAAACCGGCTTCTACCTGGCCATTCCGGAAGTAAGAAGCGGTCAGTTTCACATGCTGAAACACCCCGATGCCGATGCTTACGGGATAGACGTGGCGGTGAAAGAGGCAGGCCCCATGACCCTGACCGTGGAGATGCCAGACGGAACCGTCATGGAGACGCTCTGGAACAATGAAAGTAAAGCCAGCGGGCAGTACCAGGTCAATTTCGGGAAAACCCTTTCGCCGGGGGCTTACAAACTCAAACTTAAAACCAGTACCCTCAACAAAGAACTGGCGGTTTTCCTGCATTAACGGAAAAACGGCCTCAAAACAGAACTGCACACCACCAACCAACGAACTATGAAGCAATTCTACACCATAGCACTTCTGCTGATTCTCTTCTGCGGCTGCGTGAACGCCCAGAAGAAAGGCACCCTGAAACGCCCCAAGAACCTCTCCGATGAACAACTCATGGAGCTGGTGCAGCGGCAGACCTTCCGGTATTTCTGGGATTTCGGGCACCCGGTGAGCGGTATGGCCCGCGAGCGGAGCAACGTGGCCTTTGACTACGGCGGCGAGGTGGTGACCACCGGCGGCACCGGCTTCGGGGTGATGGGCATCATCGTGGCCGCCGAGCGCAAGTGGATTACCCGCCAGCAGGCCGCCGAGCGGATGCTCAAAATCGTGAATTTTCTCTGGAAAGCCGATCAGTTCCATGGCGTGTTCCCGCATTGGCTCAACGGCGAGACGGGCAAAGTAATCCGGTTCAGTCCCAAAGACGATGGCGGCGATCTGGTGGAAACCTCCTTCCTGTTTCAGGGTCTGCTCTGCGCCCGCCAATACTTCAACCAAGACAACCCCACCGAGAGCCAGGTGCGCAACAAGATCCTCTGGATGTGGGAAGGAATTGAGTGGAACTGGCACACCCAGGGCGGACAGAACGTGCTGTACTGGCACTGGAGCCCCAACAACGGCTGGAGCATGAACCACCAGCTCCGCGGCTGGAACGAGGGGCTCATCACCTACGTACTGGCGGCCTCCTCGCCGCGGTTCAGCATCCCTCCGCAGGTGTATCACCAGGGCTGGACCACGAACAACTACTTCCGCAACGACCGCGAGTTCTACGGCATCAAACTGCCGCTGGGCTTTGACTACGGCGGGCCGCTGTTTTTCGCCCATTATTCCTTTTTAGGCCTTGATCCGAGGGGGCTCAAAGACCAGTACGCTGATTACTGGGAGCAGAACAAACGCCACACGCTCATCAACCGGGCCTATTGCATTGACAACCCTAAGAAGTACAAAGGCTACTCAGAGAACTCCTGGGGCCTCACCGCCAGCGACAGCTACCGGGGCTACGCCGCCCACTCGCCCACCGAGGACCTGGGTGTGATCACCCCCACCGCGGCCTTGTCCTCGTTCCCCTACACGCCGGAGTATTCCATGAAAGCGATGCGGTACTTCTATGACACCCTCGGCGATAAAACCTGGAGCGAGTACGGCTTCGTGGATGCCTTCAGCGAGCACCACAACTGGTACGCCAACTCGCACCTGGCCATCGACCAGGGCCCCATCATCGTCATGATCGAAAACCACCGCACCGGCCTGCTCTGGAAGCTGTTCATGAGCATTCCCGATGTGCAGAACGGCTTACGCAAACTCGGGTTTGAGAGTCCTCAGTTACCAGTAAACGCTAGCAAATGAAAACAGTCCTACACCTGGGCCTACTCCTGCTCATCGCCTTGCTGATGCACCTGCCGGCAGCCGCGCAGAAAACGCAACGCACCTACTGTAACCCCATGAACCTGGATTACGGCTACACGCCCATCCCCAACTTCACGGAATCGGGCAAACACCGCGCTACCGCCGACCCAGTCATTGTCATGTACAAAGGCGATTATTACCTGTTTTCCACGAATCAGTGGGGATACTGGTGGAGCAACAACCTCTACAACTGGAACTTTGTCTCCAAGTCTTTCCTGAAGCCGCACCACAAAGTCTATGATGACCTGTGCGCCCCGGCGGTGTTCGTGCTGGGCGATACGCTGCTGGTCTTCGGGTCCACGCACGAGAAGAATTTCCCGCTCTGGATGAGCACCAACCCCAAGGCAAATCAGTGGAAAGAGGCCGTGGAGCCGTTCCAGGTGGGTGCCTGGGACCCCGCCTTTTTCCTGGACGATGACAACCGCCTGTACCTCTACTGGGGCAGCAGCAACGTGTACCCCATGTACGGCATTGAGATCAACCGGAAAACCTTTGAGCCCATCGGCGAGAAAAAGGAGATGATCGGGCTGAACCACGAGCGGTTTGGGTGGCAGCGTTTCGGGGAGTACCTGGACAACACCTTCCTGGACCCGTTCATGGAAGGCGCCTGGATGGACAAGCACAACGGCAAGTATTACCTGCAATACGGCGCGCCCGGCACTGAATTCAGCGGCTACGCCGATGGCGTGCAGGTGGGCGACAGCCCATTGGGGCCGTTCAAGCCGCAGGCGCATAATCCGTTCGCCTACAAACCGGGCGGGTTCGCGCGCGGCGCGGGGCACGGCAACTCGTTCAAAGACAAATGGGGCAACTGGTGGCACGTCTCCACGGTGGTCATCTCGGTGAAAAATAACTTCGAGCGGCGTCTGGGCGTTTGGCCCGCTGGGTTCGACAAAGACGGCGTCATGTACTGCAACACCACCTTCGGGGATTACCCGCACTATCTGCCCAACGGCCCTTCTGATCACCTCAAGAGCCGCTTCACCGGCTGGATGCTCCTCAACTACAACAAACCTGTGACGGTTTCCTCCACGCTGGCGGCCTACGCACCCAACTACGCCGTGGACGAGAGCATCAAAACCTATTGGAGCGCCGCTACCGGAAACAAAGGCGAGTGGATCCAGACCGAGCTCGGCCAACCCAGCACCGTGAACGCTATCCAACTCAACTACGCTGACCAAGACGTGACTTTCCTAGGAAAGCAAACGAACATCTACCACCAGTACAAGCTGTACCATTCCCTAGACGGCAAAACCTGGAAGGTGCTGGTAGACAAAAGCCAGAACAAAACCGATGTACCGCATGACTACATTGAGTTAGACAAACCGGTGCAGGCGCGGTACCTCAAGCTGGAGAACCTGCACATGCCCACCGGCAAATTCGCCATCAGCGGGTTCAGGGTATTTGGAAGCGGCAACGGCAAAAAGCCCCAAACCGTGAAAGACCTCACCATCCTGCGCACCGAGAAAGACAAACGCAGCGCCTGGATCAAATGGTCGCAGGTGAGCGATGCTTACGCCTACAACCTCTACACGGGCGTGGCGCCAGACAAGCTCTACAACTGCATCATGGTGCACGGCGGCGGCGAGTACTACTTCAAAGGTATGGACAAAGAGCTGCCGTACTACTTCCAGATTGAGGCCATCAACGAGAACGGCGTTTCCACCAGAAGCAAAGTGATAGAATCTAAGTAGTGGTGTTTTAAAGCCGATTTAAGCAAAACTGTTTTAAAACCTCCACCCATAATATTAGGTGAAAAGCGCCTGGAGTATAGTTCCGTTTCGGGGCTGATTTTATTAAAACAAACTTAAAACAGCAGGTCCATATTTCTCCAAGCGAGAGGTTATCGGCGGCCGCTAAATAATATAAGAGAATATAAGAGAATACCATTAGAAGCCACTAAACACGCGCGAATGATGAGAAATTTTACCCTTGCCTTGCTCCTGCTCATAAGTGGCGGCTGCACACAAATGCCCCCGCAGAAAACACCGGAAACTGCCTCCGTCGGCTCCGGACAAAACCAGCCTGCCGCTACCGCCACTATCCCCATCCCCAATCGGCCGCAGGACCCTAAGATGAAGAAGTTCATTGATGACCTCATGGGCAAGATGACGCTGGAAGAAAAAATCGGGCAGCTGAACCTAGTATCGGTGGGCTTTACCGTAACTGGGCCGGTGGTGAGCGAGAACGTGGACGAGAACATCACTAAAGGTTTGGTAGGCGGCGTGTTCAATACGTTCACGCCTATTGCCGTGCGCAAACTGCAGGAGAAAGCCATCACCCAATCCCGCCTTAAAATCCCGCTTCTGTTCGGGTACGATGTGATCCACGGGCACCGTACCATTTTCCCGATGCCCATCGCCTTGGCCGCATCCTGGGACATGGCCGCTATTGAGCGCAGCGCCCGAATTGCCGCCGATGAAGCCTCGGCCGATGGCCTGAACTGGGTCTTCTCGCCTATGGTAGACATCGCCCGTGATCCGCGCTGGGGCCGCATAGCTGAGGGGGCAGGCGAAGACACCTGGCTGGGCTCTCAGGTAGGCAAAGCGATGGTGCGCGGCTATCAAGGAAATGACCTGGCCGCCAACAACACTGTGATGGCCTGCGTGAAGCACTTTGCCTTGTACGGTGCCGCCGAGGCTGGCCGCGACTACAACACCACCGACATGAGCGAACGCCGCATGATGGAGGAATACCTGCCGCCCTACAAAGCCGCGCTGGATGCGGGTGCAGGCAGCGTCATGTCCTCCTTCAACGACATCAACGGTGTGGCTGCCACCGGTAACCGTTGGCTCATGACCGAGCTGCTCCGGAACCAATGGGGCTTTGATGGGATGGTGGTCACCGACTACACCGCCATTAATGAGTTGATTCCGCATGGCTTAGGCAAAAACGAGTACGAAGTAGCCAAAGTAGCCTTAGATGCTGGCATTGACATGGACATGGTAGGTGAAGTCTTCCTGAAACACCTGGGCCAATTAGTGAAAGACAAAAAAGTCACCGAGGATCAGATCAATGTCGCCTGCCGCCGCATCCTGGAAGCCAAATACAAGCTGGGTTTGTTTGAAGACCCGTACCGTTACGCCAACGAACAACGCGCCAAAGAAACCTTATTGAAAAAGGAGTACCGCGATGCTGCGCGTGACATTGCCCGCCGTACCATGGTGCTGCTCAAAAACCAGAACCAGACGTTGCCACTAAAGAAAACAGCATCTATCGCCTTAGTGGGACCTCTGGTGAAAAGCCAGGTAGACCAACTGGGCAACTGGAACGGCGCCGGCGACTGGAAACAAGCCATCTCTGTAGAACAGGGCATCCGGAACGTAGCTGGCGCGGGCGTGAAAATCACCTACGCCAAAGGCGCTAACATCGCCGATGACACGCTCATGCTACGCCGACTGAACGCCCACGGCGGCAACATTGAAGTTGACCCACGCTCTGCCGAGGCCATGATTAGGGAAGCGGTGCAGGTCGCCCGCCGGGCCGATGTGATAGTAGCCGTGGTAGGCGAGTCGCAGGGCATGACGGGCGAGGCCTCCAGCCGTTCCGATATCACCTTACCCGGCCGCCAGCTGGATCTGCTCAAAGCCCTGAAAGCCACGGGCAAGCCTTTGGTAGTTGTGCTTATGAATGGTCGGCCGCTGGCCTTGAAATGGGAAAGCGACAATGCCGATGCCATTTTAGAGACCTGGTTCGCTGGCACCGAGGGCGGAAACGCCATCGCCGATGTATTGTTCGGGAACTACAATCCGTCCGGAAAGATTACGGCCACTTTCCCGCAGAACGTGGGCCAGGTGCCTATTTACTATAACCAGAAAATGACGGGTCGGCCTTACGGTGGGCAACAACTGGACAAGTACAAATCGCGCTACCTGGATGTGCCCAATGATCCGCTGTATCCGTTCGGGTTCGGGTTGAGCTACACCACGTTCTCCATCTCAGCGCCTACCTTAAGCACCGCCAATTTGCAGCCGGGGGGCAACATGACCGTGAGCGTGCAGGTGCAGAACACCGGTAACTATGACGGAGAGGAAGTTGTGCAACTGTATGTGCAGGATTTGGTGGGCACCGTCTCTCGGCCGGTGAAAGAGCTGAAAAACTTCAAGAAAGTCTTCCTCAAGAAAGGCGAGACGCAGACGGTGACCTTCACCCTCACGGAGAACGACCTCAAGTTCTATGACATCAACATGAAGTACGTGGCCGAGCCCGGCGATTTCATCGTGTACGTGGGCCCCAACTCCCGTGACGTGAAGTCAGCGCCTTTCACGCTCACGTCTTCGGGAGCCGCAGCCGGGAATCCGTAACCGGGAACGGAACTTGGTAGAAAGACCCAATTGGGTTTAGGGGCTGTTTTCCAAGAAACAGCCCCTAAATGCGTTTCAGCCTCTAGGCAACACAGTCCTTTCTCCGCCAGATCCTTTGTACCTTCCGGGGAATACACGCAAGACAGATTGGGCAGGCTTTTTTGAAAAGAGCCACTAAACCCTCATCCTCCACTAGAGTGAAGCAAATGCAAACGTTGGCAACTTGTCTAAGCTGGATTGAATTGCTTTCGTCTCGTCAAAATCAAGTAGCTTTATTGATTCCATTCAACAATCGCATATAAAACATGAGTAAACTTTCTTTATTGACCCTCCTGATGGTGTTTTTCGTGGGAATGGCCCAAGGGCAGGAACTGAAGTCGCCGAACGGGAAATTCAGCATGCGCTTCTCGTTGCAGAGCAACGGGGTGCCCACCTATACCCTCACTTACAAAGGCAAGCAGGTGATCACCCCCAGCAAGCTGGGTTTCGAGCTGAAGACCAAGGATGCGGCGGCGGCCTCGGGCGGTTCTGATGCCAACATGGACCAGAAGGCCGTGAACCAGCAGGCTTCGCTGCATGACAACTTCACGGTGGCAGAAACCAAGACCTCTTCGGTGAATGAGAACTGGAACCCGGTGTGGGGGGAGGTGAAAACCATCCAGAACCACTACAACGAACTGGCGGTGACCCTCAACCAAAAAGGCACCGACCGCAGAATGGTGGTACGGTTCCGTTTGTTTGATGACGGTCTGGGCTTCCGCTACGAGTTTCCTACCCAGAAGAACCTCACCTATTTCGTGATCAAGGAAGAGAGAACCCAGTTTGGCATGGCCGGTGACCACACCGCCTTCTGGATTCCGGGCGACTATGACACCCAGGAGTACGACTATACCACGTCCAAGCTTTCCGAGATCAGGGGCATCATGTCCAAAGCCGTGACGAACAACTTGTCGCAGACTACCTTCTCGCCTACCGGCGTGCAGACGTCTTTGATGATGAAATCCAACGACGGCCTGTACATCAATCTGCACGAGGCTGCCTTGATCGATTACCCGGCCATGCACCTGAACTTGGACGACAAGAACATGGTGTTTGAGTCCTGGCTTACGCCTGATGCCATTGGTGACAAAGGCTACATGCAGGCGCCGCGCAGCACCCCTTGGCGCACGGTAATCGTGAGTGATGACGCCCGCGACATCCTGGCTTCCAAGATGACCTACAACCTGAACGAACCCAGTAAAATCAAAGACACCTCCTGGATCAAACCAGTGAAATACGTGGGTGTTTGGTGGGAGATGATCACCGGCAAGAGCACCTGGTCTTACACCAATGACTACCCTACTGTGCAAATTGGCATCACCGATTTCTCCAAGGCCAAACCTAACGGCACCCACGGCGCCAACACGGCCAACGTGAAACGCTACATTGACTTCGCGGCCAAACACGGGTTTGATGGCGTGCTGGTAGAAGGCTGGAACGTGGGCTGGGAAGACTGGTTCGGGAACTCCAAAGACTTCGTGTTCGATTTCGTGACCCCGTACCCAGACTTTGATGTGAAGGGAATAGCCGAGTACGCCAAGTCCAAAGGCGTGAAAATGATCATGCACCACGAGACCTCTTCCTCGGTGCGCAATTACGAGCGCCACATGGACAAGGCCTACCAATTTATGAAAGACAACGGCTACGATGCGGTGAAAAGCGGCTACGTGGGCGACATCCTACCGCGCGGCGAGAACCACTCCAGCCAGTGGATTGTGAACCATTATCAGCACGCCCTGGAGAAAGCCGCCGAGTACAAGATCATGGTGAACGCCCACGAAGCCGTACGCCCCACCGGGGTAGCCCGTACCTGGCCTAACCTCATCGGGAACGAGTCGGCCCGCGGCACCGAGTACCAGTCGTTTGGCGGCTCCAAACCCAACCACGTGACGCTGCTTCCCTTTACCCGCCTCATCGGGGGCCCGATGGACTACACGCCCGGCATCTTCGAGATGGATCTGAGCAAGCTCAACCCCGATAACAAGTCGCACGTGAACAGCACGTTGGCTAACCAGTTGGCGCTGTACCTGACCTTGTACAGTCCGCTGCAGATGGCCGCTGATCTACCCGAGAACTACGACCGCTTCCCCGATGCTTTCCAGTTCATCAAAGACGTAGACGTAGATTGGGATGATAGCAAATATATTGAGGCTGAGCCAGGCGAATACGTGACCGTAGCCCGTAAGGCCAAAGGCACCGGCCAGTGGTTCCTGGGCAGCGTGGGCGGTAACGAGGCCCGCACCTCCAACATCAAGCTGGACTTCCTGGACAAAGGCAAAAAGTACGTGGCCACCATCTACGCCGATGCCAAAGACGCTCACTACAAAACCAATCCGCAGGCCTACACCATCCGGAAGGTGAACGTAACCAACAAGTCCAAGCTGTCGCAGTTTGTAGCCCCGGGCGGTGGGTACGCCATCAGCTTTGCGGAGGCTACCGGAAAATAATTTTAGCCTGATTTTCATAAAGTAAACCAGAAACGGGTTGGCGGTTTTTCCGGCCAGCCCGTTTCTGGTTTATGCACCTTGAGGACGATATTCCTTTTTAAACCTTTGCTGCGTTTAGAAGTCCTTTTCAGAAAAGGAGCCGTAAATCAAAAAGGAGCCTTTAACTTGCACAACACTTTCTTCTGGTTTCAGCCTCACCCGCTGACATCCGGAGAGAGAAAACTGTTTGAGGCTGTTTTCCTAAAATCGGCTGAGAAACAACCCGTACCTACACCTACATCCTAATTTATTCTATGCAGAAGATTCTCCTCTTGCTCCTGACCTGCGTCTTTACGGCGCAACTGCAGGCCCAGACGCTCACCTCACCCGACAAGAACTTCACGTTCAAATTTGAGTTGAAAGAGAAAGGCGTTCCCTCTTACCAACTGACGTACAAGAAAAAACCGGTGATCAAGTCCAGCACCCTGGGCATTGAAACCAAAGACGTGGCTTCTTTCCTGGATGGCTTCACGGTAACTAAAACCGAGGTACAATCGGTGAATGACACCTGGGAGCCGGTGCTGGGTGAGCAGAAAACCATTAGAAACAACTACAACGAGCTGTTGGTGACGCTTACCCAGAAGGCGCAGAAAGACCGCATCTTGCGCATCCGGTTCCGGTTGTTCAACGACGGACTGGGCTTCCGCTACGAATTCCCCAAACAGAAGGAGCTGAACTACTTCGTGATCAAGGAAGAGCAGACGCAGTTCAACCTGGCCGGCGACCACAAGATCTTCTGGATACCGGGCGACTATGACACGAATGAGTATCCGTATACCACGTCTAAAGTATCGGAGATCCCGGGCCTACAGAAGAAAGCCACGGTGCAGATCACGGCGCAGACTCCTATCAAAGAACCATCGGTGCAGACGCCTTCCATGATGAAATCTTCTGATGGCCTGTACATCAACATCCACGAGGCGGCGCTCATCAACTACCCGGCCATGCACCTGGAAGTTGATGCCAAGGGCCTCCGAATGAAATCACATCTGGTGCCCGATGCCGTGGGCAACAAGGGCTACATGCAAACCGATGCCCAGACGCCTTGGCGCACCATCATCGTGAGCGACAAAGCCACAGACATTCTGGCTTCCAAACTGATTCTGAACCTGAACGAGCCTACCAAATACAAAGACGTTTCCTGGATCAAGCCGGTGAAATACATTGGCGTGTGGTGGGAGTACTTTGTGGCCGGTAAAAGCACGTGGGCCTATGGCACCGAGAACAACGTGAAACTGGACCAGGATTTCAGCAAACTCACACCCAACAATCGTCACGGCGCCACTACCCAGAACGTGAAAAGACACATTGACTTCGCGGCCGAGCACGGTTTCGATGCCGTTTTGGTAGAAGGTTGGAATATCGGTTGGGAAGACTGGATCGGGAACTGGAAAGAGAACGTGTTCGATTTCACCACGCCGTACCCAGACTTCGACGTGAAGGAACTGCAGCGCTATGCCGCTTCTAAAAAGGTGAAGATTATGATGCACCACGAGACCTCGGCCTCAGCTACCAATTATGAGCGTCGTTTGCATCCGGCCTTCCAGTTTATGGTGGACAATGGCTACAACGCCGTAAAAACCGGCTACGTGGGCCAGATCATTCCACGCGGCGAGCACCACGACGGACAGTGGATGGTGAACCACTACATTCACGTGGCCAACACTGCCGCCGATTACAAAATCATGGTCAACAGCCACGAAGCCGTGCGCCCCACCGGCCTCAACCGCACCTTCCCGAACTGGATCGCGCAGGAATCTGCCCGTGGCACCGAGTTTGAAGCCATGGGTGGCCTGGCGCCGGAACACACCACTATTCTACCCTTCACCCGTCTCATGGGTGGCCCGATGGACTACACACCCGGCATTTTCCAGACTGATTTATCTATCTACGGTACCAACAACAAGCAGCGCGTGAACACCACCCTGGTGAAACAACTGGCCTACTACGTGACCATGTACAGCCCGCTACAAATGGCTGCCGATCTGCCTGAGAACTACCTCCGCTTCCCAGATGCGTTCCAGTTCATTAAAGACGTGGCTGTGGATTGGGATGACACCTACGGACTGGAAGCGGAGCCCGGCGATTATGTGACTACTGCCCGTAAGGCCAAGGGCAAAGACGAGTGGTACGTAGGCGGCGTCACCGATGAGAACCCACGCACTGCCACCGTGAACCTCTCCTTCCTGCCCAAAGGCAAGCAGTACATCGCCACCATCTACGCCGATGGCGCCGATGCCAGCTATGACAAAAAACCGCAGAGCTACACCGTTAAAAAAGTGGTGGTGACTCCTAACAGCGTCATCAAACAAAAATTAGCTTCCAGCGGCGGCTTGGCCATCAGCATCAAAGAAGGCAGCAAGAAAGAAGTAAAAGATCTGCCTAAATTGTAAGGCGTTTCTTACTTGATTTAACAAAAAGCCCTGTCAAATACATTGACAGGGCTTTTGCTTTTACGCTTGTAATGTGATCAGTATCTCTCATACATCTAACTGACTTGCTGCCTGTATCACTGTTTCAGCGAATACTTCCCTTGAGGATTGCCCAAACGAGAGTTTGAGGCAGCAAACGCAGCTCTAAAAAGGGGTGTTTACACGCATATCGTCCCCCTTCGAAGGGGGTAGGGGGATGATTCACTCCTGCTGATAACGGCATTTCCGAAATGTAGGGGCAATCCCTTGTGGTTGCCCTTGCCCGAGTACTGCATACTTCTATTACAAAAGCAGAACGGTTCTTGAAACGCCCTTGTCATCCCCCTACCCCCTTCCAAGGGGGACGGAACGCTTGACAACAGGAATATTCCCCGAGTTCAAATTACAGCAATTCCTTACATACCTGTCTCATCGGCGCTTGGGCCGTAGCTGCCGGGGATGGGCACGTTGAGCAGACGAAGGAACACGCCCAGTTGCGCCCGGTGGTGGATGATCTGGCTCATAGTCATGCGCAGCACATCGTATTTAGTGGAGGTGAGATAGATGGTGTCTCCGTCTCTGAGGGTCCATTCCTCGTTCAGGTACTCATCGGTGTTTTCAGCGAGATGCTTTCTGGCGTCTTCCAGCATTTCCTCAAAATAGGCCAGCAACTCGGCGGTTGTATTCACCACTCTAGGCTGGTAGGGATTTTTGGCGAAATCCAGTTCAGAAGTGGTCAGGGTCATGCCTACCCAAGATGGCAAATCTGCGATGTGCGTGGCCAAGGTCCGGATGTCCATGCTTTTGGGGTGAGGTCTCCAGTCGTACTTGTCGTCTGGAATCCGCTCCAGCATTTTACGGGTAGTGACAGCTTCCTGTTCTAGTTCTTTGGCGAGCAGATCCAGGATAGTAGTGGTGGCGATGGAGGTTTGCATTTCTGACATAAGGTTAGTGGTTTAGTGATGACACAAAGAAATAGCCACCCACTGACAACCCTATGGCAGTCTACTTTCAGGAAATGAAAATTATTTTTTGAGTTCTGCTTTAAGCCTGATTTCTGAAAACAAGCCTAAAAAAGATTTTTCAAACAAGCCCCTAAATCAATACGGCACGGGCAGTTGCTTCATGTACTCGCTCACTGCCATGTGCTCGGTTTTACAGAAAGGCAGTCCGGTGTTCTTGATGGTGAGAATGCGGGACACCCTAAAATCTCGGTAGTCCTGACGGTGGTGGCACCACCCGATGAGGTGCCAGCTGTAGGCGTAGAAGATCAACCCGATGGGTTCCAGTTGCCGTTTGCTAACTTCCTCTTTTTTGTTTTTGTACCCGATCTCTAGGATGGTTTTCTCTGAGATGGCCTGCTGAATAATTGCTAGGTACTCGTAGTCATTGTTGATACACGGCGGCAGCTGCAGCTTGATGTGGTTGTCCAGGAAGTCTAGCTTTTCTTTCTGGGTGGTGCGCAGCACAGCTTTCACTTTGCTCAGCGCCGAAGCATAGTGCGTATGGATAGATTTATCGGTGAACCCGAAGACCATGGCCTCCATCAACAGCAGCGCGTTGGCTTCCTCGGAGGTAAACGAGACGGGCGGCAGAAAATAGCCCTGCACCACAAAATAGCCTTTGTGCGGCTCAAAGCCCACGGGCACGCCTTGCTCGCCCAACGCTTTTACATCACGGTACACGGTGCGCACACTGATGGAAAACGCCTCAGCGATCTTTTCGGCGGTCACGTATTTCTTGGACTGCAGCAAGGTCAGTATCCCGAAAAGCCTGTCTACCCGGTTCATGCGTTTAGTTTGTTTGTATTTGAAAGGAAAAGGTAATTTGTGGGAAATGCTAAACTGCCGCGATGTTGCCGTTAAAGGAAAGTCCGTCTTCAGATTTTTCGGTGGATTTTGCTTTTCTCTTTCTTTTGGGCAAACAGCCTGCCATCCACTTCCCCGGCCTCGTACAGCAGCACCTTGATTAGGTCGTAGTCTAGTTCATTTACCTGAGCGAATGTTTTGGTGAACACCTGCTTCCGTTTGCCTTTCTCCAGGTAGTCAGCGTCATCTTGTAGCAGGTTTCCGTTGCAGAAGCCTAGTTGCACGCCTTTTTGCTTCACCGTTCCCCAAGGCACCGAGCCGGGCCAGATAAAACAGATGCGAGTATGTCCCACGTAGAAGGGCACGTTGTAGGAAAGCTTTTCGGAACAGAACGGCAGGCACTCAAAAACCAGCTGCCGCAACTCAGCCACCAACTTCCGCTCCTCCAGAGGCAGGTACGCCAGCAACTCTTCCACGGTGTCAAACTTCTGGATTTCTTCTGCTTCCATATCGCCTATGTTTACTTACAACAACCGTTTAGCGCAGGATGAAGATAACCCAAATTGCCGAATCTAAGGAGCCCTAGACCAGATAAAAATGACTTCCTAAAGAGAATCCTTGAAAAGTTATTTCAGGCCCGTTTTTCCTAAATCGGAACAAAAACAGGCCGAGACATTCTTTACAGAGATCACTTTCCTGCCAAGGAGGCTTTCACGGGATGTCGGAACGTAATCAGCCCGAACAGCACCGCCAACACGGCATACACCACAGCCAAAACCCAGATAGCTTCAAGCTGATGTCCCGCCTGCAGGCCTTTCAGAAGCGCCATCGCTCCGGCGAAGAAGTGCAGGAAATTTCCCATAGCCAAGGGCCGCGCGTAAATCCCTCCAATCAATATGCCTTTTGCCATCCAGTTCAGGATCGCGAAACCCAGATAAAGTGCGCCCAATATCTGCACCAGCAACGGCGCTACTCCGGTGGGCTCAGCGCCCAGGTAACTCAATACTTCCTGCGGCAGAAAGGAAGCGGTGAATCCTAAAATGGCCATCACCACAGCACTACCCGACATAATAATTCTTGTGTTCATAGGGTAGGCAAGATAGAAACTTTCAGGAATGAATGGTAAAAACGAACGGCCCTGCAAGAATAAACACTTGCAGGGCCGTTCGTTTTCAGGCGATCTATTTCAGGGCCATTTTCAGGAAATCAGCCCGTAAACGGTTTAACTAATCTACCAGCCGGTGACTCTCGCGGGTACGATAGCCTCTGAAACCGTAGAAAACGATGTAGAGGTAGCAAAGCATGGGCACAATGAAGGAAAGCTGCACATCACCGGTGACATCGGCGATGGCGCCCTGAAGCGGCGGAACAATGGCTCCCCCCACAATGGCCATTACCAAAAGCGAAGAACCTTGGCTTGTGTGGATGCCCAGTCCTTTAATAGCTAAGTCAAAAATGGTAGGGAACATGATGGAGTTGAACAACCCAATGCCGATCACCGCCCACATGGCCACGGCGCCCTGTCCGAAGGTTCCGATCAAGAGCAGCACGATCACCGCGGTGGCGTAGAGGCCCACCGTCCGGTTCGGAATGAAACCGCCTAGCAGCAGCACCACAAAGTTGGCGGCAATCAATCCCAGGATGATGAGCGCCTGATCCAGATCATAGATGGCATACACCGTCCCGAAGGTCACCGCCGCAATTACGGCCATGATCACGTATTTAAGCGAATTGTTGCGGAACTGCGCCAGCGCCACCGCCCCGAAGAAACGACCGATCATGGCCCCACCCCAGTAGAACGACAGAAAGTGCTTGGCTTCTGACTCGTCCAGACCGGCAATCTGCGGCAATTTGAAGTAGTTGATGAGCATGCTGCCCACGGCCACTTCGCCGCCTACGTACATGAAAATACAGATAATCCCCAGCACCAGGTGCTTGTGCTTTAACGCGCCTGAACCGGCCACCACAGTGTTGCTGTCGCCAGTGAGGCGGGGCAAACGGGCCAGTTTAATGATCACGGCAATCACAATCAAAGTAATAGCCAGGCCCACGTACGGCATCTTTACTGAATCCGCGGTGGCAGCATCGTTAGACACCTGATCGAAAATAAGGTAGCCCCCGATGATAGGCGCAATGGTCGTTCCGAAGGAGTTGAGAGCCTGGGTCATGTTCATGCGGCTGGAGGAAGACTCCGGCGGACCCAGAATGGAAACGTACGGGTTGGCCGTGATCTGCAGCACCGTAATGCCCGAGGCCAACACGAACAATGCGGCCAGGAACAGTCCATAAGAGTGAGAATCAGCCGCGGGCAGGAACAGAAGACAGCCAATGGCCGTCACGGCCAATCCCACAATGATCCCGTTCTTGTAACCGATCTTCAGGATAGGATCACCTTTGGTCACCGAGAAGATGAAGTACAACAGCGAAACAATGAAGTAGGCCCCAAAGAAGGCCGTCTGGATGAGCATCGCCTGCCAGTTCTGCAACGTGAAAACCTGCTGCAGTTTCGGGATGAGGATGTCGTTCATACACGTGATGAAGCCCCACATAAAGAAGAGCATGGTCACCACCATCAAGGCGCCGGTGTAGCTTTTGCCGGTGGTGCCGGCCGCTGTTGCTGCGGGAGCCGAGGCCGCGCTGCTGGAAATTCCTGCCATATTGGTTGTTTTGTTTGTAAAGGGGGTGAAACGTTAAAGTTCTGGTCTTCAGAAGCGGACTAAGGAAGCTGGTTTCTTCAGGAGGTGAAAGGTTTACAGTCAGCAGGGCCGCGGCGGAAGTACTTCACGTATTCTTCCCTTTCGTGGATTCCTGTTTTAGGGCGATTTTCCTAAAAACAAGCGTAAAATCTGCCGTCCTGGTACCACCTTCTACCCTTCAAAAAAGCATCCTTGTGTAAGTAGCGGCTTTCTGACAATAGAATCTTCAAGTATACTGTTTTATCGGCAGATTTCTGTCATAAAGAGGGGTAGAAATAACTGTTTCCAGACCGTTAAAACAATTTAGCAAAGAATAAAGGGGAAGAGAATAAAGTCAGACCTTTTCTCTCCTCCTTCCAACAAAAGGATACCCTTCATCAGTACACTTCCTGACTACTTGGCGCTTTTTGCGGCAAAGCCTGCCTGCTGTTGCAGGGCTTCCAGGGCTCCAGTCAAATAAACCAACGGGGCGTTCCAGTTGATGGCGATTTCGTTCGAGGCGTAGGAGCAGTCTGAGTCCACGTACATCTCATCTGGGGAGGTAGCGGTATACCCCTGGCATTTGTCCTGCTTGTTCGCGTTGCCGTTGGTTCCGCCAGAAAGCAGGCCCGGTACCGGCTCCTTGATGCCATCGGCCATGGACGGACGGTGGTGCGGGTTCATCGTGGACTTTTCCCCGAACCCGGTGACAAAGGAATACCCTACCGCGTTGCGGCCCAGCAGGTAATCCAAGTTAGAGAGTGCTGCCTGCAGGTACTTTTTGTTTCCGGTGATTTGATAGGCTTGCACCAGGGCAATGCCTTGATTGGCAGCCACCGAGGAGCTTCCCCAGATATAGTCTTCCTTCACTCTGCCCATCACCGTGCGGTAAGCACCGGCCTCGGCTCCTGTTACCATGTCATCGGCAACCTTCAGCAGTCTTTTCTTTATTTCCGGCAGGTCTTTCTGCAGAGTAGCGCCTTTGTTGTTCTTATTCCGCAGCAAGGTATAATAGCCTAACAGCCGCACTTGCGCCCAGCTGGGGATAGGCATTTTGGGATCGGGCAGCATGTTTACGGCTTGGTAGTAGCTTTCTTTCTGGGTAGTGGTGTAAAGCTCGGCGGCGGCCCACAGGAACTCATCACTGAAATCTTTGTCGCCGTAGGCGCCGGTGGTCACATCTGGGTCGAAGCTTTTATTGATGGCTTCCTGCTCGTAGGCAACATTAGGGTTTTTCTGGGCCCAGTCCCAAGCTTTGGTGGCGGCGGTAAGGCAAGAGTCTGCCAGCCCCGGGAAGTCTTTGGAGAAATTTCTGTACACCCGGCTTGCCTGCGCCATGACGGCGGCAAAGTTCAGGGCGGCGCCGGTTCCTTTCTGCACCACATACCTATGCTTGGTAGCCTGATCAGGCATGATGATGCCGTCAAAGGAAGGGTTCGTCAATTTGTGGTACACGCCACCGTCCTGAGGGTCTTGCATGGTGAGCATCCACCGGAGGTTCCACAGGCTTTCGTCCAAGATGTCAGGAACCCGGTTTCCGCTCTCAGGGATGTTCAGTTTCTGAGCCTGGTAAAACTGCGGAAAATCTTCGTAAGCCGACAGCAGCGTACCCATGGTGATACCGCTGTTCACAATGTATTTGTTGTAATCGCCGGCATCGTACCAGCCGCGCGGAGACGAGATTACTGTGCCGGCCGGGCGTTGGGTTGTAGCTGCCGAAGGATGCACCAGTACTTTATCATCTGGATGACCGGCCGGCCGATGCCATTTCCCGGCGTACTTCTCTGGTAGGTCAATAGCCGTACGCTGGAAGTAAAACCCTTTGATGGCTGCGGCGGCCACGTCCTTGTGAACCTGCTGCTTTATCTCAAACGGGTAAGATCTGCCCACACCCTGAATCTCCAGCACATAGGCTCCGCTGGCGCTGAACCCGCTGAAATCAGCGACCCTAGTGGGTTTGCCTGAAAGCTCGGCGGGTTTGGTGTCGGTTAGTTTCCCGGTGAAAACGGTTTTTGATCCATCGGCGGTTTTCAGGGTAAAGGTAGTAGCCTCGTTCTCGCCCGCCACCACGGCTATTTTAGCGGCGTTTGGGTAAAAACCCACCTGATTCAGGCGGATGCTCTCCACGCCTTGCACGGTGTTTTGGGAAGCATTCTGCGCTTGGGTGCAGGAGAAAGAAAGACAGAGCAGGGCTCCGCCGAGGGTCTTGTAGAAGGGATGCATAGGTTGCCTTAGGGTTACAGGCGCGGGAAGAAACCGAACGCCTTTAGAATGACTGATAAATAAAGCCAAGGTCATCTCTGACCTGGCACTCGGGTTGCGTTTTTCTGCGTAGCTAAGGTAGGCACGCCCCGTGGTTACCAGGGTTATCAAATGTTTCAAATATATCCTTGGGATGTTAACCTGCTCCTCCAGATTGTCTAAAGGAGCGTTAAGCGGAAGCAAAACAGCAACCAGACCCAGTCACTACACCTGCTTTCGCTCGTTTTGCTTGATTTCAGCGTACTGCGAAGGCAGGATGTTGTATTCGTCTTTGAAGTACTTGGTGAAGTACTTGCGGTTGTTGAACCCCACTTTGTAGGCGACCTCGGCTACCGTTAACTGGCTCTTTTCCAGAAACTGGGCTGCATGCTGCAAACGGATCTTCCGGATGAACTCCACCGGCGACTGCCCGGCAATGGCCATCATTTTCTTGTACAAATGTACCCGGCTCACCCCCAGTTCCCGGCTCATTTCCTCTACAGACAGGTCTGGGTTGCTCAGGTGGGCTTCCACGTACTGAATGGCCTTCCGGATGAATTTATCATCCAGAGAGACAATCTCGTTTTCACTGGCCTGCACGCTTATCTTTTTCTCAAAGACCTTCTGCAAGAGCTCACGTTGTGAGATCAGGTTCCGTAAGCGCGAGAGCAGGAGATCGAAATTGAAAGGTTTGGTGAGGTAATCATTGGCGCCCACATCTAAGCCTTTCAGTTTCTTCTCATCTGAGGCATGGGCGGTAAGCAGCACAAACGGAATCTGGGAGGTGCGGGAATCAAACTTGATCTTTTTGCAGAACTCCACGCCATCTACCTCGGGCATCATGAGGTCACTCACAATGAGGTCTGGTAAATGGAACAAGGCCTTTTGCCAGCCTTCTTTTCCGTCTTTGGCTTCCAGCACATGGAAGTACGGTTTAAGGCTGTCTTTGAGGTAAAACCTAAAATCTTCGTTGTCTTCCACCACCAGCACCACCGGTTTGGCATCCGGCGAAAGGGTTTTCTGCAATTTGGCAGGAGCGATTTCTGCGGCAGTTTCCAAATCTTGCGGCTCCACAATAACTTCCTCCTGAATACCTTCCAGGGTTCGCTCTTTTACCGGAAGAGTTACCGTAAAGCAACTTCCCTGACCTGGAGCGCTTTCCACGTTGATCACGCCGCCGTGCAGGTGCACAAACTCCTGCACCAAGGCCAGTCCGATGCCGCTGCCCTGGTTCATTAGGTGGCTAGGTACCGCATCCCGGAAGAAACGCTCAAAGATCTTCTGCTGGTTTTCCTTGGGTATGCCAATGCCGCTGTCTTTCACCTTGATCTCCAGAATCTTGATTCCCTCTGAGGAAGAGTCGTTTTGGTGGCAGTTCAGGGCAACCTCAATTTTACCGTGCTCAGGGGTGAACTTGAAAGCATTGGACAGCAGGTTGAACATGATTTTCTCCAGCTTGTCTTTGTCAAAGGACGTGTACAGCTCTTTGACGCCTGCCTGAAATGTGAGCGAAATACTTTTCTTGTCAGACAGATCAGCGAAGGAGTCTACGGTTTCCTGCACAAAGGCCACCACATTGCCCTCAGAAAGCGAAAGCCGAATGTCTTCCATGTCCATCTTCTTGAAATCGAGGAGCTGGTTCACCATGTTCAGGAGCCGTTTGGCGTTCTTATGGATCATCTGGTACTGTTGGTGCACCTCGGGGTCTGGGGTTGACTTGAGCAGTTTCTCAATAGGAGCCAGAATCAAAGTCAGTGGGGTCCGGAACTCATGGCTCACGTTGGTGAAAAACTTGATCTTTAAGCTATCCAGCTCGTGCAGCTGAACAGCCTCCCTTTTTTCCTGCTCCTGCTCCATCCGGGAAATGGTCTTTTTCAGTTCCGTCCGGCGTAGCCAAACCAAGCCTAAAGCAATGGCCAGGGCATACAGCAGAAAAGCGAGGGGCGTTCGCCAGAAAGGGGCCAGCACGGTGATCTTCAGGGTAGTCGGGGTTGGACTCCAGACACCGTCGTTATTGGCGGCCAGCACCTTGAACTCGTACTCGCCCGGGTCCAGGTTGGTGTAGGTAACCCTTCGCTCCTTGCTGCCCACGGTGTGCCATTCCTTGTCAAATCCCTCCAATTTGTAGCGGTACCTGTTTTTCTCCGGATGAATGTAGTTCAGGGCCGCAAACTCCAGGGAGAACACGTTCTCATCATGCTCCAGGGTAATCTGCTTTGTGTGGGTGATGGCCTGTGACAGAATGGTCCTGCCATTGAAGGCTTTATTGGTTTCCAGGCTTTTATTGAACAGCTGAAAGTCGGTGAATACCACCCGCGGCGCGGCCTTGTTTTTCTGGATACTCTCGGGCAGGAAGAGGTTGAAACCGTTCGCGCCACCAAAGATCAGCTCTCCTTTACGCGTCCCTAGGGCGGCATTCACGTTAAAGACTTTGGCCTGCAGCCCGTCCAACTCGTCATAGTTCCGGAAATCATTCTGGTATCTCTGCCCTTTCTTCTGGATAATCAGGTTAGCTACCCCGTTATGGGTGCTCACCCACAGGTTTCCGCTTTTGTCTTCCAGCAAGGTGGTGATCGCATTGTGGGGCAGCCCGTCTTTGACCGTAAAATGGGTAAAGGAATTATCGCGCTCGTTGTACAGGTCCAATCCCTCAGTGGTGCCTATCCAGAGTTGGTTCCGGCGGTCTCTGAGCAGGGAGGTGATGTTGTTGCTACGCAGGCTCTTGGGGTTCTTGGGGTCATGGAGGAAATAGGTACTCTTACCGGTTTCCTTGTTGAAGACATCAATGCCGTAGCCACCGCCCACCCAAAGGTTCCCCTGCCGGTCTTCGGCCATGGCCGAGATGTAGTTGCAGTGGATGGGGAATTTTCCTCCTTCTACCTTGGAATGGACAAACCCGTTCTGATTGGGGTCAAACAACTCTAGCCCGCCCCGGAGCGTGCCAATCCAGAGGTTGCCTTTGGCATCTTGGTACAGTTCCCAGATGCTGTTATCCGCCAGGCTTTTGGGGTTTCCGGGCTCGTTTTTATAATGGATGAACTTTTCGCCGTCGAAACGGGAGAGTCCGCCCAGGTAGGTCCCTACCCAAAGCGTCTTGTTCCGGTCCAGAAGCAAACTCACGATTACGTCGCTGGAGAGGCTGCTGGCATCGGCGGGGTTATGGGCATAGCGGGTGTACTGGCCAGTGGCGCGGTTCAGGTACAGCAGGCCAGATCCGTTGGTGCCAATCCAAAGGTTGCCATTCTCATCTTCGGCAAAGGCATTTACATCGTCAAAAGGGAGGCTGCCCGGCACAGAGGCCTGGTGTCTGATGTGCGGAAACCGGATGAGGTTGGGATGAAAGTAATTGATTCCTCTCTTGAACGTTCCTACCCAGATGATTCCCTCCGGGTCTTTGTAGAGCGCATTGATGCTGTTATCGGCCAGGCTTTGGGTCACTTCTTTGTTGTGCCGAAGGTACTGTACCGTGCCCGACTTTTTATGGATCACGTTGATGCCACCGTGGTCGGTGCCCACCCAGATTTTGCCGGGCTCCGCTTCCACAATCCCCCGGATGAGGTTGTTGTTGAGTTTCGTCGGGGAAGAGTTTTTGTGGAAATGCTCTAGGCTTTTCTGGGCGCTGGAATAGAAATAAACCCCACCTTCCTTTTCGCGCACGTACAGCCAGAGGTCATTTGCGGCATCTACGGTGAGGGCGTAATCCAGGGCTTCCTGGCTGTACTTCCGGTAGATCTCGTCGTTGCGCTCTACCACTTTCAGGGTTTTGCCGTCCAGTTTCTCCAGGATGCCGTTGTGGTGCACCAGCCAGATATCTCCGCCTGAGGTTTGCCCGATGGCCGAGATATTGTCGGTACTAAGGCTGCTTTTGGCCGGAAAGGAGTGTTTGAGGTGAAGGGAACTGCGCGTACGCGGATTGTATCTGACTACTCCCTTTCCCGAGAGGACAAACCAGAAATCCCCACGTTTGTCTTTCAGGATGTCAGCTACCACGCTGTTGGCGGGCAAATGGTATTGTTTCCGAAGAGTGGCTTGGTTCCGGGAAAACTGCTCGGTGACCGGATCAAAGACACAGTTCCCTTGCAGGGTCTGGACCCAGATTTTGCCGTCTGGCCCTTCCACCAGTTTGGTGACATCGTTGCTGATAAGGGAGGTGGTGTCGTCTGACGCGTGGGTAAAGGCTTTGAACTGATAGCCATCGTAGCGGTTCAGGCCGCCGGCAATGGTGCCTACCCACAGGTAGCCGCGGCTGTCTTTCAGGAAACACTTGACCTGGTTACTGGACAGCCCCTGGTTGATGTCGAGCAGCGAAAACCTGAACTGCTCGGGCATTTGGCCAAAACCTTGGGTCCATATCCCCAGGAACATCAGCGCCACTATGATCCATCTATCTACCCTCATGCGTCACCTTAAATAGTATTTCCTTTAGAAAGCCAGAACCCCTTTCCGGCCACTGCTTCTTTTAACTAAACCTACTCTATTCTCCCTTCACCCGCTTGGGCTAATGCCACTGAAAATGCCGCCTCCTTTTGGGGCTGTTTTCTGAAAAATGGCCCCAAAAACTGAGACCCAGGTTTCTGCGGAAAATCTTGCCAGCGGGTTATCCTTTCATTCCCCTCCTACACAGGTGGGCATCAGAAAACGTTCCAAGTCAAGGCTGCGCTTTGGGGCAGTTTTTGCCAAAACAGCCTTAAAGCGCTTTTAGTCGTTACCCTGGATTTCGGCTCCCTAATTTACCACTTTGGCAACATAACTCAACCTGTGCCTCAGAAAAGCGGGAGAATGTCAACCAACAGCCAGCTCTAAATTCAACGGCTTTCCCACAAGTTGCGGCCTTGGCTGAGCCTGGCACGTATCAAATGTTTCCTTTTGATGGTTCATTTGTTAAGAACCCTTTATTGCCGAGGGTGTACTCAAAAAGATGCTTTATACTTGTATTCCCGCATTGGCGGGCACTTTAAAACAGGACGCTCTTACCCTTAAACCAATCAACAAAAAAGATGAAATATATCACCCCGTTGGCGTTGGTGGTGGCACTGGGGCTGCAGGCTTGCAGTTCTTCCCAGACAGGCCAGTCTGGTCAATCGGCACCAGCTGCCGCTGCAACCAGTAACACGGCCTCCACTCCTGCCCCTGCTGAACCCGCCCGCGACAAGCAGATCGATGACCTGATTTCCCGGATGACGGTAGAAGAGAAAGTTGGGCAGATGACCCAGCTCACCATCGACCTGATCCTGAAAGACACTGAAGCGGCCACGGTAGATACCGCCAAACTGCGTCAGGTCCTGGTGAACCACCACGTAGGCTCCATCCTGAACGTGAAAGGCCGGGCTTACACCATTGACGAGTGGCACACCATCCTGAACGCCATCCATGACGTGACCGACAGAACCCGTCTGAAGATTCCGGTGATTTACGGGATTGACGCCATCCACGGGAACAACTACCTGGCAGGTACTACCCTTTACCCGCACAACATCGGGATGGCCGCCACCCGTAACCCCGAGTTGGTGAACCGACTGGCACAAATCACGGCCCTGGAAACCAGAGCTGCCGGTATTCCGTGGAACTTTGACCCGGTTTTGGATGTAGGCCGTCAGCCGCTTTGGCCCCGTTTTGAGGAAACCTTCGGCGAAGACGTGTTTGTGGTAAAAACCATGGGCAGCGCCGCTATCAGAGGCTATGAGCAGAACGGCAAGGGCCAGGATTTCTCGGTTGCCTCCTGCATGAAGCACTTCCTGGGGTACTCTTACCCTTCTACAGGAAAAGACCGCACGCCTTCTTACATTCCGGAGCAAATGCTGCGCGAGATTTTCCTGCCGCCGTTCAAGGCAGCCGTAGAGGCCGGTGCCTCTACCGTCATGATTAACTCCGGTGAGATCAACGGCGTGCCCGTACACGGCAGCAAGTATTACCTAACCCAAATCCTGCGGAACGAACTAGGCTTCCAGGGCGTGGCCGTGTCTGACTGGGAAGACGTGATTCGGTTGCACACCCGCCACAAGGTTGCCGCCACCCCGAAAGAAGCCGTAAGAATGGCCGTAGAAGCCGGTTTGGACATGAGCATGGTGCCTACTGATTTATCGTTCTACAACCACCTGGTAGCCTTGGTAAAAGAAGGCACTATCTCTGAGGAACGCATCAACCTATCGGTGCGCCGCATTTTGGCCCTGAAGAAGAAACTGGGTCTGTTTGAGCAGGTGAGACCGAAGGCGGCCCTGAAAACCACCATCCACAAAGCAGAGTTCGATCAGGTATCGCTGCAATCGGCGCTGGAAAGCATCACCCTGCTCAAAAACAACAACCAGGTATTGCCGCTCAAGAAGACTTCCAAAATTCTGGTAGCCGGTCCAACCGCCAATACCCTGGCGGCCCTGCACGGAAGCTGGTCCTACATCTGGCAAGGGACCGATGAGTCGCAGTATCCATCTAAAGCCAAGACGTTAGTACAGGGTCTGATCGCTGAGATTGGCAAAGACCGCGTGATTTCCCGCTCCGTGGCTGATTTCAACGGTGCCGCCAACTATGACGTAGCCCAACTGAGAAAAGACGCTGCCCAGGCCCAAGCCATTGTGCTTTGCCTAGGTGAGAAAGCGTACGCTGAGAGCCCCGGTGTGATTGATGACCTTGATTTGGAGGAAAACCAATTGGCCTTGGTGCGAGCCGCTAAAGCGACCGGCAAACCGGTAATTATTGTACTGCTGGAAGGCAGACCGCGCGTATTATCCTCGGTGGAGCCACTGGCTAATGCCGTGGTGATGGCGTACCGTCCGGCTACGTTCGGGGCCGCGGCCATCGCCGATGTGCTGTTCGGGGACTACAACCCTGATGGCGTGCTACCGTTCACTTATCCGCGCTTCTCCGGCGACGTGCTCACCTATGACCACAAAGGCACCGAGATCATCCGGGAAGACATTCCTAACGCAGCCGGTAACCGTGGGTTCAACCCGCAGTGGCCGTTCGGGCATGGCCTGAGCTACACCACGTTCGCTTTCTCTGACCTGCGCGTGGACAAGACTACCTTCGGGAACAATGACAATCTGAAGGTCACCGTGAAAGTGCGTAACACCGGCAGCAGAGCCGGTAAGAAGACCGTGGAACTCTACAGCCACGACCAGTATGCCAGCATCACGCCTTCTGCCAAACGCCTGCGCGCTTTCTCCAAAGTGTCGCTGCAGCCCGGTGAAGAAAAAGAAGTAAGCCTGACCATCTCCGCTAAAGACCTGGCATTTGTGAACGAAGCCGGCCAATGGGTGACCGAACCCGGTGCCTTCGACCTGATGGTGGGCGACCTGAAAACCGTAGTAACGCTGCAATAAACAACCTGTTTTGGGGCTGGTTTCTCTAAAACAGCTCTTAAACGAAGATAAAACCAGAAGCCCGATCAGACAGATGCATCATCTTGTCTGATCGGGCTTCTTCTTGTGTAATGCTTAGCGAAAGGGATTTGTTTTAGACCTGGTTTCAAGAAAACAGCCTTAAAACCCAAGAATCCTGTTTAGATAAACACCCTGGAACCGGAGTAGTTCTGCCGGAATTCTTTAGGCGTGCACCCGTTCTTGCGCCGGAAAATGCGGTTGAAGTACGACAGATTGTTGAAGCCGCATTTAAACGACACCTCAGAGATGGTTTCAGTGGTATCAATGAGCATGCGGGAGGCATGGCCCAACCTGATTTCGTTCAAGCTTTCGATGAAGGTTTTTCCTGTCCGTTTTTTGATAAACCGGCTAAAAGAGACTTCGGGCATATTCACCACTTTGGCCACATCGGCGAGGGAAACCTCCTTGTCATAGTAGGTCTGCATGTACTCAAATGCCTTTTCTATGCGGCGGCTGTAATAGTTGAACTGGTCTGAGGTGAACGTGCTGTTGGAGAGTGTGCGCATGTTACGGGAAACCGACAGATCATGCAGAATGGAGATCAGTTCCAGCACCGAGTCGAAGCCGCCTTTCTGGGTGAGTTGTTCTAACCTGGGCCTGAACGCTTCCTTTACCTCGCGGGAAAAAGAAATACCCTTACTGGCCCGCTCTAATAAAGCCCTGATAAAACTCAACTGGTTGCGGCGCAGAAACTTCTCGTCAAAAAGGTCTTTGTGGAATTGGATGGTGATCTCCACAATTTCCTTGCTTTTGCATTGGTGCGTAAACCAGCCGTGCGGCAAGTTGCTGCCCACCAGCACCAATTCCAGGTCATCTATGACTTCCACGTGGTCGCCCACCACGCGCTTGGCCCCGGCGGCGTTATAGATGAAGTTCAACTCAAAGTCTTCATGGTAGTGAAGCGGGAAGTTGAATTCCTCTTTTACCCTGGAGAACAAAGTGAAACAATCGTTCTGGGTTAACGGGGTAATTTCACGGTAGATAGCACTCATAATAGCGGATTTACTCTGTGAAGTTACACATTCTTGCGTTTACTTACTGCCTAATGGTTAAAAAAATACCAGTTATTGACTCAATAATATCTCAGCCAAGCATTGCCTTCTGGTTCCGCATGTAATTCTTCCTGAATTTATCTTCTTGTCCACAGTGGCTTCAAACAATTTATTCGTTAAAAACTTAAAGAGTATTATTGTGTTTCTATAGCTTTTCTCAAGCAATAGGCTTCATTTTCATGAGCTTTTCATTTTCTTGCAAAGCACCGATGAATCAGATGTAAAAGGCTGTTCCGGCATAACACCGCTAGTCTCTTCTATATTTCATCAAACAAACGATAAAATAGTATTACCCCTCAGCCTAAAAACTACCTAGTTTTGTAAAGTAGCTTAGATGTACTCCATAAGTTGTTCTGCATTTAGAAAGAAGGGCACTTATTTCCATTGGTGCACTTCTGGCACAAGCTCAACGGCAAACCACCAATGAAGAGACAGAAGCGTAGGCTATGGCCTAGTTAAAGCTACTTTACGGTGAACATTCTTTACCTTTTCCCAATTAGAACCCATGACTAGAACCTTACTGGCTTTCCTTTTACTGGCGTTCACTTATCTTCCCTCCCAGGGGCAGGTTTCTCCCATTAACAAGAAAGCCACCCCTGAAACCAGGAACCTCTACACCAACCTGAAACGCCTTTCCCAGAAAGGTATCATGTTCGGCCACCAGGATGCGTTGGCGTATGGGGTTGGTTGGAAATATGAACCAGGCCGCTCTGATGTAAAGGAAGTAGTGGGCGAGTACCCTGCGGTTGTTGGTTGGGAACTGGGCCATTTGGAACTGAACAAACCCATGAACCTGGACAGCGTGCCGTTCCAGAAAATGCGGGAGTATGCGCAGGAAGTGTACGCCAAAGGTGGTTTGAATACCTTTAGCTGGCACTTGAACAACCCCGTGGACCCGGCTAAAACCAGCTGGGATGCGGCAGATTCTACCATCCGGCACCTGTTCCAGGACAAAAACGCCATGAAACGTTACAAGTCGTGGTTAGATGGGTTGGCCGGTTTCATGAAAAGCCTGAAAGGCCCCAACGGTGAGTTGATTCCGTTGGTTTTCCGTCCTTTTCACGAGCATACCGGAAGTTGGTTCTGGTGGGGCCGCAAGCATTGCTCTCCCGAGGAATACAAGCAGATGTGGCGTTTCACCGTAGACTACCTGCGCAAGAAGAAAGCCAACAATCTGCTGTTCGCTTACTCCACCGACCGTTTCACCTCCCGCGAGGATTACCTGGAGCGGTACCCTGGCGATGACTACGTAGACATTGTGGGGTTTGACATCTACCACCGTCCGCCCGCAGATCCAGCACAACTAGCGCAGGCGAACCAAAACTACATCAAGGAAGCCCGCCAGATGGTGGAGACGTTGCGTCAGATTGGCCAGGAGAAAAACAAGGTTTGGACTTTAAGCGAAACCGGCCTGGAAACTTTACCGCAGGCCGATTGGTGGACCAACATCCTTTCGCCCATTGTCCAGGACGCTGGCTTGTCTTACGTGATGGTGTGGCGAAACGCCAGAACAGACCATTACTACGCGCCTTATCCCGGGCAGAAAAGTGCCGAGGATTTTAAGGTCTTTTACAGGAATCCCAAAGTCTTCTTCCTTGACAAAGTAGCCAAGGAACGTCTCTATGCTCCAACTACTCAGGACAAACTGGGCAGCAGAAAATAACGCACACCCCGCCTCTTCACACCACTACTAAAAACAAAACCTTTACTTCTTTCGCATGAAACTAACCGCGCTAGACATCGGCATCATCATCCTCTACCTCGTCTCGGTGGCGGCGATCGGGCTGATCCTGCAGAACCGGGCCAAGGCCAACAAGGAAGCGTACATGCTGGGCGGCAACACCCTGCCGTGGTACGCGCTGGGCCTCTCCAATGCCTCGGGCATGTTCGACATCTCCGGCACCATGTGGATGGTGATGCTGGGCTTCGTCTACGGCCTGAAGAGCATCTGGATCCCGTGGCTGTGGCCGTCCTTCAACCAGATCTTCCTGATGATGTTCCTGGCCGCCTGGCTGCGCCGCTCCAACGTGACCACTGGGGCCGAGTGGATGCTCACCCGCTTCGGACGGGGCCGCGACTCCAACAAGTCGCACGCCATCGTGGTGGCCTTCGCCTTGCTGAGCTGTTTGGGCTTCCTGGCCTACGGCTTCATCGGGCTGGGCAAGTTCGTGGAGATCTTCGTGCCGTGGTCGGTGGTGCAGCCGTATGTGCCCTTCACCGTCTCGCCTGAGTTCGTGCCGCACTTCTACGGCATGCTCTTCACCTTCTTCGCGGTTTTCTACTCCATTCTGGGCGGCATGGCCAGCATCGTGTGGGCCGACGTGCTGCAGTACGGCATCATGACCGCCGCCTCCGTTGTGGTGGCCATCCTGGCCATGAACAACCTGGACACCGCGCCGCTCAACGTGCCCGAGGAATGGAAGACGCCTTTCTTCGGGGCCACGCTCAACATGGACTGGACCGGCATCATTGACGACGTGAACGCCAAGATCCAGTCGGACGGTTACTCTTTGTTCGGGATCTTCTTCTCGCTGATGGTCTTCAAGGGCATTCTGGCCAGCTTGGCCGGCCCCACGCCCAACTATGACATGCAGAAGATCCTCTCCTCCCGCTCCCCGCAGGATGCGGCCAAGATGAGCGCCTTCGTCTCGGTGGTGCTGATCCCTACGCGGTACCTGATGATCATGGGCTTCACGGTGCTGGCCATCCTGAACTACGACCAACTGAACCTGCAATCGGCAAGCGGCATCGACTTTGAGAGAATCCTGCCGGCCGCCATCCAGCGGTTCGCCCCCACCGGTTTGATGGGCCTGATCCTGGCCGGGCTTCTGGCGGCGTTTATCGGCACGTTTGCAGGGACCCTGAATGCGGCGCAGGCGTATCTGGTGAATGACGTATATCTGAAATACGTGAACCCCAAGGCCAGCAACGCTACCGTGAACCGCATGAACTACGCCACCGGCATTGTGGTAGTGCTGGTGAGCATGGCCCTGGGCTTCCTGGCCAAGGACGTGAACAGCCTGCTGCAGTGGATTGTGGCGGGTCTGTACGGCGGCTACATCTCGGCCAACGTGCTCAAGTGGTACTGGTGGCGCTTCAACGCTAACGGCTTCTTCTGGGGCATGCTGGTGGGTATAATAGCGGCCCTGGTCTTCCCGTACTTCACCGAGGGCCTGGACCTCTACTACTTCCCGTACCTGCTGCTCATTTCCCTGGCTGGTAGCCTTATAGGCACCTACACGGCTCCGCCCACTGAGGCCGAGACCCTGAAAAGCTTCTACCGGAACGTGCGTCCGTGGGGCTTCTGGAAACCGGTGGCCCAGCAGGTGAAGGCTGAGGACCCGTCCTTCGAGGAGAACAAGAACTTCAAGCTGGACATGTTCAACGTGGTCATTGGCGTGGTGTGGCAGATGAGCCTCACGCTCCTCCCAATCTACCTGATCCTGACCATGTACACCGAACTTATGGTGACTACCGGTATCCTGATCGTGTGCAGCGCCATCCTGAAGAAAACCTGGTGGGACAAACTGCCCAAGGATGGTGACTCCGTGGCCTCTATCCTCAAACGAAAATTAGTTTCTGTTTCATAAGTCAAAGGCGGCCTGACAGGCCGTTTAGTAACCCTTTTACCCAAATCACCATGGAAAACCCCTTCCAAAAAAGACAGCAGGCCCTGGAGCAGTTCCATGCGGCCCTGATCACCAAGAAGAACGAGAAACTGCCGCTCGGCAACGGCATCTACGATAGATACAAGAACCCAGTCCTGACCAACCAGCACGCCCCCATCGCCTGGCGCTATGACCTGAACCCGAAGACCAACCCGTACTTCATGGAGCGGATCGGGGTCAACGCCACCTTCAACGCCGGGGCCATCAAACTCCATGGCAAGTACCTGCTGGTGGTGCGGGTGGAGGGCAACGACCGCAAGTCCTTCTTCGCGGTGGCCGAGAGCCCCAACGGCATCGACAACTTCCAGTTCTGGGAGAAACCCATCACCATGCCCGAGACCCAGGACCCCGACATCAACGTGTACGACATGCGCGTGGTGCAGCACGAGGACGGCTGGATCTACGGCCTGTTCTGCACCGAGCGCAAGGACCCGGCCGCCCAACCCGGCGACGAGTCATCTGCGGTGGCGCAGTGTGGCATCGCCCGCACCAGGGACCTGGTTTCCTGGGAACGCCTGCCTGACCTGAGATCCACCTCGGCGCAGCAGCGCAACGTGGTCCTGCACCCTGAGTTCATCAACGGCAAATACGCGCTCTACACCCGTCCGCAGGACAGCTTCATTGAGGCGGGCAGCCGCGGCGGTATCGGTTGGGGCCTCACCGACTCGATGGAGAACGCCGTGGTGGACGAGGAGTTCATCGTGGACCCCAAGGCCTACCACACGGTGTACGAGGTGAAGAACGGCCAGGGCCCCGCTCCCATCAAAACCGAGAAAGGCTGGCTTCATTTGGCGCACGGCGTACGGAACACCGCCGCCGGCCTGCGCTACGTGCTCTACATGTTCCTGAGCGACCTGGATGACCCGTCCAAGGTAATTGCCAAACCAGGCGGGTATTTCATCGCCCCGGAGGGCGAGGAGCGGGTGGGCGACGTTTCCAACGTGGCCTTCGCCAACGGCTGGATTGTGGACGAGGACGGCACCGTGTTCATCTACTACGCCTCCTCTGACACCAGAATGCACGTGGCCACCTCCACCGTGAATCAGCTTCTGGACTATGTGCTGAACACCCCGGCCGACGGGCTCCGCTCTGCCGCCTCGGTGGAGCAGATCAACCTGCTGGCGGAGAAGAACAAAGCCTACATCAAAGGCAAGAAACAGGTGATGGCTCCCGAGTTAAACGGCGCGAATTGATGGCTACCGTTTCCGATACCACCCTTGCCTCCCAGCTTTCCACCTACCGGCAGGAGATGGAAACCGAGTTGGAGAGGATATTGGCTTTCTGGACGGAGCACACCCTGGACCACCGGAGCGGCGGCTTCGTGGGGCAGATCGATAACAACGGCAAGGTGAACCCCGAAGCGCCCAAGGGTAGCATCCTGAACGCCCGCATCCTGTGGACGTTTTCAGCCGCTTTTCGGCAAACGGGGCAGAAAACGTATCTGGAGATCGCGACCCGCGCTTTTGATTACCTGACAACCTCCTTCCTGGATACCGCCCACGGCGGTATCTACTGGATGGTGGACGCCCAGGGCCAGCCTCTGAACACCCGCAAACAGATCTACGCCCTAGCTTTCACCATCTACGGGATGAGCGAGTACCACCTGGCCACGCAAAACGAAAAGGCTTTGCAGGTGAGCCAAGGGCTTTTCCGGTGGATTGAGCAGTACAGCTTCGATCCGGAGCACGGCGGGTACCTGGAGGCTTTCAGCCAAACGGGCGAACTGTTGGAGGACCTGCGCCTGAGCGAGAAGGACTGCAACGACCCCAAGACCATGAATACGCACCTGCATATTTTGGAGGCCTACGCTAACCTGTACCGCGGCTGGCCGGACCCACTGCTGGAAAAACAACTCAGAGGCCTGATCGAGGTGTTCCTACAGCGAATCATTGATCAGAACACCGGCCACCTGAAACTGTTCTTCTCCCGCGACTGGGTCTCTTCGGCCAACCTGGTCTCCTACGGCCATGACATTGAGGCTTCCTGGCTGTTGCAGGAAGCCGCCGAAGTGCTGGGCGATGAGGAATTGCTGGCGAATGTGAAGGAAGTGGCACTCACCATGGCCCATGCCACGGCAGAGGCCCTGCTCCCGGACGGAAGCCTGTACCATGAGCTCAACATGGACGAGAACCACTACGACAAACACCGTGAGTGGTGGGTGAGCGCCGAGGCGATGGTGGGTTTCTTCAACGCCTACGAACTGACCGGCTCCGAGGACTTTCTGCAAAGGTCTTTGGACTCTTGGAAATTCGCGCAGACCTATTTCCTGGACCTGGAGCGGGGCGAGTGGCATTGGGGAGTGAACGATGACTATTCTTTGATGAGCAAAGAAGACAAGGTCGGGTTCTGGAAATGCCCTTACCACAACGCTCGGGCCTGCCTGGAAATCATCCATAGATGCAAGAAGTCGGCGAAAGCCTAAAGCCTTCCCGCAAGCTGCTGCTTTAGGGTGGTTTTTCAGAAATAAGCCCTAAACAGCTAGCAGATTAGCCGCGGATCAGAGAAAACAAAGGAAGTACTTTCAACAAATTCGTACCCACAACTACCTGGCATGAAAACACTTCTACGATTACTTTCCTCCGTCTCAGGGCGGGCGTACCTGGCTTGGTTGGCGTTGTCTTTTTTCCTGGCCTCTACCTCTTGCACCCAGGCAGCAGATATCAAAATTGAGGCTGAAAACGCTACCCGCACGGGAGTAACCGTGGCTAGTTCCATGACGGGGTTTTCGGGCAGTGGGTACGTGCAGGGGTTTGACAATTCCTTCGCCAAGAACGTACGGTTCACCGTCGACGTTGCCACAGCCGGCATCTACGACCTGACCATCCGGTACGCCACGCCATCGGGCGAGAAAGGGTACGTGCTGGAGGTAAACGGAAGTCGTTCAGAGGGAATGTTGACCCCCGTTTCAGGGTACGGCACAGCGCAGGCGGGCAAGTTCCTGCTGACGGCAGGGGCTAACTCCATTACCATTGGCGGCGGCTGGGGATACTACATTATTGATTACATTAACCTAAGTCCGGCCACGATTCCTTTGCCGGCCAAACCGCCCAAGACCTTGACCGATGCCAACGCAACGGCTTCCACCAAGAACCTGTTCTCGTATCTGGTAGACATCTACGGAACCAAAGTGCTGGCGGCCCAGCAGGAAACCAACGAGCTTCAGGAAATGGACTACGTGCGCACGCACTCAGGGAAAGATCCGGCCATCGGGTCATTTGACCTGATTGAGTACTCGCCTTCTCGTATCCAGTTTGGGTCCAACCCCACGGGATTCTCGGAAAAAGCCATCCAATGGGCCCAAAAAGACCAGGGCCGCGGCATCATCAGCCTGATGTGGCACTGGAACGCCCCCACTGATTTGATCAACCAAAGCCCTGACAAACTCTGGTGGAGCGGGTTCTACACCCGGGCCACCACCTTTAACTTTGCTACCGCCCTCGCCGATAAAAACGGGGCCAATTACCAGCTTCTGCTTCGTGATATTGATGCCATTGCGGTAGAACTGAAGAAGTTTCAGGCACAAGACATTCCGGTACTGTGGCGTCCCTTGCACGAGGCGGCCGGTGGCTGGTTTTGGTGGGGCGCCCAGGGAGCCGCTCCGTTCAGGGAGCTTTGGCAACTGATGTACGACCGCCTCACCAACCATCACCAACTGCACAACCTCATCTGGGTCTACACCGCCGAACGCGGGAAACCCGATTGGTACCCCGGCGATGCGTACGTAGACATAGTAGGCATTGACATTTACGAAAACACCGCTGTGGCTTCTAACCTGAGCGGCCAATGGACCGAGCTGCAGAACCTGTTCAACGGCAAGAAACTGGTCACGCTCTCAGAGACCGGCAACCTCCCCAACCCCGAATTCATCCGAACCTTCGGGACGTGGTGGTCCTGGTTTGCTGTGTGGCCGGGCGCGGATTACACCAGAAAACAAGCCTCCAGCCTCATTCACTCGGTCTTCAACGATCCAGATGTCATCACTCTGGACGAATTGCCTAACTGGCGGAGCTACACTGCGGTGACCAGCAGCGCGCTGGAAAAAGAACTTGGGAAATTATCGGTGTACCCCAACCCTTCCCAGGAAGGCCAGTTGACCATCAGCACCACCACCAAATCTCCTTTAACGGCTACGTTTTCGCTGTTCACTACCACCGGAGCCAAAGTATTGGAAGTGTCCCGGCATTTGAGGAGCGGGCTGAACCAGGTTCAGCTTCCGGTTCAGCAGCTTCCGGCGGGCATGTATGTGCTTTCCATCCAAAAAGGAGGCGAACAGATTTCCCGGAAAGTGGTGCTGCAGAAATAACGACGGAAATCCGGCGCTCTCCGCCTAAAACTTCTGGGCCTGTTTACAGCCCGATTTCAAAGAAATGGCCTAAAACCAGTCCTGATAGAAACAGCGAACAAATCTTGAATTCCATACTCCCACTCACCTAACAGCCCAGACAAAACCCATGAAAAAACTATTGCTCTCCCTGGCAGCCCTCACGCTTTCGGTTACGGCTTTCAGCCAGGGAAACAACTACGCGCAGAACTACAAGAAGTATGAAGGCCTGGCCATGACGCCGCCCATGGGCTGGAACAGCTGGAACAAATTCGCTTGCAACGTAGACGAGAAACTGATCCGGGAAACCGCCGATGCCATGGTGAGTTCCGGTATGAAAGCCGCCGGCTATGAGTACATCAACATAGACGACTGCTGGCACGGCGACCGGGACAGCCTGGGCTTTATCCACGCTGATCCAAAGCGCTTCCCATCGGGCATGAAAGCCCTCGCCGACTACGTGCACTCCAAAGGGTTGAAACTGGGTATCTATTCAGATGCCGGTTCCCAGACCTGCGGTGGCCGTCCGGGAAGCCGCGGTTATGAGTTCCAGGATGCCCAGATGTACGCCTCATGGGGCATCGATTACCTTAAATATGATTGGTGCAACACCGAAGGCCTGAAAGCCGAGGGTGCTTACAAAACTATCGCCGCCGCTCTGCAAAAAGCAGGCCGCCCGGTGGTACTGAGCATCTGCGAGTGGGGTAATGACAAGCCCTGGGAATGGGGTCCGGCGGTAGGGCACCTGTGGAGAACCACCGGCGACATCTACAACTGCTTTGACTGCGTGGAAGATCACGGTACCTGGAAATCATGGGGCGTGATGCAGATCCTGGACAAGCAGGAAGGCTTGAGACAATACGCGGGCCCAGGCCACTGGAACGACCCAGACATGATGGAAGTAGGTAACGGAATGGCCGTAAACGAAGACCGCGCCCACTTCACCATGTGGAGCATGATCGCCGCGCCTCTCATTGCCGGAAACGACCTGCGCAAGATGAGCAAAGAAACCGTGGCCATCTTAACCGACAAAGAAGTGTTGGCCATCAACCAGGACAAACTCGGCATTCAGGGCTTGAAACTCTCTGCCAAAGACAGCCTTGAAACGTGGGTAAAACCTCTGGATGGCGGAAAGTGGGCCGTTACTTTCCTGAACAGGGCAAAGAATCCTCAGAAAGTGACCTTTGACTGGAAGAAAACGCCCATCAACGATGACCTTTCCAAACGGGAACTGAACGCCAATACTACCACTTACAAAATTTGGAACGTGTGGACGAAGAAAGCCCAGGGTACCACCAAGAAAGCCTTTGAAGCCACCGTACCCGCGCACGACATAGTACTACTGGTTCTGTCTGAATAAATTTCGTTTCTTTGTTTAGGGCCTGTTTTCCAGAAAGCAGGCCCTAAATGCTTTCTAGCGGCCGCCAGCGAAGAACCCCTGCATTGGCTTCCGCTAACCTTCACCATTCACGTCATAGTTCAGGAAAGATGAAACTGAAATCACTGAAAAAACTTTTCATTGTCGCGCTCCTTTCCGCCTCTTCCACCTCGGCGGGAGCGGTCTCCCTGCCAGCCATCCTTGGAAGCCACATGGTGCTGCAACGAAACGCCGAGGTCATTCTCTGGGGTTGGGGCAGCACCGGCGAAGAAGTCACCGTGACCGGCAGCTGGGACAACAAACCCGTTAAAACCAAGGTCAATAACCAGGCGCAATGGTCAGTAAAACTGCAGACTTCCGCCGCCAACGGCCCGCAGACCGTGACCGTGAAAGGCTACAACACCCTGGTGCTGGAAGACGTGTTGCTGGGCGAGGTCTGGTTATGCTCCGGTCAATCTAACATGGACTGGAATGCCAACGCCGGAATAGACAATGCCGAGCTGCACATCAAGGAAGCCAATTACCCCTCCATCCGGTTTTTCCAGGCCTCCAAACGCACCGCCGATGCTCCGCAGGTGGACCTGCAGGGCCAATGGGTAGTCTGCACGCCGGAAACCATGAAGAACTTCAGCTCGGTGGGCTACTTCTTCGGGAGGGAAATTCACCGGAACCTGAACACGCCGGTCGGGTTGATCAACAGCAGCTGGGGTGGCACCCCCATCGAGATTTGGTTCAGCGGGCAGGCCATCGCTTCTAACCCTGTTTTGGCCGAAGCAGCCGCAAAACGCAAAGAGGTAGAATACGGTCCGGTGCAGCCAGCCAAAGCCTACAACGCCATGATTGCGCCGCTCATCCCCTTCCGGCTGGCAGGTGCCCTGTGGTACCAGGGGGAATCTAACGTAGATGCCCCCGAAGTGTATGCCCAGATGCTGCCCACCCTTATCCAGGATTGGCGCACCTCCTGGAAAAATGATTTCCCCTTCTACTACGTGCAGATCGCGCCCTGGAAGTACGGCACCCCCGAAGAACGGGTGCGGCTCGCCGAGGCCCAGCTGAAAACCATGACCGTTCCGAAAACTGGCATGGCGGTCATCAGTGACGTGGGCGATACGGTGGACATTCACCCCAGAAACAAACTGGATGTAGGCAAACGCCTCGCCTCCTGGGCTCTGAACAAAACCTACGGTAAAAAAGAGGTGGCCTTCTCTGGCCCCGTGTACCGCGACATGAAAGTGGAAGGAAACAAAATTCGACTGTCTTTTGACCACGCAGACCAAGGCTTGGTAGCCAAAGGCAAAGAACTCACCCATTTTGAGATTGCCGGCGAAGACCAGAAGTTTGTGCCCGCCAAAGCCAAAATAGACGGCAAAACCATTGTGGTGAGCGCCAAGGAAGTGAAAAAGCCGGTAGCTGTGCGGATGGGCTGGAACAACACCGCTGTACCTAACCTCTTCAACAAGGCAGGTCTACCCGCCTCCACCTTCCGGACTGATAACTGGCCCCGTAAGTAACATACCATCTAGAATTATCTTCTTCCTTTGTACTCCACATGAAAAGTATTTACTTTCTTGTAGCTCTCCTTTGCGCTTCTTTCACCCAGGTTCTTGCCCAGAAAGCATCGGACTTTGTGAAAACCGATGGACATACCTTTACGTTAGGCGGCAAGCCTTACTACTACATCGGGACGAATTATTGGTACGGTGGTTTGTTGGCCTCTACCGGTCAGGGCGGGGATCGCAAAAGATTGGTAAAGGAGTTGGATTTGCTTAAGAAAGCCGGTGTCACGAACCTTAGAATCCTGGCCGGCGCCGAAGGCCCGAACAACCAGCCGTACCGCGTCTCGCCAGCTCTGCAGATGTCACCCGGCGTGTACAATGACACGCTGCTGGCTGGTTTGGATTTCCTGCTCGCCGAGATGGCCAAACGCGACATGAAAGCGGTGCTGTACCTGAACAACGCCTGGGAATGGTCGGGTGGTTTTAGCCAATATGTGAACTGGAACACCAACGTGCCCATTCCCTACGCCTTGGCTAACAACAATGACTGGGCCAGCTTCATGAAGTACTCCGGTCAGTTTCACCAGTGCGATCCCTGCAAGGAGCAATTCGCCGACCATATCAGATTCATGCTAAGCCGCACGAACCAGTTCACGAACCAGAAGTACACAGAGGACCCCGTGATCATGTCCTGGCAGATCGCCAATGAGCCCCGCGCCTTCTCCATGGCCAACGTGCCCGCTTATGACCAATGGATCAAAAGCACCGCTGCCCTGATCAAGTCCCTGGACAAAAACCACCTGGTGTCTACCGGCTCAGAAGGCTCGCACGGCTCAGAGGGCTCCATGGACGTGTTCAAACAAGTCCACACTGATCCCAATATCGATTACTTTACCATGCACATCTGGCCGCGCAACTGGGGCTGGCTGGATAATAAGAACATCAGTGGCTCTTTGGATTCTGCTATTGTGAAGACCATGCAGTACATGGACCGGCACATCACCTTCGCCCGGGAGCAGAAGAAACCAATTGTGATGGAGGAATTTGGGTTGCAGCGGGATAACAACGAGTTCAGCCCCTCGGCCAAAACCAACCACCGCGACCGATATTACACGCAGGTGTTTGAACGCGTACTTTCCAGCGCTAAAGCGAAAGATGCTCTAGCCGGGGCCAACTTCTGGGCCTTCAACGGAATCGCCCGTCCTCACCCAACCCGCCACTTCTGGAAACCCGGCGATGACCTCATGGGCGATCCCCCCCAGGAAGAACAGGGCCTCTACGGCGTTTTCGACACCGATTCTACCATGCCGCTGATTGCAAAGTATAGCAAGGCGGTTAGGAAGGCTGGGAAGAAAAAGAAGAAGTAGACACTGCCTTAAAATTGAACGGGCGCCGGGAAAAAGGAAGGATGCTTCAACCAGAGTCCTCCTCTTGTGATCGTTCAAGGAATAGATTTTACCCTCCGTTTTAAGGCAGCTTTTGTAAAAACAAGCCAGAAATAGCATAGAAAAAGCGCAGTGGTTTGCTGCGCTTTTTCTATGCTATTTCTTCTAAACTACTTCTTCAAAGGAGCTCCTACGGCAATACTACAGTCATGCCCCGGTTGCCCGTGGGGCGGGTTCATGCCTTTGGCGGTGGTAACCGGAGGGCCCATGGGTAGAACAGGGGCGGGCGGCAAAGCAGAAGGCCGGGCATTAGGAGTGGCCGTAGCGCCTGAGTTGGGGGTTACCCCCGGATTAACGGTTACTCCGGGAGGCGAGTTCAAGGGCGCGCCCACCTGGATATCGCACCGATGGCCCGGCTCGCCGTGAGCAGGGTTTAAACCAGTGGTCACTACCGGAGTGCCAGCAGGCGTTTGTTGGCCTACGGTGGCCGGTTGTGAAGTTACTGGCGCAGTAGAGTTAGAAGAGGTATTTACCGGCAAAGAGGTATTCTTCGCGGTATCGGCTCCTGCGGCTGGCTCATTTTTGCTTTTGGAACACCCTACCCCGCAGCACAGAGAGGCAATGATCAGGATCTGTATTGTACTTTTCATAACTGGTTTTCAGCTTGTAAAATGAAAATGATTTACGAAACCTGCCTCGTTCTCTAAGCCGAACAGAAGCACAGGCAAATCTCTCTAGTTCAGCATAGGATTTTGTGGAAACTTAGAGAACCTTGATTTAGAGGCGAAAATAAGCATTTGAATCAGGATGCCGATGACGATGATCAAAACAAACTCCAGCTGGGTAAGAATAGCCGACCCTGCCATCATCTGCTGAGACGAATCATTCAACCGTTTGCCTTCTGCGACCTGAATGCGGGAAAGTTGGTTCAGGTAGTTTGTAGCCTGTTGGAACCGGGTATCCAACTCTTTCTTGGCTGGCAACACCTCTTTTCCTCCCAACTGCCGCAAATATTGGTTTTCCAAAGCTTTCAGTTCCCGGTGGTTTCGGTCAAAGGCAACTAAGTACCTGGCTTCGGCATCGGTTAACCGGGTTTTGCCAAATTCTGTGAGCAGGGTGGCAATGGCCAGGTTGTTTTCCTGTAACCCGGAAGCCAGATGGCCATCATTCCCGGCATAAAAAGAATTGTCCACCAGCATTTTCTTCTGGTACAGGTGCCCAGACAGTTGGTAAATGTAACTTTCCACCAGCAGCCGGTCTTCGTAGACGGTGGCGAAGGAAGTACCCAGTTTCGTCACCGTTTTATTGTCCAGCGTATTTTTAGCCAGTACCAAGACCATCACCACCGCCAGCAGCAATGCGGCCTTTGTTTTATGTTTCACACTATATACCCATCTCATCTTTCCAAAAAATAAGGAGTGAAAACTAGAAAGGGAAAGCACTTACAGGAAAACAATCTTTTGCAATCTGCAGAAGAGAGAAACAAGGCTTCGCCCTGCACGGAAGTTACAAATTTTAAACCTTAAAAGCCAGACCTTTATCCTTAAAAGTACTTCTCTGATTCCCTGAGGCCAAGGAAATAAAAAGGGTTCGGGGAAGGGTTTGAAGCCTGATTTCGGAAAAGGGCCCCAAAACGCTTACGCCCATCTGGAATTCATCTCCAGAAAGAAGGCATCATTTTCTTCCCGGGAGGCTTTTCTTCTCACTTCCGAAGTCCCGAAACCAACTTCCAGTTCCCCGTTGTCAATGCGCTGCATCACCGAGTCAGCGAACTCATTCAGCGGTGCCCCGAAGGTGTGCAAGCCGGTTCCCCCCAAGTCGGTATTCACAGCAGGCGGCACAATTTCCACCACTTCCACGCTGGTTTTGGAAAGCAAGTACCGCAACGACATGGTAAAGGAATGCAGAGCCGCTTTGGTGGCGCAATACACCGGCGCGAAAACACCCGGCGTAAAGGCCAGCCCCGAAGTGACATTGATGATGGCTGCCGTTTCTTGTTGGCGCAGGTGGGGCACAAAGAGGCTGCTTAGGTGAATGGGCGCTTCCAGGTTAATGGCGATTTCCTGTTGCGTTTGGCTCCACTCCTCCTGCTCGTCTACCAGGTTGACCCGCCGCTGAATACCGGCGTTGTTCACCAGCACATTCAACTGCGGGAATTCAGCGGTGGTCCACTCCAGCAGGGCGATGCGGTCGGCCTCGCGGGCTACGTCACAGGCAATGGTATGAATCTCGGGGTACTGGGCCTTGACCTCGTTAAGCTTATCGGCTCTTCGGCCGCAGATGATGACGGTACTGCCGGCGTTCAGAAAACGTTCGGCAATGGCAAGGCCAATCCCGGAACCTCCTCCGGTGACCAGTACTGTATTTCCAGCTAATTTCATTTTCTAGGAATGTGGGTGGTTAGGTGTACTTGTTTTTATTTCTCTGTCTTTAGGGAAAATCTATGATACGAGATTGCTTCTGTTTTAGGCCGATTTAACCAAAACTGCCCCTAAACAAAAAGCCTCCCCTGCTAGGCAAGGGAGGCTTTTCTCAATCGTTTTCAGAAACTATTCCTGAACACCAGGTACGCCTAACGGAAGCGCGCTGTGCCAGTCAAAATCTGGGGCTTTCTTCTTGGTTGGAGCCAGTTCATCCAGGGTGTTGGCATCGTACAGACGACCGTTCCGCATCACATATTTGATGGTGTTGGTGTTGCGGATGTTCTCCAACGGGTTCTGGTCCATGATGACCAAATCCGCCAGTTTACCGTTCTGGATAGAGCCTAAATCACCGTCCAAGCCTAAGGATTTTGCACCTAAGATGGTGGCTACTTTCAAGGCATCCAGGTTCTTCATGCCACCTGACTGAATAGACCAAAGTTCCCAATGGTAGCCCAAGCCTTGCAACTGTCCATGCGAGCCAACACCGGCCAGACCGCCGTCTTTCACCAGGCTATTCACAAACTGCGCATGCTTGTCAAAAACGTGTTCTTCTTTAGAGAACCAACCTGCTCTACGGCGGGCTTTTTCATCCAACTCCACTTTAGGGGTGAAGTAGTTAAGCTTCTTATCGCCAATCACATTTTCGGTGGCATAGTAGTAGTTCTCGGCCCAAGGTCCGCCGTAAGAAACAAGCAAGGTTGGGGTGTAGGCAATCTGCGACTTAGACACAAACTCCAGCACGTCTTTGTACAGCGGGAAAATTGGGTACGAGTGCTCGTGGCCTGGGTAGCCGTCCAGAACTTCAGTGAGGTTCAGTTTGAAATCAAGACCACCTTCGGTGGTTGGCATCAGGCCTTGCTCTTTAGCGGCCATGATAATCCACTGACGGTGCTGACGATTCCCCACCAGGTACATTTTAATGGTCTTGGTGTTGTAGTAATCTGAGTACTGCTTCAGGACGCTCTTGGCGTGGTCTAAGCTCTTCAGATTATACGACCAGTAGCCAACGCCTGGGCCAGTAGAGTACACGCGTGGTCCAATCATCTTGCCGGTTTCCACCATGTCAGAGTAGGTTAACACGTCGGTAGTAGCGGTTTGTGGGTCGCGGGTGGTAGTTACCCCGTAAGCGAGGTTCGCGGCGTAAATCCACACCTGGTTGGAGTGAACGCCCCAGCGTGGCCACATGTGCGCGTGGGTATCCACGAAGCCAGGTGTGATAGTTTTTCCTTTCACGTCCATCACGGTAGCGTTCTGCGGAACGGTCAACGTGCCGGATGCACCAACTGCCTTGATGCGGTTGTCCTGAATCAGGATGTCCCCGTTTTCAATCACCTCGTCACCGTTCATGGTGATGATGCGGGCACCTTTCAACAGGATGTTTCCGGTTGGGATGTCACGCGGCACCGTGATGGCGATTCTGGTTTCTACCGGCTTGTAGCCTTCAATCTTCACAGCCTCTTTGGCACCGGTGCTGTCCTTCTTAACTTCGGTGGTTGGTTTAGCGTCTTTCTTCAGTTCCTCGGCGGCTTCCAGTTCGCGTTTCTTCGCGAAGGCCTGGTCCATGTTATAAGCGAAGAAGGCGTTTCCGATAGACCAATACACGCTCTTTCCATCGGCGGACCAGCTTGGGAACTGACCACCAATGTCGGTTAGTTTCCAGGAAGGAAATTGTGAACTGGCGATGTCGGCTACGGAGATGGTTGGGGTTTCACCGCCTACAAACGGGATGGTTACCACGTAAATCTCGTTGTTGATCAAAGCCAGGGCTTTGTCGCCTTTTGGCGCTTTGATAATGGTAGTAGCGGTTGAGGCTTGTTGCTGCGGTTCACGCTCGTTTACGTGCGTGTTGTGGCTCATTTCCTCTTCCAGCATATCGGCAAACGACCCGAACGTGGTGATACCTTTCACTTTCACGTACGGCTTCTTATCGGTGCCATCCCAACGAATAGAAATCAACCCGTCAGTGGAGCTGTACAGGTAAATGCGGTCATCGCCTTGCACAAAGTGCGGGTTGGCACCCAGGTTGGCTTTGGTCACAAACGTGCTCGCACCGCCTTTCGCCGAAATCCAGTTAATAGTCTGCCGCGCATCAAACGCACCCGGACCAGCCGACTCACGATACGTTTGCGCCGAGCCTTTCACGAACACGATTTTGTCTCCTTTAGGTGACCAAACCGGCTCCTGGAAAACGGAGTTCTCCTGGCTCAGTTTTACGGGTTTTGCTTTTCCGTTGGCAGCTACTTTGTAGATAGCGCCACCCATTTTCTCGTGCCAAGTCACAAATACCAGCTCCTTGCCGTCAGGCGACCAGGACGGTTGTGCCTCAGTGAAATCATTGGTAGTGACACGTTTTGGTGTGCCGTTGGGGTAATCCGTAATGTACAATCTGTCTAGCGCTGTAAAGGCTAAACGTTTACCATCTGGTGACATAGCCGCATCACGGATTTGCGTCACCTTCATGGTTTTGTCATCATTGATGGAGTATTTAAACTCCACTTTCGGCCCAATGGCGATTTTGGTATTCACTTGGAACGGAATCTCCTTCGCCTGGCCGCCGCTTACCGGAATGCGGTAGATTTTACCACCGTAAGAAGCTACCAGTTCTTTGCTGTCTGGCGTGAACGACATAGCCGGCAACACACCCAGCGGCGCAATAGACTCCTGCTCATCGCGCTGCACCGGATAGGCCAGCCACTTCTCGTCGCCGGATTTCAGGTTCTGGACAATAAGGCCGGTTTGGTTATTATGACGTGTTCCGTAGACCAGCATGGTGCCATCCGGAGACAAGGTTGGCGAGAACGCTGAGCCGTAGCGAGAGGTGCGGGTATCGGTTTCGCCGGTTTCGCGGTCTAGCGTGGCTAATTGGTACTGCGGTAACTGCGCGTTGTAGTTCCAACCACCGGTGCGGCGCGAATACCAGATGTAGCGTGGGTCTTTGCCAAACGCCGGCTCCACCGTTTTCAGGGTTTCCGGGGTTTTAATTAACTGTGTTCCGCTACCGCTGTCTTTGTGGTACAGGTGCAGTTTCAAGTTCCGGCGGCCTTGTGATACCACCAGGTATTCGCCATCTGGCGTCCACTCAGCTGCCTGGAAGTTTTCGTTTTTGCTTTTGCTGATTTGGCGGGTCTTTTTGGTCACCAGGTCCATCACCCACACGTTGTCATTCCCGTCGCGGTCCGAGAGGAACACAATGGATTTACCGTCCGGGCTGAAGCGAGGCTGCACATCCAGGGCCATGCCCTCAGTTAATTGCTCGGCTTTGCCACCAGCCATAGGCAGCAGGTACAAATCGCCCAGCATGCTGAAGATGAGCTGACCACCGGCGGGGTGCACATCCAGGGCCAACCAGGAGCCTTCGTTGGTGTTGATGTCAATGGTTCGGCCAGCTTCTAAGGGCAGGTCTTTTTTCTCTTCTTTTTTGGCTCCGTCTTTCTTTGCCGGGGCAGGTGCGTTCTGGGCCAAAGTAGGCTCCACGAACAGACCCAGCGTGCAAAGCAGCAACACGGGTTTCCTCCAGCCAGTGACATGGTTGGTAAAAAACTGCTTCATAATAAAGGGGTTAGTGGTGTGATGGTTTGGGATTTGTGAAGATAAGAATTGTTTTAATAGGTTGCTGACCTTCGCTTAGCTAAATGCGTTTCGGGGTTGTTTTTGAAGAATTGCCCCTGAAATGGGTTTAATGTTCTCACCAGCGACTGGAATAACGCTTCCTAAACGCACGGTTCCCCTTTGAAGGGGGTAGGGGAATGACTTCTTCTGCTGATTTTTCTATATCTGATTACAATTGAACCACTACTTCCTAACTCCTGACTCAGAACTCTGAACTCAGCACTCGCTTTGCGGACGTTTGTCACTTTTCTCCTTGATGAGAAAAGTAACCAAAAGAATCAAGAAGAAAAGAAACTCGCTGACGCTCAGACAGTCTTTTCTTCAGAGTTGGACACCCTGCTGCCGTCCTTTGTTCCATCGCTCACGCACGCCATAGCCTTCAGAACTGTCACTGCTTGCGCCTGGCGGAGGTTGGGTTACGCATGCGCCCAACCTCCGCCGAGCTGCATGTTTTTGCCTCGCCTGAAGAACCGCAATAATTCCTGCATCGTCCTGCGAACGTGGTGGTGCTTTAGGGTTAGTTTGTCTAATACAGTCTTAAAATATTCTCTGGTTCAAGTCTGCGACTTGGACCCAAAATGACCGGCGGTTTGCAACTGCCGTAAGGCGACAGCCTCAACCTATGTTTGCAGGTGAAATAATAGAATCAGAGAAGAACCATAATAATCAGAAAACCTTATTAACGCATTTTGGGCCTGCTTTTGGTAAAACAGGCCCGAAACGGTAATGGCAAAAAGAATGCAGCTACTTACGCGAGCAAGGTATTTTTCACGTAATCGCGACTCTGTTTAATGCTTTGGAAAGGGTCCATGCCGGCGGCGAAGTTTTCCTGCTCCACGAAGATGCGGTCTACGCCGGAAGTCTGGGCTTGGGCGAAGATGGCTTTATAGTCCATGGTGCCGCTGCCGATCTCGGTGTTGAGGTCTGGTTTGGCTTTGTCCATGTCTTTCACGTGCCACATCACAAAACGGCCTTTGTGCTGGTTGAACATTTCTACCGGTTTGCGGCCAGCTTTTTCCATCCAGAACAAATCGGCTTCGAAGCTTACCAGCGCCGGATCGGTTTCCTTTAACAGGATGTCGTAGCCGGTGGTGTCGCCGTATTGTTTGAACTCAAAATCGTGGTTGTGGTAAGCCAGCTTCAGGTTAGAGGCTTTACACAGTTCTGCGGCTTTGTTTATCTTCTCGGCGATGTTCTTGTAGGCATCGGCGCTGTTTCTCAGTTCTTCGCCCAGGTAAGGCACGGTGATGTATTTCTGGCCCACAATGTTTCCGGCATCAATGTAGCGCTTCACGATGTCGGTGTTGCCGTCTTTCATATATTGGCCAAACTCATAGTGACCGCTGGTAGAAACCAGGTTGCTGGCTTGCAATAGTTCTTTGAAGGCCTTCGGCTGAAGCCCCCAATAGCCTTTGGCCACGTCATAGCCGTAGGTTTCCACGTCCTGGTAACCGGCCTGCGCCACTTTCCCGATCACGCCTTTCACATCATTCGGTAAAAGCTCCCGCAAAGTGTACAACTGGATACCGATGTCACTGATACGGGCGTTTCCGGCGCCACTGGTGGTAGTGGTGTCAGCGCCTGTTCCCTCAGCGGTGGAGGCAGCACTGCCCGTGTTTTGGTTCGAAGAATCACAGGAAGTAAGCAAAGAGGGCGCGAACGCAACCCCTGCCGATAATAATCCCAGCTTCTGTAAAAAAGATCTTCTGTTGTTCATTTTGTTTTTAGTAGGTAAACATTTCGTTTTGTTTGAGAGAAAAGGCCTCAGACATCGCAGATCTGGACGGCTTTTCTCAGGGAAGCTAATTTGTCTTTGGCCTCTGGAATGAATTCCTGCGCCACGAAGCCTTTGAAACCAGTGGCTTTGATGGCTCGCATGATGGCCGGATAATTGAGCTCCTGCGTGTCATCGATCTCGTGCCGGCCCGGAACCCCGGCCGTGTGGTAATGGCCAATGTACTGATGGTTCTCCCGAATGGTCTGAATCACGTTGCCTTCGTCTATCTGCATGTGGTAGATGTCATACAGCAGCTTGAAGTTCTCAGAGCCCAGACGTTTGGCCAACTCAGCGCCCCAGGCGGTTCGGTCACACATATAGTCTTTGTGGTTGACTTTGCTGTTCAGGAGCTCCATCACCAGTACTACCTTGTGCTTCTCGGCTAGCGGAAGCAGTTTTTTAAGCCCTTCCACCGAGTTCTTGAGGCCGGTTTCATCATCCATGCCGTTGCGGTTTCCGCTGAAGCAGATCAGGTTGGTGTAACCGGCTTTGGCCACTAACGGGATCATGTCTGAATAGTTCTTGACCAGCGTGGCGTGGTACTGCGGGTGGTTGAACCCCTCAGTAAGGCTGATCTCCGCACCATTGCACATGGTGGAAATGAGGCCGTGCTTTTTAAGCGTAGGCCAGTCTTTGGGCCCTACCAGGTCAATGCCTTTCAACCCCATTCCCTTGGCTGCCACGCACAGTTCCTCCACTGATAGATCATTGAAGCACCAGCGGCACACCGAGTGGTTGAGGTTTCCTTTCAACTGATAAGCAGTTTCCGTTTTAGGCTCGTTTTGGGCAAAACAGGACAAAGACCCGGTGGCCGTTAAGGCTGCCGTGGTGGCCAAAATCCCTTTTATAGCGTTTCTTCTGTTATTTTCTGGCATAAAACTCAGGTACGAAGGGGAATGCGGGTTTTCTACAGCCGCTTGATCATGATGTTGCGGTACCACACGGCATCGCCGTGGTCCTGCAGCGCAATTTTCCCGGATTTAAACGCCCCAAAACCCGCCATGTCTTTAAACTTGCTGCCGGCTATCATTTTCTTCCAGTTATCGTCCCACAGGGTGGTAGAAACCACTTTTGTCTCGTTTTGGATAATCTCCAGCCGGCCTTTGTTACTGATGATCTCCACCTGGTTCCATTCTCCGGCGGTTTTCACGGTCTCAGGGCTGCTGGCGATGAGGTCATACAGGTCACCGGCGCGGTGCTTGTGGATTTTGGCATCGGGGTGGCCGTTGTTGTCCAGGACCTGTACCTCGGGACCCGTGTTCCAGGTGTTGGGGTACTTGGTGGCATCGTCCTGCACAAACAAGATGATGCCGCTGTTGCCGTTAGTGGCTATTTTCCAGTCCAGCTTCAGATGGAAATTATCAAAGCTTTCCTCCGTCACGATGTCGCCGCCGTCACCGGGTTGCCAGTTTTGTTTATGGGCGGCATCCAGGTGCAGGGTTCCGTTCTCCACAATCCAGGCTTTGCCCACGGTTGTTTTTCCGTAGGTGTGCCACCCAGTAGTAGTCTTGCCATCGAACAAAGGACGGAATTTGGTTTCGGCCGAGAGACCTCCTGATGCATGATTATCCATAACGGTTTGGGAGGGCGAAGACATACAAGCGCCCAAAGCCCCCAAGGCCACAAGCGCAATCATATTCCGGAGGACCATAGCCAATCTCTTATTTTTTTAAGGATAGGATGTACTGGGCCATCTGTTTGGCATCTTCCTGGCTTAGGTTAGGGTGCGGCGTCATCGGGATTTCGCCCCAAACGCCTTTTCCGCCCTGAATGATCTTGCCGGCCAGGTAGTCAGTGTCTTTGTCGTTGTTCTCGTATTTCTCGGCTACTGCTTCGTAAGCCGGGCCTACCAGTTTCTGGTCTATTTTATGGCAACCGGTGCAATCTGACTGGGCAATCAACTTGGCGCCGTTCTCATGCGGATTGGCCCCACCACCTGCGGTACGGTCTGTGCCGATGTTCTGGCTGGTGGTATCGGCGTCTGATTGGCGGTTGGCTGCGCTCATGGCAGCCGAAGAAGCTGAGTCTGCATCGGTGCTGGCTACGGAGCCTTCATTGGTGGTGCCGGAGTTGCTGTTGCAGGCTGCCATGAAAGCGCAGCAGCTCAGAAGGAGAAAAACTTTTTTCATAGTACGTACGCGTAATTCTGGAGGTAAATGGTTAGTAAGGTTTATTGGTTCGTGGGTTATTTTTCAGTTTTGGAAGCCTGCAGGAGCCGTTCGCTTCGGGAGTTAATACCAAGGCAGGGGTCTGTTTCAGGCCCGTTTTCTGAAAAACACCCTAAATATGGCATTTTATCTGGGTTCTCCTTTCTTCTGAGGCGAAACTTACGGGAACACCTTTCAACTCAACGCTCTAGAACCCCTGGAAAACTCTCCTTTGTGGCTTCTTAGGTGGCCCAGGCTTTGTCTCCTTTTTTGTAGGGCATGCATCCGTCAAAACGGCCAGGCACCGGCAAATACCGCAATGCCTGCGTAGCGCCCACCTCTGAGGTAAAATAGCCCAGCATGGTGAGTTCTTTCATCATCCGGAAATAGTGGTTGGGCTCCTCTTCCTTTTTGGTTTTCTGATGGTTCTTCTGCTCGGCATCTAGTTGGTTCAGCAGTTGGGTACGCTCCTGGGCAGTGGCTTTCAGGAACTTCTTCCCGAACTTGTCCTGGCTGGCGTCATCTAGTTGGGAAAGGCCTTTCAGGAAAATTTTCTGGTCCTCTGGCGTGTAGCAATCCTGGACCATGGTAGCCATGAACACCCCAACCTTGGCGGCTTTGGCGCCGGGCGTGCTGGTGGCGGGGATAATGGTCTCCCCTACCTCGTCTAAAAAAGCTACCTGGTCCTGGTCAAACAGCTTGTTCACCTTGGCCGAACTAGAGGTGCAGGACACCAGGAACTCGGCCCCAATCATGGCACCGCCCATGACCCAACCTATGGCAGCAATCGCTTCTCTTCTATTCATATTAAAACCATTTACGGCTTCATTTTCTAAAACCTTGTGTAAACTAATGGCACTTCTTCTACATCCCCTTTTGGAAGGAAACAAAAGACATCGACTTGAAAATCAAACACCCAAGGTCCAGCCGGCGCGGTAGTCGCGTTTCACGAACTGGTTTACCTCGTCAAAGTTGGTGACGCGCATGTTCTGGTTGTCCCAGAGCAGCTTCACGCCCCGGCCAGGATAATCGAACCCGTTGCCGGCGGCATTGGGTTTGCGCACATCCACGCCCCGGATGGCGAGGTTGGCCATGAGCAAGGCCTCGGTGAGCGGGCCCGCGATCTCAAACGGAGAACTCACTTCCATCTTTCCGTAACCAGCCAGACAGGCTTCTACCCACTGGGCGTAATGGCCTTCGGCACCGCCGGGCACCCTGGCTAGTTGGTGCTTTGGTTTTACTTTGTGGGTACGGGAAGTGGGCAGCAGGCGCGGATCTGCGCCGTACGTGCTGCACATCATCTTGCCTTTGGTCCCCACGAAAAGCGTTCCGTTGCCGCCGTCGCCAAACACTTCGTTCGGGCCCAATTCCTCCGGACGCTCGGGCTGAATACCGCCATCCATCCAGTGAAGGGTCACCGGGCCTTTGGTTTTATCAGTCTTGGGGAAAGTCAGGGTTACGTGGCTGGAGGGCGGGCAGCTTTCTGGGAAGTAGCCGCGCTTGAACTCGTCTACATACACGCTGCCTACGCTGGCCTGCACATCAGTAGCGTAGGTTAAATCCAGTACCCTGAACGGGGCTTCAATCAGGTGGCAACCCATGTCGCCTAGGGCGCCGGTACCGTAATCCCACCAGCCGCGCCAATTGAAAGGCACCAGTTTGTTCACGTAGTCTTTATAAGGAGCCGTGCCTAACCAGAGGTCCCAATCCAAGCCCTGAGGCACTTCAGCTTTGGTAGCGGGCCACTGAATGCCTTGTGGCCAAACGGGTCGGTTGGTCCATGAGTAGATGGTGTGCACCTTCCCGATGGCGCCTGAATCATACCATTCGCGCATCTGCCGCACGCCATCGCCGGAGGCGCCCTGGTTGCCCATTTGCGTGACTACCTTGTAGCGCTTGGCGGCATCGGTGAGCATGCGGGCCTCGTAGATGTCATGGGTAAGCGGTTTCTGCACATACACGTGCTTGCCCAATTGCATAGCCGCCATGGTGGTAACGGCGTGGTTATGGTCTGGTGTGGAGACCGAGACGGCGTCAAAGTTATTGGCTTCTTTGTCAAACATCTCGCGCCAGTCTTTGTAGTACTTGGCTTTGGGGAACCGTTGCCGCGAGTTGGCCGCGCGGGTATCGTCTACATCGCAGAGAAAGGCAATATCGGCTTTGCCGCTGTCATAAAAGCTTTTGATGTCACTTTCGCCTTTCCCGCCTACGCCTACGGCAGCTATCCGTAGCCGGTCACTGGGCGCGGTGTAGCCTTTGCCGCCCAACACGTAACGGGGCACAATCATGAACCCGGCCGCGGCCAGGGCACCGGTTTTCAGGAACTGTCTTCTGGTAGAATCTTGTGGGGAAGGCTTTTTTTCTTCTTCGGCCATGATGAGGTTATCTATAGGGGGATTTTAGATGTTCATTTTCTTCAGTTCGCTCACGGCATGGTCCACCGCACGGGCAGTGAGCGCCATGTAAGTAAGCGATGGATTCTGGCAACCGGCAGAGGTCATTGCGGCCCCATCGGTGACGTACACGTTGGGCGCGTCCCAGACCTGGTTGAACTGATTCAGCACCGATGACTTAGGATCACGCCCCATGCGGGCGGTACCCATCTCATGGATTCCCTGGCCCATGGCATAGCCGGCATCATAGGCTTCCACGTTTTTCAGACCGGAGATCTCCAGCATTTCTTTGGCGTCATTGGCCATGTCCTGACGCATTTTGTGCTCGTTTTCCTTAATCTCGCAGGAAATGTCCAGTACCGGGAGGCCCCATTTGTCTTTCTTGTCTTTGGATAGTTTGACCATGTTCTCATGGTACGGCAACGTCTCCCCGAAACCAGTAAGGCCCATGGTCCACGCGCCGGGCTCGGTCATGGCCTCTTTCAACTGTGCCCCGATGCCTAACTCGGCAATTTCCCGGCCCCAATTCGTGCGGCTGGCACTTCCCTGGTACCCGAAACCCCGGATGTAGTCGCGTTTTTCGCCGTTCAGGTTCCGGAACCGTGGAATATAGATGCCGTTTGGCCGGCGGCCATAATAATATTTGTCTTCGTATCCTTCCACGTCGCCTTTAGCCCCAGCCCGGAAATGGTGGTCCATGAGGTTGTGCCCCAACTGACCGCTGCTGCTGCCCAAACCACCTTCCCACACATCGGTCGCCGAGTTCATCAGCACCCAAGTAGAGTTCAGGGTAGACGCATTCAGGAACACCACTTTGGCCAAGTATTCATAGGTTTGGTTGGTTTCGGCATCCAGCACCTCCACGCCTCTGGCTTTCTTCGTGTCCTTGTCATACAGAATCTTGGTCACGATGGAGTACGGCCGAAGGGTTAAGTTACCGGTAGCCATGGCCGCCGGCAGCGTAGAGGATTGGGTACTGAAGTAAGCCCCAAACGGACAACCCAGCCGGCACTTGTTGCGGTACTGGCAATTGGTGCGGTTGTGGTGCGCCGAGGTAAGGTTGGCCGTACGGCCGATGATCAGATGCCGGTTTCCTTTGTAATGGGTCTTGAGGCGGGCGGCCACGTCTTTCTCCACGCAGTTGAGGTCCATAGGCGGCAGAAACTCGCCGTCTGGCAAATGCGGAATGTTGTCTTTGGAACCGCTGATGCCCGCGAACTTCTCCACGTGGCTGTACCAGGGCGCCAGGTCTTTGTAACGGATGGGCCAGTCCACGGCGATGCCGTCTTTGGCGTTGGCTTCAAAATCAAGGTCGCTCAGGCGGTAACTCTGACGGCCCCACATAAGGGAACGGCCTCCTACGTGATAGCCGCGGTACCAGTCAAAGCGCTTGCTTTCTATATAAGGGCTTTCTTTTTCGTTTACCCAATAATCCAGGGTGTCTTCGCTGAGGACGTAGTCGCGTTTGAGCACCGGGTAATTCTCAATCATCTCCTGCGTGCGGCCTCCGCGGTGGGGCAACTCCCAAGGGTGCTTGTTCGCGTTGACGTAATCTTTGACGTGCTCTATGTTTTTGCCTCGCTCCAGCAGAATTGTTTTCAGTCCTTTTTCCGTGAGTTCCTTGGCAGCCCAGCCGCCCGAGATCCCCGATCCAATGACAATGGCATCGTAGGTATTATTAGCCATAAAGAAGGTTGTTTGCTTTGTTTTGGTGTATTGGGTTTGTTTTCGGTGCTTACCGGCGAAATGAGGGAATGACAAGCATTCCAGATTTACCAGCGGCCTTGTTAAAATAGTATTAACAAAAAAGGCATTTAATAATAAAATTTAAATTTCTCAAAAGCAAACATAGCCTTCTTTGTAAGGAAAAAGAGGGGAAAATTGATAAGGAAGGACCTAAAAAGGATAAAAGAAGTAAACCCGGGGTTAAATCTGTTTACCGCCTCTTTTCTGAAAACGAGCCAGAAACAAACCGCTTCGCTTCTGCCACAACAGGTCAAAATCTCCAAAACGCAGAAGCGGAAGCCTGGTGGGGCTCCCGCTTCTGCGTTTTGGGGTAAGAAGTAGTCAGGTCAGGATTATCGCCCTTGCACCGTAATGTCTTCCTCTATGATCTCGCTTTGGCGCAACTGCACCGGATCGGTTTTCTTGCGGAGTTTCATGTTGAGCATTTCCACCACCAAAGAGAAGAACATGGCGAAGTAGATGTAGCCTTTCGGGATGTGGGCGTGCAGGGCTTCTACCACCAGCATCACGCCAATAAGAATCAGGAAAGAAAGGGCCAGCATCTTCACGGTTGGGTGGTCGTTCACGAAATCGCTTACGTATTTGGCGAAGGCCAGCATGATGCCCATGGAGATGATCACGGCCACAATCATCACAATCACGTGGTCTACCAACCCTACGGCCGTTAAGATGGAGTCAAAGGAGAAGACAATGTCTACCATCACAATCTGAATCAGGATCTTGCCCATGGTAGCGGTTCCGCCGGCAGAGCCATGGTGTTCTTCCTCGCCCTCCAGTTTGTTGTGGATCTCAGTGGTACTCTTGGCCAGCAGGAACAAGCCCCCGGCAAACAGAATGATATCGCGCCAGGAAACGGCAAACGGCTCATCCATCCAGAACAGATCCCAAGAGAAAAGCGGTTTGTTCGCGTTGACAATGGCGCTGATGAACATCAACAGGATAATCCGGAACACCAGGGCCAGCATCAGGCCAATGGTACGGCCCCGCGCCTGCTGGGCTTTGGGCAACCGTGACACCACAATAGAGATGAACACAATATTGTCAATTCCCAACACCACCTCCATGAAAGTTAGGGTGAGAAGACTTAGCCAGACGTCTGGGCTAGAAAATACATCAAACATAGTTTTATTGATTCAGATGGTGCGTGTTGGGCAATGGTTAGAGGTTAAACGAAGTCTTTCCGGCTGAGTTAATGTCGCCGGTGACCCAAAACCTATTTTTGGTATAATTACGGAGAGTCGCCTAAGACTTCATGTTCACGAACTGCAGCGGAATACCCAACTCTGCGCGGCGCAACATGGCAATGACATCCTGCAGGTCATCAATCTTTTTGGCGGTCACGCGCACCTGGTCGTCCATGATGGCGGGGGTCACCTTCAGCTTGCTGTCCTTGATGAGTTTCACAATCTTCTTGGCGTCTTCCTTGTCAATGCCGGCGCGAACTTTCACGTCTTTCTTGATCATGGCCCCGCTGGCTACGGCCTCGTTGCTGAAGTCCAGGGCGGTGGCATCAATCTGCTGCTTCACAATCTTGCTCAGGATGATGTCTTCAATCTGGCGCAGGCGCATGTCGTTCTCGGTGGTGATGTGCACCAGGTTGGTTTTCTTGTCCAGTTCCAGACTTCCCTTGGTGTCTTTGAAGTCATAACGGCTCTGGATTTCTTTTTTCACGGTATTGATGGCGTTGTCCAGCGTCTGCGGATCAACCTTGCTCACGATATCAAATGAAGGCATAGTGGATGGGTGAATTAAATGAGGGTATTTATACGGTTTTATTGCCGTATGCCGAACAAAGTTACTAGTTTAGCGAAATTTTACGGAAAAGAGCTTAAAAACGCAGTCATGCAAATTATTCAGCCCTCTACCTTTCACGAGTTTGAGCAGTATTACCGTTTACGTTACGAAATGTTACGCAAGCCCTGGCATCAGCCGGTAGGCAGCGAACGCTCCGAGGATGATGAACAGGCCACGCATTTAATGGCCCTTGACGAGAATACCGGAGAAATCATGGGAGGCTGTCGCGTGCACCTGGAAACCGACCAAGAAGCCCAGCTTCGTTTCCTGGCCGTGGCCCCCAAGTACCAGAACAAACAAATTGGCCGCCGTCTGTTGCAGGCGGTAGAAGAAGAAGCCCGAAGACTTGGCGCCAAGGAACTCATTGTGCAGGCCCGCGAGTACGCCAGAAACTTTTACAAGCGCAACGGGTTTACTGAAGAGTTTCCCACGCACCTGCTCTTCGGAGAAGTGCAGCACTACCAGATGCGCAAGCCCCTCTACTAGAGGCCACAGGTAAAAGCCTTTGCTCCGCTTCCCATCTGTAGACCTGCAGAATCAACGGGGTAGCGGATGCAAACTTTTAACCTGTCTTATATGAGAAAGCCCCTCCTCTTTGCCGGAATTGGCGCCGGACTGCTGGCCCTAGGTGCTTTGTACCTGGCCTTCAAACCCAAACATGCTTTCCTGCCCACAGTTCCTTCGGTTGACCTGCAGCGCTATGCCGGCAAGTGGTACGAGATAGCGCTCATCCCCAACCGTTTTGAGAAAGGCTGCCACTGCACCACCGCCGAGTACGTGCCCAGAGAAGGCTACGTAGAAGTGCGCAACACCTGCCGCAAAGGCAGCGCCAACGGCAAAGACGATGGTGCCCTGGGCAAGGCTTTCCCGGTGGAGGGCAGCAACAACGCCAAGCTGCGTGTGCAGTTCTTCTGGCCCTTTCGGGGTGATTACTGGATTTTGGACCTGGCCCCCGATTACTCCCATGCCCTGGTAGGCTCGCCAGACCGCAAGTTCCTCTGGATCCTAGCCCGCACCCGTCAGCTTGACCCAACCCTCTATTCCCGCCTGGAGCAGAAGGCCCGTAGCCTGGGGTTTGATGAACGCAAGCTCCAGAAAGCCGACCAAAGCTGCGAAGACCGGTAATCCGTTCCGCTTTTCCTGGATTAAAATCTACTTCCGCCGTTTCAGACCTTGGTTGCAGAAAACAGCTCTGAAACGAAGATCCCACACTAATGCTTTTCTTCGTTTGGGCAACTTCTTTGACAAAGAACCTGCCCCTTTCTATCAATGGCTGAAAAGAGCGGGAGTTTTAGGCTTATTTTTCATAAAAAGGCCTAAAAACGGGTTTAATCCTATTCTTTAACAAGACAATATGTAACCACAGCTATATAAGTGGAGTACAAGTAGCATCTCCCAAAACTGCTACTGTATTTATTTTGTCTACGCATACTGTTAAAAAATATACGCTGAAGACACTGGCCGTGCTCCTCTGGATTATTGGCGGGGTCTTGGTATTGGTGGCGCTCCTGTTGATAGCCCTCCAGATACCCAAAGTGCAGGACTTCGCCGCCAGCAAGGCCGAGAACTATCTCCAGAATAAGATAGGCACCGAGGTGCGCATCGGCAAGTTCCGCAGCGATTTCCGGAAAGACATTCTCCTGGAAGGCGTGTACCTGGAAGACCAGAAAGGCGATACGCTCTGGTACTCTGAACGCCTGGCCGCCAACCTGGACATCCTGGGAATCCTGAAGTCGAAGGTGGCGCTCAAATCCCTGGAACTGGAGAACGCCACAGCCCACATCTACCGAACCCTACCCGACAGCGTCTCCAACTTTGACTACATCCTGGATGCCTTCGCTTCGCCCACAGACACCACCGCCACCGACACCACCAGTGCCGGTTTTGCCTATGATATTGGTACCATTGACCTGAAGAACATCTTCTTAACGTACCGCGATGAGGTGAACGGCCAAAACGTGCGCACCCGCATTGGGAACTTCAACATGGAGATGGACGAACTGGACCTCACCAAGGAAATCTACCGCATTGGAGACGTCACGCTGCGCGACACCTATGTAGACATGGTGCAAACCAAGGTGCCGCCCGAAGGCGAGTCTGAGCCCCTGACCATGCAGTTCGGTCTCAAGACGGTGGCGTTAGACCGCGTGAAACTGAAGTACCGCAACGGCGTGGCCAAACAGTACATAGACGTAAACTTGGGCCAGGCCCGCATGGCCTCTGAGAAGATTGACCTCATCAACTCGCGCATCGACCTGAGCAACCTGGAACTGCACAACAGTACTCTCGCTTACTCCCAGAATGCCGAAATGCCTGCCGAGTACCGCGTGGTAGACCCGGCGGAGGCGCTGGAAGCCATTGAGGAAGCCGTTTCCAAAACCACCGGTGAGCCGGTGAACTGGGTGTTTACCCTGGACAAACTAAACGTGACCGAGGTGGACGCCGCCTTTGACAACTATGACGCGCCCAAGCAGGCCCGGGGCATGGACTACAACCACCTGCTAGCCCGCAACCTGAACATCCAACTTAACGACCTTTACTACAGCACCAACCGCACCACCGCCCAACTGGAGCAACTGACGTTCCAGGAGAAAAGCGGCTTTGAGGTAAAGCAATTCACCGCCGGAATTCTGTTCGACTCCGTTCAGACCGAGTTATCAAATTTGGAGCTGGAAACCGGCCACAGCCGCATCGCGCGCCGCCTCAAAGTGGGCTATCCTTCCCTGGAAACCGCTGCTGATGACCTGAGCAAACTGACGTTATCCGCCGATTTGCAGAACACCTACATCGGGTTCCGGGACATTGCTTTGCTGCAGCCATCGTTGGTGAATCAGCCGCCGCTGGCGGGTAACCTGAGCCAGACCGTGCGCCTGAGCGGTGTGGTGAACGGCCGCATGGACAATCTGCTGCTGAGCAACGTGCGCGTGAGCGGCTGGCGCAATACCGAACTGGCTCTGAACGGCAGAATCAGGGGCTTGCCTAATCCAGATAACCTGGCGGCCAACCTGCAGATAAACCGTTTCCATACCACCGCCACCGATGTGGAATCGCTGCTGCCCGCAGGCACGTTACCAGCCAATATCACCCTGCCACCGTCCATGGATGTGCAGGGCTCCTTCAGCGGTACCATGACTGCCTTTGATGTAGACGCCACCATCAGAACCACCTTCGGGAACGCCATTGCTAAGATTGACATGACACCGGGCAGAACTGCCGGACAGGAACGCATCAAAGGCAATGTGCGCCTCATGCGCTTTGACTTGGGCCGCCTGATGAACGATAAAACGTTAGGACGTGCTTCTTTGGTCGCGAACATCAACGGTACTGGCATCACGCCTGAGACCATGGTTGCCAAGATTGACGGAACCGTTCAGGGCTTTGAATACGGCGGCTACAACTACCATGACCTGAATTTCGATGTAGATGCCAACCGCAACCGCTACGCCATCAAAGCCAATAGCACCAAGGACCAGAACCTGGATTTTGCGCTGAACGGAACCGTGAACCTTCGGGGCGCGCAACCAGCCATCGCCATGAACGCGAACCTGCGGGCCGTTGACTTCCAAGCCCTGAAACTGTATTCCGAAGACCTCCGGTTGCGCGGTGACATCATCGCTGATTTACGCGGCGGCGATGCCAACAGCCTCAACGGCTCCATCATCGCCCGCAATACCGCTCTTACCAGCAACAACCGTCCCCTCCAATTTGACTCGCTGGCCGTGTATCTGACGCAGCAGACCAACAAAACTGAGCTACGTGTCTTGTCTGATGTCATTACCGCCAACCTGAACGGGAACATTGGTTTAGGAGACATCGGACCGGAACTGATGAACCATATCAGCCGGTACTATGACTTAGGCAACGGTGGCTACAAACCCAGTTCCAGGGCCAGACAGTTCAGCTTTAACATGGCGCTGCACAAACCACGCGTGTTCCAGGCCTTCGTGCCCGGCCTTACCCGCCTGAGTTTAGATACGCTTTATGGGAACTATAACAGCCAAACCGCCAATCTACAGATGGTGGCCAGTGTGCCCCGCGTAAGGTACACCGGCATGCGGTTAGACTCTATATCCCTGAACATTTCATCAGACCCCAACCAGTTGAACTACAACGTACGGGCAGAGCGCATTCGCCAAGACACTACATTCCGGGTGAACAACATTGTGCTGGGCGGGAATGTACAGGACAACACCGTTGCCCTGCGCGCGGCAAATCAAAGCAGAGCCGGAGAGGAAGAATCGGCCATTGGCGTATTGCTTCGGCAGATTACGAACGGGTTTGAGGTGAACGTAGCCCCAGATTTGCTCATTAACCGCGATGCCTGGACCGTAGGGCCAAATAATTTTGTGCGGTACTACACCAACAATGGGGCCGTAGTGGCGAACAATCTCCGCTTATCCAATGGCCCCATGGCCATTGCACTGCAAAGCCAGAACCCAAAGGCCCAGAACTCCCCCCTCGATGTCAACCTCACCAATGTAGACTTGGGCTATCTGGCCCGCGCTATTCTGCAGGAAGATAGTTTGGTGGCCGGTACCCTGAACGGGAAGGCTACCGTCAATGACATCTCAGGGAACATGAGCTTTACCGCAGACATGGCCCTCACTGGTCTGGAATACGAGACATTCCCAGTAGGTGACCTCACGCTGCAGGCCAGCAACCCTACCGCCAACCGCTACAACATGACCGCCCGCCTTTCCGGCTACGGTAACAACGTGACCCTGGCAGGTTATTACCTGACTACAGAAGGCAAACCGATGTCCTTTGATTTGGATTTAGGTCAATTGAACCTGGCCAGCCTTCAGCCCTTTACCCAGGGTATGGTTAAAAACCTGGGAGGTAATTTAGCGGGCGATATAGCCATCAGAGGCACCCTGGAAGACCCAGACATTGTGGGCGACCTGCAGTTTAGAGAGGCTACCTTCAACCTGGCCATGCTCAATTCCACGTTCCGGGTACCAGATGAGCGTCTGAGCGTGAACAATGAAGGCATTCAGTTTAACGACTTTGTTATGCTGGATTCCCTGAACAACCGCGCCACTGTGAACGGAGCGATCCTTACCTCCAACTTCACTGATTACCGGTTTGATTTACGCGCCGTAACGGATGACTTCATGGTCATGAACAGCACCGCCGCCGACAACGAACTGTACTACGGCCGTGTGTTCCTGGACAGCGACACCCGCATCACCGGAGACCTGAACGTGCCGGTCATCAACACCAACGTGACAGTAGCACCTAACTCTAATCTCACCTATGTGATGCCGCAGGAAGAAGCAGGCGTGAACCGCGAGGGCATTGTGGTCTTTATTGACCCAGACAGCACCCGCAACCGTCGCATCAACCGTCAAAAGCAGATAGATACGGTAGAGGCCGAGGTCACAGGAATTGAAATGACCATGACCCTGAACCTCACCGATGAAACGCCCATCACCGTGATTGTAGACCCAGAGTCGGGCGATAACCTAACCATCAGGGGCGAGGCAAACTTGAATGTAGGCTATGATGTAACTGAAAATATCACGTTGTCGGGCCGCTATGATGTCACCGAAGGCCTTTACTCCATGAACCTGTATGAACTGGTGAAACGTGAGTTTGCGTTTGACCCCGCCAGCTACATTGTCTGGACCGGTGACATGATGGACGCCGATGCCAATATCACGGCCATCTATAACGTAGACGCCGCTCCGCTGGAACTTATCCAGAGCCAGACCGCCGGGGTAGATGCCGGAAGCGCCGGTCAATTCCGCAACAAACTGCCGTTTGATGTTCGCCTGAATATGGAAGGCGAGCTCATGAACCCAGCTATCTCCTTTAATATTGAATTGGATGAGAAAGCCAAAGGAGGCATGGTGGAAGAAGTACGTGCCCGCCTGGACCAGCTAAGCCAACCAACTCAGGAATCTGAGCGCACCAAACAGGTCTTCTCCCTACTGGTACTTGGCCGGTTCATGGCGCAGGATCCATTGGCGTCTTCGGGCGGAGGTGGCATCAACAGTGCCCTGCGCGGTAGTGCTAGCAAAGTACTCTCTGACCAACTCAATAACTTGACTGGCCAGTACCTGGGAGGGCTGGGAATTGAACTGGGCCTGAACTCCTATGATGATTACTCCTCCGGCGATGCTCAGAGCCGCACAGACCTGAACGTAGCCATGCAGCGCCAACTCCTCAATGACCGCCTGACCGTAAGCTTCGGGACAGACATTCCGTTGGGCGGCGGCAATGACCAGGGCAATTCTGGTAACGCGGGAAACAGCGGCGGAAATGCCTTTGCGGGAGACGTATCAGTGGAATACTCGGTGACCAAAGACGGGCGGCTGCGGCTGCGGGCTTTCCGGAACAATTCCTATGAAGGTTTCCTGGACGGGCAGTTGCAACGGACTGGTGTTTCCCTGCTTTTCGTGCGTGAATATGACAGCCTCGCAGAACTCTTTAGAAATACTGGCAAAGCTAAATAAATGACATCGCTTTATAGACACGTGATCTTCTCTACCCTCTCCCTTTCCAGGGCCCTTTCCTTGCTGTTTCTGCTGGCTTTTTTGGCGGGCTGCAGCAGCACCAAAAGCGTACCCCAAGGGGACTACCTCTACATTGGCGGTGACATCAAGGTTTCTTCTCCTTATCCTGAGACGAACACCAAAGCCCTGGAACCGGAACTGAACGCCGCCATCCGGCCGCAACCTAATACCTCCTTCCTGGGCATGCGGCCCAAGCTTTGGATTTACAACGCCATGGGCGGAAACCGTGAACGCAAGGGCATTGCCAATTGGATTAAAACCCGCCTGGGAGAGCCGCCGGTGCTGTTAAGCGAGGCGCACCCAGACCGCGTGAAAGGGGCCATGATCAACCGTTTGTACAACAACGGGTATTTCTCCCCCTCCTTGGAACACACCGTAGACACCACCAGCAAGCGCAAGATGGCTCAGGTGCATTATGCCGCCACGGTGGGCAAGCAATACATCATTCAACAGATCCAGTTTCCGCAGGGGAACGACAGCGTTTCCATTGCCATTCGGGAAACAGAGCCCCAAAGCTTGTTGAAGGTGAATGACCCGTACAACCTGGAGAAACTTATTGCCGAGCGCCTGCGGGTGAACGAAATCCTGAAAGAGAAAGGCTTCTTCTTTTTTGACGAAAGCTATCTGATTTACCACGTAGACAGTACCCAGAACAACAAGGTCAACATCTTTGTGCGCTTGAAGGACACGGCTCCTACCAAGGCCCTGATCCCGTACCGCTACCAGCAGGTAAGCATCTACACTGATTTCTCTTTGGGTGACTCCATAGGTGACAGTGAGGCCCCGGTACAATTCAAAGACTACAAGTACTACCCAGACGAAGAAACCTTCAAGGCGAAAACCATTCTGAATGCGGTTTTCGTGGAAAACGGCGACCTCTACAGCCGCAAACGCCACCTTCAGACCGTGAACCGCCTTATGGATTTGGGCACGTTCAAGTTTGCCGAGGTGCGGTTCACGCCCCTGGATTCTATCGGGTTGGATGGCCGTATCAATGCCGATATCCTCCTAACCCAAGCCAAGAAAAAATCGGTTAGGGCTGAGGTGCAGACGGTGCAGAAATCCAACGGGTACGCAGGGCCGGGTATTACGGTCAGTTTCCGAAACCGGAATGCCTTGCGCGGTGCCGAGCTGCTGCTCATTAACCTGGTAGGATCTTTTGAATCGCAGATTAGCGGTGACAGTGCGCGCTCGGGCCTTACGTCCATGGAGGTAGGAGCCGATGCTGAGATGCATGTGCCCCGTATCATTTCACCGTTCAACATCAGGATCGCCAGCAGTATGTACCAGCCCAGAACGCGGTTTGCGCTGGGTTTCCGGTTCATCAACCGGCAGGAATTCTTTCAGCAGAACTCCTTCAATTTTGAGTACGGGTACTCCTGGCGGCAATACGCCACCACTGAGTTCCAGATCAACCCCGTGCAGGTGCAGTACGCAAGGCTCATCAATCCTACGCCAGCTTTTCAGCAGGAATTGGCAGAACGTCCGTTCTTGGCGCGGGCTTTTGACCAGCAGTTGATCATTGGCGGTAATTACCGGTTGGTGTACAATACGCTGGGCGTTGAAGGGCGCAGCCACCAGTTCTACATCAGCCCGGGGCTAGATTTCTCGGGTGGTTTGTGGGGGCTCTTTTACCGGGTGAAAAACAAACGCCCCGCTGATCCGGAGTTCCCGAACACCTTCCGGGGACAGGCGCTTTCGCAGTACGCCAAGTTTGACCTGGAAACCCGTTACTACTTCAACATCACTGATAAACTGGTGCTGGCTACCCGCTTTCTGGGTGGCTATGGTCTCCCCTACGGTAACTCCAACGTGCTTCCTTACATCAAACAGTACGGCATTGGGGGCCCTAACAGCATCAGGGCATTTCCGGCCCGCAGTTTAGGCCCAGGCCTCTACAATCCACGAGCCTTGCAGGAACCCGGCAACGAAGTCTCCCAAAGCTTCTCCTATTTTGACCAAACCGGCGATATCCGACTGGAGGGGAATGCCGAGTTCCGGTTCCCGTTGATGGACCCGTACCTGAAAGGCGCGGTCTTTGTGGATGCCGGTAATATCTGGCTCGTAAGCGAAGACCCCACTCGCCCGGGCGGTAAGTTCAGCGGGGACTTTATGAGCCAACTGGCCGTGGGCGCCGGTGCCGGCGTGCGGATAGATGTGCAGTTCTTCGTGATACGCGTAGACCTGGCGTACCCGCTCCGCGACCCTACGTACCCCAACGGCGGAAGGCCGAAATCAGGTCTCTTCGGGACGGGTGTGCTGAACCTGGCCATCGGTTATCCGTTCTAAAAATCTCACCTTATGGAATCGCCCCGTTTAAGGCTTGTTTTTGGAAAACAGGTCCTAAACGGGGCGATTTCTTTTAGGTTGGGCGACTATATCTGAGGAGTTCCTTCTAAAGCCCGGGCGTTTTTACGTTCATGTTCAATCAGCCACTTCTTTCTTTCTAAACCGCCGCCGTAGCCAGTCAACTGGTTGTTCTTGCCAATGACACGGTGACAGGGTATCACGATGGAGATACGGTTATGACCGTTGGCCGAAGCTACGGCGCGCACGGCTTTGGGCAGGGCCAGTTTCTCGGCCTGGCTTTGGTAAGAGGAAGTAGCCCCGTAGGGAATCTCGTGGAGAACGCGCCAGACCTTTTGCTGAAACTCGGTGCCGGGCGTGTGCAGGGGCACGGTGAACGTTTTCCGGGTGCCGTTGAAATACTCGGCTACTTCGGTTTTAAGCTGAATCAAGTGTTCGTTCTCGCCGGTCAGGATGGTGGCATTGAGTCTTTTCTGCAGGTCACGGAATTCGGTCTCCAGCATCCTTCTATCGGTGAACTCCAGGAGGCAAACGCCCTGGGAAGTAGCGCAGGCGTACATAGGCCCCAAAGGCGTGGTAATCCGGGTGATGAGAATAATGGTTTTGTCTTGGCTGTCTTCGGGTGCGTTTCCCATCATTTTCTTGAAAGTGTACCCAAAACCGCTCAACGACTCATAACCCGAGTCAAAGGCCGAGGCAGTCACGCTTTTCCCGGTTTTCAGTTCTTCGAAGGCTGTGTTGATCCTGATCATGCGTTGATAGGCCTGAAAGGTGATTCCGTGGTGTTTCTTAAACCATCTTCTAATTTTCTCGGGGGCTAAGCCGCGTTGCCTGAACTGGAAATCTGAGACTTTCTGCTGCGGGTTTTCCTTCACCAGTTGCATGGCTTCCAGTACTTCCTGGGGTGGCTGATGGGCGTGCTCGGTGGGTTTGCAGACTTTACAGGGACGGTAGCCGTTTTGCAGCAGTTCTTTGGCCTCAGTATAGAATTCTACGTTTTCGGGTTTGGGTTTACGGGCCCGGCAGGTGGCAATACAGAAGATGCCGGTGGTCTTGACGCCCACATAGAAGATCCCGATGAACTGCTCATCTTTCCGGACCAGCGCCTGGTAGTATTTCTCTACGTCTTTTCTGTTGGTGACCAGCATGGTGTACAAAATAAGTTGAACGTTTTCTTCTCTGTTAGCCCATCGGCTCGCGAGCCCTGGAGAACCAAGGTAAGCAGCGCGAAGCTGGGCTTTTTCTTCAAAGGAAGCGCAACAAGCGAAGGCCCGCAACCGAAAAATAGACAAGTATTTTTTACCTGCCAGAACTCAGTTTTCACAACTTTCTGTTCACCCAGGGCTAAAGTTGCAAATCTCTACACACCGCCCATTTCACCTGACTTGGCTGTTCATTTGCCTAATCTCCCTACTTCTTATAAAACGAAGCCCCACCTGCTTTCTGCGCAAGTGGGGCTTCGTTTTGAACCTGATTTTACGAAAACAGGCCTTATTCGGCGAGCTGGGTTTTCTGGTAGGCATCGGCGTGCACGTTGGCCACGGCCCGGCCCGAAGGATCGTTCATGTTCTTGAAAGAGGCATCCCACTCCAGCGCGATAGGCGTACTGCAGGCCACGGATGGCACCGAGGGTACCGACAGCGCGGCGGCATCGCTTGGGAAGTGCTTGGAGAAGATGGACCGGTAGTAGAATTCCTCTTTGCTGGCCGGTGGCTGAATGGGGAAATGAACGCTGGCATTAGCCAGTTGCTCATCACTCACCTTGTGGTTCACCATTTCCTTGAGGGTATCAATCCAGTTGTAGCCTACGCCGTCTGAGAACTGCTCTTTCTGGCGCCAGGCCACGCTGGCGGGCAGGTAATCTTCAAAAGCCTTACGCAGCACCCATTTCTCCATGCGTTCGCCGTTGATCATTTTGTCCTGCGGGTTGATGCGCATGGCCACGTCCATGAACTCCTTGTCCAGGAACGGCACGCGTCCTTCAATGCCCCAGGCGCAGAGTGATTTGTTGGCGCGCAGGCAGTCATACATGTGCAGCTTGTCTAGTTTCCGGACGGTTTCCTCGTGGAATTCCTTGGCGTTAGGCGCTTTGTGGAAGTACAGATATCCCCCGAAAATCTCATCGGAACCCTCGCCGGAAAGCACCATTTTGATGCCCATGGACTTAATGGCCCGGGCCATCAGGTACATGGGCGTGGAGGCCCGTACGGTGGTCACGTCATAGGTCTCCAGGTGGTAAATCACGTCTTTGATGGCGTCTATCCCTTCCTGGATGGTGAACTTGATCTCATGGTGTACCGTGCCCAGGTGATCGGCTACGATGCGGGCAGCAGCCAGGTCCGGGGAGCCTTCCAGCCCGATGGCAAACGAGTGCAGTTGCGGCCACCAGGCGGCTTCCTGGTCATTGCTTTCAATCCGCCGCTCGGCGTATTTCTTAGCGATGGCCGAGGTGATGGAAGAATCCAACCCGCCGGAAAGCAGTACGCCGTAGGGCACATCGCTCATGAGCTGGCGGTGCACGGCGGCTTCCAGGGCTTCGCGCAGGGCCTGGATGTCTGTTTCGTTTTGAGCTACGTTCTTGTACTCCTTCCAATCGCGGTCATACCATTTCTGGAAACCATCTTCCTGGCTGGAGAGGTAATGGCCCGGCGGGAACAGCTCTATTCTTGCACACTTGCCTTCCAGCGCCTTCAGTTCTGAGGCCACGTAGAACGTGCCGTTGGCATCCCACCCGATGTAGAGCGGAATAATGCCCATGTGGTCGCGGGCAATGAGGTAGGCATCGTTCTCCGCATCATAGAGGGCAAACCCGAAAATACCGTTCAGGTCATCTAAGAATTGGTTGCCTTTTTCTTTATAGAGGGCCAGAATGACTTCACAGTCAGACTTGGTCTGGAAATTATAGTCAATGGTGAGCCGATTTCTGAGCTCCAGGTGGTTGTAGATTTCCCCGTTGGCGGCTAGCACCAGGTTACCATCTTCACTGAACAAAGGCTGCTTACCCGAGGTTGGGTCAACAATAGCCAGACGCTCATGCGCCAGGATGGCATTCTCATTACTGTAGATGCCGCTCCAGTCCGGACCACGGTGCCGGATGCATTTGGCCATTTCCAGTAGTTGGGGCCGTAAAGTTTCAGATGATTCTTTTAGATCGAAGGCACAAACAATTCCACACACAATACTTGAATTTAAATTTACGATTATCAAATATCGTATGTTTTATCTAAAACGTTACTACAATTCGCAATAATTTTTACAATTCAATACAAATTGTTTAACCATTTAACCCTTTGGTTGAATACTTGAATTTACCTCTAGCACTTCTACAACGTCATCTGAAGGTGCAAACGAGGCACAAAAAAGCCGCAGATTTCAAAACCATGCGGCTAAACCATGAAAACAAAGGTTTTTAGGGAGCGATCTGTTTTGGGGCAGTTTTTGTGAAAAGAGGCTCATTTCTCAGGCATTTGGGAAAGCTGCGCCAAGACCTGCATTGCTTTCTGGGCGTGTTGTCGGTTTACAAAGATATGGTCATGGTAATAGGCGGCCACCACGTTGCAACTGATGCCTTCCTGCGCCAGGGCTTTAGAAAAAGCAGCGGTTAAACCTACCGCCTTCAGAGACGAATGCACGGTTAAGGTAATCCAGGCAGCGATAAAGGAATAAGGCAGATTCAGGCGGTCGGCGGTTTCCTTCCTGAGGATGACGGTGGTGCCTTCCTCTTCCCGGAAGAACATGAGGGCCTCGGAGAAGTTAACCTGTGCGAGATCCTTTACTACGCAAAAGACATACTCACCTGGGTTTAGCTTCGGGTGTAAGGTCCTCAGCATTTTATCTACATCTGTTTCGCCGGTCATTTCCTGATTTTCAATTATCAAAAACTAAAGGGTAAGGCCTGGCCTAGTTACTGAACAGCAGCAACTCTTCCTTGCTTTTGGGTAAAAGGGTGGTCTTGCTAAACTTTAACCCTACTTTCTCTAAAAGACGGATTGATTTTGTGTTGTCTGGGGCAGTAATGGCCAGAACCTTGGGAATATGCAGGTGGGTAGTGGCGTACTCCATCACTTCGCTAGCAATTTCATACGCGTACCCTTGCCCGTTGAAATCTGGAAGGAAAGCAAATCCCAGATCTGGGTGCTCTAAGCCATCCCTGTTCACCAAGCCACACATGCCAATGGCGCGTTGGTCTTCTTTCCGCTCTACCAGAGACAACCCGTATCCATGCTGCTGATAGCTTTTCATGGGTCCGTTCTGCAGATAGAACTTGGCTTGCTCTGGGGTCTTTACGTTTCGGTCACCAATGAACTGCAACCACCCGGGACTGTTCATCAGGGTAATAATGAAATCCGCGTCTTGGAGGGTAAACTCCCGAAGCCTAAGTCTTTCCGTTTCCAGGATGGTTTTCATAAAGTGATGCTAAAATAGGAATACTTCTCGCCTGGTCTGTTGGCCGTTGATGGTTAGCCCCAATGCTTCTGGTAGTGTCTGCCAATTAAGACGCACCCTGGGCCGCTCCCGTTTCCGCCGGCTGCGACAGCAGCTTTTTGAGAAGCACCATCTGCCCTAAATGGTAATGCGCATGTTCAATCACCCCCTGGATGTTTCGGTAATAGCTCCCGTATTTTTCCTCCACGAAGGTTTCCCAGAGCTTACTTTCCGGCAACTGCTCTACCAGTTGGGCAAGGTTTTCGGCATCGGTCCAGGATTCTTTCAGCAATTCTTCCCAAGCCTCCTGTGAGTGGATGGCTGGATGGTTGAAACTGTTGGCGTCTTTGGCGTTTAGGGGTTCTCCCTTCAATACCCGCAACACCGCCCTTACATAGTAATTGGTATGGTACACCAAGGCCGCAATGGTGTTTAAGGAGCCGACTTTGGCAGTAGCCTGCTGCCAGGTTACATCCGCGACATGTTCCCTTATGGTGGAGTCAGTCCAATTCTCCCCGAAATGAACTTCTCTTAAGTGCCTGGCAAGTTGCTGTGGAAGATTCATAGGTTTTGGGTTTAAGGTTGGGTTTATTGGTAATGTTAAGGCTGAAGGATAATGTTTGGGGCATGAGGCGTGCAAGGCCGTGTGCCGAGGCTGCTTTTACACCTTATTGGCTGCTTTTATTTGATAGGTTTCACTTCTTTGTTTGATTATCTCCAGGATATTCTCCTGGAGATCCCGCATGATCAGCTTACTCCAAAGACCGCTGTAAAAGTTGAACCTGGTAGAAAGCCTGAACTGCGAAGATAGATGAAGGACAATCTGGTCAGGGTTCATCTTCTCAATCTCATACCTGCCTTCCAGAACATCGAAATACTTCCCTCCTACTAGAACGTGCTCGTCCAATGCCTTGGGTGGGATGGAATTCGGGTCTGCCTCGATACTGAAGGCCAAAATCCGTTGAACCTCCACCTGGGTCACCCTTTCGGTGAAGAACAGTCCCCTGGCGAAGATGGCCTTCCTTATCCCACCCACGGCAACCGTGTCCAGCTCCGCCTCGATCGGCCGTGGGAAACCCATGAACTGGAAGAGGGAGCCGTTGTTCTCGGTCTCTGAGATTCTGCTTACCCGTGTGATGTTATCCCACACTGCCTGCTCCCCCGCATTGATGACGATGGTGGTGTGTTCGGTGAATATCCTTTCGGTCTGACCAAAATGGTTCTCCAAGGGAGCCAGCGCAAAAGGCAGGATAAGCCACAGGGAGACATGTGCCTTGCTTCGGTTCCTCTCGAAGAAATGAACCCCTATAAGCCCGCCAAGGAGCGCCATGAACAGAAAGACGGGCAAAGCCATCAAGGCGCAGATAATACCCTCCTTCTCCGAAAGGACGGAGATTCCAACCAAGCCGACTACCGCATAGAATGGCATCGTTACCGCCGCGATCTTCCTTGAGCTGGTGACGGTGTCCTGGTGGTAGGCGGTAATCAACCCAATCACGAAGGGCACCAGGAAAATGAAAGACATGGTCATAAGCCCGTAGGTCTGAAACAATGGTTCCCCTCCGTCCCAGGGGTACCTGAAGTCCTCCAAGGCGAATACCGCCCTTGACGCAAGGCCATAGGCGATTCCGTAGAAAAGGCCCTTCCAGTTTACTTTGCTTTTCAATTTCTAAATAAATCTGAAGGTATTGAAATGATTAAAGATACCGCCAACGTACTTGTGTAAACGACGGCAAAGGCCGTCGGCCGTAGCATGACTTTTACACAATCCTATGTTTGCAAAAACTAATTAACTTGTATAAAAGAGAAGAAAGGAAGGAACAAGATTCATTATACAATAAGGCCCT
>NZ_RJJD01000019.1 GCF_003721515.1 Rufibacter latericius
TTGAGGGCTCCACTTTCAGGGGCGTCCCTGCCGGACACTGAGCGGTAACCACGGGAAGGCAGTTGAAGTTCCGGCATGGGAGGATTTTTCTTGGGTTCCGCCTTGAGGGGCTTTCCCCCAAAACGCGCCTGAAACACAGGCAGGTCTCAACCACCTCAGGACTGGTAAAAGGAAGAGGCAACGCCTTGGCGCTTTGCCTCCCTCTCCTCAATTATATAGATAATTGTTCTTAACAAATGCTTTTTCATTTGTAATCCTTTATCCAAACCCTAAAGGTGGATCCAAAATTGGGTTTGCTTTCTACGGTAACATACCCTCCAAGTGCTTCGGCTTGGGTTTTCACCAAGTATAAGCCCAACCCTCTGCCTGAGACATGGAAGTGGAAGCGCTTGTAGAGCCCGAACAGGTTTTTGCCCTCTTTTTCTAAATTGATGCCTAAACCGTTATCTGATACACTCAAGCAAACCATTCCATTGTTCTCAAGGTGCTCTGCTGTAATAGAAAGACAAAGGGGGCGATTGGGAGATTTATACTTAACCGCATTGGTCAACAGATTACTTATGATACTGCTCACATAACTTCTGATGGCTCCAATCTCCCCTACCCCGTTTAACTCAATCTTTATTTCTTCAAAGCTGTCTACCGGAAGAACCTGCAGGGCTTGCTCAACTACTTCGGGAAGGTAGATTCTTTCCCGCTCTTCCAGTACCTCTGCCTGCAGGCTTAACATCTCATTCAGATCCCGGATGATATAATCCAGATTTTGGGCAGTTTGACGAAGACGGGCTGTAATCCCTTCCTGAAAACTGTGGTTTTCTGAGGTATCTAACAAGGAAGTCAATCCAAGGATGTTGGCTACGGGAGATCGCAGGTTATGAGAAACAATGTAGGTAAACTGCTCTAAGTGGCGGTTGCGCCGAAGGAGTTCTTCGGTTAGTTTAGCCCGCTCCTCCTCTGCTTTCTTCTGCTCGGTAATGTCAGTTTCAATCACGATGAATTTCTTCTTACCGCCGGTGAGTTCATCTATAATAGGAGTTACATCCAGTTTAGACCAATACACCTCCCCTCCTTTGCTTCGGTTCTGCACCTCCTGCACAAAGGGCTTGTCATAATTCAGCTTCTGCCGAATAACCGATACTTTCTCCTGATTGGTGTCTGGGCCGGCAAGCAGATCGCCGGGCTTGCGGCCAATTACCTCTTCCAAAGTGTACCCGGTTAATCGGGTGAAACCATCGTTCACCCATTCTACCCGGGCTTCTTCATCGGTGATGTAAACGGAGTTCACGGTTTTACTTGCCACCAGGGAAAGCTTCTTAAGCTCCGCCTCCACCTTCTTCCGGGCATTGATGCCTTTGATGAAAACCGAAAGCCCTTCCTCGGAGGGGTAAGCACTTACATCTAACCATTTATTAAGGTGACTGGAGAAATCCTCAAAATGAACGGGATGCTGTAAAGCGAAGGCTTTCTTGAACTTCGTGTAAAACTTCTGGAAATTCTCGGGCGGATAAACTTCCCGAATATCCTTTCCATAGAGTTCTTCGCTTTTTACCCCCAAAGATTTCTCAAATCTGTGGTTCACGTACGTAAAGCGCCACTCCTTATCTAAGGTGAAGAAAGCATCCTTTATACTTTCAAGAATGTTATTGAGCCTGTTGGCGGTATTCTTTAGAAGTCTCTGTTGCTGCTTGGAGGCGGTAATATCCTTGGCAATTCCGTGTATACCTATTAACTCACCACCTACAATGATGGGCACTTTCGTGATAGCCAGGTTCAGTTCTTCACCTTGGGCCGTTACAATCACCGTTTCAGAAGTACTAGACTCCCCAATCAATGTATTTGCATAGTCAGCTACTGCTTCCTTCACCCAGTCTGGGTGAAGGATCTGCACAAAATTCATTTTAAGCAGTTCCTCTTCTGAATACCCGCTACAATCAATCGTGGCAGCATTCACCGATGTAAAATACCCTTCTTTATTAAGGGAGTAAACACCGTCTGGATTGTTCTCAAAAAGGGCCTTGTACATCTTTTCGCTTCGCTCCAATTGGAGTTGGGCTTCCAGCCGATCTGTAACATCCCGGGAATTGATGATGATCCCTTTGATGGCCGGATGATGAAAGCAGTTCACGCCTTTGGTCTCCACCCACCGCCATTTTCCATCAGAAGACTTAAACCGGAAAGGTTTGGTAATGGTCTCCTTTCCTTCCATGACCAGTTGAAATTCTCTTAGAACCGTAGGAACATCCTCGGGATGGATTAAACCAAAGGCATTCAGCTCCAACAATTCTTCAGGCTCAAAACCCAAGACGTGCCTGACGCTACCACTCACAAACGTATAAACACCCTCCTTATCCAGAATGCAGACCATGTCTTGCCCTTCCTGAAGTAAGGCCTGCAAGCGATACTCGTTTTCGCGGCCTTTTGCCTCTACTGAGACCTCTTTGGTAATGTCGCGGGCAATGCAATAGACTTTGCTTTCCTCTTTAATAAGAGACGATGACCAGGAAAAGTAAACTATAGAACCATCTTTGTGGAGATACCGATTTTTGAAATTGAGAGTAGAATTGTGTTTTTGTACCTCAGCTGCATCTCCTGCGGTTTTGGCTAAATCATCTGGATGAATGAACTCACGGCAGTGTCTGCCCATCATTTCTTCGGGCGTATAGCCTAAAATAGAGTTACAGGCCTGATTGACATGGAGGAGGTACCCATCCAGCGAGAAGGTACAGATAAGGTCAGCCGAGGAGTCTAACACTAACTCTAACTCCCGAACCGTGTTCTGCAGCTTCTGTTGGTGTTGTCCAAGTTGTTGCTGGGCTTCTTTTTGAGACCTAAGGTCCCGAACATGCACACTTATATAAGAGGAACCATCTGAGGTGGTAAAGGTTCGGGAACTTAACTCCACCGGAATTTGCCTCCCTGATTGGTGTAGCAGGTTTACTTCACCTTTATAATAGCCTTGTTCAGCCCTGGCTTTTAAACCCGCTTCCCAGCGAGCATCCGAAGGATCCATCAACCCCTTTCTTCCCGTTTTAAGCAAATATTCTTTGGATTGGTTTACCAGTTGGCAAAGAGCTTGGTTCACAAATAAAATGACTCCGTTTGCCTGAACGAGTAACATAGGCTCATGGCTATACTCAGCCAAGGCATACATCAGTTCAAAGTTAACCTGAGAAGTGATAGTGGGTTCCGGCAACTCCTTCCCCGTGGCAATCTTAAACGTATCATTCATTGTAAAGCATCCAAAGCGATAAACCCATTTTGGAAAATGGATTTAACTCATTAAAACTCTCATCTTACTTAAAAGGGGAGGGTAATTACAAATATACACGGCATTTAGATATTTTCAATTCAGGAACACAAACCAAAGGATAATAGATATTTAGCCTACTAATTGTTCTATAAAAGAAGCATAACAGAAAAGAAATACGAGAAATTAGACTTTTCAACTTTACTCCCGATCGAGACCTGTTTTGAAGCTGTTTTAGGGAAAACGGCTTTAAAACAGAAGAGCCACCCTGGAGAGGATGGCTCTTCTGCAAAATGGAAGGATACAGAATCTATTTTCCTATATCTCCTTTGCTTCCTTGCTCGTACTTGCCGTTGAATTTCTCATACAGGTACTGCTGTTTATCGGTTAGGTTCAGTTTGCGTCCTTGAATGAAGGCATGGCTGATTTTGTTGGTGCGCATGTCCAGGATATCGCCCTCAGAAACCACAATGCTGGCATCTTTGCCTACCTCCACAGAACCTACCTGTTTATCAACTCCCATAATCTTGGCGGCATTTAGCGTCACCGATGACAAGGCTTCCTCTTTAGACAACCCAAAAGCTACGGCTGTGCCGGCAATGAACGGAAGGTTACGGGAACCATGCAGGCTGGCGTCATAGTCAAGGCAGAAGAGAACGCCGGCTTTCTGCAGAAGGCCAGGCATTTTGTAAGGCAGATACACATCATCACCGGCTCTGGAAGGCAAGGCATGCACCCCTGAATAGACGACGGGAATGTTGTTTTCCTTCAGGAAATCTGACACTACCAAAGCATCACCGCCCCCCACAATCACGATGTCCTTTACGCCTGATTTCTGCACGAAACGTACGGCTTCTACAATCTCTTTGCCATAATCAGCGTGGATGAAGAGTTTTTTGGAACCATCAAACAAGCCTACCAAAGCGTTAAGCTTCAGATTTTCGCGGTCGTTTTTCTGATTTTTGTAGACTTTGGCCTCAGCTAGCAGAGATTCTAACTCCTGTAATCCGGTTTGCCGGGCCTGACGGCGTTGCTGTACCTGCGGTGAGTTGTCTGCGGTTTGCTGCACCATGGCTGGCCAGCGAAGGTGAACGGCGCCATCGGCTTTCACCAGGGCATCTTCCCAATTCCAGGCATCCAGTTGTACCACCGATGAAGAGCCAGAGATCATTCCGCCTACGGGAGTCACCTGCGCCATCAGCACTCCGTTAGAACGCAGGGTGGGTGTGATGTCTGAATCAGTGTTATAGGCCACCACCGAGCGGACATTAGGATTGAACATCCCTACCTCCTGTTGGTCAAGCGTCGCCCTCACCGATTCAATCTCATTCAGACCCATCTGGGTGTTAGGTAAGATCATGCCCGGATAAATATGCTTGCCGCTCACGTTAACGGTCTCATATGAAGTACCTCCGGCGTTAAAACCCGAGGCAGGGCCTGCATAGGTGATTTTTCCATCATTGAACGCGACGGCCGCTTTTTCCACTACCTGTCCGTTGCCCACGTGCAGGGTGGCTCCGGTCAGCAAAGTTGCTTTGGTTTGTTTGGCAGCCGGCACCGGAACCTGGGCCCAGGCTGCGGTGGTGCTCACGAACAAGGCCGCAGCGAGCAATAAACGATGTTGCATGTTTTTAGAGGTAAAGGTTACCACAGATTTCATTTCAAATAACATAGATAGCCTCCTTATTTTTGACTGTATTCAGATTCCAGATACGTCTCTTCGGCTCCGTTGTCAAGGTCTTCGCAGTGCAGCACCTGGGCACCTCCACGGCGCGACGGAGCCGCAGTTTGGGTTTTCTCCCCACGGGCTTTGGCCGCCAGCATCTTATTGATCAGGCGCAGACGCTCCTTCTCCTGCTCATCCTGCAACTGCTTGTCCTGCTCCACATCAAAGTAAGCAATACCATCTACGAAGGTTTTCTCCGGGCGGGCATAGATTGACAAAGGGTGCTCGTTCCAGATCACCACGTCGGCATCTTTGCCGGCTTTCAGGCTACCTACTTTGTCCTCCAGGTGCAGCAGTTTGGCGGGGTTCAGGGTTACCATTTTCAGGGCGTCTTCCTCAGAAACTCCGCCGTACTTCATGGTTTTAGCGGCTTCCTGATTTAGGCGACGGGCCATCTCGGCATCGTCTGAGTTGATGGCGGTGGTCACGCCCACATTGTGCATGATGGCCGCGTTGTACGGAATAGCGTCTTTCACCTCCATTTTATAAGCCCACCAGTCAGAGAAGGTAGAGGCACCAATGTTACGGGCCTTCATCTTATCGGCTACTTTATAGCCCTCCAGGATGTGGGTGAAGGTATTCACCCGGAAACCCATCTGGTCGGCCACTTTCATGAGCATGTTGATCTCAGACTGCACGTAGGAGTGGCAGGTGATAAAGCGCTCATCTTTCAGTATCTCAGACAAAGCCTCCAGTTCCAGGTCACGGCGCGGCGCGGCGGTTTTGGCTTTCTGCGACTTGGATAGTTTGTTGTAGCCAGCCCAGGCTTTCTGGTATTCCTTGGCACGCTGGAAGGCATCTACCATCACCTGCTCCACTCCCATACGAGTTTGCGGAAAACGCACATTATACTGCGGAGAGCGGTTCGATTGTTTTACGTTTTCACCCAACGCGAACTTGATGAATGGATCAGCACCCTCGAAAAGAAGTTTCTCCGGAGCCTGACCCCAACGCAGTTTGATGATCGCTGATTGTCCCCCGATGGGGTTCGCAGAGCCGTGCAGCAACTGGGAAGTAGTCACCCCACCGGCCAACTGGCGGTAGATGTTTACCTGCTCGTGGTTTACCACATCGGCCATGCGGACCTCCGAAGTTACGGCCTGGGTTCCTTCATTCACACCATCCAAGGCGATGTGCGAGTGTTCGTCAATGATACCCGGGGTTACGTGCTTGCCGGTTCCATCAATTACTTTGGCGCCATTGGCAGAAAGGTTTTTGCCTACCTGCGCGATCTTGCCGTTTTTCAGCAACACATCGGCGTTCTCCAGCTTGCCTTCTTTCTCATTGGTCCAGACAGTGGCGTTTTTGATGAGCACGGTTTCGGATTTAGGCAATTCGGTTCTGCCGAAGGCCGCAAACGGAAAAGTCAGTTTACCCAAGTTCAAAGCTTCATTGGAGCGGGAACGGGCAGTATCACGTTTGGCTTGCTGTGTGGCAGCTTCAGAGAGAAGCGCCGTCCATTTCACGGATTGGGCATCTGGCAATTGGCCTTCGCCCTGAAAACCTTTACCGGTATACCAGCCCGTCAGGCGGATGCTTTCTTTCCCGTTTTTAGTGGGGGCAAATGTCATGGTGAGCAGCTCTCCGCTCAAAGAAAGCATGCCTTTAAGGGTATCTTGGGCTACCACTTTCAGTTCGGGCTTCTCTGGGGTACCGCTGATGAGCATGCGGCGCTCTGGCTGTGTTCCTACTTTCAAGGTGTACACACCACGGAAATCAGCAGGTGTTTCGGTGATTTTGTAGCCTTGGCCCTGCACCCAGTTTTCCAGCAGCAGCGTGGTGGGATCAAACAGATTTCCGGATGCTACCACAAAGTTGGCTTGCATGCCTTCGCGCAGGGTACCCACGTATTTCTCGGCTTTCAGGAGTTTGGCGGGCGTATAGGTCAGGGCTTTCAGGGCTTCCTGCTCAGACAAACCGTACTGGGTGGCTTTGCGCACATTTGGCAGGAACTTGCTTTTGTCACGCAGATCGGCGGAAGTGAACGCGATGGTCACGCCCTCTTTCACCAACATGGCCGGATTGGCCGGGGCCATTTCCCAGTGCTTCATTTCCTCAATTCCTACGCGGCGGGCATCATACGGATCTTCCACGTTATAGGCATCCGGGAAATTCACGTTCAGGATGTAAGCGGCATTCGTTCCTTTGATCTGGGGCAGCATCTGGTACTCATCGCCCTGTCCTTTAAAGATGTACTGGTGCCCGAATTCATCGCCGACTTTATCGGCGCGCACGGCATTTAGTTTGTTGCTTACCTCAAAGATCTGGGGCAAACGGTTGGCTTCGTTGAAGGCTTTGAGGGAGATATTCTGCTCTTTGTCCTGGTTTTTGGCATTCCACTGGGCATCAAGGTAGGTTTGGCGCAGCAACGCGATGGAACCCATAATAGAATTAGGGTATTCTTGGGTAGAGGAACCTTTGTCTAGGGAAAGTGCGCCAGCGGCTTTGTCCAGCAAAATCACCTGGTTTTCGCGTTTGTTCGCCAAGGAAACTAGAGAAGCGGTTCCGCGGGAGATGCCATCTTGATGAATGGTTAAAACGGCCCCAAAACCCAATCTGCGTAATTCCTCAGCCGCTTTGGCGTCTACCTTGAACAGCTCAACGGAATTGGTTTCGGGCCGGATCGCCTGGTTCCAGTTGAAGGCTCCTTCTTTCTTGGTATCTGCCTGTGGCGGGCTATTGAAGCTGAACTGGCGGGCTGGCGGCGTGGGAACTCCGTAGCTGGTAAATGGGTCCACAAAACCGGGGTACACCGTCTTGCCTTTCAGGTCTGTGACAATGGCGCCCTGTGGCACGGCTACCTTGGTGCCAACGGCCACAACTTTGCCGTCTTTGATCACCAGCGTGGCGTTCTCCACTTTGGTCTGGTAGTCCACGAAGATGGTGGCATTGGTGAAGGCCCGCAGGCCGGAGCGTTCATCGTACACCCCATTGCGCGGGAAAGTCTCCTGTGCCCGACTCTGCAGCGACATGGCCGCTACCACCAGCACGGAGAGAAATACTTTTTTCATGAGAGCTTAAATAAAGGTTTGTTTGTGGGATAGGTTGGAATGCAAAAAGGAAAAATAGATAAAAAATCAAGCTAAAAAAAGGGTCGCTTGAAGATTGTCTGCTTTGCTGCCAGTTTCATAAAAACAGGCTTCAAACGGCTTACTATTGATAAAGAAAAAGCCCGGTCAAGTACATTGACCGGGCTATGGTTCTAATAAGAAAAGGGATGATTACAGGTTATTTTCCTTCCGGATAACGCTGTGTTTCTTTCCGTAAGTAAAGTAGATAAGAATACCAATGGCCATCCAGCCTAACAACCGGTACCAGGTCTCGGCAGGAAGACCGGCCATCATACCAAGGCATACTAGAATCCCCAAGATTGGAACCAACGGCACCAAAGGAGTTTTGAAAGGACGAGGACGGTTTGGCTCTTTCACGCGCAGGTACCAAACGCCGGCACACACAATCACGAAAGCCAACAACGTTCCGATGGATACCAAGTGACCCAGTTCATCCACAGAGAAAGCACCGGCTACTACGGCACAGATAGCACCGGTTAAGATAGTACTTACGTGCGGCGTTCTGAATTTAGGGTGCAGTTTACCGAAAATAGGAGGTAACAAACCGTCATTTGCCATGGTGTAGAAGATACGCGGTTGCGACATCAACATCACCAGCATCACTGAAGAAAGACCGGCAATAGCCCCGATTTTGATCAGGTCACGCAGGAAAGTATAACCGGTTTTTTCAATCCCGATGGCAATAGGCTCCGCCACGTTCAATTGGCTATAATGCACCATAGCGGTCAGGATTCCAGACACCATAATGTACAGAATGGTACAGATCACCAAAGAACCTAAGATACCAATAGGCATGTCTTTTTGAGGGTTTTTCGCCTCCTGCGCAGTAGTAGAAACGGCATCAAACCCGATGTAGGCAAAGAAGATTACCCCGGCAGCTCTGATTACCCCGCTCCAGCCGTACTCACCAAAACCGCCCTTGTTCTCAGGCAGGAAAGGAGTCCAGTTTTCAGCAGCTTCGGCCCTGTGACCGAACAGGTAGTTGGCACCCGCCAAAATAAACAGGATAACAACGCCTACTTTAATGATAACGGCAATGTTGTTGAACTTGGCAGACTCACTCATCCCGCGCACTAACAAGATGGTTACCAAGGCAATAGCCACCGCAGCCACCAAGTTGAAGATACCGATAGCATGTGGTAACGTGGCAATATCTACGCCTTCTGCCGCCAGAGAAGCACTTAATTGCTCCGTCACGCGTACCCAGGAACTGGTGCCCGGTAATTGGATCAATTCCACACCAGAAGCGTTGCTCCACTCCGGCGGAATGTTTACGCCCAGGTCACGAAGGAAAGAAACCACGTAGCCAGACCAGCCCACAGCCACCGTAGCCGCCCCGAAGAGGTATTCCAGAATTAAGTCCCAGCCGATAATCCAGGCCACAAACTCGCCCAACGTGGCGTAGCCGTAGGTATAAGCAGATCCCGCGATAGGAATCATAGAAGCGAATTCAGCGTAGCAAAGACCCGCGAATGCGCAACCTAAGCCCGCCAGGATAAAAGCCAGCACAATTGCTGGGCCCGTGTACTGAGCAGCCGCACTCCCCGTCAACACGAAGATACCGGTACCAATGATGGCCCCGACCCCCAAAGCCACCAGATTGACAGGCCCTAAGGTTCGTTTCAGGTTGTGCGCCCCTTCACTAAAGGCGTCTGCGCTAAGCTTGTCTATTGACTTCCTAGCGAAAAGTTGGTTTGCCATAAAATGCGTAAAAATTAGGGAATAGTTTGTTTGTAGTTCGTTTTGTAAAAGGCTTGAAGGGGCTAATATAAGTACTTTTCGCAAGAAGCCATGCGAGCCCCGTTTTTTAGGCTGGTTTTAGATTGAATCTCTCTTCTTAAGGAGCCACTGCCGTTTTAAGCCCCGTTTCCCTAAAGTACACCCAAAACGAAGCACCTCCTCTGCCCTACTACAAATAGTGCAGTTTCTGAAAGTACTGGTTTTATTATCAGAAAGAAATAAAACCCCCACCCGTAACAAGGCCGTGCGTTCCGAAACCTCCTTCCACGTAGCCTCCTACCCTCTTTCCCAACCGCACGCCATATAAAGTCAAATGCCCGAAAGGAACGGTTAGCCAACGCGGTTGGTCTTCATAGTTCTGCTCAGGTCTCCTATCTCGCTGGGCCGCTAATAACCCCATAGATAACCCAGAATACACTTTTATGAAATCAGCATTGATCCAGTTATATTGAACGGAGGGCATGAAGGTGTAGAACCTGGGCCGATCTTCGCCTATCCTGGTCGTTTGTGTCGTTCCTGCAGGCGTTTGGTTTATCTCCTCGGTAACAGAAAAGATATAGGTATAGGAAGCTACCGCCCCAAGGCTCCATCTTTTGCTCAACGTCCTGAAATAACTCACCTGGACCGGACCTACCACGCTGTGGACCCTGTGCTTGATCGGGAAGAAAAAGGTGAACGAATTTCCTAACCTGGTGGCTAATTCCTGAACCGAGAGGGCTCCGTATCCTACCTGAACGAAGTTCTTCCTTTCAGCCACCTCCTGTCCCCAACTCCTTTGGCTTGAAAACAAGGAAAGCATTCCGCAAAAAAGCAGTCGCAGAGGTTTGCCAAGGCCCATGGTTTAGGAGAGTTTTATCAGCTTCAATATATTTAATAATCCTGATATTAAATATTCTTAATAGTAGAACCAAAGCAATTTCCTTTTGCCCAAGTTTTAGGGAAACGAACGGCTTTTTGTATCTTCGTCTGATAGATCCACCAAGGGATGAACAGACACGCGGCACGATGAGAGTTTTACATACAGCAGATTGGCACCTGGGGCAGCGCTTAGCCAACCAGGAACGTACCGAAGAACACCGCGCTTTTTTATCCTGGCTCTGCCAGCTCCTCTGTGACCAGAAAATAGACCTGCTGCTGATCGCCGGCGATGTCTTTGACACCGGGTTCCCTTCTAACACGGCGTTTAAGTTGTATTATGATTTCCTGCGCGAGGTCAAGGAAACCTGTTGCCGCGAACTGGTGATCATTGGGGGCAACCATGATTCTGTCTCCACGCTCAACGCCCCTGCCGAGTTGCTGCGCCATTTCAACGTGCACGTGATTGGTGGCGCCCCCGCTAATCCTCAGGACCAGGTCATCGTCCTTACCCATGAGGATAATACCCCAAAGGCTGTAGTATGTGCCGTGCCGTTCCTCCGCGACAAAGATGTGCGCCTTTCAGTACCCGGTGAAACGGGCGAAGTGCGTGAGGCCCGGCTCAAACAAGGCATCTGCGATCATTACCAGCAATTGGTGCCATTGATTCAGGAATACAAAGAACAAGGCATCCCCGTATTGGCAACGGGCCATTTGTTTGCCGCGGGCGGAAGCGCCTCTGACAACGAGAAAGAAATTCACGTGGGTAATTTGGGCCAGATCTGCGGCGACCAGTTTCCGGCAGAGTTTGACTATGTAGCCCTGGGTCACCTGCACCGGCCGCAGGTAGTTCATAAAATGCCGCACATCCGGTACAGCGGCTCCCCTATTCCCTTGAGCTTCTCAGAAATTGCAGACCGCAAGCAGGTGGTCATCCTTGATTTCGAGGCCGGAAAACTGAGCAACATCCAGGAAGTGGAGATCCCCTGCTGGCGCAAGTTGGTTCGGTTCAAAGGCACCATTGAGGAAATATTCCCCAAGATCATCGCCTTTGACAATGCAGACCGTGGGTACCCCGCCTGGGCCGAAGTCCAACTCCAGTACGAGCACAACCTGTATGACCATACCCATCGGTTACAGGAAGCGTTTGCGTTGCAGCCGCAGGTGCAGTTACTCATCCACCGCCCTTTGCGTACCATTGCCTCCCAAACCCTGGACCAACAGGTTCAGCCCGACCAGGACTTAGCCGACTTAAAACCGAAAGAGGTTTTCCTGAAACGGTGCGAAGAAGCCCTGGAAGCCGACAGTTACCAAAGCCTGCTCTCCACCTTTGATGAACTCCTGGAACTTATGCCGCAGATGCAGGAAGAGTCATTGGAGGTGTCGGGCTCTGAAATGAAGATTTTGGAGTAGGCAGTTACTTTCCATACCCATACTTAGCCAGTGCCCCGTTTAGAGCCCATTTTATGAAAATGGGCTCTAAACGGGGCACTGCTTTTTCAACTGATTGGCTTAAAGGCTTCTTGATTTTTGTCTTTCGTGCATTGGTTAGCTTCTAAGAACATTTAAGTTTCTTTCTTCCGCTTCGTTTCTAACAGTGCTTTTACTCCCATTTACAAGACTCAGGAGTAATTATAGGGCTTATCTATAATTAAATAGCTATTATCAATTTGATTAATAAAGGCTAAACTTTCACCTTTAGAACTACATACCGGAGCGGAAAGCGCTTAAAACAGTAGTTTTCATCTCCAGTATAAAGGCAAGAGACTTTCAAGGTCATAACTTCCTTGGAAGGGGTTCGTTACTATATATATCATCCTAATCCCCAGTTATCTATGGAAAAAGATCAGAATAAAACAAACGGTCAATCCGGGAGCAATGGCCAAGGGAAGCAAAACCTCACCACCCGCCAGGGTCATCCCGTTACGGATAACCAAAACCTCCGAACGATTGGCAGCCGAGGACCGGCCACATTAGAGAACTACCACTTCATTGAGAAAATCAGCCACTTTGACCGTGAGCGGATTCCAGAGCGCGTAGTACACGCTCGGGGAGCCGGAGCCCACGGCGTATTCGAAGCTTACGGCACCGTAGGCGGTGAGCCCATTGCCAAGTACACCCGCGCCAAGCTGTTCCAGGAGAAAGGAAAGAAAACCGATGTATTCGTGCGTTTCTCCACAGTAGGCCACGGCGGACACTCGCCTGAGACCCTGCGTGACCCCCGCGGATTCGCCGTAAAATTCTACACCGAAGACGGAAACTGGGATTTAGTGGGCAACAACCTCAAGATCTTTTTCATCCGGGATGCCATGAAATTCCCAGATCTGATTCACTCGCAAAAACCAGATCCGGTGACCAACATCCAGAGCGGAGAGCGTATTTTTGACTTTATCGCCAACACCCCGGAGTCTACCCACATGGCTACGTTCCTGTTCTCGCCCTGGGGTATTCCGGCCAACTACCGGCAGATGCAGGGCTCAGGCGTGAACACCTACAAATGGGTGAACGCTGATGGAGAGGCCGTGCTGGTGAAATATCACTGGGAGCCGCTGCAAGGCATCCGGAACCTAACGCAAGCCGAGGCCCAGGAAATTCAGGGCAAAAACTTCAACCACGCCACCCAGGATCTGTTCGAAGCCATCAAAGAAGGAAATTTCCCTGAATGGGAGCTTTGCGTGCAGATCATGAGCGACGATGAGCACCCAGAACTGGACTTCGATCCGCTGGATGACACCAAGCTGTGGCCAATTGACCAATTCCCTTTCCTGCCAGTTGGCAAGATGACCCTGAACCGCAACCCCGTAGACTACTTCAACGAGGTAGAGCAAGCGGCCTTCGGGACCGGCGTTTTGGTAGACGGACTGGAGTTCTCAGATGATAAAATGCTGCAGGGCCGTACCTTCTCTTACTCAGATACGCAACGCTACCGCGTAGGACCAAACTACCTGCAGTTGCCTATCAACGCGCCAAGAGCCAAGGTAGCTACCAACCAGAGAGGCGGCCAAATGTCTTTCCACACCGATTTCGGCGAAGGTCAGAACCCGCACGTGAACTACGAGCCTTCCACCCTGGGCAACATCAAAGAAGCCCCCAAAGCCGGCAAAGACTATCAACCTCGCTACGAAGCCAACCTGGTGCGCCAGAAAATTGACCGTACCAACGACTTCAAGCAAGCCGGTGAAACTTACCGCAACTTTGAGGACTGGGAGCGCGATGACCTCATCACCAACCTGGTGAACACCCTGGCTACCGCCGATAAGCGCATTCAGGACAAGATGATTGAGCACTTTACCTTAGCAGATCCTGACTATGGCCGCAGAGTGGCCGAAGGTCTTGCCAAAACCACCAAATCACAGGAAGACAAAGGGCCGAGCGGCGCTATCTCTCCACAGGAAGGCATAGAGCAAGCAAAGCAAGTGTCGCATCCTGCTAACCCTTATTAATTTACGTTTTACATCCGTTTTTTGAAAACAAGCCTGAAACGCCACCTCTCTGGGGTGGCGTTTCTTTTTTCATTTCTGACGAACTCCCACAGAAAGGTGCTCCCTATTTTGTTTTCAATTCTCTCCTGTCCCCAAGTATTGGCTTCTTTTGTACCTTGAGTCAGATTTCATATCCTTGCTTCTTCATTCCTTACCTTATGCAAAAAGAAGACCTGCTGGCTACCCAGGCCAGAATCACGCCTTTCATCCACAGAACTCCCGTGCTTACCTCACGCTTGCTTAACGAGATAGCCGGGGCGGATCTGTACTTTAAGTGTGAGAACTTCCAACGAATGGGTGCTTTCAAGATGCGGGGCGCTATGAACGCCGTGCTCCAACTTTCTCAGGAGCAGAAAGACCGGGGCGTGGTGACGCATTCTTCCGGCAACTTTGCGCAGGCACTGGCCTTGGCGGCGCAGAACATCGGGGTCAAAGCTTACATTGTGATGCCCGAAAACGCGCCGCAGGTGAAAAAAGATGCCGTTCGCGGCTACGGCGGAGAAATCATCGAATGCGCCTCCAACCCTATTGCCCGCGAGGAAGTGGCAGCCCGGGTAGAAAAAGAAACCGGTGCCTACTTCATCCACCCTTCCAATGACCGTGAGGTGATTCTAGGCCAGGGCACTGCCGCCATGGAACTCCTGGAAGACCAACCTGACCTGAACTACATTTTTTCCCCTGTAGGCGGCGGCGGCCTGATTGGCGGCACAGCTTTGGCGGCGCATTTCTTCGGGAGGAACTGCAAGGTAATCGGCGGTGAGCCTTTTGAGGCAGATGACGCCTACCGGTCCCTTTTAAGCGGACAGATAGAATCAAACGAAAGCACCAACACCCTGGCTGACGGGCTTAGAACGCAGTTAGGCGATATTAACTTCCCCATCATTCGGGAGCACGTAGAGAAGATCATACGGGTAGAGGAAACGGAGATCATCGCGGCCTTGAAGCTTATCTGGGAGCGCCTGAAGATTGTGGTGGAGCCTTCCAGCGCAGTAGCGTTAGCGGCTTCGCTTCGGGACAAGGAAGAGTATGCCGGCCAGAAAGTAGGCGTGCTTTTATCCGGGGGAAATGTAGACATATCCAGTCTTCCGCTTTAAGCCGGTTTTCTGGAAATCAGGCTAAAAGCAGGAGAAATCCTTACCTTTTAAAGGAGTGGTTTCCCTGAGAACAGCAGTTGAAGATCAAGGTATTGAAGAACGATGGGGAACAAGGCAAAAAAGCAGCATATCTCTTAAGCCTCGTTCCCGTATCTTTTAGTTAACACCTAATACACACAGTACAACTATAAAACTATGATAGAAACCAAAGGATACGCCGCATTTGACCCCAACTCTCCGTTAGCGCCTTTCAACTTTGAACGCCGTGAAGTGGGTCCGCATGATGTATTGATTGAGATCCAATTCTGCGGGGTTTGCCACTCAGACCTGCATACCGCCAAAGGCGAATGGGGCGGCGCCCTGTATCCCGTTGTTCCCGGTCACGAGATTGTGGGCCGAATTGTGAAGGTTGGCGACCACGTGCAGAAGTTTGCCGTGGGCGAAATGGCGGGCGTAGGCTGCATGGTGGGTTCCTGCCAGAGCTGCCCGAGCTGCTCAGACGGGCTGGAGCAATACTGCGAGAAAGGATTTATTGGAACTTACAACAGCCCCGAGCCCGGTTTAGACACACCCACTTACGGCGGCTACTCTAACCTGATTGTGGTTTCAGAGAACTTCGTGCTGAAGATCAGAGAAGACCAGGATCTGGCCCGGGTGGCTCCCCTTCTGTGCGCCGGTATCACTACATACTCGCCGCTCCGCCACTGGAACGTAGGCCAAGGCCACCGGGTGGGAGTAGTTGGATTGGGTGGATTAGGCCACATGGCCGTGAAACTGGCCGCCTCCATGGGCGCTGAAGTAACCGTGCTCAGCACTTCCCCCTCCAAAGAAGCCGATGCCCAGTCTCTGGGAGCCCACAAGTTTGTGGTGACCAAAGACCAGGAAGCCCTTAAACAAGTGACGGGCTACTTTGACTTTATCATCAACACCGTTTCTGCGAAGGTGAGCTTGGACATGTACGCCAGTCTGCTGCGCCGCGACGGAACCATGATCCTGCTTGGAGTTCCGCCGGAAGCACCAGAACTGCACGCGGGCACCCTTATCTTCGGGCGCCGGAGAATTGCGGGTTCCTTGATTGGCGGCATCGCTGAGACCCAGGAAATGTTGGATTATTGCGCCGAGCACAACATCCTGTCAGACATCGAGGTCATCAACATCAACCAGATCAACACCGCCTATGACCGCATGCTGGCCGGCGATGTGAAATACCGTTTCGTGATAGACATGGCTAGTTTGGAAAATACAAGCGCTTAATCAACTCCTAGCCTTAAAACAGAAAAGCCTGCCTCTAATAGAGACAGGCTTTTCTGTTTTAAGGCCGTTTTAGGGAAAACAGCCCCGAAACCCTGTTTACATGATAGACATTAATTGGATGGAGTTGATGGATTTTGGAGCCAGGATCACTTTTGAGTCGTCTTTGGAGATAGAGGTACGGGCCGTTGCGCTTCCCTTCGAAACCGAGGTGTTGGTGCCTTTGTCTACATCATAGATCATGAGGTTGGGGTTGCCGGCATTGGAAAGGTACAGCAGTTTGTTACTGTTATGGAAGAAAGACAGCCCGTTGGCGTAATCACCGGCTCCGTTTTTCTTCACAGCCTTCAGCTGTTTGAAATCATGGGCGTCATAGATGCGCAGGATCTCATTTGCTTGTCCGAACCCTACGGCCAGCAACTGTCCGTCAGAACTCACGGCCAGGTCAGTGGGGGTAGCATAATTGGTATTGAACACCTGGATCAATTCTCCGTCGGCCGCCGAAATGGCGTAAATGCGGCTGGAAAACCAGGCGTAAAACCGATCTCCTTTGTTGCTGAAGATGATTTTAGAATTGCTGGCGGCATACCGAGGTTTCCCTACCCGCTCCCAGGTATCGGTGTTGTAAATCCTGATTTCGTTGTTCTGCAGCAGGGCCACTAACCGGTTACCGGTCATGGCAACTTCCCGCACTTTGGCTGGTAATCCGGCAAGGGTTTTCACCTCACTTAAATCCCTGGAAAGCAAAACTTTGATGGATTTCTCCTCGCCACCGGTGACAATGTATTTTCCATCCTGCGAGTAGGCGCAGGAAAGCGCAGTGCCCTGGTGTACTTGTTTAAAAGTTACCGGAAAGGTTTGGGACGGATCCCAGAGGTACAACATGCCCTGATTCCCAACAGACACTACCCGGCTGCCGTCTGGGGAAAATACGGCGTTTTGGAACAACTGATTTTCCTCGTGCTTCAACAAAGCCAAGGGCTTTAGCTTTGTCTGGCTAAAGGAAAGATCTGCCACCAGGCAGAAACCAAGTGCCAGAAAAAAAACTTTATTCTTTTTCATATTTAATGAGGGATATTAATATTTTTTATTGCGCAAAGTACAATACTTTGGTAAAATATTGCAAATCCAATTTCTAAGTTTTTCCTAAAATTCATTGCGCATTTAGTTTACCCCCTTTATCTTAAGAACCTTAAACCTCTTCTCTACCTTAGTAGAAGAAATTTGCTTTGGGAAAATGAAAAGCAATAAAGGGAATTTGTTGCTTTGCCGGGTTTTCCTTCCTATTCTTCCACATCAATTTGCAAATCAAGGAGATATACCTAAAACCTTTGCCATTTAAAAGTTCAACATAGCGGCATAAACACCTCTCACCACCTCGGTCATGCGAACGAAATCAAGTTTGTCAATGGTATCTGATTTTTGGTGGTAATGCGGATTACGGAGGAAAGAGGTATCATTGATCATGACGGCTTGGTACCCCTCTGCCCAGTAGTTGCGGTGGTCTGAAAGGGAAACTCCCGGAAGACCCGGCGGGGCCGCAATGGACTGCACGTCTACCCGAGAGTGCTCTTTCATGAACTGCTGCACCCGATTAATGGTCCGTTCCTGCCCCATTTTGCCTACCACCACAATAAAGTTTCCGGTGCTGGGGTACAGGTTCTTCAATGACTCATGCGGAAATTCCTGCGAGTTTGGCTTGTCTGTGAAATACCCGATCATCTCCAGGCAGATCATCAGTTTCACGTCTACCCTATTTTTTTTCATGGATTTGGCGTGAACCGCACTGCCCATTTTTTCGGTGGCAAAATAGGGCGGCTCTTCAAAGTTGAAGGCAACGAAGTCAATGCGGTGTTTTACCTCAGGTTTCTCTTCGTGGAGGGCACGCGCCAGTTCCAGCAGGCCCGCCACCGCGCTGGCATTGTCATCGGCCCCGGGGGTATCTCCGCAGGCATCATAATGGGCACCCACAATCACCCTTTCTCCCTCCTCGGGCCCGTAAGACAAGATCAGGTTTTGAAATCCCTGGTGTAACTCTTGCTTAGATACCCGTCCGCTTAACTTGCAGAACTCCTTCTCAATGTAAGCAGCAGCCTTCTTCAGGGACTCTGGGTAACTGATGCTGCGGGGTGGGGAAAGGGTGGTTAAGAATTGAACATCGGCGTACAGGCGGTCTCGTTGTATGGGCATGGCGGGTTAGGTTGGTGACACTGCTATGTACTGCTACTTGCATTAGTGGTTGCTTTGAGTAGGCCAGAATTAATACGGTTTCTACTCTGATTTTCTACCCTGTTTCAAAGGAAAAAGGGTTTGCGCCAACTTCTGAAGTTTGGTTCCGTAATCGTAGCGGATTTCAAAAACTATGAAAAAAACACTCCTACTTTCCTTTTTTGCCTTCTTTCACCTACGAGCCTTCGCGCAGCAGGAAACCCTACTTGAGTTTGAAACTGACCGACCCACCAAAACAGAAGCCTCCAGTGTCGTGCCTCGGGGGTACTTTCAACTGGAAACCGGTTTCCAGTACCAGCGCCTGAAGCACGAAAGCTTGGAAGACAAACAATGGCTTTATCCGCAGGCTTTGCTCCGGATTGGCCTCCTGCCAGCCGCTGAATTCAGGGTGGAAGCCACGTACCGCCAGGAAACAAACCAGATAAGTGAAAACCTGTTCCGGGAAAACAAAGGGCTGAGTACACTGCGGGTGGGAACGAAGGTGAACGTACTGGAGAGCCAGGGCGTCCTACCCACCGTTTCGGTTTTGGCTATGTTGGAACTTCCCTGGGAAGCCGATGCCTTTAAACCTAATAAAGTAGCCCCAGAAGTGATGCTACTGCTCACAAATGGGCTTTCAGAGAAGGTAAAGCTCCAGTACAATGCTGGTTTTCAGCGCCAGCGTGAAGACGAGGAAATGGAAAACAAACTTCAGTACTCAGCGGCCCTGTGCGGGAAGCTAAGCGAGAAAGTGACAGTGGCCGCCGAGTTCTTCGGGGAGAAACCCAACCACAGCCACGCCGAAAACCAGATTGACGGAAGTATTCAGTTCCTGTTGCTCCCCAATCTGCAGGTAGATGCCATAGTGGGTACCGGAGTTTCGTCCCATGCTCCTGATCTTTTCACCGGCGGTGGATTGAGCTTCAGACTACCGAGATAGCTTATTTCATTTCCCTGCCGCACTCTGCCTCATGAAATTGGGTCAGGGTGCGACTGTTTTGACGGCAGTTTAAGAAAATGGGGCTTAAAACAGGTTCCTTTCGAATTAATGACTTAGGAAGCATTGCGCTCATTCAAAATGAGAGCAATGCCCTAAAGCATCTTGCCCAATCTTCGGGTCATAATGCAGCCTTCTCAGTGCCTGGATTTCAGGGTAATCAGCACCACGGCTCCCACCAGCAAAACGGTGGCAATAAGGGTTTGGCCGGTGACTACTTCTTGGGCAAAAGCCCAGCCAAGAAAAACCGCAATGACAGGGTTCACATAGGCATACGTGGAGACTTGTGACGGAGGCGCCACCCTTGTAAGCCAACTATAGGCCGAGAAACCGATAAGGGAACCAAAGACCACCAGATACCCCAAGGCCAGCCAAGATCTGGAACTAACGGAAGCCCACTCAGCGGTTTGCCACTCGCCAAAGACGGTACCGGTTAGCACCAGCATGGCCCCGCCGCACATCATCTGCATGCCGGTGGTAAGAATAGGCGAGGATGGCAAGGTGGCTCGGGAGGAAAAAAGAGAACCCCAGGCCCACGCTCCCGCCGAAAGGAACACCACCGCACTACCTGCCACATCTACCCCACCCTCCAATTTCCAGGGACTAACCAACACCACCATCCCGATAGCCCCAAGCAAGAGACCTAACAAAACGCCTTTGGAGGGTGCCTGTTTTGATTTACCCAGCCATTGCAATACAACCACCCACAATGGTTCAGTGGTGACCAATAGAGCCGCAATCCCGGAAGCCACGCGTTGCTCAGCCCAAACCACAGATCCGTTTCCTAATAGAATCAGAAGGCCGCCTATGATTGCCGTATTGCGCCAATGCTCTAATGAAGGGGTTGCAGCTCCGCGAAGCCGGGCCCAGCTGAACAAGACCACCCCGGCGAACAAGAACCGAAGACCAGCCATCAGGAAAGGCGGCAGGGTTTCAATGGCAAAGGCAATGGCCAGGTAAGTGGAGCCCCATATAATGTAAATCGCGGCAAAGGCCGCGATCTTCAGCCAACCGGTAGCCGGAGCCCCGGAGGTGGTGGTTGCTTCCATAAAATTTTAATCGGCGTCTGCGTGCAGCACCAGCAGCGGCAGCTTGGTTTGGTAGGTCATTTTCTCAGCGAGACTCATCCCGAAAAGGTTTTTGAAAAAGCTGCGGCGCTTTTTCAGGATAGCCAGCATGTTGCTGTTGGTTCGGCTGAGGTAATCTTTCAGGCCTTTGTCTTTCTCGGGGTGTTCTACTTCCTGAAAACGGATATCTAACCCCTGAAATTCGCTCCTAAGCATTTGGATGAACTCTTGCGCGTGACGGCCACCATCAGCACCGGCTTTGTGGGTAACGTGCACCACTTCTACTTCGGCCTGAAACACCATGGCCAGATCAACTACATTTCTCAGCGCTTTCAGGTCTTCGGGTTGGTAATCTGAGGCGTACACAATGCGGTGGATGTCGGGGAACTGGGCTTTTCCCGGGATGGCCAACACAGGGCATTTCACCTGCGAAATCACGCTCTCGGTGTTGCTGCCAATCAGGATTTCCTCCAGGGTATTGCCGCCGCCGGTAGTACCCATCACAATAAAATTGTAGCCTTCTTCGTGCACCAGGCGCTCCACCGCATCTGCCAGGAACGCCTCCTGGACTTTAGTATCCACGTCAACGGCCCCGCCACCGCTTTCGGCCAGCATGCTCTGCAGGTGATGCGACAGAGATTGGAGTTTATCAGAGGAAACGCGACGCTGCTCATCCAACACCTGGCTGGCCATCAACGCCGATTCGGTGGTGTCTATCATGGGCAGGTGCAAAACATGTAGCAACGTGAGCGAGGAGCGGGTATGCTGGGCTATCTGAGCGGCATACTCCACCGCTTTGTTTGAGGTCTTGGAAAAATCAACCGGGCAAAGAATCTTTTTCATAGCATTGCAAGTCTGTTCTGTAGTTCATTTATAGCAGAACTACGCCTGCTTACAAAACGGGAATATAGCGTTTGGGTTATACTTTCCTTTCCTGAAAGATTCCCCTTGCTGCTACAGAAGTCCTTCCAGCCAGTCTTCGGCGTCTTCCAGCGAATCAAAAATATTGAGGGGAATCTTACTTTCCTCGGCTATGAACATAGACAACTGGTTCACGGGGGTGTTGGAATGATGCACTTCGGCCAACTGGGAAATACCGGCCGCTACCGTTAGCTTCTGGGCTTCAATGTGCATCCGGCGCACCGCCGGCGAATATTCTTCCAATCCCCGGATATCGGTGAGGATGGAAAAGCCCGGGGTTAGGCAAGCAAGGGCCTCTTCAAGGTGAAGGAAATAGAAAGGAACCTCCTCTGGGGTGTTCCAGCATCCCTCCACTTTTATAAAAATTCTATTTCTCTTCCGGTCTACCTTCATTTGGTAGAAAGGAGTATACGCAATTTGAATCATAGCAGCGTCAGACATTTCTGCAGATGCACCACTATCTGGGCGGGGGATTCCGGAAAGAGGCAAAATTTGATATTATCTTTCCATAAAGTTAAAAACAGTTTGCCATTTTGCAAATCCAAACATCAAATTTTATTATTTCTCAGGTTAAAGGCTTTCACCTCGGCCCAGGTCCACCGTTTCTTAGGAGTGACATTTGTAAATGCATTCTGCAAATATGAAGTAACAATTTCCAGGAATTTACCCTTTTCAATGGAGGAGGCATAGAACTCCCTTTCCTGCGGATTGCCGTACCGCTGAGCCTTACTAAGTTTCCCGTTCTGGAGCCGAAGCAAAGGACCGGTATCAGTGATGCCGTCTGCTACCCAGCTTAGCCCCGTTTGCTCCAACTCTGTAAGTTGGCTAGCCAAGGCCCGTAAATCTGGTCTTGGGAGCGTTGGTCGACTGGCAAGGTCTACCCAGGTAGTGTACTTACATTCTATTTCATACCGGTTTCCGCTGTAGCAAGACACCACAATGTCATACCCTGCAGTAGGGCTGAACAGGGCGTAGTAATGCACGGGCTGCGGGGTCTCTATCACCACCAACCCTAAGGAATCGTTTTGGACAATTCGTGATTCTTTCCCATACACCTGGGAGTATCCCCGCTGAACGACTTCCAGTTCAGGCTCCCAAACCTGTTGGAATAATGCAGGATTCAGCAACACTTCTTGGAACACCTCCAGAAAATTGTGGAATTTCGGGATGGAGGCGATCACTTCATTTTCTTCCAGGTCTTCGGCACCAAACGGGGGGTAGAACCGCACCTTTTCTTCGGCATTGATCCAGCACACCAGTTTTAGGGCTTCTTTGGCAAAAGGAGCCCCTAAATCCAATTCCCGGAAATCACCTATAATCGCCATCTGCCGCAGGGTCTCTTCGTGCTGCATAGCTAGAGTTGGGTTCAGCAAAGCCCAGATGCCTACCAGGGCATCAATGTCAAAGTGGTTAGCCGTAACGTATTGGTATTTCTGCAGACCAGGGTGGTTTTGCTTTATGGCTTGCAGAACCATTCCGGCGCTGGTGTCTTCCCGCAATTCCGATGGGGTGGGAGCTTCGCGCCAGTGCGAAAGCACCAGACCATTGGGGTGAAAACTGTCTACCACTACGGCTGGCTGTTCTTTGATCTGAGGAAAAGGAAGATACGTCAATGGGTTCATTCTGCTGAGTTTTTGGAAAGTCGCTCTGGTTTTCAAGCCCTTTCTTTGGGGAAGGTGTTTTAGAGGCTATTTGGCAAAAACAACGCTGAAACGCAAGCTGCCCATTATTTGCGTTTGCCCCGGCGGTTGGTGATTTTGTCCAGACGTTTGGTACGCACCCATTGCAGGTACTTCTGCAAACCCTCAGCTTCGCGCAGGGCCTGGATGGAATTGTACAGCACCGCCAGTTCTTTGTTGTTGTACGTGAGGTGCACCGTACTGTGGCAAGGCTGGCACAGCGGAGCGGTGGGTCCGTGCCTGCCTCCTTCCTCCCGCGGAATCAAATGGTGCAGCGTAGTAAACCCCACCTCCCGTTCACAAAGCGCGCACACCGGATCTGCGCTTTCTTCTTTTTTCCTGATTCGTTTTGCCATGGGCGGCTTTGTTTCTGATAAGGGTACTTTGAGGCGTGCCTGTCTAACTGAAAAGAAACCAACCTCTGCCCCTACCACGCGTAAAGTTTTGTTTTAAACGGACGGATGTCCATGTTCTGTTATGTCTCTATCTTCTACTGCTTCTCCTATATCCTCGGGCCCGGCTCTAAGTGAGAAATGGCTGCTGTTCATTCTGGCGGCCATCCAGTTTACGCACATCATGGACTTTGTGATCATGATGCCGCTAGGGCCCCAATTGATGCGGGTTTTTCAGATCAGTCCGAGGGAGTTCGGGTTCCTGGTATCGGCGTATACGTTCAGCGCGGCTATCTCGGGCTTGCTGAGCGCCTTTTTCATAGACCGGTTCGACCGGAAGAATGCTCTTTTGGGCCTTTATCTGGGCTTCACCTTGGGAACATTTGCCTGCGCTTTGGCTCCAACGTTCTCCTTCCTATTAATTGCCCGTATTTTGGCGGGTGCCTTTGGCGGAGTTCTGGGGGCGTTGGTGTTGGCCATTATCGGGGATTCTATTCCGGAGGAGCGGCGGGGTGCGGCTACCGGCAAGGTAATGGCGGCTTTCTCGGTGGCTTCTATCGGGGGAATTCCTATTGGGCTTTATTTAGCCAGCCACGCCAGCTGGCACGCTCCTTTTTACCTGCTTACCGGGCTCAGCGTGCTGGTACTGTTCCTGACCTGGCGGGTGCTCCCTCCCATGCGGCAGCACTTGCTGCACCACGTTCCTCAGCATCCGGCCCAGGTGCTGGGCACCATCTTCAGCCGGGCGAACTGCTTGTGGGCTTTTGCGTTGATGGTGGGCTTGTCGCTGGCGGGATTCACGGTGGTGCCGTTTCTGAGTCCGTATATGGTGGCCAACGTGGGTTTCGCCGAGGAAGAGCTCAGTTACATTTACCTTTTCGGGGGACTGGCAACGGTGGTGACCTCTCAGCTAGCCGGAAGGCTTTCGGACCGATTTGGGAAAAAGAAGGTGTTTCTGATCGCCGCGCTTGTCTCCATCATTCCGATTCTGGTGGTGACCCATTTGCCTAGGGTGCCGCATTGGCAAGCGTTCGTGGTGACTACTTTCTTCTTTATTTTCTTCGGGGCGAGGTTTGTGCCGGCCATGTCTCTGATCACCTCCAGCATTGAACCCCGGCTGCGCGGCTCGTTTATGAGCGTAAATTCATCGGTACAACAGCTTGCCTCAGGTTTGGCCGCCTTCCTGTCAGGCTTGGTGATTTCCAATGCTCCCGGCTCGAATGAACTGCAACACTTCGGGACGGTGGGCATCATAGCCACGGTATTCACCTTTGTGTCTATGTGGGTAGTGATTAAGCTGAAGCAGGTGAGTTGAGGGAAAGTCCTGAGTCTAGAGTTCTGAGTCCTGAGTTATAATATTTAAAAAAATAGAAAGCCGTTTAGAGCTTGTTTTCAGAAAACAGGTCCTAAACGGCTTTTAAGTATAGCGTGTATTTTGATCAGGGTTTACGCTTCTTCTGGCTGCAGCAGGAAACCGTCTTTCATGGTTAGTTTCCGGTCGGCCATGTCGGCCAGAACGGGGTTATGGGTGACCAGCACGAAAGTCTGGCCCAGTTCAGCGCGAAGCTTGAAGAAGATCTGGTGCAGCTCCTCGGCATTTTTAGAGTCAAGGTTTCCGCTGGGCTCATCGGCGAAGATGAGCTTGGGCGAATTGATGAGGGCTCGGGCCACAGCGGTGCGTTGCTGCTCACCACCGCTCATCTCAGAAGGTTTATGGTCCAGACGATGGCCCAGGTTCAGCATTTCCAGGAGTTCCTTGGCGCGGGTCTCTACTTCTTTTTCGGGGCGGTCAGCCAGGAAGCCGGGTAAACTCACATTCTCCAGGGCGGTGAACTCGGGCAGCAGGTTGTGGAACTGGAAAATAAAGCCAATGTTGCGGTTCCGGAAACGGGCCACTTCTTTGTTGCTCATCCCCGAGATCTTCTGTCCGTGCAGGAAAACATCGCCGGCATCTGGGGCATCCAAGGTGCCCAGCAGATGCAGTAAAGTACTCTTGCCGGCTCCGGAGGCGCCCACAATGGAGACCACCTCGGCCTCACCGATCCTTAAGTCAATGCCTTTCAGGACCGGAAGTTTTCCGTAGGATTTGAACAACCCTCGGCCCTCTAACAAAATAGGTTTTTCTATACTCATGAACTACAAAACAATAAGGAAGGGATGGCATTTGCAAACTGTTGCCTTGTTTGCATGAAACGGAGCATTCAATTTAAAGTTAACCGTAGCGGAGTTACAGCGTAACGCCGTGGTAGAGGTTTCAAAAAAACGCTGCCTCTGTCCAATAAACCTTACCCTCAGAAAAGGCGCTGTTTCAAAACGAAGAAGGTACATAGGGAAACTTGCATGGTCCTGTAGCACCACGGCGTTATAGGGTAAAGCCCCTAGACCAACTTGCGAGCTTGAAACACCCTAGCCTGGTATGGTGAAAATGACTCAGGATTAAGGAGTCAGAACTCAGGACTTTCCGCAGTTCAGCCTTTGCTTTGAAAAGTTACCCGTATACCTTACTTTCGTGCACCAAAAAACATCAACCTAACCTCATGAATATACACGAGTACCAGGCGAAAGACATTCTGAAAAGCTACGGCGTTAGAATTCAGGAAGGCATCGTGGCAGAGACCCCCGAAGAGGCGGTAGCCGCTGCTAAGCGTTTAACCGAGGAAACCGGCACTGGCTGGCACGTAATTAAAGCCCAGATTCATGCGGGCGGTCGTGGTAAAGGCGGCGGGGTGAAATTGGCCAAAAACCTGGAGCAGGTGAAGGAAATTGCGGGCCAAATCATTGGCATGCAGTTGGTAACACACCAAACTGGTCCTGAAGGCAAAAAAGTAAATAAGGTATTAGTAGCGCAGGATGTTTACTATCCCGGTGACTCTGAGCCGAAAGAATATTACGTTTCTATCTTATTAGACCGTGCCAAAGGCCAGAACGTGATCATGGCGTCTACTGAGGGCGGTATGGACATTGAAGAAGTGGCGGAACACACGCCTGAGAAAATCTTCAAAGAGTGGATTGACCCGGCGGTTGGTCTTCGTCCGTTCCAGGTTAATAAGATTGCGTTTGCATTTGGCTTGCAAGGCGAAGCTTTCAAAGAGTTTGCAAAATTCTTGACTAACCTGTACAAAGCCTATCTTGACACCGACGCTTCTATGTTTGAGATCAACCCCGTGTTGAAGACCTCAGACAACAAAATCTTAGCCGTAGATGGTAAAGTAGACTTAGACGACAACGCGCTGTTCCGTCACAAAGACCTGGCTGACCTGCGCGACATCGCGGAGGAAGATCCGTTGGAAGTGGAGGCAAGCAAGAGCAACCTGAACTATGTAAAGCTTGACGGTAACGTTGGCTGTATGGTGAACGGTGCTGGTCTGGCGATGGCTACCATGGACATCATCAAGCTTTCTGGCGGTGAGCCTGCTAACTTCCTGGACGTAGGAGGTGGAGCCAACGCGCAGACCGTAGAAGCTGGTTTCCGTCTGATTTTGCAAGATCCTAACGTAAAAGCCATCCTGATCAACATATTCGGTGGTATTGTGCGTTGCGACCGTGTTGCCAACGGGGTGGTGGAAGCTTACAAGAACATCGGGACCATCAACGTTCCCATCATCGTTCGTCTGCAAGGAACCAACGCTGAGGAAGGTGCCCGTATCATTGATGAGTCTGGCCTGAAAGTATTCTCTGCCGTTCTTTTGAAAGATGCTGCTGAGAGAGTGAAAGAAGTATTAGCAACTGCTTAATTGTACGTTGTTTTAGTATAAAAGAAGCCTCACCAAACCGGTGGGGCTTCTTTGTTTTAGGGCTGTTTTATAGAAAAAGGGGCTGAAACTAGAGATTAAGATAGACCTTGGAAGAAGGTTCTACCGGGGTAAGCTTCTATGGCGGGGAAGTTTATAACTCATCCTTAAGTCAAGGAAGTAACTTCCGCGCTATAGAAGCGAAATGGAAAAAACTCTTTTGATCTCATCCTGAAAGGATCTTGTGGGCAAGGCTGCAACTGCGCTCCATCAAAGCCTTTCTTGTTCCCCACGAGATCCCTTCGGGAGGACAACAAGGGAAGATGATAAAGTTTAAGTGGATATGGAACTTGAACCTAATGTTTTTTAAAGCAGATTGAACCCATTCCTTTAAAAATAACAGAGCCTTCTTGTAAACAGGAAGGCTCTGTTGTTTCTGGCTTATTTTGGAAAAACATTCCTAAAACAGAATGCGAGATTGCTTCCGGTTAAAAAAGACAAACAGTCCCTCCTACCCAATCAAAGTTGCTGTTGTAGCGCACGCCAATCATTTTACCACGGCTTAGTCTGGCGAGGTTGATGGCTAAGGTAGGTTTCTCACCGCCGTCTGGCCAGAGATACATCAGCCTGATCTCACATTTCACCAAACCATCTGGCGACTGAACGACAGGCTCGTAGACTACTTTTTTCTGCAGCACCCAATTTTCAGGATCTTTGATGGCAGCTAGGTCCTCTTGTGTCACATCAATGATTACCCCTTGCCCTGCAAAAGAGAAAAGCGGTTTCAAAACGTAGTCAGATAAATTCTCTGGATAGGTGATCACCTCCGAAAGAAAAGCCGTAAGCGGCACAAACTCACTTTCCAGAAAAGGCATGGTGTACTTACTGATCCGGTAAAACCAGTTAGGATGCCCCACCCACTCTATCTGATCAGTGGTTAGCAGGTCAGGCACATTCTTGAAAGCTTCTTCCTTGTTCTCTACTTCGTCAAAAATGAGCCGGTTGTAAATCTTCTTTACCCGGTGCTCCTTGCCGTCTTTGGTATAGAAAATCTTGTTACCTCTTTGCCTAAGTTCCTCTAAAGAGACAATCTCTAAGCCCAGGTGCCGGGCTGTAATAAAGAAATCAATAGCTGTTTTCTGTTCGTGGGCATTGATGTCCAGCAGAATTACTTCGTGGGGCTGGTGATTCCCTATAATGGTACGGCGGAGCAACTCAAAATAAGCCTGCTCGTCATCCTGCTGAAAGTATGGGGTGAAAGAGTCAACAAGGGGGAAGTGTTTCCGGAACAGTTTTGCCAATTCAGGCTGAAAACCATAAAGGGAAGGAAAGCCCTGCAACTCAATCAGCCGGGGTACCAGTTCCTGGTTTTCATCTCGGCAGACGGCGAAGTCAAAGGTGAGAAAGTGAGGCCGCTCATTTTCGTGGGCGGTCCTCCATTCCTGCGGGATTGATCTTTCCGTGAGTTCCTTGAAATCTTTTCTCAGGATGGTAGTAACCAGGTCATCACCGGCGGCAATCAGCTTTTCCTTGAACTTCTGGTCAATAAAAACCGGAGTCTCGGCCACTCTGAATCCTAAAGGTTCTTCCAGTTGCTGGTTTATGTCGGTGAGCAGGGCCTGGTAAGCTTCCTGGGTAAAGGCGGCGTTATACTTCTCCCTTATGTCTTTTATCATACTTCCTGTATCAGCATACTGTTGATGGCATTATGAAGAAACGATGGAATGATTTCTTTCCGGGTGAATTCCAGCTCTACCGGATTCTCCAAAAAATGAAGCATCTCATAGTATTTATTCTCGCCGTGGTGTTTAATGACGCGCTCTTTGTTTTCATCTTCCAACAAGTACGCTTCCATGCCCACCGGATCTGCCTCGGGGTGGAACTGCGTGCCGAAGAAATAGTCACTGAACCTGATAGCCATCATACAGCGCTCCAGATTCACATGCGATCTTTCTTTCTCAATGGCCAGCAGTTTTGCGCCTGTTTTCTCAAACTGGGCCTCATCTGGTTCAATCACCTGCCAATCGCGGGAATCTACGGCATAGAACGTTTCATCTGTTCCGGCGAAAATCTCCTCATTGTCCCAGTCATCGGTTTTGAAGATAGGGAAAATACCGAACGAAGTGGAACGCCTCTTTACAACGTTGCCCAACTTGTACTTTCTGCACAGCAACTGGAACGAGTGGCAAATAAAGAACCCATACTTTTTATCGGTTCGGCTGGGGTTATTGTTGATGGCTTCCAGTTCGTCAATGAAAGCAAAGTAGTTGTTCTCCCATTCAGAGCCTTCGCTCTCCGTGGGGCTTCCTGGTCCCCCAGTAGAGATATAGATATCAAAACTGGTGTCAGGAATCTCGTTCTTGGCTCTTACGTCAAAAATCTGGTATGTTAAATCAACTGAATTGTTCTTCCGGAATTTCTTCAATATGTCCTGGATGCATTTCATGCCCTGATTGGCGTGGCCATCATACATGTCCAGGATGGCAACTTTTATACTCATCTTATCTTACTCTCCATTAAAAACCTAAAGCTACAAATTGTACTTCTGATTTGATAGTACAAAACAGTGCTAGACACAAATTATGTCCTTATACGTCAACGCCTTGTAAAGTTTGGGATGTAATATAGTCTACTACATCTGTGAAGCTTTGGTTCTTGCTATACACCTCCAATTGTCGGTCTGCGCCGGTGCCGTGCTCCAGAATTTGATGCACGTAGTTGATTTCGTTTCGGCTGCCTAGTTCATCTACCACGTCATCAATGAAATCCAGCAGTTCCAGCACCAGAGAGCGGGTGTTCACTTCGGCCTCACGGCCAAAGTCAATCATCTTACCGTCAATACCATAACGTGCTGCCCGCCACTTATTCTCATTAATCAAGGCCCTGCTATACGTGATGAATTTGAGGTTCTGCATTCTGAGCTTGTACAGTTTGGCACAGATTGCCTGAAAAATGGCCGTAAACGCCATGGTCTCATTCACCAGCATAGGACAGTCGCAGATTCTAAACTCAATGGTGTCAAAGAACGGATGCACGCGTACGTCCCACCAGATTTTCTTGGCATTGTCAATGCAGTTGGTTTTCACCAACAGCTTTATATAGCTGTCATATTCCTCTATGCTCTGGAAATAATCTGGAATACCGGTTCTTGGAAATTTATCAAATACCTTTGTCCTGAAGGATTTGTAGCCGGTATTTCTGCCTTCCCAGAAAGGCGAGTTGGTAGACAAGGCATACACGTGCGGCAGGAAGTAGCGCACCCCGTTGGCAATGTGCAAAGCCATGTCGCGGTTCTGGAAACCCACGTGCACGTGCAGGCCAAAGATAAGGTTAGAGCGGGCGGCTTCCTGCAGTTCATTCACAATGTCAAAGTACCGCGGGTGGTCTGTGATTAATTGGTGTTGCCAATGCGAAAAGGGGTGCGTACCCGCCGCCCCGATGCGCAACCCCAGCTCTCCAGCCAGGGTTGCTACGGTTTTGCGAAGCTTGATTACCTCTGCCCGTGCCTCATCGGTGTTTCGGCAAATGCTGGTACCTACCTCCACTACCGCCTGGTGCATTTCTGCCTTTACCTGGTCTTCATGGATTTTTTGGGCGGCATCTACAATCTTCTGATCATGTGAGGTCAGCTCCCTGGTGACAGGGTCTACCACCATGAACTCTTCTTCTACTCCCAGTGTGAACTCATTCATACAGCACGAGATTACGTTATAGAGGAAACCAGATTAGCTTTTCGCTTTTGTTGTTCTTGGTGCTCTGACAGGTTTGGGGCTTCCTATCAAAGGGGCCTTGGCAGCCCCGCTCGTCACAAACTTGCCCCAGGTAAGGTTATCTGCGTTAGGCCAATGGTGTTTGGCGCGTTGTATGGCGTAAGTGGCAGCGGTTTCTACCACCCATTCAAAGTTCTCCTCGCCCACGCTGGTGAGTTCTGCATCTGGCGCCGGGTTACAGAAGTCAATGGCGTACGGAATACCGTCTCTGATGGCAAACTCCACAGTATTGAAATCATAGCCCAGGTACTGATTGAGGGTAATCACGTATTCACGAACTTTGTCCAGAATGGCTTTGGCGGCTGGTGCTTTGCCGTGTTCGTACCGCAAGTGGTGCGGGTTCCGAGGCTCGTATTGCATGATGCGCACGTGCTCTCCGCCTATGCAGTAGCACCGGAAATAATCATCAAAGATGATTTCTTCCTGCAGCATCATGACTAATTGGCCGGTTTGGTTAAACTTATCAAAGAAGTCTTCTGCGTCATGCAGTTTGTAGACGTCTCGCCAGCCACCGCCGTCATACGGTTTCATGTACGCCGGGAAGCCCACGTAATTGAAAATACCGTCCCAATCCAGGGGGAAGCTCAGGTTCCGGAAAGAATTGGCATTAGTATCTTCTGGCATGTCACGGGAGGGCAGCAACACGGTTTTAGGTACCGGGATGCCCAATTTCACCGCTAGCGCGTTGTTGAAGAACTTTTCATCTGCGCTCCACCAGAAGGGGTTATTGATCACTGCCGTACCCGTCATGGCTGCGTTCTTCAGCATGGCACGGTAGAAAGGCACGCTTTGCGAGATACGGTCTACAATCACATCATAGCCGTTGCTTTCCCCCTGCATTACCTTGTCAATCTGGACAAACTCTGCCGTAATGTCTTTCTCTTTTTTTTGGTTGATACGGTCTACAAACGCCTGCGGAAAAGTTTTTTCCTGCCCGAAAAGAATTCCGATTTTTTTCATAGTGCTTTCTGTTACAGTTAGATCTGAGATAAATAGTGTGGGAACATCTCGCGCCAAACCGACCAGTCATGCACTGCGTTGGGCCGTATGTCAAGCCAATGATTGATACCTTTACCGTTTAATATTGCTGAGAGAATGTGGTTTGATTCAAGGCAGATATCATGGTCTGAAGTGCCCAGAATGATCTTTAACTGCCATAATGCAGGGTCTGTGGCATGGCGCACAAACTCAATGGGGTTGTTGTAATAGACATCATCATTGTAGAAACCATCTACCTGGTCTCTGATGTCAAAGGCCCCGCTCATGCTGTACAGATGGCTAGCCCGGTCTGGGTGTTTGAACGCAAAATTGGCCGCATGGTACCCGCCAAAACTGCAGCCAGCCACGCATACTTTGCTATGTCCTGTCTCCTGCATAGCCCAGGGCGCCAATTCATGGTACAACATTTGATCATACCACATATGGTTCTTCACGCGGTCAGCGGGATGCACGCCTTTGTTGTACCAGCTTAGGGCATCAATGGAGTCAATGCAGTAAATCTTTACTTTGCCTTCATTGATAAACCAGGTGGCACTCTCAATCAGCTTGAAATCTTTGTTTTCATAGTATCTGCCTTTTGAGGTAGGGAAAAGAATAACGGGATATCCCCTGTCGCCGAAGACCAGCATTTCTATATCCTGGCTGAGCTGCTGTGAATACCATTTATGATACTGTTCTTTCATTCGTCTCAGTATTTATTCTGGTATGTTACGCAGTTGATTTACAATTGGATATTTAAAATGTTCTGTATTTTTAAAAACATGTTCTCATCTTAGATGTTTTATAAGTTACAGAACTCGCCGTACTTTTGCATAATTACTTTTTTTGACAAATAATGCTTTTAGATTTTAGAGTGTCCGAGGTGAGCATCCGGGAAGAGGAGCTTACAGTAAACTCGGAAATATTAAACAGAGAAGTGGAGTGCGTACTCTACCTGCCAGACATGGATGGCGTGGTAGAGCCCCTGCATTTGCTATTGATCAACGACGGTCAGGATCTGCAAACCATGCAGTATGAGAAGATCCTGCGGACCTTGTATAAAAAGAACAGAATAAACCCCATCTTAACCGTGGGCATCAAAGCGGGCAACCGTTTACAGGAATTTGGTATCTCGGGTACCCCAGATTACAAAGGCAGAGGATCAGAGGCTGAAAAATACCGTCAGTTTGTAGTTGACGAGCTGCTTCCAGCCATTTACGAGAAGACCAACATCACAGAGTTTGCTAGTTCGTCAATCATTGGTTTTTCCTTAGGGGCGGTTTCTGCTTTTGACATTGCTTGGAACCATTCAGATATCTTCTCTAAGGTAGGCGCGTTTTCGGGCGCCTTTTGGTGGAGAAGCAAAGAAGCCAGGAAAGAGGCGCCAGACAACCACCGGATCGTTCATAAACTGATTCAAGCCAGCCAGGAAAAACCAGAACTGAAGTTTTGGTTCGAGGCCGGCACCCAGGATGAAAAGTCTGACCGCAACCAGAACGGCATCATTGATTCTATTGATGACACCACCAGCCTTATTCACGAACTGTATAAAAAAGGCTACGAGAGGAACAAAGACACCCGGTACATGGAAATCATTGGGGGCCGTCATGACGTCGCCACCTGGGCTCGGCTGATGCCTTGTTTCCTGCTCTGGGCTTTTGCAAAGTAAGACTGGAGAACTCTGTTCCTATTTGATTACTGCAAAGGGGAGAGATTTAATTTAAGGAGCATGGAGGATTAAGACCCTTCATACTCCTTTTTTATGTCCAGAAGTAAAGGAAAGCTGAACGGTACTTCCCAAAAGTACAAAAGGGCTCCGCAATAAGGACAATACTTTATTCCCTTGGAGAAAAGGTTTTGAAAGCCAATAAAAGAAAGCTCCCTCTTTCTATTTTGGCTGCCTTTTCATAAAAACGCACATAAAACAGGAGCAATTATTGAGCCTACCCCGTTTTAGGTGCGTTTTTATGAAAACAGTCTTGAATCAGATAGCTTAATCCAGCACATTCAACTTCACGTCAATATTACCCTTGGTTCCTACGGAGTAAGGGCACACTTCATGCGCCTGGGCTACCAATTCCTCGGCTTTGGCTTTATCTACTCCATCCAACTTCACGTCTAACTGAACCGATAGGCCATATTTTCCGTCTTCAAACTGGTCAAGGCCCACATGCGCAGTCACGGTAGATTTTTCGGTTAATCTGATATGCTGCTTTCCGGCCACCAATTGCAACGCACTCTGGAAACAGGACGAGTAACCCGCCGCAAACAATTGCTCAGGGTTTGTGGCGCCCCCTTTGCCGCCTAGGCCCTCGGGCACACGTACGGGCATGTCAATGATTCCATCGGTTGATTTTACCTGACCGTTGCGGCCTCCAGTGGCGGTAACTTCCGCCGTGTATACTCTCTTCATTGAATTAAGCTTTGGTGATAAAAGTGAACTTCTCTACTAAACTGTTTCAAGCCGAAAATGTTAGAAATCAATGTGGTTCACTTTTGTTTCAGAGCCCTTTTTCTGAAAAGGCTTAAAAAACGCGCAGGCACCTTTCTTTCTTGATAGGCATTTCCTACATTTGCCCTCGCAATACCGGGCCGCGTAGTACAACGGATAGTATTGGAGTTTCCGAAGCTCTCGATCCAGGTTCGATTCCTGGCGCGGCCACTACAATTTTTCGGAAAGCCCTGTAAGATAGGTTCTTACAGGGCTTTATTGTTTTAAGAGGTGACCAAAAAGGTGACATAATTAAGACTTTAGGATAAGACCATTCCTTAAAGTTATCAAAAACAGACCACAATCACAGTCAATTCAAGTTCGCTTACCATGCAACGATACGCTTCAAAAGGAACTAGAAGAAGTTGGATTTTTGAAACTCTCTTTGTAAGACCCTTAAAAATTACACAGAAGCCATACAGACATTCTTTCAATCTGGTCAAGCAACTGAACTATCGGCAACACCTTCTCTAAAGAGGTTAAAGTAAAATGGGGGTTGGCAATTTTAAAGTACTGGCCTTACTGTATCAAAATAATCATTGCCTCTTCCATCCCACTTTTAAGCCGTTCTTAGGCACATTGGCGCACGTGTATACTGTATCACAATAAACACTTATTTTATTTGGCACACTTCCGTAGGTTTGTTCTACTTAACCACACGAAAGACCATGAAGCCGGTAGCCATCTTTACCAGAGTAAGCAAGACAAGCCAAGACTATGACTGTCAGGTAAGCGACCTGACCAAGTATGCCGCCTCTAAGGGCTACAATGTGGTTGCAACCATCAATGAGAAGGTTTCCGGCTCAAAGACCAATGAGGAACGGCAGGGAATCATTGACTTGCTCCAACTGGCCGAGGCAGGGAAAATAAAGAGGGTGCTTGTTTCAGAGGTTTCCCGACTTGGGCGCAATACCACAGAGGTATTGAAGGTGGTTGAAGCATTGACAAAAACCGGTGTCTCTGTCTTCATCCTGAACCACCAGATAGAAACCTTTAATGCAGACGGAAAGGCCAACTCAATGGCTCACATGTTCCTTACCCTTTTAGCGGAGTTCTCACGAATGGAGAAGGAAACCCTGATTGAGCGCATAAACTCCGGCTTGGATGAAGCCCGAAAGAAAGGCGTAAAGCTTGGTCGCAAGGAAGGTTCCACCAAGACCAAAGAAGCCCTTCTGGTGCAGTATAAGGAAGTGGTAGGACACTTAAAGAAAGGCCAAAGTGTGCGAAATGCGGCTAAGATATGCGCAGTAAGCACTGGCACCGTGTTAAAGGTGAAGAAAGCCATGACAGTGGAAAAGCCTACCCCCATTAAATGTTAAATAATTTAAGAAGACACCTATGAAGAGATTCAAGGAAATGCTTAGTGGGCAGGAGAGCGAAGCCTCTATTCTGGCTAACCAGTGGTGTGGCCAACGGATAAAAGACATTCCAGAAGTAGAGCAGTTACAGTGGACACGTGACCGGTTTGAAACGGAAGACCTTCTGAACTTAAACCATTTGAACCTTCTAAGATATTGGGCAACGCATAGAAAAGACTTCACTTACGACACCTTCATAGATAAGGTAACGACTTGGTGCATGATATTCTACGAAGTGAACAGGGACAAGCCAACGGAGGCGGAGCAGCGTTTCTTTGACAAAATGAATGACAAAGGCAACTTGGCCCCAGACGACAACGGGGAGCCGAACTTCATAGCCTCTGGGTTTGTCCTTAGCAAACTATTGTAGGTTTGCTATTCTGAACCAAGACAAGCTGTTTTGCCCCTGTTTTAGCCTTTTCAGGCTCTTTTCTTACGCCCTCCTTAGCATTGTAGCCTGAATAAAGGGGAAGGCTATTAACGCCTAAAACGGGTGTCTTTGAATGAAGAAACCATTATCTTCTATTGTCAGGGGCAACAGCAATTATCACTGCCCCTGGATTCCGTTCGTGCTTTGCTGTTAGGTTTTCACAGGCAATCTCAATCGTAGATGCTGACTGCGCCTTTTAAATATTTTTCTGGTTTGCTGAATGTCATCCAAGCAAACAAATATGATGGTGTTTTGACCCTGTTTTAACCCCGTCAAAGGCATTTCTCTTTGAAGCCGTGCAACGGACGCTAACAAAGGAAAAGCACTTTGAACGGGTTAAAACAAGTGTATTTCAAAAACCAACTTACGCGGCTTCCTTGTGCGGAAAACCAAGCTTGCTTGGGTGCAAGAGGTTACCCTCAACCTTTGGCGCGTAGCCGGTGAGCCTAAGGCACTCTTCCTTCACTACCCCTTCAAGATAACTCCGGTTGCTTTCCGTAATTGAGATAGAATCATGCACCGTGAACAGGGGCATTGCCTTTCTTTCACGCTTCACCCTCCCGCAAACCTTCGTAAGGAGCACATGCGCCTCAATGGCCTGCAACAGGCAGGAAAGCAAGCGGTGGTCTTCCTGCTTGATGTACTCAAACAGCCGCATGACGGTGGGGAAACAGCATCGGAACAGTTCTTTGGCCGCTTCCCTTTGCTTCCGTATCATTTTGGCTTTCATAGTTTCCTTTCTTACCAGTTCCTTCTCGTTCTCGGAGAAAAGGATGGTGAACATTACCTTCTTCTCTTATTCCTATCCATATCCGTCTTGCCTGTTCTCTCAATGTATTTCTTTATGAGGTAATCATATAGTCTCCCTTCCAGTACCACATTCCTGTAATAGATAACATCTTCATTGTCAATGCCCTTTAGGATATCTTGAAGCATAACGTTAGAGAAGACGTTTGGAAGACATTGGAACATCTCGTTTGATAATATATTGTGAAGGGATAACCTTTTAAGGGTTATTTTAGCCTTAGAGGAAGTGATAGGTACATCTATGGCATTGGTAATACCTTTATGAATGAACATAGAAGTGGAACACATGGATTTTTTCTCGTGGCGCACCCTCATGGGCTTACCGTAGAAATCCCGTTCCAGTAGCAGAAGGCTGAAATACATCTGGCTATTGCGTAAATCTACTTCGTATAGGTTTTCCCCGCCGTAGGAAAGGAAATTCCGTAGTTCCTTCTTTAAATTAGTCAAAGAGGTATGGAAATGGCCCGACACGGTGTCAAAGCCGTGGTAGAAGTTGCCGTCGGCTATCTTCATGGCCGCATGCAGGTTGGTGTGGTACTTCAACAGCTTCTTCTCTCTCCGTGTCAGTGCCTCCTTAGCCGTAGGGTCTTGCCGGTTGGCGTTGTTCACCCCTGCTACCCTAATTTTTAAATTTAAAAAGCCGTCTTCCCTCACGCCTTTCAGAATGGTTTTGCGCAGATACTCTTGCGCCCCTTCCAAGTCCATTTCCAGAAGACCGCTTTTAAAGGGCTTCCGTAGGTGCTTGCCTAATTTGCCATCCAGTTCCTTTATGCGTTGCTCTTCCTGCTTGGTGAGTTTCTTTTTGTAGGTGAAGGAAAAGGCCTTCCTCACCTCTACTTGCTTGTATACCTGCCGGTATTCCTTGGTGTAGCGGTACATGCGGGAGTGCACCCCGTTCCTGTACTGGTTGTTGCCCCCGTCAAACACGCCTGTGTTCACCAGATAGTCAAGGTAGCTTTTGTATTCGTTCCCAATGGCGTTCTTCAAAGCGGTGGAGTTGATGGGCACAGAGCCGTTCCGGTGCTTTAGGTCTTTGTTGTTGGAAGGGATTTCAATGGGAAGGGAAAGGACGTAGTGCAACTTGTCTGGGCAAAAGTTCATCCCCCCTTCCGGAAAATAGTCTTCCGGTGGGTACTGCGCAAGGTGTTCCTCCATGTTGAAGGCTTTTGGAATAGAATACTTCATTTGATGTTTTATTAAATTGTTTAATGGGTAAAGTTTGGGCAATACAAAGCCACAAGAAGGGTTTACCTTCTTGTGGCTTTGGTTTAGGAATGTTCGGTGTTATTGCCTTTTACAAAGGTAAACCGCCTGTTTACAAGTGGCGGAAGGAATGGGAAGGTATTTTCAAAGGATTTTTAAGAAAAGGAAATGGTACCAATTTTCAAACGGTAGAAAGCCTATCAAAGAGGGAGGTACTGGCTTATTCCCGAACCGTTTATAAAGTGAAAAGGCTGCTTTAGGATCCCTTTTTCAATCGGTTTTCCTATAGTTTTATATGTATTTAATCAATGGGTGCTTTGCATGTAAATGTGTACCAGTTCACTTTAAACAGGGCTCTGCCTATCCATTTACGAGTCGTTTTCACCAAGAAGAAGGGGTGGGTCAGATTTATAGGAATTTATATGCGTCGTTTTCACAGCGTAAAGGGCCACGTGAACGCCATTCTGAAGATTCAGCAGTTTAGCCGGTATTTTTAAATTTAAATTATTTAAAGGTTTAGCTAAGTGTATATAACCGTTTATACCCGAATACAAACGACTATATCCGAATAACTTACGGATAGGGCTTGATAGCCATTGGTGATAGCCTCTGCCTTTGAGCAAAGATTAATTTAAATTGCAAGGGTACTGAAAGCCAAAACAGCCATTTAATGCAATTTAAGGCAGTGTTTTGATGTTCAGGGGAAAACGGTTATCTTATGAAGGGTTTTGCATGAACTCAAAAAAACATCGAAAAGGATGGTAGGCATACCTCCATTTATAGTGCCAATAACCGGAACGACTCCGTTTATGCAGTAGTTGGACGCAAAAAGAAAAGATGAATCTAGATCGAATAAGTGAGCTTAATGAAGCTTTGGCTAAAGGCACTGATACATCGTTGGAAAT
>NZ_RJJD01000020.1 GCF_003721515.1 Rufibacter latericius
TGGAAGAGCCGCAGGGCCGCCCCCGCCGCCAGGGCCAGGGCCGTCAGCCGCCCCGCCCAGCGCGCCGAGCCCCACCGCCGCGGGGCCGCCACGGCCTCGCCCCCCGGCAGAACTGGGGCTACAGGTACATTATTTGACTCTTCGGTAAGAAGTGAAGACATGTGGGTGAAGACAATTATAGCTAAATTCTTTCCTTAAAGGGCATCAAACAAATCCCCAAAAAACCGTTCCAGACAGATATTAACCCCCGATTGTTTTTGAAGGCTTTTCCAGAATTCGCCTTCAAAGCAGTTCGTGCAAACGAGGGAATCCCCTGATTATATCCTGAATTTTAATTGGCAGATTTGTTAAGGCTTGTCCTGCCTTCGCCCAAAATGCACCATTAGCAACTAAACAGACCATGACTATTCAAGACCGGGTTAATGCCCCTGGTTCTGGATTCTGGACACATACTACCCTATTGTTAATTCTTTCAGGTCAGAAACATTTAACAACAGGATTCTCTGTACTACCGGGAGTAACCTTTGAGTTAAAGTGCACCTGTTAAAAGGTCTTTCCTGGGGTGAGTTCATACAGAGATACTGCTGCATCTTTCTCCGAGAACTTTTCTTCCTTCTTTTTCCCGAACCTAGAAAAAGCGTAATCCGGAGTTTGGCCTGGAAGATAGTTTTTGTCGAAATACCAGGCAGGTTGTTCTACAAAACCTCCAATATTGATTCGTAGATAAGAGTCATATAAATACCACAGCCGCTGGTTCCCCTGGAATTGGTGAAAAGCAGGGGAAAGGTTCTTCAGGTACTCTGCTTCGTTAGCAGAGGCAGTTTTCAAGTCCTTCCCTTCCACCGCGGTGAATTTCAGGCCATAGGCCTCCTTGTAATAGGAATAGACATGCCACATGTTCCAATAGACATACACTACATCACCTTCTTTAGCCCGATCATTGATGAATAGGAGCGCCTCCCGGCCTTTCTCTTTGTTGAGGAAGTAATCTGGATTATAGATTTCCCTTATCCCGTTATAAGCTGGCGGGGCAATGAGCAATGCCACCACCATCAGTTTCAAAGAAGACCTTTCAGAGAAAAAGGAAATGATTTCCTGCGCACAGTAGGCTATAAACAAAAGGAACATGGGGGCCAAGAAAAGCACCAGCCGCTCATAAAACGGATAGAACTTTAGCCCCGAGGCAATTAAGGTCAGCAGCACCGGAAAGAACAGAACACTGAATTTAAAGAAGTCTTTCTTCAACATTAGGGCAATTCCGCCGCCTAAAAGCAGCAAGGGGAAAAAGCGCAACAAAATAAAGGGTGCCGGAGAAGCCACCGCAAACCTGAAAGTCTGGCCCAAGGGATTTTTCACGATTTCATTCGCCTTTTCGAAAAACCACTTGAATAACGTGCCCGGGGAAAAGGAAATGGGGAGATAGGCCTGGCAGTACTTCTCGAAGAAGACGGTGAGCCAGGCCGAGTCCTGGTAGCGGCCCAGGAAGAGGGCGTAGACGGCGGCGAAGGAGGCCAGCCACAGGCCGAAGGCCGGGGCGTACCCCAGCAGGGCGCGCAGGCCCCCACGCCGCAGCGCCCGCAGGCCCACGGCCGCCCCCACCCCGGCCAGCACGAAGACGGCCGAGTAGGAGAACCACAGCAGCCCGGCCCCGG
>NZ_RJJD01000002.1 GCF_003721515.1 Rufibacter latericius
CTATTATTCATTCGGGTGTTGCCTACCAACCGGATTTTAAAAGATTTTCCGCCTGATTTTATTGACTTTTAACAGAGTTCATGTTAGCTGATGTATTTTATATAATATAATTTTAATTTTAAAATAGCAAATCTAAATACTTAACCTGTTTAGAAAAGGAATTTTTGACCTGTTTATAGAAAAACAGGTCAAAAAAAAGCCTTTACCTTCCAAAATCCCGCTTTAATGTTAAGAAAATTACTTGGTGGCATCAGGTGGTAGATAAATTATTATAATGAACAGGCCCCCTACTTAATTATCTCCATTTGAGGCCCATAATACAACAGGTAACCCATGGCAGTATTATGCTTAATATTACTAATATACCCTTATAAAAACGAGTTTGTTTAGATTCATTTTTCCAAAAAAATCTATATTTATTGTACTTGCCATTATATTTTTTATTAACGAAGTAATAAATTGCAAACATGGATACATAAATCCCCAGCTTTACAATAAGAGGAATCCCCTTGGGATTATAAATATTTAAAGCATGCATAATAACAATATAAACATTTCCTATTATCCCAATTATACTGAATAAAACAAGAATAATTGACCGATTGCCATTCCTTCCATCTTTTTTAAAGTAGAACTGGTTAACTCTGTAATAAATATAATCGTAGAAAAAATTCATAGGGTAATGACCTAATGTATAAAATTTTAATATATCAGCTAACGGCCTCGTGCATGCATAGCCCGTAGCGAAGCAAGAGTTGTGTATGCATTGTGTTGTAGCACGATTTTATTTAAGCTCAAGCTTATCTATTTCTCTTATATCAACCCCAAGTTCGTTAAGTACCCGTTCTATAGTTACTTTTCTGATGCTTTCTATGAACTTCACTATCTCTTGTCGTTGCAAAAGCCTTTCTATAGCTGCTTCTGCCCATACCGACCTGAATATGTATTTGTCATTTACCTTTTGGAAGCTGAATATATCTTCTTCGTCAATATCCATACAGTAGTACTGGAAATTACTGGTTAACCCAGACTTCATCCATTTTACTAATTGTTCAGTAAATTCTACAAGATTCCAATGCACTTCTGAAAAGACAATATCATCTCCGAGTTTGAAATCAAAGCTGCATTCTAAATTGGCAACAGAATCAAGATAGGCATCTCCAAAAAGTTTGTTGTCGCCAAAAGCCCTTTTAAGCTGGCCAATTTCAAATTCTATCATAATTCAATTGTGCTACAACGAACTAGTATAAAAGACGGCGAGGCCGTCGGCCGAAGCTGACTTTTATACTAGTTCGTTGTAGCTGTTATTTTTATTTAACGCTTTTATATAATTTTCAAAGCCCTCTTTGTCTGTAGGCGTTAATTCATTTCTGCTTGGGTAGGAGTGTCCGATAGGCCCAACGAACAAAGGAATTGGCTTGAGCGGCTCCGCACCAACTTCCGTCACTTTTATTTTCTGAGGCTTAAGAACTTGCCTACTTATTGCTATGCTAAAATCAGACCAGCCGTAGATATATTTTGAATCACATTTCTTACAAGTCCACTCTTCTGACACATTTTCCTCTATTCTGTCGATTTTTCTAACTTTGAAGTGCTCTTTAGCCTGCTTGATAAAAATTTCCGTCTCAAAGCAGGAGAAAGAATTACCGTAATCAGTGCAATCAATTGATACAATTTGCCTGAACCTTGGAAAAGCGCAACAGCAGGAGTAAGTTTTGTAAAATGAAATAGCGTTTTTTACTACTTCTGAAAATTCTTTCAGTTTCCCGTCGAAAGGTGCAGTTTCTTTTGCGTGCTCAACATTAATCTTCTCCTGGTTTGATGCAGGTTCGATTTCCGTACCAGTTGCCTTCTTGCCAAAGATTCTATTGAGTAAGTTCATTTTTTCTAATTGCTGCTAACGTCTTGTGTAATCGACGGGCGAGGCCGTCGGCCGAAGGCTGGCGTTTACACCTTGTTGTGGCAAGTTTGTTTTTCTGCAATGCCTGCCTAGTTTTCTTCTTCTATTTCTGTTTTTGGCCTGTTTTGGGAAAAGTAGCCCGAAAAAAGCCTACCAAAGTTTGGGAAAACTCGCTCTTGTTCGTTTTGAGCCGTTTTCTGAAAGTCAGGCCGAATACGCATTTATAGCTGAAGTTTGCTTTAAAGTAGACTTAGGACTTGAAATAACATGAGTACCCCAAATATGATGGATAAAACTTTAATCGCCTTTTTCAAGCTGGCTCCATGAGTTTCCTGCCATTCCAGGTATTTTTCTTTCTTGTCGCTCCCTTGTACATTGGCTTTTCCGTCTGCATATCGGTAGAAGTACCTTGCAATTAATGAAAATGCAACTATTCCTAAAATCGAAGCAATAAGTAATGTTTGATTGTCCACTTTCTTTATTTGATATTTTAGTTATTCAAATTTGCCACAACTACTGTGTATAAGGAGCTGTTCCGGTTATTTACACCTTGAACAGAGCCAAACTTCCGTTTACCTGACCAACGGTGGTCAAATAAACGGAACTGCTCCCCCGAATGTAATATATATCCCTCTCATTGTATTTTCTATTTAGCGGCTATTTTCTCAAAAGCAACCACTAAACAGACAGCCTTACCTTATTGCCTCATACAACACCTCTATTGGGCGCTTCGCATCTCTGCCGATGCAGCCGGGGATTTGTTTGCGGTAGCTGGTGTCAAGGCGGCAAGGAAGACGTTGGCGTGTTGTTGGCAGATGGTAGAAGTCTTAATGGAATTGTGGCTTTTAAAAACCTAAAACTCGTATTAACCATATAAGCAAAGTAGTGCTTCAGGGTTTAGTACTGGAGGGTAGTCAGTATTAGTTACTAAACTGGGCCTAAACTTCCTGATTCTACTCAATGGTGGAATAAAAATCAGTAAATACGCCTTGGATTTCCTGTTTCGTATATAGTAAGTTAAAGAGCCGGCGCTCTTTCATTCTTATTAGGCCTTTCTGAAAGTAACTGCTTGTTTTATGGCTTTAATAAATGGTACTTCCGTTATACTGTATACTTTAGCCGGATACTTAATTTACAGTTATTCTGTAGAATACATTATTTCTTAGGTCTTTTTAGTCTTTTCAGGCTTCTTGGGTGAACAGATAGCTAGTCAACTAAAACCGCTTTCTGGTTCAGGCTTAACTGCTGGTGCTCTTTTATAGCTTAGGCTTCTTTCATTTACTTCTATGCATTCCACCCCAGATTTTTCTTTGAACCTGCCCCAGGTTTTTGAAGCCCTGCCTGACTGCTACCTGGTATTATCCGCAGACTTTGTTATCCAAGGCGTGACGGAAAGCTATCTTACATCAACCTTCACGAGCAGAGAACAGTTAGTAGGTAACTCTTTTTTTGAGGTATTTACCAGTCAGGAGGATCAGCAGGATGCGGCAATTCTCCGGCACCTGAAGCAATCTTTTGATAGGGTACTGAAAACGAAAAAGCCAGATAGCATGCCGGTGCAGCACTTTAACTTAAAAGATCCGGAGAGGCCCAACCTTAAGCTGGAACGTTACTGGAAATCTTTAAACACCCCGGTACTGGATGACAAAGGCGAGGTGCTTTACATTTTACATAGGGTAGAAGATGTTATAAAAATTATCCGGCAAAGCCATAAACTGGAAAACCTGACCAGGCAGGAAGAAGACACCAAAGCAATTGCTAACGAAAGTCAATTGTTGTGGTACATTGGGCAAGAGAAAGTTAAACGGGCTTACGAAAAACTGGAAGAGGAACACCGTAGGTTTAAGGAAGCCCAAGCTCTGGGGCACATCGGCAGCTTTGAGCGAAATTATAGTGAAGAAACCCTTAATTGTTCTGATGAATTTTACCGTATCTACGGTTTAGAACCTCAGAGTGAGGAAATTACAACTGAAAAATTAATTGCCTTTTCGCATCCGGAAGAACGGGAGATTTTGCGGGAACGCATTTGGCAGGCACAAATCTTTCTGGAACCTTTAGAATTAACCCACCGGATAATCTGGCGCAATGGCACCATTCGTTACGTTCACCGGCGGGCCGTTTTAACCCCAGATGCGCAAGGAAAGCCGCTGAAAGTCTACGGAACCATTCAGGATATTACGAGCCAGGTGATGGCTCAGGAAAAAGTCCAGTCAAGCGAAGCCTTGTTACGGAAAGCCGAAGCAATAGGGCAAACAGGTAGTTATGAAGGAGACTTGATTACCAGGAAATTCCGGTTTTCAGATAACATGTACCAGTTACTTGGCCTGCAACTGCAAAGCCTTGTTCCGGACCTGGATTTTATTGATTCTATATCCCATCCGGCAGATGCTGCTCAGGTACGGGAAATAATTGGTAAGGCTGTTCAGTCTAAACATCCTTACCAATACACGCGCAGAATTTACCGGCCAGATGGTGAAATGCGCTACCTTTTAAGTAATGGAAAGGTGGTTTGTGATGAAGCCGGCAATGCCATCAAAATAGTAGGAACGGCCCAGGACATCACTGAAAAGAAACGGGCAGAAGAAGAAATAAAAGAGACTAAAGATTTACTGGAAGCTACCTTTAATGCGTCGCTAAACGGCATAGAAGTTTTCCAGGCGGTGCGAAATGACGCCGGGGAAATAATAGACTTTGAATGGTTACTGGTGAATCATACCACGGAGCGGTACGCCGGCCGAACGGACTTAAGGGGACATAAATGGCTTGCCACTTACCCTGAGCTCAGACAAACCGGCATGTTTCACCAGTGCAGGAAAGTAGTAGAAACCGGGCAAGTTCTGGATTATGAGCACTTTGACCAGTATAAAGATTTTACTGCCTGGTTTCAGACCATGGGGGTGCCGTATAGGGATGGGCTAATTCTTACCTGGACGGACATAACCAACCGGAAAAAAGCGGAAGCAGAACTAACCCAAAAGGCTGAATTACTGCAAACCATTGTAGATACGGCTTTTGGCGGCATGGAGCTATTGGCGGCTATACGGGATCAGGAGGGAAAGATTACTGATTTCCGCTACCTTATGGTTAACACAGTACAGGCCAGGTATGCGAATATATCCAGGGAGAAAATGGTAGGTAATACGGTGCTTGCCTTTTTTCCATCTTTAAAAAGTACTGGGGCGTGGGAGTGTTTACTCCGGGTAATGGAAACCGGTGAACCTATTCAGCAACTGGAAAAATACCATGCCGATGGGCTAGATGGCTGGTTTGAACAACATTACGAGAAAATAAACGATGGTATTCTGGTTTGGAACGTGGATGTAACTCCCATCAAAAAAGCTGAAATTGAACGGCGGGAGAGCGAAGAACGGACCAGGAAATTTATTGATTCCCTGCCTCAGATGGCCTGGACCGCGGCTACAAATGGGGGCAGTACCTACTATAACCAAAAAACCTACGATTATACCGGCCTTACCTTTGAGCAGATGAAGGAGTATGGATGGGACCAAATCTACCAGGAGGCTGAACGAGCCCAGGTAGAACAGGAATGGAAAACAGCCATTGCCTCGGGGAAAGAATACCGGAAACAGTCTCTCATGCGCCGTGGGGATGGCGCCTATCGCTGGCAGTTAGTCATTGCCCAGCCCGTAAAAGACCACGCCGGCAACATTACTTCCTGGGCAGGTACGGTAACAGACATCCACGAAAGGGTTATTGCCGAACAAGAGTTACAAGAGAACAGGCAGCTACTCAAAGCGGTTATAGATGCTTCCATAAACGGTATTCAGGCTTTCAGGGCCATTCGCGATGAAGAAAACCAGCTGATTGATTTCGAGTGGATTCTTACAAACCAGGTAACGGATAACTTCTTACAGAAAAATGATTTGGTGGGGAAGCGATTAACAGATAAATATCCGGGTACGAAGCCAGTTGGAATTTTTGATAAGATGAAGCAAGTGAACAAAACTGGAAAAACCGCTCACTTTGAAGTCTGGTACCCCTATGATGCTTTACACCATTGGTTTCAGTTTATAGTGGTAAAAATGGGAGATGGTGTAGTACTAACTTTTCAGGATATAACAGAACGCAAGAAACTGGAAGAGCAACGCCTGCAGTGGGAACTCCAGAAGCAACAGGAGTTGCTGCATGCCATCTTAGAAACCGAAGAAAGAGAGAAAAAACGGATTGCTGAAAATTTGCATAATGGGTTAGGGCAAGTTCTTTTTGCCGTTAAGATGCAATTAGACCTGCTCAACCCAGAGGAGTCTGTAAAAAGCGCAGCCCAAACAAAGGCCTTCTGGCAAAGAACAGACCAGCTATTGACCAATGCCATTGAACTTACCCAAACCATCTCCCATGAGCTTACCCCAACCGTGCTGGAAACCTTTGGATTATCTGCCGTGCTGGTGGATATATGCAAGCAATTAAGTACTAAAAACCTCAAAGTGCATTGCAAGATTGATTTTAAATCAGTTTTAGAAAAACACCTCCAAACCGCTATTTACCGGATTGTTCAGGAACTGCTGAATAACATTGTGAAACATGCGCATGCTACCCTGGCCTCTATAACCGTGCTGGAAGAAAAAAGTGGTATTCTCATTATAGCCCAGGACAACGGAAAAGGATTTAAGGCAAAGCCACTTCCAAGTAAGGGAATGGGTTTGATAGGTATAGGTGATCGGGTGAAACTACTGAACGGAACGCTAGATATCTATTCTTCCGGTCCCGGAACAACCATCACCATTAAATTGCCCCTTAAAAACAACCATCCTGGCGTCCGTAAAACAGAAGTTGTTTTATAAAATACGTATAAAATAAGAAGAAGAGGATGTAGCAGCACCGTAAATCATTAAAGGCAGAAGGTGAGTAATGAAAGGTACCTTGATCTTACTTATTTCCATGACCAGGAAAATACCCCGTTTAAACGCCTTTTTTCTGCCGGTTCTTTACTGCCCGGTTCTTATGCTTTGTTACTACTTGTGCTTTATTACGTGGTACTTTATCCAGGGTAACTTTCCAGAAAACTTGAAATGATAAAAGTAGCTATCGCTGATAATCACGCACTTGTAAGAGAAGGTTTAAAAACCATGCTGAACAATTCTCCGGACGCCGGTATAAACCTGGTAGACGAAGTAGAATCAGGAACTGATTTGGTGCAGCTTCTTAAACAAGTAGAGGTAGATGTAGTGCTTATGGATATAAGCATGCCAGATATGGATGGTTTACAGGCCACCCGTCAAATAAAGCAGCAGCACCCCTTGGTAAAAGTACTCATTCTCTCCATGCTGGAAGATGAACGGTTTGTAGTGGAAGCCATGCAAGCGGGAGCAAACGGGTACCTGACCAAGACAGTAAGCCGCAAAGAACTGGTTCGGGCAATTCAAATAACGGCTGGGGGCGAGGTCTATATTGGTACGCACATATCCCTAAAGCTACTCGGAAAAATTCCTTTGGAGGATAACAAAATACCAACGCCCGAGGAAAAAACAGAAAGTAATCTTACCAAGCGGGAGTTGGAAGTTCTAAGCCTGATTGCTCAGGGTTATACCACTACCCAAATGGCGGATAAACTTTTCACCAGCAAACGGACCATAGAAAGTCATCGGCAGCATTTGCTTGAAAAAACAAATTCTAAAAATACCGCTTCTCTTATTGCTTACGCAGCCACCCATCATTTACTCAATTAACCAGGCGGGTAATCCTTCCCCCGTATTTCTAATAGGTTATAATGGTTAAGGTTTGGCTTTACGTATAACCCGTAGTCATCCTGTAAATGCTTATCAATGGAAGCTTATTATAAGTTTACCTGATAGGCCTCTGAGTAAAATCCATACTAAAAAGTACCATTTCTGGTGCAAATATCCGTGAATTCCTCCCGGGTTTAAGTGCTTTCTGCCGTTCCTCCGTGTTTTCATAGAGCATAAATCAGTATAACGCTCCCAACTTTTCAAGCGTTTTCTTCCTTATCATCTCCACCTTACTGAATGCATTCTTAAATCAACTATCACCTTAACCCATCTACCTATGAAAGCTTTAGTATTTCACAAACCCAAAGATGTTAGTGTAGATAATGTTGATGACCCAACAATTGAGGAACCAACCGATGCCATTGTTCGCATCACTTCTACAGCCATTTGTGGTTCTGATCTCCACATTTACAACGGCTTTATGCCCCAGCCGCATGATTTAGTTCTTGGCCACGAGTTTATGGGTATTGTGGAAGAAGTAGGCAGCAGTGTGTCCAAATTAAAAAGAGGAGACCGGGTAATTGTTCCATTTCCAATTGGATGCGGGCACTGCATGTTTTGCCAGCATGACTTAGCCACCCACTGTGAAAACTCCAATGATAAAACCTATAGCCAGGATGGTAACCTGGCAAAAGCGCACGGCGGCGGCCAGTTATATGGTTTCACCGCCACCTACGGCGATAAAAACGGCGGCCAGGCGGAATATGCCCGCGTACGTTACGCCGATTACAACCCTAGGATAGTACCAGATGGTATTCCGGACGAAAAAATACTATTCCTGACCGATATATTTTCTACCGGCTGGGCGGCCTGCGAGTGGGCAAACGTGTCGCCGGGCGAAACGGTAGTAGTATTTGGTTGTGGTCCGGTTGGTATAATGGCCCAGAAAGCTGCCTGGCTTCATGGCGCAGGACGGGTAATTGGAGTGGATATTTATGATTACCGGCTGGCGAAAGCCCGCGAAACCGCCGGTTCCGAAACCATTAATGCCCATCAGGTAGACGCGGTTAAAGCCATTGTGGATATGACCGGTGGCTATGGCGCCGACGTTTGTATTGATGCCGTAGGCATGGAAGCAGATAGAACCACGCTGGAAAAAATAGGCAATGTACTGCACGCCGAAAAAGGCAGCGACAAGGTACTGGAAAATTGTATTGACGCCGTACGGCGAGGCGGCAAGGTATCAGTAGTTGGTGCCTATGGCTACCCCTATGACAAATTCCCCGTGCAGAAATGGTGGGAAAAGAACTTTACGCTTCGGGGCGGCCAGGCCTGGGTACAGAAATATATTGACCACCTGATTACCCTGGTAGCCGAAGGCAAAGTAACCCTGGATGACATTATTACGCACAAGGTGCCGCTGAGTGAAGCTGCCCGCATGTACCAGATCTTCAACGATAAAGAAGACAACTGCGTGAAGGTGGTACTTAAACCCTAGGGTTTCCTCCATGGTAGGTGGACTGTAAGCTTAAAGTAAACGAAAAAGCTACTTGAGCTTAGGCAGACTTAGTTTTAGCAGACTTTTCAAAATTTAGCCCGGAAACAGAAGCTTTCCCGAACGTTAGGGAGAGGCGTTGAAATCCAGAAGGTTCAGTTTGCTACCTAAGCAAAGTAGTGCTTCATGGTTTAGTATTGTAAGGTAGTCAGTATTGGTACTAAACTGTTCCCCATATTGTTTTTATACCGTTTTAGCCAAACCAAGTCCAAAACGCCTCATCATAAACCACAACACCATTACACTGTGTAATAAACAGGTTCTAAAGAATTTGTACTTATCGGTTGCCTAATAGGTGTCTTTTTATGGCTTTCCTCTTATTCAAGAAATGTCCCCCTGTAACCCTTCTATCACGCCAGGGTTTGAAATTCACTTCTGCTTAATTCTTTATGCCTAAAAAAACCGCTTATGCTAGCAATGAACTTTCGCGGCCCTTTTCAAATTAGGGCAGACAGCAACCGACCGGAACCAGAGATCAAACATCCCATGGATGCTATTGTCCGGGTCACCCGATCCCTGGTTTGTGGCTCGGACTTGCACCTGTACCACGGGTTAGTGCCCGACACACGGGTGGGGATGACCTTTGGTCATGAATTTACCGGTGTGGTAGAAGCAGTTGGATCAGAGGTAAAAAAACTGAAAGTGGGCGACCATGTATTGGTACCATTTAATATTGCCTGCGGCTCCTGCCCCCATTGCAAACAGGAATTGTTTGGTAACTGCCATGAGGCTAATTCAGAAGCCACCGCCGTAGGGGGCTTTTTTGGCTATGCCCACACGGGGGGAGGGTATGATGGAGGACAGGCCGAATACGTTAGGGTACCGTATGCCGATGTGAGCCCCACCATCATCCCGGAAGGTATGGACCTGGAGAATGCCGTACTCCTGACAGACGTGGTGCCCACCGGCTACCAGGCGGCAGAGCAGGCTGGCATCCAGAAAGGTGATACCGTGGTGGTGTTTGGCGCCGGACCCGTAGGTCTTTTGGCGGCCCGGTTTGCCTGGTTCTTTGGTGCCGGACGAGTTATTGTGATTGATGAATTAGACTACCGCCTGGAGTTTGCCCGCAAATTTGCGTTCGCCGAGTCGTACAACTTCAGAGAAATGAAAGACCCGGTGGTATTCCTGAAAAAAACCACCGATTACTTTGGCGCTGACGTGTGTATTGATGCCGTGGGTTGCGATGCCACCGGCAGTACCCTGCAAAACATTACCGGTAAAGAATTACTGCTGCAGGCAGGTAATGCAACTGCCTTCCATTGGGCTGTTAATGCTGTTAAAAAAGGTGGTATTGTGTCCATCATTGGGGTATACGGGCCGCCCTGGAACCTAGTCCCCCTGGGCAGTATAATGAATAAAGGCATTACCATTCGGGGCAACCAGGCTTCGGTAAAACGGCTGCTTCCCAAGCTGATTGATCATATCATGAGCGGCAGAATCAATCCGAAGGAAATCATTACGCACAGGCTGCCTCTGGAGGAAGTGTCAGATGCCTATCGCATGTTTTCCAAAAAGCTGGACTACATGATCAAACCTGTGTTGATTCCTCCAAGAGCCAACGTTTAAAACCGTTTTACTATGAAGAATGCATTAGAAAACAGAATAGATGAGTTCCAGGACAGGGTTATCGCCAACCGCAATATGGCTGATCTGGCCTTAAATATACCCGGCTGGGGCATGGATGCAGATCCTGAAAATGATCCCACTTACCCCATGAAGCATTATAACGGGGCTGACCACCAACGCCTCAATTATGAAAAGGCGTCCCAGCAGCCACTGGACATGGAGGTCTTTCATTCCATTGAGCGCCCCGGTGTTACGCGTGTCTTCGGTACTTCTACACCCCCGGCAGGCCTGAGTGGTGCAATACGTAGGTATGCCTATAAGTACAGCGAAGCCACCGCCACGCACTGGATGACGCTCATTCTGGCAGACCGGGTAGACGTAATACAGGGAAAAATCAATGACCTGAAACACGGCGTTATTCCCAACCCCTGGAAAGAAAGGGGCTGGAGTGCTGAATGGAAATATAACCGTTCGGCTTTTCTTGGCAGGGCAGCTACTACGGCTTTGCTTATAACTGCAGGTGTCTTATGGTTTAAAAGAAGATCCTTGAATAAGCAACTTCTGGAAAGGAGGTAGTCTATACAGTATCAACTCAAAAGTTGTCACTGGCTGAACAACTTTTGGGTTGATACCTATAGGGTTGAGGTACGCCTGTGTCCTGCAAGACCACTTAAACTGGTGAGCAGAATAGGAGCGACTTTACCTCCATGCTCAAAGCCGACGCTGCTAATTCTATAGGTTCCAATATTCTATACACCTGCCTGCCTTAGCCATTTGCTTATGGAGCGTCCGTGCCAGAACGAAACAGCTAGCCTTTTAGGGAGGATAAACTTCCCACGTTGCACTATTCACTATTTACTGGTCCTTCTTATTAAATCATCTACTAACTGATTTTTACTCATAATAAATTTTAAACCCTATGGCTAATGCATTTAAAACATTTGGTCCGCCTAATTCAAAACAATCTGCCAGGCAGGGGCAAACGAAAAGCTTCACCAATGTAGGTACATCTGGCAGAGTATTATCAGTGTTGGGTGGTGCGGCTTTGGCCTATTACGGTTGGGGCAGAAAGCAATCTCCTCTCGGGAAAAGCTTAGCCACAGTGGGCGGTTACCTGGTACTACGGGGAACTACGGGTTTCTGCCCGTTCAATGAGGTCCTGCACGTAGATACGGCTCATCCTGAAACCCAGGGATTTGAAGTCACTTCCAGCGTTACCATACTTAAACCACGTGAAGAGGTGTACCAATTCTGGCGCCAGCTAGAAAACCTGCCCAGGTTTATGCAATACCTGGAAGATGTGCGGCGAACAGGTCCCCGGCGCTCGCACTGGGTAGCCAAGGTGCCCAAAAATATTATCTACAAAGAGAAGCTCACTACAATAGAATGGGAAGCCGAAATCACACACGAAGAGGAAAATAGCCTGATTGCCTGGCGCTCCCTGCCTGGTTCTGAAGTTGAAAATTCCGGTGAGGTCCGTTTTACAGATGCTCCCGCTAACCGGGGCACCGTGGTGCAAGCTACCATTTCTTACAGACCGCCGGCAGGAGCTGCCGGGCAGCTAGCCGCCAGATTGCTGAATCCGGCCTTTAAGGAACTGGTAAAACAGGACGTTCGCCGGTTTAAGCGTCTGCTGGAAGCAGGAGAAATTCCCACCATAATTGGCCAACCCTCCGGCCGCAAAGAGGAGAACTACTAAAGACACATTTTCTAAAATTTAATAAGTAACCTATGAAAGCCATCTGCTGGGAAGGAATCAATAAAGTGAGTACGGAACGCGTACCAGATCCTACTATTTTGAACCCGCGTGACGCGATTGTGCGCGTTTTTTTATCATCGGTATGCGGCTCAGATTTGCACCTGCTGGGTGGCTATATTCCCGCCATGCGTTCCGGCGATATAATTGGCCATGAGTTTATGGGCGAAATTGTAGAAGTTGGCCCCGAAGTAAAAAACCTAAAGAAAGGCGACCGGGTGGTAGTGTGCTCTGTTTTAGCTTGTGGCGGGTGTGAGTACTGCGATAGGGAGGAGTATTCGTTGTGCGATAATTCCAATGCCGAACCTGAATGGACCGAGAAGGCTTACGGCTACCCCGTAGCAGGCATTTTTGGTTATTCTCACGCTTTGGGAGGTTACGCCGGCAGCCATGCCGAGTATACCCGGGTTCCCTTCGCAGATAATGTGTGTTTTAAAGTACCGGATGGGGTAAGTAACGAATCCGCCTTATTTACCTCAGATGCTTTCCCAACCGGGTATATGGCAGCCGATTTCGCCGGCATTGAACCGGGCGACACCGTGGTGGTATGGGGTTGCGGCGGCGTTGGCCTGATGGCCATGCACAGCGCCTGGTTGCTGGGAGCCGGCCGGGTAATCGCCATTGACCAGTACCCATACCGGCTGGAGCAAGCCCGTCTCAGGGCAAATGCCGAAGTACTGAACTTTAAAGAAGTGGATATGCTGGAAGCTTTGAAACAAATGACCGGGGGCCGTGGACCGGACCGCTGTATAGATTGCGTGGGCATGGAAGCCAACAGCACCGGAATTGAAAAGGTGTATGATTACGCCAAGCAATACGCCCGGCTACAGAGTGATAGGCCTTCCGTGCTCCGGCAGGCAATTATGGCGTGCCGCAAAGGCGGAACGGTATCAATTATAGGGGTGTACGGAGGATTTATAGATAAATTCCCAATGGGACCGGCCATGAACAAAGGCCTGACTTTCCGGATGGGCCAGCAGTTTGGCCAACGGTACATTCCTAAACTACTGGATATTGTAGCCCGCGGAGAAGTAGACCCAGCCTATTTGCTCACCCACAAATTACCACTGGATAAAGGCCAGGAAGGGTATATGATGTTCAAAGAAAAAGCAAACAATAACATGCGTTCGGTGTTTGCCCCGGCCGGATAAAGCAAGTCAGTGTCTTATTCAGGCAAAAAGTAAAAAATGCTTTTATCCCTCATTTGGGGTACTGGTGCCCTTTAGCATTACCACAGAGTTCCTGCCCGCTTTGGGAGCAGGAACTCTATACTACCTGCCATTAGCCAAATCCGGAGAGGAGAAGAAACTAGTGAAGGGCTAATCGGCTGAGTGAAAAAAGGTAAAACAACAAAATCAAGCATAGGAATAGAAAAACAAAGCAGCCGGTTTATTCCTACCGCTATAATAGACCAAAATAAAGGAGCACATTAATACACTGAACCATGACAATGATTACAAAAGGATTACTCGTTCGGTTAGAGGCGAAACATGGCAAAGATGACGAGGTGGAAGATTTTCTTTCTTCGGCCCTGCCAATGGTACGGCAGGAGGCCGGAACAAAAGCCTGGTTTGCCGTTCGTTTTGGCCGGTCTGAATATGGCATCGTCGATTTTTTCCCTGATGAAGCATCCCGTGAGGCACATCTTAACGGGGCAGTTGCCAGCGCCTTACTGCAAAAGGCAGATGCATTATTTGAAACCTCCCCGGCTATCCAGAGAATAGAGGTACTTGCCAGCAAACTACCCTCCCAACCGCCAGCTGAACCTAATACAAAAGGAATATTGCTCACATTTAAAGCCAAAGAGGGCCATGAGCAGGAGGTGGTACAATTTTTAAAAGATGCCCAGCCTTTGGCCATGGCAGAAGAAGAGACTATTGCGTGGTTTGCTATCCGTCTGCCTAATGGTGAGTATGGCATTTTTGATGTTTTCCCTGACAATGGTGCCCGTTTAAAACACCTCACGGGCCGTATTCCCCAGGAATTAACCAAACATGCGCTTACATTGCTTGGCAGTTTCCCGGATATGCATTTGCTTAACGTTACGGCGGAGAATTTTAATCCCTGATTCAATTAAAAGCTACCGGATAGCTTCGGCTGATAACGACTATATCATTCAAATTCCTGAGGCGTAGGACTTCCTTGTTTCTTGTTCGGAGGATTGTCCTCACAAATATGATATAGTAGAAATATAGGTAGTTCCTATCCTTTGAACCGTAGTTTGCCATCTAAAGGCCGGGTAAATACTATAAATTCTAAAGAGCGTGGGTATAAAAAATCAAAGCTTTTTTAATCCGATACCATTGGGTGGTATGTTAACTTAATTTAATTTAACTATGGAAGGAAATGAAACGCTCCGCTGGCTGCAACAGGGGGTGGGAGCCATAATTCTAATGCTGGTTTTGCTGGACGTTTTCCTTACCGTTCTATATGCGCGGATCGGGAGCAGTGTTTTCAGCAACCGGATTGCCAAGTTGGTATGGGGTGTGTTTCGTTTAATTCCAAAACTGTTTGGCCAGCGGGGGAGCGAAGGGTTGCTGACTTTCTGCGGCCCGGCAATTCTTATCACCCTTTTGGGTTTCTGGTCCTTAAGCCTGACCTTAGGCGTAGCGCTAATTATTCATCCGGCGCTGGGTTCTGCTATTAATAACAGCAACGGCGATACGCCCACCGATTTTATTACGGCCCTGTATGCCGCCGGTAATAGCATTTCTATTGTAGGCGCCGACGACCATACCCCGCAAACAAATCCATACCGCCTGTTTTATATTTTCACTTCGCTGGTGGGTATGTCGGTTACTTCCTTAACCCTTACTTATTTAATGCAGGTGTATAATGCCCTGCAGCGGCGCAATGCAAATGGGCTGAAAAGCTACCTGCTCGGCGATGAAACCGGCGATGCTGCCGAATTGATCTGCGGGCTGGGACCTGAAGGTAAATTTGATAACGGCTTAGATAGTCTGGCCGAAATATCTACAGGATTAAGCCAGACCAAGGAAGCACATCATTTTTACCCGGTGCTATTTTTCTTCCGGTTCCGCGAGCCGTATTACTCCGTTTCTAAATCTTTGTTAACCGCCTTCGATACAGCGAGCCTGATTAAGAGCGCTTTAGACGACAAAGAATACAGTACCGTAAAAGAATCGGCGGTGGTGGCCCAGCTTTGGCGGGCAGCCATCCTTCAGGTAACTTCCCTGGAAAATACTTTTCTGCCGGGTGGCGCCCCTGAAGGCAAAAAGGAGCCCGACGCCCAAACGTATGATCGCTGGCGCCGCCGTTATAAGGCTGCTTTAGAACGATTTAAAGAGGCGGGTATTAAAACGATTGCCGATGAGCAGGAAGGGGCGGAAAGATACGTCGCATTACGTTCCCGGTGGGAGCACCACATTACCGCCCTTGCACCCGTAATGGCCTACCGTATGGAAGATATAGATCCCGCGGGTTTCAACCCGGAAAGCGCTGAAGATCGGCAGGAATTCCGGAAACGGGTGTATGCTTTTGATTGAAAGGTAATTTTTTTAATTAAGATTTTCTTAGTTCAATCTTTCTGAGATTGGTGTAATTAAACTGTTCAGCAGCAATTCATTATAACTTTCATTTTCTTCCTGAACAGCTTTCTAAATAAAAATGCCCCTCCATTCATTGTTGAACGGCTTTTTTGTTGCAAGTCCAGATTTCATTGCCTCCCTTTCCGAGGATAGTTTTCTTTTCGTCCAGGATAGAGTTTTTACCTCCTAATTCAAGTTTAAAATGATAGGCCCTGCTGGTCAATTTAATAATGATAAGAGTGGCCTTGATGATAAGGGACACTTTACCTTCCATTATCAAAAAAGAGCATAAGAACGTATTAACCTGTAAAATTTCTATCCATAACATTTCAATTAAAACTACCTAATCATGAGTACACACAGTGAACAATTGGAACATGTATTTTCAGACAATACCTACCAGCTAACCGGGGTAGCGGTATCAAAAGAGGGGCGTGTGTTTACCTGCTATCCGCTATGGCCCGGTCCGCACAAATGGGACGTGGTTGAAATCACCGGGCCTGATACCTGCAGGCCTTACCCAAATGAATATTGGAACAGCTGGAAAGAAGGGGAGGATGGAAAGAATAAATGGGTTTGTGTGCAGGCGGTGTATGTTGATGAGGAGGATTATCTGTGGGTGGTGGACCCGGCCTGCCCCAAAATGGAGCAAGTGTATGACAATAGTTTTAAGCTGGTAAAGTTCAACCTGGCTACCAATACCATAGAAGAAGTCTACCGGTTTGATGGCATACTAAGCGACAAAAGCTATATCAATGATGTGCGGGTAGATACCCGAAGAAAGGTCGCTTATTTAACCAACTCCAACGAAGGTGGAATTGTGGTGGTGAATCTTGAAACGGGAACCATCAGGGAGTTACTGCGCGACCATTATTCAGTGAAACATGACCCTTCCTTTAAGCTGATTGTGGATGGAAAAGAATTCAAAAAGGAGGGGGAACCGGTGCACCTCCAATCAGATGGTATTGCCTTAACACCAGATGGCGAATGGCTGTACTACAAACCCCTTACCGATAATAAATTATACCGTATCAGAACGGAATCTTTGCGGAATGAGGAGCTGCCGGAAGATCAACGGGAGGCTGCGGTAGAAGATCTGGGAACGTTTGCGGTAACAGACGGGATGATCTTTGACAAGAGCGGCAACCTGTACCAGGGAGATTACCAGAACTACAAAATGGTCAAAATAAATCCGGCCCGAAGCCAGGAAGATGTAGTGGCAGACGAAAGACTCATATGGCCTGACAGCTATTCCATTTCACAGGATGGTTATTTATACATCAGCTGCTCCCAGATCAACAAGCAACCCGATTATAACGAAGGCGAAAACAAAAGAACAAGCCCTTATGCCATTTACCGGATGAAGCTGCCTGCCACCTAAAAAGCAGCGAGGCAGTTTTTCTTAACCCATTCCGATCAGTAAGTAGTTGTGCCAGCCTGAAGGATTCCTATGTAGTTTTGTCTTTTAGAACTTCATTACCACTTTCCCAATGGCTTTGCCGCTTTCTAATAATCGGTGTGCTTCTTTCAGGTTTTCGGCGGTTAAGCCTTCCATGGTCATATGAAGGGTTGGCTGTAAGAGGCCCTCATCCAGCAGTTGCGCAATCTTGTTCAGGATGTGGTGCTGCTGTACCATGTCTTCTGTTTGGTACATAGAGCGGGTAAACATCAGCTCCCAATAAAAGCTGACACTCTTTCTTTTTAGCTGATTTAATTTTACAGGCTCTGTCGGGTCACTGATGGAGCCTACCTTTCCAAATGGTTTGATGAGTTCTGCTATGGCCTCCCAATACTGATTCAGGTCTACAAAGTCTACAATGAAGTCTACCTGTTCAAAGCCGATGTTTTTTACCTCATTCACCAGGTTGGTGTGGTTGACGACATGATCTGCGCCCATTTTTTTGCACCAATCAATGGTAACGTCTCTGGATGCGGTGGCAATAACGGTTAACCCCAGCAGCTTTTTAGCCAGTTGAATGGCCACGGAGCCAACACCTCCTGCACCGCCAATAATAAGCATGGTTTTGCCTGCATCTTTCTCTTTACTCAATTGAAAATGGTCAAAGAACAGTTCATAGGCCGTAAGGGAAGTAAGCGGCATAGCGGCAGCTTGTTCCATGCTGATGTTTTTCGGGGCGAACCCTACAATGCGTTCATCCACTAACTGGTACTCCTGGTTAGAGCCTTCTCTGGTAAGGTCTCCTGCATAAAATACCCGGTCACCTTTCTGGAAGAGGGTCACACCGTCGCCGGTAGCCTCTACGGTACCTATCGCATCCCAACCAATGACCTTAGGCGTATCCTGGTGCTTGTCTTTGAGGCTGTTTCTTCTTATTTTATAATCTACCGGGTTCACCGAAATGGCTTCCACCTTTACCAGAATGTCTTTCCCTTTAGCAGTTGGTATTTCTTTTTCAAACTGGAGAAAGCTATCTGCTTCCTCAATGGGTAATGACGTTTTAAATCCAATTGCTTTCATAAAATCTGTTTTTTTGGTTTTAGCTAGTAGTTCTAGAACCTGTTACCGATAAATTCCTGTGAGGTTGTCAGGAATTCTTCTTTCTCCTATCTCTTTCAGTTCTACTTTTCAGGAAGCTTACAGCACCACCCGCTTTTCAATCGCGAGAACCTCCTGCCACTTGCCGTTTTCCGCCACTTCTTTGATTACCCTGTTCCGCTCCAAAAGCAGGCGCGACATGTACTGCTTTAGAAACAGGTAATCTGCCAGCTTGCCCAGCACACCCAAAGGCGAGAAATAATGAAATACATCTGTCATGCGCGTAGCTTCTCCGGGTAAAGCCTCAAACCTGTGCTCATGCCGGAAGCTTTTGAACGCACCGGTGAGCATTCATCTGCAAAGAAATAGGGCCGCTCAAATGCTGTAATGTGGCTGCTCAACCTTTGCCGAATGCCCTAGTGTTTTGCATCCCACGTGACAGAATCTCCTAACTCCATCAAACCCGCTACTACTCCTTTGATGGCTTTCTCTTCCGTTTGTGTCGTAGATAACTGATGCAAATCAACGCTTCTTGCCAAGTCAAAGCAAACAGCGGTTGGGGCTTGGATGAGAGTTTTGAGATTGATGATAGACATTGAAAGTAAGTGACAAGAAACTGTTGCTAATAGTTTTTCTGACCTTAATATTAGGCTTTACCTGTGATAAATTTATTAGCACTACTGCCTTCTATAGGGCTGCATTTAATTTAAACGCAGATTAATCATAGTAGCAATGCATAATCAATTAAGGCAAACTAATTATAGTAGTAGTCCCTATATATAGTCTTGGCTTACAATTCCATTTTGTCCAATTTTATGGTATTATTATATGCGCTTTTGTGAACTTTTAATTTTGTTTATATTACAATGTTGTCAATATTCTTATTCGAAGAAGTTAACTCCTATGCAACCATCTAAGAACCATTCATTAGTAGAAAGCTCTTGGTACATCAAAGTCTTCCAATCAAGAATACCTAACCCATTTAAACAGCTGTCATATGTTTCTAACAGGTGTGCTTTTAATAGATTCTTATCTTTTGAGTGAAGTTTTTTAAACTGATGCTGCATTCCCCTTAATTCTCTGTCTGCCTCATTTGAAAATAATTGATTGATATTATAACCTTCAAAATGACAGCATGCTCTATCGTATATTGTATCGTCCCACCATTCAGGTTTTATTACTTTATATAGAAAACTAAGAGGTTCTGTTTTTTGCAGTTCAGCACTTATCCAGCTTATATTATCTACTTTATCAAAATACGGATGGAATGTTTGATCTTTTTTGTTGGTTGGAAAGCTTATTTTTTTATCTGTGTTACAATCTCTGCAGCTAGGTACTAAATTAGTTGGAGTAATAGAATAACTTGGATATTCGCTTTTTGGTAAAAAATGATCAACTGTTTTAACTGTTCTTATGGAACAATAGGGACAAATATCGTGGGGGGCTGATAATATGATTTCATCATAGAACTCCCTTCCATTTGGCTTATTAAGAATTCTATATTCATAGTAAGATATGATTTTCGCTTTGTTTACCCTTGATGATATTACTTCTTCTCTTGGGATTTCAAATAGTGTGTTATCATCTACTTTTTTTACGTACAAAGCTTCTCTTTCCCTAAGTATATCTACTACGCTATCAATATCCTGAATTACTCCTTTCCTAGTTGTATCAATTTTTAATATTATCAAAATGTCTAATACTTCTTTCTTAGGCTTATCTATTAGCTTCATTACCTCAGTTCTTATCAAAAAACAAACTTCTCAAAATTGCGCGACCTTCAACTCCAAGTTTATGGTTGATGCTCTCTAAGGCTTCTTCATAGGTTTTATTTTGACGCACAAGTTCTCTTAATAAATTATAAAATCCAGATTCGGTTACTTCAAGACCAAAAATATCATTAGTTAATACACCAATATTTTCTCCAAAAGTTTCTAACTTAGGCCTTTCAAATTTTGCCAAGTTACCCTTCCTGGATAATTTTAAAACACAAGAGTTTGGAACTTCTTGAAGTACAATTGGTGAATGGGTAGTCATAATGCTAACAGCATTCCTGCTAGTTAATAATTCAGAGATAGCTCTGATGAATGAGGATAATAAAGGAGGATGTAAATGAGTTTCAGGTTCATCAAAGAAGACAAGGCTTTTCTCTTGCAGTAGTTCTACTAACTTTGTTATAGTGAGTAAAATTATCTTATGACCCGAACTTAATTTAGCAAATTTTTCTTGGATTGGTTTAATATCATTGGAGGTGTAACTATCAATAGTCCCTATAAAGTCCTCATCTTTAAATATAGGATCACTATCTAATTGTTTTATTGCGGCTTTCCATCTAGATTTTTTTGAGGAGCTAATTATTAAACCAAGACTAGAGGTGAATTCATCTGCAAACTTTATATTTCCTTCTGAGTTCCTGGTAACCTCGTTAATTTTTTCAAGGTTTCTTAAACCTATATAATGATATTTTATTTGTGAGGTTACTTGTTTATTGTGAAATTGGAATTCATCAAATGCACTAAAGGTTACACAGATGAGATTTGTAAAGGATTCTGTCTTAATAAGGTCATCAAAAACAAATTTCCCGCTTACATCTATATTGCTATGGTTATTCAATAAACTATCTACCATCCCATTTAAAAGATGTGATTTTCCAACACCATTTCGACCTATGATGATCTGTATATTTGTTGGTGGGTTGTGCTCAGCAATGACTTCAAAAGTTATTTTTGAAGGATTAGTTGTTACTTTATTTTGTGGAAAGTAATAACTAAAACTATAATCGGTAAGTCTCGCACCACCAGTAGCAATGCGTTTATATTGATTTGTAACGGTGCTAAATGGAATGTCCCTTAAAAGTGAGGTAAGTGTTACATCCTCTTTGATAGCTTTTTCATAGATATTTGAATTTAAAGCTATATCATTTAAACCGTTAAGAATTTGGTCCCTTAGCTCATCACCAAGTTTATTCAAATTTTCATAGTAAATATCATCAGTGCCTAATGAAAAATAATTTTCCTCTAATTTTTCAAATTTGTCGTTGATCTTTAATGCCTTTTCTTTATAACCAGTTTTCTGTCCATAGTATGCAATTCTTACTGCTCCAAGTCCTATGCTTTCTCCTACATTATTTACATAACTAATTCCAAATAATGTATAGTAGGAATAATCATTCCAATCATCCCAAGTGAGAATAATTGTATCCTTTGTTTTATCTGGAATATTGCCAAATCTGTTTGTTACTAAAAAGATAATCTTGTTCATTTAAAAGTATTATATAAAACTGGAGTAGCTATTACAACACACACATATATATTAAATTAGTTTCTGTTTTAGGTCTGTTTTGTGAAAATAGATCTAAAACAGAATGTTCCTACCTCAACGCTTGATACAACACCTCAATCGGGTGCATCGCATCCCTTCCGGTGCCGTCGTGGATTTGGTGGCGGCAGCTGGTGCCTGGGGCGGCGATGATCACATCATTTGCCGCCGCCCGCACGGTAGGGAAGAGTACCAGTTCGCCTACTTTCATGGAGACCTCGTAATGCTCGGCTTCATACCCGAAGGAGCCGGCCATGCCGCAGCAACCTGAGGGAATGACTTCCACCTTGTAGTTGGCCGGTAAGCTCAGCATCTGCTGGGTGTACAGCACGCTGGAAAGCGCCTTTTGGTGGCAGTGGCCGTGCAGTTTAATCAGGCGGGCCTCGGTTTTGAAGAGGTTCCGGTCAATGTTCTTGTTCAGGATCTCGCGGGCAATAAACTCATCAAACTGCAGGCAGTGGATGGACATGTGTTTGGCGTCTTCCAACTGGTCTTCGTCTACCAGGTCCAGGTACTCGTCGCGGAAGGAGAGGATACAGCTGGGCTCAATGCCAATGAGCGGGGTTTCCGCCGAGACCAGTTTGTGCAGCATGGCCACGTTCTTCTGGGCCAATTTCTTGGCTTCGCGCACCAATCCTTTAGACAGGTAGGTACGGCCGCTTTCCTCGTGCTCCGGCAGCACCACCTCATAGCCCAGTTTCTCTAGCAGCAGCACCGCTTTAATGCCAATGGGCGTGTCGTTGTAATTGGTGAACTCGTCGCAGAACAGGTACACCTTCTTTTTGGGCGCGGCGCATTCTTTCACCTTCTCTTCCTGGTGCTTCTTGAACCAGCCGCGCAGCGTGGTTTTGTGCAGGAGCGGGAGGGAGCGTTTCGGCGCGAAGCCCACTGCCTTTTTGAAGGCGTTTGCGGTAAAAGAGTTCTTAAACAGCAGGTTGTAAGCACCTGGCAAAAGCGAGGCCAGCTTGTTTGCGTTGTTGAAATTGCTGATCAGGCGCGTGCGGAACGGAATGCCGTTGGCGTCATAGTAGTGCTGCAGGAACTCGGCTTTGAGCTTGGCTACGTCTACGTTAGACGGGCACTCAGACTTACAGCCTTTGCAGGAGAGGCACAGATCCATGGCCTCTTTGATTTCCTCGTGGTCAAAGCGGTTTTCTTTGGTGGAACGGGTCAGAAACTCGCGCACGGTGTTGGCCCGGCCGCGGGTGGTGTCGCGCTCGTGGCGGGTCACCATGTAACTGGGGCACATGGTACCGCCAGTGAGGTGCGTTTTGCGGCAATCGCCCGATCCGTTGCATAGCTCGGCCGCCCGCAGTACGCCGCCCGCATCTTTGAACTTGAACACGGTGTCAAACTCAGGTGTTTCCTGGCCCGCCTCGTAGCGCAGGAAGGTGTTCATAGAGGGCGTGTTCACAATCTTGCCCGGGTTGAAGATGTTGCCCGGGTCCCACACGCGTTTCACTTCCTCCAGCAGTTTGTAGTTCTCCTCGCCAATCATGAACGGGATGAACTCGCCGCGCAAACGGCCGTCGCCGTGCTCACCGCTCAGGGAGCCGCGGTACTTCTTCACTAGCGTGGCTATCTCCGTAGCGATGGACCGGAACAGCTGGTTGCCTTCCTCGGTCTTCAGGTTGATGATGGGGCGGAGGTGCAGCTCCCCGGTTCCGGCGTGGGCGTAGTGCACGCAATACAGGCCATACTGCTCCAGAATGAGGTTGAACTCCCTTATGAACTCTGGCAAATCGTTCACATCCACGGCCGTGTCTTCAATCACCGCCACCGGCTTGGAATCGCCGGGAATGTTCGACAGTAGTCCAAGGCCCGCTTTGCGCAGGTTCCAGACTTTCTTTGTATCAGCACCGGTCACCAGCGGATAGTGGTAACCCAGGTTGTTTTTCTGCAGGTCCTGGATGAGCGCCTGCGCCCGGGATTCCACGTTGGCCAGGGAATGATCAGAGAGTTCCACCACCAGGATGGCCCCGGGATCACCCTGCACGAAGAAGCGGTTCTGGCTCTGCTCAATGTTGGTTTTGGTGCACTCCAGCACGTAATGGTCCATCAGCTCACTCGCGCTGGGATTGTGCAGCAAGGCCACCAGGTTCGCCCTTAACGATTCATCCACGCTCTCGCAGTGCACGCACAGCAGGCCAATTTCGTTGGGCGGAAGAGGATTCACGTGCAGCTTGATCTCCGTTAAGAACGCCAGCGTACCCTCAGAACCGGCAATGAGTTTGCAGAAATTGAAGCGCTCGTCAGTCTCGCTGAAGGGCTCGGTTTCCAGGAGCAGGTCAATGGCGTAGCCGGTATTGCGGCGCTGAATGCTGGGCTTGGGAAACTCGGCCCTAATGTTCTCTTGGGTCTGCGGATGGCTCAGCATGGCTTTGGTGGCCTGGTAAATGCGAGTCTCCAGATCACCCGAGGTATTCTCACCCCGGCATTTCGCCTCAAATTCCTCCCGCGTCAAAACTCCGAATTCGGCCTCAGAACCATCGCTCAGAATGGCTTTTACGCTGATGAGGTGCTCGCGGGCGCTGCCGTACACAATGGAGTTGGAGCCGCAGGAATTGTTGCCCACCATGCCGCCAATCATAGCGCGGTTCGCCGTAGACGTCTCAGGGCCGTAGAACAAGCCGTGCTGCTTCAAAAACATGTTCAGCTCATCCCTAATCACCCCGGGCTGCACGCGCACCCAGTTCTCCTGGGGGTTTACCTCCAGAATCTGGGTAAACGTGCGCGAAACGTCCACCACAATGCCGCTGCCCACCACCTGGCCTGCCAGCGAAGTACCAGCCGTGCGCGGAATCAAAGACGTGCCTTCCAGTTTAGTGAATAAGATGAGGGTTTTGATATCCTGGATGGAGGCCGGAAACGCCACTGCCAACGGTTTCTCGCGGTACGCCGAAGCATCGGTGGCGTACAGCGTCCGGATGGTGTTGTCGTAATGGAGTTCGCCTTCTAATTTATGGGCAAGGTGAAGTAATTTCTCTGGGCTCATGTACTTGGGGCGGTTCCCAGACCTCCGCTGTGGCGGGGCCGGTAAACCGGATAAATATGCTTCTATTGCTCTTTTACTCCTGAAAACGGCCTACGTTTATCTCAAAACCTGAGAAGGCAGATGGATATTGCGCTATCAGAAAGGAGAAGCTCTAATGTAAGGCAGGATGGGGGAAAGTCAAAAAGAGAATTAGGGCCTGCTACTATTTCAAAGGGGAAAATGGCAGCCCGTTTTTAGGCCGATTTCTTCTAAACAAGCCTTAAACAGCCTGGTTTCTATTCACCGGTCATCTCAATTTTAAAATCTTTTCCCGTTGCAGGAGTGCTTTCCATTGGTTTGATTCGGCTACTTCTTTGATCACCTGGTTGCGGGTCAGGAGCAGGCGCGTCATGTACTTTTCCAGAAACAGGGCATCGGCTAACTTCCCCAGGAAGCCCAGGGGTGAGGTATAGTCGAAGGTGTCAGTCATGTGGGTTTCTTCCGCGGTGAGGGCTTCAAAGCGGTGCTCGTGCCATATGCGTTTAAAGGCGCCTTTTACCATTTCGTCTACAAACCGGTGCGGCCTTTCCAGTACCGTGATGCTGCTCGTGAGTTTCTGCCGGACGCCAAAGTGGGTGGCTTCCCAGGTGACGGTCTCGTGCAGGTTAATCAACCCAGACACCACACCGGCCACTGCTTTTTCATCCGTCTGCTGGGTAGAAAGGGTGTGCAGGTCAATGCTCCGGGAGAGGTCAAAGCAGCGGTCTATGGGTGCTTGGATGAGGGTCTGCAGCCGGATGATGGGCATGGCAATGGGGTTACGGGTAGGGCGCTAAGATAAGGCCTGAAAACAAAAAAGCCGTTTCGGGCTGTTCTTCTAAAAACAGGCCCAGAAACGGCTTTCTGCAAATTGGGGGGATATACTACGAAATTAAAATCCTCTTCCGCCACCTGGGTACCCACCACCCGGACGGTTCATGTCATTATTAGGACGAGCGCCGCTACCACCAAACATGCGCAGGTTGTAGTTGAAGCTCAGCATAAAGTAGCGCTGCAACACGGTTGTCTGCACGTCTTCAATGTAGGCGTTGGCAATGTTCCGCTGGATGCTGGTGTTCTCACCCAGAATGTCAAAAGCTGATAACCTGATCTCGGCCTGTCGGTCTTTCAGGAATTTATAGCCTATGCTGCCGTTCCAAAGCATGAAGGTAGGGTCAATTCCTTCAGACAGACCTCCGTTGTACTGGTGGTTCAGCTCAGAAGTCAGGGTGAGGCCTTTCCACAGAATCCAGTTCAGTCTGAATTGGCTGCTCTGGTTGTAGTAGTTGTTGTTCTGCTCCTTGCGCAGAGAATAAGTGGCCTCGTTGTAGGTAGCGTTGGTGGAGATCAGGAAGTCAAAGTTCTCGCTGATGTTTGAGCTGATCACTATCCCGCCGCCCACATTGGCTGTGGTAGTGTTGTTTTCAGCGTCGTCAATGAGACCAGGGGTCTGGTTGTATGTGGCGTTCAGGTTCAGGTTCAGGTTAGACTTGATGAACGGCAGGGGCAAACCATACGTCAGGAAGGAACGCAAAGAGTACTGGCCGTCTAAGTTCACCGGTCTGTTGAGCTGCTGGTTTCCTCTGAGGGTATCGCCGGGAGAAACAACCACTTCGCCTCTTCTGGCGGTGATGGTCTGTCTGCCTATGTAGTTCTGGGCCGTTGAGCCACCCAACACAAAGAAGAAAGAAGAAGACCGGCCCGGGTTGGCAGACGAGTACCGCATGTTGAAGTTATGGTTGAAACTCTGGCCCAGGCCTGGGTTACCCATGCTCCAGATCAGGGAGTTTGACTTGTCAATGGCGCTCTGCAACTGCTCTACGCCTGGGGTCTGGGAACGGCCGTTGTAGAAGAGTCTGATGTTACGGTCCTGGTTGAAGTTGTAACGCACCATGGCAAACGGTAACACATTGTGGTAGTTGTACTCCGGGTTGATAGGGGTAGGGTACATCTGGTCGGTTTGCATGTTCAGGAACTGGTAGCGGGCGTTCAGCATCACCTGGAAATCACGGGTGTTGTAGCGCCAGCCGGTGCCAAACTCCTGGGTCATGGTTCTGTTCTCCACCGTACTGGACTGGCTGGCCAGCAAATTGTCATACACTTCGCTGTTCTCGGCCCGCTCATAGGTGCGCTTGTCACCGTCTGAGTTGCTGTAGTTGGTGGTATAGGTCAGCTGCAATTGCGTGTTTTTGGTAAGCGGCTCGGTGTAGTTCAGGTTGGCGCCCAGGTTCAGGCCTTTGTTGTCCAGCACCGAGATCTGGTCTTGGATCTGGATATCCTCATCGGTCACTGTTTCTGAGTACAGCTCGCTATTGCCTTTGTTCTGGTTGTAGCCCGTGGTCACGTCCAGGCTGATGGTACGGCCTCTTTTAGGGAAGCTGTGACGATAGAGGATGTTGTTGTTGAAGTTCATCCCGTCCAGGTCAGACCCGAAGTTGTTCAGCAGGCTGGTGAAAGGAGATCCGGCCAGGGTAGCGCCCCGGTCAAAGCTGGTGCCGGTGTTGCTCTGGAAGCTCAATCTCGGGCGGATGATGATGGAGTTGGCCGAGTCAATGTTGTAGGTCAACCGCAGGTTGGCGCGGTGGTTCACGTTCTTAGTGTCTGAGTTGCCGTTCTGGCCGTAGGTGCTTTCCTCTGAGCCGTCAATGCCGTACTGGCGGAAAAGGGAGTAGTTGGCCCCGGTATTGGAGTGGTTGAAGAAGTAGCTGCCTTGAACGTCTACTTTCTTGCCCCATTTGTCAAGGTAGTTCAACCCGATGGCGTTGGTACGGGCAATCCCGTTATTGGAGTTCACCAGGAAATCGCCGGTATTGTTACCGCCGCCCCAGCCTACGCCGCCTGGTCCGCCACCGCCACGGGGACCACCGCCGCCGCCACGGTTTCCACCGCCCCGGCTAGAGGCACTGGCTACGCCCACCAGGTCTTCTGAAGAGAAGTTCTGCTCGTTCACGTTGTTGCTCAGACCTACAATGGAAATGCGGCGGTCGCCCTCAAACTGGTTGATGTTTCCGCTGATTCTGTAGCGACCGTCGGTACCGGCACCCGCGCTGATGCGCCCGAAACGGCCGGTTCTGAACTCAGGCTTGGTCACGATGTTGATCGTTTTCTGCTCGTTTCCGTCATTGAAGCCGGTAAACTGCGCCTGGTCGCTCTGGCGGTCAAACACCTGTATTTTGGAGATTACCTCGGCCGGCAGGTTTTTCAGCACCGCGCTGGGGTCTTCCCCGAAAAATTCTTTTCCGTCTACCAGCACACGCTGCACGCGCTCACCCTGGGCCTGCACCTGTCCGTTCTGGATGGTGATACCCGGCATTTTCTGGATGAGGTTTTCGGCGTTGGCATCGCGGTTTACCTTAAAAGCCGCGGAGTTCATCTCGGCGGTATCTTGTTTCTGGATCACGGTAGCGGCCCTCCCTACTACCTCTACCTCGCGCAGGGTAGTGGCACCGGAGGTAAGGGTAAGCGTGCCCAGTTGGATAGGCGCCCCGCTTGCAGTAATGGAACGGTATAAGGTCCCGAAGCCTAGGTAAGAGATCTTCAGCACGAAGCGGCCGTTCTGGATGCCACCCATCTCAAAGCGTCCTTCCACATCGGTAGAGGCGCCTTTGTAGACGGAGGAGTCCTGCGCGTTAAGTAGCGCCACCGTTGCCCCGATTAGCGGCGAGCCTCCGCCCACTGCTTGTCCTCTCAAGGAGGTAGTCTGGCTATATCCTAGAAAAGAGATTAAGATAAATAGAAATAGTAAAGGTATTCTTCTCATTGCCTCATAGTTTCGATTTAGACCATTACCAGAGGACTTGGTTTAATACAGGCAAAAAAAACTGTTTAAAGGCTGTTTTCTCAAAATCAGCCTTTAAACAGTTTTCATGGTTTTTAGATCAGCAGCGTGCGCCTAACTACTTTTTACCCTTTCAAAAAGGCAAGCAGCGGCTGGAGGAAACGGTTGTAGGCCTCTATGTGCGGCAGGTGCCCCACGTTGTCTAGTTCCACCAGTTTGGCATTGGGGATCTTCTTGGCGGTTTCTTTGCCCAGGGCCGGGTAGTTGCCCAGTTTCTCACGGGCGGCGGCCGGCGCGTTGGCTTTGCCCAGGGCGGTGCGGTCGCGCTGCCCGATGATGAGTAGGGTGGGCATCTTGAGCTGGTCAAACTCATAGACCACCGGCTGCGTGAAGATCATGTCATAGGTGAGGGCGGCGTTCCAGGCTACTTTGGGGTAATCGGGTCCGGTGGTCCAGCCGGCCAGCAAGTTCACCCATTTGTCGTACTCAGGTTTCCATTGGCCGCCGTAATAGTTGTCCAGCTGGTATTTCTTAATGCTTTCCTGTGTCTGCTTCAACTCGCCGGCATACCATTTCTCTACGCTCTGATACGGTACCCAGCGCTTCCAGTCCTCCAACCCGATGGGGTTTTCCAGCACCAGTTTTTCGGTTGTTTCAGGGAACATGAGCGCAAAACGGGTGGCCAGCATGCCACCCATGGAGTGGCCCAGCACGGTGACCTTCTGCACGCCCAAGGTATCCAGCAGACCCTTGGTGTTCTGCGCCAGCATCTGGAAGGAGTATTGGATGTTCTGCGGCTTAGACGATTTCCCAAACCCGATTTGGTCTGGAATGATCACGCGGTACCCGTTCTTGGACAGGTCGCGGGCGGTTTGCTCCCAATAGGCGCCGTTGAAGTTCTTGCCGTGGAGCAACAGCACCGTCTTGCCGTTGGCTTTCTGCGGTTTCACATCCATGTAGGCCATCTTAAAAGCCTGCTGCTGCACCTTCACGGGGTGGAAAGCCACAGGAAACGGATACGGGTAATTGGTGAGTTCAGCATCCAGGGGTTGCACCTGGGCGTGTGCGGCAAAGGCACTGGAGAGGAAAAAGGCAATAAATAGTATTCTGAGGGATTTCATGTTCAATTCGATGGCTAAATGCAGGGAAAACGCAAAACAGTTTAGAACATTGTTTTACGAAATGAGGCCCTAAACGCCCACGGCTCCCTGGAAGAAAAATAGAATGTCAACTGTTGCTGGTTATTTGGTCGCCACCCGCCAGATGGTATTGCTGGAGTCATCGGCTACCAGCAGGGAGCCATCCGGTAGTACGGCTAGGCCCACGGGGCGGCCATATACCTCGCTTTTTGCAGAATCAGCAATGAAACCGGTGAGAAAATCTTCGGGCGGGCCGCTGGGCTTCCCGTTCTGGAAAGGGACAAAAACCACTTTATACCCCACCAGGTCAGACCGGTTCCAGGAACCGTGCTGGGCCACAAATGCGCCGCCTCGGTATTTACCCGGAAAAGCAGATTTCTTGTAAAAGGCCAGACCCAAAGAGGCGGTGTGCGCGCCCAGTTGTACCTCGGGCACCAGGGTTTTCTTCACCAGATCGGGGCGCTGTCCTTTCATGCGAGGATCTTCGTTCTGCCCGAAGTAAGCGTAAGGCCACCCGTAAAAGCCGCCTTCTTTCACGCTAGTGAGGTAATCGGGGACCAGTTCATCACCTAGCTCATCGCGCTCGTTCACGGCAGCCCACAGGGTGTTGGAGCCCGGCGCCCAATCAATACCCACCGGGTTACGGAGGCCGCTGGCGTACACCCGCTCCCCGGACCCGTCGGGGTTTATCTCCAGGATGCTGGCGCGCCTTACCTCGTTTTCCATGCCGTTCTCACCGTTATTGGAGCCTGACCCTACCGCAATGTAGATTTTAGAGCCCTTGGGGTGCGCCAACAGGTTGCGGGTCCAGTGGTTGTTATAGCCACCGGCGGGCAGTTCCAGAATTTTTTCGCCTTTGCCAGTGAGCTTCGGTTGGCCGGGTTGGTACGGGAAACGCCATAAGGCATCGGTGTTGGCCACGTAGAAGTAATTGTTGAGCACCAGCATCCCGAAGGGCTGGTTCTGCCTTTGCAGGAAGGTGTACCGCTCCTCGGGTACGCCGTCCTGGTTCGCATCCCGGAAAAGGGTGATCCGGTTTGCACTTTTACCCATGTTCTGGGACATGGCCTGCCCGGTTACCTTGGCGGCAACTTTCTCAGCGCCTTTTTTCTCCGTCTCGGCCTCTGAGACAAATATGTCGCCGTTAGGGCCCACATAGATCCAGCGGGGATTACGCAAGCCATCAGCGAATTTTGTAACGGTGAAGGAAGCGGGCGCCACCGGCGTTTTATCAGCGGGCCAGCCAATCACCTTGCTGTAGTTCTTCACCGATTCGGTGGCATAGGGTTGGGGCAGGGGCTCTCCCGCAGTGGTTGGGGCTGTTTGCGCCTGGGCGGCGTCACTGGCTTTCTCTTCTTTAGAAGAGCTATTGCAGGCGAACATGAGGCCCCCTAGAAGCAAGCAGACTGGTTGTATCCGTATAATTTTCATAGAAGGTAGAGAATTGGTCCGTATTTATTACGGGTATATACGAAGGTGAGAAGAGAAGTTGACCGTGGGCTTTAGGGTGGGCCTCGGGTGTTGGTTTAGAGGCCGTTTTCAGGAAAGTAGTCCCAAAACACCCGCTCCAGGAAAGCGATACAGAAGGGAGCGGGGCCTTTAACAATACTTTAACTTTTCATTAGGTAGGCCTTAACACCTTGGAATTTAGCCTCCGACTACCTTTACCCAAAAAACAACCTACCTATGAAAATCCTGAAATTCACCCTAGCTCTTTTGGCATTGCTTTGCACTTTATCCCCGGCCTGGGCCCAGGAAGGAGTCATTGTTTACGAAGTGAAAATGAACATGCACCGGGCGCTTTCCAAAGAACGGGAAGCGATGAAAGCCATGATTCCGGAGTACAACGTGAGCAAGCAGGCGCTGTATTTCAGCCCCGAGGCTTCTTTGTACAAGCGTCTGGTGGATGAGGAAGAGGAGGCCACCGCCGGCTCAGGAGGCGTCATGATCAGGATGCGGAACGCCAACGGCGAGCTGTACCTGAAACCCGCCGAGGCTAAACGGGTGGCTCTGCGGGAATTCAACGGCAAGAAATACCTGGTGCAGGACAGCTTAGCCATGTTGCCCTGGAAGTTGGTAGAAAAGACCAAAACCGTGGCCGGTTACCCCTGCAAACAAGCCCACTACTTTGACGAGAAGCGCAAGCAAAACGTGGTGGCCTGGTACACCGACAAGATGAGACCTTTCCTAGGGCCAGATTCCTTTGCTTCTCTGCCGGGTGCCGTGCTGGAGGTAGACATCAACGAAGGAGAGCGGGTGATCAAAGCCCTCCAGGTAGACCTGCGGCCCCTCAAGAAAGGCGAACTGGTAGAGCCCACCAAAGGAGAGAAGATCACGGAAAAACAATTCCAGGCCCTAATGAGTGAGCAGATGGAACGCATGCGGCAGAACGGCGGCAACATGATCATTCGGAACTAAACGGCTTCCCACAAAAAAAACTTCCATTCGGTATGAAAAGACTTTTACTTTTTGCCTTCCTGTTGGTAGGCCAGGCGGCGCTTGCCCAAAAGTTTTCCATCAAAGGAAAGATTCTGGATGAAAAAGATAGTCCGCTGCCTTCTGCCACGGTGCTGCTCCTGCAATCCAAAGATTCTACGCTGGTCTCGTTTGCAGCTTCTGATGCGCAGGGTAGTTTTGAGCTCAAAAACCTGAACCTAGGCCCTTACCTGCTCAAGATCACGTTTGTGAGTTACCAGTCTTTTTACAAACCCGTTCAGCCGGAAACCGCCGCAGATGGCGTTCTGGATGTGGGCACCATCAGGATGCAACCCGCCTCCCATGCCCTGGAGGAGGTAGTAGTGAAAGGCGAGCAGGATCCCGTGACCATCAAGAAAGACACGCTGGAATTCAACGCCGGTTCTTTCAAAACGCAGCCCAACGCGGCCGTAGACGAGCTCCTGAAGAAAATGCCGGGCGTGCAGGTAGAAACTGATGGCTCGGTGACGGTGCAGGGCGAGAAGGTGAAGCGCCTGACGGTAGACGGAAAGGAGTTTTTCGGCAATGATCCTAAAATCGCCACCAAAAACCTGCCCGCCGATGCTGTGAGCAAAGTGCAGGTCTACGACAAGAAATCTGACCAGGCGGAGTTCTCGGGCATTGATGACGGGCAGCGGACCAAAACCATCAACCTGAAACTGAAGGAAGACCTCAAGAACAGCCTGTTCGGGAATGCCATGGCGGGGGCAGGACCTGAGGGAAGGTTCCAGAGCAAGTTCAACCTGAACCGGTTCCAGAAGGGAAAACAATTCTCGGTGCTGGGCATGGCCAATAACGTGAACACCCAGGGATTCGGGATTGAAGAGTATCTGGCGTTTTCGGGGGGCATGCAGCAAATGGCTTCGGGGGGGCAGTTCCGGATTGAGATAGGCGGCAATTCAGGGATACCGCTGAACACCGGAACCCGTACCAACGGCCTGATGAGTACCTACGGGGCAGGTTTGAACTTCAACCAGACGCTGGGCAAGAACACCGAAGTCAACGGGAATTATTTTCTTAACCACTTGAACCATAACGTGCGTAGCACCCAGGAACGGGAGGAGGTGCGCCGAACCGGAGACCTGAACTTCTATCAGGTCGGTAACCAGGACAACACCAATACCAACCATCGGCTCAACCTAGCCATCGAACACAAGATCGATTCCGCCAACTCAGTGAAACTGACCACCTCCCTGGGCTTAAACCAAACCCATGCTTTGGGCAGCAGCCAGAGTGAGACCACCACCGCACAGGGCGAGTTCCAGAACCGCAGCACCAGCAGAAGCAATGCCACCGGGGATAGCCAGAACTTGACCGCAAGTCTGTTGTTTCGGCACAAGTTTCCCAAGAAAGGCCGTACGCTATCCCTTACCACCCAGGCCGGCCTGAACAACAACGACAACGAGAACTATCTGAGCGGGGTGAATGAATACGCCAGCTTACCGCGGCAGGAGATAAATCAGCGAAGGGTAAACGAAACCGAGGCTCATACCTACGGCGCCACCCTGAACGCCACCGAACCTCTTGGAAACCGCCGGTACCTGGAGGCTTCCTATCTCTTCCAGCAGAACCACAATGCCTCTGACCAGCAGGTGTATGACCTGGAAGGCGGGAGCCAGACTTTGAACGAGCGCCAGAGCAACCTGTACAACAGTGACTTCGGGTACCACCGGGCGGCAATCAATTTCCGGATCAACCGCGATGCCTTTAGCGTTGCCGTAGGTCCGGGTTTTCAGCGGTCTGAATTGCTTGGTTACGTGCGTCAGAAAGAGAACCGGGCCGTGCGCAAATCGTTCAGCAACGTGTTGCCCACGGCCCGGTTCAACTATGACTTCAGCAACAACAGGAGGGTGGAAGTGAACTACGAGACTTCTATCCAGGAGCCCAGCGTGCGCCAACTGCAGCCCCTGCCCGACAGCAGCAACCTTTTGAACGTGTACGTTGGCAACCCCCACCTGCGGCCCGCCTACCAGCACCAGCTGCGGGTGAACTTCAGTATGTTCAACCCAACCAGCATGATCAGTTTCTTTGCCTTCGGGCTCCTGAACTACACCACCGATGCCATCACCAACGCGGTTACCTATGATGAGAATCTGGTGCGCACCACCCAGCCCGTGAACGTGAAGTACAGCCGCATGTCTACCCTGAACCTGAATCTGGGGTACCCCCTCCGGAAACTCAAGAGCAGATTCAACATTGGGCTGAACCTGCGGGAGCAACAAGGGCTTTCCCTCCTTGATGCCGTGGCCCTAACCGTAGACAACCGCACCTACTCAGGTAACCTTCGCTACGAGTACCGGATAGACCAGAAATTTGACGTGAGCCTGCGCACCGACTTTAGCCTGCAAACCACCAACTACAACGCCGAAACCAGCCAGGACCAGTACTATCTGAACCAGACCTACACCACCGAGACCAACCTGTACCTGCCGCATAAATTCCATCTGAACTCTATCTTTGAATACCAGGTCTACGAGAACGAACAGCTGGGTTTCAGGCAACGTATCCCTTTGTTGAACGCTTCACTAGCCAAACAGATCCTGAAAAACAACAGTGGGGAGCTGCGCCTTACGGCGGTGAACCTGCTAAACCAGAATCTGGGCGTGAACCAAACCACCGGGCCCAACTACGTACAGCGCGAAACCCTCAACTCACTGGGACGGTATTTTCTGGTGCAGTTCTCTTACAGCCTCAACAAGCACCTGAACCCCATGGCCGGCCGAGGCGGCGGCATCAGGATCATGCGGTAGATTTCAGGCAAAACCTGAGCGCCATGATCAGCGGCATTTCCCTGGAGCAAAGTTCTTATGCAAACGTAACCGAAGCATAATCTTGCCTTAACCCCTGGAAGAGAAGCATTTGGTAGGTTTGCTTCATGGAAAAGCTAATCATTCTTTATTCCCTTCTTATCCTGGGGCTGGTAGTTGTACTGCTGGTTTTAACCAATCAGGAAGAGGAGGCAGAGACAGGGGAGCACCTGTCCAGAAACGAAAAGGTACAGAGCGGATTGGTCTGCCTTATCAACCTGATTATCCTGGATCTCAGCTGGCGGGTATTCCCCTGGAAAGAAGCGCAACCCGAAGGAATCTTTGCTTCGGTTTACCTGCTTTTCTTTACCGTGCTGTGTACTTTGTCTTGTGGTTTCCTGCTCTACCACCTCTTCAAGACACGTCTGATTACCGGATTTAAGGAGCCGACCTGATTTGAACAAAGAAGCCCTGCATCATAGCTGCCGGCCCTTTGTGAATTAAATATTTTTATTCAAAACCCTGCTTCCGAAACGGCTATGAATTTAGGTTTAAGGTAAGTTTAAGGGAAACGACTATGAAACCCTAGAATCAGACTTGAGGCGCAAGGCCCGGGCCACCCCAGAAACGGTGAGGTAAAGGAGGGGCGGGTCATGCAATGGACTGATTTTAAGGAATCCGTCCTGGACCAGCATACGGCTAAGGCTCAAGACTTCTTCCAGTGGCAAACTCATTTCCCCGGCAATTTCCTGAGAGAGGGTGGGATGATCTTCAGGGGTAGGTAAGCCCTTCACCTTGGTTAGCAAAGCCGTTAATAAAGCATCCATCCTCTCCATGTGTTGTTGGGCCGAAAATATTCTATGCTAATAGTACACGTGTTCCCGCCAGATGTTTAATCTTTAAGTGTTAAACACATCTTTTTCCGTACATCCCGAAAGCTCTCTGGCTAGCTTCATCGGTTTTCCTTCAAAAAGGTCAGCTCTGAACCAGCTGATCATAGATGGGTTTCACCTGGGAATCCCCGAAGCCGTAAACGCCCTCTTTTTCTGAAAACGCCTTGAAAACCGCCGAAAAGTCTGGTGCCCCCATACCCATGATTTCCCGCATTACCGCCTCTGGCCGACCTGGTTTTCCGTTGGCAGGAAAGCGATCCAAATGCGCCTTCACTACTTCCGGCAGATACTTAAAACAAGGGGAGTTTTGATGGGAGAGGGTTTCCAGTTGAGGTAGATCTTGCTGTTTATAGGCCTCCCAAAGAGCTTTACCCAGGTGTAGATCAGGTTCGCGCACCGGAGTTCGGTGTTCAAAACAATAGACTAGGTCCTGGGGAGTTGCCCCTCCGAAATCATGCCACCGATCGGCTTTCTTCAGGTGCGAGGGGTAAACCAGGTACAAGGTTTTCTTCTGGGGCAAGTCATGGAGCAGCGATAAAAGAAACCACAGATTCACCTGGCAAAACAAATCATAGCCAAACCACAGGTTGAACTCGGCGGGGGAGGTTGCCTCCGTCACTTTCCTGAATTCACTTACCACCCGATCAAAGTATTCCTGGTGAGACCCTTGGAAACGGGCCTCAATGAACCGGGCTCGTGTTTGGTAAAACTCCTCCAGTGTATCGCCTTGAACATCTCCTTCCATCAGGCATTCGCGGGTAACAACTAGTTCGCCCTGAAGCCCCGTGGCGATAAACCGATCCGTGAGAGCATCTCCGTTCAAAATGTGGTAGACCATGGTAAAACAAGATGTAGGTTAATGGCAAGATTCAGGATACTGGCATCCAATTTTGTCAAGCAGCACGAACAGGTTTCCCGTAGCTGAGGGCAGTACCTGTTTTAGGCCTGTTTTTCTAAACCATGCAAAAAGCCCCGTTTCCTTTTTATGCCCTGAGGCTTTAAGCGTTAGCTTAAGATGACTTCAAACCAAAGACTACTGCCCAGATGACGAACAATAGCCTTTGGTTTGAAGTGGAAGCGAACGAAGGTTGTTAGGCTTCGCCCATGATGAGCCCTTCAATGGTGTGGGCCTGCAAAATGGGTTCAAGTGAATCTACCAACCGGTAGGTAAGGTGGTCTTTGACGCTTTGGGGCAGTTTTGCATAAAAGGCACGGGTAATCTGCAGATCATGGCGCTCAGCGTTGATGCCGCCGGGAGCGTCTACGCCCAACACCAGGGCGGGCCTTGATTTATCTGAGTGGTTAGCGGTTCCGCGGTGAATGGTCAGGGCAGAACGGGCCGAGATGTCGCCCATCTGCGGCATTTTGCGTTGGGCCCGTTCCTCGTACCGGGGATAAAGCGACTTAGGCGGGAACATGCCGTGCTCGAAACCTTCAGGCAAATCCCACTGGGTGCCGGGCGCAATCTCAAACGGGCCCATATCTTCGTGCACGTCTACGGTGGTGAGGTTAAAGGCCAGCGAGTTGAGGCGTCTTCCTTTTATGGTGTCCTCCGGGGCAGGGAAGTCCCGGTGCCAGGGTTGGTTCATTGCGCCGGGGTTCGGCACATCGAACCCAATCTCCACTATTTTATAGTTTGGCCCCAGTACGGCTTCGCACACGGCGGTCACCCACGGGTGCGTAACCAGATCAAGAAAGCCTCTGATGTTTTCGGGGTGAATCTCTACGTAGTGGCGTTTGGGGCCTCGGCCCACCGCACCACCGGGCCTTTGCAGGGCATCTTCGTACAGTTTCAGAATGTCCTCGTGGAGTTGCTGTACCCACTCACGGGAGAAAGCTCCCTTGTACCCGATGATCCCCTCGCCGTAAAGGGCGCCCATGATCTGGGCCACGTCAAATTGGCCGGGGGTGGGTGCTTTTACCGGTTCTTGTAAAGTGTCTGATTCATTGCCTTGCGGTTCTTTCCAACTGTTTTCCATGTCTCCCTCTGCGTTTCTTCTACAATTGATTTAGGCTGATGATGTGCTTTTTTCAAACGGCCGTGGAGGTGTTTTGTTTCGGGGGAGTTCCCCTCGGATTAATGGGAAGGCTTTGGGAAGGATAGAAGCAAGGTCCTGAAAACCCAAAAGAGCCTGCCTTCCTTCTTCTGGGTCGTTTTCCGGAAAACAGGCCATAATCGGGTATAAAAAAAGAAGACTCCCATGAGGAGCCTCCTTTTTACCTAATCCTATTACTCTTTATTACTTTTTACTTTTTGATAAACCGCTTGTAGGTGATTTTCCCGTTCTGCTGCAGCGAAAGCCTGTAGAGGCCGGGTGGCAGCGCCTGCACGTTCACCTTGTTGGCCTTCACTTTAGCTTTCAGGATTTCCCGGCCCGTCATGTCCATGACCACTACCTCGCTGCCTTCCAGGTTTCTGGTCTTGGAGAAGGAAAGCTCCCCAGAAGTGGGGTTCGGGAAAAGGTTGACACTGGCTTTGAGTTCAGCGTCTTCTTTCACGCCTAGCGGCGATGGGCTGTAATAGACATTATCAAAGAAGTACTCTACCCCGGCGGCAGGGGCCGTCACCGAAGCTACCATGAACGACTGGTTCACGTTGTTGAGGTTAAAGCCCGAGGTTGCCATGAACCTGGAGAGCGGAATTATGACCGGGTGCCAGTTGCCGTCCCGTGCCAGGCCAAACTGCTCACCGGAGTTAGGTATCTCTACCCAGCTTTCAACTTCTCCGCTTTTGATGCCCACCTTGAAAGTACCGGTAGAGGTGGTTTTCGCGTTGAACCTAAGCGATCCGTTGGCAGCGAACGCAGAGAGGTTCTTGGGTTTGTTCGAGATCCCGAATCCGAACCAACCTTTGTTTCCGGTTTCTTTGACGGCAATGACCTGGGTACCTTCTGCCGCGGTAGGGGCAGGAGAGGTGATCGCCGATAGGGTTCCTTCCCACAGAAACAGTTCGCCATCTCCTTCAAAGCTGAGTTTGGAGGAGGTTGGGGTAGTCTCAGTGTAGATTCCGTAATTGCCCGTGGCCGGAATGGGGTCAGGACCCGTTGAAATATCGTCTCCCGAGTTCTGATACAGCTTGATGTAATCAATATACATCTTGGCCGGCAAGGGAGCCGTAATTCCGGAGGGCGAGGTAATGCCCGGATAGTTGCCGCCCACGGCCAGGTTGAGCAGTAGGAAATGCGGATTATGGAATTCCTCCAGGTCACTGGCAGCGGCCCCGGAGATATTAAAAGCAAAGAATTCTTTATTGTCTACATAGATTTTAATGGACGAGCTGGTCCAAACCATTTTGTAGAGGTGGTAATCGTTGCTCAGGTCAGCGGCATGGTCAAAGTGGGTGCCGTAGTCGGCTTGCTGGTTGTTGTGTTCCCAGTGCACGGCGGCTCCCACGCGCTTGTTCGTGAGCCCTGCCTGAATGGCGGCATTGATGCCCATTTCCAGAATGTCAATCTCTCCGTTCCGGGGCCAACCACCGCCTACGGTACCCAAGGTCCAGAGAGCGGGCCATAAACCGTTCCGAAGATCGGGGACTTTGATTCTGGCTTCCACCGTGCCGTACTTGAACTGCACTTTGCCCTCGGTCTTGAGCCTAGCCGAGGTGAACTGCCGCGTTTGGTAAGCTTCTCTCCGAGCCTCAATGATCAGGTTTCCGTTCTCGATGCGTGCGTTTTCCGGCCGATCGGTGTAGTACTGCAGTTCGTTGTTGCCCCAACCGCAGAGGTTTTTGTTGCAGCCATCGCCTACCTCAAAGCTCCAGTTGTTCGTGTTGATGGCCGGGCCGTTAAAGTTCTCTTCCCAAACCACCGTCTGCGCCTGGGAGGAACCTGAAAGGGCAAGCAGTAAACCTAAAGACCCGAGGGCATTCAGGGATGCGCTTTTCAAATGTAGAGTATAGCGTTTCGCCATGTAAAAGAAATTTAATGTGAGAAATGGGGGACGTTTTCAAGCCTATTCGGCCTTTGAGTTTCCGGGTTCTAAAGTACTTTCTTTGAAAGGGAAAGTGCCTTTATTTAGGTACTACATAACTACATCAAGGTTTAAAAGACTACTACATCAATTCTACATCAGGCAAACTTGTATGCTTAAAATAGGCTTGTCTAAAACAGGAAAGGGTTTTTCCCTGTTTTGACCGTCTTTTAAAGATTTCGGGCATAAAGCCAGTTGGCTATTTTTTTCGGGTAAGGTCCTTTGATAATTAAGGTAGGTTCGAAGACACCTATGTTAAAATACCTTGAATTTTCTAGGCTAAGAGTTGCCGATAAAACCATCCTGAAGAGGAATGAGGTTGGACACATTAGGTACCTGCCGACGGTAAAAAGAGAACCCCGACCTTTTCGGGTCGGGGTTTCAGGTGGGTTGTTTTAGAGCCGATTTCTGAAAAACGGCTGTAAATCGCTAAGTTCTTATAAGACTACTTTGGAGGTATCGGCAACCGCCTGCACGTGCAGGGAATGTTGGTGTATTTCCTGGAAGATGGCTTTCACGAAAACTTCTTCCAACCCCTCGCGTGCGGCGGCTTTCAGGCGGTGTTCCATCAACTGCTCCCAACGGCCGGTCTGCAACAGGTTCATTTTGTTTTCTTTCTTAAGAATACCGATCTGCTTGGCCACGGACGAACGGCGCGCTAATACGTTGATCAACTCGTTGTCCAGGTAATCAATCAGGTTGCGGAGTTCGCTGAGTTCTTCTTCGTTTTGGGTAGCCGTAGAGGTAAGGCGCTCTACCACCAAAGAAGCCAATAGATCTTTTAAGCCTTCTGGAGTTACCTGCTGGGCGGCATCGCTCAGGGCTACGTCTGGGTTGCAGTGGGTTTCAATCATGAGACCGTCTACCTGAAGGTTCAGGGCTTCCTGGCTGATCTGCTGCAGCAGCGAGCGTTTTCCGGCAATGTGGCTGGGGTCACAGATCAACGGAATCTCCGGCAACAGTTTCTTGAACTCGTAGGCCATGTTCCACTTGGGGTGATTTCTGTACGGGCGACTGTCGAACGCCGAGAAGCCCCGGTGGATGGCGGCCAGATCGGTGATCCCGGCGCGGTTCAGGCGCTCTAGGGCACCCAGCCAAAGCTGCAGATCAGGATTTACGGGGTTTTTCACCAGTACGGGTACATCCACACCCTCCAGCGCATCGGCGATTTCCTGCACGGAAAACGGGTTCACCGTGGTGCGGGCACCCACCCACAGAACATCCACGCCTTGTTTCAGGGCATCGTTCACGTGCTCGGCAGTGGCTACTTCACAGGCGGTGAGCAGGCCGGTTTCCTCTTTTACGGTCTTCAGCCACTTCAAACCAACTTTCCCAATTCCCTCAAAAGCTCCCGGACGAGTACGCGGTTTCCAGATTCCGGCGCGGAAGATGGTCACCTCCGGTACCGACTGCAAGCCCCGGGCGGTGGCCAGCATCTGTTCTTCACTTTCAGCGCTGCAAGGGCCAGCAATGATCAAGGGTTGCCCGTCGGCGCGTTTGAAAACGGTTTTAGCGGCTAGGTTTAGGTGCTTCGTACTCATAGGGAAAGTTCGGTTTTGGCCGAGGTTAAGTGTTTGGAAATTCGATTTGTCGCTTCTTCAATCTTCGATTCGGGGAGGCAGAGGGAAATTCTAAGGTATCGTTCGCCCTGGGTCCCGAAAATCTTGCCAGGGGTAAGAAAAACCCCGGCTTCGTAGAGTATCTCGTTTAGGTAAGCTTCTACATCGGTTACCTTGGCAGGCACCCTCGCCCAGACAAACATGCCCACGGCGTTTTTTTGGTAGGAACAACCTAGTAAATCTAACAGTTCATATACTTTCTGGCGCCGCTTGGCATACACCTGGTTGCGGGCTTCATGCCACTCATCAGAATTGGCGAGCGCCTGGATGGCAGCGTGCTGCACCGCCAGAAACATACCCGAGTCCAGGTTGCTTTTCACGCGCAGCACACATTGCAAATAATCCTGACGACCCAGGACCATGCCCACGCGCCAACCCGCCATGTTATGCGATTTGCTCAGGGAGTTGAACTCCAGGCAGCACTCTTTGGCATGGGGCAGGGAAAGCAAACTCAGCGGTTTTTCGTTGGGAAGCACCAGGCTGTAGGGGTTGTCGTTGGCCAGCAGGAACCGATGGTGCATGGCCAGGTGAAATAACTGCTGCAGCACATCAAAATTGGCCGAGGCTCCGGTAGGCATATGCGGGTAGTTCACCCACATCAGCTTCACGTCTCCTCCTTCCAACAGTTTCTCCAGCTCCGCTACGTTGGGGAGCCAGCCATTTTCTTCCTCCAGGGTGTAGTACAGAGGCTCAGCACCTACCAATTTGGCCGCCGCAGCATACGCCGGGTACCCGGGATTTGGGACCAACACTTTGTCGCCGGGGTTCAGAAAGGCCATGGACACGTGGAAGATGCCCTCCTTGGAACCCATCAGGGGAAGGATTTCCTGCTCAGGGTCTAGCTCTACGTTGTAGGTACGCTGGTACCAGTTGGCCATGGCTGCCCGAAGCGGCGCGATGGAGTTGTAGGGTTGGTAGCCATGCACGCCCGGCTTTCGGCTGGTGTTGACCAACGTTTCAATGGTTTCCTCAGACGGAGCCATGTCTGGGTCGCCAATTCCTAGGTTGATGATGTTGCGGCCCTGGGCATTCAAGGCCCGGACCTCGGCCAGTTTGCGGGAGAAGTAGTACTCCTGCACGTGCTCTAATCGTTGGGCGCTGGAGATGATCATACCAATTCTGTTTGGACGATGAGCAAAGGAGAAAGACAGCCATTCAAACGATCCATGGGGAGCGGAGCCACGGCTTTGGGGTAAACCCCCAGCATTTTGTGGGCAGGTGCCACCGCGGTCAGCAAAGCCACGGCTTGATCAATTTCCTGAGTTGTGGTGCCTTCCAGTTCCATCACCCAAACTTCGGCTTGACTTGGGTTAACTTCCGGGATAGGCTGCACCATGGTCAATTCCAGGGTTCCTTTTTCAAGTTCTTCCTGCAGGCTGTCCAGGGATGCTTTCACCACATTGCTGGGCAGGAGTAGGGTAGCTTTGTTTGCTTCCTGGGCAGGTTTCTCGCGGGAAAGCACCACGAAGCGGGTATAGTTTTCCTCGTCGTTGGCTACGTTGTCGTTTAGTACCTCCAGGCAGTACAGTTCAGCGGCCTTGCGGCTTGCAATGGCGGCCACGCCTTTGATCTGGTCTTCCTGTAAAAGGCGGGCGGTATCAGCGGTGTCTGAGGTTTCTTTGGTTTTTACCTCCGGAAGGCTGTTGAGGTAATCGCAGCACTGTAGCAAGGCAATAGGGTGGGACCAGATTTCCTGGATGTCTTCCAGTTTTTGGCCTGGCAAAGCCATCAAGGTTTGGTCTAACAGCAGCCAGCGCTCGGCGGTTACGGAAAGCCCGTGCTGGTCCATCATGCCGTAGTTCGGCAACAAGGGCCCTGCCAGGGAGTTCTGTACGGCCATGACGGCAAAATCCACCAGGCCAGTTTCCAAGGCTTCGCACAACTCGGGGAAGGAGGCGCAGGAAAGCAACTGAAGGTGGGCCGCCGGGAACAATTGTTTCGCGGCAGTTTCATGGAAAGAGGCGGGGCCTCCCTGGATGGCGATTTTTAGGGCTCTGTTCATAACGAAAAAAGCCCCGCTTTAGGCGGGGCTCTGAGGTTTTTCTTATTGTTTCTTAACGCAAAGTCTTACCTGTGGAGCCCCGGCTGAGGTCCATAAAAGTAAAAACCGTAAAAGTAAGAGTTGCGCTGAATCATGGTCTTGCTGTAAGGATGCTCAAACATACACGCTCTTCGTTTCACTTCCAAATGTTTTTATTAAAATTATTTAAAATTAACAGTAAAACACTTGTTAGTTTGAAAAAATTGCGCTATAAGCAAACACTCGTTAGCAAATTTTAATGAAGTGAATAGGTTTTTAAGGGTGTTTTCACCAAAAGGAACCTTAAACCTCTTTATTACTAATCTAAAGCGGCAGGTTGGCGAGACCTTTCCGTTAAGGTTTTTCGCAGGTTCTGGAAGGTCTTTAGCGGACCAATGGCTACAGTGGCGTTCACCATCCAGGCAGGAACCGAGCCCCCGGGGTTCAGTTTAAAGGTATACTCAATTTTAATGTTTCCCTGCGGAAGCGGGTTTATTTCCCAGATTGCTAGAGAGGCGGGAATCCGGACGAAGTCTTTTTTCTCCGGCACGTACCCTTGCACGCTTTTTACTTCAACCCGCGCCAGCTTCTCTTTACTGGCGGGCAGAAATACCGCTTCTACTACCATGTCGCGGTCGGTGAGGGGCCAGGGCATATCGGCTTCGGTGTAGTAGACGAGCCGGTTCTCGCTTTTCCGTTTTACTAAGCGGGTTTTGCGGTTCAGGTACACCCAATCTGAATGGTGCTCCACGTCTTTCAATAATTGCATGAGTTGTATCGCCGTACCCGGCAACTCACAAACTACTTTTATCTCTTTGAACTGATTTTCTTTTGCTTTGCGGGTATAAACCTCAATCCCGTCTTCGTTTTTCTGCAGTTCCCATTTTCCCTGGGCAAACAAAGGGCTTTGGCTCAAGAAACCCAGTACAAAGGCCAGCACTATAAATTTGTTCTTCATTTTATCAACTCTACTTCCTTCTTCCAGGGCGCCTGTTAATGAAGTACTGCTCTTCGCCCATGGTTCACCCTTCAACGCTGAAGAAGCTCAATTATGACAAGCAAGCTATTTTATTTAGGCTTTTAGTCAGGGGTTTACTTTTCAAAGAAGGAAACCGAGCCAGATTCTACATCATAAATACCGCCCAGCACCTTTATCTTTCCTTCCTCCTCTAACCGGGCAATGATGGGGCTTTCGGTTCTGATTTTTTCTAAGGCCAGGTGCACGTTAATCTCGGTGACTTTGGCCAGGAATGCCGGGTTGTTGCTGGTGCGGTCTTCAAGGGTATCGGTTTCCAAGGCAATGGCGGGCTTGATTTTCTCCAGCAATCCCGTCAGGAAACCCATCTCCACGTGGTCACAGGCCCCAATGATGGCTCCGCAGCGGGTGTGCCCCAGGACCAGGATAATTTTGGATCCTACTACCTGAGTGCCGTACTCCATACTGCCCAGAATGTCTTCGTTCAAAACGTTTCCGGCAATCCGGATGCTGAAGATATCACCCAAACCTAAATCGAAGATGAGCTCCGCCGAAGTGCGGGAATCCATGCAACTCAGGATAGTGGCGAAGGGATATTGCCCCTCCTTGGTTTCGTTTACCTGCTGAAGAAGGTTGCGGTTGGCTTTAAGGTTGCTCATGAAACGGGCATTTCCGTCTTTGAGGATCTGGAAGGCCGTGTCAGGCGTCAATAGTTGTTGTGATTCTTTGGATTGCGTGTGCATGAAGGTGGGTTTAAAGCACGCCTTAAGCTAAAAGGTAAAGCCCAATGCTGCTGTGGGCAATTTCCCGGTGTTAAAAAAGGCTTTTAAATTAATGTTTAAACGCGAAGTAAAGGAACTGGGCGCAATCTCCATAAAAGGCAAGCACAGTTCTTCGCTGGGTTGGTTTAAGAATTTAACTTAAAGCCTTTCGTCCATCCTTATACCCCGAGGGCGGGAGGTTTTAAGCTTAGTTTTCTGAAAACTTATGGAAAACGCAAAGATTGAAGAAGAGGGGCTTAAAAGAAAATAAAAAATCAATGAGCCTGTAAGCCGGGTTTTGTCCTCTGCCCGAAGGCAAATGGCTTATCATTTATCTAGGCCCGTCCTCACGGAGGGGCTCCATCAACCTACCCGCTGACATCGGACGAGCAGCCCTTAGCCTCCCCCGAAGGAGAGGCGCTGTCAGCCTATTTGGTCTTTCAACTCCTGAGGTTTACCCAGCCGGACTAGTCACCTAGCCGCTGGTGCGCTCTTACCGCACCTTTTCGCCCTTACCGGCAAGCCGGCGGTTATTTTCTGTGGCACTGGCTGTCACCTGGCCGTCACCCGCCAGGTGCCTTCCCGTTAGGAAGCAGGATGCTCTGCGTTGCCCGGACTTTCCTCCCCGCCCGAAGGCGCAGCGATAAGCCGGCTCACTGATTTCCTGCAAAGATAACGCTTTATGCCCATAAATGGGGTAAAAAGCCAAAAGGATGCTTTTAGGTGCAGGAAGGTAGTGTTTCTTTAAATCCGGATATAGGAAAGAAAAGGTCAATTATTGGGAAGCCAACGTACGTAAAAGAAGGGGGGCAAAAGGAGAATTGCGGCTCCTTGGGTAAAAGGCCAACCAAACCAAAACAATGGCGTGGCAGAACGTAAAGAGGTAAAACAGGAGCGAACTTATGGAAAAGCTTTCGGAAAAGAAGTTAAGGCAACTCATTGATGAAGTAGAAGGGCTGCTGCAGGATGCCGAAGCTCTGGAGAAGGAATATTCCCCGCAGGTAAGCAAAGTGCACCCGGCTTTTCAGGAAGGCGGCCGCAATTTGCTGCACTACCTGGCTTTCCGGAACCATGACAACCGGAAACTGCAGATGCAATTGTCCAGCCTGGGACTTTCCTCCTTAGGTCGGGCCGAAAGCCACGTAAAAGCCTCTTTGCTAGCCGTAAAAAATCAATTACAGCTGCTGAAAGCCCATCTAACCCAGACATCCCCCGAGTTGGCGCCATTTCCCTCCGTAAAAACGCACTTGAAAGAAAACATTTCAGGTTTGTTGGGAGAGGCCTCACCGCACCGAGAAGGGCGCATCATGATAACGTTCTCCGCTGACATTGCCGACGATTACGAGATGGTTCGGGATCTGCTGAAAGGGGGCATGAACTGCGCCCGCATCAACTGTGCCCATGATGATGCCGCCGTCTGGGAAAAAATGGTGCAGCAGATCAGGAAAGCCGAGAAGGAGGTGGGCCGACGGTGCATCATCCTATTTGACCTGATGGGACCCAAACTTCGGACGGGAGTACTGAAACCGGGCCCCAAAGTAGTGCCTATCCATCCTAAAATTGATGAGATAGGAGAGATGGTATCTCCCGCCAAAGTATGGCTGGCGCCAAAAGGAACTCCCGCCCCAGAACCCGTGGATGCCGCTTTGCCGGTTTCGGTCGAATGGCTGGTCCACGCCAAGCCGGGTGCATCCATCACTTTCAAAGATACCCGCCGCCGGAAACGTACCTTCACGGTGGTTCAGGTAAAAGACGGTGGAGCTCTGGTGCATCTGCGGCAATCGGCGTACCTGAGCACGGGTACGGAATTGAAGTGGCAGAACCCGGCAGGAGAAGTGTCTACCGAGACTTTGGGTGATTTGCCCCCCATGATCAGGCCGCTGAACCTGCAAACCGGGCAGGAACTCCTGCTGCACCGCAAAAACATTCCAGGGGAGCCCGCCCGTTTTGACCCTGAAGGTAAAGAGGTAGAACCCGCGCACATTTCCTGCACTTTGCCGGAGGTTTTCCAGCGGGTGAAGAAAGGGGAGCCCATCTTGTTTGATGACGGAGAGATTGAAGGCGTCATTGAAGAGGTCACCCCAGATTACCTGCGCGTAAAGATCACCGCCGCCGATGAGAACGGCAGCAAGCTCCGCCCGGACAAAGGCATCAACCTCCCCGAAAGCGATCTCAAACTGCACCAACTCACCGAGAAAGACCAGGAGGATTTGGCTTTCGTGGTGAAACACGCCGATGTCGTGAACTTGTCCTTTGTGAGTCATCCGGAGATGGTGGAAGAACTGCAGCAGGTGCTGGAAGAGCATCAGGCCGGGCACATCGGCATCATGTTAAAGATAGAAACTAAGGCGGCTTTCCGTCATTTGCCATTGCTGCTGCTTACCTTGATGCGCAAACATCCGGCCGGTATCATGATCGCACGGGGCGATTTGGCGGTAGAACTGGGTTGGAAACGGTTGGCGGAGGTGCAGGAAGAGATCCTTTGGATTGCGGAGGCGGCGCACCTGCCCGTGGTTTGGGCCACCCAGGTACTGGAAAAACTAACCAAAAAAGGCCGCCCATCACGAGCTGAGATCACCGATGCCGCCATGGCCCAACGCGCCGACTGCGTCATGCTGAACAAGGGCCCCTACATCCTGAAATCCTTAGAGGTACTGGATGATATCATGAAACGGATGCAAGAACACCAGTATAAGAAAACGGCCCTGCTACGCATGCTGCAGGTTTCTGAATTGGAAGGGCAACCCAAGGTATAAAGGCAAATCCCAGAAGTACCACAAAGAAGAAGCGGTGTTTAGGGCCTGTTTTCTGATAAACAGTCCCTAAACACCGCTCTTTCTTTAATTAAGAAAACTTACTTGAGCTGGATTCTGGTTGCGCCGTACCCGAATTTCTCTTTGCGGGCGTCTTCGTAGAACTTAATGTGCGGATTTCGGCTCAATACTTTCTGGATTTCCTTTTTTAGGACGCCGTTTCCCGTGCCGTGGATAAAGATGATCTCGTGCATGTTGGCGGCAATGGCCCGGTCCAGGTTATCCTGAAAAATACTCAGTTGATGGCGCAGAATCTCCGAGTTGCTCATCTGCTTGGGATCCTGGTTGGGCAGCAGCTTTTCAATGTGCAGGTCTACCTCGTGGTTGGGCACGGCTACCTTGGTGTTCTCGGCGGTGGCTGCTGATTCGATCAACTGCTCCTGAATCTGGTCTGGGTTCACCAGGGAGGGCTTGGAATCGAGTTGGAAAACGTACCCTTCTTTCTGCAACACGGGGGCGGTTTTCTTGCTTTTGTAAAAGGAAGAAGCCTTGAATTTGAGTTTGCGGGTGACAGGTTCCAGCAACGTGTTAGAGCCGGTTTTATGTTGCAGGTATTGCACCACCAGATCAGGCCACTTCTCGAAATCGTTGAGGTGCAGGTGCGCCACGGGTTTGGTTTTCTTGGGGGGCAGTTTATCGTTGTTTTGGGCACGATAGCCTTTCTCGGTTTCTTCACCATAGGTGAACAGCAGGTCAAACTCAGAGTTGTTCACGATGTGTACGGCCAGCAGCTCGGGAGTCTGGTGCACCAGAGCCACGTAAATACCGGCCACGGCCGTGGAAGGAACCACGGGTGCTTCTTTCTTTTTAACCGGTTCCGGCGCGGGGGCATTCCGGAACATCTGTTCTTCCTCGGGGGCAATGACAACCACTTCACGCCGCATCACTGGAATGGTGAAATCATTGTCAATGGCTACTTCTACTAGGTTGTTGTCCAGGAAGCGGGTGATCACGCCCTGTTCCTTGCCGTGCATCAGGCGCACGCGGTCTCCTATATTCATTTCGGTTTACTTCAGGTTTTGTAAAAACGGGCCATAAATGAGCAGCCCTCCACAAAGATACGCAAAAGGAAAGGGAGGCGGGTAAGCCGTTCAAATTAGGGGCACTCGGCAGCTTTGTAGGTGCAGCCCTCTGACCAATTTCTTCAAAGTGCAAAGGCAACTGACAGGAAAAGGAAACGTTGGAAAACCTACATCAAAACTGATCTTATGGAGTCCTCACCCTTGATCGTGCCCGCTCCCTGGAAATTGACCGGAGACGGTATGGTCTGGCTCTATTCCATTCCCAAGGCTTTCAACCTTCAATACGGATTTTTATCCGATTTTCAGAAAAACACCTATAAAACAGGAGTAGGAGCAGTGATGCTCATGAACTACCAGACTTCAGATGCGGGCCCTTATCAGGAGTTACTGTACATACCGGCCTTGTTCTCGGTACAAGGAAAACTGGCTTTTTCTATCTCCAAAATTTACGTATCCACGGAAAGCAGTGCCCTGAGGGGGCGGCAGAACTGGGGCATTCCTAAAGAAGTGGCGGAGTTCAGTTTTCTGAATTTCAAAGAAGGCACCCGAACGGTGGAGGTTCGCCAGGGAAGTTCTCCGTTCTTTTCGGCGCAGGTGAAGCCCTGGGGGCCGAAGTTTCCTTTTACCACCCGATTATTCCCTCTGAACCGGATTGTACAACAACAGGGAGGCCGGTTCCTGCTCACCCAACCAGAGGCGCATGGAAGGGCGCAACTTGCCTCCCTGGTTAAAATTTATAGTGAATCCTCCTTCTTCCCGCCTGTTCAAAAGGTAAAGCCTTTGGCCACCGTTAGATTAAGTGATTTTCTGATGACTTTTCCGGTACCGGAGGTTGTTTAGGAAGATATCGCAAGTTTGAACTTGCGGTAAGAATGGGGTAGGTATAGTTTGCTGGTAAGTAATTGGTGTTTTAAAGACTGTTTGCCAAAGACTATTTGCAAGAAACACCTTAAAAGTAGAGCGCATGCGCTTTCCAGCCTTTCCTTCTGTTGTACTCCAAGGCCGGTGCGGGAAATTTGAAAATTGACAGCACATAAAACGTACTCTTCAGAAACTTGCTGTGGGTAGGAATGGCTTGCCAGTTCAGGTCCACGCTGAGGTAATACTGCCGGTACGCTTTCAGCCCGATGGCTCTGTTGGCGTCTGCATCATTATAGACCATTTCCTCAGCCCCAAACCCCACCGCGGGGTTGAGCCACTTTGGGAATTTGCTTTGACTGGGAAGGAACTTTGCTAGGTCTACGCTGAACCAGTACGTGTGTCCGTTGTAATCTTTCAGGAACTCCTCGGAGAAACCTTTTCCTAAAACATTGGGGCGCATTGAAGCATAACTAGTACGGTGGAAGGAATATTTAGGTATGATCCGATTCTCGCCCCAGGCAAGTTGTTGCGTAATGACCGCCAGAGAACCGGCGGCATTAGCCGCGATGTCAGACAGAGAAGCGCCGTAGTCTGGGGAGCGGCCGTCAAAGTATTCAATGGGGGTTTGCAGAACGAAGCCCAAGGCTCCACCGTACCAGATTGCTTTTTTCTCGGGCACGCCGGCCTTCCGAAGCAGGTCCACCCCCAGCCGGCTTTCGTGGAAAGCACCCCATAAATGGCCCGCTTTGTCTATCTGCTTCCACTCCCGTGAATCATCAAACCAATGGAAACGTGTCTGTTCTTTTTCCTGGTACCAGGCTTGGTTAAGCAGTGCCAAACCCCCAACGTAGACCGTGGCAACCCCAGCGGCAAGCAAAGGAAGTCGGCGGCTGAAGGGGTTGAGGGTGTCAGGGGCGGCTTGGGTTTCCTGGGGGTTGGTAGCTTGAGCCTGGGTTTCCAAAGAAGAAAAACCTAGGGTACAAACCAGCAGGAGAGGGAAAGCAAGTTGATTCAAAGTTCTGCGCAACACGGGTTAAAAGTACGGAAAGCAAGGGCATTTTACGTGTTTTAAGGAAAATGCATCTTTTTTGGGTTCTTTATTTGGAAATCATCTTCAGGCTCCTACATTTGCAACATGAACAAGACGCAATTCACGCATAACGCCTGGTGGCACACACGTCAAAACTGATGGGTGAACCGCTTGCTGTGCAGAAATGCAGTTAAATACAAGGCTCGGATTCACCCGGGCCTTTGGTGTTTTTAAACCGTTCAGAAGTAAATAAAGAGAAAATGAAAAAGGTAAAGGAAAGCGGAATGATTTGTTGGTGGCACCAATCGGAAGATTCGTGAACAGCAGGCCATTGCCTACCCTAAACTTGCCCAAACTATAAAAGGCTTGCTGTTCATCTCAAACGGCAAGCCTTTTTTTATACGTTTATGAAGACTTATACCCTACAGACGCAATACCGCCAACTCCTCGCCGACACCGTGACGCCGGTAGGCATCTACCTGCAACTGCGCGACAAATACCGTAACTGTCTGCTGCTGGAAAGCTCTGACTACCACGGCCACGAAAACAGCTTCACCTACATCTGCTGCGAACCCATCGCGGAGTTTAAGTTGAAAGACAACGTGCTACGCCGTTCATACCCAGATGGAACCCTAGACGAGCAAGTACTGGAGCAGAAACGGGATGCGGTGAAGTTACTGCAAGCGTACTGTGAAACTTTCAAGACCGGGGCTGGACCTTTCGGGTTTATTCAGAACGGATTGTTTGGGTACATGTCGTTTGAGGCGGTGCAGTATTACGAGCAGGTGGAGATGCGCCAGAAGGAGACGGCGCACGCTGAGTTACCCGAGATCCTGTACCAAGCTTTCCGGTTCGTCATCGCCATTGACCATTTCAAAAACGAGCTCTACATTTTTGAGCACACTTTCGGAAAACAGCCCTCAAACGAAGGATTGGACGAACTGGAGACGCTCATCCGCAACAAGAACTTCCCGGTATTCCATTTCTCCACCGCCGGTGAAGAAGCCACGAACCAAACCGATGAGGAATTCCTGCGCGTCATTGAAGAAGGCAAGCGCCACTGTCACTTGGGTAATGTGTTTCAAATTGTACTTTCCAGGCGGTTCTCCCAAGCTTTCCAGGGCGATGAATTTAACGTGTACCGCGCATTGCGCTCCATTAACCCGTCGCCGTACCTGTTTTACTTTGACTACGGCAACTTCAAGATCTTCGGGTCTTCGCCAGAGGCACAGCTGACCATTAAAAACGACACCGCCACCATTTACCCCATTGCGGGTACGTTCAAGCGTACCGGCAACGATGCCGCCGATGCCGAACTTGCCCAGAAACTCTACGACGACCCCAAGGAGAACTCAGAGCATGTGATGCTGGTAGACTTGGCCCGCAACGACTTAAGCCGTCACGGCGACAACGTGCAGGTGGAGGTGTTTAAAGAGGTGCAGTATTACTCCCATGTAATCCACCTGGTTTCTAAAGTGACCGCCAACCTGCCGCAGGCCCACGGCTCGGTGCAGATGGTAGCAGACACGTTTCCGGCCGGTACTTTGTCGGGGGCTCCCAAGCACCGGGCCCTCACTTTGATTGATGAACTAGAGCCCACCGGCCGGGGTTATTACGGAGGATGCATTGGGTACCTGGGTTTCGGGGGTGATTTCAACCACGCCATCATGATCCGCTCATTCCTGAGTGTGCAGAACAAATTGTACTTCCAGGCCGGGGCCGGGGTGGTAGCCAAATCTGACACCAGAAGCGAACTTAACGAAGTACACCACAAACTTGCCGCCCTTCGCAAAGCCCTTGAGAAAGCAGCAACTATTTAAAGAAGGAAAGGTGTTTCAGGCACGTTTTTAGAAAAGCAGCCCTGAAACACTCACAAGAGAAGACCCAGACAAACGACAAACCCTTTTTACCATGAAAATCCTTGTCTTAGATAATTACGATTCTTTCACCTACAACCTGGTGCAGCTGCTTCGGGAACTAGGCTACGCCGAACAACTGGAAGTATTCCGCAACGATCAGATCACCCTGGAAGAGGTGGAGAAATATGACGTGATTTTACTTTCTCCGGGTCCTGGTGTGCCCAGCGAAGCCGGTATCATGCCCGCTCTCTTGAAAAAATACGCCCCAACCAAGCGCATCATGGGCGTTTGCTTAGGCCACCAAGCCATCGCAGAAGCGTTTGGGGCGGAGTTGTCTAACCTGAAAGAGGTATTCCATGGGGTGTCTTCCACCATGCGGGTGGTCAACAACAATGAGCCCATGTTCAAAGAGTTGCCATCTACCTTCAACGTAGCCCGTTACCATTCCTGGACCGTAGTGCCTGAGTCGGTGCCAAGTGAGTTGAAAATCACGGCGGTAGATGAGAACGGCGAGGTGATGGCGCTGCGCCACAGCCAGTATGACGTGTGTGGTGTGCAGTTTCACCCAGAGTCCATCCTGACGGATTACGGCAAAGACATGCTGCAGAACTGGTTGCTGAACCCTACCAAGCGCGTAAATCAATGGACAACCTTTGCGGCTTCCCTGATCCTATGAAACAGGTGCTGCAACAATTGATTGAACACAAGGCCCTCTCTAAAGATACTGCCAAACAGGTGCTCATCAACATTGGGCGGGGGCAATACAACACCAGCCAGATGGCTGCTTTCATGACCGTCTACCTCATGCGCAACATCACCGTGCATGAGCTGGAGGGTTTCCGGGAAGCCATGTTGGAACTCTGCCTGGTACCAGATTTGGGTACCGACCAGGTGATTGACCTCTGCGGCACGGGCGGCGACGGCAAAGATACCTTCAACATCTCCACGCTGGCTTCCTTTGTAGTGGCCGGGGCCGGGTACAAGGTGGCGAAACACGGCAATAACGGCGTTTCTTCTATCTGCGGCTCGTCAAACGTAATGGCGCACCTGGGCTACACCTTTACAAACGACAGCACGGTTCTTAAGTGCAAACTGGAAGCCGCCAATATTTGCTTTCTACACGCCCCGCTGTTTCACCCGGCCATGAAAGAAGTTGCGCCCATCCGGAAGGACCTAGGCGTAAAAACGTTCTTTAACATGCTGGGACCCATGATCAATCCGGCTAAACCGCATTTTCAGATGGTGGGGGTGTTCAGCCTGGAGTTGCTCCGGTTGTATACTTATCTGTACCAGCAGACCGGTAAACGTTTTGTGTTGCTGCACGCGTTAGACGGTTATGATGAGGTTTCCTTAACAGGACCTTTCAAAATAGTGACGCCGCAGGGCGAGCAGATTCTTCACCCCTCGGACTTAGGATTGCCTACTTACCAGGAAAGCGACTTGGCAGGAGGAGAAACCGTGGAGGAATCTGCGGCTATCTTCATGAACGTACTGGAAGGTCGGGGAACCGCTGCCCAACAGGATGCCGTGGTGGCGAACGCGGGCCTAGGCATTTACTGTGCCGATGAGCGCCTGACTTTACCAGAATCTATCCAGAAAGCCCGCCACTCGCTCAACAACGGCTTAGCCCTAAACTCTTTTCTAACCTTATTAGCGTAACGTCCCATATGTCATCCACCATCTTAGATAAGATCATCGCCCACAAACGCCAGGAAGTTGCCGACCGTAAAAGCTTGGTGCCAACTGCTTTGCTGGAGCGCAGCATTTATTTTTCTTCACAACCCGTGTCGCTCCGTAAATATGTGCAGCGCCCGGACCTGAACGGCATCATTGCCGAGTACAAGCGGAAGTCACCTTCCAAAGGTACCATCAACGCTTATGCTCCAGTGGAGCGCACCTCCATTGGGTACATGCAGGCGGGCGCCTCGGCTCTGTCAATCCTGACCGATGCTACTTTCTTCGGTGGCAAGAACGAGGACCTAACCACCGCGCGCAAATTCAATTTCTGCCCCATACTGCGGAAAGATTTCGTGGTGGAAGAGTACCAGATCCTGGAAGCCAAGTCCATCGGGGCCGATGCCATTTTGTTGATTGCGGGGGTCCTAACAAAAGAGGAAGTCAGCCAGTTGGCTCAGTTTGCACATTCGTTGGGCTTGGAGGTGTTGTTAGAGGTTCATAACCGCGAAGAACTGGAGCGCACCATCACCCCGCACGTAGACCTGATTGGCGTGAACAACCGTAACCTGCACGATTTCTCGGTTGATATCAAAACCTCCGTGGAACTGGCACCCTTTATCCCAAACGATTTTGTGAAAGTATCGGAGAGTGGATTGAGTGAGGCCGCCAGCATTCTGGAACTTCGCCAGCACGGTTATGAAGGCTTCCTGATGGGGGAGACCTTCATGCGCCAGAGTCGCCCGGAGAAAGCTTGCGCCGCATTTGTAGAGGAACTGAAGAAGCTGAATGTCATCAAAAGCCTTTCTTTTTCGGTTTAAGGCCGAATTCTTAAAAAGAGGCCTAAAGCAGTCGAGATTATCTCTTGATAGTTGAATTCATACCAGTCCTAAACGGACAGCCTAAATACAAAAAGAATGCCCTACCAGAACCTTAAGATAAAAGTTTGCGGCATGAAGTACAGCGAGAACATAACCGAGCTCCTGTTTCTTCAGCCAGATTACGTGGGGTTTATCTTTTACGAAAAGTCGCCCCGGTTCATCTCAACACAGGTGGACGTTTTCTCGTCGGTTTTCCCGAAGGGGACCCAAAAAGTAGGGGTGTTCGTGGACGAGGAAGCTTCCGTGATTCTGCAGAAAGTGACCGATCTTGGGTTAGGAATGGTGCAGTTACACGGGCATGAATCGCCAAAGGAGTGCCAGGAATTGAGAGAATCGGGACTCACGGTGATGAAGGCGTTCAGGGTAGGCGCTGGGTTTGACTTCTCGCAATTACAGGAATACGCGCCTAGCTGTGATTATTTCCTGTTTGATGCCAGCGGGGAAAACCCCGGTGGAAATGGGGTTCGGTTTAATTGGGAACTGCTAAAGGAGTACCAATTAGGAGTGCCTTTTTTCCTGAGCGGAGGCATTGACTTGGAGCACATCGCAGAGATAAAGGCCCTGCGTTTGCCTCAGCTGTATGGTTTGGATTTGAACAGCAAGTTTGAAATTCAGCCTGGCCTGAAGGACATCAACCGCCTGAAACAATTTTTTGAAGAGATTAAAGCATAAGCATTGTCATTAAAGGAGTTATAAAACAATTTGCCTGTTTTCTGGCTTCTGGATTTATACGAAATAGGAATGGAATACGGAGTTAATGAACGTGGCTATTATGGCCAATTTGGCGGGGCTTTCATCCCGGAAATGCTTTACCCCAATGTAGAGGAACTGCGGGAAAAGTATCTGACCATCATCCAGGAACCCGAGTTCCAGCAGGAAATGCAGGAGCTGCTCCGCGACTATGTGGGTCGGCCCACGCCGTTGTACCTGGCCAAGCGGCTTTCAGAACGGTACAACACCAAGATTTACCTCAAGCGGGAAGACCTGAACCATACCGGGGCCCACAAAATCAACAACACGGTGGGGCAAATCCTGCTGGCGAAACGTCTGGGCAAGAAACGCATCATCGCTGAGACCGGGGCCGGACAGCACGGCGTGGCCACCGCTACCGTTTGTGCCCTGGCTGGTCTGGAGTGCATTGTGTACATGGGCAAGATAGATACCGAGCGGCAACGACCCAACGTGGAGAAAATGCGCCTGCTGGGAGCTACAGTGGTGCCGGTGACCTCTGGTTCGCAGACGCTGAAAGATGCCACTAACGAGGCCATCCGGGACTGGATCAACCACCCCGAGGACACGCATTACATCATCGGCTCGGTAGTGGGTCCGCACCCGTACCCGGATATGGTGGCCCGTTTTCAGTCCGTTATTTCAGAAGAGATCAGAAAACAGTTGCTGGAGAAGGAAGGACGCGAGTTACCTGATTACGTGGTGGCCTGCGTGGGTGGTGGTTCTAATGCAGCCGGTGCCTTTTACCATTTCCTGGATGAACCTGAAGTGAAACTGATTGCGGTGGAGGCGGCAGGGCTGGGCGTAGACTCCGGCCATTCGGCGGCTACTTCAGTGCTGGGGAAAACCGGTATCATCCACGGAAGTAAAACCCTGCTCATGCAAACCGAAGACGGCCAGATCACCGAGCCTTATTCAATCTCCGCTGGCCTGGATTACCCCGGAGTGGGCCCTCAGCACGCCCATTTGGCGCAGACCGGCCGAGCCCGCTTCATCGCCATCACCGATGCCGATGCCATGGAAGCCCTGCGTGAGTTGAGCCGCCTGGAAGGCATCATTCCGGCCATTGAAAGCTCTCACGCCCTTGCAGCTTTGAAAGAAATCAAGGCTTGTCCCCAGGACGTTGTCGTTCTGAATTTATCTGGCCGCGGCGACAAAGACCTTAATACCATTCTTACTTACTTTGAACAACAAGATGGAGCACAATAGACTCACGCGCCTGTTTCGGGAGAAAAGCGGAAATCTACTCAACATTTACTTTACCGCCGGTTACCCCAAATTAGAAGACACCGTCACTATTCTGGAGGAGCTGGAAGCAGCCGGGGCAGACCTGGTAGAGATTGGAATGCCTTTCTCAGACCCGCTCGCCGATGGTCCCACTATTCAAGCCAGCAATCAGGTAGCACTGGAGAATGGCATGTCCATCAAGATGTTATTGCAACAACTGGCGCAAGTTAGGGAGAAGGTGACGTTACCTATTATCTTGATGGGTTACCTGAACCCGGTGATGCAGTATGGCTTTGAACGTTTCTGCGAAGACGCAGCTAAAGTAGGTGTGGACGGCCTCATCCTTCCTGATTTGCCTTTTGCCGAGTACGAAGAAGAGTACAAGCCCATCCTGGAGAAACACGGCCTCAGCCTCATTTTCCTCATCACGCCCCAGACCTCAGAGGACCGCATCCGGCAGATTGACGCGCTCACCAATTCATTTATTTACATGGTTTCCAGTGCCAGCACTACCGGAAGCCAGGTACAGACATCAGAAGCCCAGGAAGCGTATTTCTCCAAGGTGAAAAATCTGGGTTTGAAGAATCCTTTACTTATCGGGTTTGGGATTAGCGACAAGCCTTCGTTTGAAATGGCCTGCCTTTCGGCCCATGGAGCCATCATTGGTAGTGCTTTTATCAAAGCCTTGCAGCAACCACAGGAGGTGCGCCAAAACGTAAGATCGTTCCTGAAGACGCTCAGGAATTGATGTGAGAGGGAGAAGAGGCTGGCATTTAATCTGGGTAAACCCCTTTGACTTTGCTTTACCGCTTCTTTGAGCTAATCATTTCGCACTACTTAACTTAAAAAGATGCTCATTCAATTACAACAAGATATACGTCCCGAGGACAAAGCGGCCATTGTCAACAAGGCCAAAGAGCTGAAATACAAAACCACCGAAGTGGTGACCCAGGCGGGCCATTACCTGGTAGGCACCGGAAAAGCCGATTTTGATGTGCGCGCCATCGGGCATTTGCAGGGCATCAAAGACATCCACATTGTGTCGGATGATTATCGGCTGGTTTCCAGAAAATGGAAGGTAAACCCCACCGTCATTGATTTCGGAGACGGGCTGAAGGTGCAGGAGGGAGACCTGACCATCATGGCCGGACCCTGCTCCATTGAGAACGAAGACCAAATTGAGAAAACCATCCAGCACCTGGTGTCCCAGAACGTGCGCTTCATGCGCGGAGGCGTGTTCAAGCCGCGTTCCTCGCCGTATTCCTTCCGCGGGTTGGGGTTGGAAGGCCTTAAACTCTTCTATGACATGTGCCGCGCCCACGGCATCAAGATCGTGACCGAGGTGATGCAGGTGTCGCAGATTGCGCCTATGGAGCCGTACACCGATGTTTTCCAGGTGGGAGCCCGCAATACCCAAAACTTCAACCTACTTGATGAACTGGGCAAGGTAGACAAACCAATCCTGCTAAAGCGCGGCATCTCCGGTACCATTGACGAACTGTTGTACTCAGCAGAATACATCTTCTCGGGCGGAAACGAAAAGCTGATGCTTTGCGAACGAGGCATCAGAACCTACGAAACCGCTAGTCGAAACACCCTTGACCTGAACGCCATCCCCATCCTCAAAGAAAAGACGCACTTACCTGTGATTGTGGATCCTTCTCACGGAATCGGAATACGGGAATATGTGGAGCCCATGGCTTTGGCCGCTATCATGGCTGGCGCCGACGGCATCATCTACGAAACCCACGAGAAACCCGAGGAAGCGGCGTCTGATGGGGCGCAAACCCTCAGCTTCAATGAGTCTGAGCGCCTGATTCAAAAGATGAGAAAGACTTTCGCGCTTCGGAAAGAACTGGTGTAAACTGAACTTGGTTGGACCCCATGTTGGGTGGTTGGCATTTATTTTAAGGCCATTTTACAAAAAGTAGCCCAAAAGCAAGCAAAGGGAAGGATGGATTTATCTTGGTCAAATAAATAGCTGCTGCCAATAGTTTATTTATCAAACCTGAAGGAAAAGTTGTTTTCGCCAAGTTGTTGCTTACTTGATGATTACCATCAGATAACCGGAAAGAGAAATAAAACCGAGGTGTTTTGGTGCATCTTTTTTGAAAAAGGTCAGTATATGGTACCAAAGAAGAATGCAGGAAGGAAGAATCAATAAAGCTCTTTCCACTTGTCTTTCACTTAGAAGTTAAATAAGTATAAAATTTCTTGTGAATATTAGAGAGGTTTTATATATTCGAATCAGTTATGAAAACATTTGCCCTATCTCTCATTATTGTCAATTGCCAACCGTACGCGAAACGTACCGGAGCAGGAACGATATGGGCTGATTTCAAATGATCTAAATTAGCGATTAACAAAATCCCATATGAAGCCTGGCTCCGGAAAACGGAACCAGGCTTTTTTTATATACCCAAAGCCATGTATCAGCAACAGTATCATCAGTACAGCATCAGGGAACAACAAACCTGGAACATCTTGTACACCAAACGCGCAGAAGCACTTTCTGCCGTGGTCTCTGCGCCCTTTTGGGAAGGAGTAAACGCACTGGAACTGAAGGCTTATTTTATTCCCGAGTTCCAGAAAGTGAACTTCCACCTGAGGCAGTTCACTGAATGGGAATTGGTGGCAGTAGAAGAGCCCTTGCGGCCCCGGCAGGTGTTGAGCAGATGGGCCAAACAGAAGTTTCCGGCCATCACCTCGTTGCGCCCTCACGCTGACACCGATCTGCGCCTGCAAGGAGGCCAAGACCTGTTCCAGGATGTTTTCGGTCTATTACCCTGGATTTTACAGCCTGAGGTGGCTGATTTTATGCAGCGTTTAGGCCAATTGTCTTTACAGCACAAAGATCCAGCCGCAACAGATTTGTTATGGCGCCTGGCGCAGCACTTGTTGGGCAACGGCCTCCTGCGTGATGCCAGCGGCAATGTGACTTTGTTCGGAGCAAACTTAATCTCCAATGCCCCAGAAGCCGCAAAAGCCTTGAAAAGCGAGAACGCCTGGCACCCCATTGGCTTAGAGGAAATCTTGGCGCAACCTTACAAAACAGGGGAAAAGCCAGAGGTCTATTTTGTTCTGGAAAGCTTCTCAGACTTAACCCGTTTGGTGGAGCAACTGGAGAAAGAAGGCTTACCAGTTGTGGAGATTCCTGCCCACTGGCAAATGATGGCAAGTTAATTTTATAGTTTACCCATAGACCAAAAAAGGTTGGAATTACCGCGCTTCGCTCTTCTTGTAAGAACGGAGGACGGTAATCCCAACCTTTTACTTTTAAACCCTTAAAGGTTTTTTTAAAGAAAGTAATACTAGAGAACGTCTTTCAGCACCTCCCACACGTTGCTGGCAAGGATTTTTTGGCCTGCGGCGGTGGGGTGAACACCATCGGGTTGGTTGAGGGAACGAACTCCACCCACGCCTTCCAGCAGGAATGGCACCAAGGCCATGTTGTTCTCGTTGGCCAGTTCCCTGAAAATCACCCGGAACTCACCTGCGTATTTTCCGCCCATATTAGGAGGGACCTCCATACCGGCCATGACTAGTTTGGCATTTGGGTATTTGGCTTTCACCTTATCTACGATAGCCTGTAGGTTCTTTTTGGTTTCGGAGGGCGGGATCCCGCGGAGTCCATCATTGGCGCCTAATTCCAGCACAAACACATCCACGGGTTGGCGCAAGAGCCAATCGATTCGGTTTTTACCTCCCGCCGAGGTTTCTCCGCTTAAGCCCGCGTTAATGGCTTTGTAGGGTAGATCCAGCGAATCTATTTTTTTCTGGATCAGGGCGGGGAAAGATTCCGAAGGATTCAAGCCATAGCCGGCCGTGAGGCTATTGCCAAAGAAGAGGATGTTTTTCATAGTTTCGGGCGCCTTTTTAGCTGCTTCTTTTTTTGCCTGGGCTTCGTCTTGGGCATCTCCGTTCCCGGAGCAACCCACCGCCAGCAAGGCAAGGAGCAAGAGGTAGATGAATGAATGCTTATACATGGTTAATGGTTTCTTGTTCACCTGCAAAGAAAGTACTTATAACTTGTTTCAGACGTTTGAGGTTTAAACAAAGGAATTTAAATCCTGTTCTGTAATTTTCCGTTGGCTTTAACAGCCGTAAACCAAATTCCTTTAAACCACCAACTTGCCCGTGACTCCTATTCTGCGCATCCAGGACCTGACTAAAACCTATCAAAGTACCGGCCAAACCCTTACGGTATTGGACAACATCAACTTTACGGTGGAGGAAGGCTCCACCGTTGCCTTAGTAGGCCCATCCGGAAGCGGAAAAACCACCTTGCTGGGCCTATGTGCAGGGTTGGATAGGTCTACCTCAGGGCTAGTGGAACTGAACGGCATCCGGCTGGATACCCTCAACGAAGATGCGCGGGCTCAGGTCAGAAACCAGCACGTAGGGTTTATCTTCCAGAACTTCCAGTTGCTGCCCACGCTAACTGCCCTGGAAAACGTGATGGTACCGCTGGAATTGCGGGGCGAAAAGCACATCAAACAACAGGCGTTGGAACTTCTGGGCAAAGTAGGCCTAGCCGATCGGTCGCACCACTATCCGGCCCAACTCTCGGGTGGGGAGCAGCAGCGCGTGTCCCTGGCCCGGGCCTTCTCGAACAAACCCAAGATCCTTTTCGCCGATGAACCCACCGGGAACCTGGATGCCGAGACCAGCGAGAAAGTAGTGAAGCTCATCTTTGACCTGAACCGGGAAGCCGGAACTACCCTGGTTCTGGTGACCCATGATGCGGAACTGGCTACCAGAACCCAGCGCATTCTGCGCATGAAAGGTGGAAAACTGCTCTCAGACGAGTTGACCGGCCTTCCTCAAATGGAGATCCGGAGAGAGGGCAATCTTTAAAAGAGACAGGTTCATTCCCTAAAAGAACTTTCCCTAATACGGCCTTCACCCGAAAAAATCTTATAGTAAATTTCGCTTTGGTTTAAAAAGGTAGGCATTTACAAAAAGCAGCCCCAAAACACCATGAACAAACTCAATTTTCCGTGGCTGATGCAAATGGCCTGGCGCGACAGTCGCCGGAACCGCTCACGGTTGTTTCTTTTCATATCCTCCATCATCCTGGGCATCGCGGCTTTAGTGGCCATTTTCTCGTTTGGCTACAACCTGCGCGCCGATATAGATAACCAAGCCAAGGAAATGATAGGGGCTGATCTGGTGATTACCAGCAACCGGCCCGTAGACCCCAAGATGCTTCCCCTGCTAGATTCCCTAGGCAACCGCCGGTCAAGGGAGCGGAGCTTTGCCTCCATGATCCTGTTCCCTAAAAGCCAGGGCACCCGCCTGGTGCAGATCAGGGCGCTGGAAGGGCAGTTCCCATATTACGGCTCCCTGGAAACGGTACCTGCGGCGGCCGCGCAAAGCTTCCGGAATGGACAACAGGCCCTGGTAGACAAAACCCTCATGCTGCAGTTCGATGCCCGTGTGGGAGATTCCATTAAGGTAGGGGAGGTCACCTTCCAAATTGCCGGTATCCTGAACAAAGCACCCGGGCAGACGGGCATCTCAGCTACTGTGGCCCCGGCGGTCTACATTCCCCTCAGATACTTACCCCAAACCGGTCTGGAGCAGAAGGGCAGTCGCATCAATTACCTGTTCTACTACAAGTTCCCGGCGAAAGAAGATGTCAAAAAGTTGGTGGATCGTTTAGAGCCCCGTTTGGAAAAAGAGGCCCTAAACACCGAAACCATTGAGACCCAGCGCGAGGACATGGGTCGCTCGTTTAAAGACCTGACCAGCTTTTTAGCCTTGGTGGGTTTTATTGCATTGCTGTTAGGAAGCATTGGGGTGGCCAGTGCCATCCACGTGTACATCAGGGAAAAACTACGCTCTATTGCTATTCTGCGGTGCATGGGCGTGAGCGGAACCCAGGCTTTCCTGATTTATCTGATCCAGATCCTGGGCATAGGTTTATTGGGGTCTATCATTGGAGCGGCCCTGGGAACGGTGGTGCAACAGCTTTTGCCCCAGGTGCTGGCTGATCTGCTGCCGGTAGAGATCACCGTAGGTATTTCGTGGCTGGCCATCTTCCAGGGAATTGGGTTAGGACTGATTATTTCGCTTCTCTTCGCTTTGTTACCGCTGGTGAGCATCCGGAACGTGTCACCGTTGAATACGCTGCGCCTTTCGCTGGAGAGCACCAGTCTGTTCAAAGATCCTCTGAAATGGGGCGTGTATGCACTTATTCTGCTGTTCATCTTCGGGTTCACGTATTTGCAGACCGAGAAATGGAAAGAGGCCGCTTATTTCACCTTGGGGGTATTGGTAGGGTTTTTGGTGCTGGCGGGCATAGCTTGGGCATTGATGTGGTCGGTGCGGCGGTTCTTCCCGGAGTCGTTGAGTTATATTTGGCGGCAGGGACTGGCCAACCTTTTCCGGCCCAACAACCAGACCCTCATCCTCATTGTCTCCATTGGGCTGGGCACCGCCTTCATCAGTACGCTGTACTTCGTGCAAACCATTCTGCTTAACCAAGTCACTTTGTCGGCGAGCGAGAACCAGCCCAACATGGTGTTGTTTGATATCCAAGGCGGACAGCGAACGGCAGTTGCCCAACTCACCAAACAGCAAGGCTTGCCGGTGCTGGACGAGGTACCCATCGTGACCATGCGCATTGAGGAAATCAACGGCAGAACGGCTGAGCAGGTAAAGGAAGACAGTACCTTAGGTGTGTCGCCGAGGGCTTTCCAACGCGAAATCAGGTCTACCTTCAGGGGCAAACTTACGGATTCCGAGAAGATCATTGACGGCACCTGGCAGGGGAAAGTAGCTTCGGCACAAGACACCATCTATGTCTCCTTAGATGACCGGTACGCCGAGTGGATCAAGGTGAAAGTAGGTGACGAGATTGTGTTCAACGTGCAGGGCGCGCTCATTCCCACGGTGGTGGGCAGCCTACGAGAAGTGGATTGGAACCGTATTCAGACCAACTTCAGAGTGGTGTTCCCCGAAGGGGTTTTGGAGGCGGCCCCGCAGTTCCATGTGCTCATCACCCGTGTACCTTCTGCCCAAGCTTCTGCTAGATTCCAGCAGGCGGTGGTGCGGCAATTCCCTAACATCTCCATCATTGACCTGGAACTGATCTTAAGCGTAATGGACGAGTTGCTGGACAAGATCGGGTTTGTGATCCGGTTTATGGCGGCGTTCAGCATCATCACGGGCCTGGTGGTGCTCATCTCTTCGGTGCTCATCAGCAAGTACCAGCGCATGCAGGAAAGTGTGCTGCTGCGCACCTTGGGGGCTAACCGGAACCAGATCTTTGCCATCACGGCTCTGGAATACTTCTTTTTAGGCGCACTAGCCGCTGGTACCGGCATAGTCCTGTCATTGGCCGGTAGCTGGGCATTGGCTAAGTTTTCATTCGAGACCAGTTTTACCCCACAAGTTTGGCCGGTGGTCATCCTCTTCCTTTTAATTTCCGGCTTAACCGTGATTATTGGTTTGTTCAACAGCCGGGCGGTAGTAAACCAATCGCCACTGGAAGTGCTTCGCGCCGAGGGATAAAATGATCTAATGTTTAGGGGCTGTATTAAGTAAAGCAGCCCCTAAACACTGAATCTTTGCCAGAGGAAGAACAGACGACTCTTATCCCTTAACCTCGATTGTTTCAGTGATATTTTCTGAAAAAGAGGCTTAAATCAGGTATACCAATTCCCTGCTTCTAAAATTCTTATCCTTTCTTGTGGGCCGGCACGACCACCTGGTACCAGACTTCACTGTTCTTTCCCTGCTTTTTGGTGTAAGCTACCAGCACATTGGCGCTGGCTAATCCAAGAATGACGGGGTGCGTGGCACTGGTGGTATCTGACGTAAGAAAAGTTTGCCGCACTGGTTTCCCAACCGCATTCCTTACCTGTAGCCCGATTCTGGAGGAAAAGTTACCGGAGTTAGGAACTTGCTCGTCCCATACTAAGGCCAATTGATTTTCCCCGAAACTGGTTAATTGCGGATGTTTGGCCGAGGCTAGGCTGCTCACAGCTTCTCGCGGAGCGAAGGGGGTATTTTCCTTTTTATGGCTGTAGAAGACCCCACTTCCACCTCCCATGGTGTACCAGGCGGCGTGCAATCCTTGCTGGTTCCAGGCCAGGGTAGGACCGGTGTGAGGACACCCTTTGATGGCCCAGTTATCTAAACTGATGCGCTCCCGCGGCGCAAACGTTTTTCCATTATCAGAGGATACCAGGTGCATCATGTCCCGTATGCTGTCGTTGAGGATGGCTCGGTACGCGGTGTGCAGTTTTCCGGTCCCGTCCAAGAACAGATCGGTGCGGCAGCATTGGCAGAGTTGCTGGTCAATTACTTTTTCATAGGTGAAGCCCTGGCGCCCCCCAGTGGAGGAGAAGTAAAGCGAGGAACCTTCTTTGGGAGTGTTTTTGCGGGAATCGAGCCAAACCGCGGCAATCTCGCCGGTGGGCAGCACGGCCATGTCAAAGTACCGCTCGTCAATGCTGTTCTCGGCATCCTGGGCTAATTGCTTTGCCGCGGTCCAGGTCTTGCCTCCGTCAAACGATTGGGTGTATTTCACCAGTCCCGCATAGCTGTTCTCAGGGTTGGGGTTCTGGACCGCAAACATGGCCAGGATGTCTCCATTGGGTTTGAAAAGCAATTTAGACAGGTTTTCGTCATGCGGGTAAACGCCCGCGGAGGTTGGAATGGCCGCCGGCTCCCCGAAGCTCCTGCCCCCATCAGTGGAGCGGGCGTACATTAGCAGGTGATTTCCCAAGGTATCCTGGGCCTGCACCCAGCATAGTACCGGGTTCCCTTTGTGGTCAGAAGTCAGGTAAGGGCAGGAGGCTTTCCTTTGCGCCATAGAGATTCTCTTCTCACCCGTCCCTGATTGGGTGGAATTCTGTCGACAACCTATCAGCAGGGAAAAGGAGATGAATAAAAGGAAAGAAGTAAAAAGTAATTTCATGTATAGTTCAAATGAAGTCAGCACTTGGTTTAGGAATAAGATAAATGGTAAAACCGTTTACGGGCTGTTTTATAAAAAGAGGGCCTAAGACTTAGTACATAAATACTTAGGCTGTTTTGTTTTAAGTAGAAGGACAGGTTATTTGCCTGCGTAAGTAAACTGGTAGCCAAGACCTACATTGAAGGTGCGGGGTATCCCTTGGCGGTAGCTTTTGCCATAGGAGTACTTGTCAACCGTGGTAGCGTAGAGTTGATCTGACAGGTTCACGGCATTTACCCAAGCCTCAAATCCTCTGAAAGCATACCCAACTCTGACGTTGAACAGGTCATACCCGTTGTAATATTCGGTGTTGGAAGGATCCATATAGTATTTGCCTACGTGCTGCCACTCCAGGCTCAGCCGCAATCCTTTGGCGAAAGCGGGTTTGTAGGTCACCTCGGCGTTCCCGATGAAGCGGGGGGCGGTAGCCATTTCGTTGCGGGAGTAGTTGGCGCCCATTTCAACGTAGTCAATAAACCAATGTCGGGCGTTGGTGCCCGATACTCTGAATGATAGTTCCTCTACAGGTGAGTATTGAAGGGTGTATTCCACGCCCCGGTGCCGGGTACGGCCTGCATTCTGGTTTTGATAGGTTCCGTCATCCAGCCTTACCGAGATAATTTCATTCGTTCCTTCCATTTGGTAGAAGCTCAGATCCAAATAGGCCTGGTGTTGCAGGAAACTCCACCAGCCGCCCGCCTCATAGCTGCGGTAATCAGAAGATTTGAGGGTGGGGACCTGGACGCCGCGGTACAGGTCTGTGATTTGCGGCGGGGCAAAACCCAGGCTATAGTTGGCGTACACACCTTTGCTTCGGCCTAAGTCATAGGTCAGGCCCAGTTTGGGGGAAAGTTGCTCATAGCCGTTCTTTTCATCTGGGGCTCCGGTGAAGGAGGAAGGTGGCAGGTAATTGTCAAAAGCATAGTCTAAGCGGTCGTACCGCAGGGCTCCCGTCAGTTTCAGGCGATCTATTGGAGAGACCTCAGCTTGCAGGTAGGCAGCGGTGTTAAGCAGGTCCACTTTGTAATGGGTGAGCAGCGAATCTTCTCGAGTGAAGCCCGTGTACGTGCCCTCCTCATTCCGGTCAACGTCAATGAAATGGGCGGTGTAGGTAGCCGGGCTGTAATCTGCACTAAGCCCTGCGGTGAGGCTGGCGTTCAGAAATAAGAAGGCTTTCCGGTGCTGCGCGATAAACCCGTAACTGGAAAAAGCATCATCATTGATCTCGCCCCTCGCTTTCAAAGGATTTTCCCGAACGTCTGAGATGGCATAGAACGGGTTCTGCCCGATGGAGTTCCGGCGTACAAACAAGGTCGCTTGCGTGTGGTTTGCAGAGTCCCAGGCGTGCTCCAGGGTACTCCGCACGCGCAGGGCTTTTACCTGCCGGTAGGTAAAGGTGTGTGGACTGCTGTATTCCTTCTGGAAGAAGCGGGTGCTGTCTAAGCCGCCGGTCTGGTCGGTTTTATAGTCTACCAAAGTGGCCGAAGAAACCAACTTGCTGCGGGGACTAAGGCGATAATCGGCCCGAAGGGTAAAGGCCAGTTTATTAAAGTCGCTGTGGCTGATGATGCCGTCACGCTGGGCCGCATAGTACCCGCCGGCGTAAATGCCCACCTTGCCTACGGTGCCGGAGGCGCTGAAATCGGTGCGACGGTACCCTTGGTTGCTGGTTTCAACCTGGATTTTACCGGTCGGAACCGAAGCAGGGGCTTGAGTAATAAAATTGACGGCCCCGCCGATGGCCTCGCTCCCGTACAACGACGAAGCCGGCCCTCGGATGACCTCAATGTTTTTCAAGGCCGCCATGTTGATTTCAATAAGGGCATTGTGGTTAAAGTCGCCGGAGGTCCGGATGGGAATTCCGTCTTCCAGGTACAGGAAAAGGCTTTTGTACCCGATGGGTTGCCGAATGGCCATGGTGTGCTGTTCATTACCCAGGTTCACCATGTACACGCCGCTCACTTTGTTCATGACCTGGTCCAGGGTGGTGGCTTTGGTCTCATGAAGGACTTGGCTGGAGATGGTGCTAATGGCCACAGGAGCCTCAGTACGAACCTGGGCGGCCCGGCTCGCCGAGACCACTACCTGATTTACCTGATGGGGTGAGGGTTGTAATTGGGCCAACAGGCTGGAACCTGTCACCGGAAGCTGCAAAGCCGTGTACCCCAGGTAGGAGATGAGCACAGATTCAGGTTGGTTTTTGGCCGACAAGGTGAAGCTACCGTCCGGCCCCGATGTGGTGCCCGAGGAACCCTGATTCAGTTGAATGGAGGCGCCCACCAGGGCCTCTTTGGTATACGCATCCACTACCCGGCCTTTCAGAGTAAATTGGCAATGGGCATAGTGCGCCAGCATCAGGAAAAACAGGATGCCGGTAAGTTTCTTTTGCATAGCAAAGGCTTTACAGAATAGAAAAAAGAAGAAATACAGAACCAACCCACAAAAGGTAGGGTACCGTTTACCGCTTCGGCTGGTTAGCCGAAGGTACTTTTATGCTATGCTGCCTTTTGCGGCGGGTGAAAGATAATATAGCGTACACCCGCCGGTATGCCGGCCGTTAGGGAAGAAATCAGGAACGGTTGTTCCTTTAAATAGAGGTGGGTAATGCGGGTAAAGGGCTGGTAAAAAAGGATAAGGTCTGAGCTCTGCTTGGTTTGCTTGTTAGACGAAGGCGTCTCGGTTTGCTCTGCTTTTTTGAGGTTCTTTTTCAGGTAACACTTCCCGTGGCACTGCATTTTGGGCTTCTCCCGGTTAATGCACAGTACTTGGGCGATGTAGCTTTTATTTGCTTGGTAATCAAGAACAATCATCAATTTGCTGAACACCTGGATCAGCATTATGGTCAAAAGCAATATGGTAATACATCTCTTCAAACGGCAAAAGCAAGGCGTAAAGGTAATTACATGACGTCATTAATTCTAATAAAGGTAAGTGCTGGATTTAAGCCCAAAAAGCAAAACAAAACCCTTCAAGAACTCCCTTACCCACAACAAATCCCTAAAAGGAGGTTTGTCCTTTTAAGCCTGATTTCAGAAAAGTAGGTGTAAACCTTACTTGTAACCTAGTACGGAGTTTATTTGAAAAAAGCAGCCTCTAATATTTTAACCCGATTTTCTGGTAAATAAAACTGAGCAGCCACACCGGCCCGATGAGCAGGAACTGAAGGTCTTTGAGAAAGGAGGGTTTCTTTCCCTCAATTTTGTGCCCGATGAATTGCCCCACCCAGGCTACCACAAAAATGAGGAGGCATAAGGCCCAGAGCGGAAGTCGTTGCACCTGGTCTAGTTGATAGACAATCCAGAGGAAGAAGGAGGTGACCAGGATCATGCCCAAGGCTAGGCTAGGCGAAAGGGCCACGTAGTAGATCATGCACAGGAGCACAAACAAGATTCCCCAGTTGAAGATAAATGGAAGGTTCTCCAGAAACGCAGGGACGGGAATGGACCAGATCAAGCCCACCAAACTGATCATGATGGCCGGAACGCAGATCCAGTGGATGAGTTTATTGGTGCCGTTGCGGTGGCTCTCGGCGTACTCGTCAAGCAATTGATGAATGGCAGGCATACCTCTTTTTTACTTCAAGATACAAAATCATACACAGGAAGTAAATAGGGGAAATAACTGGAAAAGGGGTGGTCTATAGTCGGTACCCAAAGAAGGGCAGGAGGTAAACGGAAGTTCTTTTGAGGGAACAAGCCCGGTCAGTTTATCTCCTTATATCCTGCTGCTTCTTAAGGTATTCTTGAATCACAGTTTTAAGGCTGCTTTTAGAAAAAGGGATTGAAAACGACCTCTGTTCTTTAGCGGCCCTGTATTGAACCTGTTTTCTGAAAAGTAAGCTTAAATCGAAAAATTAAAGACCTGATTTTGGTGGAACGGTGTGGTTTTTGCCAACCATAGGCTAATTCCTTACTTTTAGGTGATTTTACATTCCAAGATAACATGAAGAAAACCCCAATAGCTATATCGGCGATTGTACTGGCTTCCCTGCTTGCAGGAAGTTGTACAAAGAAAACCGTCCCCGCCTCTAAGGCTATGATGCCCGGCGAAGCCAGTGTGGTCAAAAACCAGGAACTAGGTCCTGTAAGCCAGGTTTCGCCTCCGCAGGTAATCGCAGGTGATTCCGCCTTCAACTACGTCTCTGAACAGTTTGCCGATCTAAGAATTCTGCGCTACCGGGTGCCGGGGTTCGAAGACCTTTCGGCTAAGCAGAAAGAGTTGCTGTACTACCTGTACGAGGCTGCTTTGTCGGGGAGGGACATCATCTATGACCAGAACTACAAGCATAACCTGCGCATCCGCCGCACCCTGGATGCCCTGGTTCAGAACAAACGCGACCGCTCCACCTCGCCCGACTGGGAGAAGTTCATGGAGTACACCAAGCGCGTGTGGTTCTCCAACGGCATCCATCACCATTACTCGGCTAACAAGATCATGCCCGGGTTCAGCAAGGAGTACCTGGCCGCCTCCATCCGGAAAGTTCCTGCCGCTAATTTGCCTTTAAAGCAAGGAGAGAACGTAGAGGCTTTCATCCAATGGCTCACGCCTATTTTGTTTGACCCCGCTCTAGATGCTAAACAGACAAACAAAGCCGCAGGCCAGGATCTGATCAAAACTTCGGCGGTGAACTTTTACGAAGGCCTAACCCAGAAAGAGGTCGAGGCCTTCTACGCCAAGAAAGACAACAAGAATGACCCGCGTCCCATCTCGCACGGACTCAACTCCAAAGTGGTGAAGGAAAACGGTCAGGTGGTGGAGAAAACCTGGAAAGTTGGCGGCATGTACGGGCCGGCCATTGAACGCATTGTATTCTGGCTTGACAAGGCCGCAACCGTAGCCGAAAACGACCAGCAGCGGCTCGCTCTCCAGAAACTGTCGGAATACTACCGCACCGGCGACCTGAAGGTGTTTGACGAATATAACATTGCCTGGGTTAAAGACACCAACTCCAAAATTGATGTGGTAAACGGTTTCATCGAGGTCTACGATGACCCCATCGGGATTAAAGGGTCTTTTGAATCTGTCGTGTCTTTCCGCGACGAGGAAGCTACCAAGCGCATCAAAGCCATCGGGGACCAAGCCCAGTGGTTCGAGGACAATTCGCCCTTGCTGCCGCAGCACAAGAAAAAGAACGTAGTAGGCATCACCGCTAAAGTGATCACCACCGTGGTGGAAAGCGGCGATGCAGCCCCGGCCACACCTATCGGGATCAACTTGCCCAATGCTAACTGGATCAGAAAGGAGCAAGGTTCTAAATCGGTGAACCTGGGTAACATCGTGCACGCCTACAATGAATCGGCGAACACCGGCGGAAGCGCCTTGGGTGAGTTTGCCTTCAGCCAGGAGGAAATTGACCGCGCCAAGAAGTTCGGCTCCCTGGCCAGTGACCTGCACACCGATATGCACGAGGTAATCGGGCACGCCTCAGGGCAGATCAACCCGGGTGTGGGCACGCCCAAACAGACCCTGAAAAACTACGCCAGCACCATGGAAGAAGGCCGCGCCGATCTAGTGGCCCTGTACTACGTGATGGACCCTAAACTAGTGGAAATAGGCGTGATGCCTTCCCTGGAGGTGGGCAAAGCCGAATACGACGGCTACATCCGGAACGGATTGATGACGCAGCTCTCGCGTCTGGCTCCCGGTGAGAAGATTGAGGAAGACCACATGCGAAACCGCCAGATGGTAGCCGCCTGGGCCTTTGAGAAAGGGAAGAAGGATAACGTCATTGAGCGCGTGACTCGCCAGGGCAAAACCTACTTTAAGATCAACGATTACGCTAAGCTGCGGGAATTATTTGGTCAGTTGCTACGCGAAACCCAGCGCATTACTTCTGAGGGAGACTTCAAGGCTGCTGAGAAACTGGTGGAAACCTACGGAGTGAACGTAGACAAAACCCTGCACCAGGAAGTCTTGCAACGGTATAGCAAACTCAACATTGCCCCGTACCAAGGCTTCATCCAGCCTAAACTTACCCCCGTGGTGAAAGACGGCAAAGTCGTAGATGTGCTGTTGGTATACCCCAACAACTTTACCCAGCAGATGCTGGAATTCGGGGAGATTTACAACCTGTTGCCCCACTATAATTAAGCAAGGCTCTTTAGGCACTAAATTCCTAAAACGGCCCTAAAACAGAAAATGCCTGATCTATCTCAGGCATTTTCTGTTTTAGGGCCGTTTTGTTCAAAAGAATGTTAAAACGTATTTCAGTGGGGTTTCCTATTTTTTTATACCGCTTACGGAAAGATTAACGCACCTTCAATACTTGTTTTCGGGGATGATCTCAGCCAGTAAGACGCGGGAAGTGACCAGTAACTGACCTACATGGCGTTGGGTGTGTTCTGCGGCATGAAAGAGCAACCCGGCTACGGTGGAGGGTACTTGGGCCCGACCTACGCCTCTGGTTTCGTACAGGGTTCCTGGGTCGGTGTTTTTGAGCTGGTTCACGGCCTTGCCTACTTGGTCTCTAAATGCCTGCACTAATTCCTGAACTGAAATTTCTGTCTGGGGTTTTCCTTCTGCCTGAAGGTAGGCCATGGCTTCTGGTGATAATGTTTGGGCGCGGGCGTAGGTGAAGAGCCGGTCCAAAACGCCGGTGAGGTGCTGAAGGTGGAAACCAACGGAGGCTACTCCGGCAGGTTTTTCCCAAAGCAGGTGATCTGGGAACTGGGTGAGGTGTTGGCTAACTTCTTCCTGTGCCTGAAACAACGCATGGGCTACCGGTTGCAAGGGTGCAGGGACATTGGGCAGGGGGCCTCTGAGCCAGACTTCCAGTTTCTTTTCTTTTTCCATATAGGTAGAGGATTTTGGTGTAAAACAGAAATGCCCGACCAAACGGCCGGGCATTTCTTCTATTCAAGGACTCTTACTCCGTTACTGGATGAAGAGACGGAACTCAGCGCGACGGTTTCTCGCACGTCCTGCGTTCGTGGTGTTTGGTGCCACTGGACGCTCTTCCCCGAATCCTTCGGTGATGATACGGTCAGAAGCTACGCCTTTGGTGTTGGTCAGGTAAGACTTAGCGGCATCAGCTCTGCGAACTGAAAGCTCTTGGTTGTACTCGTTTGAACCAATGTGGTCAGCGTGGCCAGAGATACGCAGGTTGTAGTGCGGATATTTAGACAACATGGTTGACATTCTGTCCAGAGTTGGGTAAGAGGTTCTCTTCAGAACGGCTCTGTTGAACTCAAACTCAATCTTAGGAACACGGGCCATGTACGTGCTGTCTTCCACATCTAAGCCTGGGCAACCCATGTTAGCGGCAGTACCAGCAACATCTGGGCAACGGTCTACGTCATCGTTTACACCGTCATTGTCACGGTCAACTACTACTGGGCAACCGCTGGCGTCTACACGAGTACCGGCTGGTGTGTTAGGGCAAGTGTCGTTTTTGTCAGCAACACCGTCACCGTCCGCATCTGGACAGCCTCTGGTAGCTACTGGTCCGGCTTGGTCTGGGCACTCATCTTCTGAGTCACGTACACCATCACCGTCTTTGTCAGGGCATCCTTCCAGGGCAGCAGTACCGGCCTCAGTAGGACACTTGTCTTGGTAATCTGGAACACCGTCACCGTCCCCGTCTAATGGGCAACCTGTTTTGTCAACCTGTACGCCGGCTGGGGTGTCAGGACACTTGTCACGACGATCAGAAACACCGTCACCGTCTGTGTCAGTGGCTTTTCCTAACCCAAAGGTCAAACCAAACTGGTGCTGTAGGTAGCGGTCGTTCAACTCATCCTCTGATGCTGGGTTGGATACCCCGTCCAACATGTTAGTGGTAGGGTAGTTGAGGGTAGTCTGCGCAAACAGGCTAATTCCTTCGGTGATTTTGAAACCGATACCGGCGCCACCAAAGTAGTTCATGCGCAGTTGGCCTTCGTCATACTTGGTTTCACCCACTCCGCCCGGAGAACCAGCGGCGGGTACTGGCAGGTAAGCCTCTACGCTAGCGTAGTGTGCCCCTATACCACCAATCAGGTACGGCTGCAGGAAGGCAGTTTCGCTCAGGATCTTGCCGTTGTTCAACTTAAGTTTCAAACCTAAGTTAGCAGTTCCTACTTCGTTGTCGAATCTTCCGGGACCGAACCCGGTTACGTTGTATGTAACGTTGTTGGCATCCTGCTTCATGTTGAAGTAGTTCAACTGCAAGGCCACATCAAACGAAGGAGAGAGGAAGCGGTTGATACCTAAACCTCCGCCCCAAGACGAGTTGCTCATGTCCCAGATATCATTTCTGATGTTAGTCCGGGCCTGAATCGCGTTGGCGTAAATGGATAACCCCCAAGGCCTGTCTGCCGACTGGGCTATTGTTTCTGATGGAGCAACCATAGACAGCAGCCACGCGCCGAGTACAGAAGCTTTAAGTAGTGTTTTTTTCATAGTTTTAAAGAGTAGTAATATAGTATTCTGCACATATTTACAGGATTTACGCTAAAATGTTGCCTTAAATGAATAAAAAGGAATTTTAATATTAGTTAACACCCAAAAAGTCAGACGTTTAATTTTTACAAAAGTTCTAATTATGCTACTGAGAATGACATATTAAACGGGTACATGGCTTTTAATATAAAAATCGGCATGAAATAATTTTAAGAAAAGATTATAAAAAAAGGAGAGCGGTTGGCTCTCCTTTTTTTATGAATTGCTTTTATCAATTTACACATTGAAACGGAAGTGCATGATGTCACCATCTTGTACCACGTAATCTTTGCCTTCAAGGGCCATTTTACCGGCTTCCTTTATCTTGGTTTCGGTCTTGTATTCCATATAATCTTTGAGCTTGATTACCTCTGCTCTAATGAAGCCCTTCTCAAAGTCGGTGTGGATGACACCGGCCGCCTGAGGTGCTTTCCAGCCTTTCCGTATAGTCCAGGCCCGTACTTCTTTTACTCCGGCGGTGAAATACGTAACAAGGTCCAGTAAAGCATAAGAAGCCCTGATCAGCTGGTTCAAACCAGATTCGGTTAAGCCGTATTCAGCCAGGAACATTTCCTTTTCCTCGGGCTCGGTGAAATCAGCGATCTGCTCCTCAATGGCGGCGGAAATAACCACAACCTGAGCGTTCTCATCTTTCACGTGCTCCTTTAAGGCATCCAGGAACTTGTTCCCCGTCTGGATAGATCCCTCGTCCACGTTGGCCACATAAATTACGGGCTTGATGGTGAGCAACTGCAGGTCTTCTACAGACTCCAGGTCTTCGGGGGTGTAATCCAGGGAGCGGGCGTTCTTACCACTTTCCAGGTGGTCTTTGAAGCGCTGCAAGCTAGCGAATTCCTTTTTGGCCTTAGCATCACCAGACTTGGCGGTACGCTCCACTTTGGCTATTTTCTTGTCAATGGACTCCAGGTCTTTGATCTGAAGCTCGGTGTCAATCACGTCTTTGTCAAACACCGGGTCCACGCCGCCGGCTACGTGCACAATGTTGGGATCGTCAAAGCAGCGTACCACGTGGATGATGGCATCCACTTCCCGGATGTTGGCCAGGAACTTGTTGCCTAACCCTTCGCCTTTACTGGCGCCCTTTACCAGGCCGGCAATGTCAACGAACTCCATTACAGTAGGCAGTACCCGCTCTGGGTGCACCAATTCTTCCAGAATCTGCAGGCGTTCATCTGGAACGGTAATCACGCCCACGTTGGGTTCAATGGTGCAGAAAGGATAATTAGCCGATTCGGCTTTGGCGTTTGACAAGGCATTGAACAGCGTAGATTTACCTACGTTTGGCAAACCCACTATTCCACAACGAAGTCCCATATGATTAAGATTGGTCTAAATTCAAGGTTGATGTTTGTGCCTCCAGTGTAACCTCTTTAAAGCCTTGGGGCTGGTTTTTGGAAGCGGGTGCAAATATACGTAATCCTTAGGGTACTACCGCCTAAATCATCAAAGCCTTCAGATAAGGAGAGAATAGCTCGTTTTTGGGTTAGTTTAAAGCCATGTGGTTTAATTGTAGAGTAGCTTATCAAGGGGTAAAAGGGGAAAAGCTTATTTTAGGGTCGTTTTCTGAAATACACCCACAAAACGCATCCAAAATCGTAAGGTAAAAGCTGAACTGAGTTTGAAGATTCGGAGGTGACACTTATGCCAAGATCTACAAAGCACCCTTCAGCGGCCTCTTAAAGGAAGGAGAAAATGTTGACTATAATGGAAAAGGAGTAGCAGCTCTAATCTCTGACTTACAAAGAAAGCAGCCTCACCGGTAGCTTTGGGATTATAGCCAATTGATTTACCACCTATAAATATTACTACCAAAGAAATAATACAAACCATGGAAAATAGAAAATTAGGAACCAAAGGGTTAACTGTGTCAGCACTGGGATTGGGGTGCATGGGCATGTCTGACTTCTACAGTAACCGCGATGATCAGGAATCAATTGCCACCATCCATCACGCCCTGGACCTGGGTGTCACCTTCCTGGACACCGCCGACATGTACGGGGTAGGTGCCAACGAAGAATTGGTGGGCAAAGCCATCAGATACAAGCGGGACCAGGTGGTACTGGCTACCAAGTTCGGGAACGTGCGGGACGAGAGCGGCGCTTTTCTGGGCATCAACGGAACGCCAGAATACGTGAAGAAAGCCTGTGAAGCCAGCCTGAAACGTTTAGGTGTAGATTACATAGATTTGTATTACCAACACCGGGTAGACAAACAGACACCCATAGAAGAAACCGTAGGTGCCATGGCCGAACTGGTGAAAGAAGGGAAGGTGCGGTACTTAGGCCTGTCAGAAGCCTCGGCGGCGACCCTCGCCAAAGCGCATCAAGTGCATCCCATCAGTGCGCTGCAGACAGAGTATTCGCTTTGGAGCCGCGATGTGGAGGATGAGATTCTGCCCGCTTGCCGTGAGCTAGGCATCGGGTTTGTGCCTTATAGCCCCCTTGGACGTGGGTTCCTGACGGGCCAATTCAAAACTCTGGAAGATATTCCGGAAGACGATTACCGCAGGCATTCGCCCCGCTTTCAAGGGGAGAACTTCCAGAAGAACCTGGACTTGGTACAGAAGATTGAAGACATGGCCAGAAACAAAGGGTGTTCTGCTTCGCAGTTGGCTTTGGCGTGGCTCCTGGCCCAGGGAGAAGAAATCGTCCCAATTCCGGGCACCAAAAGAAGGAAATACTTAGATGAAAACGTAGGGGCTCTTCAAGTGTCCCTGTCTAAGGATGAATTAGCCGACATTGAAGCCATCGCGCCGAAAGGGGTGGCGGCAGGTCTACGCTACGCGGCTCCACAGATGGGCAACTTAAACGTCTAAATTCAGGCCTTTTCGGTTAACACGTAAGAGCCGTTAAGATTATCCTTCCTGAAACAAGAACAGAAGAACAGCCTTGGTGTCTTTGCCGGTCTAACCCTAACAAAACACATAGGCTGCTCTTCTGTTTTAGGTTAAAACACCGTCCCACCAAACGTTTAATTCACCATGCCCGAAGGACCTCAGATGGTTTTCCTGAAAGAACAAGCGGAACAATTTATTGGTCAACTTGTGCTGGAAGTTAAAGGTAAAACGAAGAACGTTCCTTTTGACTTGATCATGGGGCAGGAATTAACCGAGATCAAGACCTTTGGCAAAGAGATTCTTTTTTGCTTTCAAGGAGCTGTAATCCGGGTGCACCTGATGTTTTTCGGAAAATACGCCATAAACGGAGAAGTAAACCGGCCGCTAGAATTAGGGTTTTCTTTTGAAGACGGCGACCTAAACTTTTATGCCTGCGACTGCCGGTTCATCCAGGACGCCTTAAATACAGTGTATGACTGGCGTGCGGATGTGATGAACGAATCCTTCGACCCTGAAAAAGCCTTAGAAAAACTTCAACGACAACCCACCCAGCTTATCTGCGATGCCATCCTGGATCAGAGTATTCTGGCAGGAGTAGGGAATGGAATCAAGAACGAAGTTTTGTTCCGGACCCGCCTGCACCCCGAGAGCCAGGTTGATCACATACCAGAACCGATCTTAAAAAGCCTTATTCAGGAATGTTTCTTGCAAAGCTTCAGATACCTGGACAGCAAACGGGAGGGAACCGTTAAAGAACACTGGCTCGTGTACCAGCAGAAAGAATGCCCCAGAGACCACATTCCTTTACGCAAGGAGAAAATAGGGAAGGGACAGCGGTCAGGATACTTTTGTGAGAAGTGCCAGGTTTTGTATCATCCAGCCATTTTCTAGTTACCTAAGAAGCACTTAAAGATAAAGAAGGTAGAAATCCTTTCAGTAAATGGCCGAAAAACCTAGGAACAACGGTTGGGGATCCTGCGCGACACAAGTTCGCAGCCTGAATTCATTTACCTACGCTACGGGACAAAAGCTTTAAGGCTATTTTGGTGAAAACAGCTTCAAAATGGGTAAGGAATAAAAAAAGCTCACGCGAGGCATGAGCTTGAGGAGAATTGAGGAGGGGTTATTCCCACTTCAGTTCTTCATCCACCGCAGCTTCTGAGGGAGCATGTTCTAAACGCTCAAGTTCCGCCAGTGCCTCTTCAGACAATAACTCACCTTTTACATGGTTAACGGTATCCTGCAACGCTTCCATGAACTTGGCAAAGTCTTCTTTGTACAAGAAAATCTTGTGCTTCTCGTAAGAGTAGTTGTCGTCCTTAAATTTTCTTTTGCTCTCAGTGATTGTAAGATAGTAATCATTGGAGCGGGTTGATTTCACATCAAAGAAATAGGTGCGCTTTCCTGCCCTTACTCTCTGCGAGTAGATTTCTGCTTTGTCGTTGTTCTCTTCCACCATAACTTGAAGGTTCCTTATTTATTTGAAGTAGCCAATTTAAAGCAACAGATTCACATCTAAAAATTTTTAAGATTAAATTTAATAGTTAAATTAGAATGTACTAATGTTTGTTTAGGACAAACTTACATGAGAATAAAACAAATCTTCTTTCTACCGAGTTTACTTCCATGTTCCAGTTCCGGCTGAATAGTACTTCAGAAAGGAAAGCCATCTTCTTTGCTTCGGCTCATAAAAGCATTAAGCCACCACCATTTAACGCGATAATCGTTAGGGACTTACTTCAGGACCTTCCACTTCTCAGATGCACTCGTATGTGTGGGTACATAATCAAGATGATGGCTGCAGCGTTGAGGTATGATAAATGATAACCTGTGCCGGAGATAAGGCTACATTATTTACATTATTGAAGTATTCAGAAAAACGGCTTTGAAATTGGGCATTATAGGAGCCGGAATGGGGCAGGTGAAGCTCACTAGAAAAGAAAAGCAAACGGCACTCGCCCTGACCAAAGCCGAAAACCAAGACACATGAGCAGAATAACCGTTGATTTAGACAATGTCCGGAACATCCAGAACCTTGAGTTTCTGGCCAAGCGGCTGGTAGAAGGGTTTATTACGGGTTTGCATAAGTCACCGTACCATGGATTCTCTGTGGAGTTCTCTGAGCATCGGTTGTACAACTCCGGCGAGAGTACCCGCCACATGGACTGGAAGGTCTTCGCCCGCACCGAAAAGCTCTTTGTCAAAAGGTTCGAAGAGGAGACCAATCTGCGTTGCCAACTGATCCTGGATGTGTCGGGCTCTATGTATTACCCCACAAATAATTATGGGAAGCTTTCCTATGCTGTTTTGAGCGCTGCTGCTTTAGCCACGCTTCTTCAAAAGCAACGCGATGCAGTAGGGCTCACTACTTTCTCTGACCAGATTGAACTACAGACACCCATCAAGTCTACGGGCGCGCATTTGCATACTTTATTGTTAGCCCTGCAGCAGCAATTGCAGAAACCCGCTCCACCGCAGAAGGAAACCCGGTTGGCATCCATGCTGCACCACGTGGCCCAGCAATTACCCAAGCGTTCCCTGGTAGTGCTTTTCAGTGATCTGTTAAGCCAATATGAGCAGCTAGATGAGATTTTCATGGCCTTGCAGCACCTTCGGCACCAACAGCACGAGGTCCTCTTGTTCCATATTACCCACGCTGAAACCGAAGAAGAATTCCATTTTCCAGACAAACCTTACACCTTTCAGGGGCTGGAAAACGGCGAAAAAATCAAAGTGCAGCCTTCTGAGATCAGGGAGGAATATGTCAAAGCCATGCGCCAGTTCAAAAACGAACTAAAGCTGCGCTGCGGCCAATACCGCATTGACTTGGTAACGGTGGATCTGCGTGAACCCCTCGACAAAGTACTTCAAGCCTATTTGGTAAAGCGCCAGAAAGTACGCTAACGGTTCAAGGCCGTTTTCAGGAAAACACCTCCTAAACAGGCTTGCCTCTTAAGCGCACATAACTCAGAACTCAAGACTCAGAACTCTACCCTGGTGCATTGTCCAGTGACTGCCACAGGTAACGGCAAGCCAAGGTGCGATGCGGGCGCCATGGATCAGAGAGGGAGGTCATGCGGGGTTTGGCGGCCTTCATAGGTTCCTCAAACTGGTACAGGCGCTTCATGGCGTTGTAGATACCCAAATCGTCTAAGGGCATAACATCGGGGCGGTTCAAGGCAAACATCAGAATCATCTCGGCGGTCCAGCGGCCAATTCCCTTGATGCGAACCAGTTGGGAAATCAGCGCCTCGTCTGGTAAATGGGCTAACTGATCGTCTTCCAGTTGTCCGGCGGCTTTGTGCTCCGCGATGTTCTGCAGGTAGCTAATCTTCTGGCGCGACAAACCCACTGCCCGCATTTCCTCGGGTGCCATAGAAAGTACTACCTTTGGATCTGGGTAGTTTCCGGGAAACAAGGCCAAAAACCGGGCCTTAATGGTAGCCGCCGCCTTCACTGATAACTGCTGCGAAATGACAGAACTGAACAGTGCCTCGTAAATAGGTCGGGTTACCGTCTGGATTTCGATCTCCGGAGCCTGAAGAACCAATTGGTGCAGCACCGATTCAGCGGTAAAAAGGGAGGCATGTGTAGCGGCCATGTCGTAGCATAAAGTGGCAGTATATTAACGAGTACTCCTACCCAAGACCAAATATAACCTTAAACCGCGTAGATCATCTTCCGGTGGAAAGCAGAATAAAACGAACCACATGAAAATCATTGAATGCCCCCGCGATGCCATGCAAGGCTTGCCCGAGTTTGTTTCAACCGAGTTGAAGGTTTCCTATTTACAGGCTCTGCTGGAAGTGGGGTTTGACTCCCTGGATTTCGGGTCATTTGTATCGCCCAAAGCCATTCCGCAGATGCGCGACACCGCCCAGGTGCTGGATCAACTGGATACTTCCCGTACCCAAACCAAGTTGCTGGCCATTGTGGCCAACGTGCGGGGAGCAGAGCAGGCCGCTGCTTATGAGCAGATTCAGTACATCGGGTTTCCTTTGTCTTTGTCAGAGGAGTTCCAGAAACGCAACACAAACAAAAGCATTGCCGAGGCGCTGGTAGAAGTGGCCCAGATGCAGGACTTGTGCCAGAAACATAACAAGGAGTTGGTTCTCTACTTATCCATGGGGTTCGGGAATCCTTACGGAGAGCCTTGGCAACCGGAACTCGCCGGAGAAATGACCCGGAAACTAGATCCCTTGGGCATCAAGATCATTTCGTTGTCAGACACCATCGGGGTTTCCACGCCTGCTTCCATCCAGGGGCTTTTCTCCACCTTGATTCCCGCTTTCCCGCACATAGAGTTCGGGGCGCACCTGCATACCAACCCTTCCACCTGGCGCGAGAAAGTGGCTGCGGCCTACGAGAGTGGCTGCCGCCGCATGGACGGCGCGTTGCTGGGATACGGCGGGTGCCCTATGGCCAAAGACGACCTGGTAGGCAACATGCCCACCGAGAAAATGCTCTCTTATTTACAGGAGAAAGGCGTACCTTTGAACCTGGACCAGGAGGCGCTTTCCCGGTCATTGGCCCTGGCGTCCCACGTTTTTCATTCGCTTTAACCACATGCCACAACCGGTAGTTGATATTTTCATTCCCTGTTTCATTGACCAGATGTTTCCGCAGACTGCCTGGAACATGGTGAAGTTATTGGAGTCTCTGGACTGTAAGGTTCGCTACAACACAAACCAAACCTGCTGTGGGCAACCCGCCTACAATGCCGGTTTTCAGAAAGAGTGCCGTCAGGTAGCCGATAAATTCCTGGAGGATTTCTCCTCAGACGAAAGCGATTACATCGTAGCACCCTCTGCTTCCTGTGTGGGCATGATCCGGAATGCCTATTCCAACATCTTCGTGACATCCTCCAACTTTGTACGGTACCGGGCCATGGAACGCAAGGTGCTGGAGTTAACCGAGTTTCTGACCGATGTTCTGCAGGTGAAACAAATCCCGGGAGCACGGCTTGACGCTAAAGTCACTTACCATGATTCTTGCAGCGCCTTGCGCGAGTGCGGCATCAAAGAAGGCCCCCGGCGTTTGTTAGGCATGGTGCAAGGCCTGGAACTAACCGAAATGCGCGAAACCGAGACCTGCTGCGGGTTTGGCGGTACGTTTGCCGCCAAGTTTGAGTCCATCTCCGTGGCCATGGCCGAGCAGAAGGTAGAGAACGCCCAGAGCACCGGGGCCGAGTACATTGTTTCCACGGATACCAGTTGCCTTATGCACCTGGATGCCTACAGCAAAAAACAGAACAAGCCTATTAAGGTACTGCACATCGCCGATGTGCTGACAAGCGGTTGGTAAACTCCAGGAAGTTCTTACACTAATAAAGCCGTTGCCGGTTTTAGGGCTGTTTACATAAATCAGCTCTAAAACCGGCAACGGCTTTATTAGTGTTATGGCTATTTAAGGGAGTTTACATAGGCTACCAGGGCGGGTACCAGGGAAGGTGCCAATGGGAGAGTGGGGTTGGCGTACGTTGCCAGATTGGCGTTTCGGTCTGAGGTGGTTTCTTTTAAGACGTGGTTCATGTGGTCAATCTCCACCAGTTTGCTTTTAGGCGCGGCCGAGTTCAGTAAATAGGCTTCCTGCACGCTCACCTGCAAATCCTCCTTCCCCTGTACCAATAGCACCGGTATAGTCATTTTCCCGATCACTTTCTGCGGATCATATTGAAACCAGGATATAAGATACGGCTGCACGCTGGGGCGGAACAAAGAAGTCAGCATGGGGCTCACCTCAGGAACGGCTTTACCTTGCGAAAGTTGGTCTAAGATAGGGAAGGCGGCATCGGTCACTGCTTTGGGTTGCCCCTGAAGTTGCTGCCGAATGATCTTATCGGCCGACTGCCCGGCGCCGGCTACGGAAATAAACCCATCGGCTTTCGCCTGCCGGGCCGCCATCATCCCGATCAGAGAGCCTTCACTGTGGCCCAGGACCACTACTTTGCTGAACCTAGCATCTTGCTTTAACTTTTCTACCCAAGCAGCGGCATCGTGCACGTAGGTGTCAAAACGAAGATCAAACTCAGAAATAGCTGCGTCCTTGCTCTGGGCAATGCCGCGTTTATCGAAGCGCACCGAAGCGATTCCCTGTGCCTGCAACCCTTCGGCCACCATCTTCAGGCTGTTGTTTCTCATGGCGGGGTTGTTACCGTCCCGGTCAGTGGGCCCGGAACCGGAAAGAATCAGCACAACCGGTACCTTGTCGTTTGAAGAGGGCAGGAGTAACGTTCCTTTGAGGGTACCTTTTCCGGTCAATAACTCTATGGCTTCCCCTAAAGCAGGGTTCAAGTTCTGAGCGCTTGCCGAGTTACACAAGAACAGCAATACTAGGAGAAGCCTTAGGTTTTTCATCTGTTTTCAGGAAAAGGTACCCAAAATAGAAACTTAAGCCAGCAGAGGAACGGCCGCAGCCTTCACCCGCTGCACCAAGCCGTCTGAGGCCGGGGCTAACGGAAGTCGCACAAACGGAGCACAAACGCCAGCTTCCTGTAACGCCAGTTTCACCCCTACGGGGTTCGCCTCTTCGTACATCAACGGGTTGATTTTACCGAAGGAACGTTGCAAAGCACCGGCTTCCCGGAAATTCCCTTCCAGCGCCAAACGCGTCATGCGGCTGAACCGCTCCGGAAACGCGTTGGCCAGAACCGAGATGATGCCGTCGCCGCCCACCGAGATCAAGGGAACCGTGTGCATGTCATCGCCGGAAATCACCAGGAACCCGGCCGGTCTTTCCTCCAAAATGGCCATGTACTGCTCCATATTGGCGCTGGCATCCTTCGTCCCGATGATGTTGGGGTGCTGGGCCAACCGAAGGGTAGTGGCCGCCGTCATGTTGATTCCGGTTCTGCCAGGCACGTTGTACAAAATCACCGGCACCGGAGAGGCATCGGCAATGGCGGTGTAGTGCAAGAAAACTCCTTCCTGAGAGGGTTTGTTATAGTAAGGGCACACCGACAAAATTGCGGCAACCCCGGTAAAATCAATCTTTTTAAGCTGCTCCAGTACGTACTGGGTATCATTGCTGCCCAGACCGTATACCAGAGGCTTGCGGCCGGCAATACGTTCCTTAGCGAAAGCCAGGAGCTGGGTTCTTTCTTTGGGCGAGGTGGTCACAGATTCTCCCGTGGTTCCGTTCACCACCAGGTAATCAACCCCGTTGTCAATATTAAAATCAATCAGTCGGCCGAAGGCCTCCAGGTCTACGGAAAGATCGGCTTTGAAAGGAGTTACCAAGGCCACACCTGTTCCTCGTAATGCTTGCATGTCTGTTGGGTTGTAAGATTTTAAGCCGCAAAGATACTGATTTGCATCCAGAGTGTAGATTGGTTACGAACGTTTGTTCTTTAAAGAAAGAACCACGCCTTTTTAGCCCGCTTTCTGAAAATAGGCCCTAAACCAAAAAGAAGATGCTTGCTTTACGGAAGGCTACAGGTTCTTGCTTTCCACCCACCGCATAAAACTCTCCCGGAAACTGTCCCCGATAGGAATTTCCTGCTCCTTTATCTTGATGCGGCCTTTTTCTATACTTTCAATATGAGCCAAGGAAACAATGTATGACCGGTGCACGCGGGCAAACTCCTGCTCGGGCAGCTTCTCCATGATTTTGTTCATGGATAAAAGGCTGATGATCTTCCTGGTAACTGTGTGCAGGATGACGTAATCCTTAAGGCCTTCGATGAACAGGATGTCTTTCAGATTCACCCGCAGGGTTTTGTAATCAGCTTTTACAAAGATGAAGTCCTCGTTTTCAGAGTAGGCTGGGGCGGGCATGGCCACAGGCGAAGCCGGAGTTTGCAGCTGGGCCCGTTCGTACACCTTGTTTACGGCCCTGAAAAACCGGTCAAAGGGAATGGGTTTGAGCAGGTAATCCACGGCATCCAGGGAGAATCCGTCTAAGGCATACTGCGGGTAGGCGGTGGTGAAGATGATGGCCGGCCTATGCGAGAGCGATTGCGCGAACTGAACCCCGGTAATCTCAGGCATCTCAATATCCAGGAACAGTAGGTCAACCGGTTGGCGCTGCAAAACCGTCATCGCCTCTAGGGCACTGGAACAGGTCTGCACCAACTGTAAAAACGGAATTTTGCTAATGTAGGAGCGCATGATGTCCAGCGCTAGGGGCTCATCATCAATAGCGAGGCAGGTCAGTTGCATCTGGTGAAGGTACGGGTTTAGGAAAGTCAGGACAAGGTGAGCGTGGCGATAAAATCCTGCTCTTCAAGGCAGGTGGTGAAGGTGAAGGCATTCGGGTACAGCAGTTCCAACCGTCTTCTGAGGTTCTGGAGCCCGATGCCCCCAAACGAATCCTTGGCTCCGGTGCCCATCTTCAACCGGTTTCGGGTGGTAAAGGTAAGCTGGCCGTTTTGGGTGCAAACGTGTACCTGCATGGGGGCGGAAGTTAAGCCGTGTTTGAACATATTCTCTACCAGGGGCATCAGGAGCATGGGCGGAACCGAGATGCCGCTGGTGTTTCCTGCCACTTCCATGGAAAGCAAGGTGGGATCTGTCAGCCGCAGGCGGTGCAGGTCCAGTAAGTGGGCCACATGCTCCAGTTCCCGCTCCAGGGGGACAACGGGGGTGTTTGTCTCGTAGAGTTGGTAACGCAACAGCAGGGAGAGCTTCAGGATGGCATCAGCGGTGTGGCCGGAGTTTTGATAGGCCAGGGAGTAGATGTTGTTTAAGGTATTGAACAGGAAGTGCGGATTTACCTGGGCTTTCAGCAGTTCCAGTTCGGTGCTGGTGTGTTGGAGTTCCAGTTCTTTGCGCCGCCGCTCGTTGCGCAGGTACTCGCCCGTAACTTTGAGGGAGGAACTCAGAAAGATGTTCATCAAACCCATGACGCCCAACTGAATCAGCTGGGTTTCATATTCCAGCATGGAAGGATGTTTTGCCACCTGTTCGGCCAATTTAGTTGAGATGGTGGCCTCCTGTTTTATCTGAAAAATCTCAATGGGGCTGCGTACTCCTGAGAACACCGCCAAGGTGACCAGCACAGCCAAGGCATACCCCAACACATTCCCTTTAGCCAAAATGCGGAGGAGCACAAACCAATTAAAGTAAAAGAGGGCCAGGTGGAAGGCAAAGGTTTGCCCCACATCCATCGCTATCCAGGACAAAGGCAGATTGAGCCGATCAATGCGGAAATGCGTCCAGAGGGAGAAACCCAAAAGGGCAAGCCACAGCAAAACGTGGAGCAAAAGCGGAATGTGTTTTTTCATCGTTTTCCGGAAAACAGACCAAAACTAACCAATCCATCGGGCTTCTGATGAAGTTTAGAAAGGAATTAGACCAAGCTGCCAATTGTATCGACGAACAGGTTCAAAGGCACAAAAACCGGGTTGGTCCAGAAGAAAGCAGCGTTGGTATAGTTTAGTTGCGGCAGGAAGATGGAATCAGTTGATTTGGTGCATCCTATTTGTGCTGCTATGAAAGAACCGATCATTTCCACCCATCAACTCACCTTTCGGTACGGAGCCCGGGAAATCCTGCAACGCTTAGACCTGGAAGTACCCGAAGGTTGCATCTACGGTTTCCTGGGCCCCAACGGGGCAGGAAAGACCACCACCATCCGGTTGCTGCTGGGTTTGCTGAAACAGACTGAAGGCAGCGTTCAATTATTTGGACAGGACTTAACCGAGCATCGGGTTCAAATTTTACAAAGGGTAGGGGCTTTGATCGAGACGCCTAGCCTTTACAAACATCTGTCTGGGAAAGACAACCTGGAGGTGATGCGGAGGTTTCTGGGGGTTAAGAAAACCAGGATAGCCCAGGTGCTGGACATTGTTCGTCTGAAATCCGATGCCCATCGTCCGGTAAGGGAATATTCTCTGGGTATGTGCCAGCGGTTGGGCATTGCTCTGGCTTTACTTTCAGACCCCTCGCTTTTGATCCTGGACGAACCAACCAACGGCTTAGACCCCAGCGGCATCAAAGAAATGCGGGAACTGCTCAAAGAACTGAACCAGGAACACGGCAAAACCATCTTTCTTTCCAGCCATTTACTAAGTGAAATAGAGAAAACGGTCTCCCACCTGGGCATCATCCACCAAGGGCAATTGCTGTTTCAGGGCGGAGTGCAAGAGTTGAAGCAGGGCATGTTGCAGGCCAGGACCCTGGAGGTGGAAGTAGATAACGTATTGCTGGCAAAAGAACTCCTGCTTTCTCAGGAATATGCCGTGGAAACCTTGGATCTTCAACGGGTCCGGCTGGCTGTACAGGAAAAAGACGAGGCTGCCGCCATCAACCACATGTTGGTGCTGGGAGGGGTTTCCGTCATGGGCCTGACCTGTGCTACTAGAAGCCTGGAAGAAGTCTTTCTTTCTTTAACCGAATCCTCGGAAGTAACCCCTACTAAAGTTCTTGTTCCCACCCTTCAAGTTTGACCCTGATGAACACCTCTACCACTTACCTCAGCCGGGGAATCTCGGCGGAAGCTCTTAAACTGAAGCACACCTGGGCCTTGTGGCTGGCTTTTCTGGCCCCGCTTTCCATTGTGTCCATGAACTTTATGGTATTCTTCTTTAAGGGTCATCTGATTGTGAAGCCTGGTTCTGACCCTTGGTTTAACTGGGCGGGAAATAACTTTTCGGTCACGGCCCAACTGCTGGCGCCTTTGTTTCTGGCTCTACTAACGGCCTTGGTGAACGGAACGGAGCATCAGTCAGGAGGGTGGAAGCAGTTGTACGCGTTGCCGGTGCCCCGGGCCTGGGTGTTCCTGAACAAATACCTTTTGCTTTTGGGTTTGGTGATCCTGAGCTACGCCACTTTCTGGGCAGGGCTGTTGGCAAGCGGCTATTTGCTGGGGGAACTCCGCCCGGACCTTGGTTTTCAGAACTACCACCATGAGCAGAGCATCAGCCTGAGTGCCTTCAGAATTCTGGTAGGTTCGCTCTTCATTTTTACCCTGCAATTCTGCCTTAGTTACCGGTTCAAAAGCTTTGCCATGGGCATCGGGTTGGGCATCCTGTTTACCCTGGCTTACCTCATCGGGGCAAGGTGGGAGTACATCGGGTACTATCCATACAGTTGGCCGGGGTTTTCGGCCATGGCTTCCCAAGCTCCGGGTGTCGCTTGGTTTGTGCCCCAAATGTGGTACAGCATGGTTTTCAGCGGGCTATTGCTGGCAGCGGCTCTGTTAGATTCTTGCCGGAGGCAGGTGCACTAGGTTTTGGGTCTATTTTCTTTAAATCAGCTTTAAACTGGAACGGAGATGAAAGTATTTTTTACCCTGGCCGTAGGAGTAGCCATGGGATGGATAACCGCGCTTTTTGACACACAGGGACAACTGGCATTGGAGCAGCACCAACAAAAGGTGGAGGCTACCCTTTTGTACCAAGCCGATGCCGCCGAAATAGAGGAAGATCCGGTTTCCTCCATTTTCTTTGTCTGGCCTTGATGAAGGATTTCTGGGGCTGACTAGCTGAGGGTATAAAAAGGCTCCTTTTCCTTGTCATGCATCCTGACCTGCCCCTGAAGCACCAGGTACACCAGCAAGCGGCGCGCCCTTTGCTTGGATAGGTTAGCCATGTGCATGAAATCCTTCAAGGTAAGCTTGCGGTACCGCTTGAGCAGTTCTAAAATGCGCTCCTGCTGATGATCCACCTTTTCTTCCAATGATTCCGTGGCGGGTTCCAGGGTCAGCGACTTCTCCACCAGTTTGCTCGTCTGTACGCTCTCGTCTTTCACCCGGATGTAACTGCGCCAGTCATCTTCCTTTACTTTCGCCATATGGGGCTTGGTGGTGCTTTCGGGGATAATCACCTTCAGGATGGTGCCTTCGTCCATGTCCACTTCCTCGTAGATAACTTCCACCGGAGGCTCGCAGAAGGAGTGAAGGGCTTTGTCAAGCGTATACTTTTCCTCTTCTGGGTCTGCGCCACAGATGGTACCATCATCCTGAACGCCCACCAGGATCTGTCCGCCACGTGTATTGGCGAAGGAAACCAGGGTACGGGCAATGCGGGCAGGGTGGGTGATGGTCTTCTTGAATTCCAGCGTCTCGCCTTCCCCCTGAAGGATCAACAGATACATTTCTTGCATGTCAAGGGGTATTTTGTTTTAGGGGTGTTTCCTTGAAAACGGCTTAAAAACCAGTTTGTTCTGCGCTGATGTCCCACAAACGGCGTGCCACGTGGGCATTATTAGAATCGGCGGCAGAAGGCACCTGTTTCTTGTTTTTGAAGTACTTACCTGAAACGTGTTTGAGGTACGGAGAAGTAGCCAGGTACACCAGAGTCTCCGCGCCTTTCGCCGGCGATTTCATGAAAACACTGGTTAACCGGATCAGGTGCCGGATAAAGAAGTTGCTGTTGCTTCCAAAGCCGCTGGCCACCACTCCCGGGTGCAGGCAATTCACCGTCAGGTTGGTGAACTCGGTGCGGCGGGCCAGCTCGTAGGTGAAATGGATGTTAGCCAGTTTGGAGTCTGCATAGGCGGTGATGGCACTGTATTTCTGGGGCTTGCCGGCGTGCTCAAAGTCAATCTGGCCCAGCCGGTGCGCCTCTGAGGTAACGTTGATCACGCGGCCCTGTTCAGAGGCAAGCAAGGAATCCATGAGCAGGTTGGTGAGCAGGAAAGGAGCCAGGTGATTGGTGGCCCAGGCCAGTTCCCAACCGTCTGCGGTGGTTTGCTGATGTCCCGGAATCAGGCCAGCGTTGTTGAGGAGCACGTCTACCACAGGGTACTGATTTTTAAGCTCCTGGGCCAGTCGCCGAACCTCTTCCAGCGAAGACAAATCAGCCAGGTGCAGGTTCAGTTTAGCGCTGGGTACTTTCCGTTGGATGTCATCCAGGGCATGGCGGCCTTTCTGCTCGTTTCTACATACCATCACCACTTGATGCCCTTCCAACGCCAATGCCTCAGTGGCTGCCTTCCCAATACCCGAGCTTGCGCCCGTCACTACCATTACCTTTCCTTCTTTGTCTGCTATCATGTCCTGTGCTGCTCCAGTTTGCCTGGCTATGGGGGACTACGGAATTTTCACCATTTTAGCTGCCTTCGCAGAGTGGAATCCCGTTAACATAAAAAATGCGACCCTTTTGGGGCCGCATTCTATATTTCATTACAAAAGGATCTGGCTTAGAAAGGAAGATCGTTGTCCATGTCATCGCTGATGAAAGAAGAGCTGGATTTCACCGGCTGCTGGGCGGCATACGGGTTGCCTGATGCCTGTGGCTGAGCCGCGTTGCCGGCATGCTCTACCCTCCAAGCCTGCAGGTTGGTGAAGTACATGGTGGTTCCGTTTTTGGTGAACGGTTTTCCGCTTAGGTTGAAGGCAACCTTTACTTCATCGCCTGTTTTGTAGTTATCAAGAATACCGCACTTGTCTTGGGTAAGCTGAAACTTGGCATATTGCGTATAAGAGCCGTCTGGAATCTCCAAAACGAATTCACGTTTCCGGAATTTGTCGCTCACTTGGGTTTCGTCAAAGATTTCGTGCAATCTTCCTTGTACATCAAAAGACATAGGTGATAATTTTAATAGATTAGTAAAGTAACTATACAAATATACAAAGAATAGGGGGTTTAGATTCCCGCAGCCAGACTTAAATTTATCAACGTTCTTTGCTTCTGAAGGAAGCAGACGGGGCCTGAAAAGAGGCGGTAATTTTAAGTAGCTAACGGCGAACCCCCTACGCAAAGAGAAGGAAAGTATGGAGAATCAGCATCGTTTTGCCCTGGCCCTGCACGGGGGCGCCGGAACCATCACCCGGGAATCACTCACACCGGAAATGGACCGGGAATACCGCCAGGCGCTGCAACAAGCCCTAAAAACCGGGTATGACCTTTTGCGCCAGGGCGGCAGTGCTTTGGCTGCGGTTGAAGCCACGGTAGTTTCCCTGGAAGACTGTCCTTTGTTCAACGCGGGCCGGGGCTCGGTCTTCAACAAACGTGGCCGCCATGAGATGGACGCAGCCCTCATGTGCGGGAAAACCCTGAGCGCGGGGGCGGTGACTGGGGTCAGGAATGTGCGCAATCCTATCCTGCTGGCCAGCCAGGTGCTGCACCATTCAGACCATGTGTTCCTATCCCAGCCCGGAGCCGAGGAATTTGCCCGCAACCACGGCATTGCCTTTGAACCGGATGAATACTTCTTCACCCTGCAGCGCTACGAGCAATGGCAAGCCCTGCGCGATTCAGACGTGTACATGCTGGACCATTCAGAAACCCAGGAAAAGAAATTCGGGACGGTGGGGGCAGTGGCGGTTGATCTGCAGGGAAACCTGGCCGCGGCCACTTCCACCGGCGGCATGACCAACAAGAACTTTAACCGCATTGGAGATACGCCCATCATCGGGGCTGGTACCTACGCCAACAACCGTACCTGCGCAGTGTCCTGCACCGGCCATGGGGAGTATTTCATGCGAAACGTGGTGGCCTATGATATCTCCTGTATGATGGAATACAAGGGGTTGTCTTTGGTTCAGGCCGCTGATTTGGTGGTGCATGACAAACTGAAGAAACAAGGCGGGGAAGGTGGACTTATCGCGGTTGATGCCCGGGGCCAGGTAACTTTGCCGTTTAACTCTGAAGGAATGTATCGGGCCAGTTGGGTGCAAGGGCAGGATCCTTTGGTGGCTATATACCAGGAATAAGGTTGTTTCGGGGCTGTTTTTCGGAAAACAGCCCCAAAGAAATACTGCCTAATTTTGATCGATAATGATCTGTTTCTCCCCAACGCAGAATTTCCGCTCCCTGATGTCATAATAATTCCCGAAGGCCAGCACGTGCATCCGGAAGTTTTCAATGGAGAGCGGGGTGCCCGGAGGGGCATATGACGTGTTGTTGTGCTTGATATGGTGCCCGTCTACCACAATGACCAGGTTAGACCCAATGGTTTCGATGATGTTGCCCTGCGTGATCATAACGCCGGTGTCTTCGCCCAGGCCAATCCCAATTTTAAAAGGATGGGTGGCCACCGCTTCCATCAATCTCCCAAATCGGCCCCGTTTCACAAAATGAGAGTCAAAGATGACGTTCTCCTGGAACGCCAGTCCCCGGTCTAATTTCACAGATCCTTTCAGGAGGGAGCGTTGGCTGCTGCCTCCCTTGATCATGATGTCAGACATGGCCATGGCACCCGCGCTGGTCCCCGCAATCACAAAACCCGCCTCGTGCCAGTACCGGTCCAGCAAGATCTGGTGAAAAGCAGTGCCCGAGAAGATCCTGAAAAGGCGGGACTGGTCTCCACCGGTGAACATGACGCCGCTGGCTTTCTTCAGGCGGTCCAGGTACTCTGGATTCAGGGCGTCTTCCTCTTCCCTGATGTCCATTATGCTGACCTGCTTACAGCCCAGAACCTCAAAGGCATGCAGATAAAGGGCTCCCAATTCTTCGGGGATCATGGAAGCCGTGGTGATGACCTCCACCCGGGCATCGCTTCCGCCCATGGCGTCAATGATGCGTCTGAGAATGCCTAATTCAAAGAAACTCAGATGAAACTGCTTTTTATGCCGGGGGTACGTGCCTTTGTCTTCGTTTCCGCCAACGGCGATGAGAATGCCTTTGGGGGCTAGCTCAAGTTTGGTCATGTATGCAACTGAAATGTGGTATGGGTACTTCGTTTAAACCTGTGCTTATACGGGATTTCCCCTACTTACGGGCCAATTGCCGGAAGATTGCGGAAATACGGGATATTCTTAGGACATCCGTTAAACTACCTATCCCTCGCCTCGTATAAAATTTAACACATTAGATTTTACAACTAAAGATAAAAGCTATGAAATTAACATCCTTGAATGACCTGTTCATCCATCAGATGAAAGATCTCTATAACGCAGAGCAGCAACTCTTAAAAGCCATGCCAGAGATGCTGTCTATGGTGAAAAGCTCAGAGTTGGCGATGGCTTTAGAGACGCACATGCGGGAGACCCAACGGCAGATTCAGCGTTTAGAAGAATGTTTTCAGATTCTGGGCATCAGTGGTGGCGGCGAGAAATGCATGGCCATGGAGGGAATCATCAAAGAAGCCCGCGAGTTCATGCAGCACGACGCTGATCCTGAGGTTATGGATGCCGGTATCATTGCCTGTGCCCAACGGGTAGAACACTATGAGATTGCCGGTTACGGAACCGCCTGCACCTATGCCAAATTCCTGGGCCATACCCAGGTGCTGGATCATTTAAAAGAGATTCTGAACGAGGAGAAAATGACCGATGAAAAGCTTACCATGATTGCGGAAACTGCCGTAAACCGGAAAGCCGAGAACCACTAACACCTCCTGTTTATAAGTCAGAAGAGCCCATCGGTTTTAACCTGATGGGCTCTTCTGTTTCAGGATAGGTGGTTTACCGGAGTAGGGCATCCAGGGAACTGGTGGCTACTGCATGGTAGTTAGGTCGGGCTTTCCCGTAAATCTCTCGGGCCAGATCGGCTCCCCGAGGTGTTTGAAGCAGGGCTTTGTACAAGGGCATCAGGAATTTCCTTCTGCCCACCCGCACCAGGAATGTCTCCAGAGCTGCGAAAGCTTCTGTGTACCCGTGCCGGATGGCAATCTTCAGCCACTCCGCCTGAATCTCAGCGTTCCCTGAAGAGGTAAACCCAAAGGCCTCATCCAGTTCTTTCAATTTATCAAGGGGGAAATTCTGGGGAAGGTTGCTCAGGAAATAGAGCCATTCATGGGTGCTCCAGTTTTGGGTAGACAGTTCCTGAGCCGGGGTTCCTGCTTCCCACTTGTCCCGTTCTGCGGCTACTTTCTCAAAAAGACTTGATTTTACATGCGCCACTCCGGCCGGAATGCCGGGTTTATGAATCCATGCCTCGGCATTGATCTGGTCCCGTAAATGTTGGTTTCCGTTTACCAGCTCTTTTTCCAAAAACAACTCAAAACCAGCTGTGTCCATGGACTTGAATTGGAACGTGCTGAAATAGGTGTTCACGAATTGGTCAAACCGTTCACGGCCCACCAGGCTTTCCAGGTGGCGCAGGAACAGGTTCCCTTTTTCGTAGGCAATCTCCGTCAGGCCTTCGTCTGGATCGCGGTTTTCAAGGTTCAGGTGCAGGCAGGTGTCCTGCGGGGTGTTGCTTAGTTCTTCCAGGGTATGTTGCAAATCCTGGTACCCAAGGGTGTGTAGCATCTGAGCGTATTCCGGTCCGTACAGGGCTTCCATGATGCGGCGCTCAAAATACACGGTAAAACCCTCGTTAAGCCAGAAGTCGTTCCAGGTAGCATTAGTCACCAGGTTCCCTGACCAGGAATGGGCCAACTCGTGGGCCACCAGACTGGTGAGAGACCTATCACCCGCAATGATGGTGGGAGTGGCGAAGGTGAGTTTCGGGTTCTCCATTCCACCGAATGGAAAGCTGGGCGGCAACACCAGCAAGTCGTATCGGTCCCATTGGTAAGGCCCGTACAGTTCTTCGGCGGCAAGCAGCATCCTCTCGGTGTCGGCAAACTCGTATGCCGCGGCTTCCAGGGAGGCAGGTTCAGCGTATACTCCGCATCTGTCGGCAAGAGGAGCAAAGGCCAGGTCGCCTACCGCTAAGGAGAGAAGGTAAGAGGGGATAGGCTGATCCATCCGGAAAAAGTACGTACCGCTGGCCTCCTTTTCTTGCGGATTCTGGGCACTCATGAGGGGTAGCAAGTGAGCCGGAACCTGTACCCGGGCCGTGTAGGTAAACCGAACACTGGGACTGTCTTGACAAGGCAGCCACGTTCGCGCCAAAATAGCTTGCGACTGAGTGAATAGAAAAGGCTGTGTTTTGCCCGCCGTCTGTTCTGGGGTTAGCCATTGGAGCGCCGCTGAACTCTGTGTCGTCTCAAAGCTGATCCTGATCTTCTGTGTGCCCGGTGTAAAGGTCACATGCAATCCTTGGCCCAGAAAAGGTTTTTTATCTGATAACCGGAAATTGACCTCATTTTCCGGGTCTTCAAGCCACACCTGCCTAATGAGTAGGTGATGGGTGTCCAACACGATCTCTGTGGCCTTATGGGTATGTAGATGGTAAACACCGATGCCGGATATCTTCTTCTGATTGAAATCAACGTGGAGGTCCCAGTCTACGTGCTTGATCCGGGCTTCTGCGGGCTTGGAAAAGCTGTGTGGGTCATAGGGGAACGAAAGAGGAGTATTGTTGCTAAAATCCATTTTGTAAACTTTAGTGATACCTTAAGGTTACCCACTGAAAAGGGTAACAAAGTGATTGGTGGACTGAATATCTGGCTTTAAAATATTTATTTACGCAATATTCTAGGAGAAAGCTGGCATAAAATTAGCGGTTTTTAAAAACGAAAGAATGGTTGCAGAAGTGCTGAGGTGAAGTGATTTAAATCCAATTTTTATCCTTCTTTCTTCTTTTAACTTTTTACTGGGTTTGTAAGTATAAGTACCACATCTTAATAAAAGGATTAACCTTTATGAAGCATAATAAACCAATATATTCTTTATTTCTTTTTTTCCTGATGACCATGGCCCTGCTGTCTGCCTGTGCCAAGTCGGGGGATAAACAGGTCAAGAAAGCAGCTCTTGCCGCGGCAAAGGAATTCCCGCCGCAAACCGACAGTGTGTTTGTGGTTACTTTCACCAAAAGCGACCCAGAGTTCAAGAAGCACCTGGACTTGATGAAGCTCTTTTACCGGGAGCGGCAATATCGTTTTGCCTGGTTTAAGGACGGGGAACTTGTTCCCCAGGCATTTAAATTTGTGGAAGTATTGAACAAGGCCCACGAAGAAGGCCTTAACCCCCAGGATTACGCCAGAAAAGACCTGCAGCAGATGTTTCAAAAGGTGGAGCAGGCGAAGGATGACTCGGTACGTCATAAACTTCAGGAGGAGTTGGATGTAACCCTAACTGCTTCTTACTTTAACTACGCCAGCGACTTTTACCGGGGTACCGTTGACCCGCGCAGCCTGGATAACATTGAATGGGAGGTTAAGAAAAACAAAATAAAGCTACACAAGGCCCTGCAAACAATCCTGAAGGAGCGGGAGAGCCGCTACCCTTATTATGAGTTTGAAGCTTTGCACCCTAACTACATACGTCTGCGCGAAGCCTTGAAACAATACCGACTGGCCAAGCAACAGGGAGGATGGCCTAAAATTGAACTAGCCACCAAGATGATTAAACCCGGTGATTCTGCCCAGGCAGTATTAACCTTACGGCACCGGATTTTGGGTAAACCTGCCGAAAACACCCCAGCTAACCGAATCTATGATCCTGCACTGGCAACTGCGGTTAAGAACTTCCAGATCCGTCATGGCTTGAAACCCGATGGCGTGGTTGGCGGCGAGACTTTGGTGGCCATGAACGTGCCTATTGAAAACCGTATAGACCAGATCATTATCAACATGGAACGTTGGCGCTGGGTGCCTAAACGTTTCGAAGATAAATATGTGTTCATCAACATTCCGGAATATATGCTCCATGTGTATGAGAAAGGGAAAGAAGTGTTAAATATGAAAGTAGTGGTAGGGAAGGAGATGCACGCTACCCCCGTTTTCAGCGATAAAATGGAGTACATTGTTTTTTACCCCTACTGGAACATTACCCCACAAATATTAGAGGAAGAAATTGCGCCCGCCCAGGCAAGTAACCCCAATTACTTAGCCCGAAACGACATGGAATTAGTAAAAGACATTGGAAACAATAAAGTGGAAGTGATGTCCCCAAGTTCAGTGGACTGGTACTCGGTAGATAAGAATTTCAAATACCGGGTTAGACAGCGTCCGGGTAAAAAGAACCCCCTTGGGTTTGTGAAGTTCATCTTCCCGAACGAGCATAACGTGTACCTTCATGACACTCCTTCTGACCATTTGTTTAACCAGGCAGAACGAGGCTTTAGCCACGGATGTATCCGGATTGAAAAACCCTTTGAGATGGCCCAATACCTGTTGAAGGATCAGAAGCAGTGGACCCCATCAGCGATTAAAGCAGCCATGCATGGCGGTCAAGAAAAATACGTTAACCTGACCGCTAAAGTACCGGTGTACATCGTTTACTTCACCGCTTGGGTAGATGAGGCAGGTGTTGTACATTTTAGGAATGATATCTACAACCATGACCGTGACTTAGAGATGGCTTATTTTAGATAATGCCGTGATTCTTTAAAAGCCTTAAAGTTTATTTCAGGGGCCACCAAGCTGCTAACATATTTAGCGGTTTGGTGGCCTCACTCTTTTTACACGTTTTTATAAGATAACCTTTCCCTGTTTTGTTTAATAATTAAATCCCTTCCTCTGGGCTGCTCCTAATTAAACCTTTCGTTGTCTTCCAGTAAAATTCACTAATACGAAGACCAAGGGAATGAAAAGGGGAGGTGTTTTGATTTGACGTTTTTGACCAGCTTTTTGGAAATGAATCTAAAAACAGTTGCCTGCCACAATGGCTTACCTTGGCTTTAGTAATGAAAAATAGGAGGGAAAAACAAAAACCATAAAAAGAAAATAAAACGAAAATCTTCCATTAATGAGTTACAAAAATAAACCCTGTTTACATTTGTTAAACAAATGTAAACAGGGTTTATTTTTGTAACTTTAGAAAACGCTTTTTTGAATAGGAGGGAATTAGATCCAGTATAAAGCTGCTATTATAAGGAGGTTATCTTAATTAATTAAAGTACCTCTTCTTTATGGGATGGTACAATAAATCTAAATCCCTTAAAGCCGTTTTGTTTTTAGGCTAGATGTTTCCTGATTGTTATACTTTTAAATTTTAAACACTTGTCAGATCTATTAACAAGAATTCAGGAAATCATTGGTTGGAGCACCTTGGGGCCGGCTGCTTTTGCTGATGAAATTGGAGTCGCGCGACCTGTTGTCAGCCATATACTTTCGGGAAGAAACAAGGCCAGCCTGGAGGTGGTGCAGAAATTATTAACCCGGTACCCCGAGATTTCTGCAAAATGGTTATTAGCGGGTGAAGGTCCAATGCTAATGACTTTAGGAAGAATTTTGGAGCCCAAGGAGGATCAAGGTGTCTTAACTGAAAGCAAAATCAAGAATGTGGTTCCTGAAGGTTTTGTCCAAGAACAAGGAAAAGTACAGAATGTAGAAAAGGGTTCTTCGGAAGAAATTAGAACTACAAACAAAGCTGGAAGGACTTTAGTGAAAGTTGTACTCCTGTATTCAGACGGAAGCTTTGAAAGCTTTGATTCTGTTTGATGGTACTTTATAAAGGAAGGTGTTAGAGAGACTTCATTACAGTTTTTATAAGGTGAATGTGAAAAATTTAAGAGGTGTAGTTCGGTGAGGATTAAGGAAGAGTGCTTTCATTTTTGTCGAACCAGCGTTAATAGGAAGAAGTTGTCTGGAATAATTGATGTAGTCAAACCCTTTTAATAAAGTATATAGCTCCGCTCTTTTGCCTATGGTAACGTTCAGGTAACATTCAATTGCCTTCTTTGTGAATGTTTCACGCAAGCTGGCAAACCCATGCGACTCCTGTTCACAATTCCATTCCGCAGCCCTCTTTCACATTTCCATAAGAGCCTTGCTGGCAAGGTTGGTTTCCTCCTTTTAAGTTTGTGGTTGGTGAGCTTCAATGCTTATTCACAGGCCCGGCAGCAAACGAATGCCTTAACCCAGCACCGACCAGACTCAGCTTTCAGATCGCTCAAGAAGGAGTTGCATTAAGCAGTACAGCGGAAGGACAAAAAGGCCGAAGGGCTCTGCCTTCAGCAAATGGGGCAGATTTTCTACCATCAGGGACGTTACCCCCAAGCCTTAGACCTCCATCTTCAAGCCGACAAAATTTTCAGAGAACAACCCTTTTCGGTGCAGTTAGCCCATAACCTCAACCAAATGGGAACCCTCCATTACTACAACCGGCAAGTGGAGGTGGCGTTGCGGGAGCACAGAGAAGCCCTTGGAATATTGAGGAAGATCGAGGATAAGAAAGGAATCGCCTTCACCTACGGCAATATTGGCCACCTCTTTGAAAAGCGCCAGGCGCACGACAGTGCTTTTCATTACCAACGTTTGGCTTTGGGTCTTTACAAGGAAACTCAAGACAGTAGCGGGATCGCAAAGATCTTTGAGAATCTGGGCAGCATCTACGAGGATTTGAGCCGGTATGACTCGGCGCAGCATTACTTCCGGAAGGCCCTTTCTATAAACCAACTACTAAATGACCAGTTAGCCCAATTGGAAGTGCTCAATAACATGGGCGATGTACCTCGGAAAACAGGTGCGTACCGGGAGGGATTGGCTTACTCCTGGCGGGCAGTGCGGCTGGCGAAGGAATTGGGCGAACTGTACCAGTTGAGCAGCGGCTACCGTGATCTGGCTAAATCTCATCACGCGCTGCAGCAGGATGATAGCGCTTTCCTATACATGGAAGAGAACCGTAAAGCCCTGCTGAAAATCTACTCAGACGAGAACAACAAACAAGCCGCCTTGCTCAGCACTCTCTATGACTTAGAAAAGAAAGACAATGAAATCACCAAACTGGAGAATGCCCGGCAGCAGAACATACTGTTAAGCATTGGAGCAGGTGTAATCCTGATTCTGTTGCTTTCCTTAGGAGCAGTTGCCCTCAGCAGGCAGAAACTGAAACTGCGGAACGAGCAAACCTTAAGGGGACAGAAAGAGAAGATGTACCAGACACAAAAGGAGCTGATGGAAACAGAGCTGAAGAACAAACAGCTTAGGGAGCAGTTTCTGAAAACCGAGCTGGAAACCAAAGGCAAAGAACTCTCCAGCCACACCCTGCACGTGATCCAGAAAAGCCAGCTGCTGGAACAGCTCCGTGATAAATTACAGGAGTTGGTGAAGGAAGATAAAAGGGATCAGAAAAAGCAATTAAAGCAGTTGCTCATGCTCATTCAGCAGAACTTCAGCCAAGACAAATACTGGGAAGACTTCAGGGGAATATTTGAACAAGTGCATGAGTCATTCTTCCAGAACCTGAAACGGCGGTGCCCTGACCTGACCGCGGCAGACCTCCGGCTGGTGGCCCTGCTCAAAATGAATCTTACCTCCACCGAGATTTCTTCGCTCCTGAACATCTCCCTGGATAGCTTGCGGGTTTCCAGGTACCGCTTACGAAAGAAACTAACCCTTCCACAAGGAGAAAACCTGGTATCCTTTATCCAAGGCTTGCAAGAAGCCCCTTCAAAGGAAAAAGTACTGGAAGAATCGCTTGATCTGCCCTAGACCTCGGCTTCTGATTTTGGCCTGTTTTACAAAAAACAGCCTTGAAACGGGAAAGCTCAATCCTCCTAACCTAAGGATAACGGTGGCATAACAATAACATAATGGCTGTTTGTGGCAGGTGTATTGTGTTAATTATCACCTTTATAGCAAGTTGTTGTTAGGGTTGCTGCCTTCTGGTATACGCTGCGCAAGGGCTTGTTCACATTTTGTATACGCCAGTAAATTGCGACTAGCCCGGAGAGGACATCACCTTTACAGCATCAAACAACCAACGCTATGAGGTATAAATTTTTACTCAGCTTTTGCTTTCTGGTTATGGGGCTCTCAGGAGCAGCCCAAGCGCAGCAAGCCATTTTAAGAGGCAAGATCACCGATGCAGTGAACCAAGAGCCATTGGCCGGTGCTGCCGTGGAACTAGCCGGTACAAGCAACGGGGTTTCCACCAACCTGAACGGGGAGTTCAGGTTATATGCCACTACTGGAAATTACACCCTGAAGGTTCATTACCTGGGGTATCAAGACACCACGTTCTCGGTGAACGTGGCCGCAGGTGAGGGAGGGGTGCTTCAGTTGCGTTTAAGAAGTAACTCCAATCACCTAAGCGATGTGGTGGTGACGGGTTCTATTCAGGGCCAGGCCCGCGCCCTGAACCAGCAGAAGAACGCAGACAACATCAAGAACATCATTGCCGCCGACCAGATTGGTCGTTTCCCTGACCCTAATGCGGCCGAGGCTCTGCAACGGGTGCCCGGTGTAAACATTGAGCGTGATCAGGGCGAGGGTCGTTATGTGTTGGTGAGGGGTTTGGCGCCGCAGTTCACCAACATCAACGTGAACGGCGAACAGATTCCATCCCCGGAAGCGGATGTGCGCTTTGTGGCGCTGGACGCCATTCCATCAGACCAACTCGCCTCCATGGAGATTTCCAAATCTTTGACACCAGACATGGATGGTGATGCCATTGGTGGGTCGGTGAACTTGATTACACGAACCGCCCAGAGTGGACGTCCGCAAATTTCAGGTTCGTTGGCAGGGGGCTACAATAACCTCATGGAGAAACCAAATGTGAACGGACAGTTGCAGTACGGGCAGCGTTTCGGGAAAAACGACAGGTTAGGTTTTCTGGTGAACGGAAACTACTACCAAAACAAACTGGGCTCAGACAATTGGGAATTCGCACCTCAGGACAATGAACTGGAACTACGTGATTATGAATTGACCCGTACCCGCACTGGCTTTAGTAGCACCTTAGACTACAAGTTCAACCCCAACCATGAGGTGTTCGTGCGGGGTCTGTACTCCCGCTTCACAGACCGGGAATGGCGCCGTCGTTACGTGTTCATCCCTGAAGACGAGGAGATTGAGAAGCTTACCAAAGACCGTTTTGAAGAGCAATCTATCCTTTCAATCAATGCTGGGGCAAAACACACGTTCAAAGGCTTCTTCCTGAACTATGAGGCGCAATATTCCTATGGAGAGCAGAACACGCCTTATGACAATGAGGTAGGATTCATCGCCGGAATACCCTCTTCTTTTGGTTTTCCAACTCGGCAGTACCCGCAGATAGACATAGAAAGCTTTTCTAATAACAGCCAATATGAGCTGGACGGAGCTGAGTTTGGGCACACCCTTGCCAAAGACCGAAACCTCACGGCCAAACTGGATGTAGGCATTCCGTACAAGCTGGGCGTTAATAGCGGCCTTGTTAAATTTGGCGGTAAGATGCGCCGCAAGCGGAAGAGCTATGACATTACCGCCAATACTTATGAAGGAAGAGACGGCGTGCCTACTTTAGATGCCTTTGCCGGCTCTCCGGTGAAAGACTCGTTCCTGGGCGGCCGTATCAACTTGGGCAATCCCTTAGACGTGACTCAGTTTGTAGACTACTTCAACGCCAACCCGGCACAGTTTGAATTAGACGTAGAAGGCAAGAATATTGATGAAGCATTGGAAGCATTTGAGGCCGAAGAGAACGTGTATGCCGGTTTCGGGATGGTACGGCAACAGATGGGACCTTTGATGGTGCTGGCCGGCCTTAGATACGAGAAGACCCAAGTGGACTACTCTTCTAAAGATGTCATCATTAACGCAGCCGGGGATCTGGAGGCCATTCGTCCGGTCATCGGAAGTTCTACCTATGACTTTTTGTTGCCCCAGCTTCATCTGAAATATGAGCTAAACAAATTCACTAACCTGCGGGCTGCGGCTACTTACAGCTACGCGCGTCCTAACTTCAGTGAGTTGATCCCTGCGCAGGAAATCAACCAGGAAGATAATCTGGCAACTCTAGGCAATGCTAACCTAAAGCCGGTAAGTGCTTTTAACCTGGATGTTCTGGCTGAGCGGTACTTCGGGAATGTGGGCGTGCTTTCCGGCGGATTCTTCTACAAGAAGCTGGATGATTTCATCTACCGGAAAGTGATCTTCGCGAGTCCTTACCCGCTGGTAGGCGCACCCATTGTGGAGAGCATTGACGTAGTGCAGTCGCAGAATGGAAACAAGGCGAACTTAACCGGTTTTGAAGTGGCCTACCAAGGTAACCTTACTTTTTTGCCAGGGTTCCTTCGCAACTTCAGTTTGTACACAAACTACACCTACACGCACTCAAACGCCAAGATCCAGAGCCGCTCGGCCAGCAGCAGCAACCCAAATGCCACTGAAAGCCTTCGTCTGCCCGGGCAAGCCAGAAACGTAGGAAACATCTCTTTGAGCTATGAAGGCCAGAAGTTCACCACCCGTGCTTCCATGAACTTTAACGGCGAGTACCTGAGCGAGATCGGCGGATCTTCTGAGGAAGACATCTACGTGAAGAACCGTGCCCAATTAGACTTCAGCGCCAGCTATGCCGTGAACTCCCGTTTGCGGTTTTTCACCGAGTTCATGAACTTAACCAATCAGCCCTTTGAGCGCTTCATGGGCTACAAAGACCAGTTAATCCAGCGTGAATTCTACTCTTGGTGGAGCCGCATAGGCCTTAAGTTCGATCTATAAATCTAGGGGCTGTTTTTTAACCAAAATCCGAAAAACACATGAAAAACATAAGATTCTGGGCGCTCGCCGGAGCGTTCCTCTGTACCCTGTCTGCTTGTGATGAGAAAGACGAAGATGTGGTAACGCCGCTGATGGGCATCGCTTATCCGCAGGTGGTTTTGTTCTCAGATGAAGGAGACGGGGGCTTGGAAGACGAAGACAAATTCAGCTTCAAGATAACCTTAGCAGACCGGGTAGATCCAGCAGGCGAAGATTTGGGTGGTAAAGTGGTGCCGCTTGAAAAAGAAGTCACCGTTCATTTTCAAATAACAGGAACGGAAGGGTTCACCCAACTTTCAGACTACATCAAAGACTGGACGGCCTTTTATGAAATAGACGATTGCACCACCTCAGAAGACCAAAACATAGACCTTGACCTCACCTTTGACCCCGCAACCGGCCTCGGATCGGTACGGTTCCCGGCCGGAGTAGATGAGATTGAAGTGGAGTTCGAAACCAATGAGGGGCTGTTTGAAGATGACACATTCAACAGCCAGGGAAGAGGTCTGGTGCTGAAACTTATCGGGCTCCATGGCAACAGCCAGAACGTGGTAGCCAACACTACCAGTGAATTTGAATACAAGGTACTTGACGATGAAGGAGTTTACGGGGAGTGGGAGCTAGATGTGGAGGACGCCTCCGAGTTCCAGAACTTCAAAAGCCTGTTCGGGCTCATCAGTGCAGACATTAAAGACTTGAAGGCTGAGGATGTTGAGGAGATCACTATTGCCTTTGGGTACGGCGAATGGAAAGCCGAAGTGAAGCTGCAAGAGACTGAAATGATAGAAGAGTGCGGCAAAGGAAAGGCTGAAAACAAGGTGATTGAATTAGAAGCCGAGTTTGAGGAACTGGAAGATGACAAGCCGGAAGGCAAGGTTGAGTTTGCTGAAAGCATTGAGCAGGAAAACGGCTCTGAGGTTGACTTCACGTATGCCGGTACCTTTCAGGTGATTGGAAAAAAACTCACCCTTACTTTAAAAGGGGAATACGATGATTCTGAAACCAGTGCCCTTACCCTTCACCTTAAAAAATAAAAACCAGGCAGCTTAAGCTTTAAGGCAACTGCATTTTTCCCCATCTACTATAATGTTCAAATCATTCTTTCTAAAAGAAGCTAGCCTCGTTTTTATCTTGGCGGCCTGTTCTGCTCCCAAAGCAGAAACCATTAACACTCCTCCTCTGGAGCAAACCGAAAAACATTTAATTCCCGGTAACATTGTGCAGGCGGCGGTGATTACTGATACCGTTCAGTTTGACTCTGATGATCCCGCTATTTGGGTGAATCCTAGAAATCCAGCGAAGAGCCTCGTCATTGGTACAGATAAAGATGCCAAGGGTGGCTTGTACGTCTTCGATTTAGAGGGCAAGATTATCCCTGAGAAAACCGTAAAGAATCTGCAACGCCCTAACAACGTGGACGTGGAGTACGGCCTTGTGCTGAATGGAAAGCCTATTGATATTGCGGTGGCTACCGAACGCATGACGCACAAACTACGCATCTTCTCGGTACCAGATATGAAGCCAATAGACAAGGGTGGCTTGGAAATGTTTGTAGGCGAAACCGCTGAAGGCTACCGTGATTTAATGGGCGTATCCTTGTACAAGAACAAAGCCGGGCAAGTATATGCCATTGTAGGCCGAAAGGTAGGTCCGCTGGATGGCACTTATCTCTGGCAGTACCTGCTGGAAGATGACGGGACCGGTCACGTTAAGGCTACGCTGGTACGGAAATTTGGCGAGTACAGCGGCAAGAAAGAGATAGAGGCCATCGCCGTGGATGATGCCTTAGGATACGTTTATTACTCAGATGAAGGCTTGGGGGTAAGGCAGTACTTCGCGGATCCGGAGAAAGGCAATAAGCAACTGTCTTTGTTTGCCACCAAAGATTTCACCCGTGACCATGAGGGCATCTCCATCTACGCCTTAACCGATAGCACCGGCTATATTCTGGTGTCAGACCAGGAAGTCAACCGTTTTATGGTGTTCACCCGTGAAGGAACAGCCTCTAAACCGTATGAACACCGTTTCATCAAAGCCGTGAACGTATCCGCTATAAACAGCGATGGCTCTGAAACGGTAGCGGTACCACTGGGCAAAAGGTTTAAGCACGGGCTTTTTGTGGCCATGAGCACCGATAAGACGTTCCACTTCTATCCTTGGGAAGCCATTGCAGGGAATGACTTAAAGATGATCCAGGAATAACTGCTGTATTTTGCAATAATAACAACCTTGTATTAAACACTTACATTGTAATTTTTCCTTGTTGATGTAACAAGGTTCATCCACTTACTTGTGCACAAAGGTCAGCCATGTTCTTATAGCTTAATCTATAGGAATATGGCTGACTTATTTAGTAAAATCTTTCCTGAAGGCAGCATTTTCAGGAGACGTAAAGTTTGAAGCAATTCTATTTCTGAAACCAAAAGACAAATTCGGCCTTGAAATGAGTAGGTGACGTTTATACCTCTAAGTTGAAAAGAGTAGGGGAGCTTGCCCTTGTAAATACAATTTTACTACTCTTGCCCTTGTAAATACAATTTTACTACTTAAGATAGGGAACAGGAAATCGGGGTGCCAATGAATATTCTGCTGGGAAATTTATCACTTCCTGTACCTTATCCATAGAGATATTTAGAGTTCTTTTAAGTATACATTCAGTTATTCGGTACTATGCTGGTGTCCAGTATATTCGCCCTTGCTTTACTGTTTTCTTCAAGCCAAGGGCGGGTAATTCCGACTGGGTAGTGCCCAGGTAAGTAAAATGTGGTAAATCAGAGACCACGGTCTGAAACCAGCCGTGCCGGGCCAGTATAGCACGCACCCCCGCCTGGTTGTATTCGTTTATATCAAGAGCGAGCATGGAGATATGCTGTGAAGCCCCGGGTGCTGAACCTGAGTACAGGACTGACTTGGAGAAATCCTTGCTGAAATACAGTCCTTGGGCCTCAAGGAGTAGAACCTCTTTTACTTGCCCGGCAGGTGCTAACATTCGAATACGGTCTGCCTCTTGTGCATCTAGTTTGCCGCGCCGCTGCCAGTAAGCAAGGCCCGGAATAACGCGGCGGCTCCATATTTTCTCGGTATCGTGGTAGCTGCGCCGTGCCGCTAATTTGCCGCGGGGGGTTATCCGCAGGTTTTTACTTGCGGCTTCTCTACGAGCGGCGAGCAAGGCATTCATCGCCTCGGTTTGAAGCTCGATGGGAATGCCGCCGATTTTTTCGCGCCGGGTACTTACTTTCGCTTGCCAATTGAGGCAGTGGTCTGCGTTGGCGAAAATGATGGAAGGAGGAATGACGCTGCCTTGAGCCACGAAAACTGCTCCGTGGTCTTTTAATATCCTGAGAGAAACCCAATCTTCTGGTTCCGGGTGAGGAAACAACGGTGGCAAGTTCTGCTCAAATAGGGACTTGCCCTGGTTTATTTTAACTGGATTGGAGGTTGAACTTGTAAAGGAGATGAGGGGGGAAGTAGGAAGAGGTAAAGTTGCTGCTGATTTTTTTTCTGGCCCGGAAAAATCTAGTGAAAGCAAGCCACCGCCTGAAAGCAGCAGGGAAACGGTGAGCAGTTTTTTCTTTCTGAATAATTTATTTAGGAGAGGCATCATTAAGCGGACATGTTCAATTACCTGAATAAACCTAAGGAGTTTAGTTGGGTAAACAAGTAAGCAATATAGATTTCTGCTTTTTGCTTCTCAAGCTTCAAAATACGCCTTGTAAGTCTGCCCTCCAACTATGAAAGTAGTGGCACGTTTTCTGGCGGAAGGCATCTGTCACCACCTTGCCTGATGTTTCTTGCTGTATTTTAGATAATGGTAAATCCGCCGAAAGTGTTACCAACGAACCAATATATAAATAATTTCGGCAAGATCTTTTATTCCCCTTATGGTTTAAGTTAGCTAAGATTTCATTACCAAGTTAATCAACTACCGATAGAACCTTTTCAGAATCAAGATATTATAAAAGGACTTACTTAAAAAGTAGTTAGGAACTAGAGGAGTCAGTGGTTCTATTCCATCCGAAGGATCTTCTCCATTTTGCGGTCTTTAGCCAATTCATCCACCGGATTGCCTAATACCAACAACACGCACAAATCAAACTCAATGGAAACCTGGCACAAAGTTGAGCCTGTCAAGGCAAAAGTGAAAATAGAGGAGCAAGGTTCGGGGCTGAGCTAGCAAAACGGTTTGATGAACGTGATTCCTGTTGGAATAACTTAAGAAGCCCTTTACCACATAGACCCATAGAGAGGGCAACGAAAAGAGGAACAACCCCTGGCGGTTAATACCTAAAAAGCTAAAAAACAAAAATGCCTGTAAGTGTTTTCTTACAGGCATTTAAAAAACTGCGGTCCGGACGGGACTCGAACCCGCGACCTCCGCCGTGACAGGGCGGCATTCTAACCAACTGAACTACCGGACCAACATCTTCTGGAGACCTGCTGTCCCCGTTTGATGGTGCAAATATGTAGAGTTAATTTTTAGGATGCAAATGAATGGGGAGTAAAACTTATAAATTTATGAACTTGTGGTTCATTTGTATTAAGCCCTCTCTCGGAAAAACACCCTTAAAACTATAAGGGGATTTTAAAGGCCATGTAAGAACAGGTTTAAATCCGCTTTCTCTAGTACAGCCTAGGTTTCCTCCAATCTTAAGCTAAAACAAATCTGGCTCTTCAGAAACCTCTAATAGGGAAGTTTCCTTTAAGAAGTAAACGATCACAGATTTAGTAAATTCAAGTCCCTCCTGCACGTCTTCGTTTTCAATCTGCTTTTTGGCAAACTCCAACTTCATGATGCAATAATTAATGACGTGGCTTGGCTGCTGCTCGGTGTACCCATCCCTGAACATAAACCGAAACACATCCAGTGTTTGGTGAAGGTATTCTAAAAGGAGAGTAGTTGTTTCGGTTCCATCAAAGGTTAATAATTCAAGTTTAAATAAAAGCTGCTGCAACTCCTCAAGGCTTTCCCCCTGTGTTTTCATGTGGTGTATTCTTCAAAAAGTAAATCCAGGAATTCCCAACATTTGTGGGAGAATAGGTTTTATATAATTGAGGTATAAAAGCAGGGGGAATGCTATACCTATTACAAGTCAAACAAAGATAGCAGATATTCGCTCATCTGAGTACAACCTGAAAGCGGAGAATAAATTTCCATTTTATACTTTGAAAGGTATAATCAACCAGGTACCTCAATGATCGGTCTATTTGACTAACCATTCCTTCTCATTAAGTTCTGTTTAGGGGAGTTTTCTGATTGCAGCCCCAAAACGGGTTATCCAAAGGTTAGCCGATCAAAGAATTCAAATAATAGGCGAATGTTTATGCCAAGGTGGGCTCGTTATTTTTGTTGAATATGAAAGCAGGTGATAGAAAAAAATAGCCGAATGAGGATTGTGAAAGCTTAAAAAAACCTAACCCAGATTAAGCTAATAGATGGTAGGGGATAAGTAGGACCAGAAAAGCCCCTAAGCCTAAAATAAAGTTTCCCGCATAATAAATCTGTAAAGGAAGAACGCCCTTCTTGATCAATTAGCGAATAAGAGCTTAAAAACTCAAAACAGCCTAAAACAAAAGAGTCCCTTCACCAAAGTAAAGGGACTCTTTTAAAAACTGCGGTCCGGACGGGACTCGAACCCGCGACCTCCGCCGTGACAGGGCGGCATTCTAACCAACTGAACTACCGGACCAACATCTTCAGGAGACCTGCTGTCCCCGTTTGATGATGCAAATATGGGGGGCAGAATTTTACTACACAACTACCAAGCCCAAAAAACCGGCTATTAAGGTGCTCAGATAAGGTAACCGGTTCATTCTCAAACCGAAAATTTTCCTAAAAACTTGAAAAAACTCCTGCTACTAAACTTTGCAAGTTTCGTTTACCTTTGTAGTCACACTTTAGCTAAACGTAAGGGGCATAACTATGCTGTTAGATTTTGAACAACCCATTGCTTCTCTGGAAGGAAAACTAGCCGAAATGAAGAAACTGGCCTCTGAGAGCCAGGTAGACGTAAGCGAGGCGGTTCTGGCGCTGGAGGAGAAAATAAAATCCCTGAAAAAAGAAACGTATGCCAACCTCACCCGTTGGCAACGGGTGCAGCTCTCTCGTCACGTAGAGCGGCCGTACACCTTAGATTATATTAAAGGCCTTTCTTCTACCTTCGTTGAGTTACACGGCGACCGTAACGTGCGCGATGACAAAGCCATGGTGGGCGGATTTGGTGAGATCAACGGCAAAACCGTGATGTTCATTGGCCAGCAGAAAGGCAGAAATACCAAAGAGCGACAGTACCGCAATTTCGGGATGGCCAACCCAGAGGGGTACCGCAAGGCCCTGCGCCTGATGAAACTGGCCGAAAAATTCAATAAGCCTATCGTTACCTTTATTGATACCCCTGGCGCTTTTCCGGGTTTAGAGGCCGAGGAAAGAGGGCAGGGAGAAGCCATCGCCCGTAACTTGAAGGAAATGTTCATGCTGAAGGTCCCTGTGATTTGCATCATCATCGGGGAAGGAGCCTCTGGAGGCGCCTTGGGCATTGGCATCGGCGACAAAGTCTATATGCTGGAGAATACCTGGTACTCGGTGATTTCCCCTGAGAACTGCTCTACTATCCTTTGGAGAAGCTGGAACTACAAAGAGCAGGCCGCGGAAGCCATGAAGTTGACGGCAAAAGACATGCTGGGCAATAAGCTGATTGATGGTATCATCAAAGAACCACTGGGCGGCGCGCACGTGAACCCAGAGAAGATGATCAAAACCATGCAGAAAAAGATTCTTTCCACCCTGGAAGAACTGGAAGCCTTTACCCCGGAAGAACGCATCATGCAGCGCATTGAGAAGTTCGGGGAGATGGGCGTGGTGACGGAGTAATTCTGTTTTCAGGCTCTTTTTAGAAAACCAGGCTTAAATCCAGCATTGCATGTCACTTACTCTATACCCAATACCCACCGGTAATTTTAAGTTAGACGGAGGCGCTATGTTTGGCGTGGTTCCTAAATCCATTTGGCAGCGCACGAACCCGGCAGACGAAAACAATCTCTGTTCCTGGGCTATGCGCTGCCTTTTGGTGGAAACCGGTGACCGACTGGTTTTGATTGATAATGGCATAGGAGACAAGCAAGACGCCAAATTCTTCAGCCATTACTACCTGCACGGCGATGATACCTTGGAGAAGTCGCTGAAGAAAGCGGGCTTCGAATACTCAGATATTACCGATGTATTTCTTACCCACCTGCACTTTGACCATTGCGGCGGATCGGTGCGGTACGGCAAAGATGGGAATAGCCTGGAGACAGTGTTCACAAACGCGCGGTACTGGAGCAACCAGGACCATTGGACCTGGGCTACTCAACCTAACCCGCGGGAAAAAGCGAGTTTCATCAAAGAGAACATTCTACCCATTCAGGAAAGCGGTCAACTGGAATTCTTAGCTCAGGGCCAGCAGCAGTTCTTGCCCGGGTTTAATGTACTGTACGCAGATGGGCATACTGACAAAATGATGCTTCCGGTGATAGAGTACAAAGGAAAAACCCTTGTCTTTGTGGCCGATTTGTTGCCATCGGTGGGGCATTTACCTTTGCCTTACGTGATGGGCTACGATACCCGCCCGTTGCTGACCCTGCAGGAAAAAGAGCAGTTTCTGAAAAAAGCCGCCGATGAACAATGGGTGTTATTTTTTGAGCACGACGTCCAAAATGAGTGCTGTACCGTACAGCATACCGACAAAGGGGTAAGGGTAGACCAGGTTTTCCCTTTGTCTGCTTTATAGAGGATGCATAAAATAGGATTATGCCTCTCTGGTGGAGCCGCCAGAGGAGTTGCACATTTAGGGGTACTGCAGGCTTTGCAGGAAATAGGCATTCCCCTCCACGCCATTTCAGGGGTAAGCTCCGGGGCCATTGCCGGGGCTTTTTTTGCGGCGGGTTATCCTCCCGCAGAGATCCTTAGAATTGTCAGCGAATTGGCTTTGCCTAAGTTACTCAAGCCAGCCTTGAACCGTGGAATTTTGCACACCCAGGCCATGCACAAGATCTTTGAAGAACATCTGCATGGCCGTACCTTTGAGGAACTTCCCATCAAACTCACCGTTTCCGCTTTAGACTTGGTAGAAGGAAGTACCGTTTACTTTACCAAAGGCACTCTGGTCGAAGCTTTAAAGGCATCTTCTGCCGTACCGGTATTGTTCAAGCCCTTGCAACTTGAGAAACGGCTTTTGGTAGACGGAGGCATCGTGAACAATCTGCCAGTGGAATGCATTACCGGTGAATGCGACAAAATCATTGGCGTCCATGTAAACCCCACTCCCCACAACGCCGAGATCAACAGCATCAAACAGGTAACCGAAAGAATCTTTCATTTGGCTTTGCACGCTAACATCCAAAGCCGGGTTTTGCTCTGTGACCTGCTGCTGGAACCACCCAAGCTGACGGAGTTCAACATCTATGACCTGAAAAGGGCTAAAGAAATGTATACTATTGGGTATGAACATGCTATGGACCTATCCAAGGAAATTGAAAGTCTCCTGAACTAATACACCTATATATGATTAATCATATGGTATAGTTTGAATAGTGATTACCCTTAGGAGGCGGTATTCGTAATAGTCAAAATAAAGTAAAGGTGTTACCGTTATTTGACTATATGAGAAAGTTGCTCTACCTAAGCTTATTCCTTCTGGCATTTTCAAATGCACGGGCCCAGGAAAACCGCGGTACTTTGGTACCCGCCAAAATTTTTCAACGGACATTCATGGTTGCCGGCGGCGTCTCAGGCGCTTATCGCCGAATCAACACCACGGTAAACAATGAATCCGTCTCGGGGTACCGGCAGCAGTTCGATCTGGATACAAAGGTTGGGTATTTCGTGTTCAGTGACGTGGCCTTCGGGTTAAGGGCGACGGTGAACCAGTACAAAGAGAAAATGTCAGGGCAGATCTCCTCTCAGGCCACCAATGTATTAGCCGGTCCCTTTGTCCGCTATTACCTGGACAATGGAATCTTCGGGGAGGCGAGTGCCGCCGCGGGCCTAAACAATCAGCCAAACAGAAACAAAACCGATTTAATGGAATTCAGGGGCGGGGTGGGGTACGCCATTTTCATCAACCCTAAAGTGGCAATTGAGCCTGCCCTCATGTTCACTTATTACCAGGAAAAAGTACCCGCAGAAGGAAACCGGAAAATTACCGAGTGGGGCCCTTCGGCCAACATAGGTCTGCAGGTGTACCTGTTCCGGGAACGAAAGTTTAAATTAGCCAGTCGTTAAATATAATATCTTCTAAAACCAGCTATACGGCTGGTTTTTTTGTAATATTGTGGTCGTATTCACGTAAACAGTATGTTTGGAAAAGCTTTAGCGAGGGTTATTTTTAAGGTTGCCGGTTGGAAGTTAAAAGGAGGGATGCCTCCCGGAATGAAGCAGGCCATCATGATTGCGGCCCCGCACACCAGCAACTGGGATTTCGTGTATGCCCGCGCGGCGTTCTACCTCATGGATGTTCCGGTTAAACTGACCATCAAAAAAGAAGCTTTCTTCTTCCCCATGGGAGCTTTGCTAAAGTCGATGGGGGCTGTTCCGGTAGACCGTAAAAAGAACAACAACCTGGTTTCGGCGATGATCGACATCTTCAAGGAAAACGAGGAGATGGTGATGATGGTCACCCCCGAAGGTACCCGCAAATACCAACCCCGCTGGAAAAAAGGCTTTTACCACACCGCCGTTGGCGCAGGTGTTCCCATTCTGCTGGGTTACCTGGACTATGCCAAAAAAGAAGCCGGCATCGGACCTACCATTTACCCCACCGGTGACTTTGACGCCGACATGCAAAAGATCCTTGCCTTTTACCGCACCGTCACTCCAAAATTCCCAAGCCAGGGAGTGAGGTAAGTTTCCATGGAATAAACGCAAAAGTGTTTTGAGGCTGTTTTTTGTAAATCTGCTTCAAAACACTTATTTGTTTTTAGAGGGATGGTTTGAGGCTTACATTTTCTGAAAGTAGGTTTTCTAATTTAAGGAAGTATGCTACTCCGTTCCTTGGTAATTTTGGTATTTTTTAATGTATGTGGAGACAAGACATGCCTTTTCTCCACGGTTCCTCAGTCAAAAGAAAGGAAGTCAGGTGGGGCCGATCCCTTGTGGTTGCTATCGCGTCTGCCGCTGGAATACAGGTTGTTAATGAAAAACACCAACAAGGGGTCCCGTCCATGTCCTTCAGAAAGGATCTTGGTAGCAAGCTGCAGTAGCAGTGATTCAAAGTTTTACTAATTCACCCACAAGTTCTTTCCAAGGTAACAACGAAGGGGAGGAAGATCTTCCTAGCAAGGATCATAATGATAGAAAGGAATAGACAAGTCATAACGTCTATCTTTCACCAAAACGGGTCAGCCGTTTAGAGCCTGCTTTCGTGAAAATAGGCTCTAAACGGCTGACCCGTTTTAATTTATACTACTAACCTAAGCCGTCAATGCAGCCTGCGCCTCTGGTTCAGGAGCCAGGTCACGGAGGTCAACCGGGATGACCCTTGACACGCCTACTTCCAACATGGTGATGCCGTAGATCACATCGGTGGAGACCATGGTGCGTTTGTTGTGCGTCACCACGATGAACTGCGAGTCGTTGGAGAACTTCTTCACGATGTTGTTGAACTTGTCAATGTTGGCATCGTCCAGCGGGGCGTCCACCTCATCGAAGATACAGAACGGAGCTGGCTTGAGCAGGTAGATGGCGAACAGCAGCGAAATGGCCGTCAGTGTTTTCTCACCCCCGGATAGCTGGTTGATGGTCAACGGGCGTTTGCCTTTCGGCCGAGCCATGATCTCGATCTTCGATTCCAGCGGGTTGCTTGGGTCCGCGATGTAAAGGTCACAAGTGTCTTCATCGGAGAAGAGGGACCGGAACACGCGCATGAAGTTCTCCTTGATCTGGTCAAAAGCCGCCAGGTATTTCTCCTTAGCCACGGTGTCAATCTCCGCGATGGTGTCCATCAACTGGGTCTTGGCATCCAGCAGGTCATTTTTCTGGGTCAGGATGAAATGGTTGCGGGTGTCAATCTCCTGGTAAGCCTCGGCGGCCATGGGGTTCACCGGCCCAATGTTCTCCAGTTTACCCTTCACGCTTTGCACCTGCTGGCTCAGTTCCTCGTTGCTGATGTCCAGCTTCTCGGTAGGGGCCTCGGCTAGGTCCTCGGGGTTCATGTTGAACTCCGCAGACAGACGCTCAATCACGGACACCAACTTGATGCGAGTATCGGTGATGGCCTGGTTCATGGACTGGAAAACCTCATCGGTGTTCTGCTTCTTGCGCTGCAGCTCCCGGATGCTCTTTTCCTTTTCATCTATCTCACCGCGCAGCATGAAGTAGGTTTTCTCGATTTCCTCCAGCTCGCGGGTCATTTCTTTGCGGGCCACCATGCCTTCTTCCAGCAGGTTGTTCTGGTCTTCCACAAACTGGTCTAGCGATACGGTCTCGTCCTCGGCACGGTTCAGCTCGTCCTGCAATTGCACCAGACGTTCCTGGTGGTTCATGACGGTCTTCTGCTTGTAGGCCAATTCCTGCTGTATGCTCTGCAAACGGTTCTTGAGCTGGTGGAACTTTATGTTCTCCTGGTTGAAGATGCCGCTGACCTCGGTAATGATTTCGTTCTGTTTTTCCAAAACCTGGCTTAAACCAGAAAGCTCCTGCTCGTAGCTTTTCAGGGCCAGGTTCTTGCTCTCGGCATCCGGCATCAGGTCTGCCAGCTTGTCGCCCAGGTCCTGGATTTTCTCGAAGAGCTCATCTTTCTTGCTGGCCTGGTTCTGCTGGTTCAACAGGAACTGCTCGTAGCGCACTTTGTGGCTCACTAGTTCCTGCTGCAGGTTGTTGATGTCGCGCTCCTCCAAACGGATCTGCTCCTGTTGGGTAGATTCCTTCTGGTTCTGCAGCACCTGCTGCAAAGTAGTGATCTTCAACTTGATCTTTTCCTGCTCCTCCTGCAGCTCTTCCAACTCCTCGGCCAATTGCTCCAGGTTCTGCTTGCGGCCTAAACGGTTTCCGTCAAACAAGCCCACGGATCCACCAGCTAAACTCAACGGTTTTTTGATCGCCGATCCATCGGTAAGGATATAGGTGCGGCCATCGTTGAGGAAAAGCTCTGTTTCCGCGGAATCCGTGAGGTAGACTTCGCTGAGCATGAAGCGCAGGAGGGAGTGGTATTTCTCCTCGGCGGCTACCACTTCCAGGGCTGCTTTGTATTTAGGTGTACTGATGGTATCGGGGATCTCCATTTCCTCCACCTCAGAGAGGATGATGAAGCTGGCGCGGCCCTTGTTCTGCTCTTTCAGTAATTCAATTGCTTCCACGGCTTCCTCCGGTGAGTCCACCACGAAGAAGTTCATGTACGGCTCCAGGTACGTCTCAATGAGGTTCTTGTACTCGGGGTCGCAGGCAATAATATCGGAGAGGAGCGGGGCGGGTTTCTCCCAGTTATCTGATTTATAGAGGAATTTGATGGCCTCGGGGAAACCTTCCAGGTTGTCCACCAGCGACTTCATCAGGTTGTACTGGTTTTTCTTAGCGTCGTGCTCGCGGTTCAGGTCAATGAGGTGCTGGCGATGCTCGTGTAGCGTCTCCTCGGTTTTGGTCATCTCTGCCCGAAGCTGGTTCTCCGCATCCTGCAACTCGGCCAGGTTTTCCTGGGCCTCTTCCAGCATTATTTTGGTTTCGGCTAGCGCTGATTCATGCTGCTGCGCTATTTCGTTCTCGTGACCTTCCATCTGCTGCAGGCGCTCCAGTTCCATCCGGTGGCTCTGCATCTGCACCTGCGTGATCTCAATGCTTTTGTTTACTGTGAACGCCTCGTTCTGCACCTGGCGCTGGGCCATGGTTTTCTCCTGCAGCTGGCGGTTCAGATCGGCTTTCTGCTGGTTCACGTGCTCCAGCTCTTTTTTGGTGAGGCCCAGCTGCTCCTCAGAAATGAGCAACTCCTCCTGAATCTGCTCAAGATCATTCTGCAGCTGACCCAGGCTGTTCTCGGTCTGGCTGATGTTGGTAGTATCCTGGTTAATCTGGGTATTGAGCGTTTTCAAGCGCTCCTGCAGGTACATGTTCCGCTCGCTCTTCAGCTTGATTTCGTTTTCCAGCTGGCGCAGTTGCCCGGTATGGTCGTTGACTTCTTTCTGCTTGTTCTGCAGCTCGTGCTGGGTGCGGTCCAGCAGGGTTTTCTGCTCCTGCAGCGTATCTTCCAGCATGGCCAGCTCCTCAGAATAGGAGCCTTTGCGGTCGGTTTCTTTTTGGAGTTCGCTCTCCAAGCGCTCTAAAGCTTCCTGGTGGTGGCCGATGTTCCGGCGGGCGTACTCCAGGCTGAGTTTCTTGTATTCGTCTTTGAGGTTGAGGTAACGCTCGGCGGTTTTGGCCTGGCGCTCCAGACTTTTGAGGTTCTTCCCAATCTCGAACAACACGTCTTCCACGCGCTCCAGGTCGGCATCGGTCTCTTCCAGCTTTTTAAGTGTTTGCTTCTTGCGGACCTTGAACTTAGAGATTCCGGCGGCTTCCTCAAACAGGTTCCGGCGCGAGTTGTCCTTGTCCGTGAGGATGTCGTCCACCATCTTCAGCTCGATGATGGCGTAGGAATCAGAGCCGATCCCGGTGTCCAGGAACAAGTCATTGATGTCTTTGAGGCGGCAGGTGACGTTGTTGAGCAGGTACTCACTCTCGCCGGACCGGTAGTAGCGGCGGGTGATGGTCACCTGCGAGTACTCTGTGGGGAGGATGCCTTTGTTGTTGTTGAACGTGAGCGACACCTCGGCCATCTGCTGCGGCTTCCGGTTTTTGGTTCCGTTGAAAATCACGCTCTCCATCTTGTCTGAGCGCAGGTTCCGGGTCTTTTGCTCGCCCAACACCCACCGGATGGCATCCACGATGTTGGACTTGCCGCAACCGTTTGGCCCTACAATTCCCGTGATTCCGCTGTCAAAATTAATGGTGACTTTGTCGCCGAAGCTCTTAAAGCCTTTGATCTCTAATCTTGCTAATTCCATACACTACCGGCCAGTACTCCTGACCCCAAACCCAAAAATACTAAAAAGAGTTTTCAATTGGGCAAGTAATTAGGGGAGGACAAAGGGAGTTTTCGCCCTGGTTTTCAGAAAACAGGCCAAAAGGGTTGATGCTAAAAAGTACAGAAATCTATTTTCAGGAAGGTGCCGCCCATATTTATGAAGGTTCTGTAAGACATTCCCATTAGAGCTTCAGGTTTTAATACCTGGGCAGAAGGATTAAAAAGGCGCCGAAGTAACTTCAGCGCCTTGAACTTTTTTGGTTTAAGTACTTGGAAGGCCCTAAAAGTTGGTCAAGGCATACGCGATCAGGTTGGCTCCCATGCGTAGGGCTGCCTGATGCTTTTCTATAGGGTCATTGTGCACCGACTGGTCTTCCCAACCGTTGCCTAAATCACATTCGTAGGAATAGAAACACACCAACCGTCCCTGGTAGATGATCCCGAAGCCTTGGGGCGGTTTGTTGTCATGCTCGTGGATTTTGGGGAGACCGCGGGGAAAATCGAATTTCTGATGGAAGACAGGGTGGTTGAAAGGCAGTTCAATGAAATCCAATTCCGGGAAGACTTTCTTCATTTCGCGCCGGGCGAACTTGTCCATGCCGTAATTATCGTCTATGTGCAGGAACCCACCGCCAGTGAGGTATTTGCGAAGGTTCTGAACCTCGGCCTCTGTAAAGATGACGTTGCCGTGGCCCGTCATGTGCACGAAGGGATAATCAAAGATTTCGGGGCTGCCGGGTTCCACCGTTTCTTCCTGCGGCGCGATGTTGGCCTTCAGCTCGCGGTTGCAGAAGGCAATCAGGTTGGGCAGGGAGGTTTTGTTTGCGTACCAGTCCCCGCCGCCCCCGTATTTAAGCCGGGCAATCCGGAAGCTGGGGCGTTGGGCCAACGCGGATCCGGTGAAGACTACCAAAAGAAGACACCAAAGAAGAAGCCGTTTATGCATGGTTTTTCAGAAAAGGAGCGTAAAACGTTAAACGTCTAAAACGACATGAATGGTATGACAGGCAGCCAAAGCGGCAGTTTCGGTGCGAAGACGACTTTGACCTAAGGTCACCGGTTTGAAACCTGCTTCCAACGCCTGATTTACTTCCTCCGGACTGAAATCTCCTTCGGGGCCAATTAGAACCGTATACGTGTCTTCGCCGGAAAGGCTTTTGGCCAGTGAGTGCCGTTCCTGGCCTTCTACCAAATGCGCAATGAAACGCTGACCTTCGTGGGGTTGCTTCAGGAAATCTGGGTAGCGGGTAAGCGGATTCAGTACCGGTAAGTAGGATTTCATGGACTGCTTCATGGCGCTGATGGCAATTTTCTCCAGACGGGCCAGGTTTAGGTTCTTGCGTTCAGAGCGGGCGCACTGCAGGAAAGTGATTTCGTCAATGCCCATCTCCACGGCCTTTTCTACAAACCATTCCATTCGGTCCATGTTCTTGGTGGGAGCCACGGCTATGTGCACCCGGTACTTGCGTTGACCAAAGTCTTGGTGATGTTGTAAGATGCTGATTTTGGTTTTCTTAGGGTTAGGTTCTGCAATCTCTGCTTCAAACCATCCGCCGCGTCCGTCTATCAGGGTTACTGCTTCTCCCTGTGATAACCGTAGCACCCGGGCGGCATGTTTTGACTCTTCTTCAGACAGGGTGTAAGAGGTATCAGAGGGTTGCAGATCAGGGGTGAAGAAGAGGTGCATGCGGTTTTCAGATTAGAAGCTGTTTTCCCAAAAATAAAGCAAAAACGTTCATGACGGGCACTTAACTAAAAAAAGCCTCCCATACCATGGAAGGCTTTATTAAGGTGAAGGAAATAATTAAGTTCTTAGGCTTCCACGGCTACCGCAGGGGCACCAGCCAAAATTTCTTCGTTCGCGTAATCTGCGTATTTATCAAAGTTTTTGATGAAGGCTTTAGCCAAATCATGGGCTTTATGGTCATAGGCCTCCTTGTCAGCCCAGGTGTTGCGCGGGTTCAGGATGTCTGAGTGAACATTGGGGCAAGTGGTAGGCATTTCCACGCCAAATACAGGGTGCTTGCTGAAAGTCACGTCCTGCAACTCGCCGTTAAGGGCTGCCGTGATCATGGCCCGGGTGTAGCTCAGTTTCATGCGGGAACCTACGCCGTACACGCCACCGGTCCAACCAGTGTTCACCAGCCACACGTTCACATCGTTCTCCGTCATCTTCCTGCCCAGCATCTCAGCGTAAGTGGTAGGATGCAAGGGCAGGAAAGCTGCTCCAAAACAGGCAGAAAAGGTTGTTTGCGGCTCGGTTACGCCAACCTCTGTTCCGGCTACTTTGGCGGTGTACCCCGAGATGAAGTGGTACATGGCCTGGCACTTGTTCAACCGGGAGATGGGAGGCAACACCCCGAAGGCATCGGCGGTCAGGAAAAAGATGTTCCTGGGAATATCTGCCCTTGAAGGTTCCACCGCGTTGTCAATGTGGTGGATAGGGTAGGCCGTGCGGGTATTCTCGGTAACCGAGTTGTTGGTGTAGTCAACGGAGCGGGTGCCGGGTTTAAAGCGCGTATTCTCTACAATGGCCCCAAAACGGATGGCATCCCAGATCTGAGGTTCTTTCTCTCGGGTAAGGTCAATGACCTTGGCGTAGCAGCCGCCCTCAAAGTTGAAGACGCTGTCCACGGTCCAGCCGTGTTCGTCATCCCCGATCAGGCCGCGGTTAGGATCGGCGGAAAGGGTAGTTTTACCGGTTCCTGATAATCCGAAGAAAATAGCGGTATCGCCGTCTTTGCCTACGTTAGCTGAGCAGTGCATGGAAAGCGTGTTGCGCTTGTGCGGCAGCAGGTAATTCAGCACCGAGAAAATTCCTTTCTTCATCTCGCCGGCATAACCCGTGCCGCCCAATAAAATCATTTTGCGGCTGAAGTTGATGATGGCGAAATTGCTTTGGCGGGTGCCGTCTACCGCAGGATCGGCTTTAAACTCGGGCACATTGATGATGGTGAAATCAGGGGTGTGCTGCTCAAGCTCTTCTTCCGTCAGACGAAGGAACATGTTATGGCAGAACAGGTTGTGCCAGGCCTGCGTATTGACAATGCGGAGGTTCAGGCGGTACTCCGGATGGGCTCCAGCGTAGGCATCGCGCACGTAAAGCTTACAGCCTTCCAGGTGCGCCAGCATCTTCTGGTACAGGGCTTCAAATTTGGCAGGGTCAAAGGCAATGTTCACGTCGCCCCACCACACTGAATTCTCTGTCTCCGCATCCCGAACTACAAAGCGGTCTTTGGGAGAACGGCCAGTGAAGGTACCCGTATCACACATCAAAGCCCCAGTGTCTGTTAAATAGCCTTCGCCGTTTTTCAGAGCTTCTTCCACCAACTCCGCCGGCGAGAGATTCCAGAGAATCTCCTTTGCTTTTCCTATCCCTAACTCGGTTAACTGCATGGTACCTGACTTTTTGCCAAATTCTTTCATAAAGGAAGCTTTATTTTTTAAATTTTCAAAACGGAAGATGGATTTAGAAATTCGATTCTCAAATTTATAAAAAAACTAACGTATGTTATCTTTTTTGCGAACTTTCTTGAAATAGCCTCTGCCGCTCCAGCCAGGTTTGCCCATTTGGCCCGATAATGGTATATTTACCTCTTATAGGAACTCCAAACCTTTAAAAAAACAAACAATACTTTAATCTTTCCTTTATGTCTCAAAGAGTTCATCCGCTTGATGACCAAGTCAGTAAGCATAACATTCCGTACGGAGAGCATCCGGTAGAACTAGAAAGCGGGCACCCTCCGGGGTTGTTTGTGCTTTTCTTTACCGAGATGTGGGAGCGTTTCAGTTACTATGGAATGCGCGCCCTCTTCGTGCTCTTTTTAACTTCTACGGTTGCTAACGGGGGCTGGGCCTGGCAACGGGATGAAGCGCTTCAGCTTTATGGCGTTTATACCGGGTTGGTGTACCTGACCCCTATTATAGGAGGCTTTATTGCCGACCGGTTTTTAGGATACCGCAAATCCATCATCTTTGGGGCACTGCTCATGACCCTAGGGCACGCCAGCATGGCCATGGAAACGGTTATGTTCTTCTACATTGGTCTTGGGCTCATCATTCTGGGGAACGGCCTGTTCAAACCGAATATTTCTTCTATGGTGGGTCAGTTGTACACCAAGAATCCCGCTAAGAAAGATGCCGCTTACACCATCTTCTATATGGGGATTAACTCAGGTGCTTTCTTAGGGATTCTGCTTTGTGGGTATATTGGGGAGAAAGTAGGCTGGAGCTACGGCTTCGGGTTGGCTGGTATTTTCATGCTGTTTGGCATGCTGCAGTTCGCCTTCTCTAAAAAGCTGTTCGGAAACATTGGTTTGTCGCCAAAGGGTCAGTTAGCCTCCGGCTTACCGACAGAGGAGAAAGCGGCCGAAGAGCCTGCCCATGTGGTTAGAGACAGAATCATTGTGATTTCTGTGTTGGCTTTCTTTGTGATCTTCTTCTGGATGGCGTTTGAACAGGCCGGTGGTTCTATGACCATTTTTGCCGCAGATTATACCAACCGGGTACTGGAAGGCAGCAGCGGAACCATGTTTAAATGGGCCAACGCTATTCTGGTAGTAGTGCCCATGTTGATTTTGACGGTCGTTCTGGGCAACCTTTTCCGGCAGACCTACAAAAACATTCCTTTCTCCAACCTTTTTCTGGGGTTGAGCTTCGTGATTATCTGGGGTATCATCATCTGGATGCTGAACAGAGAATTCACCTCTGATGCCACCGAAGTACCTGCTTCCTGGTTCCAGATTCTGAACTCCTTCTTTATCATTTCCTGCGCCCCAATCTTCTCTAAAATCTGGGAAAGCCGTTTCAACCCATCTGGTCCGGTAAAATTCGCGATTGGCTTGTTCCTGTTAGGACTTGGTTTCGGGATTTTAGCGTATGGCGGCCTCTCCATTCCGCAGGGAGCAAAGACAGCCTCTGTGAGCATGATCTGGCTGATTCTGGCTTACTTTTTCCATACCATGGGCGAACTATGCATCTCACCGGTTGGCTTGTCTTACGTTAGTAAGCTGTCTCCTCCAAGATTGGTAGGTTTGATGTTCGGAATCTGGTTTATCGCCAACTTCGTGGCCAACTATCTGGCTGGTCTAACCGGTTCCTTCATTGACCCGATCATTGAGAACTACTCCATCACGGTCTTCTTCCTGATCTTCACCATACTGCCTGTTATTGCCGGCTTTGTGATGTTGGGCTTGAACGGGACCCTAAAACGTAAAATGCACGGAATCCAATAGGTTTTCTATCTTCATTGCAAAAGCCCCTGTCGATACTTCGGCAGGGGCTTTTTTATTTTGGCCTTCTTAAGGTCCCGAAAGAAATGGTAAATTTGTAGAAGTAGATAAGGCGAAGCATCCTTCTGCCCATCCTTGAAATTTAGAGAAGTCTGTGACCACCCGCAAACCAACAGGAAGAAAAGCTGCTCCCCGCAAAAAGCCCGCTGCCCAACAAGGTACCTGGTGGAAGCCCCTTTCCTTAGGGTTCGTGGCTTTTCTGGTTTTGTGTCTGGGCATTGAGTACTTTAAAGAGGGAGGTAGACTGGCCTTTCTGCGCCATAACCTGGAAGAAGCCACGCAGATCAACACAGCAACTACCTTTAGCCCAGCTGGGTTTGAGGTAAAAGGATTGGACATCTCGCACCACCAGCGGCAGATTGATTGGAAGGCTGTGAAGGCAAATAAGATAAAATTCGCCTTTATTAAAGCCACCGAAGGGATTACCCATCAGGACCGGTACTTTGCCAGGCATTGGCGCCAGGCCAAAAAGCACGATGTCTTACGGGGTGCCTACCATTTTTTTCTACCGGCACGTGATGCCGAGGAACAAGCCCGCAGCTTTCTGAAAAAAGTGAAACTGGAAGCCGGGGACCTCCCGCCGGTCCTGGATGTAGAAGTAACCAATCACCAGCCTGACGAAGAGATTAGGGCGGGGGTGCAACTTTGGCTGGATATGGTAGAGGAGGAGTATGACATCAAGCCCATCATCTACACCAACTACGCCTTCTATGAAAAGCACCTGGCCGGGTATTTTGATGATTATCCCCTCTGGATTGCGCACTACAACCCTAAAAAGAGCCACCAGTTAGCCAACAGCACCTGGGCTTTCTGGCAGCACACCGAGACAGGCCGCATTAAAGGGGTACCCGGAAACTTGGACCTGAATGTCTTCAATGGCACCATGGAGGATTTGTACAACATGTGCTACGAACCCGAAAAGCAATAATATGCTTTTCCTTATATTCCATCTTTTCTGGATCTTTCTTAATCAAGGCCCTAGAGTTTATGGTGTAAGGGAAAATGCATAAATTGCGGGTTCTAATCCTAACCCATGAAACCCTTTGTTACCAGAGTACCATTGCTGAAGGCAATGCCTTTCCTATTCCTGTCCTGTGAAGTTGTAGATGAAGTTGTGGAGCCGAAAACCCCGGAAGTAGAAGAAGGAACAACCTACTCCATTGGTTCTGGAAACCATGAAACTACCAATCCGCTGAAGATTCTAAGCACCAACACCCTCAAGTTTGAAGTCAGGTTCGATTCTACAGCCATTTACGCCACCAAGGACCCAAGCAACCAAGCTGATATCAACAAGCTTTACGGAATGTCAGATTGTGGCACGTTTCACCACGAAAACAGCGCCCGTTTTGGCTGGCGCTGGTACCAGAACAAACTTGAATTGCATGCCTATTCCTATAACGAAGGCAAAAACACCTCTACCTTCATTACGGCCATTGACCTGAAGAAGAACTACACTTGCGAGCTCACCCTCACCGATACCAAGTACGTTTTCAAAGTGAGAGGGAAGACAGTAGAACACGCCCGAGCCTGTACCGGCGAAGGAAAAGGATATCAGCTTTACCCTTATTTCGGAGGCGATGAAACCGCTCCCCATGAAATTAAGATCAAAATCAAAGCACTAAAGTAAGCTACCGTTTAGAGGCTGTTTTGAAGAAAAGGACTTTAAAACAGATCACAAAAGAAAAGGCCCCGGTTCTGCACCGGGGCCTTTTTATTATATCGGCAAACGCGGGGGCAGATTACATCATGCCACCCATGCCGCCCATACCGCCTGGCATTCCGCCACCGGCTGCAGCACCACCTTCTTCAGGCTCGTCAGCGATCACACACTCAGTAGTAAGCAACAGGGAAGCCACAGAAGCAGCGTTCTCCAGAGCAAGACGAGTTACTTTGGTTGGGTCAATGATACCAGCTGCGAACATGTTCTCGAACTTGTCGTCGCGGGCGTTGTAACCGAAGTCAGCTTTACCGGCACGAACTTCGTTCACGATCACTGAACCTTCGCCACCGGCGTTGGCTACGATTGTTCTCAATGGAGACTCCAAGGCAGTGCGGATGATCTGCACCCCGGTTTTCTCGTCTTCGTTACGGGTATCAACATCGTTCAAAGCATCAATAGCTCTGATCAAGGCAACACCACCACCAGCTACGATACCTTCTTCCACGGCAGCTCTTGTCGCATGCAGGGCATCATCAACGCGGTCTTTCTTCTCTTTCATCTCCACCTCAGTAGAAGCACCGATGTAAAGGATAGCAACCCCGCCAGACAGTTTAGCTAAACGCTCTTGCAACTTCTCTCTGTCATAGTCAGAGGTGGTTTTCTCAATTTGAGACTTGATTTCATTTACACGGGCAGTGATGCCGTCTTTCTCACCTCTACCGTTTACGATAGTGGTGTTGTCTTTGTCAATGATGATACGCTCAGCCTGGCCTAAGTAGTCCAAGGTAGCGTTGTCCAGTTTGTAACCGCGCTCTTCAGAGATCACAGTACCTCCGGTTAGGATTGCGATATCTTCCAGCATCGCTTTTCTGCGGTCACCGAAACCTGGCGCCTTCACAGCGGCAATTTTCAAGGAGCCACGCAGTTTGTTTACTACCAAAGTAGCAAGGGCTTCGCCGTCTACGTCTTCAGAAATGATCACCAGGGCTTTACCAGTTTGTACCACTTGCTCCAATACCGGAAGCAATTCTTTCATGGTAGAAACTTTCTTGTCATAGATCAAAATGTAAGCGTTCTCAAACTCAGCTTCCATTTTCTCTGGGTTGGTCACGAAGTAAGGAGACAGGTAGCCACGGTCAAACTGCATACCTTCCACAGTCTTCACTTCGGTTTCAGTACCTTTAGCTTCCTCAACAGTGATGACACCGTCTTTACCAACTTTGTCCATCGCATCGGCGATCATCTGCCCGATTTCGCTGTCGTTGTTGGCAGAGATGGTACCCACCTGAGCGATCTCAGAAGAGTTCTCGATTTTCTTTGATTGAGTTTTCAGGTTCTCAACCACTTTATGAACGGCTTTGTCGATACCGCGCTTCAGGTCCATTGGGTTGGCACCGGCGGCTACGTTTTTAGAACCGGCAGTATAGATGGCCTGGGCCAGAACGGTAGCGGTAGTAGTACCGTCACCAGCCATATCGGCGGTTTTAGACGCTACTTCTTTTACCAATTGAGCGCCCATGTTCTCCACGGCGTCTTTCAGTTCAATTTCTTTGGCAACAGTAACACCGTCTTTAGTGATGCTAGGCGCACCGAATTTCTTGTCGATGATTACGTTGCGGCCTTTAGGGCCTAATGTTACTTTCACGGCATTAGCCAGAGTGTCCACGCCTTTTTTGATTTTATTGCGCGCGTCTACGTCGAAAGTGATGTTTTTAGATGCCATAGTTTCTCTTAAAATAGATTATGGTTGATGATAGGAATTTGTGAGATTAAAGAACTGCCAGGATATCTGACTCTTTCATGATCAGGTAGTCTGATCCGTCCAGAGAGATCTCTGTTCCAGCATATTTACCATAAAGAACCTCGTCACCAGTTTTAACGGTTGGCTTCTTGCCTTCTCCGTCTTCCTCAGAAATAGCTACTACCGTACCTTTCTGTGGTTTCTCTTTGGCAGTATCTGGGATGTACAGGCCAGAAGCAGTTTTTTCTACCGCAGGAGCCGGTTCTACAATAACTCTGTTTGCAGTTCCAGCAATTGGTTTGATGTTTAATGCCATAGGTTTGTTATGATATTAGGTTAAGTTAACGAATATGCCCGGCAGTTCTGGGCCGGTGACGCAATGCCTAATAGCGATTCCTGTGCCAACTCCACTTTTCTGCCAAACTTGGCACATTTTGTCAGTTTTTGAGCGGTCAGAACAGGAGTGGGACTGACAACGTCAGTTGCCAAAGCTAAAATTTTGTCAGGTTTGAACCTGCCAAGGTTCTGCTTCCAGGTTGTTTTAAGGAAAACACCCATAAAACACCTGGTAAAAGAAAGAGCCCGAACCAGTGAAGGGTCGGGCTCCAATAAAGGGTTGTCAGTATCGGCTTTGTTACTGATTTGCTGAGTCGCCGGTAGCAGGTGTTGTAGCAGGAGCCGGAGTAGTAGCACCCGGCGTCGCATTCTGCTGTGGGATAGCCGGTGCTGCTGGGGCGGGGGCCGGAGCAGCCTGCCCAGCGCGTTGCTCGTTGATGGTACGGTTATCTGCACCAGAACCGTTGTTGACAATGGTATGGGAAGCCAGGGTTAAGACAATGATTCCGATCGCGAAACCCCAGGTTAGCTTTTCAAGAAGGTCACCGGTACGTTTAACGCCCATTAACTGGCTGGTGCCACCGCCCCCAAATTGGCTGGACAATCCGCCGCCTTTGGAGTTCTGGGATAATACCACCAACACCAACAGCACGCACAGGAAAATAATAACGCTGATCAGAGCAATGTACATAATTGGACTATTCGTTTCTTAATTTATCAATTTGTTCAGCAAAGTAACTCTTTTTTTCGGGAAACTTCACTATAAGTTGTTCATAAATTTTGATGGCTTTTTTGCCTTTTCCCTGTTTAATGAAGATGAGGGCAAGGTTTTCAGACACAAGGGTTTTCTTAATCTTAGAACTCTTCGCCGATAGATCTTCCTGGGGCTCGTTGTTGAGTTGGGCGTTGGCCAAGGTTTTGCGCTTGGGCGTAGTCTTTAAAAACTGGTTTATGATATCCAACTGCATGTCCAGCTTAGCCGCCGAACTTACTTCAGGTGCCACCACTGGGGCATTTTTCTCCTTTACGTGCTCAATGATAAGCTCGGGCTGGAAAAAGAAGGGGGTAGTGGTGGTGAGGTCGTCTTTCAGCTGAATGCTTTCGCCCAAACGGCTTGATCCCATCCAGTAGGCTAGGTTGTTCTGGGTGAAGATGGAAAGGTACGGATCCTGCGCGGCCTCGTCTGATGAAGAGGTTCCCTGCACTACCTCAGGAAGCTTAAGGGTTGGGAATTCGTAACCCGAGGTGTCATACAAGGAATCAAGCTTGGCGATCTCCAGGTACGCACTCAAGCCCTCTTCCTCCATTTGGGGAGAAGTTTCTTGGTCTTCGACTTGAGCAGATAACCGCTCTGCCACCTTCTCAAAATCGATGGCAGGTTCCTCAAGGTCTTCAATCTCGCTAACCGAGGTTAGCTCCGCCATAATCTCCTCGTGGGAAAGGCTTACGCTAGGGATGGGGGCACTGAAGGAGGAAAGGCTACTAATCTGGATCAGTTCCAGCAGCTCATCCAAGTTGTCTTCTTCCTCAGAAAGGATAACTTCCGTCTCTGGTTCCTCTAGCTCTCCCTGAGATTCCTCGGTTTCTTCTTCCACAAAAGAAACGGGTACTTCATGAGAACCTATCGGTGTTTCTTCAGAGGCTTCTTCTCTTACGAGGGTGTCTTCTAATGATTTTATTTCTTCCCCAAATGGAATTTGGAAATCAACAGGAGGCTCTTCAGAGGTGATTTCTGAAAAAACAGGGTTTTCTTCCTCTTCTAAAGTAGGAACCTCTACAGAAGAAGAATCTTGTTCCTCTAAGTCGGTTTCTTCTAGATCAATTCCATCCGGTTCAAAAGATTCTTCGGGTTCGTCTGTAGAAGAATGGAAATCCTCAGCAGTTGAGGCAAGAGATTCATCCAAATGAGTTGAAACCTGTTCTTCTTCAGGGACTACCTCATAGACTTCATTTTCGGGCTCGTTTTCGGAAAAAGACTCTAAAACGGTAGGTTCAACCTCTTGTTCTTCCTCTACAAGCGCAGGCATTTCCTCTACCGCAGGGGTGGCATACACCAATTGTTTAAGTAACTGCCGGTTTGATACATGGGCGGCGGCTCTTCTCAGCTTTTGAGTGGAGAGCATGCTGCCTCGGTCATAGGCGGCTTTTGCCAGGAGAACATGGGCAGTCTGGCAGTACGGGAAAGACACCACCAAGCGTTCCAGGTCGTCAACTTCCTGGTCCTGGATGGGGGCAACCTGCCGTACAATATTTAAGAATGCCGCTTTGTTCATGGAACACCAATTACCTTGGGTTACCCAAGGTTAATCAAATTACTAGTTATTAGGGAAATACAGGAGAAAGGCACTGAAAAGTTTGTTTTCAGTGCCTTTTAGTTCTGCAAAGATACTTACCAATTCGCTACCGTTTTGGTAAAAACGCTGTAAATAATGCGTTCTGTAATTTGCCTGATCTGCGCCTGGCTTATCTGGTTGATATCCAGGGAAGGAGGAAAGTCTGCGAAGCCCGAGAAACTTTGGTCAAAGTTGTTTGTGGGATTCTTGGTATCTGTGTAGTTGATCTGAATGACAATGGTAAGCCGATTAGCTCCGGCCTGGTCCAGCCCTATGTTACCTCCTGCTGGGGTAGTAGTACGTTGAATAGCCGCGGGGCTAAACGAGTAGCTCATAATCTGGCCCTGTAACTGCAAATCACCGGCTTGGGGGAGTATGCGCAGCGTGGTATTACGTTGAAAGTAGTCCTTGAAGTCTTCGGTGACAAACTGCTGCAAGTTAGATGGTCCCTGGCCCGAAGCGTTGCTGAAGTTGGTGATGGAAATAGTCTTTACATCGGGGGAAAGGTTCACGCCTGAGAAAGAGTAACAACCGCCCAAAAACAGCGGAAGGCAGAGTAGGAGCAGGTACGTTAAGGGTTTACAGGTCTTCAAGGTCGTATTGTTTTAGTTTGCGGTAAAGCGTGCGTTCAGAGATACCCAGGTCTTTGGCGGCATATTTCCGTTTGTTCCCATGCTTCTTTAACGCTTTAAGGATCATTTCCTTTTCCTTGTGCTCCAAAGAAAGACTTTCTTCCTCGGTTTCATGGGAAATGTCCTCCACTTTGTCCTCGTATTCTTCGGGTTCGTCTACGGTGAGCATGTAGCCATCGCGGCGTTCTGGGCTGCGGTAAACGGGTTGCTCAATGGGACGCATTTCCTCAAACAAATGTCGGTTAGCCTTGAGAAGTTCCGCGTCTTCCTGCTGGTGCGACAACAAATCGAAAACCACCTGTTTCAGGTCGTTCATGTCTTTGCGCATGTCGAAGAGGACTTTGTACAGCAGGTCGCGTTCAGAGATCCCGTTGGCCCCGTCAGTTTGGGAGTTCGGGTGGAACAGGGCAGGTAGCTGGTTCTGCTGTTCGTGCGGCAGGTACTTCCGCAGAGTAGCCCCATTAATTTCCCGCTCGTATTCCAACACCGAGATCTGCTCCACAATGTTCTTCAGCTGCCGGATGTTTCCTGGAAACCGGTACCTAAGTAACTCCTGCACTGCTTCTGGCTGAAGGGTAATGGGCTTCACGTGGTACCTTTCAGCGAAATCACTGGCGAACTTTCTGAATAAAAGGTGGGTATCCTCGCCGCGTTCCCGCAAGGGGGGCACACTGATAGGAACCGTGTTAAGCCGGTAATATAGGTCTTCGCGGAACTGCCCGCGTTCTACCGCCTGCATCAGGTTCACATTGGTGGCGGCCACTACCCGCACATCGGTTTTCTGTACCTTAGAAGAACCTACTTTGATGAATTCGCCGTTTTCTAGCACGCGCAGCAAACGGGCTTGCGTTCCGAGGGGCATTTCGCCAATCTCGTCCAAAAAGATGGTACCGCCGTTGGTGACCTCAAAATAACCTTTGCGGGCTTCGGCCGCCCCGGTAAAAGAGCCTTTTTCGTGCCCGAACAACTCTGAGTCGATCGTTCCCTCAGGAATAGCGCCGCAGTTGATAGCGATGAACTGTCCGTGTTTGCGAGGGCTCAGGTGGTGAATAATCTTAGAGAATGATTCCTTCCCGCTCCCGCTTTCGCCGGTGATGAGAACGGTCATATCGGTAGGAGCCACTTGCACGGCCACCTGGATGGCATAGTTCAGCAAAGGTGAGTTCCCGATGATGCCGAACCGCTGCTTCACCGATTGTATTTCAATATCACGCATTCGTTAATGTGCTAATGGTTGAATGTGCTCATGTGCTATTCAGGTTGAGGAATGGCACATTAATAATTTAGTAATTAGCACATTATAAAATGGGTTCCCCGAACAAGGTGCCTACGGAGCAGTCTGTGATGAGCACGTCTACATAGTCGCCTTTCTTGAAGTTCATCTTGGGGAAGATGACCACTTTGTTCTGATCGTTGCGCCCGCTGAGCATGTCATCTGAGCGCTTGGAGAAGTTTTCTACCAAGACCTTAGATACTTTGCCTACATCCAGTTTGTTCCTCTCAAGGGAGTAGTGACGCTGCTTGTCAATGATTTCCTGAAGGCGACGCTTCTTCGTTTCAAGGGGAACATCGTCCTTTAGTTTGCGAGCCGCCAACGTGCCGGGGCGCTCAGAGTAGAAGAACATATAGGCGTAGTCATACTGCACGTAATCAATAAGCGACAACGTGTCCTGGTGCTCTTCCTCAGTCTCGGTGCAGAAACCGGCGATCATGTCGGTGGAGATTCCGCATTCCACGCCCAAAATACGGCGGATGGCGTCTACGCGCTCCATGTACCAGGCACGGTCATAGGTGCGGTTCATAAGGTCCAGCACGCGCGAGTTGCCGCTCTGGGCCGGCAAGTGGATGTATTTGCAGATGTTGTCGTACTTTTTCATGGTGTACAATACATCATCCGTGATGTCTTTAGGATGAGAGGTGGAGAACCTTACGCGCAGCTCCGGACTTATCAAAGCCACCTTTTCCAGGAGTTGGGCAAAGTTTACTCTTTCTATTCCATCTTCTGAGGCCCACTTGTAGGAATCTACGTTTTGGCCAAGCAACGTCACTTCTTTGTAGCCTTGGGCTACCAGTTCCTGGGCTTCTCGCACGATAGAGTGAGCATCACGGCTGCGCTCACGGCCCCGGGTGAAGGGCACCACGCAGAAAGAACACATGTTGTCACAACCCCGCATGATGGACACGAAGGCACTTACCCCATTATTGTTTAACCGAATAGGGTTAATATCAGCATAGGTTTCTTCGCGGGAGAGCAGCACGTTTACGGCTTTCTGGCCGCCGTCTACTTCATTGATGAGGGAAGGCAGATCACGGTAAGCGTCTGGGCCCACTACCAGATCCACCATTTTCTCTTCTTCCAGCAGGTTCTTCTTCAGACGTTCGGCCATGCAGCCCAATACACCTACTACCAAGCCAGGTTTCTTTTTCTTCAGGTGCTGCAACTGGGTTAACCGATGACGCACGGTTTGTTCCGCCTTCTCCCTAATGGAGCAGGTGTTCAACAATACCAGGTCAGCGTTGGTCACTTCTGAGGTGGTGTCAAATCCGGCTTCAAACAGGATAGACGAAACGATCTCGCTATCAGAGAAATTCATCTGGCAGCCGTAGCTCTCAATATAAAGTTTACGCTGGCGACCAGTGTTTGAATCAGTCGTAACTTTGGTATCACACGCAGCAGCTTGCTCCGGCGTGCGGTTGTCAATGAAGTCTAAGTCCAGAATGGGTGCGTGCATAAAGGGCAAATTAAAACACAAAGGTAAGCAAATTTGCGCGTTTGTGACAGAATGGCAGATGGTTTTTTATGGTTAAGGTCCATCGTTTTAGCCCTCTTTTTTTGAAAAGAAGCTGATAACTCAACTGATGGAATAAAGGAGGAAGGGTAGGAATTACCCGCCAATATTCTGCAAAACCTTGGTGATGGCTGCCGCTTTCAACAGGCATTCCTGGTATTCCTGCTCCGGATCTGAGTCATAGGTGATGGCGCTGCCTACTTCAAAGGAAAGGTATCCCGTTTGTGCGTTGTATTGGAGACTGCGGATAACCACGTTAAAATCGAAGTCACCATTGGGTAGAAAGTACCCGAAAGAACCGGAGTAAAGGCCCCTTTTGGTTTTTTCATACTTCTCAATCAGTTCCAAGGCCCTGATCTTGGGTGCACCCGTCATGCTGCCCATGGGAAAGGTTGCTTTTAGAACCTCAACCGAACTTATTGAATCAGATACTTGCCCAATAACCGTGGAGATCATCTGCCAGACATACCGGAACCCGTACAGACCGAAAAGTTCTTCGACCTGCACCGTGCCGGTAATGGCCACTCTGTTTAGGTCATTGCGCACCAGGTCCACGATCATCATGTTTTCGGCCTGCTCTTTCTCGCTGGACGCTAAAAGGTCCCGTTTGCGTTCATCCTCTTCTGGAGTAGCTCCGCGTCTGATGGTGCCTTTGATGGGTTGAGAAATAAGTAGATTGTCTTTCTTTTTTAAGAACCTTTCGGGGCTGGCACACAGCAAAAAATGGTCTTCTACTTTAAGAAATCCTGCAAATGGGGTAGGGGAGGCTTGGTTCAATTTCCAGAAGAGCGGAAGCGGGTATAATCTGGCATTTTCGGCATAAAACTCCTGGCAGTAATTCACTTCGTACACATCACCCTCCAGAATATGTTGGCGAAGTTGCTCTACCGTTTGCAAGTATTCCTCTTGGGTAATACGGGGCTGGGTTTCCACCCTCTTTTCTGAAAAGTGGCCCGAAAACGGAGTAGCTTGAATTACCCCAGCAATGTCTGCAGGATCCTCTGATTGGGAGTGGATGGTTACGGTATCTTCCGTCCAGACAAGCCAAACTTCGGGTCGGAAAAAGTACATTTCTGGAAAACCTACGAAATCAGGGTGGTAGCTTTGCAGGTCTTCAATCCCATTTTTCAGGTCATACGTCAGGAAACCGAGCAGGGGAAAACTCCCTTCTTCCTGGAGGCGTTTCTGAAGTTTTTTCCAGGAAGTTACGTCTTCCTCGCTTTTGTGCCGGCGAACTCCCAGCATGTTAACGAAAGCCCCATGCCGATAAGAAATCTGGTTCGGTTCATAGTAGGCCACTAGTTCGTTCCTTTCTGCCGCCCAAGCCAAAGCTTTCTGCTTCCATACCGAGACAGGAAAAGGCAATTGGGAAAGAAGCAGGGTTACAGATGGCATGAAATAAATTGGATAATACCGAGCGACAAAGATAAAGAGATTCGGTATCCTTCAAGCGAGGAAACGGGTTAAATCAGAAGGGATAACTCTTTGGCTTTTGGCTTGGTTTAGCAAAAGAACCCTGAAACAGGCAAAAGTAAATTGGGGTTTTCGGGCCCAATCAGGAAAAAGAGCATAAAAAAAGGATGGTAGTCACACCATCCTTCTCACTATATAAACGGTTGTTTGTTTATACGATTGCTTTTTGCTCCACGTCTGCCAAAATGCGGCCACAGTGCTCACAAACGGTGATTTTTTTATGGGCGGCAATGTCTGACTGACGTTGCGGAGGAACGGTGTTGAAGCATCCGCCGCAGGCATCGCGCTTCACGGTTACCACGGCCAGGCCGTTACGTACGTTCTTGCGGATACGGTTGTAAGCGAAAAGAAGGCGCTCTTCAATGTGTTTCATCGCCTCTTCTTTCTCGTCGTTCAGTTTGCGCTCATCTTCCTCGCTCTCGTTCACCATCACCTGCAATTCTGCATTCTTAGTGTTCAAGTCTTTCTGGCGCTCTTCCAGACGGTTTTTGGTTTCCTGGATCTCCAGGTTCTTTTGCTCTATCTGGAAATTAGCCTCGCGGATTTTTTTCTCGTTGATCTGGATTTCCAGTTTCTGAAGCTCAACTTCTTTGGTGATGGCGTCAAACTCGCGGTTGTTGCGCACATTCTCCTGTTGCTCTTCGTATTTCTTGATCAGTTTCTCAGCGTCCTTGATGCCTTGTTTGCGGTTAGCAATGGATTGCTGCAGTTCCGCGATCTCATCATCAAATTTGCTTACGCGTACTTGGTAGCCGGCAATCTCATCTTCCAGGTCACGAACCTCTTCCGGAAGGTCGCCTCTAATTTGTAGAATCTTGTCCAATTGAGAATCTAAGCTCTGAAGTCTTAGAAGTGCATCTAACTTACTTGCTACAGTACTTTCCATGTATAATTTAGCTGTGTCTTACGGGATTTGTAGGGGTATTTGACAAATCAACTGCAAAATTAGGAAAAGATTTTGTAAGTATATCATAAAAAAGCTCCTTCGTATAAACTTCGCTTTCATAGTGACCCACATCCACTAAGGTGAATTGCTCGGTGGCCTCAAAAAACTCGTGGTACTTTAAATCGGCGGTGATGAATACGTCCGCGTTGGCGGCTTTGGCATGCCGGGTCAGGAAACTGCCAGCCCCTCCACAGACCGCCACCCGTTTGATGGGTTTCTGGGGCCAGGCCGTATGCCGGAAGGTTTCAATCTGGAGTTTTTCCTTTACGTGCTTTACAAAAGTTTCGGGAGAAAGGGCTTCCTCCAACTCACCCACCATTCCGGCGCCCACTTCCTGGTCTTCGTTTTGCAGCGCCACCAAGTAGTGGGCCACTTCTTCATACGGATGCGCCTGCAGCAGGGCCCGCATGATCTGGTTTTGTTTGAACGTGGGGAAAATGACTTCAATCTTATTCTCGATGGTTTCCTCGGTTTTGCAGGGTTCCCCGATGTGCGGATTGGCTTGGGCTGATGGCGTGAACCGTCCAGTACCCGTGATCCGGAAACTGCAGTCAGAGTAATCCCCAATCTGCCCAGCCCCGGCCTGGTGCAAAGCCGCCAGCACTTTCTCCGTGTCCTCCAGCGGAACGTAGGTTTCCAGTTTAGTGAGCAGCTGGGTTTTGGGTGCCAGTACTTTGGGGTTCTTTATTTCAAGTTTCTCGCACAGTTTGGCATTGACGCCATTGTGAACATGGTCCAGATTGGTGTGACAAGCGAAAATTGCCACTTCGTTTTGAAGGGCTTTTAGCAAAATGCGCTCTACCGGTGTTTTGCCGGTAAGGCTTTTCAGCGGTTTGAAGATAACCGGGTGGTGGGCTACAATCAGGTTACAACCTCGCTCAATTGCTTCCTCCACCACTTCCAGGGTACAATCAAGGGTGACGAGCACACGGGTAACCGTGGTGTTGGGATCTCCTACCTGCAACAAAGCATTGTCATATGATTCCTGGTAGGCGGGAGGGGCATACCGTTCCAGCACCTTTACCACTTCTTTAATCTTGGTCATGCGATAGGTTTAAAGCCGTTGACGGCAAAGAAAGTTAAAATTCGTGTACTTTTGCAGCTTATGCCTGCTAAGCTGCCTGCCCTCCGTTATCTGCTGTATCCTTTCGCGCTGCTGTACGGGGGTATTATGCGTCTACGGAACCGCTTATACGATCTAGAGGTATTCCAGGTCTATAAGGCGCCCATTCCGGTAATCTGCGTTGGAAACCTGAGTGTGGGCGGAACCGGCAAAACTCCGCAGGTTGAGTATTTGGCGCGCCTCCTTCAGTCCCACAAGGTAGCGGTGTTGAGCCGAGGGTATAAAAGGACTACCAAAGGCTTTGTCTTAGCCGATGAACACGCCTCCGCCGCCACCCTGGGCGATGAACCCTTTCAATACACCCAAAGCCTGCCCCAGGTACGGGTAGCGGTATGTGAGAAAAGAGCAGCGGGCATTCAGCGGTTGCTTCAACTTTTACCTGATTTGGAAGTGATCTTATTAGACGATGCCTTTCAGCACCAAGCGGTGAAAGCGTCACGGTACCTGCTGCTTTCTGATTATAACCGCTTGTTTACCCAGGATCACCTTTTGCCCATGGGCCTTTTGCGGGAGCCCAGGAGCGGAGCCAGACGGGCCCAGGCGGTAGTCATCACCAAGTGCCCGAATCTCCTTTCAGCAGACCAACAACAAACTATTAAAAACCAGGTGCAGCGGTATACTTCTCCTAACACCCCTGTTTTCTTCTCGCAAATTGTCTACGCAGCCGCTGTACCGGTTGGACCCGCAAAAACGTTAGGAAACAAACTGATTCTGGTGACCGGCATCGCCAACGCCCAGCCTTTAGTAAGCCACCTGCAAAACGAGGGCTTTGAGTTGGTGCGGCATTTTGACTGGCCAGATCATGCGGCGGTGACCAGGGAGCGGGTAGAGGAAGTGGTGGTTTTTTATTTCGGTTTGCAGGACCCCAGTGTAAGTATCCTGATGACGCAGAAAGATGCCGTAAAATGGCAGGAACCGGCTTTAAGGCTCCTTTGGGGAAAACTGCCTCTTTTCTACTTGCCTATTGCCAATGCTTTTGCCCCGCAGGAACCTTCCTTTGATGAAACCATTAGAGGGTGGGTACCTTCAAAGGGTTCAGATTTAAATTCTTAATTTTGGACGTGACTTATAAGAAACTTTTAGCTGCGGCTATTTTGGTGTGGCTGGGTACTTTCCCCCAGGCGCATGCCCAGATCCTGAACGATTCCACCAAAGCCATCTATGGCTCGGCTACTACCCTTGTGCTTTATGAGGCAGATATCTTCAAAGGAAATCTCACTCCCTCGCGTATAGACACCTCCCTAACCCGGCTCCCCAACTTTCGGTACTGGTACTATGACACCACCTTGCAGCAGAACCTGGGCAACGTAGGCACGGCCTCCCAACCGCTGTTCTGGCGCATGCCCACGCAGTTAGGGAACCGGTTAGGTAGAAACGCCTTTGATCCCTATGCGGTGAATCCCTCAACTATTCCTTACTATGACACCAAGTCGCCCTACACGTTCCTGAACTTCACCCAGGGAAGTCTGGGCGAGCAGATTTTCAGGGCTAAGCATACCCGCAATGTTTCGGCCAACTGGAACGTGGGCATCGGGTACGAACGGGTGGGAGCTGAGCGCCAGATAGGAAGTATAGGCGCTGGTCGTGACGCGTTTGTGAGCCACTACGGATTACAGGCGTTTACCCATTACTACAGCAAAAACAATAGGTACCGGATCATGGCTAATTACAGCCAGACCAGTCATGAGCAAATTGAGTTGGGAGGCATCCAGCCCGAGGGCGATGATCTAATTGACAGCCTTTTTGACTACAAAGACGAAGCCGTTTGGTTACAAAGAGCTTCCTCTGAGGAAAAGCGCCATAATTTCCATGCCACCCAATGGTACAAATTGCTGGGCCCAGGGCTGCAGTTGTACCACACCGTTGATGTGAACAGCCAAACCAATTCCTACTCAGACCAGCAATTACCCTATGAAAGTGCAGACGGAGGAAACGAAGAGCAACAGACCCTGAAGTTTTACCCGCGCGCGCGCCTGGACAACACCCGCACCTATGATGACTCCTACTTCAAGCAAGTGGAGAATACGTTTGGAGTGATGGGCAGCGGCAAGTTGTTCGTGTACCGTGCCTATGCCAAAAGGAGGGATGGATCGTATGAAGTAACCGCTGAAGGTGTGAACCGGGTAAGACGTGTAGGGCAGGAAGATACGTTGGTGTATTATGTACAACGCCAGAAAAGAACCATCGCCGACAACTTCATAGGAGGCGAGGCCCAGTTCCGGCTCAAGAACGACATCTACGTCACCACTGATGCCGAGTTTCAGGTTGGCGGAGGTGATTACCGCATTAATGCCCAGGCACGGTACAGGTACCTTTCCCTACGGCAGACCCGGTCCTCGTATTCACCTACGCTGTTGCAGCGGGTTTTTATCAGCAATCATTTTGAGTGGTACCGGGATTTTGAGAACATCCAGGCTAATCAAACGGCAGCTACTTTGGAGGCAGGTTACAAAAACCACTACCTGAACGGCCAGTTGCAGTTCACCAACCTGCGCAATTACGTGTATTACCAGGACTCCGTAAACAACGATGACTCTGAGTGGGCTACTCCGGCGCAAGTGGCAGGTAATACCAACCTGGTGCAAGCGAGTCTTCGGTACAAATTGAACGTGAAGTCCTTTGTTTTTGACAACACCGTCTATTACAACAAGGTCACCGGCGAAAACGTGATCAGGATGCCTGAGTGGTACGTGAATTCCAAAGCCTATGTACAAGGGCCAATGTTCAAGAACGCCATTTACGTACAGACCGGCCTGGAAGTAAACTGGCACTCTTCCTACTACGCAGATGGCTACATGCCCGTCACCCAGCAGTTCCACTTACAGAACAACTTCCTGGTAACAAGGTACCCTACCTTAGACGTCTTCCTGAACACCGACATTAAAACCGTTAACCTGTTCCTGAAGGCCAGCAATGTGAACACAGTGGTCAGAAGCTGGGAACAGGGCTACTTCGCTACTCCGTACTACGTGGCCAATCCGTTCAGCTTCATTTTCGGGTTGCATTGGAATTTCTATGATTAAATAAGGGCAACTAAAGTAATGGATAGCTAGACCCTGCACCTTACTTTTGCAGAAAGCTGTTTTCTATGTGTTTTATCGAAAGCACCTTGAAAACAGCTTTTGCATTTTGGACTTCGGTCCATCCATCAAACGAACTTTTGAATATAACCTCTCGTGGCAAAATCGATCTTAAAACTGCAGCTTCCCACTGATCCCCGCTGGGTGAACATCGCGGAAATGAACATTCAGGACATTCTGGTAGACCACGCTTATTGCGAGCAGAAAGCCGCCACCTCGGGCATTTCGCTCATTGTCAAGTATCCCGATAAAACCAAATTGGTGGAGGAAATGACCGCTTTGGTGGCTGAGGAGTGGAGTCACTTTGAACGGGTGCTGGACGAGCTGAAGAAGCGGGGTTTTGAACTGGGCCGTAACCGGCCGGATGAATACGTGGTACAGCTGAGCAAACACATCCGGAAAGGCGACAGGCGCGAGCGCCAATTGATGGACCATTTACTGGTTAATGCCTTGATTGAAGCCCGGTCCTGCGAGCGTTTCAAGCTACTCTGGAAAAACCTTCAAGACGAAGGCCTGCAGAAGTTTTACTACGAACTCATGGTTTCAGAGGCTAGCCATTACGTGAGCTTCGTGAAACTGGCTAAAGAATACATGCCCAAAGAAGTGGTGGATGCTCGCCTCCAGGAACTACTGCAGATTGAAGCTGAAATCATCGCCAAACTGGAGCACCGCCCAGACCGGATACATTGATTGTTCATTGTTAATTGCTGATGGGTCTAACCTAAAAGCCTGATGCCGTTTTGGGACTATTTTTGTAAATAGTCCCAAAACGGCATCAGGCTTTATTTATTTAAATTTGATGGTAAAACCACCTAAAACCAACAAAAAAACAATCAGCAATGAATCACGTTTTCTGTTTCTTCTTCTTAGCGGCTGGAAACAGGATGTTATTTAAGATCAACCGATATCCGGGAGAGTTGGGGTAGAGAGACAGATCGGTGGGTTCCTCCTCCACGAAGTGCTGGTAGTCCTCGGGGTCATGGCCTCCGTAGAAAGTCCAGGTTCCCTTCCCGAAGGTTCCGTGAATGTAACGGGCTTCGTCAATGGACTTGGTTTCGCCCATCACCACCACCTCAGACTTGATCAATTTTTTCTTAAAACCGGTAGTCAGGCCCATAAAGCCTTTGATGGTTTTGACGTGGTTCTGGGTAAGCATGGTAGGAATGGGGTCCCACTTGGCCGAATACGTGAAGAGCTGAAAGAAGTCATTGTTCTCCCGCAGGCCGCGCTCTAGTTGCGAGTTGTCAATGTTGGAAAACTCGGGGTGGTAAGGGTCTCTGATGAGGGTGAAGTCCTTGAAGGCAAAGGTGTTCCCGAAGTTCAGCTTCTGTTGGGCTTGAGGATCTGAGGCATCGCCGTCAAACATGCTCTCGGTGATGTCCAGGCCCACAGCCGCCAGGGCAATGTCATAGGTGTCAGTGGCCGAACACATGGCAAACATAAAGCCTCCGCCGGCGCAGAAGTCTCTTACGCGTTGGGCCACGGCGCTTTTCAGTTGGGGTACCTTCGCATACCCGAAGCGCTTAGCGGTGGCTTCTGCCTCGCGTTTCTGCTCTATGTACCACGGGGCGTTCCGGAAGGCCGTATAGAATTTTCCGTGCTGTCCGGTAAAGTCTTCGTGGTGCAGGTGCAGCCAATCGTATTTCGGCAGTTTGTCTTCCAGGATTTCAGGGTCATAGACAATGTCGTAGGGAATCTCGGCGTAGGTGAGCACCAAGGTCACGGCATCGTCCCAGGGCTGTTTTGACTTAGGGGAATACACCGCAATTTTGGGCGCCTTCTCCAGTTTCATCACGTCCATGTTAGATTCAGGGGCCGCGATTTGGCTTAGGATCTGGCTGTACTGCGCATCAGAGATGGCCTGGTAGGTGATGCCGCGTACCACCAATTCGTTTTCAATAGGGTTTGCCTGTTTCATGGCAAAAGCGCCGCCCTTGTAATTCAACAGCCATTCTACCTCCACCTGCCGTTGGAGGGCCCAATATGCCAACCCGTAGGCTTTCAGGTGGTTTTTCTGGGTTTCATCCATAGGCAGGAGCAGGTAAGAGGCCCAACTGGCCGTAGACACCAACTGCAAGACCAGCAGAAGAAATAAAATCCGGGGCAAATTCTTCATCAGGAATGGGTTTGGAACGAATTTAAGAAAAACGGGCAATAAACAGGAAAACCATTACTTTTATAAAAGTAAGAAAGAGCTCACTTGTACGACACATATAGGGTACCGGTACAGGCTTCAGAGATAACATGGATCTTTTAGAAAACACAAAGGAAGGTTTCCGCTCTATCAAGGGCAATTTGCTCCGTACGGTGCTCACGGCCCTTATCATCTCCATCGGGATTATGTCTTTGGTAGGTATTCTAACGGCAATTGAGGGCATCAAGTATTCCGTTTCCAGCACATTTTCTTCGTTAGGGGCTAATTCCTTTGACATTGAGAAGAAATGGGAGGGCGGCGGCATGCAGGGTGGTCGGCAAAACAAGGTGTACCCCAACATCACAGAGTTCCAGGCCCGCCAGTACAAAGAGCTTATGGCCGACAAAGCCCGGGTGAGTTTGTCTACCTGGGTCAGCGGAAACGTTTCTGTGAAAGCAGGCAGTATCAAGACCAACCCCAACATGGGTTTGATTGGCGGCGATGAGAATTACCTGGTGAACGAGAACTATGACCTGGAACTTGGCCGTCCTTTCTCCAACCTGGAGATTGAAAGTGGGGCACCGGTGGCTATCATTGGCGATGAAGTGGCTGAAAAGCTTTTCCCGAAACAAAGCCCCGAAGGCAAAAGCATGATCCTGATGGGCCGCAGGTTCAAAGTCATAGGGAAGATCAAAAGTACGGGCGGTGGTTTAGGCGGAGGCGGAAGTAACCGCCGCATCATCATCCCGCTGGAAACAGCCACCCAAATTCCTACGCCAAATCCTTTGACCTTTGAGATTAAGTCCGCCATCCTGAATGAGTCCAGCCTGGCCTTTGCCATGGAGGAGGCAACCGGCATTATGCGTAAAGTGCGGCAAGACCAGTTAGGACAGGAAGATTCCTTTAAGATTACCCGCAGCGATTCAGTGGAACAAGAGTTAAACAACATCACCGGTTACCTTAAAACGGGTGGTTTTCTGGTAGGCTTTATCACCCTACTGGGCGCCTCCATCGGGTTGATGAACATCATGATGGTAAGCGTAACCGAACGTACCCGGGAGATAGGGATCAGAAAGGCCTTGGGGGCCACCATCAAGCAGATCAGGTTGCAGTTCCTGATTGAGGCTATTGTGATTTGCGTTCTGGGTGGAATAGTGGGTATTTTATTGGGTATCTTGATGGGCAACGGCATTGCCATGCTCATCGGGAAAGGGGAGTTCTTTGTTCCTTGGCTATGGATGATCGTGGGTATGCTCATCTGTATAACCGTAGGGCTGGTTTCGGGCTACTATCCCGCCTACAAAGCCTCTAAACTTGATCCCATTGAGTCACTCCGCTATGAATAGGAGACCCATTCCAGTTCCTATTTTATTCTTTTAACCTTCGGCAATGTTTTCTTAGGTCTTTCATGGGCCAAAGAAAACATTGCTTTTTTACGAATTACCTACAGAACCAGCATGACCCTGTTCAACAAGAAACTCTTCACTGGGGCTCTTTTTTCTAAAAGTTCTTTTCCGCTGGATTTTCTCCTGAACCTGAAGTACCTATTCCGTTGGTTAGGATTGGCTTTTCTGGTGGGCCTAATGGCAGGCAGCGCCTCGGCTTTGTTTCTCACGTGGTTGGATAAAGCCACCCTGTACCGCGAAACCCATCCCTGGATCATTGCATTTTTACCCTTAGGAGGTTTCCTGATTGGGTGGGCTTATCACCAATGGGGCAGAGAAGCCGAAGGAGGCAATAACCTGTTGTTGCAAAGCATTCAAATGCCTTCTTGTAAAAGAATTCCTTTGGTGATGGCACCCCTGGTACTTGGGGCCACCTTAATTACCCATTTGGTAGGAGGCTCGGCCGGACGCGAAGGAACCGCGGTACAAATGAGCGGGGCCCTCGCCGATCAATTACCGCCTTTCTTCAAATTACGACCCCGTGACCGGAAGATCATTCTGATCTGCGGGGTAAGTGCGGGATTCGCCTCGGTCTTCGGGACGCCCTTGGCCGGAGCGGTATTTGCCTTGGAGGTATTCCTGCTGGGGCACATGCGCTACAATGCCTTAATTCCTTCTTTTCTTGCGGCTTTGATAGCGCATACTGTGACTACCGCCTGGGGCGTGGGTCATACTTTGTATCCGGTGGTAGAGGTGCCATCGCTATCGGTTTGGACTATGGGGGCCACCTTGTTGGCTGGTATTTGTTTCGGGATGGCTGCCCGGCTGTTTTCCTGGGCTTCCCATTGGATTGGTAACACCTTCAAAAAGAGCATTGGGTACGCCCCTTTGCGGCCATTGGTGGGCGGAGCAGTCTTGGCTATGATCATCTGGGGATTGGGAACCACCAAGTACATCGGGTTGGGCATTCCTACCATTGTGGCCTCTTTTTCTGAGCAATTGCCGTCCTATGACTTTTTACTTAAACTCGCTTTAACTGTTCTTACCTTGGGCTGTGGGTTCAAAGGGGGAGAGGTGACACCCTTGTTTTTCATAGGTGCTACTTTGGGAAATGCGCTGTTCCCCTGGCTTCCGTTGCCGCTAGAACTATTGGCTGCCATGGGTTTTGTGGCCGTTTTTGCGGCTGCCGCCAATACTCCATTGGCCTGCACGCTCATGGGCATGGAATTGTTTGGCACTGGCTGCGGCATTTACGTGGGGCTGGCGTGTGTAGTGGCGTACTTGTTTTCAGGGCACACAGGCATTTATGGAGCCCAGGTGGTGGAGAGCAGCAAGCACCCGCTTTATGCACGCGAGACGGGTTCTAGGCTTTCAGGGATCAGACGTAGGGTTTTTTGAGGTGTTTTTCTAAAAAGGCCACAAAAAAAGCCTGACGTAAGTCAGGCTTTCAAATTATCTCAAAAAGAAATTACTTCTTAGCAGCGGGTTTGTTTGCTTTGTATTCCTCGTTCAAGCCTTTTACGGCATCTTCGGTGATGTCCAGGGTAGCGTCTCCGTACAGGATGGCGCTGTTACCGCGGGTGTAGGTCAGGACCATTTTATAGCCTTTCTCCTTGCTTACTTTCTTGAGATGGGCCTCTACTCTTTCGTAGATCTTTTTCATCTCATCGTTCTCGTCTTTGGCTAACTGCTGACCAGAGCTCTGTTGCTGGGCGGCTAGTTGCTGCTCTTTCTGGGCCAGGCGTTGTTCCGTGGCGGCTCGTTGCTCCTGGGTCATGCCCGCACCGGCTTGTCTGTATTGCTCCACTTCTCTCTGGAAACCGGTGGCTTTGGTACGCAGGTCCGTCTCCATTCTTTTTCCTTTGGCTTCCAGACGGGCTTTTACGTCTTTGAAGTACTGGTAGCGGCTCAAAAGCGAATCAGAGTTCACGAAAACAATCTCGGGTACTTCAGGAGCAGCCTCGGTGGTTTCTTCATCAGCGGCGGCGGTACTTTCAGGGGCGGTAGTGGCCTCGGTTTTAGTGGCCGTGGTAGGAGTGGTTGCCTTATCTTTATTGCAGGCGGCAAAGGAAGCTGATAACACAGCCAATAAGAGAAGCTTTTTAGATACGCTCACAGTCAATTATTAAGGTTTTAAAATATGATCAGGAGCCACGAAGATCTTTTCGTGGCTCCTGATCAGGGATTAGGGACCCAATTTAAGAAAATTATCGTAAGCCCGGGAATGTAGGGGACAAGAAGATTAATTTCCGCTGGCCCGGTTCACCTCATCTAAACTGCCGTTACGACGCTTCATCTCAAATTTTTCGCCTTTGTTGAAGCGGTAGCGCAGGTTCAGGCGTACGCTTTGTCCGTGGTGGTACATGTCAATCATGTTGGAGCTTCCATTCACGGTTGAGGTGCCTTTCATTACCTGGGTCCTGAAAATATCGGTCAAAGCCAGGTTCACTTCCAGTTGTTCTTTCAGGAAGGAGCGTTTCACCGCCACATCTACCCAGCCGGCTGGTTTGGTGGTGTACACGTTGAAGACTCCTTTGCCACGGTAGCTTCCGTTTACCTCCAGTTTGAAGTTTCTGGGCAGTAAGATGTTGTTGCTGATCTGGGCCATCAACATGGTTTGCGCGTTCCGTAGGGTTTTACCATCCACAAGGGTGTTGTATATCTGGTGAGCTACCGTGAAGTTGTTGTTCATGTTCCATTTAGAGGAGACCGTCACAGGAGCAACCAAGGTGGCGTTTACCGTTTCACTTTCAACGTTGCTCTGCTGGAAAATCATTTTGTTTTCCTCTGGATAGAAAGTAGGAACCTCAGAGATATCGTCTTTGGTATGGGCGTAGCCGATGATCAGGTTGTAGTTCTTTCTAAAGGTCTGGGTCACCTGGAAAGAGTTGGTGTACTCAGGTCTTAGGTAAGGATTCCCCTCGGCGTAGGTGTTCGCGTCAATGTAGAACCGGAAAGGGTTCAGGTTGCTGTAGCGCGGACGGAAGATTCTGCGGCTGTAGTTGTAGCCAATGGTGTAGTTGTCTGAGACCTTCTGCTGCACAAACACGCTGGGGAACCAATCAAGGTAGGAGCGGGGAGTCACGCGCTGGTTCGGGATGGAATTCCCTTTAGAATCTGTGTATTCTGCCCGAAGCCCTGCTTGTAAGGTGAATCTTGAATTCAAAGTGGCGTTGAAGTTGGTGTACCCGGCATAGATGTTCTCGTCGTAGATGAAGTGATCTCCGGGGCGATTGGCATCAGGAACGCGCTGGGAACCTTCTTTAGCGAAGAAGTCAATCTGGTTGTCAGACTCCACGTAACTTACTTTTGCCCCAAGTTCCAGTTTGCCTTTGATGCTGGGGAAAGAACGGGCGTAATCTGCCTTGGCTGAGTAGATCTGGTAAGAAGTTGGGTTCACCGTTTCAAAAAAGTCTGTTTCAGTGTTGGGCTTATAGTCAAAGGTTCTGTTGTTGAGGTAGTCACTAGGGCTGGTGTCTGAGATGCGCGCCACGTCAATATCTCCCGAAAGGGTGGTGCCCAGGGTATCTAATTTTCCGGTGTAGTGCGCATTGAAAGAGATGCTGTTGAACCTACCTCTGTTGTGGGTGGTAGTTTGGTTGAAGATGGCACCTTCTTCTTTGGGGTCTACAATGGTTGAGTTGGTGTTCACACCGGCGTTGGTGCGGGAGTGCGCAAGGTTGACGCTGGCGCCCAGGCTATGGTTTTTGTTTAGATCATAGTCGGTGCCAAAACGGGCCGATGGGGCAAAGGTGGTGCCTTCCTCTTTCCCGGAGGAAGTCAGGTAAGAGTTTTCGCCCTCCTGGTTGTAGATCCGGTTCATGGTGAACGTTCTTTTCTTTGGGCGCTGGGCCACATCTACGGTAGCGAAGGAGCTCCATTTACCTTGTTTCAGGTTGAGGTTCAGTCCGCCGTTCGCGCCGCTTTTGGTGTTGTTCTGGTAACCGCCGTATACGCTGCCGTTCAGGCCGGTCATGGTGTTTTTCTTCAGGTTGATGTTGATGATGCCCGCGGTACCTTCGGCATCAAACTTAGAAGACGGATTGGCGATGATCTCCAGGTTTTTAAGGTTATCGGCGGGCATGCCTTGCAGCATGGTTTGCAGTTGTTTTCCGTTCAGGTAGGTCAGCTTTCCGTCTATCATCAATTTCACCCCTTGCTTTCCGTTCAGTTGGATATTCCCGTCCTGGTCTACCCATACCCCCGGCGATTTGGTCAGCACATCATAGGCGGTGTTTCCGGCAGCCATAGCGGTTCCTTCCACACTCACCACCATTTTATCGGCTTGCACGTCTACCGCCGGACGCAGGTTGTTTATGGTCACTTCCTTTAAAACCTTGGAATCCTGCTTTAAGGCCGTTTTCCCGAAATCCTTGCTAAAGCCTGCACCGGTTACTTCAAAAGGTGCCAGGTCTTGGTTGGCAAAACCCATGGCACTGATGCGCAGAAGGTATTTACCGGGGGCGGGGGCTTTAAGGGTAAATTTTCCTTCCAGGTCAATGGCGGTGCCGGTGAGAAGAGAGGCATCTGAGGCCTTAAGCAAAGCCACGGTGCCGTAGCTGAGGGGAGCGCCTTTGTCATCTACCACCAGGCCGGTCAATGCGCCGGAAGTTTGGGCCAGGGCGGCCTGAGTCAGGAAAGCCAGAGCGGCTAATAAGAGCAGGAAATGATAAAACTTTTTCATAACGGTATGGATTTTATGGGGTGGTGGTTATATACAGTACTAGGTTATGCAAGGTACATGGGTAAAAAAAAAGCCAAAAGGCTACAGCAGAAGATGGTCTTGGCTGGTGAACAGCTTTTTAGAGTTCCCCGCACCATGGCCCGAGGTCAGGAACACATACCCGAAAACAACCGCTGTAAAGGAGCACAGGAATAATAATACCTGAAATAAGAGCTGGAGAAGGGTTAGGTTTTCCATGGTTATAGATTGATTTAGTTGCATTTATTTCTAAGAATGAAACAAAGATATCAGAAGGTACTATGTAAAGCAAGGTACTAGTGGAAATATTTTGAAAATATTTTGTTCCACTATATAAAAGCTGCCCTAAACCTGAATTAGGGGCCTTTTTTCCAAAATGGCCTTAAAAGAACAAGGCAAAAATTACTGTTGACTCCTTTTTCTTCCAGAATAGGACAGCTGATTAAACCTTAAAAGGCAAGAAGCCTAGAGCAGGGTACTTGTTCATTCTCTGAATTAAGTGGTGGCTTTGCCAACTAATATGACTGAAAGAAGGAACAGTTGGGCGCGGTGCTGCTTCAGAGAAATGAAGGAAAGACAAAAGGTAGAAACCCAAAAGAAAAGAGGCGGCTTGGTTCTAAAACTTTACTTAAAGAATACGTACTCCTATTTATAGGTCGATTTTACAAAAACGCGGCGAAAACGGAAGGGAGGATTCTTTCCCGTTGAAGCCTTACTTTATATTTTGGAGACAGAAAGAAAAGGAGTGGCCCTGATTCCCGTGCACGAGCGGGTGCTTACCTTCACCAAACGGTTCGGATTAGACGGTTTCCTGTTGGCCTTGCTGACCATGATTCTGTTGGCCTATGCCTGGCCAGCAATAGGTGCCGAAGACGGTCCGCTGCCCCTTGAGGAAATTACTACCTGGGGCGTGTCTCTCATCTTCTTTTTTTATGGACTTCGGTTAAGCCCCACAAAGCTGAAGGCCGGTCTCAGCGATTGGCGCCTGCACCTGGTAGTACAGTTGAGTACGTTCCTGCTTTTTCCGTTGCTGGTGTACGTGGCTCACCTTCTTTGGCCTGGTAGTGAACACCAACTTTTGTGGCTGGGCGTTTTCTATGTGGCGGCGCTTCCCTCCACGGTATCCTCTTCAGTGGTGATGGTATCCATTGCCGGGGGCAATATTCCGTCTGCTATCTTCAATGCCAGTATCTCCAGCCTCATCGGGGTTTTCATGACGCCCCTCTGGATGGGCTTATATATGAGCACCAGCTCTACCGCCGAGATGAATCTGGGAAGCATCATTCTCAAGCTGATGGTGCAGGTACTTTTGCCGGTGACTTTGGGGGTTTTGCTGCACAAGCGCTTCGGGGCATTTGCCGAGAAACAGAAAAGCAGGCTTCGGTTGTTTGACCAAACCATCATCCTGCTCATTGTCTATTCCTCGTTCTGTGAGTCTTTTGCCCGCCAGATGTTCCAGGGTTTTAGTGCCGGACAACTTTTGCTGCTAGGGTTGGCCATGGTGGTTTTGTTTTTCCTTGTGTTCGGGCTCATCCACGTTTTAAGCTCCTTTTTAGGATTCAGCCGCGAAAACCGGATCACTGCCATCTTCTGCGGATCAAAAAAATCGTTGGTGCACGGAACGGTTATGTCTAAAGTAATCTTCCCCGATGTAAACATTGTGGGGATCGTTCTCCTGCCGCTCATGCTGTACCATGCCCTACAGTTGATTGCCGCCAGCGTTCTCGCCCAGCAGATGGCGCAAAAGGAAAATTCAGAAAGGAACGACGAGTAAAAAGAAGGCCCGGCAATAAGTACATTGCCGGGCTTTCTTATTTCTTTTGGGCTTAGTGAGCCAACAGTTCATGGTAGGTTTCCTCGGCTTCCATTAAACCAGCCGGGGTGATGTTGGTCAGGCGAACGTGTTTCTGCTCGTTCACCAGCACCGGATCATATTTAGCCACCACGCGCACGTAATTTTCGGTGAAACCTTCCATAAAGCCATCGGTGATGTCGGCTTCAAACAGAACTTTCCCTTCGTACCCAATCTGGCTTTCGTAGAAAGCGCGTTTCTTCTTCTCGGATAAAATACGCAGCATGTCGGCGCGGCGGTTCCGTTCTTTCTGCGGCACCACGCCCGGCAACTCGATGGCCATGGTGTTGGCGCGCTCTGAGTAGGGGAACACGTGCAGGTAGCTGATGTCTAATCCGTTCAGGAAGTTGTAGGTCTCCAGGAAATCCTCCTCCGTTTCGCCCGGAAAACCCACGATCACATCAACCCCAATGCAGGCGTGCGGCATAGCGGCTTTGATCCATTCTACCCGTTGGGCATACAGTTCACGAAGGTAACGGCGACGCATCAGCTTCAGAATCTTGTTGCTGCCTGATTGCAGCGGAACGTGGAAGTGCGGCATAAAGCGCTGAGAACTTGCTACAAATCGGATGATCTCTTCACTTAAAAGATTAGGTTCAATGGACGAAATCCGGAAGCGGTTTACGTTCTGCACCTGGTCCAAAGCCTGCACCAACTGGAAGAAGTTTTCCTTGCGCACACCCTCCTGCAACCCGAAATCACCGGTATTAACGCCGGTAAGCACAATCTCCTTCACCCCGGATTCCCCGATTCTGCAGGCTTCGGCGACCACTTTCTCAATGGTGTTGCTGCGGCTCTTGCCGCGAGCCTGCGGAATGGTGCAGAAGGTGCATGAATAGTCACAGCCATCCTGAACTTTCAGGAAAGTGCGGGTACGGTCCCCGAAGGAGTAGGCGTTCACGAAAGTATTGGCCTCTGAAACGGCGCTGGCATGAACCTGCGGTGCGTCTTTCTTCTCAAAACCGTCCAGAATGTCTACCAACTGAAATTTCTCGGCGGCGCCCAAAACAGCATCCACACCTGGGATCTCGGAAATCTCCTTCGGTTTTAATTGAGCGTAGCAGCCCACAATGGTCACGAACGCGTTAGGCGAATGCTTGAGCGCTTCTTTCACCACTTTGCGGCACTTCTTATCGGCGTTGTCGGTGACAGAGCACGTGTTGATGACGTAGATATCTGGGGTATCGGTAAACTCCACCTTCTCGTACCCACGTTCCTGGAAAATCCGGGAGAGGGTAGACGTCTCAGAGAAGTTGAGCTTACAGCCTAATGTATAAAATGCTACCTTTTTCATAATCAAGCCACAAAGGTACGGAGAATAGGGAAATAGTTGATAGTGTTTGGTTCTTAGTGTTTCGTTGTGGCCTGTTCTGGGGAAATTTTAGGAAAATCGGGTTTAAAACAAATCAATTAATTGGTAAGAAGTTGGTGTTGTAGTCAGTTAAACTTTGATTTTAATTGCCAAAGAAAAAGGCACCCACAAGTGGTGCCCCTACCATTATATCATCCCCTGTAAAGTTACGCTGCTTTAAAGCTGGTTTTTAGAAACAATGCCTAAAACAATATTTCACTGTTTACCAGCCAACAGCAACTACTTCTTAAGGAAGTCTCCGAAACTGGTTTGCATGTAGGCTTTTCCTTGCTCTATTTGTTTGTCTGACACACCTTTTTCGCGCAGGATTGGCTTTTTAGAAACATTGTCAAAGGTCACAGCGCCCTGCGGTGAAACCATCCCGAAACCATCGTTGAAGACATAAAAGGCAAAGGAATTAGCCTTGGCATCAAAAAGGTTCTTGCTCCAGGCAAACTGGTGGGTGGGAATTCCCATCTGCTGCAAAAGCGTAGGAACCAGGTCAGTTTGGGAACCGATGTTGGAGACAACGGTATCTTTTACGGCTAAAGCACCCCCCGTGAGCAGCAACGGAATTCTGAATTTGCTTGGGGCATCGTTCTGGTCTCCGCCGGGGAAATGGTGTCCGTGATCTGCCACCAGCACTACAAGGGTGTTTTGCCACCAGGGCATTTTCTTGGCGGCTGAAATGAATCGGCCCAAAGCCCAGTCGGTGTAGTGGAAGGAGTTCTTGAAACGGGTTTCCTCATCGTTTCCCGGGAACTTGGCCTGAACCGGAATGTCGTAGGGTTCGTGGCTGCTTAGGGTGTACACCGTGGTCAGGAAAGGCTGCTGAGGGTTCTGATGATCGGCTAAGACTTTGTCAAAGAGGATGTGGTCATGCACGCCCCATTTGGAGTTGTAATCCTCGCTATTGAAATCAGATTTCTCCAGCAGTTGGTCATATTGCCCATTAATGAGATACGACTTAATGTTGGCAAAGGCTAACTCGCCTCCATAGTAATAGCTGGTTTGGTACCCCCGGCGTTTCAACTCGGAAGCCAGTTGGGGCAACCGCTCCGTCTTTTTAGGGGTTTTGATGATGGAGGTGGTGGTTTGCACCGGGTACCCACTCAGGAGCGCTACCATGCCTTTCTCGCTTCGGTCGCCGGCGGCATAGATGTTCTGGAACAGAATACCCTCTATGGCCAGGGCATTGAAGTTGGGAGTAACCTCTGGTGGTCCGCCTAACACCCCGATGAACTTGGCGGTGTAGCTTTCCAGAATGATGAATAGCACGTTTGGTTTCTTCACCTTCAGCAAAGAAGGAACAGAATCGCTTTTGGGCTGGTAGAGTTCCTGCACCAGGGCCTGAGCCTGTTTTTCGTCTAAATATTGATAAGGGTTTTGGGTGTTATGGTTCTTCTTGATCAGTGAATGCATTACGTTCCAGGGCACGTTGACACCCGCATGGTTCGCGAATAGCTTGGAAGAGAAATACACATCACTCTGGTTTAGGGGAATCTGCTGCCATCCGCCTCTGATAGGAAGTACCAACAAAGCCACCAGAAAAAAGCTCACCAGCAACTCGGCGGCCAGATGTTTCATTCCACGTTTTGGTGAGTTCTCCCACTTGCTTTTGATGAACCGGAACCCCAAAATTCCCAAAACCAGCAACAGCAGGAACATAAGAGCCAATAACCAGACCGGGGCCGATGCGGTAGAGGCCAGCATTTCGGCGGGCGTGTTCAGGTACTGCAGGGGCGTGGAATCCAGCCTGAACCCCCAGGCGGAGTATAGTTCCAGGTCAATGGTGATCAGTAACACCACTACCGGCAGCAAAACATAGGTGAAAACTGAGGCTATTTTCAAAAAGACCTGCTTTCTGAAAGCCACCTCATTTAAAAAGAGCAGAAAGGGGATCACACTCAGGTAGGCAGCAAAAGAGAGGTCCATCCGGAGACCGTACCAGAAAACTTTGGCCAATTCAGCCCCTGTGAGGGTAGTAGCTTTGGTGTGTTGGTAAAAAAGGAAAAAGGCCCGGCATATCTCAAAGAAGAGGGTCCAGAAGAGAAAGTAGCTGATAGATCGTAGAAGGATTCTTTTCACCCGGCAAATATACCGCTTGTAGGGCATCTGCAAAAAAGAGGTATTTTCTATAAAGGGGTTTCTTGTGAAAGGGGGCTATTTGGTTTTATGAGCATCTATTCTGATAAACTACTTCAAAATGAAGGGTGGTTTCTGGTAGTTTTAGCTTTATTTTTCAAAAAGTACCTTAAAAATGAGAGTGACTACTTGAAAGTTGTTTTTCTCTCTGTACATTTGGAGCAGATTCATTAAACCCATAAAAATTCATGGCCATTCTTCGTTTTAAGGCGCTGGAGTTGGTAAACCAACGCGAGCCAGTAGAGGTGAAGCTACCTTCTGACAAAATCTCTGATTACTATGGATGTAACGTTTTCGGTCTGGAGGCCATGCGTTCAACGTTGGCAGGGGACTATTTCAAACGTCTGCAGTTTGCCATCAGAACCGGCAGCAAAGTAGACCGTAACCTGGCCGATGCCGTGGCCGGGGCCATGAAAACCTGGGCGTTAAGCCGCGGAGCTACCCACTACACCCACTGGTTTCAGCCATTAACCGGTGAAACCGCCGAGAAACACGACTCATTCTTTGACCTAAGCTCAGACGGACGTGCCCTGGAAGTTTTTAAAGGTAGCGCCCTGGTTCAGCAGGAGCCAGATGCTTCTTCCTTCCCGAGCGGCGGTATCCGGAATACGTTTGAGGCCCGTGGCTATACCGCCTGGGACCCAACCTCTCCGGCCTTTATTATTGAAAATGCGGGTGCTAAGACCCTTTGTATCCCTACCATCTTCGTTTCCTATACCGGTGAGGCTCTTGACTTTAAAGCACCTTTGCTGAAAAGCTTGAACCTGGTAGAGAGAGCCGCCCTGGATGTTTGTCAGTACTTTGACAAAGACGTAACCAAGGTGACTACTACCTTAGGTATTGAGCAGGAGTATTTCCTGGTAGACCGTGCTTTGTACGAAGCCCGTCCTGACCTGGTGATGACCGGCAGAACCGTGTTCGGTCATGAGCCAGCCAAAGGCCAGCAGTTGGAAGACCACTACTTCGGAGCAATTCCCTCAAGAGTGCACGCCTTCATGATTGACTTCGAGGCGGAGTCGCACAAGCTGGGAATTCCTTTGCGTACTCGTCACAACGAGGTGGCGCCAAACCAGTTTGAGTGTGCTCCTACGTTTGAAGAAGCCAACCTGGCCGTAGACCATAACCAGTTGTTAATGGATATCTTAGACCGTGTTGCCGAGAAGCATCACTTTAAGGTATTGCTACACGAGAAACCTTACAAAGGCGTAAACGGAAGCGGCAAGCACAACAACTGGGCCCTGAGCACCGACACCGGCGTGAACCTGTTCGCCCCGGGCCGTCGTCCGAAAGAAAACCTGCAGTTCCTGACGTTCTTTATTACCACTGTAAAGGCGGTTCACCGCTACGCGGATCTGCTGCGCGCCAGCATCGCCTCGGCCAGCAACGACCACCGTCTGGGCGCCAACGAAGCTCCTCCGGCAATCATGTCAGTATTCGTTGGGAAGAAATTGACTGAGGTGCTGGATGAACTGGAGCGTACCGCTAAATTGCCGCTTGACAAAGGCGATAACGTGTACCTTAAACTGGGCATCGATAAGATCCCCGAAATCCTGTTGGACAACACCGACCGTAACCGTACCTCGCCTTTTGCCTTCACCGGTAACAAGTTTGAGTTCCGCGCGGTAGGTTCATCAGCTAACAGCTCCAACGCCATGACCACCCTCAACGCCATTGTGGCTGATCAGTTGATCGACTTCAAAAACAGCGTGGATGAGATGATGGCCCAAGGCAAGAAAAAAGAAGTGGCAATCATTGACGTGTTGCGCGAGTACGTGATCTCTTCCAAAGCCGTTCGTTTTGAAGGAAACGGCTATTCCAAAGAGTGGGAAGAAGAAGCAGAACGCCGTGGGTTGAGCAACATCCGCAAGACCCCTCAGGCTCTGGACAAATTGGTAGATGAGGTCTCTATGGGCATCTTCACCAAGCACAACATCTTCAGCACACGCGAGTTACACGCCCGTCATGACATTTTGCTGGAAGACTACATCAAGCGGGTGCAGATTGAGGCTCGCGTGATGGGTGACCTGGCCATGAACCACATCATTCCAACCGCCATTGCTTACCAGACCAAATTGGTGGAGAACATCAAAGGTCTGCGCGACATTGGGCTGGAAGACAACGAATACACGCAAACCACGCTTGAAACCATCAAAACCATCTCCGGTCACTTGACTACCATCAAGACGAACGTAGATGCCATGGTTGAGAAACGCAAAGTGGCCAATAAGATTGAAGACACCCGCGAGCGGGCCATCATGTACACCGATGAAGTGCTTCCTTTCTTTGAGACCATCCGGTACAGCGTAGACAAACTTGAACTGATTGTTGCCGATGAGCAATGGCCATTGGTGAAATACCGTGAAATGATGTTCCGTCATTAATCTTCATTACTTATAAATAAAAAGCCCCTGCCGAAACGCAGGGGCTTTTTATTTATAATCTGTTTAGGGCTTGTTTACGCGAAACGCCTCCTAAAACATCATTTCAGTTTAGAACCAACAACTTTAGATAAACAAGGCCTGATCCCCATCGGGCTTTTGGAGACCGGGAGCAAAATTCTTTCCTGCCTGCTGAATTCTGGATTTAATCTTTTCAACTGAGGGAATCTGTTGCCGCCACTCCTGTTCTTGCCACCAGGCCTGCATCTTTGGATTTTGGCGGGCAAGGTCATACACACGCTTCAACACAAAAGGCAGGAGTAAGCCAACCACGTTTGTCGCCAGGGCACCTCTAATGCCGAGGTGCAACATGAGTCGCACCAACAACATGTCTTTTAATTTATTTAGTAGCAACTTAGGGGCTTTCTCCTGAACTTGTCCTTTAAGTACCAGAAGCACATGTTGGGCATTGCCAGATTCCAGTTCTTTTTGAATCCATTGCTCCACGGTGTCGCGGGTAACCTGAATTGCCTTTGGGATCTGACTTAACTTCAACCCGGCTTTGCGCAGCACCTGAACGGCAAACACATGGCTTCTCTGTAGAAAGGGGACGGGCATATGAATCGGTTTTTTTTGATGCTACGGGTAAATAGGGGCTTTGTTCAAGGGCTCTGGCTTAACTCCTTCCAAGAGAAAACGTATCGAGGAAACAATCTTGTACGTTTCCAACCTGTACCCCAATGGACTTTGATATCCCGGAATTTAAAAAGCGCTTAGATGCTGAACGCTTGAAGGGCAGTACCCCAGCCTCGGTAATCCAAACGGAAATTAGGCAAGCCGAAGATGTAAAAGCAGGCTTGTCTGAGGAAAATGACCACGCCAGTGAGTTTGTGTCCGAGGCTATCAACCGCATTGACACCTACATCTTCCAGCTGCATGAACTTGCCCAGGACTTCAACCCGGCAGATTTTGAACTTGACCAGCAAACTTACCTGAAAGATAATGGCATTCACCAACGGATTGCGAACCGGATTGATCGCCTGAAAGAGCAGGGGGAAGCAAACGCTTCCACCGAAGATTCCCTGTTAAGAGAAGGTAACGCAAACCAGGAGTAATCCCAGGGAATTCGGTAGTCTTGGTCTGCTATAAATTTAGGCTTTGGTTTAAAGCCCTTTACGTTTTAACAGGCCTAAAACAGAAAAGGAATCAGGCGAAAGCCCCGTTCTCAGAAGAGGAATTACCGGTAAAAGACTTACCCACCGTCCTGATTTTTGACTTGATTTCTTCTTTGCTGGGCAGGTGCTTGCGCAAGTCCATGGTTTCCCACCACATCCTGAACATGGGGTTTTTCTGCATCAGTTCCACCAGTAATTTCAGGATAAATGGTAAAATCACCTCCGCAGTTTTAGAAGCGGTGTTGTAATCCATTCCCATGCGAATGATGTACTTGGCAACCACCATGTCTTTCAGTTCATCGAAGAGAAAGTGGGAGTCCTTGCCCAGGCAGTTGTCTTTCACCATCTGGGAAACCAGGGGAAGGTTGCCTTGTTCCATTTCCTGGTGAAGCCAGGTTTCGGCGGTTTCACGGGTTAGTTGAATGGTGTCGGGGATGTTGATCTTGTCCATTCCTGCCTTCCGGAGCAAAGCAGTTACCTGGCGTTGACTTTGGGATAAAAACAGTAGAGACATAGTTGGTGTTGGTTTAGGTAAAGTTTTACGCCTTAAGTAACAGGTGTGTTACCCCTTTTTCTGGTTTTTAATGGTGCAGGTAAGATGTAAAACCAACTGGCGGGTTCTAAATAAGGCAAAAACCTTGAACTTACCTATCTCTAAGGCTTGATAATGAGCTAGGTATCCTTTCTGAACCATAGATTTACTTGTTTTCCCAAGGTTTTCAGAAAACAAGCCTAAAAAGGCACAATTCCTTTTTAGACCGGGTAAAAGCTACCTTTTGGGTGGTATGCTGGAGGCTAGGATAGCAGTGCAGCTCAGAAAAACGTTGTACTTTTACAGAAGAAGGGCTGAACAAACTGGTTTAGCCCTTGGTTAAAGAAGTATGGAAACATTATTTCCCATGAACTCAGAATTCCTTTCCCTGGGCGGAATCTATTGTCCAAGTCTCACGAATTATACCCGAAGAATTTCCCGCGAAGTGCGCATCGGGGAGGTTGCCATGGGTGGTGATAATCCCATCAGGGTTCAATCCATGACCACGGTAGACACCATGGACACGATGGGTTCTGTAGAACAGGTCATCCGGATGGTGGAGGCCGGTTGCGAGTACGTGCGCATTACCGCGCCCAGCGTGAAAGAGGCCGAGAACCTGGGCAACATCAAGAAAGAACTCCGCGCCCGGGGCTATTCCGTTCCGCTCATCGCAGACATTCACTTCACGCCCAATGCCGCCGAACTGGCTGCCCGTCTGGTGGAGAAAGTGCGCGTGAACCCCGGAAATTACGCTGACAAAAAGAAATTTCAGACCATAGAATACACAGATGCCACGTATCAGGCCGAGCTGGACCGGATACGTGAACGCTTTACGCCGCTGGTGAACATCTGTAAAGAGTACGGTACCGCCATGCGCATTGGCACAAACCACGGTTCTTTGTCTGACCGCATTCTCAGCCGCTACGGCGACACCCCGCTGGGGATGGTGGAAAGCGCTTTGGAGTTCCTGCGTATCTGCGAGGACCTGAACTATTATGATGTGGTGCTTTCCATGAAAGCCAGCAATACCCAAGTGATGGTGCAGGCTTACCGCTTGCTGGTGCAGAAATTGGAGGAGGAAGGCCTACAACCTTATCCGCTTCACTTGGGCGTGACGGAGGCCGGGGAGGGCGAAGACGGAAGAATAAAATCTGCCGTGGGCATTGGTACGTTGCTGGAAGATGGGTTAGGGGACACCGTGCGCGTTTCATTGACCGAGGCTCCTGAGTTGGAAGCTCCGGTTGCTAAAATGTTGATTGACCGGTACGCCACTCGTGCCGGACATACCCCTATCAAACCCATTTGCAACTTACCTTATAATCCAATTCAGTACCACCGGCGCGAAACGCGCGAGGTATTGAACCTGGGCGGCCATAACGTGCCCCGCGTAGTAGCAGATTTAAGCCGTTTGGAGGAAATCACTTACGAAGACCTTCGGCCGGTAGGCCATATTTATTCGGTGTCGCTAGACAAGTTCCACATGTCTGACCAGGGCGCTGATTACGTGTACACCGGCAGTTCACCCATTTCGTTTATGTTGCCCAACGGCCTGAAGGAGATTGTGGATTATACCGCCTGGCTGGAGGCCGAACAGCGCGAAGACCGCTATCCGCTGTACACCACCGTGCAGTTTGAGACCGCCGGAACCTGGCACCCGCAGCTGAACTTCATTCAGGTGTCCTTGGGCCAGTTAACGAACGATTTCATAGAAACGCTTCATAATCGGCCGGATGTGGTGTTGATCCTGGAAACGGAAAACGAGCACGCCATGCCCGAGCAGCGCAAAGCCTTCATCCGGCTCATGAACCAGCAGCAACCGGTACCGGTGATCGTGAAGCGTTCCTTCGAAGACCTCACCGATGAGCAAGTGCAGCTTTACGCCGCCACCGATGTAGGCGGGTTGCTCATTGACGGTTTCGGGGATGGCGTTCTGTTAAGCACCCAGGATCTGAGTTACCGTACCAAAGAAGAATGGGGTTATACCCTGGAAGGCCTGAACAAACTTGCCTTCGGGATTCTACAGGCGGCCCGCACGCGCATGAGCAAAACCGAGTACATCAGTTGCCCTAGCTGCGGACGTACCTTATTTGACCTTCAGGAAACTACAGCCATGATCCGCAAACGCACCGACCACTTAAAAGGCGTGAAGATAGGCATCATGGGCTGCATCGTGAACGGGCCCGGTGAAATGGCCGATGCCGATTATGGTTACGTGGGCGTGGGCAAAGGCAAAATTGCCTTGTACCGCGGACAAACGGTCATTAAGAAATCGGTTCCTGAGGAGCGGGCGGTAGATGAATTGATCGAGTTGATCCGGGAAGACGGGAATTGGAATGAGCCGGTAGGGGCAGAGATATAAGGAATATATTCGGTCTTGGGTAAATCATTCCGCTCTTAAGATTGTTCTCATACTATAAAGACGTTCACTAACCTGTAGATACAAGATATGAAAGGCCTTTTTGATTTCACTGAAGTGGCAACCTATTTCTTCCGGAAGAAAGACCCTAACCGTAAAACCAACTTCAACCTGCGCACCATGCACACCATCAACAAGGTGTCTATGCTGATGTTCCTGTGCGGTCTGGTGTACCTGGTGATTAAACTGATGACGCGTTAATCTTCTCCTGAAGATTTTTGATACAAAAGAGCCATCTGCCTTTCTTGGGCAGGTGGCTCTTTTTCTTTACCTTCCCACCCATGAACATAGAGGAATTAAGAGAGTATTGCCTCAGCAAACCACACGTAGAAGAAACCCTTCCTTTTGACCAGGATACGCTGGTCTTCAAAGTGGCTGGTAAAATGTTTGCCCTGTGCAGTTTGTCTAATTACGCCGGCGGAGTGGCGCTTAAATGCGACCCAGAGCGAGCCGTTGAGCTTAGAGAGCAATATCCGGCCATTCAGGAAGGTTACCACATGAGCAAAAAACATTGGAATACCATTTTGCCGGAGGCTTTTCTGCCCATGGGACTGATGACCGAACTCATTGACCATTCCTATGACTTGGTAGTGGCCGGTTTGCCGAAGAAGGTAAAGCTGGAGTTAGTTTTTTAAGGAAAACTAATCAACTAGCTTAACGGGTAGCTTTTTTTTGCGGCTTCTTCCTACCAACCCGAAAAAAACCAAACCAAGGCCCAAGGTAGCCAAACCAGCCGTGAAGCCAGCTTCATAGTTAAAGTGCCATTCTTCCCGCCATTTAGTTTTGTTTTCCAGGCCCTTGTAAACGGTGCGGCTTATTTCCTCTCCAGTGGTGGCGTGAAAGTACTGGTTTTTGTTAAAGAAATAACCCGTAGTCACTGCCAGTAACAAGGCAAAGCCCAGGAGAAGATCGTATCGTTTGTTCATGAAGGTAAGATAGGAAAAAGTACGATTCCTGTAAATCCCTTAAAAGAAATCGCCCGGCTCAAGAAGAACCGGGCGATTTCTTTCCCTTTTAGGCCTGTTTTCCAGAAATAGGGCCTGAAACGTTAGATCACTACGTTTACAATTTTACCAGGCACCACAATCACTTTCTTAACCGGTTTGCCTTCCAGGAGTTTCTGCACCTGCTCTGAAGCCAGCACCTCTCTCTCTACATCTTCTTTAGAAGTTTTCAGGTCGAAGGTCAGTTTGGTTTTTACTTTTCCGTTCACCGAGATTGGGTAATCAAAGGTGCTTTCGGTCAGGTATTCCTCTTTCCATTCAGGGAAGGCAGCGTAGGTGATGCTTTCTGAATGACCCAAACGGCTCCAAAGTTCTTCGGAAATGTGCGGGGCGTAAGGCGCCAAAGCGATAGTCAACGGTTCCAGAATAGCCTGTTTTTTCGTTTTCAAAGCGGTAAGCTCATTCACGCAGATCATGAACTGGCTCACGCTGGTCCCGAAGGAGAACCGCTCAATGTCTTCCTCCACTTTCTTGATGGTCTTGTGCAGTGACTTCAGTTCGGCTGGGGTTGGCTGCTCGTCCGTAACCGCCCAGTTTCCTTGTTCGTCAAAGAAAAGTTTCCAGAAACGGCGCAGGAACTTGTACACGCCGTCCATTCCGTTGGTGTTCCAAGGTTTAAACTGCTCCAAAGGTCCCAGGAACATCTCGTACATGCGTAGGGAATCGGCGCCGTATTCCTCCACCAGTACATCGGGGTTCACCACGTTGTGCTTGGATTTGGACATCTTCTCGATTTCAACGCCCACTACATATTTTCCATCCTCCAGAAGGAATTCTGCATCTGCAAAATCTGGTCGCCAGGCTTTGAATTTCTCCAAATCCAGAACATCGTTCTCCACGATGTTCACGTCTACGTGCAGGGCAGTTACTTCGTGTTGGTCCTTCAGCCCCAAGGAAACAAAGGTATTTGAGTCTTTGATGCGGTACACAAAATTAGACCGTCCCTGAATCATTCCCTGGTTGATCAGCTTTTTGAACGGCTCTTCCTGGTTCACTAACCCCAGGTCAAACAAGAATTTGTTCCAGAAGCGGGAGTAGAGGAGGTGACCTGTAGCGTGCTCTGAACCACCAATGTATAGATCCACGTTCTGCCAGTAATCAATGGCTTTTTTGCTGGCGAACTCCTGGTCATTCTGGGCATCCATGTAGCGGTACCAGTACCAGCTGGAACCCGCCCAACCGGGCATGGTGCTCAGTTCATACTCGAATTCTCCACGGTATTTCCAATCATGGGCACGGCCCAACGGAGGCTCACCGGTTTCGGTAGGAAGGTAGGCATCTACCTCAGGCAACACCAACGGAAGCTCGCTTTCTTCCAACAGGGCCGGAATGCCGTCTTTGTAATACACGGGCACAGGCTCTCCCCAATAGCGCTGACGTCCGAACACGGCATCGCGCATGCGGTAGTTGATGCGGGCTTTGCCTACACCCAGTTCTTCGGCACGCTGAATACCTGCTTTAATGGCGTCCTTTACTTCTAAACCGTTGAGGAAATCAGAGTTGATGATTTTTCCTTCTTTGGCGGCGAAGGCTTCTTTGCTTAAGTCACCACCGGCTACTACTTCCGGAATGGGTAGGTTGAATTTCTTAGCAAAGGCGTAGTCACGGGTGTCGTGGCCCGGTACAGCCATTACAGCGCCGGTTCCGTAACCTGCCAGCACGTAATCAGCGATCCAAACCGGGATTTTCTCCCCCGAGATTGGGTTGATGGCGTAAGAACCGGTGAAGGTTCCGGTGACGTGCTTTACGTCAGACATGCGGTCGCGCTCAGAGCGGTTCTTGGCCCAGGATACGTATTCCTCTACCTCGGTGCGTTGCTCTGGGGTGGTGAGTTCCTCCACGTATTCGTGTTCCGGGGCCAAAACCACGAAACTAGCCCCAAAGATGGTGTCAATGCGGGTGGTGAAAACTGTGATGTGTTTGTTCCCGTGGCCATCAAGAGCGAAATGCAGTTCCGCCCCAACCGATTTCCCGATCCAGTTGCGCTGCATCTCTTTCACCGGCTCGGGCCAGTCAATGGTTTCCAGACCCTGCAACAGGCGCTCTGCATAGGCAGTGATGCGCATCATCCATTGTTTCATGAGCTTCCGCTCTACCGGGTACCCCCCACGCTCCGAAACGCCGTCTTTTACCTCGTCATTCGCTAAAACGGTACCCAACTGCGGACACCAGTTCACCACGGCCTCGGACAGGAAAGTCAGGCGGTATTTCAGCAGGAAGTCTTGTTGCTCTTTCTCAGACAGACGAGCCCAGGCATCGGCAGTCACGTGTGGGGTGTCTTCGTCGCAGGCGGCGTTCACCTGGGTGTTGCCGCGCATCTTCAGCTCAGAAATTAGCGTGTCAATGGGCTCGGCTTTGTCTGTGGCGTAGTTGTACCAACTGTTGAAGAGCTGCATGAAGATCCACTGGGTCCACTTGTAGTAGCTGGGATCTGAGGTGCGTACCTCGCGGTCCCAGTCGAAGGAGAAGCCCAGGTTGTTCAGCTGTTCAATGTAGCGCTCAATGTTCTGCTTAGTGGTCACCGCTGGGTGCTGTCCGGTCTGAATGGCGTACTGCTCAGCGGGCAAGCCAAACGAATCGAAACCCATTGGATGCAGCACGTTGAAGCCTTTTAAGCGCTTGTAACGGCTCACGATGTCAGAGGCGATGTACCCCAGCGGGTGCCCTACGTGCAGACCGGCCCCCGACGGATACGGGAACATGTCAAGCGAATAGAACTTCGGTTTAGAGGTATCTATCTCGGTTTTGAAGGTTTTGTTTTCGCTCCAGAAGCGCTGCCACTTCTGCTCAATGGATCGGTAGTCGTACTCTGACATGGATTTTCGTATTGTTTGCGTCGTATGCGCAGGTTAGGTTCTTTATAGTAACAATGAAGGGTACCGGGTACCAGAAATTGTTACCTGCAAAAGTAGGGAATTTCTCTTAAGCCTTACCTACAGAGAAGGAATTGGTGTTTGAAGCCCGTTTTTATGAAAACAGGTCAAAAGCGGGAGATAATTTAATTGACATAGACGCTGGCAGGAGCTGCGCACACTACCAGGTCTTTTGAGCAGGGGTCTGCTGCGAAGTGGGTGGCTAAACCTTTGAAGATTCCAAAAGCTCACAGGATTTTGCGTTTAAGGCCTATTTTCTGAAAAGCAGGTTTAAAACGAAGTTTCTGGCATGGGTGCTGATCCCATGCCCCCGTAGCGTCTGGAGGACCTGCGAGCCTTTCCTCCAACTATAGCAAACCCGCCAGCGGATCTACTCCGTTCCAGGTGCCTTTACTGGAAAGAGGCGTAAAACGGGCAAACAATTCCTCAGAATACCAGCCTTGTGAGCGGGTGCGTTTAATGACCTCACGGTGCGCGGCTTGTCGGTATGCGTACGCCTTCATGCTGGTTTCGTCCCGCCATAGGCTGAAGGTGGCTTGCCTGATGAATGGCGCTTCGCCCAACCCAATGGAAGCAAGTAGTCCTTCGGCATGGTCCAGGCTTTTGCTGGCTTTCGGCACGTTTTTCCAAAAGTCGATGGCTTTCGTCAGTCGGATGGAGGCGCGGGTAAGCACGGCAATAGGAGCATTGGCCGGAGATGGTTGTGTTTCTTGGGTGAAGGGATTCTGGCCGCTCCACAACCCATGCGCTTGCAAAGGCTGCAGGGCCAGGGTGTACTGCTCTTCGGTATGCTGCCTGTAGTCCTCTAAAAGCGGGTGGCCCTGAAAGAAATCCTCGGCGGCAAATGGGCTTTCCCAAGTGGCCATGAGCCCGTACCGGTACCAGTTGGGAGATAGGCTGAAACCACGGCCCTTTCCACTGCCTAGCAACTTGAAAAACTTCAGGCCTTTAACTTTCTGCAACGGCCGTACTGAGGTGCCCATCTGGGCCAGTCCCCAGCGCCAGTGACCAGATTTTATGCCAAAAAGGGTTAAGGTGGTATGGACAGGGGAGGAAGGAGTGGTTGGTGTCAAGCCGTGTGAGATGATTTGTTTAGAGTCTGTTTTTCTAAAAGTAGCCCAAAAGTGGGAGCGGAACAAACTACCGAAAGGGCAAGAAAAAAGGGAGCCGAAACTCCCTTTCGGATCTAAGAACTATAAATTGATCTTTTTGTTTTCCCCGGGTTTGGCGGGCTCTCCGGTCAGGGCTGCCTTAACCACTCCGTAGAGGTGCACTACGGCACTATTGGGGGTATCCCAGTACTCGGCCTGGTCAATGGTAACTTTTATCAGGCCGATATTCGGGTCTTCTTTCCCATCGGGGAACCAGGCTTTCAGGGCAGGATTCCACAGCTCGTCTATTTTCTGTTGATCCCGAAGGATCTGTGCGTGGCCAGACACCGATACATACAAGGTATCATTGGGTTTGGCGTAGCTCAGGTTCACGTGGCTGTCTTGTTTGATCTCATGTGACTTGCCCGACTCGTATCCGGTGAAGAACCAGATGGTACCGTCTTCCTGAACGGTCATGTGGCGCATGGGCCGTGACCGGATGGTGCCATCGGGCTCCACGGTGCTGAACATGGCGGTATCTATGTCTTTGATTTTGCTTATCAGGGCTTGCAGGTCTCCCTGTTTCTGGCTTTGTTGGTTTTCCATAGTTAGATTAGGTCATTAAATGCTTTAAAAGAATACGGGCGGTCCTTTGCTAGGGTTCCTTTTGCCGCCCTTTGATCCTTCATAACCAGAATCCGTACCTTTGGTTTAAACGTTTACTTTGAACTACCTCGCCCACTTATTTCTTTCCGGTAATGATGAAGACCTGCGTCTGGGAAACTTCATTGCCGACAGCGTGCGCGGGGCCCAGATTTTGCTTTACCCATCGCGGGTGCAACAAGGAATCAAACTCCACCGCCAAATAGATGCCTTCACCGATTCGCACCCGGTGGTGGCCCAAACCAAGGACCGACTTCGCCCCAAATTCAGGAAGTACGCCGGGGTAGTCGCCGATGTTTTCTATGATCATTTTCTGGCTTCGGGGTTCCTCCAATACAGTTCTGTTCCCCTTAATTCCTTTGCCGCTGAGGCTTATCACCAGATTTTGAATAGGGACGACTTGCTTCCAGAGCGCGTGCAGCATTTTCTTCCGTACATGGTCAACCAGAACTGGCTGGTGTCTTACGCTCAGATTACCGGTATCACCAGAGCATTAACTGGTTTGAGCCGACGAACGACTTTTGAATCAAACATGGAAAGTGCAGGAGAGGAACTCGAGGTGAATTACCCTTTATACCAGCAAGAATTCGATCGGTTTTTTCCAGAACTGCAAGAGTATGTACGCCAGGAGATTCTTCTTATCAGTGATAGATAGAACTGAAGGATCGTTTTAGGGGTGTTTTTCAGAAAACAAGGTATAAACGAAAAAGGCGAACCTATATGGGTTCGCCTTTTATATTCCAAGATCAGGAAGTCAAGGGAGAAGACTACCTAAATTTTTTTTCTTTCGATTAATGATGATGGCCGCCTTCGCCGTGCACGTGGCCGTGGGAGATTTCCTCTTTAGTGGCTTCGCGTACGCTGATCACTTTTCCTTCAAAGTGCATGTCCATGCCGGCAAGCGGGTGGTTGAAGTCCATGAGTACGTGGTCTTGCTCTACGCTCACAATGCGGCCCTGCATGTGGTTTCCTTCGTTGTCAGACATAGGAATGTAGTTGCCTACCTGTACCATGTCTTCGTCTATTTTTCCTTCTACCTCAAACACATTCTTCGGAACGGGAACAATGGCAGACTCATCTAAATCGCCGTAACCTTCATCAGAAGCTACCGTGAATTTAAAGGAATCGCCGGCTGATTTCCCTTCCAGTTCCTGCTCAAATTTCTCCGGCAGGCCGCTTACACCAAACAAAAAGACCATTGGATTTTCTTCGTCGGCGGTCTCCACCAGGGTGTCTTCGCCTTCTTCGTTGGTAACGCGTAGCTCGTAGGTGAGCGACACCACTTTGTTCTCTTCTATTTTCATTTGGTGATAGGTTTATAAATGATAGAATGTAAAGGTAAATATTCAGTGGTAAGTACCATGCCTTAAAGCAAATTGTTACGAAGAACCAGTTGAAAGAAACCTGTCTGTTCTGTTTTTTAGCGGTTTTTGTAAATTAAAGCCGGAAACAGGAAGCCCATTACCTTATTTGAGATCAGGTCAGCTTTTCATAAAAAACCGTCAAACCACGTCTACTTATAATGCCTCTAACGAAACGGTTGCGGCAAAGGATTTATTCGAGGTCGGTGGAGATCAGTTCCCAGGCGCTTCGGTAGGCTCCAATGTTTTCGGCGTAAGTCAGGAATTCCTGGTAAAAAGGATGTTGCCCCAACGTGGCGCTGTCACCTACAATTACCATTTTCTTTTTGCCCCTAGTCATGGCTACGTTCATCCGCCGGATATCCGCCAGGAACCCTATTTCACCTTCTGGGTTGCTGCGCACCATACTGATGTAAATGATGTCGCGTTCCTGACCCTGGAAGGAGTCTACCGTACCCACTGAAAGTTGTCTTCTTGCCTGCATGGCCGCTAATTTGGGCTGATGCTCTACCTGGTCGTTCAGGTAATTGATCTGGGCGCGGTAGGGCGAGATAATGCCTATACGAAGGGGTTTCTCGAGTAACTCTTCGTCTTTGCCTACAGGCTCGTACGGCATGAGCAGGTTTAGCAAATGCTTGATCAGGACATCAGCCTCCTCTGGGTTTGCCGTACTGCTGCCTTCGCCAATGGTTTGGTCGTTGAAGCCGCAACCAGCCGTATCAATAAATTCTACAATTAGGCCGGGTTCAAACACCGGGTGCACATCTGGGAGGGTGGCGGTGCGCACACTTTCGTGGGCCTGCAACTCACCGCGGTAGAACTGACCGTTTGAAAAGCCCATGATGTGTTCGTGCATGCGGTACTGAGTGGTGAGCATCACGGCGGTCTCGGGTTGGCGTTCAATGCACTTCTCAAACAGGGTCCGGGCCAAGCCGCCCCGCTCAGCGGCAATGGATTTCACCGTGGGCGGTAACTGATGATGGTCACCGGCCAGTACCACCCGGTTGGCACGGGTAATAGGAATCCAGCAGGCTGGTTCCAGGGCCTGGGCGGCTTCATCGATGAATACGGTATCATACTGCAAGTGCCGGATAGCACGGTTAGCCGAACCCACCAGGGTACAGGTAATCACCTCCACGTGGTCCAGTAGATCCTCGGTGATGTAGTCTTCAATGTCGTCTGCTTGGTCCAGGATGCGTTTGCTTTCCTCTTTCATGAACTGACGCTGCTGCCGCTCTTCGTGTCCGAAGTTACGCTTGAACTGCCCCGCCATGGCCTTGTATTCCTGAGCCGTTTTCCGAAGTTTCTTCAGTTGCTTGTAGTCTCGGTGGTGCATGATCTGGGAATCGAGGGTATGCTCCAACAGCACCTCCGATACCCGTGATGGATTTCCGATGCGAATCACATTGACTCCTTGTTCGGCCAGCTTTTCGGTGAGTAAATCCACGGCGGTGTTGCTAGGGGCTGTAACCAAAAGTTTTTTCTCTCCGGCTGCCAAAGTCTGTAGAATTGCCTGTACCAGCGTGGTGGTTTTTCCGGTGCCAGGGGGGCCATGGATGATGGCCACATCTTTGGCTTGCATGATGTTGCGCACGGCTGCATTCTGCGAATCATTCAAAGCAGGGATAGGAGAGAAGTCGCGCTCGCGGCGGAAGATGGCAGGTTCGGCTCCTAAAATAATATCGCGCAGTTGAGCCAGACGGGTCTTCTGGGCTTCCATCACCTTCATGAGGGCAAACTCCATCTCGCGGTAGCTCACCTCGTCAAAGGTCAATTCCACGCCCATGCGGGAGCCGCCTTCAATCCAATCGGGGAGGTCTTCGCGGGAGGTAGCCAGGCGCAGTTTGTTCCGTTTTACTTCCAGCACCACGCCGTTGAGGGTTCCGCCCTCGCCGTTGGTAAACAACGCCGCCGAAGAACCGGCCTGGAACATGTGCAATTGGTCTCGGCCGGAGATGCGCTCCAGTTCCACCACCATCTTGTTGCCAAATCCCACCTGTTGTTTGATCACGTTCACCGGGTACCAGCAGATGCCCAGGCGTTTGCGTTCGGTGATGCTGGTTTGGGCGTTTTTGAGTTGATACTGCTTGCGGTCTTCGTCCTGCTCCAGTTTCAGGAGCGCCCGCACGTCTAGTAATTCGTTTAAAATTTTATCCATTGTTGTTGTGGTGTCACGTAGCACACATCGGTATCAGGAATAACAAAGTACATGAGCCTATCTCTTGAACTGTGCTTCCTGCTTCTAAATACGATTGCTACGCAAAGAATGAATGGCCGCAGTCCTGGCATTTATACACGGTAGTGCCCGCGTAGATTACCTTTTTCCACCAGGGCAATTTGCCTTCAGGCCATACGTATACGGAGCCGCACCTAGGGCAGGTTTGCGCCTCATTTTTGATTTGGGCTTGTTTCTGGGAAAACTCCTCTAAAACAGGTTGGGCCGCGGCTAGGTCTTTTTTCTGAAGCTGAAGTTGGTAATACAGACCATCTCCGAAGGGAAGGCTGGGAGGACCGCAGGTTTTGACTAATGCCATTACGCCTACAAGGGTAAGAGCATTGTACAGCCCGATAGCCTCGGTATAGGTCAGGTACTTGGCGGCCGGTACCAGGCGTTCACTCATGCCTTCACGTGATTCTCATCACGGATGCTGGACAATTGGTTTCTCAGCCGTACAATATAGACCACCAAACCTATGCATAGGAAAGCGAAGAAAGCGGCAATGGCATCGTGCTCGAATTTGGCGTCTTTTGAGGTTTGCAGTTCCTCTTCCAGATCCTTTACCTTGCGGTCTTTGTTTCTAAGCAGATTTTGGGCATTGGACAACGAGGACTTCAGGTCATAGATATTATCGGTGATTACCCGTTTATCGCCTTGTACCTGACTGTTCAGTTTCTTTGATTCGGCTTCCAACTCGGCGGCACGCTTGGCTACAGCCCTACGGGTTTCCAGGTTAGCTTGCTCAACCGCCTGAATGATCTGCTCATCTTTCTGCAGTACTTCTTTCAAGGCTTCCACCACAGCCAGCAAGTCTTCTTTGGATGCTTTGCCCCAAAAGTTGTTTCCCTGGGTTTTTAGGTAGTCATACTTCAATACCAATTGCTCCCGCTCGGTGATGAGCCGATCAACCTTAGATAGTCTTTGCGTTACCTGAGAAGGCTTTTGCCGGGTAGTATCGGCCTTTGCTGGGGTTGGCTGAGTAGTTTCCTGGTTTGCCTGAGCCGCCGTGGTCTTAGCCGGTGCTGGTGAAGGACTAGGAGTGGCAGGTTTCTGCTTTTTTATGAGGGCATTCACCTTCGCGCCCATGTTGGAATCTTGTTTCTTCACAACCGGGGCCGCCTGACTGCCAGCCGGAGGTGTCGCCAAGGTTTGGGCCATTGTTGTCCCATAAGGTAACAGCATACTAAAAGTGAGCAGGGCAGGGAAAACGATCTTCATAAATTTAATAGGCAACTAATAAAACTCAAACAGGATTCTACCCCTATGGCAAACTTCGTACTAAAGAATTAAGTTTTGTAAAATTACGCCAAAAAACGACAGAAGCCTTCCTTTCTTCTTCCAGGTCTACTTCCTTAAGCTTGTTTCTCATGACAGGTACAAAGGTATCTAAAACCTTACACCATCAGCAAACAGGAGGATTGTAGGTAAATAACACTAAGATATGAAAATATTTCAATTTCATGTCTGGTTGATGCGTGTAGTATGGGGTTTACGAAGAAGAAATTTTATCAATAAAGGTTCAGAAATTCTAATTGGGCAAACGCAATAATTTATAAAAAGTAAGGTTGGTTGCTTTTGATTTAGGTTTATAAAAGAAGGTCCAAAAAGCAAATGAGTTAGGACAAAGATTTCGCAGACTAATCAGTTATCCACCATGCACTTAAAGGTTTAACTAGGCAGCCGGCCTCTTTTTTGGCAACCAAAATAAAAAGCCCCAGAAGAATTTCTGAGGCTTTTTATTTTAATTATCGTTGAACCGGATGCGGCTCCTGTAACTGAAGGACCCGGCTGGTGTGGGCCCTTAACTCTTCACATAGCTGAGGATTGTCGTCCAAGTGAACCCCGAAAGAAGGAATCATTTCCTTTATCTTGTTCTGCCACTCAGGAGATTTCGCTTTCTGAGGGAAACACTTGTTGATGAGGTTCACCATGATGGACACCGCGGTGGAAGCCCCGGGAGAAGCCCCCAACAAAGCGGCAATAGAGCCATCGGCCGCACTCACCACCTCGGTTCCAAATTCTAAGACGCCACCGCGTTTCGGGTCTTTCTTGATTACCTGTACGCGTTGACCGGCAACTTCTAGTTCCCAATCCTCTGCCCGGGCAGTTGGCACGTATTCCCGAAGGGCCTCTAAACGATCCTCCGGCGATTGCCTTACCTGATTGATGAGGTATTTGGTAAGCGGAATATTGGTATACCCGGCGGCCAACATCGGCCGGAGGTTGTTCATTTTGATAGAGAAAGGCAAATCAAAGAAAGAGCCTTTTTTCAGGAATTTGGTCGTAAAACCAGCGTAAGGTCCGAAAAGAAGGGCTTTTTCTCCATTGATCACCCGGGTGTCTAAGTGGGGTACAGACATGGGCGGAGAGCCCACGGCTGCTTTTCCGTAGACCTTAGCCTGGTGTTGCGCAATGACTTCTGGGTTGGTGCATTTAAGCCACTGGCCACTCACGGGGAAACCTCCGAAGCCTTTTCCTTCGGGAATTCCTGAAGCCAGCAGAAGGGGCAATGAGCCACCACCAGCGCCAATGAACACGAATTTTGTACGGGCACGGCGTTTTTGGCCGGTAGTCAGGTCTTTGATTCTCACGCGCCACAAGCCATCGTCTTTGTGCCGGAAGGAACGAACCTCATGGTTGCGGTACAGCTCAACGCCGCCCATTTCTTTCAGGTGCTTGAACAGTTGACGGGTCAGGCAGCCGAAGTTCACATCAGTACCCACTTCCATGCGGGTAGCGGCCACTTTCTCCTTGGGATTGCGGCCTTTCATGATGAGAGGCATCCACTCGGTGAGTTGGTCATAATCCTCTGAGTATTGCATCCCCTGGAAGAGGGGAGATGTGGTCATGGCCTGGTAGCGTTTGCGCAGGAAAGACACGTTCTTTTCACCCCAGACAAAGCTCATGTGCGGCACGCTTCTGATGAACATCTTAGGGTCGGCTAGAATGCCTCTTTCAACCAGGTACGCCCAAAACTGGCGAGACTGCTCAAACCACTCGGCAATGACATCGGCTTTAGAGATATCAATAGAACCATCTGCCTTTTCGGGGGTATAATTCAGCTCGCAGAAGGCCGAGTGACCGGTACCTGCGTTGTTCCAGGCATCTGAACTCTCAGAGGCAACCTCGTCTAAGCGCTCGTATATTTCTATTGTCAGATCCGGTTGCAGTTGCTTCAGCATCACGCCTAAAGTGGCGCTCATAATACCAGCGCCAATCAACACTACATCTGGTTCGGTTACTATTTTGTCCATGATTTCCTTTTATGTACTTCCTAGAGTACGAAGAAACCAACAGAAAGTGTTTTGCCCAAAAAGGAAGTTGTAAAATGAACGGAACTTCTGATAATGAACTCCCCTGGGAAGACTAAGAATGATTTTAGCCTTTGACTATTACTTTGATAGGTACACTAGATTAAGATGAGTGGTATACCGCCTGAAAGTTGCTATCTATTTGACTGTGCCTCCGAAAATCCCTTCTTAATGAAAGGCATTAAAACAATTAAAATTGGTTTTGCTTGAAGATGTTTTTAAGATCTAAAGAATGGCCGATTTAATATAGTATTGGCTTAATATTTGTGGTTTATGCAGGTACCCGTTTCTTCAATTTTTAAGGCTGTTTTCTTAAAAACAGCCTTAAAAATGAATTCTGGAAGGGGCCTTATACTTATTGTTCAGTTCAATCCTTCTATTCTCCTCACCTTAAAACCACCTACTATGAAAAAAGTACTGATGGCGCTCTTATTCATCTTCTGGCTGTCTAACATTTCTTTTGCCCAGGATCAACCCGCTAAAAGAACCGAAGAGTATTGCGATGCCTTTATGTGGGAAAAGACCTTCGGGAAGCAGTTTTACATGTCCGTTGACTTTGGCAATGCACAACAGAAACGCGGGGAAAAATTGCTGGACACCTCCGGTAACCCCTTGGAATTTATCTCGCCTATTGATGCTTTGAATTATCTAAACCGACAGGGCTGGGAATTGGTGCACGTCTACGTTCTGCGCGAGGACAAAACAGATTACCGCCACTATGTAATGAAGCGGAAAGTGAGCGTGCAGAATTAAATTATTGTAATAACCTCCTCTTAGTTTTTAGCTTGTTTTTTGAATTTCGGGCGGAAAACCAGGAGGAGGTTATTTACCCTCTTCTATTTCTTGTCTTCTCCATACCTAATGCTTTCTGCAGGGAAGGGGCTTCTTGGCTTTTAATCAGCCACTTCCTCTACAAACTCCCATTCCTCCACACGTTCCTCCTCGAAATAATACACTACGCAGGTGATTTTACTAAAAACTAATTCCCGGAATAAGGCCGCATAGGAGTTTAGGTTGTTCATGTATTCATCTTTAGCAGGTGGTAGTTTGTAGTCAATAAGCGTTACGTCACCGTTCTCCCCGAAGACAATGCGGTCTGGTTTGTAGCGGTTGGTGCGCACATCCAGGACTTCGCGCTCGTTCTCTACCGTCATAGCGCGGCTGAAATACCGTTTCATTTGGGGGTGTTCGAGCACGTGCTGCACCATCTGGGTGAGGGTAGGCAGTTCGCGCTGTGAAATAATGCCCTGGTGCACCAACTGCCGAAGGGCTTTGGGCGCTTCCTCGGCGTAGGTGATGCGGGCGAGGGCGTAATGAAGTTTCCGGTTCCAGCGGCGGTGCTCCTGCTGGGTCTCGAAATCGAAGACGTTGTTGGCGTGCTGCTTCAGTTTCAGGTTCTGAGCCCAATCAGCGGAAGTGAACTTGTCCAGCACGTAAACTTCCTCGGTAATTGGTTTGTGGCTTACGGCTTGCTGCGCGCCTTTGGCCAGCTGATAGCAGAACTGACTTTCCTGCCAAAGTTCCTTGCTTTCCAGGTACCGGTACAACCAATAGCTTACGTTCTTCTGGGCGTTGGCTTTCTTGAAATCCTGGGCCTTGCCAATGAGGTAAAGCCGGTCCACGGGGCGGGTAAGGGCCACGTAGAGCATGTTCAGGTTTTCAATGAAGGTTTTTTCCAACTTTTGGGCGTACTGCTCGTGTAAGGCTGTCTGCTCCAGTTTTTTGTTAAGGGTTACCACTGCCGTCCGGAGTTTTCCGCCTGCAGCCACACTCTCGGGCAGCGTACCCCAGAGCAAGGAAGAGGTTTGCGGTTCCAGGCTCCAGTCACAGAACGGCACAATTACCACGGGGTAGTCCAGGCCCTTGCTTTTGTGGATGCTGGTAATGGTGATGGCGTCGCGGTCTTTGGGTGTATTGATGCTTAAGTTCTCCTTGTGCAAATCCCAATACTGAAGAAAGTTATTGAGGTTGTTGCTGTACTTGAGCGTATATTCCAATATCAGATCCAGGAACCGGAACAGGTACTCGCACTCGTTGTTCTTGCCTAACAGATCAAACACCCTGATCAGCTTTTCGGTGAGTTCATAAATGGACAGGTTCCCTGCATCGCGGTAGGCCAAATCAAAACCCTGTTTCTGCAGAAACCGGAAGAAAGGGTCAATGCTGGGTTCAATGGCCAGCTCCGCAATTTTACCCGTTGTAGCATTATCTGGTAGTTCCTGATGCACCACTTTGTAGACCAGGTACAAGGCCTGAGACCTTGCCAAACTGTTGGCGGGTTGGTTCAGAATCCTGAAGAAGGCAATGATCAGGTTAATTACCTCGGCAAACTGCAGGGAAAGCGAATCCTGAGAGATGATGTCGTACTTTTTTTGTTTCAGGAAGTTGGCTACCAATTTGCTGTTGCGGTTGGTGCGGCTCAAGATGGCAATGTCCCGCGGCGCATAGCCTTCGGATTGGGCCTGTTGCACCATCTGCAGCACCAGTTGCAAGGTGCTTTCCTGGTAGGTGAGGAGGTCATCTTCGGCGTAGCCTTCGTAGATTTCCTCTGTTGGTCTGCAGGTGTCTAAATCATGTTTGTAGGGCGGTACTTCGTCCTTCGTAAACAATACCTGCAGATGGGCCTTGCCTGTTTCTTTTCCTTCCGGCGACTTTTGCCCGAACTGTTCATCATAAATGGCCTGCAACAACGGAAACTGCGGATTGCTCTGGCTAATAAACCCGAACAGTTCGTTGTTAAAGGTGATGATCTCCGGGGCGCTTCTATAGTTGGTGTTCAGGTGGTCTGGGGTGAGGGTCCAACGCAGGGTGTCGTACCGGGGAGCCACGTTTTCCTCGAAGCGCGAGTTCTGGTACAAGTGGTGAGTCTGGTTGCGGTGCAGGTGCAGGATCTGTTCCATCTCGCCCCCGCGCCACCCGTAAATGGCCTGTTTGGCATCGCCCACCACCATGTTGAAATTATCGCCCGCAAGAGCGTTCTCCACTAGCGGCAGCAAGTTGTTCCATTGCAAAACGGAGGTATCCTGAAACTCGTCAATGAGAATGTGCTGGTACCGCTCACCCAACCGCTCATAGATAAACGGAATAGGTTCCTGTAACACTATCTCGGTGATGCGCTTGTTGAATTCGGAAATGTGCACCAAGTTCTTGTCCAGCTTTATTTCCTGGATGCAACGGTCCAGCTCACTCAGCACACTTAGTTTATACAGGTGCGGCAGCATGGCAGAGATGAGGATGTGGTTCTGCGTCTCGCGCTCTTGCAGTTCCTCAATCCCGCGGTAGAGTTCAGCCAGCCGAGGCTTAATTTGATCCAAGGCTACCTTTGCTCCGGTACTGGCTTTGGCACTGGCCCACTTATCATCGTTCACGGTTTTAGCGGCGTTGCTGTTGGCAATGGTAATGTCAAAGCCGCTGTTCCATTTTCTGAAGTAAGAATAGATACCGTTCTTGCCGTAAGACATTTCCTCGGGCATGATGCCGTGGCGGTCAATTAAGTCTGAGGCTTCCTGCGCCAGCGTCTGGATTCGTTTCTCTACTTCTACTTTTTGCGTGTACAGCTCGCTGCGTATCTTCTTGAAATCTTGAAGGGTAAGCTGGCCTATATCAAGCAGATGTTCATAGGTCTGTTCGTTCAACAAGTTACGGGCGAAATCGGCTAGTTCATCGGGGAGAACGTTCCAGCTACGGCCTTCCTCGGCTTTTTCTAAGGCGTACTGTTGCAAGGTCTCGGCGAGCAGGCGGTTCTCTTTTTGGGTATTTACTTTGTTCAGGAGCAAACTAACGGCGGTACTCAAAAGTGTTTGGGCGTCCATGTCCACCTCAAAGTTGTGGGGCAGCTTCAGCTCGGTGGTAAACGCGCTCACTACACGGTTCACAAACGAGTCTATAGTGCTTACCGCAAACTCAGAGTAATGGAAGAGGAGGTGGTCAAACACCCGTGCCGCCCGTCCACGTAGTTGTGCTTCGGTCAGAAAAGGTTGGTCATAAATGCCTTGTATCCCTTTTAATATGTTTAGTAGAAGGTCGTCACTTTCGACTTTAGCCTTTCCAGTTAGGTGGCTTTCGTTGAAGCTGCGCAAAGCACCCAGGATGCGGTTCTTCATTTCCTGGGCCGCGTCGTTGGTGAACGTAATGGCCAAGATGTTCTTGTAATAGGAGGGATCTTCGCTCTGCAAGGCCAACTTCAGGTACTCTTTGGTAAGCTGGTAGGTTTTGCCGGACCCGGCCGAGGAGGAATATATCTTAAAGGTTGAAGGCACTTTATGGAATTAAGATTTGGGAATTAGGAATAAAGAATTTCAGCTGCCCCGAAGGAAATTTGCCGCTTTCAAACTGTTTTGACGAAAATAGGGAAAAAAGAGGAGAGCAGGGGTGAAATGTTCTTTCTGTAGTTTGTGGTTGGTTTCAGGTAGTTGCCTTGGCTTTTTTGTTATTACTTGAGTGTATGCAGTTTACTATTCCCTGGGCTTGTGGCTTTTTGCGTAGGTGCAGGTGCTGGGTTGTTCCATCTTTTCTGGTAAGCGCTCACGGCCGCGAGGCCCCGCCTTTCGCCCTAGCCCTGTGATTTATCCTCGTCCACTTCGCTGTCTCTCAGGGACGGTCAAACTCTAGGCGCTCAGGCGAAAGGCTTGGATTTGTGCGTTGGGGTAGGTCTTTGTGCATGGTACGGCGAAGGAGTCGTGCGGCAGTGAATCTTACACGATCCACTGCCGCGGGGCTCCGGCTCTTGGCCAGAGGTATTGCTGGGAATTTGGATTGGTCTAAAGAAGAGGATCAGAAATGCGTTGAGAAAAAGCAGCGTTAAGTAGATGCTTTTCGATAGTATGCAAACAACTATGCTTCAAGTTTGCAACTTGGAGCTTCACATGCCGAAAGTCAGCAACTTGCGTGTTTACCAAACTGCACAGAACTAAGAATCAACGTAAGTTACAAACTTCCGGTAAAGGCCACAATTTATAAACTTGCGGCATGATCTGTTGAGACAAGTTGTTCGGTAAGCTTTTAGGCAGTCTTGTTTTTAAAATAATCTATAAACCTATAAAACCCAACCAAAGCATCAAACTTCCCCCACGCATTGCCATTTCTAGTCTTTCCCGAGCGCCTCGCTTTTGGCCCTGGAAAGGCAAAACTAAGCGCATGGTACACTTCAGGCCGAAAGGGCAGTGCGCGAGGGGAAGACGAGGCCTCGCGGCCGCGAGCGTTTACCGTTAACGATGAAACAACACAGCACTTGCACCCATGCAAAAAGCAGATAGGCCAAGGGAACATCTTAAGCAAGCGCCTGCCAAGCGAACTACCATCAGCACACCCAAATCTCACAAGCATACACGCTCATGCATGAAGCCTCTATAAACCAGATACTAAAGCGCAGCACAGAACCATCTTGAATTTTACTAGAAAAAAACTATTCAAGCATTATTAAACTATTCAAGCATTATTATAAAGTTAGTTACTTTTCTATATTAGGAAGCTGCTATTTTTTTGCGTACCTTTGCACCACAATACACGCCGAGACTTCGTTGGTCTCAATTTTTGGCAATAAGGCACTTCTCAAGCAAACCTCTGTGCGAATTCTCGCAACGAAATCTTGATAAATGACGAATACCCTAGGGCAGGTGTATTGTCTTTAATCACACTATCAAAAATTAATGGAAAGAATTAAATTCCAGGAGCTTCCGTTGTCGGAAGAAATCCAGCGCGCTATCGTGGACTTAGGCTACGAAGAGGCTTCCCCTATTCAGACCGCCGCTATTCCGATTTTGCTGGAAGGCCGCGACGTAATCGGACAAGCCCAAACCGGTACCGGCAAGACTGCCGCCTTCGCGATCCCTACTATTGAAGGTATTGACCCCAACAACCGCGAGGTGCAGGCGTTGATCCTTTGCCCAACCCGTGAGTTGGCCATTCAGGTATCAGAAGAGATTCAAAAACTAGTTAAATATAAAAGAGGCATCAGCGTAGTGCCTATCTATGGTGGTCAGCCCTATGAGCGCCAGTTACGCGCCCTCAGACAAGGGGTACAGATCGTGATCGGGACACCTGGCCGCGTAATGGACCATATTGAAAGAGGAACCCTTAATCTGGAAACCACCAAAACCATCATCCTGGATGAGGCCGACGAAATGTTGGACATGGGTTTCAGAGAAGACATTGAGTTTGTTCTGACCAAAATGCCTGCAGAGCGCCAGACGGTATTCTTCTCGGCTACCATGAGCAAACCCATCATGGACCTGACGCGCAAGTACCAAACCAATCCTGAGATTGTGAAGGTAACGCAGCAGCAGCTGACCGTGACCAACATTGAGCAGGTTTACTTTGAAGTACGCAGCGGTGGCAAGATGGAAGTAACCACTCGCCTCATTGACATGTACAATTTCAAGGTGGTCATCATTTTCTGTAACACCAAACGCATGGTGGACGAGTTGGTGAGCAACCTACAGGCCCGCGGCTATTTCGCCGATGGTTTGCACGGTGACCTGAACCAAAACCAGCGTTCCAATGTGATGGGCAAGTTTAAAGCCGGTACCCTGGAGATTCTGGTGGCTACTGACGTGGCAGCCCGTGGTATTGACGTAGACAACGTAGAGGCGGTAATCAACTATGACCTTCCGCAGGACGATGAAAGCTACGTACACCGTATCGGTCGTACAGGCCGGGCCGGTAAATCTGGAAAGGCTTTCTCTTTCGTGGCCGGACGTGACCTGTACAAACTGCGTGACATTGAGCGCTTCACCAAAGCGAAAATCATCCGTCAGAACGTACCAACCTATGAAGACGTAGCCGAAGTTCGTACCACCTTGGTATTGGATCAGGTGAAAGAGGTAATTCAGAAAGGTGGATTAGCCAAGCACATTCTCAAGATTGAGCGTCTGGTGGACCAGGATTTCACTACCATGGACATTGCCGCGGCTTTGCTTAAAATGGTAATGAAAGACACCAAAGCCAAAGAGAAAAGCGCCGAGGCTGGTGAAGCCAAAGGTGGCCCGAAAGAAGGTTTCGACCGTCTTTTCGTGACTTTAGGCAAAAAAGACCGTCTGCACCCTAAAGATCTGGTTGATATCTTAACCAATAGCACCAGCATCCCAGGAAACAAAGTGGGCGACATTGACTTGTATGACCGCTTCAGCTTTATTGAAGTGCCCACAGAGTACACTGCTGAAATCCTGAAGGAACTTGCTGTAACGGAAATCAACGGCATGACCGTGAAATTCCAAAAAGCCGAGAAGAAAAACATGGACCCAGCCGAAGGTGGCCGTGAACTGCAGGAGTTGGAAGATCGTCCTAGAAAGAAATTCTACGATGGACCTTTCAACAACAACCGTGGTGGCGGAGACCGTGACAGAGGCGGCGACCGGGGTGGCAGCAGAGGCGGCTATGGCGGAGACCGTGGCGGTGACAGAGGTGGCCGTTCTTACGGCGGTGGCGACAGAGACCGTGGCGGTGACCGCGGTGGCAGAAGCTTCGGCGGCGGCGATCGTGGAGGCAGAAGCTTCGGCGGAGGAGACCGTGACCGTGGAAATAGCGGCGGCGGTTTCCGGGAAAGAAAAAGAAGAGATTTCTAAAAATATTTTTCAAGGACTGTAACCCTAGCTACAAACCTCCCGTTTAAATGAGGGACAGAGCTTAAAAGTTAATAAAGGGTTTAGTATCTGTTTTAAAAAAATCGCGGTCCAGAAGAGACCGCGATTTTTTTTTGTGCCTACCTCCAGGGATTAGGGCCTATTTTTAGGAAAATGGCCGTGAACTAAAATGGAGTTTGTTTCTAAAGATGAGGTAAAATTTAAGTCGATGATCTAATACGCCGGTCAGGTGGATTGTTGTAGGAAAACTTCAAGGTGATAAACCCTATTATGGGGCCTTCCAATGCAGGTGGAGAAGGTAGGTCCGTTCCTGTTGGTGTCCTTCAGGTAAAAGCCGTTTGATGTGGAGGACCCGTTGGAGACAAGGCGTGCCTTGTCTCTACATTATTACTATAAAATTAGGTGAAGCAAGGGCAGGTGGTGTACACCATTTATATCCTAAAAGAAGGACCTCTGCTTTGTAGAAGTTTTTGAAGGAAACATTAGTTTTACAAGCAGGAAGAATTGCAAAAACGGAATCAAGCCTTCTCAGCCATAGCTTTTCCTGCCAAATACCCACCTGTCCAGGCGGCCTGGAAGTTGAACCCTCCAGTGATTCCGTCAATGTCAATTACTTCTCCCGCAAAGAATAGACCGGGCACAATTCTACTTTCCATCCGTTCCAAGTGAAGTTCTTCTAATTTGATGCCGCCACAGGTCACGAATTCTTCTTTGAACGTAGTTTTTCCTTTGACTTCGAATGGAGTCCTAATGAGCAGTTCAATGAGCTTGTTCTGAGCTTTTCCGGCCAATTCAGACCATTTCACGGCTTCAGGCACCTCGGCCAGTTCGCAGAGCCTTTGCCATAAACGGCCCGGAAGCTGAAAGAGGGCGTTGGTGAGAACAGTTTTCCGGGGAGAGGTCTGGCGTTGCTGTATGATCTGCTGACGAACCTGCTCTTCAGATACGTCTGGCACCCAGTTCACCAAAGCAGTGCCGGTATACTCCAAGCCATTCATCAGACGGGCACCCCAAGCCGAAAACCGTAGTACGGCAGGCCCGCTCAATCCCCAATGGGTAATCAGCAGGGGACCTTCGGTTTCAAGCTTTTGACCGGTGAGCTTTACTTTTGCTTTGGGCACCGAAACGCCTTGCAAGTCCTTAAAAGGCGAGGAAGGAACGTTCAAGGTAAACAAAGAAGGAACGGGCAGTTCAATGGAGTGCCCAAGTTTCTTAAGCCAGGCGTAGTTCTCGGGCTTCGGGTTTCCTCCAGTAGCTATAAGTACCTTAGCCGCATGCAATTGCTCTCCATTGCTGAGGTGCAGTTGAAAATGCTCCTTTGGTGATGCGTGACCCTTATAGCTGATTTCATTGACACCCAAACCTGTCTTTACATCAACTCCAGCTTTCCGGGCAGCTTGTAGCAAACAATCTACAATGGTTTCAGAGGAGTTTGATTGCGGAAACATCCGTCCATCAGCCTCGGTTTTCAGGGGAACGCCGCGTTTTTCAAACCAGGCAACGGTGTCATCGGCTCCAAAGAAAGGCAATAGTTTTTTTAGGGCTTTCTGCCCTCTTGGGTAGTGCTGGGAAAAAGCAGATGGTTGAAAACAGGCATGGGTCACGTTGCAGCGCCCTCCGCCGGATACCCGTACTTTGGAAAGCAATTTCGTTGTCTTCTCCAGTAAAATAACCCGTAACCCGGGATTGGTTTCAGCACAGGTAATGGCCCCGAAGAAACCCGCTGCGCCTCCTCCAATAATGATTACTGTCTCTTGCATCTGATTTCTGCTTTCTTTTACAAAATTAAGCAAAAAAAGGAGCAACCGGCCCATGTGTCCTATGAAGAATCCTAGAAGTCTGGGGAGGAAAGACAAAGCAGTGGATCAGGGAACCGGAAAGTGTACCTCAATTCTCGTTGAAGGAGGTCACTGTTGATTTTTTTGAATTGAAGTTCTTGCTGAAGGGCGAAAGAAGGCGGAGTCATTTCCAATTGCAAGGCCGCTTTCGTGTAAAAGTCTTCCCTGGAAGGATGCTCTGGGGCACAGGCGTTAAACGTCATTCCCCATTTCTCCTGTCGAATTATTTCTGTCATTATCCCCACGCAATCTGCCAGATGGATCATGTTAACGGGAGCCTTGGGTTGGGGCACATTTGTCTTACCGGCCAGAAACCTTCCTGGGTGTCGGGTTCCGCCCATCAACCCGCCAAACCGTACGATGGTGGCTTTCTCCCGGGCTTGCTGCACCAGAACCTCAGACCGTAACATCAGGGAGGAAGCCTCTGCTGCGGAAGTCGCATCAACTTCGTACACTTCTCGGTTCAGGTCGGGGTAAACCGAGGTAGAGGATACGAATAAGATGGCCTTCATTGAAGCTGGGGCGGCTGAAAGTACCAATTGAAGTAATTGTTCATAAGTACCAGCTTCGTTGCTTGATCTGGAGGGCGGAAGGTTGAACACCAGCACATCTGCGTCTAAGAAATCTGCCAGTTGAGCTTTAGAACTGTTTTCCGGAAAAGACAGTAAAAACGGCTCTATCCCAGCTTGCTGTAGAAGATTGAGTTTCGCGGAGGTAGTGGTAGAGCCTTTCACCCGGTAGCCAAGTTTCACAAGTTCCTGGGCCAGCGGCAATCCCAGCCAGCCACACCCCAGCACACTGATTGTTTTCTGATGCATACCGCAAAGAACGTGTGAATAAGCCAGCACCGCAACAAAACAGGGCAGATTCGGTTCATGCTGTACATATGGAAACACAACAGGTACAGGTGGCGGTAATTGGTTCGGGGTTTGGTGGGTTGACTGCGGCGGCTCTACTCGCCAAGGCTGGTTTGCAGGTGGCCGTACTGGAGCAAAACAATTACCCAGGTGGCTGCGCCTCTTCATACAAACGGAAAGGCTACTGGTTTGAAACCGGTGCTACCACGGTGGTGGGCCTTGACGAACATATGCCTTTGTGGTACCTGCAAGATCAATTGGAACAACCTTTGCCAGTAATAAAGCTTGAGACTCCCATGCAGGTGCGGCTTCCTGATGGCACACTCATCACGCGCTATCCCCATTTAGAGGAATGGATTCAGGAAGCAGAGCGGGTGTTTGGGGTACAGGGGCAGCGCGGTTTTTGGGAAACCTGTTATGGCATCAGCCAAAAGGTGTGGCGGACCTCTTTGCGGCAACTAAGCTTTCCGTTTAGCTCCTTGTCAGATTTGGGTAAAGCCCTAAAGGCAGTTCGGTGGGAACAGGTGGTGCTGGTGCCCCTGGCCTTTCAGAACATGAGAGACCTTTTAAAGCGCTTCGGATTATTAGATAATGAGGCTTTTGTGTCCTTTATAGACCAGCAGCTTCTGATCACGGCCCAGAATCTCCACCCCGAAGTAAATGTGCTCTTCGGGGCTACCGCTTTGTGTTACACTTTGTATGGCAATTATTACGTGCCGGGTGGTTTACGCCAACTAAATGAACGGGTAGTGCAATCCTTAGAGCAGCGAGGCGGGCAGATGCTGTACCGGCGGGAAGTCAAACAGATTACGCCTCAACCTACCGGTGGCTATAGGATAGATACAGACAAAGGTCCTGTTGTGGCGAAACTGGTTATCTGTAACCTTCCTTTGAATAATATTTCCTCTCTCTTCAACAGCGAAAAAGTCAGGCAGAAACTGAAAAGGTATTTGCTCCCTGCGGAAGAAGTAAACGGAGCCGTTACCTGGGGGATTGTTTTTGAGCGAAACGCCAAAACGCCTCAGGTCCTGCACCATCAACTACATGTTCCCGGTGGGGTTCCTTACCTCAATAGCCAGAGTATTTTTGTGAGTTTAAGCCACACACAGGATTTTCAACGGGCCCCTGAAGGCATATGCGTGGCTTCGGTGAGTACGCACGTGCATCATCCGGCTGAAAATTGGGTGAATCAGAAGAAAGAGCTGGAGACTTGGGTGGTGCAGTTTCTGGTTCAGCAAGGATTCCTGGAAGAACAAGCCGTCAGGTTTGTGCAGGCCGCTACGCCGGGCGCCTGGATTGAATGGACCGGACGGGAGTGGGGACAGGTAGGCGGATACCCGCAGTACCAGCGCATCAAACCCTGGCAAATGAAAGATGCCCGTTTGGATGGAGAAAAAGCCTACGTCTGCGGAGATACGGTGTACCCGGGACAAGGATTACCCGGAGTTTGCCTCAGCGGAATTATCGCCGCGCATAAACTATTGCGCGACCACTTTCCAAGGTTGGTAGATTGTTTACACCAGTGATTCCTGTTCTTCGGGGGAAGGGGTAAAGTTGTCGTCTTGTTCCAGAACCTGGCAGGAAGGAACGGTGAAATGAAAGCGGGTCCCAATGCCTACTTCGCTTTCCACCCAGATGTCGCCGCCGTTCTTTTCAATGAATTCCTTGCAGAGCATCAGCCCCAGTCCGTTGCCTTTTTCGTTGGCTGTGCCTTTCTCCTTGAAGTTATTGGCCCCAAACAGCTTCAACTGGTTTTCAGGACTTATGCCCACGCCGCAGTCTTTTACGGTGACCACCAACTGGTTTTCGTCCAGAGGCTCGGCCATGATCTCAACCACGGCACCTTCGTGACAAAACTTAATGGAATTGGAGATCAGGTTCCGAAATACCAGTTTAAGGGTTTCTTCATCAACCAAGGCCCAAAGCTCCTCAGAAACATTGTTCTGTAAAGAGATTCCTTTTTTCTGGGCCTGCGGCTGAAGCAACCTGAAATTCTGTTCCACCAATTCCCGTAGTTGCAAAGGCTCTGGCTCCAGGCTCACACCCTTCATCTGTATTTTAGCCCAAACCAAAAGGTTGTCCAGCAAGCTAATAGTATTCTGTTGTTGGGTATCCAGTTCCTTGACAAATCGGTCAAGTTTTTCCTGCGGAAGTTTCCCCATGGCTAACAACTGCAGCAAAGATTGAAGCGAGATCAACGGGCTACGCAAATCATGGGCGATGATAGAGAAGAGAAGGTCTTTCTGGTGGTTCAGTTTTTCCAGTTCCTCTTTCTGCTGGTGGATGTCCTGGTTTTTCTCCAAGATGACCAGGTTGAAATCTGAAAGCTGCTTGTTCGTGATTTTTGCTCTTCGGCGGCCTTTAAAGAAAACGTAGGCTAAAACCAGTGACATCAGAAGCAACACTCCGGTGGCGTACTGGATCAGTTCTTTCTGGTGCAGTTTTTCTTCCTGCAGTTCCTGTTCTACCCGCAGGCGGTGGTTCTCGGCATCTTTTTTCTCCAGTTCGTATTTTGCGTGCATTTCTGCCTGAGCCTCGCTCTGCAGCCGGTTCTGCAGGCTGTCTTTGTAGGCAGTGTGCAGCATGAGGTAATGGTGAGCTGCCTGGTAATTCTTCTGGGCCAGGTAAATCTCATTCAGCAGCATAGACGCTTCCTTTACCCCTTCGGGCGAGGGTACCTGCCGGGAGATCTCAAGGCTTTTCTTGGCTTGGTTGGCCGCTTTGGCGTATTCTTTCTCTGATAAATGAATCTGCGCCAAGGCCCGATAGATGTAGAGTTTGTTTATCTCGTTACGTATATCCTCACTAATAGCCAGAGAGTTATACAAATGGGCAAAGGCCTTATCTTTTTTACCCAGCAGAAAATAAATATTACCCAAATTCAGGTCGCTCAAGGCCTGGTCGTATTGATCCCCATCTTTGGCATTGATCTCCTTCACTTGTAGATAATAGTCCAGAGCCTTCTGAGGCTGCTTCATCAATTCATAGGTAGCACCCAGGTTGTTGAGCGACGTGCTGATGGTTTTCTTGCGGTTGATGCGCTGCCCAATGTTCAGGGCCTTCTGGAAAAAGGCAAGCGACTTCTCGTAGTTCTCCTGCCCCCGGTGGATGTTGCCCAAGGCATTGTAGCTTGAGGCCATACCAATAGAATCATGCAGTTCCTCTCTTATCCGGAGGGCCTTGTAGGTGTATTCCGAAGCCTGAATTAGGTTGTTGAGCCAGTAGTGCCCAATACTGATGTTGTTGTAGGCTGAGCCCAGCTGCTTTTTATTGTTGATCTTTTGGGCAAGTTCGGCGGCCTTTTGCCCGTACAGCACGGTTTGTTTAGGATCTACCTCACGGTAATATTCACTGATGAGGTTGTAAAGCTCTAGCTTGCGCTGGGGAGAAGTGGCCCGTTCCAGTTCCTTCATTAAAACCACGGGAGACCGACCCAGAAGGGGGAATGCTGCCAGGCTGAACCAGAAAAAAAGAAAGTATAATTTTTTCATAGCAACGCTGATGGCAAATACACTCAGAAATTTTTTCCAGACAGTTTATGTAAACTGTGATTCTTTTGAAATACTTAGTTGTAAGTATTTTGGAGCCGATCCGGGCACAATTTCAGTGCAATTTCTTCTTTTGATAAAGATATTGTTTTTCGGGGTAATTCTAAAACAAGGCAGAACTATTATCTTTCCCGCAAAGAATTAAAACTATGGCAAGATACACCGAACCAATGCTGCGCGACGGGGCGCTGAACGGGAAAACCATCATCATCACCGGAGGCGGAACCGGCCTGGGGAAATCCATGGGAATTTACTTCCTGCAACTGGGTGCCAACCTGGTAATCACCAGCCGAAAGATGGAGGTTCTGGAGAAAACGGCCCAGGAAATGGCAGAGCAAACCGGCGGCCAGGTATTGCCTGTTGCCTGCGACGTTAGAAAGCCCCTGGAAGTGGAAGCCATGCTGAAAGCCACCCTGGAAAAGTTTGGTTCAGTACACGGCTTGTTGAACAATGCCGCGGGAAACTTCATCAGCCCCACCGAAAGATTGTCTCCCAAAGCGTTTGACGTGATCGTGGATATCGTCCTGAAAGGCAGCTACAACTGCACGCTTACCTTAGGAAAACATTGGATTGACCTTCAGCAGCCTGGTACCATTCTGAACATAGTGACCACCTACGCCTGGACGGGTTCAGGGTACGTAGTTCCCTCGGCCACTGCCAAAGCAGGTGTATTGGCCATGACGCGTTCGCTCGCCGCGGAGTGGGCCAAATACGGCATCCGGTCAAACGCTATTGCACCAGGGCCTTTTCCTACAGAAGGAGCCTGGAGCCGCTTGTTCCCCGAGGCACTGGCCAAGAAACTGGATCCCTTGAACCGAATCCCGGTGAAACGCTACGGTGAGCACCAGGAACTTGCCAATCTGGCCGCATACCTTATTTCAGATTACTCTGCCTACGTGAACGGCGAGGTGGTAACCATTGACGGCGGCGAATGGCTGTATGGTGGTGGAGAGTTCAATTATCTTGACCAGGTGCCGCACGAAATGTGGGATACCATTGAACAGATGGTACGAGGCAAGAAAAGAGAAAACAAGGAATAGACTCCGGTACTTTAAATGAGCCGTAGGGAACGGTACTATATAAAACAAAATAGCCCGGATCGTTTCCGGGCTATTTTGTTAAAAAGGGGTTCAAAACAGCATCAATCTGCCTTAACCTTCATTTTGGCTTTCTTCTTTGTCTGCTTCACTTTTACCTCTGCTTTAGCTTTGGGAGCTGAAGCAGAAGGTTTTTGCGGGCCATTGTTCACCAAGGTCATTTCTTTTACCAGGTGACCGGCTCCCGCGAATTTTTCCACGATGAACAGGAAGTAACGGGCATCCATGCTGATGTTACGTACCCGATCAGGGTCATACATGATGTCTGACATGGTGCCTTCCCAGTTCCGGTCAAAGTTGGTCCCGATGAGCTCGCCACGGGCATTGATCACCGGAGATCCTGAATTCCCGCCTGTGGTATGGTTGGAAGCAATGAAAGCCACAGGCATTTGTCCGTTGAGGGCGTAAGGTCCGTAATCCTTTTTCTGGTAAAGCTCTTTCAGTTTGGCGGGCACCTTGTAATCGGCCACAGCTGGGTCTTCCTTCTCCATGATGCCTTCCAGGGTGGTGTAATAGTCATACGTCACGCCATCGGCGGGTTTGTAGGTGTCAACCTGTCCGTAGGAAACCCGCAGGGTGAGATTGGCATCTGGGTAGAACTTGCGGTCTTTCTGCATCTCGCGAAGTCCTTGCAGGTAAGTACGGTTTAGCAAAGTGTTCTGATCGTTGAGGGCAGTGTAGGTAGGGAGTACTTTGGTCTGGTAAACCGAGGCAAACCCATGCAGCAACTGAATGGCAGGGTCAGCAAGCAGCTTGGTTAATTGCTGCGCCGGGGGCAGTTGAAGCAAGCCTTGAACTTTCTCCAGCGAGGTGAGTTGGCTGTTAGCATACACCTGATCGGCGTAGGCGTTCCAGTCCCCTTTGTATTGTTTAGCAACTACCTGTAAAACCGATGGTTGAAAAGCAGCATCTAAATCCTTGCTGTAGAGCTGGAGCAACGCCGAAAACACCTTTTTATCGGTCGCCAGGTTGTAGTTCTTAAAGAAACCGGCCGCCGATTTCTGCAGCTTGTCCACCTGCTCCTGGGCGGTTCCCTTGCCGGTTGCTGCCGGGTCATTTTGCTGAAGGGTGGAAGCCAGGTTCAGGAAGTTTTGGGCATAGTTTAGCAATTCTACCCCTAAAACGGCTTCGTTGAAATAGTCCCGGGCTAAGGTAATTCCTTTGGCCAGGGTGCCGTAGTTCTGCTCAAACTGCGGCAATACCTGGCTGTACGTAGCCTTGCGGCCGGTTTCCTGGGCCACCCATTGGGCGAACTGCTGTTCCAGAGCCTGCTTTTTGGCAATGGCATCCAACTTGCGGAGGCCGCGCATTTCACCAATCCATTTTTTGTGGGCATTGCTCACGCTGGCGTACTTGGCTGCGTACTGAATCCGCACCTTGGGGTCAGCTTTCATGTCCTGGTCCAGGATGCCCAGTTTGACCGTCCTGATCTTTACTTTGGCTGGATCAGAGATCTCCGCGATCTCGCGAACTGCCTGAGAGGGTAGATACTCCGTGGTTCTCCCCGGGAATCCGAATACCATGGTAAAATCACCCTGCTGGATTCCCGCCAGGGAAATAGGAAGGTGGTGCTTGGGAACGTACGGTTTGTTGTTGGGCGAATAAGCGGCGGGTTTGTTGTCAGGGCCGGCGTAGATCCGGAACAGCGAGAAATCACCGGTATGGCGCGGCCACATCCAGTTGTCAGTATCGCCCCCGAATTTCCCGATGCTTTCGGTCGGGGCGCCCACCAGGCGGATGTCTTTGAAGGTCTCGGTCACGTACATGTAGTACTCGTTGCCATAAAAGAACGGGCGAATACTGGCTTCATAGTGCGAATTGGCGGTGGTTTGGGCCTGCACCTTTTTGATGTTGGCTTGTACCCGCTTCTCGCGCTCGGCTTCCGGTAACCCCGCTGGCACATCGCCCAGAATCTGTTTAGTCACGTCTTCCATGCGCACGATGAAGGTGGCGGTAAGTCCGGGATTGGGTTTCTCCTGGTCGCGGGTCATGGCCCAGAATCCGTTGGAAAGCAGATCGTTTTCCACCGAACTATGTGATTGGATCTGGCCGTAGCCGCAATGGTGGTTGGTGAGCAGTAGCCCCTGATTAGAGATTATCTCACCGGTACAACCCGCGCCAAACTGTACAATGGCGTCTTTCAGGCTAGATTTGTTGATGCTGTAAATGTCCTCGGCGGAAAGGCGCATGCCTTTTTTTTGCATGTCGGCTTCGTTGAGCTGCTTCAGCAACATCGGGAGCCACATGCCTTCGTCATATCGGGCCGAAGCAGAGAAAGAGCTCACTGCCAGCAATACCCAAAGACACAGCTGTTTACTGTTTAACATACGTTTGTTTTGGTTTAGAAAAACCAAAAATAGGCATTAAAAGCATCAGGTAGCTTGTCTCTGATCTCCAGGTTACGCTTTTTTAAAAAGGAGAATGAAATAGGAAGGGCTGAAGGAGCAGTTACCTTAAATAAGTCGTCCCGTTTAGGGCTTGTTTTCACAAAAAGCCCTAAACGGGACGACTTACCTGGTGCGAACCTAAGTTCTAAAATTTCCTGATTAGGAATGGCCTACCGCTACGGAGCCTTGTTCCCACACCTGGAACTTCTGGAGTTCCTCCTGGAAGGCAGATATAAACCAAGCCATCAAACTCAGGTCATCGGCGAAGCCAATAATGGGAATGAAGTCTGGTACCAGATCCAATGGAGTAACTACGTACAAAAGAACGGCAATACCCAAAAGCAAAGTCTTGGTTTCTATGTCACGGTATGTGCCGTTATAGTAGGCTTTCACCAACCGCACAAGGCGCAACCCGATTTCCTTTATCTGGCTGAACCCGCTTTCAGAACTGTTTGAATCAGTCAGTTTCTGATATGCAGTGGTCAGTAGCAAGCCAACCTTCACCGGTTTTCCCATGATACCCGATGCTCTGGAGATCATGTATTTAAAGAAGGCATTTTTGGTGATGTCTAATCCTTTATTTGCAAGTGAACTCATCTTTCAAATGGTTTTGGGTGAATACTGCCACTTATACGGACCTTTACTTACAGGGGATATAACGCAACCGTTTTTGGCTCTCTTTATCAAAAGTACAAGGAAAGCTTTCCTATAAATTTTGATCAATATTTTATTTTCATATATTTCATTTAATCTTTTATCCTATTAAAGCTTCAGTTGTTAATCCTTAACATAAAATATTTAATTATAGCCATTTGTATCCATAAAATCAGTAAAGCCAACTATTCCTTATACCAAATGGAAAAAGCTTTGAAGTATATGCTTTTCTTATCCTGTTGTCTTATTTTCTCCCAGGTACAGGCGCAATTCAAGACATGGCCTGTCATTAATCTATTTTACAAAAACCAGTTTGATCATAAGGGATATCACCACGGCCGGTGGATTTTTCAGACTGGTGAAATCAGCGAAAATGAGATGATGAAAACCAAGGGCCGCTACAAACACGGGTACTTGCTGGGGAAATGGAAAACCAGATCCGCAGATAAAAAACTAAGGAAACTTGAAATAGGAAGCCTGGTAGAGGGCAAGAACCTGATCCAAACTACTGAATACCACGCCAACGGACAGATCTTCAAAAAGGGGATTGCTTTGTTAGACAGATCAGGTAAATCTACCCGCTATTACTATACCCAGAAGTGGCAGTATTATAACGAAGACGGAAGCAGAAACAAGACCGTGCTGTATGAAGAAGGCTGGCCCGTTAAAACCACTTTCGCCGATTGGACCGTGGTGATCTCAGAAGCGCCTCCTAAAACAAAATTTTACAAACCTGGAGAAAAACAGAATCCACCAGTAGTTCAATAAGGCAGTTAAATTACATCTTCTTGTTTTTAACCCCTTTTTTCCAAACCAGCTCTAAACCCTATTTACCCTTTCCTGAATTTTATCACCTATCAAAGACCTTCCACAGACCTTGAATGGTCCCACCACATGAAAAAACTTTTACTTCTCGCCCTTTTAAGTTGCTGCTTTTTTCCTGCTCAAGCCCAAAAGATTCTGGTAAAGCCTTACGTGTTAGGATTGGTTGATGATTTTGAAGGCCGCAACTGGGCCAAGGATAATCCGGAGGAAAACACGTTAGTAGACAAATTCCATTCAACTGAGGTGAGCTTAGTCACGTACCTGGACTCCCTGATTAAAGAAGAAAATAAACGCACCTATGACAAAGTGTTAATCACTAATGTGAAATGGGAGAAAAAGGACTGTTATTACTGTCAGGAATTTAGAAGAATTATGTCTAAGCAAATGGTAGCACAAATGCACGAGGCTTATTCCTTTAAATGGAAAGACCTGGAAGACGAGAAGCATTACAAGATCTACACCGGGGTGCTTAAACCTAAATTCCTGGAGAAAGATCAGGAACGGTACTCTTTTCTGGCAGGCGCTTATGTACGGTACGGCTCCAACGAGGAGGATCTGTATTCCTTTAAACTCAGCAGTTCCAAAAGCAAATTCGATGCTATTTTGCGGGAACTGAAAACCCTGAAGTGCACCATCAAGAAAGTGGACGTAAAAGAAGGGGAAACCATTCTCCAGCAGGTTACTTTCATACCGTCCCCAAATTTGAAAGCTTATCTTGATAAACAGGAAAGGCTTCGGTTAGACATTCTTAGAAGAAAAGAGAAGCACTTTAAGGAACGCAATCAGGGACAAAACGGAACTGATTTGTTTTCGGCCGGTCCAGAGCAGGATTAGTCCTGCCTGGTACCGCTAAAGCTCCACCAATTTGCTAATTAAAGCAGGTCTTACGTACTTAGTTCTGTTTTTAAAGCCCTTGTACCATGATTCCAAAACCTAAACCCGGAGAGTACAACGAGTATTTTCAAAAATACATCCAGAACATCTCTGACCAGACCGATGTGTTGGACTATCTGCAAAAGCAACGGCAGGAAGTAACGCAATTGTTCGGACGGGTGAGTGAAGGCGAGGCCCACTTTGCCTATGAACCCGGGAAATGGACGGTAAAACAGTTGTTGGGCCACATGAACGATACCGAGCGTATCATGAGCTATCGGGCACTTTGCATCGCCCGCGGCGAAAAGAACCCTTTACCCGGCTTCGACGAGAACGAATACGTGGCCAATGCCTTCTTCCAGGAAAGAACCCTGAACGACTTACTTGCCGAGCACCAGATTGTGCGGGATGCCACCTTGTCTTTGTTTTCCTCTTTTCCCGAGGTCAGCTTGAGCCGCCTGGGAAATGCGAACGGGAGCCCTGTCTCCGTAGCAGCCCTGGCATTTATCATTGCCGGCCATGAACGCCACCACCTGAACATCCTGAAAGAGCGGTACCTGGTTAAGCTGTAATTTATGGTTGCCTGCCCGTTGTTGATTGCTTAAAGGAAGAATTGACCTTTAATAAAAACCCTTTTAGGCCGTTTTCCAGGAAACAGCCTTAAAAGGGCTTTTTATATAAACTTATCTTAAACCGATCAACAATCACATTGATCAAAGAAGTTGGTTAGCTAAGTTCGCCAGTTCTGAGCGCTCGCCGCGTTGAAGAGTGACGTGGGCGTACAGCGGATGGTTTTTTACTTTGTCTATAAGGTAAGAGAGTCCGTTACTTTGGCTGTCCAGGTAAGGGGTGTCAATCTGGTAGATATCACCGGTGAAGATGATCTTGGTGTTCTCGCCAGCCCGTGAGATAATAGTCTTTATTTCGTGCGGAGTGAGGTTTTGGGCCTCGTCCACGATGAAGATGATGTTGGATAAGCTTCGGCCCCTGATGTAAGCCAGCGGCGTAATCACCAGGCGGTCGTCTTCCACCATTTCCTTGATGCGGTTACTTTCCTTGCTGTGCTCCGGAAACTGGTTCTGGATGAACTTAAGGTTGTCCCAAAGCGGCTCCATGTACGGCCCTATCTTAGAATTTACATCGCCGGGCAGAAAACCCAAATCACGGTTGCTTAACGGAATGATGGGCCGGGCTAGGTAAATCTGCCGGTACGTCTCACGCTGCTCCAGAGCCCCGGCCAGTGCCAGCAAAGTTTTTCCGGTACCCGCCACGCCTTGAATGGAGACCAGTTTGATGTCCGGGTGCAGGATGGCATGTAGGGCAAAAGTCTGTTCCGCATTGCGGGGTTTGATGCCTACCGCATGCGGTTTGTCTACGCGCTCCAACAAACGGTCCTGCGGATTGTAATAGGCTAGGGCAGAAGACTTCGCGCTGCGCAAGATAAAGTAATGGTTGTCTGACGGCGGATTAGGAAGGGCCTCTTCTACGGGACATTCACCTTCTTCGTACAGCTTGGTAATGACAGAGTGCGGGATGTCTTCTACCAGGTCGTTTCCGCGGTAAAGGTTGGTTACGTTCTGGATCTTCCCGGTCTCGTAATCCTCGGCAGACAAGTTCAGGGCTCTTGCTTTCAGACGAAGGTTGATGTCCTTGGTTACCAAAGTAACCCGATGATCAGGCATTTCATTTTGCAGGGCCAGGGCTGCGTTCAGAATCTTGTGGTCAGCTTTGTCTTCGTTGAAGATCTTTTCGGCATCCAGAGCGGCTCCGTTTCCCATCAACACCTTGAATCGTCCTTTGTTGGAGCCTTCCAATGGAATCCAGGTCTGGAGCATGTGCTGCGAAGAAAGGTGGTCTATGTACCGGATGAACTCCCGGGCCTCAAAGTTCTTGATGTCATTGCCCTTTTTGAAGTTGTCCAGCTCTTCCAGCACCGTGATGGGAATGGCAACGTCATGCTCCCCAAAATGCTCTACGGCGCTATGGTCATAGAGAATAACGGAAGTGTCCAGCACAAAGGCTTTTTTCTGTTTCTGGGCCTCAGCGGTTGCCTTGGCTGCTCGTTTACGGGGTTTGGAAATTGTCTGCACACGAAACGGATTTGAGAGTGGAAGAATTGTTAAGCAAAGACGCGCATCAGTGATACCTAAGTTGGCGATTATTTCGTTTCAAAATAGAAATAATCAATTTAAAATTTTAAATCCCCCGGTTTCGCTTTGCCTCCATAATAATCCCCACAACCTATGGAAAAGACACCTACCCTTTCACGAAATACAACTCGGCTTTGTACGGCTTTGGTCCTGGTAGCTGGGTTCTTACTGGTAAGCCAACCCTCTATGGCTTGGCCCTGGTCCTGGAACCGTTATGATGGAAAACAGCTCAAAAACGGAAAATGGCGGGTGTTCCATGATTACGAAGAGAAAGTGGTGCATTACAAGGGACGGTACCGCCACGGGAAAGAGGTGGGTACCTGGAAAACCTTTACCCCAGACGGTAAACTCTACTTCACTGAAAAGATCAAGCGCAGGCAGAGAAGCTACAAAACCGTGTATTACCACCCAAACGGCGAGGTCTCGCACCGGGGAATGGCGTACATGCAAGATGCCGAGAAAGGCGGCGTGCACTTCTTCTGGGAGGGCGACTGGGAGTATTTCGATGAGAACGGCCAGCTCTTGGGCATTAAAACCTTCGTGAAGGGCAATCCCACCACCGATGCTCCTGTTTTGAGCAGCTCTACTAAGAAAATAAAGTAGGGCTGAACTTCTGATTAAATCGGCAACTCTTTAACTTAATCGCTTTGTTCCTTAAATCTGAAAACCGGTGCCAAAGCTGAGAAAAGGATTACCCGTCTTACTAGTGAGTGTCTGCCTTCTGGTTCCTTTTTCCAGCCAGGCCATCATCTGGCCCTGGAAGTGGAATCAGGTTAACAAGCTGGGAAACCGACAGGGAAAATGGAGGGCCTTTTATGAACATAAGCCCGGGCAACTCATGTACTCCGGCCGGTTCAAGGACGGGCAGGAGCGGGGCACCTGGAAAACCTATTCAGAGAAGGGCTACCTGGAACGGGAAGAGAGATACGAACCCAAACATAAGCGCATCAAGACCACCTTTTACCACCCTAACGGCAAAATCTCTCACAAAGGCCTGGCTTTTCTGTTCGAGGAAAATAACGTGCTGATGTACAAATGGCACGGTGACTGGCAATACTATGACTCCACGGGAACCTCGCGCGGCTGGATAACTTTTCAAAGGGGAAAAGCCTTGACTTCCCAACCCGTACTCACCACCAGCTCTTTGCCATCAAAATAAAGTAACTAAAACCGGTTTAAAGGTTTATTTCCCCAAAATGGCTTAAAAACGCGCTATCCATAAAAAGAGAAGGTCAGGCGTATTGCCTGACCTTCTCTTTTTATGGATAGCGGATGAAATTAACGCTCGTTGATGGAAGTGTAGTCGCGCTCGGTAGCACCGGTATACACCTGACGCGGACGACCGATTGGCTCTTTCGCTTCGCGCATTTCTTTCCATTGGGCAATCCAGCCAGGGAGACGGCCCAAAGCAAACATCACCGTGAACATGTCCGTCGGGATTCCGATGGCGCGGTAAATGATTCCAGAATAGAAGTCTACGTTCGGGTACAGTTTGCGCTCAATGAAATAAGGATCAGTCAAGGCCGCTTGCTCCAGTTCCATGGCGATGCTAAGGATAGGGTCATTGATGCCCAGGGCAGTCAACACTTCATCGGCGGTTTTCTTGATGATGGTAGCGCGTGGGTCGAAGTTCTTGTACACGCGGTGCCCGAAGCCCATCAGACGGAACGGATCGTTTTTGTCTTTCGCTTTCTCAATGAATTTCTTGGAATCACCGCCGTCGGCTTTGATGGCTTCCAGCATCTCAATCACGGCCTGGTTGGCACCACCGTGCAGCGGTCCCCACAAAGCACTGATTCCGGCAGAAACAGAGGAGTAAAGGCTGGCATGGGCAGAACCTACCAGACGAACGGTAGAAGTAGAGCAATTCTGCTCATGGTCGGCGTGCAGGATGAGAAGCTTGTTTAGGGCATCTACTACCACCGGGTTGATCTCGTACTCCTCGGTAGGGTACGCGAACATCATGTGCAGGAAGTTAGAGCAGTAGTCTAGTTTGTTTTTAGGGTAGTTCACTGGGTGCCCCATAGAATTCTTGTAAGACCAGGCCGCAATAGTGGAAAGCTTCGCCATCAAACGAATGATGGTAAGGTCAATCTCTTCCTTGGTTTGGTTTGATTTTACAGATTCTGGGTAGAAAGCGGTTAGAGAGCTCACCAAAGCAGAAAGAATGCCCATAGGGTGCGCCGTAGACGGGAAACCGTCCAGGATCTTCCGCATGTCTTCGTTAACCAGCGTATGTACTTTAATCTGATTTGCGAACGTGTCTAACTCTGTCTGGGTAGGCAATGCACCGTAGATCAACAGGTAGGCTACCTCAATGAAGGAAGACTTTTCTGCCAATTGCTCAATAGGATAGCCTCTGTACCGAAGAATTCCTTCCTCGCCATCCAAAAAGGTGATGGCACTCTCGGTGGCCCCTGTGTTTTTGTAGCCAGAGTCTAAGGTAATGTAACCAGTTTGCGCGCGTAAAGCATTAATATCAATGGCTTTTTCGTTCTCAGTACCCGTAATTACCGGCAACTGGTACGATTTGCCTTCAAGAGTTAGTTCAGCAAAATCAGACATATTACTTCTTTAAGTTTGTATTTAGTTAGGTTGTGCGCCTCGCGGCGAAGTTAGCCAAAAGAGCCAAAATATGAAATGTGGTATGCTATACATACTACTTGCCAGAACCAGCTTAGTTGCACTGCGGTTGCATGGCAAGTTGCACAGGCTTTTCTGTTATGCTCAAGGCTTGGAAACGAAGCTTTAAGAATGAGCATGTTAGCACTTATATCTTCAAATTAAATAACCTGGTTGGCAAAGAAGAATAACGTTGTCAATATAGAAACGTCCATCCTCACGCTCCAATAAAATTTATTATTTTTTTCATTTTGAGTTCTTTTATCCTCAACCGGAAGGAACCTGAAAATTCGATGTAAAATTGTTAAACAAACAACAGTTAGGCTGATTTATGTTTAAAATTTGATAATTAAATTTTATTAATGGAAAAAATTATTAATTAATGGCCTGTTTGTTGAAAAATCGATAAAAGTAAAAATTAAATTTTGAGCAAGGTTCAATAATCCTTAAGATTGGTTTATCACATTGTTCAAAACCCATAACAAGAATGGAATTTTTATGGAAGTAGATGAGAAAATAGGCCAGGTGACGGTGGAAGCTTTAGGATCCATTTTCGGGTCTGAATCAGATGTTCCCGTGGAGTACAGACTGCCTGGTGAGGTGCACCAGCGCGAGTACCTTTCCAACGGGTTCATGAAGGCCTGGAACGGCCCGGCCCATGACGTGTATTCTCCGGTTGCCTTTGTACAGCCCGACGGATCGTACCAACGCAAGCTCATCGGGTCTTACCCGGTTTGTACTGAGAAGGAAGCGTTAGAGGCTTTGGAGGCAGCCGTGACCGCCTATGGCAACGGACGGGGCCAGTGGCCCACCATGGGGGTAGACGAACGCATCAAGTGCGTAGAACACTTCACCCAGAAGATGATCGGCCAGAAAGATCTGGTAGTGAAACTCATCATGTGGGAAATTGGCAAATCATGGGCAGATTCGGTGAAGGAGTTTGACCGCACCGTGGAATACATCTACGCTACCATAGACGCTCTCAAGAACCTAGACCGCCAGAGTTCCCGCTTTGAGATTGAGCAGGGCATTGTGGCACAAGTGCGCCGTTCGCCTTTGGGGGTGGTGTTGTGTATGGGCCCTTTTAACTATCCTTTGAACGAGACCTTCACCACGCTTATTCCGGCGCTCATCATGGGTAATACCATTCTCTTCAAGCCGCCTAAACACGGTACCCTTTTGTTTTATCCGCTGCTGGAAGCCTTCAGAGCCTGTTTCCCCGAAGGCGTGGTAAATACCGTTTATGGCCGAGGACATGCCATCGTGCCGGCTCTTATGAAGTCGGGTCATGTAAATGTGCTTACGCTCATCGGGTCTAGCAAGGTGGCCGATGAACTAAAGAAGCTGCACCCTAAAGTAAACCGTTTACGGGCCATTTTAGGATTAGACGCTAAAAACGCCGCCATTATCACCCAGAACGCAGACCTGAAACTAGCCGTGGACGAAACTGTGCTGGGTTCCCTTTCCTTTAACGGGCAACGCTGCACGGCCTTGAAGATTATTTTCGTGCACCGGTCAAAAGTAGATGCGTTTCTGGAGCAACTTACCCAAGCGGTTAGCAAACTGAAGTACGGCATGCCCTGGGAGAAAGGGGTAGCTTTAACGCCGTTGCCAGAGCCACACAAACCTGCCTATTTAAAAGAATGCATTGATGACGCAGTGGCAAACGGAGCGCGGGTGGTGAACCCAGGAGGCGGAACAGCCTTTGAGTCGTTTGTGTACCCAGGCATCCTGTACCCGGTGAATGAAAAAATGAAACTCTACCGCGAAGAGCAGTTCGGGCCGCTTATTCCGGTGGTGGCCTTTGATGACCTGGAGGAACCAATCCAATACATTATAGAGTCTACCCACGGCCAGCAAGTGAGCATCTTCAGCCAGGATGCCGGCGAGGTGGCCTCTCTTATAGATCCGCTGGTGAACCAGGTAAGCCGTGTGAATATCAACTGCCAATGCCAGCGCGGACCCGATGTGTTTCCGTTCACCGGCCGCAAAGACAGCGCCGAAGGAACCCTCTCGGTGGTAGATGCCCTCCGCTCGTTTTCCATCCGGTCACTGGTAGCCGCCAAACTCAACGATAACAACAAACAGCTCCTGAACCAGATTGTGAGCGAAGGCGAATCTAACTTCCTTTCCACCAAGTTCATTTTCTAGGTCTTTTCTGAAAAACAGCCTTTAAGCCGCTCTGGATAAATCTGGGGCGGCTTTTCTTTTTATGTCTTTACCTAAAGGGAAATTTTTTAGGGGTGCGTTTTGCCTTATTTTTTCTTATAACTCTTTGATTATGAATTTCCTTAGTATAAACACCGCTCTAGGTATAAATATCTGAACTTATACATTCTTGAATATTTCCTTTGTAAAGCCTCATACCTAATTTACAATTATGCGTAGACGGTACGCGATGGAAAATATTCAAACACTTGACCTTGAGCTTGACAAGCCTCAAAAACCCATGAACATTATCACTTATCCGGGTAGCCCTTTTCCTTTAGGAGCCACCTGGGACGGAAACGGGGTGAATTTCGCCCTGTATGCCCATAATGCCATTGGAGTGGAACTTTGCCTTTTTGATACCCCGGAGTCTAAGAAAGAATCTGCCCGGTTCAAAATGGAGGAACGGACTTACGAAGTCTGGCATACCTATGTACCCGAACTGAAGCCCGGCCAACTCTACGGATACCGCGTGTATGGCGAATACGAACCGGAACTAGGCCATCGGTTCAACCCTAATAAATTACTGATCGATCCTTACGCCAAGGCTATTGCTGGTACCATTAACTGGCATGAATCCTTGTTCGGCTACAAGTTTGGCCATGAAGACGAGGACCTGAGTTACAGTGACCTAGACAGCGCTCCCTACATCCCGAAATCCGTGGTCATTGATCCCAGCTTTGATTGGGAAGATGATCAGTTGCCCAAGCTGCCCTATCATAAATCCATCATTTATGAAGCGCACGTCAAGGGCTTCACCAAAATGCACCCAGACATTCCCGAAGAAATCAGGGGTTCTTACGCGGCAATAGGGCATCCCATCACTATCCAGTACCTTTTGGATTTGGGCATCACTGCCATTGAATTGCTACCGGTGCACCACTTTATTACCGACTGGCACCTGCAGGAAAAAGGACTCACTAATTATTGGGGCTACAACTCCATAGGGTTCTTCGCGCCAGACGTGCGGTACTCCAGCAGCGGCGTATTGGGTGAGCAGGTGACCGAGTTCAAGAACATGGTGAAAGCCCTACACAAAGCCGGCATTGAAGTCATTCTGGATGTGGTCTACAACCATACCGGCGAAGGGAACGAGAAAGGCCCCACCTTGTCTTTCAAAGGGGTAGACAATGCCTCTTACTACCGGCTGGTAGAAGAAGACAAACGTTATTACATGGATTATACCGGTACGGGTAATACGTTAAATGCCAACCTGCCCAGCGTACTCCGCCTCATCATGGACAGTTTGCGGTATTGGATCACCGAAATGCACGTAGACGGCTTCCGCTTTGACCTGGCCTCAGCGCTGGCGCGTGAACTGCACGGGGTTGACAAACTGAGTTCCTTCTTTGATATCATCCACCAGGACCCCATAATCTCCCAGGCTAAACTAATAGCCGAGCCGTGGGATGTAGGTGAGGGAGGCTACCAGGTTGGGAACTTCCCGCCGGGCTGGACCGAGTGGAACGGGATGTACCGCGATTGTATGCGTGACTTCTGGCGCGGCGAGGAAAGCATGCTGGCCGAGTTCGCCAACCGGTTCACCGGTTCCTCCGACTTATATTATGATGATTACCGCCGGCCAACCGCCAGCATCAATTTCATTACTGCGCACGACGGTTTCACTTTGCATGACCTGGTTTCTTACAACGAGAAACACAACGAGGCGAACGGCGAAGACAGCAAAGACGGAGATGACCACAACCGCTCCTGGAACTGCGGAGTAGAAGGCCCAACCGAGGACCAGTGGGTGGTAGACCTCAGAAACCGTCAAAAGCGAAATTTCCTCACTACCATGTTCTTATCACAGGGCGTACCCATGCTGGTGGCCGGTGACGAAATGAGCCGCACCCAGAACGGGAACAACAACGCTTACTGCCAGGACAACGAAATCTCCTGGGTTAATTGGCCTGTTGCTGATACTAAATTGATGGATTTCACCAAGAGGCTCATCCATTTCCGGAAAAACCACCCGGTCTTCCGCCGCCGCCGGTGGTTTCAGGGACGCCAAATCAAAGGCCACGGGGTAGAGGATATTGCCTGGTTCCTGCCAAACGGAGAAGAAATGGCCTATGAGCATTGGGAACAAGACCATGCTAAATCCTTGGGCGTGTACCTGAACGGCCGCGGAGTACATTCCCGCGGGCCCAAAGGGGAGGTCGTATTAGATGATTCCTTCTACGTGATCTTCAATGCCTACCATGATTCTATCGTTTTCCATGCGCCAAATGCAAAGTATGGGGCAGAATGGACGGTGGTAGTAGATACTTTCCGGGACCAGGTAGAGCCGGAAAACCCCACCACCTACAAAGCAGGCGAGTCCTTTTACGTGGAGGGTCGATCTGTCTTAGTTTTGAAGAACCCTATTTTTAATCATCCGCATGAATAAAATAGATGTCACCAAAAGGTCTTTAGGCGTCACTTTTACCAGTAACGGACTGGCCGAGGTGCTGGTGTGGGCTCCCAAAGCAGAGCAGGTAGAAATAACCCTGAACGAGGGCAACACCATTATTCCCTTACGCCAGGGCGAGTTCGGCTACTGGCATGAAACCACTGACCAACTCTCGCCCGGCGACACTTATAAATACCGCATTGACGAAGAGCAGGAATACCCAGATCCGGCTTCCATCTCTCAGCCCCAAAGCGTGCACGGCCCTTCACAAGCCTTAGATGTGCTGAAGTTCAACTGGACGGATGATTCCTGGAACAACCTGCCTTTGGAGGACTACGTGCTGTATGAATTGCACACCGGCACCTTCACAGAAAATGGCACCTTTGCCGGCCTGGAAGAAAAGCTGGACTACCTCAAAGAACTGGGGGTAAACGCCATAGAGATAATGCCCGTGGCGCAGTTTCCCGGAGACCGGAACTGGGGCTATGACGGTGTATTCCCCTTCGCGGTACAGGATTCTTATGGTGGGCCCAAAGCCTTGCAACACCTGGTCAATACCTGCCACCAAAAAGGCTTAGCGGTGGTTCTGGATGTAGTCTACAACCATTTAGGTCCAGAAGGCAATTACCTGGGTGTGTACGGCCATTACTTCACTGACAAATACAACACGCCTTGGGGACCAGCCCTCAACTTTGACGATGCCTGGTGCGATGGCGTGCGCCGCTACTTCACAGAGAACCTATTGATGTGGTTCCGTGACTTCCACATTGATGCCGTGCGAATGGACGCCGTACACGCCATTAAAGACTTTAGCCCTAATCACATTCTGCGCGAAATGAAGCAGCACGTGAACGAGCTCATGGAGGCCACCGGCCGCAAACACTACATGATTGTGGAACTGGACCTTAATGATACACGCTTCATCAACCCGCTGGAAGAGCAAGGCTTCGGGATGGATGCCCAGTGGGTAGACGAGTTCCACCACGCACTGCGTGTAACCATGACAGGCGAAGACACTGGCTACTACTCAGATTTCAGCGGCATCGCGCACCTGGCCAAAGCCTATGAAGATGCCTATGTCTATGACGGACAGTTCTCCCCCCACCGGAACAAAACCTTCGGCATCAAAGCTGAACACAACCCCGGCCAGCAGTTCATTGTCTTCACCCAGAACCACGACCAGGTAGGTAACCGAATGCTGGGCGAGCGCTTGGGCGAACTGGTTAGTTTTGAAATGCAGAAACTCGCCGCCGCCAGCGTCATATTTAGTCCCTACCTGCCTATGCTGTGGATGGGTGAGGAGTACGCAGAGCCTAACCGCTTCCAGTATTTCGTAAGCCACACAGACCCAGATTTAGCCGAAGCTGTACGCAAAGGCCGCAAAGCCGAGTTCGCCGCTTTCCACGCCCAGGGTGAAGCTCCAGATCCTATGTCCGAGGAAACGTTTAACAACTCCAAACTGCAATGGGACCTGGTACAGCAAGGCCAGCACCAAATTATGTTACGGTACTATCAGACCCTGCTGCGCTTGCGCCGCGAACTACCAGCCTTGAAAAATCTGGATCGCAAAAACGTGGAAGTTTCCTGTGATGAGGCTAAGAAAACGCTTACCCTCCGTCGCTGGCACGGTGATCAACAGATTCTCTGCCTCATGAACTTCAACGTCTCCCCACAACCCATGAGCCTGCCCACCGGAGGCAAAACCTGGAAGGTGGTGCTTGATTCTGCCGCCCCTGAATGGAACGGACCCCAAGCCGCTGAAGCAATTGTCTCTGGAGGTACGGAAGTAACTGTGCAAGCAGAAAGCATAGTGTTGTACCAGGCTTAATTAAAATGGATAAAGCGTTTATGGGCTGTTTTCAAAGAATTAGCCTCTAAACGCTTTATACCTTCCATACTTCAAGTTTAAGCGCAGCGGTAACTTGGAGTAGAAACAATTGCCAGTTTGCAACTGGCGCCAGTTGCAAACTGGCCATAAAGGAAAGCCACAAGTTACCACTACGTTCAATCTTGCGTCATGTAGGGGCATGTTGGGTAGAAATACAGCCAATTTGTAACTGGCGGACCCCAGCTTCTGGGTAAGGTTCACGGCAGTTACAAACTGGAACCGTAGCCAGCCAAAAGTTACCTCTCCCCTCAAATTTGCTAAAGTATATAAAGTGTAGGGGCAATCCCTTGTGGTTGCCCTTAATAGGCTAGTTATAAGCACATTAGCTAGCAAAATCTTGCTGTGGTAAACGTCCTTTGTTACCTACTTCTCAAAGGCTAATCCAGCATCAAAAGCAAAGGATAAACAAAGCCGGAAATTTATATAACATTTTCTAGCCTGTTTTCCGTAAAACCGGCCAAAACTGCCGTACACCAAATGGCACCAAAAAAAAGACAAGCCACGGAGAATTTCCTATACCCCACTTCCTATACACAACACTTACACACCGTAACCTATGCATAACCCTGTCGCGACGTACCGCTTGCAGTTTCACAAGGAGTTCACCTTTTCAGACTTTGAGCGCGTTATTCCATATTTACAGAAATTAGGGGTGAGCACCATCTACGCTTCGCCCATCTTTGAAGCCACGCCCGGCAGCACCCATGGCTATGACGGTGTGAATCCGCACCGCGTGAACCCCGAGATTGGCACCGAGGAACAGTTAAAAACCGTGAGCGGGAACCTGAAGGAAAACGGCATCAATTGGTTGCAGGACATCGTGCCCAACCACATGGCCTACCATCCCAACAACCCCTGGCTCATGGATGTGCTGGAGAAAGGACCGTTGAGCCAGTACCACAACTTCTTTGACATTGGGTGGACGAGCACGCTCTATAATGGGCGGGTGATGGTGCCGTTTTTAGGGGCGAAATTGGAAGAAGTGGTGCAAAACGGCGAGCTGCAGGTGGCTTTTGACGAGGAGCAGATGCGCCTGGTGCTGAAGTACTATGACAGCGCTTATCCGTTGAACCTGCGGTCGTATGAAACTCTGCTGAAAGGAGAGGGAGAAGGAAACCAGGCCTTAGACCAATTGCTGGCTTCTATGGAAGAAGTCCACAATGAAGAGGATCCGAAAAGCTTTTCCTTGAAGTGGGACGAGTTCCGTCAGCAGCTAACGTCGCTGATGAAGAATGAGGTGGTGCAAGCCTCTGTGGAGAAAAGTCTGGAGGCGTTCAACAAAGACAAAGAGCGCCTGCTGCAACTTACCCAGGAGCAGGTATACCAACTCTGCCACTGGCAGGAAACCGATTCCCAGATCAACTTCCGGCGATTTTTCACCGTGAACGGACTGATCTGCCTCAACATCCAGGATCCCGAGGTGTTTGACACCTACCACCAATACATTAAGCAACTGCAAGACGAAGGCGTGTTCCAGGGACTGCGCATTGACCACGTAGATGGGCTGTATGACCCCACCGGTTACCTGCAGCAACTGCGTGAGTTGGCCGGAGAAGAGACCTACATTGTAGTAGAGAAAATTCTGGAACCAGGTGAGGATCTGCCTAAAAACTGGCCAATTCAGGGCAGCAGCGGATATGACTTCCTGTCGTTGGTGAACAATTTGTTTACTTATAAACCCGGTGAGGAAGGCTTCAACGCGCTGTACCATCAACTAGTGGGCGAGGGTGCTGAAGTGCAGGAGCAAATCCATGAGAAGAAAGCCTACATCCTGAACGAACACATGGGCGGCGAGCTGGAGAACCTGTACCAACTGTTCCTGCACCAGCGCCTGGTAGACGAAGAAGTGCTAAGCAGCGTGGAGCCGCAAACCTTGAAAGCCGCCATTGGTGAGTTCCTGATCCAGTGCCCGGTGTACCGCTACTACGGAAACCAGATGCCTTTGGACGGCGAAGAAGCCGAGGCCGTGCAGCTGATTTTCAACCGGATTCGGGAAAATAAGCCCGAAATGACCGGAGCTGTGGAGTTGCTGGAAAGAACCCTGTTAGGCGTTGCGCCGGAAGGGGAGGACGATACCTACCAGGACCGCGGCCTCAAGTTTTACCAGCGCCTCATGCAGTTCAGTGGTCCGCTCATGGCCAAAGGGGTGGAAGACACCATCATGTACACTTACAACCGCTTCATCGGGCATAACGAGGTGGGCGATGCGCCGGAAGCCTTCGGGATGACTGCTGAGGAGTTTCATACGGCCATGCTGGAGCGAAAGGAGAAGTGGCCGCTGGCCATCAACGGCACCTCCACGCATGATACCAAACGCGGCGAAGACGTGCGCGCCCGCCTGAACGTGCTCACCGAACTACCCGAAGAATGGACCGCCGCCGTGCAGGAATGGCGCGAACTAAACAAAGACCTGAAACAGAACGACGCCCCCAGTGTCAATGACGAATACCTCATCTACCAGACCTTGCTGGGCGCGTTCCCAATGCCGGGCCAGGACGAAGATGACTTTGAGAACCGCGTGCAGGAGTACCTACAAAAGGCATTGCGCGAAGCCAAAGTCAACTCCAACTGGACCACTCCTAACGAGGCCTACGAATCCGCGACCAAAGCTTTTGCTTTGAAACTGCTGGACAAGAGCCGTCCGTTTTGGGCCAGTTTTGAAAAATTCAGGGCTAAAACAACTGACTTCGGGATTGTAAACTCGCTGAGCCAGGTGCTCCTGAAATTCACTACGCCGGGCATCCCGGATGTGTATCAGGGCACCGAGTTGTGGGACTTCAGCCTCGTAGACCCAGACAACCGCCGTCCGGTGAACTACGAAAAACGACAAGCCTGGCTGGAGGAACTCAACGACTATGACCTGAACAAGCAGGATGTCTTGTGGGAGAACCTCTGGGAGAACCGCTATGATGCCCGCATCAAACTGTGGCTCACCCGCACGCTCTTTACCGAACGCAAAAATAATGCGGATCTCTTCGCCAAAGGCGAGTACCTGCCGCTGACGGTAGAAGGCGAACACAAAGACCATGTGCTGGCTTTTGTGCGGAAGCACCTGCAGACCTGGTACGTAATAGCGGTGCCGTTGCACCTGGCGGCGTTGGCCAAAGCACAAGGCGTGGAAACGCTGCAGGACATCGACTGGAAAGACACCAAAGTCATCATCCCGGAAGACGCCCCCAAAGACTGGCAAGACACGCTCATCCGGAGCACCGGCAACTATGCGCATGAACTCAGCGTGGCTGATTTATTCGGGATTTTCCCGCTGGCCATGCTCAAACTGCGGGCACAGAACGAACGCGGCGCTGGTATTCTGCTGCACATCACCTCGCTGCCATCAGCCTTCGGGATTGGCGACATGGGACCTGAGGCGCGTAAATTCGCCGATTTCCTGCACGCCAGCAACCAAAAATACTGGCAGTTGCTGCCGCTTAACCCTATTGAGTCGGGGCAGGGCTACTCGCCGTACAGCTCCATCTCCAGCCGCGCCGGCAACCCGCTGCTCATCAGTCCGGTGGTGTTGGCCCGCGAAGGCTTGCTGCAAGAAGAAGAGTTGGCGCAGTACCATTTGCCGCAGACGGGCAACGTAGATTACGTGGAGGCCCAGCGCGTGAAAGACGAATTGCTGGAAAAGGCCTGGCAGACGTTCAAGGCCGGCGATTTCCCTACGCTGCAGCAGCAGTTCATTGATTATGTAGGCTCTGAAGCGAGCTGGCTCAATGACTTCGCGTTGTTTGTGTTGCTTAAAGAAAAGCACGAGGGCAGCGCCTGGTTCCAGTGGCCTGAGGAGTTCAAGCACCGCCACACCGAGGGCATGGAACGGCTGATTAGTCAAAATGCCGAAGCGCTGGAGAAAATCAAGTGGGTTCAGTTTATCTTCAACAAACAATGGAAGCGCCTCCGCACGTACTGCAACAACCGCGGCATACAGATGTTCGGCGATATGCCGTTCTACATCAGCTATGACAGCGTAGACGTGTGGGCCAACCGCGACATCTTTGCCGTGGACTCAGAAGGTACCATGACCGGCGTAGCGGGCGTACCACCCGATGATTTTTCTGAAGATGGGCAGCTCTGGGGCATGCCGGTGTTCAAGTGGGACGTGCTCAAAGAACAGGACTACAGCTGGTGGATTGGCCGCCTGCGCAAGAACATGGAGCTGTATGACCTGGTGCGGCTGGACCACTTCCGGGCCTTCGCCGATTACTGGGAAGTACCCGCCGGAGAAACTACCGCCAAGAAAGGCGAATGGAAGCTGGGGCCAGGAGCCGATTTCTTCACCTTCGTGGAAAAGGAAATGGGTAGCTTACCGTTCATTGCTGAGGACTTGGGTGAGATCAATGATCTGGTGCTGAAACTGCGCGATGATTTCAACCTGCCGGGCATGAAGATCCTGCAGTTTGCCTGGGGCGACGAGATGCCGCAGAACGCCTACATGCCGCACAACTACGCCCGAAACTTCATCGCCTACACCGGTACCCATGACAACAACACAACTTTGGGTTGGTACCGCAACGAAGGCAAAGAATTCCACCAGCAGATTGAGCACTACGTGGGCCGCTCCCTGGGAGAAGACGATATCTATTGGGTTTTCGCCCGTCTGGCCTATGCATCCGTGGCTAAAACGGCCATTCTGCCGCTGCAAGACGTGTTGGGTATTGACGAACTCGGCCGCATGAACACTCCAGGTAAAGGAGAGGGCAACTGGGGGTGGCGCCTCATGCCGGGCCAAATCACCAAGGATACCGAGCACCAGTTGAAGGAATGGACGAAATTGTATAACAGGGATTAAGCACTAGACCTACTCATTTAAAAAGGGAAAGCCATGGGAAATAAACTTCCATGGCTTTCCCTTTCTGGTGCAGATTGCAATAATCAGTTAAGATTTCGTTTAGAAGTAAAAACCTGTAATTTTAAAGGTGTAACTAATATCTTGTAACTATGAATACCCCAAAGAAAAACTTCTTAGTACTAACAGTTCTTTTCCTGTTAGCCATGACCACCTCGGTGTTTGCCCAGGATGCTCCTAAGCCTAAAGCCAGCCCAGCCGCTACAGCTACCGGGAAAGTGGGTGCCGCCAACATTTCTATTGCCTACAGCAGTCCGTCGGTGAAAGGACGGAAAGTGTGGGGAGAGCTGGTGCCGTATGGCAAAGCCTGGAGAGCAGGAGCCAATGAAGCCACTACTTTCACTACTGACAAAGACATCATGGTGCAAGGCAAAGCCCTGAAGGCGGGTAAGTACAGCTTGTTCATGGTACCTGGCGAGAAAGAATGGCAAATCATCTTCAACTCGCAAACCGGCCAGTGGGGAACCAACCGCGAAGGCGCCAACTTTGATCCTGCTAACAACGTGTTAACTGTAAGCGCAACTCCAAAGAAAGCCGCTAAAATGAATGAGCGTTTGGCATATAACGTTACTCCTCAAGGCTTCTCCCTGGTGTGGGAGAACCTAGAAGTTCCGGTTGCCATCAAATAGAAACCAGTAGAAAGGTAGTACCAGTATCCTTTGTAAAGGAGATTCTGACATACTTAAAAACGAGAAAGCCATAGCATCTTGCTATGGCTTTCTCGTTTTTAGGCCTTTTTACGTAAAAGGGTTCTAAAACGTACGGAGTGATTTACCGGTTCTCAGGCTCATTGGTCCGGCTTTTCAGATCATCCTCGTCCTGTCGGGAAAGGAAACCTTCGTGTCCGGTATTCCCCGAGGAACCGGCATCATACGTAGAGGATGACGCGCTGTTCCGCAGTTCTTCGGTGTCTGGGTTGTAGGTAGCATGCGGATCTGCCTCGCTCTGCTTTCCGGTGGTGGGGTTTGGGTCCTGCTCTTTTTTATCTTGCTCTGCCATGATTTCTTCTGTTTAGTGAGTGTTTTCCCGAAAAGGGTTCTCTTTCTACGAATGTGGTAGGTGGTAGTTGAGGCGAAGCAGCACGAACCCAACGGCAAAGAAACGGAAATAGGCTGATGGAAGTCACCATATTACTGTGCTTCCATCAGCCTATTTCTTAAAAAAGGGAAGGGTTGAGTTCTCCTTCTCTCTATAATGTGATAGTCTCGCCATCCTGAGGGATGATCACTTTTTCGTTCCCGATGTTGTTTTCTTTCAACATCTGTGTCAGACTCTCTCTGGTGGTAAGGCAGTGGTCCAGGGCATCCATGTGCACGGCAATGGCTTTGGCATCTCCGCTTTTTTGGAGCAGGGAAAGCGTTTGCGCTTCATTCATAAGTATGGGAGTGGCTTCAAAACCCGGGAAAGCCGCGCCTCCCGAGTTGATCACAATCACATCTGGGTTGAAGCGCTCGATGGTTTGCTCAATTTCCTCCGTCCAGATGCAGTCGCCCACAATATAGATAGTAGGCTGGTTTTCCGCTTGAAACACAAACCCCGACACGGTGCCCATCTGCTTTAGAATCTCACCGCTACCGTGTTGGCCGCCGGTCCGATGAATGGTAATATTGTTCCAGGCCGTTGACTCCTGTACTGTCTCAGTATTGGTGAACTGCCCTTTCTGGAAGAAGGCTTCGTCGGCTGGTTGGTTGAATAGTTTGATAGACTTTTCTAACAATTCATTTGCTACTGCGTCAAATTGGTCGGGGTGGGTATGCGTGACCAGCACGGCATCCAGGCCTTGGGTTATTTCCTCCACCGCCATGGGTAACTCCACCATCGGGTTTCTGGCTTTACCGGCCAGGGGATCAATGGTGTCTTTGGGCATGAACATAGGATCTACCAAAAGCCTCTTTCCGGCATAGGTTAAGAGGAGGGTGGCGTTTCTGACTAACTGTATGGTGGCACTTGACTGCATGTCTTTCTTTTTATACTAGGTTGTACATCAGGCACAAAGGTAGATCTCCAAATAGAGCCAAGACCTACCAAAAAATCAGGAACTACTACCATTTTGATAAGCACTCAGAAAGGCAGAGGTAGTTTGGCCGGTTTGGTTTTTGAAGAAGCGCATCAAGTGGTTAGCTTCTGAAAAGTGTAGGACTTCCGCTATTTCATTGACAGTCAAGTCGGAATGGATCAGGTAGTTTTTTATCTCGAAGACCAGCCGCTGCTTCAACAAATGCGCAGCCGTGACATTGAACTGGGCCTGCACCGCTTTGTTTAAGGTAATCCGGCTGATGCCAAGAAGTGCGGCATATTCGTTGATTCGTTGCTTCTCCTTAACGTGCTGTTCTATGAGTTTTTTGAACTGGTACGCATAGTTGTTCTCGGGTTTCTCCAGGGGCAGCTTGTTGTGCGTGGCATATTCCCGGTTAAGTTTCAGGAGAAGATAATACAGCAGCGAACGAACGAGGTGCTCGCTGTCCAGTTTTGGGTGCACGAGTTCTGATTTGATCTCAGTCAGTTTCGCGCAGATGCTTTCCAATTCTTCGCTTTGAACCCTAAGGTCTAGCGGATGATCCAGTTGGTAGAAGTAGAGCAGCCGGTAGGTGAACAGTTTATCAGCGAAGAAGTCATTCAGGAAATCTTCCTGGAAGATCAGGAACGTGTAGTTTAACAGACCTGCATCCAGTTTCCACTGCCTTTTCTGAAAAGGGGACATAAACAGAATAGTGTTGTCACGTATCTGAATCTTCCGTTGGTTGAGGACCACATAGCCGCTGGCCTTTTTGAAAAAGTAAATTTCAAAGGAGTCGGTGGTGTACAGGCCAGAATCATAGATATTGAAACTGGGGTTAATCTGCTGCATTTCCTGCCCAGAGCCAACATTTAGCAGTAGCTCAACCCCGCACTCCGTCTTATGAAATTTGATGTTTTTCAAGGCCTGCTGCTTTCCTATACATATGTCAGAAAGACGCAAAACTACTTAAGTTAAGCATCTTCCACTACTTCCTTCGCTCACTAAGGCAATTTAACCTTTGAGGCGGGACATTCTTAGGTTTGGTGTTTTCTGTTCTCAAAATAGGGGCTACTTCATAAAGCCTTTTTTTAATATGAAATGAGTGAAAGTAGCTAAAAGGAGAAGAGGTAATACCGTTTACGGGGTATTTTTTGGAAACCAATTTAGAATCAAAAAAAGTAATTAATAGAGATTTATATTTAAAGCCTCCATTTTACAAAGAGTGCTCCTTTGGGAATTATATATACAGGTAATTGCTAATAGGCTGCAGAACAATTTTAAATAGAGAAATTCTGTAATTTATTCGGGCTTAACCTATAATCCTTCAGGCATAGGCTTAAACCATCCAGAGGAACTCTTGTCACGTAGCCAGTTCCTCAATATAAATTAGAAGAAGCTGGCAGAGTGTTTTTTATCTGTATTTATGGGTTTAGACGTATGCGTGTAGGTGTATGTTCCCCTTTTAAGTGCTTGGTCCCATGAATGACAATATCCGTTTATTTGTAGCTGCCTCCTTACCAGAGAATGTAAAATCCTATTTAGTTCAAGCCAGAGAAGCGTATACAGGCCCTGCTATCAGGCAAGTACCAGAGCAGAACCTGCACCTTACGCTATACTTCATCGGGAACGTGCCCATGACGGAGGATACCTACATTAGGCAAACGTTGATGCAGGTAGCCCAACGGCATTCTCGGTTCACCCTTTCCCTGGAGCAGTTGGAACCCGGACCAAAGCCCAGATCTCCGCGTCTGATTTGGGCTCGGTTTAGCCAAAACGAGGCATTTTCAAAGCTCAGTCAGGAACTAACGCAGGCCCTTTCCCCAGCGCCGCCCAAACAGGAGAAGTTTATCCCGCACGTGACGCTCAGCCGATTCAAAAAGGAAGGAGCTGTACCCAAAGACCTTCCCCTCATCACACCTCCGTCTGAAGTGCTGTACCCGGTTTCTTCCTTCGCTTTGTGGCAGTCGCAATTGGCTTCGCCGCATCCCATTTACACTATTGTTGAGGAGTTTCCCTTAACCCATCCCTAAAGAGTTAAAATTACGTGGCGCAGTTTACGGTCTGATTTAAAGAAAAGTGTTAAAAAGAAACTTGCTAAAGACAGGATTTTCCCTGATTTCTGTTTCTGCCCTATTTTCCCCAAATTAGCGCCATAATTCCTCTTCCCTTGCCTGAACCCGAGATTTCGCACCGCCACTTCATCCTGCACAAACCCTTTGGCTACCTGAGTCAATTCATCGGGAACCCGAAGAACAAGAAACTGCTGGGTGACTTGTATGATTTTCCGGCCGGAACAATGGCCATCGGGCGGTTAGACCAGGACAGCGAAGGATTGCTCTTGCTCACCACCGATGGTAAAATGAGTGAATACGTACGCGGCCGGAAAGTTGAGAAGGAGTATTATGCCCAGGTAGACGGCCTCATCACCCCCGAGGCTATTCAGCGGCTCCAACAAGGCGGCATTGAGATTTCCCACGAAAAGCAACCGTACTTCACGTTGCCTTGTACAGCCTTCCCATTAGAAGCCGCACCAGATTTCCCCGAGCGTTCCCGAAGGGTGCGGAGTGACCGGCATGGCCCTACCAGTTGGGTTTCCATTACCCTAACCGAAGGTAAGAACCGGCAGGTCAGGAAAATGACGGCTGCCGTGGGGTTTCCTACGTTGCGTCTTATCAGGGTGAGGATTGGAGAGATTCGCCTGGATGGTCTGGGTTCAGGGCAAGTAAAAGAAGTTCAGCAGTTTGCCCTACAAGCTGAGTCTACCCTGATCCTAAAAAAATAGAATTAAGCTTACCAGAACTATAATTAATTAGTCAACAGGATCTTCTATTTTAAACCAACACATCCTTTTTGAATAGTGTTGTTATTTAAGTATTTATTCGATAAAACAGGAACTTATACTAATTAAACATTCCTATTAATTGCCTTATTATTGCGGATAAATAAAGTACATTACGTTTAACTATATCACACTTCATAATTTTACTTAATTCAATATTAAATTTATATGGATAACTCTTTCAACTCAGTAGAAGCCTTGGAGAAGCGAGTGCAGGAACTGCAGGAAAGGTGTGCTTATTTAGAGAGAATCATCCATGAAGTGCCCGCCAACATTTATATCTCCGACCTGGAGCAAGGAGTGGTCTGGTGCAATAAAACCAACGAAGAAACCCTGGGATATTCCTTGGAGGAAATCAGGAAAATGGGTGGTTTGGAATACATGCAAAAGATTGTCCACCCAGAGGATCTGAACATACCAGAAAACAGTATTTCCCACTACCAGGAGTTTACCGGTGCTGAGTTCGGGGGGGTGTTCAGGGCCAAGCACAAAGAGAGGCAGGAGTACAAATGGTTTATAGGCTGGGCTAAAGCCTTCTCGCACCATGAGGAGGGAAAGGTAAAGGAAATCCTATGCGTGGATGTGGACATGAGCCCCCGGATGAACACCGAGAAACAACTGATTGCCGCCCTGCAGGAAAACCTGAAACACAAAAACGAGCTTCTGTTTAAAAGCTTAAGCAAGCGGGAAATCGAGATCCTGAACCTGGTGTGCAAGGGGCTTAGCTCCAAAGCCATCGCCGATCAGCTTTTCCTGAGCATCCATACCGTGAACACCCACCGCCGAAACATACAATCCCGCCTGGGAACCGCCAACGTAGCCGATCTGGTGGTACTGGCGAAAGAGGCTGGCTTGGGGTAAGGATTAGTAGAAGGAACCTTCCGCTTTAAGGCTCTTTTTCAAAAAGGCGACTTAAAACACTTTCCAGGTTTTGGGCCTTTTCTACTTTTTGGCGCTAAAACAAGATCATCCGTTTGCCTCTGGGTTCCTTATGGAAAGGCTTACTTGAAACACTTTTCAGGAGGGGGCGTTTAGAAAAATTCAACTAACCCAAGCGGATGATGGACTCTAACATGCACCAAAGCAAGGACAACAAATTCATTCCCATGACATCTATCGCAACGGGCAAAGCCTGGCAGGTGCGCCCAGATGTCTATTACTATACAAACCAGATCGTCAATTTCATTTTGATTGGGGATTCCGCGCACTGGGTATTGGTAGATGCCGGCATGCCAAAGTCATCAGAGGAAATCAAGGAAGTAGCCGAGAGTATCTTTGGGGAAAACGCTAAGCCAGCAGCCATTTTTCTCACCCACGGCCATTTTGACCACGTAGGCGGGCTGGTAGGCCTCCTAGAACATTGGCAGGTACCGGTGTATGCCCATCCGCTGGAGTTTCCTTTCTTAACGGGTCAGCAGGCGTACCCTGAGCCAGATGGCACCGTGGAAGGAGGGATGCTGGCTAAAATCTCTTCCATTTACCCCAACGAACCCATCAACATCAGCGAAGCGAACCTGAAAGCCTTGCCCGAAGACGGAAGCATTCCGGTGCTTCCAGGCTGGCATTGGGTATTCGTTCCGGGTCACTCGCCGGGACAGGTAGCCCTTTTCAGGGAATCAGATAGAACCCTTATCTCTGCCGACGCGGTCATTACCGTTAAGCAGGATTCCTTTTACAAGGTGTTGATGCAGGTAGAAGAAATCCAGGGACCGCCCCGCTACCTAACCATAGACTGGCAAGCCGCCTGGGAATCGGTTAGGAAATTGGAGGCCTTGAAGCCGCAACTCATGGTACCCGGACACGGCAAATACATGGAAGGGGAGGCGCTTACCCAAGGTTTACGGAAGTTGGTGCAGGAGTTTGATACCATTGCTATACCAAAGCACGGCAAGTTTGTGAACGATCAGGAGTAAGGGCTTTGCGGCTAGCTTTGCCATAATAAGCACAAAACAAAAAGCAGCTGGACTTCCTATAAAAGGCCAGCTGCTTTTTTCGTGTTTATGGTAATTCCCGATTTACATCTTCAGGGCTGCCGTTCCCATTTTCAGGGCCAGGGCATCTTCCATCAGAGCAAAAGCTGCATCGGGGAGGCCAGTCGCTTTGCGTAATTTCTTCCGGAGGTAAAAGAACGCATAGGTGGAGGCCAAAGCGCCTACCACTCCCAATAGACCACCCGTGATTTTGCTGTCGCCGTTAGATTCCGCGATAGCTGCTCCCACCAATGCCCCAGAAAATACCCTCGGAATCAATTGCATGGGGATAATTCTTTTGGGGGTGAAAGGCAATTTGTCGCCTATCAATTCGGCCACAGCCAGGACTTTCATGCCCGTTGCCACCCCTGATTTCTGGAAGTAGTTCATATTGGAGCCATCCAGCAGCAGAGAGGGTGATTCAGCAAAGTGGTCAGACAGAATTGCCGGGGCAGTCATGGCCCGCATGCCAGCGACGGCCCCTAAAGCAAGCGCCTTTTGGTTGGAAGTGGAGGGAGTAAGGTTCATATCTTCTTAGTTTTAGTGAAAAGAATCTGAAACAGATATACGTAAGAACCCTGCCTTTGGAACAGGTTCATCTTGGTATAAACACCTTTTTAGGTTTAAATACCTTTCCAAAACGTAGAGAATTTCCTTGCAGCGAAGATCAAATAAGAAGCGCAATAATGAGTTAAGAGAGAAAACCGTACACCTTAAGCCTGACCTTCCTCTAAAAATTGGTTTAGGGAAAGAACCTCGGGTTTGCTCCTTTTTAGGCAGTGGCGTACCTTAGAAGAATATTCACAAAGCGGGGCCAAAAGACGAAGGGTACCTTTGTCGGCCTATTTACCTCCCATGTATTCAAAAGCTTACCAAATCCATACCACCCGATTTCTTCTGACCCTGGTTATGATGGCAGGATTCTCCTGTGGCACCATGGCCCAGAGAAAAGAAAACAAGAGCAGCAAAGAATGGCTGCAGGAGCAACAGGAAGCCGCCAAAAACACGGTTTTGCTTCAAAACCCTGGAAGTATTATTCCGCTTAAAGACCTGGAACAGAAGATGGCCAGCGTGTCCTTGGAGGTGCAGCATGCCGCCCAGTTTGACAGCCTAGCCAACAAATACACCACCGTCAGCGCCTTTCCCGCCGAGCCTTACGCCCAGGAAGCCTCTTTCGCCCGGCTTTTAGAAGATTTAAGTTCTTTTCAGACGGTGATGGTGCAGGCGAGCGCCTCCGCTTTGGAAAACAGGCGTAATCTTGATTTGCTACTGGAACTGCAGCGCCAAAAGAAACTGGTGCTGGTGATTTTCGGGAACCCTGAGTTGTTGCCCCTCGCAGATTCCATTACGGCTCCCATCCTCTGGTCGAGGGAGGAATCACCGGCTGCAGCCAGTAATGCCGCCCAGGTGGTTTTTGGTGGAGTTCCGGCCACCGGCACCCTTCTCCAAACTTATTCAACCCGGTTCAGGAAAGGCATTGGGTTTAAAACAATCGCCACTCGCCTGAAATACAGCGTGCCCGAAGATGCCGGCATCAAAACCTCGGAGTTACATCAGTCCATTGATGCCATTGTCCAGGAGGCTATTAAGGAACAGGCTACCCCTGGGGCTGTGGTCTTGGTGGCCAAAAGCGGAAAGGTGATCTTCCAGAAAGCCTACGGGTCGCACACCTATGACAACACTCAGGCCACGCAGATCACCGACCTATTTGACGTTGCTTCCGTGACCAAGATATCGGCTACCACCATGGCGGTCATGAACTTTTATGACCAGCAGAAACTCGCCCTGGACTCCTCGGTGAACTCCTATGTGCCAACTGCCAAAAATACCAACAAGGCTGGAATGACCCTCCGGGATTTGCTGCTCCATCAAACTGGTCTTCCGGCGGGCGTGTATTTGCCTCTCCCGAAGGAATACGTGAGCACTTCCCCATCAGACCTATTTACCGTTAAAGCTTCTGACAGTGCTTACCTCCGGAAAGATTACTACAAGGAAATCATCTGGCCGAAAATCCTGAATGCGAAAATGACTCCGAAGGGAAAATACGTGTATGCCGACGTGGGAATGTATTTCCTGAAGGAAGTAGTGGAGCGTCAGGCGCACACCACCATCGATACCTTTGTTTCGGAAAACTTCTATAAACCCCTGGGGATGCAGACTGCCGGGTACCTTCCTTTAAACCGATTCCCGCAGGGCCGCATTGTGCCCACCGAGTTTGATGCCACTTTCCGGAAAACTTTGTTGAGAGGTCAGGTGCATGACCCCGGAGCAGCCCGGATGGGAGGGGTTTCAGGTAACGCAGGCCTTTTTGCCACCGCCAACGACCTGGCCATTCTGTACCAGATGCTTTTAAATGGAGGCACCTACGGCGGTAAAAGGTACCTCAAACCCGAAACGGTGCACCTGTTCACCAGCAAACAGTCGGCGGTGAGCCGGCGCGGATTGGGCTTTGACCGCTGGGACCCAGATACCACCCAACGTTACCCGGCCCGCCTAGCCTCTCCTGAAACCTACGGCCATACGGGCTACACCGGAACCTGTGTTTGGGTAGATCCTAAAAACGAGTTGGTGTATGTGTTCCTGTCAAACCGGGTGCACCCTAAAGTTTCCAACAAACTCATCACACTTAAAACCCGCCAACGCATTCTGGATGCCATCTACCTTTCCCTCCAAAAAGCTGATAAAGTTTCTGCCCTGAAATTGTAAAAACAGGCTTAAAGCGGAAGCACCATAGGCGCTGAACCCATTTTCGCTTTGGGCTTGTTTTCGTAAAAGAAGGGGTAAAATGACTTACCCTAAACGGGAAGGAAGTCCCAGATTAAAGGTTTTTATTTGGGGCGGGAGGACTTGGTTTGTCCTGAGGTTCGGGTACCATGGACCTATCATCTTTTGGATCTTCGGAGGCTGATCTTTCCTCTTTCATTTCCATAGCCAGGAAGTAGTTGAGCGCCGTCCGGATGACGGCAATAGCACCCAGTTTACCAATCTGGTCCCAACTGGGCGCAATGGCCGTAGAAAGGATATCGGCACCTAATTGAAATTCAAGGGCCAAGGCCAGGTATCGGGCCAGCACCAGACGTATTTTGTTGTAACTCTCCACCTGCGGAGGCACCAACCCCTTCACAATGTAGAACAAGGCAATCAACACACCCACGCCTATGATCAAAGCCCCGATGGTTTCAATGAAGAGTTTCAAGGCCTGCACTCCCTGGATTATCGTTTCTTCAATCCTGCCAAAGTTTGTTTCTGAACTTGAAGAAGCAGCGGCGGCTTGTAACAGGTAGTACATAGACGTTAAAGGTTTAGGAACCAGGTTTTCTCCTTAAACGGCAATTAAAAAGATTGGCTGCTCCTGCCTTTTTGAACGACTTAAATGGGTAATAGAAAGGCACCATCCTACCGAATACAGGCAAATAGAAAATCTGTTTTAAGGCTATTTTCAGAAAACCGCTTCAAAAGTAAAAAACTACACCTGCTGGATATTGAATGGCTCTTTAAGATAATGGGGCTAAAACCTTCTCTGCAACAAAAGGGCTACGAATGAGTTTACAGGATTACCTTTACTATTCTTAAAAAAGAACTCCATGGAAGATTCTACGCAACAAGATAAAACATATGAACTCGCTACGTTTGCGGGCGGCTGCTTTTGGTGCATGGTAAAACCCTTTCACAAATATGATGGCGTGGTAGAAGTTGTCTCGGGTTACACCGGCGGGCACGTACCTAACCCAACCTACGAACAAGTGTGCTCAGAAACCACTGGTCACTACGAAGCCGTGCAAGTTACCTTTGACCCCGAGGTGATTTCTTACCCCGAAATCCTGAATATCTTCTGGCAATCCATTGACCCAACCGATGCCGGTGGACAATTCGGGGACCGCGGGTCCTCTTACAAGACCGCTATTTTTTACCACTCAGAACAACAGAAGCAGCAAGCCGAGGAATCTAAAAAAGCAATCCAGCTCAACGGACCTTTTGAAAGCCCCATCGTGACACCCATCCTTCCGGCTGTAACTTTCTACCCTGCAGAGGAATACCACCAAGACTACTACAAAAAACACCCGGGGCATTACGGCCGCTATTTTGTAGGATCAGGGAGGGCGGGGTTTTTAGAGCGAAATTGGAAAAAAGACCAAGAATAGGAGTCTTTCCTTCTAGCAAAATTGGGATTTAAGGGAAGGTAAAACCTAACCTTTAAAGATTATTAATGCTTTGTAGTTATATACAAGGAGATGGTTAAATATAAAAGAGGAGCTATTTATTAGCTCCTCTTTTTGTGTAGCCTTTCATTAAAAACAATGCTTACTATTAAGACAGATGATTAAAATATGTTTTGTTTTACGGCTTAATTCAGGAAACAAGTTCTAAAACAAATTAAGCATTGAACTACCGTTAAATAAACAGATCCCATTTTCATCCTTCTGCGGCATTCAGATACAGGTTAACTGGTAAACGTATCGGAACCAACCTGATTCAAGGCTTCGTAGTCTTCTTCAGAAAGGGGAATGGAAGCGGCTTTGTAGTTTTCTTCCAGGTGTTTCACCTTGGAGGTTCCGGGTATGAGCAGGATGTTAGGGGAACGGTGCAGCAGCCAACTCAAGGCTATCTGGTGCGGAGTGGCTTCATATTTCTGGCTAACCTGCTCCAGGGTTTCAATTGCTTTCAGGTTACCACCGCCCAGTGGATACCAGGGGATAAAGGCAATGGCATTGTCTTCGCAGTACATGAGTTCGGCTTCCCATTTACGGTTGTCAAAACTGTAGATGTTCTGCACCGAGACCACTTCTACAAACTTCTGGGCTTGCTGAATCTGGTCAATGGTCACCTCAGATAAACCGATGTGTTTAATCAATCCCTGTTCCTGGGCATCCTGCAGAAACTCCAGGGTCTGTTCAAACGGAATCTCTGGATCTACCCGGTGCAGTTGGTACAAATCTATTCTATCAAGTTTCAGGCGCTCTAAACTTCCTTGCAGTGCCTCCTTCAGGTGCTCTGGTCTGGCATTGATTGGCCACTGATTAGGACCGGTGCGCAGTAAACCTCCCTTTGTTCCGATGACCAATCCGGGGGGATAAGGGTACAAGGCTTCGGCAATGAGTTCCTCAGAGATATTGGGCCCATAAGAGTCGGCGGTGTCAATGAAGTTGATGCCCAGTTCTACCGTTCTCTGAAGCACTCGAATGGCTTCCTCGCGGTCTTTAGGAGGTCCCCAAATGCCTTCGCCGGTGATGCGCATCGCCCCGAAACCCATTCTGTTTACCTCCAGATCTGCCCCAAGGCTAAAAGTAGGCGTGTATGTTTTTGGTGTTTCTGCCATGGTCTGAATTGATTAGATGATTTCCTGATGTACCCTCTTCACAGAAAAGAAGTTGTACGAATCCTGTTACTCAAAGGAAACCACCTGTCTTGGTAGGCTTATACCTGAACTGTTGCAAATCCCTATAGTTTAGGATCTATCAACGTTCAAGTCCTCTGGCTTGAGCCAAAGCGGTTTTGTAGACTTTTAACGCCCTTAAACGCGCCATGGAATGTTCAACAATGGGAGCAGGGTAGTCTGAAGTTCCTACCTCCGGAACCCATTTCTTGATATATGCCTGCTGTTTGTCAAATTTCTTGGATTGTGCCTCGGGGTTGAAGACCCTGAAGTAGGGGGCGGCATCACAACCGGTTCCGGCGCACCACTGCCAGTTCCCGTTATTAGCCGACAAGTCGTAATCCAGCAGATGCTGCGCAAAGTAAGCCTCGCCCCAGCGGTAATCAATAAGCAGGTGCTTTACCAGGAAACTGGCAGCCACCATGCGCACGCGGTTGTGCATGAAACCAGTGGCATTCAGTTCGCGCATCCCGGCATCAACCAGGGGATATCCGGTGGTACCGGCACACCAGCGGACAAACTGTTCCTCGTCGTTCAACCAAGCCAGGTGCTCATACTCCTTGTTGAAAGGCCTGTGCGCCACATGCGGAAAATGGTACAGGATCATCATAAAGAACTCGCGCCAGATAAGTTCGCCCAACCAAACCGCATTTAGTTCCAAAGCCTGCTGAACAAGCTTCCGGATGCTCACCGTCCCAAAGCGCAGGTGCAGCCCCAGTCGGGAGGTACCTGGCAGAAAAGGCAAATCGCGGGTCTGTTCATACGTTTTAATGATGGATTCCTTTATCTCCTTGGAAGGGAAAGTAAAATCGGGGTTTACCTTAAAGCCCATGCTTTCCAGAGAGATTACCTGCTTTGGGGCTGTTTTAATGAAATTGTGCTGCAAACGATCTGTGTCGAAAGAAGAAAGGTTCTCAGCCGACAGTTTTCCCAGCCATTTCCTTTTATAAGCGCCAAACACCCTATAAGGCGTGCCATCATCTTTGGCAACTTCTCCTTTCTCAAAGATAACCTGGTCTTTATAGGTTTTGAACGGAATCCCCTTGGTCTGAAGAAGATCAACCACGGATTGGTCACGTTCACGGGCGGCGGGTTCGTAATCGTGGTTCGCATACACTGCTTTTACCTGAAACTTCTCACTAAGAGAACTCAAAACCTCTAGAGGACGGCCATACTCTACCAGCAGTGATGAATTCAAAGCCAGGAGTTCTTCATGCAAGGCAGTAACGGCACTATGGATGAATTGAACTCGCCGGTCTTGGGGAGAGGAAAGTTGCCCTAAAATATTCTGATCGAAAATAAAGAGGGGTAAAACCGGATAACCTGAGGTAAGCGCATGAAATAAGCCGGCGTTGTCTGTTAAACGAAGATCACGCCGAAACCAGAATACTACAATGGGTTCTTGCAAAGCCAGTAAATAGAATATTAGATGGAGATTAGCATACAACAGCAGGAGGGGTAAATTTGTTTGCTATCGCCTAAGTTTATGATGGCCCTAAACCTGAAAGAATGAAACCAAACCTTCTCCTCTACACGCAGTAGGAGAAAAGAATGGAGCACCTAGCCCAAATCTTTTTTCATGGCAGCCTGAATGATTTTTTGCCGAAAAACCAGAAATCAAAAGGAATACCATATGCCTTCTCCGGTAACCCATCCCTCAAAGATGCCTTGGAAGCCTTGGGGGTGCCTCACCCTGAAATAGGGAGTATCCGACAAAATGGGATGGAGGCTGGTTTTCAGGAGAAGTTACTGGCCAATGCCATGGTAGAGGCCTACCCAGTGGTTCTGGAAGGCAGTGGAAAGACCCTTCCGTTGTTGCAGGTGCCGGCTCAGGTTCCCGCTTCTTTCGTGTTGGATGTGCATTTGGGTAAACTTGCCCGCTACCTGAGATTACTGGGGTTTGACACTCTTTACGAGAACCACTACGATGACCAAACCATCGGTCAGATTGCAGCCCAGGAAAGACGAATAGTGCTCACCCGAGACATTGGGTTGCTGAAGCAAAAAGTCATTCCATGGGGTTATTGGCTGAGGTCTCAACATTTGGAAGCCCAACTTCAGGAGGTACTTATTCGGTTTGGGTTGATGCCACAACTGCAACCATTTACCCGCTGTATTGCCTGCAACGGCCAGATTCAGGAAGTCTCCAAACAATCTGTGTTACCGCTGCTCCCACCCAAGACCCGCCAGTACTTTCAGGTTTTCTTCCAATGCGCGATTTGCCAACGGGTGTACTGGAAAGGTTCGCATTACGAGAAGATGGAATCTTTCCTTCATCATTTGAAGGTGCAGTAATTTTAATTCCTTGTCAGAATCAAAATTCAGGTCCGTTTTAAGGCCTCTTGAAACCTAACTTGCACCTACTCTTTAAGATAGTTATTTCGTTCGTTTTATCCCCCAAGGGCCTGATGCTACTTTGAATTATAATGCTTAATTAGCAGTAGGAAAAGTATGTTGACACCCCATCCAACTGATATTTAACTGATTTATGAAAGTAAGAAAAGCTGTCATCACAGCTGCCGCTCGCGGTGAAAGACTATATCCCGTAGCAGATACGGTGCAAAAAGCCATGCTTCCCGTGGTAGACATTGACGGACTTGCCAAACCGGTCATTCAGATCATTGCTGAAGAAGCGTTTGCAAGTGGCATTGAGGAAATCTGTGTGATCTGTGCCCCCGGCGACGGTCCCCGCTACCAGCAGGCTTTTGCCTCATTACGGACAAACCTATTGGAATCCTTCAAAAATACTGATTGGGCCAAGGAAGAAGCCGAAAAAGTAGACACCCTGCGCAGCCGCATCCAATTCGTAGAGCAGCAGGAACCTTTAGGGTTTGGCCATGCCGTATACTGTGCCCGTGAGTTCGTGAAAGAGGAGCCTTTTTTACTTATGCTAGGCGATCATTTGTATGTTTCGGTGCTTCCAAGCAAGCGCTGTACTACGCAGTTGATCAATCTGGCGGTGCAGGAAGGTTGTGCCGTTTCTGCGGTGAACCCTACGGTGGAGCACCAAATTCATCGGTACGGAACCCTTACCGGGAAACATGTTCCCAATCAGAAAGGAGTGTACCAGATAGACAAAATCATTGAGAAACCCTCTCTTAGTACGGCCGAGTTGGAACTGCAGACTCCTGGGCTACGGGCGGGATATTACCTCTGTTTCTTTGGCATGCACGTGCTCACGCCCTCTGTTTTCAATATCCTGCAAACCCAACTGGAAAGCGGCAGCCAAAACGTGCAGCTTACCCCGGCTTTACAGGAAATAGCCTCTTCTGAAAAATACCTGGCCCTGGAAGTGAAGGGCAACCGCTATGACCTAAGCAAAAAACAAGGGTTACTGCAGGCTCAGATTGCCTTGGGGTTGGCTGGCCAAGCCCACGATGAAACGCTCACCTCCATGGTGGAACTATTGGCCGAGGCAAACCAACGCAAAACAAACTAAACCGTTGCCAGATCATTGTTAACGGTATTTTAGATGGCTTAGAAAGAGGCACATGAACATATTCATACAAACCATTACATCTTCTGATCCCGCAGAACGTAACCGCTCGTTTTTCCAGATGAGCCGGAACATGTCTTCCAGGGAGTTGTTTCGGGCACTTCGGGAGTTAGATGATTTCCGGAAAACCACCCCTAGTTTATACGACAAAGTACGCGCAATCCTTTTCCTGTTTGCCGGCTACCGGTTCTTCCTGATGGAATCTGCGGAGACACCTGCAACCGGCAAGATTCCCTATGCAGGTTTTGAGGATTTATTAGCTCGCCGGTTTGAGCAGGCTATTACCACGTTTCTGAAGGAAATTGATTCCCATGGAGCCAACGCAGCCCTGTTCAGCGGACTAGCCGAAAGCTACCATCATTTATCTTTTCAGATCCTGGCTGATCAGGTTCGGAAGAGTGTGCGCTCCAGCATAGGAAACCAGTGGATGTTCAGGGTAGGGCATCAGGAGGAACACCCTATCAAAATCCACCCGCAGTTATTACAGCGTCAGGAAAACTCCCTGTTTTACCCGGTTCTGGAAGAGCAAACCTCTGTGCGCATGGACCTGACCCACAGCGGATGGTCTGATATCTTTTTCCTGGGCATGGACTATCCAGAAGGTGCCCGCGTTCTAAACATCTCCATTGACCTGGGGGTTTTTGGGCGGGACAAAGACATCCGGCCACCGTTGCAGTCGTATGTGCGGGTGATTCCGGAGCCGGTGCTACGGGTAACTAGCATTGACCTGAATACTTCCAAAGACATCACCGAGCTGGATGACCTTTTTAATTTCGGGAATGATTACCTGAGCTTAATTAAGGCCGGGGTGATTGCCTCGGGCTTGATTCCGCCTTCCTTTGAGGGTACCAATCAGTCTTTGCCGGAGATACTTGCGCGCATGGTAGCCCCGGGCATGGGAATTGAACTGGTGACCAAGGTAAACGATATTCCCAAAGGTTCCCGTTTTGCTGTTTCCACCAACCTGTTGGGCTCTATCATCAGTTTGTTGATGCGGGCAACAGGCCAGACCAAGAACCTGGTTGGAGGCTTGGAAGAAAGCGAAAGGAGATTAGTTGCTTCCCGGGCTATCTTAGGCGAATGGATTGGCGGTTCCGGCGGCGGTTGGCAAGACTCGGGCGGAGTTTGGCCGGGTATCAAAGCCATCCAGGGAACGTTTGCCCAGGAGGGTGATCCGGAATCTGGCATCAGCCGTGGTACTTTGTTGCCGAGGCACCGGGTTCTTCAGGGAGAGGAAATTCACCCCGAAATGGCTCATAAGCTCATGAACTCGCTGGTGCTCATGCACGGAGGAATGGCTTCTAATGTAGGCCCAATCCTGGAGATGGTCACCGAAAAATACCTGCTCCGGGGCGAAAACGAGTGGGAAGCCCGTCAACAAACAAACCAGGTGTTTGACAACATCCTGGAAGCTCTGAAAGAAGGCGACATCCGGAAACTAGCGGCGAATACGGCCCATAATTTCGAAAAGCCCATCAAAACGATTATTCCCTGGGCATCCACGCACTTCACCGAAGAAATCATTAGAAGGGCGAAAAAGGCGTTTGGAGAAAATTACCTGGGGTTCCTGATGCTGGGTGGTATGTCGGGCGGCGGCATGGGTATGTTCGTGAACCCAGATCAGTTCGAGGACTACAAACACCAAGTTCTGGAAATTTTGCGGGCTACCAAAGCGGAACTCTCAGATTCGCTTCCATTTGCCATGGAGCCGGTGGTTTACAACTGGAGCATCAACAACAAGGGTTCCTGGTCATACTTCCACGAAGGCACCGATGCCATGATGCCGGAGCAGTACTATGCCATTCATGTGTCAGACCTGGTGAAGAAAGATCCGCAGTCTATTTCGTATGTACGTCGGGCTGAGATTGATTTCTTTACCACCCAATGTGGCCAGGACAACGTGGCGTACCCGCTGTTGCGCACCATCGTGAGTAACCTGTTCAAAGTATCTGATCCTTCCTCGCAGGGTAGCCGAAGCAGCGAAAACGAAAAGGCTGACCGCATCAAAAAAGAAAACGGCTTTGACTTTATTCAGCACGAAGAAATAAGAGAGCAGTTACAGAAAGGCTACATTGGCTTGTCACGGAACCGCTTGCCCAATGAAACAACCATTGAAGACGTGCATCCTACTGATATTGTCACGCTGGAAAGTGTTTCCAGTGCCCGCCAAACCGGAGAAGCTGCCTTGAAAGAAGGGAAAGTAGGGGTGATGAGCCTGGCTGCCGGGGTGGGTAGCCGCTGGACGAAAGGTGCGGGGGTTATCAAGGCTTTGAATCCATTTGTGGAGGTGGAAGGGCTGCACCGCAGTTTCTTGGAAATACATTTGGCTAAATCAAAGGCAGCAGCCGCCAAATTCGGTTCCCCGCTGCCGCACATCGTGGCAACCAGTTACCTCACCCATGAGCCCATCCGGAAGAAGTTGGAGCAAACCGGTAAGTTCGGTTATGAGGGACCGGTGTATTTGTCTACTGGCCGATCCATCGGACAGCGGTATGTGCCCATGGCCCGTGACCTTCGGTTCCTGTGGGAAGAAATGCCGCAGGAAACCCTGGATGAGAACAAGCAGAAAGTGCGCGAATCTGGTAGAAGGGCCATGATCAACTGGGCCAAGTCAAAGGGCGAAGGCGCTGATTACGTGGACAACATTGCCTCGCAGCGGTTTTCACCCTTAGGTCACTGGTACGAGGTATCTAACATGCTGCGGAATGGCGTTTTGGCTCAGGTCCTTGACGAAAATCCGCAACTGGAAACCATTATGTTGCACAACATTGATACCCTGGGCGCCGACCTTAACCCTGCCGCTTTGGGATATCACCTTGAATCTGGCAACGTGCTTACCTTCGAAGTGGTGCCCCGTCGCATTGAGGACCGTGGCGGCGGATTAGCCCGCGTGAACGGGAAAGTACGTTTATTGGAAGGATTGGCGCAGCCTCGGGAAGAAGACGAACTGAACCTGAGCTACTACAACACCATGACCACCTGGATTCAGATTGATCCGCTTTTGGCTTTGTTTGGGCTAACCCGTAATGATCTGAAAGGAGACGAAGCACTGTTAGCCAAAGCGGTGAGGAGCGTGGCCCACCGGATGCCAACTTACGTCACCATCAAAGACGTGAAATACCGCTGGGGACACGGCCAGGAAGACATTTACCCCGTGGCCCAGATCGAAAAACTCTGGAGCGATATGTCGGCTTTGCCAGATGTTAAATGCGGCTACATCGCCGTACCGCGTCACCGTGGCCAGCAGATGAAAGACCCTGCACAGTTGGATTCCTGGGTAACCGACGGCAGCAAAGAGCACATCGTTTCCTTAGGTAATTTCAACTAAACCAGCCGGCTTTTCTAAGTATTTGGTGGTTATTATCAGAAGCAGCTTCTCTTTTGGGGAAGCTGTTTTTTTTATGCAAATGGAAGCCTGAGAATGCCCTATGAATTAAAAGCATTTTAGGACTACTTTCCGTAAAACACACCTAAAACAAATTAGCCCGATTTATCGCCGGCTTCGGTAGCCAAACCCAAAAAGGGTGTGCAGGGCAATGTTGGGCACGGTAGCTGACCCACCACCGGCAAGGGGCATTCTGGCCCAGGCTGCAGTAAGTTTGGCTTCAGGACGGAAAAACCAATGATCGGCAACTCCTAATTTTGAGCCAACGGCCACTTGAAGGCAAACTCCGGAGATGTGGTAGCCGCCACCCAACAGACTTTTCACCGGGTTGATGGCCTTTCCCCTGATCCGGCCCTCGGGGTGCCCGATTACCATTCCCAAACCTATCCTGAAAATACCCGGCGATTCTCTAAATGGAAAGGCTCTACTCACCATAGCCAGATTATACCCATGGGATACCTCAAAATGCTCAATTTCAGAAGGAGGGTTCTCCAGGTAAACCTTATGGTGGACTAATTCAGCACTCCAGTTTTCATAACCCAGCCGGTAGGCATAGTAAGGTGAACCGGTCCAAGGCCGGGTGGTGTATCGGGCTTTAAACCGAAGCGTTGGCTCGCCCGGTTGTTCAATCCGGAGAGGCATGGGCAGGCTCCAGGAAGTACCGGCAAATACTTCGGCGGTTAAACCTTGACCATGCGCTGCCAGGCTACTGCCGATCACAAACAGCAAAGCCCCGAACATACCGTTTAAAAGGTTCCATTTCCTTTGAGCCATTGATCCGAAACGAAATAGGTGTAATGAAATAAACGTGGAGTGGAGAAATATGGCTTGTTTGACTCAATGTTAGATTTTCCATTGCCGAATCCACGGCTACAAACGGAAGGTATAACTACTTCAAAGAGGGTTTCGGTGCACCTATTTGCTAAGGTAAGCACGCTTATTCTTCACCAATAAGAACCAGGGTTTACCCTTATTCGTGCCCCTTTTCTTAAAACGGTCATAAAGCATTTTCTCCCGACTCCACTTCGTCTGGTTACTTTCGCAAGACAAGGAATACTAAATTGGTATATCTTCTGAGTGGCTTACCCGTTTTAGAGAAGAACGGTACCTTTAATGTTTTAAGGATACTTTTTTGAAACCTACCCCTAAACTGTTTAAGGGTACCTTCGACCATGGAATTCTTGCCATTTACCCGTAGAACAATTACCTATGAATTATAAACAATTGGGTACCTCAAACTTATTGGTAAGCGAAATAAGTTTTGGGTGTATGTCTTTGGCCGGCGAAGAAAAAGGTAACCTGCACCTGCTGCACCAAGCCCAGGAAAACGGCATCAACTTTTTTGACACCGCCGATTTGTATGAGAAAGGTAAAAACGAGGAAATTGTAGGGAAGGCGTTCAAAGACCGCAGAAACCAGGTCATTCTGGCCACCAAAGTGGGGAATCAATGGCGACCCGATGGAAGCGGCTGGGATTGGAACCCTACCAAAGCCTACATTCTGGACGCAGTAGAGCAAAGCCTACGCCGCTTGCAAACCGACTACATTGACCTGTACCAACTGCACGGGGGCACGATCGATGACCCTATTGATGAGACCATTGAAGCCTTTGAACTTCTGAAACAACAGGGAAAGATCAGGCACTACGGCATCTCGTCCATTAGGCCCAACGTGATACGCGAATACGTGAAGCGATCCTCCATGGTCAGTGTGATGATGCAGTACAGCCTTTTGGACTGCCGGCCCGAAGAGCAGATGTTAGATCTACTTCAGCAGCATCAAATTGGGGTCCTTGCCCGGGGAAGTTTGGCCCAGGGCCTCTTGTTGGGCAAAACCCCTAAGCCTTATCTGGCCCACACCGCTTTAGAGGTGACCCAAGCCGCCGAGGCGCTGAAAGCGATTGTAGGCGAAGAAAAGATCCAGGAAGGAGCGGTTCAGTATGTTCTGCACCATCCGGCGGTGACCAGTGCTGTATTGGGCATCAGAACCGGCAAACACCTGGATCAGGCACTTTCTGTTGGGGAGGCACCGGCTATTTCAGATGAAACCATCCGTTCATTGAGGATCCAAATCCCGCCAGCCCTTTATGAGCAGCACCGCTGAAATGGAGTTTAAAGGAAGAAATCGGACCAGTTAAACACCTTTGAAAAGGATCTATTTTAAAGCCTTTTTTGTAAAAAGAGCCTTAAAATGGTTCTAACATAAACAGCCTTAAGAAAACGGAAACAGGTATATCTTTTCGGTATTTACAATAGTACATACCTTTATTGCTATATTAATAAAGCACCAACACATGAACTACAGACTTCTAGGAAAAACCGGATTCAACGTATCAGAAATATCATTAGGCACCTGGCAGGTAGGGGGCCGCTGGGGAGAGCCTTTTAATGAGAAAACCGCCGAGACCATCATCCACTCAGCCATTGATGCGGGAGTGAATTTCATTGATACCGCCGATGTGTACAGTGATGGCCTGAGTGAAGCCGCGGTAGCCAAGGTCGTAAAAAGCCGAAGCGAAGAGGTGTTTGTGGCTACCAAATGCGGCCGGCAAATACAACCCCACATTTCTGAAGGCTACACTCCCGAAAAGCTGACTAGCTACGTGGAGCAGAGCCTGCGCAACACCAAGCTGGAAACCCTTGATTTGGTGCAATTGCATTGTCCGCCCACCGAAGTGTACACCAGACCTGAGATCTTCGGGGTATTTGACCGCCTGAAGGAGCAAGGCAAAATCAGGAACCTGGGCGTCAGCGTGGAATTAGTGGACGAAGCCCTTATGGCTATGCGTTACCCCAACGTAACAACCGTGCAGGTGATCTTTAACATGTTCCGGTTGAAACCCAGCGAGCTATTGTTCACTGCCGCCAGTGAAAATAACATCGGGTTGATTGTGCGGGTACCTCTTGCCAGCGGGTTGCTTACCGGCAAAATGTCGCATCAAACTACTTTTAATCCCGAAGATCACCGTGCTTTCAACCGCAACGGAGAGGCTTTTGACAAAGGCGAAACGTTCTCAGGTGTGGACTTTGATTTGGGCTTGGAGGCGGTGGAAGAACTCAAAACCCTTTTCCCCGGCCAAGAGCTACTGGCTGCCTGGGCACTCCGGTGGGTCTTGATGTTCCCAGAGGTAAGTACCGTTATTCCTGGAGCCTCCCGTCCTGAGCAGGTGTCCTCGAACTTAGCCGCTGCCGGCCTGCCCGCCTTGAGCCAGGAACAGATGAATGGGGTACGCGCCGTTTATGACAAATACATCCGGCCCACGGTACATCAACAATGGTAACCAAGGGGCTTCCCTAAGATGGGTTTACTTTCCTTTTTAGTAAATAAGAATAAATGTAAATGATTGACAATTAGGGAGGTAGGTCAGGGTGTAAAAGCGAAAAGGGGGCGTCCCCCGATGCCCCCTTTTCAATCAAATAAAAACCCTGTTTGAAGCTTACGAATAAGCCTCATGTGGGAACAAATCTCTGTTTTTCTATACTTGAATAAAATACCTAGAAGTAAGTATTTACAGGCTTCATTTTAATAAACCAAGGAGCTAAAAACATCATAATTAGAAACTAATTCTTATAAGATATTAAGGTTCAAAGATATAAAACGCCAACCCAAGAAAAGCTAGTCCCAAACTGATACTTTATTTATCATTTTATTACCGATTTAACCTGAATCTTCCCCCTTTAAAGCGTAACATGTACACCAGAGAACAAGCTTCCCAACTAAGACAAGCCTTTTGGACTACTTTCGGCCAATACATTGCTCCCCATCCATCGGCCGAGGGGTTGAAAATCAATTGGTCTAATTACAAGACGGGGCTCAAGCATGTGTTCTTCCGGATGCGGGCCGAGACGAAATTTGCCTCCATCGGGATTGAGTTGACCCATCCTGACCCAGAAATCCAGGAGCTTTTCTTTGAGCAGTTCCTGGAGTTAAAAGGGTATCTGCACGAAACGCTGGGTGAGGAGTGGGATTGGGAACTGCACACCACCAATGAATTCGGGGAGACGATCAGCCGTATTTACACCGAGATAAAGCCTGTGAATGTGTTCAACCGCGAGGACTGGCCTGCTCTCATTTCTTTTTTCAAACCCCGGATCATTGCCCTTGACGAGTTCTGGAGCGATGCCCAGTACAGCTTTGAGTCATTAAAGTAAATCCCAAAAGTTAAAATTTAATCATACAAAGAAGATAGAAGGAGAAAGTACCAACCTCCCTTCAATTGAAGGTTCCTTTTCCAGGCTTCTACCAGAGCGTTTCCTCCTCGTCTTCTTCCTCTTTGCGGGAGCGGTAAAAACCAGCGCCATCGTGCAGAGGAGCACCTTTTCCCTCTAGATGGTTTTGTAGATCCTGATGCATCTTCAGTTGGTCTAAGTGCAGGAACTCCCGCCACAAAACCTGATCATTCAAGGACAAACTCTCCACAATCTCTTCCAGCTTCAGGCTTTTACCTTCGGCCACCTGGCTCTGCAAATGAGGATCTGTAGCTAATTGATGCCGAATTTTGTCCCGGAAATAGCCGTTCAACTCTCGGTAACGTTCTTTATTCCATCCTGTATTTTCCATAATCTTAGTAGGATAAGGTGCCTCCTTGTACGAAGGGGCCGGTCTAAAAGGTAAATAGGTCTTCAGTTTTGGCTTCCTTTTCAGAAAACAGGCACCAAAGGAGGAAAGAGCCAATTAAGTGCCTTACCTCAAGTTACGAAAGCAATATCAAGGGGAAAGATTCTCCCGGTAAGAAAACCCCTTTTTTTGCCGGAAGACTAAGCAGCCCGTCCGCTTCCAGAATACTGGTCAGATCACCCGAACCAGTGGAAGGAATGGGTGTTGCCTTCAGGGTGCCTTGCTCCACCTGCAATTTGACCGGTACATGGTACGTGAGTGCCGGCTTGAAAGTGATGCATTGGGTTAGTTGCGCTGTCCTTTCTTCTGCTTTCAGCCCTAAAGAAGCATGCAACCATGGCCGAAAAAAAAAATGAAAACAAACAAAAGTTGATATAGGATTGCCGGGCAACCCGAAAACTACCTTCGGTCCAGGGAAAGTGCCGAACAACATGGGTTTGCCCGGCTTTTGAGCTACTTTATGGAAAAGAGGCTTTAAACCCAACTCCTCCAAAACTTGAGGCAAATAGTCGAATTTACCCTTGGAGACTGCGCCAGATAAAATCAGTACCTCGTGTTCTGCTAATAAAGAACCAAGGATTTGCAGCATTTGCGCAGGTTCATCGGGGAGGTGGAAGAGGGTAGGCTTGATGCTTTCCTGCAACAGCGCGGCTGCCAGCATGTAGGCATTGGATCTCCTGATCTGGTGCGGAAGCGGAGTTTGTCCTATTTCTACTAATTCATCTCCGGTAGAACAGATAGCTATTCTGGGCAATTGATAAACCTTCACCTTTGCCAGACCCACTGAAGCCAAGGTACCCACAATTGCGGGGGTGATTTTAACTCCGGCAGCTAATAATACTTCTCCGGCTTTTTTGTCTGACCCCTGCCGGTGGATGTTCTGGCCGGGAAGAATCTGATCAATTTCTACAACTGCTACCCCATCCTGAAGGGTACAATCTTCATAGCGTACGACTGCATCTGTTTCCTTTGGGAGCATGGCCCCAGTCATCACTTCAATGCAGTTTTTTGCTTGCTGGAGAATAGTCTGAGGAGCGCCGGCTGGCTGAATCTGCTCAATGGGAAAGGATCTGGTACCCGAGGCGAATGTCTCTGACCGTAAGGCGATTCCATCCATGGTGACCCGGTCGAAGGGAGGAAAATCGCGGTCAGCGGTTACATCCTGGGCAAGTACTCGTCCAACGGATTGTAGTAACGGCGCCACTTCGGTCTGTAACACTAGTGTATGTTGCAGTACCAGGGGTAAAGCTTCCTCAACGGAGATCATGAATGGAAGAAATTAGGTTAGAGATAAGTGAACACCAGTTTCAGACCGATGAAGAGCACGAACACGCCAGTTAGCCCTTTCACCGCCTGCGGTTTAATTTTCTTAAGGCTCACCCGGGTTCCTAATTGTCCGCCCAGAAACACGGCTATTAACAAAGGAAAAAGAGGGGTGGAATCTACATGAAAGTTACCTGCTGCTACCTGGCCCAATAAACCGGCAATTGAGTTTACCAAAATGAAAAAGGAAGCGAGGGCGGCAATGGTGCGGGCATCTGCCCAACGTAGTAAGTGTAGCACCGGAGAAAGCAAGATGCCGCCACCAATTCCTACCAGTCCCGAGACAAACCCTGAACTGGTGCCCAGGAAAACATTGAAGAAACGAGAATGTTGATCATACTGAACTCTTTCGGCGACGGGTTGGGTAAAGAACTGAAGAACCAGGAGAGCCCCTGAGAAGGCCAATACTGCGCCTAAACAAAGAAAGAAAACGCCTTGGGTAAGGTGAAAGGTAGCCCCCAGAAAAGCCGCTGGTACACTGCAGAAGACCAAGGGCAAGAACTTCTTCCGGTCAAATAGACCCTCCTTTAGGAACAGGTAGGAGCCACTGCTGACCACCACCAGGTTGCACAGCAAAGCCGTGGACTTAATCTCCTGGAAATTGGGAAGGAAAAGCGCCAATAAGGCCAGGTAACTGGAACCGCCCCCAAACCCCACTGACGAGTAAAGGGTGGCAATCAGGAAAAAGCAACCGATAAGTAACAACAGGTTCCAATCCATGTTCCTTATTTAGCGACTAATTTGTTTGGCAAGTGCGTGTGCCATGCTTCCATTCCGCCGGTTAAGCTGTAAACCTCGGCTTTTCCATCCTGCTCCAAAAGCAGCTGGGCAGCCTTTTGGCTTCGGCTTCCTTTCTGGCAGATGGTGACAATAGGTAGGTGCTGAGGCAGGTGTTCCAGTTGGTTTTTTAATACCGACAAAGGGGTAAGCAAAGCTTTTTGTAAATGGCCTGTCACATACTCTTCCTGTTCCCGCACATCCAACAGCAGCATTTTCCTGCCTTCCTGAACCCAGCCATATAATTCTTCCGCTGAAACCTCAGGAACTTTGAAGCAGCTATCTACCTCGTAAGAACCCTGCAGAGAAGTAATTTTCTGGTTTTCAGGCCGGGCTTTCAGTTTGATTTTGTATTGACTCTGGTTTAGGTAGTCCCGCACCAGCAGATAACCTGACAGGGACTTGCCTATTCCTGTTAAAACCTTTACTGCTTCCAAAGCCTGCTGTAGACCAATGAGCCCGGGCACTACCCCCAAAACCCCACCCGTGTTGCAGTCCGGGATTTCCTGAGCCGATGGTGGGGTGGGATAAAGGCAACGGTAGGTAGGACCTCCTTGGAAGTTAAACACACTTACCTGACCTTCAAACTGGTGCAAAGCTCCGTAAACAAAGGGTTTATGCAACTGAACACAAGCATCATTGATGAGGTATCGGGCCGAGAAATTATCGGTGGCGTCAATTACCAAGTCGTAGCTCTCCAGTATTACCAGGGCATTCTGCGGGGTTAGGTGTGTAGGATAGGGGAGTAGCCGGATTTCCGGGTTCAGGGCTGCCAGTTTTTGAACCGCCACTTCTACCTTCAGTTGCCCTACCTCATTTGTGCTATAGAGAACCTGCCGGTGAAGGTTGGTAAGGCTGATGGTGTCTCCGTCTACTATTCCTAAGGTTCCTACGCCCATGCCCGCCAGGTACTGCAGCACCGGCACTCCTAAGCCACCCGCACCCACCACTAGAACCCGGGCTTCCTGTAATTTCTGCTGTGCCTCTGGCCCGAAACCCGGAAGTTGCAGTTGTCGGCTATAACGGTTATCCATGGCTTAGCTTTTGGGTGATGTAGGCAAATTCATCGGGGCTGTTGGCGTTATAGAGTTCTTCGTCATCTGCCGGGTAGATGAGTTTGGTATCTGCATTGAGCAGGAACTTTCGCGGGCAAGTTTTCCCGGTTTCGGTAAAAGCCAGAGCCGGTTCATAGGCTTTCGGTTCCCAGATGGCTAGTAAGGGCTCAGGTAAGGGAGAACCGTTAGCGGCGTAAGCAGTTGCCACCCGATGAAGATCCCGTTCGTGTACCAGTTTCTCCAAAGTCCCGGCGTGTACCAGGGGCAGATCGCAGGCCACCACCAACCAAGCTACTTGTGGGTACTGGCGCAAGGCACTTAAGATTCCGTTCATGGGGCCACGTACCTCGTGGGTGTCCCGCAGGAAATTCATCTGGCTTTGTTCATCGGCCACCTGGCCTGGCCTTAGGCTAAGAAATACCTTTGTGCAGAAGGGTTGCAATAAGGAATACAGGTATTCCCTCTGCGGAACTCCGTGGTATTGTAGCAGCCCTTTGTCTTGCCCCATGCGGGAACTCTGGCCTCCGCTCAGTACTAAGCCGTAAATTTCTTTAGACAGCTGCATGTAGGTCTGATTTACCGCCGGTTTTCTGAACCAACTTTATATCTGTAAGAGTGATATCATGCGAAAGGGCTTTGCACATGTCATAAATGCACAACGCCGCCGCCGATACTCCGGTCAAGGCCTCCATTTCCACGCCTGTTTTTCCTTCGCACCGCACTAGGCAGGTGATTTTTAAGGTGAAGTTTGGGGCTGGTTCAATGTCAATTTTACAGGTAGAAAGCGCCAAAGGGTGGCAAAGCGGAATAATATCAGAGGTCTTCTTTGCGGCCATCACCCCGGCAATGATCGCGGTCTGAAACACGGCCCCCTTTTTGGTAAGGAAGTTCTGTCCGGTTAATTGCTCAAATACCTCTTCGGGGAAAAGAACAAACCCTTCCGCCACAGCGGTTCTGGTGGTCAAGGCCTTGGTTGAAACATCCACCATACTGGGCTGGCCTTGTTCATTTATATGCGAAAGTGCACTCATGCTTTCTTACTAGTTTTGAAAGTATTTTCAGGATTTCAGCCCAAAAACAGCATTCTACTTTATTTCATTTTTTGGTGAAAAGAGTCTAAAGCTCCTTTCTTGGGAGGTTTGCGAAACTCATCCACCTAAAACCGACATAGATTCATGCTTGGAATGCACGTAACTAGCCTCAGCCGCGAAACCGTCTTTTTCCCGTTTGCTTACCGCAGATAAAATCTCTTCTTCTAATTGGGCCGGTGTAGCCCCCATCCGGAGCAAGTCTCTGAGGTTGGTGGCAGGAGGGCCGTACAGGCAGGTACGAAGCTCACCGGTGGCGCCCAACCTGATGCGGTTACAGGTGCCGCAGAAGGTTCTGCTGAACGAAGGGATTATGCCGAAAGAGCCTTTATAGCCCGGTACCTGATAGTTTACTGAGGTGGACGTGGGTTCGCTTTGCAGTTTCTCCAAGACCTGGTACTGGTTTTGGATATGCTGGAAAATCTCGCGGTGGCTCCACTGAGGCAAGTCAAAGGTGTCGCTCCCGTTGAAGGGCATCTCTTCCAGGAAACGCACCGCCAGGGCATGTTCCTTGGTCAATTCCACAAAAGGCAGAATGTCCTGGATATTTTTGTTTTCGGCCACCACGCAGTTCAGCTTAAGGTCAAACCCTAACTCCAGGAGGTGAAAGATACTGGCGAATACGGCTTCAAAACTATCGCGGCGGGTGATCTTGAAAAACCTTTCCCGGTCAAGGGAGTCCAGGCTGATGTTGATTTTCCGGATTCCGATTTCCTGAAGTTCCTGTATTTGCTTCCGGGTCAGGGTTCCGTTGCTGGTAACGGTAATTTCCTCTAAACCCGGTAATTGGCTTAATTTCCGGAGGAAAGGGAGAATACCCGCCCGTACGAAAGGCTCACCGCCGGTAATCCTGATTTTAGATACGCCCAAACGGCAGAAGAGCGCCGACAACTGGTACATCTCGTCAAATGACAGTAGTTCCTGACGCGCGGCAAAATCCATTCCTTCCTCGGGCATGCAGTAGTAACACCGGAAGTTGCACCGGTCGGTGACCGAGAGTCGCAGGTAGGTAAGTTGCCGGCCGTATTTATCAATCAAAAGTGGTTCGCTCATGGCAGTTTACGGATGGGCGTTGACCCACACGCTGTTGTCTTGATAATATTCTTTCTTCCAGATGGGCACCGTCTTCTTCAGCTCATCAATCAAAAACCGGCAGGCAGTGAAAGCAGCGTCCCGGTGCGCCGATGCTACGCCAATAATCACCACCGGTTCTCCTACCTGTTTCTCACCTACCGCGTGCAGCATCACCAGTTTTTCAATGGGCCATTGTTGCTGGGCGGCTTCGGCCAGTTTCCGCATCTCCTTTATGGCCATAGGCGCGTAGGCCTCAAACACCAGTTTTACTACGGTTTTCCCCTGGGCATGGTCGCGAACGGTACCCACAAACAGGTCAATTCCACCGGCGCTTGGGTCCTGTAAGTATAGGTAGGCTTCGTTCAGGTCTACCTCTTCTACTATCTTTATCAGCATGCGGTATCGATTAACCCCCGCTTACGGGAGGAATGAGGGCAATTTCCTGGCCCGGGGTGAGCGGCTGGGCATCTTCGGCGTATTCACTGTCAACGGCCACGGCCAGGGAACTCAAGTTCTTGATAGCCGGGTACTGTTCTCCCAGCCATGCCTTCAACTGCCCCACCGTTTGGAGTTCTTGTCCGGCCGGAAGCTTCAAAGCAGACTTTCCCACGATCTCCCGGGTAATCCCAAACAGGAGTATTTCCATGATTTTGTACTTAGGTTCATTTGCCCAGGCCTTTCGGGGGGCAATACTTCTAAATTTACGGCTCTTTTCACCAAAGGCCAAACTTGGATGCCCTTAGGTGTGATTTTGAGCTGTTTTCCTGAAAAGGGTCCTAAAAGAAGCTATAGCATTATATCTAACGAGGTAGGTAACTCCTTGTTGTTTGTAGGATAGGAAGGAGAAGAAAAGCAGTAAAGTTATTGGAGGTCTTTAAGGAAGTTTTCAGGAAAATGGCCTTAAAACTAGAATCAAAATAAGTTTCCTTTTAAGCGATAACTGCTGATCTGAAAGGAGTTAAACTACCTAAAGAATTACTTCGACTGGGATTGCTTTAGAGCTGCATAATCTTCCGCCGTGTCAATGTCGATGGCTCCTTCGGGAAAGAGTAAGGAAGCAACTTCCTTTCGGTAAATTGAAAGTAGTTTTTTGGCTCCTTCTTGACCATTTAAAAGCAAAAGCTCGGAAAAAAACCGCTTGGTAAAAAGCACCGGTGCACCCAAGGTCTCCTGATACGAACAAGCCACGATATTTTTTCCTGATTTTTTTTGTCTTTGGACCAAGGCATCCAAGAGGTTAGTGGAAACGAATGGTTGGTCACAGAGCATAAACAAAGCGCCGGAGCTTTGTGGCGCGACCGAGAGCAAGTGGTTTAAACCGGCTCGGATGGAAGAAGCCATGCCTTCTTGCCAATCGGGGTTGGTCACGAGGTGGGTCTCTGGGAATTGCAGTTGGGGCAAGATCGCTTCGGCGTTAGCCCCTAATACCACAATGACGGGAGAACCTTCGGCTTTTACCGCGGCTTGAATAGACCGTTGCAGGAGCGTTTGGCCTTGGAACAAAAGCTGTTGTTTGGCTTGGCCCAATCTGCTGGAGGAACCCGCTGCCAGGATAATGATTCCCGTCATTTGGCTTTATCAGGAAGAAACTGTTTCAGAAACGATTGACGCCGAAGATGCGTGGATGCTCTCTGCCTTTTCCCGGAGGAACCCTGCGTTTCTTCTTGACAGTACCGCTTTGATTTCGGCCATCACGGAAAGGGCGATTTCTTCGGACGTTTCGGCCCCGAGATCAAGCCCCACCGGTCCGAATACTTTTTTCAAATGCTCTTCTTTCAGGTTGATTCCTTCTTCCTGTAGCTCAGAGAACATCCGTTCCATTTTCTTTTTTGGGCCTAAAACTCCAACGTACCGAAGCTCTAACGGAAGCAATTCCCGCAGCATGGCCAGATCATAGTTGTAGTTGTGGGTAAAAAGCAGGAAAAGGGTGTTTTGGTCCACGGGTACCTGGTTAAGAACTTGCTCTGGCTTTGCGACAACGACTTGTTCAGCCAAGGGAAACCGTTCTGCAGTAGCATAGTTGGCTCGTCCGTCTACCACCATAGTTGGCCAGCCCAACAAACTTGCCAGGTTTACCAAGGGCATGACATCGTTCCCCGCACCGCAAATCACCAGGACTGGAGCGGGTTGGATCAACTCCACAAAAGCGGTGAAATCTTTTCCATCGAAACGGAAGTCTTTGGTTACTGAACTTTTTTGTTCAATCGCTTCCAGTGCGGCTTTTTGCAACTGGGGTAAAAGGGTGTCGGGAAGGTTTGGAGTGTAGATTTCTCCTTTAGATTGGGCAAGGAAACAGGTGCCGGGTTGGTCTGCTTTCCGGTCTTGCAGAGAAAACAGGGTGACGATCACAGCCGTTTCCCGTTGACTTATGACTTGCTGAAGCAAAGCCAAGGGATTCCGGGGTTGGGTAAGGTCAATGGGTTCAATCAAAATATGGATGATGCCGTTGCAACCTAGCCCAACGCCTAGTTTAGCGTCATCATCGTCCATGGTATCGTACTTCACAAGAACAGGTTTTCCCTGGCTCATGGCTAAACGGGCTTTTCTCAGGGCATCGCCCTCCAGGCATCCGCCGCTGATGGCCCCGGTTAATTGCCCATCCTCCGAAACCAGCATACGCGCCCCTGGCCGGCGGTAAGAAGAACCTTCCAGGTGCACCACCGTGGCCAAAGCCGTTTGTCTCCCCTCCGACGTATGTTGGGCAAAGGCCCGCACAATATCCTGTATTTCCTTCATGTCTGGACCTGGTACTTTTGGAAATTCATCATCCTGCTAAAAAGGCAGGATAGGCGTTCCGTTCTACTTCAAAGGCTTTATTAAGTTACCCAAAGATAAAAACCAGTATTAAAAGGGCAACCTGACTACTTATTTGTGTTGAAACAAACGAGAGCCCTTTAAAGCTGTTTTTAGAAAATGAGCCTAAAAACGACCACCGGGTAGACGAAGCAAAACTTCAAACAAAGAAGCCTTTTAAAGCCAACGGAGGAACAATCCTAGATAGTACCAAAGCATTGTGCCAATTTCATAGAAACTGCTTCAAAAAAGGAGTCTCTGTTTAAGCCCTGTTTTGTAAAAACGTGACTTAAACAGAGACTCCTTTTTTAAGTAAGTGATGGTTTACTTCAGAACATGAAGCCTATTTTAGCGGACAATCTTTTAAAAGAATGCCTCTCTGTGACAAAGGAGCTGCTCCAGGGAAGGGGCTCGGTGGTGGTGGCACGCTGTACTTTGTAGCCGAGGCTCAAAGCAAAAGCGGTATTGTTTCCGGAGGCCACCTGGAAGCCCAAGGCAGGGTTGATCATCCAGCCGCCATCGTTACTGATCTGGTTTGATTCATCGCTCAGGAAAGTGGAGCCGTAGCCCGCATCAAGGCTGTAGATAGGGCTTACACGGGTTTTCAGGAGGGTGCCCCTGATTCCCAGCGCTAAGGGTGTTACTAAAACCTGGTTGTAGAAATCCAGTCCCAGAGTTGCCCCAATGCTTAAAGCCCGGTGAATACGGTAGCCGTTGAAGATGGTCAAGGTGGGGGATGAATCTGCGGTATTGGGTGCGTTGTTTTTGTTGTCCTGATACAGGTAACCCAATTCTACCATTCCTAGGTAGCGGCTGGGAGGTACGGGCTGGCCGGAGTTCTCCTGTGCCTTCCCTTTTGTATAACACAGAAGCAGGAGGCATAGGGCGAGTAGCGATTTTTTCATTTAGGACTGAGTGGGAGTAACCGGAATTTTACTGAGTAATTTAAGTTGGGAGGGGTTCCTGGAGTCATATTGGTATAGGCCGTCATCGCCCACCATGATCAGGATATTGCCCAAGGGAATCACGTCGTAGGCATGTAGGTCTTTGAAATGCTGCAGTTGGTTTTCGGCAACCCGAAGCGGATTTTTGATATTGAAGGTTTTCAGCCCGAATGCCCCTTCGCAAAGAAAGAGGGTAGAGGCATCAATGCCCAAGCCGTGCGGATGCTGCATGGGATAGGTCTTGATCAGTTGGGGAGCCCGCGGATTACTGATATTGATGACCTCTAATTGGTTTGTGAAACCGGCACAGGCATTTCCGGAGCGAAGCGTCACCCAAGCTAAATCCCCGTCAACAACAACCGGATCGCAGCTGTTGACGTGGGCGTAAGTAGACAGATGCACCGGGTTGGTAGGGTTGCTGTTGTCATAGATGTGCATGCCCGTAGTGGACCCGATGAAAAGTTTATCCTGGTAAGGGAAAATCGTTTCAATGCCCCAGCCCAACTGAATGGATGCGCCCCGTTGTGGGTGAGCCTGATCGGTGATGTTAAACAGTTGCAGGGAGTTGGTGTTAACGATGTAGAGGTGATCTTCAGAAATAGTAAACCTGGCCATAGAGCCCCCCTTTCCAGAGGGTACGGCTCCCCTAAATCCCGAAGAATTGAACTGGGCGGCTGAACCTGTTCCATCAGTAAAAAACACCCGGTCCTGTATGTTGCCGTCGCAATCTAAATAGGTGGAAGGCTCTGTGACTATCCTTTCTTTATACCTGGCCACAAAAGACTCCTGATTACCATTTACTGCATACCCGTTTAGCTGGAAGATATTTTCAACCCGGTTTTGCTGCTTAACTGCTTGGGGATTGCTGATGTCAAAAACCACCAGGTCAATGTAGTTGTCGGCGTAGAGGGTGTTGCCTTTTACGGCAAGGTCCACGTTGCCCGGTATAGCCAGAAAGCTGAGACGCTGCGGTGCCGCCGGGTTGCTGTTATCAATAATGTGGATGCCTTCCTGCTGTTCATTCACAAAAAGGTAATTCCCGAAGACATAGATCTTGCCGGGCTTCTGTAAGGCACGGGCCGGCTCCACTTTCACCGAATTCCTTAACTCGGTTTTCGTCATCATTACCGGTTCATAGGTGGTGTACGTGATGGTGGATTCACATTCATCTGTACAGGAGGTGAGTGAAAGCCCCGAGAACAAGGCCACCCACAGAATCATCAATCGGAGGAGAGGTAGAGGTTTTTGCATATACAGTCTGTTTTTAAAGAAAGCCCGAAAACACGTAAACTACTTTAAAAACAAGAGCCTATTTCTTCCTGAAAGGTTGCATCCCTCTTTTGGTATAGTAAAAACTCAAGCCTTCTGTTTTAGAGTTGATTTGGATAAAAGGAAGCGAAACTGAGCCTAGACCAGCAAAAGATTTTTTATTGGACGAAGTTAAAATATCCCTCAATGTCAGATACCCTCATCATCGGGGTCCTGAGCCTGTACGCCAGGCGGATTGAAGAGACCCCAACGGTCATTGACAAAGTTCCAGGGATCAAAGCCCTGCACCCAATCCACGAAAAGGTACCGGTATTCTTCAATGGCTTCCCGAAGGAGGTTCAGATACTGCACGTCTTTGTACCCAAACATCTCCAGGCTTTTGCACTGGGAGAGCAGGTCCTGGGCAGCCTTCCGGATGAGCGTTGCGTTCTCCATGCGCAAATCATAGAGATCAGCAGCTTCGGCCCCGGCCACTTTGACCGTCAGGAGAGAGGCATCCAGAAGCATGTACTCTTTGAGGGAAGACAGGATCTCGTCCTCTTCCTCAATCAGGCTGGCAATCTTCTTGGTAAGATCGTACACCTCTCGGCCTTTGAGGTACAGCGGAAGTTGCTCTGGCACCGTGAAGCCTTCAAAATCATCAGGAGGTAGCATAGGCAGGAAGCATTTAAGTAAATCTAACAAAGAAATGATAAAAGATTACCATGCCTACTTCCAAAATTTCTTCTGAAACTCAGGTTTTTAGGCGGTTTATTATCCTCCTTCAGTATAATAAAAGCCAGTTGAGTGGCGAATTGACATAGTTAAAAGGAAATTCTTAGGGAGCAGAGTGCCCTCCCGGAAGTAGTCCTGGTTTCAAAAATGAAAAGAGGAATTGAATGCTGCCTTTTGGGCCTATTTTCCTAAAAACAGGCTAAAAGCAGAATTAAGGACTTTGAACCTGCAATTGTTTAGGAATGCCGACACTTCTAACCCCAGATGCTAAAAGCAAAAGGTGCCTCCTGATGAACCTTCTTAAATGGAATAGGTTAAGGTTGTTTTCTTTCCGGAAGGGTAAGCTCAGGGCAAGGTGCCTGCATGTCTGACGTGAAAGGTATGGGGCTCCAGGAGCCGGTCACAAAATCAGTGATATAGTCCGGCGAATGTCCCATCCGGTTCAGCCGCATGGCCAAAATTAGGTTAGCCACAGAAATCTGTGACGAAGGACCTGAATACTGATGCGAGTGTAAATTGCTTCCATACATATGATCCATAAGACAAATAGTAAACCCATTTGGGGGGTGGCTTTTACTACTTTAGTATACGGGAAATACTAACAGAAAAATGAAAAATTAAAGAAAAAAATTTCTAAATCTATAAGTTTATCAGCTTTTTATTGCTTAATAGTCTTTATAAAATCCTTCTTCTTTTCGAAATATAATCCTTAATCACTTGAATTATAGCCTTATAAAAGGCGCTGATTTGTATCTATTGGTTCAATACTGCTTTTTCCTAGTTACTTAGGGGGCTAGATTGCCAAATGGATCCTCAAAATAAAGTTATATTTAAGTGTCTGTAAAAATATTAACCTCCAAAATCTTGGACCTTTTTGGTGATCTCTTCTATCACTTCCTCGCTCCAACGTTCTGCTATTTCTTCCAGCTCCTGGCTTGACCAAGCCTGAAGGTAAGCCTTCTCTGACCATGTGGAATTTTTATCTGGACCTACTTCATAAGACGAGTACTCTAACCTAAACACCAGGTCCTTGCTCAAGTCAAAGGTATTGCCTCCCGCCTGTTGAAATCCCGACAGCCTTAGCCTTAGGCCCATTTGCTGCACGTTGCCGTTCTCCATACTTATTTCCTTTTCTGAAGAGGCGTGTTTGTCTTTGGTCCAGGTGTCTACCACCTTTTCAAGACCGAAATCATCAAACATAGGGAAAACTGGGGTGAGTTGCTGGTAGATGCGTTCCGCTAGTTGCGGCAGGATCTTGTTGTATAGGTGAAGAATGCCTTCTTTGTCTCTGGTGTGCTGCACTTGAGGAGGAGTTTAAAGTTGAGGGATTTATACCTTCTATGGTTTCAAAGATAAGACCAAAGACTTTTAAACTTAATAGAAGCCGGAGAATTTAGAAGTAGTTAAACCATTTGCAAACCCTACTAACAGGAAAGGAATCAGAGGGGAAACAGAAGCACTAGCTTTGAATCCCGATTTCCGTTTGTTAACCATTTTCCTAAAACAAGCAGTAAACCCAAGCAGAGAGCATAAAAAAAAGCCTTGCCAAAAGGCAAAGCTTTTTTTGTTAATGTCTTTATCTCAAAAGACTAAGCGAGTCTAACGTTTACCGCGTTTAGCCCTTTTTTGCCTTCTTTGAGTTCAAAAGTCACTTCGTCATTTTCTCTGATTTCATCTACCAAGCCAGAAACGTGCACGAAATACTCTTGGTTTGAATTGCTGTCTTTAATGAATCCGAAGCCTTTTTCGGTGTTAAAGAATTTTACTTTACCGTTGTTCATATTGTTTTTTGATTATACAGGTACTACCAAGTAAGTAAAAAAATCGTTCAAAAGTATCTTTTAAAAGAAAAATAATTTTCTTTCTGGAAGCAAAATTGGTCAAATTATCTAAAAGTAAGCCAAAATTAACTTAGATAAACAAAAAAAGGCTACTTAGAACGACCCCCTTTTGTTTTTACCAGAAGGTATATCTCGTTAAAACCCTCTTGTTGCTGAACCATTTACCCACTGCAGATACCTTATGCAGGTAAGTACACCTGGGCAGGTTGTCTTCCTTGAAACCACTGAATAAATGAAGGCTACTTTTCTTCGGCTTTCAGTTGCTAACATTGCTCCTGTGCAGGTTGAACACCCCAACGAATACAAAACCTACTTTCACAATGGAGTAGGAGATAGGGGTGCTTCAGGAAAAAGCGTACTTGTAGAAAGTAACCCCATGGGAGTAGTCTATGGCAGCTTACTCATTCAGGTTATCGTCACTTATTTCTTAAACTTTATGATCCAACGCGATTAAAGCGAAATGAAAAATCCTTTTAAAAGAGTAGGTAGCTCTGTGCTAAAAATAGCGGTAAACTGTTAAGAATTTTTGCAGAATACATAAAAGGAGTTTCAAGAAAAGGAACCATCTAAGGGGTCTGTAGACAATCCTAAAATTTTACTATTACATCAATAGGTTCTTTGCTCCTTCCTGCTTCCTAAGTGATTTCCATAAAGAAGGTGATTTAAGGTAAAAAGGAATATAGCCTTACAAATGATTAAGTTTCATTCAATAGAGGTATAGAATCAATAAAACATCAATTATTGGCTTTAAGAAGTGAAATCTCGTCTGTTTAACAGGAAAATTGGTGCAAATTTCAAATCCCTTTTTTTAAAAGCACAAGAAATTAAATTCCAAGTATTTATCCGAAGCGTGGGTTTAAGATTGTAGATATTGTCAGAACCTCTTAATTTTGCCAGAGTAATCTAACCTAACCCTTTATGAAAAATTTTATACTCTCTCTCATGTTTATGGTTCCAGTGGCCGTAGCTGCTCAGGATGTGAAAAAACACAGCCAGCCCCTGCCTACCAAAGACGTGAACATTCTGGATGTTACCTCTAATAAAACCACTGCGGTGATCTATGACACCCCAAAAGAGCTACAGGCAAAAATCCAAAAAGATGCCCGTGCTAAGAAGTGGAATGAGGCAATGAAGAAAGAAGAACTGTCAAAAGTGCCTGTTGGTGGCGTCTTGCAATTTGATATCGCTCGCTATAACATGGCGGCCGTAGATGCGAAACTCTTCACCATCCTTGTTTTGGATCCTTCCGGGAACGAGAAAATGAGAACCAAAATCAATGGTGTGGTATCTTCTACCATTGTAGCCGGTGTGTCGGCTTACAAAACCTCAGGTAAACTGGTGTTGGAACAGCCCCTGAAAACCGGTGACTTCGTGTGCGTACTGGATGAGAAAGAAAACAAGCGCTACGAGTTCCTGGTAAAGAACGATTAAGCTTAAGTCATCCCTTTAGGGAAGAGCTAAAAACATAGGAGATCCCGTTCGTTTCTGCAAGGCAGAATTGGACGGGATCTTTTTTGTGCCCTTTTCAGGAAAACAGGGTTAAATCAAAATTCAAACAAACATTTGATAAATTGGCAAAGGTTTTGTAAAATTGTTCTACAATACGGTTTACCGTTCAACCCAATGCCTCTTTAAAAGGGGATACTTATAGGAGAGGGGCAGTAAGTTGGTTTAGGAACATGACCAGAAAAAAGAAAGACATCCGGCGGGAAGGCATCATGGAGGCGGCAGCGCAGCTTTTCAAGCAGAAAGGCTTCGGGGGCACTTCCATGCGCGACCTGGCCGAGCAGGTAGGAATGGACGCGGCCACCATGTACCATTACATCAGCTCCAAAGACCAGATCCTGCAAACCATTTGCTTTGCCATCGCCAATACCTACGTGACCCAGTTGGCAGAGATAGAGCAAGCCCAGACCTCCTTCAAGGAAAAGCTGAAAGCCTTGGTGCGGCTGCACATTCACCTGATGGTCACCAAAGGAGCTGAGGTTTCGGTGACGAACAACGACTGGAAGTACCTTTCTTCTGGAGCGCTGGAGGAATTCAAAGAGCTGAGAAACCAATACGAAAAGCGGTTTGCCTCTCTTATAGAACAGGGAATTGCGGCGGGCGAGCTGCAGGAAGTAAACCGGTCGGTGGCGTTGTTCACGTTATTGTCGGCGGTGCGTTGGGTAGAACTCTGGTGGAGACCCAACCGCGGCATCTCCCTGGAAGAACTGGAAAACACCATCCTTACTATATTATTTAAGGGGTTGGAGAAAAAAGAAGCATGAGCAGATTCCATAAAGTAAAAATAAAGCAGGTTCACCGCGAAACGCATGACAGCGTAACCGTTACCCTGGATGTGCCCGAAGACCTGAAAGGCACCTTCCGGTATACCCAGGGGCAGTACCTCACGTTTCGGCGGCACCATAACGGCGAGGAGCTCCGGAGGTCTTACTCCATCTGCTCCAGCCCCTTGGAAAACGAGTGGAAGGTAGCCATCAAGAAGGTACCCGAAGGCCGCTTTTCTTCGTTTGCCAACGAGGCGCTGAAACCCGGCGAAGAGCTGGAAGTCATGCCGCCCATGGGCAAGTTTTACACCCCTTTACATCCTGACAAACAAAAAAGCTACCTGATGGTGGCGGCAGGCAGCGGCATCACACCCATTCTTTCCATCATCAAAACCGTGTTGCGCGCAGAGCCCAAAAGCCAAGTGCTGCTTCTGTACGGCAACCGGGGCCGCAACTCCATCATGTTCAAAGAGGAGATTGAGGGCCTAAAAAACAAGTTCCTGGAACGCCTCAGTGTCTACCACATCCTTAGCCGCGAGCACGGTGACACCGACCTCCTATTCGGCCGCATTGACAAGGAGAAAACGGGCTTGTTTCTCCAAAAGCTCATCAAACCAGAGGAAATAGACGAGTGCTTCCTTTGCGGACCCGAGGAAATGATTTTCGGGGCGAAAGAGGCGCTGGAAGAAGCTGGAGTAGCCAAAGACCATATCCACTTTGAATTGTTTACCTCCGGAGAAGCAGGCCAGAAAGCCGCCGAACGCAAAGAAAGGCCTGCGGGCGAGGAAGACCGCAAAAGCCGGGTGCAGGTGCGGCTAGACGGTAATTACCTTAATCTGGAGATGTCGTACTATGGCAACACCATTCTGGATGCCGCCGCCGAAACCGGAGCCGATGTGCCATATTCCTGCAAAGGAGGTGTCTGCAGTACTTGCCGGGCCAAAGTGCTGGAAGGCGAAGTGGAAATGGACGTGAACTATTCCCTGGAACCCGAGGAAGTTGCCGCTGGCTACATTCTTACGTGTCAGGCCCGGCCTTTGACAGAACGCGTGGTCGTGGATTTTGATCAATAAATACAGATAGAGTCAATCCTTGGTGGTTGCCCATTGGTCTTCGGAACTGAAAGGGCAACCACCAGGGATTGCCCCACAAACCAGAATTCCGTTCTAAGCCCGTTTTCTAGAAAACAGGCTCAAAATGAAAAAGCCGCCTCAAGGCGCATCAGAAACGTAAGTATCAGTACAAGTGTTAGAAAGGTATGGAAACGATCATAGATAAATCACTGGAAGAACTGTTTGAGGAGAAGATCGCGAACGAGATCCGGATTGAGCCCAAAGACTGGATGCCGGAACAGTACCGCAAAACCCTGGTGCGCCAGATTTCGCAGCACGCCCACTCCGAAATTGTAGGCATGCTGCCCGAGGGCAACTGGATCACCCGCGCCCCATCGCTCAAGCGAAAAGCCATTCTGCTCTCCAAAGTGCAGGACGAGGCCGGCCATGGATTGTACCTCTACAGCGCCGCCGAGACGCTGGGCACTTCCCGTGACCAGATGATCGCTGACCTTCACTCGGGCAAAGCCAAGTACTCCAGCATCTTCAACTACCCCACTTTGTCCTGGGCTGATATCGGGGCGATTGGCTGGTTGGTAGATGGGGCGGCCATTATGAACCAGGTGCCTTTGATCCGGACTTCGTACGGACCGTATGCCCGGGCCATGGTGCGGGTATGCAAAGAAGAAAGCTTCCACCAACGCCAGGGCTTCGAGATCATGATGACCTTGTGCAACGGCGCTCCGGCTCAGAAGAAAATGGCGCAGGAAGCCTTCAACCGTTGGTGGTGGCCCACGCTCATGATGTTCGGTCCTAAAGATTCTGAATCGCCGAACACTGAGCAATCCATGCGTTGGAAAATCAAGCGGTTTACCAACGATGAGCTGCGACAGCGGTTCGTGGACATGATGGTACCGCAGGCCGAATTCCTGGGCCTCACCGTGCCAGACAAAGACCTGAAATGGAACGAAGCTAAAAACGGCTATGACTTCGGGGACGTGGACTGGGAAGAGTTCTGGAACGTGGTGAAAGGAAACGGTCCCTGCAACAAAGACCGCATCAATACCCGCGTGAAAGCCCACGAAGAAGGGGCCTGGGTGCGCGAAGCTGCCTTGGCACATGCCCAGAAACGTGTCCAGCGCGAAGCAGCAAAGAATGTAGCTTAACCTTTTCCTTCACTCCATCAACAATACAAACAATGAGTCAGCAGAAAGAATGGCCCCTGTGGGAAGTCTTCATCAGAAGCAGACAGGGCCTTGACCATAAACACGTAGGCAGTTTGCATGCCGCAGATGCCGAGATGGCTATACAGAACGCCCGCGATGTGTACACTCGCCGCATGGAAGGGGTGAGCATCTGGGTGGTGGAGTCAAAGCACGTGCACGCCTCAAACCCAGACGAAGCCGCCGCTTTCTTTGATCCCGCCAACGACAAAGTGTACCGTCACCCCACGTTCTACGAGGTGCCCGCCGAAATCAAAAATATGTAAGCCCCATGGATTTACAGCACACCCCCACGGTTCACCTGCAGAACTATTCCCCCGAGCTTCGGGCGCAGTTACTGGACTACACTCTGCAACTCGCAGATACTAGCTTAATCTTAGGCCATCGTTTGTCTGAGTGGTGTGGTCACGGCCCTATATTGGAGCAGGATCTTGCCATGGCCAACATCGCCCTTGATCTGATAGGAGAGACCCGCAGCCTGTACCAATACGCCGCCGAGCTGGAGAGCCAGGGCCGTACCGAAGATGACTTGGCCTATCTCCGGGAAGCCGTGGAGTACAAGAATCCCTTGCTGGTGGAACAGCCTAACGGTGATTTTGGAGATACGGTAATGCGTCAGTTTATCTTTGACGGTTTTCACTTCTTTTTGCTAAAAGACCTGCAAAACAGTCCAGATTCCGGATTGGCAGGCATCGCGGCGAAATCGTTCAAAGAAGCCAGCTACCACATCAAATGGAGCTCAGAATGGATCATCCGCTTGGGCGATGGCACCGAGGAAAGCAAACGCCGGATTCAGAAGTCCCTGGAAAATCTCTGGATGTATTCGGGGGAGCTCTTTTCCATGACTCACACCGAAGAACAACTTTCGCAAGCCGGCCTCATTCCGGATTACCGCACGTTGCAACCCCAATGGGAAGCCCACGTGGGAAAAGTATTTGCTGAGGCAACCCTTGAAGTGCCCCAGAACGTGTTCATGCAGAAAGGCGGGAAAACCGGTCGGCACACCGAACACTTAGGCTACCTGCTTACGGAACTGCAATACCTGCAGCGTGCCTACCCAGGCCTGGAATGGTAAGGTGATTCTGACCTGTTTTCCAGAAGATTGCCTCAAAGCAGCGAATGCTTACTTAAACAAACCAATGGCCTTGTGCCTGAACACCTGCAAATAGCCTTTAAAGAAGTGACCACCGAAACCCACATCTGGAAACTGCTGGAAGATGTCTCTGACCCGGAGATTCCCGTGCTGAGCATCCTGGATTTGGGCGTTCTCAAGAAGGTACAGGTGCAGGAAGACGGAAAAGTGCAGGTGACCATCACGCCCACTTACTCAGGTTGCCCGGCCATGAACACCATCGCCGCGGATATTCGGCTGAAGCTATTGGCCGAGGGGTTCAAAGACGTGGTGGTGAACCTACAACTCAGCCCTGCCTGGACCACTGATTGGCTTTCGGAGGATGGTCGGCGGAAGTTGGAGGAATACGGCATTGCTCCGCCGGTTGAGCCCGATGGAGACATTCATGCGCTTTTCGGGAGAGATACAGTAGTGCGGTGTCCGGTTTGTCAATCAGAAAACACTAAATTAGTAAGCCAGTTCGGTTCTACTTCCTGTAAGGCGCATTACCAGTGCAACGCCTGCCTGGAACCCTTTGACTATTTCAAGTGCCTCAAATAAAACTATGACCCAAAGCAATTTTATTATCTACTCTTTGGAGAACGGCGTGGCAAGGCTCACCTTAAACCGGCCCAACGTCTTCAACAGTTTCAACCGCGAGATGGCCTTGGCCTTGCAGGCCCGTTTGCAGGAAATCGCCCTAGACGAGGCCGTACGAGCGGTGGTACTTACCGGAGAAGGAAAGGCTTTCTGTGCCGGTCAGGATCTCGCCGAAGCCACCGGACCTGAGAGTCTGGAGATTTCCCAGATTGTGGTACAGCACTACAACCCCATCATTTTGCTGCTGCGCCAATTAAACAAACCCGTGATCGCTGCGGTGAATGGCGTTGCCGCCGGAGCCGGGGCAAATCTGGCGTTAGCCTGTGACCTGGTAGTGGCCAAAGAATCATCCTCGTTTATCCAGGCTTTCAGCAAAATAGGCTTGATTCCTGACAGCGCCGGCACCTTTTTCCTGCCCCGTTTAATTGGGCAACAACGGGCTTCGGCCCTGATGATGACCGGTGACAAGGTAAGCGCCCCTGAGGCTATGCAAATGGGCATGATTTACAAGGTTTTCCCTGACGATTCTTTTGACAGCGAGGTAACTGCTTTGGCCCTGAAAATGGCCCAAATGCCTACCAAAGGCCTGGCGTACACCAAGCAGTTGCTGAACGTCACTTTTGAAAATACCTTAGCCGAGCAACTGGAACAGGAAGCCGTTTTTCAGCAGAAAGCCGGGCAAACCCAGGACTTTAAGGAAGGAGTAGAGGCCTTCATTCAGAAACGTAAACCAAACTTCACAGGCCAATGATCATCGGGATTATAGGAAGCGGAGCCATGGGCGCCGGCATTGCGCAAGTCATCGCCTCGGCGGGTAATAAAGTGTATCTGTTAGACAAAAACGGCCAGGCGTTGGAACGGGCCGCCAAAAGCATCAAAGACTCCCTCCGGAAACTATCCTTTAAAGGGAAACTCTCGGAGAACCAAGCGGCAGAAATCCAGGATCGGCTAAACTTTACTGAGAACCATCAGGATTTCGGGGATTGTGACCTGGTACTGGAAGCCGTGGTGGAGGACCTGGAGGTAAAGCAGAACCTGTTCAGGGAAGTGGAAATGATTGTACCAGAGACCTGTATCCTAGCTACCAACACTTCTTCTTTGTCCATCGCTTCCATTGCCGCGGCCTGTGAGAAACCCGAGCGCGTGGTCGGGATTCATTTTTTTAACCCGGCACCATTGATGCCGTTGGTGGAGATCATTCCGGCTGTGCAAACCCGTGAAGGTTTGGCTCAGGAAATCAAGAACATGGTGCAGTCCTGGGGCAAGCTGCCGGTCATCACCAAAGATACTCCTGGCTTCATCGTGAACCGAGTAGCCCGTCCGTTTTACGGTGAGGCCATAAGGCTGTACGAAGAAGGCATCGCCGACATTGCTACCATAGATTGGGCCATGACGGAGTTAGGCGGATTCAAAATGGGGCCTTTCACCTTGATGGACTTCATCGGGCACGACGTGAACTACCGCGTCACTGAATCGGTTTTCACGTCCTTTTTCTTTGATCCCCGCTATAAACCCTCTTTTACCCAGAAGCGGTTGTTTGAGGCAGGCTTTTTTGGTCAGAAAACGGGCCGAGGTTTTTACGATTACCGCGAAGGCGTTGCCCGTCCTGAACCAATTAAAGACGAAGAACTGGGCCGGTACATCCTGAACCGCATCCTGGCCATGTTAATCAACGAAGCCATTGATGCCTTGGCCCTGAACGTGGCCTCCAAAGAAGACCTGGAACTTGCCATGACCAAAGGCGTGAATTACCCCAAAGGTTTACTGGCCTGGGCCGATGAACTTGGCCTGGAGCATGTATTAGCCAACCTGGACGGCCTCTATAAAGAATACCACGAGGACCGCTACCGGGCAAGTCCGCTCCTGAGGAAAATGGTCCGTGAGAATACTAGCTTCTTTCCAGATACTCAGCAAGGGGTTTAGGACCTACTTTGCGGAAAACAGGCTCTAAGCTCAATTATAATTTGAGCCATTACAAGATTCAAGCATAAACCGGCACACAAAAGGTGGCTTAAAGCCACGGAATAAACAAACATGAAGCAAGCATACCTAGTAGACGGCATCCGCACGCCCATCGGGAATTTTGGAGGAACTCTGGCCATGGTGCGTCCTGATGATTTAGGAGCCCTCGTGATTCAGGAACTGATGAAGCGAAACCCATCCGTTGATCCGGCCGCTATTGCCGATGTTATTATGGGCTGCGCGAACCAAGCCGGGGAAGATAACCGAAACGTGGCCCGCATGTCGCTGCTCCTAGCGGGTTTGCCCTTCTCCGTACCCGGCGAAACTGTGAACCGGCTGTGTGCCTCGGGGTTGTCAGCCGCAGTGGCAGCGGCCCGTGGTATTCAGTGCGGAGACGGAGACCTGTTCATCGCCGGAGGGCTTGAAAACATGACCCGCGGACCTTGGGTGATCTCCAAAACCAGCACGCCTTTCGGTCGCGATGCTCAGATGTATGACTCCAGCTTCGGCTGGCGGTTCGTAAACCCCAAAATTCATGAGGTATTCGGCACCGATGGAATGGGCGAAACCGCCGAGAACCTGGCCCGCCGGGAAGGCATCAGCCGCGAAGACCAGGATGCGTTTGCTATGTGGTCTCAGCAAAAAGCCGCGAAAGCGCAAGAAGCCGGAAGGTTTATTGAAGAGATTGTGCCGGTCAAGGTTCCTCAGAAAAAAGGAGCCTTTAAGGTTTTTGCCCTGGATGAATTCATCAAACCTACCACCAGCCTGGAGGTATTGGCCAAACTGAAACCCGCCTTCCACAAAGAAGGGACCGTGACCGCCGGCAATGCCTCAGGGCTGAACGACGGAGCGGCCGCGCTTTTATTCGCCTCGGAAGAAGGACTTAAAAAATATAATCTTACACCCAAAGCCCGCTACGTTTCCATGGGTGCGGCTGGAGTTGAACCGAAATACATGGGCATGGGTCCGGTGCCTGCCACCCAGATGGCACTTCAGAATGCCGGACTCACCCTGAACGACATAGACCTGATTGAGATCAACGAAGCCTTTGCCTCGCAGGTGCTGACCTGTACCCGGGCATTAGGTTTGGATGACCATGACCCTAGAATCAACCCAAATGGTGGCGCTATAGCCTTGGGTCACCCTCTGGGCATGAGCGGAGCCAGAATCCTGAACTCGGCGGCCCTTGAACTGCACAGACAAAACAAGCGCTATGCCTTGATAACCATGTGCGTGGGCGTGGGGCAGGGATACGCCGCTATCATTGAACGGGTATGATCTACGAATTCAACGGTTACGTTCCGGTCGTCCACGAGAGTGCTTTTGTGCATCCACAGGCAACCGTTACCGGTAATGTGATTATCGGGAGGAACGTGTACGTGGGACCGGGCGCCGCTATCAGGGGCGATTGGGGCGAGATCATCATTGAAGACAATTGCAACGTGCAGGAAAACTGTACCCTCCATATGTTTCCGGGTACCACGGTGCTTCTGAAGGAAATGGCCCACATCGGGCACGGAGCAATCATCCATGGGGCCACCATCGGAAGAAACGTGATGGTAGGCATGAATGCTGTGGTGATGGACCGCGTAGAGATTGGTGATGAAAGCATCGTAGGGGCGCTTTGCTTTGTGCGGGCCGATGAAAAAATTCCGCCCAGGAGCGTAGTGGTAGGCAATCCGCATAAGATTGTGAAAGAGGTAAGCGAGGAGATGCTCAGCTGGAAAACCGAGGGCACTAAAATCTACATGCAACTTCCCGCCGATTGCCATACCACTTTAAAGCCTTGCGAACCCCTGCGGGAAGTTCCGGAAAACCGAAAAAGGCAGGAACCCAGCTACCAAACCTGGAACGAGCGAAAGAGCGAATAGTGGTCTAATTTCGGCCTGTTTTCCCGAAAACAGCCTCAAAACCTACGGAAGCTTTTGTTCAAAGCTTGCAGATCAACCCATTTACCATCAGCAACTAACAACCAAAAATATGACCGCAGTATTACAGAATTTTGCCATGGGGCAATGGACCCCGGGTTCTGGAAAAGAAAGCGAGATAGTGGATGCCGTCACGGGCGACCTGATTTGCGTGGCGTACAGCGGCGGACTTGATTTTAACGCCATGATGGAGTACGCCCGGACTAAAGGAAACCGATCCCTCCGGAAAATGACTTTCCAGGAACGCGGTCGCATGCTAAAAGCCTTGGCGCTGCACCTGCAGGAAAAAAAGGAAGACTTCTATAAACTGAGTTACCGCACCGGAGCCACCCGCGCCGATAGCTGGGTAGACATTGAAGGCGGCATCGGGAATTTATTTGCGTATGCCTCGCTGCGCAAACAGTTTCCAGATAAGCCCTATTTTGTAGAGGATGAACCGGTTGGTTTGTCTAAGGGCGGCACGTTTATGGGTCACCACATCCTGGTTCCTAAAGAAGGGGTGGCGGTGCACATCAACGCCTACAACTTTCCGGTGTGGGGCATGCTGGAGAAAATTGCCGTGAACCTGTTAGCGGGCATGCCCGCCATTGTAAAACCGGCGCCCATCACGGCTTTTCTAACCGAAGCTGTGGTTCGGGAAATCATCGCTTCTAAGTTATTGCCCGAGGGTGCCTTACAACTGGTGACCGGCAACGGCGAAGGCATTCTGGACCACGTGACGTATCAAGACGTGGTGACTTTTACGGGGTCGGCGCAGACAGGGCGATTGCTCAAAGCACATCCCCGGCTTATTCAGGAAGCGGTGCCTTTTACCATGGAAGCCGATTCACTGAACAGTTCGGTTTTGGGCCAAGATGCGGTGCCCGGAACCCCTGAGTTCGATTTATTTATAAAGGAAATAAGGAAGGAGATCACGGCCAAAGCCGGGCAGAAATGTACCGCCATCCGCCGCGCGATTGTTCCCGAGAACCTGGTGGAGGATGTGCAGATTGCCTTGGGCAAGGAATTGTCCAAAACGGCCATCGGTAATCCGCAAGCCGAAGGGGTTCGCATGGGATCTTTGGTAGGTCGCGAGCAACTAAAGAAACTTCGGGAGCAGGTGAAAGAACTGGCCAAACAGACGCCCATCATCTACGGCGATCTGGACAAAGTGAACCTGATTGGGGCCGACCAGGAGAAAGGTGCCTTCATTTCGCCCATTGTGATGCTGAACCCCGAGCCGTTCAAATTTACCCACACCCACGAGGTAGAAGCTTTCGGGCCGGTGGCCACGCTCATGCCCTACAAGCACCTGGAGGAAGCCATAGAATTAACCAAGATGGGCAAAGGCTCCTTGGTGTCTTCCATTGCCACGGCAGACCCGACCATTGCGCAGGAATTTGCCATTGGGGCCGCCACGCACCACGGCCGCATTCTGGTACTGGACAATGCCTGCGCAAAGGAAAGCACTGGCCACGGTTCGCCCATGCCCATGCTCACGCACGGTGGTCCGGGCAGGGCCGGCGGCGGCGAAGAGATGGGAGGCATCCGGGGGGTGAAGCACTTCATGCAGCGCACCGCCATCCAAGGCTCGCCCACCATGATTACGGCTATCACCGGCGTCTACCAGCAAGGCGCCCAGCAGATCGAAAAAGACGTGCATCCGTTCCGGAAACACTTTGAGGAACTGGAGATCTCTGAGACTTGGGTAACCCACCGCCACACCGTAACCGAAGCTGATATCACCAACTTCGCGAACGTCTCTGGTGACCATTTCTACGCCCACGTTGACGCCACCTCCTTAGAAGGTACCTTGTTCACCGGCCGTGTGGCCCACGGCTACTACATCCTTTCCAAAGCCGCCGGGATGTTCGTTGACCCTAAAAAAGGCCCGGTCCTGCTGAACTACGGACTAGAGAACTGCCGCTTCACCAAACCGGTGTACCCTGGCATGACCATCGGGGTGAAACTCACCGTGAAGGAGAAAGTAGGCCAGGAGAAACGTAGCGAGGAAGATGTGGCCAAGGGCATTGTGAAATGGCTCGTGGATGTGACCGATGAAACCGGCGAAACCGTGGCCATCGCCACCATCATGACCATGGTGAAAAAGCTGGATCAGAAGTAAGGCCGTTTTCCAGAAAACAGGCCAAAAGCAAATAAACAGAACCTATTTCCACCCAAATACATGAACCCCATGACCGAGACCGGGAACGTTGCCTTTACCGTTGATGAAGCCGGAGTTGCCACCATTTCCTTTTTCCATCCGTCCCATAATTCTTTACCAGGCGCTTTATTAAAAAAGCTGGCCCATACCATATTGGAAGCCGGGCAAGAGGAAAGCGTACGAGTAATTGTGCTCAGGAGCGAAGGAGAACGTACTTTCTGCGCCGGGGCCAGCTTTGACGAACTGATCTCTATTCAGAACAAAGAACAGGGCCTGGAGTTCTTCTCCGGTTTTGCAAAGGTGATCAATGCCTGCCGTACATGCGGAACGATCATTGTAGGAAGAATCCAGGGCAAAGCCATTGGCGGTGGCGTGGGCGTAGCAGCTGCCACCGATTACTGTTTCGCCACGGAACAGGCAGCCGTGAAACTGAGTGAAATAGCGGTAGGAATAGGACCCTTTGTGGTTGGCCCGGCGGTGGAACGGAAGATTGGGTTGTCGGCTTTCTCGCAGCTGGCCTTGGATGCAACAGAGTTCAGGTCGGCGGCTTGGGCAAAAGATAAAGGGCTTTATGCCGAGATCTATGAAACCATCCCCGAAATGGATGCCGCGGTACAGGATTTCGCCCTGAAGTTAGCCTCTTACAGCCCCGATGCTTTGACTGCCTTGAAGGAGGTTTTCTGGAGCGGTACCCAGGATTGGGAAACCCTGTTGGAGCAGCGCGCAGGCATTAGCGGTACCTTGGTTTTGTCTGATTTCACCCGCAACTTCATTCAGGAATTTAAAAGCAAGTAACCTCTTGTAAAAATCTATCGGTAAGTTACTTATTAATAGTTTCTGAAATAAATGGTATAGGGCAATTCAATGCGTTTAGGGCCTGTTTTCTGAAAAACAACCTAATTCTAATCTAAGCTTTTCAAGCAAAGGTCACTGCCTCTTCTTGGCAGTGACCTTTGCTTTTCTGTACTTTTAACAAAAACCATCCTACTTCTCATGCCTACTTCCCAGCTTTCCCTGGAGGACATCACCATCAGAACCTTTCTAAAATCAGGAGACTTGGGCTATCTCACGTACCTCCACGGCATTTTGTACCAACAGGAATATGGCTACACCATGGCCTTTGAATCTTATGTAGCAGCGGGCCTAAATGAGTTTTACCAGCAGTACACCGATGCTCGTAATAGGGTGTGGGTGGCGGAGCACAACGGGAAAATGGTGGGTTTCTTGCTGACCATGGACCGTGGAGAGTGGGCGCAACTGCGTTATTTCCTCATCACACCGGGGTATAGAGGCTTAGGCCTGGGCAAGAAGCTATTGAGGCAGTCAATTGAGTTTCTGGTAGAAGTTGGGTATTCGAAAACCTATCTCTGGACCACCCATGAACAAACCCAGGCGGCTCAACTATACCGAAATGTGGGGTTTGTGCTAAGTGAGGAAAAAGAATCCGATGCCTTCGGGAAGCCCTTGCGCGAGCAACGGTACGATCTGCTTCTTTGATTTTGGTGCAATGGGCTAGTACTGGCTTGTTTGACTTTTTTGCATCGTTTTAAGCAAAACACTTGAAAAACATATGGTAATTAAGTAAAAACCCTTAAAATTAGGTAACTCAAAGGTTTGTTACCTATGTCTTCGGTCTACAAAAGAATAATTGTTAAGATTGGCTCAAACGTTCTGACGCAGGAAAACGGCATGCCTGACGAAGCTCGGATGCAGCACCTGGTGGAGCAGATCTCCACGCTGAAGAAGGAAGGAAAAGAGGTCATCCTGGTCTCTTCCGGGGCCGTGGCCTCGGGCAGAAGCCTCATCCGGTTATCTGAGAAGACCGATGCGGTGAGTGCCCGTCAATTGCTTGCCTCAGTGGGTCAGGTAAAGCTCATCAACACGTATTCCCAACTCTTCAGCCAGCATCAACTGGTCTGCGCGCAGGTGCTGGTCACCAAAGAAGATTTTAGAGATCGGGGCCATTACCTGAACATGAAAAACTGTTTCCAGGTACTGCTTCAGAACAACGTGATTCCGGTGGTGAATGAAAACGATGTGATCTCGGTCACCGAGCTGATGTTCACCGACAACGACGAACTGGCCGGACTGATCGCCTCCATGCTCAACGCCGATGCTCTCTTGATTCTCAGCAATGTGAACGGCATTTACAACGGTGACCCTAAAAATCCGGCAAGCTCCGTGATCAAAGACATTGACAGTTCTATTACCGGGTTTTCTTCCTTCGTAACCACCCAGCGCTCCCAATTTGGCCGGGGCGGCATGATCACCAAATGCCACATGGCCCGCAAAGTGGCGCAGTTGGGCATCACGGTGCACATCGCCAACGGCAAAACTGAGAACGTGCTCCTGAAACTCCTGAAAGGTGAGGCAGAAAACACCCGCTTTCTCCCCGATAAAACAGCCTCTGGCAAGAAAAAGTGGATCGCCCATTCCGGAACGTTCGCCAAGGGAGTGGTCCGGATCAACGAAGGAGCTAGGGTTGCCCTGTGCTGTTCAGACGAAGCGAAAAGTTTGCTGCCTGTGGGAGTGGTTCACATCCAGGGTGAGTTCCAGAAAGGAGACATCGTGAAACTGGTAGATGAGCACAACCAGCAGGTAGGTTTCGGGATTGCGGAGTACGGCTCTGAGAAAGCCTTGGAACGGCTGGGCCAGCAGAAGCAAAAACCATTGGTCCATTACGATTACCTTTTCCTTAACCCGGAGCAAAAATAAAACCCAAGCTTTAAGCCTGTATTTACGAAAACAAGGCTAATAGCATTTCCTAGTGTAAGTTATCGATTTGATTTAAGGCAATGGACTACTCAGAATATTTCAGGAAAACGCAGGAGGCCAGCCGAGGCTTAGGGTTGCTTTCCCAAGCTTTGGTGAATACGGTTCTCAGAGAGGTGGCAGCAGAAACCCTGGAAAAGCAATCATTCATTCTCTCTGAAAACCAGAAAGATTTGGCGAAGATGTCTCCGGAAGATCCTAAATATGACCGCCTCAAACTAACCGAAGCTCGGTTGCAGGACATTGTCCAGGATTTGGAAAACGTTGCCCATCTTACTTCCCCCTTGGGAGAGCTGCTGCTCCAGAAAGAATTGCCCAATGGATTGCACCTCTCCAAAGTTCGGGTTCCGTTGGGTGTGGTAGGGGTGATCTACGAAGCCCGGCCCAATGTCACCTTTGATGTGTTCTCGCTTTGCCTGAAAACCGGAAACGCCTGCCTGCTGAAGGGGGGCCGTGATGCTGATTTCTCTAACCAAGCCATCGTCTCTGTTTTGCGGCAGGTTTTGGAAAAACACGGGCTAAACCCACACATCGTCACCTTACTTCTCGCAGAGCGACAAGCCACCGAAGCCCTGCTCCAGGCCGTTGGCTTTGTTGACGTACTTATTCCCCGAGGAAGTCAGGGCCTGATAGATTACGTGCGGCAAAACGCGAAAGTACCCGTCATTGAAACTGGGGCAGGCATTGTGCACACGTACTTTGACCTTTCCGGTGATCTGGAAAAGGGCCAGCAAATCATCCACAACGCCAAGACCCGACGGGTGAGTGTCTGCAACGCCCTTGATTGCCTTTTGGTGCACCAGCAGCGTTTGCCAGATCTAGGTGCCTTAACCGCACCTTTAGCTAATGACCGCGTGGAGCTCTACGCAGATGAACCGGCTTACGCGGTTTTGGAAAAAACGTACCCTTCAGAATTGCTGCACAAAGCCAATCAGGAGCACTTCGGGACCGAGTTTCTGTCTTTGAGGATGGCGGTGAAAACGGTTCCAGATTTGAATTCAGCCCTTGATCACATCGCCCAACACAGCTCCAAACACAGCGAAGCCATCATCTCGGAAGATCCAATTTCCATTGAAACATTTCTGAACCAGGTAGATGCCGCCGCCGTGTACGCCAATACTTCCACTGCTTTCACGGATGGTGCGCAATTCGGTTTAGGGGCCGAAATCGGGATAAGTACCCAAAAACTCCATGCCCGAGGACCCATGGGTTTGGAGGAACTCACCAGTTATAAATGGCTCGTAAAAGGAGAGGGGCAGATTAGAAGGTAAACTTGTCGCCACGCTTTGTAAATCCTTTGATTACAAGGGCGTATGAAAAATCCCTTGTAACAATTACAAGGTTTATAAACGATGTACAGGCCCTCAGCCAACTTAGTCAAATCCTTCATCAAAACTTCGGCCTAGCCCATCACGCTTTAAGGCTGATTTACGTAAAACAAAATTTTTGTACGAACCCCAGCACTTATGAAAGCGCTTCTGCTGATTGATATTCAAAATGATTTTATACCCGGTGGCGCTCTGGCAGTGCCCGATGGAGATGCCATTCTCCCGATTGTCAACGCCCTGCAGCCGCAGTTTGACCTGGTGATAGCTACACAGGACTGGCACCCGATTCTCCATAAAAGCTTTGCTTCGCAATATGAAGGGAAACAGGTTTTTGAAACAACCCAGTTACAGGGATTGGAGCAAGTGCTCTGGCCCGACCATTGCGTGCAGGGCACCCAAGGGGCTGAGTTCTCACCGGTACTGAAACTGAACAGGGTAGAGGCTATCTTCCGGAAGGGCACTGATCCGGAGATAGATTCCTACAGCGGGTTCTATGACAACGGGCACCTGAAATCAACCGCCTTGGCGGAGTATCTGCGCGGAAAAGGAGTAACCCAGGTGTACCTGGCTGGACTTGCTGCTGATTATTGTGTGTACTATACTGCCTTAGACGCTTTAAAGGAAGGTTTTGAGACCTTTTTTATTGAAGATGCCACCCGAGCCATTAATACAGAGGGTTTCCAGAAAGCCAAGGCCGATGTTCTTTCCAAAGGAGGACATTTCATCCAAAGTTCTTCCCTTATTGCCTAAGAAAACTGCCTTTCCTTTTTAAGAGCCGTTTTCTGAAAAAGGTCCATCAAACAGGAAAGGCATACAGATTAAGCTTCTTTGCTCTGCTCCGTTTTTCTGAGTTCAATGATGAGTTCCATCTTCATGTCGTGGAGTTGCCTTTCCAGGCCTACTTTGTAGATGTGGGGGTTAAGGAAGCGGCGGTACGTTTCATGCAGTGAAGAGAGTTGCTGTTTGGTACGCTCCTGAATGGCTGGCAAATCGGGGGAAGTGTAGACGGTCCGGCCTCCCCGGATAACTGGAACCAAAAGGTCTTCGTGGCGGCACTCCTTAGAGAAGCTTTTTTGTTGAGTAGGGTCGTTGGGGTGCACCATGGTGGCGGCTTCGTTTATCTGAAGGGGCTCTGAGTAAATCATGTCACCCACCATTACGTTCCCTTTGTAGAAGCGGCGCACCTGCAGAATGCCGGGCGTTGAAACCTTGATGAGTTGCTCCGAGAGCTTAAGTTTATATTCCCAGGTTCCACCTTGTTCCCGGATGGCGGCAAGTTTGAACACGCCCCCTAAAGCAGGCTGGTCATAGGCCGTAACCAGTTTGGTGCCGATTCCCCAGGTGTCAATGCGGGCGCCTTGAAGTTTCAGGCTTTGGATCAGGTGCTCGTCCAGGTCATTGCTGGCCAGAATAGATATCTCAGGGAAACCCGCTTCGTCCAGCATTCTCCGGCCTTCAATGCTGAGGTAGGCTAGGTCGCCTGAATCAAGCCGAATTCCTTTCAGCTCGCTGCCGTTCTCCCGCATTCTTTGGGCCACCTCTATGGCTTTCTTTATCCCTTCTAACGTGTTGTAGGTGTCCACCAGGAACACAGAGTCTTCGGGAAAAACATCGGCGTACGCCGAGAAGGCATCCTGTTCTTCGTCAAACGACATTACCCAACTATGGGCGTGAGTTCCTTTCACAGGGATGTTGAATAACTGTCCGGCCAGCATATTGGATGTGGCCCCTACGCCCCCAATGAAGGCCGCGCGGGCCGCTGACAAGGCTCCGTCTGGGCCTTGGGCGCGGCGCATGCCAAACTCCAGCACGCGGTCTCCCTGAGCGGCATCTACCACGCGGGCGGCCTTTGTCGCAATTAAGGTCTGGAAGTTAAGGATGGTCAGCAAAGGGGTTTCCAGGAGCTGGCACTGCAGAACGGGACCTTTGATGCGGAGCAGCGGCTCATTGGGGAAAACCACCGTTCCTTCGGGGATGGCGTCTACATCGCAGCTGAATTGGAGCTGGCGCAGGTGATCCAGAAACCCGTCTTCGAACAAGGGCTGGCCTTTGCTGCCTTTCAGGCTTTTCAGGTAGACAAGGTCTTCCTCGGCAAACCTGAAGTTCTGCAGAAGGTCAAGGGCATCGGCTAAGCCGGCGCTAATGGTATACCCTCCTTTGAAAGGGTTTTTCCGAAAATACAGGTGAAAGACCGCTTCCTGGTCGGCCATTCCTTTCTTCCAGTACCCCTGGGCCATGGTGAGTTGGTACATATCGGTGAGCAGGGCAAGAGAAAGCTGGTACCGTTGGGTAAGGTTCATATACTTCCATTTGAAACGTACTGTATTGCACTACGAAGCTGGCAAGATAAATCTGCTTTTAATGGGCAGTTTATTTAAGCAAATCAAATGAATACGGGGCGATTTCCAAGAATAATCAAAAAATGCAGCAGCATTAACGATGACCATAGATCAACTTGAATCTTGCTTTAATTAATAATAACTAAGTTAAAGTCAACTTAAATTCAAATTTTGAGAATCAAATTGTAAGAATGTAAGACTATAATGTAACAATGGCAAAATACAATCGTATAAAATACCAAGCATTGTTATACATAATGCGATTTTACAATGGTTTGCAATAGGGATCTTAAAACAGGAAATCATGAAAAAAGACCAGTTATCCACCCTGATTGCCGTTGGTTTCTTCGCTGGAACATTTGTGATAGCGTTTACCTCCAATGACAGCGACATAGCCGCCCTGCGGGTTTTAGCCTACCTGGCTATCGGCTGTTTCCTATCTCTCGTAGCTATTTTCTGGGACAAGATCCTTGCCACCGGGCAGGAGGAAGGTCACTCCAAAATAGACCATGTATTATATGACGCAGAGAAATTCTCTGAAGAGTATGGCGACGTTTACGTACTGGCCGATAAGTTGAAAAAACAACGTAAGTTGTCTAAAGGCCAGAAGTTTGATGGCAAAGCTGTTTAAAAGCATTTTCCAGACATTTTAACTAAAAGGTGTATGATGTAAACTCTACAAAATCTTCAAAAAAGCCTCTCAGTGTATGAGAGGCTTTTTTGTTTTAGGCTAATTTTAACCAAAACGGTCCTAAAAGAACCCCTGAAATCAGGTATCATCCGTTATCTTCACTCCAACCCCAATTAACTACCCATGCATAAAGTAAACCTAACCGAGAAACTGGCCCTTTTCACTGACCATTGGAACCCAAGAATAGTAGGCGAACTGAATGGGCAATACGTAAAACTGGCGAAACTGAAAGGCGAGTTTGTCTGGCACCACCATGAGCAGGAAGATGAGTTGTTCCTGGTGGTGAAAGGGCAGTTTAAGATGGAGTTCAGAGACAAAACCATAGACCTGCACGAGGGAGAATTCCTGATTGTACCCAAAGGAGTGGAGCACAGGCCCGTGGCCGAGGAAGAAGTAAGCGTGCTGTTGTTTGAACCGGCCTCTACTTTGAATACCGGGAACCGCGACGATAGTGTTCAAACTCGCCACCAGTTGGAACATTTGTAAAACCTTCGATCTAAAACCTAATATTTTCTTTCAGTGATTTCGCACAAACACGTGGTTTTCTTTGAGGTGGCCAGGCAGCTTAGTTTTACCAAGGCCAGCCAGATTCTGTACATCAGCCAGTCAGCGATAAGCAAGCAGATCAAAGCACTGGAAGACTACTACAAAACGGGTCTGTTTGAGCGGCACGGAAACTCCATTAGCCTCACGCCCGCCGGGCAGCTCCTATTCCAGAAACTAGAAGCGGTTCAGCAGATCCAGAACGACCTGCACCAGGAACTTCCGCTCATCAGCCAGGAGTTTCAGCCGCAGATTTCGCTGGTGTTGGGAGCAAGTACCACCATCTCATTGTACATCTTGCCGCCGGTGCTTTCGGCTTATCTGACCCAGTACCCACACGTACAGTTGAGCCTCCGGAACCGAAACAGCGAGAACATCCTCAAAGCCCTGCTGGACCATGACATTGATCTGGGCATTATCGAGGGAATCAATAAAGTCAGCAATGTCACCTATACGCCCTTTCTTACCGATGAAGTTATTGCGGTTTGTTCGCACCGAAATCCTTTGAAAAAGCATGAGCTGGAAGTGAAGGATCTGTATCAAATTCCACTGGCTATTCGGGAGGCTGGTTCCGGAACCCTGGCGGTGTTGGAGGATGCTCTGGTGCAGAAAGGAATAAAACTCTCCCAGTTGCCGGTTCGGGTGAGATTGGGGGGGACCGAGGCCCTGAAGAATTTTGTGCGCGTAGATACCTGTTTGGCGTTTTTGCCCCGGCAGGCAGTGGTGAAAGAACTGGCATCTGGTGAACTGGTGGAAGTGACCATCAAAGACCTGCATGTGAAGAGAACCTTTAATTTCATCCAACGCAAAGGCACAGAAAACAACGCCCCGTATAAAAACTTCATCCAATTCATGAAACGTCAGTATTCCAAATCGGAATAGACTATGCCTAAAAGCTATTTGATTTGCTCATAGCAGTTGTACTACTTGCCATGGTAAACAAATACCTATGGCAACGCAAGTAGAAACCAACCTCAGCAGTATTTCCACGCTTACCTGTTCTAAGTGTGGCCTGGAACACGACTATGACGTTCAGCAACGGGTTTCCACTTGCTGTGCCATGCCGTTGCTCGCACAGTACGACTTTTCGAGCCCCTTTTCCAAAAACGACCTCCAAAACAGGGAGGCAACCATGTGGCGGTACCATGAAGTACTTCCCGTATTGGACGAAAAGTACAAGGTATCCATGGGCGAAGGGTTTACGCCTATTCTTGAGTTGAAGAATTTAGCCCATGCTTACGGATTCGAAAACCTGATTTTAAAGGACGAAGGCCAAAACCCTACAGGTTCCTTTAAAGCCCGAGGCCTGAGCATGGCTATCTCCAAAGCCCTGGAGCTAGGCTCTGAAGGCTGTATTATTCCTACTGCCGGAAATGCCGGGGTTGCGATGGCAGCCTATTGCGCCAAAGCCAACCTTCCAGCCATTGTGGTCATGCCGAGGCATACTCCTAAGGCTTTCAAAGAAGAGTGTTACTGGTACGGTGCCGAGATCCACCTGATAGACGGCCTCATCCATGATTGTGCGGCCCAAGTCAGGAACCTGAACCACGAAGGGCACCTGTTGGATGTCTCCACCTTGAAGGAACCCTATCGCCTGGAAGGCAAGAAAACCATGGGCTACGAGATTGCCGAACAGCTCCAATGGCACCTTCCTGATGTGATTCTGTATCCCGCTGGTGGCGGAACGGGCCTGATCGGGATATGGAAAGCTTTTCAGGAAATGATTGCCCTTGGCTGGCTGAAGAAAAACGTGAAGCTTCCCAGAATGGTAGCAGTTCAGGCCCAGAACTGTCGTCCTTTGGTAGACACCTACCTGGGCATCCACGCCAATTCCCAGAATTACAACGGATCTCCTACCATCGCCAACGGGCTTGCCGTTCCACGGCCTTTGGGCGAACCGCTTATGCTCCAAGTCCTGGAACTGTCGGGTGGCACGGCTATCTCCATCACCGAAGAAGAAATGTTGGAAGGAGTGCGGGAAATGGCCCGTAAAGAAGGCTTGTTTATAGCCCCCGAAGGAGCGGCCGTCTGGATGGCTGCCCGCAAACTACTCACCCAAGGCTGGCTACAACCCCAGGAACAGGTTCTAATCCTCAACACAGGGTCCGGCCAGAAGTACATGGAAAACATAGAAGGAAGATATTTAAGTTAGTCCTAAGTCTTGAGTTCTGAGGTAAATAAACTGTATCCTGACTCAAGACTCAGGTCTCAGGACATCCACTCTTGTCTTCTTGCGCGATATTGTGTAAACTGGGATCGCCATTCTTGATACTCGTATTGCCTCAACCATGAAAATCTCTTCTTCTTTCCTTGCCGCTTCGGCATTGGGGTTTCTCTTTTCCTGCAACAGTTCCTACCAAGCCCTACATCAAAAAGCCATTTTGGTAGATACCCACAACGATGTACTGTCGCAGGTGGTCATGGAAGGGCAATCCATGGAGCGGGATTTAACCGGCAAAGCCCACACAGATTTAGCCCGCATGAAGAAAGGCGGGGTAGACGTGCAGGTGTTTGCCGTTTTCTGTGATGAGACGTACGGCCCCGGAAAAGCATATGCCTTTGCCAACCAACAGATAGACACCCTGGAAGCCATCGTGAAGCGGAACCCCGATAAGTTGCAGATGGTGTACTCTCCAGCGCAAATACAGGAAGCGGTAAAAGCCGGTAAGATTGCCGCCCTGACCGGGGTGGAAGGCGGTCACATGATTGAAGACAATCTGCAAAATATTAATCACCTCTATAACCGAGGAGCCCGTTATCTCACCCTTACCTGGAATAACAGCACTTCCTGGGCCTCTTCAGCTGCTGATGAAACAAAAGGCACCGGGTTCAACGGGAAGAAAGGATTGAATGACTTCGGGAAGCAGGTTGTCCGCCGAATGAACGAACTGGGTATGCTGGTAGATCTCTCGCATGTGGGGGAGCAAACCTTTTGGGATGTCATGGCCACCAGCTCAAAACCGGTGTTGGTATCCCATAGCTGTGCTGCCGCGCTGTGCCCGCATCCCCGTAACCTAACAGATGATCAGATCAAGGCCATCGGGAAAAACGGAGGCGTTATTCACCTGAACTTCTTCTCTGAATTCCTGGACAGCGCCTTCTCTAAACGCATCAGAACCTTTATGGCCAACCATGAAGCCGAAATTAAGGAGCTTCGGGGAAAAGGATTGGACGGAATGGCCCTGAAAACAGCCCTCTACCAAAAGTACCCTGAGGAGTCTAAAACCATAGAGCCGCCCATTTCCCTTTTGATAGACCACATTGACCATGTAGTGAAGTTGGCAGGAATTGACCACGTAGGCCTTGGCTCAGATTACGACGGCATTGGGTCGGCCCCCATCGGGTTAGATGACGTGAGTACCTATCCGCTGATTACTAAAGCCTTGCTGGAACGTGGGTACAACAAGAAAGACATTGCCAAGATCCTGGGCGGTAACTTTATCCGCGTATGGGAAGCTAATGCGGGTACAAGGGTTGCTAAGAAGTAGGGGTTCGTTTTCAGCCTCTTTTACCTAAATCAGGCTTAAAGTCCCGCATTAGTAGTTTGGCCTGCGAATACCTCTTCCTGTAATTGGGTGATTAGTTGGGGCTTTGACGTAAGGTTTTTTCCTTCCAAGGATTGTATAATCCGCAGCCCTGTTACGTTTCCTGAAAATACCGCATCTGCGGCTGTTAATTCATTGGGCTGGAACAAACCTTCGTTTACTTGCCAGTTCCTTCGGAGCGCCCATTGCAGAAGTTTACGGCGCATAATCCCGTTTAGGCAGCCTGTCTGTAAACCCGGAGTGTAAAGCGTTTCACCTTTCACCCAGAACAGGTTAGAGTAAGTCAGTTCAGCCAGGTTTCCGGAAGGATCAAGCAAAATCAAATCATCGAAGGATCGTAAGGCTTTTTCGCGGCTGGCAAGTACGTACACAGGAGACTGAATTCCTTTAAAGGAAGAGAAAGGAGAAGGCAGGGTACGTACCGTTTGGCAAATTCCCACCTGTAAGGGTGCTATTGGGGCCTTCTGCATGGGGTGAGCGGTCACCAGCCAATCGGCTGCATCTGTTTGTGGCGTGTATAAACCTTCGCCCGCGCGCCAGACCTTTAGTTTTACCCTGGCTAGGTTACCGCATTGGTTCTGCTCGGCTAATTGCCTAATAAGGGAAAGAAAATCTTTGTTTAGGAGCTCTTTTGGCAAAGTAAGCCCCAAAACAGAAGCGGCTTCCTTTATCCGGGCCTGGTGTTCAGGCCAGAACCTCAAAGTTCCGTTTTCAAGGATGATGGTCTCAAAGAACCCGTCGTTGTACTGGAAAGCCCGGTTAGTAAGGGGCAGGCGAAGTTCATTTTCTGGCAGAATCTGACTGTTGTAAAGCAGGAACACGAAAGAAGGAATTAAAATAAAGAGGTAGGTTTTGTTCAACGAAAGAAGGACTACACCAATGCGAACTGCTTACCTGGCAGACTTTTAACCTTGCCGCTAAACTCAAGGGTAAGCAGGATGGTGGAGAGTTGGTTCATGGAAAGTTGGATGTGTCGGCTTAGCACGTCAATGTGGGTGGGACCGGCCTCTTTTAACGCCCGCAACACCCGGCGTTCTTCCTCGGTGAATTGAAAGGAATTAAATTCTTCCTGTAGATCAACTGCCGGAGAGGCCAGTGCTTTGTCCCAGTTCAGGAGTTCCTCCAGGTCTTTGATTTGGGTGAACGGAACGGCTTTTAAGGTTTTAATGAGTTGGTTGCAGCCCTGCGAGGTTTCTGATGTAATTGGCCCGGGTACAGCCATCACTTCGCGGTCATAGCCATGCGCGATGTCAGCGGAGATCAGGGAGCCGCCTTTTTGGGTAGATTCCACCACGATGGTACAGTCTGCCAGACCGGCAATGATGCGGTTTCGGGCGGGGAAGCGGGGAGCATCGGGTTTGGTCTCATAGGGGAACTCGGTGAGCAAGCCTCCCTGGTGCAGCATTTTATCGGCTATACTTTTATGTACCGCTGGGTACACCGATTCAATTCCAGTGGCCATCACACCCACTGTGGGTAATCCGGCCTTCAGGGCAGCCCGATGGGCGGCAACATCAATCCCGTAGGCAAGACCGCTGACCACCAAGGCCTGGTGCTTCACCAACCCTTGCACCAGTTGCTCCGTCACTACCCGGCCGTACTCGGTGCTTTTGCGCGTGCCCACGATGCTGATGATTTTGGAGGCATTCAGGTCGGCGGTGCCTTTGTAATACAGCAGGAGCGGGGCATCGGGCAGGTTCCTGAGGCGGGTGGGGAACTCCGGAGAAGTGTAGAATAGAATTTTCACGGCTTCCTGAGTTGCCCGCTTCAGAATCAGCTCGGCCTGTCTTAGAACCGCCGATTGGTGGGAGGCAATCCTACTGGCCAGGATTTCCCCAACCCCAGGGATCTTCTTCAATCTATCCTTAGAAACCAAGAAAACCTCCTGCGCCGATCCGCAATAACTCACCAGAAGCCGCGCGTTTCCGCCGCCAATTCCCGGAATCAAAGGCAAAGCAACTTCGTGGAGCATAGGAGAAAGTTCTGAGTCTGGAGTTCTGAGTCTGGAATTGAAAGTCTGAGCAAGAGTATACGTAATTACGTCATCTGGTTCTCACTCAGCACTCTAGACTTAGAACTCAGGAATCCTTACGGTAATTGTGACTTGATGCTTATCAAGAACTCCTTCACTTTCTCCAGCGACTGAATCATATCAAATTTGTCTTTGGCCTGCACGCCACGGGTTTTTAGCATTTCGCGGGCGCCCTGGATGGTGTAGCCTCGTTCCTTTACCAAATGGTACACAAAGCGCAGGTTTTCAATGTCTTTTGGTGAAAAGAGCCGATTTCCCTTTTTGTTTTTCTTGGGCTTAAGGATATCGAATTCTGTTTCCCAGAACCTGATCAGCGAGGGAGCTACCTCAAACATGGCGGCAACTTCTCCAATGCTGTAATATTGCTTTTCTATGTCTCGTTCTTTGTAAGGCACTTTGGTTTAGTTCTGAGTCTTGGATTCTGAGCGCTGAGTCTGGAATCACTCAAGCCGACTCAGGACTTAAGACTCAGAACTCAGGACTCTTTTAAGCTTGTTTTCTGAAAAACAGAGCGAAAACCCGCTGGCCACCACCGCAGTTTGCCAAAAAAGCTTACTTTTGCAGAAGGCGTAAGGCGCGCAGGAATGGCAAAAATTCGCTTTTTCTTTCGCATTTACAAGCCCTTGCGCCTAGTTTAAGAAAGCAATTATTTAGATACATGACCTCCGCTGAAATTCGTCAGAAGTTCCTGGATTTCTTCGCCTCCAAAGGCCACCAGATTGTTCCGTCTGCCCCCATTGTGGTGAAAGACGACCCAACCCTGATGTTCATCAACTCAGGAATGGCGCCCTTCAAAGATTATTTCCTGGGCAACAAACCCGCGCCCTACGCCCGGGTAGCCGATACCCAGAAATGCCTTCGGGTGTCTGGCAAGCACAATGACCTGGAGGAAGTAGGCTACGATACCTACCACCACACCATGTTCGAGATGCTGGGCAACTGGTCTTTTGGTGATTATTTCAAGAAAGAGGCCCTGGAATGGTCTTGGGAACTGCTCACGGAAGTATACAAATTACCAAAGGACCGGCTTTACGTTTCCGTTTTCCAAGGTGACGCTTCTGAAAACCTTCCCATGGACCAGGATGCTTTCAATATCTGGAAGACCATGATTGCCGAAGACCGGATCCTGATGGGAAACAAGAAGGATAACTTCTGGGAAATGGGCGATACGGGTCCCTGCGGTCCTTGCTCCGAGATCCATGTTGATTTGCGTTCAGAGGAGGAAGTAGCCAAAATTTCCGGTAAGGATCTGGTGAACAATGACCACCCGCAGGTGGTGGAAATCTGGAACAACGTATTCATGGAATTCAACCGGTTAGCCGATGGCTCTTTGGTGAAACTCCCTGCCCAACACGTAGATACAGGCATGGGCTTCGAGCGTTTGTGCATGGCCATCCAGGGCAAGCAATCGAACTACGACACAGACGTTTTCCAGCCGCTTATTCAATACATTGCCAAAGAGGCAGGCGTGACCTACGGCCAAAACGAGAAGACTGACATTGCTATTCGGGTGATCGCTGACCACATTCGGGCCATCTCATTCACGATTGCTGATGGTCAGTTGCCCAGCAACAACAAAGCCGGATACGTGATCCGCCGGATTTTGCGCCGAGCCGTTCGTTATTCCTTTACGTACCTGAACTTCAAAAAACCGTTCCTGAATACCATCGTTCCGGTTCTGGCTGATCAGTTGGCGAACGTGTTTCCTGAGTTGAAGGCGCAGCAAGCTTTTGTGCAGCGCGTGATTGAGGAAGAAGAAAATGCGTTCCTGCGCACGTTGGAAAACGGCTTAAAACGCTTGGAAACTTTACAGGATACCTTCAAGGGAAATGGGAATACTATTGACGGCAAAACTGCCTTTGAACTGTATGACACCTTTGGGTTCCCCTTGGATTTGACGGCCTTGATCGCTAAAGAAAACGGTTTCACCATTGACGAGGCCGGATTCACCATTGAGATGGAGCAGCAGAAAAACCGCTCCCGTAATGCGGCACAGACGGAGCAAGGCGACTGGGTGGTTCTGCAACCAGACGTAGAAACCGAATCTCTGGCCTATGATGCCGAGCAGGTGGAAGCAAAGGTAGTGCGCTACCGTCAGGTGACCACAAAAAACAAAAAAGAATTCCATGTAGTGCTGGATCGTACGCCTTTCTACGCTGAAAGCGGCGGACAGGTGGGTGATACGGGCGTACTGGAATCAGCCTCTGGCAACGTTAAGGTGCTGGATACTAAAAAGGAAAACGACCTTACCCTACACATCACCGCGGAACTTCCTAAGGACTTAGATGCTCCGGTAATCGCCAAGATTGACACCAAACGTCGGGCTCTGATCCAGAAAAATCACTCCGCAACGCACTTGTTGCACGCGGCGTTGAAGCAGGTTCTGGGTGACCACGTAAACCAGAAAGGCTCTTTGGTAAGCGATAAATTATTACGATTTGACTTCTCGCACTTCACCAAGGTAACAGAGGAACAACTTCGCGAAGTGGAGCAGATCGTGAATGAGCGCATTCGGGAATCCATTGAGAAAGACGAACGCCGCAACGTTCCCATTGAAGAGGCCAAAGCCTTTGGCGCCACGGCTTTGTTTGGCGAGAAATACGGTGACTTCGTTCGGGTGATCACCTTCAACCGTGATTATTCTATTGAATTGTGCGGCGGGACCCACGTGGGCAACACCGGCAACATCGGGTTCTTCAAGATTGTGAGCGAAAGCTCGGTTGCCGCTGGCGTGAGGAGAATTGAAGCCGTTACCGCAGATGTGGCCGAGCAATTCGTGGATGAGCAGATTACCCAGTTTGAGGAAGTGAAACAACTCCTGGGCGTTCAGAAAGAATTCGGGAAAGCCATTGAAAAACTGCAGGACGAGAATGCCGCCCTCCGCAAACAACTGGAAGCCTTTGAACTGAAGCAGGTAACTGCCCAGAAAGAAAAGCTGGCTTCTCAGGTGCAGAGCCGCGATGGCGTAAACTTCCTGGCTGCCCGCGTAGACGTGAGCTCCGCCGATTACCTCAAGAAGCTGGCCTTTGACCTACGCAGCGTGGTAGATAACCTGGTTCTGGTGCTGGCCGCCGATGTAGAAGGGAAACCCCAATTGGCGGTGATGCTGTCAGATGAAGTTGTTTCAGGCAAAGGCTTGAATGCCGTGCAAATGGTAAAAGAACTGGCCAAGGAAATCAAAGGCGGCGGCGGCGGACAGCCGTTCTACGCTACCGCTGGCGGCAAAGAAGTAGCCGGTTTAGAGGCAGCTTTGGCTAAGGCCGAGTCACTTCTTTCCTAAACATCTGCTGCTTTGGTGCTGTTTGTGAGAAAACAGGCGAAAAGCAGCAGGTTTACTTCCGCTAAAGCAAATGGCTGTAGTTAATCCTAGTCGTTTATCGGCTACTTTAAAGAAAATAGACCTAAAACAGAAATCGTGTTACGTGCTGCGTGATACGTGCTACTAAAAAATGAACGAAGAGATCCGTTCCCAATACCAAGCCATCATCGGTCTGGAGGTGCACGCTCAGTTGCTCACCGAGAGCAAGGCGTATTCTTCAGATTCAACGGAGTACGGCATGTTGCCGAACACCAACCTTAGTGTGATCACCCTGGGTCACCCAGGTACCTTGCCGCGCGTGAACCGTAAAGTTGTGGAAATGGCCATGAAAATGGGTCTGGCCACCGACTGCCAGATTACCCGGAACAACTATTACGCCCGCAAAAACTATTTTTACCCCGACCTGCCCAAAGGCTACCAGATCACCCAGGATAAAACCCCGATCTGCACCAAAGGACACCTGGACATCAAAACCAAAGATGGCGGAGAGAAACGCATAGGGATTACCCGCATCCACATGGAAGAGGATGCCGGGAAGTCCATGCACTTGGCCGGCGAGACTGAGACCTTGGTAGACTTGAACCGGGCTGGTACGCCGTTGATCGAAATCGTGTCGGAGCCAGACATCCGGGATTCTGAAGAGGCTTATGCGTACCTAACCCAGATAAAGAAATTGGTGCAGTACCTGGAGATCTGTGATGGTAACATGGAAGAAGGTTCTCTGCGCTGCGATGCCAACATCTCGGTGATGAAAAAAGGCGCTGACAAGTGGGGCACCAAGGTGGAGGTAAAGAACATGAACTCCTTCCGGAACGTGCAGCGCGCCATTGAGCACGAAATTGACCGCCAGATCGAGGTTCTGGAGAATGGCGGCACTATCGACTCTGAGACCCGGAACTTTGACGCGAACACCGGCATAACCACCGGCATGCGCTCTAAAGAAACCATGAACGATTACCGCTACTTCCCGGAACCAGATCTTCCGCCGGTGATTATTTCCGAGGAATGGCTGCAAGAGGTGAAAGATAGCATGCCGGCCCTGCCGCAGGTGCTGTACAACCGCTTCACACAGGAATACGGCTTATCTGACTACGATGCCGGCGTACTCACCGACAGCAAGGACATCGCGCTATATTTCGATACTTTGTGCCAGCATACCAAAAACTACAAAGCTGCTGCCAACTGGATCAGTGGACCGGTGAAATCATACCTTAATGAGTTGGCACTTTCAGTAGATGCTTTCCCTTTAAAGCCGGAGCAGATTGCGGGCCTTATTGAATTGGTAGACAGCAACAAGGTTAGCCATAGTGTAGCCGCCAAGCAAATCTTCCCGTATTTGCTGGAGAATCCGGAGAAAACGGCACAGCAGGTGGCTACCGAACAGAACCTGGTGCAGGAATCGGACGAGGGCGCTTTACAGGGTATCATTGACCAGGTCCTGGCTTCAAACCCCGGGAAAGTGGCCGAGTACAAAGCCGGAAAAGCCTCTTTGTTGGGCATGTTCATGGGAGATCTTATGAAACAAACCAAAGGCAAGGCAGATCCTAAGTTAGCTAATAAGTTATTGAAGGAGAGTCTGGATAGATAACCTCAATTCTATAAGAAGATGAAGAAGCAAATGATAGTGGCTGCCTCTGCCCTGATGGTGATGGGCGCCTGCCAAAAGAAAGGAGTGACCACCGCCGATACCGATAAAAGCTATCGGATTTCAGGGAAGATCACCAACATGACCACCGGTAAGGTTTTCCTGGACGAATTGGGCGAGCAGGCGTTTGTGCCCTTTGACACGGCTACCATCAACAAAGACGGTACGTTTGTCATGGAAGGTTCTGTAGCCGAGCCCGCCATCTACAAACTAGGGTTCGAGAACCAGGAAGGCATCATGCTGGTGGTGGAAAACAAAGCCATTGAAGTAACCGCAGATTCCGGAAAAGTGGCTCAGAGCTACACCATACAGGGATCTAAGGAGTCGGAGCTGATCAAGCAGCTGAACACCATCATGCAGGGCATGCAGCAAAACGCCACCGCCTTGAACCAGCAGTTCCAGGAGGCCGCCAATGCCGGTAACCAAGCCGAGATCCAACGGTTGCAGGAGAAGTTCATGGCGCTTCAGCAAGAAAACCAAAGCCAGTTGAAGGCGTTTGTGAAAGCAAACCCAACCTCGGTGGTATCTGTGTACACGGCGAGCAACATCCTGAACCTGGATGAACACTACACCTTTGTGGACAGCATGAACACGGCCGCTTTTAAAGCATCGTTGCCGAATTCAAAATACACCAAGTCTCTGGAAGCACGCTTGTCTAAAATGCGCAGTACCGCGTTGGGCAGCGTAGCTCCAGACATTAAACTTCCTTCGCCTACCGGACCCGAGGTAGCCTTATCTTCCCTGAAAGGCAAATACGTGCTCATTGATTTCTGGGCCAGCTGGTGCGGTCCTTGCCGTCAGGAGAATCCCAATGTGGTGCGCATGTACAACAAGTACAAAGAGAAAGGCTTCGAGATTTTTGGCGTGAGCTTGGACCAGGACAAAGCCAAATGGTTGAAAGCCATTGAAAACGACAAGCTTACCTGGCCCCATGTTTCTGACTTGAAAGGTTGGGAAAGCAGCGCAGCGGCACTTTACGGGGTTACCGCAATTCCGCAAACCGTTCTTTTAGACAAAGAAGGCAAGATCATTGCCAAGAACCTGCGTGGACCCGCGCTGGAACAGAAACTTGCTTCACTGTTGCCATAATAATTAAGGCTATTTTAGCCCTGTAACAGAAGAGGCTGTCCTATACATCTAGGACAGCCTCTTCTGTTTTAGGGCAGTTTTATCAATTCTGCTGCAAAAAGATCTTTTGCAGGACATCCCAGAGTTTCTTTTTCAGCTCCACGCTTTTCTCGATGTCTTCCAGAGAGTCCACCAAAACGAAGCGTGACTCCTCAAACCGATACATCCGGTAGAACTCCATGCGTGAAAGGTTGGCAACCGGTAATCCTTGACCGAACAGAATAATGTGTTTGGCTTTGTTCTGGGCGGCAATCTGCTTCACGTCATGCTCCAGTTCCCGTGACATATTCCCGAATTTTATTTGGCTGGTGGTTAACCCCACGGCTGCCATTACTTTCTGTAGAAACGCATGCTGAGGCAGCCTTCCGAAAACCTCCTCCGGAACATCGAACAACAAATAGGTTCCGCGCTCGGCTTCACCTAACCATTTAATTTCCTCCCGCCGAGCGGCGGGTGCAGGTATTTCTATTGCAGGAACTGAAGCTGTTTCTTGGGCCAGGGGTTCTGGTGTTTCCATGGAGATGGAAACCGGAGCAGGAACAGGTTCTTCTAAAGCTACCGGAGTTTGGGCAGCTACCGCTTGGGCGGCTTTAGGCAAGGAAATGGCTTCTGTATTGGCTTCTTCCGGAACCACGTAAAGCGTGTCCTGTCCATACAGCTGCTGGAGAAACAAAAGGTCGTTAACCGAAGAAGTCATGTGGTGAGGATTAGGGTTCTAACGTACCAAGATTAATCTTCCAGTTCAAAGATCGACTTCAATTCATTGGCGTCGTTTGGTTTCATGCGGCCGGCCAGAATCAAGCGTAATTGACGGCGACGAAGGGCTCCTTCGTAGAGTTTTACCTCTTCTTCGGTTTCAGGCACCGCTTCCGGCACGTCTATTGGGTTACCCGATTGATCCACTGCCACGAAGGTGAAGAACGCCTCATTTGATTTCACCTTGGTTCCAGAAGGGATGTCCTCTGACCAAACCACGATGTTCACTTCCATGGAAGAACTGAAAGAACGCGTCACCTGAGCTTCCAGCGTAATCACGTTACCTAGTTTTATGCCTTCTTTAAACGATACATTGTCTACCGAAGCAGTGACCACGATCCGGTTGGAGTGTTTTTGGGCTGAAATGGCAGAAACGATGTCCATCCAGTGCATCATTCGGCCTCCCATGAGATTGTTGAGCGTGTTGGTGTCATTGGGCAGGACGAGCTCGGTCATCCTTACATAGGAATCTTTTACGGGTTTTTGCTTACGCATAAAGAAGGAGTGAAATTGAGTCCGTAAAGATACAGCGGAAACCCAAAAACAACCCTACTTTTTTATGGTACCGATAAGGACCTTTTCTTGTTGTTTCAGGCCTGTTTTCTGAAAAGAGGGGCTAAAATAGAATTTATTGCCAGCCCTGTTTGCCAAGCAACGGCACAAACTTAAAGTTGCCGAAAACCTCCTTGGTGAATTCATCCTCGCCCATACGCGTGATGCGCAGCATTTTCTGAAGACCAGTGTCTCCCACTGGAATCACTAATTTGCCGCCTAAGGTTAGTTGCCGGAGAAGGGTTTTAGGGATGATAGGCGCACCTGCGGTCACCAGAATTTTATCAAAAGGCGCATGTTGAGGCAACCCTTCGGAGCCATCGCCCAGGAAAGTGAACGGGGAGAGCCCCATCAACTGGAACTGCCGATTGGCCTTGTGAAACAGCACTTCGTTGTACTCAATGGTGTAAACGTGCGGGGTAAGTTGCAGCAGAATACTGCATTGGTAGCCAGAGCCGGTTCCTATTTCCAGGACCTTATCGGTGGGCCGCACATCTAAGAGCTCGGTCTGATAGGCTACGGTATAAGGCTGAGAGATAGTCTGTCCTTCCCCAATAGGAAAGGCTTTGTCCTGGTAAGCTTGCTCCAGGAAAGCTTTCTCAAAGAAGAAGTGGCGGGGCACCTGGTCAATCGCCTGAAGCACCTTCTTGTCTTTGATTCCTTTTTCCTGAACAATACGCACCAAGCTTTTGCGCATGCCTTTGTGTCGGTAACTGTCTGTGAGCATAAATGAGTCAGGTAGTAAACTTTTATACGTGAAGCGGCCAAAACCAAAGATACGATGACGCGAAATTAGCAATAAGACCGGCAACCCCATGAAATTTAATTTTTACCCAAGCGTTTAGATTTTGCTTGTAGCTTTGTACTAGAATGGAGCCAAACTCTGCTGCCTTGTTTTTCTAAAATCCATGCAGTTCACCCAAAACCACCACGTTTATAAATTAATTTTTGGAGATTTTCTAGCCGCCTTTTTGGCTTGGTCTGTCTTTTATTTATCTAACAATTATTTATTTGTTGACCTGGGCGACATCCTCAACCCGGCTTTCTTAATCAGATCTTTCATCATTGCTTCCTTTTGGGTGATCTTGTACACCCTGTTGGGCCGCTACCGTGACATTTTCAGGATCTCCAGGTTCCGGGAGGTAGTTTTATTGGCAGGAATGTCCTTCGGGGGGGCTATTGCCATATACCTGGCCTTTTTGTGGGAAGACCCAGACCTGAACAAGTTTCAGGTGTACTCCCGGCCCATCGGGATCTATTTCCTCCTGCATTTCTTTTTTTCGGTGTTTTTCAGAATCTACGTCTTAAGCCACCTTAAAAAGCTGGTCTATAGCGGGCAGGTCTATTTTCATACGGTGGTGGTGGGCTCCAGCAGTAACGCCCGCGAAGTCTATAACGAGCTAGAAAGCAACAACCGCCACCTAGGCTTCCGTATTCTGGGTTTCGTTCAAAGCCAGCCTTCACAGCCGCACGCGTTCCAGGAAGAAATTCCCTCCCTGGGATCTTTCCATAAGCTCCCCGAGGTCATCAAAGAACTGGAGGTAAAGGAAGTCATCATCGCAATTGAACCTTCAGAGCACCGGCTCATTGAACAGATTCTGAGTTCCCTAGAAGGAGAAGACGTCCGGATCAGTATTCTGCCTGATGTTTACCAGATTCTGTTGGGTTCGGTGAAGGTGGCCCATTTGTTTGGCACCCCGCTGATTGAGGTGAAACGCGACCTCATGCCCGTATGGCAACAACTCCTGAAAAGGATTATTGACTTAACAGCCGCCATTCTGGTATTGACGTTACTTTCCCCGCTGTATGCTTTACTAGCCATTTTGGTGAAAACCTCTTCACCCGGACCGGTGTTTTTCAGGCAAGAGCGGGTAGGCCAGCACGGCAAACCCTTCCATATCCTTAAATTCCGGAGCATGTACCTGGATGCCGAGAAAACCGGTCCCGCCCTTTCTTCAGACGACGACCCTCGGGTTACCAAACTGGGCCGCTTCATGCGCAAGGTTCGGTTGGATGAACTACCCCAGTTTTACAACGTGTTGATTGGCGAAATGAGCTTGGTAGGACCCCGGCCCGAACGACAGCACTTCATTGACTTGATTACAGAGCACGCCCCGCATTACAAACATTTGCAAAGGGTTAGGCCCGGCATTACTTCCCTGGGCCAGGTAAAGTTTGGGTATGCCCAAAACGTGCAGGAAATGGTACGCCGCCTGAAGTATGACATCCTTTACATCGAAAACATGTCCTTGGTAATGGATTTCAGGGTAATGCTTTACACCATCAAAATCATCATCCAGGGAAGGGGGAAGTGATTTATTGTTAGATTGAGTGGTTGAATGAATGAGAATGTAAGTAAAGTTTGAGCACTGCTTCCTTAATTAACATTTTTCAACTTTATGTTTTATTGTGTTATTGAACATTAATCAACCTGCATTCACTCAATCATTCAATTACGTAATCACTCATTTTCTTATTCTCTCGTTCATTCAACCACTCAATCTCTCATTAAAATGTTCACAGGAATCATAGAAGCACAGGCCGAAGTAGTAGCCATCAGGGATGAACAGTCTAACCGGCATTTCACTTTGGCTTGTCCATTTACGCAGGAGTTGAAGATTGACCAGAGTGTGGCTCATAATGGGGTGTGCCTTACGGTGGTGGCACTGGAGGAAAATGCCTATACAGTGACGGCCATTGCCGAGACGCTTTCCAGAACTAACCTGGGGCAACTGAAACAAGGAGATAAGGTGAACCTGGAGCGGTGCCTTTTAGCCAACAGCCGTTATGATGGGCACATCGTGCAAGGCCACGTGGACCAGGTGGGCATCTGCGAAGAAGTGAAAGATCAGCAAGGCAGTTGGCTTTTCAGGTTTCGGTACCAGCCCCAGGCTGCCGGAAACGTGACGGTTGAGAAAGGCTCCATCTGTGTGAACGGCATCAGTTTGACGGTGGTGGAATCTGGGGATGACTTTTTCTCGGTGGCCATCATTCCGTATACCTATGAGTTCACCAACCTGCACGCGGTGAAACCCGGCGACCAGGTGAACCTTGAATTTGACATCATCGGGAAATACGTAGCCCGCTTGCTTCAGAAATAAGCATCTGTTTTGGGCTTCGTTTTTTAAAACGGCACTTAAACGGATGCTTACTTAAGCAGTAAGCTCTGTTTAGTTCTGCCAGAAGGGGTAGCCTTCAGAGACTTTCCGGTAGAAGTACATGCTGAGCCAGGCGGTTGCTATTCCAATCAAGGCGCCGCATGTAATATCCCCGGGATAATGTACCCCCAAGTACACGCGGCTATAGGAGATGGCAATGGCCCAAATCAGCAGCAAGCCTTTGAGAAGCCACTGTTTTTTGGGCAGCAACAAGATCACAAAGATAGCTACGGCAAAGGCATTGGCGGCGTGCGAAGACACAAACCCGAATTTACCGCCACAACCGTCAATAGCATTTACAATGGCCCCCAATTGGTCATGGCAAGGTCTCAGCCGGCCGACGGCGGGTTTGAGGATACCAGAGGAAACAAAATCTGCTAAGCCCACGCTGGCTCCCAGCGAAAGCACCATCAACCATCCTTTTCTTTTGTAGAAATAGATGAAAAGCCCCACCAGAACGCCGTAGAAAGGAAACCACACGTACTTGTTGGAAATCAACACCATCACCACGTCCCAAAAAGGGGAATGGTGACTATTCAATTCCAGAAAGAGGGCCTGGTCCAGGGCTATAAGTTCGTCCATTTTAGGGGAGGTTTACCCAATCAATGTCTTTTTTGAAACAAGCCAAGGCCTGAGCCTCGGCAGATCCTTCCTGCGGTTCGTGGCTGTAATGCCAGCTGGCCAAAGGCGGAAGACTCATCAGAATAGATTCGGTGCGTCCGTTGGTTTCGAGCCCGAATTTTGTACCCCGGTCGTTCACCAGGTTAAACTCAACGTATCGGCCCCGCCGGATTAATTGCCATTCTTTTTCTTGGGAGCTGAAGTCTTTGTTCTTGTTCTCGTTTACGATGGTGGTATACGTTGGAGCGAAGGTGTCTGCCACGCCCTGCACAAACGCGAACCGGTCTTCCAAAGTGATCTCGGGGGTAGGGGTGAGCCGATCAAAGAAGATGCCGCCAACGCCCCGGGTTTCCTCGCGGTGCGGAATGTAGAAATAGTCATCAGCCCACTTCTTGAACTCAGGGTAATAGAGTGGATGAAACCGTTCACAGGTGTTTTTCAATTGCTGGTGGAAAAACCGTACCTGATCTCTGTTCACGTAAATGGGCGTGAGGTCGATGCCTCCGCCGAACCAGGCTTCGCCATTTCCGGCTTCAAAATACCGAACGTTCATGTGCGTGATGGGCACGTGTGGATTGCGCGGGTGAATCACCACAGAAACCCCGGTGGCAAAGAAATGTGGATCGGGTAGGTGAAGGGCCGCCGCTGCCTTGGGGGGCAATACGCCTTCCACCGCAGAGAAATTCACGCCTCCTTTTTCAAAAACAGCTCCATTCTGGATCACGCGGGCCGCGCCGCCGCCGCCGCCGGGGCGTTCCCAGTAGTCTTCCTGAAAGCGGGCTTCCCCGTCGCAGGTTTCCAGGTCTTTGCAGAGGCGTTCCTGAAATGACTTAAACCATTTTTGTATCGTATCACTCATTACTATTTCCATGTTCTGTTTTGGCCACGTTCTGGCAAAAGTAGGCGATAAATGGGAGAGCCCCATAATTTCCTGATTTTGCTTTTCACCAGATATGCCGTACTTTAGAAATCCGAACAAATGTTAGCTTATGAACCAACCTTCTGTTGAAGCTCCCCCGCAAGTGGAGTTGGATCTTCTGTTGAAAGCCTACCGCCTGATGCTCACCGCAAAAGCCATGGCTGACACCTACGAAGAAAACAAAGCCATTTGCAGCAAATACGTACATAGCACTTCCCGCGGCCATGAAGCCATTCAGTTGGCTACGGCTTTTCATATCACCGAGAAAGACTTTCTATCGGTTTACTACCGTGATGAGTCCATTTTATTGGGTCTGGGGTTGACGCCGTATGAGCTCATGCTCCAACTCATGGCCAAGCGCGACGATCCTTTCAGCGGGGGCAGAACCTACTACGGGCACCCCTCGCTCAGAAGAGAGGGCTTTCCGGTAATTCCGCACCAAAGCTCCGCCACCGGCATGCAGGCCATTCCAGCTACCGGCATGGCGCATGCGCTCTCCTATCTAGAATCTCAGAACCTGATGGACTCGGCAGAAGGGCGCGTGGTGATCTGTTCCCTTGGCGACGGATCAGTGACCGAAGGCGAAGTAGCCGAGGCTTTCCAGATGGCGGTCCTCAAAAAGCTGCCCATCATTTACCTGGTACAAGACAATGAATGGGGTATCTCGGCGAAAGGTACCGAGATGCGGGCCATGGATGCCTACGAATACGCGGCCGGTTTCAAAGGCCTGGAGCGCTTACGGGTAGATGGCTCCGATTTCCTGGATTCCTATACCGGACTCACCGAAGCTTTCAGGATTGCCCGCCAGGAACGACGTCCGGTGTTGGTGCACGCCAATTGTCCGTTACTAGGACATCATACCTCCGGAGTAAGAAGAGAATGGTACCGCGGCGATAACCTGACGGAACATAGTCTCCTGGACCCTTTGCCAAAACTTGGCACCTATTTGTTAGAACAAGGCATCACCGCCGATGAATTGATTTCCATAGCCCAGGAGGTAAAGCAGGAAGTACAGGCCCAGTATGAAAAAGCGCTTGCCGCTCCCAACCCGGACCCCGCTACGTTCAACCAACACGAATTCGCCCCAACACCCATCATTGAGGAAACTGGAGACCGATCTCCGGAGAACGCTGAAAAAACCACCATGGTAGACGCGGCCCTCCATGCCGTAGACGATCTGCTCAAACAATACCCTGAATCTCTCTTTTATGGGCAGGACGTAGGTGGCGAATTAGGCGGCGTTTTCAGGGAAGCAGCTTTATTGGCAAAAAAGTACGGCGATAACCGGGTATTCAACACGCCCATTCAGGAAGCCTATATTGTGGGTTCTACCGCCGGAATGTCAGCGGTTGGGGCCAAGCCGATTGTAGAGATTCAGTTCGCGGATTACATCTGGCCGGGCATCAACCAATTGGTGGAAGAACTCTCAAAAAGCTGTTACCTGAGCATGGGCAAGTTCCCGATTCAATCCCTGATCCGGGTGCCCATTGGGGCTTACGGCGGAGGCGGACCTTACCACTCCGGCAGCATTGAATCTACGCTACTGAATATACGTGGCATCAAAGTGGTGTACCCCAGCAATGCTGCCGACATGAAAGGGCTGATGAAAGCTGCCTTTTTGGATCCAAATCCCGTGGTGATGCTGGAGCACAAAGGCCTATATTGGTCTAAAGTACCCGGCACCGAGGACGCCAAAACCACCGAACCTGCCGCAGACTACATCCTGCCATTGGGGAAAGCCCACGTAGTACAACAAGCGTCTGAGGAGCAGCTAAGTCAAGGAAACAGCCTCACCGTGATCACCTATGGCATGGGCGTATACTGGGCGAAAGCGGCCAGCAAACAAATTCCTGGTTCAGTGGAAATCGTGGATCTGCGAACGTTGAATCCGCTGGACTATGACACGGTGGAAGCATCAGTGAAACGCCACGGCAAAGTGCTGGTACTAACCGAAGAACCGCTCCTGAACTCCTTCGCCGAGTCACTGGCGGGCCGCATCAGCAAAACCTGTTTCCGGTACCTGGATGCCCCGGTTTTTACCCTGGGTGCCGAGAACCTGCCCGCCGTTCCCCTGAATGTGGAATTGGAGAAAATGATGCTGCCCAACGCTGATAAGGTTCGGGCTTCTTTGCAGGAACTGCTGGAGTATTAGGTAAACAAAACAACAGGAAAGACAACCAACATTTGATAAACTCTCATTTATCATCCTAAAAGAATCATGTGATCCAACTGTAATGCCGCTTTTATTAATGTGATTAAATGTTTTCGAGTCCCTCCCGAAAATAAATGAGAGGTTATAAAAAGAGTAGCTCCAGTTTAGGCGGTGTTTTCATAAAACATTGCTAAAACTGGAGCTACCCTTTTTGCTTTAAACCTCACACTTTCTTGGAGGCAAAAAGCTTCGTTTAGAAGGGATACCCAATACCTAGGTTGAAAGTGGTTTGTGTGTTATTTCCGAAGATCCGGTCGCTGCGGAATTGGTTGATGACAAAACGGTTGCCCTGCGTCAAAGAAGGGTCGTAGACTTTGGTAGCGATATCGAAGCGCAAAATGGCGAAGGTAAAGTCTAACCTCACTCCAAAGCCAGTGCCCACCGCTAGTTCTTTGTAAAAGCGGTTGATCTCAAACTTAGCCCCGGGTTGGGCCACATACAATTCAGGGTTAGGGTTGGTGTTCCGCTCGTTGAACAACCAAATGTTACCGGCATCCAGGAAAAGGGCTCCGTTTACATTGGTGTTGCCGAAACGGAACATCCTGAAGCGGAATTCAGAGTTGAGTTCCAACAAGATCTCCCCGGTCTGTTCGAAAAGGTAATCAGATTCGCCGGTTTCCTTGTTGATGAGGGCGCTGGAGCCTGGTCCCAATCGGCGGGGCAGCCAGGCCCGAACGCTGGAAGAACCTCCCGCAAAAAAGTACTTGTCGTACGGCAGCGCCCGCGACTCTCCCAGGGGTTTGGCAACTCCGCCGTTGGCGCGGTACACAAACGTCATGTTATTCCCAAGTGCATGGTACCGGCGGTAATCAAGGTTCAGTTTTGCAAAGCGGTAAGTATTGAAATCCTGGACCTGCTCGGCTATATAATTCCACAGCAACCCGCCGGTTTCCGCAAAAAGGCGGAATAGTTTGGCGTCGTTGGATTGGTTGTAATTTGCAGTGTTGTAGAGGCTGGTGAAGTTGATGGAGGAGACAAAGGCATTTTTAAAACTTTCGTTCAACGGGTTACCAGACTGTTCCAGGGTCTGAAGGTACTGATTGAAAAGTGGGTCAATCCGGGGAGTACTTATGACGTTAATATCCAGGGGCGAGAAGCTGAACTGATGGATGTTGAGCCGCTGCCAGATGTAGTCAAATGAGAAATCAAGGTTGGTTCTGGTGTATTCGTTTCGGTCTACGTAGGTGTAACCCGTACTGAAACGGGTGCGCGGATTAAACCGGATCAACACATCGTTGGTCCTGAACGGAACCAGGATCTGGGGGAAAGTTACGCCCATGTCAGCCCCAATCTCGGTTCTTCTTCCTACGGTGGTGGTATTGCGTTGCAGCTGTCCCTCGATTCCGGCCCGTACCCCGATGTCAAAGATTTCGGCTCCGCCAAAGATATTCCTGATCCTGAAACGAAGGCTGGCGTAAGGACCCGGCACTTGTTCGGTAAAGGTGCCGCCAACCTCCGTGGTTTCCTGGAAGCGGGGCAGCAGGGCCGTGTTAATCTGGGCATTCAGCAATCCCTTGTTGGGCTCTGAGCCCAGAGAGTCAACTTTGGTGTAACTGATGGTGGTGTACTTGAAAACATCCAGGTTGCTGATGATGCGCTGGTTATTTAAGGTACGGTTAGCTGAGTAAGTCTGGCCTTTCCTGACGATGACTTTCCGGATCAGGATACGCGGTTTTACTTGTTGCTCATACGCTAGGAAATGGATGTTATTCAACTCAACCGTATCCCGGGACCGGCCAAAGCGGTTGAGCCCGGCATCTGAAGTAAAAAAGACATCGTTGATGGTATAGACTTTATGCACCGTGGTATCACTTGGGTTAGACACCAACGTGTTCAGCCGCACGGTGTACTCCTCATAACTGGTGTCTGCCTCTACGGTGATGAACTGCTGCCGGAAATCATAAAATCCGTTGTTCTTCAGGAGCTGCTCCAGGCGGGAACGTTCCTGGGTAAGCAGGGCCTCGTCAAAGTTCTGGTTCAGTTTAATCAGGCTGGCGGCTTTATTTTCGTTCAACAGCCGGAGGATGGTGGTATCAGGAACCTGGTAGGTGTCCTGGGTGATCACATACGGTTTATCTTCCTGCACCTGCAGGGTGACGAACACTTTCTTGTTTTTAACCTCGGTGGTGGAGGAAACCTTGTTCCGAAAGAAGCCTTTGGAGGCCAGGTAAATGCCCACCTGATCCACGGTCTGCACCAGTTTTAGGGAGTCAAAGATGGCGGGGGGCTCCCCAACGGTACGCATGAGCCAGTTGCCGTTCTCCTTCTTGTTCTGCAGTTTGTTTAAGTGGTTCTCTTTTTTTTCGATGAGCTTGTCCACCTTCACAGAGTCGCTGCCCGCCCGCTGAATGCGGCGGTTGTGGTCAGCGGTTTCTTCTTCTATGTTCCGCTGGATGCGCTCTGGGTTGTAGAAGCGTTTTCCTAAATAATACAGGTTCAAATAGATAGGAGCACCCAGCACCCGGCGGTTAGGTTTCTGTTGGTATAAGGGCGTAATGGCAGATTTGTCGGCTTGTTCAACTCCCTCTAGTTTTATTTTCCAGAGCAGGCGCTCATTCTGGGCAAGGTGATGGGTGGGCGTACAGCCCATGGATAAGCCCAGCATTGTGAATACCGCGCCGAATACGTAATATCGTAGCTTCAAACGTAGAAAGGTTATGATCTCAAAGGGGCTTTTGAAGTACATTAGGTCACTGCAAATAAAGAAATATCGGTTGCTTCACCAAGCTTTCACCGTGGAAGGTGAAAAGAGCGTGGCCGAACTGCTGCAATCAGACTTTGAACTGGAAACGGTGCTGGCCACGGAAAAATTTCTATCCAAACATACCCATCTGTTCAGGAAAGGTTTTGAGGTAATTACCGTAGGAGAGGAGGAACTTGGAAAAGCCGGTTCCATGGAAACCAACAACGCTGCCCTGGCCATCGCAAAGATGCGCCCCATTCCCCAATTTACCTGGGAAAACCACCCCTTTGTACTTGCCCTGGACGAAGTAAGAGACCCCGGCAACCTGGGCACCATCATCCGCATCGCAGATTGGTACGGCCTCACCTCCATTGTACTCTCTGAGACTTCCGCTGATTTCTACAACCAGAAAGTCATTGCCGCCACCATGGGTTCGTTCACCCGTATCACCCCTCATTATGTTGATTTAGTAGCTTTTTTGGAAAAAAGGCCACAAAACGTGGATGTCTACGGCGCAGCCCTGGAAGGGGAAAACGTGCACCGGATAAACCTGCAACCCGAAGGTGTGCTGGTCATGGGCAACGAGTCCCACGGCATCCGGCCAGAGATCATGGAACTGGTCACGCAACCGTTGCACATACCAGGAAGGGGCGGAGCAGAGTCCTTAAATGTAGGGACAGCCACTGCTATTCTACTGGATAACTTCTTCCGGAATATCTAACCATACATATCTGTATTGGGGCCTTTATTCCTTCTGTCATCCTGAAGGGATTTTTTGGCCGAACTAATTATGCAATAAAAAAGCGCTACTTCTAATGCCCCCATTTTTTTAAGGGTGGCACCAAGAAGGAAGTAATTCCCAATCTTCTTGAAAGCCCTTACTGGCGCTTTAATCCCTTGAAGGCTGAAGTTTTGTTTTAATGGTACTTTACAGAAAAGGCCTTCAAAACAGGAATTCTTTCAATTAAAAGGAAAACATGGCTGGTAAAAACAAAAGAGGAGCGAAGTCGCTCCTCTTTTGTTTTCATATGTTCTTACTTCAGGTTAGAATTTCAGGATTCTTACTCCGGCGGCGAAGGCGTTGGCTTTTGGTCCTTTGTTGTCCTGGAACATATCATTCAGGTTATACTTGGCGAAGAACTCCAGGCTTCTTACTCCGATGAACCCGGAGAGGCCGTATTGGAAATCGTTCAGGTAGAAATCATCTTTGGCTTTGCTCTTCACGTTGTCCCCGGCTTGGGAGTATTTCACTTTGGAGTGGCTGCTGAGCATGTAGCCAACGAAACCTCCGCCGCCTAGTTTAAAGGCTGTTTTGCCTTTTCTGTTTTTGAAATCGAAACCCAGTTCCAAGGGCACGTTCAGGGAAGTAGTGGCCAGTTTGCTTTTCTCCAGGTTGATTCCAGTGGGGATCACAAAGTCGGTTTTCTCGCCCGTGTTCTGGATCATGATGTTGTCATCAAACATGTAGTTGTGGAAGTCAACCGTGAATCCGGTGATGAGGCGCACAGGGCTTTCTTCTCCGCCAATGCGATTGTACCATTTGGTATTCAAGCTGATGTAGCGGGAAGCTGCTGTCCTGAATTTTATGTCTTGTACCGGGCTGCCGGCCAGTTCTTCTTTGTTCAGCCAGGTAGAAAGGCCCGCGTCTATCTGGAAATCCAAAGTTCTTCTAGGGTGACGGTTTTTATACCGCTCCTCATCCCTTTCCCTTACTTCGGTAGTGTCAGCATCGCCCACGTTTACCTTTACCTTAGTGGAGTTGGTGTCTTCGTTGTGGTCAATGTCAATGCCTACTTTGTCGGTGATCCTGATGCGTTTCTTTTCTTTGATGGTCACCTCGGTACCCTCAGGGCCGTTCTGGGAAATGGTAATGTTCACGTCCTCAGAAGTGTTGGCCTGCGACTTGTCAATGGTCACGGTCACCTCGTCGCCTTTTTTTCCGGCCGCTTCAATCTGGTCGGCGTATTTTTCCACCAGTTGCATCAGGGAGTCTATGCTCTGGTTTTTTAGATTTTTCAAATCTTTCACGTCTTTCACCACAATCAGCAACCGGGCTTCATTTTTGAGCTTCAAAATGAGCGTATCCTGGATTGCAGCCGGTTTAGGGCTAAATGAACTGGCGTGAGAAGGCAAGGCGATAGCTGCAGCCATCATGATGGCCGTAAGCAGGGCATACATACGTTTCATTGAAATGGGATTTTAGAGTTCTATGGACTTTGTGATTTTTTTGTTTCCTATGCGGGTTTCCAAGGCATAGGTGTGTTTGGTAATTCCTAGTTCTGAAAGGTTCACTTTCTCACCGTCTTTGAGGTTCTTCACTTGTTTCAGGATGCCTTTCAGAACACGTCCTGTTCCAGCTTGCCCCTCAGTCTGCGGTGTGTCAGTTTCTTTAGTAGATGCCTGGGCGAGGGATGGGGTTGCCTGGGCATTGTCTAATTTTACAATTATTTCTAAACCGCCGGCAGCATCTGGAGTAGCTTTCGTAGCCTCCTGGGTTTTAGAAGGCGTAGTGGCCGCCATCATCACCGGTTCTTGGGCTTTTTCCGGAGCTTTTGGTCTTTCAAGCTCCCGAGCTTCATTTCTTCTGGTCTCTCCCGCCGCAGCCTTCACCTTTTCTTTGGCAACCGGGGCAATAGGCTTGGTATTCACCGAAGCCAGGGCTTGGTTTTGCTCTGGTGTTTGGGAAGGAGTTACGGGAAAAGAGGCTGTATTCTCATTTTCATTTGATGCCGGGGCGGTGGTATTTTCCACTGAAGGAGAAATCACCTTTGGGGTAGAGGGTTTGGCATCTTGCACCGTGGCCACTGTACCTGAAGGTTGCAGCGGATCAATGTTCTCCCGATTCACCCAAAGTCCCACGCTCAACAACATGGTCACCGCTGCGGCGGCAGAGTAATACCACATTCTTATGGTGCCGCGCTCCTCTTTCTCTTCAGAAGCCACCGGCACCATGAATGGATTAGGGGTTTCCGGCTGACTCGCCTGTTGCATGCGGGCCTGCATCCGCTCCCAAACATCGTTAGATGGGGTAACCGGTTTGTCTTTGAGTTTATCTCTGAATAATTTATCTAAATCTTCTGCGCTCATAGTTTTATCTGATTAGAGGGCGATCATTACTCCTTGCTGGGCCAACATGCGCTGCAACATGGCCCGAGCCTTACTTAACTGCGATTTTGATGTGCCTTCACTGATGTTGAGCATTTCGGCAATCTCTTTATGCGAGTAGCCTTCAATGGCATATAAGTTGAAGACTGCCCTATATCCGGCCGGAAGTTCCTGGAGCAACCCCATCATTTCCTCGGCACTCATGTTACTTTCTGCCGAGGCATCTTCCGACGCCAGATAGTTGTGTTCTTTCTCTATGGCCAGATGCAGAGGCTCCTGTTTGCGCAGGTGCTGTAGCGCTTCGTTAACCATGATGCGGCGCACCCAGCCTTCAAAGCTTCCTTTTTGCTCAAACCGGCTCACGTGCTGGTACACTTTCATGAACCCGTTGATCAAGACCTCCTCAGCATCCATTTCGTTCTTGAGGTACCGCAGGCAAACACCCATCATGGGTCCGGCGTAACGGTCGTACAAGAGTCGCTGGGCTTTGGCATCGCCTTGCTGCAGTGCTAGTACCAGATCTGTCTCGTTCACGGGTTGTAGAAGTTTAAGCTATAAAGTTTGCCTGTTTGTAATGATAGATGCATCCCCTAGAAAATCGGTTGCCTGGGTTCCTAAAAAAACTTTAGTAAATATAAGAAGTTGCGAATACTTTGCGTTACAAGGCATTATTTAATCCTGTAAATACCTGTTGATCAATAACTATACAAAATCAGATCTTGTTCTTACCAATTGTTAGAAGCACAAGAAAATTTGTTTTGGGGCTTGATTTGAAAAAGGAGGCTTAAAGCAGAATCTGTTTTAAGGAACCTACCCCTGAGTGCGACGGTTTTGGTTTACAGAGACAAACTTTCCAACTTTGCAGGATGAGAACTTTCCTTTTTGCCTTCGCCTTGTTTTGGGCGCAACCTCTTTGGGCTCAGGAAGCCCCTAAAAGCACCTTGGTTCCTTCTGAATACAAGGAAATAAAGAAAAAAGAGAAAGGGGTGCTGGTGGATGTACGTACGCCCCAGGAATTCCAAAGCGGACATTTGAAGAAAGCAGTGAACTCAGACTTCAAGGGTGGGCAGTTCAACCAGGAATTTAAGAATTGGGATAAGCAGGAAACGTATTACCTGTATTGTGCCTCGGGCAACCGTAGCGGCCAGGCCCTAAAACTGATGCAGGAGGCAGGATTTACGAAGGTCTACAACCTGGGAGGATTCAAAGACCTGGAGGCAAGCGGCCTGCGGGTGAAAAAAGCCAAACCTTCCAAATAGTTAATCAGGCTTCTTCCGGCTAACTATCATTTTGGGCCTATTTTCTTGAAAAAGGCTCTAAAACGATAATCCTGGTTTAAGCATTCATATAATGTAAAAGCGCCTTCTTCCATGAATGAACCTATTTAAGGTTTTCATGGAAGAAGGCGCTTTTATTTGATCAGCCTATTATAAAATATAGAAGGCTACTTTCTGGTCTTTTTTAGGAGCTGATTCCGGTTCCTGGTATTCCCGAAGCATCTGTTTCAGGTCACGGTCTATGGTTAAGGCAATGGTGCTCATGGGTGTGTCAGTGGGTTTGTTCTCAAAGGGATCCTGCAGGTGAATGGCCATCTTTTCGATGAGCAGGAACGAGGAGGCTACCGCAATCACCAGCGGCACCATTATTATCCCGAACACATCAATCACCCCAAACGGAAGCATCAGGATGAAGAGCACCAGGGCCAGATGCGTGTACAGACTGTAAGTTGCCGGGAACACTGTGTTCTTGATGCGCTCACAGCCTCCCATGGAATTACAAAGCCTGGTAAGGGTTCGGTCTAATTCAATCTGCTGGTATTTATTGATCCAACCTTCTTTATAGGCCTTGCGCAAATCATTACCGTGCAATTCCAGCAAGCCCACCGGTTTGTTGGTGTAATCCCGTAGAAAAGCCAGCTGCTCTTTGGTCATCAGTTCATGGGCACCTTCCAGCGGAGAAAGTTTTCGTAAGGATTGTCCCAGGCTATAGCACCAGGCAATCTGCCGTTTCACAAACCTTTCCTTGAAATAGAGCGCTTCCACGGAGTTGTAGGGCGTGTCCACAAAGTTGAGGACCTGCCGGGTGAGGGTACGGGAATCGTTCACGATGGCTCCCCACAGCGTGCGGGCCTCCCACCAACGGTCATACGCCTGGTTTGACCTGAATGCCAGCAACAATGACAAAATGGTGCCCAGCATAGTAGGCACGGCAATTGGAATAGAAATCCGGGTAAAATGGAAGTTGACGTAGATGACCGCCACAAACACGGCATAAGCCGATACCAGTAAAACTTCCGTTTTGATTTTCCCGAACACGTATCGGATGGGAATATTATTTTTTAATAACATAGGTCAAAATTTAAACTATAAAATAGGAGGAAGGCTTTTGATGAACCTTATTCAATACCCGTTAAGGCCAGTTCCTGAGGCGTGATCTGGATGACGGGTAAGCCGCACTTGGCCAGGAATAAAGAAGGGTTCAGGCTCTGTTTCCCGATAGCCTGGTACTGGTAAGAAGCCGGGGAGGCAATGAAGTCAATGGCATTGGCTTCCAGAAAGCGTTTGAAAGCGACCATGGTAGTGCCGTAAAAGCAAGTCCAGTTCACGGTTACTTCTGGATACGCCTTTTCCAAGGCCCTGCATTGGCGGAAAAAATCAAAAGACACGAGAGTTTCCTCCCGGCTGCGACGGGACAGCATCAATAATTCCGTGATGGAACTTGACAGCCCGAAAGGATGGAAGAACAGAACTTTCAGAGGCATCCCAGGGAAGGTTTCCACCAGTTCAGGGACACAGGAGAAAGAATCATTTTGGAAGTTAGAAGGCAGCAATACGGTGGCCATAGTTTGTCTTGGTTAAGGTTTCTTGAACTTTAGACAAACCTACGGGGGGCACATTAAGCCCATTTAAGAGCTAGATTAGAATCCTATTAGAATTCACGCAAAAGCCTTAATCTACCCAAAAAAGGCTCTGAAAGGAAGTAAAAACTACTGCATTTCGGGCCTTATTTCCTGAAAACACCTGTAAAACAAAGGATGCCTAAACCGCTTCTGCGATGGGTAATTGAATCCGGATTTCAGTACCGGAACCTTCCTGGGTTAGAATCCCGATGCTGCCTTTGTGCAGCCGAATAATGTTGAGAGACAAAGGTAGTCCAACGCCGTGGCCTTCAAAGTCAGTGGTGTTGGAAGCCCGGAAGAAAGGCACGAAGATGTAGGGCAGTTCCTCCTCGGGAATGCCGATGCCCTTGTCCTGCACCGAGATAGTCAATTGCCCTTTCTCGGAGGAAATCTGCACCTGCACCGCCTGGTTATGCGAGTATTTACAGGCGTTCAGGACGATGTTGCTCACGGCCAGTTTCAACAGGTTCACGTTGCCGTTCACCAGCAACTGAGCCTCATCTGGCGGTAATTGGTTTAAATCTATCTGGATGTTGTTTTCGGGGTAAAGCTGGTCCGCCGATTCTTTCACGAGCCAAAGCAGTTCATCAACCCGTACCTGTTCCCAATTCTGCTTTTTTCCATCGAATCCGCTTTGCGCAATCCCTAAAAGGCTGGTGAGGATGTCCTTCAGCTTGCTGGACTCTTGCTGGATCTTCTGCAAGGCTTGTTGGTGTTCTGGCAATAAGCCTGGTTGAGCCAGCGCCAGCTCGGCTTCGCCTTTGATAATGGTCAGGGGCGTGCGTAACTCGTGGGAGGCGTTGCTCACGAAGTTGTTCTGCGTCTCAAAGGCGGTCTCCAGCCGGATGAGCATGTCGTTGAAGGTCTGGGTAAGTTCGGTGAGTTCGTCTTTGTTCGTGCCCACTTCTAACCGCAGGTTAAGGTTTTCTGCCGTAATCCCCTGCACATTCCTGATGATGTCGCGCACGGGTTTGAAGGTGTGTTGGGTGAAACTCCTGCCCAGGAAAAAAACCAGTACAACACAGAAAACGAATCCCAGCAGCAGAATACGGGAAAGGTGCGTCACCAATTCCAATCCGTAAGGATTTTTGGCAGAGACCACTACCAGGTACCTGTCACCATTGCTCTGGTAAACGCTTCCGGCGTAAAGCGCCTGCTTGGTTCTGAACCGGGCGGTTCTATCCTGTAGAGCCTCGGCCAGGAAGGGAATCGGCAAGCCGCTTTTCCTTAACTTGGCTAAGGCGTTTCCCTTAGGAATTTCCAGAATGTATTCCTTTTCATCGGGTAGTTTCTCCAGATAAGCCTGCCTCAGTTTCTTTATTTCCTCGGGCTCACCCGTGGCTTTGATGTCCAAATGGATGGCCGAGGCCAGGTTTACCCGCGTTTCCAGCCGTTTGTAGAAATCCTCGAAGGTGTAGTGGTTGGTGAAGAAGTAAATGAAGCCGCTGAACAGCAGAATCACCAGAGAGGTTAAAACGGAAAACAGGAACGTGGCTCGGGTCTGAATGGTCATGCTTCTTCCTCTTTGAGTACGTAGCCCATGCCAATGATGGTATGGATGAGCTTAGGGGCATAATCTTTATCAATTTTCTTCCGAAGGTAATTGATGTAGACGTCTACCACGTTGGTGCCCAGGTTGAAGTCTATGTTCCAGACGTTCTCCAAGATCTCAATCCGGGAGACTACCCGCTTGTGGTGTTGCACCAGGAACTCTAAAAGGCGGAACTCAGTGGCGGTCAGAGGAATTTTGTTTCCCTGGCGGCTCACCTGTTTCTCCAGCGTGTCTACCTCCAGGTCGGCGATCCTGATTTTAGTTTGCGGGGCAATCCCGTTCTGGGAGCGACGGGTAAGCGTTCTGATGCGGGCACCCAGTTCAGAGAAATTGAAAGGTTTTACCAGGTAATCATCGGCACCGCTGTCAAGGCCCGTGACAATGTTCTCCGGTGAATCTAAGGCGGTAAGCATGAGAATGGGCGTTTCTACCTGGTGTTCGCGCAGTTTTCGGCAGACTTCCAGGCCACTCATTTCGGGCAGCATCAGGTCTAAAATGATGAGGTGAAAGGGAAAATCCAGCGCCATTTTAAGACCGGCCGTTCCGCTCATGGACACGCTCACGGCGTAGCCTTCCTGCTTGAGGCCCCGCTGTAACAACTCAGCCAATTTTGGCTCATCTTCCACCACAAGGATCTTCTTATCCATAAATACCTGCTGCTGATTCGTTCAAAACTAGTACTTGAACGATAACCAGCCAAAACCACAAAGGTTATTCCTCTAGTGTAAGGGTACTCCTCAAAGCTGGGAAAGTGTAGAAAGGCAACAGAATTGCGGAGTTTTAAAGGAGAAAAACGGTGTTTGCGGCTCTTGCTTTCCTATTTTTCATCTGTTTAAACAAAAAAAGAAGCGTTTCAGGGCCGTTTATGTGAAACAAGCCCTAAAACGCTTTTTGCTATTATACTGCGGAATGTCCGCTGCCGTTATTAGTAATTTCCTACCGAAAGCATCACCAGCGTACAGGCATGCATGGTTTTGATGTTTTGCTCCTGGGCTTTTTTCTCCAACTCGTAATTCTCGGTTCCTGGGTTGAAAATGATGCGTTTGGGCTTTAGAGAAAGGATGTAGTCATACCAACTGGGCTGGTTCTGTGGTCCCACGTACAAGGTGACGGTATCCACCTCGTCAATGGTGGGCTTTTCAGTTTCAATTGGCAAACCGGCAACTTCCCCGCGTTTGATGCCCACGGGTACCACCTGGTGCCCAGATCGTTTCAGCTGATGAACAGCCTTATAACTATAGCGCGCCGGGTTGTCCGAAGCACCAATAACCACTGTCTTTTTCATCTTTTTACCCCTCTTTTTGTAAAAACAGGCTTGAAAGGCCTTTCCGTATTTATACTCCTAAAACCGGCTTAAGTTAACGTTGCACCAACAAAGCCACCTGTTCGGCGCATCTTTCCCCGTCCATGGCCGCCGACACAATGCCCCCGGCGTATCCGGCGCCCTCGGCACAAGGGAACAGGTTCTGAATCTGGGGATGCTGCAGGGTCTCCTTGTCCCTGGGGATGCGAACCGGCGACGAGGTTCTGCTTTCCACGCCCACAATCTGCGCATCGTTGGTAAGATAGCCACGCATTTTATAGCCGAATTCCTGAAAACCGCCCCGAAGCCTTTCCCCGATCATGGGTGGCAATACCTCGCGCATGTCCACTGAGGCAAGCCCCGGCTGGTAGGAAGTGTCCAGCAGCGAAGAGGAAACCTTGCCTTTCACAAAGTCGTGTAGCCGTTGGGCCGGGGCTACCTGAGTGCCTCCCGCAGAAGCCCAGGCTTTCTGCTCCAACGCTTGCTGAAGCCTAAGCCCAGCTAAGGCACCATGTTGTTTCAGATCCATGTCCTCCAGGTTTACTGCCACCACAATACCGGAGTTAGCATATTTAGAGTCACGCCGGCTAGGCGACATGCCGTTCACTACCACCTCGCCAGGCGCTGTAGCTGACGGAACAATGAAACCACCGGGACACATACAGAACGAGAAAACCCCGCGCTCCTGGCCTTTGTACGCCACCTGTTGCACCAAGGAATAAGAGGCGGCCGGAAGATGCATGCCCCGGTCACCGTCGCAATGATATTGGATGCCGTCAATAAGACTTTGCTGGTGCTCTACCCGTACGCCCATGGCAAAAGGTTTGGCTTCAATAAGGATGTTTTTGGCATTCAGCAACTCGTAAATGTCCCGCGCAGAGTGGCCGGTTGCCAGAATAACCGCTTCCCCTTCAATGGAAGAACCATCAGCGGTGATGACGCCCTTCATCTGGTTTTTCTCCAGGATGAAATCTGTCACCCGGGTATTGAAGTGAATTTCGCCGCCGGCTTTCAGCACGGTTTCCCGCATCTCGGCAATAAGCACCGGAAGCTTGTTTGTCCCGATGTGCGGGTGTGCGTCGAAAAGGATGTCTGTGGTGGCGCCGTGCTGCACCATAATCTGCAGGATGCGCTGCACATCGCCCCGTTTTTTAGAGCGGGTGTAGAGTTTGCCGTCTGAATAGGTACCCGCTCCGCCTTCGCCAAAGCAATAGTTGGAGTCTGGGTTCACGATATGCTCTTTGTTGATGGCTGCCAGGTCGCGCCGGCGGGCGCGTACATCCTTGCCTCGTTCCACTACTACGGGTTTAAGGCCCAGTTCAAGGCAACGGAGCGCCGCAAACAACCCTGCAGGTCCAGCCCCTACAATCAACACCCTTTTGGCGGTTGGTTTCACCTCTGGGTACTCATAGGTGGGCAGTAGCACCGATAGATCCGGGATTTGGGTGTACACATCGGCCCGTACCTTTACCTGCACCTTGCGGCCCCGGGCATCAATGGAACGCTTTATTTTATGGATGAAGGCCGCCTTCTCGGGGTGGGTGAGGCCGGCTTGTTGCAGGATTTCGCGCTCCAGGAGAGCAGGGTCATAGGCCACTTCGGGCGACAAGACCAGGTCAAGTTCTTTTTTCATGAAAGGTGGTAAGGTAGTTAACCCTAAAGTTGCTGTTTGCTCCTCTTCTATTAGCAAAGAAGAAGGCAAAGATAGATACTCTTCCTGAACCAAATGCAGGCCCGGAAAATTCGTTTAGAGGCTGCATTTAGCAAAACAATCCTAAAATGATGGTTCCGAAAAATAAACCAGGTTCCTTGTGTGAATGCATGTGGCTCATGTTTATTTATAAATACCTGTAAACCAATTGATAAGGGCGAGCTTTTTTGTTTTATTAATATAACCTTTTCCTGAAGTATTTAATAAAATAAAGAATCTTTTAAAAAAGAAAAGTACATAAACTAATTTGTATGCATAGTGCGTTATTTTTGCAAATCAGAGTAATCTGAATTTGAATGATAACCAGAAGGAAAGGAGGGAAGAGAAAGGAAGAATACGGAAAAACCACATCTACAATCACCACCCATAAATCGCTTACACCAGTTTAAATCTATTCTGGCCCAGACAAACTCACAGGTTCCTACCAAAGCGTTGAAAAATAGGAGCTCAACTTTTTAAGGGAAGGAAAATAGACACCTTGCATTTTCTGTATTCGGGTGAACCAACCCTAATCTTGATGCAAATTTCCCGGCCCATAACAATCAAAAACCTAAATGAAGAAAGTTATATTTTTCAGCTTCGTTTTGTTGCTGTCGCTGGTTAGCCATGCGTGGGCGCAAAGTCGGACTATTAAAGGAAAAGTAACCGATGCTAAGACTGGCGAAGGAATGCCAGGGGTTACGGTTCAATTAAAAGGCAGCACGAACGCTGCCCCTACCGGCGTAACCGGTGATTACGAGATTTCTGTGCCTTCTAGTGACGGAACCCTGGTTTTCACCTTCATCGGGTACACCAATAAAGAAGTGGCCATTGCGGGTCAAACCACTGTAAACGTGGCTCTAGTGGAAGATAACACCCAGCTGAGCGAGGTGTTGGTAGTGGCGTACGGTACGGCGGAAGAGAAATCCTATACGGGTTCTGTAACGGCGGTAAAATCTGAATCTATTGAGAAAATGCAAGCCAACGACGTGACCAAGGCCCTTTCTGGTTTGGCTCCAGGCGTGCAGGTAACCTCTTCCAGCGGACAGCCAGGTACTACCAGTGCCGTGCGTATCCGGGGGGTTGGATCTGTGAATGCGAACAGCTCTCCGCTATACGTGGTAGACGGTGCGCCATATTCTGGTGACATCAACGCCATCAACCCGCATGACATTGAGTCCATGACTGTACTGAAGGACGCTACCGCGGCTTCGCTTTACGGATCAAGAGCGGCCAACGGTGTGATCGTGATCACTACCAAAGGCGGAACTGCCCCTAAAGACGCTACCATCACCTTTGGTGCTACCGTTGGGGTTTCTGACTTTGCGGTGAAAGACTACGAGACGGTGAATGCCAGCCAGATGTATGAACTGACCTGGGAAGCACTGAGTAACGATGCCAGAGCCTCTTCTTCTTTGTGGGCAGGGAAATTTGCCTCCCCTGAGGAATATGCCTCTAAAACGGTAGTTACCCGTTTGGCAGGTGCCGGAAACGGTCAGCAATACAACCCTTTCAATGACGCAGAACCGGTTGGTTTGGATGGCAAGATCAAGCCGGGCCTTACCCCAGCCTGGGATGAGGACTGGAGAGATGCCTTGTACCGCAAAGCAGTTCGTCAGGAATATGACCTGAGCGTGCAGGGCGGTAACGAGAAAAGCAATTACTACTTCTCCGGGAACTACCTGGACCAGCAGGGTGCTTTCATCACCTCTGGCTTTAAGCGTTACTCTACCCGCCTGCGTTTAACCTCGCAGGTGCGTGACAACATCAAAGTGGGCTTGAGCGCTAACCTATCCTATACAGACCAGAATGCCCCAACCTCCAGCGGTACTTCCTTCCGGAACGTAGTGTCCTGGGGACGGAACATTTCCAGCATTTACCCGATCTACAGAAGAAAGAACGCCGATGGTTCTCCTTTCACAGGTCCACAGGAGTTTGACTTCAACACAGCCCGTCCGTACGGCGGTAACAGCAACCCGGTAGGTACCACTGCCCTGGACATCATCCAGGGAAGCAACCTGACCTGGGGCTGGAATGGTTTTGCAGAGATCTCCTTCCTGAAAGATTTCAAATACAGAACCTCCCTGGCTTTGAACGGAGACAACTACCGTGGCGAAACGTTCTACAACCCAGAATTCGGTGATGCCGCCGGTTCCATCGGGGGCCGTGGCACGCAAAGCAGAACTTCTTTCACGGAATATACTTTCAACCATATCCTGAGCTGGAACAAGACCTTCGGGCGGCATACCATTGACGCTTTGGGAGGTTTTGAGGTGTACAACCTTTCTTCTAACTCAGTATCTACCCAGAAGACCGGCTTCATTCCAATTGAAGGCATGACCGAGTTGGATAACGCCGCCACCATTGTGAGCTCCAATTCACAAAGAGACAGACGTGCGCTACAAAGCTTCCTGGGTCAGGTGAACTATGGTTTGGCAGATAAATATTATTTGTCAGCTTCGTTCCGCCGTGATGGTTCTACTCGTTTCAAGGCAGATCAGCGTTGGGGTAACTTCTATTCAGTGGGTGCTTCCTGGAGACTTTCTGAGGAAGACTTCATGAAAGAACTGCTGTGGGTGAACAATGCTAAGTTACGTGCTTCCTACGGTACTTCCGGTAATGAGAACCTGGGTTCTTACTACGCCTACAGAGGTCTGTATAATACCGTGTACCCAGATTTATCTGAACCCGGTATGGTTGTTACCACGCTGGAGAACCCTTACCTGACCTGGGAGAAACAAGCCATCTTCAACGTTGGTTTAGATGCCACCCTGTTCAAGAAGTTTGATGTCTCATTGGATTACTATGACAGAGCCTCTAAAGATTTGCTGTTGAACAAACCAATGGCCCCTTCAACCGGCTTTGTGGGTGTTTCTGCTAACCTGGGTGCCATGCGCAACAGAGGTTTTGAGGCCAACATCACTGCCCACATCGTGGATACCGAGAAATTCGGTTGGGATGTGAACCTGAACGCCGCTCATAACACTAACGAGTTTACCGAACTTCCGCAGCCAACCATTCTTGCCGGCACAAAGCAATACAAGGTAGGTCAGTCCATCTATGACTTCTTCATTGAGGATTTCGCAGGTGTTGATCCTAAGACGGGCTTGAGCATGTGGTACCGTGATGTGACCAACGCCGAGGGTGTGGTGGAAAGACAAACCACTACCAACTACGGTTTGGCTACCCGTTACTATGTAGGCAACGCCCTGCCAGACGTAACCGGCGGTTTGTCTAACAACATCCGTTACAAAGGCTTTGACCTGGGTCTGTTGTTCTCTTACAGCTTTGGCGGTAAAATCTTGAACACAGACTACAGCGGCCTGATGGGTGGCGGTGCTTCTGCGGGTACCAACTGGAACACAGATATCCTGAACAGATGGCAGAAAGAAGGTGACGTGACCGATGTTCCTCGTCTTGGAACAGGCCAGTCTCTGAATGCCAACGCCCGTTCTTCTCGTTTTCTGACCGATGCTTCTTATGTGCGCATGCGTAACGTGACGCTTGGTTATACCTTGCCAGCATCGGTGCAAGATCGCCTGAGAATGAAAGGTCTGAGAGTTTTTGTACAGGGTGATAACTTGTTTACCTGGTCTAAAGGCTTGGAAGGAATGGACCCAGAGCAGTCGCTTGACGGTATCACCAACAACAGCTTCCCAACCATGAAGACCTACTCTGTTGGGGTGCGTGCCTCTTTCTAACAACAGACAAATTACTTAGTAGATGAAAATCAATAAATCGAGAATATATACTGTCCTGTTGGGAGCTACCCTAGGTTTAGGGGCTTGCCAGGACGATTTTCTGGAAACGGTTCCTTCCAACGCAGCGTCCTATGAGCAGGCTTTCAGCTCTCCGGCGGCGGTTGAGGCGGCCCTAACCGGAATCTACCGGTTGATGCGGGATGCCCCGGTGAACTCAGGTTCTACTGCCAGCCATGACAACTACGGTATTCCCCACTTCAATGAGACCTGGGATGTAATGGGCCAGGATATTATGGCCAATTCCGGTTGGTTTGCCTTCCAGTATGAGTTGGACAATAAACTGTCTACTTACCGCGGTACAACCATGTTGTGGGCAACCAACTACAACATCATCACCAACGCGAATAACGTCCTTGCTAATGCTGCAAAGGTTCCGGGCATGACGGAGACCAAGCGCCTGGAGTTTGAAGCCGAGGCGAGAGCCTTACGTGCCTTTGCTTACTTCAACCTGGCCAGAACGTATCAGCATACGTACTTGAAGGACCCGAATGCGTTGGCTGTTCCCCTGGTGTTGGAGCAAACCACCATTGACACCGAAGGTAAGCCAAGAGCCACCCTTCAGGAGGTGTTTACCCAAATCTTGGAAGACCTGAGCATTGCCGAGCGTGACCTGCCGGTGACCAGAGTTGCCAAAAGCCGCGTAAATAAAAACGTAGCCCAAGGGTTGCTGGCTCGGGTGAATCTGGAGATGGGACAGTGGGCGCAGGCCGCCGATTTTGCTGTGAAAGCAAGGGAGGGTTTCCCTTTGATGACGCCAAACCAGTGGAAAGAAGGATTTAACAACTACGCCAACGGAGAGTGGATCTGGGGTCTTGCCCAGTCTGCTGACCAGCAAGTTGCCTTCGCCTCGTTTTACTCCACCATGGATGGTCGTTATACCTTAGATGATAAGGGAAACAGAACCTACGTGCGCAGGGGCTACAACAACATCCGGGCAAACGACAAGTTTGTGGAATTGTTTGATGTAACCGATGCCCGCAGGGAGTTCCAGGAAGCGGTTGGTACCACCAACTCTAACCGCTACACAGTGACCAAATTCAAGGACCTGCCTGACCTGAGCGGAGACTTCGTGTTGATGCGTGCTGCAGAAATGTACCTGATTGAGGCCGAAGCCAAAGCCCGTTTGGGTGAGAATGAGGCAGCGCAGCAATTGGTACTGGACCTGCGTCAGAAGCGTTTCACAGATGCCACTGCGGCGGTTAAGCCAACCACAACCGGTGCTGAATTGGTGGATGAGATCTGGGTTGAAAGAAGAAAAGAGCTTTATGGCGAAGGTTTCGGCCTGATGGACATCAAGCGTCTTCAGAAACCGTTGGTGCGGGAAGGGAATCACACGGCTGTTTTAGGAACTACTCCTGCCAACAGTGACCTGTTTATCTACATGTTCCCTCAGTTAGAAATCAACAACAACCCTAACTTCGGACCTCAGAACCCATAAGGGAACCAAAAAGTAAATCATATAAAAGGCTGCTCCTATTGGGGCAGCCTTTTTTGTTTTGGACCTGTTTTTGTAAAAACAGCTTATAAATAGGTTTCTTCTCTGATGGTTTCAAACCGGTTCCTTTCGAATTCTCATCTAGATTCCAGGGAAGGCTTATAAGGGCCGAGATTCCGAGAGAAGTAGGAGCTATTTCCTCCTTTGTTTGGGTGCTTCGGAAGGGGCATTTCCTGCTTCAGCCAATTTATCCTAGGCTTCGTCAGGTACCGCTTCTCATTTGAGAAACAGTGTTTTACATTTAAATTAAAGAATCGCCCAAAAGCAAGATTAAATTGAAAATATAAAGCATTAAAAACCGATATATTATTGAAGGTTAGCCTCTTATCGGAGTAAAAAGTTTAGTAAAGGTAATTTTCCAACTTGATTCTAAAAACAAATGACCATGTCTACCCTCAAAAATGGAATTGCCGCTTTCTTTCTGATTAGCCTGATGTTTCTGGCTCAAGGCGCTGTCGCTTCCCGGAACTTTGTGTTACCAGGTTCAGTGTTGGGGCCAACGGAAGTCCAAAGTTCTGAAGGCACCCCCGAGTTAGTAGTCAGTAGATTGCTTAAGCTCTATCCTAACCCCAATTCCACGGATGAGGTGAACATCAAAGGTTTTACTCCTAAAACCCAGGCCACCATTCTCGTCAAAAATGCCATAGGGTACATCGTCATGAATGAAAAAGCCTACATCTCAGATGAAAGAGGCGAGATTAACATCAAAATCAATTCACTGCAACAAGGGCATTATTACATAGGTATTAAAGTAGACAAAGCACAAGTGATCAAGAAATTGATTAAAATTTGATACTGCTCTTTATTTATAGTGGAATTAAAAAGGTTTTTAATAAAAGAGTAAGGGAGGATTTTGGTGAATGGCTAAGTTGTTTTAAGGCGGTTTTCTGAAAACAAGCCTTTAACAACAGGCACGCACCCAAATCCATATAAATTCAGAAAGGGAGTCAAGCTCCCTTTCTATTAATTAATCTACCTCGCAGGAGAATCTTAATCCACTTCTCCTACAATATTGTTCACCCAGCCTTTGCCCCAATTCTCCTTTTCCTCCTGCGTCCAGACCTCAGGGTAGAAGATGCGCTTCTGAAACTTGGGAGGTAGGTATTTTTGCCAATTGGTTCCGCCGGTAGCCGCAATGATCTCTGGGTCGCGCTGGAGGTACCGTACCGCAGATTTGTAGTGCATGAGGGGCCAGTTCACATTCACATTGCTGTCTAGTTCTTTGAGGTGGTTCAGGAGTTTTTGGTTTTGCTGCTCTTCTTCTGAAAGGCGCTTGAAAACGGCCCAAACGTTTTTATCCTGAAACTCCCTGGCGTGCTGCATCAGGTCTGCCGAATACTTTTCTTCAAACTGCAGCAAGGTGAGGGTCTTGGCACCGGTGGCCGCTTCGGTGGCGCCTTCTTTCCAGTAAATGCACCCGAACATCTCTTCATGGGTACTTTGCAGGCCCAAGGCTTCCCGTTTGGCTTTGTCGGTGAGGTTGCGCAGATCGGTGGAACAGATCTCAATTTTGCGGTACTGCACACTCTGGAATCCGCTGGCAGGCATGAGGGCCATCCTGAACTTGAGGAATTCCTTGGGGTCCATGCCGTCTACCATCACATCGAAAGAATCGATCAGGTTCTCGAAGTAGCGGTTGATGCGGCCAATGCGAGTGATGAGCATTTGGGCGGTGGGGGAAGGGTCCTCGCCAATCTGACGGTACTCATGCAGGCATAGCTTGAAATACAGTTCCGTCACCTGGTGGTACATGATGAAAATCTCTTCGTCCGGAATTTTGGTGCGAGGCGTCTGCAGGCTCAACAGGGTGTCTAAATGTATGTAATCCCAGTAGTTAAGGAAATCTGAGTACAGGAGACCTTCCAGATAGGAGGCCAGGTCCTGGCCCAGGGGGCTATATTTCTGTTGGAGACGTTCCAGCAGTTCCAGTACCTGGGGGGAGAAGGTGCGGTCTGGCATATATTATTTTCTGAATGTTGTAATTATCTTTCTTTACTTGCGACAAAGAAAGTAAAAGAAATTGGTTTGGAAGCTTCTGGTTTCAGAATCATGTAGGGTGGAGCAACCGAACCAGCCTTTTACGCAACTTTCCGGAAGAGGGCCCAGATCCGTTTTTTTCGCTGCGGCTGCCCAAGGGTGAACAATATCTTTAACTTTGGTGCCCAAAGAAAGCACTAAGACAATGGCAGAGAAAAGCAGCATTTTTGATATGATCGGGCCGGTAATGATTGGACCTTCCAGTTCGCACACAGCGGGCGTGGTTCGGATAGCACGGGCCGCCATCCGGATTTTAGGGTCTTCCCCCGCAGTGGCTACCATTACTTTCTATAACTCGTTCGCCCGCACCTATGAAGGCCACGGAAGTGACCGGGCCATTCTGGCCGGGCTTTTAGATTATAAAACCGATGACACCCGCATCAAGGAGTCCTTTTCCCACGCAGATGCCCAAGGTTTGAAATATACCTTCAAATCTGTGGGAAACGCCTCTACCATGCATCCCAATACCATCAAACTGAACCTAACAGCCGCCGACGGTCGCACTGCCGAAGTGATTGGCCAAAGCCGGGGAGGGGGTGTGATCAGCATTGTGGAGGTAGACGGGTTTCCTTCCAATTTTTCTGCCAACCTACACACCCTGATCATTGACGCCGATGACGTGACCGGCAGTATTGCCTTCATAAGCAGCATCATAGCCCACGATGATTGCAACATTGCCACCATGAACGTTTCCCGGAAGGGCCGAAACGATGTTGCCCGCCAGTTCATCGAAATGGACTCGGGCTTGCGCCCCATCTCGCTGGAGTACCTTCGACAGTTGAGTTGGGTAAAGAACGTGATCTATATCCCTAATATTGACTTATAAATGAGACGTTTCTCTACTAAATTTCTGTCTACGCTGGGGCTGGTCATTGGCTGCCACACAATTTCCCTGGCACAAACCTCTTCGGGCACCGAAACCGTCTGGACCCTGCAGCAATGCGTTGATCATGCAATCAAAAACAACTTGCAGATAAAGCAGTCTGGCCTTTCTGTAGAACAGGCAGTTATTGATTTAAAACAATCTAAAACTGATCAGTTGCCTTCCATCAACGGAAGTGGTTCCCATAGTTTCAACAACGGTTTCTTTCTAGACCCAGTAAGAAACCAGATTCAGAACCAGCAAGTTTGGGCTGGCAACTTAGGCATTAATGGCTCAGTTAACCTTTACAGTGGTCTACAGGCGCAGAATACCATTAAACGGAATAAACTGGAGTACGAGGCCGCTCAATTAGACCAGCAGAAAGTACAGAATGATATCACCCTCAATGTGGTGACGGTCTACATGAATGTGCTGCTCAACCAGGAAATTCTTAAAACCAACCAAGAACGTTTAAACCTGACAAAAAGCCAGTTAGAACGAACCCAAAAATTATTTAAAGCGGGAAGTATTCCTGAAAGCAATGTATTAGAACTCAATGCGCAAATAGCAAGTGATGAACTTAATATCATCACGGCTCAAAATAACATTGAACTCTTTGAATTACAATTGATCCAAATGTTGAACCTCCCGGATGCTAATCCTGGCAATTTCTCCATTGAGGTTCCGCAGATTCCTGATCCAGACCAAACGGTAATTGGTTTCAACGCAGAAGAGGTATTTGCTTCGGCTTCTACCAGAATGCCTGAGATATTAAGAACAGGGCTAAGGATTAGAAGTGCTGATAAAAACATTGCCATTGCCAAAGGAGGATATCACCCTTCCCTAAGTTTGGTGGGAAGTGTAAGTACCCGTTACTCCAGTGGATCTTCTTTGTTCAACTTTGGAAATGTAGTTAGCCAGAGGACTTTGGTTGGATACGAAGATGAGGGGATGAGTCAGCCCATTTATATCTATACCCCGTCTGTTGAGCAAACCCCTAAGGACTATCCTTACTTTAACCAATTACAAGATAACATTGGCCAATACATTGGTATAAATTTGAATGTCCCCATTTTCAATGGGTTCAGAGTACGCAATAATGTGCAGTTGTCCAGATTAGGCCTGAGAAATGCCCAGATCAATTCTGATATAGCCAAAAATGAATTGAAGCAAACTATTGCCCAATCCTATACAGATGCGATTAACGCCCAGAAAAGATTTGTAGCGGCTAAAAAGCAGCTGGAAGCATTTGAGCAAGCCTATAAAAATGCAGAGATTCGCCTCAACAACGGCCTCATCAACAACGTGGATTTTAACGTGGCCCGCAACAACTTGGTGAAAGCGCAGTCAGACATCATCCAGGCAAAATACGATTACACCTTCAGACTTAAGTTCCTGGAATTCTATCAGGGAAAAACCATTACTCTTTAATTGACTCATGGCGAAACGCAAATCAAACAAACTGTTGTACATTCTGGGAAGTCTTATTGTGCTTCTGTTGGTAGGCCTAATGGTAGCCAAAAAGAATGGGTGGATTGGCAAGGAAGAAGGAATTGAAGTGGCAGTAGCCAAGGCAAAGGCTGCCAATATCATAGAAAAAGTAAGCGCCTCGGGTAAGGTACAGCCCGAAATAGAGGTAAAGATAAGCCCCGATGTTTCTGGAGAAATCACCGAACTGTATGTGAAAGAAGGAGATTCTGTAGTAGCAGGCCAACTATTGCTCCGCATCAGGCCTGACAATTACCAGGCCATGGTGGAAATGCAATCGGCTTCGGTGAATACCCAACGGGCAAACCTGGCTCAATCCCGAGCGCGGTTAAATCAGGCGGTAGCCAATAGCAAGAACATCCGTCAGTCATTTGAGCGCAACCAGAAGTTGTTTGAGCAAAAGGTGATTTCCCAATCAGAGATGGATGCCGCCCGCGCTCAATTTGAAGCCAACCGTGCCGAGGTAGACGCCGCCCGCCAGAGTGTTCGGGCAGCGGAGTCAACGGTACGCAGCGCCAGCGCCTCCCTGGAGGAATCCCGCCGGAACCTAGACAAGACCACCATCTACGCTCCGGTAAGCGGCACCGTTTCTAAGCTGAACGTAGAACGCGGCGAACGTGTGGTAGGAACCTCCCAAATGGCCGGTACCGAGATCATGCGCATTGCCAACCTCAACAACATGGAGATTCGGGTAAACGTGAACGAGAACGATATCGTGCGGGTGCGACTGAATGATTCGGCGGTGATAGAGGTAGATTCTTACACTAACACCAACCGTAAGTTCAGAGGAATTGTTACTTCCATTGCCAACACGGCCAAAGACGCTACTACTTTAGAGGCAGTTACCGAATTTGAGGTTAGAATCAGGTTGCTCAACGAGTCTTACAAAGATTTAATCCAGAAGAATGGCCGTACGCCTTTCAGACCGGGCATGACTGCTTCGGTGGACATTATCACCGATCAGAAAAACAATGTGCTGTCGGTTCCGTTAGCGGCTGTAACTACCCGGGCAAAAGAAAAGGAGGGTTCTAAAAAAGAACCTTTGGCTAACAGCCTTGCCCAAGAAGACAAACCCGTGCGGGCAGAAGACCGGCCACAGGAAGTTGTGTTTGTGCACGAAGGCGGGAAAGTAAAAATGGTGAAAGTGACCACCGGCATCAGTGATTTTGATAATATTGAGATCCTGTCCGGATTAAAATCTGGTCAGGAGGTAGTGTCTGGTCCGTTCAGAGCCGTTTCTAAGCAGCTTAAGGAAGGAGATCTGGTTACCATCAAAGATGAGAAAGCACTAAGCAAAGAGTTGAAAGAAGATACGTCAGAAGAAGATTAAGCCTTGCAGGAACGAGAAAGAATAGCCGTTTTAGGCGGTGGAAGTTGGGCTACAGCCCTGGTGAAGATTTTATCGGAAAACAAAACAGATGTAAGCTGGTGGCTTAGAAACAAGGAGGATGTGAACCATCTTTGTCAATATGCCCACAATCCCAGGTACCTGAGCGGTATCCATTTCAACCTGGAATATGTTCATCCGTCCAATGACATCCTGGAAACCGTTGCGCAGGCAGATTGGGTTATTCTGGCGGTTCCGGCAGCCTTTGTGAAGCAGGCTTTGTCTCCGCTTGCCCAGGATGCCTTTCAGGGGAAAACCTTGGTGTCTGCTATCAAAGGGATGATTCCCGGCGAAAACCTGCTCATCACCGATTTCCTGGAGCAGCATTACGGGGTTCCTGCTGAACGGCAATGCGTCATTGCCGGACCATGCCACGCCGAGGAAGTTGCCCTGGAAAAACAGTCTTACTTGACCATCGGTTCAATTGATCTGGCCCGCGCCGAAATGTTCTGCGCCTTGCTCCGGAACCGCTACGTAAAGGCCAACCCTCTGGATGATATTGACGGAGTAGAGTACTGTGCCGTCATGAAGAACATCATCGCGCTGGCCTGCGGCATTGCCCACGGCCTGAACTATGGCGACAACTTTCAGGCGGTACTGGTGTCAAATTCCATGGAAGAGATTGAGCGGTTCCTGGATGCTCTCATGCCCCTTCATCGTGACCTGAAAGGAAGTGCCTACTTAGGCGATTTGCTGGTGACGGCGTATTCCCAATTCAGCCGGAATAGAACCTTCGGGAATATGATCGGAAGGGGTTATACGGTGAAGTCTGCTCAATTCGAGATGAACATGGTAGCTGAAGGCTATTATGCCGTGCAAAGCATTTATGAATTGAACAAGCGCCTGAAAGTAGACATGCCTATTACCACAGCGGTGTACAACATCCTGTATGAGCGTATTTCACCAGGAGTTGAGATTGAAATCTTAAAGGATAAGTTTAAGTAAAAACCTAAACTTATCACTTCTTATTTAAACAGAAATCCCGCTCTTGCATCCAGGAGCGGGATTTCTGTTTTAGAGGTATTTTTATGAAAATAGCCCCTAAAAGGGTTAAAAAAAATTGTTCTTTAAAACACCAGCAGCTCTTCATACACCCGGTGCACCGGCAAGCCCATCACATTGAAATAAGAGCCTTCAATCCGTTCAATTCCTACCAACCCTAACCAGTCCTGGGCACCGTAGCTGCCAGCTTTGTCAAAGGGTTTATAATGGTTAATGTAGAAGTCAATCTCCTCGCGGGTAAGGTCCCGAAAATGAACGGTGGTCACGTCATGGAAGACTACGCTCTTGTCTTTGCTCAGGAGGCAAACTCCGGTGTACACTTCGTGGCTGCGGCCCGAGAGCATAGTGAGCATGCGGGTAGCCTGGGCGTGGTCGTAGGGTTTGTTCAGGATGGTTTCATCCAGACAAACGATGGTATCGGCGGTGATGATAACTTCGTCCTGTTCCAATTCGTCCTGGTAGAAACTGGCTTTGTGGGCCGCCAGATATTCGGCTACCTCGGCTCTGCCCAATTCAGGGGGATAGGTTTCATCCACTTCCTTCACCCGAATCTCAAAGGGAAGTCCTAAGTTGGTGAGCAGTTCTTTCCGGCGCGGGGAGTTGGAGGCCAGAATGTATTTTTTAGTTAAATTCATTTTCGTCTATTGAGCTGAATAAAAATCCGCAGATGACTTTGGGGAAAAAGAAGGTTGATTTCTGGGGCATCACGGCACCGGAGTGACACACCCGCTGCACCTCTTCCATCTTCACTTCGTTGGTGATGAGCGCCAGTTGGGCTTTACCAGTATCTACTTTGGTTAGGCATTCAGCGAAGGACCGCACGTAGGAAAGTCCCGGGTAATGGCGCTGTTCTTCGGCGGAAATGCCCAGTACCCGTTCCAGGATAAAGTAGTGCATGACGGTAAGGTCTAATTCTTTTACTTCCTGAGGGATGTCCCAATTCAACTGCGCATGAACCTCCGGTCTAAGCCGCGCTTTAAACGCTTCTCCCTGTAAGTACACGCCAAATGCCCATGGCTTTCCGGTGATGACCTCGTTCAATTCATACGTATCCTCGATGGGGGTGACCACAAAGAACTCCTGTAAACGGTCCAGAAACTCCCCGGGCGGAATGGGTAAATGGTCTAAAAGACGGTGGGTAGGAAGAATGCGAAGGTCGTCAGAAGCCGCATTGGTCAGGTACATGAGATGGTAATTGAAGGGCTCGTCTCCGGTGGCCTCAGGGTAAAGCTCCAGCATCTTTCTGCGGTACTGCAAAGAGCCTTCGTAGCGGTGGTGCCCATCGGCCAGAATCACTTGCTGGTCTTTCAGAAGGTCCACAAACCGTTGGATGACCCGGGCATCATGGATCACGGAAAGCACATCGCGCACTCCCTGGTAATCTTCTGACTCATACAGAGGCGAGGTGATGCTCTCGTCCATGTACTGCTCCAGGGAAAAGGAGGGATCGGTGAACAGGCCATGCGTGGCGCTGGTGTGCATCTGGGTTTCTTCCAGCAAGGCGATGCGGTCATTCACGGCGGCGGGAATGGTGTTCTCGTGCCGGAGGATCACCTGCTCTTCCCACTGATAGGCTTTGATGTGACACATGAATCCTTTGCGGCAATACTCACGGCTGGAGCCCGGCAACCTGAAATACTGGTAATATACGTAGATGCCCGGTAATTGGTCCTGGAGCAGGATTCCGGCACGTTTCCAATGTTCTGCGGTGCGGCGGGCACTGTCTGCGGGGTCTGGCCCCGGAGGAACCGATAAGTGGATGCTGTTATAGGAATTTCGGTACAGAGCCTGCCGCTGCTTCAAAGAAACCACATCGAACAGGGGAGAAGTGAGCGCGTCTATGGAAAACGGAAGCTTCGGGTTGTACCGGAAACCTTTGATAGGGAGAATTTCAGCCATGTACTGTTTTGATGCTGTTTTAAGAAAAAGAGGCCGAAAACCTCAGGGAGCCAAGCGTTGGATATGCCAGGTGGTGTTGCTTTCCAGTTCATACAACAACCGGTCATGCAAACGGTTCTGGCGTCCCTGCCAAAACTCTATCCGATCTGGTTTTACCAGGTAACCGCCCCAATGCTCGGGCCGGGGTACCACTTCCATCTCCTTAAACTTGTTGGAGTACTCTTTCTCTAAGTTCTCCAGGATGGTACGATCTGAGATGGGTTGACTTTGGGGCGAAGACCAGGCGCCAATCTGGCTCCCACGGGGCCGACTATGGAAATACGCATCGGAAATATCTGCCGAAACCCTTTCTACCCGGCCTTCCACGCGCACCTGCCTTTCCAGCGCTGGCCAGAAGAAGGTGAGGGCGGCAAACGGGTTCTCCAGCAACTGCTGACCTTTGCGGCTTTCATAGTTGGTGTAAAAGATAAACCCTTCTTTCTCCAGGGCTTTCAGCAACACCACGCGGGCGGTAGGTCTTCCCAGGGCGTTGGCGGTACTCAGCGTCATAGCCGTTGGCTCGTCTGCCTTGGCGGTTAGCGCCTCCTGCATCCAGGTCTGGAACTGTTGGAGAGGGTCTCTGGATACGGCTTCCAGGGAGAGTTCCTTTAGAGAATAGTTTATCCTGATATCGGCGAGGGACAGAGGTGCATCCATGGAATTGACACGGTAATGATTAAATAGGCCCAAAAGTAGGGCTTTCTCTTTAATATAGGGAAGATTGGTTTCAAAAGCCCCCCTTATCAAAGAAACAGATACGACCGCTTCTTTTTCGGCGTTTAAAGTACGCAATTTAAGGGCTCCCGCAAACCAAAAGCCTACCTATTCAGTAGGTATAGAGAGCTTAAACCACGGAAAAGATGACTAGAAAAATGGCGAAAGAAATCCAAAAGGGAAGCATACTGATCTCTGAACCCTTCCTAGGGGATCCCAATTTTGAGAGAAGTGTAGTGGTTATCTGCCAGCATGACAAAGACGGAACTGTTGGCTTGGTATTGAACAGAGTTTCTGCCCTGCATCTATCAGATGTGATTGACATCAACCACGAAGTTTTTGACATGCCCCTGGCAGTGGGAGGCCCTATGCAGCCAAACACCCTGCACTATTTACATCGGCTGCCTAACCTGCCAGATGCACAAGCCATTGCCCCTAACCTATACTGGGGGGGAGACTTCGAGGAGTTAACCCGATGGATGAACCAAGGCATAGTTTTACAGGACGAAATTAGGTTTTTTGTGGGTTATTCCGGGTGGAGCCCTGGGCAGTTAGAAGAAGAAATTGATAAAAATGTTTGGTTTGTTAATAACAATGCTGGGAATAAATTGCTTACTTTGAATATAGATACCTTGTGGCGCGATATTTTAAAGGAAATGGGAGGCAAATACAAGATGTATGCCAACTATCCCGCGGACCCAAGCTTAAACTAATCCAAAGGCGCAAAGCCCCACGTGTATGATAAACCTAAATCCGGAAGATCAGCAAAACGGAAGAACGGACACACAATCTCCCCAGGAACAATCCACCAACGACCAGAACTTGGATCCGCGAAGAATACTGGAAGACCGTATAGCCGAAATAAACGCCCAAAACGGGACACCTGCCACCACAGTTGATACCATAGAGCAGGTTCCTTCCTCTGAAAGTACCACTGCAGATGCAGGTGCAGAAGTTGCTGCTCCTCAGGTAGAACCTGAAGTAACGCAGTCTTCCGTGCTGGTTTCCAATGAGGCGATTACTGACCCAATTCCTGATTCAACCCAAAATCCGGTTCCAAATACTGAGGAGACAATTACTTCTGAGTTAGGTACAATTGAGATGGAAACTGAAGCAACTCCTGATGCGTCTGCTTCAACTCCTGTCTCAACTCAAGGGGAGATTCCTTCATTTGCAACAGCGGAAGTACCTGCAGAACCGGTTGCCCAGGAAGAACACCATGCCGAAGAGGAGGAATTGCACCTGGAAGAAGATTACTCCCACTTAACGGTTGATGAGTTAAGAGGCAAGATTATGGCGCTGGCTCAAGAAGGTAATGTACGTAAGTCTGGGAGAGCTCTGAATACCCTTTATAGACTTTACGAACCGCATTTCCAGGAAGAGCGCCAGGATGCCTTGAACCGGTTTATCGCCGAGGGCGGGTCTCCTGACGATTTTGACTATAATGCCCCCAAAGCTCACAAAGACGTAGAGCAGGCCATGCAGCGGTTCCGCGAAGCAAGGTTTAAGGAGCAACGCCAGGAGGAGGAGCAGAAAACCCAAAACCTGCAGAAGAAGCGCGACCTGCTTGAACGACTTCGGGTGCTGATTGAATCGGAGACCCAAACCAGCGGCAACGCCATCAAAGAATTGCAGACCGAGTGGAAATCCATTGGTCAGGTGCCTAACGCCGAAGCCCAGCAGCTGTGGAACTCCTACCATGCCTTGTTGGACATGTATTACAATAACCGCAGCATTTTCTTCGAGCTGAAAGAACTTGACCGGAAACGGAACCTGGATGCCAAGAATGCCTTATGCGAGCGGGCCGAGGGATTAGCCAAGGAAGAGAACATCAACAAAGCCTTGCAGGAACTGCGCCACTTGCACGACGAATGGAAACACATTGGCCCCATTCCGAACGAAGTGCGCGACCAGGTGTGGAACCGCTTCATCCAGGCATCTGAGCAGGTGCATGAGAGAAAGAAGCAATTCTTTGAAAGCCGCCGCAACGAAGAACTGGCTAACCTGGAGAAAAAAAGGGAGCTGCTTGCCCAGATTGAACAGTTCCAGCATTTCACCTCTGACCGCATCAACGATTGGCGCGATAAAACCGATCAGATCCAGCAATTGAAAGAAAACTGGGATTCGGCAGGGCTGGTGCCTAAGGAAAATGCTGAGGAAGTGAACAAAGCCTTCTGGAGCAGCTACAAGGCTTTCTTCCACCATAAAAACACCTTCTTCAAAGCCCTGGACGAGGAGAAGATGCAGAACTACCGCCAGAAGGTGGCGCTCTGCGAAGAAGCCGAAAGCCATCAGAACAGCGAGGAGTGGGACAGCACCAAGGAAAAGCTCATTCAACTGCAGAAGAAATGGAAAACCATTGGGCGGGTTCCAGACAAGTACTCAGATAAAATCTGGAACCGGTTCCGGACGGCCTGTAATGCCTTCTTTGACAGACTGCACCAGGAAGCTCAGAACAAAGAATCTCAGCAAAACCAACTTTCAGCGCAAAAGCAGACGTACTGTGAGCAGTTAGCTACCAAAGTGGCTGACCCAACCTTTTTGGGTTCTCTGGAGGAGTTCAACCAAATCCACCAGGAATGGCAGTCTTTCTCTAACGAGGGCAAGAGAAACCCTAAGGTAGAGGATCGGTTCCAGCAGCTTTTGGCCAAGTACCTGGACAAGGTACCGGAAATGAGTCCGCAGCAGAAAGAACAGACCCTGTTTCAGTTGCAGTTGAACCACTTGAAGGCAAGCCCAGACGGAGACCAGAAGCTGTACCAAAAGGAACAACACCTGCGCCGGGATATCACCTCGCTGGAAAACGACATTTCTACCCTTAGAACCAATATTGAGTTTTTTGCCCGTTCTAAGAACGCTGAGAAGCTTCGGGAGGAATATCAGTCTAAAATTGATGACGCCCAAAACCGCATTCAGCACCTGAAGAGACAGTTGAAGGCTTTGCGCTCCTAAATTTTTCTGCTTGACATTCAAGGGCTTTGTAGAAGGGAAGGAAATTTGTTGCAGGTGACTTTTGCAAATCCCGAAAAGAGGTCTACTTTTGTATCGCTTTCAGAAACCGCCTAGGTTCTGAAAGCAAAAGCCTCCATAGCTCAGCTGGTAGAGCAACTGACTTGTAATCAGTAGGTCGCTGGTTCGATTCCGGCTGGGGGCTCCAAAAACAGCACTTACTAGGATAAACCTGTAAGTGCTGTTTTTTAAATCTTTATTTTAGTACCGTTTTCCAGAAAACACCAGAATCCTGGAAAAAGAAGCCTCCATAGCTCAGCTGGTAGAGCAACTGACTTGTAATCAGTAGGTCGCTGGTTCGATCCCGGCTGGGGGCTCTCCTTTAAAAGCACTTATCTCTAGTTGAGGTAAGTGCTTTTTTGTTTTTCCTTATTGCGCCTGTATTACATAGGAGCGTTAAGGAATTTCAGTACTGACCCTGTTCTTCATTATTTATCTGGCGAAGTGGCTTGCGAATCCTGGGCTAAGATTTTATTCAGCGTGCGAGTGGTAAGTGGCTTATGATGGATATCCTCTATTTGGTATTCCTTCGCTTGATCCAGGTCCTTGCGGCTGATGGAGGAGGAAAAAAGAACTGTTCTGGGTGTACAGGCAAGTTCCAGTTGTTTCAGAGCTTTCAAGAGTCCAAATCCGTCTAAAATAGGCACCTGAATGTTCACTAACAGGAGGTCTGGGCAGCAACCGGTTTTGTTATAGTCTAGAACCAGTTGATAAGCTTCCATTCCGGTGCGGGCAACTAAAATTTCTTCGGCAATGTCCATTCTCTCCAACAGGGTGGAAGTCAAGTAGACTGAAACGGGATCGTTCTCTACCAAAAGCACCTTCTTAAACTTCTTCATTTGACTTGAGCATTACAGGATGACGCTTGTCTTTCATATTCATATAAGGTGAAAGGCTCTCCTGGGCAGGTACGCAAGGAATGGAAGAGAAGTCTGGATTTTAACCCAAGCCTTACGTTAGGCGGGGAGCATAAGCCAATCTAAAGCACTTGCATAATCAATGAAAACCTCGTGCTGGATTACCCCTTTGGCTTTGTAGCCTTGCTTTCCTTTGTCAGTGAACTCGGTGTTGGAGACTAAGGCAGGGTAAAAGTCCGGGGTTACGACTGCTAATTTCTGGATGGTCGTTTTAGAAGCCAAATCCTGAAACTCGGTAAGAACCCAGTTTTTCTCCTCTGGGGTGATGATGTAGATCTGCAAGTCGTCTATGAGCCAATTCTGCAGCTGGTGCTGGGTCGTAATCTTCAAGGCTTCTAAGAATCCAATCTTCCGCTCCTCAAGGTTGATCTGGCGTAACCATTCCACTAACAGCAGAGAACGGTCTTTATGAAGATGGATGGCCACAAACTCAGTCTGGAACACAGGTTCTGGCTGTGACTCTAATGGAAGTTGCTTATCCATGGACTTTCTTTACTTTGGGAAAAGGAAACCTGAAAGTCGAAAGGGTATGGGGGCGTTTCTTGTCGACCGCCTTCTTGCGGAAAGGAATATCTAGTTTACTAAAAAGACACTGATTTTCCAAAACCGGGCTAAAAACAGCCGTAGTAGTACAGGACATGCTGATATAAATAATCTTTGCCTCTACTTGCGGTTGAGGTGCAAAAAAGTAAAAGTGAGGCATTATGAATGGATGCGCAAATGGGTAATCAGTTTTAAAAAGCCTTGTTGCGCATCATGGTAGGCTTTCAGGTACGTAAAAATATCCTTTTTGGGAGAGGAGAGAATGGCATTTGCTTCATGCTGAAGAACATCTGCCAGCCAGGAGATTTCTTTTAGCAAAGGGTTGTCTGGGTGGGCCTTTTGCAAGTGGGTAATCAGAAAACGTAAATGAAGAGCCAGAACTACCACTTCTTCGATATTCTCCCCACGCATGAAATCTTCCTTCTCTAAACCCTTTTGGATTCTCTTTGCAATTATATTATAATATTCATAGTGTTGTTGTGGCATGAAGCATCCTTTTCCTTAGGTGTACTTAAAGAGTGCATATTACTTAATAGGAAAGGAAACCACTATAATTAATCGTTAAATAGTTTATTTTGTCCGTTAGGGGTAAGCAAAAACCAGTTAAATGTAACTGAGATTTAAAGATGCTTATACGTTACCTATTAGAACTATTTAAAGGATTGTTAAAAAAGCTATTCAAGAACCTTCAAAGCTTTTACTTCAGATAATCTTTCCACTCCCTCACGTAACAGAAGCTATCCTTGTTTTCTTGTTATTTATTGAAAAGGGGTCCAAAATATAGAACAATAGGGCAGATAGTCCATGCCTTCGGTTTATCCAAAATCAAGTAAAAGAAAGTCAATCAGGTAGGAAGTTGATCTGGGTACCTTCTGCAAAAACAACGTAAGCCCTTTTCCAGGGTTGATCATCGGCCATTTTCCATTTATGCCCCGATCCTGTAACATCGGTAGCGATGAGTACATCGCCGGTGCACAGGATGAAGGTTTCCCCTAAACTGGTGGTAAACTCCAGGGAACCAGATAAAGTTAAAACATACTGCGTGGTTGGGGCCGGGTGCCAGTCATACTCTGAAAAGGGCGGTGTTTCCTTGAAATGAAGCGAAATTACCTGGGTAAATACTTTTTCGGCAATGGTGCCTTGCTCAAAATAGGAATGTCCGTCCTCGCCGGTATACAGTTTGTAGGCCCTGATCATAGAAGTAGAATTGGTTTACCTGTATATACCCATCTGCAAAGCAGGGGTTTCCTGAATATTATTGGGAGGCAAATGGAAAGGGGTTTAAAAACCTTGATACCGGTGTGCAGGGGAGGGTCTACTTATCGTTCTAAGAAAGAGACAGGAAGGTAGTCCCCTTTGAAAGCTTTAGGGCCGGTTTTAAGAAAATGGCTGCAAAACCTTGGAAAAAGTCTTATTTTCATAGATAACCTTTTTCCTATATTGCAAGTAAGTGCGCAATAATACATAGACCACATGGGCATAGACAGATCAGGATGTATTCGTAGAAGTCAATTGCTGCTCCTTTGCGGGGCATTAGTTTTCTCAGGATGCTATAAAAAAGAAACCCGGCAGGAGGGAGAGCCTTCGCTGAATGCCAACACCGAGACCCGCCCTACTACCCAGAAACCGGATAAGGCACAACAGGAGGAGCAACCAGCCAGTACCACTGCTTCGAAAGTTGATGTAGATATGTACCTGGAGGTTTCCAACGGGATGAAGGGATTTATGCCCCTTCCGGCCGCCGAGAAAGAGCCCACGGTTTTCCAACGGCAACTAAACAAACTTATCTCAGAGATACAGGACGGCATCTACGTGGATGCGAAGCGGTACTACCTGGCTGGTCAGAACACCCAAGGGCAACCCGTTTTAGACAGCGTTTCCTATAATACCCTTAAAAACACCATCACCAGCGGCATCCGGGCTGATGTGCGGGGTACGCCTTTGCCAGACTTATTGAGAGCCGCCCTGGAGAATTCCGTCAGAAAAGAAGCAGTGAGTGTTATTGTCTCGGATTTCATCCATGGGCCTGATCCAAACAACCCCGGACAGTTCCTTTCCCTGGACTCTGACATCAGAAGTAGCCTGAAACAGGCCGAGCACCAAAACCTGGTAGTGGCGGTGCTGGGGAATGCCTCGCCTTTCTTCGGGAATTATTTTCCGGCGGTGAAGAAACCGGCCGTTAAACGGACCCTCAACGGGGAAGAAGTGCCGTTTTATATCTGGGTGATTGGCAAGCAGCAGGAGGTGCAGACCGTCATTAACAAGGTGCTCCGGAATTTACCGGCCCAGCAAGCATACTTCGGGTTTGCTTATCCATCGGTTCCTTACTCGGCACTTCTCAAATCCAATACTTTCAGGCCGCTGGGCGTTGTGTACTGTACCAGCCGGACGGCAGAAGTATGTACCAGCGTAAATTTAAAGCCCGAAAAAGAAGAGCCGGTAGAATTCACCATCGGGTTGAACCTCAGTGATTTCCCGGCTTCGCTTCAACAGGTAGCCTTCCTGAAGCAGCACCTGAAACTGGCCGTTACTGGCGGCAAGGCCTCTATTGGTACAGTAATTGCAGCTTCAGAAGACGTCAAGGCCACGCCAGAATTAGCCAAATACACGCATTTTGTCAGGGTACGGGTTCCAGAGCTTACGGCCAACACCGGTTCTTTCACGCTGCAGTTGCCGCAGGTTCAACCGGCCTGGGTAAACCAATGGTCTACCGCCAACGACAACAACCCGGCCGGGGCGCAAAGGAAAACCTATCAACTGAATAATATCATGGAAGGCGTTCAGGCGTTATACCGTGATAAAAGCGAAAACGTATTTAGTATTACCATGAAGTTTAACAAAGAAACAAACTAAGGATGATCCAAAATTTCTTCTCCGGGCTGTATGAGCTTTTCCTGGGCCGACCAATGCCAGCCAACTACACCAATGATTATCGCGAGGTGGTTTTCCCTAACACGGGTATCCAACTGATTCTGATCTCGCTGGCCATGGTCATCCTCTATTATTACGTTTTCAACCGGGTCATGAGCACCGGCTTTTACAAACCCAAACACTGGATCATCATGCTCATCATCAATGCGGTCATCGCCTTCATTGTTCCTATTACCCAGGTGAACGGCAACGGCATTGAGACGCATTCTTACACTTACACCTTTGCGCTGGTGAACGCAATCCTCAGCCTTATTCTATTCTTTATTTTCTCTTTACTGCTTAAAAAAGGATCTGTCCAGGCCTGGACAACTCCTATGAAATGGCCTCACACACGATAAACTATGGCAAAACTTTTTGTATTCGGAATTGGGGGCACGGGCTCCAGGGTAATCCGTTCCCTGGTCATGCTCATGGCCGCCGGTGTCAAGATCAAGAACTGTGATAAGATAGTACCCATCATCATTGACCCCGATACCCAGAACGGGGATATGAACCGCACGGTAGAGCTCCTCAAAACCTACAAACACCTGCACGACCAATTGGGCAAACGTGACGAGGGCTTCTTCCACACCAACATAAGTACGCTTTCCAGCATCGCCGGCGACGGATCTTCCAAGATCAGAGACTCCTTTGTATACGATTTTGGAGGCATTAACAAGCCCTTCAAAGACCACGTAGGCTACAACCAACTGGATATTGACTCCCAGGCGTTGGTAGATTTGCTGTTCACCCCCGAGAACCTGAACAACAGCCTGGACGTGGGTTTCAGAGGCAGCCCGAACGTGGGCAGCGTGGTTTTGAACGAGATCATTGATTCACCCGAGATGCGTTTCTTCGCCTCCAATTTCCAGGCCGGCGACCGTATTTTCTTCGTGAGCTCCATTTTCGGGGGAACTGGCGCCGCTGGTTTCCCGCTCTTGCTGAAGAACTTCAAGGATGTGCATTCCAAGCTGCCCAATGCCTCCAGCCTGAACTCGGCGCTGACCGGTGCTATGGTGGTGTTGCCGTATTTCTCCCTGGAGCAACCTGCCCCTGGTGTTGATGCGGATTTTATTGACTCCAACACATTTACTACAAAGGCCAAGGACGCGCTTTCGTATTACCAGAACCACCTTACCGGGGTGAATGCCACGTACTATATCGGCGATACGCCAGACAAGCCGCTGGAGAACAATCCGGGTAGGGCCAGCCAGAAAAACGATGCGCATTTGGTGGAGTTGCTCAGCGCCTTATCTATCATCGATTTCATGGACTACTCAGACAATGAGCTGACCGGATCCTCCATGTACCATGAGTTCGGGTTGCGCGAAGACGTAGACAATGTGCAGTTCTCGCATTTGGATCAGGAAACCAGAGACCGATTGGCCAAGCAGCTGATCAGGTTCCACTATTTCACCCGCTACTACAACACGTATGTGCCCGAAGATGCCCAAGCTGCCTACGCCAAGGGGGTTGATCTTTCCGGAGCCATGCGCAATGAGCCTGTTTTCAAAGAACTGAACAAATTCCTGACCAGTCCTGATTTTGGTTACGAATCCTGGCTTAGAGAGCTGAACAGAATGGAACGGACCTTCTCGGTCTTCCACCTGAACGAACCAGACTTTAACCGCATGGTTTCAGATAAACAAGTGGAAACCGGCTTCCTGAACAAAGGCATCCATCAGGGCTCCTTCGTGAAAGAACTGAACCGGGCCTCAGAATCAATTTCGGACCGGGAAGCCTTCAAGGCAACTATCAAAGCCTTCGAGATTGCTACAAACAATTTGGTAGAGGATAAGCTGAAGTATTCTTAACGCGTTCTCCTTTGTTTTAGGGGCCTTTTTCAGAAAACGTCTTTAAAACAGGAAACCCAAAATCGCCCTTACAAGGGATAACATGAAAAGAGAGGTTCCCCCGAAATCGTTGTTTCAGGCCTCTTTTTACTTAAACATCTTAAAAGCAGATTGATTTATGCCGAAAGTACTTCGTCTTCATAAAACCGGCTCTAACGTAGAAGGATGGGCTAAAACCAGCCAGATCACCAGCACCGAGATAAAGGACATGGTGGATGGTGCCGGTGGCCGGGCCCAGAAGATCAATGCCTCCATTCCTACGCCTTTTGCTCGCATGCACCTGTTTGAGACAGCGTTTGACTTTGTGAAGCAAGGGGTGACCAACTCCCAGAACAGCATCTACCACAAGTTTGTGACCCATTTTTGGGATTTGTGGGAATTGCTCTACAACCACCAAAGCTACGCGCAAGGCGGAAACAAAATCGTGATCCGTCGCTGGAACAAACACCAGCAGCTCTCGGCCATGCAGTCAAACCCCAACACCAACCTGCTGGGCAAAACCTTGGAGCTGTTCATGAACGACAACCGGTTCCATGGCGTAGAGGACTTGTTCCTGTTTTACCTGGAATCTACTTCTCCGCGCGGAGACCGTCATTTGCAGTTGCTGGGCGGCACTTCGCCGTTGACCTTCCTGTTTGTGTCGCCTAACGTGCAGCCGTTGGCCATTAACCGGGCTCAGAACGTAGGTGTGTACTTTGACAACAATTTCATCTCTCTGAATGACCGCGAGCGTGATTTCAAGGAGTATGTGCACAAGCTGTTCGTATCCAACCCGGAGTACATCCGGGCTTTTCCGGCGGTGTACAATGCCCTGGACGAGCACCTGCTAAAGAACATCAGCATGTCTGGGGTAGGAGGGCATACCGCTATTTCCGCCGAATATCTTCCGTTGGTAGATTTGCAGCAGAACCCGGTACACGTTGGGCACCTGAACTTCCTGGTGAAAAAAGACCAGACCGCGGTGACCAGCAGCGATTTGTTTTTGCGCCCAACCAACCCCATGTTCACCGGAGACCGCCCGATCATCCTAAAACCAGACCTTCGGTTAGCACCCCATGTTAAGTACGTGAACAACCTGGCCTGGCCCACCAACACTAACGTAGGCTACTCAGACAGCAAAGAAATCGCAGCTCGTTCCCTGCCTGGGGTTGGGTTCAACTACCCGTACCTTACTGTCAATGACCTGTTGCAGGAAACCATTGTTCAGGTGCCTTACGAAGTGAACACTGACCGTTTCTTCAGCGGCACGGTGCTGTACCAACCCGGCGTAACTGAGAAAATCTTCAATTACCTGTTGCCGGTGACCAGCCTGTACTTTGAATATTTTACTCCTCAGGATTTAGCCACCCACCTCACGTTCTACGTGGATGTGAACCACGTTCGCGTTACCCTGCAGATACCCACCGAAAAGGGCAATGTAGTGTATGAACGCAGCTACTATGACAATCCGCTGAACTCAAAAGATGCCCACGGGGAGGTGATTCCTGAGAAAGGACATATCCTTAAATCTCGGGTGGGCATTGGGGTGTTTCCTTTTTACAAGTTCGTGGATGCCCCGGCCTACAATGATTTCTACAAAGTCATGCTGGTAGACGAGGACATTGATCCTTTGCTGGTAAACCGGAACCACTCACTTACCTTTTATTCTGGAGGCAGGCAATTGGATGCTGGTGGCGGCATTATCTCAGCCACTTCGCAACGCAGAACCAAGAAAAGCAACAGCAGCGCGGGCAGCACTTACTACGAGATTAGAGGCACGCACTTTGACTATGCCGAGCTGGTACACGCCGGGGTAGACGTGACCGGCAGAGCCTTGATCGTTCCTAAGTTCCAGGAAATGCACCAGGGCATCCAGAACTTCACGTTTGCCATTGACTTCGGGACTTCCAACACGCACATCGCGTATACTTCCGGCTCCAATCAGCCACCGAAGGAGTTTTCTATCACAGCCAACGATCTGCAGGTGGTGATGCTGAACAAACCTTCTGATGATGCTTCCCTCACCGATTACCAACGGTTCCACAAAAGGGGCTTCGGGCGTTTGTTTGCCGTGGAGACATTACTGAAACGCGAGTTTATTCCGTTGATCATCAACTCCGGCGGATCTTTGTACTCCTTTCCAACCAGAACGGCTACCTGTGAGTCCATCGACTTTGAGAACCAGATTCCTACTTTGTTCGGGAACATCAACATCGGGTTTTCCATCAACACCGAGGGCACGCACCAGGACCAGTACAAGCAGAACTACCACACCGATCTTAAGTGGAGCGAAACCCTTTCTAACACCGGCAAGCGCCGGATTGAGGCTTTCTTCACCGAGATCATGCTGCTCATCAAAAACAAGGTGGTCTTGAACAACGGAAACGTGGCGAACACCAAGGTGGTGTGGTTCGCGCCGCTGAGCTTTGATGATTATTCCCGCAACATGTTCCAGAATGTGTGGGATGGGGTTTACCACTCTGTTTTCAAAAACGGGCGTAATACAGCTTGCATCACTGAGTCTGTGGCGCCGTTCTATTTCCTGTCCAGAACCGGGGCCGTGGTTCCTAGTCAGGATGAAAACCTGATTAACGTGGATATAGGCGGCGGTACCACCGACGTGCTTTTGTTTACCAACCGCAAGCCTTCACACAGCGCCTCGTTCCGCTTTGCGGGAAATGATTTGTGGGGCGATGGGTTCGCTTCGGTGAAGACGAGCAAAGACAACGGCTTGCTACAATACGGCGTGGCGCACGTGCTCCAGATTCCACTAACCGAGGAAGGCAAGGAATACAAGAAGTTCCTGGAAACCGCCCTGGATAACCCTGATTTCAGCTCCGCGGACATCACCAGTTTGCTTTTTAGCTACGACAAAGAACTGCATTATAGCTCCCAGTTATTACAGGCAAGACAACTGCGCCTGATGTTCTACCTGCACTTTGGGGCATTGATGTACCACCTGGCGCAACTCACCCAGCAGTTAGGAACGCAAGTGCCGCGTTATATCTGCTTCAGCGGACAAGGCAGTTTGTACATCAAGTTGCTGAGCGCGGGTAATAACCTGTCTAATGTGGAGCGGTACGCTAAAACCATTTTCAAGAAAGTGACGGGCCAGGAGGCGCCGGCTAACTTTAAACTGGTGCTGGTAGACAACCCGAAACAGGTAACTGCCAACGGTGGTGCCATGGCTCTGGAAGGCAACAACCTGTCTGACCTGACGGATATTCCGATTATGCGCCCAACTGGGGCCGCTACCGGCGAAGATGCGCTGAAAGCAATCAACAAGAGCCAGATCTCGTCTACCATCCGGCAGGAAGTATTGGACAATGTGATGGCGTGTTTGGAGATGCTTCTGGATGATGCAGACATTGCTCCGTTGATGCGTTCCATGGGCGTGGAGGTAGATCCGCACTGGATTTTGAACTTCATGCGGACGCACATTCAGGATAGCTACACAATGGTGCTGGAAGAAACCCTCAGAGGACTATCAGACCGTGAGCTGATCCCAGAGACCATGTTCTTCATGCCTTTGAAGCAGTCTTTGTACCTGTTGTCTAAAGAATTATACCAGCAACAGGTAGGGGCCCTCGTTTAACCTCATGCCTCAGATGCTTTCCAAAAAGCATCTGAGGCTTTTATAACCACATTCATTAAACAAGACAAGAAATATCGGTATGGAATATGTACCAATCATCATAGGTATAGTCGCGCTTTTAGTCGCGGCTTTCACCTTTTACAAAGTAAGTGGCATGGTGTACAGAACACAGGCCCTGGAAAGAAAAAACCGCGAATTGGAAGCAGGGCTTAAAGCGCTGGAAAACCAACTAAGAAGAAACGCCAAAAACCAGCCACAGGAAAGCAACCGCCCGGCCAGAGGACAACAACCCGCCCCGCAGCAACCGCAGAATCCCCGTAACCAGCAACCGCAAACCCAGGAGCCCAGAAAGCAACAAGGTCAGCAACCCGGCAGAGGGCAGCAGCAACCCGAGCAACGCGCCCCTCAGAACCAACCACAGCAACAGCGAACCCCACAGGAACCCCGGCAAAAGCAGGAAGGACAGCCTCAGCAGCAAAGACCGCCGCGCGAACCCCGTGAGCCTAGAGAACCCCGGGAACAGCGGCAACCGCAGGAGCCTCGTCAGAAACAACCTCAGCAACCGCAACCACAACCTGCTGCTCAGGGTGGAGGAGCCAGCCAGGCCCAACGTCCGCCGCAGCAACCACAGCAGCCCAGAAGAAACGAAAACCGCAGGAGAGACCCTATGAACGCACCAGACCAGGAAGGAAATCCATCGGCGCAGCCCGCTTCGTCCGTTACTTTAGGCCACGCGATTGTAGGAGATGATCTGCTTAACGAGTTGACGTTGGAGCAAACCCCACAGTCCCAGCCCGAAGCTCCGGTAAGTCGTACCCGTTACGCTATCATTCCGGAAGACGGCACCATCAAAACACACCAACTGCAGCAACGCCCAGATTCAGACTCTTACCTGGAGATTGACTCTCCCTCTGATGGAAGCAACAGTACACCGTACCGGTTCAACCTGGCGGGAAACCAGGCCTTTGTGATCTCCCAGGGAATGGACCGCCTGGAGAATGCGTTCTCCTTTGAGAAACCCTCTAACCGTATGGTCAGCCGGATTGTCCATCAGGGCGATGGGCTTTTGGTTAGAACCAGCAGTGGCTGGAAAATTCAGGACAAAGCCAAAATCGATTTCCGGTAAAATAAGCTGGTGAAAATTTACCTGAACCCCAGTTGAGGTAAACTAAAACCAAAATGCATGGAAGAACCGCTTTCGGCCTGTTTTCTGAAAAACGGGTTGAAAACGGTTCTTCTTTCTTATAAGGTTTTGAAAGTAGTTACTATACCTTTGTGCTATTTGCATCAAACCTGTAACCTGCTACCACCACGCCATTAATAGGATTTGGCGCTTTCTAACTGCCCAAATTTCTGATACATTACATCCATGGAAGGAATTTTTATTTTTGAAGCGCTGCTGGTCATCCTCATTATTGGGTACCAATGGCGCGTGTACCAGGCTAACCGAAAAAAGATAGAAGAGGTAGAGACGCTTTTTCCGTCAAAGGAGAACCTCTCGGTTACCCGGCGGCCCCTGAGTGCCAAAACAAGTTCGGCTTTACCGGAAATCACCCAGGACCAGCAATGGGACAAACTCCTATACGGCGAGGCTTTCCGGGAATTCTCACCCACCAACCCGGTGGTGAAAAGAATCATTGCCGTTGATTCAGAAGAACTGCACATTGAGGCTCAGAACGGCGAAACCCCTTTCTACACCATCAAGATTGAGAAGTTCAGACAACTCCTTCAAAACGGAAACATCTACCTGGTTAATGCCTTGGCCCCGGTTCTGGCTCCACCTCAAGAACAGGAAAGAGAGTCTGAGGTAGACCTGATTGAGGCAACTTCTCCGTCTCCCACTTTCCTGGAAATAAACCAGAGCACCAATGAATACCTCCGGCTGAACAAAGGAGCCGCCGCCGATTTCAACATCCTGAAGGATGTGGCCGAGCGCTACTCCGATTCTCTGGACAGTGAGGTTCAATCTACCATTGGCACACCTTTGTACGTGGGTTTGCTGGGTACATTCTCGGGTGTGATCCTGGGGCTTTCCAGCCTGGTTTGGACGGGTCTAACCAGTTCCGGCGAGGAGGGTTCTTCCTTTATCACCGACCAGAACATTCCTTCGTTCTTGTTTGGTGTGCTCATTGCTATGGCTGGTAGTTTCTGCGGTTTGCTGTTCACCATGATGGGGAACTATGCCCTCAAAAATGCCCGGACCCTCCGCGACCGGCGCAAGAACGATTACTATACTTTCCTGCAAACCCACCTTTTACCCAAGCTGAATTCCGATATGTCGGCAAGTCTGGGAAATTTGAAATCGGTGCTGGATTCGTTCAACAAAGATTTTCTGGACAAGATTTTGGGCTTCCGCCCGATTGTAGAGACCCTCACTGACAACATCAGCACACAGAAAGAATTCATCCAGAAGCTGGATCAGATTGGGTTCACGCAGATGGCCAATGCTAACCTGCAGGTGTTTGACAAGATCAAGGAAAGCGAACGGCTGTTCATGAATTTCCTGCAGTACCAAGAAGCGCTGAATGAATCGGTTAGGAAAGGGGGCGAGCTGACGCAGAACATCAACCAAGTGCTGAACCGTCTGACCAAGTTGCAGGAAGGCTTTGACCAGGTGCCCGGGTATCTGCAGCAGCACGATGAGTCCATTCAGCGGCAGATTCAGTTCTTCGCCCGTCACGAAGAGGAACTGGACACCATTGCTAACCGCACCGAGCAGTATTTTGACAAAGCGGCCCTAAAGCTTACCGACCTCATGCAAGCCCGATTGCAACATCAGGAACGCGATGCCCAGAATGCTTACGAGAAGTGGCAGGAGCATTTCAGGAGGCTGAACGAAGACAACCTGTACCAGCGCATCCTGGACTACATGCGTCCGTTCGAAAACCTGAACCCGCAGCAGGAAAACCTGAATCGCCAGCAACAGGATTTAGCCCAGGAACTAAAGCAAACGAACGAGCGGCTGCTCCGCAAGATCGATACGGATACTGAGATCCAGCAGAAATTACTGCAGCAATTAGCGGTACTCAACGCCAACGTGGAGAAAAGCATGGAACCAGGCGCCTTCAAAGCCGCTTTGGGTAAAATCTTCGGGACGGGGGCCAGCAACGGCCGGAAAGGGTAGAACGCCATGAACAAAGAAAACCAAGATTTTTTCTGGCCCAGTTATGTAGACCTCATGACGGCCCTGTTCCTGATCATGCTGGTGCTGTTTGTTCTCAGTTTTAAGTTGTTCACCGATAAATCATCTGAGAACCTCCGCAATATTGCCCGTTTACAGGTAGAGGTGCAGGAGAAACGCAAACTGGACGAGATCAAAGCAGCCCTTTCCCGGTTAGATAGCCGCTATTTCCAATATAATGAAAGGTACAAACGGCATGAGTTGCTGGTAGATGTTCTGTTTGAGCAAAGCAGCGCCACTATTCCGCAACGTTCCCTGGTTCCCTTGCGGAGAGCAGGGCAGGAACTGAGCCGTGTGGTAAACTCAGTAAAAGGGGCTGATGTCAAATACCTGATCGTGATTGACGGGAGGGCCGCCAGCTTTCCCCGGGGCGATGCGCGTAACGTCACCCAGCGCGAATACGCCCTTGAATTAAGCTACAAACGAGCCTTGGCTTTGCTGCAGTTCTGGAGAAACGCCGGTATTAAATTCCCGAAAGACAGGATAGAACTAATTGCCTCGGGCAGTGGCTTTGAAGGAGCAGGCCGTACCGGCGATGTTCGCGACAGAAGGTTCGTGATTCAGATTCTCCCCAAAGTAGGAACGCTGGAAACGAAAAACATCCGGTAGGTAGCTAAACCAGCTTTTCACAAGCTCCTTTATTTAACAGGAAGCCGCTGCAAAGATGTTTGCAGCGGCTTCCTGTTTTTAGTTTGTTTTGGCAAAAAGAAGCTTAAAATGCCTCAGCGAAGGAAAAGTAAATGTACATGCCTTGGTTGGAGAAAGCCACATCGCCGCGTACCACCATGCCTTCATTGTTCAGTTTGTAACGCAAGCCGCCGCCGCCGGCTAAATGGAACTCGTCAATGGCAAAATCGGGGATTCTTTTGGAGACCTGTCCGGCCCCTCCGAATACCGCTCCTCCAATTCGTCCTTTGATGGGAAAGCGGTAATCTACTTGCCCCACTATGGCGTCTTCATCCCGGAAACGGCCTTCCAGGAAACCCCGCATCACGTTCACGCCTCCCAGGGGTGCCAGGAACTGGAAAGGCGCATCCCCCACGGTAAATGTGAAGAGTCCTTGCACTGCCAAAACACCAGGACCCAACCCAGACATGTACTTCCGGAGGTCCAGCCTATACCGCGTGAAATTGTCTTCCCCTCCCAGGTACTTCCCGAAGAAAAGTGCAGAGAACTGATGGTACACCCCTTTAGAAGGGGTATAGACGTTGTTGCGGCTGTCTACCATGAGCAATGGTCCAATACCGGAGGCCAAAACCCCATCGCTCCCGATGATGGTTTTCTGGGCTAACTGACCTTCCGGTTCCACCTCGGGAATGGTTTCTTTTTTGAACTCGTACCGAGCCCCCAGGTAGACCTTTTTGAAAATCTGCTGCTCAAACTGCCCGAAGAAATTGATGGTGCGGCTGGTATAGGCCTCCTCCAATTCATCAGGGGTTTTGTTTCCTATCCCGAAGAAAAAATAAGGATAGTCGTTGTATTCCGCCTGGGCGGAAAGATGCTGGGCATTGTGTTTGCGCCAAACATCGGCCGACAGGGTAGTAAGAATTTGTTTGCGGGTGGTGTACACCAGGGTAGGGGAATATAGGTCCGGTCGGTCAGTGGGCAGGGTTCCCTTTGACTTGCGCACGTGCACTATTTTGGTCCCAAACCCGAACTGCGTCTCGGGGGTGTAATACGCTACCGGGTAGATGTTCCACTTCCGGTAAGCGGGTGCCACAGAATCTGGGGCAACAACCTCTTCAGTTGTTTGGCCAAAGGAGGAAAACCCCAAGGAGGTAAATACCAGTAGGAGTATCGTTTTTTTCAAAGGATTCTAATTTAAGGTTCTGCGCCTCTATACGTTATAAAAAGAAATTTATATGTATAAATACTTAATAACAATGTCCTTAAAGTGCGTTAGTCTGGCAAAACGTTAGGTATTTACCAGTTGACAGGTTTTTAGTCTTTCAGAGTTGGAACGGGTTTCCAGGCAATCCTTAGAAATCTGTTTTGCTCCAAGCTTCGGCTTTACTGGTAATCGTAAAGGAATTAAGGTGACCTTATCGCCTGTAAAAACTGTTTTAAACCTCTTTTTCTTAAAACCAGTGCAAACCAGAATTGTTCTGGCAAAAAGGAAAGGCTGGTTTTGCATTGGTTTAAGGAAATCGGCTCTTAAACTGGATTGTACATAGACCTTGTTTTCCCGAGGCGGGGCTTTGCCGATTTTTAAGTAGTTTTCCGGGATGAATGCGGAAGAACTGGTGGCAAGCACTGCCCAACATGTAGAAAATCTATTCTCTGGCGAAGGCTCCGGCCATGACTGGTGGCATATCAGACGGGTGTGGCAGAACGCCCTGTACATTGGCCGAAAAGAGCCTGTTGATGTAACGGTGGTGCAACTTGGAGCCTTGCTGCACGACATCGCCGATTGGAAATTCCACCACGGCGACGAAGAAGCCGGACCCAGGGAAGCTGAGAAATGGCTAAAATCCCAGAGCGCTCCAGAGGACTTGATTCTGAAAGTTTGTCAGATCATCCGGGAGGTTACGTTCAAGGGGGCCGGGGTGGATACCACGCCTTCCACGCTGGAAGCCCAGGTGGTGCAGGATGCTGACCGGCTGGATGCCATCGGGGCCATCGGGATTGGGCGGGCTTTTGCCTACGGCGGTCACAAAGGGCGCGAGATGTACCACCCAGGCAAGGAGCCGCGTTTACACGCTTCTTTCGAGGAATACAAGAAAAATCAGAGCCCTACGCTCAACCACTTCTACGAGAAGCTTTTCCTTCTGAAAGATCGGTTCACCACCAAGACGGGTCAACAACTCGCTCAGGAACGCCATGGCTATATGGTACAGTTTGTGCAGCGGTTTTTACAGGAATGGCACGGCGAGGAATTACCGCCAGCCGCCTTCATTCCCACAGAAACATCCGCCAAGAGTTAGTTTTGGTTTCAAGTACCTTTTCATGAACAAGAAGTTAAAAGCGGCCTTTTTGGGCATAGCTTTCTCGGGCGTCAGCACTATGGCCTTCGCCCAGCGCGATTACCAAAGCTACAGCCAGCTGACAATCCGCCTACAGAAACTGAGTGCCCGGTACAGCAAACTGGTCTCGCTCACCACCGTGGGCAAAACCGCCACGGGCAAAGAAATCTGGCTCCTGACCATGGGCCGCGATAACGCCGCGAACAAGCCCGCCATTGTGGTAGCCGCTGGCCTGGAAGGCACGCAACTAGCCACCACCGAACTGGCCGTACAAATGGCTGAGCAGATGCTGCTGGGCGCTGTTTTGCAGGACTCCGTTATGGAACTGCTGCAATCCAAGACTTTCTACATCTTTCCCAATCTTAACCCCGACGCCTCTGAGCAGTACCATGAAAAACTACGCTGGGAACGCCTGGGCAACGCTCAACCCATTGACGATGACCGGGATGGACGCATGTTTGAAGACCCCTATGAAGACCTGAACAAAGACGGGCTTATTACCATGATGCGGGTGAAAAACCCAACTGGTACTTTCCGTCCGGCCAAAGAAGATCCAAGGGTCATGGTGAAAGCCGATGTCTCTAAAGGCGAAAAAGGCGAGTACCTGCTGTACACCGAAGGCATCGACAACGACAAAGACGGCAAGTGGAACGAAGACCCCGAAGGCGGCGTGATGTTCAACCGGAATTTCACCTTTGATTATCCTTACTTTCAGGAAGGCGCCGGGGAGCACCCCATGTCTGAGCGAGAGACCAAAGCTTTCGCCGATTTCATGTACGAAGCCAAAAACGTGTACGCGGTCTTTCTTTTCGGACCGGCCAACACGCTTTCGGAACCCCTACGGTATGACCGGGCCAAGGCAACCAAGCGCATTGTGAGTGGTTTGCTGGAGAAAGACGCCGCCGTGAACGATCAGGTCTCTAAGCTGTACAACAATGCCACCCGTTTGAAAAATGCCCCCAAAGTGGCCCCTTCTCCCGGCGATGTATTGCAGTGGGCGTATTTCCATTACGGCAGGTTCAGCTTCAGCACGCCCAGCTGGTGGACTCCTAAACCAGAGTTGAGCAAAGATACCACCGGCGGAAAAACTCCGCAGGAACCCTCAGACCATGAAGATGTCAATTTCCTGCGCTGGGCCGAGGCCAATGATATTGCGGGCACCTTCGTGAACTGGAAACCCATCAAACACCCAGATTTTCCTGACCAGGAGGTAGAAGTTGGCGGCTTGGCTCCATATGTCAAGCAAACCCCGCCGGTGCGCCTGTTGGAGCCCATTGCCCGGAAACATTTCCAGTTTTTCTCCGCCTTCGCCAAATGGATGCCTTCGCTCCAGATCGTGAACATTTCCTCTGAGAAAGTGGCCGGTGGCCTCACCCGCATCACCGCCGACGTATACAACCAGGGATCACTTCCTACACATTCTGAACTTGGCGACAAGTCACGCTGGGTACAGAAGGTGAAAGTAACCCTGAAATTAAGCGACAACCAGAAACTAGTGTCAGGGAACCGGATTCAGTTGAGCAATGCCCTGGCGGGCGGTGAAAAGTTTCAAGTCTCGTGGTTGGTGAATGGAAAGGGTTATGTGTCCGTCATCGCCAACAGCCCCACCGCTGGTAAACAAACCAAAGAAGTGTTTTTACGCTAGTACCTGCCCATGAAGAAGAGAATCTTATCCATAGCCCTGCTTTCAATGGGTTTACTAGCCTCAGGCACTAAGGAAACGAAAGCCCAAACCCCTGATCAGGTTTTCAGGGCGGCCGGAACCCCACAAAACCCCAAAGTGACGGTGAGCTGGAACAGGTATTATGATTACGATGGCTTAACCGAAATCTGTGCCAAACTGGCCAAAGCCTATCCAGACTTGGTAAAGATGGAAACCATAGGGGATTCCTATGAAGGTCGTCGTATCTGGGCGCTTACCATCTCTGATTTCAAGACCGGAGACCCTGACCGGAAACCCGCCATGTACATTGACGGGAACATCCACTCAAATGAGATTCAGGGATCTGAGTTCGCCCTCTACACGGCTTGGTACCTGGTGGAGAATTTTCAGGACAACAAGTTCATCCAGGAACTGCTGCAGCAAAAGACGTTCTACATCCTTCCTACCATCAACCCAGATGCCCGGAATAACTTCATGCACAGCGCCAACAACGCCCATTTGCCCCGTTCGGGCATGATTCCGTTGGATGACGATGGCGATGGCCTGGTAGACGAAGACCAGCCCGATGACCTCAACAAAGACGGTCACATCACCTTCATGCGCCGCAAATCACCTAACGGCCGCTACATCATAGATCCGCAGAACCCGCTGCGCCTGATTCCGGCCAAACCTGACCAACCCGGCGAATATGAGTTGCTGGGCTACGAGGGCATGGACAATGATGGAGACGGCAAGGTGAACGAAGACCCACCGGGCTACTACGATCCCAACCGTGACTGGGCTTGGAACTGGCAACCTGATTACATCCAGCGTGGCGCCTACAAATACCCGTTCTCCATCCCAGAAAACAGAGCCATTAAGGATTTCGTGTTGCGCCACCCCAACATTGCCGGGGCGCAGAGTTACCACAATAATGGGGGCATGATTCTGCGTGGCCCCGGGGCCGAGGAAGACCAGAATACCTACAGCCGTGAAGACAACCAGGTGTATGACCTGCTAGGAAAATACGCTGAACAGATTATTCCAGGGTACACGTACATGGTGGTGTACAAAGACCTGTACTCCGCTTTCGGAGGTGAGTTGGACTGGTTTCATGGGGCAAGAGGCATCTTCACGTTCTCCAATGAGTTGATGTCTCCGTACCTACAGTTTGACCGCAAGGGCATCAGCGGGCAAGAACGGGAAGCGGAGCAATATGACTTCAACAAAATGCTGCTGTTCAATGATGCGTTCGTGGAGTGGACACCTTTTGACCATCCCACCTTCGGGAAAATTGAGATAGGAGGCTTCAAGAAGAACTACCCACGGGCGCACCCGGGCTTTTTGCTGGAAGAGGACGCGCACCGCAACATGGCATTCACGGTTTACCAAGCCTATCAACTGCCGCAATTGGAGATTCAGGAGGTAAGCACCAAAAAACTTTCGAACGGATTAACGGAGGTTACCGCGACCGTGGCAAACACCCGCATCATTCCCACACACTCCAGCCAGGATCTGAAATACCGCATTGAACGCCCTGACTACATTGCCCTCCGAGATTCTACGGTGGTAGCAGGCATGATCCTGGAAAACGCCGACCTTAATTTGGGCAAGGAACAGAAACTGAACCCCGCCAGATTGGAAATCCCTAACATTCCCGGCATGGGCTTCATCAAAGTGCGCTGGATTGTAAACGCGAACAAACCTAACCTTCAGGTTGAAATTGACAGCAGAAAAGGAGGGGTGGTCAGCCGCCGTTTTTAAGCTTATTTCTTTAAAACACCTCTAAAACAAGAAGGGCAGCCACATTGGCCGCCCTTCCTGTTTTGGTATGATCTGGTATTACAAGGTTTGGTAATAGGAGGCTACTTTGATTAAATCGGCCTCAGAACTCATGGACAGTTTCTGGCTGGAGATATACGCCTTCAGCTTATCGGCCTGATTAGGCAGCGCCTCCACCATGGACTTCTTGTTCAACTTTACCCGCTGCATTTTGCCGTTTGCTACCACGTAATAGTTGGTTTCGTTAACAAGCTCATCATAGGTCTGGCCAGCGCTGTAAGGTCCTTTGAAGTTGGCTTCCACTTTCTTTTTCGCAATTCTTTTCACCAGGGCCACTTTCCCGTCTTTACTGTCATGCAGCACGGCAAAGAACTCATTGGCTAAGGTGGGGTCAAACGCCTGCGCTTCACTGATTCTTCTGAACTCCAGGGGATTTCCGCCGGTAGGCAGATTCAAACTAAACGAGATCACCGGGGAGGTACTTATTTGCAGGGTGTCTTTAGAGTTGGGGGAAACGGCTACCAAAAGGTTTGAAAACACATCATACTTCAACTGAAGGTCTTTTATGATCTGGGTCTTACCCGTATTCCCAGCTTTCAACTCAATTTGTCCAGGAGCCCAGGCATCCATGAAAAAGGGACTACCTTTCAGGCCTTCGTACCGGTTGTCATACAAGCGTACGGTCGCTGAATTCCCTCCTGCAGCCAGTGCATCCAGGTTCATTTGCGCGGCGGCACCTAGTGGGGCATTGGTCTGCGAAAAAGCGATGGAGGCATCCATAAGGCCTAATGCAAGGAAAACGGTACCTTTTAAGGCAGGAATTTTCATAAATTCAGGTTAAACATAGAAGCAGGAACAATGACCAATATATACTTTTTCGTTGATTAATTAAATGAAGTTAAGCGGGTTTGTCTCTTCTGCTTTTTCAAAACGAAAAAAAAAATGACATTTTTACACCATGATAAAGTATGTAAACAAAAACGCCTTTTCCTTTTTTACCCTTGTTCTGGCTTTTTCAGCCCTTTCATGCCGCCCGGCTTGTCCCATTAATTCCTGCCAAACCCGCATGGTGCACCGCCACGGCGAGGGAGAGTACAGGGGTATGCCATGGTACAAAAAACAGAATCCCAGAATAGGGGAGAAGCTTCAGAAACCCTCCAAGGAAATGCAAAAAGAATTGGACGGAAAGAGTAGCCGTAAGAAGTCCAAAAATTAGCAAATCACTATCTTTTTTCGTAATTTGCAGGCTTATAAATAGTACTAATATTAAGCTCTATTGAAGTAAAATGGCAGAAAACGAGCGGATAATTCCCATCAACATAGAAGACGAAATGCGCGGGGCGTACATTGACTATTCAATGTCCGTAATCATTTCCCGGGCTCTTCCGGATGTGCGGGACGGCCTTAAACCAGTGCACCGCCGCGTGTTGTATGGGATGTCTGAATTAGGAGTTTCCTATAACAAAGCATACAAGAAATCGGCCAGGATTGTAGGAGAGGTTCTGGGGAAATATCACCCGCACGGTGACTCCTCTGTATATGACACCATGGTCCGGATGGCCCAGCCCTGGTCACTCCGGTACCCCTTGGTAGACGGACAAGGCAACTTCGGTTCCATTGACGGTGACTCCCCGGCGGCTATGCGTTATACCGAGGCCCGCCTCAAGCGCATCGCCGATGAACTTTTGGCCGATCTGGAGAAAAACACGGTAGACTTCGTTCCCAACTTTGACGACTCGCTCAAAGAGCCTAGCGTTTTCCCGGCGAAATTCCCAAACCTGCTGGTAAACGGAACCTCCGGTATTGCGGTGGGTATGGCCACCAACATGGCGCCCCACAACCTGACCGAGGTAGTGAACGGCACCATCGCCTTCATTGACAACCCAGAAATCACCGTGGCCGAGCTGATGAAATACATCACGGCTCCGGATTTCCCTACAGGTGGTATCATCTTCGGGTATGACGGTGTGAAGAACGCGTTTGAGACCGGTCGGGGCCGCGTAATCGTGCGTGCGAAAGCCGTTATCGAAACCACCAAGACCGGCAAAGACCAGATCATTGTCACCGAGATCCCTTACATGGTGAACAAGGCGGCTATGATTGAGAAAACCGCCGCTCTTATCAACGAGAAGAAAATAGAAGGCATCTCTGACCTGCGCGATGAATCTGACCGCGAGGGTCTGCGCATTGTATATGACCTGAAGCGTGACGCCGTTGCCAATGTGGTGTTAAACAACCTGTTCAAATACACCCAACTACAGTCTTCTTTCGGGGTAAACAACGTGGCTCTGGTGGGTGGCCGTCCGATGACGCTCAACCTGAAAGACCTGATCAAGCACTTCGTGGAGCACCGTCATGAGGTGGTAATCCGGAGAACCGAGTTTGAACTGGAGGAAGCCCGCAAACGCGCGCACATTCTGGAAGGTTTGCTTATCGCTTTGGACAACTTGGATGAAGTGATCAACCTTATCCGGGCATCGCGTGACCCTGAGGTTGCCCGTGCCGGTTTGATTGAGCGTTTCCAGCTTTCCGATATCCAAGCCCGTGCTATTCTGGAGATGCGTCTACAGCGCTTGACTGGTCTGGAGCGTGACAAAATTGAGAAAGAATACGCTGAACTGAAACAACTCATAGATTACCTGATCAATGTGTTGGCAGATGAAGGCCTCCGGATGGAAATCATCAAGCAGGAGCTTTCTGACATCAGAGACCGCTACGGTGATGAACGCCGCACCTCTATTGAGATGATGTCAAGCGACATCTCCCTGGAAGACATGATCCCGGATGAGAACATGGTGATCACCATTTCGCACGAAGGATACGTGAAAAGAACCCCATTGACCGAGTACCGCAGCCAAAGCAGGGGCGGGGTTGGTTCAAGAGGAGCCGCTACTTCCAAGCAAGACGACTTCACCGAGCACTTGTTCATCGCCAGTACCCACAACTACCTGCTCATCTTCACCGAGGCAGGGAAAGTATTCTGGTTGAAAGTATACGAGGTACCCGAAGGCGGAAAAACCACCAAGGGCCGCGCCATCCAGAACCTGATCAACATTGAGCGGGAAGACAAGGTACGCGCCGTAATCAACGTAAGCGGACTTAAGAACCCAGATTACGTGTTGAACAACTACCTGGTGTTCTGTACCGAGCAAGGCACGATCAAGAAAACGCCTCTGGAGGCTTATTCAAGACCAAGACAAGCCGGTATTCAGGCCATCACCATTAACGAAGGCGATCGCTTGCTGGACGTTCAGTTGACCAACGGAGCCAATGATGTGATCATTGCTTTGCGTTCTGGCCGTGCTGTAAGGTTCAACGAGGAGAAAGTACGTACCATGGGACGTACTGCCGCCGGGGTAAGGGGTATTACGCTGGCTGGCGAAGATGACAAAGTTGTTGGTATGGTTTGTGTACACAACCCAGATACCAATTTATTGGTGGTTTCTGAAAAAGGCTTCGGAAAACGCTCCTCACTGGAAGAGTACCGGATCACTAACCGCGGGGGTAAAGGGGTGAAAACCCTGAACGTCACCGAGAAAACCGGTCATCTGGTAGCCATCATGGGAGTTATTGACACCGATGACCTCATGATCATCAATCGTTCTGGTATCACTATCCGGTTACGGGTGGCTGATTTAAGAATCATTGGTCGGGTATCACAAGGCGTACGTTTGATCAGGCTGAACGAAGGAGATGAAATCTCATCGGTAGCCAAGATTGAGGTAGAAGACAAGGCGGAAGTAGTGCTGAATGAGTCTGACTTACCGGCATCGGAAGTTCCGCTTGATGAAGCTTTAAACCCGGAGGATTTGATTGACCCGATTGCCGAAGACGATGTAGAAGAAGAGGAAGAACTGGAAGACGATGTGATTGATCCGGAAACCTCCTCAGATCTTCTGGACCCGGATACGTTAAGTGAGAACTAATTTTTTATCCTTCTAGTTTAACATAAAACAACACAAACAACCCCTAATTTAAAGAAAACAATGAAAAAGTTTCTTTTAACAGCAGCAGCGGTGCTCTCCATGCAGTTGGCATTTGCACAAACTTCTGCGGTCACCAATGCCATCATGTACCAGCAAAAAGGTACGTTAGATAAGGCAAAAGAAGAAATTGACAAAGCCGTAGTACACGAGAAAACTGCCAACAATGCCAAAGCCTGGTATTACAAAGGAGTGATTTACTCAGATATGGCTAATCACCCTGTCTATGGTAAACTGATGGACCCAGCCGAGGCTTCTAAGCAGGCGTATGAGGCGTTCTCTAAAGTTCCAGCCCTGGAAACCAAGAAAAAGGAGTTCACTGAGGAAGCCAACAAGCGCAAAGAAGCTCTGATGAACAACATGTATGCCTTCGCCCTGAATGCGGGTGTGGAGCACTACAACAACAAGAAGTTTGCCGATGCCCAAAAGGCGTATATGCAAGCGATCACCTACAAGCCAGAAGACACTACTGCGTACATCTATGCCGCTTACGCAGCGGCCGGTGCTGAGGATTATGCCTCTGCCAAACAACTGTACACCCAGTTAGTAGATAAGAACTTGGCTTCTGCGGCCGTATATGGTCAGTTGCTGTACATTGCGAACAACGTAGAGAAGAATGAGAAAGAGGCGTTGGCTGTGTTGGAGAAAGCCCGCGCCAAATACCCTAACAACCGTGATTTCATGTTACAGGAACTTGACCTGTACCTGAAATCAGGCCGTGAGAAGGAAAGCATGGACAAACTGGATGCGGCCATCAAAGCAGATCCCACCAATGCCAACCTGTACACTGTGCGCGGAAACATCCTGGAGAGACTGAAGAAACCAGAGGAGGCACTGGCGTCTTACCAGAAAGCTGCTGAAATTGACCCAAACAACTTCGATGCTCAGTACAACCTGGGGGTTTACTACTTCAACAAAGGCGCGAACCTGAACAACAAAGCCAACAAAATGAGCCTGGCCGAGTACCAGAAGAGCGGTAAGGCAGTTCAGGCCGAAGCTAAGAAGTACTTCGCCCAAGCCATGCCTTACTTTGAAGGTGCTTTGAAAGTACAGCCTAAAGACCGTACTACTGTTCAGTCACTTCTGAAAGTTTACACTGCTCTTGACAAAACCGCCGATGCCAAGCGCATGGATGCTTTGTTGCAGACTCTGTAATTCCCTCACTATATACTTCAAAAAAGGGGCTCATACGGGAGCCCCTTTTTTTATGCCCTTTTTCCAAAACAGGCCTAAAACGAAACCAAAAAGACGGAAAACTCTATAAGGTTAGAACACTTTCAAAACTAGTTTTATCTTGAGTAAAATTTTGATTTATGCCAGCCGAAAAAGCCATTGCAATTATCGCGCATGACGGAAAAAAGGCAGAAATGGTAGCCTTTGTGAAAGACCATTCAGTCCTCTTCCAGAAAACCAAATTAGTAGCCACCGGTACCACCGGGCAATATGTAGAACAGATCGGGCTTAAGGTGAAGAAGCTGCTCTCGGGTCCTAAAGGCGGTGACGCTCAGATAGCAAGCCTGGTAGCGGAAGGGAAGGTGCATGCAGTGCTGTTCTTTCGAGATCCGTTGGGCAAACACCCGCATGAACCCGATGTGCAGATGCTAATGCGCCTTTGCGATCTCCATAATGTGCCGCTGGCTACTAATCCGGCTACTGCCAGGCTGTTGGTAAAAGGCTTTGAGTTAGAACAGGGTCAAAACAGAATTTCCTGATTATTCATCTTTTCGGGTCACTTCAAACCAAATCTACTGAATCCAGTACATTACTTAGATGTACTAACGGTTGATCGTGATGAAGAAAAATAGATGGATACCTTTGGCAATTCTGCTGGCGATTATTCTAAATGCCTGTAGTAGTTCTATTAAGGTGATGAATACCCAAGCGGCTCCGGATTTTAATTTGACTTCGTACAAGACTTTTGGCTTTGCCCAAGACAATGCCTTGGCCGTAGGAGATAGCATTGAAATCCCGGCTGAACACTTGGCTTTATTCCAAAGGGAAGTAAGCCGGCAACTGGAGCAACGGGGTTTAACCCAAACGTCCACAAACCCGGACTTATTGGTGAATCTAGGTATTGTGGTGGCAGAGAAGACCCAAACCCGCCAAACAGATTTCAGAACAGATGCCCCGTATTATTCAGGGCAGCGGCGGTACTCCTGGAAAAGCAAGGAAGTAGAAGTTGGCCGTTACAAAGAAGGCACCATATCGGTGCATCTGGTGAACAACGCCCAGAATGCTCTTGTCTGGAGTTCCGAAGCAGAAGCAGTGGTTCCCAGAAAAGCCGAGAAGGTACAGGAAAAGATCACTGAAGGTGTAGAAAAACTTTTCAGTTCACTATTACCAACTGCCAAATAAGAGGAAGGAAAAGCGAAGAAAGTCCTTAATTATGTTAACTAAAAAGCCTCTTTCTTTAAAGAGGCTTTTTAGTTAACAGGGAACAGGGAGCATACTGTATAGTAGCCTCTTTTCTAAAAATAGGCCATAAACATCTTAATGGGCTTTAAGACTTGCCTAATTCTTGAATAAATTCATCCAGCATGTCTTGACTGTAGCCAATTCTTCGGGCATACTCCAGGCAAAGGTTGTATTCGTTTTTGTCAACCACTCCGTCTTGCAGCACCATCATGACAAGGCTTTGCAGCTCCATTGTTTTCTGCAGGCCGTCTTCAGGGATAATAAAGGATAGCAGGGAAAGGTTATCGGCAATGGGCGCAGTATCTTCCTCCGTTAAGTTAAGCCGCCTTCCAATATTGACCAGGAAATCACTTTCTTGCTGATCTAAATAGTTATCAGCTATAGCAACTAAAATGAGGTTCTGAAAAAAGGAGAGCTTTTTCTGTTTTGTATTAAGAAGTTCATCGAAGGATGTTTGGGTAGCCATAATGAATCAAGTTGATTTACCTTAGACTACCGCAAAAAGAGGATGAAGGTTGTGTGCACTTGAAAATCAGTATTGATGGAGGTTTGTTACAACCTCAAAGTCTAAATCTATACTTACTTAAAAGCGCCATTGAAATTGTAAATGTTAAGCTTATCATCAAAATCTAAGTAGGAGAAGTTCTTTCAAAACTTTACTTAACATAATATAAATTATAAGACTTTTAAGTATACTTGAGAACAGAGGCTTATAGCTTATTATATGTTAAGTAAAGCTTCAGTTTTAATTCTATAATATAGAATCTACATTGCTTTGAACCTTAAAGAACATCGTTAAGCAATTTAGTAGATTAATAACCTTAGCGCCTATAGCAAGATTCCATTCATATACCATTTAATTTTAAGATGAAATCCTTCAAGAGCCTTACTCCAGTTACCAACCAATTTTACCAAGGTATGGTCTGTTAATGCGTGCTCTTTGAATATTAGGAATGATAGACTCATGTAGGTTTGGTTTGAATAAGCCAAACTGAGCTCTTACCTGTTCATCATTCAAGGCAGATTCCATTATGTGCAACCCTAATTTGCGATAGCTTTCAAACTGAGCCTCGCTGAAAAACTGGTCCCCTGTAGATTGGTGCGGGAATGCTGGAAATTTCAGGCTGTATTCCCGAACATCTACTGCTTCGTCGCCGGTTATAGAAGACTTTAGGTAGATCAACTTACCTGAGGGTCTACCAATGGAGTCTTCCGGATACCAGATGTTCCCGATAGCGAAATGTTGGGCCGAATAAGAAGTTTCTTTGTTTCGGGTGGTGATGGGCGTTACGTCAATTTCTATATCAACCCCAAAATCTATACGGCACCTCCGGATGGCGTTGGCGAGGCCATCGCAGGTGAAGCGGTCATCCTGTTCTCCGTCTCCTAAAACAATCAGGCGGGTTCTCCGACGGACAAGTTCATATAAGCCCATGTTGTCAAAATGACCACCATCAGAAAGGCACACATAATCACGCCGGGTATCGGTTTTGCCTAAGAGGTCATAAATAAGGTAACCCAAACCGAACCTAGGGTCAGACCGTTGCCAGTCGCTGCGCCGTGGATTGCCCATCCACCAGCCCAAGCGGGCATTGAATACGGTCATCAGGAATGCAGCCGTTGGAGAGGAATGGTAACCCTGGTTCGGGTTTGCCGCCGCGCCAGAAATGGCCATGGTGGTTCCAATGCCGGGTCCGCCCAATTTTTTTCCATTAGGATACGCATACTGTTCTGTAGGCCTGAAACCGTACTCAAAGGATTTTCCCGCAGAACTGATGGAAGGTCTAAGCCGGCAGAAATCAAACCCACAGTACAAGGGCGTAAACACAAAAGATTCGGCTTGGCGGTCCTGGCGGTCCAGTTCTGTGGCTTCGGTGGCATTTAAGGTGGTGTTGATTATCAGCAAGGGTCCTGGGTAGCCGAACTTCGTTCTTAATTTGGCAAGTTTAAGGTCATCTTTACTATCAAAACCGGTAAAATGATTGACGCTGGCTTCCCGTTCTGTGCGCCGGCGCGATGCAGCAAGGTATCCCCTCATCAGGCGGTTCCTATAAAAGTGGTGCATAGAAAATTCGTTCACCCCTACTCTCCAGGCCAGAAGGCTGGTGAGGGCGGCCAAAACAAGTAATAAACCAAATGCTTTAAAAAGTGAACTTCCCTGTATGCCCACGTGACGTACTATGTTTCCGATAACTTCTGAGGCAATAATCAACATGCCTACAATAAAGAGGTAAGGCGCAACCCGCACCAACAAATCCTTCCATTTAGAAGTTGTTGCTGAGGAGGACTGTTCAACTGGCGTAGCAGACCCAAAGGCGAACCTAACAGCTATTCCTATGAGGGCTACCCAGCTTCCTGCTAAGGGCAGTATATAGTCTTGGCCTACCTGAATGAGTCTGCCCCCTAAAAGGCAAACGGTTGATAGTAGAATCCACCCCATAATGCCGCGGTGAACATCGGCCCCCATACGCCCCCACCACTCTCGTCTATCATCTGGAAAAAACTTGCCTAAGAGGGCCATCCTGATTACCACCGTAAAGCTCAGCACCTCCAAAACAAGCGGAGTACCTATGATAAAAGCCAGGTTCCCCAAAAACTCCTTTGAACTGATTAGCTCTTCAAAAGTAAAGGACCCGGTGTTTTCGCGCCAGGAAGGTGCATCCTTTGATAAAATGACTAAAGAATGCAGGGCATGCCAACCCAGTGCCAGTAACATGGTTCCGGCAAAGGCAGCCACCACGGAGAACACCATCAGAAGGAAGATGGCCCAGGCTTGATATAGGCGGGATCGTTTAGGCAGGCAGGCATCATAGCGGCCCAACCCTGCCACCAGCAAAAGGCCTGCGGAGCCAACGTACGCGACTGGCAGAAGCAGGTAGAACCTATCCAGTATTGAAACGGAAGTATTTTCATCAGCCAGAATACCATTGGAGAAGAACCAGCTGCTTACCATGAAAGCCGTTAGCAGACCTGTGACCAGCAATCCTCCGGTTATTAGGTACGTTTTCTTTTCTTCGATTAAGCTAGGTGGTGGCAGGTTTTTGGTGTAGGAATGCATGCCCCAACCAGCCAAAACAGCCCCGGCCAGAATAAAACCGCTCGTTACCCAGAGCACCGATTGCCGAGTGGTGCCTTCGGGCCAGAGTTGCTGCCACAGCAGGCAAAGACAAAGCCCTGCCACCAGAACGGTACAGAGTAACAGCATAATGACAACCTGGTTCAGTAAGGTATTTCTTAGCCAGGTCAAGCCCACGGTCCAGGAGTCAGCAGACATGATGCTATTGTTGGGAGCAAGATAGTTGCTGAACATGCGGAGCCAACGGATGGGCCTTACCTCCTCTCCCATGGGGTCAGCCGATTTTTCAGGGTTCAATCTATCCTGGACTTTCTGAATAGAGCCTTCTCTTTCAATCCAGGCCGAAAACCAAGACCCGATATATCCGCCCCCGGAAACCGTTGAAAGGTAATCAAACTGGGTCAGTAACCCGGCTTTGGCCAGCCCCTGCAGAATGCCCAGGTTGAACGTGGCCGACCGAATTCCCCCGCCTGAAAAGGCGAGCGCCCGCAACCTCATGTCTGCCGCCTGCTTCAGCGGGCCTCCCCTTTTTACGGTTGGAGGTTGTTCCCGTAAGTTTCGGCTTTGGTGGATTTCCTGCAATTCTTCCCGGTAGACAGTCTCAAAAGGCAAAGGAACTTTCTGCTCTAGTAATTTTTGGACCAGGGCTTGGTCATCTTCGAGCAGGAGTTTGGCCTGTTCGTTTGAAGCCATTTTATCTTGAAGCTCTCGCTGTTTGATAGCATCGTACTCTCCTCCTCCCAATGCCAAAACAACCTGCACCGGCATATATCCCAGTGCCTCCACCAGTGAACGACGGGAACCCGGAGTGGTATAAAGCAGATGCCGGATGGCTACTCGCCAATGCTGGGGTGCGGGATAGGAGTCCAGTTGAGTTCTGGGCTTACTTTCTGCCTCTTTCTTATGAATGGACGAAGTTCCCGGAATTATTTCATATGACAGCTTCGGCCCCAGAAGCGGTCCCTTTTCTTGAAGCCATTTCAACAAAGCGGCAGAGACGGAGATGAATTTATCTGCACAGACTTCTTCTGAATTCCGGCTTTTCTCCTTCAGCCACATGAGTTCTTGAGTCCGCTTCAGATACCGCTCTTCCGTTTTTACCCCTTCCAGGTGTTGGAGGATAGTTTCGAAGTCTTTTTCCAGAAACACCACAGAAACTGACTTCCTTTCTGACCTGCCCTTCTCAGTTGAACGCACCACGTCCTGCATCAACTCTATAATTGACACCGCCCTTGAAGTTAAATCCAATATAGCATCCATGGCTGAAGATTGCTGGTATTATGCTAAGGAAGTAGGAATAGACATCAAAGAAGCTGGCAGAAGAATTCCAGACTTTAAGGTAGCATTGGTCACAAAACGTTCAGGTAAACACCCGGTAATTTTCGTGAGAGGAAGTAAGATGTTAAGTATTTAGAATAAGGGTTAAAACCATTTATAATTTTAGAAAATGATTGCGGGTCCTCACGGACATTCACCTTATGAATTTCCCATATAAGAGCCTTATTTTTATATTCTATTGGTGGAGTTTTACCGTTACTTTTATAAAAAGAACCAATAAATAAATGGTAAATGCTGGCGAAATACTGCTTCTATCTGTTTTTAAAGGTTTTTCAGTAAAATGGCTTTAAATGCGCTACTTGTCTCGTCCTTCTATTGCACCGGATTATGCAGTTCAGAAAAGATATGGGCGGTTGGTTCGCTTATCAACTCCAAAGCTGGTTCATGTAGCTTAATGGAAGGAAGTGTAAGGTTAAGGGCATCGGCGGTATTAGGTCCAACTATTCCGTCGCTGCCTTCCAACCCGAAATTGGTGGCTTGAAAATTGAGAACTGCCATCAAGGTTCTGGGCCCGAAGTCCTTATCAAGATTGCCTTCATAGAATTTCTTCTCGCGCAGCTTTTCCTGGAGTTTGAGTACCACCTCTCCTTTTGAGCCATACCGGAGGCGCATGGTCAAAGATTTAGATTCATTAAGGGCTACTTTTTGGGCATCGCGCCCTTCCAGCAAAAGGTAAGGAAAACTGTTCTGTTCAAGCGCGTAGGCATTTGCCTGGAAAACCTTCCAGGCACCGGTACTAGGCAGGTTTTTCCTGCTCTTGCATTTTGGGTAACCCACCACCACCTGACAACCGGCACTGGAATAACCGTCGCTCACGCCCATACTCCAGGCACTATGCAGGTTATCGAAGGGGCACATAAATTCTACCCGGTCGTTGACGTCGAAATCCAGATCATCGGTGGTGCGCCGGATGGGAAGTTTGTTTACCTGCCTGAACGCCTCGTGCCCCGACTTGCTTCCGGCATGGTGCACGCCTTTGCGGTAATCGTTGTAAAAGCCGGTTAACAGCTGATTGGCCCCTACTCCGTTCCGGGCCCTCGCCTTGGAGACAAACGCCTGGCTGGGCACGGTACTTCCCGGGAAAACCGCAATTCCTTTGCCCGGCACCCATTGACCCAGCGTACATCGGGGATTGATGTAATTGAGGTTGGTGACCTGAAGCAGGTGCTTGTTACTGAACGAATAATCATCCAGGTCTATGGGTAAGCACCCCCGCAAACCGAAGAACACCATTCCCTTCAGGGGCACCTCTATACTGTTCTGCTCAAAAAGTCGCACCAGATGCTCTTCTCTAAACTCAAACATGGCCGTATGTTTTAAAGGTGTTTTTAGAAAATTAGCCTATAAATGGAAGGTGCCGTTTACCCAATCCTGAACAAAGGCCTTCCCGTTCTCAAACATAATCTGCCGTACTACCTGTTTTACCTTGTCGTCATCAATCTCGCTCCGGCTGGTAGAAGGCAGCAGCGAAGGACCTCCGTTTTCATTGCGGTAAGCTTTCTCGGCGATAGGGAGCCATTTTAGGAGTACTTTTTCTAAGTCAGGCATTTTTGAGGCATCCCGGCAGATTTTCACCGGGTCTATGAGCCCGTCAAAATCACTACCGATGCAGATGTGTTGCCAAGGGTCGGTCATCTTGGGGCTAATCTCTTCTTTGTTGCTTTTTGCTACTGAGACAATGTGCAGCAGGTTGAAGCACAAACTCAGCGGGTGGCGTTCTTCTTTGGTGGGCACCAGCCAGGACTCCATAGTCTCCATGCCCTCCAGCGGTTCAGGAGACAATCCCCTTACCTGCACGTCCGGGAAAAATGTCTTGAAATCGGGCACCGACAGGTATTCTGACTGCTCTTTGGAACTCATGCCAATCTTCGCCTGGAAGCCCAAAATTCGAACGTCCAGAGATACTCCTATGAGTCCGCCAGACCGCAGCACTTCAATAATGTCTTCGTCCATGAGGTTAATGCTCCAAGGATTGAACGTGAACTCACTGTTCAGCCCAGAGCCCCAATCACCCGCTTTTCTGCGCCGGGTCATCACTTCAACGGCCCTAATGCCAGACTGGTTAAACGCTGCAGTTTCCGTCATGCTGTCCACCCACTCAGGCAGAGAATAACCCGTAACGCCTACATGGGAAGCGATGATGGGAATGTTTTCGTTTTGGGGATTCTGTTTTCTGTAGGCATAAAAGTCCTGCCTGGATTTCAGGCCCATGTGCTTGATGTCTATCAGGATAGGGGTTGGCTTACCTCCTACCACCATGGTATAGGCGGCATCAATGACCTCTTTGCCTAAGGGCGTGATGCCGTTGCCCACCGGGTAGAAAGCGCCGTGTTTCAGCATCTTCATCCCGAAGGCGTGGGTAGCCAAAGGTTGTTCTATGATGTGCGACAGGTGGGTGAGCGTGATGTAGAAAAGGTCCATGCCCTCCTCCCAGAGCGCCTGCTGCAGCCTTTGTAGACTGGAGGTGACGGTGGCAGTATCTGGTTTGCAGAAATCATCATAAATGGCGCCCAGGGAACCGTTGCCGTTGATGGGTTGGGTGTCATAGAGGTTGGGCTTGGCTACTTTGAGGCGCGACAGGTTATGCCCGCCTTCCATGCCCAGGGCGATGAAGAACTTGGATTCATCAATCTGCGTCGGGCTTTTGCGGGTCAGAAACTGGATGTAGGGCACTTTGGCTAGGCTTCGGTACAAATCCAATTCCTTGATGAACATCCGGTAGTAAGACACCTCGCCTAACCGGATGTTCTTCAGGTACCGCTGGTCCATGGGCCGGGTCCAGCTAGACCGCAGTAGTTTTGCTATAAATCCCTCACTATCAGCAATACCGTGCTCCATGGCCACCACATTGGCAATGCCCAGACGTACCCCCCCCTTGGTCATCTGCTCCAGCGAACACTGACTTTCCAGGATATGCAGGACCTCTTCATCCACCACATCCATGAGGTCATTTTTCAGGTCCATGGGTTTGGTGAGTTCTACTGCCGCCCGGCCAGATGGGTAATTTTCTTCATAGCGGGTTATGAACTGCTTAAAAACCGGGTGAAAATGAAAGTCGAAGTAAGAAGTCTGGGCCATGGCTGCAAGGGTTGTTAGCGTCTGAAACTCTCAAAGTAGTCGTTAAGAATCTGTTTGCTCTTCAGGCTGCTGGCGGAAGCGGTTGACTCCAGCATCCCGTTATACTGGCTTTTAAGGAGAGCATTATAGGCAGTTTTGCCCCGGCCGGTCAGGTTGGCAAACTCCATTGTTTCATGATGGCCAGGCATGGACTTCCGTTTCAAGGTATTCCAAAAGAAATGAATGGCTTCGCGCACGCCTAGGTCTGCCTTGGCGGGTACGTTCTTGCCTTGGTAGGCATTGATTAATTCTTTAGGTTGAGGCAGCTCTACCTGTAGAAGGGCCTCAATATCCAGAATACCGGCCCCGTACATAGAATACATCTTCACTTTCCAGCTGGCTGGTTTACGGGCGCTTTTCCGTAAACAGTACCGAAACGCTTCTACTACCTGCCATTTCTGAGGATACAATGCCCTTAACTTTTCAACGTGAAGCGCTTTCCAGAGGGTAGCCGCAGATGCAACGTGCGGGGTGGCGTAACTGGTACCATCACCGTAGGCCATGATTTCCTGCCCGTCTTTGTCCAGGAACGGCACGTACACCGATTCACCTGGGGCGGCAATGTCAACGGCCTCGCCGTAGCTGGTACCAACCCAGGGTTTCTCATCAGGGTTGGTGGCGGCAACCGCGATGGTGCCTGGGTAAATGGCCGGGGCTACCACTACTTCTACCTCATTTCCGGCGGCACACACCCAAATCACCCCACTTTCATAGGCTATCTGGGCCACTTTCCCCATCATGGGCCGCGGGTAACTGCCCATACACATGAATATAACATCGGCACCGTTATTCACGGCGTGGGTTACCGCATCTACAATGTCTTTGGCCCGACCCAGCAACAGTACGCTTTTGGCCACCCGGTACGGAATGAGCTTCACCAAGGGTTTGTCTGTGTCATGCAGAATACCGGGGTTTCCGTCATACTCATACTCTGGCTTAATCCTTCCGCCTACTACCAGACTGGCCGTGCGGGTACCGTGGCTGGGCATCTTGAATCCCCATTTGGCTTGCTCATCGCGGGCATCGGAGTCATGGTCCACGAAGTCCATGTCCCACTGTAAGTCATAAGACTCTTTGACCTTTGAGTGGGTAGAGTATCCAGTGTCTAGTTGTACCAGCTTTATATTTTGGATGTTCTTTTTAACGGCGCTCCAGCGGCCATCTTCCTGGGCAATTCCATTAAAATTTACGGCTCGCCAGTTCCACCTTCTTACCCCCTCCAAATCATTGGCGGCAATTTGTTCTTTCGCCCACTGCGCATTTTTCCACTGCTCCAGAAACTCGTGCTCGTTCCACTTGGCGGAACCATCTGTGTAGACAAAGTCTAAAATAGATTCCTGGCCCTGCGGCATCCCGCTAGGGTTTGTGGAAGAAGTTGCCAGGTCTGAATAAACGGGCAGGTCTGGGGTACAGGCATCAATGTGGGGCATGGCCTCCAGAGCCGCCGCCATCTCCCAGGCTGTCTTGTCTGACTTTACGCTGAGGTAGAAAAAGCGCCGTTGGTCTGCATCTGAGGCGTAGGGGAAAATAGGTTCACTGCGGCTGAGTTCTGGCACCAAGGTATTGGCATTTTGCTTCCAATCGTCCTGCAAGGCTTCAATGGCCGAAAGCTCCACCTCAAATTGTTGCAGGCTGCCAGGCAGTTCTTTCTCTGGTAAAGGGGTTGTCATGGATGTTGGAGTTGGAGTGGAAGAATGAGATTGAACTTCAGTTGGCGCAGAGGGCTGGCTTTCCAGAATCTGGTGCCGGTACTTTTCCATGGATTTGGGCAGTTCCATGTTCCGGACGGCCTGTATGATGCTGCTGACCCGCACGCCTTCGTTCCCGAGCCAATCAATGACATCGTCTGGGTCGCCGGGTTCTACCAGGGTGCCGTTCTTGCGGAGCCATTGGCCCTGGTTGTTTCTTCGGGGAACGCCGCTGTGGTGCAAGGCCACTATTTCACCGGTTCCCAGTCCCACTACCATGCCTCCTGAAGACCCGGGCAAGGTATCTGACTCGTAGATGAGGAAATTATCGGTGAGGGTAAGCATCCGGATGTCTTTCAAAACCACTTTCTTGTAGTCTCCGCCGGGGTGCTGGACCACAATGCAGTTTTCTCCTTCTATGATTTTTCCGGTGGCCCCATCTAACCGCGCAGGAGTGAAAGACGAGAGAGGAATATTGTCTTCAGAGGTATCGGCTACCGCCACAATGGTAAAATCCAGTCCGCTGTTGGGGACCTCCGCTTTTTTCTGGATGGGAGAGGTCAGGTAAAAAATGTCTGGCCGAAGGGCGAAAGTGACCGGGTCTGAAGCCTGGGTGGCCCCTAATTCATACCGGAACTGGATTAATGATTTTCGGGCAATTTCTGCATCGGGCAGCACATGGTTGTTGGTAATGATGAGGTTGGGCGTGATCAAGAAACCGGTTCCGTATCCCGAGGCTCCGAAAGGACTCTTGATTATGATCCGGCAAACCGAGTCAGCGAGGTTCACGATCTTCCTGAGGATAAACACGTCCTGAAAATTAGGCACCCCATTGATCCGCTCCAGGGCTAGGTCAAGAGGTACTCCTTCCCGTTGAATCCGTTTAGAAAGGCGGTGGGCCTCCTCCGGTACCTGGATGTCTACCAACGATACCTGCCCTTTCCGGTTATGGTAAATTCCGTTCTTTATCCGCTCAATTTCCTTTAAAGAGGCCGTATAACGATCAGAAGCATAGTTGGCGATATCGGTCTGGTTCAGTTCCATAGGTTAGAGGTTGGTGTACTTCCCCGCCAACAAGGCTCTTCCGTTTTAAAGGGGTTTTTCAGAAATGAGGTCTAAAGCAACGTTCCTGTTTTCTTGAATAAATTAAGACTGACCATTCTCGCGCTTAATAGGTATAATCTGATCAAACATCAGATTGGCGATTCCTTCTCCTCTACCCGCCTGCTTGCGCCTGCCTACCCATAGATACGTTTTGCCATTGAGCCAGCGGGTACGCTGAAAGTTCCTCCTGATGATCACTCCTGCCCGGGGAATTTCTTCTTCCTCAATAAAGAAAACCGGTTTCGTTTCTGACACGATCCGACTGATAGGTCGGGTGCCCTGGGGCATTCGAGCTCGCTGTAGCCTAATCTCCCGTGCCACTTCGCCTGCGGCCGTTTCTTTCTGCACGGGTATGAAAGGGATCCAGTTATCGGGCACGGTGTTGCCCAGTACATACCTGATCTGGGCTTCGGTTTCAAAGGGGGTGAACTCGGCCAAATCCGGCACATGCCGCTTCAGCATCCTTCCGGAACCAGCCTCTGAGGATACCACCTGCTCAATGGCCCACACCATGTTGGACATCTCATCCCTGATGAAGTTTACTTTCTCCAGATCCTCGCCTTCCAGCAATTTTCCCACCGATGGAGCCATGTAAAAGACGCTCTCGTTTTGGGTGGAGTTCTGCCTTTCGGTCTGGTGGAAAACGGCAAATTCCTGCCAGTTCATCTCGGGGTCTTTGATGGAGGGCGCCACATGCATATACTGGCCAAAAACATCTTTCACCACAATGCCTTCTATCTGGCAGATGGTGTTAATGTCCAGTTCATAGGGAAGAATAAACCAGTCATTGGAATAGGTTAACCCGTACTCGGCCAGGAGCAAGTTGAGCAATGCAGTAGGCGACGCTTCAATCTTCCCGAAGTCGGTGGCTTGGTCTTCCATCTGCCACAAGCGGGGGTGCGGCATGCCGCTGAATTTAAGCGGATTTGGGATAAACGTCTGTAAAACGTCCTCGCCGGTGGTGGGTTCCTCCCGGTTTCTGTTGCTCTGGATTAATTCCTGATCGAAGTCTTTCCAGTCCAGGTGGCCCGAGCAGTACTGGTCAGCGACCAGCCGTATGCCGTTTTCCTGGTGATTGCTTTCCAGGGAGAAACTGTACTCCAGGTGTTCCGGTACCCAGGCAGACTGGTTCTTGGCAGGTTGCTGGTACAACGTCGCAAACCATTTGGTGAACGCATCGGCTACCTCCAGGAACGCAGGACGGTGGGCTTCCTCAATTTGGGCCTCACCGGAAATCCAGTCCGGAAAAGTACCCTTCTTTATGTCCTGGTGGATTTTAAAGCCGTCGGGTAGCAGGCCTTGAATTCCTTTGGTGAAAAACCTTCCTTCTTCATCATCCAGCAGTGCCTCCCCTTCCAAAGGATATTTTTCCAGCATCAGGGCCTGGTACTTCTTCAGTTTTTTGGATTTCAGAAGCATCAAAAGGTGCCTTCCCATTTGGGCCTTCAGAAACATGGTGGGGGGCAAACTCTCCTGCTCAATCAAGGTTTCCAAGGGGAATTTGTGATCATAGGGAATCCGCTCCCCGCTCTTAAGGACGATGTCCTTCGGTTTGGTGTGCTTTCCTAAAATAGAGGCCTGAAACGGAGTGCCGGCATCCTCAGCCTGGAACTCGCCAAACTGCCACTGCCGGCAAAGGGTCCAGAGGGGGTCTCTCATTTCCATGCGGAGGCTGTGTCCGAAATCCTTGGAGCGGGGACTTCCTTCCAACCGGTTGTAATTACTGATCAGGGGGAAGAGAAACTTCTCCGCCTCTAATTTCACTTTAGAAATGGGGACTAAAGGAGATGGCATGGTACGTTACTTTATAGGTGGAAAGCTGCAGAAATCAGGGCCTGAAAGCCCGGTAGAGTTCAAAATTCTGTTGCCCGATGTACTCCAGGAAGTGGTCGTTGGAGGTGAGGTAATCCAGGGAAACATTCGCTTCTTTCACGTCAAAGCGGGCCACGGTCATAGGCAACAGGTTTTCCATGCCGGGATCATCCATCAGCTGAGAAGGCTCCACCGCGCGGGTTTTGGCCCGGGAAAGCGTATCGTTCAAGATGCCTAGTAACACATCCCAGTTCCATTTGGGAGCTCCGGTGGGTTCTACGGCTAGCAACAAGGCATTGGGGGCCGAGGCGTTGGGCTGGTCATAGTTGAAGGCGATGCCGGAGATCTCCTTTTCGTTGGGAATTGCCTCGGTCCATTCATCAATCAGCAGGGCCGACTGTAGTTCTTCTACCTTCAGGGCTTTGGTTCCGTGAATGGCCATGGCAATGGTATCATCCATGATGTCGAACTTCTCGCCGGTTTTCTCATTGATTTCCGGAAACTCCACTGCCAGCCAGCTGTTGACTTCCAAGGGTGGGAACTGGGCTGCCGTAAAAAGGGTGTCGGACTCTGCCTGGGCTTCTGACAGCATTCGCACATGCTCCAGGTGCTTCATGTTCTGCCGTACGGCCGCCACTGATTCTAACCAGGTCTCCACGGAAAGTTCGTTTGTGGTGCCGTGTAGGGTATTGATGTGGCGCAGGAGCTGATCTCCCCCGTCGCTCAGTACTTCGGATACATCAGCTGGATTCAGGTACCTGAAACGGGGAATCACCAGGAAGTCATCGCCCAAAAGTGCTTTTGCCGCTTCCGTTAACCTGGTGACCTGGGTGTTGGGGTTCGTCTCGGCGTCTGCCTTGGTGATTTTATCCTTGGCGGTTTTAAGCTTCTGATCCATGCTCTTCCAAACCCCGGCCGCAGCGGTCAACAAATCCACCTGGCGGGCTTCAGGGGTGTAGCCGGAATTTTCTACAAACGTTGTTTTGATGCCGTACAAAGAAGCCTGTGACAGGAGTTGTTTCAGTTGCCGGCTACCGGTCTCCGAAACGGTGAGTTTTTCCAGGATGCCTCTTTCCGCCCCTTTTTCGTAAAACAGGTCAAAAACCTTCTGGAAAGTTGCTGCCTGCGCTCCTGATTCAGCGTTTTCATCCGGCGCTGTTTCATTGATTGTTTTCAGCACCTGAGTAAGGCTTTCGAGACTGACGCTTACCCTGGCCTTCAGATCTGCTACCTCCCATCCATACAGCAAAGCTGGGTCCTTGATTTCGGTTTTGCTACGCGGGGAGAAATCCTTTGCACTGGCCGCCCTTGCGCTGGTGAGCAGAACCCGTAAGGATCTGATCAAAGGAATGGCTTGGGCAAAGGTTCTTTTACCGGAGGCGGTTTCGGGCTCAAAACTGATTTTCAACCTGCTTTTTTCCGGTACCGGAGTGTTGTTGAGGTATACCTGTTCAATCCTGGCTTCCAGTTCCCTGGCCCCTGTCTGTAAATCTGTTCCTACGGCATAAACCAAATCAATGGGTTGCAGTCCAAGAGCCGCCAAGGAAATGCTTTCTGTCTTGGAAACCACCCCTTCCTCGTCTACCAGGGAGGCAGTTGCTATAATTTGAGTGGGATTTCCTATCATGGTGCCTAACCAATGGTTTAGCCCCGGCTCCATAGTAGAACGCTGACTTGGGTTCTCGGGCCATTTTCCGCCACCAGAGGCAGAAACTCCAGAATCGAAATGCATGGTGACCCGGTTGGTAAAGGAAAGATGGGTGGTGCGGGGTGTTTTATGGAATTCAAGTTCAGGAGGCATCTCCGCATTTTTCACGGCATTGAGCAAGGCTGCGGTTCGGTCTGTTTTACCTTGGGTGGCTTGGTAGGCGGTTTCTGAGACCATGAGGTCATTCAGGGCATCCAGGGTATCTTCCAGCCTGTTCTTCTCTTTGAGCACCAGAGCAAGGTGACCTGAGTGGGTGACCACAGCGGCAATTTGCGCCTCCTTGGCCAAGACTATTTTAAGCCCGTTTACCACAGAATAAGCCGGAACCGTCTCCTGGGCCTCAGTGCCTTGTTGCGGAATGGAGGCATGGTTGATGGGGAATGCCTCCCGAAGCGACAGGATGTATTGGTTGAGGTTGTCAGCGGGGTTTAAGCTGGTCACGTCATGCAGGGCGCGTTCAAACTGGTAACCCAGCAAAGTCTCCAGTGATTGGTTATTCTGAATGCCCTCATACACGAAAATTGCCCTTCTGACCCGTTCAGACGAGAGGTTGATGGCAAAATTACCCGGATCAGTTTTAGTGGCGTGGTTCTGGTAACCGGCCAGCAACAGCCCGGCCGCGGTAGCATGGTTGAGGGACGGCGTCTGCACGAACCCGGCGTTGGAGGGAACATGGTAGACCGGTTCGCCTCCGGTAGGTTTTAGGGCTTCGGGCACTTCAACCGCGTTTTTCTCTGCTACCCGCAGGTTCTCCACCCACCCGTAGGCGCCTATGTAAATGCCATCAGGTGCTACTGCCCTGTTGTTTTGCAGCCGTTTATGGAACAGGCCGGTCACCCAGGCATCTAAGCGGTACGTGCACAGGTCTAGATGGTCTGCGAGGTGTTTATGTAATTTTAAGGTGGGAAGTTGGGCTAGCAACTTCATGGCCTCCTGCATCTCGTTGACTATTCTGCCCTCTACGGCTCTGTTCCCCGGCTCCAGTAAATAGTCTCCAATAGGGAAGGCTACCTGCAGTTTGTCTGGGGCAATGATGGATGGGGTTCCCTGCAATACTTCCCAACTGGTGATGTCCTTGTACTCGGTACTGAAGTTGAACAAGCTTTTCTCAAAGGCAGCCTTTCTTACGGGAATATCCGCTTTATGGAAGTAATCCTCGGTGGCGGTTTGTAGTTCCTGCAAAATTGCGTGCCGAAGCATCAGGTAAAGGATACTATTAGGAGGGCGCGTTCCCAGGTTATGTACGTAGAGGTCATTTACCTTTTTGGCTTGGGCCAGCCATCCAATGAAGTTTACATTTCCGTCCCCGATTTTGTCCAGATAACGGTCGGCTGCGGGAAGAATGCCGTCCACCAATTTTTCATAGGGAATGGAGTTCAGGTATTTATAGAAGTTAAGGAAGGTAATCATGGAATCATTCTCTCCATCAGACTTCACATGCCCCAAGGTATGAAGGAAAGCCGCGGTGACATTTTGCTTGGCTTTAATTGCTTCCTCAAATCTGATCCCGTTGAACGAGGATAGAACAAGGTCTGGCAAATGGCCCAACCGTTGGCTGAAAGTCACGGAACCGGCGTCCAGCCCCAGGATCTCCAGTATGGTCTCTGAAGGGTCTCCTCCTCTGCCCACGTGCGCTACGCTGGAGGCAGTAATGGCATTCCATTTTTGCTGTAGTTTCTTTAAAACGCTTACTAAACCCTGGTCAAAAACCTCATTCGGGTTTTCCTGCCAAGCTGTGAAATCACTTGTCAGCAGCATGGAATACGGCTGGTCTCCAACCCTAAAAGCAGGCAGGGAACCGGCTGCTGTCACATGGCCCGTAAAGAAATACCGCAACAGGGTCTGCTCACGCTTGGTTAAAACAGGTGAGGCAAGCACTTCCATAAAGTACCCGATGGTGGCCGAGTACAGGGCTTTGTTCATGGCGGTCGCTTCAAACCACTCCCGCTCCGAGGCATGGTTAACCTCCTGGAAAAAAGAGGAATTAAGGCCCAAAGCTTTTGCTAGCTGAGTTGCATCCGTATTCTCCGCTTGGTTGTTCCCTTCTTGTTCCGGGCCAGCGTAATACCCTTTGGGCAGGTAATTCTCATTCTTGGTGTAAGCCGATCCGCGGGCTTGGGTGTTGTTGGTGGCGCTTCCTTGCGGCAGGATACTGAATCCTTTTCTGGAGTACAGGTGGTTTTCAAGTAACCCTTCCAGCATTTCCTGGCTGTCCTGCGGTTTTGAGGAGGAAAGCAGCCCCATCACGAGGATGCGCTCTATCTTCCCGCGCCGGAAGTGCTCAGGCTTCACCGGAATCTTGAGGCCCAGTCCTTGCTCCACCGCTTTGTCAAAATCTGCCAGCCATGCAAAGCTCTGATCCAGTTCAATGGCATTCCCCGTTTTCTTAAAGGCATTTTCGGCAAGGAAAGGATCAGGGCCGAGGAAAACCGTGTCCGGGACTACTGCTCCTACAAAGGAATCCACTACTTCATCACCATTGAGGAGGTGAACGACAAATTTATCCGGTAAGAGTTGGGTACGGGGCGCCATAGTCCAGGCATGGGTTTTGGTCTGGTCTATTTTTCTGAACTGCACCTCTGTCTCTTCTCCCGCCAGGTCAGGGGACCAGTTCAAGGGTTGGGTCTGCTTTGCAATCCAAATCGCGCGTTGGGTGCCCACTGGCTTTGAAAACGTTCCCCACGCCTCTTTTTTCAGTTCCTCGCGTTTCTCTCCGCCCTCGCGGTTGGCCTTCACCAAGCTCTTCCAGTACTGCCTTCCCGCGGTTACCTCATTGTCCGTCAGCAAAGGTTCATGGGTGTGGATATGGATGTCATCTGGGTAGATCCTTACCCAAAGCTCCAAGGCCCCGGTGGGAACGGTCACAAACCTGGTTTCGATCCGGATTGGTAAAAACAGCACCGGAACTCCGCCCTCCATTTCGGCGGCCACCAGTTTGTATTCATTCTCATCATACAATGTTTTAATGGCACCTTGGAGGTTGGTTTTCGCATTTTGATAAGCTTCGTTAGAAGCCTTTAACTGTTCCTGGATGGAGGCAAGCGTGGTGGGGTTCTCTGTTTTTTGCAGAAACGATTTGTCCAGGTACAACTGGCTGGAGGCCAGGTCCAGCTCTTTCCGGGCGTTGGCAATGTGCTGAAGGTTTTCGTCAATGGTAGCCATAGTCTGGAATTAGCGATTCATGGAAAAATGGATATGTTCCAGGAGGGTCATAAACTTGGATTTGTCTACCACCTCCGGAACTTCTACGTCCAGCATTTCAGTAGCATGAATGGCTACCATCACCGGCTTTTGAAATAGAATTGAAGCCATATCTGCGGAGCTTTTGCCCCAGGTTCCGGTTTTAGGGTCATTGGGGGCCGAGAAGTTCCCGCCAGGTTTTCCAGTATTACCGGGAACCACATCCGGGCTTAGGAACTTAATTTCCTGATCCCCAAAATTCTCCCAGGAAAGGTCGTTCCAGGTGAATTCTCCTGGTTTATTGGGTTCATAGGTGACATCCATGCCAAACCGAGGCTCACCCGGTACTTCGGCCAGAATAAAGAACCAACCATGATTATCGGAGAAGTCGGTGGTAGGTTCCAGTCCTGCGGCTTCCTCAATGGTCAAATCAAAACCGAGTAGTTTGATATCCGGTCCAATCTCGGCCTGGTACAAGGGAAACTTCACTTCTTTCTTGTAGGCATCCGGGGTGAGTTCGGTGTGGATGATTTTCTTCTCCTCCTTGGTGAAGGCTTTCTGCGCGTAGATAACCGTATTAGGGAATTTCTTCAACAAATCCCCTCGGATGACAAAGACCAGCTGTTCGGCATCTCCTTCCGCATCCCGGGCATTGTGCCGGCCCAGCAAGCTTTCTGCCGGCCAGGTATGGATGGGTTTGATGTCTTTCAGGCTGTCTGCGTCTTTGGGGGTAGTGTCTGGTGTTACAAAGCCGCTCACATCCCAGAATTGCCGGAAGTAACTTCCCCGCATATCGGTGGGGTACTCCCGCCACAGCAATTCTCTTCCCATCTCGTAGTTCAGCCCCATGAGATAGGCTTCAATGAACTTTTGGTTCGTTTTCAGAAGTGAGAGGGTGTTGTTGGGGATCAGGTGCAGGTTAGGAAGCAGGAACTCCTTGTCTAGATCTACTAAATACTTGTAGGAAGCCTCTGGAATATCTGGGTACGCCATGGCCTCTATGAATTCCTCCTCCGGCTTTTTGATGATTCCTTCCGGAAACCTGATTCGGGCATCTCTCAGTTTCTTGTAAGACATGGCAGGATTCAGGGCGTTTTTGACCTGGTTTTCCAAAGTGGCCACCTCCAGGATTGGAGCCTGTACTTTTGTCTCCTGAAACTGATATCTGATATTGGTACTCTGGTAGGCCTTTGTGACAGCATTGGAAAAAGCGGCTTTATCTAACTTGTTAATGACCACAGACGTGGCCAGAATGGGCGCGCCTCCTCCTCTTATAGGTCCAACGGCCCCTCCTCCCCGGGCTGGAGTTTCAACCCTGACGGTTCTATCTGCCGCCCCTCTCGCCCCGCCTCCTATGTTTAACGGATTAGCCTGTCTTCCTCTGGTTGGTCTGTCTCTGTCTGTTCTTAAGATATTCGGATTAGACGGCTCTTCATTTTCCCCGGTAGGTCGGGTGATAGGAACATCCAGGGTATCTCTGATGATGATGGGTCTGAAAGGGCCTTTCCAGTTTTTTACCTCGGGCAATCCTCCTTTGTAGTTGGAGATGTTGTAGGCATAGTTTTCTTCAAGGTTAGATTGCCTGCTCCACACGGTCATAGAATCAAGGTTGGTGGGCGGTTCAAAAACGGTAAGGTCGTTTAAAACCTCAATTCCCTTGTAGGTTTGCTTTGCATCGGTTGAAAGGCCGTTCACCTTATTCATTCGCTGTACCAAAGTAGAATTGGCCTTGATGAAACTCTCGGTTCCAAGCCCTTTGGCTAGGGAGGTTTTGTTTCTGGTGATACGCCGGAAGCTTCCTTCAAAGACCGCCTGGGGAAGAAGGCTTTGCTCAATGTTCCGTTTCACGGTAAGAGGCCCGGCTAAAATCCTGGCGGCAAGTGGCTGGGCAAAGCTTAAAAGATCCTCAGAGGTCCTTTTATCCACTGTTTTCCGGTACATGATCCTTGAAACGGTGGCGTTGAACTGGAAAAAACGCATCTTCTTATTCGCCTCCAGCACCTCGTTCAACTGCTTCCAGGCCCGGTCCATGAATTTCTCCTGGTTGTCTTGCACTACCCTAGCCCCGAAACCAGCGGGCACTCGGGTGCGGGGATCCCGGTTCAGGTCATTGTACCAGGCATCTGAATTGGTGTCTGCCTCAGGAATCGCTTTTTTGCCAGGAGAATCGGGGTCCATTTTCATGGCGTGGTACATCCCGTAATAAGGAATGGACACGTAGGGGTCTTCATCAGGGTTTTCCTGCTGAAAGAGGTTCAGGTTTAGCAGTTTTTCTACTTCTTCAAAGAAAGGCTGCGGAGTGTCTGGCGGAGGAAAATCGGTTGATTTGGCATTGGGGGCTTTCATGGCTCCTTCCAGCATCATGATTTGGGGAACAGGTGGGGAAACCTCTTCTTCTTTATCTGCTTGGGGAAACCCAGGTTTGGAGCAATCCATGGGCCGCAAACCAACCCGCTCATCCATGATACGAGGTTCCAGTTGCTTTACCAGGAATTCAAAATCAAAATTCTGGCCGGTCCTGAAATGCCACCGATAATAGATGGGAAGTTCTCCGTCTTTGGAGGGCCAGGAAACCTGCTGGGCCTTAATTCCGGCTGTTGGCTGGCCCAGTCCTATCAGCCTACCGGTTTCGTAACTAGGAACCAGAAAGGCATGGTAAAGTACATTGGGCTCCAGTTTTCGGGAACAAAGAATTCTGCTGTACACTCCGTCAGGATCTCGTTTGGCGTCTTCCTCCAGGTCATCTATGAACGTCTCAAAGGCGGTTTCTTCATGAGCCAGGTTAGAGTGCATGTGGGCCCATAAATGCAACTGATCAGCAGGCGGAAGGTTCGTCTGGTCCAGGACTTTGATGGAGGGCAGTGGTTGTCTTCTGGAAGTATCCTCAAATTCTCCTTCTTTTAGAACCACCAACGCCAACCAGGGTCTAAGATGATCCTTATTGGCTCCTGCCGGTGACGCGGGGGTGTATCTCCAGGGGAAGTCTTCGTCATAGAATTCAATGTAGGGCAGCAGGTTAGGTTCATAGTCAGAGATGCCCAGCAAAGGCTCCGTCCGGATGATCATGCTGTTCCGGATTCCGGTCACGTCTCCAGGGCCAATCATCAGGAAATTCTTTGTAAGCTCTGGGTCCTCTTCCATTCCGTTGACCTGTACATTTATGGAGATTTCGGCCCTTTCCACGTTGGTACCGGCTGTTGTTCCCAAAGTGTCTACTTCTTTTATATTCCTAGCGATCCCCCTGCGCGCCCAGGAAAGGAACTGGTATTTACCGAAACTCATAATTTCTGGGGTAAGGAGTTTAAAGTGCGAGTTCGAAACTTTCTACAACCTGAATTTTATCAGCTAGTGCAGGATTGCCCTTCACAAGGGAACTGACATACTCTTTGGCTTCTGCCAGGGTGCTGGCCCTATATCCACCTGCCATATCGGTTAGGGTAGATGTATCGGCAATGGCAAACCCAACAGGGTTCACCTCCACTTTGGCAGGGCTGTTGAGCGGACGGGTTTTGGTTTTAAGCCAACCAAGGTCAGATTTGGCCGCCGCCGATTGTCTGACCATATGTTTGAAGGCAAGGTCACCGATGGCGAAAAGTGCCCGGTCATCATCCTGGGTGTAATTTAACTCATAATCCATGACTACCGGATTCAGGTGGGGAATGGCCGTCAACAGTTTTCCGCTGTCTTTGAGTTTGAACCCGCTGTCCAGCATTTCAAAGGACTTGCGCGAGAGCTTTTCGCTTTCACTTAGTTTGGTGAAATGCCCCGGTGCAAACATCTCCTTCTCCGTGTCCTTGGCCTGCTCTTCCTGGTCAATCAAAATTTTGGAAATGGTAAATTGATCTTCTTTCAGCGGGAGTAAACTGCCATACTGTTCTATCTTGTAATTAAGCGGAATGGCCCGCTGGCTGAACCGCAACTCACCGTAAGGATACAGCACCAGCGGAGGGTTTTCCTCTTCCTCAAAACTTCGGTGCGACACTGCTTGGTGCTGCGTTTCGGGGAGTTCAGCCCGCCAGTTCCTGATGTCCTTCAGTTCACTTTTCACCTTACCTAACAGGTCTTCGGTGGACTTACCTATCTCAGTAGGACTGTCTCCCCAGGTGGCATCAAAGCCGATGGTGATATCAAAGAACAGCAGCCCATAGGTTACCTCTCCTTCCACATGCCAAGGGGTAGCCCCAGAGAGAACCCCTTTGAAATGAATGCCTTGAAGAATAGTGGAGTTTTTCCGGATGGCCAGGGTTGCCTCCAGGGCAATGGAGAAACTGAATGGGTCAAAAATGAAAATGGCATCGAAGGCTAGCAATCCGTACAGGTTGAATCCCATGGGCCCGTAAGCCAATAACTCCAGTTTAGCCCCAAACTGCAGGGAGTTGGTAGTGATGGCGAAATAGCACTCTATGGTAAGCCGCGGATTGTTGCCACTTAGCAAAGAAAGCCCAATCCGGGCCATATCCCGGAAGGCGGAAGGCAACGTTGGAACGTTGGGGTAATCCCGGAAATCCGGGTGGAACCCACCAACGCTGATGGCAAAAACGCTTTGATTTCCCCAGGCCACAGCAAATGCCATACTGCCCGTCAGCGGAAAACCAACCAGCATGGAGTCAAAAAGCTGGGCCTCGAAATAGATGAACTGGTTCTGGAAGTCTACTACACCCAGGAAATTAACTTGGAGTTTGAGCAGAGCCGCTTCTTCGGTGGGGAGTTTGGTGCTGATGACGCCCAAAATCAGAATCTTGGGATCTGGTATCTCCAGCATAAGGCCTAGTTCAATTTTAATGAGGGCGGGCGTTCCCCAGCCTATCTTCGCCATCAGGCCAATTAAAAACTGACCTTCCCGAATGGGGAAAATCTGTTTCAGGTCGCTGATGATCCTGGGTACGTTTCCAATCACATCCTCAGGGAACAGCACACTTTTGATGGCATTGGTCCGGAGCCCTAACCGGAGGGGCTCTACCTGTACGGTTCGGTTAAGCCCTAACAAGCCCCCCACCCCTAATAAGGTGAAACCAAAACCCAGTTGCAGGGGAGAAAACTCGGCGGTGATGATCACCATCATGGAAAAGCCTTTGGAGCCATCTGGCATGATGGTGTTGATCAACCCTACCGCTTTCAGGGTGAAGATTTCCTTGAACTGTAACTCCAGGGACCCAAAGTACTCGCCCCGGGGCTCATCTATGTACAGGAAGCCGCCCCCTTTGATCACCTCCGCGTTGACTTTGACCCCTACTCCGTTGGGCATTTTGATGCTGGGAAAAAGGTCATAGCCGGCAAGGCCGCCGTTATCGGCTCGTTTTTCCATTTCCAGGTTTATTCCCAGGCGGCTCACGGCCAAGGTCAGCACCGGTCCGAATTTCAGCCAAAAGTCCAGTGACGTTTCCAGCACCATTTTATCAAAACTGCCCTGAACCCCGGTCTTTACATTGAGCACCTCCAGCCCCATGACATTGCCAAGGTTCTTATGTAAAGGCAACCGCAGGTCAATAGCGTTTAGGATCATTTTGGCCAAACCGGCAACTAAACCGTCCTCGCCCTCTCCACTGGAAGCGGCTCCCCCGCCGTCGGCGCCCTCCCTGGAAAGCGCCGAAGTTGTGGTGCCTGTTTTGGCAGGTGTGCCGGCGCTGCTATCCCCGAAAAAGAAGTTGCGCTTAAGTGAATAGCCAAAAGAGAGCGGTATTTTCTCTTCTATTTTCTCGGGAAGTTTGTCAAAAGGGAAACCGGTGAGGCCGCCCCTTCCAAAGAAAAAAGGCATCTCTGATTTGAAATACAGGACAAAGTCATCTGGGGTAATCTTGAAGCCCAGACCATACGTACCAAAGCCGATTTTAACCGCGGGTTGGTTGAACAGAGACCACATGGACGGTTTGCTGCGTTCATGCTTGAATTCAACGCCTATCTTGTTGTTGCCTCCTAATCCTTTATCGGGCAGGTTGCCAATCCGGAAGATTCCTTCTCCGGCAGCGTCAAATGTCACGGATTTACCCTCGCTTACCGGAAGATTGTAATCCAAATCCCCAGATTGGTTCACCACCAGAGAAAGGCCGCCATGGTCACCGGGAACCCAGGTGAGGGTATTGTAGAGCGTCGTTTCTGCTTTTTCTGCCGGAATGATGGTGATGGAATAACTGAGGGTACGGTCTGTGATATTGTCTGCCACCGGCGTAGTAGAGGTTTTCACGCCCTCAAACCCGTACCAGGATTCTATCTGCACGTTTTCAATCCCGTATTTCTCCAAAACCAGCTTATCCAGAACAAAGAAGCCTGAGCCAAGCAGCAGAAAGATGCAATCTGAAACGGTTTTCGCATCTTCCTCGGTGGCAAACTTGTCAAACCCTTGGCCCAACCGCTTGAAATACCCGATGAGAATGTCTTTGACAAACTTAACGGAGCCTCCTTCCGCCGCCGTTTGCCGCCCCAGAACACTGATCAATTGAATGACGCTGTGGAACGTAGGTTTCCGTCTTCTTATGTAATCAATGACCAGGATATTGGTGAACGTATCCAAGGCTTCTGAACCGGCAAACTCGGGGTCGTCTTCTGAAGCGGCCGCAGCCCTGAAAAAGCCTTCCAGGCTCAGCATCAGGTGGGTCAGGTTGGCCATGGCATCTGCTAATTGGATGGCATCTACCTCTTTTTCTTCCTTCGCGATGTACCTGTCCAGGCTTTCGGTGGAAGTTGCTTCGGGGCTTTGGCCGGTGTCCTGCAACCCGAGGCTATTCAGGAATTCGGTGCGGGAGGCTGGGTCCTCCAACAACTTGATTCCGGGGGAGAGAATATCTTTTACGGTCCCGAGGATGGATTGGAAAAGGTCTTTGTCTTGCGTCTCTTCAGCCATGGCCGTAGAAATTATACCAGTTGAGGTCTCTTGGTCTCGTCTCCAATGGCTTTTAAAGAAACCATGTGCTTGATGTGCGCCCCGACTTTTCTTTCTGCCGGCTCCCGGTGTCCTTTTTTGAATAGGAATTCATGGTTGACTTTCCAGCTATCGCCGTCTGCCTCAAAGGTGATTTTACTCACGTTAGATGGCCAGACAAGCCTTCTGGAAACCCCGCTGGTGAAGGTATCCAGGTGCCGCTGCACAATTTTCTGGTATCCGGTTTTAAGTGACTCCTGGTTTGTTGCGTCTATGTCGGTTTTGATATGTTCGTCAGGCCTTTCCCTTTCGTCGGCTAAAAACCGTAGCCTCCAACGGTAGTCGGGCTCTACATTGACATTCGCGCCGGGCTGCCAACCCGCCGTAGGGATTACCGCTCTATCCTGCCTTAATCGATTCCTGTTCCGGATGCTTACGTTCCCGGTGACGGATAAAACTTTGCTTTTCCAGCCTAGTTTTTCCAAATCTGCCCCAATTCCGGTAAAGATTTTCTGGATGATGGCGGATTTGAAAAAAGCCAGATTTTCCATCCAGATGTTTTTGGTAGCGCTGGAGGTTAGCTGCAGAATTCTGCTGGAGGGGGTAGCGTCTGTTCCTTTCCAGTAATCCAACACCGCGGTGGAGCCAAAATGAACGTCACCTGACAACAAAATGACCTTTTTATAGGTGTTCAACCGCTCAATCAGGCGCTCAAAAGCGGGCACATTGAACGCCCAGGATTCCAAATCAAATTCAATTTCTCCGGCAACGATCCCCACCTCAGGACCCGAAGTATCTTTTATACCCACCACTGCGGCCGCGGCCGGTTGGATGAGTTCCTCAAAACTGGCCAACCCCAGCACCGGAACCGGAGAAACCACCATCACAAAAGGAGCCTCGGGATCAGGCAGGGTCTCAGGCAACTGGAGTTTGAGCTCGTCTTCGGGAATTAAGCCAGGGGGTGCGTTCAAGGAGGCGTATTCCCGGCTTGTTCTGGTGTTGAGGACATAGGTTTGAACCGGACCCGTAGGGAAGTTATAGTGCCACTTCACTTTGGAGGCTTCACTTCCCATTCCTAAAAGAACTTCCATGGGTTCAATGACCTCACTCCTTAGGGTTTGCAGCCCTGTTTGTTTGGCTACCCGGTCGCAGTATTCCGTTGCAAGTCTAAGGAACTTTGTTCTCTCGCTTAGCGCGGAGGCATCTTCCCCCGTTTCTTCAATGGCTTTGTATTCAGCGGGTACATTTCCCCAGTCCTGGAAGACGGCGTAAGCCATTAAGCCGTTTCTGATGATATCTCGCCCCAAGGGTTTAGAGTACACCTGGTTTTTCCAGCGCTGGGTTAGGTTCCAGTCATCGGTTATTTCATGGTCATCGAAGATCATGTAGCAGGGTACATTGGCCATTACCCGGCTTACCTGAGGTAACGCTTTCGCAAAGTTGGCCACCTCCCTGAGTTCACGTTCCAGTCGGTTTCTGATTCTGGTTAGCCAGGAATTGAATTTTTCTTCAGGGGCACTTCCTTGAAGGATTTCGGTTAGCTCCTTATTGTAGACGTATTTTTTTGCCTCTCCCATCAAGTTGTCTCCATCCTTCATCAAAAAGAGAAGGTTCGGGTCATCCGCCACCCCGGATCCTTCCAGGAGGTCTTTGGCTACACTGCCGATTTTCTCTTTGGTAGGTTCTTTAATGATTTCGGCAATTCTTCGGTAAAAATCCTCGTTCCAGGACCTTAAACTCCAGGAGTTCAGATATACTCCGGCGAACTCCTCAAAACTCATGAGATGGCATCCGGCCGCCCCGCTGGTGAAACCGGCATAGGTATTGAGCAAATGCTGCCGAAGGAACGGTGGGAAAGTGACATGTTCTACCGGAAGTTCTTCTGTTTCACTGGTGTTATCTTCCCTTATAGCAATGGTTTCTTCCCCTACCCTTGACATTCCTCCCTGGGTTCCGGCGTACCGCAACAAGATTCCCGCTACGTCATCGGCATAGATCTGGTCACCGGTCAGGAGAAGTTGCTGGGGTCTGTTTTTAATTTTGGGAGTGGTTTCCTTGTTGTATTCCTCCAGAATGGAATCCAGGTAAGCCAGGGCATCGTCGCCTTGCCCATGCATTTTCCGGCAAGACGCCTGAGCGATGAAAAGCTCCTCGGGTTTATCTGAGGGAATGGCGAACGAAGGAAGTACGTTGGTTTTGTAGCCTAATGCTTTATTAGGCAATTTAGGAGACTCGGCATCTTCCAGCAGCCCTTCGGTGCGTAAATCTCCCTTCTCAGAAGCCTCCTGCATGTTCTCGATCAGGAGGTTATAGCTGTAGGTTTTTCCGGCTTGCAGAGGAATGGTACCAATCTCTGCAGTGACGAGGGCTACCCAGAGATTCTTCCCGAACTGAACGGTAAGAGCTGCATTTTTGACGGTTTCAATAAGGGTTGCACTGGTGGTGGACCCAGTCTCCCCGGCGGCTTCAACCTCTACATGATCTCCGTCATATAAATTGAGCGTACAATGGAAATTACTGGAACAGGCCAGCCAAACCGAAACAGATTTTTTTTCGGTTCTCCGTAGAATAGGACCGGCAATGATTCTCGGAACTGACATAGAAACTTTTTAGGGGTTGCGGGTGGATGAAGTACAGAAGACTGGTTTCTACCTTTCGCGAGGCGTTTTTGGATCAAAACACCTGTACCGTTTCAGCCGAATCGCATCGAAAACCTACTGTTTCACCTGTAGCAATTCCCCGAGGTTTCTAAGTCGGTTTTCAGTTACCGACCTTTATTATTAGATGTGAAGAGTGAAGTAAGTAAAATGTTGGGTATTAAGCAATACTTAATAAGTATTAAAACCTGAAAACCTTATAAAATACTTAGGTATTATATCGCATATCCATTCCCTTAGAAGCAAACCCAAATCTTCAAATGCCAAAAACACCTTCTACATCCAGGTAATCTCTGATTCTTTTGGATTTTTGAAGACTACTATGTTAAATAGATAACCAGATCAGCCCAGAACTGGAAGAATTCATAAACCTGAATGAAACTTTGAAAGCATTTCGCTGGAAAGTTCTTCTCGTGGTTTGCAGGTGTTTTCATCAAAACAGCCACAAAACACCTAAAGGCAAGATTGACCGGTATTTTTCAAAAGGCCGTGACACATGGTAGAGTTTGCGTAATTTTGAGGCTTCGTTTTGTCACAGACTTACCCTAGCGCATATTTACATGAAATTTGACACCGCCTCGCTTACACGACTTTCCATTCACCATGTGGGCAACAAAGGATTGGAACAGAAAGTAACCTTGTCAGAGAATGAGTTCGATTTTGGCGATGGCCTCACCCAAAAATTAGAGAAGTTCTTCCTGGGGAAATTCGTGCAGGCGCACGAGCGGTTCAAATTCAGCCACCCGTCTTCGTTGCAGTTTAATGAAGTCTACAGCTACGCCGAGAACATCTTCGCCGACAAAGAGGCTTTCCATGAGAACACCCGCAACATTGCGCGCCATCTTTTTGAGAACACCACTCACCCGAAAATAAAACCCGGCGAGCTGTACGTGTGCCATTTCATCAACTGTGAGATTGAGGAACGCGTGGTGGAAGCCGTTGGCATCTTCAAAACCGAGGTCAAAAGCGGGTATTTTGATGTGACCCGCAAAAACCGCGACTTCTCCATGACCTACCTGGAGGGCATTGACAGCAACAAGTTTGACAAGGGTTGCCTCATCTTCAACACCAAACCCGAGGAAGGATTTCTGGTGGCCATTATGGACAACCAGAACCGCGGCGAGGAAGCCAAATACTGGAGTGAAAATTTCCTGGGCCTCACTCAGATCAACAACGAGTTCCATCAGACCAATCACCTGCTCAACCTCACCAAAGAATTCATCTCTGAGCGAATGTCTGAGGAGTTTGAGGTAGAGAAAACCGACCAGATTGTGCTCTTGAACCGATCGGTGGAATACTTCAACAAACATGAGACCTTTGACAAGGAGGAGTTCGTCACCGAGGTATTCGGGCAACCCGATCTTATTGAGTCCTTCAACAACTATGACACCGAATATCGCCAGAATTATGACATTGAACTGGAAGACAGCTTTGACATCTCACCACAGGCCGTGAAGAAGCAGGCGCGGGTATTCAAGAGCGTGCTCAAGCTGGACAAGAACTTTCACGTATACATCCACGGAAACAAAGACATGATTGAAAAAGGCGTAGACGAAGATGGCCGCAAATACTACAAACTTTATTTTGAGGACGAGGAGTAATCGGGTTTAAGGCTTCTTTTCAGAAAACAGGCCAAAAACAATGAAACTCCTCACTCCTGCTTGGCAGAAGCATTCAGGAACACCTTGTTACCGCCTCTACTTAACCCAAATTCAAAGCTTCCACGTTATTCCGTTTACTGTCTCTTTTTGGTTAATCTTACCCTATGCAACTGTTTATTTATTCAGACCTGGATTCACAGGGTCAACGTTATTTAGAAGAAAATCTACCTCAAGGCGTAATTCCCTATTTCAGTAACGGCTCCTCAGAAGAGGAAAATAAAGGGGCTTTTACCCAAACCGAAGTTATTTTCGGGAACCCTCCCTCCTCTTGGTTTTCTCTGGACAACTCCGCCTTAAAATTCTGGCAACTTGATTCAGCCGGTTTTGACCAATACCAACAACTGCAGGTGAACGCGATTGTCTCCAACATGGGCGACTTCTTTGCCGAAGCCTGTGCCGAAACCATGGTAGCCGGAATCCTTGCTTTTTACCGCGGCTTACCGGAACTGATGCGTATTCAGCAAAAGAGTGAATGGAAAGGAAAGGCGGTACGGTTCACCCTGGAACGGCTGGGACAAAAATCAGCGATTGTGTTAGGGGCCGGTACCATCGGCAAAGCGGTAAAGAGGATGCTTGAAGGCTTCGGAACGGAAGTGAAAATGATGGCCCGGACAAACCCAGCCGCCCATATCCACTCCAGTGAAGAACTGTTTCAGCTTTTGCCCCTAACAGACCTGGTCATCAATACCCTTCCCGGCAACCTAGATAGATATGTATCGGCGGAATTCCTGGAACAGATGAAAAAAGGCAGCCTGTACGCAAACGTGGGTCGCGGTAACACCACCGATGAAGAAGCCTTGATAGCTGCCCTGAAATCGGGGCATTTGGCGGGAGCGGTTTTGGATGTCACCCAGGTTGAACCGTTGCCTAAAGAAAGCCCGCTTTGGGGTTTGGAGAACGTCATCCTCACCCAGCACACCGGCGGCGGACAAGCCCAGGAAACGCAAGGTAAAATTGACCGGTTCCTCTCCAATCTACAACATTACATATCCGGGCAGCAAGTAGCAGATCAGATTACACTAGGTCAGGGGTATTAGTCACCTAAAGACAGACCCTTGGTTAAGCTGCTTTTCAGAAAACAAGCCCTAAAACACATCCTGATTGTTTCGTAGTTGAAGTAGAAGTAAGCGTGGGTAAATGTTTCGTTCACCAAGATACCTACTTTCACAAAGCTTAACTTAAACAAAAGCGCCAGATTCTAATCAAAGAACCTGGCGCTCTCAAGTTTATAAAAGAACAGCTTTTAGCTCAATAACGGTTTTGGTGCCGCAGAAACTAAGGAAGATTGCTGGTACTCTGCGCTGTCATATTCCTCGTCGTTGCTTTCCAGAAGCGTACTGGCTACGGCCAGGGCAATGGCAATCACCAACGCTGGCCAGAACCCCCTTACCTCAAAGTTTTTAAGCAGTTTGTCTACCAGTTTGATGATGATGGCGGTCACCACCAGTCGTACCACAAACTGCAGAAAGAACAAGGTTACCAGGTTTAAAGGGAATCTGAGAAGCAACCCGATGGTGGCATTCAGGATTCCTACCAAAAAGGCTACCCACAGGGCCGTCCAGAAACTCTTAATATGTACCTGGGGCATCAGGTAAGACAACAGCATCAGAACCCCGGCACTCACGAGAAGGTTGATTAAAAAATCCATTCGTTTTTCATAGTTAGGTAGAACAGTACATTTGAATTTCCAGAACCATTGGGATTCTGGTTTTGCAGATATACTGTGAAAATTGGATTTAGGTTAAAGCGCGCGCGAAAATGTCTGGATCAGGTCTGTTTTGAGTTGTTGCCACTCATCAGTACCTTTTATCGGAAACCGCTGATTTACTTCTAGTTCTAACCCCGCGTATTGTTCGTTTGTATAGTTTTTTCTGACTTGGGTGATGAAACCGTCGGCGGTGCCTTTGTAAGGATAATTGTACCTAATCTTGAGGTCCGGGGAAACCATTTGCATCTGTTGGCGCCATCGGGCGGCTAAAAGTTGCTCCCGTTCCCGTTTGGGGTCATACAACAGCCCCACGTCGGCTTTGCGCACTTTCCCGTTAAGCTCGGGGGTGAAACTGTGTACCGAAACATGTACTACCGTAAAATCATGTTGCACCCAATCGGCAATCTGAGCTTCGGCTTTCTGGCGGTAAGGGTAATAGTGTTCGGCCAGCACCTTCTCTGCCTGGGTGGTAGTGAGGGGCTGCATAAATTCCGAGAAGAGCTTTGGATGGTGCAGCGACCTGTTTAATTCCACTACCAGGCGGCTGGTGGTACTGTAGATAGAAAAGTCTGCGATGGAAGAGAATTGCTGGTAAAGGTCTAGGGCGCCAATGTCATAACCCCGATGCGTGTTCAGTACTTGTTTGGCATTCTTGAAGGCTGTAGAATAACCTGCAGGGACTTTATTCCCGCCGTGCTCACACGTCACGATCACCTTCAACCTTTCGTCCTTCACGGCTCATAGACTTTATTTAAAGCTAAGCAGGTGGCCAGTTGTTTATATACGGTTTTGATCTCTTCTGAGGAAGGCGTATTCCCTAAAATTTTTAACATTCGTTTAGAAAGTGGCCCTTTTCGAAGCAAAGTCTCTAAACATTGCCTCATTTGAGGAGAAAAGCAGGCTTCTTTTTGCACGTTTTGCCAAAAATGAGCCCAAATCTCCTGCAGGGTAACCGAGGCCCAAGGCAAACCCAGAAGCTTTAGATATCCAGCATCAGTCACCACCGTTTCTGGGCCGTTTTTCAAAGAAGACCTGAAAACCGAGGCCAGCATGGAAGTCTCCGCTTTCTGCTGATCCTCATAGCTACTCCACTTCTCTGCCACCAGATACTTCAGCACCTCCGTGACCAGCGCGACAATGGAAATATCCGCCAGGGGACATTCCTGGTTGTCAATAATCCTGATCTCAATGGCTCCCCTGCTGAACCGGGCAATGGCCCCGCGGGAATTCAAAAATTCCTCCTGCAGGTCTCCGGCGGGATCATACGGGGCGATGGCCTGGAACATCGGCTGGAAAATACGGGCATCGTACTCCGCTTGGAAGAAAACCGCCTCGGGGATTACCTCGCCTGCAATGAGCGGGATTTTCTGTTGGTTTGTGCGGTACACCTCCAGCCGTGTGTCGAGAAGACCAGTAACTTTCCCGTCCAGGACCGGGGAAGCGGCGCTCAAGGCAGGAATCAAAGGTAGCACCAGTCGGATGGCGGCATGCAGGCGTCCAAACTCTTCATCATTACTGAACGGAAGGTTCAGGTGCGTGCTCTGTAGATTAGACCATCCATGGCCTTGGCAATTAAAGATGCGGTTATAGGCTTCGTAGATTTCGCTGGCTTCGTGGGGCCACAGTTTTGTTTCAGAGAAAGGGTCCATGAAGGGATGCGCACCCGTAGGCAGCAACATGGCATTGAACGGCTCCAATAAGGCGTTTACCCGAAGAACCTCGGCATGGAATTGTTCGGCTAATTGCGGGAGTTCCTTCGCGGGGCCATTGGTTTTGAGTTCCAGCACGTGCAATACCAACTCATTAGACCAGGCCATGGAACCGCGTTCCACATCTGAGGTAATCTCCCCGGCCTCGGCCTTCAGGACTTCGTCAGCGATGGGTTTTACCTGAAGGGTGTCCTGGTCTACAATCATGTATTCCATTTCCACGCCAAAGCCTTCAAACAAACGTAGTTTATGCGATTCGCTCATGGCCGTTTAAGTTCTTTTGGTTGTCAATTCGCCGTTTGATGGATTTCAGAATCGTCATGTACAGGTCCTTCTTCAGGATACGGTCCTCCACGCCATGGTCTATGTTGGGATTATCGTTCACCTCAATCACATAAGCCTTTCCCTCTATTTCTTTTACATCCACGCCATAAAGCCCATCCCCGATCAGGTTTGCTGCTTTCAGGGCAGTGTGCAGCACAAAGAAGGGAACCTCCTCAAACGGAACCGTTTCAAAATTGCCGGTCACATCTTTCTTTTTGCCTTCCCAGTTGTAGATCTGCCAGTGGTCTTTAGCCATGAAATATTTGCAGGCATAAAGCGGCTGTTTGTCCAGGACTCCAATGCGCCAATCAAATTCGGTAGGTATGAACTCCTGCCCGATGATCAGGTCAGATTCTGAAAGCATCTCCTGCAATTGATCGGCTAGCTCTTCCTCGGTTTTCACCTTCACTACGCCTTGTGAGAAGGAGGAATCAGGCTTCTTTAGCACACAGGGCAATCCCAGTTCCTGAACCACTTTGCAGCAATTATCGCGGTGAATAATCATGCTTTTGGGGATGTTCACCTTGGCCTTGGAAAGCAGCTCGGCTAAGTACACCTTATTGGTGCACCGGAGAATGGATACCGGGTCATCAATCACTACCAGTCCCTCGGCATGGGCCCGGCGGGCAAACCGATAGGTGTGGTGGTTTACCGAGGTGGTTTCCCTGATAAACAAGGCATCAAACTCAGAAAGGCGGCGGTAATCTTCTTTGGTGATTAGTTCAGTATAAAAGCCCAGACTCTCGGCGGCATCTATGAAATTCTGGATGGCTTTGTCATTGGAAGGCGGATCACTATCGGCGTGATTCACCAGAATGGCCAGGTCATAAATTTTTTTGTTCGTCCGGATATTGGAGAACCGGTTTCGGGCAAAATAGGCCTTCGCGAAATTGTACAGGTCCCGGAGGTGGTGTTCGGGCACCTCATTCACCGGAATTGGATTGATGCTTTCCAACATCCATTCTTTGTTGTACACGAACTGGGCGCGGAGCAAGGGAGCCTGGAACAGGTCATGCAGTTGCTTGCTCAGCTTTTCGTACTGTTTGGCCACGTTCTGCCCAAAGTAAATGCTTAAGGTAAAATTCCTGGATTTTAGCTTAGACAAACTCTTCTGGATGGTCTCGTTGATCTCATCGGTGATGGCCCGCACAATGGTCTGGGATTTCAGGTCCTGGATGGTGGTCACGTTGGGAATGGCCCGGTGCCCCCGGGCTTCGGCCAGAAGCGAGACGTAATAGCCGCTGCTCTGGTATTTGTAAGACCGGCACAGGTTGAAGATACGGGCGCTCTTGATTTCAGTGTAAGCAGGATCTGTGAGATACCGTTGCGCGTCTACTACTTCTACATCCTCAATGTCTAAATCCCAGTCTTTGGGATTATTGACCACTACTAGTTTGCGCATGAAGGTTGGTCTGTTCTTGGATATGTTTGGTCTTTTCCTGCGGTTCAATGGCCAGCAGGTTGGCGTCATAGGTGACAATGCCCAGCATAATGGAGTTGATTAGCCGGGAAATAGGCACATTGTAATAATTGTTCCCGAAAAGGGGGTTTTCCTGGTACGGATCGGCCACGATCACGTGCTCCTTTTCCTGTTCATTGTCAAACCCCGCAAGTACCACAAAATGCCCCAGGGCCTCACCCCGGACATCGTCATAAATGGCCTCGCCCCGTTCGTTGGTGCGCTCCCTGGCGCAATTATAAAGGTAAGTGGCACTGAGCCCAGTCAGGAGCGGAATTCCGCGGGAAAAGTAATGGTCCAGTAAGCTGAGGGTTAGGTCTTTGTGAAGGATCTCGCCCCCCAGTTCCAGAAATTCAATGTACGCGTGGGTAGCCACGTGCAGTTTGGCATCTGATTTATAGATGAGCTGTTCCCGAAGGTTGGAAATCAACTTATCCTTACCCAGTTTAAACCAGGTAGGGTCGAAAACATGCAGGTTATATGTGTAGATGCGGGCTTTGTAACCCCGGCGCAAGGCATGGCACCCCAACATGACCGCTAGTGTACCACCTTCCTCCAGAAAGGAAACCTCAGAGATAACCTGCTCCAGCGGCACCACATCCTGAAAATACTGGTACACCGCATGCAGACTGGTAGGTCCGCAGGTGGAGTCATCCGGCTGGGTTAGTATTTTAAGGGAATTGAGTAAAGTAACTGGAAGCACTTTCTGGTCTTTTTTGTGCTTCTTATACGTGTTTTTACCAGTGAGTTACCTTATTATAAAGTATATTGTAGAAACAAGAAGGGCTGGCGCTTCTTTGAAATTAAGGTAAACCCCTCTTTCATAACTATTTCAAGTTTCACCCTTAAGCCTTTTTTTTATTTTAAGACCTGTGCAATTCATGTTTTGATTAATATATTTGGCTTTATATACCAGACTCACACGTTTTCCTTAACCTAAAAGGATTTGAAAAAGGATAGCCCCCTCCGCACGATTATTATTGATGATGATGAACTAAGCCGGATGATTCTGGAGCGTCATATCAAAGCCACCCCCACCCTTGACCTGGTGCAAACTTTCTGTTCCAGTGTTGAAGGTTTGGCCTGGCTTCTCAAGAATGACCATATAGATGTTCTTTTCCTTGATGTGGAGATGCCGGAAATGACGGGACTTGAATTACTCAAGACCCTACCCCATAAACCGCAAACCATCCTGATCACTTCCCACAAAGACTTTGCTTTACAGGCCTTTGAACTACAGGTAGCCGATTACCTTTTGAAACCGGTTGACTTTACCCGTTTTACCCAGGCAGTACTCAATGTTTCCAAGAAACTGGAAAACAACCACACTCCTGCGCAGCCTACGTCACCCGATGAGCTGTTTGTTAAAGTTGACAACAAGATCATCAAGCTGAACCTGAACAACGTCTCGTTCATAGAGGCCCGCGGCGATTATGTGGTCATCAACACAGATTCTAAAAAGCACATCGTCTACACCACCATGAGCGGCATTGAACAGAAACTTCCCCAAGACCAGTTTTTGCGCATTCACCGTTCCTTCATCATCAACCTGAAAAAGATTGAGCTCATTGAAGATGACTCGGTTTTGATGCAGGACAAGTACATTCCTATTGGCGGTTCTTACCAATCTAAATTCTACGGCCGCATCAACAAGCTTTAGGAGAAAGCCAGATATCAAAAACTCCCCTTTTAGGCTCTTTTCTGAAAAAGATCCTAAAAGGGGAGTTTTTGATATGAAAACCAATAGAAAGTAGTCACTTGAACATACGTTCAATCAATGATCAAGTTGAACGTCTAGTTCTAGGTCTAAAAGAAAGGTCCAACGCGAAACCTCTTCCCAGAACATCCTGGTTACAGGTTTGGCTTTGTTTGCTGAACATGGATTACCCGCTACCTTAAACAACTCAGAAGTTACCCTTTAGATCTATGGATTGAGGGATTTAAAAGTCAGTATCTCCTTTTTTAAGGATGCCTTTCTCCACTGAACTATCCATAAGCGCAATGGCGAAATCAAAAATGGATTGGGAACCCTTTTGCATCCCTACCGTTTTTTCCATTACCCTCTCGTAGGACACATTATACTCCATCCAGGTACCTCCTTCATTGGATACATTCTGCAGGAGAGGCTCCAAACGGTCCATGACGCGGGCAAATTTTGCTTCGGGTGTTTCTCCAGCTTCGAACTCTTCCCAGATATGCAGAAACTCTTCCCCTTGTTTTTGGGGCAACAACCCGAAAATCCTTTCGGCCGCTTTACGTTCTGCTTCGGTGTTGGTATGGTTGAGTACCGTGTCAAATAAAAAGGTATCACCGGCATCAATCTCTACCAGATCATGTATCAGCAGCATCTTCAATACCTTAAGCACATCCACGGGTTCATTGGAATGCTCTGCTAACACCAGGGCCATCATGGCCAGATGCCAACTGTGTTCCGCATCATTTTCGTGGCGGTCGCTATTGAAAAGGCGGGTTTTACGGGTGATAAACTTCAGCTTGTCTATCTCGTGGATGAAAGCAATTTGCTGGAGCAGTATATCAAAAGAGGCCATACTCAAATGGAAAGTAAAGAGTAAGAGTATTAAACAGATTGTTTGAAATTAGGGAGTGTCCAACTCTTTTAAAAATTCTAGCCCCTGAGGCCATGCACCAAAACCCGCTTCCTTATTAATGTGGCCCGCTGCCCCGATGCTCAGGAAGCGGCTTCCCCAATGCAGGGCCAGTGATTCGGCTCGTTCTAAAGCCATATAAGGATCATCAGAACTAGCCACTAGTATAGAACTGAAAGGCAGTTTTTGGTGGGGAATAGGCGTGAATCCGGTGGTACCCTTCGGGAAAAAAGGAGTTTCGGTGTCGCTGGGGGCAACAAGCAATGCTCCTTTGATGCTCCTTTTGTATTTAGCGGCCCAAAACGCAATGGTGATACAGGCCAGGCTATGCCCCACCAAAATAAGGTTTTCAGGATTGTGCTTGATCACCGCAGCATCCAAGGTCTCTACCCAATCTTCCCGATTTGGGGTTTCCCAATCTTTCTGATGAATCCTGGCAAAGTTAAAGTGCTTTTCCCAAAGCGATTGCCAATGGTCCTCCTTAGAATTGCCCAGTCCGGGAACGATAAGAATGGTAGAAGTGAAGTCCATGGCCTGTAATTTTAACTACTCCCGCGGTTTGTGGCGGCTTTCCAGCACCTGCACCACTTCAGCAAGGGAAAGCCCGCTTGCCTCCAGCAACACAAGTAAATGAAAAAGCAGATCGGCGGCCTCGCCTTTCATGGTCTCGGTTTTACCAGCCACGGCGTCAATAACCACCTCAACCGCTTCTTCTCCTACTTTTTGGGCCATTTTGTTTAAACCCTTGTCAAACAGGAAATTGGTGTAAGAACCTTCAATGGGGTTTTTCCGGCGTTCTTTGATGGTTTGTTCTAGTTTAGAGATAAACTGAAGGGCCTGCTCAGTAGGGGTAAAATTCTGGAAGCTTCTCAGGTGGTAAGAGGCGCTGTCTCCTTCGGTGTCAAAGCAGGTTTCGGTGTTGCGGTGACAGGCCGGACCGGTTGGATCAACCAATACTAACAGAGTGTCCTGGTCGCAGTCCAGTTCCATGTTCACTACCTTCAACGTATTGCCCGAGGTCTCCCCTTTGGTCCAGAGCCGGTTTTTGGAACGCGAAAAGAAGGTCACCAATCCGGTTTTCTGGGTTTGCTCAAATGCTTCCTGGTTCATGTAGCCCAACATCAGGACCTTCCCGGAAGTGGCGTTCTGTACGATGGCAGGAACCAGCCCTTCGCCTTTCTGAAAATCTATGCTTAGCATCTGATATCAATTTTATGTTGCGCTAAAAATTGCTTTAGGTCCGGAATGGGTACCTCCTGGAAATGGAAGATACTGGCGGCTAAAGCGGCATCGGCGCCTACCTCAAACACATCCAGGAAATGTTGCCGATTACCCGCACCACCTGAGGCTATGACCGGCACAATCACGTTACGGGAGATCTCGCCCGTGATGTCCAGGGCAAAGCCGCCTTTGGTGCCGTCGTTGCTCATGGAGGTAAGTAGAATTTCACCAGCCCCCCGTTGCACCACTTCCTTTGCCCAGTCCAAAGCCCCTAAGCCGGTATCTATCGTGCCCGCTTTGCTGAATACCTTCCATCCCTCAGGGGTGTGTTTAGTGTCAATGGCTACGGTCACACATTGGCTCCCAAACCGGTTCGCCAACTCAGAAATCAATTCTGGCCGGTGAATAGCCGATGAGTTCACTGAGACTTTATCGGCTCCGTTCTGCAACAGCACCTCCACATCTTCCACGGCACTGATACCCCCTCCTACGGTGAACGGAATATCAATGTGGCGAGCCACTTCCCGCACCAACTCGCGCAGGGTTTTGCGTTTCTCATTGGTGGCGGTGATGTCCAGGAAAACCAGTTCATCGGCGCCTTGTTTCGCGTACAGCGCGGCCAATTCAACCGGATCACCGGCATCCTTGATATCTTCAAACCGAACCCCTTTCACAGTACGTCCGTTCCGGATATCAAGACAAGGTATTATTCGTTTTGTAAGCATGTTATAAATGCTGGTATTTAGATTTTAGAAGCCAAACGGCTACTCCTTACGGATGAATTAAACAGCCTTTGTTGTTGTCCTATGATTGCCGCTTTTAACTTGGTTTTCAGAAAACAGGCCATAAACGGAAATGTACGGAACTACATTCCGCTATCCTTTCACAACTTTTTCCTAGCAAGACCCTTTAGGAGAACAAAAGAAAAGAAGGCATTCTTTTTACTACCTAGTTTCTAATTCTATCTGACTTCCTTCACCAATTCCTCCAGGGAGATCGTGCCTTCATAGATGGCTTTGCCGATGATGGCGCCGTACAAACCAGCCTGCCTCAACTGCCGAACCTCTTCTATGGTGGTTACGCCTCCGCTGGCGATGAACTGAAGGTCCGGAAACTTTTTCAGTAACTCCTTATATACCTCCAGTGAGGAACCCTGCAGTTTCCCGTCCTTACTTACATCGGTGCAGATGAACGTTTTAGCCCCCATCTGGGCAAAAGAGCTCAAAAACGATTCCAGAGTTAAGTCACTCTGCTCGGCCCAGGCATTAATGGCGATGCGGTTGTCTTTGAAATCCGCGCCGATGATGATGCGATCGGCCCCGTATTCTTTCAGCCACTTCTGAACCGTCTTAGGCTCGCGCACCGCAATGCTGCCCGCGGTGATTTGCTGGGCTCCGGCATCAAACGCCTGCCGAACGGCTTCTGAGCTTTGCAGCCCTCCGCCGTAGTCAATGTGAAGTTTGGTTTCACGGGCGATTCTGGCAAGTACGGGCAAATTCACGGGCTCCTTGGCGCGGGCTCCATCCAAATCCACCAAATGCAAACGTCGAAGACCGAGGCCTTCAAACTGCTTTGCTACTTCTACCGGATCTGAATGGTAGGTGGTTTGTTGGGCGAAGTCGCCTTCTGTGAGACGCACACACTGGCCGCCAATAAGGTCAATAGCCGGGATGATTTCCATGGCTTACAGGTTTAGAAAGTTTTGGAGAATGTGCGCTCCCGCCGGGCCGCTTTTTTCGGTATGGAACTGCACCGCGTAGAAGTTCTTGTACTGCAAGGCCGCGCTGAATGGCTCTGGATAAGAGCTTTGTGCGATGGTGTGCTCCGTAACCGGGGCATAATAGCTGTGCACGAAGTAAGCGTACTCATCTTCCTGGATGCCACTGAATAAACCACTCTTAAGATGATGCAGGTTGTTCCAGCCCATATGCGGAACTTTCACCGCAGCCTCAAACTTTTTCACCTGTACCGGAATAATGCCCAGCATTGGGGTATCGCCCTCCTCAGAGTGTTGACACAGCAACTGCATGCCCAGGCAAACTCCCAAAAACGGTTGGGTAAGGGTTGGCAGTAGTTGATCCAGGTTATTGGCTTTCAGCGCACGCATGGCCGAAGAAGCCTCACCAACACCCGGGAAAATCACCTTATCAGCTGATTTAATTTCCTCGGCATTGGCCGTAACGGTGGCATGAGCGCCCAGGCGTTCTAAGGCGAACAGCACACTCTGCACATTTCCGGCTTTGTAATCTACGATGACGATTTTCATTACAGAACGCCTTTGGTGCTGGGAATTTCCATTTTGTTCACGTCGCGAACCAGGGCCATTTTGATGGATTTGGCTACCGCTTTGAAGATGGCTTCTATTTTATGGTGTTCGTTTTCACCCTCGGCTTTGATGTTGAGGTTGGCCTTAGAGGTGTCTGAAAACGACTTGAAGAAGTGCAGGAACATCTCAGTAGGCATATCACCCACTTTCTCCCGGGTAAACTTAGCATCCCAAACCAACCAAGGCCTACCCGAAAAGTCAATGGCAGCATGCACCAGAGCATCGTCCATGGGCAGCAGAAAGCCGTAACGATTTATACCACGCTTATCCCCGATTGCCTGTGCAAAAGCTTCTCCTAGGGCTAAGGCCGTATCTTCAATGGTGTGGTGTTCATCAATGTGTAGGTCGCCCTTTACCTGAATGCGCATGTCAACGCCCGAGTGGCGGGCCAGTTGGTCCAGCATGTGGTCAAAGAAGCCCAACCCGGTCTGCATGTCAGATTTTCCTTCGCCGTCCAGGTTAATTTCTACACTGATTTGCGTCTCATTGGTGTTCCGCTGGATGGTTGCGGTTCGGGCCGGGAGGCGCAGGTAATTGTAAATCTCGTCCCAGTCAGTTGAGGTAAACGTGGCCTCCTCATTGGCTACTTCCTGTAACAAGATGCTCTTAGCACCAAGGTTCTTCGCCATCTGAACATCCGTCATACGGTCCCCGATTACGTAGGAGTTCGCCAAATCATAGTCGCCTGTCAGGTATTGGCCCAGCATACCCAGGCGCGGCTTCCGGTTAGGACTGTTCTCGTGTTCAAAGCTGCGGTCAATGTGGATGTGCGCGAAGGTGATGCCTTCCCCCTCTAAGATCTCCAACATCTTGTTTTGGTACGGCCAGAAGGTATCCTCCGGGTAAGAATCTGTGCCGAGGCCGTCCTGGTTGGTAACCATAACGAACTCATAATCCAGCTCTGAATATATTTTGAAGAGGTTCCGGATGACCTTCGGGTAAAAAGAAAACTTCTCAAAGGAGTCTACCTGGTAATCGGTAGGTGGTTCCAGGAGAATGGTACCGTCACGGTCAATAAATAAAACTTTTTTCATGTTGTATGTTAGTAGCAGGCAACCCGGAGCCTAAGGCTAAAGGACCTTTTATTTGTTTATCCGGCCACAAGTAAAAACTGGAGCCAATTTTTTGAGGTTGTTAATAGCCAATTTTCAGAAAACAACCGTTAAACGCCATTATACCAGATTAGCCTGCGCAGCGAAGGTCTGCAAGGATTCTAAAAGATGGTCATTCTCTGCCGGGGTACCGATGGTAATGCGCAAACAGTTGGCACAACCCGGCTGGGTTGAACGGTTCCGAACTACCACCCCGCGGTCCAACAAATACCCGTACAGTTCATTGGCATTTGGCACCTGTACCAGCACGAAGTTAGCATCTGAGGGATAAACTTTCTCAATCAGGGGAAGCGATGCAAAAGCCTCTACCAAACGGGCACGCTCTTGAACAATAACCTGCAGCATATCCGCTAGTTGAGCCGTTTTGTCTAAAGCGGCACTTACCAGTTCCTGGGTGACCACGTTAATGTTGTAAGGTGGCTTTATTTTGTTTAGGTACCCGATGATCTCAGGTGAAGCAAAGGCCATTCCTAACCGTAGGCCAGCCATTCCCCATGCCTTGGAAAGTGTTTGCAGGACTATCAGGTTAGGGAATTCATCTAATCTGGTGCTCCAGCTTGGGCTTTGAGTAAAATCGATGTAGGCCTCGTCTACCACAACCAACCCGTTAAATGATTTAATCAGCTTCTCTACCGTGGCAGATTCCAGCAGATTACCCGTGGGGTTGTTGGGGGAACACAGAAACAGGATCTTGGTACGCTCGTTCTGTTTTTCGGCTATTTTCTCGAAAACAGGTTGAAAATGCTCGTCTAAAGGTACCCGCTGAATAGCTACGTTGTGGATGTTAGCACTCACCTCATACATGCCGTAAGTGGGTGGCAATAACAGCACCTCGTCACGGCCGGGTTCACACACCAGGCGCACCAGCAAATCGATGGCTTCATCAGAGCCGTTGCCAATGAAGATCTGCTCCGGCCGTACGCCTTTAAGTGTAGCTAGCTTTTCCTTGATGGTTTTCTGGTACGGGTCTGGGTAACGGTTGTAATCCACGCCCCCGGCCAGGCTGCCCAGGTTGTTCTCATTGGCGTCTAAGTACACGCTGGCTTCCCCTTCAAACTCATCTCTAGCCGATGAATACGGCTTCAGAGATAAGAGGTGCGGACGGATGAAAGTTTCTAAAGAAAACATTGGCTTAAGTGCTAATTTGGTCATGTGCTGATGTACAAATTCACTCATCAACGCACTTCTATATTTTTATTTGAATAAACAGCTTCTTCTCTTTTTTGTCATCCTAAAAGAATCTTGTGAGCGAGCAATATTAGCGTTTACTACAAGGCTTTTCTCGTTCGCCCACAAGATTCTTTTCAGGATGACAAAGAGGGGTTCATTTTCCTCAACCTAACAGTTACCGCGTTCTTGTGTGCGTGCAACCCTTCGGCTTCCGCCATGGTTTCAACGGCTGGTCCAATGCGCTCTAATCCTTCACGGGTTAATTGCTGGAACGTGATCTTTTTCACGAAGCTATCCAGAGAAACACCGCTGTAGTTACGGGCATAACCGTTGGTAGGCAAGGTGTGGTTAGTCCCTGACGCATAGTCACCTACAGACTCCGGGCTAAAGTGGCCCATGAAGACCGAACCAGCCTGGATTACCTGCTCAGCCAACGGCTCTGGTTGATCTACCGAAAGAATCAAGTGCTCCGGCGCATACAGGTTTGAGAAGTGGATGGCTTCCTCCAGCGTAGGCAATACGACTCCAATGCTGTTGTTCAGGGCTTGTTCTGCAACTGTTTGGCGCGGGAGTTGGGCAACTTGTTGGGCTACGGCAGCCTGTACGTTTTGGAGTTGCTTTTCAGAATTCGTCACGAAAACAACCTGTGAGTCGGGGCCGTGTTCGGCTTGAGAAAGCAAGTCAGCGGCTACAAAATTGGCATCGGCAGAATCATCAGCGATGACGAGCACCTCAGAAGGACCCGCGGGCATGTCAATGGCTACTCCCATCTGTGTCACCATTTGTTTGGCCGCCGTCACATATTGGTTTCCAGGCCCGAAGATTTTGTCTACTGCGGGCACAGTCTCTGTCCCGAAAGCCAAAGCCGCTATGGCTTGGGCGCCACCTGCTTTCAGAATACGTTTAATGCCCAGGCGGTTGGCGGTATAAAGGATAGTGCCATTTATGGTTCCATCAGCGGAGGGCGGGGTAGCCAGAATGATTTCACGGCACCCGGCAATCTGAGCCGGTATTCCCAGCATCAGGAGGGTGGAAAACAATGGGGCCGTGCCACCTGGAATGTACAAACCTACTTTCTGGATGCCTACTGATTTCCGCCAGCAGGTCACGCCAGGCATGGTTTCTACTTGCTTTACCTGCTCTTGCTGCGCATTATGGAACCGATATATGTTGTTGTAAGCTAATTCTATAGCGGCTTTTAATTCTTCAGATACCTGCGGTAAGGCGGCTGTGATTTCTTCCGGTGAAACCCACACGTTTTGCAGGGCTGCCTTGTCAAATTTAACCGCAAGTTCCATTAGTGCCGAATCACCGCGTTGTTGCACCAGGTCAAAGGTTTGCTGAACCCCAGCCCGTAATTGGTCTAGTTTCTGGACGGGACGTTGGGTTAGTGCCCCCCATTCCGCTTGATCAGGATATAAATAGATCTTCATCTCAGCCAATCATCTTTTCAATTGGAACCACCAGAATACCCTCGGCACCGGCTTCTTTCAGTTTCTGGATGATGTCCCAGAAATCATCTTCGTTGACAACTGAGTGCAGCGAACTCCAACCTTCTTCGGCTAACGGGATGATGGTTGGGGATTTGATGCCGGGCAACAGCTTCTTGATCTCGGGGATGGCCGAATTAGGAGCGTTCAGCACCACGTATTTTGATTTCTGGGCCTTCTGCACCGCCTCCATCCGGAACAAGAGCTGCTGGAGCAAGCGGTTTTTCTCCTGGCCCAGGTTTTGGTTCGCAATTAAGACGGCCTCAGATTTAAACACGGTTTCTACTTCGCGTAGACCGTTGCTGATCAAGGTGGAACCGGAGGAGACAATGTCGCAAACAGCATCAGCTAAGCCAATGCTGGGTGCAATCTCCACCGAACCGCTGATGGTATGGATATCGGCCTCCACTCCTTTAGAGGTCAGGAACTCCTGAAGCAGGTTGGGGTAAGAGGTGGCAATGCTTTTGCCTTGAAGGGTGGTGACATCCTGGTACTCGGCTCCTTTGGAAACCGCCAGCGACAGGCGGCATTTGCTAAAGCCCAGGTTCTTCACCGATAGTTTCTGCAGGCCCTCCTCCACTAACACGTTCTGACCAACAATACCAATATCGGCTACGCCGTCGGCCACATAGCCGGGAATGTCATCGTCGCGAAGGAACAGAATTTCAAGGGGGAAGTTGGTGGCTTCGGTTTTCAGTTTAGATGACGTACTGATAAACGAGATGCCGCACTCACGGATAAGTTTCAAAGAGTCCTCAGAAAGGCGCCCGGATTTCTGGATGGCTAACCGGATCATAATGTATACTGGTGCTTTAGAAAGCGTGAAGTGAAAAACAAAGATAGTAGCTGAAACACTGATCTCTTAGAAAAGCGACGGCTTAAATGGGGCCCAGCCCCGAACGGACGATATAATGATATGATTCCTCCTAGGAGGAATGATGGAAAAGATGGCAATGCACCCCGTGCACCGCGGTTGCGGCGTTAGAATGGGAAAAATTTTTGTAGGTGCTGCTCATAATGTAGACCAAAGGTAGTACGTTCTCTCCAATAACAAACAGGAACGGCATCTTTTTTGATTTGTTTTGTTTCAGGAAAAATGCAATATTTGTAATTTACAATACAAACATAGAAAAAGGCTATTTTAAAATAAATGCCCCCTTTTTAGATGTAGTGCCTTTTTTTAAGAATTCTGGTTCCTGTTTTTAAAGCACCATTACAATATGCGTAAATACCTGATTGCGGCTGTATTCCTGTTGATTTCTGTTGCGGCTTTCTCCCAAACCATGCTGAAACTGCCTCAGGTAAGTCCCAGAGCAAATCTTACCTATACCATAGGCGTAACAGATATCACCGTCAACTACGGGGCCCCCGGCGTAAAGAACCGCGAGGTTTGGGGTAAACTGGTTCCTTACGGAAAGGTTTGGCGGGCTGGCGCCAACGAGGCCACCACTATTAAATTCAGCACTGATGTTCGGATCTCCCAGGAGAATATCCCGGCCGGAACCTACCTACTGTATGTCTTACCGGTGGATTCCTCAAACTGGACCTTTATCTTAAGCAAGCAAAAAGGGCTTTGGGGTTCCGATGGATATGATGAAAAGCAAGACCTAGTACGGCTTCCTTTCAGCCCGAAAGCTTCCTCTTTTCACGAAACGCTTCAGTATTCCATCCAGGATATAACTCCAAACAGCGGCCGTCTGGTGTTGAACTGGGCAAACAAACAACTGGAGGTTCCTATCAGGGTAGATTCCCATAGCCAGACAATGAAACTGATAAAAGAATCTCTTCAGGCCGCAAAGCCCACTGATTGGACGGTTCTAGCTCAGGCCGTCAATTACCTTATTCAGCAGAATCTAGACCATGAGCAAGCCCTGCAATGGGTTAATAAATCCATTAGTATTGAAGAGAACTTCTACAACACCTGGCTCAAGGCCAAATTGCTGGCCCAGAAAAACGAATATGCTGAAGCCCTGGAACTGAACAAGAAAGCCCAGCGGCTGGGAAAGCAATCAAAAGAATCTTATCAGGCATACGCTACTGAAATTGAAGACGCTGCCGTGCTTTGGAAAGAGAAGCGTTTTGCCACCAATTAACTTAAAATACGCTTAAAACATAAACAAAGAGGCCGCCTTAATAAGCGGCCTCTTTGTTTTAGGAGGAAAGAAAGGGGACCTGATACAGCTTCTTGAGTCTCGTTCTTATCTTTCCGTTTACAGGCTAATTTCTATAATCTGGCAATAAAACGGAGGTTGATCAACCTACCTGTTAAGTAATTTGGAACGGCGTAGGTGATTCCATTCAAATCCCTGACGTAGTTATAAGAAACCACATTGTTAGCGGAAATCAAATTCAGGACCTCCAGGCTCAGCCACAAACTTTTAAGACCTACTTTGTTGGTGTTCTCGGTTCCTCTGATAGTAATCAGCTTTGAGAAGCCAATATCTACCCGTTTGTAGGACGGCCCGGGAAAACCGGTTCTAAGGCTGAGGTTCCCCGGCGGGCTAAAAGGTAGGCCGGTACTGAACACCATGTTCAGGTACATGCGTAAGGTGGGGTTATTCGGCAGGTGGTCCTGGAAGAAAACACCGAGGTTCAATAACTGGTCGGTAGGTCTCCGGATATACCCACGCGGTTCTTTTTTTACGACCTGTCCCGTTGCGGGGTCTCGGGTGATGGTTGAATCGCCCTTTAGGTTCTCCCGGGTCCTTAACAGTCCCAAACTAAACCATGACTCTTCTCCTTTGATGAATTCACCGTTCACCCGCACATCTATCCCCATGGCATAAGCGTTTGCTTGTATTTGGGGCAGGTACCTGATGCGCATGTTGTCCTGGTCATAAGGAATCACCGAAGGCAGGTATTTGTAATAAGCTTCGGCGGTAAGCTTGAAAGGCCTACCCCACTTTTTAAACCGGTATTCGGTTCCCGTGATAAAGTGCCATGATTGCTGATTAGAGAGATCAGTTACCAGGTTGCCTTGTGCATTACGCAACTCTCTATAAAGGGGGGCCTGAACGTATAGACCCGTGGCCATTTTAAATGACCAGTCGGGCAGGCGGGGAAACTGGACGGCGTACTGCAACCGGGGACTGATGGAAAGTTGTTTGTTCACCGACCAATAGTGAAATCGAACCCCATACGTCAGGGTCTTTAGACTATCCAGGTTCCATTGGTGCTGGGCAAATGCTTGGTAGCGCCAGGAAGCAAGGTCCTGTTGGTTTTGGAGACTGGAGAGGTTGTAGACGTAATCTGAGGAATCCTGAAAGGAGTATTCGTTCAGGACGTCGGTAATGTTCTCCCGCCCGCCTTTAACCCCGGCACTGAACTGATTTTTTGGGGAAGGTGTCCAGGTAGTCCTGAATTCCAGGGTTTGTAAGGCTGCCCTTAACCGGTTTCGGGAGTATTCATATCTAGTGCCTAAGCCTCGTTCGCCGGCACACCGGTTGAAGGGTGAAACGCCCGGTACAGGCAAGGCATCACAAAACCGGTAACCCGATTCTAAATCCCGGAACTCACGTTCCTGGCTGTAAAGTCCCGAGTAGATGACTTCGGTGCGCAAATCAGAGTTGAAATCATGCTGCAGTCTGAGTCCGCCCTGGTACGTGGTGTAGCGCATCTGCTCCTGTCCATCATACCCCACCAATAGCTGCATCATTTGAAACTGATTCCCGAAAGTAGTTTCACGGGTTTCGGGCCTTACCTGGTAATTGTTGTATGCCAGGTTCCCTAGGAAGCTGAGCTGGGTTTTCGGTTCAAGCCCCGATGCGCGATGGGTTTTAGAGGATAAGTCATAGGTGAGATACGTCTGCACATCGGCGAACTTGGGTCGATAATCACCCTCCACTTCCAGGCTGTTCAGCACGTAGGCAGCCGTTTTGTAGCGGGTTCCCACTAGAAAACCCAGCCTGCCATTAGCCCCGGTTCCCTCGGCATGTACTGAACCTCCGGTGAGGCTTCCAGATACAGTTCCCGCAAATTTGGTGGGGGCTCGGTATTGGATGTCCAGGACGGACGATAGCTTATCGCCGTACTTAGGTTGCCAACCGCCCGAGGAGAAGGTGACGCCTTCCACCAGGTCGGGGTTTACAAAGCTAAGCCCTTCCTGCTGTCCGCTGATGTTTAGGAAAGGCCGGTACACCTCTATCCCGTTTACGTAGACCAGGTTTTCATCAAAACTGCCGCCCCGCACCGAATAACTGGAGGAGAGTTCATTGTTGCTGGTGACCCCTGGAAGCGTAAGCAGGATTTTGTTGAACTCCTGAAAAGGGGAAGGCAGGGTTTGGGTAAGGCGTGGATCCAGCCGGGTAATGCTGACCACTTCGCGGGTATCATTCAGGTTTCGGCCCCTGATCTTAACTTCAGTTAACTGGCTGCTTTCTTCCATTAATTCAACAGTCACAAACCGGTTCTCTTGCGGCAAAAGCTGTACTTCCTCTCTTTTAGTCTGATACCCGATATAGCTGACCACTAACTCATAACGGATATTGGGTTCAAGCTTCATTGTAAACCTACCCCGGGTATCTGAGGCGGTGGAAATCCCTTTGCCTTGAAGGGAAATAGTAGCGCCAATTAAGGGTTTTTGCTGGGCATCCTGAACCACACCCTGGAGAAAGGCTTGCTGCGCTATGGCTTGAAAATTCAATAAGAGCAGCAACGCCAACCCCCACAAACCAAAGCTCTTGCCCATATAACGTTAAAAGGAAAGTTGTTTCAGATCCTGAATGGTTTGCACCGGATCCTTAGAATTGAACACGAAAGAACCCGCCACCAACACATCGGCCCCGGCGGAAAGTAACAAAGGTGCATTTTCAAGGTTTACTCCCCCATCAATCTCAATCAAACACCTAGATTCTCTTTCCTGAATCATTGATTTTAATTCTTTGATCTTCTGATAGGTGTGAGGAATGAATTTTTGCCCCCCAAAACCAGGGTTCACCGACATAAGACAAACCAGATCTATGTCCTGGATCACATCTGCTAACAAAGCAACCGGGGTATGCGGGTTCAATGCTACTCCAGTTTTGGCGCCTGCGGCTTTTATCTGCTGAAGCGTCCTGTGCAGGTGCGGACATGCTTCATAATGAACGGTGATATTTTCAGCGCCAGCCTCCCGAAACTGCTCAATGTAGCGTTCCGGCTGCTCGATCATCAAATGCACGTCCAAAGGCTTTTGAGCCACTTTTTGAATGGCATGCACCACCGGAAACCCAAAGGAGATATTAGGAACAAAACGTCCGTCCATCACATCTACGTGAATCCAATCTGTGGCGCTTTGGTTAAGCATTTCAACATCATGGTCCATCTGGCCAAAATTGGCAGCCAGAACTGAAGGGGCTATTAAATGTGGCATTGGAAAGAGATTTTCTAATAGTACAAAGCAACGGTTTCTTGCTGCAAAAAGCAATTTGAAGTGATCTTCGAAGAATTAACCAGCAAAAAGATGTCTGTTTTAAAGTCGTTTTCGCAAAAACTTGCCAAAACCTTCTTCCATGTTAAAGTTTGATGTAAGTTGATTTAGTACTAAAAGGTTATTCTTAAGGGTGAAAAGAAAACATTTATGAAACACTTAAATTTGTTTTGAAGCTTTTACTTAAATCGGCTGTAAAAACAAGACCTCGCCATGGAGATCATAGCGAGGTCATTGATTTGTTTAGATATAAGTTTATTCCGTTTTACCAGAACTCTCCAGGACTTCAATCTTTTCGGTACCGTTGACAATAAAACCGGTTCCAACCTCACAGATACCTACATCACTTGTATTACAATAATCGAAAGAAACTAAACTCCTTTTTATTGGACCTAAATTGAAAGATAAAATTTCAGACTGTTCTCTCAAGTCATATAATTTTTCAAAATCCTCTTGGATGACAGTTAGGGTATTATCATAGGTAGTTCCATTTTCAAAAATAGTCTTACCTAAATCGGAATAGGTCAAATAAACATAGTCATATGTTACGGCATCTACAAAACCATTTGTCACAAATGAATACCCTTTTTTAACTGGGAAAACCATTTTAACAAATGTTTGGTTGTTTTCCTGGATCCGGAGATCTGAAGAAGACATAGAAATCAGTTTAACACCGCTTACCACCCAACTGGCTTCTGGGTTAGACCGCCGGCTTAGTTCCACACGGTACCATTCACGGCCGGTCTGGTCGGTAATGGTGCCATCTATCCGTTCGCGGGACTGGTACGTGGTGGTTTGGGTAATCACGTTCAGGGTGTACTTGTTCTCGGTGACATTGAAGATCCAGTAATTACCAATGGCTAAAGGATAGTACTGGTAGCCCAGACTATCAGGGTCTCTGGTAATTTCCTCATCTCCGCAGGAAGAAAGCAGGCTGGTCAACAAGACCACAAAGAGCAAGATTCTTTTCATAAAACGTACGTACTTCTTAGTCTACTATAAAGCTGGTTTCAATCCAGCCGCCGCCAATTACATCGTCTCCTTCGTAGAAAACGGCAGCCTGGCCGGGGGCAATGGCATTCACACCTGCATGAAACTTCACCAGCATTTTATCGCCCACCTGTTCAATGATGGCAGGGGTACCAGGATCGTTGTACCGAACTTTGGTAATGGTTTCGGTGGGAAGTCCGTGCAGGTTCTCGTATTTCACCATGCTAAGTTTGCCTACGTTCATGCCATTTTTTGCCAACTGCTCGTAATTCCCTAGCACTACCCTATTCGTTTCTTTCTCGATGCGGGTTACAAATGCCGGATAACCCAATGCTACGCCTAAGCCTTTGCGCTGCCCGATGGTGTAGAACGGGTAGCCTTCGTGTTTGCCTACCACGGTGCCATCTTCCAGCACAAACTCACCACCGGCAACTTCGGCCTGCAGGGTTGGCACTCTTCTTTTCAGGAATCCCCGGTAATCATTGTCTGGGATAAAGCAGATTTCATAAGACTCGGCTTTCTTCACCAAGGCATCGAACCCACGGTCCATGGCCATTTGCCGGATCTCGGTTTTATGCAGTTGACCCAGCGGGAAAATGGTACGGCTCAGGCTTTCCTGTGAAATCCCCCAAAGGGCATACGACTGGTCTTTGTGGTGGTCTTTTCCTTTGGAAATCACAAAACGGCCGTTCTCCTCACGGATGTTGGCATAGTGTCCGGTAGCAATAAAATCGCAACCTAGTTTATCAGCGCGGCGCAACAAGGCATCCCATTTGATGTGGGTGTTACACAGCACGCACGGGTTTGGCGTACGTCCGGCAATATATTCATCGGTGAAGTGGTTGATGACGTAATCCCCGAACTCTTCCCGGATGTCAATGATATAGTGCGGGAACCCTAGTTGCACCGCAATGTCGCGGGCATCGTTGATAGAATCAAGGCTGCAGCAGCCCGTTTCCTTTTTACTTCCGCCGGAACTGGAGTAGTCCCAGGTTTTCATGGTCATGCCCACTACTTCGTATCCCTGCTCGTGCAACAACACTGCTGCAACGGAGGAATCAATGCCGCCACTCATAGCGACGAGTACTCTTCCTTTTGAACTCATTTTTTCTAAAATAAAACGGGATTCACAGTCCCGCCGAAAAACAATGTGCAAATATAGTGAATTCCAAGCGCTTTTGCTCCCGTTGAGCATCAGGCACTTAAGGATTGTACCTTTTCAAACCCTAGGGCTGAAAAATAAGTTTAATGTGAATACGATGGCGTTTATGGGAAGAAAACCGCTTTTTTTACCTCCTCTTTAGGCTGCCTAAGTGAAACAGATTACTTTTGGCCCGGAAACCTGCTTTTTAGCACTGTTTCCCAGAAAACAAGCAAAAAACACGCATGGCACTAAACACAATTGTTCTTGTCAATCAGATTACCAATTTAAGTGATGCCCGTTATTGCGCCGGAATGGGCGTAGAAATGCTGGGCTTTTCGTTACAGCAGGGCCAAGCGAATCACCTCACTCCGGCGGCCTTCAAAGAAATCTCAGGATGGGTTTCAGGGGTGAAACTAGTGGGCGAAGTCACCAATTTACCAATTCAGGAATTAGAGGAGCTTCTCTTAGAATACAAGGTAGACATGCTTCAATTGAACAGCCTCTACTTCATAGAAGAGATGGATGATTTGCCATTGCCTATTATTTTGCGGGTGCTCATTGATAAAGACACCGTGGAGGAAAACCTGATCAGTACCCTGGAGACTTACCATCAGCATGTAGAGTATTTCCTGATTGATTCAGAAGACTTCTCCTTTATCGACGATACCAACCTCCGTTTTCTGCGGGATATTTCTAAAAAGTACCCAATCCTCTTAGGCTTCGGGCTCACCAAAGACAACACCCGCCAAGCTTTAGACAAAATACACCCTGCAGGCATCGCCCTGAAAGGCGGGCAGGAAATCAGACCAGGCTTCAAGAACTTCGATGAACTGGAAGAGATCTTTGAACAGTTAGAAGATTAGGGTAAGGTGCAAATTGTTAAATGTGCTGATTTTATTGATAATTTATAATAGGTAAGCCCCCTTAGGGTTCGCAGCATTTCATCTATTGACCAACTTTTTCAAAAAAAGCGGAATCCCTTTTGGGCTTGTTTTTCAGAAAACAGGCTCAAAAGGGATTCCGCTTTTAATTTAGGTCTAAGGTATTTCAGAAGGTTAAGCGAACTAGAGCAAATTTCCTAATAAGAAATTTATCATTCAGCACATTTACAAATAAGCACATTAAAAAACGTACTGAAGGTACTTGATAGGCACGCCTAGATCCAGGTACTTTTTCTCGAAGGTAGTGTAGATGCCCATGGTGTGCTCCTGCAAGTCGGACTCGTATAAATCCTTAGTAAATAATAAATTAGACGAAGTACGTTCCTGCAGAACTTCCAAAGAATAATCAAACAGGAGCTCACTGTCTGTTTTAAGGTGGAGTTTACCGCCAGGCTTCAGGATGCGTTCGTACATCTGCAGGAAGCGAGGAGAAGTAAGCCGTCGTTTGATGTCTCGTTTACGGGGTTGAGGATCGGGGAAGGTGATCCAGAGCTCGTCTACTTCGTTCTCCCCGAAATGCTGGTCCAGATTCTCCAGGAAGATGCGCAGGAACCCAACGTTGTACAAACCGGCTTCCTCAGCCAGGGAACTCCCCTTCCAGATTCGGTTCCCTTTAATATCAATTCCAATGTAATTGTTGTGGGGGAACATTTGGGCCATGCCCACAGTGTATTCGCCTTTGCCGCATCCTACTTCCAAAATGAGGGGTTGCTCCTTTAGAAAGAAGTCGCGGTTCCAGTGCCCCTTCAATTTTTCAAAATTCTCTTTTCCCGGTTCCACCACGTTAGCCCGGGTGGCGTTTACCGCAAATTTTTCTAGTTTACCTCTGCCCATCAATTATAGTTCGGGAATTTCTGCGACCACAAAGGTACTACCGCCAATGAAAATTACCTCATCTTCCTGGGCAAAGGCTTTAGCGGCCAAAATAGCATCTTCTACCGTGGGATAAGCAGCGCCTTTCAGGCCGGCAAACTGCGCCTCCTCCCAAAGTTTCTGGACCGGTAATGCCCTAGGTATTTGGGCCTCGCAGAAGTAGTATCGGTAACTCACGGGCAATAGCCGCAACACACTCTGGATGTCTTTGTCATTGACCGCCCCGAAAACAAAGTGAACTTGCCGAGGCTGCAAAGCCAGTAACTGCTTCACCACCTCCCGCAAGCCATCTACATTGTGCCCGGTATCACAGATCGTCAACGGATTCTGTCCTAAAATCTGCCACCGCCCTTTAAGACCGGTTAACTCCTGTACTTTCCGTAATCCTTGCCGCAGGTGTTCTTCTGATATGGTGAAACCTTGCTTTCTCAATTGATCAATAGTGGCCAAAACACCCGGCAAATTGAACCGTTGGTAACTGCCCAATAGGGAAAGTTCCAGTTGATCTTGGTACAGGGCATTTCCTTTGTAGACAGCGTAGTAAGAAGCAAGGCCGGAGCTTTCCTGAAGCTCCACTTTATAGGTTTGATCGGCGAATAAAAGGGAACTTCCTGTTTCAAGGCTCTTTTGGGTAAATACCCCCGAAACGGCTTTCTGGGTTAAGCTGATGACGGCGGGAACACCAGATTTGATGATCCCGGCTTTCTCTCCGGCAATCTCCTGCACCGTGTTACCTAAAAGCGCCTGATGGTCTAAGCCGATGTTAGTAATTAAAGAAACCAGCGGGGTAATGATATTGGTGGAATCTAAGCGCCCGCCCAACCCTACTTCAATAATGGCAATGTCAACCTGCTCTTCCACGAAATGGTCAAAAGCTAAGGCAACCGTCATTTCAAAGAAGGATGGTTTCACCTCCTCAAATAAAGCTTGGTGCTGCTGGGTGAAGGAAGCGACTTTCTCGCGGGAAATCATTTGGCCGTTTACACGAATGCGTTCGGTAAATTCCTTCAGGTGCGGAGAAGTGTACAGACCCGTTTTGTAACCTGCTGCCTGCAGAACGGCGGCAAGCATGGAAGAGGAACTTCCCTTGCCGTTGGTGCCGCCCACATGAACGGTTTTAAACTTGTGCTGGGGGTTGTCTAAGGCGCTGGTCAGGGCAATGATATTGTCCAGGGTCTTCGTAAAAGCAGCGTTGCCGATGCGGTGAAACATCGGCAACTGCTGGTATAGGTATTCCAAGGCTTGTTCGTACGTCACGAAGGTTGTCTTTAGTTTGATCTGATGATAAAGGTGATGGTTCCGGTGGCTCCGTTGGCCGAGTTGCCATTGCTGGTCCGGCTGAAGGAGGTTCTTTGCACTTGCTCTTTGTACCAGTTCACCACTTTTGGGCTTACGTTACTTTCAATGACTTTCACGCTCACCAAATCTCCGTTCCCGTCAATCTTGATCTGGAATTTTACGACCCCGGTTTCATTATCAAAAGGATCTGGCTTGGGTGCCACATCGTAGCGCCAGCCAGGCATGTTCAAACCACCACCTCCACTTCCGCCCGTACCTTTGCCCGGAGTACCATATAAGGCTCTAGAATCAAGGGAGCCATTTGGATCGCCCTGATCTCCTACTTTGCCTGGACGGTCGCCGTTGTTATTACCGGTAGGGTTGTTGCTGGTGCCGTTTCGTCCATTCGCGCCATCTGTGGTGCTTTTTCCTGGGTAAAGGGCTTTGGGTTTCTCAACAACAGGAGCAGGTTTTGCTGGTTCAGCCTTGGCGATTTCTCTGGCTGGTGTGGGTACCGGCTTAGCTACTTCTTTGACTGGAATAGAAACAGGGCCTTCATCCTCGGTAGTGATAACCTTTTCCTGAGGAGCCTCTGCCGCTGGTTGCTGGGGTGTTGGGACTGGCGGAGTAGGTTGTTGCTGTTCCTGTTGCCGGGCAGGTTTGCTGTCCTCGGTGTTAGTGGAAGCATTGGCACTGGCCAGCGTTTGGATGTCACCGAAACCTTCGGCATCAAGCCCATAGTTCAAGACAATTCCCTCGCCGCCGCCCAAAGGCGGATTAGGCGTTTTAAAGATAATAAAGTAGAAAACCGCAAAAAGCAGAACATGGAAGAGCACTGCTCCTACCAAGGCTTTGATGCGGTCTTTTGATTCTACGGTTGTCTGCATACTATAATTAAGAAGCGCCGCTAGGACTTTGCGTGGCCATGATCATTTTCACCTTCAACTTTGACCCCACTTCCAAAACGTCTACCAGTTTCTGAACATTCAAAGAAGAATCTACCCGCAGGACTACCGTGGCTTTTTCAAGGTTAGAACCAGCCAGCTCTTTGGCAAGCTCCACCTCCAGGTTCTCTGGGGCCACTGGGCGCTTGTTGATGAAGTACTCCCCAGTAGCCGTTACCGATACGTTGATGGGCTCCTGCGCCACTTCCTTAGAGGATTTTGCGCTGGGCAGCAGTAACTTTATGGCGTTAGGGTTCGCCATGGTGGAGGCAATCAGAAAGAATAGTAACAGGAAGAACATGATGTCGTTCATGGCCCCTGTTTCTACGTGTGAGGTGGACCCTCTTTTACGGCGTAGCTGCATGAGTTTAGTTCTCCTGTAGTAAGTCGGTGAATTCTAATGCGTTGTTTTCAATCTTGTAGACTACGCGCTCCACCATTAAGCTTAGGTAATGGTAGCCAACGTGGGCGATAATCCCCACGATAAGACCCGCGGCAGAAGTCACCAGTTTTTCATACAAACCACCAGAGATTTGGTTTATCCCGAAGTCATTGGAAACCGAAATCTGGTAGAAGATCTTGATTACCCCTGAGATGGTACCCACGAAACCTAACATAGGCGCGATACCAGCAATGATCCCCAATACGCTGATATTCTTTTCAAGTCTGGAGATTTCAAGCCTTCCTACTGCCTCAATAGAAGTTTCAATGTCCTTCAAAGGCGACCCGATCCGGCGGATACCTTTTTCAATCATGCGGCTCAACGGAGTACCTGTTTGGATGCACAGCATTTTGGCTCCTTGCAGATCACCTTTCAAAACCATGTTCTTCACGGTGTCCATGAAGTTATTGGGCTCGCGGCTGGCACGCTTAATAGCCAGGTAGCGTTCAATCATGATATATACGGCGGCGAAGGCCAGTACGAAGATGGGCACCATTACCCAACCGCCTCGCCAAACCATATCTAACAAAGAAATTGAAGGAGCTGCCTCCGGGGCTGCGGCAGCAGAAGTTGCTACATTAAGTGCGGTATCTGTGGTGGTGGTAATCTGAAGAAGGAAAGCGTTCATGTTAATAGTTATATACCCAAAGTTCATTGCTGATTTTAGAGCGCAGCGCCGGCAAAGCAGCGAAGGCCTCGGCCTCAGAAGCAAAATCTGCTACAGAAACCCGTTGATGTTTGGTGTCATACATAGAGTTGATGATCTTAGAGTTCAACCCTCTCTTAGCAAAGCGCTTCTGGTGCATGGTAGCGTACCCGTTTGAAGAAGAGAACACGCCCATGATGATGTAAAAACGGCCCGTTTTGCGTTTAATTGTAGCAGCCTCCGCAACTTCCGTCTTTTTAACCGCTGAGGCTATTTCTACCTTCTTTTCAGAAACCACCGGTTTTTCTGGCGCTTTTGGTGCAACGGCGGCAACTTCAGGTTTCGCTACTTCAACCTTTGGTTGAGGCTCTGGTGTAGTAGTTTCAACCGTTTCTGTTTCCGGGCTGGTTTTAGGAAAAGAGGCTAAAAGCGAGTCCTCGGCGGCTAACTCAGCTTCCAGGGAAGGTTCCACAGGCAGCGCTGATTTATACTGTTCCGTTAGCTGAGCCTGTTCAAAAGCGTCTACGTCAGGAGTTTGGCTAGCAGGCTCTTGAACGGAATTGGTAGTCTCAGGACCTGATAGTAGAGTTACCGGGTTAAGGGAACTTAAGGCCACATCACCTTGCAGAGACAACAGGTAAATGGTAGCCACAGAAACACAACCTATTACCAGGCTGGCACCAACGCGGTACAGCTTCCGGAAACGTGAACCTGTTTTTTTGCCTTCTTTGGTTTGTCCGGGTTGGTCCTGGTACTTGCCTCTTAGGATGAGGGTTTCTTTTCCGGCTATTGGTTTGGCCACCAACTCGGGTAACCCGAAAGCCTGCTCCAGGAAGTTGTCGCTTTCCAGGTTCTCGAATACCAGCTTGCGCTCGGCATTATAGCGGAACACGCCCACATCCTGCAGTTCAAAGCGGTGTTGGGTCCTCAGCTGCTCTTTCAACTCCAACACAAACTCGGCCACGGCCATTTGCGCCTGCGGCATAGGCCACTTTTGCTTTTGAGCCAGGGTGGAGATCAAAAGTCCATCGTTCGCCTTCAGTTGCTCATTAAAAGCAATCCGTTTGGAAGGTGGCGAAAACATGTGTTTCACCGGATGGAGTTTGGCAGGCGTATAATGCGTGATCAAACCTCCGAAATTGGGGATAATCACGCAATCATAGGCGTACAGCAGTGATTTTATGTGGCTTTGAACCATAGTAACTTAGAAGGAATAAGTCACCCCACCAATAAAGGAAATCCCTTGGTTAGGGTAATTCACAAAACGTTCGTACTTGCTGCCCAAGAGGTTGTTCCCCATCAGGAACGCCGAGAACCGTGGCGAAAAGCGGTAATCGCCTTTCAGGTTGAGGTCAACGATGGTATCTGTCTCGCGCAGCACTTTCGTACCATCTGTACGGGTTATTTCCCCGAACGAACTGCTAATATAGTAAAGTTCACTGTTCAAGAGAATCTTGTCAGAAAGATTATATGAGGCGAAAGCCGTCGCCCGCATGTCTGGCCGGTGGAAAGCTTCTTGTAATGAGGTAGTTCTGTAATTATTGTTTTCCACCTTTACCCCCAGCCTAAGGTCATCTGACTGGTTAAAGGTCAATTGCCCAAAAAACTGGAACACCTTGGTCACTCCATCATCATACAAGAGGTCGAATTTGGAGGAATCAGCCACCGAGTTGTTGTAGAAATACAGGTTGCGGTAATTCTGGAGGGCCACCCGGCCGGTAAACTGCACAAACTTGCTGATGCTTCCGTTCACCCCGGCGTAAACTTCCAGGCTTTTGTTTACGTCGGCTACTTGCAGGTTCTGGTTCAGCCATGGATTCTCTTTGCTTAAGGAATACAAAGTGGTACGTTCCAAATCACCGCCGGCGCCAACAAACAAAGCCAACTTGTTCTGGATTACCTGGTAATTGGCCTCTAGGGACGGGTACACGTTAAACTTACGGGCATCGTTGATGGTGTCCCCGGTGTACGCGATGGTAGCTCCCAGGATCAGTCCTAAACGGTCCATTTGTAAGGCGTAAGCCGGACGAACTTTAAAGAAGCCGCGGGAGTTTGTCTCCACATCTTTCAGGCTTGTATAGGCAAGGTCAAGGTCAACCAGAACTTTAGATACATCGCTGAGCGCAAAACTGGTTTCCACGTTGCCAAACAAGTGGGTTTCCTTAGCATTGTAGTCATCGCCGGTATAGTTCAGGCCCACTTTGCCTTCGTAATGGAAAGGGGTTTTGACATCGGTGAGGTTATTCAAGTTCCCCTCTACCACAAAGCGGTTATATACCTGTTTGATAGCGTTTTTATCTACTTCTGCTACATTGCTGCCCCCATAGAAATTGTTCTGGTCACGCTCATACCGCAGGCGGCCGCCCACTGTCACCGGACCGGAATAAAGCTCTCCGTTGGCCTGCAGGTAACTGCTCGCCGAACCTGAGTTCTCAATGGGTCCCATAGAAGAGGAAAGGTGCCCAACCTGCGCCCCGAAGGAAGCTTTGTCGCTGCGTTTGTTGTGGAAATAACCCTTGGCGTACACCGTGCCGTAATTCCCGATGCCGCCTTTAAGATAGTTGCCATACAGCTTGGAGAGGTCTTCCTGCTCAATGGTGAGTACTTTCATGGGCAGGTTAATGTAATGCTCAGGCAAACGGTACTCATTGAACCGATAAGTCACTTTGCGGTCGCCCAGTTTAGGGGGTTGGATCAGAAACTTCTGGAAATTCCGGTTGGCTTCAGGCAATTCCAGGGTACGGTTCTTTTCTACCACGATCTCGGTACTTTCCAGTTTAGTGCCTTCTCCCCAACCGGTCTGGGCCTGAGCAGCCGGTAACAAGCCTAACAGAATAAGTGCAGAAACACCCGCCCATTTAGTTGTATATCTCATAGTCTTATTCTTTAGGAGTGCTGGTAGAAGGTGTAACACTGTTTTCTAATTCTGCCAGCTTGGCTTTTGCTTCGGTTTTGATTTCTTCCAGCGGGGAGTTCTCAATAATTGAATTCAAAGTGGCTTTCGCCTGGAAGGCTTCGTTCTGCGCCACATAGATGTCTGAGATGAGCAGGAAGGTTTTGCCTAACCAAAGTTCATAATCACCAAAAGTCTTCGGGAAATTTAGGGCATGTTCCAGGGCTTCCTTGTTTTTCTTTTGTTTGAAGTAAATCTCAGAAAGCATGTAATGCGCTTCGGCCCCGTTGATGTCGGTTGCTGAGGTCGCTGCTGCCGCGAATTCTTTTTCAGCCTGGTCTAAACGCCCCAAGGCGTAGCTAGCCTTCGCTCTGAAAAGCAAGGCGGAGTTATAGGCGTTCAGGGTAGCGTTGCCCCGCGCAATCAGGTCATCGGCAATTAAGATGGTGTTGTTATAGTCGCTGGTGAAGTAAAAGCTCTTCATCAGACCCATCAAGGCATTGGCCTGCTCCTTCTTGTTTGTGGCCAAATCGCGCAAACGAGAGTAGAAATTGGCCGCCTCGGTGAAATTGCCGTTCTCAAACTCCATATCGGCTACCCGTTGCACGGCTTTGGTCAGGTACTCCGATTTCCCTTCAATGGCTACCTCTTTCAGGCTGTGTAAGGCATTTGCTTTGTCATCGCTCCGGAAGTAAGAATCTCCCAGGAAATAACGGGCATTTGCCCCCGAGGCGCTTGCGGGGTAGTTTTTCAAAAAGGCCTCAAATTTAGGAATAGCTTGCTTGTACTTCTCGTTAAAGTAAAGAGACTTAGCTGCTTCAAACTCTACACTTTCTAAAGCACCGCTTTCAGGATTGGCGGTTTTAAATTTCGTCAGGTACGTATCTAGCTGTTCCGTTTGGTTAGCGGCTCCCAATGCTTCCTGTAAACTGTACAGGGCACTGTTAGCAACTTCATGGGTTGGGTACTGGTCAATTACCCTTTTGAAATCAGCTACCGCTTCATCTTGTCTCCTTAAATTCAGGTAAGCGACCCCGCGTTTCTGCAAGGCATTTGGCACCAGGGTACTGGAAGAGTAACTATCTACCAATTGGGTAAATGACGCAATGGCCGGAGCGTAGTTGGAGTTTTCGAAATCGATGATCCCTTTCTGGTACACAGCATCATCGGCGTAACGGGATTTAGGGTATGACTTCAGCAAGGTGTTCAAACTCTGGATGGCCTGGTCTCTTCTGCCGGTCAGGTTATAAACCACCGACTTTTGGAAGTTCACGTAATCTGCATCCGGTGTTTTGTTGGACAAGGCCTGGTCGTAGTAACTCAAAGCCGAGTTGTAATCCTTAGTCACATAGTAACAGTCTGCCAGACGGATCATGGCATCAGCATAGTTTGGGTTGCCTGCTTTGATGGTGTTGTCGTTCAGGTACGCTTTGAAGTGCACTAAGGCTTTGTCGTACTGCTTCTCATTATAATAAGCATATCCAATGCCATACCGCGACTTCACGTAGAACTCGGTTCTGCCAGAGTTCACCGTCTGGAAAACTGCACCGTAGCTATTGATCGCCTGCGGCCAACGCTGCCCAATGGAATACGCCTCGCCTTTCAGGAAATTACTGCCTGCTTCAATCTCTTTGTTGTAAGGAAAACCCAGGGATTTGTCCAGCATGGCAACGGCTTGTTGGAACAACTGGTCGTTGTAGAGTTTCACCGCTTGGTAATAGGTTACCCGCTGGTAAGTTTCGTTGATCCGGTGGCTGCGCTTAGGCAGTTTCTCAATGTGCTGGATAGCCTCCAGATAGTTGGTGGAGTTCAGGTAAGCCTCGCTGAGGATATCGTCTACCTCGCCGCCGAACCTTGAATCGGGGAAGTCTTTGTTGAACGAGGCCAGGGAGTTGATTACCTCCGAGTTGTTCCCCAGTTCATAGTTTAGCTGCGCGTATTTCACGGTAGCCCCTTCCTTCACATTCTTGTCAATGTTAAGCTTGCGGGCTTGGTCAAAGGCACCCAAGGCAAATTGCTTGTTGTTGTCCTTGAGGTAGCTCAAGCCTAAATGGTACGACGCATTCTGCCCTAGGGAATCTGATTGGAACGCAACCGCTTTCAGGTTCTGGATGGCGCTCTTGAAATCATTGTTCTTGAAATCAGTGATCCCCATTTTGTACTGCACCGTTTTGTCCAGGGTCTTTTTCCCCTCGGCGTAGCTCTTGAAGTATTTCGCGGCGTTTTTGAAGTCGTTTCGCTGAAAGTAGGCATCACCTACCAGAACCTCAATCTCTTTGGGGTTCTGCACCGGCGGGCTCAACTGCAATGATTTCTCGCCGTAGCTGATCACCTCCTGAAAGTTCTTCTCTTTATAGAGCACCTCTGTGAGCATGTACGGCACTACCGGACGGTAATTTTCGTCTTTCTCGGCTACCTGAAGGTCCAGTTTAGCCCCAATGTAGTCTCCCTCGCGGTAAGCCAGGTAACCGGCGTAGTAGCTGGAGGCGTACGTGTATTTGTGGTTTCCTTTTTTGTTTCGGTCGAAAAGCTCCTTTGCCTTGGCGAAGTTCTTCTTGGAGAAATAGGAATACCCCAGTTTGAAGTCTGATTCTTTCAACTGCGCGTCATTCAGACGATCGGCCGGGGCTTTCTCCAGGTACTCAATGGCCTTGTCGTATTTTTTGCTGTCAAAGAAGGAAGAGCCTAATTCAAAGTAAGCCGTAGCTGCCTTGGGGTGCGCCGGGTACCGTGAAGCAAACTGCAACACCAATTGCTCAGCATCTGGGTGAAAGAGGTGTAGGCCGCTCACCGCGTAATAATACTGGGCATCTGCGGTCTTCTGCGGATCACCGATTAGTCGGATGTACTCAGCAAAGGCTTGCTGGGCAGCCCCAAACTTCTCACGGTCATATAACTCCAACCCTTCCTGGAAGAAGCGCTCCTCAGAACGGAAGGTCAGCGGCTGCTGTGCGTGCGCCACCTGAGATCCTCCCAGCAAGGCGGTTGCCAAGGCTAACTTGTGCGGTAGTTTCATAGTGAATTAGACTTAAGGCCGCCGGGTCTGGCTCGGCAGTAAAATTCTGCTTCGCTCCGACTGGCCTGTCCTTCAAAATTAGAAAAAATGCGTGGAAGCGACAGTTTATTTTAATTGCCCGCTCCTACGTCCGAACGATAATATAGTAGTTTTAGCATGAAGCTCGGCTACAAAAATTCCTGTTTTAGAGCCTTCTTTTCCAAAACAGCCCCGAAACGGAATTTAGGTTAGCACCGGCACCGGATGCAGCATCTTGAACACCAATTCTTTCAGGATGGCTGCATCTGACATGGCGCCTCCCTCAATGCCTTTGCTCTGTAAATCTGCCTGATGGATAAACCCGATGATCTGCAGCACGCGGCGGTACGGGTACACCCGAAGGGCCTGCAGGTACTCTTTAGCCAGAAATCCGCGGTTGCCCAGCTCTTTAGCTACGGTTTGCTCTGTGATCTGGGGCAACAGGTGCAGCGTCATCAGCTTGGAGTAAAAGGAAAACAGTAACACCAGGTTAGGAATCAGCGGATTATCCTTCGGGTTCGATTCAAAATAATTCAGGATGCGGTTGGCTTTGAGCACATCTTGCCTTACCAGCGCATTCTGCAGTTCAAAAATGTTATATTCTTTACTGATGCCGATGTTCTCCTGCACCAGCTTCTCGTCAATGGTTTGGCCGGGCTTCAGGTTTATGGCCAGTTTCTCGATTTCGTTCGCTAAACGGGAAAGGTCAGAGCCGATGTACTCGCCCAGCATCATCACCGCCTGGGGCGTGGCCATCAAGTTTTTGGTCTTGATGAACTGATTGATCCAGCCGGGCACCTGGTTGTCATAGAGCTTCTTGGTGGTAAGGAAGACCGCCTGCTTACTCAGCAGTTTCCCCAACCGCTTACGGCCATCTACGGTTTTGTGCTTGTGACAGAACACCAGGATGGTAGACGGCAGAGGGTTGTTCAAATATGCGTCCAGCTGTTTGGCAGCGGGATCTTTCTCCGGATCGGCCTCCAGATTGGCCAGGTTCTGCGCCTCCTTCACAATCACCACCTGCCGGTCAGACATCATCGGGAAACGCTTAGCCTGCAGCAGCACGGTGGAGACATCGGTGTCCTTGCCGTACATCACCACCTGATTGAAGCCCTTCTCCATGTCATTCAGGGCGTGTTGCTCAATGTAATCAGAGATCAGGTCAATGTAATAAGGCTCCTCGCCCTGCAGGAAGTACACGGGCGCGAATTCACGATTCTTGAGTTGCTTCAGGATGTCATCTGCGGTAAGCGCCATAGACCAGGGTTTTGGTGGGAGGTTGTAACGGAACGAGCCTGCAATTTACCTAAAATTAGTTTTTAGTTGGCAGTTATGCCTTGTTAGTTGTCTGTGTTTAGATTTCTCCTAAACCCCTCCAAAGCCTCTGTTTTCGGCTCGGTTTTGGAAAAAAGCCTTAAAAGAATGCGCAGACCATCCTCAAGGACTGTTTCCTTTTTCTGAAATCTGGAATGCTTTCCGCTAACAACTGATAACCGACAACTAAAAACTAATTTGGGTATATTTGGCCCAAGTTAATTTGAAGCCACATGAATTTAATAGAAGAACTGCGTTGGCGCGGCATGTTGCAGGACACCATGCCCGGCACCGAAGAACAACTGAACGCAGGCATGACCACGGGCTATATAGGCTTTGACCCTACGGCCTCTTCCCTCCACATTGGTAACTTGGCCACCATTATGCTGTTGGTACACCTACAGCGGGCCGGCCATAAACCAATCGCGTTGGTGGGCGGTGCCACGGGCATGATCGGGGACCCTTCCGGAAAATCCGCGGAACGTAATTTGTTGTCTGAGGAGGTGCTGCGCGCGAACCAGGATGGTATTAGAAAGCAGTTAGAGAAGTTCCTGAAGTTTGAAGGCGTAGAAAACGCCGCCGAGATCGTAAACAACTATGACTGGTTCAAGGAGTTCTCGTTCCTGGATTTCCTGCGCAACGTAGGCAAGCACCTCACGGTGAACTACATGATGAAAAAGGAATCGGTGCAGAAGCGGATTACCGCCCAGGAAGGCGAAAACGGTGCCGAAGGCCTCTCCTTCACCGAGTTCTCGTACCAGCTGCTCCAAGGCTACGATTATTACCATCTGTACAAACACAAAAATGTGAAACTACAGATGGGCGGTTCTGATCAGTGGGGAAACATCACCTCCGGCACAGAACTCATCCGCCGGATGGAAGGCGGCAAAGCCTTCGCCCTCACCACTCCCCTGGTGACCAAAGCCGATGGCAGTAAATTCGGGAAGTCTGAGAGCGGTAACGTGTGGTTGGATCCTAACATGACTTCACCTTACAAGTTCTACCAGTTTTGGCTAAACGTAGCTGATGAAGAGGCTGAGAAACTGGTAAAACGCTTTACCCTGCTCACCCAGGAAGAGATTGAAGCCTTAGTGGCCGAACACCAACAAGCGCCGCACCTACGTGTTCTGCAGAAAGCCCTGGCAAAGGAAGTGACTACTACCGTGCATTCCACCGAAGATTACGAAAGCGCGGCGGAAGCCTCCCAGATCCTTTTCGGGAAGGGTGACCTGGAGACTTTGCGCGGTTTACCGGAGGCTACTTTGCTGGCTGTTTTTGAAGGCGTGCCCCAGATTGAAGTTTCTAAAGAAAGCCTGGGCAACGGAACTCTTTCGGTGGATTTTCTTTCTGACTTGACCCAGAACCAGATTTTTGAATCAAAAGGCGAGGCAAAGAAAATGATCCAGAACGGGGGCGTAAGCATTAACCGTCAGAAAGTTGCCAAACCAGACGAGGCGCTTTCCCAGGATTTCCTGCAGGGCAAGTACCTGGTGGTACAGAAGGGGAAGAAGAATTACTACCTGGTGAAAGCCATCTAAGTCCAGATCAGGTCTGCTTTAACCGTAAAGTACAAAAAAAGAGCCTTCCGTTTAGGGGTCGTTTTCAGCAAACGGGCCCCTAAACGGAAGGCTCTCATCTTTGGAAAAGAATCAATAAAAAAGGTGAGCTTTTGGGCCCACCTTTTTAAAAATATCTTATCTCAAAGCAACTTACTATTTGGCAGCGCCTTCGCTGTTTTTCATGTCCTGAACTTCCTTACGGATATCCTGGGCCATGTTTTTCAGATCTTGCATGCCTTTTCTTACACGAGTACCAGCAGCGGAGTTCTTCTTGTCATAGAATTTCTCGAAATCACCTTCTAGAGAAAGAACCAGATCCTTAAGTTTGGAAAAATTGTTCATTAGAGCTTGTTTAAATGGTTTAACATGTCGTTTAATGGCTCTAATATAGGAATTTTATAATAAGGTGCAAAAAAATTAGCGGTTTGTATTATTTTATTAACGAAGTACGATTTTAGGCCGTTACCGATGATTTAGTATAAAGACCTTTATCGAGTTTGGCCGAGATGGCTTCAAAGGCGGAGATGGTCTCTGCCACATCCTCCAGCGTGTGCGCTGCAGTAGGAATCAAACGTAGCATAATCACATCTTTAGGCACCACCGGATACACCACAATAGAGCAGAAAATATTATAATTCTCGCGCAGATCCAACGTAAGAGCCGTAGCGTCAGGTATTTGGCCGTTCAACAACACAGGCGTAACCGGAGAGTTGGTAGTTCCAATGTTGAAGCCTTTCTCACGCAAACCAGATTGCAGGGCGTTTACCACTTTCCAGAGGTTGTCTTTCAACTCGGGTTGGGTGCGCAATAACTCCAAACGCTTCAGGGCTCCTACTACTAAGGCCATAGGCAAGGATTTAGCGAAGGTTTGGGAACGCATGTTGTAGCGCAAATACTCAATCACTTGCTCATTGCTGGCCACAAACGCACCAATGCTGGCCATAGATTTGGCAAACGTAGAGAAGTAAATATCAATCCCGTCCTGAACACCCAGGTGTTCGCCGGTACCGGCACCTGTTTTTCCCATGGTTCCAAAGCCATGTGCATCATCAATGAAAAGGCGGAAGCTGTATTTCTCTTTTAGGGCTACAATCTCCTGCAACTTACCCAAGTTACCGCTCATGCCAAATACGCCTTCGGTGATCACCAGAATGGCTCCGCCGGTTTCGTTTGCCAAGCGGGTGGCGCGCTGTAATTGTTTCTCCAGACTCTCAAGGTCATTGTGCTGGTACACGAAGCGTTTGCCCTGGTGCAGACGTACGCCGTCAATAATACACGCGTGTGACTCGGCGTCATATACAATCACATCATGGCGGTCTACCAGTGCATCAATGATAGACACTACTCCCTGATACCCGAAGTTCAGCAGGAATGCGTCTTCTTTTTGCACGAAATCAGCTAATTCACGCTCTAAACGCTCATGGTTATTTGAATTACCAGACATGATGCGGGCACCCATCGGGAGAGCCATTCCATACTCAGCGGCACCTTCAGCATCGGCTTTACGCACTTCCGGGTGGTTGGCCAAGCCCAGGTAGTTGTTCAAGCTCCAGGTGAGGACTTGTTTTCCCCTAAAGGTCATGCGCGGGGCAATCTCGCCCTCCAATTTAGGGAACGTGAAGTATCCGTGCGCGTAGTGAGAATGGCTGCCAAGCGGTCCGCGGTTGGCCAATAACTTTTCAAATAGATCCACTTTAGATATTGTTAAGGCGGTTAATGATGTGAAGGCAGTGAAAGTACCTTCTGAAATCAATAATTTATAAACCTAAAAGGTAGGCAAATTTACATCGATTGTCATCAATTACAAAGTCAGTGCCAGAATGCTGAGGTAAAATCACCTTTTAACTTTGGCCGGAATGGGCTTTCTTTGAAGAACGAACCGAACTGTACCTGCCTACATGAAAAAAATTGAAAAGCTCCTGGTCGCTAACCGCGGTGAGATAGCCTTACGAGTAATGCGTTCTGCCCGCGAGATGGGCATTAAAACAGTAGCTATTTATTCTGAAGCCGATCGTCAGGCCCTCCACGTGCGCTACGCCGATGAGGCGGTTTGCGTGGGACCTCCTGCCTCTAGCGCTTCTTACCTGCGGGGCGATGTGATCCTGGACGTTTGTAAGCAGTTGGGGGTTGATGCCATTCACCCCGGGTACGGATTCCTTTCAGAAAACGCCGGTTTTGCTCAACAGGCCCAGGAAGCCGGCATCACCTTTATCGGACCATCGCCTGAAGCCATTGAACTGATGGGCAGCAAGCTGGCCGCCAAGGCTGCGGTAGCTAAGTACGACATTCCCATGGTGCCCGGCACCGAGTACGCCATCACCGACCTGGAAGAAGCCAAAGTCATAGCCACCAACATCGGGTTCCCCATCCTGATCAAAGCCAGTGCCGGCGGCGGCGGAAAAGGCATGCGCGTGGTAGAGCGCGTAGAGGACTTTGAAGAGCAGATGCAGTTGGCGGTAAGCGAAGCCACCTCGGCCTTCGGGAACGGAGCGGTTTTCATAGAGAAATACATCGGGTCACCTCGTCACATTGAGATACAGGTTTTAGGCGATACGCACGGGAACATTGTGCACCTGTTTGAGCGGGAATGTTCCATTCAACGCCGGCACCAGAAAGTGATTGAAGAAGCGCCCTCAGCGGTTCTTACCCCTGAATTACGCTCCGAAATGGGGAAATGCGCCGTAAACGTGGCCAAAGCCTGTGACTACGTGGGCGCGGGTACCGTAGAATTCCTGCTCGACGAGAACATGAACTTCTTCTTCCTGGAGATGAACACCCGTTTGCAGGTAGAACATCCGGTTACGGAGCAAATCACCGGCTTGGACCTGGTGAAAGAGCAGATCAAGATTGCCCAAGGTGCACCTCTCTCCTTCTCCCAGGATGACTTGACCATCAGCGGCCATGCCATGGAACTACGGGTTTACGCCGAAGATCCCACCAACAACTTCCTGCCAGACATCGGGACCCTGACCACCTACAAACGCCCTCAAGGTTTAGGCGTACGCGTGGACGACGGTTTTGAGGAAGGTATGGAAATCCCGATCTATTATGACCCGATGATCGCGAAGCTGGTGACTTTTGGCAAAGACCGCCAGGAAGCCATTGAGAAAATGATCAGAGCCATTGACGAATACCAGATCACCGGTATTGAAACCACTCTGTCTTTTGGCCGGTTTGTAATGGAACATGAGGCCTTCCGTTCAGGCAACTTTGACACCAAGTTCATTGAGCGTTACTTCCAGGACCCATCGGTTTTGAAACCAGCTCCCACCCAGGACGAGGAAGCCATTGCCGCGGTACTAGCCGCTTTGTTTGCTGGACAAACTAAGAAAACTATTGCCTCTACTTCAGTAGCCCCAACATCTACAGTGTCTGACTGGCGGAAGAACCGTTTAAAATAGGCTAATTTGTTTATAGGCCATTTCTGGAAAAATGGCTCAAAAACGATTTTGATAAAAGCGAAAGCCCGACTGATTAGCCGGGCTTTCGCTTTTTTATTTCTAATGATCTATTCTGTTTTTAAGCTGTTTTTGGAAAAAGAGCCTTAAAGCCAACTCTTACAATCCCTTATATCAAATCAAAGAGGTTGCTCACCCCTATAAAACGTTCACGGGTAAATCCCTCTCCGTAAGTGGTACCAATGGCATGGCCCAACTCCAGTGCCCGGGCTTCGATGAACCGAAGGAACTCAGGTGAGGAAATATAGGTAGCAGGTTCGTTGCTGTCAGCGGTTTCCTGGGTGAAGAACTGGGTTTTAAAGGCTCTGATTGCCTCTACTTTCTTTTCCCAATACGGGGTGATGTCTACGACCAGATCCGGGGAGATGAACCGGTCCTGGATGTAGTGGTACACCGCCTTGGGGCGCCAGGCTTCCTGCTCATTGCCTTGTTGGTCTAAGGTCACAATCCGGCGCAAACCCGAGTAGAAACAAGCCTCAGAAACCAACTGGCTGCCGCGCCCATGGTCTGGATGTCGGTCATGGATGGCATTCATCAGCACGATCTCCGGTTGGTACTTCCTGATCGCCTGAATCACGATTCGCTGGTGTTCCTCATCGTTCCGAAAGAAGCCATCAGCCAACCCCAGGTTTTCACGGGCATCCAGATCTAAGATCCTGGCTGAGTCAGCGGCTTCCTGGGCCCTGGTTTCAGGGGTGCCGCGGGTTCCAAGTTCCCCGCGGGTAAGGTCTACCACCCCTACTTTTTTCCCTTGGGCTTTATGGGCCAGCAACGTGCCTACGCAGCCCAACTCCGCGTCATCTGGGTGTGAGGCAAATGCCAATAAGTCTAGTTTCATGCTGCTGCCTATTTTATGCGGAGGTTACGCCCCAACCGAAGGGTGGTTCTAGTGGAGATATGGTTCAGGCGGGTAATCTGAGATACCGGTACCCCGTACTTTCGGGCAATGGAACCCAATACCTCGCCACTTCTTACTTTATGGTACACCACTCTCCTGGCCCGGCTAGCCCCTGAAGAGGAAGACTTTTTCTTGGCTTTGTTATAGTAATTAAAGAGAGCCGAGGTGATCTTGAAATTCTCTCCTTTTAAGAGGTACTCGGGGAAATTATACATTTCCTCAGGGTCAATGGGGTTCCCTTCGTAGCGTACCTCATAATGCAGGTGGGGCCCGGAACTACGGCCGGTGCTTCCGCCCCAACCAATCAACTGACCCGCTTTCACGTATTGCCCTACCTTAGCAATAGGTTTGCTTAAATGGCCGTAAACCGTCTCTAACCCGTTTACGTGGCGTACCACCAGGTAATTGCCGTAACCGCCTCCGTCCCATTTAGAGATTCGGATTACCCCGTCAAAAGCAGTCTTCACTGAGTCGCCGGTATCCAGATCCAGGTCAGTGCCGTAGTGCCAACGATAGCCCCGGAACCCGAAATCAGAAGTAACTGGGGTTTTCACCAAAGGCATTTTGTAGCCGTGCTTTTTGTCGTAAAGCTGCAGGGCAATAGTGTCCTGAATTTTACGACCGTCTTTGCGGTAAGGGTTCAGGTTATGGGTATCCCAGATGGCGTAGTAAGCCGCTATTTTCACCCAGGCACTGTCATCCATTTGGATCTGTTCAGACATCTCCACAATGCTCTGCTCACCCAGGTTCAGAGAACTGGTGTCTTCGCTGACAATGGAGAGTTTCTTTACCGGGTTAAACTCAGCCCGGTTGGGTTTATCCTTGTCTTGCAGGGTCTCCTGCTTTACCTCCACGGTTGTCTCAGGCTTCACAGCCTTTATCTTGGGAGACCTCTTTCTGAAAAAGTCTTTATTGGTTCTTTTCCTCTGCGCCTCGGCCATGTGCCCCGAAAATGTGAAGGCGGCGAACAGCAGAAAGAAAAGTAGCTTCCTAATTAACATTTACTATCATTAATCACCAGAACCAGCGTTTTCCTGGCCCGGCTTTAAAACTGAACAAGCCCCTATTTTATTGCCTGAGCAACTGATAGCGGCTTGTTCTTCCTTTATTTAATAGTCCTCAAGGGAGGCTAAGTACCGCTCAGCGTCCAGGGCGGCCATGCAACCCGTACCTGCTGCCGTTACCGCCTGCCGGTAAACGTTGTCTTGTACATCTCCGCAGGCAAATACTCCATCCACATTCGTTTTAGAGGTACCCGGAATGGTTTTCAGGTAACCACTTTCGTCATGCTGCAGGTAAGGCTGGAAGATCTTTGAGTTTGGTTCATGCCCGATGGCCACAAAGAAACCTTTTACGGCAATCTCCCGGGTCTCCCCCGTTACGGTGTTCTTCAGCCGCACTCCTTCCACGCCGTGCTCACCCAGAATCTCATCGGTCACGCTGTTCCAGAGGATCTCAATGTTAGGCGTATGCTTCACCCGGTTCTGCATAATGATAGAGGCGCGCATCTCTTCGCGGCGCACAATCATGTACACTTTAGAGCAAAGGTTAGAAAGGTAATGGGCTTCCTCGCAAGCGGTGTCACCGGCTCCCACAATGGCCACTTCCTGACCACGGTAGAAAAACCCGTCGCAAACGGCGCAGGCAGAAACACCGCTTCCGTTCAATCTTGCCTCTGACTCAAGGCCCAGCCATTTAGCTGATGCACCGGTGGCAATGATGACCGTATCTGCTTCAATTTCTTTCTGCTCATCAATAGTCACTTTATGCGGCTTGCCGGAGAAATCAACCGAAGTTGCAATGCCGTACCGAATGTCTGCGCCAAAACGGGCCGCTTGCTGACGGAAATCTTCCATCATCTGGGGGCCATTTATTCCGGCTGGGTAGCCGGGGTAATTCTCAACGTCGTTGGTAATGGTCAACTGACCACCAGGCTGTAAGCCTTGGTACATGACCGGTTTCAAACCGGCACGTGAGGCGTAAATTGCGGCGGTGTACCCGGCAGGGCCGGAACCTATGATCAAACATTTTACGCGCTCCTTTTGGTTATCCATATCAGGTAATAATTTGGGAGTGCAATATTACGAATAATTTTAAAGACACCGGCAGCAAAGCCATTTTCCAATGCCCTCAAATGAAATTTATCAAAGGTAATCTCTTGAACATCTTGCCTTTGCAAAGCATCAGGCAAGATTAAGCTCACTCTGAATAGAACAAAATAGAGGAAGAAAGGATTCTCCTTCTTCTTCAAAAAGACGTTAGACACCAATTTTCTTAAAGGGTTTAACCCAGTTCTTGCTTTTGGATTCTTTTCAGGAAACTGCCCTTAAAACAGGTATGGCTTTTTATACCCTGTGAAAACAAAAAAGCCCTGGCTTCTAAAGAAACCAAGGCTTTAACTCAATGTTTTGTCAATTATCCCAAGTAAGGTTTTAAAGCCTTGCTGCGGGAAGTATGGCGTAAACGACGGATGGCTTTCTCTTTGATCTGGCGAACACGCTCACGGGTCAGGTTGAATTTCTCACCGATTTCTTCCAGGGTCAGGGAATGCTCCCCGTTCAACCCGAAGTAAAGGGTGATCACATCGGCTTCACGCTTGGTCAAAGTAGAAAGGGCACGTTGTACTTCTTTGCGCAAAGAATCGTTCATCAGGCCGGTATCCGGAGACTCTTCGTCTTCGTTTTCCAAAACGTCCAATAAACGGTTTTCTTCGCCTTGTACGAAAGGAGCATCCACGGATACGTGGCGGCCGGAGATCTTCAGAGTGTCTACCACCTCGGCAGTAGTCAGTTCCAATACCTCGGCAATTTCTTCTGGAGATGGCTCACGCTCAAACTTCTGCTCCAGTTCTGAGAAAGACTTGGAGATTTTGTTCAGGGAACCAACGCGGTTCAACGGAAGGCGCACAATTCTGGACTGTTCGGCCAAAGCCTGCAGAATAGACTGACGGATCCACCAAACGGCGTAGGAGATGAATTTGAAACCACGGGTTTCGTCAAAACGCTTAGCTGCTTTGATCAAGCCTAAGTTACCTTCGTTGATCAAGTCACCCAGGGAAAGCCCCTGGTTCTGGTATTGCTTGGCCACCGACACTACGAAGCGAAGGTTGGCTTTGGTTAATTTCTCGAGGGCGAACTGGTCGCCTTCTCTGATGCGCTGGGCAAGCGTTACCTCCTCATCTGGGGTGAGCAAGTCCACTTTACCAATCTCCTGTAAATACTTGTCAAGGGATTGGCTTTCGCGGTTGGTAATCTGCTTGCTTATTTTCAGCTGTCTCATTGGAGTGTATTTCTATACTGTGTAAATCTCTGTATTGGTTAGCTGCTGGGATAACACCTCCCTAGGCTCCAAAAGTTCTCTTAACGCGAAAACACCTGCTAACTCTCCGTGTTTCAGGCCTGTTTTCCTGAAAACAACCCTAAAACCCGGCCCCACTCGTTCGGGGATTGAACGTGTTTGGCCGGGTTAGAGATGTTGAAAGCTTAGTCTTTTTTAGGAGCCGCCTCAGTACGCTCCGGGCGGGGCAACAAGGCCTTGCGAGAAAGCTTGAACTTGCCGGTCTTCGGATCGATGTCCACCAGTTTCACCTGGATCTCTTCACCTAATTCCAACACGCCTTCCATGCTTTCCAAACGCTCCCATTTCACCTCAGAGATGTGCAACAGACCGTCTTTTCCCGGCATGAACTCCACGAACGCGCCGTATGGCTGGATAGATTTCACTTTACCGAAATAAGTATCACCCACTTCCGGAACAGCCACAATTGCCTTGATTTTAGAAACCGCCATTTGCATTGCTTCCTGGTTCGTGGCGAACACATTCACGTAGCCTTTGTCGTTTTTTTCCTCAATCTGGATAACTGCACCTGAATCACGCTGAATCTGCTGGATTACTTTACCACCTGGTCCGATGATGGCTCCGATGAATTCTTTCTCAATAATAATATTGGTAGAACGTGGCGTATGCGGTTTGAAATCTGCGTTTGGCTGCGCGATGGTTTTGTTCATCTCACCCAAAATATGCAAACGACCGTTTCTGGCTTGTGCTAAGGCTTGGCCCAGAATCTCAAAGGAAAGACCTTTCACTTTAATATCCATCTGGCAAGCAGTGATACCTTTGGCAGTACCAGTCACTTTGAAGTCCATGTCCCCTAAGTGATCTTCGTCACCCAGGATGTCAGACAGAACGGCGAAGTTCCCAGACTCCTCGTCCATGATCAGACCCATGGCAATACCGGAAACTGGAGCAGAGATTTGGATACCAGCATCCATCAAGGCCAACGTACCGGCGCAAACAGTTGCCATAGAAGAAGAACCGTTAGACTCCAGGATATCAGAAACTATCCGGATGGTGTATGGGTTCTCATCTTCTGGGGGCAATACTTTCTTCAAAGAACGCATGGCCAGGTTCCCGTGTCCAACCTCTCTACGGCCAGTACCGCGCATAGGCTTGGCTTCACCGGTGGAGAATGGAGGGAAGTTATAGTGCAGCATGAATTTGTTGTAGCCAGAGAACATGGCTCCGTCAATCATCTGCTCGTCTAATTTAGTACCCAAGGTCACGGTGGTCAAAGACTGGGTCTCACCGCGCGTGAACACGGCAGAACCGTGCGCCGATGGCAGGTAGTTGATTTCTGACCAAATTGGGCGAATCTCATCCAAAGCACGGCCATCCAGACGACGACGCTCTTTCAGAACTGCGTCACGTACGGCTTCTTTCTCGGCGTCATGGAAGTATTTTCCAATCAACGTAGCATCATAAGTATGATCTTCTGGCAACCCAGCCACAAATTCTTCTTTGATGGCTTTGAACGCTTCTTTACGCTGAGCTTTCACGTTGTTCCCGGAGGCTGCAACTTGATAGGCCTTGTCATAAACCGCTTTGAAGATAAGCTCTTTCAGCTCCAGGTCGTTGGTTTCGTGGCTGTACTCGCGCTTAGTAGTGTTACCTACTTCTTGGGCAAGTTCAATCTGAGCCTGCACCTGTACCTTGATGGCATCATGGGCAACTCTGATGGCTTCCAGCATGTCTTCTTCAGACACTTCGCTCATCTCTCCTTCTACCATGGCTACGCTGTCAGCAGAACCACCAACAATCAGGTCAATGTCAGCGCGCTTCAGGTCAGAAAGCAAGGGGTTGATCTGGAACTGACCATCAATGCGGGCAACACGCACCTCAGAGATTGGTCCGTTGAAGGGGATATCAGAAACCGAGATAGCGGCAGAGGCCGCCAAAGCAGCAAGGGCATCGGGCAATACTTCTGCATCGGCAGAGATCAGGTTGATGATTACCTGGGTTTCGGAATGATAATCGTCTGGGAACATAGGCCGCAGAATACGGTCTACCAAACGGCTGATCAGGATTTCGTAGTCAGAAAGGCGGGCTTCTCTTTTCAGGAAACCACCCGGGATTTTACCGGAAGAGGCGAATTTTTCTTGGTAATCAACGGAAAGAGGCAGGAAGTCTACTCCTTCGCGGGCGCCAATGTTTGACACCACGGTAGCCAACAGCATGGCATTTCCGCATCTTACCACCACAGAACCGTCTGCCTGTTTTGCAAGCTTGCCGGTCTCAATAGTAATATCACGGCCATTGGCCATGCGGATAGTTTTATTTATTGCGTTATATGACATCGTTCTTGAAATAAGATGCAATCAAAGTAAAAGGCACCCACAGGCAGAGAGCCAAGGGCGCTAAGAGCAAGAAGGGAAAGCAGAGGCAATAAAAAAGATTAGGGAATCCCGTTTATGAATTCCCTAATCTTTCTATGTGGATTATTTACGAATGCCTAGTTCAGCGATGATCGCGCGGTAACGCGTAATGTCGGTCTTGGTCAGGTAATTCAGTAATCTTCTTCTCTTACCAACTAACTTCAAAAGACCCAAACGAGTGGAGAAGTCTTTTTTGTTTGATTTCAGGTGTTCTGTCAGGTGGTTAATCCGGGCAGTAAACAAGGCGATTTGTGATTCAGCAGAACCGGTATCGGTGGCTGACTTTGAAAAACCGCTGGTTTGGAAGATTTCTTTTTTCGCTTCGGTAGTTAATTTCATTGCGTGTAACTGTACTTTTCTTTTTATCGCAGTTCAGATTATAAGGCGCAAAGTTAGCAAACAAACGCTTATATTCAAATATTTCAACGGAATAAAGCGAATGAATTTGATTTAATGAACCTTGGCTCGTTTAAACCTGGCGGTAAGTTTTCGCCAGAAGTCAAATTCCAGCAGGCTTGAGTCATTGCGGGCCTGGAAAAGGAAGAAAAGGCCTACAGGTAGCAAGATCAGATTAGCGGCCCACATGCCCATCACCACCGGTGCCACTCCCTCGCGGCCCCATTTCTCGCCCAGGATACTCAGCACATAGTACACAATGAAAAAGGCGATGGAAATAATCACCGGCATGCCCAACCCTCCCTTTCTGATAATTGCCCCCAATGGAGCACCAATCAGGAACATGATGAAACAGGCAAACGCCTGGGTGAATTTGCGGTAGATCTCAATCTCGTAGTTGTTGCGCTCGCGTTGGATGGTGGTTAACCTGGAGGCGTAGGAACTGGTAAAGCTTTTCACATTGCGGGCAGCGTTTGACGCGGCCTGCACATCCTGCAACAGTATTTCGGGCTTGGTAGCCTTTGCTTTTACTTTGATGTTGAGGGTATCACGGGTTTTCAGGCTGGAGAAGTGCGAAAAGAAAGGCCGAACATTGGGCTCCAGCAAGGTGGTTTCCTTGGTGATCTGTTTCTGCAGCGAGTCTGTGACCTGGGTCAGCTGATTGATGTTCTTCATCATCTTGTTATCCGCAAACCACTGGGCATTGCTGCGGGTCATCTGAAAAGAGGCCAGGTTCACAACAATCTTGTTTTTGGAAAAAGCCTGCCGAAGGTAGCCGGTGGTCTGGCCAAACCCGTTAGAAGAACTGGGCCTTTCTTCAGCAAAGGTTTTCCCGTCAAACATCTCCAATACCAGGTACTGGTCATTGAACTGAGTGTACATTTTGCCCGAATCTGCTAACATGACCACGGCATTTCCCTGTCCGTTTGAATGGTCATAGATCATGATGTCTTTCAGGGTCTGCCCGTCTTCGAACTTCTTCCCTACCCTGATGCTGCGGTTAGGCAAGCCGTTGTAGAATGAGCCCTCTTTCAGGTCAAGGGACGGTTTCTTTTGCCGGATGTCCCACATAAGGCTGTAAGCCTTAAGGTTAGCTTTGGGTACAATGGTGTTATGGAAAAAGAAAGCCGCAATGGTGAGCAGCACGGCAAACAGGAAAACCGGACGCAGGGCCCGCACCAGCGAAATTCCAGAGGTTTTGATGGCGGTTAGTTCATGGTGCTCTCCCAGGTTTCCGAAGGTCATCAGGGATGAAAGCAGGATTGCCAGCGGAAAAGCCATGGGCGCCAGGTTCAGGCTGAAATAGAACAGCAGCTCCGAAATTACGGCCACCCCTAGGTCCTTTCCAATCAGGTCATCCAGGTACTTGAGGATGACCTGCAGCAGCAAAATGAACTCTACTACGGCAAAGGTGAGAACAAAGGGCCCAATGAAGGACTTAAGAATAAGTTTATCTAATTTTTTCATGGAGTGTCACCGCTTCCCTCAGCACAGACCGCAGGTTGATGTTGGCCGGCTTTTAAGGAAAAGTGGCCCAATTTACAAAAAGCGGCGGAAAGGCGGGCTATCCTCCTATCAACTCTCGCAAAGTCAACACCTGGTTGTCCCAGAGCTCGGTTAATTGTTCAACGTCGCCTACATCTGTATAGTCTACAATGCGCAGGAATTGTTCCTGGGTAAGCTCCCCAGATTCAATGGAGAAGTCTATGTAGCTATAGTCGTGCGAGGTTCCCTTGTTGGTTCCCGGAAAGGTGAACCTAACCGATTTGTTTGTCCTGTGGCTGGTCATCTCCGCGATATGTTCCTGGTTATCCCAAACCAGGTTATACTTCCGGTCTCCGATCTGCTTGGCGGCGTCACATAACCATTGGGCAAGTCCGGAAGCGGTACTCAGGTAAGGGTACAGCATCTTTGGCGAGGCATTGAGAGGATACTCTCTCACAAACTTTATTTTACTCATAGGACAATAAAGCTAAAGGGTAATAGGGTTAAGTATGGATCGGGGGCGGATATGTTCTCAATTAAAGGAAAATATTTTATACAAAAAAACTTGTGTGGTTATAAATCTTTCGCCTACATTTGCACCACAATTCGGCGGGGTAGCTCAGATGGTTAGAGCGTAGGATTCATAACCCTAAGGTCGGCAGTTCGATTCTGCTCCCCGCTACAAGTCAAAAATCATTTTTTGCTAAAAAGCCTTCAAACTACCTGGTTGAAGGCTTTTTTCGTTTAGCCCTGCCTTCAAAAGGAAGCTTTCAATTCTTAGTTTAAGAAAAAACAGCCGTTGGTTATATCAAAGAACTAAGTAAAACCTTATTGAAAATGGGATCAGAAAATTAGGCCTAGGAAGTGTCTCACTCCTAGTTAAAACGAGCAGCTATTATTAAGGGAAATGAGCTTCACTTCAACAAAGAAAAGAACCACTTCTTGTTGACCACTTATTTTCTAAGGAGTTATAAATTCCACCCTCGTCGGTTGGCCCCTCCACTACCTGTCCTTTTGATGAAATAAGAACGTTTTGGAGAAGGTATAAAAATAGTGCTGGAGGACACCTTTCTCAAACGCTACAAGAACACCCTACCTTTACTATATCCTTGGTTAGCCAGGAAACGCTTTTGTTGCTGCTGTTCCAAGAAATGGTTTCAACAGTTTAAAGGTTTCAGAAAAGGGGTCAAGAGGGATATGAGCTCAAGAAACCTTCGTCAATAAAAACTTAAGAGAATCTAGGTTCAACTTACTTCCCTTGTTTTTAGCCTGGTTTTAAAAAGCACTCAAAAATCACCAATGGCTTAGCCAGCACAAGGATCTTTCTTCATAAACATCATGGGCTAAGGCAAATCTATCTAGGTCCTAGATTGTAGGAAGTAACAAAGTGGAGCCTCTTTTTAGCCAGGGCAGCTTTCAAGATGACGGCCCACTCTTCTAAAGCAGGGACCTAAACATTTTAATTCTTTGAATTCGCCCAACACCTTCTAGTTTGGGCATTGATTTCCCAAAACGAGCTTTAAACTCCGGGGCAATTCTGTTAAGAGTCATTTCTTTTTGGAGTTGGCTATTCTCATTAATACCCTTAACCATGATTAGAATGGCATCTATTCATCTTTTTACCGTTCCATTAAGTAAAACAAAAGCGGGGTATACCTTTCAGATTATTAAAAACAGGCCTCTTTCCACTTTCCTTATCTAAAGAATTTTAATCCATAAAAATGTTTAAAGAAGTAAGTAAAAAGGTGTTCAATCTTTAAATTACTATAAACCTACCTTAAATAGTTAATTTAACTGAGTTTATGGAGCTTATTAAAATACTATAGTAAAGGACTTATTAAAGGTCTTTATCAAGGATTAATCTACCTCTAAATTTTTATGCAGTAGCTGAGCCTCAAAAAATCAAGAATAAAAACTCCAATTTAATTGAATCTTTATTGTGTCTTTTAACAATTAGAATATAGAGATAAAAAATATTTAACAACTATTGCGGCTTAACATAATAAATACTATCTTAAAATATGCTTTCCAATAAGGCATAAGTATCTGACTCTCCTCCAGTTCCCCCCTTGGAGGCAAAGTAGAAGTTGTAGGCTTCATTAGAATATAAGCACTGTCCGTTTCTCTACCTTACTTTACCGTGGTAGAGCGTTCAACTTCTTAAAAATTTTAGGCTCCACCTTTTTGTTGGGTATGCCCCGCCTCGTATCCAAGACAATTGTTTAGCTGAGGGTTGAAATCCGTTTTCTATCTGAACTTCTAATCTTATAGCATCTTCTGGCAAGAAGCCTTACTGAAAAGGAGTTAAACTAAGCATTTCTTATCCCTTCATTTTAAGTGGTTCAATTCACTTAACCGAAACAAAGTGCTCCAATTCACTTAGCTGAATCTTTGTGACCACTCCAAACCTGGTGCTCTCTTTCATGGAAATAGAACCAGCGAAAATCTACTCCCTATCAAATAATCTATAACATATTAACAAAACTAAAACCATGGTAAATTATTACAATTGTCCAGACAGGGCGAGGAACGCCTTGTTGAAGCAAGCACATGGTCTCTGGAGGCACCTCATGATCCTATTGGCCGCTTGTTTGTTTATCAGCAATCCTGGGGTTTCTCAAACTACTACTTTAGGATACTACGTTCCTTGTTCTCCCCCAATTTGTGCTGCTCCTACCCATCCAACCTGCGAGAACCCATATGGCTCAGTTACCGTCATTAACCCTCCAGCTGGGTCAGGCTACTATTACAGCATCGACGGCGGTCCCTTTCAAGCCTCGGCCTATTTCGGCAAACTGGAACCTGGATACCATTACATTCGTGTCCGGAAAGGCTATGATGGTTGTATTTCTTACCCAACCAAGGTGTATATCAACCCTCGGCCGTACATCCCTGCCGCTCCTACCTGTGTTGTAACTACTCACCCTACTTGCGATAAACCTTATGGCTCCGTTACTGTCACCAACCCTCCCGCTGGTTCAGGTTATTACTACAGCATCGATAACGGTCCTTTCCAGGCCTCACCTTATTTCGGTTATCTGCAACCAGGTTATCACTACATTCGCGTACGTAAGGGCTATCATGGCTGCCCTTCTTATCCTACTAAGGTATACATCTACCCAGTTCCATCTAAACCATACGTACATGTAACCGCAGGCCCTTCTTACTGCCATTACAATGTGCCAACTGTTAGAATCACTGCTACTGCTAGCGGCGGGTCAGGGACTGGCTACACATATGTGTTCACTCGGCCTGATGGATCCACCTTTGCTGATGCAGATGGGGTTATTGAAGTAACCCAACCCGGAACCTATAGGGTTGTAGTAACAGATAGCCGTGGTTGCAAAGCCTATGGATCTGTAACACCTTACTTTGTTCCTTGCAAACCTTACGCTGGATGCTCTCCAGGATATTGGAAAAACCATCATTCGTCTTGGTGCGATAAATACGATCCAAGCAGTTCCTTCTTCGGAGTATTTAATACCTATGGCAACACCGGTGGTTTAAGTTCATCACTCACCCTTGATGGAGCTCTGAATACTGGAGGTGGAGGGTATGCAGCCCTCGCCCGCCAAGCCACAGCCGCCTTGTTAAACGCTTGTAATTACGGGGTAAATTATCCTTATACTGAATACCAAATTAAAACAGCAGTAATTAGCGCATTTAGATATGGAACTGCTACTTTGGGTGGCAAATACTACGGAAGCGTTGAGGCTTTGAAAAACGAATTAGACAGAGCAAACAACCTCGGTTGCCCACTCAATGGTCCTAATAACGCTACCTCTACGAACATCGAATCTTCCATTGCCGAGGAAGGTATTCACAAAGGGTTAAATACTGCAATTGACATCAGTGCTTACCCTAACCCATACACCGAGTCTGCATCCATTAACTTTACAGTACAAAGCGGTGGTGAATACACATTGTTTGTGCATGATTTGAATGGAAGAGTAGTGCAAGAATTAGGCACTGGTATTGCAGAAGCAGGAAAATCCTATGGTTTCATATTGGATACTGACTTACCAGCTGGCCTTTACATTGCTCGCTTGAAAATTGGCAATGAAACTAAAGCAATTAGAATCATGCGCAGAAAGTAGTGTGGTTATAATTCCCATGATTAAGATCGAAAAAGCCGGGGCAAACGCTCCGGTTTTTTTTATTTTTATTATACCTAGTAGAACAGTGCTTTGTATTGCAGTTACTAATTAGTCCAATGGTTTAAAATTTAAAGCACCACCTAGGTAACAATCTACCATTAACCAGTTAAAGTTTTCATAGAAGTTACCTACTTTAATTATAACTAAGTTTTACAAATATTTAACACAAAAGGTTAAACAAACTATTATTTCTCATAAATATTGTTTTATTCCTTAAGGTAGCGCCTAGCTTACAAGTTTTAAAGCTATACCCAAATCATTATAACTTCTTTTAACTACACAATACTAATTTTACTTGGCCAATGGTGTTTATTAGTTAAGGCAAGTTATGGCTGCATTATTAATTTACCCTAAAGAATTATTTTATAAATTTATAATAACGTTTTAAAATAATTAAACTAATCAAAAACACTTGTTAATAACCTTAAACAACAATTGTTTTTTATTAAGTTTTATAACCAATTAGGCATTCATTTGTATAATATATTAATAAACATATTTATTAATTTTTTTATAAAATATCATTGACATTCAATATTTACTTTACTATATTTAGCTATTCTTTCCAGAGGCGACATTGGTATTACAATTTTAGTATTTAATACATTTAAAAATTTTATAAATAAAATATTTAACCGCTTTTAAACCAAAAACTGCTTGCACTTGATGGTTAATTTGAGATTAACTAAATATTGGCTCTACATTTTTATCTATTAAGTAGATTGGTTAGCGGTGCATTATAAAAACAGGAACCTAAATAAATAATTAAATACCCACTAGTATTTTTTAAAATTTACTAGAAACATGTACCACAATAGGTACATTATTTAAAACAGTAGAAGAAATAAAATACTACTTCCTAGCTAAGTAGAAAGATTCCCCCTTATTTATTTTCTACCCTGCAGCCCTATGCCCTTTCACAAAAGAGCCAGGGCTCCTTGCGGCCACCTCTTTCCTGGTTTAGTCCATTTCAGGTTCAGAACCAGCATACCTTCTCTATTCCATATTCAATCTTCTTAATTTTAACCAAACCAAAACCATGGTGAATTATTACGATTGTCAAGACAGGGCGGGGACCGTCTTGTTGAACCAAGTAAATGGCCTCTGGCGGTACCTGGTGGTGCTGTTGGCGGCCTGTTTGTTTATCAGCAATCCTGGGGTTTCCCAAACCGCAACAACAACTTCGGGAGGTTACTACCCTCCCAAGCCCTGCCCACCAATACCATGTATTAACAGAACCCAAACCCAGGGGGGTTGGGGAGCTCCACCAAATGGAGGTAATAATGGAGCTTATCTACATCAGAATTTTCGCTACGCTTTCCCTTATGGGGTAAGGGTGGGCGACATCTCTAATTCTGATAACTGTAACACCGGCAGGGTCCTCACCCTCTCCACGGCTCAAGCGGTTACTAACTTCCTGCCCTCCGGCAGTACTCCCCGAGCTTTAGATAAAAGTTACCTTAATCCAGGCGGGACTTACAGCAACAACTTCGCTGGACAGGTTGTAGCGCTCACTATCTCCGTAGGATTTGATAACAAGTTCCCAAATTTTGGAGCTTCTGATGTTCCTTTGCAGAACATGATCATCACCACTGGCGTGTTTCAAGGCAAAACAGTTGCTTTTGTGCTTGCAGAAGCGAACAAAGCCTTGGCTGGGTGTTCTACAGCCTATTCTATCTCGCAATTGCATGATGCAGTTACAAGAATAAACGAAAGCTTTGTAGACGGACGGCAGACAAGCAATTATATTTTGTGTCCGCCCAAAATTCCTGTAGTCACGTTGAAGTATTGTCCTAAGTTCTGCGTAGGTGACCCCATCTACACCCTTACCGGCGGCTCGCCAGCTGGCGGTACTTATTACATTAACGGCGTGGCTTCAACCACTTTCAACCCAACCACTGCCGGCGAGTACCAACTGGTTTACCAATACACAAATTCCTATGGATGCAAAGCAGAGGCTAAATGCATCATAAAGGTATATCCGAAACCGGAAGTAAAATTGCCTGAGTGTCCTAAGTTCTGCGTGGGAGACCAGACTTATACTTTAACCGGGGGTTACCCTGCGGGAGGAACCTACTACATCAACGGTGTGGCTGCCACAACCTTTACTCCTTCTCAACCCGGGACCTATACCCTTACTTACAGGTATACCAACCCTTATACCTACTGCAAAGGCGAAGCTAAGTGCTATATAAAGGTTTACGAGAAGCCCTACGTGAAGCTGAAGGAGTGTCCTAAATTCTGCGTGGGTGACCCTGTTTATACCCTTTCCGGAGGCTACCCTGCGGGAGGAACCTACTACATAGACGGCGTAGCTGCTACCACCTTCAACCCCACCACCCCTGGAGAGTACACTCTAACCTATAAGTATTCCAACGGTTACTGCGAGGGTAAGGACTACTGCAAGATCAAGGTGTATCCTAAACCAGAAGTAAAACTGCCCGAGTGTCCTAAGTTCTGCGTGGGAGATCCTGTGTACACTTTGAAAGGGGGCGAACCTGCAGGGGGTACTTACTACATTAACGGCGTTCAGGCTACCACCTTCAATCCTACCACTCCGGGCGAGTACTGGCTCACCTATAGGTACACCAACCCTTATACTTACTGCAAGGGTGAGGCCAAGTGCA
>NZ_RJJD01000021.1 GCF_003721515.1 Rufibacter latericius
AGGGCCTTATTGTATAATGAATCTTGTTCCTTCCTTTCTTCTCTTTTATACAAGTTAATTAGTTTTTGCAAACATAGGATTGTGTAAACACTATGCCACTGCCGACGGCTTTGCACATTTTTTACACTAGCCGGTTAGGTGGTATTAATAGAAAAATTATAATGCTTTTGAATTAAAGTATTAATGTGAAATAAATGAGTTTTTGGCATCCTTAGGTAGAAGCAAAAATTCATAATCAATAATATGAAGTATGTAATCTTAGTAATCTTAGGCGTTCCATTTTTATTATCTTGTGACAATATAACACAGAAAGAGAAATTAACAACAATAAAGAATAAATTCTCTATTACAGAAATAGATAATTCCAATAACCTTTTAATTCATTCAGCGAATTTTACAGGTGGTGTAATAATGGATAAGACTGTAGAAGGTAGATCAAATAGCTTTACACCAACAACAGAGGAAATTTTAATAGCAGAAGGTATCTTCAAAAAATGCCTATACATAGATAAAGTTGGATCAGATGGTATTACAATAGATACCACGAAAATTTTAGAACCTATGCGTTATATTAGGCAATACTTTGGTATTCTTGATTCAAGTGGGCAGAAGATTATCGGGTTCAACTGTTTTTATAGGCGGGTTCCACATTTAATGCAAGGATTCGATGGGGAGGAATATGATGGTTGGAAATATAAAGAGTTTATTATGAAGGATAAAGGCAATCTGTTTTTTCAAATTATAATAAACTTAGAAACAAAAGACTGTTCTAATTTCTGTGTAAATTAGAAATGTTAAAAGGTGATAAAAGGTTAAATATAAAAACACAACCCTACCACACCTATAACACACTAAAGCGTACCTTAGCCAAATCCGTTAGCCGTAATTACTTTATTATCAAAGTGTTCAACTTTACAGAAAAGCTCATTATAGAAGATGTTCATCTTTGGATGGACGGAGGATCGGTAACTCTGGTTATGCAAGACTAAAATTCTCAAACTTGCGAAATTGAGTTTGTGCAGAGAGCAACCTTAAAAAGATTTGACAACCTTCCCCGGCCAGGAAGCCTTCTGCTAAACAGAAAAGAAGTTGAAGTAAGGTCAGACCTTGAAAAGGAAATTTTGCTTGCAATTCAAGGAGCTGTGTTGGGAGCCGGAATTTCCCAAGATGAAAAATTCCTTCTGAAAAGGGCCATAGAAGACTGTGTTGATTTTACTAAATCAGAACACTACATAAAATTAGCCCAAACACTTAAATAAAAATAATTTAGAAACCAAGATTACGTAAAGCTTTTGGTTATGGGTGTCTTGAATAAGGTTAGTTAAACATAAAAATCAAGTCACAATTTTAAATTATGGCGAATATCAACCCACACATTAATTTCAACGGAAATGCAGAAGAAGCATTCAACTTTTACAGATCAGTATTTGGCGGAGAATTCGCCAGAATAATGCGTTTCAAAGATTTAGCAAGCGCTGAATTCCCAGTAGCAGATCATGAAAAGGATAAAATCATGCACATTGCTTTACCCATAGGCAAAAGTGTCTTGATGGCCAATGATGTACCTGAAGTACTGGGGCGAACAAACGAAAATGAGAACAGAAGCAAAATTGTGATTAGTGCTGAAAGCAAAGAAGAAGCCGACAAACTATTCCATGGACTCTCAGCAGGCGGGCAAATTGAAATGCCTATTTCTGATAGCCCTTGGGGCTCTTATTTTGGTATGTTCAGAGACAAATATGGTATTGAATGGATGGTAGACTTTGACCCAAACCATAAGGGACAAATATAGCAGAGGAGCCACCCAAAGATAACCACCATGAAAGAGGAAATACAGGCTTATCACCACAGTCAATCAGCGGCCGACCAGGAAATCTGTGACTTTCTGGCAAGGGTTATTGATGCCGAACTGACCGATGACGAAAGCAAAATCTGGCACGCCCACCCGGTATGGTTTCTGGACGGCAACCCTATTGTTGGGTACAGCAAACTGAAGGGCGGCGTCCGGCTCATGTTCTGGAGCGGCGCAGATTTCGGGGAAGAGCAGCTGAAGGCGGGCACCGGCAAGTTCAAAGATGCCTCCATCACCTATACCTCAGTTGAGAAGGTGGAGGTAGCCGCGGTAAAGAACTGGTTGAAGAAAGCAAGGGAGATTCAGTGGGACTACAAAAACCTGGTGAAAAGAAAAGGAAAACTGGAAGGATTGAAATAGCATGAAAACAACGCCCGAGCACGATGCCAGAATGGCCAGCATGACCTTTGCCTCGGTTTATCCGCACTATGTCACCAAAGTGGAGCGCAAAGGCCGCACCAAAGAAGAACTGCACCAAGCCATCCAGTGGCTCACGGGGTATGATGACCAAAAGCTGCAGGAAATGATGGACGAAAAAGTCACGTTTGAGACCTTCTTCCAGGAAGCCAACCTGAACCCCTACGCCCACCTGATTACCGGCACCATCTGCGGCTATAGAATTGAGGAAATTGAAAACCCATTGACCCAACAAGTCCGGTACCTGGACAAACTGGTAGACGAACTAGCCAAAGGCAAAAAGCTGGAGAAGATTCTGCGAAAGGCATAACCCAAGCCGTTGAAGATGAAAAACGAATCCCGGCTTCCTTAAAAACATTCGCATGCAGTTCAAGACACTGTCACTACTGCTCTGAACATCTAACGAACTTAAGACACCAATACCAACCTGTTCCCTCCTACCGCTACACAAGACATGAACATCATCCCTAAGGAAATACAAGGCGTGCCGTATGCTTTGCTGGAATCTGATGCCATCGAAATTCATACGGTGCAGGACGCGATAGACCTTATAGGTAACAGCGGCTACCAGGGAGCGCAAAAGGTAATCGTAAGAAAAGAGAACCTGCACCCCGATTTTTTTGACCTTAAAACCAAACTGGCGGGCGAAATTCTGCAGAAGTTCTCTAACTACCAGATGCAGTTAGCCATTGTAGGAGACTTCACGCAGTACACCAGCCATAGCCTCCAGGATTTCATGCAGGAAAGCAACAAACAGGGCCGTATCAACTTTGTGGGCACTTTAGAAGAAGCACAGGAGAAATTAGCCTAACTAAGCGTCTAATACCTATTCCTAAAACAAGTTCTTACCCCAAAGGAAGCAAGAGAAAAGATCATCCGGCAGTATATTGACGCTTAAACTACGTTTGACTTTGAAAGAATACTTCTGGACTTTGATCCGGAAATATGGTTTTAGAACCTTTTAAACGGAGAACCTAACCTTACCTTGAACGGGCCGGGCAGCCTCCATTGCACAAGCCGAAGCTGCCTAGAACTTGTTCCTGGAAAGAACGCCAACCATCAACTCCTTCACCCATCATCCAGATACCATCGAGGTAGAGATAGCCTACTAAGGCATTTTAGCGGTAGATTTTTTAAACGGGCTCCGAAAAGGCCATAGGCTACAACTTGCCGGGAAATCCATTTTCCGGTTTTCAGGAGAGAAAATTGTTCAGTAATTTGATATGTGTTGAGGCAAACGGCGATGGCGTTTGTTTACAGCTTTTCTTGTTTGCCCACAAGGTCCTTTCAGGATGACAAAAGGAACGTTTTTTAGCCTTCCATTACCTCTGAAAACACCCTACGACGGACTCCTCCTCCCTTGAAGTACTTTTTCATGAAGTATTTCAAGTACCTCATTTAGCATTTCTGATCTTTCTGCCGGTTAATCTGCATTTGACCTCTTAGCCCATCCGCATCTGGAATTGTGTAGAGGAACTGCCTCAAGTATAATAAACTGTACTACCTGCTCTCCTGTGTACCCCCCCCTTTTTATCTCTACTAAAAGGTAAAAATCTCTACCACAGGAATGTAGTCGCCATTCCGGAGTTCACATTAAATAAATAGAATAGCCTTCCAGACCATCTCCAGATGCTTTACTGTTATTGAACGCAGCCAGCATTTAGGCCTCTACTTCATCTAAAATTTTCTATTTTATTTATTGTATTTCAATAAATATTTATTGATTTTTACTTTATACTTTAAAAGCAAATAAAGATGAAGACAAAAACGAATCTGATTCTCTCTACCGTGAACGTATTGTTTTGGATTGTGTACATTGGTCTGTGCATCAAAACCGGAGCCATCCTGATTTCCTTTTTGGTGAGCCTTTTTGTAAGTCCCCAAGGCGCCCAGGACCTGCATTTAGGGCTGGATCTTTCTGAACTCCTGCGCTACAGCAAGCAGTATTACATTTCCATGGTATCGCTCATTATTGTGCTTTCCGCGTTGAAGGCGCACATGGCGTATTTGGTTATTCGGGTGTTTATGAAAATAGATCCCCTGCACCCTTTCAACGCAACCGCTTCAGGCCTCATTACCACCATCAGCGAGGTGGCTTTAGGGAGTGGCATTCTGGCAATTATCTGTAATGCGTACGCCAAATGGCTGACTAAAATGCCCGTCGACCTTCAGAACCTCACGCCCTATCTGGACAATGGAGGGGAATTCCTGTTTTTGGCCGGAATTATCTTTGTTATTGCCCAGATTTTCAAAAAAGGGGTAGAAATCCAATCTGAAAATGAACTGACTATTTAAGCTATGCCTATTATCGTAAATCTGGACGTGATGATGGCAAAGCGGAAAATGTCACTCAACGAACTCTCCGAAAAAGTGGGCTTAACGCTGGCGAACCTCTCCATCCTGAAAACGGGAAAAGCAAAAGCCATCCGGTTCAGTACCCTTGAATCCATTTGCAAAGTATTAGAATGCCAACCCGCTGATATTTTAGAATACAGAGAAGGATAATCACTTCTTTTCCGAAACTACCAAATCACAAAGCGTCTGGTGAAAACGAGGGCCTTGCCCCTCCTTTTCACCAGACGCTTTGTGATTTTGCCCAAGGTTACTTCAGAAACTTCTTTAGTTGAACACCACCTTCTGCACGCTTCTTTTATCGCCGTACTCCAGAACCAGCATGTAGGTACCGGGGGCTAATTTGCCTCTGGGGATAGACAACGTGTGTTTACCGGCTTTGTATTTCTCTTTCAGGACGCGGGTTTTCTTTTTGCGATCCATGGTGTATAGGTCTGCTTTCACGCCTGATTTCTTCTGTAGGGTGATGGCTACATAGACATTGCCGGAGGTGGAAGTGGTGGGTACTCCCGAGGCAGAAAGGGTTTCTGTTCCTCCTTCCTGGGTTTGCTCTGTAACCTGCTCCACAGTTAAAATGGGCTTGTCCTGCTGCGCCAATACCGGAACAGCACTTCCCAAGGCCACTACATTGCTTAACTCGCTTTCCTGATTTGAGGGGCTAATCTCAGAAACACCCCAAAATGAAGTGGGTGACGGTACCTCAGAAGCAGGGATGGTCACCGTTTCAGTAGAGGTGAATGCCCGAACCGATCCGTCTGGAATGAGGGCTCCGGTGGCGGGCATGGAGGAAGTGGTATAGAGTACATACCGCTTAAACGAATGGGTATTCTGGGCGCTCCTGGCCCAGCGTACGTCATAGGTACCGGCGGCTTCGTTGAGGGTCACCGTCAAACCTGTGGGGGCAGCGGGGGCTATCCCGGTCATCCAGTTCATGGCCGGAGGGGCGGCTGGTAACCGGAAGGTTGCGGCTTTGAAAGAAGTAGAAATCAGGTTGGAGTTGTTGAGCAGGTTGGCAGCCCGGAAGATGACACTGCCCAAGGCATTCTTCTGTTGGTTAGAGCGGGAGATCTCTATCTGGTGCGGCACTTCTTCGGGGGTAAATCCGGTTTGCACCACAATGTGGCCTGGGTAGAGGTGGCGGGAGGCGTTGGCGGCTTTGTCTGACCACCAGTACAATAGTTTCCGGTAATCCTGACGGCCGCCTATGGCCCAGTAAAGCTGTGGAGTCAGGTAATCTACATAGTGGTTGTCCAGCCAGTGCAGCGCATCGGCGTAGATGGCATTGTAGGCATCCATACCCGATATTCCGGCAGGTTCCCCGTTTCTCCAGATCCCGAAAGGGCTTACCCCAAACCGTACCTGGGGCTTCAGTTCTTTGATCTGGGCATGCACCAACCGCATGGTTTCGTTTACGTTGTGGCGGCGCCAGTCTTTAATATTGGCAAATCCGGCGCCGTACTGCTGAAAAGTTTGAGCATCTTCATTCGCGATTCCCATAAAAGTCCCCTCCGGGTACGGGTAGAAATAATCATCGAAATGGACTCCGTCAATGGCGTAATTTTGGGTCACTTCTTTGATCAGAGAGGCAATGTATTGGCGCACTTCGGGCAGACCGGGGTTCAGGATCTTCTTCCCGTTAGGGAAACTCAGGAGCCACTCGGGCCTTGACTTTGACACATGCTGGGCACTGTACACAGCCGGGTTGTTCACCGTACTTACCCGGTAGGGGTTCAGCCAGGCGTGTAGTTCCAGTCCACGGGCGTGGGCTTCCTCAATGGCGAAGGCCAAGGGGTCATAGCCGGGGTCTTTCCCCTGGGTACCGGTCAGGAAACGGGACCACGGCTCCTGGCTGGAGCGGTAAAAGGCATCACATTCCGTCCTGATCTGGAAAAACACCACGTTCAGGTTCGCTTCCTTGATCTTATCCAACATCAGGCGGAGGGCCGCTTTCTGGCTCTCTGGGGATGCTCCCCGCACCGGCCAGTCCAGGTTAGCTACGGTGGCCACCCATACTCCCCTGAACTCGCGGTTAGGCAGCTCTTGGGCAGAAACAAAATGGAAGGAAAGGAGAAGGGCAAGCGCAAGAAGGTGACAAAGGTGCTTCAGCATAAGCGGTAAAGGAGGTTGGAGCCGGGCTTAGTTTCTGGGAAATGTTCTACAAAGGTAAAGATTAGGCAGTTAAATACAGGACTCTCCCCAAATTTTCCCGATCTCCTCCCCTTTCAGGCCCGCCCGTAAAGCGTCCTTCCTTTTATCTGAAGAAATAAGGCTTGGTTTACGTTCAACTATGCGGCATTTTCATTTTCTTGTACCTTATTACCTTTGTTCCTTACCTGATTCAAAAGCTTCTACTTCATGGGAAATGCCGCGCTGAGGAGAAAGATCTACATAATCATCCATGGCACCGATACACCCGCCGGCCGAAGGTTTGACGTGGTCCTGCTTTGGATGATCCTCCTTTCTACCCTCACGGTTTGTCTGGAAAGTGTTCCTTCCTACCGGAATCAAGCAAGTTTCTTATTCAGGGTATTGGAATGGATTTTCACCATCACATTTTCCCTGGAATACATTTTGCGCGTGTACAGCAACCCCAGGCCGTTGAAATACATGTTCAGTTTCTTCGGGATTATTGATTTTCTCTCGGTGATTCCTACTTTCCTAGTATTCCTCCTCCCCAGCATCCGGTACATTGTGGCCATCAGGATTCTGCGGTTACTGCGCGTTTTCCGGATTTTGAAGCTAACCAGTTACATTGAAAATGCCCAGATCATCAAGAGCGCACTGGCGGCCAGTATGCAGAAGATCACGGTTTTCATATTCACCGTCTGTAGCCTGGTGCTGGTCATCGGGACGTTGATCTACGTGATAGAAGGGGAAGAAAATGGGTTCACCAGTATTCCGCAGAGCATCTACTGGGCCATTGTCACCATTACCACCGTGGGGTACGGAGACATCACCCCGAAGACCGCTGTGGGGCAGGTGATTTCCTCCCTGGTCATGCTGATGGGCTACGCCATCATTGCGGTTCCCACGGGGATTGTCACGGTAGAATTGTCCAAGGTGAAACCTTCCGGAACGAATGCTTCGGAGCCCGGTATTGTCTGTGGGAATTGTGCCAGAGAAGTCCGGCCAACCGATAACTATTGCTCTAATTGTGGGCACCAGTTGGTGAACCTGAAGTAAGCTGCCGCAATTTATGCTCTGTTTTTCAGAAAGTGCCCTAAAACAGGTGTATCTTCCCGTTTTAGAATCTGAACAGACGCACATGAACCTCGAAATCCTACGCACCCTTTGCCTCTCCTTCCCCGCCGTTACCGAAGACATAAAATGGGAACACGACCTTTGCTTTTCCATTGGGGGCAAGATGTTCTGCGTAGCCAGCATGGAGCCGCCGCTTACCTTTTCCATGAAAGTTACCGATGAAGAAATTGAGGAACTGATTGCCGTTCCGGGCATCATTCCGGCTCCTTACCTGGCCAGATACAAATGGGTTTTGTTAGAGAACCCACAGGCCTTACCTCTGGATAGAATTGAAAAACTGGTTAATCAGTCTTACCAAATGATTTTAGGCAAACTTCCTAAAAAGGAGCTGAAAGCCGCTGGCCTTCTTTAAGGTTGGTGTAACCCTTTTTAATACTTACCAGGCCTTAAATCTTTTTACAGCACTTCTCCTCTTCTTTTCTTCCTCTATTTACTTAACCTCTCCTGTGAAAGCCTCTTACCACGATGTTTTCACAGGAGAGGTTTGTCTTTTACTCTTCATTGAAGCAAAAAACCATCCTGAGGTTTTCACCTTATCATCCTTGTACTATATAAGTATCTCTTTTTCAGCTTTGAGGCCATGTTAGAGGTCAATCTTATCGGATGTTTAATTCATCCTTCTTTGGTTTTTGGCTATGATTCCTTTTTCGGGCTCAAAACAACCCATCTTCAGCGAAGATAAAATTTCCTGAATATTTCGGGAACTTATTTGGAATGTTTCTAAACAGGTGCTTAGTTTGTGTCACTTTAGAATCAGTCTAAATAAAAAAAACAAAGGATGACTAACATCTACCACTCTCCCAGATTCGCTTTCAGCTCTATATTCTTTGCCCTTCTACTCTGTTCTTCCCTGGCATTTGCCCAAAACGGAGGAGTACGTGGACGCATCACCACGCCGGATGGTGAACCCGCAGCATATGTAAGCGTGGTTTTAAAAGAACTGGAAAAAACCACCATCACCTCAGAAGAAGGAGTCTTTTTCTTCCGCAACGTTCCTTTTGGAACCTACACTTTGCAGGCTACTTTCATGGGTTTCCAAGTAGAAGAGCAACAGGTTCAGATTTCCTCAGAAAGAACCCAGATTCAAGACATCACCTTGACCAGAACCAACCAACGTTTAGGTGAAGTAGTGGTAACCGGAAGACAGACCTTGAATGAAAAACCGCTGAGTGTAGGCAAGGTGCCCATTAAACCCCTGGATCTGCCCCAAAGCGTTACCATCATTGGCGGCGAAGTGCTGGAAAGACAGCAAGCGCAGGTGCTAAGCGAGGTGCTGCAGAACGTAAACGGTGTATACTTGTCAGGAACTACCGGCGGGACCCAGGAAGAGATCTCGGGCCGGGGCTTTTCCTTCAGCAGCAGCAATACCTTTAAAAACGGTGCCCGTTACAACAACACTATCATGCCCGAAACCTCCGGACTGGAGCGTGTGGAAGTAATGAAAGGCAGCAACGCTATCTTGTTCGGGAACGTGGCCGCAGGCGGGGTCCTGAACCTGGTGACCAAGAAGCCTCGGTTTGAAAGTGGCGGAGAGGTGAGCATGCGCGTTGGTTCCTATGATTATTACAAGCCTTCTTTGGACGTGTATGGCGCCATCAACAACAGTGACAAGGTCGCTTACCGTCTGAACACCACTTACCTGAACGCCGGAAGTTTCCGGGATGGCGTAAAGGCCGAGCGGTTCTACATCAACCCTTCCCTGCTGGTGAAAGCCGGTGCCAAAACCGACATTTTGCTGGAGGGAGATTACCTGAAAGATACCCGCACGCCCGACTTCGGGGTGGGCGCTATCAACTACGCCATTGCCCAGGTGCCAAGAAGCCGGTTTTTAGGGGTTTCGTTCGCCGAGAACAACGTGGAGCAGAAAAGCGCCATGGCTACCATCACCCATCGGTTTAACCAAAACTGGGAAATCAGAAGCACCAGCTCTTTCCAGAACTACAACGCCGCCCAAATCAGCACCACTAGACCCACGTCCTTCGTGCCATTCAAAGATCCGGTGACCGGAGTGACAAGCTTCAACGGTGATTTAGCCCGAAGCCTGCAACAAAGCGCCACCGACGAGAAATACTACCTGACCCAGTTAGACCTCACCGGCAAATTCAAAACCGGTTTCATTGAACACTCCTTATTAGTGGGTGCCGATGCCGACAAGTATGACACCGAATCTCCGGCGTTCATCACCCAGGCCTATGACACCATAAACATCTACGACCTGAACAAATTTGAACCCGAAGCCAACATTCCTGCCTTAGGTAGAAGAACATATGACACCAAAAACCTCACCAGCCGTGTTGGGGTGTATGTACAGGATTTGCTGTCGCTCTCAGAGAAATGGAAAGTGTTGGCTGGTTTACGCTACAGTGCCATTGACGTGGAAGGCGAAGGCAACACCGTAGTAAACAGAGAGGACACCCGTACTACCACCTCCACCTATGATTACGCCTTCAGCCCTAGAGCCGGGGTAGTGTTTCAGCCCACCAGCAACATGTCTATCTTCGCCAGTTACGCCAACTCCTTTGCGCCTAACACCGGCACTGACATCTACAACCAGCCTCTGGACCCTTCCATCACCGATCAGTACGAAATAGGCATTAAGAACGAGCTCTTCAAAGGACTTCTTTCCGCCAACTTAACCGCCTACCAGATCCGGAACAGCGCCTCGCCCCAGACCGCCCTTTTCACCGCCGACGGCAAGCCAAACAGCAACAACACCATCAAAGAACTGGCCGGGGAAATCACCAGCAAAGGCGTGGAACTGGACCTGATGAGCAAAAGCATTAATGGTTGGTCTTTCATTGGGGGTTACAGCTACAATGACACCCGTTACACCAAAAGCAACATCTACGCGAAGAACGACCGACTGCGCTATAACCCGGCCCATACCGCCAATGCCAGCGTGTACTACTCCTTCCAGAACGCCAGCCTGAGCGGCCTTAACCTGGGTCTAAGTTCCTTCTACGCCGGAGATCGTTTTGCGGGCCGTAACACTCGTCTCACCATCCAGAACGATGCTTACCGTTTGATAGATCTACCAGACTACTTCCTCTTTGATGCGCACGTTGGATACAATTTGCAGCGCTTGTCGCTGCGCCTGAAAATGACCAATCTTCTAAACAAACTCTCCTACAACGCCCACGACGATAACAGCATCAACCCTATTGCTCCGCGGCAGTTCATGGCAACCATATCTTATAAGCTGTAAACTAAAAGCAGATCGGCGCCGCTTCCCAGTGGCGCCGATCTGCTTTTAGTTAAAATGGTAACCAGCACTTACTACTGTTGAGACCCACTTCTTCTCCATAGGTTTTCTATTTTGGGGCTCTTTTTTGAATACCTGCCAGAAAACTAGTTTATTCGTATTGACTTCGGCGTACCCTATTTTCGTATAACCTTTATTTAAGAGGATGTCTAACTGGAAAAAAGGTCTAAAGAGACTTGGCATTGCGGGTTTTTTGTTTTTCCTGATCAAAGGCTTGATCTGGCTCTTTATTATTTTCGGCGGCGCCAAGCTTATCTTTGATTAACCAGGCAATTCATCTTCACTGGGTCTGACTTCAGGTATTATCTGCGCTTCGAAGGTTGAACTTTCGGGCTTTCTGTTTTAATCTCTTTTCCAAAAATCGGCTGCAAAACGCAGAACCGCTGTCTCCTTCCCTGTTTCTTTAGAGAGCAATTTCTTGCCCGAAGATTATTGCGCAAATTCCGCTGAAGGATTAAAGAACCTAATTTCTTATCTTGGCAAGCTTTCTCCTTCAAACGCTGAGGCAATACCTTCAAATTCTTAGAATAGCTTACCCCAATCACCTTTATGCCATCGCTCTCACTTTCCACTGTGATCACGGGTTCAGGAAGATTCCTTCCTACCCAGGTTGTTTCAAATGATGACTTTCTGGAGAATGTCTTTTTCGATGCTTCCGGAAAAAAACTGATCCACGACAACGACGTTATCATTCAAAAATTCAAGCAGATTACCGGCATTCAGGAACGAAGGTACGCCACCCCCGAGATGGTCACTTCAGACCTTGGTTTTCTGGCCGCCCAGGAAGCCATCCAGAATGCGGGCATTGATCCTGAGACCCTGGACTATATAATCGTAGCCCATAATTTCGGCGATGTAAAAGCCACATCCAGTCGGGTAGACATGATGCCGCCGCTTGCTTCGCGCATCAAACACAAACTGCAGATTGCCAACCCGTATACCGTCGCCTATGACCTGCCCTTCGGGTGCCCGGGCTGGTTGCAAGGCATCATTCAGGCGCATTACTTTTTGCAATCAGGCGACGCCAAAAGAATTTTGGTCATTGGGGCCGAGACCTTGTCACGCGTAACCGATGCCCATGACCGCGACAGCATGATCTATTCAGATGGGGCGGGCGCGGTGATACTGGAGGCGCGGGCCGGAGAATCTAAAAACGGACTCCTCCAACACCTCACCGTATCTGACACCCTAACCCAGACGTTCTGGCTGAACTCCTCTCCTTCCTACAACCCCGAGGTGCCCCAGGAAGATCTTTACATCAAGATGGATGGACGCAAGATTTATGAATATGCCCTTAAAACGGTTCCGCAGTTGATCAAAGACTGCCTTGACAAAGCGAATATTCCTTTATCTGCGATCAAAAAGGTTTTGATCCACCAAGCCAACGAAAAGATGGACGAGGCCATGCTGGAGCGCCTCTTCAAGCTGTATGGCCAGGACCACATTCCGGAAGACATCATGCCCATGACCATTTCTACGTTAGGCAATAACTCCGTGGCCACCCTTCCAGTTTTGTATGACATTATCGCGCGGGGTGAGCTTTCGGGCCATTCCTTAGAAAGCGGCGATGCCGTGGTGTTTGCCTCAGTGGGTGCCGGTATGAACGCCAATGCAGTCATCTACCGTATTCCCTAACCCGAGATACAAACTATCAGGAAGAGAATTCAGCAGGAATGGGAAATAGGAAGATCGGGATTATTGGGGGCGGAATAGCGGGGCTGACCACGGCCATTGCTTTGCAGCATCTTGGCATTGAGGCCCACGTTTATGACGCCGCTCCCCGGTTTGAGCCTGTGGGTGCCGGTTTGGCCCTTGCTGCCAACGCCATCAAAGGATTCCAGCGGCTGAACATTGCCGAAGAAGTGATGGCCGAAGGCAATTGCCTGGACGGTTTCCACATCTTTGACGCCGAAGGCAAACTCATCAACCGCACCGATAGTAGAGCCATCAGTGACAAGTACGGCTTAGACAACTTCGTCATTCATCGGGCGGCACTGCACCAGGTTTTGGTGAGGCAACTGCCAGAGAATACCCTGCACGCGAACAAACGCGCCGTTCGTACCTCTTCTTCCCAAGAAGGGATCACTGTTCAATTTCAGGACGGGGACCACCTCCTCTTTGATTACCTGCTGGTGGCGGACGGAATAAATTCAAACATCAGGAAACAGTTGCTGCCACAGTCTCAACCAAGATACGCGGGCTACACCTGCTGGCGTGCCGTCATCGAGAACCCCGGGCTGGAAAGCATCTACGCCTCTGAGACCTGGGGTAAAGCTGGCCGGGTGGGTTGGACTCCGCTGAAGGGAAACAAAATCTACTGGTTTGCCTGCATCAATGCCCCGGAGAATGACCCCAGGATGAAGGACATGCAGGTAGAAGACCTGGTTCGCCATTTCGGGCAGTACCATGCCCCCATTCCGGATTTATTCCGTCATACCCAACCAGACCAACTGCTCTGGCACGACCTCTATGATCTGGCACCCCTGCCCCAATTCGCGTTTCCCAACATCCTCCTCCTGGGCGATGCCGGACACGCCACTACCCCTAACATGGGCCAAGGAGCTTGCCAGGCCGTGGAAGACGCCGTGGTATTCGCCGATGAGCTGAAAAAGGATTACGATTTCCCTCTGGCTGCCCAACGGTTTGAGAAACGACGTATGCCGCGCACCCAATGGATTACCCGCCAATCAAGGTTCCTGGGTGAGGTTGCCCAATCTCAAAATCCTGTTTACATGAAAGCCCGCAATTTCGCCCTGAGGCACCTGCCCACCTGGATCAATGACAAACAACTGGAGAAAATCTATTCCGTTGATTTCTGATTTTCCTTTCTACACGACTAGGTAATAAGTCCATTTTAGGGGTATTCTCAGCAAAACGGTCTCAAAGAAGAATCTCCTTGTCAAAGCATCTTTGTATCTTCAAAAGAAAAGGGTAAAGCATCCTCCCTCCAGTGTTTAGGGCAGCAACATTTTGCAATAGTTTGGCCTATCGAGGTAGTGAATGGCTTCTAATCTGCAGCAATCTGCGGGTGCTTCATGGGGAGTAGGTTTTAATTCAGTAATATTGTAGTTACGTTTCATTAAACTTCAACCCTTGACTACGTCCGTGCCGGCTTTCAGACAGACGCAACGCGTCATTGATGACGCTTTTGACCCTAGCTATAGTGCCAGCGCTCACCTATACATCAGTTTTGGGGCCCATCGGATTCGTTTGGGAGTGTTGGATGCTCAACGAAACAAGTTTGTGGCTTTGGAAGACTACGAGGCCGAAAGGCCTTCTACCGTTGAAAACGCCATTACCTTTTTGAAATCCCTGGGTTCTACCAGCGGCCTGCTGCAGGAAAGAACATGGCAGCAAGTTCGCATCGGGATTAAGAACCAGCAGTTCACCCTTATTCCAGAGGCCTTATTTGATCTTAATGCCCGCGAAGAGTACCTGAAACTCAATGCAGTGGTAGATACTGAGCAGGAGCGCATCCACCATCATGAGCACCCCAGGTTAGAGTTGATCAATGTGTTCACCGTGCCGGCCTCCCTTCAAGCCTGGACCGAACCGCAGTTCCAAAGCAGTCCGGTGGAGTTTGTGCACCAGACCTCTGCCCTGATGGAAGGAACCCTGCACATGGCAGAGCGCAGCACCCGTCCGCACCTCTTCATCTACGTAGACAAAAACTATGTAACGCTGGTGGTACTGCAGGGCCTCAAGCTGGAGTTCTGCAACTCTTTCTTCTTCACTTCCTCAGAAGATTTTATCTACTACGTGTTGTTTGTTCTCCAGGAAAAGAAAATGAACCCCGACCAGGACCCGGTGACGGTTTGGGGTGAACTGCTCCTGGACTCTGAACTCCACGAAATCCTGCGGACCTATATCCGGCACGTGCAGTTCGGGAAAAAGCCCACCGGTGTAGGATTCAGCTATCGTTTTGATACCCTCTTCAATCACCAGAACTTTGACCTGTACAGTCTCCACTTCTGCGACTAAATTTATTTAGAGATTGCATGATTGAGTGATTGAGAGAATGGGAGTTTTATGGAGGAGGATTGAAGGGAAGTAAATATCTGGAATAACCTTATAGAGTAAAAAAGGCGCGGCTCGTAAATTTAGATTTACGAGCCGCGCCTTTTTTACTCTATCCTCCAATTCTCTCAATCATTCAATCTCTCAATCTCCCATTTCTAAAGCGTAAAGAGGAAGATAAAGTAAAGGGCTACCCAAATGGCGCCTAGAAAGTGCCAGTAGCTACGGAGCATCTGTACCTGCATGAGGCGGTAGGGGTCACGGTTAAAGATAAGCGAACGAATGGGATCAACTGAAGCCCGGTTCACTTTCACGTACAGATACGAAGCGAACGCCAGTCCGCCGGCTATGTGTAACAGGTGGAGCGCGGATAACAGGTACAGGAACGTTCCGGCCGGATGTCCGTCAAAGAATACCCGCGCCGAAGCCATTTCATACCACGCTACAATCTGCGCCACGGCAAAAACCATCCCCAGCACCAAGGACCACATCAGTCCTTTCTTCATGCTAACCAGATCATCCTGGGCATAAGAACCGGGCACCTGCTGCATATAGAATCCGCTGAACAGGATGAGGATAGTACTCACGCTGAAAAGCTTGGGGAGGTTGAACGAAGAGGGAGACGGGGCATCACCGGTTTTGAAGAGGAACATGGCCGTCAGCATGAAGAACAACATAGCCATACCCGCCATGCTGACATACAGCAACATCTTCAAAGGGGGAACCTTCTCTATCTTCTCGAAGCTGGACATTTTCCCAGCCCCTATTTTATTTTGGTTTTCGGATTTCATGATTCAGAAAAATTCATCGGCCCAACATGCTTTACCTGCCTTGTTTAATTTACTGCTTCTCTCTTATGTACTACCTTGAAAATTAACAGAATGTTTACAGGTTTCATCACATTTGATGCACTTTTCAAAAAGAACGTTGCATCTACCTATTTTAATATTAAATAATCCAGTTTACAGGCAAGTAAGGCGCATTTTAGAGGGCATTTTCAGCTTCTTTTAAACCAGGAGCCCACCTGCCTGAACACCGCGTTTGCCGTGATGCGGGGTGCGTTACCGGTACCAAATTCAATGTAGGTTTTATTGTTGACCCGCACATCCAGCACCAGGCCGGCGCGGCGCAGGGTTTCGTTCAGTTCTTTGGCTTTTTCCATTTTCTCCAGCAAACTGACGCTGCTCTTCCCCGAGGGAGAAGGCGGCAACAGGTTTTCCAGCACCCGCTCCAGGGCGGCATGGTCTTTTATGTTGACAATGAAATAGTTCGCCTCGGCCACAATCAAGACATGATCCTGCAGCACGGTGAGCACCAGTCGGCCAGAGATTTCAAAGGGAAACTCCTTCATGGCTAGGAGGGGTTAGAACCCGATGATTTGGTTTTAAGCGAGAGTTGGCCGTTGAGTTTCCATTGACCGGGCTGCCCCTGCGGCCCGGGCCCCTGCACCGTCATGTCCTGGAAATCTAGGGTGATGTCGGTTTGGGCGGCTTTCAGTTTGTCCAGAAGAAGGGAGGCCAGGTCAGAGAGTTTGTGTACAGGTTGGGTAGGGTTTTCCATAGTTATTGGGTTTGGTGCCAGTGAAAGAAATACGAACGTAAAACCCGCTCGTTTCTTTCGTTATTAAAGTTCAAAAAGTACAATATATCCAAGTAATCTGCCGCTACGTATAAACAACAGTTTACCCTTAAAGACAAGGGAAACTTCCTCTATGAAAAAAGTATACTTTAAAGTACTGGGTGTGGTGTTGCTTTGGGCTTTTGGCTTTACCCCTGACGCTGTACTGGCCCAAAACTGCCAACAGCCCCTAGGCCTGGCAAAGAACACCGAGTTTGTTTTTCAGGTAACTGACAAGGGCCGCAACAAAGGCACGCTAAACAACAAAGTGGTACAGCAGGTCACCGACGAAGACGGAGTGCTTGTCACAACCTTCAAGAGTGCCCGCAGAAATAAAGACAACCGCCCCGAAACGTCAGATGAATACCACATCCGTTGCTCCGGTGACACCATTTACCTGGATGCCATGCTGCTGTTGAGAGAACAGGTCTTGAAAGCCTTTGAAGGTAAGGATTTTGATTTCACTCCCGTTGACATTGCCTACCCCCAACAGATGAAGGTAGGCCAAAAACTGCCCGACGGAAAGCTGGGTGTAAAGGTCCGCTCCTCTACGGTAAATATAACCCAAATTTCCATGTTAGCAACAGACCGCAAGGTAGAAGCCCTGGAAAAAATCACTACCCCGGCAGGTACCTTTGACTGCTATAAAATCAGTTACAACTATGAGGTAGAACTGGATGCTATGGGCATGCCGCTGCGCGATGTCTTCAAGGTAGAGGAGTATTTTTCCCTGGAGCACGGCCTTATCAAATGCCAGTTTTATACCAAGCGGGGCAAGAAAGCCAAAGGCATGGAGCTGATCTCCAAACGGAACACAACCCAAGCCTTGAAGAAATAGGCCGACCCCGTTTTTGTACTTTGGGAAAGTTCAGTAGCTTTAAACCCAGAAACGATCTGTCACTTTCATGAAAAAGCTACTCTTTTCAACTGCCTTAGCTCTCTCGGTTCTGTTAGGCAATTGCACCCAAAACGGTGATTCTCCCCAAAACACCGCCAAAGCTTCCACTGCCAAGGTAAAAATCTACGGCGATAAGATCACTCCCGAGGGCGCCCTAAATGCTTCTGAGTTGCCAAAGCTCCTGGCTGACCAGGATTCAGCGAAAGCCAAAGTTGCCACCAACGTGGTGCAGGTTTGCCAGGCAAAAGGCTGTTGGATGGAAGTAGCCGTTGAAGGGCATGAACCCATGCGGGTGACCTTCAAAAACTATGGTTTCTTTATGCCAAAAGACATTGTTGGGAAAGAAGTAGTCTTTGAGGGAATAGCCTTGAAAGATACCGTAAGCGTGGCAGACCAGCGGCATTTCGCTGAGGATGCAGGTAAGAGCAAGGAGGAGATCGCCGCCATTACATCACCCAAGCCTTCTATCACGTTTGTAGCGTCAGGAGTTCAGGTAAAAGAATAACAATACCGTTCAAAAACATTTCAGCCGCTTTGAGCCCATTTTCTGGAAAGAAGGCTTAAAGCGGCTTTTGTTTGTTGAAGGGAAAATGAAAAACTCAGGAAGCCTCCTCAGCTATATGCCGCAACAGCCATTCCTCCGCTGTTTCTTGTAAAATAAAGCCTTTTATAGACATCCTATCTTTGACTTGCCCCTGAAACGAAGCAAAGGACCTTTGACCGAAAATACCCGGGGACAAGACATGGGCAAAATACCGCAGTCCCAGAATGCTTGCTGCGGGCACCCATTTCAAGGCCATGTACGGGACAGCTACTTCCCAGGGACCAATCAATTCGTGGTTGCAATTAAGTAAACCCCGGCAGGGCCGTTCTCTGAGCATTGACAGAATATGGTTCCCGCCCATCACCACGGTTTCCAAGGACTGAATGCCAATCCAGTTGGCGAAAATGTATTCGTTCTGAGGCAAACGGTAGGCCTGAAAATACACATCTCCGTTTGTTTTCCTGAGTTCCTTTATATCCATTAAAACCGATGCTTGACCTGCTTTCCATGTAGAAGAAACGGGCCACGGGCTCCCCTCTTCTTTTTAGAAAGTTATTTATTCAAGAATTCCTGAATGGCCGCAATGGTTTCTTCAGGGGCACTTAGGTTAGGGCAATGCCCTGTGGCGGACAGCAGTTTAAAGGAACTGTTAGGTAAGTTCCGATGCATGTACTCCCCTACCTCCATGGGTGCAATCACGTCTTCGGAGCATTGCAGAATCAGGGTCTCGGTTTTCACGTTGGCCAGATCAGAACGGTTGTCTGAAAGAAAGGTGATGCGGGCGAAATCTTTAGCGATAACTTCATTGCTTTTGCAAAAGCTCTGCGCCAGTTCCTGCGCCAACTCTGGCCTTTGCGGATTGCCCATGATCACGGGCGCAATGGCCTTGCTCCAGTTCAGGTAATCGCTGTCCAGGGAAGTAAGCAGGTCGTTGATTCCTTCCTGAGAGAAGCCTCCGGTATACTCCTCATCGTTGATGTAGCGCGGAGATGGCCCGATCAAAACCAATTTAGAGAATCGGGCTGGGTCAAGAATGGAAGCAAGCACCCCAATCATGGCGCTCACCGAATGACCTACAAAAATCACGTCTTCTAATTCAAGCTCCTCACAGATTTCTAGGATATCTACTGCATAGGACTGGAGTGAGGCATAACGCCCCAAGGTATACACAGAGGTATCTGCCTTCCCGAAGCCAACATGGTCAAAAAGAACTATTTTGTATTCGTCTTCAAACGACGGGGTCACGTAGCGCCACATGGTGTGGTCGCAGCCGTATCCGTGGGCGAACAGCATGGGCTTTTGCCCTCTGCCTCTGACCTGCACGTTGTTTCTCTCAATTGCATTCATATATGGGGGAGTTATACTTTGCACAGGAAATGTACCCTTTCGTGTAGAAACCTCAATATACGAACCTAATCTCTAGAATCCTTTTTTTAACCCGATTATCTGAAAATAGACCCAAAGAAACTTAGCCTTCTGAAACCCTCCAAAATCAATTTACGGGCTTAAAAAAAATTCGGTTATCCTGATCCTCTTCCCATCCACCTGAATAAAACCGGTCCTATTTTACTTGTTAGATGAGAAATGGATTGATGCAACTAAACCTCAACGGAATTTCACTTTTGGCGAACTTTTAAAACGGAAACCCTTTTGCTTTAGAGATACCCAGCAACTTTCATTTCAGGTATGTTTTAATAAAAACAGCCGCGAAACACCTAAGTCGCATTTAGGATATTCCACGGGTAAGATTATTTCAAAAAGACGATCCACAAAGAACCATCCCCAGCCGAAGAAACAGAACCAGCGGGAAATTCGCTCGTTAAACTCATGGGCAAAGGCCACGCATATTGCCGAAAAAGGATTACTAAAGGTGGGTAGCGGTGGTTTTGCCTATTTTGATAAGCATTAAAGTACTTCGTATGGAATCTTTGAAAGGAAAAACGGCGCTCATCACTGGAGCGGGAAAAGGGATTGGCCGGGCGCTGGCAATTGCACTGGCAAAAGAAGGAGTGAACATTGGATTGCTGGCCCGCACCGAGCGCGATCTACAAAAAGTAGCCGATGAAATAAGGGGATTTGAAGTGGAAACCTCGGTAGTAACCGCCGATGTCACCAATATCCATAGCGTAAACCAGGCAGTGGAACATGTGCAGCACGAGCTAGGCTTTATTGACACCCTCATCAACAATGCCGGGACGGCGGCCTTTGGGAAGTTTCTGGAACTGGAACCAGAGCAATGGGAGCACATCATCAAGGTAAATTTAATGGGTCCCTATTATGTAACTCGCGCGGTGTTGCCCGCCATGATCTCCAAGAAAACCGGTGACATTGTGAATATATCCTCAACTGCCGGCCAGCGGGGCTCAGCGGTGACAAGTGCCTACAGCGCCTCTAAATTCGGGCTGATGGGTTTGTCTGAGTCGCTGATGCAGGAAGTCAGGAAACACAATATCAGGGTGACCACCCTTACCCCAAGTACCATAGCCACCGACCTAGCCGTGGATTTGAAACTCACCGACGGAAACCCTGACAAAGTGATGCAACCTGAAGACTTTGCAGAGCTGGTGGTATTGCAGTTAAAGTTGAATCGTCGGGTATTCTTGAAGGAAGCCGGCATCTGGTCAACCAATCCATAATGTCTTAAATCAATTTCTCACAGCATAAAAGCGTTTAGAGCCTGTTTACATGAAAACAGGCTCTAAACGCTTTTTCTATTTTACTCAAGTTTCAAAAAAATCAGAAACCTTTCAGGTCAATATCTTTCGTTTCCTTAGTGGGTATTACCCGCTTGGTTTGCTTTTGAATGATCTTGAAGTGGTGTGCGTCCTCTGGCGTCACCAGTGTGATGGCATCGCCGGCAGATTCTGCCCTACCCGTCCGCCCGATGCGGTGCACGTAGTCTTTGGAGGAGCGCGGCAGATCATAGTTGATCACGTAAGGCAAGTATTGCACATCAATTCCGCGGGAGGCCAGATCGGTGGCCACCAACACGGCTACCTTTCCCTTCTTAAACAAGGCGAGGGCCTCGGTTCGGGCGCCCTGGCTTTTACCGCTGTGCAGCGCAACCGCCTTGATGCCGTTATTGGCTAGTTTGGTGACCAGGTGATCGGCCCGTTGCGTAGCCGATACAAACACCAGCACCTGTTGCATCTGGTGGTGTTTAATCAAATACCGCAGAAACGGTCCTTTGCGCTCGGTTTCCACCAGGTAGGCGATTTCGGAGATAAGGGAAGGTCCGGTGTTCTCTTCCTCTTTGATTTCAACGGTTACCGGCTCATGCAGCAGCGTTTCCTGTATGGCGTTCACCTTGTTGTCTAAGGTGGCGGAGAACAGCAGATTTTGGCGTCTTTTCGGTAAAAGGGCCAGAATCTGGCGCATCTCCTCCTCAAAGCCCAGGTTCAGCATTTTATCCGCTTCGTCCAGCACCAGGGTTTCCACCTCAGACAAGTGCACCGCCTTGGAATCTACCAGGTCCAGCAATCGGCCCGGCGTGGCTACCAGAATGTCGGTACCCTGCAGTTTCATCATCTGCGGATTAATGGATACGCCCCCGAATACCGCCAGGGTTTTGATATGGATGGGCATGAGGGCATTGAAAGACAGAAACACCTCCCCTACCTGCAAGGCCAGTTCCCGCGTGGGAACCAGCACCAAGGCTTTGACAAATCGGTTTTTAAAGGCCCGGTTCGTTTGTATCTTGTCCAGCAGCGGCAAAGCGTAGGCCGCCGTTTTCCCCGAGCCGGTCTGCGCGATACCCAGCAAATCCTTTCCCTTCAGGATCTCGGGGATGGCGGCTTGCTGCACGGGGGTAGGTTGCGGATACTTTTGCGCGGCAACTGCTTTTAAAACCGCCGGAGATAAGCCTAACTCTGAAAAGGACATGACAAGGTACAATTGAAGGAACTTTGAAAACGCAAAGATAACCTTATTAAATGGGTTTTCTGGACCAGAGGATAATTGGGCAGGAACCCGGGGTTAGAAACCTTCCTGAATCTGCTGCACCAAAACCTCCGGCGAGTTTACCACATCCAGCTTCAGGGCGTTATGGGGCACCTCCAGGGTTTGCAGTTGAGAGGCAAGCAGTGCCGCAGGCATAAAATGGCCTTTTCGTTTTCCAAGTCGGCTTTGGAGTAGTTCCTGGTCGCCGTGCAGGTAGACTATTTTAAGCTCGTTTTCCAGATTCTGCTGCAAAACCTGGCGGTACTTTTCTTTGAGGGCAGAACACGCCATCACCACTTCCTGTCTGGTTTTTTCGGCTTCCAATAGCAAGTGGTTCAGTTTGCGGAGCCACTCGGCCCGGTCTTCATCGGTGAGCGGAATTCCTTGACTCATTTTCTCGATGCTCGGGGCCAGGTGATGGTCATCGGCGTCAATGAAATGCAGCTGAAGTTTCTGGGCCAGCAGCTTGCCCACCGTGGACTTCCCACTCCCGGACACTCCCATGATGATGTAAGACATGTTCTTTTGCTTGGTTGAGGAAACGCTAAAGGTACTGGCTTCTGTGGAATGAAGCAGCGGCTGGTCAGATTACTTTTCAGGGCAATTTATAAAAATCGGGCTGAAAACAGGAACGCGGGAAGAGAGAAGAGAAGCGCCCTTTTCCCTACCTTTGCTTAAAGACCAACCCATTCACCCATGCCTGAGCAGAACCCCGAAGCCCGTATTTTGGAGCTGACCACTCGCCTGAACTACCTTAACTACCAATACTACCAAAACAGCGTCTCAGAAGTAACTGACTATGAGTTCGACCAAATGCTGCAAGAGCTGCAACAACTGGAAGAGCAGCATCCAGCTTTGCGCTCAGACAACTCCCCCACCCAGCGCGTGGGCGGCACCATCACCAAAAATTTCCCCACAGTAAAGCACAAATATCCCATGCTCTCGCTGGGTAACACCTACTCTGAAGACGAAGTGCGGGAGTTTGACAAACGGGTGCGCAAAGTAACCGGTGACGAGGTAGAATATGTCTGTGAACTGAAGTTCGATGGCGTGGCCATGAGCCTCACCTATACCAACGGGGCTTTGACTGCCGGCGTCACCCGCGGCGATGGTACCCGGGGCGATGACATCACCCCCAACGTACGCACCATCAGAACCATTCCGCTGCATTTACACGGAGCCGATTTGCCTGCCGAGGTGGAAGTAAGAGGCGAGGTGTTCATGCCCTTCACGGTGTTTGAGGAACTGAACAAAGAGCGCGAGGAAATCGGCGAAGCCCTGATGGCCAACCCAAGAAACGCCACCTCCGGCACCCTGAAACTGCAGGACTCCAAAGAAGTGGCCCGCCGCCGCCTGAGCATGTTTGCCTATAGTTTACTGAGCACCCCAACCCTGTTTGATAGCCATTCCCAAAGCTTAGAGGCCTTGCAGCGCTGGGGCTTGAACGTTTCGCCTACCTGGCGCGTGTGCGGCACCATTGAAGAAGTGATGGACTTCATCCATGAATGGGAAACCAAACGCTTTGAACTGCCCATCGCTACTGATGGCATTGTGGTAAAGGTGAATTCTTACGCGCAGCAGGAGGAACTGGGCTATACCGCCAAAAGTCCGCGCTGGGCCATGGCCTACAAGTACAAAGCCATGGAAGCGGTGACTGAACTGCTGGGCATTGAATACAACGTAGGCCGCACCGGGGCCGTGACGCCGGTGGCGCTCATGAAGCCGGTGCTCTTGGCCGGAACTACCGTTAAACGAGCCTCCCTGCATAACGCGAACGAGATTGAGCGCCTCGGCCTGATGATCCATGACCGGGTGGTGGTAGAGAAAGGCGGCGAAATCATCCCGAAGGTAACGGCGGTGAAAACCGAGTTGAGAACCGAAAACGCCGCCCCCATTGTGTACCCCACCATTTGCCCCGCCTGTAGTACGCCGCTCATCCGTACCGAGGGCGAAGCAAACCACTACTGCCCTAACGAGAAAGGCTGTCCGCCGCAGGTAAAAGGCAAGCTGGAGCATTTCATCAGCCGAAAAGCCATGAACATCATGAGCCTGGGCGAAGGTAAAATTGAACTGCTGGTAGAACAAGGCTTGGTTTCCAGCCCAGATCACCTGTATGATCTTACTTATGACACCTTGTTTGGTCTGAAGAAGACGTTTGTGAACGAGGAAACCGGCAAGAACCGGATCGTCACTTTCCAGAAGACCACGGTTGAGAATATCCTGAAGGCGCTGGAGAATTCAAAGGAAGCACCGTTTGATCGAGTCCTGTTTGCCTTGGGCATCCGGTTTGTAGGTAACACGGTGGCCCAGAAACTCGCCCAGCACTTCCGGAACATCGATGCCTTAAAGGCCGCCACTGAGGAAGAACTGATCGCAGTACCGGAGATTGGGGGCCGAATCGCTGCCTCGGTGCGGGAGTTTTTCCAGGACGTAGCCAACGTGCATTTGGTGGAGCGCCTGCGCACCCACGGGCTGCAATTAGACCTGGGCGAAGTAGCGGTGGTGGAGCCGCAGAGCGATAAACTGGCCGGACTTACCTTCGTGGTTTCAGGGGTATTCTCAGGCTATTCCCGCGAGGAACTGCAGGACGCCATTGTGGCCAACGGCGGCAAGATTGTGAGCTCTATCTCCAAAAAGCTGTCTTACCTGGTAGCCGGAGACAAAATGGGACCCAGCAAACTGGAAAAAGCCACCACCCTGGGCGTGAAGATTGTATCCGAGGAGGAATTCAACCAAATGATCGCGTAGGCTACTCCAATTATAACTCACCAAGCCGGTTAGGGCTTTAGGATACTCCCTTAAGTTGTTGCACCGCTAAACCCGCCTTTCCTCTTGGGAAGTGTAGGTTCAGCCAGAAAGTACCAAAGCGTTTAGGAGCTCTTTTTCAGAAAAGAGACCCTAAACGCTTTTTCTTTTTCAGTGGGTACATCCTTAGGAACCAAAAAGGTAGGGTGCAACAAGAGTAGAAACACTATTTCACTACCAAAAAGTACAAAAGGTGTAACGCTTCCGGCTCTTACCCGTTCGTGTAGGAGAACCGTGTAGATTGTAAAACTATGTCTTTCAAGCCACTACCCCTAGAGAAGAATAACGAAGGCAAGGTGCGGACCGTGGGCTTTGAGCTGGAGTTCGCCAACGTAGGCATCAACGAGTGCGTGGAGATAGTCCAGACCCTGTACGGAGGCGAAGTACAATGGGAAAACCGATTCTCGGCTAAAGTGGCCAACACCCGCTTAGGTGATTTCAGCGTGGAGATTGACTTGAAGTTGCTCACCGAGAAGCAGTACAAGCCTTTCTTTGAGAAACTGAACCTGGACATTGAGCACATCCGGCTGGGGCAGGAAACCCTGGAGGAAAAGATTGACGATGCCCTGGAAAGTGTCATCAAAAAGGTGATTCCATACGAGATTGGGGTTCCGCCGCTTCCCTACCACCAATTAGAGGAATTGGAGTTATTGCGCCAGACCCTGTACGAGCACCAGGCCAAAGGCACCGAAGCGTTTTTCACCAATGCCTTCGGAACCCACATCAACACCGAAATCCCCGACACGGAGCCAGCTACCGTTCTCCGCTATCTTAGGGCGTTCCTGCTGCTGTACCCCTGGCTGCTGGAGGCCGGAGAGACCGATTTCGCCCGCAAAAACCTGACATCCTTCATCAACCCCTTTCCTCCGGAGTATAACGCTTTGGTGCTGAACCCGTCGTACAATCCCTCGCTGGAGCAACTCATCGATGATTACCACCAGTACAACCCAGACCGCAACCGCCCCCTGGATTTGTATCCTTTGTTCTCCTTTTTGCGAAAAGAGCAGGTAAACGCCTATACGAACCTGGGTAGCGTAAAGGCCCGGAAAACCTTCCATTACCGTCTGCCCAACTCCTGCATCTCAGACCCCGACTGGACTTTGGCCCAGGAATGGAACAACTGGGTAGTGATTGAAGAACTGGCTAACCGGCCCGATAAAATCACGGAGATGAGTCTGGATTACCTGAACCTTAAGGAAAACACTCTGCTGGGGTTTGAGACTAAATGGTGTAAAAAAACCGAACAGTGGCTACACTAACGCAGAAAGAAAATAAGATCAACCGCACCCGACCCACCATTGGCATCACCGGTCCAGACAAAGGCGGGGAGGTTGCATGGGTTTTCACGGCCTTCGGGGTGTTGCTGGCCGGCGGAAAACCTGTCCACATCACACCCAACAACCCGCGCACTGCCGATGGTTTGCAGGGCCTCATTGTAGGCGGCGGGGCCGATGTAGACCCAAAAACCTACCAGCAGGAAGCGGTATTCCAGGAGTACTTGCAACGCACGCTTCAGAACCCCAAAAAAAACTTCTTCCAACGGATATGGCGTTTTACCCGCTGGATCTACTACCCTGCCCTGTTCTTCGTCCGGAAACTTTTCAGCCGCAAACCTCAGTGGTCGCTGGACCACGCCCGCGACCATCTGGAGTTTCAACTCATCGATCAGGCCATCAAAAAGAACCTGCCCCTGCTGGGAATCTGTAGAGGCTCGCAGCTTTTGAACGTCTACTTCCGGGGAACCCTGCACCAGGAGATTGACGATTTCTACAAAGAAGAACCAAATCCCTCCAGCATTTTTCCGGTTAAGAAGATCACCTTTGAACCCGGAAGTAAACTGGCTCAGATCATCGGTTGCAAAAAATTGAAGGTGAATGCCCTGCATCATCAGGCCGTGAATTCCCCGGGAAAGGGATTGGAGGTGGTAGCCCGTGAAAGCAACGGTGTGGTGCAGGCAATTGAGCACGTGGAGCGGGAGTTTGTGCTAGGCGTGCAGTGGCACCCCGAGTATCTGCCCCGCCGGCAGGAACAGCGGCGCCTCTTTCAAGCCCTGGTTCAGAAGGCCCGGGAAGTGAACCTGCAGATTGAGAAACCCGATATGGAGGCTGCCCTGGCCCAACCTCGCTCCGAAAAGCTGAAATCGCTGGATCATCAGGTGCAGGAAACCCTTCTGAACAGCCCTCCCACTCCTTAACTAGAAGTGAGTTGTTTTCCCATTCTTATTATTGAGCCTTTCTTTACCCATTTAAAGGCTCCTTTCCAGAAAATGGCTTTAAAGCAGAATAGGCGACCCAAGTGATGGGATCGCCTATTCTGTCAACTAAACTAAGCAACAACTAACCTTAGGTTTCACGACCTACCCATAGAACCACTCTTTTAGCCGATTGTTTTGTCGAAGGCTAAATTTCTTTTTACAGGATCTGCAATTCAATACGGCGGTTAAGCTGCCGGTTTTCTTCTGAGGTGTTTGGCGCCGCAGGTTGGGTCTGGCCGTACCCTTTGGCCTGGAAAATGGAAGCCGGAGCGCCTTTAGACACCAGGTATTTCACCACTGCTTTGGCCCTTGCCTCGGAGAGTTTCTGATTCGCGGCGGCTTGGCCCACGTTATCCGTGTGGCCGGCTATTTCCACCTGTATCTTAGGATTCGCCTTTAAAAACTGGAAAAGCTTGTCTAACTCCGTCTGTGACTCTGCCCGAAGATCGGCTTTGCCGGTATCAAAAAAAAGGTTGCTCAATACGGCCTTGGCTCCTTTGTTTAGCGGCTGCAAGTAAAAATCCAGCGCCAGCGGAGCCGAAGTGGAGGTGGCGGAGATATGACGGCTTTCCAGTACGTGGCCCGGGGCGGTCACATACAGGGCGTAACGCTGCTTTTGGTTGACTACAATGGTATAGTCCCCTGATGTTTTATCAGAGCTTACCTGTTGCGAGATCACGCCTGCAGAATCCAGGTCATAAACCTGCACGGTGGCTTTCAAAGGCTTTTTCGTCTGGGCATCAAAGACGCGGCCTTGGGCAAAAGAAGAGATGGTTTTGCCTTTCCACAGGTCGGGCACCTCAAACTGCAGCAAAGCCACTTCCACTTTGCCGCCGCCAGCTAATTGGCCGGAGTAATAACCGGTTTTGTTGTCGGGTGAAATGAAGATGGAGCTTTCATCACGGTGGGTGTTCAAGGGGTAGCCCATGTTCACGGGAACGCCCCAGCCGTTTTTCTCCCGATTTACCTTAAACAGGTCCAAACCGCCCATGCCTTGGAGGCCATCGGTGGCGTAGTACAAGGTGTTTCCGCTGGCATGAAGGAAAGGAGAGTTCTCGCGGCCAGAAGTGTTTACTTTATCGCCCAGGTTCACGGGGATGCTCCAGTTACCGTCGTCCTGCAGTTTGGTCATCCAGAGGTCTTCACCGCCTTGACCGCCTTTGCGGTCCGAGGCGAAATAGATGGTCCGTCCGTCGGCGGAGAGGCTGGGTTGGGAATCCCAGGAACTGGTGTTCACGTTCCGCCCCATGTTCTTGGGTTTGCTCCACTCGTTCCCTTCGCGGTAGCTGATGTAGAGGTCGCAGGAACCGTAGGAATCCTGGCGGTTGCAGGAGGTAAACACCAGTACGCGGCCATCGCCGGAAAAAGAAGCGGCACCTTCGTTTAGTTCGGTGTTGATGGCCTCAGAAACCGAGATGGGTGCCTGCCACTGCCCTTCCTTGCGGTAGGCCAGGTACAGGTTTTCATCGTCCTGGGAACCACTGCCCTGCCGGGCGGTGAAGAGCAAGGCCTGTTGGTCGGTGGTGAGCACGGGGGAATACTGCAGCTTGAATTGGTTCACACTTTCGCCCAGCGGTTGCGGCTTGAAATCTACCGGCGTTTTAACGGCTTCCTGAGCAAACTGCACATTATTCAACTGACGGGTAGCATGCTGCGCCTGCCGGCTGCCCTTCTTCCCGAACTGCAGGTAATTCTTATAATAAGTTGCGGCCTGGTCGTACTGTCCCCGCTCGAAGGCTAATTCAGCGTAGTTGAAGTAATCGGCTGACCGGCCGGGTAACAGCGGTAAATGCGCCATGCCTCGGCGGTAAAATTGATAAGCTTCCTCTTCTTTTTGCAGTACCCGGAAAAGGCCCGCAGCCTCCAGATACGCCTCCCCAAAAGTGGAATCCCGTTTCACCGCTTCCCTGAACGACTCCAAAGCCTTATCAAATTCCCGAGACTTGATGAACTTGATTCCTTCGTCAAAGGCGCTTTGGGCTTTCTTGTTCGTGGAGCCGCCCGTGGCTTTCTGGGCCACTGCGGGATTCGCGGCACTTTTCTCGCGCTTTGGAGGGTCAAGACCACGGGCCACCTGGCTATAAGCTGAAAAGGTCACACCCAGAAAAACAAAAAGGAAAAGCAGCGGGAAACGCGACATGGGCTACGGGATATTCAGGAATTTATGGGTTTGCAACGAAATCCGCCACTTGGGGTTACTTTTCACATACTCCACAATCTGCGGCATCATCTGGTCGGCTTTGCTCCACTCGGGTTGCAGGTACAGGCGGGTTTCAGGTCCTACCATGGCGGCATGCTCCTCGGCCCAGGCAAAATCACTTTTGTTGAAGACAATCACCTTCAGCTCACCGGCGTGGGGCAACACACTGGGGTGCGGTCCCTTGAACTTCTTGGGTGACAAACAAATCCAGTCCCACTGACCACTCAAGGGGTACGCCCCCGAGGTTTCAATGAACGTCTGGATGCCGCGTTTATGCAACTCAGTTGTAAGGTAGTCCAGGTTATAAAGCAGGGGCTCGCCGCCGGTCACCACCACCGCTTTTCCAGGGTACTGCTCCGCTTGCTGCACAATCCAATCAGTATCGGTGAGTGGGTGCAGGTTGGCATCCCAGGATTCTTTCACATCGCACCAATGGCACCCGATGTCGCAGCCACCCAACCGGATGAAATAGGCGGCTTTGCCCGTATGGTAGCCTTCCCCCTGAATGGTGTAGAAATGTTCCATCAAAGGCAGTTTGGTCCCGTCTTTAGGAACCGTGTGCACCGAGGCAATTTTAATATCTAAGCTAGCTTCCAAAATTCTTAACGTAATACTAATCCGCTTTAGGACTGGTTTTCAGAAAACAGCCTCTAAACGGGTAAGGGTTATATAAAGCCAACAAGCGATTTCCCTGATAAGTTGCCGTTCTGGCACGCTTTGCGGGAACCCTCTTGCCGAAAACGCAAAGGTAACCATTCCATCCCAGATTGCGCGCCCTGCCTTTTTGGAGGATGTTGACCTAAAGAATAAAGATTTTTCATCTTTTTAGCCGATTCTTTCAAAACATTTTAGATATTGGCGACACCAATGGCTAAAACTCTCAACATAGTATCTCCGGTACTTTCTTCTTTCCCAGAAGAAACGGCTACGTGTGTTTTGGCTACCTCCATTTCTACAGGTATTATCACCATTACCCCTCCGGGGGTATAGCTGCACATATCGTCCGTTTCTAAGGCCAAAATATATTGGCTTCTTCGGCCTTGTGGCCGGAAATCATCGTAGAATTAACGTTTTCCTTAACGCCTGACCTCATGCTGGTTATGAAATTTGGAGGCACCTCTGTGGCCAACGCCGGTGCTATCCGTCAACTGATCTCCATTGTCCGGGAGAAAAACAACCCCAGAATGCTGGTGGTGGTCTCGGCCATGTCCAAAGTCACCGATCTGCTCATCAGCCTTTACCAACAAGCCGCGGGCCATGATGCCGCTTACCTTGATCTGATTACCCAACTGGAAGCCAAACACATGGAAGCCATTGAAGACCTGGTTCCTATGAGCCAGCAGATTGAGATCAAAGGCCGTATCAAGATGATCTTTCGGGAACTGGAAGACGTTTGCCGCGGCATTTACCTGCTGGACGAGCTCAGCGACAACACCAAAGCCCGCGTCATGGCCTACGGCGAGCGCCTTTCCTCCGCCATCGTGTCGGTGGCGTTTCAGCACCACGGCCTTCCTAACACCCTGGTAGACAGCCGCGATTACATCATCACCGATACTACTTACCTCAACGCCAAGGTAAACCTGAAAGCCACCTACGCACAGATGCAGGACTTGCCGCAGGTTGAATTGATTGTGGCACCCGGCTTTATCTCGCGCTCCGCGGATGGCAAAACCACCGTTTTGGGCCGGGGTGGCTCCGATTACACCGCTTCTTTGTATGCGGCCGCTTTACAGGCCGAGGCCCTGGAAATCTGGTCAGACGTGGATGGCATGTACACCACCGATCCCCGTAAAGCGGCCGCAGCCTATTCTATTGAGGAACTCAGCTACGAAGAAGCCATGGAACTGGCGTATTTCGGGGCAAAGGTATTGTACCCTCCTACCATCGCGCCGCTCGTTTCGGCCAAGATTCCGCTGGTGCTCAAGAACACCTTCAACCCTAGCCACAAAGGAACCTTAATTACGGCCAATCCCGCTCCTAGTCAGCAGAACGTAAAAGGCATCTCCTGCATTGACCACATTGCGGTGCTCACGGTAAGCGGTAGCGGCATGGTGGGTGTGCCGGGGGTGGCCATGCGCCTGTTCAAAGCCGTGGCTTTGGAGTGCATCAACATCTACTTTATCACGCAGTCTTCCTCAGAGCAGAGCATCACCATAGGCCTGGCCGAAGCCGAAGGAGAGAAAGCGGTTCAGGCCATTTCCCAGGAATTCTCCGATGACATTTCGCAGGGATTGTTGAACCCAGTCAGCCTAGAGACACCCATGAGCATTGTGGCCCTGGTAGGCAACGGCATGATCCAGCAACCCGGTATTGCGGGCAAGGCGTTCTCTCTTTTAGGCGATCACCAGATTAACATCAGGGCTATTGCGCAGGGCGCCACGGAGCGCATCATCTCCGTCGTCTTGAATACCAACGATGCCCACCGGGCCGTAAACCTGCTCCACGATTGCTTCTTTGTCTCAACCCCAGAACCCTCGGCCGCCACTTTGGCCTAAATCTTTTATTATGGATAATTCTACTTTTGTCAAGGCCTATGCTCCCGCTACCGTAGCCAACGTGTGTTGCGGCTTTGACGTGCTGGGGTTTGCCTTAGACCAGCCCGGCGATGAAGTATGGGCCCGGAAATCAGAAACCCCCGGTATCACCATCTCTGACATTCAGGGCATAGAAAACCTGTCCTTTGACCCGAAGGAAAACGTGATTGGCGTGGTGGCCCAGAAGATGCTGGACACCTTAGGTGTTTCTACCGGAATAGAACTGCAGTTGCACAAAGGCATGCCGGTGGGCAGCGGATTGGGCAGCAGTGCCGCCAGTTCCGCCGCCGCCGCTTTCGCCGTGAATGAATTGCTGGGTTCCCCGTTCTCCACCCAGGATTTGGTGGTCTTCGCCATGGAAGGCGAACGTAAAGCCTCTGGCTCTGCCCACGCCGATAATGTGGCTCCTTCCCTCTTGGGCGGCTTTGTGCTGGTGCGCGACTATGACCCGCTAGACGTGGTGCCCCTAGGTGTGCCTTTGGAGTTGTACTGCACCATCCTGTATCCGCAGATTGAACTCAAAACCTCGCTTTCCCGCAGTATTCTCAAGCAAGAGATTCCTTTAAATAAAGGCATCCGGCAGTGGGGCAACCTAGCGGGTTTAATGGCCGGTTTGCTGAAAAAGGACTATAATCTGATTGGCCGCAGCCTGCACGATGAAATCTTTGAACCCGAGCGTTCGGTGCTCATTCCCTTGTTTAAACAAGTAAAAGCGGCTGCAATTGAGGCTGGGGCATTAGGCGGTGGTATTTCCGGTTCGGGACCTTCCATCTTCGCGTTGTCTGCTTCTTTGGAAAAAGCCCAAGCGGTGAAAGAAGCCATGGAAGCTATCTACGCCGGAAGCGGCATTGAAACCAAAACGTACGTATCTCAGGTGCCAGAACAAGGTGTTCGCCTGGTGGCCCAATCAACTTTCCAACCTGTCTTGCCTCTATGAACTACTACAGCACCAACGACTACTCCTCAGAGATGAGTTTCAAGGAAGCGGTCATCAAAGGCCTTCCCCGAGACAAAGGACTTTTCTTTCCGCGGGAAATTCCAACGCTAGGCGAAGACTTTTTTGAGTCGCTTCCCTCTCTTTCATTGCCTGAGATAGCCTTCGAAGTTCTGCAACCGTATGTCACCCCAGATATTTCTCCGGATGACCTCAGGAAAATTTGCGCTGAGGTGTTCACCTTTCCTATTCCCCTGGTGGAGGTAGAAAAAGACATCTATTCTTTGGAACTCTTCCACGGACCCACCTGCGCCTTCAAAGACGTAGGCGCCCGGTTTATGTCGCGCTGTTTACAGGCCTTCGCCGAGCCGGACCGACCAGTAACGGTGTTGGTGGCCACATCCGGTGACACAGGCAGTGCGGTAGCCAACGGTTTCCTGGGTTTAGACAACATTGACGTGGTAGTGGTGTACCCCCAGTTTGGCGTGAGCGAAATCCAGGAAATGCAGTTCACTACGCTGGGCCAGAACACCAGCGCGGTAGGGATTGAAGGCACGTTTGACGATTGCCAGACCCTTGTTAAACAAGCCTTTTCAGACGAGGAGTTAAACCAGAAGAGGAACCTGTCTTCGGCCAATTCCATCAACGTGGCGCGGTGGTTACCCCAGATGGTCTACTACTTCTACGCTTGGGGACAATGGAAAAAACTAAACCCAGAAGCGGAGCAAGTCACCATCTCGGTGCCCAGCGGAAACTTCGGGAATCTGGCGGCTGGCCTTTTGGCCCGACAAATGGGTCTGCCGGTCACCTATTTTGTGGCGGCCACTAACCGCAACAAGATTGTTCCCGATTATTTGGAGTCGGGTGTGTACACCCCTGCTCCCTCGGTGTGCACCATTGCCAATGCCATGGACGTGGGTAGCCCTAATAACTTCCCACGGATCCAAGAGCTTTTCGGGCATAACCTGGAAAACCTGCAGAAAGTAGTCAAAGGTTTCTGGGCCGATGACGAGGAAATCAAAGACACCATCAAACAGGTGCATCAGGAAACAGGCTATATGTTAGACCCGCACGGGGCAGTTGGGTACTTAAGCCTACGGCAGTTGCTTCCTGAACTGAAAACGCCCGGTATTTTCCTGGAAACCGCGCATCCGGCTAAGTTCAAGAAAAGCATGGAAGAAGTTTTGGGGCAGGAAATTGAGTTACCGGAGCAGTTAAAGGTTTTCCAGGGAAGGCAGAAACAGGTAACTGATATGCCAAATGACTTTGACGGGTTTAAACTGCTCTTAATGCAGAAACACAAAGAAGGAACATTGTAGCCTTTTAGGGCCGTTTTTCCAGAAACAGCCTGAAAGCAGAAAAGCCCCATCTACTTATATATAGTTGGGGCTTTTTCTTTTAGTGAGTAGAATTAAGAATACACTTCTTTTTTAGCAGCGCGCAAGGTGTTCTTCAACAACATGGAGATGGTTAGGGGGCCAACGCCACCGGGTACCGGGGTGATGTAACTGCACTTGGGAGCCACGTTATCAAAATCAACGTCGCCGCGCAGGCGCCAGCCTCTTTCGCGGGTGGCATCGTTGACGCGGGTGGTGCCTACGTCAATTACTACAGCGCCTTCTTTCACCATGTCTTCGGTGATGAGGCCGGGCTTGCCGACGGCTACAATCAGAATATCCGCCTGGCGGGTATGGGAAGCTAAGTCAACGGTATTGCGGTGGCAGATGGTGACGGTGGCTTCGCCGGGAATGGTGCATTTGCTCATCAAGATGCTGATGGGCGTGCCTACAATATTGCTTCGGCCTACCACCACGCAGTGTTTGCCTTTGGTGTCAATGTTGTAGCGTTCCAGCAACTGCATGATGCCGTACGGGGTGGCGGGTAGATAGGCGGGCAAACCGGCGACCATGCGGCCCACGTTCACGGGATGGAAACCGTCTACGTCTTTTTTGTAGTCCATTACTTCAAGCACTTTGTCTGGACTGATGTGCTTGGGAAGCGGCAACTGGACAATCAATCCGTCAATTTCTGCGTCTTCGTTGATTTCCTTGATCTTGGTCAGGAGTTCTTCTTCGGTGATGTCAGTTTCATAGTGCAGCAAGGTAGAGGCAAAACCTACGCGCTCACAGGCAATCACTTTGTTGTTGACATACGTCATTGAACCTCCGTCCTGGCCCACTAGAATAGCGGCTAAGTGAGGTACCTTTCCACCTTGTGCTTTGATTTCGGCCACTTCTGCGGCAATCTCCTGTTGGATTGCTTCAGAGGTTTTCTTTCCGTCTAAAAGGGTCATGGGTACGAGAAATGAGAGATGATACAAGGCGCAAAAGTACAAGCCATTAGGGAAAGTGCCTCGGGTTTTTGGAGTTATTTCCCAGAAACTACTATGAAACAAACTTCCTCTTCTTTTCCTCCTACGCTGGCGTTAAAACCTGCTATTGCCTTCGCCTGAAAGCATTTAGGGCCTGGTTTTAAGAAACCAGGCCCTAAACAGGATATGCAATGAATTGGAAGTTCGGTTAATGCACCTCTACCGGCACGTTGGTGTTCTTTTTGAACTTCTGCAGGTACAGCAGTGGAATGGAGCACAGCATAATCATGCCCGAAACCCAAAACGCATCGGTGTAAGACAGCAGGGCCGTCTGTTTCATGACCATTCCTTCCACCGCTTTGTAGGCGGCTTTCTGGGCATCCATGAACGTGTAGCCTTTGCTGATGAAGTTCTGCATGAGGCCTTGCAACCTTTGGGAGAAAACCGGGTTGTACTCGTTGATGTTCACCAGCAGGTTATTGCGGTGGAAGCCCTGGCGCACGTGAATGAGCGTGGTCAACGCCGCAATCCCGAATGAACCGCCCAACTGGCGCATCATGTTGTTCAAGCCGGTTCCCTGTCCAATCTCAGAGCCTTTCAGATCCTGGATAGCCAAGGTTGTCAACGGTACGAACAGCAAGGCCATCCCGATACCCCTGATCGCCAGTGGCCAGAAGAAGTCACCAGTGCCCGAGAGCAAGGTAGAGTGGTTCATCATCATCGCGAAGACGAAGAATAAAAGCATACCGCCCGTAGCCATAAATTGGGCCGGAACGCCTTTCTGCAGCATCTTGCCAATGAACGGCATCATCATGATGGTAAACACCCCGCCTGGCAGCAACAGCTTACCCGATTGCTGCGCCGTGAAGCCCAGCAAGCCCTGCGTGAACACCGGGAACACGAACATGGAACTGTACAACCCGAAACCCAACACGAAGGACGTAAACATCCCCACCGAGAAGCTCCGGTGCCGCATGATCCTGAAGTTCACAATAGGGTACTCAAACGTGAGCTCGCGCCAGATGAAGAGCAGCGTCCCGATGACCGCCGTAGCTGACAGCACAATGATGTAGGTGGCCGCAAACCAATCCTCGGTCTCCCCTTTCTCCAGCACAATTTGCAGACTACCTACGGCAATGGCCAACAGCGCAATGCCCCACCAGTCCACCGGCTTACCGCCTAGCTCGCGCGGGGTCTTCTTGATAAATAGGTACGTGGCAATGGCCGCCATAATTCCCACCGGAATGTTCACGTAGAAAATCCAGGGCCAGGAGTAGTTATCGGTGATGTAGCCCCCGATGGTGGGTCCCAAGGTAGGTCCTACCACGGCACCCAGACCGAACAATGCGGTAGCGGTTCCTACCTGCTCCTTCGGCCAGGCTTCCAGCAGAATGGATTGGGAGGTGGACAACAAGCCGCCCCCGGCCAAACCCTGCAGAATCCTGAAGATCACCAGTTCCTCCAAACTCGTAGCGTTTCCGCAGAGGAAAGACACCAAGGTGAAGACGATGATGGAGAACAGGAAGTAGTTCTTGCGGCCAAACCTACTGCCCAACCACCCTGACATAGGCAGGATAATCACGTTGGCCACGGCGTAACCCGTCACAATCATGGCTACGTCTTCCAGCGTGGCACCCAGGTTTCCCTGAATCTGGGGCATGGCGACGTTCACGATGGTGGTGTCAATGAGCTCCAACAGTGCCGCCGAGATCACCGTGATGGTGATAGCCCATTTTTTTAATCCGGTTTCTGCCATCTTTATTCTTGAATCAGAACTGATGTTTTCACACTCATGCCAGGGCGAAGTCTTTTCATCAGCTCAGGAGAGGCGTTGATTTTAATTTTAACGGGTACGCGTTGCACCACTTTCACGAAGTTACCGGTGGCGTTGTCTGGCGGCAGCAAAGAGAATTTGGCACCAGTAGCGGGTGAGAAGTTGTAGATTTGCCCTTCTACCTTGGCATCTGGGAACGCATCTACCTCAATCTCCACTTTCTGCCCTTCGCGGATTTTCTCCAGTTGGGTCTCTTTGAAGTTAGCCGTCACAAAGATGCTGTTGTCATTCACAATAGAGAACAGGCTTTGCCCGGCTTGCACCAACTGGCCTTTCTGCACATTTTTCTTAGACACAATACCGCTGGCCGGTGCCGTAATGGTGGTGTAAGACATCTGCAGTTTCGCGAAGTCTACATCGGCTTGCCGCTGGTTTACGCCGGTGTTGGTCACCGTCAATTGCGAACGGGTGGTACCCACTTGCTGCAACGCGGCTTTGTACTGGTCCTGCGCGGCCTGGTAGTTAGCCTGGGCTACGTCACGATCTGCTTTGGCTTGTTCAAACTGCTGCTGGGTAATAGAACCGTCTTTGATTAGGTTGGCGAAACGGTTGTAGTCCTGGTTGGCTTTCCAGAGGCGCACGCGGGTGGCTTCAATGTTGGCTTTGGCCGTGGTGGCGTTGGCCGCGGTGGCCGTGATTTGCGCCTGGGAAACCCCAGTGTTGGCGCTGGCTCCCTGCTGGGCGGCCAAGGCTTGCTCTACCTTGATGGCGTAATCTCGGTCATCCAGTTTCACCAGCACCTGACCTTGCGTTACGTGGGTGTTTTCCTCAAATAGGATAGTATCTACGTACCCGCTCACGCGCGCCACTACCGGACTAATATCTGCGTCAATCTGGGCATCATCGGTGTCTTCGTGCTTGCTATAGTATAAGTATTCTTTCACGCCAAAGAATCCGCCAATAATCAGGACCAAGCCTAAGATGATGGGGATGACTTTATTGGATTTCTTTTTCTCAGTTTCCATTCTAGTGTGTGCTCTTATTAGTCAATGATGTTACCGGTTGATTTCAATAAGGTGTAGTACGCCAGTCCCGCATCAGCGCGGGCCAATTCCAGGTTGATTAAGGCTTGGTACAGGCGGGTCTGCGCCTCAATTCTGTCTGTGGCACTGGCTACTTTGTTTGTGTAGCGGGAAGCCTCGCTACGGTCGTTTTCCTCCGCTTGCGCTATGGAAGTCTGTAAAATGATAATCTTGTCCAGCGCCAGCAGGTACCGTTGGTAATTCTGGTTTACCTCGGTTTTCAGTTGGTCAGTTGTCAGCTCACGGCTGATGTCCAGCTGGGTTTTCTGGATCTTGGCCTCGGCAATCTTGTTTTTATTGGTCCAGAGGCGGTCAAAGTTCCAGGCGGCCGTTACCCCCAAAGTACCCACGCTCAATGCCCCGTGAGACGGTGGAATAAATGAACCGCTCGGGTTGATGTGGTAGGCATCGGCGGCGGCTACCAGGGCAGGCAACGCATCGGCTTTGATAGACTTGATGTTGTTGTCTGCGGCGCGGCTGTTCAGGTCAAGGACATGTAGTTCCTCGCGGTTGGTAAGGGCAGAATCTACGTAGGCAGCCAGTGAAACCGTGCGTCCGTCCGGTGCAGCGGCGTCTTCCACTACCAGGTCATTGTTCTCAGGCAGGCCTAACAACACATTTAGGTTGTAGACCACAATCTTGCGGTTCGTTTCCAGGTCGGCACCGGTCAACTCCACGTTGCTACGTTGTAGTTGGAAGCGCAGCACATCATTTTTAGTCACAATGCCTTGCTCAAAAAACCGCTGCGATTGCTTTATCTGCTTGTCAATGGCCTGTAGGTTTTGCGCTACCACTTTCTGGCTCTGCTGCAACTTATATAGGTTGTAGTAGGCACTGGTGATGGTATAGGCGATTTCTTCCTTGTCCTTCTCGGCATCCAGACGCGCCACCTGCGCCATGAGATCGGTAGATTCTTTTGCATACTTGAGCTTGTTTCCGGCGAAGATGACCTCCTGCACTGATAAAGTTCCTAAGAAAGCATCGGCGCGTTTCGGTAAATAGAACGGGTCTGCTTCTTTGGACATTTGTAAGACGTTGGAAGGAATCTCAGCGTGGTTGTAGGTATAGCTGGCACTGGCTTTCGGCTTGGCTTCATCTTTTACCTGATTGTAGCGAGAAATTGCCTGGTCTACTTTGGTCTGGGACAAACGTAGCACTTTGCTGTTCTGCACACCCAGCTGCACCGATTCCTGTAAGTTCAGGTGCTTCGCATCTTGTGCCGCCACAGGTTGGGAGAAAGCCATCATCAGGCTAAGTCCCCCCATCACTGCTGCCTTTATAACTCCCCGTCCAATAACCGGATGTTCAGGAGAAGCATTGATTCTTAGTTTCATTTTATAAGTAAGTGTGTTTTTAGAGAGTCTTGTAAGTAAGCCAGCAGGCGCGGCTTCATTTCATCTTGCAGCACCTGGTCGTCCAGTAAGTCCATGTTCAGGATTTTGGAGGCCAGACGGCGCGAGTTGATGATATAGTTCACCGTCCCGAAGATGCTGACCACGGTCATTTCAATGTCAACTGGTCTGAATTCACTTTTCTGGATGCCTTCCTCCAGAATCTGGTGCACCAGCATCACATTCCGGTAAAGGTTATCTAGCACAAAATCAGTCAACTCAGAGCCGGACCGAAGCACGGAAATCTCCCGGAAGATAATCTTGTGGAAGTATTTGCTCGTGGCCACGCGGATCACGTACAGTTGCACAATCTGGATGATTTTCTCCCAGGAGGAGGTGTCTTGCTGAGCAATCTCCTCGAAGCCTTTCTTCATGTGGCCCATCCTACGCTCCACCACCGCCATCAAAAGGCCGTCTTTGGACCCGAAGTAATAGTTGAGCATGGCCATGTTCACGCCTGCCTCTTGCGCCAGCAACCGGGTAGAAGCACCATCATAGCCCAACTCCCCGAACACGCGTTCCGCCACATTCAGGAGGTGCTCTTTCTTGTCTATTTTTTCTTTCGCAGTCATTTTGTAAAAAGTCGGGCAAAATTAATCAATCGATTGATTAATAAACAAGGCGGAATTTGATTTTGTTTCTTCAACTGCAACAATTCCTTCTTGATGAGGAAGATATATTTGAATCTAGGTATTGGACTTCTCTCCCGCATAAAGGAAAACCCCTGCTTGGGGGCTATTTTTGTAAAACAGCCCCCAAACGCAGGGATTGAAAAACTGCGTGTGAAATCTACGTTTTAGAAAAGTTTATAAAAGAAGTAGCCACCAGCAACCCCAACAACCCGGCGGTTATAGCAGTCATGATGGTGTCATCCATGGTCATCTCGCGGTCTCTGATGGCAAACCTGAGAATGAAGGTGGGTACGGTAATGAGGATGACGATTCCCCAGAAAAGGAAAAAGGTGGATTGCAGCCCCTCTTTGGAAGAAAGTGGCAATTTAAGAGCTTCTGCTATCAGGAAGACTCCGAGCACTAAACTACTGAGGTATTGCAGGATATGGTAGCCGGGTACGGCGTGCCCTACCAGCTCATACCGGGTGCTTAACAAGGAAAAGTTGTTTGCGGTCCAGCCATAGTAGTGGGTAAAATCATCACAAATCAAATGGATTACTGTTCCCAGAAAAGCAGAGATAACTACAATCAGCCAATTTTCTTTGAAGTAGGCCAGCCAGTCAAAGCCTTTGTACACCGATAACCTATTGCGTAGAAATGGTAGCGAATGGTCTATCAAAGGATTCCTAATCCAGCAATGGTAGAGAATAGCCACAACGAGAACGACCGGAATGTCAAACAGGAAAATGCCTTTTAGCGTGTGGCTGATGTCCGTTTCGGCCCGCATTCTGAAAAAGAATTCAAAATCTGGAGCCATGCTCCCCAACACCAAAGCCGTTAAAGAAACTCGCTTATTAGATACGTATTTAAAAGGAATGATGACCGCAGGGTGCGAGAAAGTAAAAGGCATACTGCATGGCTGAAATGTATGAAAAAACCCGATGCCTTCACATCGGGTTTCAAATCAATCTAGTTTAAGAACTGCCAGGAAGGCTTCCTGCGGTATTTCCACGTTGCCCACTTGGCGCATACGCTTCTTCCCTTTCTTCTGCTTTTCAAGGAGTTTCCGTTTACGGGAAATATCCCCGCCGTAGCACTTGGCCAATACGTTTTTACGAAGGGCTTTCACCGTCTCCCGGGCGATAATCTTCTGCCCGATTGCGGCCTGAATAGCGATCTCAAACATTTGGCGTGGCAACAATTCCTGCAGTTTCTCGCAGAGGCGTTTGCCCCAGTCATAGGCTTTATCACGGTGCACGATGGCACTCAGGGCATCCACTTTCTCGCCGTTCAACATGATGTCCAACTTTACCATGTGCGATTCCCGGAACCCGATGAGTTCGTAGTCCAGGGAGGCATAACCGCGGCTGATGGTCTTCAGTTTATCAAAGAAGTCAAACACGATTTCGGCCAATGGCATCTCAAACACCAATTCCACGCGGTCGGCGGTCAGGAAGTTCTGGGCCTTCAGGATGGCGCGTTTGTCCATACAAAGGGAGATGATCGGGCCGATGTACTCCGCTTTAGAAATGATCTGCGCCTTGATGAACGGCTCCTCAATGTGGTCAATGAAGTTAGGCTCCGGCATCTCAGACGGGGCATTCACTTTGATCTCGCCGTCTTTGGTCGTGAAAGCCTTGAACTGCACGCTTGGTACCGTGGTGATCACGGTCATGTCAAATTCGCGCTCCAGACGTTCCTGCACAATCTCCATGTGGAGCATGCCTAAGAACCCGCATCGGAATCCGAAGCCCAAAGCAGCCGAGGTTTCTGGTTCCCACACTAACGAAGCATCATTCAACTGAAGCTTCTCCATGGAAGAACGAAGCTCTTCATATTCAGTTGTTTCCACCGGATAGATACCCGCGAATACCATCGGCTTCACCTCTTCAAACCCCTGAATCTGGATGGTGTCTGGGTTGGCAGCCTGGGTAATGGTATCCCCTACTTTTACTTCTTTTGCGTTCTTGATACCCGAGATCAAGTAACCCACATTTCCGGCGCCCATGATCTGCTTGGGTTCCTGGTTCAGCTTGAGTACGCCAATCTCGTCCGCCTCGTATTGTTTGCCGGTGGCAATGAATTTTACCTTGTCGCCTTTGCGCAACGTGCCGTTCATGATCCGGAAGTACACCTCAATACCGCGGTACGAGTTGAACACCGAGTCAAAGATCAAAGCTTGCAACGGAGCATCGGGGTCACCTTTGGGAGCCGGAATGCGTTCGCAGATGGCAGCCAGGATTTCGGCAATGCCGATGCCCGCCTTCCCTGAGGCATGGATGATATCTTCCTTCTCGCAACCAATCAGGTCAATAATCTGGTCACTTACCTCCTCCGGCATGGCGTGCGGCAGGTCAATCTTGTTCAGAACCGGAACAATCTCCAGGTCGTTGCCAATGGCCAGGTACAGGTTAGAGATAGTCTGGGCTTCAATCCCCTGGGAGGAGTCCACAATCAGGAGAGCGCCCTCGCAGGCGGCAATGGAACGAGACACCTCGTAGCTAAAGTCCACGTGACCAGGCGTATCAATCAGGTTCAGAATATAGTCTTCCCCTTTATAGTTATAGTTCATCTGGATGGCGTGGCTCTTGATGGTGATGCCGCGTTCCCGCTCCAGATCCATGTTATCCAATAACTGGTGCTGCATTTCCCGCTCGGTCACCGACTGGGTAAACTCCAGCAGACGGTCGGCCAGGGTACTTTTGCCGTGGTCAATATGCGCAATGATGCAAAAATTGCGGATGTTCTTCATAGAAATCAGTTACAATCAACAAAGATAAGAAAGAAAACCGAGCCTCTGGAACGCATCTGGGAGCTTGCGTTTAATTTTTACGTTTCCTGCGGTGTTTTGGAGCTGTTTTCTTTAAATAACCCATAAAACCTGCTTCCTTTTGCCTAATTCATTTTAGCCCCTGTAAATTTCTGGTTTCTGACTCCTCTTCTTCTGCCTGATGCCGTATAACTGCACCTAAACAGTAGTAATCATGGCAGAAAATAAAGATACAGGGGTGTTCAAAGGAACGGAGGGGCACATGGCCGAGATTGTGGAGCGGAACATCAAGGCGTTGCTGGCCCGCCGGAAACAGGAAGATAATTCGCGGAATCTATCTGAGCGGATTTCCGATGCCGTGACGAAGTTCACAGGGAGTATGCTGTTTGTGGTCATCCACTTACTGATGTTCGGGATTTGGGTAGTTTGGAACCTGGGTTGGCTGGGCCTTCCGCCCTTTGATGAGTCTTTTGTAGTGCTGGCCATGTTCGCGTCAGTGGAAGCCATTTTCCTGTCCACATTTGTGCTCATCAGCCAGAACCGTTCCAGCATTCAGGCAGACAAACGTGCCGATCTTGATCTACAAGTTAGTTTACTGGCCGAACATGAAATAACGCGTTTGGTAACCTTAGTCACCGCCATCGCCCAGAAAATGGATATCCAGGAAGCCCATGACCCCGAGATCAATGAACTAGCCCATGATGTGCAGCCCGAAAAAGTGATGGACACCATGGAAAAGCACCAGGAGCACATAGAGGAAAATAAAAAGAACTAAACAGAAAGCCGGTCTGCTTTGGACCTCTTTTCCTGAAACAGCCTTAAAACCAACCTTATTCTTCTGGGTTCAAGTTTGGAAAGGCCCATTTCAGCCGCACCGCCAAAATCCTGATTAAAATAATGATGGCAATGGCAATCCAGACGGGAACGCCGGGCGGTACGGGAGCCAGACGCATGAGCAGGTAAGACGCACCTCCCACCAGGCAGGCCGTGGCGTACACCTCCCGGCGGAAGATCAAAGGAATCTCGTTGCATAGAATATCCCGCACTACTCCCCCGAAAACGGCGGTCACCACGCCCATGACCAAGGCAATCAACGGCGGCACTCCCAACCGGAGCGCTTTTTCCATACCTAAAATAGTGAACAGCGCAATACCCACGGTATCAAACAAAAACATGGTTCTCCTGAACCGCCCTATTTCCTTTCTGAATACCAGCGTCACCATTACGGCAATAAAAACGGTCACCAATAGCCTTTCCTCCTGAATCCAAACCGGTCTTAGGTTCAGCAGCAAGTCCCGTACCGTACCTCCGCCCAAAGCCGTGGCAAACGCGATAACAGAAGCCCCAAACGGATCCAGCTTTTTGTCAATGGCGGTTTGGGTGCCACTGATGGCGAACACAAAGGTGCCTATCACATCAATAAAAGGAATGAGCGCTAAGGGAGGAAGTTCAGGCATTGGCTTCAATTTTTGGTAAACTACGCAAAAGCAGCCAGCCGCGGTACCTGATTCTGAACGAAAGCCATTTTGAGGCTGTTTTAAAGAAAGTACCCCTGAAACCCTACAAGAGAGTTTACCCCACCTCCTCCATTCTATCTGAAAATTCGTACTTTCGCATACCGTTCACTAGCTAACCTAACAAATGTCAGTTACTACTGTACAACCCTACAAACCGGTTAACCACATCCGCATTGTCACCGCCGCTTCCCTGTTTGACGGCCACGATGCGTCTATCAATATCATGCGCCGCATCATTCAGGCATCGGGCGCCGAGGTCATTCACCTGGGCCATAACCGCTCCGTGCAGGAGATCGTGGACTGTGCTATTCAGGAAGATGCACAGGCTATTGCCATCACCTCCTACCAAGGCGGCCACCTGGAGTACTTCAAATACATGTATGACCTCCTCAACGAGCGCGGTTGCGGCCATGTGCGCATTTTCGGCGGCGGCGGCGGAGTGATACTTCCTACAGAAATTGAGGAACTGCATGGCTACGGTATCGCCCGCATTTATTCCCCAGACGACGGACGCGCTATGGGCTTGCAGGGCATGATCAACGATATGCTGGAAAAATGCGACTTCCCCACCGGCCAGAACCTGAACGGAGAGGTAAAGCACCTGAAAGAAAAAGACATCAAATCCATCGCCCGCCTGATATCCGCTGCCGAGAACTTCCCCGAGGAATTCGCACGGGTGAAAGAGCAATTGATCTCAGGCGTTGACCAACAAGCCACAACCAACGGACAATCAACAACGCCAGTGCTGGGAATCACCGGTACCGGTGGCGCTGGTAAGTCTTCATTGGTGGATGAACTGGTGCGCCGTTTCCTGATGGATTTCCAGGACAAGACCATCGCCATCATCTCGGTAGACCCTTCAAAACGCAAAACAGGTGGTGCCTTGTTGGGTGACCGTATCCGGATGAACGCCATCAGCAACAGCCGCGTGTACATGCGCTCCCTGGCCACTCGCCAAAGCAACCTAGCCTTGAGCCGCTACGTGCAAGATGCTGTGGATGTGGTGAAGGCCGCCAACTTTGATTTGATCATCCTGGAGACCTCCGGTATTGGCCAGTCAGACACCGAAATCATTGAGCATTCAGACGCCAGCCTGTACGTGATGACGCCTGAGTACGGTGCCGCCACCCAACTGGAGAAAATAGACATGCTGGACTTCGCCGACATCATTGCGCTGAACAAGTTTGACAAGCGCGGTGCCTTGGATGCAATCCGGGATGTGAAGAAACAGTACAAGCGCAACCACCAGCTGTGGGACGTGAGCGATGACGAGATCCCGGTATTCGGAACCATTGCCTCTCAGTTCAATGACCCAGGTATGAACCGTTTGTACAAGGCGGTGATGGCAAAGATCTCTGAGAAAACCGGGGTTAGCTTTGATTCCCAGATTCAGGCCACTGGTGAGATGTCAGAGAAAGTGTACATCATCCCTCCTGCCCGCACGCGCTACCTTTCTGAAATTGCCGAGAACAACCGCAGTTATGATAAGTGGGTGCAGGACCAGGCCAGCGTAGCTCAGAAACTGTATGGCATCCGGCAGTCTATTGAAGCCATTCAAGCCATTGAGGTAGAAGATAAAGATCGCTTGATTAAAGGGTTAGAGTACGCCTACGAAGAAACTGCTTTAAGGCTGGACGGCCAAAACAAGAAGCTGCTGGAAGGTTGGCCCGAGAAACGCCAGGCGTATAAAAATGAGTTCTACGAGTTCAAGGTACGGGATAAGGTACTGAAAATTGCCACCCACACTGAGAGCCTTTCGCACCTTCAGATTCCGAAGATCTCTACGCCGCGCTATGAGGCTTGGGGCGACTTACTGAAGTGGAACCTGCAGGAGAACGTTCCCGGTGAATTCCCTTACACCGCGGGCGTGTTCCCCTTCAAGCGCGAAGGCGAAGACCCCACCCGTATGTTCGCCGGAGAAGGCGGACCAGAGCGCACAAACCGGCGCTTCCACTACGTAAGTAAAGGCTTGCCCGCTAAGCGTTTATCTACTGCTTTTGACTCCGTTACTTTATATGGCGAAGACCCAGACCTTCGGCCAGATATCTACGGTAAAATTGGGAACTCAGGGGTAAGCATCTGCTGCCTAGATGATGCCAAGAAACTGTACTCAGGCTTCAACCTGGCTCATCCGATGACTTCGGTATCCATGACCATCAACGGTCCGGCCGCTATCTTGACGGGCTTTTTCATGAACGCCGCCATTGACCAGCAATGTGAGTTGTACATCAAGGAGAACGGGTTAGAGGCCGAAGTAAACGAGCGTATTGAGGCTATTTTCGCAGAAAAAGGTCAAAAACGTCCGGTGTACCAAGGCGAATTACCTGACGGGAACGATGGTTTGGGGCTGATGCTCTTAGGCGTGACCGGCGATCAGGTGTTACCGGCAGACATTTACGGGCAGATCAAAGAGAAAACCCTGGCCTCGGTACGCGGTACGGTTCAGGCCGATATCCTGAAGGAAGACCAGGCCCAGAACACCTGTATTTTCAGCACCGAGTTCGCGCTGCGTCTTATGGGTGACGTGCAGCAGTACTTCATTGACCACAACGTCCGGAACTTCTACTCGGTTTCTATCAGTGGCTATCACATTGCCGAGGCGGGGGCCAACCCTATTTCGCAATTGGCCTTCACACTGGCGAACGGTTTCACCTTTGTGGAGTATTACGTGAGCCGCGGCATGGACATCAACGCGTTTGCGCCTAACCTGAGCTTCTTCTTCTCCAACGGCATTGACCCGGAATATGCGGTGATCGGTCGGGTGGCCAGAAGAATATGGGCGAAGGCCATGAAATTGAAGTATGGCGCAAACGCCCGTTCGCAGATGTTGAAGTACCACATCCAGACTTCGGGCCGCTCGCTGCACGCCCAGGAGATAGACTTCAATGACATCCGGACTACGCTTCAGGCTTTGTATGCAATTTATGACAACTGTAATTCCCTGCATACGAATGCTTACGATGAGGCCATCACCACGCCAACCGAGGCATCGGTACGTCGCGCCATGGCCATCCAGCTCATCATTAACCGTGAGTTAGGATTAGCCAAAAATGAAAACCCACTGCAAGGCTCCTTCATCATTGAAGAACTCACCGATCTGGTGGAGGAAGCGGTATTGCTGGAATTTGACCGCATCACAGAACGTGGCGGTGTGTTAGGTGCCATGGAGACCATGTACCAGCGCGGTAAGATTCAGGAGGAAAGCCTATATTACGAGACCCTGAAGCATACCGGTGAATACCCGATTATTGGCGTGAACACCTTCCTGAGCAGCCAGGGCTCTCCTACGGTGATTCCGTCGGAAGTGATCAGAGCTACCGAGGAAGAGAAGCAGTACCAGATTTCCATGCTACAGGAGTTGCAGGCGCGGCATTCAGATAAAACCCCTGCCCGTTTAAAGCAATTACAGGAAGTAGCGGTACACAACGGCAACATCTTTGAGGCAATTATGGAAACCTCCAAATACTGCTCTTTGGGCCAAATCACTAATGCGCTGTTCGCCGTGGGTGGTCAGTACCGACGCAACATGTAGTAGGAGGAATCTTAGGGTCTGAGTCTTAGGTCTAGAATCTTAATAGTAGAAAGAGTATCAGAGAGGAGCCGATGAAAGTTGGCTCCTCTCTGTTTTGGGCCCTTTATTGAAAAAGGGGTAGGAATCACGTTTAGCCTCTTATAAAGTAGGTTTCACTTTTCCGGTGCTGCTATTCAAAAACTAAGATTACAGACAAGGGTTTGAGGGCCTTTGTAAACAGGTTCAAAACTATTTTCAAGACGCTTTATGGCTTTATTATCAGAATTTTATATATTTAATACAAGGGTAATAATTAGGTTACTGATAAGTTAACCAGATTGTAGAATATTACGTTTATACTATAAACGCTCTAAGGGTAACGCCATGAAAACTATCGCCACTATCTCCTCCATTCTGATTATTGGTGTGCTGGGTATCTATGCCACTACTTGGCTGTCGCCAGGAAACATTCCCCTGGATCTTTCAGAGGAAGACATTCACCTATATCTCTAAAGCTTGTAGAAAGACCAGCTTATTCATACCCCTCCTAAAACCCCGCGTTGACGGGGTTTTGTGTTCCAATACCATCCAAATTCCATAGAAACCGTACCTTTACCTTACAAAAGAAAAACTATGGAATTAAAAGACCTTTCCCAAAAAATCAGCTACATCATTGGCCGAGACATGGCAGCCAACTTTGCCAAGCAAGGCATTGAAGTAGAACCCGAAGCATTGCTTTTCGGTCTTAAAGAAGCTATCAGCGGAAATCCTTCTAAGCTTGACCAGAACGAGGTGCAGCAGGCGATGATGCAACTGCAGATGCAGATGCAGGAAAAACAACAAGCTACGGCAGGTGCCTCCGGCGAGGAGAACAGAAAAGAAGGTGAAGCCTTTTTAGAGGCTAACAAAGAGAAAGAGGGCGTACACGCTTTGCCAAGCGGCCTGCAATACCAGGTGCTGGAAAGCGGATCGGGCAGGACCCCAACCAGAAACTCCAACGTAACCACCCATTACCACGGCACGCTCATTAACGGCACCGTATTTGATTCGTCTTACGAGCGGGGCGAACCTGCTACGTTCCCGGTAAACGGCGTGATTGCCGGCTGGACCGAAGCCCTCCAGCTGATGAAAGAAGGAGACAAATGGCGCTTGTTCATCCCCGGTAACCTGGCCTATGGTTCCCGTGGTGCTGGCGGAGACATTGGACCAAATGCCACCTTGATTTTTGATGTGGAATTAATCACCGTCAACAACTAAGGTACCTTTCAAGTTAAAGCACAAGGGGAATTTGCCAGCCCGCAGGTTCCCCTTGTGCTTTATTACCTTCTTAGGTTTAGGTTTGATCGCCTGCCTTTTCTTCCACTTACTGCTCCAACTCTTCGCACAGGGGGGTAAACGGATACAGGTTCCTGAGGCACTCTTTAGGTACCTTTTCATAAAAGGAATCTAAAAACACCTGCTCCTTTTAGGGCTTTTTCGGAAAAGAAGGCTTTAAACGGAAATCAGGCGTTCTATAAAGAATTGGAGGGAGTGTCATGCTCCAGCCAATCTACCGCTTCGTTTATCTGGGTGAAATAATTGATGGTGATAGGAAGGTTGAACTTACAGACCCGGTTCAAAGAGTATTCATGGATCATCTGTTTGTATTTAGAATCAGACATCACCAGGGCAACATGAAGGCCCTCAGGCACAAACGAGGTGTCATCGCTCTGCAGCATACTTAATTCCCACTCTTCCGCTTCAGCAGACAAGATTCCCCGGTGACAGGTATTGATCAGGCATTTATTTAGATTGTTTTCCTTGATAAGGGTAAACAATTCCTCTATCCCTTTTCTGCATTCTTCCAACCCAACATCCTTTCTCCATTTTAACATGGCTATCCGTGTGGATGTATCCAGCCATACTTTGAAGAAATCTGTATCAGCTTGCATTATATTCTTTTTCGTATACAATTTTGTATTTATTAATTTTTAAGATTGTGCTTTGCACCCCTATTTATACTAATTTGATGTAAATTATAAATTAAAAAATACCTATCCAAATGAGGAAGTAAATATGCCTCTAAACTTTTCTAGATAAAGCCTAAAATATATTGGAAAAGGTACATACCTCTTGAATAAGCCAGAAAAGTCCATTCAATCTATTGGGGTAAAATGCCTTCAGGAAACCTATTTAAATTCGTGAATAGCTATTACTTTTGCCGACTTTCTTCTCGGGAGGAGAAACTTACCCAAGGGTGGCAAAACAAACTGTTAGCCCATGGTAAGTAGCATTGACCTGAGGTTTTTACGAACTGATTACAATGGATAACTCTAGTCACGCACAACGAGTATCGGGTGCGGGTTTGTTGATTGCCTTAGGTATTATTTACGGTGACATCGGGACCTCTCCGCTGTACGTGATGAAAGCCATCATCGGGTCCTCTCCCATCAATGCCACCCTGGTGTACGGGGGTATTTCCTGCGTGGTCTGGACCCTCACTCTCCAAACGACCATCAAATATGTCATCCTTACCCTACAGGCTGACAATAATGGCGAGGGTGGCATCTTCTCCCTGTTTGCCTTGGTACGGCGCCATGCCAAGTGGCTTACCGTACCGGCTATGCTGGGGGGTAGCGCACTCCTAGCCGATGGAGTCATCACGCCGCCTATTTCGGTTTCATCAGCGGTAGAAGGCTTGCTCCTGCTCAACCCAGATATTCCTACAGTACCCATTGTAATCGGTATTCTGGTGCTCCTTTTCTTGTTGCAGAGTTTCGGGACCCAGATTGTAGGCAAGGCTTTCGGGCCGGTGATGTTCGTATGGTTCAGTATGCTGGCCATTTTGGGTGTCCTTTCTGTGATGGAGCATCCCGAGATCCTCAAATCCCTGAACCCCTATTATGCCTATGACTTGCTGGTGAATTACCCGGGAGGTTTCTGGTTGTTGGGCGCGGTTTTCCTGTGTACGACGGGTGCTGAGGCCCTTTACTCAGATTTAGGGCACTGCGGCAAAGGGAACATCCGGGTTAGTTGGGTCTTTGTGAAAACCTGCCTTTTGCTTAATTATTTCGGGCAAGGGGCCTGGCTGATGCAGTATGAAGGTAAAAAGCTGGTTTCCTTGGGCACTGTCAATCCGTTTTATGGCATCATGCCGGAGTGGTTCCTGCTCTTCGGGATAATTATTGCTACCATTGCGGCGGTAATCGCGAGCCAGGCCCTTATCACGGGTTCTTTTACCCTGATTGGGGAAGCCATCCGGTTGAACATGTGGCCGAAGGTGCGCCTGATCTATCCTACCAACGTGAAGGGCCAGTTGTACGTGCCCAGCATCAACCTGCTGCTTTTGCTGGGGTGCGTGGCGGTGGTGCTGTATTTCGAGGAATCGGCGAACATGGAAGCCGCTTACGGGTTGGCGATTACGGTCACCATGCTGATGACGACTACCCTGCTAAGCTATTATCTTCTTACCAAACGAGTGGCGAAGGTGGGTGTCTTTATCTTTTTGGCGGTTTACCTGGCCATTGAAGGTTCTTTCCTGATTGCCAACTTAATCAAGTTTCCGCACGGGGGTTGGGTGACGCTGCTGATCGGGTTTATCTTGATATCGGTGATGTACATCTGGCTCAAGGCTTTTTTCATCAAACGCCGGCTCACCGAGCATGTTTCCTTGCCTGAGTATGTACCCGCCCTTCGGGAACTGAGCGAAGACGAGACCATCCCGAAATACGCGACTCATCTGGTGTTCATGACCAGCGCCGATCGCTCATCAGAGATTGAGTCCAAGATCATCTATTCCATCTTCCAGAAAAGACCCAAGCGGGCCGATATCTACTGGTTTGTGCACGTGCAGACCATGGATGAGCCGTATACCATGGAGTACAAGGTGAACGTACTGGCCGAAAAAGATGTAGTCCGAATTGATTTCCGGTTGGGGTTTAGGGTAGAGCAACGCATCAACCTGTTCTTCCGGAGAGTAGTGGAAGACTTGGTAAAAAACAAAGAGGTGGATATTACCAGCCGCTACAGCTCCCTGAACAAACAGAATCTCATTGGAGATTTCCGGTTTGTGGTGCTAGAGAAGTTCCTGAGTTACGAAAACGACCTCCCCTTCTGGGAAAACACCATCATGCAGTCGTACTTCAACATAAAGCAATTCACCACCTCAGAAGGCAAATGGTTCGGGCTTGACACCAGTTCGGTGAAAATAGAGAAAGTGCCCCTGATCATTAAACCAGCCCGCGAAGTTGAACTGATGCGCATCAAATAACGCCTTTCGCCTTGGAAAATAAAAATGGCTAAGCTTTCCTGAAGAGGTAGATTTAAGTCCCTTTTCCTGAAAAAGCCCTAAAACAGAAAGGCCGCTCCAGTGAGCGGCCTTTCTGTTTTAGGGCTGTTAATTTTAGGCTGTTTCCTGAAAAAGAGGCTTAAAACGCTATTTGGCGCTGGTCCATTTCAGGTAGCTCTTCTTCTGAACATCTGTGGGCGAGGCGGCCATATCGGCGCGGAACTTCAGGGTCTGATCTTTAAGTAAGGTTACCGGGAGAATCATCAGTTGCCCGCTTCGGTTAAGCACCAACTCCAACACGTCTCCCACGGCATAGGCCGGAATGGATTTGTTGATGTCATCTGAAACCCGGTAGCCGTTCATGCCCAAGATCTCATCGTTCACGTTTAAGCCCGCTTGCCAGGCACTACCGTTACGGGTCACCGTGGTCACCACCGGCTTGCCGCTGGCGGTGGAGATACCGGCTCCTAAAAGTGGCTTGTTCGTGCCTTTGTTTACGTCTGTGAGGGTAATTCCTACGGAGCTGAAATAGGAATTATAGTCCGGAGTCTCTACCCCGTACACGTATCTTCTGAAGAAGTCATCCATAGAACGGCCGGTGAACTTCTCTATGCCCGCCTGAAACTCTTTCTCTGAGAAGCCTCTTTTCTTTTGCTTGTAGTATTGGTCATACAGGGCTTTCATGGCATCGTCTAGGGACTTAGTGCCCTTGGTGGCTTTCAGGATCTCTAAGTCCAGCAACATGCCCAGGAGGCCTCCTTTGCTGTAGTACGAAAGGTGCGTGTTGTAAGAGTTCTCATCGGGCCGGTATTGCTTGATCCAGGCATCGAAGCTGGATTGGGCCGCCGATACTACCTTGTTCCCCGGGGTGTTCTCCACGCTGGTGATGCTGCTGGCAATGTCGTCCAGGTGCTCGCGCTCTGAGGTGAAGCCCGCCCGGCGCATGATCACGTTGGCGTAGTAAGAAGTGAATCCTTCGGAGACCCACAGCATTCTGGAGTAGTTTTCCTGGTTGTAGTCAAAAGGCCCTAATTCCATCGGGCGCAGCCGTTTCACGTTCCAGAGGTGGAAGTACTCGTGGGCAACCAGGTTCAGGAACCCCTTATAGCCTCTCTCGGTGCCATAAGCGGTACGGGTAGCGTGCAGCGTGGTAGAGTTCAGGTGCTCTAATCCGCCGCCGCCCGCGGGTAGGTTATGGACGATGAACAGGTAGTAGGTTATCGGCAACTCTCCAAAGACCTTAGCAGCCTCTTCGGTGACTTTCTTCATATCGGCGGTGAGGCGGGCAGGGTCATAGTTGGCATCACCGAACATGGCTACCTCGTGCTTTACGCCGTTGCTTTCAAAAGACAGGATCTCATGGTTCCCGATCTCAAAAGGTGAATCGGCGAGAATATCATAGTTGGCGGCTTTGTAGGTGTAGGGTTGCCCACTCACGGCCGGAAGCCCCGTAGACACTTTGGCCCATCCTTTGAACGGCACCACAGTAACGGTGGAAGGGAGATCTTTATGGCCTTCTGGGTACATGAACACGCTGGTGCCGTTCAGGTAACCGTGGCTGGCATCAACAAAGCTGGTGCGAACGCTCAGCTCAAAGGCATACACTTTGTATTTTACTGTCACGTCTTTTCCGCCGGTGGCAATGCGCCAGGTGTTCTTATCGATTTTTCCCGCGGAAACGGGAGAATTATTCACCACCGCCTGGAAAGCCTCCACGTTTTTTGGAAACTCTCTAATCAAGTAGGAACCCGGGGTCCAGACGGGCATGGTTACGTCCAGGTTCTTGCCTTTGAAGCCCTCCAGGCGCATTTCCACCTCAAAGTAATGGGTATGCGGCTCAGGCATGGAAAGCCGGTAAGAGATTTTAGGCGCGGCAGCTGCCGCCGTAGAGAAAGCCAAAGCCAGCAGCACCAGCACTCCCGTTGCCCAGGAATGGATTATTTTTTGCATAAAGATGTAAAGTAGTTTGGATTAAGATCGAATATTACGGCTAAAAAGCGGCTTAACCAAAGGCACGGGTATCTCAGGCAACCGCGACCCGTGGTAAATACGTATGCAACACAAAGGATTGAATATGAAAAAAATATGGATCACCTTCGGGGTCTTGCTTTCCCTGCTGGTGCTGTACAAGGTATTTTTCACCGAGGGAGACCTGAGGCGGGCTGGCATTAAACGCACCAGCCTAGACGGCCGGGACAAAGGATTTCACAACGATTCTACCTTGGCCAAACCGGTTCGGCTGGAGAAGAACTCCCCCGGATTGGGCGTGCTGGAAGGAAAATATGTCACAAAAACCGACAGTTTGGTGGCCTTTGCCCTGCAACGGTACGGCACCGAGTACACTTACGGCGGCGTAACAGAAGAAGGCTTTGACTGCTCAGGGTTCATCACCTTCGTGTACAATCAGTTTGGGGTATCTATCCCTCACGGATCTGCGGCGCAAGCCAAACTGGGCGAAACCGTACCTGTGCAGGAAGCCAGAAAAGGCGATCTACTTATTTTCACCGGGACTAACCTGGAAGACCGCACCCCAGGCCATGTGGGCATTGTGATCACCAACCCGCCCAAGGCGGTGCAGTTCGTGCATTCTTCCTCCAATGGGGGTGTAAAAGTAAGCGAGTTAGAAGGTACCCTCTACCAGAAACGCTTCCTTGATGTTAGGCGCGTAATCCCGTAATTTAACCCTTCCTGTTTCAGAGCTGTTTTTCAGAAAAGAGCCTTAAAAGAATCAAAAACTGGTAAACTGCTGGTGCGGTTTAAGTCAGATGAACCTTCGGATTCTCCATCCTTGGAAGAGATTATATATTTTCAATCCCTGAACTGTATTTTAAAAGGAGCATTCCTCCTGACTTAAAGATTCGAAAATTCTTTAAGTGCAAGTTTTAAATAGTTGAGGGTCAGCACTTACCGCAATGAGCCCCGTAGTTTTCGGGCAAAAAAATACCCGGCCACTGCAGTAGCCGGGTACGGAATCCTTTGAAATGGTATCAAGCGACACGAAAGAGAACTGCCTCTCAGTCGCATGGGCTACCTCATGCCGGATTCGCCAGTAGACAAAGTCTAGTTAGCAAGCTTCAACACGGTTAACGGTTGACACATGAGCTAGGCTTAATACATTTTTACTGGGATTAGACACTTTTACCTCCTTTCTTTAAGTCCGACATAAACCCATCCGCTGCGCCAAGTAAATTATGGGTTTGCTAGAGAGGCCCGGAGCACTCGCTTCCGTTTTATAAAGTTAAAAGACGAGAAGATAGTTCAAAAGGTTTGCTGAAAAAATTTAAGTTTTATTTTCGTTCCCTGGCTCCCAAGTATTGAAGAAAACCCATATCCAGGCTATGGCCAGCAGAAACTCAACGATGGCATCTAACAGGTAAATATCCAGGATTACTTCACGGGTGGCGTAGCGTACGTCAATAGCTCCCAGGCCCAAGGCACTGAAGAACCCAAGCATCATGGGGCTTCGCTCCTCTCGGGGCTGAAAGGCGGCAGTGATCAGGGCCGCGCCAATGGCCAATACCAGCATGCCCACGGTTACCACCAGCCATACCTCTTTCTTAGGACCGGTCACTGCCAGAAAACTGGGCATGTGCACCAAAGGCCAGATTCCGGTTAAACTGAAGTAGATTCCCTGGATCAGTAAAAGCAGTTTTCGCATGGAAAATAGGTTTTAGGAGTGCTGCTCTGTATACGAAGAGAAACTTTTTCGCTCCTAAGTGTTTGGACCATAATTTGCTTATATTTAAAAAACCAAAATCCCTAACAACCACACGTATGAGAAAGATCTATTTGTTAGCCCTTTTCCTTTGCTTGACTACTCTTAGCTGGGCTCAGAAAAAATCACCTATTGGTGTCTGGACAAACGAAGAGAAAGAAGCCCGTTTTGAGATTTACCAGTGTGGCGATAAGCTATGCGGTAAGATCATCTGGCTTAAAGAACCCAATAGAGACGGCAAACCAAAGGTGGATCAATTCAACCCTGATCCAAAACTGCAGAATCGGCCGGTGTTAGGATTGGTTTTCCTGAAGAACTTTGAAGCAGTGGAAAGTAACAAATGGGACGAAGGCACCATCTATGATCCTAAATCTGGCAAAACCTATTCTTCTTACATGAAACTGTTGGGCAACGACAAACTGGAGGTGAAAGGCTACATTGGCATTTCCCTCATTGGGCGGTCGCAGACCTGGACACGGGTGCAATAATAAAAAAGTCTTACAAGCCTAAAAGGAAAGCGGGAACCTTGATGAAGGTTCCCGCTTTGCTTTTAGGCCTTTTTGTTCCGGGGGAAGGAGGTAAACCGGACCTAAAAAGAAATGGTTGGAGTGAGTTAGAAAAGATCTAGGATTGTGATTTTTTTGTCGCGGAAAGTGAAAGACTCCCCCTTGGTTTTTCCGGCCATGGCCTGGAATACCGGGGAAGCCGCCGAGATAGCGAAGTATTTCTCTCCGTCAATGTTTATCTCACCCAAACTCACCGAGATAAAGTAGTTCTGGGCATCGGTGCGCACAATAGAACCCAAAGAAACATCTTCGTTCACTTTGCTCCTTACAATTCGTTTCAGGATGCTAAGTTTCCCGATGGCTTCATCCAGTTGCTTGGCAAACATGTCGCGTTGGATGTGGCAGGCCTCTCTGAAAGACTCGAATTTATCTTCAATGGCGCCCTGACTTTCGTTGGCGCTGGATTGGGCCTCTTCCATGGCTTGCCGGGCATGGTCTACAAAATCGGTCTGCTGTCGCAAACATTCGTCCAGTAACCTATGCTTTATCTCAAGGTCAAGGGTAGTGTCAGTAGTCATAGACATAGTTTTATAAGGTGTAATAGTTGACAATGGCTGCTTCTGAGACCCAAAAGGAAATGATCCACTCCTCTGAGGGTAACAAAAGCTGCTTTCAGGCTTCTTTTAGGAAATGTGGCGTAAAACGGTAAAGAAGCAGTTCAGATGAACTCGCAAAGCTTTAAACTGATAAACTAAACTTTTGTTGGGAAAAAACAATCAAAAAAAGAAGAATATTAGTATTAAAGCTTCAAAATGCGTAGTTGTGTCTTTACATCCGGGTACAAAATCTCCAGAATATAGGCCCCAGCCCCCAAATCAGCGATGGAGAAAGTACGGCCACTTGGCGCAAAGGTCCTGATGTGCCGCCCCACCATGTCATAGATGGAAATTTGCTGCGGCACCCCGCTCCCTCCTTTCTGGTTTACTTCACCAAACGTGGGATTTGGGTAAACTGAAACGCTAGTGTTCTCGGCAGGGATCAGGGAAGGATCGTTTGCGATTGGGTTCACAATTGCCAAAAGCCACTCATTAGGATCTGCCTTAATCTCCAGAACCTCCCCAGGTATCCCTAATTGATAATCTTCAGTTAGGTCTTCCTGTTGCACCATTATCAGAGTGTCTTTCACCGTGGTAGTAATCAGGAATTCCACCTCGGTTTTGAAGAAAGGCGTAGCCGGGCTGGACGGCGATTGCTTACTTCTGAGGTACAGTTGGTTTCCCTTTTGAGCCCATGTGACATCAAAGATCGGGTATCCCTCACCATACACCCACTGATCAAAGAAATACTGAAAGGAACGTCCGCTCACCCGCTCCACCACCCTTTGGAAGTTCCTGGTATCAGCTACTTTATATTTAAACTCTTCACGGAAGGCTTGAAGTACCTGAAAAAGCAAAGCATCTGACTGTAAAGCGTGCCGCAGCATGTGCAGCACCAGGGCACCTTTGCGGTAGGAAAGTGTGGAACTGAAGATCCGGGGCACAAATGTGCTGTCCTTCACGAACACTGATCCTTGGGGCTGGCTAAGGGCTCCTGTATTGGCCCTGTCTAACCAGTTAGACCGCTCGGTGGGAAGAAGCTTTTCAATGGCTAGTAATTCACCGTAAGAGGCAAAGCCCTCGTTCAGCCAGATGTGGCTCCAGTCTCTGCAGGTGACCTCATCACCCCACCATTGGTGGGCCAGTTCATGGGCCGTGAGGGTGAATTCAAAGGTGGACTGGGTAGACATGGTCTGGTGCTCCATGCCACCGCCAATGGGTGCCATACTGTGGCCATATTTCTCTTTGTGGAAAGGGTACAAACCCCATAAATCAGAGAACAGCTGCAGGAACTGGCCGGTGCGGTCCAATTCTGTTTTAAAGGTAGAAAGTGCTGACGGGTAAAGGTAGTTCTGAACCAACACGGGCTTAGGAGCACCGGACAAAGGTACCTGGTAAGAATATTCCTCGTAGGAAGACACGGCCACCGAGATCAGGTAATAGGCAATGGGGTAATGGGACTTCCACTCATACCGATGTTTTTGGTTGGCCAAAGGCGTCACCCGTTGCAGAATCCCGTTCGACCCCACTTTGTTGGCTACATCGGTGGTGACCCAGACCTCCACCGAATCGGCTTTGTCTTCCAGCAACTGTTTGCAAGGAAACCACTCAGAGGCGGCAAAAGGCTCACTTAAACTCCAGGTCACCTGCTTACCCCACGGGGCAGCAATGGCCGTATTGAACCCATTGCCAATGGCGGCCCCCGCCCCAGAAGGTGCCCTGCCCACGTAAAACACCTGAACCCTGAATTTTTCCTGCTGCCCTATTACCGCCGGCAACTGAGCAATCACTTCGCTTCCATTACGGGTTACCGAGCAGGCTACCCCATTTAACAAAACCTGCTGGATGGTAAAATTAGGGTGTAGCTCGAAAGCGATCTGAGAAAGGTTGTTCTGCGTGGCCGAAGCATAAAGCTGCACGTTTCCGGCAATGTCCAGGGAATTACGCTCCAAAGCCAAATCCAGCTTGTACCAGTGAAGGTCATATTGTCGCATAAGGGAACGGTGCTCCTCAGAGGTGATGCCGTCTGCCAGCAGCAAAGAGGTTGTTGAAATACGGGAAGCGGCACACGGATGAATGTCTTTATCCTGGGCTTGAGCAGATAATGGCAATGCAACTAATAACCAAAAGCTTTTACAAAGGACAAAAAGCCTATAAAAAGAAGAATAAAAGAATGCAGGTAGAGGTGATGTCATACTCGTGCTATACGGTTCGGCCCTAAAATACTCAATCCGGAAACGCAAAAAAGGCCCGAAAATTTCTTTCAGGCCTTTTCTCCAAACCTACAGCCAAAACGCTACTCTACGACAACTTTCCCAGACTGAGCTGATTTCCCTAGTTGCACCTGAACCACATACAATCCTTTTCCAAATTTTGTCAGATCATATCGCTTGTACACTTGGCCCTGCACTGTACCAAGGTCATCCTGGTAAACGGTCTTGCCCTGACTGTCTACCACCCGAACCTGTGATTTGGCCTTCTTTTGGGAAAAGAAGTTGATATTCACCTCTCCGTTTGTAGGGTTAGGGAAAAGCTGAAGTTCAATGGGAGCTGGTATCGCCTCCTTTTTCTTGCTCTTCTTAGAGGCTTTAAGCGTTTCTTTTTTCCTGATGGAAGTATTTTCCCCGGCTTCTTTCAGGAGAATGATCCGGTCCTGACCTGGGTTCCGTAACCGGATGATGTTGTAATCACCGGTTTCCAGGATCTCTTTGGGGCCGTTTTCCCCTAACTTGCGTATTTTCATCTCCCCTGAGGAGAGATCCTTCTCCACCCGAATGGTTTCGTTCAGCAATAAGGTATCAACCTTAATCTGTAATACACTGTCTATTCTAAGGAAGCGGATAGTTGGATTCAGGGAATCCACCGTTATTGCCCGGTGCAGGATGTTGGGGTTCCCGGAGATGGTAAGGGCCTTGGCCACTATTTCATTCACGGAGTCTCTCAGCAGCAGATGATCACCGAATACCTTTACTGCCTTCAACCTGGTGAACACAGAATCCGCAACCCGGGCCCTGAAAACGGTAGACCTCAAGGAATCATGGCCTGCCAAGGGTAAGTACCTAATTACATCAAAGTCCTTGTTGGTGGACATGCGTAGGGATTTCATTTCCTTTGCCCCCAGCCGCTTAAAGGAAATGGTATCGGTTTTCAGTTTCTGTACAGCCTCCAGGTAGGTAGTTCCTTCTGCAATGGTCAAAGTGGTGTCCAGAACATAATAGGTACCGCCTTCCTGCTTTACTATTTTCACTTTTGCCTTCCCTGTGGGTGCCTTCCGAGTCTTACCTTTTTCCTGTGCCTGGGCCGGTATAAATGTGCTTAAAAAGACGAGCAACAGCATCACCAGGGGCAACCATGTGTATTGTTTCTTTCTCATAACAATTGTAATTTAGGTGAGGGTATTTGTTTGATCTACACAATATTACCGGGTTACTGGTTAGAAAGAGGTTAAGGCCAGGTTAAAGTCTGTTAAAGAAAAGTTAAAGAAATGTTTGGCCTCAAATAAGCCTTTATCTTTGTAGAGATGAGAAAGAAAACATTGCTTTGGGTCATTGTACTGATGACGATCTCTCTGGTAGGGCTGATCGGGTTCCAGGTCTACTGGATCCACCATGCAGTACTGATGGAAGAGGAGGTTTTTGACCGGAACGTGAACGATGCGCTGCAACAGGTGGCCCGCCGGCTGGAAACCAAGGAAGCGGTGTACTACCTGAATGAGAAAGCGCCCCAGATCAGGGCCGCTGCCTTATCACCAGAAAACCCTACCGCTTCAGAACAAAAGCAGCCCGCCACAGCCAAACTTGTCAGAAAAGAAAAAAAGCAAATCAAGGTAACCATAGCGGAACCAGCTTCTGCCCCTGCAAAACCTGCACAGGCCAGTCCCCATCCCGCTCCTACCCGGCTTTCTTTGGCACCGGTAAAAGTAATGGTCACCCAATCAGAGGCCCTGGCGATTTCCAAAGCACAGGAATTGCAAGGCAGAACCTACATTAGAGGAGCCCGGCCAGCTTCGCCCCAGGGAGACCACTTAGAGATCTTCGGGGAAGGTGCTACTGATTCGGTGGTCATCTGGAAAATACTGGCTTCGCAAAAACCTCAGATAGATTCCTTCATCAAGAAAAGTAACTCCCGCCATTTCCAGCGGGCAAAAGTAGATTCTGCGTTCGTGCTAAGGATGAGCCACGATTCGGTTACCAGAAGAAAGCAACACGAGTTGCTCCGCCTGAATCCAATAAACATTAAGTCGGTGAATGTGAGGGGAAAACTAATTGATGTATTCACCGATACTTTAGTAAGCCAGAACCTTTGGCAGGCGATAACCCTTTCCTCAGATTCCACCTTAAACCGCCTTACCCGCTATTATCCCGCCATCAAAAGCTCTGGGCGTACGGCGGCCTCGGTAGTATATGGTTCTACCAAAGGGCATCCGGCTCCGCCTGCCCCAATAGCTCCGCCGCAGCCCAAACTGGTATCTGAGGCATCGGAACAAGTCAGCCGCATAAAACCGCAGGAGAAAAACAAGCACCAGAAAGCCGAAGCTAAAGCCCAGCACCTGAACAAGGTGATGCAGCAGATGGCGGTAGAATACGTCCGGAAAGAGATGCCCTTGGAGGAACGGCTGGAGCAACTGAATGTAAATCAACTGCTCACAGATGAGTTGGCAAACCACCACATCTCTTCTCCTTATACGTGCACCTTGGAAAGAGCCACCAGTTCCAGTTACCCCAACATCATTTTGGCTTCGTCTAGTGACGTGCTGCTCCCTAACAACCTGCGGGAAAATGAATACGCGGTGCGCCTTTTCCCCAATGATGTCATGACGGCTCCGGGCTTTTTAATGCTGACCTTTCCAGACCGTAACGTGTATGTGTGGCAGAGTTTGCTCCTCCCGTCAGCTATTTCGGTGCTGTTCACGCTCATCATCATCCTGACGTTCTCCTTCACCCTCTACACCATCCTGCGGCAAAAGAAAATCTCAGAGATCAAAAACGATTTCATCAACAACATGACGCATGAGTTCAAGACGCCCATCGCTACTATTTCGTTGGCCCTGGATGCCCTGGTAAACCCCAAAGTACGGAAAGACGAGGTTCGGGTAGATTATTACGCCCGCATCATCAAAGACGAGAACAAGCGCATGCACCAGCAGGTAGAAAAAGTGCTGCAAACGGCCCAGATGGAGCGCAAAACCCTGCAGTTGGCCTTTGAAGAAGTAGACGTGCATCAACTCATCAGGAAAGCCGCCGAGCCGTTCCAACTTCATATTGAGCAACGCCAGGGAAATCTGGACCTGAAACTGGAGGCACGTACTCCGTATGTCTGGGCTGATCCCGGCCACTTAGCCAATATGATCGGCAACCTGCTGGACAACGCGAACAAGTACTCACCCAACGCCCCTAAGATCGTCATCCAGACCACCACCATTGCCAAAGGGCTGCACATATCGGTGGAGGATCAGGGCACGGGCATGTCGCGGGAGGCGCAGAAAAGGGTGTTTGACAAGTTCTACCGCGTACCTACCGGCAACGTGCACAACGTGAAAGGCTTCGGGCTGGGGCTGAGTTACGTTAAAACCATGGCCGAAGCGCACGCAGGCACCATTCACCTGCGCAGTGAATTAGGCAAAGGCAGCAAGTTTACGCTTTGGCTCCCTTTTCAGAAAAACGTCAGTTAAACGATCCTTTATTCTAACCGCATATTCCCATGACTGCCACTCCTGACACCCGCCTTCTACTGGTTGAAGATGATCCCAACTTTGGGATGGTTCTGAAAGACTATCTGGAGCTGCACGATTACAACGTGACCCTCTGCACCGATGGCCTACAAGGCTTGCGCATGTTCCAGAAAGAGGCGTTTGACGGTTGCATCCTGGATGTCATGATGCCGGTCAAGGACGGATTCTCCCTGGCCGCCGATATCAAAAAAGCAAACCCCGCCATGCCCGTGATCTTCCTGACGGCCAAAGCCATGAAAGCCGATATGCTGGAAGGATTCAGGATTGGAGCTGATGACTACATCACCAAACCCTTTGACTCTGAGATCCTGCTCTGCAAGCTTAAGGCCATTCTGCACCGTAAAGCAATCCCGGCAGCTCCTGAGAAACCTCTGGCTACTGAGTATCAACTGGGCACCTATCATTTCCATTTCAAAACCCGCCTCATCACGCGTGGACCCGAAACCCAGAAACTTTCCCCAAAAGAAGCCGAGCTGCTCCTGCTGTTATGCCAGTACCTGAATGACGTACTTCCGCGCGAGGTTGCCCTCAGTAAGATCTGGAAAGACGACAACTATTTCACCGCCCGCAGCATGGATGTCTTTGTCACTAAACTCCGCAAATACCTTAAAGCAGACCCAAGCGTAGAGATCATCAACGTACACGGCAACGGTTTCCGGCTGGTAGCACCTGTTATGGATGCTCAGGTTTTAACCCCCTCTTTATAAAAACTGCCGATTTTCAGCAATTCACCAGTCAAGCGTGTTTAGGGCCTATTTTGTATAAAAAAGGCCCTAAAAACGCTTTTGCTTTACAATAGAGTAGGTTCTACCCCTCTATTTGTGCCATTGAAGGCAAACGGGAATTGCAGGGGCAATCCCTGGTGGTTGCCCTTTGGCCTAAGGAATCGTGTTAAGGGGAACCACAAAGAATTGTCCCTACATTATGGTCCACTTTGAGAAAAACCAACAAATTTGTTTTGACGGTATTTTCCCTAAAAGGGGTTTGAAACGGGATAAAAGGAAACATTTCCGCCGAGGGGCGGTAAAGGGAAAGGATATTTTCAGCATCTTCACCGCTGAAACCAAATCAGATTTCTCCACCTACACCCCTATTGCATGAAGCGCATAGCCATCTTCCCTGGTTCTTTTGATCCTTTCACCAACGGACACTATGATGTGGTACAGCGCGGATGCGAGTTATTTGACAACATCATCATTGCCATTGGAAACAACAGCAGCAAGAACCGCTACTTTCCGGTGCTGGAGATGGTTTCTACCATTGAAGGGGTGTTCAAAGACAATCCGCAAGTGTGGGTGCAGGCTTACAAGGGCCTTACCGCCGATTTTGCGAAAGAAGTAGGCGCTAAATTTCTATTGCGCGGGTTGCGCAACACCACTGATTTTGAGTACGAAAACACCATTGCACAAGCGAACCGGCACATAAACCCAGAGTTGGAGACTGTGTTTTTAATTACCTCTCCTTCCCTGGCGGCTATTAACTCCTCCATCATTCGGGAGATTCACCGGTTTGGCGGAAACGTGCAGGATTTTATTCCCTTCCACCTTTCTTCATTGCCTGCAAATAATCCCGGATAACAAACTGGATAGAGGTGTAAGACTCTGGTAAAACCTCCAGAACTTCGTCTGGGGTCATGAAGCGGACCTCTTCAATAAATTCTTCGGCCTGGGGTTTCATGTAGGTATCATCCAGGCACTGCATGGTGAACCAGCTGGTTTTCTTCAGGATTTTGTTTCCCTTGTAGGCGTAGGAGTGCCAGGTGTTGGGCAGTTCGCCGGTAATGGCTACTTTGATATTGCACTCTTCCTCTACCTCGCGCAGGGCACCTAAATCGGTTTCCTCAGCCTTCTTGATCTTGCCTTTAGGTAGGTCCCACATGCCCAGGCGGTAAATCATCAGGATTTTTCCGTCCTTGATCACCAGGCCACCAGCTGCTTTTATGATCTTGAATTGGTCTTTGAGATGGGCAATGAGCTTTTTCTTCTTGTCGGTGACCAGCGTAAGAGACTCCAGTTTCTTGAGTTTCTTAACTTCCATGAGGCGAACCAAACGGTCAATGAGAGCCGAATCTACATCCCGGATGAGCACATCGCCCACCAAGTCTTTGGAAGTAAACTGATCGTCTTTACCGAGCACTAAATCGTATTTGTGCTTAAAGATCTTTTCACTGCTTTTTTTAATAATCAGTGGGATGTCGTTGATAAAGACATTCATGAAGTTGTCGCTTAGGTAGGGCGCGTAAGTAGCTACAAAATAAGAAAGAATTTTCATAGGGCACAAGACGTGCGGCGAAGGAAAAGATTACTACTAATTGTGTAATTTCGCCCATGCCACACACAGAAACCGCCGCCCAGATAGCGGCTTACCTCCTTGAAACCCAAGCGGTGCGTCTCCGGCCCGAGCAGCCTTTCAAGTGGAGTTCCGGCTGGAACTCCCCCATTTACTGCGACAACCGCGTCACGCTTTCTTTTCCGCATATTCGTTCATTCATTAAAAATGCTTTGGCAAAAGCCGTTCAGGACAATTTTCTAGGGGTGCAGGCCATTGCCGGGGTAGCCACGGCAGGCATTGCCCAAGGCGCCTTGGTAGCAGATATACTGAACTTGCCGTACTTATACGTACGTCCCGAGCCAAAAAGCCATGGAATGGGAAACCAAATTGAAGGAAAATTAGAAGCTGGCCAGAGGGTAGTACTCATAGAAGACCTTATTTCTACCGGAGGCTCCTCCTTGAAAGCCGCTAAAGCCGTACAGGCTGCCGGAGCCGAGGTCATTGGCATGGCCGCCATCTTCACCTACGGGTTCCGCCAAGCCGACGATAACTTCTCCGCCGCCGGCATCCCCACCGTCTGCCTCAGCCACTACAACGCCCTCCTTGAAACTGCCGCCTCGCAAGGCTACATCTCCCAGGAGGCCATCGCCACCCTGGAGCAATGGCGTCAGCAACCCGAGACGTGGGGAGTATAATTGAATGTTTGGGGGATTGAATGATTGAGGGAATAGGTAAATGAAGAGGATGAATAGAAGGGAATATTCGTTTTAAGGCTACTTTTCTAAAAACAGGCTTAGAACGTCCTCTAGTCGTATTTCTTCGTATTTTAAATTCTTCATTCATTCAATCTCTCAATCATTCATTCTCTCCTTATGAAAATCGGCCTGCTTTCAGATACGCATAGTTACTTGGATGACCGAATTTTGGCTCTACTGGAGGGCTGTGATGAGATCTGGCATGCTGGGGATTTCGGGACAGCGGAGGTTTCTGTGCGGTTGGGGCAGTTGGCTCCAATCAAGGGCGTGTATGGCAACATTGATGCCGGGGACGTAAGAGCCTTGCACCCTAAAAACCTACGGTTCACTTGTGAAGGGTTAGACGTGCTCATGACGCACATTGGTGGGTACCCTGGTAAATACGCTCCCGAGGTGCGTACCATGATTAAGGAGAATCCGCCGGGTCTTTTCATCTGCGGACACTCTCATATCCTTAAAGTCATGCAAGACCCAAAGCATGGTAATTTGCTGCACCTCAACCCCGGAGCAGCCGGGCGCCATGGGTTTCACCAGATGCGCACCATGATGCGTTTTGAGGTAGAAGAAGGGAAAGTACAGAAACTCCAGGCTATTGAGCTTGGCAAAAGGGCATAAAAAAAGTGTAACCAATGGAGGTTACACTTTCAACTATCTTGTAGTAAGAGTAATCGCGTACAGTTTGCCGAAAGGCAGTAGGCGAACGAAAAAACGCAGAATTACTCAGCTGTAGCAACTTCCGCGCTAGCGGCTGGAGCAGAAGTGAAACGAGCTTTCAGCTCTTCAACATCCACGTTCTTGATAACCGGAGTAGACAACAATTGCTTGATCACGCGTTGCTTGTTGTTCTGTCTTGCTTTATTCTTACGGTCTTTTCTTTTTAATCTAGTAACTGCCATCGGTCAATATTTAAAATTGAATCGCAAAAGTAAGTTATTACTTTTACATTCTCAATAGTTCGGCTTAAAAAAACACATGAATCCTTTGATTGACCTGCGCAGCGATACTGTCACCAAACCCTCTCCCGCTATGCTGGAGGCTATGTTTCAGGCCCAGGTGGGCGATGATGTGTACGGGGAAGACCCTACAGTGAATGAGTTACAGGCCTACGGAGCCAGTTTGTTTGGGATGGAAGCTGGCCTCTTCTGCCCTTCTGGCACCATGACAAACCAGATCGCCATTAAAATGCACACGCAACCGCTCTCCGAGGTGGTTTGCGACCGCACTAGCCATATCTATGTCTATGAGGTGGGTGGAATCGCGTTCAACTCGGCGGCCTCTGTGCAGTTGATTGACGGGGTTCGCGGCAAAGTCACCCCGGAACAGGTAGAAGCCTGCATCAACCCAGACAACATCCACTTCCCGGTGACCAGCCTGGTTTCCCTGGAAAACACCTGCAACAAAGGCGGAGGCTCTTACTACACCGTTTCTGAAATTGCCGCCATCTCCGAAGTTTGCAGCCGAAACAACATTGCCCTGCACCTAGACGGAGCTCGGGTATTCAATGCCTTGGTTGCCTCCGGCGATGATGCCCGTGAATACGGCCGGTATTTCAACACTATTTCAATTTGCCTTTCCAAAGGATTGGGAGCCCCGGTGGGTTCTCTGCTCCTCGGCCCTAAACGACTTATTGAGCAAGCCAAGCGGGTACGTAAGGTGTTGGGCGGTGGTTGGCGGCAGGCCGGTTTTCTGGCTGCGGCCGGGCTCTACGCCTTACAAAATAATGTTCAGCGCCTGCAGGTAGACCATGACCGTGCCCGGCAGATTGGGAATGTTTTGCAGGAAACGGGGTATGTCACCGAGGTGATGCCAGTGGACACCAACATCGTGATTTTCACTTTGGCTCCCCAGGTAAACATGGACGGGTTTCTGACTTATCTGGAAGAAAGAGGAATTCTGGCTTCTTCCTTCGGTCCGCAGAAGATCCGGATGGTTACCCACCTGGACCTCTCCGAAGAGATGATAACCTCTATTATGAAAGCCATCTCAGAATTTAAGGCCTAAGGGTATACGCTTTGGTTCGCCCCCGTTTAGTGCCCGTTTTCAGAAAACAGGCACTAAACGGGGGCTTTTCTTTTAAAAGCAGAGCGAAAAAGGATCTCCACGTCTTAAAGTTTCCGCCTTACAGGCAACCCTTTATATAAAGGAATCATCTTTCATGTAAAGCCCGGTAGCCTTCTTCAGAGGGAGGGTGAAAAACCAGCTCGTTTTACTCCTCTTTTTAGGAAAACAGAGCGGAAACTATATAAAGGATTTGCTATCTTTTATGCTTCTTTACTTTTGCAACACCGTTCGCGATTCCTCTCCTTTACTAGATTATAACCAAGCCCTTAGACACAGCTTTTCCTTATGCTTTTTTCCATCCGTTCTATGTTGGTGAGGTGCTTAGGAATGCTGCTGCTTCTTTCGGGCAGCTTTCTGCTGGAAGCCAAACCCCTTGGGGCTAAGAAACCTGAAAGGACTCGCCAACTTTCTTTACCACCTCTTCGGCAATCGCTTTCCTTGGTATCCTTGCCCAACTTTTTCGCGGGCAATGATTCGGTTTCAAGTGTGTTGCCTTTTACCAGAGTGGGAAACCTGATTATGATCCAGGCGCGGGCTGACACCACCGTGGGCAGCTTTATCCTGGATACCGGGGCGCAGGGACTGGTGCTCAACATCACCTATTTCCGGGATTACCCGAAGATGAAGGACTCTCAGGCCCAAAGGACCAGTGTGACGGGAGCCTCCCCCGAGGTAGTGAAAACAATCGTGCGGAGTTTTTCCTTGGGAAACCTGCAGTATTCCAGAATAAAGGCAGATTTGGTGAACCTGGGGCACTTAGAGAACACTAAAAAGGTTAAGATACTGGGGCTGTTGGGAATGGAGTTGTTCAGACGGTGTGAAATGATAATTGATTATGAGCGCAGCCTCATTTTCCTGCACCAGATTGGAAAGAAAGAAAGCGAAACCTACCGAAGCAGCCAGTTGCAGGACACATTGGGGTACAACACCATCCCCATCGATCTGAAGGATAACCGGATTATAGTTCACACCGAGATGGTTGGCAAGAAAATTGACTTCATCATTGACTGCGGGGCCGAAACCAATATTCTGGACAGCCGTCTGCCCAATAAGATCTTTGAAAACGTAGTTATAACAGGAAGAGTCATGTTGACCGGAACCGGCAACCGGAAGATTGAGGCACTGCGCGGAGACCTTAAAAACCTACGGTTCGGGAATCAGGACATCGCCTCGTTGCCCGTTGTGATTACCAGCTTGGAAAACACTTGTTTTTCTTATGACGGGTGCATTAACGGCGTGCTGGGCTTTGATTTCCTTTCGGTGAATGATAACAAAATAGGCTTTAATTTTGTGAAGCGAGAATTGTATATATGGAAATAAACATTGCCCGGGTTTCTTTGAAACGGCTGCTTTTGAGTTGCTGGTGTACTATCATGCTGGTAGTAGCCCTGCAGGGGCAGACCTATGCCCAAGCCCCGGTTCAAAAGTGCCTGGTAAAGGATGGTAAAATGTTCATTGAGCTGAGCAAACAGATCTCAAAGACTGCCTTGGATTCTTTTCTAGTGAAGTATAACCTCACCGATGTAGGCCTTAAACAGTTTTTCCAGACCCAATCCGCTGATTCGCTTCATCAGCAGGGCTGGCGCATGGAGCAGAACAACAGCCAGGTGGTGGTTTTCAGCAAACCCTTGATGTCGTTTGAGCACATCTCCAACCCGGTAGACCGAATCATCTTCACCGAGAAAGAACCGGAGTCTTTTGCCGGTTTTCGGGCTATTAACCGGGGCGTGGTATTTGGTCTTAACCGCTTTAAAAACAAGAAAACCTTTCCGGAACAGGATTCAGTGGTCACATTTTACCTGCGACAGGGTGCCCAGGCCCGCCAAGTGTATCTGGCTGGTTCCTTCAACAAATGGTCCCCCACCGACCTTGCCATGACCAAAACCGACTCCGGCTGGATAGCCCGCGTTCCCCTGCCCCCCGGCAAACACTGGTACAAATTCGTTTTAGACGGCGACTGGACCATTGACCCAGATAACCAACTCAGGGAAAACGACGGACGCGGAAACGTGAACTCAGTTTTTTACAAAACAAACACCATCTTCCGGCTCTCCGCTTTCCCGAACGCCAAACGGGTGTATCTGGCTGGTTCCTTCAATAACTGGCGCGAACGTGACCTGCTCATGAACAAAACGGCCAAAGGCTGGGAACTTCCCCTGTACCTAGCCGAGGGCACCCATATTTATAAGTACATTGTAGACGGTCAATGGCACCACGAGCCGGGCAAAACAGAGACAGTGCCGGATGGTCAAAACGGACTCAACTCCATGCTGCGCATCGGGGAACCCCATCTTTTTCAGTTGAATTGCTACACGAATGCTAAAGAGGTTCTTTTGGCCGGTAGTTTCAACAACTGGCGTGATTTCGAATTGGTGATGAAGAAAACGCCTACTGGTTGGGAATTGCCTTACGCCATCAGACCGGGCAATTATGAATACAAGTTCAAGGTAGACGGCAAATGGGTACTGGACCCGGCTAACCCTTTAAAGGTGGGGAAAGATGGCAAGGACAGAAACTCCTACCTGATTCTATCCCCTAACTATACGTTCCGGTTGAGAGGATATGAAAAAGCCAAGGCCGCTTACGTGACCGGCGACTTCAACAACTGGGACCCAACGGCTTTACTCATGAAAAGAGAAGGCAATGATTGGGTGTTTAGTGTTCACCTGCCGGTAGGCAAGAACCGCTACAAATTCGTGGTAGACGGTGAGTGGATCATTGACCCGGCAAACAAGCTGTGGGAGCAAAATGAACACGGCACGGGCAACTCCATTATTTGGGTGGAATAAATTTGTGATGGAACAAGCCTGACTACCTGTTTTTGCCCCCTTTTCCTGAAAAGGCCTTTAAAACGATCTGAAGGTTAGCTTTTGCCTTGGTCATCCTGCAAAGGCAAACATTTTCCCCGCCGTTCCAATAATTTAGAGTAACTTTGCAGTCCATAAGACAAACACTACTTATGGCTTCTGCTAAATACATTTTCGTTACGGGAGGTGTGACTTCTTCCCTAGGGAAAGGCATCATCTCTGCTTCATTGGCTAAACTTCTGCAAGCGAGAGGCTTCTCAGTAACCATCCAAAAATTCGATCCTTATATCAATATCGATCCGGGTACGTTGAACCCCTACGAACACGGGGAGTGCTATGTCACCGAAGATGGCGCCGAGACCGACCTGGACCTGGGCCACTACGAGCGTTTCCTGAACACCCCTACCTCCCAGGCAAACAACGTTACCACCGGCCGAATTTACCACAACGTCATTACGCAGGAACGCCAGGGTGCTTACCTGGGCAAAACCGTGCAGGTGGTCCCTCACATCACCGATGAGATCAAGCGCCGCATGCTGGCCTTGGGTGAGACCGGAGAATTTGACGTGGTCATCACTGAGATTGGTGGTTGCGTAGGCGACATTGAATCTCTGCCGTTCATTGAGGCGGTACGTCAGTTGCGTTGGGATTTGGACACGAAAGATACGGTAGTGATTCACCTTACTTTATTGCCTTACCTCAAAGCCGCCGGCGAACTGAAAACCAAACCCACCCAGCATTCGGTGAAAGCCTTGTCTGAGTCCGGGGTTCAGCCCGATATCCTGGTTTGCCGGTCAGAGCACCCTATTCCCGCCGAGATGCGCCGCAAGATTGCCCTGTTCTGCAACGTGGCCCCCAACGCCGTGATCGAGTCCCTGGATGCCGAGACTATCTATGACGTGCCGCTGCTCATGAAAAAAGAGAAGCTGGACGAACGCGTGATCAAAAAACTGAAACTCACCAGCCGCCAGGAAATAAACCTAGATTCCTGGAAAGAGTTTTTGGGCCGTTTAAAGAATCCAACGGAAGAAATAACCATTGCCCTGGTAGGGAAATACGTGGAGTTGCCTGATGCCTACAAATCTATCATTGAGGCTTTCATCCACGCGGGCGCTGCCAACGAGTGCAAGGTTCACCTGAAATCCATTCAATCTGAGTTTATCACCGCCGAGAACGTGCACATGCACCTTGAAGGCATGAACGGGGTTCTGGTAGCACCAGGCTTCGGGGAGCGTGGCTTTGAGGGAAAACTGGAGGCCATCCGCTACGTGCGGGAAAGCAATATTCCATTCTTCGGGATTTGCCTGGGCATGCAGTGTGCGGCCGTGGAGTTTGCCCGCAACGTGTTAGGCTTAAAAGATGCCGCTTCTACTGAGATGAACCCAACTACCCCCCACCCTGTTATTGACATGATGGAGGACCAGAAGAACATAACTCAGAAAGGGGGCACCATGCGTTTGGGCTCTTATGTCTGCGACCTAAAAAAGGGGTCAAAGGCCCAGCACGCCTATGGCAAGAGCCACATCTCTGAGCGGCACCGTCACCGTTATGAGTTCAACAACCAATATTTGAACGCTTTTGAGGAGGCCGGTATGCTGGCCACGGGCATCAACCCAGACACTGGTCTGGTGGAAGTAATTGAGCTACAGAACCACCCCTGGTTTGTGGCCGCCCAGTACCATCCAGAATTGAAGAGCACGGTTTTGGCCCCGCACCCGCTGTTCGTACGCTTCATCAAGGCGGCCATTTCCCAGTCTAAAAACAAAAACAAATAACCCTTCTTAACACTTATGGATAAAAATTCAGCAATAGGCATGGGCCTGATTGCCATCCTTATACTGGTATACAGTATTTTCTTTATGAAAGGGCCGGAGGAACAACCGGCACAAAAAGCAGCAAAAACCACTACCTCTATCTCAGCAGCTCCGGCAAAACAAAACCCTACCCTGGACTCTGTAGCGAATGCTCAGCGCGTGGCCCAGTTAGGTGCCTTTGGCGCGTTGGCTACCGGTCAGAACCAAGCTGTTAGCTTGGAAAATCAAGTGCTTCGTTTGACCTTGGGCAGCCAGGGAGGCAAAGTAGAGGAAGTGGAACTGAAGAACTACAAAACCTGGGACAAAAAGCCTTTGGTTTTGTTTGACAAAGAAACCAGCCAGCAGGAATTCAGCTTCCAGACCAAAGAAGGACGTACGGTTCGCCTGTCAGATTTGTTTTTCCAACCGTCTGCCGTCTCTAATGTGACCCTGAACAATAAGCCGGCTAAATCAGTAACGTTCACCGCACAGGTAGCGGCTGGGCAAACTATTGAGCAGGTGTACACTTTGCAGGAAGATTCCTATGAAGTAGGCTATCAGCTTAATTTCCGGGGCATGGAAAACCTGGTGGCCCAGCAACCGGTGCTCCTTACCTGGACTGACCAGTTGAAGCGCCTGGAGAAGGACTTAAAGCAGAACCGCAGCCACTCTACCATCAATTACTTCACCGCCGACGAAAGCTTTGACAATCTTTCTGCCAGCGCTACGGAGACCGAGACGGAGAAACTAGAGGAGCCTGTAAAATGGGTGGCTAACAAGCAAAACTTCTTCACCGCCGCTATCATCGCGCAGAACAGTTTTGCCAACGCAGAGATCACCAGCGCCATAAATGAGAGTGACACCACCCAAATTAAGACCTTAACCTCCAAACTGACCATTTCGGCGCAGGATGTTTTAAGTGGAAAGGCCCATTTTACCTACTTCTTCGGGCCAAACGATTACGACGTCCTGAAGAACGTATCTGAAGGCTTTGACCGTAACCTGGAATTGGGTTGGGGTATCTTCTCTTACGTAAACAAGTACCTGATCATCCCGGCATTTGACTTCCTGGAAGATTTCGTGCCTTCTTACGGTATCATCATCATTCTACTGGTACTGTACATCAAGTTGATCCTGAGCCCCCTGACCTACAAGTCGTACATCTCTATGGCGAAGATGAAGGTTTTGAAACCTGAGATCGATGCTATCAAGGAGAAGAACGATGGTGACATGCAGAAGACCCAGGCTGAAACCATGTCGTTGTACTCCAAGATGGGCGTGAACCCCATGAGCGGCTGTATTCCCATGCTGCTGCAGATGCCTATCTTGTTTGCGATGTTCAACTTCTTCCCGAACTCCATTGAACTGCGTCAGGAGCCGTTTTTATGGGCACATGACTTAAGCACCTATGACGTGTTTGCCATGCTTCCTTTCACCATTCCGTTCTATGGAAATCACGTGAGTATGTTCACCTTGCTCATGACTGCCTCTACTATTCTGTACACATGGTCTAACAACCAGGTGAGCACGGTACAGGGCCCAATGAAGTTCTACTCGTACCTCATGCCCGTGATCTTCATGTTCGTGCTGAACAGCTTCCCAGCCGGTCTAAGCTTTTATTACTTCGTGTCTAACATCGTTACCTTTGGTCAGCAGGCCCTGATCAGATACTTTGTGGATGAAACTAAAATCCGGAAGAACCTGGAAGAGTATCAGGAGAAGAACAAAGGCAAAGAGCCCAAAGGTGGATTCCAGAAACGCTTACAGGAAGCCATGAAAGTGGCCGCTGAGCAAGATGCCAAACGCAAGAAAGGCACCAAATAGGATTTCCCTTACCTATAAGAAAAAGCCCGGTTTTGCCGGGCTTTTTTGTTTCAGACTCCCCATAAATTTCGTTTATAACCTCACTAATACCTAAGTATTTACATTAATTGATTTACATTCCTTCTAGAGGTAATCACCCACGTCAGAAAGGGAACTGGTGAGAAGTTGACCTACTCACATAAGCCTTTTCCTCACCTCAATTGAAGTCTATCTTTTGCCCCCCTTGAACCGTTAAACCCTGTTTTAAGCAGTTATTCGAAAAATTTGCCTTAAAATGGAAAAGTAGGAAGAAACAAAGCCCAGGGAAAGTTGGAAAAAGCCCTTCTACCGAACAGAATAGGCCTCTCATGGCTTGTTTACAGCATTCCAGAAGAATCTCTCTTAAGCTTTTATTGACAGATTGTCCTATCTGGTTTTAGGGGTAGAATGCCCAAAAGAGGCCTAAAACAGATGGGTAGCGACCTAAAGGAATGGTGACGGTGAGCTACTTTCTTGGATACGCTAAAAAGATAGATATCAGGCTTCTACCCTGTTTTTGCTAAACCAGTTTATAAACACTTTTTAACCCCCAAATGGGGATAAATAACTCCAAAGTGTTAATAAGTCTCTCTTCAAATTACCTTATCTTTGTAAAAGCGTATGCTTGATCTTGTAGTTAATCGTCTACCTTGGCCTTACACAGATGAAAATCACTTATTACGGACAATCCTGCTTTCTTTTTGACATAGGGGGAACAAAAGTTCTTTTTGATCCTTTCATCACCCCCAATCCTTTAGCTTCAGAGATTGATATTGATTCCATAGAATGCGATTACATCCTGCTCTCACACGGGCACGGAGACCACGTGGCAGACGCCGAGTACTTGCTCAACAAAACGAAGGCTACGTTGGTGGCTATGTTTGAGATTGTGAGCTGGTATCAGAAAAAGGGCGTGGAGAACGTTCATCCTATGAACACCGGCGGAAAGGTGCATCTGCCCTTCGGGACGGTGAAGATGGTGAACGCCATTCACTCCAGTTCTCTTCCAGACGGTACCTACGCTGGTACCGCGACAGGCTTCGTGGTGGAAAGCGCGGAGAAGACCTTCTACTTCGCCGGCGACACTGCCCTGCACTACGACATGAAATTGATTGGCGACCGCTACAAGGTTGATTTCGCGCTACTGCCAATCGGTGACAACTTCACCATGGATGTGGAAGATGCGCTGGTAGCCGCCAATTACGTAAATACAAACAAAATCATCGGGATGCATTATGACACCTTCCCGTACATAGAAATTGATCATGTGGAGGCCCTGGAACTTGCCCGGCGCCAGCAGAAGGATTTGATTTTGATGGAGATTGGTCAAACCATAGAACTGTAACCTGTAGAATGGGAAAGATAATTGCCGTTGCCAACCAGAAAGGCGGAGTAGGGAAAACCACTTCGGCCATTAACCTGGCAGCCAGTTTAGCCGCTTTAGAATATAGAACCCTGCTGGTAGATGCTGATCCGCAGGCCAATGCTACTTCTGGTATCGGGTTTGACCCGAAAGACATTGAAAACAGCATCTACGAGTGCATGGTGGACGGCGTGAAAACCGAAGACATCATTATGTCCTCTCCTATAGATTTTCTGGACCTGATCCCTTCCCACATTGACTTGGTAGGGGCTGAGGTGGAGATGATCAACTTGCCTAACCGCGAGGAGAAGATGAAACAGGTGTTGGTGCCGCTGAAGGAGAAGTATGATTTCATCATCATTGACTGCTCTCCTTCGTTGGGCCTCATCACCGTGAACTCGTTGACCGCCGCTGACTCGGTAATCATTCCGGTTCAGTGCGAGTACTTCGCCCTGGAAGGATTAGGAAAGCTGTTGAACACCATCAAAATCATTCAGTCAAGGCTGAACCCTGACCTGGAGATTGAAGGCCTGTTACTGACCATGTATGACGTGCGTCTGCGCTTGTCTAACCAGGTGGTAGAGGAAGTGAAGATGCACTTCCAGCAGATGGTGTTTGACACCATCATCCCAAGAAATGTGAAGTTGAGTGAATCTCCATCGTTTGGAGTACCGGCAATTCTCCATGACGCCGAAAGCAAGGGAGCCATCAGCTACCTGAACCTGGCGCGTGAGATTGTGGAGAAGAACGGTGTGGCAGTTGCCCAATAGTACCTATAGCTTAAATTACCTACATGTCTGATAATTCAGCCAAGAAGAAAGCAGGGGGTCTTGGAAGAGGCCTCAATGCCCTTATCACGGGGCAATATGATCGTAAAGCCCCAGAACCTGAAACAACATCATCCACCCTTAGCGCTGTCAACACCATCGCAGATATAAGCTTAAACCAGATTGAGACCAACCCCTTCCAGCCCCGTACCCACTTTGACCAAGTGGCTCTGGAAGAATTGGCTGAGTCTATCCGCATACAAGGCATCATACAGCCCATAACGGTTCGCCAGCTAAGCGCTGATGCCTACCAGTTAATTTCGGGTGAGCGCCGTTATCAGGCCGCTAAAATGGCGGGTCTGGAAACCATACCGGCATACATCAGAAAAGCCGATGACCAGCAGATGCTGGAGATGGCTCTAATTGAGAACATTCAGCGCGAAAACCTCAACGCCATTGAGATTGCCTTGAGTTACCAGCGGCTGCTTTCTGAGTGTAGCCTGAAGCAGGAGGAACTAGGAGAGCGCGTTGGCAAGAAACGCACCACCGTTACCAATTACCTTCGTCTGCTCAAACTACCTCCAGACATCCAGATCGGGATCAGGGACAACCTGATATCCATGGGCCACGCCCGTGCCGTCATCAACATTGATGACGTAGACAAGCAGTTGGAGGTGTACCGCAAGATTGTGAACGAGGAACTCTCGGTGCGGAAAGTGGAGGAATTGGTGCGTAACATCAACCTGGCGAACAAAAAGCCCGACCCACAGACCAAACTAGACCTGCATCCGTTAGAAAACGAAGTGAAGCGCGTGGAATCAAGACTTTCGTCTTATTTTGGCACCCGCATTCACGTAAAGGCCTCTCCAGAAGGCAAAGGGGAAATCAAGATCCCGTTTGTGTCTGTAGATGAGCTGAACCGTATTCTGGAAATCTTAAACTACGCCTAACATGCGGCAGCTAGCGGCCCTGTTCCTATTGGCAGGTCTATCCTTTGGTATTCACTTTACTTCTGTAGCGCAGGTAGTCACCGCGGGGCCAGATTCGGCCAGGATAGCTACCCCTCCTGTTGCAGCGCAAGCAGATACCACAAAAAAGTGGAAGCCTATGAGCCAATGGAGTCGCCCTGCGAAAGCTGCTTTTTACTCTGCGGTACTGCCGGGTTTAGGACAAGCCTACAATAAGAGCTATTGGAAAATACCTTTGGTTTATGCCGCTGGCGGGGTAATCGGGTACTTTATTTATGATAACAACCGCAAATACCAAGGCTTTGTGAAAGCTTTGGCTATCCGGTTTGATGGCGATGCCAACACGGTAGATCAGTACGCCGAAAGCAATGTGTATGGCGTGGGCAGGCCCAATGACCAAGGCAGCATCAACCTGCGCCGTTCCCGTGATTTTTTCAGAAAGTACCGGGACTTAGACATTATTTTGGGGGTAGTTGCCTGGGGCCTCAACGTTATGGAAGCCCACGTAGATGCTCACCTTAAGGCTTTTGACGTAAGCGATGACCTTTCCTTACAACTAAAACCCTCCTGGCAGCAACTTGCCGGTACCCCATCTTACTCGGCGGGTTTCACCCTCCAACTGAACCTCAAATAAAATTATGCGCATATTACTCATTGGGTACGGCAAAATGGGTCAGACAATTGAGCGTTTGGCTCTAGCTAAAGGCCACGAGATTGTAGGAGCCCTTACCGTTCATGATGCAGACAAACTTGCTGGCTATACCCCTGACCAGGTAGACGTAGCCATTGAATTTACCAGCCCAGATGCCGCGGTGGGCAACATTCTCACCTGCTTTGAGAAAAAGATACCGGTTGTGGTGGGTACCACCGGCTGGCTCCAGCACTTGCCGCAGGTGCAGGAAAAATGCCAGGAACTGCAGGGCACGCTTTTCTACGCCTCCAACTTCAGCGTGGGTGTGAACTTGTTTTTCCATTTCAATGAGTACGTGGCGCAGAAGATGCAGCAGTACCCGGAGTACGGCGTACAGGTAAAGGAAATCCACCACGTGCACAAACTGGACAAACCCAGCGGCACCGCCCTCTCCATTGCCGACGGTATTCTGAAACACTTTCCCGAGAAACAAGGCTGGGTGAACGACCTTTCTCAGAAACCTGAGCTCTTAGGTGTGATTTCTGAACGCGAAGGCGAAGTAGTAGGCACCCACATTGTACAATACACCTCAGAAAACGATACCTTTGAGCTTCACCACATTGCCCACAGCAGAGAAGGATTCGCCTCCGGAGCTCTTTTGGCAGCAGAGTGGTTACCCGGTCGCCAGGGCATCTTTGGCATGACCGACCTGCTACAACTCTAACCTAGATTGCATGAGCATCCGTTTTTGGACCAAAAAAGAAACCAAGCCTAAAAAGAAGAAAGGCTTTTTCAGGGAGTGGGGAGACGCCATTCTTTTTGCCGTAGTGGCTGCCACCCTTATCCGGTGGGCTACATTTGAGGCGTACACGATTCCTACCCCATCCATGGAGAAATCGCTGTTGGTAGGGGATTATCTGTTTGTGAGCAAACTGCATTATGGTCCGCGTACCCCTATCACGCCGTTGCAGGTTCCTTTGACCCACCAGACTATCTGGGGAACTAACATTCCTTCCTATTCAGACGCCATTCAGCTGAAATCGTACCGCTTGCCGGGTTTTACCTCGGTGAAAAACAATGATGTAGTGGTGTTCAACTGGCCCGCCGATGTCAACCACCCCACAGACCTGAGAATGAATTACATCAAGCGCTGCATTGGCATTGCGGGTGATAAGATTCAGATGAAGGACATGAGGGTGTATATCAACGACAAATTGGTGCCCGAGCCCGACAGAGTACAGTACGCCTATGGTTTGCTCACCACTACGCCCATCAACGAGAAGTTTTTCAAGGAGCACGACATTACCGATGTGCAGATGGCTTTTGGAGGAGTGGGCTACGTAATCAACACCACGCCTTCTACCGCCGAGAAACTGAAAGGCTTTGACTTCATTAAGGAAGTAGTACTGTACAAAGACTCCATCGGGTCTGTGCGGGCCGATGTGTTCCCGTTCAAGCCGTCTATGTACCCGTACAACAAAGATAATTTCGGACCGTTTACCATTCCTAAAGAAGGTATGACCGTGGACCTGAATGCCCAAACCATTCCTTTCTATGAAATGGTGCTACGCAAGTACGAAGGCTTCGGGAAAGATGACATCACCGTTACCGACGATAAAGTTCTGGTAAAAGGGCAGGAGTTAAAGCAATACACCTTCAAGCAGAACTACTACTGGATGATGGGTGACAACCGCCATAACTCAGAAGACTCGCGGTACTGGGGTTTTGTGCCAGAAGACCACGTGGTGGGAAAGGCCGTCCTGATCTGGATGTCAGCAGACCCTTACGGATCGTTGTTCAATAAAATTCGCTGGAGCCGCATCTTCAAAGGCATAGAATAACACTTCCTTTTCAAGGGTGTTTTTGAGAAATCACCTCGAAAGCAGAACTCTTTCTACAAGAAAAGCCGGCCTTTGTGGGACCGGCTTTTCTTGTAGAAAGAGTTCTGCTATTTCTTCATGCTGTTTTAGGATCGTTTTCAAGTAAATAGGCTTAAAACAAACCTTCTACCACTCAATCTCAGGAAGGCCGTGCTCCCGCAGGTAAGCGTTGGTTTTACTGAAATGCCGGGTCCCGAAAAAGCCTTTGTCGGCGGCGAAGGGCGACGGGTGGGCTGCTTTCAAAACCAAGTGTTTTCTCTCGTCTATGATCATTCCTTTCTTCTGGGCGTAAGCTCCCCATAAAAGGAACACCACGTGCTCTTTCTGGTCTGAGACTTTCTTGATGACGGCATCGGTAAACTCCTCCCACCCCTTTTTCTGGTGTGACCCGGCCTGATGGGCCCGCACCGTAAGCGTGGCATTCAACAAGAGTACCCCCTGCTCTGCCCAACGCTCCAGATTGCCTGATCTGGGGATTGGTTTTCCTAAATCGGCTTCTATTTCTTTAAATATGTTAAGCAGCGATGGTGGGGTGCGCATCCCCTCTGCTACGGAGAAAGCCAACCCGTTGGCCTGTCCCTGCCCATGATAAGGATCCTGACCCAAAATTACCACCCGAACTTGGTCAAAGGGACATTCGTCAAAGGCATGGAAAATTTGTTTGCCCGGCGGATAAACCTCGGTGGTGGTGTATTCCGTCTTCACAAAGTTGATAAGGGTTTGGAAATAAGGTTTCTCAAACTCATCCTGCAGTACCTGTTGCCAGCTACTTTCTATTTTTACCTGCATATAAGAGGTACCAGTTAAAGGTTTTTAGCGTATTTTTACTTTAGAATCCGGCTGGCAAAACTAAAGAGCCAGAAAGCCTGTTCCCATTATACCAAATTAAGGCAAGCATGGATACGAAAACAACCCAAGGAGTCACTGTCAATGTCACGACAAATTACCTCCCTGACTATTCCAGTCCGGCCCAACAGCACTTTGTCTTCGCTTACAAGATCACTATCCAGAACAACAGCGAATTTACGGTAAAGTTATTACGCCGCCACTGGCACATTTACGATTCCAACAACGAGGTGCGGGAAGTGGAGGGTGAAGGCGTGGTAGGCCAGCAACCGGTGCTGGAACCCGGCGAAAGCCACCAGTATGTCTCGGGTTGTAACCTGAAAACCAGCATCGGGAAAATGGCCGGTACCTTTCTGATGGAGCGTCTGGTAGACGGCCGTCAGTTCTACGTGACCATCCCCGAATTCACGCTCATTATTCCTTATAAACTAAACTAATCCCGCTTCTGGTTTGCAGCACGCCGCCATGATCTACAGGTACGCCTCCTTTTGGTGGCGTTCAGGGAATGCGCATGGTTTGCACTCCCCTTTCGTATTCAATCTCTATTGCCACATCATCCATCACGAAGGCCATTTCCCGGCCTATGATGCCGTGGAAGCCTTACGGGAAGAGTTGTTGCAAGACCACACGGTTCTGGAGGTCACTGACTTCGGGGCAGGTTCCCATTCGGGTGCCACCCGCCAGCGCAAGATTTCTGACATCGCCCGCACGGCTGCCAAACCAGCCCGGTTAGGCCAATTGCTGTTCAGGCTAGCCAACCATTTCAAACCCGCCACCATTTTAGAACTGGGCACCTCTTTAGGCTTAACTACCAGTTATCTAGGATTAGCCCGCAAAACCGCCGATCTGTACACCTTTGAGGGTTGCCCCGCCATTGCAGCACAAGCCCGAAAGAACTTCCAGAAATTAGGGTTGGGTAAAATACAACTGGTAGAAGGTAACCTGGACCAAACCCTAGGCCAGACCTTGAACCGGCTGGAGAAAGTAGACCTCGTGTTCTTTGACGGAAACCACCGCTACGAGCCCACCCTGCGGTACTTTGAGGAATGCCTCACCAAGGCACACGAAGGCAGCGTCTTCATTCTGGATGACATTTACTGGTCGGGGGAGATGGCCAAAGCCTGGCAAAAAATAAAGCAGCACCCGCGGGTACTGCTTACGGTTGATCTTTTCTACATGGGCCTGGTCTTCTTCCGGACGAATCAGCCCAAGCAGCATTTCACCTTAAGGTTCTAAGAGTTTTTTTATAAAAATCTGCTTTGGGCCTGATTTACTTAAAACAGGCCCAAAGCAGATTTTATTATTCGAAGCGGATGGCTTCCCTGATTCTGATCAGGCGTCTCATCAGACCTTCCAGCTGCGCTAACGGCAACATGTTAGCACCGTCTGAACGGGCCGTTAAGGGGTCTGGGTGCGTTTCAATGAACAAGCCATCGGCTCCCACTGCAATGGCCGCTTTGGCGATGGTCTCGATCAAGGCTGGTCTTCCGCCGGTCACTCCAGATGATTGGTTCGGTTGCTGAAGCGAATGCGTCACGTCCATCACTACCGGCACCTGATTTTCGCGCATCACAGTGATGTTCCGGAAATCTACCACAAGGTCTGAATACCCGAAGGAGTTTCCCCGATCGGTCAGAATCACGTTGTCGTTACCAGATTCTTTAATTTTCTCCACGGCAAACTTCATGGACTCACCAGACAGGAACTGACCTTTCTTAATGTTCACCACCTTGCTGGTTTGGGCTGCGGCAATCAACAGATCGGTTTGGCGGCACAGGAAAGCCGGAATCTGCAACACGTCTACGTACTCGGCAGCCATGGCCGCTTCATGGGTTTCATGGATATCGGTGACGGTTGGCACCACGAAGGTCTCGCTTACTTTCGCTAGAATCTTAAGTGCTTTCTCGTCTCCGATGCCGGTGAAAGAGTCTTTTCTGGAGCGGTTGGCTTTGCGGTAAGATCCTTTAAAGATAAGGGGAATCTGCAGGCGGTCAGAAATCCGGACGAGTTCTTCGGCAATGCCCATGGCCATCTCCTCTCCTTCTATGGCGCAAGGACCCGCCATCAAAAAGAAGTTACCCGATGCCGTATGCTGAAGCTTGGGAATATTGATTAACATATGCTTTCTCTAATTAGATAATGGTTTTTGTCTACTTTCTGGTACAGCTGAATTCGCTTTTATTACAGTTACGTAAGGCGTTCCCCTTTTTAAGGCGTTTTTGGCAAAACGGCATTGAAAGGGTTCTTACCCGAAAGTCATAGTTTGCTTAAAAAGCTTATGGCTGTACCAGATTCATTTATGATGCCAAAAGTACAGAATTCTACGCGATAAACTGCGGCCGGTCGCGGCGTTGCAGTTCAATGAACAACTCCCTTCCCTGCCGGGGCTTCACTGAATTCTGGCAAGGCTCAAACCGGATGAACCGGAAGTACGGTTCAAAGTAGGCCTGGTATTCTAAAGCCGTTCCACCAAAAGGCGGGCCTTCCTTCTCAAACTCCTCTGAAAACAGGACACCAACCAACTTCCCTCCCGGCTTTAGGATGTCAAACACCTGACGCGCGTAATGGGTGCGAAATTCCCTGGGCAAGGCGCAAAAGAACGTTTGCTCCAATACCAGATCATACAGGCCGGGCGTTAAAGTAAAGAAATCCTGCTGCAGTAAGTGGCCCTCTGGAAAAGACGGAACCCGCTCCCTAAAATTCAGCAAGGGGGCTTGGGCGAAGTCTAACAGAAAGACTTGGGAAAAGCCCTTCTGGTGCAGGTACTCTGCCTCGTACCCGTTGCCGCCGCCCGGTAGAAGAATCTGCAGGCTCTTCTCGCTTAATTGGTCAATATAGGATTTTAATGGAGGGGTGATTGATCCAACATCCCACTCCGTGCGATTTTGCCGATACCTTTGCTCCCAATACTCCTGGTCTAAATTGTCTTTTTCACGCATGCCCGGAAGTAAGTATTTTAACCTCTTATTTGCAAAGGATAGATAGAAACGTATTTTTGTACAAATAGGGAATACCCAAAAAACTCTAAACCACCCTGATCCGCTATGTCGACTGAAACACCCGAAAAGGATAGTAACCGCAAATTGTTGGTAGTAGGCCTCATCATTGTGCTGCTCAGCATCAACGGTATCCTTATTTACATGCAGCAACAGAAAACGCAGGAGAACGAGGAACAGAAGGAAATCATCAAGGTAAAGAATACCGAGCTTGAGAACCAGATCAAGGTTTACGAAACTCTGAAAGCAGATTATGAGAAGCAAAGCGCTGATCTGAGCGCCATGGGCCTGACCAACGACTCACTGGAATCCAGAATTGCCGCCATTAACGCCGACCTGGCCCAACTCCGCTCCTTCCGGAACAGCTCGTTTACCGTTGCTGATCAGAAACGTTTCCAGATGAAAGCCCAGAACCTTGAGCAGGCACTTAAGAAAAAAGACGAAGAAGTAGCCAAACTGCAAACCGATAACGAAGAGCTCTTCACCGAGGTAAAAGGCCTGAAAACCACCCAAAACAAACTTGCAGACTCTATCACCACCCTTTCAACTGACAAGAAAGCCCTGGAAGAAAAAGTGAGCCTGGCCTCTAAACTGGAAGCCCAGAACATTGTGGTAAGCGTCATCAACGCCAAAGGCAAAGAAAAAGAAGACACCGAGGAAGAGTACAAAGCAAAACGCGTAGACCGTATCAAGCTTTCCTTCCGGTTAGGCAAAAACGAGGTAGCGCCTAAGGAAAACAAAGAGATTCTGATGCGCCTCATTGAGCCAGACGGTTCAGCGCTCTACAACCTGGCTACCGGCTCGGGAACGTTTGAGTTTGAAGGCAAAGAGCAGTTCTACACCGCCAAACGCGACATCGTTTTTGACAACACCCAGCAACAGGTTTCCTTCATCTACTCCAAAGGAACTCCCTACAAAACCGGAAAACACCTTATTGAGATCTACTCAGACGGCTATTTGATCGGAACCACCTCCTTCACCTTGAAGTAACAGTTTTACTTACTTATTTCAAAAAAGAGCCCCGAAACGTACCAGCGTTTCGGGGCTCTTTTTTTAGAGAGTGATTGAATGGTTGAGAGAATGAAGGAATTAGAGAATGAAGGAATGATAGAAATACAAAAAGGCTCTTAGTCCCTGTTTTAAGGCTGTGTTCAGAAAAGAAGGCAAAAAACATTTTTCGGTTCTTCCCTCTCCTTTCTCATTCACTCCATCATTCATTCATTCATTCATTCATTCATTCTCTCATTACTCTAGTCAACCATGACGCGTCTATCCTGAATCACCTTGAAGTTCTCGATCATCTTGATAGCCTCCGGAATGTCTTCGGAGAAGATGGTAATAAAGGAATTACGCTCGGCATGTTCCAGGGCATAGGCGATGGCTACCATTTCCTGCTCAATTACCTTGAAGGGTTTATGCGGATCAACTTGCAGAATGCCGTCAATGACGTTCCGGTTGATCTCTTCGGCGGTGCGGCCCCGCAGGTCACGGTCTGAGCGAATGATGACTTCATCAAACATCTGGGCTGCCATCTTGCCAAGTTCCACCATGTCTTCGTCCCGACGGTCACCCACGCCGGCTACCACGCCCACACGTTTACGGGCATCCACGTTCTGTAGGAAATCAGCGATCCCCTTCATGCCGGCAGGGTTGTGGGCATAATCCACCAAAACCTCGAAGGTAGGGAATTTGAAGAGGTTCATTCTGCCCGGGGTTTTGGAAGCCGATGGCACGAAGGTGCGCAAGGCGGTTTTAATCTCGGAAATCTCAAATCGGGAGATATACCCCGCCAGGGTAGCGGCCAACACGTTTTCGATGTTGAACTTGGCACGGCCGCCAAAAGTAAGCGGAATATCGGCTACGCGGTCTACCCTAATTTTGTAAGTGTTCTTGAAGATGGAAATGAAGCCGTTTTCAAAAACTGCCGCCAAACCTCCCTGAGCCACGTGCTTCAGGATACGCGGATTGTTTTCGTCCATGCTGAAGAACGCCACCTTGCACTCTACTTCTTTGGCCATTTTGTAGACATTGTCATCGTCGGCGTTCAGAATGGCATACCCGTCTTTACTCACGCTTTTGGGGACCACGGCTTTTACCCGTGCCATGTCTTCCAGGGTATAGATGTCGCGGAGGCCCATGTGGTCTTCGGCCACGTTCGTCACGATCCCGATGTCACATTGCTGAAATCCTAAACCTGAGCGAAGCATCCCGCCACGGGCGCATTCCAGCACGGCAAAGTTCACGGTAGGATCCCGCAAGACGAACTCAGCGCTTTTAGCACCGGTAGTATCGCCTTTTTCCAGCAATTTGTCCTGGATGTAGATGCCGTCTGTAGTGGTGAAGCCCACCTGATATCCGCAGGATTTCACCATGTGCGCGATCAAGCGAGTTGTAGTGGTCTTGCCGTTGGTACCGGTTATGGCAATAATGGGAATACGTGACGGGCAATTGTCCGGGAACAACATCTCAATCACTGGGTCGGCTACGTTGCGGGGCAGACCTTCAGTGGGCGCTACGTGCATCCGGAATCCGGGAGCGGCGTTTACCTCAATCACGGCCCCTCTTGCCTCAGGCAACGGAATGGCAATGTCAGAGGTAACTACATCAATTCCGCAGATGTCCAGGCCAATGGTACCGGCAATCCGCTCAGCCATCAGCACATTGTAGGGGTCTATGAGATCAGTGACGTCAGTGGCGGTACCACCCGTAGACAGGTTTGCGGTGCTTTTGAGGTAAAGCGTTTCTCCATCGGCAATGACAGTATTCAAGGTATACCCTTTACTATCCAGTATTCCCTGGGTGTCTTTGTCTACGGTAATCTTGGTGAGTTCCTTTTCGTGGCCAACACCCCGGCGCGGATCTGCATTTACTTTGTCAATCAGTTGCTGCACCGTGGAAACGCCGTCTCCCACCACCATGGCGGGGGTGCGTTTAGCAGCGGCAATAAATTTTTTGTTGACCACCAGTAACCGAAAGTCATACCCTTGGATGAACTGCTCTACAATCACGGCTTTATCAGCTTTGCAATATTTCAGAGCCACTTCAAACCCGGCTACGGCCTCTTCCCAGTTCTTGATATTGATTCCGGCCCCTTTCCCATGGTTTCCGTCCAGAGGCTTTGTCACGATGGGATAACCGAGGTAGTCTACTGCTTCTTTCAGTTCTTCTAAGGTATACACGATCTCGCCTTTGGGTACCGGTACCCCAGCCTCATAGAGCATGTCTTTGGTAGCGCTTTTGTCACCAGCAATCTCCACGGCAAAGGAAGCGGTACGGCAGGTCATGGTGGCCTGGATACGTTTCTGGTGGACTCCGTACCCCAACTGGATTAGTGAGTTCTTGTTCAGGCGGATGTAAGGAATGCCCCGGGCCACTGCTTCAGACACGATGGAGTAGGTGCTTGGACCAATGTGTTCATCTTCCCGAATCTCATGCAATTCTTCTACGTCTGGTCCAATGTCATAGGGTTGGTTGTTTATCAGTGCGGTAACGACCCGGCAGGCCGCGTAAGCAGCATACTCTCCGGCTTTCTCTTCTTGGTAAGAAAATACTACGTACTCAAAACCGGGTTGTGGTGCCGGGTACGTACGTCCGAATCCTGAATTCATCCCGCCCAGGGTCTGTAGTTCCAGGGCCACATGTTCTACCACGTTGCTCAAGGGTACTCCTTCTTCTCTTACTCTTCTAAGATAGCCCCCCTCCTGGCCTTCGGTGCTCCGGTGTTCCATCATTCCGGGGAACATGGTTTCCAACCTTTGCGCAAAATCTGGAATGTCTGTGGTGAGCACACCCGCAAAGTCTTCCATGTCCAGTTTGAGTACTACAATTTTGGGGTGTTTCACAGACCAATAGTTTGGCCCACGCATGATGCGTATTTCTGCGATTTTCATAGATTGTTTAATCTAGTATAGATGCCGGTATTCAGACTATTTAAAAAATCTCCAACGTGTACGTATCTCCCTTTCCCAGGAGATGCACCGTAAGGTCTCTTATGGTGACAGGAACACCTTCCTCCACCTCATAAATGTTGGTACGCGTGCTTTTCCGGCCGTCTACCAAGACTACCAGGCCACTTCCTATCACTTCTATCTGATTTCCTCCTTTTACGACAATGCCGGTGTCTTCCTCCAGCCCCACCCCTATAAAAGTTGGGTTGGTGGCTAGCATCTGCGCCATACGTACTATACGGCCCCGTTTGATAAAATGGGTATCAATCGCGACATCATTCAATAATTCAAGCCCAGCGGTAATACTCACAGAGCCCTTGATGAAGCCTGCGCCGTTCATTCCCTGATAGATCATCTGAGTAGACATGGCTGCGGCTCCCGCGCTGGTTCCTGCCACTACAAGGGTTTCTTTATAATACCGTTCCTTGATGAGCCGCATGAGCTCAGTACCTCCCAGAATAGAAGTAAGTTTTAACTGGTCGCCGCCGGTAAACAAAATACCCGCCGCTTTTTTGACCAAGTCCAAATACTCTTCCTTGCAGGTATCTTCCCGGTTGCGGATATCCAGTACTTCTACCTTTTTTACCTTCAAGGTCTTAAACACCTCTATATATGAGGCCCCTACTTCCTCGGGCAAGGAAGATGCGGTAGGGATTACAAGGACAAGTGGATTGCTCCCCTTCAACTCTTCTACAAACCTGGACAGAATCTCAGTCTTTTCGAAATTAAGGTTTTCAGAATCAGAGGAATCCGCTTCTGGGTCATCCCCTTTGTTTTCTGCGCCCCCAATAGCAATTAATGTTCCCTTCGGGATTTTACTCTCAATTGCTTCTCTTACAACGGGTTGGTTTGTCTCTTTTTTTTCTGGCTCTTTTTTGCTCATAATCTTTCAAATCCTGAAAGTCAAAATCATCTGGAAGCCGCTTACATTTTTTAAAAGCAAAGGTATTACACTCTATTTACCTGAAAATGAAAAATGACCTTCTCGTATATGCTTCTGACAGATGTCTGCGCATACGCATAATGAAGGCAAAAGATTATGCAATTAAAATATTCAGGAATTACCGAAGCAGAGATGCGTGAACTACTAGGCAACCTTGTTGAAAAAGCCCCATAATTTAAATATCTCCTATTTTATACGAACTTGATTGAAAAATGGGCAATACCGTATACTGAGGACCAATCTTTTTTCTCAAATTACTAATAATTGATTTTACCCCCCTTAGGCCTCTATTACATAATAAAAAAGCTTTAGCTGTTTTATTTACCTGAAGTTGCCAGAGGAATAAACCCGTTCCGGAGAAGAAAGACGTCAAGGGAATTGCACATTTATTTAACAGTTATTTATAACTACTTAAAGAACAATTAAATAAAAAATAAAAGATTAAACCTAAAATAGAAAAGGGAATTAAAGGGAAGATAAACCAAGCCTTTCTACCTTTTAAATGCTTAGTGTAGGCAGAAGGAAACAGAAAGGAATTTGAATAAGGCTGGCCGGAATAGGAAATGAATAATGGACTGAAAACAAAAAAGCCTGCTTAATGAAAGCAGGCTTTTTTCAGAGGAGGTAACGAGCGGATTCGAACCGCTGTACGAGCTTTTGCAGAGCTCTGCCTAGCCACTCGGCCACGTTACCGTGTTTTGGTGTGCAAATATAGGCAGGAACTATTACTATCCCAATTTTGAAGCAGTTTTTTCAAAAGGAACATAAAAAAAGAGCCTCTTTTCAGAGGCTCTTTCTGGTTATCAGGCAGTTACCTACCTAAAAATTATTCAGCTGATTCTGCTGAGTCAGCGTCTGCAGAGCCGGTAGATTTGTCAGCACGGGCTTGGGCAGCCGCGGCTAATTTCTTCTCACCAGCTTCCTTCTCGCTTTCCATCATTTGGTCTTTCAAGGCAGAAAGGGCATCCAGGTCACCTAAGGTAGAACGAACTTCGTCTTTCTTAGGGGCAGCCGGAGCAGCGGCAGCTTTAGGCGCACCGGCAGCGGCAGGAGCATCTTTCTTCTCAAATTTCTTACGCTTGGCGTCTTCTGGCTGAGCAGTGTGGATGGCAGTGTGCGACAAGATGATCTTACGATCGTCTTTAGAGAACTCAGTAACTTTGAATTCTACTTGCTCACCGGCTTCTACGCTGGTACCATCTTCTTTGGTAAGACCTTTAGGGAAAGAGAATCCTTCAATACCGTAAGGCAGCTCCAGGGTAGCACCACGGTCAGATTTCTCCAACACGGTAGCTCTGTGTACTGAACCTACGTTGAATACGGTAGCGAAAGTATCCCAAGGGTTTTCTTCCAGTTGTTTGTGACCAAGTGCCAGACGACGGGCAGCAGCATCAAGCTCCAGAACCACCACGTCTAATCTGTCACCAACTTTCACGAACTCAGATGGGTGCTTAATTTTCTTAGTCCAAGACAAGTCAGAAACGTGAACCAGACCGTCTACGCCTTCTTCCAGCTCAATGAACAGACCAAAGTTAGTCAGGTTTCTAACCACACCTGTGTGCTTAGTTCCAACGGCGTATTTGGTCAATACATCTTCTTTGGTCCAAGGATCTTCGGTCAGTTGCTTAATGCCCAGAGACATTTTGCGGTCGTTACGGTCCATCGTCAACACAACGGCCTCAATCTCGTCACCTTGTTTGATGAAGTCTTGTGGGTTGCGCAGGTGCTGAGACCATGACATTTCTGACACGTGGATCAAGCCTTCTACGCCTGGCATCAGTTCTAAGAACGCACCGTAATCTGCTACGTTCACGATTTTGCCTTTCACCCGTGAGCCAACTTCCACTTCGGCAGGAAGAGCATCCCAAGGGTGAGCAGTCAGCTGCTTCATGCCCAAAGAAATACGTTTCTTGTCGTCGTCGAAATCTAACACTACCACGTTTACTTTCTGGTCTAGCTCCAACACCTCTTGCGGGTGGTTGATGCGTCCCCATGAGATATCGGTGATGTGCAACAGACCATCTACACCACCAAGGTCGATGAACACACCGAAGTTGGTCATGTTTTTGATTACACCTTCCAGAACCTGACCTTTTTCCAGGTTGTTCAGGATAGCGGCGCGTTGCTGCTCAAGATCTTTCTCGATCAGGACTTTGTGCGATACTACTACGTTATCAAAAGCGGCGTTGATTTTCACCACTTTCACTTCCATCTTACGACCAACATAAATGTCGAAATCACGGATAGGTTTCACGTCAATTTGAGAACCTGGTAAGAAGGCTTCTACACCGTAAAGGTCTGTGATCAGACCACCTTTGGTTCTGCGTTTCACTACACCTTCCAATACAGTGTCGTTCTCCAAAGCGCCGTAGATCATTTCCCACGCTTTCACGATTTTCGCTTTCTTACGAGACAGGATCAACTGACCGTTAGGGTCTTCCTGGTCTTCGATGAAAACCTCTACCTCATCACCAATTTTCAGGTCCGGCATGTCACGGAATTCTGAAACAGGCACCAAACCATCAGATTTGAATCCGATGTTCAAGATCACATCGCGATCTGTGATACCAACAACAGTACCTTTGATCACTTCCTCTTCCTGAACAGTGTTCAGGGTGTCGGCGTACATTTGCTCCAGTTCGGCTCTCTGCGCAGCAGAGTAGCTTCCACCGAAACCCTGAGACTCAAACTGGTCCCAGTTAAAATCATCTACATTTGCCATATTGCTATGTTGGTTCACAAAAAATAACGGCTAGACACAGAACCACTTACCTCTCCGTAGCTTCTTTTACATACCCGTTTTCCAACGCGGAACCCGGGGCATTCACCTTGAACGCGGCGCGAAGGTACAAAAACCTGTTCCGCTATCCAAGATTTCTGCCCACACATCTGTAAATCTCTTTGGCTATCAAGTACTTTGATAAATAGCTATAAAAGGAAAACCGTTTCAGGCCTATTTCCAGAAAAGAAGGCTTGAAACGGTTATAGCAAAGAAGTAAGCTAAATCTGGAAAGGAATATCGCAGAAGCGCTCACCCAATAAGTAGAGGAAAACAACCTTGTTTAAGGCTTGTTTTCCAGAAAACAACCTAGAAACGGCATCAAGCTTAATGGTGATTACCTTAGTTGTTTTTGAGCAGGCGAAGGACTTCCTGCTCTTTCTCTGGATTGAGGGTGATCAAAATGACTCCATTTTTTCCCTGCTCTTTAAATCGTTTCTCCGCCTCTGCCCCCTTCAGAACATTGATGGATTTGATCCATTCTGGATTAAGGCTGGAGACATCTTCTTTTTTCAGGGCTACTTCTCCGGTATTGGTTAAGATAAAGTACAAAGGCTCGGGAAAGGAACGCTCAGAAATTGGCCTATCGTCTAACCGAATGGTAACTGGTTTCCTCTTCTCTGCAGAAGCACGATCAGGACTTTTCAAGGTTTGAAGAAAAGCGCGCTCCTGCTCTGGCTTTAACTCAATTATTATAACCCCATCTTTGGCCTTCGGTCCAAATTCTTTCTTCGTCTTTTCATCCTTAGACACGACAATAGATTCAATCCATTCCTTATCCATAGCTTGGATGTCAGCGGAAGTTAGAGGCACATTGCCCGAATCAGTTTTCAATAAGTAGAGTAGCAGAATCTGTGGACTCACTCCCACATTCGTGGTTTTTCTTTTCGCAGGAAGGTCTTGCGCTTCTACACCAAAAGGCAGCGAAGCTGCCAACAATAAGCTTAATAGAAAAGGTTTATACATAAAGGAAGGTTAGTCAATCTAGGCTCTGGCGCGCTCGGCGAGGAAAGGAATCCAGACGTGGTCGGTATCCTGAATGCTTTCCCGAAGGAATGACACCAAAGACGGTTTATAGGGTTTCCGGCTTAATTTCATGGAAACTTCCTCGGGAGTTCGGTCACCTTTCTTGGAATTGCAGCGGGCGCAGGCGGTAATAAGGTTGTACCAGGTGCTTTCGCCCCCGCGGGAACGGGGCACCATGTGGTCCAGGGTGAGGTTTCTGGTGGAGCCGCAGTACTGGCACTGATTACGATCACGGCGCATGATGTTCTGCCGCGTAAGGGAAATACCTTTGTAAGGCACGCGTACGTAGCGGTGCAACCGGATCACCAGCGGACGCGGGTAGGCCTGCCGAACCGTGCGCAATACATTCAACTTGTCTTCCGCGATGAGTTCTGCTTTCTGGAGATAAATCAAGATGAAAGCCTTGTGCAGGCTGCACGTGGCTATAGCGGAGTAATCTTGATTAAGTAAAAGTACCTTATCATTCATACGAAAACCTGCTCAGTAGATCCTTCTCGTAAGTTACGTAAAAATATCTTACAACAGATTTTACTAACTGATTTTCAGGGCTTCGTGTTTCAGGAATTTAGTCTGGCAGGATACGTTTGATGATGCGAAGTTTGTGGGAATAGCGTTTCCGCTCGCGGTTGTAGATGCCGTGGTGGTCTAGCTGGTCTATGCGCACCTCGCCCGAGGCATGGATGATCTTTTGGTCTTCCAGCACAATGCCTACGTGAATGATTCTACCTTCCTCGTTATCAAAGAAAGCTACATCGCCGGGGCGGGTTTGGGTCACGAAATGAACTTCCTGTCCGTGCACCACCTGCTGGTAGGCATCACGGCGGAGTTGATGGCCACAGACGCCGTACACCTGCTGCACAAACCCTGAACAATCAATCCCGAAAATGGATTTCCCGCCCCATAGATAAGGCGCCCGCATGAACTGCAAGGCGATCTTCTGCAGGAAATTCTCGCGGTAAGGCAGTGTTGGGTTGGAGGCCCGACCGTTGTAGAGCATGCGCTCCTCTCCTACCCGAATGCTCATGCCGTCAAAGAAAGGCAACACACTGCCCAAGCCAATGGGCGTAACGGCCTGGTCTCCGCTCACCGTCTGCACCAAGTCCATGGACCGGGCATGTTTGGTTTGGCGCCACTCCTGGAAATACGCGTCAGAAACCGGATAATGCTGCTTGAAATCGATCCAGCCTTCGTAATCATCGGCGGCGTTTTTGACCTGAATCCATTTCTCCTGCGTCAGCAGAACTTCATAGCACTCGCCAAAAACCAATTGGGTAATCTGTTCGCTTCTGTCAGAGGGCTCTCGGCGCACCGGCACCAGACTCAATTTGCAAATTCCGAAATTCAAAGTAATGAGTGAATGAGTGGTTGAAAGAATGGGTGGCGGTGCGTAAGGCCTGTTGAATTTCAAAGGGCAGAACCAGCTCCTATTTTGGGGCCATTTTAGGCAAAATAGGCTTCAAACAAGTTAAAAGCGTTCCCGGGCCATCTCGCGCTTGACGTCGCGTTCTTTGATGTCTTCGCGTTTGTCAAAGAGTTTCTTTCCTTTGGCCAGGGCGATCTCTACTTTGGCAAATCCGCGGTCTGAGATAAACAGGCGGGTAGGAATGATGGTGACGCCCTGCTCCTGGGCTCCCTCCTTCAGTTGTTTCAATTCGCGTTTGTTTAAAAGCAGCTTGCGGTCACGGGTGGGCTCGTGGTTGTAATGAGTCCCTTCGGTGTATTTGGAGATGGTGACCTGGTGTAGGAACAGCTCGTTTCCGTGGAAGGTACAGTACCCGTCTGAGAGGTTTACTTTGCCTTCCCTTATGGATTTGATCTCGGTGCCGCGCAGCATCATGCCGGCGGTATATTTGTCTAGAAACTGGTACTCATAGGAGGCCCGTCGGTTGGAGATGTGTACCGATTTCTGCAGCCTGTCTTTCTCTTTCGATTTCGCCATTTAGTTTCTACTGTTCGTCAAAAGTCGGTGGATCTTCTCTTTTTTCAAAATTTTTTGGCCGGTTTGCCCTGTGGCCACCAACCGCTGGCCTGCCTTTACGGTAATGGCGCAGCGTAGTTCGTTCTGGTGCAGAGTCTTGAAGGTGGCCTCTACCTGCAGGGTTTCTCCGGCAAAGGCTGGGCTATGGTGCTCAATATGCACCATAGTGCCTATTCCTTCCTCATCAATCTCCTTCATTTCCAGCACAAACAACCGGGAAGCCCATTCCATGGCTTGTGCCAGCGAAAAAGTGGAGCAGACCGGGTGCACCAAACCTGCCTCAAATTGGGCATAATCTGCCTCGGTGATGAATTTCTGGTATTGTTTGGTATCTCCTTCCTGAAACGGGTTCTGCATGCTACTTTTGTTTGGGGCCGAAGTTGTAAATTTCTACGCATATTCGGCTTCAATCGTCTACATATCTCCTTCTCGCTATGAAAATGTCTTTCCTGGGGTTGGGCCTGCTGCTGCTGGGCACCACCCTCGCCTCGGCACAAGTTAAAACCGATAAATTCCTTTCTCAGCTTCTGGAGAAGCACCCCGACAAATTCAAAACCCTGCTGGAGCAGCCTGAGAAATACCGAATCCAGATTCTGTACACCCAGATAGACCGCGACAAGAACAACACTCCTTCCTTTAAGACGTACCGCTACCGGGTCAACGCAAACGAGTATTTCAACCCGGCCAGTACTGTGAAACTGCCCGCCTCGTTGATGGCGCTGGAGAAAATCAATTCTTTAAAAGTAGCGGGCCTCACCAAAGAAACCACCATGCTCACCGACAGTGCCTTCACCGGGCAAACCAAGGTGTTGCAAGATTCTACTTCGGCCAACGGTTTTCCTTCGATAGCGCATTATATAAAGAAGATCTTGGTCACCAGCGACAATGACGCCTACAACCGCCTGTATGAATTCATCGGGCAGGAACCCCTGAACGAAGACCTCAAAGCCAAAGGCTACAAAAGCATCCGGCTGCCAATTAGGTTATCCCGGTTTCTGCCCATTGAACTGGACCAGTACACCAACCCCGTGAGGTTTCTGAAAGATGGCAAAGTGGTGTACCAGCAGGGTCTGGTGAAAAGCGGAAAAAGTTACAAGAATCCAACCCCTATTCTGATGGGCAAGGGCAACATGACCAATGACGACAAACTGGTGATGGAGCCGCGCGATTTTGCCTTTTCCAATACCTTCGCCCTGGAAGACCAGCACCTCATGCTGAAGGCGCTGCTCTTCCCCGAGGCCGTACCAGCTCAAAACCGGTTCAACCTTACTCCCGAGGATAACCGGTTCCTGTACCAGTACATGTCCCAACTTCCGCGCGAGACAACTTACCCAGCCTACGACGAAAAAGAATACCCAGATGCCTTTGTAAAGTACCTGTTCTACGGCGGACCTACCCGAACGGAGAGAGTACCGGAAAACATCCGGATCTTCAACAAAATAGGACAGTCCTTTGGCTTCCTGACAGATAACGCTTACCTCGTGGATTTCGAAAACAAGGTCGAATTCATGCTCACCGCCACCGTGCACGTGAACGAAGACGGAATCTATAACGACGGCGTATATGAGTATGACACCATCGGGTTTCCGTTCCTGCGTGATTTAGGTCAGGTGGTGTACCAATATGAACGGCAACGCAAGCGAAAGCACCTTCCCGACTTGACCCGTTTTAAGCTCAATTATGACAAACAGGCCCAAAACTAACCTGTAAAGAAATGGCCCCGCCTGAATACCAGGCGGGGCCATTTCTTTTAAAAGGAAAAATACTTAGTGGCTTCCGGTGGAGCTTCCTTCTACATCTCCGCCATCCTCAGAGCTGATATTGCCTCTGCGACCACTGGCACTAGGGATAACCCCGGGACTGTCTTTGATGTAACTTGGATCATCGTTGACATCGGTGGGTAGGGGAAGTTTGCCCACTGCCTCTGGAACACGGCCAGCCTCTGCTTGATTACTCACTGTATTTTGGTTATTGTCCAGGTTCTTATTTTTCTCATTCTCCATATCAGTTCAGCTTAGGTGAAAAACTCGTTTCCCTTAATTACGGGGAAAGCAGCTCAACAGATACTCTTCCCGCAAGAACCCTCCACAAAACCACCCGCTGTAGAAAACTCAATTGTCTTTTAAGCCTCTTTTCAGAAAAAGAAGCCTAAAAGAAAGTGGCATTCTTTGCTAACCTTCTGTTCATCAAAACAAGCTTAAGCAATTATCCTTTGAACTCGGCTTCAGACCTTGTTGGAAAATAGAAGCGTCTGCCCGATATTCAGAATCTTCAATTTCCCGGGTATTTCGCCGGAAGCTTGTAGCTTTTCCAGCCAACGAACCGGTTCACTGATCGGCTCATCAGACAAATCGAAGGTGCCGTAATGCATGGGCACCAAAGTACGCCCTTTAAGATCTTTGAAGGCCTGCACCGCCTCGGCCGGATTGGTGTGGCTCTGCTGCATCAGGAAAGCCGGGTTATAGGCACCCACCCCCAACAAGCAGGTATCAATCTGGGGGAACAGCTTCTGGATTTCCTTATAATGGTGGTCATAGCCAGAATCGGCGCCGAAGTAAAGCGTGTGGTTGGGTGCCTGCACCATAAAACTGCCCCAAAGAATCTGATTATTGTCTTGCATGCCCCGTTTGTGCCAGTGGAAAGAAGGCAGGTAAAACACTTTAGGCTGATTCTGAGGTAAGGAAAACTCCTGGTACCAACCCGCTTCCTGGATAGAGATTCCGGGCAACCATCCCTGAATCAGGTCCTTCATTTTAAGGGAAGTGAGGACCGTGAAGGTGTGGGTTTTCCGAAGCATTTTGAGGCTGGCTTTGTCACAATGGTCAAAATGGCCATGGGAGAGCAGCACGTAATCAATTGGCGGCAATTCACTTGGCTCTACAGGAAAAGGCACTTTCCGCTTCAGGAGGGATACGCCGTAAAACAGCGGGTCTGTCAGAAAAGTGATTCCCCCCAACCGGATGAAAAACGTGGCATGGCCTAACCAGACCATCCCCTCCCCTTTCCCCTGAAGAAATGGCCTGGGGTCTTCCACGGTGGGCAGCCAAGCATCTTCTTTCTTCTCCTGCCTTTGGGTATTCCGGGTCAGTTTCCAACGAAGGGCCAACAGCATGGATTGGTTTCCCTGCTTGAATTGGTTCAAGAAACGGCCGTTCTGCACCGGGTTTCCAGCCCAGTTTGGACGAATGATGGGGAGATTTGGGTTAAGTAAAAATTCATCTGCCATAAAATAAAACTATACCAATAAAGCGAGACTCTAAGCGAGATCCAAGAATGAGAAAAAAAGATACCTATCATTCATGCAAGTAGCTTATTTATATGTACATACACTATAACCTTAGATGCAATTAAACCTTATCACCTATTGCATTTTAAGCCTATTTTTCTAAATTATAAGCAAAATCATTCTCCATATTACTAATCCAAACGCACATGAAAAAACTATACTCCTTGTTCTTTTTCTTTTGTGCATTCAGCTGCATGGAAGAACTGGCCGCCCAGGACCGACAAATCTCCGGGCGAGTCGTCTCTACCACAGACGGAACCCCGGTGGTGGGGGCCAGTGTGGTGGTAAAAGGCACCACCAGCGGCACTACCACCGATGCTTCCGGAAATTACGCCATAAACGCCCCTGCTTCCGCCACCACCCTGGTGGTTTCTTTTATTGGGTTCACCTCACAGGACGTACCCATCAGCGGCAGAACCTCTATTACGGTTTCCCTGGTGCCCGATGTCCAGCAACTGAATGAAGTGGTGGTGACGGCCTTCGGGCGGGAGCAGGAAAAGAGAACGCTGGGGTATTCGGTGCAGGAGGTGGGCGCAGAGGAGATTACCCAGACCCAGAACCCCAACGTAGTGAATGCCTTGCAGGGGCGCGTGGCCGGGGTTCAGGTATTAAGTACGGGGGGAACGCCTGGGGCTGGGTCCCGAATCCAGATCAGGGGCATCAACTCCCTCTCGCCCAGTGCGAACAATCAGCCCCTTTTTGTAATAGACGGCATTCCCATCAGCAATGAAACCTTGGCGGGAAACCAACTGCCTAGCGCGGGAACCGTGGCCACTGCCGAAGCCGGCGGGAACGAACAATCCTTTGCGTTCACCAACCGGGCCGCCGACATCAACCCCGAGGACGTGGAAAGCATGACTGTCTTGAAAGGTGCCGCGGCTACGGCGTTGTACGGGCTCAGGGCGGCCAACGGGGCCATCATCATTACCACCAAGAAAGGAAAAGCCGGTGCCACGATGGTGAACTTCAGCTCCAACTTCGGGATTGACAACATCAACAAGACCCCCAAATACCAGAAAAGGTACCGCGAAGGCCTGGGCGGAAGACTCCGGTACACTTCTTCCGGTGCCCCCAACCGTTTCCAGACCTTCGGCCCGCCCATCACCGATGACCCGTTCTTTGACAACTTCAAGAACTTTTTCCAGACCGGTACCCGCTATGACAACAACATCAGCGTATCCGGCGGAAACGAGAAAGCCACCTTCCACACCTCGGCTTCCCATTTCAATCAGGAAGGTATTTCTCCTAATTCAGACTGGAAACGCACCACGGTAAAACTGGGCGGCAACATCAACTTCTCTGAGAAATTCGCGGTGAACGGTTCTTTGAGCTACACCCAATCTGGGGGGGATAAAGCCGCCTCCGGGGACAAGGGCATCATGTCGGCGCTGAACTACCATACCACCACCTTTGACGTAAATGATTACATCAACCCCAACGGCACCATGAAGGTGTACTCGCCCGGGGTGATTGACAATCCCCGTTACCTGGCAGAACACAGCACCCTCAAAGATGACGTAAACCGCCTGATGGGGAACGTAGGCTTCAGCTACGACTTTTTGCCCTGGCTGCGGTTTAACTACAAGATCGGGGCCGATGTGTACAGCGATAACCGAACCCGCCTGGTACCCGGCCCGATTTTCCAGGGAGCGCCCACCCTTGACATTGCCGCCGGAACCGCGGGCTTCATCATTGAGGAGCGGGTCAATTACCGTGAAATCACCTCCAATGCCTTCCTTACCGCCGAGCACTCTTTTTCCGATGTCATGAATACTTCTATCATGCTGGGGAACAGCGTGGAAAGCCAGTTTTCTGACATCCTGAATACCCGCGGCGAGCGGTTCACCATTCCGCTCTTCTACCATATCTCCAACACCTCCAACCTCTATACCCGGAACGACATCTCGGAACGACGCTTGATCGGGGCCTTTTTCGATGCCAAAGCCGATTACAAGAACATCCTTTTCCTGAACGTCACCGGCCGTAACGACTGGACCTCTACCCTTCCCGTTGAAAATCGGTCTTTCTTCTATCCTTCGGTAAGTACCAGCTTCATCTTCTCAGAACCGTTGGGGCTGTCAAGTAACCGGATCTTCAACTTCGGGAAGATCAGGGCTTCCTGGGCGCAGGTAGGGAAAGACACCAGGCCTTACCTGGTAGGCACCTATTACGGTTCTCCGGCCGATTTTCCTTTCGGGGGAAGAAACGGATTTGCGGTGAGCACTACCATCGGGGACATTGAACTGCAACCAGAGAGAACCACTTCTGTTGAGTTCGGCACGGAGTTGCATTTCTTCCAGAGCCGCCTCACCCTTGATGCCACCTACTACCGGGCCAACAGTAAAGACCAAATTATTCCGGTGCCCACCAGCGTCACCTCGGGTGTTTTGAATTACGTCACCAATGCGGGCGAGATCCGGAATACGGGGGTAGAATTGCTCATCTCCGGCACCCCCCTCAAAATAAACGATTTCACCTGGGATCTGGTGCTGAACTGGTCAACGAACGAAAGCGAGGTGATTTCCATTACCCCAGCCGTGCCGGAGATCATCTTCCAGGACGACCGGGTCATCAACAAACTGGTAGTGGGCGGCTCGGCCGGAGATCTGTACGGCCGTCCGTTTTTGCGCGACAACCAGGGCCGTTTGATCATAGGGGCAAATGGGCTCCCCACTCTGGCACCCCTCGGGCCGAACGGATTACCGATCACTTCCACCATTCCCTACGTGAAAGTAGGCAACGCCCTACCAGATTGGCAGGGAGGCATCACCAGCACCATTACCTGGAAAGGCCTGAGCTTAACCGCGCTGCTGGAAATCCGGGAAGGGGGCGATGTGTACGATGTCAGCATGCGGAACCGGATCAGGAACGGGATTGACATCAGGACCGAGAACCGGTACGAGGAAATCATCTTCAACGGGGTAAACGCCAGCGGTGAACCCAATACCGTTCCCGTTGTCCTAGACGAAAACTTCTACCGGAACGGAAACAGCTTCAATGATGCCTCGGATGTTTTGCTGCAAGACGCTTCCTGGGTAAGATTACGCAATGCGCAGTTGTCTTATACCTTACCCACCAGCCTGGTAGGCAGAACACCCTTCAAAAGCGCCCGGGTCAGTGTGACGGGCAACAACCTGTTCCTGATTACACCCTATGAAGGCTTTGACCCCGAAACACCCAACTATGGGGCGGGCAGCAATGCCCTGGGATACACCGGCTATGGCATTCCGGCCACCAGAAGCTTTACGTTCGGTTTAAATGTCACCCTCTAATCTGCTAAGACCATGCTGAAAACTTCAAAAAAATATATTTCCGTAGGGTTGATGGCGCTGCTTCCATTGGCAGGTTGCGACTCTTTCCTGGACGTGAACGATGATCCCAACCGGGCCACCAGGGTCAGTTCAGAGGCGCTTTTGTCTCCCCTCATTGTTTCTACCGCCGATGCGCATTTCCAGCTGGGCCAGTACACCAGTTTGTTTGCCCAACAACTGGGTGCCTACACCGCTGGCCCTCAGATTGCCGACCGGCACATAGACGTACGTGCCAACCTTGCCTGGAACCTCTTGTACCTGAACAACCTGACCAATGCCAATCTGCTGGTGCAGCAAGCAACCGCTCAGGGTTCCCCCTATTATGTAGGCGTTGGTAAAATCATGCAGGCATTGAACCTGGGTCTGCTCACCGACACCTGGGGAGAGGTTCCATTTTCTCAGGCCTTCCAGGGCTCCGCTGATTTTACCCCAGCCTACGACCAACAGGAACAGATTTACGCCACCATCCACCAGTTACTGGACGATGCCTTGGTAGAGCTCCAGAAAACCACTTCGGCGGAACGACCAGGGGCCGATGATTTCATCTACGCTGGCGACATTCCTAAATGGAGGAAAGCGGCCAATGCCCTGAAAGCCCGCTACACCATTCACCTGGTGGAAAGACAGGGAACTGCCGCTGCCAATGCCGCGCTGGGGTATGTTGCCCAAGCTTTTTCGTCTAACGCAGATGATATGCAGTTGATTTACTCGGAACGCAACATCAACCCCTGGAACCGGAACATCGCCATCGGGATTACCACGGGTAACTTTATCGTGGCTCCGTCGGCAACCCTTATCAACCTCCAAAATGGCAACACCTACCCTGGTTTGGTAGATCCCCGCATGCCGCTTATGGCAGACCGGAGAACCAGCACCAATCCTTATTCGGGTATCCGGAACGGTTCTGGCACGGGAGGTAATACCGATATAACGGCTGCCACCTTCTACGGCAAATCCACTTCGCCCCTGCTCATGGTGACCTACAGCGAGATGAAATTCATTGAGGCCGAGGCTCGGTTCCTGGCCAATGGCGGCACCCGCACCTCGGTGGGATCAACTGAGGAAGCATACCAGGCATACCTGGCCGGAATCAGGGCTCACATGGAAAAACTAGGAGTGCAACCCGCGGATATCACCTCTTACCTCAGCCACCCTCAGGTTGCCGTAGGTGCCGCCAACCTGACCTTGTCCCTGATCATGAAGGAGAAGCTGATTGCGCTATACCTCAACCCCGAAGCCTGGGTGGATGTGCGCCGGTATGATTATGATCCGCAGATCTATCCAGGCATGGCCTTACCAGAAGGGCATAACCCGGCTTTGAGTGGTCAGTTCATCCGGCGGGTACTCTATCCCGAAACCGAGGCGGCCCGCAACGCCGATGAAGTGGCAAAGGTGACGAAAGGTTTGGCCGAAAAAATGTGGTGGGATCTATAATCAGTAAACTATCTACTCCAATGAAAAGACTTTCTATCTATACTTTCCTGCTGGCTTTTGGGACTCTTTTGCTCACGGCCTGCTACGATGAACCCGACTTCATCAAAGACAACACGACGCCCACGGGCAAAGGAAGCGCCCCGGTGAGTGCCAATGACCTCCGCGACCTCAGCACCAATACCAGTATCTCTACCTCCAACAACGCCAGCACTTCTCAATATACCGCTGGCACGCAGATCAGGTATGAACTCCAGTTCTTTTCCCAATCGCCGGTGAAAGAGATTAACGTTTACGAGACCGTAGGAGCCGGCACCCGTACCAAGGTTTCCACCTACCCCTACGTCCCGGCTTTCTCTCAAACTGACCGGACTGACACCCTGATTGTGACTTATACCGTACCTCAGGCACCGGTAGGCACCAACGTAAAAATTGAGACCGAAGTACTGAACCAAAACAACCTCAGTGTACTGAGGACTCTCTGGATCAGGTTGAAACCATAAACCTCTGGCTTTCTATTCTGGGGCAGTTTTTCCAAAAACGGCCCAAAAGCAAGTTGCTCAACATGTAACTTACTTCAAATAAAAGAGCCCCTGCAAGAACTAAATCACGTTCCTGCAGGGGCTCTGCGTTTTAGTTAAGTTTTTTAAAAGGACCTTATAAATGCCTGTTAATGGAAGAACAGGTAGGCCAGCCAGATAGCCGCCACAATCCCGATCAAATCGGCGATGAGGCCACACACCACGGCATAGCGGGTTTTACGGATTCCCACCGACCCGAAATACACGGCCAGAATGTAGAAAGTAGTTTCCGTTGATCCCTGGATCACCGCTGCTACGTTCCCCACGAAAGAATCAACGCCGTAAGTTTTCATGGCATCCACCATCAGGCCACGGGCTCCGCTGCCGCTCAATGGTTTCATCAAGGCCACCGGCAAAGCAGGCACAAAATCAGTGTTGAAGCCCATCAGGCTGAACAAAGACCCGATGCCCTGGACCAGAATATCCAAAGCGCCTGAAGCCCGGAAAACCCCAATGGCCACCAACATGGCAACCAGATACGGAATAATGGAAACCGCCACGCCAAAACCTTCTTTCGCCCCCTCTATAAAGGCTTCGTACACGTTTACTTTCCTCACCAACCCCAGCCCAATAAAAGAGATGATCACTGAAAACAAGATGATGTTACTGGCTACTGAGGAGATGGTGGCAATCTGCTCTTGTGAAATGGTGCTGAAATAGTAGATCAAACCACCGATCAAGAGGCCCAGCGTTCCCAGGTAAAGGATGACCACTTTGTCCAGGAGGTTAATGCGCTGATAAATGGCTACGGCCAGAAGTCCGCCCAGGAGCGAGAAAAAAGTACCCAGCAGAATAGGAATGAACACAGCCGACGGGTCTACAGAGCCCATTTGCGCCCTAAATACCAACACGCTGATCGGGATTAAGGTTAGCCCGGCGGTATTGAGCACCAGGAACATGATCTGAGCATTAGAGGCGGTGTCTTCGCTGGGGTTCAGTTCCTGCAGTTCTTTCATGGCTTTCAAACCAAGTGGCGTGGCGGCATTGTCCAACCCCAGCATGTTCGCCGAGAAGTTCATCAGGATAGACCCAAACACCGGGTGGTTTTTGGGAACTTCGGGAAATAGCCGGTTGAAAAACGGACCTACCGCTTTCGCGAAAATAGCAATGATGCCGCCGCGCTCCCCCACTTTCATGAGCCCAAGCCACAAAGTCATGACGCCAGTCAGCCCCAACGATATCTCGAAACCGGTCTTGGCACTGTCAAAGGTGCTGGCCACCAGCTTCTGGAAAACCTCTACGTCCTGAAAAAAGATAAGCTTGAACAGAGCAATGCAGAAAGCGATGATGAAGAACGCCGCCCACAGGTAATTTAAAATCATGCGAGATGAATGAGTGAATGGATGATAGGCAGAATGAGGGTTTGAAGTCTGTCAAGAGGTGAGACACCGCTTTTCTCTGCCCCTAATTCAAGCAAAACTGTCCGAAAGATACACAGCCGAAAAATAAAAACCGCAGGTCCATTTTTCCAGATCTGCGGTTTTAGTTTGTCGGCTTTCTACACTAGATTACTTTCAACCAGCCTTCATAGAAAGATGAATCTCCCTTTTAAGGCTGATTTCCAGAAAATAACCTTAAATTGGTAATGGAAAAGCTGTTTTAAGGACATTTCATGCTAATAAGGCCTATAACTCAGCCACTCAAATCCGATCCACGCCCAGACCAGGTTTTCCATTGGGCCGCATGACGCCGTTTTCCAGCACAAACCCTCCGGAAACCACATCGCGGGCCAAATCCAAGCTGCCGTCCAGGTCAATGTAGCGGGTGTTGGCGCAGGAGAAAGCGGCGTGCAAGGCGGCGGAAATGCTGATGATGCTCTCGTCGTTACAGCCCCACATAAGGTTTATGCCTGCTTGCTGCGCAATGGTGGCAATCTGACGGGCGGCAAACACACCCCCGCTTTTCATCAGCTTGATGTTGTAGATCCCGCAGGCGCGCGGCGATTGGGCGAGGTGAAAGGCATCCAGCGGCGACAAAAGGGATTCATCAGCGGCCACCAGGTCTTTCACGGCATCGGGCAGTTCCCGCAGGTCATCTATCATGGGGGCGGGCAGCGGTTGTTCAATCAATTCAATGTCCAGGGGCTGGGCTTGGGTACAGAACGTGGCCAGATCATAGGAAGTCCAGCCTTGGTTCGCATCTATCCGGAGGTTGATTTTGTTTCCGTAAGTTTCCCGAAGCTTTACCAGACGTTCAAGGTCCCGTTCAACCGTTTCGCCTACTTTTACTTTAAGGTGCGTAAAACCACGCCCCACGTACTCCTCGGCCTCAGCCAAGGTCTCTTCCACCGATTTTATCCCGATGGTGATGGAAGTTGGCAAGGCTTCCAAGCGCTGCCCCAGGAAAGTCACTAACGGAACTTCCAGGTACTTGCAGAAGACATCATGCAGGGCAATGTCCAGGGCCGCACGGGCGGCGGGGTTACCGGGCAGCCGCAGGGGCAGTTCGGCGCAAATAGCTTGGAAGCTCCGGGTGTCCTGTCCAATGAGCCACTCCAGGTTCTCTGGTTGAAGGGCAGCCATGGTCTCGGCCAGCTTCTCTCCTACTACTTCGGAACTGGGATTTCCTGCCCCAAGACCACTCAAACCACTCTCAGTGACAATTTCCACCACCACGTTCTCTACCGCCGAAACGGTTTTAAAGGCAATGGTATACGGACGGGTTAACTCCAGATTGATTTTCCAGACGTGGATCTCCTTAATCTTCATACGGTGGTTTTCTCTTGCTCCAGAACTTGTTTGACCAGGCCGATGATGGGGGCCACGCCTTCTTCCAGCGGAAGGATTACGGGTAGATTTAGCTCCTCCTGGTATTGTTTCTGGTACTGCCGGGCTTGTTCCAGGGTTAAGCCAGCCGTGTTCAGGGTTACGGCCAGCACCTTGGCCCCATACAGCTCTATCAACTGGATTTCGGTGGACAAAGGCGGGATCTTAAAGCCCAACTCCTCGTTGTCGTCATAATACACACGGGCAGGAGCGTGTTGGAGCACTACGTATTTAACCTTTCCAGAAACCAGGTACTCAGAACCGCAGGGTCCGCTGGGGTTGCGCAACGCGGCCTGGCCTTCCACGAAAAAGACATCGGGTTGGTGCTGTTCGTAGCTAGAGACAATGGCGTGCTCCAGTTCTCCAGAGACAAAATCATTGTAGGTAGAATCCAGGATGAAGCCGGTGCCTCGGCCTTGCATCCAACCGGTTTGGCCGGTGAAGATCATCTGGGCTTTGAGGCCGGCGGCTTCGGCAGCCTGGGTGAGCAAGCGGGTGGTGGTGCGTTTCCCCATCCGAACATCGGTGCCGAGCACGGCAATGCGTGGGGCCGGAATGCCTTTGATCCTGCCGGTCCAGAAATGTAGCTCGCTTTTGGGTTTGGGCTTGCGCACATCAATCAACTGCACGCCGTTTTCCTTCGCCAGAGCCGCCAGATCGGGCATATCGCTCAGATATTCGTGCAGGCCGCTCACTACGTTCATCTTCTGCCGGATAGCCTCAATAATGGTCTGTTTCATGCTGGCCGGCAGTTTCCCACCCTTCGGGGCGATGCCCACCAGGCAATACTGAGCGGTTTCAGGGCTGTTTTCCAGAAATTGGGCTAAATCTGCAAAAATAGGGATATGGCGTGTTTTCCCGTCTACCACCTCACCGGCATCCTGCCCCGCCGACTCGGCATCAATCACACCCACGATTCTGAACCGCTCGGTGCCCCTGATGAGCCCATGTGCGGTTTTGGCAGGATACTGTTTCAGTAGCCCGTCTGTTAAGATAATGGCATTTCCGTCCATTGCTGTAAATGGTTTGAAAAGGAGATGTACTTTGGATTAAGAATAGTTTCGGGGCCATTTTCTTGAAAGCAGCCCCGAAACAGGGATTTTGCTACAAAACCAAGCCGTGGAATAAGGCGGGTTTCTCCTTGCTCAGATCATAGATGAACCCGTTCACGATGGCGTACCGCACTTGCCCGGCCTGGTCCTGCAACGTAAAGTTAGCTCCGCGGTCCAATGCCAGCCCATGGTTGACTCTGCCTGATGGCGCTACCACATTCAAAGGCAGGTCTACGGGATTATACTCAGTAGGCACATTCTCCAACTTCACGGTGGTGAACCCGCCGGAAAGCAGTTCCAGGGTGCGTTCTGGGGTGAGGTCCTGGGCGCTGGCCAGCGGGGTATCGTAGACTTTGCCGGGCACCAGGAAAAGGCCCTCTGCGTTGAGTTCCTCGTAGCCCGAGAACACGCTCATGTCGCCTATCTCTTCCACGGTGCTGCGGTGGTAAAAGCCTTGGGGGATTCTGGCGCTGCTGGTCTCGTTCCGTACGATGCCTACGTCCAGCAGGGTGTCGCGGCCTTGCGAGCGGTAGCGCACTTTCCGGAGGACCACGTCATACAGGTAGCGTTCGTTCTCAGGGATCTTGTAGTAATCTTTTACGTGATGCTTCTTATACCCTTCTTCCCCAATCAGTTGCAGGGCGGCCAAGATAGCGGCAAAATTCAACTGACGGATGTACTGCTTCTCAGGGTCGCCCTGATATCCCCCGGATTCGATGAGGATGAGGCTGGTGCCCCACTTCTGGATGTTATCGCCGAAAGCCCTGGGTTCGTGCTCGTCTGAGTACTTGGCCACCTGCCCCGGAATGAACTGCTGGATGCTTTCGTTCATGCCCACGATGGTCCGCATGGCCCTTTCCCGCACTTCATTCACGGTCTGTTTGTGGTTGAAGGCCGGAGCCAAAAAGGAAATGGTGGCAGGTTTACCGGTGGTCCCCACGGTGTAAAAGCGGCTCTGATCATGCAGATTGAACCCAAAATCAGGTTTGATGCTGTCACGGAGGCCTTTCAGGAGCTGAGCTTCGGGGCTCTGCAGACGAAGGGCATCACGGTTCAGGTCAATGTCCAGGGCGTTTCGGCGTCTGAACTGCTCAGCCCCATCTGGGTTGAGCATGGGAACGAAATAAAGGGTATTGTTCTTCAGTATTTCCTGCCGGATGGGGTCTAGGTCGTCTGAGGCTTGTAGGAAATTGAAGATGTCCAGCAAAGCCATGGTGGCGGTAGACTCATCGCCGTGCATCTGCGACCAGAGCATGACCTTGTTTTTGCCGGTGCCCGCTTTGATCAGGTAGATGTCCCGCTTCTCCACTGATTTGCCTACCACCTGCACCTGGAACAGGGAGTTTTGGCGAAGCTTTTCTAAAAGCGGTACCAAATCATTGTGCTTGAAGCGACGGTGCGTAATGCTGGCTTCTTTGAATCGGCCGTGTTGGTCAAAAACCTGCCGGGCCATGTCAGGGGCCGAAATACTTTGACCGGCCACAAAGCTGTTTTGGCTAAGGCCTCCCAGAAGTGTCATGAAAGTAGAAACGTAAATAAGGAATTTTCGCATGAACCACGGATTTTAAGTGGCGGCAACTTAGCCCATAGAACCCCAGAGAGTACTTTGAGGAAGAGCTAAGGCACTTCAGGCGGTCAATGTAAGGACGATTTCTTAGTTCCGGAAAGGTTTTCTCCTGAATTTGCCTCCCCTGGGGATCTGTTGAAGATTTGAGGCAAAGCGCACCCTCTACCCTGCAATTCAGTCAAGGTTTTCCAAGACGGTTGTTTTAGGGCTGATTTTCCTTAAACGACTCGAAAACAGCTTGCTGCTTTAGACCTTCAGGCGCGGGTCCGGGCTGGCGTATTGCGTAGTGAAATCTCCGGCCAGGTACTGAAAGTGGGCGGCCATAGCGATCATGGCGGCGTTGTCGGTGCAGTACTCAAAGGCGGGGATGTAGATGTTCCAGCCGTGTTTTTGGGCATATTCCTGCAAAGTGGCCCGTAAACCCGAGTTGGCCGATACTCCTCCGGCAATGGCAATTTCTTTTATCCCCAGGTCTTTGGCGGCCAATACCAATTTCTTCATCAGCGTCTGAATCAAAGCCCACTGTATACTGGCACAGATATCAGCGAGGTTGTTCTGCACGAAGTCAGCCTCGGCGGCGGAGTTCTTTTTCACGAAGTTGAGGATAGAGGTCTTAATCCCGCTGAAGGAGAAATCGTACCCATCCATGTTCACGATGGGGAACTGGAACCGGTTAGGATCTCCGGTAGCCGCCAGTTTGTCCAGCATAGGTCCGCCGGGATAAGGCAAGCCCAGCAGTTTTGCTGATTTATCAAAGGCCTCGCCTACGGCGTCATCGGTGGTCTGGCCCAAAACTTGCATATCTAAATGACTGCGCACTAACACGATCTGGGTATGGCCGCCGCTCACGGTAAGGCACAGAAACGGGAAATTAGGTTTGGGATCGTCAATGAAATGGGCCAGGATGTGGGCCTGCATGTGGTTCACTTCAATGAGGGGCAAATTCAGGCCCAACGCAAAGGATTTGGCGAAGGAACAGCCTACCAGTAAGGCTCCTAAAAGTCCGGGGCCGCGGGTAAAAGCCACCGCATCTAATTGGCTTTTTGCTATATTTGCTTTTTGCAGCGCCTGGGAAACCACGGGGATGATGTTTTGCTGATGCGCCCTGGAGGCTAACTCTGGCACCACGCCGCCGTATTGCTCATGGATTGCCTGCGTAGCTACAATGTTTGACAGTACCTGGCCGTTTTGAATGACAGAAGCGGAGGTTTCATCACAGGACGATTCAATTGCTAATAGTGTAGGGTTCATATTCCGTTGGAGACGCAAGACCAAGAAGAAACGCAAGAAAAAAAGAAAAACTATCCGCAAGTTATAGCAAAAGCTCTGTTAAAAATAATCCTGGGCGTGCTAATCGTGGTGGTTCTACTGGTGGGGGGGCTCGCCCTGGCTTTGCGTTTTCCTTCTGTTCAGACCAAAGTGGCCCGAAAAGCCGCCAGCGTCCTCTCTGAAACCATCCACCACCAGGTCACCATCGGGACAGTAGACGTCAGGTTTTTCAAGAGTGTGCTGCTAAACGAGGTGCGGGTGCTGGATCGCCAGAAAAAGACCCTTTTCTACGTGGGCCAAGCCGATGCCGACATTGGGTTCTTCCAACTGTTCAAATCGAATCCGCTGCACATCCCGTTGTTCGGGAAACGGGAAGTGGTGCTTCCCTGGGCTAAATTCCAACCCAACCGGCTCCACATCGCCTCCCTCACCCTCACCCGGCCCGAGGCCAACCTCATCAAATACGAAGGCACCGACACCCTGAACATGAGCACGTTCATTACGGCGCTTTCTAACCTGGTCACCAAAGACACCACCAAGGCTAAAACCCCTTTCGATTTCAAGATTGACGAGATAGTCCTGAAGGATGGGCTTTTCACCTACCATAACTTCAACATCCCCCGCACCGACTACGGCCTGGATTACCAGCACATGGATCTGGAGCGGATTAATGGCCGTTTTTCTGAAATCAGCCTCAAAGGAGACACCATCCAGACGGTGGTAACCAGCCTCACCACCATGGACCGAAGGTCTAAAACCTACCTCAAGGACCTGGACACCCGCATGACCTTCGCTCCTACCTTCTGGGAGTGGGCCAACCTGAATTTGCGCGTGAACAACAGTCACCTGGCCAGGTACGTGCGCTTTGATTACCGCATCTTCTGGAACTTTAAGGAGTTCAACGACAGCATGAACGTAACGGCCACATTTGACAGCACTTATGTCACCTCAGACGACATCGCGCTGTTTGCTCCCGTGCTCAAAGACGTGAACGAAAAGGTGCTGCTTTCCGGCAAGGTGAAGGGGAAAGTAAAGAACTTCCGGGCCGAGGGCATTGACGTACGCTATGGCCAATACACCCACATCAAAGGTGATATCTCGGCAGATGGTTTGCCCAACTTCAAGAACACTTTCGCAGATCTGAACCTGGAGCGAAGCACTATTAATGCCCGCGACATAAAGAAGTTCTTGCCCAAGAAAGCCTATGACATGGCAGCCCGAGCGGGAACGGTGACGCTTGAAGGCGAATTCACTGGGTTCTACAATGACTTTGTGGCGAACGGGGCGTTCCAAAGCGCCCTGGGTAATGTGGTTTCCGATATCAACCTCAAGTTCGATAAAAACAACATTGACCGTTCTGCTTACCGCGGCTACCTGAAAACCAACGGTTTTGATGTGGGTGGCCTTTTGGGTGATCGCAGCGTGCTCAAACGGGTGGCCATGGACGGAAGAGTGACCGGCAGCGGTTTCAGTCTGGCCTCGGCCCGCCTGAATGTGGATGCCACCATCAATGCCTTGAACCTGAACAACTACAACTTCCGGAACATTGTGGTGAACGCAGACCTGAGCCGGCAGACCTTCAACGGAGACCTCAGCATCAACGACCCTAACCTGAAAATGGCGGCCAGCGGCCAGATCAACCTGCAGAACAACCGCCAGGTGTTTGACCTCAAGACCAACATCAAAAGCGCCGATCTACGCGCCCTGGGCTTCACGGAGCAGGGAATTGTGCTTTCCACCAACGCCGATGTAGATTTCACGGGCATCAAGTTAGATGAGATTTACGGGCTGGCCAACTTCAAGAACACCAAACTCCTGTACGGCGGCAAGCAGGTGGGCATTGATTCGCTCACCATAGAATCGCATTTCCATGACGGCATACGCGAACTCCATGTGGGCTCTGAGGTGCTGGCCTTGAAGGCCGGAGGCAATTTCCTGTACTCCACCTTTTTCCGGGATCTGCAGACGCTGTACGAGGAATACCGCCTGAACTTGGAGAACAACCCGCTCAGGATTGAGAGCTACTACCGCCGGAAATCTCCGGTTCCGCCCGCGTCTTATGAGGTAAATCTGGACGTACACCTGCGGCACATCAATCCGGTGCTGCACGCCTTCGCCCCTGACCTTTCCATCTCTGATTTCTCTACCATGGAAGGCACTTTCCGGAACGGCCCTACTTCGGTACTAACCCTTATAAGCCAGATAGATACCATCCTTTACGGGAAGAATGAGTTTTACTCAAACAATCTCGAAATCACCTCCTCCAAACTCTGGAATACCCCAGACGTGCTGGCCAATGCCGTGGTCACCTCGGAGCGGCAAAAACTGGGCAATGCCGGCGACACCGAGAAGCTGTACGTGGAAGGGGTTTGGAGTGAGCGCCTCATCAGTTTCTCCAGCAACATCGCCCAGACGGGCACTACCAACCGGGCCAATATTTCGGGTAACGTTTCTTTTGAGCGCGACCAGATAGCGGTGGTTTTCAACCGGTCAAACATTAACGTGCTGGACAAAGTCTGGAACATCTCGCCAAACAACACCATCGTGTACAATGACGGCGCCATGCGGTTCGAGAACGTGACCTTGTCCAACGGGCCGCAGAGCGTGAACATTTTTGGAGTGCTTTCCAGAAATCCGCAGGATTTGTTGACCGTGAGTCTGGCCAACTTCCGCCTGGAGAACCTGAACCCGCTCCTCCCCGACAAAATTGACGGCCGCCTTAACGCCCAATTGCAACTTCGGGACCTGTACAACGAAATGCAGATGTCTTCCACCCTGGCCGTGGACACCTTCATGATCGGGAACCAACTGATTGGGAACGTAGCCGGCACCACCCAATGGGAAAGCCGCCTGCACCGCATGAACGTTGACCTGGGCATCAGCCGGGAAAACAAGAAAGTGCTGTCGCTTACGGGCACCTATACCCCTAGCGGCGGAAAAGAAGAACTGGATTTACTTGCCGTGCTGGACGATGCCCAGATGAAGCTGGTGGAGCCGGTGCTGAAAACCATTATGTCTGACCTGGGCGGCACTATGGATGGGCGCGTCCGCATCTCAGGGAAACTCTCGGGACCGGTCCTAAAAGGCTCGGTCATGGTGACAGAGGGTTCCTTTGTGTTCAACTACCTTAAAACCAAGTACACCTTCTCAGACCGGGTTTTCTTCACCGAGAATGACATCTCCTTCCAGAACGTGCGCATAAGGGACATCTACAACAACGTGGCGATCCTGAACGGGGGCATTTTCCACGATGGTTTTCAGAACATGGTGCTGGACCTCAGGGCCCGGTTCAATCGGTTCATGGTCCTGAACACCACCCGCGCCGACAACCCCTTGTATTACGGAACAGCCTTTGCCTCCGGCGAAGTCACCGCGCTGGGTTCTACCTCTAACCTGCAGGTTAACATCACCGCCCGAAGTGAGAACAACACCTCCATTGCCATTCCCCTGGACAACACCTCGTCGCTGGAAAGGCAGAATTTTATCTCGTTCGTGAACAACAACCCCGCCAAGCAGGACAGCGCCGGAACCGCCACCCCATTGATTAAGAAAGGCGTAGACCTGAGCGGCATCCGGCTGAACTTCAACCTGGACGTGGACGAGAATGCCTACATAGAATTGATTTTCGATGAACGCACCGGAGACATTATCCGAGGGAAAGGAAGGGGCAACATCCGGATGGAGATTGACACCCGCGGAGAGTTCGCCATGTACGGCAACTACGAGATTGTGCAGGGGCGCTACAATTTCACCATGCTGGGGCTTATAAACAAGGAATTCAACGTACGTCCGGGCGGCACTGTCACCTGGAACGGGAATCCGCTGGATGGGCTGTTGAAGATCACGGCCACCTACACCCAGCGGGTTTCACTTGCTCCAATTCTAGCCGATCTGAGTGAGCAGCAGCAACAATCGGCGGCGGCGCGGTCGCGGTACCCGGTAACGGCCGTGATGGACCTGGACGGGCCTTTGACCACTCCGCAGATCAGGCTCAACCTGGAGTTCAATGACACGCCCAGCCTTCTGGAAGACCAGATCACGCGTTACCTGAACAACATCCGGAACGATGAACAGGAACTGAACCGTCAGGTTTTCTCGCTTTTGGCCTTTAAACGCCTCTCGGCGCAGGATGAATTACAGGTTGGCTTGGGCGTAGGTGACCTGGGCAGCAGCGTGGGTGAGCTTTTCTCCAACCAGTTGAGTTACTGGCTCTCGCAGATTGACACCAATCTGGAAGTGGACATTGGGGTAAGCGGCTACGGAAACCAGGTGCTGGACGATGTGCAGCTGCGCTTAAGTTACACTTTCCTGGAAGGCCGCCTGAAAGTTACCCGTGAGGGCAGCGTGAACAACAACCGCTTGGGCAGCAACCGGTCCACCGCCGCCGGCGACTGGTCAGTGGAATATTACCTAAGCCAAAGCGGTCAGTTACGCCTAAGGGCCACCTATGAAACCACCCCGCGGGACTTCGAGGCGAATGCCACCGCCAGCCGCCAGACGGTGAGCGTCCTGCACCAGGCCAACTTTGATCGGTTCGGGGAGCTTTTCCGGCGCCGGAAACTAAGCAAACGAGCCCAGCGTGCCGCCGAACGCGAACGAATGATCCGCCTGGAAGACGATGCGCCTACTACCTTACAGGACCTCTAATCTTGTTTTAGGCCAGTTTTCAGGAAAACAGTTCCAAAGCACCTTTCGTAATTGTGGCCTTGAAGGCCGTGGAATAAACCAAACAGATGCCTAGCCCGTGGGCTTCTGTTTAGAGGCTGTTTTACAGAAATTAGGTTAAAAACACGGGTCCGGCCCTTCTTCTTCTAAATTATTACTATTTTTGCCGGCACACGTTTCTATGGCTGCTAAACCGCTCAAACATACCCGCAAGAAAAAGCTTGGCAATTACCCGCACACCATGGTGATCTTCAGTATCACGTTGGCGCTGTTTGTGATTGGTTCATTTGGGCTCCTGCTCATTCATGCTGGCAAGCTTTCTAACCTGGTGAAACAGAACATTGAGGTACAGGTTTACCTTGACCGCGATATGTCTCCTTTAGAAATCGATAAGCTGAAAAAGACGCTGGCTCGCAAGGAGTACATCGCCTACGATGAAAACAAACCCCAAGTCCTGTTCATGTCCAAAGAGCAAGGGGCCAAGGAATTCATTGACGAAAGCGGCGAGGACTTCCTGACGTTCCTGGGCGAGAACCCGCTCCGAGATGCCTTCATCCTGCGCATCAACCCAGATTTTGCCAACTCAGACCAGCTTAAAACCATCAAAGCCGACCTGCAGAACACCCTGGGTGTGTACGAGGTAGACTACGTAGAAAGCCTCATTGACTCCATCAACCATAACCTGCGCCGGTTGAGCATTGTGTTGCTTTCGTTTGCGGCCATTCTGGTGCTGGTGGTTATCATCCTCATCAACAACACCATCAAACTGGCCCTTTACTCTCAGCGGTTCCTCATCAGGAGCATGCAGTTAGTGGGAGCTACGTCGTTTTTCATTCAGCGGCCCTTTTTGAACCGGGCTACGTTCCAGGGTTTGGTGAGCGGGGCAATGGCCTCTATCCTGCTTTTTGGGCTGCTTCAGTACGCCTATCACGAGATCAGTGAATTGTACCTGCTCAGAGATGAGAAGCAGATGCTCATTTTGATGACTTCCCTGCTTTTATTGGGCGGGGTATTGGGCTTTTTTAGCTCTTACCGGGCAGTTAAGAAATACCTCCGGGCCTCATTAGACGATTTATATTAAAGACATTATCCTTTATGGAAAACAAAACCCCCACTTTCTTCTCGTTCGGGCGACGCAATTACCAGATCATGTTGTTTGGGTTACTGGTGATGGCTATCGGCTTCATTCTCATGGCCCTGGACACAGAACCTTATGGATATGGCTTTTTAGGGCTCACGCTAGGGCCTATTGTATTGGTCATTGGTTTCATCATTCAATTCTTCGCCATTCTGGCGAAACCCCGCAAAAACGTTTAAATGAGTATCTGGCAAGCCATCATCCTGGCCATAGTGGAAGGGTTGACGGAGTTTTTACCAGTATCATCTACTGGGCACATGGTGATCGCCTCCAGCCTGATGGGCATCAGCGCCTTTGAGTTTACCAAAATGTTCACGGTCTCTATTCAGTTCGGGGCTATTTTGTCGGTGGTGGTGCTGTATTGGAAGCGGTTTATCAATTCCTTTGATTTCTATAAAAAGCTGATGGTGGCGGTGGTTCCTGCCCTTGCCATTGGTTTCCTGCTGAAGGACCTGGTGTACTCCATGCTGGAACGCATTGAGATTGTCGCCATCAGTTTACTTCTTGGCGGTATTCTACTGATTTTTATCGACCGTTGGTTTAAGGTAAAAGAAAACCCGGTGACCACACCCAGCTTTCAAAACGCCTTTGTGATTGGCTTGTTCCAGTGCATTGCCATGATTCCAGGGGTTTCGCGTTCGGCTTCCTCTATCATTGGTGGCCTAACTCAGAACATGACCCGTAAATCTGCGGCGGAGTTCTCTTTCTTCATGGCTGTGCCCACCATGCTGGCCGCTACCGTTTACAGCGTCATCAAAGACCTGCTGCACCTGGAAATCTCTGACGTACTCAAGTTCAACTTACCCAAAATCCAGGCGGGCTTCCAATCCATTACTGCCCAGGAATGGCAGGTACTTCTGGTGGGGAACGTAGTAGCCTTTATCGTAGCCATGGCTGCCATTAAGTTCTTTGTGGACTTTTTAACCAAATACGGCTTCAAGCTGTTTGGCTATTATCGCATTGTAGTGGGGTTGGTGATTCTGTTATTACTTTCCATGGGAGTTGATTTACAATTGATCTGATGCAGGAAACTCCTTATGATTTTGAGGCAGGGGCCATTCTCCTGATGGACAAGCCCCTTACCTGGACCTCCTTTGATGTGGTCAAGAAAACCAAGTTCGCGCTCCGCATCAAGAAAATAGGCCATGCCGGTACCTTAGATCCTTTGGCCAGCGGACTTCTGATTCTGTGCACCGGTAAGTTCACCAAACGGATTGAAGAGATCCAGGCCCAGGAAAAAGAATACACGGGCACGTTTGTCTTGGGTCACACAACCCCTTCTTTCGACCTGGAAACCGAGATTGACAGCACCCAACCAACCGATCACCTCACCCCTGAGATGCTCCAAGAAGCGGCTGATTCCTTCCTGGGGGAAATTGATCAGACCCCGCCCATTTATTCAGCGGTGAAGGTGAACGGCGAAAGAGCCTACGCCCTGGCCCGCCGTGGCGAGGAGGCGGAAATCAAATCTAAGCGCATCACCATTAAACAGTTTGAGCTTACGGCTGTAGAAGGTAACCAGGTTCACTTCAAAGTAGTATGCTCCAAGGGAACCTATATCCGTAGCCTGGCCCGTGATTTCGGCCTGAAGTTGGGATGTGGGGCTTACCTTTCTAAACTGGTGCGCACCCGCATTGGGGAATACCGCCTAGAGGATGCCATGACTTTGGATCAATTACAGGAACTCCGCGAAAAACAATTGGCGCACCATGATCGTCATCCGGGAGCTTAGCCAATTTCCTTCCCTTTCGCATGCCGTGGTAACTTCCGGCACGTTTGATGGAGTCCATGTGGGCCACCAGAAAATCCTTTCCAGACTCATAGAAGCGGCTCGCCAGGACCACGGCCAGAGTGTGGTGATTTCCTACTGGCCTCATCCCCGCACCGTACTGCACCCTGAAGACGATTCACTGCGCCTGCTTTCCACCATTGAAGAACGGATTGAGGCCCTCCGGGCTTTTGGGGTTGACTACCTGTTGCTTCTTCCGTTTACCAGGGAATTTGCTCAATTCTCGTCTGAAGAGTACATCCAGCAGATTTTGATCGAAGCCATCCAGACCAAAAAACTGGTGATCGGGTATGACCATCGGTTCGGGAAAAACCGTGAGGGAGGCTTTGATTACCTGCAAAAGAATTCCTCCCGCTATGGCTTTACCGTGGAAGAGATTCCGCGTCAGGACATTGACGCAGTGGGAGTGAGTTCCAGCAAAATCAGAACTGCCCTTGAACACGGCGATGTGGCAACCGCAGCCCGCTATCTGGCCAGACCTTACTCGCTCACCGGAACCGTAGTGAAAGGCAAACAACTGGGTCGTACCTTAGGCTATCCTACTGCCAACGTAGAACCCCAGGAAAAACTGAAGTTGGTACCGGCCCAGGGCATTTACGCCGTTCAGGTTAAAACTGCTTCCGGTACCTTCAAGGGCATGCTGAGCATCGGCACCAATCCTACCGTGCAGGGCACTCGCCAAACCATTGAGGTTAATCTCTTTGATTTCTCCGGTGACCTGTACGACCAAGAAATCACCCTTTTTTTTATCTCCTACCTCCGACCGGAACAAATGTTCGATGGGTTGGAAGCGCTTACCCAGCAACTCCACTTGGACAAGGTCGCCGCCTTACAGGTGTTAGGATAAATCAGGTAAATCCGTAACTTCACCTCGGGCTTTCACGAAAAAGACAGTAGGGAAGCAAGCCTGCCATTGGTTTGTCATCTAATACAAGACTGTGCTATGTTCAGAAGCATTCTGGCGGTTTTAGGCGGAATCGCCATTGGCGTATTTACCATTAGCCTGGTGGAATACATGAGCCATCAGCTCTATCCCCTGCTGGTGACCGGGAACCCGGCAAACCCCGATGTTGTGGCGGCTACTTTGAACAACGCGCCCACAGGGGCCTTGCTGATGGTTCTGCTGGGGTATGCCCTGGGTTCTTTCTTCGGGGGCATGGTAGCAGGCAGGGTGGCCCATTTCAGACGGATTCTACATGCGGTTTTAGTAGGTGGATTTTTGCTAGCTGCTGGAATTGCTAACCTATACGCCTTCTCGCACCCGCTTTGGTTTACGGTCGTCTCGCTGATCATTTATATACCTATGGCTTACTTTGGAGGCATAATGTCGGTGCGGCGAATTCCCTAAATCTGTTCTATTTCAAGCCTAGCTTTAGGAAAATGGCCTAAAAACCCAATCCCAGTTCATTTAACCAAATTATCGATCCATACACTCCACGTACTTTCTACTTCTATGATAAACAAAGTGGTACCAGATGCTGCCTCCGCGTGTCAGGATATTCCCGATGGCGCTACCCTCATGCTGGGAGGTTTCGGCTTATGCGGGATTCCGGAAAATTCCATTCAGGAGATTTTACGCCGGGGCATCAAAGGCCTTACCTGTATTTCCAACAACGCCGGCGTAGACGATTTTGGCATCGGGCTGCTGTTACAGCGGCGGCAGGTTAAAAAAATGATCTCCAGCTACGTGGGCGAAAACGCCGAGTTTGAACGCCAACTGCTTTCCGGCGAACTAGAGGTTGAATTGATTCCACAAGGAACGCTGGCCGAGCGCATTAGGGCAGGTGGGGCAGGCATTCCCGCGTTTTTCACCCCGGCCGGCTACGGCACTGAAGTAGGTGAAGGAAAAGAAAGCCGCGAGTTTGACGGAAAGATGTACCTCATGGAAACCTGGCTCAAAGCCGATTTTGCTCTGGTGAAAGCCTGGAAAGGCGACACGGCCGGAAACCTCATCTTCAAAGGAACCGCCCGCAACTTCAACCCCATGATGGCCACTGCCGGCAAGATCACCATCGCCGAGGTGGAGGAACTGGTACCCGTGGGCGAACTGGATCCTAACATGATCCATACCCCCGGCATCTACGTCCAGCGCATTTTCCAGGGCAAAAACTACGAAAAACGCATTGAACAGAGAACCGTTCGGGCTTCTTCCTAATTCACCTCACAAAAAAGAAAATAATGGCTTTAGATAAACACGGCATTGCCAAGAGAATAGCGCAGGAACTGCAGGAAGGATACTATGTGAACTTAGGCATCGGGATTCCTACCCTGGTGGCCAATTACATTCCCGAGGGGATGAACGTGGTGCTTCAGAGCGAGAACGGATTGCTGGGCATGGGACCCTTCCCCACCGAAGACGAAGTGGACCCTGACATGATCAACGCCGGGAAACAAACCGTCACCACCTTACCCGGCTCCGCCCTATTCAGCTCCGCGGAAAGCTTTGGCATGATCCGGGGTGAGCACGTGCAGCTAACGGTGCTTGGGGCCATGGAAGTATCGGAGCGCGGCGACATTGCCAACTGGAAAATTCCGGGTAAAATGGTAAAAGGCATGGGCGGAGCGATGGACTTGGTGGCCTCTGCCAAGAACATCATCGTGGCCATGCAGCATACCTCCAAAGACGGTCAATCCAAACTTCTGAAAAACTGCAGCCTTCCTATTACCGGCCTAAAATGCGTGAAGAAGATTGTCACCGATCTGGCGGTGCTGGAAGTTACCGTGAATGGTTTCAAGTTGCTGGAACGGGCCCCGGGCGTAACTGTGGAGCAGATTCAAGCTGCCACCGAGGGAAAATTAACCATAGAAGGTGAAATCCCTGAAATTAATGTGTGACGTTTGGTGTTAAGAAAAGGCAAAAAGCCAATAATCAAGTTTGTGTTTTGCTTTTTAAGCCCGCTTTAGATAAAAAAAGGCAAAACCCGTATACCTTCAACTTAACCGAGCACCTTACCAGTTGTAACCCTGTCAGATTGCTTTTCTCGCTGTTAATCCATTAGAAATAGAAGGACATCGTCTTCTAATTTCGGACCAAGAGGATGGAAAGCAATTCAGATGAATCCGAATCAAAATGAGTGAAAATACCGAACATAAGTTAATCCTTCGTCAGCTTACCACCTCAGACTACAAGGAAGTAAAACAAATCATGGAGCTGGTGTACACCACCATTGGAGGCTCCTGGACCCAGAAAGAATTCTCGTCCCTGCTCAAACGTTTCCCCGAAGGCCAGCTCTGTATTGAGGACAAAGGCCGGGTGGTGGCCGCGGCCCTCAGCATCATTGTCAATTACCCTGAGTACGGCGACAAGCACACCTACGAACAAATAACCGGCGGAGGTAAATTCGACACCCACGACAATGATGGCGATACCCTCTACGGCGTAGACGTGTTTGTACACCCAGAATACCGCAACCTACGTCTGGGCCGTCGTCTGTACGATGCCCGGAAAGAGCTTTGCGAAAACCTTAACCTGCGGGGCATTATCCTGGGGGGCCGTATTCCTGGCTACAAAGAGCATTCAGACAAGATGACGCCCGGCAAGTACATTGAGCAGGTCCGTAACAAGGAGATCTATGATCCTATCCTTACCTTCCAGCTCAGCAACGGCTTCCACGTCCGGAAAATCATTAGAGGGTACATGCCCCAGGACAAGGAATCAAAGGCCTATGCCTCTTTGCTGGAGTGGATCAACGTCTACTATGAGGAAAAGGAAACCCTGGTGGGTGGTACTAAGCGCGTTGTCCGGATTGGGGTAATCCAGTGGCAGATGCGCCAGATGACCTCCCTGGAGGATTTTGAGCAGCAGGTGGAGTTCTTCGTGGATACCGTGAGTTCCTACAAAGCGGACTTAGTGATGTTCCCCGAGTTCTTCAATGCGCCCCTCATGGCCCTTTCCGATGAGAAATCGCCCTCGGCGGCCATCCGGAAACTAGCGGAATATACAGATGGTATCCGGGAGCGGCTTATTCACCTGGCGCTGTCTTACAACATCAACATCATCGCGGGCAGCATGCCGGAGTATATTGAGAACAAGCTGCACAACGTGAGCTACCTCTGCCGCCGCGACGGAACGTATGACAAACAGTACAAGCTGCACGTAACCCCCGATGAATCTCAGTATTGGGGGATGCGCGGAGGAAACAAGCTGAGCATTTTTGACACCGATTTCGGGAAAGTGGGTCTTTTGATCTGTTACGATGTGGAGTTCCCGGAACTGGCTCGGATGCTGTCTGACCAGGACATGAAAATCCTCTTCGTTCCGTACCAGACCGATACCAAAAACGCTTACCTGCGGGTACGCCATTGCGCCCAGGCCCGGGCCATTGAAAACGAGTGCTACGTGGCCATCACGGGCAGCGTAGGGAACTTGCCAAGGGTAGAGAACATGGACATCCAGTACTCCCAATCGGCGGTATTCTCGCCTTCAGACGTGGCTTTCCCCCACGATGCCATCATCGCGGAGGCTACTCCTAATACCGAGATGACCCTCATTGCCGACCTGGACCTGGACTTGCTCAAAGACCTGAACACCACCGGTAGCGTTAGAAACCTGAGAGACCGCCGTAAAGATCTGTACAACCTGAGCTGGCTGCATCAGAAAGAAGATGATTTAACCGAGATTTAAATAAAACAGCCCTAAAACAGAAAAGCCGGTTTATACCGGCTTTTCTGTTTTAGGGCTGTTTTGCCAAAAAAGCTTTGTTTTGCCTGTATTAAGCTACAAGGGTTTATAATTGGGCGAGCCTTCTTTTCCGTTGCCTTAGTTTGTACTCATACCAGAGCACCAGGATAAAAGCGCCCACAAAACCCAGAACGGCACCCAGGGCCAGGTGAATTTTCACTTTGGGACCAGTTGGATGAATCAAAGGGGCAAACCCAACCACTACCTGTATTGTCTCCATTTTACGGAGCTGAGACTCCAGATAAGCCTGCTTTTCAAAGAGTTCGGCGCTTTGCTTGTAGAGTTCGGTAGGGTCTAAAGGCTCGCCGTAAACAAATCCGTTTGCGGGTCCCCTTAGGGAAACAGCCGTCCGTTTGATGCTGTCAATGGAGGCAATGTCAATCCGAAGCTTTTCGATCATACTCCTGATCTGCTCTTTCTTTGCCTGCGTGCTTTTGGTGAAGAACGGATTGCTGTCCAGGTAACTGACAATGGCTTTTTGAAAGGGCGGGAAGTACGTTTTGTCGTACAGTTCTACGTCTAACCGGAACGGAGCCCCGGTCATGATACTGTCTTCGGCAACCCGGTTGTGGTCTATGTTCACGTACCGGATGCTTTTCACTTTAGACGCATCTTCCGGGCTTATTTTCAGGTCAGTGGCTACCTGGTCAACGTTGCCATCAAGGATCAGGACGGCTAATCGGTTTACCTGGTCTTCAAAAAACTCGTTTCTGATCTCGGCCGGGGCTAAAGTCAGGAAAGATTTGTAAAAAGGACGCTTTAGAAAGAAGTCTACATATCCAAGCCCAATCCCCAGCAAGGTGATTAAAAGGAAAAGGGGCCACCTCCGGAGAACCAGTAGAAAAGCACTCTTGATAAGATGAAATACCTTCTTAAGGAAAGATCCAATCTTATCAAATACCACCCTTAGGTCTATTTCATCTGCCGATCTTTCTTCCCGGGGGGATATTCTGTTCATGGTACCTTTTTTTGTGCTAAAGCTTCCAAAAATATAAAAACTTTATAAAATCTGGCAGAAAAGCTTTTAAGCTTAATCTCTATCTTTGGTCATTTCAGGAAAGTTGAGACACTTTTGTTTCTTACCTTTTAGCCCCTGCTTCATGGATTGCCCGATCAAATAACCCGGTTTTTAACCCGTTCTTCCCTTACCACTTTCAGCTGCTTAATGATATTTGATCTTAAAAGGAAACTAAGCTCCCTCCTCTTCACTAACAGCCTGCTGGGAAGGTTCAACAAAGGTGCCTTCTGGATTCTGGTAAGCACCGTTGGCTTGCAGGGCTCCAACCTGCTGGTAACCATTTTCCTAGCCCGCTTTTTTGGGCAGACGGGTTATGGTGAGATCAGTTTAACGGTGAGTACGTTTGCGTTGGTGGGCGAAATAGCAGGGCTTGGTTTCGGGCTAACCACAACCAAATACATCGCCGAATACCGGCAGAAGGAATTTAATAAAGTCAATCACATCCTGGGCTTAACCCTAGGGTTTTCCCTTTTGCTGGGTCTTGTTTTTTCCCTTATTTTGCTTTTTTGGCCCCAAATCATCACGGTACCGTTTATCAAGGCACCCGAGCTGAATACGCTTTTCAGAATTGGGGCTTTCCAGATTTTTTTCAACGCGGTGTCCGGGGTTATCCTGGGTGTTCTCTCGGGCTTGGAGGCCTTTCCCAGCATTGGAATAAGCAACCTGATCAGGGGCGGGTTGTACGTCTTTTCGGCGGTGATAGGCTCCTTTTTCTTCGGGGCACCGGGAGCGGTCATGGCTACCACCGTATCGGCGGGTGTGGGGGTCTTGGTGGCGTTTCTGTTCCTGAGGAAAAGGCTTCAGGTATTGGGGCTGGCTATCAAATTCAAAGGCGCCCTGCAGGAGGCATCCATCCTGTCTTCCTTCGCTCTTCCGGCCCTGTTAAGCAATTTGTCGGTGATTGCGGCCGTTTGGGTTACGAACATTCTCCTGGTGAACCAAGCCTCTGGGTTCTCGGAATTAGGTCAATTGAACGTTGCCAACCAATGGAAGAACCTGCTCATGCTCATGCCTAACATTATTGCGCAGGTCCTGCTTCCGCTCCTTTCCTCGGAACTCGCCTTAAATGAAAACAGCTCTTCCAACAAGATGCTGGGCATGTTCCAGAGTATTACCGCCCTGGTCATTTTTCCGGTGGGAACCTTGTTTATGTTCTTTGCCGAGGGGGTGCTTTTCATCTATGGGCAGGAATTCAAGAACAGCCAGGAGGTTCTGATCGGCTCGGTTTGGAGTGTGATGGTGGCGAGCGCGGGCAGTGTGCTAGGGGCCTATGTTCAATCGACGGGTAAAATGTGGATCGGGTTTACCACCAATATCACGTATGGGGTACTTCTGGTTTTGCTTACCTACCTCTTTGCCGGAGCCTATGGAGCCAATGCCGTGGCTTTCGGGAGCGGGTTGGCTTATGTTTTCATCAACGGGTTAAGTCTTTTCTTGCTCCGGAACCACGTTTCACGCCAGTTGGTAAAACAAATCCTTTTGGCTTTGGTGCTCAGTGTTCTTCTGGTGATTTTCTGCCTTTCAGTAGACCCTGCTTACCGGTTTTTCTTCGGCCTGGTGGCCCTTGTCTTAGTGGAGCTATTCCTCTTCAAGGCCGTCATCAGTACCGAGGTGAGACAAGGTGTTTTTAGGTTGTTTTCCAAATTCGTGCTCAAAAATGGCTAAACCTGCCGCGCCGCGTATCAAAGTAGGAATCTTCACCTATGCCATGCACGGCGGCGGAATGGAGATGGCGCTGCTCAGGTTGGGAAAGTACCTGCAGGAAAGCGGAATGGACGTAGAAATCACCACCTTATCAGAGAAAGGCGCCTGGTTTCCTAAAATTGCCGAGGCCGGTTTGTCTGGGTTCTTTCTTTCCCATCAAGGGCTGGAAACCACTTTCAAAAGGGGAATTCACTACCTCAAGACTTTGAACTACATCCTCGGTAAAAGGTATGATATCGTCTTCCTGAACCATACTCGTTATGCGCACCGGGCAGTTCCCTTTCTGAAATTATTCACCAAAACGAAAGCCGTCGCCGTCCTCCACAACACCGATCCCTCCATTTTCGAGATTGGTTTGATCCATGCCTCTTTTCTGGATAGTGCTGTGGCGGTGGGCCCATTGGTTCAGAGCTTAGCGGAACAAAGAAACCCCAAATGCCCCGTTATCCAGATCAGGAATGGGGTGGATACTCCTGAAACCTTGGGTTTGGTGTCAGAGGAGCCTTTTCCACGGTTCACCCTGGTGTTTGTGGGGAGGTTGGAGCATGCCCAGAAAGGCGTCCTTTTTCTGCCCGATATTGTGAAAGGATGCCAAAATCAAGGGCTGGAACTTCAACTGATCATAGCAGGTACGGGCGAGGACGAACCAGAACTGAGAAGGCTTGTTTCAGAAAAAGGCCTTGAAAAAGAGATCCAGTTTGTAGGCCCGCTGGAAACCAAAGAAGTCTACCGACTGCTGCTAAAGTCTCACCTCATGCTCATGCCTTCTTATTTCGAGGGGTTTAGCGTGGTTCTTTTAGAGGCGCAGATGTGCGGATGCCTGCCCCTGGTCACCAGACTGGAAGAGATCACCACACCGGTGGTCCAAGATGGTGAGACCGGCTTTCTGATTGATGGCAATGATAATATAGATATGTTTGTGGAGAAAATAACCTACCTCTACACCCATCGGCAGAGATTGGAGGAGATGAAGGCCGCCTCCATGCGCCTCGCCTCACAAAATTACTCGGTTCAGGCCATGGGGGAAAGGTACCATGATTTGATCTTTGCTTTAGTTAAGGGTGACGGGCAAATACAGGAAACGAAATAAATGAAGAAGATACTGTTTGTTTTCGGGACCAGGCCAGAGGCGATTAAAATGGCTCCCCTGATTAAAGAATTCAGCCTTTTCCCTGGTTTATACCAGACTGTAACCTGTATCACGGGACAGCACCGCCAGATGCTGGATCAAGTCCTGGAGTTCTTCTCCATCACCCCGGATTATGACATGAACCTCATGCGAGCCGACCAAAGCCTGTTTGACATTACCTCTAACGGACTGAAAGCCCTGGAAGCGGTGCTGGAGGATTGCGCCCCTTCCCTGGTCTTCGTTCAAGGCGATACCACCACCGCGTTTATTGGGGCTCTGGCGTGCTATTACAAAAAAATCAAAGTAGCTCACTTAGAGGCCGGCTTAAGGAGCGGAAACCGCCTCTCCCCTTTTCCCGAGGAAGGAAACCGCCTGATGATTGGTCACCTCGCTGATTTTCATTTTCCGCCTACCTCCACGGCCCAACAGAACCTTGCCAGGGAAAACATCCGGCAAAATGTCTTTGTGGTAGGTAATACCGTTATAGATGCGCTTCATTTGGGACTACAGATCATCCAGGAAAAGGAAGAACCTTACAGGGCCTACTTCCAACAGCTTGATCTAAGTAAGAAAATCATTTTGGTTACCGGCCACCGCAGAGAGAGTTTCGGGGAGCCCTTTGAGAACATCTGCTCAGCCATAAAGGAGATTGCCCAGACCTTTGAGGAAGTGGAGATCGTGTACCCCGTCCACCTGAACCCCAACGTTCAGGAGGTGGTGAACCGACAGCTGAACGGCTACGCTAACATTCACCTTTTAGCTCCGCTGGAGTACCCGCACCTGCTTTGGTTGATGTCGAAATGCTATCTGGTATTAACAGATTCAGGGGGAATCCAGGAAGAGGCGCCCTCTCTGGGGAAACCCGTTTTGGTAATGCGCGACATTACCGAACGGATGGAAGGCATTGAGGCAGGAACCGCTGTTTTGGTAGGAACTCACAAAGCTACCATCGTTCAGAAGATTACTGACCTATTAACGGATGAGCCCCTGTACCAATCCATGGCTACCGCGGTGAACCCGTATGGCGATGGCACTACTTCTAAACAAATTGTCTCGTTGTTTCAAGACCTGCCCTTGTAACTTGTATGCCCAAAAACCTGGTTTTTGTAGCCCCGTATCCCACTCCTGCCACCCTTGGCGAGGGGATGATGCAACGCGTGAAGCATATTGATGACTGTTTCCTGAAGCATAGACGAACCTATTTAAACATCAGGTTGTTGCGGGCTTTTAGGAAAACTGAGTTGAAACAAGGCATGCTCTGCGTTTTGACGCTGAACCTCTTTGTCCACTTCCCGCTTATTCTGCAAACATTCAAATCAGCTGATCTCATCTACATTCATTCTGTTTTTAATGCCCTACCTGCCCTGCCTTTTTTAAAGCTTCTTCACAAGAAGACCAAAGTTGTGCTAGATGTGCACGGGGTGGTGCCAGAGGAACTGGAATTCTCCGGAGAGCAGAAAAAGAAAGCCCTATTTACCTGGGTAGAGAAAGAAGCGGTGCAGTACATAGATGCCTTTATCTATGTGACTTTTAAAATGAAGGCCTACTTCCTGCAAAAGTTTCCTGCACTCAACAACAAAGAACACTTGGTCTACCAAATCAAACCAAACATCTTGGCAGCAACTGAAAAAGAAACCCAGGAAAAGATCAAAACAGAACTGGGTTTGTCTGACACCGATGTGGTCTTCATATACAGCGGCTCTGCCCAAAAATGGCAGAACGTGAATGTCATGTTCCGGTGTATTCAGGGCCTGAACAACCCCGAATATAAGTTCATTATTTTGAGCGGAGATGTAGAAGACGTGAAAGCGGTAGCTCAGCAGGTAGGCTGCCCCGCCTCTAAACTCATCTTTAGGAGTGTTGCCCCCTCCATGCTAGGCTATTATTATGCTTTGGCGGATTATGGTTTCATTCTTAGAGACGATCATATACTTAACCGGGTTGCTAGCCCCACCAAACTCATGGAGTATCTTTATTATGGGATTACCCCAATTGTAATGCTCCAGGACATTGGCGATTTTAACGACCTTGGGTATGAATACCTGGAGTACACCAACTTGCATGAAAATTTGCCAAAGAGGAAAAGCCGCCAGAACATAGAATTGGTTTCAAGGCTTCTGCAGGAACCAATGAAAATAGAAGAGGTTCTTCTAGGTAAAGTAACAGCGTAACAGCCTTAAGCTCTATGAAGCAACCTCTTATCTCTGTGGTTCTGGCTACTTACAACGGTGAAAAGTACATCAGGGAACAGCTGGATTCTGTCTTCGGCCAAACGTACCAGAACTTGGAGGTGCTCGTTTTTGACGATGGCTCCTCTGACGCAACCCTGGACATCCTTCAGGACATTGCACGCCACCAAAAGAAACTCAAGGTTCACACGAACAGCCAGAAGGTAGGGGTTGTCCGGAATTTTTCTCGGGCCATAGAAGCTGCCACTGGAGAATACATCGGCTTATGCGATCAGGACGATGTGTGGCTGCCTGAGAAACTTTATAAGAGTTTGGAATGCATTCAGGAAATGGAGGAACAAACTTCTAAAGAGACCCCGTGTCTGGTCTTTACCGATCTTAAAGTAGTAGACAAGCACCTCCGCCTTTTGGATGATTCGTATTGGCACTACATGGGCCTGAACCCCGGTAATCATCAGTTTCACAGGGCTTTGGTGGAGAATGTAGCTACCGGCTGCACCATTTTATGTAACAGAGCCACCAGGAACCTAGCCGTGCCCATTCCTAAAGGAGCTCTTATGCATGATGTTTGGCTGCTGTTAACGGCAAGTTATTTGGGAGAGGTGCGTTTCCTCCCAGAGCCAACGGTATTATACAGACAGCATTCCCAAAATGCGGTTGGGGCAAGCAGAAAGGGATTCCTTCAAAATCTGTATATAGTTCTTGAAAAAGCTATGGCTAACAACCTTTCCCTTTTATCAGGGGAAATAAATCAAGCGCAGCTTTTTTATGACCACCACCAGAATTGGTTAACCCAGTTTCCTGCAAAACTCAAGCTATTAGAAGCATTTATCTCCTTAAAAAAGAAAGGGGTATTGGAAAGAAAATACCAGATGGTGAAACATGGCTTCTTCAGATCTTCTTTGAAGCATACCATCAGTTTGCTTTTAAGAGCCTAACCTTTCCTCACGGCAGAAATGGAGCAGAATCAACCCAAAGTATATATTATTGTTCTCAACTATGTCAGTTGGCAGGATACAATTGAATGCTTGGAAAGCCTTCTGAACCTGACATATCAGAACAAAGAAATCATTGTCGTTGACAACAACTCGCCCAATGATTCCTTCTTTCATTTGACAAAATGGGCTGAAAACCATCTCCCCACTTTTCTTTCTTTGGAAGAGAAAGAAGTTCCTACCCACCCTGTTCCTGATGATTTTGGTGTAGTTTTCTTAAAAGCGGCCAAAAACGCCGGATTCGCTGCCGGAAATAACCTGGGCATTAGGTTCGCTCTTCAGATAAACGATGCGGCTTACTTGTGGCTTTTGAACAATGACACCACGGTAGACTCCAACTCCCTGCGTGAACTGGTAAACCGGGCCGAGAACGAGGGCAAACAGGAACCACCGGTTGGCATTTGGGGCTCCAAGTTGCTGTACTACCACCAGCCCTCTCTGGTGCAGGGCGTGGGCGGAAAGCTCAACTTACGTACCTTCACTACCAGCCACCTGCACGAAGGGGAACCAGACTCAGAATTCCTCAACGTGGCTTCGGTAACGCTGGATTATGTGATGGGGGCTTCCCTCTTTGTCAGCCGAAAGTTCCTTTCAGAGGTTGGCCTTTTAAGCGAAGATTACTTTCTTTACTTTGAAGAGCTAGACTGGGCTAAAAGGGCCCAAAACGCAGGTTTTGCTTTAGGTTATGTTTGGTCCAGCAGGGTCTATCACAAAGAAGGTACAACTATTGGGTCCAGTTCATCGGGTACAGAGAAAAGCGATCTGGCAGATTACCACGGAATTAGGAGTAAGATTATCTTCTTCAAAAAGTTTTACCCAGAAAAGGCTTTTCAGTTGTATGCCCTTCTGATGGCCTCGGCTTTGCTGCGTGTTTCCAGATTACAATTCAAACGAGCCCTCACGGTTTTCAAACAGATTGCCCAATTTAAATGAACCATCCGGCCCCAACCCAAATTTCATTTTCCTACGCCTTGCTGGGGGCCATTTTAGTGACGCTTCTTTTGGGAGGGTTCATCACTAATTTCCTTTCCTTCACTGAGCTAAACATGGGCACCATGGTGATTGATTTCCTCATTGGTGTCCTTTTGATGCACACAGTGGTGGTGGTTTTATCATTTTACTACTCTGGCAAAAAGGTAAGTCTTGACTATTTTGCTTTTGCCGCGTTCTGGTGCCTTTTGCTTCTGATCACCATCCTGAAGCTAAGTTTTATAGACACCAATCCCCTCAGGGAAAAAGTCTTGGGCCTCAGGAATACTATTTTCTACGCCTCCCCGCTTATTTATTTTCCGCTTCTTTTAAGGAAAAGTAGACATATAGACCACAGTTTGGCTTCCATTGTGGTCATAGGCGTTCTTCTTTGCCTGTATGCCATTTTCCAGTTTAAATTTTCCTCCTACCTGCCCTTGTCTTTTCTGGCTTTAAGAGGGGAAGGCACGTTCCAGTTTTACGACGAGGAAATTGTACGCCCCACCGCTTTATTGGGGAATACCATCATTTTTGCCAGCTTCACCATTACCCTATTTTCCATTCTTTTAAGCAAATATGTTACGACCAAAAAGAAGGTCTATTTATTCTATATAGCCATTATTATTACTGCTAATATTTTTACTTATACCCGGGCGGCCCTGGTTGGATTGCTCCTTTCCAGTGGCACCATCTTCTTCTTGCATTATGGCAGATTCACGCTCAATTTCGTTCTTAAATTCCTGGCAGGCTGTTTTCTGGTGATTATTTCCATCCTGATAGTTGGGTACTTTAACAAAGACAGTTTCATCGTGAAAAGGGTAACGGGCCAGGAAGCAAGCACCATTTCCTCTACCACTGAGCATTATAATCAGATTGACAACGCCATTGAATATTTAAAACAGAATTACCTTTTGGGGGCCGGAACCGGAACCCAGGGCCCCAGCAGTGACACCACCCGTATGATTATCACCGACGGGTATTGGTTTCAATTGTTTCTGGAGAACGGAGTCTTTCTAGGGCTTTTCCACCTCTCTTTGTACCTGCTTTGTTTCTACTATGCCCTACAGACTTTCTTCCATTCCGATGACCGTTTATTGCGGCAACTTTGCCTGGCGTTTCTGGGAGCAAGCATGTATTTCTTTGCGGGAAGTTTCATCAACTCAGCCCTTATCGGTCGGATCAACTACATCTTGTATTGGGTGCTATTTAGTTTGTTGCTGGCCCAACGTCTGATAATCAATAAAAGATAACATGCCTTCCCTGGTAGTTGATGCCCGCATGATTCATGCCTCCGGTATTGGGGTATATTTGAAACAACTGCTTCCGTTTCTTCCTCCCTATTTTAAAGTGTCAGTCATTGGCAAAGCAGAGGAGTTAAATGCTTTTGAATGGTCTTCGGAAGTGACAATCCTTCCCATGGAGGCTTCCATTTATTCTATAAAGGAACAACTAGCCTTGACAGCCAGAATTCCTACCTGTGATATTTTCTGGTCTCCGCAGTACAACATTCCGGTGCTGCCTATCCGGGCGAAGAAACGGCTGGTGACCATCCATGACACCTATCATCTGGCGTACCGTCATACCTTGGGGTTTGCTCAAAAAGTCTATGCCACCATATTGATGAGAGCAGCCATAAGGCTTTCAGACCAAGTGGTAACGGTATCCCATTTTTCGGAAAAGGAGTTGGTCCGATACACCGGTTGTCCTTCGGAGAAAATAAACATTATCTACAATGGCGTGGACCTCACCCGTTTTAAGCCCGATTTTTCAGAAACTGGCTTAAAAGAACTTCGGGCCGCTTTGCCCCAACTGCCCGATAACTACCTGTTGTACGTGGGCAATGTCAAGCCCCATAAAAACCTGATTACCTTGTTAAAGGCATACAATGGGCTGCCCTTCGCCATAAAGGAGCGGCACCACCTGGTGATTGTGGGTCAGAAACAAGGATTCATCACCCCCGACCAGGAGGCACCAAGGTACCTGGAAGAACAAAAAGCACTGCAACCCTTCGTACATTTTACCGGCTTTGTTCCCGATAACCTTTTGCCATTCCTCTACAAATACGCATCTTTGTCAGTTTTCCCGTCCTTGTACGAGGGGTTTGGGATGCCTCCCCTGGAATCGATGGCGTGTGGCTGCCCGGTGGTGGCCTCCACTTCGGCTAGTATCCCGGAGGTGTGCGGGGAGGCTGCCCTATACTTTGATGCCCTTGACGTAAAAGGACTCCAAAAACAGCTGGAGAGGGTACTCACGGAAGATGGTTTACGTGCAGAATTACGTGTTAAAGGATTGCAGCACTGTCAGAAATATTCCTGGCGGGTTTCTGCTGAGTACCATTTGGGGGTGCTCCAAAAGCTTCTTTCCACGCCTTAACCCCAAGCGGTATCAAAGAAACGAGTACCTGGTTTGAACCACAGATAGGTTTTTCATCATATAGAATCTTTGTGAAAGTAGCGATTGTACATGAGTGGTTCGTAGATTATTCCGGGTCAGAAAGAGTGGTGGAACAGCTCTTGGAAATTTTTCCTGAGGCCAGCCTTTTCTCGGTCATTGACTTCATGCCTGAACATCTGCGCAAACACATCTTCCACAAAACCCCAATCACTACCTTCATCCAGAAGCTACCCTTCGCCCGTAAGCACTACCGCAACTATCTGTTCCTGATGCCCTTGGCCATTGAGCAACTGGATGTTTCAGGCTTTGACGTGGTAATTTCCAGCAGCCATGCCGTAGCCAAAGGGGTTTTAACCCACTCAAACCAACTGCACATCTGCTACTGCCATTCTCCGGCCCGGTATGCCTGGGATCTTTACCACCAGTACCTAAGAGAAAATAACTTGACCTCAGGGGTAAAAGGATTTATTGCCCGGTTGATCCTGCACCGGTTCAGGGCCTGGGACGTGATGACCGTAAATCGGGTAGATTATTTCATAGCCAACTCCCGTTACATCGCCCGGAGGATCAGGAAAAACTATGGCCGTGACTCATCCGTTATTTACCCGCCGGTAGATCTGGAAGGATTCACACTTTCTTCGCCAAAGGAGAACTTCTATCTTACCGCTTCACGGCTGGTTTCTTACAAGCGCATCGATTTGATTGTGGAAGCCTTCAACGAAATGCCCGACAAGCAATTGGTGGTTATCGGGGAAGGCCCTGATGAACAGAAGCTGAAGGCTATTGCCGGACCCAACATTAAACTTATGGGGTATCAGCCTTTTGAGGTGCTTAAAGATCACCTGCAACGCGCAAAAGCCTTTGTCTTTGCGGCCGAGGAAGATTTTGGCATTACACCGGTAGAGGCCCAGGCCTGCGGTACCCCGGTTATTGCCTTCGGGAAAGGGGGCGCACTTGAAACCGTTACCCCCGAAACGGGTGTATTCTTTTATTCGCAGGAAAAGGAAAGCCTGAAAGAAGCGGTAGCGGTATTTGAAAGCCATTCAGGCGGGTATAATTCCCAACTTATAAGATCCTCTGCCCAGAAATTCAACCAGGAACGGTTTAAAGTAGAAATGCGGCAGTTTGTTTTAGAGAAATACAATGACCTTCAGCAAAACAAGTAAGAAAGAGAACGCTATTGCGGATGAAGTTTACGCTTACCTAATTTTTGCCTATGCTGCCTCCCTCCCTTTACGGTTTAACCTGAAGTCTCCTCTCCTGCTTGCTTTGTTGGTTTTCTTTCTTTGGGATACCTTTCTAAAGAAAAACCGCCAGTTTTCTTATCCCAGGAAGAAGGCCTTTTTAGCCCTTGTCGTTTATTACGCCGTTTGCCTGGCCTCCCTTCTGTACAGTGATCAGGTCAAAGGCACGTTGAATTTTATCATTCTTCAAGGTTCTTTGCCTTTATTACCCATCCTTTTCCATAAAAGGCTTTCTCCAAAGCAAATTCAAACCGCTTTGCTCGTGTTTTCCCTTAGTTGTTTCTGTTTGTCAGTGTATGCGACGATAGACATTTCAAGGCAATATTTTGAAAAGTACCCGGCCCATTGGCACCAATTACAGGAAATCGACTGGACCTTCTTTTCTTATTTCCTTCCGCAGAACATTCATTTCCACGCCCCTTATTACAGCCTTTACATTGGTACGTGCCTGATCATCCACTCGTACTTTCTGTATTCCACAAAGTATGCGCAGAACAAGGCTAGCTTTGTTTTACACCTGTTTTTCTGCCTGTTCTTTTTCGGCTTCCAAGCTCTGCTGTCTTCCAGGACAGCCTTAGTGGCCACCGTATTGATGATTGCCTTGGTCTGCGTGTACCTGGCCTTTAAAGCGGGGAAATACCTTGCGTTAGTGGCCATCATTCTTTGTACCGTGGGGGCCAGCGTGTTGGTTTTCCAGAAGGTAACCTACCTCCGGATAAAGTTCAGCGAAAGCGCCGGGGTGACCCAACGGAAAATGATGTGGACCTCGGCCTTTGACATCATCAAAGAACATCCCGTGTTCGGAATCAGCCCAGGCGAGAGCGAGTCGGCGCTTGTAGAGAGGTACAAGTCAAACCAATTTCAGGAAGGGATAACCTCCCACTTTGATGCCCACAATCAATTCATCATGCACGGGGTTTCCCTGGGTTTGGTTGGTGCAGTAGCCTTGCTATTGGTGCTGTTCTTTCTTTTAAAGGAAGCCTTTCAAAGAAAGAACTATCTCCTGTTCTGTTTTGTGGCCGTTTTTGCCATTTGCTGCCTAACCGAATCGCTCCTGCAGCGGCGAGATGGTACCCTTCTATTCTCCTTCATCACTTCCCTGCTCCTTTTTGCCCCCAGGAATTTACAGCCTGAAAAGGAAATAAAGGAAATGGCTGTTTAAATACGTCTGAATTCTACTTCCCTACTGGAAAAAACCCTTTGTTTTAGGCCCGTTTTCCTGAAAATAGCCCCTAAACGGCTTTCTTACCTTTCCGGGAAAACCTTGCTGGTTTTAACCTGATCTTCGTTTCAGGAGTAAGGAAAACAAAGTGATCTTTATCCGTTACGGGGCAGTTTACGAAATAACGGGTTTAAAACAGGATAGCTGCCAGGTTGACCCAGATCCCGCCTGATTCTTTTCTGAAATTGCTATCTTCGCAGCATTAGCAAGAAAACATGAGTCAAGACAAACCTTCTATCCCCAAGGGCACCCGTGATTTCGGGCCAGCCACGGTGGTGAAACGCAACTATATTTTCTCCGTCATCAAGCGCACGTTTGAGAAATTCGGCTTCCTTCCGCTGGAAACGCCCGCCATGGAAAACCTGTCGGTGCTCACCGGCAAGTACGGTGACGAGGGCGACCAGCTTATTTTCAAGATCCTGAACTCGGGTGATTTCCTGAGCAAAGTCTCTGCCCAGGACCTGGAGCAAGGCTACAAACCACTTACCCGCAAAGTTTCCGAAAAAGCCCTTCGTTACGACCTCACCGTGCCTTTCGCCCGCTTCGTGGTTATGAACCGAAACGAGATCGCTTTCCCGTTCAAGCGCTACCAGATACAACCGGTTTGGCGCGCCGATCGTCCGCAGCGGGGCCGTTACCGCGAGTTTTACCAGTGCGATGCCGATGTGGTAGGCACTAATTCTCTGCTCTGCGAAGCAGAAATCATCCTGATGATCGATGAGGTTCTGAGCACCCTGGGCCTGGACGATTTCACCATCAAATTCAACCACCGCGGTTTACTGGCCGGCATTGCCGAAGCCATCGGGGCCAAAGGACGGGAAGCCGACCTGTGCGTAGCCATCGACAAACTGGATAAAATAGGGCAGGATGCTGTTAACGACGAACTTCGGCAGAAAAACTTCTCTGAGGAATCCGTAAACAGCCTTAGGCCCATTTTGAACCTGGCTGGGAACATCTCTGACCTGCTTCCGCAGCTGGATACCCTTTTGCAAGACTCCGAAGAAGGAAAACGCGGCTTGCAGGACATCCGCAGCATGTTGTCGTTTCTGGAGAGTTTTACCATAAACAAGGCTAAAATACAGCTGGACGTAACCTTGGCCCGGGGCCTCTCCTATTACACCGGCTGCATCTTTGAGGTGAAAGTGAACAACGTGCAGATGGGCAGCATCAGTGGCGGCGGCCGTTATGATAACCTGACCGGTATGTTCGGGTTGCCGGGCGTATCTGGGGTGGGGTTCTCTTTTGGCGTGGACCGCATCTTTGACGTATTGGAGGAACTCAACCTGTTCCCGAAGGAAAGCCAGACCATTACGCAACTGCTCATCGCCAACTTTGACGAGGCCTCCATGCGGTATGCCTTGCCGGTGCTGCAAACGCTGCGGGCCGCAGGAATCTCTGCCGAGCTGTACCCCGAGTCTGCCAAGCTCAAAAAGCAGATGGCGTACGCCGATCAGAAAAGAATTCCGAACGTATTACTGATTGGCTCTGAGGAAATAGAAAGCGGCTTGCTCAACCTCCGCAACATGCGCACCGGCCAGCAGGAAAAGTTGCCTTTAGCTCAGATTCTGGAAGTATTACAAAACAACGCAACCGTTTAATGGCCGGGCAGCATCTCGTTTCCCTCGCCCCTATCTCTTTGGCAGAGATAAAGAATGTCCTTAAAAATAGGGCTACGCTGGCGCTTTCTGAGGAGGTGGAACAACGCATCAACGCGAGCCATGCCTATTTGCACCGGCACCTGGCTTCTTCGCCAAAACCTGTTTATGGCATCAATACCGGCTTCGGGGCGCTTTGCAACACCAGCATCTCCCCCGAGAACCTGGAAACGCTACAGCGCAACCTGGTGATGTCGCATGCCTGCGGAACGGGCGAGGAAGTGCCCGCCGAAGTGGTGAAACTGATGCTGTTCCTGAAGGTGCAGTCCTTGGGCTATGGCTACAGCGGCGTGCAGCTTTCTACGGTACAACGGTTACTTTCCTTCTTTAACCGTGACGTGTACCCGGTGGTGTACCAGCAAGGTTCACTGGGGGCAAGCGGTGACCTGGCTCCCCTGGCGCATCTGTGCCTGCCCATGATTGGCTTGGGAGAGGTCCGGTTTCAGGAATTCAAGCTCAAAGGCCACGAGATCCTGGACATTTTCAGTTGGGACCCCATCCGGCTGCAGGCCAAAGAAGGACTGGCCCTGCTGAACGGTACCCAGATGATGACAGCTTATGGTGCCACTATCTGCCTTAGAGCCCGGCAGGTTTCTCTGGCGGCAGATGTAGTGGCGGCCCTTTCGCTAGAAGCCTTTGACGGACTAAGCGCCCCGTTCTCGCCTCAGATTCACCAGATTCGGCCCCATGCCGGACAGGTGAAAACTGCTGCTCGCGTCTTACACCTCTTGGCTGGCAGTGAACTGCAGCAAAAAGAAAAATCTCAGGTACAGGACCCTTACTCGTTCCGATGTGTGCCCCAGGTGCACGGAGCTAGTTTAGATGCCTTGGAATACGCCGAAAAGGTTTTCACCACCGAGGTGAACTCCGTAACCGATAACCCGAATATTTTCCCGGACGAAGAACTGATTCTTTCCGGGGGGAATTTCCACGGACAGCCGCTGGCCTTGGCCTTAGATTTCCTGAGCATCGCTTTGGCGGAATGGGGAAGTATCTCGGAGCGGCGTACGTTCCAGTTGATTTCGGGCCAGCGGGGTTTGCCGCAGTTCCTGATTCAGGAGCCGGGGCTGAACTCAGGGTTCATGATTCCGCAATACACCGCCGCCTCCATCGTTAGCCAAAATAAGCAGCTGTGTACTCCCGCCAGCGTGGATTCCATTGTGTCGTCTAACGGGCAGGAAGACCACGTGAGCATGGGCGCCAACAGCGCCACCAAGGCGTACCAGGTAGTGCAGAACGTGGAGCGGATCTTAGCCATTGAACTGATGGCGGCGGTACAGGCATTGGAGTTCAGACGCCCTTTACGCACCTCTCCGGCATTGGAGAAAGTGGTAGAAGCTTATAGAAAACAGGTTGCTCCGCTGGAACAAGACCGTGTTTTGCAGCCCGATATTGAAAAAAGCATCAAATTTATCCAGGATTTCCCTTTTGACGAGTTGATGGCGTGAGAAAACAGGTGGCTCTTCTGCTGATTTTAGTGTGTGTGGCCCTTGAAGGTTGGGCCCAGCAGGCGCCTTGTTTTTTAGCCTTAAGAGGAACCCAGCCCGTGGAGACCTTCTGCGTGGGGGAAACCATCACCTTCAAAGACAACTCCGGCAGGCCCAACGTCACCGAGTTTTATGACTTCGATGCCCGTGATGGGGTAATTCCTGATCAACTGCCCGCCCATGTTTTCAATACCCCGGGAACCTACACCGTCACCCAGTTAACTGGGGTGGGGAATCTCTGTCCGCGCACGTTTGTAGTGAAAGCCGCCGCCCCACCCTCCGCCCCGGTTTTACAGAAAGTGACCCTTCAGGGCTCCACCTTTCAATTACAACTGCAAACAACGGGAGTGAACGATCTGGTGGTTGAAAGAGCGTCCTCCCCCTCAGGCACCTTTGCTGCCCTGGAAACCATCTCAAACGTAGTTGCTGGTCAAAGCCAGCATACCATTGGAGTTAATCTGGCTCAGGGATGTTTCCGGGTGCGTGTAACCAATATCTGCTCGGGGCGAGAAGACATCGTTTCCAACACGGTTTGCTCCCAGACGCTGGTAGTATCGCCGGGTGACCGGCAGAATCTCCTTTCCTGGACCCAGAACCAGAGTCCGGGTGGCGTGACGGAATACCAGGTGCTCAGAGGCGGACAGCTTTACCAAACCCTTCCGGGCACCCAGACGTCATACACCGATGATCAGGTGGCTTGTGGCCGAAAGTACTCCTATCAATTAGTAGCCCTGCTGCAGAACAACGTTGCCAGTGCTTCGTTGCCTGTTGAAATAGAAACCCAGGGCACCACCCGCCCAGCCGCCCCTTTTCTGCTCGCCAGCTTTGATCTTCAAAACAGAGTGATGCTGGAAACCTTTGTCCCGGACCAGGAAACCTTCAAAGAACAATCGGTTTACCGAAGCCAGAATGGAAACGGTTTCAGCCTGATTTCAGAAAAACAGTCCAAAAACACAGTGGATCCTTCACAGGTAGATCTCCGGTCCAGGCTTTGTTACCAGGTGGCTTACCTTGATTCCTGTAACGTTTCCTCCAACCAAAGCAATAGTGCCTGTCCGGTCATTTTAACGGCTACCCTGCAACCCGACGGCTCCGTTCAACTTACCTGGAGCTCCTATGAAGGTTTCCCGTCAGGCGCAGGGGCTCAGACGCTGCAGCTCCTGGATGACCAGGGAACCGTTTACTGGAGCACCCCGGTGACCGGCCAAAGCTACCTTGATGCCCAGCCACAAACCAAATACCAACGGCTTACCTACCGGCTACTTTCTGTTGCCCAGAATGCATCTTACCAGAGTTTCTCTAATACCAGTTCCATTGACCAAGGCTTTCAGTTTCATTTTCCCACGGCTTTCACCCCCAACAATGATGGCTTGAACGATATTTTCCGGCCGGTGGGGGCTCCTTTTGCTTCGTCCTTTATCCTGCAGGTCCTGAACCGTTGGGGTCAGATCATCTTCGAAAGCAAGGACCCGAAAGCTGGTTGGAACGGAACCCACGGTGGTAAGCCTGCTCCCCCGGAAACCTACCTCTTCCGGATGGAAGCCGTGGATGTCAACGGAAAGAAGATTACCCAAAAAGGTACTGTTACCTTGATCAGGTAAGTTGTTTTAGGGTCATTTTCAAGAAAACAGCCTTAAATGGGGTTTCTTTCCTACTCACTTACTGACTGCCTTTTTTCAAGGATATGCCTGGGGTTCTTTCATTCAGCTAAATCCCTTACTTTTGGACCCGGAAACAAAGCTGCGGGTATCTTCCTGCCTTGTTTCCCGTTAAGCTTGATAGAACTTACTTAAAGAAGAAGACTATGTTTGACATGTTCGGGATGATGAATAAGGTGAAGGAGATGCAGGCCAAAATGAAAGAGGCCCAGGATAATCTCAAGCACATCCAGGTATCGGCGGAGGCCGGCGGCGGTATGGTGAAAGCCACGGCCAGCGGAGACCGGCGCTTGCTGAAGGTGGAGTTTGACGAGACCCTCATGAACCCCAACGACAAAGAAATGCTCGCCGATCTGGTGGTGGCTGCCGTAAACAAAGCCATGGACGAGGCCGGTGAACGCGCCAAAGAAGAAATCAAAAAGAACACCGAAGGCATGCTACCCAACATCCCCGGCTTAGATCTGAGCAACTTTGGCTTATAGTTCCCCCACGGTGGCGGTGGTCATTCTCAACTGGAACGGCCGCCGTTGGTTAGAGCAGTTTTTACCCTCGGTTCTGGAAAACAGCCCCAAAGCCGAAGTCGTGGTGGCCGACAATGCCTCCTCAGACGATTCCCTTTCCTTTCTCCGTCAGCAGTACCCCCAGGTCAGAACCATTTCCCTGCCCGAGAATTACGGGTTCTGCGAGGGGTACAACCAGGCTTTGCGGCAGGTGGAGGCCACCTATTACGTCCTTCTCAACTCAGACGTAGAGGTGACGCCCAACTGGCTTGACCCGTTGGTGAACCTCCTGGAGGAAAACCCGAAGATTGCCGCCTGCCAGCCCAAAATCAAATCGTTTTATCAGAAAACCCATTTTGAGTACGCCGGAGCCGCGGGCGGATTCCTGGATGCTTACGGGTATCCCTTCTGCCGCGGCCGCTTGTTCGATACCTTGGAAGAAGACCACGGCCAGTATGATGACGTACGACCGGTTTTCTGGGCTACTGGCGCTTGTCTTTTCATCAGGTCTGCTGCCTACTGGCAAGCCGGCGGATTGGAAAAGGAGTTTTTTGCGCACATGGAAGAGATCGACCTATGCTGGCGTTTGCAAAACCTTGGCTACGAGATCTATTACCAGAGTCAAAGCACTGTGTACCACGTTGGAGGCGGAACCCTGCCAAAAGCCAACCCCAGAAAGACATTTTTGAACTTCAGGAACGGGGCCGCCTTGCTCTACAAAAACCTGAATGAGGAAGAATTGAACAAAATCCTGTACACCCGTTTGGTTTTGGACGGTGTGGCGGCTACCCAATACTTTGTAAAAGGCAACTGGAAAGAGGTACAGGCTATCTATAAAGCGCACCGGAACTTTTTTGCTCAAATGGCTTTTTGGAAAGAAAAACGAAAGGAAACTCCGGTAAAGAAAAAAACCACGCAACTCACCGGCTGGAGCCAGCAGAGCGTGTTGTGGCAATATTTTGTAAAAGGCAAGAAGGATTTCATGGCTTTAAACGTCCCAGACGGTGCTACGCTCCCGGCGTAGGATCTTCCGGATGTTCAGCCAAAAAGCCATTACCAGGTACACCAACACTGGTGAGCCGAACGTTAAAAAGGAGAGGTAGATAAAATAGAGCCTGATGCTGCTGGTAGCGAAGCCTAACTTTTCCCCTACTTTGGTGCAGACCCCAAAGGCTTGGCTTTCCAGGAAATACTGAATATTTTTCATGGTTTGAAAAGTTAAACACCTAAGTTAAATAAAATTACAATTTCTACCGTAACTTCCCCTTTGAAAAAGGCTCTAATTGAGTCTGGTAACGTTTCTATACGTTTCTTGTTGTTTTTAAGATATGCCTTTGTTGTTCTCCCGTCCCCTTTTTGCCTTTAGCTTCCTTTTCTCTTTCCTTCTTTTTACCGGTTGCACCCTTTCCAAAATGACCCGCAAAGCTGAGAAAGGCCAGACCATCACGGCCCAGCCTCAGGTACTCATGGTGCGCGGAAACCAGGTGCCCATAGAAGTACAAGCCCAATTACCCAAAAACCTACTCCGGGATGACTATCGGTACGGCATCAGGGTATATTACAAGGCAGAGAAAGGCGTGGAGGAACATGTTGGTTCTTTGGGCTTCGATTTCGGAAATTACAATTTTGTGGAAGGCAAACCTACCATGGCCAGCTCTTTCGCTTTTCCGTACACGCCTTCCAAAATCAGGGGTCAGTTGATGGCCCAGGGCGTAGTCACTGACCCCAAGGGACGCAAGAAATACACCAAGTCTAAGGTTTTGGCCCAAGGCATCATCACAACCCCGCACCTGATCCAGACCATCCATGCTCCCGCTTATGCCCCGGAAGTTTTCAAGAACGAGGCTCCCGGACCACTGAAGTTCCCAATCTATTTTGACCAGGCGCTGGCTACCCTTCGGCAGGGTCATGGCACCAACCTGCAGCTTTTGGAGGATTTTATCAAATCGAACCAAAAAACGCAGAAAATTGAGATCCTGGCCATGCATTCTCCGGATCAAATGGAAACCAACACCCGCAACCTGGCTCCCCGTAGAGCGGTGGCCGTGGAGCGGTTCATCAAACAGAAAATAGATACTGAGGGTTACAACAACACCGTTGGAGGCATTCAATTCGATACGCGTACCCTGCAGAAAAACTGGTCGGCGTTTCTGGGTCGCGTACAGACCTCTGCTCTTCCCGAAGATCAGATCCAGCAGATTCTTGACATCGTGAACGGTACGGGCTCTTTCGAGGAAAAGGAAGAGAAACTGCAGACGCTCCCCTCCTATGACTACCTGGAAATGTACGTGTATCCCGTTTTGCGGTACGCCGAAGTGACCGTGGACTACCAGCCCAACCTGCGCCGCGACTACGAAATCTATCTTACCGCCAAGCGCATTGTAGAGAACCGGGCCAACGCCGATGCCCTTACCGCCGAGGAAATGCAGTATGCCGCTACCTTAACCCCTTTGCTGGCCGAGAAAAAACGCATCTATGAATCCGCGGTGGAGACCTATATGAACTGGCAGTCTTTGAACAACCTAGGCATGGTGTTTTATGAGCAGGCGCAGAAAGAGCTTCGGCCGAAGGTGAAACAAACCCTGCTGCAAAGCGCCATTTTGAACTTGCGCTACGCGGCGCACCGCAAACCCGAAGCCCAGCAATTCTACAACCTGGCCGTGGCCCACCACCAGCGTGGCGATGCCCTGGAGGCCTTGCAAAGCTATGATTACGCCATCCGTTTGGGAGGTCCACTTCCCATTCTGCAGCAGGTTTTCACCGACAAGGCAGCCCTGGAACTGAGCGTAGGCCAGTACGATGACGCCGTGCGCAGTCTTTCCTACGCGGGAAAAAGCTACGCCGCCCAGTTCAACATGACCCTCCTCTACTTCCTGAAGGAAAACTACGAAGGTGCTGCCGAACTAGGCCAGAAACTTTTGGCGGAGTATCCTCATGATGCGAATGCCCATTATCTGATGGCCGTGATTGGCGCCCGCAGCCAAAAAGAATCGCTTATGGCTGAGCACCTGAAATTAGCCGTCAAAGCTAAACCCACCCTGGCCGGGAAAGCCATAGACGACCTGGAATTCAGTAAGTACTATAAATCGGCGGCTTTCGCCGAGGCCTTGAAACCCTGATCCCTTGTTCAAGGCTTGTTTTTGAAAAATAGGCCCAAAGCTTCAAGCATTTTTATACAACTTTCACCTGCCGGCAGATGCGTTTTTTTATTTGTGCCGCATGTCTTAATTTTACCCTTTAGATAGACGTTGAAAATCTTACTATGAGAACCATACAATTCAGAGAGGCATTGCGTGAGGCAATGAGCGAAGAAATGCGCCGCGACCCAAAGGTGTTCCTGATGGGCGAGGAAGTTGCCGAGTACAACGGTGCTTACAAAGTGAGCCAGGGCATGCTGGATGAATTTGGGCCAGAGCGCGTGATTGACACGCCTATTGCCGAGCTTGGCTTTGCCGGTATCGGGGTGGGTGCTGCCATGAACGGACTTCGGCCTATAATTGAGTTCATGACCTTCAACTTCTCCCTAGTGGCTATTGACCAGATCATCAACTCCGCTGCTAAGATCATGTCCATGTCTGGTGGCCAGTACTCTGCTCCAATGGTGTTCAGAGGACCAACCGGTAACGCCGGTATGTTGTCTTCGCAGCACTCGCAGAACTTTGAGAACTGGTTTGCCAACACGCCGGGCTTGAAAGTTGTGGTTCCTTCTAATCCTTATGACGCCAAAGGTCTGTTGAAGTCGGCCATCCGTGACAACGATCCGGTGATCTTCATGGAGTCTGAATTGATGTACGGAGACAAAGGCGAAGTTCCGGAAGAAGAGTACCTGATTCCCATCGGCGTAGCCGACATCAAGCGCCCGGGTAAAGACGTAACCATCGTTTCCTTCGGGAAAATGGTGAAGTTGGTTTTGCAGGCGGCTGAAGAACTGGCCAAAGACGGCGTGGATGCCGAGGTGATTGACCTTCGTTCCGTTCGCCCTATTGACTACAAGGCCATCATTGAGTCTGTAAAGAAAACAAACCGCCTGGTGGTGGTAGAAGAAGCGTGGCCATTGGCCTCTATCTCCTCTGAGATCGCTTTCCACGTGCAGCACAACGCCTTCGACTACTTGGATGCCCCGGTGAAACGCGTCACGGCCCGCGATGTTCCGTTGCCTTACGCCCCTACCCTCATAGAGGCTTCCCTGCCAAACGTGCAGCGTGTCATCCAGGCCGTGAAAGACGTAACGTACGCCAAAGCGTAGTTCAGATACAATAAATTACAGGAGCCGACCTTTATAGAAATGGTCGGCTCTTGCTTTTTACAGGCGTTTAGTGCTTGTTTTCGTTAAAAGAGCCCTGAAACAAGATGATCCAGAAATATTTGAAAGTTCCTTTGGCCGCCATCGCTTTGTGCCTGGGCGTTGTCGCCTGTACTGAGACCTCGCAGCTTGAGGAAGTGGTGCTGCCCGTACCAGCCGAGGAGACCGCCGGCTTCCCCCGAGGACCGATAAAGGCCGATACCACGCTCACCCTTAAAGTCCTTTACCGCCCCGAGAATGGCTGCGGCAGGTTCTCAAGGGTAGATTCCGTCAAAACCGGACAAAGAACAGATATTCAAATTTTTGTCGCTTACCCCACCGAAGACCAGGAAGCGGTCTGCGCCGATATCGCAAAATTGGTGACCTACTCCTTCCAGTATAGACCTGCCACCCCGGGCATCCACCGTTTCCGGTTCTGGCAAGCTGACAACTCGTACCTCCTTGATTCTTTGATTGTGCAGTAAGCTGTTTTGAAGAAGTTTTATCACGCAAAGGCCTTCGTTTTAGCCCCTCTTTTGGAAAAGGAAGGCTAAAGTGAAGGCCTTTAAATTCTTAGGAATTCCTTTGCTACGCCAGGGTCAGGCGCGCGATATAATGATCGTCTTCTTCCTGTAAAAGCAACTCGGCTTGAAAACCGGCTTCTTCGGCGTATTGTTGCAGCAGGTCAAAGTCAATGAAAAGCCAGGGGAAAGGCTCGGTACGTTCCTGTCCGAACTCCATCATGTAAGTTAACTCGCCGTAGTACGCCCCGTTCAGATCCAACAGCACCGAGCCGTCTTCTTCTTCATACAGGTACAGAATATCTGATGATTCCAGCAGAATCTGTCCGCCCGGAGCGAGCCATTTCTTGCAGGTGTCCAGGAAATGCGGCAGGTTATCCAGGGTACCGGCCAAGCCGATGCCGTTCATAAGCAGTAACAAGGTATCGTGGGGGGTGGCTTCCAAGGAAAAGAAATCGCCCACCAGGATGTTCTGTACGCCCCGGGCTTCCTGCACCTGGGCCGCTTTTTCGGATATTTCTAAGGCAGTTACTTCCAATCCTTTTTCCTGCAGGGCCAAAGCATGGGAACCGGCTCCCGCTCCTATGTCCAGCACCCGGCCACGGGCTTCCTGTAAAGCAAATTGCTCCCGCTCGGGCATTTCCTGCGACGTCCTAAACAAGTAGGCGGCGGGCAGTTCATCGGCTTCCATCTGGTCTGAGTACACGGTGACGGCGGCATCTTGCTGGCCTTGCCAATAGGCCTTGATAGCTCCGCCGATGGGGTCTGGTTTTTCTAACGACATGCGGTTACTGGTAAAAACCCAAAAGTACACATTCTAAGGCAGCCTTCCTTTATTTTAGCCTCTTCCAGGATACTGCTACCTGATTAGGCATGGACCTGAGTTCAACGAGTATATGGAGCCTTTCATCGAAAAGGGCCTTAAAACATGCTGACTCTTTAAGAACTTTAATTTTTCTGCGCCAGAAAAAAACAGGCCTTTAACTAGACATCAGACCGGAGCTTTATCCTGGGGGCAGAATAGTCTTTTTCGTATAATCAGGGAACCTATATATCCTTTATCTTTGGGGAAACACCATTCCCCCAAACCTCTTGTTGAGGAAAACCTATGAAAATAATTCCCACCATCTATACAGTTATTGCCGCCATTCTGGCCATGTTCTGTATTGTGACATTTGGATATATCTACCAGACGCAACAGGTAGAGAAAAGCATTGGGGATGTTTTGAACACCTCTAACCTCATCAGGGAAGGAGAACGGGCCCAAAAGCACTTGCTTGATCTGGAAACAGGATTACGCGGGTATCTTCTTACGGGTCAGAAAGCTTTTCTGGAGCCTTATGAAGAAGGGCAGGTTCAGTTAGAGCGCACCTTTGCCCGCCTGGATTCACTTACCCAAAACAATCCGGAACAAAACAAACTGGTGCACCTCATCAGGCAAGATGCCCATGCCTGGATCACAACCTTTGCCACTCCCCTGGTTTTAAGCAAGCACCGGGAAATGACCAACTCCCAGGGAAAAGCCCTTTATGATTCCCTGTTCTTCAATTCGGTGCAACAGGGCAACGGCAAACGAATCATGGATAATACCCGCCAACTCTTTGATCAGTTGAAACATACCGAGGAACGCATCAAGAAAAACCGGATAGGACAATTGAACGCTTCTTTGGTAAGGACCAATGAGATTGCGGTTGGTCTAACGGTGATGTCTATTCTGGCCGGAGGAATCATGGCTTACCTGTTGGGTAAAACCATCAGAAACCGGTTCCGGCGCATGAACAGCCTGGCCCATAGTATTTCCCAGGGCGATTATAGCGTCTCGCTGGTGGATACCCGTAACGATGAGATCAGCAGCCTCACCCAATCTTTGAACCTGATGGCCAGTAAGCTGCAGACCAGCTTCAATCACCTCACCAAGATGAACAAAGAGTTGGACCAGTTCGCCTATGTGGTTTCCCATGACCTGAAAGCACCTTTGCGGGCCATCAACAACCTGGCCGAGTGGATTTCAGAAGACCTGCAGACAAACGACCCAGACATCATCAAGAACTTTTCCATTTTGCGTGGAAGGGTGCAGCGCATGGAGAACCTGATCAACGGCATTCTGATGTACTCACGGGTAGGGAAACAGACCTTGCCTTCCACAACTTTCTCGGTGAAAGAAATGCTGGAGGAAACCATTGAAAACCTGTCTCCGCCGGAGGGTTTTGAGATCAGGACGCATGGCTCCTTGCCTACCCTTACCGGTGAGCGCACGCTGTTTTACCAGGTTCTATCCAACCTGTTGGGTAACGCCATCAAATACCACCACCGCTCAAGTGGCTGCATTGAAGTGAGTGCCACAGAACTAGATGATTTTTATCAATTCGAGATCAAAGACGATGGTCCGGGCATCCCGAAGGAATACCAGGACAAAGTCTTCGGAATATTCCAGACCATGGAAGCCCGCGACGTGAAGGAAAGCACGGGCATAGGACTTTCCATTGTGAAGAAAATAGTAGAAGAAAAGGGCGGCCAGATCTGGATTAAGTCAGAGAAAGACCAGGGCACCACTTTCCTGTTCACCTGGCCCAAAGCGTCTGTGCCGCACCTAAACCTCACGCCTTTAACATGATGCACCAAAAGCAAACCTGTGAGCAACAGTTGGAAAACCTGCGCCAGGAATATGAGGAGTTCGCCTATCTGGTGTCGCATGACCTGAAGGCGCCTTTGCGGGCCATCAACAACCTTTCGGCCTGGATTGAGGAAGACCTGGGCGATGACCTGGCCCCGGACATTCAGAAGAACATTCAGCTGCTGCAACAACGCACCGACCGGATGGAACGGATGATCAGCGGTTTGCTTGATTTCTCCCGCATTACGCGGTATGACCTGAACATCAACGAAGTGAACGTGCAGGAATTGGTGCAGCACCTAGCCGATCAAATTGCGCATGGCAGTCCGCTGGAGGTACATGCCTCGGGGCTTCCTACCCTTACCACGTATGCTAAAAAGCTGGAAACGGTTTTCCGGCTCCTTTTGCAGAATGCCGCCAAATTCAACCAATCAGCCAAACCGCAGGTGTGGATTACGGCTCAGGAGCAGGAAGAAGCGTTTCTGTTCACGGTTAAAGACAATGGAATAGGGATATCCACCGAGGCGCAGGAAAAAGTGTTCAAGATGTTTTACTCGGTGCAACCCAAAGAACATAACGAGGGAATTGGCGCCGGTCTGGCCATCGCGCGTAAGATCATTCAGTTTGTGGGAGGTACTATCAGGGTACAATCCACGCTGGGGCAAGGGGCAGAATTCTCGTTTCTATGGCCCAAGCACGTCTAGCATTGCCATCACACCCGTATACGGGTACATTTTAGGTTTACTTTTCAAAAAAGAGCGATAAAACAAGGGAGTGCAGGCACAACCCGGTACTTCAAGTGAATTAGATAGCATGGAAGAAAAAGAGGTGAACATTCTACTGGTTGAAGACGACGAAGTAGATATTATGAACGTGCAGCGGGCCTTCAAGAAAAATAACATCACCAATCCGCTGCACATTGCCAACAATGGCTTAGAGGCGCTGGAGTTGCTCCGGTCAGGGGGTATTCCCATGCCTCCCATCATTATCCTGGACATTAACATGCCCAAGATGAACGGCATTGAGTTTCTGCAGGAGTTGCGCAAAGACCCGGTCCTGAACCGGATCAGTGTCTTTGTCATGACCACTTCCAACGAAGATAGCGACAAAATCAACGCCTATAACCTCAACGTGGCGGGCTATATCCTGAAACCACTTTCGTTTGAGAAATTCCTTACCTCGGTGGCTACCCTGAACCGGTATTGGAAATTATGCGAGAGACCCTAAGAAGAGTACCATAAATTCTGTATTTTTAGGTTCCCCCGCCTAGTGACCTCTAGTTTTACCGTTTTGAAGACTACCAACGCCCATATACTGCTTGTAGAGGATGATCCGGAGGATGTAGCCTCCACCAAGCGCGCTTTCCATGCCAAGGGCATAGGGAACCCTATTCATGTTGCTCCCAACGGAAAAGTAGCCCTGGACATGCTGCAGGGAAGAAACCGCCCTGCCCTTACCCCTACGCCCCACATCATCCTCCTAGATCTGGAACTTCCAGAAATGGGCGGCATTGAGTTTCTGAAACTGCTTCGGCAAGACCCCAAACTGAAATCATGCAGTGTTTTTGTCATGACGGGGCAAAACTCAGAAAAAAACGTTCTGGAGGCGTATGACCTCAACGTGGCCGGCTATATTGTGAAACCCATTAAATACGATTCGTTTTTGGAAGCCATTGCCACCTTACACTCCTTCTGGAATTTAATTGAATTACCCTACTAATCCTCTCTCCCCCTATGGAACCTGCGGTAAAACTTCTGATTGTAGACGATGATGAGGTAGACCGGATGATCATTAAGCGATCTCTGCGAACCGCCAAAGTAGAAGCCACTATCACCAACGCCGCTCTGGGCAGCGAAGCGCTGGACGCAGTAAGCCAGCAAACCTTCGACTTTATCTTCATTGATTTCATGCTGCCCGACATGAACGGCCTGGAGGTTCTGCAGAAGATCAGGGAGAAAGGCATCACCACCCCGGTGCAGATCGTTACCTCCCAAGGAGATGAGCGCATTGCGGTAGAAGCCATTAAAACTGGGGCCTCAGACTATTTGCCTAAAACCCTGCTCACCCCAGAAGGCATTTCCCAGAGCATCAGAACGGCCATCCGGTTGCACAAGATTGAGCAGGAGCGGCTTCAAACCCAGGAACAGCTCGCCAAAACCCAGAAACAACTGGATACCGTCATCAACGGCGCGCCCCTTATTTTGTGGGCCACCGACCAGGACGGTATCTTCACCATGGCCCGGGGCAAAGGCCTTCCGCTCATTGGCAAGTCCGAAGGCCAGTCCGTTGGGAAATCCGTCTTCGAGGTGTATGCAGACTACCCTATTATTTCGAAATGCGTACGCCGCACCTTAAACGGGAACCGGTCTACCTGTACCATCAACATCCGCGGCGTCTGGTTCGATTGCCTTTTTCTTCCCCTGCGCAACACGGCCAACGAAGTAAACGGCATCATTGGGGTTTGCTACAACATCACCGAGCGCATAATGATTGAAGAGGAACTGAAAAGGGCAAAGGACGAAGCTTTGAGCATGGCCCGGGTAAAAGAGCAGTTCCTGGCCAACATGAGTCACGAGATAAGAACGCCCATGAACGGAATTCTTGGATTAAGCGAAGTTTTGGCAAAAACCCCCTTAAACGAAAGCCAGAAAGAATACCTGCAAGGCATCCACGCCTCGGCTAACAACCTGATGGTGATCATCAATGACCTGCTTGATTTTTCCAAAATAGAAGCCGGCAAAATCACCTTTGAGCACATTCCCTTCGATCTGAAGCAAACCGTTAAGCAACTGCTGGATATTCTGGAGATCAGGGCCATAGAGCGCCACAATTCCTTGAAACTTCTCTTTGACCAGGACATTCCACCCATGGTGCAGGGCGATCCTTTCCGGCTCAGCCAGATTCTGAACAACCTGATAGGCAACGCCCTTAAGTTCACAGAAAATGGATCGGTTCGGTTGAATGTGGAGGTGGTTGGCCAGGAAGAAGACCAATTGCAGTTGGAATTCACCGTGAAAGACACCGGCATTGGTATTCCGAAGGAAAAGCTGGAGACCATCTTCGAGAAATTCACCCAGGGCAGCAACGACACTACCCGCAAATTCGGGGGTACCGGTCTGGGCTTGTCCATCGCCAAAGAGCTGATTGAGTCACAGGGCGGACACATCACAGTAGAAAGCGAACTCAACGTGGGCAGCACCTTCCGTTTTGTGCTTCCTTTCCGGAAAGCAGACGAAAAACCCCACTTGTCCGGGAAAACAGTCAGTCCGGATGCCGCTGATTTAAAGTTGCTGCAAAACGCCAGGATCTTACTGGCCGAGGACAATTCCGTGAACCAGATGCTGGTGACCAAGATCCTGAAGGACCACAGAGTCCGGGTATCGGTGGTGAACAACGGTCGCGAAGCCCTGGACCTGTTGGCCGAGCAACCTTTTGACCTGCTGCTCATGGACATGCAAATGCCCGAAATGGACGGTTACGAGGCCATGCAATACATCAGGCACCAAATGCCGGAATTCCAGCAAATTCCCATCATCGCGCTGACCGCGCATGCCACGCAGGGCGAGTTTGAAAAGTGCCTGGGTGCCGGAGCCAACTCCTACGTGTCCAAGCCTTTCAAAGCAGAAAAGCTTCTGCAGGAGATCTCCATTTTGCTCCAATCTAAAGAAGACGAAAAAACCATCCCTGAAGCTTCTGATCCGGAGGAAGTGCAGATTGACCTCGCCTATCTGGAGAACTTCGCCAATGGGAATAGGGAATTCATGCGGGACATTCTACAGTTATTCATCACTCAAACCCCGCGTTTGGTAAAAGACCTGACCAAAGCCGTCTCTCTTTCCAACTGGCTTGAAACCAGAACCCTGGCCCATAAAATCAAACCATCCATCGCATTAGTGGGCATCCAGCAGTTGGAGGAGTTGAATGACACCATTGAGCAATCTGCGTTGAACCTTACCCACACCGAGCAATTACCTGAACTGGCCCGTCAACTGGAGGACTTGGTGAACCGGTCCATTGTTCAATTAAATATAGAACTGGAAAACCTGCAGGGAAAACTGGTGTAAAGTATACTCTGGTTTCAGGCTTCTTTTCAGGAAAACGGCTCCAAAACGGCAACCTAAACTAACGGCTATGAACACGCACCTTTTATCTTCGTTTGAACAGTTGGAGAAGCAGCGGGAGGAGTTTAGCCAATGGGTAGCGCAGGCCCCCGAAGCCGCGCAGCACCTAAAGCCCGCGGCAGACCAATGGTCGGCGGCGCAGTTGCTGTATCATTTGTCCAGGGTAGACCAGCAGGTGGTCCTGGGGCTGGAGAAAAGATTGGCCAGTGGTAAACCTTTAAGACCCCGAAGATTGGGAACGCAGATTAGGTCTTTTCTGCTCAACCTTTTCCTGAGTCTGCCCATCAAGTTCAAGGCTCCGGCTGCGGTGAGTGAAGTACCCGAGCAGGTGATAATCCCCGAGGTCATCCAGCATTGGAAACAGACCCGGGAAAAGCTCCAGGCCATCCTTTCCGGTTTCCCAGACCAGCACCTGAACAAAGAGGTCTTTTTCCACCCCAGGTCCGGAATGATCACCTTGCCCCAGACGCTGCGCTTCATGATAGAACACATCGAACATCATCGGAGACAGATGCGCCGACTTCTTTCTTAAAACTCCTTTGTTATCTTTGCAGCCCTTTTGCGGGAACTCCCCGTATGTACGGTATCTTAACTTCTGTTACCCCATGGCTGATTCAACCTCGTCTAAAGAAAACTTCATGCGCGAAGCCATTCGGCTTTCCATCGATAAAATGAAAGAAGGAAAAGGCGGTCCGTTTGGGGCTGTGGTAGTGAAAGACGGAAAGATCATCGCCCGCGGCTTCAACAATGTCACCTCCAGCCTTGACCCCACCGCCCACGCCGAGGTAGACGCTATCCGGAAAGCCTGCCAAGCCTTGGGCACCTTCCAACTCACCGGTTGCGAACTTTACACCAGCTGCGAGCCCTGCCCCATGTGTTTAGGCGCCATTTACTGGGCCCGCCCCGACAAAGTGTACTACGGCAACACGAAAGCAGATGCCGCCGCCATTGGCTTCGACGATGCCTTCATCTACGAAGAACTGGAACTACCCCTCCACTCCCGCTCCCTTTCCATGGAACAACTCCTGCACGACGAGGCCTTAGAGGGATTCAAAGAATGGGAAAAGCACGAAGGCCGGACGGATTATTGATTGTTAATTGCTGATTGTTAATTGTCTTGTTGCATTCAAGAAGGGAAAATAGGGCATGCGCAGGTTTGTACTTCTCGGCTTTGAAGCTAGGAAATCCCCTGAATCCCTTAATGGAGTAAAGCGAAGAGAGAATGTTGAACTGAAATCCATCACCTGAGGAATTCCCAGTTTTTAACCCGGTTTTCAGAAACCAGCCTTAAAACCAAATCAGCGCTCCTTTCTTAGCCATAAGGGAACTTCCTCCGTAGTTAAAAGCTCATCCCACGCTTTAATCCTATGGAAAGAAACCTCTATCCCCTTCTTGGCTGCTTTGCCCTTCTTTTGATATCCAGCTGCGGCGGAAACAACACCGATTCAAATGTGAAAGCTCCCGGCGGGGAAAAGACTGCTAAAACCAAAGTACTGGAGGCCGGGGCCGATGTGCTCCAAAAGAAAACGCCGCTCTCCAAAATTGACGCGTATCTCAACGGTTTCCACTTCTACAACGGGAACCTGCAAGGCCAGATGGAGGCGCACCACTACGTGACGCAACTCAACGAAGACCTGCACCAAGCGGTGATGTATGACGGAAACGGGCCAAACGCCAAGCTCATGGGCGTGGAATACATCATCTCGGAACGCCTGTTCAAAAAGCTGCCGCTGGAGGAACGCAAACTCTGGCACAGCCACCACTACGAGGTTAAATCCGGCGAACTGATTGCCCCCGGCATTCCAGACGTGGCCGAACATGAACTCATGGAGAAACTGGTAAGCACCTACGGCAAGATCATCCATACCTGGCACACTGACCGGGACTCGGAACTTCCTTACGGCAGTCCTATGGTCATGATGGGCTTCACCAAAGACGGGCAACTGAAGCAAGAGTTGGTAGCCGACCGGGATAAACGCTTCGGGGTGTCTATGATGGAAAAACGCAAACAACGCGAAGATATACCCATGCCCAAGGTAGTGGAAGGCGCCAATGCTTGGGAGAAAGGAGAGGTAAGGCAACTCCAGATCACAGACAATTACGAGGCTCCCGAGCACCAGCACTAGATTTCAGGACTGTTTTCAGGATAAGCGGCCTAAAACAGAAACTTAGCGAGGATAATAGATCTTAAACTGGCCGCTGCAGTGCAGGAAACTCATCAGGTACAATAAGCCACCATAATAACGGTCACCCACCGTATGGGGCACGGGCAGATTCCAAAGGGCCTCCGTGAAATCCTTGGCCAGTGGGTGGCTAGCGGCCAGGCTCGCCACGGCGTTGGTAGCCACCAATCCCGCTGGCGGGCCGGGGCTTACCTTTTGACCGTCAAGAGAGTAAATGCTCCCGTAGGAAGAAAGTCCCTGCGAGGCGAAGAACGCCTGGATCTTGTTGCTGAGTTGGACCTCCCGTGGATCTTTTTGCCACCAGGCCCAATCCACGCTCCAGTTCATGGCCGTGCGCCAGGAGTCATAGGCGAACCGATGGGAGTTAGGGTTGAACGGCGTGGTCACCGGTGATCCATCGAAATGAGCGTAATCTGGGGCTAAACCGGTTACCGGGTGCGTGGTCTTCTGGAAGAAGTCCCGGCTAACCTGGGCAGCGTCTTTCCAGAACTCACGGTCAGGTTCAGGTCCCCAAAGTGCCCACAAATCATAGAAGGCCGGCAAATGGTAAGACGGATCGGTGAATTTTCGGCCCTGATTGGTGGGCACGAACAGAATCATTTTCATCTCTTCGTTTACCATGCTCCCAGAAGTCTGGGTTCCAAACTGTGTAGTGCCCGTTCTTTCAGGGTTGTGCCGGATGGCAAAAAGAATCTTATCGGCCCAGGATTTGTAATTGTAGAATCCTTCCCCATTGCCCCATCGGCCCGAGGCAAAATAGAGCGCCATCGCAAAATACTCTTCCCCGTCCGGGGCGGGTCCTTCCGAGTTCTTGGTTCCGTCAGGCTTCACTGACCAGGCAAAATATCCTTCTGAGGGATGCCCAGGCTCATCAAGGTACATGTGGGTGAGCGCGTAGTTCCAGAGAGCGTCGAACTCGGCTTTTTGGTTCATCTGGACGGCAATCATCATTCCGTAAGACATGCCTTCGCTGCGCACATCTTTGTTGTACACGTCATAGATGTACGCCATGGGACCATGGTCATTTGTCCCGGCCTGAAAATAGATGGCTTGCGTAGCAGAGTCTCCCCTGAACAACTGCTCATAGGCCAGATTGATCTTCTCCTTTATCGCCTCAGCGGAATGCCCGTTTTCCTTGAAAAGGTTTCGGTACTTCTTGGTAGTAAAAGCTCCTTTCTCTGGTCCAGATTCGGTTTTTTGGACTCCTTCAGAAGAAGTGCTTCCCTGGGGAAAACATGAACACAAGCATACACAACAGATCACCGCTACAGCCTTCCATTTGAAAACCCTTTTTATAGCCAATTTGGAGAGGAATGTGCGTTTGGTCTTCATGTTGTTTCAGGAATAGAGATTTAAATTTTAAAGTAGCCGAAAGTTAAGCGTACGGGAAAAAGGCTCTAGAGCAATATCGTTTTTATTCTGATTTTCTAAAAACTGACCAAAAACAGAAAGGCCTGTACTCTTTGTAGTACAGGCCTTTTATGATTCTAAGCTTAATTATCTATTAGGCAATAAAGAGCTCTTAGCGGCGTCCCATCATGCTGCCCAACTTGGCAAGACCGCCTTTGGTACCGGCCATCTTGTTCATGCTGCGCATCATTTTACGCATGTCGTTGAACTGCTTCATCAGGTTGTTCACCTGCTGAATGGTCGTTCCTGAACCTTTCGCGATACGGTTACGGCGACTGCCGCTGATCATATCCGGGTTCTGGCGCTCTTCTTTAGTCATGGATTTGATGATAGCCTCAATTGGTTTGAAGGCGCTTTCGTCAATCTCCACGTCTTTCAGCATTTTGCTCACACCCGGGATCATGCCTACCAAGTCTTTGATATCCCCCATCCGCTTGATCTGCTCCAACTGAGACAGGAAGTCATCGAAGTTGAATTGGTTTTTACGGATGTTCTTGTTGATACGCTTGGCTTCGTCCTCGTCAAAGGTCTGTTGCGCGCGCTCCACTAGGGAGATCACGTCACCCATCCCCAAGATACGCTGGGCCATCCGGTCTGGATAGAACAGATCAAGGGCTTCCATTTTCTCACCGGTAGAAATAAACTTGATTGGTTTCTCAACCACGGCTCTGATGGAAAGGGCGGCACCACCTCTTGAATCACCGTCTAACTTGGTCAACACCACGCCATCAAAGTTGATGCGCTCGTTGAAGGTTTTGGCGGTGTTCACGGCATCCTGACCAGTCATGGAGTCTACCACAAACAAGGTCTCAGTAGGCTTGATAGCCTCCTTGATGTTGTAGATCTCTTGCATCATGGCCTCATCCACGGCCAAACGACCAGCAGTGTCAATGATGACTACTTTCTTGCCGGTTCTCTTGGCATGTTCTACGGCGTTGCGGGCAATGGAAACCGGGTCTTTAGACTCGCGCTCAGCGTAGAACTCCACGCCTACTTGGTCGGCCAACACGTTCAGCTGGTCAATTGCGGCAGGGCGGTACACGTCACAGGCAGCCACCATCACGCCTTTTCCTTGTCTTTTCAGAAAACTGGCCAGTTTACCAGTGAAGGTGGTTTTACCGGAACCTTGCAGACCTGCAATCAGAACGATGGCGGGAGAACCGTTAATGTTGATGTCTTTTTTCTCGCCACCCATCAACTCAGTGAGTTCTTCGTGCACGATTTTCACCATCAACTGGCCCGGAGAAACCGCAATCAATACATCACGGCCCATGGCTTCGTCCTTGATCTTGTCGGTCACGGTTTTGGCCACCTTGTAGTTCACGTCGGCATCCACCAGGGCGCGGCGCACTTCTTTGATGGTCTGGGCAACGTTGATCTCGGTGATGCTGCCCTGGCCTTTCAGGGTTTTAAAGGCGCGGTCAAGCTTGGTACTTAAATTCTCAAACATGTGTGGTATATGACTGAGTTATATGAATCTCAATGAATGATAAAGACAAAAATAAGCAGAATTTGCGGAAGTTCACCATCTTTTAGCCAGAGGTACGTATATTCGGACTTAACTATACAGTTGGCGGAAGTGAATTCTGTTTTGGTGCTGTTTGTCGTAAAACACCGCTGAAACGGTTTCCGTTCGCTCCTTTTCATCTATTACCTGAAGAACCAAAGCTTTTGAAATCATCTGGTGTACATACTTCCCGGCAGGCTTTACTAATTACCTATTATTGGCCCCCTTCGGGCGGAGCCGGAGTGCAGCGGTGCCTAAAATTTGTGAAGCATCTGCCCGAGTTTGGGGTGAAACCCACCGTGATTACCGTTGACGCCCAGAAAGCCTCTTACCCGGTGCTGGACCAAACGCTCCTGAATGAGGTTCCGGCTGATGTGCGGGTGATCCGGACGGCAACGCTGGAGCCTTTTGAGTTCTACAAGAAAATCAGCGGTAAAAAAGATATCCCATTCGGGGGCTTTGCCAATACCGGACAAGAAAGCTGGAAACAGAAGCTGTTCAAATTCCTGCGGGGCAACCTGTTCATCCCTGATCCGCGGGTGGGCTGGAACCGTTTCGCCTTTGCCGCCGCCCAGAAAGTGTTCAAGGAGCAGCAGATCAAAGCCATTGTCACCTCCAGTCCGCCCCACTCCACGCAGCTCATCGGCCTGAAGCTGAAAAAGAAACTGGGCCTTCGCTGGATTGCCGACATGCGTGATCCCTGGACCGACATCTATTATTACCCAGACCTGAACCATACCGCCCTGGCCCAGAAGTTGGATGCCAAATACGAGCGCGAAGTGTTGGAACATGCCGATGCCGTGGTAGTGGTTTCGGAGGACATGAAGCGCCTGTTCCTGAACAAATCCACCAGCATTGATCCGAAGAAGATACACGTGATCCCGAACGGCTATGACGAGGCTGATTTTGTGCATGATTCCACTCCTTCTTCTGAGGAATTCATCATCACCTACACCGGCACGCTCACTGAGGCCTACAACGTGATTGGCTTTTTTCAGGCGCTTTGCGAGGTCATGACCCGAAACCCTCTTATGCGCTACCGACTTCGGTTCGTGGGCAAGGTTTCGGCTGAAATAAAACGGCAGATTGAGGAGGCCGGCCTGCCACTGATTACAGAGTACATTGATTACGTGCCCCATGAGGAATCCATTAAGTACCTCATGGCCAGCACGGTCTTGTTTATGGCCATCCCCGATGTGCCCAACAACTTCGGGATTCTGACGGGTAAACTGTTTGAGTACCTGGCTTCTAACAAACCAATTATTTGCCTCGGTCCCATCCACGGCGACGTGGACAAGATTTTGGACGAATGCGGCGCCGGGCGAGTATTCCATTATTCGGGCTTCGACCTGATCGTGGATTACCTGATGCAACTAAGCAAAAGCTGGAAGGTAAACCACAACCTGGACCTGCCTTTCATCAATTATACACAGTACTCCCGCCGCTCGCTCACTGAGCAACTAGCCAAGCTGATTGGGGACTAAGTAGCCTTCCCTTTCGGGGCTGATTTCCGGAAATCAGCCCCGAAACATATACCATAACTGAACCGAGGATCGTTTTGAACCCGTGAATAGCCTTTTCGAGTACGTCCTCTTCCATTTCCAACGCCTGTACCACCTGCCCTCCTCACTGGAGATTCATTACGGGTTAGATGGTAAAAGTAGGGTACAGATCACCGCCACCTCCAGCACCTTCTTTGAACGGCAGCAACCTAAACCGGTACAGACCTTCTGGAAGGAATGGCAAGGCAACCATCTTCCCCTTTTCTTTGATGAGGCCGTAGACCAGCCCTGGTTTAGCCAGAATGAACAGGGGCACATGGTGGTACATTATGATCTGGTGGCCTCAGCCTTTTACCTACTAAGCGGTTGGCAGGAATTCTACGGCCCAGAACGCGACCTATTCAACCGGTATCCCTACAAAGCTTCGCAACAAGCCCGGCACCGGTTCATCATCAAACCCTTGGTTAATTATTATCTAGGAATCCTGAAAGAAGCGGTTTCTTTAGCCTACGGACAAGAGATTTTGCCTAAGCTCTGGAACGGAAAACCCTTCGCTACCTGCCTCACCCATGACATTGATTACCTACAGAGTGCCTGGAAAGTAGCTGGAAAACCTGCGTTTCAAAAGGGAAATTTGGCTTTGTTATTCAAGCTGGCCCAACAAAAGCTTACCGGGAAAGATGCCTGGTTTAACCTGCCGCAGGTAGAGGCAGAATTGGGGAAATTACCCGCCAAAGCTACTTTCTTCTTTTTACCCGAGGTTGCTCCTTATGAAGGTCACCCCAACGCGGATTACGATGTCTCGGCACCCGTAATCCAGAAAGAGGTGAAACGGTTGACGGCATTGGGTCATGAGATAGGCTTGCACGGCAGTCATGGAACGGGTACGAAAGCAAAGCAGCTACAAACCGAACAGGAGAAACTTCCCGGGGCCATTCAGGGAAACCGGTTCCACTACCTCCGCTTTGACCCGGTGAAAACACCTTCGGTTTTAGAGGAACTTACCTTCCTTTATGACAGTACCCTGGGTTTTCCGGAGCATTTTGGTTTCAGGAACAGCTTTTGCCACCCATTTAGGTTGTTTGATTTCAAGCAACGCAGGATGTCCCCCATTTGGGAAATGCCCCTGAACCTGATGGATGTGACCCTAAACCACCCCAACTACCTGCAACTAACTCCCACTGAGGTTCTACCCGCCATCACGCCCATGCTGGAAGAAATCATCCGTTTTCACGGCGTTTTCACGCTTTTGTGGCACAACGAGAACTTCAGCCCGTACGGCATGGAAGGCGGTCTGCAACTATTCCGGGACATCACGGCTTGGTTGAACAAACGGCAGACTTCATTTCTGACTATCTCGGAGGCACTGCAACAGGTTCGGTAAACAAGCCCGGCATTCTAATTTAGGGCACATAGCAAAAGCATGGAAAGAAGCTGCTAATTTTGCTTTTCGGGCCGAGGCTGTTTTAGGCCTGATTTGATGAAAACGGCCCCAAACGCCGCACACACTCCATGGATGTCATCCGCAAGCAGGGTTATCTGAATACCATTATCTCAACGGTGGGAATGGTGATTGGGTACCTGAATACTGTTTTAGTTCTCCCCTATTTCCTCGCCGATCCGGACAAAGTGGGTCTCACCCGTTTTCTCCTGAGCGTGTCGCCGGTGTTTGCACAGTTTGCGGCCTTAGGGTTCACCAATACCAGCGCCCGTTATTTCCCCTACTTTCGTGACCGCGACAAGCAGCACAACGGCTTTCTTTTCCTGATGCTGGCCATTCCTATGTTGGGTTTTGCGGTGGTCACGGTCTTGTTCCTGTTCCTGAAACCCGTGGTTTTTGACCTGTACCGGGTTACTTCTCCGCTGGCGGTTGACTATTACTACTACATCATTCCGCTCAGTTTTTTCACGCTGCTGTTTCTGCTGCTGGATGCCTATTTACGCTCATTGTACAAAACCATTGTGCAAACCTTCCTGCAGGATTTTTTGGTACGCCTGCTCACCATGGCCTGTGCCGCGCTCTTCTACTGGGGCTTCATCGATTTCCAGGGATTTGTGATTCTGTTTATTCTTGCCAACTCCTGCACCGCCTTTATCTGCATTGTGTATTTGCTGTGGCTTCGGCAGTTCTTTGTGCGGCCCGGCCGAAATATGTTCCAGATTGTGCCCATCAAGGAAGTGGTGCAGTACGGGCTGTATGCATTCCTGGGAAACATCTCCGGTACCATCATCAGTTTTACCGATACAGCCATGATCATGGCCTACGAAGGCCTTTCTGAGGTGGCATACTATACAACCGGCTATTTTATTACCAGCGCTATTTTAGTCCCCTACCGGTCTATGAATAAAATCCTAAGTCCGCAGGTTGCCGATCTGTTCAAACTGAAGGACTTTCCCGCGCTGGCCAAGCTCTACAAAAACATGACGCGCGTGAACCTGCTCATTGGGTTGCTTTTGTTTCTGGGAATTTGGTGCAACGTAGACAATATTTTCGCCCTCATGCCGCCTGAGTATAGCGCCGCCCGCTACGTGATTCTGTTCATGGGCATCGCGCGGATTTTTGAATTGGCGACGGGTTTGAACGCCATGATCCTGGTGACCTCGCACAAATACCGCTATGACCTGATCTTGAATATCTTGATGGTGGTGCTGGTCATTTTCACCAATTACCTGCTCATACCGCCTTACGGCATCAGTGGGGCCGCTTTCGCGTCCATGCTGGTGTTCATCCTGATCAATGTGTTCCGGGTGGCGTTTGTGGGCTACTTTTTCAAAATGCAGCCTTTTGGGTGGGATTCCATTTTGCTGCTGCTGATCGCCGGAACTGCGTACCTGGCTTCTTACCTTCTGCCGCAACTACCTAATTTGTTCCTGGATATTGCCATCCGCTCTGCTTTAATCACAGCAGTTTACGGTGTATTAGCCATCGGTCTGAAAGTCTCTCCTGAACTGAACAATGGGATAAGTAAACTCAGTGCGAGGTTTTAAATAGTTTACGCCCTTTTATTGTAAATACTCTATATTCAGGTATATTCCTAAGAAATTAATTTCTGAAACCGATTCACCTGAATAATGAATAAACATTCCATCTCCGGTATTGAATAATGAAAAGAATTGCCCTGTTACTTTTTGCCTACCTCACAATTATATCCACTTCCTTCTCCCAAACTTCGGTAGAGAAACTCATTGCCCACTTTCCCTTTGATGGAAATGTAAAGGACATCAGCGGTAATAATCATCAAGCTACGGTTAGAGGAGCTACTTTAACAACTGACAGGTTCAACAACCCTAATAGCGCCTACTATTTTGATGGAATTGATGACAACATTGTGCTGGCGAACAGTTTTGACCTTATTCCGAAGACCATAAGTTTCTGGTTTAATGCCCACACCATTGATGCCAACTCCAGGGTTATTTACGCCTCAGACAACCCTGATTTGAATTACGGGATCACAGCGGTGGAAATTAAAACAATCAACGGTCTTTCAAAAATGGCTACCCATATCACCAGCTCCAGAGACACCGCTTCAGTAGCTGTTAATACCTGGCATTTTTTTACCATTACAGTGAACACAGATTCTACCCACTTCTACTTAGATGGGGTAAAACTGAAAAGTAGGGAAAGAAATGGGTACCCCAGATCAGATACGGGGGTACCGCAAACTGTTGTGGGATCGCATAGACAAGGAAATACGGGTAGCCTTTTTTTCCACGGCAAAATAGACGATGTAAAAATCTACAACAGAGAATTAACAAAGGAGGAGATTTCTAAGGAAGTGTTCTCTCCGCTGACCATCACCGCCTTGGACGGCAACTGTATCAAACAGAATGAAAATAAGGCTTTAACCGCTTTGGGGTTTGTCAGTTACAAATGGAGCGATGGATCTACTTCGCCCACCTTCATAGTTTCCCAACCAGGCAAATACTCCTTAACTGCAAAGGATCAAAACGGCAAATTATATTATGGCGAGATAACTATTACTGCCTGTCCCATCCCCGACTTTAGGTACACCTTTGACTGTGACACCAACACTTTTACGTTTAAGCCTATTCTCAATTTCCCATATGACAACTTCCATTTTAAGATGGAGGGGATAGTTATTTTAAATGATCAATCTACAAAACACAACTTTGCGAAAGACGGACAGTATGAAGTGACCTTGAATGTTTATAAAGATGGAAAGGAGTTCACTACCAATAAAATGATTTCTTATACAGCTAGCGTCACGCCTTTGTTAGGAGATGATTCTCAGCTTTGCTTTGGGGACCAGATAGTCTTATCACCTACTGTGTTGCCTGACACTAAGTTGAAATGGTCAGACGGAAGCACTACTCCCTCCTTTACTATCTTGGCCCCTGGTACCTATTGGGTAGAGGCTACCCGAGGCAATTGTACCATCAGAGATGAAATCATTATTCTAGATCATAACTGCCCAATTACAGTGATATTACCTAACATTTTCACACCAAACGGAGATGGTAAAAACGACTTATTTATCATAGAAGGGATTAACAGCCTCATGACTTCTTCAGATAAAAGCGGCTGGGATCTTGAGGTATTTAACCGTTGGGGGAAAAAAGTATACAGTTTTTCTAACTATAGAAATAATTGGGATGGTGGTAATTTGACCAATGGAGCTTACTTCTATTATTTTACAAATAAGGCGCTCTCCAAGCAGTTCAAGGGTTGGATTGAAATTTTACGGTAAGTCAAAAGTAAAACCAATTCTACTCAGCTTGCAGATGATGAATTAGCAGCAGCAGTTCCTGTTCTCGTCTTGACTCAGGGTATTGTTCAGCAACCCTCTTACGGGCCATTTCTCCTAAGTTAGAAGTTTCTGATATCATCGCTATTTCTATCACCTCTGCCAGCAGATTACTATCTCTCTTCTCAAGCACAAAACCACATTCGCCAATAATCTCTGGCATAGAAGACACTTTGCTCACTACCGGCACGCAGCCGCACAGCATACTTTCGCTAAGGGCGTTTGGGAAACCCTCTGACATGGAAAGCTGCAGGTAAAACGCATGCGCACTGTACACCATTTTCAAATCTGTCAACGGCATCTTGGGCAGCAGCTTCAAATTAGCCGGTTGGTTGGGAAAACGGAAACCCTCCGGTGCACCCACAATTGTAAACGTCGCCTCAGGTACTCGTTTAGATACTTCCAAGATTAGGTCCACTCCTTTGAGCCGCTGGGTGAAGCGCATATCCAGGCCCGCACAGACAGTAAGAAAGGTATTAGGTTGCCTTACTACCGATGGGTCTGGTTTCCAAAACGAGGCATCATAACCGTTGTAGACTACCGTGTGCGGCGTCTTCAGATCTGGGCAATGGAAGCGGAAACCCTGGTGCGGGAAATCATTAGGTTGGTAGGTATAATCCTGCCAGACCAGTTTCTCGTGCACTGGCGCGATGTGAGCGGCTAACTGGTATGACCAGCGAGCGAAACGCCCTAAAAGCGGATTGGCGAAAACCCCGTACCCAATACTGGGAAACGCCACGCAATCAGTGCCGCCTGCGATGATGAGGCAGGGCTTTCGGGTTATTTTCCCGAAAACGGCCGGAAAATAGGAATGGTATCCGGCGAACATACATACCAAAGCCTGGGCTTTCCAGATGTGCCGTAACAGAAATAACACTTGCCCAAGCCAAATCAAAGGGGTCTGCCACTTCTTCTTCGGTAGAAAACCCTGGTGCCGCACCTCGTATTGCTGCTCCATCAGCCGCAAATCTTTCACCACGAAGGAAGACTGGGCCGGGTAGAAATAGAGCAGAACGGGTTTACGCGGAGGCATAAAAATCAAGCTTAATATACTACAGCCACTTAGAGGAAAGGTCCTGCAGTTTGAGGTCCACTTTTGATTTGGGCTGCACGGATTCCGGTACCAAACGCTGTTTCAGGATGATCCACTGGTAATCCTCGGCCTGCGAGAACAGGGAATAGCTTTCCAGTTTGTGCAGGTACAGACCGGCCGCGTAGGTGTTGCGCAGGAGTTCATCGGTGTGGATGGGTTGGTCAATCACCTGCAACAGCTCCGGCTGATGTTCGCGCACCCACGTCAGGTACAACGGATGCGGGATGTTGATGGCCACCACTGATTTTGGGTGCAGATGGCGGGAGATCACCTGGAACAAATTAGGATGCTGCTCCAGCGGAATATGCTCAATCACATCAGGCAGCACCACGAAATCAAATTTTTCAGGGCGGTTGAAATCCGTCATATCAGACACGGCGAACTCCACGTGGTTGAACTGTTGGTTGAACCGGCGGGCCATGTCAATGCTTTTCGGGCTGATGTCTACCGCCAGCACCTTCCCCTGCGGCGTGGCTTTGCCCAGCAGGTGCGTCACCGTCCCGATGCCGCAGCCAATCTCCAACACCTTTGAATTGGACTTCAGGCCGGCTTCTTTCAGATTCTTCAGAATGGTCCGGTGCCGGATGTGGATGCCCTTCTGGAACTGCTGCTCGGTATATTCGTCGTAAAAATCAGATACTGACATGGTGGTTATGCTGTGGCCAGATAGCCGTTACTTCTTTAATTCGTAAATGCGTTCAATGATCTCCACCACTTTAAGGCCTTCCAGGGCGTTGGTGGTGGCGAAGGTCTTGCCTTTAAGCGTGTCAATCACGTTCTCAAAGATGAAGTGGTGGTTGGCGGCGCTGCCTTTGTAGTGGCCGTAATCGTTGGCGGGGCTACTAGGCGGAAGCTGCGGCATGACGTAGTCCTGCACGTGGCAATACTCCACCTCGTTCATGTACTGTCCGCCTACCTTGATGCTCCCCTTCTCCCCGATGATGGTCATGCTGCTTTCCAGGTTCGTGTCCCACACCGAAGTAGAATAGTTTAGCGTACCCGCGCCGCCGTTCATGAAATCGAAGTGGATGAGGCCGCTGTCTTCAAAATCGGTGAGATCCTGATGGTTGAAATCCATGAAACGCCCGCTGATGTTCTTGATGTCGCCGAACAACCAGTACATGATGTCAATGAAGTGACTGAACTGGGTGAAAAGTGTACCGCCATCCAAGGCCTGGTTTCCTTTCCAGTTGCCGGCTTTGTAGTAGCGCTCGTCGCGGTTCCAATAGCAGTTGATCTGCACCATGAAAATCTGTCCCAGGCGGTTCTCCATGATCATCTCCTTGAGCCACAAAGAAGGCGGACTGTAGCGGTTTTGCATCACGCAGAAAACCAGCTTTGAGGTCTGCAACGATTTGTAGATAATGCGCTCACAGTCAGCTTTGGTAAGGGCCATGGGTTTTTCGCAGACCACGTGGCAACCGCTCTCCAGGGCAAGCATGGCCTGATCAGCGTGAAAACCATTTGGGGTGCACACGCAAATGACATCGGCTTTAGGACCATTGGCTACATATTCTTCCATGCTGGAGAAGAACGGAACCCCAAAGGCATCAGCATCTTCCTCGCGGGCGGGATTGTTGTCCACCATGGCCACTAACTCTCCATCGGGGTGGCGCTGCACCATGGTGGCGTGGCGTTTGCCAATGTGCCCTGAGCCTACTACTGCAAATTTTATCTTTTCTGACATCAGATGTCTTCTATTCGTTTTTACCTCCGAATCCGGAAACCGGCCTGTAAACGGAGTTCCTTTAAATCTTTTTAACTCTTGAAAAAGCCTACTACAGCTTCTGAAATGTAGTTCTGTTGCTCTTCGGTGAGTTCGGTGTGCATGGGCAGGGAAATCACTTTGTGGCAAAGCTCCTCAGATACCGGGAAGTCACCAGCTTTGTAGCCCAGGTACGCGTAAGCCTCATGCAAATGCAGAGGTAATGGATAGTAGACCATGCTGGGAATTCCTTTTTCCTGCAGATAGGCTTTTAAGGCATCGCGCTGCTCGGCAGGAACTTGCAGGGTGTATTGGTGAAACACGTGGCTGCTATAGGGTGCCAAAGAGGGAATTTTGATTTGCTCCACTTCTGCGAAAAAAACATCATAAACCCCAGCGGCTTTTTGCCGCCGGTAAATGAAGTCATCCAACTGGGTAAGTTTCACATCCAGCAAGGCGGCCTGCAACGTGTCTAACCGGGAGTTTACGCCTACGCGGGAGTAGTGGTATTTCTTGTGCTGCCCGTGGTTGGCGATCTGTTGCAAGGTAGAAGCCAAATCAATGTCTTGGGTGAAAATAGCGCCGCCGTCTCCCATGCAGCCCAGGTTCTTAGACGGGAAGAATGAAGTGGTCCCAATGTGCCCAATGGTGCCGGCGAAGGAGGTTCCACCCTCGGCATCTATGTACTGGGCCCCGATGGCTTGGGCATTGTCTTCAATCACAAACAGCTCCTGCGCAAGGGCCAGGTCCATGATCTCCTCCATGGGTGCGCATTGCCCAAACAGGTGCACCGGCATGATGGCAACTGTTCTCTCCGTCACGGCCAGGCGGGCCTTGGCGGGATCTATGCAGAACGTATCAGGCAGCACGTCTACAAACACGGGTTTAAGACCCAGCAGCGCAATCACCTCGGCGGTAGCCACGTAATTAAAGGCCGGCACAATCACCTCTCCCCCGGCAGGCAAATCCAAAGCCATCAGAGCGATTTGCAGGGCATCGGTGCCGTTGGCGCAGGGAATCACGTGGTTGACCTGTAGGTACTGGGCCAGGTTTTGGCTGAAGGTTTTCACCTGCGGACCGTTGATAAAGGCGGTGTTGTCTACCACCGCCTGCATGGCGGCATCAATCTGTGGTTTCAGGCGCTGGTACTGACCTTTCAGGTCTACCATCTGGAGCTGGTTCATGGACACAATCGAAAAGACAAATATAAGTTTTGTCACCGGAACCATCCGTACTTCTTCCCGATTATTCCTGTCTTTCCTACCTAGCTCTTCTTCAATCCATTTCTAACCAAAATACAATTACATCATCAATATACAAGTTTAAGGATATGAAGCGAAACATCCCCAAATCATTCACGTTCAAAGCAAATACAAGTACCAAGTTCCATCAACCATAAAACAAACTATGAAAATGTACAATCTTCTAACCAAAAATACACTGGTGTATGCAGCGGCCTTGGGCTTAGCTTTTACCCAGTTTGCGTGTAACCGCACGGAAAGTACGGACACTGCGACTTCTACGAACACCTCCGCGGGCAGCACCCCAGATCAGGCCTATGATGACTACAAAAATCATGTGACCACCCTGGAGTCTGACGTGCAGCGGGGCTGGGACACCACCACCACGGATGGCGAAGCCCAGATGAAACAATGGCAAACCGATTATGAGACTAAGCGCTCGGCATTGGCCCAATACGAAGGCGATTTCGACGAAACCCGTAAAAAAGAATATGCCGAACTGCAATCAAGATACAACACGGCCTGGGCTACCCGTGAAGAGCAATACAATCTCTGGCGCATGAACCATCAGGGGGCCGGCATGGCTTCTGATTCAAGCAAGAATTCTTCCTCTTCCCATACGGCTTCTCTGGATGAAAGCAAAATCACTGGCTATACCGCCACTAACATCAGAACGGCCTATGTGGATTTTGTGAAACACGTGGAAGCCCACAAATCGGGTTTCAGCAACGAAGACTGGAGAACCGTGGAGAAATACTGGAACCAATTGGATGACCGCAAAAACGCCATTCAGTCTCAGTTAACCGATAAAGATAAGTGGGAGATTGCCAAAGCCAAAACCAAGTATATAGCCATGAAGAACGCTAACAAAGCGGGGAACACGGCCTCTAAAGTTGGTTCAGACGTGAAGGAAGTTGGCAAAGACGTTTCTAACAGCAAAGTGGGCGAAGCCACTAAAGATGCCGGGAAAGCAGTAGGCAACACTGCCAAGAAAGCCGGCCAGAAAATTGGTGACGTGGTAAAGGGCGATAACTAAGGATTGTGTATCGCTGAATTATAGTAGAAAGCCTCTCCGGTTGGAGGGGCTTTTTCGTGCCCTTCTGTTTTCAGGGCTTTTCTAAAAAGAAGGCCAAAAGCACCCTTACCCGCGCAGGTACCGGTCCAGGAGTAGCAACCGATAAAGATCAAACAGGCGGAGGCTGGGATTTCTTGAGATCAGATTTCGCTTCAGTAGCGGAAACAACCAGGAGCGGTTCTCCCGCAACAAAGTACCTATTTTCCACTTCTGAATACCGGCATAGGCTTTGAACAGCTTGGTTTCCTTCCCTAACCCAAATTCTCGGTCCAGGTGTACCAAGTTGTGAAGGGCTTGCTGGGTTTTCAGGAGAAAGACATCGGCGGGTTCCAGCCCCAGGTGCCATACGGGGTTATCTAGGTGATGAACCGGAATGTCGTTTTGCTTTAACCGGTAGGCGAAAAGCGTGTCTTCGTGTCCGTAGCCAGAAAGTTCGTTTTGAGGGAAGTGGTCCAGGAAAACAGGTTTGGGCACAAGTAAATTACTGGAAAACACCCTTTGGTAAGGCTCATTTTGCCGATGGTGCGCAGCTGCTTCCTCGCGGGCTTTGCCGTATTTCCAACGCAACTCAAACCCGGCCGGAGCCTCTGGTTTATACGCCACTCCACCTATCACTACTCCCGACCAGGATTCAAAAAGATACCGTTTCAGAAAGCCCTGATGAACCGGCAGGACATCGTTGTCAAGGAAAAGGAGGGTTGAATATTGCGCTTCCTGAGCCAGTTTATACCTGATCTGAGAACGCCCTAAGTTTTGGGGCAATTCCTGGTAAATTACCCCAAAAAGGCTTTGCAGCGGTTTGTTTTGGCGTAAGGTTTCTGGGTTAGAACCGTCATCGTACACTCTGATCTCAAAGGAAATGGATAAAGAGGCGGCCTCGTTATGAAGGACCTCCACTAACGCCGTTACGTTCTGGTTATGGACAGGAATAAGGATAGAAACCTCAGAAACCATCTACGAGCGAGAACTCTTCCTTGGCGGAGTCCAGAACCCGGCCCTTCTCACATTTCAGGATACGGCGCGGATAGCGTTGCAGGATATGGTGGTTGTGGGTGGCCATGAGCACGGCGGTACCGCTGTTGTTGATTTCCTGGAACAGGTCCATGATGCCATGGGTCACGTCGGGGTCAAGGTTACCGGTGGGCTCATCGGCGAACAGAATCAAGGGTTCGTTCAGCAAGGCCCGGGCAATCACCACCCGCTGCTGCTCGCCCCCGGAAAGCTGGTGAGGCATTTTATTCGCCACAGAATCCAAGCCAACGCGCATAAGCACCTCAGAGATCCGGTTCTTGATCCGTGATTTGTCATTCCAGCCGGTGGCTTTGAGCACGAATTTCAGGTTATCGGCGACGGAACGGTCAAAGAGCAACTGGAAGTCTTGAAATACGATTCCAATTTTGCGGCGCAGAAACGGTACCTGTTTCCAGGTGAGGGCATGGATGTTGAATCCGGCCACTTGGGCGGTGCCTACTTTCAGGGGAAGGTCGGCGTAAAGAGTTTTCAGCAGGGAGCTTTTTCCGCTTCCGGTGCGGCCCACCAGGTACACGAACTCGCCTTTGTCAATGGTACAGGTTACATCAGACAAGATGGTGTTCACATCCTGAAAAATAGACACTTTGTGCAGCAAGACCACTGGGTTAGACGAAAATTCCATAACAGGGTATTAGGTAAAAAATACTGCCCGGGGCAGCGGGTATTCAGGGGTTAAAGGCACTTGACAGGCCTGCCAGAAAAAAGGCGTTTTGCCGCCGTTTCCTGAAAACAAGCTTAAATCTCCAGTTTCTGCAGTTTGCCAAACTCCAAACCGGCAATCACCGAGGCCAGTTCTTCCTCTTTGTTGTCCAGGCCGTAACGATCCAGGTTCTTCAAAGGCCGGTCGGCCCGGAAATAGGCAATCAGCACGAAGTTCTCATCGCGCAACTGAATGTAATCCGGAATCTTGGCCTTGCCTTTAACTTTGATGATGTACACTTTAGAGGAATTAGAAATTAGAAATTAGAAATTTTGACCTTAAGGAAGGCGAAAGCCACTCCTCTACTCCCACCATTTCTAATTTCTAATTTTGACTATCTAATTAGATTACGCGTTGGCTTTCTTGTGATCGGCCAGGAACTTCGCCAGGCCGCTGTCGGTCAAGGGGTGGTTCAGCAGACCGGTGATCACGTTCAACGGACAGGTTACCACATCGGCACCAATCTCCGCGCACTTCACCAGGTGCATCACGTGCCGAACCGAAGCCGCCAGTACCTCGGTGGCGAATCCGTAGTTCTGGTAGATGTTCACGATCTGATCAATCAGGTCCAAACCATCGGTCCCGATGTCATCCAAACGGCCCACGAACGGCGACACGTAGGTTGCACCGGCTTTAGCGGCTAACAACGCCTGGCCTGCCGAGAAAACGAGCGTACAGTTGGTTTTGATGCCCTTGTCAGTGAAATATTTGATGGCTTTTACGCCGTCTCTGGTCATAGGAACCTTCACCACAATGTTTGGATGCAGCTGGGCCAGCTCCTCTCCTTCTTTCACCATGGAGTCAAAGTCAGTGGCGATTACCTCCGCGCTGATATCTCCGTCCACAATCTCGCAGATGGCCTGGTAGTGCTTCATGACGTTGTCATAGCCTACTATGCCTTCTTTGGCCATGAGCGATGGGTTGGTGGTTACGCCGTCCAACACGCCTAAATCATGGGCTTCGCGGATTTCGGCTAGATTAGCGGTATCAATGAAAAATTTCATAGTTGAAGTAGTTTGGAAACACAAATCTACTTCAATCTGCCTTAAAACCGAACGCCCTTCCCAAGTATTTTAAGGCTTGGGAAAGAGAGCTTACCTGGAATTGAGAGGGTTACATCAGGTATGGTTTCCAGGCTGATTTTCAGAAAACAGGCCGAAAAGAGCATACGCCACAAAGTAGCGAAGAAGTGAAATATGGAAGGGTAAACGGGAAATCCGTTGGGGTATGGGCAAAAAAAAGCGGCAAACCGAGTATCGCGCCGCTCAACCACTTACCCTTGCTCCCTTCCGGGCCTGGGGGAGTTCAGCAGGAGCTGGCCGTACCGATTTGCCGTTACAAAGATACGAAGGCTTTCCTTCAGCGCAAGTGGTTTTCGGCTTATTTTCAAGAAATCGCCTTAAAAAGGCGGAAGCACGCTCATTCTCAGGCAGGTTAATTTTTTGAATATCTTCCATTTCATGCCTTGGGAGTTGATTAGTAGATTATCTCGGAACCAAGGTACAATCTTCCCCTGCCTGTTTGCAGTACGCCTAGCGGTGATATTGTTCCTGAACCGGTTTGCTAGGATTCTATTCTTCCCTCCCTTGCTTTCATACCCTTAAAAAGAACTTACTAGCTGTAAATAAAAAAACCGCTTCAGGACTGATTTTAGGAAAACAGCCCCGAAGCGGTATATATAATTCAGTTAAGCTTTTTGGTCTTACTCGTTTTTATGGTCTTTGATGTTCTGGAAGGTGATGTTCAGGTTTCTGCTGGAGCCACTGTTTTTCAAGGCAATTCCAGCCCGGTTAGGGAACGAGTACTCCGGCACGTAATATTCCAGCCCCATTTTGAGGTTAGAAATACCTCCGCTCAGAACATGGGTGGAGGGATTGTATTGCAGGTTGACGGTACCATCCAGAACAGCCACGCAACCCGGTGACATGGCACCGCTTCCGTCAGAGAAGGTCTGCCCGTTATGCACGCAAACTGTGGACGCATCTTTTAAGGAAAGCGTTTCAGGCAGGTTGAGCAACGTGCGGTTCTTGAATTGGAGTGATACCCAGGAGCGGGCATCCACCGTGGAGGTATCCCTGAAATATAGGGTTACGCCGTTGGCATCTTCATAGAAGTAGGCTTCCAATTTATCTTGGGTGGCTACTTTATAGGTTTTGCCCCGCAGGTTGTCATAGGCCTCTGGGTACATGTTCCGGTAGGCGGCGTTCACCTTAATACTATCTACCAAAGAAAAACTGGTATGGGAAGGGCCAACCTCGGGCATGGGCTCGGTTTCGGAATCTCCCTCACAGGCCATCAACAGGGAAGCCGTCATCAGCACTCCCAGCGCGGTACGTAAAGGAAGAAGTAAAGCTTTTAACATAGTATATCGTTTCTGAACGTGAGTTTCTGTATTCCATTCCTGCTCCTTCAAACTTTGAACTGAGCGGAGGAACTTCTTTGAAATACGTGACGCAAATTACGTGCCTCCCTTTTTCATTTGGTAAACTACGACCTTTTTCCGGATTCATTTTATATAAATACCCGCGAAACGGACAAATCTACCGGTAAACTTTCCTTCTAGACAGGCGCTTTTCTCTTCTCCCCTACTCGGTTGCAAATTCATTTTCATGTTTTAAAACCGGCGCGTACCTTTGCACATGCCAGAAAAAATTCTCATCCTCGATTTCGGGTCTCAGTACACCCAACTGATTGCCCGTCGCGTCCGCGAGCTTAACGTTTACTGCGAAATCCATCCCTTCAATAAAATTCCGGAAATCACCCCTGATCTGAAGGGCGTGATCTTGTCGGGAAGCCCATCTTCGGTGCGGGAAGAAAACTATCCCAACCCAGATATCACCCCGTTCCTGGGCAACCTGCCGGTGCTTGGGGTTTGCTACGGTGCCCAATTAATGGCGCAGGAAAACGGAGGCGAGGTGATTGCCTCTACCATCAGGGAATACGGCCGGGCCAAGCTCAGCCACGTTGACCACCATAATCTTCTGCTGAAGGAAATCACCATTGACTCCCAGGTGTGGATGTCACATGGGGATACCATCAAGAAAATACCTGACAACTTTGAGGTCATTGCCAGCACCGAGTCAGTGGAAGTGGCGGCGTACAAAGTGAAAGATCAGGAAACCTACGGGATCCAGTTTCACCCCGAGGTGACGCACTCCAGCGAAGGCAAGACCTTGCTCCGGAATTTTGTGGTACACATCAGCGGTTGCTCCCAGGACTGGACGCCCGACCAATTCATTGAAAGCACCGTGGCCGAGTTGCGCGAGCAGATTGGCAATGACAAGGTGATACTAGGTTTATCCGGCGGGGTTGATTCCTCGGTAGCGGCCATGCTCATTCACCAGGCCATCGGCAAGAACCTGTATTGCATTTTCGTAGACAACGGCTTGTTGCGCAAAAACGAGTTCGAAGACGTACTCCACTCTTACAAAGACATGGGGTTGAACGTGAAAGGCGTTGACGCAAAAGACCAGTTCTATTCCGCGCTGGCTGGCTTAACCGATCCAGAAGCCAAGCGGAAGGCCATTGGCCGCGTGTTCATAGAGGTGTTTGACCAGGAGTCGCATCAAGTGGAGGACGCCAAGTGGCTGGGGCAGGGCACAATTTATCCAGATGTGATTGAATCAGTTTCGGTAAAAGGTCCATCGGCTACCATTAAATCGCACCACAACGTGGGCGGTCTGCCAGATTTCATGAAATTGAAAGTGGTGGAGCCGCTCAAGACCTTATTTAAAGACGAAGTCCGTTTGGTAGGCAAAACGTTGGGCATCGCTGATACCATCATCGGGCGTCACCCGTTTCCGGGGCCAGGCTTGGCCATCCGGATTCTGGGCGACATTACCCCTGAGAAAGTAGCCATCTTACAGGAAGTAGACCATATCTTCATTTCATCGCTGAAACGTACTGGTTTATATGACCAAGTGTGGCAGGCGGGCGCCATGTTATTACCCATCCAAAGCGTTGGCGTGATGGGCGATGAGCGTACGTACGAGCGGGTGGTAGCTCTCAGAGCCGTCACCAGCGTTGACGGAATGACCGCCGACTGGTGCCATTTGCCGTATGAGTTCCTGGCCGATGTCTCCAACGAGATTATCAATAAGGTGCGCGGGGTAAACCGCGTGGTCTACGATATCAGCTCTAAGCCACCGGCTACCATTGAGTGGGAATAGGTTTTAGGGGTAGTTTTCAGAAAACGATGAAAAAACAAATAGTACTTGCCGTTGCCGGAGTAACCCTGTGCTGGAATGTGCAGGCCCAAACCAATGCTGACCTGAACACCAAGCTTCAGAACGGAAGGTTGTTGCTGGACCAGGAGAAATATGCCCTGGCCATGGCCGAGCTGCAGCCTATCTCCAGTTCTGCCTCGGGCAAAAACTACGCCCCAGATGCGGCTTACCTGTACAGCGTGGCGGCTTCGCGGCAGAAGAAATGGGCCGAGGCTGATAAGATGCTCTCCCAACTCACTTCTGAGCACACCAACTGGGGCGGCCTCGCCGATGCTCAGTACCTGCACGGGCAAGTTCTGTTTGAAAAGAAAGAGTACCTGCGGGCGTTAAAAGCGCTGGCGGCCATTGAGGAAAAATCGATGGAGGACGAAGTAGCGGCCATAAAACGGCATTACATGATGCAGCTCACCGAGAAGGCCACCTTCCAGTACCTTTTCCGCCAGTTTCCCGAGGATGCCACCCTGGCCCGCGCCTACGCCGATAAACTGGTAACCGGCTGGTTCACCGAGGCAGATCGTCCGCAGTTGGAGAGCCTAGTGAAGCAGTTCAACCTGGACCGCAGCTATCTCCAACGCTCCGCCGCTGTCAAAAAAAATGCTTACAATGTGGCCGTGTTGCTGCCCTTCAATGTCTCAGACAAAAGCATTAAGGTAGACAAGAATAACCTGTACGTCACCGATTTCTACGCCGGACTTCTCTCCGCCAGGGATTCTCTGCAAAAGCAGGGCGTGCAGGTGAACGTGTTTCCGTATGACACCAGCAACGATACCGCGCAGGTAAGACAAGTCATGGAACTCCCCGAGATGGGCACCATGGATTTGGTCATCGGACCGATTTACAAAGGGAACAGTGCATTTGCCGCCAAAATCGCACAGCAGCGGAACATCAACATGGTGAACCCTTTCTCTGATGACGCTGACATTACCAAGGGTAACCCCTTCCTGTATCTGATGGAAACTTCCGTGGCGACGCAAGGACAGCAAGCTGCCGCGTATGCCTACCAAACCTTCCAGAAGAAAACGGCGGTGCTAGTGTTTGACAGCGAGAAAAACGACACGGTCTTTGCGGGTAACTTCAGACGCGCCTACACGGCTTTAGGAGGTAAGATTGTAAGTGCCCAAAAGATCAACTCCAAGACCAGCGGAAACGTGAGCAGCGCTTTAGGAGCGGTAAACCTGAAAGACTTGGGTGTGTTGGTGGTTCAGTCCTCTGCTCCTGCGGTAGCTTTCAGTACGGTGAGCTACCTGGAACAAAAAGCCTCCAAAGTTCCCGTACTAGCGCCCCAGGCATGGCTGGAGAATCCGCAACTCAGTTTTTCTCAGCTAGACTTCCTGGAGATGTACTTCACGGCACCCAAATTCATTGATCCAGAAAACCCGGCGGTGCAGAATTTCAAACGGGCGTATAGCAGCCGCTACCACCTACCACCCTCCGCTTTCACCTTCACCGGCTTTGAACTGCTTAACTACTACGGCAAGCAGTTACAGGAAAATGGGTACTCGGCTCCTCCTAAATTAAGCGGACCACAACCAGGCGTGTTTTACCAGGGAATTGGCTACGAATCTGCTCCCGGGAAGCAAGCTCAGGACAACCAGTACCTGCCCATTGTCAAAGTGGAAAACGGACGGTTGCTGGTGGTAAACCCGGTGTTTTAATTATTGAGAGAATGAATGATTGAAAGATGGAGTGAATAGCTACTACCCATTTAATCAATTTTCATTCTCTCAATCATTCACTCTCAATCTCTCAATCAAAAAACATGTCACTTACCCATACAACCAGCCAAGAACTGTTCCAACGTGCCCAGCAATCAATTCCAGGAGGCGTGAACTCGCCGGTGCGGGCGTTCAGAGCGGTAGGCGGACAGCCCTTGTTCATCCAATCGGCGAAAGGTCCTTACCTCTTTGATGAAGACGGAAACCAATACCTGGATCTTATCAATTCCTGGGGACCCATGATTTTGGGGCACGCCCATGAGGTGGTGGAGAAAGCCGTACGCGATGCGTTACCCGGTTCTCTTTCCTTTGGGGCCCCAACCCGCCGCGAAATTGAAATGGCTGAGCTCATAATCAGCATGGTGCCCAGCGTAGAGAAAGTGCGGATGGTAAACTCCGGTACCGAGGCCACCATGTCGGCCATACGGGTGGCGCGGGGTTACACCGGACGTGACAAGATCATCAAGTTTGAAGGCTGCTACCACGGCCACGGCGATTCTTTCCTGATTGCCGCCGGAAGTGGCGCTATTACCCTGGGAGTTCCGGATAGCCCTGGGGTGACCAAAGGCGTAGCCAACGACACGCTTACCGCTCCTTACAACGATCTGGAATCGGTACAGACTTTGATTGACGCCAACCCCGCCCAAATAGCAGCCATTATCTTGGAGCCGGTGGTGGGCAACATGGGTCTGGTGCCACCAGCCGAAGGATTTCTGCAAGGTTTGCGGGATCTTTGCACCAAAGAAGGCATCGTGCTGATTTTTGACGAGGTGATGACTGGTTTCCGGTTAGCCAAAGGCGGTGCCCAGGAGCTTTTCGGGGTAATGCCTGACATGACGACCCTAGGGAAAATCATTGGGGGCGGTATGCCCGTAGGCGCGTACGGCGGAAAGAAGGAAATCATGAACGCTGTGGCTCCGGCCGGACCAGTGTACCAGGCTGGTACTTTATCGGGGAACCCCATTGCCATGTCAGCGGGAATGGCGGCCTTGACTTACCTGAACGAACACCCCGAGGTGTACACCCAATTGCAGCATATCACTAACAAACTGGTGAACGGTACAAAGCAAAACATGCAGCAATTAGGGCTGAACTACACCCTCAATCAGGTAGGCTCCATGTACAGTTTATTCTTCACCGAGCAGCCCGTGACAGATTTCGCTTCGGCCAAGACTTCTGACCTGGAGCTGTTCGGACGGTACTTCCACCAGATGCTGCAGCGGGGCATTTACCTGGCTCCTTCCCAGTTTGAAACCTTGTTTGTCTCGGCAGCCATTACCGATGAATTAGCTGATTCTTACTTAGCAGCAAACCTGGAAGCATTGCAGGCTTTACGGGCATAATTCCAAAAACAAGCAAAAAGCAGAAGCGGCACCTGGAGAAGTTCAGGTGCCGCTTCTGCTTTCCTTAGAATTTCTTGCGTATATGTATGTTCTTCTATCCTTTATACAAGCCCATGAACACCTTCTTTGAGCTGAAGAAAAACGAAACCAACCTCCAAACCGAAATCATTGCGGGTCTCTCCTCTTTCCTAGCGACCTCCTACATCATTGTCGTGAACCCCAGTATCCTGAGTCAGGCAGGAATGCCTTTTTCGGCAGTGTTGACGGCTACGGTCCTGGTTTGCTTCTTCAGTAGTCTCTTAATGGGCGTGTATGCCAAAAACCCCATTCTGGTGGCCCCAGGCATGGGCCTGAATGCCTTCTTCACCTTCACTGCCGTGCTGGGGATGAAGGTCCCGTGGCCTGTCGCGTTGGGGGCGGTTTTCTGGTCAGGCATTGTGTTCCTGCTGCTTTCCGCTTTCAATATCCGGACCTACATCATCAAGGCCATTCCGCGGCCGTTGCGCTACGCCATTGCGGCAGGTATTGGGTTGTTTATTTCGCTCATCGGGTTTTCCAATGCGAAGTTCATCGTTTCTAATCCGGCTACCATCATTGGGGTTGGGGAATTGACGCCGGCGGTGCTCACTTTTATTGCGGGGCTTCTGGTGACGGCCGTTCTGGTGACCAAACAAGTAAAAGGAGGAATCTTGATTGGCATTCTGTTCACTACGCTGGCAGCTTATCCTATTGGGAGGTGGTGGGGGGTGGAAACGGGTTCCCTCATCAACTGGAACGGCATTTTTGCCGCCCCTGATTTCAGCCTGCTTTTCCAATTAGACCTCGTAAACTCTCTGCAATGGGCAGTGGTGCCGGTGATCTTTGCCTTTGTATTCACCGATATGTTTGACAGCCTTTCCACTTTGGTTGGCCTGGCCGAGGCCGCCAATTTGCTGGACGAACGCGGGGAACCTAGAAATGTGAAACGCTCGCTTATGGTAGATGCTATTGCTACCACCATGGCCGGTCTGGTGGGTTCCAGCCCCGGAACGGCCTACATTGAATCAGCGGTGGGGATTGAGGCGGGCGGCCGGACGGGCCTCACGGCTGTGGTGGGTGCCCTGCTGTTTTTGCCGTTTCTGTTTTTGGCGCCACTGCTATCGGTGATTCCGGCCATTGCCACGGCTCCGGCGGTGGTGCTGGTGGGCGTGTTTATGGTCCGGCCAGTGACCAAGATCAACTGGCAGCAACTGGATGAAGCAATTCCGGCGTTTATGGCCATGGTTCTTATTCCCTTTTCCTACTCTATCACACAAGGAATAATCTGGGGCTTTCTCTCCTGGACCGCTTTGAAACTGATCTCGGACAAACGGCAGGACGTTTCCTGGCCCCTGCTCATTGTGGATGTATTCTGCATCATCGCGCTCGTGTTAGAGTAGAGAAGCCTGATTTAGTCCTCTTTTCTAGTTTATAGCCTCAGCATGAAGGACCATTAAAGGGCTTATATTGACATAATCCTCTTAGAGGATGTTTTGTTTCCGTTTCCTGGTCCTGTAGTTTGATGATGTTGGCTTAAATGGATTTTCAGTAATCAGGCTTTTCAAAACTTGTCACCGGCAAGCCTGTTTCTTTTTGGTAAATCAACTTTCCATTGAAAGAGAAACATGAAAAACTATTTAATTATTGGCGGCTCATCGGGTATTGGAAAAGAGTTGGTGCATCTTCTTTCAAAAGAGAAACATGGAGTGTTCGCCACCTACCACCAACATCCCCTACAGGCAGAAACTTCAGAAACCGAATACCATTTTCTGGACGTACGGGAACCTGAACTTGACTTGACCTTCCTGCCCGATGTCCTGAACGGGTTCGTGTATTGCCCCGGAAGAATCAACCTGGTTCCATTCCACCGGATAAAACCCGCTGACTTCCTGGCCGACTTTGAACTGCAGGTGAATGGAGCCATCAAGGTACTTCAAGCTATACTCCCCAAGCTAAAGGCAGCCGAATCGGCCTCTATTGTTTTCTTCTCCACGGTGGCGGTTCAAACCGGATTCAATTTTCACTCGCAGGTAGCAGCCTCTAAGGGAGCCATCGAGGGACTTACCAGGGCGCTGGCAGCGGAATTCGCGCCCGTTATACGGGTAAATGCCATTGCTCCTTCTCTCACAGAAACTTCTTTGGCAGCAAAATACCTGAACACCCAGGAAAAGGTTCAGGCTAATGCCCACCGGCATCCTTTGAAAAAACTAGGTACTCCCCAGGACATCGCGGAGATGGCTGGTTTTCTGTTGTCTGAAAAATCTTCCTGGATCACGGGTCAGATTTTACACGTAGACGGCGGTATGTCCAGCATTAGGGGTTGATGGTTTTCATTTCCTATCTTCCTTCGTATGAAACCTAAATGGCGGTTTTCAAGCCGTTTTCCTTAAAAGTAATCCAAAGGAAGGGTATATTTAGTTCATCGAATTTCTTAAACCTCATGGCCATGCCACAAGAACATCTGCATAAATTCAACATTGAAATCAAGGTTTCAGAAGAGCACATCGACGCGTTGGGACACGTGAACAATGTGGTGTATGTACGATGGGTGCAAGAAGTGTCTGCGGCGCATTGGGCATCAGTAGCTCCAACCCAGATGCAGGAGAAATACCTGTGGGTAGTGCTTCGGCACGAGATTGACTTCCACAAACCCGCTTTACCCCAAGACACGGTGACGGGCTACACCTGGGTAGGCGAACATGAAGGAGCCAAGTTTGAGCGTTTCGTGAGTTTATACCGGGCCGGCACCGATGAACTGTTAGCTTCCGCCAAAACCACGTGGTGCCTGCTGGATGCCCAAACCATGCGGCCCAAACGCATTGACCGAGAGATGTTGGATTTGTTGTGAGGAAATTCAGAAGAAACGGCAATCTTTAGAAGCCCACTTCTCACTTAAAATTTATCAAATGCGGATTCTGTTCCTGGTGTACTTGCTTTCTCTTTTTACCTCCACGTCCTTTGCCCAGACCAGGAAAACGAAGCCAACACAGCAATCTAAGCCTTTCATTCTGGGGACTATTGAGGAGATCGCCTCCAAAGAACTGGGTGAGAAAAGGATCCTGAACATCTACCTCCCCAATGGTTATGACCAGAATGACACCACCCGGTACCCGGTAGTTTACCTGCTGGACGGCTCCGCCGATGAAGATTTTATCCATGTGGTAGGGCTCTACCAGTTCAACAATTTCTCCTGGATAAATCGGGTTCCAAAATCCATCATAGTGGGTATTGCCAACGTGGACCGGAGAAGAGACTTCACCTATCCTACTTCCCTGGAGAAGGACCAGAAAAGGTATCCTACCAGCGGCCAATCAGGAAAGTTCCTCAACTTCCTTGAGAAGGAACTGCAGCCCTACATAGAGAAGAAGTATAAAACAAATGCCTCCAAAACCATCATCGGGCAATCTCTGGCCGGGCTTTTCGTCACCGAAGTTCTATTGAAGAAACCCACGCTTTTCCAGAAATACATCATCATCAGCCCCAGCATCTGGTGGGACAATGGCTCCATCCTGAACCAATCTTCTTCCCTGCTTACCGAGGGTTTTTCCCAGAAAACCGACATTTACATAGGAGTAGGGAAAGAGGGCCTTTCTCCCGGTGACATCCCGCACGTCATGGAAGTAGACGCCAACCTTCTGGTAGAGAAACTCAAAAACAAGAACAAGCAGGTAAACGTCTACTTTGACTATTTGCCCCTGGAAGATCATGCCACTATCACGCACCAGGCCATCTTCAATGCCCTCCGCATGCTACACCCGGATAACAGAGAAAAATAGTAGCGTACCTTTCCAAAAGAGAAAAATGAAAAATAGTAAGGCAAAAACCTCCTGGTTTTACAGTTCCTTGTTCCTAAGAGTAGCTTTCACCCTTACCCTGTTGGGGACCAAAACCCTGGGGTATGGGCAAGTACGTCTACCCAAGATATTCAGTGACAACATGGTTCTGCAGCGGGAAATGGATATTCCGGTTTGGGGAACTTCAAAGCCTGCAGAGCAGATTACGGTACAATTTGGCGAAAACCGGGTGAAAACAGTAGCCGGGCCAGATGGCAAGTGGATGTTGCGTTTGCCCCAAATGCCCGCCGGAGGCCCGCACTTGATGAAGGTGTATGAAGGAAGCCAGGCGCAACCGGTTGTGACGTTCCAAAACGTACTGATAGGAGATGTGTGGCTGGCATCGGGTCAGTCTAACATGGAGTGGCAGGTACAGCAATCCATGAACGCTGCGGCCGAAATAAAGAACGCCAATTATCCCGCCATCCGCTTGTTCAATGTTCCGCATGACAAAAAGATACAGACCCAGCAGGATGTGATAGGCGGTTCCTGGAAAGCCATGGACTCGGCTGGGGTTAAAACGGCTTCGGCGGTGGCCTACTTCTTTGCCCGAGACCTGCACCTTGATTTAAAAGTACCCATTGGCATCGTCCAGGCCACCTGGGGAGGCACTCCTGTAGAGGCCTGGACCAGTAGGGAACAGTTGCTTTCCACCCCCATCACCCACAACAGAATCCTTCAGAACGATTCCATCACCGAAAAGCACTTCATCAAAGACAGCCTGGATCTGGTTCGGTTCTGGGACATCGTGTACAACCCGAAAAACAAAAGGGACAAAACCATCCCAAGCAGGAGGTTCAATGATTCCGAGTGGCCCGGAGTGATGATGCCTGCTACCCTTAAAGACATGAACATGCCGGGATATGAAGGCATGGTCTGGTTGCGCAAAACCATTCGCGTTCCTCAAACGATGGGCGGGAAAGAGCTGAGTATTAACCTGGGTCACCCCGAGATGAACTACACCTTGTACTTCAACGGTCAGGAGATTGCCAAGAATATCTGGAATGCCAACCCCAGGCACCAGTTCCGTATTCCAGACAAATTGGTAAAACAAGGCGAAAACGTGATCTCCGTCCGGATGGCTTTCCTGTGGGGAGGCGGCGGCTTCAACCCTCCCGCCGAGGAGATGTATCTGACCGATGGCACTACCAAGATACCCTTGACCGGTCCCTGGAAATACAGGCAAGACCTGGAACCCAGCATCCCTAAAATCCAGAACTATCACCGCTATCCCACCTACCTGTACAATGCCATGATAAATCCCATTGTGCCCTACGGGATAAAGGGATTCCTCTGGTACCAGGGCGAGGACAATGTAGCCGCTCCGCAGGATTACCGTACCCTGTTTCCGATGTTGATCAGTGACTGGCGCATCCGGTGGCAACAGGGTTATTTGCCTTTCCTGTATGTACAACTGGCTAACTTCATGAAACAGCAACCTGAACCGTCAGAAAGTGATTGGGCGGCCTTGCGGGAAGCCCAGGCCATGACCTTGTCTCAGCCCAACACCGGAATGGCCAGCATCATTGACATCGGCGAAGCAGACAATATCCACCCGCAGAACAAACAAGAGGTGGGTAGAAGACTTGCCCTGGTTGCAAAGAAAATGGTGTACCTCCAACCCGTTCAGGCCTCTGGCCCCAGGTTCCAAACCTCTGAAATAGCAGGCGATAAAATAGTAAATCAGTTCTCAGAAGCCGGCGCAGGTTTGGCCACCCGAGGAAATCATCCTCTAAAAGGTTTTACAATAGCTGGCTCCGACCGGAAGTTCTACTGGGCAAACGCGACCATTGAGGGGAATAAAGTTATTGTCAGCTCGGAGAAGGTAAAGAACCCGGTGGCGGTACGCTACGCCTGGGCCGATAACCCCGAAGCCAACCTTATCAACAAGGAAAGGCTACCCGCCATCCCCTTCCGCACCGACCAGTGGGAAGCCGCTTCAAAGAAATAATCTTGCTGACCTTCTTTTGCTTCCTGTAACCACCGCCTGTGCAAGTCATCTACAAAATCACGTACCCAAACGGTAAAATCTACATCGGGCAAGACCGTACAGATGACATCAACTATTTCGGGAGTGCCAACAGCCAGTTGATTTCCCAGGATTTCACCCGTGACCAAAGAATGGACTTTACCATCAGAAAAGAGATTTTGTGGCAATCTGAAGAAGCCACCCTTCAGGAAATCACCAGTAAGGAAGTAGAGTTCATCAGGGCGTACAAGTCGAATGATCCGGAAATTGGGTATAACCGTTGGCCTAAAATCTCCAGAGGTTAATCTAAGGTCACTCGTTTTCTGCCTTCTTTTAAGAAATGGGGCTTAAATAAAGATGAAAAATTTACCGGAAAGTAGAGGCTTTTAGGGAAGCCTTTCAGCCATAGGTTTTCCATATCTGGTCAAAGAAATGCTAAAGGAGTGTTATGCTGTGTCTGCCATAATTCCTTTCCTTTGAGATTCACCTCATATACCTTTATGTCGCTTAAGAAGATAATTCCTGCCCTGCTTTTAGTGGGAAGCAGTTATGTAGCCTCGGGCCAGGCGGTCAAAGAACTTGGCGCCCTTCGGGTGGAAGGAACGCAATTGGTAGGCAAATCTGGTCAGCCGGCCATGCTGAGGGGCATGAGCTTCGGGTGGCATAATTTCTGGCCCCGGTTCTACACCCCTGAGACGGTGAGCTGGCTGAAAAAAGATTGGAAAATCAACGTGATCCGGGCGGCTATGGGCATAGAACCGAATAACGGCTTCAAGCAAAAACCCGAGTGGTCAAAAGAGAAGATCAAGGCCGTGGTAGACGGTGCCATCAAGGAAAACATCTACGTGATTATTGACTGGCACAGCCACAACATTAACCTACCTGAAGCCAAAGCGTTCTTCACCGAAATGGCCCAGACCTACGGCAAGAACCCGCACGTGATCTATGAGATCTTCAACGAGCCCGATCAGGAATCATGGGCCGAAGTGAAGGCCTATTCCGAGGAACTCATCAAAACCATCCGGGCCATTGACCCTGATAACCTTATCCTGGTGGGGACGCCCCATTGGGACCAGGACGTTCACCTGGCCGCCGATGATCCTATCAAAGGGGTAACCAACGTGATGTACACGCTCCATTTCTACGCTGCCACCCACAAGCAGGAACTTCGCAACCGAGGAGATTATGCCTTGAGCAAAGGCCTTCCGCTTTTCATTTCAGAATCGGCGGGCATGGAAGCCACCGGCGACGGTCCTTTGAACGAAGAAGAATGGCAGAAATGGATTGATTGGGCCGAGAAAAACAAAGTAAGCTGGGTAACCTGGTCGGTATCAGATAAAAACGAGACCTGTTCGGTGCTTCTTCCTTCGGCATCGGCCACCGGGCAGTGGAAAGACGCTGACCTGAAACCTTCGGGACTGAAAACCCGGGAACTCCTCAGGAAGTTCGCTGCTCAGCCCGTGAAGAATAGCCCGGCGAAAGCAAAGGCAAAATAGAACCAACATCAGAGCCGCTTTTGGCTCAATTTTCTAAAACCAGACTTAAAACGCCCGGTACTTTCTATTCAACAAAGAAAGCACCGGGCGTTTTGGGCTTATTTCCTGGGGAACAAACCAAAAGTGTCGTAGCCTTCCCCTACCCATGGCAAGAACCGGATTTTACGTGTACCTTGCGTCCTTAAATTTAGCCACGTACCCGCATGATCCTCACCGACCGTCAGATCCTGGAAGAGATAGAAAAAGGCACCATTCTGATTCAACCCTATGACCGCTCCTGCCTGGGCACCAATTCCTATGATGTGCACCTGGGCAAGTATCTGGCTTTCTACAAAGACGAGGTGCTGGATGCCCGCAAACACAACCAGATTGAGGTATTCGAGATTCCGGAGGAAGGCTACATCCTGGAACCCGGCCGCCTGTACCTGGGCGTGACCGAAGAATACACCGAGACCCATGCCCACGTTCCTTTCCTGGAAGGGAAATCCAGTGTTGGCCGTTTAGGTATTGACATTCATGCCACTGCCGGGAAAGGCGATGTAGGGTTCTGCAACCACTGGACCCTGGAGATTTCGGTGAGCCAGAAAGTACGCGTTTACCACAACATGCCCATCGGGCAGCTGATCTATTTTGTAGTGAACGGCGGCATTGAGAACTACTACAACCAGAAAAGCAACGCCAAGTACAACCAGCGCTCGGTGTACCCCGTGGAGTCTATGATGTGGAAGAACAAATTTTAGATTTTTCTGGGTCTCCTGCTTTCTTGGCGCCTTTTTGCATAAATTTTACATAGGTCTTGCAATACGGCAAGAAGTTTATTTTCAGGCATTTATATATGGCTTTTAAGGAAACAAACTGCTCTCTTGTACGTTCTTTTTTACAAGAGTCCAACTTTTTTGCCATAGGGAATGTTCAAAAATAGATGGCACAGGAATTGTGTAGTAACTCTCTAAACTGAACGACCATGAAAAGACTAGTGTATACCTTAGCCCTTGTTCTTTCCGTTTCTTTCGCAAGCTTTGCGCAAAATGGAGGAACCGCGGAACAACGAGCCAAGAACCTATCCGATAAAATGATCCGGGAACTGCAACTGAACAATTATCAGTCGCGGAAACTGAGGGAGATGAACCTGGCCAATGCCCAGAAAATGGTGGATTTTGAAACCAAATACGCCAATAACCCTGCTGAGCTGGAAAGATGTATCAATGGCGTCTGTAAAGAGCGTGACGTAGCTCTGGAGCGTCTTTTGAGCACTGCCCAATATTCCAGGTATTATGGGGCCCGTAAATCCTTTAACAGCTATGACCGCGCCTATGCCCTGCAATTGCAGAAAGAAAACGGCAAGGCAGCCAAGTCACTGATCGCACAGGACAAAGCCAGCGCCAAACGGACCTTCCCACAGCCTGAGACCGCGGTCATCAAGGAAGCCGCCCCAGGAAACTAAGATATCTTTTATACAATAAAAAAAGCCGCTCTCACCAGCGGCTTTTTTTATTGTATCTCTTGTAGATTACTGCGGATTCTGGGCAGCGTTGCGCTTTTGTTGCTCCTCTACGTGCTGCATCAACTCCTGGCAAAGGCTGCGCATTTTCTCAGCCATCAGCTTGTCATTGGTGGCGGTTTCAATGCTTTGGGCCATGGCCCCGATGGTGTCAATGTAGAAGTATTTCATCTCATCAACGGGCATATCTTTGGTCCAGAGGTCGATCTTCATGGTACCGGAGTCATTGCGGTCCCAAAGCGAGATGTTGATGGCTTTGGCGAAATGGATGTCGGTTCCGGCATCGGTAGCGGTCCAACTGATGGCTTCCGGGACGCGCTGATCATCTAGGGCAATGCTGAAGTGTATCTCTGATTTTTTCATTTGTTTCATGGGCTTTCACGCCACCGGCGTTTCTGTACAAAGCACAAAGGTAAAATGTTTTTCGCAGTTCTGCGGATAGATGAACCGCTTTTCTACCACGCCCCTAGTTTGGGCCTCTTTTAAGCAAAACAGCCCCTAAATAGGAGCATGGTTTCTAATCAGGACGTTCTATTCAATTATTGTAATTGTAATTACCTATCCACTAGGCTTTGTACGCATTTCGTCCCCTTTAAAAAGGGGTAGGGTGATGACAAAGGCGCTTGAAGAACCTATAAGCTTCCACCATGGGCAAGGGCAACCACAAGGGAATGCCCCTACCTATTCTTTTGGCAACTATTATGACGCGGTAGTAACTTTCGCGCCATAGAAAAGGAAATTTATTCTCGGGAATGCGTGATATCTGCAGGTGTAATCATCCCCCTACCCCTTTCAAAAGGGGACGAAATGCGTTGAGATGAATTCACGGTAGTTAGCTTTCAGAGTCTTCTCCCTTTCCGAATTTTAGAGCCATTTTTCCAAAACCGGCTTAAAAAAGGAAAATCCTGCCCAGGTTTTATGCTGGGCAGGATTTCTGTATTCTTTAGATATTCTAAACGCTTATACGTAGTTGTTGAGCATTACTGGCATTACCAGCATCAGGATGCTTTCTTCATCATCGTTGGTGGAAGGCATCAATAAGCCAGCGCGGTTTGGCGTGGAAAGCTCCAGGGTGATCTCGTCTGAGTCAATGTTGCTCAGCATCTCCGTCAGGAACTTGGCATTGAACCCGATTTCCATGTCCTCGCCATCGTACTGGCAGGTAAGGCGCTCGTTGGCCTCGTTGGAGAAATCAAGATCCTCGGCGGAAATCTGAAGCTCGCTGCCGGTGATACGCAGACGCACCTGGTGCGTAGTTTTGTTAGAGTAGATCGAGATACGTTTCACTGAGCTCAGGAAATCGTAGCGGTCTATCACCAGTTTGTTCGGGTTCTGGGCTGGAATAACGTTCTCATAATCTGGATAGCGCTCATCAATGAGGCGGCAGATCATTCTGATGTTATCGAAGCTGAAGAAGGCGTTAGAGGTATTGAACTCCACGCGAACTGCCGTTGCCTCGTTGGGTAACGTAGACTTTAGCAGGTTAAAGGCTTTTTTAGGGATGATGATGGAAGCGGCATTGTCGCTGGTCACATCCTGACGGCGGTAACGCAGCAAACGGTGTCCGTCTGTGGCCACAAACGTGATATTGCCGCTGTTCAGCTGCACATAAATACCTGTCATGGCCGGACGAAGCTCATCGTTGCTTACCGCAAAGATGGTTTTGTTGATGGCGCGGCCCAACACGTTAGAAGGAATCTCAATGGCATTGCCCCCACGTACCACGGGTACTTTAGGAAAATCGGTGGCGTTCTCACCGGAGAGTTTGTAACGTCCGTTGGAAGAGCTGATCTCAATGGTGTAGGTTTCCTCATCAATGGTGAAGGTAACCGGCTGATCAGGCAGGTTTTTCAGGGTATCTATCAGAATACGGGCCGGAGCGGCGATGCGGCCGTTCTCGCGGGCCTCCACGTGTATCTCCGTGATCATGGAGGTTTCCAGATCACTTGCCGTGATGGTCAGAACCCCATCGTTGATCTCAAACAAGAAGTTCTCCAAAATCGGCACCACCGGGTTGTTGGCCACTACCCCGTTGATGCTAGTAAGCTGCTTGAGCAGCGCCGTAGAAGATACAATGAATTTCATCCGATATAGTAGGTTTGGATAAGGTCGTATATCGGGCAAAGTTAACCAAAAATGCATCTTTTCCTATCTTCCAGATGCCTTTTGTTTGGGGTCAGGCGCTATTTAAAGGCTGTTTTCATGAAAAAGCCCTCAAAGCAGGTGCACCAACTTTATGAGGCTCAGGTAGCCCGGTTTTTTACAGGCAATGGCTGAAAATCAATATGCACTATCAAGTAAAAAGCCGTCCCCAACTTCCTTTGGAAAGTTGGAGACGGCTTAAAATCGCTTTACGGTAGAAACCTGCTTATTTTATCTTTTCTCGAAAGCCTTGAAGCCCCCCTTCTTTAAGAATTTAGAGGAAACGGCATTCCCTGAACCAGAGTCTTGATCCGGGAAAGTGAAGGTGAGGTTGGGCTCAGCCACGGTGACAAAATCCTGTTGGTTAAACAAGGTTAGGATCTCCAGAAGGCTTCCAGAAGAATTTTTATCAGCTTTCATTACGTGCACCTCATCGCTGAAGGAGAACACAAAAGATGTTTTGGTCTGCGCCGCAAATTTCTGCAGTTGGGATAACGTGCCGCTGCCTTCAATAGAAACCATAAATTCATTGGTCAAGCCAATCCGTTGCGAAGCAGGATCATTCTGGTCCTGGGTGAACATGGGATGCGCAAAATGCACCGAAGATTCCTTCAACAACTTACTGATGAGCCTTTCCGCGTCATAGCCGTTAGATCCTTTGATTAGTCTCACTTGGGTGAGGACTCCGGAATCCATGGCGATTTCCCCAGCAATGCTTTGGTATTGGGGGTATCTGTTCAGAAGCCTTTGTTTTGCCTGTAAAGTCATTCCATCGGCAAACCCCACCAACACCATCTCGCCATTGGGTTTTCCAAAGTCCACCACTCCGGAGACCTTATTCAGGTAAGAGTAATTGGAGCAACCAATCACCTTGGCATCTGACATGGAATTGACTTGCCTGCTGGGCCTGGCTTCCTGCGTGTCACAGGAAAAGAGGAAAGCAGTGCATACGGTAAGCAATGAGAGCGAGAATAGTTGTTTCATAGTAATATTGACCCCTATACCAATAGATTCTAATCCCTAGTACGGGAAACCCGGAAAAAAGAAACACGGAAATTAGAAATCAACTACTAAAAGTTCTAATAATTTAGGGCTTACCAGATTATAGACCCATAATCCAATATTTAGAATACTAAATATAAATCTTGAAAGACCTTCATCTTCTTGATCCTGCTTGCCTTGAATCCAAGTTCTTCCTAAAATGGGTACGGGCTCGCGTTACACTACTTTCTCCGCAACAGTTCGCCGTTCTTTTGTGGGGTTATTTTCCCCTTTTCAAGGCTTATTTTTCCGTTAATCAGGATGGTGTCAAACCCTGTGGCCAGTTGAAATGGGTTCTGGTAGGTGGTGGTTTCATGGATCTTGGCTGGATCAAACACCAAAACATCGGCTTTGCGGCCTACCGCCAGTACGCCTCTGTCGGGGAGCCCCATGGTCTTGGCTGAGAGAGAAGTCATTTTGCGGATGGCCTCCTCTAGGGGGATCTGCTTGGTTTTGATGACATACTCCTCAATGATTCGAGCGAAGGTGCCGTACCCCCGAGGGTGGCGCATGTCGGGGCCGCCGTCTGAGCAGATCATGGTGGAAGAATCGGTGATGAACCGGGCTTGCAGGGCCTCGTCCATGACAAAGTACGCCGCCGATGCCGTTCCGGGCGGCAGGTTCTCCACCAGCACCTGTTCAAACGGTTTGTTCTTTTCCTGGGCAATCTGGGCCAAGGTTTTGCCGGAATACGGCGCTGTTCCTATCAAAGTAGCCTGAGGTCCGTTGCGCTTGGTTACCTTATCGCGGAGGTACGTTTCCAGTTCCTGGCGGCGGGAAGACACCACCTGGGCGAAATTATTGGGTGGCAAGGCCCACTCGGGGTACAGGATGCTGATGCCGGTGAAACTGGCGGTGTAAGGATAAACATCGGCGGTGACTTTGATGCCGCTTTGCCGAGCTGCCTCCAATTTGGCAAGTATCTGCTCAGCCCGCTCTTTGCCCTTCCCAAACACAGCCTTGATATGAGACACGTGCACCGGGCAGTATTTTCCTTGCAACAGCAATTCTTCAATGGAAACCTCTACCCCGTCATTGTCTTCGTTGCGCATGTGGCTGGTAATGAGTTTACCCTTCTTCCCAACCACTTTTGCCAGGTACTCCAGTTCATAGGTTGGGGCGTACAATCCTGGGATATACTCCAACCCGGTAGACAGGCCCAGACAACCCATATCCAACTGATTCCTTAAGAGCTGGCCCATTTTCTTTAACTGCTCTGGAGAAGGAAGGGAATCGAACTTCACCCCTGACTCCATCCGCAGGGTTCCGTGCCCTACAAAGGTGGCTACGTTTACATCGGCTGGGGTTTGTTCCAGGTTTTGCATCCAGGCTTTCAGATCCTCAGGATGAGAACCGTCCTGGCCCAGGATAACGGTGGTAACTCCCATGGCCAGAAAATTCTGGAAGCCTTTCTTGCCCATCGGGTCACCGTGTCCGTGCGTGTCAATAAAGCCCGGCGTCACTACTTTTCCGGTGGCATTAATCACCTTCTTCACTTTCACCAAGGTCGTATCCACTTTCCCGATATAAGCAACGGTGTCTTTCCGAAGCAAGACGTCGGCAGAGTAGCCCTTTTTGCCAGTGCCGTCTACCACTTGTCCCCCGGTGATGAGCACGTCAAATTGCTTGTTTTTCTGCCCTTGAAGGAAAGCCTTGAATGAAGGTTCTTTTTGGGCACAGGCTACAAGGGTACACAACAGAAAGACAAGGACCAGCAAAGGGAAAGATCTCATGGAGATAAGATTTGGGTTGATTCGGCTTCAAAATACGAGTCCCTTTCTGACGGACAAACCCTGTGGTTGGTTTCTGGGCTCTTTAGATTCCAATTTCTGTTTAGAAGGCGTTTTCCGTTAATTAGCCTAAAACGGACTTGCCACCGGGCTACAATATAAAACCAGAGAGAACTTAAGGGGAGGTACCAAAGCCTTGTATTTACTTATACTTTATTGTAAATCAATCAGAATTAGTTAAATTCAGTAGAAGTTTATTTTCTCTTAAAGCTCCTCCATAGCTTAATGAAATTTATTGATTAAGCCTTTTCCACCTCCCTCTGAAAACGCTTTTCTCTACGCGTTTTAATCTCAACAAATCAGTGTGTACCGTGAATATCCGGTGGTATCATATACCCGGTATAGCCAATTCTGAATAGGTTCTACGGTAAGCCCTGCTTACCCTTCCAATGTTTCAAAGAATCTGTTATGAAACCCCAGTTTAGTTATACCCTTTTTTTGTTCCTGGTTCCGCTACTGCTTTTCTCCTGCCAAGACAATGATGATTTCCAAAACCCCAACAATCCCGAGGTTATACCCACCGTAGTTGCCTATGCTGGACTTGATCAGTCCATTACCCTGCCCCAAAGCACTGTTGCTTTAGACGGGAGCCAATCAACGGTTACAAACGGGGAGATAGCAAGGTACAATTGGGCCAAAGTCTCTGGTCCTTCCTCCTTCTCCCTGAATGATCCTACGGCTGCCCGTACGGTGGTTAGCAATTTGGAAAATGGAGAATACCAGTTTGAGTTGAAGGTGACGGCGTTAGGCGGTATTTCCTCCAGAGACACGGTAAAAGTGATTGTCAAAGCGGAGCCAACCTATGAACATTGGACCCGCCTAAATTACTTACCGGCAAACGATTTCTTTTTTGGTTCAGGTGACTGGTTCGGAGGCGCTAATATTTTGATGGGCATCGGGGATCAGGTGTTTGCCGTCAGCAACAAGGGAATCGTATTTCAACTTTCCGGGACAAACAATTGGCAGACTAAAGGGAATTTTCCCGAGCAGATGGAAAGGCCTCCCCTTGTTTTCAGCTTCGGGAACCGGGGATACTGCCTCAGGGGTGCACACCTTTGGCAATATGATGTGGGGCAGAACTTATGGCAATTGAAAAGAGAGGTGCCGGAACAAATCAGAGACGCACAAGTTGCTTTAGTATTGAAAAGCCGGGTTTACCTGGTTAGTACCAGCATGGGGAAAGTCATGAGCTATGATTTTGCAACAGACACCTACTCTCCTGAAAAGGATTATCAGGGTTCCGGGACGTCCACGGGGTTTGTAGTCAAAGGAAAGGGGTACTGTGTTGAGGAAAAAGGCAGGTGCTGGGAGTTTGATCCGGAAACCGGCACTTGGCGGCAAAGAGCAAGTTTGCCGCAACCTATCACCAGGATGACTGGATTTTACCTGAACAACCATGGTTATGTGTTAAGTGATGTTGGAAACGCCGCTTACAACCATAGTCTACCTATGAAAGTCTGGCGCTATGACCCCGCAGCAGACCTGTGGACCGAGTTTGAGGAGGGTTACCCTGGATTTGGGGTAAATGATGTTCAAGCCACTTCGCTGGGAAACCGAGTGTATGTTGGCCTAGGGTATCACAATGGAGACTTCACCACAACAGATTTATGGCTTTTTGACTAGTTTAAAGCGACACTTGGGTTGCTCTCCTCAAATTTAGATTAGGAGATATTCTAAAGAATTCCGGTTGAAAGCTTTTCTACCGCAAATCTATTTAGGGTTTAGGGGCTGATTTCTGGAAAACAGCCCCTAAACGAATTATAGCAAGGTCATGCCTCCGCGACGGTCTATCTTGCCGGTGGCGGTCTCAGGCAGGCGGGGCAGGTACCCGAACTGTTTGGGGATCTCGAATTTTGAAAGAGACTCGCTGAGTTTGCCTTTCAGGTTGGCTTCTTCCACATCGGTCAAAGGGCTTCCTTCCAGCACGGCAATGAGGCGTTCTCCCAGGGTTTCATCCGGTAAGGCTGCCGCAAAATAACGGCGGGAAATCCCAAGATCGGCTAGGGCCTCTCCTACCGCTGCCTCTACTTTCTCCAATTGGACCTTCACGCCGCCCGAGTTAATTGTATTATCGGCCCGGCCCAGCCACCGGAAAGAGTTTCCTTCCAGCAAATCTACCAGGTCATTGGTGATAATGGTTTCTTCGCCGGTCACATCTGCCGAGATGGTCAGGCAGCCGCGTTCATCCTGGCCTAAGGTTACTTCAGGGGGAGCGGTGTAGTAGTCGGTTTTTTCTTGCCCGTTTAACCTACGGACGGCAATGTGGGAAATGGTTTCAGTCATGCCGTAGCTTTGGTACACCGGCACTTGCAGGTCTTGTACGGCTTCTTCCAGAGACTTGCTGATGGCGGCTCCGCCCAACAAAAGGGCTTTCATCTGGTTTAGCTTGGCTTTTTTCTCAGGGGTTTGCTCCAGAATGGTCTGCAGCTGCAGAGGCACCATGGCCACAAAGTCAAACTCGGCCTCCGGGTCAACGCTGGCTAAGGGATTACCGATGGGTTCTATGATGGTCAGGTGCAGATGGCCCACCAACCCACGCACCAACATCATCATGCCGGCAATGTACTCGGTGTTCATACAAACCAATACCCGGTCTTCTGGCTGAAGGTCAAAGAGGCGCAGGGTTCGTTTGGCACTCGCCTCCATTCGGTTTCGGGTCAACTCCAGAAGTTTGGGTTTTCCGGTACTCCCCGATGTCTGCACTGGGTATTCCTGTACCCCCAACATCCATTGCTTACAGAACTCCAGCGTTTTTGCTTCATACCCATCAATGGGAATACTCTCCCGGAAGGAGTAATGCTGGATTTCATCATAGAAGAATTTCTTGCCATTCAGGAGCAGGTGGTCGGGCATCTTTCCAAATGTTGGTTGTTGTTGCTTTTATTCGGGTGGAAGGGATTTTGGTTGTGGTATTCCCACCCTTCTGCTAAAACGCCGCTGAAAAGGATGGTTAATGTAAGTTAAGAAGTGGCATTGAAACACATGTGGCATAAAAAAGGCGTTTCGGAGCTGATTCATGAAAATCAGCCCCGAAACGCCTTCATGCGTCAGCGAAAAGGTTCAAGGGAATTTAGGATACTTAGAGAAATCTGGTTTGCGCTTCTCCAGAAACGCGTTTTTGCCCTCCTTGGCCTCGTCTGACAGGTAGTAGAGCAAAGTGGCGTCTCCGGCCAATTGCTGAATACCAGACTGTCCGTCTAACTCGGCGTTGAACGAGGCTTTGAGCATACGCAAGGCTAGTGGGCTTTTCTCCAGGATTTTATGGCACCACTCCACGGTAGCTTCCTCCAGTTTTTCCAAAGGCACTACTTTGTTCACCAGGCCCATGTCCAAAGCTTCCTGAGCATTATATTGGTCGCACAGGTACCAGATCTCACGGGCCTTTTTCTGACCAACGATGCGGGCCAGGTAAGACGCCCCGAACCCTCCGTCAAAGGAACCTACTTTGGGGCCGGTTTGGCCAAAACGGGCATTTTCTGCGGCAATGGAAAGATCACACACCACGTGCAATACGTGACCGCCACCAATGGCCCATCCGGCAACCATGGCAATCACGGGTTTAGGAATACGGCGTATTTGCATCTGCAGGTCCAGCACGTTCAGGCGCGGAACAGTGTCTTCGCCTATGTAACCGCCGTGGCCCCGCACGCTCTGGTCACCGCCGGAACAAAATGCTTTGCCCCCTTCGCCGGTTAAGATAATCACCCCGATGTCTGCGTTGTCGCGGCAGATGTTCATGGCATCTATCATCTCGGCGACGGTGCGGGGCGTAAACGCATTGTGCACGTGCGGACGGTTGATGCTGATTTTGGCGATGCCGTTATAGAATTGAAATAGTATCTCTTGGTATTCTTTAAGCGTTGTCCAGTTGAATGTACTTTGCATGAACCTCTGGTTTGGGTAGAACAATGTGGGCGCAAAGGTACTGCGCCCCTGCAGGATTTTGCAAAGGTATACGCAGATTTGAGTTCTACCCTAGAAAATACGCCAAACTATTAATGGTTAGCCTGATAGTTTTTCTTCTCCGTCCGCCGTTTCTCGTTCATCTCAAATCTATGGTCTACAGAGTAGTACCCAGAGCCCCCCACAAAGTAGAAGATTAGGGCAATGAGGGTCACCAGCGAGATACCGAACTCCGGATTGACGGAGAAGAATCCCTGGCCAGGATTAAAGAAAAACACCGCCCCTATCAGAATAGGAATCTGAAACCCGATGGCTACTCTTGTAATCAACCCAATCGCGATTAGAAGCCCCCCCACCAAGTGCGCAAATGCCACGTAATGCGCAAGGCCCAAGGCAATCCATTGAAACTGACTGTTCTGGATGATTTCGGCCAGAGCGTCGGTATCTGCAATAAACGTCAGGCCTTTATAGAAAATAAACAGGCCTAACAGAATTCTTCCGTAGTCATAAGCCACGGGACGGTGTTCATTTTGCCACCGATCAACTTGATTTACCCAATTCATTTCTTTAACGCCTTTAAACCAGATAGCGTCTCCAGTGTATTTATACGCTGATTATCAATTTTTTATAAACAAAATACTACATTTTTCCAGGACCAGGTCTTAGAAAAAAGGTCTACCAAGAGTAAATTCGGCCAAAAGACTTCAAACGAGGCACGCAGGAATCCTTTCAGGTTAAGGTGAGCCAATAAGTGGTAGGTACTGCTATAAATAAACAAGGCCCCAATCCTTGGGGCCTTGATCAAAAAGTTTTTTTAAATGTTCTGGGGGTCTGATTTTTTTGTTTTTCTGTACCTATATGCCCTGTTGTGATCAAAAGAGTAATATCCGGCACCGCCTACAAAGTAAAAAATAAGAAAAAGCAAGGTGTACAAGGCTACCGCAAAGGGTGAGTAAAGCGAAAATAAGTCATGTGTGGGTGTGAAAAACAGGACGGCGCAGAGCAGAATTGGAATCTGTACTAAAATTGCAGATCTGGTGTGCCATCCCACCGTAATCATGGCACCTCCCACAATATGCAGAAACACCACTGCATACGCCATGAAAGTGGCCATGGAATAAAACTTGCTGTCCAGCAGGATTTGTTCCAGGGCCGTCATGTTGAAAAGGAAGGAAATCCCTTTGAATACCAAAAAACAGCCCAAGGCTATTCTTCCGTAGTCATACAGCACCACGTGGTGTTTGTGGTGCCATTTTTCAACGTTCTTTGTAAACTCCATAATTATACCGCCTTATTACAGCGTCTCCTATGGTTAGTTACGACTATTTTTTTGCGAAGTCAACAAAGAAACCGTTAAATTTCAACGGATTAGCTATAAAATCTGTATTGTAGTGGCCACTTGCCGCCGGTACGCCTCAAAAACCTCAAAATTCTCAGGGCTATTGGTCTCTATTTCCAGCAGCTGTGCCCCTCCCGAGGAGCTGAAAAACGCCGGCAAAACCGAAGCAAGGGTGGAAGCATTTGAGGCAGTCAGGTAGGTAAGGCCCATGTCCTCGGCGGTTTTTTGGGCGGTTTGCCTTTGCTCTGTCTCAAAAAAAGGGCGCAATTCTGGCTGGCTACGAGGTCCTTCGATCATCCTGAAAATGCCGCCTCCGTGGTTGTTCAGCACCACGATGCGAAGGTTCTGGGGCAGGTAATTATGCCAGAGGGCGTTCCGGTCATAGAGAAAGGCCATGTCACCGGTGAGCAGGGTCACCAGTTTATCGGTGCTCAGGGCCGAGCCTACGGCAGTGCTGGTGCTGCCGTCAATGCCGCTGGTCCCGCGGTTGGCACACACCTCTATTCCCTCGATTCCGGCTACGCCGATGAGGTTGGCATAGCGCACGCTCATGCTGTTGGCCAGGTGCAGGATGCTGTTGGACGGCAAACTCCGGATCACTTGGTGGCAGGCCTTGAATTCTGAAAAAGGGCTGTTTTCCTGAAAACCCTCCAAAACCGCCTTTCCCTGTGCATCCAGTTCATACCAGGCTTGGGTAAAAGCAGGCGATACCTGCAACGATTCCTCTCCAACGGCCAACTCCTGGAAGAAATTCTGGGGCGTTGTTCTGATGATTCTGGTCAGGGCCTGAAAAGTATCAGCGACCATTCCGGCGGGCTGCACATGCCAATGGCGCAGGTGCTTCTGCTTGCGCAGGAACAGCTTCAGGTTCTTAGAAATCACTGATTTATGAAAAGTGATCAGCAAATCGGGTTGAAGTGATTCGGCTTCATGCAGGTGCTTGGCACCCAGGAACACATCATGGAAATGGATGGTCTCTCCGTCCACCTGCTGGTTGCTAATGGTGTCTGCCACGAACACCGCGCCGGTGGCACGGCAGAATTGCAATACATGGGTATGCAATTCCTCCTCCCGCTTGCCTTGTCCGGCTACTACAAGCACCCTTTTGTACTGCCTAAGTTCCTTCTTCAAAGTTTCCCTAACCTCTGGTGACAACCCGAAGGCGGATGGCAACTCTTCAATGACCTTTACGTTGGAGGAATACGCAAATTCCTCGCCCGGCTCTGGGTAAAAAGGCTCCCGCAAGGGGATATTCACCTGCACCGGCCCCTCCGGAAATGACCTCACCTCATTCAAGGCTTCATTTAACAGACGCGCAGCATACCACTGGGCATCAGGGTGGTTTGTCTCCACCGGAAAGTCATAGCTTCGCTTCACATGTCCGCCGTAGATATGCGACTGCCGGATGGTTTGCCCGTCAAGTTGATCGATCCATTCTGGGGGCCGATCGGCGGTGAGAACCAGTAGCGGAATATTCTGGTAGAAGGCCTCGGCCACCGCCGGAGCGTAGTTATAGGCGGCTGTGCCAGAGGTACAAACCAACACCACAGGCTTGCCGGTCTGCTGCGCGATGCCCAATCCAATGAAGCCGGCGCTCCGCTCATCGGGCACGGTACGCACCCGCAGTTGGGGGTGACGGGCAAAGGCCAGGGTCAAGGGTGCACACCGCGAACCAGGCGAAAGCACAATGTTCTGCACTCCCTTCCGGGCGCAGATTTCGGCAATATCAATGACGGCTTGTAGGATCATGATTCAGACGCTTGAAAAAGACGGAGCACGGTTTGCATTTTGAACTCGGTTTCCTGCCATTCTTTGGCCGGAACAGAGTCGGCGGTCATGCCGGCGCCGGCATAGGCGGTTACCGTGTCCAGCCCCAGTTCTACGCACCGCAAGTTCACGAACAAATTGGTTTCCTGCCCCAGTTGCACGGGTCCTAGAAAGCCGCTGTAAAACCGACGATCATGCAACTCCAGTTCGTCTATCATCTGCAGGGCGGCCACTTTGGGCATGCCGCCTACCGCGGAGGTAGGGTGCAGCAAGTCCAGCATCTGGGTGCCCAGTTGCGGAAATCCTACTTCGTCCATGGCCGCGCTGAAATCGGTGCGGAGGTGAAGCAGGTTGCCGGCCATCACGGTGCGGGGGCCCATCTCCACATACTCGCGCAGCCGCAGATGCCGGAAACAACTCACAATGTAACGCTGCACCAATGCCTGTTCCTCAATCTCCTTCTGGCGCCAGATGGCATCGGCGGGAGTCAACCCCTCGGTGAGCAGTTGTGTACCGGCTAAGGCAACGGTGCGGAACACCCGATGCCGATCTACCTGCACCAACAGTTCGGGCGAGGCGCCCAGCCAGGTTCCTATTCCGGGAATGGCTACCAGTGAAACGAAAGCCGTGGGGTACAACTGGGTTAACTGGGTGAACGCGTGCAGCAGGTCAAAGCCTTGGTACAGGGGCAGCGTTTTGGTGCGGGACAACACCACTTTTTCCAGGCAGCCGGCCTGCATGGCTTTCACCGCTTTAGTAACTGACTGCTCAAAGACATCGCGCGGAATGGCTTTTACGGTACCGTCCGGGTGGCTTGGCCAGCCGCAGGTCACTTCGTGCTTTTGGCCTTTCTTTTGGAAATCTGCCCAAAAACCAGTGGGCAGCACCGTGTCTCCTAACTCCGGAGAAACATCGGCTTTGCCGGCATAATAGAGATCTGAGGGCAAAAACATTCCCGGCGCGGAGGCCGAGGGGTGAAAGGGGCAAAAGGCAAAACCCTTCTGCGGGCCTTCCATGTAGGGCAAGGTACTTTTTACCTCTGACGCCACCACCGCCTGCATTTCTTTGGAATTGGGCAACCGCCACAGGGCTACCGGCAGCTTTGCTCGCAGAGCGGCCTGAAAGATTCTGAAAGCTGTTTCCTCAGGCGAGGGCTCAGTGGAAATTGGGGGTATAACAGGGATGTTGAGGGACATGTAACTTTATCTATCCAAAACGGCCATGGTGATACGGCTGATGCAAACCAGGTCACCGGCTTCGGAGGTAATACGGATTTCCCAGACTTGGGTCTTGCGCCCAATGTGAATGGCCGTGGCCTTGCCGTAGACAAACCCGCTACGCACACTTTTAATGTGGTTGGCGTTGATCTCCAGCCCTACGCAGTACTGTTTCTCCAGGTCCAGGAACATGGTAGCGCCAACGCTGCCCAGGGTTTCAGCCAAAGCCACAGAGGCACCGCCGTGCAAAAGGCCCAGCGGTTGGTGGGTGCGGTGGTCCACGGGCATGCGCCCGATGAGGAAATCATCGCCAATCTGCGTGTACTCCATGCCCAGGTGCTCGCCTAAGGTGTTTTTATTCCAGGCATTTAGCTGTTCCAGGGTCACATCGGGGCGTCTTTTCATCCGTAGTTCTCGTAATTAAGGCCTATCTTTAGGGTCTGCAAATTAGCGTAAAATTGAGCCTCAAAAAAATCTACCTCGTTCGTCACGGCCAAACCGATCTTAACCTGCAAGGCATCGTGCAGGGAAGCGGCATTGACAGTTCCCTCAATGAAACCGGTTTCTGGCAAGCCGACAAGTTTTTCCAGGCTTACAGGCACGTTTCCTTTGACAAAGTCTACACATCGGGGCTGCAGCGCACCGTGCAGAGCGTACAGGCGTTTATTGATCTGGGCATTCCGCACGAGCGGCATGTTGGCCTGAACGAGATCAGTTGGGGCAACCGCGAGGGTACCCGCATCACCCCTGAGGAAGACGTCTATTATTTTGACATGCTCCGGCGGTGGCAGCACGGCGAGACCCACCTGCCTATTGAAGGCGGCGAAAGTCCCCAACAGGTAGCAGAGCGGCAGAAACCCGTCATTGAACTGATTCTCTCCCGCCCCGAGGAAAAGACAATTCTGATTTGCATGCACGGCCGCGCCATGCGGGTGCTGCTGTCCCAACTGCTGTGTTACCCGCTGCACCAGATGGATAGGTTTGTGCACCAGAACCTTTGCCTTTACCAGCTCAACTTTACCGGCTCCATGTTCTGGGTAGAGCGTTTTGCCGATGTGTCACATTTGACCTAGAAAAAAGAACAACCTTGCTGATTTTTGCCTCATTTTTTGAAAACTAGCCAAAAACCAGCCTAGAATCTCTTAAACGCATATTTGTATTACAGCATTTTTGCCTCTATTTTTGAGGCCTTAAACCCGAGCAAAAAACTATGGCCGAAATCATCCGAATGCCCAAGATGAGTGACACTATGACCGATGGGGTCATTGCCTCATGGTTAAAGAAAGTTGGTGACTCTGTGAAATCTGGGGACGTTCTTGCCGAAGTGGAAACCGATAAGGCAACCATGGAATTGGAGTCTTATGAAGATGGGACGTTACTGTACATCGGCCCTAAAAATGGTGAATCTGTTCCTGTGGATGGCGTGTTGGCCATCATAGGTAAACAAGGTGAAGATATCTCTGGCCTCATGGCCGAAGTAAATGGTGGAGGCGCCGCCCCTGCTTCCCAGGAAGCTCCTAAAGCCGAAGCCCCCAAAGCAGAGCCTGCCCCAGCGGCGGCACCTGCTCAAGCTCCTGCTGCCCAACCAGCCCCTGCCGCTAACGTAAACGCCGAGGTGGTACGCATGCCCAAAATGAGCGACACCATGCAGGAAGGCACCATTGTGGCCTGGCACAAGAAAGTAGGCGACAAAGTAAAATCTGGTGACCTGCTGGCCGAGGTAGAAACCGACAAAGCCACTATGGAGCTGGAGTCTTACGAAGACGGAACGCTCCTTTATATAGGTGTAGAAGCTGGTGCCTCCGTACAAGTAGACGGCGTACTGGCCATCATTGGCGAAGCCGGTGCCGATTACCAGGCCTTGCTGAACGGCGGTGGAAACAAATCTGGCGGTAACGCCAACCCCGCTGAAGGCGCCAACAACGAAGAAGTAACCCGTAGGGAAGAACATAAAACCGGGGAACAGTCTCAGTCCGGTGACGGCGTAAACCAAACCGTGGGTGCTCCGGTACCAGGTCCGGGAACTGCTGCCCAGCCTGCCTCTGGAAGTGAAAACCAAGGCCGCGTGCTGGCTTCTCCGCTGGCAAAGAAAGTAGCCCAGGAAAAAGGCATCAGCCTGGCCCAAGTAAAAGGCTCTGGCGAGAACGGCCGCATCGTTCTGCGTGACGTGGAGAACTTCACTCCTTCCGCCGCACCAGCTGCCCAACCACAGGCGGCCCCTGCCGCCACACCTGCTCCTCAGGTGTCCGCTCCGGTTCAATCCGGCGAAGCCTTCACCGAAGTTCCGGTATCGCAGATGCGGAAGGTGATTGCCCGCCGTTTGTCAGAGAGTTTGTTCACTGCGCCGCACTTCTACCTGACCATGGAGATTGACATGGACAAAGCCATGGAAGCCCGCGTGAGCATGAACGAGGTAGCCCCGGTAAAAGTGTCCTTCAACGACATGGTGATCAAAGCCGCTGCTGCTGCCCTGCGCAAGCACCCGGCCGTGAACTCATCTTGGTTAGGCGACAAGATCCGCTACAACAACGTGGTCAACATAGGCGTGGCCGTAGCTGTGGAAGAAGGCCTTTTGGTACCAGTGGTGCGCAACGCCGATCAGAAGTCACTCTCCACCATCTCTGCCGAAGTGAAGGACCTGGGCGGGAAAGCCAAAACCAAGAAATTACAGCCGTCTGACTGGGAAGGAAGCACCTTCACCATCTCAAACCTGGGTATGTTCGGGATTGAGGAATTCACCGCCATCATCAACCCACCAGATGCCTGTATCCTGGCCGTGGGCGGGATCAAGCAAACCCCGGTTGTGAAGAACGGGCAAATCCAGATCGGGAACGTGATGAAAGTAACCTTGTCTTGCGATCACCGCGTGGTAGACGGCGCCGTTGGTTCCGCCTTCCTCCAGACCCTGAAAGGCTTCCTGGAAGATCCGGTGAGAATGCTGGTTTGATTTAGCTAAAGTGTTTAGTTGTTCGTGATAAGTAAACGAACCTGATGTAAGAAAGGGCCGGTGGAGAAATCCATCGGCCCTTTCTGTTTAGCGCCTGATTTTCTAAAAGTAGCCCCTAAACAGGAAGAGGTAAATCATCATTACAACTGCCCCTACCAATTCTTCCGTTTAGAACCTGTTTTCAGAAATAGAGCTTTAAAGCCCTGCTCCACCTTACACCAACCATAAAAATAAAAGCCGCTTCAGGAGTTAACCCAAAGCGGCTTTATGATGAAGTAAAAGAAGAAGTTTAGTAATGAAACCGTACAAAGGCTTCCATGGCTTCGTAATCAGCTAGGCCTAGGTGGTCGTAGCGGCGGGCTGTTTCGCGGTTGCGTTCCTGGGCACGTACCCAGAACTCGCGTTCGTCATCACCGGGGAACACAGGACGGTCTTTCTGGCTTTGGTGTTTGAAAATAGCAATCCGCTTGCGCTCAACTTCCTGTGGTGAAAGCGGAACGGCCATCTCTATCTCGTGGGTTTCAAATTCGTGCCAGGCACCGCGGTACATCCACAGCCAGCATTCCTCAACCCAGGTCTCCCCGGCGGCCCGAAGCTTTCTAAGAGCAGCCACAATAATGTTGAAGCACACAATATGCGTTCCGTGCGGGTCCTCGAAATCGCCGGCGGCAAACACCTGGTGCGGTTTTACCTTGCTTAGCAGGTCCATGGTTAGCTCAATGTCACGATCGGTGACTGGGTTCTTCTGGGTTTTGCCGCTTTCGTAGAAGGGAAGCGCCTGGAAGTGGATGTGGTCATCTTGGAGGCCGGCGTACCGCGCTCCGGCAATGGCCTCACTTTTCCGGATGAAGGCCTTCACGTCCTGGATTTCCTGGGTGTCGACCTGGTTTGGTTGCTTCTGCCCGATGAACGTCCGCATCTGCTCGTATACCGAAGCAAGGGTCTCCCCGTCATGACCAATGCTCCGGCTGAAGTCAATGGCGAACTCCATGTAGCGCAATACGTCATCGTCCCACACGGCGGTGTTCCCCGAGGTCTGATAGGCCACATGAACATCATGACCTTGGTCCACCAGCCTGATGAACGTTCCGCCCATCGAGATCACATCGTCATCTGGATGCGGGGAGAAAATGAGTACGCGTTTATGAGCAGGTTCGGCGCGTTCCGGACGGCCGGAGTCGTCGGCATTGGGTTTGCCGCCGGGCCAACCGGTGATGGTATGCTGCAGTTGGTTAAATACGTCTATGTTGATGTTGTACACCGGTCCGCGGTTCACCCCCAGTTGAGCCATGCCGTGGGCATTGTAATCTTCCTCGGTCAGTTTAAGGATAGGCTTGTTCACGGTATCAGAAAGCCAAATAACCGCCTTCCGGGTAAGTTGGGCATCCCAAACGCAATCTTTCACGAGCCAGGGGGTACCAAACCGAGTAAGGCCTGAGGCAGCATCCTGGTCCAGCACAAACTCCACGTTATCGGAAAGTTGCAGGTAGGTAGCGGGCACCTCGCCGGAGATCTCTCCTTCTACCGCTTTTCTTACAATAGAAGCCTTTTTCCCATTCCAGGCCATTAACACAATTTCGCGGGCTTTGAAAATAGTCCCGATGCCCATGGTGATGGCTTTGGTGGGCACGTTTTCCTTCCCTCCGAAATCACGGGAAGCATCGCGCCTGGTCAGGTCATCTAAGGTTACCAGGCGGGTACCGGAGTTAGGCGCAGAGCCTGGCTCGTTGAACCCGATGTGGCCGGTTCGGCCGATGCCCAGCACCTGAAGGTCTAAGCCACCCAGTTCCTCTATCTTACGCTCATACTCCAGACAGAAAGCCGGAATCTCTTCAAGTGACAAGGTCCCGTCGGGGATGTTCACGTTCGCTTTGTCAATGTCTATGTGGTTGAACAGGTTCTCGTCCATGAACCGCACGTAACTCTGTGACGCGGTGGGCTGCATGGGGTAGTATTCATCCAGGTTGAAGGTGATCACGTCCCGGAAACTCAGTCCCTCCTCCCGGTGCAGGCGGGCCAGTTCGGTATACACGCCTACCGGGGTAGCTCCCGTCGCCAGGCCCAGAACCGTCTTCTCTCCCTTAGCCTGCTTCGCCCGAATCAATTCCGAAATCCGGAGGGCAACTGCTTTGGAAGCCTCCCGCTGATCTTGAAACACCGTGACGGGCACCTTTTCATAGCGTGTCTCCTCCAATAGGTTCAGCCTGCTCATAGTTGTAGTTTGTTTAGTAGATGGTAGGAATATGGTGTTAGCAAAGGTAGAAAGACTAACTATTTCACAAAATTTAACAACCCCTAATTTGTTATTAAAATTTATTTAAAAAGCCCTCAAAACCGCCTATCTTGCTTTCAATTCCCCTAATTTTAAGACTAAACTTCCATTTTCTACCTGTTTTTCAGAAAACACTTTGTTTTTAGGGTCGTTTCACCAAGGCCAGAATGAAAGCAGGCAGCAGCTTAGTCTCCTAGGAAGCCACGTTCGGGTATTCGGAAAGTTTGTCGTACTTTCGCGGCTGTAAACGTGAGGCAAAGGCTTCTCATTAAGAAAGGTACATCATGACGAAAATACGTTCTACCACCGTACTGGGAATTTACCATAACGGGGAAGTGGCGCTAGGTGCCGATGGCCAGGCCACCATGGATAAATACATTGCCAAGAGCAACGTGCGGAAGGTACGGAAGTTACAGGACGGCAAGATAGTGACCGGTTTTGCCGGTTCCACCGCCGATGCCTTCACCCTGCTGGAGCGCTTCGAGGAGAAACTCAATGCTTATGGCAACAACATGAAGCGGGCGGCCATTGAACTGGCCAAAGACTGGCGCAAAGACCAGTACTTGCGCAAACTGGAAGCCATGATGGTAGTAGCTAACAAAGAGGAACTGCTCATCATCTCAGGCACCGGCGACGTGCTGGAGCCAGATCACCAGATCGCGGCCATCGGGTCAGGGAGCACCTACGCGCAATCTGCGGCGCTGGCTTTGAAGAAACACGCCCCGCACCTCACCGCCGAGGAAATGGTACGCGAATCGCTCAACATTGCCGCCGATATCTGCATCTACACGAATCACAATTTGATTATCGAAAAACCGAACTAACCCGGTTTATTTCCTGTTTGCTCCATGGTTTCTCTGTCTATACATTGAAACGGTGCAGAAACACTTAACCCATTACATAAAAAACAACCAATTAATAGAAAATGAAGGTAACGCAGTTCCTGAAAGATCATTACAAGCATTTCAACGCAGCCGCCCTTATTGACGCCGCTGAAGGGTATAAAACCCATTTGAACGAAGGTGGCAAGATGATGATCACCCTGGCCGGTGCCATGAGTACCGCCGAGTTAGGAATTATCCTGGCTGAGATGATCCGGCAGGACAAAGTACAGGCCATTACCTGTACCGGCGCTAACCTGGAAGAAGACATCTTCAACCTGGTGGCCCATGATTTCTACGAGCGTATTCCTAATTACCGTGACTTAACGCCACAAGACGAGCAAGACCTGCTGGACCGTCACCTGAACCGCGTCACCGATACCTGTATCCCAGAAGAAGAGGCCATGCGCCGTCTGGAGCACGTGGTTTTGAAATACTGGCAAAAAGCAGATCAGGCGGGTGAGGCGTATTTCCCGCACCAATTCTTTTACCAGATCCTTTTGTCTGGTGAATTGGAGCAGTATTACCAAATTGACCCTAAAAACAGTTGGATGCTGGAAGCGGCCAAGAAGAACCTGCCTATTTTCGTACCGGGCTGGGAAGATTCTACCTTGGGTAACATCTACACCGGTCACGTGATCTCTGGTGACATCAAGAATGTACATACCATGAGAACCGGTATCCAGTACATGATGGAGCTGGCCGAGTGGTACACCAACACCGCCAAAGAAGACTCTACCATTGGGTTCTTCCAGATTGGTGGGGGTATCGCGGGAGACTTCCCTATCTGCGTGGTTCCTATGCTGCACCAGGATTTACAGCGCACCGGGGTTCCGTTGTGGGGATATTTCGCCCAGATCTCTGACTCCACTACCAGCTATGGTTCTTACTCCGGCGCAGTGCCGAATGAGAAAATCACCTGGGGTAAACTGGGCATCGACACGCCAAAATTCGTGATCGAATCTGATGCGACCATTGTGGCACCTCTAGTGTTTGCCATCGTTCTGGATATGTAATTCAGCAGATTGCAAATAAAGTTAAAAGGCGGAAGTTCATTCCGCCTTTTTTTATGTCCTTTTTGTATGACTTTTCCGATATTTTTAATAACTTGATAAACTAGGTCCGTTTACCAAGCTTTTTAAAAATCATTGGTACTCATGTTCATACGCCATCTGACCCTTTTTGCTAGAGATATCAAAGCCCAACGGCTTTTTTATGGTCAGTCGTTAGGGCTGCACCTGGTAGCTTCTTCCCCCCGCGCCTTTACCGTACAGGCGGGATCTTCCCGGCTCACCTTTGAACAATCAACTGGACAGGAAGCGCCGCACTATCACTTTGCCTTCAACATCCCTGAAAACCAATTACCCGAAGCCAAAGCTTGGCTGCAATCCCGTACTTCTTTGTTGAGCAAAGACGGCACTGACGTATTTGTTTTCGCTCCCGCCTGGAACGCAGAAGGCCTGTATTTCCTGGACCAAGATGGGAATGTGGTGGAATTCATCGCTCGCCATAACCTTTCTACCTCTTCCCAAGATCCTTTTGGCCCGCAGAGCCTCCTTTGCCTGAGCGAAATGGGCTTGGTAGTTCCAGAGGTTGCTCCTGTAGTAGACACCTTAAGACAGCAGGTAGGGCTATCGGTTTGGCAGGACGCCGGACCTGATTTCAAAGCCCTTGGTTCAGAAACCGGTTTGTTGATTTTGGTAAAAGAGACCAGGCCCTGGTTTCCTACCCAACTGCCCGCCACTGTTTCCAGCTTTCAGGCTGTTTTGCTGAAAGAAGGTCAAAAATACCAGATCATGTACACTCCCGAGGGGTTAAAAATATCCGAATTTATTCCGGAAAATGTAGAAATACCCGCTTAAACGGGGCTTAGACTATTTTTTCATTTTCTTATAAATTTTTAAAACCTTCCTGGATTAGGAAATCGTAAGTAACGGAGATACAGAATTTTAAAGACCAAGAAAAAATGAGAAAGCACTACCATCTGTCAACCATCCTACTAGTGATTTTAATGGCGGGCCTAAGTGGCTGCCTGGGCTTCGGAAACCGCAAATTTGGATCAGACTACAGCTATGCGGGCGCTTTCCATAAATACCGGACCTTTAACTTTATCACCCACGCCTCTGAAGAAGACAGCACCACCCTTAAAAATTACGAGGTGCTCAAGAAATACATCCGGGAACGTCTGGAGATCCAGGGCTACGAGTTCAGTGACAAAAAGCCCGATCTGCTGGTGAGTTACTACATCTATTACAATGACCTGAACATGAAAGGATATGAGCAGGAGGAGTTTGACATCTGGCTGGTGAACAATGAGGAACCCGAGAAAGAAAAAGAGCACGAGGCCTACAAACCTATCAAAATGTACATGAGCCAGGGCACCCTGCTAGTGACGCTGCTGGACCATAAAAAACAAAATGCCGTGTGGCAGGGCTACACCTCCGGGGTACTTTCTGACCCCACCACCGAGAACACGGCTTACCTTAACCGGGCGGTGAGAACCATCTTTGACCAATACCGGGTTTTCAGAAAAGGCTACCTGCGGGAGAACTCGGCTAACAACTGATTTTCAGGCAAGCGTTATAAAAGGGTTTTGCAGTTGATTTGAAAAAATTGACCGCAAAACCCTTTTTATTTTATAGCTTGTTTCCCAAAAACTGCCCGAAAACGAAGCAATACCTTTCCAGGTTATTTCTTCCTTTGGGCACCTATTTTCCGTACATAGAACCCCGTACATGAATTTTCCTTCTTACCTCCTGGAGCCAACTCAACAGGAACGTCTGGCGGTGCAACAGGCCGTTGAAACATACATCCAGAGCTTCCTTACCCAATTGCCTACCCTTCCGGCGTTCGTGGATTCACCCGAGAAAGGAGCCGGCCTTCTGGAAAGTCCGATTGAAGATACACCCATCTCTATAGAACAGGCCCTTGGTTTATTGCAAACCCAAGTAGACGAGCCAGGAATCACTTCCGCCTCTGGTGGGCACCTGGGGTATATACCGGGAGGTGGCCTCTATTACTCCGCTTTAGGTGATTATCTTGCGGCGGTCACCAACAAGTATGCGGGCATTTTCTTCTCGGCCCCGGGAGCGGTACGCATGGAGAACATGCTCCTCCGCTGGATGGCTAGCCTAATTGGCTTCCCACAGGATGCCGCTGGAAATCTCACCTCTGGGGGCAGCATTGCCAGCCTAATCGCGTTGGCCACGGCCCGAGATGCTAAGAAAATCACAAGCCGTATCATTCCAGATGCCGTGGTGTACACCACGGCGCATGCCCACCACTGTTTAGACAAAGCCCTGCGCATTGCCGGGTTAGGTGAGTGCCCCGTGCGCCACATCTCCATGGATGATCGCTACCGCATGGTCCCAGAAGCGTTGGAACAAGCCATCCTGGAAGACAAAGCTGCCGGTCTTATACCCTGGCTCCTCATCGCCTCGGCCGGAACCACAGATGTGGGGGCTATTGATCCTTTGACTCATTTAGGGAAAATTGCCCAAAAGCACCAACTATGGTACCATGTAGACGCCGCCTACGGCGGATTCTTCACCCTGGCTCCCTCTGGAAAACCGCGCCTGCAGGGTATCGGCGAGGCAGATTCGGTGGTAATGGATCCGCACAAAGGCTTGTTTATTCCTTATGGTTTGGGCGCGGTCCTGATCAAGAACCGGAAGCAAACCGCCGAGACGCACCACTACCTGGCAAACTACATGCAGGATGCCCTCTCCGCCACTGAAGAAGCCTCTCCCGCAGACCTGTCTCCCGAACTCAGCAAGCATTTCCGGGGCCTACGGCTATGGCTTCCCTTGAAACTGCACGGTGTTGGTGCTTTCAGAAATGCGCTGGAAGAAAAATTAAACCTGGCGCAGTACGCCTATGAACAATTGACCAACCTGCCAGGGTTTGAGGTACCGGTGGTTCCAGAATTATCAGTGGTGATTTTCCGCTACGTTCCCAAAGCTGGCATTGAAGCAAACGAATTCAATCAGAAACTGATAAAAGCGGTACAGCAAGACGGACGAGTGTTCTTGTCCTCTACCCTGCTGGACGGGAATTTCATGCTGCGCCTAGCCATCCTTTCGTTCAGAACCCATCAGGATACCATTGACTTGGCCTTGAGGATCCTTCAAGAAAAAGCCACCGAGATAGAACAGGAAAGCAGAAGCTAAATGAACAGGAGTTTTAGGAGGATTTCAACCAAAACAGGCTTAAAGCGAGATCTTACCGGGAGGTAGTGAGTTTGATGGTATCTTTTGCCTCTACTCCAACCAACGGAAACTCGCCGGCTTTTAGGTACAGGTCACCGTTTTTGGTAAGCAGGGTAAGGTTATCCAACTCTATTTTCCATTGGAAGTTGTGCCGGTTGAGGTACTGAATGGCCTGCGAAACCACCTCCGGAGAGGTATCCCCTAAGGCCAGGGAAAGGTGCGGCATCCAGACATCGGGATGGTAGTAGGAACAGATTTCCTGGCTGATAAGGCAAACTGCCTTGTACAATTGCCCATGGAACTGGTTTACTTTTGCCGTCCGGATGACGGGGATATATAAAACGGGCTTCTCCCCGGGAAAAATGCCCAGTCCGGTAGTGTTGATCCGGAACCGACAACAAATTCCGGCGGCATGGCCTAGGGTTTTCTGCAGATTATGGAGACTTCCGTCATTAACGGTAAGCCAAGTAATGTGTGGATACGGGGTTTTCTGTACTTCTCTCAGCCCAAATTCGCGCTCCAAGCCAAATATCAGTTGGTTCAATCGGTCTGAATGTTCGGCATCGAGCAAAGAAACAATAGCTACCATAGCTTATACAATTTGCGTTTTAGGGCTGGCCCTCCAAGATAACGAATGAATCAGGCAAACGTTGATTTTTAAGGCTGTATATTATCAAGGTGTTTATCTTGATCGAAGCATTTCTTTAAGGAAAACAGCGTTCATGAAGTGTTGTTCCTATTTAACTCCTTAAAAATCAGTGAAGGCTTAGGTAGTTTAGTAAAACCGTTCACCTCTTCCTCCTTCTTACCTTATTGATAGTTTAGTATTCCCCTTTTAGATAAAAATACAACTATGCTATCAGCAATTTCTGCGTGAAATCCAGAAGTATAGTGTACTTTATCTACGTACCTGTTAGCTGGCCTCATTTGTTGGATTCCTGCCAGCCAGAGGGAATTATCCTTTTCGGCATATTTATCCCACTCTTGATACATCTTGGCATAACCGCAGCCAGGGTAACATTCTTTTGCCTCTTTCAAGGTTAGAAAGAAAGGCTCCTTAGGCTGATACTCATAACAGGAAATAGGTTGCCAGACAAAAAGGCTTGGGATTTTAGCTTTGTTTGCTACTGCCTCAATCAACTTCCTGTTCTGCCAGTACCGTTGATGAACAATTTGTATTGAATCAGCAGCACAGCTGTACTTGGGTTCTGGCGGTTCAGGGGAAATCCCTAACAACCGATAACGCAAAGAACGAGCTAGGCGGCTTAGAGATAAACCTTGGAACCAAAACCGAAACAAGGTACCCGGTTTCTGAGCGAAGAGGGCTTGGGTCTGTTCTACAAACTCGGGTTCAGGTTGGGCATATTCATTCAATCCATCAACAAAAACCACAAGATCAGGTCTAACCCCCTCTAACAGTAGTTTTTCAAAAAGCGCCCGTTCCTGAACTGAATAATAAAATCCTCGCCCAAAATTATAGCACCTTACTTTTGAATGTATCTTCTTTAAAGAACGCTGTAAATGCGAAGGAAGGGTCTCAGAATCTGCAACGCCATACCCAAAAGTGGTGGACCCTCCAAACACAAATACATTCGTATACTGTGAATCCAAAGGCCAAGGCCCTTGCTCCCACCCCATCCTGAAACCAGCTGGGTGCACATTCAAGTACTTCCCTTTAAAAGGCGCTTCTTTAAATCCGGTGAAACTTTCGTATTCCTGTTTCCTGGTCCAGGTTTCAGTTAGCAGAATATCCTGTTCCTGGTCTGAGTAGGATGGATAAACTGACCGCAAGGCTTTCCTTCCATACTTTAGCACAATAGGGTTAGAACGTTTGAGTTCCTGATCTTTGTAAGCGTAAAATAAGGAGAGTATCCCATTTAGCACTACCACCAACAGTAGAAGGGTAAATACCTGAACCGCTACGAATTGGTACCCTGACACCCATTTCTTATTCATAAGCCTTATATTTCGGGCTGCAATTTGATAAAATTCAGAGTTCTTTTATAATGGGTGATTTTGTTCTTGGGATTTCCGCTTATTACCATGACGCGGCGGCCTGTTTGGTTGGTAGAGGAAAAATCTGGGCAGCAGCTCAGGAAGAACGCTTTACCCGTAAAAAATTTGATGACGCATTCCCCGAGCAAGCCATCCGCTACTGTTTGTCTGAAGCCGGAATCACTCTTTCTGAGGTAGAAGCTGTTGTTTTCTACGACAAACCCCTCCTTAAATTTGAACGGCTGTTGGAAACGTATTACCAGAATGCACCCAATGGATTTACCTCTTTCCAGGCCTCTATGCCTATCTGGTTAAAGGATAAACTTTTCCTGAAAACCACCCTGCAAAAAGCATTCAAAGAAATAGACCTTGAAACAGAACCTCCTCTATTCTTCTCTGAACACCACCTTTCCCACGCCGCCAGTGCCTTTTATTCCTCGGCATTTGAAGAGGCAGCAGTACTAACCATTGATGGAGTGGGCGAATGGGCTACTGCGGGTATCTATCACGGGCAAGGCACCCAATTGAAATCATTGGTAGAAATGAAGTTTCCGGATTCTGTGGGCCTGCTTTACACCTCTTTTACCTATTTTTTAGGGTTTAGGGTTAACAGTGGGGAATACAAATTGATGGGTTTGGCCCCTTATGGAAGACCGGAACAGTCTCAGCAACTAAGGCAGAAAATAGAACGCGAGCTGGTTACTCTGTACGAAGATGGCTCGATCACTTTGAATCAAAAGTTTTTCCAGTATGCCACCAGTTTAAAGATGATCCATGAGAAAAATTGGGAGCAACTTTGGGGATTTCCTGTTCGTGCCTCTTCTGAGACTTTAAACCAAAACCATGCTGATTTAGCTTTGGCTATTCAACAGTTCACAGAAGAGGTAGTTTTAAGAATGGCCAAAACGGCTAAACGGTTAACGGGAAGTAAAAATCTTTGCCTGGCCGGGGGAGTGGCCCTAAATTGTGTCGCCACCGGAAAACTGGAAAATTGCGGAATATTCGAAAACATTTACACTCAACCCGCGAGTGGTGATGCCGGAGGGGCTTTAGGCGCAGCTCTTGCCTTCTCCCATCTTTATTTGAAAACTCCCCGCCAAAAAACCGACGGGTATGACGCCCTGCAAGGCTCCTACCTAGGGCCCGAATTTACTGAGAAAGAGATTGAAAACGCCCTCATCAGAAGCAAACTGCCTTTTGAACAATATGCCCAAGTAAATCAACTGGTAGAAATTACAGCAGAATATTTAAAGGAAGGGAAGATTGTAGGGTGGTTCCAGGGCAGAATGGAATGGGGTCCAAGAGCTTTGGGCAATCGAAGCATTTTAGCCGATCCCAGAAACCCTAAGATGCAGTCCATTCTCAATTTAAAAACCAAGCATCGGGAAGATTTCAGGCCCTTCGCTCCGGCTGTTCCTTTGGAGCACAAAGCCACTTATTTTGAGAATGGGGCACCTTCGCCTTATATGACCACCACCACCCTTTTAAAACCAGAACACCGCTTACAGGTAGAAGAGAAGTTCGCACAAAGTGATATAACGTCAAAACTTCACACGCCCAAAAGCAATTTACCAGCCATTACCCACTCAGATTTCTCGGCTCGGGTACAGACCGTAACCCCAGGCACCAATGAGCGTTTCTGGAAACTCCTGAATGCCTTCGGGAAAAAAACCGGAACACCTGTGTTGGTCAACACCAGTTTCAACGTAAATGAAGAGCCCATTGTAGCTTCTCCTTCAGATGCCCTTAGATGTTTTGTAGGTACTGAAATAGATTTGCTTGTAATAGGTAACTTTGTTGTCAGAAAACCTTGAACAACATGGATTCTCTAAAAGAAATCTGGCATTACCTGCTCACCAGGAAAAAGTGGTGGCTCACCCCTATTTTGTTTCTATTGCTTCTCCTGGGCTTAATGGTAGTGGTAGGAGGCCCCGCTGCATCCTTTATCTACGCCCTTTTCTAAGTTATGCCAAACAAACGCGTCCAAACTCTGGAGGCTGCTGCCTCCTTTGCAGTTTTGTTGCTCCTTTTCTATTTCCTCTGGTTTTCTAACGTCATCTTGGTGGGGGTTGCCGGAGGTGTATTGGTTTTGGCTTTACTGTCAGTGCCTCCTGTTTCCTGGATTCTAAATAAATGGATGACCCTGCTCCATTTCATAGGAATAATAAACACAAAACTCCTATTGGCCATCCTCTTTTTTGGGGTGCTCACACCTGTTGCTTTGGTTTATCGTTTATTCCATAAATCAGCAAAAAAGGAATCCTCCAACTTCGTTCAGAGAAACCACACCTTTGGTCCTTCTGATTTTGAACGCCCGTTTTAAACTGGAACTTAGATATAATCATAAGTGGTTTATGGCCTATTTTCCAGAAACCCCCTTCTAAAGCACCTCTTTCCATCTAATTACCTGGAAATGTCTTAAACATATAAAGGGCACGTTTTTGACAGCTAATTTGTTTTAACTCAGCCGTATTTTTGCTAAAAGACCTAATGCCTAAAAGGCAAACGCCTGATAATTTTCAAAGTGTTACCTTTGCGCTTCGATATAGTTTGATCCATGATTTCCATTAACAACCTCAACTTCCATTTCGGGAGCCGCACCCTGTACGAAGACGCCAACCTGCACATCAAACCGAAGGACAAGATCGGGTTGGTGGGGCTGAACGGAACCGGTAAATCCACGCTGTTGCGCCTGCTGGTGGGCGAGTACAAACCTGATGGTGGCAGCATCCAGATGGGACGCGAGACCACGCTGGGTTTCCTGAACCAGGATTTGCTTTCCTATGACACGCACGAGAGCATCCTGAACGTGGCCATGCAGGCCTTTGAGGAAGCCATTCAGCTGCAGCTCAAGATTGACGAGGTGCTACACCAGATGGAAACCAATTACCAGGACGAGCATATCGACAAGCTGGCCAAATTACAGGAGCAGTTTGAGGCTCTGGACGGCTACAACATGCAGATCAAGGCCGAAGAGATTCTGGAAGGCCTGGGCTTTACCACGCAGGAACTGCAACAACCCCTGAAGACTTTCTCCGGCGGATGGCGCATGCGGGTGATGCTGGCAAAGATACTGTTGCAGAAACCTTCCCTCCTGCTTCTGGATGAGCCTACCAACCACTTGGACTTACCTTCCATCAAGTGGCTTGAAACCTACCTGAGCGCCTATGAAGGTGCTATTGTGATTGTCTCCCACGACCGCGAGTTCCTGGACAAGACCATCACTACCACCGTGGAGGTATCGGGGCAGAAACTGAACGTGTACGCGGGTAACTACAGCTTCTACCTGGAGGAAAAAGAGCTTCGCAACGAGATTCAGAAGGGTGCTTATGAAAACCAGCAGCAGCAGATAAAGCAGGCCGAGCAGTTTATTGCCCGTTTTAAGGCAAAGGCCACCAAAGCTAAGCAGGCCCAAAGCCGCATGAAGGCCTTGGAAAAAATGGAACGTATTGAAGACGTGGCGGGCGATGCCCCGGTGGTAAACTTTAAGTTCCAGTTCACCGTGCAACCCGGCCGAAACATCCTTCGCCTGGAGAACGTGGCCAAAAGCTACGGCGAGAAATTGATCTTCAAGAACACCCACGTGAACATTGAGCGGGGCGATAAGATCGCGCTGATTGGTGCGAACGGAAAAGGAAAGTCTACGCTCATGCGCATCATCGCCGGTGACGAGCCTATCCAGGGCGCCCGGCAGTTGGGCCACAACGTAATCATGGCCTTTTACGCCCAGCACCAATTGGAAAGCCTCAACGTAGAGAATGAGATTTTGCAGGAGATGGTACAGGCCGGCAGCCGCCGTACCGAAATGGAATTGCGCGGCGTTCTAGGCTCTTTCCTGTTCACCGGCGATACCGTTTTCAAGAAAATAAAGGTATTGTCTGGGGGCGAGAAAAGCCGGGTAGCGTTAGCTAAAACACTTATCTCGGAAGCCAACTTCCTGCTACTGGATGAGCCTACCAACCACTTAGACATGCAGTCGGTGAACATCCTCATCCAGGCGCTGGAGCAGTACGAGGGTACGTTTGTGGTTATTTCCCACGACCGCTACTTCGTGGAGAACGTGGCCAACAAAATCTGGTACATTGAAGACTATGTACTGAAGGAATACCCGGGTACCTACCACGAGTACGAGTACTGGATGGAACAGCGCGAGAAGGGCATCAAAAAAGTCAGCCCGCAAGCCGCTGCGGCTAAGGCTCAGGCTAAACCAAAACCTACCGCCAGCCAGCAGCAGGAACTGGAGCAGGAACTCAAGCGCGTCAACCAGAAAATGAAACAGATTGAAGGCCTGGTGAACGAACTGGAAGGCAAGCTGAAGAACTGCGAAAACAAACTGGCTCTGCCCAGCACCTACGCCGATCCGGCTGCGCTTCACGAAGCCACCCAGCAATTCAATAAAGTAAAAGCCCAACTGGACAAAGAGCAAAGCACCTGGGAGCAACTCATGGAGCAGGTAGACGAGCTGGAAAACCAATTGAAATAAATCACCTAAACCCCACACTCCTCAGATTTGTGGGGTTTCTTTTTGGCTAATTTCGGGAAAACAGACCCAAAGCGGAGGTAAGATACAAGGGTTCTTTCTCCTTATCGTTTAGATGAGAAGTTCTATTATCTTTAAGCAGGCCTCCCTTTGCTTCTTAGGGACAAGGCATTCCCGTATATAAAAATATCGGCAGCTAAGCCTGCTGCCAATAAGTTGAACCTTACCCATGATACAAACCATTAACTGGAAACACGCTTTCTTCACCTTGGCTTTGGCGGCCGCTTCTCTCACGGGCTGTGTGCCGGTAGAGACAACGGGCACCGGAACAGGAACCTCAACGTCAGGCCCCATCCGGTATGAAGACGCTGTCTATGGCTCTGATGTCCGCTCAGTGCAGTTTTATGCCAAGAACTTCAACGTGGGCGATGTGCTGGCCCCACCAGTTGTTTCCATAAACCAGTCCAGCCCGTTGGTGCTGGAATTTGACCGGATGTCTGCCCCGGGGAGAAGAGCCGTGGTGAAGCTGCACCATTGCAACGCCGATTGGAAACCTTCACAGCTTCAGCCTCTGCAGTTTGTGCAGGATTATAATGAGTTCTTCATCCTGGAAGTGGAACCCTCGGCGGGTACTAAGGTGCCGTATTGGCATTATCGGTTTCAGTTGCCCCGCGTGAAACTTAGCGGGAATTATCTCATGGAAGTCTTAGAGGAAGGCGGAAACGCACTACTCACCCGGCGGTTTGTGGTGTATGAAGAGCAGGTGAATGTGGGCTTGAGACCAGTAGCCACGCCTGGAGCCGGTGACCGCTACGAGCGGCAGCAGTTAGACTTTAACATCTTCTATGCCCAGTATCCATTGGTGAACCCGGCCCAGGAAATTAAGGTAGTCATGCGCCAAAACCACCGCTGGGACAACGCCAAGTACTTCACCCGCCCCACCTTCATCCAGGAAGCACAACGTCGCCTGGAGTACCAACTGTTTGATGTGGAGCAAGCGTTTCTTGGTTTAAGCGAGTTCCGGGCCATAGATACCCGCAGCGAACGGTTCAGCGGCATCGGGATTGAGCGCCGCGATATGTCCGCCAACCCAGACCGCGTATTTGCCACCCCGGGCCGGAGTCGCGCCCGTGAGGTCTACAGTTCTCAACCCGATGCAAACGGAAAATTCATCTTCGGGAGCCGCGAGTACGGCAACGCCCCGCTGAACGCCGATTACCAGCAAGTGACATTCCGGCTTCAGGCCCCTGAACCAGCCCCCGGCCCCGTCTATGTTTATGGCGGCCTGTCCGACTGGCAACTCCAAGAGCCCTTCCGGATGACCTACGATGCCGAGAACCGACTTTACACCGCCGATGTCCTCCTGAAACAAGGGTACTACAACTATTATTTCGCGGTGAAAGGCGCCAACGGCCAACCAGATGCCCGTTACTTTGAGGGAAGCCACTTCGCCACGGAGAACGTCTACGATGTGCTGGTCTACTATCGCCCGCCGGGCTCCCGCGCTGACTTGCTTATCGGGTACTCCACCACAACTTTCAATCCGCAAAAATAAAAAACAGGAACGCCTCTCTTTCACGAAGAGAGGCGTTCCTGTTTTAGCCCTGTTTTCAAGAATATGGACCGAAAATGGGTTCCACCCTGTAGCGAGGTTACAGGGTAACGCCGCTACGCTTTTAGGCTATTTTCAGTAAAACAGGCTAAAAACACTATTCCAAATAGGCTTTAAGCTTCTGAACCAAAACCTCGTTAATGCGCACGTAAGATTCCTGGGTCCAACCGGCAATGTGGGGAGTAAGAATCACGCGCGGATGTTCCATTAAATAATCCAGGCGATTTTGTTGTTCTTGGGTAAGGGTTTTCAGTTTCTCGTTTTCCAGCACGTCTAAGGCGGCACCCAGCACTTTCCCAGTTTTCATAGAATCTATCAGGGCAGCGTGGTCCAACACCTCTCCGCGGGCGGTATTCAACACCCACAAGGGATGCTGGAACCCGGTAAGAACCTGGGCATTCACGAAATGATGGTTCTCTTTGGTGTAGGGGATGTGCAAACTCAGCACTTGGGCTTTCTCCTGGATTTCCTCTAAAGAAGTCAGCCGAACGTGTGGGAACGGGTTGTCTACGGTTTGTTTGTCATAGGCCAGTACCTCACAGTCAAACCCCATCAGCCGCTTGGCGAAGGCTTTGCCCATGTGTCCGTACCCGATCAACCCGATGGTCTTCCCGCCTATTTCCTCGCCGCGGTTGTCCTCCCGTAGCCACTGCCCCTGCCTGATCTGTCGGTCGCCTTGGGTAATTTTCCGGAACAAGGCTAATAATAGCCCAAGGGTATGATCGCCTACGGCATCGCGGTTGCCCTCGGGAGCGTTGATCAGGGTAATGTTGCGGGCTTCCAGCACGCCGTCATCTATGTTGTCTACCCCGGCTCCGGCTCGGGCTACTATCTCCAGTTTTGGGGCAAATTTCAGCAAATCGGCCGTGATTCGCATTTTACTGCGCACTACCAGCATCTGGTACCCGGGCAGCAAAGCAGGAACTTCTTCTTTTTTCACCTCCGGCAGATACGTCACCTCCACACCCAGGTTTTCCAGCATGGGCATGAGGCTCTCGTGCATCAGGTCAATCACGAGACAACGAAAAGGGGATTGGTTTAAAGTCATATTCAAAAGCATGGACTGGAAAAGAACGACTCCAGAACTCAGATCAAAGATTTAATAATAAGTGGGCTACCATAAAGTACACGGCGAGCCCAAGTAAGTCATTGGCAGTGGTGATAAACGGACCCGCGGCTACGGCGGGGTTAACCCCATATTTATCTAAAATCATAGGAGTTACGGTACCCATAAAGGAAGCCAATAACACCACGCTGAATAAGGCAACGGCCACCACAATGGACAAGGTGAGTTGCACGCCCAACAGCACGTTGAATCCAAATACTAGCCCAGACATGACCAGGCCATTGATGATCGCCACCAACAGCACCTTCACAATCCGGGAGGTAAAGTTATCGAACATGATAGTTTTATTCGCCAGCGTCTGGATGATGATAGACGAAGACTGGATTCCTACATTTCCGCCGGTAGCGGTAATCAAGGGAGTGAACATGGCCAAGGCAGGAATGATGGAAATATCACCCTCAAAAAGACCGATGAAGCGGGCGCCCAACAAACCGCCTACCATGCCCACCATGAGCCAAGGTAAGCGCGCACGGGAAAGGCGGAACACGCTGTCGTCTTCCTCAATGTTCTCGGTGATACCGGTCATCAACTGACGGCTCAGCTCGGCCTGCTCCTGAATCACGTCAATCACATCGTCAATGGTGATACGGCCCAACAGACGGCCTTGGATGTTCACGACGGGAATGGCATCCAGGTCATATTTTTGCATGACGGTGGCTACTTCCTGCTCGTCTTTATAGGACTCGATGGAAATGACATCGGCATCGTAGATCTGGGAAATGGGCGTGTGGTCGTTGGAGAGCAGCAGGGTTTTCATGCCCAGGCGACCCACCAGTTTGTCGCGGTCGTCTACCACGTAAATGGCGTAGACTTTCTCCACTTCCTCGGCCTGACGGCGGATCTCCTCTATGCACTGCCCTACCCGCCAGTTCAGGTTCACCTTGATGAGCTCCTTCGCCATGAGACCGCCGGCGCAGTCCTCATCATAATGAAGGAGTTCAATAATATCTGCGACGTGCTCCTGATCTTCCAGCAGGGCGATGATCTCCTCTTTGCGCTGCACCGGCTGCTCGTTGAGCAAATCCACAGCGTCATCAGAATCCATCTCGCCAATGTAGCGGGCAATCTCCTCAATGGTGAAGTTCTTCAGGAAATTGGTGCGCACGTCAGAGTCCAGGTCGCTGAGGATCTCGGCGCCCACATCGGCGGGCAGCACATCCATCACGTACTTGCTCTGCTCGGTGTTTAGTTCATAGAGCACCGTGGTGATGTCCACGGCGTACATCTCCTCCATGTTGGAGAGAATGAACTCGGCATCGCGGCGCTCGATGGCGTCCTCTATCTGGTCAATAAACTCACGGGTGATTTCAGACTGCATGCTGCTGGATCAGAAGGGTCAGGTTTATAAAATCAGACACGGAAAGCTGTTCGGCGCGCTTATCAAACAAGGCATCCTGGGCAACCTCCAGGGGTAAGTTAAACGGTTTAAGGCAGTTCCTGAGGGTTTTACGGCGAGTAGCGAAACTTGCTTTCACTACCTTGAAGAACAGTTTCTCGTCACAGGGCAGTTGGGCCACCTCGTTGCGCGTGAGCCTGATGACCGCGCTTTTCACTTTGGGCGGCGGGTTGAACACGTGCTCGTGCACCGTGAACAGGTATTCAATGGTATAAAAGGCCTGCAGCAGCACACTCATGATGCCATAGGTCTTGGAGCCGTGCGCCGCCGCGATGCGCTCGGCCACCTCTTTCTGAATCATGCCCACCACCTCAGGCACCTGGTCGCGGTGGTCCAGCACCTTGAAGAAAATCTGGCTGGAGATGTTGTAGGGGAAATTCCCGATGACGGCAAACGGCCCGGTGAACAGCGTTTTAAGGTCGGTTTTCAGGAAATCGGCAAAAAGCACGCGGCCTTCCAGTTGCGGATAATGCTCGTTGAGCCAGGCAATGGACTCGCGGTCAATGTCCACAATAGTGGTTCTGTATTCGGGGTGATTTACCAAAAACTGGGTCAAAACGCCCATGCCAGGACCCACTTCCAGCACTTCCTGTACCCCGTTGGGCAGGCGCAGCGCCTCCACTATGTTCTGGGCGATGTTGAGGTCAGTAAGGAAATGCTGACCCAGGTGTTTCTTGGGCTGGACGGGCTTCACTGGTTTTGGTTTCCGTTTGTTAAGGCTATATTGCAGCTCAAAGATACACATCTTATGCGCACAGAACTGACCTACGCTGCAACATTACCCGCTAATACCAGCACCGCCGTGTTGGTGCCGGGCCGCGAGCATCTCCCCGAGGAACTTTTCTCCGCCGATGAGCTGACTTACATCCACCGCCAGCTGGAGCTGAAAAGCACCCTGGTAGGCATCAATAAATTCACGCACCAACTTTACCTGGTGCTCACCGAGCCCAAACGCAAAGGCACCGAAACCCAGGAAGCCCTCCGCAAAGCAGGCAACGCACTGCACCAACGCCTCTCCGCCGACAAAGTGGACCACGTAGTGCTGTTGGATGGAGCCGATGGTGAGGCCTCCCTGTTTGTAGCCGAGGGCCTGGTGCTGAGCAACTATTCGTTCCAGCGCTATAAGACCCAGAAAGCCACCGCTCCTACGTTGCAAACGGTGACTATTACCGGTGTGGGCGTGTCGCAGACGCAGGTAGCGGAACTGTCCCACCTGCTGGATGCCGTCTACAAAACCCGTGACCTCATCAATACCCCACCCAACATGCAGACGCCAACGCTTTTGAGCGAGCAGATCCAGGAGATGCTGGACGGCTCCGGCGTGGTGTCTGAAGTGCTGGACCTGGTGCAGATCCAATCCCTGAAAATGGGTGGTCTGCTGAGTGTGAGCCAGGCTTCTGACGAGTCGCCTACCTTCAACATCTTGGAGTGGAAACCCGAGAACGCTACTAACGCCCAACCTATCATTCTGGTGGGAAAAGGCGTGGTCTATGACACCGGCGGCCTGAGCTTGAAGCCCACGCCCAACTCCATGGACTACATGAAATCCGATATGTCCGGCGCGGCTGCTGTGGCCGGACCCCTGTATGCCCTGGCGCAAAACAAAGTACCCCTGCACGTGATCGGGTTGATCCCGGCCACGGATAACCTTATCAGCGGCAAAGGATTCGCCCCCGGCGATGTGATCACCATGCATAGCGGCCACACCGTGGAAGTCCTGAACACCGATGCTGAAGGAAGATTAATCTTAGCCGATGCCCTGCACTTTGCCAAGCGCTACAATCCGGCATTGGTGATTGACATTGCCACCCTCACCGGAGCCGCCGCCCGCGCCGTAGGCCGCGAAGGCATTGTGATGATGGGTACCGCCGATGATTTACTTAAAACAGACCTGAAACTGGCCGGGGAAGCAGCCCACGAGCGCTTGGTGGAGTTACCGCTGTGGGACGAGTACCAGGAGCACCTCAAATCAGACATCGCAGATCTCAAGAACATCGGCGGAGCCGAGGCTGGGGCTATCTCTGCGGGCAAGTTCCTAGAGTTCTTCACCAGTTATCCCTGGATTCACCTGGACATCGCCGGTACGGCTTATCTATTGAGTCCAGATTCTTACCGTGGCAAGCACGCCACCGGCAGCAGCGTTCGGTTGCTGTACCATTTCCTCACTTCACAAGCTACTGCTTAATCAATGGAGCAAAAGACCAAGCCCCGCATAGGGATTACCATAGGAGATATCAGCGGCATCGGGCCGGAAGTTGTACTGAAAACCCTTTCTGATAACCGGGTGCTGCATTACTGCACACCTATTATATATGGCACCGCCTCGGCGGTAAACAAGTACCGCAAGCTGCTGGGGTTGGATAACTTCAACTTCCAGATTATCCAGGATTTTGAACAGCTACACCCCAAAAAAACACACGTACTCAACTGCGTGGAGGAAGAGATTGACTTCACGCCAGGCACGCCAACGGCGGCCACCGGAGCCTTGGCCCGCGCGGCCTTGTTGCGAGCCGCACAGGACCTGAAAGACGGCAACATCCAGGCGGTGGTCACAGCTCCCATTGACAAAGACAATACCCAGGGCGAAGGCTTCCAGTTCCCGGGCCACACCGAGTTCTTCACCACCTATTTTGACGCTCCCGATAGCCTCATGTTCCTTGTTGCTGACGGGTTCAGGGTAGCCACCGTTACCGGGCATTTGCCCTTGAAAGAAGTAGCAAACCAGATCACCCCAGAACTGCTCATCCGCAAACTCAACATCCTGGACAACTCACTGCGTAAGGATTTCGGGATACAGAAACCACGTATTGCCGTGCTTGGGCTTAATCCGCATGCTGGCGAGAATGGGTTGTTGGGCACCGAGGAAACCGAGATCGTGATTCCGGTAATTGAGCAACTTAAAAACAAAGGAAATCTGGTGTTCGGCCCCTTCCCTGCCGATGGATTCTTCGGGACGCGCAGTTACCAGAAGTTTGACGCCACCTTAGCCCTCTACCACGACCAAGGCCTGATTCCGTTCAAGACCATCGCCTTTGAACGTGGGGTGAATTTCACCGCCGGCTTGCCTATTGTGCGTACTTCGCCAGACCACGGCACCGCCTATGACATCGCGGGCCAGAACAGAGCAGACGAGACCTCGTTCAGAGAAGCCTTGTTTGCGGCCATTGACATTCTGCGGGCTCGGGCCGAAGCTTAGATTTTTGAGAAGATCGAAACTTAAAAGCGTTTCGGTGCTGATTTCCAGAAAACAGCACCGAAACGCTTTCTCATGTATTTCTATTAGTATGGTGCTTGCTCAGTTCTTTGGTAAAACCATCCGTACAAGGAATCCGGAAGAACAGGTTTAAGGCAGGTAAAAAGGTATCTTTCTCATAATGAACTACTCCCGTTTAGAAGCTGTTTTCCCCAAGACAAGCCGAAAACGGCTATTTATTAACCAGCGCAAAAAAGGCATTTGTATTTTATAATTCAGATATTCTTGCTAATTTTGCGACTTGCAAAAAAAGAGGCAACGTGAAGGAGATTAAGAAATACGATATCAACCTTGTGAAGCTTGGCAACAAAAGCCACAGCTACGAGTTTGAGTTGGATGAGCGCTTCTTTGAGTTGTTTGAGCAGGAGTTGATCCTGGGCGGCAACTTGAAGGCAGAGGTAGTGCTGCACAAGTCGGAGCTTCTTTTGCAGTTCGATTTCCAGATCAAAGGGACAGTTCGCCTGATCTGCGATAGGAGCTTAGAGGAATTTGAGCAACCTTTGGAAGTGGAACAAACGCTGCTCGTGCGCTACGGCCCAGAAGATTTAGAACTGGACGTGAACGTGCTGCAGGTTACCCCTGATACGCAGTACATCAATATCGCCCAGCATTTGTATGATTACATTGGGCTGGCGGTGCCCATGAAAAAACTGCACCCCAGGTTTGTAGAAGAAGACAGTGAACTGGAAGATGATCCTGAGGCAGAAGGCCTGCTGATCTACTCCACCGGCTCTGACGGAGACGACGAGGACGGCAATGACGATGATGACGAGGACGGTCCTGTAGACCCGCGCTTCGCCGCCCTTAAAAAGTTAAAATAAGTTTATAACCAATTTTGTAATAATTACCTGAGATGGCACATCCTAAGCGAAAAATCTCCAAAACCAGAAGAGATAAGAGAAGAACGCACGACAAAATCACTCCAAAAGCGATTTCTATCTGCCCTAACACCGGTGAGGTGCACCAATACCACAGAGCGTACGTAGTAGACGGCGATCTGTACCACAACGGCAAAGTGGCCATCAAGAATTATACCTCTGTTGCGTAATAAAGCTTGCCTAGACAGGCTTTATTTTAGTTACTTGTAGGATAATTTACGAAATACGCTTTACATGAAAATAGCTCTGGATGCAATGGGAGGCGACTTCGCCCCCGACGCAGTTGTAGAAGGCGCACTTTTGGCGGCTGAGACCTTGACGAATGAGATTGAGATTTTCCTGATCGGAGATGAAAAAAGAATCCATTCCCTTCTGCAAAAGCACGGCTACACCGGTTCCAGAGTAAAGGTTGTTCACGCATCTCAAGTTATTGGGATGGGTGAACACCCTACTAAAGCCCTCACCCAGAAACAAGACTCCAGCATAGCGGTTGGGTACGGCATGCTGGCCTCCAAAAAGGTAGATGCCTTCTGCAGTGCCGGCAACACCGGAGCCATGCTGGTAGGCGCTGTCTTCAGCGTGAAACAGGTAGAGGGCATCTTACGGCCAGCCCTGGCCAGCTTCATTCCCAAACTGAAAGGCGGATTAGGCGTGCTACTGGACGTGGGCGCAATTGCCGACTGCAAACCCGAGATTCTGGAGCAGTTTGGCGAGATTGGTTCTCTCTGTGCAGAACACATCTTAGACATCAAAAAGCCCCGCGTGGGCCTCATGAACCTTGGCGAGGAAGAAGGGAAAGGCACCATGGTGACCCAACCCGCCCACAAGCTTCTCAAAGAAAACAAATCCATCAACTTTATCGGGAACATTGAAGGACGCGACCTGTTTAACGACAAGGCCGATGTCATTGTGTGTGATGGGTTCACCGGTAACGTTCTCCTGAAGATGGCAGAGTCAATCTATGACATCCTGGTGGAGAAAAACATGAAGGATCCATTTTTTGACCGCTTCAATTACGAGGCGGTTGGCGGCAGCCCCATTCTGGGGGTAAATGGCAATGCAGTCATTGGGCACGGCGTTTCCAGCCCTACCGCAATCTGCAACATGCTGCACCTCGCCAACAAAATGGCGGAGTCGCACATTGCCGAGAAATTCAAGAAACACTTTAGCGCCTAACGTGCGCTCCTTCACTAGACATTCCATCCAAACAATATGAGCAAAATTACCGCCGCGATCACCGGTGTGAGCGGATATGCCCCAGAGTATGTGTTGACCAACCAGGAGTTGGAAACCATGGTAGAAACCAACGATGAGTGGATTGTTTCCCGCACCGGCATCAAGGAAAGACGCATTCTGAAGGGTGAAGACCAAGGTACTTCTGCCATCGCTATCCCGGCGGTTCTGGACCTGCTCAAGAAAACCAACACCAAGCCAGAGGAAGTAGAAATGCTAATCTGCGCCACCACCACGCCTGACCTGGTATTCCCGGCTACGGCCAATATCATCACGGCGGAAACCGGCTGCGTGAATGCGTTTGGGTATGACTTGCAGGCTGCCTGCTCTGGTTTCCTGTTTGCCTTGGCTACGGGTGCCCAGTTCATAGAAACCGGCAAGTACAAGAAAATCATCATCGTGGGTGCTGATAAGATGTCCGCGATTGTGGATTATACAGACCGCGCCACGTGCATTATCTTCGGAGACGGAGGCGGAGCGGTGATGCTGGAGCCGAACACAGAGGGCTTGGGCGTTCAGGATAGCATTTTGAAATCTGATGGTTCAGGGGTTCCCTTCCTGCACCAAAAAGCAGGAGGAAGCCGCCGACCGGCTACTCAGGAAACGCTGGACAGAAGAGAGCACTTTGCTTTCCAGGAAGGTCAGCAGGTATTCAAGTTCGCGGTGAAAGGCATGGCCGATGTTTCTGCCGAGATCATGGAACGGAACAACCTTACCGCCGAAGACATTGCCTGGCTGGTTCCTCACCAGGCCAACAAGCGCATCATTGACGCCACGGCTAACCGCATGGGCGTTGGACCCGAAAAGGTCATGATCAACATCCAAAAATATGGCAATACTACCAGCGGCACAATTCCTTTGTGTCTGTGGGAGTTTGAAGACCAGCTTAAAAAAGGTGATAACGTGGTTCTAGCTGCTTTTGGCGGTGGTTTCACCTGGGGATCCATTTATTTGAAGTGGGCGTATGACCCCAAGTAAGGACCTCGTTTTTAAGGCACTTTTCTAAAATAGATCAAAAAATTCGGCTATCTTTGGCCGAATTTTTTTATGTCCAATCGGGAAAAACCCGTAGGCATTTTAAACCGAAACACAAGACAAACTATGGCAACCACCGCTGATTTCCGCAACGGGCTTTGCATCGAATTTAACGGCGACCTTTGGCTTATTTCTGAGTTTCAGCACGTGAAACCAGGCAAGGGTCCGGCTTTCGTCCGTACAAAACTCAAGAACATCAAAACCGGCAAAGTGGTGGACAACACCTTCACAGCCGGCGTGAAAGTAACCACGGCCCGGGTAGAGCAGCGTCCGCATCAGTTCATCTTCAAAGATGATTACGGCTACAATTTCATGGACCTGAGTACTTTTGAGCAAGTGACGCTGAACGAGAAACTGGTACCTTTTGCTGACTTGATGAAAGAAGGCCAGGAAGTAACTATCTTGTTCCACGCCGAGACAGAAACGCCCTTAACCGCTGAACTTCCTACGTATGTAGAACTAGTTATTACGTATACTGAGCCGGGTATCAAAGGAGACACGGCCACCAACGCCTCTAAACCAGCCACTGTAGAAACAGGCGCGACTATCTCTGTTCCGTTATTTATCGGGCAGGATGAGAAAATCAAGGTAGACACGCGTACCTATACCTACGCCGAACGAGTAAAATAGAACTATGAAAGCAAAGGAAATCCAAGAACTGATTGATTTCATCGCGAAATCAGGCCTGAACAAAGTGGACATTGAGACCGAAGAATTTAAAATCTCAGTGGAACGCGAGGCGAGCCAGAAAGTGAAATTTGTGCAAGGGGCTTCTCCTGCGCCGGCCCCAGCAGCATTGCCTGCTGCTCCAGCCGCCCCTGCCCTGCCTCAAGCTCCTGCTGCACCGGCTGCTCCGGCCCAGCCTGCCGCCGATGACACCAGCAAATACCTCACCATTAAAGCACCGATGATTGGTACCCTGTACCGCTCTGCCAACCCAGAATCTCCGGCGTTTGTGAATGTTGGTGACGAGGTTCAAAAAGGCCAGGTGATCTGTATCATTGAGGCTATGAAGCTGTTCAACGAGATTGAGTCTGAGATCTCGGGCCGTATTGTGAAAGTGCTGGTAGACAACGCCAGCCCGGTAGAGTATGACCAGCCTCTGTTCTTGGTAGATCCTAGTTAATGTGCTAATTCTTTAATGTGCTGATGTGCTAATTAATGGATTCGGGCGGATTCTTACGCTTCCCTCCTCCCATTGAGTAGCTTGTCAGCACATTCTTTTTTAAGTCATCAGCACATTAGCACATCCAACAATTAGCACTTTAACTACATGTTCAAAAAAATACTAATTGCCAACCGTGGCGAGATTGCGCTCAGAGTTATCCGGACGTGCAAAGAGATGGGAATTAAAACGGTAGCCGTGTATTCTACCGCCGACAAGGAAAGCCTGCACGTGCGCTTCGCTGACGAGGCCGTATGCATTGGGCCTGCTCCCTCTTCTCAGTCTTACCTGAACATCCCTAACCTGATTGCCGCCGCGGAGATCACCAACGCCGATGCCATTCACCCGGGCTACGGTTTCCTTTCTGAAAACGCCGAGTTTTCCAGAATCTGTGCCGAAAACGGGATCAAGTTCATCGGGGCCACCCCGGAGATGATCAACTCCATGGGCGACAAGTCCTCGGCGAAGGAGTACATGAAGAAAGCGGGCGTGCCTACTATCCCCGGTTCAGAGGGGCTTCTTTCTTCTGCCGAGCAAGGAAAGAAATTGGCGGCCAAAATTAAATACCCGGTGATTATCAAAGCCACGGCGGGTGGCGGTGGACGCGGCATGCGCATCATCAAATCGGCCGATGAGTTTGACAAGGCTTGGAACGATGCCCGTCAGGAAGCCAAAGCGGCCTTCGGGAACGACGGCATGTACCTGGAAAAGTTCGTGGAGGAGCCCCGCCACATTGAGATCCAGATTGTGGGTGACCAGTACGGAGCCGTTTGCCACTTGTCTGAGCGTGATTGCAGCATCCAGCGCCGTCACCAGAAACTGATTGAGGAAACCCCTTCGCCGTTCATCTCTGACGAGCTGCGTGAGCGGATGGGCCAGGCCGCCATTGCCGGAGCCAAAGCCATCAACTACGAAGGCGTGGGTACCATTGAGTTCCTGGTTGACAAGCACAAAGATTTTTACTTCATGGAGATGAACACCCGTATTCAGGTGGAGCACCCCATCACCGAGGAAGTAGTAAACTATGACTTGATCAAGGAACAGATAAAGGTAGCTGCCGGGATTCCTATCTCGGGCAAGAACTACTATCCGCAGATGCACGCCATTGAGTGCCGCATCAACGCCGAGGACCCGAAGGCAGGTTTCCGTCCGAGCCCAGGCAAGATCAACGTGTTGCACATCCCGGGTGGTCACGGCGTACGTGTAGACACCCACGTGTATGCGGGCTACACCATCCCGGCCAACTATGATTCCATGATCGCGAAGCTGATTGTGAGTGCGCAAACCCGCGAGGAAGCCATCGTGAAAATGAAGCGAGCCTTGAGCGAGTTCGTGATTGAGGGCGTGAAAACCACCATTCCGTTCCACATGGCCATGATGGATGACAAGAACTTCAACGAAGGCGATTTCACCACCAGCTACCTGGATTCTTACGACTTTACCCAAGTCTAAAAAGCATTTCATACTACTGAAAAAAGTAGCCCAAAAGGCTGCTTTTTTCTATTTTGCAGATAGGGGAAAAGCGTGCTTACGCTGTTTACAAGATACCCTCTCATGAAATTGCACTACATGAAAACACATTACCGCTCCCTGGTTTTAGTTTGCTTCTGTCTTCTTCTTTCAAGCTGCACCTCTTTGCTTTATTTAAACAAGGAGGAACCCGCGGTCGTGCAGATACCAGAAGAGATAGCCACCATTTTATTAGTACAGCGCTACGATGCTTCTCTTCTGCCCTATAAAAAAGAGCGAAAAGTGGAGGTGTTCAGAGACGGTGCCCGGTACGCCATGGAAGCCGTCCAGCAAGAATTAGCCTCAGACACTTCCTTTCAGATTGTGCTCGCCGATACAAGTTTGTTCTTACATAAACCGGCGGAAAACAGACAGATCACTAAAGAAAAGGCACGACAGCTCTGCCGCGAATTCAAAACCTCCCTCCTGCTGGTACTGGACACTCTGGATGCCTACATGGACCAGACTTCCGTCACCAGCGAAAAAGATGAGGAAGGCAATGTCTCCAAAACCGCTGACTATTCTTTAGTAGTCTCAACCAAATGGAAATTGTACACAAAGGAAGGAGAACTACTGGATGAGGCTACCCTCACGCAAAGCGAGCCCTACAGCAGCAGGGGTGTCATAAGTGGGTTGCTGGCCTTTGGCCCGGCCATGGCCAACGCGGGAAAAGCGGTAAATAGAAATGCAGCCATTACCGCCAAAATGTATGCCGATAGGTTTTACCCTACTAAGCTTACCGGTACTAAAGAATACTTCCATCAGAAAGAACTTGCCCAAGCTGCCGAGTTCATTAGGTTATATGAGTGGGAAAAGGCTTCAGAACTCTTGGTTCCATTGGCTAGTGCGAAGTCCAACTCCGTGGCCGGGAAAGCTGCATACAACCTGGCAGTAATCAATGAGATTCAAGGTAACCTAAACGAAGCCAGAAAATGGGCCCAGATGGCCAGAAAAGCAGGCTTGAAGAAAGCCCAATTCCTGCTGGCTGACCTGAGCCAAACCCAATAAAACAAACCGCCCGTTTAAGCCCCGCTTTCTTAAAACAGGCCTAAAACTGGCGGTTGTATTGACAGCAAGTTGACCTTACTTAGCCAAGGCTTCTTTCGCCACCATCTCATCCAACTCATTGAACCAATCTTCGCCATACTTCCGGATCAAAGGCTCCCTTAGGAACTTGTACACGGGTACTCCTAACTCCAGTCCGAAGGAACAGGCCGGGTTGCAGATTTCCCAACGGTCATAGTTCAGGGCTTCGAAACCATCATATTTGGTAATTCTGATGGGGTATAAGTGACAGGAAATGGGCTTTTTCCAGGAGATCTTCCCGTCCAGGTACGCCTGTTCAATAGCGCATTTCAGGGTGAGGTTATCGTCGTAGATGGCATAGGCGCATTCACGGTCGCCAATGGTGGGCGTGCTGTAGTCACCTTCAAAATCTTCTACGTACAATCCCTGTTCGGCTATCGCTTTGATGCCCTCCTGAGACATATAGGGCTTTACATGTTCGTAGGCTTGGGCAAGGATGGTTAATTCGTCTTTGTCTAAAGGGGCGCCCAGATCGCCTTCCACGCAGCAGGCACCTTTGCATTTCTCCAGATTACAGACAAAGAACTTGTCTTTGAGGTCGTCTGAGAGAACGGTATTTTGTAGTACAATCATGAGCTAATTCTTACAGCAGAAAGACAAAAGTACCGCTATTTAAGTTCGGGGCAAAGGTATGCTACCGGCGCTTAAACATTAGTGGTCGTTTTAGGCCTGTTTTTCAGAAAAGGGTTGAAAATGGGGCTTTATATTTCCTTCCTGAAAAAGTGATTTTTTAGTTTCCGAAGAAACAGAGCCAAGTCCTTCCCTGTAAGATCGTTTTTCATTTCCGGAGCCTACTAAGATGACTCTTTTTAAGATCAACCCATTTCAGGAATCAAAAAGCTTAGGTAAGGAGCACTAATCAGGTTATCATTCTTCTTTTAATTGTTATGAAAGCCTTATTGATTCCAATTTTTCACTTATATAAATTGAATAAATGTAATAACTTGAGGGCAAATTAAATTATTCCCATCCTTTCTACATGCGTCTTAGAACAGAAGTCAAACTTCTCCTATCAGCTGCCTTTGTCTTCTTCATCCAAGGGAAGGTATCTGCCCAAAAAGCTGAAAACACCGCAGAAACACCTTCTTCTTCAGCCAGTTTCCCGGTGAGCCTTTACCAGAAAGCAACCAAAGAAGAATCGCACCTGCTCAATGGACCTGAGTATGTAGATATTAGGAGGGCAAACCATGAGGGTCATCCCTTTTTTTTTAGGGACGAGAAAACGTTGGGCAATGTGCACTATGATGGGGCTACCTATGAAGAAGTGCCTTTATTGTATAACCTAGTCACCGACGAAGTGATTCTGTACCGAAACGGGTTGCTCCTGCAAAAGCTGGTAAAGGAAAAGTTAGCCTCATTTCAACTGAATGGGCACCAGTTCATCCGGCTGGAGATAGCAGACACCACAACCAATACTCCCCTGCGCACCGGCTTTTACGATGTCATGCATGACGGGAACACCAAACTGCTGGTAAAAAGACAAAAAGAGAAACAAGACTTAATTGTAGACCAGAAACTGCTGGAAAGATTCACTTCCATTGATAAATTCTACATTCAGCAAGGGCCTGCCTACCACCAGGTAAAAAGCGGGCGCTCCGTGTACAACGTGTTCAGTGACCAGAAGAAAGAACTGAAAAAGTACGCCCGATCTAAAAAACTAAAATTCAGAAAGCAGCGGGAAGAGTCTATTCTGGCCTTGGTGCTTTATTACGATTCCTTAAAAAAGTAATCCAAGATCAAATACCTTCTTTCCCGATATCTATCCCTCAGCTACCCCTCCCAAATAATGGCCCAACTTTACCAATTTGCTTTTCTCTTCACGGTATTCCTGCTGTTTGGGGCTACGAACAGCTTTGCCCAAACTGCTGAAGAACCGCTCCTAAGCCTGCACCTGAAAGAGGCCTCTTTTGAGGAATTTGTGCGGGAAATAGAATCTAAATCTGACTACCGGTTCTATTACGAGCCTGCAACGGTAGACAGCCTCAAAATCAACCTTGAGGTTAACCAGAAATCCCTCTCCTTTATCCTGGCCCAAGTTCTGCCCGAGGCAAACCTTTCTTTTGCTATCACGCCGCAGGGGTATGTAATGATCACCAAGGGCAAAGAATTCATGGCTAACCTTCCCGAGGGCTTTTTCAACCGGGAGGAGGTTTCTACCCAAAACAGGGCTTTGGTTACCAAGGGCTCTGGAACGCAGCCCTACGTGGCCGGGGGAAAAGGCAAAAAGAACGCTACCTCTGAGGCCAAGCTGTACGTGATTGGGGTAGAACGCGAAAACGCCTCCGGCAAAGCCAATCTGGCCGGCCACCTCCGTGATGCTAAATCTGGGGAGCCGATTATTGGGGCTTCGGTCTACATCCAGTCTCCGCTTTTGGCGACCACCTCAGATCAGTACGGGTATTTCTCCCTGACCTTACCTATTGGTCAGCATGAGTTGCTCATCCGGGGCATCGGGATCAAGAACTCTAAACGCCGCATTGCCTTGAACTCAGACGGAAAACTGGACATTGAGGTGGAGGAAGATGTTCGCTCCCTGAAGGAGGTTCTGGTGGAAGCCGAAAAAGACCGCAACGTGGCGGGCATGCAGATGGGCATGGAACGGCTGGACATGCGAGCCATCAAACAGGTTCCTACCGCTTTCGGGGAGACCGATATCTTGCGGGTGGTGCTCACCTTACCTGGGGTAAAATCAGTAGGCGAAGGCAGCACCGGCATGAACGTGCGCGGCGGCTCCACCGACCAAAACCTGATTTTGTTCAACGATGCCACGATCTACAATCCTTCCCACCTGTTTGGCTTTTTCTCGGCGTTTAATCCAGATATCATCAAAACCGTGGAGTTGCACAAAAGCAACATTCCGGCCCGGTACGGCGGAAGGCTTTCCTCGGTGCTGGAAGTAACTACCCGCGATGGGAACAAGAAAAAGCTGGCCGGCTCCGGCGGAATTGGTTTATTGACCAGCCGATTGACGTTGGAAGGACCTATCACCAAAGACAAAACCTCTTTCATGGTGGCCGGCCGAAGTACCTATTCAGATTGGCTCCTCAAGAAACTTCCTCAGGAGAGTTTCAAGAAAAGCTCTGCTTCGTTTTATGACCTGAACGCCCAGATCAACCATGAGTTCGACAGCAAAAACACGCTTTACGTCTCAGGTTATTTCAGCAAAGATAAGTTTCGGCTGGGCAGTGACACCTTGTACAGTTTTGCCAACCAGAACGCCAGCGTGAAATGGAAACACATCTTCCAGAACCAACTGTACAGCGTGGTGACGGCCGCCTATAGCCAGTATGGGTATGAGGTGAATTCGGAAAACAACCCCGTAAACGCCTCGCACATGTCCTTTGGCATGAACCAAACTAACCTGCAGGCAGATTTCAACTACTTCCTGAACACCAAGCACACCATTGATTTCGGAGCCAGCTCCATCTTGTACAACGTGAAGCCGGGTAGCCTGCAACCCGTGGGTTCAGAGTCCCTGATCACACCCGATGTGCTTCAGCGCGAACGGGCACTGGAAAGTGCGCTCTACGTCTCAGACCAGATAGAGATATCGCCTCGGTTCTCGGTGTATGTGGGGTTGCGTTATTCTATGTTCAATGCTTTGGGCCCAAGGGAAGTATATGCCTACGCACGGAATGCGCCTAAAACCGAAACCACCATCCTGGACACGCTCTCTTATGGTTCCGGGAAAAACTTCGCTACGTATCATGGACCGGAGTACCGGCTATCGGCTAGGTTTGGCTTAACGGATCATTCGTCTGTGAAGATGAGCTTTAACCGCATGCGCCAGTACATCCACATGCTCTCTAACACGGCCACCATGTCCCCCACCGATACCTGGAAACTGAGCGATGGCAACATTAGACCGCAGGTAGGTGACCAGATTGCCTTGGGGTATTACCAGAACTTCCGGAGTAACACGGTTGAGTTCTCGGTGGAAGGCTATTACAAGAAGATGAAGGATTTTCTGGATTACCGCAACGGAGCCACCATTATCCTGAACCACCATATTGAGACCGATGTAGCCAACGCGGAAGGGAAAGCTTACGGCGTGGAGGTTATGCTGAAGAAACTCACCGGCAAACTGAACGGCTGGGTGAGCTATACCTATTCCCGCACCATGGTGCGCCTGAACAATCCGACGGTGTCTGAGCTGATCAACGAGGGCAAATGGTACCCCAGCAATTTCGATAAGCCCCATGATGTCACGCTCATCAGCAACTACCGGTTCAGCCAGCGGTTCAGCACTTCGTTGAACTTCACCTACAGCACCGGTCGGCCCATCACATTGCCCATCGCCAAATACCATGACGGCAACGTGCAGCGCATCTACTACTCAGACCGTAACCAGTACCGCGTTCCAGACTACTACCGGGTAGATTTCGCCATGAACATAGAGGGAAACCACAAAGTGAAAAAGCTGGCTCACAGTTCCTGGACCCTGGCGGTGTACAACCTCACCGGCCGCAAAAACCCTTACTCGGTGTACTTCCGGTCTGAGGAAGGCAAAATCAAAGGCTACAAACTCTCTATTTTCGGGCAGCCTATTCCTACCATCACCTATAATTTCCGGTTTTAATGAAGATTTTAGAAAACGGCCTCAAAAACGCATTTCTGCTGCTCTGCGTGGTTTTTCTTGCCGCCTGCGAAGAGCCTTTCACTCCTGAGGTATTAGAAGGGAATAACAACTTTCTGGTGGTAAGCGGCTTTATCAACAGCAACGGCCCTACCACCATCAGTCTGTCCCGCACCCAGAACCTTTCGGAGAATGGCGGCCCGGTGATGGAGGAAGACGCCACCGTGATGGTGGAGGAAGAAAATGGAGCCAAATTCCCCTTATTAGAAACTACCCCTGGTACCTATACCAGTCCCTACCTTCTGATCAACAGTACTAAAAAATACCGCTTAGTAATAAAGGCGGACGGTAAAGATTATGAATCAGACTTTGTGGAGGTAAAGCAAACACCTGCCATAGACAGCATAAACTGGAAGGCTGAAAGCGATGGCTTACAATTTTACGTGAACAGCCACGACCCAAACAATAATACAGTCTATTACCGGTGGGAATATGAAGAAACCTGGGAATACCGGGCGTATTATCATTCTTGGTTAGAGTACATCGATGGTAAAATAGTAGATCGCTCCCCAGAGAACGATATCTATCTCTGCTGGCCAACCTCTTCCTCTACCCAAATAAACATGAGTAATACCGTTAAGCTAGGGCAAGACGTCATCAGCAATTTTCCTTTACTGAAACTTCCTACCAACTCAAACAAGCTAATCAGCAAATACAGTATTCTTGTAAAACAATACGCCCAGACAAAAGAAGCCAGTGAATATTGGGAAGCATTGAAGAAAAACACTGAAAGCATTGGTTCCCTTTTTGATCCGCTTCCCACCCAGCTAGTTGGGAATATTCGTTGCCTCACTTCCCCGGTTGAACCCGTGATTGGATTTGTAGAAGTCTGTTCAGTGGAGGAAAAAAGGATTTTTGTGACACGGCCCGAATTACCTACTACCTGGAGCCCACAAGATATCATTTATTGTGAACAGGATACCATACCAGTAAATGAGGTGGCTGATTATTTTTCAAGCGGTACCCTTATACCCATAGATAGAGTGTACTCAACTGAAGGTATGAGTAAATTAATAGGCTATAGGGGGGCGGGTAGCTACTGCACAGATTGCAGAAACATGGGAACCAACATCAAACCAGATTTCTGGCAATAATTCTAAAAGCAGCATGAAAACAATACTATCAAGATTTACTGTTTTTAGAAGAGCCGGTTTAAGCGCCATGGTAGGTTTATGCCTATTTCACGGAGCCATAAGCAATGTCCAAGGCCAGTCCACGTCAACTGCGTCTACTCGCCTGAAAGACCACCAGAGCAAAGCGGTTCAAGAGAAGATGTTCCTTCACTTGGACCGAACCTCCTACGCTACCGGAGACATCATGTGGTTCAAAGTGTACAACGTAGACGGAACGCGGCACAAACCGCTGGACATGTCAAAAGTTGCCTACATTGAGGTGGTAAATGCCAGCCGCAAACCGGTTTTGCAGGGGAAGATTGAATTGAAGGAAGGCGTGGGCAATGGATCATTTGTTTTACCAGTCTCCCTGAAAGCAGGCCACTACATGGTTCGGGGGTATACGAACTGGATGAAAAACTTCGGTCCTGAATTTTATTTTGAACAGCCGGTAACCATCATCAACACCTTTCAGGCTTTAGGTTTAACGCCTGCCCCCGATACTGCCGCTTACTCCATCCGGTTTTTCCCTGAGGGAGGAAATTTGGTTTCTGGTTTACCTAGCAAAGTAGCTTTTAAGGCCATAAACAGCAAGACGGGCAAAGGAACAAGTTGCCAAGGGAAGATTCTGGACAGCGCCGGAAAGGTGGTAACCACTTTCCAACCTACAAAATATGGGATAGGCACTTTTAACCTCCCTCCTGCCGAGGAAGAATACACCGCCCTTGTGACCTTTCCCAGTGGGAAGGAAGTCCGCCAGAAATTGCCTATTATTCAGAAAACAGGCTATAATCTGTACCTGACCGAAAACAAACCCGGTGAACTTCAGATTACTTCCAACTCAACAAACCAACAGGCAGAACAAGTGCTCCTCCTTGGGCACACGCGCCAAACGGTGGTAGTTGCGTCCACCGCCATCATGGCCAATGGGAAAGCTACCTTTACCGTACTGAAGGATTCTCTGTTAGACGGAATTACCCATTTTACCCTATTCAACAGCCAGCAGAGACCCGTTTCGGAGCGACTTTTCTTTAAACGGCCAATAAAACAACTGGAGATTGCAGCCACTTTGAACAAAGCCCAATTTGGCCTCCGCGAAAAAGTATCCGTTGATTTACTAACCCAAGCTGACAAAGCTGGTGCGGCGAATCTATCCATGGCGGTATTCAAAGCAGACCACCTGCAGAACGCTGAACAGGTAGACATCAGCACGTATCTGTACCTTACCTCAGATTTGAAAGGAACCGTTGAGAATCCTTCTTCCTACCTGACGGAGACCGGTAGCCAAGCCGATGAAGCCCTTGACAACCTGATGCTGACCCAAGGCTGGAACCGCTTCACCTGGGACGAGGTACTGAATCCTGAGGCATTGACTTTCCCGTTTGTTCCTGAATACCAGGGGCACCTCATCACCGGGCTTATTACCCATAATTCTACCGGAGCTCCTGCCAAGGATATAAGAGCCTTCCTGGCATCCCCGGGCAAAAACACCCGCTTCTACACCGGCTTCAGTTCAAAAAACGGGACCGTGTTATTTGACGTGAAAGATTTCTTCGGGCCGAAGGAAGTGGTCATGCAAACGAATTTCCTGAAGGACAGCACCTACCACTTCAAGATCTCCGATCCGTTTTCCAAGAGATTTTCGACCACGGAACTGCCCACCTTTGATCTGCCGGAAAGCCTGAGGGAAGCCATTCACCTGCGCCACCTGGATGTACAGGCCCAGAACATCTACTTTGAACAATTCCTGAACCGGTACACGGCACCGGCCATCGATAGCCTTCCCTTCTTTGGCAAATCCAGCAAGAAGTATCTTTTAGACGATTACACCCGCTTCAAAGTGATGGAAGAGGTTATGCGGGAGTATGTGCCCGGGGTTCTGGTCAGAAAGCGTCGTGACGGTTTCCACTTCATGGTACTGGATGGTGCCCGCAAGCTGGTTTTCCAGGAAAATCCATTGGTTTTACTGGATGGCGTGCCCGTTTTTGACATTGACCAGATCATGGCGTTTGATCCCCTGAAAATCCAGAAACTAGAGGTCATCGAATCTCAATACTTTAACGGCTCCCTTGCCTCGAACGGAGTAGTCAGTTACACCACCTACAAAGGCGATTTAGCTGGTTTTCCGCTGGATACCCGCGCCCTGCTGCAGGAGTACGAGGGACTGCAACTGCAGCGCGAGTTCTACGCCCCTGCTTATGAAACGGAGGAGCAGAAACTAAGCCGCCTGCCTGACTGGCGCAATCTTCTGTACTGGGCTCCCAACATCTCAACAGATAAAGATGGGAAAGCAACTACCAGTTTCTACACCTCAGACCAGCCTGGCATTTATACCATCGTGGTGCAGGGCCTCACCAAAGACGGGTTGCCCGGCAGCAAGATGGTAACCTTTGAGGTGAAGAAACCTTTGTAGAGAATCGGCGCAGCTGTTTTGGCAAGATATTCAGAAACCAGCCACAAAACGAGGTCAGGAAATGCGACTTTATTCCGTAATTTTGTGTTCTCCCTGAAGAAAGAATAATTGTGAGCATGGATTACCTGAAACTCCTGAATGAGTCACAGCGAGCCGCTGTTTTAAATACCGAGGGCCCTTGTATGATCATCGCGGGCGCGGGCTCGGGCAAAACCCGGGTGCTTACCTACCGCATCGCGCATTTGCTGGAGAAGGGCGTGGACCCGTTCAACATTCTCTCCCTCACCTTTACCAACAAGGCCGCCAAAGAGATGCGCGGCCGTATTGAGAAAGTGGTGGGCCCCGAGGCCAAGAACCTCTGGATGGGAACCTTCCACTCCGTTTTCTCGCGCATCCTGCGGGCCGAGGCCCAGAAAATAGGCTATCCCAGCCACTTCACCATCTATGACTCCGATGACTCCAAAACGCTCATCCGGAACATAGTAAAGGAGATGAACCTGGACGATAAGCTCTACAAGCCCAACATGGTGCTGGGGCGTATCTCCGCGGCCAAAAACAAACTGATCTCCGTAGCCCAGTACCTTCGCGACCCTGCCATCCAAGCCGATGACGAAGCGGCGCTGCGCCCGAAAATAGGCCAGATATTCAAAATCTACTCCGAACGCTGCTTCAAGGCCGGTGCCATGGACTTTGACGACCTGCTCTTCAACACCAACGTGCTCTTCCGCGACCACGTGGACGTACTCAACAAATACCAGCACATTTTTAAGTACGTGATGGTGGATGAGTACCAGGATACGAACTACAGCCAGTACCTGATCACCCGTAAACTCTCGGCCAAAGACCGCAACATCTGCGTGGTGGGTGACGATGCCCAGAGTATCTACGCCTTCCGGGGTGCCGATATCCAGAACATCCTCAACTTTGAGCGTGATTACCCCGAGCTGGAGGTGTTTAAACTGGAGCAGAATTACCGCTCTACCCAGCACATTGTGAAGGCGGCCAACTCCGTCATCAAGAACAACAAGGCGCAATTGCGCAAAGACGTGTTCTCGGAGAACGAGGAAGGTCATTTGATTGATGTGATCAAAGCCAGCTCAGACAACGAGGAAGGCAAACTGGTGGCACACGCCATCTTTGAGGAGAAGATGAACCATCACCTCTCCTACGAGGATTTCGCTATCCTGTACCGTACCAACGCCCAGTCACGGGCCATGGAAGAGGCCCTGCGCAAGATGAACATCAAGTACCGTATTGTGGGCGGTTTATCTTTCTACCAGCGTAAGGAAATAAAGGATTTGATCTCATACCTGCGCCTGGCCATCAACCATAATGATGAGCAAGCCTTGCGCCGCGTGATCAACTATCCAAAACGCGGCATTGGCGATACCACCATTGAGAAGCTGATTGTCACCGCAAACGAAACCAACCACAGCATCTGGGAAGTGGTAAGCCACGCGAATCAACTGGTGGGCGGAAGAGCCGGAGCAGCCATTGACGACTTCGCGACCAAAATCAAGAGCTTCGCGGTCATCGCCCAGGAAAAAGACGCCTTTGAGGCCGCTACCTACATCGCCAAGCACTCGGGGTTGGTGGATGACCTGTATTCTGATAAATCGGTGGAAGGATTGGCCCGCTACGAGAACATCCAGGAGTTGCTGAACGCGATCAAGGAGTTCGTGGACGATCCGGAGAAAGAAGACAACTCGCTGGCTTTGTTCCTGCAGGACATCGCCCTGCTCACCGATTCTGACACAAAGAAAGAAGAGGAAGGCGAGTACGTGACCATGATGACCATCCACTCGGCCAAAGGTCTGGAGTTTAGGAACGTGTTTATCGTGGGCATGGAGGAAAACCTGTTCCCGAGCCAGATGATGCTGCAATCGCGCGCAGATCTGGAAGAGGAGCGCCGTCTGTTCTACGTGGCCATTACCCGTGCCGAGAAAAAGCTGACCCTCTCCTACGCCACCAGCCGCTACCAGTGGGGAAACCTGCGGGCCGCCGAGAAAAGCCGGTTCATTGACGAGATTGACCCCACGTACCTCAACTTCAAATTTGGGGATGAGCGCGGGCCGTTTGAAAAAGTGCTGCAGCGCAAAACCCCGGTGGCGCAGTTGATTTCACCCGCCAAAAAACCATCGACAGCCCCGGCCTACAACCCTCCTGCTGACTTTACGCCCAGTGATACATCCAACCTATCGGCTGGAATGCGCGTAGAGCACCCTAAATTCGGGTTCGGGACCGTCACCAAAATGGATACCCAGGGCAACTCCACCAAAGCTATCATTGAATTTGAGGGAGTAGGCGAGAAAACCCTGCTCCTGAGTTTTGCCAAGCTGCGCATACACGCATAAAGCGTCGCACGTAGCGGGTATCACGTGGCCAGTACATCGCTAAGAAAAATGAAGAGAGAACATCCAATCCGTTTTAAGCCTTCAATCCAAAAAAAGGCCTAAAACGGATGTTCTTTTGTCATGATACTTGGTACACGATACGTGATACGAACAAAAAATTCCTAATTTTGACTTTGCAACACATTCCATCACATGGTAGCCAGTTCCACTTTTAAACAAGAGCTTTTGCTGCGGGAGTACGGCCGCAACGTGCAGAACATTGTTCAGTACCTCCTTACGGTAGAAGACCGGACCAAACGGACGCAGTTGGCGCAATTGCTCGTGAACCTCATGGGCAGGTTGAACCCGAACGTGAAAGACATTCAGGATGCCCAGCAGACGCTTTGGAACCACTTGTACGTGATGTCTGACGGCAAGCTGGACGTGGATGCACCGTTTGCCCTGAGCGCCATGGAATACCTCAATGACAAGCCGCAGCGGGTAGATTATCCTGTTCAGAACCCTCGGTTTAAGCATTACGGCACCAACCTGGAGCGCCTTATTGAGAAAGCCAAGCAGATCAATGATCCGCAGGAGCGTGAGGCCGCAGTAATTTCCATCGGGAAACTCATGAAAGTGCTCTACCGGACCTACAACAAAGACAGCGTGACCGATGAGGTGATTTTAGAGAACCTGCGTGACCTGTCTAAAGGAGAACTGGACGTGAACCCTGCCCTGATGGAAAAAGGCAATTTGTTTGAAAGTACTATTAAAGCGCAGCAAGGCCCTGGGAACAACAACAATTACCAGAATAATAACCAGAAGTACAAGAACAACAACCAGAACAAGAATCAGAACCAGAACCGAAGTAAGAATAAATAAGAACGCATGGCTTCTTTTGAAGTAATAGGCGGCCGTACTTTACACGGCGAAATTATCCCGCAGGGAGCCAAGAACGAGGCCTTACAGATCTTGTGTGCTGTCCTTTTAACCGCCGAGCCGGTGGTGATCTCCAACATTCCAAACATCCGGGACGTCAACAAGCTCATTGAGCTGTTGCGTGACATGGGCGTAGACGTGGAGCAGACCGCACCAGACACCTACGTGTTCAAAGCCGAGGACGTAAACCTGGATTACCTCACCACCGACAAGTTCATTGAGCAGGCCCGCGCCATCCGTGGATCGGTGATGATTTTAGGTCCCATGCTGGCCCGTTACGGCGTAGCCAAGCTGCCCAAACCCGGAGGCGATAAAATCGGTCGTCGAAGACTGGATACGCACTTCCTGGCGTTTGAGAAACTGGGCGCTAAGTTCACCTATGATGCCAACGACAGCTTCTACCACCTGGAAGGCAAAAACCTGAAAGGCACGTACATGCTGCTGGACGAGGCCTCGGTGACGGGAACTGCCAACATTGTGATGGCTGCCGTTCTTGCCGAGGGAATCACCACCATTTACAACGCCGCCTGCGAGCCGTATCTGCAACAGCTTTGCAAGATGCTGAACCGCATGGGTGCCAAAATCAGCGGCATCGGGTCTAACCTGCTCATCATTGAGGGCGTGGAGAAACTGGGCGGTACTGAGCACCGCATGCTGCCAGACATGATCGAGATTGGATCTTTCATCGGCTTGGCCGGAATGACCGGTTCCGAGATCACCATCAAGGACGCCCAAATCCGTGAATTGGGGCTGATTCCAGATACGTTCCGGAGATTGGGAATCCAGATGGAGTTCCACGGCGATGATATCTTCATCCCGGCGCAGGACCACTACGAGATCGATACCTACATTGACGGGAGTATCCTAACCGTTTCTGACCACACCTGGCCAGGCTTCACCCCAGATTTGCTCAGCATCGCGCTGGTGGTGGCTACGCAAGCCAAAGGCACCGTGCTCATTCACCAGAAAATGTTTGAGAGCCGTCTGTTCTTCGTGGACAAACTCATTGACATGGGCGCCCAGATCATCCTCTGCGATCCGCACCGCGCTACCGTGATTGGTCATAACAGACAGGTATCGCTGCGCGGAATCTCCATGACTTCTCCTGATATCAGAGCAGGGGTTGCCTTGCTCATCGCCGCGCTTTCCGCCGAAGGCCGCAGCGTGATCCACAACATTGAGCAGATTGACCGCGGTTACCAGAACATTGATGGCCGCCTGAACGCCCTGGGTGCTCAGATCAATCGTCTTTAAAAAACCTTCAAAGCATTTTATGCAAAAGGGAGCCCAAAACGGCTCCCTTTTTGTTTACCGCTGCTTGTCCTCTTTCCAAGCCATTTTCTGAAAATCAGCTCCAAAACACCCTTCTGTTTTCAGGCATTCAAATTCGACCTGATTTCTTAATCATTCACCAGTTTTACCTGCTTCTTAAAAAAGGAGCCTAGAAACGAAAGCGCCCCCCTTTATATTGTCCTATTTGAATGGGTTACCTTTTTGAGGATGAAGGCATTAAGGTTAAACTTCGGCCTATGAAAACCCTCTCCGCTCCTCTTTCTCTTTTATTCATTTTATCGGTGACATTCCTCTTCAGCGGCTGTGAGGCTAAGCAGGAATCCATGTTGAATGAAGTGGCTGCAACCCAGGATGCTGCCGTCAGCACGGGTGAAACGAATGAGGCTAAGCCTAAAACACAGGAACACGTGATTCGGCAAGCCGAGGTGAAATTTGAGGTGCAGGACCTGTTTCAGAGCACGCAACGGGTAGAAAGCCTGGTTTCTGACATGGGTGCCACGCTTTCCAACACCACCCAGCACCAAACCGAAGATACCAAAACCACTGATTTCGTCATCAGGGTACAGCCCGAGAAGTTCAAGCCTTTGCTGCAGCAGCTTCAGAAAGAAAGCATCCGTTTAGACGTGCGCACCATTTCTTCCGAGGATGTGGGCCTGGAGTATGTAGACTTAGAAGCCCGTAAGAAAGCCAAAGAGGCCGTGGAGCAACGGTTCCTGGGTTTGTTGAAAGAAGCCAAAACCATTAAACAGGTCCTGGAAGTGGAGCGCGAGATACAGGCCGTACGGGAGCAAATTGAGAGCACCGAGGCCCGGTTGCGGTACCTGCAAAACCAAACGGCCTACAGCACCATTCGGTTATCTATGTACCAGGTCATTCCGGTTTCAACACCGCAGGAACCCGGCTTCGGAGCCCGTTTATTCGCTGCCCTTGATACTGGTTGGCAACTGTGGCTTTCGCTGGTGATCGGGTTCTTTTATCTCTGGCCGGTTTGGCTTGTGGGTTTAGGTATTATGATTTACCTGCGCAAAAGCAGGGTAGCATAATTGATTTTAAATACTCTGTTACAATATATTCTGTCATTCTGAAAGGACCTTGTTGGCGAACGGATATAGCTTTAAATAAGCGCTAGCCCAAAAGGTCCTTTCAGAATGACAGAAAAGAAAATCGATTTTTAAAACTCACTCACTCACTCACTCACTCACTCACTCACTCACTCACTCACTCACTCACTCACTTCTTTCTCTCTCCGACTTCCGCGGTAGAGTTCGTACTTGAAGAGACGGCATTCAATGGGGCCGTTGTAGAGCGGAATCCGGCGGGAAGGTTTTAACCCGATGTATTTGGCGGCTTCCAGGTTGCCGGTGAAGATGCAGGCATCCCAGTCCTGGAAATTAGATTTGAGGGTATCACCTATCATTTTGTAGAGGTCGTTGATCTCGCTTTCCTCGCCAATCCGCTCGCCGTAGGGTGGGTTCATGACAATCAGCCCTTGGTCAACGGGTTTTACGGCTTCCTTGAAGTTCAACTCCTTGACGCGCACGTATTGGTCCAGCTCGGCGTATTCCAAGTTCTGGAAAGCGGCTTCCACAAAGTCGGGGTCAACGTCTGAGCCGAAAATATCTACCTCCACGTCTGTTTCTTCTTTGGCGAGGGCTTCCTGGTACACACGTTTGTAGAGCTCGGCATCATAGTCGGGCCAGCGCATGAAACCATAGTCGCGGCGGTACACCCCCGGAGCGATGTTGTGGGCCAGCATGGCAGCCTCGGCCAGGAACGTACCGGAACCGCACATGGGGTCATACAAGGGAGTGCGCTTGTCCCAGCCGCTCAGCAGCAGGATTCCGGCCGCCAGTACCTCGTTCAGCGGCGCCACGTTCGTTTGCTGGCGGTAGCCGCGCCGGTGCAACGAATCACCGGAGGAGTCCAGAGCCAGGGTCACGATGTTCTCGTGCATGTGCAGGTTCAGGCGGATGTCAGGCGTAGTCACATCAATGTTGGGCCGCCTGCCGGTCTTCTCCCGGAACTGGTCTACGATGGCATCCTTGGTCAACTGCGACACATACAGCGAATGCTCAAACGTGGAACGGGAAACCACCGCGTTTATAGCAAAAGTATCGTTCAAACCCATGTACAAGTCCCAATTGATCTCGCGCACTTTCAGGTATAATTCTTTTTCATCACGGGCCTTGAACTGGGCAAACGGCTTCAGGATACGGATGGCGGTGCGGCAGCAGATATTGGCTTGGTACAGTAAAAACTGGTTTCCGCTGAAGGTGACCGCCCGTACCCCGGGTTTCACATATTGCGCGCCTAAATCGCGGAGTTCCTGGGCCAACACTTCTTCCAGACCCGCCAGAGTGGTTGCCGTCATGTTGAAATTACCCGATGATTTTGATTTGGCCATAGTGCGCAGCGTTGAAGGGATGAATCTTGTTTTACGGCGCAATTTCGCAAAAAAAGCAGGCACCGCCGCAACTTTCGTCATTGGTGGATTTTTCCCATCAAGGAGTAAGGCTTTTCAGGAGGCTATACTGGTAAAAAACTGAAACTTTCAGGGGGCTAGGGTTTTTAGAAATGAGATATATTCCTAATATTGGTATTTAGCTAAATCCCACCAAAAATTTAAGATGTCCAAAACCGTTACTTCTCATTCTTCGCCGGGGAATGTTCAGGCAACCCAAACAAACTACGCCCGCTCCATGGCCATCATCGGGGCGCTGTTCTTTGTGTTCGGGTTTGTGACCTGGCTGAATTCCGTGCTCATCCCCTATCTTAAAATCGCCTGTGAGCTGAACAACTTCGAGTCTTACCTGGTGGCCTTCGCTTTTTACATTGCCTACCTGGTCATGGGCATTCCGGCCAGCTGGCTGCTGAAAAAGACGGGTTACAAGAAAGGAATGGCGGCGGGATTACTGATCATTGCCATTGGTGCCCTGATCTTTGTTCCGGCAGCCATGACGCGTACTTACGCCTTGTTTCTTTTAGGCCTATTTGTGCAGGGCACGGGTTTAACCGTACTACAGGCGGCAGTGAACCCATATGTCTCCATCATTGGGCCTCCCGAAAGTGCTGCCCAGCGCATCAGCATTATGGGTATCTGCAACAAGATTGCCGGTTCAGCTGCTCCATTTATTTTGGGAAGTATCTTATTGGCGGGAGCCGATGACCTGGTCGCCTCTTTGGAGACCATGGATGTCGCCCAGAAAGCGCAAGGTCTGGATGCCCTGGCTTCGCGGGTAATCACGCCCTACCTGATCATCATGGGGGCTTTGATTGTTCTAGCGGTTTTCACGTTCTTCTCTGGCTTACCCGAGGTGGATACGGAGCAGGAGGACGAAACCGTGGCGGCGGCCAATACCGGCAAAACCAGTGTGTTCCAGTTCCCGCACCTGGTGATAGGCGTCTTAAGTTTGTTCCTGTATGTGGGTGTGGAGGTAATGGCCGGAGACACCGTGATCAGCTATGCTTCCAGCCAAGGCATTCCGCTGGAGGAGGCCTCGCGCTTTACCACCTTTACCCTGTGGGCCATGATCGCCGGGTACATCATCGGGATTATCGCTATTCCTAAGTACCTGAGCCAGCACAAGGCACTGCAGATCTGCGCCGTTTTAGGGGTGGTTTTCACTTTGATGGCCATTTTCACCGAGGGCTACGTTTCGGTTCTGAGCATTTCTTTGCTGGGCCTGGCGAATTCCCTGATGTGGCCTGCCATCTTCCCGCTGGCCATCGCTGACCTGGGCCGGTTTACCAAAATGGGGTCTTCCCTGCTCATCATGGGCATTGCTGGGGGCGCTTTGTTGCCCCTCCTCTACGGGTTCCTGGCCGATCTGGTGAATCCACAGCAGGCGTACTGGATGATGGTTCCGTGCTACGTGTTCATCTGGTATTTCGCCGCCATCGGGTACAAAATCAGAACAAGATAAGATATTATTCCATTTCGAGGCCGTTTTCCTGAAAGCAGCCCTGAAACCAAAAGCCACCTCTCACCGGGGTGGCTTTTTCTATGCGTTCCTTCCGCCACTGATTTATCTGTGCATTTCCGTACTTTTGCCTTCACACTCTAATTCCTTTGCATGACTATTCAGAGAGAAGCATCGTTGCAACCATACAATACCTTCGGGATTGACGCCCAGGCCAGCCTTTTGGCAGAGTTCAGATCCGTGGAAGAACTGCGGGAATTGCTTCGGAACCCCGAGGTCAAGGACCTTCCCAAACTGATTCTGGGCGGGGGCAGCAACATCCTCTTTACCCAGAATGTGGAGGCAGCCGTGCTCCTGAACCGCATCAAAGGCATTTCGCAAACCGAAGAACCAGACGGCAAGCACGTGCTGGTGACCTCCGGCAGCGGTGAGACCTGGCATGATCTGGTGCTGTACACCCTGGAGCACGACTTAGGCGGCATTGAGAACCTTTCCCTGATACCTGGTACGGTGGGCGCGGCTCCCCTGCAGAACATCGGGGCATACGGCGTGGAGTTGAAAGACACCTTTGTTTCCCTGGAAGCGCTGGAGATTGCCACCGGAGAGGTGGTTTCCTTCAACCATGACCAATGTGGTTTTGGGTACCGCGAGAGTGTTTTCAAGAAAGAAGCGAAAGGCAAATACATTGTGACCTCGGTTACCCTGCGGCTTACCAAAGAGCACACCTTCAACACTTCTTACGGAGCCATCCAGGACACCCTGGCCAAGCAGCAGGTGAAAGAATTAAGTTTGAAAGCCATTAGTGAGGCCGTTTGCCACATCCGGAGAAGCAAACTCCCCGACCCGGCCAAGATTGGGAATGCGGGCTCCTTTTTCAAAAACCCCGAGATTCCGCAGGCGTTATTTGAAATACTTAGAGCCCAATACCCCGGCATCCCCGGCTACCCGGTAAGTCCCGAAACGGTGAAAGTACCTGCTGGCTGGCTTATTGAACAATGCGGCTGGAAAGGCAAGATCCTGGGCAAGCATGGCGTACACAAAGACCAAGCCCTTGTGCTGGTTAACTACGGTGGCGCGGCCGGCAATGATGTGAAAGCCCTGGCCTACGAGATTATCCATTCGGTGGAGGAAAAATTCGGCATTACGCTCACGCCCGAGGTAAATATCATCTAAAGTCTGTCCCCAGAAAACGGATGACCACGGCTGAATTTCAAGCGCTTTTAACCGAAGGCAAACCCAAAAGCAAAGGCCACGCCGATGAAGCTGCCCTTTTCATTCTTGAAAACGGGGAAGACTTGTTGGCTGCCTTATGGCCCTGTCTGTTTGATTTGAACCCAGGCGTGCGGTCAAGAGCTGCCCACGTGGTAGAAGCCGTCGCTAAAAAGCAACCTTCCTGGTTTAAGCCTTACCAAAATGAGATTCTAGAAAATTTGGCTCTTCCAGAGCTTGACCCCGCTTTCTACTTCTTCATTCCTTCTTTATTGGGTTTGCTGCATTGGTCAGATGAAGAGGTGCCCACCGTTGTAGATCGGCTTCAATATTGGCTTCAGTACCTGGACCATCAGTTTGTGAAAGTATTCTGCCTCCAATCACTCACCGACCTTGCCCGGCAGCAGCCCTGGTTAAAGCAGGAGGTAGAGGAATTGATGCACCACCACATGGCCAAAGGCGGAAAAGCCATCAACGCCCGGGGCCGAATGTTACTGAAAATCCTTGCCAAACTGTAAGACTCGCTGTTTCAATAAAACAGGGCCTGCTAAGAAGCAGGCCCTGTTTTATGATTATGCTTTAGAGCCCTTTTCTGAAAAAGAGACCTAAAGCGCTTATTACTTTAGCACGATGATAGAAACCCCGTCACCGCCGCGCTCCACGTGTTCATCGGCGACGCTGGCTACTTCCCGAAGGGTGCGCACGTAATCCCGGATGATCTGCTTCAGGATACCGTTGCCGCGGCCGTGGATGATCTTCACCTCGGGCATGCCCAGCATGATGGCATCGTCCATGAAGTTCATGACGGTGGTCAGGGCTTCCTCGGCGCGTTGGCCGCGCACATCCAGGTTGTACTGGAAGTCGGCCATGCGTTGGGTAACGTCCAGGCCTTTAGATGGCGCTACTGCCGCCGCCAGTTCCTTCTCCTTTTTCGCCTTTTCACGCACTACATTCGGATCAGGGCGTTCCAGTTTCTCCAGCTTCACAATGGTCTTCAGCCCGCCGAAGCTAACTTCCGCGGTCTTCCCTTTGATGGCCAACAACTCACCTACTGAATCCTGCCCGATCAAGGCTACGCGCTCGCCCGGCTGCAATGGTCCCGTAGGCACCGATCCGTTGCGCTTGAAAACCGGCTTCGGCTCAGGCGTTAGCTTCTCTTTGAACGCATCCAGTTGCTGACGGGCCGCTTTGGTCTGTTCTTTGTCGGCTTGGCTGCGTTTGATCTGCTCAATGGTACTCTCAATCTGTTGGTTCGCATCTTTCAAGAGCAACTTGGCCTGGCCTTTGGCGGTCCGGATGATATCCTGCTTGCTTTCCTCCAGGTGCTGTTTGAGAGCGGTATATTCCTCCACCTGTTTCTGCAGTTTCCGCTCGTGTTTAGCCACTGCGGCGTTTTTGCGCTCCAGATCGGTTTTCTCCTGCTCCAATTGCTCCAGCAGTTTGTCGTAGCGGATTTTCTCCTTCCCTACCAGCGTTCCGGCTTTCTCAATGATGTTCTTCGGCAAGCCGATTTTACGGGCGATTTCCAAAGCGAAGGACGAACCCGGTTTCCCGATTTCCAACTGGTACAGCGGCTGCAACTCGGCGGGGTTATAGCGCATGGCACCGTTTATAATGCCTTCGTTCTTCTCAGCGAAGTTCTTCAGGTTGGTGTAGTGCGTGGTGATCACCCCGAAGACTTTCTGCTGATGCAACTGCCCCAAAACCGCCTCGGCAATAGCTCCGCCCAACGCAGGCTCCGTTCCCGTACCAAACTCGTCAATGAGCACCAGTGACTTTTTATCGGCGAGCAACACAAACTGCTTCATGTTTTGCAGGTGCGAACTGTACGTACTCAGGTCATTCTCAATGGATTGTTCGTCGCCCATGTCCAGAAAAACATCCCCGAACAGACCAGCCTCAGAACCTTCATCCACCGGAATCAACAGACCACATTGCAACATGTACTGCAGCAAACCCGCTGTCTTCATGGCCACCGATTTACCCCCGGCGTTGGGTCCTGAGATCAATAAGATGCGTTGTTCCTGGTCTAAATCCAAGGACAAAGGCACTGCTTTCTTCCCTTGCGCCTGCAGCGTAAGGTGCAGAATTGGGTGACGCGCGTTCTTCCATTTCATCACCGGCCGCTTGTGCAGCTCCGGCATGATGGCACCTAATTTATTGGCCACCACAGATTTAGCCCGGATAAAGTCCAGCAACGCCAGGAACTGGTACGCCTTGCGCAAACCCGGCAGATGATGCCGCACTTGGTTTGTAACAGCTGTCAACAACCTGATCAGCTCGCGGTGGTAGGCGTTCTCCAGGTCCTTGATGTCGTTGTTCAGTTCAAACACGCTCTCGGGCTCCAGGAACACGGTTTGTCCCGTAGCCGATTCATCGTGGATGAGGCCTTTGATGCGGCGTTTGTACTCGGCAATCACCGGGATCACTAGACGGCCACCACGGATGGTGGGCTCGGCATCACCGGGCGTCCAGCCTTCGTTTTTGGCGTGGCGCAGGATGCTGCTGATGGTTTTACGGAGTTGCGTCTGCTGGCCAATGAGATCGCGCTTTACACGTTGTAGTTCCGGGGAGGCATCGTCTTTCACGTTGCCGTTGTCATCTACCAGTTTCTCCAGCGCAGCCACCAGTTGCCGGTCTACCTCCACCCCAATGGTGAGGGCTTTTAAGGCAGGGTACTCTCCTTCTTCTGACTCCACGAAAAATCCCAGCGCCTGCCGGATGGCCCGCAAGGACATTTTCACCTCAAAAACGCCTCGCACTTCCAGGAATGCGCCTTCCAAGGCAGCCCGGTTCAGGTGCTCGGTCACGTCAAAGTAATAGCTGGAGGGGAAATCTTCGCCGGAACGCAGGATGTTGGCAAACTCATGCGATTGCTGCAACAGCCGTTGTACCAAATCAAAGCGGTCCAGAAAGGACACCCGCTCCACGAATTTACGTCCCAAGGGACTTAAACAGGCTTCAGACAGCATCTCTCTGATCTGGGTGAACCCTATTTTCTGCTCAAAATTTGATGGATATATCAAGTCTTCGTTTTTTCTAGTTTTATCTTAAGCTTCCAGCCCGTTTTCACAAAAGTAAGCTAAAAACAGGATTGGTCAGGATTATAGAACATAGCCCAAGGGCGGGATGTTCCCTGCGTAATCACTATAATTATACCCTAACATTACTTAACATATTAAACAAGCTAAGTACATTGTTAGAATTTCTCCTCTATTCCCAGCCCGAACAAGGCGTAGTCATATTTCACCGGATCAGCGGGATCAAACTGCCGGAGGTTCTGGGTGAGTTCCTCGGCCATAGCCCAATCAGATTGGGTGCGTTGGATCAAACCTAGTTGCCGGGCCACGCGCTGCACGTGTACATCACAAGGGCAAACCAAATCAGCGGGTGACATTTGCCCCCAGATCCCGAAATCCACGCCTTGATCATCTTGCCGTACCATCCAGCGCAGGTACATGTTGATGCGCTTGCACGCCGATTTCTTGGCTGGCGTGGAAATGTGCTTACGGGTGCGGTGGGGAGCCTCAGGCAGGGAGAAAACCAAGCTGTAGAAAAATTCCAACCGGGCTTTCTGGGAGGTAAGCGGTGCGTCTGGATACCCTACAAAGGCTTCCTCTAAACTCTCGTGCCGCTCGTAAAACCATCGGAAGAAATGCACCAGGTACAGCAGATCGGTGTCATTGAAGGTGCGGTGTTTGAAGCCGAGAAGCTGTTTCAAATCATCGTCCTGGTGTTGGGTGATGAACTGGTAAGGGGCGTTGTCCATGCGCTGCAGGAGTTCGCGGCACTTGTTGATGATGGTTTTGCGCTGCCCCCATGCCAGGATGGCGGCAAAAAATCCGGCGATCTCAATGTCCTGTTTCTGTGTGAACAGGTGCGGAATGGAAACCGGATCATGCGGGATAAAGTCTGGCGTGTTATACCGTTTGTAGCGGTCTTCCAGTAGGGCTTCCAGCTGGGAAGAGGTGTAGGACATAGGCTTGGGGCAAGCAGAGAATCTAGGTTATGGTTCTATACGGATTTAACCGGTTGAAATACAAAGAGGCAAAAAACGGGACCAGAGCGGCTTCCGTTTTTTGCCTCTTTTCACAAAATAGGCTTTAAAAAGCTTAGGGCATGTAAGACACTTCTACCCGGAAGCGTTTGTCAACGGCACCAATCTGCTGGCAGGCTTTTCTGGAAAGCTTTACCACCACTTTGTCGTTGTCGCCGGTATCGGGCAGTTTACCAATCACCCGCACGTACACGGTTTGATCGTTCATGGGGTTTTTCACGGCCATGATGGTTCCCACGGGAGCGGATTTGTGCAAAGCCAGGAACTTGTTGGCATCGGTGCGGGTATCAATCTGCTCGGCCATGCCGCTCTCGTTAACACGGGAAACATATTCAGATGTCTTTGGCGCAGGTTTGTCTTCCTCTACGTCTCCTTTGGCAGAAACCGGGGCAGCCGTTTTAGAGGTGGTCGCAACGGCCGTTGAAGGAGTGACGGTTTTAGAAGTAGTGGCTACCGGTGTTACAGGTGCGCTGGTGGCCTGCTTGGGAGTGGTCACAACGTCATCCGACTCCGGCACATACACCTTGGCATTGGCTGCGGCTTGGGACGGCGCCTTCTCCCCTACGCCTACAATCATTTTCTGCCCTACCTTCACGGTAGAAGCCGTCAGCTTGTTCCACTTCTTCAGGTCGTCAATGCTTACGCCGTGCTGGTTAGCGATGGAGAACATGGTTTGGCGGGCCTGCACCGTGTGGATCTTGTTTCCTTTGGCGTCTACCTCAAACGTACGGTTTGCCGCGGGGCTAGCCACCGGGGTCTCTGCCGATGCGGTAACCGTAGAAGCGGAACTGGTGCTGCCTCCCTTCATGGGAATGAGCACGGTTTGGCCCACAATCAAGGCCTTGTTCACGTTCTTGTTAGACGCTACAATCTGGTCAACGGCTACTCCGTACTTGCGGGCTAATGCATACAGGGTTTCACCGGGGGTTACTTTGTGGGTGATGTAGGTTTTTCCGTTTTGGGTTTTCACCCCGGTTGAATCTCTGGGGAATAATGTCTCGGCGGAGGCGGCGCCATAAGAAACCATGAGACATCCCAATACAAACACAAACTTCTTTAACATGGACTCTACTTCATTTATTCTTTAACAAACACAGGGAAAGAGGGGATTTATTCCTTTCAGGATATTCACCTTTGAAGAAATCAAATCACAAGACAAAACGCCTTCTTTCCAGGTCACCAACATTTCTAAAAGCCCTATAAATCAGGGCTAAAGCACAAGTGAGGGTGTAAGTTACCAAAAATTTCAATAACCTTCTTCCTCCCTTTTCCGTTTAGCGCAAGCCAATAAGGGTTTTAGAACAGGTACACCACTTTAAATTCTTCGTTCAAGGTAAGGGCCGCTTCAAATTTGTTGCCAGTTTTGGGCGAGGTGAACCCTTTTATCTTGCCGGTCTTTCCTTTCAGCACCAAAGCCTGGATCTGGCTCTCAGAAAGTGTTTTGCCGTGCAACTCAAAAGGCACCATAAACTGGCACCCTTCCCTGAACCGGCTGCAGCCGTAGGCGGTCTTTCCCTTGAGCATCTGGCCCTGGCTGCATTTGGGGCAGATCATCACCACCGGCTTCTGTTCCTTGGTCTCTGCCCTTTCCAGTTGCAGTTCATGGGAAGAAGACAACACAAAGGCAGCGTCAAACTTGTCCCCTGATGCTTCGTCCACAAAGCCTTTTACCACCGGGCTTTTTCCTTTTTTCAAAAGTGCCTGCACCTGCTTTTCTCCCAATGGCTTTCCATGGAACGTCATAGGCAGCCGGAAAGTACAACCCTCTCTGAATCGGGCGCAGCCGTAAGCCTGACTTCCCTTTAGGATATGTCCAGTTTTACAGGCCGGGCAACTTCCTAAACCGTTGGTGGGAGCAGCTGCGTTTTTAGGCTCTTTTTTGGATTTCTCACCCTTTTTGGCGGGTTCCTTTTCCTGGGGTTTAGCCGCTGCCTCGGTAGGCTGAAGGGTTACCTTATGCGTATCCTGCTTTACCTCCTGCACCATTTCCCACACCAAGCCTTTCAATTCGCGCAGGAAATCATCGGCGGAAAACTCACCGCCTTCAATCTGCCGAAGCTTTTTCTCCCACTGACCCGTCATCTCCGCAGATTTGAGAGTGGGGTTTCTAATGACCTGGATCAGGTCGATGCCCATTTGGGTGGGTAGTATTTTCTTTTTCTCCTTCCGGATGTAGTTGCGTTTAAACAACGTTTCAATGATGGCCGCACGGGTAGAAGGCCTCCCGATGCCGTTTTCTTTTAGGGCTTCTTTCAATTCATCGTCCTCCACCTGTTTTCCGGCCGTTTCCATGGAACGCAGCAAAGTAGCCTCGGTGAAGTCCTTGGGCGGGCTCGTGGATTTCCGTTCCAGCAAAGGCTCATGAAGTCCCCGCTCACCGGCATCAAAGTGCGGCAACACCGCCAGTTCCTCCTCTTTCTCCTCTCCTTCAGCGGATGGTTTGCCAGCTGGTTTAGGAGCGGAGGTGTTTTCTTCCGGGCCGTACACCACGCGCCAGCCGGGCTCCAAGATTTGCTTTCCTTTCGCCCGGAACGCGTGTTGGGCCGCCTCGCCGTTTACCACGGTATTGCTCACAATACAATCTGAGTAAAAGGCGGCAATGAACCGTTTGGCTATCACATCAAACACCTTAGCCTCGGTACCGAACAAACCTCGGGCTTCAGACCCGGTAGGAATGATGGCATGGTGATCGGTCACCTTATTATTATTGAACACCTTTCCAGATTTCCTGATTTTCTTACCCACCAATTCCTGGGTGAGGTGCTGGTAGCCGGTGAGCCCGCTCAGGATACTGGGAATTTTGGGGTAAATATCATCGGGCAGGAAGGTGGTGTCAACGCGGGGATAACTGACTACTTTCTTCTCGTAGAGACTCTGTACCGTTTTGAGGGTTTCATCGGCGGACATCCCGAACTTGTTGTTGCATTCTACCTGTAGTGAGGTCAAGTCAAACAGCCGGGGTGAACTTTCGGTGCCCCGTTTGGTTTCCACATCCTTGATCTCAAACTCAGAAGGCCTGATCTGCTCCAGAATTTCCAGCGCCTTCGCCTCGTCTTTGAAACGGCCCGAGGTGCTGCTGAAGGTCACCTCACGGTACACGGTTTTCAGTTCCCAGAACGGCTCAGACTTGAAGTTCTGGATCTCCAGGTGACGGTGCACAATCATGGCCAGTGTGGGCGTCTGCACCCGGCCCAGGGAAAGCAACTGCCGGCCCTGTGCGTATTTTACAGTGAACAGTCGGGTGGCGTTAATGCCCAGAAGCCAGTCCCCAATAGCGCGGCTTTTGCCGGCCTGGTACAACTGGTCAAACTCTTTGCCGTCGCGGAGTTGGGCAAAACCTTGCCGAATAGCCTCCTCGGTGAGCGATGAAATCCAGAGGCGTTTGAAGGGTTTCCGGTACTTGGCCTGGTGCAGCACCCACCGCTGAATCACCTCCCCTTCCTGGCCGGCATCGCCGCAGTTGATGACTTCTTCGGCCTTCTCAAGCAAACCCTGAATGATCTTGAACTGCTGCTCTACCCCTTTGTTGCTGATGAGTTTAATGTCAAAACGGTCTGGTACCAGAGGCAGGTCTGGCAGATACCAGCGCTTCCAGTTGGGGTTGTAATCGTCTGGTTCGCAGAGTTGGCAGAAGTGCCCGAAGGTCCAGGTGACCTGGTACCCATTGCCTTCAAAATACCCGTTCATCTTGGTCTTGGCACCAAGCACTTGGGCAATCTCACGGGCTACACTAGGCTTTTCGGCGATGCAGAGTTTCAAGGCTATTTTTCTAAAATCAGGTCAAAATCGAACCCCAAAGGTACGCAAAATTGAGGGCGTTTGCCAATTCAGAGTGGATTACACCCATATAGTACTTTACCTATGTTTTGCAACTTTCACACTCCTCCATCGATTTTCTTTATCATTTCTATATCAAACCATTACCCTACTTTAAACAGCTTACAGACGTCAGTAACTGCTTCTACATTTTGGTATTTATACTTAACTAAGCCTTTAGGCTCTCGTATATATTAACCGATTCCCTATGGGTATCAAAAGAATACATCTTTCACCTTAAACTATAAACAACTATGAGAAATCACGGAATGGGGTACGATGCATTTAACTCGTACCGCTCTGGACATGAAAACACGAGTCGTAGTGAATGGGGTAGCTTAGGCAACCGCATGGAAGGACAAGGTAATAAAGACTATCAATCTTACGGTGGCAGCATGAACCGCGGCAACACCGGTGACCGTGGCGAAAGCAATTTTACCAGCCAGGGAGGATCTGTTTATAGTGGAAATCTCGGTGACAGACAGGAAAACCACTACAGCAGCCAAGGTTCAAACTACGGCGGAAACCAATACCGCTCCGGCAACCAAAGTGACCAGAACAGAGGAAGCATGGGCGGCCAATACGGAAACAGCAGCGGCTGGAGCGGACACTCCATGCAAGGCGGCAGCGGCAATATGCAGAACAGAGGCGGTTCTTCTAACCAGGGAGGCTACGGCTCTTCCATGGGTAGTCAGAACAGCATGAACCAAGGCGGCTACGGAGCTTATGGCTCCGGCTCTAACCAGGGTTCCTCTAATTACGGTTCTTCTAATTATGGTTCCTCTAACTACGGCTCATCGGGCCAGGGTTCACGGGGCGGCTCTAATTACGGTCAAAGCGGCTCTTCTAATACCGGAGGCTCCTCTTCTAACATAGGCACTTACGGCGGCGCCCGTTCAGGCTACGCTGGATCATCTTCCGGAAACACTTCTGGCGGCGCTCTGGACAGAGGCAATGCGTACAGCAACTACGGTAGCTCCAATGATTTCCGCGGATCAGGTTCTGGCTATGGTTCTTCGGGTTCTTCCAACTACGGGAGCCAACGCGGCGGTCAATCATCCGGATCAAGCAACTACGGCGGGTCTTTTGGCCATAGCGGGTCTTCGTATGGGGGAAATACCGAGTCTTCTTACGGGCAGTCTTCCAGAGGCGGTTCTGGATATGGAATGAGCGGCAACTCTGGAATGGGTGGCAATATGGGCTCTTCCTCCGGAATGAACCGTGGCTCCAACTCCCGGGACAATGACCGTCACTCTTCCGGCGGATCGTCTAACATGTACGGTACCAACAACCAAAGCAACTACCGCGGCGGAAGCGGCTGGATGAGCAGCAATGACAACGATGACCAGGATCATGCACGCTTCAGCCACGGAAACGCAAACGAAAACCGTTTCTCAGATGACTACAGCCATCCGTCTAACATGAACCGCGGCAGAGACTATGACCAGGACCGTTATAGCCACAACCGCAGCCATGACAACGACAATGATGATAACCAGGGAGAAGGCTTCTTCGAAAGAATAGGTCATGGCATCAAAGACGCCTGGAACAGCATTGCCGGCGATGATGACAACAATGACAACAACCGCAGAAACTCTGCCGGTGGCCCTCCTTACAACTACGGCGCTGGCTCTAACAACGCCGGTTGGTAATCTTCCTTCAAAGGAATAAAACAGAAAGCTCCTCCGTTTTGGAGGGGCTTTCTTCATTTAACAACTAAACCAATCAATCTAAAATCAAGCTTATTGCATGCCGTAGATGTGCTCAAAACCTTTGACCATGTACTCTTTCACATCCAGGTTTTTCAGGATACCTTCCCGGATGTCGTACACCAGGCCATGCAGTTGCGGCGGCTCATCGGTTTTCAAAGCGTTCTGGATAATGGAAGTTTTTGAGAGGTTGATCACCTGCTCAATCACGTTCAACTCCACTAACCGGCGGAAACGCTGCTCATCATCTGTGATGGACGTGAACTCGTCTTCATGGATGCGAATCACGTCTTTAATGTTGGTGAGCCAGTTGTCAATCAAGCCAAACTGCTTGTCGCTCATAGCAGCAGCCACACCACCACAACCGTAATGGCCTACTACCATCACGTGTTTCACTTTCAATACCTCCACCGCGTATTGCAGCACAGACAAAAGGTTGATGTCTGTATGCACCACCATGTTGGCGATGTTGCGGTGCACGAACATTTCTCCCGGACCGGTACCAGAAATCTGGCTGGCCGGCACCCGGCTATCAGAACATCCAATGAACAGGTATTTGGGGGCCTGGCCTTTGGCTGAACGTGCAAAGAACTCTGGATCTTCCTGGTTCTTTTTCTCTACCCATTCGCGGTTTCCGGTTAAAATCCGCTCCATGTCTGGGTGCAAGGGATCATTATTTATAGCATTCATATAAATTAAATTAGTGCATTCCAATTGTTTTAACAGATGGTATGTCCCGAAGGGTTAACCGAATATCTTTTTCGTGCGCCACGGTTCTGAAATTCTGGATGGCTTCCAGCACATCATAGTCAATGTACGTTGACTGAGAACCATCAATGATTACCTCGCTATTCTCAGGCAGATGGTCTAAGGTAAGGGCTACACTGGCTTTGTTCAGGAAAGAAACGTTCTCGCTCAGTTTGATATGGATTTTCTCCTGTCCTTCGTGGTTTTCGCGCTTGAAGAAGTAAGGCGATTTATAGTTGGCTTTCAGGATGTAGAATACTCCAACCACCAAACCAATAGAAATACCTTTCAGAAGGTCGGTGAACAGGATAGCCACAATGGTGATGATGAACGGCAGGAACTGGTCCATACCCAATCTCCACTGCGTTTTGTAAAGCACCGGCTTGGTGAGCTTGAACCCTACCATCAAAAGAACGGCGGCCAGAGCAGCAAGAGGAACCAGCCCTAACACGTTGGTCAGGAACAGGATACTGAGCAACAGGAACACCCCGTGGAAGAAGCTGGATAGTTTAGATTCACCACCGGCGTTCACGTTGGCCGAGCTGCGGACTATCACCGCGGTAAGCGGAATACCACCAATTAAACCACTCATTACGTTACCAATACCCTGGGCTTTTAACTCACGGTTTGTAGGCGTACGGCGCTTGTGCGGGTCTAGTTTATCTACGGCTTCCACGCTTAGCAAACTCTCCAAGCTAGCCACAATGGCAAGGGTGATACCAATAACCCAAACCTGCGAATTGGTGATGGCTGCCCAATCTGGGAAACGCAACTCGTTCAGCAGAGAGGCTGGGCCGGAGATTTCGGGTAAGTTCACCAGGTGCGAATCGGCGATGGCCAAGGCCGGGGAAGAACTCTGGAACAACAGGTTCAAGCCAATGGCCACGATTACCGCGATAAGGGCTCCAGGAACCAGCTTCAGAATGGAATTACGCTGGATAAACGAACGCTCCCACAGAATCAGGATAGCCAGTGAGACAACCCCCACAATCAAAGAACCAACCTGTAATTTATTACTGAACGCGTATCCAATCTCCGTAAAAGTATTTCGTCCATCTGACTGAAGGAAGTTCAGGTCACCCAGGAAATCCTCATCGGCCCCCAGGAAGTGCGGGATCTGCTTCAGAATCAAGATAAGACCGATGGCGGCCAACATCCCTTTGATTACCGACGAGGGGAAGTACAAGCCAATAATACCGGCTTTCAGGAAACCCAGGATGATCTGGAAAACCCCGCAGAGCACCACGGCCAGCAAAAAGACTTCAAAACTGCCCAAGGTCTGAATCCCGTTGATGACAATCACCGTTAAACCGGCGGCCGGGCCGCTCACGCTCAACTGCGAACCACTCGCCCACGACACCACCAAACCACCAATTACCCCGGCGATCAAACCTGCGAATAGAGGTGCGCCGGAGGCAAGGGAAATCCCGAGGCAAAGCGGCAATGCCACCAGAAAAACCACCAACCCTGCAGACAAATCCTTGCCCACAGTACTAAACAAACCCCTTTCTTTCATACGCTGTTACTTTTGCAGTTCATTGCCAATCTGGCAACGGTTTTACTTTGTTATTGATTTCTATTCTACAAAAGTCACAAGAGGGTATTAAGGTGGAATTAAAACCAGATTAAAATTCGATTAAAATCAAAATTCGTTTTTAAAGAAACTGCTTTAGAATCGAGGACGCCTTAAAGGTGTTTTCTCAAAATCGAGTGCAAAACAAAGAATCAAAGGCAGATCACTTTTGGGTAATGATGAAACAAAAACGGATAATGGATTGGAAATGGGGCGTTCCGTTTTGGAAGGAACACCTTATATAAACCCTTCAACTAATTCCCACACCCATTTATCTTTCAACGTATTCGCAAGCTTTTAAACCGTTTTTCTAAAATCGGCTTTAAAACAAAGGTAGCGTGGCGATGCCTGTTCAAGAAAGTAAAAAGGATCAGAAGATCAGATCTTATACACTTCGTAGAGTTTGGGAAGCGTAATGGTGACCTCGGTGCCTTGGTTTAGTTGCGAGTGAACCGCAATGGAACCCCGGTGTAGTTTGATGATCTTCTCGGCAAGGGGCAACCCAATGCCGTGGCCAGAGATATCGCGCACGCTCTCGGCCCTGAAAAACGGAACGAACACCTTGCGCACGTCTTCTTCGGCCATGCCGATGCCCTGGTCACTTACCCGTAAGTTTAAGGCTCTGGGCTGCACTTCAATGGAAGCGGTGATGGAAGGATTGCTGCCCGAGAACTTGGCGGCGTTTTCCAGTACGTTAACCGTGGCAATGAGCAAAAGGGCCTCGTTTCCTTTGATCATCAATTCGTTTTCATCTTCGGGCATGTTCGCGAAGGCCACTTCCACTTTCATATGCGGCTGCCGTTTGCGGGCCTCGGCACAGGCCTGCCACACCAGTTCATCCATCCGGAGGTCTGCCATCTGCACTTTGGAGGAATCTGTACTAGCCTGCACCATCTGTAGCAGTCCGTTGGAGAGCTGGGCCAATAAGTGCGCGTCTTCTAAAATAGATTTGAGCACCCGCTCGTATTCCTCGGGCTGGCGTTTGTTCATGAGGGCCACCTGCAACTCACCTATCATGGCGGTGAGCGGGGTACGCAGCTCATGCGAGGCGTTTGACACAAACGTTCGCTGGACCTCAAAGGCCCGTTCCAGGCGGTCTAAAAGGTTGTTGAAGGTCTTGGCAAGTTGGGCAACTTCATCCTCGCCTTCGGCTTGGCTTAAGCGGTGGTGCAGATCTGATGCCTTGATTTTCTCTACCTCTGACACCACCTTCAGAAAAGGCCGAAGTGCGGCCCGTGAGAAGGCCATTCCGCACAGCACCACCGTAGCCAGGGCCATCACAAATCCTGTCAATAGCAGCGTGCGCAGGTGCTGCAGCTTGTTCAGGTTGTATAAGTCTATGGACGAGGCCAAAACGTAATTGTACTGCCCTCGGTGCAGATACCGAATACCCACTACCTGTCGGTCACCCTGATCCAGGCGTACTTCCCCTTGCTGGTTCAACTGCTGCAAAACGTGGAGCGGCACGTTCATGGTATCTTCCCCCTCGCTGAAAATTAGCTGGTGGTCCTGATTATACACTTTCACTACCTCGCGGGGAAGCATCTGGAAATAAAGCCGCTGGTCCAGGGCGTGCTGTTGCTGACTGACGGTGTCAGCGTCTAAGACGTAGTGGGCAGTGGCGTAGGCGCGGTTGAGAATACGGCCGTAGAAATCGTTTTTGCGGTACAGCGCGCTGAAGTAGTACACAGACACCGAGAACAACAGCAAGATGCCGGTGAAAATGGCGGTGAACTGAAGCGTGAGTTTGGTTTTTATTTTCATTTCTCTTCCATCTCCTTCATCACGTACCCCATGCCTACCAGCGTATGAATCAGTTTGGGGGTAAAGTCTTTGTCTATCTTTTTGCGCAGGAAGTTGATGTACACGTCAATCACGTTACTGCCGGTATCAAAGGAAGTTTCCCAGACCTGCTCAATGATGTCTACCCGCGAGACCACCCGTTCTTTGTTGCGCAGCAGGTACTGAAGCAAGGCGAACTCCCGGGCCGTTAACGAGATGGGTGTGCCCTTACGGAAGACGGTTTTCTTCTGCACATCCATTTCAAGGTCGGCAATTTTCAGCACCTCGGTGCCCACGCTTTCCTGGGCTCTCCGGGTCAAAGCCCTGATACGCGCCAGCAGTTCCTGAAACTCGAAGGGCTTCACCAGGTAATCATCGGCGCCGGAGTCCAGGCCCAGGATTTTGTCATCAGTGCTGCCCAGGGCCGTCAGCATGAGAATGGGCACCGTCAAACTTTGCTGCCGAATGAGCTTGCATACCTCCACCCCATTCATTCTAGGTAGGATGACGTCCAGAATCACCAGCGCGTACTCGTTTTCGGTAGCGAGCTTGGCACCATAGAAACCGTCATACGCCTGCTCCACCTCATACATCTGCTCCTCTAATCCTTTCTTGATGAAAGCACTTACTTTGGGTTCGTCTTCAATGAGCAGGATTTTCATAGGTCAGGTAACGGATGGTTGGGCTTGACAAAGGTAAACAATCAAGGCATATGGAAGGGAAGTCAGATCTTCCACCTAACAGAAGATCGGAATTATCTCAGGTTCAGAGTTTGTTGTAAATGCCTTATTTCCCGTTGGTGGGTTTTCTGCTTTAAGGGTATTTTGACAAAACCGGGTTAAAAACGGAGTCAATTCAGACGGAATGCGTGATCAAATGGGCTTTCCTTGGGGAAGAGGTTTTCCAGATGAAGCCGTCCAGAATATAATGCGTCATCTGCGGAAGCGCCAGCAAAGGAACCACCAAGGAAAGCAGCAGTTGATCGTTTACCGCCGATAATCCCTGAAAGGAGGCGAATACCTGCGGATGCTCCCGCCAAACCAAGGCATCCCAAAGTCCTTCCTCCACATAGGCCAGCACTATTAACAGACCAACAAAGAAAACCACTCCTGCCAGGCCCAGGGAGAGTCTTTGCCGCCAGGTAAGTGGCGCGTGGTTTCCGGGCGTGTTTTGAGGCTTCTTTCTGGAAATCCAGACCAAAGCCAGATAAGGAATACCATGGGAAACCACGTTGAAAGTAGTAAAGATCAGGTCGCCGTTATAATGAACGATGCCAATGTACCAGACCAGGAAGGTTCCGGTAATGACCAGGTTCCTGGGCAGGTTCCAACGTTTGGTTTGCCAGAAAACCCAGGCTTCCTTCAGCAGGTAGCCTGCAAAAAGGCTGACGTTCAGAAAAGCAATCCAGGGGGTTACCTGAGGTAAATTTAGGGTTAGGAAATCATCTTCTATAAACCAGTTGAAATTACGGTTTCCTTCCAGGTGCCAGTACAGTAGCGGCAGCAAAGTGGCGGCATACACGCAGAATGTATCCAGTTGATGCTCCCAAGTAGGTCGCTGCTCCTTGCGGGAATACAATCGCATGAAGCCGTATTGCTGCCGCACGAAATGATATACCGCCAGGTAGGCCAACACGCGCCAGAAAATTCCATCGCCCAGGGAATACAGGAATATTCCGGCTAGCCATGCCCCAACCGGAGTCCAAAGCAGCAGTCTGCCTTTTTGTTTTAGGGCTTCTTTTTCAAAATAGGTTCTAAAAAGGGTGCTGTACACGTGGCCCACGTCAATCAGGAGAATCAACAGGACCCAGGCGGGTACTGGCAGGCTTTTCACGTGTTGCAGAAAGAAATCTGGGAAAAGCAGGATGGCCAGCAGACACAAAAAAGGCGGCGACAGGATAAACAGAATGTCTACCCAAGCTGAGTGGAGCCATGGCTGTTTTTGGCGCATTTTCACTTAAGTAGTTAGAATCTGTTGGGCCGCTTTGATGCCCTGGTAGAACGCCTCCTCAAAAATGGAAATCCCGCTTAGGTCTGAATGGGCGAAGTAAATTTTATCCTCAATGGATCGGGCGGCATTTTGGCGATCGGGTCCCCAGATAAACCCCGGAGTGGGTTTGATCATGCCGTGGCCCCAAACCCAGACATCCAACTGCTCCACTTCCTTCCGGATAGAAGGGTGCGCTTTCTCCAGTTCCTGCAACACTATTTCGGCCCATTCTTCCTGTTTTCTGGTGAATACCCATTGCCGGGAGGCTGGCGTAGTATCTGGAATGGGATAATAAAAGGTAATCACCTGTTTTTCTAGGAAGCCTGTCAAACTCTGCTGCTGGGCATTCACATACCCCAGAGATCGGCTGCCATAGATAACATTGTCCCAGCTTACAGGGGATCCTTTACCTGCCGGAATTTGCTTTAACGTAAGGTTTGCCACCGCCCAAGGGGCATAGGTGAAATTTCTACTGTTTACCTGTTTGGGTGCGGGTATTTTGGCCAGAAGCCTTTCCGCTACAAACTGAGGAGTTGCGACTACGCATTTCCGCGCCATTAGCCGGGTAGCCGAATTGGTGGCTAATTCAAGGTAATCAATAATGACTTTATCATCTGCCAATTTAAGGTTATACACCAAAGAACCTGTCCTTAGATCGGGGCCTGCTTGTTCGCGCAGGCGCTCGGCCAGCCAATGGTTTCCTTGGGGCCAGGTGAGTACCCGATGGGAATCTGAATTGGCAGCTTGGGACCGGCGGGCGGCAAAATAATGGATGGCTGCCCAGGCGGAAGTCTGTTCCAGGGTTCCGCCAAAATCATCCAGGCAGCAATATTCCACGTACCAGCGCAGATAAGGAGAAGTCAATTGTTGCTTTTGCAGCCACTCTTGCATGGTAATCTGGTCAAGGTCCCGAAACCGGGCCTCTACCGAGGAATTCTCCAGCGGGATGTCAAAGGCAAAGCGCCCATCTTCTCCCTTAGCCTGCTTCATTTCCTCCATCAGCAACAGGAACCGGTCAATCTGCTGAAGGTCTTGTAGAGGAACGCTCCAGTTAGGGACCAATCCTTCCTGCCAGTAACCGTTGATGAAAAGGCGTTCTTCCGGATCGAAACAAAGGTGATATTCATTGTACAGGGGAAGTCCCGCGGCATCGTAGCCGGTAATCACCTTCGCCTCCTCTAGAAAATCCAGCAGGTGGGTGTTGGTATTATTGGGCAGAGGAAGGTAATGCGCTCCCCATGGAAAAGCCGAATGCGCGTTCTTCCCCGACTGGCTATTGCCGCCGGTTCGGTCTTCCAGTTCCAGAAGGCAAACTCTGGCAGGGGAGTTCTTTTGCAACCATCGAGCTGCCGACAACCCTGAAACTCCACCCCCTATGACCACTATGTCTACCTCCTCCGTTTTGGTGGGCACCGTCTTTATACCGGTTCTCAGTAAATGACCTGCTTTAAAGGATGGGCCAAACAACCGGCCTGCTGCCGGCTTCTTTTCATCTGGACCACAACCCGGCAAGCCTGTTCCCGCCAAGGCCAAACCGCCCAAAGCGAGGGCACTCTGCTTCAGGAACCGTCTTCTCTCCTCACGCTCCATTTAATTGATATAGTGTGCCCATTCGTCTTCGAAATAGCGAACGAGGGCCTGGTTGTTTAACTTGTTGACCTCGGTTTGGCGGGCCGGCATATCCTTGGGAAAGATGCGCATTTGCTCAAACGTGGCTTTGTCCAGATACCGTAACTGGGGAAGGAATTGGCCGTTGACCTGCACTTGCTTATCGGGGGAGGCGAGCACAAAGCCCCAGTCCCCGAAGGAAGGCACGTGGGCGTGGTACGGGAGCGTGGCAAATCCACAACTGGTCAGGGTGTTTACCACGCACCAATACGCGTTGGGCGCCACAAAGGGAGAGGTAGCCTGAATAACCGCTGCGCCCCCGGGCGCAATAGCCTGCCGAAGGACTTTATAGAAGGTGTTGGAGTACAGCTTCCCGATGGCGTAGTTAGCTGGGTCTGGAAAATCAATCACCACGAAGTCAAACTGCTCTTTGCTGGTTTTCAGCCATTGGAAGGCATCGGTGTTGATGATTTGCACCTTTCTGGAAAGCAAAGCCTGCTGGTTCAGCTTTTTGAGGACTTCATGGCTGGCAAAAAGCTTCGTCACAGCCTTGTCCAGATCAACCAGCACTACCTTCTGGATGTTTGGATATCGGAGAATTTCCCGCACGGCCAACCCGTCACCCCCGCCCAGCACCAGCACTTTTTTAGGGTTCGGCACCGAGTTAAGGCCCGGATGGACCAGCGCCTCGTGGTACCGGTATTCATCAGCGCTGCTGAACTGGAGGTTGCCGTTCAGAAAGAGCCGAAACTCCCGGTCGTTTTTGGTCAGGACGATTTTCTGATAAGGTGACTGCACCGAATAGATGATTTTATCGGCGTAGGAAAGGCTTTCGGTAAAGGCCAGAATGCGGTCACTCAAGACAAACCCCGCTACCAGCGATATAATAGCCGCGGCACAGGAAATCCGTAGAAAATGAATCCATTTAACTTCTTTGCTGAAGTAGAAGCACAACCATAGGGCCACTCCGGCATTCAGCAAGCCAAAGAAAAAGGAGGTACGCAGTAAGCCCAAGTGCGGCACCAGAAGCAGGGGGAAAATCACCGAGGCCAGCAGTGCCCCAATGTAGTCAAAGGTGAACACTTTGGAGACCAGTTCCTTGAACTCAAAACGGTCCTCCAGAATGCGCATGATAAGCGGGATTTCCAGCCCCACCAAAATACCGGTGAGCGAAACCAGCATATAAAGCACGATCTGGAAGGAGGCCACCCTATCAAACAGCAGAGACAGGATGGTAGAACTGAACCCGCCTACCACCGCCACAAGCACTTCTACCTGAATAAACCAGGCAATGAGGTTCCGGTTGAAGTATCGGGAGAGATAACTCCCAATGCCCATGGAAAAGAGGTACACCCCTATGATAGTGGAGAACTGCGTGACAGAATCTCCTAGGAGATAACTGGCCAACGTACCCGCTACCAACTCATAAACCAACCCGCATGTTGCCACCACAAATACTGAGAAGAGCAGCAACACCTGTACGTTTATTCGCATGCAGCCTCCTTCTTACCCGTGAACCGATGCCCCAATGATGATGGCAATGGCGATGATGAAGGCCGCAAATACGGTTGCCAACGCCATGTTCTGCTTTTCCAGAATCTCCTTCCAGAGGTTTTCAGGGGTTACTTTCTCCAGCAGCCAGAAAGTAAAAAACAAAACGGCGATTCCAATAAAGGAGTACAGCAGAGACGCGGTAACCAGTTTGTAGTTGATGAGTGATTCCATAGGTTTATTTGTGGTAAAAGGTATGTCTTCTGTATCCGCCGGAGGAACTGCGTGAACCAGAGCCTGCCTCTGATTCCTCTTTGTCATCGCCCAGGAACCGGGTGCCGGTGAGTCCGGCGTAGGCAAAGTATCCCACCACGACAACCAGGTAGCCGATGAATATCTGTTTTATGTATTTCTGCATGCGAACTTACTCCTGTTCATAAGGTGAATAATCGCTGTTCATCCAGCGGCTCTTTTCAAAGTTGTAGTGCCTGATGCCCTGCACCAGCGGCACCGCCGCCAGGAGCAACAAAGCAATCCAGAAGTTAGACCAGATAGGCACATCCTGCACCAACATCAGGTCAAAGGTTTCTGGCAGACTGGCCCCTAAGGCTAGAGCCTCGCGGGAAGGTTGCAGGTACACCTGGTAAGTTCCGCTGGGAATGGAGGAAAGGATTTGATCAGTGCCGGGGCTCCCCTCGGTCCAGCGTTCGCCGCCTTCATATCCGCTGTAAAACTCCACCCCTACCTCTACAAAGTATTCGCGGCCCGTTTTCACGTTCAACAGCGAAATTCCTGTCGCAAACCAGGTGTTGGTGACGGGTGCCCGAAGGAATACCTGCAGGTTGGTGGAGCCCAGGAAAGAAGAACCTATGTCTATGGTTGGGCCGGGTAAAGGCATTAAGGTCCCTTTTCCTGCCTCTTCGGTAAGGGTAAAGGTTTTGTCTAGCAGCACCTTGTTCTGGTGGAAAGTAGACAGCAATACCTGAATCAACAGCAGAATACCCGCGGCCCAACCCGCCATGGTGGCAATATATTTAAAAGAGAAGTTCTGCGAGAAGGTTTCTACCGCCCCTACATCTATCCGGTCGGGCATATGCCCCTGGAGCGCGAAAGCTTGTTTCACCTCCTCAGGCTCTATGTGTTCTCCCAGCATCCAACTCTGCTCGGTTTTGTTCACGGCAAGGGTGACCATGTAGGGGGGGCTATATATTCCAGATGCTGGCTGTTGTCTTTGGTGATGTGCCAGAAGAACTCTCCTCGCGCAGACAGGACCTGGGACCGGTATTTATTATAAAGTTTGAACTCCCGATCCATGTAGTACAAAGCCGGAAGCGTTCTTTTGGCCCCGATGGAGAAATCAGAAATAAACCGGAAGAAGGTCCAGTGCCCGTCATACTCAGAAAGAAAAGAATACCCGTGCACCGGATTAAAGAGCACGTACTCCCGCCAGCGGTATTTTAGATTCTGCTCTTTATACACCAAGAACCCAACGACCATATACAACACGCCTTGGATCCTTCCCTCGCTCCCGATAGGCAACAACGGGTCTCTTTTTTCCTTATCTACCTCCTGAATGGGTACCAACTTACCGTCCTGCACCTCAGACAGATACGAACACCGCTTGCAGACCACGCTTTTGGCTTGGGCAAATGTAAAAAGGGCAATGGAATTTTTGCACTGGGGGCAAATCACCTCCAACGGCTGCGCGGGAAGGATGCTTTTCTCTTTCACCTCAAAGCCATTCATGGTGTACCCGGGTTCCTTGAAGAGACAAATCATTTAAATCAACATACCAGCCTAGGTAGGCATGAGGCGTTTGGGAGTTAATGGCATGCACAATGCCCATCTGACCATCGGTCCGGAACAATTCCAGGGAAGTAAAACCCTGTTCCTGGAGGCCCTGCTCGGGCACCTCACCTTCCCAATAGATATTTATCACCTTGTCAATGGTTTCTAATTCCAGGGGAATATCCATCAATCTGAGGTTCTCGCCAATGGCCAACCCAAACACCGGGGCTAAACCAGTGTAGCTTGATTCCTGAAAAAGGCTGTAGTTACCCGCCCAATCTCCCAGCCACCTTGTCTTCCCATCTTTAAACAAGAGGAACCAATGGTTTCGGTAACCTTCGGTAAAGAAATACTGAATGCGGCCAATCACCTCAAAGGCTTGTTCTTTAAACACGCCCGTACTCCCCACTTGTAGGATGCTTAACACCTCTTTCATGGGAAGGGCTTTCTGGAGGGCGGCTCCCTCTACTGCGGCTTTGCGCACAATAGCCCGGCAGGCAGGACAAACCTGAGACAAAGATAACTCGGTTCTGAAGACAAGGGGGATATTACAGGAAGGACAAGGGAAAGGGGTACCCACAGGTGCCATCATAACTTTCTAGAGAATCAAATGCTGATTGTTGACAGACGACTGTCCTGTTTTTAGTTTGTTTTCCTAAAAATAAGACTAAAATGTTACATTCTAAATAGTGGCAGAACCTGCTGAAGCAATGTGCTACTTACTAACCAATTACCTTTTTTTGCCTACTTCCTCCCTGGATGGAGAACCTCTTGAAGGATTACCTTTTGGGAATAAAACTATTCTTATTCTATTCATTTCTAAGCATTTCATTTCTAGCCTCTTTCCAGGAAAACCAACTTAAAACGGCTTGGGAAGCCAACCCTTTCGGAACAGCTCCCCTTTTCCATCCTCAGGTTAGGCTGATGGTGTACAGGGTCTTCTTTCCTATGCTGAAATAAATTTTTAAAACTTCTTGCGGATCTCCTGAGTACCACTAACTTTGAAACTCAAAGTACTTTAAACAATGAGCACACATCTACAACACCGGGAAAACCTCAAGGAAATCAGGAACATCATGGACCGGTCCTCCCGCTTTATTTCGTTAAGTGGTTTGTCGGGCGTATCTGCTGGGGTGTTTGCCTTGCTGGGTGCCGGGGTGGTGAAGTGGTACCTGGGGGACCATTACCTGATTTCGCGCTCGTTCTATAAAACAGCCCCTAATTGGGATACCATCAGGTTTCTGGGTACGGTTGCGGCCGTGGTGTTGGTGTTGGCCCTTGGCTCCGGCATTTACTTTACCAGGCGCAAAGCCCGGCAAAACCGCCAAACCATCTGGGACAACCAGGCAAGAAGATTGGTGATCAACCTATCCATCCCGCTGGCGGCCGGAGGAATTTTCTGCGGCGCCCTGCTTTTCCACGGACTCATTTACCTCATTGCCCCCGCCATGCTTATCTTCTACGGATTGGCTTTGCTCAATGCCAGCAAATACACCCTGCGGGACCTCCGGTTCCTAGGGCTTTCCGAGATCGGGTTGGGGTTACTGGCCTGTTTCTTTATAGGGTACGGCCTGCTTTCCTGGACCATTGGGTTCGGGCTGTTGCACATCTTGTACGGCACCATCATGTATGTCAAATATGAACGGAAGGAATAAATGGACACGTGAAGAACTATCTGGATTATATCAACAAAGCCTTTGAAAGCAAGGCGCGGCTGGGGATTATGTCTGTGCTGATGGTCCAGGAGAAAGTAGAGTTCTCCAAACTAAAGGAAACCCTGCACCTCACCGACGGAAACCTGGCCAGTCACCTACGGGCACTGGAAGAAGCAACTTACCTGCGGGTAGACAAACAATTTTTAGATCGAAAACCCAATACCACCTATGCCCTCACTCAAAACGGAAAACACGCCTTCCAACTGCACCTCGATGCACTGGAAAACCTTATTGTAAATCATAAACCAAACCCCTAACCAAATTTTTTTATCCATGAACTTTGAACTACAAAGTACTTTAAAACAACAAACTCATGTGGCACTTCCTCAACGGGTAGCCCCTAAACCGCTCCTTAAGGCCGGTCTCATCTGTATTCTCCTTTCTTATGGGCTTTTCCTTTTCCAGGAATGGCGGCTTTTAGACACCGGTACCAAGGCAGAATCCCTTTTCCTGTTCAACTATCTGCTGGCTGCGGGGTACTTTATCGCCTTGCTCATTCAAAAGCTTTTCAGGTTTAAGAGCCCGCTCCATTTTCTGGACCATCTCATGTTATTCCTGGTGCTGGGCCTGATCAGTTGTTTTTCCCTGAATAAGGAAATGCAGATTTTCCAGCCTTCGGTAGATTGGTTCACGGGTTGGCTAATCCTGGTTTCTATGGCCATGATCGCGTACGCTTTCCGGTTCTTCCTGCCCAGGGTGCTGCAGTTGGTGATGGTGTTTCTGCTGGGCACCGGCGTGGTGCTGCTGGGGTATTTCGCCGTTTACCTGGCTCCTTTCTACTGGATGGGCCTGATAGGTGCTCTGGCCATTGGCCTAGGGCTTCACCTCTTTGTTCCCCTAAGCGCGGTGGGCTGCCTGTTGGTAGTAGCCAAGCGGATGAAACAGGAAGACCCTGCGGTGGAACGCACTTTTGTGGTGGGTATTCTGGTGCCGATGCTGTTTACGCTGGTGTACCTGAGCCTTTGGCAAGCGGGACACGACAAAATCAACCGGATTCTGAATTCCTATCAGGTGCAGGACCATCAGGATCTTCCACGTTGGGTGGCGCTGAGCCAGCAGGTTCCCCATACGCCCATCTTTGAACGCATCGTGCAGACCGATCTGGTGTACCAGGCAGCCTCTGAGTCTTTTGAAGCATTTGGCACGCCCGAGCGCAGGTTTGAAGAGTTGCAGCGCCATGACCCGCTGGTGGTGCTGGCCACCCGTATTTTCGGGAAAACCCAGTTGAGCCAAGAGGAAAGAGTGAAAATCATGGAGAGTAGGTTTGACGCTCGCCATGCCGCCCAGGAACGCCTTTGGTCCGGCGATCACCTCACTACCAGCAATGTCATCACGCACGCCCAGGTGTACCCCCAGTTCCGCTTCAGCTACACAGAAAAAATCCTGACGATCAGCAATCACCGGCCCAATGGATGGGAACAAGAAGAGGCCATTTACACCTTCCATTTACCGGAAGGCAGCGTAGTCACCTCCCTTTCCCTATGGATTAACGAAAAAGAAGAAAAAGGCTATCTCACCACCCAAAGCAAAGCCGAGAAAGCCTACAAAACCATTGTGGGCGTGGAGGCAAGGGATCCATCGGTGGTTCATTGGCAGGAAGGAAATACCGTGAGTGTTCGGGTATTCCCTTGCACGCCCCAGAAAAGCCGCCAGTTCAAGATTGGCATCACTTCTCCCCTGCGCCAGGATAACGGCCAACTAGTGTACGAAAGCATTTCCTTTGACGGACCATCGGTGAAAAACGCCGCAGAAACCGCCGTCATCAGGGTAGAGGACGAAGCCTCCAAGATCCAATTACCCGATGAATTCCAGAAAACCTCCCGAAACCGGTACGAGCGCTTCGGGGACTACGAACCAGACTGGGCATTCAGGATATCGGCCCCAGCCATTAGCTCCCGAAGTTTCTCCTTTGCCGGAAGGTCTTACCAGATGCAGGCGTACACTCCTACGTTTACCTCCTTCTCCCCCACCCGCATTTACCTGGACCTGAACAAAGCCTGGACCGAAGAAGAGTTCACCACCGTTTGGGCTGAAGCAAAGAAAGCAAGCGTGTATGCTTTCTCGGGCGGAGCCATGACAAAATTGACCGAGGAGAACCGGGCAGAGATTTTCCAGGAAGGAAGCCAGTTGAACTACTCCCTGTTTCCCCTGCACCTCGTCAAAGACCCTGCTCAAGCCCTGATCATCAGTAAAGGCACGCCAAATTCCCCAAATTTAAGTGATCTGAAAGGCAGCCGTTTCTCAGATGATTTCGCGAAAACAGCCGTAAACCACCAGCCTATCCGCTTCTTTCACTTGGGCAACACGGTTTCGCCTTATGTCAAAACTATAAAAGAGCTGAGCCTTGTGCACTATGATCAAGGATCCCTTGAGAAACTAAGCCACCTGCTCAAGAAGAACCAGTTCCTTCAAACACCTTCTGATCCAAACTCTATCCTTCTGAGCGAAGCCGGGGTGAAGATTACGCGGTCAGGTTCCCCTGATTCTACTACCAAAGGCCCTGACCATTTAATGCGGCTGTTCGCCTACAACCACCTGTTACAGCAGATCGGGCCGAAGTATTTTGAGAAGACTTACCTGGAAGAGAACCTGATTGAAGAAGCCACGCAGGCTAACGTGGTAAGCCCGCTGTCCAGTTTGGTCGTGTTGGAGACCCAAGAAGATTATAAGCGTTTCGGGATTGGGGAAAGCAAAGATAGCCTGGGGAATGCCATTGTGAAATCATCTGGGGCCGTTCCTGAACCACATGAATGGGCACTCATCTTCCTGGTGATTCTGGTTGTGTCCTTTTCGGTTTTGAAACCTCGTTTGTTATCATGAGCGCCGCTGCTAGCTTCCCTTTTGGGGGTTCTTTCCGGAAAACAGCCTTAAAGCCGGCTTTGGCCCTGGGAATTGGGTATGTACTGGTAGCAGGATTTTTCCTGCGCCAGTACCTGCTCTGGGACCCACAGTGGATTCTGGGGTTGGCCTTATTGCCCTTTATCACCCTGCCATCAGCCAAACGAAAGCCCTCCTTTTTAGTAATGATCGGGATGATTTGTCTGCTGACTTTGGCGGCCTATTTCAAGATCACGACTATTTACTTTTTCGGCCTGCTGCTGGCCTTCTGGTTTTTCCTGCAATCTGCGTTGGGGAGATCTGGGGGATATGCGCTCCTGATGCTGGCCGTAGCCTCGCCTATTTTCAGGTATGTCTCCGAAATCCTTAGTTTCCCTTTGCGCCTACAACTCACCAAAGCTGCGGCAGGTCTCCTAGGTTTGGGGTACACCTCAGCCGAGGCAGTCGGGAACCTCATCCTCCTGGACGGCGAGGAGTTTTCCGTTGACCCGGCCTGCGCCGGCCTCCACATGCTGTCGTTCTCGTTTATGATCGGCATATTCCTGCTGGCGCACCTGCACAGAACGCAGCAGAAGCCCTGGAAACTCTGGATGCTCGCCGCCCTTTTAACAGGTATGCTTTTCCTGAACCTGGTATCAAACCTCCTCCGGATTCTAGTGCTGGTTTTACTTAGGATCGGTCCGGAGGATTTTATGCACGATGCCGTTGGGCTGGTCTGCCTCGTGCTGTATGCCCTGGTTCCGTTTTTCTTCCTGGCCAGGTACATCCATTCCCGAATACGTTTAAAGGCTGATTTCACCAAAGAAGCCTTAAATCAGAAAAGCCTTTCTAAAGGAACATTAACTCTCCACCTGATGGTCCTTGTCTGCCTTACCGGCGTGGGATATCTGGTCCAAACCGACCGGAAAGCCCCTCAACTAGCCACCGAGTTGACCCTACCGGGGTTTGAGAAAACGGTTCTTCTGGATGGGGTTACCAAACTTACTAATGTGCAGGCCTTGGTTTACATGAAACCCGTAAGGGCTTTCTACTCTACGGAGCACCATCCCATGATTTGCTGGGAAGGAAGCGGGTATCGGTTCAAGAATGTGGCTGAGACGGAGATTGAGGGAAAAGTAATTTTCACCGGAATTCTGGAGAAAGGCAAAGACCAACTGCACACCGCCTGGTGGATGGACAATGGGCAACATCAAACCATTTCGCAAACAGATTGGCGGTGGCGCATGGCCCAAGGAGAACCGGCTTTCCATTTGGTAAATGTCACTTCTTCCACAGAGGCCATTCTTCTATCTCAGGTCAAGACTTTACTCAACACTTCGACAAAACAGGTTAGCCTAGGCAGGTAAGTAAACCTACGCCTCACCTGGTTCTTTCTCACAGCCTAGCCTGAAAACGAGTCGCCCGTTTAGGGGTCATTTTCCAATAAATGACCCTAAACGGGCGACTCTGTTTCTTAGAAAAACTAAAGTTCTGGAACCGCGCCTTTTAATTCAGCGGTGCGGTAGTTGGCGGCGCTGCCCTGCCCAAAAAAGTAGATCAGGATTCCCAGGACCGTACAGGAAGTCATAACGGCCACCATGGGTAAGGCTGTTCCGTTGTGCAGCAAACTCACGGCCCCGGACACCAACGCCCCGATCCCCATCCGGAAACTTCCTCCTAAGGCGGAGGCACTTCCCGCAAACTTGGAGAAAGGAGCCAATGACAGCGCGGAAGCATTTGGTGCTGTTAATCCCTGCCCGAGTAGGAACAAAAACAACACCACAATGAGGCCGGTCTTGTCGTACCAGCCGGCATACACCCCCAGCACCATCAACGTCCCCACTAGGGTTTGATAGAGCAACCCCATCTTGATGATCTGATCGCTTCTGAGTTTACGCAACAGGATATGGTTGAACTGCGGAGACCCAATCATGGCCACCGACAGAATGGCGAAGATCCAGCCGTACTCCTGTTCGCTTACTTTGTAGATGTTCATGAACACATCTGGGGAGCCCGAAATGTACCCAAACGGGGCAGCCGAAGCAATGCCTCCCACCAGCGTATACACCAAAAACTGGGGGTTCCGCAATACGGCTAAGAAGTTACTCAAAACCGCCTTTGGTTTCAGGGACATGGAAGGATCAGGCTGCTTGCCTTCGGGTAAGGCGAAAAATATCGCCACCAGAATCAGGAAGGTGATGGCTGCCAACGCCACGAACACAGAATGCCATCCGAAGGCGGCGGTCATGTACCCGCCCACCGTTGGGGCAATCATAGGAGACACGGCAATCACCAGAATAAGCCAGGAAAACACTTTGGCAGTCTCGGTTACCGGAAAAAGGTCCCGCACCAGGGCCTGGGCAGCCACCATGCCCGCACATCCGCCCAGGGCCTGCAGGAAACGCATGGTGATGAGCATATCTGGGGACGTGGAGATGGCGCAGCCGAAGGAAGCCGCTATGTAGACACCCAAACCCACGTACAGCGGATACTTCCGCCCGAAACGGTCCAGCAGCGGGCCGTACAGCAACTGACCGGCAGAAATCCCGATCAGGTAAGCGGTTAACGAAAGCTGGACTTTGGAAATGGTGGTATTCAGGTCTTCGGCAATGGCCGGAAAGCCCGGCAGGTACATGTCAATGGAGAAGGGACTGATAGTGGAGAGGGAACCCAGAATCAAGATAATCAGGAAATATTTTTTACGCGTCATAAGAAAAAGCCAAAGAGGGCAAAGGTACGCTTCTGGAAGGGGCAATCCCGGAGAAAGCCCGCTTTTTCCAGTTCCCTCTGTGAAACCAGCTTCTTTTTACGCGTTTGAATTAGACCAGGACGGGTGTTTTCACCTTGTTTCCAGAAAACGAGGCAAAAACAGCAAGCAGCCCCTCCCCCATCTTTTGGCCCTAGAACCTGGACCGCGAGGAAGCAACTTTCTTATTCTTCTAGAAAATGAAAAAGCGCCGGGGAAGAGAACCTTCCCCAGCGCCTTTAATTTAATGAAACCCTTTAGATCAGGTCTTATTTGCCATCCTGGTACATGAGGCGGTAATATTCATCGGCCATGCGCTCAGAACCAAAATAGGCCGTGACATCACGCATGCTTTGCTTCATGATGGAGACCCACTTCTTGCGGTCAAGGTAATAGGCCGGAATGACTTCGGTTTCCAGGATGTGCATCATGTTGGCGTAGTCTATCTGATCCTGCTCATAATCTGGGAGGGTGGTGTCCACGATGGGGAACAGGAAGCTGTTCTCGCCGTGCTTCCCGAACTCGGGAATCCAGCCGTCTTGTACCGAGAAATTGATGGCCCCGTTCATGGCAGCGGTCATGCCACTGGTCCCGGAAGCTTCCCGTGGCCTACGCGGCGTATTCAACCAGATATCGGCGCCTTGTTTCAGTTTCGCCGAAAGGTCCAGCTCGTAGCCGGTGAGCACGGCCACGTTTTTCTTCTGGTGCGAGACCTCAATCAGTTTATTGAAGATACTGATGGCCCCATAATCAAACGGATAGGGTTTTCCGGCCCAGATTACCTGCACGGGCTGCCCTTCGCGGTTCACCAGCTCAAAAAAGCGGTGCAGGTCATACAGCAGCAGATCGGCACGTTTGTAGGCGGCAAAACGGCGGGCCCACACAATAGTCAGGACATCGCTCTTGAAAAGTTTTCCGGTTTGGTCGGCCACCAGGTCAAAGAGCGGCTTTTTCATCTCGGCCTTGAGCTGCACCAGGCGTTCATCGTCGTTTGTGTCCAGGGCCTGGCGCAACTGGGTGTTTTGCCAATACGTGACGTTTTGGGCGTTGGTAATAGACTTTATCTCGCAGACCCCTTCGTTGCCGTACCACATTTCGCGAGAAACCTCGCCGTGCAGTTTGGAGACCCCGTTGGCCATTTTGGACATCCGCAGGGCGGTAAGGGTATAGTTGAGGCTAGCCCCGTAAGTGCCCGAAATTCGTCTTGCCTCCTCTACCGGTAACGGCCCGAAGAAGGACATCTTGGCAAGCAGTTCCACGTCGTGTTCCTCGTTCCCGGCTTTCTCAGGGGTGTGGGTGGTGAACGCCATGCGCTTTTTCACCTCGTGCAGGTCGCGGTATTTGTCAAAGAGATGAAAGACCAGGGGCAACGCGTGGGCTTCGTTCATGTGGTAAGTAGCCGCTCCGCCTAATGCCTCCACCACCTTGGCTCCGCCGATTCCCAGCACAATGCTCTGGGCGATGCGGGTGGGCAGTTCCTGGTCATACAAACGGTGGGTGATGGTGCGGCTCAGGTAATCGTTCTGAGGGATATCGGTGGTAAGGAAGTACATGGGCACCGTTCCGAAGGTCTCGGCGGGCAATACCAGCGCTTTTACCCAAACCGGGTTGTTGTGGATGGTCACCTGCACCATGATGCCGGTGTCTTCCAGGAACGTGTAGTATTTCTTCTGGAACTGCACCCCCATGAACTGGTCATCGTTGCGCATCTGGTCATAGTACCCGTAGCGCCACAAGATGCCAATGCCAATCATGTTCTGCCGAAGTTCATAGGCACTGCGCATGTGGGAGCCGGCCAAGTACCCCAGTCCGCCGGAGTAGATTTTCAGGGCCTGATGAATGCCGAATTCCATACTGAAGTAAGCCACCCGCTCACTGTACTTCTCATTGATGGTATACGGATGATACCACTTGCTGTAATTTCCCATAAAGTAAAAGACGTGCTAACTGTAGAGTCATGAAGTAGGTCCTGGTGGCTTGGGTTGAGCTACCGCCCCCGGTTGGAGGGTAACAAAAACAGAAAACACCAAGTATTAATACTAACCATTTTATGATCTATAAACAAATACTGAGTACAACCTAGTATAAAAACCACTAAAACACCTACCTTCGTAATAGGAATAAAGTTTTAAATATTTTCACTACAGGTAGCCTGCCGCTAAAAGTAGCGATAAAAAAGGCTTGCAGGAATGAAATCATCATAGGTTTACCAACATTCAGAAGCAAGATTAACGATACTTCTCACAATTAACTGGGCCAACCCTGCCTCTAGGCCGATGACAAAGGTCATCTCTGGTTTAGGTTTTCCTCATTTCCTTCTTTTCACAGGATTTTACTTTTGCATAGCTTTTAGCAGCCAGGGGAAGTTTTTACCCTGAGGGTACCTAAAGTCAGAAATAAACCATTAGACAGATCTCGTTTAGGGCATGATTTCGTCAAAAGCCCACTAAAACGGAGTTGTTAACAACCCCTACCGCCCCGCTAGAAAAGACTTCTTCCAACTTCTATAACTTAACCAGAATCGTATGCAAGTCACCATCTTCAGTGCCCGCCCTTACGAAAAGGAATTCTTAGAGAAAGAGGCCCCACGGCATCACTCCCTGAAATGGGTTCAGGAGCCGCTTTCATTACAAACCACCTCTCAGGCCCTGGGAAGTGAAGCGGTCTGCCTTTTCACCCAAGACGATGCCTCTGCAAATGTGCTGGAGAAACTTCAGGCAATGGGCATCAAATACATTGCCCTGCGGTGTGCCGGCCATGACAATGTGGACCTTGCCAAAGCCGAAACCCTGGGAATTCGGGTGGCCAACGTGCCTTCCTACTCGCCCTATGCCATTGCCGAACATGCCGCTACCCTTCTAATGGCTCTGAACCGGAAGGTTGTTTTGGCGCAGACTCAGATACAGGCCAACAACTTTTCCCTGGACAACCTGGTAGGGGAAGAATTACACGGCAAAACGGTAGGCATCATTGGCATGGGGAAAACCGGTAAGGCTTTTGCCTACATTATGCTGGGATTTGGCTGCCGCGTGCTAGCCTATGACATCGTGCCGCCCGATTTGCAGAAAAGAAACCTGTTTTTTGTTTCCCAGGAGGAAGTATTTACCCAATCTGATGTCATTTCGCTGCACCTCCCCTTGAATGCCTCTACCCAGCACCTGATTAATGCCGCTACTCTTTTTAAACTGAAAAAAGGCGCTATACTCCTCAATACCAGTCGGGGTGGCCTCATCAATACCGTTGACCTGATTGCTGCCCTGAAGAGTGGTGCCGTTGGTGCGGCCGGACTGGATGTGTATGAACATGAAAGGGGTATTTTCTTTCAGGACCACTCGGGGGAAACGCTCCAGGATTCTCTGTTTGAGGAACTGCGCAACTTGCCCAACGTGCTCCTCACCGGTCACCAGGCTTTCCTGACCAGAACCGCTTTGCGCAACATTGCAGATGCTACCCACCTTTCCCTGGACCAGTGGGAAAAAGGCGAAGCTTCCGCCAACGAACTAATCCCTAAACTGGAAGCCGTTTCTTATTAATAATATAGACCTTCAGCGGCAAGCATTACGTCTTTAACCAAGAATCCCGTTCTGGGGCTGTTTTCGTGAAAACAGCCCCAGAACGGGATTCTTAATATCAAACCAAGCTCAAGGTTTCTTTAAGTTTCAACCCGTTAGTAAGCTTAGCTCAGGTAGAAAATCAACGGCCAAAATCATCCTGTACCCGCACAATGTCATCTTCGTTAGAAGGGTTGGAGGCATCGGTGTGCTGCCAGATCTCGGCCAGTACGCCCCACTCCTGCAAGCCCACCAGGCGGTGACGCTCAGATTGTTTCAAGGTAATCAAGGCGCCGGGCTCCAGACGCTGCAACTCGCCTTCTTCATCAGTGGGGCTGGTCACTACGCCAACTTTCCCTTTCACTACTTTCCAGATCTCGGCCCGGCGGTGATGATACTGCCAGGACAAGCGTTTCTCCGGGGCCACTACCAGAATCTTCGGGCTGAGTTTACCGGATATCCGGAGGTCTTCTACCGAGGTTCCGTCAAAGTAGGTATCGGCGAATTGCTGGGCCTGGTCTTCGTCAATGACAAAGAAGCCTCCCCAAGGTCTGGTTTGGTCCTGGTTGGCGATGGTGAATCCTTTGGAAGTCAGTTCCTGCTCTATCTCCTGGAAAAGCGCTTGTTTCTGATGGTCTGTAGTAGACATGGTGCGTTCAATTTATAGAAGTACAGGGGCTAATTTAGCAGCCCCCAGGAAAATAACCACACAAATTTTAAAGAAGCCCTAACCCACTGTAAAGGAATTTATCCGAAGTGATTCTTCTATTTCTCTTTGTAAGGTGAGCCAATGCTGACCTGAGTTCATTTTTAGAGGCAATTCCTACACGAATGGCTTTTTCCAGAAATTAGTTTCCTCCTACATACAACTACTCCAGAATACAATTCCATCGATTACAATGGAATTCTAATAATACAATCTAACACCCACTTAAGACCTTTTCCTTTTCTTGTAATTTGCAAGAGTTGACACAAGCCCGCCTTTTTCATACCCGATCACTTAAAACCCCATTTCAGGGCATTCAATAAAAAAAACCTTATTTTTCTTTCATCTTGACTTAAATTTCCGGAAGAAAATGAGAGAGTTACAAAGTAACCAACAGGTTTATAAACTATAATTCAGGTGCTATCAAGTTGTTTGAATAATGAAATTTATTTCATCTGGAAAGCCGCTACATTTGTGCAGAAATTTAAATTCAGGGAGGGACTACATCCATGGAAAGTTTAAACACTACAAATCTGCGGGAGAACCCCTCTTCCAAAGATGATAAAAACACGGGAAGGGTATCTGCCTTGCTTCAAGAGGAGGTGTATGACCGGGGTGAATCTATTGGCGAGGTTTTATCCATTGCCATCACCTACAAACAAGCCCTTTTGGCCTACTCCCAGCAAAGCGATTCTGAAAACCTGGATTGTATATTCTGGAATTTGGACACGCTCATCCTCGAGGCGGGTAACATGCTGGAAAACCCCGAGCAAGACCTTTTCCTGTACCTGAAGGCCTTGCATGCGTTCAAAGAAAGCGTTAGAAATAGTTTCCCTTTCCAGAATATCTCTGCCGCCTAGGCTTTAGGGCTGTTTTCTTAAAAACACCTCCTTTTCAGAAGCGATGGAACAAGCACCAACGCCCTAAAACCAACTCGCCCTCTTGTTATCCATTTATAAAAAGAGAAAGACAAACCTTGGAACCTCTCAGCGGAGGTAAAACGGAGGAAGCTTGCTTGACCTATCCGCCGCGAATGCTTTTCAAAACACAGGTCACCCTTTCTTGTTCCTGTCCTCGGCATCTACGTATTTCTCCATCCGGTCATGCACCGCAGGCGTTTCGGTAGCGGGTGAAATCTGGCCGGGATAACTGTCCGGAATTTGATCTCCGAGTATTTTGCCCCATGGTTTCAGGCCCTCAATGCGGTCAAAGACGATTTTAAGCACCGCCACTAAGGGTATAGACAGAAACATTCCGGATACGCCCCACAAAGCGCCTCCCAATAAAACAGCCACCACCGAAATCAAGGCATTGATCTTCACTTTGGAGGAGACAATGCGGGGAACCAGCACGTTGTTGTCTATAAACTGAATCAGGAGGTAGGCCCCAATAATAAATAGTTGGGTGGTATAGCCTTCCATGGTGACAGTGGCCATCAAGACCGGCAGGGTAATCGCGATGAGCCCGCCCACATAGGGAATCATGTTCAGGATGGCCCCTATCACCCCCAGCAAAATAGCGTACGGTACCCCCAGAATAGTGAGCGCCACCGAATTCATTACCGCCACAATGGAGGCCTCAATGAGCAAACCCACAATGTAACTCTGAATAGCCGCTTTGGTCTCATGCAGGATCTCGGCCACGGAATGGGTATTCTTGGTGGAAAACACCTCAAAAAGGAAGTTCAGAATAAGAGGCTTGTACAGGAGAAACAAGAAGATGTAAACCGGTATCAGGAAAAGTAAACTGAAAACACCCAGCACACTGCTTACCGTTCGGCCCACCAGGGCTTTCCCGCCGCTGGCGGTTTCTTTCAGGAACTGTGTCTGTTTCTGTATGCTTATCCCAAACCGGGACTCAGTGAAGTTCTGGAGATCGGTCAGAATCTGGGTGAACTTGAGTTTTAGGGCCGGCATCATCTCCCCGAACTGGATTATCTGGGAAGAAAGAAAGTACAGGATGATCCCCAGAACCAAAATGGCAATAAGCAGGGTAAGCAGGATGGAAAGCACCGTGGGTACCTTCATGCGCATAATGCGGCTGTTGAGGGGGTTGAGAAGAATTGCCAGCAGCAACGAAAAGGCAATGGGCACCAGGATATCAGACAAAGTGTACATCACATACACCAGCAAAATGATTCCCAGTAAGGTAAGGGTACTTTTCTTATAAAATGGTTCTGGTGCAGTCATAGCATCATGTACTCCGTTGAACCCAGAATGTTACTGATCAGGAATGAGTTAAAGCCCTTTCGGAGGCTTGGAAGGCCTATTCACCCTCTTTACACCCCATCGCCTCTGGGCAAGGACAGGTTAGTAGCTGGGAGAACAATGCCAGCATGATAAGCTAATACCGCCCTCGATTTTGCCTCATTTTTTGATTATTGACTTCAAACCGCATCAACAGTTTGCCTTCTGGCTTAATCTGCGCAGTTCATCAGGCTTAGCAAAGCGTTTCTGGTCATCCAAACCAAAAGTGTTTTTAACCTGATTTTAGAAAAATGGCTAAAAAGCGCCCTACTCTTCTCCAGCCCCTTCAAACCAAAAACAGGTAGAATCGAGTAGCCCAGGAAGGAAGTACTTGGGGTAAGGAATTCCCTCCCAGGCTGATTTATTCAAAGGTAAGACCCAGTCCCCGAACAGCTTGGCAGTACCGCCGGAAAGCTGGTGTGATAATAATTCCGGGCCCAGCAGTTATCAGTTCCGGAGCCATCCCAGAAAAAGTCACCGGCAGGAACCGGCAACTCAGGCTGGACGGATCCATTGTTTTTAACCACATTCCTCAGAACGCGGGTTCCGTCTGGGTTAGGCTCAATCAAGGCTAGGTCCTCGGGGGGAATATTGGCCAAGGGTCCTAATAGGGCGGTGCTAATCACGGCTATCCCCAGGAAATTGTTGTTCACTACCACGTTTTGGGCCAGGGTGGTCTTATCTGCCCCTACTACCAGAATACCGGTACCCTTGGGCACAAAGGTCTCAAATCCGCCTCCGGGCAAGGCAAAATTTTCAAGGTTGTTGTTCACCACCAGATTTTGGCGCAGCAGAATATCTGAGGAGACGGTAACCTGAAGCCCTGGCAACAGCACCACCAGCAAACCAGCGGTGTTCCTGTAACTTTGGTTGTACTCTGCCACCACCTGGGAGCAATTCTCAATCTCCAGCCCAATCACGTTCCCGAAGGTTCTGTTGTAGCGCATTTTAGTATCCACGCACTGCCCGATGTAGATGCCGCTATCGGTGTGGCCGCTGGCTACGCAGTATTCAATACGGCCTCGGTTTGAGGCAATGGGAAAGAGGCCGTAATCGCCGCAATCAATGGTATTGACCCGGTTCAGGACATAATCATCGGCCCGAATCATGAGCACCCCGTTGGAGCCGAAGTCCCGCAGGGTGACGTTGTAGAGAGTAAACCCATCGCCGTCTTCCCCTACCCTGATTCCGTTTCTCTGTCCGCCCGGGTTCTTGATGAGGACCCTTCCGGCACCCAGGATAGTCAGGTTCGGCTTGTTGACCTCAATGGCTTCTTTATAGACCCCTGGATATACCTTGATCACGTCGCCGGGACGGGCTTTGTTGACAGCCTCCTGGATGGAAGAACCCGCATACACCACAATGTCTGGCTTCCTTTTCAGCAGGTCCGTCAGGCTTTGCACTTTGATAAAGGATTCTGCCAAAGGAGAAACCTCTACCTCGCAACCGCCCAGCAAAAGGACTAGAAGAAACAAGGCAATTTTCACAAAAATGGCCTTAAAACCGGGGCGTTTCTGATTCTGAGATAAAATCTGAGTATCCATTTTTCATAAAGTATTGGGTGTATTGATTTGAAGGGGGATCAGGTTAACCTCTGGCATACATCATAGCCAGTTCTGGAAGGATCTGAAGAGAAGATTGTACTTGAATTTATTGCCTGGCGAATTCCATTCACCCGGAAGGATGGTCAGAAAGAAGGAGTTGCTTTGCGTTTTGAGGGTTTTCTACCCTGAAAGGAAGGCACGTGCCTCTGCGCGTTTTGGTCTTGTTTTCTGAAAAACGGCCTAAAAATGTGATGAAGTTGCCCACACCGTCCTCCCCTTAAAAGCTGGCCAAAAAGCAGGTGCCTGGAATTGGTTTTCTGCAGGCAACTGTATTCTCAGGGTAAGTTTCTTACTTCACCGCCATTTTGGAGGTGACCATGGAGGCTTTAACCAAGGCGTACTCGGGGCTGGGTTCGTTGAGGGTGTTTAGTTTCTTTTCAATTTGCGCGGCCTTCTCAGCGTTTCCGGCCTTGGCTTCGGCCAGTGACTGATAATACAAAACCCGGGGATTGTTCTGGTCTGCCTGGGCCAGGTGGGAAAGCGACTTTTGCACATCTCCTTGCAGGAAGGCGATTATGCCCATCAATTTGTGGTAATTCATCATCTGGGCAACGGTGGCATTAGCTCCCAATTTGGTTTTCAGTTCCTCCGCCTTGGCGTTCGCCTGTGCGAAATCCTTGGCTTTGGTGGCGATGAGGGCTTCCAGGAATAACTGCTGGTTCTTGAAGTTGGCTTTCTGGTGAGGGGTTAAACCCGGACTGGCTTTGAGGGCTTTTAACTGGGCCAGGCTGCCTTTGGCTTTCTCCAGGTCATTCATTTGGGTGTAGACTTCGCCTTGCTGCAGATAGGCCCAAGCCAGATATGGGATGTTTTTATTTTGCTGCAGGAGCTTGATTCCCCGGCTAGCAGTTTGCATGGCCTCTTTGTACCGGCCTTCATACAGGTAAGACTCGGCCAGGGCCATGATGTTGTCTACTTTGTCTGCATAGTGAGTGGCTTTGCTTTCGGCTAGCTGGTAGGCTTTGCGGCTTTCCTCTGGTTGGCCCATGAGCAGGTAGTTATGTCCCACTTTGGTAAGGGAAACGTTGAATTGGGGATCCAAAGCGGCCGCTTTCTGGTAGTTCTGAATAGCTTCCTGGTGTTTGCCTCGCTTGGTGAGCAAATCGGCCATGGAGTCATAAGGGTTGGCCTCGTCTGGCTCGGCTTTTATGTAATTCCTGAACGCCTCCTCGGCTTTGGCATAGTCTCCTTTTCTGGTGTAAGCGTAGCCTAACAGATTATACCCTGCGCCAAAAGAAGGATCAAGGGCTACCGCTTTGCGGAAATGGGTGATGGCTTTGTCAACATCATGGTGGTTGAAAGCATACTGCCCGTTGATTAGGTGGGCGTACTTGTCACTGGGGTAAAGATCTACCAGTTTATCCAGGGCATGAAAGGCTTCCTGCGGTTTGTTCTCCACGTTGGCCTGCGTAATAGATATCAAAAGTTGCTCGCCTTCAGAGACGTTTCCTTTCAAAGCCACGGCTTTGGCGTAGTGTTTCATAAAGGCTTGCTGATCGGGACCGGAGACCTGGGCCCGCAGGAGGTGGGCGGCCGCGAAATCAGGGTCAAGTTGCAGGGCTTTGTCCAGAGCTTCCTGGGTTTCGGCGGTTTTGATGTTGCCCAGGTAATCCAGGGCATCTTTGTACAATTGCCGGGCTTTCTCAGATTTGGTGGTGATGGGGATCTCGGCATTCATTTCTTGCCGGGCCAGAGCAGGGAAACTGCTGAGCAGCAGAAAACCCATGGCCAGGCACAGAAAGAAAAAAAGGGAAAACAATGATTTTCTCATGATTCAAAGGGAATGAAAAAGAAAAGCTTGGGAAGGGAAAGGACACAGATAACACGGCAGAAGGGTGTCACCTACCAGGGCATTCTTTTATGGCCTGAGCAGCCATAACTTTGGGGCGGTTAGGCAGTAAAAGTATGCCTTACCAGAAATAATCAGTTCTTACCTAAATTTAACCTTTTCAGGCTTTTCCACCTAAGGAAGTTTTGGTTTTTTCATCCATCAAGGCGGTCGAAACCATTTGATAAGCCACTGATCATTCCTTTCTAAGACTTTCTGAGGCCGATCATCGGCTGAAGCCCGAAACTTCAGCAAGAGCTTTCCCAAAATGGCTTCTTGGATTTACCCTTGTTTCGCAAAACTGGCCTTTAAATAGAAGGTATTTGCCGTATCCCTCCTAAATTTGGCGCCAACTCAGCTATTTTATTTGCCTTGGAAAAGAGAAACCTTTAAGGCTAATCTGATCAACACCTGAGACAAACCGAGAACCATGAACCTATTCGACCTGATTGGGAATACACCTCTGGTGGAACTTCAGCATATCTCCCCTTCTAAAAACGTGCGGATCTTCGCCAAAATGGAAGGTCAGAACCCGGCGGGCAGCGTGAAGGACCGTCCGGCCTACAACATGATCAAAAGCGCTTTGGACCGTGGAGACATTCAAACCGGTGATAAATTGGTAGAAGCCACGAGCGGAAATACAGGCATCGCCCTGGCCATGATTGCGCAGGCACTGGGCCTCAACATCACGTTGATCATGCCCGACAACTCCACCTCTGAGCGGGTCAAAGCCATGGAAGCCTACGGCGCGCAACTCATTCTGACTCCCTCTGCCAAAACCATTGAATATTCCCGGGAGTTAGCCGAGGAAATGGCCGCCAAGGAAGGATACTATCTCCTGAACCAGTTCTCTAACCCAGACAATTACCTGGCGCATTACAAAACCACGGGTCCCGAGATCTGGAGAGACACCCAAGGACAGGTCACCCATTTTGTGTCTGCCATGGGAACCACGGGCACCATAATGGGCGTCTCGCAGTACCTGAAGGAGCAGAACCCCGCCATCCAGATTGTGGGAACGCAGCCGGGGCCTAATTCAAATATTCCGGGCATCAGGAGGTGGTCGCCGGAGTTTCTGCCCCAGATCTACGAACCAGAACGGGTAGACCGCATCCTGGACATCAGTGAAGAGGAAGCCACCCTCATGACCAGAAGGTTGGCCAAAGAAGAGGGAATTCTGGCGGGCATGAGTAGCGGAGGTGCGCTGCAAGCCAGTGTCCGGTTGGCCCAGGAACTGGAGGAAGGAATTATTGTCTTCATTGTCTGCGACCGCGGCGACCGTTACCTCAGCACAGATCTTTTTGAGTAAAGCCGTTGCTTGGTTCTATTATAGAGCAAACAAAGGCTGTTTCAGGCCTGGTTTTCTAAAAAGGGGCTTAAAACGGACTTACCATGATGTGAACGGAAACAGGGATTAGTTAGCCTTTAGAAGCTCTTTTCCTTAAGCCTTTGTCAGCGGGAAACTTTAAGTTTTCCAATTTTTCAGTTAAAAGCAGATTCCACGGGCTATCAACCATAAGGGGAATTTAGAAATAAGAGGTTATCCAAACTACATGAACAAACATAAATTCTCCTTTAGCCGCATTCCGGGTTGGGCTATTCTTCTGGTGATCTTCGGGGTTTTATATTTAACGGGCCTGCACACCGAAACCATTGGTCAACTTCAACGGCTTATGTTAGCTACCGGTCTCAAAAAGGCCGATGTTCCGGAGGCAGTACCTTCTCCTGAAAAGACAGTTACTTCCCCTGCTTCTACTTCAGAGATGGCAGGCGCTGGATTCCGGATGACAACTCTAGACGGACAGAGCGTTTCTTTTGAGAGCCTACGCGGCAAAGTGGTGTTTCTGAATATCTGGGCTACTTGGTGCCCTCCGTGCGTGGCAGAAATGCCCAACATCCAGCGTTTGTACGAGAAAGTAAACTCCCCTAAAATTGCCTTTGTCATGCTCTCGGTAGATGCAGCAGGCTTACCAAAAGTGCAGAAACATATTCAGAAAAAGGGCTACACTTTTCCGGTATACCTTCCAGACACCCCGCTGCCCCAAGAGTTTGAAAGCCCTTCCATTCCCAGCACCTTCATCATCTCCCCCGAAGGCAAAATTGTCTCCAAACAGATAGGCCTTGCAGATTATGACACTCAGGAAATGCGGGACTTTCTCTTGAGTCTGGCCAAATAGAAATTATGGTTCTTCAGCCATTGCGCGCAAACAGTATTTCAGGATACAAGGGCTCGCTGCATCCTAGCCTTTCTGGTAACAAGCTAGGATGCAGCGGGAATTAGCATCGGTAAACAATCTATTACTTGCCCTCTTAATTTTAATTAGCACTTACTCTTTCACCACCTTAAAGGAAGCCTGTGTGCCTTTCCCTGTCAGGTGAAGGAAATAGATACCGGGCCGCGGCATCTGCCGCCCCAAGTCCAGTCGCAGTTCCCCGCCGGATTGGCTTGTCGAAACTTCGCTGTGGAACAACCGCCTGCCAGAACCTGACACCAGGGTATAGGCGATAGGGTCCTGCCAACCCGAGGGTAGCAACACTTGCACCTGCCCGTCTGCGGTCGGGTTAGGGTAAAGAACTGGTTCCACCTGGTCAGGTTCAAGCCCCTGTAGCACCTGCCGCCGGGTGACCACACTGGCAAGTGCCACGGGCTTATTCACCACCTTGAAGTTGCGTTCCAGCCGGTCACTGGAGTTGCCCCTGCGATCAGGTTGGCTGTAGGCTCTGGCGCGCAGCCGGTAGGTGCCTACCGCCGGGGCCCAGTTGTGGTAATCGCCGCCGGTGTCTCCGTAAAGCGCGAAGGGGACGTTGGAGTCGGTCCACTCCCTCTTCTGAGGCCCCTCCAACTTGAACTCCACACTTTTGGCGCCGAAGCTGGTATTAGCCCGAATGTTGAGCTGAGCCGGCAGTGCCGCCAGGTTGAGCACTTGGTTTTCGGCGATATCCCCAAGGGGCTGGTTCGTCTGGGCGTCAATGAGCGTAAACCCCAGCACCTGTAATCCCGTGGTCTGGGCCTCGAAGATGGCGGTGACGGTCTTATTGCCGTCCATGGTAACAGTGAGGGGCGTAAGGGTGCTGGTAACGCTACCGCTCCAACCGGCAAATTTGTACCCAGCCACGGGGGTGGCGGTCAATGTCACGGTGCTGCCGCTCGCGTAACTGGGCTGGTCAGGGCTTTTAGTCACACTGCCGTTTACCGGCGTGGTAACGGTGAGCGTGTACTGGAGCTGGGCAGCAATCACAGTGACAATTACAGGCTTTTCCGCAAAGAGGGCCGGGAAACCATTGTCTGTGACGCGTACCTGGAAGGTATGACTTCCTGCCTGGTTTGAACCTGGAGCCCAAGTAAAAATGCCGCTACCAGGTTCAATGATAGCCCCACTCGGTGCATTTACCAGGCTGAAGGAAAGCTGCTGGTCGGTATTGGAATCAGTAGCTTTCGCCGTAAAAGTCAGCACCTGGCCTACGGTTGCCGTCTGGGGGGGGATGGGTTCTAAGTCCGGGGTGGCATTTGAGGTCGTCACCTTAATAGTTATCTCTTCTTGCACAGTCTCCACCCCGTCTGTGGCAAGGAAGGTCATCCGGTGGTCGCCCATCTGAGCAGATGTTGGGATCCAGGAAAATTCACCTGTCTCCTCGTTCAGGCTGGCTCCAGTTGGCAGCGAGGACACACTCCATCTTACAGCCTGGAGTGGAAGATCCGCATCAATTTCATTGGCAGTAAAGGCCAGCAACTGACCTGCTATCACCTCTTTATTGCCGATAGGCATTATCACCGGCGGCTGGTTAACTTCATTCACCGTCACTGTGATATCCTCTTCATCCGACTGGGTGCCATCGCTCACCTTAATCGTGAAGGAAAAAGTGCCCGGCCCCTGAGCCTCGCTAGGCGCCCAACTGAAGACACCCGTCTGGGTTTCAATCCGTGCTCCCTCCTGCACGATACCAGCTAGCGAAAAGGTCAGCGAGGCGCCGCCTTGGGCGGTGGCGGTGAAGCTCAGCGGGGCTCCTTCATTCACTTCCTTGTTGCCGATAAAATCCAGTACAGGAGCCTGCGTTACTTGACGGGGTGAAAATTTCTGCACCCGTTGACTCCCCTGATCGGTCACAAACAGATTGCCTTGGGCATCTACAGCTGCCCCTTGGGGAAACTGGAACTGCCCCATAGCCATGCCCTGGGAGCCGATACGGGAGATGAAATTACCTTGGGCGTCAAACTTTTGAACGTTATGGCCGCTGCCATCCACCACAAAGATATTACCCGCGTCATCTACCGCTACAGCCCGGGGACCAACAAACTTGCCGTCGCCGGTTCCCTGAGATCCGATCTTTAGGAGGAAAGTACCCTGTGGGCTGAATTTCTGTACCCGGAAGTTGTTCTGCTCCGCCACATAGATGTTGCCTGCAGCGTCAACGGCAATACCCACGGGAAAGTTGAACTGGCCACTTCCAGAGCCTGCGGTACCGAATTTAGAGAGGAAGTTTCCCTGGGGGCCAAATTTCTGGATTCGGTTATTGCTGGCATCAGAAACATAAATATTGCCTTGTTGATCCAGAGCAATTCCATTGGGGTTAGCGAACTGTCCGTCCGCCGATCCTCGGGTGGAGCCAACCTTGAAAACGAAGTTTCCCTGGGCATCAAATTTCTGGAACCGCTGGTTTGACTGGTCTGTGACGTACATGTTGCCCGCGGCATCCACCGCAATGGAGTTGGGAAAGCTGAACTGGCCATTGCCAGAGCCGGGAGAGCCAAACTTAAGCACAAAGCTACCTTGGGAGTTAAACTTCTGCACCCGTAGGTTCCCGAATTCAGTCACGTAAAGGTTGCCGTTTCCATCCACTGCTATCCCGATGGGTCCCCCGGCAAACTGCCCTTCCCCTGCCCCATTGGTGCCCATCAAGCTGACAAAAGTACCCTCGGGGTTAAACTTTTGCACCCGGTTGTTGTCCCGGTCAGCCACATACACATTACCTTGCCCATCCAGGGTGAGTGCGCTCGCAAAGCGGAACTGGCCTTCTGCGGTACCAAAGGAACCAAATTTTGACAGGAAGTTACCCTCGGCACTGAATTTCTGTATCCTGTGATTATTTTGATCAGAAACGAACACATTTCCTGCCCCATCTACGGCCAATCCACTGGGAATATTAAACTGACCATCCTCGCTGCCCGACGCACCAAACTTTAGCAGGAAAGTACCTTCGGGGCTAAACTTTTTCACTTGAGAATTGCCGCTGAAATCGGCGTAGTCAGCTATGTAGATATTTCCATGCTGGTCTAAGGCCACGGCAATAGTGACCTGAAATTGCTCGTCGCCGGTGCCATTTGACCCAATCTTCATTTGATATACTCCTTGATTGTTAAACTTTTGTACCCTGGAGTTAAACTGGTCGGTTACATACACATTGCCTGCCGCATCCAAGGCTAAACCGTTGGGTTGAATAAACTGGCCGCTCTCCCCGCCCCTGTTGCCGAAAGCCAACAGAAAGGTGCCTTGGGCGTTGAACTTCTGCACCCGAGAGTTATCCAGGTCCGTCACAAAGATGTTACCTTGTCCATCAACTGCCACGGCGCTTGGGTGGGCAAACTGCCCATTGCCTGAACCCGGAGAACCGATATTCATCAGGAAGCCTCCTTGGGAATTAAGCTTTTGCACCCGGTTATTGGTGTAATCTGTTATGTAAATATTGCCCTGGGCATCTCTTGCAACTCCGCGGGGACTCAGGAACTGAGCCAAGCCCTGGGCCTGGGAGCCGATCTGGCTTTTATATTCATAATTCTGGGCCGAGGAAACATGCACGGCAGTGAACAGGAGGGCCACCAGAGCCCATAACTTGGTAGCCAGAATGGAATTTCGGGTAGTACTTTGCATGATCTAAGGATTTAGAGATTGAATGGTACTGAGGCTTGTGTACAGCAGGATAGTGCGGGAAGGAACTTCTCTCTCCCGGCAAAAGGTCGGAGAAAAAATGGGGTGAAGGCGGCAGGTAGGCCAGGCCCATCCAGAAATGGAAAAAGATCAGGTATTTTGCCCAAGCCAGGCTGCCCATCAAATTCGTTACCAAAGCACATGGGTGCTTTGATCCATCCAAAAGGTTGAATGGGTTTACTTGCAGGGAAAAGCCATAGCAGCTAATTGGGAATTTGGAACCTAGCTTCCAAGTGCTAGTACCATGGACGGGATCCGTTTACTCATAGCAAACGTTTGGAGAGCCAATTTTTTCAAACTGTTTAACTAAAAGTGCCCATAAAAGGGAAGTAAAAGGCATAAGAATCCTATGCCTAGTTCTCCAGTGCCTATCTTATAAGTGAATTTGTGAAGGTTGGTGCACAAGGGGGATTGGTGCACAGAGGAGAATATCTATAATTACTATATTTATAATAAATTCAATATTGATAATGTACGAGCTAACTAAATTATGCCGCAAGTTTCCCTGGCTTGTATGTTAAAATTCCAGTCTTTGTACGTCAGAAAGTAGGTACTAAAATGGAAGATAAGAATTGAATGTATATCAATCAGACCCCTCAGACTCCTATCGGATTAACACCTCCCGCAAAAATGAAGGCGTTTTCTATTTAGATTATTTTCAAACAATTTTAATCAATAGAATTGAAATAAAAAAATAATTATATAATTTATTTAAAGATTTTAATATGTTGATTAACTAAACACTTCACAGGATAAGTTTTGCATTAAATCAATATTTGTTAATTGATTAAAATTATTTCACCTTAAATATAACCAATAAAGATTTATTCCAATTCCCCAAGTTTAATACCAACTTTCCTATAGATGGATAGCTATTAAATTAATCTTTGTCAGTACTTAATAAGTACTTGGCCTAAATAAAATGCTGGAATAATCCCGACGCAAAGCTTTCCCCTTGGTTACTTCAACCCCGAACGACTTTCTAATTATTGGTAAACTCCTTACATAGCTTTGAACTCAAAATATAATAATTAATTAAAAAGAGAGCAGCAACGGAAAAGATAGCCATGCATAAGGCGCTTGGCTTTGCACCTGAGGGTGTGTCCCTTGGTATGGCTCGATCATACTGTAACCATTCACTGTTTTAAGGAAAGCCAACGCAATAAAGGTGACTTAAATGAGAAAAGGAGACAATTAAGAGAATCTGAACCTTTTACAAAGTAAATAGTTGCTATAAAACCCAAACTAACAGGTGCCTGCTGAATTATAGGTAAGAAAATGAGCAATCGATAAGTTAGCTTTATTAAATCCAATATTCTTGTTTATAGCCTGGTTAAGATTCGCCTTAATTCTTCTTACCGCACTTGGAATAAGCTTCCTTTAAATAAAATCCACACCTCCTCACAGTTTTAAACCTATGCTTAAGCAAAATTGCTGGCGCCGTTGAACGCCTCTCCAAAGTGGGTCAGTTAGGAACTGCCAAGACGTACGAGAATGCCAACTTCTCCCTCCTATCCTTTCTCCACGAAGAGCTATGACTAGGAACAAAGGACTCACCTTAGATCAAGCTGGGGCCAAAAGGGAATCCTTTTAAAGAAGATAAAGCGATTACCCTTCGTCACTTCGCAATTTTTAAATGAATAAGAGTAAATGGCTGGAGAAATGCGGCAAGTCAACCACGACAATAGGAATTTACCCTCGCAATCTGTGGGCTTTGTTCAACGAGGCAATCGCCGCTGAAGATATTCTTCCCGACCTGTATCCCTTTGGAAAAGGGTGATACCAGATACTAATTTATACGGTCAAAGACAAAGCGAACCACTCGCCACAATCAGAAATCAATTAATGTTCTGTTAATAAATGCCGCTAAGATCAAAAAGCGCTGGAGGGAACAAGCTCCCCATCCTGATGCTTACGTTTTCCCGATCCTCAAAGAAGGGCTTTCCCCTGAGAAGAAAATGGCTGCCATCAAACAGACCATCAAGAACATAAACACCTACATGAAGAGGATAGCTTCGGAATTGGGTATCGAGATAAATGTGCCAACTTATCTCATTAGGTTTGCCGCATTTTTCTTAATAAACCATTGGTTAAAGGCTTTTCAAAGGCGTTTGACCTTCCAAGATAGTACTCTTTAGAGGGACTGGGTAATGCCATTGCTTCCTGCCTATTTGGAGCACAAGTAATTACGCCGGCAGTGAAATTTCTTTTACTTTTTGTCGGTGCATGCTTCCCCATTCCACAAGCGCTCCCAACACTTTTTTAAGGGTCAGGCTGTATTCGGTCGCCTCGTATTCCACCACCACGGGAGTTGCCTCTGAATAGACGTTCCTTTTCACGAACCCATTAAGCTCAAGTTCCTTCAGCTCGTGCGAAAGCACCCTGGGGGAAATGTTCTTCAGCGCCCGTTGAAGCTCATTGAAGCGTTTGCTTCCTCCCTCAATCAGCACCAAGGTGATTCTAAGTTTCCACTTCCCTCCTATCACATACAAAGCATCCTCAATGGCGGGGAGACTTTCACAACACTCGCCGCTTTTTAATTGATCTCCTTCTTCGGTTTTCATTTTGGTTCCTGCTTATAAACTAACCCAAAGGTTACTACTATCCTTTTACATAGTCCTAACTTTTGTATAGTGAAGGTAGGTACATTTGACCTGTTAAAACAAATGAAATATGAAAAACAAGATCCTGGTAGCACTCACCCTTCTGTTCGGCCTGATAATGGTCAACTTTGGGTTAAACAAATTCTTCCACTACATCCCCATGCCGGAAGCCTCCCCGGAAATGATGCCGGTTATAATGGCCCTTGTCACCACCGGGTGGATTCTTCCCCTCGTGGCGGTTGCAGAGATAGTAGGCGGTATCCTCATTGCCATCCCCAGGTACAGGTCTTTGGGTGCCCTTGTTATATTACCGGTTATGGTGGGCATTGTCGTGCATCACTTTGCGCATGATAGAGCGAGTGTTGGCCTGAGCCTGGTTCTTTTCGCCATAAACGTATGGGTGATTTATGAGAACAGAGAGAAGTACCTGCCCATGGTAAGCACCACGTCCATTCAAAACCAAGGAGCCTAGTTTAGGCCTGATTTGGCCATTTAAAGGCTAAAACGCTGGCCGCAGGCGCCGAGGAATGCAAAGAAAATCAGCACACTTTCTAACTAAACAAAAAAAGAATATGGTTAAGATTGCAATTATAACCGGTAGTACCCGCCCCGGTCGGGTGAATGAACAAGTTGCCAAATGGGTGGTGGAAAAGGCAAAAGAGCGGCAGGATGCAGCCTATGAACTGGTAGACATAGCGGACTATAATCTCCCGCTTTTTGATGAACCTCTCTCCCCCTTTTGGAAGAAGTATGCCCATGAGCATACCAAAAGATGGTCAGAAAAAATAGATTCTTTTGACGGATATGTATTCGTCACGCCGGAGTATAACCACAGCACGTCTGGCGCCCTCAAAAATGCCATTGACTATCTGTACTACGAGTGGGGGAACAAGGCCGCCGGCTTTGTGAGCTACGGCGGCTCGGCCAGCGGAACAAGGGCTGTGGAACACCTGAGGTTGATTATGGGGGAGCTGTTGGTGGCCGATGTTCGGGCTCAGGTGGCCCTGTCTCTGTTTACTGATTTTGAGGAATTTACTGTTTTCAAACCCACCGCTGAACACCAAAAGCAGCTTAACCTTATGCTTGACCAGGTTACCGCTTGGTCTGCTGCCTTACAGCCAGTGCGAGCAGCCTTGGTTTTTGAAGCTGTTTAGCGTTTTCGGCTTCGCCTGACACATATGCTGAAATTTCCTGTTTAGCGGCTGTTTTCCTGAAAACAGCCGCTAAACAGGAAATCAGTTTGCCCGAAGCGAGTAGCATAGAATAACGCTAAACAGCTTCCATAAAACAGATTATAATCTATGATAAGGGCTGACGCTGAATCAACCGCGTCAGCCTTTTTTACTTAGAATGCCGTTGAAGTACCTTCCTCAGCCTGTTATTTTCAATGACTGGATCAGCCCCTCTTCTAATTCAAGATGATAACCCAACACAGCCGGGCTGCCGGGAAAGGAACCTGAGATCTCCGCTTTCAAAACACTTATGGATCCGTTTTCCTTGAAATCGATCGGCTCCATAACCGTCTTGTAACTCTTGTTTGCTGTTTCTATCCATTGCCGGATTTCAGCTTTTCCATAGTAGGTTTTCCCCTCATCTACCACTATGGCTTTTTCAGAGAAACAACTGGCGTAAGCAGCACTGTCGTGCGTATTCTGCGCCTTTACTAAATCTGACACTACGTTTGGTAAGTTCATCTTTATAGTTTATTGGTTATTAAATGGTGGGTATTGTTCCTCCGTCAATGACGTATTCCGTGCCGGTGAGGTAGTTAGCCCTTGGGGAAACCAGAAAGGCAACCAGTTCGGCCACCTCCTCGGGTTTTGCCGGTCTTCCAATTGGGATTCCACCCAATGCCTCCATGACACTCTGGGTGGCCTGCGCTACTGTGCTGTTGGAGCTTTCAGCGATCCGTTCCATCATCCTAGTGGAAGCGGTTGTCATGATCCAACCGGGTGCAACAGACAGAACCCGCACTCCCTTGGGCGCTACCTCTTTTGATAATCCTTTGCTGTAATTGGTTAGCCCGGCTTTGGCAGCGGCATAGGGTAAGGTGGAGTCATACAGAGGTAGCCTGCCCTGGATGGAGGTGATGTGAATAATGACGCCGCTTTTTCTGGCAATCATCTGGGGTAAGAACCCTCTGTCTAACCGAACAGGAGCCAGCAAATTAGTCTGGATGGATTTCACCCACGCTTCATCTGTCAGCACGGCAAACCCGCCCCCTGCGGTTTCTGAACCGCCCAAGTTGTTTACCAGAATATTTAATCCGCCAAATTCGGAGAGGACTTTCTGTACTACCTTTTGGGTTCCTTCGGGGGTACCTAGATCCGCAGAAATAAAATGAAGATCTTTGTTAGGTGCCTCGGGTTGGTTTCTTGCGGTGATGATGACGGTTGCCCCGGCCTGAAGCAAACGTTCGGCAATGGCTTTCCCCGCTCCTTTGGTACCACCGGTTACCAAGGCGATCTTGCCCGATAACTCGTTATTAAAGTTAACTTGCTCTTCCATACTTCAAATTTTTAGGCAATAATGAGAAGTATGTATAGCTACAACAAGTACGGAAAAACGAATTGCATAGGGATAAATTTATCCCCTATTGCCCCTTTTCAAACATTGGAATAATTTTACAAGATGTACCAAAGGAAAATACCGCCAAGCCTGAATTGCGGCCTTGACCTGATCGGTGAGGTGCTCTACGGTAAATGGAAAATCCGTTTGCTGTGGTTTATTCACGAGGGAAACAAACGCCCCAGCGAATTGCAACGAAAAATCCCGGATGCTTCCCGCCGGGTCTTAAACATGCAGTTGAAAGAGCTGGAAGAGCACGAATTTATCTCAAAGGTCATTTACCCGGTTGTACCGCCCAAAGTGGAGTACAGCCTTACCGAACTTGGAGAATCCTTGATCCCCGTTTTGTCAGTTTTGGGAAATTGGGGCGATAAACACCAGGAGCTGTTACGTTCGGTTATTTTGAAGCGGTCAGAAAACACCTATATTGTGTAATCGCCTTCCTTCCAAGTTCCCCAAAGAATTACTTTTTTAACTCAACCTAGGAAGAACTTGGCGGATGACCACAAACCGGTTTACTGAATCAGTTGATAGCTGCTACCATAATAGTAACAGATGCCTCTATGGGATTGCCTTAGAGGAACTCACCGGTAACTTCCTGTGATAAAAAGAATTAAATACCAGTCCACATTTAGATTGAACGCTATGCTCAGGATATGTTTCGTTGGCGCCCTGCATCTCCTCTTGTCTTTCAGCCTTTGCGCACAGCCCCCCACGCAACAATCTCCTCTCAATCCACGAGACCGGATCTATGCGGCACCGGAGAGTGTTTTCAAGATGTTCAGGGAAGCCGGCATGAATCCAGCGGATCATGGATTAACGGCAATTGAAAAGACCAAGGTGGAGAAAGCCTTTGCTGCCTTGCCTCCCCTGCACCAGAAGATTCTTAAAGGGCATTTACATAGCATCAGTTTCATGGACAACATGCCCAATACAGCGCTCACCTCGCCTGTAAAAACACCTGATTCCACTAAAATGTACAACATTACTTTTCGGGCAGGAATACTCCATGAGACTATTTCGGAGTGGGCCACCCAGAAAGAGAATACCTGTTTTGACCCATCAGAAAACCAGGGGTACGACATCAAAGTGGAGGCAGGTGACTTAGATGCCTTTCTGTTTGTCCTACTGCACGAGGCTACGCACGTGGTAGACGCCGTTTTGGACATCACCCCTCACCCTAACGAGAAGGAAACTTTGGTGAAACCAACCCCCTTCACGAAAGATGTTTGGCACAAAATGAACGTGCCAACCCCTCCTTACACTGATTCACTGCTGGAGAAGACCCGTTTCCGGAGCGGCAAAAAGGTAGCATCAAGCTTGGCGCCTGACGTTTATAGAAAGCTCAGTGAAACACCCTTCGCCTCCTTGTACGGAATGGCCAGCTGGTTTGAAGACATCGCGGAGCTGGAAACCATCTATCACCTTACCAAAAAGATGAATCAGCCTTTCTACATTACCGTTGCAAAGAACAAAAAGGAGGTTTTCAGGTTTGAGCCGATGAAGAATAAACTGATGAAAAAACGGTTTCGCTACCTGAAGATCTTCTATTCGGCTTGACCTTACCACGATTGATATACTCCTGGAAAACAACTGCCATCCTTTGGCCTGAGACAGCAGGAAAGAAATGCTGGGTTGATTTGGGTGAACCCGAATGACATAGGGGCAGCGGGAAGGCAGACATGAAGAGCGCTAGAGCTATGTTATCTTGGAGCGTCAGAAGGGGCTTCAGACCAGAAGGCTGTTGTTAGACTAGCTTGCTTAGATTGCCGCCAAACAGCGGATATTTATCTACTTACCAAGATTTAGGTTGTTCAATATCCTTTCACTCCTAAGGGTAATAGGTAGAAATAATACTAATTGCCAAGAAGCAGCATCTCTACATGGTGCCTTTGGACTGCGCGTATCAGCATTAATGGCACAATACAAGCTATCTGCCTTTTGGACTTATAATCCATTATGGATAGTGGCTTTCCACAGCTTTACATAAGCTTTGTTATCGGCTTCTTACCTGTCCATGTAGGCCTGGTGGTTTACAATGAGCACCTTCACCTCGGGGAGCAATAGGTAGCTTTATTCGTAGCAGAAGTGGTAGGTGCTGCCCCGCTGGGTGAGATAGAGGTGGGTGAGGTAGCGGAAGTCGAAGCCGGCCTGCACGAGCGCCTCTCGCCTCAGCGTGGTCTTCCCCTCGGGGCTGAACCGCTCCAGGATCTGCCGGTTCCGCCCCATGGCGTAGGTCACCTACCGCATGAGTTGCTCGCCCCGGTACTCCATTTTCTTCCGGTTCCCGGACCGGGAGCGGCACTGGTCGGAGCAGAACCGCTTGTCTGCCCTGCCTGTGATGGGTTCCCCGCAGTGGCCGCAAAGTTTCCCTGTTTTCTCCATACCGCAGGTTATCCGAATACATTCGCTTATTTCCGGGTTATCCGGACACATACGGACACATACGGGAGTTTACGGCTAAGGCCAGGCAAGTTGTTATATTGGCGCTTTAATACAAAACACTATGCATCAGCATGTTGGTCTAAACCCTACCCTGTACCTCAACCCTTGGAGCACGGGGGAAAGCCCTTCATCCGCCTCTGGCACAAGCCTGACCCGCGCATCAGCAAAAGGCTGAAAGAGTGCGGAGCAGCCTCGGTGGTGTTGCTGCCCAGGCGGGAGACCTTGTGGATGAGCAGGCACTTGATCTCTTCCTTGTCCAGGTAGGCAAGGGCTTTCTGAAGTTCCTGCCTCTCCCCTATGGACTTGCTGAACCCGGACACTTTCTCGGAGAACACTTTTGACACTTCGTAGCCTGTTTCCTTTAGGTCCATTATCTGGCGGGTAGTGGTCTACCCGCTTCTGGAGACCCTGGTGTAGATGATGGCTTTGGAAGGCGCTTCTTTTCCCTATATATTACTTCAATTCTGACATTTGCTAGAACTGAAGCGAAAGTAGAGGTTAGAATCTGCGCAGACAAGGTGTTTAAGCAATAGTTGAAGCAAGGATTATTTTGAAGTAAAATACTTAACCCGAACGCACATTTACTTAGTCATATATAGTAGTATATTCGGTAGCCCAGGTCCGTTTATCCAAAGTTGTGTGCAATTCCCACTCCTCTTGCTATTTTTAGACAATGAATAAGCTGATTTTCTTCTTTTGCTTTTTGTTTTGCTACCAGGCAGTCCATGCGCAGCAGCCTGTTCCCGTAAAGCCACGCATTCTAATCAGCACGGACATCGGCGGCACCGACCCCGATGATAACCAGTCCATGGCCCATCTGCTCATGTACAGTGACCGGTTTACCATCGAGGGGCTGGTTTCCTCCCCTTCCTATGGCGACGGCTCGAAAGAGGAGATCCTGCGCATGATCGATCTCTACGAAAAAGATTACCCGAAACTGAAACGGCGCAACAAAGGTTTAAACACGCCTGCTTATCTGCGTTCTGTCAGCAAGCAAGGTCACAGGGGCATATCTCCTTATGTTGGTTATTCCAGGCCCAGCGAAGGTTTGGACTGGATCATCAAATGCGCCCAGAAAAAAAGCGCACAGCCGCTTTGCATCCTGGTATGGGGCGGAATGGAAGACCTCGCCCAGGCGTTGCATGATGCCCCGGAAATCCGGTCCAATATCAGGGTGTACTGGATCGGCGGACCGAACAAGAAATGGGGCGCCAACTCGTACGCCTATATCGCCCGGAACTTCCCGGATCTCTGGTTTATAGAAAACAACGCCTCGTACCGGGGGTTCTTCTCCAACTCCGGCAGCTCGGAAAAACTGAACAGCAATAACTACTTTGCCAACTTTATCCAGTCTGCCGGTTCCCTGGGCGATGACTTCGACAATAACCGCTATAAGGGAAACGTGAAGATGGGCGATACGCCTTCTTTGCTGTACGTGATGGACGGCGACCCGAACGACCCTACCAAGGAGTCCTGGGGCGGGAGTTTTGAGAAGATGCCCTATAGCCCAAGGTCCATCTTTCACGGACCGACCACCGACCGGGACACCGCCCATGTGTATGCGATACTGGAGTTCCGCTTCACAGGACCAAAGGTTGACTTGCCCCGGGACTCCGCCTGCTTTACCATGGCGATAAATGCCAGCTTCGGTGAGCAGAAATGGCAAGGGTACTATTTGGGCGACGGAGAGTACGCTATTCAATACGCCCATAAACAAGCCGATAAGATCACATACACCATCAGCTCGGAGATCCCCGGATTCCAAACGCGCACTGGATCTCTGGTGATCGATAACCTTTGGCCGGGCAAACCCACGTCAGACTACTTCAAACTAGGGCCAAACTGGTTTACGGACAAATCCGCCCCGGAACTCTTCGACGGCAACTGGCAAGGGGCGCAAACCATCCGCAAGTGGCGGGAAGAGGTGTTGCTGGATTGGGCGAAGCGATGGGAGTGGCTACGGTAGAGCATGCAATTGCACACAACATCGGGTTCCCGGCATGCGGACTGAGGAACAGCGGCTCAACTTTCCAGCTTTGGGCATCTTAGTACCTTGGTGAGACCGGTGCAACACAAAGTCCCTCCCCGCGTGAAGCCGTTAACCATTAGATACACAACCTTGCCCAAAGGCAGCCCTTCCCCTGGGCTACAAGCCCATGACCCAACCCGAAGGAAATCTCCAGGCTATGCGGACCTAGCGAAATGACTGTTCGACGTTGAATATTATGTTGACCACAGTTTAAGGCCTGGGTTTAGAACGTAACATAAGGTTTCCCCATCAGTAGTCGGTCTGCCCTACCTGCTGCTTACCCCTTGCTGAAAATCCTCCTACGGTGGTTCAATCCCCAATCCTTCAGGGCATAGATGATAGGAGTCAATGTGTCCGCATAATCCTGCAGTTTGTAGGTGATCTTTATTGGGTAATCCTCAATGATAACCCTCTTGATCAACTCGTGCTGCTCAAGCTCTTTCAGCTCCTTGGCCAGGACCTTGGGGGTGATCCCGGGGATACTCTCTTGGATGTCGGTGAACCGCTCATTACCTGCCCCTATGGAGATGATGATGGATAGTTTCCATTTCCCGTTGATTACTTCTAGCGCATCCCGCACCGGCATCACTGTGCTGAGGCAATCACTGCATGCTTTCTTTACTGCCATCTGACTATTTGCAAAGTATTTCGCTTTCCTTTAGGAAAGCGCTTTACAAAGGAAAGTAATTTCCCGTAAATTTGCAACCGGTTATCAAGTTGATGCCCAACTTTTAAACAGGGGTAAACTCGGAAAGTCAGAAAGGATCTGATATCCTGCTTCCCCATAGAGAAGTTCTTATAGGGGTGGGAATAGCCAATGAGAATGATTGAAATGGAAAATAGAAAAAAGTTAAAGCTGGCCGCCATCATTGAGGGCCCGGGATGGAATTTTGTAGGCTGGCAGCACCCCGACATCCCGGCCGACTCCAGTGAGAACATTGATTTTTACATACAGCAGGCTAAGCTGGCCGAAGCGGCAAAGTTTGACACGCTCTTTTTGATCGACGTGAGCCATGTAGGCCCTGGCAACATCCCGCATTACCTGAGCATGTTCGAGGGGGTTTCTGTTATGTCGGCCCTGAGCATGCATACAAAGAAAATAGGGCTTTCAGCCACGGTCTCCACTTCCTACGCTGACCCTTATAGTGTTGCCCGGCAGATCCTGTCGTTGGATAAAATAAGTAAAGGTCGCGCGTCTTTGAATGCCATTACCTCGAACCCAGGCGGGATGGTCAATTTCAGCCGTGGCCATTTGGGCAAGAAAGACCAGCACCCCATGCAGAAAGAGTTCCTGGAGATATTGCTAGGGTTGTGGGATACATACGAGGACGACGCTTTTATTAGAGATAAGAAGAGTGGCGTGTACCTGAACCCCCGTAAAATGCATACCATTGATTACAGGGGTAAGTATTTCTCGGTGGATGGGCCCTTGAATATCAGCCGTTCGGTGCAGGGTCGGCCGGTGCTGTACACGGCAGGCATGTCGGCTACCTTGTTTGACCACGCCACCAGCTATACGGACGGGGTATTCACCCATGGCAACACACTGCAAGAGATGGTGGGGATGGCAGACGAGGTAAGGCGCAGGTTAGTCGAAAAGGACAGAAAGCCGGAGGATTTCGTTGTGGCCGTCTCACAAAATCCAATTGTAGGCAGGACAGAACAGGAAGCTTTTGAAAAATACCTGGAACTGCTGCGGTTCACTCCCCAAAACAGTCTTCCCCGTCCCCAATTTATAGGCTCAGCTGAAAAAGTGGCAGATCTGGTGCAACAGTGGCATGCACAGGGAGCCATGGATATGTTGATACTCCGCCAGGATCATCCCCATGGCCTAAAGGATTTCATAGAGCTGGTAGTGCCTATTCTGCAGGAACGCGGCATATTCCGGACGGAGTATGAATCCGATACATTAAGGGGGAATCTGGAGTTGCCCAAGCCAGGTTTCAGAGAAATTTACCCAGCAGGCCACACCAAAGTGGCTGCAACATAAGCCAAGCATTAATCACCATGGATACTAATAAAACAGCCTACTCCATTTTAGAGCTGGCCATCGTCTCCCAGGGAAACACCATCAAGCAGACCCTGAACGATTCACTGGCGCTGGCGAAAGAAGCGGAGGCGAATGACTACAAGCGCATCTGGTTCGCCGAGCACCATAACTCAGACAGCATCGCCAGCAGCGCCACCTCCCTGCTGATCGGGTACGTGGCCGAGAACACCACATCCATCAGGGTCGGCTCAGGGGGTATCATGCTGCCCAACCACTCCCCTTTGATTGTGGCCGAGCAATTCGGCACCCTAGCCCATCTGTACCCCAGCCGCATTGACCTGGGCCTTGGCAGGGCTCCCGGCACGGACCAGGCCACAGCCCAGGCGATCCGGTCGGACTTTATGCAGTTGGCGCAACGGTTCCCGCAGGAGGTGGCCAGAATCCAGCAGTACTTCTCCCCGGAAAACAAGAAGGCAACAGTAAGGGCCAGTGTGGCGGAAGGCACTGACGTGCCGCTCTACATGTTGGGTTCCAGCACCGACAGCGCCCACTTGGCGGCAAAGAAGGGACTGCCTTACGCGTTCGCCAGCCACTTCGCCTCCACGCACCTGCTACCGGCTTTGGAGATCTACCGCCGGGAGTTCCAGCCCTCTGAATCTTTGGAACGGCCCTATACCATGGCGGGGGTAAATGTCTATATCGCAGACACCGACGAGGAGGCGGAAAGGCTGTTCACTAGCCTGATCAGGATGTTTGTGGGCGTGTTCACCGGAGCCAGAGATCCACTGCATCCGCCTACAGAATATACCGAGGACCTGAAGGAGATGTTCCAGCATCCTTCCCTGCACCAGATGCTGAAGTATTCCTTTGTAGGAAGTAAGGAAACCGTGAAAAAACAGTTGAAAGCTTTTCTCAGCCAAACCCAAGTAAAAGAGCTTATAGCTGTATCCACCATGTACAGCCATGAATCCCGCATCAAATCCGCCAGGCTGTTTGCAGAAATCATGAAGGAGATAAACGAAGAAAGGTAAAAAAGAAGAGTGCCTTGTGATTTCAGAGTCTTGGAAATCACAAGGCACTCTCAGCCATCCTATGATTTTTGTTATGCTGAGTTAAATTTTATCTTTTAACCTATTGATAATTCCTGTTAGACAGGGTAACTCCTAAGCAGTTTGCCAATTAACCCGAATCACTATCTTTTGCATAGTATTATCCTTTAGGAAAATACTATGCCTTTATTTAAAGACGTCTGTCGAATATGTATGGGTAGCTGCGATAGCGGATGCGTTCCGGCTTTTCGGCCTCCTTTTCTCTAAACTCCTTCCTTATCATGGATACTTCAAATCCCGCCTCCATATTAATCGTAGGCGCTGGCTCAACGGGCATTAGCGCCGGTTCCTACTTTAGCTCAAACGGCACTGCCGTTACCTTCCTGGTTAGGCCGCACCGCCAGGAGCAATTGGACAGGCCGCAGGTGCTTTACTCCTACGACGACCACCAGCTCCACACCTTTGCCGACTACCAGGTGCTGACTGACCCCACCCAACTGGCCGGTACTTCGTTCGACCTCGTGCTCGTCACGCTCGACGGGGCGGCTTTGCAGGCGGAAGCCGGCCAGCGCCTGGTAGATGCGCTTGGCCAGGCCTATCGCAACACGCCGACGGGAATAGTGCTGCTGAGCGTCGGCCTAGATTTGAACACCTGGTTCTTGGAACGGTCCGGGCTGGCGGATAGCCAGGTCATTTTCGGCCACCCGGGGGTGCTCACCCACGAGGTGCCCGCTGCTCTGCCGCTGCCGCTTCACCCTGGCGTGCGGCCAGACCTGCTGGCGCAAGCCGACTACGGCTACCGCCACACGACGCCGTTTGAGTTTGCGGTGGCTGACAACGCCCCGCAGGTAACCCAGGCGTTTGTGGCCCTGTGCACCCAGGACGGTGTTTCTCGGTGCATCGTTCAGCCGGCCATCGACATCAAACTAGCTCCGGCAATGCTCACCGTCATGTTGACCACCGGGCTGATGGGCTGGCCCACCATGGCCGACGTTGACCCGGCCGATGCGATGTGGCAGCTGGGCGTAAACGCCATGCGGGAGTACCAACGGCTGCCCGTCTTCGGGGCGGCGGGCCTCGCCGCCAGCGAGCAGACCTCTGCCGAAGGGGTCCTGGAGGGCTTTCAGCAAATGGAACAAGCGGCCCTTCCGCTCGATTTTTCTGCTTTCAACAAATATCACCACGGCGGCAAGGTGAACGCCCAGGACATTGCGATTTTTCATGAAGCGCTGGGCCACGGCGAAGCAACAGGAGCCGACATGCCCGCTCTGCGCGAGCTAATCGCCCGCCTGACCTAGGGAATATACTCAAAACAGTGTCAGAGGCCTCCCGGTAATAATATCGGGCTGCCTCTCGGACTGGCAGGAAAAGCATACGAACAGCCCCTTACGATTTGCACATACCACCTGGACAGGTTATGCACTACTAAAAATTATTCAGCCCCTATGAGCAAGCAAAATTCCTTTTGTTTGCTCATAGAGGCTGAATAATTAGAGGCAATGCCCTAGGGACCGTGTTTTTTGCTCGGACTAAAACAGCTTCACTTGCTATTGCGGAATCTCCACCGCTATCCGGCCGCTTATTTCCCCTGCTTCGAGCGCCCGCTGTGCCTCACCGGCCTCGGCAAGAGGGTAGGTTCGGTCAAGCACCACTTTCAGGTGCCCGTCATCGACCAGCTTGGCCACCGTTTCCAGGATGGTGGTCTGCTTGACTCTGGCCTCATGGCTGCTAAGGGCGTGCGCCATGGCTTCAAAGGAAACCCGGATGTTTTTAAGCGCTGTCGTAAATATATTTTCTGTTGGCCAGGATGTTGGGTAGGCGGCCGTTACGAGCCGGCCGTGCATCGTGAGCAGGCCTACGCTCTGGCTGAATACGGCATCGCCGACGGTGTCGTAGACCACGTCCACTCCGTCCTTTCCGGTCCACTTCTGCAAGGACGGGGCCACCTCCTCGCTGCGGTACATGACAATATGGTCTGCGCCTAGGCTTGCCGCAAGCGCTGCTTTCGCTTTGGTGCTAACGGTCGTGGCCACCCGGGCACCTAGCAACTTCCCGAGTTGAATGCCAATGTGCCCCAACCCGCCTGCCCCGCCTTGCACCAGCAGGTATTCTCCCGACTTGAGCCCGGCGTGCGTATGAAGGGCTTCCCAGCCCGTGATGGCTACCACCGGAAGCGCGGCGGCCTCCGTAAAGCTCAAGGTGCTGGGCTTGCGGGCCATATAATGCTCGTTGAGAACCTTGAACTGCGCGTAATTACCCGGAGAGCCGATGAATCCGCCATCCCAGTAATACACTTCGTCCCCCACTTTAAAGCGGGTGACTGCTGAGCCGATGGCTTCGACGATGCCCGCCCCTTCCAGACCCAGAATAAGGCCTTCGGCTGGTAAGGTCCACTTATCCATGGGCGGCATCCGTTTCCGCACCCGGTAATCTGCCGGGTTGACACCTGCGGCCATCACCCGAACCATGATTTCGTGCGGCTCCCGGATAACCGGGCAGGGCACGGATTGTAGCTGTAGAACTTCTGGTCCTCCAATGGCCGTCATGACCAGAGCTTTCATTTGTGACATATGACTAAGAATCGTTTAAAGTAATTGATAAGTTGGGTGATGGACTATCTACTAACATACGCGCAATGGGCGCCAATTGGCCTGCCGCCGGCTCGGCCCTCACAAGAGCAGGGGCCGTGGCCACGACAACCTAGCAGGTTGCCCCTGTCTAGCTGGTGGCGATGCGGGGGTCGAGTCCGTACTGCGGGGGCACTCCCAAATGATCGCGCAGGGTCTTTTCCTCGTAGTCGTCGTGGAAGATGCCGCGTTCGCGCAGGACCGGGACGACACCATCTACAAAATCTCCAATCCCGGTGTGGAAGTCGTCAAAGTTTAACATAAAGCCGTCCGCTGCCTCGGCTTCGAACCACTCCTCGAGGTGGTCGGCGACCTGCTCTGCGGTGCCTACCACAGTAGGAGATGGATCGAACACGGCATGGGCGAGGATATCGCGGGGCGACCATCCTGCTTTTGCAAGTTTGACTGCGCGGATGGATCGGGCGTCATGGGGGTGCGCCCGGGCGGAAGCGAGCTGCGCCGTGGTGAGGGGCTCGTCGGGCTGGGTGAGTTCCTGGTGCAGGCCGAGGTAGGCAGGCAGGCGTGACAGCTGACCGCGGATGTCTATCCGGCCATCGAGCGCGCGACGCTTGTCCAGGGCTTGGCGCTCCGTGTCTCCCACGGTAAAGCCGGCGAATGCGATGAACTTAATTTCATCGGGATCCCGTCCTGCCTGTGCGGCGGCCTGTCGCACCATTTGGCGTTGTGCACGGCCTTCCTCAATGCTTAATGGCATTCCGATCACAACGTTAGCGTACATGGCGGCCGCTTGCAAACCGAGGCCAGTTGTGGCTGGCATGACAATGACCGGCTGGCCCTGCTCAGACGGTGGCACGGGAAGCGGGCCCTGTGCCCCAACGTGTCTGCCTTGCAAGTTGACCGGTTGTATATAGGCCATATCAGCAAATTTACCAGCTTGGTCGGGCTGGCCGGCCCCATACCCCCAGCTTCCCCAAAGTGCCTGGACGACCTGGATCACTTCGTGGAGACGCTCATATTTCTTCTCCCTGGGTGGTGGCACCTTGCCGAAATTGGCGAAAGCAACGGGTTCGTAGCTCGGCACTGCGTTCCATCCGGCCCGACCGCGGCTGATGACATCAAGGGCCTTGAGCTGACGGGCCAGCAGGTATGGCTCTGTGAAGGAAGTGGATGACGTGCCCACCAGCCCAATCCTCTTGGTCGCCTGCGCCAACGCCGAAAGTGTGACGATCGGGTCCATGCTGAACATAGGCGGTGACGCGGCCAGATCTCCATACATAAAGAGACGATCGGGCAGGAAGACGAAATGCAGTCCCCCTCCTTCCGCTGTCCGTGCCTGCTCCACTGTAACATCAATGCTCGTGTAGGAGCCGGGGTCCACATGAGGCATCTTCCAGGTGGCGGCGTGCACACCAAAATTGTTCCCCAGGATCACACCCAGGATCATGCGCTTGTTCTTCTTTTCTGTATCATCCATTGATAAGCGCTATTTCTGAATTCTTCAATTGTTCGTCGTAATAAGGCTTACCTCGATGTTGTTTCTGGTAGCGTTCGAGTATGGACATACCTGGTGTGCACGTTCGGTTAGCCGCTGTGCTTCTTCGAGTGATACATTCGGAATATTTACTGCCAGTTCTACTGACAATCCAAATGCACCATTTTCAATTGAACCTATGGATACTTTTGCCGTCACCGAAGTCTCGCCTGTCTTTACCTTCTCTTGCCTGATTACATGGTTCAAGGCACTATCAAAGCAAGCGGAATAACCTGCTGCAAACAATTGTTCCGGGTTGGTGTAATCATCATTAGCACCACCCATTGCTTTAGGTGTTCTAACCTGTATGTCCAAAACTCCGTTATCTGATTTTACATGACCATTTCTGCCGCCTGTTGCCGTTGCTGCGGCTGTATAAATTGCTTTCATTATTATTTCAGTTAGTGTTTAAAAATTGTAATTTGTTTACCTGGTACAGCTACCACTAACCCTTCTTCTTGTCCCCATGGGGTCTCTTAAGGGGCCCCGCCATGTAAATAACGCAGGGTCTCATGCTAACAGGCACAAGCCCAACCCATGAAGATCACGCTTCGTCAAAACGTCAGACTTCTGTTGTTTCTTTCCTGCACTACCTGTTTTGATTCAGTCGATAACCGTTTAAAGTCCTGCATTAAATCGTCTATTATTTCTTTTACCGACCGGATACTTTTTATATAGGAAACCCCATTTCCTACAGTGATATATCCTTTTTCTAAATTACCGTCTAACATTCCTACTTTCAGCCCTTGCTCGCTGTACATTTTATCGGCAATTTCATTGCGGGTCTGTCCACGCTCATCCATTGCCAAAAGTTCTTGGCTATAAGGTGTCGGAATAGAGCGGTAATAGGCTGGATTCGTTCTAAAAAGTAATAAGTCACTTGCCGTGTGATCTACTAAAAGGTGTTTAACATTTTCAGCAGCAGGATTTTCTGTTGTGGCAATGAAAACTGTCCCTGCGAACACGCCTTCAGCACCCAATGCAAACGCAGCACGCACACCACGAACGTCTGCAATCCCACCTGCGGCCATAACAGGAATACTTACAGCATCTGAAATCATTGGTACTATTGAAAACGTGCCAATTACTTTATCAGGAACGGTACCTCCTTCATCAAATCCGGTGGCTACAAGAATATCTACTCCTAATTGTTCTGCATATGTAGCATTCTCTATGCTCGGGTTCAGTGAACGGTAGATTATTTTGATATCATGGACCTTAAACTTTTTAACTAAAGGCTCAAAGTCAAAATTATCTATACCATTTATAAGTACTGCTTTTACACCTTCCTCAATCAACAAATCTGCTATTTTATCAATAGTGCTTAAATCGTTAGTAAGTACTACAGGTACAGCAAAAGGCTTATCAGTCAAGAGTTTGACTTTATGAATTTCTTTCCTTAATCGATCAACAATTTCCTCAAACGATTTTGGATTTGTGTTATGCCCTGCGTGAGGACCTAACATTCCTAATCCCCCTGCATTGCTAACTGCCGCCACTAGTTCAGCATTCGTTATCCATGACATAGCCCCTTGAATGATTGGGTACTCAATTCCTAGGATTTCCGTTATGCGGTTCTTTTTATTCATTTATTTTAGTTTTTATCATTGCGAGGATCAATGCCATACTGATCGGGTACCCCCAAATTCTCCCGCAAAGTCTTTCCTTCGTAATCTTGATGGAACAAACCGCGCTCCTGTAGAATCGGGACTACTTCATCCACAAAGGCGTCAATCCCATCAGCGTAGACATCGGTTGAAATCCAGAACCCGTCGGCGGCCCCTGCCTCAAACCAAGCCTGCATGTGGTCGGCTGCCTCCGCACCCGGACCAACAATGACCGGATGGTAATCAATAACACCGTGCGCCAGGATGTCCCGCAGACTCCAGCCTTCCTTTGCAATTTTCAGCGCATTGGCCGACCGGGGATCGTAAGGGGATGGGCGGGCAGCACTAAGCTGTTCTTTGGTGAGCGGTTTGTCTAGTTGATTGACGTTTAGTCGTATACCCAGCATGCTTTGCAGGTACGCAACCCTTTGCGGAAACTCTCTCTCCGTCAACTGGATTCTACGGTCCAGGGCGGTACGTCTGTCTTTGGCAATCGTGGTCATTACACCCGCAAAAAATTTGATCTCGTCGGGGTCACGGCCGTAACGTTTGGCGGCTTCTCTGAATGCATTGCGCTGTGCGCGGGCATCCTCGATGGTAAATGTTGATCCAATGACTACACTGGCAAAACGACCTGCCAATTCGTGGGCATTGGGGCTTCCCCCGGCGTGAACGATAATCGGCTGGCCCTGCTCCGATGGCGGGGTGTACAGCGGTCCGCGGGCGCCGACATACTTGCCTTGCAGGTTAATGGGGAGAATCTGGCCCTTTTTCGTGAACTCACCGCTTTCTTGGTTGTGCACCCAGGCATCCCTTCCCCAGCTGCCCCAAAGCGCCTGAACCAACTGTACAGCCTCGTGGGCACGGCCATAGCGTACCTCGCTTGAAGGGATTGTCACTCCATAATTTGCGGCTGCATCATTAGTGCTTGATGTAATGGCGTTCCAACCCGCCCTGCCGTGGCTCATCACATCCAGGGCTTTGAATTGCCTTGCCAAGTTGTAGGGCTCATTGAAAGTGGTGGAACCTGTGGCGAGTAGCCCAATATGTTTAGTCTCCCGTGCGATGGCCCCCAGCGTAAGCATCACGTCAAGGGTCATTATAGGTGGTGCGTTTTCGATGTCTTCTAATTTACCGAATCCATCAGGCAAAAACAGAAAGTGCAATTTACCGCGTTCGGCTGCCTGCGCATGCTTTACCACTATGTCAAAATCCGCATAACTTTTAGGGTCTACTCCCGGCATACGCCAGGCTCCCGGCAATGACCCGTAGCCACCTCCATAAGAAAGACCGATAAGCATATTTTTATCCATGTGTAAAATGATCTGTTTAATAGGATCTGTTGCAAAATTACTGTTATTTACTTTCCTTTTGATAGTGTTTTCCTAAAGGAAAGCGAAATAACTACCAGCACAGACTTATGGCTAATAAAATGGGATACCTGTCCTGCCTTGACACGGTAAAGCCGGTGCGGGACGCAAAAGAGGTGATAAACGGCAAATTGAAATTACCCATCATCGTATCCGTGATGACGGGTTACGAGCGGGTCACTTATATACAGGAGGGTATCCCCGGGATTACTACCAAGGTGCTGGCCAAGGAACTCAAAGACTTAGAGCAGCAAGCTGATCAAAAGGGTGGTGCTGGATGATTACCCGGTTAAGATCCTGTACAAACCGGAAACCTATGCCGATACTTTGACTCCCATCATCCAGGACTTGAAGCATTGGGGCCTGAATCACCGAGAGAGAATTTTCAGCGCAGGGTAACTGGAAGGGAGCCGCCTCTTCAAAAAAAACATTTGGCCATGCCCTCCCCTTTGGGATATCCCGGAAAGTAAGCAAGCCTGTTACCTATGCCACAGGAACAAAGCTTCTATACCGGTTTAAGAATTTTTTTTAGAACGGAGGTCCTGTAAAACGAAGAACGAATTCATCAAACCTACAACTGCCTTTATGTAAAGCTGAGAAAAACCACTATCCCATCATGGAATTTTTGTTAACATACAAAGCCAAAGCAGAGATTCCTTTTATAAGTTATGGTATTCAGCAACTTGCCTGTGGGCCTGAAGATTGTTCGATAGTGGTTAGCAAATACTACCCTTTGACGGTTAAACTAGAAGGATAAGTAACGGCCCTCCGTATGCTTCTTCTGGAAGCCCTCCTGTAGCACCTCAGCACCCTTTTGGAAAAGAAGGAAGGAAAACATAATCAAGGAGAATGGAAGGGCATTAAAATAGCTTTGCTTACTGTAACGTCCCAACCTTCAGAGTCCTTAGATGAACTAAACACAACAAATTGTGTGCAAACCGTTTGGAAACAAAAAAGCACTTACCCCGATTTATGGATGTAAGTGCTTGATCTTCAATGTGGGCCCACTTGGAATCGAACCAAGCACCTACTGATAAAATAAATGCAAAATGCCGGTTGGAAAGGCCCTTTTCAAACCTGTTGTTAGGCACTTACTGATTATGAATACTGATTAGAACGCACGAAATATGCAACCTAATCAGTAACAATGACAGTACAAGCATATCTACAAGCAAAGAACAAATCTGGTGTCTGCCCTATCAATGTAAGATACTTTCATAACGGCGTCTTCTTCCCCGTTGGTGTCTCCCATTCCGTACAACCAGAGCAATTCGACAAGAAAAGGCAAGTGGTACTTCCTACTCATCCATTGTACCAGACTATTAACTTCAAAATCACACTCATTAAAAACAGGGTTATAGAAGTAGCAAGAGAATTGGAGTTGAAGGGTGTTACCCCTGAAAGGGAAGTAGTAAAACAAGCATTCCTTCAAAGCCTAGTTGAAAAGCCTCTCCCTTGTCTTGTGAATGAAGTTGAAGCAAGCTCTCAAACATCCTACCCTACCCATTTTACACCTTTGACTGTTAAAAGGAGCATGGCAAAGGCAGAAGCAAAAGTTTTTCCAGATGGGCTAATTGAAAACAGCCATATAAAGGAGCCACTCCTAAAAAATTTTAAATTTAAAAATCTGGTGGAGGAGTGGATTGAAACAAGCACCAACCTAACACAGAGAACTAAGACACAGAGAAAAAGTTGGCTCAAATTAATCTTGGAGTTCTCTGAAAAGACCGGCACCACATTATCATTTGACAATTTTGACCTAAAATTCTACGATAGGTATGCCAAGTGGCTGATGCATGAATCAGACCACAACTTATTCAACAATAGTTTTGGCAACAATGTGAAGCGATTGAAAACCTTTTTAAACTGGTGTAGCCTTTACAAAGGAATAGAGGCAAACCGGCAATATAAGACGTTCAGGGTTTTGACAGAGGAAAAGCAAATAGAAGATGCTTACTTGACAAGAGCAGAACTAGAATTGCTTTGGGAGTACAAGACCTACCGAGAGTCTAGGGAAAAAGCTTTTGAAAGGGTGATTGACGTTTGCGTTTTCCAGAATCTCACAGGTCTACGCTTCTCAGATGTCATTTTTAAAGGAGGGCTTAAAGTCATTTCGGTGAACGGGCAGAAAGTCCTTACCGGCAAGACAAAAAAATCAAGGTACAGGCAGACCTACCAAATACCATTAGCCCTTGACCCAAGAATTGAAGAACTTCTTATCAAGTACAATTACACCTTCCACAACGTAATGAGTGACGTAGAATACAACAGGCGGATAAAGGAAGTTTTGCAAGAATTCTACAGGAAACATGGACTCCACCAGAAAAAGTATACCATTTACCGTTACAAACTTGAGGAACAGTACATCTTTCATTTCCACAAACACGAAATGATAAGCTCCCATTCTAATAGACGTGGATGGGTAAGTTGGGTATACAAGGAGTTGAGGTTACCGGAAGTGATGATATTGAAAATGATGGGTTCAAAAAGTAATGCAGAGCTGAAAAAGTACATAGCCCTTGATACAGAAGACATTCTTCTAGCAGTGAACAACCTTAATATAAAAACCTTTCAAAAGGTGTAACCACATAATAAATGACAATCCCCTCCTCCCCCTTTATGTAGTTACACTATTATCACATTTTATCAGCATTAGGTAGCCTTTAATAAATTCAACTAAGAAAGATAGACCACCACTAAATGAGAAAGCCCTATAACAATCCACTTCGGATAAAAGCCTATAACAGGCAGTTTAAGAACAGTGAGGCTGAAATCTTCCTTATAGAGCATGCAACAGACCCTGGCGAGGGCACCAATTACACCAGTTTACTGTATGAAAGATACCTAAGGGAAGGGGCGATACTGGAAGTAAAGGGCGGAATGTACTTTTTCTACAGGAAGTTAATCCATCCGGGGGGTATGTACTTCAGAGCCCTGAATTTCCTACAGGTGTTGGCCTATCTGGAGTACTACGACACCCTAAGGCAGAACAAGATTAATGGGGCAAAGGCCATCATCATGAAGATGAATGAAGAGGCCAAAGCCAAACAGATTGAGAAAGAACAAGAGAAAGCCACAAAAGAGGAAAGCAAAGGTTTTTCACTTGAAGAGCGCGAAGGTGTGACATTCATTAAAGGCACAAACTTCGTCCTGAGTAAAATTATGTAGCCGTTAAACTATTTAACGGATATCAATGAACCTAAAGATCTAGCCATTTTATATCTTTTTCAAGTCGTTCAAGCCAATTACTTGATAAAGAGCTGTCAAGCATGGCCAAAAAGACATAGTCGCTTTAAACGTCTAAAACAGGTATTTTTAATTTAAATATTTCCTTCCCTCTGCCTTGTTAAAATGGGGTGAAATACTATTCAAATAAAGGCTTTCCATACGCAGTTGAGTTGGAACGCCCTTTGCATACCAGTTTATCCAAACCTTCTTACTTGTGCTTCCCAGAATAGCTATTTTGCCCCTGTATTGGGCGGTAATGGCGCACTTCGTCCTTTTGCCCTATCACGGGAAGGAAAGGAGAAATGAAGGGCTAAAACAGCTTGATCTCACTTGCTTTTACAACAGAGATTTTAGGCCGCTTTGCTTGTCCAAGGCTCCACCGCCACCACAGGTGCAATGCCAATGCACTTTTTCATCTCCTCTTTGATTATGGTTTCCGCAAAGGCCTCATACCCTTCCAGAACCACCAAATTGTCATGTATGAAGAACATGGGGCAGTTAGGGTTCCATGCGGCAATGCGCTTGCCTATCCTGTCCAGCATCAGATGCGATTCCAGACGCTGTAGCAGGACCACCGGCAAGGTGTGGCTGTCTTCCCCGAGGAAGTTCTTCCCTTTCAGCAAATCAAGGAAAGCGGCCACGGTTGGGAAATGCCTGGCGAAAATTTTCTTCCTTTCCTTTATGTAGGGACCGCCGTTCACCTTTGAGTAGAACACCGCCATAAGGTCTTACTTAAAGGTTTTCATGTCAAAGTACCTTATGCCAAGTTCCTCTTCAAACCTCTCCTTGAGGAAGGGGTAAAAGGTACCTTCCGTTACCCCCTGCCGATACCTAGAAATCTCCTCTGAAACGCTGGAATCAATGTTTTCTAAGCAATAACTGAACATTTCTACTACATTATGGAAGAAGATATGTCGTAGGACCTAGATGTAGAACTTCTAAGGAAGATATGTTCTATGACCTTCAAGTAGTCATTGTGTAGGCATTTGAGGGAGAAAGGGGCGTTGAAAGACATAGATACAGCCTTAGAGGAAGACTTCTTAGTAGAGGTAATGTCGTTTATCATAGTTAACCTACCCAAAAAGCTGTTCACTGAACCGTTAAATAATTTTAAATCTGATTTTAGGTCGGCAAGCGAGGGCATTTCCTTCCCGCTTTTCCTTAAATCATTTAACGCCTCCACAAATCCGCTGTCCAGACCGTACAATTTGCCATGCAAAAGCCCGAGAAGAAGGTAGGGCTGCGAGTTTTTGATATCTAGGCTCACCAGTTTCCTTCTTTCCTTCCCCCACGTGATGAACTGCTTGGCCTCGCGCTTCATGTAGGTGAAGGGGGTATGAAGCCTCCTGCCGGTCTCTTTGAATATAAATCATTTAAATGATCTGAATTGTCAATTTTACCACTACATGAATGATTATAACCAGTTATATCACTTATAAGAAGGAGAAGTATTATTCTTGATTTTATGTTGTGACCTTAGTTGAGAGTGGACTTGAAAAATGGAACCTCAACCCTATTTTAGGCACTTGTTGTAATTTTTTTAAGTTTTATTTGACATATAAAAGTAAAATAGTACCTTAAGGTAACCTAACCTAAGGTAAAAGCAGAAACTTTATATAAGAATTTTAGGACTATTTATAGGAAATTTAACTAGATTATTATATTCAATTCCCTTTTGGTTACAGAATATTCTGTAGAATTACTGTAGGTATAATGCTAATTTCATGAATTTTAAACTTAATTTTTATGAAAAAATTCTTATTTTCAATAGCCATTTTAATTATTTTCTTAAATGCTAAGGCACAGGAATGCAACTGTGATATTGCACTTAATAAGGATAGAATACAAATAACTCAAACGGAAAACCAAATCAAAACATTTCTTAGTATTCTTAGCAAGGAAAACTATGAGCAATATAAAAGCTCTGGAGGGTTTAAATTGGGCATCCCTATAGTGGATGATATGATAAGCCTCTCCGCAGATTGGTCAGATTTCCAACTTAAGCGTCAGGCTTATTTTAGTCAAGTGGATGAGAAATGGAGTATGAATAAGTCCCATGAGGAGCTTAGAATAATTACATCTCCCATTTCATATGATGCGTGGATAAACTGCATTAAAACATGCAATTCAGATAAAATTGGAATTTATGGGTGGGTAGAAGATGAAGCTAAAAACGACTTAAGGATTTACTTAAAATACAACCCCCCCCCAGGCGCAACTAAGTCCCTTCAATTAGTTGGGGAACTTCATAACGGAACAACAATTCTGTCAAACGGAAAAAAAACAGCGAAGATTGTGGGTGTAATAGCTCCTAATGGAACAAAAACTTTTACAATTATAAGAAACCCAAAAACTGGTTTAGCTAATTTTCATATTACCGCTGGCGGATATAAAGGTTTTAGCTATAATTCAACTTTTATAAACCTCCCACCAAGTCGTAATGCAAAGGCAACATTAGTCTTGGATAAGCCTGAAATTAAACTGATTGAGGTAGGGCCTAAATGCGTCTATTTATCTACTCCCGAACTACATGAAAAAGGATGTAATGGTTGTGCTGTGCCCTTTGGAGATGGACAGAATGAAGGAGCTAATAACACAATGTACTTAAAAGTTGATGGCGATGATAGGATACTAAAAAATGTAGTTGCTCCCGTTTGTGAAGGAGCAGCTCCACAAGTGAGGGGGATGGTAGAAAAAAGTAGAGGGAGAATAAAAAACCTTATTCAAGACCTAATTAAAGAATTAGACAAGTCATGTGCATTTGTTGAAAACATGAATTACGTGGTGGGTCAAGATGGCAAAACAGCAGTAGCAACATTTAAATCTTCAAGTCGCTCTACTTATTGGCGGTTTTGTGGAACTGAATACATTGTACAAAAATTACCAAAACCAGAAGAGATAAATTTAGGTGAAATCAAAGCGCAAAGCTTTACTTTCAAAGTACCTAGTGACTGTACTGGTGCAATTCTAAATTTAAAAATTGGAAATAATGATTATGCAATAAATGTAGGAGAATCAAGGCCTGATGTGAATATTAATTTAAAAGCTAAAATTCCATCTCAAAATAGCACAACTTACGAATATAGGCTTGACTAAAGATTTTACCTCCCCAGAGATATAAAAGTGAGGGTGTAAAATAAAATTAGTCTAGCCTGTAATTAATAACATTAAGTTAGAATGTGAAAGTCAAGCTAAATATGTAAAAAAATGCATCTTAGATGGTATTCTCAAAAAAAGAAAGCACAATGTACTTGAGACCTCTTCTTTTATTATTATTTATTTTATTTTTTAGAAATGCTGCTAATGCTCAGTATTGGAAATTAGCAGAGGAGGCCCTTGATGCTATTGAACAAGCACAAGAATCTAATGATGATTTGCAAAAGCTTATCGGTGCAGCAAAAGATATTGAAGAAGGCAGGACTCCAAATAATTTTTCAGAAGATTGGCTAAAAGTAACTCAAAATTTTGATAAAGCAGCTAAACTGATTAAGTCCGCTCCATTACCTACGGACTTTGATAAATCCAAATACTTTATAAATATAACAGGTGTTAATTGTAATACACAGAATCAGCTTCTTGTCCAAGGGAATAAATATTTGGCTGATTTGAAGGAGGCGCGAAAATCTTCGATTTTTCTGCAAAAAAAATTAGATAAGACCCTTAAATTATTGGATGCATCTTCAAAGGCAATAAAGGTTTTACAAGACTTTAATTCAAGACTTTTTGGCCTGCCTGAATTTGGCAGGTATTTTCAATGGAATTGGTTAGAGCTTGAAACTACTGTTATACCTGCTCTTTCAAATCTTAAAATTGAAACTAATCGGCATAAAAATAAATTAAAAGCTGAATACGAAAAAGTAACTATTCAGGCTGAAAATTTAGAATCTAACTTATTGCAAATTAGAAATTTGAATTGCACTGTAAAGTTGTCTTCTCAAGCAGCAAATAGTAGTGAGGTGCAATACGGACATGCTTCAATTTGTCGATACAAAGCACAATTTTCTAATATTATACTTACTGTTGATTACAATAAAGGAATTAGGCAGATAGTAAATGCTGTTCTAATTGCGGACTTTAAAGAATCGCTTTTAACTTCTTGTTCAACTCCTTCAATCCCTATAAACCGCCACTCATATCGTGGCGAAACAGCTTCTGGTGAAGGTGGCAGAATAAATATCGTATTTCGTTCAAGTGCTAATAACCAGCCAAAATGTCGTGTAAGTTTTTCTGGAACCTTTCAAGGCAATGTTATTAATGGAAATTTGACCTTTGTGAGAAATGATGCCGGTGATATATATGCTTTTACAATTATTCAACCAATTTCAATCAATATTAATTAGTTATTATTATGGCTAAATTACTAATAATTAAAATTGTTGTATTTTTGTTTTCCTTTAATATCCTACTAAGCAATGTATTTGCTCAAAAAAAATCCCCTAGACAAAACTCTAAATTAGTCATTACGAAATTGAGCACAAATGCAACATTAAAAAAAAATGAGGAATTTGATGATTTTCAAGCCACTTTTTTCACTGGAAAAAACTTCACTGGTGAAGCATTTACACTAAATAATATAGGAGATTTTCCAGTAGAAGAAAATATTAAAATTTTGTCAGTAAAGATTTCAAAAGATGTTCAAGTTACTTTTGAATTTGATACAGGATGCAACTCATTTGAAAATGGAACAATTAAATTTTTATCTAAAGACTGTGCAGATATTTTCACGGAGTTAGGATGTAGTGAGGATTTTTCTAAAATAAATAAAGTCATCATACGACCTAATATGAATGAATTTGAAGAGGGAGAAATTATTGTTTATGAAAAGCCTTATTTGCAAGGAAATTTTAAAATTATTAAATATGGAAAGTTCACTGCCAAGGAACTTGGATTGCTTGAGATTTCTTCCCTACAACTTCCACCTTTGAGTGAAGTTAGATTATATTCTGATGAAGATTTCAAAGATGAGATTGGATTTGTCATGACAAAAATTGGAGAGAGTTCTGAAAAGTTGATGATACCGATGCCGGGAAAAATTGAATCTGCAAAGGCTAAATCTATATCATTCTATAGGACGCTTGTAATGGCTGACCCTATTAATATACCTTTACCTACTCCCAGAAGAAGACTCCCAAGAAGGGGGAATTAAATATAGGGTTAAATTGCAGAAAATAAGAAGACGCTAAAACTATTTTACAGGAAATTTCACCGGAATAATCATTTGTAAATAATTTAAATCCATAAAACGCCCCTCCCTACGCTCCTTTAAATAGAAAACGCTCAAACCTCCTTAAGAGCTTGTCATATCCATATACCCATATTTAAGCTTTTCAAAGGTGTGACCACAAAATATCATAATTCCTAATGAATGAGCAACAGAAAGCCCACGCTACATTCTAAATTTGTTATTAAGTGTAATACAAGTAAGAATTGAAACAGTGGATAGTGAATTGCTTACCTATATTGAAGTTTCGTGCAACTTAAATTGAAAGCCTAGTGGCTGTAGAGGAATAGGAGCAGAGGTTACCACATAAAATAATTTAATAAGCAGTAGGGGGACCCAATGCCCCCTACTGCTAAACTTTAAATTTAAAACTCCTTCATCACCTTATCAGCCATATAGAAACAAAAAGAACATAAATGAATAAACTTATTTATATGCATCTACTCTCTAGCTGTTTTCTGTGTGTTTTATTCCAACTAATGAACGTTCTCCGTTAATTTATGGGTCAACACACCTATAAAGTAAAGCCTCTTGGTGGGTCTAAAACCCTACTTTTACATATTAACCCCTATGCGGCCATTGCATAACTATCTTTAGGTTTTGCAGGTCCCCAGGGGATTACCTTGATTGAACAAGGTAATTCAAACGAAGTCTGCACCTCTTCTCTTATCATGAGAGCTACATAATCCTCATTTCCCCCCGTTGTAACAACCCCATGTCGTAGAGGTGAGAGGGGAAGATTGGAGGCTTTGTTGTTGATACGGTGGCAAATAGAATCTAAAATAAACTTTCCTTCCATCTGCTCAAGTAAGCCCACACAATTCCCATTAGTCATTTTGTTAAGTAATTTAACAAAAGTGTGAATCGTTGGGAAAACACCTTTGAAGGCCTTAATCATCGCCAACTGTTGTGTGCTTTTATAGCCTTTCCCGTAAATCACATGACCAAGTGATTCCCTCACTTGCACATTGGATGATTCGGGTGAAAGCACTCTTAAGGCATCAAAAAGACAATTAAACAGGCCACCCTTTGAAACAACGTTTCGGAACTTAGTCACTTCCATATACTCCTCTCCATTGATCTTTTTATTAAATAATTTAATTAGTGATCTTGCTATATTAGGCGTAAGGGAAGTGTCATACAGTAGAGCCAACAGGCTTTCATTCCCATCTAACTGCAAGGAGCCTACGTTCATCAAATTATTCTTCGGCTTTTTAAGCTTGGATGACTTTGCTTTCGCAATACTGTGGGAGTACAACAAACGGTATTCATTAAAAGAAAGCTTTGAGTGCATACCACTTAAAAGGGGAATGCCTTGAACAGTCCTAGTTTTTCCACCTCTTTTCTTGTTCGCTAAAGCCTTAAGATAAACGTAGAACTCATCATCAAAGCCCCATTTACCGGCATCAAGTAAAGCAGTGAACACCACATTGGTCAATTCGCAGACCTTGACTTCGCTGAGATAATTTCCAGCATACCTGACAAATTGCCTCGCATCCTTAGGCAAATCCATTAATGTAGTAGAAACCAACCTAGTTTTGGGATCCAAGGAGAAAAGGTACCTATGAGTATTCAAATCAAAAGCCTTAAATAGTTTTGTGTTTAAAGCAAGAATATTCAAGTTCGCTCCCCTATCCATAAAACTAACTTCGGAAGCCCTAGGATCCCAGCCATTTGCCAAGTATTCATGATACGCATCAAAGTCTATGGTCAGTTTCCCATTGATGTAGAAGTTGCTGAGCTGTGGGTAAAGGTTCATCCCATTCAGCCTCTTAAATTCATTTAACATTATCTGATCTATGAATTCTGTAACTCTAAGATATTCTACCTTAAAGCCAGGGGCCTCGTACTCCTCAGTAAATGCGAAACCATGTTTTGGACATCTTCCGAAGTGCCATTGCTCTGAAGAGAATAACACATTGTGTCGCACCAACATGTCTAGATAGCCGACACAGTCAGGAACCAATCTGATGATATAGGGATAGACATTGATGAAGTTTTCCCATTTAATCGCCCCTTTATCTCTTGCAGGAACAGTATAAAAGGCGGAGACAATAAATACAATCTTATCTCTCTCTAGGTCACCATATCCTTCTGGGAATTCCAATGAAAGAATCTCATCAGGGTCAAAAGCCAATGGAACTGGCCTTATACTGAAACTATCATACAAAAAATTATTATCAAAACGTAGGCACTTTAATGTTGCGTATAAATTATTACTCTTTTTCATTTTATCAATATTCTATAAAGATTTTATTTACATAATTTAATTTTTAATACTTCAATATCTGCGAATACATTTAACAATATTGGAGACCTAATTTTAACCTTAATTGACTTTAAATTTAAACTCATCTTTTACTTTACATTTTAAACACATAAACCTTAACTTTTTTTTATAGTACAAAGGTAAAACGAGTGATTACAAGTGAAAGAAGGTTTTTTCAAGTATTTTAACAGAATATGTATTTTGTTTAAATTGTGCAACAAAAAAATACATAAAATACCAATAAAAACTAATTACTAGCTCATATTTATAGTTAATCCTAATAAAAATACACAACCCCACTCTGTCTTTAACCTGTATCTTATTTTTCAAAAACAAAACACTTATAGAGTCTACACCTACATCCATCACAACATATTACTTAATCCTACAAATTACCAGCACATAAAACGAACTACATTTTAGACAGCACTATTACACTACCTTTTCCACTCCGTTACTTCATCCTACACCTATTAAAATAAGCGATAAAACCCTAAACCAAAATTCCCAAGAAGATGTAGCTACATAATCCAATTACCCTCCTACTTCCTTTATGTAGTTACACTATTACCACATTTTATCAGCTTCAGATGGACTTCAATAAATTTAACTAAGAAAGATAGATAACCACTAAATGAGAAAGCCCTATAACATTCCACTTCGTGTTAGAGCCTACAATAAACATTTTAAGACTAAGGAGTCTGAAATATTCCTGAAAGTAGAGGCCAAAGACCCTTACGAAGCCACTAACTACACTAGTTTGCTCTATGAAAGGTACTTACAGGAAGGCGCCAAGCTTGAAATCAAAGGCGGTATGCACTACTTATACTGGAAATTAATTCATCCTGGGGGACTTTACTTAAAGGCTCTTAACTTCCTACAGGTGTTAGCTTATCTGGATTACTACGAAACCCTGCGCCAAAACAAGAGGAACGCTGCTATTGCCGTTCTTAACGCTTACAATGAAAGGGAAAGGTCCAAGCAACAGACTGCAGAAAAAGCCAAGGAAGAGGAAAGCAAGGGCTTTTCATATGAGGAAAAGAATGGGGTGACCTTTATTAAAGGCACGAACTTCGTTATCAGTAAAATTCTTTAGTCATTAAATAATTTAATAAATTAACTCACCATTTTAAATAGTTTACAACCACTCTGCCTGCAACCCTCTTACTATGGGAGAAAATTTATTCTATGGCCTAGGTGGGGACGGCAAACTTAGGCATATTTCAGAGGTAGCAAACGGTTTAGACTGTGGCTGTTATTGCCCAAATTGCTCTTTTGCACTAATAGCCAAAAACAAGGCAACCAACATCAGAATCCCTCATTTTGCCCACGCCTCCGACAGGGAGTGCAAGGGTGCAGTTGAAACAGCGATTCATTTGCTGGCGAAGGAGGTGCTGTTAGAATTGAAGGGAATCCACCTTCCTGACTTCCACTATGACTACGCCCCAGAAAATGACCGCTCCCTATGCCTTTCAGGGCAATTCTTTTCATTTGATGCGGTTTTACTTGAGAAGCGTGTAGCCCACCAAAACCGCTTTATTATCCCAGACGCTATAGGGGTAGTCAAAAACAAACCCATTTACATTGAGTTCGCCAAAACACATTTTGTAGAGGAGGGCAAGAAGGATATTTTGATTAGCTCGGGTGTTTCCTGCATTGAGATAGACTTAGGGGGCTTTGAGCAGAGTCGGGATTCAATAAAAGAAGCCCTGCTTGGTACTACCAAGGCAAAATATTGGCTTACAAATCCTACTTTAGATTTTAGATTCAGGCATTACAAGGAGGAGGCACAAGGACGGTTAGAGAAAATAAAGCATTTGGAGAATTCAGTATTAAAAAAGAAGCCAACTACTACCAATTCCGCGATCCAATTATTTGATTATCAGCTAAGCAGGAAGTATGAAATATTCGAACTAAGTAATCCAGAGGGATTATTCCTTAAATGTCCTCTTTTAAAACATAAAAAGGAAAGCTTAAGAGATAATGTAAACTCCCATAATATGGGTAAGATAGCCATTAAGGAGGGAGAAGCATGGGATGGGGAAATTCATGGAAATCCTCTCCAAGGGGAATGGATAGAATTAAATGGCAAAAGGAAACAAGTAACCCCAAGCCATAATGATTTCAAAAACCTCCCTCACGAAGAACGGGTAAGGTGTAAACAACTAATAGATGAACTGATAATGCTAAAGGTGTTGCACTTCAATCCTGTCTATGGACATTGTACAAGATGCAGATACAACGAAGACTTATTTAAAATAAATTACGAGAGCCACTATCACTCAATATGCAGGTTCAGAAATGATACAGGAGTAGTCACTTAAGCCTATTTTTTAAATTTAAAAATTTATTGCACACGCAATAAGAAAACAGGAAGGCCTCTGCACTTCCAATTCTTGCTTTTCAATTTATACCTCCTTAACTATTCCTCCAAGCCCGTCTTACCCTCATTTTAGTCTGTTACAGCCCACTTCTTCTTAAAGACGGCACAACATAGCAAGTCTAAAAGATTTTAAAGGCTATAACAGGCTAATATTTCATTTTTAAGAATGGCTATTCCCCTTATAATCAATGAAGCAACCTGCGGTGAACAACAGACTTGGGGAACCCACCTTTGGCACCTTGTTTTGCACCTGTATTAGCCCCGTCAAAGACCTTTCTGCTTTCAGTGTCCTAATGATTCCCTAATAAGAACAAGCCTGTGAACGGGCTAAAACAGGGCTATTAAATTATTTTATGCGGCTAACCTCTGCGGCATAATAAGATTATCTGGGTGAAGCAGATTCACATCCAACGAGGGCTTTACCCCAATGTGCTTTAGGCACTCTTCCTTTATAATTTGTTTCAAATAGGTCTCATTCCCCACTGTGGTCATAATGGAATCATGGAGGGTGAAAATTGGTGTCCCTGGGCGTTCCCTCTTTATCCTTCCGCAGATTTTATCCAATACCACGTGGGCTTCTATGGATTGGAGAAGGCAAGCCAGAAGCCGGTAGTTGTCTTCCTTGAAGAACTCAAACACCTCCATCACCTTTGGGAAACAGCTTCTGAATGTGTCTTTGGCCATCTCCCTTTGCTGCCGGATTTTCATATCCTTGAAAGATTCATCTGTTTTTCCTCCCTCCTCATTCATGGAGAACAGGATGGTGAACATTACTTTCTTCATGTCATTCCTGTCCATGTCCACTCTGCCTGTATTCTCAATGTACTTTACTAAAAGGTGCTCATAGATTCCTTCCAACACAATTTCTCTGTAATGGCTAATGTCTTTACTAACAATCTCTTCTATCATACTGTAAACCATAACGAGAGAAGACGTTTGGTGCAGACCTTCATAGAGGGTATGTTGGAAAACATGCTGTAAAGACATTCCCTTGAAAGATATTGTGTCCACCCTTTGTAGATATTCCATAATGTTATTAGAGTATGATATAGAATTTGTGTCAAGATTTTTCCGCCGCATCTTCCCTTCTGAGGAGAAAAAGGCCTTGTTGAACAGGGCTAGGCTGAAAAACGGCTGCGAGTTCTTTATGTCAACCTCAACTAATCTTTTACCGTCGTAGGTGAGGAAGTTCCTTAGTTCCTTTTTCAGGTTACTCAATGAGGTGTGCACCCTTCCGGCCTTGTCGTCCATCTTGAAGAAATAATCCTTGTCGGCCACCCGCTCTGCCGCCATTAGGGTGCTGTAGTATTTGTTTACAAGCTTATCCCTTGTGGAGAGCCTTTCTTTGTCCCCTTTGCCAGTCTTGTTCTTTTGGCTTATCCTCGCCGTCTTTTTACGCACTTGGAAAAGGTCGTTTTCCCTTAGCCTTCCCTTTCAGAAGGGTGTTGTTTAGGTATTCCCTTACCGCCTCTATGTCCAGTTCCAATTTGCCCTTTCCAAACCAGTCGTACAGGTGTTGTAGCTTGCTGTACTCAGGCTTTGTGAACAACTCCGCCATTTCCTTCCGTTTTGCCTTGGCGAGCTTCGCCTTGAACTTCCTTCCTAATTCAACCAGTCTGTAATCGCCTCTGTAAGGTTCCGTGTGCCGGTACAGGGTGGACTGCGCCCCGACTATGTACTGATTGTTGGCTGTTTCAAGCACCCCCGTTCTTACAAAGTAATCAAGGGAGCCTTTGTAGCCGTTTCCAATCACCGCCATGAGGGTCTTTGCGTTCACTGGCACCCACCCGCTCCACGTGCGTAGGTCTTTGTTGTTTGCCCTTATGGTGATGGGCAGGCCTACGGCGTATAGGAGCCTGTCCTTGTCCAGGTTCTTTATCTCCCCCTTCTCCGGTGGGTACTTTAACAGATGCTCGTCTAGGTTGAATTTTAATGGAATCCGAATTTTCAATTGATGTTTTATTAAATTATTTATTGGTAAAGTTTGGCCAATACAATACCAGCAGAAGGGTTTTCCTTCTTTTAAAATGCCTTTAGGGATGTCGGTTGTGATTGCCTTTTGCAAAGGTAAGTCGCATGTTTACAAGTGGGCGGAGGTTTTAAACGGTTTGTTCAAAGGACTGCCCAAAAATTCAATGTATAGACTTCTTTGTACTATTTGATATTGTATATACCTTTTACAAGAAATAATAAAATTTTATAGAAAATTAAATCATATACAATGGACTTATTAGATATGTTAAAAACTCATTACCTACGTGATGGGATGAAAATTTACAATCCAAGTAATCCTAAAAAAGGGTTATGTGCTTACTGTGATAAGCCCATAACCCAATATGGACGAAGTGTAACGACATGTGAATACCACTGGTTGAAGAAGAAGTACCGGGGAATCAAAGAAAGAATCAAAAACAATGAAAAATACCCTTATTTGATTGATATTCAATTGAAAATGACTTGGGAAGAACTTGTGCTTTGGGCGAATGAAAATCAAGAGTACAAGAGCATGAAAGACCCAGCTCTTTCAAGAAAGAATATGGGAGCCGATTACTACCCTGATAATTTGCAATGGTTAGAGTACAAAGATGCTGTAAGGTATAAGCCATATTAAGATTTTTTTAATTAATAAACCTATAGTATGGAAATAGCCGAAGTGTTAGAAAGCCTATATAGTGTTGATGCAGAAAATGTTCTGAAGATAATCCGTCAAACAAAGTATTCTAAAGAGGCACCACAGAATTGCTTAGCCATGCATACCGGCTTTACATTCAAAAACCATAAGGGAACAACTTTTGAGGTATTCCTAAGTTTTGACAACCAAATCCTTTATAGGCAGGTGGTTAAGCATTTTGATAATTTGCCTAAAACTTGCGGAACGATATATGAGAAGCAGGGTGACTATTTTGACTCCTACATTCTTACATACGTCTATGGAGCAGAACAATCAGGAGACAGGATAGACGGTACTGCCTTTGATACTGCCGAAGATTATCACAAAATAATTGACAAGATTAAATCATTTAAAATTTTTGTTTTAACAGATGGCGGAAATCAGACGGTTATCAGAGAACTCCCACTTAGAAGAAGCTTAGACACAATACTTTTCATGGGCAATAATGAGATAACCGAATATATTCCCATACAAGAGCGCCAAACCTATTCACAGGAAAGTGAGGAACCCTTTGGGCAATACTCCGGAAGTTATGCCCAAGAGATAGAAGGGCTTAGTGATGACTTTATCAATGACGTATTAGATGGAGACCCAGACGCTTATTGGAACATTGACTGAAATACATTGTACACTTTTAAAAAATCAATTCAAATAATGAATGATTTCCAGTTTTATTGAAGTAAAATCCCAAAAGGTCTATTTGATAACACTCTTAGTGAAGTCAGGTAATCAGTATGTCAATGCCATATGTATGACGTTTAAATAGTGAAAAGGCTGTTTCGGAAAAACTTCCTCTACAGATTTAAGCCTTGCCACCTTACGTTTGCATTTGGATGTAAATGTGTACCAGTATGCTTGAATGGGCTTCTTCCCACCCTTTTATGTGCCGTTCTTAATAAAGAATGGGTTTAGGCACATTGAAAAGATTTAGATTGGTCGTTTTCACAGTATATAGGGGCACGAGCACTATGTCCTGAAAATTCAGCAGTTTAGCCGATGTTTTTAAATTTAAATTATTTAATGGATTTGGCTAAGTGCAAATAACCGTTTATACACGAATACAAACGACTGTATCCTAATAGCTTACGGATAGGGCTTGATAGCCATTGGTACTAGCCTCTGCCTTTGGGTAAGGATTAATTTAAATTGTAAGGGTACTGAAAGCCAAAACAGCCATTCCATAGTATTTAAGGCATTATTTTGAGGTTTAGAGGGAAAACGGCTACCTTATGATGGGTTTTACATGAACCACTATAAAAGAAACATCAAAATTAATAATAAGCCTACCTTTAACTATAGTGCCAATAACCGGAACGACTCCGTTTATACCATAGTTATGCCTCATTTTAATTAATAATGAAACTATTCCCTGCACACAATTTCACTGTTGAGCTAAACGACCACAGTTCTTTAGCATTGGAGAAACTTAAGCAAAACACTAAACTCAACGATGCACTTGTTTCGGAGTTGACCCAAAAGGCATTCATTGGCCAAGTTCATGAAAGTAGGTTCGAAGTGATTTCCTCTGCTCCTGGATATGGCGCACTTTGTGTCCTGACAGGTGATTTTCAAGGCAAAGAAGGCATAATCAATATTAAAATACATACTGCATTCAAAGTGCTTTCCCTGATTTTCATGATTCTCCCGATTATTCTAGTAGGAGTTACGCTTGCAACAAGAGAAGTGAAATATCCATTTGATTTAATCGTGCCTATTTTGATGGCGATTGCATTTGTTAGATTTGGTCTTTTAGGACTAGGTTTTCGGACAGTATCAAATAAAAGTCTGAATCGGCTAAGAGAAGTAATTAATATGCGTGAAAAAAAAACGTGGCATAACAAGGTATAAACGCCACCTCGGCCGATGGCCTTCATCGTCGTTTATACTAGTCCGTTGGACGTAATTATTTTTTGGCATGCTTCAAAATTTAGAAAAAATAAGTCCCCTATCGACCGAAGTATTACAATTCTTGACGACACTTGCTGGGAATGAAAAGGTCGATAAGATTATTGTTTTTGGTTCCCGTGCATTAGGTGACTTTGAGAAGTATTCGGATTTAGACTTAGCCGTAGACGCGGCGGGAATTGAAAAGTTTGAATGGCTCAAATTGAAAGAATATGTTACCTATGATTTGAGAGACGTAATCAAGGTTTCATTAGTCCACTATTCTACGAATCCAATAAAACTAAAAGAGCGAATAAACCAAACTGGAACAATCATATATGTCAAACAATCGCAAACTAGAAGACAGCTTAGGAAACTTAAGAAAGGCAGTTGATAAATTATTATCAGCATTAAGAATTCCAAATGACAGAGAGTTAGTAGTTGAAGGAACAATACAACGTTTTGAGGTTGTAGTTGAATTATTGTGGAAAACATTGGGCAGAGCCTTGAAATATGAAGGGATACAAATTCAACCAGACACTCCGAGGCAAACAATGAAGGAAGGTTTTGCTGCCGGGTTCCTACACAATGAACCAATTTGGCAAGGTCTGCTTGATAAGCGAAATACAAGTTCACATGAATACTTGGATGAAGAATTTATTGAGGATTACTACGAAGAAATAAAGGAAGTTACCCCTGAAATTGTTATTGTTCTTGAGTTTATGGAAAGCCGCTATTTCTAACTACGCTTAATTGTGTGTTTAATAAATTGTGGCGGACCGAATGAGCACTCGGCTCTAAATCCCTATTTTGATTTTATGGTTAATTGGAGCTGATGTTTTTCATATGCCACAACTTCATAAACACTTAACGTTGTAGGAAATTTAAATAATAAAAGATTCTACTTGTAGATAAATACTTTAAAGCAAAACCTAAAACATTCTCAACAATTAAAAATGGATTTACAGAACTTTGACCTTAACGCATTAACAATTCTTTTGAATGCATCAACAAGAAATCCTGAACTTAAATCTGCGATCGAATCAGAAATACAGAGGCGTATGGCTGAAAATAATAAGTATTCAAGAGAGTATATATTTCAAGTTTCGATGATGCAGAAACACGCGATTCAAGTTTACTTCATACCAACTACGGATGCTTATAAAAAATATGGAGAATATGTTACTGTAGAAATGATTTTAAGTGATGAAGAAATAGGTGAAATGGTTAAAAATATTTCCTCAAAACCTCCAATTAATACAAGCGGACAAGTTAAGGCAAAAGTATTGTCTAGTTTTGATTTAAGTGAAGAACAAATAAAACTACTAGAGACTGAAGGGTTTCACACAAGTGAAATACTTAAAACACAACATTTGTAAAGAAAAACGCCCGATAACACTGTGCAAACGTCAGCTTCGGCCAACGACCACACGTTAAATAATTTAACAAACAAGTACGCCCTTCCTAGCGCTCAATCAAAGGGCAACATGGAAGGGCGTACTAATAATAAAGGCTCTTTGTAGTTGTTTTCACCCACTTACATTAATAGGTTTAACGATTTTCTATTTTTTTAAAGGTGCTGTTCTTGTCTTCTCTTTTACCAAAAAGTAACCTTGATGAGAAGCTAGGGTCATCCACCTGTAGGGTATGGTCATCTACGATTTTCATCCTTAGGTCTGCGCCATTCTCATAAAATCTTTCAAGATATAGGTAATCCCCTTCCACTCTGTAGTCACGGGTTCCAGCCAAGTCCATTGTGGCCTTTGTGTCGCTGAACTCCACTTTCATTCCGCTGGGGTTTTCATAGAAGCCCTTTAGATTATTGGAGGTGATTTTACCATTTATGAAATCACACGATGTTAGGAGTAGGGCAATTGGAAATATAAGTGTAAAGATTCTTCTCATTTTAATGCTCAAATTTCGTGGGGCTAGGCCGTTAGCAGAAGTTTAATTTTAAAATATGGTAAAAGTGAATTGCCTAGTCTCGGCAGAAGCCGTTTGTGTAGAACCGGTAGGCGTTCACCGCCTCTTGTAAAGCATTCAAGTAGCGCGGCTCCCTTATATCTCTAATCTGTTCTTGCTTACCCCCTTTCTCAACCTCCAAGGAAAGGGCGTATTGAATTCCTTCTAAAATTTCGCTAAAATCAATATTATAAAGACGGGAGTAAGCTAGGGCTGCCCAATGGTCTGGTAGATTACTTAACTCCCGCCCCAATTCCTTCCTCATTAGGGTAAACAAACACTCTTCCAGAAAACTCGTGCCTTGACTATGCCATTCCAAATACAGAGAACCTACAAGTGGCTTAATCGGTTCTATGCCCATCATTTTGAGTTCCCTTTCCTGAGCGAAACAGCGTCTTGCCCTAAATGCTATGGTTTTGGGGTCATATCCCTTTGTGCCAACATTGCTACAGAAGTAGGCTGACCATACCAGACTAAGTTCATTTTGGGTGCCTGTTTCTTGCACAACTAACCGGTTGATAAGGTCAATGGTTTTAAAATGTATCTTTTCCATACCCCTTATTCCCCTGGCCTTACAAAAGTAACTTGCTTCAAGTCTTTACCTTCGAACTCAGTGCCATTGTCAAGCCGTATGGTGTCTGGGTGAAGAACCTTAAATCTTACTCCCCCGTGGTATAACTCCCCGAACGACAAGTTTTCTATGATGAGATACCCGTCTTGGGCCTTGTAGTTTCGTGTACCAAACTGGGGCATCGTTACCGTGCTTTCAGTGAACTCCAGTTTTTCCCCTTTGGAGTTTAAGTAAGCCCCCTTGATATCGTTTTTAAAAAGCTTGCTTTCGATGGACTCACAAGAAGACAACAAGGATAGGAAGCACAAAGCTGGCATGTAGATTTTACGCATCTATAGTATTTTTATAATTAGGTTACCCAAGGTAACAAATAGCAAAGTTAGCAAAATGACGCGTTTACGCGTCGTTGTAGTCTTGTTTTCTACGGCATTTTTGGCTGTGAAAAACCCCAAAGTACTACAGGCTTTCGGAAAGCGCCTGAGGCAACTCAGGTTGGAAAAGAACCTGACCCAAACCGAGCTGGCAGATGCTATTGATGTGGCGCGTTCTTCTATTCAGAGGATTGAAGGAGCTGAATTTGCTGTTACATTGGATGTTTTAGTATCTCTTGCGAATGCATTGAAAATATCTTTACCAGAATTATTGAACTTCGAGGCTCCAGATTGAGAGCTAATGATTTATTATCCTACAAGATAAATCTTATTTGGTAAGGGTAACTAGTTCGCCTCACCTTAGGTATTTACACCAATCGCGTTTCATCCTTGAGTAAGAAGGTAGCGTTATAAGCCGTAAAAAAATATCCCATGCATGATAAGGCACGTTTTTCTGAATCCCTTCAATATCGTAACTCTTTTGGCAACCTATAATTAAGTGGAAAGCACTGGAGCTGAAAGATTACGCGCAAAAGGTAGATGACTTAGGCGTTCGGTTCCCCAGTAGCAAACCCTATCTTTTCACCTTAGATATACTAGAATAACAAAATCAAAATGGCAGATTTTAATAAGGCCTTTGAGCAGGTAAATGGGCACCAAGAAAGTAGCCAACATAATAATGAGCATGATGAGAGTGGTAAAACATTACTTTGCTCAAACTGCTTTCAAGATGAGGGACTAAAAATTGACGCTAATAAAATTGGGTTTGTGAACAATGAGGAGTGCCCAAACTGCAAATCTAGAAGTGGACACAAGCTTACAAAAGATTTAGTTCATACTCTTTGCTATCGTTTTTTTGTTAGAGGAACAATCCATAAGTGTGATTATGGGGGCTCTCCGTTGATTCAGTACAATGAACAGCATTATAACCTAACTAACATTGACGTTTCCCCTTGGCTTGAAAACGATGTTAAGTTAATTGAACAAGCCGGAAAAATAGGGCTTTTTTATTATGGTCCTAGATTATGGATGCTCGGTGAAATAGAGCCCTTGAAGTCCCTTCAAATTGATTTTGAAAGAAAACAAATTGTTGATAGAATCCTGAATACTTATCCTGTCAGAGAATTAAATAGCGATGTCTATTTTTATAGGTTAAGACTAAACCCCAATGTTCCTCACGAGGTTCTGGAATACGACACTCCTCCCGACCAATTTTTGGGTGGAGGTAGATTGGATGATTCTAACTTCCCTGTTCTGTATGGTTCGCCGGATTTGGAACTCTGTTTACATGAATGCCGCACATCTGTGGAGGATGATATATTCGCTGCAAAGTTAGTTCCGACACAAAACTTGAAAGTTTTAGATTTATCATCAATTATTGATGAAGACACGACAGAGTTTGAAAGTCTTGATTTGGCTATTCACTTCCTATTCCTAGCAGGCAAGCACTCCTATGCCATCTGTCGGCAAATTGCATTTGCAGCAAAGGAGAATGGCTTTGACGGCCTAATATATCCTTCGTATTTTAGCTATATAAGAACAGGGCATATTCCATTCGATACAATTTATGGAATTACAATAAGGAAGTTTCCTGATTTAAAAGAATATGCCCAATCGCAAAGTGTGCCTAATATTGCACTATTTGGGCGGCCTATAAATGAAAACAAAATAAGAGTTGAATGCATAAATAAAGTCCTGATTAATAGGATTGGTTATGACCTAAGCTTTGGGCCTGCTTTCCATAAGGCCATTATTGAAGATTCAGAAGAATGGGATGATACTAGTGATGTCTAAAAAGTTTATGTCGGTGGTTGATTCATTTTAATTGAGATTCAAGAAACATGAAAGAGATAAGTACAAAAGTTTTACTTAACCTTACCTTATTTTACTCACAACCCTGAGTCTAGGGTGCCTCATAAAAGGTACGAAGAACTCATGAAACCAACCCTTTACTGGATAAACGCAAGTGTTCCGTTTGTTAAGTAGTTAGGTGTCAATATGTATGAAAGAAAAATACATAAGTTATAAAAATAAAAGAGACGTTCTTTTTGTCTTTGGAGCAGGCGCATCCATAGCGGACGGCGGCCTTATGCAAAGAGATTTATTACCTCAAATATTGAAGGCAGAGTATGAAGGTTCTGAACCAGTAAACTTGGTTAAGCATTTTATTTACAACAACTTTGACATCGAAAACGGTAGCTATCCTTCACTAGAATCTGTTTTTGGATACTTAGATTATTTTATTTCAAAAAAGGAAAGTTTAAAAGATGGCTATTCTACGCTCCAATTAGTTAGTGTTAAGGAATCTCTTATTCGCCTAATACATTATATAATTAGTGAGTCTAAAATTCGAAAAGGAGTTTACACGAAGTTTTTAACAAGTTTAAATTGTCTAAACAAGAATGTATCTATAATTACAATGAATTATGACACTCTCCTGGATGAGTCGTTCGACTTCTTATACCCTAAGCATGCGCTAATTGACTATTGTATAAACTTCATGAACTTTGAGCAATACGATAAAATTGATGCATTTTATTGGTGGGTTAATCCAAGAGAGCCTGTTATAATTTGGGACAACAAAGTGCCAACGCCGATTAAAGTTTTAAAAATACATGGATCCTTAAATTGGAAATATTGCAATTGTTGTAATCAAGTATTGTTAACTCCATGGGATACTACAATAGATCTAGAATCTCAAGGTTTTAAAGGAAGGATTGGTGCTAGTTGTGAAAATCCAGAGGAGATAATTTTTGATTTAAAGTGTCCTAATGATCAAAATTCTTTTGATACTTTCATAGTTCCGCCTTCCCACATAAAAAACCTTGATCATCCTGTGATTTCAAAGCTTTTTGACGAAGCTGCATTTGAAATTAGGAAAACAAAGAAAATTATATTTATTGGCTACTCCTTCCCTGAAGCTGATATTCATATAAAGGCTTTATTCAAAAAAAACCTTTCAGATGATGTTGAAATAGAAGTTGTAGATCCATTTTTAAATGAAAAAATAAAAAGTAATTATAGAGTTTTAAGTAAGAACACGGTCTTTGTTGAAGACAGCTTTGAGAATTATATCAAAAAAAAAACTTGGAGATAAATTAAAAATAAATATTTAGTACGCAATGTTATTACTCGGCACATTGCAATATTTGTATATTAAAAATTTATGCTATTAATATGAGCTTAATAACCTTGATGCACGCGTTTCTTGCAGTAGTTCTTTTTTTTGGAGTCAATCTATTGGGTCAATATACACCTTCTAATCTGGGTTATTATCAATTAACTACTTTTTTGGAGACAGACGAAGCTCCTGCATTTAACTTTATTATTCGAGTATTAACTCCTACTGTATTTATAATCTTAATTAGCGCACTTTTCTATTCGATTGGGCTTGATAAGTATATATCAAATATCTATATGATTGGTGTTTATTATGTTTTATTCCGAACAGCATTTAATATTGGCATAAATCGCAGCAGATTAATTAACTGGAATAGGTTTATCCTGTACTCATTATCGATTATAAGTTTAAACTATTTTGTATATAAAAAATTTATTATAACAAAGTCGAACATACTGCCAGATTTTAATAATATGGCTAATGAGCTTTGGATAATTATAATAATTTTCTTGTATAATTTCATAAACAATATCCAAACTTCTGACAGGAATGCTCAAAAAAGAAAAGACAAATATGTTGAGGTTCAGTTTGCAGTTATAAACAGAGAATATAGCCCCATAATAAGACAAGTAACTGACAATTTAAGACTTAGACAGATTGCGCTCGCTATTATAATTTTTGAAAATTTTAATAGACCTAAGCTATTTAGAATAGTTGAGTATATTAATCATTTCTTCAATAGGAAACCTCACTCATTAGGGATAATGCAATTCACTACAACTAAATTTATCAGCGATAAGGAAAGTGTGAAATTAGGAACTGAAAAACTGTTAAAAGATTATTTAGATTTAAAGATTAAGTACTTGGCTGAAGAAAATAGGTTAGAGAATGAAGAATATTATGACGAGACTTATCAGAGTAGATTGATTGAAGAATTTAATCCGGATATAACCTATTCCTACGAGGTTGTACAACTAGCAAATGAAATAAACTTTAAATACTTTAACAATGGACCTATACGCCTATTTAACGGCATTTAATATTATGTAAATAGCTTCCTTGAACTATCGCTTCATCTTAAATGATTTAATAAATCTAACGCTCCTTTGAATGGCAACATGGAAGGGCGTTTTCTATTTATGTGCATTGATAAAATAATTTAACAAATTAAATGATTAGATAAGGCTCAAACTTCAAGCAAATCTAATCCAATCCTACCCCATCTTCTCAGACTTCAAAGGTGTAATCACATAACTACAAACATCCACCTCGCCCTTTATATTGCTACACTTTACTTTGAATCCTCAACATCTAAGCTACATCTCATAGACAACACAATACAACATCAATTTAGAGCAATCACTCATTAATGCGCTATAGATAGCCAAGAAATAAATCAATCATTAGTTTATATTAACTTTTCTCTATTTAATTAATAAAAGCTTAAATATAAATAAATCAACATTGCTGATTTTATTAATTCATTGATTATTAGCACATTAACTATAAAATATAAATAAAAGCTAATTTCTTTCTTTGACTTGTAATAACAAGTTTAATTTTGCATTGAAATTAAAACTTTAACACAACAAAGAAAATGAATTTTAAACCTGAAACTCAACCCAGTATAACACATCATGAGTGGTATACCTACATGCCAATTGACGTTCTTTATGAAGCACCTGATGGAACAATATATTCCTTCGAAACGGAGCCTGGACTAGACTTATTCGAATTATACAAGTCCTTTTTAGGCGATACATGTTGGAGCATTTCTCCAAAACAGCAGTACTACGAAAATCTAGAATTCACATTAGATTTCCCAAGAAAAGCACTGAGCCAAATCTAAGACAATCATGGTGAAAAGGCCTTTTTACAAGGTCTTTTACATTTCTTTACAATTTAACTATAACAACTATAATAATACATCTTAGAATAAATGGAAAGCAAACAGTTCATGTTTGCCATAGAGGGTTTGGACATAGCCGCAATATTGGCAAATGAGGGGAAAAAGAAATTGTATATCAAAAAGCAAATAGACAAATATCACTACTTTATCCACCATATCTTAGAAAAGACTAAATACAACCGGTTGAAGGAAGGGGCTTACGTTACGACCTCACATAAAATAATGGCTAACCTGTGTGGTAACAGGTATATTCTGGAAATAAAAGCATTCCTGTTGAAATGGGGAATTGTTGAGGCAAATGGGAAATGGAAAAACGGGGAACAATGCCAAGGGTACCGACTAACTTCGCAATACAGAGACAAACGAATAGTTCAGGTAGAATACAGGAATGAAAACTTTCTAAATAAACTCAATAGTGAAAACAGAAAGAAGTTAAACGATTTAAACGGAATTAATAAATATCTATTGTTCCACCTGGGGGATTTAACGATAGACAGCGAGAGGGCCCTTCATTATTTGAATGAAAGGTGTGACCACATAATAAACAACTCCTCCCCCCTCCCCCTTTATGTAGTTACACCTTCTACCCAACATGAGTCAAGCCTAAAGGATGTAGGGTATTACTTACAGGCCATAAATGATTTCCAGATAGGCAATGTCCGTCTGAAGGAAGACAGGTATGGTAGAGTGCATAGTAATCTGACCAATTTACATTCCGAACTCAGGCAGTTCCTCTTTCACAGATACAGACCTATGGAAAGGCTTGTTAATATAGACATCGTGAACTCCCAACCATTCTTTCTGGCCTTCCTGTTATTGAAGCACTACAGGGCTCAGAACAGGAAAATGGAGGAGGACGTTGAGGCTTACGTCATGTTATGTGTTGAGGGAACAATCTACGAGCATTTCACCAAGTACAGCAACTTCAGCAGGGATGAGGTGAAGACACGTTTGCTAACCACCTTCTATAGCAGGAACACCGATAAACCAACTTCTTTTCAGAAGCTATTCGGGAAACTTTTCCCGAACGTTGATGATTATATCCGGTTCAAGAAGCAGGGTAATCACCGACATTTCTCTAGGCTCATGCAGAAAGAGGAAAGCTCAATGGTAATAGGGACTATCATTGGGAAGATTAGAGCCTACTATGGAACAGATGTTTTTGTGGCAACCATCCATGACAGCATCGTTTGCATGGAGTCAGACCAACCACTGATTGAGGGCATCATTGTGGAAGAGATTACCAACAAGTACAGCGTTGTTCCGGAATTTAAATCAGAGATTATATCTGAAGGTATTAAGGATAGGCACGAACATGAGAAGAAAAGATATATGCATCAGGTCAAATATGATGCATTGGGTAATGTTGCCTAAACTCATATGTGGATAAAAAATGCACCATTGTGGATAAATTTTTCACCCATTGATTCGTCCAAAATGCTCTACTGATTAGACCTCTACTGATTAGAACTTGACTTTAAAAATAAAAAAGCCCTTCTAATATACTTAGAAGGGCTTTTTTCATCCTTTTCAGTGATCTTCAATGTGGGCCCACTTGGAATCGAACCAAGCACCTACTGATTATGAGTCAGTTGCTCTAACCGAATGAGCTATAGGCCCGGCCAAATCTTTGATTTGGGAGTGCAATTCTACAAATTTGTGTTTAAAACGCAAAACAAAGAACTCATTTATCGTGGACTTTTCTTCAATTAAAAATATCATCTTCGACTTGGGCGGAGTGATCATCAACATCGATTACGCAAAAGGGACGGATGCCCTTAAAGCCTATGGCAAAACTGGTTCTGAGGTAGATTTCAGCCAAAAGGCCCAGTCTGAGCTGTTTGATTTGTACGAGCGCGGAGACATCACCTCTGAGGAATTTCGGGAAGGGCTTCGGGCCGAATACTTCATTGAGGCTTCGGATGCGCAAATAGATGAGGCCTGGAACAGTTTGTTGCTGGATATTCCCGCCGAGCGGATTGAACTGCTGCGCGAACTTGGAAAGCATTACAACTTGTACCTGCTCAGCAACACCAATGCCATCCACATGCTGGCCTTTAATAAAATAATAGAGGACAACTTCGGAATACCAAGCCTGGATAGCCTCTTTGACAAAGCCTACTACTCGCACCTGGTGAGAATGCGCAAACCGGGAGGTGAGGTCTTTGAGCACATTTTAGCGGAAAACGGCCTAAAACGCGAGGAGACCCTGTTCATTGATGACAGCATCCAGCACATTGAGGGAGCCCGACAAGTAGGTCTGCAAACCCTTCACCTGGCTCCTCCCCTCACCATTAACCAGGTGCTGAAAGAGGCTCTGCCGGCACATGGGGCGTAAGCTGGCCCTGCACATTCTGCTTTTCTTGGTTACGCTGGCTACCACCACGCTGGCTGGGGCAGAATGGCGGTACGGACGGGCTTTCTTTTATGGTCCAGAGGGATTTATATGGCCCCCGGCCTTATCCTGGGCCCAGGTGGCGGGAGGCATGGCCTTTTCCTTTGCTTTCCTCGTTTTCCTTACGGCCCATGAATTTGGCCACTACCTAACGGCCCGATTTTACCGGGTGCGGGTGACCCTTCCCTACTACATTCCTATCTGGCTGGGCGTGACCTTCGGGATTGGCACCATGGGTGCCTTCATCCGGATCAAAGAACGCATTTTCTCCCGTAAGGAATTCTTTGACATCGGGATAGCAGGTCCTTTGGCAGGGTTTGTGGTGGCGCTGGTGTTACTGGGTTACGGGTTCACGCACCTTCCTCCCCAAGAGTACATCTACTCCATTCATCCGGAGTACCGCGTCTGGGGGGCGAACTATGAAGCGCACGTGTATTTCCGCCCAGATGACCTGGCTATTGGGAAGAATCTGCTTTTCTGGCTTTTTGAGAATCTGGTAGCCGATCCTGCTTTGCTGCCCAGCCGGTACGAAATCACCCACTACCCTTTCCTGTTTGCGGGGTTCCTTTCCCTGTTCTTTACCGCGCTGAACCTGCTGCCCATTGGGCAGTTAGACGGCGGCCATATTCTGTACGGCATGATGGGCTATGAACGGTTCAACCGCTTGTCTCCGGTCCTTTACACCCTCTTTATCTTCTACGCAGGCCTAGGGTTGCTTTCGCTTGAAATCGACCCGGAGGAAGACTGGTGGAAATGGGCGGCCTACGCTTTTTACCTGGTCCTGGTGTTTCGGCCTTTGTTCCCCGAGGTGAAAAGAGGCCTTTTTCTAGCGGCAGGGGTTCTAAGTGCGCAGGTATTGGTACAGGTGGTGTGGCCCCAGGTGGAGGGTTATAACGGATGGCTGGTTTTCGGGTTGATTTTGTCCAGGGTGTTAGGCGTTTTCCATCCGCCCAGCCCCAATGAGGAGCCCTTAAGCAAAGGACGGATAGTGTTGGGGTGGCTGGCTTTGTTGGTGTTTGTCTTATGCTTTAGCCCTGCTCCTTTCATTGTGGATTGAGACCTTTCTGTTTTCTGCGTGATTTCTATAAAAGGGGCAGAAAACACAAAAGCCCTCAATCATCCTAAAAATACATACGTACAAACGAAAAGCACCATCCGGTTTTAAGGCTTCTTTTTCAAGAAAGCCCTAAAACCGGATGGTGCTTTTTAAGATAATGAACCTAAGCTTCGTTGTAGGCCAGCATGCCGCCAACCACATTCCGGACGTTGGTAAAACCTTGTTGTTGCATGATGGCCTGGGCGGTGGCAGAGCGTTTGCCAGACCGGCAATGCACCAGAATCTCCTGGTCTTTATAATCTTCCAGCTCGTGCAGGCGCTCTGGCAAAGAACCAAGCGGAATCAATTTAGCACTGGCTATATTCTGCTCCTCGTGCTCCCAAGGCTCGCGTACATCCAGAATGATGGGGGTTTCATTGTTAGCGAGGCGTTGTTTCAGTTCTGCGGCGGTGATATCAGCAATGATCATTTTTGATAAATTAGTTTAGCGGTTCTAAGTTGGCTCCCTTTTTGGGCTTTTACAAAATAAATTCCGGCAGGCAGCCCGGGCGGCAAGACCATTCGTTGCCCCTTGGGTACGTTCTTCCAGGATTTAAGTAGTTGTCCCGTGAGGGAATAAAGTTGCAATTGGTCTGAGGCCTGGTTCAGGTAAAAATCACCGGTTTCCGAAGGATTAGGATACAGCAAGGCCTCTGAACTTACAAGGTCCCCCGGAGAAGCGGTGAGCGTACCCGTCATTACCGGCCGAATCAAAAGGGCACCCCCTAAATTAGGTACTGTTGCCCAGGCAGTAGCCCCATTCATCGCGAACAACTTTCCATCTGCGTTTTCATTCAAGTCGAATCCTACGTTCACGAAGGTTCCACTGGTTGGTTGCCGATACCCTACGTAAAAGCGGCCCTGCACTTCTAGCTGCCGTTCTAAAGTAATTTCAAGCCAATTGTTCAGACTGGTGAGGGCTGGTAGCACGAAACGTTGCTCATATACCGGCTGATCAGAAGGCTTCCCGTTGTTATCCGTCCAGAGGCGCAGGAACAACTCGGTGCCGGGGGTATTGGTGCCGGTGAAGAAAATCCGGACGGCTTTGATCCGGTCGGGCTTGTTCAGGTCATATTGGTAGGCCAGTTGCACGGCTGTACCAGATGGGTAACTGAAACCCGTTTCGGCAGAGCCATCATCATAGGCGTAAAAATCCAGGAGATCGGTTTGGCGCCGCAGAGTATCGTTGTAGCGGGTGTAGAAATTGGGCTCTTTGGTGTTCAGGAACAGCATCGTTTCCAGGGAGTAGCCTTGGTTCTGGCTAGCCAGGAAAGAACTAGAGGGCGCCGCCGCGATGGGAGTTTTGGTACCTGCGTTCATGGGAGCACTTCCCCGCAGGAAGGTATCTACAACCCCAGTGGTCAGGTTCCGGACGAGGGCCCGCCAGCTAAGGGCCGCCGGCACATTGCTCAGGTTCACCATTTCAGAACCAACCTCGGGCCGGGTCTCCCCTACCGGATTCTCCAGGAATTGCCAGATGGGCATGGCGGTGTAGCGTTGCAGCAAAGAGGGAATCCGCTGGGTTAAGGTCACATCAAAGGTCTGCAGTTGACCCATCAGGCGGTTACTATCCAGGTACACGTAGTCTACGTGCCAGACATCCCGCAAACCACTCAGGCGGCCGCTGCTCACCCACCTGAATTGAAACCCGTTGTAGAGGTACCGGCTCTCCCGAAAGGCCACCATCACTGGTGCAAAATCGGTGGAGCGGCCATTGCCTTTTTGGGTCCAGACGGAGGTCCAGGTGCCGTTGGCTTCTTTGAACTCCAGTTGCAGGGAAAAAAGGCTAGAACTGGAAAAATCTGGGGCATCCAGCAAGCCGCCTGACTGCCAGTAAAAGCTCAGGTACACCGAATCCTGAATCTGAAGGCTGCCCAGGTCCAATGGTTTAGAAGTGAGCGTATCGGTGGGGCCCACGCCGGTAGAGGTGCCGTAGGGCTGTCCATCAGCTTTCAGGCCGTCAAAGGTGGCGGCGAAAATAGAGGGCGAGTTGGCGGAGTACCTGTTGGTGACCGATACCCCGCCGCGGGATACCCAACGCGCCGGATCTGGATTGCCCTCACTCTTGGCAAAATCGTCCAAAAACGGCAGGGAAAGGGTATCTCCGGAGGCCAGAGGTTGCGGCGTTGAACCGGGTTTGCTGGGATAGGCAGGAACAGAAATAGCCTGCGGAGGCAGGCTATTCAGTGGAGTTAACACCTGTGCGCGGGCGGTGCCGCCACCTAAGATTAAAATCAGAAAGATGGTCAGTACCTGGCGCATAAAGTTGTGTTATTGAATGGGCGTAATCGGTTGAGGTCCGGCCACCCAGAGGTCTATTAATTCTCCGGTCCTGATCTTGGTTTTGACACTGTCTCCTGAGATCGGACGCTGTTTCAGTACAATTCCGTCTACTTCTCCGTTAGGGGCCGCCATGTAAATAACGGTTCCAATCTGTAAACCTTGTCCGGTCACCACCATGGTAGCTTCGTCAATGGGCATGCCCACCAGTTCAGGCACTTCCAATTCAGTGTTTCCGAGGCCATTTCCTACTTCCAGGTCAATACGGGAGCCTTTGGCCACAGGTTCACCGGGTTTGATCTCACGTCCGTTCACAAACTGGCGCAGGATGGAGTTCTCGGCCAAATCTGGCACGTACTTGATATCGCCCAGGTTCAGGTCATAGCTCTTCAGGATCATCTCCGCGTTTTTCACCGATCCGTCAATCAGCTTGGGCATCTTGATGAGCGGCGGGTTCTTCATGTTGATGCTCACGTAAATCTTGCGGCCTTCCTTCACTTTCTCGCCCGCCTTCGGCTCCTGGGTGATCACGGTAAACGGTTGTTTGCCCTGCTCATAGGTAGAGTCGCTCACGTAAAAGCGCAGATCTTTGTCTGCCAGGAAATCTTCCAGTTCATCCACAGACATACCGGCCAGGTTAGGCACCGAGATGGTTTCGCCGTGGTTGGTGGTGCTGGGCAGGTACACAAAGAAAAACAAAAACAACAGCAAGAACACAATAGCCGCCATAATGGCCAGGTGCTTGAACACATCGCCCAACGTCTGGGCTTTCAGAAAACCACTCATGAATTAAGAGATAACTTTTTTGGTGCGCTCCATACCGAATTGCAGGATGCGGTCAATGAAATCGTAAGGCTTGTAGCCGTTGATGGCCGTCTGGTGGAAGATACACGTGGCCGGGGTCATACCAGGCAGGGAGTTCACCTCAATGATGATGGTCTCCACGCTGTCGTCTTCGTGCACCCGTACAAAAGCATCAATGCGGGCGTAACCCTCAATGCGCAGGATCTCGGCTACCCGCTTCAGATCCTGTTTTACCTGGTCTGAGATGCGTTGACGCTCTTCAGGGTTTCGGGCGTAACGGGCCGGGGTGATGTTCTGCCCCTCCCCTGCCAAAAACTTCTCCTCCAGGCTCAGCACTTCTCCTTCGGCCAACGCTTCAGAAGCCTCGAATATTTCATACTGAGTGCGGCCATCGGGGCCATAGCTCGTGAGCAAACCGCCGGTAATCTCCAGGAAATGCTTGGCGCCCTCGCGGGAGATCAGGTTTTCAATTAAGAAATAGCCTTTCAAAGGCACCTCCTCCTTGAAGCTCAATTTCAGAACCCGAGCGGGTGTTTCGGGGATTTCGATGGAGTTTCGGAAAATCAACTCAGCAAAGGCTTCCAGTTCCTCACGGGACTTGATCTTTTTCACCGCCGACGAACAGCCATCATCGGCTGGTTTGGCGATGAACGGATAGCGGAAACTTTGCTCAATTTGGGCGAAAAACGCCTCAGGGTTTTCCTGCCAGTCTTTCTTGAAGGCCAGCATGTGATCGGCCACCGGCACGCCGTTCTGCCGCAGAATTTTGTTTGTCTCAAATTTATTGATGGTCACCTGCGACGACTGAATGCCCGAGCCGTTGTAAGGGATCTGGAATTTCTCCAACTCAGTCTGCAGTTCCCCGTCTTCGCCCGGTCTGCCGTGCAAAGCAATGAACACTGCGTCTACCAAACTCTGCAACTGCTCAAATGTGAGACGTTGGGGTTTCTGCAAGGAGTTACCCGCGTACAGGCGCGTAATACCAGAGGCAGCCTCTTTGATCTCAGCTAGAACCGGGTGTGTAGGTACGCCCGCTTCTGAAGCTTCAATTTTCTCTTTGATGTCATCGGCATTGTCCTTCAACATAATGTTGATCGGGATCTGGTACAGCTGGTGCGAATCCTGGTCGCCAGTCAAAAAGATGGGAATGGGTTCGTACTTGGTAGACGAGGCCAGTTTCTCATAGATGTTTCGGCCACTTTCCACGGAGATGTGGCGCTCAGATGAGTAACCGCCCATGATCACGCCCACGCGCAGTTTGTCGAGACGATGCGCCCGCTCATCGGCCATGGCCGAATCCAAACGCTTCAGCAAACTGGTGAGATACGCGGTGTTCTTGCCACTTTTCACCCGCTCGGCCAAAGACGTCCTGATGATGTAGGTCAGGAATTGCGACGGGTTCAACCCGATCTCAGCGGCCTGGTGGAAGAAGAACGAAGAAGGCAACATACCCGACGTGGTGTTCGGGTCATTCAGGAAAATCTCACCGGCTTCGGTGATGAAGCCGTCCAAACGTGCATATACGTTAAAACCAAGGCTGGTGTACAGACGCTCGCATTGCTGCCGTATTTCCTGGATCTGTTCCGTTGGCAAATCTATTGGGGTGATCTTGCGGCTGAGGCCCGGCAAATATTTAGAGCGGTAGTCAAAAACTTCACCGCCTTTCTTTATCTCTGTAGGGGGCAAGGCAACTGGTAGCCCGGCCTGATCCTGCACCACGATGCACGAGAACTCGCGGCCGTTGATGAAGGCTTCAATGAGCACCTGCGTCTCGCTCTCCACGTTGGTAAGCGTGATCGTTTCGGGGCCGTTTTGAGTAAAGGTGCCGGAAAGCAGTCTCAACAACTCCTCGGGGGCGTACACCAGTTCTCCTGTTTGGGTCTGTACCGGCAAGCCGATGCCTTCGCGGATATCCGTCAGTGTTTTGATGAAGTTCAGTTGTTCTGCGTCGCTCTTGCGGTTCCACTCGCTTTTCTGGATAGTAAGCGAGAAAAGGCTACGCGCAATGGCTTCCTCAAACAGCTGCAGGTTTTTCTCTTTGATGATGGATACGCCAATGGAAGATCCCTGGTGCGGCGCCTTCATTACGAGCGGCAATCCTAGATCAGCCACCAGGCTGTCCAGCAGCGCGGCGCGGTCTTGTGTGGCGTGCCACTCCTGCAAACTCAGGATGCGGTACTCTGGCGTGGCAAACCCGTGCTGCTGCAACAACGCTTTCTGGGCGATTTTGTCAATCCCGATGGCCGAGGGCAGAATGCCCGAGCCGGAATACGGAATGCCGTACCACTCCAGCAAACCCTGAATACTGCCATCCTCGCCGTATGGGCCGTGCAAGGTTAGGAACGCGAAGTCAAACAGCTCCTTGAACTGGTGCGGGTGAATGCGTTGCCCCACTCTGGAGGCAATGTCATTCAGCTCTTCCTCGCTCAGTTTACCCAGAGACTCCAGGTACATCTGCAGCCCGTGCTCCGTGGAAGGAAGCACGTCTACCGGCGGGTAGAAGTCGCGGATGGTACCTTTATAGATGTAGTGCCAGTCCAGCAGAATGAAGTTCCCCAGGCTGTCGGCAAACACCGGAACGGCCTCAAACAGGGATTTATCTAAGTTATCGAAGACGGTGCGGCCACCGGCGAAAGAGATTTCGCGCTCCCGGGACGGTCCACCAAAGATGATTCCAATTTTCATTAGTGCAAAGATACTGGTTTTTGCTCTTTCGTTCCTAGTGCCAGTGTTTTCCATCTCACGCAAGCCAGCAGAAACGAAGCACAGCATCTGCTTACAACAATATAAGCCCCACCCGCTGTTCCGTTTTCAAGCTCATTTCAGGAAAACGGGCTGAAAACCCATACGTTTTGCTTTTCGAAAAGCAGACAGGTGTATTATTTAGCTTGGGATATTCTGGAGAGAAAAATAATAATAATTTTAATCTATACTAATTCCAGATAAATTCTTTGCCCTAAACTATCAGCCTACATATTACATGATTGATCATGAATAGTAAAACCCTATAGGATGTAAACCGAACGTTCAATTCTAACGCCCGAACAATTGCAAGGAATTGCACCAAAGCTATTCTCTATGATAACATTAGACAAAAAGGAGCTTTCAGCAGAGCAAGCAAAAGAAGTAATCAACGTTTTAAGAGGCCGGTTTGAGAAGCACATGAACCGCCACACAGACTTGGATTGGAGGCAAATACAGGCAAAGCTGGAAGCGAATCCTGAAAAGCTGAGGTCTCTTTATGAAATGGAAAGAACCGGCGGGGAACCAGATGTGGTGGGTATTGACACTAAAACGGGCGAGTTCCTTTTTTTTGATTGTTCCCCGGAAAGCCCTAAAGGCCGCCGAAGTGTTTGCTATGACCGTAAAGGGTTAGAATCAAGAAAAGAGCATAAGCCAGAGAATAACGCCTTAGACATGGCAGCCGACATGGGCATAGAAATCTTGACCGAAGAACAATACCGGGAGTTGCAGAAACTTGGGAAGTTCGATGAAAAAACATCCAGTTGGCTAAAAACACCCTCAGAAATCAGGAAACTGGGAGGAGCCATTTTTGGAGATTTTCGGTACGGTCAGGTCTTTGTGTACCACAACGGTGCACAGTCCTATTATGCGGCACGGGGGTTCCGGGGATCGTTAAGAGTCTAAAATAGCGATGAGTTAAGTAGACGAGACCTTCGCTCCTGCACAACTTAGGGCCTCTGCAGCATTTTCTAACAGTTTAACCAACGGTTGACTTCAATTAGAATTCTTGCATTCTCTTCAAAGCGTTTTAGGCCTTGTTTTACAGGAACTGCCTGAAAACGCTTTTCTTTTTCCTGAAACCCTCCCCTATCTCGGGCCGTGGTTCGTATCAAAATAGAATTACTATATTTGCTCTGCACCTGTTTCAGGTCCTTTTCCGTACCAAGAACCAAACACATTACCAGACTATGATAACCATTGACCAATACAGTTTCCGGGGCAAGAGGGCCTTGGTGCGCGTAGACTTTAACGTGCCTCTGAACAGCAACTTTAAAATCACCGATGACACCCGCATCCGGGCGGCGGTGCCTACCATCCGTAAGATCTTGAACGATGGCGGATCGGTGGTGCTGATGTCGCACCTGGGTAGACCCAAAGGCGGACCAGAGGAAAAGTACTCGTTAAAGCACCTGCTCAAACCATTGGAAGAAATCTTCCAGATGCCTATTCAATTCGCCCCAGATTGTATTGGTAGTGAAGCCGTGGAAGTGGCCAGCAACCTGCAACCCGGTCAAATCCTGCTGGTGGAGAACCTACGGTTCCACAAAGAGGAAGAGCAAGGCAACCAGATCTTCGCCGAGAAACTTAGCCTTTTGGGCGATGTGTACGTGAACGACGCTTTCGGGACAGCCCACCGCGCCCACGCCTCTACCGCCATCGTAGCCGATTATTTCCCGCACGATAAAGTATGTGGCTCTGTGATGCAGGCCGAGCTGGAAAACGCCCAGCGCGTGCTGAGCTACGCCGATCGTCCGTACACCGCCATCATGGGAGGCGCCAAAATCTCCGACAAAATCCAGGTAATTGAGCAGTTGCTGGACCGCGTAGACAACCTCATCATTGGCGGCGGCATGAGCTATACTTTCGCCAAAGCCCAGGGCGGCACTATCGGGAATTCGTTGCTGGAGGAAGACAAACAGGACTTCACCCTGGAGCTGCTGAAGAAAGCCGAAGAAAGAGGCGTAAAGATCTACCTTCCTTCAGACACCGTCATCGCCGATGCCTTTGACAACAACGCCAACACCCAGGTAGTAAAGAGCGGCACCATTCCAGACGGCTGGATGGGCTTAGACATAGGACCAGAAACCATCTCTACTTTCTCTGAGGTAGTGCGTAATTCCAAAACCATCCTGTGGAACGGACCTATGGGCGTGTTCGAGTTCCAGAACTTCGCCACCGGAACCAAAGCCATTGCCGAGGCCGTGGTAGAAGCTACCAAGAATGGGGCCTACTCACTCATCGGGGGCGGTGACTCTGCCGCAGCGGTAACCCAGATGGGCCACAGCCATGATGTTTCCTATGTGTCTACCGGCGGCGGCGCTTTGCTGGAGTACATGGAAGGCAAGCAGTTGCCCGGCGTGATTGCTTTGCAACTGGAAGAAACTCCCCTGACCTAGATTGTCAATCATAATCAAACAGAATCGGCGGCAAGAACACTCTTGCCGCCGATTCTGTTTTAAGGCCTGTTTTCCGAAAACGAACCTAAAACAACTCAGTCGTACTTAACATATTTAATAAGCCAAGTACACTATCTTTCCTTTCGCTGCAGATTCCCTTCGGGGGTATACCCCACTATCCCACTTTCCAGCATCTCCTGCAGCAACCCACCTAGCAACGTTTGTTCCGATGAACTGAAATGCATGGCAATGGATTTGGGGTGTAGCGGAGTTTCTTTCAGATGGCTGAGTACGCGGGCCTCCATGTGCAGCTTGTTTTCATCCAGTTTCTTTTTCTTTTTCTGCGCCAGGCAGTAGTCACAGATGCGGCAATCTTGGGAGGCTTCTTCTCCAAAATAGGCCAAAATCTGCCGGGTGCGGCATTGCTTGGTGTTCTGCATGAAAGAAACGACCGCATTGGCTTTTTCCAGGGCCCTCTCCCGGAAGAGCGCTAATTGCTTCTGGTCAATGGGCAGCGAAGCGGCATCAAAGCGGGGAGCCATGAACTGTACCTGGGGGCCGTCGTGCTGCGGCTCGTACACCAGTACCTTCCGTTGGTGCAGGTGTTGCAGCTGCTGCTTCACCGTAGCTTCGGGCAGGTTTAAATGTTTGGCCAGTCCTTTTTCGGAGATCTTCACGAAATCCTGGAACATCTCGCCGCCATACAGGCGCAACAAGCCTTTGATCACCGGCTCCAGGTTTTCGTTCAAGATCTGAAATTCATATAACTGGGTATTGTTGAGCAGAAAACTCACCTTGGAGGGACTATAAAACCCTTCGTTCAACTGGAGCAACCCTTCGGCCTCCAACTGCTTTAAGGCAAAATGTACTTCTACCGGCGAGAGTTGGTAGGTGCGGCTGAACTCGGCAATATCAAAGTCGAAGGACTGGAATGCTCCGCTGCCGGTGGCCAGCTGGTAGAAATTAGCCAGAGCCTGGTACACCCGCTTCAGGGTCTCGACTGGCGGATACGCTTCTTCGGTCTTTTTCAGAAGCAATGATGCGTCTTCAGGACCCAGCAAAACGGTGGCGTAGCTGTACTTGCCATCACGTCCGGCGCGGCCCGCCTCCTGGTAATAGGCTTCCAGGGAATCAGGCAGATCAAGGTGCACCACCAGGCGGACATCGGGCTTGTCAATCCCCATCCCGAAGGCATTGGTGGCCACGATCACCCGCACTCGGTCTAGGAGCCAATCGTTTTGGGCACTGGTCCGGGTTTGGTGCGGCAGCCCCGCATGGTAAGCCGCCGATTTGATGCCCTGTTTGTGCAGCCATTGGGCCAGTTCCTCGGTGCGGCGGCGGTTGCGCACGTACACAATGGCTGTGCCGTTCATTTTCTGAAGGATTTCCCGTAAACGACCTTCCTTGTCCTCGGTGGGCAACACCGAATAAGACAGGTTCCGGCGGGCGAAACTCTGCTGAAACACCTGGGGGTCCTTGAACTTCAGCTTTTCCTGGATATCGCTTTTGACCACTTCGGTAGCCGATGCCGTCAACGCTATCACCGGTACATGGGGCAATACCTCTCGCAACTTGGCGATCTCCAGGTACGATGGCCGGAAATCATATCCCCATTGCGAGATACAATGAGCTTCATCCACGGCCAGCAAACACACCTTCATGCGCTTCACTCGCTCCAGAAACAGATCGGTCTGCAAACGCTCCGGCGACACGTACAGGAACTTCACCCCCCCAAACACACAGTTGTCCAGAATGATGTCGCGTTCCCGGTCGGGTTGACCCGCGTGCAGGGCGGCCGCCGAGATGTCTCGTTTGCGGAGGTTCTCCACCTGATCTTTCATGAGCGCGATCAACGGCGACACGACCAGACACACCCCCTCCATTACCAACGCCGGCACCTGAAAACACACCGATTTACCGCCTCCGGTAGGCAGAATAGCCAAAGTATCCTGCTCCTTCAGAACAGAAGTAATGATCTCCTCTTGCCCCGGCCGAAAGGATTCGTGCCCCCAATATTGCTTTAGAATGTCCTGAATGATTGCCATAGGTCGGCCAAAAATACGAAATAGTTAGAGGATGCGGTTGCGGTGGAGGTAGACAGATTAACTTAGGAAGAATGCTTTATCCTTTTATAAAAACTAATTGATACAGTTTTACGGCCGTTTTCCAGAAAGATGGGGCAAACCCTTGTGGTTGCCCATCGTGCGTAGCTAACCGCCGTTTAAGTTGTTGGTGAAAACACCAAAAACCCAATCTCCGACTGAACCGCACACGGGGAAACCTCAGTAGCTTTTCCTCTTCTTTCTGGAAAACACCCCGAAAACAAAAAACCCGGCCATGGGCCGGGCTTCTGTACATTCAAGCTCTATTCTAAAAGTTACGCGGCAGCAGATTGCTCGTGCTCGCGATCTTCAATTACTTTCTTCAACTTCACAATGGACTGTTTGGCACGCTCCTCATCCAGTTTGTTGATGTTCAGGAGCATTTTGGTTTTCTCCTGACGGGTAATCACTGGATTGTTCAGCAGCCGGATGATTTCTTCCTTCTGCTTGGCGGTGGCGTATTTAACAGGTGCCTCTTCCACTACAGGGGCGGCTGGAGCAGCTGGTGCAGGCGTAGCAGGAGCGGTAGCGGCAACAGCAGGTACTTCGGCTACGGCCGGTTCAGCCGGAACGGCTTTCATGGTCTTGGAAGCCGCAGGTTTCGCTGGTTGCTCTACTTTCTGATCCTGTACGTTGCCCTGATAATCCATCTCCTCGGCAGGAGTTGGCTCATACCCGGCAGCTCTGATGATCCAGGCTAAGATGTTCCGGTAAGCTTTCCCAATGGCTCTTGTCTGGGCCATAGAAGCAATAGCGTATTCCTGATAGTACTTGCGGCCTTGCTCTTTGTTGGAGCAGATGGCGAACCCCGCTCCTACCACTTGTTCAGTGCGCAGGTTCAGCAGGTTCACTTTTGCCAGGTACTTGATCTCGGTGCTATCGCTCATGTTGGTGAGCTCGTCTACCACGGGCAGAATACCCAAACGGGAACCAGCGTACTGCCAGCCTTCTACGTTCACATACTCTTTACCCTGGATGTTTTGATACAGCCGGTTTTCCTTAATGAACTTCGCCAAATCAACGGCCAAGTGCATGGTTTCGTCCGAGCGGGAGATATCAAAACTCTCGATTTTGTTCTTCTTAACCACTTTCTCTTCGTTGGTTTCTTGGTTCACTTTGGTTTGCATTTTCTCTCTAGTTTCAGTTCAGATAAATAACAGAACCGATGTCTTAAAAGTGCCACAGCGTTACATTTTTACCTTAAATAATCCACCTGATAATCAGACACTTACGTAAAATTGCTAAAAAATTTTTAGCAATGGCAAAACTCTGATTATTAAGGGTTTAGCAAAGAAGACAAACCTCCCGGAAGCGACGGGATGGTAACGGAAGAGCAGAATTTCAGATAAATAGTTCAGGATCTATTGTTTACGGAAACGAAACAGAAACGGATAGCACCAACATTTAAATTTTCTGCTGGCAACTTTCTTCTTTCAGGTGCGGGATTTAAGCCTGTCCAAGGTAAACTTCCACCCGAGCGAACTCAAGGCAAGTACCGTTTTGGGCTTATTTATCAGGAAACAGCCAGAAAAGCCTGAGCATTCCTTGGGATCTCTGAGCAATAGGAAAGCTCCCCTCCTCATCTTTCAGGTTGCGAAGACGAACAACTTCCGCCCCGGCCCAATATCGCTTTTTGCCCCACTTTCGCCCCACTTCAACTCTACAATGTGTGGAGAAATGCAACAGTTGTCAAAACGCCTCACCTTCAACCAATTCATTCAAATAGTTGACTCATAAGAATTTACTAAACAACACACCCTTTTGGCACGGCTATGGCAACCAAAGAAGCAAATGATTTATTCATCAACTTAATTTCTAACCATGAAAAAAGTTATCCTATCAGCCTTCGGACTTTTCGTTTTTGCTACTATTTCAGCTAACGCACAAACTACCACCACCCAAACCACGCAGACTACTACCGCAACTTCTGCGCAGGACACCAAAACACCGGTGAAAGTGGAAGAGCTTCCTGAAGCTGTGAAAACTTCCATCACGTCAGATGCTACCCTGAAGGAATGGACCCCCACTACTGCATTTCTGGTGAAAGATGCCACTGGCAAAGAATACTACTCCATTGAGATGAAAAAAGGCGAAGAAAAAGGCCTTCTTAAACTCGACAAAGAAGGCAAACAGGTAAAATAACCTTTTGCTGCGCACGTTAGTCAGATAAAACTATGAAATACAGAAAGCCGGGAATTCCCGGCTTTCTGTATTTTTACCAATTCTGAACCAACCCCACAGCATGGCCCGTATCCTCCTGATCGAAGACGACATTACCTTTTCCATGATTCTGGAGGGTTTCCTCAAGAAACAAGGCTATGAGGTACAGGCGGTACATCGGTTAAAAGATGCCCAACGAGCCTTAAAGGACAACACCTACCAATTGCTGCTGGCTGATTACCGACTGCCGGACGGTACAGGCCTGGAGCTGTTACAAGAAGTAACCCAACGCCTTCGAGGCACAACCCTGCCCCAGGTGATCATGATGACCAGCTTAAGGGAAGTAGGAACCGCTGTCCGGGCCATGCGTTTAGGGGCCTTTGACTACATCACCAAACCCGTGAACCCAGACGAGCTGCTCATGGTGGTGAAAGAAGCCCTCCAGGAAAAGCCTGCCCCAGAAGCATCTCCCCAAACTACGGCATTTATCTCGGGCCAGAGCGAAGTGGCCCAACGCCTGCACGAGATGATGGAACTGGTAGGTCCTACCGAGATGTCGGTGCTCATTCAGGGGGAAAGCGGAACCGGCAAGGAATACGTAGCCCGCACCATCCATGCGCAAAGCAGAAGAGCCCAGGCCCCGTTTGTGGCCATCGACTGCGGAGCCATCTCGGGTGAGATTGCCAACAGCGAACTTTTCGGGCATGTGAAGGGCGCGTTTACCGGAGCCTTGCAAGACAAACAAGGTTTGTTCGAGGCAGCCCAGGGAGGCACCCTTTTCCTGGATGAAGTAGGCAACCTGAGCTATGAGATTCAGATGAAACTGCTTAGGGTATTGCAGGAGCGCGTGGTGCAACCCTTGGGTTCTACAGCCTCTATTCCGGTGGACGTGCGGGTGATTGCCGCCACCAACGATGACCTGGTGAACAGCGTTAAAAACGGCCAGTTCAGAGAGGACCTTTACCACCGGCTTAACGAGTTCCGGCTGCGGGTTCCCGCTTTGCGCGAGCGCGGCGATGACTTGTTCCTGTTTGTGGAGCACTTCATTAAGCAAGCCAATCTGGAGTTGTCGCGCCAGGTGCAGCACCTCTCCCCCGGTGTGGAAAACATCTTCCGGGAGTACAGTTGGCCCGGAAACCTGCGCGAACTCAAGAATGTAGTCAAACGCGCCGTGCTCCTTTCGCCGCAGGAGGAAATCCAGAAACAGGCCCTCCCCGAAGAGATGGTTATCCTTTCCCCTACTTCTCCCTCCAAACCCGAGGGACCAGATCTGAAAGCCCTTCAGGAAGCCAATGAACGCGAACTCATCCTGAAGACCTTACAGGAGGTGCGCTACAACAAATCCAAAGCCGCCCGCCTCCTCAACATCGACCGCAAAACACTCTACACCAAACTGGAGAAATACAACCTCCTGGAGTAATGGCTTCTCATAATGTGTAGACTTAGCGTTTAGGGGCTATTTTCGGAAAAACACCCTCAAAATAATTCGGACAGGAAAGAATCTTGGAAGGCAGAAATCAGATGATTTAGTTTTAGGCTTATTTTCATAAAGAACCTTCAAAACTGTATTGTGAAGGAAATGTGTGAAGATAAAAGCAAGAGACTGAGGCAGGCCAAAACTTTAGATTAACCTTCTACCAGTTCTCCCATTTCTGCTACTTCTTCCTGGATAGCTTTTTTCAGCCGAGTCACCTCATCTATCAGATGCTGGATTGGGATTTGTTGACCAGCATCGGGCTCTGACTTCACCAGGAATATCTCCATGTTTCTAAGTTGGGAAGAAAGGTGGTTGGCACCTAATTGACCTGTACGCCCGGCTAAACGGTGCACCACCTCCCGCGCCGAAGCACTGTTTTTAAGAGAGATAGCTTGAGAAAGCTCCCTTAAGTCCTGGCCGGTCTCTGAGATGAATTGCTCCAACACTGCTTTTAAGGCATCTTCGTCGTGGCCCAACATGGCGCGAAGTGGTCCTAAATCCAGTTCTACTTCTTGTGGCTCCTCAACAGATTCAGATTGTGTGCTTCTATCGCCGTGCACCAGTGCCATCAGTTCCTGTTCCCGGAAGGGTTTCATCAGGAGTCCGTCAAATCCCTGGGCAAGGATTGCTTCATGCTCCTCAGGCAGGGCCTCAGCGGTAAGGGCGTAAATCTTCAGGCCTGGCTTTGTCTTTTTCCGCAAGGCCCGGCACAATTCCAACCCGTTGATGACTGGCATCCTGATGTCCAACAGCACCAAGGTAATCTCATCGTCAAGGTCGGTTTGCAGTACTGAAGTGGCGTCAAGGGTACAGGTATGGTCAATGCTGTTTTTCCGGAAGATGGCTCCGCACAGGTGCAGGATAAAGGCATCGTCATCTACTACCAATACTTTCCCCGGGTCAAAGTGGGTCTCGGGTTTTCCTGCTGGGAGGTTGGCAAGCAAGGATATTTCTTGGGAGGCTCTGTCCATGGGCAGACAAACCTGGAAAACGGAACCCTTGTCTACCTCGCTGTGCACGGCTACGGAGCCACCCTGGCCCTCCGCCAAGGCTTTGACGATGCTCAGGCCCAGACCAGTGCCACCATGGGTTCGTCCAACGGAGACATCGGCTTGCTCAAAGGATTCGAAGATGCAGCTTAGTTTATCGGGAGGAATCCCCGACCCGGTGTCTTTTACCTCAAACAAGAAATCGGCGCCGTTTTGGGTGTCTTTTGCTGAAACCGTGACGAAAACACCTCCCGCCTGGGTAAATTTTAAGGCATTACCTATTAGGTTATACAGGATCTGCCGCAGCCGGAAAGCGTCACCTATGTACATTTTGGGTCCGGGAACCTGGTACTCCAATTCTAGGTTCAGCATGTTCTGCTGCGCCGTGATCTGCATAGAGTCCACCACCTCAGTAACCAGTTGCCGCACGTCAAAGGGGCGCTGCTCAAAGGTGAATTTTCCCGAGACGATGCGGCTGTAATCCAACACTTCGTTCACGATGTGCAGCAGATGCTCAGAGGATTGATAGATGGCTTCCAGCACCTTACTCGATGGATATTCCTGCGTTCTCACCTGCTCTGAAAAGCCCAGGATGGTCTGCAGCGGCGTCCGGATCTCGTGGCTCATGTTGGCCAGGAACTGCTGCTTCACTTGGCTTAACTGTTCGGCTTCCTCTTTGGCCAGAATCAAGGCTTTGCGGTATTTGTTGCTGCGAGCTAAATCCAGAAAGATCAGGAATACCAGCACCAAAGATCCTAGGGAAAACAGCACCATAATGCGGTTAATGCGGGAAATGCTGCCATTCACCACGCCTTTGGCGGCTTGGTTGTTCTGGAGCATGGCGGCTACTTCTTCTTTTTCAATGGCGCGCAGAATGCTCAGCAACTGGGAATGCAACTGGCTGTTGGCGGTTATCCAGCTCATCTCGCGGCTTAAGAGAAGGTTGGTACGTTGGTGATGCTCTTTCTCAACACGGCGCATCATCTTCTCCACTTTCCAGATCACACTGTCTTGACGAGCCACCGACAAAGTGTCTACGTGCACCTCCAGCTCCTCTTCTACCTGCTTCAGGGCCGCAGGCAGTTCCTCCCCTTTCCGCCCCCGGAACAGCCGGGTAAAAAACGATCCTTTCGGTTTAGGGGCTGCTCCGGCTACCTGCGAGTCTGAGGGTAAAATGGTAGTGGTGGTGATTTTCTTACTGGCCGTGACCACCGTGCTGTCTATCTGGGGCTTGCTTTTGGTGATAACCCTAGAGATAGCCGAGATCCTCCGGGAAAGCGCTTCATTCCGGGTGAGATCGGCCCGAAGGGTCACGTAGCCGGTATAGAGTTTTTCCCGCTTTTTCAGTTTGGTCTCCAGGGAATCCAGGAACCGTAACTGCTGGGCGTTTCCGGCACAGTACGTCCGAAGTGAATCCAGGGTGAGTTGAAGCTGCTTTCTCTTTTCCCTGAACAGGTGTTTCCCTTTTATGGGGGCACGGTTGGCATGCGCCCGCTGCAGCTGGTCTAACTGTGAAATGCTCTGGAAAAGGGAATTGACAGTGCGCAGTTTTTCGTTTGGCGCGGAGACGGTTTCCACGGTACCCAGAATCTCCTGAAATCCCCGGTGGGTGATGGACCAGGACAGGGCTACTGCCAGTACGCCCAGCAAAACGGCTGCAATGATCTTATTCCGGATGGAAAGGAGCGAGAAGGTTGTTTGGCCTTGGGACATGCCTGAACTACTTTATTCCTACAAACCCAAACGGGCTGATCAGGTTAAAAGTACTTTAGACGGCTTAGAAAACCAGGAGAAGAGGGAAAAAGGCTATTGTTTCACCAACCGCAGGGCTCCCTGCTCTTCCAAAACATGCACCCGGTAACCGGCAGCCCGCAACTCAGCGGCCTTCCTTGTGGTGTACCTTCTAGCATTGGTTTGGTCCAGGAGCACGAACCGAGCAGTGCAAAACGTTTGCAGCCGCTCCACGGGAGACCACACGTTGTGCTGCAGCACCACGGCATCAAGAGCTAAGGGACTTTCCAACGCTTTAGGCATTTTCCTGAGCCACAACAAACGCTTCCCATGCCAGACTACTAGACGATTTCCCTCTGGGGTTTCATAGGAATGAAGCTGCTTTGAGCCTGTTTTAAGGAAATCGGGCCGAAAAGGAGTTTCCTGCCGAACGCCCTTGGCCCACCAATAAGGCTGTACCTGGTAAGAGAATAACTGAGGCTGCGCGAAGAACGAAGAATCCGCTAGAAAAGCCACTTGCCTGCCCTGAAGGACACTCACCACACTACTTCTCCGGGCACTGTGGATGACTAACTCACGCGAGCGGCGCTGCCGATGCGCCTCGGCCAACTCGGTGCCTGAAATGAAGGCCAGGCACAACACTCCTACCCGCAACCATTGTAGTTTTTTCTGTACCAGGAACAGGACAACCGCAAAAATCAGGAGGTACAAGGCTATTATCTGACCCGGCGTGATCACAAATCCTTCCAAAACTGCTTTGGGCCAATGCTCCAGCCAAAGCAGCACTTCATTCAGAACCCAAAGCGCCTTTTCCAACAACCAACTCAGGACGGTGTTTACCATCGGCACCCAGAAGAGCATCATGAACGCCACGCCAATGTACAACCCCAGAGAGGTAAGCGGCACCGCCACCAGATTGGCCACCCAGAAGTACACCGGAAACTGATGAAAGTAATACAAACTCAATGGGAAAGTGGCCAACTGCGCGGCAATGGAGATAGCCAGCAACTCCCATACCAGGCGGACAGGTTTCCGCTCTGGGTACCAAAGTTTCAGGGAAAGCGGCTGCAACAACACAATGCCCGCCACCGCCAGGAACGACAACTGGAACCCAACATCGAACAGGAAATTAGGCTCGTAGAGCAGCAGGCCCAGCGCTACCACTGCCAGGGTATTCAGGATAGATGATTTTCTGCGGAGCAACAGCCCCAGTTCCACCAGCGAGAACATGCACACCGAGCGCAGCACTGAGGCCGAGAGCCCCGTCACAAAGGCGTAAAACCAGACCACTCCTATTACCAGCAGGAAGATGAACACTTTACTGGTTTTGCCCCGGCGCAGCGGTTTCAGAAAAAACAGCAGCACGCCGTACAGCAAGCCCACGTGCAATCCGCTTACCGCCAGAACGTGCATGGTTCCGGTTCGGGCGTAGGCATTGCGCAGCGAAGCATCCAGATCGTCCTGCACACCCAGCACCAGGGCATGAGCGATGGTAAGTTCGCGTTTGGACCGGATGTGCTGCCCGAAGGCGTTTTCAAGCTGTTTTCTGATTTTCAGGCTCAAAGCCACCACTGAACTGGGTGGGTCAATGCCAAGGACCAGCCAGGTTCCTTCGGGAAGATAAGCCTGCCACTGGATATGTTTTAAAGCCAGGTACCGCCTATAATCAAATTGAAAAGGATTGGCTGGCTTGGAAGGCGGGGTAAGTGAACCCTGTACCAGCAATTGCTGCCCGTAGTGAAAAGAATCCGCGGATTGGGATCGGGGCAAAAAGACGGCAACCTGCCCGTTGGCCGGGTACCATTTACCTCCGGACAGCACTGCCTCTACCCTGCCCACCGAACTAACCGTTTTTGGTTTCAAGGCTACTGCTTTCACCAGGGTGATCCGGTAATGAGTGATTTCTTGGGAGGGAACAAGCAGCGTTTGGGGCCTGTTTTTCACAGATGTGCCCCAAAACGCAAATGCTGCCACGGCCAGCATTCCGGCCAAACCGGCTAACCGCCTGTACCGAACCAGCGGGCGTTTCAGGGCAAACCAACCGAGGCCCAGGAAAAGGACCACGAAAAAAGCCGTGGCTTCTCCGGCAAAGGAAAAATCACGGCCTATGAAATGATACAGGATGATTCCTGCGATAAAGCTGCCCAACAGCCTGAACGATCCGGCGAGCGATGTCTTAGCCATTCTGCTCAATCAGGAAAGGCAGGAAACAGGAGACTGCACGTATAACCGATGTCTTAAAGGAAACTTGTTGAGGGTAGCATGGAAACAGCCTCCACCATGTGGCCCGATCTTGTAAACCGGTGGTAACTTCTGCGCGGATGTCCCTCATAGACTTCTTTGAAAAAGTAAGCGTCCCTAATAAGTCCTGAAAACTTGTTCGGCAAAAAGCCTGATCTGACCTTCATCTTTTACCTTGCCAAGGTGCCTTGCGGCGGAACTTCTCAAGGTACAGGTTCCAAAAAAGAAAGACGGCAAAGGCACTTTCCCCTGAAGGAGAAGGCACCTTTGCCGTCTTTAATGATTAGTCGTCGTAGCGGCGGAAATTCTGCCGACGGCGGGGGGCATCCTGGCGGACCTCCTGACCATCGGAATCAACTTTCTCGCGTTCTTCCCGCTCTTTCTGGCGCTTGTCGTCAAACTTGGTGTAGGCTTCCACAATGCTTTTCACCAGGCGGTGACGTACTACGTCCTCGGCTTGCATCTCTACAAACCCAATGCCTTTGATGTCTTTGAGCACGGTCATGGCCTCAATCAAGCCCGAGCGCTGGTTGCGCGGTAAGTCAATCTGGGTACGGTCACCGTTAATCATCACCTTAGAGGTGGGTCCCATCCGGGTCATGAACATCTTGATCTGCATGGGCGTGGTATTCTGCGCCTCGTCTAACAACACAAAGGCGTTGTTGAGGGTACGACCCCGCATGTAGGCCAAAGGAGCTATTTCTATGATTTTGTTTTCATAGTAATATTTCAATTTCTCCACCGGGATCATCTCTTCCAGAGCATCGTAGATAGGCCGCAGATACGGATCCACTTTGTCCTTCATGTCACCGGGCAAAAACCCGAGGCTCTCCCCTGCTTCCACCACCGGACGCGAGATGATGATTTTCTTCACCTCCTTGTTTTTAAGGGCACGCACCGCCATAGCCACCGAGATAAAAGTTTTACCCGTACCAGCTGGCCCAAGGGCAAACACCAGGTCGTTTTTGGCTACAGCCTCTACCAACTTGTGCTGGCTTGGAGTTTTGGCTTTGATGACGCCACCCTTGCTGCCGTACACAATCACGTCGGGCGAGGTGATGACTACGTCATCCTCAAAGTCATTATCGGCGGCCAGAAACTTATGTACGCTCTTATCAGTGATTTTCCCGTACTGGTGGTAATGCTCAATCAGGGAAGAAAGGATTTCGTGTATTTTGGTGATTTCGGGGGTTTGCCCCTGTATCTTGATCTCGTTGCCGCGAGAGATAATCTTACTGCTAGGGAAAGCGGCGGCCAACTGTTTTATATTCTGGTTCTCCAGACCTAGGAAATCTATTAACGAGATATTCTCCAGGGTTATTGTTTTTTCTACCAAAGGATGATTCCGTTTATTATGTGGTTTTTAAACCAATCTACTGAAAATATAGTAGATTTGTTATAAGACAATTCTAGAAATATTAAAGTTCTTTTGACCAACCATTCCCATGGGAATTCTCACGTTACTGTCAGATTTTGGCACCACCGATCACTATGTGGCGGCCGTAAAAGCTAAAATACTGACTATCAACCCTGCGCAAGTCATTGTAGACATTTCACACCAGGTAGAACCTTTCAATATTGCCCACGGCTACCACGTGATTCACTCTGTTTTCCAGGATTTTCCTACCGGAACGGTGCACCTCATTGCCGTGGATTCGCACGGAACCCGTAGTGGCCGCTACCAGGTGGCCCGCCACAAAGGACATTATTTTGTTTGCGCCGATAACGGCCTACTGTCCCTGCTCACCGACGCCGATCCCGAGCAATTGATTGACCTGCCGCTGCAGCAAGATTCGCCTTCGCCTGCCCGTGACATCATGGTTCCGGCCGCGGTGGCTTTAGCCCAAGGTTCTTCCATGGCCGAAGTTGGGGATTTAGCCGAGGACATGGTGCAGCTCATTAACCGGCAGCTTCGCCTAAACGACCATTCCATTACCGGCCACGTGGTGCACGTAGACCACTATGGCAACCTCATCACTGACATCACGCGTGAAAGCGTGGATGCCATTGGCCACGGCCGCCCATTCACTATCCATTTTAACCGCGAAGTCATTGACCGCCTGAGCACCCGTTTCAACCAGCCCAGCGAGGGAGACAGCGTAGCCTTGTTCAACCGGCAAGGATACCTCACCATTGGCATCAACAAAGGCCACGCCTCAGAGCTCCTGGGCATGTACTTTGATTCTCCGGTGGATATTCGGTTTGCGCCAGATCCGGTTTAATTATGAATTAGGATTTGAGAATGGGGGAACCTACTAAGGCGCTCTCTGCCTTATCTCTTCTTCATAAAATCCTGATAAGTAATTAATAAACGTCTCTAAAAAAATAAATTCCTAATTCGTAGTTAAATAAATGTTGATTCGCGTTGTCAGGATGACGTTTCAGGAAGAAAAGGTCCCGATGTTTCTGGAGATCTTCAAAGCGTCTAGAGACAAAATCAGTGCTTTTCCGGGTTGCCGAAGCGTGGAACTGCTGCAGGACTACCATTTGCCTTATATCTACAGCACCTACAGCCACTGGGACTCTGACGAGGCACTGAATAACTATCGCAAATCTGAGTTGTTCGGGAGTGTTTGGAAACCAACCAAGGCATTGTTTGCTGAACCAGCCCAAGCCTTTTCCTTCAAGCCTACTTCTCTGTAAGCACGCCTAAAACGTATCTTCTCCCCTGCTTTCTGCGTCTTGTAGTAAAATGTATCATCTTTAGACTTTTCCCTCCCGTGAACTACTTCCACTTCTACCAGATACCCGAAAGCTTCCTGCCTGATGAGAAAGCCATTCAAACCAAATACTATGCCTTGAGCCGCGAGTTCCACCCTGATTTCTACACGTTGGAGTCGCAGGCAAAGCAGCACGAGATTCTGGAGAAGTCTACCCTTAACACCAACGCGTACCGCACCCTCTCCAACTTTGACCGCCGCATGCAGTACATCCTGGAGCAGCACGGCTTATTGGAAGAAGGTGGCCAGAACGACTTGCCGCAAGATTTTCTGATGGAGATGATGGAGTTGAACGAGCAGTTGATGGACCTGGAGATGTACTATGATTCGGTGCAGTTCAAAATCGTCTCTGACCAAACCAACGAGATTGAGGGCTTCCTGAAGGCTGCTATCTGGCCGATACTTGAAAACTATGAAAATTTACCCCCTGATGCTCAGGCAGAAGCCTTAAAGCAGGTAAAAAATTACTACCTAAAGCAGCGCTACCTCTTGCGTATAAAGGAATCATTGAATAAGTTTGCATCCTCTTCTGACAGATAAAGCGTTTCACGCCTCGTTTTTCAGAATCTACCGAAAAGGAGCAAATGCCCAGGTGGCGGAATCGGTAGACGCGTTGGTCTCAAACACCAATATCTTCACGGATGTGCCGGTTCGACTCCGGCCCTGGGTACCAGAGAGGACAGTTCAGAAATTCTGACGCTGTCCTCTTTTTTTATACCCCTATATAAGTCTGAAATAGTGCGACTTAGGCAAAAGACGCTATTCATATGATCGGTTCGATTTTCACCAGTTTGCTTGTGGTAGACTATTCCGCGCGGAAACAGTAATTTCAGCAGCCCTTTTTTAGTATTTGTGTCACCTATTTGCCATAAATTCTTTGTTTTTGAGGCAATTTCGAGGAATTCGTCTATGTACATACACTGGTTCGATGTATTCGCACCTAGGCGATTGATGTCCTTTAAAATTTTGCCCATTTCTATACTCAACTTTTCTTTATGCTTTCGGTAGGTTTCGATATCAACCTCGTCGTCAAGGAACTTGTTCTCTATTCTTTCAATCTTTTCTTCTAAATAAAGTTTTTGGGCGAGCATCTTCTGCCTATCCCTTTCACGTGACACTTCTATATCATTGATGATCTTTCTGAATTGCTCGTTAACATATGATCTTTCTGAAGCACTTAAGGTATATGTATAAAGCATTTTCTCCATTACCTCATGTATTGTTTTAGCTGAAATGTTAGTTCGGCACTTAGGATTAATACATATATAATAGTGAAGCCCTTTGCTTTTGACCTCATATGCTGTAAATGATGATCCACATATACAGATTAATACACCTTTAGCATAGTATTCATCCTCAACCTTTTCTCGCTGGTAATCCAGAAAGGTCTTTCCTTTCATTTTAAGGTTTACCCTTTGGAATATTTCTTTTGTAGTTATACTCACATATTTCCAGTTTACAGGTTCATAACCAAGCAATTTGCTTACCATTATACCAGCATACAATGGATTCTTGAATATTTCAATCCAACGCCTGAGGTCTAAGGGGTAACCCATTCTATCCAACTGCTTCTTTACCCCCATGGCTGTATTTCCCCTGTCAAATAGATTGAAAGCAAACCGTATCTTATCCCCTACCTGATTAATATGAATCTCACCTGTGTTTTTGTCTTTGTAATAGCCCCGTGGTAATGGAAACGACCACTCCCCACGTAGAAGCTTCTCACGCATACCATGGATAGTTTTTTCTGATCTCAAGTCGTTGTCATATTGTGAGAATATAAACTGAATATTTTGATGCAAAACCCCTGAAGCTGTGGTCGTATCAGTTGGTTGGGAGACTGCCAAAATGCTTATCCCTAGTTCCTTTAATTGCTTTGATATATAAATGGCATTTGCACCACTTCGGCTAAACCTATCAATGGTGTAAACCAAAATAAAACTGATCTTCATCTTACTCTTTTTCACATAAGATATCATCCTATTAAATTCCTTCCGCTCATCGTTTTTGGCACTTTCAAATGTTCCTCCAAAGAACTCTAAAACATTATACCCCCTCTGCTCAGCATATTTGAGACAATATTTCATCTGTGTTTCCAAACTGGCATTTTCTAACTGCTGAGATTTGCTAGAAACCCTTGTATATACTACAGCATTATTTTGGGTGTTCGTGCTAGCAGATCCTGATAGTTTCTCAGCTAAACGCTTCTTCTGCTTATGATTCATTAAAATATTTATAGCAGGTGACACAAATACTAAAAAAGGGCTGCTGAAATTACTGTTTCCGCGCGGAATAGTCTACCACAAGCAAACTGGTGAAAATCGAACCGATCATATGAATAGCGTCTTTTGCCTAAGTCGCACTATTTCAGACTTATATAGGGGTATAAAAAAAGAGGACAGCGTCAGAATTTCTGAACTGTCCTCTCTGGTACCCCTGACACCGTGTCAATCGAACCAGTTTCTGGAGGATCTGGGGCATATCCACCAGTTCCGTGAATATCTCCACATTACTGGTATCATGCCTTTCCCCGATCTGAAGGGCAAGCGGTAGATGACACCGTGCGCATCCGTGACCATTCCGCCTGAGGGCGTCTGCCACACGGGCGGCGCGGCGGCTGGATATATACTGGAAAAGACAAACATAACATGTATATCAGTCTGAACACACAGCTCTGGAACTCTTGTTTCTTGGAGTTTTTCCGCCGCCATATGATCATATCGGACTTCGCCGTGGAGGACTTCCACCTATACCTCAATGCTCTGCTGCCAAGCCTTCCATCAGACTTCAATCTCAGGAATGGCTTCCTCGGCCACGTCTACAGTGACCCAGACCTTTCCGAGCTGGAGGCCACCACGATCGACAACGGCTTCGACTGCGCGGTAGACCAGTACCACCGATGGCTCGGCACGCCCGAGGGTGTGGCCACCGTACGTAAGGCTCGGATCGGGCGGTGGCTGGAAACGCCCTGAAAAAATAGTTGCTTGTATTTTAAAACAAATGCCCATCCACTTTCTATAAGACCCGAACCAAGTTTTTAACCATTATAGAAAGAGCAGAATGAAAGACAAATACGAACAATTGATGATGCGGCAAGAGGCTGCTCAGGTCGACCAGACACCCAAGGACTGGCGCGCCGAACTGATGAGCATTTCAGAGTACATGCAGGAGATGCTTAAGTTAGAGGGCATCCCCTTCGTCATGGCGGGTAGCGGGATCCGCCTATTCGACGCCACCCGCGGCGATGATGCCTTCTGGTGCCTTGTGACGGCATTGGAGGACACGGTGGGGTGGGTCGGGGCGTATGACGCGCGCAAAGCCTACGACGCGATCGTGGAATAGACAGGAAAAGGGAGCCACTGGCGCAGGACGCTGGTGGCTCCCTTTCTTATGATACAGGTAGTGATGTCATTCGGACGCCACAGTGGCTGCCTGATCGGCCAAGGCTCGCTTTACCTTGATGACGGTGTTCTTGCTCACGCCGTGCAGCTTCATGCACTTGTTCAACGACAGTCCGCCGCGCAGATCCTTGGCCAGCTTGGCGTACTCGCGCAGCAGCTTCTCCTCGGATTTTTTCCAACCGATGGGTCTCCCGATCTGAACGCCGCGCTTCTCACGGGCATTAGCAATACCAGAGCGTATCTTTTGGGATCTGATCCTGTTGTCCTCCTGCGCCAGTTCGGCATAGACCGAAATCATGATGTTGGTGACGAAGCTTTCCTCGCCGTCGACGTTAAGCGACTCGAAGCCTTGGTTCTTGAACACCACGCTTATACCGTGCGCGTGCAGCGTGTCTATGGTGGCGCGAATCATCTTGGCGTTGCGCCCGAGGCGTTCGAGGCTGGTCACGATCACCTTCCTGAAGCCGCCTTTCTTGGCCAGCGCGAACAGCTCTTCTAGGTCTGGCCGCTTGGCACCAGACTTGCCCGAGATGTTGTTGGCGATGGTGTGGGCGATGCGGTAGTGGCTTGCCAGGCAGTACTGCTCTAGCTCGGTGAGCTGGTATTCGAAGTCCTGCTGGCTTGATGACACGCGGCAGAACAGGAGGACTGGTACGGTCGCTGGTTCAATCATTACTAGAACCTAAGGTAAACACTTCAAGGATTAAAATCAACCCCCGTCACACGCTGGAATCGCACCTTCTGGAGAATAGGTTTATAATGAACCTGTTGAGTGATTCTTCGCTAGTTCCAATTCCAACCATCGATCGACTCTTCCTGTTTTATTATCCGCGGCAAAATATCTTCCATCAGGACTTAACCCACAAACACAACGTTCAGTTATTAATTTAAAATACCCGTCTTTTATATGAACTAAGCCAGTATCTTTTAATGATTGAACAAATGTATTGAGGGTATAACCACAACTTAATATCAATTGATTAAGATCTTTGTCATCAACATAAGATATTGCTTCCACTTCACATAAGGCATTGATTACAACGTACTGACATTCGTCCAAAAAAACGGGCTGCCAATCCTTATGCACAAGTTTCTGTTCGAGCTCTTCCTTTGTATAAGGAAGAGCTAGATATTCCCATCCAGCTAACAAATCTGTTTTCTTTGCACGGGCAAGTAGAAAGCCATGTAGCTCCTCTGCGTTTAAGTCATCGCCAAATATTTCGGCAGATATCTTAAACATAAAATGTAACCGAGTCCATATTATTTCTAAGAAGAAAAAAACAGGATTTTCATTTGAAGTAGCGAGAAGTGGCCACCAATTATGTTCCATAACTGGATATGCAAAAGGTATACCATTCGTTTTAACGATAGAACTAGTACCGCATATAATTAGATTTGGAAAGCCTATTGGATCAAACCCTCTTATCTTTTTTTCTGGAGTCGAAATATTTTTTCCTATAAAATCCAGTAGAGATTCGCGCAAAGAATATTCAGATTTAAAACCATTATAACCCCAAACTATTCTAGCAGGATAGAATGCCTCTTTGAGTAAAATGTGATAAATCATTTGTTCTTCAAATGGCAGTCTCTTCAGTTCTGAGCGCGTCGGCAGCTCTGTTTGGCATATCAGCCTGAATGCTGAATGAAGTAGTCTACCATGATATTCTTCACCATCCCTTTCTTCTGTTACTTTAACAACAGACCTCAAGTTGGAGAATGAACTTTCAATATCACTTGAATATAAATTTTTCTTTACTTGTATGACCGCTACTACCCTTGAAGAATCATAAATATATTTATCAGTATAAGGGATTTGTTCCCCCGCACCGATCACAAGCATACAATCTATTTCGTCACTATATTCGTTTTTCGAATTTTTGATCTTCCCAGCGCAAACTTTTAAGCCCAAGTCTTTGAAAATACTTTTATCAAGTATTTCCTTTGTAAGTCCTTCATACATATCGCCAATAATGCCAGGGTGCTTTACCACCTCGTATTTCGTCAAAGCTTCAAGTTCTTTTTCTTTGAAGGCATTCAACAAATCGGCTACCGAATTGATCATATAAAGCAGATTTAATCAGAATATGATTATATAATTTGTTAATTTTTTAATTCTCATACATCCGCTTCATGGTTTGAAACCAGCTAGCTATCTCTTCAAACGCTCCCAGTTCCACAAACATCTCACGCGTCATTTTCGATGAAAGTTTACCGTTGACGATTTGTTTTACCTTGCCCTCCATCTCACTCGTTTTCTCCCTAAACCTAGTTGATTTGTGTAAAGAGAACTGACTCAAATCCATATTATTCCAATCCGTGATCGATGAGCAATCGATCCCAAATTCCTCCTCATATAAACTTCGGGATATGTAGTTTTCCATCTCCCGTTTTTGTGTCAACATTGCCGAGGAACCGTTACCCCGCTGGTTCACTTTTTCGACATGCTCTTTGTATTTTTCATCGCTGTCTCGGTCATATAGGTGGAATTCCACCACATTGGAGCTGCTCAGGTAGTCACGGTCTATCCAGTTCTTTAAAACACCACCACCCATAGGTATAATACTGACCGCCTCTTTGCTCAAATCGATGATCTCCTTGAATTCTGGAATGGCGTGGTTCACATTTAATAAGAAGTTTCGGTCATTCTCGCCTTCAACGCAAACAACCAACCTGCTCAAGTAGGGGTTAATGCCTAACGTTTGCGCGATTCCTTTCAACTTATGGTCACCTAAAATCAACTGGGTGACACCCTCGACCTTATCAATAAATATCAGGTTCTCCTCCTTGCAGAGCTTTGCTACTTCTGGTGAGTGCGTGGTAATTAAAACTTGGTGCTGGCTTTTGCTGGCTATTTCGGTCAGAGCTTCGATGAGGAGTTGCTGATGGTTTGGATGCTGTGCCGTCTCTGGCTCTTCAATAGCGTATATAATTGTTTTGTTCCTTGTATTCTGTCTTTCGGCCTCAGCTCTGAAGTAATTCAACAGGATCATCCGTCTCACGCCGCTACCGCGTTTGTTCATCGGTATATTGTCATCCCCGACAAATGAGAACGAGAACAGGCTATCCCATGGTTTATGGGAGATGTTTGGATGGAGTACCTTCGCCAACTCAGGGTTCATTTCAGCCAGCTTTTGTATGGTTGCCTCCCCGATTTTCTTGGCGTTATCCTCTATCAGTTTTTTAACCTCCTCCAGTTTTTCAACTACCTCGTCAATAGCGGTTTTGGTGATAGCCCTGAGGGGATCCTGCACCTCTTTGTCCGTGTCTTTGTTCGCCCTGTCTGATTGGAAAAGGAAGAACAAGGGAAAATCTAGGCTTATGCTGCTCCATACATCCTTACCGTCTATTTTATCAATGGGGATGCTGATGTCCGTAAATTCTGTGCAACCACAGACCGAATAAATTGCCTGCCGCATTTCTGAGTTGGTTGACTCGCGTACCTCTAAACCTGCTTCCGTGGCACGTTCCTTATATTCTTGGTACTTCTTTTTCAGGTTTGTGTTGGTAAGGCAGATCAAGGGATCTGCGGAAAAGGTTATTGGGTAATGGGAGTGGATGCTCTGTTTTAGGCTTGTTGCGGTAAGTTTTCCTTTTGCGCAATCCCATTTCTTATGGATCTCCAAATACCCTTCGCTGTTAAGCAAGTGCTCATCCTTCAAGGAGGTAGGTATGGTATCGATAGTGTATTTCTTGTCGGGATCGGTCTCGAACACCGCGCCGATCACTATTTCCTTTCCATCTGCCTTTGTACAAAGGTCTTCGATCTCGGGCTTTATCTTCTCGCTGTTGAAAAATATCTCCAAGGCTTCCAGGATAGTGGACTTGCCTATATCGTTTCGTCCAACGATTACATTAAGGCTGTCGTCGAAGTCAACTTTGAAATTTTGGTATCCTCTGAAATTTTGGAGTAGAAGGCTACGTAGGAGCATGAGATTCTCTGTTACAGCAATGGAAGAAAAACTTCTGGGTTTAACCGATCATAAATAAAGGAATCCCACCAGCACCATAAATATAGAGAAATTATATATTTATGGTGCTGGTGGGATATCATATACATCCTTTGAAAATTGGTTTATCACAGAACTTCTGCCATAACAACCTTATTTTATAGTTGGAACTGGCAATTCCCATCGTTCGAAGGCCATCTTCAACTCCATCTCCACCTCACTCATAAGCGACTCTGGTGCCATCAGAGAGTCGTGCCGCGATATGAGCTGGGTAATATTTTTGTCTAATAGAGAACGTACTGCCGTGTCAATCACCACCAATGACTCCAGACGCTGCATGATCCATACTACGTTTGTATAAGAAGGCTTCCCCTTCTTATTCTTCTTGGATGGATTATGCGGGCAATGCTTGCATTTGATTATCCTGAACGCTTCATATACATCAGGGAAGCGGCCTCTAAAGCATTCCCCGATCTCGCATCCTTCTGGCTGGGTACCGAAAATCACAATATAGAAAAGTGACTTTGCCACTTGTCTTGGAGAAGCGGTAGAGTAGTTGCATTTAGGTTTTTTCGGTTTCTTACCAGCAGCCTTTCGCTTGGCATTTTTCGCGGCATATTCTAATTCCTGTTGTTGGGCGAAATAGTCTTGCCATTCCTCACCGAAAAAACCGCGCAACACATCTATCCAGTGCTCATAGAATTTACCCCCGATGCAGAGGTTACGGTATTCCTGCCAAACAGGCGTATGGAAATCAATTCCCGCCACTAGATCTGCTGCCTCTGGGAGCATCCGCCTGATCACCTCTTGGTTGATGATGGATGAGAAGTATGGCTGCGCGTTAGCTATATCAAGTTCTCCGCACCGCTCGGTATCATAGCCTTTGAACCTGATAAGCGGATGGCCTTTCTTGTTCAGGGAGACCCATGGGTTATGCAACCGCCCATATTTGTCTCTCTTGAACCAAAAGATGTCGCGCTGGTTCACCAGTTCCATGTGCATAAGATTGGAGAAGCCATTCACCTCATTCGCCAAACCTCTCTCCTCAATAATGTTCTTTGCCTCGGTGGATGTCAGATCCAAATACACGTCGTCCAAGGCATCGGCGAGCCTTGCCATCACATCATCCTCTGGATATTTCTCCAGTGATCCCTTGATCCGCTCTTTCCTATAGCACTTCTCAGCGGTAGCAGCTTTTTTGTCGAAGATCGGGATCTTTGTATAATATCGGCTTTCCCCAAACAAGTCAATATGCAGTAGGTGGGCTGGGATACTGAAAGACCGCGAATAGTTGTTAGTTGGGTCTGCTAAGTCAAATTTATAGTTTGTACTATTCAAAAGACCAGCATTTACCAGCAGGTCGATGCCATCGCTTGCTTTACGTTCACCCAATATCTTCTCCACATAGCGTGAATGCAATGGTACGGGTTCGGTATAATCAGGCGTAGAGGTACTGTATCGGCTACGGTATTGGTTTAAAATTACTTTGAACAATATCAGTGCGCGGTAGCGAAGTCCGCTTCCATGGGTCACGTTGATCAATTCATTAGCGTCTAGGTTTACTGGTAAGTAGCCATAGGTAAGGGGTTTGGTAGTTTTCTTCTGTCTCACTCTCTTGAACTTTCTTTTGTTTATGTATCTGATTTGAAGTCTCTCTTCGAAGGTTATATCAGATAATCAGCGAAAGTTTTAAATGGTGGGTAAATAAATTTGCTGGTGTTTTACAAAAGGCAGATATATGACATATACTTGTATAACAGATATATAAGCCGCTGTGCCTGCTGTTGGCTCACCTGCCCAGGACACCCGTTTCAATACATGTAATAAGATGGATTCACATGGAGGATCTCTTCGTTATTTAAGTTGGTCGATAAGGGTAAAAGGCCAAAACGTCGGTAATATAACACCACTACCTGCCCTCCCTTTCCCTTTGTAAATCCTCTTTCTCTGTTCTATACACCCAGAAGTTCTAGTCTCTTGAAGTCTTCTGTTGTTATGCGTTCCGTGTGCTGTCCTGAAAGGATAGCGCATAGATTAATACTCATAACATGTTGTAAATGAATTGGCTGGGTAGAGAGAAGTTGTATGTCGTATAGATGAGGTAGCCCAGAAGTGCTGTTTTATTCGAATTTCTGATCCTATTGATTTATCTTGTCAGGAATAAGCCTATACTGCACTATACCCTTACATGATAAATTTCAGAGAATACGCCAACTTCATCTGGTCAGTGGCCGACCTACTACGCGGTGACTACAAACAGGCCGAGTACGGCAAGGTGATCCTTCCGTTGACGGTGTTACGCCGCTTGGACTGCGTGCTGGAGAAGACTAAGCCGAATGTTCTGGCCAAATACGAGCTGGTAAAGAACACCAACATCCAGAACATAGACCCTATCCTCAATGCCGAAGCGAAGCTCAGCTTCCATAACCGCAGCAAGTTCGATTTCGACAAGCTGGTGGCTGACCCGAACAACTTAGCTGCCAACCTGCGCAACTACATCAACGGTTTCTCCGACAGCGCGCGTGAGATCATGGAGTACTTCAAGCTGGAGGAACAGATAAACCGACTGGAGGAAGCCGACCTGCTGTTTCTGGTGGTGAAGCGGTTTCAGGAAATAGACCTGCACCCCACCAAGATCAGCAGCATGGAGATGGGCTACATCTTCGAAGAATTGATCCGTAAGTTCAGCGAGATATCGAATGAGACTGCTGGGGAGCATTTTACTCCGCGGGAAGTGATCCGTCTGATGGTGAACCTCCTGTTCCTGAATGACAGAGGTATACTTACGCAGGAGGGTATTGTGAAAACGCTCTATGACGTCTGCGCGGGTACGGGAGGTATGCTTTCTGTGGCTGAGGAGTACTTGAAGGAGCTGAACCCGAAGGCGCGGCTGGAGGTGTTCGGTCAGGAGCTGAACCCAGAGTCCTACGCCATCTGCCGCGCGGACATGCTCATAAAAGGTCAGAACCCTACTAATATCAAATTGGGCAATTCCCTGTCCAATGATGGTCTGGAGGGGTACACATTTGATTATTGCCTTACCAACCCGCCGTTTGGCGTGGAGTGGAAGAAGGCGGAGAAACAGATCAAGGCCGAGCACGAGAAAAAAGGATATGACGGTAGATTCGGTGCTGGTCTCCCGCGCATTAGTGATGGTTCCCTTCTCTTTCTCCAGCACTTAGTCGCCAAGATGAAGCAGAACGGTGAAGGGTCACGTATAGGTATCGTTTTCAACGGTTCTCCGCTGTTCTCTGGTGGTGCTGGCTCTGGTGAGAGTGAGATCCGCAAGTGGATCATAGAGCGTGATATGCTGGAAGCCATAGTGGCACTGCCTGATCAGTTGTTTTATAATACTGGTATCTCCACCTACGTGTGGATGTTGACCAATCGTAAGACCAGAGAGCGCAAGGGCAAGGTGCAGCTCATCAATGCGGTATCCTTCTACGAGAAGATGCCGAAGAGCTTGGGCAACAAACGGAACGAGATCCGACCCACCCAGATAAAGGACATCACCAAGATCTACGGTGATTTCACCGCTGGCCAATACTGCAAGATTTTCCGTAATGAGGACTTCGGCTATAGCCGTATCACCATAGAACGACCGCTCCGCGACGGGAATGGCAACGTGGTGACCGATAATAAAGGCAACCCCAAGGCGGATTCCTCCCTGCGTGACAGTGAAAACGTACCGCTAACGCAGGACATTGATCAGTACTTCAAAGACGAGGTTCTGCCACACGTGCCAGACGCATGGATTGACCACAGCAAGACTAAGGTCGGGTATGAGATCAACTTCACCAAGTACTTCTACCAGTACAAGCCGTTGCGGTCACTGAAGGAGATCCGTGCCGATATCATGAAGCTGGAGGAAGAGGTTTTCAATGAAGTGGCATCTGTAATTTCGTAGGGTATGGCATTGGGAGCATTGAAAAAGGTGGATGTGCGCACCGTCTGGACGCACGAAGCCTATGATTTTACCAACTGGCTGGCCAAGGAAGAAAACCTACAGTTGCTCAGTGACGAGGTAGGGATCAACATAAGTCTGATCGACACGGAGGTGTTCGCGGGTAAGTACAAGGTGGATATTTTGGCCGAGGAGGAGGGCACTGACCGCAAAATCATCATCGAGAACCAGTTGGAGTTTACAGACCACAGGCACCTAGGCCAGATCATCACCTACGCCTCTGGTTATGACGCCGATATCATCATCTGGATTGTGAAAGGTGTGAACGATGAGCACCTTCAGGCCATTGAGTGGCTGAACTCCGTGACTAACGCCAAGATCAACTTCTTCTTGATCCAGATAGAAATCTGGCAGATTGATGACAGTAAATACGCGCCCAAGTTCAACGTGTTTGCTAAACCCAACGAGTGGTCAAAGGTACTGAAAGAGGTGAAAGGCAAGGGTGAATTGAAAGGCACCAAACTCCTCCAGTTGGACTTCTGGAACAAACTCAAGGAGTACAACAGCACCTCAGGATCGCGCGTACGCTTCACCCGCACACCGCTGGCTCAGCACTGGTATGATCTCAGCATAGGCTCCTCCCAGTGTCATATTGGGTTGACGGTAAACACGCAGAACAAGACGGTTGGATGCGAGTTGAACATCCATCACTCCAAGGAGCTGTTCAAGAAACTGGAAGCCCAGAAAGAGGATATTGAGCGTGAGATCGGTCAAGAGCTGGAGTGGATGGAGCTGCCCGAGGGCAAACAGAGCCGTATTAAGCTATCTGAGGACGTGGATATCAGTAACCAGAATAATTGGGGAACCGCCTTTAAGTGGCTCAACGATCAGGCTGAGAAATTTCAAAAGGCATTCAGCGGTAGATTATCATGAAGAGATACGACAGCTATAAAGATTCACATGTTGAATACCTAGGTGAAATACCTGAGCACTGGGAATTGAAGAAATTGAAATACGTTGCGCAGGTAAACCCATCCAAATCCAGACTTTTATCTGAGGTTGATCAGGAACAATTTGTGACTTTCCTTCCTATGGAAAAGGTTTCAGAGAACGGTGAGATTGATACTACAATAAAAAAGCCAATCAAGGAGCTTGCAAGCGGGTTTACCATCTTTCAGGAAAACGACGTCATTCTAGCCAAGATTACTCCATGTTTTGAAAACGGCAAAGGCGCGTATTTGAAGAACTTAGGCAGTCCACTAGGGTTTGGATCTACTGAGTTTCATGTACTCAGGGCGCACGATCAGATGGTCTTGAATGAGTACCTATTCTATGTTACGAAATCCAACCTTTTTATGGAGCTTGGCGAAGCTTCCATGACAGGTTCTGCTGGTCAGAAACGCGTACCAACCTCCTACTTACAAGAATACCTTCTGCCATATCCATCAGATTTAGCTGAGCAGGAAAGTATAGTGCAATTCATCAAAGCGAAAGACTCCCAAATAAGCACACTGATCCAGAAGAAACAGCAGATGATCGCTTTGCTGGAGGAGGAGAAAACCGCGGTGATCAACGAAGCAGTCACCAAAGGCTTGAACCAAGATGTGCCGATGAAGGAAAGTAAGGTGGAGTGGTTAGGTGTTGTGCCAGCGCATTGGGAGGTGAAGAGTATTAAAAATATCTGCTCGGTTCGTCAAGGCTTACAAATTCCTATTGAAAATAGAATTTCTGAGCATGTAGAGGGTTCTTATGAATACATAACTATCAAATCGATAAACAACCCTGAGTCTTATAAGGAATACATTAAGGATCCTTCAGAAAGAGTGATATGCGATCATGATGACATATTGGTGGCAAGAACGGGAGCGACTGGTGAGATTATAAAAGGTGTACGCGGGGTATTCCACAATAACTTTTTCTTAGTGGATTATGATAGATCCCAAGTAACTAAAGACTACCTCTATTATTATTTAAAAAATAGACCGATCAAGGATTACTTGCTATTGGTTGCTGGAACTACAACTATTCCAGATTTGAACCATGGAGCTTTTTATTCAACTGTTTTCTTACAACCCCCTTTAGAAGAGCAGCAAGAAATTACTACGTACATTATCTCCAAAATAGAGGAATCAGAACAATTATTAGATAAAATGAGGAAAGAGATTTCTCTGCTCCAAGAGTATCGCACCGCGTTGATATCCGAGGCGGTAACAGGTAAGATCGATGTGCGCTATTACCAACCTGCACAGATTGCGTCATCAGAACTAGAACTAGCATAACCTACCATGGCAGCAGGAATCCACACCGAGCTTACGTTCGAAGAGGCCATCGAAAGTCACCTCATACAGTATGGCGGCTACGAGAAAGGAGACAAACATAACTATAATAAAGAGCTGGCGTTGGACGAGACGGTACTCTTTTCCTTCCTCCAGTCCACTCAACCCAAGGAATGGGAGAAGCTCAGCAAGATTCATGGATCTGAGATAGAGAAGAAACTGCTCTACAGGCTTTGTAAGGAGCTGGAGCTGCGCGGCACTTTGGATGTTTTACGCAACGGTATCACCGACCTCGGTGTAAAATTCAGGCTGGCCTACTTCCAGCCCGAAAGCGGTTTAAACCCTGACGCTGAGAAAATGTACGCCATGAACCAGCTCACTGTCACGCGGCAGGTGAAGTACAGCAAACAAAATGAGAACTCCTTGGATTTGGTGCTTAGTGTGAATGGCCTTCCCGTAGCAACGGCGGAGCTAAAGAACCAGTTCACTCAGCAGAACGTGGAGCACGCCAAGAAACAGTACATGTATGACCGCGACCCGAAGGAGCTGCTATTCCAGGGAAAGAAGCGCGCGCTGGTACATTTTGCCGTAGATACTGACGAGGTGTACATGACCACTAAGCTGGACGGTAAGGAGACCCGTTTCCTGCCGTTCAACAAAGGCAACAAGCACGCCGCTGGCAATCCCACCAATAAACAGAACGGTTACAAGACAGCTTACCTCTGGGAACAGATATGGAGCAAGGACAGTTGGATGGACATCCTCGGTAAGTTCGTGCACCTTCAGGTAGAAGATTATGAGAGTGCTGGTAAGAAGTACAAGAAGGAGACCATCATCTTCCCGCGGTACCATCAACTGGAGGTTGTGCGAAAGGTAGCCCAGAATGCCCGTGACAATGGGGCGGGGAGAAACTACCTGATCCAACACTCGGCGGGTTCAGGCAAGAGCAATTCCATCGCATGGCTGGCTTACAGGCTCTCCAGTCTGCACAACGTTATGGATGAGCGGGTCTTCGACAGCGTGATCGTGATTACAGACCGTAAGGTGTTGGATCAACAGCTCCAGAATACCATCTTCCAGTTTGACCACAAGCAGGGTGTAGTGCAAAAGATAGACAAGGACTCGGCTCAGTTGGCCGACGCGCTCAACGCTGGCTCCAACATCATCATCACCACTCTCCAGAAGTTCCCCTTCATATTGGAGCAAGTGAGCGAGTTGCCAGCCAGAAAGTATGCCGTTATACAGGACGAGGCGCACAGCTCCGCGCACGGTGAGTCCAGCAAGAAAATCAAGGAAATTCTGGCGGCAAAGTCCTTGGAGGAGGCCGAGAGATTCGAAGCTGACCAAGACGGTGAAAACGATGTGGAAGACGAGATCCGCAAATCCATGACGGCGCGCGGCCAGCAGTCGAACCTGAGCTTCTTCGCCTTTACCGCCACTCCAAAAGAAAAAACCCTGAAAGTCTTTGGTGAGGTTGGTGCAGATGGTAAGCCCCGTCCGTTTCACCTTTACTCCATGCGACAGGCGATACAGGAGGGTTTCATACACGACGTGCTGAAGAACTACACTACGTACAAGACCTTCTTCCAACTCACCAAGGCCATTGAGGAGGATCCTGCCCTGAACAAGAAGAAAGCCAATAAAGCCATCGGGAAGTTCGTGTCGCTGCACCCGCACAACCTCGCGCAGAAAACCGAGATCATGGTGGAGCACTTCCGTCAGGTGACATCGAAGAAGATCGGCGGCAAGGCCAAGGCCATGGTGGTGACGGGTTCGCGCCTCCATGCGGTGCGCTACTACATGGAGTTCCAGCGGTACATCAAGGAGAAGGGCTACTCTGAGATACGCGCACTGGTGGCATTCTCTGGCAAGGTGCTGGACGGTGGTAACGAATACACCGAGGTCGGCCTGAACAGCATCAAAGAGAAGGAGTTGCCCGAAAAGTTCGGTACTGATGATTATCAGGTTCTGCTTGTGGCAGACAAGTACCAGACAGGCTTCGATCAGCCGCTGCTGCACACCATGTACGTGGATAAGAAGCTCTCTGGCGTAAAGGCGGTGCAGACACTATCCAGACTCAACCGAACCGCCAAGGGCAAGGAAGACACCTTCGTGCTGGACTTTGCCAACGAGCAGGAGGATATCCTGAACTCTTTCCAGCCCTACTACGAGCTAACGACGGTAGAACAGCCCACTGATCCCAACCTGCTTTCCGATCTTATGTACAAGATCCACTCAGCGCAGATCATTTGGAAGTCAGAGATCGACATGTTTTGCGAGGCGTACTTCAAGTCAAAAGACCGCGTGAACTCTTTGTTACAAAAGAAACTGAACGCTGCCATTGACCCAGCGGTGGATCGGTTCAAGGGTCTTCCCACCGAAGAAGAGAAAGAAGACTTTAAGCACACGCTAATCTCGTTTATACGCCTGTATTCTTTCCTCTCCCAGATCATGCCGTTTCAGGACATGGACATGGAGAAGCTCTTTGCGTATGGTCGGCTGTTATACAATAAGTTACCGAAGGCTGGCGCAGGATCAGGTATCCGTTTGGATGATGAGGTGGCATTGGAGTACTACCGTATCCAGAAGATCGGCGAGGGCAGCATCGCATTGGAGGATCAAGGGGAGTACGGTCTGAAAGGCACCACTGAGGCAGGTATGCGCGGCACCAAGGAAGAGGAGGCTCAACTCTCGGAGATCATAAAGTTACTGAACGACCGCTTCGGTACCGATTTCTCGGAGGCAGACAAATTATTTTTCGACCAGATCGAGGCTGAGTTGATGCTGGATGAGGAACTGACGGTGCAGGCGCGCAGCAACAGCATGGAAAACTTCAAGTACGGCTTTAATGACAGGTTTTTGAATACCGTTATCCAGCGCATGGAGCTAAACCAAGACATCTTCTCCAAGATTATGGACAATGAAGATTTCGCGTCATTGGTGAAGGCTTGGATGCTAAAGAAGGTTTATAAGAAACTGAACGAGTAATATAAGCCTACTCTTGCAAATAGTTGTACGAATTAATCAAAGTGACATTGTAGTGTTTTATGGAAGACCAAGTTAGAGAAATGGTATTGAAAAAGCTGGATGGCCTACGCGGTGAATTCCCTATGCCAGATTTAAGGCTTTTTGAATTCATTGCCAAAGTAGAAGGACTGGAGAAACTTGAATATGTCCTGAATAATCCAGAACTGTTGGCTTCGATATCGAATTTCTCTTCAGTCATTGCCCCGACTTACCTACTGGATTTCTTTAATGACCTTGCAGAGTTTATCAAACCGAATTCCCATCTGGATCCGTGGGTGACGTTTTCCTCTCCCATAGTATATCAAAAGTCTGACGCTTCCACCGCATTGTGTATTTCAACTGGTGAAGCCGCATTGATCAGGGCTATATCACCAGAGGCTGGTCTTAATCTGATTGAAGGCGATCCTGTTGTTCTACTGGGTAAAATCACTTCAAAGTTTGACTTGATATCATGCTTTTCCCCATTCTTAGGCGGTCAAATTGATGCGCAAGAAATCCTCAAGGCAAGTGGCTTAAAGAAAGTATCGGGTGTCGGGGAGATTCTCCTGCTGATGTCCGCTAACTTGCTAACCGATAAAGGGAAAGGTATGTTTCTCTTGCCCCCATCTTTCCTGTTTGACAAGACAGTAAAAGAGAATCTTGAACGGCAAGGTGTTTTTATCGAGGCAGTGTTTACCATGGTATCGGGATCCTACATGCCACATACCAACATAGCTCCGAGCCTTATAGTATTTTCTAAAGTGCCTACGCCGAAAACGTTTGTGGCGGAGATATCTAAAGACGCTGAAACCAATAAGGTCATCCTGAACCATTTCAAAACCAAAAAAGATGCAAATGCGGTGCAGCTAGGTTGTTGGACTGATTTCAAGACTTTTACCTCCCTACAGTCATTGGTATCGGAAAAGGATTTGCAGTCAATGATAAAGCGGATAGGCTTTCCGCCATTTAAGCTTTCCGACATAACGTTGGCCATCAATATCCTAAAAGGAGATGCGCCAGAGGAAGTTGTCGCATTGGAGAACTGCATCTATTTACCAAGGGTCGGGAACAGTCTTGTGGTCACCAGTCCACTTTCATTGAAGATTAAGCCTAAGAATTGCTATCAGATTCAGTTGGATGGTAGTGTGGCTAACTCGGCCTATGTAGCCAAATATTTCAACAGCCTGATAGGGAAAAGACTGCGTGAATCCATGGAGGTGGGAACAAGTATCCGCCAGATACCCAAATCAGCATTAACTGGTTGCACTATCTACCTTCCTGATGTGCCCACACAGCTCAACCTGATTGAGTTAGACAATAAGATTGATCAGTTCTCTCTTCGATTAGATGAGCTGAAAAGGGATCTATGGCGGCAGCCTAACTCATATAAAAACATACAGAAGGAGCTGAAGGGCATTAATAATGAAGAGAAACTGGAGCATTGGATTGACAACCTGCCATTCCCTATATCCTCCATACTCTGGCGGTATTACGCCACCCAAGACAATGGCCGAAAGGTAGAGCACCTCTTCCACTTCTTTGAGGCATTGTCAGAGTTCCTGGCGATGATCATGCTTAGCGCGCTGGTACGGGATAAAGAATTCTATAAGAAGGAGAGTCATAAGTGGATTGATACCAACGGTAAGTTTAAGGATTGGTATCTAAGGGCAACGTTTGGTAATTGGAACAACCTGACTGCGAATTTATCCAAGGCTACGAGGCAATATTTAACAGACAAAGAGGGCAGCAAGATAATCAAAAAGGCATTTGGAAACCCATCGGATGGATTTCTAAATATGTTGACCACTAAGCAAGTTGTGGTAATATTGACCGAAGTAGCAGGGTTGAGAAACCAGTGGAAGGGGCATGGTGGTATTACAAGCGATGAGGAAAATAAACAAAGAGTGCTGCGGTTGGAGCAGTATCTAAATGAGCTGCGTAAACTCATTGCTGATGGTTTTGATGACGTAAGAATGGTGTCACCACGGGCAGGAGAGCTAGAGAACGGGTTATGGTCATTCCAAGCGAGGGAATTGATCGGAGCAAAGTCTCCGTTCCGAGAAGTGGAGGTAAAGTCTTTTTTTGGGCTTGACCGTAAAAAGCTTTACCTAGTCCATGGTGAACAACCTACTCCAGTCGAACTGCTTCCGTTTATAAGGTACAACGAAGCGTCGAATGCCTGTTATTTCTACACCAGTATTCAAGGAAGTAATGTGCGCTGGGTCTCCTACCATTTTGATGTTAACCCAGAACTGAATGAGCCGTTAGGGAATGACCTTGCTGATGCCCTAAATTTATTTAAATAGCAGAAAAAATTTCTTTAAAGATATGTGGCTATGGAGCATTATTTGAAACTTACCCTTCTTTTATCTTGATGTTCCAAGAGATACAGTTCAGGATACCGCCATGTTCAGCGATCTCATTGCTGTCAATTGTTTTAACGGCATAACTGGGGAACAGCTCCTCGAAAAGATTAACGGTCTTTTGATCCTCCGCCAACCCGAAGGTAGGAAGGATGATGACGTCCTTTATCTGAATATAGTTGATATAGATGCCGTTGGCCTGGGAGAACTTTATGTTGCCATATGGATTATAAGGTATTTCCCTCCAGTCCAGACCAGCGTTGTGCAACGCCATACGGAAAGTGCGCTGGAACTCTGGCTTCTCCTTGGATAGATCATTGATCAGAACCGTGTCTTTATTCAGAAAACGCACCATGCCGTCCGCATGGCCTGTGAAGTCCTGCGGGTGCGTGGGGATGATCACCACCTGCTCCACCTGAAGCAATTCCCTCAATTCGGAAATGAGCTGACGCTCTGGTACGTCTGGGTTCTCTGAAAAGACCCTGTCGCACATGATGGCCTTATTGGCGTTGCGCACAACGTTTCCGCCGTCTATCTTCAGATTTGATTTTACTAGCTTGATCCCGATCTCGGCGCAAATCCCGTCGGTGTCAGAAATGGTTTTGAGCCACTTTGCCGACTGAAGATACGATGGGTTATACAAGAACTGTACGAAGAGGTCGGCAGTGATTTGGATCGGCATATAGTCACGCGCCCAGATGTCCTTGGTATGCGGCAACAGCCCGTGGCGGATTTCGCTCTCATCCAGCAGCCTTGCCATGGATGCGTAAAACATGGGGTGCTTCTTCGGGAGACTGTCGGCTAGATATAGGAAATCGGTCGAGGCATCTGTCACTTTACCCTGTTTGCGGTGCAGGTCTTCCACATACCTACGTATGGGCTTTGCGAAGTACGCTTTGTGCTCATCCTTGGTAATGACGTCGCTCTTGTGGTTGTTGCAGAGGTAGCAGGCCAAGGCGCAGTTCTCTTCCGTGTAGAGGTTGGTTTTCGAGTCTATCCGCTCCAGCTCCAGTGACCTACCGCGCTTCCGTTTTGAGGAAAGCCTGCCAGAAGTGAATAGATCTCGCAACTTGTGCTCCTCTGCACCGCAGTAACAGCATGTCTTCTCCAAGGCCTGGAACCATGTAATGAAATGATCGACTCCCTTCTCGTTGAAGTAGGTGAAGTTTGGATCCTTTTTCTTGTTATGAAAGAGCTGCCGTGCTCTGGCAATCTGCTGTTTCTCGTTCATGTATATTTGTATGGCAGTGGGTATAGTGTAGTATAAAATGTGAGTTACCCTGCGATGGAAACGCCAGCCAAGAAGGCGAGGTCGGCCAGTTGCCTAAGGGAAATGGCTTTGGGGTTTCTGGTGTTGGGCACCTTGCCGCCGAATATCTCCAGTAGGGTTTCCTTGTGTAGTGGTACTGGGTCGTTAACCTCTATGTATAGCGGCTTGGTCTTAATGAGCATTGACCAATTGTCAGCCTTATATTTGTAATTGTTATCCCAATGTACCACCCTCCGCGCGCCTACCTTCTGTTGCCGTTCCGTGTCTCTTTTCATGAATGCCCTCAAGTCCAGAGCCTTTTCGAAATTACCAGCGGTGTGGTCGAAAGGATATGGCTCGTTACCTTTTACCATACAGTTGCTGGGCAGGGCCATACCCTCTGCCTCGAACCACTCCTTCCCATGCTGGTGAGTCGGGAACACCCAGTCCACCTGTAGGATGGCGATAAGTCTGTTACTAGGCGATTTGTCTGATCCGTACCTTCTCTTCACGGTCATATAGACCACCAAGTCATTCTCCCGCAGCCTAGGGGCGAACATGCCCTGCCTACAGATGGCGGAGATGGTGGGGGTAGCGTGCTCGAAATCAGGCTCTCTCCGACAGGAGGCGTCAATGAACGGCGGGTGCCCGTGCTTGGTGGTCGCCAACTTTCCGAGCGGTGTCATGCAAAGCGGTCGGAATGAGTTCAGGTAGATCTTGTTCAGGTTCTGGATTTTGACGGTGCTCATCTGCTCGTGGTATATGGCAAGACCTAAATATACTGCTTCTAAATATGTTGTTCTACCAGCCCAAAATCTGTTTGTTCTGCTGATACGCATAGTCATTCTGTATCTGGGTGTTATCATTGCAGATCCAACAGTTTCCACTAAGCGCAACATTCTCAATGCAGGCGCAAAGGCTGTCCTTCAGGATGTAGTCACGTTGCTTCGCTTCGTAGAATGAAGTCATGTCCACCCAGTCCAAATCCGCACTTGGCAACGCCATACGGTACGTGCGCTGGAAGCCAGGCTTCTCCTTAGTCAGATCAATAATCAGTGCTTTGTCATCATTCAGGAGCGCACCATACCGTACGCGTGGCCAGTTAAGTCCTGCGGTTGCGTGGAGATAATCTCCAACTTCTCCACTTGAAGCAATTCCCTCGGTTCGGCTATTAATTTTCGCACTGGTAATTCTGGGATTTCTGAAAAGACCCTGTCACACATGATTGTCTTGTTGGCAGTGCGCACCACGTTGCCGCCATCCACCTTCAGGTTGTATTTCACTTGGTTGATCCCGATCTCGGCGCGAATATGGTCACAATTGAGATTTATGGTAACTCATTGCAAAAGATGCTGAATCGGTGGAAAAATAGCGTATTCCACTTTTTAATATTGATATATAGATAAAAATAAGATATTATATGTTGAACGGAAGCAAGAGCGTGAAACTGGCATATGCTAGTTACTTACAGATGGAGCAGATCCGAGTCGCTTTGCTAAAGCGGAAGCTGAGCATGAAAAAACAGGAAGTATTGGCTTATGCTCTAAGAATGATGTATAAAAAGATGTCGGAGCTTGGGAGGGATGAAAATGATTAGACAGTACGTACCTTGTATTAAAAGGAACCAGTACCACGTGGATATCCAAAGGCTAGAAAAAGAAAGGAATAGGATCTATGCCTTCGCCTGTAATGAGCTTGATCTGGATGAGAGGATTAATCAACACATCGATCAGTTTGAAGAACCCGCTAATCATACTTTTTTCGTCAGAGTATTGAGCGGTCAAGAAGATGGGGGGAAATCAGAAAGCGATGCAGAGGTTTCCGTTATCTTTAAAAGTGTTACACTCACTCCTGAACGGGAGACGTTGCCAGTCATCAACTTCAAGGTGGATGGAAAGTACTCTGTTAGGATCGGCCCTGTTAGAGAGTATCACACTAAGTACACACTATATGCCACGGTAGAGGATTTTGAGAGGAAACTTCAGGATTACATTCCCTTGCTAGATAGGCAAGACTCACTAATCAATGTTCTACTAATTACATATGACCCTAATGCTGCCATGTACCAACCGCTGGATTTGTGGATTAATATTTACTTCAACGAGAAAGAGGAAATGCCATTTATGAAAGTGAATGGTAATACATCCCAGAGAGTACTCGACTTTAGAGCTTTTATCGATGATCTGTCCGCCAGTGGTATTTTTTCAAAGTTATAAGAACTAGCGAAGAATCACTCAACAGGTTCATTATAAACCTATTCTCCAGAAGGTGCGATTCCAGCGTGTGACGGGGGTTGATTTTAATCCTTGAAGTGTTTACCTTAGGTTCTAGCTATGATTGAACCAGCACCCGCTCCTTCACCCGTACCCGTCCTTCTTTTCTGCCGCGTGTCATCAGCTCATCAGGACAACGCATACCAGCTCACCGAGCTTGAGCAGTACTGCGCGGCAAGCAACTACCGTATCGTCGACGTGATCGCCAACAACATCTCGGGCCGCACGGGCACCAGACGGCCAGACCTCGACCAACTCTTCGCGCTGGCCAAGAAAGGCGGCTTCAGGAAGGTGATCGTCACCAGCCTCGAACGGCTGGGCCGCAGCGCGAAGATGATCCGCGCCACCATCGACACGCTGCACGCCCTGGGCATCAGCGTGGTGTTCAAGAACCAAGGGTTCGAATCACTGGACGCCAGCGGCGAGGAGACGTTCGTCACCAACATCATGGTCTCGCTCTACGCTGAGCTGGCGCAGGAGGACAACCGAATGCGCTCCCAGAAGATCCGTAGCGGCATCGCCAACGCCCGTGAGAAGCACGGGGTGCAGATCGGTCGGCCCGTGGGCTGGAGGAAGAGTGATGAGAAGCTGCTGAAGGAGTACGCCAAGCTGGCCAAGGATCTGCGCGGCGGCCTCTCGCTGAGCCAGTGCATGAAGCTGCACCATGTCTCCAAAAACACTGTCATCAAGGTCAAGCGGGCCATGGCCGATCAGGCTGTCGCCGTGACATAGATCTTGCCACCGCCGCGGTACTGCCCGTATCAGCGGCGTGAGACCCGCCCACGTGGGCACTCCATGCCACCGAGGTGTTGGCGGTATCGTCGACGACAGATGGGATCGGGGTGACCTTGCGTCGGCCAGCCCAGTAAAAAGAAAGGGAGACACCAGCGTCCTGCGCCAGTGCCTCCCTTTTCCCTTTAGGCGAAGACCGCTCGGTAAACACCCAGCACCTTCCAGAAGCCTACATCTCCCGCCACTTCCTCCACTGCCGAGGTCAGGCAAGCCATGGCGTCCAGTTCATATAGCTTGTCTTGGAGGCGGATTCCCCCGCTGTGCATGGTGTGGGCCACCCCGCCATCGGTCAGCAGCCTCCGCGTACGCTCGGTGATCGCTGGCAGCATCCATTCCGACACCTGTGTGCCCATGGCCGCCTCTTCCTGCATCATCAATTGTTCGTATCTGTCTTTCATTTGTCTTGGTTTTAAAATTAGATTCGAACCTTATAGGAGGAGATCAGGCGATTGTTTTAAAAAGGGATCAACTATTTTTTCACAGGGTCTTCAGCAGCCTCTGGATCTTACCCTTCCGCATCGCGGCCAAGCCCAGGGGCGTGCTGAACCAGCGGTGGTACTGGTCTACCGCGTTGTCGAATCCGAACTCGATCGTGGTCGCCTGTAGCTCCGTGACCGCGGGGTCGCTGTACACGTGGCCGAGGAAGCCGTGCCTGAAGTTGAAGCCGCGGGGCAGGTTGGGGATCTGGGCGTTCAGGTAGTCGTGGAAGTCCTGCACCGCGAAGTCGCTGATGGCCAGATGGCGGCGGCAGAAGCGCACGAAGTTCTGGTTCCAGTCCGAGGTGTCTATGCTGATATTCATGGTATACTTGTCTTTTCCAGTATATATCCAGCCGCCGTGCCGCCCGTGTGCCAGACGCCCTCAGGCAGAATGGACACATGCGCGGGCGGTGTGGGGATACCGCTTGGCCTTCGCCTCTAGGAAAGGCAGGGTGCCTGTGATATGGAGGAACTCTCGGAACTGGTGGATGTGCCCCAGATCCTCAATAAATGTGTTCGATTTGATCTGGGTCTGGGGTACAGAAACAAAAAAGCCACTGATAGTCAGTGGCTTTTTTGTTTTATAGGTTTCAAACCAATTCTACTCCAAACTCTATTCCCTTTCTACCAGCTTTAGAGCCAAACTCGGTAGAAGGTGAAGATTGATTACTTAAAGAGATTGCTGGCTTAGTGGTACGACTTTTAATTAAGTGCTTGGTCTAATCAATATCAAAGTGAACTAAGGGTATAAAATTTGAATTCCTTAACTTTGAGGCATGGATAAGACTTTTGACTCCCAAACTTCAAATTTCAATGCTGTATTAAAGCTTAAAGGCTTTATGGTGTATGAAATCAACAGCGGGTCTGACTCTGGCCATACCTACAGCCGTAAGGATTTCTACAAGATAAACCTGACCACCGGGAAGTTCATCTTCCACTACGCCGACAAAAGCGTGGAGACGGATGAGACATTCCTACTCTGTGCCAACCCCCACATCCCCTACTCCTGTGAGGCCGTTTCGCCACACTTCAGCGGCTACACCTGCCTATTTACGGAGGAGTTCCTAAGCTTGGGAGAACGGTCCGACAGCTTCCGGCAGTCTCCCCTGTTCAAGATAGGCGGCACCCCCGTTTTGAGGCTTGACAAAGAGCAAAAGGAGTTTATCACGGGAGTGTTCAAAAGAATGCTGGCCGAGCAGAGCACTGATTATGTCTTTAAAGATGAGTTGATACGCAACTACATACACCTAATCATCCATGAGGCGGTGAAGATGCAGCCCTCTGAGAACTACTCCACCCAGAAAAGCGCGGCGGAGCGCATTACGTCTGTTTTCCTTGAACTATTAGAAAGGCAGTTCCCGATTGAGAGTACCGAGCGCCCCCTTGAGCTGAAGACGGCACAGGATTATGCCAATGGCCTGAGCGTCCACGTCAACTATCTGAACAGCGCTGTGAAGAAGGTCACCGGCAAACCGACAACAGCCCATATAGCCGACAGGATCATCAACGAGGCAAAGGCGCTTTTGCTGTATACGGACTGGAGTATTTCCCAGATTGCCTATGCCCTCGGCTTTGAGTACCCCACCTACTTCAATAACTTCTTCAAGAAGAAGACCGGTGAAATACCTAAATCAATCCGGACTACTCATCTTTGATTTTCATACTTATTGCTTTGTTTTCCATTATTTATCCAGTGGAACCGTGTGGACCTTTGCAGTCACAGTTCACCTTAAATAAACAAATAGCAATAAAAATGGAAAATCAAGATAAAGTCTGGCTCATTACCGGTGCCGGTCGTGGTTTGGGTGTAGACATTGCAAAGGCAGCACTTGCGGCGGGATTCAAGGTGGTGGCCACAGGCCGCGATATTAATAAGGTGGCTAAAGCTATAGGCGAGAGTGAAAACCTTTTCGTGGTAAAGCTGGACGTTACAAGCCTGTCAGACGCGGAGGTGGCAGTTAAGGCGGCCGTTGATAAGTTTGGTACTGTTGATGTATTGGTAAACAACGCCGCTAATTTCTACGCGGGTTTCTTTGAAGAGCTGAGCCCTCGCCAGATTGAGCTTCAGATAACCACAAATGTATTCGGACCGATGAACGTGACTCGTGCCGTCCTCCCTGTCATGCGAAAGAACCGTTCAGGCCACATCATTTCCCTTTCATCTATTGCAGGTTTGGTAGGCACTGAGTATACTTCCGCTTACAATGCCTCTAAATTTGCCTTGGAGGGATGGATGGAAAGTCTGCAGTTAGAGGTTGCCCCGTTCGGCATCAAAACTACCATTGTGGAACCAGGTTATTTCAGGACGGAATTATTGGAGCCTGCCTCTACTACCTGGCCAGAAAAATCAGTAGAAGATTATGCAGAGCGTAGTGTTATGCTTCGTTCAGCATTTGAAGGTGTAAACGGCAAACAACCCGGTGACCCGGCAAAATTAGCGGATGCATTAATCAAGATTTCAAGCCAAAATGAACCACCTAAAAGATGGCTGGCTGGAACAGACGCCATCAGGGACGCCGAAAAGAAAATCAGTGAGTTGCAGCAGCAAATCAATGCCTACCGTGACCTATCTTCATCCCTAGCCTACGTGGAAGAATAAACCGTAAGCTATTCCTTTGGATGGAAGATATTGCCACAGTTTTTTCGCCTTGATAATCTTAATGGCAAAACCTAAGGCATAATATATTTACACAAAGTAAGGTATACAAACAACACAAGTAAGTTGCTTGAATCTCTTATTTGCGGCCCTTCATCCTTTTTAAACTTAATGAAGGACAGCTCTGGGAAAATTAAACAAGAAAGCCTTGCAAACAATGTTTTGCAAGGCTTTCTTGTTTTTAAGGTACAGCACAGGGCCCATTTTGAAATACTTTTATTTGATTGCCAAGCTTATAAGTATTACTTAGATATTATATCAGTGGAATACTTTAGAGGCTTGCGGCATATTTTTAATGAAGTCAAAAACGATATACCCCCTCCCCATGAAAGAGAACGGCTTGCAAAGATTCTTAAGCGCTCAGGAAAGAGATTATGAGGTGGCGCTTTCTGAGATAAGGAAAGGAAGAAAACAAAGCCATTGGATGTGGTATATCTTTCCTCAAATGCGGGGACTAGGTTTTAGCGAGACTTCTGTCTTTTACGGTATCAAAGACGTACAGGAAGCCGAGGCCTATTTAAAGCACCCTGTTTTAGGCAGCAGGCTTGTAGAGATTTGTGAGGCACTTCTGAAACTTGAAGGAAATAACGCCTGCCGCATCTTTGGAAGCCCGGATGACCTGAAGCTCAAATCTTCCATGACCTTGTTCGCCTCCTTACCAAATGCAAACCCTGTGTTCAGAGATGTTTTGCAGAAATTCTTCCACGGCAAACAAGACGAGAAAACGTTACAGATACTTCACCGCTAACTTTGCATAGCAGAAAGCAAAGTGAAGCTTGCCCTTTCTTGATCAAGTTATAAATCACTTTGAATGGATTTATAGCTTAGTTTTAAATTTCTAAAGCAAAAACGTAAATGTTAGACACCAATAAGCCCTATGTCATTTGCCACATGCTTGGTTCTGTTGATGGCCGGATCTAACAAAACATCTGGGGATTTAAAGACCATCATAAGTACTTTGAAGAAACCGCTGAAAAAATTGAAGCAGATGCCTGGTTAGTGGGCCGGGTGACCATGCAGGAGTTTTCTAGCAAAGAAACCTATTCCCTAGAGGGGGATCATGACTCCATACCGAAAGAAGACTTTGTGGCCGAGCAGGAGGCCAAAACCTATGCAGTGGTGATTGACCCATCGGGGAAATGCTTCTGGGATACCAACATGGTCTCTACGGAACACGTGATTGAGGTCCTGACCGAACAAGTGTCATCTGGCTACTTGGCGCATCTCAGAAGCAAGAATGTGTCTTACATCTTCGGCGGAAAAGAGGATTTAGACCTTGACCTGGTGCTCAGAAAACTTTACAGCCTGTTTGGCATGAGGACAGTACGTATTGACGGCGGAGGCCACGTGAACGGCTCTTTTCTGAAAGCCGGACTGATAGATGAGTTCAGCCTAGTGCTGGCCCCGGTAGCCGACGGTACCATTGGTTCCCCCACGGTGTTTGAGGCAGCCGAAGGGTATGAAAACCGTAAAGCCATGCAGTTCAAAATCAAATCCGTAGACCGCATCTATGATGATTTCCTATGGATAAGGTACCTGGTGGTCAAAGACCAGGAAACTGGGAGATAATGTTTTATACACTTGGTATTGCTATTGCTTTCACCATGCCTGCTGTTATTGGTCTTTGGCCGCTATCATAAAAATGATGAGGGGGGTAAAGGCACATTTTCAGATGTGCCTTTACCCCCCTCTCCCTTACTCCTTCACCTCTGCAACATTATCCATCAGGTTCCAGTCAATCATCAGATGATTAGGGTCTATGCCTACTTGCGAGGGCTTGCCTGGTACTATCACCGTAATGGTTTGCTGGTTAGAATGAATCAAATGTTTCTGTAGGTAAAGCGGTTTGCCTAATTCCTCCCCCCTTTTAGCGGGAGCGTAAATCCCTATCTCCATCCAATCCTTCAGCGGAACTTCCTTCTCCAAACCGGCTTCGCTTACCACCGTTTTGCGAGCCTGCACGTTGAGGGTCACCTGCCAGGTACCTGCTTTGGTCTGCTTCACGGTAGCTTGATTGGCCTTAAGTTCCCAGAACGTATTGGTCTTGAAAATGTCGTGGAGCAGGTATTGGAGTGAGTCCGGGGTAGCCGCTTGCAGTTCTTGATAGAGGTCTAGGGAAGTGGCGAACGGTACTTTGCCTGGAGGGTAATTTTGGAGCAAGCGACGGAGAACTCCATTTACCTTGTCTTTACCGATATACAGGCTCAACGCATACAGCGCCATGGGCCCTTTGCGGTAACTTTGGTACCAATCATCGGCCTGCAGCAATGGTAAGGCGGCTTTGGTCTGCGGGTTCTCGTACTCCTCCCTCAGAAAGTTTAACAGCTTTTTCTTGTGCGCTGGCCCGTAGGCTGCTTCCAGCACGCCCAGGGCAGAGTACCAGGCAAGGCTTTCGGAAATCAAGCCGGCTCCCTCTACATAGGCTTGTTTGAGTTGGTTTCCCCACCACTGGTGCGCTACCTCGTGCGCCACCACGGCCGTTACCAGGTCAAAGCCCCGCTCATCCGCCTCTGGGTTCAGAAGGAAAAAACCTTCTTCCGCGGTGATATTGATGGGCGCGGCGTGATTTCCGAAGCTGTACCCGGGATGCGCCACAAAGCGGAGCTGCCGGTGCGGGTAGGGGCCAAACTGCTTCGTGTAATAGTCCAGCGAAGCGATTGCGCTCTTAACCATCCGCTCAGAGTTCTTCGTAAGCCCCGGCGGATAGAAAATCTGGATGGTGACCTCCTGCCCCGGACCAGCCGACGGGTTTTGCCATTTCCCTTCCTGCACCGCGTAGTTTGCCGAGTAAAAGGCGTATTCATTCCGGATGGGCGCCTCTGTGGCGTAATGGAAGTAGCGGCGGCCGTCTTTGGTCCAGGTGCGGCGTAAGGTGCCCGGTGCCACCACCTGTTGATTGGCTTCGGTACCCACAGTGGCCTTAAAGCTGATGCGTTCAGGAAACGTGGCATACCGTCGGGCGGCCACATCGTAGAGCGAGGCAGTGGCGGGTCGGGGTGCCAGGCCAAACGTTTTTCGCGCCGCGCCTTCATCCAGTTCCCGGTACGGCTGGTACCCGATGACCGGAAGCAACTCCATATTCCGGAAGTGGGTGCCATTTTCCCGCACCTGCGCATCGGCTCCGTTGTTGGAAAAGCCTTGGGGGTTATAGGTTACCTGAAAGCGGAGGCGCAGCGAATCGCCGGGAAGAAGGGGCTTTGCCAGGGCGTACATGCGGAAGCCAAGTTCCTCGTCCAGGAGCACCTCCCTAGCTGGTCTGTCAAAGTGAACCGATGCCGTTTTAACGCCCGCCCCCGGTGCCAGATGCACCGAATCAATAGACTCTTGGCTCTTATTCACCAGCAGGTAAGTGCCCGCAATCTCCACCTTCCGCTGGGAAGGATACATTTCTACCTGCAGATTTACACCGGTCAGCAAAGGCTGAGGCACATTCTGGTATTGTTTATAGCGATGCTCGTAGGCCGCCCGCTGCGCCGCTAAGGAGGAAGAGTTGAGGTAGTCATGCCGCACGTTGGTGTTATAGAAGATATAGCCGCCCAACAGGAGAATCCCACCTACCGCCACGGCCGTGGTCAACGCCGTAGTGCGGGTAAAACGTTGACGCGCCAACTGAAACCGCGCCATCATACTTTGTTCCTGGCCGCGGACCCAAAGGAGCCTTGCTACCACCGCCAGCAGCAGCGCCCACGCCATCCAATAGGCTTTAAACCACAGCCAGGGCACCAACGATGGGCCAAAGCCACCCATGTTGGTATACGACCACTTAGGACTAGCCCCGAATACCAGCAGCTTGTGCTCCAGCCCCAGGGTTGGGGCATACATCAGGAGACCAAAAACCAGAAGCATCCCCAAATGCCCGACGTACTTTTGATTAACCACTACGTGCACCACCAGCGCAAGCAGAGCAAAGAGCAGGCATTCTACCAACTGAAACCCGAAGAGCACTTTCAGGTACAGGCCTACCTCCACCTCGGCTCCGCCGATGCCAATTTGGGCCAGTATTCCGGAAAACAGCAGGAAAACGAGACAGACCACCAGTAGGAGAGTCAGCGATAAATACTTGCTCAGGAAAAGCACCCAATCGGGCACTGGTGCGGCGTTAGAAAGCTGGTGGAGGCCGCTTTCCCGTTCACGCCAGACCAGTTCCCCGGCGTAGAAAATAACGAGCAGGAAAATGACTATCCAGAACTTTCCTGGCTCGGTGAAGGGGGCCGCCAGAATCGTTAACACCTGGTCGGTTCTGGGCAGCATAGGAACGCCCTTGTTCTTTAGATTTCCGGGCATCGCCAGACCCACCACTAGCGCAATAAAACCCAACAGCAGCAGCCCACTCTTGCCTTTTGCCAGTGCCCAGAAGGAGTTGAATGTGATAAGCTTTAACTGGTGCAGGTGGGTTACGAAATTAAAGGTACCCCGCCCTTGCGGTAACGATTCGGCTCTCTCCCAGGTCAGCCACGTCAGCACAGCTTCTGTTGTAGCTGGTCCAAGTGCCTGCTTACGTTTTTGGCCAGTTTCCGGTAAAATGAACTGAAAACGGAAATAGGCAAGCGCCAGCATGCCCATCGCCAAAACTATCCAAAGGACACGGTTTACCAAGAATGCCCCCTCCAGTGTAAGAAGGCGTGTATTCGTTTCCATGGGGCTCCATTCAAGGCTTAAATGGCTTAGCACTGGTGTAAAACCCATGGGATCCACCAATGTCCCCCAATCTACAGGGCTCTTTATGACACCCAACCCCTGCCCCACCCCATAGGCCGCCACGAAGAGGATTATACCGCCCAGATAACTGGCCATGGCTTTGCGGGTAAGCGCCGCCATAGAGAATTGAATAGCCGTGGCGATAAAAGCGTTGGGCAACACCAAGAAGAAATAGGAACTGAGGTAGGCAGATAGCCGGAACGGCCCCAAAATCTCGGCCTCTATCCCCGTAAAATAGATGGTCAGGAAGATTCCTGCCGGAATGCCCAGCAGCACGAGCACGTTGAGCAGAAAGGCTGCCAGGAATCGTCCGCCCAGGTAGTCCCTTTTGTTGGCCGGCGAGGTGTAGGTGAGGGAGAACATGCGCGTCTGTACATCCCTGGCAGCCGCATCGCCCGCTACCGCCCCGCTCATCAACAGCCAGAAAACACAGCATAACACGGTGACAGCTGCAATAACAATGGGCGCATTGAGCAACACATACCCTTCCCGCGCATCAGAAGCGTAGTTGGCCGTAAGGAAGAGGTACGCCAGCACGAACACGACCGCAAAATACCCCCACGTAGACACATGCCTGAGTTGGTAGGTGAACTCCAGGTGAAAAATCTTCCGGAACTTCATGGCTGTACCTCCTCCACTTCTTTCAGTGCTGCGTGTTGCCCCTGCACCCCGGTCATGGCGCTGAAGTACACATCTTCCAGGTCTGGCGCTACGAGCTCAAAACGGGTGCCGGGGTCAACCGGACTATACACGTGCACCTGGGTGCGCCCACCCAGGGATTTGGCAGAAATGACCTGATGCTCCTGCGTTTCAGCCGACAGCTTGTTTTTCTCAATGAGTGTGCGCCATACCTTTCCTCCCAGGGAAGCTACCGCCTCGTGCGTCTGCGCCTCCAGCAGAATTCTTCCTTTGTTAATGATAGCCAGGTTGGTGCACAGTTCAGACACATCTTCCACGATGTGCGTGGAGAGAATCACTACACTGTTTTCGCCCAACTCACTCAGCAGGTTCAAAAACCGGATGCGCTCGGCGGGGTCCAGTCCGGCCGTGGGTTCGTCCACAATCAGGAGCTTGGGGTTGCCCAGCAACGCCACCGCCACCCCGAAACGCTGCCGCATGCCGCCCGAGTAGCCGCCTAGTTTCTGCTTGCGCTTGTCCCAGAGGTTGGTTTGTTTCAGCAGGCTCTCGGTCACTTCCTTGCGGGAGGCCCGGTTGGTGAAGCCTTTTAGGACCGCAAAGTAATCCAGCAACTCCTCGGCGGTGGCTTTGGGGTACACCCCGAAGTCCTGTGGTAAATAGCCGAGACTCTGGCGCACTTCCTCCTTCTGGTTCACTACATCCAAATTCCCCAAGAATATCTGCCCCTGATCCGGCTCCTGCAGGGTAGCCAACGTGCGCATGAGCGTAGATTTTCCTGCCCCGTTATGCCCCAGCAAGCCGTACATGCCCGGTGGAATGGTAAGCGAAATGTTTGTTAATGCCTGAACGCCGTTGGCATAGGTTTTAGAGACGTTCCTAATCAGCAGACTCTCGGAGGGGTTTTCCATATTTTTCATGCTTGTGCAGTTGAATGTCTTCAGAGGTAGGTCTATTCGTTTTAGGCTTCATTTCTGAGAATAAGCCGAAAACGGAGACTTTTAAGTCATTGAAGATGGCTTTGATTCTCTCAGTGTATAGGCAGTAAATTTTGCTTATACTTCCATTTTGTCATCCTGAAAGGACCTAATGTGCAAGCTGTAATAGCGTCTACTCCAGCGCTTTTTTAGTTCGCCCACAAGTTCCTTTCAGGATGACAAGGTGTATAGATGGCAGGGTGTATAAGGTGTATAAGTTAAGGCATCCATGTACTTTCATTCATTTGGAGGACGAAACAGAGGTTAAAAACTCTCTTTCCCGCTCCTTCCTTGAGTAAAAGAACCCTCTTCCTTACAGAGCGCAAAAACCGATATGCCGCAGCTAGAAAGCAATCGACGAAAGGCGGCTTTTCATCCGTGAGTACACTGGCGGGTTGAGGGTTGCCTTTCGTAGAGGGAGAAAAGGAACTGGTCGAGTAGAGGTGCAGAGGCTGCGGGGAAAAGGTATCTTTGTTCTATGCAGAGAGTCAAAAAAATCTTCCGGCTGGTTCACCTCTTCGTCTGGCTTCTTTTCACCTCTTTGGTGAGCCTGCAATTGCGGACGGACGACCAATCTAACTGGCTTCCCTTGACTACAGGGTTCATCCTGACTTGTTTGTATGTTTTTTACAGCCACTTCTATCTCCTTACCCTGTACTTAGGGAAGAACAAAAAGAGGGAATATTTTTCCCGCCTAGCAATAATTGTCTTTACAGGCCCAATACCCTTCGTTTACTTTCACCCTAAAAAGCCCGATGGTTGGGACCCATTCCTAGGGTATTATACCATCGCTGTCCTCACGATGGTACCCGCTTTTCTCTTTCTCAGTTGGCTGGCCAGGGTAACGGAAAATCTGGTACTGAATACCATCAGAAAAGAGCAGTTGGAGAAACAGGCGGCCGAAACAGAATTGCATTACCTGAAATCGCAGATAAACCCCCACTTTTTGTTCAACACCCTCAACAACATTCACACGCTGGTCTACAAACAAGCGCCCACCGCCCCCGAAGCTGTTTTACGCTTAGCATCATTGATGCGCTATATGATTTATGAATCGAACGCGCCCACGGTGCCGCTTACCCGTGAGATAAACTACCTGCAAGACTACATAGGATTGCAGCAGCTCCGGTACAAAAATTCTCCGGTAGTAGACCTGATCCTACAGGGTGCGCCAGAAACCTGTGAGATTGCTCCCCTGCTGTTCATTCACCTCCTGGAGAACGCGTACAAACACAGTCCCGCCCGGCTGGAGCCTAGCGCGATTAAGGTGAGGGTGGAAATAAAACCTGATTCGCTTACCTTTCAGATTCAGAACCCAATTGGTACTAATCAGCAACAGATGGAGATTGAGGAACCCGGAGGTATTGGATTGGTTAATGTCCAGAAAAGACTGCAATTACAATACCCAGACCAGCACCGCCTGAATATCCAAAACACCGGAGACACCTTTAGGTTAAGTCTGGAAATAAACGGCACGCAAGCACACGTCCATGAAAGAGAAACTAAGCTGCTACATCATTGACGACGAGCCTCTGGCCCAGGAGATTCTTGAAGAATATGTCGCTAAAGTCCCTTTCCTGGAACTGAAGGGCACCTTCATGAGTCCTTTGGAAGCAGCCGAAAACCTGAAAACAGATAAGCCAGATTTGCTCTTCCTTGACATCAACATGCCTGACCTGAACGGGCTCAGCTTCATCCCCCTGCTGAACCCCAAACCCATGATCATCCTGACCACTGCTTACGACCAGTATGCGCTCAAGGCCTTTGAGTTGGAGGTAAAGGACTACCTGGTGAAGCCTTTCTCTTTTGAACGCTTCTACAAAGGGGTGTTACGGCTCTACCAGGAACATAGCGCCACCAGTCATGTACCTGCTAAGAAAGAAGGAACCGCCGAGCCTAGAAACGAGCCCGAGTACCTTTTCCTGAAGGTAGGCCACCGTATCCAGAAAATTGCCACAAAGGACATCCTTTTCATAGAAGGTATGAAGGACTACCTCAGGGTGCATACCGCCCAGGAAAAGATCATGACCTTAATCAGCTTCGCAAAGCTGGAAGAGCTGCTACCAACTCAGAATTTCGCACGCGTGCACCGGTCTTTTATGGTAGCGATTGACAAAATAGATCACATTGAGAAAAACAGGATCAGCATTGGAGATCAAATCATTCCCATTAGTGATACCTACGCCGATGCTTTTTATAAAATGCTTAAGGGGATTTAGGGAGAGATTTTTTTGAGCACCTCCCTCCTTCTATCGTTATTGGAGATATTTTTAATTTTCAATTAAAAAGACTTTCATCTGTCCGAGTGTATCCTTAGGAAGAAAAATTTCACCTAATACTTCACAGAGATAAACCTTGGCCGGAGGTGATGGGGGTGTTTGTGGATATCGGCGATGAAATCAAAGGAGTTGACGTTGTAGCTGATCAACAGCTCCCCCGGTTTGGAAAGGTGCGGATGGGCTTTGGCGTTGTAGGTGTAGAAATCCAGGTCTTCATAGATCTCCGGGGTTTCGTAAATCTTTTTGGCGGGCTGGAAAGGTCCGGCTGGGGTTTGCCCCGTCTGGATAGCGACGGTAGGCGAATTGGTGTCTAACTGGTACGAGGCTAGTACCCGACCGTCTTCCATGAAACTTACCCCCATTTCATTGGATACCCGGCTGGTCAGCGCAGCGGCTTTATGCACGTCGGGGCCCCAGGTGCTGCCGTCCCAATAACGCCATTGGCTGAAATCCTCAAATGCTTTGTCCTGTACCCGGGCCACCAGAAGTTCCTTTTTATCGCCTCGTACCCCATAGACATAGATGTAGCCATCGGGTTTGGGCGCTTTGGCACCTACGGTATTCGCCAGCACCGCAACTCCAAATACGACTTTCCCTTTGCCGTTGCTGTCTTTGATAAATAAAGGCGTATCCAATTGCCGGTGGTTGGCGAACGGCGGCCGACTTCCTTTGGGCAGCGCGATCAGGGAAACGCCTACATCCTCAAATGGGTACACGCCTCCGGGTAAACTCTTGATCCGGTAAGCGAAAATGTAAATGGTGCTGTCTTTTTGATGATTGAAGAACCCGTCCCCCAGCCAATAATAATCCCCCGGCTGGGCCTTGGGCGTGTGGGGCTCAAACATGGAGGCGGCTTTTCCCTTCTCGTCTTTCCGCCAATGGAATTTGATCTTGTTGGGGTCCGGGGTACTTCCCTGCAGATACCCCACCGAGTTATGCACCATCTCCCAATCGGCCTGCAAGGAATCTCCTTTAATATTCCCGATGATGGTATCACTGAACCACAGGAATGTTTCGGTGGCATTGGCCTGGCCTGATTTCTCTACCCCGTTCATGGCCACGCAGTAGATTCCGTCTGCCCCTAACCATCCCGAGTTGTGCATCAGCATCTGCTCCCACTGCGGAACGGAGGTGGCTTTCACTTGCCGGACACTGCCTACGGCAGATGGAGCATCCGTCTCCGAAGTCTCGGCCGCCATACTCTTGTTCTTCTGACAACCGCTAACCAGCATAGACAAGGCGGTGAACGGCACAAAGGCGAAAGCGATCCATTTTCTACTGCTGAGGTGGGCACTACTTTTCATATGGTTTTAAGATTTTAAGCCGAAAACATAAACGGAGGCCCTAATAAAGGAAGGCTTGAACACAGAAAAACCACGCTCAGAATTTACTCCTCCCAAGTATCGGTGCGAAAAGGCATGGCGGGTAAACCTTCTTTGTTGCCGAAGTTGGTAATGGGATAATTGGTAAAAGCATACCTAATGGCCACCGGCTTCTTCACCTTCTCTGAGGATAGCAGGACCTGATCCTTATAAATGGATGCCTCTGCCGGGTAGAAAATTTTGTCCTCGCCCGCTACATAGAAATACTTAGGTGTTTGCCCATCCGAGGTGGTGAGTCCGGTTCCCAGGCTTTGGGGCAGAAAGGAAACGATCACCTTCTTACCCTTTACTTTGACCTTCTCCAGCCTGGGCCCTACATACACCACATCGGGCTGGTCATAGGTTTTCGCCAACGCGATTCTGGCCAGGCGCAAACCCACGTCTTTCTTGTTGCGCGGGTGGATGTCATTTACCTCGCCAATGTCCATGGTGACGGCCATTCCGGTGTTCTTCACCTGGAGCATGGCGTCCTGGGCTTCGCGTAGTTTGGCGTGATACGTGGCCATAGAGTCTTTTTCTTCCCAGTTGTAAGGTGTGACCTGCACGTAATAAAAGGGCAAATCGCCTTGGTTGAAATCCTTGCGCCAACCCTTAACCATGGCGGTGCACAGGCGCGTGTAGGCGCTCCCGTCTTTCTTGTTAGATTCGCCCTGGTACCATAAAAAACCTCTGATGGAAAAATCTTTTAAGGGATGAATCATGGCGTTGTACAGCAAGGTGGGCCGGGCCAACACCTCGAACAGTTTTTCAAGCGTTTTGATGGAATCTAAGCTTTCCTGCGCTTGCGGATTGAGGTCATAAGGCGTCAGGTACTTCGCTTTCACCTCAGGGTCACTTTCCAGCGCCTCCCGGCTGGTCCAGCCTTGGCAAGCAGATCCGCCTACCGAGGACACCACCAACCCAATGGGCACCTGTAGTTTTTGAAGCAACTCGCGCCCGTAGAAATAAGCGACCCCGCTAAAGTCTCCGGCCGTTTGTGGCGAGCAGACCAACCAGGTTCCTTTCGCATTTTGCTGGGGTGTTTTCTTGAAATTGTTTTCAATGTTTATCAGCCGAATGGCGGGAAAATCAGCCGAGGCAATTTCCTTTTCATAGTCCAACACTCCCCTGAGCCAAGGCAATGCGGGTTTCATTTCCATGTCCATGTTAGACTGCCCGCTGCAGAGCCACACCTCGCCAATCAGGATATTAGATAAGGTGAGGCTATCCTTTTCACAAGAAACCGTAATAGTGTGGGCCGAAAAGTCACCGGGTTTCACCGCTGGAACGGGCACCTGCCCCTCCCATCTGCCGGAGGCGTCTGCCACAACTTGCACCGGTGAATTGTTCCAATCTACCGAAAGGGTGATGGTATCGCCTGCCGGAGCAGTTCCCCACATGGAAAAAGGCTTGCCTTGCTGAACCACCATATTGCTTTGGAGTACCGTAGCCACCGTGAATTTTATCTCCGTTTCGGGAATCGATTGCCCAAATGAACAAACCCGCAAAGCTTGTTGCTCAAACCCGTCTGCCCATGAAACGATTGTTCCACCAAGGCAAAGCATGACCAGAAGTAGAACTTTGACGCTTTTCATGGATTGAGTTCAAAAATGCTTGACAAGGACTGTGAACGTTTTGAAGCTATTTAAGCGTGAAATAGGAATAACCACGCATTCCGTCCCCCTTTGAAGGGGGTAGGGGGATGATTACTCGTGCAGGAATCAGCATTCCCAATGTGTAAGGGCAGTCACTTTTGGTTGCTCTTGCTTCGTAGTGCAAGCTTTTGGTTCTTCAATGGCCTTTGTCATCCCCCTACCCCCTTCAAAGGGGGACGAAATGCGTGTACAACTTAGAATAAAGACAATCAAGGAAGACAGCATTGTCTATCTCCTTACTTCCCGCCTTTAGTTTTTGCCTTATTCCTCAATTTACAAAAGCTTCACTTTGATGAACCTTGGGCGGTATAGATTAGGATGCACCAGAATGTCTTTGAAAAAGTCAAAGGAGTTCACGTTGTAGCTGATCAGCATCTCTCCGGGCTCTGACAGGTTGGAATGCACCTTGGCATTGTACACAATGAAGTCCTTGTCCATTTTGATATCCTCTGAACAGTCCCAAATTTTGATGATCGGGCCGAAGGGGCCTTGGGGTTTCAGCCCCAGACGTAGGCCTACGGTGTTCCCGATGCCATCGGTTTGGAACACCATGGCATAGCGGCCATCGGGCAGTGGGGTCACGCTTAACTCGTTGGAGGCCCTGTCGGTGATGTTGGCCAGTTTAGCGAGGTCAGCGTTCCAGGTTGCGCCGTCCCAGTAGCGCCACTTGGTGAAGTCTTCGATCTCGCCGGGTAATACCCGCGCTACTATCACGTTTTTGGCTTTTCCGCGAACGCCGTACACATACACGTAGCCATCGGGCTGGGGAGCGCCGGCTTCTTTGGTGTTCACGAAAATAGCCCCGCCCAGCGACCCATAATCGTCTGGGGCGCTGCCCGGCAGAAAGAAAGGCGTGTCCAGTTGGCGCTGGTTTTTGAAAGGAGGTTTGCTTCCGGCCGGGATCACAATTAAGGCATTGCCTACTTCTTGGAAGCCAAACACCTGTGCTCCTGTGTCGCGCACGCGGTACCCAAAAATATAGGTGTCGTTGTTTTTGGCCGTGTTCACGAAGCCATCACCTAGCCAGTAATATTCGCCCGGTTTTGCCGCTGGCGTTTTGGGGATGAAGTTGGCCCGGTGCTTCCCGGCTTCGTCCTTGTCCCAGTAGAAGGTGATGTTTTCTGGTGAGGGCTTATTTCCCTTGATGATGGCCACCGAGTTGTTGATCATCTTATACCCCGGACTCAGCTTCCCGTCTTTGATATCCCCGATCATAGTATCACTAAACAGAAGCATGGTCTCGGTGTTTCTTCCGGCCCCGGCCGAGTCTACCCCGTTTTTAGGAATCGCGAAGATGCCATCGGCGCCAAACCAACCGGAGTTCCGCTTGAAAAGCGCCGTCCACTCGGGGGCTTCCGCCACCGTAAACTTCAGGGTGGTGATATCAGTGTTCACCGGTTTCTTTTGGGGCTCCCCGTCGGTGTCGCCTTTGTCTGAGGAGCAGGTAAGCAGCGATAGGCAGACAAAAAAAGCAGTGTTCTTAAAGAAGCTATTTCTAAGAATCATAGGTCGTTTTGGGAATAAGAAAGCAAAACTGTTTGGTAAGCCATCAGCAGAAATGATAGAAGAAGCCCTTTGCCTTTTCGGGCCTGTTTTCAGAAAACAAGCCCGAAAAGGCATTTAGGTATCTATTGTTTAGGGCTGGCATCAAAGGTGTACACAAACGTTTCTTTGTCTGTGTAAGGAGGCCCGAATACTGACAGATCCAGGGTGATTTCCATCACCAGGCGGTCTTTGGTCAGGGACTTCACGGTGTAGGTTTCGGTGGTCACTTGAGTAGGATCAAACACCGAGGCATAGGTCTGGGTGAAAGTTTTCTCGTCATCGCTCAAAGACCAGGTGGAGTAGGTATTGAACCCATCAAAGGTACAAGGCTTGGTGCCGTAGTTCACGGCCATGGTTCCGTTCTCGTTGTACACAAAAGAATCATCGGTCTCACAGTCCTCAATGTCTTCTACGTCTGGGTTGGGCGTGGTGTGCATTTTCGATTTCAGGTTCCAGCGGTAAGTGTACAGGATCTGTTCACCGGAGGCCGTCGTGTTCACGGTCAACACCTTCTCCCCTACTTTGCCATTGTTGTCCTCGGCCCGGAATGTGAAACCCACCAGCTTGTCTACTTCGCCTGGCGCATGGGTGTAGGTGAAGTTATAGGTATAATCGGTCTGGCCGGTAGAGGGAAGCTGCACGGTCTGCACCCCGTTGGTTCCGTAGGTATTGTCGTTCTGGAGGTTGACCTGTTTGGTGATTCTGAGCGCCTTCAGGCCTCCGGGCACCTTGATGGAGACAGTTACCTCCACGGGTTGCCCGGTTTTACCCGATACCTCTTCTTTTGACAAGGTCAATACGGGCGCATCGGGCGTGGATTCATCATCTGAACAGGAGGTCCAGAAGGTCATGGCCACCAAGGCCAGACAGGAAAAAAGGAAGGAAGAAATCTTTTTCATATGCATACGATTTAAGGTTTAAAGGATAGCCAAACGGTGAAGCAGGTACATTCTTGGTAGCAGCAGCAGCAGGTGGAAGGAGTTCTGTTTGAGGCCTACTTTTCTAAAAACAGGTCAAAAGCAGCGCCACCGGCAGGTCACCGGGCTACTACCGGATCAGGTTTAAGTCTTTCCGGCTGGCCCGCGGTCCAGGACTTTTCAATTTCCTCTAGGGTTCTCCCTTTGGTCTCGGGCACCAGGGTCCAGACAAACACAAAAGTCAGAACCGACATGGCCATGAAGATCCAGAAGGTATAGGCGCTCCCGATGGCTTCCAGCAGGATGGGAAAAAACTGGGAAACAAAATACACGGCCACCCACAGCGCACCCAGACAAATGGACATGGCTCTGCCGCGGGTGCGGTTTGGGAAAATCTCGGCAATGATTACGAAGGCCAAGGGCCCCAGCGACACGGCGAAGAAGGCGATGTACGCCAATATGAAGACCAGCACAATGTAGCCCTTGACCATGTCCAGGTAAAAGGCCCCGCCGATGATGAGCAGACAGACGGCCATTCCTGCCGAGCCCGCCAGCAACAAGCCTTTGCGACCCCAGTTGTCTACATATTTAATGGCGACAATGGTGAACAGCAGGTTCACGGCCCCCACTAAAATGGTCTGCAGCAACGCGGAATCAGAGCCGTCACCGGTTGATTTAAAGATCTCGGGGGCATAATACATGATGGCGTTGATACCAGTAACCTGCGAGAGGATAGCCAATACCACCCCGATAAAGAGGGCTTTCCGTAGACCCGGCTTGAAGAGTTCTCCCACGGTGCCCGATTCCTCTGAAAGGGTATTCATAATCTGCTTCAGTTCCAGTTGGGCTTCTCTCTCGCCGTTGATCTTGGTAAGAATAGCCAGCGGCTCCTTTACATACCCTTTCTTGGCGAGCCATCGGGGGCTTTCAGGCACAAATAAGAGCAAACCCATGAAAATGAGCGAAGGAATGACCCCCGACCCAAACATCCAGCGCCAGCCCGTGGTGATGTTCCAGGCTTCGTCATACAAGCCGGCAATGCCCGCATTCACAAAGTAAATGAGCAGAATGCCGGAAACAATTCCTAGTTGATTTAAAGAGACCAGTCTCCCCCGGATAGCCGCCGGCGCGATCTCGGTGATGTACATGGGGGCCAGAATGGAGGCGATACCGATGCCCAATCCACCGATTAGCCGGAAGATGACGAACCAGGTTAAATCCGGGGGCATGGCCGTTCCTACGGAGGAGACAGCAAACAGCACTGCCGACAACATGAGCACTTTTTTTCGCCCTATTTTGTCGCTGAGCGCCCCGGCAAAGGCTGCCCCTATCATGCAGCCCAGAATGGCACAGGAGGCAATCCACCCCATCATGGCCGAAGACAGATCATAGTTAAGCTGCAAAAACCCGATAGCCCCGGCAATCACGGCCGTATCATACCCGAAGAGCAACCCACCCACGGCGGCCACCAGGGTGATGCGGTACACAAACCAGTTACTTCCTGCCTTTTCCATACACGGCTTAGTTTTGGTTGAAGGAGTATTTAGCGTTAAAATCAAGCGGGGTGCGCACGTAGGCTTTGAGCGTAGCGCACTCCTTGCCCACGCCCTCTCCGTGCGGCCGAATGGAGTAGGCTCCCACCGCGGCAGGCACAATAAAGGTCTCGGCGTAATGGATGATGAAGGGTTCAAAGGCTTGGGTGGGGCTTTCCACAATAGCTTCTGTGCCTTCAATTAGGTTTAGGACATTCACAATGCCCTGGGTGTGGTGCGGTACGGCTTTAGTGAACCAGTGCCGGCGGGTTTCAATAAAGGAGCCTTCATGTAGGCCGGTTCTTTCTTCGCGCCAGCCATCACCTTGAGCCACCGGCTCCACTTTGTTCAAGATGTTTTCCTGGGTCCATTGGGTGGTGCGGTCCCACTGGATTACGTTTTTGCCGTGTTCCAGCGAAATAGGCCTTGGTTTACCGTCAAGGCCCATCCGGCCCCAATCCCAGAGTTTGAAGGTGAAGATGTACGGCGTGGCACTGATTTCAAGCACCACGCTGTTGGCACCCGAGCAATGCACCGTTCCGGCTGGAATCAGGACGTGGTCGTGCTTTTTGATAGGCCATTTCTCCACGTGGTTCTCGGCCTCAAAGTACTGGCCCTGGGTTTGCGCGGCTTCCAGTTCATGGATCATGCGCTCGGGCACCACGTCTTCTTTCATGCCCAGATACACAAAGGCATCGTCTTTGGCATCCAGCATGTAGTAGCTTTCATCCTGGGTGTACGGCATCCCAAATTTTTCCTGGATGTACTCAGTGAGCGGGTGTACCTGCAGGCTGAGGTTACCACCCTCCATGGTATCCAGGAAATCAAACCGGATGGGGAATTCATCCCCAAAAGCTTCAAACACCTCTTCGCCAAGCAGTTCTTGGGGGTGCGAAAACACCAGATCAAGCGAGGGTATTTCCAGCACGTTTTCGCCAAAACGATACAAAAGGCTGTTCTCTTCCGGCACGCAGTCAAAGCCCCAGGCGAAGTTCTGCTCAGAACGGTCCAGGTCACAGACGTCTTTCAGCCACTGCCCTCCCCACGGACCCGGGTCAAAGAAAGGCACCACCCTAAACGGACGGGTGAGCGTGTGTTGCAGGGCATCGTGTAAAGCAGCTCTGGTAATTAGTTTGGGAGCATCGGGCAGGGTAGTATCCAAGACATAATCCCACTTATTCATCAGGATCTTTTTATGTCGGTCACATACCCGCCAATCTACAAAGAAGGCTCTTTTGTAGAGGTAAGAGAAGGATTCCTCTTCATTGGCCACTCCCAGGTTCCCTACTTTGTTTCTTCTGAACCGCAATTGGATTTCCCAACGGGGCATATCGGCGTAAATCAAAAGATCAGCCTCAGTTGCTATGAGGCTGGCGCCTGTTCCTACTACCAGAATCACTCCTTGAGAGGTTTGCTGGATTTCGGCTTTGGCGGTTTCCAGTTTGTGGGCATCCAAGAAATCAGCTAAGTGCAAGGGGGCCATGTACCCGAAAACCGGATCATCGGTCACGTATTCTGCTACTAACTCATCAATCTGTCTTTCAGATTTGAAGGCGGTTGAGGCGCGGATGGTAGCAACTGGCTTTAAAGTCCGCACCAAGCCTGAAACTAACTCCTCCGTGTCTACGCCGTGGTAACACTCTACCACCACCACTTTTTGCTTGGCTGTATCCGCTACCCTTTGCCTGATTTCTTGACCAATGTTTCCCCACCCTGCCACACACGTATGGCCTTCCACTCTGATCTCGGGATACTTATCGTAGTTTGATTTTTTCAAAGCCGTTTAGTTTTGGTGAAACACTAAATACCCAACCCCCAGGAGGGCCGCACTGTCAAAGGAGGAAGCGGCCCGCACTTCCACTTTCCCCCAGGGGGTCCAGGCCAGTTCATTTATTTTAGATTGCAGGTAAGGAATGATATAAGCGCCGCTTCCCATGATGCCCCCGCCCAGCAGCAGCACCTCCGGATCATAGGCATGGATGAGGTTGATGGCGCAGGCCGACCAGACATCCAGGCACTGGTCGCGCATCTGAATGGCCAGATGATCCTTTTTCTCGGCCCATTGAAAAAGCACCGAGAAGTCAATCTTCGGCTCTACCCGTAACAGGCTTTTGGAATACATGGGCTGGGCTTTCACCTTTTCCTCCAGGCTCCAACTGGAGGACTCAGACTCCACACAACCGATGTTGCCGCAGTTACAGACCCCGCCCGATAGGTTCACCGTGAAATGCCCACCCAGACAGCCAGCCTGAAAATGTTTGCCTCTTAATACTTTGCCTTCAATAACCGCCGAGGTTCCTACTCCAGTGCCCAAGGTCATGAGCACCACATTGTCCACGCCCTTTCCGTGTCCGTACTGCCATTCGCCTACCAAGGCAGATCTGGCATCGTTTTCTAAAATGATGGGTAAATCCCAGGCTTGTTGCGCCCAGGCTGGGAAGTCAATCTCCGGAGCGTCCCCGTACTTTTTATCAATGGAGAGTACTTTCCTCTGCACGCTATCCACAATCCCCGGAATGGAAACCCCAACCCCGCTTAGCTGGTCTGTTGAAATGTTCTTTTCTTCCAGCAGCTTGTCAATGGTGAGTTTTACAAAAGGCAACCTTCCCCGGAGGCCCTGGTCTGAGTAGGCGTCTATCTGGGTCATGCCCAAGACTTTCCCATCCTGCACCAGGCCCAGCTTTATCTTGGTGCCGCCCAAGTCCATCGCGATGGCAATGCGTTCTGTCATCTTGCGGTGCCTGTTAGTAGTTGTTCTGCGGAAGGTTCGGGTTCAGGTCCCGCTCCCGTTGCGGGATCGGGAACAAGTAGTGTTTGGCCGCCGGCACTACCCCGGGTTTGGCCAGGGGCACCAGCGTTTCCAAGGTTTTGGTGCGGGCCAGGTCAAACCAACGATGACCCTCGGCGACAAACTCCATGGCCCTTTCCTTCAGAATGGCTTCCCGCATCTGCTCTTTGGTAAGCCCCACGTAATCAGGGACGGTGGTGCGGTAGGTGGTTCCGTCAAAGCGGGCGCGCTTGCGCACTAGGTTGATGTATTCGTGCGTCAGGGCGGCATTGCCCAATTCATTGTTGGCCTCGGCGTACATCAGGAGCACATCGGCGTAGCGCAACACCGGAAAGTCATTCTCACTGCCATTTCCTTTAGGCTCCATGGCCCGATCCCAGTACTTCTGGATGTAGGGTCGGATGGGGGTAACGGCTCCGCTTCTGTTGATGTACTCGGTCAGGAAGGTGACTTCCTTTCTGCGGTCATTGAAGTCAAAAGTATTGAACAGCTGCATGGTGGGAATTTGCCAGCCCTGGGCGTTCTCCACCCCTTCGGCGCTGAGTTCGGTGGGCAGCAGCCGCACCTGGAACTGGCCTACTTCCCAGAAACTGATAGCGCCTCCCTGGTCCCCGAACCCAACGGAGAAGATAGCCTCCTTCCCGTTTCTATTGGCTAATTTGAAAACCTGGTTAAAATCTTCCCAAAGGGCATATTGGTTCGAGTCAATCACCTCCTTCGCTTTCTGGGCAGCTTTGTCCCACTCCTGGCGGGTGAGGTACACTTTGGCGAGTAAGGTTTTGGCGGCTCCCTGCGTGGCTCGTCCTTTTCCGCTACCGGCAGGATAACTCAAAGGGAGCGCTTCAGCAGAGGTCAGGTCTGCGATGATTTGGGTGTAGATTTCGTCGGGGGTGGCCACGGCCGGTGTCAGGGGCTCCACTTCCTTTGTGAGAAGGGGAATGCTGCCAAACATGCGTACTAGGTTGAAATACAGCAAACCTCTTAGGAAACGGGCCTCGTTCAGGAGCCTGTCTTTCAAGGCTTGATCCATCTGGATGCCGGGGATGCGCTCAATGGCAATGTTGGCTACCGTGATGGCTTTGTAGTGCATGGCCCAGATCTCCAGCAAGGCTGCATTCTGCGGGCCATGCGAAAAGGTGGCGATTTGATCCAGGTCTGGCGCGAAAGGGTGTTGGTTCAGCAATTCATCCGAGGCCAGGCCCGCCGTTACCCATAAGGTGCTGTGGTACACCCCGGCCGTGGAGACGGTGCTGGTGGAGTTCAGGTAGGCATAAATGGCGTTCACGGCCTGCACCGCATCATCGGCGTTCCGGTAGTAGTTGGTGACCGCCACAAAGTTCTTGGGGTCTTCCTCCAGAAAGTCCTGGCAGGAAGGCAAGGAGAGCAGGACCAGTATAGCCAGTCCCAATTTTCTGAGGATTTTAAGATACGTCTTCATCTTTTCTCGCTGGAAATTAAAACCCGATGTTTAGCCCAACTAAGTAGGTTTTGGCCTGCGGGTACCCGCCCCGATCCACCCCAATAATGGCCGTACTCTGCCCAAAGGTGTTTGCCTCAGAGTCATAGCCCGAGTAGTCCGTAAGGGTCCATAAGTTGGTGGCGCTGGCGTAGATCCTGAGCGTTTTCACCTTCACTTTTTGCGTGAGGGAACTGGGTACCCTGTAGCCCAAACTCACATTCTTCAGGCGGATATAGGAAGCGTCTTCCACGATGTTGGAGGAAAACACTCCATTGTCCAGACTTCCGGCGGCCAGGGCCCGCGGGTATTTGGTGCTGGGGTTATTGGGCGTCCAGCGGTTTAGGGCGGCTTCGGCCAGGACATTGTTCTGACCGGTGAAATTCTGGAGGTCAAACAGGTTCAGGTTGGCCATCTTGTTGCCCTGCGATCCCTGGAAAAAGAAACTCAGGTCAATGTTCTTAAAGGAAAGGGTATTGGTGAGGCCCCAGGTGAAATCAGGTTGGGCGCTGCCCAGAATGGAGCGGTCTTTCTCGTCAATGACCTGGTCACCGTTAATGTCGCGGTACTTGCGGTCTCCGGCTTTGGCGCGGGAGGCGGGGTTGGAGGAAGTAGCTTCCTGTCCTTTCAGCACCGGGCTGGTTCTGGCTTCCTCGTCTGTTTGGAAGATTCCTTCAAAGATATAGCCGTAAAACGTACCCACCGGCTCCCCTACCCGGAGCAAGGTACCGCCGCCCATGAGAATATCGGTCTCACTGTTCAGGTTGGTGACCTCGTTCCGGTTCACGGTAAAATTGAGAGAGGTTCTCCAGTCCAGGGCGCCTTTGGTGTTGATCGTCCGGACATCGAATTCAAAGCCTCTGTTGCGGATGTTGCCCACGTTCAGCACGGTGGAGTTGAAACCGGTGGTATAAGGAACCGGCGTGGACAAGAGCAGATCAGAGGTTTTCTTTTCGTAGATGTCAGCGGTGACGGATAGCCTGTTGTTCCAGAAAGAAGCATCCAACCCAAGGTCAAATTGTGCCGTGGTCTCCCACTTCAGGTTCTTATTAGCGAACGAGAGCGGCTCACGCCCGGTGTACACTTCGGTTCCGTTGAAAACTCCCTGTCCGTAGGCACCCACCAACGACAAAGACTGGTAGGGCGGAATGGCCTGGTTCCCGATGATGCCGTAGCTGGTTCTCAGTTTCAGGTCAGAGATAAAGGAGAACTGTTGAATAAAGGCCTCATCTGAAAGGCGCCAAGCAACCGCACCCGAGGGGAAAAACCCATACTGCTTTCCGGAGGCGAACTTGGAGGAACCGTCTACCCTACCCGTGGCAGTAAACAGGAATCGGTCAAATAGCGTGTAATTAGCCCTGCCAAGATAAGACACCATGCTCCACCTGGATTCGCCGTTAGCAGGTTTCTGAGGCAATAACCCTGCGGAGATATCATGGTAACCGGTCCGGTCATCAGGAAAATCAAAGGCGTAAACCAACAGGCTCTCGTTGTTGAACTCCTGGAGCGTGTACCCCAACAAAAAGTCTACTTTATGATCTTCGTTGATGGTGGGTCTGTACGTTAAGGTGTTTTCATTCAGCCAGGTAAGCCCTGTCACCGTCCCGATGGAGGCTTCGCCTTTGCTGGCTTCGGTGCGTTTTAGAAAATTCGGGCCAAAAGCGTTCTCCTTCGAAGAGAACCCATCAATCCCGAAACTGGTCCTGAACTCCAGGTTCTCCAGGATTTTATAGCGGGCGTAGACATTTCCCAGAATTCTGGACGAAACCCCGTAGGAGGTAAAGGCATCCACATCGGCCACGGGGTTGCCCAGGGTTTTGCCCAGGTAACTGCCGCCCCGGTTCTCAAAGGTATAGCCGCCGGGCTCATTAGGGTTGTACACCGGCAGAATGGGATTGAACAACAGGGCGGAAGTGGTGACACCAGGCACAATGGTCTCAGTAGTGGTCAACACGCCGGAGGAGGTTAGGCGGGAGTAACTTACGCTATTGCCTACTGCCAGTTTAGAACTCAGGTCCCGGTCTAAATTGGCTCTAAAGGAATAGCGTTTGAAGTCTGAGTTACGGATAATCCCGTCCTGGACGAAATACCCGCCGGTGATGGCGTACCTGGTTTTCTCATCGCCGCCCGAGAAGGAAAGCTGATAATTGGCGATGGGTGCCGTCCGGAAGATTTCTCCTTGCCAATCGGTGCCGGCGCCCAAGGTGGCGGGGTTGTTATAGATAGGTGTTTGGTTGGCGTTGATTTTGGCTTCGTTGACAAAATCGGCGAACTGGGCGGCATTCAGGACCTCCAGTTTATTCGCTACTTCCTGCACGCCATAATAGGTGTCAAAGGTAACGGTTCCGGTGCCCGACTTGCCGCGTTTGGTCGTGATCAGCACTACGCCGTTGGTTCCCCTTGATCCGTAAATGGCCGTGGCCGAGGCGTCTTTCAACACCTCAATCGACTCAATGTCATTCGGGTTGATGGTGGACAAGGCACTGATGCGGGGTCCCAGGTTCACGCCCAATGACATGTCATTGGCGTCACTGCTCACCAACATACCGTCAATGACATACAAGGGCTCGTTACCGGCATTGATAGAGCTGGTTCCCCTTATCCGGATGGAAGCCTCTGCACCCGGTTTCCCGGAAGTTTGGGTGACCTGTACGCCGGCAGCCCTTCCCTGCAAAGCTTGATCAAACGAGGTGGTAGGAGTGGCTAGAATCTCTTCTGATTTCACAGAGGCCACCGATCCTGTCAAGTCGCTTTTGGTGGTAGTTCCATACCCAATCACCACGATTTGGGACAGTTCCTGGCTATTTGGGCTTAAAACGACAGATAGTGAATTTTGATTTTTTACGGGGATTTCCCGCGAAACGTACCCAATGTAGGAAAACACCAGAACGGCACCCTCATCTGGTACCGAAAGGGTGAATGCTCCCTGCGCGTCCGTGGACGTGCCGTTAGTGGTGCCTTTCACCGTTACACTAACGCCCGCCAAAGCTTCATTCCCTTCTCGGGAAGTCACTTTGCCCTGAATGGTTCTTTCTGAGGTTGTTTGCCAGGAAAAGGAGAATGCCTCTCCTCTTGCCTGAGGTGAGAAGGTGCTAAAAGCGCAGCACGCCAGTAGTTTGATGACGACAAGCCTAGTCTTGAGGTGAATCATATGAAGACAAAAAGTAAAAGGTGAAGCGGTACTTTACTCCTGTACTATGTTCATATGTCCCTACATACCTAAAGTCAGAGGTAGGACGGGAATCTGAAACCTGGGTTCAAAAAGGCACTGAAAAGGGTATGTTAAAAGCTGATAGATTCCCTAAGAGCTAAAAGCCCCTGTAACCTACCGCTGCGAAAACGGGGGAAGTACTTCAAAAGAATTCTCAGGAAAGGGACAGATTACCCTCTCTCTATTTCAATGGTGTAGGTAAAACGATCGGCCCGGTAGTAGCCTATATTATATTCAATGGGTCTGCCCCCTGGGTCACAGACCACCCGTTTCCGGAACAGCACCGGATCTCCCTCCTCAATTTGCAACTTCTCAGACAGTTCTTTATCTGCTAGAATAGCGCTGATTCCCTCTTTTGACACCGCTGCCACCGTATGGTACGTTCTCTCCAGCATGTCATAGAGGGGCTGGGTGAAATCCTCATTGCCGGTTAACCCCACCCGCGGGTGAAAATAAGAGATAAACAGCACCACGGGTCCAGAGTCAAGGCCGCGCAGTCTTTCCAGTTTCACTACTTTAGACTTGCGGGTGATATTGAAAAGCCTTCTGATCTCGTCATCGGCATCTACTAAACTAACCCCAATCTCATAGTTGCGGAAAGTGACGCCTTTCTCTCCCATCTCATGGGTAAAACTTGACCACTTGTCCAGCTTGGTAGTAATGTTGTCTTTTGAGACCGTAGTACCCACCCCTTTTTTCCGGATGAGCAGGCGCTCAAACACCAATTTATTCGTGGCCTGGCGCACGGTGTTTCTGGAGATGCCCAGCTGCTTGGCCAAGGCCACCTCGTTGGGTAATAGTTTTCCTTCCTGATACTCCGGATTCTTTATCAAGTCACGTAGCAGGTCCTCTACTTGCAAATGGAGAGGAATAGCACTGCCATGATTAATATTGAATACCTTCATACCAGAGGTGGTTTATATGTCTATATGTTCATACATATTCAACTACCTAAAGGTAATTTAAAAATACAGATTTCCTAAATAATTTTGGAAATTTTAAAAATCCGAAAAATATCGCTTGCAACAAGGAAGCCTATTAACAAAAACATAAATATAGAATTCGGCTTCTTCCTTAGGTTATATTGTTCTATTGAAAAGTCCTTCATATGTGCGGAAAGCATTAGGCTTCTGAGAAGTAAATTCAAGGGCAATAAAAAAGGACAGACCTGTTATGCTGGGTCTGTCCTTTATAAGGGAAATCGCGTTAGTATAGGACTCTCAGTGGTGGGCCTTTCAAAGTCTTGTTTTCGCCTACTTTTAGAAAACGGCCGCTAAACGGGATAACCTCCGCTTAGAAAAACTGGGCTATCTTCTGCAGCTCGGTCTGTATTTCCCTTTGCTTGTTTTCGCCGGCCAGCAGGAAGGAGTTCTTGGTGGTGTTCAGTTTGTCTTTGGTGACGTTGATGTCCTGGGTGATTTGGTTGATCTCGGCTTTGAGGGTATTCAGGCGCTGGGTAAGGGTCTGCAGTTCTTCGGCCTTCTTTTGGATCAACAGCTCCTTTTGACGCACCTCTTTCTGGTACTGCTGGGAATGGGCACTCTGGAAGGCATTCAGATCCCGCCCGATGAGGTTCAGGTATTCCTGGCCAGTGGATAGCAGTTTCTCTTTGGTGAGGCCGGTGCTTTTAAGCACGTTGAACGCGGTTCGGTACTTGATGGCCTCGTCCTGGATGTCGTCAATGTCCACCTTGCTGTCCACGAACTCCTTGTAATCGGTGCCCTGGAACATCGGGTTCCGGGCGTTGGCTTCGTCTATCAGGCGTTCAAAATACTGTTCATGCTCGGGCAAAGGACTGGTCAAGGTGCCGCTGGCCGAGTAAGTGGGAACCTGATCTAGGACCGTTACCGGAGTGCTGGGACCGTTGATCAACGGGTGCTGTACGTTTTCATCCGGGGCCGGAACCGTGGGGGTTTGGAAAGAAGGCGCAGGAGCCGGACCTGGATTTGTGGGGGCACCCTGACTTGGGGCAGGCGCGTTTTGCTTTGGCGGCACGTTCTTTTTATCGTCGTCAAACTCCACAAACGGAGTCAAGAGCTGTTTCAGGAAACTCATAGGCAAAAACTTATTTGTTCAGGTTCAGCAGGAACCCGATGGTGAAATTGGCATCCCAGTCAAACACGAAGGTATCGGTGCCGGTGGCGTCTACAATGCCTTTGTAAATGTTCAGCCCCGATGCCATTTTCTTATCAGAGGCCTTGTAGGCTTGCGGCGCCTGCAGGACGGTATAGCGCTCTTCCCCGTTGCGGTTCTGCTTGGCCAGGGTGAACGGCACGCCGCCCAGAATGAAGCCCACATTCCGCTTGTTTTCGGGGATTCTGGCTACGGCGGCTTTCACCTGGTTGTACACCTGCTCATCTGCAGTTCCTTTCTCGTAGTACTTGGCGCCGGGTAACTCAAGGGACTGCAAACGCCCGTTGTCCTGCCAGGAGATCTTTGTGTTCCCAGACCCGATGTCTACCAGGAAAGAGTTATCGGCGAAGGCAGGCGGCACGGTGGCATTGAACCCGAACTTGCCTTCCTGCTCGGCGGTGACGTTGTTCACCACATAGCCCATCTTCTTCAGTTCATTGCTGATGGTAGTGGTTTTGGGCTCTTTCTGGGCTCCCGAGGAAATCACGAAGTGCATGTTGTTCTTGGCCACGCCTTTGTCAAACATGGCGGACAGGTACTTTTTCAGGCCCGCCCGGATGTCCTCGGTGGTGGCCAGCCCTTCGTAAGCCAGCGATTCCCCGAAATCCTTGGATACAATCTCCCACCTTTTCTGCCGGTCCATGTTGATCACGAAGGAGTTGAACCCGGTGGCCCCTACCTCCACTACGCCGCGCAGGGTGCCGTTCTCAGGCTTCTCAGGGGTGTAGTTGAACTCCCGGGACCCCTCTGTGGTGCCTGCACTGGCATCTGTGTTGGTAGCCGTGGATGTGGAAGGCACGGTGCCGGTATTATCGGCGGTACGGTTGCTCCCCGGCATGGTAGGCGAAGAGGTAATGGGGGCTTTGTCATCATCTCCGTCAGACAGGCGCGGACTGATCGCAAAATAGCCCAGTACCCCTATGATCAATAGAATCCCAATAATTCCAGCTGGTTTAAGTCTCATGTTCGTAAGTGTTTATTCGTTTTAGGTCCGTTTTTGCAAAAACCCCTCATTTCCGTCCTTTCAGTTGTAAGCAGCAATTATTTGTTGGCCATGGTAATCACCACCACCCGTCCACCTTCCTCGTTGGACAGCAGCAGTTTCTTGCCATCGGTGATGTCTACCATGGTGTTGATAGGAATCTCCCGGTCATCGGTGAGGTCTTTCAATGAAGTCAGCTTTTGGTTTACAAAAACCCATCTGTTCTGGTGGAAGGTGAAGTAGCCTACCGGGATCTTCTGCTCATCGGTCAGTTTCTCGTTCCGGATGACTTTGCGGTTCACGTGCCACTGGAACAGGTATTGGTTGTGGTACACCATCAGGCGGTGGTTCTCGGGTTTCCAGACGGTGGGCTTGAACTCGTAGTACAGGTCCAGCACCGGCAGCGTGCCTTTTACCGGGGTGCCGCAGAACGGACACCGGGGCGAGGTTGTATTGTCAAAGACAAACCATTTCTGGTCACAGTTGGGGTTACTGCAGGGCTGCATCAGATCGGTGGTTTTAAGCAAAGCCTGCTCCCACTGGTCGGCGTTGGGGCGCTGCATGGGATCGTGCAAACCGGTGATGAAGGCCTGGTCAAACAAAGCTTTCAGGTAAGGGCCCGTGATGGTGTAGGGCAGCTTGGTGACATCGGCCCAGGGCAGCGTCCACTTGGACACCTGGTCCAGCTTAGGCCGGTTAGATTTGTCGGTGGGGTGCTCAATGAACAAGGCCTTCTCGCCCATGGACAGCAGGTCATCCTCCTCGGTATCCAGGGAGTTCACCTTCCCGCCTTTCAGTGGGTGCCGGTATAACAGGTACATATAGATCATGACCGGCAGGGCATGCAAATCAGTCGTGCGGTTGGCGTGTTTCCGGTTAGGGTCGCGCAGTTCCAGGTTTTTGGTGGCCAGCACCTCGGGGGCAATGAAATCGGCGGTGCCGATGACATCCGGCGGGTATAGGCCGGGCACCACCAAGCCATCGATGTCAATGATGGTCGCCGATTTACTTACCGGATCGATTAACACGTTTTTGTAGGACAGGTCTGAGTGGGCCAGGCCGGCAGCGTGCAGGCGCTTGACACCCCGGGCAATTTTTACGCAAATCTGGAAATAGCTGAGCCAGTTGCCCAGCTCGCTTTCATCCAGCCGTAGGGCAAACTGTTTGTTCCGGAACTTGGCCGAGGCAAACCACAGGCCTTGTTTCTCCTTGCCTTTGATTCCTTCGCCGGTGGCGTAGCCTTTCCTGAAGAAGAAGTTCTTGTTGTAAGCGGGCACAATTAAACCCACCTTTCCATCAGCTTCCACCATGTCCGTGGGCCAGCAGTACAGCTCTTTGTAGTACTCGCCGCCCTCGCGGTTGAAGAAGCTGTCATAGTACTGGGTCACCAGTTTCTTCAGCCGTTCCCGGGAGTTGTAATCCTGCTTGTCGCGGTAGAAGGCCACCACGTAGGATTTGTCTGGCCCGAAATACACATCCTTCATCCCGCCGCGCATGGGCTCGCCATTATCTACGTACTGGTAGGTTTTGCCAGGCGTCACAACGGAAGCCACCGTTTTTACGGCGGGTCCGGGTTTACTGGAAAAGGTGTTGATGATGCTTTGGCTCACAGGTAGATGCTCTTGGTTTATGGGTAATCTGTTGTACGTGCGTTTCCGGGCGGTTTACTTGTTTTAGGCCCGGTTTTGGAAAAACGGCTAAAAAACGATGGCAAGGGTTCGGTCATCGTGGTTGCCGGGGCTCCAGAAGTCCATCCATTTGGAGAGCTGCGCTTCAAGGTCTGGGTTACCGGTGCTCAGCTCCACTTTGGCGCCATCCTCGTTCTGGCCGTTCAGGTCCGCGAGAAACTCCTGCCACTTCGCGATGTTGGGCAGGTTGGCCTCCACCACGAACTTGGGGTCATAGATGCCATCAGACATCATGATGAGGTAAGAGAAATCATCCAGCAGTCTGAACCCGAAGCGGGTAGAGAATTTCTCGTTCTGGAAGATCTCCGGCATGGTGATGAAACGCGTGCCGCCGCCAAATTCGCCCACATCCAGCCAGTTCATGAGAGTCACCTCGGTCACGTTTTTGTTCAGCACCGCGATGGGACAATCTCCCACCCCAAACGAAAGCAGCGCGTAACCCACGTCGTACTTCTTGAACAGGGTAAAAATGAGGGTACTGCTCAGGTCTTTCAGTGTAGCTTCCTGCCCAGTGGCGAAGGCCTCCAGCTGTTTGTGCACCTTGAAAGCGGCTTTGCCGAGGTTGTTGTATACCAAACGGTTCAGCTTCTTCTGGGTGTCTTCACCGGTGTTGCTGGCGTGCTGCTGTACCAACTCGTCAAACTCCAGCATGCTTTCCGCCGAGGCCGGATCCTCAAAATAATCCACTACGCCGGCACAGGCCATCGCCGAGCCCTTCCTGGACAGCCGCGCGCTGCCGGCCCCGTCTGCCACCACCACAATATTCCAGCCGTTGGGCAACTCCCTGAACGCGAAATCATCTTCCCTAAACGAGCCCACATTGGCATGGGAACGCCCGCGTTTGGAGGAAACCACAATATGCCGGTCGCCCAAGGGCGAGAACACCGTCACGTCGTCTTCTTTCCAGAACGGGTCCTGCTTATCGCTTTCCAGGTTTTTCCAGAGGCTTTTGGGGTTCGGGTTGATGATAAGCAGGATTTCCTTTTGGTTAAAGGGAGCCTCCTCAGGCTGGCCTTCCACTTTGAAATGTACTGTGAATTTCAAATCGCCGCTTTGGGTGGGCACTCCGGTGATTTCGTTGTTCTCGGCGCTGTAGGTCAGGCCCAGCGCTTCCAACCCCTCAATTTTGAAGGCCACCAAGTCATTCCAGTTGTAGGCCTCAAAGTCAAAAGGAGCCGCGTACGGCTTGCCCACGGTAGCATTTGGAATACGAATGGGTTGCTGTACAATCTCAGCTATTCTGTCTTCCGTTTTCCAATTAGCCATGAGTTGTTCCTGATTTTGAATGATTTGGTGGATAATGGCCAGGTTCTGCTCTTCCTGTAAAAAACGCTCAAACAACCCCACCCGATGGGCCGGAATGGTGATGTTGTTACGCTTGAAAAGATCCGTCACCAGTTGTTTTACATCGGCCATTCCTGCTTTTATGATTGTCTTCTAAACTGATTTTCCTTCCTGGGTGAGCGATTTGCCTAACGCCTCATCTTCTTTTAGCTGGTGACTCTCCTTCATAGCCGTAGCTTGCACCAGCAGTTACTCCATTAGCAGGTACTTATTTTTACAATCGCCCTTGTTGGTGTTATCACCAATAGGTAAGAAGGTATCTGATCACTTAAGTAAGCCTGGGATATAGTGCTTGTTGGTGAGAACACCAACAAGGGCTTCTGAAGGACAACTTTTAAGCAGGAAAAGAAAGACCCAGCCTTTTGAGGCCATTGCTTTCCTTTCCCGCTGAGGCTGTTTCTTAGGTAACGATGTTCAGTTCTGAAGGCGGCGGTGGCAACTCTCCCATGCCCGTTACTTCCTTACCGGCATCTTCCACTTTGGTAGAGGTTACGCCAATAGACGCACTCACCCAGGTGAAGAACTTAGCGATGCTTTGGCTGTCGGCGGTGTCCAAGGTGACTACGTTCTCGGTGATCTGCTTGAGCAGGGCAGAATCGGCGGCGCTGCCGGCGGCACAGGCCACGGTAAAGGCGGTTTTCCGTTTCTGGAACTCTTGCAGGCCAGCTTGCCAATCATCGGTAGGGATTCCGTCCGTCATAATGAACACCAGCGGTTTCCAGTCGCCTTTCTGCTCTGCGGTGGTTTTGGTTACCTCGTTGTCTATGCAGGTGGAAACCAATTTCAAAGCATCGCCCAGGCTGGTGGTGCCGGTGGCTTTAATGTCTACCATCTGGAAGGAGGCCAGATCGGTTAAAGGCACCACCTGCCGGGCCTCGCTGTCAAAGGTGATGATGCTGATGAAGGCGGTCTCAATGGCCTGCGGATTCTGACGCAGGGAGCTGATCATGACCTGCACTCCATTTTTTACTGCTTCAATGGGTTCACCGGTCATGGAGCCGGAAGTATCCAGTAACAAATAGACGGGTAGTCTCCTCATAGGTATACGATTTGAGATGTGTTAACTAATAGAAAGCTGAATCTGCGGCACCAATAAAAAGGTACCAACCACCGCCAGCGTTAAAAAACGTCGCCTTTCTATTACCATTTAGAAAGCATCGGTTTTAGAGCTTGTTTTCGGAAATCAGGCTTAAAACCGTACGTATTTTAACGGGCAGTTGAAATCTTTAACGAAGGCCTTTGCCCAAAGTTTTCGGGTTACTTCTGGAAGGTAGCAGGTTAACCTGCCTGGCCTCTTCTCCCTAAAAACAGGCTTAGGTGGAAAGGGAAATGCTCCCTTTCTTTCGGAAGAAGCAAACTAAATGGTATTTGAAGGGAAACCGGAAGGAAAATGAGGAGGGAGATTTAAGGCTGTTTTATCCATTTTAAGCTGAAAACATCTTACGGATATGCCTCTTAAACTTTGAGATAATTTCCCTAATTGGTTGGATCATAAAGTAAATGGGTGTCAATAAACCTCGGGAATGTAAGAAAGAGTGTGTTCCAATTCCTTCAATTTCTGTCTAAAGCTATTTTTAAAGGTATCTTGTTGTTTTTGAAAGTGACACCCAAGGTTACTTAGCGAGAGCCATACCCAGGAGGTATATCTTTTTAGATTTTCCCTGAAGAATACCTTTCTCCCAGACGTAGTCTTCAGCCTCCAACCCTTTCAGTAAACTATCTAAATCGTTCAGGGTGTAGGTACGGGCATTGGATACTGCCCCATCCCAGGCAAAGAAGAAAGGAATTATGGGAATAAGGTAGGTAAATACGAGTTGTTTCCAGCTTAAAGGTCGCACCAGGGGAGTAATGAAGAAGGGTGTGAGGAAATTGAAAGGCAAGGCTATCCACCACAACGAAGAAGGATAACTGTTGTCACTGATTTCATAGATGCAGATGGGCTGGCGCTGGTTAAAAGCATTTTGTAAAATCTTCCGGGCCGGTTCTGGTCTCATGTGGTGAAAACTGCATACCATGGTTCTCACGCCTACCAAATCAGAGGGCAAGTGAGTAGCATCTACCGGAGACGTTAAATAGGAGATATTACCAGTGGGGCTTTGGTTGATTTTGTGGGCTAATTTCTGATTGGGGTATAAATCTGTAAGGGTTAAGGTAAGGCCTTTCAGGTGAGGTTCTTCCCGCAGGGTTTCAAACACTTGCATCATGGGTCCCCCGCTTCCGGAGCACAAGTCAATAATGGATGGTTTAGCCGATGAAGGAAGAACTTTATGGAGGAGGGTTGCAATATCTTCCCTTGTGCCCAGAACCCGGTGCATGACCACTATCAACCGGGTAAGACTAATTCTAAGCCAATCAGGAAACCAAGGGAAATCCTCGAACTCAAATAAATGGATTCTTTTCATCTGGTTTTGGGCTAGCGGCCTTAAAATGCAAAAAACCTCCGGTAAGCCAAATTAAAGAAAACCGCTTTAAGAAAGAAGCTACTCCCCTAACCAATGCCTGAACTCCATGGCTTTCTCCCTACTTATGATGACTTCTTCCTCTGAGGTTGGCGAGAGGTTTATCTTCAGTTTGGCGTTTACCTCCTGACTTACTTTGGAGACGGCGGAATAGTTCACGATGTATTGGCGATTGGCCCGGAAAAAGTCTTTTGGGTTGAGAGATTTTTCCAGTTCCTCCATGGAGAAATCAACTTGATAGCGTCGATCGTCTTTGGTCTGGAGGAAGTTGATTTTCTCTTTGGTGAAAAAGTACGCCACCTCGCTACTAGTCACCGGAAACATGCGGTGGCCTTGCTTTACCAGAATCCGGTCGCGGTAGAGGTCTGTAGGTTGGGTGCGCTGCTCATTCAATCCCTGGAGCAAGGCTTCTATGTTCATTGGAAACGCTGCCTTGCCCGAGAACACCCTTTTCATGTCCTTCAGCTTTTGCAGACTCCGTTGCAGTTCTTTTTCTTGGATGGGCTTTAACAAGTAGTCCACGCTGTTGAGCCGGAACGCCCGAATGGCATGTTCATCATAGGCGGTGGTAAAAATAATGGGGCAAGTCACCTCTACCTGAGAGAATACATCAAAGCTTTGGCCATCGGCGAGTTCAATATCCAACAGCAGCAAATCTGGGGCTGGATTCGTCCTGAACCATTGCACGGTGGCCGAGACACTTTCCAGCATAGCCTCTACCCTGCTGGTAGGTTCCAGGGCTTCTACCATCTTCCGCAGCCGGCGGGCAGCAAGGGCTTCGTCTTCAACGATCAAAATGCGCATATTGCCTGGGGCTTATCAAAGGGATTTGTATCTGGAAAAGAGCATCGGTTTCCTGAATGGCAATCTCAGACTGGTTTAGCAGATGATACTTGGCCGCTACGTTCACCAAACCCATCTTATTGGAAGCCACCGAGGACTTTCGCTTCTGAAGGTTATTTTCAACCACCAGGTGCTGCAAGTCATTTGCGTAAATCCTGATGTGCAGGGGAGTAGCCTCGGAGATGACATTGTGTTTTACAGCATTTTCTACCAGAATCTGCAGCGTAAGCGGCGGCAAAAGACAGGCCCTTAACTCTGGTAAAACATCAATGGATAAACTCACCCCTTCTTCAAACCTTGTTTTGAGTAGGTAGAAATAAGCTTCGATAAACTCAATTTCCTGATTTAAAGTGATCAGCTCCTTTTCATTGCTTTGCAGCAGATATCGGTAAATAAGGGCTAATTCATCTACAAACCGAAGGGCTCGTTTTGGGTCTTCCTCAATGAGGCCAGAAAGGGAATTGAGGCTGTTAAACAGAAAGTGCGGACTTACCTGGTTTTTCAACGACTCCAGTTGGCTTTGCAGATTCCGTTTCTTCAGCTCCTCGGCCAGCCTCACCGACTCTTTCCATTGGCTGAGGTAATAGGTAGATTCATAGGCGATGGCAATCAACTGGCAGAAAAACAAGGTCATGCCTATGCTGTACAAATAGCTGTACAGATTCAGCTCCTCTGGTTTCCAGAAGCCTATAAGACCTTCCACCCAGACATGCCAGCACCCTACCGCCACTGAGAAAACAACCAACAGAAAAGCCAGTAACAGAAGCCGTGGTGCCAGCCGTTGGAGCCCCTCAAATCTGGAACGGGAAACCCGAATAGCCAACCGCGTGCCCTCCCAGATCACAAAGGTGAACACCAGTTGCCACGCCAGTACTTTCCACAAGGGCTCCTCCCCTTTCAAGACCCGTTGCAGGTAGAAGAACAGAAAGAGAATAAGGTTCTGGATCAGCATTCCTGCTACCCGCAGCCTGGTATCATGCAGCTTCAACATGGAGTACCTTCCTTAAAGACTAAAACGCACCTCTTAATTTAAGGGAAGTTTGGCTAATTCGGGTTTAAAAGGGGAATTTAAAACAGGTTTTAAGCTAACTGCGTGATTGATAACTTTGGCAAAATCTCTTTTGATTCAGAGGGTAAGGCAAAGGTTTTCCTCCTGTGGGTAATGATTAACAAAACCATCAGAAAGATGGAAGCCACTCCGGGCAGCAAGCTGAGCGGGTTGAACGGAAACAAAGGCACACTGATGAAGATCTGCAGCAGACAGGCTTTTACCATGTTACTCAGGACAAGCTCCTTCCCCAGGCAGACGCGCTTCACTCCGGCAACCAAATACCCGTTGATAAGGGCTAGCAGCACCCCAAATTGAATAAGGGTGTAGAATCTCATGTCATACACAAAAGTACCCGCCTTTGCCTTGATCATCGCAACGGCGGTCACCGCAATTAGATGCGCGCAGATGTTGAGCAGGGTATATTGGGCTAGAAACGCCATAAGGAAAGTAAGTACCTTACTTCTGAAATCTAGAATCCGTTTTCTGGAAACTAGATAAGTAAAAATCAGGCTTGCCAAAACGGTTACCACCAATAAAAGGCTGTCAACAAGTTGGGTATTGATCATCTGCTTTTTCTGGTTTAAGGTTGAATTAAAGACGGTTCTTCCAGTCACTCAAAGTGTTATCTGGAGAGGATAGAAGAAAGATAAGAGGCTTCCTTCTGCCTTGAAAGTCTATTTTCCTCAAGTGTCAGAAATTGGATCTGAACCGTCCTGAGCCTTACCTGAAGGGTTTGACTTATCTCAAGAAGCAACGGATGTTGTTAGCTAAAGCAGGTGGGGTGATTGCTTTTCCTTATACAGCAACAGCAAAGCCGGATTGCTCCGGCTTTGCTGTTTTGAAGTCTTCAGAATAAACGGAGTTAAGATTAGTCGAAATTAAATATGCTTTTTAGGCCTACTTTTCAGAAATGAGGCTTAAAATGGATGTCCCCTGTGTCCATCTTCCACCTTTGGTAAACGACATCAGGTAGCAACAGGCGCTTTGAAGTGCAGGATGAAGGTGGTGCCCTGGTCTACTTCGCTTTGCACGGAGATGTTGCCACCCATGGCTTTCAACTGTTCCTGGATCATAAATAAACCGATGCCTTTGTTGTCTTGTTTAGCCTGGAACCTTTGGTATAGAAAGATCTTGTGGCCATAGCGCTTCAGGTCAATCCCCTGGCCGTTGTCTGTAAAGTAGAGGTTAAGCCCGGTCTCCGTGAGTTCTGTTTTCAGGGTCACTTGCAAAGGCCTGCTGGGTGACCGGAATTTGATGGAATTGGAGAGCAGGTTGAGTAAGATACTGCGCAGGTAGTCTGGCGAAAAGCAGATTTTTTCTCCGCCCGAAAAATCGGTCTGCACGGTGGCGGCAACTTTGGTGAGTTGGTGCTGTATGGTTTGGGTTACCTCCTGAAAAGTCTCTCGGATGCTTACCTGTTGGGTTTCCACCTCCAGATTGCTTTTAAGGACCAGAATATCTGACAGGTCGTTCACAATGTGGTTCAACTGATGGGTAGATTCCTTAATCTGGTCTAACACAAAGCGGTTCTGCGGCTTCCCAGCCGATTCTGAGTCCAATAAGTCGATTAACCCCAACAGATTGGAGACGGGTGCACGCAGGTTATGCGAAGTGATAAAGGAAAATTGCTCCAGATCTGTGTTTCTCTGCGTAAGGTGCGTGATGAGAAGTTCGCGCTCGGCTTCGTGTTCTTTGCGGGCGGTAAGGTCTTTCAGGGCGCCCACCATTCGGGTGGCTTTCTTATTTACATCGCGCAGAATAAATCCCTGTTCCACCACGTACGCGTAAGAACCATTGGCCCGCCTTAAACGGTATTCCATTTCCCACTGGTTCTGGGTACCATCTTTAAGGCAGTTGGCCAGAGACTCACGTACTGCTGCCTTATCCTCGGGGTGCAGCAGGCTGTCCCAAAACGCCAGGTTGGGTTTTATCTCGGCTTGGGTAAAACCGAAAAGCTTTTCAAACCCTTCGCCCCAATGCATGACATCGGTGGTGATGTTCCAATCATAAAGAGCATCATTGGTTGCTTTGGCGGCCAAGGCATACCGTTCATTGCTGATCTCCAGTTGTTTTTCGGCTTCCCTGATGCCCGTAATATCAGTTACCGATCCCAACAGTTTGGTGCAGACCCGCTGCTCGTTATACAAAGGGGTCACTTTCACCAAGCCGGTTTTCACGCCCGTAGGGTACGGGGTTATCTCCTCCCACCAAATGGTTTCCCCGGATCTGATGGCCAGGGCATATTTACTTCTTACCAGGGTGAGGGATGGCTCCGGGATTACGTCCTCTACCAATTGGCCTACCACTTGCTCTTTCTTCAGGCCCGTCACCTTCAGAAAAGAACTGTTCACCGACTCAAACCTGTAAACGCCCTTTCCCTGGACATCAAACATAAAAATGACTTCGCTGAGGTTATCATAGATTCGGGTGAGCATCTGAATGGTCAGCTTATCCTGGCTAGGGTTGTTGCCCCAGGTATTTTCCGTAAGGTCGCCTGAAGAAGGATCTGACTCTCCTCCCAAGGTGGAAACTACTACCGGAATGATGGTACAAAAAACCAACACTTGCTCCTGGTCCTCTACCCGGGTGAAGGAGAAATTACCTAAGAAACGCTGGCCGTCTTTTTTGATCCCCTGGAGTTGGAGCTGTACCTGCCCTTTGTCCTGAAGGTCTTGCCATAAAGTTGCAGGATGGATCTCCTCTGCCTCCACCAATTTAAGCCAGGGCGTATTTAGGACCTCGTTTTCAGAAAACCCAAACAAATCCCTGGCGGACCGGTTGATCTCGGTAAGTAGGTTCCGATGATCCAGAATGAAGCCGGGTTGAGGAGCATACTCAAAGAAATCTTTATAGACTCTCTCCGGGGCTTGAATGTTCATACCCAAATTATTTTCAGTTGCTGGTACCATACACCAGGCCTATTTAGAAATAGGAAGCATCACTCGTTGATATAAATCACTAAATGAAGAGCTTTTGCTACATTTATACAAATGAGACCTTAAATAACACAAATTACCACTTATCCCTGAATCTAACTAGAAAAAAGCCTTACTTCTTGGTGCAAAAGCTTGATGTGCAGGATTTCCCCCCTCTATTTCGGTACTCAGTCATAAGGAAACTAAAAAGCAGGTCCTTTCAATTGCTTGAAAGGACCTGCTACAGCCAAATGGTTTTTCCTGGTTTCAGTTTCTTTTTCAGACAATTAAAAACCCCTTTCTCAGGATTTTTTAGATAACAGGCTGGCTGCCGCTTCATCTACGAGCCAGGTGGTTTCACCCTGGTGCGGATGAATCAGTTGAGAGGGGTACATCTCGGGGTTTCTGTCGCCTTCCAGGACTTCTTGCAGGGCTTTGGCTTTCTTCTGGCCATAGGTCATGAACACGATCTTTTTGGCCTGGTTGAGGCAAGGGGCCGTCAACGTGATGCGGTACATAGACTGGGGCTCCAGGTAATAAGCCTCTACCCATTTCTCGGTTTCCTGCAGCACGGCAGTGCCTGGGAAAAGCGAAGCCGTGTGGCCGTCATCGCCCATGCCCAGCAGGATCAGGTCGAACTTGGGAGTAGATCCGTGGAAGTGGTTTAGGAGCCGTTTTTCGTAAATGGCCGCAAAAGCCTCGGGGGTTTCCTCTCCCCACATGGTGAAGATGTGGCTTTTGGAAATGGGCACGTGGTGCAGCAGCGTATCGAAGGCCATTTTGGCGTTACTGCGTTCATCGGTGAGGGGCACCCAGCGTTCATCGCCCCAGAAAACATAGGTCTCCGCCCAAGGCACCAGATCCCGGTACGGAGGTTTAGCCAGCAGTTTGTACAGCTGTTCCGGCGAAGAGCCACCCGTCAAAGCCACGGTAAACCGGCCGTGCTCCTGCACCGCTTCGTTCGCCGTGTGCACGAAAATTTCAACTGCTGCCCGGCTGAGCTCAGCTGGAGTTTTATAAACCTGGATCATTCGTTTTGTTTAGCTGCCTTTTTTCTGGCCGTTGTAGAAATTTGACACCGCCCAGGTATGACCTTCGCGGGCAATCAAGGCCTCGGCGTTCTCGGGCCCCCACATACCCGCCGGGTAATTAGGGAACTCCAAGGACGGACGCGATTCCCAGGTTTCCAGGATAGGCGTGATGACCTCCCAGGCGGCCTCTACCTGATCTGAGCGCATGAACAGCGTAGCATCGCCCTGCAAGGCATCCAGCAGCAGCGTTTCGTAGGCTTCCGGAGTTTGGGTGGAGCAGTTGTCGTAGTCAAACACCATTTCGGCGGGAGTCAGCTCCATTTCCAGGCCCGTGCGCTTGGCCGTAAACCGTAACCGGATGTCCATCTGCGGTTGAATGTTGATGGTCAACCGGTTGGGCAGCAGGTTTTCAGACATGGAACTGGAGAACGTGGAGTGCGGCACCGGCCGGAATTGGACCGTGATATTGGAGGTTTTCTCCTGCATGCGTTTGCCGGTGCGCAGATAAAAGGGTACGCCTTGCCACCGCCAGTTATCCAGGTAGAATTTCACGGCAGCGTAGGTTTCGGTGTTGGATTCTGGGTTGACGCCTTCCTCCTCGCGGTAGCCTGGTACTTTTTTGCCTTGCTGCCAACCGGGTCCGTATTGGCCTCTCACGGCGTAGCGGGTAACCTGTTCGTGCGTCAGCGGCCGGATGGCGCGCAGCACATCGGCTTTGCGGTTCCGGATTTCCTCAGCCTCAAACGACACGGGCGGCTCCATGGCTACCATGCACAGAAGTTGAAGTAGGTGGTTCTGGATCATGTCACGAAGGGCGCCAGCTCCTTCATAATAGCCGCCCCGGTCCTCCACGCCTACTTCCTCGGCTACGCTGATCTGCACCGAGTCAATGTAGTTGCGGTTCCAGAGGGGTTCAAAAAGCGCATTGGCGAACCGGAAAGCCAGGATGTTCTGCACGGTTTCCTTGCCCAGGTAATGGTCTATCCTCAGAATCTGGCTTTCCTGGAAATGCTGGGTCAGTAGTTTATTTAAACTGCGGGCGGTTTCCAGGTCTTTCCCGAAAGGTTTCTCCACGATAATATGGTCCCGCTCCACGTCATCGGCGATCTGGGCGTTCTTGAGGTTCACGGTGACCGCCTCAATGAACTGCGGAGCCACCGACAGATAGAACAACCGGTTGGCGCGCAGGCCCCAGGCTTTGTCTAGCGAGTCCAGTTGCTCGGCTAGTTTTTTGTAGGCCCCGGCATCGTTTATGTCAGACCTGAGGTAGGTGATTTTCTCGTGGAAAGCCTCCCATTTCTCTTTCTGTGGCTCGCCTGTGCGGGAGAACTCGGTTAAGCCATCGTACAAATGGGTGCGGTAATTGGGGTCACTGTACTCAGACCGGCCCAAACCGATGATGGCGAACTCCTCGGGGAGATAGCCGGCCAGGAACAGGTTGTAGAATGCGGGCAGCAGTTTGCGTTTGGTTAAATCGCCGGTTCCCCCAAAGATCACGACAATGGTGGGCGCTGCTTTCTTCACTGTTTTCATAGGTATGCTTTATGTTGCGGCTCTTGGGAAAGGCGTTTTAGCGCCTTTTTCCTGAAAATGCCCCGAAAACCGCTTTATAAACTATCGTCAAATTAAATAGCCCTTGGGGTTAGTCCCACTGGGTATGGAACGTACCGGGCTGGTCAAGGCGCTCGTACGTGTGCGCCCCGAAATAATCGCGCTGGGCCTGGATCAAGTTGGTGGGCAGAACTTCGCTGCGGTAGGCATCAAAATACGCCAGAGCCGTCATCATGGCCGGTACCGGAACACCTTTGTCAATGGCTATTTTCACCACGGTGCGCATGTCTTGCTGCCGATCCAATAAATTCTTCCCGAGGGAAGGGTCCAGCAGCAGGTTGGGCAGTTCTGGGTTGTGGTAAAATGCTTTCCGGATGTCTTCCAAACAAGCTGCCCTGATGATGCAGCCCCCGCGCCAGATCTTGGCTACTTCGGCCAGCTCCAGATCGTAGTCATAAGTAGCCGAGGCCACGCGCAGTTGCACCAGCCCCTGGGCGTAGGTCGTGATCATGGCGAAATAGAAAGCATTGCGGATTTCGTTTTCCAGTACGTACCATTTCTCGTTTTCTCCTTCCTCTGCGGCAGGTATACTCAAGCTTTGGGCCGCCTGAACCCGCTCCTCTTTGTACGCCGACATGTCACGCATGGTCACGGCAATGTCTACCGTGGGCAGCGGCACCTGTAGGTCCATGGCGTTTTGGGAAGTCCATTTGCCGGTTCCTTTTTGGCGCGCCCGGTCAGAGATCAGGTTCACCAGGAGTTGGCCGGTGACATCGTCCTTCTTTTTCAGAATCTGGCTTGTAATCTCCACCAGAAAAGACTGCACCTCGCTCCCGTTCCATTCCTCAAACATCCGCTGGATTTCATCTTCAGGGTAACCCAAACCGCGTTTCATGAGGTCATAGGTCTCCGCGATGAGTTGCATGATGCCGTATTCTATGCCGTTGTGCACCATTTTCACGTAGTTGCCCGCAGAGCCGTTGCCCAGGTAAGCCACGCAGGGCTCGCCGTCTACTTTGGCTGCCACGGCCTCAAACACGGGGCGTAGCCGCTCGTAGGCCTGGCGGTCGCCGCCGGGCATCATGCTGGGACCAAAACGGGCTCCTTTTTCGCCACCCGAGATGCCCATGCCAAAGAAATGCAGCCCTTTCTCCTCCAGTTCTACAATGCGGCGGTTGGTATCAGGAAAGTAGGAGTTACCCCCGTCAATGACAATGTCGCCGGGCTCCAGGTACGGAACAAGGCTAGCGATGGCCGCGTCCACGGCTTTGCCGGCCGGAACCAGCAACATCAAAGCCCGTGGCTTCTCCAGGGAATCCACAAACTCCTCAATGGAAGTGGTGCCCTTCACGTTTCTACCTATTTCTGCCTCGGCCTCCAGGGCGGCAGCTTTCTGTGGATCAAGGTCCAACCCCACCACCGAGAAACCGTTATCGGCTATGTTTAAAAGTAAATTCCGGCCCATTACCCCCAACCCCACCATTCCAAAATCATATTCCTTATTGGTCATGTCTGTCTATATTGTTGTAGATACGAAATGAGATACGCGTATAATGGGTTAAACTTAACCTAAATTCTCTAAAAGTGAGCAACCGCCCCTACTCCTCATTCTTATTTTGCTGCATGAAAATGAGGGAAGGGTTTACTTTCCCTTGCCAGAAAGGTATCTTTGAGAGGACCTCAGCAAGTGCCGTTTTTTGCCTCATTTCTGGAAAACAGCCGTAAAGCCTCGGCAGCCCACTCTAAACCCAACCTCTATGTGCGGACGTTACTCAGTTATCCCGAAGAAAAAAGGTAAGGCGACTCAGCATTCCAGTGTGGTCTCCGAGATCCTGGACAAGTACCAGCAGGAACCCCGCTTCAATGCCGCACCCTCGCAGTTGTTGCCGGTGGTCACCAACCAAAACCCCAACGAGGTGCAGTTTTTTTCCTGGGGATTGTTGCCCAGTTGGGCGAAGGAGAAAGAACACGGCCTGCGCCCCATCAACGCCCGCACCGAGACCATCCTGGAGAAATCTACCTTCAAGCGGTTGCTGGCCCATAAAAGATGCCTGGTGCCCGCCGATGGATTTTACGAGTGGAAGAAAGTAGGCAAAGACAAAACGCCCTACCGTATTCTCATGAAGGAAGGCCAGCTTTTCACTTTTGCCGGGCTGTGGGATGAATGGGTAGACCCCTCTACCGGCGAGGTACTGCACACCTTCACTGTTATCACCACCGAGCCCAATGAACTCATGGCGGGCATCCACAACCGCATGCCGGTGATTCTGCACCCAGAGGAAGAGCACCTGTGGCTCTCGGAGTCAGAAGACGTTAACCGGCTGGCAGAACTGCTTCGACCATACCCCGCCGAGGAGATGACGGCCTATCCGGTTTCTGCGCTCGTGAACTCGCCTAAGAACGATGTACCCTCGGTGCTGGAACCGGTGTCTGAGCAGGGTAGTTTGTTTTCTTAACCGAATAAACCTGCAATAATCGGCCTATCTTAAGCTAAGATTACGCTAGCATTTTAGGGCCTTTTTGCTTAAAACGCCACTAAAACGAAAAACCCCAACTTATAGCCGGGGTCTTTCTTCCACAAAAAAAGGTGTTGTTTTTACTGAGCTAATCAAAACGAATCAACGGACACGCGGCTGGTTTCAGCCGAAAAATTGACGGGGGATGTTATTTGCGTTTTTTCTGCAGAGCCACCACTGGGGTTTCGGGGGCCGGGGCAACTCTATTGGTCAGCTCTCCATATAAAACATAACCTACTTTATCGTCTAAGGTTACCACTGCCCAGGTGTTGTTGAGTTTCCGGTGGTACAACACTTGGTCGGTTTTTTTAAGGGTAGCCACAATCTCAGAGGAAGTACCCGCCTGACGGTACATTTTAACGTCATCGGTCTTCACCTGGGCTTCAATGCATTTATTGGGTTTAGAGGCCGGGCTTTTTTGGGTCTTGGTCTGGGACATGGCCAGGAACGGCAAGGAAAGAAGGGTTATAAAAAGGATGAGCTTTTTCATGATTATATGGTGATAAGGAAAGGCATTTAAAACACGTTTTTAACAACTGAATGAAAAAGCAGACCAAGGATTCGACTTCAGATGGGTAGGGCCTTCCTGAGAAATGGTTAGCTTCTGAGACATACCCCAAAGTAAATCTTGAGATTCTGCGGACCTGGGTGACCAGGTAAGAGCAAATCCAGATACACTTTTCCAGTCTGAACCACCTGGAACCGATCTGCTCACGGAAAAATCACTTCTGCTTGGTCTGGATTGCCAAAGATGGGAAGACGCGTATGCCGCCTTATAAGGTTGGCGACAGGGGCGAGGAAAACACTGTTGGGTGTGTAGTTCTACTTAAAGGGATCAGGTGTGGGTAATGACCTTCCCACCAATGTTGGAAACAAACTCTATTTAACCGCAATCAACTGTACCTAATTCTTCAGGTAGTTACTCCTGCTGTAGAACAGGGTCTCTTCTTTATTTCTGCTGCACTAAAATGAAAGATGCCTAGCCCTGTAAAACTTTTTTTTATCATTTTCATGGCGGCCTTCCATTCTTTGATTCATTATCAACTTCGCTGTTTATGGCCTCCCGAAGAGGAACAGGAACAGGTAAGCTTTTCTGGTTCAGGGATTGGTTTGTACTCCCCGGTGGGCCTTGGCTAGAACTCCCTTAAACCCTAATTGGCCTTGATTTCCTTACAAAAATAAACTTCTAAGTAAGGTTTTACTAGTAAGGAATCGCCATTTTAAGCTAATCTTCTACCCTGAGGGAATAGGTTTCCTTGGTGAGGGGCGTTTGCTGCAGAAAGAGGGAAGGGCTGCTGCCGGCAAACTTCTTGAAGTCTTTGATGAGGTGCATCTGGTCAAAATAGCCACAGTCCAGGGCAATGTTCGTCCAATCTTTTTTGGGGTTTCTCAGCTTCTGGGTAAGGGCTTGGTTGAACCGCACCACACAGCAGAAAAGCTTAGGCCCCATGCCCACCTGCTGGGTGAAGCGGCGTTCAAAATTGCGTTTGCTCATGTTAGCCGCTGCCGCCAGTTGTTCCACATTGCTTTGGCCCCCTTCTTTGAGAATCTGGTTTGAGATAGCGGTGATTCCGTCTTTGTACTCCACGAATTTCTGTTTGCGCAGGAAGGAAAGAAGAAAAACGTCTGCCAAACCACCCATTTCCTCCAGGTTCTGGGCATAGCATAACTGTTCATAGAACAACTCCATGCTCCCGTCAAATACTTCTTCGGTGTGGAAGACATGGTTGGTGAACTCAAGCCCGGGATGTTGGAAAATCTTGAAGAAGCCTACCGGCCGAAACACGATCTCAAAGAAGGCGTAATTTCCTTTGAACGTCATAATGCCATTATGCTGGGTTCCTAGCCCTACCAAGCCTCCGTTGCTCTCCCCTTTCAGGATTTGCCCGGTCTGCGGATTATTCAGCTCCACCGGTTTGGCTTTGAAGAAAAAGGGCATACTCATCTCATGGGCAGCATGCCAGGGCTTAAGCAGGTCGGTTCCGTTCGTGTCAAATTCCCTGAACGTGTAGCAACGCACAAAAGGAGCCAGAACGGGGGCCGGGGCAATCTCTGCGGTGGTAATCATAGGACATAGGAGAGTGGACGTTGTTTCCCGATTATCATCCTATGGCCCCTCCTTCTTTGGAGCTAACCATCACCGGAGCTGGAACTGGCAAGGCTTTCTTGGGAATTCTTTCTTCAACTAAAAAGCTAGCCTCCTAATGAGTGATAACTTGATAAACGCCTTTTGGTCCATGTAGTTATCATAATTCTGCAAATCTTTTCCTAAAAGTGACATGAATTCACAAATGGTAAATACAAGTACCTTTTGCCTCAAACCAATCAAGGGTTTTGGACCTGTTTTTCAGAAATGACCTGCTATTCAGGGATTTTGATGGTAAGCGAAAGGACCCAGGACATTCTTCTAAAGCAAAGTGGTTCGCTTGTAAAGTTACTTTTCTTTCCCTGTAAACAAGGTTTTGACCTTGGGAAGAGCGACTTGCTCAAGTGTCTTAAGGGTAATTCAAACCAAAGTTAGCTACTTTAAAACAAGGCTGATGATGAAATTAAATTGACCTTGTTTTTAGGGTAGTTTAAGAAAAACACCCTCTAAATAGTTTCCAGGCATCTCCGCCATTTATTCTTATTTAAAACTCATTGCCAGTCTAAGCGGCAACAAAGATTTTCCTCTTCTTTAATTACCCCATCTCCTTTCCGGCACCTTTTCTTTTAGGTGTATTCCGCCTATCTTTAAACACAAACTACCCAAACCTAACCGAATGATAAAATCTTTACTCTCAACACTTTTCCTGGTCTTTTTGCTAAGTACCCTTTCGGTGCAGGGGCAAAACAATACCCCTCCGTCGTGTGTGATTACGGCACCTCATAACAATGCTTATTTCCAGGAGGGCAAGGCCATGACCATTCGTGTGTATGCCTCAGACCTGGGCGGGACTTTCACCAACGGCACCGTCAGCAAAGTGGAGTTTTTCAACGGTACCACCAAACTAGGAGAAGCCTCGGCGGCCGTTAACAACACCTACTCGTTTGTATGGGCTCCTTTAACGACCGGCACCTATACCATTACCGCCAAAGCCACCGATAACCAAAATACCGTCAGTACCTCGGCGGGTGTGATGGTCACCGTGGGCACCGATCCGGCCCAAAACCGTGGCCTTAGCGCCTGCAAAGGCAAATACCTGGGCAACATTATTGCCGGAAGTGTGCCGGGCAACTACATGAACCTCTGGAACGGCATCACCGCCGAAAACAACACCAAATGGGGGGTGCTAGAGCCTACCCGGGACAACATGAACTGGACGGGAGCCGATGTGGCCTATAATCATGCGAAAGACAACTATCTCCCCTTCCGGTACCACGTCTTTGCCTGGGGCAGCCAGTTTCCCACCTGGGCCATCAACGCCAACAACAACCTGCTGCTTAACCCCGCAGATTTCCAGGCCGAGATGGAGGAATTAATGGCCGCCGTAGCGGCCCGATACCCCAATGGCATTGACCAGATTGACGTACTCAACGAGAACCTGAGAACGCACGCTCCTGCCACCTCTGCTTTTCGGGAAGGTTTGGGCGGAAACGGCGCCACGGGGCACGACTGGATTGTGTGGCTTTTCACCAAAGCCCGGCAGTATTTCCCTAACTCAAAACTGATCCTGAACGACTATGGGCTGGAAAACGATCCCTCGGCGATAAACCTGCAATTAGAAGTGATCAAAGTCCTGCGGGACCGCAACCTTATAGACGGCTTCGGGACTCAGGCCCATGAATTCAACATCAACTCGCTTTCGGCAACGCAGTTGAAAAGCGCTTTGGATCTGATGGACAATGCCGGCGTGCCTATCTACGTCACCGAGCTGGATATTTCCGGCAATGACAATGTCCAGAAAACAAGGTACGAGACTTTATTCCCGGTGTATTGGGAGCACCCGGCCGTGGCTGGCGTCACCCTCTGGGGATATGAGGCCGGAAAGACCTGGAAACAAGATACCCAACTTCAAAATGGATCTGGATCGGACCGCCCGGCCCTTACTTGGCTGAAACAATACCTGAATGGAAGACCAGACGTAGGTTACCCTTTCTGTACCCAGGAATCAACCGTAACCGGAATAGAGGATGAGCTGAAAAACGGGTTGGCTTCTGTTTACCCCAACCCGTTCCAGCGAGCCTTTACCTATGAAACCACCGGCCGGTTCACGTACCAGCTTTTCAGCAGCACCGGCGCTTTGCTGGAGGAAGGCTCCGCTACCGCCAAGGTGACGTTAGGCGATAAACTTCCCCGAGGGATGTATATCCTGAAGGTAGCCCAACGTGACCAACAGAAAGCATTTAAGCTGATCAAAAACTAGGCCCAAGGTGAACCAATAAAGTAGTTTTCCTCAGGAACTCCACCGCAAGAAGATCTTTACGGATTTCTTCTGTTTTGACGAATTTAGCCTTTAAACGCCAACAGCGGCAGAGCACCCAATAGGGAGGTTCTTTGTCGCCGTTGGCGTTTTTAATTGCTTCTGGGCAAGAGAATCGTTAAAAGAATTTAGAAAATAGAAGGAGCTTCAAACTGTCTGGGTTGGCAGATCTGCGGTCTCAGCCTTTTCTTGTGGTAAATGCTGGGTCTGGGTTTCAGATACAATGCGGCCCAGGTCGGTGAGGATGCTTCCAATATCCCGGAGGGTGGCCAGGGAGCTGATGCTGTGCAGGCTGTCCAGGCAGCGGGCCTGCGCTTCTGTGGCCTCCCGGATTGCCTCGGCAAGTGTCAGGTGATTTTCATGGGTGGCATTTACAATGCTATGCCCATAGGCCGAGATGCATTGAGCGGTGGCCTGCATGGCTTGTTTCAGTTGCTGCAGGTAAAGCTGCTCGGGTTGCAGATGCTGGCTCAGTTGTATGTCTGCCAGGCTTCTTCTTATGCCCCTTATTTGGATGGTGATGCTTTCCAGTTGGAAAATGGTTTCGGTGAGTTGGCTTAGGCGGGTTCGTTTGTGGGTCAGCAGGAAGTTGTATTTCAGGCTTTGTTCGGCCAGATCCAGGGTTTTCCGGCAGGCTTGAGCTTCTTTGATAAGGGTATCTACTTCTGAGCGCCCGGTTTTACGACCTGAGCCCAGGGAATCCAGCAATTCGGCTAGGCTATTGAGCGTCACCTCAGACAACCTGCTGTACGAAAGGATGCTGCGCTCCACCTCTGGCACAGCGTTCTGCGGAATCACCAGGGCGTTAATAGCCACCGCAATGGCTGAACCCAGGATTGTTTCAATGATCCGCTCAAAAGCATAGCCTTCCTTGATCTGGCCGAACGCCAAAACCAGAAGAGAACTGATGGCCACCTGCGAAATAATCTGCGGACTCATCCGAAGTGCCTTGGCGATGCCCATGCCTATAAGGATGATGAAGAAAATGGAAATGGCCCCAATCTCAAACCAATGCCCCAGCAACATGCTCACCAGAACCCCTCCAATAATGCCCACAATTCGCTGGGTGGCTTTTTCCACCGAGTCGGCTACGGTAACCTGTACGGTGATAATGGCCGCTACCGCCGCAAAATACGGGTATTCAGAATGCAAAAAGCTGATGGCTACAAACCAGGACAAAGCGGCCGCGAAAGCCGTTTTGGCGATCTGAAAGGTCAACCCAATTTTCTCCAGTATCTTGATGATCTTATCCACTAGGTATTATTACCGGATTTCCGGGTTTTAAGTTAGCCCTTTGAAAAGGTTCTATTCAGCCATCCTATTCCGCCAAATAGCTAAATTCCTGCTACTACTATTCTTCAAAAACTTAAGAAAATTCATGGACTTAGGGCTTTCTACTTTCGGCCTTATTTCTCTAAAACTGCCCAGAAATAGACTGTTTTTGATGACTGGTTTTCTTCGGGAATGTGTTTTCGGCTCCTTTTCCTAAATGTAACCCTAAAAAGGGTAAGGGTTTAGTTTACATCCATCCTGAACCAACGCCTGCATCGGCCGTTATTCAGATTCAAACAAACAGGTAAATCGGCATGAAAAAAAGAACCACCCTAGCAGCAGCCGGTGCGGCGTCTATCCTCTTGCTGGCCTCTCTGGCTTTCGGGGTTGGAAAGAAGAGAAAAACGTGGGTGAAGGAGTACATCCGGAAACGGATCTCTAAAGGTGCCTTCAAAATCAAGAATTTCCCTGATCCACCCAAGAGCCTTCTAAGGAAACACGCGTTCGAGAAAGTGGATGCCCGGGGTGTTCCGGGTTACTGGTTGGATAAGGAGAAGGCGCAGAATGGGGTGTTGGTGTACCTGCACGGTGGTGGCTACCTGTTTGGGCCCGTTGAACTGCAATGGAAATACATCGCTAGGCTGAGTAGACTCACCAACCAAGCTGCCTTGGTGGTTGATTACCGGATGGCCCCGGAGCACCCTTTCCCGGCTGCGCTGGAAGATACCGTCGCTTTTCTTTCTTACCTGCACAAGTCCGGCGACTTGCCCCCCAACTACACCTTGGTGGGCGACAGTGCGGGCGGAGGTCTGGCGGTAGCCACTACCTATCAACTCAGAAACCAACAGGCGCCGCTACCTCAGAAATTGCTACTTCTTTCCCCGTGGCTGGACATTAACCTGACCAACCCGGCCTCGCAACTTACCGCCCCCAAAGACATAATCCTGGGATTTGACTCCGTGCAGGCTGCGGCCCGGAAGTACGTGCAGAACCAGGATCCAAGAAACCCGCTCATCTCCCCGGTGTTTAGTGAGGTGGCAGGCCTGCCCCCTACCCTGTTGCAGATCGGGACAGCTGAGATTTTCCTGTGGGACAGTCGCAGCTTTGTGCAAAAACTCACCGATGCCCATGTGCCGGTCCAGTTTGAGGAGTATGAGGACATGTTTCATGTTTTTCCGCTGGTACCGTTTTTGCCGCAAAGCAGGAAAGCTCTGAGGTCTCAGGTAGCTTTCCTGACCGGGAAATCGGCGGTAACGCAAACGGAAAAAGAATCGGTGGGATAAGGTATTAGAATGGTTTTAGGCCTGCTTTTCTAAAATAAGCCCAAAACGAAAAGCTGGTTTTAAAAGGGAAAAGCGGGTAAAAAAAAGCCCCCGAAAATCAGGGGCCCTTTCCTTGGTAAACCTTTACATTACCATTCTCTTTTTTCTTTTTCCTTACCCAGGCTAAACACCCGTGAGATGTTGAACCCGAAGTAGATGTCACCCGTTGACCAGCCTCCCACATTGCGGGGGATAAAGAACTTCTCAATCATTCCCAGGGAGTTGGTGAACATGAGTTGGAAGACGTGGCCGCCGGTTTCAATGTCAAAACCCATAGACAAACTGTTCTTGAAGGTTTCTTCGGTATCGCCGGGTAACAGGTAGAAGTATTCTGCATTGAAAGAAACCCGCTTGGTTAGCTTGAACCTTCCGCCTGCTCCTACGGCGTACACATCGGTTTCACCCAGGCCGGTTTCCACCAGGTTTCGGTGCACCACCGTAGGAGCCAGTTGCAGCGATAGCCGCTCAGTAAACTTACGGGCAACCAGCAATTGATGACTGTAGGTAAGCCGATGGGCAAACTCAAAGTCTTTTTCAGGATCTGACCAGTCCAGGGTTTTCACGGCTACGCTGGTAAAAGCAGTCACCGTCACGGGCGAGCCCGTTGTTTTCTGTTGCAGGACTTTGTACTTCAGGAATCCGTCAAAGGTCTTCTCCAGCGAGCTTCTTCCAGCCCCAATTGTGAACCGGTCTGTGATGCCATACTCCAGGGCCAGGCGAATGGTAGACTGGTCTAATCCCCAGAAGTTATAGGCTCCGCTATTTAGGGTGCCAAACCGGTGCGAGATCAGAAAAAGCAGCGTACCGGCACCATTGGTTTCCACGGTATGCCCGTTGATAAGGCGGGTTGCCTTAAAGGTGGCCCTTACGTTTTCGTTGCGGGTGCTGTCTCCGGCTTCCGCCAGTTTGAGTAGGTCGTCTTGCGCCCAAGCTCTTGTGGTAGCCCAAACGGAGAGAAAAGCCACCAAAAAGATCATCTTCATTTCTTTCATAGGCTCTTCTCCACGTAAGGGACATACACTACATTCACTGTTATATCAATGCGCTTGGCAATATGCTCTTTTACCAGAAAGGGGATCTCTATGTTGAATTCCTGCGGCGTAACTGAGAAGGTTGATTTCCCGATCAACTGTTTGTTCTTTACCTCCAGGGTTCCATCTGTGCGTACCGGGCGGTCTACCCCATGGATGGTGAGCACTCCTTCAATGAGCACCTTGTACAGATTGTCCTGGCTAAGGTTCACGTTCTGAATGTTCACCACCTTGCCTTTGAAAGTGGCCTTGGGGTATTTGTCAGACTCCACGTAATTCTCATTGAAATGCTCCTGCATCAGTGACTTCCTGAACTGAAACGATTTCATGGGCACGGAAAAGACCATGTCTCCGGATTTCACATCCAGGAAAGAAACCGTCTGCCGGGTGTTCGCTTCAATGTCTTCCAGCGGTGCTTTGGAGAAAAAGGAGATATAGCCTGTTTTGGTGTAATACCTTGACTGCGCAGTAACCGGCACCAACCCCCACCAGAGAGTTGCTCCCATGACTAGTAAGCATTTGAGCATAGCTAAGGAGTTAGTTAGTTGTTAGGAGCGCCAGCATCTACCCATTTCTTGATTTTGGCAATGTTACAGTCGGAGAGCTTAGGCCCCCCATTGGGCATGGGCTTAAAGCCAGGAGCATGGGTAATCACGCCTATTAGTTTACCGTTGTCTGCCACTGCCTTCACTCGGGCGTAAGTATCCAGAATCATCCCTCCTTCGGCCTTGGCAGCACTGTGGCAGGCAAGGCAATTAGTGCTGATAATTCCTGAAATGGTGCTGGAGTAAGTCACAGAATTTGTGTCACACTGCTGCGGTTGAGGGTTGTTGGGGTTATTGGGTGTAATCTCTTCTTCTTTATCGTCTTTACAGGCAGAAAACAATGCCACCGAAAAAGTGAAGATCAATAGGGGAATATGTAATTTCCTTTTCATGAGAACTGGTCTTTTAGTGGATATATTAGAAGAAGAGGTACAGAAAACTCCAGAACAGATTCGTTAAAAATTATTGAGGTCTAACCTGCCCCCTGATTTCACCGCCCGGATTAGCAGCACTGTGGACATTCACGTACCAAAGCCCTGCCAGCATATCGGCTTCTTCGGCATTGGTTAGCATTCGGGTTTGGGCATTGGTAATTGGGGAGGTATATGGTGCTTGCCCAATAGGAATAACCACTGGTCCAGATTTTTTCAATTCCCCTTTATGAAAGTGCATGTTGGTTGGGGTAATCCCGTTCCAGGAAAGGCTGTAGGTGATGATCTTTGTATTCCGGTCGTAAGTTCCTGTAAAAGTACCGGTAGCGGTAGAACCGTTGGGAACCTCCTCCTGATCTGATGTCAGGGTAGAATTCTGCAATTGAACGATATTGCTGGGTTGATCTCCGTCATCATCGCTGCTGCAACTGCTCATCACAAAGGAAAGGGTAAAGAATAGGCCCACAGCCAGCCGGAAAATTTTGTCTCTGGTTTTCATAAGGTTAATGTTAAGGTTTAGTGACACAATCGTTTGGAAAGTAAAGGCAAAAACATACCACCCAGCACTTTTGACGTGTGCTGCTAAGAAGATCATTCTGGATAATTCTATGGTTTAAGCTTGATCGTATAGCCTGCCGTAAAGAAAACTCCGGCACTTGTTAACTTCACTTTTCCATCCCCTATACCAGCATAAGGAATCTTCACGAACGGCTCCATTCCCAGAGAGAACAAAGGTGATATTGCCCTGGTATACACCAGAGACACATTCTGCACTTTAAACCAGTGTTGGTTCTGGTAACTTATTTCCTTATGATAAGGGTATGAGCCATAGCCACTAGCAACTGAACTGTATTCTTCATGGAGCATTATGTAACTAGAAAGCCCGGCCTGAACTGAAAAACTGTTTCGTCCTGATTCTACTATTTTGTACTGAATGTTGATGGGGATGTCCAACACCTTACAGGTAGCGTCTACGGGAGAGGTGTAGGTATATCCGTTAGAAAAATAATAATCTTGGGGCCGGGCACTATATACTTTGTTTGCCCAAACTACTCCGGTTACTAAGCTCAACCTGTTGGTAAGTGGTAATCCTACCACCAGTCCCGCATTCATACTCAAAGCCTCAGGGTCTCTGAATTTAACCGTAGTTACATCAGGGGCTACAGCCACAGCTAACTGAATGGATCTCATAAAAGCAGCGCTGTTCCCTTTTTCGAAAGTGCCCTGCTCCGGGTTAATCTGGTGCTCAACTATTTTGTCTTCGTGCACAGCCACTAGTACTGGTTCCAAAACTTTTCCCGGCATCGGCTCTAACCTAAGTTCACCTCTGTATTCCAACAATGAGAGTTCATTTCTTACACTGGTACGGTTATCTACAATAGCAGCTTTCGATTCTTCCTTAAATGCTCCTTCCCCTTGTATTTCCTCAGGACTCGAAGAAAAGTCTTTTACAGTGGATGGTTTATCTCTCCTTTTAGTAGCTAATACTCCCGAGTTTGGTTTAGGAAGAATAAATACCTTTTTAGGTACCTCCCTTTCCCTTGTTTCCCGATTCAGGTGGGAAGAGCTTGATTCAATAGTATTGGTCTCATCGCCAACCTTAGCTTTCGCAACAGATTTATCCTTATTAGCTTTCTCTTCAGAAGCGCTACTTATTACGGAAGAATTCTCCTTAGCATCGTTTTGGGCCTGAGAAGGGGCTATTTCTGTTTTAGGCCTGTTTTTCTCATTCCGGCCTCGAAGCACGTTTTCACGGTTGGGTTGTTCCCCTACTTCTTTTTTATTTACAACTACAAAATCATTCTCAGGTTTTTCATCAAAAGGGTAAAGGGTAAAAAATCCAATAAATAAGATCAAGCAAAGCAGAAGAGTTGAACCCTTGAGCCATTTAGAACGCACGTGCACCTGTTCCAACTTCCTGTCCATGGCTTCCCAAGCTTCCGGATCAAAAGGTGGATCGAAGTTGTCTGCAGAGGCCTTGAAAAGGCGGTCCAGTTCTTCGTCAGATATATTGTTCAAGTTCATCTACTCTATTTTTTTTTAGGACCTCTCTCAAATTAGCCCGTGCTTTGGAAAGGTTTGATTTTGAGGTTCCGGAGGATATGTTTAGCATCTCTGCTATCTCTTCATGGGTGTACCCATCAATGACGTATAAATTGAAAACGGTTCTATAAGCGGGAGACAGTTGCTGAATAAGCTCCATGAGGTATTCGTAATTCAGATCACTTACAACATCAGAGGTATCAGCAACGGGGGGAGCAGTTTCAAGATCGGCGGAGTGGTAATGCTTTAAATTGTGGCGGTAATTATCCAATGCTGTATTAATCATGATGCGGCGCAACCAACCTTTAAAGGGCTTGTTTTGATCATATTGCTTCAGTTTTGTAAAAACCTTCATAAAACCGTCATTCAAAACTTCTCTGGCTTCTTCGGCATCTTTAGAATATCGGACACAGACACTCATAGCATACCCATAGAAATGCTGGTAAAGCTTTCTTTGTGCTTCCCGGTTATTTACTAAACAACCTTGCACAATCTCTACAAGTAATTTGCTATCCGTACCTATCACTGATTCCGATTTTGCGTACCCATCACGTTCCATTTCTAAAAAGGGTTGCCTTACTATTGTAATTTAAATAGTTTTTTTTCAGATAAAATAAGAGCCTGTAGATATAAGGTTAAAACGGACCAGATTAAGGGGAAATTTAAATAGAGGAAGAACAGATGTTAGGGAGGGTTTTAAATTAGACTTAAATAAAGGTACAGTACACCGATGAACTCCCTAATTTTTAAAAAGTTGAAACAGTAAGCTAACAGTTGAAGGATGCAGAAGAACGTCTGGGAGAAGAGGAGTTCAGAAATTCTAAGATGATAATCTGAACAGAAAAGGAAACGTGGGAAAATCTTGAATGAAAATTAAGAGAAGATTCTCAGAAAGGGAGGTAAATGAGAAAGGTTCGAGTTGTTAGAAAACCTTTTTAGTAACCTTTTCTTAAAAACGGTAACTAGGTTTCCAAGCAACCTTTATAAACCAAAAACACTATACGGCCCCATTCCCGGCAACCCACCCTAACCCTCTCCCTCCGTTCCTTCTTAAAACGCCGATCGCCCCACCGTCCTTTCGGAGGGTGGGGCGACTTAAGGTGGGGTTGGCGGCTACCTACTCTCCCGCGTG
>NZ_RJJD01000022.1 GCF_003721515.1 Rufibacter latericius
TCTCGGAAGGGAGTGCAAAGGTAAGGAGAACTTCCGAATCCGCAAGAGATGAGGAAAACTTTTTTCCCTTCTTCCCGTTCCTACCAGGTTGCCCTGGTCCGTCTTCCCCCTCCTGCCGAGCGGGCTGCAAAGGTAGGCAAACTCTTCGGAGAAACAAGGCCTGCCCACTGAAATGAAAGGAATTCATGTGTTCCCTGCCGTGGCCTAGGAGTAACTGCATTCAGGATGAGGGAGTTCCCAAACGGAAATATTTTCTTGAGGGCTCCACTTTCAGGGGCGTCCCTGCCGGACACTGAGCGGTAACCACGGGAAGGCAGTTGAAGTTCCGGCATGGGA
>NZ_RJJD01000023.1:0-55596 GCF_003721515.1 Rufibacter latericius
ACCATTGTTTTACTGAAAAACGGTTTAAGTCAATTAAAATACTGATTAACAGACTAGTATTAAAATAGGAATGTTAATGAGATGTTAATGATCAGAACCTGACGCAGAAATTCTGTACTTTAGAGCCATGAGCCGTCAAAAGATTCAAATTATTCTGGTGCTGGCGTGTGTGTCATTGGTGGCGCTGCTGAGTGTGCAGTTGGTGTGGCTGAACAAGGCGTACAATGCTCAGGAAAGGGCGTTCAACCACACGGTCCAGGTGGCGCTCACCAACGTGTCTGACCAACTGCTGGCCAAAAGCGGGAGAGATTTAAAAACCTCCGCTAAGCCGGTGCAACAAGTGGCCTCCAATTTTTTCGTAGCCGAGTTGCAGGCCAACGTAGACCCAACTGAGACCGCCCAACTTCTAGCGCAGGAATTAGCCCAACGAAATTTGCAGGAAAAGTACGAGTTTGGGTTGTACAACAGCCTGGATGATACGCTTATGTTCGGGCAGTACATCGCTGCCCCGCAGCAGAAAGCAATTGCTGGCGAGACCCCAGCGATTCGGCATGAAAAAGCAGGATCGGTGCCCTTGTATAACCTGGCGGTAGTATTCCCCGGCAAAACCTCGTTTATTTTGAAGGAGATGGAATTCTGGTGGTACTCTACAGGCACGCTGCTGGTGGTAGTGCTGTTCTTCGCCTATACCCTGAGCCAGATTCTGCGCGAAAAACGCCTCTCTGAACTTAAAACCGATTTCATCAACAACCTCACCCACGAACTTCAGACGCCGATCACTAACATCGGGTTAGCCAGCGAGGTGCTGCGCAAACGCTCAGAAACCCTTTCCCCAGACCGGCTTACCCGCTACCACGACCTCATCCACTCAGAGAATGAGCGACTGCGGGCGCAGGTAGAACGAGTGCTGCAAATGGCTACTCTGGAGCGGCAGGAACTGGCCCTGAAGAAAGAAACGGTTGATTTGCACGCGCTTCTGCAGGAGACCGGCCAAACCCTTACGCCCCGTCTACAGCAACGCGCCGGCCATTTACGCTTAAACCTGCAAGCTACCCAGCCCCTGATCCACGCCGATGGCCTGCATGTTGCTAATGCTCTTTACAGTTTGCTGGATAACGCCGAGAAATACTCCACCCAAGCCCCCGAGATTGAGGTTACTACCCAAGACACCGAGCAAGGCGTCCTGATCAGCATCCGGGACCGGGGCATCGGGATAAAGCAGGAGTTCCAGAAATTTCTGTTCGATAAGTTTTACCGTGTGCCTCAGGGAAATGTGCACAACGTGAAAGGCTTCGGGCTGGGCCTGAGTTACGTAAAAGCGATCATGGATGCCCACCACGGACAGGTGACGGTAGAGAGCATGGAGCAGCAGGGAACCTGTTTCCGGCTGTTGTTACCGGTGAACTAGGCAGTAAGTTTCGGGGCCGTTTTCAGGAAAGCCCTTATTTCTTCAGCGCACCCAGAATTTTATCAGAGACTTTAATCACCTCTTTGGGGCTGTGTTCGGGGAAATAGTCAATGGCGCAGATAGACTTCTGCAGGTCCAGGCGACGCGCGTAATGTATTGCAATCACGTGGTCTTTCTCTGTGGAATAAAACTCCACCGCCTGTTGCACCGAGGGCACGCCCAACCGCTCCATCCGCTCACAGAAGATGGTCTGTTCCTCCGTAAAATATCCGCCCGCCAAGACCTGCACCTCCGTCATAAGAGGCTCCAGGTCTGTCAATAAAGTATGTAGCTGCACCACTTTCATAAGCCTTCCATTTGGATAACTAATTTACTTTTTCTCTTTCAAAGAGATATGAAGGAATTGTTACCATTAGCTGGCTTATGTTAACTAATTGTTATCTAGGCCCATCAGCCATGATTTTGCAACCTTACACCAACTATTCTCAGAAAAGAAATATGTTTAGGTATAAAATCCGTATTCAGCTTGTTTTCACGAAAACTGCCCGGAAACCCTTTCTAGTTGTTTAAATTTTATTTAAAACTCTGCGCAGCTAAGGAAGGCTTTGTAATTGCTCAATTACCAACCTATTTCATACCACTTCTAAGGGGCTGGGGGCTTGCGTACCCAGCCCTTTGGAAGTGGTAAGTAGTAACGTTTCCAAAAGCAATGGCCTACGTGGGCGATGCAACATAAGGCAGTCACCAGGTGTTACAAACGGGTGAAGAAAAGACTGTCTGAGCGTCAGCGAGTTTCTTTTCTTCTTGATTCTTTTGGTTACTTTTCTCATCAAGGAGAAAAGTGACAAACGCGGGCAGACCGCGACTTCAGCTCTGAGGCTTGGTAGGACGAGATTGGAAGGTAAAGGCTTATAGCAAACCTGAGAGGCAGTCATGGTCGTTGGTGAGAACACCAACAACGGAGGCGGGGCAGCACCTCGCCCTATAAGAGTTGTTTTGAGGCTGTCGCCTCACTGAAGTTGCAAACTTCAGGTCTTGGTAGGTCCAAGTCGTAGACTTGAACCATGGTAATTATCAAGCCATGAAACAAAATCAGCAGAAGAAACCATCAACTCCCCCTTTTGTCTTTATTAAACATTAAAGAAAATATTGTGTTTTAATAAAGTTATTTATTTAATACCTTGATTTTCATAGGTGTATCCTAAAACAGGATTCAGCCCGTTTTATCAAAAAAAGGAACAACCATGAAAAAGAACTTACTAAAGTGGGAGTGGGTGGCAGTAGCCCTATTTATATTCAGTAGTTGTGATTCCTCAGACGATGATCCGCAGCCCGACGAGAACCAGTACTTCGTTTCGGCCACCTCCATCGCCCAAGTGCCCAGGACAGCCTTGCAAACCTTGGCGGTTGCGGCCGGGTTTACTGAGTTCGTTCCCGTCATTGACTATGACATAGAGGTGTTCAGGTTCGTGTACAACACCACCTACAAAGGGAGCCAGATACAGGCCTCGGGGTTGCTGTGTATTCCGGCGAACACCCCGTCGGCTCCGGCCTTGGTGAGCGCGCAGCACGGAACCATGTTCGACGATGACGATGCACCCTCCAATTTCCCCAACAGTTTTACCGGGTTTGAGTTAATCGCCTCGGTGGGGTACATCACCGTGATTCCTGACTTCATTGGGTACGGCGTTTCAAAGGACATCGTGCACCCGTACTATGACGAAGAGCATTCGGCGGCGGCCGTAGTGGATATGCTGAAAGCTGCCAAGTTCTACCTGAATCAGGAAGCCATAGACACCAACGACAATCTGTTTCTGCTGGGCTATTCAGAAGGCGGATACGTCACGTTGGCGGCTCAGAAGGAGATAGAATCGGACCCTAGCCATGATCTGGACCTCACCGCCGTGGCCGCCGGGGCCGGGGGCTATGACTTAACGGGCATGCTCACTGGTATTGCCTCCACCACTACGTACGCAGAGCCGTCTTTCCTACCCCTGATCCTGAATAGCTACAACGTTACCTATGGCTGGAACCGCCCCTACACCGATTTCTTTCAGCAACCGTACGCCGACCGGATGCCGGGCTTGTTGGATGGCACCAAAGACCGGGAGGAAATCAATGCCCAACTGACTACAACGGTGACAGACCTGTTCACTCCTACGTTTTACGCGAACCTGAGCAATCCCACGGGGGAGACTACCCTTAAGCAGGCGCTCACCAACAACAGCCTCCTGGACTGGAAACCCACCAGTCCCACCCGGTTGTACCACGGCACCGAAGACGAAGCCGTTTTCTTCCAGACCTCGGTGACCACCTACAACCAGTTCAGGGCAGTCGGTGCCACCAACGTAGAATTCTTCCCCATTGAAGGTGGCATGCACCGCACCTCCATTGAACCCATGATGCTGGAGGTTCTGCCTTGGTTTGAATCCTTGAATAACTAAGCCCGAAGGAGAAACACCTATCGAAGAGCGCCCTGAGACAAACTTCTTGGGCGCTCTTTCTTTTTAGGACCACCCAAGAAGAATGGAGGGTTTTTGATGGCTTTTCCAGAAATTGGGCTTTAAACGCACCAAGCACTTTTTGCATGAGCACCCTACTGAAAGACGTCTATTCTACTCAATTTTTTGACCGTTTCACAGATGTCCTGAGCCGGGTGCTGCCCACCTTTGAGAAAGGGGAGTTCCTTGACCTAATTTTTACCGATGAATTGGGAAAAAAGGAACTGAAGGAGCGCATGCGGCATACAACCCAGGTGCTGCACCATTTCCTGCCAAACCATTTTCCGGCCGCCGTTCAGTTGATTCTGCAAACCATTAGGCAACTACAGGACGACCGGTTTCCGGTGCAGCACATTGAGTTTCTTTTCTTCCCTGATTATGTGGAGCAATACGGGCTAGATGATCTGGAAACCTCGGTGGAGGCCATGGAAAAGATTACCCAGTTCATCAGCTGTGAGTTTGCCGTACGGCCTTTCCTTTTGAGGTATCCTGTCCAAATGATGGCGCAGATGTTGGCCTGGTCTACGCATGAGCACCCATCGGTTCGGCGGTTTGCAAGTGAGGGATCCCGACTCCGGTTGCCTTGGGCCATGGCTTTGCCGTTCCTGAAACGTGACCCCTCGCCGTTATTGCCTATCTTGGAGAACCTCAAGGCCGATCCTTCTGAATTTGTGCGCCGCAGTGTGGCCAATAACCTTAACGACATCTCCAAAGACCACCCCAACCTGGTACTGGAACTGCTGGCGAAATGGAAAGGCTGCTGCCCCGAGACCGATTGGGTGGTGAAACACGGCTGCCGCACCTTGCTCAAGCAAGGCCATACCGAGGTGCTGCGGTATTTCGGGTTTGAGGGGGACGCCCCGCTGGCTTTAACCAATTTCAAGGTTCTGACACCTCAGGTGCCGATGGGAAAAGACCTGCACTTTTCGTTTGTCTTGAAAAACATCGCTTCAGAACCGCAGAAAGTTCGGCTAGAGTATGGCGTGTACTACCAGAAAGCCAACCAATCGCTCGCCCGTAAGGTGTTCAAGATAAGTGAACGGGTATACCCTCCTCAGGAGGAAATCACGGTTGCCCGGCGGCAGAGTTTCAAGCCCATCACCACCCGCAAATTTTACCCGGGAGCCCACCGCGTCTCGCTCATCGTGAACGGACAGGAAAAAAACATCGCAGACTTTATTGTGGTACCTTAGCGGTATGGCGCACATTCTCATTGTAGAAGATGACCCAAGCTTGGGGTTCCTGTTGCAAGACAGCCTGGAAAGCGCGGGCTACCAAGTCACCCTCTGCCCCGATGGAGAGGCAGGGTTGGCAGCCCTGGAACATACCTCTTTTGATCTGTGCGTGCTGGATGTGATGCTGCCCAAGTTGGATGGTTTCTCGCTGGCCCAGGAGATCCGGAAACAAAACCTGCCTGTCCCGTTCATGTTTTTGACGGCCAAAGCCTTGAAGGCTGATCGGTTGCAGGGGTTCGAGCTGGGCTGTGACGACTACCTGGTGAAACCTTTCGGGCTGGAGGAGTTGGTGTACCGCGTGAAAGCCATCCTTCGCCGCACCACCCGGCCTTTGGAGCCCGTTTCTGAAAAAGCCCCCCAAAACGCTGATGTTCTTTCCTTTGGAACGTCAACCCTGGAGTTCAAGAACCTGCTGCTGCACGTAGCCGGACAAACCCACACCCTCACCGACCGCGAGGCCGAATTGCTTCGGCTATTTGTTCAGCACCCGCACCAGTTGCTTCGGCGCGAAGAGATTTTACAGCGCCTCTGGCAAGACGATGGCTACTTTGTGGGCCGAAGCCTGGATGTGTTCATCTCCCGCCTCCGCAAATACCTGCAACCAGATTCATCGGTGAAGATCACCACCGTGCACGGCCGGGGGTACAAACTGGAAGTAGCGGAGTAAATCTATTTTAGCCCCGTTTTCCTGAAAACAAGCCCAAAACCAACCTCAGCGGGTTTCTTTCTTTTCTTCTTTCTCTCGCTTTTTCTCAGCCTTCTTTTCCGCTTTCTCAACTTTCTCAACTTTCTTCTCGGCCTTTTTGGTTTCTTTAATCTTTTTGAGCTGCCGCACTACGTTGATCTCGCCGGTTTTCACGGCATCCATGTGGATGGTGCCCACCACGTCGCTTTTGGGTTCCAGCACCATGTAAGATTTCATGCTGTAGTTCCAGACGTGGTCGCCGGTGAGGGTTTTGAAGGTGGTCTTCAAAGGTTTCTTCACATCTGAGACCGCTTTGATATCAATAGGCGTGACACTGCGGGCTTTCACCAGGTAATCTTTGACCGTGCCACCCACCGAACTCATCTTATCGGGGAAGTTGAGGGTCATTTTCATGTCCCGGATGTAGAAGTCAAACTCGTTGGGGTTGTCCAGTTCCATGGTCATAACCATCTCCATCTCATCCAGTCCCAAATCCGTGATTTTGAGGTTGGTGACCTTGGCCCCCGGTACCGCCGGAATGATGATGTCTACGTTTTCCTGAATATCGAATTTCTTTCTGCCCAGCAACGGAATATCACTGAACGCCTTGAGGAAGACCTGCACTTTTTCCCCTTCCTTCACCTGTCGTCGTACCAGTTCGCGGGTTTTGTTGTGGTTCATGGACATGGGAAACTTGATCACCTGCTTTCCCTGGTTTGCGTCGCGTTCAAAGCTCTTCTGGCCCTGCGCCACGGTTTTATTGAAGAGCTTGAATTTGTAATCGATGCTGTCCACGAAGGTAGAAAGGAAGGAGGGTTTCACGTCCATGAGCACGTTCATGGTAGCAGTCTCTTCCCCAATGCGCGTATCGGTTATCCGGATGTTGTCAATCTCCGGAGCCACCAGGGAAATCAGCTTACGGGTTGGCGTGGTAGCCACCACCACGCCCGCCACTACTACTATGAGAAGCAAGAACAGTAGCGTGTATTTAAGTGCTTTTTTCATCTTGTTCTATCTTGGCTTAAAGCCTGTTAGCGTCACAAAGGTCCCTTTGGCTAACGCGCTTAGAAAAGATGGGTTGGTTAGCGGTTGATAATTAGGTATTTATTCTAGATGCCGCAAGTTTACTCCCTTCCAACTCCTCGTAAAAGCCGTAATCTTGTTAGCTGGTAAAGCCTTCGCCACAACCAGTAAGAACAAAACTTCCTGGAAAAGGAAAGAGGTTTGATTTAGGGCTATTTTCCTTGAAACAGCCTCAAATCAAACTCCTAGTTCAGTAACAACGGATGTCTATCCTATTTAATCAGCACCATCTTGAAATCAGAAATGGCCTTCAGGGCGTGCTGCACCTGCGCCGGAATCCGGATGATCTGGCCTGCCTTCAGGGTTTGTTCCTTTTCGTCCTGAGGGAACAGGAAAGCACATTCACCTTCCAAAACCAGCAGCAAGGCATCTGTCGGGGTGGTGTGGGTTTTGAGTTCCTGGCCCTGGGCAAACGCAAACAGTATGGTTTTCTGACCGGCATGGTCTAACAGAATCTTGCTCTGAAACCGGTCTGTTGTGTAGCTGATTTGACTTGCCAGATCTTCCAGCGGGAAGATATAATCAGAAAGTCCTTCAGTTTGAGAAATTTGGCTTGGGTCAGGAGATAAAGGGCTTATAGAAGTGGCGGACAGTGTCATGATTCGGTTTTTAAGGGAAAGAAAAACTGGTGGTAAAAACTTCTCAGGACACTAATTCCTGGATGCGGTGGATGCGCAGGCGTTCGGCGTGTTTGACCACTACGGTCGCTTTGTGCACGAAGGCCGCGGTAGTTAGCAACAACCCGAATTTCAGGAACTCCAACGCCACGTAGACAAAGTGCAAGGAACTAGCCGGTGGGTTCTGCCCCTTGATGATGGAAAGTGCCCGCACGTCTAAAGCAGGAAGCAACCAGAAAGTTTGTACTAGCAATACCACTGTGATGATCCCCAGTAAGGTCCATTCTTTCTTAGTAGCATGGTTGAAAAGCAACCCCAAAATGGCTATCGCGCAAAAGGCAATCTCCACCTTGTTCATCACCCCAAACACCAATCGGCCGATGCCCAGCCCCAGGGCCAGGGTAATGCCGGGTGCGGTGAACTTCACGGGTGCCTCAATAAAGGAAATCCCGATTATCAAGCCCGCCCATAGGAAAAGAGCAGCTAATGTTACGAAAGTAAGGGTATGGGAACGCATGGTTTTCATTTAGTTCTGAGTTCTGAGTCTTGAGTTCTGAGTCCTGAGTTTGTTCTACAGTTATATCTACGTTTCAATGGGAGGTATCTACTTCTCTTTTGGGGCTGTTTTCTGAAAAAGAACCCCAAAAGGGCCTTCTATTGTACCTGAATCTATCGTTCTTCAAACTCTGAACTCCAGACTCAGAACTCAGGACTAGCGCCCGCTTCTAGGTTGCTTGTACCACAAAATTCGGTAAACGCGGGCGCACCCCGCATGAGAAGGGTCAACAGAATGGGTGATTTTTGTCATGTTCTTCGGGGAGCGGGGGCGGTACTTTTGTGGTAGACTTAAATGAAAAGGCTATGCTCCAGACCGCACATCTAGAGACCGACGTCCATACCTGTTACCACTGCGGCGATGAATGCGCTGGCACGCCCATTTCCTTTGACGATAAGGAGTTCTGCTGCGAAGGCTGCAAGGTAGTCTATGAGCTGCTGGCCGAGAACGATCTCTGCACCTATTACACCTTAGATAACCGCCCCGGCATCTCGGTGAAAGATCCCGTCGCCTCGGCGCGATTCGTGTACCTGAACGATGCCAAGGTGCAGCAGCAGCTCTTGGATTTTCAGAACGACAAGGTCAGCAAAATCACGTTCCATATTCCGCAGATGCACTGCAGTTCCTGTATTTGGCTCCTGGAAAACCTGAACCGACTTAACGCCGGTGTCACCGATGTCCACGTGAATTTCCTGCGCAAAGAAGCCGCCGTGACCTTTGAGCACGAGGTAACCACGCTGGCCCAGGTGGTGGAATTGATGGCCCACATCGGGTACGAGCCCCAGATCACCCTTGCCGACATGGAGGCACCGGCCCCCAAGAAAGACCGATCCATTTACTATAAGTTGGGCTTGGCAGCCTTCTGTTTCAGCAATGTGATGCTGCTGAGTTTCCCGGAATATTTCGGGGGATTGCAGCACCAGTTCGGGCGGTTTTTTGGCTGGCTGAATGTGCTTTTGGCGTTGCCGGTGTTTCTGTACAGTGCCCGAGGCTTTTTCACCAGTGCCTGGCAGGGCTTACAACAGCGCATGATCAATCTGGATTTGCCCATTGCCATCGGGTTGCTGTCTTTGTTCAGCGTGAGCATCTATGATATTGCTACTGGCCGAGGTCCGGGCTTCCTGGATTCGTTTACCGGTTTGGTGTTCTTCATGCTGATTGGCAAGTACGTGCAGCGTCGCACCTATGACTCCCTAGCCTTCGACCGGGAATACACCTCGTATTTCCCCATTTCGGTGTCGGTTCTGAAAAACGGGCAAGAAACCCCTACTTCGGTGAAAGAGCTGCAGAAGGGCCAACGCATTCTGGTGCGCAACCAGGAACTCATCCCCGCCGATTCTATTCTGCTGCGCGGTACTGCCAACATTGACTATAGCTTCGTGACGGGCGAATCGGTGCCGGTGGCGCGGGTGGCGGGTGAGGTCATCTACGCGGGCGGAAGGCAGTTGGGCGAAGGCATTGAGCTGGAGGTGGTGAAAGAGGTATCGCAGGGCTACCTGACCCAACTCTGGAACCACGTCAATTTCAAGAAAGACGAAAAGCAGACCATAGAGAATTATGCCAACGCCGTAGGCAAACCGTTCCTGATTGTGACTCTGCTGATTGCCGCCTGCGCCATTTGGTACTGGATTCCGCGCGACACAGACATGGCCCTGAAAGCCTTCACCTCGGTGCTGGTGATTGCCTGTCCGTGTGCCTTGTCTTTGGCTACGCCCTTCACGCTAGGCGCCACCCTCCGGATTTTCGGGAAGCAGAAGTTTTACCTCAAGAACAGCGGCGTGGTAGAGGCTTTAGCCAAAGCAGACACCGTGGTATTTGACAAAACGGGGACCTTAACTGAGCCCAGCTCGGCTGAAATCTCCTTCGTGGGCCATGCCTTGTCTCCTAGTGAAGAGCAACTAGTGCGCTCCGTCCTGAAACATTCCACACACCCTTTAAGCCAACGGTTGTACGGCCACCTACAAGGAAAACCACAGCCCGTTCTCAATTTCCTTGAGAAAACCGGGGCCGGTCTGGAAGGGGTAGTAGGCGATACGCTGGTGAAAGTGGGTTCTGCCGCTTGGGTTTCTGCGAAGCCGGAAGAAGGGCAATCCACAAAGCAAACGCGTGTGTTCATTTCCCTTGACGGACAGGTGCGCGGGTATTACGTGTTCCAGAACGTGTACAGGAAAGGGCTGGAGGCCTTGGTGCAGGAGTTGGCTAAAACCAAAAAGCTGGCCGTGCTCTCCGGCGACAACGACAGCGAGGCCCCACGCCTACGCGAACTTTTTGGGCCCCAAGCCGAACTGCGGTTTAACCAATCGCCAATGCAGAAGCTGGAGTACATCACTTCGCTCAAGGAAAAAGGCCAATCACCCATCATGGTAGGCGATGGCCTGAACGATGCCGGAGCCCTGCGCCAAAGCGACGTTGGCCTGGCCCTCACCGATAACGTAACCGGTTTCTCCCCGTCCTGTGACGGTATTCTGGACGCGAAGCAATTAAACCAACTGGCCCGGTACATCCGGTTCTCCCAAACCAGCTTGCGGCTGATTTTAGCCGCCTTCGGAGTATCCTTCATCTATAACATCATCGGGTTGACCATGGCCGTCATGGGCGAATTCACCCCCATCGTCTCCGCCATCCTGATGCCCGTGAGCACCCTCAGCGTGATCTCCTTTGCTGTGCTTTCTGTAAAACTAGCCGCCAAACGCGCCGGCCTCCGCTAAGAATCTGGTTCAAGCACCCTTAAAGCCGTAGCTTTCCCTAATAAGGGAAGGTTATGGCTTTCTGGTTTATGAGTGTATATAGCCAAGCCTTGAGTAATTTTTGAGTTCAACTTAGAAAGGGTAGAGGTTCTTCCATTTGGAATTGGTTTTATGGCTGATTTCAGGAAAATGGCTTTAAAGCACTCGTCCTATTGAAGCTCGCGTTTCACTGAAGTTGTAAACTTCAGGTCATGGTAGTTCCAAATTAGAAACTTTAACCATTGGGAAGAAAAGAAGGCATTTTAAAGGCTCAAACAGTACTCTGGATCATGCGCCCAATCGGAACTGGGCCGCATGCGTAGCCCAGTTCCGATTGGGCGCACGCATGTACGGTTCTATTGGCAGTAGCCTACGTCTACTATGAAACAGAGGACGGCAGCGTGGTGGTACGAAGGGGTGAAGAAAAGACTGTCTGAGCGTCAGCGAGTTTCTTTTCTTCTTGATTCTTTTGGTTACTTTTCTCATCAAGGAGAAAAGTGACAAACCCCAGCAGACCGCGGCTTCAGCCCCGAGGCTTGGTAGGACGACAGTAGGAAGTAAAAACAATAAAGAAGACCAGCAGAAGTGATCATCCCCCTACCCCCTCAAAGGGGGACGTGCGCTTAGGAACCTTAGATTTGGAGGTATCGATAAGGGGAATTGGCATGTGGGAGGCGCTATTTAAGTCGTTGGTTAGAACACCAACAACGGGGACACACCAACAACTGGGACTGAACGGAGGGCGAAAAACAAAGCCAATTCACCTCAAGGAAACCCTCCTAAACTCATCAAAAAGAAACCCAAATCAACCAAACCCCAAACGCCTCGTACTACCAGCAGTTTAAACAAAATGCTTAAATTCAAACAACCTAAACTCCTGTAGAATTGGGAAAAACGCCTGCTTCTTCTAAAATGATCCAAAAAAGGAATACTGGATGGCCTTTCCTTTTTGCCCTATTCTTTCTTTTTTCCCTAACCTTCGGTTGCCAAGACTTCCCCAAAGACCCGGAGAAAACCCTGGAACAAGTCACCAACGGAACCCTCAAAGTAGGTTATTCTGAAAACCCGCCCTGGGTGGTGAAAGGCCCGCAGGGACCTACCGGGATTGAGGCCGATTTGGTGAAAGCGTTCGCAAAAAGCCTCAACGCGACCATTGAATGGCAGAACGACACCGAGCAGAACCTGATGGAGCGCCTGGAGAAAAACGAGCTGCACCTGGTCATGGCGGGCGTCACCGATGATACTCCCTGGAAACAGAAAATCTCCTTTACCCGGCCCTTTGCCGAGGTAGCCAAAAAGAAACACGTACTCTGTGTTATCAAAGGGGAGAATGCCTTCACCGTGAAGTTGGAAAAATTCCTGCACCAGCAGCAAGCCTACCTCCAAAATAGTTTGCAGCCATGAAAACCATCAGCAGATTTGAGTATCCAGAGGAACTGCAGCCGGTTTTCAAAAAGGCCAAGAAACTGGAGTGGATCACGGTTGCCTACCTGATCTCTACCGCCCTGGTGGTGTACCTGACCATGGGCAATTCCCAGGCCATGAAAACCGCGTATTTCGAGGATCTGCTCAGTTTAACCCCATCGGTTTCGTTTCTGATCGCTTCCCGCATATTCCACAAAAAACCGAACAAGGATTTTCCTTATGGCTATCATCGGGTGGTGAGTATTGCCTATTTGTGCAGTGCCCTGGCCTTGTTCTCTGTAGGGGCTTTCCTGATTTATGATTCCAGCGCTACGTTGATCAAGCAGGAGCATCCTACCATTGGCATCAAGGTTATTTTCGGGCACGAGATATGGTTAGGGTACCTCATGATGGCGGCCATGGTGTATAGCACCGTTCCCGCCATGGTGCTGGGACGCCTTAAGTTGCCCTTGGCCAAGAAACTCCACGAGAAGAACCTCTACACCGATGCCGACATGAACAAAGCCGACTGGATGACCGGGGCCGCCGCTATCCCGGGCATCATCGGGATTGGGATGGGGTGGTGGTGGGCCGATTCGGTGGCGGCACTCATCATATCCCTGGACATCATCAAGGATGGGTACACCAACCTGAAACAAGCGGTTTTCGCGCTCATGAACCAGGTGCCCAAGAACGTAGACGATCAAAAAACAGATCCGCTGCTTTTAGAGATTGAGCATAAGTTAACGCATCAGCCCTGGATCAAAGAACATATGTTTCGGCTGCGGGAGGAAGGCCATATTTACCAGGGGGAAGCTTTTGTAGTGATCCAGGACGAGGTGAATTTAACCCAACGGCTGGAAAAGCTGTCCGAAGAAATATCCGACCTAAATTGGCGCGTTCAGGAGTTTGTGATCATGCCCGTGCGGGAGCTGCCAAGAAGCAACGCCTAGGAGAAGAGGCCCGTCGAGAATAGGTCTAAGGCGTAGTAACGGAAAGCGAATCCTTGCTGGCGAAAGTTGTTGACAGACTAGAAAGCTTATTAGTCGCTAAAAGACTAAGGACTACCAATAGGGCTACTCACCCCACCGTTGCCGAAAAGGCGAGAACAGGGAGGCGCACTTCCCAGGGATTACCAGCAGTCGGCGAGCCAAAAAAGTGCTCCGGGCAAGATTGCCTCGGCAGGTCAGTAAGCGGCTGTAGAACCAATAATCCACCTGGCGGTGGATTATTGGTTCTACAGCCGCTTGCAGATCGCCCTTAGGGGGGACAGTGGGCCGACATCTCCCAAACGCAGGAGCTGGTGAATGACTACCAAACCGTGACCATCTTGGTCTCCCCTCCTAAAAGGATTGGCTGTAGGAGTTCGATCGATGAGGATCTTCATAAGGTGGAGGGATTTTTTTATAAGCTCAAGGCCTACCGCCACGTGGGGAACCGGTGGATAAGAAAGCCAGCTGATTTGCCGCTTTGCTTCATTAATGATACTAATCCTTTATTTTTCAACATGCCTTAAAATCAAGTATCAACAGGTTTTTTTATGTAAGTGATTGATTTATAGAAAATTACTAAAAAATGAGTATTGTTTTGATTTATCATAGTTGCTACATTTCTACATAGCTAGTAAGAATCACCTCTTAAGTGTTCCTAAAGGAAAAAGCGAAAGGAATAGCTAATTTTTGGTGTAAACTATATTATAAAAGTTGCAAAAAGTAATGTTAATGTATAACATTCTTTAGTCAATACAGCCAATCAAGCTGAAAGAGGGTGAATCGTAATTAGAAGTGTTAAAATAATTTTATAACGATAAAGGGGCTAAGCTTTTAATTTGTCACTTTTTATACCAATTCACATTTTGTGATAATTATTATATTTTATAAATAAGATATAATATTAATAGGGGTATTAATTAGTTGATTATGCTTATATAGGTACAATACTGATTAACAAAAGGTAAATAAACATGAAAACATTTTATCTCATTTTATTCGTCTTTGTAATTACTATATCACATAGTATTGCTCAAGTTGTTCCTGCTGGTTTCAATTACCAAGCTGTAGTTCGTGATGCTGCAGGTTCTCTTAAAAAAGGTTCAATCGTAAATTTGCGTTTTACTTTACAAGCAGGGCAATTTGATTCTAACCCTGCTTGGATTGAAACTCATAATACCAAAACAGATAGTTTAGGTATTTGTACGGTGGTAATTGGGGCAGGTACCAAAACGGGAGGTACATCACCAACCTTTGCTGAAATTGATTTTGGTTCTGCTAACTTTTGGTTAAAGATAGAACTGCAAGAAGGTAGCCAATATGTGCCATTAGGTGGTGCTCAGCAGCTACTGAGTGTTCCGTATGCTAGAGTTGCGGCGAAAATTGTTTCTGATAGTCCTCAGATGCCTATTGGTACAATCCTAGCATTTGCAGGTGATATCAATAAAATTCCAACTGGATGGCTTTTATGTGATGGTTCTCAGGTTAGTAGATCCACCTATGCAGGTTTATATAATATCATTGGGACTGGGTGGGGAAGGGGCGACAATGCTACGACCTTTCATTTGCCTGATTTAAGAGGGAGATTTCTTCGTGGTGTAGATGGCAATTCTAATAGAGATATAGATAAAGAAGCAAGGACAGCTAGTAACGAAGGTGGTAATATTGGCTCAAATGTAGGAAGTATTCAAACAGATGTCTTTAAAAATCATAATCATGGAGGTGGGGATCATAGCCATTCTTGGCAAGGTGCCTCAACAATTGATACTTGGGGTGGAAATGTTGTTGTTGGAGGAAATGGTATAGGTCAAAAAAACACGCCTCCATCTGGGGCCATTATTGCAGCGGAGGGTGGCAGCGAAACACGTCCTATAAATGCGTATGTATTTTATATTATTAAAATTTAATTTTTTCATATTTAATAGTATAAGGATGAAAAAGTTTATGCTACTAATTATATTGACTTTCTTGTATTGTCAATATGCTAAATCCCAAGCAATTTATCCTAATACCTTAACACCTTTAGCCAATCAACATCAGATAAATGATGTATGGATTAGTTTTAATTTAGGACAGATAAGTTCAGGATCTAGTAGAACTAACAATCATCTGGTGGCACATGGATTTCAGCAGCCATATTCAGAGAACCAAGTAGACCCTTCTTTATTTAAATATGAGATAGGAAAAATTTCTCCCCAAACAGTATGGCAAACATTAAGTATTAGGTTCTATTTATATTCAAAAACTTTAGGTCCCAAAGCTAACCTAAGTATTACAGCAGATAAGCTTCCTAAAGGTTCATTAACCTTTGATCCCGCTATAGGTTACTTTACATTTACCCCTGCAACAACAGATACTAGCTCTTTCAAAGTCACTTTTAAGGCGACTTTAAATAAACAAATTGATTCTCAGGTAGTTGATTTTCAGGTTCAACCATTTTTGCCTTTAGAAAACACTGTCTTCGGAGTAGTGAATAGTCAGAATTTCCCCGATCCAACTTCAAAAGAATACAGAGTTATTTCGGATCATCCAATTACAAGTGGCACAGAATACTTTAATCATGAACAAAGAACAACCAGGTCAGTGGAAATCACTGGTATGGAGATAGTGATAGAAGAAGGACATCAAAATAGCTTGTATAATTTTAATGACAATAAAGATATAAAAGAATTTAAGATTTATGCGGAACGTGTAGTAATGAAAAGCTATTTAAAGTTACCACAAACTAATGTTACAATCTTTGCTAGAGAATTAATATTTGAAAATGATGCATATATAAATACAACTCCAGAAAGGCCACTTGGTCCACAGACTGGAACAGACATAGGGATTGATGGAGTTAAAGCTGGTGATATTACTTTACATATAAAAGAATTTAAATCATCTCCAAAAGTTAGATTTATACAAATTGGAGGGGATGGACAAAAGGGCGTTACAGCTAAAGCGGGAGATGCTGGTGATGGTGGAGATTTATATTCTACATTAAATGTAATTGAGTTTTCTGATAGATCTGGTGGGCTAGGTGGTGCATTTGAAACAGCTGCTCACATTCCTGATAAGTATAAGGGAGGTAAAGGGACTTTCAATAAATTAGGAAAAGAGTATTCTTGGTTACACCCTAATTATATAAGATTAGTTAAGAAATATACTGATGATGCATTTTTTCTTGGGTTTTCACAATATGCAAAAGAAAGGTTAAGTATTTATTATAATGAAATTGATAATTACATAAGTTCTAATGAGTTTATTTTATTGCAAGATTCCCAAAAGTTAGATTTGGAACAGTTGCAATCGGAAGCAAATAAAATAATCTCACAAATTGAGAATAATCTAGATTATTTTGGAAATCCTCCTGGATGGGTTCCAATGTTATCCTTTGAAGTAAATGCGGCTGCATTCCAAACAGAAATTGATCATGCTTTAAATATTTTATATTTAAATTATTGGATAACAGAGTCTTCTAAAAACATCCAAGATAAAATAAGTGCCTTGAAAGCCTCTCGTAGTGAAAAAATATCTCAATTAGAAGATGATAAAATTTCTTTTGAAAAGTATGTTCTAAATATCCCTAAGTTAGAAGCCGAAGCAAGTAATAATTCTAAAGATTTAGATAGTCTTCAAAATGATTTAGTTGAATTAGAAACAGAATTAATTAATAGGGCAAAAAACTCAGTTGAAGAAAAGCGTAGAAGTAATTTATGGAGAGATATTGTTGGAACTGTAGGTAGGATAGCCACTTTGGTCCCTGTTCCAGCAGTTAGTGCAGTTGGGATAGGCTTAACTGCGATTTCACAATTTGATACAAATGATTTATCAGGTTCGGCAAAAATTGCAATTCAAGCAGGTGAGGATATAAGTAATACGTTAAAAAAAGATTCTAAAGCTAGCCAAAATGCCGCTGCTTGGAACAAAGCTTACAAAGAGGCTTTTCCATTAACTGATATTAAAAGTTTTGAAGATGCAGGCAAGAAGTTTAAAAATTTGGAAACGTTATCCAAACCTTTTAAAGAAACTTTTGGCATACTAAAAGATATTACAAATAAGCAGCAAAGTATAACTGATAATGAAGTTAAAGCAGTTCTGGGTCAGTTAAGAGCATCAGAACCAAGGATTGCTCAGATAACCGAGAAGATTGAAGATTTGCATAAAAAGCAACAAAATATAATTGAAGAACTTAGGTCAAGTGATGAAAACATTCAAAGATTAGGCAATGAAATGTCTAGTGGTGTTCTAGCTATTGATTTACTAAATAAGGATGTGTCTCAAGGAAGTCAGGCTTTGGATCAGCGTACATTGTTATACTTAGATGATTTACAACAACAAGCATTATTTAGGTTAAAGAAGTACCATTATTTTATGGCAAAGGCATATGAATATAGAACTTTGCAGCAATATAAAGGGAACTTAAATTTAGAAAATTTATATAAATCAATAGTTGAAATAGCTGTAACCGGAAGTGATCATACTCTTTCTCCTGATCAATTTGATAAAATAAAGAGCTTTTACTTGGCTGAAATTAGAAAAATAACATCTTTAATTGTTAATGAATATAATAGTTCTGCAACAGCCCGTTCCACTTCTAATTTTTTTAATTTAACAAAAGAGGAGTTAAAAATTTTAAACAATGGTGGAACTTTGCAAATGAATATGGTAGAAAGAGGGGTTTTTTTTGAAGATAGGGAAGATATTAGAATAAATAATTTAAGTATTGAATATGTGAATGCCAAAGCCATTGGGGGAAATACAAATTCTAACCCCCAAATTGAAATTGTATTAGAGTATCCTCATTATTCAAAGCTTAAAAAAAATGGTCAAATTTATTTTTTTAACAATTATAATATAGATGCAGAAAGAAGTAAAGGTTTTATTGAATGGTCAGCAGTCTACTTTATGAATTCAAAAAGAATTGAGAACTCAAGACCAAGTGATGATTTTGATTCCTTAATAAAATTTCTTTTACAGGACTTAAGAGATAATTCAACAATATTTTCAAAGCCAGCAGCTTGGGCGGATATTACTATTCGAAAACAGGACTTACAAGCAGGAGATGCTAAACTAGAAATTGATAGCTTGACATTTAAGCTTGATTATGACTATATGCGAAAACCTGCTTCTATTTCGAATATAGAAATTATTGCTTCTGAAGATTGGATGGCACCTTACTTTACTTTGGATAGAGAAGATAAAAATTTTCGTAAAGACGGAAGGGGCCATATTTTTAGAAGTTTTAATCGTACTGGTCAAAATTTAAATATAACCGCGCCTTTGCAATACGGTAAATGGGAATTTGTAAACTGGACGGATAGATCTGGGAAACCTATGCAAAATGCTCCTGCAAGTACAACTCTTTCGCTTCCTCTGAACGGTGATTATGTAGTTAAAGCTAACTATAGACTGATAGAGCCTATTATAGAACTTCCTGATACCATTTTTGTTTCTAATACTACTCAAGATAGTTTTTTAGAAATTAAAAATATAGGCAATATGCCAATGGAATGGGTTGCAGACAATAGTAGTAATTGGATTACTTTCTCCCAGAACAATAGAGGTGTCGATTTGCCTCAATCAGCTTCTATAAAAGTTCCAATTGCTTTTGAAGTTAATACTGCCGACAAAAGAATAGGTTATATCTCAGTCATTGCTCCTGATGCTTCCGATTATAGAGATACAGTGTATGTTGTACAGGGACAAAATATTGTAACAACTACGGGAGCCAGTAGATGTGGTCCAGGTTCCGTAACTTTAGAAGCAGAGGGAGCAGTTGATGGTAACTACCGTTGGTACACCACTCAGATTGGAGGCACTCCCATTACTTTAGCTACAAATTCAAAGTTTATTACTCCAAATTTAGATATAACTACTACCTATTATGTATCTGTGGTGAGTGGAACGGTTGAGAGCCAAAGAACACCGATTACTGCCACTATAAAACCTTTGCCTTCAATGCCATCAGTTAATGACCTTAACTATTGTCAAGGAACTATAGCAAATCCTTTAACAGCTACAGGAGAAAATCTAAAATGGTATGCAGTTGCAACTGGAGGAACAGGTTCAACAATAATACCTACACCAAATACATCCATGGTAGGCAAAACAGAATTTTATGTTACACAGACGATTAATGATTGTGAAAGTGAAAGGGCTAAAATAATTGTAACGGTTACTAGCCAACCCATTGTAGCTCTAGCTCCTTTTACAACTAATGTTTGTAGTACAAATACCGCCTTTACTTTAACTGGGGGCCAGCCTGCAGGAGGTACTTATTTAGGTCCAGGTGTAAGTAATAATATTTTTGATGCTGTCGTAGCTGGTGTAGGTACTCATGCTATCACCTATTCTTATACAGAGAATGGTTGTACTGCTACAACATCTCAAAATATAAATGTTACTACCTGTACTGGCATAGTTGAAAGCAAGCTAGCTTCTAGTTTATTGCTTTATCCTAACCCAACTTCTAATAAGTTCCAGTTAAAATTACCAGTACCCAGAAAAATAAGCTTAAAATTAAGATTAGTGGATGCAAAGGGTCAGGTTTTGATGGAGAAGCATTTTGATCAAATAACTGGAGAGTTTAACCAAGTGTTAGATTTAGATAATAAAGCTAATGGTATTTATTTGCTGCAGCTCATATTAGATGATGGAATTATTATTAGACGAGTTGTCAAAGAATAAAATCATAAGTGTACATTGGGTTGAATCCAAACCTAATATAATATAGAATTTTAATTTAAAGCTTTTAATTAAAATGAAATAGTATCTAAAATACACTTTATAAGTTAGCTATATAGTCTGTAGTTTGATGCGAAGTGCTATTTCGTGTTAAAAAGACGATATTACACCTTCAACTACGGCGCGTTGACAGAGAATGAATCATTACTGGCGACAGTTGTTGACGGGCTAAAAAGCTTATTCTTTGCTACGAGACTAAAGTTCACCAATGAGGGGTGCTCGCCTCCGCTGTTGCTGAGGAGGGGGGAGACAGAAGCAGTACGCCCTGGAAATCGGCCATAGTGCCCTTCTTCCATTAAGGTCTGAAGGGGGGTGGGAGCGGCTTTCCCAGTCGCAGAGGTTGGAGGAAGGCTACCGCCAGGGCTATGTTAGCTTACTGCTACTACGACGCTGATGCCATTCGCCTCATCCGGGAGGCAGATCCTAGGTGCTCATCCCCCAAGAAGAGCCGGCTGTGCGCCCACGGAGGGTGTGAACTTCTACAAGGACTCAAACAAGATGGAGAGGTTCTTCAACAAGCTCAAGGTCTAACGCCACTTAGCAAACCAATATAATAAGATGGCCTACAGTTTTGCCACATTCGAATACATGGCCTTAATAATAATACTAGTCCAACCATTTTCAAAACGCCCAATGATTTCCTGAGTTAATTGGCCATTAGAAAAGCCTTCCTGGGGAGCAGGAAGGCTTTTTTGATGTTTTGAAAGGAAGAAGCTAGTCAATTTTCTCATCTACCTTTTGAACACCTTTCTTGGTGGTGTTTTTCACGGCTTTGCCCGCTTTTTTGGCTCCTTTAGCAGTTGCCTTGGCTCCGCTTACCGCCAGGTTCTTGGTTCCTTTACCTACAGACTTCGCGCCCTGGCCTAACTGTTTAGTACCGGTTTTCGCCCGCTCCTTGTTTGTTTGCTTCACGTGGGTGGAATCCTGTACCGGCGTGTTAGAAGCCTCGGCGGTGTTTATCTGCAGTCCGGCAGCCACGAAAAGGGCCGCTACAAAGATTGTCTTTTTCATATCCTTAAAAGTTATATTCTAATTTATTGCTGCCTTTAAAACGAATAGAGCAAAGGATGGTTGCTTTTTGGCTCGGAATAGGCCTGGGTTTTAGGGCTGTTTTCCGGATTTCAGCTTCAAAACAGGCAATATTCAAACATCCTTAATGCTTAGGTTTACGCCCGCGAAAGAAGGCAAAGAAAGAACTGACTCCGGGGGAGAAAGCCCGGCAATAATGCCACCGAACGAGTTTTTTGAATCTTCATCGGCTTCTCTATCATTGACTGTGGGGATTCTATTTTCTAGTCGTTTTTTCCAAGTTGAGGTTGAAACAGGAAACCTTTTGAAGGGGTGTTAACCGGCTTCCCGTTTTACAGGGGGTTTCAAGAAAACGATGGGAAAACAAATTGTACGTATAGAGGTTGTTGCACATATCCTGAGTCGGTTCCCTAGAGGAAAGAGTCCTGTAGGGAATCAGTGCCAGACTTAACCCTATCTTTACCGCATGGATTTAAGAAAACGAATCATGAAGTTGCTGTATCCCTTGATTATGCGCCTCAGCAAATCAACCAGCAAAGGACGGATTATAAAGAACGAGAAAAAAGCTGCCCCAACTCAGCCTTTCCATAGCCTTAGCACCGTGCTCAACAACGGGAAACCCCTTGATTTCAGTCAACTCAAAGGCAAGAAGGTGCTGCTGGTGAACACTGCCTCTAATTGCGGTTACACCGGCCAGTACGAAGAACTACAGCAGCTGCAGGAGCAGATGAAGGGCCAGTTGGAAGTGATCGGGTTTCCGGCCAATGATTTTAAGGAGCAGGAGAAAGACGATGACCAACAAATCTCACAGTTCTGCCAGATAAATTACGGAGTTACGTTCCCCTTGGCGAAAAAGAGCGTGGTGGTGAAAACCCAGGGGCAGAACCCCGTCTACAACTGGCTCACCGATCCCTCTAAAAACGGCTGGAACCAACACCAACCCGACTGGAACTTCAGTAAGTACCTGCTGGATGAGAACGGGGTGCTTACCCACTACTTCGGGCCGGCGGTGTCACCGGTAGGCGAGGAAATTCAAACCGCGCTTCGGCAATCTTCCCGCTAGTTACGTCAGAGGGTTTTAGGCCTTCTTTTCTGAAAGGGGGGATAAAACGTTAAGCGGGTTTTCAGCCAGGGGTTACGTCTGCTTTTAGATTACCTTGGTGAATCTTTGCTTAGTTAGCCCTGTACCTATGAAACAAAATCTGAAAGTCATTATCACGGGGGCCACCGGTATGGTAGGGGAGGGTGTTCTGCTGGAATGTCTGCAGAACCCACACGTGGCGCAGGTTCTGGTCATCAACCGGAAGCCGGGTGGGGTGGCGCACCCTAAACTGCGCGAGGTCCTGCACCAAGACTTCCATAACCTTGCTCCCATTGAAAGCCAGTTGCAGGGGTTTGATGCCTGCTATTTTTGTTTGGGCATCTCGTCGGTAGGCGTGAAGGAGGCAGACTACCGCCGCATCACCTATGACCTGACCCTGCACGTAGCCCAGACCTTGTCCAGACTTAACCCACAAATGGTGTTCTGTTACGTCTCAGGCACAGGGACTGATAGCACCGAAAAAGGAAGCAGCATGTGGGCCCGGGTGAAAGGCCAGACCGAGAACGCCCTGACAAGGTTACCGTTCCAAAAAGCCTATAACTTTCGGCCTGGGTTTCTTGAGCCATCCCCGGGCATGAAGAACGTGAATAAGTACTACAACTACATAGGGTGGCTGGCACCGGTGATCAGAACCCTGGCTCCCAGATACATCAGCACCTTACAGGACTTGGGCAAAGCGATGATCATCGTTACCCGCCACGGTTATGCAAAGCAAGTCCTGGAGGTACCAGACATCAAACTATTGGCGAAAGGATAGCAAGGCCAACGGGTACAGAAAAGTTAAAATCCTTTGATCCGGGAACCAGGAGTAGGGGGAAATATACTTTTCCTGAGATGTGGTTTCTACTTAGAGGTCCTTTTAAGCAATTTTTAGGAATACAGGCCAAATACGCTAATCTTTAAAGAGCCAGAAAGCGTATATTGGTCATTTTGCATGCCTTTTCCTCGGTCCTCCCCATGAATAATCAAGCTTCTACTATCTCTGAGGGCAACCAAAAAGAAGATACTCTGCTGTTCCGCAAGATTTTTGAAGCTCAGCCCGGGTTGATGTTGATTCTTTCCCCTGACCTCCGGATTCAGGCGGCCACAGACCATTATCTCCAGGAGACGCTCACCCGCCGCGAGGAGATCATCGGCAAGAACGTGTTTGAGGTTTTCCCAGATAACCCCGAAGTAACCGAACTCTCCTCCTCCAGAAACCTCAAGGCTTCCATGGAAAAGGTGCTTTCTACCGGCAAGCCCCACCAAATGGATATTTCTCGGTACGACATTCCGGATGTATCAAACCCCGGGCATTTTCTGGAACGCTACTGGAGCACCACCAATACGCCGGTTCTGGAGCAGGGCAGCATCAGGTGCATCATCCACGAAACGGTGAATGTCACAGAGGCCGAGAAAAGCCGACGCCAACTGGAGGAAAGCAAAAACAGGGAAAAAGTGGCCTTAACCCAGATGGAGCAACAGCGCCTGCGGCTGGAGCGCCTGTTTGAGCAGGCTCCGGCGGCAATGGCCATGCTGGAAGGGCCAGAACTGGTGTTTAAGGAACTGAATAAAGCCTATCAGCAGCTTTTCCCCGGGCGGCAATTGATAGGGCTTCCCTTGTTTGAGGCCCTGCCTGAACTGAAAGACAAACCCGTAGACGAGATCATCCGGAAAGTGTACCAGACCGGCGAAACCTTTGAGGGAAAAGAGGTGCTCATTCCCGTGGCCCGATATGAAGGCCAGACTCCCGAAGACATCTACTGGAACTTCATTTACCAGGCTTTGTATGACGAAAAGGGCCATGTCAACGGCATCCTGATCTTCGCCCTGGATGTGACCGGGTTTGTGCAGGCCCGCGCCGAGGCAGAGAAAAGCTCAGCGGTGTTGCAGATGCTGAACCGCGAACTAGAGGAACGGGTGGAACGCCGGACCAAGGCCTGGCAATCCTCTCAAAGTCTGGCCGAAAAGCAGAAACAACGCCTGGAGCGCCTGTTCACCGATGCTCCCGCCGCCATCTGTATCCTGGACGGGCCCAACCTGGTGTTTGAACTGGTGAACCCCATCTATCAGCAACTGTTCCCGGGGAGGCAACTCCTGGGCAAACCCATCCTGGAAGCCTTGCCCGAGATTGAGGAGAACGAGGTGTACAAGACCTTCCGGGAAGTGTACGAGACCGGCAAAACCCACGAAGAACAGGAAATGCACATTCCCCTCCTCCGTCCTCAGGATGGCGTAATGGAAGATCGGTATTTCAAATACATCCAGCAGGCCCGTTTTGACGAGAACGGCTTCATTGATGGTATTCTGGTGCTGGCCTTTGAGGTCACCGACCAGGTGCTGTCGCGTAGGGCGGTGGAGGCCAGTGCCCGTCAGCTAAAACTCATCACAGATTCCCTGCCTGTCCTCATCGGGTATCTAGACAAAGACGAGGTCTACCGATTTACCAACAAGGCGTACGAAAACTGGTTTCCCCACCAGGCCGAAAGTTTCATTGGCCGAAGGGTTTTAGACGTGATTGGGGAAAAAGCCTACCAAAACGTGAAAGGCTATATTGACCAGGCCAAGGCGGGCGAGCGGGTAGACTTCGAGGCGACTATGGCCTACAAAGACGGCTTCTCCAAACACATCCGGACAAGCTACGTGCCTGACATCAAGGAGGGCCAAGTGGTGGGATTTTACACCCTGGTCACCGATGTCACCGAACCCGTAGAAGCCCGACTGGCCCTGGAGAAAAGCGAGAAGGAAGCCAAAGACATGGCCGAGGAATTGGCCACTGCCAACGAAGATCTGCAGGCCGCCAACCAGAAGCTCACCCACACCAACACAGACCTTGATAACTTCATCTACACCGCCTCCCATGACCTGCGGGCCCCCATTTCAAACATTGAGATGCTCATGGAGGAACTGTTTTTGGAGTTGCCCCAAGAAAGCCTGAAGCAGCAGGAAGTGGAGATGATCCTGACCATGATGAAAGGCGCCATAGATCGCTTCAAGAAAACCATCAACAACCTCACCGAGATCACCAAACTGCAGAAAGACCACCTGGTAGAGACCAAAGTGGTGAGCATGGATTTACTGGTAAAAGAAGTGCTGCTTGACTTAGAGCAGTTCATCCAGAAATCAGGAACCCAGGTGAAAACCAGCCTGACCGACTGCCACAGTGTTTCTTTCTCAGAGAAGAACCTGCGCAGCATGGTGTACAACCTGCTCTCCAACGCCATCAAGTACAGCCACCCAGACCGGTCCCCGGTGATCCAGGTAAGCTGCCGCGAGGAAGCCGAATTTATTGTGTTCACGGTGCAGGACAATGGATTGGGCTTGAGTGCCACCCAAAAAGAGCAGCTGTTCTCCATGTTCCGGCGTTTCCATGACCACGTGGAAGGGGCCGGTATCGGTTTGTACATGGTGAAACGCATCGTGGACAATGCCGGCGGCAAAATACAGGTAGACAGTACCCTTGGCGAGGGCAGTACCTTCCGGGTCTATTTACCCAAGTAGTTGTTTTCAGTTGGGTGCCTTCCTTTGTACTTTCCGGAGCCATCCCGCGGAAGCGGCATTTTAGCCAGGGTTTCCCGCTTTGTACTTAAAGGTTTGCCAAGCGCATCCTGTTTTGGGGTTTGTTTTGATAAATTTGGCCTAAAACAGGTATAATTCCTTTCTTCTCACAACTTTTGGGCGGGTTATAGGGTATTCCTTACCTTGCAATGTAGAGAGGGTCTCGCACCCAACTGGATAACGAATACCTATGGATTTTTCAAAAATTAAGCTGGTTGCCACCGACATGGACGGCACCCTGCTAGATCCCCAACATACCTTAAGCGAAGCTTTTTACCCCGTTTACCACGCCCTTAAAGAGAAAGGCATTCTGTTTGCCGCCGCCAGCGGAAGGCAGTACTACAATCTGGTAAACCTGTTTGCCCCTATCAAAGACGAGATCATCTTTCTGGCCGAAAACGGCAGCTATGTCATGTACCAAGGGCAGGAACTGCTGGTGCAGGCCTTAGACCAGGCGGTGGCCAAACAACTCGTGCAGAAGGCCAGAAACCTGCCAAACGTCTACATTGTGCTCTGCGGAAAGAAATCTGCCTACGTGGAGAATACTGCCCCGGAGTTCATGGACCAGGTGAACCTGTATTATGACGAAGTGAAAGTAGTGGAGGATTTGTTGCAGGTAGAAGATGATCAGTTCCTGAAGATCGCCCTTCTAGATTTGACCGGAGTAGAAGGAAACACCAATGATTCTTTTCAGGACGAGCGGGAGCACCTGCAAGTCACTGTCTCGGGCAAAGTCTGGCTGGACATCTGCGACAAACAAGCCAACAAAGGCAAAGGCATGGAGGTGATCCAGCAGAAATTCAACATCACCCCAGAGGAGACCATGGTTTTCGGGGACTACCTCAACGACCTGAAAATGATTCAGAAAGCCCACTTCAGCTATGCCATGGAGAATGCCCACCAGGACATAAAGGACGCCGCGCGCTTCCGGGCCAAGAGCAACAGTCAGAACGGCGTTATTGAAGTGCTGCAACAATTGGTTTCGGTGGAAAGCTAAACCCGGTTTATTTGAAGGAAGCCTCAAGCTTGCGAAGAGGTTGGAAGAAGTTTTAGGCTTGTTTTCAGAAAAGGGAACCCAAAACGTACCAGCCGTATACTCTAGTAGAGATTAGGTAAGCATAAGATTATGGATGAGTTATTGCTACAGGCGGTCAAAGAAGCCGTCACCAAAAAGAAGTTCCTGAAGATCCAGTACCGCACCGAGTTGAACGAGTATCTGGCGGTAACGAGCCTCATCAAAAAGATTAATGAGAAGGAGGAAGGCTTGCAGGTAGAACTGGCCACCGGTGAGGAAATCCCGTTTCACCAACTGGTAAAGGTGGGGGATGTGGCTTCAGAGGAATATAATAGCCGCGATTTTACCTGCGATTGCTAAGTTTAAGAGGTTGGATTTAAGGAGACTCCGGGCTGTTTTCCTTTAAGGGAGGTGGGTAGATTTTTGCTTTAACCTGTCTTCCCTTTCCGATTTGATTTACTCGCCGTTAGACTGCCTGCCCCGTTGTTGGTGTTCTCCCCAATGACCAGAACTGCCTTTCTTTAGCTCGTTTTTGGTAAAACGCTTCCTAAGCGCATGTCCCCCTTTGAAGGGGGTAGGGGGATGACTTCTTCTGCTGATCCTTTTGTCCATGGTTCAAGTCTGTGACTTGGACCTACCATGGTCGGAAGTTTGCAACTCCCGTGAGGCGTCAGCCTTAAACCGACTTTAGCGCGGATTTACTTCTGTGACTATCTTTCTACTGCTTTTACTTTCTACTATCTTCCTTACCAAGCCTCAGGGCTGCAGCCGCGGTTTGCCCGCGTTTGTCACTTTTCTCCTTGATGAGAAAAGTAACCAAAAGAATCAAGAAGCCTCAAACTCGCTGACGCTCAGACAGTGAGGCTTCACTTAGGTACCACCTGGCTGCCGTCCTCTGTTTCATATCTCACTTAGGGCAATGCCAATTGAACGGTCCCTGCTTGCAGCAGGCCGTGCCTCGGCCTCACGTAGGCCTTCGTCCCAACCTGCCGCAGGGTTGGATGTTTCTGGTTTGAACCATTTGCAATGCCTTCCTTTAATCCACAAAGGGCCCACTGTTCACGCTTCCTCCCAGCACTTGCGGTGAGGCGATTGGAACAAAATAATCATTGCTTAATCAAAAGGAGGTTGTCACTCAGAGGAAGGATTCATCCTTCCTCTGAGTGACAACCTCCTTTTTGAGAATCTAGGTACAGCAAAAAACGATCGTTTTGGCTTAAGGCCAAGCCCTTTACATATGCATGGTAGACCTGGTGCCTAATCTACCTCGTCTAGAACCATCTACGCTCCAGATGCCGGAGCCTTGGGAGGCCATGTAGAGGAATAGAAAGCAGTAGAGGAGGGCTAACTCTCCCTGGTTCTGCAGGGGAGACCAACCTTGGGGTAAATGGGCCATGAAATACGCTACTGCCATTTGCCCCGAGGCAATAAACGCTGCCCAACTGGTGAACAGCCCAATGGCAATCAAAATACCGGCCACCAATTCTACGATGCCGGCTACCCCCATGAGGGACGCTATTTCTACAGGATCGCCGCCGCCGGGCCATCCGAACAATTTCTGGGTTCCGTGCAACGCAAACATTATCCCTGCTACAATCCGGAGAAGGGCATACAGGTAAGGAGCGTACCTGTTTAATATTCTATCCATAGCCTATTATATTAAATTGTTTGAGGATAACTTATTGTAAGACAAGAAGTACGTTGAATGTTTACGGCGGAGCGGGTATATAGTTTTCTGGTAATATTAAGCTATGGCGTTTGGTGAATCCAGAGGTTTTAGTCCATAATGGTGACTTCTTTGGTGGACCTCATAGAAGAAGAAATCCTGCTTTAAGAGGAAAGTGCATCGGGTGGTTTTAGGTAAAGGGTGAAAGGACCAGTTTCCTGACCAGAAATCTTTAAGAATCGAAAGGTGGAAAAACAGTTTTCTCTTTGCCCGAGAATGGGCGAAAGCCCGGCTTCCAGGGTTTCATCTGAGTTTTGCAAAATCGGGTTGAAAGCCGCACGTCTGGAGAAGGGCAACCGTTTATGTACTCTTTTAGCAAAAACTACTCAGAACTATGCAAATATGCGGGGACTAGCATTCTTTCAATTATATTAATGGGTTAGAAGCAAATTGGTAAAGACGAGGCCTGGATTGGCTCCTTAAATTAGAAATTTTATGAACAGGCGAACCGCGGTCAAAGGCTTGCTGATTTTTACGGGAGGATTGATGCTGGTGCCTTCCTGTATGATGGAGAGCAGCAAGGCCTCTATCAAGCTGAAGCACCTGAGCGTGTCTGGTGAGGAGGAGAAGATGCTGGCCGAACTGGTGGAAACCTTGATCCCGACCACCGACACCGCTGGCGGCAAAGCCCTGGGGCTGCATAAGTTTACCTTAAAGATGGTAGACGATCTGTTTAGCCCAGAGGACCAAAAAGCATTTACCGAAGGGATGGACGCGTTCCAGAAGCACACCAAAAAGCAGACGGGTAACACCTTTGTGGAAGCAACGCCCCAGCAGCGGCAGGAAATAATTGCCGCCGTGAACGCCGGGAAAGCCCCGGAAGAAGTCCTTGCCTTTTACAAGATCCTGAAAGACCAGACCATCAGGGGGTATCTCAACTCAGAACTGGTCATGACCAAATTACGCAAGTATGAATTAGTGCCTAGCCGGTATTTGGCTTATTATCCGGTAAAGGCAGCAAAAGCAAGCAATAATGGCTAATCTGAACGTAGACAGTGTGAAGCAGCTGACCTTTGACGCCATCGTGATCGGGTCTGGGATAAGTGGCGGTTGGGCAGCCAAGGAATTCACCGAAAAAGGACTTAAAACACTGGTGTTGGAGCGCGGGCGCGATGTAAAGCACCTCAAAGATTATCCCACCACTAACATGATGCCCTATGAGTTTGAGCACCGAAACGAACTCACCCGTGAGATAAAGGAAAAGAACCCGGTGGTAAGCAAGTGCTACGCCTTCCGTGAGGATGCCATGCACTTCTTTGTGAAAGATGCCGAGCAGCCGTACGTGCAGCAAAAACCCTTTGACTGGATCAGGGGCCAGCAGGTAGGCGGAAAATCCCTGCTGTGGGCCCGGCAGACCCAGCGCTGGAGCGACCTGGATTTTGAAGGCCCCGCCCGCGACGGTTTCGCCGTAGACTGGCCCATCCGGTACAAAGACCTGGCGCCGTGGTACAGCTACGTAGAGAAATTCGCGGGTATCTCGGGCAACAACGACGGCCTGGAAGAACTGCCCGATGGGGAGTTTTTGCCCGCTTTTCCGCTAAACAGCGTGGAAGACCATTTCAAAAAGCAACTTAAGGCGCAGTACGGCAACCGGCACGTGATCAGTGCCCGCTGCGCGCACCTTTCAAAACCTAACCAGATCCATCTGGACCAAGGGCGGGCGCAGTGCCAAAACCGGGTATTGTGCCAGCGCGGATGTCCGTTTGGAGGATATTTCAGCAGCAATGCTTCCACCATTCCGTGGGCCGAAAGAACCGGCAACCTGACCTTGCTGCCGCACTCGGTGGTGCAGGAGGTGATCTATAATGAGAAAGCCGGTAAAGCCACTGGGGTGCGCGTGATCAATGCCCAAACCAAGGAAACTACCGAGTACTTTGCACCGGTTATCTTCGTGAATGCCTCTGCTTTCAGCACAAACCAGATCCTGCTGAACTCCACTTCGGCCCGGTTCCCGAACGGCTTGGGCAACGATAACGGCTTGCTGGGTAAATACGTGGCTTTCCATAACTACCGCGCCAGAATCTCGGCCGATTATGAGGGAATGCAGGAATACGCCACTGATGGAAGAAACCCGGCGGGTGGCGGCTACATTCCGCGTTTCCGGAACCTGCACAAACAGGAAACCGACTTCCTCAGAGGCTACGCCGCGGGTTTCCGGGCCGATCGTCGGCAGGAAGAGGATACCTCTGGTTTTGGGGCCGAATTGAAAAAACAGCTCCTAAACCCTACCTGGGGAATCTGGAAAGTGGGCTCGCACATGATGGGCGAAACCATCCCGAAGGCCGAAAGCCAACTGAGTCTGAGCAAAGACCAGAAAGATTCCTGGGGTATTCCGCTCCTGAACATCTCGCTGGACTACGACGCAAACGACGATAAAATGGTCGCCGATTACCACGCCCAGATGGAGGAGATGTTCACCAAGGCCGGTTTCACCAACATCCAGAAATCAGACTCGCATCAGGCTCCGGGGCTGGACATCCACGAGATGGGCGGCGTACGCATGGGGCATGACCCTAAAACCTCGCTGCTGAACAAGTACAACCAACTGCATGCCTGCCCCAACGTCTACGTCACAGACGGTGCCTGCATGACCTCCACCTCTACCCAGAACCCTTCCCTGACCTACATGGCCCTGACAGCCCGCGCCGTAGACCACGCCATCAAGGAACGGAAAAAGCAGAATATCTAGGTTTCCCAGCAAAAAGGCGGTTGTCTTTCTACCTGATTTGGCAGAAAGACAACCGCCTTTTTTGGTGGGTGCTCATTATGAAGTCAGCACATCCGGTAAAACAAACATTCCTGGTTTAGAGGCTCTTTTCTGAAACCAGGCCTTAAACTAGGTTGAGGGGCAAACCTCTTTCTTTTCAGGAGCTTCGCTGGTTGCTGTTCCAGATGTCTTTCTGCAGTTTCCAGTCTCCGTTATCGCGTTTCCAGACTACCATGTACTTGCCTTTATCTATGGCTTGTCCGTCTTCGCCTTTCAGGGTGTAATGGCCTAACTCAATGGCGGTCTGTTCCAGGTTTTCTACCTCTATAGTGTCTAAGATGATGGATTTTATGCCGGCCTCCATGGCCCCTTTCCAGAACTGCGCAATGGCTTCCCTGCCTTGGGCGGTTTCAAAGCCGGCAGGCATCAATACAGCGTTAGGAGTGTACAGGGCTGCCAGAGCAGTCGCGTCTCCACTGTTGTAGATGTCAGTGAATTTACTGCAGAGTCTTTTGATTTCGTCGGTAATATCAACACTGAGTGCTTCCATAGTTTTTAGAGGTTTAAATGGAGAAGAATTGAGAGTAATCGCCGATGAATCAGGAGTACGCTGAACCGGTAATTTGCTTTTGTCCGGTTTGGGTTCTCCCCGCCAGTGTATCCAAAAACTTTCACAAAGGGTGAGCCCGGGAGTAGCTTTCATAAGCCTAAAATCCCCGAGGAGCCCGCATGGGGAGCGTATTGAGAAAGAGAAAAAAAGGGGAGAATCAACTTCTGCTTCCTTCCATGAAGTTATAAACAAATGCCGAATTATGGAACAGAATCAGACTGAATTTCCGGCAAGTGTCCCTGTTGATCATCAAGGATAATGTTCCACAGAGGGTAAGCATTCATCCGTTTCAAACCTGTTTTACTAAAAACGGCCTTGAAACGGAAGGAAATAAAAACTCCGCCGGCGCAAACCAGCGGAGTTTCTTTGTAGGCAGGAAAAGGGCTATCTGAAGTCTAGTTGATGGTGTGAAACATGCGGTTCCAGCGGATTTTATCGGTAAAATTGGCGGCAGAATCTGACGACATCCAGACCAGGACGGCTTTGCCAACTACGTATTCCTCGGGCACGAAACCCCAGAACCGGGAGTCATGCGAGTTGTGGCGGTTGTCGCCCATCATGAAGTAGTAGTTCTGTTGGAAGGTATAGCGGGTGAGTTCTTTCCCGTTCTGGTAGATTTTGCCATCCCTTACCTCCACGCCGGGGTTGTGCTCATACGTCCGGATGATCTTCTCGTAGAGTGGCAGCGTGGCCGGAGTGATGGCAACGGTAGCTCCTGCCTTGGGAATATACAGTGGCCCTAAGTTATCTTGGTTCCAGGCGTACTGCGCAGGCGCCTGCGGGAAAACGCGTGGGTCTGCTTCGCCAGGGGCGGCTTTCATGGAGATCACTTCCTTGATGAAATCAAAGGACCGGAGCTTTTGGGCAGTTTCTGGCAAAGTGTGCACGTAATAGCCGCCTTGTACCGGAATAATGTCGGTGATGCCGTGCTTTTTGAAGAATTTCTCCTGCACATACTCATTCGTTTGCACAAAATAGCTGAACTGCAGTTTGGCGTCGGTCTTTGCGGGAGTTCCGTTGAGGTAAACCTGCCCTTGTTTGATTTGAAGCGTGTCGCCGGCAACCGCAATGCAGCGCTTGATCAGGTAGGTTTTCAGGTCAACAGGACGCTCTGTTTCCTCTGGGTGGTTGAACACTACCGGATCATTGTGCTGCACCTCAGAAAAGCCCGGCAACCGGTGGGAGGGAAGCTGTACAATGTCTGAAAAAGAAGGAAGGTTTGTACCCCAGATGGTTTGATGGGTTAGCGGCACCTGCACCGGGGTGATGGGGGTGCGCGAACCGTAATGCAGCTTGCTCACAAAGAGGTAGTCGCCGGTGAGCAGCGATTGCTCCATGGAGGAACTGGGAATGGCAAAAGCCTCAAAGGTGAGCCACCGGATAAACGTAGCGCAGACCACGGCAAACATAGCGGCATCGGCCCACTCACGGACCGCTGATTTCTTCTTTTTGGGCGGAGAAGGTTTTTCTTTCTTTTCCCAGAATTTAATGGCCATAGAAGAGGTAATTGAATCAGGATAAGGAATATAGATTAAAACTATATTTGTTTAGATTTATTGTGTTTCTTCCTGCCTTAACAGAAAGTTATGGTTTGCATTTAAGGGAAAGAAATGTTGCCTAAAGTGCCGTTTCTTTGGTTTTCCTGCACTTCATTCTAAGCCTGATAAAGCCTTTCCTTTGCATCTGAAATAAGCCGAGAAGCTTTTTTAAACCACTTCAATCTGGTTACTTCTTTGCCCTTTTCCGGAAAACAGCTCCTTTTCACTTCACGACAGTTTCACTAAATCTTTCCCGATGATGAAAAAAGTTACCTTCCTGCTCTTACCGCTCCTGGCTTTCTCCTGTGCAGAGAAGCCGTCAACTGAAGAAGATACCGCCAAGTTGTTACAGGTGTATGCGCAGCAACGGAAAGCCCACTTCGGCAAGGACGCCAAGGCCATGTTCGCCAACTCTTCCCCTGAGATGATCAGTGTCAACGCCGGGAAAATCAATGTGAGTTCAGGGAGTTCAGATGTAGAAGCTTTTCAGAACTATTTCAACTCCGTGGATTTCAAGAAGTGGGATGATGTGAAGCCACCGGTCATTCGGTTCTCAGAAGATCATTCGCTGGCCTATACCGTGGTAGACAAACTGGTGGTGTTGACCACAAAAGACAGCCTGGGCCGAAACATAGAGGAAACCACCCATTATGCCTGGGTGTCTATTTACCCAAAGCAAAAGGACGGCAACTGGCTACTGGAATGCATTGCGTCAACCAATGAACCCGAAAAAGTGGTTCCCTTGTAATTGTTTGGATGGAAAAGTACCTGCCTTGAAGCGGCGGAAAAATAAACCGGTAAGGCGTTTGAGCACCTGCTTTTTAGGCCTGTTTTAGGGAAAATAGCCCAAAAGGGCTTTACGAAAAAAGCCCCCAAAGCAAAAGAAGCTGACCCATCTAACGGGCCAGTTCCTTTTGCTTTACTGTGATTTCACTAGGGGTAGAGTTCGCCTTTCAGGTCTTCCCTTTTTTTGAAGTGCTTGTTTCAGGCAGCTTGATTTAAGCTCCCTTGAGGACCTCCGCCACAGTAACTGACATTGGAGTGGTGGGATGGCCGATCAACGCGGAAAGTTGGTGGGTTTCATCAAACAAATCGCCTTGGGAGGCCGAAACGTCCCAACCGGCAATGGCCTGGGCCAAGTCTTCAGGCAAACCGAAACTGGTGAGGGCAGCGGCGTAATCGGCTCCTGGTAAATTCTTGAACGGGATTTCCTTGCCAGTCTGTCGGGAGATTTCGGCGGCTAAATCGCTTAGGGTGTAAGCTGCGTCTCCGGCCAGTTCATAGACTTTGCCTTCGTGCCCTTCAGTGGTAAGCACAATCGCAGCAGCCTCGGCATAATCAGCGCGGGCGGCGGAAGAGATTTTGCCTTCGCCGGCACTGCCTATGAAGGCACCTCCGGCCAGCGCACCCGGGATAGAACCAGTGTAGTTCTCGGTGTACCAGCCGTTACGCAAAAGCGTGTACGGAATACCTGAATTCTCTAGGGCGGCTTCGGTGGCGAGGTGCTCTTCGGCCAGGGTGAGGGTAGAGGTATCGGCGTGCAGAAGGCTGGTGTACACAATCCATTTTACGCCAGCATTTTTGGCGGCATCTATCACGTTCTGGTGCTGCTTCGCCCGTTTTCCTACGTCACTTCCTGAGATCAGCAATAACGTATCAATGCCTTGGAGGGCCGGGCTCAAGGTTTCTGGCTGGTCGTAATCAGCATGACGGGCTTCTACGCCCAGGTCAGCCGCTTTCTGGGTGGAACGGACCAGCGCGACCACGTTATCGGTTGCTCCCTTTTCTTTTAGTTTCTCTACCACCAGGCGGCCTAGCTGGCCCGTTGCTCCGGTAATGGCTATTTTCTTCATAGTGTATGGTTTAAGTCTAGCTTAGATGTTTTATACGCAAGGTGGAGGAAAACTCCCTAGGGTACCCAGTATTGAATTGTATACCTTGATTTCTAGCATCGGTTTAGGGGCTGTTTTCTCAAAAGCAGCCCCTAAACGCTTGTATGGAAAAAAACGCTATGAACAGATAGATGTACTAGGTCTATTCAACAGACAAACAGGGGAATTGGTACTCAGATCACTTAGTTTTGTCTGAGATTGCCCAAGCTACAAACCTTCACCTGAAATTTCTAAACCGTAAGCTCAAAGAAACTTCTTTTCCCAATTTTAATCTTTAAGGGAAGATTCTGCCGAAGTAGAAGGCTGTGGGCGTCGATGGCTTTTTCGCCGTCCACGGTAACACTTCCCGCTTCAATCAAGCGCCGAAGGTTTGACTTGCTTTCTTCTGGTTTCAACATCTTGCACACTTCCAGCAGACTAAAGCTATTCTGGGCTATTAACGGAAGCGTAGCCAGGGAAATTTGGGTAAACTCCTTTTCCTCGAAACGCTTGTTCTGGAACTGGTTCTGGAAAAAGGCCAAGGCCTGCTGGGCGGTCTCAGGGGAGTGGTATTGCTGCACCACGTTCTTCCCGATTTCCTTTTTGAGCACCATGGGGTTGTCGCCCTGTTCCAGTTGAGCGAGCAATTGCTGCTTTTGGGCGGGCGTAAAATCGGTGACCAGGTGCAGGTACTCAGGCAGGAGGGCATCAGGAATGGACATGATCTTCCCGAACATCTCCTGAGGCTCATCGGTGAGCCCGATGATGTTGTGCTCTGACTTGCTCATCTTAGCCGAGCCGTCAATGCCTTTCAGTAGTGGCATGCATAACACCGCCTGACTCGGAAGACCGGCACTTTCCTGCAACTGCCTACCCATGGAGCAATTGAAAAGTTGGTCGGTGCCGCCCATTTCAATGTCTGCCTGTATCTGGGTGGAGTCAAAGCCCTGTAGGAGCGGGTACGCCAACTCATGCAAAGAAATGGGCAGGCCCTTTTCAAAGCGGTTGTTGAAATCGGTGCGCTGCATGATCTGGGCCAGGGTCACCTGCGAGAGCAACTGGATGGTCTGGCCCATGTCCATGGAGCCCAGCCATTCTGAATTGTAGCGGATCTGGCATTTGCCTACGTCCAGGATTTTGGACAACTGGTTCACGTACGTCTGGGCATTCACCTGCACCTGCTCGGCGCTGAGGGGTAGACGTGATTTGTTTTTGCCTGTGGGGTCCCCGATTCTGGCGGTAAAGTCCCCGATGATGATGACAATGGTGTGCCCAAGGTCTTGGAACTGGCGTAGCTTTTTTAGAACCACGGCATGGCCCAGGTGCAGGTTTGGCGCGGTGGGGTCAAAGCCCAGTTTGATGATGAGTTTACGGTTTTCTTTCTGGGCCAGGGCCAGCTTTTCAGCCAGGGCGTTGTCTGGCAAGAAGATCTCTACGTTTTCCTGTAGCAGGGTTACTTGGTCTGCGGTGCTCATGTACTTTAATGGTTTTTAAGGTGAAATTGAAAGTGCACAGGGCCGGACCGGGTAGGGTAAAAGCAAAAAAAGCCCAGGTCCGTGAACCTGGGCTTTTGGTATGATAAGGTAAATTATTCCAAATCAAGAATAGCAATCCCAGGCTACGACTATTGGGTAATAGGTAGAGTAGGCTGAGTACTTGTAAAAGGATAGCTGGTGAAGCGTCATTCCTTGATTCTAAATTTCAGGCAAAGGAAAAGGGTTTATTTTAGAATCGCAACATTAGTTTCGGGGCGGTTTTCCGGAAAATTGCCTTGAAACCAAGACAGTTGCAGGCCTAAATAAGAAAAGCTTTGACCAAGGCCACCGCGGTGATAAGCAACCAAATGGAGTTCAGGACCCAACTGGCATGGGCTTTCTTGTTGATGGCGTAAACAATGAGGAAAGCACAGCCCACCACGTTTAACAGCAGGTACTGCATAGATTGGCTGGTAATGATGTTTAAGCTGTTCAGGCTGAAGGCGGTCAATGAAAACAAGGCGCCAGCCCACCCAATTATTTCCTGAAGGTATTTTCTTAACCCAATCATGGCTGTTTCATTTTATGCAAAGAAAGGGTAGTGGAACTGCATTAAAAATGCTAACCTTAGCTTGACTAATGCAAAAACCAAATCACAGAACGTGGACATACAGCAGATCAAGTATTTTCTGGCCCTGGCGCAGGAGCTGCATTTCTGGAACACCGCAGAGAAGATGTTCATTACCCAGTCGGCCTTAAGCCGGCAGATTAAGTCAATGGAAGAGGAACTGGGGGTACAGTTGTTTGAGCGGAACAAGCGCAGTGTGAAACTCACCCAGGCCGGTATTTTTCTGCGCGACCAATGGCAAACGTTGTTGGAAGAGTTTACCCGTACCCATCGGCAGGCCAGAAAGATCCATGAAGGCGTGTTCGGTTCCATTACCATTGGGTACCCGGGCTCAGTGGCCTACGGATTTCTGCCTGATGTGGTGTCGCGTGTTTCCCAGAAGTTTCCGGAGCTAAAAGTGGAACTGGTTGAACCCATTGACCTCAGTTTTGAGGAACTGTTGCTGAGTTTCCAGATAGATCTGGCCTTTCGGCGCGATCCTGCTGAGAACCCGGCTTTGCAGTCCCTTTGCCTGTACTCAGAACCGTTTGCCCTCATTGTGCCGCAAAACCATTGGGTGACCCAGGAGAACTTTCAGGGGCTGCAGAATTTGAGAGACGAACGGTTCATTCTCTCGGGCTTGCACCAGAAAACGCATTACGTAGGCAGTCTCCACCAGATATTCAAAGAAAACGGTTTTACACCCAACGTTCACATTGAATCTGATTTCGGGGCCATGATCATGGGGTTGGTGGCCCGCGGGCTGGGTATCTCCATTATGCCTAGTTCTTACGGTTATGGGGCACCGGCCAACGTACGCTTGATTTATCTTCCGCAGAAGGTGAGCCTGTACATGGTCTGGCGGAAGGACGACCATAGTCCGGTACTCAAGAATGTGCTGGACCTGGTGCAGGAAGTGGCGCAGAACTTTGACACTAAAAGCGAAAAAAGGGACTTGTAGAACATCTGGCTTGGTTCAGAAAATGGGTATACAATCCTACCCACACTTCCAATTTCATGCTTCTAAAACTAGTCTTGGTTTTGTCTGAAAGGGAAGAGAATTTGTTGGTTCCAAGGAAGGGCTAAGTACATCCAGGCAATTCTCTTTATAGAGAACAGACGTTAAACCGAATCGAAGAAAGCTGAGGATTGTATAAAGCCTCTATTTCGATCCTTTCGCTGCATCCAACTCATACGCTAACTTCATGTAGTGCAGCACCTCCTCATTGATGTCTTCAGGCTCATAAAGCCTTAACCAGTGGTTGGTTAGCTTTTCGCCTATCTGGCCAATTTTATGGAAGCACAGCGTATCAGCATACACCTTGTTTAGCGGAATGTAAATGTCTATGAAGTTTCTACCCAATTTGTAAATCATGCAGAAGCGGGTGTTCTTGGCCAAGGAGAGCATGGACTTGGATGGGTGAATCCTGAAATCCCCAATGGTGCGATATTGCTCCAAGAAATGGTGGTACAGCCCTACGGTCACGGCAGACTTACCGCGCAGGAAATCAGCCTCGGTTTTGTCCAGGCAGGAGTGGGTCTGGTTGGTGCGCAGGAAAGACTGGGTGCAGGTGGGACAGGTCCACATATTTGAAGGCGATTTTTGTTTGGTTTCTGGAAAATAGGCCGGAAATAACATGACTGGCCAATTGGCGCTGTGCAGGTTTCTGGCGGGGACTATGGAGGGAGCGCGTTTCAGCCCTGTTTTCTCAAAAGTATAACTAAAACCAACCAGCACATCCGCGAGTTACTATTTTTCCTTGGCCTGAATTTCTTCAAAGTAGCGCATTACCTTTTCTTCGGTGTTTTCTTGAAGGCGGATGTCTTCATAGAGAGCGGTTCTTAATTTTCTGTAAAGGGCAACCGCCTGCTGGAGGCTATCCAGCAATGCTTGTCGCTCATACCCCGGAATCGTTTGCCGAAGTAGGGCCAGGTCTTCCTGCTCTAAGTCACGTTCTGCTTTTCTCACGCCTCGGGGTAGATTGCCGTTTTTGATGTGCAGCAAAGGACCGAGCACCACCATCCGTAAGAACCCGAAGAAATCAAACGCCTCCAGGTATTCGCCCCGGCCAATCTTTAACAAGGCATAGTGTACCCAAATCCAGAAACGGTCTTCTATCCATTGGTAATCTGGGTAGGGAAACTGGGCGGAGGAGGTATTCAACGCTTCTTGAAGTTGCCCATATGGGTCAAGCAGGATTGTAGGGTTTTCTACCCGAGTATGTACTTCGGCAAGCGTCAGGAATTTGATGTCAACGTGGAGCAGGGGATTGTCATACAGGCAGATCAGCACCCTCGGCTCGCCTATGTGTTCTCCCGTGAACCCGGATAACAGATTGCCTAGCCGGTTGGCGTACTCCAACATTTTGTCTTTGCTGCCTGAAATTTTGTCTCTTGTGACAAGAATGAGGTCCAGGTCAGAGAACTCATCCAACTCGTTGGTAAGCCAGGAGCCGCCCACGGCCAATCCTATCACGTCTTTATCTGCTTGGAGAATCTTTTTGGCTCTTTCGGCAAATTCAACTTGTATCATGGTCGTGTTCTCTTCTATTTTCTTTTGCCCTAAGTTTCTGGGCTGTTTTATTAAAAGTAGCGCTTAAACGTCTTTATCTCCGAAAATGCTCTATCAACAGGAAGATGCCGTAGATCAACTGTTGTAGAGCAACGTGTACACCAACCCACACCAAAGGCTGGAGAAGAGACAACCTTTGGTATGGTGCGAATGTCGGAAAACCAGACGTAAAGCGCGAAAGAAAATCCAGTACAGCATTGCCATCAACACTGCCACTACCACCAACAACACTTCCCCAAATAGCCATACCACTATACCGACCACCACTGCTGTCAAAATCCAGAGCAGGATGCCCGTCAATGCGGCCAAACATCCTTCTCCATCATCACCAAAATCAAAGTCATTGTTTAGGCGGCAATTGAAAATTCCTTATTCAACTTCAAAATATTTCTCAAAGATGAGTTTAATTTCTTGCATTACGGATGTTAGAGCCTCATCACTGTTGTGGTGGGAAAGAACAGGAGCTCTATTAAATTCAATGGATTTAAGCTCTATAAAGGGGTTTTCTTCTTGATCACATGATCTTAATACAATTGGAATAATATTGCATTCATTGTTTTGATTCTTTTTAAGGATTCTTTCAACTTCAAAATCATTGATTGCTGCATTATTGATATAGTCTTGTGTGATTAGGCAAATAATAGTATCAGACTTTTCAATGTTTTCATTAATAGCAGCTTTTATATTATCACCTGGTGGAATTAAATCTTGGCTCCAAACATTCAATTTAAGTTTCTTGACAAGTGGGGAAAAAAACTTGTCAAATAGTTTCTTGTCTTCACCGTTTTCAATGGCGTATGATATATAAACGCTCTTTTTATTTAGGCCATCAATAGAGATCTTTCCAAGTGCGTTGTGCAAAAGGTTCTCAATAGTTACTTCTTCAACACTTTCCTCGCATAAGTCAGTTTTTCTTCCTTTGTTTTGAAACTTTTTAAGTCTGTGGTAATCAAAAAAATATGGATTTGTTAATGTTGCACATACACGGCAATTACATGGAACAAGCTTTTTTACCTTTAGATTGCTATAAGATTCATTTATCTTATCTATTTCATGAAGAATGATTGCCAAAAATTCCTTTCTTTCTTCTCCTGAAACTCGTATAACAATTTCTCTATTACCATAAGTCTCAATTACTTCAGCTATGTCTTCGCCATTGCGTGATAATACGACTCCTTCACGCCATACTAAATCATGATTTTCTACATAAATACTATTTCTGACAATAAACCTTGTAATAATTCCTTTTGGCATAAAGTCATAATTGTATTTAATAATCGAAAAATCTTCTCCCAGTCTATTTTTATTGGGTTTTCCTCTTTTTAGCAATTGAGGTACTAAGAAATTATTTTTATCTATTGGATAACATAATTCGAACTTCATCATTAGAGCTAATAGCTCATCCTTCATAAGTTTTAAAAATTTATCATTCCAAAGTCTTGCGACATCATAGCTTGAAAAGTATCCGTTCTTATTGATTACTTGGTCATCATCTAAAATTTTGTAAACTGCTTTAGTTGCCCAATCCGGTTTTAAGAAAATAGTTTTCTTTAAAAGTGGATTGTCTTGAAAATGAAGAAAAATACCAATGTCATGAAAGTACTCGCTAAGAGTAAGAGCACCATTGATATCTATTTGCCCAATAGATTCGCAAATTTCGAAATATTCTTTATCTGTTATAAACGGCTCAGTTGATGCTTTTTGCTCTAGTTTTATTCTAATTTCTACCCAACTAGTAGGTAATTCATCACCAATGTGAGGTAAATTTTGAACGGCGTATTTAATGTAATTGGTAAGTTTTTTAAGTTCAGCTTTTTCTTTTGATAAATCAAAGGAAAAGACTTGTTGAAGACTTTTAAACCTTTCCCTCATTCCTGAGGTGTTGATGTCCTTCTTTCTGCCTTGTTTTTCATTCAAAACAATGACTAAAGGACTCATGTCGCTTAATAATTCAATGTTCTGTAACCAATAATTAAAATCGGTATCTTCTGCCCTATTATCAGCTAATAAAATATATAATGAACGTTTAGTTAAAAAAAATTGGTGTGTTGAATGATAAATTTCTTGTCCACCAAAATCCCAAATATTTGTTCTAAACTGGGGGGTGTTGTCACTGCTGAAAAGATAAGGTTGTATTTCAATCCCAAGTGTAGACTCCTCATTCGTTTGAAGTTTATAATTTTCATCAATAATTTTCTTCATTAGAGACGTCTTGCCTGCACCGGGTTCTCCTACAATCAAGAGCTTTGCTTCATATATCTTTTTAACACCTTTCTCTTTTTCTTTTAAATAATTCTTGATTGCTTCTGTCCCTCTGTTATAAATTTCAAGAGGTGGATCTATAACTGGATTTTTGTCAAAGTTAAAGTGAGTTAGGTTGAATACCCATGCAGGTAAATGTGTTAAGTTGTTTGTTGAAGCAGATATTATCCTTAAAGAATTTACTTGAGAAAGAGAGTGTGGTAAATTTTTAATCTTATTATTAGATAAATATAAGTTGGTTAGCTTGTGAAGCTCATAGAAAATATCTGGAAGTTCCTCTATTTGGCAATGTTTAACATCAAGAACTTCTAAACAATGGAAGTTTTTAAGCCATTCAGGTATAGACCTTATTGGGTTATCTCCTATGTTTAACCTTTTTATATTAGGTGCTGTTTTTAAAATTTCTGGAAAAGCAATTAGACCAAGTCGGCTTAAATCTATCGAATCACTTCCTTTATTGATAGCATCATTTATTCTAGACGCTATTATTTCTTCAATCTCTTCTTGTGAGTTCATTAATTCTTCTTAATAATTTAATCCAAGTTTGCTCTTGTTCGGATTCATTCATTTCTATAATGGTTTTCTCCGGCGAATTAATAGCTTGGAACTTATTTAGTTCAGGGTGTAAATCAAAAAGGCAAGGCTTGAGTAAGACGGTTAGTATTGTTAATCCTTTAGTTTCTGCAGCCTCTAATAATACAGGTAGTTCTTTATTAATTATATAGGTTGAATTAAGAAAATCAGCACTAACCATGAGTATAGCTACTTTTGCATCGGTTAGTGCTTTTGAAATTTCATCTTCCCATCTTGTGCCAGCAAGAATTTTAGAGTCATCCCAAAAATTAATTCCTTTTAAGCTTTTGAAATGCCTTTTTAAGCTTTTTAATAGGTTAGAGTCTAGATGACTGTAACTAATGAATACAGTGTTGGGGACCATTCGTTCATAATTAATGAGGCTTCAAGTTAATAATTTCTTATTTACAGCTAATAATTCAAAATATTAGTGCTAGACTATTTCCCCCTTGACATCAATCACCCCCTAAACTGACGCACGTCATCTTTTCCGCGCAACCTTTCCATGACCTTTGTAACAACTGAAAGGCCTAGGTAAGCGCCGAAAGAGTCAAACTCACCTCTCTACCGCTGCCGCCTGTTTCAGGAGAGAAAACCGGCAGTACCATGAACATCATCTTTCTTTTAATCTGCATCAGTCTACTGGTGGCCGTCCTGTTTCTGGGGGCGTTCCTGTGGGCGGTGCGGTCCGGTCAGTACGAGGATGACTACACGCCCTCCGTGCGCATTCTCTTTGACAATGAATTAACTAAAAAGCAGCCTATTACTTCTATTTCTACTAAACCTATGGAGGACACCGCACATGTTAGCTGAGGTTCTAAAAGCTCCGGGCGAAGCGCTCAAAGAACGCGTCCGGACCGTTGAGACATTTTATTATGACAACAAGATTGTCCGTGATTTCGCCTACGCTACCCTGTTCTGGGGCGTGGCCGGAATGCTCATTGGGGTGATCATCGCGTTCCAGTTGGCGCGACCTGAACTGAACATGGGCACCGAGTACACCACCTTCGGACGGGTACGGCCCCTGCACACCAACGCTGTGATTTTCGCGTTTGTGGGCAACGGGATCTTCATGGGCGTGTACTACTCTTTGCAACGTCTATGCAAAACCCGCATGTACTCAGATGTCTTGAGTAAAATCCACTTCTGGGGCTGGCAGTTGGTGATTGTATCAGCGGTCATTACCCTTCCCTTAGGCATGACTACTTCTAAAGAGTACGCGGAGTTGGAGTGGCCTATTGACATTGCCATTACCCTGATCTGGGTGGTGTTCGGCTGGAACATGTTCGGGACCATCATCAAACGCCGCGAGCGCCACATGTACGTGGGCATCTGGTTCTACATCGCCACGTTTTTGACTGTGGCGGTATTGCACATCGTGAACTCCTATGAGATTCCGGTAACCCTATTCAAAAGTTACTCTGGGTACGCCGGGGTGCAGGATGCGCTGGTGCAGTGGTGGTATGGGCACAACGCAGTAGCGTTCTTCCTGACCACTCCTTATCTGGGCATGATGTACTATTTCCTGCCCAAGGCTGCGAACCGTCCGGTATACTCTTACCGCCTGTCTATTATTCACTTCTGGTCTCTGATCTTTATCTACATCTGGGCCGGACCTCACCACTTGCTCTACACCGCTTTGCCAGATTGGGCGCAGTCTTTAGGGGTTGTGTTCTCTGTAATGCTGCTGGCGCCAAGCTGGGGCGGGATGATCAACGGTCTTTTAACCCTGCGTGGTGCCTGGGATAAAGTACGCACCGAGCCCGTTTTGAAATTCATGGTAGTCGCGATCACTGCCTACGGCATGGCCACCTTTGAAGGTCCGCTTATGTCCCTCAAAAACGTGAACGCCATCGCCCACTACACCGACTGGATCGTAGCGCACGTGCACGTAGGCGCCCTGGGTTGGAACGGCTTCCTCACCTTCGGTATTCTGTACTGGCTGTTGCCGCGCATCTTCAGAACCAAACTGTACTCTACTAAACTGGCCAACTGGCACTTCTGGTTGGGCACTTTGGGTATCCTGTTCTATGCCATTCCCATGTACTGGGCCGGGTTCACCCAAGGCCTGATGTGGAAACAGTTTAACAACGAGGGCATGCTCCAGTACTCTAACTTCCTGGAGACCGTGCTGCAGATTGTGCCTATGTACTACCTGCGCGGCATTGGCGGGGTGTTGTACCTGAGCGGCGTGTTCCTGATGATCTACAATGTCATCAAAACCGTGAAAGCCGGTTCACTCTTAGCCAACGAAGAAGCCCAGGCCGCTCCATTAATGCCTGCCACCAAAATCAATGCTGGCGAGCACACCGGAGGCCACTGGCACCGCATGATTGAGCGCCGTCCGGTTCAAATGGCCGTGTTCGCTACCGTCGCCATCCTGATTGGTGGTTTGGTGGAGATGATCCCCACGTTCCTGGTAGAATCTAACGTTCCAACCATTGAGAGTGTGAAGCCTTACACTTCCCTTGAGTTGCAAGGCCGAGATGTCTATATCAAAGAAGGTTGTGTGAACTGTCACTCCCAGATGGTGCGTCCGTTCCGCTCCGAAACCGAGCGCTACGGCGAGTACTCAAAGGCCGGCGAGTTTGTGTATGACCGTCCGTTCCTGTGGGGCTCTAAACGTACCGGTCCAGATTTACATAGAGTAGGAGGGAAGTACCCGCACAGCTGGCACTACCACCACATGCTGGACCCCACCTCTATGTCTCCGGGTTCTATCATGCCAGCCTACCCATGGTTGCTGGAGAAAGACCTGGACACCTCAGACACCCAGGCCAAGATTGAGACGCTGACCAAACTAGGTACTCCGTACGAGCCCGGCTACGCCGAAAGAGCCAACGAAGACCTCCTGCGCCAGGCCCGCGAAATCACCGCCGAGCTCAAGAAAGAGAACATCGAGGTGAAACCCGAGAAAGAGATCGTAGCCCTCATTGCCTACCTCCAGCGGCTGGGTACCGACATTAAAGTGAAAGAAGAAATATAAGGAAACCTGCCTTCGGTCGAAGGCCAGCAAAAGAACGGGAGCTGTTTTAAGCCTGATTTAAAGAAAACAAGCCCGAAACGCTCCTGCTCTTTTCTGCTTCTATCATTTGTCACCCAGAAAGCACCTTGGCGGCAAACTATAAACCAAAGTGCCACCAGCTTCTGCCGTTCTCTACCAGATTTTGTCAGAAGGCCCAAGCGGAGCCAATTCTTAATTCCTAATTATTAACTCTTAATTAAAATAAGAGCCATGTATAAAAGTGTACTACAATCCATAGACGGCATAGAGATTTACCCAATTATCTCCTTCGTCATTTTCTTCGCTTTCTTCCTGGGCTTGCTGGCCTACGTGGTGGTGGTGAAGAAAGAACATATCCAAAGCATGAAAGCCATGCCCCTGCAAAACGAAAACGGATTTGATCACCCACTAGACCTACGGTCATGAAACGATTGATACCCTATTTTGCCTCTGCGCTTTTATGGGCCGGAGCCATCACCCAGCCTGCCCAGGCGCAGGATGCCGTCAAAGGCAAAGCCGTTTTTGATGCCAACTGTGCCGCCTGCCATGCCGTGCAGGAGCAGGTAGTAGGTCCGGCCCTCAAAGACGTGCACAAACGCCGCGACGAGAAATGGATTACCAACTTCGTGAAGAACTCTTCCAAAGTCATCGCCAGCGGCGATAAGCAAGCGGTAGAAGTGTTCGAGAAGTTCGGGAAAGTGCCCATGACCAGCTTTGAAGGCTCCCTCTCTGACGGCGACATCAAAGACGTGATTGCCTACGTCAAAGAAGAAAGCGACAAACCCGCCCAAGCCAAAATCCCTGAAGTAGCGCCCACAGAGCTCGGCAAAGCAGACGGTGCCACTCCGGTCACCGCTTCTTTCAGCTGGAAAGCCATCCCCGCCACTACCCAGATTTTGGTCGCCCTCATCGGTTTTCTGATAGTGTTGGTGCTGGTGTTCCTGGTGGTTACGTTCCTGCAGGCATTGCCTTTGCTGGGCCAATTGTATGACAAGCCCGCCCTGCGGAATTCTGCCATGGCGCGCTTCATTGCCCTGCTGCGTGGTGACACGTCTACCATCACCGGTACGCACAAAGACATCCTCATGGAAGACCACACCTATGACGGCATCTTTGAGTTCGATAACGACCTGCCACCTTGGTGGAAATACACCTTCTACGTGACCGTGGTGTTTGGCGTGGCATACCTGCTGCACTACCACGTGTTCCAGAGCGGTACCCTGCAGATAGCCGAGTATGAAGCCGAGATCCAGCAGGCGGCCCTCCTGAACCCATCTAGCCAAAGTGAAGGCAACGTGAACGAAGTCACTACATTCAAACCGCTCACCGATGCGGCTAAACTGGAGGCCGGGAAAGCCGCCTTCATCCAGAACTGCGCTGCCTGCCACGGTGCTGAAGGCCAGGGAATTGTTGGCCCTAACTTAACGGATGAATTCTGGCTCCATGGCGGCGACGTGAACGATGTCTACAAAGTGGTGAAATATGGGGTTACCAGCAAAGGCATGGTGGCTTGGCAGAAAAAGCTCAGCGATGACCAGATCCTGGAGGTGTCCAGCTACATTTTGAGCATCCAGGGCAGCAAACCATCCAACGCAAAAGCCCCGCAAGGCGAGAAATACGTTCCGAAAAAATAGCGTACCATACCCTTTATTAGCGTTGATTCTAAAGGAGGCCTCTACCGAGTTGGTAGGGGCTTCTGGGTTTATGAGGTTGTTTGTTTTTGTTAGCTTATGCATTAGATCTTGATGTAGTTGGTGCACGCAATTTGCTTGTGCTGGCGAAGGACTGCTGATTTCGTAGGTGCATGAGCTTTGGTGTTGCATAGCTTGGCTCCGAGCGCTCACGGCCGCGAGGCCCCGCCTTCCCGCCTCGCGCTGTTGTTTTAGCCTTGGCCAGCAGGCCTGCCGCATGCGCGGCACCAGGTCTAAAACAAAGGCGCTCAACGGAAAGGCTGGAAACGGTTTTTTTCCATAGAAGAATGGAAATGGAAATTTTAAACAAATAACGTTGTAGAGGAGCAGTTCAGCTCCTTTACAACGTTATTCTCCTTCTGGTTTGTGTATATACATAGTTCAAGTCTGTGACTTGGACCTACTATGATGGCAGTTTGTAACTGCCGATTTTCAATCTCGCTTCTCTCCATACTTTTCGCTGGCGCGAGCGTCCCGCTGGTGTCCACACGCATACCTGATCTGTTTCATAGGTTTACTTTAAACAGTAGCAATGTGAAGGCACGAGCTGGACGCTCGCGCCAGCGGATCAACAAACGTGTCTTTGAGACTTTTGCCTCACGGAAGTTGCAAACCTCCACCCATGATAGGTCCAAGTCACAGACTTGAACCATAAAACAGAAGATTGACAAGCTTGCAAACCTCTTCCATTTAGAGCCTCAGTTGTAAGAACCCAATTCCAGGCTTTCGGGTGAGCGCCTAGGCAGGTTCCGGTGCCGCAGGCATTGCGACCTTCAGGGAGCAAAGGAAGCTGGCACAGCGCGAGCTCGGAAGACGGGGCCTCGCGGCCGTGAGCGCTCGGAGCCAAGCTATGCAACATCAAAGCTCATGCACCCACTCAAACTGCAGTCCTTCGCCAGCACAAGCAAATTGCGTGCACCAACCAACCTCTAACATCCATAATAATAACACTAAACCTTCCATTTTTCCCTTCTTTTCCCAAAACCACCTCCAAAACGCTTCCTTCTCGCCAAAAGATGACAAAGATCATTTCCCCCAATGACGGGAGAGATCGCAAAGGGCTACTGGTACCGGTAATTTTACAATGTGCTTCAGAGGTGAAAGCCCAAATGAAGCAGAAACGAAAGTTAACCCCCTCTCGCTGCCGGGCGCACAACCGGTAAGAGACCATGAGCACATTATTAACCGAGCCCGAAACTTTCAGAGACTCCATCTCTACGGTTGACAAAGACGGGAAACGGGTGTGGCTGTACCCTAAAAAGCCGAGCGGGAAACTGTACCAGTACCGCAAATATGTGAGCTATGCGCTCCTGACGCTCCTCTTCACCGGGCCGTTTCTGAAAGTGAACGGACTCCCCATGTTGCTGTTCAATATTCCGGACCGCAAATTCATCTTCTTCGGGATGATCTTCTGGCCGCAGGACTTCTTTATCCTGCTCATCGGTTTCATGGCCTTCATCCTGTTTATTATCCTGTTTACGGTGGTGTACGGACGGGTATGGTGCGGCTGGGTGTGCCCGCAGACCATCTTCATGGAGATGGTGTTCCGCCGCATTGAGTACTGGATTGAAGGCGATGCCCCCAAGCAGAAAGCGCTGGACAAAGCCCCTTGGACAACGGAGAAAATCTGGAAGAAAACAACCAAGCATACACTGTTTGTAGGGGTGTCTTTCGTGATTGCCAATACTTTCCTGGCGTACATTATTGGCGTAGCCGAGCTGCAGAAAATTGTAACCGATGGGCCAGCGGCCCACGCGGGTGGCTTGTTTTCCTTGGTGCTGTTCACGGGGGTGTTCTACGGCGTGTTCGCCCGGTTCAGAGAGCAGGTGTGTACCATCGTTTGTCCGTACGGACGGTTACAGGGCGTAATCCTAGACAAGAAATCGCTCACGGTGGCCTATGACTACGAGCGCGGCGAGCCGAGAGGCAAACTCCGCAAAAACCAGGTCCGCACCGAAGGTGATTGTATTGACTGTCACCAGTGCGTGCAGGTGTGCCCTACGGGGATTGATATCCGGAACGGCGCCCAGCAGATGGAGTGTATCAACTGCACGGCCTGCATTGACATCTGTAACTCCATCATGGATTTGGTGAACAAGCCGCAGGGGCTCATTAGAGTGGCTACGGAGGAAAGTATCGCGGAGAAAAAGGCTTGGCGTTTCACTTCCCGCATGAAGGCCTACACCGCAGTTCTGGTGGTATTGATGGGAGCCTTCGCTGGGTTGCTCATCACCCGCAGCAACATAGACGCCACCATCCTCCGCACCCCGGGCATGCTCTACCAGCAAACCGACAAAGGCACCGTGACCAACCTCTACAACATCACGCTCATCAACAAAACCGATGAAGAGCTGCCCGTCACGTTGAAACTCCTGTCCAACAAAGGCACGATTAAAGTGGTGCGCAATGAGTTGGTACTGCCCAAACAGGGCTTAACCGAAGGCGTGTTTTTTGCAGAGATTCCGAAAAATGACCTTAAAACAGCCAGCTCCGAAATCGAAGTTGGGGTCTACAGCGGCGATAAACTCATTGCCACCGAAACCACCAAATTCCTGGGACCAGCGCAGTAATGTGCTAATTGGCACGAGTTTGATGACCCGACCCAAAGAAATGAATGGGAGGAGAGCTTGCCTTGCTTTCTCCTTCTTTCAACAAAGAATAAATAACTAGAAACGATCATGGCTACCCATACAACCACTGTTCACACCACACAACGTTCACTGTTGCCTTACCTCATCATTTCTGTTTTTGTCCTGTTTGCAGGGTACATCGGGTTCATGGTGTACGGCGCCATGCAGAGCGAGGTGAACCTGGTGAGCAAGGACTACTACGCCGAGGAGTTGGCCTACAGCCAGCGCATGAAGCAGGTGGCGCAAACCCAGGAACTGAAACAACCCATCAACGTCATGGCGGTTCCGGCAGCTGAGCAGTTGGTGATCCAGTTTCCGGCCGATCTGGCCAAAGCCAAAGGTACGGTGCACCTGTTCCGTCCGTCAGATGATAAACTGGATGTGGTCTTGCCGCTGGATCTGAACCCCGAAGGCCTGCAACTGCTGAATACCGCTGCTTTGAAGAAAGGCCTCTGGAGGGTCCAGCTCATCGGGAAAGTGGGGGAAAAGGAATACTATCACGTGCAAGACTTAACCCTGTAATAACATGTGGTGGGCAGGCGCAATCATAGGTTTTATCAGTAGTTTCCATTGCGTGGGGATGTGCGGCCCCATTGCCATGGCACTGCCCGTTGGCAGGGGATCCGGCGCTTCCTTTGTGGGAGGCCGGCTCCTGTACAACCTGGGCCGCATCACTACTTACACCTCCTTAGGCTTGGTTGCCGGGCTTTTGGGCCGCACGCTACAGTTGGCCGGATGGCAACAAACCATTTCCATCGCCTCAGGCGTGCTCATGCTCGCTTTGGTGCTGGTTCCTAAGATACACACCGGAAAATCCAGTCGCTGGCTGGGGACCGACCGCTGGTGGAATGCCCTCCGGAAAGCCATCGGGAAAAGGTTCATGAATCCTTCTATGGGGGCTTTGTTCTCTGTGGGGCTGCTGAACGGACTCTTGCCCTGCGGGATGGTGTACTTTGCGTTGGCAGGGGCGGTGAGCGCGCCCGGTGTAAGCGGTGCCGTGCTGTACATGGCCATGTTCGGGTTGGGGACGCTGCCGCTCATGTGGCTGGTGTCTTTGTCCGGGAAACTCATTCAACCAAAATGGCGGGCTCTCATGCGGCATGCGGTACCGTATGTGGCGGCGTGTTTAGCCGTGCTGTTCATCTTACGCGGCCTCAACCTGGGCGTGCCCTACCTCAGCCCAAAATTGATTTCCACCGAACAAGTGGCACCCGTGTGCCATGTTCCATAAAACCCTTTCATTCTCCAAACCCTTTCCAAACATGAAGCCCAACCCAAGAATTCTGCTGCCCTTTAACTTCACCGATGCCTGTGTGGCGGCCCTTCGGTACGCAAGTCAGTTCGCTTCTCACCTGAGCGCCGATATTGTGCTTCTGCATTGTGCCGGAGAAAACCAACTCACCCCAACCTTCCAAAGCCACCTTATGTCGCGGCTGCGGTCTTTCACCGATCGGTACATGGCATCGGCCGGAAAAACCATCACCCGTTTCTGTGTAGTGCGCACGGGTTCGCTACGCGAGAACCTGCCATCGGTGGTGGAGAACCATAACGTGAACCTGCTGATAGCTAGCCCAGAAGCACTGCTGGAAGGGACCCCTCCAGAGGAAGTTCTTTCTTTGACGGATTTCGCTTCGTGCCCGATGCTGCTGGTGCCCCGGGAGGCGGTGTTTCAGCCACTGAAAGAGATCGTCTTCAGCCTGGACGTTACCGATATTGATGCCCCGGTGCTGGACCGCATTCAAATACTGGCGAGAACCTTCTCGGCCCGTTTAACGCTGCTGCACCTGCACGGCAACCTGGGCGCGGTAGAACTGTGCCAAGTTCAGAAAGCGGCCTCGGTACTGCAAGGGCAACTCACCTACGCCAACAGCACCATCGTCTGCCAGGAAGAAGAAGACCTGCTGGAAGGTCTCAACGATTTCTCTGAACGGTACACCCCAGACCTGTTTGTCATTGCTACCCGAGACACGCACCTGCTGCATGAGTACTTCTCGGGCCGTTACCGCAAAACTAGTGCTTACCACCTGCATACGCCTCTCCTGAATCTGTACCAAGCCCGTAAAACCCCGTGTTCCGGAGGCTGCTCTCATTGCAATGGACACAAACAGGCAGAGAAAGCTACTTCTACCGTAGAAGCGTAAAACAAAGCACAGATGGAGTAAGTCGTTTTAGACCCGATTTCTTCAAAACACTCATAAAATGATAACGGCGCCAGAAGCTATTCTGGCGCCGTTTTTAGTTCAGTAAAGCTGCTTTTTGTAAGGAGAGTCAGGATACCAAATAGGCTGGTAGTTTACTCAGCCGGGCCATAGCCTACCACCACTACAGGATCTGCCACTCTAATGGACTTTGCGTTAGCTTGGGAGGAAACCTGGACCAAGGCCTGCTCAAACTTCTGATTGATGACTTCCTTGTCATTCTTGAAGCCATCAATTACCACCGAGATTGGAAAAACATAGGTGGCAGCGGTTTCGCTTGGTTTCCACTTCGGCATCTTTTGAATGACCCGTAATGCTTCCTGATCCAGTAACGCATGGCTTCCTTGCACCACCTTGAAGTCACCGGGGGTTCCATCTTTTTCTATAGTAGCTTGTACAAAGACCCCTCCGTAATAATTGCTTTTAGAGGCTTCCAAAGGAATTCGGAAAGTTTGGCCAATGAACTTCAGCAATTCTTTTTTGCCTCCAGGGAAATGTGGCTCAGCGGCTGCCTGTGTTTCTGGTTGACTTTGCCCTTTTGCAACAGCAGGTTGCTCCTTCTTTTGCTCGGTTAAGGGGAGTTGATTGGAGGCCAAAGAGAGCGCCAGCAAACCCAACAGCGGGAAGGCCAAAGCTTGTTTCACTTTTGAGGTACGGCGGTTGGGTGCGTGAATCATTTTCAGACGTTTTAGAGTGAGAGACTTATTGAAGTTATGACCTAAAGCAAAGTGGTTTTTCTGTAAAACCTGTTTGGCCAGGAGCAGCCCATAAGTAGTTTTATCTTCGGTTTGGATGACGTGCGCATCGGCCAGGAATTCATGGGTAGCCATGAGGGCTTTCCGGTAGAGGTAAAGGAGCGGGTTACACCAGAAGAGGATCGTTAAGACTTCCAGATACATCAGGTCATAGCTATGGCCTTGTTCCACGTGTACCCGTTCATGCTGAAGAATCCGGTCTTGTTCTTCCTGGGTGAGAGTTTGGGTGTTGTCCCAGAAAATATATCTGAGAAAGGAAAAAGTGGGCCATTTCCCCTGGCTGGGGATAACCGTAATGCCATGAATCCTCTCAGATTCCCTTTGATGCTTCTGGATGAATACCTTTTAAATGATATAATTGCCGAAGGAAGCGAAAGGCAAATACCATCACCCCAATTCCATAAAAAAGCAAAAGAACTGAGTCCCACTCCAAAGTAGGGCCGGTTGAGGTTGGTTCAATCTCTGTTGCGGCAAATACTACAAATGGGGCAAGGGAAGGCACTAAGGCAGGGAGAGAAGGCACCTTCTGAAATGCAGGCAATTCCAAAAAAGGAAGCGAAAAGGACACCGCCGTGGCTCCCAGTAAATAGAACCGATTGTAGCGGAAGCACGCTTCGTTGCGCAGCAAAAGCAAATACAGTAAGTAAAAGGACAAAAGGCAAAACCCCGACTCCAGCAGGTAAACTATGAGGCTATTTATCATGATCGCCTTCTGGTGAGTTTTGTTTTACATACTGTACCAGTTCTTCCAGTTCCTTCACATCCAGTTCTTCCTCTTTCGCGAAGAAGGAGACCATGCGCTTGAAAGAGCCGCCAAAATAGCCGCTTACAAAGTTCTTCAGGAAGAATTTCTGATAGTCGCTTTTTTGAATAAGAGGAAAGTATTCATGCGTTTTCCCATAGGCTGTGTAGCCCACAAATCCTTTTTTCTCTAGAATCCGGATGATGGTGGAAACGGAGTTGTAAATGGGTTTAGGTTCTGGAAACTGCTCAATCACATCTTTCACAAAACCCTTTCCTAAACTCCAGAGAATCTGCATGACCTGCTCTTCTGCTTTTGTTAACTCTTTCATAGGAAGGTGGTTGATTTCTTTCTTAAACGTATAACTTAATGTTTAGTTATACAACTTAATTTTAAGTTATTTAAGAAATAGAAGTTTCTCTACCCTCGGAAAACTGTTGGGAAAAGGTAATATAAAGTTTGTTTTAAGGTCTTATTAGGGAAATCAGCTTAGAAACACACCTTTGGTTAAAACCTAGGTCAAAAGGAGTAAGCCATACTGCTACCTACTCAACTACATAGTTGCCGGTGCTGTTTACCGTTACAGTTGGCAGGGTTTTATGCTGCTCAAAGAAGAAATATCCGGTTTGTAGGTTTTCCCAGAAGGAAAAAAGTTTGGGGTTCTGGGCGTACTTTTTCTTTACCTGGGCAAAAGCCGGGGAGTCGAACCGGATGGGGAAGAGGTGAACCGGAATCTGGGTTTGCCCCTGGGCGTAGGCCTCTACCGCTAGTACGTACAGTTCTTTTATCTTGTCATCTGTGAGGGCCAGGCAGCCTAAGGTCACGCAATCGCCGTGCAGGAAGATATCGCCGCCTGGTTTGGGGTGACCCAGAAGTTTATCAGAGGCATTGGGGTAGTTGATGCCTAAAGAAAGATGATAGTTACTCTTGGGATTAAACCGATCAATAACATAAAAGCCCTCGGGAATTTGGCCGTCGCCTTCCTGTCTTTTGGGGCCGTACGTGCCTGACCGGGCACAAAGCTCATAGGAAGTAAGCAACTGGAAAGCCTGTTCAGGGGAGTTTCTGGCCCAAACCTCCAACGTTTTCTCGTGCTTGAAAGCACGCAGGTAAAGCTCCAGATGTTGCAGCGAAAGCCCTTTGCCTTGCAGGAGTTTCTCCAGGATTAAATGCTTTTCACGGTAAGCGGTGCTGACCCGCTCATGCTGTAACTGCTTTTCCTTGAACCCATCTGGCAGAAACAATCCGCCTAAACATAATAGCAACAGGAGGTTTTTCATAGACGAGTGGATGGGCCGAAAAAAGCAAGAAGCCGTTTATGCGTTGTTTTCCTGAGAACAACGCATAAACGGCTTTTTGCTATATAGTGATTTACTATTTCTTGCGGGGAGGGTAGGCCATTGGCTTACGGGCGGGAGCGGAAGGAGCGGCTGGTTTCTTTTCTTCGGGGGTGCCACGCATGTGAATGACCAGTCCATTCAGGAAGTTGCGCAGTAACTGATCGCCGCAGGGTTTGTAGTTGGGATGGTCTTCCTTCCGGAAAATCGCGCCCAATTCGCTCTTGGTGACGTTGAACTCCACCAGTTTCAGGATATCGATGATGTCATCGTCCCGGAGCTGGAGCGCCACGCGCAGTTTCTTCATGATATCGTTGTTAGTCATGCCTAAGTTTTTAATGATCCGCGAAAGTACGTATACGAAATAGAATTTCAAGCAGTAGGCCAGAAGTTGAAATTCATTCCTATCAGCCATATTTTGGAATATAACAATCAGTAAGGACTAAGCCCCTGCGGCTCCTCGGAACAGGGCCGCATGCGTAGCCCAGTTCCGAGGAGCCGCACGCAAGAACAGTACAAATGGTAGTGGCTTACGTCCTCTATGCAACAGAGGACAGCAGCGGGGTGGTACGAAGAGGTGAAGAAAAGACTGTTTGAGCGTCAGCGAGTTTCTTTTCTTCTTGATTCTTTTGGTTACTTTTCTCATCAAGGAGAAAAGTGACAAACGCGGGCAGACCGCGAC
>NZ_RJJD01000023.1:55734-386862 GCF_003721515.1 Rufibacter latericius
TAACACCAACAACGGAGGCGGGGCAGCACCTCGCCCTATAAGGGTTGTTTTGAGGCTGTCGCCTCACTGAAGTTGCAAACTTCAGATCAAGGTAGGTCCAAGTCACAGACTTGAACCATGGAAAAAGGATCAGCAGAAGCAATCATCCCCCACCCCTACAAGGGGACTTGAAAAGCCTGCTAACCTTTCCTAAACAAAGCTTAAATTCAAAATAAGCCTTGGCAAATCTCTTTATCCTTTCCTTTTTCCTTCCCCCGTCAACTTCTCCAATTCCTTCCCGCGTTTAAACTCCATTTTCCCGAAACGGTAGTTAAAACTCACCCGCACAATGCGGTTGTAGTTATTGCTGAGGTTGTAATTGTTGGAATTGGCGTTGTTGAAGGTCGTCCGGATGGAATTGTTGCTGAACAGGAAGTTCTCCACGTTGACGCTAATACCCGCTTTGCGCTGCCAGAACTCTTTGCGCAAACCAAGGCTGTAAGAGTAATTGTACGTGCTTCGGCTTTGCAAGGAGAGGCGGGGCGAGGTGAAGGAACCGGCGGTCTGCACGCTGAAATCGTTCACGAACCGGTAAGAGGCGTTGCCGCTCAGGTTGTACATAAACCCCGACCGATGGATGGCGTTCTGGCCCACAAAGCTGCGGAGGTCATTGTAGAACAGGTTCAGGTTAAGGCCGATTTGCCCTTTCTGCTTGAACCGCGTGGTGGCCGAGAGGCTGGTGCCGTACGTAGCGTTTTCGCCCAGATTTCGGAAAGTGGTGTGTAACGTGTCGTTGTTTGGGGAGATAGGGAACTGGTACTGCGAGATGTCATTATTGGTTTGCCGCCAGTACATAGAGGCGTTGAAACTGGTGGATTTCAGAAGCCAGCTGTAGTTCAGTTCAGTGTTGTGGGTGAGCTCGGCTTCCAGATTCGGGTTTCCGTAGCGGATGTTGAGTTGGTTGCTCTCGTTGCGGTACGGGTTCAGTTGGTTCATGCCCGGCCGCTGGATGCGGGTGGAGTAGCTCAGCCGCAGGCGCTGGTCGTTCTTAAACCGTTTCATCACCATGAGGTTGGGCATGAAGTTGTGGAACGGTTTTGCAAGGTTGGTCTCTATCTGGCCGGTGGCCAAATCACCGGAAACAAAGGTGTATTCATAGCGGCCCCCAACCCTGAACGTATAGGTTTTCTGTAACCGCAGGGTGTACGAGAAGTAAGACGAATACACATCCTGCGCGTAATGAAATTGGTTAGAGCGAGCCGGGTCCTGTGCCAGCGGTACCAAGGGAGTTTTGGTGAACAGGAAATCATAGTCGCTCCCGGCATCGCGAAGCACCGCTTTCAGGCCTACTTCAAAATTCCCCAGTTTCTCCAGCGGATGGGCGTAATCGGCTTGGAAGGTGAGCTCACGGTTGGTGCCCAGGTTGCTGCTCTGTTCCAGGCGGGTAATGACATCCTCCCCGTTCTCCTCGGTGAGGGCATAATCACTTTCGCTGGTGTTGCGGTTGTAGATGGCGATGAGGTCCAGTTCCTGGTCCTTGCGGCCGAAGCGCTTCTTGTAGTGCAGGTTGGTTTCAAACCCTTGGTTGCGGTTGAGGTTGTCAATGTCCCGGAAACGGAAGCCTTCTGGTTGCTCCTCGCCCGACGGGGTGAACTGCGACGTGGTGAGGGTTCGGTCACTCAGGTTGCGGGAACGGTTTACCCGTATGCTGGCACTCAGGTTGTTCTGTTCGTTAAAGTCATAGTCGCCGCCCAATTGGGTGAAAAGCGAGCGGCCGTTGTTCTCAAAGGCACTGCTTTGCCTGATCAGTTTGGTAGGTGATTGAATCAGGTTCTCTTCCCGGAAATACACCTGGTCTGACTCTGAATCGCCGAGGCGGTCATTGAAGTTTCCGCCCATGCTGGCGCGAAGGCCAAGTTTGTTTTTGCGCAGGTTCAGGTTGGAGTTGAGGTTGTTCGTGCGATTTCCGGCGGTGGCGGTCACCTGGCCCGTCATGCCTTCCATGGTGCTTTGCTTGGTGATGATGTTGATGACCCCAGCGGTACCTTCAGAGTCGTACTTGGCCGAGGGGCTCGTAATCACTTCCACCGACTTGATCATGTCCGCAGGGATTTGTTGCAGGGCCTCGGCCAGGTTATCAGCGAGCAGGGTAGAGGGCTTGCCGTTGATCAGGACCTTAATCTTGGTGCTGCCGCGCATTTCCACGTTGCCGTCTATGTCCACGGCTAAGGAAGGTACTTTCTTTAGAACATCGGCGGCAGTTCCGCCAATATTGGTGATGTCGTTTTCGGCATTGTACACCAAGCCATCATCGGTTTCCTGGATCAGGTTTTTCTCGCCGGTCACTACTACTTCCTCCAAGGCCTTGCTGTCAGACTCCAGTGGAATCTGGCCCACCTGCAGGGAAGCAGTTCCCTCTGGCACTGTGATAGAATGGCGTTTGGTTTTGTATCCTATGAAGGAGATAACCAGATCATAGGTGCCAGGCGCAACCTGGGGTAAGGTGAATTTCCCCTGAGCGTCACAGGGCGCACCGGTCAGGGTATAGCCGCCTTTGTCTTGCAGGGCTACCGTTGCAAAGTCTACAGGGGCTTTGGAGACCGCGTCTATCACCGTTCCAGTGACCGAAACGCCCGTGGTTTGCCACAGAATAATCTCTGTTGTCAAAGGTGCAGCTTTCAAGGGAATACCGCCCAAGGCAGAACCCATCCACAGGAAGAGGATTCCTGCTACCTTCAGAAAAGAAAGCTGTTTTACGTTAGCCATACAGACAAGATCCGCCAAGGGTGTGCACAATCAAAGGTGAGGCCCCTGGGCAGAAGTCGCGGTATACACGTTCTTCCACCTTAATAAAGGGCGGTTCTTTGACAAAGGCACTCCCTAAAAGTTTAATGCCTGACGAGGGTAAATCTTTTAAGGCCATTTTAATGAAAACAGCCCCAAATCAATTCCCTGGAAAAGGCCCGTATTTAGGTTGGGTTTTAGGTTAGAATTGCCAGAGCTTTTGAGGTGAATTACTTTACCCTGTAACTGGATGTAAGGATTTTCAGTACCTTCAAAGCCATAACTAACAATATTTGCCGTGCCACAATACCTAATCACCGCCTTAGATTACACCGATGCCCAAGCCCTGGACCGCCGGATGGCCACCCGCCCCGCTCACCTGGAGATGGCGAAGCAACTGAAAGCCTCCGGCAACTTCATCTTAGGAGGCGCCATGCTCAGCCCCGAGGAGAAGATGATCGGGTCTACGCTGGTCCTGGAGTTTGAAAACGATGCCGCCCTGCAGCAGTGGATGGACCAGGAGCCGTATCTGCTTCAGAAAGTGTGGGAAAAAGTAGACATCAAACCATTCAGAGTAGCCAACCTTTAGCCGTTTCCCTCAGGCATTCTTTGCTTGATGCGGAAGCTTTAGACTTTTAAAAATTCTTTGCGAAACGTTTCTGATGAGGCGTTCTGGGCCTGTTTTACCAAAACAGGTCCAGAACGCCTTTTGCTTTTTTGGTTCAATTGTGATTAGGCATTCAGATTAGGTAGAAGAAAGCCATTTCACAGAAGCCAGACTTTTTCGGGAGGAAGGGAAACGTGGACGGTATCTCCCTGGGAGAACTTGCCCAGCCCGATTCTTACCAGGATGTCTCCGGAGGGCAGCAGCACCTGCAGTTCATAATGGCTCCCGTAGAAGGTTGCCTTTTTCACTTCGCCGGCAACGGTATTCTGCCCGTCACTTTCCAGGTGAAAGCTCTCTGGCCGCACCATCACCGATTTGCCGTTCAGGTTAGTCTCGGCCCATCCGGGGAAGCTCTGCAGCAGAGCCGGGGAAAGTAGGTTGTATTTCCCGAACAGTCCTGCCACGTACTCATTGGCGGGTTGGTGGTAAATCTGCTCTGGTAAACCTTGCTGCACCAGGTTCCCTTCCTTCATTACCAGAATCTGATCGGCCCAGGAAAGGCTGTCCATCGGGTCGTGGGAGATGAGCAGGCAGGTGATTTCCAGGTGTTCGCTGATGTCTTGGATGATGGTTTTAAGCAGGCTTTTATGGACGGTGTCCAGGTTTGAGAAGGGCTCATCCAGCAACAGCAGTTTAGGGGAAGTTAGGAGCAGCCGGGCCAAAGCAATCCGCTGGCGCTCGCCGCCTGACAATTGATCTGTGCGGCGCTTGAGCAGGTGATTGATGTGGCAAACGGAATAGAGCGCATCGGCTTCTTCCTGTGGGAGGGTGTTGGCGTACCGCAGTACCTGTTCTACCCGCAGAAACTCGGGCAGTTCATACTGCTGGGAAAGGTACGCGATACCGGGGTGTCCGGCTACCAGTTTTTCGGCGGGCCCTTTCACCCGCTCGTCCTCAAAGTTGACGGTACCGGCATCGGGCTGGATTAATCCGGCGATGATTTTCAATAAAGTACTCTTGCCCGATCCCGTTTCGCCGGCAATGGCAATCTTCTGGAACTCCTGTTGGGTGAAGCTGATGTCCTGCAGAATGGGTTCTTTCTCTCCCTGTTTGGATATTCCGGCTACTTGTAAAAATGTCATGGGCTGAAAACGAAGGCCAACCACACCCATACCTTTCTAAGGCGTACTCGGGTAAAAGGTTCTCCTCCGCATTAATAATCCCCGAAAGTAGGCAAATCATCAGGAATTCCGATTAACTCGGGGTTTGTTCGGCCTCTTTTAGAGTGATGGTAGGGAAGAAGGGGCTAATTATCTGACACGTTGGTGGTTTTCACTTTCAGTTAATCTTGATAACGAAAGCCTTTAATTCGGCCATCTTTCCATCGCGAAAACGCCAGACGTCACAATAGGAGTAGTCAGCCATCTTTCCATCACCGTCTTTTAAGCTGATTGTGCCGAGGACTGTAACAAAATCACTTTCAGCGATTAGGGTTTCCACCATAAACTTAGGTGGCTCAACGTATGCCGTGGCCATGTACTGTCTAACGGCTTCCTTTCCTCGCAGGATCTGTTCACCTACAAAAGTCCATTCTGTGTCGTCGGTACAGAAAGACAGAAATCCTTCATTGTCCCCTTTAGTAATAGCTTCGTTTGCCTTTATTAGAATTGCTTTATTATCCTCTACCATAAATATCCTATTTTATATTCTAGTTAATGCTATTAGTAGGGTAAAATGATTTTCTAAACGATTTAAGCCGCTCTTATAAGCCCTTATTAGGGTTTATTTAAATGTTAATTTGGGAGATGATTACAAGATGTTGCTCAACGGTATCATGTATGAAACGGGGTTGGGTTTCAAAGGATTATCCTGTCCTGTGTGGCCAACAGTATTGTGGAAAGTAAAATTAAAATACCTAAAGAATCCCAGCTATGTTTTATACACTTTGTTATGCAATAGGCTTTACTCACTTTTCCAAATAATTACTTTCCCATTATCATCACCTGTAATAATGAATTGTCCACTAGGCGAGAACCCGATACTATTAATTTTACTGAACAATCGGATCTTTTCCCCTCGAAATGTCATCATCTCATTCCTGTCTTTACCGAAAGTTGAAAGCAGGCCTCCATTTTCATTTATAATACGAACAAGCCCATCAACTCCAAGCAATGCAAGTTTGTCATTTGAGCGAGTACCGGTTATTGTGTAAAAATTATTTAAATCGAGTTCCTTTGAATGGGATGTTGCCAAATTGTAAAGCTTTTCCTGCCTACTGTCATTATTATAATTGAAATGAAAATAGATTGCTGACTTAAATGGGATGCTGGAATATCTCTCGTATCCCTTGATTATTTGCGCACTGCTATCTCTGATATTGAGGATAATGTTTGGTTCAATGAAAATCGTAGAATCGGTAGCAAAGTAGATTTTAGTGTCCTTCTTGTTGTTGAGTATTTTAAAAGAGCTCTGAATTTCGTGATTCTGATTCCACGTCTTGAGGATATTAAACTTGTCAATAGATGCGATTGTCTTTTTGTCGGGTGAAACTGAAATTGACTGTACCAGTTCAATATGTGATATTTCCTTACTTACCTGAGGTGCTTCCAAATCTTTCTTTATGTTCATTTCAGGAAATGTAGATTTAATAGAACCAATAGCATTGCGAACACCTGTGACATTTTTCTCAAAAGAAATATTTACAAAATCTTGAACTAGCCTTCTATCTATGAATTCATATTCTATTTTTCCTAAGCTGTTTAAGCATTTTATTGCATATCGATATATATCCTTATTATTCATTTCTGTAACCCCAACTAACAGCGAATTAGAATTTGGGATAAACGATATGGAATTTATTTTTCCTTCGGCTATCTTGTAACTGTAAATGATTTTACCAGTATAGTCCCAAACGTTAACTGACCTGTCATAACTACTAGTAGCAAAAAGAGAATCCGTTGTAGCTATTGAAATTATTTTGTCTTTATGCCTATTCTTTAATTCATGTTTTTTAAAGTCCTGCCCATGAGTATAAGAACAGGTAAAAAGCATCATCAATAGTACTAATATTCTACTCATCTTTTTTTGAGCTTTTGCATAACTACTGTGTATAAAGAATACTACCGGCTATCAGATTGATATTTAAAATTACCTTGGTAAGAAGCCTCCGAGGAAACAGGGGTTAATTGGAGTTCTTCGGCGTGGGGTTGCAGGGCCTGTATGATGAAATCAATATGGGCACCTAAGTCTACCTGGAGCAGCTCAGCTCCTAATCTTACCTCGCCGCGATCAACGGAGGCGGCAAAGCTAGCCTGTTTAAGTTTCTTCAGCACCGATTTGGCTTCCAGACCAGACAGGCGTTGCGGACGTACCTGGGCGCAGGCGACCACAAACCCGGTAATTTCATCGCAGCCCAACAGTGCTTTATCCAGGAGGCTATTATGCGGGACACCCCAGTGGCTGTAGTGGCCCGAGATGGCGTGGGCCATTTCTTCTTCGCCTCGTTCGCGCAGCAGTTCCACTACAACGTGCGGGTGTCGGTCTGGAAAGGCTTCGTAATCGGCGTCATGGAGGAGGCCGGTGTTGCCCCAGAGTTCCGGGTCTTGGTTCAGTTTGTGGGCATAGGCGCGCATCACCAGCTCAACGGTGCGGGCGTGGCGTAATAGGCTTTCGCTTTTAGTATATTGGTGTAGTATCTGGGAAGCTTCTTCTCTGGTCATAAAACTTAGATTTAAACCAGTAAGATAGGCTCCCTGCCGCAGATGCACAAGCCACCAATTGGGGCTTCGCGGTTTTACTTGCCTTTTCCGGAAAACAGCCCCGAAGCAGGGCTTTAATGGGGGAGTAGGTAGGTGTACCGCCGTACCCGGGGAGGCTACGCAAAGAAAAGGGTAGAAGAAGAAAGCGATCAAAGGGATGGGAAGGCCTTAGTTTGGGGTGGAGTGACAGACCTCAGGCAAGGCACTTATTTTTTTACTCTTGTTCAGGAAGTTCTGCTTCTGCTAATGGTGGTGGTGGTGATCATCGTCTTCTGGTTTATGCCGCAGGTTCTGGATAGACCCGAAAACAAAGAGTACTCCCCAGCAAACATACAGGTAATTAAAAGACTCCACTTCTTTGCCCCACAGGTGCAGCAGGAAATGCGCTAATCCCGACATCAGGATTCCGGTGACGGCAATGAACTGGAAGGAGTTCATTGCTTTGGGATTATAGATCTTAAACCATTCCATAGGCTGCGTGTTTTGCCGTTCTAACTGAATTGTCAGAGAGAACGGGTAATGTATTCCTGTATATACGTATAAATGCGCCTAAAGCGATAACTGACTAGGAGTCTTCACCAGCCTAAAAGCACTTTCAGAGTCTTTGGGCCGGAGAAGAATCCTTTATTGGCAGCCTGCCGCATAAGAAAAAAGCATTTCCGCAACGGAACTGCAACTGACCTGAAGGCTTCCGTCCGTCTATTTTTTGCAAAGGTAGGGGTTTTGTTCTGCACATTCGGGTTAGTTAAACGGCAGATCCTCTTTGGGGCTGTTTTTGGAAAATCAAGGGTAAAACGGCTGCTTTGATATGGACACCTATTCGTTAAGTTAGGAACATGGAGAGGTGCATTTACTACCTTGAAGAATGTCGGCTTACTTAGCAAGGTTAACTACGTCTTAACACGGGTATTTTACCATTTCTACAAAGCATATCATCGTTGAGGCCATTTCCTTTTGCTGTTTTTTATATGGAGAAGCTTTGGGCCTACTTTTAAGAAAACGCCATGAGAGCAAAAATCCTAAATTATATAATTAACATAATATTAAAGATAATTGGCAAGCATTCAAAGAGCCCTCCTGATCATAAAGCCTCCTACAACAGAAGAGGACCCCATTACCGAGGTCCTCTTCTGTTGTAGGAGATATAAGTAAATTATCGTTTTTTCTTTGACTTGGGGGATACCTGTTGAACCAGAGACAGAAAGTTTCCCTCGGGCTTCAACTTGAATTCGGCGTAAGCTTCCAACTGGCGGTTAGAGAGAATCCTGAAAAGCTTGGTTTCAAACTCCTCATCAATTTCCCGCAGCGCCGTCTCCAGGCTGGAAGGATCATTGTCGTAAGTTCTGCTGGCTTGGGCAGCTTTCTGCAGGCGCTCCTGGTTCAGGTTGCGTACCTGAATAAAATCCACCTCATTCAAACCCATCTCTTGTACCATCCTTCTGCTGATGGAAACGGATGTCTTCTCAACGGCATCATTCTTCGGAGCTTCCTGGGCCGATGCCGAAAAGGCTAGGGCTAAAAATAAGCAGGTGCTAAACAAAATGGTTTTCATGGGTTTCCAAAATTGAGGTAAGAAGCGTCTTTTAAATTGGAGTCATTCTTGTAAATGTCTAATCGGGTTGTTTGTAGTAGGTACGAGTGAATCTTAGGGGAGTTTTATGAAAACAGCCTTTGTGAGATGAAAACGTTTGAAAATAAAGTAATTACAATAAAAAAATGCAATAATGAAAAATGCTAATGCAGTAGATATGAATCCTGTAATCTGAAAAATATTATATATCTTAAGTAGAATGTTTGTGTAAAGTGATAGAATGACTCTAAAGGCTTGGGGGATGCCGAAACAGGAGGAGACTTAGGAGCAGAGAAAGTGCCTGGGGTGTAAGAAGGCAGAAGAAACATCTCGCTTGAGAAAAGTGCCTTTCTTACCCCAGGAAAGCAGGGCCAAGAATATGAATAAGATAAGGCAAGTTGGCCAAAAAACCAAGGTGCCTTAAAAAGAAAATGCCCGTTTTGCGCTCCTTTTTAGAAAGGAAGGGCAAAACGGGCATTTTGAAAGTGAGTAGAGCTTTATGTTACCAGAGCCACTCAGGGCATAGCATGCGGGCTTTGTTTCTGAGTTTAATCCCCACAATCAGCTCATGGCTTCCGGCGCTGGCGCTGTTCAGGCCAGAGGTCGTCAGGTCGTAGGAGTAACCTACATCCAACACGTGGTTCACGTTCATGCCTGCCAAGGCAGCCACGGCGTCCCCGTGCCGGTAAGACATGCCTGCCCAGACGCGGTTGGCGTACATGGCCTTAAAGTTCACATCCACCGACAACGGACTTGGGCTCGCATATTTCAGCATCACTGAAGGGTCAATGGTGAAATCGTACCTGATCCTGATGCGGTAGCCTCCGGTCATGAAGAAATGGGGCTGTAGTTTCTGCTGGGGTCCCATGCTTCCTTCTTTGTTCGCCACCACGGTGGTAAGTAGCTGGGCGGCCGATGCCCCTACGTAGAAATTGTCTGAGTAAATCCAGGTGCCCAGGCCCAGGTCGAAGTTGGTTTTGCCCATCATGCCCGGCCGGATCGTTGGGTCGTTCTCATTCAACAGATGCAGCTCGTTCGTGTTCAGGCGGGTCTGAATCATGCCCCCGGCCAAACCCACTGACATATTAATGCGGCGGGTAATGGGGTGGTGGTAGGCATAGGTCACATTCAGGTTGGTGGTGCTCAGCGGACCGGTTCTGTCTACCTGCGCCATCGCCCCAAACCCGTGGTGTGGCCGCGACTTGTGGTACTTGGTAGAACGCGGGTTCTTTGACGGGAGCCTGGGGATAAACCCTTTGCCTGCGCCAGGCCCCACAGGGGCGTTCCGGTCACTCATCCCAAAGGAGGAGTGTCCGCTGATGTAGTACGTCACCGGCGCGCCGTCCACGCCCACCCACTGGCGGCGAGTACCCATCCGGACATCGGTGTAACTTTCAATCCCCGAAAGGGCGGGGTTCAGCAGGAAGTTGTTGAACAGGTACTGGCTGTACTGTGCTTTCTGCTGGGCCATGGCCGGAGAAAACATCCCCAAAAATAAGAGAATAGTGGCAAGCTTCTTCATATGGGCTTACTTGATAATGGTGACGTTTCCGGTGATAGGACTCTCTTTCCCGCCCAGGCGGATGATGTAATAATAGGTGGCAGCAGGCAGCGGCTGTCCGTTCATGCGGCCTTCCCACGCTTGTTGGTAACCTCTTGACTCAAACACCTTGTTGCCCCAGCGGTTGAACACTTCCACTTGGCAGTCTGGGTAGCTTTTTAGGTTAGGGAGATCCCACACATCGTTGATACCGTCGCCGTTCGGGGTGAAGCCGTTAGGTACTTCAATAGGCTGCAACACATTGATCGTTACCTGGTCTGAAGAAGTACAGCCGTCCTGCGTGGTCACCGTCACAGTGTAGGTGGTAGTCACGGTTGGCTTTGCCACCGGATTAGGAATCTGGCTGTTATTCAGACCTGTGGCCGGAGACCAGCGGTACGTCAAGCCACCCGTTGCTTCCAGCGTAGCGAAGTTGCCCAGCACGATGTTCTGGTCTGGACCGGCATTAGCGGTTGGCGCCGGAATGTTCACTTTCACCGGAATGCGTACACTGGCGCAGTTCTGCGTCACTGACCGCACGTAAAACGTGGTAGTCTCTTTCAATACCAGAGTGGTGAAAGACAAGCCGGAGCCCAGCATTCTTCCGCCTTCGGGTTGGTCAAACCATTCCACCACGGTACCAGTGATAGCTGGAACGGCGGTTAAGGTGGCGGTAAAGCCGGCGCAAATAGAGGCTTCCTGCACGCTTGGCGGCTGCGGAGCCGTCACCGTTACCTGAATTGCGTTGCTGACATTATCAGCACAGCTACCTGAAACCACTTTTCTGCGGAACCACGTGGTGCGCTGTAAAGCCCCCGGCAAGTAGTTCTGCTCGGTGCTGTTCCCGAAAGCGGTGCCAAACCCGGAGGTAGGACCGCTGGTGCTGCTTTCCCAAACGTATGCATAGGTACCGCTTCCGCCGGTTGGCAAGGTCCCGCTCAAAAGGGCAGGGGCGGTGTTGATACAAATTGTTTGGTTTGTAGAGATGGTGTTTCTGGTTACTGCTGAGAAAACCGTCACCTTCACCACATTAGACACCAGCGTGATGGTGCCAGAGCTAACTTTTCTTCTGAACCAGGTAGTCTGGGTCAAAGCAGGTGAGTTATAGTTTTTAGTAGTGGAAGTACCGCTGGCCGTCACGAACCCTGAAATTGGTCCGCTGGTGCTCATCTCCCAGACATAGCTGAAGGTTCCGTCGCCGCCAATCGGGTCAGTGCCTGACAAGGTCATAGGAGCGGTGCCGGTGCAGATGTTCTGATCCTCGTAAATGGTGTTCTGCGAGATCTCCGCGTTAACGGTCACTTTCACCACGTTGCTGATTACCAGGCATCCGCCAGATTCTACCACTCGTCTGAACCAGGTGGTTTGACTCAACGCTCCCGAAGCATAGGTTTTACTGGTTGCTCCAGAAATGGCGGTGAACGTCACTCCATCCTGGCTGCTTTCCCACTGGTAACGGTAGGTTTTGGTGCCTCCGGTTGGCGTGGTGCCGGTGAAAGCCGCCGGAACCGTGTTAATGAAGATCACCTGGTTGTCCTGGATGAAGTTGTTGATGATGGACTCACTCACGGTCACCTTGATAGGCGCACTTACCTGCGGCACGCACGTCCCTGATTTTACCACCCGTCTGAACCAAGTGGTCTGGAACATGATGCCCGGTGTGTAGTTCTCAGATTGGCTTGCTCCCTGGATGGTGTAGAAAGAAACGCCGTCGGTGCTGCTTTCCCACTGGTAAGTGTAAGTACCGGTTCCGCCCGTAGGCAAGGTGCCGGTGAGGGTAGTGGTGCCGGTGCCCGCGCACACTTCCTGTGCTCCGGAAAGCACATTGTTCGCGATTGGGTCTTGTACGGTCACTAAAACGGCAGTTCTTGGTCCGGCGCAGCCGCCGGTTAAAGCCTGCACATAGAAAGTAGTGCTTTGGGTGAGGGCGGCAGTGGTGAAGGAAGGTCCTCTGAAAAGAGCCGTTCCGCCGGTGTTTGCGGCAAACCACTCATACGTAATATCCGCCTTCGGATTGTTCACCCGGATGATGGATTTTTCTGAGTGGCAAACCGTAGCTGCAATGGCTTCAGGTGCAGCCGGAAGAGGCGTAACCGTTACTTTTACTTCTACCCGGGCCGGGGCAAGACAACCGTTGGTGGTCAAGGCTTGGGCGTAATAAGAAGTATTGGCCTGCAACACCGGTGTGGTGAAAGTAGTCCCTTCGGCCAGTAGGTTGCCACCGGTAGCGGCATCAAACCACTGAATTTTTTGGTTTGTAGTAGACGGAACAGCTGTCAACGTAGCGGTGGCATTCTGGCACGTAGCTACGTCTTTAACAATAGGAGCCGAAGGCAATGGCAACACTGTCACTTTCACGGCGGAACTCACCAGTTGGCAACTTCCTGAGAAGGTGATTCTCCTGAACCAGGTGGTGCTGTGCAGGATGCCCGGGGCATACGTCTCGTTTGTAAAAACGCCATCGGCTGAGGTGAAACCGGCAGTGGCGCTGGTCACGCTTTTCTCCCATTTGTAGGTATAAGTTCCGTTTCCGCCAGTGGCGGCAGGAGCCTGGATGATAGGAGAAGAAGTGTTGTCACACACAACCATATCAGGAGGCATGGCCACCTGGGTGAGAACAGGAGTCACGTCTACTTTGATGGCGTTGGTAATCTCCTCGCAAGGACCCATGCTCACTTTGCGGCGGAACCAGGTAGGCTGGGTTAAGGCAGCAGGAGCGTAGTTCTGGTTTGTGCGGGTGCCAGCGGCAGGGGCAAAGTTCACCCCGTCTACGCTGCTTTCCCAGGTATATACCGGAGTATCGTTTCCGCCAGCCGGTTTAGAGCCAATCAACTGGGAAGGAACACTGCCGGAGCAAACCACTTGGTTTCCAGTGATGGAGTTGTTCGTAATGGCTGGTAGTACCGTCACTTTCACTTCGGTACGGGTCTCAGAACAGTTCCCAATGGCTCTGCTTTGCACGAAATAGGTGGCATTGGCAGTAAGGGCGGGGGTAGTAAAGCTGTCACCGGTGAAGAAAGGCGTGCCGCCGGTGGCGCTGGTATACCACTCATAGGGTCCGCCCGGCGCGGTGGCTGTCAGGGTAGCGGTGCCGCCGCTGCAGATAGTAGCGTTGGCTACGGTTGGAGGAAACGAAAACGTATTGATGGTCACCAATACTGCCGGAGAGGCCTGGGAACATCCGTCAATCGTCACTTTCCGGCGGAACCAGGTGTTGACCATCAAATTACCCGACACATACGACTGGCCGGTGTTTGCACCGTCTGCGGCTTTGAAGCCTGCGGTCGCGCTGGTAGTACTCATTTCCCACAAATAGGTAGGTGCGCCGCCGTTTCCGCCCGCCGGAACGGAGCCGGTGAAGGTGGTGGTTTGTCCGTAGCAAACTACCTGAGGATCCACGGTGAAAAGGTTGTTCGTGATTACTGGAACCACCGTAACCTGTACCGGTTCTGAGATATTGGTACAGCTACCGGAGGTAACCACGCGACGGAACCAGGTGGTTTGGGTAAGGGCGCCTGGAGCATAGGTGGCAGAGGTGCTGGAGCCAGCGGCTTTCTTGAACTCGGTGCCTTCGGTTCTGCTTTCCCACACATAAGTATAGGTGCCAGATCCGCCTTTAGGCGCGGTTCCGTTCAAGGTAGCGGCTGTTTCACCCAGGCATAGGGTCTGCGGGGCGCTGATGGTATTCTCAGTAACCAAAGGCTGAACCGTCACTTTCACCGCTTTGCGGGTAGCCGAGAAACAGCCTTGCGGAGAAAGGGTGGAAACGTAATAGGTAGTGGTGGCAGTCAAGGCCGGAGTGGTAAAACTAGGTCCGGTAGCTAAAGTGTCGGTGCTGGTGGCGGTGGCAAACCAGTACACCTTGCCCGCAGAAGTGCTGGCGTTCAACGTAGCTCTGCTTCCGAAACAGGCCAATACATCTGGGGCGGTAGGAACGGCTGGCAGCGGCGCTACCGTCACGGTCACAGGAGTACGGGTGGGGTTAAAGCAACCCCCGCTGTTCAAAGCAGCCTCTACATAATAAGTGGTGGTGGCTTTCAGAACAGGGGTAGTAAACGTGGCGCCAGTGGCTAACGGAGTAGTGGCAGTAGCCGAGGCGTACCATTTAAAAAGAGGCGCGTCTCCTTCGGCTTTCAAGGTGGCGGTGGTTCCATTACAAATGGTGACCGGCAAAGCCGAAGGTGCCAAGGGTACATCCTGAACCACTACGTTTTTGATGATAGAGTCACCCAAACAGGTGGTGCTGGTGCCCGATGGGGTCACCGCTAACGTGATTTTATAAGTACCTTTCTCCTTGAAGAGAATAGATGGACTCACCGACGAGGCATTGGTGGCGTTGGTGAACTCCCAGCCCACACTAGGGCTGATGCTCCAAAGCCGGCGGTACCCGCTGGTGTTTCCTCCAATGTTGTTTCCGTTGAATCCACCGGTGGTTTGGTCGTTCAGTTTTACTACCTGGCCCGGGCAAAAAGGGCTTTCCGGAGTCATGCTGAAGGCCGGAATGGGTTTGGTGGAAATGATGATCCCGCTTACCTCGGCTTGTTTAGGAATACAGCCATACGCCACCGCGTACATGGTGAACCCTTTGGTTTTTCCCTGTGAAGATTTGGTGAACGCGTGGGTGATGGTAGCCGGAATAGTGGCCTGGGTAAAGCGGAGGGTGTCAGTGCCGTCGTCAAACCAGATGGCGTAGGTGGTGTTGGGGGCATTGCTCTGGGTACCGGTAATCCCGAAGGTAAAGGCCGCCGGAGCGCACTCAGAAGTGTTGTTAGGGCTTTGGATACCTATACCCGGGGTACTGCCATTAAAAACAGAGTACGTTCTGCTGTCAGAGCAGCCGTTCTGGCTTGTGATGGTGTACTTCAGGGTGAAACTGCCCTGGGTTTTGTACGTGTGGCTGGCCGAATTGAAATTTGCCGGGTACGTGTTAGAGGTGCCGTCTCCCCACTCAATGGTGTAGTCCTTGTTTTTGGAGGACGTGGTGGAGATGTTCGCTACCACCAACGTGTACTCAGTAGACCCACCTACCGACGAACAACGGGTGAAGTTTTCCTCATTGGCATCGGCCAGGGAAACATCGGGTTTGTCAGGGCAGTTCTGAGCATAGGAGGCAAAGCTCAACAGGAACAGGATGCCCAATGATTGAAAGAACTTTTGTAAAGGCGACATGGTGCCGGAAAAGAAAAAGTTGGTTACAAGAAGAAGGAAGAAAATGCAAACGCAGGCGCCTTCCCAGATGGGCAGGTAGCGGGCATTTGCTCAATCGGGTGGTTAGGCCTGAGGGTATGTCTGGCCAATAACTACCGAAGAGAAATTCTCTGGAAAACCAATGTTTCTTTTTTGAAGTTGTTTCCTGCTAGTTGAAGAGAAGAAGGAAAAGGAAGGGGAGTATTTTCTTTTCATATATAGTGTTTTTGAATTGTACTAAAGAAATTAATTAAGCTTTGATTCCAGCCGATTCTCTCTTATGTTAAGGTGAAAAAGTGATGTTATAAATAGGCTTTCGAGAGCGGCAACAACCTTATTGTAACCTTTAGTTCAATAATTTCGTTAAAGGTACAATTTTTATGAATTTATAGTAAATATCAATTTTCTTATAAATTCGTAGGAGATAACTTAGGATGTATTTTTAATTGCTAAATTGACGATGTTTTCCGCCGAAGATGTTGGCGGGGTGCCTTGGAAAAGCAACTGGAGATTGGGGAGAAAATAGCCGGGATTGGCCCTTGCCGAAAATCATTCGGCTTAGAAAAGGAAAGGTTCATCCGGTAAAACGGGGTATTAACCGAATACCACTGGCAGGTAGAAAAATACCTATTACCTTTGACACAGTTAAAACAACAAAGACAGTTTGTTGCTCACAACATAGAAGATATAAAGGGGCGGCGGAACACTTCTGCTTGCAGAGGCGTCAAAAGTTCTGGTGCTTATTGGGGGATATGCTACAGATACCCATGACATTGAGCCGCCTGCCCCTTCTTTTTCAGCCTCTTCTTCTTTTGGGAAGGAGAGGCTTTTTTATTTATTCCCTTTTCAGAAGAAATCCTGTGAGTCTCGCTCAGCTTTCGTGCGCACAGGTCTCGGGGCAAGGAAACAGTGGGTTGTTTGGGTTTCCGGCCCTCATCCGTTTTTACCTTGGTTTCTTAAAAACGTACCCAAACCCCTTCTATTGTCTTTCTTTCTCTGATAAGCCTGTTTTTAAGGTGTTTTGCGGAAAACTGGCGGAAAGAACCTCTATCAAAAATATTAGATTACCGCTATGAGAGCCCGGCAGGAGGAAAGCGGCAGGCTGCCCCGGTCCCGAAGCTTTTTCGTATCTTTGGTAAAAAAGGAGTAGCGATCACATGAAGCAGCATATCACCGAAAACGAGAGAGAAGTCATCAAGCTTATCACCTTCTTTAAAAAGCGTGGGGAGCGTTTGGCTGCGGAGGGCACCCTTACCCAGGAGCATGAGGAGTTGAATGCCGCCTGTGAGCGCCTCACTGAGAAAATCTACAGCCACGCCGATTTCCGGCAGCAGGTGCTGGACAAGCACGAAACCCTCAAGGGGATCATTGAAGACCACGCCCAATGCCCTACCTGCGGGAAAGCTGACCTGCTTAAAAAGACCGGCGTGGCCACCAACGAACTGGGCTGGAAATCGAACCGATACAAATGCCGCCGCTGCAACATTGAGTTCACCTGGAACCGGCCCAACAATCCCTGGGACATGATCCCGTTTCTGGAGGTCTGCCTGCAGGAACTGGACAATAACATTACCTCTGAAGGAGTAGAGGAGGAACTGCGCGAACGCGCCCGCGAAGCCCGCGAGCACATGGCCATCAGCCTGGAACAGCTCCGCACCGCCATCCACTCCGCCGATAATGAGAAACACCAGATGGAAGAGCAGGACAAGGAAATGGCCCGCATGCTGCACGAGTTCAAGAAATACCTCATGATTGAGAAAATCAAGATGGAGCCCTTCAGTGAAAACTAGAACACAGTTGAAGTATTTTTGGGAATCCCGCTTTGGGGCTGTTTTCATAAAAACGGCCCCAAAGCGGGATTCTTCATTATTTGGTAACAAACATTTTTGGTTGGGTGCGTACAAATACCATAGAAGCGGCCGCTGTGGCTGTTTTCTTTACTGCCCAAACCTATGCCTATCGAGAACGATAACATCACCAATTCTGACGAGAGCAAGCGCTTGCCAGATGAAAACCCTACCCCCTTCAAGGGAGCCAAGACGGAGTATGACGAAGCGGCCAAGCCAGACCTGGGCGGCTCCCGCCTACAGGCTATTGAAGCCGACTTCCTGGACCAGGAGCCCGAAGGCAGATTTTCTGAGGGAAACGTGGCCGCCGAGGACGAGGAAGATACCACCAACCTGGACGGAAGCAACGCCAATAACCTGCGCACAAAATAACGGGTTTCCTTGAGGGCCTTGCGGTTTTGAGCCTGCTTTCAGAAAGCGGCCTTAAAACCGCAAGGCCTTTCTTGTCGTTAAGAGAAGCTGTTTGTTACACCAAAAGTCTAACACCATGAACAGAAACCAGAGACCAGATGACCACGGTCGTCACCATTCAGATAACCGGCGTGCCGATGAAGACCAATACCGCGGTGCCTACCGCCAGGACCGGGACCATGGCCGGGAATACGAAAACCTAGACCGACGGAACAACTTTAACGACCGCGACATCAGCAACGATTACCGTAGCGGCCAGTACCAGGGTTCCAACGAAGATTTCCGCCGCGAGCGGGATCGTGAGTTGCCGCGTGACTATGGCCGCGACCCTAACCGCCGCGGTGAGCGTTTCGATAACATGGGTGCCCATGAAGACAACAACGGGTTGGAACACTCTACCCGCAACTTCGGGAACATGGGCAGCTACGGCGGAGCCCAGGGCTTTGGCTCTTCCAGGGGCGGGTCGCACAACCAGAGCTCAGGAGATGGTTCCCGCTGGAGCAGTGGCCACGGCCGTGAAGAAGACCGCCACGTGAACCGTCAGGTGTATGGCGCGTACCGCGACCACAACAGCTTTGCCCCCGGCGAACGCGAGCAATATGACGGCTCAGGCCGGGCGGGAAGCCGCGGCGCTGACAACACCAGAGGCTGGGAGCCCGCTGACCGGGCAGGTACCAGAGGCCGCAACATCGGAACCAATGACATTTCCCGCCGCGACGATGACAGCCGTTACGAGATCTATGACGATGCCCAGTCGCACTATACCCGGGGCGAATATGAGCGGGGTCGTCAGTTAGGCAATCTGAGCAGCGGCTTCGACCGCAGAACCCGCGCCGAGGGCGGTGCCAACTTTGATTACAACCAGCCGCATCGGGAACACCACAACCAGCAGGGCGAAGGCGCCAGAAGTGAAAACTACGGAAACATGGCCGGCTCCCTAAGTTGGGGCAATGACCGTGATTATCGCTCAGAAGAAGGGCAGAACCGCCGCTTTGACCCGAGTACCGGGCACGTGAGAGGCCAGGGAACACAACCCCCTTCCCGCGAGGACTTCAGCTGGTAAAAAGGTTGAGCATACTTTGAATATACATAAAGAGCGGCTGCCCAAAAGGTAGCCGTTTTTTTATGCTCAGAGAAGTAATTTGGCTGTTTGCCTGTTTTAGGTTCCTTTTCCTAAAACCAGCTTGTAAGCAGAGTTTCGGTAAACTTTCATCTGCCTCTGCATTTATGAAGAATTGGCTCTAATCTCATCGTTTTTAAATGAGGGGCTGTCCTTTTGGTTGCCCAGAAAAGTCTTCTGCCCCAAGGGCAACTACAAGGGTTTACCCTTGCTTTTCAGAAAGGAGACCCAAAGCGGGATGGTCTCGGAACAGAACTTGTGATAATCTCTCAGAAAGGAGTGCGTTCTAAGGACGTAGGCTCTACCTTTGCACCTGAAAATAAATTCCTATATGAAGACTTCGTGGCTTCCAGTGCTTTCTTTGATGACCTGGTGCTCGGCCTGCGTGCCGTCGCCTGAGAAGAAGGTGGAGGTATTGCAACAGGAGGTGTTGGCGCTCCATGACTCGGCTATGGCCAAAATGGGGGTGCTGTACTCCCGCCGGAAAGAATTGACCTACCTCAAAGATTCAGTGGTGGTGCAGGATTCATCGGCTCAAAAAAGCCTTCGTGGTGGTATCTCTGACCTGGTGCGTGCCGATGAGCGCATGATGCAGTGGATGCGGGCGTACCGTTCTCCCGAGGGCAAAGCCCCGCAGGAAGCCCTTGATTACCTGCAGCAGGAGAAAATCAAAATAGAGGAGGTGCGCCAGGCTATTGCCCAGAGTCTGCAGGCCGCTGATTCCCTGAATTCCCTTTACCGAACCCAATCGAAATGAAGAATACTTTATTAAGTCTCTGTGTGGGCGTGGCGCTGGCAACGGCGTGTACTTCGGCACCAGGGGAGAAAGAATTGCCAATACTGGGGCCACGCGAACCCCAGGTCACTACCGTAGATGGAAAACCGTCTATTGACACGCTCTATCATTCCATCCCAGATTTTGCTTTTCTGGACCAGGACAGCCAAATGGTGACCCAGCAGACAGTGGCCGGTAAAATCTACGTAGCCGATTTCTTTTTCACCTCGTGTCCGTCTATCTGCCCCAAAATGAAAAGCCAGATGCTACGGGTGTACGAGAAGTACAAAGACAACCCAAAAGTGGCTTTGCTGTCTCATTCCATTGACCCCACGCATGACACCGTAGCCGTGCTCCGCGACTACGCCGAGCGCTTGGGAGTGAACAGTAAAACCTGGCATTTCCTGACGGGCAACCGCGACACCATCTTAGACATGGCCCAGAAGCATTATTTTACCAGTGCCATGGTAGACAACGCCGTGCCCGGTGGATTTGAGCACAGCGGCGCCTTTTTGCTGGTAGACGAGCAGCGCCGTTTACGCGGACACTACGATGGCACCAATGCCCAGGATGTAGATAAGCTCCTGCAGGACATGGACGTGTTACTGGCCGCAAAGAAGAAGTAAGGGTATGTCTTCTCTTGTTAAGAAGCTCTTTTTTTTGCTCTGGATGGGAGTTGCGCTTTCGGGCTGTTTTACGGAAAGAGGGGATGAAGGGGAGTTGCTCTACGGCCGGCATTGCGCCAGTTGCCACCTGGAAAACGGCGAGGGGCTCAGGGGGGTGATTCCACCTTTGGTCAACTCAGACTACTCAGAGAAAAACCGCGATATACTGGCTTGTCTCCTGCGGCAGGGAATCAAAGGGCCGATCACGGTGAATGGGCGCGAGTACAACCAAGCCATGCCCGGCAACCCCAACCTGTCTGAGGCCGACCTCACCAACATTATTAATTATCTGCAGAAAGAGTTTAAATCTCCAAGCCGGCGGGTGTCATTTGGAGAAATAAGGGAGCAAGTGAAAAACTGTCCCTGATACAGGAGAGAAGATTAAAGCAAAAGAGCAGCTGGTTTACCGGCTGCTCTTTTGCTTTATAAGAAATCTGTAAAGAAACTAGGCAGAATGCTTAGCGGGAGGTAGTGCCACCTCCGGTTGTGCCGCCAGTAGTTCCAGTAGTTCCGGTGGTGCCACCTGTAGTTCCAGTGGTGCCTGTTGTGGTTCCGGTAGTGCCGGTTGTTCCTGTGGTACCAGTAGTGCCCGTAGTTCCGGTGGTACCTGTTGTTCCAGTTGTACCGGTAGTGCCAGTAGTACCCGTTGTTCCGGTTGTGCCACCTGTAGTACCGGTAGTTCCGGTTGTGCCAGTGGTGCCGGTAGTACCTGTGGTAGTTCCGGTAGTGGTGCCCATGGTGTCTGATCCCATATCAGTAGTGGTGCTGGTGCCATCGTCCATGGTGCCGCTGTCTACTGTGGTGTTGTCAGTTGTTGTGCCATTGGCCTGATCTTCTTTGCTGCCACCACACGATGAGAATGCTATCATGGCCGCAAGAGCGCAAGCAGCGCCCCAATTTAATCCGTTAATTTTCATAGCTAAAGTGAAAGGTTAAGGTTGAATATTGTTCACATGACTCTTCCTACGTGATTGCAATTTATTTAGTCTCACTCCGTTGGAAATATTCTTATAAAGTTTAGAAAAATACGTATTTACCCGTATGGAGGCCTTCGGGAAAACCCGTAGGCGGTGTAGTCTCTCCTTTGCTTTGTAGAAAACCGAAGACGTTTAAATAGCAGAAATCCTAAGCTCCCCTTCAGAAGTAACCTTGAATCTTATAAACTAATAATTTTAGTATTATTTGTGATTGAGGTGAAAAGCTAATAATTTTAGCTATGGAAAAAGACAGTTCAATAGGTGGAAAAGGAGCCCGGCCTTTCCAGGATCAGGGTCTTGCCAAAGGCCGAGGGGCCCAGTATAACCCCACCAATCCCTACCTGAAAAACGAGTATGTGGTAGAGCATCAAGAAGGGTTGGATGAACCTTGGGAGCGGCAAACCGCTACTCAGTTTTTCAAGGAGTTTCCCAAAACCATCGTGAATGAAATCACCTCGCCCGACCTTGGGTTGAGCTATTCCATGAACCCTTACCAAGGGTGCGAGCACGGCTGCATCTATTGTTATGCCCGCAATACCCACGCCTATTGGGGCCTTGGGGCCGGGCTGGATTTTGAGCAGAAGATCATCGTCAAAGAGAACGCCCCCGAAGTTTTGCAGGCCCAATTGGAGCACCCCAAATGGGAGGTTCGCCCCATTATGTTGGCCGGCAACACCGACTGTTATCAGCCCATCGAAGCCAAAAAGAAGATCACCCGCCGCCTGCTGGAAGTGCTCCTGCAGTACCGCCACCCGGTAAGTCTCATCACCAAGAATGCCCTCATTTTACGGGACCTTGATTTACTCACGGAGCTCCACAGCCGCCGCTTGTTACACGTGAATATCTCCATCACCACCCTGGACGAAGACCTCCGGCAGAAGCTGGAACCCCGCACTTCTACTGGGGCAAAACGGTTGCAGGTGGTCAAGAGTTTGTCAGAGGCGGGCCTCCCGGTGAACGTCATGGTAGCCCCCATTATCCCCGGTTTAAACGACCACGAAGTGCCCGCCATCTTGGAAGCTTCTGCGGCGGCGGGTGCCTTGTCGGCGGCCTATACCATCGTGCGGTTGAACGGAGCCGTAGGGGAAACCTTTGAGGATTGGGTCCATAAAGCGTACCCAGATCGGGCCAGTAAAGTGCTGAATCAGATCAAATCCTGCCATGGCGGAACCCTTAATGATAGCCAATTCGGGAGGAGAATGGCAGGGGAGGGGAGATGGGCCGAGACCATTAAAGCGCTTTTCAAGGTCTCCCTGAACAAGCATTTCAAGGGCAGGAGCATGCCTCCTTATGACATGACGGCCTTCACTCCCCGGGGCGGAAAGCAGCTCAACCTTTTCTAGTTCCTTTTTAATATCTGTCTTTGTCGTTTATGACTTCCTCCCGAACAAGATGTGCACTTTATGCTTAAAGCATTACTTTGGGAAAGTGTGCCTAAAATACTGGTAAACAAATTTAGTGTGGTGTAGGTGTGACAGCCTGTCAGTGTGTGGTAAAAGGCCAGAAAGCCCAAATTATCTGAATTTAGCCTAGTACTCAGGGGAAGGGAGGGAATGCTGTTCTTCTAGATCTGCCTCTTATTAGCAAAGCTGCCCAAAAGGCCACTCGTTTACCTGGTTCCCAAGCCACCTTTTGGGTAAAATGGATGTTCCACGGTTTATGTGGCGAGTGAGATGGCGCAGGATATGTAAATAAAAACCAGGTTCTTCGAAGGTCTTATCTGTATTGTGGGTTGAAGTAGGGCTGAAAGAGCCTGTGGGAAAGAATATCTGGGGGTGGGAAAGAAATTCAGGTATGATACGTTACACTAGGTGAACGTGTTACGGGTGACACTTTTCAGGGTTGTTCAAAATTGGTTCTTTCTGAATATAACTATTTCTAAAAAGGGAGGGTCTTTGTATCTTTAGGCATGGGGAATACCCTTACTCAAGCAGGTAAAGTGGCAGGGAAGAAAATCAGGAGAAGCTTCTTGTTTAAACTCATTGTGTTTTTGAACATCGGCGCCGCGGTCCTGTTGATCCTTTCCCATGTGGCCTCTTACATCAGCCCTAGTAGTCTCTGGGTGGCTAGCCTGGTGGCCCTGGCATATCCGGGGTTGCTCCTCCTCAACCTGCTCTTTATTCTGTACTGGCTTCTGGTGAAAAGCAGGGCTTTGTTCATTTCCCTTTTCGCCCTATTGGTGGGCTTCGATAACCTCCGAAACCAGATCCAATTGAACCTGTTTCAGACTGAAGTTCCGGCCAACGCCCAGAGGCTGCGGGTGCTCAGTTTCAACGCCCGGTTGTTTGACCTCTATGAGTGGACGGGGAACCCCAAAACCCGGGACAAGATCTTCAAGATGGTGCAGGACCAAGAGCCCGATATCCTTTGCTTCCAGGAGTTCTATACCTCTTCTAAAACTGGCCGAAATAACCTGGACACGTTGCTGCTCCTGCAGAAAGCGAAAAACCACCATGTGGCCTATACCGAGACCCTGCGCAACAGCGATCACTGGGGTATTGCCACCTTCAGCACGTACCCGGTGGTGGGCCGGGGGAACATCCTTTTTCACGAAGCCACTAACAACCTCTGCATTTTCACCGACCTTAAAATAGGAGAGGACACCGTGCGAGTGTACAACGTCCATTTCCAGTCGAACCGGTTTAAGCGGGAAGACTATGAGTTCCTGGGCAACCCCAATGCCAAGCCCTCTAATGACGAGAAGTTGACCGCTTCCCGCAACATCATCCGGCGGCTGCAGGTAGGGGCCGTAAAGCGCGCGCAACAGGTGAAAGTAGTGGCTGAGCACATCTCCGCCTCTCCCTTTCCGGTCATCGTCTGCGGCGACTTCAATGATCCTCCGGCTTCGTTCACGTATAATAAAATTAGCAAGGGTTTGGAAGATGCCTTCGGGGAAAGTGGCTGGGGCTTGGGCAATACCTACAACGGGTTGTTCTCCGTTCTTCGCATCGATTATCTGCTTCATGATCCGCGCATGGTAGGCACCGGCTACAAAACCATCCGCCAGAACCTCTCCGATCACTACCCCATCGTGAGTGATTTATGGTTGAAGAAGGAGCGGGCTCCTGGGAAGGAATAGTATATTCCTGGGGAATTGCCGTTTACGGAATTTAATATTTTGCCTTTTAGATTCTTTTTGGAATACAATTGAGGAGAGGAAGGGTTTGGTGCTTTTCTTCTTTCGTTCTCCTTTTCAAGCAGGATGCTTCCGGAAATATTTCGGTCTGTAGGTAATTGCTTCTTCAGTGCGGAAGTTACTTCCAAGAGAATGTCTTTTCTGGTAGTTGATGCAGTTCTCACCATCGACTAGAATAGCGTTTCTAAACTGGAGGTCTTCCCTTGTAGGGGGAGGGGGAGGGCTCTTCTGCCAGCCGGGGTGTTCCCATTCATATTGACCTTGTAGAGAAAAGGCACCGACTTGTCTCCTGCGTGTCCTTTGCAATTAACAGTCATTTTCTGAAACGGTACCAAAGGGGCGCACCCACATTTCCCTTTCCTCTCTCCCTAACCCATAACGCCGTTGTTGGTGTTCTCACCAACGACCATAACTGCGTTTTCATTTAGCCTTTACCTTTTACCTTCCATTTCTTTCCAACCAAGCCTCAGGGCTGCAGTTACGCCCTGCCCACGTTTGTCAGGTTGATCCTTGATGCTCAACTTAACCAAAAGAATCAAGAAGAAAAGAAACTTGCTGACGCCCAGACAGTCTTTTCTTCACCTCTTCGTACCACCCCGCTGAGGCCCTCTGTTTCATAGTTGACGTAGGCCATTGCCGTTGGAAAAGCTATTGCTTACAGGTAAATAGGAGCAGGGTACGCAAGCGCCCAGCTCCTATTTAGCTGTAAGAGAAGTAATGGTGTTTGAGCCGTTATAAAGGCCTTCTAAGCTTCGCAGGAACAAGAATTCTTCACTGCTTTAAGGGTGAGCTTTAAATCCTGAGATGCAGATGCACTGGGAGTTTAAGGTTTTTTCTTCAAAGAGGATTTAAAACACTTTATCTAAGCACGATCATATGGCTCAGTTGAGAGGAGTAAAGCTTAGGCTTGACATCCTAAACAGCAACTTACAAGTATGTACAGCCGACTTTCAAGTGAGAAATTTTTTTTAGGGAGAACCCTTAAGCTACCCTTGAGGCAAGGTGCCACCTACGTAGGCTGTTTTAAGGCCGTTTTTGGAGAAGAGAGCATAAAACAGGCAATCCCCTGACTTAACTGAAACAGTTGTTTAAAGCGGTTCGAAACAGCCTTGCAGGGGTACAAGGCGGGTGCTGATTCTTATAAGGCGTGCTTCTCGTTTTCGCTGACGTTGGCGAGGGTCCACTCTACGCGGGAGACGAATTCGTGTTCGCGGACGTGGCAGTCAGATTTGGTGCAGAGGCGGCAACTGGCGGGCGGAAGGCAGGGGTCCAGGTGCACGAAGAGTTCTACCACATCGCCCATTTCGTCGGAGATCATGTCCTGGAGCATTTCCACTTCTTTGTGGGCTTCCTGCAGGTTGAAATACCAGGGTAAGGTCAGGTGGCTGTCTATGTGCAGTTGGCTGCCGTACTTGATTACGCGCATGTTATGGAGGTCAATCCAGTTCTCGCGGCGGCGTTGGTTCAGGACGGTAATAATGCGTTCCATGAGCTCATGGTCGGCCTCGTCCATGACGCCAGAGATGGAATTGCGCACGATGCCGTAGCCGGTGTAGGTGATGAATGACCCGAAGATGATGGCCACCACGGAGTCCAGCCACAGAATCTGCGTGAAATAGATGCAACCCAGGCCAATCACCAGACCCAGACTGGAGTAGGCATCTGAGAGCAGGTGTTTGCCATTGGCGATGATGGTAAGGGAATGGTGGTCGGTGCCTCTCCTGATGAGGTAACGCCCCGCCAGGAAATTGACCAGTCCGGTGGCCAAGGTCAGGAAGATACCCACGTCCATTTTGTGGATAGGCTGGGGGTACAGCAGGTTGTACACCGACTTGAAGATGATTGCCACGCCCGCCAGGGAAATAAGGGAACCCTCCAGGCCCGAGGAAATGAATTCTATTTTGCCGTGGCCATAGGGGTGGTCTTTGTCTTTGGGTTTGGCCGCCAGGTAAACACTGTACAGGGCCACACCCCCGGTCACAAAATTAATGATAGACTCCAGGGCATCGGTGAGGATGGCGTTGGAATTGGTAAGGAAAAAAGCCCCAAACTTTACACTGAGCAGCACCAAAGCCAGCACTAGCATAAGAGCCATGACGCGAATAGAATCCGCCGATGAGGTGGAAGGCATAGCATTGCGGGTTAAAGATACTTTCGCCTTTCAAACGAGTAGAGAGGTAAAAGGGGGTGCAAAAGTACGGCTTTTTTTAACCCGCCGAAAATAATATACAGAAAGAACTGCTACCCAATGGAACATAGGGTAGACCAGAAAGGAAGAGCTGCTTAGAAAAGTTTACCCGAAGAGCAGGGTCAGGGCCCAAGAGATCAGAGAGGCAAGCAGACCCAAAAAGAAAAACAGAAAACCCAAAATTGGTTGCATAAGCAGGAGCATTAACTGAAGTAAAGTTAATTATTTAAAATTAATGCAACAAATACATGGGAGGATTCATATAAGTCTATTGTGGGTCACTTGGGAAAGCTATAATTTAGCTGTCTGTACATGAATTGAAATTAACGTTTGGTGAGACTTTTATGAACTCCTCTGTGAAAAAGGCGGTACCCGGTAAACCAATTGAAAAGTTATTGAAAAACAGTCTGCTCCTGCAAGCAGATCCTACCAGTATAAATGATTCGTTGGCCCGGTTACAGGACTTGCGCCAAAAATACATACAGACCCCTGTAGCCGGTAAAAACGTGCTTAAGTTGCCTGCCTTGAAAAAATAAACTTTCTTTCCACAGAAGGTTCCCCATTTTATTCTAAGTCTTTACCTCAGGCTTTGCTGTTCAACGGCAAGGCCTTTTTTGCTTGTTGAGAAGAGTGGGCGGGCAAATGTACAGGAGTGGGAAATGCCCGTTATATAATGCATTTTTAGGCAGGGAAAAGGGTTTCAGCACGGAGTCCTTACTAGGAACGAAGCCAAGCCACCTTCCCTAGATTTCTGTTATCCCCATCAATCATTCAATCAATCAAGGAAAATGAAAACGGGCACTTTCGTTTTAGGGGCTCTTTTTGAAAAGAAGCCTTTAAACGAAAGTGCCCGTTTTGAGGGGTGTGCTGGCCTTAGTCTATCAATCCTTCCTGGATGGCATACTTGATGAGCGTGGCGGTGTTACGGGCCTTGGTTTTCTCAATCAGGTGCTGCCGATGCGATTCAATGGTCCGTTTGCTGGCGAAGAGTTTGTCAGCGATCTCTGCGTTGGTGTAGCCCTCGGCAATGAGTTTCAGGACCTCCATCTCGCGTTTGGAGAGTTCCGGATTGTTTTTGGAACCGGCGCTTTGGGTAGCCCCCTCGGGGTTGTTGGCTTTGTTGAGTAGGTTAAGGGCTACCTCAGAGGAGATAAAGGAGTTGTCATTGGCCACGGTCTTAATGGCGTGTACCAGTTCATCACGGCCAGCCGTCTTCAAGACGTAGCCCATAGCCCCGGCAGAGCGAACTTTGTGCACGTAGCTTTCTTGGTCCAGCATGGTCAGAATCAGCACCTTTACGTTGGGGTACTTTTGTTGCAGGTGTTGCAGGGTTTCAAAACCATCCATCACAGGCATGTTCAAGTCTAGCATGATCACGTCAGGGGTGGTTGTTTCCAATAGGTCCAAAAGTTGTTGTCCGTTCTCTGCTTCCCCAATGATTTGAATGGTTCTTTCAGATTTCAGTAAAGACTTCAACCCATCTCTGATCAATGTATGATCATCTACTAGAATTACTTTTATCATCGCTTGCTATGGTTAAAGACTGAAAGGGTAAATAAATCAAGAAATTCTTATTAAATCTAATTTCTGGGAGGATTCAATTGGCTACCTTATCAAAGTATAGTATTAGTACGGATAATACTTTATAGGGTACTATGGATAGCCCGTATTGTTTCAGTTTTTTACAAAACTCCGTATTTATACTCAATTAGAAATGGGGTATTAATGACCTTTCTTTGGGAATTGCACCTGCCTAAATTTGGTAAGTTTTGCCTCTAATAGGTTCTCTTACATAAGAATAGGGCTAAATAAAAGCCAATGGAAATCTCTACCCAAATAACGAGTGCCGGATTATTGGTTTTTCTCAAGGGAGCATTGGATAGTCTTGCAGAGGAAAAGGCAAAGCTTCAGTTAAAGGCTCTGTTTCAGTTCAATAGAAAATACCTGTTCCTTGATTTCTCTGGCGTGACCGAGGTGACACCTACCGGGTTACGCAACCTCCTTCCTTATGTGCAACAGGTGCAGCAGCAAAAAAAGGAGCTTATTCTCTTTAATATACAGGAGAATATGCATGCCTTAATAACGTCCTCTGGTTTTGACTCCTTGGTGAAAGTAGTAGATTCTTTAGATTCTGCAATTAAGTATGTAGACAGGAAAAAGGGAGGTGGCAATTAACATAAATTTAATCTGCATTATTGGAAATAATTTACTTACTTTATAAAAAAAGACCATGAACATAACCATAGAAGAAGAAACTTATGCTTATATTCTGCGTCTGAGTGGAGAACTAGATGCCTCTACCTGTTTGGAGGTAGATAATGAAATAGAACGGGCTCTGGGTAAATCTATTGAGCAGTTATGGATTGACTGCGAGGACCTAAGCTACATCTCTTCCGCTGGCCTGGGCGTTCTTATTTCCCATTTGGGTACCTTAGAAGAACGGAATATCAACCTGGTGCTGTACGGAATGAGCGCCCATGTGCGGAACGTGTTTGAGCTGTTAGGCCTTCACCTGATCATGAACATAGTTCCCTCCAAAAAAGAAGCCATTCTGCAGGAAAAATAGTCCTTTTTAAATAAGTCCTTACCAAAACAGAGTAGGTTAACGGTTTGGATTTCCTGCTAAAATAGCATCTTTGAAGTTCTCCCCCTCAGAAAGAATAAGCCGGCCGGTTGCCTTTTGCTGCCCGCCTCAGAACCCTCCTAAAGAAAACGCACCAGAGACAATCCCCCTCTGTTTGGGTTTCCTACTTGCTCCTACAAACATTTTCGTGTAGTAAAACCAGGGCTGCCCTTGTGGCATTCTGGCTGATAACCCTTTCATGGGGTGGTTTTCTGAACGGGAATTCCTGCCAGGTAGAGCCCTGTTCCTTGTGATTCAGACAAAAAGAGCGTGGCGTTTAGGGGCTGTTTCTTAAGAAACAGCCCCTAAACGCCACGCTCTTCTATTCCAATACCTTAATGCGGAATGTCAATGGTAATGCAGGTGCCTTCACCGGGGGCGGAGTCAATGGAGATGGTGCCCTGTAGGAGCTTTACCCGGTTCCGGATGGTGGTGATCCCCATTCCCTTTGAAACCATTTTTTCAGACCAGGTCTGGGGCATGCCTTTGCCATTGTCCTGCACGCGCACGCGTACCGCTGAGCCCTTGTCAACCACCTGCACCAAAGCCTCGGTGGCTTCGGCGTGTTTCATAACGTTGTTGAGCAGTTCCTGCACAAACCGGAACAGGTGGGTCTCCAGGCCATAGTCGGTGGGGCGGTCAAAACCCGTGATGACGCACTGTACGCAGAAGGCGGGGGTAGATAGGCGGGTGGCCATGTCGCGCAGGGCATATTTGAGCCCGAAATCCACCAGGGCCCTGGGAATAAGCTCATGGGCCAGGGTGCGGGTTTCCTTGATGGCCTCTTCCAGAAAGCCCGTGACTTTTTTAAGCCGTTGCTTTTCCTCACCCAGGTCAACTGATTCCAGTTCCTCCAGGTTCAGTTTGGCGGCGTACAGAAGCTGGGCCAGGCTATTGTGAAGGGCCTCGGCAATGCGCTTGCGTTCTTCGTTCTGGGTGGTGAGAATAGCATCCATCACGGCCTTTTGCTGGGTTAGCCGATTCTGGGTTTCCTCTTTTTGGCGTTCCTTCTGGGTGGTAGTGTCCCGCACAAACCCCAGGATGCCTGTTACTTCGCGGGCAGCATTGTACAGCGGCGATAAGGTAATTTCAAAGGATCGCTCCTGGGGCAGGAAGGGGAGGTTGGTAAGGGTAACCTGCTCTCCGTTTAGTACCTGGCTCAGCCGTTTCTGTAACTTTGACTTCGCTCTGATAGGTAAAATGGAAAAGATGGGCTCGCCTATGACTTGCTTGCGGTTAATGCTGGTGATCTGCTCAATGGCCCGGTTCCAGACGTTGATCTGCAGGTCCTGGTTGATGGCCATGATGCCGTGCAGGTGGGTTTCCAGCAGGTTCTCAGAAAACTCTTTTTCCAGCATCAGCTGGTTTTGGGCCTCTTTTAGGTTAGTGACGTCAAAAGCGAAGGAAATGGCAGATTTGCTCTGCTGGTCAAAGAACCCGTAATGGCGCAGGTACACCTCCCGGCCCTGGTGAACAAAGGGGACGGTAACCGTGTCGGGGTGACCTTTCAAGACATCCGCCAGAAAATCTTTCAGGGCCGGGAAGGTCTCAAAGAAGTTTTTCCCGGTGAGTTCATCGTCCTCTTTGCCTATTTTCCTCAGGCCTTTGCCCTTGCTCTCCAGAATGGTGCCGAGCTGGTCTACCATGGTTAATATCAGAGGCAAATGCTCCAGAAGTTGGTCTAACAGCATTTTCTGGTGCTGCGCCATGGCTTCGGCCTGCTTTTGTTCAGTGATGTCAAGGCAGAAGCCAATGGCCTCGCTGGTTTGGGGGTCCTGGAAGAGGTACACCTGCTTATGCACCTCCTCGCCGTCTACCTCAAACCTGATCTGGCTGGTGATTTTATGCCCTTCCAGAGCCTTCCTAATCTGGCGGTCTAACTCGGGGAGAACGGCGGCAAAGGTGTTGCCAATGAGTGAGGCGTGGTCATGCTGCCGATGGGGGGTTAAGTGCGCCCCCTTTGATTCCAGCACCCGGCCATCTTTGCCTACGCGCCAAAGGGTCACCGGCAGGTTGTGCAGAATGGCGGTAACGGTTTCATGTAGTTGCAGGAGTTCCTGTTCTGAGCGCAGGCGCTGGGTGATGTCCTGAGCGATACCCACCAACTGGATGGGTCTGCCGGAGGTGCCGCGTTTGAAAATAGTCTCCCTGAACAGGATGTCACGCCAGGTACCGTCTTTGGCTTTGATGCGCACCTGTGATTTCAAAAAATGGCCGTCTTTCACCTCGCTGAACCGGTTGGCCCGGTCTTGGAGCAGGTGCGCATCTTCTGGGTGGTAGAGGGTGTCCAGTAACTCACGGGGGTGGCCTTTGATGTCAGCAGGGGTGTAGCCCAGGAAAGCGAGAAAGTCACGGTTGTTGTACACGTTGCGGCCCAGAATCAGGTCTTCTACGTAGAGGAAATCAGGCATGGCCTCAGCGGTTTTCTTGATGAGGAGCTGGCTTTCCTGTAATTTCTCATTGGCAATGCGCTGCTGGGTGACGTCTTCAAAAGTAAGCACAAAGCCATCATCTAGTTTCACGGCCACGCAGTTAAGCCACCGTTCGGTCTTGTTTTCTATAAAATGGGCCGTAAACGTAGCGGGTTGTCCATTCTCCACTACATGAACGAACGTGAAAAAGTGGCCGTCTGTAAGAAAACTGGGCAGCAGCTCGGTGAGGCGATGGCGGCGCAACTGTTCCAGGGTATGGTCCAGGAACAGCTCAGCGGTTCTATTGAGCAACACCCACTCAAAGTCAATGAGGGTGCCGTTGCTGTCGCGCACGGCCCTGAATACCTGAATGGCGTTAAGCGAAGAGTTGATAATGGTAGAAAGCAGCGCCTCTTTACTGACCAGTTCAAGGTGCGCCGTTTTGCGTTCGGTGACGTCTATAAAGGCAATGCGGCACTGGTCGGTGTCATTCTCGCGGCGCAGCAGCATGCCTTCCAGTTGGGCATAGAAAACGGTACCTTCATGGGAGACCACCTGCAACTCAACGGTTTGGGTTCTGTCTGAGAGAAGCACCCTTTTGAAGAAACCGTAAAAGGCATCAAGGCTCTCAGTGTGCACAAACTGGCTGAAGCGGCGGGCAATCAGCTCCTTTTTGGTAGAGGCCAGCAGTTCCACTCCTTTAGCGTTGGCCTCTTCAATGACACCGTGTTCATCAAGGGTCACGTAGCCGAACGGCGAGTGCTGGTATAAGTCAAGGTACTTGGCCCGGGCTATTTCCAGTTCCTGGGTGGCCAGTTGGAGCTGGTGATTCTGCATCTCCAGCTCTGTCTGGTGTATTTGGAGCTCCTGTATAAGCAGGCGCACCTCATGGGGCGTCATTTTCTGAACGTCAGTGACACTCACAGGCTTTTGTAATTTCTCTGCCCGTTGCCGCAGCAGGGAGAAATCATGGGCCATTCCAATCGGGCTACTCTTCTCGTCACTCATATGCCAATCAATTCAGTGTCAAAGGAAGGGGGCTTGATAAAGTTGTTATTTCTCAAACACTTCCATGGCCAGCAGTACCTTAAACGGTTTATTTTCTGTTTGTTCTACCCGCCGGGTGTTTAGAATCATTCTGCGGTACCCAATCACGGGAAACTCGTGCTCCAGCGCTACGTTCTTTATTTCCGCTTCGTTTGTCATGAGCTGGGTCATAAGCTTTCGTAGCTCTGGAATGTCCCACTGGCCGTTGCCCAGGTGGTAGAGCCACTGGCCCTTTAACAGCTCTGGAATAAGCTGGAACGTTTGGGCAAAGGCATTGCTGGCGCATTCTACCCGCAGTTGCCCGTCCAGTACTAGCAGCGGTTGCTGAATAATGTCTATGATGTTGGCGGCGTACAGGCTGGTGGCGGCTACGCTGGCCTCCAGGTTTTTGAAATTGGTGATGTTGGTGAACGTAACCACCGCGCCGTCTATGAAGTTGTCTGCCGTACGGTAGGGGAGCACCCGCATAGAGTACCAGTGCTGCTCATCTTTGGTTTGCAGGTGCACTTCTTTGCTGCGCAGGCGGTCCAAGACTTCTTTAATGTCCTCTTCTATGTTCTGGTATTTGAGGTTAGAGGCAATGTGCGTGATGGAGCGCCCTACGTCTGACCTGATGACGTTGAAAATCTGGGTGGCCTGCGGCGTAAAGTTTTTGATGTTGAGCTGGTTGTCCAGGAAGATGGTGGCTATCTCGGTGCTGTCCAACAGGTTCTTCATGTCATTGTTGGAATTGGTCAGCTCCTCGGTTTTGATCTGGTACTGGAGGTTGATGGTCATAAGTTCCTCGTTCAGAGACTGCGTCTCCTCTTTGTTGGTCATGGCCTCCTCGTTGGTGCTTTGTAATTCCTCGTTCGCAGACTGCAGTTCTTCATTGGTAGACTTGAGCTCTTCCAGTGACGAGTTCATTTCTTCAATGGTGTTCTGCAGGCGCTGTTTGGTGTAGAGCAGCTCTTTCTCCAGTTCGGCAATGCGGGCATCTTTCAAAGAAGCTTCATCGGCAGAGTCTTTGCGGCCTTTACGGGGTTTAGGTGCAGGCATGTCCTCCAGGGTAACCATGAGCATGCCCCTAATGGGATCTGCCTCCTGCAAAGGAGTAACCGTGAGTTTCACGTGCTGGATGCCAAGGTCGGTTTTCACGGCTATGTTTTCGGCGGAAACCTTTTCTCCCAGCACTGCTGCCCGGTTTACCAGGTTGTTCATTTCAAAGGTGAGCCCTTCGCGGGCCATGTTAAACACATTGAGCGTGGCCTGGCCTTGGGCGGGTTCCAGGTATTTGCCGGTGCGCCCGTGTACGTAGAAAATTTCTCCTTTTGTGTTGACAATAAGGTAGGAGGGGCAAATTGTTGCAACATGACCCGTTGCACCACCCGGCTCAAACTGGATTCTCTCTTCACAAAGGCCTGGGGCTCTGGGTTAGGTTTCACGGATTCAATGGATTTAAAAGTGAACGGGAATTCTGTAAGGCGGCCCACCGGAAGGATGGTTTCATCGCGCCTAGAAATTTTCCATTTGGTGTCAAGGGTGGTAAATAAATCCGGGAAGCCAGATTGGGTCTCTGAGGAACCTAAGAACAGTAGCCCGTTGGGGTTAAGCGCGTAGTGGAAAACCGGAAACAGCTTTTTCTGCAGTTCAGCGGAAAGATAGATGAGCAGGTTACGGCAGGTGAGCAGGTCCAGCTTGGTGAAAGGCGCGTCACGGTTAATGTTGTGCACGGCAAACACCACCTTCTCGCGTAGTTCTTTCTTGATGTAGTACTGGTTGTCTATTTTAATGAAAAACCGGTTCAGGCGCTCCGGAGAGACATCGGCGGTGATGTTTTCCTGGTAACAGGCGGCACGGGCCCGTTCAATGGCTTCGGGGTCAATGTCTGAGGCAAAAACCTGTATGGTCAGGTTCTTGCCCAATTTCTCCATGCCCTCCTGCAGGAGCATGGCAATGGAGTAAGCCTCCTCGCCGGTGGAGCAACCCGCCACCCAGGCCCGTACGATATCGCCGTCTAGCTTGTGGCGCAGCATCTCGGGCAGGTATTTCTCCTGAAGCAGGGCAAAGGCCTCTGCATCTCTGAAGAACTTGGTCACGCCAATGAGCAACTCCTTGAAGAGCTGTTCCACTTCCAGCGGATTTTCCTGCAGTAACTGTACGTACTCAGAGAATTGAGTGAGCTGGTGGCTGGTCATGCGCCGCTCAATGCGCCGGAAAATAGTATTGCGCTTATACAGCGAGAAGTCATGCCCGGTTTTGCTGCGGATAAGCTCAAAGATCTTCTGCAGCATTTGGGTAGACTTGTGCGCCTCTATCATGTTCTTGGTCTTGATAGGCGGCATCTTGGCATAGGCTACCAGTTTTTGGGGCATTTCTTCCACGGGAAGTACATAGTCCACAAACTCGGTCTTGATGGCATTGCGGGGCATGGAGTCAAACCGGGCGGTGTTGGGGTCTTGCACCATCACCATGCCAAAGTTTTCCATGATCATCTTCACGCCCAGCGTTCCGTCTGCCCCCATGCCCGAGAGAATGGCGCCAATGGCGTGCTCGCGGCGGTTCACGGCCAAGCTCTGGAAAAAGTAGTCTATAGGCATGCGCTGGCCGTTGGGCTGCTCTGGCTCTATCAACCTGAAGTGGCCCCTTTCCAGCGCGGTTTCCTGGTGCGAAGGCACTACGTACACGTGCTCCGGTTCTACTTTCAAACCGTCTGTAATCTCCAGCACGGGCAATGACGTGTACCGCTTGATGATTTCGGTCATCATGCCTTTCTGGGTAGGGTCAAGGTGGGGCACCACCACGTAGGCCATGCCCGTGCCAGAAGGCAGGTGTTGGAAGAACGCCTCAAACCCCTCCAGTGATCCGGCAGAGCCGCCCAAGGCCACAATCTGGAAATCGTGGCTCGGGGTGTCCATCGGAATTATTTCTTTGTGAAACTCCTTCAGCCGGATGTCTTGCGCAGCAGCGGGCCGTGAAAAGGGCGAAGGGTTTTCTGTTTCTGTTCTTTCCATAAAGTTTGTACGTAAAAGGAAGCGCCTGGTCTTTAGCCCCATAGGGTCTGCACAACATCAACAACGCCTTGGAGGCGGGCATAGACCTGTAGCTGGCCTTTCCTTCTTTTTCCAAGGTACAACAAATCCCTTGCTCCTTTTCTACAACTAGTACTTGTTTGGGTGAGAAACCGCATTAATACGGAAGCACCCCAGGCGTTTTATTCCTGATTTTTGGAAAGTGGGGCCAAAACAAATCTGCAGCTTGGTTGTTTTCTCCCGTTTGCACGTAAGCATAGAAACAGGTTGCCTGTATTAACCAACCCAGCTAACCCAACGAACATGAAACTACCGCATCATGATATCATAGTGATTGGCACCTCGGCAGGGGGAATGGCCGTTCTCTGTGAATTAATGGACCAACTTCCGCAGGATCTGCCCGCCTCCATTTTTATAGTGCAACACCTGGCCAGAAACTCCAACTCCAACGTGCTGGTGGAGCGCCTGAACAAGACCTCTAAACTCATCTGCCAGGTGGCCGCGCACGAGCAAACCATTGAAAACGGAAACGTCTACTTTGTGCCCCAAGACCACCACCTGCTGCTGCAGAAAGGCCGCATGCTGGTGACCAAAGGTCCGCGCGAGAACCTGTTCAGGCCCGCCATTGATCCTTTGTTCCGGTCGGCGGCCGCGGCCTATGGTCCCCGCGTGATTGGCATTGTGCTCACCGGCATGCTGCAAGACGGCACCGTGGGCATGGAGATGATCAAGCGCAGCGGTGGCATCACCATTGTGCAGAAACCCGAGGAAGCCGAGTACCCAGACATGCCCCTGAGCGTGCTCAATGAGATAGAAGTAGACTATGTGGTCAACGTAGCCGAGATGGGGCAATTGCTGGAGGAACTGGTGTTTGTGCCCTCCTCCCCAGATGCGGAGGCCCCCGAGGATATTGTCTATGAAGCCAACATTGCCGAGCGCCTCATGCTGGACTCCGGCGAAATTGAAAATACCGAGCTGATGGGGTCACGATCCCATTTCTCCTGTCCATCCTGCGGAGGCGCGTTGTGGGAGGTGAGCAAAGGCAATGTCACCCATTACCGGTGCCATGTGGGGCACGCCTTTACCCCCGAGGCCTACCTGAACGCCAACGTAGAGTCTATTGAAGAGACCCTCTGGATTGCCCTGCGCATGCTGGAGGAACGCCGCACCATGCTCAGCGCCATGGCCGACCAGGACCGCCGCAAAGGCCATAACTACTGGTCAGAAGCCCAGGAAGAACGCGCCAACGAATTAAAGCAGCATATTTCCCGCATCCGGCATTTGCTCATGACCAACGCCAACGCCCGGCACCGGCATGACGGCCCAGACGAGAAAGAAGTAGGCTGATTTGAGGGCCTTTTCAGAAAACCAGGCCTAAAAGACCGGCTTCAAGCTTCTTTTCTTCTTTTCCAATGGCCTTGTAAACGGGCTTTCCAGGTTTATGGAACTGGCTTTTCTTCCATTCAAAAGGGAGGAGCGGTGCTAATCTGGTCGGGGTTTAAACTGCTATAACTCAGTTGAAACTGAAGAGAATTCAGGATTTTGGCTTGTTTTCGGGGTGGTTTCTAGAAGATATGGGGTAAATAACATAAACATTACCGTATTTATACAACCCTGCCAAATGATTTCCGTTGAATTAGGGGAACAAGGAGGACAGGTATGAAAAAGGAAGAGAAGGTTCTGAAAGTGATCTATAAATTAGTACAAGGAGACAGTTCGCCGGTGCATTTGCCCGTTTCACCGGTGGCGGTAAGTGAAACCGCTGACATGGCCATTGACCAGGTGCAAGCCTGCTGCAAAACCCTGGAAACCCACGGGTACCTGATGAGCAGCAAAGGCCCTCGGGAACGTACGTATTATTACATCACCAAAGCCGGGTTGTCTGAAGCCGTGAACCCCACGTTACCCCTGTACGTTAGTTCATCTTCTACCCCCCAGAACAGGACAAGAGCTTAACTCAATACGATATATCCTGAGCAAGGAAAAGCTTCGGTATTAAGGGCGTTTTTACAAAAACACCCTTAATACCGAAGCTTTTTTATGGGCCCTTTTGTCCGTGATTTCCTTCTGGTCTCCCTTTCCTGAAAACAGCTTAAAACCGCTTCAGTCCTCTTTTTCTATTCAGGAGAGAAGGGGTAAGCCCCAGCGCTTTCAGGCTGGTTTTTGAAAAACAGCCTGAAAGCGCTGGGGCTCGATTTTCTGGTTTTATCTTACCGTAAGAGGAAGGGGAGGTACAGCAAAGGTCTGGGCTCTATTCTTTTTCCCAGTTGCCGTCCTCGTCTCTCCAGATGGCCAGGTAAGTGGGGTCGTTGTTTCTCTTGCAGGCCCTGAACATGAGACTGGTTTCAAAGCTGAACTCCACGTTGCCCTCTGGGTCCATGGCAATAAAATTTCGGTCGCCCTCAATTCGGTCTTTGTACACCTCCATGGCTTCTTTGGCGGCCTCTTTCAGCGACAGATTCTTATATTTCATCAGCGCATAGACCTCATGGGCCACGTTGGCCCGCATGATGCCTTCGCCGTCTCCGGTGCAGGAAACAGCCACTACCTCGTTGTTGGCGTAGGTACCGGAACCAATGATAGGAGAGTCGCCTACCCGGCCGGGGTACTGGTTTTCCAAACCGCCGGTAGAGGTGGCAGCGGCCAGGTTGCCGTCCATGTCCAGAGCCACAGCGCCTACTGTGTCTTTCAACAGCTCATCTTTTTCTTTCTTTTTCGCCTTCTTCAGGGACTTTATCTTTTCCTCGGTTTTGAAATAGTCATCGCCTTTCATCTCCAGTTCCTGTTCCCGGGCGAACTCCTCGGCGCCCACACTGGTGAGCAACACGTGTTTGGAGCGTTCCATAATGGTTTTAGCCAAGGTAATAGGGTGTTTCACATGTTTAACCCCAGACACTGCCCCGGCCTGCATATTTTTCCCGTCCATGATGGAGGCATCAAACTCAATGCTCTCGTCTTTGGCCAGGCTTCCGCCACGGCCCGCGTTGAAAAGTTGGTTATTTTCCATGCTTCTTACGGCGGCTTCTACTGCGTCCACCGCGCTTCCACCGGCTTCCAGCACGTGCCATCCGGCCATCAGGGCATTGTCAAGCCCTTGCCGGTAAGCGGCCTCTTTTGCTTCGCCAATGTCTTCGCGGCTTTGGTTTTCAGCGCCTCCATGAATTGCAATCACCCAATTTTTCTTCATAACGGTAGTGTCTTATCGGTTTTATTAAGTTCAGGCCCTACAACCTGGCTGTTTGGATGTACGGGAAGGATAGACCTCGGTTGGCCTGATAAATACTGAAATAAAACTGATGTTTTACGGATACAAGCCCGCCCCTTGGGCTTTGCCGCAGGTTAGGGTATGCCACTTTTCTAAACCGCCTCTCCGAATGCTTTTATTTCTAACTTCTTACCCGTTGGAAAGAAGAGCAGTAGAAAAATCCCGTGTTTTAACCTGTGATTTCCCGTGTTTGTTCAGGCACTTTTAGGGGGCAGTTAAGCGTATGACAAGAACAGGTGCCATCCCTGCAGGATCTATCCCTTTGATGGGATTGGATTTAGTAGGGTCGCCAAAGAGCATTAAAAAATAGGGGTATGGTTTTACATCCAAAACTTAAAAAGGCCTGGCGAAGGATTGCTGGGGCAGCAAAGCTATTGAAACAACACCGGTACTGGTGCTTTCATGCCGGGAATACCCGCCGTATGCGAAAAAGGCTCCGGGCTGCCGCTTAATCTACTTAGAAAGGAAAGAGAACCTATTTAAAGGGCTGTTTTATGCAAAAAATTATAACAGAGAAGATTGGTGAGAAAGTGGTGATCCTGCTGCAGGAAGACCTGGATGCTTCTGACCTCCGGTTAACCAGATGGTTGCAAAACGCCGGTTCCGCTAGCCAGGAATTCCATCTCTGGATAGACTGCTCCAGCCTGGAGTGCATTAAATCTAAAGGTGTCTGCCACTTCATCAATCAATTGCTTTTGCTCAAGAACCAGCACGTACACATCACTCTTTTGAATTTGGGTACCCACTATCGGCAGATGTTAGAACTGCTGGGGGTAAATTCCTTTTTCAAAGAAGTACCAGATTTTGAAGAAGCCTACCATTTGGTTCAGGCCTCTTAAATGCCTTGTAAGTTCAAGGGCCTTCAGAGCAGGGGTGCACGATGCCTACCGTTTTAGAGGTGATTTACAGAAAACGAGATAGATACGGAGGGTAAGAACAGCATGGGCCTTGAGCAATTCAAAGACCTGAAAGAGGCGCTGACCTTTTTACAAGAGCAAGGGTATTCCCAGTCATTTAGTTGCTGCCCGGAAGGGTGGCAAAGCCCCGAAACCAAAGAAGTGTTCTCGCCCGAGGACCTTCAGGTAGAGATGTGCCAACGGTTTCAGGTTTACCTGGGTGCCCACCACCTGGCGGTTCTGTACGTGGTAAAAGCACCCAACGGAACCAAAGGTGTCATCATTGACAACTGCACCACCTACGGAGATGCCCTATTTGGTGAGTTTCTGTTGCGCATGAAACTCCACAAGACCGTTCGTTCCTCCCAACAGCCTAAGTAAGCCAACAGATAACCTGGTCCCGCTTGGATATACCCAAACCCTTTCCATTTACCAGGCTTCTTTAATAAAGCAATAAAGCGCCTAACAAGCACAGAATTTTTTCGATAAAAACAGAATGGAATTATTGTCAGAAGAAAGGCTTCTGTGGGTTTAATGATTTGCATTATACGAATTCTAAGTAAGTGCCAGGGGAAACTTGGAAAAATTATTTTTATAAAAAGGTTGTTTTTGTAAAACTTGTGCCCTTACCTTTAGGGCATCTTTATTGGAGATTTATAAAGAAGAGGCGAGAGAGCAGGCTCCAAGACCCTCTAGCAACCTTCGGCCCGGCCGAAAAGGTGCTAACACCTGCCCATTTGTTGGGAACTATAAATAATTGACCATGCAACCACAGATTTTGCAACCTCGCTTGACCTCTGACAGCCATCCTGCCTCCCGGCAGTTCCTGCACATGCAGGCTTGTTGTTGCTGTTAGAGCTGGCGCCACCTCCTTCTTTCCTGGCGTAACCTTGGTCACCTTTCGGTGAGGCACGCCTATGTATTCCTGTTTCTTAACACAATTACCCCTATGAACCATTCTTTACCTTCCTCTTCCCCGGAAGACCATGCTCTCACCGGAGCATTTTACTTGTCTTCCGCTGCTGCTCTAACCAGAAACACTGTGCCTGCCTGCACCCGAATGTGCTGTTGTTGATACAGGTTTCTCTAGGGCTAAAACCATAGTTTCCTTTCTGTCTTGAAATCACCGGTATCGTCCTGAGGCCGGGTAGAAATAATCTTGTCTTTATTATTTTATAAAAATGAAAACGTATACAAGTAGTACTCTAAAAAGTCTAGTAAGTCTAGGGGTATTATTAGCAATATTGCTGACCCATGCTGCTTTTGCCCAGGCGCAGACCGTTACCGGGCAGGTAACGGGTGCCAAAGGCAATGAAGCCCTGGCGGGCGTAAGCGTGGTCCTGAAAGGCACTACCAGCGGTACCTTCACCAACGCCGAGGGGCGCTTCTCCATCCCAGTCAAATCCGGCCAGACACTGGTGTTTTCCAGTATCGGGTATACTTCTCTAGAGGCTGTGGTGAATGGAAGCACCGTGAACGTGACCTTGAAAGAAGACACCAAAAGCCTGGAAGAAATTGTGGTGGTAGGCTACGGAACGCAGTCGCAGCGGGCGGTTTCCAGCTCGGTGAGCACCGTGAACGTGGAAGACCTGCGGGGCTTACCGGTTACTTCCCCAGACCAATTGATCCAGGGGAAAGCGGCCGGGGTGCAGATTTCCTCAGCCAGCGGTGCGCCGGGCGGTGGTATCAGCGTGAGTGTGCGCGGGGCTACTTCCATTAACGCCAGCAATTCTCCTTTATATGTGATTGACGGAGTGTTCATCAACAACCAGTCGCTGAGCAACCTGGGCCTGGGCGGACAGACCTTCAACCCGCTGGCGGATTTGAACCCGGCGGATATTGAAAGCATCCAGGTACTGAAAGATGCCAATGCCACGGCTATTTACGGGTCAAGGGGAGCCAACGGTGTGGTATTGATCACCACTAAGCGCGGCAAACTGAACGCGGGCTCCAAGATTAGTTTCCAGACCTACTTCGGTTGGGCCAAGGCGCCTAAGCTCTACGAAACCGTGAACGCTCAGCAGGAGGCCGAACTCATCAACGAGGCGTTCCTGAACGATGGCGGCGCTTTCGCTTCCCGTCCGTTTCGTCCCAAAGCCGAGGGTGGCCGCGGTTTGCCTGAGGAGCAGACCACATATTCCCGTATTCCGGATGTGTTCCAGACCGCCAAAACCCAGAGCTATGATTTGTCGGCTTCGGGTGGGTCAGACAAAAGCCGGTACTTTATTGGCGGCAGCTATTTCTCGCAGGAAGGGATTGTGAAACCGGCCCAGTTTGAGCGTTTCAGCGGTCGGTTTAACTTTGACCATAACCTTAGTGAGAAACTGACGGTGGGCATCAGTGCCTCGGGAGCGTACAGCCACCGCAACGTGAGCCGCAACGACAACAGCGCGCAGGGCGTGATCAACTCTTCTTTGTACGTGCAGACGTTTTTGCCCGTGTTCAATGAGGACGGCAGCTACGCCCGCCACAGCATCTTTGACAACCACCTGGCGCTTATTGAGAACCTGAACATGCAGGGGCACAGCAACCGCCTCATCGGGAACCTGTACGCCGAGTACGAGATTCTGCCGGGCTTGTCATTTAAATCCAGCTGGAGCCTGGATTACAACAGTTACATTGACAAGGTCTACAACAACACCCAAATTAGCGTGGGCCTTCCCGCCGGGAACGGCAGCAACACCCAATCCAGCCTAGTGACACTTATCAATGAGCAGGTCTTGACCTACAACAAAGCCCTTGGCGATGACCACCGTTTGAACCTGGTTTTGGGAAATACCCTCCAAAGCACCAAATACAACTTCCTGACGCTCTCAGGCCAGAAATTCCCGAGCGATAATTTCCAGGAAATCGCTTCTTCGTCCATCCAGACGGGCAGCACCAGTTCCAGCCAGAATGGCTTGGTGTCTTTCTTCGGGAGGGCGAGTTACACGTTCAGAGACAAGTACAGCCTGGATGGTAGCCTCCGCGCCGATGGTTCTTCTAAGTTCGCTGCGGGCAATAAATGGGGCTACTTCCCGTCGGTAGGGGCAGCCTGGATTATCTCAGAAGAGGCCTTCGCGAAAAGCCTGCCGTTTGACCAGATCAAGCTGCGCGCCAACATCGGGTTGTCAGGTAACCAGAACGGCATCAGCGATTTCCCCTCGCAGAGTTTGTGGAGAGCCGGTAGAAACTACCAGAACAACCCAGGCATCAGCCCGAGCCAGTTGGGCAACCCCGATCTGACCTGGGAGACTACCCGCCAGTGGAACGTGGGTCTGGACTTGGCGTTCCTGCAGAACCGCATCAAAGTGGAGGCCAATTACTACAGCAAATACACCAAAGACCTGTTGATTCAGGTGCCGGTGCCGTCCAAACTGGGCTACTCCAGCGTGTATGAGAACCTGGGCGAGGTGAGCAACAAAGGGGTGGAGCTGAGCATTTCCTCGGTGAACATCCAGAAAGATGATTTCCAGTGGTCCACGGACTTCAACATCGCCAGAAACAAGAACCGCATTGAGAAACTGCCTACGCCTATCACCGCCCACTCCCGCGACTGGGTGCGGATGGAGCAAGGCAATTCGCTCTTCGCTTTCTGGGTGTATGACCAACTGTATGTAGACCCGCAGACCGGCGATGCCGTGTACGATGACGTGGACAAAAACGGCACCATCACCACCGCCGACCGCAAGATTCTGGGCAATGGCGCCCCGGATTTCTTCGGGAGCTTGAACAACACCGTGCGCTTCAAGCGGTTCGATTTAGGGGCCCTTTTGTATTTTCAGTCCGGAAACGACATCATCAACCTGAACCGTTTCTTTCTGGAGCACGGCGGTACCCAGAGCGGCATCACCTTCTTCCCGAACCAGCTGAACAGATGGCAAAAGCCCGGCGACATCACGGATGTGCCCCGTCTGACCAAGAAGGGCAACAACTACACCCTGCCCAGCAGCCGCTACTTGGAAGACGGTTCCTTCCTGCGCCTGCGCTCCATCACCCTGGGCTACAACGTGCCTACCGAGCTGGTGAACCGCTTCAAAATCTCCAACCTGCGCCTGTACGCCCTGGCCACCAACCTCTGGACGCTCACCAACTACAGCGGCCTTGACCCCGAGGTGAACGTAGCCGCGAACAACCAGAACGTGCTGGGCATTGACCACGCCGTGGTGCCGCAGCCCAGAAGTTTCCAAATAGGTGCCAATGTTACTTTCTAAAAAACAGCCATGAAAACGATTCTTACTTCCTATAAAACCTTTGTCTTAGCCGCCGCCGTCCTCTTCTCTAGTTGCGATTTGCTGGAGCCGGATCCGGCCACCGAGGTCTTGTCTTCCACTGCCCTGGTAGATGCCCGTGGTGCCCAGGCTGCCTTACTTGGTACTTACAGCGAGCTCCAAAGCAACAGCTACTATGGCCTGGATTATCCGGCTTTGTCTTACCTGTCCTCAGACGAGGCAGAGTCCATCGGGTCCTTTGACTTCTACCGGCAGTTTGACCGCAACGGCATCCAGTCAGAGAACAGCTCTATCCTGAGCACCTGGCGGCAGATTTACCGCGTGATCAACCTCGCCAACAACCTCATTGCCGATGTGCCGGCCATCCAGGACCCAGCCTTAACCGATAACCTCCGGAAAAGCATCCTAGCTGAAGCCCATTTCCTGCGCGGCTTGGCGTACTTTGACATCGCCCGGGCCTGGGGCGGCGCCCAGTTGGTTCTCACACCAACAGATTCTAAACTGGACGGACAAGGCATCGGGCGGTCCACCAAAGCCGAAACCTACGCCCAGGTGCTGTCAGACTTGAACCAAGCCGAGCAGTTTTTCACCGAGGTGGAGAACGGAGCCGTGGGAGCTTCCTACACTACACCCGCCCGTGCCTCCTTGCTGGCCGTCTGGGCCCTGAAAGCCCGCTTCTACCTCTACCAGGAAAACTGGACCGAGGCCGAGAACTACGCGACCAAGGTGATTGAAGTGAAAAAAGCCCAGCTGGTGTTCCCGTACGAGCAAACCATCCAGGGTCTGCTCACCCCGGAAAGCATCCTGGAACTGGCCTACACCACCGCCAACGGCAACAGCCACGCGTCTTATTGGCTGCCCAGCTCAAGCGGCGGTCGCCTGGAGTGGATTCCTGGCCAAACTATCACCAGCGAGTTGCGCAACCCAGCCGTGGGTGGAGCCCGTAGCATCCTCATCGGGACCTCCGGTGCCATTGTCTACGGCAAAAAATACTTCCGGAACGGTACCAGCGATGACCCTGCATTCCTGCTGAGAATCTCCGAACAGTACCTCATTCGCGCTGAAGCCCGCGTGAAGAAAGCCGCTCCTGACCTGGCAGGCGCCCTAGCCGATGTGAACGCCATACGGGAAAGAGCCCGCCTAGAGAAACTGACCTTGACTGATGCACCAGGGCTGTTGCTGGCCATAGAGCAGGAACGCAAACTGGAACTCGCCTTTGAAGGCCACCGCTGGTTTGACCTCATCCGCACCGGCCGCGCCCAAGCCGTGCTAGGCATCACGGACCCCAACAAGTTCCTGTACCCCATTCCTAATGCTGACATTGTCGCTGACCCAGACCTGGGACCGGAAGACCAGAACCCAGGATATTGATTGTAATTCTTTCTTTGCTTGTGAAAAGGAGTGCCGCCCTGCGGTACTCCTTTTTTTTTACGATGTTTTGGGACTGTTTTTAGGAAAAGGGGTTTAAAGCAGTGTTGTATTTGAGGGTTTGAACAATTAAAGGGGTAGACTTGGAGTAGGTTGGAGCTTTGGATTGATGTGTATTCTATTGATACCTTATTTGTGAGTAAATTGTGGTTGTATAATGATCTAACAAAAGCATAATGATTAGATTAAAAGTTATAGAATGCAGTTTTACTACTGAGCATGGTTGGTTATTTAGTTTACAGGACGGTGAAGGTAAATGCCATTATCTAATGGATAGTAGTTTTTACGCTGAACACAATCTTAAAGCACCAATTACAAGACATCACTTGGATTCACTTGACATTGGTCATTCCCTGCTTTCCGAATCTACTATCATTGGAGGGTTGCACATTGTAACAACAGTAAAGTGAAAGTGCATTGCTCTTCCAGAGTTTCCTCTTGAAGAAAACTGCTGGGGAGTTCAACTCCCGAAGAGCTGTACTTTTGTTTTTCGGCATTTTACTTCCTCGCGATTAAAAGACAAATGTGGTGATGCGTTTTGTGGTCATTTTCCCAAAAAGAGGCTCTAAACATCCTATTGCCACTTGATGATTTACCTACTTTGCCGACATGCTGATAGTCTTTTCTGAAGTTCTAGCGAGTTACCCGTACTTCCTTTCACAATTAGAACAGCACAAAAAAGCGGCTACCGAAGGGTAGCCGCTTTTAAATAAATAATCCTGTAAGTATAACCCTGTTGTCATCCTAGAAGGATCTTGTGGGCAAGCTAGAAAGTCGTTTAGTTGACGCTATTGCCGTTCGCCACCAAGATCCTTACAGGATGACAATAAAACAAAGTATATCTGTTTTGATGCCTTGTGCTTAACAGGTCAGGCTCTATTCCTCTTCCTCTGCCCCAGCAGGTACACCACCAACGGTTTTAATAATGTTGCCAAAGAACAGGGCGTTGAAGAACAGGCGGTTGGTGCCGTACCAGCTTCCCCGGAAATTAGGGTTGTCAGCAAAAAGCACCACGGTGCCCTGGCCTTGGTTCTGCGCTAACAAGGAAGCGGAGTTGGCGATTTTCTTCAGGTTGGCTTTAGACACGTACCCACTTTGTAGCGGATTAGCGGTGTACTGGGCCACCGTTTCATACGAATTCTTGCTAGGAGCCAGGAATACGCTGCTGTTGCGGTACACGCTCAGTTTACGCGAGGTGTAGCCGAAGGCCAGCGGGTGGGTGATATCCAAGTCAGTCTCGTAAATAGAGCCGCCTACTGATTTGGCGCCTTCCAGTTCACGGGCGTTGACGTAGCCCTGGCGCACAGTTTTCGTGGCAGTATCAGCGGGAGAGATAAGGCGGGCATTGGCGATGCCTTGTTTGATGGCCCACTCAGAGGCGGTTTTGAACGTAATCAAAGTGCCGCCTTCGGTCACCCAGCGCTTCAGCTTGTCCACGGTGTTTTTGTCCAGGCTATTGTAGGATCCGCTCACCAGCACGATGGTGTTGTAACGGGCCAAAGGCAGGCGTGGGAAAGAGCTGAACTCGGCTTTGGTGATAGGCATCTTCAACTGCGAATCCAACAGGAACCACACCTCTCCGGCCTCCGGGCCCATCACGCCGTTGCCTACCAGCATCAGCGCCTCGGGTTTGCGGATGGTCTGGATGTTGCTGCTGCCTAAGTCAATGCCTTTCGCGCTGAACCCGCTGTTCACTGAGGCGATGTTGATTTTGCGGTCCGCAACTACTTTCTGGATGGCTTTGTACAGTGAATCACCAGAGATTTTCTGAGAAGCTACCGGAATGGTGATGGCACCCGGCAGATAGTCTTTGGCTCCGGCCGTTGTGTTAGCCGTGAAAGGTTTCAGAGCGGTTTGGGCGATTACGCCCAAGGATTGCAGTTGGTACAGGGCACCGGCGGTGTTGTAATCGGTCCAGTCTAGCAGGTAGGCGTAGTTGCTTTTTGGAGGAGCAGTGGCGGTGAGAGCGGGGAGCGTAGCTACACGGCTTCCGCGGTTCACGGGTTTGGTCGCGCCCACGTGTGGCAGGCCATAAGCCAGGGCCAGGGTCCAGGTGGAGGCATCGTAGAACACGCTGTCGGGGAGATTGGTGTTCTTCGCGAAGATGGATTCTACCAGGCGGTACTGCGGTTGCTCGGTGGGCACTACAAAGGATTTCCCTTTCTCAAAGGCGGTGCCGTTGATGGTCTGGTTACCCGGCAGTTCATACACCTCAATTTTGTGGGCCAGAAGCAGTTCCGTGAAATTACGCAGGCGGGTGGCATCGTGCTTCTCGCCGTACACGTAGGCTTTCACCGGGTTCTTACGGCCATCGGCGATGCCGGATTTATAGAACTCTCGCTGGTGTTTCAGGAAAGTTTCCCGATTCTCCACGGCGCCTTTCACGGTAGCCAAACCGGTGCTCAGGTGGTTCCGGATCCCGAAGGCGAAGGTCAGCACGCCAGTGGAGTTCTCCTGGCGGTTGCCGCGGGAACTGGCTTGCTCAGTGGTGATGCCCACGCCACCCTGGAAATCAGGATAAGTGGAGCCGTAGCCGGGATAGATATTGTCGTACTGCTCTTTGGTGAAATACAGCGACCCGATCTCGTCCAGCGCGGCGGCGTGGTACTTGGCGATGATCACGTTTAGGTTGTCATAGGTGCTGCGGGGCACCAGATAGTTCTCAGAGCCGTAGGGTTTGCTGGGCTCAAAGTAGTAGGTGGAGTTGGTGCCCATCTCGTGGAAGTCGATGACTACGTTAGGCAGCCACTCATGGTAAAATTTCAGGCGGTTTTTACTTTCCACGTGCGCAATGGGTAGCCAGTCGCGGTTCAGGTCAAACCAGTAATGGTTGCCACGGCCGCCGGGCCACACCTCGTTGTGCTCCCAATCGGCGGGGTCAGCTACGGATGGGTCGCTCTGGTGCACGTTGATCCAGTTGGCGTGGCGGTCACGGCCATCGGGGTTATGAGCAGGGTCGAGCAAAATAACGGCCTCTTTCAACGCACGTTGCGTTTCCGGGTCTTGGTTGGCGGTGTAGTAGTAGGCGGTGAGGAGGGAGGCTTCCAGGCTGGAGGCCTCGTTGCCGTGCACGCTGTAGCCCAGGTTCACGAACACCGGCGCAGTGCCCAGGTTAGGCAGTGGTTTGGAAACATCGGCGAGTTGCAGGTGTTCTTTGCGGATGTCCTCCAGGCGGGTGTGGTTCTCAGGCGAGGTGATGATGGCCACCACCTGCGGCCGCAGTTCATAGGTAAACCCAATGGTCTGCACTTTCACTTTGTCTGATAACCGGTCCAGTTCTTTGAGGTAAGCCACCGATTGCTCGTAGCGGCTGTGGCGTTCACCTATGCCGTAGCCCAGAAACTGCTCGGGCGTAGGAATGGCGGTGTCAAAATTCTTCGTCTTCGGGAAATAATAGCTGCTTTGCGCCAGGGCTGGAACGATGGTCAGAACCCAGGCGGCCAGGACCAGAAGTGGCCTGTAAGTACGTAAGGATGATTTCATGTTGTTTTAAAGGTGATTTTCAAAAAATGGGTTAAAAGCGTAGCGGTGAGGAAAGACATTTCCGCAACAGCAAAGGGAGAGGAAGCGGAAGAGCGCCGCCAGGGTAGAGGAGAGGCAGGCGTGCAAAGAGTGCGTCCAGGCAAAGGCCGGTTTCTTTGCCCTTGCCTCCGCAAGTGCCGTGTACATAAGGAATGAAACTGAAATTGAGTCTTAGAAAATAGAGCTGCGCTGCATCAGCGCAGGATGGTAGAAGCCCGGGAGCCCGGAAAATCTAAGGAAACTAACAGTAACAACAAGAAGGCATACAGGCAGTGGAGTCGCCTGAAGCAGTAGAGAATGAAAGAAGATTTGCGCTGTAAAGGTTGTGGCTGCTGCTACTCATGGTCTGAAAACTTATATTTCCCATTTGGCTGGGCAGGAGTTAGCACCTTTTTAACTTAGTTAACGGTTGCTAGAGGTTCTCAGAGCCTGCTCTCTCCCCTCTTCGGTATAATTTCAGGGGCTAAGGTAGAAAGCAGGTGGTTATATAGCAAAAGAAATATAGAATATTTGAAGTTTGCGGACCGATCAAGCAAAGGCTTGGTGAACAGCTGTTTTGGAGAGCGTTTATTAGCCCTTTCTGTAAAAAGAGGCAGAAAACCCCGGGGCTGATGCACCAAACCCCGTGGAAGTAAAGCAAAGGAAATCCCTTGTTAACTTATAAGAGATGCCTCCAGGAAGAAATGAATCCCCATGCTGGAACCAGGCTGGATTTAGGTTAAAAATGTCATCTCGTTCCAAAGCCGGGTAAATTCCCGGGCATAGCCTGCCACTACTTGCGGGTCTGAGGTAACCAGCACGTTTTCGTGGTTGTAAAGTGCTGCGCTGCGGGTCCAGTTGTAGGAGCCGGTGAGGACCTGGGTATTATCCACGAGGACAAATTTATGGTGCATGTGGTTGGTAGTGTTGTCCACCTTTACTTTGATGCCCGCCTGGGCCAGTTGTCGGATGTCTGAGCCCTTATCAAACAGTTTCTCGTTGTCGGTGAGCAGCTGAATCTTGATGCCCTTGCGGTGCGCCGCCAGAATGGCCTGCGTGATGCGATCATCGGAAATGGTGAACACGCAGATTCTCAGGGACGATTTTGCGGCCCTTAGGCATTCCTGAATCGCGGATAAACAGTCTTCGCCGGGGCTGAAGTAGGCGGCGCTTTTTCCTTTGGGAGCACTCTTGAACAGAGAAAAAACAGATTTCACGCAGGATAGGGTTAGGGGTTCAGATGGGAAAGATACCCTTTTAGCGGCTATTGGGTTGCGTCCCTAAGAGAAAGCCTCCATTTAACCTTGTTTTAAAGCTGATTTTCAGAAAGAAGGCCAAAAGCCTGTGGGCGTACCGGACAGCCTGTGGGTTGTTTGGACCTGAAATCGGCTTGTAAAACCTGTGGTCGGCTTGATTTAAGGCTAAGTAACTGGTTGTTATATAGGGTTAAATCTATAAATGGAAAGTAGCTGAGAATGAAAGAGAAGTGAGCAGTTGCATCGGGAATGAGCCGAAAATTCAAGATTCCTGCATGAAACTCTTTCGTTTTTGTCTTTCTCCCGTGGCCGGAAATCATTAATTTTAACTTTATCCGTTAGATGATTGAAGCAAACCGATCTTATATGAAAGCTTTTTTCCTTTCCCTCTTTTTAAGTGTATTCGTGTTGATGACCGGTCAGGCCCAGACGCCTGCGCCCGCCAAAGACAGAACCAGATACACTTTGCAGCAACAATTCAGCGCCCTGAAGTTCAAGTCTTCCACGGAGATGAAATACAACCAGCCGCACAAGGTGGTGAAGCAAGCCAACCTGGATGCCTTCTTCAAGAATGTGCAGGACACCCTGCGGGCGCGGAAACAGAGCATTAAGAACGCCGGAAAGGAGACAGCCGTGAAACTGGCCCAGACCCAAAAGGAACTCGCCGATCAGAAGTTGCAGGTGCAAGCCTTGCAGGAGGTGAACGCCCAAAAGGAAAAACAGATTCAGCAGGGCGCACATGACGTGGCTAGCCTGTCGGTGCTGGGCATTGACATGGACAAGCAGGTGTACGTGATTGTGAGTTTGGTGATTATTTTGGCGTTGGCAGCTATTGCGGCGGCGTTCGCCTTTATGTACAAAAACAGCAACCGCGTGACCGAAGAGAAAATAAGGGCCTACGATGAACTCACCGAGGAATTCAAAACCCACAAACAACTGGCCCGCGAAAAAGAAATCAAACTGAAGCGCGAGCAGCAGTCTGAGGCCAACAAGGTGGAGGAACTGAAGCAGCAACTGGCCCAACTGAGACACTAAGCAAAGCTGCAGCATAATTTGCGATAGGCGCCGAAGCGCTTCGTTTAGAAAGAAACGGAGCGCTTCGGCGCCTTCTTCGTTTAGGGCCTCTTTTCCGTAAATCGGCCTGAAAACAGAATTTGATCGTCTTGCCTTGATTTCCGGCAATAACCCCTAAATTGTCCGGTCAATAAAGCGAAAAAAATTCCGTTTAGCACCTGATATGGATTTAACTGAACCACGAATCCCCGAGGCGCCGGCCTCTAAGGGACACCCTAAGCAGCTCTACATGCTCTTCTTCACCGAGATGTGGGAGCGCTTCTCTTTCTACGGCATGAAAGCCCTGCTGCTGGCTTACATGATCACTGAACTCAAATTTGATGAACCCAAAGGCTACGCCATCCTGGGCTCGTACGCGGCGCTGGTGTACACCATGCCCATGTTCGGGGGCATGATGAGTGACCGGTTTCTGGGTGGGCGCAAGGCCGTGATGTACGGCGGAATTCTCATGACCATCGGGCATTTGGTGTTGGCGGTGCCGCAGGACTGGAGTTTCTTCTACGGAATGGCTTTCATCATCTGCGGAAACGGTTTCTTCAAACCCAACATCTCCAGCCTGGTTGGCACCCTGTACTCAGACAATGATCCCCGCAAAGACAGCGGGTTCTCCATATTCTACATGGGCATTAACATTGGCGCGGCCCTGGGCGGATTGCTTTGTGGGTACGTGGGGCAGCAGATAGACTGGCATTATGGCTTCGGGTTGGCCGGGCTGTTCATGATCCTGGGCTTGGTGGTGTTTGCCATAGGCAAGAAATCTTTGGGTGACCGGGGGCTTCCGCCTAATCCCGCCGATTTGAAGGCACCGGTGTTTGCGGGCATCAGCAAGGAAGTGGTGATTTACGTGGCTACCCTGGCGGTGATTCCGGTGATCGTGGCGCTTTTCAACCGCTATGAGATCATGGACTTCATTATGTTCGGGTTGGGGGCGCTTTCTATTCTGTACATCCTGTTCATTGCGTTTAAAATGGAGGCGGCAGCCCGGTTCAAGCTGTTTGCGGCTTTGGTGCTGATTGTGTTTTCGGCTTTGTTTTGGGCATTCTATGAGCAGAATGCCGGTTCTCTCAATCTCTTCGCCATGCGCAACGTGGACATGCACGTGGGCGGGGTAGAGCTTCCGGCCCTGGCCGTCAATAACTTTTTGCCTCCGGCCTGGGTGGTGATCCTTAGCTTTTTCTTTGCTTGGTTGTGGCCAACCCTCAACCGCCGGGGCATTGAACCGAATACTCCTACCAAGTTCGGGTTGTCGTTTGTGTTGGTAGGGTTGGGCTTCTACGTGTTCTACCTGGGGTGCGTCACTAGCCAGGGCAGCGGCCTCATTCCGTTGATCACTTTTGTTGCCGGGTACTTCTTCATTATCTGCGGGGAGATGTGTATTTCCCCCATCGGGTTATCCATGATCACCAAGTTGTCGCCCGCCCGCATCGTGGCCATGATGATGGGAATCTGGTTTTTCGCCAGCGCGGTAGGGGAGTTCCTGGCCAGCAAAATCGGGGCTTTGATGAGCGTGCCCGAGAACGTGGTTGATAATCCGGTGCTTTCCTTGCCGTACTATGCCCAGATCCTGAACCAGATAGGGCTTTGGTCTTTGGGCATTGGCGTGGTGTTGATTCTGTTCAACCGGGTTATCCGGAGGTGGATGGGCGAGGTGCGGTAAGCCTTCAGCCAGTACCTGCAAAAGAACGGGAGCCGGGATATTTCCTGCTCCCGTTCTTTTTTTTAACTTACCGCTACACACCTTAACCCGAACGAAACATGGAGTTAAACCAAAAGCTATTACGCCAGTTTGAGCAGGAGGCCGCCAACACCAGAAAGATGCTGGAACGGGTACCCGAAGAACACTTTGACTGGAAGCCGCACCCTAAAAGCATGTCTTTGAAAAGGCTGGCGGCGCATGTGGCCGAGTTGCCGGGACTGTTCATTGCCTCAGTGTTGAAGACGGACGAGTTGGATTTAAGTCCCGAGACTTATACCCCGTTTACCGGAACCACGCACCAGGAGTTAATGGCCCATTTTGAGGAAAACTACCAAAAAGCGGTAAAGGCCCTGAATGATACCAACGTGGTAGAGATTGGTAAAACCTGGACCCTACGCAGCAGCGGCCACGTCATAGCTTCCATGCCCAAGCAGGTCGTGATAAGGAACCTGGCCATGAACCACCTCATACACCATCGGGGGCAATTGAGTGTGTACCTGCGCCTGCTGGATGTTCCGGTGCCCGGCATGTACGGCCCCACCGCCGACGAGAAATTTGGAGGGTGACCCCCTGTCATGCTGAAGGTAAATCAATGGGCTGCTTTGAGGGTGTTTTAGAAAAACCGGCCTCAAAGCAGCTTTCTATGTGTTGAAACGTACTTGTCCATGAAAAAACTGTTACTGTTGTGGTCCTTGGTGGGCCTTTCTATTACCGCCGCCAGTCAATCAAAACCGATGGAAATACCACTGTACGAAGGCAAGATCCCCAACGAGGTGCCCGGCCCCAACCAGGAGAAAAAGGAAGTGAACCAGGACCGGGTGGAGATTATTTCACAGGTGCGGCAGCCTACGCTTACCGCCTATTTACCGGCCAAAGAGAAAGCGAACGGCACTGCCGTGGTTATCTGCCCGGGCGGAGGCTACGGCATACTGGCCTCGGGGCACGAGGGGGCAGACGTGGCCCGCAAATTCGCGGCCAATGGGGTGGCGGCTTTCGTGCTGAAGTACCGCCTGCCAGATCCAGCCATCACCTCCCAGCCCGAGATCACGCCGTTGCAGGATGCCCAACAGGCCTTGTACCAGGTGCGCAAACGAGCCAAAGAGTACAACATCAATCCGCAGCGGGTGGGCATCATGGGCTTTTCGGCGGGCGGACACCTGGCCTCCACCGCCGGCACCCACTTCACCAGACCGCAGATTCCAAACACGGAAAACGTATCCCTTCGGCCCGATTTCCTGGTGTTGATTTACCCGGTCATCAGCAGTGATCCTGCCCTTTGGCACCAGGGCTCTTTTGAGCGGCTTTTGGGAAAAGAGGCTTCAAAAGAGAAACTGCAGGCTTATTCCAATGAGTTGCAGGTGACGGCCCAGACACCGCCCACGTTCCTGGTACATGCCTCAGACGATGGTGCGGTGTCCTCAGAGAACAGCATCGTGTTCTACCAGGCCCTGCTTAAGCACAAGGTTCCCGCTGAACTGCACATCTATCAGGGAGGCGGTCACGGGTTCGGGATGATCAACAATACCACCAAAGACCTTTGGTTTGACCGTTGCCTGAATTGGCTGGGCAGCAACCAGCTTTTGGCACCCGTGAAGAAGTAAGTTCGGGCTGGCAGGAATAGAAGGATAGTATTTCTTCGGATTATTCTATCTCCGTATAAGCCGAATGCGTATACAGAAAATAAATAGTTGTTTTGCCGGTTTTCTGAATGAAATCGTACCTGGAAAGCGTTACCTTTCTAAGATGTTATAGATTTTGATTGACGATTTTCCGTTGAGATGGCTCTGTAGCTTATTTTCAACCTAATTGTCCTTCATGGCCACACCTAAATTCATTGCCCCTTCCACCACGTTTTACGCTGAGCTGAAACGCCGCACGAACGCCTACTTTGAGGAGATTGGAAGTCATCCTTCCGGGAACTATAAACTATACATCAAAGCCGCCGTGCTGCTTTCCAGCCTGGTGTTTCTGTACGTCCATTTAGTGTTTTTCACGCCGCCGGTTTGGCTGGCTCTGATAGAATGCGTTCTCATTGGCGGCGTTACCGCGGCCATTGGGTTTAACATCATGCACGATGGCGGCCACGGCAGTTTCAGCCGCAAGAAGTGGGTGAACGAACTCGCCGGCCTTACTCTGAACGTTTTGGGCGCCAACATCCACATGTGGACCACCAAGCACAACATCATCCACCATACCTACACCAACATTGATGGCGTAGACGATGACCTGGATGCCAGACCTTTCCTGCGCCTCTGTGAAAACCAGGAGCACCTGAAAATCCATAAATACCAGCATTACTACTTCTGGGGGGCGTATGCCATGCTTTATATTTACTGGATCTTCTTCACCGATTACGCGAAGTACTTCACCCAGAAAGTAGGCGATATTCCCATTAAGAAAATGACGGGCAAAGACCATTTTTCCTTCTGGGGATTCAAGGTGATGCACTTTATTCTGTTTGTGGTGGTGCCTATTTACACCGTAGGTTTCTTGCCTTGGTTGGTAGGGTTCTTAGTATATGGCATGTTTACGGGCTTGGTGCTGAGCATTGTGTTCCAGTTGGCCCATACGGTGGAGTACGCGCATTTTCCAATGCCTACTGAGTCTACGAACCGCATTGAAGATGAGTGGGCCTTGCACCAACTGAAAACCACGGCTAATTTCGCAACCAAGAACAAGATAATTTCCTGGTTAACCGGTGGCCTGAACTTCCAGATTGAGCACCATTTGTTCCCCCGGATTTCGCACGTGCATTACCCGGCCATCAGCAAGATCATTAAAGAAGCCTGCGCCGAGTTTGGCGTCACCTACCACGAGTACCCAAAAACCAGAACGGCTATCATGTCTCACATTTCGCATCTGAAGCAACTGGCGCTTCAGCCCGTTTTGGTACAGCAATAAAACAATACGTAGGCTTGAGGGTTTACCTTTTAGCTGACTGTTTAAAAGAAGAATCCCGCCCCGGTCTCCAGGGCGGGATTCTTCTTTTAAGGCTGTTTTATGAAGAGTAGGCGCTAAACGGAATTAGAAACAATTAGATGATTTTACGCATTCTGTCCCCTTCAAAGGGGACGGAATGCGTGGTTCTGATTGTGGACGTTGTTGGTGTTCTCACCAACAACCGAATCTGAAGTGGCAAGCACAAGGGCAACCACAAGGGATTGCCCCTACTTTTCCATTACTTAGCCTGCTGGTTCGTCTGCAGATACCGCTCAAAGAACTCATAGGTGCGCAGCATCTGGTCGATGCGCTGGCGGTTGTTGCCGGCCCGGGTGATCTCGTGGGTAGCGCCCGGGTGACGGACGTACTCTACAGGACGGTTCAGGACTTTCAGGCTTTTGTAAAGCATCTCGCTCTGGATAACGCCGGTACGCAGGTCGTTCTCGCCGTGGAAGATGATGAGCGGCGTGGTGATGTTCTGCACATACGTCAGCGGCGACTCGCTTTGGATGAGGCCTTTGTGCGCTTCTTCCCACGGATAGCCACCGAAGTAATTAGGCACCAAACGCCACGCATTGCCCTCCCCGAAGAACGTGCTCAGGTCATACACACCGCGCTGCGAGCAGGCGGCTTTGAACCGTTTGTCATGGCCCAGAATCCAGGAAACCAGGTAACCGCCGTAGGAACCACCGGTAATCGCCAGGCGGGAAGTGTCGGCCCAGCCTTGGGCAACAGTTTTATCAAGGGCGGTGAGTACGTCACTGGCCGGACCGGCGCCCCAGTCTTTGATGTTGGCGCGCATGAACTCCTCGCCGTAGCCGCCAGAGCCGCGGGGGTTGGCGTACACCACACCGTATCCGCGCGAAGCGAAGTACTGGTACTCATGCCACATGCTGTTTTCGCCGGGACCCCACATGGCGGTGGGGCCGCCGTGTATTTCCAAGAGCAGCGGGTATTTCTGGCCCTCCACAAAGTTGGTGGGTTTCATGACCCAGTATTCCACGGTCTGGCCTTTGGCGTTGGTGAAGGTGTGTTTCTCGGGTTTGCTCAGTTTCTTTTGGCTTACCCATTCCTGGTTGAAAGTTGTCAGGCGTACCGGCTTTTTGGCATCGGGGGAAGCCGCGTAGAGTTCGTTGGGATTAGCCACCTCGGTGCTCACGTACACCAATTGGTTTTTCTTCACATCAAAAGAACCCACGCCTTTGGTGATGTCAGTGAGCGGCTCAACTTTCCTTTTCTGGACATCGGCGCGGTTCAGCAGGATGCCACCGTTGGAAGGCGAGGTGAAATACACGTACTTCTCGTTATCGCTCCAAACCAAATTGCTTTTGTTGCGGTCATAGGGAATGGTGATCAGATCCGTGGCTTTTCCGGTTACCGGCAAGATTCCCAAAGCCGGGATGTTTACCTGGTTGGAAGAACTGTACTGAAAAGCGATCCACTTGCCCGAAGGAGAAACCGTGCTGCCAGTGTACGAGGTGCCTTTCTTGCCCAGCAGTTGTTTCAGGCCGGAGCCATCGGTGTTTACCAGGTAAATGGCGTTTTCCTGCGAGCGGGTAGGGTTCTGGGTTTCGTCGGCATCGGCGTCAAAAATGATCTGCTTGCCATTGGGCAGGAAACTTGCGTTAGAGCTGGACACAAAACCAGCGGTAAGGTCTTTGGGCGTGGCACCGGGCTTGGCGTCAATGAGGAAGATGTGCGACAGGTTTAGGTTAGACGAAGTGGTGGATTCTTCCTGGAACCGTAGCTGGTTAATCACCTTGGCTTTGTTGTCTTTCTCGTTCTGGTCCAGGTAGCCCCTGATCTCGGCCAGGGAACCGTCTGGGTTGGGTTTGGCGGGATTGGTGCGCAGATTTTCGTTCTGGAAGAAACCGGGTTTCTCATACGACCATTTAGGCAAGTCCCGGGCTGGGTTCAGGGTAGAATCAGAGAGCAATTCATTCAGGGCGATGCCCGAGGTAAAAAGCAGCTGCTGCCCGTTGGGGCTCCAAACCGGATTTCCGGCACCGTACTTGAATTTGGTAAGTTGCACGGGCTCGCCGCCGGCAAAAGAAAGCAGAAAGATTTGCGGCTTGCTTTCTACCACGCGCACAAAGGCCAGTTGCTTCCCATCGGGGCTCCAGGCGGGCTGGGTGGCATTGCTGTTGCCGTAGGTGAGTTGGCGCGGAGCCTGGCTTCCATTAGCTGGCTGCAGGTGCAGTTGCGTGTTGTAGCGGAAGTCGCTTTTCTTTTCGGGGTCTGGCTCAATGGAAGTGACGGTGAACACCGCCTGCTTGCCATCGGGCGAAAGGGCCACCGCGCCTACCTGTTTGATTTTCAGGAGATCGGTGACCTGAACGAGGTTGTTTGATTGCTGCGCCTGCGCCCAGGAGAGACTTGCCCACAATAAAAGCAGGAAAGCCGCGAGTTGTTTGTTCATATAGATAGAGAAAGGAATGGGAATAGCATTAAAACAGGTGAGTCACTGCCTTAAAGCTAAAAATTTATTCCTTCATGAACGCAGGCTTTTTGCATGTACCAGCACAACCGAGGTTTTTCCTAATTGCGGCAAGCTGTTTTGAGGTTGATTTCCGGTTTTAAGGTGGTTTCTAACCTGTGCAGATTGAAGACCTGGAATTGACGGAACTCCTAACATAAGTGCCTACTGCCGGAAAACCAGAAAAGCTGCCTATTCCAATTCTTTTTACGATCCGGGTAATTTCTGGAGAGGAGAATAACATTGACCGAAACTTCTTTTTTGATCTTTAATCTCAACTCACAGTATTTATAAAGGAGCTCCCTCAGCAAAGATGCAGAGTAGGTCGCTCCATAAACTTTGGTAGGGGCAATCCCTTGTGGTTGCCCTAACGGTTCTCAAACGCGTAAGGCAACCACAAGGGATTGCCCCTACCTATCCATTATAGTTTGGGGTTACCGTTCCTGGCTTATCTTTTTCACCAACTCTTCGTCTGAGGTTTCTTCCAGCCAGTTAGAGGGAAGTTCCAGCCGAACGGTTTGGGCCTGGCCGCTGGGCGTGCAGACAACGGTAACGGTGCCTTCCTCGGTTTCAGCGAGTTCAGTGGCTTTTTCGGCGGCATCGCCCTGCAAACCAGCGTAAGCCTGCACGCAGGTCCAGGTGAGGTTGTCTTGATCGGTTACTTCGCGTTGCGTCATTTCAATGAGGTGTTAAAAATGAAGGATAAGTTTGAGGTGTAACGGATTTCGCGGGGAAAGGGTAGGAAAAGCAGTTAACTCCTTTATCCTCTGAATCACTCATTCTCTCAATCATTCAATCCCTCAATCCATAAAAGAAAACGCCTGAATGTATCCTTTCATCTGTTCTAGAAACAGGTGCACGTGGTAGCCATCGGCTAGGGCGTGGTGCAGGGCGACGCTGATAGGCAGGGTGACTTTTGCAGGCGAAACGTCCATCTGTCCGAAGGCGATTTTAGGTACGCCCGCTTCCTGTGGGTTCACCGAATGCGCGTGTTCTATGCCTTTGGAGGGAAACCACGGCAAAGCGGTGAGGTGCAGCAGATCAGGACCCTGGTGCCCCACGAAAAGCTGATTGCCTGCCTGGGCGTTTTGGATGAGTTTTCGGGAATTCAGGCTGAAATCGCGCAGCGTAGGTTGGTAAGGGAGGCTCACAAACGAAATGGAGTGGTCGTGCCGAAGGACGGTGGTGGAAAGGTCAAGGCCTTCGTACAGCACTACTTTTTCATCTTCCAGGCGCAGCCGGAAACTCTCGGTGGCGCGGGCGGCTTCCAGGGTGACGTACAGGTACGCCAGAAACACTGACTCGTTATGTTGTTTGCAATAGCGGTACAGCGGGGTAATGTCTACCTCGGTGTGCACGTTGAAGAAGGGTTGGGTAAAGGTCTTGAAGAACCGGAACTGCTCCTCACGGGCCCAGCCTTCTACCGGGAAAGATTGTTTAGTGTATTTCGAAGTCATAGGTTTCAATTCTCTTTTCAATTTCTTTTCGGTCTGTCTGCACCACCAAGGAGCCTTTCACCTGTAACAGGGATTCTTCCTCCAGTTGGCGCAGCAAACGGTTCAGGTTGCGGGACGAGGTGCCCAGCAGTTCGGTGAGCAGGGGTTTGGAGATCTGTAGTTCATTCAGCCGCGAAAGCTCCCGAAGCACAATCAGTAAGGTATAATACAGCCGGTTGGTGCTCTGGATGGAAGACTGCAGCGAGGTATTCAGCATTTTGGAAGCCATGGACCGGTGCATGAGCAGATTGAATTCCTGCTCTCGGGCCAATAACTCAAGGAACCTCTCGCTGCTGAGGTGGTAGAACCGGCAGGGGGTAAGCGTCTGCACGGTGCAGAAATAAGGCATCTGCATGAGCGCTTCCACATCGCCCTCCACCTCACCAGGGCCAAACACGCCCAAAGTGAACAGTTGGCCGGCTGCGGTAGTACGGGTTACCTTCACCAATCCTGACGTAAGAATGTACACGCCCTTGGGTGCGGTGCCTTGCTTCAAAAGTATTTCCTGGGTCTGTATCTGGACCTCTTTTAGATGGTACCGCTCCAACAGGGCCGCGTTCGTCTGAAGGAACACTGAGGTCTTGGTGCGGTACTCGGTATAGAAATGCTCTTCCATGCCACAAACTTACAGCCTTCTGGCAGGGCAGGAAAGGACATTTGTCTTTCTGGAATAATTCGGTTAAAATAAGGAAGAATAGATTCCTTTGTAAAAGTAAAAGGCCGGAATAAAGCTATTCCGGCCCTAGAAGAAGAAGTTAGTTTTACCCCTGTTTTTGGGAAAAGGAGGCTAAAACGATATTGGAATAAAATGTTTTACTCGGCAAAAGGTTTGGCAGAGCAGGTGCCATCTCCATAGTTAAGCGTTGTTTTTTCGCCGGTGGTCATCTCAATCAGAATCTTGCCTTGGATGGGCCTGATGTTAGCCGGAGCCACACAGGACTTCTTCACCAAAGCAGGAGCCAGGAGGGAGGCTTCAAAAGCGCCGTTTTGTTTTAGGCAGCTGTATTCGGCTTCGTAGAGTTCCACCACATCGTCTGAGGCATCTTGCGGGGTACCAGCACCTTCTTTCAGGTGAGTTACCCGGTTCAGGGAATAACGGAAACTACCTCCGGTGGCCGGAATTACCTGGGCATTGCTGCTCACCATTCTGATGGCCGATGTTTTCCCGGGTACCTGAATCATCTGGAACGCAAAGGCCCCTTCCAACTTGGCGCCATTCACCTGGTAGTTATCCAGGTAAATAACCACTTCCAGGTTCGGCTGGTTTTTGGTGTACATGATGATGTTGCCGGTTCGGGTTTTTCCGTCCAGGCAGGGAGAGGCACCCGAAAAGGTGAAAGTGGTTTCCAGTCCCTCGGTGGTGTTCTCATTCTGAACAGAGGAACAAGCCAGGAAATTGCTGCCATTAGGATGGATGCCGCGGGCCAGGAGTTCCATTTCGGTGGCAATCTGTTCTATCTGCAGCATAGACTGACCCCATTCATTGATAGTTTTGCCGGGTTGAGGCTGCTCAGCACCGTCTTCTGAACACGCGAAGGTGAAAAAGGCAAAAGCTAGGAGGTAGGCCAGGGTTTTAACAAGAGCTTTCATACACGTAAAGAATATAAGTGGTTGGTTTCAGGATAAAGACCGATGCCCATCTGTGGGGCGGTGGTCTGGTTTAAATTCCCCTAACTGACAGGAAGCTTGGAAGCTGCCCCTATGCACTTTCTCCTTTTCGGGCTGTAAGGCTGTTTTTCAGGAACCAAGCCGGAAATAGCCCTACTCAAAGAGAAGACTGATTCTTAGCCAGGAAAGCGTTGGCTCTGTTTTCTGCTTATTTGGAATGGGTGTTCCTGAAGTACATGAAAAGGAATCCAGGGCTTGCCAGGCTACTTAGCCAACAGACAGTTCCTTTTTCTCTATACCTTCCATTGCCCCTGAAGCTTTTACCCGCATACCGTCCTCCTTGGAAGGGGGTATCAATCCTGTGGAGTATTAGGGACAAGGAAGGGTGTAAACCAGATTCAAGGGAGTACGCCTGTAAACAGAAAACCCGTTTAGGGGCTAGTTTACCTAAACCAGCCCCTAAACGGGTTTTCTTTCTGCAACTATGAAGTTACTTTGCCTGCTCTGAAAGAGCAGTGGCATCTTGAATGAACTGGTCTACATATTCCTCGGGCGTAGCCCAGGATGTGATGATCCTGATAGCAGAATAGCCTTCCTGCATTTTCTTCCAGACAAAGAACCCGTACTTTTTAGAGAGCTCCTGAATCAAGGCATCTGGCAGGATAGGGAAGATCTGGTTTGTCTCAGACTGCGTCAAGAAGGTGAAGCCCAACGTCTGGAAATGCTGTGCGATGCGCTGGGCCAACGCATTGGCATGGTTGCCCAATTCAAACATGAGGTTGTTTTTCAGTAATTCGGCAAACTGAATCCCGAACAACCTTCCCTTGGCCATGAGGGCGCCCCGCTGTTTGATGAAGTATTTGAAATCCTTCTGCAGGCTGGTATTCGCGATCACGATTGCCTCGCCGATGAGTCCGCCGCACTTGGTGGCTCCCAGGTAGAAAATGTCAGTTAACCGGGCGATGTCCGCTAAGGTAAGGTCGTTGCTCTTGGCGGTGAGGCCCATGGCCATGCGGGCACCGTCCATGTACAGCAACAGGTTATTCTGGTGGCAGAAAGCCGATAGTTCTTCCAGTTCCTGCTTTTTGTAGATGGTGCCTATTTCGGTGGAGTTGGAGATATAGACAATCCGGGGCTTAACAGTATGGTACTCCGGAAACTTATTCACGAGCGGCCGGATATCCTCGGGACGAAGTTTGCCGTCTGGCGTGGCTACCGTCTCTATTTTGTGTCCGGTGGCTTCAATAGCTCCGGCTTCGTGGTTGTTGATATGCCCCGTCTCCGCGGCAATTACCGATTCATACGATTTCAGGAAAGCGCTCAGCACAATCAGGTTCGCCAGGGTACCGCCGGCCACCAGATGCACCTCCACCTCGGGTTTCTGGCACAACTCCCTTATGGCCGCCACCGATTCCTGAGTGAATGCATCGTTTCCGTACCCGGGCTGTTGCGTGAGGTTTGACTCGGTTAACCGTTGCAGGATGTTGGGATGACAACCCTCGCTGTAGTCATTGGTGAAACTGTAAAGCATGGTGGTTTGGTAAGGTGCTACGAAAAGCCCCAAAGATACTGGTGTAAGGCTATAAGGCCTATACCTACACCTTGCAATTTTGTTCCTCAGAGACCATTCCATTCATCCACCGAAACCCCAGCCAAAAACACTCTTTGGGAAGGATACACCCTAAAAGGGAAAAGATGCTAATCTTTTTAAGGAGCCTGGCCTACCGACCAAAAGGCAGGGGTGAATTTTAGAGTTTATAAACCTTCACCGAAGGTTTCGGTGAAGCCGCCAAGGTTTGCTTGAAGGAAGAAGCCAAAGAAAGGGCAAGCAGGGAGTAAGCTATAAAAACAAACTCTAAAGAGGATTCCCTGCCTATAAAAAAGGCCGCAGAGAGGAAAAGAGCCCACAAGAGCAAGGTGATTCGGGATGAAGGGGATGAGGCTTGTCTCCAAAGAACCATGGCTATGGCGAAGGATGTTAAAGCCATGAAAGCCCTGAAGAGCAGACCAAAGGTCAACCCCGTTCCCCAAAAGAAGTAGTACTGAAAGACATTGCTCCCATAGAACGCAGAAATGCCCATGCTTAAAATAGCCAAGGCAAGGTAGATACTTCCCGAAATCGTTTTCAGGGTACCCTTATGGAAACAAAATAGAGCAACGGCAAACGCCAAAGCACTTGGAAACCAGTTCTCAAGAATGCCCGCCTCCGCATCCTTCGGGCCTTGGTCATAGGCAAGGACGGTTGCCAGAATCAGGCTTAGGGCACAAACCACTAGAAGAATAGCCCCAAGGAATTGCTTCCGCGAATAAGGCAGGGGTAGGAAAGCCCCCAAAACGGACCCTGTTTTCTTTTCGCCGGTTGTTCTTTGAGAACCAGACATATAAACGAATGTGGCCAACATAAAGCTCCAGGACCCGAATAGCTCTGTACCCTCCTCCAGCAGAAGTAAACCAATAGGCCGGTGCCACGATGCTGGGTTGGCGGCTTCCTCATAGGCCTTGATTTCAATGTATTCCTGAAAGGGGTTGCTTAAAAAGAGCAGAACTCCCACGGCGGAGGCAAGAAAGGCAATATTGTTGCTCCTTAGCCGGATGAGTCCAAAGCCTACCATGTACAGCCCTACCAACGCAATCAGAAAGTAAAAAGCGGCCCAAACGAAGTCATTGCCGAATACGCTAAACACCGCCGAATCTCCAATGGTCTCATGGAAGGACCCCACTTCATCAACAGAAAGAAGGATAAAAATGAAACTTAGCCCCAGCCATCCGTAGCTGAGAGCCTTTTCCTTGGCCTGGGTGAAGGAAACCGTATCGGAAATAAAACAGAGCAGGCAGCCTAGGCCACTTATCAAAAGAAGCATAGAGGAGTACCAGGTGGCAACAACGTTCTCGCTGGCCAAATTGAACTGGCTTAAAACCAGGAAGGTGGGTTTCTGGAAAACTACCTGAAATTCTTCTCTGGAGACGAACGTAAATGAATTGTAGTACCAGGTAAAGACCCAGGTTCCGGCAATAAAGACAAGATTCAGAAAAAAAATCAGAGCCAGGAAAATAACCAACTGCCGCTTAGGAAGGCGAATCTCAGAAGATGATGTTTTCATACCGGGTACTGTTTTCCTTTTGAAATACTAGTTCTTGGTACTGGGATATTTAATAAATTTAACAATTTATTAACATAGTTCTATAGTAAAGTTTAAGGAATAAGGATTTTGTTCTGTCAAGTAGCCTTTAAAGGCTCTGATTCTTTTCTGGAAAGTCTTTTTGGTAATGAAGGGAGAACTAAAGCGGAAGAAGATTCAGGACTTACTCTGGGCAACCGGGTAGAATAGGATTTCTCGATCTTAACAGGTGCTTTGGGGCTGTTTTCCCCAAAAGGGCTCCAAAGCACCTGTTCTTATTTCATAGGCTTGGGGCTTTTGGCAAACAACATCAGGCAATGTGTTATTGTAGAACGTACCCTGGTAGGTAAGAAGCTCTAAAGCATCTATAATAAGAGTGTAGGAACTTAGGCTTGGTTTTACTTTCCTACGATTATCTTTGAGGAAGTAAACCCGTTGGCTGTTGGAAGGACCCGGGAAAACGGCAGCAGTTACCCTGAAAACAGCTTTATTGGATTGTAAGCCCAAAACTTAATTACTTCCTGAAATGATCACCATCTACCATAACAACCGATGCGGCAAAAGCCGACAGGCCTTGGAACTGCTTCAGGCCAGTGGTCAGGAAGTACAGGTTGTTTCCTACCTTACAGAAACGCCCTCGGTAGAAGAACTAAGGGAAGTATTGGCAAAACTGAACCTGGGACCCGAAGACATCATTCGGAAAGGGGAGAAGCTGTACAAGGAAGTATACGCCACCCAGCACCTAACCCAGGAAGAGTGGCTGCAAGTGCTGGTGCAGAACCCCATCCTTATTGAACGGCCCATCGTGGTGAACGGAGAGAAAGCCGTCATTGGCCGTCCGCCGGAAAACGTCCTGACTATTCTTTAAGGCCAGTCGCCATGGCCGGAGCTTCATCCGGGGATGGGCCAATAGGCTCGGCAGGGGCTACCGTAGTCAGTTGCAAGTCATGCTGAGACAATGACCTGACGGCCAGTACTACGCTGATAAGGGTAAGCCCGGCACCCATGAGAAAAGGCGCTCCCGGGAAATACACCGGAGTTTCCTGGCTGGTGAAATACGCGAAAAGATGTGTCATAAGCGGAGGACCCACAATAGAGGTGGCGCTCACCAAACTGGTAAGGCCGCCCTGCAACTCGCCCTGTTCATTGGCCGGGACCTGCGTGGAGATGATGCCCTGTAAGGCCGGTCCGGCAATTCCGCCCAGGCAATAGGGCACCAGAAAAGCAAACATCATCCAGGACTGGGAGGCAAACGCAAAAAGCAGGAATCCCAACGCATAGAGCCCCAACCCATAGTACACCGACCGTTTAGGCCCCAGAGCCGGGTTGATAAACCGAATGAGCCCGCCCTGCACAATGGCCACCATCAACCCCACCGCGCCCAAGGAGTATCCTACCCAAGCCTCGTTCCACTTGAATTTCTCCATGGTATAATAAGACCAGGTGCTCTGCGTAGAGTGCGCCGCGATGTACACGAAAATAAGGGAACCCACCAACCCTGCAATAACGGGGTACCGCTTGAGTTGCAGCAAAGAGCCCACTGGGTTAGCGCGTTTCAGGTCAAACGGTCGGCGGTGCTCCTGGGCAAGGGATTCCGGTAGAATGAAGTAACCGTACAACCAGTTGAGCAGCGTGATGGCCGCCGCGGCATAGAACGGCACCCGCGACCCAAACTGCCCCAGCACCCCGCCAATCACCGGGCCAATGATAAAGCCTAACCCGAAAGCCGCGCCCACCATCCCGAAGTTCTGCGCCCGTTTCTCGGGAGTACTGATGTCTGCGATATACGCCGTGGCCGTGGTCATGCTGGCCCCGGTGATTCCGGCAATAATCCTTCCCACAAATAGCCAGCCTATGTTTGGGGCCAAAGCCAGCAGAATGTAATCTATCCCGAAACCGAAAAGGGAGAAAAGAAGCACCGGCCTACGCCCGTACCGATCAGACAAGTTGCCCAGCACCGGCGAGAACAGGAACTGGGTCATGGAATAGGCGAACATAAGCCAACCACCATACAGAGAAGCCTCGCTCAGGCTGCCATTGATCAGTTCACTGATGAGTTTGGGCAACACCGGAATGATAATCCCGAACCCGATGACATCTATGAGCAAGGTCACGAAAATGAACCCTAAAGCCGCTGGTTTTTTCTCTTTCATACCAATTCAATGTTCCTTAAAAGTGCGATTAAAGATCAGGGATTCAGCAAAGAAACGGAATAAAAACAAACTGAAAACAGGAAGATGAGCCCTGCCGAACAGGCTTGGTAGAAAACTTTAACCGGTAAATAGAAAGGTTAAACTTGTTTATATAAACATTTGACTAAAATTTTATATCATATCAAGTAGGGTCTACATATTTGTGTAAACAAAAGAAAAAAACCACATTAAATATTGTATTATGAAAAACTATCTACTATCCTTAGCCCTTTTCTTAGTATGCACCGGAGCAGCACTAGCTGATAACCAAACTACAGCCATTCAGACTGCCCGCGAAATTGCCAATTGCTTAGAGCTACATGAGGCCCAGTATCTAAAGATCAGACTTCTGGAGGAAGCAAGATTAAAAGAGACTCAAACTTCTTCGGTGGAGGTTGCTGCCATCAACAAAAAGTACACGGCGGCGGTGTTGGAAGTTTTAAATGACAGACAAAAAGTGGCGTTCCAGGTGTTTGCCAAAGCGCATCCGTCCATACAAATAGCCCAGGTAAACTAGGACCTCCCTTTCCAAATGAATGACAGACCTGTTCAAAAGAGCAGGTCTGTTTTTTTATGGCAAAACGTGAACGTGCCTTTAAACCAATTTCTACCCTTTAGGTAAGGCTACGGTTTTACTGCCTTTTCAGGAAAAGAGCCGGAAAGCAGGTTTTAGTTTTTCTCCAGAAGCCACTGAAAAGCTTTTCCTTCATTGGGGAAAGTCTCCAAGACGAAAGGGGCGTAGAGTTCCTGTTTTAGGGTGGAGGTGATCCTGGCAGAACGGTCTTCATGGGAGGCGGTAGAAGTACCCACCCGGGCTATTCTTTGCAGCCTGGTTCGTTTAAGGTCTGTAAAGAACTTGGCCACCACTTCGCGGTAGGAGGCGTCATCCAGGTCATGGAGCACGGTGTTGGAACTGTTAAGCAACAACTTCTTCACATCATAGCTCTGAATGTAGCTGGCGATGGTGTCCAGGGAGCGTTGCAACTCAGAGACCCCAAAGAGGTGGGCACTGGGCAAGGTCACATGCAAGACATCGGTGGCCGGTTCATAGTCTAACTGCAGTAGACCGTTCTGATATAGAATCATGGGTAGCGTTTCGGGAAGCAAAGAACCAGATTTCAGGGCATTTTCCCATCAGCTTGAGGCTGAAATTTCTATAAATTCTGCACATCTGGAAAATGATAGTAGTATCAGAAAAGAAGTTTTGTAGCAGAGGTTTGTTTTAGGGCCAGATTAGCGAAATCGGGGGGGAAACGGGGGAAGTCCTTGGGGTTAAAAGTAAAAATCCCCGCTCTACCGGACAGGCTGAGCAGGGGATTAACACATTAGATTAAACTTAGAGAGAGTCAATCCAGGACTTTAGTTCATGTTTTGCCTTCCCTATCTTCTGCTGGAGCTTGCCCAGCCACTCATCCTCCTGACCTTCGTCATAGGCGAGATCGTCATCGGAAAGATCGCCATAGGCCTGTTTCATTTTGCCTTTGACCTCGTTCCAGTTTCCGCGTGTTCTATATTCTGCTTCGTGCATGGTGACAGTATTTAAAGGGTGACATATAGAGATGTATGTATATACGCAGATAATAGAAAGGAAGTTGGTTCCTCGTGGTTTCTGCGGCTATAAACCCTTCAACCTTCTGGTCTGCTGCGCCACTTCGCGCAGTTTCACCTAAGATAAGTATTTTTGGTACAGCTACAACCCGTTTTACAGGCGTTTTAAGAAATCCCGCACTGAATCAACCTCCTTGAAATCGGTGAGGGCAAAGTCCAGTTGCTGGATCTCCTCCCGGAGCCCTTTCTTGGCGTTTCTGAACTTGGCTTCCATTTGCTTGGGCGTGCCGCCGAACTCCTGGTACAGCTGCGCATCTGGGCTCATGTAGTAGTTGCTGTGCTCGTCTTCCATATCCTGAATCTGTTCCCGCAGCAGGTGCACATAGTACGTCAGTTGGTCTTCGGGCACCTGGGCCAACAATTGTTCCTGCTCGTGCATGAACTCCATCTGTAGCCGCAGCAATTCAAAAAAATCATCCTGGTGGTAAGCGATGGTCACTTTCTTCATGGCCTCTTCTTTCCAGACCTGGGCGGCGGCATCCCGTTCGCGGTCGGGGTGCAGGAGTTTGGCCAGGGTGGTATAGAGCCTTCTGCTGGCCTTGCTGATGTTCTGCAGCTGGGCTTTCAACTTGGCTTCTTTGGCCTGCTGGGCCTTTGATTTCTGCCGATGCAGGCGCTGGGCCTCTCGTCTGTCCTGTTCTTCCTGCATCTGCTGCTCTAACCGGGCCTGGAACGACTGCAAATCTGAAAGGTCTTCCAGGTTCACGTCTAGGCCCAGCACGTTCTTGAGCAGGTTCTGGGTTTCTGCCTTAGTTGCGTTGTTTTCCTGTTCTGAGGTAGGTTGAGGATGGGTGTAGCGTTGCAGAAGCTCGGTGAGTTCCTCTGCGTGGTAATTATGCACCAGCGTAGAAGCTTGGTCTTTGATAAAGCCAGTTAACTTTTCTTTCTCCAGCCTCGGAAAATCCTCCTGATGCAGCGCTTCGTCCAGGAGATGCACCAGAGCTACCCGGCGTTTTACCATTTCCTGCACCAAGGGCTGCACCTCTTTCTGCACCCGCACCCGCGCCATTTCTATGATTTTAGCCCGCTCCGCTAACTGAGCCTTAAGGTGGTCAATGGTCTGGATGCTGGCGTTGAACTGCTGCTGAAGCTCAGAGAGGGAGACTTTCTCCTGTGGCGTGAACTGCGGCAAGTGCGGGGACTCAGGGTTTTCCTTTTCGGACATTGGAAGGTAAGGTAAATGCTTTACTAGAAAAGACCTCACAGATATTGGGTCTATGAGGTCTTTTCGAAAATAGAACTGTAGGTTTAATCTACGCTTTCACCGGAATCTGCTTCAGGGTCTCCAGCAGGAAAGCCCAGTACTTTTGTACCGAACTAATCTGTACCTTTTCATCGGGTGAATGCGCCCCTGTGATGTTAGGGCCGAAGGAAATCATTTCCATCTCCGGGTAATTGGTGCCCAGAATACCGCATTCTAGACCGGCGTGGCAGGCGTTCACGTGCGGAGCTTCCCGGAACATCTGCTGGTAAAGGTCCGTCATGGTCTTGACGATAGTAGCGTCTGGGTTGGGAGTCCAGCCGGGGTAAGAACCTTTCTGGGTGACGGCGGCGCCCGCCAGTTCAAACGTGCTCTGGATGGCCTGGGCCAGATCGGCTTTCTCGGTGTCTACTGATGAACGGGTGAGGCACTGAATGGAATAGGTTCCGTCTTTCACCAGCACGCGGGCCAGGTTGTTAGACGTCTGCACCAAACCAGAGATAGCCGGGCTCATGCGGTGGATGCCGTTAGGGCAGGCGTACAGCGCGCGCAACAGCTGATTCTGGAAATCATAGGAAATAGCGAACTCAGGCAAGTCAATGGGTTCGGCCTGCAGTTGCAGGTTGGCATCAGTGAGGGCGTACTCGGCTTGCAGGATTTCGGCCTGTTTTAAGATAAACTGCTCAAAAACGTCGGCTTTGGCTTCGGGAAGGGCAACCTCCGCGAAAGACTCCCGTGGAATGGCGTTGCGCAGGCTTCCGCCGTCAATGCTGTACACGCGGGCGTTGAATTTAGATGCGGCCTGGTACAGAATGCGGTTCATGAGCTTGTTGGCGTTGCCTCTTCCTAAATGGATATCCATGCCCGAGTGGCCGCCGGTCAGGCCGGTGATGCTGAGGCGGTAGCCCGCAAAATCAAAAGGAATGTGTTCTTCATTGTAAGAACCAGTGGCAGTCACATCCACGCCGCCGGCACAGCCAATGGTCAGTTCACGGTCATCTTCGGTATCCAGGTTCAGCAGGATGGTGCCGGTGAGCAGTCCGCCTTTCAAGCCCATGGCCCCGGTCATGCCGGTTTCCTCGTCAATGGTAAACAAACATTCCAGCGGCGGGTGTGCAATGTCACGGGAGACCAGCAAGGCCATGAGCGTGGCTACGCCAATGCCGTTATCGGCGCCCAGCGTGGTGCCTTTGGCGCGTACCCAATCACCATCCACGTACATCTCTATGCCTTGGCTGTTGAAATCAAAGTCGGTATCGGCGTTTTTCTGGTGCACCATGTCCAGGTGACTTTGCAGTACCACAGTCTGGCGGTCTTCCATGCCCGGCGATGCCGGTTTCCGGATGATGACGTTTCCCACCTCATCGGTGATGGTGTCAAACCCCTGGCTGTTCCCGAAGTCCTGGATGAATTTGATGACGCGTTCTTCTTTTTTAGACGGACGGGGCACGGCGTTCAGGGCTGCGAAGTTTTGCCACAGGGATTTTGGTTCTAAAGATTCTATCTGAGTGCTCATATAGTCATGTGAATTCGCCCTGAGGGAAGCAGGAAGGCCTCGGTCTGGAGCGGTGCGGGTAGTCTTCTTAGGGTAAAGGTAATAAACAGTACGGATTCCTGCCGGGCAAAGGTGCCAATATTCCTGAATCGGTTTGCAGGCTGTTTTCTGGAAAGTAGGGCCAAAACCCACCTCTTCTCCAACCTCTCGGCTCCGCCGATGTTCAATTCAGTAGAACTACTTCCCGGGATTAAGGGTAAACCAAGAGAATACAAACACTCTTTTTATCATTCATTACCCCATTGAAGTATGGCAAAAAAGATGAAAGCAGCCTATTACGAAGCTTTTGGCGGGCCAGATCAAGTAAAGATCGGGGAACTGGAGATTCCGGCCCTGCAGGAAGGCGAAGTTTTGGTGCGCGTAAAAGCCGCCGGCGTGAACCCCGTAGACAATGCGGTGCTGGCCGGTTGGCTAAGCAGCAAATTACCCATGCAGTATCCGGCTATTCCAGGGTGGGATGTGGCCGGCGTGGTAGAAGACCGCGGGTTCAGTTCCCGGCGGTTCAACGTAGGCGACGAAGTCTACGCCTATGCCCGAAGACCCACCGTACAGCACGGAACCTTCGCCGAGTACCTTGTGATTCCGGAGAGTTACCTGGCCCATAAACCCAAAAACCTGAGCTTTGAGGAAGCAGCCGGCATCCCGCTGGTTGGCCTCACGGCGTACCAATCCATGTTTGATGTAGGCCAACTGCAAGCCGGGCAAACCGTGCTTATTCTGGGCGCTTCGGGCGGAATAGGGAATCTGGGTATTCAACTGGCGAAATGGAAAGGAGCCACGGTCATCGGCGTAGCCAGCCAGAAAAACCACACCTTCATGAAAGAATTGGGCGCTGACCACACCCTTGATTATAACGGTACGCACGTTGGAGAGGCCGTGAAAGAACTCTTTCCAGACGGCGTTGACCTGATTTTTGACGCAGCCAGCGGCGAGACCCTGCAACAAAGCCTCATCGCCCTGAAATCTGGCGGTAAGCTGGTCTCTATCCTGAACACCGGCGAAAACCTGGACAAGAGCATTGACTTTACCTATGTCTTTGTAGAACCCAACTCCACTGAACTGGAACACCTGCGCGAACTGGCCGAGGCCGGAATCCTGAAAGTGCATGTGAGTGACACCTATCCTCTGGACCAGGCCGTTGAAGCTTTAAACCAGATTGCCAGTCATCATACCAAAGGCAAGATTGTGGTGGTGCCGTAACCTACTTTATTTTAGGTGTGTTTTGGTCAAAACACACCTAAAATAAAGTAGGTTAATTATTTACCAACTTGTATTGATCTGGATTGTAGCGTTCGCCCACGTGCGGGTATTTGGCCAGGAGATCTTCCAACCCTTTGATATCGTCCATGGAGAGTTGCACATCTAGGGCAGCGGCGTTTTCCTCCAGGTACTTTCTGCGTTTGGTGCCGGGAATAGGAATGATGTTCTCGCTTTGAGATAGGACCCACGCCAAGGCCAACTGAGCCGGAGTACAGTTCTTGTTTTGAGCGAACTCTGCGAAGGCTTGGGCCAGTTTCTGATTGTTGTCCCAGTTCTCCTGGTTCTGGAAGCGGGGCAAAGATTTGCGCATGTCACCCTCGGGCAGGCTTTCCAGTTGAACGGTGTTCGTTACCAATCCGCGCACTAAGGGGCTGAAGGGCACAAACGCCATATCCAGTTCCTGGCATAGTGGAATGACTTCTTTCTCGGCTTCCCGGGTAAGCAGCGAGTACTCAGATTGCACCGCCGTAATAGGGTGCACGGCGTGTGCCTTCCGGATAGAAGCGGCAGAGGCTTCAGACAAACCCAGGAAACGTACTTTTCCTTCCTGCACCAGTTGGGCCATGGCGCCTACCATTTCCTCTACCGGCACGTTGGGGTCAATGCGGTGGGCGTAGTACAGGTCAATGACGTCTACCTTCAGGCGTTTGAGGCTACCTTCCACGGCGGTGCGCATGTAGGCCGGTGAACCATCAAACCCCATTTTTCCGTCGGAGGATTGGATGAACCCGAATTTGGTGGCGATGAAGATTTTGTCGCGGTTGGGCACCAGCACCTGCGAGATCAGTTCCTCGTTGTGGTGCGGACCATAGACATCGGCGGTGTCCCAGAAGTTGATGCCCAGTTCCAGGGCGCGATGCAGGGTGGCAATAGACTCGGCATCATCGCGGGTGCCGTAGGCCTGGCTCATGCCCATGCAGCCCAACCCGATTGCTGATACGCTTACTCCGGTATTTCCTAGTTCTCTAAAGGTCATAGCAGTTTTGGTTTCCTCTGTTTAGAACCTCTTTTTACGAAAAGAGCCCAAAACCGGACAGAAAAGCAACCTTAAGAACGGGACTGAGTTTCAAATTCCTGATCTGATGCGTTGGCTTTAAATGGCCATTCGCTTTTCAGTTTCGCTTTGATGAAATAGACCACCGCCCCCAGCGAAATCACCACCAGCCCCGAAATCACCATGGTAGTACCCGTAGAGAGTAGAATGGCCGCCCACATGAGCAACGCTACAATGACTGGAACCGGGAAAAGGGGCATTTTGTAGGGGAAATCGGCTTTGCTTCGCTGTTTCCGGAGGATCAGCAAGCCCACGGCCTGCCCCATGAATTGAATGAGAATCCGCATAGCCAGGATAGCGCTGATAACATCGCTCAGCCGGAACAGCATGCTGAACACAAACGCCACGCCGCCCAGAAACAGCAACGATATGTGCGGAAAATGCTTGGTAGGGTGCAGCCGGGCGAAGACCTTGAAGAAAGCCCCATCGGCGGCAGCCGCGTACGGAATGCGGGTGTAGCCCAAGGTGGCCGAGAAAACCGAGGCGAAGGCCACCCACAGAATCAACACCGTGACCACGGTGGCGGCAGTGTTTCCGGCGAGCCGCTGGATGAACAGACTCACCACAAACTCGCTTTCCTTTGCTTCCTGCCACGGTACCACGCTCACCACACTGATGTTCATGAGCAGGTACAGCGCCGCAATGCCCGCAATAGAGTAAAACATGCTGCGCGGGATGTTTTGGGTCGGGTTTTTGATTTCGGCCCCTAAATGGCAGATGTTGTAGTAACCCAGGTAACTGTACACCGTCTTTACGCTCGCAAACCCGATAGCTGCCACAAAGCCGTAGTTCACCGTTAGCCCCTCGTTCATTTCGCGGAGGGGTTGCAGGAAGTTTCCGTTCGCCAGGCCGCCCCCAATGATCCAGGCCATGGTGAGCAGCACCCCCACCCACAGCAGCACGCTGATCTTGCCAATAGATTCAATCTTTCGGTAAAGCAGCACTACAATCATAATCACCACTCCGCCACTTACTACTTTGGAAGTGATATCTGTTAAAGGCACCAAATACGAGAAATAAGAGGCGAACCCAATGGCCGCCGAGGCAATCACCAGCGGGGCCTGGATCATGGTCTGCCACACAAACAGGAAACTCATGAACCGGCCCGCGCCGCGTTCGCCGTAAGCTTCTTTCAGGAAATTGTAGCTTCCGCCCGCCCTTGGGAAAGCGGCCCCTAATTCACTCCAGATCATGGCATCCACAATGGAAAGCACCGCGCCCGCAATCCAGGCATACAGAAAGTAGGGCCCGTTCATCATGCCAATAACCATGGGCAAGGTGATAAACGGCCCGATGCCCACCATGTCAATCATGTTGATGGCGGTGGCCTGGGCCAGACCCAAGCGGCGTTCTAAGTGAGGAGCAGACATGTAATCGTTGAATCAGATAAGAGGAAATCAGGGCCTAAAGATGCATATTTTACGAGCTATCCGCACGGGTAGTCTGGTATCCATCAGGAAAGCTTAGGGTGTTTAAGGGGTTGTTTCCAGAAAGTAGCCCTTAAACCCAACGGTTCGGTTTGATTCTTTAGGGTATGCCCAAGTTACCTATCCATGCCGCAAGTTTGAGCGCAGCGGTAACTTGTGGCTTTTTTTACAGCCAGTTTGTAACTGGCGCCAGTTGCAAACTGGCCAAGAGGTACCCACAAGTTACCGCTGCACTCAAACTTGCGGGATAGAAATGGAAACCTGCAGGTGAGAAAGGGGAGGCAACCCTTCCCGTTTTTCACCTGGTTTTCAGAAAGTAGGTCGAAAGCAGCTGACGGCTTTGTGCTTCCTAAAACTCTCTTATCTTTGAGAACCTATTAAGTACTAAAACGCTTTAGCAAACTTCTTCCACCCACATGAGAAAACTCCTGCTGCTCGCTTTTCTGCTTTGTCAGTTCTCCTCCTTCGCTCAGAAACCACCTTTTGATTTAGTCCGTTGGGTGAATCCGCTGATCGGGACGCATAAAATGGGGCATACGTATCCGGGGGCCACGGCTCCGTTCGGGATGGTGCAGCTCTCGCCCGACACCGACACTATTCCGTATGAGGTGAACGGCAAATACAACAAGGACGTCTACAAGTATTGCGCGGGTTACCAGTACGATGACCCCACCATTGTGGGCTTCAGCCACACGCACTTCAGCGGCACCGGGCACTCAGACCTCGGCGATTTCTTGGTCATGCCTACCACTGGAAAACTGCAACTGAATCCGGGTACCGAGGCACAACCAGAAACCGGCTATCGGTCTAAATTCTCGCACAACAACGAACGGGCTGAGCCCGCTTACTACAGCGTGAAACTGGACGACCACAACATTCAGGCGGAGCTCACGGCCACCAACCGTGTGGGCATGCACCAGTACACGTTTCCCAAATCAGACGAGGCCCACGTCATTCTGGACCTGATGCACGGCATCTACAACTACGAAGACAAAAACACCTGGACTTTCCTGCGCATCGAGAATGATACCCTGGTGACCGGTTACCGCCAGACCAACGGCTGGGGCCGCACGCGCACCGTGTATTTCGCGATGGCGTTTTCCAAGCCTTTTTACCAATACGGCAACAAAGACTACTCCAAGGCCCAGGTGTACAAAGGTTTCTGGCGCAAATTCGACCAAAGCAAGAACTTCCCCGAGATGGCCGGCAAGCAGCTCCGGGCGTATTTCGATTTCAAAACACAAGAAGGGGAGAAGGTGAAGATCAAGTTCGCGTTGTCGCCGGTGAGTACCGAGGGAGCGTTGGCCAACATGCGCGCCGAGGTGCCGCACTGGGATTTTGACCGCGTGAAACAGGAAAGCCAGGCCCAGTGGAACAAGGAACTGGGCAAGGTACGGGCCAGCCTTCCTACCAAAGACGATTACATCAACTTCTACACCGCGTTGTACCACACCTTCCTGGGACCCACCACCTACATGGACGTGAACGGCCAGTACCGCGGCATTGACCAGAACAACCATCAGGCGCAGAATTTCACCAACTACACGTCTTTCTCGCTCTGGGATACCTATCGGGCGCTGCACCCCTGGTTCAATATTGTGCAGCCCAAACGCAACACCGACATGGTGGAGTCCATGCTGGCGCATTATGACCAAAGCGTCCATAACATGCTACCCATCTGGTCGCATCACGCAAACGAGAACTGGTGCATGATCGGGTATCACAGTACCTCGGTGATTTCGGATGCCATCATGAAAGGCACTTACCCAGGTGATGCTAATCGGGCGTTGGATGCCTGTGTGGCTACGGCCCGCCAAGGCTATTATGACGGCCTGAACTTCTATATGCAGTTGGGGTACGTGCCCGAGGACAAGAACAGTTCCTCCGTTTCCAAAACCTTGGAGTACGCCTATGATGATTGGTGCATCGCGCAGGTAGCCCAGAAACTGAACCGCCAAGACATCTACCAGGAATTCAGCAAACGGGCCCAGAACTGGCGTAACGTCTATGACAAAAACATCGGGTACATGCGGCCCAAACTGAGCGACGGTACGTTCAAAAAGGAGTTTGATGTACTGAGTACCCACAACCAGGGCTTCATAGAAGGCAACGCCTGGAACTACAGCCTCTACGTGCCGCAAGCGCCGCAGGAAATGATCCAGCTCATGGGCGGAAACGCCAAATTCGTGCCGCACCTGGACTCGCTCTTCACCATGCACCTGCCTGATGAGTTCTTCGCCGATACGGAGGATATTACCCGCGAAGGTATCATTGGGAACTACGTGCACGGCAACGAACCCGCCCACCACGCCGCCTACTTGTATAACTGGACAAACCAACCCTGGAAAACGCAGGAACGCGTCCGGATGATCCTCAAGAAACAATACCAGGCCACCCCAGATGGTTTAGGCGGTAACGATGATTGTGGTCAGATGAGCGCCTGGTACCTGTTCAGTTCCCTCGGGTTCTATCCGGTAGCGCCCGGCTCGGAGCAATACGCCCTGGGTAGCCCGGCTGTAAAAGAAGCCATCCTAAATCTGGAGAACGGTAAAACCTTTCATATAGAAGCGAAAAACCAGAGCGAGAAAAACGTGTACGTGCAGAAAGTAGAGCTGAACGGAAAGCCACTCAGCCAACCATTCCTGAACCACTCTGATCTGGTAAAAGGCGGCAAGCTCACCTTCTTCATGAGTAGCAAACCCAAAAAGTAGTAGTTTTCCTTTTCCGGTTCGCTTCCAAAGCATTTTAGGCCTGTTTCCTGAGAAACAGGCCTAAAATGCTTTAAGGCTCTTCCTATCCATTCCAAAATCTCTATTTGAATAATTGCACTAATTAGTTATGATATTGATGAGCCATTCTTCGGGTTCCTCCTGAAAAGGCAAAGTCGTTATTTCCACCATTGGTCTTCCATCTGGTAGGAGTATGTGGAAGCCATTTGAAAACTAGAAGTATTCTTTTCTGTTAGGTAAGACCCCGGAGTAAAAAGGCTTATTTTGCATATTTGAGGGTTTTTGTCAAGCTCGGGTATTTTGTTCTTTTCCCTTCCGATTCTTTCCTGTCATAACCATAAAATAGGGTGTAGTCAAATAAAAAGGTAGATCTCTGTTGTCTATCAGATGTTTGTGGTTTAAGGGATTAGCGGTTTACCACCTGAAGGAACATTCGGGTAATTCGGTTTATACGGTTATTTTTCAAAACATACTTAAAAAGACACCGTTAAGATTCTAGTGGCAAATATGAATTTACCGCCACCGGTTGCCTTGGTTGGCTGCTGCCTTTCCCAAACCTTTCACACAAAATAAAACGATGGCCGATTTAGATGTACAACCCAAAAGCAGCAGGCCCTGGTGGCTATGGCTTTTAATAGGTTTAGTAGCGCTTGCCTTGTTGTTTTTCCTTCTTCGCGGATGTGACAATACCAGAGATGAAGTAAACAGCGCCACAAATGAAACCACCTCTGCCGTTTCTGAAGCGGGAGATGAAGTAGCGGGTGCCGCTGCCACTGGTGCCGCCGCAGTTTCCGATGCCTGGGACAACGTGAACCTGGATGCTCCTGCTGTAGCTTATGATGAAATCACCGACGAGGACATTGAGGTACGCGGCAATGAAGATTATGCCGTATACAGTGTAGATGAAACCGTTCTTTTTGGCAGTGACAAAGCCGCGATTCAGGTGCAGGCAAGTCAGAAACTGCAACAGATTGCGGGCTCCATGGGGAAACGCTTCAACGGAGGACAGGTACGCATTTATGGCTACACAGATGCCCAGGGCAGTGCCAGTTACAACAAAGAACTAGCCGAGGAGCGCACGAAGGCGGTGCAGAACTGGCTGGTAGAAAACGGAAATATCTCTAAAGAGAGCATTTCCCTGCACCCCGTGGGAGAAGCCAATCCAGTGGCCTCCAATGCCACGGCAGAGGGTCGGCAGCAAAACCGAAGAGTTCAGATTGTGGCCCGCCGGTCTGAGTAGGCTTTCTTAGTTTACCAGCGCACGTATGTTTTCATAAAGTATCAATTGGTGCTGCCTTTTGCACCTTAACTAAGAATTAATCATGGAAAGAGATAATAATTATAACCAACAGAACAATTTGCAGGAGTTGGGCGGCAGTGACTTTGAGATCGCTGACAACCAACCCAACATCAAAGGCTGGACCGTCAAAGACAGCAGTGGCCAAACCATTGGCGAGGTAGACGAACTCATCTTTGACGTACAGGCCAGGAAAGTGAGGTACATGGTGGTAGACCTGGAAGGAAACGTCCTGGACCTGGATACCCGCGATGTGCTGGTTCCCATTGGCATCGCCGAATTGCAGGACGATGGGAACAATGTGATTCTACCCAACGTGACGGCAGACCAACTCAGGTCGTTACCCACCTACGAGAAAGGACGCTTCGACCGGGAGCATGAGTCCTCCATCAGATCCATTTTCTCTGGCGCAGGGGCAGCCGCTGCGGGAGCCGGGGCAGCCTTGACAGGATCAAACAGGGCCACTGACCGCGATGGCTTCTATGAGCACGATCACTTCTCAGACCGCCTGTTCAACCGCGGCACCACCACAGACACTGGATATACTGCGCCAACCACTACCACTGGCTCTAACCAGGATGAAACGGTCATTCCCATCATTGAGGAGAACCTCCAGGTAGGAAAAGAAGAAGTGGAAACCGGAGGCGTACACGTAAGCAGCCGCATTGTAGAGCGTCCCGTGGAAGAACATGTGCGCCTGCGCGAAGAGCGGGTGGTGGTAGAGCGTACCCCGGTTGACCGTCCGGCCTCAGAAAGGGACCTGGACAACTTCCAGGAAGGGGAGATCGAATTAACCGAGCACGCCGAGGTTCCTATTGTAAACAAAGAGGCCCGCGTGGTAGAGGAGGTTTCCCTGGAAAAAGAGGTGGAGGAACACGATGAGGTCATCAGAGACTCCGTGCGGTCCACCGAAGTTGAGGTAGATGACCTTCACTCCGATACTACCAACCGCACCGGCTATATTCCTGATACCAACCTGGATGACGATCTGGACCGTGACCGCACCCGTCGCTCAGGGCTGGATAACGACCCAAATACTACCCTGTAATAGTTTTTTGTTTCAGGAAAGGCGGCTGCTCTCAGGGAGTAGCCGCCTTTTTTATTATCTCTCAGAAACCTCTTCCAAAGGGCAGGAGGCCTGGCAAGGAACTGATGTTTTAGGCGGCCTTTCTGGAAATCGGCACGAAAACAAACCCTTAATGGCTTCCTTTGGAAATGGGAAATGTGCCGGCTATCTTCTATATTCCCTCAAACAAACCAAACCTATGGACCAGCGCATCATCAACCTGTTTGACGAGTACACCCACGTACCGCTCACCCGCAAAGAGTTCATTACCAGACTGGCCAAACTGACGGGCAGCCTTACCCTGGCTATGTCGCTGTTGCCCATGCTGGAGAACAATTACGCCCAGGCGGCCACGGTAGAAGACAAGGACATCCAATCGGAAGATATTACCTATCAAGGGGCCGAGGGCGTGACCATGAAAGGTTTTCTGGCACAGCCTAAAAAAGGGAAAAAGCTGGGAGCGGTGATGGTAATTCATGAAAACCGGGGACTGAACCCGCACATCCGGGACGTAGCCATGCGAGTGGCGCAGGCGGGATATCTGGCTTTGGCACCTGATGCCCTATCGCCGCACGGCGGAACACCTGCCAACGAAGACGAGGCCCGTGCCTTGTTCTCCAAACTGGATGCCCCACAGAACCTGACCAACTTCCTGAAAGGCTTGGACTACCTGCAACACCATAAAAACAGCAACGGCAAAACCGGGGCGGTAGGCTTCTGCTGGGGCGGAGCGCTGGTGGGTCAACTGGCAGTCCATTCCCCTGATCTGGATGCTGCCGTGGCCTACTATGGCCGCCAACCCGAAGCTGCCGATGTGCCCAAAATAAAAGCCGAAATGCTGCTTCACTACGGCGGACTGGACGAACGGGTAAACGCTGGAATCCCGGCGTTTGAGCAGGCCCTGAAAGCGGCCAACGTGAAATACCAACTGTACGTCTATGAAGGAGCCAACCACGCCTTCAACAACAATACTTCACCCGCCAGGTACCACAAGGCCGCAGCCAAACTAGCCTGGGACCGCACCCTGGAACTGTTTTCAAGAAAGCTGAAGTAAACCAGAAAGGAACATCCTTTTAGTTAGTCCAACAAAGGAACGTGAGACGCAGTAGATGGTCTCCCTTTCCCCTGTTGCGTTTTAAGCTTGTTTCCTGCAAATGCCCTTTAAAGCAGGAGAATAAAGCAGGAAAACAGTTTTAAGACAGGACAAAAGAAACAGCTTTCAGCTTCCCTTTCCCAAATCATAGTTAAACCCGATGGTGAGGGAGTGAAGTGCCTTTTACCCAGCCTTCTGCCCAATAATGGTCAAAAGGTTTATCGGCAGAATTACACTTTTATTGTTTGAAATAGACCGTGAAGATTGATCCTTTTCCTTCCTCGCTTTCCACTTCAATGCGGTCACCAGAGTTGTCCAGGATCTTTTTCACCAGGAACAAGCCCAAACCCGAGCCCTCCACGTGGTCATGGCTGCGCTTGAACATCCCGAAAATTTTGCCCAACTGATTTTCCGGAATACCCAGTCCGTTGTCTTCTACCACAATAGCGTGCTCTCCCTTATCAGATAAAAACGTTCTTATGCTGACCTGAGGCGTTTTACTAGGATCTGCGTATTTAATTGCGTTGGAAATAAGGTTATGCAGGATGCTCCGCAGGTTTTTACGCGAGTAGAACAACTCCTGGAATTGAAAATCCTGCAGGTTGATCTGGGCTCCGGCGTTTTGGATAAGGGAACGCAGGTTCATTTGCACCTCGGCCACTAACCCAGGAATATGGACCTGCTCTGAGTTCTGTTTTTCAGGTTCAAGCTTGGTAATTTCGCCCAGGTCTGAAATCACTTTTCTGAGGGATACCAATGACCCATGCATAAGCGAAAGGATTTGGGAATGCTGCTCAACGGCAGAACCCAGGTCTTCCTGCAACGCAAAAAGCAAACCCTCCAGATTGCTGATCGGGGATTTAAGGTCGTGCGAGGCGGTATAGACAAAGGTGTCCAGGTCGTTGTTGATACGAATCAGTTCCTGGTTTTTCTGGGTCAGTTCCTCGTTACGGCGGCGCTCGGTGAGGTCGCGGGTTACTTTGGCATAGCCCAGCAGGCGGTGGTCTGAGTTGTACACCGGTGATATGACAACGTTGGCCCAAAAGGGAACCCCGTTTTTCCGGATGCGCCAACCTTCGTCCTCAAACCGGCCATTCTCCAGGGCTTTCACCAATTCAAACTGGGGAAAACCTCTTTCAATGGCTTCGCGGGGGTAAAAGGTGGAGAAATGCTTGCCCAGGATTTCCTTGGCGGTATATCCTTTGATACGTTCGGCCCCGGCGTTCCAACTGGTGATGTAGCCTTCGGTGTTCAGCATCAGGATGGCGTAGTCTTTTACGCTTTCAATGAGCAGACGGCTTTTCTCCTCGCTTTCCTTTAACTCCTCGTGGGCCTGGAAGAGTTGCTGTTCCAGCTTTCTTTTCTCGGTAAGGTCACGGGTAATCTTAGAGAAGCCGATGAGCTCTTTTTTATGGTTGTAGATGGCGGTGATGATCACGTTGGCCCAAAACGCCGATCCGTCTTTCCGGTAGCGCCAACCTTCGTCCTCAAAACGGCCGTCTTCCTTCGCTTTTCTCAGCTCGTACTCGGGGTATCCCTCTTGAATGGCTTCGCGGCTGTAGAATTTAGCGAAGTATTTGCCAATGATTTCATGGGCCTCGTAGCCTTTGATGTTCCGGGCACCCTGATTCCAGGTGGCAATGTGCCCAGCGGGATCCAACATGAAAATGGCGTAGTCGGTTACGCCTTCCACCAGCAGCCTGAACCTTTCCTCGCTTTCCTTCAGTTCTTCGTAGGCTTTGAAGAGATCATCCTCGGCCTTTTTGCGCTCAGAAAGGTCACGGGTAATCTTGGAGAACCCGAGGAGTTCTTTCTGTTGGTTAAAGATAGCAGTGATGATCACGTTGGCCCAAAAGGCGGTGCCGTCTTTGCGTACGCGCCAGCCTTCGTCCTCAAAACGTCCTACCCGTTTGGCTTCCCTAAGTTCAAAATCTGGGAAGCCGGTTTCACGGGCTTGGGCGGTGTAAAACGTGGAGAAATGCCGCCCTATGATTTCATTCGCTTCGTATTGTTTGATGCGTTTGGCCCCGGCGTTCCAGGTGGCAATATGGCCCGTGGCATCTAGCAGGAAGATGGCGTAGTCCGTTACATTCTCGACCAATAATCTATATCGGTCATCGATTTGGGTAATCGAGACCTGAGCTGAAACGACTTCTGAATCCTCTGTATCCATGTTAATTGCTGAAAACCAATGAAAATTGTGTTTTATGCCGGAGTTCCAATTTGGAAAGATATCCCAATATCCATTTTCTTGCTATGAAAACGGGCCTATTTATTTATTCTACTATGCTTTTCTTCTTTTAGTTAAACAAAAAATAATCCTCTACGAACATCAATGTCTTAGGTTATACCTTAAACAAGGTTTGGCGGATGTCTGCAGATGCCGTATTTTACACCCTGAACCACGACCAAAACCAATGACGTATACCCCTTCCACCCAGCGTTACGCCTCTATGGAGTACCGGCGCTGCGGTACCAGCGGATTGAAATTGCCCGCCCTTTCTTTAGGGCTTTGGCATAATTTCGGGCATGTAGACGTGCTGGAGAATTCCCGCCAGATTCTGCGCGATGCCTTTGATGCCGGTGTTACCCATTTTGATTTAGCCAACAACTACGGACCGCCGCCCGGCTCTGCCGAAGAGAACTTCGGGAAGATCCTGCACGAGGACTTCCGGGGCTACCGCGATGAACTGATCATTTCCTCCAAAGCCGGATACAAGATGTGGGAGGGACCGTACGGCGAGTGGGGTTCCCGCAAATACCTTATCTCTAGCCTGGACCAAAGCCTACGGCGCATGAAACTGGACTACGTAGACATTTTCTACAGCCACCGCCCAGACCCAAATACGCCGTTGGAAGAAACCATGGGCGCGCTGGACTCCATCGTTCGTCAGGGCAAGGCGCTTTACGTGGGCATCTCTAACTACGAAACCCCGGAGGCTACCCGTGCTATCGAAATCCTGAAGGAATTGGGCACGCCGTGCTTAATCCACCAACCTAAGTACTCCATGTTTGTGCGTTGGGTAGAAGAAAGCCTGCTGGACTTATTGGAGCAGGAGGGGGTAGGCTGCATTCCGTTTTCGCCGCTGGCGCAGGGGCTGCTTACCAACAAGTACCTCAAAGGCATTCCTGAAAATTCCCGCGTGGCCAAGCCCCACGGCTTTTTGCAGGAAGGCGACCTTACGGAAGAGCGGCTGGAGCAAATCAGGTCACTGAATACCTTGGCTGAAAGCCGGGGGCAGTCACTGGCGCAGATGGCCTTGGCCTGGCTTTTGAAAGACCCACGGGTGACCTCGGTGCTCATTGGTGCCAGCACCCCGGCCCAACTCGCCGATTCGCTCAAGTGCATGCAGAACACCCAATTCAGTCAGGACGAACTCACCCAGATTGAAACCATCTTGAAGTAAGTCATTTGTCGTTTTAGGCCTGTTTTCCTAAATGCAGGCTTAAAGCGCTAAACCTGTGAGGTTTCTAAAACCTCACAGGTTTTTGTTTCTTTGGAAGGAAGCCTCAGCCCGAAGTTCTTTCCCATTGCCTTTGTGTTTTGTCATCCTGTAAACTTCAAACCGTTTCTATGTATTTCCAGAAAAGAAAAGGAAGCTTCCTGCTGCTGTTGGTGGCTTTCTTCAGTTTTGCTTGTGCCGTTCAGGTGATGGCTGCGCCCAAGCGTGAGTTTTACCAGCTTAAGATTTACCACCTCAAAGACCAATCCCAGGAAGACCGCCTGGATTCGTTTCTGAAAAATGCCTATCTGCCTGCCCTGCACCGCGCCGGAATTGGCAAAGTAGGAGTCTTCAAACCTGTTGCCGGCCAAGGCGCCAACGCCGCTGCACCAACTGAAAAACTGGTGTACGTGTTTGTGCCTTTTACCTCTTCCGAGCAGATTTTCAAAGTAGAGGAGGGCTTGGCCAAGGACAAGCAGTTAGCCACTACCGGGAAAGATTACCTGGAGGCGACCCATGATAAACCCGTGTACCAGCGCCTGGAAGTGGTGTTAATGCAGGCCTTCACCGGAAAACCTGTTTTTACCGCTCCAACCCTAAAGTCCCCCACTGCGGAGCGGGTCTATGAACTGCGTAGCTACGAGGCCGCCACCGAAAAGCTGCACGAAAACAAAATAGCCATGTTCAACAACGGCGAGATGGAGATTTTTCAGCGCCTTGGTTTCAACCCCGTGTTCTACGCACAGGTGAAAGCCGGCAGCAAAATGCCCAACCTCATGTACATGACTTCTTTTGAAAACAGGGAATCCCGCGAGGAAAAATGGAAAGCCTTCGGGGCTGATCCGGCCTGGAAAAAGATGAGCGCTGACTCGCAATACGCCAACAACTTCCTCCACGCCGATATCTACCTTTTGCACCCAACAGCCTACTCAGAAATCTAAGGGATTTCCCTTAAACCAAAACCACAGCCTTTTTAGGTTGATTTCTCTAAAACAGGCTTAAAACAGCAAGGCCTTCCTCTTTTCATTAGAGGAAGGCCTTGCTGTTTACGGGGCAATTTCTGCAAAACGGCTCCTAAACGGAGGTTGGTTTAGCTATTCAATGGCTTTGATGAAGCGTTGGACCGCTCGGTACGTGGGGCCTTTGCGGGCCATCAGGTAATTAAACAAGGCAATGCCCGAGGCGGCGCACAGAATCCCGAACAGCACGTCCAAAATGTAGTGGTGGGAGGTGTACACGGCCGCAAACCAGATGCCCACCATGATGACCCCAGCTACCAAGGTAGCGGCTTTCAGGCGGTTTTTGAAGGCGTAGAATACCACAATCAGGGGATAGGCGGAGTGCAGCGAAGGCATGGCGGCAAAAACATTGGAACCCTTGGCGTACATCCCCCGGAACAGGTTAATCTGGAAAAAGGCATCGAAGCGGAAAAGGCCGGCCATGTTGCCGGGTGTTTTCGGGATGAAATCGAAGCCGTACAATTGCACGTACCAGGGCGGCGCGGCAGGGTACAGGTAATAGGCCGCAAAACCCAGCAGGTTGACCAGCAGGAAAGTAAGCGAGAAATAGGTGAACTGAGTTCGGTTCCGGAAGAATAGAAAGGCGGCGAACCCCATGGGCACGGGCACCCAGCTGAGGTAGAAAATCCCCGAGAGTACATCTAAAACGGTGTGGTGATGCTGTGCCCAGTATTCATTAGGGGTGAGGCGATCGCCATGGGAAACCACCCCGAAGATGGCCTTCTCTGCTTCGTACAGGTCTTTGATATGGACTTCGTTGAACCAGTAGTTGGGAAAGGCCTTCATGTAATCATACAAGACCCAGAAGACCATGAAAATAGTGAACCCAAGGGCGAATTTCCGGGTGATAGGCGACAGGTAATACAAAGAGGAAAACAGCCCCACCAGCAACAACTGATCGGTCTTGAACCCCACCAGGACATACGAGAGCAGCAGGTAGCCCACCGAAAGGCCGATGATCCAGAGGGTTGCTTTCAGGGAAACGCTTTTTTCTTTTTGAGGGGCTACCGTGGAAGTAGTACGCATGTTATTTTTTAATGAAATCAGATCCAAAAACCTTGTCCCACAGGGCAGAGCTTACCCCGTAGCCTTTGGTGGCATCTGAGTAATGGTGCAGCATGTGGTGTTTCTTCAGGTTTTTCCAGAATTCGCTCTTGAAATTGAAATGGTGCAGGGCATAGTGCGAGATATCATACACCAGGTACCCGGTCAGGAAAGCGGCAAAGAAGGCGTGGAGCGACCCTCCGTTCAGGAACAACCCGAAGAACAGGTACAAAACGGTGGCCATGGGAATACTGGCCGACGGCGGCATCACCAGCCGTTTGGCATCGTTGGGGTAGTCATGGTGCACGCCGTGGAAGATGAAATGCAGCCGCAAAGCCCAGGGCGCTTTGGGCACGAAATGGAACACAAACCGATGCAGCAGGTACTCAGACAAGGTCCAGACCACCAGTCCCAACGCGTAATACCCGGCAAATGAAAGAGGGGAAAGGTGCTGCCGGAACAGGGCATCCCAGATCAAAAAACAGATCACCGGCACGTAGATGTACAGAGGTACGGTGAAATGAACCTTGGAGAGCGCTTCCATCCAGTCGGCCTTGAACATTCTGGTTGACTCTGTGGAATTAGAGACATAGTTCTTTTTCATAAAAGAGAATTTATGGTTTGAACCGTTCTACAATTTCTTTTCCGGTGGCGGCTTCCCGCCCTTTTAACTCAGCATAGACTACGTTGGGTACCCAGAAGGAGCCGCCTTCAATCCGCACAAAAATGCGGTCCAGCTGGGCCTGTTTCTTGTTAATGGTGGCGTACACATGGAACCTGCCATCGGGGCCTTTCTGGAGGTAAAACGCGCGCTTGGAATAAGATACAAACTTGAGTTCGTACTTCTCGTCATTTATCTTTTTTACGTTCAGGCCGTAGGCAAATTTCCGTTGAATGAAGTTAAGGTCCTGCTTCTTTCCGCCGTCAGCGTACCTGATCCAGTAGATCTTTACCGGCTCATCCTCGTTGGGCACGCCTTTGCTGTTCAGGTTCCATTCGTACACAATGGTGTTGGTGTTGGGGTCGCGTTGCACGAAAAACAGCATGTTGGAGATGCCTTTAGGCGTGGGCAGTTCCTGGCCAGTACTGGTTTTTACCGTTTCCTGCGAAAAGACCGGTAAAACGCCACCGAACCCCAGCAGCAACATCGCCAAAAAGGAAAAAAGAAATCTGTTCATAGTCTAATAGGTCTACCTCCTTAACACTTTTTCCTTTTGTTCCAGTGCCTTTTTCGCTTCCAATAACCGGTTAAAAGCCGTGATATTGGTCAATACCGCCAACACCGCCAGCGGAAACGTGAACACAGACATGGTCTCAAACACCTGAATACGGGTTCCAGGGATCAATACTTTGTAATCGCCGCCAATCCAGGTTGCCAGCAGGCCGCACGCCATAGAAGACAAACCGATGAGCACCACCCGCTCGGGGCGCTGCATCAGGCCGCCTTTGCATTCTACGCCCAATCCCTCGGCGCGGGCCCGGGTGTAGCTCACCATCATGGACCCGATCATAGCAATGAAGGCCAGAAGCGAGCTCAGGAAATAATGGTGCGCCACCAGGTAAAAACAGATGCCCAGGAACATGATCAGTTCAGAGTATCTGTCTACCACGGAGTCAAACAATGCGCCGTAGGAGGAGCTCATCTTCCCGATGCGGGCCACCTGGCCGTCCAGCATGTCAAACAACCCCGCGAACAGAATCAGGAAACCGGCCCAACCCACATAACTGAGATCGCCACGGTTGCCTTGCTCGCCGCCCAGGATGAAGATAACCGCTACGCCTACATTCAGCAAGAATCCGGTGACCGTGACGGTGTTAGGGGTGAACCCCAAGGAGATGATAAACTTAACAAACGGCTTGATAATCTTGTAGATGCCTTGCTGTAAGGCCTCTCTTGCGGTGTTTTTACGCAGGGTACTCTCCATGCTTTGGGCTTACTTTTTAGAAATCGAACTTAAAACGGCCTCTGATGCCTACCTCAGAAACCTCGGGGTGATCCAGGTAAGTCAGGCGTTTCACCACATCTATCCGGAAGAACTTGAGCAGGTTGCCTACGCCCACGCTGGCCTCCATATAAGGTTGCTTTTCCAGGGAGTAAGTAGTGGGCAAGCCGGTGCTGTAAGCCGGAAAAGCCAGCAACTCCTTGTTTTGCTGCGGATCGTTCTCATCACGCACTTTGCCGTACAGCACCTTTATCGTGGCAAACTCGCGCAGTTTGGTGTTTTTGATAATGGGCAGTTTGTTGAAGATGAACCCGTTGAAACAATGGTCAATGTTGATGCTGGCGTACTGGTCGCTCACAAACTCCAGAAAGTTCATGAGGTTGTACGACTGGATCTGGTACGAATACGTCTGGTTGGCGCGGTGAATGGCCAGCAACGGAAACGGCACCTTCCCGAAGATATACCCGCCCTCGGCGATCACGTCTGAAAACCCTAACTGTGACAGGTAAAACCGTTTGGCCACATTCAGTGTCAGGTTCTGGTAGTCGTACTCCCCGTTAAAAAGTCCTTTCACGCCGGCCGCCGCCCGCAAGGTAAAGACCGGATAGCGGTTCACGATGGGGAACCGGTATAGCTTGCCCTGCACGTATTCTTCATGCGGCGCCCAGCGCAACTCCAGCCGAGCCTCAGAGGTGGTGAGGTGGTCTACTTTCACGGGGGCCTCTGGTTCGCCCTCCAGCGGCGGTGTGGCCGAGGCTTTCAGGTATTCCAGGCTTCCGGCCGGGGTTTGTCTCCAGTTTCTAAAGCCCACCCGCACCGAGAACCGGCTTTGGAATTCATGCAGGTACTCCAGGTTATAGGTCTCGTTGTAGAGCCACTTGTCATTGGTGCCTCGTTTAAAGGAAAGCAGGAAATTGTCTTCCTGCACAAACTGCAGGTCCTGCCCCGGGATTTTGGTGTCTTTTTGGAAACTCGCCCGCAAAGCCCGGATGGGGAACTGGAAGATGGATCGGTCTGAAAGCGAGTATGTGCCGCCAAGAAAGTATTTCCATTTCTGGTCTTTGAAACCGTACGCGGCATAGGTCTCAAACATGGTCTTCTTGCTGAAGGTGGTGGTGGTTCTGCCGCCCGCCCGCAACCGGAAGCCTTCTACCGGGTTAAAGCTATAAAACGTATTCACCGGCCCGATCTCGAAGTTTGGGCCCGCCTGTTTGTAGCCAGCAATGAAAAGGGTAGCAATGTCCAGGGTTCTTTTGAACGACCGGGTGTTTCTTAGGCTGTCAATGCTTACATAGGTATTGGCCTCGGAGAAAGTCAGGCTGTCGTGGCGGTGCGCCGCTAAGAAAGCCTCGTTTTGCCTTTTCCCGATCGGGTTTTGGCTTAGGGGATTCTCCTCATACAAGTGGGTCGGAGGGGCCTGGTTTACCTTATAGTCTTTGTAGGAAACCGTGCGCTCGCCGTACACGCCCCCCTTGCTTTTGTCTACCACCGCAAACTCGGTTTTCATGACGCTTTTGCTCAGGTTGTAGCGGCCATTAGGCAGTCGGTCAAAGTCCAGGTTGATGTGCAGGTCCCGCACCCAGTTGATGTTCACTTTCTTGCCTACTTCCATGTCTACTTTCTGTACCGCGTAATTCCCGTCCATGGTCACGTAGAGCTTGCCGGTGAACAGGAAATCGGTCTCGTTTTTGGGGTTGAAGGAAAGCTCCGTCAGTTTCTGGCCTTCTACAACCACCGTATCGGTGACATAGAACCGGTAGAACGTAGGGGCCAGGTCCGCGATGGGGCTCAGGAACTGGTTCGTAAGAATGGTGATGTTGTTTTTGTAGATGTCAATGTCCTGGTACATGTGCTTCACGTAGGAATTGATCACCACAAATTCTCCAAAATCCACCTTCTTCTCGGCCTGCACCACGGTTTTCTTCTTTTCGGGGTCTTTTTGGAAAAACCGCTGCGAAATAGACTCCTGCATGTACAGGGGCAGAATGGCAGTTCCGGGCAGGGTAGTGGTATCTATGTTCTTGGTCACGAAGTCATACTTCCTGAACAGGATGTTGTTCCTCAGTTTCTCTGGGCTATTGCTCAAGGCCAGTTGCAGCTTGTCATACTGCTGGTACTGCACGTAGTCATAGCTCTCCAGGCGGTTCTTGTTTTTGTTGTCCACCACCAGCCTGATGAGGTCCACCGCGGGGTTGTTCTTGTTGCTGTAGTTCCGGCTTCGGCCTTTGATCACTACCTCTTTCAGCCTTTTGGACTCACTTTCCATTTTCACGCTCAAAACGCGGTCTTCTCCCGGCGTGAGCTCCACGGTTTTGGTTTTATATCCCAGGTACGTGAACTGAATCTTGCTGATGGCCTGGCTGGTCCTTAGCGCGAAGTTCCCCTCAATGTCTGAACTGGTGCCCAGGCTGGTTCCAGGAATAAAAATAGACACGCCAATAAGCGCCTCGTTGGTGACAGCGTCCTTTATGGTTCCTTTGACGGTAATAGCCGCGCTTTGGGCTTGAGCAGGGGTGAAATTTGCTCCTATGGCTAGAAAGGCCAAATAGCAAACCAATAAATGTAAAGGTTTGATATATACATTCTTAACTGAATACATATCTCTTTTGTAAGATGAAATTGTAGAAAAAGCCCACCAGCAGAGAAACGGTGACTTTTGAATAGATATAGTTAAAACCCAGGTAATGGGTCAGCATGAAAACCCCTGACGCATTCAGGAGAAGACTTCCGTTCCAGACCAGGAAGTACTTGGAGGCTTGGGTGGGGATGGTTCTATGGGCGGCCTGGAAAACCCAGTTCCGGCCAATGGAGAAGTGGGTGATTCCTCCGCAGATGGTTCCCAGAACAGTGGCGGCCACATACCAGAGCCCGCCCAGTTCCACGGCAATAATCGTCACCAGGTAATCCACCCCCGAGGCAAGCAGGGAGGCGAACTGGGACCGTAAGAAGGTAAACATTTAGAATAAGTCGAAGAGTAGAAGGAGTTGTAAAAGCACGTTCGCGTAGATCCCGGAGAGTACATCATCTAGCATGACGCCCCAACCGCCGGGCAGCCGCTCGGTCTTCCTGATGCCGAGGGGTTTTACGATGTCAAAAAAACGGAACAACACAAGTGCCGCTAAAACTGATTTAATTGTCACTGGTATAAACAGCAGGCTGATGCACATGCCGGCCACCTCGTCGATGACCACCTTCTTGTCGTCTTTGCCCCAATAGGGTTCCACTTCATTGGCAGACCAGACGCCCAGGGCGGTGACCAGAAAAGTCACACTGGCTTGCCAAAGCACGAGCCCCTCCCCACCGCCGGACCAGAGGTACCAGCAAAGGCAGGTGGCCACTGCGGCCACGGTACCTCCGCCTTTGCCCACGTACCCTATTCCTAAGCTGGTGGAAATGAGTTTGTGCAGTTGAATCATAGGGTAATTACAGCGTGTCGACCAGGTCCTGGTAGTAGTCCAGGCCCAGGTGGGTGATCAGGTCCTCGCCCATCATGTGGCGCAGGGTGTTCTGCAGCTTCATGAGCTGCTTGAAGATGTCGTGCTCCGGGGCCAGGCCCTCCGCGGTCTGCGGTGACTTGTAGTAGAAGCTCAGCCACTCCTGGATGCCGCTCATGCCCGCCCTCTGCGCCAGGTCGGTGAACAAAGCCAGGTCTAATACAAGGGGCGCGGCCAGGATGGAGTCGCGGCACAGGAAGTTGATCTTGATCTGCATCTGGTAGCCCAGCCAGCCGAAGATGTCGATGTTGTCCCAGCTTTCTTTGTTGTCACCATGAGGCGGGTAGTAGTTGATCCTGACCTTGTGGTACATGTCCCCGTACAGCTCGGGGTTTGACTCCGGGCGGAAGATCTCGTCCAGCACGCTCAGCTTGGAAACCTCTTTCGTTTTGAAGTTCTCAGGGGCATCCAGCACGTAGCCATCACGGTTACCCAGGATGTTGGAGGAGAACCAGCCCTTCACGCCCAAGGCTCTGGCGTGCAGGCCCGGGGCCAGGATGGTCTTCATCAGCGTCTGCCCGGTCTTGAAGTCCTTGCCCGAGACGGCGATGCCGTGCTCTTTGGCCAGCTCCACCAGGGCGGGGATGTCCACCGTCAGGTTCGGGGCGCCGTTGGCGAAGGGCACGCCCATCTTGATGGCGGCATACGCGTAGATCATGCTCGGGGCGATGGCCGGGTCGTTGCCCCGCAGTCCTGCCTCAAAAGCCTCAATGGATTGGTGTACCTCAGACTCCTCGGTGTAGATCTCGGTGGAGCCGCACCACACCATCACCAGGCGCTCGCAGTTGTTGGCTTCCTTGAACTCGCGGATGTCGTCCATGAGCATCTCGGCCAGGGCCATTTTGTCGGCACCCTCTTTCACGTGGGTACCGTCTAGGTTACGGGCGTAAGCTTTGTCAAACACTGCTTTCATAGGCTTCAGGGCCTCCAGCTCAGGTTTGATGGCGTGCAGCAGCATCGGCTCCAGCACTTTAGCGTTCACGGCTGCTTCAAACACGTTATCGGCGTACACGTCCCAACCCCCGAACACGATGTTTTCCAGGTCAGCCAAAGGCACGAATTCCTTGATGAGGGGGAAACGGTCATCGGTACGTTTGCCCAACCGGATGCGTCCCATTTGGGTGAGGGAGCCTACTGGTTGCGAAAAACCTTTCTTAATCGATTCAACTCCGGCAATGAGGGTAGTAGCCACAGCTCCTAAGCCGGGCATCAAAATGCCTAACCGGCCGTCGGCGTTCTTAACTTGGAAATCCATAGTTTTTATTAATGTAAATCAATTGTTTATAACCACTTATTCTCCTTATACCACCTAATAGTATGCGAAAGCCCTTTTTCAAGGTCATACTCTGGGGTATAGTGTAAGTCTCTTTGAAGGCGATTGATGCTGCAGTTCCAGTTCTCAGCTACCAGTTCGCTTAGTTTTTCCCGGTTCAGGGCCGGGGTTTTGCTACCGGCCATTTTCTCAGACAGCGTCGCCATGATTTTGACCAGACTCAGGGGAAGATGGAACCGGAAAGCTTTCTTCCGGAGGGCCTTTTTCGTGAAATCTGCCAGGGCATAGCGGTCGTAGCTTTTGCCATCTGACACGTTGAAACTGGCGTGCGTAACCTCAGACGTCAACGCCTGCATGACCGCCTTGGCCAGATCCTTCACATACACGAAACTCAGCTTCTGGCTTCTTTTGCCTATGTAAGGATCCAGCCCTTTGCTGATGGTGGAGAACAGAATGAAAATATCCTTCTCTCTTGGTCCATATACAGCGGTAGGCCGCATCACCACCAGGGGGAGTTCTTTTATGTCGGCCAGATATTTCTCCGCCAGCAGCTTGCTTTTGCCGTAGTTCGTCACCGGTTTGGCGGTGCTTTCCTCAGTGATGGGTTGGGCTTCTTTATAGGAAACCGGCCCCAAAGCCGCCAAGCTGCTAATGAAGACAAACTTCTTAAGAGGAATAGCCGCTTGAACTGCCGCCAAAGCCAGGTTCCGGGTGTACTCGGCGTTGACTTTGTTGTATTCCTGCGCGTCTTTTGCTTTGGTGATACCGGCAGCGTGGATGATGTAACTGTATTGCTTTTCCTCCAACTCCTTTTGCAAGGTGGCCACGTTGGTGAAATCAAGGTGCGTGTACTGAATAGGGAAGGCCTTTAAGTGGCCTACCTCGCTGGAGGGGCGCACCGCCGCAAAGACCTCTAGTCCTGCGTTCAGCGCTGCCTCCACCAGGTGATAGCCCACAAAGCCACTGGCGCCCGTTATCAGTACTTTTTCTTTCATATCGCCTTTTCGTAGATGCGGTATTTCTTGTAAGGTTTGGCATCCATGTTCAGGAGGCCCTGGTTCATGAGAGTGTTGTTCTCCAGAATCCAGGAGGCCTCGGCCACTTTCATTTTTTTCTTCTTGAACTCCTCCATGGCATGGCCGTAGAAGCAGGCCTCAATCCCTAATTTCCGGTAGCCTTCCAGCACGCCCAGGGCAACAATGCGCAAGCCGTTTATCTTCTTCTTTTGGAAAAGTAGCCTAAAAATGCCCGTAGGCAGAAGGCGGCCTCTCTTCACGTTGATCAGGATCTGGTTGATGTCCGGCACCGATAGGGAGAACCCGATGATCTCGCCGTCATGCTCGGCCACCATGCAGAAGTCGGGGTCCAGGATCATTTTCATGTCCTTGGCCATGTGGTCAAACTCGTGGGGCGTCATGGGCACAAATCCCATGTTCTGGTCCCAGGCCTTGTTGTACACCTCCCGAATCTTGGTGACCTCTTCCTTAAAGTTCTTCAGGTTGATCTTCCTGATCTTAATGCCTTTCCGCTGCAGCCGTTCTTCCAGCATCTTCGTCATCCGGAAGGGACGTTCGTTGAAGTTCTGGGTGAACTGGTAAGCAATCAGATCCACCTGTTTGGTTAATCCCGCCTTCTCCAGCAACTCCAGGTAATAGGGTTTGTTGTAGGTCATCATCACCACGGGCGGACTATCGAAGCCTTCCACCAGCATGCCGCAGGTTTCGTTTGTAGATGGGTTCACCGGTCCGATCATGGTTTCAGCGCCTTGTTCCTTCAGCCATTTTGCAGCTTGGCCAAATAATAGGTTGGCTATCTCCTGGTTGTCGATACAGTCGAAGAACCCGAAGAACCCGTCTTTCTGGCCATTCGTCTGGTTGTGGTTCCGGTTAAGCACCGCGGCAATGCGGCCCACCACTTTGTTTCCATTGTAGGCCAGGAAAGGCTGCACGGTGGAATGCTCGTGGAAAGGGTGCTTGCCGGGCGTAAGTAAATCACGTTGGGCAATGAAGAGCTCCGGGACATAGTTGGGGTCCCCCTTGAAAAGCTCATGCGGAAAGTCAATAAAGGCTTTGAGCAGTTGCTTGGAGTTAACGGGCACTACTTGCCACATACACTTCTTGCTTAAGGGTGATCTCAAGTTCTTTGAAGGCCTCAGAAAGTTTACAGACTGCTTCCTCTATCTGGGGGAAGGTGTGGGTAGCCATCACCGACAAGCGGATGAGCGTGGAGTCTGCGGGTACCGCCGGGGCAACCACCGGGTTCACGAAAATGCCTTTGTCTTGCAGAAGCTTGGTTACCAGAAAAGTTTTGTAATTATCCCGCACATAGATAGGGATAATGGGCGACTGGGTAGGGCCCAGTTCAAAGCCTTCTTCCTGCAAAAGCCGGGTCATGTAATGCGTGTTGGCCCACAGGCGGTCCATCCATTCTGGTTCGGTTTCAATAACGTCCAAGGCAGCCAAGGTGCTCGCCACCGAGGAAGGTGACATGCTGGCACTGAAAATAAGCGACCGGGCATGGTGTTTCAGGTACTGGATGGTTTCCAGGTCTGCGGCAATGAACCCGCCCAGAGAGGCCAGTGACTTGCTAAAGGTTCCCATGATCAGGTCCACCTGATCGGTGAGGCCGAAGTGGGACGCGGTACCGGCTCCTCTTTCGCCAATCACGCCCAGGCTGTGCGCATCGTCTACCATGATGCTGCCACCATATTGCTGGGCAATGGCGACCATTTCAGGCAGTTTCACGATATCGCCCTCCATGCTGAAGATACCGTCTACCACAATCAGTTTGAGGGCATCGGCGGGCAAGCGGCTGATCTTACGCTCCAGGTCTTCCATGTCATTGTGCCGATACTTGAGCACTTTGGAGAAAGAAAGGCGGCTTCCGTCAATGATGGAGGCGTGGTTGAACTCGTCCAGCAGGATGTAGTCATTGCGGCCCGTGAGGCTGGAGACTACGCCCAGGTTCACCTGAAAACCGGTACTGAACACCAGGGCGGCTTCCTTGCCCACAAAGGCGGCCAGCCTTCGCTCCAGTTCCAGGTGGATGTCTAAGGTGCCGTTCAGGAACCTGGACCCGGCGCAACCGGTGCCGTAGTCATCAATTGCCTTTTTGGCGGCTTCCTTAATTTTTGGGTGATTGGTTAAGCCCAGGTAGGCATTAGACCCAAACATTAGTACTTTTTTCCCTTCAATGATGACTTCAGTATCCTGGGCAGATTCAATGGATCTGAAGTAAGGATAAGCACCCAACTCCCTGGCTTTTTCCCCGGCTTTTTCGGTCGCGCTCTTCTCCCGATTTGCCAACTTCTCGCTTAATTTACTCTTCATGTTCCTAGACATTTACTGGTATCTTTTTCGCCGCAAGTGCAGATCTCTTTCAACAGGGAATCAATGGAAACTCAGGGGATGTTGAGTCAGTTTGCGTGTAGGTAGTTGATGTGGTCAACTACTCGTGTGGGGGGCGAAAATTTTAGTTGATAAGGTCAACTAAATATACAAAAAATTTTAAATATTGTCTCTTAAGTGCAATGCTACTTTTATAAAAGTAGAAACTTCTTCTTTAGAAAGCCCTTCCTGCATTCTAGAATTAACTTTGGTTTCAATCTGCAGGGCTTGTTTTAACAAAGCTTTTCCTAAAATGGTCAGGTGCAGGGTCTTTTTTCGTCGGTCACAGGTGTCACCCGTTCGTTCTACCAGTTTTTTCTCCTCAAGGGCGGCAATCACCCGTAGCACCGCAGATTTGTCAATCTTCACAATGTCTGCCAGGTCTTGCTGGATCAGTTTGTTGTTCTTGGAAAGAAGGTTCAGGAAAATGAAATGCTGGTACGTAAGCTCCAGGCCTGATTTCTCAAACTCTCTTTCTACTGCCTTCCCCAGAACCAGTCCGGTTCTGGCAATCAGTAAGCCAAGATGTGATGCATCATTCATTTCTTTCGCATTAACTGAGGCAAAGTTGATAATAATAGTTGATGAAGTCAACTATTATCTGGTATCCTTTACGATAGTACAGGCATGGTTTTTAACTTGTTATTTGGAGAAGGGAAATTGGTTTTCAAGCTTCTGTTTCTACCAGTTTATCAGGTAGGTAGCAGTAGTCAATCACTAAAATGACTTTACTCTATCTGAAACTTTCAAAGCTTATCGGCGCTGGAGGGATCTCCAGGAGAAAGCTAAAAAGGGGAGGGCTGTTTAAGGCTTCTTTTCAAAAAAGAGGGCCGAAAACAGGAGAAGCGTTTTGGTGCTGTTTTCCTGTTTTCGGCCCTAAAAAGTAACCCTAGCCCACTTTCTCGGTTTGGGTAGATACAAATTCCACGAAGTCGCCCACGGTATTCAGGGGGACTTCATCCGGAATGACAATCTTGAAGCTTTTCTCCAGCTCCCAGATGATATTGACCACATCCAGGGTGTCAAAGTCAAACTCTTTGTTCAGGTTGGAGGATGTTCTAAGCCGCGAAGGCTTGATTTCCCCAACTTTGCTGATAATATTTAGAACCTCCTGGCTTACAGAAGGGGTGGCTACGGCTATCATACTGTTTTGTAAACGTTTTCTTATAGAGGATGCTTTAAAAGGGTATCCTTCGGATGGCTACTTTTCGGGCTTTCTTTCCAGAAACTTGCCTCAAAAGGGCGAAAGACAATTGTAGGTACAAATGTACAACACTCCCGGGTTTATCTGCTACGCCTGCCGGTTTCCTATGGGTAAGTGATAAAAACGGGCGCAAAATGCGCCCGCCTTTACATCATTCATTATTGTAGGTTATTACACAAGGGCTGGTTGCCCGTGATGTTCTTTCTTGCCTTCCAGTTCAGCGGTTTCGCGCTCTAGTTCCTCGGCGGTTTTGTCAATCAAGATGATCTCGGTCTGCTTGTCCCAGCCAAACTTAGCCAGGATGCGGTCGAAACCATAGTAGATGATAGGTACCACAATCAGGGTCAGGAACATGGAGGAACTCAGACCCCCGATCAAGGCCCAGGCCAGGCCGTTCTTGGTCGCGGCTACTGATCCGCCCGCTAACGCAATCGGCAACATACCGATCACCATCGCCAGGGTCGTCATCAGGATAGGTCGGAAACGGATTCTAACGGCTTCCAGCAAGGCGTCTTTCACGTGGTGTCCTTCTTTCTTCATCTGGTTCGTGAAGTCCACCACCATGATGGCGTTCTTGGCTACCAGACCAATCATCATGATGATACCCAGGATGGAGAAGATGCTCAGTGACTGGGCGGCCAAGGCCAGGGCTAATAAGGCCCCGATGATCGCCAACGGAATAGAGAACAATACCACCAATGGGTACACATACGAGTCATACAAGGCCACCATGATCAGGTACACGAAGATTATAGAAGCCAGCAAGGCAATCCCCAACGTACCGAAACCTTCGCTCTGGTTTTTCAGGTCTCCGGCGTAGTCAATGGTCACTCCGTTCGGCACTTTCACCTCGGCCATCTTGGCCTGGATATCAGCACCCACGGAACCAGACGGACGCCCGATTACCTGTGAGTTCACGTTCAAAGACGTCACGCGGTTGGTACGCTCTAACTGTGATGGACCCGTAGACTGCTTCACATCGGCGAACTGACCCAAACGAACTACCTTGCCCTGGTTGTTGATGAAGGAAAGGTTGGCGATATCGGTTACGTTGCGGCGGTCAAACTCATCCAAACGGATGTTGATGTCGTAGTCCTCGGTACCGGAGCGGAAGGTAGCGTCTGTGTTACCGGAGAACGCCATTTGCATACCGGCACCCACACTTTCCAGGGACATGCCTACGCTCGCCATCTTGTCACGGTCCACAATCACTTCAATCTCAGGGTTACCGCCTTCTACAGACACTTCCACGTCCACGGTTCCTTCCACGCCTTCCACCACGTTGGTGACGCGTTTAGAGAAAGCAATTAAGGTATCCAGGTTAGAACCCGAGAGCACTACTTGGATAGGCGCCTGAGCGTTCCCCACCAGACCCACCGGTACAGGGGAAACCTCTACGTTTGGTAATCTGCTTTCAATATCGGCTTTGGCCTGCCGGCTGAATTGCTGCGTACTGAACGCCCGCTCTTTCACATCCACCAAGGCTACTGATAATTCAGACTGATAAGCAGAGGTTTGACCTTGCTGGGAAGAAGCCGTGGTACCTACGGTGGTAAACACGCGCTTCACTTCCGGGATAGTGCGCAGGTATTCTTCCACCTGTTTCGTGGCGAAGTTGGTTTGCTCCACGGTTGAGTTTTTCGGCAATTCAAGCTGTAAGCTCACCTCGCCACGGTCACCCGCCGGGATAAACTCAGAACCGATAAAGCCAAACGGCACCAGCATAAACGAGGCAATCAACAACAGGAAGGTTACGCCTAGCGTGATAAACTTATGGTTGAATGCCCACTTCAGCGTATCGGTGAAACCTTCAATGATTCTGTCCAGCAAACGCTCAAACCACAGGATGAACCGCCCGAACATGTTTTTGTCAGACACGTGCTCCAGTTTAGAGAAACGGCTGGCCAGCAACGGAATCAGGGTAAAGGCTACGAACAGGGAGATCATGGTCGCAATGGCTACTACCACTGCAAACTGGCGCAAGATGTCAGATACCAGACCAGTTGATAAGGCAATCGGCACGAATACTACCACAATTACCAGGGTAATGGAGGTAACCGTTGCCATGATTTCTTTGATACCATCGTAAGCCGCCTGGGCTGGGGTTTTTCCCATCTCCATGTGCCGGTAGATGTTCTCAATCACCACAATGGCGTCATCCACCAGAATACCCACCACCAGCGAAAGAGCCAGCAGAGACATCAGGTTCAACGAGTAGCCCAACAGGAACATGGCAATAAAGGTAGCTACCAAGGAGGCCGGGATAGACACCATTACAATCACGGCATTACGCAGCGAGTGCAGGAACAGCAGCATTACCACGGCAACCAGCACAACGGCAATCACCAAGTCATGGATCACGGAGTCAGCGGCCTCTAACGTAAAGTCAGAGCTATCTGAGGCAATGTTGAACTTCAGGCCTTCTTTGGCATAGATTTTCTCCAGGTTAGCCAAGGCGGCTTTGGTCTGGGCACTCACCTCTACGGCGTTGGCATCTGACTGCTTCTGGATAGTGATCCCCACCGATGCTTTGGAGTTGATACGGCTCAACACGTCCACGTCTTTCTGGGTATCCTGCACTTCGGCTAAGTCAGACAGACGCACGGTACCATTCTGGTCCGATTTGATGACCAGGTTACGCAGTTGGTTCAGGTCCTGGTATTTACCGGCCAAACGAAGCTGGGTCTGTCCGTTCTCGTTTTTGATTCTACCGGTAGGGAAGTCCAGGTTGGAGTTCCTGATCTTCTGCTGTACCTGCAGGATGGAGATACCGTACGCTTCCAGTTTGTCAGCCTGGATGTTCACTTTGATCTCCCGCTCAGAACCACCCAATACCTTGATCTGGGCCATACCTGGCACGCGGGAAAGCTCAGGCTTAATTTTGTTGTCGATCAGGTCGAAGAACTCGGTGGCAGGCATGTTGGCCGTGGCCCCCATCTTGATGATAGGCAAATCGTCAAAGTCAAACTTGTTCAGGGTAGGAGGATCTGCGTCTTCGGGCAAACGGGCCAGAATGGCGTTAATCTTCCGCTGGGCATCCTGTAAACTCAAGTCCACGTTGGTTCCCTGGTTCAGCTGAATGGTGATGATAGAGAAACTCTCCAAAGAGGTTCCTTTCATCTCCTTCACGTTCTCCAGGGCAGAAAGCGCGTCCTCAATCTCTTTGGTCACCGAGTTCTCCACCTCGTTGGGCGAAGCACCGGGATAAAGGGTGGTGATCGTCAACACGGGCGGGCTGAACTTAGGCAGCAACTCGTAGTTGAGGGATTTATAGGAAACAACACCTAGCAGGGTCAGGATGGTGAAGACCACCACCACTAAGGTTGACCGCTGGATAGATAATTTGGTTATGTTCATGTTCTAAACTTCTTCTGTAAAAAGAAAAGCGAATTGATTACTTAAGGGCAGTTACCTGGATGCCTTCGCGCAGGTTGATCTGACCACTGCGTACCACTTTCTCACCTGGCTGTACGCCCTCCAGGATTTCAACCTGATCTTGGGTCACAATACCCACTTTCACTTTTCTGAGGTTGGCTTTGTTGTCGTTCACCACGTACACGCTTGGATCCTGGATGCTACCCACAATGGCTTCACGCGGTAACAGCAGAGCGTCGCGCTGGGCGTTCACCGGGAAGAAAGCCGTGCCGTACATACCAGCCCGCAGGTTGTTGTTGGCGGTGTTTTTCACTTCAATCTCCACGTCAAACTTCAGGCTGGCGTCAGCGGATGCTCCGATGGCGGTCACCGTACCTTCGTATTCCTGGGCACCGCCGGCATTGGCAGTCACCTTCACTTTCTGGCCACGGTTGATGAGCAACACTTCCGCCTCAGACACCTTCACGTTCAGTTTCAGGCGGTCAACGTTCACGATGTCATACATTCTGGTGCCGGCATTGGCGTTCAGGTAAGAACCTACCTCAATGTACATTTCGTTGATCTCGCCGTTGATGGGCGAAGTCACACGGGTATTGGATTGGTTCTGGCGGGCGGCTACTAACTGCGCGCGGGTGGCGTTCACGTTGATCTGGGCATCTTCTAACTGGCGCTTGGTCACGGCGTCACCGGCAATCAGGTTTTTCATGCGCTCTAGGTCTTTCTGGGCCTTCTGGTAGTTGGCTTGGGCAGTGGCCAGGTTGGCGCTCATGGTATTGTCCTCTACCTGGATCAGCAACTCACCGGCACGTACCTTGTCACCTTTGCGTTTGAGTACGCGTTGGATCTGGCCGGAAATCTCAGACACCAGCGTAAGGCTCTGCACCGGTTTGAAATTCCCTTGGGCAGTGAAAGACTTATCCAGTTTGGCAGATTGCGCTTCAGTCAACGTCACCGGAATGGCTTCACTCTTGATCTCGGCCACGGCGGCCTTCTCGGTCATTTCCTTCTTGTTCTTGTTGAGCGTATAAGCTACCGCGCCTACCAGGACTACAACAACGAGGATATAAATCAGTTTTTTCATTTTAGTGGTTGTACAGAATGGGTGTTATTTGATAAGGTTCTTTAATTCGCCGCGGGCTTTCACGAAGTTGAGCTGCGCGATTTTATACTTCAGGCGTTCGTTGTTTAAATTGGTTTGGGCATCGCGTAAACTCACCTCAGCCTCCAGCAAATCTGTCAAAGGCGAAAGTCCTTCTTTGTAAAGGTTATTGGTAGTGGTGTACACCTCCTGCGCCAGCTTCACGTTTCGCTCCTGGTTCTCTATGGCCAATTGGCTCGTGGAGATTTGTTTCACTGCGTTGTCTAAGCCCATCTGGGTGTTGAGCGCCAGGTTCTGCATAGACAATTCTGTTTTCTGCACTTCAATCTGGGCCTGTTTCACTTGGTTTCTCCGCTGGAAACCATCAAAAATGGGTATGTTCAATCTAACTCCCAGCACAAAGGTGTTAAACCAGGGTTGGTTGGTGTCAAAGAAGTTAAACTCGCCGCGTTGCGCGTTGTAGATGTATTGTCCGAAGCCCGCCAAAGTAGGGAAGGCCCGGCCTTTGATGTTTTCAACATTGAGGCCATACAGCTTCTTCTGGGTTTGCAGGGCCTGGTAATCGGACCGCAGTGCCAGAACCTCGTTCACGTTGGTTTCAGCCGGAAGTGCCACATTGGCTAAGGTGGTGGAGTCTGATATCTCAAATTGCTGGTCTATGGGCATGCCCATGAAGAACTTCAAGGCGTTTTTCTGCTGCTCGTAAGCAGAGGCTAACGTCTGGCGCTGATTTTCCAGGTTGGTTTTGTTTACCGTAATTCGGTTTACATCTACCTTCTTGGCAAAATCATTCTTGTATTGCAGCATCAGGATCTTCTCCAGCTGCACCAGGCGGTTGTAGTTGGCCTCAATGGTGTTGAACTGCTCTTTAGTCTGGAGCGCCTGCAAATAAGCCGAGCTCACGTTATAAATCACATCTTCCTGGCTCATCTGGGTACGCAGACGATACAAATCACGGGTAGTAGCGGCGGCTTCCAGGCCTACAAAGTAAGACTTACTGAAAATAAGCTGAGAAAGCTCCAACCCTCCAGAGGCATTGTACTTCTGACCGAACTTCACGGGGATGTACGTTCCAGGCTGGTTGAAAAACTCACCCGGCAGCAACTGGGTCGCAATGGAAGGCGACACGCTAACCTGTCCGGTTCCATTCACCTGGGGCAGGCCAGATCCCTTGGTTTCGTTGATCTTGTATCCGGCACTCTGCTCATCTAACTGAGCTTGCTTGATGGAGATATTGTTGCTGGTGGCAAACTTCAGGGCCTCCTGCAACGATAGCACCTGGCCTTGAGCCGGGGTTTGTGCATAACTGAACCTCACCAAAAATGTAAGGAGAAAGCTCAGTAATAAATGCTTCTTATTCACGGTTTTACTTTTATTATTTGGTTTTTATATGTATGGTTAGTTCTGAATAAAAAGAACCAATTGGGTAAAAAAATTATGCTTTTCTTTCCTTAATCCATCTCTGTAAAAGACCTGGTACCTCTTTGGAAAGAAATTCCATGAACTCAATGCGTTCCAGCACCTTTTCATTCATTTCGGGGTTCTTGTCGCCCCTTAGTTCATTGGCTTGCCTGAGCAATTTGCTGAAACCCAGAATGGACTCCATCTTGTTCACTACCTCATCGTGCCAGTTTTCCAGCAGCGCCCCAAAATACCGTTTCCGGTCACCAGGGTAGGTAGTATATTCTATCAGGCGCATCTGCTGCAGAAGCTGGAGAGCATTGCTGGTAGCACTTTTGCTGATGTTCAAGGTCTCCACGATCTCCTCAAAACTAAGGTGCGGCCGGTCTGAGACATAAAGCAAGCCCATGATTCTGCCAGTCACGGGCGGAAAGCCCTGCTGCTCATGGTAAATGCCCATTTTCTCAATCAGTTTTTTTTGTTCTTGCGTTAACTCTGCCACGGTTGTTCCTCTCATTTGTTTAAGAACAGCACAAAGGTATTAGTTAGTTTCTTTAGTTCATAATTTTGAGAACTAAAAATTGTGAATATTTTCTGAACTATAGGAAAGGGGTTTTCCGGCGTTTAGAGGCTGTTTATCGAAAAGAATGCCTAAACCATACTAAGCTAATGAGGTAAAAAAAGAAGGAAAACTTCAAGCATCGTTCTCAGCCGCAGTAAGCAGGGGCCTTGGGAGTGGTCTCCCCGAGGATAGGCTTTCCGCCGAAGGGCAAAGGGTCAAGTCAGGGTAGGAAAGTCGGCTTTCTATAAAAAAGTATCCCGTTTAGGCGCTGTTTTCATTAAACAGCGCCTAAACGGGATGAGCCTTCCCAATTGACAAAGCTTATTTCTTGTATCGGCCTCCGAAAAAGTCGTTTGCGTTCCAGGAAGGGCGCTGACTGGCCTGAGCCACTTGGTAGCTGATCAGGAAGTTCAGTTGCACGTAGCGCTTGCCCGCTTCAAAATCAAAGGATTCGTTGAGTTCATCCTGCGGTTTGTGGTAAAACGCGGCACGCCAAACCTCTACCTGCTTGTTCAGGTTGTTCTGCCCGTCTTTGGTCTTGTTGCCGTATTTGATGTGCAGCGCCGGAATGCCCTGGCTTACGAAACTGAACTGATCGCTTCTGATGAATCGGTTCTGATCTGGTTCCGGATCAGCCTCTACCGCAATGCCCAGGTGACCAGCAGCCTTGGCCACCGGTTGGGCCAGCGACGAATGCTCGGCCCCCAACGCCACCGCAGACAGCAGGGGAGCGATGATGGTAGGCATATCGGTGTTGATGTCGGCAACGATTTTCTCCTTCGGAACGGTGGGGTACCTGGCGAAGTAGGCTGAGCCCAGCAGGCCCATTTCCTCACCCGTCACCAACACAAACAGCAGCGAGCGTTTTGGTTTCTGCTTTAATTGGGAGTACACCTTGGCAATCTCCAGCACGCTGGCTACTCCTGAGGCATTGTCATGGGCTCCATTATATATGGAGTCGCCTTTCACGGGTGTGCTGATGCCCATGTGGTCTAAGTGAGCGCTGTGCACCACGTACTCTTCTTTTAAGGTTGCATCTGAACCTGTGATTTTCCCCGCCACGTTGTAGGAGTCGAAATCCTGGTAGGTGGAAGTAAACCTAGCCTGCAGTTTGGCCGGAAGGGCAGCAGAGTTAGGGGTACCTTTCTGGAGGTTGGCCACTACCTGGGCAGTGTCAAGCCCGGCACCTTGCAGCAAAGAATGGAAAGTAGCAGCGTTGATGTAGGAAAACAGTTTGGACTGATCAGACACAAAACTACCCGATGCGGCTACTTTACCCTCGGCGGTCATCACACTGTTCGCGCCTCTGGATAGATTGGGCAGCATGGCCCGAGGGCTGGCGTTATTGGTCCCAACTACCACACCCACCGCTCCATGGTTCACCGCATTCTGCAGAATGGTGGAGAAGTGCATGCTGGCAGCGGCAATGGTAGAATGGAAATTCTTGGGCGCTCCCCTCAGAATCACCACCACTTTGCCTTTCACGTCCAGGTTGGCATAATCATCATAGCCTACTTCTGGGGCAGTGATGCCATAGCCGGCAAATGCCAGCGGGGCCTCAAGGCTTACCGAAGGGTTCTGCGGATTAGGGTAGAAAACGAAATCGGTGCCGGGTACCAGGGCTTTCGTACCCTGAGCGGTGGTGAGCGAAAGCGCGGCATCTTTGCCCGTGAACGCTTTCCTGATCCTTACCTTTTGCAGGTACGTTCCGTTCTCCCCCCCTGGCTGTACCCCTAGCTTCTTGAATTGGTCCACCACGTAATCCACGGCCATCTGGTAACCGGGCGTGCCGGGCAGCCGACCCATCAGTTTATCGTCGGCCAGGTATTGGATGTGGGCTCTGAGAGCCTCGGGTTTTACTTTTTTCAGCTGCTGGTCCACGTCTTTCTCAAGCGTGAGCGATTGGCCAAACGCAGTACCTGACAAAAGCAGCGCACCAACTAGGAGGGAGTTGAATTTCATATAAAGGCAAAGATTATAAAAAGTGTACCAAGAATCCCTTTGTCCCCGGAAAGGTGCCGGGCCTGGGTTATCCATCGGATCAGGTCGGGAAATTACTAAATTAACGGGAACTCGGGAATCAAATACAAAAGCGACTTTTGATTGTCACTCTACTTTGCAATGCACACATACCGTCCCCCTTGAAGGGGGTAGGGGGATGATTTCACGTGCAGATGAGGCGTTCCCGAGAATCATGCTGTACTTCAACTAGGCTGGAGCAGATGGTTCTTTTGCCTCCCTTGTCATCCCCTGCCCCCTTCAAAGGAAGACGATTTGCGTGTGGATTCCATTCTAACTTCAGATTAAGTTCAACAGAGACATCTCCTAATCAAAGTTGTAAGTTCACTATTATGTTTTGGGGTTGTTTTAAGAAAATCAGCCCTGAAACAGAATTTGGTCACTATCCCGAAAGGATTCTCTTGGTCAGGGCCAGTTCCTCACATCAGCATGGCGTTTTACCTTCCTTTTGGAGAAAACTTCCATAAATCGAAAGGAGGAAAAGCCTCACAAAAAAATCCCTGCTCCTAAAGGGGGCAGGGATTAAGGGTATGTTCTTGTAGGAATCTTGGTCAGTGGATGAAGGCTTCTGTTACTCCCGGCAGGGTGCGCCCCGGTTATTAGCGTGATTGCTGACGAACGGGTACGGGAACCGGCTGCAGGGTAGGACCAGTCAATCTTGAAATCAACTCTTTCAGTAACGAAGCGATGGAAGAAACTGTGTTGCTAGTCATGGGTTTAGATAAAAAATTAGCAGGGTAAAGCACCTTTTTAAGATACCAGAAGATCATAGAGCCTGTTCTCTCCCTTCTTTGAAATTTTATACTCCTTGTAACGCCGAAACGGTTTATTCATTTTACGACGATTACATGAATATAGGAAAAAAAATCAGAAAAACCTTCCTGAAATCATTCTTGTATCTACAACGATCAGAAGTGCAAAATCTGTTCCACTCTTGGAAAAATTTTGTTGCGGGTCCAAATAAAACTTCGGGCAAGCGGGAAGGAAAAGTACATCCATAGAGAATCTCAGGACCAACGCCAGGAAAAGACCTGCTGTTTATAGGCTTCTTTCCGCAAAATGCCCCTGAAACAAGGCGCTTCTTTTTCTTCCATAAACTTTCCAATCTAAAGCGTTCACCTAGAAAACCCATTCGCCGCCGTTATGTTTACTACTGCCTTATCCTGGGATGACATTCAGCCGCAAGACCTGTATTGCCGTTTCACCCGTAAGATTGTCCGCTTTACCTTTTTTCCCGTTGTTCCAAACTGCGCCTATCCGCATGTTTGTGGAATAGGGGCGATTGTTACTAATTCTTCATTAGTTTATTTGGGTAGAAGACAAGGGTAGTCAGCGAGGACCTTGCTTAAGAATAGTGAAGTAACTTTAGCCATGTTGCAGACAGATTCATACAGGAAAGGATTGTGGAGGATTGCGGTCATCACCTCGTTGGGTTGGGGGGTGTTGAGCTTTTTTCCCATGATCAATGCCGGCAGGCCGTTCTTTTTTAGGGGCCGTTTTCCCCGAGAGGGCATGCGGGAATTCCGTATTCCCACGTCAGAAAACCACTTGTACGCGTTCATGGGCATTGTGCTGCTCATGCTTTGCCTGTGGTTTTTCAATATCTATCTGTATGGCCGCCTGGGCAAAGTAAACCTGAGCGAGAAGACCCGAATGATCAGCCGGTATGTCCTCAGTTATGTGTTCACGACCTTCGTGTATTATGGCATGATGGCCTTGATTTACGTGGCCTCGGACGGAGCCCGGGTGCGCATCTTCCCCCTTATTGTGGCGCTCACCAACAACACCATTATTTTGGTACTGATGGATTTGATCTTCCTGCAGCGGAAAAGCGACCAGATTGCGGTGGAAAACAGCCAGCTGAAGATGAACCACGCCATCGCGCAGCATCAGCACCTGAAGCACCAGTTGCAGCCGCACTTTCTCTTCAATTCCCTGACCACGCTTAAATCACTAATCAAACGGCAGCGCCCCGAGGCCGAGGAGTACCTGGTGCGCCTCTCTGACTTGCTGCGGGCTTCCATCTCCACCCAACAGGAAACCACCATCCCCCTGAAGGAGGAACTGAAGCTGTGCGTAGATTACCTGGAGATGCAGAAAGTGCGGTTCAAGGATTCGTTTCAGTACCAGATGGAGGTCCCCGAGCGTATTCTCACCACGGGGTGCCTGCCGGTTTTCTCGCTGCAACTGCTGGTGGAGAACGCTATCAAGCACAACGCCTTCACCGTGGAAGAGCCCCTCACCATCCGGATTTCCTTCCAAGAACCTAACTCTATTGTGGTTTGGAACAACCGGAGAGCCAAACAGACGCTGGAGCCAAGCTCGGGCATCGGGCTGAAAAACCTGGCGGAGCGGTACCGGGTGATTTCAGGGGACGGGATTAACATTACAGAGGCTGAAGAGTATTTCTCAGTGGAACTTACCTTGTTGTTTGATGAACATTGTCATAATTGAAGACGAACCCCTCACGGCCGAAGACCTGGCAGATACGTTGGTAGAAGTGGAACCCTCGGCGCGCATCGTGGCGGTACTGGCCTCGGTGAAAGCCGCGGTTGCCTATTTCAGGGAGAATCTGCAGCCTGACCTTATCTTCTCCGATATCCAACTAGGCGATGGCCTGAGCTTTGAGATTTTCCAGGCCATTGACATCACCAAACCGGTGGTGTTCTGCACGGCCTACAACGAATACGCCCTGGAGGCTTTTCGGGCCAACGGCATTGACTACATCCTGAAGCCCTTCAACCGAGCCACTATCCAGAAAACGCTCCTGAAATACAAACAGTTGCAGGAAAGCCTGGCCCCCGCCAAACCCGATTACCAGGCGCTGCTGCAACTTCTGGACAACCGCCAGGGCCAGCAGAAACCACAGTCGGTGCTGGTATTTCAGCGTGACAAGATCATCCCGCTGCCCATTGACCAGATTGCGGTCTGTTACTCGCAGAACCTGTTTACACATGTGCTCACCTTCGACCAAAGGAAGTTCACGCTCAACCAGAACATGGAAGAGATGGAGGCAATCTGCGGGGCTCAGTTCTTCAGGGCCAACCGGCAGTTTCTGGTGCACTACAAAGCCATCAAAGAGGCCTCGCAGTACTTCGGGCGGAAACTCTCCGTCGCCCTCACCATTCCTTTCACCGAGGAAATCATCATCAGCAAGGCCAAAAGCCCGGTTTTCCTTAACTGGCTGGGAAGTAAATAATACATAAGATAGTCTGCCGGATAGGGGAAATCCGCCCCGAAATCATCTACTAACCATGGAACTACAAAATGCCGCCGCCCAAAAACTGGAACAAAAGGTGAACCTCATGAAGAAGTGCCTGCACCAACCCGATTTCAACCGGTTGAGCAGACACAACAAGGTTCTCTTTATTCAGGAACTCAACATACTTCAGAGCCAGCTCAAGTCTTTGAAGAAACAGAAAGTGAAGGACACCCAGCGGAAGATGTATTCTGAATAGGGGCTTCTCACTCCTTCTTTTCTCACATCCGTTTTAAGCCTGTTTTTCTAAAAACAGGCCCAAAACACCCATCGATTTTGTAATATCCTTCCGGTCGATATTCTCCGCCGCATCAGGAGGAATGCAATCCATATTTTCCTTCCTCCTAACCCAATTCTAAAGCAAATCTGATACGCTTTCTGTTTCGGGGCCGTTTTTATAAAAACTGGCTTAAAACAGGAAGCGTTTCCATTTTTATTTATACCGATTTTCTTCAAACCTATGAAAAAGATACTCATTTTAGCAGCGTTCGGCCTGATGGCGCAGGATGCCTCTGCTCAGATCAAACTGGATAAGATCAAAGGCGCTATTCTCTCCGGCACCAAAGGCCAACTCTCCTCTGACGAAGTTGGGGCCGGTCTGAAGGAAGCTTTGATCAATGGCGCCTCCAAGGGCTCTGATCTGGTTTCTCAGGTGGACGGTTATTTCAAGAACCCCGAGATCAGGATTCCCTTTCCGCCGGAGGTGAAGAACGTGGAAACCCGGCTTCGGCAGATAGGCATGGGCGCAGAGGTAGACAAGTTCGTGCTGGCTTTGAACCGGGCCGCCGAGGACGCCGCCAAGGAAGCCAAACCCATCTTCGTGTCGGCGATCAAACAGATGACCATCCAGGACGCCTTTGCCATTTTGAAAGGGGAACCCGATGCAGCCACCCAATACCTGCAGCGCACCACTTCCCAACAACTCACCGAGAAGTTCAAGCCCATCATCCAGACGTCGTTGAGCAAGGTCAACGCGACGCAATACTATTCCAACCTGATCACGACCTACAACAAGATTCCGCTGGTGAAAAAGGTGAACCCCAACCTGGATGAGTACGCCACCCAGAAAGCCATGGACGGTTTGTTTGTGATGGTGGCCAAAGAGGAGAGAGCCATCCGGGAGAATCCGCAGGCCAGAACCTCAGAGTTGCTCAGGAAAGTTTTCGCGGAGCAGAGATAAGGAGGCCAAGTGTTGCTTCTGGGCCATCTTGGGCAAGGTAATGACGGCTTTTATAAGAGATAGAAAGCGCTTTTGTTTATCGGCAAAGGCGCTTTCTGTTTTAGGCCTGTTTTTCTGAAAACAGCCTTAAAACAGTTTGTCCGTTTCGTAGTCCGGTTTTGTCCGTTTCACTTAGGGCTTTGGTCGTTTGGCCAATATGGAGAGTAATGGGGCAGTTTTTGGCATCTGCTTTGCAATTGGAGAGTCAAGCAGGTGATACTACCTGAAAACCTAGAAAACTTAAACCCTTATAGTAAAACGAAGATGAAAAAGTTAGTAGCAATGATCGCCTTAGGATTGGCAGTAGCCGGAACTTCTTACGCCCAAACTACTCCGCAGCAAAACAGAAAATCTGAGAACAGAGTAGAGCAGGGAAGAAGAGTGAAAGGCGAAGGCCGCAGAGGAGGCGAAAGACGCGAAAAGTTGTCGCCGGAGCAGCGCGCCACCAAACGCACCCAACTGCTTACCCAGAAGTTAGACCTGAACAATTCTCAGGAGCGGAAACTACAGGCCCTTAACCTGAAACACGCCCAGCAACTGGAAAGCTTCAAAGGCCAATACGCCCAAAAAGGCCAGCGGAACGAAGGCGGCGAGCGCTACAAGGAAGGTCGTGAGCAAATGAAACAACTTCGGGCCTCCTGGGAGAAAGAGTTCAAAAGCATCGTGAGTAAAAAACAATACGCCCAATACGAAACCGAGCGCAAGCAAATGCAAGCTAACCGCAGCAACCGCAAGGGAAGAGAAGAAGGAAAAGAGAACCGTGTCAGAAGACAACAGAACGGTTAATCAACCTGATTCCACACGAAAAGAGCAAGCCCGCGGGCTTGCTCTTTTCGTGTGGAGGGGAAGGAAGTGCCCTTAGACTTTACCTTTCAGCCAAAATAAAAAGGCCCTCTTATTTCTGATAACAGGGCCTTTTCTGTAAATACAAGGAAAACGACTTAGGCCGTCACCTGTATCACGGATTCAGAGAAACGCTCCATCTCTTCCAGTTGCGGGCTGCACTGAAGCAGGAAGAAATCAACACCTACTTTCTCGTACTCGCCAATTCTATCCTGAATCTGGGCCGGAGTTCCGGTGAGCCCTGTGCGCAGACCGCGGTTAGAAACCGAGTAGTCCTGCAAAGAAACCTGTTGCTCCAACTGCGTTCCGGCCAACCATTGCTGATAATTGCCATATCCCGCCGCCGAGGCGTTTACATCAGTGATGCGCTCCAGTTCTTTCTTCACCTCCTGCTCCGTGTCGCGCACGATGGAGTAAGCGGCCACGCCATATTTCATAGGCGGCAAACCGGCTTTCTCGCGGCGCTCATGCATGTCTGAGATGCGGCTCCCGATGGTCTCGGGTGTGTCGCCGTGCATCACGTAACCGTCGCACTGGTTGGAGATGAGTGTTTTGGCTGCTTCAGATTCGCCGCCGGCGTAGATGAACGGCTTTTTCTTGGGCTTGGGTTGCAGCACGTTGTCGGTAACCTGATAGTACTTGCCTTCATAGGTGAAATGGTCTTTCTCCCAGAGGTTCGTCACTACATCCAGCCACTCCTTGGTGCGGGCGTAGCGGTCATCGTGCTGCTCAAACTGGATACCGTACTTGGTGGCTTCGTCTTTCCACCAGCTGGATACCACGTTCAGAGACAGCCGGCCGTTGCTGATGAGGTCAATGTTGGCAGCGGCTTTGGCCAGCAAGGCAGGGTTATGGAAAGTCGGCCGAACGGCCACCATGATCTCCAGTTCCTCGGTCACGGCAGCTAAAGCTGCGGCGGTAGACCAAGCATCCAGGGCCGGAGCTTCCTGGCCTTTGATGTCATTCAGGTACAACTCCGCGATGAGGGAGAGGCTGTAGCCCCATTCCTCGCTGCGCTGCGCCAGTTTCTTCACGTAGTCCCAGGAGGTGGCCATATTTTCCTCGGGCACGTTGCGGAGCCAGCCGCCAAATACAGGTAACCAATATCCGAACTGCATCTTTATACCTCCTCCGTTACTAGTTGGGCTTTTTTCTCCAGGAAGTCTACCAACTTCTTGTGCGGGTTGAACCCGATTACGTTCACGGCATCGGCCACGAAGTTGGACAGCGCGTTCACGTCATAGTAATAAATCTGGCCGTCGCGGTCGTCAATGATGTACTCAATACCGCCCACGTCAATGCCGGAGTTCTGCATGATGGCCTCAATGGCATCAATCACTTCCTGCTCGGGGGTATAGCCTTCTACTTTCAAGCCATTTTTAGGAGCATCCAGTGCACAGGCGTTGCGCACCAGTTCTACACCGGTAGTAGTCTGGCAGATATCGGCGGGGCACAGGTTGAAGCTCTCGCCGGTGGTATATACTTTGATGGCGTACAGGTACTTGCCGCCCAGGGTCTCCACCCGATGGATGTAGCCACCGCGGGCCGGGATGAACTCCTGCACCAACGCGGTGTGGTCAATACCCAGATCAATCTCGTTGTTCGCTACGGACTGCGCCAGAGACTCTACCGAATCATACTTCACAATACCTGCGCCGCTGCCCCCGATGTTGGCTTTCACCACCACGGGGAAACGAAGTCCTTCGGCGGCTTTCACGGCCTGGGAAGCGTGGTTAATCACGCGGGCCTTCGGGTAAGGCAAGCCCAAAGACTGAAGCAGGGATAACTGCAGGGCTTTGTTGGTCTCGTACTGGAAAGCTTTGTGGCCGTTCACGGTTGGCGTGCCGGTGCGCTCCAGGTGGCCCAGTAAGCCTAGGGTATAGAAAATGCCGTTCTCATTGCCGCGCAGGTAAGCGCTGGGGCTCATGCGGTTGAAGAACAGGCTGTAAGGGGTTTCGTCTTCGGCCAGGTCATAGGTATGCTCGGCGGCGTTCAGGCGCACGTAAGGAATGCCTCTGGCGTCTAGTTCTTCAAATAAAGGCTTGAACCAATCTGGGTGTTCGTGGTAAATGGCGATCGGTTTTGTGGATGCGGAAGTTGACATATCTGTTCGTGTATTACGTGTTGTAAGTTAATGAAACTAATCTCTATAGAGTTAGAGGAGTAAATCAATGCAAAGGTTTAAAAGCGTTTTAAGGCCGTTTTAAGAAAATCAGGTTAAAAACGGGAGTAATGATTTTGCACCGAAGTGCGGCTGGTAGAAGGATTAATTTGGAAATCAGGAGGGTCTGGGTCCATTGGGATAATTTCCAGACAGGTTTCTCATACCTTTACCAGCAAAGGTAGCCTCAACAACAACAGCGGGAGGGATTGGAAACCTTCACAGGAATAGGCTGCAACGTTGGACCGATCAATTTGGAGATCAGATCGTTCAGAAAAGAGGCAATAGAAGAAAGGGTGTTACTCGTCATGGGTTTGTTCACGTTTATATTTCCTAAATTCTTTAGGCAGGAATTAGCACCTTGTCTTTGTAGGTTGCTAGAAGTTCACAGAGCCTGTTCTCTCCCTTCTTCTTTATAAATCAAAACCCTGGATAGGGATAATCGACTTTACAGGGCAAATGTGGCGGCGAAAAAGTTACCATCCAAATTTTAAGGCAAATTATTGTACCTACAGGAACTTGGGTGCCGCTTAGAAAAAGTAAAAACGGTTGGTTTTCCTTTCGGTGGAAGATGACCTGTTCTTTGTTTTAAGCCTGTTTTTCGAAAATCAGGCCTAAAACAGGAGCCCTTCGCCCAAGCTCTGGAAGAGCGGAAAACGGACCCTAGACAGCCGCAGGTAAGGTGATCTGGAAAGTGCTGCCTTGGTGCTCCTGGGTTAGCAAGTCTATGGAACCGCCGTGCTGCTCTACCAATTGGCGGCAAATGCTCAGGCCCAAGCCCGTGGATTTCTCGCCTTTCAGCCCGCGCCTCCGGGCCTTGGAGAAACGGTCAAACAACATGGGCCGCATCTTCTCGGGAATGCCAATGCCTTCATCCGATACCTCCAGCAGAAGTTTTTTCTTTTCCTCCCGTATTTTGATTCTGATGTTGCCCTGAGCCGGAGTGAATTTTACGGCATTGGAAAGCAAATTGTCCATAACCCGGTGGAAGCGTTCCTTGTTCAGGTTGGCGTACAGCGGGGTATTTGGGTGGGAGAGAAGCAGGCTGCGGGAGCCTTGCAATTGGGTTTCCCATTCTTCCTGCACTTCCTGCAGCCACGTACACAAATCCAGTTTCACCAGCGGAATGGTTTCCTGCTGTTCCTCGCGGGCTATGTACAACAGTTCATTGATGGTATGGCGCGAGGTCTGGCAACTGGTAAGAATCAGCCCCAGGTACTGCTGCTCTTGCTCCGGTGTAAGATTCTTCTTCTGAAGCAGGGAGGTGATCATCTCAATGTTGTTGAAGGGACTTCTCAGGTCATGGGCCACCACCCCCAGGATCTCAGATTTGGCCTGGCTTATTTTCTGGATCTGGCGGTTCTTTTCCTCAATCTCCTGCAGTTGGGTAAAGTGGCTGGCCCGGTAACTGTACATGGTGCGGGAAAGCACAAAAAAGCAAAGCAGAATCAAACAGGAGACGCACTGGTTCAATACAATCTGCTCAGGGCTGAGGGAGGAAAAGGACAGGACCAACGTAAAGGCCAACGTGGTGAAGGCTACCAGTACCAGTGTCTCGAAATATTCAAAGTCCCAGAGAAAGGATACCGTCACCAGTCCCAGTAAGTACATGGTAAGGGTGTTTTTGGGGTTTGACTGCGCAATGAACGTAATGCCCAGGCAGCAGCAGATAAACGCCAAAGCGAAGGCCAGGCACAACCCTTGCGCGATCCACTGCCGGGAAAGCGGTTTTAAGTTCTGGTGGAACCAACCTTCCAGAACCAGCACCGCCGCAGAGGCCAGAGCCAAGGATATATTAAGGCCCCGGAAGAATGTGATGTGCGCCGTTTGGTTCAGAAAAGGAAATACCAGCGGCAAAAGCAGGATCCCGCAAGCCACCGACAGCGAAAGCGAGGCGACCAGCCGTAGTTTTCTGAGGTTTTCCGGTACGTAGTACGCCCTGAAAGGCAAAAGAACCGGGCGTGGAGGGGTATTAAAAAAGTAAAATTTCAAGCCAATGCACTTCTAGAAAAAAAGGGTGACAAAACCCTGAATAAGGTAGATTTCTGACCCGCCGTAAAGGTAAGAAAAGTCTTTTAATCCATTATTCATGCTCCTCCAAATTTCCCTCATCGGCTTTAAATAATTCTATCTGATTTTGAAGAAATTAGGCTAGGATTAAAAAATATTTTATCAAGCCTTTTGGCTGGTTCAAAGAGGCATTTGTCCGTATAAAAATATATTCAATTGAGCCTTGAAAAGTGCGTGATTTTGGCAAGATGTTTGGTTTAAAGCAGATAGGAGGATTTTTCTCCTATGACCCAATTAGCGAGCTGATTAGTGCCCCAAACATGAAGCAGCTGTCTAGTTTAAAACCTCTGTTACATGAAAACCTTTATTAACAACTTGTGGGTCTGGGGAGCTTTGCTGCTTCTGACCCTCGGCCTGGCTTCTCCACCAGAAGCGCAGGCCCGTCCAGGAGACCTGGTGTCTTTCCAGACGTTTTATGATGAGCTGGACCGCTACGGCCGCTGGATCCGTGATCCGGAGTACGGCTACGTGTGGTCGCCCACCGTGGAGCAGGGATTCCAGCCGTACGCTACCCGGGGCCACTGGGTCATGACGGAGTACGGCAACACCTGGGTCTCTGACTATGACTGGGGTTGGGCACCGTTCCACTACGGTCGTTGGATCTACGATGATTTTGACGGATGGCTCTGGATTCCGGGTTCTGAGTGGGGACCGGCCTGGGTAGACTGGCGCAACGGCGGCGGTTACTATGGTTGGGCGCCCATGGGTCCGAGGATGACTTACATTGTCCCGGCTGTTCGCTGGGTGTTTGTGCCGGTGATGTACATCACCAGCCCGCGTATCTACTCGTACAGCGTTCCTAGAACCCGGGTGGTGAACATCTACCACAATACCACCATCATCAACAACTACTACGAGCGCGACAACCGCAAGTATGTGTACGGACCCCGGAACCAGGACATAGAGCGGGCTACTAACCGCAAGGTGAACGTCTACCGCGTGGACAGAGACAACCGTCCCGGAAGAACTTCCTTAGCCGAGAACTCTGTCCGGATTTACCGTCCGGATGTGAACTCGCGCCGTGAGGAAGCCCCTACCCGGGTGATCGCCCGAAATACTTCCACCATCCGTTCCCGCCTAACTGACACTAACTCGGGTACCGTAGGCAGAAGCGATAGAAGCAGCAACGCAGACCGAGGCGGGGTTGGAACCCAGCCTGAAACTGGAACTTACCGCAGCCGCACTGGTTTGGAATCAACCTCTGAGCAGCGGAGCAGCGTGGAAAGAGAAGGTGCCCGGACGAGGGAACGCGTGAGAGGCACTACTTCGGCAAACGTGGAATCTTCAGCCCCATCTCGTGCCGAAAGAACCGATTATCCGCAACGTTCCACCGAAACCAATGCTACCAGAACCCGCACCCGCACGTCCGAAGCACAGGTGCAGCAACGGTCTCCAGAAACTTCGGGGCAGCACCAGCAGCAGCAGCAGCAGCAGCAGCAGCAGCAGCGGACAGAAGGCTCCTATTCTCCCCGCCGGACAGAAAGCGATTCGAACCAGGGACAATACCAAGCCCGTTCTCGCTCTGAGCCTAGCTCGCAAGGGCAATATCAGCAAAGGAGCAGCCGTCAGGAATCTGCCCCGGTCCAGCGCCAGTCTGCTCCCCGCCAGGAACAATCTTCAGGAGGTGAGTCTGGCCGAAGAGGTAGAAATTAAGAGTTTTTGATTTAATGAATGATGGGAAAGCCGCACTTCTTTGAGGGGCGGTTTTTTGTTTTAGCGCTGACTAAGCAGGTGGTTTTTAAGCCTTCAGGAAGTTTTCCATCCAGGCATTTACTTTGTCGGGCTGTTCATGGTGCACCCAGTGGGTCGCATTTTCCAGGAAGAACAGTTGCCCATTGGTGCATTGCTCAATGCTAGGCAACGCCATTTCTGTCCCCAGAAACTGGTCTTGCTTTCCCCAAAGCATAAGGGTAGGAACGTCAACCTGGTGGTCAGCTTCAATCTTATTGTCTTTATAAGCCCGGTACCAATTAATCATGGCTTGCATGGCGCCTGGCTGTTTCCACGCTTCTTTATAGGCTTCTATGTCTTGCTTTGTAAACGTATCCGGCTGGGCAGAGCCTTTCAGGGTACTTTCCAACACTTTAAAATCAAAAGAACTGTTTACTGCTTCCGGTATCCAAGGGATTTGGAAAAAACCGGCATACCAACTCCTCAGCATCTGTTTCGGATTCTTGGTCAAGTGCTCGTGTGCTACCTGCGGGTGCGGCATGTTCAATATCACCAGCTTTTCAAAAAGTTGTGGGTGATGCAGCGCCAGGTTCCAGGCCACTCCGCCGCCCCAGTCGTGTCCCACCAGTACCATTTTCTCTGTGGTAAGTTGCGGGATAAGCTCTACAATATCCTTTGTGAGTTCGTCAATAGTGTAGGATTGTACGCCCTCGGGTTTGCTGCTGAGGTTATAGCCCCGCTGGTCTGGAGCCAACGCATGCCAGCCCTTCTCTGAGAAAAATTTTAGTTGGTTTTTCCAGCCGTACCAGAACTCCGGGAAGCCGTGCAGAAACAAGATTGTTTTCCCTTCCTGTGGTCCAGCCTCCGCTACATGAAGTTGGATGCCGTTGGTTTGGTAGTACTTGTGTTTGATATCCATACAGGGCTTTCTTGTTTCTTAGGCTTCTACGGGAAAGGGTAATTCTGTTTCTGTCCTGCTTTTCTAAAAATAGCCTTAAAACTACTCAATACCGTTCCCTCAAAAGACCTTATAGCGTCCGGAGGACCTGCGAGCGTCTGCGCCAATGGTTTTCTGTCTTGGTTTTAAAACTGTACAGGACTGTAACTCCAAACGGAAAGTGCAACCACAAGGGGTTGCCCCTACATAATCAGATACAGTGGAGACAAGGTAGAGCCTAGTCTCTACAATGTCTGCAAACAAGGTGACTCGGAAGTGGTATTTTTCAGATGTGGTTTCAGATCTTTTTTCAGAAAACAAGTTCTAAACGAAAAAAGCCCCTCCTCACCAAACAGGCAAGAACAGGGCTCTTCAAAACTATTATCGTTCTACGCAATACGTGCTACTTGATACTACCTAAAACAGCTGGTACTTAGAAAGCTCTTTTGACGGCAATTCTGAAGTTCCCATCAGGTACACGTCAATGGCGCGGGCGGCTTCGCGGCCGTCTGAGATGGCCCAGACTACCAGGGACTGTCCGCGGCATGCATCTCCGGCGGAGAAGATGCCGGGTACGTTGGTTTGCCAGTCGTTCAGCTTAAAGTTGCCGCGGCGGTCCAGTTCAAACTTGAAGTTAGACGTGAAGGCATCATGTTCCGGGCGCTCGTAGCCGATGGCAATCAAAGCCAGGTCACAGGGAAGGATGCGTTCACTGTTGGGTTTCTCAGTGTATTCAGATTGGTTTTTCCATTCCAGTTCCACCACGCGAAGGCCTTTCACGTGCCCGTTTTCATCAGCGATAAACTCTTTGTTCAGCCAGCCCCAGCTCCGCTCGCAACCTTCTTCATGGGAAGAGGAGGAGGAGAGCGTCACGGCAACTTCAGGCCAGGGGTTGGTAGGATGGCGCTCAGTGGAAGGCATGTAGCGGTACTGCAACTGGGTCACAGATTTGGCAAAATGACGGTTGGCGGTGCCAACGCAGTCTGAACCGGTGTCGCCGCCGCCAATCACCAGCACGTGCTTCCCAAAGGCGTTGATGTCGTTTTCAGGTGCTATCTGCGCTCCGTCTACGCGGCGGTTCTGCAAGCCAAGGTAATCCATGGCAAAATGGATGCCTTTTAAGTGGTTGCCGGGGATGGCAATGGCGCGGGGTTTCGTAGACCCAATGCACAGCAGCACGGCATCATACTTCCGGTACAGCTTCTTAAGGGTGGTGTCTTGCCCGATTTTGCGGTTGTACTTGAACTTGATGCCTTCGGCCTCCAGGATGGCGATGCGACGGTCAATGGTCCATTTTTCCAGTTTGAAATCGGGAATACCGTAGCGAAGCAGGCCGCCGGCTTTTTCGTCTTTTTCAAACACAGTTACCTTGTGCCCGGCTTTGTTTAACTGGGCCGCGGCGGCTAATCCGGCGGGGCCGGAACCTACTATGGCTACCTTCTTACCGGTTCTGTGCAGCGGCGGCTCTGGTTTCACCAGACCCAACTCAAAGGACTTCTCGGCAATGGATTTCTCAATGTGCTCAATGGTCACGGCCGGTTTGTTGATGGCCAGCACGCAGCTGCTCTCGCACGGAGCGGGGCAGATGCGGCCGGTAAACTCCGGGAAGTTATTGGTACGGTACAGTACGCGTATAGCCCGTTCCCAATCGCCTTCTGACACCGCATCGTTGAAATCCGGAATCAAGTTGCCCAGCGGACAGCCGTTGTGACAGAAAGGAATGCCGCAGTCCATGCAGCGGGAGGCCTGTTGTTTTGTTTTCTCCTCGGGGAAGGGGAGGTAAATCTCGTTGGAGTCGTTTACCCTCACCTTCGGGTCGCGGGTGCCGGGCACCTCGCGGTTATATTTCAAGAATCCGTCTGCTATTCCCATTACGCCAATATTCTTTCAGTTTCTTTATCTTTTAATTGCAGGGCCTTCTTCAGGTCGTGCGGCATTACTTTCCGGAAGTGGTCGCGGTGAATCTCCCAGTTTTCCAGGAACCCATGGGCCAGCACGCTGCCGGTGTAGGCCACGTGCTCCTGTAGTTTTTCTACAATCCAGAGCAGGTCTTCAGCATCTGGTTCTTCCAGGCCTACCATGTCCAGGTTCAGTTGGTCTACATGGTTGGGGTCTGGGGCGTAGATATAGGCCATGCCGCCGCTCATACCGGCTGCGAAGTTCTTTCCTATCTCACCCAGCACCAGCACTTTTCCGCCGGTCATGTACTCGCAACCGTGGTCCCCGATGCCTTCCACCACTGCCTCGGCACCCGAGTTCCGCACGCAGAAGCGCTCACCGGCCATCCCGTTGATGTACACCTTACCGGCCGTAGCGCCGTACAGCGCCACGTTGCCCGTGATGATGTGCTCATGGGCCAGGTATTGGCTTTCTTTGAAAGGCTGCAGAATCAGTTTCCCGCCCGAGAGGCCTTTGCCCAGGTAGTCGTTGGCTTCGCCGTACAGCTTGAAGGAAAGTCCCGGGGCTAAAAAAGCGCCGAAGCTCTGCCCTGCGGAGCCATAGAAGGTGGACCTGAAGGAGTCTTCCGGCAGGCCGTGCTTCCCGAAATTGCGGGAAATCTCATAGGAGAGCATGGTGCCCACGGCGCGGTCCACGTTGTTGATGCGGTACTCCACCTCGGTGTTACCTTTCTTCAGGTCCCGGATAAGCTTTTTGTCCAGCACTTTGGCAATCTCGTGGTCCTGTTCAATCTGCTTGTAGGTACCCACGTTTCTGGGCGCGTACTCCTGGAAGAAGATAGGAGAGAGGTCCAGATTTTTCAGTTTCCAGTGGTTCAGGTCGGTTCTGATTTTGAGCACCTGTGACTGGCCCACCATCTCGTTGATGGTCCTGAAGCCCAGCGATGCCATTATCTGCCGCAATTCCATGGCCAAAAACGTGAACAGGTTCACTACGTGGTCAGGGTCTCCGGTGAAAAGGGCGCGCAGGTCTGGGTTCTGGGTCGCGATACCCACCGGACAGGTATTCAGGTGGCATTTGCGCATCATGATACAGCCTTCGGTGATGAGGGCCGCGGTGGCCACGCCGTATTCCTCGGCACCCAGCAAGGTAGCCACGGCCAGGTCATAGCCGGTCAGAATCTTGCCATCGGTCTGCAGTACCACGCGGCTGCGTAGGTTGTTTTTGATCAAGGTTTGGTGTGCTTCGGCTAAGCCGATTTCCCAAGGCAAACCAGTGTGGCGGATAGAGCTCAGCGGGCTCGCGCCGGTACCACCATCCGCACCGGAAATCATGATAGCATCAGCTTTGGCTTTGGCTACGCCCGAGGCGATGGTGCCTACACCTGCCTCGGCCACCAACTTCACGTTGATGCGGGCTCTGGGGTTGGCATTCTTCAAATCGAAGATCAATTGCTTCAGGTCCTCGATGGAGTAGATGTCATGGTGTGGCGGCGGTGAGATCAAGCCTACGCCGGGCGTAGAGCAGCGCACGCGGGCAATCCAGTGGTCCACTTTGTGACCAGGTAGCTGGCCGCCTTCGCCGGGTTTCGCACCTTGCGCTATCTTTATCTGTATTTCGTCAGCGTTAGCCAGGTAGTGGCTGGTGACGCCAAATCGGCCGGAGGCCACCTGTTTCACACGTGAAATCTCAGAATCACCGTTCGCGTTCCTTATATAGCGAGCCTCATCTTCGCCGCCCTCGCCGCTGTTGCTTTTCCCGCCGATGCGGTTCATGGCAATGGCCAACGTGCTGTGCGCCTCATAGGAAATGGACCCGAACGACATGGCGCCCGTGGCAAACCGTTTCAGGATGGCCGAAACGGGTTCTACTTCGTCTAACGGCACCGACTGCCGCTTCCTGAATTCAAACAGGTTGCGCAGCGTAATGGCGGTTTCCTGCTGGTGCTCTCTAATAGACTTGGAGTACTCTTTGTATAATAAGTAATCGTTTAAACGGGTGGACTTTTGCAGCAGGTGAATCACCTTAGGCGTAAGCAAATGCTCCTCACCATCACGGCGCCACTGGTAATACCCCCCGGACTCCAGCAGGTTTTCCTTAACCGGATAGGCCGATTGGTGTTTGGTCAATGTCTCGCGCTCCAGGTCCTCAAAGTTCAGGCCTTCCAGACGGTTGGTAGTGCCTTTGAAGCATTTTGCAATCACTTCCTGGCTTAGACCCAGAATCTCAAATATCTGAGAGCTCTGGTATGACTGCAGCGTACTGATGCCCATTTTGGACAGGATTTTCAGCAAGCCATTGTCTACCGCGTAGATGAAGTTCTGGAAGTAATGGGTGTAGGGGTGCTTGTTGTCCAGTTTGTGCTGGTCGTGCAGGCCTTTGATGGTATCATACACCAGGAACGGATACACCGCACTTGCGCCATATCCAATAATGGTCGCGAAATGGTGTGTTTCCCAGGCATCACCGGCTTCTACTACCAGCCCTGCTTTGGTCCGGATGCGCTTTTCAATTAAGTGATGGTGCACGGCACCCACCGCCAGCAAAGACGGAATAGCCGCGCGTTGCGCCTGGATGTTGCGGTTAGAGATAATCAGGATTTTCTTTCCGGCGCGTACCGCGGCTTCGGCCTCCGCGCAGATGCGGTCAATCTCGCGTTGCAGGTTGCCGGTTTCGCGGGTAGAGAACGTGGCGTCCAAGGTTTCGTGCTCAAAGCCTTCTTCCTTCAGGAACACCAGTTTCTGGAACTCCACCGGGTCCATGACAGGCTGCGAGATATGGATTTGGCGGGTGTGCAGTTCGGACTCATCCAGGATGTTCAAGGACTCGCCCACGCGGGTGAACAGGGACATCACCAAGCGCTCGCGGATGGAGTCAATCGGCGGATTACTTACCTGCGCGAAGAACTGCTTGAAATAGTTGGAAACGTGCTGGCTTTGCTGCGAGAGTACGGCCAAAGGAGTGTCTGAGCCCATGCTGCCCACTGGTTCATAAGCGGTAGCGGCCATGGGTTCCACCACCATTTTCAGGTCTTCGCGGGTGTAGCCGTATGCTTTCTGGCGTTGGCGCAGTTCCTCGGGCGTGCAGGGTTCTAATAGCACGGCCGGCTCTGGGCGCAGGCGCAGTTTGATGCGGTTTTTCTGAATCCAGTCAAAATACGGCTTGTCGTTGCAGACCAGTTGCTTGATTTCCTCGTCCTCAAAGATGCGGTTCTGCGAGATATCGGCTAGAAGCATTTTGCCGGGCTGCAGGCGGCCGCGTTTGATGACGTCTTTGGGGTCCACGCACAGGGCTCCGGCTTCAGAGGCCATGATCAGGCGACCCTGTTTTGTAAGGCAATAGCGTACCGGGCGCAGGCCGTTGCGGTCCAGAGTAGCGCCAATCTGGGTACCGTCGGTGAAGAAAAGGGCGGCGGGGCCATCCCACGGCTCCATCAGGGATGCATGGAATTTATAGAACGCCTTTTTGTAGGTGTCCATGTACTCGTTGTTCTGCCAGGCCTCAGGTACCAGCATCATCATCACGTGCGGCAACGGTCTTCCAGAAAGGGTCAGCAGCTCCACCAGGGCATCCAGGTTAGCGGAGTCAGAATCCTCTGGGTTGGTGATGGGCAGCAGCCATTGCATCTCTTCCTCGGTGAACAGGGGAGAAGACATTAGCGCTTCCTTGGACTTCATTTTATTCACGTTCCCCCGGATGGTGTTGATCTCGCCGTTGTGCGCGATGAAGCGGAACGGTTGGGCCAGGCGCCAGTTGGGGAAGGTGTTGGTGGAGAAACGGGAGTGCACCACCGCAATCGCCGACTTGAAATCAGGATGGCGCAAGTCATGGTAATAGCGCTCCAGTTGGTCGGTTTTGAGCTGACCTTTATAGATAATGGTGCGGGAAGAGAAACTGGCGATGTAAAAGGTGCCGTTCTCGCCGCGTACGTTCTTGCGGGTTTCGTTGCTGATGAGGTTGCGCAGGACAAACAACTTGCGCTCCAGGTCCTCGCCTTTGATGGTAGGGTCAACCGGCTGCACAAACACCTGTTCAATGTAAGGCTCTACCGCTTTTGCTTCGTGGCCGGGAACCAGCGTGTTCACCGGCACCAAGCGGTAGCCAATCAGGCTTAAGCCTATCTTTCGCAGGCAGTTATTGAGCACTTTTCTGGATTTCTCCCGCAGTTCGTACACAGTCGGGAAGAAGACCATGCCAACGCCGTAGCTACCCTGGGGAGGCAGGTTGATGGCGAATTCGGCTAGTTCTTTCCTGAAAAACTCGTGGGGCAATTGCACTAAGATTCCGGCGCCATCGCCGGTCTCAGGGTCGCTGCCGGTGGCGCCTCGGTGTTCCATGTTTTTAAGCATGGTGAGGGCGTCTTTGACGGTGGCGTGTGATTTCTGGCCATCTAAATTGACTACACAACCAACACCGCAAGCATCGTGCTCTAACTCGGGCGTATACAGCCCTTTCGTATGCTTATCGACCTGATTCATTCCTTTGTTTGTCTAGTTTGGGTAGGGTGAATCAGTAATTTATCAAATTATTTTTAAGGTTTCAAGGCTTATGTTGAAAATAATTTAACGAACAAGTGTTAGTAGTATTAAAACTGCAACAATATTTCTGGTTTATTGCTTTGTTTTTAAAAATCGCCCTAAAAACAAGGGTAAGAATTGTAAAAATGAAAATTAGGGGAAATAAAATATTTTAACTGGCTGATCTGTAATCTGTTGTAGAAATGGCTTTCTAAGGAAGGCGGGAAAGAAAGAGGTTGAGGCCTCGGCTTTACGGCTGTTTTACTGAAAACAGGGGCAAAACAGGTTAAACTACTTTAGCTTAGATTCCTCGCGGGCTCGCTCCAGGAGGTAGATGAGCAGCAGCGCCAGCAGATTTACAGCCACGAAGGAAACCCCGGTGTTGGTGCCTAAACTGAAATGAAAGGAAGACAAGGAGAATCTGAACTTAAAGAGCCAACTGGCAAGGAAATCGATGCCCACGCCTATTTTCAAACCCGCCACATAGTTATACGCCAGCCCACCCATCCCGAAACTGAAGACCTGGAGCACCTGATTGATCAGGGAAAGGCTGTGTCCTTGGCGTTTGCCCCTCATCAGGGAAAAACCACAGAAGATGGAGAAACTGTACAGCAAAGCTGCCAACAAGATACCCACCCAGGTGGAGGTGGATGGATTCTGTAAACCGGGGATCAGTTTGAGGAAAAGGCCCAGTCCCAGCAAGCCTCCGGCCAATTGGTAAACGCCTATGATCTGGGAAAGGAGAAAAGGGTTTTTAGGCGAAGTTTTCGGTTTTTGCTTCATAAACGGAAGAATGTGTTTAGTAAAAAGCCCCGGCTCTAGGAGCCAGGGCTTTTCTGTTTGCTAACAAGAAAGAAACTTAGTGATGGTCAAAGTCAACGTCTCGGTAACGGGCCCGTAGATCGGCTAAGCCTTTTTTGCCGTAGGCCAGGCGGGTGATGACCACGTACAGCACCGGCACAATGAAGATAGCCAGGAACGTGGCCGCCAACATACCGCCTACCACTACCCAGCCAATGGTCTGGCGGGAAACCGCCCCAGCCCCGGAGGCCAGCACCAGCGGTAATACTCCCAAGATAAAGGCAAGCGAAGTCATGATGATCGGGCGCAGACGCAGCCGTACCGCTTCAATGGTAGCTTCTACCAGTTCCATGCCTTTGTCTACCCGCTCTTTCGCGAACTCCACAATCAGGATGGCGTTTTTAGCGGCCAGACCGATCAGGGTAATCATCCCGATCTGGGCGTACACGTTGTTGTCCAGCTTGGGCAGGAATGTCAGGGCCAGAATTGCCCCAAACATCCCCAGCGGAATGGCAAACAAGATGGAGAACGGCACACTCCAGCTTTCATACAAGGCAGCCAGCAAGAGCAATACCAGGATGATAGACAACGCGAAGATGTAGATGGTACTGTTCCCCGCAGCCAATTCCTCGCGGCTTAGGCCTGAGAAATCAAAGCCGTACCCGGCCGGTAAGGTCTGGGCGGCAACTTCCTCCAACGCCTGCAACGCCTGTCCGCTACTGTACCCCGGCTTGGCACTCCCGGAGATCTCTATGGAACGGAACAGGTTGTAGTGCGAGATCACCGCCGGGTTCTCTACCACTTTAGAGGTTACCAAGGCACTCAAGGGCACCGATTCTCCCATGCGGTTGAGGACGTAGAACTGGTTCAGGCTCTGAATGTCCATCCGATATGCGGTATCGGCCTGGGCTACTACCCTGAAGTTACGGCCGTAGCGGGTGAAGTCATTGATGTAGCGGCTACCCATGTACGACGACATGGTAGAGAACACATCGGTCAGGTTGATGCCTAGTTTCTTCACCTTTTCGCGGTCAACCTCTACGTGGTAGCCCGGGGTGCGGGTATTGAAGAAGCTGTAGGCCATGGCGATCTCGGGACGTTGGTTCGCGGCAGCCAGGAACTGACCCATCACGCGCTCCATCTCTTTGATATCACCGGCCGTGCGCTGCTCCAGCATAAAGCTGAAACCACCCGACTGACCCAGACCCGGAATAGCCGGCGGAGCCACCACAATGATGTTCGCTTCCTTAATGGCGGCGAAACGCTGGTTCAACTCAGCCATCACGCCCTGCAAGCGCATGGATTCATCTTGCCGTTGGTCCCATGGGTGCATCTGAATGAAGAACGTACCGCTGTTTGACTTGAACGAAAAGTTGATGGCGTTCAGACCCGAGATGGAAGTGGAGTTTTTGATGGCAGGCACATCGCGCAGAATCACCGCCATACGCTCCAGAATCGCTTGGGTACGGTTGGCCGAAGAACCCTCTGGTAATTCCACCGAGATGAACAGACGACCTTCGTCTTCCGTCGGGATAAAGCCGGTTGGTTTCTTCGCGAACAAGCCCACGGTACCTATATACAGACACAACAGCAGAATCAAGGCCAAAGGAGCCGCTTTGATGCTCTTGCGCACGCCACCGGAGTAAGACTCAGTAGTTCTGGCAAACCAATTGTTGAACCGATAGAAGAACTTGTTCAAACCTCTTGATTCTCGGTTCACCTTCATAGGCTTCAGCATGAGAGAGCAAAGCGCCGGAGTAAGCGTCAAAGCCACAAACGCCGAAATAAGTACCGAGATAGCGATGGTAATGGCAAACTGCTGGTACAGACGGCCCACAATACCGGGGATAAAGCCTACGGGAATAAACACCGCCGCCAGAATCAACGCAATGGCAATAACCGGAGCCGTGATGTCTTTCATCGCCCGCCGGGTTGCCTCCCTTGCGGAGAGCCCTTCATGGTCAATGTAGTGCTGCACGGCCTCTACCACCACAATGGCATCATCCACCACAATACCGATGGCCAATACGAACCCGAACAACGTCAACGTGTTGATGGTGAAGCCCAGCGGGATGAAGAAGATGAACGTCCCGATGATGGATACCGGAATGGCCAGGATGGGTACCAGCGTGGCCCGCCAGCTTTGCAGGAACAGGAATACCACAATAATCACGAGCACCAGGGCTTCTAATAGCGTGTGCACCACCTCATTGATAGACACCTCCACCACTGACACCGACTCAAACGAAACGATATAATCCACGTCGGCAGGGAAGTTTTTCTTTATTTCCGCTAAAGCGGCGTAAATACCCTCCGCGGTTTCCACGGCGTTGGAGCCCGGCGCCTGGTAGATCAACATGATCCCAGACGGGTTGCTGTTGATGGTCGCCTGGCGGCCGTAGTCAAACTGCCCGAATTCAATACGCGCTACGTCCTTGAGATACACCAGGGAACCGTCCTCGGGGTTGGTCCGGATGATCACGTTCTCAAATTCCTGCTGCGTGGCCAAACGACCACTTACGGTGATAGGGTACTGGAACGCCTGGGTATTACGCTGCGGCCTTCCGCCCACGGTCCCGGCCGCTACCTGCAGGTTTTGCTCCTGGATGGCGGTTACCACCTGGTTTGCGCTGATGCTGTATTGCGCCAGTTTATCGGGCTGCAGCCACAGACGCATACTGAAGTCCTGACCAATGGAGGTTACGTCACCCACGCCTTTCACCCGCAGCAACGCGTCTTTCACGTAGATGTTGGTGTAGTTGTCCAGGTACTGGATGTCGTGGGTTTTGTTGGGTGAGTAGATCCCCACCACCATCAAAATACTAGGGTTCCGCTTTCTAACGGTTACCCCCAGGCGGCGTACCTCTTCTGGTAAGCTGGGCTCGGCCACGCTGGCGCGGTTCTGTACGTCCAGGGTGGCGATGTCGATGTTCGTGCCTACCTCAAAGATCACGCTCATGTTCATCTGGCCAGTACTGGTGTTGGTAGAGGTCAGATAGGCCATGCCCGGCGTACCGTTGATCTGGGTTTCAATGGGCGTAGCCACCGTCTGTTCTACTGTCTGGGCATCGGCCCCGGTGTAGTTCGCTGACACTGACACCGTAGGCGGCGAAATATCAGGGTACTGAGTGACGGGCAAGTTCAACATGGCCAGGGTACCTACCAGCACAATCACAATGGAGATCACGATGGCGGTTATAGGCCGTCTTATAAATACTTCAGATATCATATGGTTTCTGAAAAAGCTCTTTAAAATAGATTATCTGGCGCCGGCTGGGGCACCACCGGCAGGCTGTGGCGCGCCTACCTGTACTTTCGCGCCCTGGCGCAGCTTCTGGATTCCTTCCACCACAATGACATCGCCGGCTTTCAAACCTTCACGGGCCACGATCTTGTCCTGAAAGCGGGTACCCAGCTGAATGTTCTGCTGCTGCACAGAATCGCCCTGCACTTTGTACACGAAGTATTCGCCCAACTGCTCGGTCACGGCTTTAAACGGCAGGGTCACCTGCTGCCCGATGTCCTGGTTCAGGACGTTCACGCTCACGGTCATTCCTGACACCAGTTGGCGGTTGGGATTAGGGAAACTCACCCGCACCGTGATGGTCCCGGTCTGAGTCCCAATGGCCCGGTCAATGGCCGTAAGTTTTCCGCCGTGCGGATACCTTGACCCATCAGATAAGGTCAGGGTGAAAAGCGAATCAGATTGTTTTCCTTGCTGCAGACGGTTGAAGCGGGGAAGCTCCTGCTCATTGATCACGAAGTCCACGCCGGTTGGCCCGTCTGAGGAAATGGTGTTGAGCAAGGTCTGCCCCGGGCTCACCTGCGATCCAATACGTACCTGAGAAATGCCTATGGTTCCGCTGAAGGGAGCGTTGATGATGGAATACCCTAAGTCTGTAGAAGCGCTGGCTACCTGGGCACGGGCTACGGCTACCTGGGCACGGGCGGTTTCCACATCGGCACGGGCGTAGTCTACCCGTTGGCGGGCAATGGCGTCCTGTTTGGCTAGGTTCTCGTAGCGTTCCAGGTCTTTCTGAACGCGGTTTAGGTTGGCCTGAGCACTGCGCACGTTCGCCTGGGCCTGGCCGTACGCCGCCTGGTATTTAGTACGGTCAATTTCGTACAGCTTCTGACCTTTGGTTACCCGTTGGCCGTCTTTCACAAAGATCTGAGTGATATAGCCGCTCACCTGCGGGCGCAATTCTACTTCGCTCAGGGGAACCACGGTGCCGGGGTAAGTGTCAGTTCCTACTACATTTTCCTGGCTAACGGTATAGGTATTCACGGGAACCGGTCCTCCCATCATGGGGCCTTGGGGTGCGGCGTCCTTTTTGCCGCAAGAAACCAACAGGGCACCAGACAGGGAAAGCGCCGCAAAAGTGGATAAGTGTATCTTCATTGTAATCTGTTTTTCTCTGGTTAATTAACGGCTATGGTACCCAGGGCGCGCTGCACGTCCAGTTTGCTGGAGAGCACGTTGTACAGGGCATTGTAGTAATTGAGTTGAGCGGTTCTGAGATCCGTTTCGGCCACAATCAGGTCCAGGTAGGTTTTAATGCCTTCGTTGTACTGGAGCTTGATCACGTTGTAGACCTCCTCGGCCAGCTGCACGTTGCTTTGCAGGGTAAGCCAGTCGTTGTAGTCGCTTTTGTAGTTGGCCAGGGCGCGCTGGTACTCGGTGTTGATCTGGCGCTGTACATTCTGAAGTTCCAGGTTCAGGTTTTCTTCCTGCAGCTCAGAGATGCGCACGTTCTGCAGACGTCTTCCTCCCTGGAAAATAGGGATGCCCACCTGCAGTCCTACGGCCGAAGTGGGGTATGACTGGCTGTAGATGTCTGAAAAGCTGGAGCTGAAGAACGTAGGGTTGTAATTGACAAAGGCCGAGGCCGTGGGTAGAAAGTTATACCGGTGGTAGCGGGTATTCAGGCCCTGGATCTGGCGTTGCGTCTGCACCTGCTGAAACTCCACCCGGTTGGCAAAGGTCACATTCTGGGTAGTGTCCACGAGGATGTTCTGCTGCATCTGGTTGTAGTCATACGCCAGCGTGAGCGGAGAATTCACCGGTAAGCCCATCAGCTCCTGAAGCACGGCGGTGCTGGCCTTAATGGCTTCCTGGGTTCTTTTGCGGTCGGCCCGGATGCTGTTGAGCGTAATGCTGGCCCGCTGGTAATCGGTTTTGTCTACCAGGCCCTGTTCGTATTGGGCGCGGGCATCGCGGTACTGTTTTTCCTGCCGGGCGATGTTTTCGTCCAGAATCCGGAGCTGCTCCTGGCTCAGGAGGATGTTATAGAACGCCTTGCTCACGTCTACCACCGTGTTGATTTTAGTGGACTGTGTGTTCAGGTCCAGGGCGGTTCTGGTAAAGCGGGCCGCCCGCGAGGCCAGCAGCAGGTCATTGCTGTAGAGGGTCTGGTTTGCCTGGAAGTTGATGTTGGACGTGAATTTCTGCCCGATGGTAATCACCTGGTCGCCAAACACGCTTTGGGGGCGTTTGATGTTGTGCGTAAACGCGTAATTGGCCGACACCTGCGGTAACCAGCCCGAAAGCTGCGCCCTGATCTGCCGTTCGCCAATCTCCTCGTCTATTTGCGCCTGCTGCACCTGGGCCTGGTTCTTCAACGCGTACTCCACGCATTGCTCCAAGGATAGCCGTCCAGCGGTGCTATCTGGAGTCACCTGTGCCCGCAAAACCGCCGGCGCCAGAAGGCAACCCAGCAGCAGAAGCATCAGATAGTTTGTTTTTCTCATAGGTACTAATTGATAAATAAAGGTAAGTGGGTGATTGTTTGAAGTTTATAGCTTACGGATGCTGTCCCAAACCATCTGGGCTAATTGGTTGAATTCTTTGTCTCCTAACAGCACTTTTTGGTCTAAGTGAACTTTGGCGGCCGTCATGATGCTGCTGTGAATCATAATAGCCATCAGCTTTTGGTCCAGATCTCGCAGGATTCCGTGCCTATGGCCTATCTCTATAAACTGCTTTATCTCATTCTGCACCCGCTCATTATGATCCTGAGGACACCGGGGGTAGTAGGGCGAATTCACAAACTGCTCCATGAAGAACAGCACATCGGGGTGTTGGATGTAGAACCGGCAACGGCTTATCCAGCGTAGGAAGAAGTTCTCCTTCAGGTCCATGTCTTCGCGCAGGCACATTCCCATGGCTTCCTGTACCCGGTACTGGGTGTAGGCGAACAATTCCATGATCAGGGTGTCTTTGCTGTCAAAATAATGGTAGATGGTACCGGCCGCTACGCCCGCTCTTTTTGCCACCATACTCATGGGCGTTCCGTGGAAGCCATTTTCTTTAATCAACTTCAGCGTACTCTCCAGAATCGCTTTCTTCTTCTCTGCAATAATCTCCAAGTTGTTTCTGTCTGTCTATTGAACGTTCATTCGGCGGCGCAAAGTAACGCAAATCAAAAGGAAGGATACAAGCTGGTATTTGTTTTATTCAATGGGTAGGCAAAAAGAAAGATAATTTTTGTTTGTAAGATATTGGTATTTAAATAGTTAATGTAATATTATCTTTTAGTTACCTTTGGGATACTTCCTGCCAATAGGATTTCCCATGTTCACCTATCTAGGGCCTGTTTTCAGGAAAACAGGCTCAAAAGGAAGTTTTAGGAAGAAGGGCAGGAGAGAGGGGCCAAGTGAATATTTGATGGTTTACTGAAGCTGGAAAGGCGAGTGGCACCGGTCACACCTGCAAAAGCGGGAAACTAGCACGTTCGTTAGAATCTTCTTGAAAAGCCTGTAAAAGAAGTTTGGAATTTTTTGCCCCATTTGAAGGAGGTAGGGGATGGCTGCCCGGACTGATCTTGGCAATTGCATTTCGTAGGGCCAATCCCTTGTGGTTGTCCTCGCTCTTTGCCAAAGCTGTTGGTTCTTCAAACGGAATTATCATCCCCCTACCCCCTTCAAAGGGGGACGGTGTGTGTGCGAATCTCGGGAAGGAGATGTTTTTGTAGAGATGAAGTCTTAAAAGAATTAATTTAACCCGAACTTCTGTTTCGGGGCTGGTTTCAATAAAACATGCCCGAAACAGAAAAGGGGTTAAGAAACGCGGTCTTGTTCCAGAATGTGCTGGACTATCTTTTCGGCGTGGTCGCGGGAGTTCTCGATGAACCAGAGGTGGGTGTCCATGCCGCCGCAGACCACGCCCGCCAGGTACAGGCCGGGCTGGTTTGTTTCCATGGTCTGGGTGTTGTGCTGCGGGTACAGTTTGTCATCTGGGGAGAGTTCCACGCCGAATTTGCGGAGCAGGTCAAAATTGGGTTTGTAGCCGGTGAGCGCCAGCACGAAATCAGTTTCCAGGGTAACGGGCCCCTCGGGCGTGTTGAGGTCTACCTCGCCGGGGCGGATGGCCGTGATGCAGGAGTTGAAATGCGCTTTGATGCTTCCTTCCTTGATGCGGTTCTCCACGTCGGGCCGAACCCAGTATTTCACCCGCCGCCCGATCTCGGGTCCGCGTACCACCATGGTGACATCGGCGCCTTTGCGGTACGTCTCCAGGGCGGCATCCACTGACGAGTTACTGGCCCCAACTACCACTACTTTCTGCAGTGCATAGTAATGCGGGTCTTTGTAGTAATGGGTCACGTGCGGCAGGTCTTCGCCGGGAACGTCCATTAGCGCGGGCAGGTCATAAAAACCCGTAGAGACAATCACCTTGCGGGCATGGTAGGTTTCCTTGGTGGTTTGCACCTCAAACCGCTCTCCGGTTTTCTGCACTGAAAGAACTTCCTCAAACAGGCGCAGGTTCAGGTGGAACTTGAGCGTTACCCGGCGGTAATACTCCAAGGCCTCGTTGCGGCGGGGCTTCGGGTTGTCTGACATGAAGGGTACTCCGCCAATCTCCAGTTTCTCAGAGGTGGAGAAAAACGTCATGGTGACCGGGTAGTTGTACAGCGAGTTCACCAGAGCCCCTTTGTCCAGGATCACGTAAGAGAGCCCGGCTTTTTGGGCCTCAATGCCACAGGTCAAGCCGATGGGGCCGGCCCCGATGATCACAATGTCGAATTCAGAAGGAGTACGCATGGCGTAAAGGTAAGGAGTGATTTTAGGATTGAGTAATAGGGAATGTAACCTGATAGCAGATGAGGTTGGGGAATTGGGTGAGTGATTCTACGGAAAGCTCCTGAGTAGAGTAATACGGGAGATTTGTCCTTTGGGCTTCTTTTCCTCAAAACGCCCGTAAAGCGCAACCTATCCTCTTGGTAGCTTATCCATGCCTTTTTACGTACTTCGGCATTTTAAATTGTTGGTCTGTTTGAAGGCTTTTTCCGTAAAAGCAGCCCGAAACCATCTGGTGTGAACGAGAAGAATTTCCTCAAAGGTACAAGGTCGGCGCTCTTGCGGGCGAAGAACGTATTACTTTCAGGCATTCATTTGTGTTCACCCACGAACCCCATCACGCAGTCACACCTCAAAGAATGAACAGGAAAGTCCGGGAGCTACAGTACTTTTTCTTCAGCCAGAACTTTTATGACGGCATCCGCACCACCGTAGCGGCGCTGCTGCCTTCTTTGCTGTTTTCGCAGATGGGCCATTTTGAGACGGGAGTCACCATTTCCTTGGGAGCCATTGGGGTGAGCTTGGCAGATTCGCCGGGGCCGGTGCTGCACAAACGCAACGGCATGCTCATCTGCATGGGCATCTGTACCCTTATGGCTTTGGTCACGGGATTTGCGCGGATGCACGTGGTCACGCTGGGGCTGGCCATTCTGGTGAGTTGCTTTGTGCTTTCCATGCTGCTGGTGTACGGTATGCGGGCCTCGTTCATCGGGTTGGCCGGGTTGCTGATTTTGGTTTTGACCATGGACCGGCCCTTGGAGTCGATGCAAGTGGTGCAGTACAGCGGCCTGGTCATGGCGGGGGGCAGCTGGTACATGGTATTGAGTTTGCTTTCCAACCGGTTCATGCCGTATCGGCCGGCCCAACAGGCGTTGGGCGAGTGCATCCGGGAAGTGGCTGTTTTCCTTCGGCTGAAAGCGTCTTTCTACCAGCCTTCCTCTAATCTGGAGGAGGGCTACCGGAAAGTAATTACGCAGCAGGTGCTGGTCAGCGAAAAGCAGGATGCCCTGCGGGAACTGCTCTTCAAAAGCCGGCAAATGATGAAGGAATCCACTACCACCGGCCACACGCTGGTGATGACGTTTGTAGACCTGGTGGATCTCTACGAACAGGTCACCGCCATCCATTATGATTACAGTAATATCAGAGAGAAATACGGACCCACCGGAATCCTGCCCGAGTTCGCCGACATGATCACCGCCTTAGCCGACGAGTTGGACAACATCGGGTTTGCCATTCAGGCCAACTTATCGCCTAAAACCAAGCTGGATTTTACCGGAAAACTGGACCGCCTCAAAGCCCGCATCGATGCGCTGGAGGAACAAGTAGGGCATACCGGCCACCTGGTACTGAAGAAGATTTTGGTGAATATCCGGTCTATTTCACAGCGTCTGTCAGACATCAGGTCGTACTACTCAGAAAACAAACCCGATGTGCGGCAGAAGACCCGAAACCTGGAGTTCGCGCAGTTTGTCTCGCACCAGACCCTTGACCCCAAGCTGTTCTGGAGCAACCTCACCATGGAATCCTCGGTGTTCCGGTTCTCGGTGCGGGTGGCCGTGGTGGCGTTGTTTGCCTACATTCTCACCAAGTTGTTCCCGTATGGGCAGCACAGTTACTGGGTCCTGCTCACCGTCATCTTCCTGCTCAAACCCGCTTTCAGCCTCACCAAACAACGCAACAAAGAGCGGGTCATCGGGACGTTAGTGGGCGGAGGTTTGGGGCTGTTGGTTCTGTACCTGGTTCCGGACCAAAGGCTTCAGTTTGTGTTTTTGCTGGTGTTCATGACGGGCTTCTACAGCGTGCAGCGCATCAACTATAAACTGAGCGTCATTCTCATGACTCCGTTCATGCTCATTCTGTTCAGTTTTCTGGGCGGCGGAGGCCTCACCATTGTGCAGGAACGCGTGATTGACACGGTGGTGGGCTGCGCCATTGCGTTGGCGGCCACGTATTTTGTGTTTCCTAACTGGGAATCAAAGCAGGTAGGCCGGTTCCTGAAAAGCATGGTGCAGGCCAACCTCAAATACCTGCAGGTGCTTCATGACGGGCTGGCCGGAAAAGAGGTGCCCGAGGTGCAATACAAACTGGCCCGCAAGGAAGTGTATGTGAGCGGGGGTAACCTGGCTGCTGCGTTCCAGCGCATGGCCGCCGAACCCAAAAGCAAGCAGCGGCACCGCGAGGAAATCTACCAGTTTGTGGTCCTGAACCATATCCTTTCTTCCTACATTGCTACCATCGTCTCGGTTAGAATGCAGCGGGAGCCCGTCACGTATCCTAAAAGCATGCTGAAAGCGCTTCGGCGCGCCTTGTTTTCCCTCACCGAAACACTGCACACTCTAGACCCCAGCCTGCAGGTTCCGGAGAGCAGTCCCCAAGCCATTGAACCCGAGATTCCTGAAAAAACCGAGCTTACCTCAGACGATCTTTTGCTTTTGGAGCAACTGGAATTCATCAGGAAAGTAGCCGCTGACCTAACTAAAATCGCGCATCAGCTTCAAGGGGAATAAGGAGGAAAGCCTTCTAAACGGATTCCTTTCCGTAAAACCTAGTACACGTAGCTACCCCAAAGGATGTCGGCTTTAGGGGTATTTTCCGAAAAATAGGCCTAAAACAGGCTTACGGCAGAAGGGGTTTAACCTGTTCGTCCTTTTTTATGTATATACATGAAGTGGATACCTGTATTTCCCAGCGCCCTTGAAGGGATTGTTATTTCCGGCTTCTCAAAACCTAACCCATAATCACATTACCATGGCAACTATCAAATGGTCTACAGACCCCATGCACAGCGAAGTGCAGTTCAAAGTAAAGCACTTGATGATCACCACGGTGACCGGTTATTTCCAGACCTTCAACGCCGAGATGGAAACTGAGACCGATGATTTTACCACGGCTACCAGCATTATTTTCACCGCCGATGTGAACTCCATCAATACCAACAACGAACAACGCGACACCCACCTGAAATCAGCGGATTTCTTTGAGGCCGATACCCACGGAGAAATCCGGTTTGTGGGCAACCGCTACGAAAAAACGGGGGAAGACTCTGCCCGGCTCCACGGCGACCTGACCATCAAAGGCACAACCAAACCCCTGACCCTGGAGGTTGAATTCGGGGGCATGGTGGTAGACCCTTACGGACAAACCAAGGCCGGTTTCACCTTAAGAGGAAAGATCAGTCGCAAGGAATTCGGGCTTACCTGGAATGCGGTCACTGAGGCGGGCAGCGTGGTGGTTAGTGATGAAATCCGGTTGAACGCCGAGATCCAGTTAGTGAAGCAGGGGTAATTTCCTGCGTCTTCCTTAAAACAGAACAAGGAGCCAACTAACAAAGGCTCCTTGTTCTGTTTGGCGCCTTTGGAGTTCTTTATAGAGGCATTTCCTAATATTAAGCAGAGTCTTGGAAAAGAGACACTTGTGATTATTCCGTTACAATGTTTTAATTTTCTGTTAACCTTGTGGTAATGTGCACGTACTGTCCTAAACTGCTTGTCTGGAGCAGTAGTTTAGCTATAGCGTGAATGGGAATAAAAAATACATTCGGGGTGGAGATAATTCCTGATAATGACACAGATAGGGTAAAAAGGCTACATGATTACCAAATTCTAGACACTGAGACCGAGGGTCCGTTTAAGCACATCGCGGCCCTGGCAGCCCACATCTTCAAGGTGCCCATTGCTTTGGTTTCGTTTGTGGATGCTGAGCGGGTCTGGTTTAAGGGAAACGTGGGCATGGAAGAAGTACGCCAGGTAGACCGGGGCGCTAGTTTATGCTCTTTGTCCATCATGCGCCCGGAAGCCACCATTTTTGAAGATGCCCTGAAAGAGCCCTGCCTGCTGGCCAATCCGCTGGTAGCCGGGGAGTTTGGCCTTCGGTTTTACGCCGCCGTGCCCATTACCACCTATGACGGATATAATCTGGGATCGGTCTGCATCGTGGACAAAGAACCAAGGGCTTTTTCCCTGGATGACCAGATAACCCTGGAGTACATGGCCAAGTTGGTCATGGATGAACTGGACCTCTGGAGGTGCCAATTATACGTGAACAATTCTGTCAATTGATTTAAGCCTCTTTTGCTTAAAACAACGCTAAAAGCCTGTGCATCTGGGGTGCACAGGCTTTTAGCGTTGTCGTTTTGAGGTAGTTTGGAGATAGAAAGAGGCGAATGGCTATCCTATTGCTTTTCAGGAAGTAAAGTCAGAGTAGGCTTTGTTTTACCAGCTTTATCTTTATATTTTTGTAAAGGCGTTAGGCAAACCTCTTCCTTTGCCGCTGCGTTTTAAAAATACCAAAATACCTGTCCTGTCCTTATGGAAAATGCCCTCGCTATTGCCAATTACTTTATCAAGAAGTCATTTGACACCGGCGAACCCGTGACCAACATGAAACTAGTGAAACTGGTGTACATCGCGCATGGCTGGTACCTGGGCTTATCGGGGCAGCCGCTGCTCACCGAACCCGTGGAAGCTTGGAAATACGGCCCCGTGGTGCCCTCGGTGTACTATAGTTTCAAGGATTACGGCGGCGAGGCCATCCGGCAGATGGCGACCACGGGGGGAGCTACCCACGAAACAGGCTCCGTGCCGCTCGCAGACGCTGAGCTAGTTCCTTTCCTGGACAAGATCTGGGAAGTGTACGGCCAGTTCTCCGGCGTTGATTTATCGGCCATGACCCACCAGGACCACACGCCCTGGAAGAAGGTCTGGGATACCCAAGGAAAGCACAGCAACAACGTCATCATCCCCAACGATCTCATAAAAGAGTATTACCAGAAGCTTGTCAATGCCCCCCATGCAGCCCAGTCAGCCTAGCAACTCCTCCTCAAACCTAGACTTGGGTGCCATCAGGGCATCACCTCCGCCGCAGGCAGCCTTACGAAAAGCCAAAGAAGAAGATGAGTGGTTTGCCAGCGACCGCCGCAAACGCGAGCACCAGCGGGAACAGGGAGCCAGAACCATCATCCACTGGGCCATTCAGGGCAACATCATTGTGGCGGGCGTTATCATCGCGATCTGCATTGGCGTACGAGGCTTCCACCTGATCGCTGCCGAAGAATGGAAATGGCTGACCAAGGAGCAGATTGATTTACTGGACAACCTGGCTAAATACGCCGGGTCCGGCGCCGTAGGTAGTTTGCTTACCCGCTATCTCACCAAGAATGTGGAAGGTTCAGGTCCTTCGTAACGAAGGATGTTTTAAGGCTGGTTTTAGAAAACGAGCACAAAAAAGGAGAGCCGGGCAGCTCTCCTTTTTTGTGCTCTAATTTGGCAGAATTCAACCGGTACAACACTTTGTGCATCCTTCAAAGGCTGACGAAGGGAAACGCCTATTTCAGCAATTCCTCCACGTGTTTCTTGATGTTGAGGCAGATTTGATCAAGCGGAAGGTCATTGTCGTCGGTGCCGAAGGGGTTTTCGATTTCTTCGGCAATCAGTTCCAGGCTGGCCATGGCGTACAGAATCAGCATGACCACCGGAACCACAAAGTAGCCCATACTATAAGCCCAGCCAAACGGCAAGGTCATGACATAAAAGAAGATGAATTTCTTGATGAAAACGCTGTAGGTAAAAGGAATAGGAGTGTTCTTGATGCGCTCACTGGCACCGGTGACTTCGGTGAAGGTTCTGATTTCCTGATCCAGCACCATCAACTGTCCCGAGGTGAGGGTGCCGGTTTGGTGCAGTTGGTTTACCTTTTGGTACATGGCCGCAGCAATCTGGTTGGGCATGTGTTCTTCGGGGTTCAAATCCAGCACGGGATCAAAGTCCTGAAATTCTTCATTCTGCCGAAGTGAATTCTTAAGAGCCAGGGCGAAGCTGGGAATTGTTTTCCTGAAGAAAAGCCGGTCACCTGCATCGGGAAGGCTGGCCTGCAGTTTCAAAGCCAGGTTACGGGAACTGTTGGTGAGGCTGCCCCAGATTTTACGGCCTTCCCACCAGCGGTCATACGCCGTATTCGTCCGGAATACCAACAACAGGGAAAGCACGAAACCCAAAACACTGTGCATCAACCCTACATTCCTGAGATGATCTGAAGAGACCAGTTTGATATAGTTCAGTTCAAAGTAGGCGATGGTGCCAGAATAAACCCCCACCGCAAACAAAAGCGGTAACAACCGGCGAAACGTGTCTGACTTTGAAAACCGGAAAATGAAGATGAACCAGTCTTTGGGGTTGTAATTGATCATGGCAAATGCGCTCCTAAGGTGAAGGCCAATTAAAATAAATTACTTATCCTTTGCCGTAAAGATAGAAAGGAATGTAAGGCACCTTCGGGTTTACAAAAAAGACTTGATGGCGGGTTTTCTGCTTTCTGGGCGATTTCCCAAAAGAAGCCTATTTTCAGGAGACAAAAAAAGTGAGTCCTGCCAAGAAGAAATGACAGGACCCACGGATGAAAAGAAGAATCTACGCGATTAAAAGCCTAATCCTAAGGCGAAGCTTAAGGGAGTTTTGGCTAAAGAAGATACTTTGGTTGCCCTTCCAGTGGTCAGGTTGATTCTATAGATACCGGAAGACCCTCCGGTCTGAAGCAAGGCCAAAGCCCTGCCGCTTACGCCGCCAATGTCAAAGCCGTTGTTTGGGCCCGTAGCGATGCCAAGGCTACCGACCAATACCTGGGTTCCGGTATTAGGTGGGTTTTGCAGGTAAAGGGCATCTCCCCCAAAATCAATGTTGTACAAAGCGGTAGTAGTGGCCCCGGCAAAATTGTTGGTGTACGCACTGGCATCTACCATGGGAGTACCGGGTTTTAACGTGCCGTCTACAGCGGCTACCATGCCGGTTATAGGGTTCAACCTTAGGTTCTGGCCGGTGTTGCTCACCACCCTAATCCTATCTACGATGGGATTAAAATCAAACCCGAAGAAGTTGCCAGATAGGGCAGGGGTAAAAGGTTCGCCCACGGCGGTGAACGCCGCAGAAGCCAGGTTAACGGTGTAGATCCGGTTGGTACTGCCCAGGGCGTAGAGCTGCGAAGTGGCGGGACGCATGTCAATGCCTAACACTTTTTCGCCGGGTTGCAGGCCGGTAATGGGTTTGGAAATAACCGTAGCTGCAGCATAAGGATTGAAGATGAGCAGATTGTTACTGGCATCTACTCCATAGGCCACTGGGTTGGTAGGAATGGCTACCCCAATGATGGTACGGTCTGTTTTGCCTAGGTTCCTGGCTTTGCCGGTGGCAAGATCAATGGTGTAGAACCGGTACTTGTTTCCGTTGGAATCTTCCTTCTGGTTTTGTGAGCCACCGCCCCGGCCGTACAGAGCCGCAATGGCCAAGGAATTGTCTGGGGCTATGTCAAAGCCGCCTTCGCCCACCGCCTGCACATTCAATCGGCCTACTTCCACCAGGGTACCGGCATTGGGTGGATTTTGGATATAGAGTTTATCGGTTTTTACGTCTATGTCATACAGGGTGGTAGAAGTTGCCCCTGCCATGCTGTTGGTGTAGGCCACCGCCACTACTTCGGGGTTGCCGGGGTTCAGACTCCCGTCAATGGATACCACCGCCCCGGTTTCTGGGTTCAGGCGCAGATTTTGGGTTTCATTTGTGACCAGCCTAATGCGGTCAACGGTGGGGTTGAAGTCAAACCCTACCTGGGTTCCGTCAATGGCAGGAGAGAAGGGAGCAGTACCCACCTGGGTCGCAACCCCGGTGTTCTGGTTGATGACATACAGGTAACTTTGGTTACTTACCCCATAAAGCTGCCCGGTTGCCGGTCTAAAATCAATAGCCAATAGTCTTTCGCCGCTTCTCAGGCCCATAATGCTGACAGCACCCGCTTCCTGTATCCTTCCGCAGGTGCTGTACTTTACCAGTTGGTTATTGTTGGTTAGAGCATAGAAGGTAAGGTCGTTCTGAACTCTCGCTTCCTGGAGCGCAGTAGCGTTCAGTTCTTCCTGAGATTCCAGAACATCTTCTGTACAGGAAGTGAACAGGGTGGAGAAGGAAAGCAGGCCGGTAGCCCAGAAAAGGAGGTGGTTAGTTTTTTTCATTTGTGTATAGGTCTAAGTTATTGGATAACAGGACCTACGAAGTGCTTCAGGAGACCGGATTTCTGCTTTTTTAGATTAGTTGAGCATTTTTTTAGTTGGTTTGCTTTAAGATTTTGAAGGCAATCAGGATAAGACAATTCTTGCTTGTTTTAGAGGCCATTTCAGGAAATTAGGGATAAATCAAAGGCCTCAATCCTTCTCCAGGTACTCTGGCAGTGAGATCCCGATGATGTGGTTCCAGCCTTCCACGAAGTTAGCCTTTGCAAAATCTGGGTTGTCTTGGGGGAAGGTTTCCAAACCAGAGTGAGTGAGTTTCAGGGTAGTGGAAGCTCCTTCGGGGAATAGGTCAAACGTCACATAGGAAATTCCTTCATACCCGTCGTATCGCCAACTGTAGGTTAACTTTGAGTTTTCTTCTACCTCGGTGACTTCGCACAGGTGCAGGTACCGGTTTTCCACGGTGCCACCCGTAAATTCAAACCTAAATCCCACTTCGGGTCTGAACTCTGCTAAGTCAAAATACCAAAGTTTCATCTGGTCTTTGTCAGTAAGGGCGGCCCAAACTTTCTCAACTGGTGCCGATAGTGATTGCTCTATGATGATGGGGGTTTGTTCCATATTGGTTAGGTCTTAGTTTACAGAGGTTAGGTCTTAGTTTACAGATTTCGTCCCTAGAATAGGGCAATTGCTCGACTTTGAATAGATGCCCTGCCGCCTGTTTGAGAGGTGGTAGCTTGTTATCTCTTCCTCTAAGGTACTACTTTCAAGCAAATGGCTACCTTATCCGTAATTCTACCCTAATCCCTCTGAAAGGGTTCTAAAAGAGAGGTAGTTTACTAAGTCAATGAAGCCAAAGGAGGAAAGGGTGGAGACAAATGGTAATAAATGTAAAAAGTACGCTTATCTTTAAACAAGAAAATTAAGCTCATTCTGTTTAAGTACAGCAACGCAAACAAACCATATGAAACCCCTTAAACATTTAAAATTCCTCCTGGCCGTGACGCTTCTTTTAGGCGGAACAGCCGCAAATGCGCAAAAGCTGAAGAAAAACCAATTCAACAACCCCTTGGCGGTGCAACGGGCAGACCCGCATGTCTGGAAAACCACCGATGGCACCTACTACTTTGTGGCCACTGTGCCGGAGTATGACCGGTTGGAGATCCGGAGGTCAAACACCATCAATGGCATAAAGGAGGCGCAACCGGTGGTGGTATGGCGCAAGCACGAGAAAGGGGCCATGGGCAACCACATCTGGGCGCCTGAACTGCATCAAATAAACGGGAAATGGTACATCTACTTTGCCGCCGGATCGGTGGAGGATAAATGGGCCATCCGCAAATATGCCTTGTCCAATGCCTCAGCAGATCCTACGAAGGGCGAATGGAAAGAGGAAGGGGAGATTGTAAGCAGCCCGAACCAGTTCACCCTGGACGCTACCACTTTTGAACATAAGGGCCAACGGTACATGATTTGGGTGGACCGGGCTCCGGCCAAGTTGACGAACACCAGCCTTTTTATCGCTAGAATGACCAGCCCAACCACCCTGGATGACAAACAGGTGGTGATCTCCAGCCCAGAACATGCCTGGGAAACACAAGGGCACCGGGTGAACGAGGCTCCGGCCGTGATCATCCGGAACGGGAAAGTATTCGTGACCTTCTCAGCTAGCGCCACCGATGCGAACTACGCCCTCGGACTGCTTTGGGCAGAGGAGAGTGCCGACCTGCTGGATACTGCCTCCTGGCACAAGTTACCCGAGCCGGTTTTCTACACAAATGAACGCCTCAAGCGCTTCGGCCCGGGACACAACAGCTTCATTGTGGCCGAAGACGGCAAAACCGACGTGATGATTTACCATGCCCGCGACTACAAAGAAATCAACGGCGAACCCCTGTACGACCCCAACCGCCACACCCGTGCCCGGGTGCTGAGATGGACGAAAGACGGCATGCCTGATTTTGGTCAGGAATTGGATGACAATGAAATGGCTCTGAAAAAGGGAAAACAGGCTAAAAAAGCGAGGAAGAGATAAACTGCGAAGCCTTGTTCAGGCTTCTATTCTAAATAAAACGACTGTGGCTTAGAGGTGTCTCCTCTAAGCCACAGTCGTTTTATTTAAAAATTCATTTTTAGAGCCAGCGGAGAAGAATAAAAATTAGGGTGTTCGGAAGGCTAAATTCATTGCAAATTTCTTTGTTTTTTCCTTCCGTAAAAAGTTGTAATAGAAACCCTTCTTGATTCATATTACTAATCAATGTACGCTAAAGCTAAAGGTGAAAATAATAGCAGGCTCCGGGCTTCAGTTCTGCTAAATTACAAAAAGATATTACCTCTATGACTACAGCTATCTTGGGTTATTAACTAAATACACTGTCGTGTGAAAGGCTTTATCTGCTAGTAAATTCAAAGCATAACTAACTAAGGGAAAGCAAGGAACGATACCTGTAGTTCGCCCAGTTTTTTATATCCTAGTGCATTCATATGGATTGTGTCGCGGTAATATAAATGCTTGTTGTAGATATTAAAGCCGCCCAAAAGGAACTGGTCAAGAACAGGAATTCCGTGAAGCGAGCAGATTTTCTTTTGCATCTCAACATAATCGTTCATCCCCTTTGCATGAGACGGATCATATCCACCCCGATCATTGAAGGCTTTGCTTGAGGTGAAGAAGTAAATGATTGCACGAGGGTTTATCTCATAGATCCTTTTAATGCAGTAGTTAATCCCTCCTGCCTGGGTGGATAATTTCTTCTTGTCATAACCATCAAATTCGGTATAGTCTGTGTAAGATCCAATGTCCCTATGGTTTGTATAATCATTCGTCGAAGCCCAGAGGATATAGATGTCAAATACCCCGGCCTCATCTACCTGCTTTTGAATAGATTTTCCCTGTAAGGAAGAAAAGCCAGCACCAGAAACACCGTAATTTGTAATGGCCATTCCTAAGGATTTTTGCCACATATTCTTGGCGCTATCACTTTCAGGAATCACAGAAACAGAGCCGCCGAAGACTGCTACCGATTTTCCATGGTTGAGGGATTTTTCAAGGGGTAACTTCTCAATCCTGTTTTGTGAAAAGACATTGGTTGAAATTAAAAGACATAAGGCAACCAAATAATTCATGCTGCTCCGCATAAGAAGGGGGTGGTTAGTTTGAACTTCAAAAATAGGTTCCAGACGCCGTCTGTGGTTGGATTAATGATTAATAATATATTAAGCGTTCAAATTATTATTGTGGGTAGTTCTTTTTATTTGCTAATACTTATTGCATGTAATCCTGCCAACGGTCTCGTATACAAAACGTGCGAGGCCGTCGACCGAAGCATAATGTTTATACCTTGTTGGCAGTTGCCATTCTTTTATTTTCTAATTGAATATTCCTGCTTTAATTCCTGAAACTTCAACCTTAGTTCCAATAAAGCCTTATCAGGGTCTAAACTTAAAATGTGTCGAAACTTGCTTGAACTGGTTAGGGCAAAATACGCTTTACTGCCGTCTTGAAATTTAAGACAATATTTCAAAGGCATAATAGCTTCTTCTACTGTTTTATACTCGGCTATTGGTTTAACCTTTACACCAAACAATTTTTTAACTATTAAAGTATTACCTTCCAAGTACAAGTCGGCATAAGAGAAAGCATATCTTACAATAAGAATACTTGGGATGAAGAAAGCTGACAGGAATCCTATCCCTTCTAAACTGAGGTTTTTGGTAATGATAATATAAAGCAAGAACAAGCATAAAGGAATAAAGAAAAGTAGCACCATAGCATGCGCCAAAACGGCAAAGCCACTGCTAATCTTTTCTTTCTTCATTTTATACTTTGTATTTTATTGGTTACTGCCAACGTTTTGCTAAAAAGCGTTTTAATGCTTTTTAGCTCTTGTTGAGAGTTGTTGTTTTTTAACTGTTTTTGTGAATTCTGAATCTGGATGAAAAGTTGAACAAGAACTTGTTGTAAATACTCTGTAATTTTTTAATATTTTTCCCCAATAATCAGTTTCTTCTTTGTCGTAATTCAAAGTTGTGAGTATTCCATTCTTGTCAATTTTTTCTCCAGGCAGTGGTGGTGGAGTATTATTAGATTTTATTTTGCTATTATATTCCTTCTTTTTGCTGCGAAATCCTTTGACCTCATAACCAAAGATGAAATATTGATTGCCCATTTTGTATAGCTCTGTGCAATTCCCCAACCCCCATTGGTTTAGGGCTATAACCTTCTGATTCAAGTCACCTTTGATAACTGAAGTGACACTAAACAATATGTTGGTTCCTTCTTTCTTTAAGTTCCCACTTTCTCTCAAAACTTTATTTTTATCAATTACCGAAAGAGGAGTACCTTCTACAACTATGTCGGCATTATTAATCATTCTTGTTATTTCTTCCTTGGTTCTTGGTGTTGCGCAACTGCATCCGAAGGAGTAAGTGCAGGAAAGAGCAAAAATAAGGATTAGTAAGTTTTTCATATTTCAATTGCTCTCAACTACCGGATAAACGGAACACCCACAGTTATCAAGCATATTTCTATCTAAACATACGGTTCACTGTCTCAATCGACGGATAACCGTAACTGGACTGTCGAATATACTATATACTATTTCCTATTCATCAAGGAAAACAACATCAAACCTTTTCAGGTCCACTTTCCTAAAAATAGGTCTAAAACTCGCTGCTTATCTTACTTCAATCTGCCTGCCTTCCGGCGCATGATCTCCTGCACGGGTACGTTCTCAATTTTGCTTTCCAGCCATGAGATGATGTCCAGATACATAAAAGGTCGGCGTTCGTAGGGGTTTTGGGAAATGGCAATCAGCTTTTCTTTAAGGGTAATGAAGGCATCCTTCAATTGGTAAGGCGCAATGTTACCAACAGAGCGCAGGAACTTGAAAATCTCTACCTGCATTTGCTGCTGGTTGTCCATTTTGCCCAGGAAATGGTACACCGTCCGGATCTGGTAATCCAGGGTGTCGTCATCGTAACCGGCTTCGTAGTGGGCAATCAGGTTCAGGATACGCGCGAAGCACTGCAGGTCTTCGCGCAGGCTGGTGTTCTGGTGATGAATGACTTTATTCAGGTACTCAATGGCCTTTTTGAAATCGCCTGAGCCAAAGTAGAGGCTGGCAATTTTGTAGTAGAAGACCAGCATGCGGTGCGGGTCCAGCTGGGCCTGAAAGCCTTCCAGGTTCTTGAGGACCCCTGGAATCACCTGCAAGCCCTCCGTGAACTTGCCTTCCAGAAAATAGCCGTTGATCTTATTGGTGTAGATGTAAAGAAACAGCAGCGTGTCTACGTTGGGGTTTGACCGGCGAGCGGGGTCTGCGGCAAAGTCTTCCAATTGCTGTAGCACCTTCACAAATTTTGAATGGTACAGGATGTTGTACAGCGAATTGAGCAGGTTGTGCATGCCCTTGATGTACAGCACTTGCCGCCGCTCCTTCATGTGCGGGTACTCGTCAAACAAATCTACCCACTTCTGAGCGGCGCGGTAACAGTTCTTGAAATCCTGGGTCATGAGGTAATACCACACATGCGATTGGTGGTAATACAGCTTTTCATAAAACCCCGCACGGCGGAGGTCCGTTTCGGGTAGGTTTTCCCGAAAGAAGCCCGAAATGGAATTGTAGTCTTCCTGGTTCCGGGCCAAACCCACTTTCAGGTACAGCCCATACAGACGTAACGCCACATTAGACAACCGGTGCATCTGAGAAATGTGCGTGGACACGGCGGTAGCCTCCTGGGTCAGGCTCTCGGCCCGGCCGCTCAGGCTGCGGGTGATGTATTGGCTCTCAATCAGCTTCTCAAAGTCAATGGCCGTGAGTGCGATGTGCGGTAACTCATACTCCAGCGCTGCCACTTTCACCTTGTCCAGCATTTTCAGGCTCTGCTGGTAGAAGCCTTTATTATAAAGAACCCGCGCGTAATCCAGTTGCTCGTGCAATTGAATGTCCAGGTTCTGGGGCGCATGAAACGTCCGGAGGCTGGAAAGCAGGTGCTTATAGAGGTTGTTCTTCAGGTTGGCTAGCTGCGCCTTCTTGATGCTGGGCACCTGCTTCAGAACTTTCTCCTCGTTCAGGGTTTCCTGCTGGTCCAGGGCATCAAAGAGCTGCAGAAACTTAAGGTCCTCGCTGGAGCCGCTTTTGTTGGTAAAAAGCCGGAAGTGCCTCTTTTCTGAAGGAGTAAGCGATTTTATCAATTGAAAAATAGGGTCAATATTTTGGTTAGGCATTGTAAGCGAAAGAGAGTTAAAATATTGATTTTCAGATTGATATAAATAAAAAAGAGTGGCTTAGAAATAGTAGATCAGGCAAAAATAGTTTTTCGGTTCAGTATAAGTACGTGCTTCTTTGTAAAGAATAAGTAGCCAAAATAACGATGTCAGCTCAGAAGATACAAATATTTGATACAACGTTGCGCGATGGCGAGCAAGTGCCCGGTTGCAAGTTGAACATGGAGGAGAAGTTGGTCATTGCGCGGCAACTGGAGCTTCTGGGCGTGAACGTGATTGAGGCGGGCTTTCCGGTGTCCAGCCCTGGCGATTATGAGGCGATTCGCGCAATTGCGGCCCAAACCAAGGACGCCACCGTCTGCGGGCTTACCCGCGCCGTGGAAAACGACATCAGGGTAGCCGCCGAGGCCTTGAAAGCGGCCCGTTACCCCAGAATCCATACCGGAATAGGCACTTCTGAGTCGCACGTGAAATTTAAGCTGCGCACCACCCAGGCCGATGTGGTGGAACGCGCTGTGGCCGCCGTGAAATTAGCGAAAAGCTTTGTGGAAGATGTGGAGTTCTACGCCGAAGACGCCGGCCGCACCGACAATGAGTTTTTGGCCATGGTCTGCGAAGCGGCCATTAAAGCCGGTGCCACCGTCCTGAACATACCCGATACCACTGGCTACTGCCTGCCGGAAGAATATGGGGCGAAAATCAAATACTTGTATGAAAACGTGCGCGGGGTTCAGAACGTGACGCTTTCCACGCATTGCCACAATGATTTGGGTTTGGCTACCGCCAATTCCATCTCCGGGGTTATCAACGGAGCCCGGCAGATTGAGTGTACCATCAACGGGGTAGGGGAGCGTGCCGGAAACACCGCACTGGAGGAAGTCGTCATGATTTTACGCCAACACCCGTACCTGAACCTGGACACCAGCGTGAACACGCGTCTGCTCACCGAGACCTCACACTTAGTCTCGCACATGATGCGCATGCAGGTACAACCTAATAAAGCCATAGTGGGCGCTAACGCCTTTGCGCATTCCAGCGGCATCCACCAGGACGGCGTCATCAAGCACCGCGAAACTTATGAGATTATTGATCCCAAAGAAGTAGGCGCCGAGGATTCCTCCATTGTGTTAACCGCCCGCTCAGGCAGAGCAGCTTTGGCTTACCGGATGCAAAAACTAGGCTATGCCCTGGAGAAAGAAGCCTTAGACAAGGCTTATTCTTCCTTCCTGGCGGTGGCAGACAAGAAAAAAGAAGTAATAGATGAAGACCTCCATTTGATGGTGGAGCAGGATAATTTGGTTTCTGCGAATTAAAAACCCTTTCCTGGAACCCTGAAAGGAACTTGTGGGTGTAACCCTGAAAGGAACTTGTGGGCGAGCGGTAGAAACAACAGATAGAGGAAATAGCACTTGCCCCACCAGGTTGTAAATAGAGTACACGAAACAACAATGGCAAAGACATTATTAGATAAGATTTGGGCTGCCCACGTGGTGAAATCCATTCCTGGAGGTGGGTTAGACGTGTTTTACATTGACCGTCATCTCATCCACGAGGTAACCAGCCCGCAAGCATTTGACGAGATTGAACACCGTGGTTTGCCCCTGTTCCGCAAAGAGCAAATAGTGGCAACCGCCGATCATAACGTACCCACCAAAAATCAGCATCTACCCATTGCCGAGCCCCTTTCCAGGTTCCAGGTAGACAAGCTTTCTGAGAACTGCGCCAAGTACGACATTGAGCTGTACGGCCTGGGCCACGAAAACCAAGGCATTGTACACGTGATCGGGCCGGAGTTAGGTTTAACCCAACCCGGCATGACCATCGTGTGCGGCGATAGCCACACATCCACACACGGAGCCTTCGGAGCCATTGCCTTCGGGATTGGCACCAGCCAGGTGGCGCAGGTAATGGCTTCGCAGTGCTTGCTGTTGAGCAAACCCAAAAGCATGCGCATAACTGTTGAAGGCGAAGTAAAAAACGGGGTTACCGCCAAAGACGTGATCCTGTACGTGATCTCCAAACTGGGAACCGGCGGAGCTACCGGGTACTTTGTAGAGTACGCCGGCAGTGCCTTCCGGGCGTTGAGCATGGAAGGCCGCATGACGGTCTGCAACATGAGTATTGAGATGGGTGCCCGGGGCGGCATGATAGCGCCGGACCAAACCACGTTTGCTTACCTGAAAGACCGTCCGTTCGCGCCACAGGGCGAGCGGTGGGAGCAAGCCGTTGATTACTGGTCCACCCTGTACACCGACGAGGATGCTGCCTTCGATAAGGAATTCTTCTTTGATGCGCAGGACATCGCCCCAATGATCACCTTCGGGACCAATCCGGGCATGGGCATGGCCATTGACGCCGTAATCCCCACGGATATTCCGGCCAGCGAAGCAGCCAGCTATGCCAAGTCTTTGAATTACATGGGCTTCCAGCCGGGCGAGTCGCTGTTAGGAAAGGAAATCCAGTACGTGTTCATCGGGTCATGCACTAATTCGCGCATTGAGGATTTGCGCCAGGTAGCCAATTTTGTAAAAGGCAAGCATAAAGCCCCCAACGTGGAGGCCATCATTGTACCGGGTTCCAAACACGTGGAAAAACAAGCCATTGAAGAGGGCATTGACAAAGTGCTGGCCGAGGCTGGTTTTGAACTTCGTGAACCTGGTTGCAGCGCTTGTCTGGCCATGAACGAAGACAAGATTCCGGCGGGTGCTTACTGCGTGTCTACCTCTAACCGCAACTTTGAAGGCCGTCAGGGACCAGGTTCCCGCACCTTGCTGGCCAGTCCGTTGGTAGCGGCCATCACGGCTGTGGAAGGCAAGATTGTAGACATTACCCAATACCTGAACTAATGGAAAAGTTTGAGATACTTCAATCCACGGCGGTTCCGCTCCCGATTGAGAATATAGATACCGATCAGATTATTCCGGCCCGCTTCCTGAAGGCTACTTCGCGCGAAGGCTTCGGAGAGAATTTATTCCGCGACTGGCGCTTTGATAACGCCGGTCAGCCCAAAGCGGATTTCGTGCTGAACACCGGCCGTTACAGCGGGCAGATTCTGGTGGCCGGCAAGAACTTCGGGTGCGGCAGTAGCCGGGAGCATGCCGCCTGGGCTATTTATGATGCTGGGTTCAAAGTTGTGATTTCCAGCTTCTTTGCTGATATTTTCAAAGGCAACGCGCTGAACAACGGCTTATTGCCGCTGCAGGTCTCAGATGAAGTTTTGGCAAGATTGTTGGGCCAGATTGAAGAAGACCCGCAAACCACCCTGGTGGTTGACCTGGTGAAACAGGAATTACAGGTACCCCCTTTGGAGGAAAAGATCCCGTTTGAGATTGACGCCTACAAAAAAGAGTGCCTGATCAATGGCTACGATGACATTGATTATTTAGTGAATCAGAAAGACGCAATAGAACAATACGAAAAGAGTAGACCATGGGCGTATTAAGTAAGAAGATAGCCGTTCTCCCCGGCGACGGAATTGGACCAGAAGTATGTGCCGAGGCCCTCAAAGTATTAGAAACCGTTTCTGAGCGCTTCGGGCATGAATTTGAACTGGATGTGCAGTTGATGGGCGCTTGCGCCATAGATGCCACCGGCAACCCCCTTCCTGAATCCACCCTACAAGCTTGTTTTGAGGCAGACGCCATTTTGTTAGGCGCCATCGGTGATCCTAAGTATGACAACAACCCGGCCGCCAAAGTACGGCCGGAGCAGGGTTTGTTGCGCCTTCGTAAATCTTTGGGCCTGTACGCCAACATCCGTCCGGTGACGGCTTATGATGTACTTGTCGCGCATTCTCCGCTGAAAAGTGACCGCATTTCAGGCGTAGACATGGTGATTTACCGTGAGCTGACCGGTGGCATTTACTTCGGGGAGAAAGGCCGCACCCAGGATGGCGCGTTTGACAACTGCTTTTACTCTACAGAAGAGATCGCGCGCATTGCGCATCTGGCGTTCCAGGCGGCCACAACCCGCCGGAACAAACTTACGCTGATAGACAAAGCCAATGTGCTGGAAACTTCCCGTCTGTGGCGCGAAGTGGTACAACAGATTGCCCCGGAGTATCCGTCCGTGGAGGTGGAGTACCTGTTCGTGGACAATGCCGCCATGCAGATGATCTTGAACCCGAGACAGTTTGATGTGATCCTGACCGAGAACATGTTCGGCGATATTATTTCAGACGAAGCCTCGGTGATTGCCGGTTCTTTAGGCTTACTGCCCTCTGCTTCAGTTGGAGAGACGGCAGCTTTGTTTGAGCCCATCCATGGTTCTTTTCCGCAGGCCAAGGGCAAAGGCATCGCTAACCCCATCGCTACTATTCTTTCTGTGTCCTTAATGCTGGAGCATTTCGGGTTGCAGGACGAAGCGAACCTGGTGAAAGAAGGCGTGGAATACGCCCTGAGAAGAAACGTACTGACCCCGGAACTGAACAAGGAAAACCCTTTCACCACCGAGCAGGTGGGCGGTTTCATCGCTGACTACGTGCAGGAAGGCGGCGAGTGTTTTCGGCACCTGAAAAACCTGGAGATAGGGTTAAGCACCATCATTTAAGAACAACTCGTTTCAGGCCCGTTTTTCAGAAAACAAGCCTGAAACAGAACAAGACAGCAGATGCGACAACGGTCGTTTATTCTTCTTTTCGTCATTATTCCTCTGCCGCAAGGTGGGTAGGAACGGCCTCTTACAATCTTTTGGAGCCTTTCTAACCACCCGGTAGAAAGGCTCTTTTTTTGCAAAAACACCTTAGAAACACTGCATTACGAACCATGGCTTTAAATAAATACAGCAGCATCTACACCAAAGACGATAGCCTTCCGGCCTCTCAGGCCATGCTCATTGGGTCTGGTATCCCAGAAGCAGATCTGCGCAAACCGTTTGTGGGCATCTGCTCTACGGGCTTTGAGGGAAACACCTGTAACATGCACCTCAATGGTTTGGCCGATGCCGTGAAAATGGGCGTGCAGGCCAATGGCATGGTAGGGCTCCGCTTCAACACCATTGGCGTGAGTGACGGAATCACCAATGGCAACGCCGGAATGCGTTTCTCCCTCGTCTCCAGAGAGCTGATCGCTGATTCCATTGAAGCCATGGCCGGAGCCCATTACTATGACGCCGTAGCTACTGTGGTAGGCTGCGACAAAAACATGCCGGGTGCGTTGATTGCCATGGCGCGTCTGAACCGCCCGTCGCTGATGGTGTACGGTGGTACCATCAAAGGTGGGGAGTACAAAGGCCAGAAACTGAACATTGTGTCCTGCTTTGAGGCTTACGGTAAAAAACTGAACGGCGCCATCTCAGACGAAGACTACCGGGGTATCATCCGCAACGCGTGTCCGGGTCCGGGTGCCTGTGGGGGTATGTATACCGCCAATACCATGGCCGCCGCCATTGAGACCCTGGGCATGAGCCTTCCTTTCTCGTCTTCCTCCACGGCGGTGAGCGCCGAGAAAAACCAGGAAGCCATGGATACCGGGGCGTTTATCCTGCAATTATTAGAAAAAGACATCAAACCCCGCGACATCCTGGTGCGCGAGGCTTTTGAGAATGCCCTAGTCATGATTACCGTATTAGGCGGTTCCACCAACGCCGTTTTGCACTTGATTGCCATTGCCCATGCCGCAGGGGTGAAACTGACCATGGAAGATTTCCAGGAGGTCAGCAACCGGGTTCCGGTACTCGCCGACCTAAAACCAAGTGGCAAATACCTGATGGAAGACCTTTCCGCTTTAGGGGGAGTGCCCGCCGTGCAGAAGACCTTGTTGGAAGCCGGTTTGCTCAAAGGCGATTTAAAGACGGTTACTGGTAAAACACTTGCCGAAAACTTGGCAGACATGAAACCTTTGGGCGAGGAACAGGACCTGTTGAGACCGCTTTCCAACCCAATCAAAGCAGACGGCCATATCCAAATCTTGTATGGCAACCTGGCCAGCAAAGGCGCGGTAGCCAAAATCTCCGGAAAAGAAGGCCTGCGGTTTGAAGGACCCGCCATTGTCTTCAACTCAGAAGAAGAACTGAACGAAGGCATTACCCTTGGCAAGATCCAGCCCGGCCAGGTAGTGGTCATTCGCTACGTAGGGCCAAAAGGAGGACCCGGCATGCCGGAAATGCTGAAACCCACCTCGGCCATCATGGGCGCTGGTCTAGGCGATAAAGTAGCCTTGATTACCGACGGAAGGTTCTCTGGAGGTACGCACGGTTTCGTCATCGGGCACGTCTGCCCCGAGGCCTACGACGGTGGAACGATTGCCTTGGTAGAAGACGGTGACTGGATTGTGCTGGATGCTACCACCAATACCATGGATGTACAGGTAGACGAGGCTGAGTTATCCCTTAGAAGAAGCCAATGGCAAAGACCCCAGCCCAACGTGCAGGGAGGAGTGCTTTTGAAATATATCAGAACAGTAAGTGATGCCAGCCACGGTTGTATCACCGATTTACAGGAAGAAGCCTATGTTAACGCAAGAGAAACAAGCCCCAGCCTTGCCTGAAACAGACACCATGATCAGCGGCAGTCAGGCGCTGCTGCACGCCCTTTCCGTGGAAGGGGTGGACACGATCTTCGGCTATCCCGGTGGGGCCATCATGCCTATCTATGATGCCCTGTTCGATTTTCCCGGTAACATGCAGCACGTGCTGGTACGCCACGAACAAGGTGGCATCCACGCAGGCCAAGGCTATGCCCGTGCTTCAGGCAAGGTAGGCGTGGTGTTCGCTACCAGCGGTCCTGGCGCCACAAACCTGATCACCGGCCTCGCCGATGCCCTCATTGACAGCACGCCGCTGGTCTGCATCACGGGCCAGGTGTTCGCGCACTTGTTGGGTACCGATGCGTTCCAGGAAGCCGATGTGATTGGTATCACCACCCCGGTGACCAAGTGGAACTACCAGGTAACCGATGCCACCGAGATCCCGGCGGTATTGGCCAAGGCGTTTCACATTGCCAGCACCGGTCGGCCCGGTCCGGTGTTGATTGACATTACCAAGAATGCCCAGTTGCAGAAATTTGCTTTTCAGGGCTATGAAAGATGCGTGCATATCCGCAGCTACCGGCCAAAGCCAATTGTGCGGAAAGAATATATAGAACGCGCCGCCGAACTGATCAACAGCGCCAAAAAGCCTTTCGTGCTGTGGGGCCAGGGTGTGATGCTGGGTTCAGCGGAGCAGGAGTTCAAAGCTTTTCTGGAGAAATCCGGCATCCCGGCCGCCTGGACCATCATGGGCGCGGGCGCTTTGCCAAGTGACCATCCGCTGAACGTGGGCATGCTGGGCATGCACGGAAACTACGGCCCCAACGTGATGACAAATGAGTGCGATGTACTCATCGCCATCGGCATGCGCTTCGATGACCGCGTGACCGGTCGGTTGGACAAATACGCCAAGCAAGCCAAGATCATCCACCTGGACATTGACCCCGCCGAGATTGACAAAAACGTGAAAACCACCGTGCCGGTGTGGGGCGACTGCAAAGAAACGTTGCCGCTGCTGACCCAACTGGTGGAACAAAAACAGCACACCGAGTGGCTGGCCAAGTTCCGGGAGTTTGAGCAGAAAGAAATTGATGCAGTCATCCGGGAGGAACTGTTCCCGAGCGCCGGGGAGATGACCATGGGCGAGGTGATCCAGCAACTAAACGAACTTACCAACGGCGAAGCCATCATTGTTACCGACGTGGGGCAACACCAGATGGTGGCCTGCCGCTACGCCAAACTGAACCACACCCGCAGCAACATTACCAGCGGTGGGTTGGGGACCATGGGCTTTGCCTTACCGGCCGCCATTGGCGCCAAGTTCGGGGCACCGGAAAGAACCGTGGTGGCGGTAATCGGGGATGGTGGTATCCAGATGACCATTCAGGAGCTGGGCACCATCATGCAGAGCGGCGTGGACGTGAAAATCATGATCCTAAACAACCAGTTCCTGGGCATGGTGCGGCAGTGGCAGGAGCTTTTCCATGAGCGCCGCTACTCCTTCGTGGACATCCAAAGCCCCGACTACGTGCAGGTGGCCAAAGGCTACGGCATCTCGGGTCGCAGTGTGAACGAACGTGTTGACCTCACCGATGCCTTGAAAGAAATGCTGGCACACCCCGGTTCCTTTCTTTTGGAGGTGATGGTAACCAAAGAGAACAACGTGTTCCCCATGGTGCCGCAGGGCTGCAGCGTGAGCGAAATCAGATTGAAATAACGGTGCTAAACGAAAAGACTATGCCTGAGCAAGCGCCCATTGAAAAGCAGGAATATAACATTACGGTGTACACCGAGAACCATGTGGGGTTGCTGAACCGCATCGCCATGATTTTCACGCGCCGCAAGATTAACATAGACAGCCTTAACGTGTCGCCTAGTGAGATTGAAGGCATCCACCGCTTCAACATCGTGATCAACGAAACCGAGGAAGTAGTGAGCAAAATTGCCCGGCAGATTGAAAAGCAGGTGGAGGTGCTCAAGGTGTACTTCAACACGAACGAAGACGTGATCTGGCAGGAAATGGCCCTCTACAAAGTGCCCACCGACATCATCGCTGAGAAAGCCAAAGTGGAACGCCTGCTCCGCGAAAACGGGGCCCGCGCCGTGGTGATCCGCAAGGACTACACTGTTTTTGAAACCACAGGCCACCGCGAAGAAACTGACAACCTGATTAAAGTCTTACAGCCCTTCGGATTGATAGAGTTTGTGCGCAGTGCCCGCATTGCCATCATCAAAGGCAGTGACGGCTTCAACCGAAAACTGCGGGAGTTTGAGCGCGCAGAGCCTGGACAGGAAGCCATCGAAAATGAGTTCCTGAACAGCCGCGACAAGGTATTCACCATGTAAACCAAAGCTGGCAGCAGCAGTTGCTGAGGCCAGAGAGTATGAATGCTGCTTTAGCCCTCTTTTCTACAAATTGGGGCTAAAACCCCAGAAATGTAAATCAAATCATAACCCATATTAACTAACAAAATGGCAAAGATCAATTTCGGCGGTGTAGAAGAAACCGTTGTGACCCGCGAAGAATATCCGTTGGCAAAAGCCCAGGAAACTCTGAAAAACGAAGTAATCGCTGTGATTGGCTACGGCGTGCAAGGACCAGGTCAGGCCCTGAACATGCGTGACAACGGCTTTAACGTGATTGTGGGTCAACGGCAGGATTCTGCTTCCTGGGAGAAAGCGAAACAAGACGGTTGGGTACCAGGCGAAACCCTGTTCTCTATTGAAGAGGCGGTGGAGCGCGGCACCATTATCTGCAACCTGTTGTCAGATGCGGGTCAGATTGCGGTGTGGCCTACCATCAAGGAAAGACTGAAGCCTGGCAAAACGCTTTACTTCTCGCACGGTTTCGGGATCACCTTCAAGGAGCAGACCAACATTATCCCACCCGCCGATGTGGACGTGATCTTAGTGGCCCCCAAAGGCAGCGGTACCAGCCTGCGTCGCCTGTTCCTGGAAGGCGGCGGATTGAACTCTTCGTTCGCGGTGTTCCAGGATGCCACCGGCAAAGCCTACGAGAAAGCCATTGCCATGGGCATCGGGGTAGGTTCAGGCTACCTGTTCGAGACCGATTTCAAAAAAGAGGTGTACTCAGACTTGACCGGCGAGCGCGGGGTGTTGATGGGTGCCCTGGCCGGTATCATCGAGGCCCAGTACCAGGTGCTGCGTCAGCGCGGTCACTCTCCTTCTGAGGCCTTCAACGAGACTGTGGAAGAACTGACCCAAAGCTTAGTGCCGCTGGTAGGCGAGAACGGCATGGACTGGATGTTCAGCAACTGCTCCGTAACGGCCCAGCGCGGTGCCCTGGATTGGAAAGGAAAATTCAGAGAGGCAACGTTGCCGGTATTGAATGACCTGTATGACAGCGTGGCCTCTGGCAAAGAAGCCGCCCGTACCATCCAGCGGGGTTCTACGCCGGGTTACCGTCAGGAACTAGAAGAAGAACTGAAAGAAGTAAGAGAGTCAGAGCTGTGGCAAACCGGTGCCACCGTGCGGAAGCTCCGTTCAGGTAGATAGTCAACCAATCCCTTTTCAGGGGAAGGAAGGGATGCCGTTTCGGGTCTGTTTTTAACAAAGCAGGCCCGAAACAGGAAATGTTCAACCCTTCCATTATAGTTCATACATCATGCAGAAAGAGACCACCGCCCCCGACACCATAGTTGCCCTAGGGAACGTAGAGAAAGCCGCCAAGAACCTGAAAGGAGTCATTTACAAGACGCCCTTGATGAAGAACCTGTGGCTTTCCCAAACCTATGGTGCCGATATTTACCTCAAGCGCGAGGACCTGCAGATTGTACGTTCCTATAAAATAAGAGGGGCTTATAACAAGATTTTGTCTTTAACGTCCGCCGAAAGGGAAAAGGAAATTGTCTGCTCCAGCGCGGGGAACCACGCCCAGGGAGTGGCTTATGCCTGCCAGCTTCTGGGGATAAAAGGATACATCTTCATGCCCGCCCAAACGCCGGCCCAGAAGGTGAACAAAGTGCGCCTTTTCGGGAAGGACATGGTGGAAGTGGTGCTCACCGGTGCCACCTATGACGATACCTTTAAGGCCGCCAAAGAATTCTGCGATGAGCGGGGCAGTGCCTTTATCCCGCCGTTCGATGACCTGGCCATTGTGGAAGGGCAGGCCACCGTGGGGCTTGAGATCTTCAAGGATGCTGATTTCGGGATTGATTACCTGTTCATGCCCATCGGGGGGGGAGGACTGGCCTCAGGCGTTTCCAGCGTGTTTAAGCAATTGAGCCCGCAAACCAAGTTGATTGGCGTGCAGCCCATGGGCGCACCCTCCATGTATAATTCCATCAAGGAGAAAAAGCGCCAGCGGCTGGAAACCATTGATTCTTTTGTGGACGGTGCGGCGGTGAAGTGTCCGGGTGAGCTCACGTTCGAGATCTGCCGCGAGTTGCTGGATGAGGTGGTGTTGGTGCCTGAGGGCCAGATCTGCGAAGACATCCTGAAGATGTACAACGAGGAAGGCGTGGTGCTGGAACCTGCCGGAACCTTGAGCATTTCGGCCCTGAAATCTTTCGCGGAGGAGATCAAAGGCAAGCACGTGGTCTGCGTGATCAGCGGCAGCAACAATGACATCACCCGCATGGAGGACATCAAGGAGCGCGCCATGCAGCACCAGGGCCTGAAGCACTATTTCATGGTGACCTTCAACCAAAAACCGGGTGCCCTGCGCACCTTCGTGAACCGCGTGCTGGATCCCGAGGACGACATCATCCATTTCCAGTACATCAAGAAAAACAACAAGGAGAAAGGTCCGGTGTTTATTGGCGTGGAAGTGAAACGCCCGCACGATGTGGAGAACATCAAGCTCCGGATGCTGGAAGAAGGCTTCGCTTACGAGTATCTCAATGGCAAGCAGGACTTCCTGAACATGTTTGTGTAAAAGCCATTTTAGCTTGGTTTATAGTTTGTTTAATTAGTGTTGTGTGTTGTCTTTAAGCCCTGCGCCTGAAAAGGTGGCAGGGCTTTCTGCTTTTAAGGGTTGTCTGTCCAGAGTGCCCACGCATTGCGTCCCCCTTTGAATATTATACCTGCTGATCACACGCATTTCCGAGAATAATGTAGGGGCAATCCCTTGTTGTTGCCCTTGCTTTCAACCCATTAAAGCCACCGCTTTGTAGTAAAGGTCATCGGGTGTTTCAATGGCCTTTGTCATCCCCCTACCCCCTTCAAAGGGGGACGATCAGATAATGTACTCTTCTTTCCCCGCAGAAATGTCTACTTCTTCCTCTGCAGGAAAGATCCAAATTAAGAAGCATCATCCTCTCCAATCAGCCCTGCACTTCCAGCCTGTTTTCCTGAAAGTGGTTCTTAAACAGGCCTCTATTCCCCTCTAAACATTGCGGTAACGAAAGGTTTACAATAAGGTAACGCCTCATTTGCCGCGTCTCAGAACCGGACAAACTACTTTTGAACAGCGAAAAAAACGGTCTATGCTTGAGGTGCCAGGGCACACAGAGTAGACCGATGGATTCCTGAACAGACTCAAAAGTACACCCAATGACTCCATCAGTTCTGGTGGTTTTCAAGCTTCTCACCCGCTCCCAGTCCGAATTCAATTTACCGTCAACTAAACCATGAGAAACCCTTTACTTCCTCCAAGTAAAAGTCAATTGCCTAAGAAGATGCTTTTAGGCTTTTCGTTGCTGGCGCTGGCGCCCATGACTGAAGCGCGGCTGCTGCTCATTCCCAAAGTAGCAGAAAACATGCAGCAGGCACCTGCCAATGTACTGGTGCAGGCGTTTCCAGAAAGAAAAAGTAACCCAACCGGTCAAACTGGTTTAATGGCCGTTTTGGCAAAAAACACGGGAAACCCGGCGTCGCAGCAAACCGAGCGGGTGAGCATCTCTGGTACGGTGACTTCCGCAGAACTGGGTACAATGCCTGGGGTGGTGATTACTTCTAACGGAACGGCTCTGGGCGCCACCAGCACCGACGGTTCTTTTACCATCCAGGTACCTAAGGGCGCAGAAGTGGTGTTCTCGTTTGTGGGTTATACCTCGCTTAAAAGGACCTTTGCCCAGAATGAAACCAATGTCTCTATCTCTCTGGTGCAGGATAGCCAGCAACTGAGTGAAGTAGTGGTAACAGCTCTGGGTATTAAGCGGGAGCAGAAAGCGCTGGGATACGCTACCCAAACGGTGACGAGCGAAGCCTTGACCGATGCCATGCCCAATAACTTCGCGCAGGCTTTATCCGGGAAAGTGGCTGGTTTGAATTTGATTTCTCCGGGTTCGGGCCCCGTGAACTCCACCCGTATCAGCTTACGTGGCGATAACTCCCTGAACCCGGGCGGGAACAATGCCCTGATTGTATTAGATGGGGTGCCGATGAGCAGCGATTTAACCAGTTCTGGGGTAGACAACGCCTACGGAGCCGGTTCCGGGAATGATATCCCGGTAGACTTCGGGAACGGCATCGCCGACATCAACCCGAACGACATTGAAAGCATTACCGTCTTGAAAGGCCCAAGCGCCGCCGCCCTTTACGGAAGCCGCGCCGCTAACGGTGCCTTGATCATCACCACTAAATCTGGAAGTCGCAAAGACAAGGGCATTGGAGTTACCGTAAATACAAACATCAGCTTCAACGATGTCCTGAAATGGCCCGATTACCAATATGAATATGGGCAGGGAACGGGTAAATCCTTCAATGCCGCCGGGGAGCCTTATTATTCGTATGGCGCTTCGGCCGATGGAGCCAACACCGGGGGAACCAGCAGTGCCTTCGGGCCTAAATTCAATGGTCAGTCTTATTACCAGTATGATCCAACCCGTGAAGGGCAGTCGGCGGAGAGACAGCTTTGGAGACCTTACAAAGACAACATCAAAGGTTTCTTCAGAACCGGGTACACCCTCACCAACAACGTGGCCTTAGAGGGTGGGGGAGAGAACGGGTCCGTAAGGGCTTCGCTCACTCATACCAAAAACGAGTGGATCATGCCTAACACTGGCTTTGAGCGTTTAACGGCCGCTTTGAGCATCAACCAAAACATCTCTAAAAGGTTAAAGCTTTCCTCTAAAGTCAACTTCACCAACAAAAAGAGTGATAACCTGCCGGGCACGGGCTACAGCAACCAGTCCATTGCCTACTTCATGATTTTTCAGAACCCTAACGTGGATCTGGCTTGGTATGAGCCAAGATGGAAAGCCGGGCAAGAGCAAGTGCAGCAGATTCACCCGTTCAGTTCCTTCATAGACAACCCCTATGTGATTGCCTATGAGATGACCAACTCCCTGAACAACTATTCTTTGGTGGGAAACCTGGCGGCTATCTATGAGTTCTCGCCCAAGTTGGACATCATGGTGCGCTCTGGTATTGATTTAACTGCCGAGGACCGTGCCATGCGCCGCCCCTTCAACACGGCCAACTTTCCTTATGGCTACTTTAAGGAGCAGAACATTTTTGATTACGAGATCAACACAGACGCCTTGCTGACCTATAAAGAGCAGTTAGGAAGCAAAATTGACGTGAGAACCTCGGTGGGGGGTAACCTCAGAAACCAGCGGTACCGTGCCACGGATGGCGTGGTAGATGGATTAGTGATTCCGGGGGTATACAAACTGTCAAACGGGATAGGAAACGCCATGATGACTACCCGTCACAGAAACCGGGAAGTGAACAGCTTGTACGCCTTGGCTGCATTCTCTTATGAAGACAAGATCTTTGTGGATTTGACCGCGCGTAATGACTGGTCCAGCACGCTGCCGGTGCAGAACAGCTCTTTCTTCTATCCGTCCATCAGTACCAGCTTTATCTTAACCGATCTGTTCAGGCTGCCCACGGAGATCTCTTTTGCCAAGCTAAGGGTATCTGCCGCCCAGGTGGGAAGTGACACAGATCCGTACAGAACCAGAAAATACTATGGTCAAAGCGATTTCGCCGGTTCGGGCTCGGTGCCTACCACGCTCCACAACATCAACTTCAAGCCCGAGATCACTACCAGCTATGAGGCCGGCATGGAGTTCATGCTCTTCAATGGCAGAATCGGCTTAGATGCCACGGTGTACAGAAACTTCACCAAAAACCAGATTCTGGAGATTCCGGTTGACCCAACCACGGGCTATACCCGGGCTGTGTTGAACGCGGGTAAAGTACGGAACCAAGGCCTGGAACTGGTCTTGAACGCCAAACCCATTGATTTGGCCAACTTCAAGTGGAGATCAACGGTCACCTGGTCTAAAAACGATAACAAGGTCTTGAGATTGGCCGATGGTATTGAAGACCAGCAGGTGTTGGGCGTAGGTGGCAACGCCTCTATCATTGCCAAAGTGGGTGGTACCACGGGTGACATCTACGGCTTCGGGTTTGTCAGAAGCCCTGATGGTCAAATTGTGTATGACAACAGCGGATTGCCCGCCTACCCAGACGAAGTTCAGTACATTGGCAACGCTTACGCCGACTGGAAAGGTGGTTTCCTGAACGAGGTCTCTTACAAGAATTTCCGGTTCAGCTTTTTGCTGGATGGTTCTTACGGCGGCATCATCTACTCCCAGACCCACCACAAGATGTCTGAGCAAGGCAAGCTGGAACACACCTTAATGGGCCGCGAGGAAGGATTCATCATTGGCGATGGCGTGGTGCTGAACGGTGACGGTACCTACACGCAGAATACCAAAAAAGTAAACCCCGCCGACTACTACACCCGGTATTACCGTCGCGCCAACGTGGAGTCCAACTCCTTTGACGCCTCCTACCTGAAACTGAGAGAAGTTCGTCTGGAGTACAACCTACCTCAATCGCTGTTGGCCAGAACCAGATTCTTCAACGGCGCCAGCATTGCGCTCTACGGCCGTGACCTGGCCATGCTCACCGACTTCCCAATTTTTGATCCCGAAACGGCGGCCTTGAACGGGAACAACATCATGCCGGGTATTGAAATGGGCCAGATGCCTTCCACCAGAACCATGGGCATGAACGTGACCCTTAAATTCTAAGCCAATCACAGTTTAGTTTTCAACTCAACCTTTCAGAACTGCCGGTAAGCTTCCCCAGTCTATCGGCGGTTCTTCCAAAGAACTAAGAATCATGTTATCAATAAAGAAGACCTTTGTATTCCTCCTTGCCATTGGTGCCCTCAACACCTCCTGTACCGATGATTTTGAAGAGGTGAACACCGATCCTAACCGCATTGAACAAATCAGCCCAGGTACCTTGCTGAACCCTATCCTTTATGAGATGAGCAGCTTCAACGCCAACCGGGCCGATGACTTCACCTTTGACCTCATGCAAGTGGCGCTTCCTTTCCCCAGTGCTTCGGGCGGTATTCACCGCTATGATGTCAATGAGAACTCCGGTAGCTCTACCTGGAACACCTATTACCGTTGGTTAACCAACATTAAGGAGATGCAGGCCGCGGCCGTGAAAGCCAATGACCCCAATTATGAGGCGGTGGCGCTTACGCTAAATGCCTGGGTGTATTCACTGCTCACGGATAGTTTTGGCGATGTACCCATGGTAGAGGCTTCGCGCGGCGATGAGGGGATTCTGTATCCAGCCTTTGATACGCAGCAGTCTATCTACACTAGGATTTTAGCCGATTTGGAAGCCGCTAATGCAAAGTTTGATCCGGCTAAAACCATGATCTACGGCGATGATATCTTGTATCATAACAACGTGGCTAAGTGGAAGAAATTCTGCAACTCGCTGCGGCTTCGGTTACTGCTTAGAGTCTCCAAAAGAACGGAGATGAACGCCGTGGCTAAGATGACGGAGATCCTCAACAACCCCACCCAGTTTCCGGTATTCACGTCCAACGCAGATGCGGCCATTCTGCAGATCTCAGGGGTTCCGCCATTGATTTCCCCTTGGGGGCGGGCAGTTGACTTTAGAACGGGTCGGGCGGCATCATCTTTCTTCATTGATCACCTGAACGCCCTGAATGATCCACGCCGAGCTAAATTCTTTACTCAGGCTACCTCCAAAGATGGTAGAACGCAAGTGGGGTACAAGGGAATTCCTAGCGGCTACGAAGGAAGTGATACCCAGTTTGACTATGCTCCTTCCACCTTCAACGTTGCCCTGGTGACCGCTCCCATGATTACCGTGATTATGCCTTACGCTGAGGTAGAGTTTATCAAGGCTGAACTGGCGCAGAAAGGCATAGTGGCCGGTGATACCCAAGCCGCGTATGAAAAAGGCGTGAAGGCTGCAATTGAGCAGTGGGGAGCTGTGGTGCCCGCAGATTATTTCACCAATCCAGCCGCTGCGTACAATGGTACATTGGAACAAATCCTGTTGCAGAAGTACCTGGGGTTGTTCTTTGTGGATTATCAGCAGTGGTTTGAATACCGCCGCACGGGTTTACCGGTACTTCCCACCACCAATGCCATGATGAACAACAGGGTGGTGCCCGTTCGCTTCAGATACCCTACTACGGTGCAAACCAACAACGCCGAGAACTACAGAAAAGCCGTAGAAATGATGGGTGGCGATGACATTAATACCAAGGTTTGGTGGGAGAAATAAGCCTGCCTTAACCTCTGGTGGCTATCTAAGCTTACCGTGCCTCTTTCAACCTAGGCATGGTAAGCTTAGATTCTTTCCCTGTATGTAAGACCTCTTTTAACCAAACAGACTATGAGAATCGTAACACCCTGGAAGCTGCTTTTCTGTTTCTTGTTAGGGGTACACGCCAACGCCATGGCTCAATCGCAAATAACGCTTTCTAACTTTACCTTTAAGCCCGGCTCAACCCAAGTGGGCCAGGTGGTAGTTCTGCCCCCTGCGATGAGTAAAGCAAAGGTAAAGCTGGTAGGTACTTCCGCTACTACCTTCACCTTAGGCAAAGACAATACCCTGAAAGCCAAGAAACCCATTTCTGACCCATGGGTAGACGTGGTCTTGGCAGTAGAACAGGGGCAAAGCACGATTCAGGATACCTTTAGGATTGTAAAAGACGAGTTTATCACTAACCGGGTCATTGCACACCGGGGTGCCTGGAAAAACACCGGGGTAACTGAAAACTCCATTGGAGCCCTGCAGCACGCCATCCGGTTAGGCTGTGCCGGCAGTGAGTTTGACGTACACATGTCTTCAGACTCAGTACTGTTTGTGCACCATGACCATGATGTGAACGGCATCCACATTGAAAAGACACCTGCCGCAGAACTAGCCAAACTGAAGCTGCTTAACGGCGAGTATTTGCCCACGTTGGATGCGTATCTGCAAGCGGGACTCCACCAGAACAAAACCAAGCTGATCCTGGAAATCAAACCCTCCGCCATCAGCAAGGAGCGGGGCCAGGCCTTGGCGCGCAAAGTGGTGGAAACGGTGCAGAAACACAACGCTCAGGGCTGGGTAGACTACATCAGCTTTGACTATGCCATCTGCCGGAAAGTGCAGGAACTGGAGCCCTCTGCTAAAGTAGCGTACCTCAACGGCGAGAAAGCCCCCGCCGAACTGGCCAAAGACAAGCTGTACGGGTTTGATTACAACCAAAGCGTCTTGAAGAAGAACCCCCACTGGATAGAAGAAGCCCACCAACTCGGGCTTACCGTTAATTCCTGGACCGTCAACTCCCCAGAAATGATGGACTGGCTTTTAGAGCGAAAAGCTGATTTCATCACCACCAACGAACCTGAACTTCTGCTGGAAAAGGTAAAGAAGTTGGCTAATCAATAGGTCTGTTTGCAAGGTGATCCCTGCCAGGATAATGTCGCCTCTTCTTCCGTCTATCTGGTAGGCAGGAAGGTGATTATCCGCAGGAATCGATATCCTCGTTTTGGGCCTTAAATCCATTAAACACACCTAAAACGAAGAGCCACAGGTTACAAAAATATTTGTTAGCTATTGCCTCATTCACACATTCTCTCCATCACTCATTCCCTCATTAATTACATGTTTAGAAGAAAATTCCTCCAGAGTATTGGCACCTTGGGCCTTGGGTTAACCTTGCCCATGGGGGCCGTGCAAGCGCAAACCCCTTCAAAGTCGGCTGACCAAAAAATAAACTTGTCGCTAATCGCCATTAAGGGCAGGGTTCAGTCCGGCGGTAGGGGAATCCCCGGGGTGGTGGTTTCTGATGGCATCAACATGGTGGCCACTGATAATGCCGGGAAGTACACCCTGGAAAGCAACGCCACCGCCGAGTTTGTGTACATCTCCGTTCCCCGCGGCTACGCTATACCCCAGGAGAAAGGAGTGGCACAATTTTTCAAGCCGCTACCCAAAGGCAAATCCAGCTTCACTGCCGATTTTGAACTGCAGAAATTAGCGCAAGACGACTCCAAACACGCCTTTGTGGTATGGGCCGATCCGCAGATGATCAACAAGAAAGACGCCGAGGAACTGGTGAACACCTCGGCGCCGGATTTGAAGAAATTGGTGGCTGGCTATGGCAAAGACGCGCTGTTCCACGGCATTGGCTGTGGTGACCTGGTGTGGGACAAGTTTGAGTTGTTTGAGGATTACCAGAAAGCCATCGAGATCTCAGGCATCCCGTTTTACCAGGTCATCGGCAACCACGACATGGACCTCACTGCCCGCACCGACGACGGCTCTGCTGACACGTTTAAGAAGCTGTTCGGGCCCACGTACTACTCCTTTAACCGAGGCGAAGTACACTATGTGGTGTTGGATGATGTCTTCTTCATAGGCACGGCCAAACGCTACATTGGCTATCTCACCGAGAAGCAGTTGCAGTGGCTGGAGCAGGATTTGTCTTATGTGAAGCCGGGCAGCATGGTGGTGGTCTCGGTACACATTCCGGTGAACAGCGGGGAGAAAAGACGCATGAAGCTCAAAGACGAGTCGCTGGGCGGCGTGGTGTCTAACCGCAAGGAGTTGTACCGGCTGCTGAAGCCCTACAAAGCCCACATCATGTCAGGCCACACGCACATCTGCGAGAAAGTGATAGAGGGCGACATCATTGAACATACCCACGGGGCCGTTTGTGGTGCCTGGTGGACGGGGCCTATCTGTACCGATGGCTCGCCCAGCGGTTACGGAGTGTACGAGGTGAATGGCTCCGAGATGAAATGGTACTACAAATCGGTGGGCCATGACCGGGATCACCAGTTCAGGATCTACCCAAAAAGCACTGTGAAGGACCGCCCCGAGGAAGTAGTAGTCAACGTCTGGAACTGGGACCCTGAATGGAAAGTGACCTGGTTTGAGGATGGGGTGCGCAAAGGCGACATGAAACAGGAGATGGGCCTGGACCCGCTTTCGGTGCAGCTGCACGCCGGACCAGACCTACCGGCCAAGCACAAGTTCGTGGACCCTACTATGACTGACCATTTGTTCTGGGCCAAACCCTCTTCGGGCGCCAAGCAAATCAAGATTGAAGTCACCGACCGCTTTGGAAAAGTGTACTCGCAGCAACAGGCGGTTTAGATACCGTTAAGAAGTAAGATCGGGCTAAAGCAGGTGCGCAGGGCATAGCTTTAGCCCGATCTTGTTTTAGGCCCCGTTTCCAGAATTCAGGCTTGAAACAAGAAGAGCAGAAAAGGCTAGGTTAGGCGGGGCAAACCTCTTATTTTAGAGGAATTACCATTGCCAACCTTCATGTCTTCGCCTTTCCTTTCCCTCCGTAATGTGACGATCCGTCACCTGAATCACCTCATTTTCAAAGACCTTAATTTTCAGGTAGAGCCCGGTGAGCATTGGGCGCTGGTAGGGGAGAGCGGCTCTGGGAAGAGCAGTTTGCTGCAGGTGATCGCCGGAAAACTGGTGGTGGTTGACGGGCACGTGGAGCACGGCTTTTACGATGCTTTCCTGGAAACCCATTCCGCGCCAGATCCTTTTTTCTCTTTCAGGGACCTTTTGGCCAAAGTAGGGCAAAAACACTCGTTCCGTAACTTCTCCTCCAACACCAGTGATTTCTATTACCAGCAGCGCTACCACGCCACTGAGGCCCAGGATGCCCCCACGGTAGAAGACTACCTGGCCGCGGCGGAAACCCCAAACCTGGATAGCCCTGCGTGGACGCTGGCCAGAGTTATCCAAAGCTTCGGGCTGGGGGATCTGCTGCAGAAGGAACTGATCAAATTATCCAACGGGGAAACCAAGCGCCTGCTTATGGCGGAGGCCCTGCTCCGGAACCCCAAACTCCTGCTCCTGGACATGCCGCTCACGGGTCTGGACGTACAGACGCGCGCTGATTTCGGCCAACTTCTTTCCCAGATTATGGCCTCGGGCATCACGGTGGTCATGGCTACCTCGGCGCAGGAAATCCCGGAGGGCATTACCCACGTGGCAGTGCTGGAAAAAGGGAAGATCATCTTGGCGCAGCCGAAAGAAGATTATGAAGCAACCTCGCAGCCCGATTCTAAAACCGGGGGGCTGGACAAGGAGGCTTTGGGTCGTTTGCTATCTGCGGACCCGGCCATGACGTTTGAGACCATTGTGGAGCTGAAGGATGTCTCGGTGCAGTACGGAAACAAGCTGGTCCTGCAAAACGTGAACTGGAAGGTGAAACAAGGCGAGCGCTGGGCAGTGCTGGGACACAACGGCGCCGGCAAAACCACTTTGCTCAGTCTCCTGAACGGCGATAACCCACAGGCGTTTTCCAAAGACATCACGCTCTTTGACCGCAAACGCGGCACCGGCGAAACCATTTGGGACATCAAGCAGAAGATCGGGTTTGTGTCGCCGGAGCTGTTCCAGTTTTTTCCTTACCAAAATACGTGTCTGCAGGTAGTGGAATCTGGTTTGTATGATACGCTGGGCATGCTCAAGGCCAGCCAGCCGGAGAACGCCGCCCTTGCCCTGCAGTGGCTGGCGTTATTGAGGCTGGAGCAGGATGCGTCTAAAACCTTGCGCCAGGTACCGGCCAGCACGCAACGCTTGTGTCTTCTGGCCCGGGCCTTGATCAAAAATCCACCGCTGCTGATTTTAGATGAGCCTTGCCAGGGCATGGATGATCGGCAACAGGAGGCTTTCAAACAGATCCTGAACACCATCTGTGCGCACTCTAATACCACGCTGTTGTATGTAACCCATTATCCGCAGGAAATCCCGGAATGCGTCACCAAAGTGCTAAGGCTGGAGAATGGCCAGGTAGTAGCGTAGTCATTTCCGCCATCGGTGTAAAAAGGAAAAGTTTCGATTGGCCCGCCCGGATTTACAGCAACTTGGTCACGCAAACTGCCTATAGACTCAATATCACCTTGTTCGGAAACAACCAACCCAAACACTATCTTGATCAACTGAAATTTTTTGTAGGCAAGATAAGTAGGTAAAGGCCTTGGTTTTTCCTTTACCGCCGGGGCTTCTTATGTCCATTAAGAAATGCTGTAAAGCATCAGAAAGGTTGGTAATGGAGAGTGGGGTGGTATCTTAAACTCTACCTTCAATGGGTACGATACCAGAAAGTACATTCTCCTTGGCCTGAGTGCCCGAGCTGAAATTATTCTTGACCTTTGAACTCGGTGGGTTCTACCATTGAGGGAGACTATTATCTAAGCCGCAAAGTACAGTTCTGCGGCCTGAGTATTAACCTGATGTTTGGCAGATTCCGGCCAAATAAAGCTGACTGATTTTCTCCTGGGAAAGCATCAAGCTAAGTAGAAGGTTAGCTTACCCCTCGGCAATTTCCTCCAGGTGCACGTAGTAGCGCGTGATTTTCCCCCATTGCAGCGCCTGAAACCCTGCCCAGCCGCCTTCTGAGATAAGCGTGTTGAGGACGCCTCGGCCACCCGCCTGGTCACCCTGGTTGTTGGGTTTCTCGTCCCGACCGATCTCCATCCCTTGGATCTTGTTTCCTTCACGCAGTACCCTGAACGTGCTGGTGGCCTCCTCCGTGAAGAAATGCTTTACCTCCTCTCCATCGGTGGGGGCCTTCTGGACCTCGGGTTTAGGGCAGGGCCGCACTACAAACTGCGCCGCGTCTTCCTCTTCCACCACTTCTACTACCGTTACCCAGTTTTCAATGAGGGTAGCGGGCAAAATGATCTGCATGAAATCGCCTACCTGTACTTTAGAAGCCTCAGACTTATTTCCGTGGGCATCATACAACTGGAAGGTGGAATTGATGCCGGGCAGCAAAGACCAGCGGTTCACGTCAAAAAGTTTCTGTTTGGTGCGGACGAACTCCCGCTGGGCAGTTACTTCGTCTGGGTAAGTGTTCTCGTTGTAGAAGAACTTGTCTTTTGCGTTTTCGCCCTTCAGTACTTCCCACTCGTGCTTTATCTTATCCAGGAAATTTGAGATGCCCATTTCTCTTCAGTTTAAGTGATGCCCAAAGGCTTCTAAAGGGAGAGATACGGGGCAGGGGAGGGGAGGTTCATCTGCTTTCTGCAATCAGGTGGGATATTGCGGCTAATTCCTGAAAAACAGGCCTAAAACAGGAGGCAGGAGCAAGGGAGTTAATCTCGCTTTACCCAAATAACCAATCCCGCTATAAGCCTATTTTATAAATCGAGCCCAAAACAATCTTACTTCACCGGAGAAACCTGCGCGATACCGTCCAATACAGGTCTGATCTGGTTGGCCTGCTGCATCATCTGGTACAGTTGGTCGGTTTGGCCGTTGAGGAGGCACTGGTGGAATTGCTGGAGGTGCTTGATGTACTCAGCCAGGGCGTGGCTCAGGAAATGTGCGTTTTGCTCAAAGATAGGTGCCCACATGTCGGGGGAGCTTTTGGCCAGACGCACGGTAGACGCGAAACCGGAACCTGCCAGGGTGAAGATGTTGCGCTCGTCTTTCTCCACGTCTAGTACCGTTAAGCCCAACAGAAAGGAACTCACGTGCGACAGGTGCGAAACGTAGGCCACGTGCTTGTCATGCTCCTCGGGTTGCATGAAAATGGTTTTAAGCCCCAAAACCGAAAATAGGGCCTCAGCGGCGGAAAGAGCGTGAGCCGAGGATAGTTCTTTCTCACAAATGATGTTCATTTTTCCCTGGTACAGACCTTCCAAAGCGGCAGTTGGGCCTGAGTTCTCGGTACCAGCAATGGGGTGCGCGGCCACAAACTGGGCGCGGTGGGGGTGGGTTTTCACGGCCTCACACAGAAGGCTTTTGGTAGAACCCAGGTCAATTACCACGGTGTGCTGGGGCACCATGTCCAGCAGGGAGGGCAACAGTTTTTGGATGGCCGTCACCGGTATGGCCACTAAAATAAGGTCAGACAAAGCGGCCGCTTCTGCCAACGGAAGCACCCGGTCCACCAAGCCTATCTCCACGGCTTGGGCGGCATTTTCCTCGTTCTGGTCCACGCCAATCAACTCGGTGGCAAATCCTGCTTTTCTGATGTCCAAAGCAGCAGAACCGCCAATGAGCCCGGTGCCTATTATGGTGATGGTTTTCATGTCTGAAAGCGTACGGAAAGTAAAAACCCGAAGGTACTACAAGTTTTCCTTTCGGGGTTCATTTGGCGGGGCAGTACCGATAGGAGAGAAAAGAAAAGCATCCGTTTTAGGGCTGATTTCTCTAAAACAGCCATAAAACAGACGCTTCCTGGGGCAGGTGCTTTGAAGTAAGCCTTAAATCTCGGCCATAAACTTTTCATACTCCGGGTGGCGCTTCACATAGGCTTCCACTACGGGGCAGGAGGCAATAAATTTCAACTGGTTTCCTTTGACGTACTCCAGGGCGGTTTTCACCAGTTGGTCGGCAAGGCCTTGGCCGCGGTATTCCTCGGGTACGTAGGTGTAGTCCAGGTCAAGTTCTTCTTTGTCAGTGATGGAGTAAGTGAGTTCGGCTTCTTCGCCGTCCAGCTCCACGAAAAATCGCAGGTCGTCCTCGTCATGAATGATAGTTTGCTTTTCCATGGTCTCGTCTTTTTGAAGAACATATACGTGGCTCAGGCCCAAATAGGCAAAATTCAGTATTTACTCTACCCTTTACAGAGGGTGGTACGGTAACAGAAACGGCTTGAACTTGGTAAAAGAAAAGGGTTTTTGGGGCAAATTCCTGAAAACGGCTCCAAAGCAAACGCGCGCCGCTAATCCTTCCGCTATGAACTACATTGACCTATTGATTTTGTTTATTGTACTTTCCAGCATCTGGACCGGCTGGTACCGGGGCTTTGCCCACGGCGTGCTGGACCTGGTGAGGTGGGTGGGCAGTTTGCTCATCGGCCTCAGCCTGTACCCTTACGTGGCCGAGTGGCTGGAGGAAATCCTGAACTGGAACGAACTCTGGCTTTTACCGGTCTCTTTTTTCATTGTAGCGGTACTGGCCAGTATTCTCATTCAGGCCCTGGGAGATTGGGTGCTGGCGCAGTTCCCCGGCACGGTGCACCGGTCTAAAACCAACCAGGTGCTGGGCTTGATTCCCGGGTTTCTAAGCGGCGTGGTGACCGCTGCCATTGTGGTGGTACTCCTGACTGCGTTTCCCCTGCCGCAAAATGTTCAGGAGGAAGTACAGGATAGTGCTCTGGCTACCCGCATCTCTTCGGCCTCAGACAAAGCCGAGATGGCACTTTCTCCGGTTTTTGACAAAGCCATTAACCGCACCATGAGCAAACTGACGGTGCAGCCTGGTTCTGAGGAAATGATTGAGCTGCCGTACAAGGTCACCAACATGAAACCCCGCCCAGACCTGGAAGCCGAAATGCTGCAACTGATAAACGAAGAGCGCTCCAAACAAAACCTGAGACCCCTAGCCGCCGATACTTCCCTGCGACGAGTGGCCCGTCTACACTCCGAGGATATGTTCCGGCGCGGCTATTTCTCCCATTACACCCCAGAAGGGCTGAGTCCGTTTGAGCGCATCAGAAAAGCCCGAGTCCCTTTCAGGTTAGCGGGCGAAAACCTGGCCTTGGCCCCAACCCTTGACATTGCGCACAACGGCTTGATGAACTCCCCAGGGCACCGGGCCAATATTTTGCGCGGAGGGTTTGGTAGGGTAGGCATTGGCGTCTTACAGGGCAGCGATAGGCGCTTAATGATTACTCAGAATTTCCGGAATTAAAACAACTTGATAGAGAAATCAGCCGAGTTTACCTCACTTCTAGTTGCAATCAAGTTGCGATTAGCGGGCTTTTGTTTTAATATTGCGCAGGGATGTACTTCTTCAATAACCAGCCATTCTGAAGAAAGCTTTCCTTCCTATCCTGAATGCTTCGTCTGCAACCCTATATCGCCTCTTTTCTGCTGCTGCTCTTCTGCCAGGTCATGGTACCAGAGTCAGCCCTTCTGGCGCTGCACGAACACGAGCATACTGAGGCGCATGACGAGCCCATCTCCGATGGGGAGCATACCGTGGGGAAAGTACACCAGCACTGTAAAGTCAAGGAATACGGGCAGACCTATCTTGTTTTCATGCCTCCGGTGGAGGTTCCATTTTTTGCACCCCCAATTAGTACCCGCACGTCAGGCTTCACTTTCGCCTGGAAGTTTACTTACCCCAATAACATTGAGCTTAGGGGGCCTCCCCACTTCTTATCCTAACCATAGGCACTCGCCTGCTTTTTCACTCTTTTCTGCTTTTGAAGGCTGTTTTCTGCGTCTGTAGAAGCAGCGTGACTAGGTGCGTTATGTTCTTTCGTGCCTTGATAAGCCGTATCTGAGTGTAGAGACCATTATGCTTTTTGAGCCTTGAATGGTCAGGGCATACCTTTTCTGTATCCGGGAAAGGTATGCCTGGCAGTCTGTGCCTTTCTTCCAATTTGGGCAGTTTTCAGGACCCATCTGTCCTTATCAATCCTACTGCTTTCCTCTTTTCTTGATGTTGAATAAGACGTGCTTGTCCGCGCGATGGCCTTGCCATGTCTTCCATTTACGATTTTAAATTTCATGAGAAATCTAGCGCTCTTTATCTTCTTCCTTTTTACTTCCATCTCAATCACTCATGCCCAGGTAAAACCATTCCATTTCAGGGGCGAAAAGCTAAAACCAGGCTCAAAACATTCTTTTCTGCTCCCGGTAGTAACCCCGCAGGACAGCACTGTGATTCCTGTTACTGTTTTCCACGGAGTAAAAAAAGGTCCGGTTCTGGGCATTACGGCTGGCGTGCATGGTCTGGAATATGCTCCTATCATGGCAGCACAACAATTAGCCAAGCAGCTGGACCCAACCCAGATGAGCGGCACGGTGATATTGGTGCACATGGCCAACGTGCCGTCTTTTCTGAACCGCAGCCTCAGAGTCAACCCCTTTGATGGAAAGAACCTGAACCGTGTTTTCCCCGGCAAAAAAGACGGCACCAGCACCGAGCGAATCGCCTGGATTATCTCCAACGAAATCATTGCCCGCTGCGACAACTTTATTGACGTGCACGCCGGAGATGCCAACAACGACTTGCGCCCATACTCTGGCTACTACAACTACTTCAACCAGCCCGATGTCTCTGAGAAGGCCCGCCAAATGGCCGTGGCTTTGGGGTTTGACTTCATCGTGCAGTTCGGGAATCAGCCGCAACTCACCGAGGCCTCCATTTACTGTTCCCGCGAAGCCACCAAGCGCAACATACCGGCCGTGGACATAGAGTGCGGCCGCATGGGCATTGTGGAAGAAAAGCCGGTGCAGCAGATTGTGGAAGCGCTGACAAGCCTGATGCGCCACCTAAACATCTTAGAAGGCCAGCCGAACCGGGATGAGAAACCAGTCATGGTGGCGCAACGCACCGATGTCAGCAGTGAGCAAACCGGCTTTTTCTACAGTGAACTCACCAGCGGCGACTACGTGAAGAAAGGCATGAAACTGGGCTACACCACTGACCTTTTCGGGAAGCACCTGGCCGATGTGTTTTGCCCGGTTGACGGCGTGATTCTGTACAAAACCTTCAACCCGCCCGTCAAAAAAGGCGACGGGTTATTCAACATTGGGCACATCCAATAAAAAACTAAGACCTCAAAAGCTATAGGACAAGCAAGTGAAGAGCTGCTTGTGCCTGAGCTCAACCCTATTCTTATGAAAAGACTTTTAGTTCTATTATATCTGATGTTGCATCAGATGGTGGCCTACGCCCAGACGGAGGGGCATATTACTGGAACCGTGAAAAACAGCCGGGGCGAACCGCTGGAAGGATTCACCGTGGTGCTGAAAGAAATCAATGCCTCCTCGGTGACCGGGCCAGACGGTATCTACCATTTGCACCACATTCCGTTCGGGAGTTATACGGCATTGGCCTTGGGAATAGGCTACGGACAGGTAACCCGTTCAATCATGCTGACAGCCCAAGTGCCGGAGCTAACCCTGCACTTCACCCTGCAACCCAGCACCCAAGCACTGCAGGAGGTGGAGGTGCTGGGCCGCAAGGAAACGACTTACAAAAGCGAGTATAGTTTCATCGGTACTAAAACCGCCAGCCTGGTCATTGACGTGCCGCAGACCATTTCCACGGTCACCAAAGAGTTGATAGAAGACCAGCAGGCTTTTACACTCAACGATGTGTTCAAGAACGTGGCGGGTGTGAACCAATACTCCAGCTATGATGACCTCACGGTGCGTGGTTTCCGGAACGGCTACGAAAGCGGTTTCCGGTTGGTGAACGGGCTACGGTCTGGTTACAGCTATGGGAACGGGTTTTTCCGGGTGCCACTTACGGTGAACCTGGAGCGGGTAGAAGTCTTGAAAGGTCCGGGCGCGGCGCTCTTCGGGGATATCAACCCGGGCGGAACCATCAACATGGTGACCAAAAAGCCACTGGAGGAAGACCGCAAAGCCGTGAGTTTCTCGGTGGGCAGCTTCCAGACCATGCGCACTACGCTGGATTTTACCGGTCCGCTGAACGAAGACAAAACCCTGTTGTACCGCCTGAACGTGGGCTACGAGAACACCAAGACCTTTCGGGATGTGAACGACCGGGCCTCTTTCATTGTAGCGCCTACCATCACGTTTCGGCCTACGGAAAATACCACCCTTAACGCCGAGCTAGTGTTCAGCAACTTCAACGGGTACCTTGACCGGGGGCTGCCTATTGAGGCAGGAGACTTGTATGCGCTTCCGTTTTCCTTCACGCTAAGCCAACCCAACGACCATTTCCGGGTAACCGACCTTTCCCTGAATGCCTCTCTGAACCAGAAAATCAAAGAGCGGTTATCGTTCAATGTGGCCTACATGAAGTTTGCGTATGCCGAAGACATCAGGGAGCACCGCACGCTCAACACCTTCGCCGATGCGCCGCTCAACACGGTCATGAACCTTCGCTACTTTGAACGGAGGGCCAAGGAATACACCGATAACCTCTCCGCCTACTTTTCCTACTCCGGCAGTACCGGCCCCATTCAGCACAAAGTGGTGGTGGGTGCCGATTACGTAAAATTCACCACTGATAAGAACAGCACCATGTTTGAGGCCCGGCAGCAATCGGTCGCCGGGAAAACCGTGCCCCTGACCTTTGATTTGAGGAACCCGGTGTACGAAATCAAAGACGCTACTGATTACATCCGTCGGCCAATCCCGCAGTTCTTCATTGACTACATCAATTCTGAGTACTACACCACCGGTTTGTATGTGCAGGACCAGGTAGACGTGACTGATAAACTGGGACTGTTGCTGGGCTTGCGCTATGAGCTGTTCCGCGATGAGCGGGACTACGGCAACGGCGAGGAGCGTGTACAGCAGAACGTGTTTTTGCCTCGCGCGGGCCTCACCTATTCTTTGCTGGAGAATGTAAATTACTTCGCCAGCTACAGCCAGGGTTTTAGACCTATCAACCCGCAGTACATCAAGTTCCCGGAGCGCTACGGCCGCACTGAGCCGTTCAGCAATGAGCAGAGCTACCAGATGGAAACCGGTCTGAAAGGTGAGTTCTTCCAGAAGGCCTTGTTTGCCACGGTTTCTTTGTACCAGATAGAGAAGCGTAACACTTTGGTTAACACGGGTCAGGTAACCGAGGAAGGCAATCCTATTTACCGCCAGAACGGGAAAGCCCGCTCCCGCGGTGTAGAATTGGAAGTAAACGGTAACGTGCTGCCCAACTTCAACCTGAACGCCAGTTACGCCTTCAACCGCACCGAAATCATTGACGCTGATGTGGCCGCTGAAAACGGCATGATGGCCGCCAACGCGCCCAAGCACTCGGCAGGCCTTTGGGCCAAATACACCTTCACCACTCCCGGCCTGAACGGATTAGGCCTGGCCCTCGGCGGCAATTACGTAAGCCGTCGGCGCATGGAAATACAGGTGAACGCCGTGAATACCGGTGAGCTCATCTGGGATTACTGGCCTGAATACACCGTGGCCAATGCGGCTCTATTCTACCACGTGAACAAGTTCAAGCTAAGCCTGAACCTGAACAACGTGCTGAACAAACGCTACTTCGTGGGCGGCTACGATTACTTCCGCGCCAGCCCCGGTGCCCCCCGGAATTTCATCGCCACGGTGGGGTATACCATCTAAGATGAAGTGGGGGAGTATAGGAGCGGAATCAGGTTTTAATTAGCCTTTTCAGCTTGTTTTCTCCAAAGTAGGCCCAAAACACGGATTCTCCCCTTGAGGGGAGATAAAGAGGGGTGTTTACAAAGAAGGTCAAACATTGCTGATTTTCATAAAAGGACAATGCTTCATTTAAAATGGCTTGGATTAGGAATGCGTGGACCAGCAGAAGTAAACACCCCTCTACGCTCCCCTCAAGGGGAGAATCTGATAAAAAGAAGCAGTCCTCCATGGCGCGGAAGTTACTTCTCGTTTTCACCCCATTTCCCTCAAAACAGCCCCAAAAACAAAAAGCAATCAACAATCAACAATCAACAATTAACAATTAATGTATATGGAATTTGCCTTAGAAGCAAAACAACTCAGGAAAGAGTACCAGGACAAGCTGGCCCTGAAAGGCCTTGAACTGCAGATTGAACCTGGTGAAATTTTCTGCCTACTGGGTCAGAACGGAGCAGGGAAGTCTACTACCATCAACCTGTTCCTGGGGTTTATTAAACCTACCGCTGGCGCCGCTTACATCAACGGGCTTGAGGTGGCGGCTAATCCTATTAAAGTGAAAGAGTACCTGGCCTACATTCCGGAGAACGTGATGCTTTACCCTAACCTGACCGGATTGGAGAACCTAGCCTTGTTCAGCAGTCTGGCGGGCTTTGAGTATAGCCCTGAGAGCCTAATGCAGTACCTGATAGAGGCGGGGCTACCTGCTGAAGCATCTACGCGCAAAGTAGGTGCTTATTCCAAAGGCATGCGCCAGAAGGTGGGCATTGCCATAGCCGTGGCCAAGCACGCAAAAGTACTGCTGCTGGATGAACCCACCTCGGGACTGGACCCTAAAGCCAGCAATGAATTCTCGGAACTGCTGCTCAAGCTTAGCGCCAACGGCACGGCCATCTTCATGGCCACGCACGATATCTTCCGGGCGAAGGAAGTAGGCACCCGGGTGGGTATCATGCGGGCCGGCGAACTGGTGGATGTGCTAGGAACCGCAGAACTAAACGCCAACGAACTGGAGAAACTGTACCTCAACTATATGCACGTGTAAGATGGTCAGAAGCATCGCTCAAAAAGAATTCATCAGCACCCTGCGCGACAGGCGTTTTGTGGTGCTAAGCGTGCTGGTACTGCTGTTGTTGCTGGCCGCCACCGTGGTAGGGCTGTACAGCTACCATACCCAGCAGCAGGAACGGGACGTGGCGCAGAGAACAGTTAACAAGCAGTTCCAGAACTCTGCCGACCGGCATCCGCACCGCATGGCGCATTACGGTTCCTACGCCTTCCGGCCGAAGTCCAGCATCAGTTTCCTTGATTTCGGGTTGGATTCCTATACCGGGGCCTCGGTGTTCATGGAAGCGCATAAGCAGAACAGCGCCAACTTCAGTCAGGCGCAGCAGTCTTCTTCGCTTATCCGGTTCGGAGAGATGACGGTGGCTTTTGTGCTCCAGATGCTCATTCCGCTGCTCATTATTTTCCTTTGTTTTGGCGCTTTTACGCAGGAAAAGGAAACCGGTACCCTCAAGATTGTGCTCAGCCAGGGTGTGTCTCTGCGGCAGATTGCCTGGGCTAAGATTGCGGGCTACAGCAAAACCGTGGCCTTGGTGGTAGGGCCGGCTTTGGTGGTGGCCAGTCTGCTTTTGTTTGGGCGGGGTGGCTTTGAGGTGCACCCAGATATGATAGTCAGGTTGCTGTTGTTCATCGTCTTTTACCTGGTGTACTTCTTCATTTTTGTGGTGCTGTCTGTGATTGTGTCGGGCTTGCACCAGCGTTCCAGTACTGCTTTGGTCACCTTGTTGGGTGTCTGGATTCTGTGCTGCGTGATTATTCCCAAAGCCTCGGCCAACCTGGGTAACACGCTTTACACCACGCCCACCAAGGCCCAGATGGATGCCGATGTGCACGAAGATGTAGCCAAAGGGATTGACGGCCACAACTCCCAGGATGAACGCGCAGAAGCCCTCAAAAAAGAACTGCTCAGGAAATACGGCAAGGATTCCTTAAACCAGCTGCCGGTGAACGTGGACGGTATCATCATGGCGGTGAGTGAAGAGCAGAGCACCCGCGTGTACCAGCAGCACTATGACGAGCTTACCAATGTTTTCAAAAAGCAGAACCGCATCTCAGAATGGGCCGGTTTCCTGAATCCGTACCTGGCCGTGCGGCATCTCTCCATGGGCATGGCCGGTTCAGATTTCTCGCACTACCTCCATTTTCAGCACAAGGCCGAGACTTATCGCTACCACCTGGCCCAGAGCCTGAACCATATTCAGACCACCCGCCTGAAGTACGGCGACAAAACCACTCGCCTCAGCAGTGACACCTGGAAAGAACTGGCACCTTTTCAGTACGCCGTCCCCTCTGCGCTGTGGGCCCTGCAAAGCCATGCGCTCTCGTTGCTGGCGCTGCTCCTGTGGTTGGGTCTGGTGTGCACGCTGGGCATAAAGCTGATTGACAAAACCCAAATTGCTTAAGACATGAAACAATTCTGGATTCTGATAAAATATGAGTGGCTCAACTTCCGGGCCGATAAAGGCCTTCTAATCCTGTCGGGGTTGGCGTTAGTGGCTGGGCTTTACGGCATATACTATGGGACCACGGAGGTAACACGGCAACAGGAGAACATTGCCGCTTTGGAGGTGCTCACCCAGCACAATGTGGAAGAGATGAAAACCAAGTACCCCGGCGAAGCCGATGCCGGTGACATTGGGTACTACCATTCTAACTTCGCCGTCCATCACCCAGATGCCTGGGCCAGCCTTTCTTTGGGCCAGCGCGATGTGAACCCGTACTACATCAAATTGCGCCTTTTGAACCTGCAGTCGCAGTTGTATGACTCTGAGAACATCAACCCGTTGAAAGTGCTTTCCGGAAACTTCGACCTGGCTTTTGTGCTGGTGTATTTGTTTCCGTTGCTCATCATCGGGTTGTGTTTCAATATTCTGTCTATTGAAAAAGAACAAGGCACGCTGCCGCTGTTGCTGTCGCAGCCCATCGGGTTGCCGCTCATTGTAGGCGCGAAGCTCACGTTCAGAATCATGCTGGTGTTGGGAATGGCATTGGTGCTTTCTGTCATTGCCATGGTTTGGGGCCAGGTGATGCCAGATAGCAGGGTGGCGCTTTGGCTGGGAGTGGTGGTACTGTATTGCCTGTTCTGGTTTGGCCTAGCTTTTCTGGTAGCCGCCTTGCAAAAGAACTCCGCGTTCAATGCGGTTAGTTTATTGGGCGTTTGGCTCCTGCTCACCATCATCATCCCGGCCCTGCTGAATGTGTATGTATCCATTAAACAGCCAGTGCCGCAGGCTCTCGCCTTGACCATCAAACAGCGCGAAGTGGTGCACGGCGGCTGGGACAAACCCAAGCACGAAACCATGGAGGCGTTCTTTGTGCACTACCCGCAGTACCGTGATACTGCTCAGATTCAGGGTAGGTTTGCTTGGCGGTGGTACTATGCGTTTCACCAATTAGGCGATGTAGCGGTGGCAGACCTGGCCCAGGAATACCAAAGCAGCCTGCAGGCCCGGCATGACCTGGTGCAGAGACTCAACGTGCTGTCGGTGCCGGTGAATGTGCAAGGCATCTTCAACGCCATGGCTGGTTCTGACTTGCCTTCTTACCTACAGTTCCTGCAAAGCGCCACCCGGTACCATGATGCCCTTCGGGAGTTCTATTACCCGTTTCTGTTCAACCAAGTAGCCTTTACCCACGCAGATTATGAGAAGGAGCCCAGACACAGCTTCACCAGCGCGCCAGATATGGAAGCGGCATACGCCGGATTTATGAAGCTGCTGATGAGTGTCCTGGTTGTTTTTGTGGCGGGATTGTTTCTGTTTAGGTGGAAGGAAACCTCAGTTAGATAAAAAGCAATGCTTGAACGTTTTCAGCCTATTTTATGAAAATTTGCTATAAACGATGGAGTAGGAAGTACAACACACAAATGGGTTTTGAAGCTAATCAATCCTAGAACCTTCTTTTCCAACAAAAAAAGCCGCCTTAGTTTAGGGCTGCTTTTTTGAAATCAGGCTCAAAGAATACTATTTCTCTACCACTTTAATGAGCGTGTTGGCGGCAACCCGGTCAGTGAGCAGCATTCCGTTGAGGATAGCCATTTCTTCAAAGCGCTTGGACGGTACGTTGTAGGCCTGTAGCACCTGAGACAAGGGAGCAGCCGTTTTCACAGTCTTGATTCTAACTACCTCGGGTTTGCGGTTGATTTTTTCCTGGTCGGTGAGCTGCCTGAAATTCTGCGCGATGCCGCTGAACGTCTGGAAATAGGTATTGAAATCGGCTGCAGTGGTTACCCCGGTGATGTTATAGATGTTGCCGCCGTACTGGATAAAGTAACTCAAGGCCTGAATAGGAGCCGCCTGTTGCTGTTGGGCTTGCTGCTGTTGTTGCTGTTGCTGGGGCGCTTGCTGGGAAATGACAGCCAGCGCGGGCAAGCCATTCACGGTCACCTGCTTTGATTCCACGGCCTGCAGTTGGTTGTCGGTGAGCATCTTTTGGGCGGCGGCTTCCAGTGAGGTGCCTTGCGCCAGTCTCAAGAACATCATCGCCTTGCCGTCTTTGGGGGCCATCTGTACCTGTTGCGGGGAGTTCTGGAACTGCCATCCGGCCGGAACCGGAAACTGGAATTTCAGCTCTGGGTGGTAAAAAGTGTTGTTCTCCAGGAAGCCTTGTTTTGGGTCCTCGCCGTAAATGAGTCCGTCAATCATCCGGAGGTAAGAGTCGCGCCCTTCCTTCAGGTTGGTGGCGTTCGTTTGCTTTTGAAACTGTTCAGCCAGTTGGTGCACGGTGCTGTAGCGGTTGGCAGGGTTAGGGTGCGTTGACTGCCACTCCGGAATTTCCCCTTGCCCGGCCTGCTCGCCCTGACGTTGCAGCGTCTGGAAGAAATCGGCCATGTGTTTGGCGTCGTAGCCAATCTTGGTGGAATACTCCACGCCCAGTTCATCAGACTGCCGCTCATCATCACGGCCGAATTTCAGGAACAGAAGACCGGCTCCTTGCATGAGTTCGTTTCCGTATTGCGCCAGGGTGGGGGAGGCAATCATACCGCCCATCAGGAGAACCTGGGTCAGGGTGGATTTGCTTTGCTGCTGCGCCGAGTGGCGGGCCGTGATATGCCCAATCTCGTGGCCCAGCACCCCGGCAAACTGCGCCTCAGAGTTGAAGTGCGCCATGATGCCCCGGGTGAAATAAACGTATCCGCCCGGCACCGCGAAGGCGTTAAGCACGGGAGAGTCCACGATCTTGAATTCATATTTAAGGTTAGGCCGGTGCGAGACAGCCGCCATCTGCTGCCCTTTCTCCTGGATGAACCGTTGCAAGGTGGGGTTCTCTACTAACCCGAACTGAGCAACAATGCCCGGGTCTGCCTGCATGCCCATGGCTACCTCCTGTTCCTCAGAAACAAAATTGATATCTCGTTTACCGGTAACCGGGTTGGTGGCGCAGGAATTAAAAAGTAGAAGGGCAGCGGTTGCCAGACTACAAGGAAGAAGTTTTTTCATAGCGGTAGGGTTAAGGCTCAAGTAGTATTACTGGCAGTACTTATTGGTACTTCAGCACGTTCTATACATAGCAACGTGTTTAGAAAATATTGGTTACGGTGGTAAATTTCTAGGATTTATCCTAGGATTCAGGATTAAAGAAAGGGCATTGGTTTTTAGGCTGTTTTCAAGAAAACGGTCTAAAAGAGAACCTGCAAACCAAGAAAGGGTGCGGTCCCGAAAGGTTATACGGCAAGGTCAGAGGCAGGCGGTAACCGGTCCAGCGCCGACAGTTCCTTCCAGCGCATGCGATAGGCGTTCATGGCGGTGGTACCCAGTTTTTTGAGCAGGTGGTAGTTAGCCACTGCGCCTACGGGAGCCCCGATGATGGGGATAAGCTGGGCCATTTTAGCCAGGTCAATGTAGTCGCGGTATTCTTGCTGAAAGGTGCGCCAGTCAAACTGGTGGATGTCTTGGGGCAGGTGCAGTTTCTGGGTTTCCCAGTCTACCATGCGCTGGTACACTTCGCGCCGCTGGTGTTGGCTGCTGAAGGCCAACTGAAAGATGTGCAACAGGTACACGCGCTCGCGGTAATCATCCACGGAGTGGCCGTAAATGGCGGCAATCTCAAACAGCATCTTCAGTTTGATGCCCAGCAGCAGCGGGAAATCTGCCAGACCCAACAGGAAGCCGCCCGCCCCGGTAATACCTCCCTCGGCGGCAGCGGTGGTTCTATAGAAAGCAATGCGGTTACGCACAGTCGTTTCCTTTATTTCCAGCGTGGCATTAAGGGCGGGCTTGCCCGTAGTGTGCTTGGCCCCGAACAGCACCGCCCTGATCATCTGCTTGATAGACGCGGTAATGGCCTGGTGTACTTTCTCCGGGATATAACTGTTGATCTTCTGCTGCATGTTCCGGGTGAGGTGGTTCAGCAAAGAAGGATTCCGCATCATCTGCTCCTGCCACTCGCGCAATTCCTGAAGGGCTTGTTGTTCGTAGGGAGAAGGTGTCATGGGCAGGGCTGGGGTCTTTCCACGAAGAACGGGTTTTCGCCTGAAGCCACCAAAGAAGAGAAGACATAAATAAGTGCGCCACGTTTAGGGCTTGGTTTCTGTAAAACAGGCCCTAAACGTGGCGCACTAGCAAACGGTCTGGGTAGATCCGAAAGGTAGATTTCGGTGATTTACCTTCTGCCTCTTCCGCGGGTACCGGCTGTCCTTTTCGGTTTCTGGTCAGCGGCTGGGCGGGCAGATCTGGTGGGTTTTCCGCCGGAAGCTCTGGGAGATCGGTCGGTTTTATTGGAGGTGTGCTCAGACTTGGTCTTCAGGTTCTTCCTGCCAGCTGGCTTCGGTTTGCGGGAAGGTCCGCCGGGGGCGCTGTTGTCTTCTGATGCCCTGGAACTTCTTTCCAAACTCCCTTTAGGAACCCGGCGGGTGGCGCCAGCATCTGGGGCAGGACGACGGGCCGCTTTGGATTTCGGGTTCTCATATTCACCCGTAGTCCGTTTGGGCTTGGCCACACGGTGTACTTTCACCCCGAACTCTTCTATGATATCGTCTTCTTCCTCCTCCGGCAGTTCCTCCGCATCGGCCTTTCTGGCGGCACGGGCGGCTTCTTTGCCCCAGGAAGAGGCATCCTCGGTTTTAGAAGACTCCGCCACCAGTTGGTTGATGGATTTGATTTCCTCCAGGGTCAGGTAGCGCCAGTGGCCGGTAGGCAAATCGTCCAACTTCACGGTCATAATGCGCACGCGCTTCAGTTTCTCCACTTTGTAGCCCAGCGCCTCGCACATGCGGCGTACCTGGCGGTTCAGCCCCTGCGTAAGCACAATCCTGAAGACCTTATGGCCCTGCTGCTGCACAAAGCATTTCTTGGTCACGCCCTCAAACAGACGCACGCCGTTGCTCATCTTCTGGATGAAATCCTCGGTTACGGGTTTGTCCACCATCACCACGTATTCTTTCTCGTGGTTGTTGTCGGCGCGCAGGATCTTGTTCACGATGTCGCCGTCGTTGGTCAAAAAGATGAGGCCTTCTGAGGCATTGTCCAGGCGCCCGATGGGGAAAATACGCTTAGGGTAGCCAATGAAGTCAATGATGTTCTTCTTGTCCTTGGTGTCTGTGGTGGTGGTGATGCCGGTGGGCTTGTTGAAGGCGATGTAAATGGCGCGGTCAGTGGGCTTCTTGGCTTTGATGGTCTCGCCGTCCACGGCCACTTTGTCGCCGGGCTTCACCGTGGCGCCTTTTTTAGCGTCGCGTCCGTTGATGGTCACGCGGCCTTCCTCTATGTAATTGTCGGCCTCGCGGCGCGAGCAGAAGCCCGAGTCACTGATGTATTTGTTTAGCCGAGTGGTGTTATCTGTTGACATGATGCTGCTGATTCTGAATTCTATACGTGTGCTGCGGGAAATGTGTGCCGGTAATAACGGCAGGAAGGCGCCTGAAATATTTAGGCGAAGGTGCGCAGGTACAGGTCTTCCACTTTCTGGCGCGCCCAGGGGGTTTTACGCAAAAAGGTAAGGCTTGACTTGATGCTTGGGTTGTGCGTGAAGCTGTTGATTCTGATGCGTTCTCCCAATTCTTCCCACCCGTAGTGGTCTACCAGCAGCACCAGAATCATCTCCAGTGTTTTTCCGTGCAACGGGTTGTTTTTCTGTTCTTCCATATTTCCTCTGCAAAGGTAGTCTTTCTAACTGATTTTACGTGACCAGCACGTTTGGGGTAAGCCTAACCCGTACCAGAGGATATTTTACCGTATGCCTTATTGTGTTTAATACCTTATTTTTGGAAAACCGCTTAAAAACAACTTTCACCTTAATCAACGACTGGCTTCTGTAATCATATTAAGAATTTTTAGTATATTAATGAACTTTTAGGTTCCCAATCTTCACCAATAGCACTAAACTCATTTACTGCCATGGAAACGCTCTCCAGGACACAAACCGTCCCTTCCCCCCAGTTGACCACCGAAGAGTTCCTCCAGACCTATGCGAACCATCCGGTCTATTTTCCGCCCCGCGGACCTAAACTGCACGCCAAAAACTGGCAAGCCGAAGCCGCCCTCCGGATGTTCCTGAACAACCTCAGCACTGAGGTAGCCGAGGACCCGGAAAGGTTGGTAGTGTACGGCGGAATTGGGCAGGCGGCGCGCACCCCGCAGGATGCCCGGAAGATTGTGGAACTGCTCCTGACCCTGGAGGAAGACGAGAGTTTGTTGATTCAGAGCGGGAAACCGGTGGGCAAGATCAGAAGCCATGCGGAGGCTCCGCGGGTCCTCATCGCCAACAGCAACCTGGTGCCAAAATGGGCTACCTGGGAGCATTTCAACCAACTGCGGGAACGGGGCCTGATGATGTACGGCCAAATGACGGCCGGCTCCTGGATCTACATCGGGACCCAGGGCATTCTCCAAGGCACTTACGAGACCTTCGCTGCCTGCGGCCGAAGCCATTTTGGGGGTGATCTGCGCCACAAACTGGTGGTGAGCGGAGGCCTTGGGGGAATGGGCGGAGCACAGCCTTTGGCGGCTACCATGGCCGGTGCTACGTTCCTGGGCGTAGACATTGACCCTGAGCGCATCAAAAAACGCCTGGAGACCCGCTACATAGATAAAATGACCTTTGATTACCGCGAAGCCGTGCGCCTGGCCCTGGCCGCCAAAGACAAAGGCGAAGCTGTTTCCATAGGTTTGGTAGGGGACATTGGCGACGTGCTGGAGAAGTTGATTCAAGACGGCATCACCCCAGACATTCTCACCGACCAGACCTCGGCCCATGATCCGTTGAATGGCTACGTGCCCCACGGCATGTGTTTACCTCAGGCCTTATCTCTGCGGGAAGCAGACCCAGAAACCTACCGCGAGCGCTCCCTCCAAAGCATGGCCCGGCACGTGGGCTTTATGCTGGAACTCAAACGCCGGGGCAGCTGCACCTTTGACTACGGCAATAACCTGCGCGAATTTGCCCAACAAGGCGGCGAACCCAACGCCTTCCAGATTCCTGGATTTGTGCCTGAGTTTATCAGGCCGCTCTTCTGCGAAGGCAAAGGCCCGTTCCGGTGGGTGGCCCTCTCCGGCGACCCAGAAGACATCCGGGTTACCGATGAGGCCCTGAAAAAACTCTTCCCCCAGAACGCGCACATGATCCAGTGGCTGAAGCAAGCCGAGCTGAAAGTGGCTTTCCAGGGACTTCCCAGCCGCATCTGCTGGCTAGGCATGGGCGAGCGCGAGAAAGCCGGCCTGCTGTTCAACCAACTGGTGCGCGACGGCAAAGTGAAAGGACCTATTGTGATTGGCCGTGACCACCTGGACTGTGGATCTGTGGCTTCTCCCTACCGCGAGACTGAGGGCATGAAAGATGGTTCCGATGCCGTGTCTGACTGGCCGCTGCTCAACCTGATGGCCAACGCCAGCGGCGGTGCCACCTGGATTTCGTTCCACCACGGCGGGGGCGTAGGCATGGGCTATTCCCAACACGCCGGTATGGTAGTCCTGGCTGATGGTACCGACCGCGCTGACCGTTGCCTCCGCCGAGTCCTATACAATGACCCAGCCCTGGGAATCTTCCGCCACGCAGATGCCGGTTATGACACCGCCCAGGAGAATGCCCATCGGTTTGGGTTAGATTTTTAAAAAGCGGCCAGAATTTACCTTTGCCAATAGCGGCTTTGATGTGTTTAAGTAGAAGTAGGGGCAATCCCTTGTGGTTGCCCTAACCCGTTTTTGCTCCCTTTAAAAGGTGATTGTACCTCAGGGTCCCTCTTGAAATACGCTCGCCGTTGTTGGGTGTTCTCACCAACGACCTTCTATGCGGTGGAATGCGTAAGGGCAACCACAGGGGATTGTTCCTAAATTTTCAATGCATTCAACAGCATTGCTTCCCCTCGGGATGAGCTCACCTAAAACCATGTTTAAACCCAAGAGAAGCCCTAGCCTTTTTTCTAGCCCCAATCCATTTTTAGCTTGTTTTTCGAAAAAAGCAGGCAAAGCAGCTTTGCAAGACATCCCTCATTATCTTGCTGCCCACATTCCTTTCTTCCCGAAACCTGATCCAAATGCCCCAAGAACCAGAACCCTTTACCCTCATCGGACCCTTTACTCAAATTGTGACTATGGCGGGGTTGCCAATGAAGGGCCCACTCGCAGATGAACAGTTGCAGGTCTTGGAAATGGGGGGCGTGCTCCTCAAAGGTGAGAAGGTGGAGAAAGTTGGGCCTTATGCAACGCTTTCACAAGAAGCAGAAGCAAATCAGTACCATTTCCACAAGATAGGGCAGCCCATGGTGCTGTTGCCGGGGTTCATTGATGCCCATACGCACCTGTGTTTCGCTGGATCACGGGCTCGGGATTATGCCCTCCGAGTAGCCGGTAAAACGTACCTTGAGATTGCCCGCGCAGGCGGAGGTATTCTGGATACAGTCTCTAAAACCAGGGCAGCCACACGGGAGGAACTGGTGCAAAGTCTCCTGCAACGCTGTGACCGGCACCTGGCCGAAGGCGTGACTACCTGCGAGGTGAAAAGCGGGTACGGCCTCTCACTAGAAGACGAACTCAAAATGCTTGAAGCCATCCAGCAGGCAAACCAGCAGCACGCGCTTGACCTGGTGGCTACCTGCCTGGCCGCCCACATGCGTCCCCCGGAGTTTACAGAAAACGCGGCCTATTTACAGCACGTTTTAGAGGAACTGCTGCCAAAGGTAAAAGCGCATAAGGTAGCCCAACGCGTTGATATTTTCATTGAAGACACCGCTTTCTCAGAGGAAGAAGCCCTGCCGTATTTACAGGCTGCCCAAGCCCTAGGTTTCGACCTGACTGTTCACGCCGATCAGTTCAGTACCGGCGGAAGCAAAATCGCGGCCCAGGTAAAAGCCGCCTCCGCCGATCACCTGGAAGCCAGCGGTCCCACTGAGTTTTCCCTATTGCAACAAGCGGATGTAGTGGCCACCGTTTTACCCGGTGCATCCCTGGGCTTGGGAATGCCTTTTGCCGCCGCCCGGCAGATGCTGGATGCCGGTCTTTGCGTAGCCATTGCCAGTGACTGGAACCCCGGCTCCGCGCCCATGGGTGATTTGTTGATGCAGGCCGCCTTGTTGGGAGCCGCTGAGAAACTCACTATGGCGGAGACCTTTGCCGGCATCACGTATCGCGCCGCCCGGGCCCTGCGCCTGGACGATAGAGGACAGCTGGCTTCCGGCTTCCTGGCTGACATGGTTGCCTTTCCGGCAGATTCATATCAAGAGATTTTGTACCACCAGGGGAAACTGAAACCTCACATGGTCTGGAAACGCGGCAAGTTAATTTAACCGGGTTATCACCTGTTTTCGGCTCTCTTTTCTGAAAAAGGCCTTAAAACCTAGGTGGCAGATTGTTCCCTGGCTACCAGAATGCGCACAATTCGGGTGTCTTCGTCATCCCAATTGATGTTTTTGATATTCTCTATCAATTGAACAGACAAACCGTCGTATTGGCCATACGGATTGTAAACCTCCATCAGGAACTCTGTTTCAGTCACCTCTTTGATGAAGCCATACAAACCTAAATCCTGATAAAAATTGACGTAGATCAGGTTGCTTTCTTTGTGGGCCTGTTGTAAAATTTCCTCAATGCTGCAATTCCCGATATGGAAAATAGCAGGAACGGAGGTATCGGCGTAAATCTTTCTCAGGTTTATCTCCTTTACCTCTAATCGGCGCAGGAACACGTCATCAAAGTCTACCCCAAACAGGTCTGTGGTTCTGATAATCAGAATTCCATTGGGTAGTCCCTGTTGGGAAATAGACCTGAGGCTAACGGTTTCTTCATTGTGGTCAAGCAGATAGCCGAAGTGAAGCTTAGGGCCATCAGATGCATTGACTCTAAGGGTAACTGGTTTGTCTTCTTCTTTAGATTTTTGGAGTAAGGAATAGAGTAATGACATGTAAGGTGGATAGGTTTATTTTATATTTGATGGAAGATAATATTGGTGTAAAATAAATAATATTTCGGTACCATACTCTACAAACTAAGATTCTGCTATGTACAAACCATCGGATAAAACCTCCTGGAGAGGACGAACTGATTTACCCGATGGGGGCCTGGGTCAGAGATGGCACCAGGTGGTGCAGGTGGTGGACCTTTCCAGCGAAATCCCCTCGGGTGGCGGAAATGTAGCGTTCCTGGGGTTTTGCTGTGACGAAGGTGTCCGGCGAAACCAGGGCAGGGTAGGAGCCGCCGCAGGACCAGACGCTATTCGGCAGGCCATGTCACCCTTCGCCGAGCATCTCCCCGACGGAGCACAGCTTTTTGAGGCCGGCGATGTGATCTGCCCGAACCAGCAACTGGAGGAGGCCCAGGTGCAACTGGGAAGAAAAGTTGAACTGCTCCTTAAGAAGGGGTACCGGCCTTTGTTGCTGGGAGGGGGCCACGAAACCGCTTACGGACATTTCCTGGGCATCAGAACCTTTTTGAAAGAAGGAGAAAAACTAGGCATCATCAATTTCGATGCGCACTTTGACCTTCGCAGCGTAGAGCCTTTTCCCAGCTCGGGAACGCCGTTTTTGCAGATAGCGCAGGATCTGGAAAAAGCCGGCCAACCCTTCCATTACTTCTGCCTGGGCATTCAGGAGTACGGCAATACCCGCAAGCTTTTCCAAACCGCTGATCAGCTGGGGGCCGAATACATCACTGCCCAGGCGCTCCAATCAGAAGAAAAAAACTCACATCTATTTCAAATAAAAAGCTTTATCCAGAAAGTAGACCGGCTGTACGTGAGCATTGATTTGGATGTGTTTGCGGCAGCGTTTGCACCCGGCGTAAGCGCCCCAACCTCTCTGGGCCTTTTCCCCCAAGACTTTCTTCCCCTGCTGCGGGAAATCCTGAACAGCGGGAAAGTGCTTTCAATGGATGTAGTGGAGTTGAACCCCATCTTCGACAGTGACCACCGCACTGCCAAGCTAGCCGCCTCCCTGATTTACCAGATGGTAGAAGCCTGGCGATAGCAAGTGTTGAGAGGCTTTCGTTTAGAGGCAGGTTTCAGAAAATCGGCTTAAAACTGCAGGTGCTTTTCGCTGCCTAAAAGTCTCCTTGCTTCCCTCTATCCGGCGAGTTGTTTTCCTGCTTGTTTGGTGAAAATGCCTTCAAATTAAAGAGAGGCTCCTTCCTCTCAGAAGCAGCCTCTCTTTGTAGTTTGATATCCGCTAAGCGGAGTTCCTTTCGGCGTTGATGATCCCGAAGGAGCAGCGCATGACCAGTTTCTCGAAGGTGCTTTTGTCAGCCGTGGCCGCTTCCTGCTCTTCCATTTCCCTGATTCGGGTGAGGGCAAATTGCTGGATGGTGAGCAGCGGCAACTCTATGCGCTGGCGCATCTGAATGGAGTGCAGGTTCACGGGTTTGTCTTCCATGAGGTGATTATTGCCGGTAAGCCGAAGCACGTACTTGGTGGTGCGCTCAAATTCCTCGTGGATCATCTTCCAGAGTTCGCCGTAGCGCGGGTGTTGGGCCAGGAACGCCGTGAGCGGGAAAAAGCACTTGGTCATGGCCATCTCGCAGTTGCCCAGCAAGGTCCTGAAGAACAAAGACCCGCGGTAAAGTTGCGCAATGGCTTCCCATTGACCTTCGGCTTCCAGTTTCTCCAGGGCGCTGCCCACGCCGTAGTAACCCGGCAGGTTCTGCTTCAATTGGCTCCAGGAACCCACGTACGGCACGGCCCGAAGGTCGTTCAGGTTCAGCTTGCCGGGTTTGCGCTTAGACGGACGACTGCCTATGTTGGCCTCGGCGTAGTACCGCAACGGACTGGCGTAATTGAGGTACTCCAGAAAATCGGGGTGCGTTTTGAGGGTGTTGTAGGCTTGGTAACTTACCTCAGACAGGCGTTGCATCACCTGTTCTTCCTCAGAAGAAAGCGACGTTTCGTTTCCGGTGAACAGGGCATTCCGGATACCCGCGTGCAGGAGCTGTTCCATGTTGTACTGCGCCGAATCAATGGTCCCGAAATTGGAGCTGATAGTCTGCCCTTGGATGGTGAGCTGGATTTCCTTACTCGCGATTTTGGGTCCCATGGAGGCGTAAAACTGGTGCGTTCTGCCACCGCCCCGGGCCGGCGGACCGCCCCGGCCATCAAAAAAGACCACCTGCAGATCGTACTGCTTTGCCAATAGGCTCAGTTCTTCCTTGGCTTTGTAGATGCTCCAGTTAGACATAAGGTAACCGCCGTCTTTGGTGCCGTCTGAGAAGCCCAGCATGATGCTCTGGATATCGCCTTGGCGGTGCAGGTGCTGGCGGTAAACGTCTGAGGTGTAGAGCGCCTGCATTACCTCCCGGGCATTCTTTAAGTCGTCAATGGTTTCGAAAAGCGGCACGATGTCCACGCTGAGTTCCTGGGGTTTCCAGCCGCTGAGCAAGAATAGGCCATACACTTCCATGATGTCCAGGGCGCTGGTGCTGTGGCTGATGATGTAGCGGTGGCAGCCCTCGGGTCCGTTTATTCCCTGGATGGTTCTGATGGCCTGCATAGATTCCAGCGTGTCGCGGTGCAGTTCGTTCTCCAGGGCAGCGGGATCCACGGTGGTATTGGCGTTCAGTAAGGCCGAGATCTTTTCCTGGGGGGAGAGTTCAGCGTAGTTTTGAGGCAAAACCCCAGTGGCGGCAATTGCCTCCAGGACTTCGGTGTGGGCGGAACTGTCTTGCCGCACATCCAAAGAAGCGAAGTATAGCCCAAACACCTCTACCTTGCTGATCAGGTTTTCGGCCAGGTTCAGGAACAGGGAGTTGTGCTCCTGGATGAGCGTTTCTTTTATCTGCAGCAAAGGAGTCAGGATATCTTCTTTGGTAATATCGGCTTTGTAGCCGGGCAGGAAAAGGTTGTTGTATAGTTTCTCCTCCAGCGCGATCAATTTACTCAAAACCCCTTTGAAGGTGAGCCGACGCTTGAGTTTGCGCACATCGCGGTAATACGATTTGAGGATGCCCCCGCGCAGGGCCTCGGCCACCTGTAGTGTGATGCCTGCGGTCACAAACGGATTGCCATCGCGGTCGCCGCCCGGCCAGAAACCCAGCCTGATCACCGGGTTCTGCTCTGATACGGCCTCGGGGAACTGACTTTTGAGGTATGACATGATTTGACCGGCGGACTGGTAAAAAATGTTCTCCAGGTACCAGATCAGGCTTACGGCCTCATCATACGGCGAGGGTTTCTCGTTTTTGAAGAACGGCGTTTTGCCCAGTTGCCGCAGAAAGCTGTTCACCTGTACCGTGTTGTCGCTCACCAGGGCTTTGGACAGGTCGTTGATGATGCCCAGCACCTCGCTGGGGTAGAACTGGGTAGGGTGGGCGGTGAGCACCAGCCTAACCGAGAAGTCCTTCAGTTTCTCTTTCAGTTGCTCCTGCGTCTGGGTTTGCTCTATCTCGGCCTGCAGGTGTTTTAATGTGCCGGCCCCCGCCATGTCGTGCGTCTCCCTGAACGAGGCGTCTTCTAGGGCATCAAACAACACCACCTGCCGCTCGGCGTACTGCACAAACCTGAAAAGAAGATCCAGTTGCTCCTGTTTTGTGCGGTACGGCGTGTACTGCCTGAAAAACGTGCTGATGATATCGGTGGGGCTCTGTTCCTTCGCGAATCCCTCTTCGCAGTGCAGCAGGAAAATAGACAAAAGCACGCCCGTTTTCTCCACCCGGTGAAAGGGAAGCGAGGTGAACAGGCTGTTGTATAACTGAAATTTGAGCCCTACGTGTTTGTCATAGGTTTGCAGGGCACTGTTAGAAGAACCGTCCATAGTTTGGTGTTTGTTGAGGTACCCGGTAGAGGTACCCCATTTCTAAATTTTAGACCAACTGGTAAGGATTTCGTGAAAAGCCTGCCTGGTGGTCTTAGATTGGTTGGGCATAAGGTTTGAAACCTAAGTATCCAACGGGCAATTAAATCATTGGTTAAAAATCCTTCGGCAATGTGTAGAAGCCTCGGTTAGGCAGTTGCTATCCTGTTGGCGAGCCATTCTTCCTTTTCAATGCAGTAGGTGTAATTCAGCTTCGGGGGTTCTCCAAAATAGGCCACTTCCTGTTCCCCAACCTTACTGGCACCCAATCGGCCTATTGCTATTTGAGACCGGATATTTCCAGCCCCGATGTGGAAATATACCCTTGAAACAAACCCGAAGAGGTAGTTCAGCAGTAAGGTTTTCACCGCGGGGTTGAAGCCTTTGCCCCAATAGTCAGTACCGAAGAAAGTATACCCTATAAAGGCACTGCTGTCTTGCTCCTGATAATCATAAATGCGGGTACTGCCGGCAACTTTACCAGTAGATTTGTCTACTATTTTAAAGGCGCCCCTGCTTTGGAGGGCTCCCTCAAAAAACGTCCGGAAAACATCTTTCTTCCAACGGTCTTTATTGGGGTGCTGTTCCCAAATCTTCGGGTCTGATGCCACTGCAAACAAAGCCTCAAAATCCTCCTCCTGCAGGGGGTAGAGAATTACTTTTTCATTCTCCAATATAGGTTGCGTACTAAAGCTCATCGTTTGGCTAAAATAGATTCCTGGACAAAGGCAAACGGTCTAAATCTGTTTACCTAAAGCTGTTGCTTGACATGGAAGTATCCATTGCTGAAGATGCTTGTTCAAACTCCAGGCAAAAGGAATAGGGTGTTGACAAATATAGAAGATAAAGGCTTTTTTGTTAAGGTTTATTTACTTGCAAATAAGGAAATTTAGATAAGTTTTAAATTTTCACCTGAAATGCTGCTCATTATCTAAAAGTGGTAGCCTGTGTTTTTAGGCCGATTTTATAAAATTAAGGCCAAAACAGAAGCCCTCTTATATTCATAGGAAAGTGGAAAGTTTCCGGAAATTCAAACTTGCCTTACCTACAGTCCTTGAAGCTCATACGTTTTCACTTTCTCGGTTTTCAGGTCAAGGAGCAGGGTAGTAGGCGTGACGGAGCCACCCCAGCCATTTATGCGTGGGCTCTTCCTGCCACACATCCGCGAAGAATTGGGCGGCACCTTTCCAGTGGGGAGGCGTTTAGGGGCGGGTTTCCTGAAAAGACGCTAAAAACAGGAAGGGGGTCGCAACGTTGCGAGGGATTGTAGCCGGAGAGTTGGTATAAAAGAATAAGCCTTCAGATTACAGAATCCAAAGGCTTATTCAGGAGGAGAATCTTAGAAGTCAGACTTCGGTGAATTCAGTTTATGCAGAGCGATTTTCACCCTTCTTTACAAGGCCACCGGCTTCATTTTAGGAACCAATGATTTCATCACCGACCAGGCCACCAGATACGCCAGCGCGCAGAAGGCGAACATAATGGTGTACCCGGTCTCCACATGGCCCAGTGCTTCATAATGGTCAAAAAGGTAACCACCCACTTTGGTCACGACCACCCCGCCAATACCGCCGGCCATACCGCCAATACCGGTCACCGAAGCCACCGATTTCTTAGGGAACATATCGGAAACAGTGGTGAAGATGTTCGCTGACCAAGCCTGGTGCGCCGAGGCCCCAATCCCGATGAGCAGAACCGGGAACCAGTAGCTGATGCCGCCCAACGGCTGTGCCGCCAGCACCAACAGCGGGAAAAGCGCGATCACAAACATCGCCCGCATGCGACCTTCATAGGGGTTATAGCCTTTGTTGATGAAGTACATCGGGAACCAGCCTCCGCCTATACTTCCCACCATAGTCATGCTGTACAGCACGGAAAGCGGGAGCATCACCTGGGTACCGGTCAGGCCGTACTGGGCTTTGAGGTAGGCAGGAAGCCAGAAAAGGAAAAACCACCAAACACCGTCCGTGAGGAACTTGCCGAAGGCGAAGGCCCAGGTCTGCCGGAAACTCAGCAGTTTAAACCAGGATACTTTCTCCGCCGAGGCAGGAGAGTCCGGCTCCAGAACGGGTTCGCTGTCGCTGCTGATGTAGTCGCGCTCCGCGGCTGATAATCTTTTTTGCTTGTCTGGGGTTTCATAGAAGATAAACCAGAAGATGAGCCACAAAAAGCCTACGGCTCCGATGATGAAGAAGGTGTACTCCCAACCTAGATGCGAGGCAATCCACGGAACGGTAAGTGGTGCCAGAATGGCCCCCACGTTAGAGCCGGAGTTGAAGATACCGGTTGCCAGCGAGCGCTCTTTCTTAGGAAAATACTCGGCCGTAGCCTTAATAGCTGCCGGAAAGTTCCCAGATTCTCCGAAGCCCAGGAAAGCCCTGGCCACCATGAACCCAATTACCGAAACGGAAATCCCGGTAAAGCCCGCTGCGGTGAATACCGGGCTAACTACCCTGCCCAAAGGCTCGGCGTACGCGTGCAGGATGGCCGCCAAGGACCAGATCACCAGCGCCCAGGCATACCCTTTTTTGGTGCCTAGTTTATCAATAATGCGCCCCGCGAAGAGCATAGAGATGGCATAGGTGAACTGGAAAACCGCCGCAATGTTGGCGTAATCGGTGTTGGACCAGCCAAACTTCTCCGCCAGCAGCGGTTGCAGCAAACTGAGTACCTGACGATCCAGGTAATTGACCGTGGTGGCGAAGAAAAGCAGGCCACAGATGGTCCACCGGTACTTGCCTATCTTCTCCTGAGTGGTCATAGGCCTGACATTTGTTTGTTTCGTTTGGGTCATGGTAGGGCGGTTAAACTATTTTCTACATTTCTGCGCTAATTCCAATGCTTGTGCCGTGAGGTCCTGTAAGGTATCATACTGGCGGTTGACCAGAATATCTTTGCTGATGAGTTTGCTGCCCATGCCCACGGCGCAGACGCCGGCCTTGAACCAGGTCCGGAAGTTATCCTCCTCCAGTTCCACGCCCCCGGTGGGGATGAACAACTGACCTGGAAACAGCTCCTTGATGGAAGACAGGAAAGCCGGACCCAGGATGTTCGCCGGGAAAAGTTTTACCAGTGCCGCTTGGGCCGTCTGGGCCACGTGGATCTCGGTAGGGGAGAAGCACCCCGGAATCCAGAGCAAACCGGCCTCGTGCACCAGGTTGCCTACCTGCGGGTCTACGATGGGAGCCACCACGTAATCAGCACCGGCTTTGAGGAAGTCGTTGGCCTGCTGCACGGTTTTGATGGTCCCGATGCCCAAGTGCAGGTCTTCGTACGTTTTCAGCTCCTTTTTCAGAAACGTGAAGTTTTCCAGCGCAGCAGCTCCGCGGTTGGTGTACTCCAGTGTCCGCACCCCGGCGTTGTAAAGCGTTTTGATGATCTCCAGGCTTACTTCGGGGTCCTCGTAGAAAAACAAAGGCAGAAGCCCTTGGTCTACAATCGCTTGGAGGGCAGTTTCTTTAGTTGGCATATTCTCTGATAGTTTCTTCAATCTCGGCTACCGAAGTGGTGGTAGCGTCGCTCTCAATGAATAATTTCTTAAAGGCCGCCGCGGTGGCGAATTCCAGGGTTTCTTTGGGGCTGTTTTGGTGAAAGAAGCCGTAAATCAGGCCGGCCATAAAACAGTCGCCGCTGCCTACTTTGTCTACAATCTGGTCCACCACATACTCTTGCGAGACGTGCAGTTCTCCTTGGGTATAGAGTGTAGTGAAATAACGGATGCCTTTCTCTCCGTGATCGAACCGGAAGGTGTTGGCCACGATCTTGCACTTAGGAAACTCCTTCAGGATCGCCTCAGAAGTCAGGGTAGCGTGCTGCAGTAGTCTCTCTTTCTCGATGTCCTGCACTAGTTCTTCCTGAAGCGGCATGCCCAGCATTTTATTCGCAGCCCACACATTGCCCATGATCAAGTCACAGGAAGAAGCCAACGATGGCATGACCTCCACCGGGTCTTTGCCGTACTTCCACAGCTTGGCGCGGTAGTTCAGGTCCAGGGAAACGAAGATGTTGCGCTCGGCGGCGGCCTTTAAAGCCTCAGCACAGACATCGGCTACGTTCTGGTTGAGAGCCGGACAAATGGCACTGAAATGGAACCAGCTTACGCCCTCAAATACCTGGTCCCAGTTGATGGTCCCGGTTTTCAAATCGGCGTACGCCGAGCCAGCGCGGTCATAGATCACGCCGGCATTTTTGAGGTCTTTTCCTTTAGGCAGGTAATAAAGGCCCACCCGGTCGCCCTGCATCACTACCGGACTGGTATCAATCTGGCGCTCCTGCATGTAGCCGATGAGCTGCTCAGACACGAAGTTCTCCGGCAGAGCCGTGAGGTACGCCGAAGGCAGGCCCCACAGCGCCAAAGCCGTGGCTACGTTCAGCTCGGCGCCGCCCACGTAGAAGGGCAACCGGTTTTCCGAGAGCCACTGGCCTTGCCCATCCGGGCAGATTCTGAGCAGCAGCTCCCCAAACGATAAGACTTTTCCGCTGGCCATCCCTTAGAAGTTGAAGTAGTTTTTAGCGTTGTTGTAGCAGATGTTCTCCACCATCTGGCCCAGCCAGGCCATCTCAGAAGCCGGTAACTCGCCGTTCTCCACGTCGTTGCCCAGCATGTTGCAGAGGATTCTTCTGAAGTACTCGTGCCGAGGGTAGGAGAGGAAGCTGCGCGAATCGGTCAACATCCCCACGAAACGGCTCAACAGACCCATGTTGGATAAAGCGTTCATCTGAGCCTCCATGCCTTGTTTCTGATCCAGGAACCACCAGGCAGATCCATACTGGATTTTGCCCGGCGTGCTGCCGTCATTGAAGTTGCCTATCATGGTGGCGTACAACTCGTTCTGGCTCGGGTTCAGGTTGTAGAGAATCGTCTTGGCCAGTTGGTTTGAGTTGTCCAGTTTGTCCATGAACCTTGACAGCGGACGGGCCACATCAAAATCCCCAATGGAGTCAAACCCGGTATCGGCGCCTAGCTCGCGCATCATGCGGGTGTTGTTGTTGCGCAGCGCGCCCAAATGGAACTGCTGCGTCCAGCCTTTGGCGTGGTCCATCAAAGCCAGTTCCACCAGCATGGCAGACTTGAATTTGAGCACCTCATCTTGCGTGAGTTGCTGTTTCTGGAGCGCTTTTTCAAAAATGGAGGTAATCTCCTGATCGGTGTATTCCTCGGTGTAGATGGTTTCCAGGCCGTGGTCAGATAAACGTCCGCCCTGGGCGTGGAAGAAATCGTGGCGCTGCTGCAGGGCATCCAGCAGGCTTCTGTAATTAGTAATGGAAACGCCGGAGGCAGCCTCCAGTTTCTCCAGGTAGGTCAGATAACCGGCATCCTCAATGGCCATGGCTTTATCCGGACGGAAGGTGGGCAACACCTTGATCCCGAAATCATCGGCGGCAATCTTCTGGTGGTGTTCCAGGGAGTCAATAGGGTCATCGGTGGTGCAGATGGTGACCACGTTCATCTTTTCCAGGATGCCGCGCACGCTGAACTCCGGGGTTTGCAGCAGGCCAGTGGCCGCGTCGTAGATCTCCCTCGCTGAATCCGGGTTCAGGACTTTCTCAATCCCGAAGGGGCGCTTCAGTTCCATGTGGGTCCAGTGGTACAAGGGGTTCCGCATGGTGTACGGCACGGTCTGGGCCCACTTTTCAAACTTCTCGAAATCGTCGGCATCGCCGGTGCAGAAACGCTCAGGAATACCGTTCGTCCGCATGGCGCGCCACTTGTAATGGTCGCCTTCGAGCCAGATCTGGGTCAGGTTTTTGAACGATCTATCATTGGCGATGTCCTCCGGGTTCAGGTGGCAATGGTAGTCAATGATGGGCATGTTCTTGGCATGCTCATGATACAACGTCTGGGCCGTCTTGGTCTGAAGGAGAAAGTTGTCGTCTAAAAAGGACATGTACTTGGGTGTTTTGAAGTAAACAAGCCGAAAAGACAAAGAAACCGACGTAGGTTGCCAAGATATTTTCGGGGTAATTCGGTGAAAATAGCCTTAAAACAGACAGCTCCGCTACAGAAGCTGCCAGTTTTTTTATGGAAAGAGAAGGAAAAAGCTGTCTTTAGACAGTTCGCACGGCTTCTTTTTGTTGTAGTTGCGCCAGTTCCTCTGAAACCAGGGCTTGCAGACCTTCCACCTGGGTCAGGTCGGTTCCCCAGAATTCCAGGTTGGCCAGCACGGCCCGAACGGTTTCCTCAGAGGAGCTTTTCTGCCACGCCGAGGCGAAGAAGTCCAGCACCTCGGGAGTGTCGTTTACCGGCGTTGCCTCGCCGTTGTACTCGCCCTTGTAGAACAGAATCAAGGCCGCCAGCGAACGCAACAACCGCTGTGGTAACTGCCCTGTACGCTTCTGGTATTCCAGCACCGACGGCAGCACCCGCACCTTGTATTTGGACACGGAGTTAAGGGCGATGGATTGCAGCTCGTGGCGGATGAACGGGTTCTGGAAGCGCTCTATCACGTCATTGGCGAACTGGTGCAGCTCTTCGGCGGACAGGTCCAGGGTAGGGATGATTTCCTCAAAAATGGCTTCTTTGATGAATGTGCCGGCTTTTTCGTCTTCCACGGCTTCGCGCACGGTACGCAGACCTTGCAGGTAAGCAACCGGAACAAGCGCGGTGTGGGCACCGTTGAGGATGCGCACTTTGCGGGTTCTGTACGGCGTGAGATCGTCCACGAACTTCACCTGCAGTCCGGCTTGCTCCGTAGGGAACGCCTTCGCCACTGATTCTGGCGCCTCAATCACCCACAGGTGGAAGGGCTCGGCTTTCACCACCAGGTTGTCTTCATAGCCTAATTCCTGCTGAATATCTTTGATGGTATCTTTGGGGAAGCCCGGCACGATGCGGTCTACCAGCGTATTGCAGAAAATGGTGTCGTTCTGGATCCAATCGGCGAAATCGGTGGGCAGGTTCCAGTGCTTGGCAAACTGAAGTACCGTTTCGCGTAGGTTCTCGCCGTTTTTCTCAATCAGTTCGCAGGGGATGATGGTCAGGGCTTTGTCTTTGGCACCTGCAAAATGCGTGAAGCGGCGGTACAGCAGGGCGGTCAATTTGCCCGGGAAAGAATTGGGCGTGGTGTCAAAACCAGCATCTGAAGGGTCAAAGGCGATCCCAGCCTCAGTGGTGTTGGAGATCACCAACTCCAGGTCTGGGTTCTCGCCCAGTTGCAGGTACTGCTCGTAGGTGTCGTAAGGGCTAAGCGCGTTGCTCACACAGGTGATCAGGCGGTTTTCCTGCACGGTCTGGCCTTCCTGGATTCCCTCCAGCACCACATGGTACAAGCCGTCCTGCCCGTTGAGCAACTGGTAAATGCCTTTGTCCAGCGGCTGGATAATCTCTACCGCGCCATTGAAACCGGTTTTCTCGTTCAGGATATCGATGATCCAATCAACGAAACCGCGCAGGAAGTTTCCTTCGCCAAACTGGATTACTTTGGTGGGTCTGGTTTGGGTGATCTGGGCGGTGGTTCTGTTGAGTTGCTGCATACGCTTTTGGGTTAAATGGGGGAGAGAAACAAGTTCCTCTCCACTTTTTGCTTTGAAAGTCAGGAAGGGAAAGGGTCTTCCTTGATATGATATTGTGGTTTCAAGAACTTGCGGAGGCTGAACCCGGTCTTGCGTTTAGGAACTTTTTTTAGGAAAAAAGGCCCGAAAACACTTTTTGCCCGGCTTTCCGCCGAAGTCCTTTATTCTGGTTTATAGTCTTTCTTCAGGGAAGAGCCTCTGATGATGAGTTCTGGTTTGAGCACTGTTTTCTGAGGCACCAGTTTCTGGTCTGGGCCGGTTTTGAAGTGCTCAAAGAATAGCTCGGCGGTGATACGCCCCATAGTCAAACTGAACTGGTCTACCGTGGTGAGGGCCGGCTCAGAGAAAGAGGTAAACGGCTCGTTCCCAAAACCTGCCAGGGCAATCTGCTGCGGCACTTTGATTTTGCGTTCTTTCAGAACCTGCATAGCGCCCATGGCGCCGTAGTCTGAGGCCGAGAAAACCGCATCGGGTAGTTCTTTCAGTTTGAGCAGCTCTTCCATGCTGGTGCGGCCGTCTTCCAGTTGCAGGTTGCTTTTCACCACCAGTTCCTCATGGAAAGGCACGCCATTGTCACGAAGGGCATCCATGTAGCCACGAAGACGTTCCTTGAAGATGCTGACCTTTTTGGGGCTGGTGAAATGCGCGATGCGGCGGCAACCCTGCTGAATGAGGTGCTCCACCACTTTGTAGGCGCCCAGGTAATCGTCAATCATTACCTGGCTTACCTCCAGGGCATCGGTGGTGCGGTCAAACAAAACCAGCGGGATGCCTTTCTCCTGGGTGCGCTTGAAATGGTCAAAGTTCTCGGTGTTCTTGCCTATAGAGGCGATGATACCGTCCACCCTCGCGCTCAACAACGCGTCTATGGTTTGCACCTCTTTCTCGTAGTTGTCATACGACTGCGAGATGATGACTTTGTAATTCAGCTTGTTCGCGATCTCCTCAATGCCGCGCACCACCGAAGCGAAGAACGCCCTATCGGCGGTGGGCACGATGATGCCTATGATGTAGCTTTTCCCGTTCCGGAGGGCCGCGGCAATGTTGTTGGGCTGGTAATTCAGCTGTTTTGCCGCCTTCAATACCGCTTTCTTAGTCACCTCGCTGATGCGGGGATTATCGTTCAGCGCCCTTGAAACGGTTGAAGCGGTGATATTCAATTTCTCCGCAATGTGGTGAATGGTCACCTTTGGTTTATTGGCCATTTTATTAGTCGCCATGTAGGTAGGTCAAAATCTACAACACTTTTCCTTTTGTTGCTAAGCGTTACCGCTCATTGCTGGGTTTTCCGATGGTAGCCAGAATGCCGCCGTCTACATATACAATCTGCCCATTCACAAAGTCACTGGCTTTGCTGGCTAAAAAGATGGTGGCGCCCGCCAGATCCTCTGGATTACCCCAGCGCCCGGCCGGGGTCCGGTGGATGATGAATTCATTGAACGGATGCCCGTCTACCCGGATGGGAGCGGTCTGGTCCGTGGCAAAATAACCCGGCCCTATGCCGTTCACCTGCACGTTGTATTTGGCCCACTCGGTGGCCAGGTTCTTGGTGAGCATCTTCAGGCCGCCTTTGGCCGCTGCGTAGGCCGAGACCGTGTCGCGGCCCAGTTCGCTCATCATGGAGCAGATGTTGATGATCTTGCCAGCCCGGCGCTCCACCATGTATTTGCCCACCGTTTTGGACATGATGAACGGACCGGTCAAGTCCACGTCCAGTACTTTTCTGAAATCGGCTACCTCCATCTCCAGGGCGGGTGTCCGCTGAATCATACCGGCGTTGTTCACCAGAATAGCAATAGGGCCAACTTCCTGCTCAATGCGCGCGATGTTCTCTTTAGCTGCGGTTTCATCCGTCACGTCAAACAGATAGCCTTTCACGTCCAGTCCCTCTTGCTGGTACTGCTCTAGGGCGCGTTCCATTTTCTGGGGCGTATTGCCGTTCACCACCGGGGTGGCGCCTGCTTTGCCCAAGGCCGTGGCCATGGCCATTCCCAGGCCGTGGGTGGCGCCGGTTACTAATGCTACTTTGCCGGTTAAATCAAATAAATGGGTCATAAACGGCTATTTCAGTTCGGTGGTGGCTACTTTGTCCATGTCGTTGTAATCTAGGTTCTCTCCTGCCATGCCCCAGATAAAGGTATAGTTGGAGGTTCCGGCGCCGCTATGGATAGACCAGGGCGGCGAGATGATGGCCTGCTGGTTCTGCACCCACAGGTGGCGCGTCTCCTGCGGCTCGCCCATGAAGTGGCACACCGACTGGTCCTCGGGTAACTCAAAATAGAAGTAGGCTTCCATGCGACGGTCATGGGTGTGGGCCGGCATGGTGTTCCAGACGCTGCCCGTTTTCAGTTCGGTGATGCCCATCTGCAGTTGGCAGGTCTCCACCACGGAGTTGATCAACACCTTCCGGATGGTGCGGGCATTGGCGGTTTCCAGGGAGCCTAGTTCCACGGTTTCGGCTTCGTTGAGCTGTACCTTCTTCGTAGGAAAGGTGTGGTGCGCCGGGGCGGAGTTGAAATAGAAGCGGGTGTCGGCACCGTTAGGCGCCGGGTGGAACAGGACTTCCTTCACGCCCTTGCCTATATATAAAGCCTCTTTGTTCTTTACCGTAATCTCCTCGCCGTCTACCGTGACGGTGCTATCTGCCGAAACGTTGATGATGCCTATCTCACGGCGGTCCAGGAAATTCTCTGAGCGCAGGGTAGGGAAGGTGTCTAGCCGTACCGGTCCGTTCACCGGGTGCACGCCGCCAATAATCAACCGGTCATATAAAGTATAGGTCAGCTGAATGGTGTCTTCCTGGAAAAGGTTTTCGATCAGGAAATGCTCGCGCAGTTTTTGGGTGTCGTAGCCTTTGAAATCCTGCGGGTGAATGGCGTGCCGGGTGGATTGGGGAACGGTCATATATTTGGGGTGAAAGGTGTAATCGTTTGCGCAAATTACGAATTTATCAATCTGTTACCCTATGTTAAGCAGGAAAAATATTCAGGGAGCAGGCGCGTAGGAGTTTCAATGCATTGCTAATTTAATAAAAATATGTTAAACCACTAGCGTTTTTAGGGGTGTTTTTATAAAAATGCCAAAAAAACAGGTTTATTTTTTGGGTTTGATGTCAATAAATAGTAAATATGCAATCGGTTGCGCAGTTTAAAGCTGCTTAGCCTTGCTGCTTCGTATTCCTATCCTTGTTATCAAAATCTAAAATTCACCTATGTCACAAGCATTACTAAAGAAGAGTCGGTATCTGCTGGTACTTTCTTTGTTCTTCACCACGATAGTAAGTGCCTTTGCCCAAACGGTAACCATTACCGGTAAAGTCACCGATGAGAAGAAGGAAGGGTTGCCCGGAGTGACCGTGCTCCTGAAAGGCACCACCACCGCCAACGCCACTGATGTGAATGGCGGTTTCTCCTTGGCCGTGCCCGGTGGCACCGGTACTTTGGTGTTCTCCTACATTGGTTTCGTGTCGCAGGAAGTGCCTATCAATGGCAGGACCTCGCTTAATGTCACCCTGATGTCTGACTCCAAAGCCATTGAGGAAGTAGTGGTGGTGGGGTACGGGACGGTGACCAGGAAAGAACTGACAGGTTCTGTGGCTTCGGTGACCTCAAAAGATATCCAGGACATTCCGGTGAGTACGGCCGCAGAAGCGCTGGCCGGTAGATTGGCCGGGGTGCAGGTGACTTCCACCGAAGGCCAACCCGGTGCTGAGATCCAGGTGCGGGTGCGCGGAGGCGGATCGCTCACGCAGGACAACTCTCCCTTGTATATAGTAGACGGTATTCAGATGGAAAATGCCTTGTCTATCATCTCCCCCCAGGAAATTGAATCAATAGACGTTTTGAAAGATGCCGCTTCTACCTCCATTTATGGAGCCAGGGGAGCCAATGGCGTGGTGATTATCACTACCAAAGGCGGTAGAGAGCAGAAAACCCAGGTGACCTACAATGGCTATGCCGGGGTTAGACGCATTGTAAACCAACTGGATGTGATGAACCCGTATGACTACGCCTTGTACCAGTACGAGTCGTACAATCTGTTCAGCAACACCAATGATGAAAGCCGGGCTTCTTTCAGAGATCGCTATGGCAGATGGGAAGATTTGGATATCTACAAGTCTATGCCCACCACCAACTGGCAGGAAAAAGTGTTTGGAAGAGATGCCTTCAGCCAGACGCATGTGTTGGGAATTTCCGGAGGCTCAAAGGAGACTTCCTTCAACTTTACCCTCAACCACGCCGATGAAAACGGCATCATGATTAACTCCGGCTACGAGAGAACGCTGGCCTCTTTCAAGTTTGACCATAAAGTTTCTGATAGGTTCAAGGTAGGGTTAACCACCCGGTATAGCCGCCAGCGGGTAGATGGGGTAGGTACCTCCAGTACTGGTTCACAAAGCAATAACAGATTACGGAACTCGGTGCGCTACCGGCCATTTTTAGGGCCTGGTTTCGAGAATCAGGTAGATGAGTTTGACGTGGAATACGCCAGCAGCACTCAATTAACCAGCCCGGTACTTTTGGCCAACAGTGAAGTGAGACGTGATTACCGCAATGACATCATTGTAAACGGCCATTTCAGCTATGACATCCTCAAGAATCTTACCTTCAGAAGCGTGGTAGGGATAAACGCCCTCGATAGAAAAACCAATACGTTCAGTGGCCCAGTGACGGCCCTGGCCAGACAAAACGCTGACATGCCAGTAGTAGACATGACGGCGGGTGAAGCCTTCTCTCTGACCAATTCCAATACCTTAACCTATAAGGCCAAAGTAGGGACAGACCATAACCTTGATTTCCTTTTAGGCCATGAGGTAGTGCAATGGGACAGTAAGAGCAGAGGTACCCGCACCAGATGGTTGCCGTCTGATATCTCGCCAGACCAGGCATTTGCAGGTATCCAGAAAGCAACCGCGCCAGCCGGCCTGATCCAGGATAACCCTACTACGGCAGAGTCGGGAACCCGTTTATTATCCTTTTTCGGAAGAGCGGGCTATAACTACAAGGGCAAATACTTTGCTAATTTCAACCTCAGACGTGACGGATCTTCCCTGTTTGCCGATGGCAACCGGTACGGTACTTTCCCTTCTGCGTCTTTGATGTGGCGCGTAGCCGATGAAGCCTTCATGGAGCCTTTTCAGGGCTGGTTGAGTGACCTGAAAGTTCGTCTAAGCGTGGGCTCTGTAGGAAACAACCGGATTGGGGTGGATTTGTACAGAACCATGTACACCGCCAGTTCCAACGAAGGGTACGCTTTTACAGAATCCATTACCCCGGGTTACGTTGCTCCTACGCTGGCCAACCCCTACCTGATATGGGAATCCACTCTGTCCAAAAACGTGGGTGTGGACTTTGCCTTGTTCAACAACCGCCTGACGGGTTCAGTGGACGCTTACCAGAACAGAACCAGAGACTTGCTTTTAGAGGCTACCATCCCGCAGACCAGCGGGTATAGAACCCAGCTTCAGAACATAGGCGAGACCGAAAACAAAGGAATTGAACTCCAGTTGAGCGGCGTTGTGGTGGACAAAGGAGATTTCAGATGGAATGCCAATTTCAACATCGCCTTAAACCGGAATAAGATTGTGAGCCTGGGTCTTGATCCATCGGGCCAGCCCAAGAGTTCTTACCTGGTGCAGTCTGGCTGGGTAAATGCTCTTGAAGACTTCAAAGTGGAAGTGGGTCAGCCGGTAGGCCAGTTTTATGGCTATGTGACAGATGGCTACTATACCGTAGATGATTTCAATACTACTTACAACGAAGCTACCCAAACTTGGACCTATGTGCTGAAAGAAGGGATTGCGAACAGTTCCAGCGTGGCGCTTGGTAACAGACAGCCACAACCCGGCGATTTGAAACTGAAAGACCTTACTGACAATAACAACTCTCTGATCTCTACTGCAGACCGTACGGTTATTGGCAATGCCCAACCAAAATTCACCGGTGGTTTCAACCAGCAGTTCTCTTACAAAGGGTTTGACCTGAGTGTTTTCATGGTTTTTTCCTATGGCAACAAGGTGTACAACGCAAACAAAATGGAGTTCACCACCCAGTACACCACCAGAGACAACAACATGCTGGCCCTCATGAATGACCGTTTCAAGCTGTATGATGAAAACGGGCAAATGGTTTCTGACCCTGAGAAACTCAGAGCATTGAACGCAAACGCCAAATACTGGAGACCATCTTTGGGTAACTACTTCACGCATTCTTTCGCCATAGAAGACGGATCATTCCTTAGAATAAGCAATTTGACCCTGGGCTACAGCATTCCGGAATCCTTCCTGAAAAGAACCAGAGTCATTTCTAAGCTGAGAGTTTACGGCACGGTGAATAACCTGTACACCTTCACCAAATACACAGGGTATGACCCTGAGGCCAACACCAGAAGAAATTCCCCTCTTACGCCTGGCGTAGACTATGCCGCTTATCCGCGCAGCAGGTACATTCTGGGTGGTATTAATGTTACTTTCTAATTCTTGAGAAGAACAGCAATGAAAAGAAATATCTTAAAAAGTTTTATCATACCCCTTACCATTGGTGGTTTGGTGGCAATCAGCTCTTGTGATGATTACCTGGAGGTACAGAATCCGTCCACGCTCTCCCAAGATGCCATTTTCAGTAGTCTGGCTTTTACAGAATCTGCTATCACCGGCGTTTATAACCAGTTGCCCGGTGATGATGGGTATGGAAGCCGCATTTCCACGCTCTTCCCAAACGGGTCAGATGACTTTAAAATGGGGGGAGACCATGACCCTATTGCCCGGGGCGGTATTTCCCATTTTGGGGTAAGCCCAGGGTTCACAGATTTGGAGAATCCGTTTCTACAGCTGTACAGAGGAATTGAAAGAGCGAACATCTGTATCAAATACATTCCGCTTTCTGCCCTCTATACCAGCGGAACTGCTTCTGAGCAGGCAGCCATGCGCCGGTTTTACGGAGAAGCGCTTACCCTAAGAGCCCAGTTTTACCATGAACTGATCAGGAACTGGGGAGATGTACCGGCCCCGTTTGAGCCATCGGCTGATTCGCCTGACCTTTTCCTGCCCAAGACCAACCAGGATGAAATCTATGACAAACTACTCGCTGACCTAGCCACCGCCGCGGAACTGGTTCCGTGGAGATCAGAGTCTGGTTCGCCTACCACCAGGGTAACCAAAGGTGCTGTGAAAGGCCTGCGCGCCAGAATTGCCCTGGCCCGTGGTGGGTACGCCTTAAGGAGACAGAGCGGGGTAGTGGAGCGTCGTGCCAACTACAAAGACTTCTATCAGATTGCCAGAGCCGAGGCTTGGGATGTGATCCAAAGCAAGCAGCACGCCCTGAACCCCAGCTACGAGAACGTATTCAGAAGCCTGCACGGGAACGGCGTGACAGACGCTACCTATGAGCACATCTGGCAAGTAGGCGCCTTCGGGGGAAATGCCAGAACAGACACTAAACTGGGGTTTGGCAATGGGCCAAGAATTGCCGAAGCCAGCACGTATGGCCGGGCGAATGGCCTGTCAGAAGCGGTTCCTACCTACTTCTATGAATTTGATTCCATCGGTGATTCCAGAAGAGACGTGACACTAGCGTATTTTCAGGTAGATACCAAAGCCAACAATGACAATAAGTTGCTGACTACTCCCCTATTAATGAGGGAAGGAAAGTTCAGGAAATACTGGACCAGTATTGGCGGTACAAATCAAACCCTGGGCATCAACTGGCCGCTCATCCGCTACGCCGATGTCCTTTTGATTTTTGCCGAGGCAGAAAACGAACTGAACGGACCTACCCCAGAGGCGAAATCCGCCCTGGAGGAAGTAAGAAAAAGAGCTTTCCTGGATGATCATGAAGATAGAATGCCTGAGACGCCTTCCTCTAAAGAAGATTTCTTCAAAGCCCTGGTGCAGGAGCGTTACCTGGAGTTCGGTGGCGAAGGCGTGCGCAAGTATGACCTTATCCGTTGGGATCTGCTGGAAACCAGAATCAATGAAGTGAGAGCAGACTTACGGGCCATGATGACGGGTACCGGGCGTTACGCCAACGTGCCCCAGTATGTCTTCTACAAGCCAACCCCGTTGTTGGGGCCAAGAGCCACAGCCCGGGAGGAAATGCTGGATTACAATCTGTTTGGCGGCAAGGTGAACAAAGTGATGTACGAACCATCTACTACCACTACCGCGCCTGATGGCTATACCAGAATCAGTTGGGGAGCCGCCATCACCGAAGCGCATATCACCGGGCCAACCAGAGGTTTTGCAAGCCAATTCAAAAAGAACCACTCTGAGTTGCTGCCCATCTTCAACGGGGTGATAAGTCAAAACTATAGACTAACCCAGGACTACGGATACTAGAGGTAGCCTTACTTGACAGAACTTAAGAAAAGAAACACACATGAAAAAGTTTAGATCAACGTTTTCTCTCTGGTTTGCCGCATTGTTTCTGTTGGGGATAGGTGGTTTGTCTGCCTGTAACCCAGATGATGAAGAGGAGCAAAGCGAACTCTCCCGCATGTTTATGCCCACGGGCGTTATCGGCTCAACCACCGGAGAAACCCAGGTAAGGCTTTCCTGGAAACCATCTCTTTATGCCACTGGTACCATTACCTATACTGTAGAGGTAGCAGCAGATACCTTGTTTGCGACTCCCGTTATTTATACCGGGGTAACAGATACCGCCTCCATCGTGCTGACGGATGATCAGATTCCGACCAAGCAGAAATTCTTCGCCCGGGTAAAAACCAACGGTCAGGAAAATACGCCGGAGTCTAAATGGTTGGTGAGCAATGGCTTTTCTATCAGGGGGGTGCAGGCTTTTACAAACGTTCCCGTGAACTCCGCTGATGTAACTGACCGGTCTGTGCGGTTACGTTTTACCCCTAGAGAAGGAATCACCAGAATTGTGGTTACGCCCATGGGTGGAACGGCACAGGAGATAACCTTATCTGCCTCTGATCTTGCCGCAGGTTTCTATATAGCGGATAACCTCACCGGCGGAACAAACTACAACGCAGAGATTTTTGCCGGGACCAAGAGCTACGGAATCACAACCTTCCAGACCAAACAACCCCTTTCCGGCAATATCATCGACCTGAGAGGAATAACAGGGAGACCTGCTGTTTTGCAGGATACCATTACCCAGATTGAGAACGGAAGCACCATTATCCTGAAAAGAGGGCAGACCTATACCATTGCCGCCGCTACCAACCTGAGTAAATCGGTGACCATTACCAGTGGCTCAGACCTGACGGAGCCAAACCCGGCGACCATCTACTTTACCAGCAACTTTGGGGTTGTGGCAGGAAGCTCCATTGACCACATCATCATCAAGGATGTTAACCTGACGGGCTCTGACGCCACCGCGAAGTATGTCTTCAACATCAATACGGCCTCTACTATTGGTACGGTGACGTTTGACAACGTAAAGGCTAGTATGTTCAGAGGCTTTTTCAGGCTGCAAACCCAACCTACTACTATCACTACCTTAACCTTAAATAACAGTGTCATTGACAGCATTGGAGGCTTCGGGGTGGTGAATGTTGATTTGCCAACCAGTCAGATTCAAAACATCCTGATCACTAATTCCACCATCTCCAAAGCCGAGAAAGTCATTAGCAGCAAAAACAATTCAACCTCGGTACTATTTGAGAATGTAACGGTGAACGAATCACCTTCTTTAGGAAACTATCTGGTGGATTACTCCACCTCAGGCGCTAACAATGTGACCAACGGAGTTAAAATCAGGAATACTATTTTAGGTATAGGAAAGGCAGGTAACCAAGGGATAAAAGGAGTAAGAGCCGGAACCAGTACTTTGGTGGAGGTTGCCAATAGCTTCAGCACGGCAGACTATATGCTGGCGCCTACGAGCAACTTCGCTATACCTGGATTAACTGCCTACTCAGCTACTTCGCTTGCCTTGTGGCAGAATCCTAAAAACGGTGATTTCCATTTCAGAGACGCCGCCTTCCCTGGCAAAGACACTTCCGGTGACCCGCGTTGGAGATAAGCTAAAATGTAAATGATCGGGGAAGCCAATGTAAGTGGTATTTCCGATCACTTTTCATAAAAACACCTCCAAAAGGGATATCCCCTGAACCAATATTCTGCCAGATACTCCAGGCATCTGCTTAAGTCTAACTTACCTTCTTTACCGCTGTAACTATGTTCAAACAATATCTAACCTGGAAGACCGGAGTGCTGGGCATGATGCTCCTTTTGAACGCTGGCTGCTCCTCCGGTCAGAAAGCCGCTTCCTCTGAATTCCCCAATTCCTTTACTGTGGAAGTTTCCAACCCCTTGAAGCGGGAGCGGGAGAGTGTGCTGGTGATGATCAAGGAAGAAGATTTACCCAGAAAAGGTGCTGCCTTCAACCGGAATGCTTTCATAGTGACAGACGGAAAAACCGAGATTCCTAGCCAATACAACAGCAAAGACGCCCATAACAAAGGAATTGCGCTGGTGCTGGACCAGATGGCGGCGGGTGAAACCCGAAAACTGACGGTGAGTTACAATCCGCAGGGTTCCAACCCACGCACCTACACCAAACGCACCCAAGCCGAATTGTCCAAGAAAGTAGGCGGACGCTGGGAAAACCGGAAATACATTGGCGGCGATTTCCAGAACATTGACTCCCTTCGGGTACCTTCAGAGTTGACTGATCATTCGTACTATCTCCGCTACGAGGGGCCAGGTTGGGAGTCTGACAAAGTAGGCTACCGCTTCTATCTGGACTGGCGCAATGCCGTGGATGTGTTCGGGAAACGGACACCCCAGATGGCACTGCAAAAAGCCGGACTAGATAATTACGACTCGTACCACAACATGCAGGAGTGGGGCATGGACGTTCTCAAAGTAGGGAAAGCCTTGGGGGTAGGAACCCTGGCTATGTATGACAACGGCAAAGCCGTACGCGTAGAGAAAACCGACAGCACCTACAGCAAGATCACCCAGAACGGGCCGGTGTACTCTTCCATCCTCACCGATTATTACGGCTGGCAAGTGGCTGGCCAAAAGCTGAACGCGCACTCTCAACTGAGTATCCACGCGGGCACCAGAATGACCCACCATCAACTAAGGCTGGAAGGCGGAAACCCTCAGAACATTGCCACCGGGCTTATCAAAGACAAAGCGGCCAAACTGGTCAGCGATAAGGGCGAGACGGGCAAGCGCTACGGCTACATGTACACCTACGGCAAGCAGACCCTGAACTCCCCACCAGACAACATCGGCATTGCGGTGCTGTTTGACCTTAAGGATTTCATCACTTTCTCAGATGATCCCTTGAGCCATGTGGTACAACTGAAACCATCCAACGGAAGAGCCAACTACTACTTCCTGGCAGCTTGGGAACTGGAACCGAACGGCATCAAAACCGAAGAACAGTTCCGCGATTACATCATCAGAACCGCTGAGGAACTTGCTAATCCGGTGAAAGTGAAAGTGTCGAAGTAAGCCGGGCTTAGCACCAGGCTCTCTCCTGTCATCCTTAATGGATCTTGTGGGCGAGCTAGAATGGCTTTTTTTAAAATGCTACTACCGATTGCTACCAAGATCCTTTCAGGATGACAAAGGGTAGGTTTTACTCAGTAGAGCCACGTACCGGGAAGAAAGCTTCCTGACCATACATGAACCAAGCATTTAGTGGCTTTTTTTGAAAAAAAGGCCAGAAACCAAAAGGCTTAAGGCTCTGAAAGTAAAAGTAAAACACAGGGTTGGACGAGGAGAGGACTTTAGTAAAAAGAATTACATGAAATACAGAAACAACATTTTGACAAGTACCTGCTTCGGACTGGCTTTCCAGATGGTGTCTTTATCGGGTTGTGCCCAGAAAGTAGCCTCCGGCCCAAATGTCCAGGTGGAAAATCATTCCGCTTCCGGTTCGTCCATTGACGAGACAGCCCAGGTTCTGGCTTTTCCCGGGGCCGAAGGATTTGGCAAGTTTACCACGGGCGGACGCGGCGGCAAGGTGCTGGTTGTTTCCAATCTGAATGACGATGGTCCGGGCAGCTTCCGCGAGGCCATCCGCAAGAAAGGTCCGCGGACCATTGTGTTCTCCGTATCGGGGAACATTGAGTTGCAGGCCCCGCTAGACATCAATAACGGAGATCTGACCATTGCCGGGCAATCGGCACCGGGCGAGGGCATCACCCTGAAAAACTACCAGGTCAGCATTAAAGCCGATAACGTGATTGTGCGCTACCTGCGGTTCCGGATGGGGGACGAGAAAGGCCAGCAGTCTGATGCGTTCGGGGCGAACCGCGGCAACAGCAACATCGTGATTGACCATTGCTCCATGAGCTGGGCCACCGATGAGTGCGCGTCTTTCTACCGCAACAAGAACTTCACCCTGCAGTGGTGCATCATCGCTGAAGCCTTGAACCACTCAGTGCATGAGAAAGGAGACCACGGGTACGGCGGCATCTGGGGAGGCGAAGGTGCTTCGTTCCACCACAACCTCATCGCCAGCAACAACAGCCGCAACCCGCGTTTCTCGGGCTCCAGCTCCACGCCTAACTCCCCTGATGAATTGGTAGACTTCACCAATAATGTGATCTATAACTGGGGCTTCAACAGCATTTACGGCGGCGAAAAAGGCCGCTACAACCTAGTGAATAACTACTTCAAATCGGGTCCGGCCACGCAGACTTCCCGGAAAAACCGCATTGTGAACCCTTCCCAGCCGTACGGCAAGTTCTATGTGAACGGCAACCACGTGGAGGGCTTCCCGCAGGTGACTAAAGACAACTGGGCCGGCGGCGTGCAGTGCGACCATCCGGATTCCACCAAAGCGGCATCAGCGTTTCAGGTGCTGAACACTTCTACCCAACCAGCCCAGGCCGCATACGAGGCCGTGCTAGCCCAAGCTGGTGCCAGCTTTAAACGTGATGCCGTGGATGCCCGCATTGTGGCCGAGGTACGCAGCGGAAAATCGGCCAGCGGCAAGAAAGGCACCGGCATCATTGACTCGCAGAAAGACGTGGGTGGTTTCCCGCAGTTGAAATCAGCCGCTGCGCCCGAGGACAAAGACCAGGACGGCATGCCCGATGCCTGGGAGCGCACCCAGAAACTGGACAGCAGCAACGCCGCCGATGCCGTGGCGCACACCCTCAACAAGCAATACACCAATTTGGAAGTGTACTTAAACAGCCTGGTAAAATAGCACGGTTATGAAAAAGTGGCTTGGTTTTCTTCTGATTTACGTTTTGGCGGTGTTTTCCGCAAAGGCGCAGCAAAAGCGCATAGTAGTGGCCCAGGACGGCAGCGGCGACCACCCCACCATCCAAGGTGCGTTGGATGCCATTCCGGCGTTCCCCAATGACCGCATTGAGATTCACATAAAAAACGGCACCTACCGGGAGAAACTGGTGGTCTCTTCCTGGAAAACCCGGATCTCCTTCATCGGCGAGGACCGTGACAAAACCATCATCGTCTGGAACGATTACTCCGGCAAAGGCAAAATCAACACGTTCACGTCTTACACCGTTTTGGTGCAGGGAAATGAATTCCGGGCCGAAAACCTGACCTTTCAGAACGATGCCGGTCCGGTGGGGCAAGCGGTAGCCTTGCACGTAGAGGCCGACCGTTGCGTGTTCAAGAACTGCCGTATTCTGGGCGACCAGGACACCCTGTACGCCGGGGTTGACAACAGCCGCCAGTACTACGTGAACTGCTACATTGAAGGCACCACCGATTTCATCTTCGGGCCGGCCACCGCGGTTTTTGAGAACTGCACCATCCACTGCAAAAAGAACTCCTACATCACCGCCGCCTCCACGCCGCAGAACCAGCCCTACGGCTTCGTGTTCCTTAACTGCAAAATCACCACTGCCGCTCCCGAGGCCACCAAAGTGTACCTGGGCCGTCCATGGCGGCCGTACGCGCAGACGGTTTTCCTCAACACGGAGCTGGGCACGCACATCTTGCCAGAGGGCTGGCACAACTGGAACAAACCAGACGCCGAGAAAACCGCCCTGTACGCCGAGTACAAATCCACCGGGCCAGGCGCCGCTGCTGAGAAACGGGTAGCTTGGTCTAAGCAACTTTCCAGAAAAGAAGCCAAAAAATACAAGCCGGAACTGATCCTAGCCGGTGATGACAAATGGAACCCCACGAAATGAGTTTCAGGCTCGTTTTCTAAGAAACTGCTCTAAAACACCCTAATAAGATTTAGCCCGAAAATCCCATGAAGCTCGCCCAATACGCCCTCCTTGCTTTCACCATGTTAACAATGGCCTGCCGCTCCGGCGAGACGGCCTCGTCCAGCGCCGAGCCCGCTGCTTCTCCCGCCGGCAAACCGTATTCCGTCTGGATGGCCGATTCTGAGATGAAACGGAGTCCGCAAGGCTGGATGATCGATTTCCGGCCAGAGCCGAAGTGGGACTACACGCAGGGGCTTTTCGCGAGTGCGCTGGAGCGGGTCTGGAAACGAACCGGCGACCAGAAGTACTTCACCTACATCAAGGCCTTCGCCGATACCATGATCACCGCCGATGGCCAGATCAAAACCTACAAGAAAACCGACTACAACATTGACCGCGTAAACCCGGGCAAGTTCCTGATCGCGTTGTACAAAGAAACTGGTCAACAGAAATACAAGATCGCCATTGACGAGCTGCGCGACCAGATGCGCACTCACCCTAGAACCTCGGAGGGCGGCTTCTGGCACAAGAAAATCTACCCGCACCAGATGTGGTTGGACGGTTTGTACATGGCCACCCCATTTCTGGCTCAGTACGCCACTGAGTTCAACGAGCCCGCTCTGTTTGACGATGTGGCCAAGCAGATCATCCTGATTGACAAACACACCTGGGACGAGAAAAAAGGCCTGTTCTACCATGCCTGGGACGAAAAAAAGGAGCAGAAGTGGGCAGATCCGGTGACCGGTTTATCGCCGAACGTGTGGGGCCGTGCCATGGGCTGGCTTTCCATGGCCTTGGTAGACGCGTTGGATTACCTGCCGCAGAACCATCCGCAGCGCGGCGAGGTGTTGCGTGTGACCAAAAAAATGGCACAGGCCATTGCCCAGTACCAAGACCCAAAAACCGGTCTGTGGTGGCAAGTGGTAGACCAGGGCGGACGCGAAGGCAACTACCGCGAGGCCTCGGTTTCCAGCATGTTCACGTACTTTCTGGTGAAGGCCACCAAAAAAGGCTACATTGATCAGAAGTACATGGAAGATGCCCGCCAAGGCTACAATGGTCTGTTGGAGAACCTCATCAAGAAAAACGAGGACGGTTCCATCAGCATCACCGAGGTGTGCGCTGTGGCCGGTCTGGGCGGAACCCCGTATCGTGACGGAACATACGAGTACTACATCAACGAGCAGAAGCGCGACAACGATCCCAAAGCCGTTTCGCCGTTCATCATGGCCTCGCTGGAGTTTGAAGAAATGGGCAAAGCCTCGGCCCTTAAATAAGCATTCGCATGAACCTGAGAAAACCTTCCCTGTTACTCGTTTTCCTGTTCGGCGTCCTTGTTACGCAGGCGCAGAAGTATGACTTTGTGGTAGCCAAAGACGGCAGCGGCACCTTCAAGACGGTGCAGGAAGCCATCAACGCCGTGCCCGATTTCCGTAAGAACGTCACCTCCATTTACATCAAGAACGGCACTTACAAAGAGAAGTTGACGTTGGCCAGCACCAAGACGGCGGTGCGCATGATAGGCGAGGACGTGAAGAAAACCATCCTCACCTTTGACGATTACGCGGCCAAGAAAAACCGCTTTGGGGAGGAGATGGGCACCACTGGGTCCACCAGTTTCTTTGTGTACGGCGATGATTTCACCGCCGAGAACATCACCTTTGAGAACTCCTCGGGGCCGGTAGGGCAGGCCGTGGCCGTGCGCGTGGACGGAGACAAGGTCATGTTCCAGAACTGCCGCTTCTTGGGTTTCCAGGACACCCTGTACCCGCACGGCGAGAAGAGCCGTCAGTACTACAAGAACTGCTACATTGAGGGCACCACGGACTTTATCTTCGGGTGGTCCACGGCGGTATTTGAGAACTGCGAGATCTTCAGTAAAAAAGGCGGAAACTTTGTTACGGCCGCCTCCACGCTGGAAGGCGCGCCGTATGGGTTTGTGTTCCTGAACTGTCGCCTCACCGGCGATGCCCCTGAGAAGTCTTACTACCTGGGCCGTCCCTGGAGACCCTTCGCCAAGACTGTGTTCATCAATACGTATTTAGGCAAGCACATCAAACCAGAAGGTTGGCACAACTGGAGCAAACCCGAAGCCGAGAAACAGGTGCTCTACGCCGAGTACAACTCCACCGGTCCGGGCGCTTCCAAGAAGGAGCGGGTAGCTTGGTCCAAACAACTGACGGAGCAGGAGGCGCAGCAGTACACTTTGAAAAACATCTTCGGGGACTGGACTCCCGGGCAACTAATCACCGCTAATAAATAGGTAAGGAAGCACCTGTATACTGATGCAGGGATGAAGGGCGATTTTGAAGGGTACTTAGGTGCAAACGATTGCATTTACGTTTTTGGGCTATTTTGAAGAAATCGCCTAGAAAACGACTTACGGAACTACAACGCACATCTTCCCCTAAAAAGAGGTAAAACGATGGTAAAAAAGCTAATCACATTGGCCCTGTTCGGGTGTCTTGGAGGTTCTCTGCAGGCCCAGCAACTGGCTTTCCCCGGCGCCGAGGGGTTTGGTCGCTACGCCACTGGCGGAAGGGGAGGAGCTGTGCTGGAGGTCACCAACCTGAACGACTCGGGGCCGGGTAGCTTGCGAGCCGCTATTAATGCCTCGGGCGCCAGAACGGTAGTGTTCCGGGTGTCCGGGACCATTGCGCTGGGCTCTAACCTTACCATCAGGAACCCCAACATCACCATTGCCGGCCAGACCGCGCCCGGCGACGGCATTGCCATTAAGAACTACCCGGTGAGCGTGGACGCTGATAATGTGATTGTGCGCTACCTTCGGTTCCGGATGGGCGATGAGGCGCAGCAGGAAGGCGATGCGTTTGGGGGCCGTTTTCACAAAAACATCATCATAGACCATTGCTCCATGAGCTGGTCCACGGATGAGTGTTTGTCATTCTACGCAAATGAGAATTTCACGCTGCAGTGGTGTATTATCTCAGAGAGTCTCCGCAACTCGGCCCACGCCAAAGGGGCGCACGGCTACGGCGGCATCTGGGGTGGCAAGAACGCCTCGTTCCACCATAACCTCATGGCGCACCATGACAGCCGCAACCCGCGGCTGGGCGAGGAAGCAGGCAAGGCCTTCGCCCTCACGGATTTGGTGGATGTGCGCAACAACTTGTTCTACAACTGGGGCAACAACAGCATCTACGGGGGCGAAGCCATGAACGTGAACATCGTCAACAACTACTACAAACCCGGTCCGGCTACCGTTAAAAAAGAGCGCATCTTCTCCATCGATAAAAACAAGAACGAAGGCACCGAGGTCTATGACATCTGGGGCAAGTTCTACATTGACGGGAATTTTGTGGAGGGCAGCACCCGCGCCACCAATGACAACTGGACTTACGGCGTGTTCAATCAGTTCCATAGCAGCTATGGCACCGTCTCAGAGGCTGATAAAACCGCCATGCGCCGCACCGAACCCCTGCCCATCCAGAACAACGTCACCAAGCATACGGCGCAGGAAGCCTACGAACTGGTTTTGAACAAAGCCGGTGCCTCCCTGAAACGCGATGCCGTGGATACCCGCATCATCAACACCGTGCGTACCAAAAGCTTCACCGCCGCGGGCTCCAACGGCAGTACCAACGGGATCATCGACAGCCAGAACGATGTAGGCGGCTGGCCTACGCTGGCCTCTCTGCCCGCTCTGGAGGACACCGACAAAGACGGCATGCCCAACGCCTGGGAAACCGCCAAAGGCCTGAACCCCAGGAACGCCGATGACCGAAACGGCGACCTGAACAACGACGGCTACACCAACCTGGAGGAATACCTGAAAAGCCTGGTGTCTACCGGCAACCTGACCAGCTCTCCCGAGGGCAAAAAGACTGGTTCCACCAGTCTGCACCCCAACCCGTTTTCAGCCTCTACCAAAGTGGCCTTCACAGCGAAGCAAAAAGGCAAGGCCATGGTGAAAGTGACCAACGCAGAAGGCAAAGTGGTGGCTACTTTGCTCAACGGTCCCGTGGCTTCGGGTGCCCACACCTTGAACTGGGGCGGCACGGACCAAAAGGGGAGCCGATTGCCCAGCGGCATGTACTATATTTTGGTACAGATTGGAAATGAAAAAGAAACGAAGCGAGTGGCGCTTCTAAGTGATTAATCAAGCTGTACCTTGCGGTACTTAACACCTAAGCAAATGTCCCCTAAAAAACAGCTAGCCCTTGGTTTACTTCTCCTGTTGGGCGCTTGCCAGAGCGAGAAAGCGCGTACCTCCTTATCGGTTTCCAACACCAGTGTCTCGGGTGGCAGCGTGGCGGCTCCGGCCGGTTATGTTTCCAAGGTTTGGGTGGCAGACAAAGGCGACGGCACTTTCCAGAACCCCGTTTTAGACGCTGACTACTCTGACCCTGATGTGGTGCGTGTGGGCGATGACTACTACATGACCTCGTCCAGCTTCAGCTCCATTCCCGGGCTGCAGATCCTGCATTCTAAGGATCTGGTGAACTGGCAGATCATCGGGTACGCCATTGACCGTTTGCCGCCGTATCAGCATTTCGCCAAACCGCAGCACGGCAACGGCGTGTGGGCCCCGGCTATCCGGCACCACAAAGGCGAGTTCTACATTTACTGGGGCGATCCAGATTTCGGGATCTATATGGTGAAAACCAAGAATCCTGCGGGCCGCTGGGAGGCTCCGGTGCTAGTGATGGAAGGCAAAGGCTTGATTGATTCCTGTCCGCTGTGGGACGAAGACGGCAATGCCTACCTGGTGCACGGCTGGGCCGGAAGCCGGGCCGGCGTGAAGAGCATGCTCACCGTGAACCGCATGAACCCCGAGGGCACCAAGGTGCTGGACGAGGGCGTGATGGTCTTCGATGGCCACGATGCACACCCCACCGTAGAAGGCCCTAAGTTCTACAAGCGTAACGGCTACTACTACATTATGGCGCCAGCCGGCGGCGTGGCCACGGGCTGGCAACTGGTGCTTCGGTCTAAAAACGTGTACGGCCCCTACGAGGAGAAAATAGTCATGGACCAGGGCAAGACGCCCATCAACGGTCCGCACCAGGGCGCCTGGGTAGACACAAAGACCGGCGAGGACTGGTTCTTCCATTTCCAGGACAAGGAAGCCTACGGCCGCGTGGTGCACTTGCAGCCCATGAAGTGGGTGAACGATTGGCCCGTGATCGGCGAGGACCCGGACGGTGACGGCAAAGGCCAGCCGGTGCTCACCTATAAAAAACCGAACGTAGGCAAAACGTACCCCATCGTGACGCCCGCCGAGTCTGATGAGTTTGACAGCCATCTGCTGGGCCTGCAATGGCAGTGGCACGCGAATCCGAAGGCCACCTGGGCTTTCGCCTCGAACAAAGGCCACCTGCGCCTCTTCACCGATCAGATGCCCGAGGGCGGCAAAAACCTTTGGGATGTGCCTAATCTACTGCTCCAGAAATTCCCCGCCGAGAACTTCACGGTAACGGCCAAACTCAAGTTCACGCCCAACCCCAAACTGCAGAACGAGCGCACCGGCCTGGTGGTAATGGGCATGGACTACGGCTATGTGTCCATAGTGAACAGAAAAGACGGAATGTACCTGACCTACAACACCGCCCTCAAAGCCGACAAAGGCACGCCAGAAAAAGAGCAGATTCTGGGAAAACTGACCGGAAACGAAGTGCAGTTCCGGGTGCAGGTGAGCAAGGGCGCCAAGTGCCAGTTCAGCTACTCAGAAGACGGCCAGACCTTCAAAAACGCGGGCACACCGTTCACCGCCGTTCCCGGCAAGTGGATCGGCGCCAAGGTGGGCCTGTTCGCCGTCCGCGAGGATAAAACCAACGACTCCGGCTACGCCGATTACGATTGGTTCAGAGTGACCAAGTAGGAGAGAGGGACTGTTTTGGGGCTGTTTTCCCTAAAATGCGCTGAAAACGAAATGCAGCAAGCTCCTCTGCGGAGCCATCAACAGAAGTTAAAGAGTAAACATACCATCATGAAGAATGTAGCAAAGAGCAGGTTTTTATTGGCCTTGGGACTGGCGAGCGCGTTTCAGTTCTCCTGCCAACGTCAATCCTCCGCCCCGGCGGCCAGTGTCCCCGCAGCCCCCGCCGAGACCACTACCGGCCGTAATTTCTCCAGCGCTAGCGTACCCGCTACCATTTACGAGGGCATTGAGTTTGACATGCCCAAAGTGAAAGAAACCAAGTTCCCCAACTACAGCGTACCCATCACCAAGTACGGGGCAGTGGGCGACGGCATCACCAAAAACACGCAGGCTTTTGAACAGGCCATTAATGACGTGGCAGCCAAGGGCGGAGGGCACGTGATCATTCCGCGCGGACTGTGGCTTACCGGCCCCATCGTCCTGAAAAGCAACATCGATCTGCATGCCGAGGCCGGGGCCATGGTGGTTTTCAGCCGTGACTTTGACGATTACCCGGTGGTGAAAACCAGCTTTGAGGGCCTGGACACGTATCGGTGCCAATCGCCTATTTCTGGCAACAACTTGGAGAATGTGGCCATTACCGGCGAGGGTACCTTTGACGGAAACGGCGATGCCTGGCGTCCGGTGAAAAAAAGCAAACTCACTTCGGCGCAGTGGAAAGAACTCACCAAAACCGGTGTGCTCAACCCGAAAGGCGACATGTGGTACCCCACCGAAAAAGCCTTGAAAGGCGATACCCAGGGCAGCAACTTCAACGTGCCGGATCTGAAAACCAAGGAGCAGTTTGAAGCCGTCAAAGATTACCTGCGCCCCGTGATGCTGAGCCTGGTGAACTGCAAAACGGTCTTGCTGGACGGGCCCACCTTCCAAAACTCACCGGCCTGGAACCTGCACCCGCTCATGTGCCAGGACATCATCCTCCGGAACCTGAACGTACGCAACCCCTGGTACTCGCAGAACGGCGATGGTCTGGATCTGGAGTCCTGCAAGAATGCACTGATCTATAACAATACCTTTGACGTAGGCGATGACGCCATCTGTTTCAAATCTGGGAAAGATGCCGATGGCCGGAAGCGGGGAGTGCCCACCGAGAACGTGATCGTGAAAAACAACGTGGTGTACCACGGCCACGGCGGTTTTGTGGTGGGTAGTGAGATGAGCGGCGGCGTGAAGAACGTGCACGTCTCTAACTGTACCTTCATGGGCACCGACATCGGCCTGCGGTTCAAGAGCACGCGCGGACGCGGCGGTGTGGTGGAGAACATATGGATCTCCAACATAGACATGATCAACATCCCTACGCAGGCCATCAGCTTCAACCTGTTCTACGGCGGAAACTCACCGGTGCTGGAAGAAGACCAACGCGCCTCAGACGAGGCCCGCGTAGAGAAACTGTTGCCCGTAACCGAAGAAACGCCCTCGTTCAAAAACATCTGGATGCGGAACATCACCGTCTCCGGCGCTGATGAAGCCGTGGCTTTGCAAGGCCTGCCAGAGATGAACCTGCAGAACGTGAACATTGAGAACTCCTACCTGAAGGCCCGAAGAGGGATCTCGGCGGTAGATGCCTCCGGTATCTCCCTCAAGAATTTGAAAGTGATCACGGAGAAAGGCCCGGCCCTGACCATCTACAACAGCAAAGACATCAATGTGCAGGGGCTTACCTTTAACCAGACCAAAGAACCGGCGGTGAAAGTGATGGGACCCTTGACCAAGAACGTGAAGCTCAATAATAAAGACTTTACCAGCGCCGCTACCCAGATTTCCAAAGGGAAAGACTTGGGAAAAACGGCGGTTTCCATGCAATAATCAAGCATTGAAAAAGGGTATGTGCAGCGTGCTTTTTTCATGCCCTTTTCGCAAAAACAGCTTAAAAACAGAACCTACATGCTGAGAAGATTATACCTCGTTCTTTTCCTGGTGGGCTGCGTGGCGGCCATGTCGTTTGCCCCTTTCAAGAAGAACATCGTGCGCGTGTACCTCATCGGCGATTCTACCGTTGCCGACTATTCTGACTACGATGGCGAAGATTACCTGAACAAGCGTTATCCGGTCATGGGCTGGGGACAGGTTTTCAAGCCGTTTTTAACGAAAGACAGCTTAACTAAAGTAAAGCACCTCATCAAGGGAGATAGCGTCATCCTGCTGGACAAAGCCCGGGGCGGCCGCAGCACGCGTACGTTCTTTGAGGAAGGCCGCTGGGCCGCTGTCTACAAAGACCTGAAGAAGAACGATGTGGTCATGATCCAATTCGGCCACAACGATGCGGCGGTAGACAAATCAGAACGCTACGTGAATATCCAGGGCTACAAAGAATTCCTGCGCCTGTACGTGAGCCAGACCCGCGAGAAAGGCGCGATCCCCATTCTGCTTACGCCCGTTACCCGCAACTATCCTTGGAAAGACGGAAAAATCGGGAACGTGCACGGCGAGTACCCGCAGGCAGTGAAAGACGTGTCCAAAGAGCTGAACGTGCCTCTGATAGATTTGCAGCAGCTTTCCATAGATTCCTTCTCCCAGAAAGGAGAGGAGTTTGTAACTAATACTTACTTCATGAACCTGCCCGCCGGCAAATACAAAAACTACCCCGAGGGGCAGAAAGACAACACACACTTCCAGCCCGATGGTGCCAAAGAAGTAGCCCGCCTGGTGTTTGAAGGAATGAAGGGCTTGAAGTAAAAGAACGGTTGTAAGTTCACAGTAATCTTAAAAGCGAATCGGGGCTGTTTTCTAGAAAACAGCCCCGATTCGCTTTTCTTATTTTCAGGAACCAAGCTAGGCCTTTTTCTTAGGCGCATACACCTTCTTCAGGAAGTTGTCAATGTACTTCACCATCGGCTCAAACCAGGGGTCGAAGAGGGGGAAGGTGTGCGGGGAATCAGGGAAGGTGTGCACCTCTGAGTAGATTTGGTGCTTGTCCAGGATCTTGCGGAAATCGTCGCGGCCGGCGTGCATGCGGTCTACGGAACTGTTGATGAACAGGAAGGGCGGAGCGGTAGGACCCACCTGGTTCAAGGGCGAGGCTTCCTCCCACAGGGCGATCTTCTCCTTCTTAGGATACCCAAACCAGTACGTAGCAGCCGAGATGCCTTTGGCGTCATTTCCTTCGCCTGACTCGGGGTGCACAAAGGAAAGCGTTCCGTCAATGTCTACCACGGCCTGCACCTGACTGGATACTTTGGAAAGGCAATTTTCCCCTTCAAAGATTGGGTACTTGTTGGTGGCCCCCAGAAGCGCTGCCAATTGTCCGCCTGCCGAAAAACCGAGGGCTGTGATTTTGGCCGTGTCCAGGTTGAACTGCTTCGCGTTGGCCCGTACCCAGCGCACCGCCGATTTCAGGTCATGCACCGCAGCAGGGTAGAGGGCTTCGGTAGACAGGCGGTACTCCACGGTAAAACAGGCGTAACCCAGATCGGCCAGGCGTTGGGCCAAGGGAATATGCTGTTCGCGGTTTCCGCTGCGCCAACCGCCCCCATGAATAAGCAGAATGGCCGGAGTGGGAGCCTTGGTTTTCTTCTTCGGGTAAAAAGCGTCTAAGGCCAGGTCTCGGTTCCCAACGCGGCAATACTTGATGTCCCGTTTCTCTTGCACCGTGGACAGTTTGAATTCCTCTACCAATTTAAGATTCGCGTTGGGGTGGTATTTCTTGACCTGACGGTAAGCACCCGGGTTGGAGAAGGAAGTATCGCGTACTCCGGTCAGGCCGGTGGTCATTTGGGCCATGGCTGAACTTGCCGTAAAAAACAGCAGGAAGCCGAAGAGATGTTTTTTCATGCGCAGGTTCATTTTGTATGGTTGGAGGTTAGTAACGGGTAAGGTGAGCGTTCGCCCATCTTACCTTGGTAAAAGGTCTTCTTAAAATGGAGTACAAAGAAAGAATAGAAAAGTGCCAGGCCCGTTTTTAGTGGTGTTTTTTGAAAACAAGCCTCAAAACTTCTTTCCCCTTCCATGACTATCCGGTTTTCTTGCTTCTTTCTGGAGGGTAATACTTCCCGGTTGAAAAGCATATGGGTCTTCAGGTATATATTTCCTTATGTTAAACTAAGATGTGTAAACGTTTGCACTAAAAATAGGGATAGCTCCAATTTTGCGCATAAGATAAGTACTTGGAATACTATTCCAAGTGGCAATTTTAATGCTCCTTCTATAAACATAATGTCTAATGTAATGAATATATGCCAAATAAACGCTTGTTTAAAAACGATGATTTAAAATTTAAGAAAAAGCTTGTGATTATTTTATAAAATTACTATCTATGCAATCGATTGTACAACATAACGCCCTTAACAGGTTAAGTTCCCAATCGTTTGTTAGCCTCCATGTCTCAGGTAGAGCGCAGGAATTACTTTTTTCCTGACTGGGTAGAGAAGAAGTTGGAGGAAGACAATCCTAGTAAAAGCATCAAATCGACTTTAATCCCTGGCAAACGCATAGTGCAGAGTCGTCCGGCCAGTTAGTACCCGCAGATACAAACACCTTTGTATAACCCGCTGTAGCTTCCATAGCTCTCGTCGATAATTTGATCACCACGCTTAAAAGCCTCTTTCTTGGCTTTGTAGTAAAAGTTCAGGCGTTAATGCAAGATGTTCCTCTTAAGGAAATTTAGGCAGGTACGTGAGAATACCCATCAAAGCTTAGGATTGTCTTTCACTCATCTCTCCATTACATGTAAACCCAGTTTTATGAAAAATTCATTACAGCATGTATTTAAAAGAACCTGCCAAACCCGCTGGCTGATTCTTATCCTATGCCAAATAAGTTTAATGCCGCAGCAGGGTTGGGCAAAGGATGGCGAAGCAATACCAAGCCTGCGCAAGGAGACCGCTGGAAAAGGAAACTTATTTGCCCCTAAAGGGACCAAAAGCTTATTCTCTCACCCAAAGAAATTGTTTCTGCACACCGTGCGGGGGAAAATATCCGATGAAAAAGGAGTAGGAATGCCTGGGGTCACCGTGATGCTGAAAGGCACCACCTCTGCCGCACCTTCTGCCTCAGACGGGACTTATGCCATTGAATTACCCGATGGAAACGGTACGTTGGTGTTCTCCTTTATGGGGTATAAACCCCTGGAGGTTGCCGTTAATAATAGGACCACGATTGATGTAAGCCTGGTCCCGGATGCCGAGTCTTTGGATGAGGTGGTTGTGGTGGGGTATGGTACCCAGAAAAAAAGTGACCTGACTGGTTCAGTAAGCGCTGTATCCTCTGAGGAATTCAACGTGGGGCCGCAATTAAGCCCCCAACAGCTAATCCAGGGGAAAATGGCCGGGGTGAACATCTCTCAGAATAGCGGGAAACCGGGTGCCTCCAATACGGTACGCATCAGGGGAGGTACCTCTTTGACCGGTTCCAATGATCCACTGTACGTGATTGACGGAGTGCCTATCTCCACCTCCAGCGGCGTAAACCAGGCCAACATCAGGGGCAACGGTACCGATGTTTTTGACCAGGAGCCTACCAACCCGCTCATGACCCTGAACCCTAATGATATTGAGTCCATCACCGTGTTGAAAGACGCCTCCGCTACGGCCATCTACGGGTCACGGGGTGCCAATGGAGTTATTGTCATCACTACTAAGAGAGGAAAAGCCGGCAAGGCCCAGGTCACCTACAACGTGCTGGCCGGGGTTTCCAAAGTTGCCAACACACTGGATGTTTTGACCGCCGACCAGTACCGAGCCGTGGTGAGAGACCTGGAGCTTACTTTGGATGACAAAGGCGCGAACACCAACTGGCAGGATGAAATCTACCGCACCGCCTATAACCAGGACCACAGCCTTTCCCTCACCGGGGGAGCGGCCAACACCATGTACCGCGTTTCTTTAGGTTACGGAAAACAGGAAGGGATCATGCTGGGCTCTGATTTGAGCCGGTACAATGGTTCCATCAACATCAACCATGCCGCGCTGGAAGACAAACTGAAGTTTGACCTGGTGGTAAACTATGGCCAGACAAGATCAAACGCGGCGCCGGTTTCCAATACCGTGGGCAGCGAGGCAGGTACCAGCATGAACTATGAAGCCTTTGTCTTCAACCCAACTTATCCCGTGTATGATCCTAACGGAGAGTACTACCACGTAGGACCGTTCCGGGTGAACCCTGTTTCTTTCTCCTCTGATGTGACCGATGAAAAAACCGCGCAACGGCTTCTGGGGAATCTGTCAACAACCTATACCATCATTGATCCGCTGAGCATCAACGTGAGTTTGGGCTACACCCGGCAGGAAATCGATCGGAACTCTTTCATCCAGAAGTCAAATCCGCTGGGCGAGGGTTTCGGGGGCTTTGCCAGCACCCAGAAACTCGCCGATTACAGCAAGTTGATGGAGACAGTCCTTCGGTTTAACAAGTCTTTCGGCCAACATGCCGTTGATGCCATCGCGGGGTATTCTTACCAATACTTTTTAGGTGAGGGAGGGCGCACCACAGCTTCGGGGTTCCTGTCAGATTCCTTTAAATGGTACAGTTTGCAGGCTGCCAGTACGGTAGGGGGCATCAGCAGTTTCCAGGAAAGCAACACCCTCATCTCCATGTACGGCAGGGTGAACTATGACTTTGGCGGAAGGTTCCTGCTTACCGGTACCATCCGGCGCGATGGTTCCAGCCGGTTCGGGTCCGGAAACAAATGGGGGGTATTCCCTTCCGGTTCCGTGGCCTGGCGGATCTCGCAGGAGAAATTCTACCCCGAGAATCCATTGTCTGACCTGAAAGTGCGGGTGAGCTACGGCGTCACCGGTAACCAGGAGATAGGGAACCTGAATTCTCTCACCACTCTGGGAGCCAGTAACAGAGGCTACCTGGTAGGTGGCCAACGAATCACCATCGTGTTGCCACAGCAATACGCCAACCCAGACCTGAAATGGGAGCAAACCTCACAGGTAGATGTGGGCCTGGACTTCGGTTTCTTTAAAAACAGGGTTCATGGTAGCCTGGATTATTACCGCAAAAAAACCTCTGACCTTTTGCTCCGCATCGCGGTTCCATCACCTTCGGTGGTAACGACTCAATTGGCCAACGTAGGAAGCGTGGAAAACAAAGGGTTTGAACTGGAACTGGGTGCCAACATCATAGACAAAGGTAATTTCACCTGGGAAGCAGATGTGAACTTCAGCCGGAACAAAAGCAAGGTGTTGAGCCTTTCCAACGATCTGTACAAAGGAGACAACATCCAGATTGCCCCGCTGCAGGGAGCCGGTTTGTCGGGCATCTATGCGCAGTTGATTATGCCGGGTGAGCCCCTGGGGACTTTCTGGGGCCGCAAGTTCATAGGCGTGGAAAACGGGGTAGAGCAGTTTGAGCCGGGCAACCAGGTCATCGGGACGGCCCAGCCAGATTTCACCTTCGGGTTCAGCAACTCCTTTCAGTACAAAGCCTGGAGCCTGGGCTTCAACTTCAGAGGATCGGTAGGGAACGATGTCTTCAACCTCACGGCCAACAACCTGGCCTATGAAAGCAACCTGCCCGGCAGAAACATTCTGGCGGTAGCACTGGAAGACGGGGTAGGAAGAACCCAACCAAAACAATATTCCTCCCGCTGGATCGAAGACGGGTCCTTCGCCCGCCTGGACAACATCACCTTAGGCTACACTTTCAACGTGAAGAATACGCCTTTGTCCAACGCCAGAATCTTTGTCACCGGTCAGAACCTGCTGCTCATCACCAACTATTCTGGGCTGGATCCTGAGGTGAACGCCGAGGTGTCCGGTACGGGTGTGGCTCCGCTGGGAATTGACTACCTGGCCTATCCACGGGCGAAGACGGTGAGTCTGGGCGCCAGCATTTCTTTCTAATTGTGTTGCATTACCCTTTAACCTAAGAAGATGAAACGTCTCATAACAAAAATAAAAGTATTGGTGAGTGCTGCCATTTTAGTAACCGGCTGTACCGATCTGGAGGAAGAACAATTCGGCCGCCTATCGCCGGACACGTATTACCGGACCGAGGAAGAGGCCTTATCCTCGGTAGTGGGTATTTACCAGCAGTTGTCGTACGTGGTGGACATAGGGGACCCGTTCCGGATAGCCGAATTCGGGACCGATGAGTTCATTGTGCCGGGCCGGGCTAGCGGAGGCTGGTTTGACCAGAACAACATGGACATCATGCTGCACCAGGTAAAGCCAGACAATGCCACCACCGGTCGGGCCTGGGGATTCATTTTCCAGGAAATCGGGACGGCCAACGCGGTGCTGGAAAGCCTGGAAAGTTCCCCTAACAAAGCCAATTTTCCCGGGGTAATTGCGGAGGCACGGGCCTTGCGGGCGTATGGGTATTTCTACGCCATGGATTTTTGGGGCAACGTTCCTATTTTCACCCAGGCCCGCGTAGATCCCCAGAACCTGCCCACGAACAATACCCGCACTGAGGTCTTCCAGTTTGTGGAGAAAGAGATGCTGCAGGCCGTGAATGACCTGCCCTCTGTGAATACGGTGACGGCGGCCTATTACCCACGGCTCACCAAAGAAGCCGTGTATGCCGCCCTGGCGACGCTTTACCTGAACGCCGAGGTGTACACCGGAACCCCCAAATGGGCCGAAGCCATCGCCATGGCGGACAATGTGATCAACTCAGGAGCGTACTCGCTGGAGCCTCAGACCGTGGACAACTTCAAAGCCACGAACGAGGTTAATTCCACAGAGATTATCTCCTCGTTTTCGGTAAACCCCACCAGAAACGCCGGGGCCAACCAGTTTATGTTGTACGCGCAGCCTGCCCTGGACAAACAACGGTACAATCTGCCGTTCTCCCCGGCCAACGGCTACAGCACGTACAAAGAAGCCCTGGACCGGTATGAAACCGCAGACGAACGCAGAAGCCTGATCCAACACGGACCTCAGACCTACCCCAATGGCCAGCCATTAGTGGACAGCAAAGGAGAACAATTGGTGCTAGTGCCGGTGGTAGATTACGTGAGTGCCCAGGACAACGAAGGCTACCGGGTGTTGAAATACGTTCCCGAAGGCGTGACCTGGTCGGGATTCAATGCCGACAATGACCTGGTGCTGATCCGCTACGCCGACATCCTGTTGATCAAAGCCGAGGCGCTGTTCAGGACCGGTAACGCCGGGGATGCCCTTACTCTGGTGAATCAGGTAAGAACCAGAAGCAACGCCACTCCCTTCACCACTCTTACCTTGAAAAACATTGAGGAAGAAAGAGCCCGGGAGTTTATCTGGGAAGGCCACCGCAGACGTGACATGATCCGTTTCGGGAGCTATTTCAACGAAACCTGGACCTTCAAAACCACCCAAACGCCTACCTGGCGCGGGATCTACCCAATTCCGGCAGAACAGATCGTGGCGAACCCGAACCTGAAGCAGAATCCTAACTACTAGAAGATACCCCAGCGGGCAGAGTACAGAAGGTGAAAAGCATTCTGTATTCTGCCCGCTACTTTTTACCGCAACCTTGAATGGAGAAAAGACTACTTACCCATAAAATCAGCACCGTAACCAAGACCGTTTTCAGAGGTGTCCTGCTTTTAGGCCTGCTCGTTTTGGCCTCCTTTTCCATAAACAAGCCCCAAAACAAAGTTAAGGTGTACCTCATCGGGGATTCTACGGTGGCGCATTATGAACCCCAACGTTACCCTATGCAGGGTTGGGGAATGCCATTTTCCTACTTCTTTGATTCAACCGTGACCGTCCAGAACAAAGCCCGGGGCGGCAGAAGCACCAGAACCTTTCTCTCCGAAGGGCTGTGGAAACCCATCACCGATAGCCTCAAAGAAGGAGATTACGTGTTCATGCAATTCGGGCACAATGACGAGGCCAAGGAACCACAATACGCCGCCCGCTACACGCCCGTGCCCGATTACCGCAAGAACCTGATCAAATTCATTTCCGAAACCAGAGCCAAAAAAGCCATCCCGGTTCTGATTACTCCTGTCACCCGGATGGTGTTTGATGCCTCGGGGAAAGCGCAAGAAACGCACACCGAGTATTCACAAGCCGTGCGGGAACTGGCCCGGGAACTGAAGGTTCCCATGATTGACCTGGACCGGAAAAGCCTGGAACTGGTACAGAGAATGGGACCGGAGCACGCGAAGGATTTGTTTAACCAACTGGAACCCGGCGAACACCCCAACTACCCCGAGGGCATCAAAGACAACACCCATTTCAGCGAGTTCGGCGCCCGCAAAATGGCCCAATTGGTTTTAGCCGAAATCAGAGCCCTGAAGTTGCCCTTAGCGGATAGAATTGTAAAGCAAACCCCTAAGTAACCCAAGTTCGCTTCTTGTTGGGTGCATTGAATTAGGTGTGTTTTCCGGAAAACAGTCTCTAAACTGAATAGCTGGAAGAGTCTGAGTTTTGCCTTTTCTCAGTTTTTGTTTTATAGGGTTCCTGGATCAAAGGGTTTCAATCATTCCATGCAGGTTAAGTCTTCGTAAATGAGTCAAGAAAGAATATGAAGAGCATTTTCGGGATCGTCGGTTTTTGTGCCGTTTTCTGGTTTTTAGGCCCAAAATGCTTTGCCCAAAATGCACCAGGGATTGACTCTATTGCCGCAAAAATTGACTTCTCCTACGCAGGATTCCAGGCTGGTAGCAGAGTTCCGCCCAGGGTCCCGGCAGTCCTACAGGTACGGCCCAGTGAGGGAGATGATACCCGCTTGCTTCAGGCCGCTATTGATTACGTAGAAGCTCTGCCCCTTCAGAAAAATGGATTCCGGGGAGCTATCCAACTCATGGAAGGCCGATATAAAATAGCAGGCCAACTGCTAATCAAAAAGGCTGGGGTTGTGATCAGGGGAGGAGCCAATCGATCCAAGGTAGTGTTGATAGCTACCGGAAAGGGGAGACGAGCCCTGATCAAAGTAGGTGTTGAAGACACCGCTGCGGTTATTTCTAGTGCCTTGCAAGTGAAAAACCTGGTGCCTGCGGGTGCACGGGAAGTAACCTTAGAGAACATCCCTGGGTTGCTGGTAGGAGATCATGTATTGGTAACCCGCCCCAGTACTGCCAATTGGATTGCTGACCTGGGCATGACCAAAGCCGAGGGGATGTTTGTGGCGGTTCGAGGACTTCGATGGCCCACCGGCTCCCGCGATCTCACCTGGCACCGAAAAATCACCCAGGTAGATCCGAAGACAAACCATATCACCCTGGATGGACCCATCACCATCGCTCTGGAACCGCAGTATGGCGGAGGCACGGTGCAAAAAGTAGTCTACCAGAATCTGGTGCATTCCGTTGGGCTGGAGGGGTTCACCATTGAAAGCGAATACAGTAAGGCCAATCCTCTGGATGAAGATCACGCTTGGATAGGCATCCATATAAACCATGCCCAGGATGTTTGGGTGCGCGACGTTACGGCGCGCCATTTTGTAAGCTCGGCCATCAGGGTAGGGGACCAGGCTCGGCAGGTAAGCCTTCTCAATTGCAGAAGTGAACAGCCAGTCTCAGAAATAGGCGGCTACCGGCGGATGAGTTTCCTGGTAGATGGCCAACAGGTGTTAGTGGAGAACTGCACTTCTGACTCGGGGCTCAATGATTTCGCGGTGGGTTTCTGTGCGGCGGGCCCAAACGCGTTTCTGAACTGCAAAGCGACCAATGCCTTGGGGGCGAGTGGTTCCTTTGAAAGCTGGGCCTCAGGGGTATTATACGAAAACGTCACCATTGAAAAGGCAGGCTTAAAACTGACTTATGATGAAGACCGGGCCCAAGCGGGCGGCTGGACCGCGGCTAATTCTGTCATCTGGAATTCCAAAGCCAAAGCGGTTGAAGCCTGGGGACCTACCAGTTACCAGAACCATGTGGTGCAAGCCAATTACTCGCTATACCAGACGCAACTCGCCAAACGATTAAGTAAAGCTAATACCGTTGCTAACAAAAAGACGATTGGTTACGGGAAGCAATCGGGTTCCCTCAAGGAATTCACTTTAAAAGAAGTAGGGCCCGAACCTGCTGTGGTGAAACCTGAAACGCATCCGCTTCAAATTGTGAATGGTCGTTTCGTGATAAATAGTAAAGTCATCTGGAGCGGAACCGTGGGCGACCAGTTCTGGCGAGGACAGGCATTTCCGGGCGGCGAGTTGAATTCGGGCGTTAGCCTTACCCGTTTTGTGCCGGGGAAAGACGGACCCGGTTTAACCGAGGTTTTGCCAAAACTAGCCCAAAACATGGTACAGCAGGATACCCGGTTTCACCAGGCCATGACCGGGTTGTGGTATGACCGGCGGCGCGATGACCATTCAATTAAGCCAAGGGAGGACGGGAATGTATGGGCTCCGTTTTACGAGATGCCCTGGGCCCGCAGCGGAAAAGGCAAAGCCTGGGACGGCCTCAGTAAGTTTGACCTTACTACCTTCAACCCCTGGTTTTTTGCGCGTTCTAAAGAGTTTGCCCGTCTTTGCGATGAAAACGGATTGGTGCTGTACTACAGCCTATACAACACGCATAACCTGCTGGAATATGTCACCCACTGGGTAGATTATCCGTGGCGCCCCACCAATGCCGTCAACAAAATCGATTTGCCGGAGCCACTTCCGGCAGAGCCCTGGGCCCGGTTGCACTTGGGCAACGAGTTCTATGACGCCACCAACCCAACCCTGCGCGACCTCCACCGATCGTATATTTTCCATGTGCTGGATGAACTGGGGACATCCCAAAACATCATCTTCAACCTGGGTTTCCAGTTTGCCGGACCCTTGGCGTTTCAGCGGTTCTTTTTGGAAACCATTGCCGAATGGGAAACCAGGAACCAGCGAAATGTACGGGTGGTCCTGACGACGAGCAAAGACATAACCGATGCTATTCTTGCTGAGGCTGTCCTGGCAAGACAAGTGGACGTGATCGATACCCGCTACTGGCAATACCGCCCGGAAGGGCTTTTCTCCAACGGTGATTCTCTGTGGGCACCTCCTGGCGGAAACAACCGGTCTTACCGCGAGATGGTGGGGGAAGCCTTTTTGCAGGCCAGTGATTACCCCTTGCCCACCACCCAGGAGTTGCTCTACCGTCAGGTACGGGAATACACCCGTCGTTTCCCTGACAAAGCGGTGGTGGCTATTGCCAATGACATCAGCCCTATTCCTGCCTTAATGGCTGGGGGAGCACAAGTGGTGATGGGCAGTTCTCCAAAAAGAGGCAACTGCCATGTTTCCTTCTCTTCCTTTGTGCAGCAGCATCTTGCCGAGGAGTTGATGAATTTAAAACCAAACGATGTGTTTCTTCAACGTTCTGAGCAGAATTGGTGCCTTGCCAATCCAGACAATTCCACACTGCTCCTTTACTCCCTTTCGGGAGCAGATATCCAGTTTTCTGAAGGTCTGCCTGATGGCGCTTACACAGGAACCTGGTATGACCCACTCTCCGAAAGCCTCCTGCCGAAGACCGAAGTGCAGCTGCTGCGGAGGGGAACATCCCTCAAAAAGCCTTCAAAGGCGAACTGGCTATTGCTCCTGAAAAGAAAATAGAAGCAGTTGCAAACCAACCTATTCCTGTTTCAAGCAGTACCTATTCCCCATTCCTAACATTCGTTAGCGGGTCCTTCCTAGAGAAATGAGTGTGTTTTTGAAAAATTTTCAATTTTAATCTAATTACTCATTGTGTTTTGTTAAATTAACATTTAACTTTAAGTTATAAGTAAAAATGGAAAGCAGGTGTTAAGCCTCTTTTTTTTACTTAATTGTGCAATCGTTTGCTCAAAGGGTGTGGCCTCAAGGAGACAAATAACACCTTTTTATATAGTCCGATTGCCTTAGATTTCACGGGAATGTCAGTTACAGGGAAGCCTTACTTGTGGAGTTCCTGATTACTCAAGGATATGAATGATGGTATGGCTATCTACTGACAGGAGATTTGAAGCGTATTTTTGATTGTGAGTTTTATTATTCAAACCCCCATGAACAATGAGTCACGTTATGCTCCCTTATTCTCAACTTAAACCCCCAACTGTTTACACCTTCAGAATTGTTTCAGTAAAAGCTTCACCACTAAGGCCAACCACATAAAGGAGGTATACCCTGTTAGAAGGTAGAACTTACTTTAGTACTATTACTTTGCTCTGCTTTTGGATTTCCTGAAGTATAATTTTCTGGAAAATTCCCTACTCTATACCCCTGCTAACCAGTCGTTATATATTATAAAAATAAGTAATAGAAATAACACAACAGGTTTTAAGGGCATCTTGTTGAATTTTCAGTAAACCAATTAGTTTATATTTATTCAATCCCCTTTTTGAAGGTTCTGGCAGAAAAGCTTTATTGAATTTATGCATTTAGTCATATTCCCCAAAGAAGATTTTGAATTGATAATGTTGTGCAAACGATTGCATTGTTAAGGTTTTTTTTGTCCAAACTTGATAGATCCTGTGAAAGAAAATCAGGTAAAACATTTCCCTTCACCGTGATCAAATGAATTGCTTACATCAATCACTTAACTAAGATTACCTATGAGAAGTATTCTACTTAGGCTACGGTATTTACTCGTGTTCTCACTGGTATTTGCCTGCGTTACTTCCGTCACTGCCCAAAGCCGAAGCGTTCAGGGAAAAGTTGTAGATGACAAAGGGGAAGCCCTGATAGGGGTTACCGTTCTCCTGAAAGGAACGGCTACGGCCGGGGCCACCGGGGTTGATGGTACGTATACCTTAAATGTGCCGGGTGACGCCGGAACCCTGGTTTTCTCTTACGTTGGGTTTAAAACCCTTGAGGTACCAATAAACAACCAATCTACGGTAAACGTGACGCTGGTTTCAGACACCAAAACCTTTGATGAAGTGGTGGTAATTGGATACGGCACGGTTAAAAAGTCAGATGTAACGGGGTCTGTGGCTTCGGTGCGCGGAGAGGATCTTACCGCTATCCCGGTTACCAATGCTCTTGGGGTAATGCAGGGTAAAGTACCAGGACTTGATTTAACGACTTCTAGTGGGCAGACGGGAGCCGCGTTGAACCTGAGCATCCGGGGGAACAGATCAGTGAATGCCAGTAACCGGCCATTGGTGTTGGTAGACGGCATCCGGTACGATGGCCCTTTGGATGTGAACCCGAATGATATTGCTTCTATGGAGGTGCTCAAAGACGCTACTGCCACTGCCATCTACGGTTCCTTGGGAGCCAATGGGGTTATCCTGATTACCACCAAAAGCGGGGCTGCCGGTAAACCAAAGGTGTCGTTTAATTCTTATTATGGCATCCAGAGCATAAACGGCTACGCCGATATCATGACCGGGCCAGAGTGGGTGCAACTGAGAAGAGAAGCCCGCAGGACGGTGGGGGAGTGGAGCAGCCCTTCCGATGACGAGAAAATTCTTCCGCCCGCTCAGTTCGAAAACTTCAGAAACGGTATTTGGACAGACTGGGCCGATGAATTGTTAAGTAATGGCAGTCAGCAGAACCACCAGATAGGGATTTCCGGGGGAACTGAGAAGTTGACCTATTATCTCTCCGGAGAGTATTTCAATGAGAAAGGCCTGCTTAAAATGGACCAGTTACAACGGTACAGCGGTAGGCTGAACATTGGCTACCAGTTATTGGATAACCTTAAAATCAGCACCAGCCTTTTGTATGCTCAGAGAGATCAGGATCTCAGACGTGATCCTTTGAACCAGGCGAATAAAATGAGCCCGCTGGGAAGGCCCTATGATGACGCTGGCAATTTCCAGATTTTTCCGGTAGGAGACGCCTCCACCCTGAACGCCTTGGTAGACGAACAGCCCGGCGCCTTTGAAAATAACGAGATTAACCGGCGATTCTTCGGGAATGTTTCCGTGGATTATACCCCCATTAAAGACCTCACCATCACGTCTCGGTTCGGGATTGATCAGTCCAACAACCGGATGGGTCTGTTTGCCGCTACCAATACCATTGATACCGGTCCTAACGGCCTATCCCTGGCCCGCGCTGATTTGGGTACCTTCTCCAGATTTACCCTGGAAAACTTTGCCAACTACACCAAGGCCTTGTCTGAAAACCATGAGATCTCAGTTTTGCTGGGAAGCAGCCTCTGGGGCGAAAGAACTGAAACCTTCGCTGCCCAAGGAAGGAACGTGCTGTCCTCTACCCTGAAATTTTATAACCTGGGCGCCTCTCAATCAGCGTACCAACTGGAGAGTAACCTGGTGGAAAGAAGCATGGCTTCTTTCTTCACCCGCCTCAATTATAAATTGATGAATAAGTACCTGCTCACCCTGGTAATGCGGACAGACGGAGCCTCGGTGTTGGCTACCGGTAAAAAGTGGGATTATTTTCCATCCGCCTCTCTCGCATGGATCCTGAAGGAGGAAAGCTTTTTGCAGAATGTGAATGCTATCACAGATCTGAAACTGAGGGTAAGTTATGGAGTTTCCGGAAACAGTCAGATTAGTCCTTATATGACTTTGGGCGGTTTAGGCAGATCTACCTACGCCTGGGATGAAACTCCTGCCTACGGGTACTATCCGGGTGCGCTACCAAACCCTGCGCTAAGCTGGGAAACAACGGCTACTGCCAACGTGGGGCTAGACTTTGGTTTTTTCAATAACCGCATTAACGGAGCCTTAGATATGTACCAGCAAGACACTAAAGATCTTCTGTTGGAACGCTTGCTGCCTACTACTTCTGGATATGAGCGGGTAATTGACAACATTGGAGAGGTGCGCAACCGGGGAATTGAACTCCAGTTGAGCACTGTGAACCTTGACAAATTGGACGGCTTTAACTGGAGCACAGATTTCAGCTTCTCAAGAAACAAAGAAGAGGTCCGGTACCTGGGAGATGGCGTGGAGCGGGACTTGAGCTTTGGTACCTTCGGGTTGCACGTAGGCCAACCCATCAACAGTTTCTATGACTACGAGAAAATAGGCATTTGGCAATTGGGCGAGGAAGAGGCTGCTTTGAAAAACCAGCAGAAGCCCGGTGATATCAAAGTGAAAGACCAAAACGGCGATGGAGTGATCACGCCAGATGATCGGAAGATTATTGGCAATGGGGTTCCTGACTGGACCTTGGGTGTGACCAACCGGTTCAGCTTCAAAAACTTTGATCTATCTGTGATGGTCTATGCCCGAGTTGGTCAGACAATCATCAGTGAAGCCGCCGGTTCTTATAAGGTAGATGGCTTGGAGAATGGCCCAGTAGTAGATTACTGGACACCTGAGAACCCTACCAATGCCTATCCTAGACCCAACGCCAGCACCAGCCGGGCCAGTACACGTTACTACACCACCCTGCAGTATGTAGACGGCTCTTTCGCGAAAGTGCGGGATCTGACCTTGGCGTACAATTTCCCCAAAACCCTGATCAGCGGTCTAAAACTTTCCCGCTTGAGAGCCTATGTGACGGCTAAGAACTACTTTATCCTGTACAGCGAAATCAAGCCTTATGACCCAGAAAGGGGAGGAGCCCTGAGCTTCCCCATGACAAGGCAAATGGTTTTTGGTTTGAATGTTGAATTTTAAGAACCGGAGGGTAAATCATGAAAAAGTTATTGTATAAAATTCTGTTACCGGTCAGTTTACTGGCGAGCCCTTCTTGTGATTCTTTCCTGAAGGAGGAAAATATCTCCGGCCTCACTGCAGACAGTTATTATAACACCGTTGAAGGGATTGAGAGCTTGGTGAACTCGCTGTACACGCCCATGCGCTTTTGGTACGGGAAAGAGAATGGCATTGCCATCACTGAACTAGGCACCGACATATTTACCCGTGGAAGCGGGATGGAAAGTCCGCCGCTGGCGCTTTACAACTCTGACCTTACGGGTGCTAATGCGGCCCTCAGTTTCTATTGGACTCGCTTTTACGCAGCCTTGAATGCAAGCAATGCGGCAGTAGCCAGAATTCCCCAATCGCCGCTGGCAGATAACCTTAAGCTGATCAGAGAAGGGGAGGCCCGTTTCCTAAGGGCTTTTTACCTGTGGCACATTGTGGAGACTTGGGGCGGCGTGCACCTTTCCACCACTGAAACCATTGGTGTGCAAACCACCGCAAACCGCACACCGGTGGAGGCGTTTTACTCCCAGATTTTCCAAGACCTAGAGTTCGCCGTAACGAATCTTCCGGTTACCTCCAATCAATATGGCAGGGTGACCAAACCCGCCGCCGAAGCCTTTAAAGCCAGAATGCACCTGTACCGCGGCCAATATGCAGAGGCAGCTGCCCTCGCCAAGAAGGTGATAAGTGACTACGGCTTCAGCCTGGTGCCCACCTACGCCGGACTTTGGGACATTGCGAGTATCAAAAACCCCGAGGCCATTTTTGTGGTGAACTTTACTGCCGACCTGATTCTAAACCGTGAGTTTGATGGATTAACCAGCTCTACCGCAGATGATATCCTGCTGCGTGACGGGGGAAACAACTCCCACCTGATGTTCCTGATGACCTATGACCAGTTGCCTGGCATGCAGCGTGACATCAGATATGGCCGGCCGTTTGCCCGCTTTATGCCTACCGCTTTCTTATTGGATCTTTTTGATGAAACCAAAGATGCCCGCTTCCACGCTACCTTTGAAACCGTTTGGTATTCCAATAAGCCCGGGAAAGCAAACGTACCTACTTCTACCGGTGCGGTAAAAGAAGTTGTTTTCAAAGCCGGAGATACCGCCATCTACGCTACCAAGTACGTAGTGCCAGCCGATGTGAAAGATGCCAAACCCTATACCATCATAGACCGCAGCCGGACCTACGCCCCAGATGGCACACCTATGGTGCGTGACAGGTACATGTCATTGAAAAAGTTCCTGGATCCCTTACGGTTGACAATTTCCCAGCAGCAGGGTCGCCGAGATGCGTTTGTGATCCGTTTAGCAGAAATGTACCTGATTGCGGCCGAGGCTGATATGATGCGGGGTAACACCAATGACGCTCTGCAAAGCATCAATGCCGTTCGTAGAAGAGCGGCCTTGCCCGGGAAACAAGCTGAGATGGAAATCACCGCAGACCAACTGACCATAGACTTCATCCTGGATGAACGGGCCCGTGAATTTGCCGGAGAACAACAACGTTGGTTTGATCTGAAGCGAACAAACAAGTTGGTAGAACGAGTGCAGGCCCATAACCCCGATGCCGCCCCTAATATTCAGGCATTCCACATGTTAAGGCCAATTCCGCAAGCCCAGCTAGATGTAATTACTAACCCAACGGAGTTTACCCAGAACGAGGGGTATAACTAAAAGGATTATAAAACTCTTTTAAAGCAAAAGGGAGATATCTCTATCTCCCTTTTGCTTTAAAAGAGTATACCTCTCAGAAAGTCCTTATTGGTTACCTTGTTTCTGCTTCACCAAACCAGAAACAAGGGAGAGCTAGCAGGTTTGCAGAGGTTGATTCTACAGATTTTTACACTAAAGTACCTGTATAACCACGCTGCTGGCCTACTTTACATAAATAAAATCAAAAATAATTTGTATTTTGTAAAAGCTAGAAAGCCATTCATAAGGTTTCTACTGCACCTGCCCGCCAGAATCTGAGATGACAGGACGTTTTCCTTTTTCAGATATAGACTTTGTCTTTTTGTTGAATTTGCAAGAGTCGAATATCCTGAGCAGAGGAGGAAACAGGTATGCATTACAAGCTATACGCACTTCTAAACATCAAGCCCTCTGAGTACAAGATAGTCCGGCAGCTGTTTTTGGTTCAGTTCTTTTTGGGTATTGCCACCGCTTTCCTGTTCACCAGCACCTTGACCATGTTCCTGCAGGCGTTCAAGGTAGAGCATATTCCGGAGGTCTACATTTTGGCGGCTTTCCTGTTACTGCTGGCCAACTGGGGCTATTCTAGGCTGGAGCACCAGGTTACCTCGCGCAAACTGCTGCAGAAAATCATTTTGTTTTCGGCCGGTTCCCTGCTTTTTACCTGGGTGACCATTTCTTTCCATGAGTTCAAATGGTTGCCTTTTCTGCTTTCCGCCTGGAACATGGTGGTGTACATGCTGGTAAGCTATGCCTTCTGGGGAATGGCGGCCATCATCTTTAACGTACGGGAAAGCAAGCGCATCTTTGCCGTAGTGGGCTCGGGTGATATTCCGGCTAAGTTGATGGGGTATGCCATGGTTCCCGTTTTAACCCCGCTCATTGGCGTCAACAACCTGCTCTGGATCTCGGTTTTTGCCTTTCTAGGGGCTTACTACTTTTTGGGCAGGTTCCAGCACCGGGTCATTGACCGGCCGGTGCATGCTCCTCACGCAGATTCTGTGCCGCCTTCCTCAGAAAACCGTTACTTCAGTTCCTCTCTGATTACCCAAATTTTTTATAACAAACTTATCTTTTCCATTGCGCTGTTTTCCCTGATTGCTTTCACGGTTTTCTCCCTCATTGATTTCACGTTGTTGGGCGAGGTAAAAGCCAGGTTTGCGAATAGCCCAGATCTGGCCATTTTCATCGGGATGTTTTTTGCCATTGGTCGGGTGATGGCCATCTTCTTCAAACTCCTGTTCAGCAGCCGGGTAATTAGCCGGTTGGGGTTAACTAATTCCTTGCTGCTATCGCCGGTGGTGGTTTTGATTTTGACCAGTGTGCTGTTGCTGCCTGGCGAAAGCCCTAATACCATTCTGTATGTCTTCGGGGTGATGGTGTTGCTTTCCGAGGTGTTAAAATCTGCCGTGCAGGAGCCTGCTTTCTTTATCCTTTTTCAGCCGCTGGAACCCCACGTAAGGCTTAAGGGGCATTTGATAGCGAAAGGGTACATGCTGCCATTTGCGCTCTTGGGAAGCGGCCTTTTCTTGATGCTTTGTTATCACCTGCGTGGGGGCATCAGCATTCAGTTTATCGCCCAGGTGCTTTTTGTCCTTCTGGTGGCTTGGGTGGGGTCGGTTTTCCTGGTGAAGAAAGAGTACTTCGGCACCTTGGTCATGGCTATCAAAAAAGGGTGGTTTACCGGCTCTGAGCTTTTCCTGAGTGACGGCCCTGTGCAGCAATTGCTTTTAAACAAAGCAACCAGTGCCAATCCCAAAGATGTTTTGCTAGCCTTGGAACTGTTGGAGAGATCGGGGTACCGCAGGTTGGAGCAGCTCCTGGAGGAACAATTTTACAGCCCGTTTTATGAAGTGCGGCGGTTTGTGTTGGGAAGCCTCATTCGGTTGCAGGGAAGGAACGTGCTGGGTTTGGTGCAGCAGCAACTGGCTAAGGAAGGAAACGATCCCCTGAAACCCGACTTACTGAAAGCCTACTACAGCCTAATCCCCGAAGTCACCGCCCCTAACCAGGAAGCGCTGCAAACCCTGGATGCCGAAGCGTACCAGGCCGCGTTGGTAGGCCTTCTGCAACGCCCTGAGGCAGAAACCCACAAAGTGGTGCACCAGGAACTGGAACCCTTGGTGAAGGACTTCGGGAATGTTCGGCAGCAACAATTAGTACTGGACATCCTTTCAGAGGCGTCTGCCACCGGCTTTCAGGAGGAATTGGCCCAATTGCTTGCTTCTGATTATGAGCAGATTTACAAAAAAGCGATCGAAACCATTGGCAAGGTGCAGGAACACAGCTTGTTGGAGTTCATGGTAGAAACGGCCAAGGCTCGGGAGGCCTGGCACGCCCTCCAGAAATCATTGGTGTATTTCGGAGACACGGTCTTCTCCGCGGAGGTTCTCCACGCCAGGGCACCGGCCGGCTTTGTGCGGGCGGTAGTTTTGGCCGCCGGCAAAGTTAGAGGAGAGCAATCCACGGAATTCCTGCTTGATTTGTTGACGGAAGAGGAAGGCCCAACCCCTGACGTTATTGAGGCACTTTGGCAAAAACAGGCTGAATTGACCTCCGAGGGCAAACGAACCCTGGAAGCCTGGCTTACCAGAACTCTGGCAAGCTGCCTGCAGAAAACCTCGGCCTGCCGAGACATCAGGCGGAAGGCTGTTCTCCAGCTTTTAGCCACCACGCTCACCCGCGAAATAAACCAGGAGGTGATGCTGTTGCTGAAAGGGTTTGCCCTTAGATATGACCGGCGGCAGATAGGCCGGGTGATGAATCTTTTAAAACTGCATGACGAACGCCGCATGGCCAACGCCATTGAGATTCTGGAACACCTGATTCCCAAACCTTACTTTCTGGCATTGGATAAGATCCTTGATTTCACCTTTGATGTGCCAGACGGAGGCAATGACCCCTACGTGAAAATCAAAAACGAAGTACCGGCTTCGGCCATGGTTGCGTCCATTATCCAGAACAGCCAGATGCAGTGTTCGGCCTGGACAAAGTCAGTGGCCTGTTACCTAATCCCCAAATTGGGCGGTCCCTCGGCTAGAATGATCCTGGCCGATGAGGAAATGCTGCCGCAGGATCATCTGTTTCAAGAGACGAAAGAGTATGTTTTATCCGCTGTTAAATAACCCGTTTTATGCTGCTGATTGAAAAGGTGCTGACGCTACGGGCCTCAGAGATATTTAGCGAAACCCCCGAGCCTGAGTTGGTTGAACTGGCCGGAGTGCTGGAAGAGATCCATTTGCCGCCCGGTTCCAATCTGTTCTCCAAAGGAGAGATGGGCGACTGCATGTACATTATTTACAAAGGGCGGGTGAAAATCCATGACCAGGAACACACCTTTGCCGAACTGGAGGAAAACGAATTGCTGGGGGAACTCTCCATCCTGGACACGGAGCCCCGTTCTGCGAGCGTAACCACCCTGGAAGACACCATTCTGCTGAAACTGGCACAGGAGCCGTTTTACGAGATTCTGCTCAACAACGCCGAAGTGCTCAAAGGGATTCTGAAAACCCTGTGCCGGCGCCTTCGGCAAATGGATGCCCGAATGGTTTCTACGCCCCTTTCCTCAGAAGTTGATTTGTACTAACCTTCAGCGCCTGTAGGTTGGCCTGTTTTCCTGCTTCGCGGTGCAGGCGGCTATACCGCGTAAAATAGCGGTGTTTCTCCAGAAATTTTATTTGAACCTGCCTCCATTCTTCCTCGGTCTCCAATAACCCCATGGCCTGCATTTCCAGGTAAAGCCGGTGCGCGATAGGGGAATAATCTTCCCGGCCCAGGTAGTCCAGGTCGGCGTCACAGATGACCTGCTCTAACATGGTACGGGGGCTCTGGGGGAGCTTAGTGGCCATGATCAGGCGGCAAATCACCTCGGTTTCCTCGGGGTTAAACCCAAAGCCGGGCAATTCACAGCGCGCAATGTCGCAGCCTTTCCTTTCATGGTCCTGGTAGGTTTCCAGGAAACCGCAGTCGTGGTAGAGAACCGCCACCTTTAACAGGAGAAGGTCCTGGGGAGATCTTATCTTTTCGGCGAGGGCAATGGTTTCTGAGCACCTCAGCACATCCAAGGTGTGGGCCAGGCAGTGGTACGTGAGGTGGGGGGAAAGCCCGTTGCGTAATTTGTGTTCTACGTGCTGCTGAATCTCCGGAAATGAGGTGTGCGCCATAGGGGTTTAAAGGTTAGTGCTGCAGAAGACAAAGGGGGTTTATAAGCCAGTTTCAGGAAAACAGGCCTAAAATGCTTTTAGGAAAGAAAATATCTTTTGGTTGAGGGCAGAAATTCACTTCCTCTATTCTCTTCTGTTCAACTTGGTCTGCACGAAATACATGTTTACCTCTCCTTTGTTTTTGGCGGGCACCTTGCCTCGGTAGAGACAACTGAACCACTCCTTGACGGCTTCAAACGTGGTCTCTGAAATGTTGATTTTACCGCCTTCGCCGCTTGATTCTATCCGGCTGGCCAGGTTCACGGTATCGCCCCAAATGTCGTAGGCAAATTTCTTGCGCCCCACCACGCCCGCTACCAGAGGACCCGTATGCACCCCAATGCGCAAATCCCACCGAACAAGCCCCCGGGCGGCCCTTTCCTCGTTCAGTCCATACATGTAGTCTTGTATTTCTATCGCCGCTAGAATGGCATCTACCGCGTGGGTTTGGTTGGAGACGGGAACCCCGCCGGCGCACATGTACGAATCACCTATGGTTTTGATTTTTTCCAGGTTGTTTTTCTCAATGATGGAGTCAAAGGCCATGAAGCAGTTGTTTAGCTCAGAAACCAGTTGGTTAGGAGAAAGGCCCTCGGCAATGGATGTGAAACCAACGAAATCAGTGAAAAGGACGGTGGCGCTTTCATAAAAGCGTGGGGTGGCTTCCCCTTTTTCTTTCAGTTCGTTGGCAACCTCTACCGGCAGAATGTTCAACAAAAGCTTTTCTATTTCTTCCTTTTGCCTATTCACCTGCTGGGTGCGTTCCTCCACCTTGTTCTCCAGTTCCTCGTTTGCTTCCTTGAGCTCATGGATCAGGTGTTTGTTGGTGCGGCGCAACTGAAACGCCTCAATGGCGTTGTCCAGGGTGATTTTGAGCTCTTCCTTGTCCCAGGGCTTTACAATATAGCGGTATACCTGCCCGGTATTGATGGCCTCAATGATGGATTCCATGTCGCTGTAGCCCGTCAGGATCAGCCGGATCATGTCCTTGTCATCGGGTAGGTTTTTAAGGAACTGCACGCCCGTCATGCGGGGCATTCGTTGATCGGTGATGACCAGGCTAGCGTCCAGTGATTTCAGGATCTCCAGGCCTTCCTCGCCCGACTTGGCCGTATGGACCTGATAATGCCGCCTGAACGCCGATTTGAACACGATCAGGTTATCCTCTTCATCATCTATGTATAGAATGGAAGGTTTTTCCGAGACTTCGGTGGGTGGCGAAATAACTTGTTCCAAGGTGAAGTTTTCCATGAGGATTTAAAGGATGGTCTGTTTTCAGGCTGTTTTATTCAACTGTCTCTAATTTCAGGTTCTGGGGGGCCGGGGAAAATTGTAAAGGGATTCTGATGGTAAACTCGGTGCCCTGGCCGGGTTGAGACTCCACCTCAATTTTGCCTTTGTGCTTCTCTATGATCCCGTAAGAAATGGAGAGGCCCAGGCCCGTGCCCTCGCCCACGTCTTTGGTGGTGAAGAAAGGTTCAAAGATGTGTTTTTTGACTTCTTCAGACATGCCAACCCCTGTGTCTCTGATTTTGATGACGGCAAAATCATCATCTGCGTAGGTTTTGATGGCAATAGTACCTTCCTCCGGGATTGCCTGGGCGGCGTTGTTCAGGATGTTCATGAAAACCTGGTTCAATTGGCCGGGGTAACAATTTACTTCCTGCAGGTCACCGTAGTTGCGCACAATCTTGATGCGGTTTTTCAACTGGTTGTTCAGAATGACCAGGGTAGAGTCAAGGCCTTCGTGCAGGTTGGCTTTTTTAAGGTTATCCTCATCAAGGCGGGTGAAGTTTTTAAGGCTTTTCACGATTTCCTTCGTGCGGGTGGCGCCATTCTTCACGCTGGAGAAAAGCTGCTCAGATTCCTGGATGAGTTCCTCCACTTCTATCTCTTTTTTGAGCTTTTCCAGCTTCTGCAGTTGCTGGGTGTTATCTGCGCCAGGTTTTAGCTGAAAGTATCCGGTGGCCACTTCCATGATATCGGTGAAGTTAGCACGCAGCGATTCTATACCTGCCGAAACGAAGTTGATAGGGTTGTTGATCTCGTGGGCCACCCCAGCCGTCAACTGACCCAAAGAAGCCATTTTCTCGGATTGCACCAACTGATCCTGGGTATTAAGCAGGTTGTTGTACGTTTTCTCCAAGTGGTCCCGCTGGGTGGCTAATTCTTCTTTCTGGGCATTAATCTCGTCATTTTTGTGCTGGAGCAGTTGGTTGGCCTTTACCTTGTTCCGGATGTTAAAGAACAAAACCACCGCTATGATAAGGATGAGCCCCAATACCGCTAACAAGGCATTCCTGAAAACCTGCTGCCGCTCCAGACTGGCTTGTTTCAGCTGGCTGTCTTTGGTGAGGAGGTCAATCTGGTTTTGCTTTTTCTCACTTTGGTAAGCGGCTTCCAGGTTGTTTATTTTCTCTTTGGTCTCGGCGTTGTACAGGGTGTCTTTGATGCCCAGCAGCAGCGATTGGTATTGATACGCTTTCTGGTAATCGGAGAGCTTCTGATAAGACTGCGCCAGCCCCGCGTAGGAATCTTTCAACTCATGGTTAGCCCCTAGGTCAGTAGCGATGCGCTTGGATTGTTGGAAAGTGGCCAGCGCCTGATCGGGTTTGTTTTGCTTAAGGTTGATCTGCCCGATGTAGTTCAGGGCCTGCGTTTCCTCTAGTTTGGCTGCCACCGATTTCGCGATGACTCGGGCTTTCTGGTGCTGTTCCATCGCCTTGGCTAAATCTCCCCGGGCGGCATACACTTTCCCGATGTTGTTCAGGGTATAGGCGACTTTGTCTTTACTTTCGGCCGCATTTAAGATTCCCAGGGCCTCCTGGAAATAGGCAAGGGCTTTCTTGTGATTTCCCTGGGCAAAGTAGATCTCCCCGATGTTCCCGGTGAGGGTGCCTAACATGCTTTGATCGCCAATCTCTTTGCTCAGCGGTAAGGCTTTTAAATAATAGGTGAGGGCTTTATCTAGAGTAGCGGGGTTGTTCCCGTATTCTACCCCTATGTTGAGCAGGGCGGTAGCAATACGTAATTTATTTCCGCTTTCTTCCCCTTCTTTAAGGGCCTTAAGGTAAAACTCGATTGCTTTGGCCTCCCACCCCTGAATGGAGTAGATAACCCCAATGTTGTTGAGCATGTTACTAGCCCCCACCTTATCACCCAACTGGTTGAAGATAGCCAAAGACTGTTCCCAATAACGAATTACCTCAGGGTAGCCTCCTTCGTTTACGTACGCCAACCCTAGGCTTTTCAGGGCATACGCTTCGCCTTTGGGGAAATTATGAGTTCGGGATTCCTCCAGCGCCTGTTTGGCAAAAGCAATCGCTTTGGCCTGATCAGATCCGTTGTGGGCTTTGCTTAACTCAAGTAGAAGATTTACCCGAGAAGTATCCCTGGCTGTTTTGAGAAGGGCCTGCAGACTGTCCTGAGGAGCCGTTTGGGCAAACAGCACCTTAGACAGTAGAAAAGCAAGCAACAGCACCATTGACTTTTTCATACCTCATGCTTTTATGTGCTTTTTGGAAAATCAAGCCTGAAACGTACCATAAGTGATGCCTCAAGCTCCGTTTTTGCCAGAAGTAATTACTCTCTTTTCACCAACCTGATGGATCTTACCGCCTCACCGGACTCTATTTTCAGCAGGTACACCCCAGAGGCCAGGTGCCGGGTGTTTAAGTGGTGGAGAGAAGTTCCAGAGGGTAGCGTTTGCCGTTTCAGGGCCGTTTTCCCTAAAACATCAGAAATAGAGATGGTTACCTCTGTGCTTTCCAAACCGCTTACATCAAGGGATACTTCGTTCCCGATGGGATTCGGAAATACCTTAATGGCGTCTGCGGTTTGGTCAGGAATAGCCTCCAAGGTGCGGGCGGTTACGCCTTGTAAGGATGTGGTGTTGCAAGGAATAGTTATAGGAGTAATGGATTTGCACCTGCCCGAAGTTGAACTGGCTTGGGTAGCGACAGCGGTTTTTTTGGTGACTTGGTAACTACTTACCTCCCAGATGACCTTAGTGCCGTCAAACTCTACCGAGAAGGCGTAGTTTTTGCCTGGCAGAAAGACCCTTGGAATCTGGGTTCCGTTTACAAAACAAGGGGGTTGAGAACCGGCGTAAGTCAGTTTGTTTTCACTGTTAAGCGGTAACCCCACGGTTTTGGTATTTGGGTTCTCATACCAGAAGTGGGCGATGTAGTAACCGGGTCTGGACGATACCTGCACGCATTCAAGGATGGGTTTCACTGCCCTCACGCCGGTTCCTATGGGGTTCACATATAAGTTGCCGGGTTCTCCGTAGGTCACGTTTACGTTAGGGGATAAAATAGATGCGGGAGCCCAGCGGTGCGACCCCAGGGTATATCCCGTGATCAGGTTAATGGAATAAAGTTTTGAAATAAGCTCGTCTGCTGCGTTCAGAATAAGAACCGATTTCTCATTGTTAGCTGGGCCAATGGTATTGCTATTGAGCACCCGGCTGCCATTCAAGATCCTGCTCCCATTCATGATTCGGCTACCGTTCATGATCCGGCTCCCGTTCAGCAGGAAGGTAGAATTGATAATGGAGGTGGCTTCTAAATCATTCGCATTCAATTGGTTCAATAAGGAACTGCCAATGTTGAGAACTCTGCTGCCGTTTATTATCCTGGAGCCGTTGATTTCCGCTAATTCACTGACCAGAAAACTCCGGTTCCTGATAGATTCCAGGTTCAGCAACTCGGGCTCGGTCACCAACGCCACCTTGCTGGTCTGCAAGGCCAGATGCGTTTGGGCCAGGCTGTTCCGCACCAACTCAATCCGGTCTGTGGTGTTCCTGACGGGCGTAGGAAAATTGAAGTTGTAGGAAAAGCCGGTGAGCGGAGCACCTTCGGCAATGGCGACATCGCGGGCACTTAGTTCCAGGGCAATTTTCTCTATCTGCAGAATACCTTGTTCAAAAACGAACTCATAGGTGTTCGTCTGCGCCAGAATAGGATGGCCCGCCACGATGGAGGGTGTGATGATGTAAGCGCCAACATCGCTTAGGTCGGTAGCCAGGGTGGTGTACCTGATATCACTGACGGTTAAGCCTGGTATGGCAGGAGTAAGCGTTGCTGTGAAAGTGGGCATTTCATCTCCGTAGGGTTTGGTGAGGTTTCCCGCCTTAACCATGATGACCGTTTTGGGGAAGAGGTACAGGGGCTTGGAGCAACCGCCGTCTCCTCCCTTGATGCTAGTGGAAGGGCTGCAGACCTGGATGGAGGGATTTCCGGTATAGGATGGAATGACTGCCTGTAGTTCAGTTTCGTTGACAAAGGTGGTGGCTAGGTCTGTGCCGGCAAACTTAATCTTGGAGATGCTCCCTTGGGCGGTTCCCTTGAAATAATGCCCTTTCACCACCAGTTTCTTCCCGGTTGTCACTCCTTCTGGGGTAGAGACGCTGAGGGCAATGGGCGTGGGGGTAGCAAAGGTGGAAATAGCATTGTCTGGCCGGATAAACCCGCTCCCGCTGGAGAGATCGGGTCCGGTTGGACCCATGTCCAGAGCCGAAGATTTCAGCAAGTTCCTGACGGCTGTTGGGGCCAGGGTTGGGCCAGAGAATTTCACATGCGCCTCCAGCAGCAACGCCGCCGCCGCCGCCGCATGAGGAGCCGCCGCAGAAGTCCCAAAAAAGTTAAAAAAAGAATCCCCGTCTCCGTACTGAACCCCTATTGGGACGGTGGTATTGCCTCCATTGGGAGCAACAAAATCGGGTTTACTCCGGGTAGCCCCACCCGCATCTAGAAGGGGAGTGCCCCCTCTGGAAGAAAAAGAAGCGATGGTTGGCAGGGGAGTGTTAAAGCGGGGGGTGTTGGAGAACAAAACCGCTCCCACCGTCATGGCACCGGCAGCATTGGCGTGGCCCGTGATGGTGGAGGTACCCGTGCGATACTCGGCAATGCCCGCCGGCCCCCTGAAGATGATGTATTTGAAGATTACGTTTGCCGCTAGGGTAGGGCTGGCATTCTCCACCACTATATTCGCCATGGCGCCTCCCGCGGATACTTCAAAGGACATTTCCTCAAAGGGGAACGTACTGGCTCGGTTATAGCCTACAATGATGCTCCCATTATCATCGGTGAGGTAAAAATCCAGATCCTGGCCGGTAGAACTAATCCACTGTAACCCCAGGGTGTAAGTTCCCTCGGGCAGGAAAAGTCGTTGCCGTACGTCTCCTCCGCCAAAATTATGCTTCTGGTTGGTGGCCGGGTCAACAGGGGTGTACACGCCTTGGTACGACAGTTCCCCAAAATTTCCGGCTGCGGAGAAATAGGCTACACCCTGGGCTGCTACCTCGTCTACGGCCTGCGCCACAATGCCGTCTTTGAAGAAGGGGTCATCAATGTAGGTGATATCATCTACAATGATGTTGCACCCAGCCGCCTTCAACTCCCTAATGCCTTGCGCCATATCAATGGGCCCATCAAACCCAGTCCTGAAGGCAAGGGCCGCCATAGGGGCCACATCGTGGAGAATCTGCAAGATGGCCCGACCCTCGTCTGTTCCCAGGCCTGAGCTGGGAGCAAGGTCTTTGAGCACCTGGACTGGCACGGAGTTAAGGATATTCCCCACGCCTGGTAAATCGCCTTGCCTTACGTTGAGTAAGGCCTCGTTGCCCAGCCGGGCATTGTAACTGTCAGACAGCACGCCAATCTTATTCCCAAGACCTTGTACACCAAAGGCGGTGCGGAGCAGATCGGTTCGTTGCGCGAGGTCTCCCTGAGTAGTAGTGGCTCCTCCGTTGATGATCGGGGTGAATACCGGCATCGCCAGGTTCAGGCTTGCCAACCCATTCAGGTTGGGAATCTGAGAAAAAGGAAACCAACCTGTGATATGAAGGTCCTTTACTTTAGGGTCTATTAACCCCATGGTCTTCAGGGTAGTCAGTAAAGTAGACACGCCTCCCTCCACGGCAAAAAAACTGATCAATACGTAATTTTGACCGTTAAACTGGTCTATTTGATAGATTTCATTGCTTTTCAGGAGCCCGGAGGCCGGCAGGATGCTGAGTTCTGACCCAACCTTGGTGAAATTTTTTCCCGGCGAGCTGATGATGGGTGTGATGTTGCCATTGGTGGCGCAAGCGGTGGAACTGCTGCTGGCCGAAACCGATCTGGGTTTACCATTTGGCCCTATCACCGTCCAGACAAGCTCCGGGCAATCAAACTTCACGGAAAATGCTGAGAAAACCCGACCGGGCTTAAAGACGGTGGGGACCTGTCCGGCAATAATCTGGGCGTCGCAGGAAAGTGAGCTGTTGGTGGGCGGAACCGAAATCTCTGTTTTGCTGGGGTTGTTGTACCCAAAGACAGCTTCAAATTTACCCTCGGCCGGTACCCACCTTACGCACTCCAGCATAGGTATTATTTCAATTTCGGTAGTAGGGGTTTGGGCGATACTTAGAAAAGGTAAATAAATGAGGAAATGGAAGAAGGTGAACACCAGAAGAGAGGTCCTGACGGACGCAAAAAGTTGCCGTTTTCTGATTTTGACCTGAACAGGTACAGTATTGGTAGCTATCATGAAGTGTTTCAATAAGATAATGAATGGGGGACCAATCAAGAATTGAAAACGCCTTCTGATTGCAGGGGGAAGGAGGGCGTAACCTGGAGGGAAGGAAAACGGGAGAGCCAACGAAGCCTTCGGCTGCGTAAAAAAATTAGATAAAGGATCAGGATGAAGGGACAGTATTACTGCCAACGCTTACTAGCTGAGGGTTCTTTTACAGGAACCTTAACTCTTTAAACAGGAGTATTTTAATAGGTTCTTTCCTGAAATGTGCTTAAAACCGTATCCAAAGAGGAAGAACAGTAGTGGAGGTTCTTGATATCTTTAAAACCTACTTAACTAAAAAGCAGGAATTTTATAAAATGACATGACAATGTACTAAATAAATAGGCTACTTCTAGGGGAAAGCCTTAACAAAATAGGGGTGCTCGGTTTCTTCTGACTCTATTTGCAAATGAGGCAACTACAGACCGGCTTAATTCCAGGTAGATAACCTAGTTTAGACCTGGTTTTGCGAAAAGGAGCCTTAAACATGTCTTTAAACAGAATCCTTTCCCATTGAACTTCTTCCAGGAATGCTTTACCAATCTAGGTAAACGCTACAGCAAACCTTTAGGCAACCTCCGCTTTTTCCCTTCTTTTAATTCCCAGCGCATCTAGGTTGGCGGTTTTAAGGAACTCCTTCCCGTAAGAATACCCAATGGCATTGATGGCGTCAAAGTTCTTCATGTCCAGCAGGCTGAAGTTGGAAAGAGGCGGATTCATGAAAAGCTCCAGGTCATTGATTTGCTTTCGCTGGTGCTCCATGCTGGAGAGAATGGTAGATTTCAGCATAATGGCCGAGATGCTGGGGCTTCTGTAACGCTTCAGGAAGGGAAAGAAACGGGAGAAGAAAAGATGCCACCCACCCGGCAGGTTGGTGTAATCCAGTTTGTATTCCTTGTCTTGTTGAAGGTTGACACCGATGAGTTTGCCCCCGTATCGGGCTTTCATGACATCTACCGGAAAATTGTTGAAAGAGGCGCCGTCTATGAGCAGGTTGTTCCCGTCCACCACCGGCGGCAGAACGCCCGGAATGGAAACGGAGGCGGTCACGGCCTTCCAAAGCGGACCCCGTTCGTGCACCACCATTTCTGAGAGAGTATAATTACTGGAAATGCAGAAGAAGTTAAGCCACAAATCCTCTATGTGGTTCTCCCCAAAATATTTGCGGTTGGTGTTCTGCAACTTATGGCCTTTGATGAGCGAGAGAACCGGCAGGGTGTAATCACTCAAGGGTTTATCGGTGACAAAGGCGCTTCTTCCTTTCTGGTAAATCACCTCGGGGGACCACTCATGGGCCACCGCCGCTGCAAAGATGGCGCCTATGCTGGTGCCACAGACCATGTCTATGGGAACGTCTGCCTCCTGCAAGGCCCGGAAAACCCCAATATGGGCAAAACCTTTGGCTCCACCGCCACCCAACACCAAGCCTATGCCTTTGTTCATGAGCATGCGGGCCAACCTATGCAAGTGACGTTGGTCCTGCAACCGGATGTTGTAGTGGCGGGACACTGGCCGAAGCGCTAGCAAGTCATGGGTTTGGATAGGGTGCTCCGTGCTGTTTGGGTAAAGAAACGCTACCTCGGTGGCTTTATGTAGTTGCTGGTCCCCGGTGGAGAAAAGGAATTGCTCCAGGTCTGAGAGGGCGGGTTCGGGGGAGGCTTCCGTCAGGAGCAGGATTTTATCGGCTTGGCGCAGGCAGTGCTCTGTCCAATTCAAGTCTTCGGGGTCAGCCTCAAAAATGACGTATCCGCGTTCCACTTCCTGCTCCGCCATCCAGTTGTGGATTTCGTAGAAGCGTTCCTCTTCTGGCAACGAACCGTTCTGCAAGTGCAGCGGAAGTAACTCTTTGTGGACATGCCGGATGTGGTACTGCTCGTTTAAGACTTTCAATAATTGGCTAATGAATACTTTGGTGACCGCACTGGAAGCAGCGGGTAGCAAGACAAAATTGGTGTTTTTGGCCGGTACCCGGGTATGATGCATGGTAAAGGTGAGCCGGTCAATGATGCGTTTAGATAAGGTGACGGCTACCTCGGGGTGCAGGGCCACTAAGTCATCGAAGTCTGATTTTAGCAATTTGGCCAGCATGCAGGTGCGCATAGCGGTGATGGTGGCAGTGCGGGCTTCACCGGTAATCAAGGCCATTTCGCCCACGCTTTCGCCCTGGGCAATCTCACCTACCTCTCTGGCTTCACGGGTATTAAAATTTACCCAAGCCTTCAATCTGCCGGAGACCAACAGGTACACGCAATCTCCTACCTCCCCTTCATGGCACAGGATTTCTCCCCGGTTTAATTCTACCCAACTGAATTTCAGCAGCAATTCGTCAATGACAGGTTCTTTCAATTGGCTGAACTGAGTACAGATGAGGTGCTTCAATCTAGCCAGCCGAGACCCTTGAGGTTGTTTCTCCTGCAGTGGCTCTGAAATATAGGTTTGGTCCATAGAAGAAGGGCTTAGAAGATTAAAATATTGAAATAAAGCTAGTTAAAATATAATAGGAATAATAGCAGTGGTTAGGGATTTAACATAAACCGCAGTAGGATCTACCTACAAGTTTTGTGTTTTTAGAAAGTAACTTCCTTTCTGGGACTATTAGGAAGAGGAGATCTTAGGCAGATTCCTAGAAAATAGGCCTAAAACAGGTTTAACTGCGGAGTTGAAAAGCTAAGAAAGTGCTCCAATAAACCCATCTGCTATTTAGCAGTGACGAACCAAAGGGAAGCCGAGACGTTAGGGCTGGTAGTTTCCGGCTCGTTTTTCCCAATCCATCCCAAAAACTGGTTTAATAATTTGCTTTTGCTGAGTTGTATGTCCATATTTAAGTACTAGGATAGAAAAGGAGAAAAGCACTAGCAGTGCTTTTTTTAGAGGTGGATGCGCAATCGATTGCATTTATAAGTAAAACACCTGTCATGTAGGCAGGAAAGCTTTTTACTAGTTGATGAGGCCTGATTCCTTGAAGTCTGGTAGAGTTTCGCTGATAAATAAGAGCCAGCCTTTATAAATTTAAAAAGGACCTCCTAATAAGAGATACTGTATGAAATTAGAACACTTAGCACTGAACGTAGAAGATCCCCAGGCTATGGCTGATTGGTACACCCAACACCTGGGCATGCGGGTAGTGCGGAAACAGAAGGAAGCCCCATACACAACTTTCATCGCCGATGACAGCGGCCGTATTCTGGTGGAGATCTACCTTAACCCCGCCTACGAGGTACCGCCGTACCGAACCATGAACCCCTTGCTGGTACACCTGGCCTTCGTGTCTGAAAACCCTACTGAAGATATGGAACGGCTCTGTGCCGCCGGGGCAACGCTGGTGTCTGACCAACACCTGGAAGACGGCTCGCATTTGGTTATGCTCCGCGATCCCTGGGGCTTGGCGCTGCAATTGTGTAAAAGAGCTACCCCCATGCTGGCCCGGGTAGATTGGTGACCAACTTTGTTTTACGCCTTTATATTAGAAAATGACCCTTAAACCCTACCTGTTAAAAGCTGTACTGGCCCTTATAATAGGAGGGATGGCTGCCTGCCGAAGTAAACCTATGACCCAAAGCCAAACCGCAGTTGAGACAGATCCGTGGGGGTACGTCCAGAAAGTACTGCAGGAGATCACCCCGCCCACTTTTCCTGAGAAGGACTTCAACATCACGGCTTATGGGGCAGTAGGAGACAAAACCACCGATTGTTCTTCGGCCATCAAGCTAGCCATAGAGACGTGCCACAAAGCCGGCGGCGGAAGGGTGGTGGTACCCGCGGGTAACTACCTTTCTGGGCCCATTTACCTGAAAAGCAACGTAAACCTGCACCTAGAAAAAGGCGCCACTATTCTTTTCTCCACCGATCCGGAGAAGTACCTGCCCATGGTGCATACCCGTTGGGAAGGCATTGAACTGATGAACTACTCGCCGCTCATTTACGCGTTTGAGGAGAAGAACATCGCCATCACCGGTGAAGGAACCCTGGACGGCCAAGCCTCAAACCAGAATTGGTGGCCTTGGGCCGGCAGCGACTATTACGGCACCAAAGAAGGCATGATCACCCAACGGAGCCCCGGTAACCGAGACCGCTTGTTCCAACTCGCTGAAGAAAATGTGCCCGTAGCCGACCGTAAGTTTGGCCGAGGCTTTTTCCTGCGCCCTCAGTTTGTGCAGCCATACCGGTGCCAGAACGTGTTGATCCAAGGCGTAAAGATCCTCAACTCGCCCATGTGGGTCCTGCACCCGGTGCTGTGCACGAACGTGACCATCCAGGGCGTGACTGTAGAGAGCCTGGGCCCAAACTCAGATGGCTGTGACCCGGAGTCAAGCCGAAATGTGCTCATCAAGGACTGCTACTTCAATACCGGCGATGACTGCATTGCCATTAAATCGGGGCGCAACGCCGATGGAAGACGCCTCAACGTGCCCAGCGAGAACATCATCATCCAGGGATGCACCATGGTCAACGGGCACGGTGGCGTGGTGATCGGGAGCGAGATTACCGGTGATACCCGCAATGTCTTCGCCGAGAATTGTACCATGAACAGCCCGCTGCTGGACCGAGCCCTCCGCATCAAATCGAACTCAGCCCGGGGCGGAGTGGTGGAGAACGTGTACCTGCGCAACATTGAAGTAGGCCAGATAAAGCAGCAGGTGGTGCAGGTGAACATGTTCTATGATCCGGGCGAACCCAAGGGAAATAACATTCCGGTGGTGCGCAACATTGAGGTCCGGAACATGACCGTGCAGAAAGGCGGACAAATAGGCGTGCTGCTGGAAGGCTATGAACAGGCTCCGGTAGAGAACCTTCGGCTGATCAATGTGGAGATAAATGGGGTGAAAAAGCCCTACTCCTTCTCTAATGTAAAGAACATTCAGTTTGAAAATGTGCGGATCAACGGCGAAAAGGTGTCGTTGCCGAAATGAACTCTTAACCTCAATTGTATATGACATTTAAATCCATTCTCCTGCTTCTGGGTCTGGGCTGTCTGGGGCTCATGTCTTTTCTCTCGTTTGAAAAGCAACCCGTGACCGTGTACCTCATCGGGGACTCCACCATGTCTATCAAGGAAACCAAGGCTTATCCGGAGACCGGATGGGGAATGCCCTTCGTCTACTTTTTTGATAAGACGGTGAAAATAGAAAACCATGCGAAAAACGGGCGAAGCACCCGCACCTTCATTGAGGAGAAACTCTGGCCACCGGTCGCCACCAGCATGAAAGCCGGCGATTACCTGTTCATCCAGTTCGGGCACAACGACGAGGTAAGCACCAAGAAAAGCTATACCACCGAGGCCGACTACACTGCCAACCTGGAGCGTTTCGTTTCAGAGGCCAGAAAGAAGAACGTCAACCCGGTGCTCATCACGCCCGCGGCCCGGCGCAAGTTTGACGCTTCTGGCAAGATCGAAGAAACCCACGCCGTCTACTCCAACCTGGTGCGTTCTGTGGCCAAAAAACAAAAAGTAGCCCTCATTGACCTGGACCGAAAAAGTCAGGAACTACTTCAGAAACTAGGCCCCGAGAGCTCCAAACTTCTCTTTCTGCATCTTCGGGCGGAGGAGCACCCCAACTATCCGCAAGGCAAAGAAGACGACACCCACTTCAATGAACTAGGTGCCCGCGAAATGGCCCAAATTGTGTTGGCCGAACTCAAAGCCCAGAAACTTGACCTGGCAGACCGGATTGTGAAACCGCAGGTAAAATAAAGTCTCTGAACCTTTCTGCCGCCCAAAGAAGCCAAAGGAAATGTACCCACGTAAAATAGAAGGAAACGCGGGAGGGGAATTTGCCATTTTTTTGGCTGCCTTTTTCAGAAAATAGCCCTAAAATGAACGCCTTCAAAAACCACCCCTGCTAAATGAAAAAACCTGCCTTTCTGCTAAGTTGCCTGGTGACGGTGGTGCTTTCTTCCTGTGCCTCTGTAAAGCCCGTGTCCTGGAACTTGAACAACCTGGCACTGGTAGGCGGGCACCCGACTACGGTGGTGGGAAACCCCGCCCAAATTCAAGGAAAAAGGGGAATTCAGGTGTTGGGATTTGATGGGGTAGATGACGGGCTTTTGGTAGATCATAATCCACTCGCTGGGGCCGAGGAGTTCACCATTGAGGTTGTCTTCAAGCCTAATGCCGCCTGGCCCGTAAACGTAGAGCAACGATTCCTGCACCTGGAAGATATGGCCACCGGGCAACGCCGCATTCTGCTGGAACTCCGCCTGAACAACCGAAACCAGTGGTACCCCGATTTCTTCCTACGTACCGAGAAGGCTTCCCTCACGCTCATTGATTCCACCAAAACCCACCCGGTGGGTGAGTGGGCCACCATGACGCTCACCTACAAAGACAAGCAGCTGAAAGGCTATGTCAACGGAAAACTAGAGCTATCCGGAGAGATTGAGTACCTGCCCATTCCTTCCACCGCCAAGGTTTCCCTGGGTACCCGCATGGACAAACGTTCCTGGTTTAACGGGGAAATTGAAAGTGTGAGGTTCTGGAAAACAGCCCTGCAGCCTAAGAAGTACTCAGATTTCCTGTAAACTTTTGGGTCTAGGTAAGACCAATGGGAAACGAGTTAAAACAGAAAGCCGCTTTGGGGGTGTTTTCCGGAAAACACCTCCAAAGCGGCTTTCTGTTGTTAAGGTAATAATTTAAAGCGTCATGTACTTCCGCACTTTCTCAATCATTTCTGATGACCCAATTACAAGCGGGCAACGCTCGTGCAAGGCCGTTGGGGTCTTGTCCAGGATTCGCTCGATGCCATCGGTGGCCTGGCCGCCAGCTTGTTCGGCAATAAAGGCCAGGGGGTTGCACTCGTAGAGTAGGCGTAGTTTGCCAGTTTGGTTTTTGGCCGAGGCTGGATAAAAGTAGATTCCTCCCTTCAACAGGTTGCGGTGGAAATCAGCGACCAGGGACCCAATGTAGCGAGACGAGTATTTCTGTTCGCGGCAGAAAGCCAGGTAGTTCTGGATGCCTAACGGAAAATTACTCACGTTGGCATCGTTGCAGGAATATTGTCTTCCGCCCTGGGGAATTGTGATATCTGGGTGCGACAAAAAGAACTCGCCCAGTGAGGGCTCATACGTGAATCCGTTTACTCCCCGTCCGGTGGTGTAAACCAGAATGGTAGATGCGCCATAAAGAATATAGCCCGCCGCCGCCTGTTGCGTTCCTTTCTGCAGACAGTCTTCTAAGGTTCCGTCTTGCCCACCATCAGACAATCGCCGGTAAATGGAAAAGATGGTGCCAATGGGAATATTCACGTCAATGTTGGAGGAGCCGTCCAGCGGGTCCATAGCCACAATGTACTTGGCGTTCCGGTTACCGGTATGGATGATGTCTTCCTCTTCCTCCGAGACAATGGTGCAAACCTCGCCGCCGTTTCTCAGGGCTCTAATAAACCGGATATTCGCGATCAGGTCCAGTTTCTGCTGGTCTTCTCCCTGCACATTCTGCTGCCCGTAACTTCCCAAAGTGTCCTGGTCGGCCCGGCTGATTTCCCGACTCACAATCTTGGCGGCCAGCGCCATGTCACGCAGCAACTGAGACAATTCACCGGTGGCGTACGGGAAATCTTCCTGTTTGCGCATGATAAACCGGTCCAGGGTGGTGCCAACGGGGAGAGCTAATGCATCATTCATACAGGTAAGGTTAGTGAAAAGGGTTAGCTGAAAAAACAGGAAAGAGAAAGGCCCTGCGCCTTCTCCCGCGGTTGCCAGCAGGGCGTAAGCGGTGTTAAGGAGCAGGGCCTTCGGGTACTGCACTGGCCCGAAGGCCAATCTTCTATTTCAATCTTCTTACAAAGACACGCCCCGTTTCCAAGGAATAAAGTCGTCTTGTTGCAGGATCTTTTCTTTGGTCTCGATACGGCCGCTGGCTACCTCAATAATGAAATCTAGCACGTCTTCGCCCATCTCTTCAATGGTTTTCTCGCCAGAGATCACGGCACCGGTGTCAATGTCAATGATATCGGGCATACGCTGCGCCAACTTGGTATTAGACGAAATTTTGATTACTGGCGCAATGGGGTTTCCGGTAGGGGTGCCCAGGCCGGTAGTGAATAGCACGATGTTGGTGCCCGCACCTACCAAAGCGGTAGTACACTCCACGTCATTGCCAGGGGTGCACAGCAGGTTCAAGCCTGGCTTGGTGGCATATTCTGGGTAATCCAGTACGTCTACGATAGGAGAGGTACCACCTTTCTTGGCCGCACCCGCCGATTTAATGGCATCGGTGATTAAGCCGTCGCGGATGTTGCCGGGGCTGGGGTTCATGTCAAAACCGGAGCCAACCGCCTCGGCCGAGGCCGCGTAGGCGCGCATCAACGAGGCAAACCGCTCGGCTGCTTCGTTTGATTCGCAGCGGTTGATCAGTTCCTGCTCCACGCCGCACAACTCAGGGAACTCAGAGAGAACCGTCTTCCCGCCCAAAGCTACCAGGATATCGGAGGTATGCCCAATGGCCGGGTTCGCGGAGATTCCGGAGAATCCGTCTGAACCGCCGCACTCCAACCCAATGGAAAGTTTGCTTAATGGCGCTGGTTGTCTTTTAAGTTTATCTGCTTCAATGAGTGCCAGGAACGTCTGCCGGATGGCCTTTGACATCATTTCTTCCTCGGTGCCTTCTTTCTGCTGCTCCAGTACAATAACCGGTTTAGAGAAGTTGGGGTCCAGGGCTTTAATCTTGCTTTCCAGGATGCTCACCTGCGCGTTCTGGCAACCCAGGCTCAACACGGTGGCACCCGCCACGTTAGGGTGGTGGATGTAATCGGCTAGGAGGGCGCACAGCATGTCAGAATCTTGTCTGGTGCCGCCGCAACCGCCCTGGTGCGTCAGGAATTTGATGCCGTCTATGTTCTCAAAGATGCGGCGCTGCGCCGGAGCCGTGGCCTTTTGTAAGGTAAGCGTCTGGATGGCCTCGGTGTTGCCAGACTGGTACAGGTCTACCATCTGCTGCACATACGACTTATAGACATCGCGCTGACCAAAGCCCAGTTCGTCCAGGAACGCCTGTTTGATGATGTCCACGTTTCTGTTTTCGCAGAACACCAGCGGAATCACCAGCCAGTAGTTGCCGGTGCCCACCTGCCCGTCTGGGCGGTGATAGCCCATGAAGGTGCGGTTTTGCCATTTAGACACATCGGGGGCTTGCCAGCCAATGGTCTTGGTTTTGCCGGTAAAGCCGTTTACCTGGTGCTTTACGTTTGCCGTGGTTAAAACACCGCCCACGGGAATATCATACACGGCTTTGCCCACCAGAGAACCGTACATGAGAATCTCGTCTCCGGCCGCCAAAGGTCTATGGGCAAACTTGTGTTTGGCTTGAACGTCGTCAACCAAAACAATGGCCTCACCGTCAAATTCAACGGTGTCGCCTTTCTTTAAATCCGTGAGTGCTACCAGCACATTATCATTCGGATGGATTTTCAATAATCTGTGTAACATAGCTATGGACGGCTAGAATGTGCAATCGATTGCGCAAGATATCAATATTTACGAAACATTGAAAAATTCTGAAACAAATATTCTTGAAAATTAAAGTTTTAGAATAGAAAGAACCCAAATTAGGGCTGCTTTTTCATTTTCGGAAAACCCGGTGGTAGCCTAAGCCCCAATTTTGGTGTCTTTAGACCAAGTTCTTCCTCCTTGTTTCACTTAAGGTTGCCCTTGCATACTTCCTGAACTATAAGGATGGGCAAAAAATTCCGGCGGCTGGTTTTGAGGTGGTTTTCCTGAAACAAGCCCAAAACCAGCACCGAAATAAAAAAACTAAATTTATTTACCTACTCACTATCTGGTCCATCACCCAAGCCGTACGAGCCCCTGATTCACCGGTGCTGGGGCATTTTCCCTGGCCGGTAAGTTCCTCCACTATGGTTTGGATAAACGGTTGCTGGACGTGGGGTGGGGGCGGAAGAAAGAATTCCTCATGGCCAACTTCTGTCTCCAGTCTGATAGGTTCCAGGGCAAAACAGGGAAACGTGATACGGTCTTTGCTCCCGATGAGCTCTATCTGGTCTTGAAACTGGGAGGGAAGTACCGTGAAGCACCAAGTGCCCGTTCCCAAAGCGCCATTGGCAAACTTGAACTGTGCGGTGACAATGTCTTCGGCAGGGTAGAGGCCAGCCTGGTTGGCGGTTTGCCCAGAGGCAGCCGTGATGGGGCCCAGCAGGTAGTCCAGGTAATCTAGTTGGTGGGGTGCCAAATCAAAGAAAAGTCCACCGCCGGCAATCTCGGGCTGGACCCGCCAGGGAAGATCGTTTTGGTTCAGGTTTTCCTGCGCCGGATGATAAAGCCGGATGTTGACCAGTTTCACCTCTCCAATGGCTCCAGCGTCCACTAATTCTTTTACTTTAAGGAAAGAGGGGAGCCGGCGCCGGTAATAGGCAACAAACAACGGGACTTGGGCTTGCTGGCAGGCTTTTACCATTTCCTGGCACTGCGCGTGGTTCAAGGCCATGGGTTTCTCTACGTACACCGGTTTGCCCGCCGCGGCAACCTGCAGGGTATACTCGGCGTGGGAGCCGGGAGGGGTGGCAATGTAAACCGCATCTACCTCGGGGTCATGGATCAGAGCCTGGGCATTGTCATACCACTTGGGCACATTGTGGCGCTGGGCATAATCTTTCGCTTTTTCGCCATCGCGGCGCATGACGGCCACGAGCTGGGAATTAGGTACTTTCTGAAAAGCCGGTCCGCTTTTGACTTCGGTGACGTCGCCGCACCCGATGATGCCCCACCGGATGGTTTTTGTAGGTGCTTCTGCCATTCTGTTTTAAGCCGGTTTTCTAAAATCCGGCCCTTAAATGTAGGAGAGTTTTCATTGAAAGAGAAGCACAAAAACTATAAGGTAATTTGAATGTTAACCGCGAAAGTAATGGTCCTCTTTTCTCTCTTTCTAAGGAGTTAAGACTATCTCTACAGAGGGGTTGGCGCTACTGACGGTTACTTCCTTGGTCGTAAACCCGGCTTTAGAAACCATCAACATTGCCTGTCTTTTTTGAAGATCCAGGTAAAATTCTCCCTCTTCGTCCACCAAAGCCTGAACGCCAGAACCCTTCACAATTACGGTAGCGTTGGACAAAGCCTTTCCCGAGGCATCTACTACCTGGCCTGTGAGGCGCCAAGTACCAGTGGTTTCGGTTGATTGCCCCTTTTGGCTTTCTGGTTTGGCAAAGTACTGGTGGTAGACCACTTCGCCAATGGCAAATAGCAAAACCAATATCACCGCAGCCGTCTGCCAGATGGGCCATTGGAAGACCCTTCTTTTGCGCTTTTTCTGGGCCAGCAGGTCTTTCAGCCGTCCACGGGTTTCTCGTACCGCCGACTTCACGCGGGTAGGTTGCGATAGGGACATGCCTTCCACTAAATCAGAGCAGAGTTCGCAGGAAACCAGGTGCCTTTCAATCTGGTGGCTGAGGTGAGCGGAAAGGTCACCGGTTTGGTACTGCCGCAGCACGTCCAGCGAAGGATGCTCTTCGGAGTCCCAGGTGTCGGAGAGGTTATTCCTGCTCATAGTTTTTGGTCATGTAGTTTTTAAGGTTTCGTTTGCCATTCTGGATGTGGCTTTTCACTTGTCCTATGTCATAGCCGGTAAGATCGGCCACTTCTTTGTAGCTTTTTTTCTGAAGGTAGAACAGCTCTACGCAGGTGCGCTGCTCGGGTCCCAGGGTGGTAAGGGCTTTGGAAAGAAGCTGCAGTTCCATTTCCTGGTCAGTTCCGTCAGAGGAGTAAGACGCGGCCGCTTTCTCCACCAACGGCAAAGACTTTTCATCCATCAGGTCCACTCCCCGGCTTTTCTGGGTTCTTAACTGCATGAGGCAGTAGTTCTTGGAAAGCACGTGCAGCCAGCTTTTGAAATTGGCTATCTCATGTTTGTGCAGCGCAGAGATGAGGTGCTCAAAAATATGCATGGTGGCGTCTTTGCTCTCATCCTCATTTTTCAGATACTTCAGGCAAACCAGGTACACCATCTCTGTGTAGCGCTCAAACAGCTGCCCAACCAATGCCACATCGCCGGTCTCCCGATACTGTTGTATCAGTTCCAGGTCTTGCGGAGGCTTAGAGCGGGAGAATAGCTTTAAAAACATGCAGCGGAGTCAGTGAGCGTGTATAAATAAAGGAATTTTAATCTTCTGGTAAAACATAAGGAAAGCGTCTATTTTCTTCTTTGAAGAGAAGATGCAGAACTCGGGCGAAATCCATAAAACCCAAAGTAAAAAACCTGGGAAAAATTTGTGCAGAAAAGGCCCTGCAGTCAACTAGGGAGATAATCAACTGAAAATCAAGGGTTCCTTTTAGGGCTCCATTTTGGAAAAAGGGCTTGAAAATAAATCGATGTTTCAACAAAGGTTCCGGATGTTTTTGGAGGGGCGGTTCACCCATCTGGCAGAAACAACCGTATTTATTCGCTCAGAATCAGGGTAACTCTGTTTAGTCGCCTACGCGTATTGCAGAAGGTTATGAAAAAAGAAGAGATCTATTTCCCGGATTGGCAGCGTCTCCTGATCGGAAATACCCCCTGGGAGTTTATGTTGGAGGTGTTCATCCGGACAATCATTATCTATGTGGCTTTGCTGATTATCCTGCGCCTGATGGGCAAACGGATGAATGCGCAGTTGACCATCTCTGAACTAGCCGTGATGGTAACCCTGGGGGGGATAGCCTCGGCACCCATGCAGTTACCAGACCGGGGCATCTTACTGGGCATCGTGATTTTCATCTGCGCCTTGTTTTTCCAGCGGGGCCTGAACCTGTGGGCTTTCCGGAACCCTAAAATAGAAAAGCTCACCCAGGGGCATTTGTCGTTGGTAGTAAAAGAAGGCGTGTTGGTTATTGGCGAGATGGAGCGGGCCCGGCTTTCCAAAGACCAGGTGTTTGCTGCCCTCAGGACCCACAACATCCGGCAATTGGGGCAGGTGAAACGGGTGTACATGGAGGCGTGTGGCTTGTTTAGCGTCATCAAGGAAAAGGAGCCCAAACCAGGCCTTTCCATTCTGCCGGCCAAAGACAAAGCCTTGGTAGAATCCCTCCCGGAAGATAAAAACCACCTGGCCTGCACCCGATGCGGTAATCTGGCCGAATCAAACCAGGCACAAGGAAACACTTGCCCCAACTGCTCCTGCGACGAGTGGATTCCCGCCACAACCTAATCAGAAGAACATGAAACCAGAAGATATTCAAATCACCGATTGGCTCCGCATTGTCTTGGGCGAGGTGCCCTGGAGTTTCCTGTTTGAGGTAGTCATCCGGATTGCCATCATTTACTTTATCCTGATGTTTGCCATGCGGGCCATGGGCAAGCGGATGTCCTCCATGCTAAGCCGCACCGAAATGGCCGCCTTGGTTTCGTTGGCCGCCGCCAACGGAGTAGCCCTGATGGACCCTTCGCGTGGGGTTCTGCCCATCGTGATCATTGCCGTGGTAGTGGTAGGAGTGGAGCGCATTATTGCCTGGCGCAGTACCCAGGACGCAAGTTTTGAGCGCAAGCTGATGGATGACATGGACATCCTGGTAAAAGACGGAGCCCTGCAACTAAGCGTGATGGAACGTACCCGCATTACCCGGGAACGCCTGCTCGCCCAGTTTCGGCACGAAGATATCTTCAACCTGGGCAAAGTGCAGCGCACCTACATGGAAGCCAACGGCTCCTTCACCATCATGCAATTCCCAGATGACAAGCCTGGTCTCTCCTTGATTCCCGAGATTGACCAGGAACTAAGGCAACAGCAGAAAGTAGAACCAGACACGTACGCCTGCGCTACCTGTGGCCACCTGGAAAAGCAAGCACAGAAGCCCCAGATAGAATGTCCTAACTGCGGAAACGAGGAATGGAACCAGGCCGTGCTTTCCTGATTTAAGCCTGATTTTGGGAAAAGGAGCCTAAAGCATCAGGCGGATTCTCCGTTTCCAGATCCTGAATTCTACTTGAATTTTAGATGGCTGCTTTCTGAGGAACGGGGCGTTTGTTCAGGTCCTGGTAAGAATTTGCCGGCAAGGTTAACAAAGGGACGAAGGCCTTCAAGGCTAGCTGTTTTGTCACGCTGTGGTGGAAAAGGCTTTCCAAAAAGTCCCGGTCCTGGATGGAGACCGCTAGAACATCCATGTGGTTCTCCTGCACAAATTCTTTCAGGCCGGCCACCACATCCGGGTGTTTAAGTTGCGCAATGCTGTACTTCTGTTGCGGGAAATGCTTTTGAATGCTGGTCAGAATCTGGGCATCGGGCACAATGTTAAGGGTTTGCTCACTGCTGATATTGATGATGTTCACCTCAGAACCCAGGTGGGAAGCCAACTGGAAAAGCTGCTTCAGGTAAGAGGTTTCCTCGGTTTCTAGGTCAGAGGCATAGGCTATGTGCTGAATAGGCCGGAATGAGACCTGAGCTGGCACTACCAACACCGGGCAAATCGCTTCTTTGATATAGGTGGAGGTATAGGTTCCAATCAGGCGGTCCAGGTAATTGCTTGCGCCTTTGGTGCCCATCACCACCAGGTCCACCGCCTGGGTTTTCACCTGTTCGTTCAGCAGCGGAATCAACGGCCCGAAGAGGCAGAACGTCTCCACTTCAAACCGAAACCCAAACTCATTCCTTAGTTCCTGGGCAAGCGAGTCTAGGGCTTCCTCTGATTCTTCTATCAAAGGAGCCTCCACTGGGAGCAGGGGCACACCTTCCGGCGAAACCGAAACCGTGTAATCAAGGGTATGTACCAAAAGTAACCTCCCGCCTTTTTGCTGAATAAGTGAGGCCGCATAGTGTACCGCATGGATGGCGTTGGGGGAAAAATCGGTGGGTACTAAGATCGTTTTCATGAGAGCTGAGCGGTTAAGGAATCTAATGGTAAGGACCTGAATCTGATACAAAACTACCTGCTCTTTCTAGCCATTGGAATGACCCGCGTCAAAGTCGGAAGTGACTTTCGTCAATAGGCTTCTACCCGAGGAAAGGAGCCCAAACCTTGGCTGAAGGGAAAATTCAGTCTACTCCTATTAAGAAAGGATTCCTTTTGTGGCCATTTTCCTGAAAACCTGCCTAAAACCACGGCGTACTTATGCTTACTATCCAGAGAAGTGATGAAAGTCATTGAAAAAAGAACTCCTAGTTCCTACTTTTATAAAAATAACTTGATTTGGAAGAATCCTTGCAGCCCTCCTCCCAGCAGAACCTGGATGACCAGGCCCGCCTGAAAGCCATCATTGATACTGCTATTGACGGCATCATCACCATTGACCAACGCGGGACCATAGAAACCGTGAACCCCGCGGCTGCCCGTATCTTTGGCTACGAACCTGCCGAGGTCATCGGGCAGAACATCAAAATGCTCATGCCGGAGCCCGACCATAGTCGGCACGATGGGTACATTGAGAATTACCATCGTACCGGCGAGCGAAAAATCATTGGCATTGGTCGAGAAGTGATGGGCATGCGCAAAGACGGAAGCGTTTTTCCGTTTCTGCTCAGTATCAGTGAGGTGAAGCTGCAGGACAAGATTATTTTCACGGGCATTATCCATGACATCTCCCAGCAGAAAAAAGCCGAGCAGGCCCAACGCGAAAGCGAAAACAAAATCAACTCCATTATCCAGGCGGCTGTAGACGGCATCATCACCATTAATGACCGCGGCATCATGGAGATGGTGAACCCCTCGGCGGCTAGGTTGTTCGGGTATCAGGAAGAAGAACTCCTGGGCAAAAACATCAGCCTGCTCATGCCGGAGCCAGACCACAGCCGGCACGATGGGTATATAGAAAACTACCACCGCACGGGGCAGCGCAAGATCATTGGGATTGGTCGGGAAGTGTCAGGGTTGAAAAAAGACGGCACCATTTTTCCGCTGTATCTGAGCATCAGCGAAGTGCAACTCACCGACCGCAAGGTGTACACCGGCTTCATCCACGACATCACCAAACAGAAAGTAAGTGAGGAACGCTTGCGCCGTTACGCCGCCGAACTGGAGCGCAGCAACCGCGAACTACAGGATTTCGCCTACGTGTCGTCGCATGATTTGCAGGAGCCGCTTCGCAAGATTCAGGCCTTCGGGGACCGTTTGAAAATGAAGGAGCAGGCCAATCTTAGCGACCAGGGCAAAGACTACGTAGACCGAATGCTCAATGCTGCGGTGCGCATGCAGAACCTCATCAATGACCTGCTCACCTTCTCGCGCGTCACCACCAAATCAAAGCCTTTTGAAAAAGTAAACCTGGATACCATCCTTGACGGGGTGTTGTCTGACCTGGAAATCACCATTGAGAAAACCGGTACCGTTATTGAACGATTCCCGTTGCCTACCCTGGAAGCCGAGCCCACCCAAATACGCCAGCTTTTCCAGAACCTCATCAGCAATGCCATTAAATTCCGGAAAGAGGATACCACGCCGGTGGTGCGCATTACCTCGCGCAACGGGCAGCGCAGGGCCCACCTTACCTCAACTCCTGGCGATGAGCACGTAACCATAGAGATATCTGACAACGGCATAGGGTTCGATGAAAAGTATCTTGACCGGATTTTTAATATATTTCAGCGCCTGGAAGGCCACAAATACGAAGGCTCAGGCATTGGGCTGGCTATCTGCCGCAAAATAGCCATCAGGCACGGCGGTGACATCACCGCCCGCAGTAAACCCGGCGAGGGAACCACCTTTGTCATTACCCTTGCCACCAGACACCTTCAGGATTAAGCCTTAGAAAACTATGAGCCCAAACAAAAGAACCATTATCATTCTCATTGCCGATGACGATGCCGAAGACCGCATGTTGGTCAAGGATGCCCTGGAAGAGAACAGGTTAACAAATCAGATCCAGTTTGTAGAAAACGGCGAGGAACTGATAGACTACCTGCACAACCGTGGCAAGTTCACCGATAAAGCCAAGTATCCTACGCCAGGCCTAATCCTGCTAGACCTGAACATGCCCAAAAAAGACGGCCGTGAGGCCCTTAGGGAAATTAAGTCTGATGAGCACCTGCGCGTGATCCCCGTGGTGGTACTCACTACCTCCAAAGCCGAGGAAGACATCCTGCGCACCTATGATCTGGGCGTGAGCTCCTTCATCACCAAACCCGTGACCTTCGCAGCCCTGGTAGACGTGATGAAAACCCTCACCAAATACTGGTTCGAAATTGTGGAGCTGCCCAAGCCTTGAAGAGTGAGTGAGTGAGTGAGTGAGTGAGTGAGTGAGTGAGGCCATTTCCCTTTTTTGTCATCCTGAAAGGATCTTGTGGGCGAACTGGAAAGGCTGGAGGAAACAATACAACCGCTTACGCACAAGAGCTTTCCAAGCTGACAAATGCCCAGGTTCATCTCATTATCTCAAGAGAATACCTACACCTGTTTCTTGCCCGTTTTTCAGAAAACAGACCTAAAACGTTACCAAGTTGCCGCCGAAAGTGGCGAAAAGATAAACTCCGATGCCTGATAAAATCAGAATTTTGTTAGTGGATGACGATGAAGATGACTTCGTGATTACCCGCGACATCATTCAGGATATTCCGGGCCGGCAATACCACCTAGACTGGACGCCCTCTTTCCCGGAGGCGCTTTCCCTTATCCGGGAAAAGAAACACGATGTCTACCTGGTGGATTTTTTCCTGGGTGCCCATGACGGACTTGAACTGATTACCCAAGCCGTTGCGGAAGGTGCCGCCGGTCCGTTTATCCTGCTCACTGGCCAAACTGATCGCGAAACTGATGAGAAAGCCATGCGGGCCGGGGCTCAGGATTACCTGGTGAAAGGCACCTTCAACCCTTTTGACCTGGAACGGTCCATTAGGTACAGCATTGAGCACGCCAAGAGCCTCGCCGAGATCCAGTCTCTAAATGCCCAACTGGAGCAACGGGTGGAAGAAAGAACCCAGGAACTGGCCGAGGCCATCCAGAAACTGGAGAACACCAACCGTATTCTCTACGAAGCACAACTGGATATTGAGAAGGCCCTGCAGAAAGAGAAAGAACTCAACGAGCTCAAATCGCGGTTCGTGACTACGGCCTCCCATGAGTTTAGGACGCCCTTGAGCACGGTGCTTTCCTCGGCCTCTATCATCGCGCGCTACAAAACCACCGAGGAAGACGACAAACGCCTGAAGCACGTAGACCGCATCAAATCTGCGGTGCAGAACCTGACGGTGATCCTCAATGATTTTCTGTCCATCAGCCGCATTGAAGAGGGCAAAGTGTACAATATTCCGTCTACCTTTAACCTAGTGGCGTTTGTGAAGGAAAGCGTGGAAGAGATGCAGGCGCTGGTGAAAGAAGGCCAGAGAATCATCTACCAGCACCAGGGCGAGCAGGAGTTGGTGGAACTGGACAAGCAGTTGCTCAAGAACATCCTAATTAACCTGCTCTCTAACGCCAGCAAATATTCTGCCGAGGGGAGAACCATTCATTTGGCTACCATCATCACTCCGGAAACTGTGACCATTACCGTGCAGGACGAAGGCATCGGGATTCCGGCGCAGGACCAGACGCACTTGTTTACGCCGTTTTTCCGGGCGCAGAATGCCACCAATATCCAAGGCACGGGCCTCGGGCTAAATATTGTCAAAAGATACGTAGAAGTCATGGACGGCACGCTTGATTTCCAGAGCGTGCTGGACAAAGGAACCACGTTTACCATCACTTTCCCGCAAACACTGTAGCTATGAAGAAAATACTGCTGATAGAAGACAACCAGGAAATAAGGGAGAATACCGCCGAGATCCTTTCCCTCGCCAATTACGAGGTAGTGGAAGCCGAAAACGGGAAAGTAGGCGTAGACCTGGCCCGCAAAGAACAGCCGGACCTTATCATCTGCGACATCATGATGCCCCAACTGGACGGCTACGGCGTGCTGCACCTCCTCAGCAAGAACCCCGATACTTCCAGCATTCCGTTCGTGTTTTTGACGGCCAAATCTGAAAAAGAAGACTTCCGGAAAGGGATGAAACTGGGTGCTGATGACTACCTCACTAAACCCTTTGATGACCTGGAACTGCTGGATGCCGTGGAAATGCGCCTCAGGAAAAACGAGATCCTGAAAGCCGAGTTCCAGAAAAGCGTACAGGGCCTGGACGAGTTCATCCAGGAAGCCAGAGGCTACGAAGACCTGAACAAACTGATCTCAGACGAGCGCCGCGTCACGGTGTTCAAGAAGAAGCACAACCTCTTCCTGGAAGGCAATTATCCCAACGCGCTGTATTTCCTGAGCAAAGGCAAGGTAAAAACCTACAAAGCCAACGAAGACGGCCGTGAGTACATCACCAATCTCTACAAAGATGGTGACTTCATCGGCTACCTTGATCTGCTGGAAGAAAACGCCTACCGCGAATCTGCCATGGCGCTGGAAGACTCTGAGGTGTACCTCATCCCCAAAGAGGACTTCTTCACACTCCTGCACCAGAACCGCGATGTAGCCAACAAGTTCATCAAAATCCTCTCAGACAACCTCGCCGACCGTGAAGACCGTCTCTTGAAACTTGCCTACAATTCTGTGCGCAAGCGTGTAGCCGAGGCCCTGATTCTGGTAGAAAAACAATACCAGCAAGACGGTAACAACGTTACTGAGATGTCCATCTCCCGAGAGGACTTGGCCAGCATTGTGGGCGCCTCCAAGGAAACTGTCATCCGCACCCTCGCCGACTTCAAAGATGAAAAACTCATTGACACCCGCGGCAGCAAAATCTTTATCCTCAACTCCCAGAAGCTCGCCAAAATGAGGAACTAGGTAGTTGAGTGAGTATTTTAGCTGTTTTGAGAAAAGAGGGCTGAAACCAGGTATTCTGGTAACAAGCCAACTTACAGTGTAAATTATTAATAAGGATTGTTTTTCACTGGAGCGAGCCTCTGGCTGGCGTCTTCGCGCATTGCTGAATGCTCCACACTCTTTTGTCATCCTGAAAGGATCCTGTAGGCAAACGGTAAGGTGTTTCTTCCATGCTTTTCTAGCTCGCCCACAAGATCTATTCAAAATGACAAATGGGAAAATTTCAAATGGAATCAGCTAGGATACCTGAACTTTAAAATCTAAAAGCTTTCGTGTGGGTGCGGACAGCCAGAGGCTCGCGCCAGCGTGAAAGCTATTCACTTCCGTTCGTATCAAATCTCTTACATTCGCAAGTTGTAAACTTGCGCCAAAGTAGCTCCAAGGTGCAAACTTGAAGCATGAATCTATAAGCGAAGCAACGAAAAGACGCCTGCTCAAATGAACTTGTAGTGTCCGAAGGGCCTACGAGCGTCTCTCCCAAAACCGTTTCCAGGCCATTTTCCGCAAACCGCCTCCAAAACCATCCTCCAGGTACTGACAAATCACTGCTCCAAAACTGACCTGCATCATATTTCCAAAACCAGCTACTGCCGAGATTTGCATTGGAATAAAGTCAAGACGATGCAGACATCTTTCAAAGCCCTCACTCTTTCATATAAACATGCTCCCATTGCGGTGCGGGAAGCTGTGGCCTTAAATGAAATCGGGTGCCGGAACCTGTTAGATAAAATTAAGGAATTCACTTTGGCGCAGGATGTGCTCGTGCTGTCCACCTGCAACCGTACCGAGGTGTATTATGCCGCTGAGCAAGACTACTCCAAAGAAATCATCAAACTGATTGCCCTGGAGAAAGGCTTTATTGCCACAGGCGAGATTGGCCCATATTTCATGCACCTGGACGAAGGGCAGGAGGCCGTGCAGCACCTGTTCAACGTGGCCATTGGGTTGGAGTCACAGGTGGTGGGCGACATGCAGATCATGAACCAGGTGAAGAACGCCTACCAATGGGCCGCAGATGCCAACATGGTGGGCCCTTTCCTGCACCGCCTGCTGCACACCATTTTCTTCACGAACAAACGCGTGGTAAACGAAACCGCTTTTAAAGACGGAGCTGCTTCGGTCTCTTATGCAACGGTAGAATTGGTGGAGGAACTCACCCGCAAGATTGAGAACCCCAACGTGTTGATGCTGGGGGTAGGGGAAATTGGCGCAAACGTCTGCGATAACTTCCAAAAATCCGAGGTCCGGAACATAACCATCGCAAACCGCACGCACCATAAAGCCTTGGAACTGGCGCAGAAATGCAAGGCCACTGCTATTTACTGGGAAAACGTGTGGGAAGCCATGGCAATTGCAGATGTGGTGATCTCCTCGGTACCCGGTGACTGTTTCTTTGTCAGTAAGGAAGTGGTGGAGAAAATGGGGGAGAAGCGGCCCGCGTATTTTGTTGATTTGTCCATGCCTCGCAGCATTGACAGCGCCCTGGAAGAACTGGCAGGCACAAAAGTGTTCAACGTTGACAATATCAAAAACCGGGCGACTGAGGCCTTGGGAAATAGATTGGCCGCCATTTCGGCTGTGAGAGAAATCATCACCGAAGCCATGGACGAGTTCCAGGCCTGGACCCGTGATATGGGTATGTCTCCTGCCTTGCAGCAGTTCAAGAATCGCCTGGAGGAAATCAGGCAGCGCGAGTTGGCCCGTTACATGAAGCAGTTGGGTGATCAGGAAAGAGAATTAGTGGAGACCATCACTAAAAACATTCTGAACAAGATTGTGAAAATGCCTGCCCTGGAACTGAAAGCCGCCTGCCAGCGCGGCGAGTCTGAGGCTTTGATTGAAGGGCTGAGTGCCCTATTTAACTTAGAGAAAGCACCCCAGTTGGTTTAAAGTAGCCGTGCATTCTCCAGTGGTAGTCTTATTAATAGAGGAAAGAGGAAGTTGTTTAAAAGTCTTCTTCATCCATAACGTTTTCGAACCTAATGAATAAAATATGAGATAAAGAAAGTTGGAAGTGAGTACATTACAAAACTAGAAAGCCAGGCTAAGCAGCCTGGCTTTCTAGTTTTTAGTTTTATAGATGTTTAGATAAAATGAGCGCTTTTCAGCCGCAGATTTAATTTTGATAGGAATAAGATTTGCGTTTTTAAGGCAGGAAAGCAGGTTGCTTAGACTCTTATTCTTTTGGCATGCACCAGTAAAAGAGGTAAGGGCAGGGGATGGTTTTCCTCTGAACCAGAACGGAAAAGATGTGCCCAAGAATCGGTGGTATGAGCACCCATTACCAGCATATCGGCGCGGTTTTTCCGGCAGAACTGGCTGATTCCCTCCGGTATGGAGGCATTTACTTCTACATGGTGGCTTACCCGTTGGTACGAAATGCGTTTGCTTAATCTCTCCAGCTCTTCCATGGAAAATTTTCGGGCCATGGAATTTTCCTTCGGCAACACGTGCAGCAGTTGTATCTGCGCCCCGAAATAGCTGGCCAGTTTCAGGACCACTGACATATCGGCCGGACAGAATCCGCGGAGATCAGTGGCCACTACGATGCGGCGGAGGGGTTTGAAAGAAACTTTGTTCGGGATCAACAAAACCGGGCAGGACACTTGCTGGGCCACCTGGTCAGCCAACGAGTGGGCCGAAAGGTTGTCAAGGCCTTGGGGCTCTTCGGTGCCTAACACCACTAGGTCAGCTTTTTCTTCCTGGGCCAGGTGGGTTATTTTTTGCTGGGCTTCCCCGTACCTGATCTTTGTTTCATAGGAAACCGAAATGCCCCATCCGTTATCCTCCAAAGACTCTTTCATTTCTTTCAGCTTGGAGAGCTTTTTCATTCTTCGTTTTATCTCATCCTTAGTCGGATAACCCGATTCTTCTCCGGTAGTTGAAAAGGCAGATGAAACAGGCTCTGAGATGGTATGGCATAAGAGAACATGCGAAGTCATTCGCTGCGCAATCTCATCGGCGTATTTAATGGCGTTTTTAGAACCTTTGGTGAAATCAGTGGGGCATAGAATAGTAACCATATAAAATAGTATTATTTAATTGCAGACGTAATTTCAACCTTTAAAAGTTCCAGAATTATGACGGAAATCAACAATAACTATGAACTTGGTCAATTTTGAGACCTTTAGTTACTATTTTTTTGAGGTTGGTATTGGATGATAAGGTTGGAGGTTCATACTGGTGAGCAAAGTATAAGGGGTTCCGTTTCCGGGCTGTTCTTTCAAAAACAGCCCGGAAACGGAACCCCTAGTAGGATGAGGAAAGGAACTTGGTTTAACCTTGAAGCCTTAATTGTTCCAGCGCCACTCGCCGGCTATTTTCAAAGGCTCTTTGAGGTTGTTCTGGAGGAGGAAAGCTTTGGTTTCTTCGTCATTGAGGCGTTTGGCCGGAATGGAAGCCGCATCGGCGAGGCCGTACAACAGCATGCTGCTGAACCGTACGGTATTCTTCAGGCCTTGTTCGTCAACCAGGTCGAAGGAGTCGCAGTCGGCGTGGTAGCAGTCTCCGGCTCCGGCAGGCAATTTACCGCCAGAGGATCCGCCCGTAGGAATTCCCTGCAGCATGAACGGTTGGTGGTCTGAGTGCAATCCCGCCCGCGCACTGAAGCTGTTTTTGAACGTGGTGTCAATTTGAGCTGCAATGGCCCCAATGGATTGGAAAAGCGCTTTGCAGGATTCTTGGCTGGCATTGTACCCTTTCGGGTCATTGGTCATGTCGTAGTTGAGCATGAAGGCCAGTTGGTTCACCGATTTATTTTTGATGGCTTCCTCTAAATAGGCCTCAGAGCCCAGCAACCCTTCTTCCTCTCCCATGAATAGGACAAATTCAACGGTACGTTTGGGTTTCAGCTTCAAGACTTGAAACGTGCGGGCCATATCGATGACCGAGAAAGACCCGATGCCGTTGTCTATAGCTCCAGAAGCCAGGTCCCAGCTGTCCAGGTGACCGCCAACCACCACTTTCTCATTGGGCAACCCAGAGCCTTTGAGCGTGGCAATGACGTTGCGGGCCTTGATCTTGCCTGAGAAATTAGTCATGTCAATCTTCGCCGATAACGGACCCTTCTGCAGTTGTTCTTTCAACCGCATCCCGTCTTCGCGACCAATGCAAACTGCCGGAATCGGAATAAGTTTGCCAGTCACCGAAGCCGTGCCGGTGAGCAGGGTTCCGCCCGCTACGGTGTTGATGATGATGAGGCCAGTAGCTCCATATTTAGTAGCCAAAGCGGTCTTTTCGGAGCGGTGCAGACTGCGGGTGCCTTCCGGTGAGCCAGGCAACACTCCCAGGTAAACCAGCGCAATCTTTCCCTTCACCGCATTGGGTTTAGCCTGGTAATCTGCTTCCAAACCATTGCCCATGTCTACCACCTGGCTGGTCAGGTTGGCCTTCACCGGTGAGTGCGCTAGCGAAACCGATTTGATTTCCTGGAGGTGCGCGGCATCAGGCCCCACTTTCAGGCTCAGAGAACCCCGACTCCAACTTTCCACTTCAAAAGGCTGGTACCGCACATCGGCGAAGCCGTACGACTTGAACAGATTGTAGGCAAACTCCTCGGCTTTCTTCCCGTTGGGCGAACCCGTCATGCGGTGCCCGATGGTTTCGGAGGCCGTTTTCAGAGAACTATAGGCTTTTGAATTCGTCTGTACCTCGGTGTTGATCTTCTGGAAAATACCCGTCCAAGCCGGATTACCTTGCCCGAAACTCTGAAGGGAAACAGACACCGCCAAGGCTGCCAGCGCGAAATACTTCTTTTGAAACATACACGAATAAATGAATGGAAACCGGAAGATAGAAGTTTGCCCGGGAGATACCAACCTGATCTACTCCCTCGGAGGTTCCCTAACGCAGAAATGGAAATTCCTTCATCTGTGTTTTGGGTCTCATTTACCTAAAACAGGTTCAAAACGGATAAGGTCAATCTAAGCTAAATGAATTTGCATTTGCCATTTAGGTTTCGCTGCCGAAGTCAAAAAAAGTAGGGGCAATCCCTTGTGGTTGCCCTTTGGCATTCCTGCTGAAACTAAGTTGTTGGTGATAACACCAACCACGGCAAAACGAACATCAATAACGGCTACCAACTGACGACTTTCATTTTGGCGAAGAAAATGAAATAGGAGCGGAAAGGCTTTGGCTGTTTTCAAGGCATTTCCGGAAAATAGGCCTAAAAGGAAAGGTACTGAATCACCAGCTTCTAGTCGATGAATTTGACGGTGACGTAGCTGTTGGTGTTTCGGCCCTGGTCATCCAGGCAGGAGATTTTGAGTTTGCCGCTGCGTTCTGGTTCAAAGAAGACAGGTTGGTTGCCGGGGGCAGCTTTCAGGAACTTGTCGTTAACGTACCAGTACACTTTTTTAACTTCGTTGTGCGTGTTGCACTGCAGCATGAGTTTCTGGTGATCGGCTTTCTCCAAGAGGTATTCCATACCCGCGGTGGGCGATGCAATGATGGGGGCAAATTCCTGGAAAATGCGGCTACAGCCCGGATTATGCGCCGGTAGGCTCACATAAGGCAAACCCTGCGAAACAAAATACGTGAGCATCTCGGGTGAGTGGTTCGGAAACCATTTCTGCTGGTAATCGCCCTCAGGCAAACAACTGGTGCAGTAGGCAAATCTACCATCCACCGAAATTGGTACCTTCTTCAGGTGCGCACATCTGGCCGCCGATGAAATACCTGGCAAATAGGTGTCTACCACCAGGTCATGGCAGAAACTGTTACCGGGTAGCCCACTTTCCAGACACACCTGCCGGGTTCCAATGCTCTTTGGCGCGGTGTACCATTGGCTGGAACTGTTGTAGTCAATGGTGTTGAAGATGGAGAACAAAAGGGGCGTGGCGGTGTCTGTACCGTTTAACTCCGGTACGCCCTCTCCGGAAAAGTTGCCCACCCACACGCCCACGGTATATTTCTGGTTGTAACCAATGCTCCAGGCATCCTTCCGCCCGTAGGAGGTGCCCGTTTTCCAGGCGATTTTAGGTAAATGGGCACTATTCAGGGCATTGTGCGGCAAGTCGGGGCGTTGTAGCTGCGTTAGAATCTGGTTCACCATGTAAGAGGCTCCCGGAGATAACAAGGTTTTCTTTTGCGAAAGGGTGTCCTGTTGAAGCCAGCGGATGGGAGCGTAGGTGCCCTGTCGGGCGAAGGCGGCGTACAAGGAGGTCAGTTCCTCCAGGGTTACCCCGCAGCCTCCCAGAACCAAAGATAACCCCAGGTGATCGCCTTCTTTTCTCATCTGCGAGAACCCCGCCTGTTTCAGCTTCTGCACAAAGGTGTTCACGCCCACCTGGTCCAGCAGGTTTACCGCCGGAATGTTCAGCGAGGTTGCCAAAGCCCGTTCCACCGAGGTGTTGCCGCTGTAGGTGCCAAAATAGTTTTCGGGCCGGTAGCCTGCGTAATCAATAGGAACATCAGAAACTATGGTTTTTGGGGTGATCAGGCCTCGTTCAAAGGCGGTGGCGTACAAAAAAGGCTTCAACGTACTGCCCGGCGACCGGATAGCCCGCACCCCGTCAACCTGTCCGCCGTGTTGGGCATCAGAGAAATCGGCGGAGCCGAGGTAGGCTTCCACGGCATTGGTTTGGTTGTTGATCACCAGCACCGCCGCGTTGTGGATGTTCCGGTACTTCAGTTGCTGCAAATAATTGTAGGCCAGTTGCTCTACTTTCTCCTGCACGGCCGGATTCAATGTGGTTTTCACAAGTGCTTCCCGGGGATGCTGCCGGTACATGCGGTAGGCGAAATGCGGGGCTACTTTGGGCGCCTCCTGGCGTTGCGCATTCAAGGGTTCCCGCAAAGCATCCTCTAGGGCTTCTCTGGGAAATGCCTCCTGCTGGGCGAAGTACCGCAGCCATTTGTTCCGGAAGGCCACAATCTTCTGGTTCTGCCAGCCAATGCGTAACGAAGAAGGTTTATTTGGAATGACCGTGAGAGCCACCGCCTGGGCCAAACTCAGATGTTTGGGCAACTGCTGAAAATACAGCACCGAAGCCGCTTTCACGCCTTCAATGTTTCCGCCGTAGGGCACCAGGTTGAGGTATAGTTGCAGAATCTCATCTTTGCTGTAACGCCATTCCAGTTGCAGCGCCCGGAATACCTCCGTGAGTTTGTGCCCATATGTCCGTTCGTTGGGGGACAGCAGCCGCGCCACCTGCATGGTAATACTAGACGCCCCAGACGTCGTTTTATTTTGCACTACATTTCTGAAAAGGGCCCTCAAAATAGCCACCGGGTTTACCCCAGGATGATAATAGAAATACCGATCCTCCTTCAATAAAACTGCTTTCTTAAGGATCGGGCTAATTTCCCCCGGTTCAAGTTGCATCCGCCACTTGTCATCCTTGCTCAGGAAGGAATGCAGAATGCTACCATCGGCCGCCGTGATGACAGGGGAGTAGGAGAGGTTGACTTTCAGAGGGAAAAGGAGGTTCAGAAGCATAAACAAACCCGCAAACGCGACAAGCATACCACCCGTAAAGCGCAGCCATCCGCTCCCTTTTCTAGAAAGAGAAGTGGATTTTAAACTTTGGAGTTTGCTATTGATTTTCATGTTTGAAGAGGCGGAATTTCTTGCTTCTTTTTGTAGGCTGATGAATCTCTGTACCTACTCCTTCGTCCCCCTTAGAAGGGGGTAGGGAGATGATTACTCGTGCAGAGAATGGCAATTCTCGAGAATCATATTCCTAATATGGCGCAGAAGTTACTGCCGTGACTTTCTAAATGTTCATTAGTCCCAGAAGTAACTTCCGCGCCATAGTAGATGCTCCTTAGCATTAGCAATTCGGTTCTTCAACTGCCTTGTCATCCCCCTACCCCCTTCAAATGGGGACGGAAGGCGTGGAAAATCTATTTTGGTTCAGTTATTCATTTTATTGCTCATTTCTTTAAAACACCTCCAAAACTACCGCACCTTTACAAATCCGGCACCGTGGTAAGAGTGGTACTCTGCGTTGTACATGGCATCGGCTCCTACGGAACCTAGTTGGAAATCACCCTTAGAGACAGCCCGCACCTGATAGAAAAAGTACTGGGTTTTCGGTCGGGCGGTGGTATAGAGGTTGATGCGGTCGTCTCGGATGTCAAGGTACTCTGGGGTGGCAGGAACCATGGCTTGAAGCCAGTTGAACTCCCGCGAGGCCATGAGGCGCGGATTCTCTATCTCGAACCCGGCCGGCAGCAGATCGGTGATGGCAACGTTGGGGATGGTGCGGCCATCCAAAGACTGCAACTCGAGGCGCACTACCACCAGGTCATTCTGCTTGAAGGTACGGGTAGAGATTTCTTTACCGTCACGGGTGAAGAAGGCTTTGCGCACCTTCAGAAAACTGTCTTCCTGAACATAGCTGCCGCTTTGGCTGATGCCTTCGGTTTCCCAGAAGTAATACAGGGTTCCCTGGCCTTTGCTTTGCAGCGAGATAGGGGCAGCGTCCATTTTGTTTTGGAGGGTGAGGTCTTTTCCGTTGAAGGTACCTATTGCTTTGCCGTTCTGCAGCACCTGAGCCGTCATGTTTCCGCCGCTCCTCCGGGCCTGTTTTCCCAAGGCCAGCAATGCGAAGGAACGTTCCTGGGTGTTGAACCAGCGCGAAGACCGGAGTTCCTGGGAAAGGTGCCGCACCAGGATAGGTACCTGCGGATGGTCTGGATTGGCTTCCAGAAGGCTGTTCAAGGAAAGGGCCATGTCACGGAGCGGGGAGTAGAAGGAACCATCCAACGCCCGAACCGAAGTTTCCCCGGCAAAGGACTGTGGCATGAGTTGCCGGGAGCTTTGATGGCCGCCGTTCAGGGCATAGGTGCTGGCCAGCACATAGCGTGCATCAATGGATAGCAGGTCAGGTTTGGTTTTGTAGAAGTTCATGGTAGGCCAATCGGGTTTGCCCGCCAGGCTGAGCACGTAAAGCGAGTAAGCCGTTTCATGGGCCGCAATGACCTTTTTCTGTAGTTTTCTAGAAACGTCGTAGAAACGATACTCTTCAGTGCCTTTGGCTTTCACCATCCGTTGTAGGTAAGACTGGGCACGGGTGAGCACCTGCCCATTTACCGGGTATCCGGCCTTCTTGGCTTCCAGCAGAAAATGCACGGCGTAGGCACTGCTCCACCAGTCAGTATCAGAACCACCGGGCCAGTAGGTGAACCCGCCGTCGTACTGTTGCATGCCTTCTATTTTGGTAATGGCTTCCTGCACCAGGTATGCCGGGTTGAAGCTTCGTCCTTTCTGGCCTTGGTTCAGGGATTTTGCCAGATCTGCGTAGTACAGCAGCGGGAAAGCCGTGGAGGTGGTTTGCTCCAGACAGCCATGCGGATAGCGGAGCAGGAAGGTGATGTCATCGGTGAACTGTGCCAGGGGCGAGGCACTCACCACCAGTTTTGAAGCTACGGAAGACGGCAAAAAGTCATGCGCTGGTTTGATCTGCACCACCGCGGCATTCTTCAGGGAACCAACCTGGGTGACTTTGGCCAAAGGCGCCGTAGGCCTCACCGAAAGCTCGGTGGTGTTGCTGAACTGTTCTCCCAAAGCTTTCACCACAACCTTTACCGAAGCCTGCCCGATGGCTGGCAAAGCAACCAACCGGTAAACGACCTGCTTCTCTGCGTTTGACCCTGAGGCTGCCGTAACCATGGCAGAACCCACCACTTTCAAAGGCCCCGTTACCGAAATGGAACTGTTGAAAGAAACTGCCTTCGCCGTAGTGTTACTGATCGTGACAGGTACCAGCAAGGTATCTTTAGGACTCAGAAAGCGAGGAAGGGCCGTACTGATGACCATAGGATCGGCGACCCGCATCATTTTATCGGCGGAGCCGAAGGCATTGGCTTTATAGGCCACCGCCATGATGCGAACCGCCCCGGAGAACTCAGGGATTTTCACTTTCACGGTAGCCTCGCCCTTTCCATTTGTTTTTAAACGGCCACTCCAGAGAGACACCAGTTTCACTCGTTTAGACGTCAAGGGGTTGATGCGCTTCTCCAGGTCATAGCCATCGCCGCCCACGCTGGAACGGCTGCCGTGGAGCTCAGGAAACAGGAACGGATACAAGTCAAAAGCCTGTACTTCCAAAGCTCGTTTCTGATAAAAGAATGCGTGCGGGTCTGGGGTTTGGTAATCTTTCAGCTGCAGAATGCCTTCGTCCACCACTGCTAAAGTCACCTCCGCGTTTGGGGCGGTTTTGATGGAAACAGGCTGTAAACGGTTTGAGCGGGAAGACTCCGGCGTAGAAATCAGGACTTCCAGTTTTGTCTCTTTCTTGGTGACTTGGATTGGTTTAAAGCCTCGGGCAATGGTTAGCGGCATTTGGTTATCTTTCACCTGGCGTAAAGCTACCGCTGATACATAAGCCGTGGGCAGGTGTTCATTTGAGATGGGCAGTGTAAGCGAAGCCGCTTTCTTATCGGTTTTAAGATAATGGTAGCTAAGCACCTTGTTCTGCTCTACGGTCACCAGAATCTTGCCGGCAAACGGAGACTTGAACAGGATTTTGGCTTCGTCCCCCACTTCATAGCTTTCCTTATCCAGCGCGATGTCTACTTCCCCTTCGGTGTTCACCTCAAAGGAAGTGCTCTCTGTATCGCCCCAGCCGTAGGCGTAGAATTCCTGGGCCACGTAATTGTAGGCGCCCGGACGCATGATGCGCAGTTCGTACTCACCCGAGGTTGCCGGAAGGAATCTGACAGCCGTGCCTCCCTTGCCTATGGTCATTACCGTGTTCAGGAGGATGCTCTGGCGCCGTTGCGATTTGTAGTTGTAGTTCTCGGTGGCCCGCTCCATCACGGTTTCGTACGTATAGCGCACCACCTGTACCTGCACTTTGGTGGCCATAGGTTGTCCCTTCGCGTTCAAAGCGATGATGGGCACCTGCATTTCCTGCCGCGTGCTCACATAGGAGTCAAATTTCTTCAGTCCGAAAAAAGCCTGCTGGGTGCTCACGTTGAATTTATTCAGGCGGTTGACCGGCCTGCCCGTTTCATCAAACACGGTGGTGAACAAAGAGCCCTCCAGCAGCCCCACATCCTGAAAACCCTCCAGAGTAAAAGATTCATGGCCTTTGCCCCGCGCATCGGTTTCGCCCTGGCGTACGCTGTTCTGCAGGTTCACGTCTCCGGCGTGGTTCAGTTCAAAGGAATAATCTGGGTACTGAGGAGCTTCAAAGGTTTTCTTTTTCAGGCTGAGTTGAACTTCGTAGGTGCGTCCAGAGGCGGGTGGGCCAAAAAGGTTCTGCGCTGTTAGGTTCACCTGTACGTTTTCACCGGAAGCGAAATCAGTTTTGTTCAGGAGGGTGGTTACTTTCAGGCGGTCGGGCATGAATTCCTCCACCCCAATTTTGCGGGAGTTTAAAAGGACATCGTTCCCGGAATACACTTCCAGGGTGTAAGTGCCCGTGACCGTGGCGGGACTGAGCACAAAAGTGGCATCGTACGCGCCTTCTAAATTAAGAGTGCCTTTCTGGCTGCGATATTCTTTTCCGTTGGGCAGCAGCAGTTTCACTTTTACGGGTAAACCACTGACGGTTTTCCAGCCTGGAGTACGCACCACGGTATTCACGTGAACAGTGTCGCCGGGACGGTAAAGATCGCGGTCGCCGTAAAGAAACGCATCATAGTTAAGATCGGCCAGGCGTTTACCGCCCACGTCAAAGCGCGAGGTATTGACTTCGGTTTGGCTGTAGGGGAGGTAGTTAAAGTCATTTTCCTGACGGGCGGTGATAAGGCCGATTTTAAACCCATCAGCGGTTTTGTTCAGGTCTGGAAAACGGGCTACACCGTCTTTATCGGTGGTAGCGGTGTGCACCACCTGGTTATTGGTACTGATGAATCGGACTTCTACTCCAGGCAGCGTTTGGGCCGATCGGATGGAATTGGCAAACACCAATACCTCGTTTTTGCCTTGTTTGGCGATGAGCCCGATGTCTGAAACAGAGACGATTTTGGAATCCTTGAGCCAGTTCTTGTCAGTGCTGGAAACGGTGATGACATAGAGGCCTTTGAAGTGGCTATCGAAGTCCAAGTCTTCTAACCGAAGGTTCAACAGGTGGTTTTTGCCTTGTTTGGGCAAACTGTTTGCCTCATACTCGCGCTCGAAAATGGTTTTCCCGTTGGTTTCGTTTACGTCATAATAGGCGTTCTCATGGTACTCCTCGGTTTCTTCATCAAAGTGCCCGTCAAAGGTCTGTCCCTCCTGAAGATACCGTTGAATATTGTTCTCAAATACTTTGCTGATGGTGACTTTAACCCGCGGCACCTGATTTAAATTCAGGGCGATGTTGCGGGCTCCCTGGCTGCTGAGGTAAATGCTTTTTTTGTTTACAAACGCAACGGTAGGCACCGCCGAGGCAAACGTAACCGCATGTTGGTACGCTTTCCCCAAAGGCTGACCCATGACACCGCTCAACTCCCCAGAAACCCGAAGCCGCAAGATTTGGGACTGAGCAAAGTTGCCGCTGAGGACCATTCCGTTTTCAATCCGTTCCACAGCATAGTCTTTCCCGGGGCTCAGGGATACCAGGGCATTCAGGTCTGGGTTGGTGATGGGTTGGGTAGTGAGCACGTAGATTTTGTCCTGGCCTTCTTCCTGCACGGTCACTACCTCCATGATCTGCATCCGGTCACGGCCTGGTACGGTAACGGTCTGTTGCAAAGGCGCAGGGGTTTGGTAGGTGCTTCCGGGCGTAGAAAGTCCCTTTTCCAGCAAAACCCTAACCGGTAACGCGGCGGTACCTGCCGCTTGGTCCAGGCCTTTCACTTTGATGGAAATGTTCTCTGGACTGCCGCTCACCAGTTCAAACGGAAGTTCCTGAGAACCTCTGAATACTTTCAGCTTCTCGCGGAGGGTCTGGAAAAGAACGGGGTAGTTGAAATCAAACAGCAGGTTGGCTTCCAGTTGGGTAGGGTTGTTTTCGTTCTGGGTCCAAAAAGCTTTGGTGGATTTCAGGCTAAGGTAAGGAGTATGGAATTTCACCTCCTGGCCAGCAGGAATCTTGAACTTGGTAGGAGAATGCCGAAGGAGCTGAGGAGTAAGCTCAGCGGTATAGTCGGTGCTGGGGGAAAAGGCCTGGGCGGGAGAGAAAACCAGTTCATCTGGAGCCGTCCACTTGAATTTGCCCTTTACCTTGGGGGTAAAGGTGAGGTACGGAATGGTGTCCCACTGGTTCAGAAGGGAATCAGCGACTAGCTTCTTGTCAAAGGTAAACACCAGGTTCTGTTCCTGCGCCACCTCGGCCTCGAAATTCCTTTTTTCCAGCCGCAGCTCATCGCTTTTTCCCTGGCAACTCAAGAGGTGAATAAAAAGCACAAAGCACACGAATTTGAAGAGCAATGACCCGGCGGAAACAGCTTTTGGGGGAAACATAAGGCAACGGAAAAGAAGTGATTTTCTTCTCTAAACATACAAATAGTTTAGACGCTTTACATAGAGGAATGAAAATATTTTAAAGCGCTGTATTATAGGTGTTTGTGGTTTGTTTGAGACTGGAAAAGAGTAAGCAAAGGTATTGATATAGTACCGTTTACATCCCAGGGTTAACCAATCAAGTAAAAGTGGGAGCAAACCATTGTTAGGCGGGAGGAAAGCAAATGAACTGAGGTCTGGAAAAAGCCTAAAGAAGGAAGACTTTTGAGGCTCTTTTTCCTAAAAGAGTCTCAAAACAGGCAACTGATTTTCCAGGAGAGAAAAGGTATTCAGACAGCCAAATTCAATAGGCTAATTCAAGGCCGTGTTCAGCATCTGGAAACTTGTTCCATGCAAAAGGAGACCCCAGGAAATGAAACGGAACGGTGTTGAAAGTCTGAAGATGCTTTATAGAGAATTGTGCTCCTGGCCAAATTCAGAGAAAAGCCAATCAAGGGCAGCCTCTTTGCTGGTGAAGGATTCGAACTGTGTTTTTACCTCTATCTCCTGCTCATCGGTGAGGGAGCTGTAGATGCGGTGGATATCTAGAAGGCTGATGCTCTCCATGGAGGAAAGTCGGGCATATTTCTTCAGGGGAGACGTCATCAACAAGGGTTTCATCTCCCGGAGAACCCAATTCTGGTCGGCAAAGTCAAGGAAAGGAATAGGGCGCGCATCGCTCAGCCAATACTGGCACTTCTGCTGCAGCGAAATCTCGCCGGCTAACCGAAAGGAATGCCGGAACTCCTCTGTACCCGGAGACTGCAGCCACTCTACATAGATGTAACTGGCATTGGGGTCTACCTCTACCTTAAGGTATTCGTCTTGGTGTACGAGCTGCGGTTGTAAGTCGATGTGCATGGGAACCTATGCCTTTTTTTGGGGGATAAAGGGTTAAAACCAAAATGACATTGTCGCCGTCTGTTGGGGCAAGTTATATATAAATATAAATTTTTACCTCCTTTCGTTGGTAAAAAGAACACAGAAAAGCTCTTTTCCCCTTTTTTTACAAAAGGAAAAAATCCCACGCAATTCAGTTTTAAATGAATCTGAAAGGCTTCCAACTTCCTATTTGCCAGCCAGAATCCTAAAAGAGAAAAGTGGGTTGAATAACCTGCGGCAGCATGCTATCTTGCAGATTGATAAAACTCTAAACCAAACAAATGAATAACAGGATTACCAACTTCTTCTTGGCCGGCGTGTTATTTCTGGTAGGCTGCGTAGGAGCCAGGCCCATTGATAAAAAAGCGACTCCTGAGACCCGAGCCCTTTACCAGAATTTAGGAAAGTTGGCTAAGAAACATACGTTGTTCGGCCATCAGCACGCCACGGAGTATGGGCATGGTTGGTTTAACGGCAAAGACCGCTCAGATGTAAAATCTGTGACGGGATCGCACCCGGCAGTCATTGGGGTAGATTTCAGTGGTTTCTCCGGCCGGTCGCCAGAGGCCATCCAAGCCGCCAAAGAAGAAGTTCGGCAGAATGTGATTGACACCTACAACCGGGGCGGCGTAACCACTGCGGCCTGGCACTTCTCTAACCCGGTATCTAAAGGCGGTTTCTACTGGGTTGATTCCCTTTCTTTGCCGGCCGTAAAATACATCATTCCCGGTGGCGAGGCTCATGACCAGTACAAGGAAATCTTGCGCGGAATAGGAGAGTGGGCGCACAGCGTGAAAGGCGCCGATGGCAAACTGGTTCCTATCATTTTCCGGCCGTTCCATGAGTTTGACGGCGGGTGGTTCTGGTGGGGCAAGCCGCACACTAGCCGTGAGGAATTCATAAACGTGTGGCAGTTTACCGTTTCATACCTCAGAGACAGCCTGAACGTACACAACTTCATCTACGCCTTCTCCCCCGATAACCGGTTTCACTCAGAGGCAGAATTCCTGGAGCGCTACCCCGGCGATAAATGGGTAGACATGGTAGGCATGGACAACTACGGCGACATGGGCCGCGACCGCTACGCCATAGACACGGCTGCCTATAAACTGAAAATCCTTTCTGACTACGCCCGGAAAGCGAAGAAACTGGCCGCCTTCACAGAGACCGGCCTGGAGTCCATCCCCAACACCACCTGGTGGACCAACACCCTGCTGCCGGTTATGCGGAAATACCCCATGCGCTTGTCTTACGTGCTGGTTTGGCGAAACGACACCCGGAGCCCAACCCATTATTACGCCCCTTTCCCCGGTCAGGTAAGTGAGCAGAACTTCCTGAAGTTCTATAACGATCCTTACACTCTGTTTGAGAAAGACCTGAAGAACATCTACAAAAGGAAGCGGTTTCTGGGCGTTTTCTAAATCAGGTCTATCCAGAAAATAGCTACATTTTATTCCATAAACGAAGAATCCGTTTTGGAGCCGTTTTCAGAAAAACGGCTCCAAAGCGGATTCTTCGTTTTAGTTTGTCAATGGTGGTCGCCTCAGATAAGAAGATTCAATTGCTAATTTTAAGGTAAAATAGCCTGTTCAAACGACCAAGTATGTAGCCGTTCAAGCCCTAAAAGAGAAGGTCCGGCAATACTATCCTAGTCCATAATTAGGTATCCTTTTGCCCATTAAACAATTTTAAAATTGTCCTAGATTTTAGGCCTGTTTTCTTCAAAACGAACCTAAAATGAACGGTGAGGTGATTAATCACAGAACTGATAAGCTTTAGAGCGTTCGTTGCTTTTGCCAGTGGAGATGATTACATGTTCCTGTGTTTTTCGGCCAGCTCGTACATCGTTCAGAAAATCAACTATTATTTGTGGGGTTTTATAGAAGAGCTCACCGCTGAACTCATGACCTCCGTCACAGTAAGTGATTAAACGGGTGTTACCGTTGAGGCTCAGCAAGTGTTGGTAAATGGAATAAGAGCCGAACAGCATAAGCCAGTTGGAGGCGTTGGAAGGGCAGTAGTGGTGAGCGGCGGTACCGTAGGGCACTACCGGGTCTCCATTTCCGTGGAAGAGCAGGGTGGGCAGCATGTTCCCGGGCGAAATCAGGTTTAAATCCATCAACGCTCCTGCGCCGGAGATGAGGCCTTTGTACCGGAAGGTCTCTGGCAGTACTACTTTTGGATACAGATTCATGGCGGAGTAGTTCCAGTAAGCGGCGTGAAGGGCGGCCTCGGCCCCGGCGCTGCTTCCGGCCAGGAAGATTTGGGTTGGATCCAGGTTGTATTTTTGGGCATTCTGGAGAAAGAAATTAGTAGCCAGCCAGAAATGATTGGCCGCATATTGGAAAGCTTTGATTTTCTCGGGCAGTTTTCCATCACAGCCAAAATTCTTGCCTTTCATGTACAAGGTGTATGTGAGGCTCGCCGTGGCATATCCTTGGTTGGCTAGGTACGTCCCGAAACCATGTCCACTGCTTCTTTCCCCACCTGAGAAACCGCCCCCGTGTTCAAAAAGGACCAACGGGATTTTGTCTTTCCTTGGTTTTTGGGGAAGGAACAGGTCCAGTTCTAATTTGAGGGTGTCGTCTTGGTAGTAGACAAGGGTTTTATGTTGTTGGGCTTTGGCCCAAGGAACCAGTAATCCCAGAAAGAAGACAAGAAGCAGGAGGCTTTTTCTCATAGAGGAGGGCGTTTCAAATTTTGGTGATAAAGGCCTGAAGATAGGAAGGAAACAGATGTTCCGGTGCTTTGCCCTCCGATCTTATGCTCTGAAGAGGACAAGGTGCTACTTTTATGTTACTGCTTGATTGCCTTTGGCCAAGCCCTTAAAACAAGAAGGCGGCTACTCATTGGAGCAGCCGCCTTCTTAAGGATATTATCTAAAGCCTAATTATTAGATAGAGGTTGACCGGTCGTTATCAAGGTCCAGGCCAGAGCGGCCGGTGCGGTCACGATCTAGGTCAGAATCTGTGTCAAGGGTGGTCCGGTTGGTGCCGGTGTTCAGGTTGTCAACGTCTACCTCGGTTGAACGAACGGTGTCTCTGATGACCTCGTCACGCTCTTCTACTTCTTTGCCAAGCGACACTTCTTCCACCACGCGGGCTTCTTTGTTCACGATCGGAACTTCGGCATGCTCGGTCAATTCAATCTCGCCTTCTCTGAAGCCGGTGAAGTCTGCTTCAGAAGCCGGACGGTCTACCGGACGGCGCTCAACGCGTACGTGCTCTGAACGGAGACGCAAGTGTTCCTCTACCGGACGCTCCACAATTCTGCTGCGCAGACGGGCGCCCCCGGTTTCTATCTCGCGTTTTCCAACCTGTAGGTTTTCCTCAATGATCGGAATAGAGGTAGAGTCGGTGAGGTCATTGCGAGTAGTGTCTGTGTATCCGGTATTAGTGGTATCAGTATACCCGCCGGTGGTGGAGTCTGCCAGGGAGTTGTTGGTGGTTGATCCAGTGTAGGTGGAATCAGCTCCACCTGCAAAGGTTCCTGAACTACCTGTACTACCTGTGCTTCCATAAGCTCCAGTTCCTGTGCTACCGGTGCTGCCATAAGCTCCAGTTCCTGTGCTACCGGTGCTGCCATAAGCTCCGGTGCCAGCGCTGCTTCCATATCCGTATTGGGTAGCGCGCTCGTCAAAGTCTACAGACCCGTACTGATCCAAGATCTGGGCGGCTCTGCGGGCTTCTTCATCGGTTTGGGCATGTACTGTCACGATGCAGTCTGAGTGGCGGGCTACATTTGAATAGGTAGTGGCGCGGTCATCGTCATCGCTGAACAAAGACCGGAAAAATCCGCCTATTCCGTCATTATCATCATGGCTTCTGGAAGAAGAAGAGGAAGTGCTGCCGTATGTAGAATCAGAAGTGGTAGAGCCACTGCCGTATGAAGTGCTTGAACCTGTAGATGATGAACTTGCGCTGGAAACATCTATGCGGTCATCGTTGATGCCAAGGGTTTTCAATTCTTGTACCGCCCGCTGGGCATCTGATGAACTATCGAAAATTCCAATTACTGTTTGTGCCATAGTTTTACGTTTAGTGTTATAGTGTGAATGAATAATATATAGGTGTGCGTTGGGGATTACTTTTTAAGAGGCGCTTTCGTTCGGTAGGCCCGAAGACGGAATCCGTTCTACCCTAATCTCCTCTTTGCGCAGACTTACTTGCTGCACGTCATGGGTCTGTACCCTGTTTTTAGTAATGTGCAGTTCCTCTACCACCATCAGGCGCTTCTGCACTACCATTACCTCCTGTACAATAGGAATAATCATGGTATCGCCTTCGTAGCGGATAGGGGCGGGCGGAGTGTCTACGTATTCGTTAATTGGAACCCGCTGGATGTCGTGCTCTTCCTGGATCAGGGGAATGTTCACAGGTACTTCCTGTTCACTTATCATCTTGGTGATTCGTACGCTTCCCTTTTCCACTACCTGGGTGTCAAGGTGAACGCGCTCCTCAATAACCGGGATGGTCATGGTTTGCTGCGGCGTCTCCTGCCGGGTAGGGTCTTGAGGTGAGGGGTTTCTTTCTCCGTATGAGTCCGTGCCGATATTCGTTGTCTGGTCCATTTTCTTTTCTCTTTGGATTAGTAAACGGGCGCCTGAGGGGGAGGTTACCGAAAAGAGATAAAAAAATTGTATTTTAGAGTTTTAAAGGTGTTTTAAGAAAATGACCTGTAAACAAGAGGATAGTTGTTTTGTTTGTAGAAAACGTTTAAAATCAAAATATTATAATTTGTATAAGCCCCTGTGGAGAAGAGTGTGTGATATTTGATAATTATAATATACCAAGGAAGGTATATATTGATTGGCGTTTCTGAAAAGAAGTTTTTGGGGATTTATACCTACTAATAAACCCTGTTGGAAGGGGAGTTGTGAGAAATGAAAGAACCTTTATGCACCCAACCGGCTTCAACCAGGTGGGTGCATAAAGGGGGAATAAAATTAAATTATATACCAGAAGCAGTTGGAGGGATTCTGGTGCCATCCTCTCGTGGGATTTCATCAGTGCGAAGATCTTCCACCTGGATCTCTGTTTTCTTTACCGTTTCCTGAATCAACTCCTCCCGCACTTCCACGTCTTTGCCAATGGTGATCTCCTCTACCACATGGGCTTCTTTGGAAATCACCGGTACTTCGGCGTACTCCTTCAGTTCAAAGGACCCTTCCTGAAAACTGGCGAAATCTGCCCCGGCTGCGGGGCGGTCAACCGGTACCCGCTCCATCTGAATGCGCTCTTCGCGCAGGCGCACATTCTCCCCAATAGGGCGCTCCACAATCTGGTGCACGCGGGTTCTACCGGTCTCTACTTCCTGTTTGCCCACCTGAAGCTGTTCCTCTATCACGGGGATGGAAGTGCTTTCAGAAGTGCTTTCAGTTAAATGGCTTGTTACAGGAGAAGTGTTTGAAGGGGCAGAGGTTGTCCGTTCAATTTCTATGTCCAGTTCTGAGTTGCGGTGCGAATCCAGGAGGTGGGCTGCCCGATTGGCTTCGTCCTGTGAATAGGCATGGACCACCACCAAGGCGTTGCTGTTTTGCATCTTGGCCTGATGCGCCATGGCTTCTTCTGGCGTAGCGAAAAGCGAGTAGAAAAACCGCTCAAAATTTTCCTGGGAGTAGCCTTCTGTAGATCCGGGGGAGCTTCTCATGGCTACTTCTATGTCTTCTTTTTTGAAACCGCTGGCAAAGAGTTCACTTAGCACCCGTTGCACGCTGCCGGCATCAGAAAACAACCCGATCACGTTTTTGGCCTTTCGGTTGCGGTAAAGGTTGTTTTGGTTGAAGTGCTCCTGGCTGTAATACTCCTGAGAATCAACCTGTGGCTGCCGGGCCGGGGCGGGAGAAGTGCCGTGTACGTGGTCTCCCACGAAAATCCGTTGCACCAGCCGTTCAGTCTCCTGGTTTAATAGGTTAGCCTCGTACCTGGGCAGAGCCTGAATCTGCTCCGCTGACAGATTTGGAACTGTCACAACATCGTCTGCCTCGTGCAGTTCTGCTAAACCTATGGGAACCATGATGTCGCGCGGCTCCAGATCCAGAACGTTTCCTTCTAAGTCTAATATCAGGTAACGCACCTTCAGAGCCTCAGGGTCACAGAGAAGTTCCTTTACCTTTCCCATAAGGTTTCCTTGGGCATCGGCCACTTTCCACCCCCTTATGTCAGGTTCCCCTTTGGCTACCTCGTACTTGCTGTCCCCTAATTCGCGCAGGTGATAGTTTGTAGCAGTCTGATTTCTTTTATCCATAGTCTCGGTATTTAGTTCACCAAAAGGTGTGCTGTAGCTGAAAGATCACTTCCTTTTCCTTTACTGAAAGGTGAATCCCTGCCCGGATTTTACTTAGTGAGTTACTACAACTTACGAGACCTGTGGGGAGATGTTGGTTCGGGGGTAAGGTGCTTACCCATCGCTTTAAAGGAAAACTTTCTTCCTGTTCTGAAAAAAATAAGTTAAATCTTTGTTAATTAAAATTGTATGCTAGCATAATAAATACAAAGAATAGTGCATTTTTTAAGTTATAATGTGAATTGGAAAATTTATATCAAGAAATTCAAGAAATAGCATAGAGCCGTTTTCTATCAAAAGAATATGATGAATTAGGTCGTAAAAATTATATTTAAAATAAGTTTTAGATAATGAAGTTTGTGAAGGTTTGTGCAAGATTTTGAAGTAAATCTGTTGTAAAGGCCTGATTGTTACTTATTTCAATTTTGTTTTGGAATTATTTTCTTATAAATTGGTTTGAACATGTAAGCAAATCAACCAAACTTATGAAGAAAAAGATACCTTTAGAGTCGGTGCTTCACATCATAACTCAGGCCGACTTAGTAGCTTGCTCAGATGCTGTAGAATTCATTAATAGTTTAGACTTTTACCAATATTCACAAGACGAGTTGAAACTCATCAGTGATACCTTGAGTGAGCGGATTACCTTGCTTATTCGTCTTGAGCTCAGGTCTGTCAGCCACGTTTAAAGCAAGCCTTGTGGCTGCGTTTACAGGCAGTTTTTCCAAAAGAAGCCCCAAACTCCCAATCTAACAAAACAATAAAACATTATTATCAGGCAAGCGTGTGCCCAGAAGGTAAGTCCCAAAAAAAGGATTTACTTGATGGTTGCCCCCAATTAATTGACATTGGAAACCAGGACATTGCTGCGGTTGTAGTGGCTGTTGTGTAACTCCTCCTATATAGTCAGCGCAATATACCACAAGATGCCTTCCAAAGAAGTGATCCTGAAGTTCAGGCCCGCATAGTGGCTCATGAAATCCGCAAAGCCGTAGTCGCTGGAGTAGAACCGGTCGCCGGGAGCATGCTCCTGGTATCCGGCAGAGGCTCGGGCAGGGTGGGTTTAAAACCCGAAATAAGGACTCAGTGACAGGAAAGAGGGTTGCTTTGAACGGTATCCCCAATTCCTTGATGTAGGCCTTAGCCCCAATTATTAGTGTAAAACCGGTAGAAGGACCTCAGGATAAATCGGTTTGAAACAAAGTAATGCAGCCTCAACCCCGCCGAAATCTTGAACTGGGATTTGGGCAGTTGCTCTACATTCAGGGACTTGTCCTGGAAATAAACTTGCTGGTAAAAGGTCCCCAACTGCCCCGATTGGTACATCACATCCAGGAGCTAGAAGAGGTACTGCCGTTTGTTCAGGACCTGCACAAGGGATAATCCAGAATTATAAGTATTCCTGGGCTTGGAGCTTTGGAACTAGGGATTGTCTACCCGGATGCCGCTCGTTTTAATGGTGGTCAATCCAATGGGTATGTGCCTGACCGAGTGTCGGGATAGGCAAGGGGAACTACCTAAAAATTCCTTTTCTGTCTTTCGAAAATCTAGAGAATTGAAGGTTGGTACTCTTTGGAAAGTTGTCATATTCCGTAAAATAGGAGATTCCTAAACCTCCACTTTGCCGTTTCCCTCATCACGCACAGAACCCCTGCAAAGAAGGGTAGATGCGGTTGTTCGCCGCTGAAGCCGAGGAGATGGGGGTGGGGGCAATCAAGTCTGATGATGCCTAGGAATAGGGGTCAAAGCCTACGACGAAGTTCAGGATATGCGCCTGATTGCGGGCATCTATCGGGTAAAGGTCAGGTCAAGGTGGTGGCTATATCGTTGAGTTCTTCGGTGCCAATGCCGCTGGTAACTGCTGAGTTGGAACAAACCCCTCTTGGTACCGTACAAAATTCACAAGAGTAAAAGGCTGTGAGGTAGCAGCTTTCAATGTTCCATTTCTAAAAAGATAAAACTATGTGGCAACCCATCACCAGGCCAATGCACGGCATTGCAGAAGTGGCCTATATTCCCGCTGTGGCTGCGGCCCCCGAATCAGTAGGCTTCACCGAAGAAGAAACCGCAACCACCCTCTGTCGGGCCATTGCCGGCGGCACGTTGGTCTCAGCCCTGGTTACCAAAGCCGAGTGGGGCGCGGTGCAGGTCATGCCTTACAAAGCCCACCTGGCCATTGACTTCGCCACCAGTATCTTTTCCTTGGCTGCTCCCTGGATGTTCGGGTTTTCGCAGAACACCAAAGCCCGCAATACCTTCGTGACGATGGGCTTGGTAGGCTTGGTAGTGGGCACGCTCTCCAGACCCGAGGAGATGGACCCTACCAGAGTGAGAACCCTTCGGAGAAGAGCAGACACGCATCCGGCTTTGTAGGTTCAGCCCAAAATAGTGGCTCCCGTTTCTGGCCAGTTTTCTATAAAGCGGCCTTGAAACGGGAGCTTGTTTTTTGCCTATAAAGCTTTCTTTACCCGACAGTGAATCAAAGGAAAAAGACGCTTGTGGAGAAACAAATCTATTTTAGGATGTCCTGTATCCAGATAAAAACCCTCACCCCGAAAGGGAGGAAGAGAGCGGGATAATAAGTTGTGGAACCACCCTTCGTATAAACCGTAAGAAAAGGAAATCTTAACCTGTTGACTATGAAATTTATACTGTATAAAAAATTGAATTCGGGAGTGCTTCTGCTGGTGTTTCCTTTCATGGTAGGATGCTCCATCTTGCCCGGTGGCGGCGGCTACTCCAGTGATCCTTTAGTGTCTGAGCAGGAACGAAGAGTGGAATCCCTGAAAGCCGAGGTAAAACGAGCAGAGGCCGATACCGAAGCCGCCGAGGAAAGGGAAAAAGCCGCCAAAAGCAGGTTGAAAGCCGCCCAGGATGAGTTGAAGGTTTTCAAAACAGAAGCGAAAAGAAGGGGAGCTTAACGTGCCAGTATCAAGCCTCTAAAAGCGCTTGATGTTAATCTGGGTTGAAAGTCTTCCATTCTTAAACCTTTGAAAAAACGGAGTATTCTCCATAATAAGAACCTCTTTTAGGTGCCCTTTTCAAAAAAGAGGCCCAAAAGAGGTTCTTTTCGTTTATTTAAATCCGCGTTTAGAATTGTCCCCTTTATAAATCTAAAACAGCGCAGAGCAACCCACGTAAACCTTACCCAACCTGACCTAAAATCCAGGAACAGCCGTTTTAGCGTGCTTGTTTGTTGTCTGGTAGAAATTAGGTAATGTTACGCTTCAGAGAGGATCATGGCAAACTATGCAAGAATTGCGAGTACCGGCAAACCGAAAGTAGTCATCATTGGCGGCGGTTTTGCGGGACTGGAACTGGTGAAATCGCTTCGGCACGCTGAGGCCCAGGTTATTCTCATTGACAAGCAGAACTACCACACTTTTCAGCCGCTCCTCTACCAGGTAGCTACTGCCGCCATTGAGGCAGATTCCATCATCCATCCGTTCCGGAAAGTCTTTGACGACCACAAGAATTTCTTTTTCCGGCTAGCCGATGTTCAGTGCATAGACACTGCCCAGCAGTTCGTGGAGACCAGCATCGGGCTCATCCGCTATGATTATCTGGTCATTGCCACGGGCGCTACCACCAATTATTTCGGGGATAAACTGATGGAGGAGAAAGCCATCGCCATGAAGAGCGTGGAAGATGCCATTCAGCTCCGCAACACCATTCTGAGCAACTTCGAGAACTCACTGCAACTAGACGATCCTGAGCAACTGAATAGCCTCATGGACTACGTGATTGTGGGCGGCGGACCAACCGGCGTAGAACTGGCAGGCGCGTTAAGTGAGCTCAGAAAGCACGTGTTCCCCAAAGATTACCCTGAGCTTGATTTCAAATCCATGGACATTCACCTGATCCAGAGTGGGGGCGAACTGCTGAAAGGCATGTCAAAGGAAGCGTCTCTTAAATCACAGCAGTTTCTGGAGGAAATGGGCGTGAGGGTTTGGCTGAACCGACGCGTGAAATCCTATGACGGCTACACCGTGACACTGGACAATGGCGAAACCCTGATTACCCGCACCCTCATCTGGGCCGCCGGCGTGACCGGCAATCCCGTGAACGGACTCAACCCCGAGAGCCTTTTGAAAGGAAACCGCCTGCAGGTAGACGAATTCAACCGGGTGGCTGGCTATGAAAACGTGTTCGCCATTGGCGATATCGCGGCTATGGTTACCCCTGAGAATCCGCAGGGACATCCAATGCTGGCTCAACCGGCGCTTCAGCAAGGCGCGCTGCTGGGCAAGAACCTGATGCGGCTTTTTGCCGGACAACCGCTGCAGCCGTTTGTGTACAAAGACCAGGGCACCATGGCCACCATCGGGAAAAACAAAGCCGTTGCTGATTTAAAACTGTTTCGGCAGGAATTCAAGTCACAGGGTTTCTTTGCCTGGCTTATCTGGATGTTCATCCACCTGATTTCCCTGGTTAGCTTCCGTGACCGCCTGGCCGTGATGATGAACTGGAGCTGGAACTACTTCACCTACAACTCAGGCAACCGGCTCATTGTGGGCAAGCAACGGGAAAACGTTCCCATCACAGAAACCATCACGCACAAAACCGTCATCTAAGTACCGTCTCTTTGGGCGTTCAAAGGAGTGGGAGCGAATCACGCTTTCCCTTGTTTTTGGTGCCTTTTTACCAAAGCAGGCTGAAAAGAGGCTCTGTTCTCCACTCGTATCTAGTTCATCAATCTCTAGAAGCTGATCTAACCAGGGCTTTGGTTGTTCTTTACTTTTTGGCATGTGATTTCAAAAGCTAAGCTGAACCTAGCTGATTCACTCCAAAAGCCAACCCTTCTTCTCTCTTCTACTACTTCCACCCGCTTGGGAGATGTGTGCTTTCCTTGTCATGCTGCAGGCTGCTTTGCTGTAGACTTATAGGTCACTCCCTAGCTTTAGTCATAATCTTTACTAACGGATTCCACTATTTCTTCTAAGACACAAATATTGCCTGTTTTTATCTAGACTTATTGAAAATGAACACGTTATAAATAAATATTATTAAATATTCAAATCCTAAAATCATGAAAAAACCTTTACTTAGTTTCTTGGGGGTGTTGGCAACGGTTTTCAGTGCCATGGCGCAGACCATTACCCCGCCACAAAGCACCGCACCCGTAGCTTCTACGGCCGTCAGAGATGGGAACTGGATGATTGGGGCCGGAATTGGTTCTATTGGGCACAACTTCAAATCGGAGACCTTTACCCTGGAGATTGAACCCCGGGCCGGTTACTTTATTAGTGACAACGCTGCTATTGGAGCCCAGGTGCAACTTGGGTTAGAGGCTTATGATGGAGGTGAATTGTTTAACTACGGAATAACACCCTTTGTGCGGTACTACTTTCCCGAAGGCGCCGCGCCCACGCACCGCTGGTTTGGCGAGGCCCTGGTAGGTTTTGCCGGTAGCAACCAGGAAGATTCTGAAGGCGACAGATTTTTCTCAACGGTATACGGGGTGAGGGCCGGATATGCCCACTTCGTTGCCACGAACGTGTCTTTAGAAGGAACTCTGAACCTGGTCAGGAGCCATGCCAATATTGATGTGGGGTCTGGTACCTCGGGTTCTACGGGGCTGTCCTTGGGGTTGGCGTTCCAGATCTATCTGCCCTCCAGAGGAACTCAATGAACAGGAGAGACCCATCCCAGACTTCCGCAGTCCTTCTTCTTTTCCGGCCGAGTTTTGGTTAGTGCCTGAAGCTGGGTTGCCTTAGATGTTGTGGCCGGAGGGAGGTACTGGAGTTAAAAAAAAAGAACCCCCTCGCTTTGGGCCTGTTTTCTGATAAACAGGCCCAAAGCGAGGGGGTTCTTTGGTGAGGTGAGTAGAAGGAATTCAGGGCCTCCCGCTCAGAGTGTCCATGGAGTATTAGCTGGCGTAATGCAGGACTTTCAGGGCTTCTTCGTTACCGATTTTCTCGGCCATTTCAAAAGCAGTTAATCCGCGGCTGTCTCTGATGGATTGGTCTGCGCCGTGTTCTGCCACTAACCTAACCAGTTCATGCCGACCAAACATGGTAGCAAACATGAGGGCGGTTCCGCCGCTGTAGTTCTGGATGTTTAAATCGGCTCCGCGGGAGATAAGCAGTTCGGCAATATCGGCGTAGCCTTTAAAACAAAGACCCATCAGGGCCGTGTTTCCGCTCATGTCCTGGATGTTTACATCTGCCCCAGCATCTAACAACGCCTTGGTGGCCTCATAGTGTCCCTCATACGATGCCAGAATCAATGGGGTGAATCCCCGGCCGTTCTGGGTGTTGACGTCTGCGCCCTCTGCTATCAGCTCCTGGATGGTGACCACATCGCCTTTGCGGGCGGCGTCAAACAGGATATCCTCAATTCTGGTAGATGTAAAGTTCATGGTAAAGCTTATTTAAAAGTACACTCACGTTTTTCTCTACGTAAAATATTGTGGGTTGACTATGTTTGAACCGCTACTTAGATGTTTCGGTCTGGTTTCTAGGGAGAAAAAATTACCGAATCCATCCAGAAGCCCTGAAAAGGGAGTTTATTCGGCCGAATGGACGACGTTTCCCAGGCGATGCATTAGGTAGATGTCTTTTCTGTTTTAGATCTTATTTCGCCAAAAGGAGCAGAAAACAACTTCTTCCACTTGGTTCTGCCGAAGGAATAAAAAATCAGCGCTTCTGGAACAGGAGGGTCAGGATTCTGGGTGGGGAGGTGGTGTTGCCGTCATCGAAAAACTCGTTTAAGTCTACCAGGTTTAAGCCGTGTCGTTTTGCCGTTTGGGTGAATTCAGAAACCGGGTGAACAAAGCATTCCACCTCCTGGCGACCAGCCTCCGTATCAAAACGGGCTTTGGTTCCGGTGTATTGTTTGAACGGGTGCAGTTCACCTAAATAGACATGGCCGCCGGGCAGCAGGCTTTGGGAGGCTTGCTCAAAAATGTGGTCTAACTGCTGGATGTGCTCCAACACCAAGCTAAACGTAACCAAGTCATACAGGCCGTTCCCGAAGGTCCAATCTTTGGTGATATCGGCTTGGGTGAACTGCACGTGGGGAGCCGTGATTTTCTCCTTCGCCTTGGCCAGCATTTCCTCCGAAAGGTCTACCGCTGTTACTTCCTGGGCTTTCTGGGCCAGAAACGAGGTGTTTTTGCCCGTGCCGCAGCCAATCTCCAAACAACGCCCGAAAGAGAGTGAAGCCAGTACTGTACGGAGTGCCTGCGCCTCCAGATCGCGAGTTCTGTTTTGATTGGTGTCGTACTGCTGGGCCCAGGTGTTGTAGGCTTGTTGTGTGTTCATGCTTCAGGTGGAGTACGGTGGGTTATGGTTAATGGGGAGTGATTCAAAAGATTCCCGCGTCAGTTCCCAGAGTTTTACGAGCTGCTCAAAGTTGATCCAGCCCGGGGTGGTGATGTACTCGGCCACTTGCGTGAACCCCACTTTCGCCAGGGTTTTGTGCGGGGCGGGGTTTAAGGCATAAGGCTCACAATACAGTTTCTTCAGTTCAAGGTTGCGGAAGAAATAGGGGAGGGTTTGGCGCACGAAAGCGGTTCCAAGACCGTGCGTGCGGTGGTCGGGTTTCCAGAGGTGCAGGTGCATGTACGCTTCTTGCCCGAAGGTAATTTTATTTGCGTTGGAATGGCCCACGGCTTGACCTTCCAGTTGCCAGATGAGGCAGTAAGATTGTTTCTGAGCCAGTGGCGTTTTGATCTGCTGCCGGAGCATTTCTTCCCAGGCGTCGCGCTCTGGTAGTTTGGAGAGATCAACGCCCATGCCCTCCAGAAAGGCGTCATCCGCCTTCAGCCAGTAATCTGCCAAAGCAGGAATGTCCTGTTCGGCCAGTTCTCTCACCGATAAACTCTCTCTGTCCATAGAAGTGCCTGACTATAAAACTGAGGGTTAAGTTTAATATGATTTCCATCCATCCGTTGGAAAACCAAAACCCCTAGCCGAAGAGCTTGGGGTAAGAGTATTTCCTACGGCTGCTCGGCCAGGGGCAAAGTACTTAGATTTTAAATCAATCCCGTTTAGAATCCCTTTTCTGCTGTTTCTCAGCTCTTTTCTCTTTCAGGGTTTTAGTTGGTTCCTTCTTGGATTTCTCTTTGGTGGGTGTTTTTCCTTTGGCCATGGTAGTAACAGTTTAAATGAGAAGCGCTTGATTAAAGATAGAGAATTATACAGATAAACCATATACCCGATTCAAGGATCTATGTTCAAAAAAAGCCCTGGAATCTTTAAGAGCATCCCTTTGGGCTTTTTCCTAAAAGCCGATATAAACCCGATGTTTCTTGCCCAGGAGGATGATTTCCCAATTACTAAACCCGAAGTGTAGCTGATTTCATTTTGTAGAAACTGCCTCAGAAAGCCTACTAAAAAAATAGGCCATTTAACCGCTGTTTTTTTTAAAACTGCGGTTAAACGGCCTATTTTTTGCCTCGTTCCAAAGTTGCCTGACGTGGGTTAGCTCAGCAGAATCACTTTGTTGTTGCGGTAAATGTCTATGCCTACCCGGGTCAGGTGCTTGATGCTGATTCTTACCTCGTAAACTACCAGCTCGCCGTTTTCTTCCCGTTCAAACCGATGGTTTTCGCCCAGCAGCGATTTCTTTTCCGAGACAATTTCGCCGTTGTATTTAATGGTCTCCAGACCGGTAAAGGAGTTGTCTACTTCTATTTTGACTGAATCAGAGAGGTTAAGGGTTAAGACGTTCATAACAACAAAGGTTTAGGTTAGTGGCTGTTAAAAAGAGCGGTTCCTATAATGCCGGAAACAAAGACGCCCTCAGGGAATTAGTCTGAGGGCGACTTGATTTATTACAGGCAAAAAATTCTTTTCGAAGTTGGCTACTGATTTTACTTTGATTTCAGCCTGTTTTCCTGAAAAGAAGGAAAAAACCGGGTTTCTGTTTAAAGAAGCAGCAACTGCTTAGTCGTACTCTTCGGTCTCCACCGGTACAGCTCCCGCCGAGGTGCCGTTCAACAGAAAGGTGATCACCGATTTACCGAACCAAAGGCCATCCTGCACTCCGCCTTCCTCAATTTCTGATTTGGCCATCTCCAGCATTTTGCTGAGGAAGGTAATCCGCTGATGTTCCTGGGTTGCCTCCGTCGCTTGTTCCTTAAGGTGCTCAATGACCTCTTCCGTTTCCAGGAAGGAAGCCAGGATGGTGGGAATGCTCTGAGGATTTTCGGTGGTATAGGTTTCCAGTTCTTCTAAAATGGTTTGCAATTGCTGAATGGTCTCTTCCCGTAGTTCCATAATATAAATTCCTTTTAACAAGACGATGTAAGTATAGAAGGGTAAAAGCCCCTTCATCTTCAATATTTTACGTAAAATAATAAATCCCGATGCTACTCTGCTTTACATTCCTTCTCTGTAGGATGCAAAATGTTTATAGTTTCTCTGAACAGAATTCCTTCTTTGGTACTAAATAATTGGTTTTTCAATGAGCCCTTAAATCAGTGCTTCCTGCGGAATCTATCCATTAAGGTAACAATATATTGAAAAGTACAATATATTCGTCATTTTCTAGCAAAACAAAAGAATCCCTCTGCATAAATCTTGCAAATGCCATTACCTAGTTAGAACTACTTGGCGGAGAGAACTAGGCCCAACTGAGTTTAGGTGTGCAGGAAGTAAAGGCACTTGTTAACGTCCTTGCAAAATTAGCGAAGGTGGTGTTAAGAAGAGGCAACAGGCTGTTTTAAATTATCTTGTTCATTCATTTAGGCTGATGAACAGGAAGTTATTGCGGGTAATTAGGTATGGGAACTTCCCATATTCAAATTGAACTCAATTATCTCCTTTATATCTGGTGGGTTAACTAAAATATTCCTATTGCCTTTTAAGAGCCGAAAGATGAAAAACGGATCAAAGAAGCGAACCTAGTTTTATTAGGTTTAGGATCCTGGAAAGGCAAGCGTTGAAAACCTGAGGCTATTCATTCACTGGAGAATGCCAGGTTTCCCAAGTGCCAAGACCAGAACCTTCTGCTAGTTCTAAGCGAGGAAAAGGAGGTGCCCATTGGTTAATCTCCCGTGACTAATCGCATAATGGCGGGTCCCCAATAGAATAAGGTGAAATAGTAGGTGCCAATCACAAGGAAAACCGTGGCGAACAGCAGTAGGAATGCAGCGGAAAACCGGAGCGCCACCGAGGCTCGGAACTCACGATCCCTGATAAAGGCCTGGGCAACCGCCAGGTTGGGCAGGTAAAAGAAAAAGGCCATCACCTGATCAAAGGGACCATTAAACTGTTTGTTGTGGCCCATGGCATCGGTGAGCAGGTACCAGAAACCGTAATCCATGCGGTACAGCCAGGAACCAATGGCCAGGGCGAACAGCCGAAGCGCCCAGGCCCGATGCTGCTCCAGCCGGCGAGCCACTGCGTGTCGGAAAGTTTGCACCGCTGCCAGAAGCATCAGGAGCCCGTATCCGGCAAACCCGATGTCCATTACCAATCCACCAATGGTTCCTTTCAGCAAGATGAAAACTAATCCGCCCACCGCTGCCAGAATGGAGGAGACAATATAAAGCCGTCCTACCCAGCGGTGCAGAGCAGGGTACCGGATTCGTATTTTGCCAATCAGTTGCAGGCTTCCCAGCACCAGAATGATACCGCCCGCGGCAAAGTGCAGGCCAATGCCCGAGGTAGCGGCCAAAGAACCTTTTTCATACAGGCCCGGCAATACATTGTTCCACCGTTCCAGATTGCCCTCGTACAGTGCCGCGGCGTAGAAGGCAAGAATGTACAGCCCAAACAAAGCCGCGCTCCCCCAAACCGAAGCCACCAATACCACCCCCGACCACTTCAGGGTTAACTGACTAATTTTGGTTATCCTTTGAGTGGGTATCTGGGCCTTAGTTGGCTGTCTTAACACCTTGCTCATTCTTGAATCTTTTTAAGTTGATGGCTTTAGAATCGATCTTCTGAAATAAAGCAACCATGGCTTTAGGGCTATTTTCCTTAAAACAAGCTTAAACCTGTTGAGCAGAGTGATTTATTTCAGAAAGGGAATCACTGAAGCTATAGAAGGGGTGTGCTAAAGTGATTAGTGGAGGAGCGGAGAGTTTAAAGTTTTAAATCGTGGATAACTGTTGATTGCTAACATTGTTATCAACATTAACAATTTATAATATACTTCGGCTATGTAGTTTAGTAAACAATGATAAACAAGAAGCGACTTCTCTATAATGAAGGTTTGCGCTGCAAGACCAATATTTCTTTATGGAAGATACTAGATTTTAAGAAAAGTTAGGGTTCGGTTTCCAACCTTATTTTCGAAAAACAGGCTGAAAACACTAGAACTTGCCTGGAGGCTCTTCTTCTGATAAGCAAATTTTAATTTAGCGAAGGCAGAGCGGAACGACGAACAGATTAGAAGCAAATCTAACCGAAAACGGGTTGGAAGCCTGAAGTCTTTCATGGTATTGAATGGGCCGACACAAGAGCTTTATTTTAACAATCATTTCTGGAATAAAAGGGTGATTTTCTGTAACTTACCTGTAAAGAGTAGAAAGGGTTTAAGCTGTTAGATGGGGTGGATATGGAAAAAGCAAATCTGCGAAAAGCATACGGGTATGTATGTCTTTTTCTGTCTATTTGGTTAGGCAGCAGCAGTCTTTCTGCTGCCCAGGACACGTCACAAATCAAGTTTCCCAACTCAGGGAAACACCAGGCCCAGCAGGCTTTTCTGGAAGGGGTGTTGTTGTTGCATAGCTTTGAATACGAAGATGCCGCAGAAGCTTTTCGGGAGGCCCAGCAGCAAGACCCTACTTTCGCGTTGGCTTACTGGGGCGAGGCCATGACCTACAATCATACTATCTGGGGCGGACCGTCTGAAAATAGCAAAGCAGTTGCCTGCTTGAAGAAACTTGGCCCAAATGCTGCTGACCGGCTTGCCAAAGCCCCCACCGAGCGGGAAAAAGGTCTGATGAGGGCAGTAGAAGCTTTGTTTATGGAAAAAGGGGAGAAAAAGGCAAGAGACCGCGCGTACCTGAACCAGATGCGGCAACTTTACAAGCATCACCCCTCAGACTTAGAGATAGCTGCCTTCACTTCCTTGGCGTACATGGGGGTAAGTAATCCCGATTCCGCGGCCGTCCTCGCCAAGCAGGTGTTGGATAAGGAACCGTACCATCCCGGGGCACTTCATTACTTTATTCACTGCCATGATAATGCTGCCCAGGCACACCTTGCCCTGGAAGCGGCAGAACGGTACCCCAAGGCTGCTCCGTATGCCCAGCATGCCTTGCACATGCCTTCCCATATTTTTGCTGCCTTAGGCCAATGGGACGGGGTGGTTGCCTCCAATGAAGTCTCTATGGCTGCTGCCGAAGATCGGCGGAAGAGAAAGAATCTGGGCGTAGAAGACCGGGGCTATCACTCTATCTGGTGGCTGGAGCACGGGTATTTACAGCAAGGCCGTTACAAGGAAGCTTTGGCGCTTGTGGAGGAGGTCGAAAAGAATGCCGCTCAGAGCCCCGATAAATTCATTCGGAACAACTTGATCTATATGCGGGCACACTATATCATAGAGACCCGAGATTGGGAAAACGAGCTTCTAAACCGATCCATGAAGATAGATGATCTTCCTTTGGAGCACCAGACCATTGCCCTCTTTACCGATGGGTATGCCGCGATACAAAGAGGAGATCTTGCTACCGCCCGGAAAGCGCTTACCTCCATTAACGCAGCCTTGGGTAAACCAACAAACGTAGGCAATGCGCAAGAGCAGCATTCCCATGCCATGGGCTGCGCCCCCAGTGCACCAGTGGCTTATTCAATTGCTACGGTTTTACAAAAAGAGTTAGAGGCAATGGTGTGGTTCAAGGAAGGGAACAAGGCCGAAGCTGAGAAAAGTCTGCAGGAAGCCATCCGGAATGAGAGCCTCAGGGGCGCTTTTGTGATGCCTATTTTCATTAAGCCCGCCCAAGAGCTTAGGGGAGAACTCCTTTTGCAGATGAAGCGTCCTGCAGAGGCAAAACAGGCCTTTCAAGCAGCGCTAATGCTTGCGCCCAACAGGGTGCTGTCTCTTGAAGGCTTAGCGCTGGCAGCTCAGCAAAACGGAGATCAAAAGCTGTATGCGTCTACACAAGCCACCCTAAAATCTATTAAGAAGAATACCGAAAAAAATTAACTTTCTGACCTGCTGGACATCCACATGCCCGTGATGGATGGCTTCGGGTTCCTCACCGATTTGGCTAGGTCCCCGGGTCACCTTCCGCCCAAGGTGATCCTGCTCACCTCCTCTGAAAACCCTAAAGACCTGGAGAAGACTGGTAGCTTCGCTATCGGGGCGGTCTTACGCAACCCCTCATGGCAGAGGCATTGGAGGAGGTCCTCGGAAGGGAGCCCGGGTCAGAAAGTGGCGCTACCTGAGAATAGGGCAACTCAGGTGAGATGGCGTTAGTACCCTCCTGATAGCCACCCATGCGGGGTTGTTTCCCTTAAGGTTTATTCTATATCTTTTATATCTTTGGGATATATAGCCCAAGGATGCAATTCAGGAAAAAGAGCAACGAGGAGCTGGCGCAGATCCTCGCCAAGATCGAGAAACTAGGGGACGCGTACGGAGACAACGGCCAGGCCTTGGCCGATCACATGGGGGAATCGTTGCTGGTGTTCGGCGGCCTGGCCAACCACGGCTTCACGGAGGACCACCTGGACCACATCATCAACTACTGCCGCTCCCGGGTGGAGTACGTGCTGCACCTCGTGGAGCGCGAGGAGCAGGAGGATGCCTACCAACTCGCCCGGCAGACTCTCCGCTACTACCTCAAGAACAGCCACCTGGGCAATGGCAGCGAGGTAGAACTCTGAGGGGGGCGATTTCCTCCGCGGGTACACAAGCATTAATGAAAAGATAAGGCCTTAAGCATGAGAAGCCTAGGTGGAAATTTTTCTGAATATAAAACAAAAGCCCCTTTGTAAAGAACTAAGGGGCTTTTTTGTGGCCGCGCCAAGAGGAGGGTAAACCACAATTAAATCACCTTAACGCACCTCCCTGTCTAAAAAGGCGCGTTAAGGTGATTTCTGTTTTACAGGAATGGAGGACTGAAAGTTGGGGTGAACCCTAGATCTGTACCCCGGTTTGTCCCCCATTTGAGTGTTTCTGGAAGTTGGTCACCAGTTTCTTGGTGCTGATGCCGGCGTAGTAATTGAAGCTGCTCTCGGTCCTTTGTCCGGTGGCCTGCATGATGATCCGAGCTGGCAATCCCTGGTAGAGTTTCAGCGTCACGAAATTCTTCTGGCGGTTCTTGGTCACCAAGGGGAACCGCTCAAACTTGATCAGCCTCTGGATGTCCTTTAGGTACCGGTTGATCTGCACGTTCACCGGCAGGCAGGTCTTTTGCTTTCCCTCGTACTTGCGCGCCAACTGCACCGGCTTGAAGATATCATCGTCATAGAAGGGGATGCAGCACATCACCCCGGTCTTCAGAGCTTTGATCTCGATGATATCACCGTGGATGTGCAGGGGAGCCAGGCGCATGATGTCGGAAACCCGCAGCTAGGTGTAGGACATCATCAGGAAGACATCCCGCATGCGCTCCAGCACCTCGGCCCGTTGCTGCCAGTGCCACTGGCGGTACCACTCGAGAGGTTCTGCACGAAATGCAGCACCTCATCAGAAGTGAAGTCAATGTTCTGCAGCGCTTGCAGTTCCTCCAGGGTGAGCGACTCCACCTCTCCGGTTTGGGTGGGGCTGTAGAAGGTCCGATATTTGGCGCAGACCGGATGGTCCTCCTCCACGCAATGGTCCAGGAAACGCTTCAGCCTGGTGATGTGCTTGCTGAGGGTATTCACCGACTAGCCAAGTTCCAAGATCATGTACCACTTGAACTCCTGTTAAAACCGTGGGTCCATGCCTTCTAGGGTGAGAGGCTTATGGGAGTACTCCTCAAAAGCTTTCAGCCGTTCCATGGTAGAGTTATGGCCCCGGGTCGTGGTGAAGACTATGGGCTGTTGCCGCTGCTCGGATAGCTTGGTGCTTTACCCAAATCTCCATTTGCTAGAAAAAGGAAAAGCACTTGCTTTTCTGCTTCAATTGGCGCTGCCTGCTCCCCCTTTAACTCTCTGATCACAGCCTGCTTGAACTCCAGCTCTGTCAAAAGCTTCTTTTCCTTTTGGGTATTTCGGTAAACGGCAAGGGAGGCCTCTTTACACGGCTGCAGACTGTCATTGATCTGTGCGGCGTAGGGTTCTCTGCCTTTCACGCGTTGTTTTTTCTCGTCCTATCCCTTGGGGTGTACCTTCTCCCCGGACTCCAACCAGATACGTTTCTGAAAAGGGATAATAGATATTCGGATTGGGACAAGTCCTTCTTTGTTTGGTTTATCTTTGCTTAAGTTGCTGTTAGCCTCCATGCTCTGGCAACTGGTTTGGCGTTGAACAATGATTTTTATCCACGCGAAGCTGTTCTAGCAGGAACGCCTGAATCTGGACAACAGCAATTTAAATGGCGTTGGACTCGGCCAGCATAAGCTCCTTTATGTCGTCACACCTGGTGCAGTTGAGTTGAACGCTTTGGTGGTTGTCACCCACCGAATTGGCAATAATAATCACTAAGGGAGACTGTCCTTGTGTTGGGGATTCATAGAGTTTGTTAGTTGTTTGGTAAAGACCCTATGTTGTTTGTCGGTAAAAAAATGGCTGCGAAACCCGCAGCCATTTTGTCATTACCTTGATTTCCTACAAATTTGAGGAGGTATTTATAAGGTAAAAGGGTAAAAAAAGGAATTTACTACTAGATTATTGAGGAAATAAATTCCATGTAATGGAGTAACCCCAATTTCTTTGCCGTTGGTAATCCAAGATATTCTTCAAGGGTATAGGCATCAAGAAAACCAATCGATCCAGTAGTTCTCATAAATTCAGGGCTGCTGCTGAAGTTATACAATTTTGTTACAGCTTGTCGATACTTTCCCTTAGGGTTCTTAGTCCCTTTGTTGTCATAAGATACGAAATGTCTTACCCAAATTTCATTTGTGCTTCTCGGATGAACATAAGTTAGTTATAAAGCTGAAGGCGGATGCAACTCCGCCTCCAGCTTTATAACTCTCTCCTATGATTAAATAATCTCCAAAACCAGAGAAACCATCTGTGCAATGGGTGCTATGTAAGCTAGGAAAATGTTCGTTTTCCGGGTAATCAGCATTTTTTTGCCTGTTTATTGAATACATCTATAATTAAAACTTTAAGAACTTGAGATAAAACCTTTATAATGTACAGTTGGCTGACTCTTGAATCTAGAAAAACGTTATAAACTACTGAGGTTTGCTGATTTATTAACTCAGGAATGCCCAGGGCAGCCTCTGAATGGCCTTGGTGAACAAATGCATTAGGGTGGTCAAAATATTTTGCAGGGAAACCGTTTAAATCATAAATCGATGTGGTTTTGTCAACCATAAGTCCTAGTATGAGACTGCTGCAACTAGCCAAACAAGTATCTATGATTACGGATTCAATCAGGTGTTTTCACCATTCCCTCTTCTTTATACAAAATCGTTCCGGCTTACCTTTAGAAGTTTCAAAATATAGTGTAATTTATGCAAACTCACTCCACATGGACGGAAATCAGTTAGCAACAAAAGGCGACATCACCGCCGCTAAAGAGGAGTTAATCCAGGCATTCCATAAGCTCGTGGAACCGGATCTGGCGAAGCTAAATGGTCACTATATTACGGTGGAGGAGATCGCGGCCTTCAACAAGTATGACAAGCGCACCGTTGGGTCGTGGATCACGGAAGAGAAGAAGGACCAGTTCGGAAAAAGGGTGAAACTGGTGGCCGATGAGTTCTGCCCCGGCAAGTACCGCGCCATGAAAAGCGAGGGGATCGCCTACGGGAAGATCAAGTGGCACATAGAGATTTCCCACCAACGCAAAACGAGCTAACCTATGGAACTGAGAAAAGCCAGAACCATCGCCGAGTGGATTGCCACCTACGGGAGGAGTCCTGTCCTCGCATTGAGATCGCCGAATCCATCAGAAAGGAGAAGGCCCAAGTCAAAGAAATAGAGCTGGTGGTGATCCCCCGCTTCGAGAGTAGGGGAGAGCCCGTGAAAGATATTTTCCAGAACATCATCGCCTGGCTTCCCAAGTCAACCTGCTCTCAGAAGCCCTAGGGAACATGCCGAAGGTCCAGTAGATCAAGCCCAATACCTCTGAAATAATAGTGTGGCCCCTAAAGCCTAACGCCAAGTACTACCGGGGTTATATCCCGAGCAAAGGCATCAAGGTGGATATTTTGACCGACACCCGCGAGAACTGGGACCTGAACTGCGCACCGGCTCTGCCCACTACTCGCCCCAGGAGCTGGCAAGCAAATGGGTGCGGCAAGGGTTCCACAGCAAAGTGGGAATGCTTTTCAAAAACGGGAAGGTATTTCCGGTGCCCAAGGAGCAGGATTTATTCCGGATCTGCAAAGTGCCCTTCCTGGCCCCTCAGCTTAGGCAGTGAGGATTAAAAAAGGAACCGAAAGGTAAAAACCTGACTCTTCCTCTAAATTTCTAGAAACACTGATAAGTGGGATAAATCCCGCTTCCAAAATTCTAACACAATGGAGGTACTATTAAATTTCAAAGGATTTTCAAAGTATAAGTACCTATAATATAGAAGAAATGCCCTATTAATTAAGCCTATGCGAAAAATCAGTGAGTGCTGCGAATGCAACTGGATCGGCACCTATGATCAGATGAAGAACGTGCCCCTCGATGGTTACCGCGTCGAGATGATCTGCCCCAACCGGGACAACGATGAGTTCTTCATCAAGGAAATCAACGAGAACCACATGCAGCCAATCGTGCGGCTGGCGGCAAGCCTAGAGCGGCTTTACACCCAGGAAAAGGCGCACCTCTACCAGGATTTCCAAAACAAGAAAATAACCGAGGAGGAATACGGGATCACCCTGGCCCTATTGGAGCATGATCTAGAGGCCATCCGGCTCCGGACCAACGGACTAAAGGAATTTACGGGTGATGAAGACACAAGAGAAATTACGGCTGTTGCAACCCGACCTGCGGTTCCTGGAAGAGGAGAAAAGAAACAACTAGGAGCTACTGGATGCCCTGCACGTAGAAACCTCCTTCCTACTCTGACAGCAGCTAACCGATACCATCTCCCAACAGCAGCGATCCATTGAACGGAAAAAGGAGTACATCTCCACCCTAAAAAAGGAGAACGTCAATGGAGGCAAAATTCCAGAGCTTCCTGGAGGCCCTCTAAAGCAAGCAGCTCGCTCCGTGATCTGCTACACAGAAGGCCCCAAAAAAAGCGACACTAGGTGCACGGCTTTTCGAAATAACCCAAAGATAGTACTCGAATACCAGTGGCGCGAGCGGAAGCGTAAAAAAATAGCCGCCAGAAAGAATTCAATCAATTAAAAGGCCCTACTACACTACCGTGGGGAAGAAAAGTTTTTTACCGCCACGAAAAGAAACCTCAACCTTATTTATCAACGGCCAGCCACTCACGTTCGATGACAGCAGCCAGATAAAGGCCTTGCGTGATCACCAGCTGAAAGGGATGGGAGTCGCCCCCGTGGCATCTCCGCCTTCCGGTGGAGCAAACTGGAGTTCTTCTTCGGTTGCGTGAACAACCGGTGCCGGAAGATGAACGCCCACAAATACAACACGCGCCACATCTGCATCCTTTGCAGTCCACCTTTGCCTGCAAAGGATGCGGTCACGTCTATGTCTTCGGCAAGGGACTGGATGGGAAGACCAGGCTCTTCTACAGGGAGGTGCAGGCATGAAAATATATCTCAACAGCCGCTTCGCCGCGGTGCTTCTGGTCAGCCTCGTTCCGGCCATGGGCGGTAGAAGCCTGCGCAGCCTCTGCTGCGAGTTCCTACCAGCAGTGACAGTTAATTCAGCGATGATACAGAAATAGGGTCTGCATCAGGCGGTGCTAACGGAGGATAGGGAAGACACGCCCAACCCCTCCAGGCGCCGCCGCAGCCAAACAAAGAACCTCGGTCTTGAATACGCAAATCAGACGAATAGATGCAGGTAAACCCCTGCTTAATTGGCACATCCAAGTACAGAAGCTGAACGCGGCCCAGACCCTAGTGGAGAGCACCCGCGTAGTCAAAGGGGAAAAGGTAAAATACCTGACCCGAGGAGCGGAGGCTCAGCCAGGAATAAGCGCTGGCTCTGCCGCCCCTGTCCCGAGTCGGCAAGCGGATCGCCACCCGCGCAGAGGCCGAAGGGCACAAGGCCAAGCTCAGGCCATTCCTCTTCAAGTTCAAATGGGATGAGCTGCTCGCCATCCAATGCTGCATCTACCTGGAAGGAGGCAGCCAGGTCCTGCAGATGCTCTTAAATAAGATCCAACAGAAAACAATTAACCTCAATATCCAACCCCCACACCAATGGAAGAAAACAATTAAGTCTGAGAGAAATCGTCCTGGCCAACTTCAAGACAAAATGGGCAGGAGATCTCCAAAAGGCACAAGCCCAAACTAAGGTACGGCAGTAAGTCGAGTCAAAAGCTGAGGAGCATTTAAAATCCGCTTTTTCTAAATTCCACCGGGTGCTATGTAATGAAGGGCTTTATAGAGGAGTAGAAACCCACTTAGGAGATTATGGGGATGAACAGGTGCTGGTCATCGGCACTGATCATAAAACATTATCACCATGCGGCCTGCGGCTGGTAAGATCCAACCAGAAGCCGGATTGCTATTTGACGAATAGGGCTTGGAGAAGCTATTGGAAGCTGTTGCTGTCAGGCTCAGCTTCATCACAGAGGAAGAGGTCGATGAAGAGTATGCCAAATACCAAGTTGAGCTCGGAAACAACCAGGCATAATTCGGGTGAAAGTGTGCTGAAACAAGTATCCTTGATTTTGACCCTTTTTGAGGCCTGTTTTCGAGGAATCAACGCACTTTCCTTTTGCCCCTAAATGTGCTGCAGAAAATTACTGTTTTAATCAATACACCTCATATCCCATCCCTTGAAAGAATTACTACTAATCCTGCACTTGGTACTAATGGTGGTTAGCAGCAGCACCCCCTTCGGAACCTTTGATCAAAGCCGAGCCCAATATAAAATAAAGCAACGCCGGTTCCTCTTCCTTAAGGGCCTGCCTATCTGGCTACAGGATAATGTGCATAGGAAGCACCGAAGTTTCGCCACCAAAGCTTAATCACCATTCCTTAACAATTTTAGGCTAATCCAAATGACTCAATTTAAAATTAAGATCCAAAGTATTGCTAAGCTCGACGCTGGGCACTGCATCATCGCATATTCAACTCCAGAGAACACAAAGGAGACCACTGACATCACCATCGCCTTTTTAAAAAAAAGATCAAGTGAGTGGCAAACCTCAGTGATGATTGTTATGAAAGATGACCAGGAGAATAACCACATCGACCAACTTACTCAGGGTTTATTCGATTCAACCTACTTGCCTATGCAGGTAGCCATCCAGCGGTTTGTTGCCTAAATTAAATACACAGGTGATTGGGGTATAGATTTACTGATCATCTGTGTTCACGAAATTGGTTTCGTGTGTAAATAAAACCTAATGGTTAATCTACCTTGCTATTTGCATTGATGAAGGGGCCTGCTTCTTTTTCGTTTTCTCACGGCTTACTTCCCTAATAAGGTAAATTATGGGTGATAAGAGAATGATAGACAATATAACAAATGAAATAAGGAAGCCTATGCTCAAGCCCTTATCGCTTTCCCCAAAATAGACAAACCAATTCAAGTGCATAAGCAGGAAGTAGTTGGCCACCAAGCAGGCAAAAGCCGCTTTGTCACCTTTTGAAAGGCTACTATCTGGGGCCTCTCTTTTTTCAGTGGTGATTAAGTAAAAAATAGCCCCTATCAGGAGCAGGATAAAAATACAGTAAAGGGCAATAAGCTTTTCCATGGGTCAAATTAGGGAAACGGTTTTGACCTCATAGTTAGGGAATTATTACCTTTTTGTTAAGATCGTTTGAAATATGGTCAAAAAATGCATATGTACATAGAGCTTTCACACTTTACGTAGAAGATTGTATTAGAATAATCTTCTACGTAAAGTGTATTTTAGTATTATCTAGTATAATTTGGACATAAATATGGTTAGTTCATTCAGGTTGTAGGCGCTTGGGTGTACCTGCCACCTCTAAGGGGAAGCAAAAGGTAAACTAGGAGATGGTATGGGGAGTCAGTCGCGTCCGTAATCTCCAACAGAACGGCGGGATTACCTCATGGATAGACCCTGCCAGCGACTTTAACTCAGTAGGTTAGAGTAGCAGAGTCATAATCAGGAAGCCATAGGTTCAAACCCTATAAGGGGCACTAAGACAAAACAAATGATTAGAAAACGCATGAGTATTCTACCGCCAACGCATCCCGATAACGTAACAGAGAGAATGAAAATATAGAATTTTAGGGGGAGGCGAGATATAAGCCTCCTTTTCCTTGTCGCTCCTGAACCAGATACGGGAGCAAGGCTTCACCCCCTCAGATAGTTTGGGAGATTATATGGTTCAGATGGCTAGGCGCGCAAAAATTCAGACTGGAGATAATATCAGGATCGATTCAGTTGACAACTGCGTGGAGGATTTAAAGACTTTTGGTTTTATCACAGAAGTCTAAGTATAGTAAAAGTTGGTTTTTGGATTACGTTATTAATGGCTACTTTATTCTGAACTTAATATAAATTAAAGTCCTTTATAATAGTGAGTTATGAGGTAAATTTTATTTATCTTATAACACATTCTATGCAACTGACCCTCGAGATTCCTGTAAAAGCAGCTGTCTTAAAATTCCTCACTGAAAAATATGATATACCTTTCTGCTTAAATAAAAGAACCCATCTAGTTATATCACTTTTCAGCCTGTGACGCCGCCAACTGGTAGACAGCCGGCAGAACTCCATTCTAGAGGTGTACCCTCACTTGTTCCTGGTGAATATCAGTGAGCATGCCTTATTCAGAAAGGAGTGCCGCAATCTCTTGACCGACACCATCTACCTTTTCAACCAATTAGTGGAAGACTTGATCGAAGCAGAATTCTGCGGCACCGTAGAGTGCCTGGAGATGTTTGGGTGGGGCAGAAGCAGGCTATTGAGGTGTTCATGGCCAGGTACGGCTTTGAGGAATCGGACGTGAAGTTTGACTCTTTGAAGAAAGCGTACCAGCGCTACTGGAACAAGAAGCTGAAAACCAGCAAGCAAAAGCTAAAGGGTGTGGACTTTCTTCCGTTCCTTTTTTCCTTGCAGACGGTGAAGGCGCTCGACTCACGTTATAGGCAAAAAAAGGTTCGAAAATGACGGTTTATTTGGTTCTGTTTTGTCCCTCGGTTTTACACCTTTTTCCCTAAAAATGAAGTTATCTCATAACCGCATAGACTGGTTTAACCAAGATACTCTGCCCAGCCGGTAGGGTATTTTTGCTTTACTTCAGACTCAGTTTCCACCGTTCTTAGGTGTCCTTTCCAAACACTCCCGCGCGCGTGACCTTTGTCGCATATTCCTTGGCAAGCTATGCGCAATATCCTGCAGATTGACTCAGACAATATTGGTGGGCTGGAGGCGGTATTCTACACCGCTCACAGCAACATAGACTTTTCCCGTTTCCAGGAGTATGACAGGTTGCGCCTGATCGGTGACATCACCCTCAAGCCTGGAGCCACCTGGGGCATGCTCACGTTCACCAGGCAGACCCTCGGTTTTAATCTGGTTCCCACGCGGGACCGGCGAGTCCTGACTTATGGCCATTAGATAAAGGCTTCTTCCCCAAAGACACCCCAGCTGGCGGAGCTACTGCAGGAACTAGCCCATGGCCGATTCTGCGTGCTGCACCGGGACAATAACGGTTTCCTCAAACTCTCCGGCCACTCGCAGTTCTCCCTAGGCTTCGACTACAAGTACGACTCGGGCAACGGGCTGGCCAATCGGAACGGCTACAGGGCCGGCTTTAAGGCTGAGAGCCTGCACCCGGCCCTCTTTTATACCGGCTCCTTTGAGGTGACCGATTTCGGCAACATGGGCCCGGTGCCTAAACAGCAGGTTACCTGATGCAGAGTGACGGCCAACGCTTCGCCCTGGAGGACGGCTCAATTATAAGACTAAACTAATTCAGACAATGGCAGAAGAGAAATTTTTCCATGACTTGCTGGAGCTGCTGGCTACGGACGTAGAGGCCGCTGATCAGTTCATGGTCTACTATGGCTCCGAGACGGTTCCGGAGAAAAAGGTGAAGCGCATCGAGTGGAGCGGACTGCTGGAGAAGCTGGGCCTGTCCTCTGAAACCAAAGGCAACGATGGTGGCGGCAAGTTCATGGGCATCTATGCCGATAGCGCCAAAACAGCCTACACCTACTGGATCTCGGGAAATAAGATCTGGCGCACCAAGAAGGCTTTCAACAGCGCGGCCTCCTCAATGGCTTGCGCCTTCTGGGAACTGGTTCTGGATATCCCCGAGACCAAGTATCCCGAGAACACCAGCACCACCGACATAGTGGGCAAACTTACAGCTGGTACCAACATCGGTGGCAAGACGTGGCCGAGGTGCAGTTGCTGCAGGTGATCTCCTACCAGGCACCGGGCTTCTCCTCTTTCGCCATCACCGGTGAGGCGAATACCGTGGTGGCATTGGGTTATAAGATCCATGCAGCTATCGGAACCTTCACCTGAGGCACTCAATGCCGGTAACGTGAAAACCGACTCCGTTGCCATCCGGAACCAGACCTCCAACGTGGACCTGAAACGGGCCTGGCCTATGACGGCTGGGAGGTGATCACCTTGGCTGCCGATATCCCTCTGGATGCTGACCGGGCAAGCGTTACCTTCCGGATCACAGGGGACAACAGCCAGAACGGGAGCTTCCAGCTAGAGCCCACCCATTTCCCCCCGGTCTTACATTTACTGGGGCGTGGCTCCGGCCAACTCTGTCATCAACGAGGCTTTAATACATTCCCTTCCCGGCCACAATCTCCGGGAACATGGGAGCCAGTCAGAAACTCTTCTATCTCTATTCCAAGGCCTTCGGCAACCTCTACCTCAAGACCGCCCTGGGTACCCGGGGCGCTTCCCTCATCCAGAATGGCGGGGTGAACGTGCGCACCCAGGAACAGATTGACGGTGCACTTGCAGACCTTGAGTATTCCAGCACAGCCTCTGAGCAGGCTGGCTTGGGACAAACCACTTACGAATTAAGCGCTTCATAATATGGCAATCCTTACAGAATCAGACTTAGCACCAAAAAGCGACCTCCCAGTTGCTAAGGCGCAGCACATCAAAGGGGCTCCGCAGAACAAGGCTTCCAAGGCAGAACTGGACGCAGTGCCTACTCATACGAGGGAGGCGGGACAGATCGGGAAGGTGACCGTAGACCCGGACCCCAACAAAAACGGCTCTTATACCATGAGCACCGCCTTGGCCTGGGTGAAGGACACCGTGCCCACCAGCACCACTGATAGCGGCTACCGTTGGCACGGGGTGCCCAACCTGAGTGTCGTGGACTCTGCCGGAGGCGGCACCGTGGCGGCTTCCTGCGGCTCGGTGGTGAAAGGGACCGCCATTACGGGAACGGCCCCAACCGATTCACCCATTGCCTGTTCCAACTGTGCACCCGGTAATTGGCGGGATGATCTAGTCGGCCTCCATATCATGTAGGACGGCCAGACAGGTGCCGTGACCGGGATGCAGGTAAAGATCCTGACCGGCACCGAGTACCCTAAAACGGATGCGAAACTACAGCCGAGCCTTCCTGCCGATTGGCTGCTGATCAGTTATCTCTCCATCTCTGACGGCACCAGTGATACCACCACCACCACCACCACCACGCCCACCGGCTCCTACGTGCCCACCTCCGACATCAGCGCCGCTGATTCCCTGACGGCTACCCGCAGCAAAAGCAAAGTGGTGAGTGAGCACACCCTGGGCAAGGAACTCGCCAGGAAGCTGAGCACCTTCGTCTTCAAGAACATGAACCCCTCCAGGGTGTTCTTCGCCGCCACAAAGATCACAGCCATCAAAAGCTCTATGGCGGGCCTTCAGTACAAGATCAACGACGGGGCTTGGGTCACACTCGTTTTGCCCTTGACGGCCGCGACCGCCATCAGCCTGAACCCCAATGACCGCATCACCAGGGCGACCTGGCCGTGGACACACCATTGAACTAATGCACGAGACAACATGAGATTAGAAATTGAAACTGGGATTTGGGCCGACGAGGCCCAGCCCCTCTCCGGGCAACCCGAAGCCGCCGCCCTCGTGCTGGCATGCGAGCTGGTGAAGGGGTACGAGCCGGTGAACAGACTAAACATGAAAGCCCGCGCCATCCAGGTGGGGGAATACATCGTCACCGGGAACATAGAAACCGATACCCTAACGATCTCAGAAGATGGCACATAACTTCATAAAAGGCATCAACACTTCCACCGGCGCGGCCCTGGCCAGCCATTACTTCGTCTCTGAGTCCGGCAGCGATGCCAACGCAGGCACCCCGGACCTTCCAAAGCGGACCATAGAGGGGGCAGTTGCTGCTATCGGGTCCTCCACCGGCCACACCATCGTGGTGAGTACCGGCACGTACACCCCCGCCTCCCTTGCCCTTCCCCCGGCGACGATAGTGGCGGCGGACGGGTTCATGGTGCTCCAAGGAACAGGCACCCTGCCCCTTTTCGATGCGAACTCGGCCGCTAATCGGACCTTCAAGGTTTTCATCATCTCCAACGACGCCTACCTTTCCAACAACGCGGCTAACCTGTCCCGTACGGTCACCTTTGACGGTTGCCTGGTGTTCGACTCTGACATTCGGCACACCTTCGTCTACGGGTTTGTCCTGTTCAACAGCACCTTCATGGGCTGCACGATTGAGTTCGCCCGGAATTCTTATGCAAGGAGCAACAACGCTGTCGGCTGCCGCTTCATAGCCTCCACGCTCAACACTAAGTCCTATGCCAAGAACTGCGTCACCGACGGCGACAGCAAGTTCTACAACGTCTCCAAATTCCACGGCGGCACGGCCAACAACTCCTATGAGCAGACCGACTACAACTGAATGCAGGGCAAGTTCTACCTGGACGGGGGTGTAGCGCACCCTTGCAGAGCAGCAAGCGGGCAGCACCTTTATGGCCTTCAACGTGCACTCCTTTAACAAAGACCCGAGGTTCAGGAACGGGTGGCTTACGATTTCACCGTCTCCCCCGACAGTTCGTTGCTTGGCTCCGGCGAGAGCGGCGTCAACATCGGATCGGTGATGCTGGCTTAGGTCCTTCACTAAGCAGGACGAGGCCTTGGCCCAGGCAGTGATTAACCACCCGAACGTGCGCTTCTCGGCTGCCGGGGAACTGGAGATCATCAATCCCAACGCCACCTCCACCGGTACGGTGGGTTACGAGGAACTGGTGGTACCCTTTGAGTTCGACATCGTGCGCTACGTGGGACGCATAGAGCTGCTGGGCATCACCGACTTCATCTCCAACGTGCCCGACACCTCCCTTTCTCCCAGCAACCCCAACGCCCTGAGCTTCCTCATGCGCTGGGGCTTCGCCAGCGAGAACCTGGCGGCCAAACCCTGGGCCCGCTTCCGCTGGGGTCTGATCCCCACCGTGAACCGGGACGCCAACGGCAACGTGAGCAACTCCAACGGTGAGGCGGGTTTCAGCTTCACCGCCGAGCAGAAGGTGCAGGCCAAGAAAGGGGAAATCAAGATCGGGCTCTATGCCTCGGGCTATTTTGTGAGGGGGTAAGCTATGGTAGTAAAGAAACTGACCGGGCTCCGGGTGCTGCCCGACCCGGCAATCGTCACCACCAAGTTCGCGGGCTTCTCCATCTCCACCATCGAGAACCTGTTCATCTCGGTGCGGAGGGAGCAGGGGCAGCTGATCCCCTCCACCATCATCCTGATCGTGGGCGGTGAGATCGCCGGGGAGTACCTCCAACCCGCTCAACATCGCCGTGATCGCCCCCTCTGAGATGTCCATCCAGGTGAAGGCCGAGTACCACATCCCCAAGACGGTGAACCTCTCGCATCCGGGCGAGGGGGTGAACCGCACCGTTGAGGTGAATATGGTGGAGCAGTACGCATTTCAAATCAACTGACCCCATTCCCTTTCAAGGAAAGCCCCTGATCCCAGAGGCTTTTTTGTGTCCTTTCCGGAGGCAAACCCTCCCGCAACCTTTGTGACCTCTTATTGAAGTTTTCAAACAAAGGTTTTCCATGCGATTCAACAAAGTCTTATCTGCCGTACTCCGCGATGCCTGGGCCATTGAGCCGCATGCCGGCGAGTCCTACCTGCCCCAAGTCCTCAGATGATCGCACCTGGTGCCACGCAGCAAACAGAAGAAAAGCAGGAAGAGAAGCCCCGTGGCATCACGGTGTGCGTGGTGGGTATAGGAGCCGGTGCCGCTGCTTCAGCTGTCGCAGAGCGGATCATGATGTCAACCTTCACCAGCTATGACCAGGCGCCGGCCGGCTCCGTCGCCATCCACCGGGTGGAAGGCCCGATGATGACCGAGGACTACTGCGGCTCACCTGGCACCGCCACCCTGGGCAGTTGGATGCGGGAGGCAGATGACAGCGAGAACATCGTGGCCCACGTGATCGACTGGAATACTCCGGGCGGCACCGTGGCCGGCACCGAGCGCTTCGGCGGCATCATCGGCTCGCTGTCTAAACCGGTGGTCTCTTTCGCCCAGATGATGTGCTCCGCTGGGTACTGGGCCGGCTCCGAGGCAGACCTGATCATCGCGGCCGGCAAGACGGCCATGGTGGGCAGCATCGGCACCATGAACACCATCACCGACTACAGCGCCTACTACGAGAAGTTCGGCATCAAGTCCCACACCATCCGGGCCACTGACTCCAAAGACAAAAACGAAACTTACCTGCAGGCGCTGAAAGGCAACTACAAGCCCATGCAGGAGCAGCAGCTGGACCCGCTGAACGCGGCTTTCACCTCTTCTGTGAAAGCGAAACGCGAAGGGAAACTGGACCTGAAGGCCGAGAACGTGCTGACCGGCAAGGTCTACATCGGAGAGGCCATCGTGGAAGTGGGCTTAGCCGATGAGCTGGGCACCTTCGAGCACGCCGTGCAGCGTGCCGCCGAACTCTCCAGGCAGGAGACGGGCGAATCCGAAACCGCAAACCAATCTAATTCAAATACTCAAATGGGAATTTTCTCCAAAAAAACCGTTCCGGCGGCACTGGCTTTCGCTGCCGTGTCTGCCCTGGTGGGCAAGAAAGGCGATGACCTGACTGCGGAAATGGTAGAAGCCGCCAACGATGAGCTGGAGGCTGCCGGCATTGAGGGCGCTGCCCTGATCACCGTGGAGCAGCACGCTGCCTTCACCGCTTCCGTGCAAAACGAAGCAAAACTCACGGGGGAGCTGACCGCTGCCCAGGATCAGATCGCCACCCTGAAAGCCAAGAATGAGAAGCTGGGCAAGAAACCGGCTGCCTCTTCCACTTCCGTGACCAAAGAAGGCACTGAGCTGACTGAAGGAACCGATGAAAATGCCGCTGCCATGGCCGCTCTGGAGCATAACAAAGCTCTGGACAATAACCCGTTGTTCAACTAATTTTTTATAAAACACGATGAATATCGCTGATATCAAAACCGAGTTCGGGGCTTATTACCTGAATAACGGGCAGAACCTGAGCCGCTTGTTTAAGTTGCTCAACTACAAGTCGGCCACGGATTCTATCCTTACTCCGATCCTGACTGATGAAACCGTGTGGCGTGCCGCCCAGGCCACCATTGGTCGCGTCCTACAGCTGTTTCAGAAAGCCTGGACCCCATTGAACAGGCTTGAGTTCAAGCCTCCGGAGATTCAGATGTTCAAATTGAAAGTGGATAAGGAAGAATATCCGGATGACCTGGAGTCTTCTTGGTTTGGCTTTTTGACCGGAGAAGGCATAGACTGTAGGAGTGGCCTTTCATCAGTTGGTTCATCGAAGTGATGCTGTTGCCCCAAGCATTTGAAGATTATGAGCTGAACGAGGTGTACAAAGGCGTTTATGTTGCACTTGGTGCCGGTGTAGCAGGTGCCGCTGGTACCGCTATCAACGGGATCCGCAAAGCCATCAACGACAACGTGACCGCTGGCCGGATCACGCCAATTGTTACTGGTGCTCCAAGTGCCACCAACACCGTTTGGGTGGATCAGGTGGAGGATTTGGTGGACAAGATCAGCCTGCGCTACCAGCATATCCTGATGAACCTGGCCATGCAGCCTTCTCTAGTGAGCAGAATCCAGCGTGAGTACCGGGCCAAGTACGGGAAAGACACTGACTACAAAGGCAGTAACGGTTTCGTCTATTTCTCCATTGTTTCCATCGTTGGGCTTCCGTCCATGATCGGATCCAATAAGTTATGGGCTACCACGCAAGGCAACGGGATTCACCTGGGCAAACGCACCCAGAACAAGAATGCCATGGAGATCGAGAGCGTTGATCGGAAAGTGAAATTCCTCACTGACCATAGCGCCTGAGTTGGTGTTCACCAACAGCTAGGACTTGGTATAAGCCAAATTGATAATTAAAGTTTTGGGCCTGTTTTCTAAAAAACAGGCCCAAAACAATCTCTAAAAAGTAAGTTAAGGAGACCCATAAAGTGGCTACTACAGAAACTAAACCTACTCCGGAACAGGAGATCGCTCTTTTGAAAGAGCAGCTTCCGGCTAAAGACGCTACTATTGCGGAGAAAGAGCAGGCACTGGTTGTGAAGGACTCAATCATCGATGAGCAACTGCAGGCGTTGGATGACGCGGAGGCCAGCAAAGATGAGGTGCTTCCGGTTATCAATGTGGACGGTGTTCAGTACCAGTTAACCTCTGCCAAGTTCCAGCACCCTGAAAAGGATGCGGTGGTGACGGCTGTGAGTTAATGGAATATAAGGAGCTGCTGGCGCCCTGATCACCCTAGGCTCAGGCATCCTGGTGCCGATTGTTAAATAGTTTAGTCTGAAGGGAGAAATAAATAATGGCAGATTTACTGGATTTGCAGGAGCCAGACGGCACCGATAACACCTCAGGTATCAGAAGCGACCTTTACGTCACCCCTGAGTCTGAGTTCAAGGTACTGAAAGGCGCCAAAACCACCAACGGCCATACGGACGAGGTGGTGATTGATGGTTCCATGAGTTTGAGGCCGGCAAAGGCTTCACCAACGTGTACGCCACGCTGGACTCTTCTGAGTTCAACCGGGAGTCGGTGGGTGAGCGTGATGGCCGCGGGTTCAAAGGCACCATCACCTTCTTTCACCCAGACACCAGGAAAGAGGCCACTGTCTTCGCCAGACCGGTGAAGAACAAGAGCTGCATCATGATTGTGCCTTTGGCCGATGGTACCAAGCTTCAGTTGGGTACCCAAGGGTTGGGTTGGGTTGCGAGATCCTGCCGGCTTTCGGCTCAGGCAAGCTTTCCGGTGGCCGTAGAGGCTGGACTTTCACCGCCGAATACTATACAAACTCCCTGTTCTTCTACGAGGGAGCCATCGTGGAGTAGAAGGCTGAGTTAGTTCCTGAAGGCTAAGAATAAAAAAGCGATGTATGGCCTAAATGGCGTAATTTCGCTGTAAGACGAGTAAAAGTTTACTTGTTTTGTTTCCAAATTAAAGCTCCTTTCCATGGCATGGGCTTTTTTTGCGTCCTTTCCGGCGGCAACTGCTGGCCGCACCTTTGCCCCATGGAAAGTGGGGACATCAAATAATGGCTCGAGAGCAAGGGCACCTATCAGGACGGCGTGAAAGAGTTCGGCCTCCGGATCCGCGAGCAGAACAAGCCCACCATGTAGGCCTTGGAAGCCGCCTTCGGGCAGGGTTTCACCGATAAACTCACGGACTGCATCAACTCCGGGAAGACCAGCACCGTGAAGGCGCTGCGCATGGTGAGTGCCGAGATGACCAAAACGAACCTCCCTGCCGACAAACTGAAGACGATGATCGCTGACGTGTTTGGTAAGCTTGTGGTGATGCCGGTATTGAGTACCTCAAAAGCCTAAAAGAACTGTGCGGGGAGTTGGATTCCATGATCGATAAAACCGGCTCCCTCACGTCTCTCCAATTGGAGTAGCTGGAGGATAACAAAGACCTGGCTGCCGCCGAGGCAGCGCTAGGAAAAACCTTCGCCGGTACCGGGGCTGCCTTGGATGTGGTGTGGGCCAACATCAAGACGGTCGGCCTAGTGGTACTAACCTCTATCATTGATTACGTAAAGCGGACCCGCAACGAGATCCTGGGTTCCTGGGAGGCAATCAAGACGTTTGGCAGCGGGATAGGGGATGTTTTCGGGAAACTGCTGGAGGGTGATCTGAAAGGTGTGGCCGAGGAGTTCGGGAAAACAGGCAAGAAAAGCGCCACTGCTTTATGGGAGGGGTACACCCGGAATGACCGGCAGCCGAAGGCCGATGCCGATAAACTCAAGAAGCAGGAAGCTGATAAGGCTGAAGCCGATGCCATGGCCGAGGCTTTCAGGATCTCTGAGGCCACCCGCGCCGAGAAGGAGAAAGCCGCCAAGAAAGCTGCCGCCGATGCTAAAAAGGCCGCGGAGAAAGCAACCGAGGAAGCCCAGAAGCTCCGGAAAAAGAACGTCAGGAGTACTTGAAAGCCCGTGAGGAGCATATCAAGTCCTTGAAAGAAGCTTAGCTGAAACTGACCAAACTCAAGGTGACCATCATGAGGGGCGGCATAGACAAGGTGATTGCCCAGCTTCGCCTGCAGCACCAGCAGGAGCAGAAGGGAATTGATAAACTCAAGCAGGAGTTCTTAGCCAATGCCGACTCTACTGAGGAGGAAAAGCAGGCGCATGTGGATAACTTGGCCGAGAAGAAGAAATTGCCTGATGAGAAATTACGCTTAGCTGAAATGGCAGCCAAGGTGGCGGCGCGTGATGAGGAGGCTTTGAAATAAAAGCTGATCTAGGCCAAGTTCATGGAAGACCAGCTCTCCCTAGATGAGCAGGCCATGTGGGCCGCCGAGTTCCAGCTGATCCGGAACGATTCCATGCTGGCGCTGCACCAGGTAATGCTGACCAAAAACTCAATGACCTGTTGATGGCTGGTCAGGGAGAGACGGAAGCTGACAAGAAAATCCGGGATGAGCAGGTAAAGCTGGAGAAAACGAAAAGCTAAAGAACCTGAACAAACTTCGGATAGAGAATGAGAGCATGATGCAGTAGAATCGTGTCCAGATCGGCCGGGAGGCAGTGGATGGGATCCTTGGTTTGCTGAAAGAAGAAACTGAGGCCTATAAGCTCTTTAAGGAAATCCAGCGCATGATCACCGTGGTGAAGATCCGGATGAACCTGGAGCGGGAACTTGCCGCCAATGCCCTGGCTGCTGCGGCCAACCCATTGAATGCCGTGACAGCCGGTGCCGCTGGTGCCGCCCAGCCGAAACTTTACAATGCATTGTCTTACGTGAGAGCCGGGGTTTCCTTGGCAAAGGTTCTGAAGTTTGAGGGAGGTGAATCCACCGGTGGTTCTGGTAAATCCGCCCGGGTGAAGATGGAAGAGGTGAACGGCATGTGGCAGATGGCTTCTGGTCAGACTGGAGGAAGACTGGGAACCTTTGCTGATGGTGGCTGGGTGAATGATGCGCAGTTTGGCCTTATCGGAGAGCGGGGCGCTAAATTTGTGATACCTAACTGGATGATCACTTCACCTAAGTATGCCAATACCGTGGGAAGGCTGGAATCAGAGCGGGTTAAGGGAGCAAAAGCTTTTGCAGTGGGAGGTGGAATAGCGCATTTGACTTTGCCAGAACCTGTGCAGGTTGAAACAGTGGAACTGCTCCGCCAATTGAATTCTCAGTTTTCGGTTTTGAATCAGCAGGTAATTACCTGGCCAACCCGCCTTTAGGTGCATGCCAATGTGGGAGACATCCAGGATCAGATGGTTCTGCTCAATGATCTTGTGGAGCAATCCGGGGCCTAAATTCTAAATAGAGCTGTACCTTTTTTTTGTACCCCATAAAAAAAAACCTCAAAAACACCGTTTTGAGGGGTTCAAGTGGCCGCGCCAGGGCTATTATTACTTTACTTACCTTCAATTACTTTAACTCAAACAGTTTTAGGAAGGGTTCTTTCCCATAAAATTCACGAAGTAGTTTAAAGGAAACCAAAATGATTAAAGGATTTTAGTCACCTTTTGGTCACCTATTGTTCTTTTCAGAATGCCGCTTGAAGAAAGGTGCGAAAACATGCCCGCACTTGTAAACACGCAATCTAACTTTGTAGAAATATTTTATAGAACATTGTAATGCACAGAGTAAAAGTATCTTTTTATTTAAAAGAATCCAAGGATAAAAAGGCGGTGAAGCCATCCCAAATTTGGATAAACGTCAACACAAGCCCTAGAACACGAAAGTCCGCAAGCCTTTCTATTGCCCCAGCAAATTGGGATTTTAAAACAGGTTTGCCATAGAAGAGTTACGCGGAATACACAAAGCTAAAGGGCATATTAAGCGAAAAGGAATCTTCGGTAATATCCTATTATGATGCCTGTGCCACCAAGGGAGAAGACCCGACTCCAGAGGGCGTGGTAAGCGTGATTAGGAAAAAGCCAACCAACGCCACCGTTGAAAGGGCCCCTGATTTCCACTATAGGTTCAAAGAGTTTATGGACTATAAAAAACAGGCAGTAGAGTATGCCACTTTCCAGAAGTTCAACACCCTTCACAATTACCTTATTGAGTTTGAGAAGAAGACAGGGTATAAGGTAGATTTTGGAAGCATAAATGACGTTTTTGAGTACAAATTCATTGATTACCTTTCCAAGGTGAAGGGTAATTTTAATGATACCATTGCCAAGAACTTCACCACCCTCAAGACATTCATGAATTGGGCACCAAGGTACAGGTACCACAATAACCAAGAATTTGGGTATCTATCCATTCCAAATAATGTCTCTGTTCCCTTGGCCCTCACCCTTCCCGAACTCAAGAAATTATTGAGTCTTGAATTAAGTAACAATCCAAGGTTAAAGAAAATCAGGGATAGGTTTGTTTCCAATGCCTAACGGGCCAAAGGGTTTCCGATTTAAATAAAATCACGTGGAACGACCTATTGATAGACAAGTACGGAAATGAAGTATGGCACCTTTACCAAGTAAAGGGAAGGAACCCAGAGCCAGTGGACGTTCCCCTAATGAAAGAGGCGCTGGTAATAATGAGAAGGCAGAAAAGGAAATCAAACTCACCTTTGGTTTTTGACAGGATAAGTGATGTGAAGTACAACAAATACATCAAAGAAGTCTGCCAGTTGGCTGGTTTCAATGATTTGTGGTAAGGAAGAAATACAGTGGAAAGGAATTGGTAGACGTTTCTGGCCTCAAGTGGGGATTGGTTACAAGCCACACTGCACGAAGGACATTTGTGACCATCTCTTATGAGTTAGGTATGCCGCCCCAGGCAATAATGAAAATCACCGGCCATAGAAGCATGGCTGTGTTCCTTAAATACTTGGGAATTTCAAAGAACTTCGTAAAAGAGCAATTTGACAATGCATGGAAGGCGGCTATCTGCTGAAAAGCGCACTTAAAAGTAGCCTTAAAATAGCAGGAAAAAATAATTTAAAAAAAGTCGAAATAACCTTCTTTCACTTGTAAACAGAGGTTTTACCTTTGCACAATAAATCAAAAGAATGGAAATAATTACAACATTAATCTTTTGTTTATTAACCTTTATATAAGCTAATAAATTAATTAAAAATGAAAACAAATGTGCAGTTGGGTAGTCAACTAGGTCAAATTTTGACACAAGAATTAAATGAGGGATTTGAGTAAATGATTTATTCTTGCTTTTCTAAAGTCATTGCAAAATTAAGTGCAGATGAGGAGATTTTAAAGCCAGAGGAAGTTTGTGAAATGCTTTCAATTTCAATGCCTAAATTAAACAACTTAGTAAAGTGTGGAAATTTCAACAGTTACGATTTTAAGGATGCTCGTGGCGTTTACTACAAGCGCAGTGAAATAATGCAAGCACTCAGAAAAAGAGAATAAAATAATTTTAAAACCTTCTATCACCCCTTTGCTTTTAACTAGGCAAAGGGGTTTTTATTGAATTGCATAGGTTGGATAAGAGTAAAGCTTAGCAAACTAAACAGGCATAAAATTATTTAAAAATAAAACGCCCTTCCATTTTGCCATTTAAAATGAGCGTATGGGAGGGCGAACTTGTTTGTTAAATTATTTAACGACCTAGGTTATCAATGTATCCAATCAGTTCTTACCGTTTGATAATCACATTCTTCCAACTAACCTCTTCACCCACTTTGAAATAAATCCGGTAAGGTCCTGCTGGTAAACCAGACATGTCCAACTGAAAAGGTGAACTACCCTGCACCTCGGAGTCTTTGGTAACCTCCATAGCGACTTTTCCCGGAGTTTCAGAAGAAGCAACATAATAAGGTGAGTTACTTAGGGCAGTGGAAAGTATAGCATGGGTGAGCCAAATTGAAATCCTAGTGGGCTTGGTGGCTTGCATGTACACAAAGATGTATTGGGCAAGAGGGTTTGGGAAGACACTTATGTTGATACTTGCGTCTGCAAAGTTCTTTTCGTTTGGAGTTCCCACATCTCCAATCATGTTTCCCGATGCATCAATGAGCCTGAATCCGGTTATCAACTCACTAGGTTCTGCGTCTTTGTCTTTCTTACAGGATAAAAAGGTGACACAAAAAAGCAGGAGCAGTAGGCATTTTCTCATAGCTGGAAATAAAGTGAGTTTAAATTTAAATTATTTTATTAAACTAGTGGTTGTTAAACCATTTTATCCTTTACTCAATACAGCTACATAAAAAGGAGCGCGTGGAAGGACGTTGTTTTAAATGAATGCCTTTAGCGAAAAATCCGTAGAAGATTTAACTAACCTTTTGTAGCTACACTAAATTCAACTTTTAAATTATTTATGTAGCTGTAGAGAGACTGCAAAGAATCATATGTGTTTTTTATAAAAATACTTGCTTTTGTGTATTCACCGGAATGGAATCCATACTTTTTATTCCCACTTTCGTCTTTGTAAACTTGTATCCTATGATTCGGAAAGTTGTCAGGATAGGAATGAGTAATATTGTTTCGGTAGTTTGAAGCGATTCGTGTTTCAGTTTGAAAATTAGTAAGGATTTCGATTAAATTTGTATTTTTCTTAATCTTGTCATGCTGAAGAATAGCGTTAAAAGAAACTTCTTTGATTTTTTTATTACCATCCCTCTTTTCTTTTAATTCTAAGCTGTAAAACACATTAAGTATTTGGAGTATAACATCTTTTATTGAAAAGAAAAGACTGTAGAACGATTCAATATAGAAGTTAAATTGAATAAAGTTGACCCATTGGTTATTTAAAATTTCACCAATATTATCTGGTATGCCTTTATTATGATGGGTTATAAGATTGACAAATGCATTGTTTAAATTAAAAAGTTTATTTCCTAAGCATACATCCCAATAATGTAAATTAATATTTGTTACTTTTAATTAAAAGTTATTATATTCTTCTAGGTGAATCAACAGGTTTCCAGAAATAGCTTCATTAGGGAAACCAAACCTTTGAATTTTAGGATAGTTTTTGTTGGCTTCTATTTTCTCTTCTTTTGAAGGATATTTAAAATCAGAAGCTTTTAACTTTGTCATATTTGAGAGAAGGACTTTGTAATATTAAAACTAAATCAAACCTGTAATTTTCTGTGGTCGTAAAAAGATATAATGTAAAGTTTCTCTTTAATGGAACATGTGGAGGGGCGTACTTGCTTGTTAAATATTTAACGAGAGGCCGTCGGCCGATGCTGGCGTTTATACAGTGTTGTACCATGTGTTTCTTTTAGCTTATCCAAGAAGTTTCATGAAACGATTCTACATTGTTTGATTCATCAAAAAAGAATAGATAAATCACTCCTGACGCTCCTTCATCTCCAAGCCTGCTGTAAGTCACATGGAGTAGAATGTTATTATTACCAAATTTGGAAATAATTGTGTTTGGGTGGCGGGACTTAGGCAAACAATTCAATTTGGAACTAGGCTTAGCAGGCTTGTCTTCAAAAGATTTGAAAATTTCACCAATCTTGTCTTTGTCTTGGCTCCACAGGTCTTCAAGCTTTACGTTTAGCTTCTTTGCTGTATATATGTTAGCAATTGGGCCATTAAAGCCCCATCCGTCTAAAATTCGATTTTCGGACTTAAATTCAAAGCTTTTAAGGTTATCATTTTGCATTAGGTGCCGTATTGCCGCTCTAACCTGTAAACAAATTATTTCTTCGCTAAGTTTTTTGCCTGCGATTTTTTGTCCAAAGTTTAATAAGGGGGTTAGGAGCAGAAGCAAAATGATAAGAAGCTTTTTCATATTTAACATTTGGTACAACGTGCTGGGCTATGCGGTGGCCTAGCTGCCGTATAGGTGTGGTTAGGCTAAATTATTCTCTTGATTATTGGGAATGTAATTGCTCCGAATCAACTCTTCTCTCAGCTTTTTGATACATTTATGGATTGGGATCCGATTCTTTGCATCTTTTATCCAGTTAGGTAGTCTGCTTGCCATGCTTTGGTTGATATTTGGGATTCTCTCTCTTAAAGAAGATTCCACATAAGATTCCAAGAAGTTCAAATGGTCAATATTCACCGCCCACAACAAATGCCCACAGCATTCTACTTCTAAAAACAACTTCAAGTCACCTTCTAATAATATTCTACTGAATGCTTTATTGAATCCACATTTCAAGCAAGCTATTCTATTTTTGACTAAATCGACTGGACAAGAGCAGCTAGGACAATAGACTATTCTTTTGTTTAAGAAATCATAGTAACTCTCCCCAGTATCGTCAAATCTTTTCATTTTATAAATTTAGCCCAACGTACTAGCATATAATTTGTGGTGGTTTTTACAGCATACTCATATCCACTCAAAACTGCCTTGGTTAAGAGGTGAAAAATCAAACTCGACATTTCACTCGCCATAGATTATATGCGTTGTTGGCACACGTTTTTATTTATTAAATGAACTAAAAGAATAGCAATGCTAATATTGTAAATATAGGGATCAGTCCCTGAGCAAAGCTGAAAAGATAATCTTCCCACATAACTTTTCTATTTTTGGGATACTTTGTCCAGTACCCGTTTAAAGGCTTTCCGTCAATTGAACTTGTGCTTGAGGTTATATATGGTTCGGTTCCTTTCCAAGCTATGAAAAGCATTCTTAATAAATAGTAGTAACCGAGGTATATAATAGATATTGACATAATTATGATTGCCGTTCCTCTTTCTAGGTTAAAAGCGTTTGTCAATTCTAATACAACACCTAGCGTAAAGGAAATGGCTGAGGCAATCAAGCACCTCTTGAAGAATAGAGGATTCCCCAACTCGCTTTGCAGGGAGAAGGAAATGGCTCCAACTATAAATGAATAGGCAAATGCGCTGTATATAAGTAAATCAACTGCGTTCATTTTCTAAATGTTTGCCAACGTACTTGGCTTTGCAGCGGCCAGGAGACTTACTTGTTGATCCTGCCTGCCTAGAAGGACAAGTTTAGGTAGGTACTGCAT
>NZ_RJJD01000003.1 GCF_003721515.1 Rufibacter latericius
AGGCTTACAAGGGCCTTATTGTATAATGAATCTTGTTCCTTCCTTTCTTCTCTTTTATACAAGTTAATTAGTTTTTGCAAACATAGGAAGGTATAAACGTCACCTCGGCCGACGGCCTTCGCAGTCGTTTATACTAGTCCGTTAGCAACAATAAGAATGAAAATAATCTCTTTCGTGCTGTTTGTGATTGCATTATGTCTCACAAGTTGTGGTGACGCTACGAAGGGCGTTTTCACCAATTACGAAGAGAAGAAGAGCGAAATAGACTCCTTGGTAAGCTATTTTAATAAAATAAAGCCTAAAGAATTAGCTCTTTTCATAAGGTTCAACTCTGATGATAATATAGATTTTAAGTTAGACCAGAAGAATTATCGCGACACAACCACTTGGTACACAGAAGCCATATTTGATGATTACGGACAGTTCCATAGGTTTGACATCGACTTGGACGACAAAGAATTGGAGGATGCTTTCCGGATTGTGAATCTGGATGAAGAGAAAATTGAAAAGCTTAGAACCTATTTAGAAAAGGCAAACTGTAACTCAATAAGCAACAGTTTCTCGATTCCAGACAAGATGAAAATTGATTACTCGTCGATTGGCTATCCAACTAATGACTTGTATGGCCTTGAATACCTAATCTTTGATACAATACCCGAACAGGCAATTATAGATGAAATTGTCAAAGGTTGTAACTTCAAGAAAATCAACAATAGAATATTAGTGCAGTACGGCGGCCCAGCCTTTGGCAGTGATTGCTTTCCTGATAAAAAATAGAATTACTGTTGCTAACACTGCATAAAAATCATGCTTCGGCCGACGGCCTTGCACGTTTTTTATACTAGCCGTTGTGCTTCATGCAATAAATAATAAATCACCAAATTAAAGAGAATCTAAACCCGAAGTAACAATAAACCAATATGGATATGGAATTACTAACACCAAGTACTGGATTAATTATATGGCAGACAATTTCATTGTTCGCAATAATTTTACAAATTGTTTGCTTGATTAGTCTCTTGAAAAATAATTTTAGAGATGGTGATAAACTTATTTGGACAATTGTTGTAATCTTCGTTCCCATTGCGGGTTCAATTCTTTATCTTTTTATTGGTAGAAGAAAACGATTATTAAATTATTAGCAAAAAGCACGAAAGCACAACAACACCTAAACGGCAGCCTCGGCCGACGGCCTTCGCCGCCGCTTACACAAGTACGTTGGGCAAAGGTAACTTAACCCAAGAGCCACAGCCGGCTCCAGAATCAATAAACTTCTTTTTTTATGCGCTGTCCTACCCATTTGGAATATTGGGGTGTGCGTGTAGAGTTAGGGTCTAAGCATATTTATGGAATAGGCTGCTCATTTAATATTATAGAATGTTGGGTTGGTACCGGCTCCACGGGGAATTACGATTCCTGTCCTTTCTGCAATAGCGTGGCCAACCAGAGAAACAGGCCCGCCAAAACCCGGTCCACCCGGTCTGACCCAAAGCGTTTCCATCAGGTGAGATACCCCTCCCATCAAATACAAGCTACCGGTGCATAGCCCTATGGTGCGTAAAAGGGAAGGTGCCTAGAAAATTACGCACCCTAAGACATGGCTTTCTGAGGGATGAAATGCAGCAGGGAAGCAAAAGTTGTACGTATATGTAGTATGCACTAAAAGAAAACGCTTGTAAGAGGATGTCTTGCAGGCGTTTTAAATTATGGCTCTGGTTAAGCAGGAAGTCGAACAACAACCTCGTCAAACTAGAGCTACTATTTTCTTCATAGATTTAAAACGGACCAGCCATAAGCATTTTTTTCATATCTAAATATGATAGACTAGAACCAAGTTTGCACCTAAAAGTGTCCGATATATGTCCGTAACAAAACGAAAAACCCTGTAAGTTTTGGCTTACAGGGTTTAAACATTGTTGTGGCGGAGAGGGAGGGATTCGAACCCTCGATACCGTTACCAGTATACACACTTTCCAGGCGTGCTCGTTCGACCACTCTGACACCTCTCCGTGGTCCGTACTTTTATTTTTCGGAATGCAAAGAAAGGCAGAAGCTGCGGGATTTCCAAACGTCTTTCCTTCATTTTTGTCTTAAACCCGGCGCGTCATTTCCCCCCGTAGGTTCTTTTCCAGCATGCAGGCCTTTTCCTTTTGGGAAAGGTTCTGGGCCAGAACAAACATCAGCTTGGTAACAGCGGCTTCGGTACTGATGTCCGAGCCACTAATTACCCCCATTTCTTTCAGGTAGAAACTTGTTTCGTACTGCCCCTGGTGCACCTCCCCTTCCTCGCACTGTGACACATTCAGAATGGTAATCCCCTCGTCTACTGCTTCGCGCAGGAGTTTCAAAAACCAGGGATAGGTGGGCGCATTTCCAGCCCCGAAGGTTTCCAACACCAACCCTTTAAGCCCTTTGGCCTTGAGCATGGCTTCAATCATGGATTTATTAATCCCAGGGAAAAGTTTCAGAACCGCTACCTGGCTTTCCAGTTCCTGGTAGATTCTGAGCGGTTCTACCGGAGCGGGCAAGATCACCGATGGATTGTATTCGATATCAATTCCGGCCTTAGCCAATTGTGGGTATTTACCGGAATGGAAGGCATTGAAGTGACGGCTTTCTACTTTGGTGGACCGGTTGCCTCGTAACAACAACGTGTTAAAGAAAATAGAAACCTCGGGCACCAAGGGTTTCCCGGAACGGTGGGCGGAGGCAATTTCCATGGCGGTGATCAGGTTACGGCGGGCATCAGTGCGCATCCGCCCAATAGGAACCTGTGCTCCGGTGAAAATGACCGGTTTTCCTAAATTCTCCAGTAAAAAGCTCAACGCAGAGGCACTGTAGGCCATGGTATCGGTACCGTGCAGAATCACAAACCCGTCGTACTCCTGGTAATTCACCTGGATGATCTGGGCCAACTTGATCCAGTGCTCTACTCCCACGTTGGAGGAGTCAATGGGCGGATCAAGGCTAAGCACCGTCAGCATCACTTTGAACTGGCGCATTTCAGGCACCCGGTGAATCACTTCACTAAAATCAAAGGGCACTAGGTGATGGTCTTCTTTGTCAGATACCATCCCGATGGTACCACCGGTGTAAATAAGCAAAATGGAAGCTTCCGGGTCACTGGGGGCTGCCGTATTGATATTTACCTTTAGAAACTTCATAGCATTAAGAAAAGAGGTTCTGGGCGTTGGCCGTGGTGGCTGCCGCTACCTCATCTAGGGTCATTGACTTGATTTCGGAAATTCGTTGGGCCACGTAAGGAAGATAAGCGGGCTCATTCCTCTTACCGCGTTTCGGGACCGGTGCAAGATACGGACTGTCCGTCTCCAATACTAAGTGTTTTAAATCAATTGCCTTTAAAACAGGTTCCAATCCGCCGTTCTTAAACGTACTTACGCCTCCAATGCCTAATAGAAAATTCTGATCAACTGCGGCTTGCGCGTCTTCTACCGTGCCAGAAAAACAATGGAAAATTCCGCGAAGGGTACCGTCCTGCTCTTCCTGTATAATCTCCAGGGTATCCTCAAAAGCATTTCGGGTGTGCAGCACAATAGGTATTCGGTGCTTTTTAGCCCATCCGCACTGGATGCGAAGGGCTTCTTTCTGCTCCGGCACAAAGGTTTTATCCCAATAATAATCGAGGCCGGCCTCTCCCACCCCTTTAAAAGCACGTTTCTCAAACCATTCTTCCATCTGGGCCAGCACCTCCTGGAAATCTTGGAACACATGGCAAGGGTGAAGCCCCATCAAAGAGTGGCACCAGGGATGCTGCTGCTCAATCTGGAACATGGTGTCAATGGAGGCCAGGTCAATGTTGGGCATATACACCTCGGCAATGTGGGCTTCCTGGGCGCGTTGCAGCATCTCTTCCCGGTCTTGGGCGAAGTCTGGGGAGAAAACGTGGGCGTGTGAATCTATGTACTTCATGAAAGTTCTGCTCAATCTATTTCGGGCCTATTTTCCTGAAAAAAGGCTTAAAGCGGCAAAGGTACATAATTCCTCGCCGGAACGCCTCAATACAACCTCCCCTTCCACCTGATCTTGAACGGCAGAAAGAAAAAGGCAATCAGAATCAGGGAAGTAAAAAGGAGGTAAACTTCCAGAAGGATTAGGTCCTTCCAAATGGTACGCCTACCCAGTTGGGTGAGGCATTTTTGGAGAAACAAGCTCTGGAGCAAAACCTTCGCCAGGAAAATAGCAAACCAGATTCCCACGGAAGCATGGGTGAAAAAGGGAAGCCAAACCGGGTAATAACAGGAATGGATCACAAACAAAAGGAGCATGTACCAGGGCAAATGCACCGATCCCCGCATCCAGCGGCGGCGCTGCTGCAGCAAGGTCATCAAGTTAGGGGCCGGGTAAGAAAGGGCCAACACCTGGTGATGGTAGACATTCTTGGTCTTATACCCTTTGGCGAGCACCTGCTTGAAAAGTTGCACGTCTTCCGTGATGGAAAATGGGATGTTCTCAAACCCTCCCACTGCTTTATAAGCCTCGCGGGTCACCAGCATGTTGTTTCCCATGGTTGATACCGGAAGGTTGCGGTCAGCCACCACCTGCATGAGGCCCAGATTATACAGCCAGTCAAGGGTTTGCAGCCGGTCAAAGAGTTTTGTTCCTTTGGTCGTGGTGATTCCGGTGACAATTCCGGTGCCAGGCGTCAGGTGTTGGAGCAGCATCTCTAACCAGCGGGGCGGAACCTCAATATCGGCATCGGTGATAAAGAAAATGTCTGAAGTGGCCAGTTGCGCTAATTGGGCCAGCACGTTGGCCTTTCCCTTGGTGCCCTGGATGTCATGGATGATGCCGTGGCAGGAAACATACGGATGGCTTTGCCGAAAAGCTTCTACCAACTGCCGGGTTTTATCAGTGGAGCGGTCATCCCCTACCAGTACCTCTATTCTATCCTTCGGATATTTGAGCCGATCTAGGGCTTCCAGGCAGGTAAGAATGTGGTCTTCTTCGTTTCGGGCTGCAATAAGAATGCTGACTTTGGGAAAGCGGGTGAGCGGAGGCAAAGCCTTGGGGTGGCGGTTCCACCAGAGAGCCAGCAGAATTCCAAAGAGAGTGAAATACAAGATTAGGAAACCAAGGGAAAACAGCATCCGCTACAGGGGTTTGAACGCGAATCCCAGCGCAGAGAAGTGGCGCAGCAGCCTGGGTAATACATAGCGCAGGTTCCGCTCCGCCTTCAGGCTGTCATGGAACACCACCACTGATCCCGGACCGGTAACGGCGATGGCTTTGGCCAAGCACTTCTCCGGCGATAAAGTCTGATCGAAATCATAGGTGAGGGTGCTCCACATGACTACCTGGTACTCTGGTTCCAGCATACGCAGATGCCGCCAGGTCAGTTGGCCGTGGGGTGGCCGGAAAAGTTTTTTAAGGCCTTTTTCCGCCCTTATTTTCTGTAAAGCGCCCTGGCATTCCTCTACCTGCTGGCGGTATTCTTCCGGGGTCAGCTTCCAGGCTTTCACGTGCTGGTGGGTGTGGTTAGCTAACACGTGTCCTTGGGCCAGGGCCTGTTGAGCAAGGGAAGGATGCCGCTCCAGGTTTTCGCCTACGCAAAAAAAAGTGGCTTTGGCATTAAACGCGGCTAATTGCTCCAGCACAAAAGGCGTCACCTCGGGGATGGGCCCGTCGTCAAAGGTTAGGTAAATGGTTTTCTCATTTGCAGGGCGCTTCCACCAAACCTTTCGGTAAAGCAAGGGTAAGACCGGCGGAGTTCTGTAGAAGCGCAGCAAGGTTCCTTTTCGTTTACCTGTTTATATTTAAGCAAAACCGTTCATCCTAAGAAAATAGCATTAAGCCTGTTTTCCCGAAAACGGCTCTAAAACATTCTTTTCCATCTACGGCCCCCTGGTTCAAAGCCGATTTACTTAAACCGACAGGAAAGCAGGGTAATGTCATCACTGAAGGAAGTGTCGCTGTTGTAGGTGTTCACTTCCTGCAGCAACTGCCGATGGATGTTTTTGGAGCTCACGAACCGGCAGTTCTGCAGCACCTTGATGGTGTTCTCGATCCCGAATTCGTCTTCTTCCTGGTTGAAGACTTCGGTGAGGCCATCGGTGTAGCAGAGCACCAGAGAGTTGTGCGGCACATGCACGGTGGTTACCGGCAAAAACGGAAGCTCATCAAAGATCCCTAGCATGGTGCAGCCTTCCTCCAGCAATCGGTAGGTGTTGTTTTCGTAGAGCAGAATGGAGGCGTTGTGCCCCGCGTTGACATAGCTGAGTTGACGGGTGGTTCTGTTGAAAATGGCCAGAAAACAGGTAATGAACTTCTCCGCAATAGCGTTGCGGTAGATAAGGTCATTGAGTTCGCTGACAATGGTGCTGAGGTTGGTGGTCTGCCGAAGAATGGTACGCAGGCCTGCCTGGAAATTGGACATCAGCAAGGAAGCTGGCACCCCTTTCCCGGAAACATCGGCCACGCAGAAAAGAAACTGGTCTTTGTCAATCGGCACGAAGTCATAGTAATCGCCCCCAATGGAGGAGTGCGGAATATAGGTGGCATGGATGGCTACGTCCCGGTTGTTGGGCAGCGACTTTGGGAAGAGCATGTTCTGCACCTCGCGGGCAATCTCAATCTCTTTCCGCATGGCTTCCTGGGTGAGGCGGTGCCGCTCCAGACGACGGTTTTCCATGGCCACCAGAATGATGTTGCTCAGCGTCTGCACAAAACTGAGAGCCCCCAGTGTGGTGTAATACGCATTCACGTTCCCGATCATCACAAAGGCCAGAATGCGGTTGTTGTGCATGATAGGAATCACGATCTCAAAATCGTGCCACCGGCGGTCAATGTCAAGGTTAGAAAGAGAGGTGATCTCCCGCAACTCGGTGATTTCCTCGGGAAGTTCCATCTCCCGGAAATTGTGCTGCGTCCCGAAACTCACTTTACACTCCCATTCCTCGTCAATGAGAAAAAGCGACAACCGGCGGATGTTCAGTTGGGCCAGCAGAGTGAAATGGTAAATCTTATAAAGCGCTTCTTCCGGAAGGTTGTTGTTGATGGCTTTTGTGATTTCCAACAGTGCCGCCAATTCCAACTTCTTCAGGTTCAGTTCCTGCTCAACTGTAGGAAACTTTAAATCAGACATTTGTAACAATTGTTAACGATTCATCTGCCTCCCGAACCAGGTACCCAAGCTACTTGGCGGTCCAAAAATTCCGTACAGAACGGCAGTTCAAATAAAATGATTTTTCTCTTACCCAACTCCTAAAACAGTGAAAGCCGTTTTAGAACTCATTTAGGCAAAACAGCATCAAAATGGTTTTGTTTAAAGCTACTTTGAGTTGTGGGTGAGAAGCCCTTCTTTGGTGGCCAGGAAAAAATAGTGTTGGCCTTCCCGCGCAAAATGATCAGGATCAAAAGGTACTTCGGAATCCTGATCTGGGAAAAGGCATTTGATGAAATTCATGCTGATCAACCCTCTGAGCGCTTCCCTGAGTTCTGGTTCCGGCATTCCAAGTTCTTTCTGCAAATCCTGAAAAGAGGTTACAAAATAAAGCTCATCTAAAATATCAAATTCCTGATCTGTCATGCTGTTCTGAGTTCTCGGCCCTTCCAAAGGTACTGCCCGCGCAGCCCCAGAACGGCCGTGAAGACCATATAGGGTACGTACACTAGTTGTAGCAACCATAGCCACGAAAGTAAATGCTTTTTACCGAATAAGCTCAGAACCTGCTGTAAAAGTAGGGTATCTGCCCCCATTTTTGTGGTTAATACGATGCCCAAAAACCACCACGGCCAATACCCCGCCAATGCAGCCAATAAGGTACCCAATACCGCCAAGTTCCCTCCTACTACTACTAACGCCAGAACCTGGGAGAAATATGTGTCATAGTGCCGCCATTTACTAGCCCACCGAATGCGTTGGTGCAGAAACTGCGTCAGCGAGGCCGCCGGAGGGGTTTGCACCAAGGCTTCCTTGGCTTTGGCGAAGGTGATCTGCCCGGGAAACCTCCGGTGGATCTTGTGCAACAGGAATTCATCATCTCCCGAAGGGACTTGTTCATTGCCTTTGAACCCCTCAACCGCTAAAAAAGCCTCTTTTTCGTAAGCCAAATTGGCACCATTGCACATGGTGGGTTTCTGTAGGGCCAGGGAAGCCGCCCCCATCCCAATCAAAGCCGAAAACTCCAGGGCCTGTAGTCGTTGCCACAAAGTAGTTACCAGTGCGTACGTCACCGGACCACTGATGAATTTGGGATTTTGCTGGTGCCTGATCTGGTTGAAAGTAGCCAGCCAGTGCGGAGGAACGCGGCAATCACCATCGGTACAGGCAATCCAGGAGCCTCTGGCATGAAGGACACCAGTTTCTACGGCCGCCTTTTTCTGCCTCTTTCCCGAAAAGTCGCTCAAAAGCAATAGGTGCAGATCAAGTTGGGTTTGCGCCTGGAATTGCCGCACTAACGCCGGGGTAGCATCGTCTGAATGGTCATCCACTACCAATACTTCAAAGTGACTCATGGGGTACTGTTGCCTTTCCAAATCCTGCAGCAAAGAAACTATGTTGCGGGCTTCGTTCCGGACGGGCACGATTACCGAAAATAACACGGGCGGCGCTTCTCCCGAAGGAATGGTCAGGGGGATTTTGCGCCAGGCAAGCCAGCAGCGCAGCACTACCGCCGCGTACACGCAGGCCAGAAACAATACCAGCAGCATCAACGGGTAGTGGAGAGTTTCAGGGGAAGCACAAAGAGAAGGCCAAGGGCGCTGGGCAAGGCAATGTTCATCGTCCAAAGGGTTAGGCTAGCACCTAGGACCAGCAACGGATCCTGGCCCATCAGCCCGAAGAAGTGCATGGCGGAGAGCTCACGCATGCCAATGTCCGCCAAGGCATTAATTGACGGCACCACCGACTTCATCAGGAACGTACCAGCCACGCCCCACACGTATTCCTCGGGAGAAAGATGCACTCCAAAGGCCCAGAGCAAGGCAATAAACTGCACCACAAACACCAAATAACGGGCTCCCGAGATGAACAGGGTTTTCCGGAGTTCGCGGGAAGAATACGTCCCGATCACCGCAAAATAATGTACCCACCGGCGGAGAAAGGCAACCCGCTCCAGCAAGGCAATGGCCCACTGGAAACTGAACAGCAACGCCAAGGCCCAGCCATTAACCAACAGCAAGCCCAACCCTACCGAGATGCCAACCGGCGAAGCCAAGGGAACATAGTATTTGAACACGAAAAAGGCGATGGCACCTGAACCCATCAGCACGGTGGCGAACAACTGGCACAGGCGCCCCAACAGAATGGCCCCGATGGCATCGGCGCGGTCTTTCCGGTGCAGAGTCAGAATCCGGCCAGCGTAGTCACCCATGCGGTTTGGGGTTACAAACCCCAGAGTCAATCCCACCAGTACTGCCCGGTAGGCTTCCAGAAAAGTAATCTTTTCGAATTTGCGGGAAAGGTATTGCCATTTGGAGGCTTCTACGCCCCAATTCACCGGCAGTAGGGCCGCAGCCAGGCACAAGGCCATGCCGTTGGTAGACCAGATTTTCTGAATTGTGGAGAAAGAAAACGTGCTGTGCGAACTGGCTTCCAGAATTGCTTGTCTGAGGTAATATAAAGTCAGGCCGAAAACCAACAGTTTTCCAAGCCCCACCAAAAGACGCCGTGATACCCGCACTTTGCGGGATTGTTTGTAATTTTGCGCTTCATGATTCATCCTACCGCAGTACTTCCCAATAATAAATTAATCTTAGGTGTTGACCCCGGCACCAACGTCATGGGCTATGGCCTCATTGAGGTAAACGGCTCCAAAATAACGGTGCTCCAGTATGGGGTGCTCCAGCTTAAAAGCTACGCGAACCATGCCGTGAAGCTCAAAAAAATCTACGACAGCACCCTGCGCCTCATCACCGAATACCTCCCCGATGAAATGGCCATTGAGGCTCCGTTTTTCGGGACTAACGTACAATCCATGCTCAAGTTGGGCCGCGCCCAGGGAGTGGCCATTGCCGCCGCCCTTTCCCGTGACATCCCGTACGTGGAATACGCCCCAAAGAAAATAAAACAATCTGTGACCGGCAACGGGAACGCCTCCAAAGAGCAGGTGGCGGCCATGCTGTTGCAGATCCTCAAGATAAAGGAAGCCCCTAAGTTCCTGGACGCAACCGACGCCCTGGCCGTGGCCCTCTGTCACCACTATTCACAAGGCGCCAACCAGAAAGCCGGCGGGAAATCCTGGAAAGCGTTCCTGACCGAAAACCCAGACCGAATGTCTAAGTAAAGGCACAACCCTTCCCTTCCATTAAAAACCGAATCAGCCGTTTACGGTCCCTTTTCTGGAAAGGAGCCCGTAAACGGCTGATTCGGTTTAAAGAAGCCTCAATTAACTTCCCGCCTCGGTTTTAAGGGCCTGCCTGATTTTACCGGCAATTTCCTCCATTTCCTCGGCCTCAAACTTCTGTTTGGGGTTGCTGAAGTTCAGGTCCGCTATTTGGTTCATGGGCACCAGGTGAATGTGCGCATGTGGTACTTCCAGTCCGATAACGGCTACTCCAACTTTAATGCAAGGAACGGCACTTTTCACGCCACCGGCTACCTTCTGGGCAAACTTATGCAAGTCAGCTAAGTCATCCGGGGCCATGTCAAAGATGTAGTCTACCGGTTCCTTAGGGATAACCAGCGTGTGGCCTTTCACCAAGGGGAACACGTCCAGGAAGGCCAGAAAACGATCGTCTTCCAGCACCTTGTAGGCGGGAACCTCGCCCCGGATGATTTTAGAGAAGATGGTTTCCATGATAGCGATTAACGGGAAATTTCCAGGATCTCGAACCGAAGTTTACCAGCGGGAACGGTGATCTCGGCGATCTCCCCTACTGATTTTCCCAACAAGCCTTTTCCAATGGGTGACTTCACCGATATTTTGCCAGCGGCCAGGTTGGCTTCTTCCTCAGCTACCAGGGTGTAAAGCATCTCCATGTTGTTGTTCAGGTTTTTCAGCTTCACCTTGGAAAGGATCAGCGCCTTGGTCAGATCCAGGTTTGACTCGTCAATGAGACGTGCGTTGCCCAGTACTTCCTCTAGTTTGGATATCTTAAGCTCCAGGTGTCCTTGGGCGTCTTTGGCAGCGTCATATTCGGCGTTCTCACTTAAGTCCCCTTTGTCACGGGCCTCCGCCAACTGACGGGCTACATCGGCACGGCCTTTTGTCTTCAGTTCATGTAACTCTTCCTTGAGCTTAAGCAATCCCTCTGGGGTGTAGTAAGATACTGTTGCCATATTAGTAATGGGTTAGTACAATGATTAAAAAAGAAGAACGGCCTTCCTGTCTGGAGACCGTTCTTATGCTAAGGTAGCACAATTTATCTAAAGTACATGCATCAAAACTATTATTTTGCAGAGCAGTACAACCCTGAAGATTCTACTTTAAAACCTACCGAAGAGGAAAACCCGCTAGCCGGTTTTTACCTTATTTTTCAGAAAACAACCAAAAAGCCGCATGCCTTTGCAACAAACTAGGGCTTTTGGTTTTAGTTTTACAATCATATGTCAACAGCCACCGAACCTTTCCTAAAGCTTGCCGCCATAGACATAGGATCTAACGCGGTCAGATGCCAGATATCCAATGTCTTTCGCTACGAGGACCATACCCTTTTCAAACGGGTGGAATACATTCGGTACCCCATGCGCTTGGGTGAGGATGTTTTTGCCTCGGGCGTTATCTCGCGGCCCAAAGCCGATAAGTTCATTAAACTCCTGCACGGCCTGTACCTTATCATGCAGGTGCATGAGGTGCATGACTTCATGATCTGCGCCACCTCTGCCATGCGTTCGGCCACCAACGCCCCCGAGCTTATTGAGGAGATCCAGGACAAATTGGGGCTTACCATCCAGGTCATTGACGGAACCACCGAAGCCGATTTAATCAACTTGGTAATCCGCCAGCAACTGGACAACCAGAACTACCTGCACATTGACGTGGGCGGGGGTAGCACCGAGTTCAACATCTACGTGAACCGCATGAAAGTGGCCTCGCAGTCCTTTGAGCAGGGATCCATCCGGCACATGCAGGGCGAGGAATCCATGGAAATCTGGCAGTACATGAAAGAATGGGTCACGGAGAAAGCCCGGATGCACCACGTGTCGCATGCCATTGGCACCGGCGGTAACATCAACAAGATCTATGAGATGGCCGGGAAACTGAGTGGCAAACCCATTTTCCGGGACCAGATAGAGGAAATTGTTCAGCAGATTTCCAGTTATTCCATGGAAGAGCGGGTAAAGGTGCTCCTCCTCAACGCCGACCGGGCCGATGTGATCGTTCCGGCCGCGGAGATTTACCTATCTGCCATGAATTGGGCCAAAATAGACAACATGCTGGTGCCGCAGATCGGGTTGAAAGACGGTATTCTGCAATCGCTTTACGAGCGACACCTGGGTGCCACCCAGCATCATTTTAAGCTCGATTTCTAGAAAACAGCCGTAAAACAGAAGGGCCGCTCTACTTGCAGAGCGGCCCTTCTGTTTAGGTTATATTTCGCCCTGGAGGTTTAAAACAGGCAAGCCTCCACCTCTACATCGGTGGCCAGGTGGAAGAACTCGCGGTGCATATTAAAGGGAGCTTCGTCTTCGGCGGGTTGCCGTTTGATGTAAGATCCGTCTTCACGCATGATGTAGGAGTTCTGGTTGTCCATGAGGTTGTAGCGCAGGATGTTGATGGCCTGGCGTTTCAAATCTTCGTGAACGATGTAGAACAGGGCCTCAATACGTCGCTCAAAGCTGCGCACCATAATGTCGGCGCTGCCGCCCAGCACCTGAGGGCTTCCGCTGTTATGGAAGTAGAACAGGCGCGCGTGCTCCAGGTACTCACCCACGATGGAACTCACCTGAATGTTCTCGCTCAGGCCCTCACGACCCGGACGCAGGCAACAGATACCGCGCACAATGAGCCTTACCTGCACCCCGGCCTGGGAAGCGGTGTACAACTCATCTATCACTTCTTTGTCTTCCAACGAGTTGATCTTAATCACAATCCCTGAAGGCAACCCCAACTCTGCATTGCGGGTTTCTTGCCGAATCAGTTCGATCAACTGCTGGCGCATGTCTTTGGGCGCCGTGATCAGGTACTCGTAGTTCTCCGGGTATGAGTGTCCGGTGATTACGTTGAAGAACTCAGACACGTCATGGCCATACACGTCGTCGGTAGTGAGCAAGCTGATGTCGGTGTAGGTGCGGCTGGTGGACTCATTGTAGTTTCCGCTGCCAATGTGCACGTACCGCGTCACCTTCTCACCTTCCTTCCGGATGATCATGAGCATCTTGGTGTGCGTCTTGTATTTGCTGATGCCGTAGATCACAAAACAGCCGGCTTTCTCCAGCTTCTCTCCTTCCCGCAAGTTGCGTTCCTCATCGAAACGGGCTTTCACCTCCAGCAGCGCCGAAACGTGTTTTCCGTTTTCGGCGGCTTTTAACAAAGCAGCCGTTACCCTTGAGTTATCCGCGAGGCGGTAAATGGTTTGCTTAATTCCCAGAACATACGGGTCTTCGGCGGCTTTCTCCAGCAAAGTCACTACGGGTTCAATGCTGTTGTAAGGGTGGTGCAGCAGCACGTCATGGTGCTTGAGGTACTCAAAAATATTATCCATGGCCCCGGGCGGAAGGCTGGGCGCGGGAATAGGTGCAGGTGGCCGCTGAATTTTGTTCGCGAAATGCGGGTGGCGCACAATCTGCCACAGCGCTTTCAGGTCGATGAGTCGGTCAATGGAAAAGATGTTTCCGTTGTCAATGCCCCAACGCTCTTTGAGCATTTTCAGGACACCGGCAGACGGCGTACGTTCCACTTCCAGGCGCACCACTCTCCCCTTCTTCCGGTTTTTGAGTTTCTGCTTCACCTCGTGCACGAAGTCCTGGTCCATGTCATCGCTTTCCTCCAGCGTAAAATCACCGTTTCGGGTAATCCTGAACAGGTTCACCGATTCGATTTCCACGTTCCGGAAAAGTTTGTCCATGTTCCACCGGATGACCTCCTCAATGGGCACGAAAATGATTTTGTTTTTGCGCGAGATTTCGAAAAACCGGTTCAAATTGCCGGGGATCTGCACAAAGGTTATGCGGCTCTGTTGTTTTTCCTCCTCAGAGGTGCGAGTCATCACCGCAAAGATGAGCAGTTGGTTCATCATGAGCGGGAACCCGTGGTAGCTGTCATACACCATAGGCGTGAGCAGCGGGTACACCGTGTTCTTGAAATAAGAAGCCGCTTTGGTTTGCTCAGACTCAGTGAGGTCTTCTACCTTGCAGATATTGAAGCCGTGCTTGTCAAAGTCCTGCTTTATCTCCTCATAGGTTTGGCATTGGTCGCCCACAAAGCGGTGCGCCAGATCCAGTAGCTTCTTCCGGAACGGAAGTTCCCGCAGCCCTGAATAGTCTACGCGCTCTTTCCCGAAGTCAATGTAGTTGTACAAGCTACCTACCCTGATCATGAAAAACTCATCCAGGTTAGACGAGGTGATGGCCAGAAACTTCATTCTATCAAACAAGGGGGTCTGCGGGTTGCGCGCAAGATCCAGCACCCTGTAATTGAAACGCAACCAGCTAAGGTCACGGCTGATGTAGTTACTTCTCCGGATTTGCTCCGATGCCTTTATTGAATTCATACCAGGTGGTCAACTTCTTCGTTTCGGTGCTTCTTTCTACGTAATATCGTGTAGGTACGTGAATCTCTTGCCTTGCTAAATAACGGCTTTCTTAGCCCAAGCGCAACAGAAAAGCCTGCATAAAGCAGGCTTTTCTTTGTACTATCAAAAACTGGGCCTAAACGTCTACTTTGGCGTATTTGGCGTTGCGTTCAATGAAATCCCGACGAGGGGCCACTTCATCGCCCATGAGCATGGAGAAGAGGTGATCTGCCTCAGCGGCCGATTCAACAGACACTTGCTTTAAGCTACGGGTGTCTGGGCGCATGGTGGTTTCCCACAACTGCTCTGGGTTCATCTCACCCAGACCTTTGTACCGCTGCACGCCTACGCTTTCTTCTTTTCCTTTGCCTAATTCAGCAATAGCTTCCAAACGGTCTTGCTCGGTCCAGCAATAACGCTCTTCCTTGCCTTTCTTCACCAGGTAAAGCGGCGGCAAGGCGATGTACACATAGCCGGAGTCAATCAAATCGCGCATGTACCGGAAGAAGAAGGTCAAGATAAGGGTTCTGATGTGAGAACCGTCCACGTCCGCATCCGTCATGATGATGACTTTGTGGTAACGCAGTTTGGCCATGTTCAAGGCCTTTTCATCTTCCGGGGTCCCGAAGCTCACGCCAAGGGCGGTGATCATGTTCTTGATCTCTTCGTTCTCGTAGATGCGGTGCTCCTGCGCTTTCTCTACGTTCAGGATCTTACCGCGTAACGGAAGAATGGCCTGGAACTTACGGTCACGGCCCTGCTTGGCAGATCCGCCCGCTGAGTCACCCTCCACCAGGTACAGTTCGCAGTTCTCAGGGTCAGAGTCAGAGCAGTCGGCCAGTTTACCGGGTAAGCCCGAGCCACCCATCACGTTCTTACGCTGCACCATCTCGCGGGCTTTGCGGGCCGCTAAACGGGCCTGCGCCGCCAAGATCACCTTCTGGATGATAATACGCGCTTCTTTGGGGTTCTCTTCCAGAAAACGGTTCAGAATCTCGCCCACCACGGTATCCACGGCACCCATCACGTCTGAGTTCCCAAGTTTGGTTTTGGTCTGGCCTTCAAACTGAGGTTCCTGCACTTTCACGGAAATAACCGCTGTCAGTCCTTCTCTGAAGTCATCGCCCTGGATCTCCACTTTGGCTTTCTCCAGCATCCCAGATTTCTCTGCGTAGCTTTTCAACGTACGGGTTAGCGCTCTCCGGAAACCGGCCACGTGGGTACCACCTTCGTGGGTGTTGATGTTGTTTACGTAAGAGAAAATGTTCTCTGTGTAAGACGTGTTGTAGTTCAAGGCAATTTCCACCGGAATACCGCCCTTTTCGCTTTCTACATAGATAGGCTCAGGAATCAGGTTAACCCGGGTTTCCTCAATATAGGCCACAAACTCACGCAGACCTCCTTGTGAGTAGAAAGACTCGCTCAGGAATTCACCTGGGGTCACTTCTTCCCTCAGGTCGGTCAGATTGATTCTGATGCCTTTGTTCAGGAACGCCAATTCCCGCAAGCGGCTGGCTACTGTCTCGTATTTGTATTCCGTAACGGTGAAAATGCTGGCATCAGGTTGGAAGTGTACAGTGGTACCTCTCTTGTCTGTAGTGCCAATTTCCCGCACCGGGTAAGCTGGTATACCAATGTTATAGTGCTGCTCGTACAACTTACCGTTGCGGTGAACGGTCACGTGCAGGTCAGTAGAAAGGGCGTTCACGCAGGAAACCCCTACCCCGTGCAGACCACCAGATACTTTGTAAGAATCCTTGTCAAACTTACCCCCGGCGTGAAGAACGGTCATTACCACCTCAAGGGCAGAACGTCCTTCCTTCTGGTGGAAATCGACGGGAATACCCCGACCGTTGTCTGAAACCGAAATAGAATTGTCTGTATGGATGGTGACGCTGATCTCGTCACAGTGCCCGGCAAGGGCTTCGTCTATTGAGTTGTCTACTACCTCCCACACCAGGTGATGGAGACCTTTGATGCCGATATCGCCAATATACATGGCGGGCCGTTTACGCACCGCCTCCAAGCCTTCAAGTACCTGGATACTGTCTGCGGAATAGGCGGTCATGTTGTTTTGTTCGATGTCACTCATTGAGTTTTCGATGGATTATTAACGTGCAAAAATACCAAATTTTACCCGCTTTTGCTAGCGTCTTCGCCTGAAATATAGTGCCGATTTAATTATTTCTTACGCTTTTTAACCCAATAAGAAAGTCAACTTTAGAAGGTGGTCCTTTTTACCCCGAAAACGATTTCCAAAGGTAGATTTCAAGGTAAAATCCGAAAAATGGGCCCAAAACCAAACCATTCCTCAGGTAAAAACAACCTCTAGGCTTTCAGAGGTACCCTTAGCAGCCCAGAAGCAATTTAGCTCCGCCAGAACTCAGTTTCCAGGAATCAGACACTTTCACCAAAACGGCTCAGAAACGCTTTATAGGGGTCTGAGCCCCTGGTTTGCTGAACTACTCTAAGGGTACTTTTAAGTTTTAACCAACCTTTTCCTTGCTTGATGGCCATTTTCTAAAAACCAGCCTAAAACCCCGGATCTGAAACAAGCCAACTCTCATGAACTTCCTTTTGCTTCAAACAAACTTGATTTCAATTGGAAATGAAAGACAAAGTAGATTTGAAGTGCTTTTTGCGGAGGATACGGCTATTTACCGCGATGTTCGTTCTAGGGGAATGATAAAAGAGCCCGGCAGAACTGAATATTTGGCAAAATGGAGGTTTATTCTTAAGTTTCCACCCTATTAAAAAATCAACCGCACGACTTCCATGTGGACCTCGTGCCTTTTACCCGCACCAATCTCTACTAACTCTCATGAAGGACGTAATTTTAGGCATTGACATCGGTGGCACAAACACCAAATTTGGATTTATTGACCGCGATGGCATCATCTTAGCCCAAGGCGAGCTTGCTACTACCGAGGGAGAAACCGTACATGATTTCCTGCGCATTCTTTACAGCGATGTGCAAGCGAAGTACAAGAAAATTGAAGACGAAGCCACGGTGATTGGTGTAGGTGTGGGTGCCCCCAACGGTAACTTCTACACCGGTACCATTGAGAACGCCCCAAACCTGAAATGGCACGGCTCTGTTCCCCTAGTGGAATTGCTTCACTCCTATTTCAAGCTTCCGGTGTACCTGACCAACGATGCCAATGCGGCGGCCATTGGAGAGATGATTTACGGCGGTGCCAAGAACATGAAGAACTTTGTGGTGGTTACCCTGGGCACAGGCCTGGGTAGCGGCATTGTGGTGAACGGCGAGTTGGTGTACGGCCATGATGGCAACGCCGGCGAACTAGGCCACACTTTGGTGAACGTGAAAGGCAGTGGCCGTGTGTGCGGTTGCGGTCGTCGCGGCTGTCTTGAAACCTATGTTTCGGCCACCGGAATCAAACGTACTGTCTACAAATTTCTCGCCGATTATACCGATTACAGCGAACTGCGCGGCGTAAGCTTCAATGACCTCACTGCCGAGATGATTACCCAGGCGGCCAAACGCGGAGACAAAATCGCGATTGATTGCTTTGAGTACACCGGTAAAGTTCTGGGCATGAAACTAGCTGACACCGTAGCACACCTTAGCCCTGAGGCGATCTTCCTTTTCGGTGGATTGACCCGCGCCGAGGAGTTCCTGTTTGACCCGGTACGTTACCACATGGAGAAAAACCTCTTGAGCATTTTCAAAGGGAAAGTGAAGATCTTGCCTTCTGGCTTAGGTTTGAACAATACTGCCGTGATGGGCGCTGCCGCCCTTGCCTGGAAAGAACTAGAGCGTGTGCCTGTGGCATAATTCTACATACCCTCAATTTCATAAAAGCCCGAAGGTTACTCCTTCGGGCTTTTTGTTTTATAATCAGGAATCAAAACTCCTTGCACTCTCCAAACTTGCTTGGCCTTACCTTCTGACGGAGTACTAAGCTTCAGAATAGATTTAAAAAACCTTGCCCAAAGAAGCGTAAAACCTTATTTTAGCTAAAGGCAAGACAAGGTTTCTTCTTTTGGAAAAACCTCCGGTACGCTCCAGCACAGAGCAGTACACTATTGATTACCAAGGGGTAAAGCATACCTTCCTCAAATGCCAATCTGGCAAACTCAGTGCGCCGTGGGAAACTACCACCAGGTGGTTAATGAACTTGCAACTTTCTTACAGGCTCCTCCTTCCCTCTTGAAAAGCATCTGGTAAATACCCTTTTCCAGAAACTTTCCTGCCGCTTCCCCTTCAGTTTTCTTTTTTCAAACAAGTAAATCCCATGAAGAAGCTTTTACTTCCTTTTCTTTTCCTGTTCATGATAGGATGGAGTACTAATGCCCAGAACACCGCCCCTTTCTGGAGTCTGGCCGGTAACAACAACGCAGGAACCGCTAAACTGGGTACCACCAATGGAGTTCACCTCCGGCTTTACACCAACAATAATGAACGAATGCGCCTTACCGCCCAGGGCTTAGTGGGCATCGGCACAGCAAACCCAACGGCCAGGCTCCAGATAAATAGTGCCGCCAGCCAAGACCCGTTAAGGATACTGGTGAATAATTCTACCAAGCTGCTGGGACATAGAAATGGCGGGTTGAGTGTGGGGCTAAGCACCACTCCCCCTGCTAATGGCCTTTTTGTACAAGGAAAAGTAAACATAGGCACCACAATCTTTTCTCCGGTGAACAAACTACAGGTGGTTAATGACTCTAGTCTGGGAGTAGGCATTTACACCAGCGGACAAGCCTCAGGCCTGTGGGCAGAAGCATCGCAAACTTTCGGCACGGCCGTCTTTGGAAGTGGCCGCACGGGAGTAGAAGGAAGAGGAGCCCAGGAGATTGGGTCGTTTGGAGTGGTGGGCGAATCTGGTTTCATTGGTGTGGTTGGAAATGGAGATCTGTATGGAGTGATGGGCATCAGCGAGCAAGGGAATGGCGTTGCCGGATTCAGTGACAATTCCTATGGGGGCTGGTTTCTATCTACTTCCGGCAACGGACTTTATGCCAGTACCGAAGAAGGCCAATATGCCGCAGTTTTTGAAGGTGACATTTTCTTATCCAATTCCTTTGCTGCCAGTGACGGCAACCTCAAGAAAAATGTGCAGCCTATAGGTAGCGCCCTTACGCTCTTAAACAAATTAAAACCCGTGCAATACGAATTCCGGGAAGACGGCAAATATGCCCTGCTGCGACTGCCCGAAGGAAGCCACTATGGGTTAGTGGCCCAGGACGTAGAAAAAGCTTTCCCTGATTTAGTTAAAGAGGCGCCGCTTTACTTAAAGGAAACAAGTAATGGAAGCAAGAGGCTTGCAGCCGATGGCAAAATCAACAAAAACATACAGGGAGAAGAAATCCCAAAAGAAAGCATCACTTTGAAGGGAGTGAACTACACTGAGTTGATTCCCTTGCTGATCAAAGCCATGCAAGAGCAACAACAGACCATGGAGGAACAACAGAAAACCATTTCCCTGCTCTCAGAAAGGGTGGCCCAATTAGAGGCTTCCCCAAGAAAAGGAAATCAAAATTCATCGGGTGCTAATATCTCGGACATCAGGCTGGAGCAGAACCATCCCAACCCGGTTGACCAAACCACCACGTTCCGGTACAGAATCCCACCTGGAGCTTTGGCTCAGATCCACGTTTATGAGGCAAATTCCGGAAAACTGCTCAAAACCGTACCTGCTCTTACTGAAGGCAAAGTGCAGATGAACACCAGTGACTTACCCGCTGGAAATTACATCTATACGCTGACTGTCAACGGGAAAATGGCTGGCTCCAAACACATGATGGTAACACGGTAAGTTGATTGAATTTTTAAAACAAGGAAAAGGCTGTTCCCTGGAAGAACAGCCTTTTTAGTACCTAAGGCAGCACAAAGTTTATAGTTAAATCGATACCTATACTTCCTTTCCTCTGCCGGTTAAATCTTGAGATTGGCTATTACCTGTAATTAAGTAAATGACTCACCTTAACCTATAAGTTGCAGGCTAAAAGAGGTTTACCTTAAATCAAAATAATCTATCCTGCTGGGACGAATAGGTTATTTCTGTATAGTATTTTCTTCTTATAATAATACCTTTATATAAGGCATAAATCCATTAACTCAAGACCCTCCCACCTCCTGTAAAGCATTAATTCAATACAGGTTTTTCTGTTTTCCTGCGTTTACCAGTCCATTTTTCAGAACAGACCCAAAACCATGAAGAAAACCTTACTCTCTCTTTTCACATTGCTCCTCCTTGGTGAGGCTAATGCCCAGAGCACCACCCCCTATTGGAGTTTAGCCGGTAACAGCAACGCGGGCACAGCTAAGTTGGGGACCACAAACGGAGTGCACCTTCGGTTCTTCACCAATAATCAGGAGCGTATGCGGATCAATGCCTTCGGGTTAGTCAGCATTGGGTCCAGTACCCCAAATGCCAAACTTTACATCAACAGTCCTGCCCGAGAAGACCCTTTGCGGGTATTGGTCAATAATTCCACCAAATTGTTGGTCCACAAAAACGGGGGCGTAAGTGTGGGTTACAACCAAACCCCTCCTCATAATGGATTGATGGTCAACGGGAATGTTGCCTTGGGCACCACTGAGCTCACTCCTTTTTACAGGTTGCAGGTCATTGGACAATCTAACACCAACGGAATTCTAACAAAAGGATCTGCTTATGCCATTCAAGCTGAATCAACTACTGACTCTGGAATTGGTGTTTTCAGCATTGCCGGCAAAAATGGGACAGGAGTACATACTTATGCGGGTTATATTGGGGTAAGTGCGATAGGAAATAGCTATGGGGTATATGCCCAATCAGCACACACCGGAATTTATGGCTCAGGAGATGTCTATGGAGTTCATGGAATCACCAATTCCGGGTGGGGCGTCTTTGGATCAAGCTCCAAGGGGGCGGGCGTTTATGGAAGAGGCTTTGAAGGAACCGGTGGTTATTTCACTTCTTTAGACGGTACAGGTTTATTTGCCTCCACTACAAACGGCACCTACGCCGCTGTTTTCGAAGGACAAATCTCCAGCTTCGGTTCCTTCCAAAGCAGCGATCAAAACATGAAGAAAAATGTGCAGGAGGTAGAAAACGCACTAAGCTTGGTTAACCAGCTCAAACCTAAAAAGTATGAATTCAAGGATGATGCTGTTTACGCCAAGCTCAACCTTCCAAAAGGAAACCACTATGGTTTACTGGCCCAAGAGGTAGAAAAAGTGTTACCGGATCTGGTCAGGGAATCAAGACATGAAGTGGTAGATCAGGAAGAGATTTCAACAAATGCCTCCCTCATGGAATACCCTGACAAGAAGGAGATGAACCTTAAAGCCATGCAACCGAAAGCGGAAAAGGAAACCATTTCCCTGAAAGCGGTGAATTACACGGAGTTGGTTCCATTGCTCATCAAAGCGATTCAGGAACAACAGGAAACGATTACATCCTTAACTGAGAGGATTTCGCAGCTAGAGTCAAACGCTGGGGCTAAAACCTATCTAGACGTAAATAAATCAGGTATTCTGCTGGAACAAAACCATCCGAACCCTTTTAATCAGGCCACCACGTTCCGGTACACTATACCACCTGGGGCAAGCGCCCAAATAAATGTTTATGAAGCAGTTTCTGGAAAACTAATGAAAACCATTCCCGCTCCTGCTGAGGGCAGATTACAGATGAGTGGCAATGACTTACCTGCCGGTAATTACGTCTATACCTTGATCGTAAATGGAAGAACGGCCGCTTCAAAACACATGATGGTTGCCCGGTAAATTTTTAATAATTTCAAAAAGAGAAGGCTGTTCCTGGATGAACAGCCTTCTCTTTTTATCCCTTTTTGCAGGGGGTGTTTGGAAAACCATACCAAACTGATTGAAGACAATCAAACCTTTCGGTTTATGAGGTAATTCTGGAAAACAGACCCAAAAAGATAATCTGGTTGAAGATTTAAAAAGCCGTTCACCGGTAAAAAACAGTTTGGCTAATGCCAATTTTTATCAGGTTGCTTCTTTAGCCTTTTGGCCGCATCAATGACATCCTGCAATTCCACAGGATCGTTGAAAGGGTCTTCGTCCAGGGTGGTTACCCGGTTCAGTTCTTTCTGCCAACGGCGCAATTCAGCTATGTAGGGTTCGCACTCAATCCGTTTAAGGAGGTCATTTTCAGGTTCCAGATCGCAGATGCCGTTGTGCAGCCACTCGCCGGTGTGCCAGTCGGGCATGTCTACGGCTGGGAACAAGCAGACGCCGTGTAGATCAATACCCGCGTCTACCGCAGCCAACGACTCGTCCATCACATCGCGCAGCCAGTCTTCCCGGCCGTCTTTAAGGCCACTGGTCTCCCCGATGATCATAGGACGCTTGTAGCGTTCCCAAACCAGGTGCATGAGGTCGCAGAGCGGTTTGATGCGGTCATCATCAGGGGGCAAGGCGGCGTGCGGACCCTTCTCCCGGTATTCCATCTGCCCGAAGGAATAATTGTTGGCTCCCACAATGTCCAGGATCTCGGGTGAGCCACCTAATTCTGGGTGTTCTTTGCCGGAAATAATGTCCCAGGCCAGAAAGGTATCCACGTAGGTTTCATGATGGGCGGCTTCCTGCAGATCAGGCCGGTCTCTGGGCGCTACCACCTGTACCAGCGGATCAATGTGCACCATGCGGGCCTCGGGCACCACTTCCCTGATGGCTTTTACTCCGGCAATGGCGGCTTTGCAGAGGGCAACCCGAAGGTTTAACCGGTCTTCTTTGGTGTTCTTGTAAGGGGCCACCCACCCCCATTCGCCTCCGCAGAAAGAAAAGAAGGTGATCTCATTTATTGGCGTGAAGAAGTATGGCCCTGGTAGTTTGGGCACCACGTATTCAGCGGCGGCCCGGCAGTAAGAAGCGAATCGTTGGGTGAACTCCTCGGAGAAGGGATCAAGGTCATCGGGGTAACCGTAGTGGCAAAGATCCCAGATGGGCAGAATCTTTTGCTTCCTCATAGCCTCAATCATAGGATCTATAACGGAGAAATCATACCTCCCAGCGGTGTCAACCAGGGGCCAGGGAATGCCCTCGCGGGATACCGCTATCCCCAGCTTGCGGAGGATTTGGTAGTCCTGCTCCACAAACAAGTCATGTTGGGTTTCCTGGACCAGGTTGCGGCGTTTTTTATCTTTCCAGAGGAAGGTGGAACACTCAAAACCTGAAATAAAGAAAGTGGGGAAGATGCCGGGTCGGTTTGCCATAGGTCCTAGCGCTAAAGTCCAATATAAATTTTTCAAATGCCTTTTTTGTGATCCAATTCCTAGCTCTCAGGGTTGAATCAGGTAGATGAAACCTAAAAGGTCATTCCTAAAATTTGAAAGGATGGGAATGAACTCCAGAACACTTCCGGGTTCCCGTGGCAGGAACCGAACATCTGTGCCCCCAACGGGCCCAAAGATGGTTTCCTCCTCATTTGCCTAAAGTACGTACAAAGCTTACGTACTTTTCAGGGAAAAGAAAACAACTATACTATGCTAGCTATGAAAAAGATCATTATGACAAACCTGATGGCCCTGTCTTTGGTGGGGGGCATCTTCTCTTCTTGCGGAGGTGACAAACCAGCGGCCGAGAAAACCGGCAACACCACCACCGAGGACATGGTAGAAGGCGCTGATGGTGGCCTTGACTCCCTGAACCTGGAAGACACTACCACTACCACCACAACGGGAGAAACCAACCATTAAAAAAAGTGGGCGAAGCTTCTCCGGCGCTTCCTACTTCCATCTAAAATTAAAAGAGGTGGGCTTTGGGTCTGTTTTAGTAAAACATTCCCAAAGCCCACCTCTTTTAATTTCAACGGCTACTACCTTCTAGTTAGAAAATAACCACCGGAAAACATCTGGGAACTCCCTTTGCCAGAACGACTCTTTGTGCTCGCCATCTGCGTGAACCTGATATTTCAAGGAAGACGGCTTTAAGCCCTGTTTTACCAAAAGGTCCCGCATACGGGCCATGTCTGGCACCATCTCCTTCCCTTCCTTGGCCCCGGCAACCAGGCACAATTTCAGATCTTTTGAAGGCTTGGTTTTGGCGGCATAGTCATACACCTGCGGAGCCACCCAGAAAGCTGGGGAAAATACGCCGGCCTTGCCATACACCTGCGGATATTTAAGGGCCGCATACATTGAAATCAAACCACCCATGGAGCTGCCGGCTACTCCCGTGTGCTCAGGCCCGGTTAACGTCCGGTAATGTTTATCGATGTACGGCTTCAGGGTCTGTACCAGGAAATCAACGTAGGCATCTCCTTGTCCGCCGCCGTGTTTTGCATTCTTCCATGGCGAGTACTCGTTCATGCGTTCTTCGCCACCGTTGTCAACGCCTACCACAATCACCTCCTGCCCCTCGGACTGGAACATCTGGTTCAGGGATTCATCTACACCCCATTCTCCGCTGAAACCATAAAAGGCATCGAACAGGTTTTGGCCATCGTGCATGTACAACACGGGATATTTCTTGTCTGAAGAGGCATAGTTGGGCGGCAGGTAAAGCCAGATACGGCGCGACCTTTTGAGCTGAGGCATCCAGAACTCATTACTCAAAATCTTGACGTTTGGGGTAGCGGTGTGGGTTTTCGTAGCGGTAGGAAAATTATCTTGCCAGTTTTCTACTTCTATACGCACGGTGTCTTTCCCCGGTTTGACTTGGTAAAACCTATTCCCCCTACCGGCCCCGTTGGCCAACGTTTCTCCGGTTTCCCAGCTTCCGCGGGTAACCTTATACTCCAGTTCTCCTTCCCTCGGGGGAAGCGTGAGATAGTACCGGTTGTTGGCAGCCTTCCGGAAGGCAAAGGAAGCGGACCGGGTCTTCCAGTTGTTCACGTTCCCGGCCAGGTACAGCGTATCAGAGGGTGGCGTCTTTGCGGGCACCTTCCGGATTTCAATAGTAACCTGAGCCTCAACGTGTAAAGCACATAGCACTAACAGCAAAAAGAGGAATAGTGCCCCTTTAGTTCTTTTCATAATTTGGCATTTATAAATCTAAGAAATCGATTTCTTAATTAAAAAAGCGTAGATTTACCTTCATGATTTTACAATATTAACAATATTGCAAAATAAATTGAACAAAATGCAGGCCGAAGCAGGGAAAACAAGAGCAGAAAAGGCCTGATTTAAGGCTTCTTTCTGACTCAGGAGGATTACTCTCCCAAAATAAGGCTTAAACTGAAATCTTTTTACCAGAAAATGCAGGTAAAACAAGCGGACGGAGAGTTTAAGTAAATCGTTTTCGGGCCGATTTCTTGAAAACGGCCTGAATTCAGAAATCAGAAGGAACCTGGCAGGAAAGGCCTTCCTATTTAACAAATAACAAAACGCTAGACTTGCCAACCAAGGCAAACTTAGAACCTGAAAAGACCAAACATGAAGCACCAAGCCATTTCCCTTGCCTTTGCCAATGGACTTGCTTTGATAGGCATTTTATTGCTTTCACTTACCACCCACGCCCAGAAAAAAGCAGCGATCACCCGCATTGATCCAACATTCTGGTGGGTGGGCATGAAAAACCAAAACCTACAGCTGTTGGTGTACGGCCCTAATGCAGGCACCTACTCCTATTCCATAGAATACCCTGGGGTACAACTGGTGAAAACCCAAAAGGTAGAAAACCCCAACTATGCCTTTCTGGATCTGACCATCGCCCCTGACACGAAACCCGGTTCTTTCACCATCACGGGCCGAAACGGAAACCAAAAACTTACCCGCAAGTACGAACTGAAGGCCCGCACCCAGGAAGCCAAAGCCCAGGGAATCACCTCCGCCGATTTCGTGTACCTGGTGCTACCCGACCGCTTTTCCAACGGTGACCCCAAAAACGACAAGTTCAAGGACATGGCCGACCCTTCCGCTGACCGGAACAATCCGTTTTTGCGCCACGGCGGAGACATACAGGGAATTCAGAATCACCTGAATTACTTTGAGGAACTGGGCGTGACCGCGCTTTGGCTCAACCCCATCATTGAAAACAACCAGCCCCTCACCGATGAAGGCGGCCAGATGCGGAGCGCCTACCATGGCTACGCCTTCACTGACCATTATGCCGTTGACAAGCGCCTAGGCGGAAACGAGGCCTACAAGAAACTGATCCAGGCTGCGCACGCCAAAGGCATGAAAGTGGTGCAGGACGCGGTGTACAACCATGTGGGCATTAACCATTGGTTTATCAAAGATCAGCCTTCCAAAGACTGGGTACACCAGTTCCCCACCTATACCAACACCTCGCACAAGTTCCAGCCCATCATTGACCCCAACGGCTCCAAGGCAGACTGGACGGTGATGATGAACGGCTGGTTCACCCCCTTCATGCCCGACCTGAACCAGAACAACCCGCTGGTGGCAAACTACCTTATTCAGCACGCCCTCTGGACGGTAGAGCACTTCGGGGTGGATGCCTGGCGCATCGATACCTACATGTACAACGATGACCAGTTCATGAACGACTGCAACCAGGCTCTGTTGGACGAGTACCCTTCCATTCACATTTTCGGGGAATCCTGGGTGAACAACGTGGTGGCGCAGGCCCGGTTCACGCGCAACAACATCAGCTTCCCCTTCAAAAGCAACCAACCCGGCACCCTTGACTTTGTGTTATTCAACGCCATGAACGATGCCTTGAACCAGAAATTCGGTTGGGACGAAGGCGTGAGCAAAGTGCACCAGGTTCTGGCTTTGGATGCCGTTTACCAGGATCCCATGAAGCTGGTCACCTTCCTGGACAATCATGACATGAACCGGTATTTCTCTGTCATCGGCGAAGACCTGGACAAGTACAAGATGGGCCTGACCTGGCTGCTCACCACGCGCGGCATTCCCTCGCTCTACTACGGCACCGAAATCCTGATGAAGAACTTCAAAGACCCTTCAGATGCTGAGGTAAGGAGAGATTTCCCCGGCGGTTTTGCTGGTGACAAAGAAAACAAATTCACGTCAGCGGGCCGGAACGAGCGAGAGAATGATGCCTTCAACTTCGTAAAGAAACTGGCTAATTACCGCAAGAACACTCCCGCTCTGCACTCCGGTAAATTCATGCAGTTTGTGCCCCAGGAAGGCCTCTATGTGTACTTCCGCTATGATGAAAGTAAAACCGTCATGGTAGCAACCAACAGCACTGACAAAGAAGCAACTATGAAAACCGAACGGTACGCAGAACGCCTCACCGGGTTCTCCAAAGCCCAGAATGTTCTAACCGGCACAACCCTAAATAACTTAACCAGCATCAGTATTCCGGCTAAGACCGCCCTGGTGTTAGAGCTACAGAAGTAACCTATTTTTAACCTGATTCCCCCAAAACAGCATAAAAACGAAAGACACGTATGAGCACCATCAAAGCTTGCCTTTTTGATTTAGACGGAGTACTGGTAGACACGGCCGTGTACCACTTTAAAGCCTGGCGCCAACTGGCCCAAACCCTGGGCATAGATTTCTCCGAGCACGACAACGAACGCCTTAAAGGTGTGAGTCGGGTGCGCTCTCTGGAGATCATTCTGGAGATTGGCAATCAAACTATGGAACAGGAGAAAATGCTGGCCCTCTGCGAACTGAAAAACACCGAGTATCTGCAGGATGTTGCTAAAATGACCCCAGCCGAAATTCTGCCTGGCGTGGAAGATTTCCTGCAAGCTTTGAAAGCCGAAGGTATCAAAATAGCCCTAGGGTCGGCCAGTAAAAACGCTCAGCTCATTCTGGAACGCACCAACCTTCTCCCCTACTTTGATGCCATCATAGACGGCCGCCACGTCATCAACGGAAAACCAGATCCTGAAGTGTTCCTGAAAGGAGCCGAAGCCTTAGGCGTCCTCCCTACCGAATGTGTGGTGTTTGAAGATGCTGTTGCCGGGGTAGAAGCCGCCAAAAACGGAGGCATGCTGTGCGTTGGCGTAGGCCAGCCAGAAGTGCTCACCCAGGCAGATATTGTGGTGAAAGACATGACAGAGATAACCGTTGAACGTCTACATTCCCTGGAGCAAAAAGCCTAGTTTGTTTTAAGGCTGTTATCCAGAAATCGGCCTTAAAACATTATTGAAATCAGAAGGAATTTTTGTCACCCTTCGAAGGGAGTTGGGGGATAACTAAGCCGTTAAAAGAACTAAAAAGCAACAGCCAAAGGCATTACAAGAAGATTTTCTAGAACGCCATAATCGGCTTGAGAATCATCCCTCTCTCCCCTTTAGAGGGGGACGAAGAAGTAATAGAAGTAATTCTGTTTGGAGGGTGGTTTCCAGAAATCGGCCTCTAAACAAAGCAGTAGCAACAGAACGATAGAAATAAATAAGTCTAGATACGTGTGTCTTGATACTTGATACAAACTATTATGAAACAATATCTAACCGTTGATGAATGGTCCATCATTGAAGAGGGTTTCCATCCAGAGTATAACCAGATTTCAGAAAGTGTCTTCAGTTTGGGGAACGGGCGCATGGGCCAGCGCGCTAACTTCGAGGAGGCGTTCACCGGCGAAACCCTGCAGGGAAACTACGTGGCCGGTGTGTACTACCCAGACAAAACCCGCGTGGGCTGGTGGAAAAATGGCTACCCTGAGTACTTCGCCAAGGTACTGAACGCCGCCAACTGGATCGGGATTGACGTGCAGGTAGACGGTGAGACTCTTGATTTAAACCAGTGCCAGGTTCTGGAATTCCGTCGCGAACTGAACATGCGCGAGGGTTGGCTGGAACGTTCTTTCACGGCTCAAATGCCCAGCGGCAAACAGGTAAGCATACACGCCAAGCGGTTCACCAGCATCGTGGACGATGAAGTTGGGGCCATCCGCTACAGCTTCACTCCGCTAAACTTCAGCGGAACGCTTACCCTCACACCGTACGTAGACGCCGACATTAAAAACGCCGATTCTAACTACGATGAGAAGTTCTGGAACGAGGTACTGCAGGAAGCCCAACCTTCGGAAGGGTATCTGATTGCCGAGACCAAGAAAACCTTCTTCCACGTGTGCACCGGCCAGAAGTTCTTCGTGACGCAGAACGGTCAGGAAGTAGCCGTGCAGGCTTCTCCAATTGAGCGTTCCAAATACGTGGCTTCTACCTTTGAGCTACCCGTTTCAGAAAACAGGGAAATCGTTCTTTATAAATTCGCGGCGAACCTTTCTTCTGAGAACCACCCCAAAGAAGACCTGCTGGAAAACACCAAAAAGGTCCTTGCTGCGGCGGTAGGAAAAGGCTTTGAGATAATGCTGCAGGAACAGGCCGCTGCTTGGGCCGCAAAATGGGAAGAGAGCGACATCGTGATCGAAGGAGATGCCACGGCCCAGCAGGGTATCCGGTTCAACATTTTCCAACTAAACCAAACTTACACCGGCGAAGACGAGCGCCTGAACATCGGCCCGAAAGGTTTTACCGGCGAGAAATACGGCGGAACTACTTATTGGGATACCGAGGCTTACTGCCTGCCCTTCTACCTGGCCACCGCCGATCCGCAGATTGCACGCAACCTCTTGGTGTATCGGTACAAGCATCTGGAGAAAGCCATTGAAAATGCCCAGAAACTAGGTTTTACCGGAGGCGCGGCCCTATACCCCATGGTGACCATGAATGGCGAGGAGTGCCACAACGAATGGGAAATCACCTTTGAGGAAATCCACCGGAACGGAGCTATTGCCCACGCCATCCATGACTACATCCGCTATACCGGTGACGACAGCTACCTGGCCGAATATGGGTTGGAAGTGCTGGTAGGAATTTCCCGCTTCTGGGCACAGCGCGTGAACTGGTCAGCGGCTAAGAACCAGTACGTGATGCTGGGCGTTACCGGCCCCAACGAGTACGAGAACAACGTCAACAACAATTGGTACACCAGCACCATCGCTACCTGGACCCTGGAATACACGCTCAAAGCGTTGCAGCACGTTCAGGAGACAGATCCTGCGCGTTACCAGGAACTGGTGAAAAAACTTAATCTGGACGAAGCTAGGGAAACCAGGAAGTGGCAGCATGTCATTGACAACATGTACTATGCCCAGGACAAAGACTTGGGGATCTTCCTACAGCAAGACGGCTTCCTTGACAAAGAACAGACCCTGGTGAAAGACCTTGATCCGGCTGACCGCCCCTTGAACCAGAAATGGTCTTGGGATAGAATCCTGCGTTCGGTGTTCATCAAACAAGCCGATGTGCTCCAAGGCATTTACCTGTTTGAGGACCGGTACGATATTGAGACCATCCGCCGGAACTTTGATTTCTACGAGCCGCGCACCGTACATGAGTCTTCTCTTTCTCCGTGCGTGCACGCCATTCTGGCCGCCAAATTAGGCGACGAGGAACGTGCCTATGAGTTCTACCTGCGCACCGCCCGTCTTGATCTGGATGACTACAACAACGACACCGAGGATGGCTGCCATATCACCAGTATGGCTGGTACCTGGATGAGCGTGGTACAGGGCTTCGGGGGAATGCGCGTGCGTGATAACCAACTGCATTTCAACCCGTTCATCCCCTCCAGCTGGACTTCTTATTCCTTTAAAATACGGTTCAGAGGACACCTGCTCAACATCAAGGTAACCAAGGAAAGTGTGACCATTGAGAACCAGGGTTCCAAGGAAATAACCCTGAATGTGTTTGATCAACCGCAAACCATTGAGGCGAACGCCAAAGGCGAGTTTGCGCATCAACTTGCCTAGGTCAACTTTCACCCTTAATAACTTTCGTTTGGGGCCTGTTTTCCGAAAACAAGCCCCAAACGGAAACAAATTCTAAGCTGCCATTGTGATCAACTCGAGCTACATGATACAAACTAAAGACAAACGCCTTTTACTTTCCTGCGTGCTGTTGGCGGCTTTGGCGGGAGCTTGTACCTCCTCCGCCCCTACTTCCACCAGTACTTCGGGTACAAAAGCATCGGTTCCTACCATGACTACCTCTACCCCTGACCCTAATACAACCCCGGAAGAAGTACAGGACAATAAACTGGTCATTTACCAGATGATGACACGCCTGTTCGGAAACCGGAAAGCCACCAACAAAACCTATGGCACGGTGCAGGAAAACGGCGTGGGCAAGTTTAACGACATTTCGGCCACCGCTCTGCTGGAGATCAAAAAACTGGGAGCCACGCACGTGTGGTACACCGGCGTGATTGAGCATGCTGTCCTGACGGACTACACCAAATTCGGCGTAGCCTTAGACGATGCCGATGTGGTGAAAGGACGCGCCGGCTCACCGTATGCCATCAAGGATTACTATGACGTGAACCCAGACCTAGCCACCGATGTGCGCAAGCGGATGTCGGAGTTTGAGGCTTTGGTGCAGCGCACGCATGCCAACGGTCTGAAGGTGCTGATAGACTTTGTACCCAACCACGTGGCCCGTTTCTATGTATCAGACGCGAAACCTGCCGGGGTAGAAGACTTTGGGAGCCAAGACGATAAATCTGTCTCCTTCAAGCCGAACAACAACTTCTATTACATTCCGGGGCAGACCCTTCAGGTGCCCGCTACCTACAATCCTTTAAGTGGTGCTAACCGCGGTCCGCAGGAAGACGGCAAGTTCAAGGAGACTCCGGCCAAGGCTACGGGCAACGATGTATTCAGCGCCTCCCCCAGTATAGATGACTGGTTTGAAACCGTGAAACTAAATTACGGTGTAGACTACCAGAACAACCGAACCAAGCACTTCACCCCCACGCCTGACACCTGGAACAAGATGCGCGACGTCCTACTGTTCTGGGCAGGCAAAAGTGTAGACGGTTTCCGCTGTGACATGGCCGAGATGGTGCCGGTAGAGTTTTGGGCTTGGGTTATTCCGCAGGTGAAGGCAAAACACCCCGGTATTACGTTCATTGCCGAGATCTACAACCCCAAAGAATACCGCAACTACATCAAAACCGGAGGCTTTGACTACCTCTATGACAAAGTAGGGCTGTATGACGCGTTGCGCCGCCTGATGGAAAACAAAGGCCAGGGCAACACCGCTGAGATCACCAAAGTTTGGCGCGAAGAAAGCCAGGGAATCTCCAACCACATGTTGCGGTTCCTGGAAAACCATGATGAGCAACGCATTGCCTCTCCCCAGTTTGCAGGTACACCGTGGGCGGCGGTTCCGGCCATGACCGTAAGCGCCACTTTAGGAAGCGGTCCGGTAATGGTGTATTTTGGGCAGGAAGTTGGGGAACCCGGCAAAGGTCACGAAGGATTCCAGGGCGAAGACGGCCGCACCACCATCTTCGACTACTGGGGCGTTCCCACGCACCAGGCCTGGATGAACGGGGGCAAATTTGACGGAGCCAAACTCACCGAGGACCAGAAAAACTTACGCGACTACTACGGCAAACTCCTGAACCTGAGTACCAGCCGCGAAGCACTTAAAAAAGGAAAGTTCTACGCACTTACGGCCCAGGAAGGAACTGCCCCGGCCGGGGTATATGCCTATCTTCGTCACACAGCAGAGGAGCAGGTTTTAGTCCTGGTAAACTTCAACCGCCAAGGTGCCGATTATTCCTTAACTCTGCCTTCTGCCGCACTGGCTGCCATGGGAGTGGAAGACAAAGGCTCGTTTATTTTGCAGGATTTGTTGGCAGATACGCCGCCCCTGTTTTTACAGCCATCGGTGAAAACCAGTATCACCCTGGCTCCTTTGAGTGCGCATATTTTCCTGTTACAGAAGAAATAAAACACTTATCGGGTTCAAAACTTGAGGTGTAATTGGTTTAATTTAGGTATTAACCTTTTAGCCTGTTTTCCTGAAATTAAGCTAAAAACAGAACCTACTACACAAACAAACATTCATATCTAACCCATTGCCCATGGCACAAGTAGTACAGGCGCAAGCCAAACCCCGCCTAAGTTTTTGGCAAATCTGGAACATGAGTTTCGGGTTTATGGGAATACAATTTGGGTTCGCGTTGCAGAACGCCAACGTGAGCCGGATATTCGAAACGCTGGGAGGAACTGAGATCGCCCTTTACTGGCTTGCGGCTCCTGTCACCGGTTTATTGGTGCAGCCCATCATCGGGTACCTGAGTGACCGCACCTGGAGCCCCGTCTGGGGGCGTCGGAAACCCTTTTTCATGGTAGGGGCTTTGCTAGCCTCGCTTTCCCTCCTTATCATGCCCAATGCCTCCGTGCTTTGGATGGCCGTCGGCATGCTCTGGATCCTGGATACCTCCATCAACATTTCCATGGAACCGTTCCGGGCTTTGGTGGGAGATCTACTTCCCTCAGATCAGCGTACCTCAGGTTTTGCGGCGCAGACTTTTTTCATTGGTGTTGGTGCCGTGGTGGCCTCTTCCCTGCCCTGGATTTTCAACAACTGGATCGGGTTGCCCAACACCGCTCCGGCAGGTGAGATTCCACCCTCTGTTAAATGGGCTTTCTACAGTGGAGGGGTGGTTTTCTTTCTAGCCGTTCTCTGGACTGTGATCAAGACAAAGGAATATCCACCCGAAGACCTGGAGGAGTTCAAGCGCGAAAACAATCAGACTACTTTCTGGCAGGGCGTTTCTGAAACCTTTATGGGGATTTTCAAAATGCCCAAGACCATGCTTCAGTTGGCCTTGGTGCAGTTCTTCACCTGGTTTGCCCTCTTCGCGATGTGGATTTTCACCACCCCTGCGGTGACCAGCCATGTATACGGAGCTTCAGATACCACCTCCAAACTGTACAACGAGGGCGCTGACTGGGTAGGCATCTGCTTTGCCGTGTACAACGGTATCTCAGCGGTTTTTGCATTTGTGTTGCCGGTCATCGCCAAGAAAACTAACCGTAGGGTGACGCACCTGATCTGCCTCATCATGGGTGGTTTAGGGCTGATTTCTATTTTCTTTATCTCTAACCCAACCCTGCTCCTGGTGTCTATGGTGGGCGTAGGCATTGCCTGGGCAAGTATCCTTACCATGCCGTACGCGATTCTGGCTGGCTCCCTGCCTGCTAAACAGATGGGCTATTACATGGGCGTATTCAACTTCTTCATTGTGATTCCGCAGATTTTTGCAGGGTCTATGCTGGATTTCATCAACAAGAACATTTTTGGGGGTGAATCTATCTATGTGCTAGTGGTGGGCGGCTGCTCCATGATCCTGGCTGGTTTTATGACTCTGATGGTGCGTGACGTGGATGAGAATGCTGGCTAATGAACCAGAATTGCCTTAAAACAGAAGAGCCCGGGACAATCTCCCGGGCTCTTCTGTTTTAAGGCAATTCTTAGCAAAAGGGCTTCAAAGCGTTGAGAGCTTTAGGAGAGAAGTAAGTATCTATATAGGTTCCTCCTTCTCTCCAGGCCAGATTACTTTTTCAGGATCAGGCTGCTGTAAGCAGGAACCACTACCTGGTTTTTGCCCACTTTTGCTTTTTTGCTTTGGAAATGTACCTTGCCATAGGCCTGCAGGTTTTCTGGCAAATCAACACTGATCTCGTTTTGGGTGATGTTGTGCAACACCAGCACTGACTCGCTTTCCTGAGTTCTGGTGAAGGCGCTAAGGCCTGGATTACCCAATTGTTGCGGCACCACGTCTCCGTAGGTAAGGGCTTTGCTGTTGTTCCTCAGGTTGATGAACGTCTTGTAATGGTTGTAGATGGAGTTTTTGTCTTTCATCTGCATAGCGGCCGGAGCTACCGTGGCCTCTGTGGTGTTCACCGGTTTCATCCAGGTCGTGCGGCTTTTGTCTTTCGCCTGGACATCCCAAAGGAACGGCTCTCTGATTTGCTCATCTGGTTTCTTTCCGGTCATGCCAATTTCCTCGCCGTAGTACAGGTAAGGAGACCCGGGCAAAGTCAACAGCAGGGAAGCAGCCATTTTGGCTTTGTTTACATCGTTGTTCAAGGTGCTCATGATCCGGTTCTGGTCATGGTTGCTCAGGATAGTAGCGTCAACGAAATCGGGGTTTACTGATTTATAGAAGTTGGTGATCTGCGCGTGTTTGATGGCCAGAGAATCACCTCTTCCCTGGTTCAAAGCCTTGGCAATGTCCCAGCTCATCTCGAAGTTGAATAAAGCGGGTAACCCTTTCAGGTAAGGCGCCACAATGTCAGACGGAGCCCATACCTCTCCTACCAAATACACGTCTTTGTTCGCCTTCAGCATCTCGTTCCGGAAATACACCCACCAGTTATGGTTATCCTGCGGACGCTCATCGGGGAAGATATGGCGGGCAGCATCCAAACGGAAACCATCTACCCCCACTTCGGTGAACCAGAACCGCCCGATTTTGAAAACCTCTTCCCGCAACTTGGGGCTATCGAAGTTCAGATCAGGCATGCCTGAATAGAAGTAGCCGTAATAAAGGTAATCACTACCGTCTACTTTATGCCAGTGCTGGGTGTTGAAGGAGTCGGCTCCGGTGGTTTTTCCCTCTTTTTGGGTTTGTGGATCGTTTTTATGCGTCCAGACGAAGTAGTCGCGGTACGGGCTGTTCTCGTTTTTTGCGGCATCAATAAACCAGGGATGTTTGTTGGAGGAATGGTTCAACACCATGTCCATTACCACTTTGATGTTCCGTTTATGGGCCTGGTTGATGAACTCCTTGAAATCGGCCATGGTCCCGTAATCTGGGTGAATGCCGTAGTAGTCCGTCACATCGTATTTGTGGTAAGATGGCGATGGATTCATGGGCATCAGCCAAACCGCTTCTACCCCCAGGTTTTTGAGGTAGTCCAGTTTGGAGATCATGCCCTTAATGTCACCAATGCCGTCCCCGTTTGAATCAGCGAAAGATTGCACGAAGATTTCATAGGTGATGCCGCGGGGCCATTGACTTGCCTTGCTTTGCTGCGCTTGAACCTCCTGCATTGGCGTGAACGCCGAGAAAAAGAGGGAAGCACCGAGGAACAATTTGGAAAGGGTTGGTTTTTTCATTCGGGGTTAGGGGTTTTGATTTGAAGAAATAATGGAAGCACCTTAGGTGCTGCGGAAGAATAATTCAAAGGAGCATTTTCCCTCAGGAGACACTTCCACGCTCCCGAGGGGAAAATTTTTAGTGGGTTACCACCAAACGCTTCATGGTTTCCAGCCCACCTGATTTCACTTTCAGAAAGTAGATGCCGTTGGTCCAAGCCTGCGTATCAAAAGTATGCGTGCTGCCGTTCATCTGTTCTAACTTAAACAATCGGCCGGCTGCATCATACACGGTGATGGTACCTCGTGCGCTGGCCTTCATGTCTAAGGAAAGGCTTACTTTTCCCGAGGTTGGGTTAGGGTACAGTTGCACTGGCAAACTATCTTTCTCATCAGCAATTCCGGTGGTGGTTTGGGAAAGGCGCAAAATCCAGGTTTGGTCCTGGTTGAGAGAACCACCTGAAACTGACCAGTTGCTAAAAGCACCCTGACCGTTGATGGTTACCGTGCCCATGTTCTGGTTTGAATACAGGTCCTGCACCGAGTAGCTGCCCGCCGGCAATGAAGAAACCGCCATGGAAAGAACCGGGCTTGAAACAGCAGCACTACCAAAGTTGGAAACCACTACCACCGCTTCTCTCTCAAATACCCGTGCATAACTCAGCACCGAGGAGTTTGCGGAAGTCACATCTTGGTGATAGCCTTTTCTGAGGGACGGCTGTGCCTGCCGTATGCGGATCAGCTTTTTGTAATGGTTCAGCAGAGAGGCAGGATCGCTTTCCATGGTTTGCACGTTGAATTGGGCAAAGTTGGAATTTACCGCCCGCCAGGGAGAACCGGTAGTGAACCCGGCATTAGCCCCCTGCGTCCACTGCATGGGTTTGCGTTTGTCTTCATCTACCCCGGAGCCCAGCATGCCTACTTCTTCGCCATAATACAGAAACGGAACACCCGGCATGGTCAGGTAAAGGGCCGCAGCTTGCTTCATGTGCGCCAGATTGCTTCCTAACTCGCCCATCACTCTGTTCTGGTCATGGTTGGTAAGGAAGGTCCCGTACTGGAGCTTTGGATACACTCTGTTCACCAGACTTAACTGGTTGCGCAACCCCGTAGGATTATTGTCTCTCACCGATGAAAGTATAGAAGAAGCTAAATCAAATTCGAAAGCTACATCCAAGCGGTTGTTCTGCACATAAGGAACAACCGCCGCCGTGTTCGACCAAGCTTCGCCAATGGTAAAAGCATCAGCTTTTGCGGTTTTCACCACATCATGGAATTCATGGAAAAGTTCCAGCGTTTCGGGAGTGTTTTCTACAGTGCTTCCGTTTTCGTCCAGATACTTCACGGCATCAATGCGGTACCCGTCTACGCCTTTGTTCAGCCAAAACCGAGTCACATCCCACATGGTGCTTTTCAATTGGGCATTGCTCCAGTTCAGGTCGGGCATGCCACTGTAAAAAATACCGTAGTAGTACTTCCCATTTTTCTGGTGCCATACATTTTGGCCAACAGGTCCCGTGAATCCGGGATGGGTATCTGACCAGATGTACCAGTTGCGGTAGGTGTTGGTAGTATTGCTGCTGGATTGAGTAAACCAGGGATGCTGGTCAGAAGAGTGGTTCATCACGAAGTCAATGATGACCTTGATGCCTCTTGCGTGGGCGGCATCCAAAAAAGCCTCAAATTCAGCCATCGTTCCATAATCTGGTTCGGTGGCGTAATAATTGGTGACATCATACCCATGGTAACTGGGCGATTCCATCATGGGCATCAGCCAAAGCGCGGTTACGCCTAAATCGGTGTTGGTGTTAGGGTTGCCGTCATTAAGGTAATCCAGCTTTTCCATCAGTCCTCTGAAGTCACCTTTGCCATCTCCATTACTGTCTTTGAAACTGCGCACGAACACTTCATAGAACACGGCATCGTTCCACCAATAGGTGCTGTAATCTGTCTGCGGAACGGTGACTTCATTTGTCTCGCACGTACCAAAGAAGTAAGAAGGTGTTCTGGTGACGGCGGCCGTTGCATCAACGGTCCGGTTAAAATTTCCGGCTCCGTCATTTAATCCACAGGCGCCAGGTACTATCTCGGCCCCGGCCCAACTGTTGCCATTGATGAACTTGTAATGGAACAAACCGCCGGTGGGCAGGGTAACAGTGGTTTCATAGGTACCGTCCTTATCGAGGTCGGTGAGGGCAAGGGTAGCAGGGTTCCAATCAGAGGCTCCACCAGCCAGAGCCTGGAAGTTCCCCGCCACGTGAACGCCATTGGGGGAAACGGTCTGCTGGCTCATGTTCACTCTCAAAGTAAGTTGTACCTGTTGGGCCATTGCTCCGTAAAGCGGGGCAAGTACAAATAAAAGGCAAGGGTAAATTCTTTTCATAAAAATCAGATAAAGGAAAACAAAAGGAGGCCTACTATCTTAAAAAAAACCAGCCTTTAACTGGTTTTAAGGCTTTAGAAACCCACTTTAATTAAGCTTTTGTTTAGGACCTATTTTCTTGAAAACAGCCTTAAAATAGATGTATCTTCTAGGCTCTCAGGTTTCTTGAAGGAAGGTTCTCTTTTGGTAAAAAGAGTAGAGGCTATCTCATCTTTAAAATTTGAGATAGCCTCTACAGGTTCATACTACAGGTAAGGTGACGCCTTATATCTTGGTAAGCGTATAAGATCCGTTACCAACAGTGAAGTCAACATCAATTCTGTAGGTTCCCTCGGCTAAGCCAGTTGTTCTGAAGTCTTCACCACTTCCCTGAGGAGCAAAATTGCCTTTTGCGGGTGTTCCTGAACCGAAGGCCCACTTATCTCCATATTGATTATATTCAGGGAGAATCAGATATGGACTGTCCGCTTTCAGAGGAATTGTAATGGAATATTTACCCTCAGCGGTTTTGGTAAAATCCTGACCAGAAGTAACACCCCAGTCACCTGGCGTAGCACCACCTACAATCACGATTTTATTACCCAGAGTAAATCCTGGCTGACCAAAAGTAGAAACGGATACTCTAGCTGGGTTAGTTTGGCCATCCCAAACGGTAGATTGAACAAAGCCATATCTGTTTTTTCCTGTTGCAGAGGCATCATCTTTTACCACCACATACTCCACGCCGGTTTTCTTAGGAACAGCTGCAGCCAGCTTTTTATCAAAGGCCACCATTTTGTACCCATTGGCTACGCTTGTAGCGCCTTTCTCCACTACGTAATAGTTGCCGCTGGTTGCATCAAGTGAGTTATCAAGTGTAGCAACTACAGTGAGCATTCCAGATTTAACGGCCTCTGATGGAATATTGAGGATTTCTCCTCCAGTTACAGTTGGAGTAACTGTTGGTTGGTCTCTCCAGTTAAAGGCAGTAATGGAGATAGTGCTCTCACCATTATATTTAATGTTAGAACCTTCAGCACCGGTAGCAGTAGCTAATTGTTTGTCCCAATTTCCGCGGGTGATTTTGAATTCATCCCCAGATTCCAGGTGCATGGCAATTTCATAACAAGTTGCACTCAGACGGGTAAACGTGTGAGGGTTACCTGTTCCGCCGCCATCCCAATCTTTTCCTCCTTCTCTGGTGCCAAAGCTACCAGTCAGATAAATTGTGTTATCGTTGGCTGGTAAACTTTCTCCCTCTGGCACATACAATCTAATCCAAACTGTTTTACCATTTGGCAGGTTGTTGGTGTAGGTACAGAAAACGGGAGCCACATTGTTGATCACGTTGATATCATAGGTCCCAACACTCTGCTCTCCGTTTTTGGCAATCATTCTGTAGTTCACGGTATACAAACCTGATGGAGCAACATTGTTACCTGGAAAAGGCACGGTCATGTTAACTCTATTCAGATTTTCAGCAGTGATTTTGTTCAGGCTGTTGGTAGCAATTACTGTAGTCGAACCTTTTGGAGTGACTTCTACAATCACTCTTTCCAGGTCTGTACCAGCAGCGGTAAATGAAACCGGCACAAAAGCATTTGCATCAGATACCACCACCAAGTCATAGGCTTGGTTACGCAGTTCCTCAAAGGAAGGCTCTACCTCATCCTCGCTGCAGCCTACAATGAACAAGCTCAAGAAGAAGCTGAAAAACAAAAAAGGACTTTTAAAATTTCTCATATACATACTGTTTTAAAGCTTAATAACCTGGATTTTGAACCAATGTCCGGTTGTTGGCAATAGCCTCAGCAGGAATTGGGAAAAGCTTATAAGTGTCTGCACTAGCCGCTTTGAAGGCACGTGGAGCGGTGAAAGTCCCGAAACGGATCATATCCTGACGACGGTGACCTTCCCAGGCAAGTTCCCTACCTCTCTCGTCATACACTTCATTCAAGGTTAAAGTACCTGAGAAATCTGCCAGACCAGCCCGGTTTCTAACCTGATCCACCAGTTCTCTGGCAGTAGCTTCAGAACCTCCGCTTCTCAGCAAAGCCTCAGCTTTGGTTAACAGCACATCTGCGTAACGGAATACAGGGAAGTCATTAGAGGAGCTGTTTCCTGGCTCAAACGGAGGAACAGGAAGGAACTTGGCGTTTCTGGCACCTTCTGACTGACCGGCACTGGTGAGGGAAGAAAGGGTAGAAGTGTAGGTTACACCGCCTGGCTGAGGACCAACCAACCACTGTTTCCTACGAAGGTCATCATTGCTGTACTTGCTAAGGAAGTCCTGGTGAACAGTTGCTCCATTCCAGGCACTGAATCCAAACAAGGCATTGCCATGCGGCCCCTGTAAAGTACGGATACCAATGATGTTACGAGGAGCGCTCAAGGCATCTACATACACCGCTAAAATCACTTCCTGGTCATCTAATCTGTCTCCAAAAACAGGGCTCGCACCTGCATTGGTGTACAAATTTTGGGTTAAGTTAAAACCACCTTCGTTGATAATTTTATCTGAGGCTGCGATAGCTTCTGTCCAGCGTGGGGTACCTGTGTACACTTCGGCGTTCAGATACACTTTCGCTAACAGAGCGTAGGCTGCCCATTTGTTAAAACGACCGTAGAACTGACCACCTTTAGTAGCAGGGAGAAACTCTACGTTATCCTGGATTTCTTTAACAATGAAGTTGAAAACTTCAGCGCGGGGCGTTTGAGGAATCTGGTCTACCGTAACGTTGTTTTGGGTATAGAATGGGATGTTTCCCCATCCGTCCATCAGCATATAGTAGAAGTAGGCTCTTAGTATTCTTGCCTCGGCAATTCTAGATTGGTCTGCGTTCGCATTTTCCAGCAACTCAATTGCCAGGTTGGCTTTGAAAACGCTTCTATACAACCAGTTCCAGGTATTACCGATGAACTCCTGAGATCCGGTCCAGGTGTGTTGGTACATGGCACGCCAGATACCGTTGTCATTCCAACCTCCGTCATCGCGGGTAGGAACAACCATTTCATCGGTAGAAGTCTCATTCAGGTCATACCAGCCTCTGTCTGCGCCGGCAATCCCTTTTCCGTTCCAGTCACCCCTTACCTCATTGTAAATACTCGCCAGGGCAGCGTTGATTCCCGCGTCAGTGGCATAGAACTCATCAGCAACCTGTGTGCCGTAAGTGCCCTCCTCTAAATCAGTACAACCTACGTAGGTGACTGATGCGGCAACCAAAAGTGAATAAATTATTTTTTTCATGGGAAATTCTTAGAGTTTCTTTTTCAATAATATCTAACACAAAGTCAGACGGTTGAATTCATTGGTTTTTAGAAAGTTGCATTGATTCCCACAGCAAAGTTGCGGGTACGTGGATAGATACCATAATCAATACCAAAACCGCTTCCTCCTGTTGAACTTACCTCTGGGTCAATACCAGTATAGTCTGTGATGACAAACAAGTTATTGGCGGTGAAGGAAAGTCTCAGGTTCTTAATGGCTCCCATTTTGGCTTTGTTGAAGTTATAGCCAACGGTAAGGTTTTCAAGACGGGCAAAGTCACCATCCTCTAACCAAAGGTCAGTGGCATAGGTCAAATTCTGCAGACCAAGATCCAAAGAGCTTTGTAACACGTTCACCTGTCCTAATTGGCTCAAGGTGCTCAAAGTCGCTTTTCTGGCATTAAAGATTTTATGGCCATGGGCACCTCTGAAAACCAGGTTCATATCAAAGTTTTTGTATCTGGCAGATGGCGTGAAAGCCCAGGTGAATTTAGGCAATGCCTGACCAGCAATGTAACGGTCTGGGTTTTCTCTATTACCGTCTGAGATAACACCATCTCCGTTCAAGTCATCAATGATCTGGTTTCCGTTCTCATCAATACCAGCGTGCTTGAACAGGTAGAAGGTACCCAACTGCTGGCCAATGATCAGGTGAGAGATGGCATTATTGGTCGAACCAACACCGGTTGTACCGCCAGAACCCCAAACCACAAAATTAGTAGTCAACGGAATTCCGTTTAAAGTTCCGCTCAGCTCCTTAACTTCAGTTCTGTTGGTGGTTAGGTTACCCGCCAAGTTCAGGGAGAAATCTTCTTTGTCAATCAAAGCATAAGACAATCCAAGCTCTGCACCTTTGTTAAGGATTTCACCAATATTAGCCTTTATTGATCCAAAAGGGTATGGAGGCTGCGGCACTGCGTAGTCAAACAACAGGTCGCTGGTTCTGCCATAATAGAAATCCAATGAACCGGAAAGTCTGCTGCCACCAAAGAAACCGAAGTCAATACCGGCATTGTACATCTTTTTCACTTCCCAACGCAGGTCAGCATTTTCGTTCTGGGTGATAGCGAAGTTAGGGATTAGCGTACCGCCGAAGAAAGCTGTTCCGGCGTTATTGGCCAAACGAACAGAGTTCAACGGGCCCAGGCCTTGCTGATTACCAGTTTCCCCGTAACCCACTCTCAGTTTTAAGTCATTGATAACGGTAAGGTCACGCATGAAAGCTTCATCTGAGATTCTCCAGGCACCGGAGAAAGCGAAGAAGTTAGCCCATTTGTTGTTTTCACCAAACACAGAAGATCCGTCTCTTCTGAAGCTTCCGCTAAAGATATATCTGTCTTTAAAGGAGTAGTTGGCTCTTCCCAGGAAAGAGGCAAGGGTTCTGTCGTTTTTAAAAGAAGTGATGTTGCCTTGCTGGAATAAGTTAGGATCTGCAGAAGCCAGAGAGCTAAGGTTATTTTCATTGTCAATTAAGAAACCTCTTGCTGTGGCGCTATATCCATCATAAATCTGCTTCTGGTACTCATACACCCCAATGAAATCCAGGTGGTTGTCACCAAAATCAGTTTTATAGTTTACAAAGGCGTTGAACAACTTCTCATCTGAGTTATTGGTAGTTTTGGTAGCGATACCATCCGGCAGGTTGTTCAGGAAAGCGTCTCTTTCCTCCCCAGTCAGGTTGGCTGGCACTTCACCCAGGTTGCGGGCACCTTCAACGGTTGTTCTGGCAGAAGTGTACCCTTCATACAGACGGTCAGTCCTTCTCCAGGAGCCAAACACCCCAGCGCTTAAACCACCAATAATTCTGTATTCAGCTCGCAGACTCCCGAACAGGTTATTTGTTCTGTCACCGTCCACAATCTCATTGGTTCTAGCTACCGGGTTCAGGTATCCAAAGCTTTGCGGATCCAGGAAATAAGGACCCGTGTCTTTGTACAATGGCTCATCTGTATAGATAGGGTCTGTAGGACGGCGGTTGGTTGCCTCCCCTATTCTGCTTCCATTGTTGTACTCATTGTTCCTAACCGAGGCATTCAGGTTGAAGTCTAAGTTAAGCTTGTCTTTCAATGCTTTCTGGCTACCCTGGAAACGGCCGATGTAGTTATCATAGCTGGAATTCTTGATGATACCTTGTTGCAGGATTCCGGTCAAAGAAGTTCTGTAAGTAAAAGTTTCACTACCACCGGCTACAGCCACATTGTGCGTCTGGGTATAACCTCTGCGGGTGATTTCATCAAACCAGTTGGTGTTTCCACCATAGTCATTGAAGTTAATTCCTCTTGCCTCAGCCGCAGCTCTGTATTCTGAGCCATTCAGCATATCGTATTTCTTGGCGATTACGTCCATAGAGCCTACGCCGCTATATTCAACGGAAGTTTCACCGGCTCTCCCTTTTTTGGTAGTTACCAACACAACCCCGGCCGCACCTCTTGAACCGTAGATAGCGGTAGCAGAAGCATCTTTCAAAATTTCAATAGAGCTGATCTCGCTGGGTGGAATCTGGTTCAACAAGCCAAGGTCACCCTGGATACCATCCACAACCACCAACGGGTCATTTCCACCGATCAAAGAAGTAATCCCTCTGATCCGGATGTTAGGGTTCTGGCCCGGCTCACTACCTACCTGGTTGATGTTCACCCCAGCGGCTCTACCAGCAATTTGCTGCAGTGGGCTTGTTACCGGCCCGGCGTTGAAGTCTTTCTCATCAATGGAAGCAACAGAACCGGTCAAGTCTCTTTTGTTTTGCGTACCGTAACCAACTACCACAACCTCTTCCAAGGCTTTGGCATCGGTCAGCAGGTTTACATTCAAGGTAGACTGCGCTCCTACTGGTACCTCCTGGGTTATATACCCAATATAAGAGAACACCAAGGTTCCGGCACTACCGGTTACCGGAATAGAATAGGCACCGTTCACGTCAGTGGCTGTAGCGGTAGTGGTACCTTTCAGTACAACCGATACACCAATCAGTGGAGAGGTACCATCACCAGTAACGGTACCGGAAATGGTTCTTTGTTGTGCCGATGCATGCCCTATGCCCAAAGACAAAAAGGCTAACAACAGCAACAAAAAGGAAGAACCCTTCCTCAGCTGCCAAAAACTAAGCCAGCCCTGAGGGGCCAACTTTTTCTCAGGTAATAAATTAGTCATAGATGAAGGATTAAGGTAAATGAAGTAGTTGGGACAACTTTTAAAAAATCAGCAAAAACCTACTCGATTGAAAACCAAATACTTGAAATATTTTCCAGAGTTTGGAAATCGATTTCCTTACCGATTTACCAACTTTTTACTGCATTTCAAAGATTTTGGCCATCAAAAGAAATATTTTTTTTAACGTTTTGCCAAAATTACGAACAAAAAATGAAGCTTTATTTAAAATATAGATTTTAAGCAGCAACATTTTAACAGATGTTTAATTAGCTTTGCGATAGATGCACGTTTGAAGAAGGAAATTTCATCATAAGCCTCCTCCACCTTATCACGAAATCGATAACACTCTATGAGCAGAACGACCATACATGATATAGCCAAGGAACTGAACACCAGCCCTTCTACTGTCTCCAAAGCTTTAAATGACCACCCTTCGATAAGTGCGGCCACGAAAGAACTGATAAGGACCGCTGCTCAAAACCTGAATTATCGCCAAAACCGGTTGGCCTCCTCTCTGAGGTCAGGAAGAACAAATATTATCGGGATCGTCATTCCCAGCTCAGACATCGGATTCTTTGGCGGTGTGGTCCACGGCATCGAAAAACTGGCCCGCAGTAATGGCTATAATATCCTTTTGTTCCAGTCTAAAGAAACCGGTGAATACGAGGTTGAAGGAATTGAAACCCTGTTACAGACCAGCGTAGACGGCATCATTGTTTCCATTGCCAAAGACACACCCAACCTGGATCACTTCTATGATGTGAAAAAGCGCAAGGTGCCGTTGATCTTGTTTGACCGGGTGAAAGACGAGCTGAATTCCCCATCGGTGGTGGTGGACGATTACAAAGGCGCCTACATGGCCACTGAACACCTTATTCAGCAAGGGTACACCCGCATAGCCCATATCTCGGGACCCCAGCATATCAAGATTTTCAATGACCGTCTTTGCGGCTATGTAGACGCCCTAAAAGCTAACAACCTGCCCGTAGACGATGACTTAATCCAATACGGAAGGAACTCTATTGAATCAGGTAGGGCGAGCGCCGAGCGTTTGCTGGCCAGAAACAAAGACATGGACGCCATTTTCGCGGCCGTTGATTTTACCGCCCTTGGGGCCTTGCAGTACCTGAAGCAAGCCGGCGTGAAAATGCCGGAGAAAATTGGCATGATCGGGTTCGGGAATGAATCATTCAGTCCCTATGTCACGCCTAGCCTGTCCACCATTGACCAACAACCCGCCCGCATGGGGGAAGAAGCCTTTACCTTGTTTTTGGAAGCAATGGCTAAAAAAACAGCAGGATCAAACGGGGAGGATGTTGTGGAAGAACCTAAGAAAATAGTGTTGGAACCAGTACTGGTGGTACGGGAGTCTTCGGTCCGGAATCCGATAGCTTAAAAAGAAAAGACAAAAGGAAATCCCTGCTTTGGGCCTGTTTTATGCAAAACAAGTCCAAAGCAGGGATTTCCTTTTTATGGTTTTTCTTATGTTAGTTATAGAGATTGGTTGAACACCTTTAATTGTTTACTTTTTAGGGAAGTGCTCCGTAAAGCATCAGCTAAGCTCTGAGGCGTACCACGTTACAGGGTAACGAGGCTAACATCGTTATTCTGCAACGACGTTATCATGTAGTGTCGTAGGCATTCATTCTTAGCCTCAAAGAAATCCTTTTCCGAATATCCTTGATTCACGTACTATCGGGCGTAGGCGCGTTTCCGGAGCCAGAACTTGGCCAGCCCAAAAAGCAGCAGCAAGGCCAATGGAATGCCCAGGTTAATGGCTTGCCATTTGGTACGTTCCTCGCGCAACTTGGCTTTGTCCAGGGGCCTAAGTTTTATTTCTTTCCCGCGTAGTTCAATTAACCCCTTCTCATCCAGCAGGTAATCGGCTACATTTTTCAGGAGTTCTTTGTTGGCGAAACGGGAACGGCTAAACCGGTCGAAGCCCAGTTCCAACGGCCGTCCGGAACGCGGGTCTACATCATTTGCAGCTAAATCACCGTCAGAGAAAATAACTAACTGAGAAGCTTGGCCCTGCTCCAGAAACGGAATGTTGGTTCCTTCAGGTACCGGACGGTTCTTGAACACCGACTGAAACTTGCCCTCCAGTAAATACCCCACCGGAATGGCATTCTGGCTGAACAACCTTGGATCACGATCCACGCGGGGATCATTCAGAGAAATAGAAACGGGTGAATCACGCTTGCGAGAATACTGAGACGTCCACAAAAGGGGTGACTTTTTGATGCCCACGGCTTTCACAGTATCCAAGGAACTAACAAACCGGGTTTGGACGGCATCCAGGTTGCGGGTGAGGGGAAGTTTACTGAAATTACTGATCAAGGGGTAAAAGCGCCACGGCACCAGTTGAGTCTGGGGTTGGTTGCCCATGTACCCAGTGACCATGGGAATGAAACTGGCGTTCAGGTCTTGGACCAGGTCTGGGTTCACCCGCACACCATATCGGAAAAGTAAATCCTGAAGGTTCAGGTCATAGGGAAAGGCTAGAAAACCCTCTTCCCGTACACTGTCCAGGGAAGCACGAACGCCATCCAACATGAACAGCATCTTCCCTCCCCTTATCAGGAATTGGTCCATTTTATATTTGTCCAGCTCCGAGAAAGGTTTGGTGGGTTTCATGAGCACCACTAGATTGAAGTTGTTCAGGTCCGCTACTTGGGAGAGGTCTACCCTGTTTACGGTGTAATATTCCGAAAGTGTGCCCAAAAAGTCGGCGGCTTGGGGTAACCAAAGTTCTCCGTGCCCTTGCAGCACTCCTATCCTGCCGGCACTGGTGGAAGCAACTTTCAGGATGGCAGAGGCCAGTTCATACTCCAACCCTTCTATGGATTGGTTCAGGCGTTCCTCGGGCGGAGCGGCCTGGCTTCCCCTTAACAGTACCGCGGCGGTTTCTTTGTTTCCGGCTGAGATAAGGGCACCAGGAAAAACGATTTTCTCTACTTTCTTGTCGCCTTCCTGCGCAAACAGGTTGGTAGGTTGAAGGCCTTTCTGGGCCAATTGGGTATAGAACTGATTGCGGGCCTGCTCGTTGGTATTGGTGTTTGGGTCTACAAACTGGTACTGCACGTTTCCGTCTGAGTACAGCCGAAATTCCTCCAGCATCTCGCGGGTGCTGTTCTGCAACCTTTTAAAACCGGCGGGGAACTCCCCTTCCAAGTACACGGTCACCTGAACCGGTTCACGGAGGCTGCTCAGCAGGTTCTTGGTTTGGTCTGAGATGGAATAGCGTTTGTCTTCGGTGAGGTCTATCCTGAAGAAATAGCGGCTGGCCACAAAGTTCAGCACCAGCAGCAGCCCCACCGCTACCAGAAAGAACGTCCAGTTTTGGCCGCGGCGACTTTCTACCTTCGGCTTTTGAGTTTCTTGGGAAGTTTGGTCTACCATTTTCTGCTCTCTAATACCAATTTGGTTCCTAAAAGCATGATGGTGATCACACTTATGAAATACAGTACATCGCGGGAGTCTACCAAGCCTTTGCTAATGGAGTTGTAATGGTAGGAAATACCCAATTGCGCGATGTAATACGAAGTGGTGCCCCAAGCATCAATGGAGGCCAGCAAATCAAAACCGGTATACACCAGGTAACACAGGAACACCGCTAAGATAAAAGCTACTATCTGGTTTTCGGTGAGGGACGAAGCAAATATGCCCATGGCCACGAACACCGCCGCCAGAAATACTAATCCCAGGTAAGAACCCGCCACAGCGGCAGAGTCAATGTTGCCCACTGGATCACCCAATTGGTAAACGCTTACATAATACAGCAGCGAAGGCAGCAAGGCAAAGAGGGCCAGCAACAGACAGGCGAAATACTTGCCCAAGAGCAACTGGGTATCAGAAAGTGGTTTAGTGAGCAGCAATTCCATGGTGCCGCCCTTCCGTTCCTCGGCGAAGGCGCGCATGGTGATGGCCGGAATCAGAAACAGGAACAGCCACGGCGCCAACATGAACACCGATTGCAAATCGGCGTAGCCGTAGTCAAGCACGCTGCTGTCAGGAAAGACCCACATGAACAAGCCTGTGGCTACCAGAAACACCCCAATGACAATGTAGCCGATGAGGGAGTTGAGATAGGAGTTAAACTCTTTGGAAAGAATTGCGAACATATCTTGGGAGATCCCTTAACCCAGGATCAATATCAGATCTTTAAGTGATTGATTTTGGTGAGGGTAAAACTCAACCCGTAAGTAATTTGTTTTGAGGTACTTTTTGCCAAACCAGCCTTGAAACAGGTAAGCTTACTTGGGAGGCTTTGTCAAATCCTGGAACAGTTTCTCCAGGGAGTTCTCTTCTTGTTGCAAACCCACCAATGGCCAGTCTTTCTCTCCGGCAAGCCGGAAGATGGCGGAGCGGAGATCGGTTTTGGCGGTGGCGATGACTCTGTATTTCAACGGTCCTGCTGGTTCTACCCGCTCTACTCCTGCTAAAGCCAACAATGGCTCCGGGTTTACCTCGGCCTCAAACTCGGCTAAGATGCGGGTATCCTGGCGGCCCATGTTCTTTAGATCCGCTACGGGGCTATCGGCTACCAATTTGCCTTGGTTGATGATGAGTACGCGGTCACACAGCGCGCTTACCTCCTGCATGATGTGGGTGGAAAACAAGACGGTTTTTGCCTGGCCCACTTCCTTGATCAACTGCCGGATCTCCACAATCTGGTTAGGGTCAAGACCGGTGGTGGGTTCGTCCAGAATCAAGACCTGCGGATCATGGATGAGCGCCTGGGCTAACCCCACCCGCTGCCGGTACCCCTTTGATAAAGCACCTATCTTTTTATGCCGTTCCCGGGTGAGTCCACAGAGGTTGATCATCTCTTCAGTGCGGGCTTTCACCTGTGCACCGCCAAGACCGTGGAGTTTGCCTACGAAATGCAGGTACTCGCGTACGTACATGTCCAGGTAAAGAGGGTTATGTTCGGGCAGGTAACCTACCTGGCGGCGCACCTCTTTGGGTTCTTCCAGGACATCGTGCCCGTTCACCAGTACCGTACCGCTGCTGGGCGGAAGGTAACAGGTGGCAATTTTCATGGTGGTGGATTTGCCTGCCCCATTCGGTCCCAAAAACCCTACAATTTCTCCGGAGCTTACCGTAAACGAAACGTGGTCTACGGCGGCCTGCGGACCATACAGTTTGGTCAGGTCTTTTATTTCAATTCCCATGCGTGCGGGTTAGGCTTTCTTTTTCTCTGGACGGCCCTTGGGCATAAGCGGTCGCACCTCAATGTCTACGTGGTGGTAGTTGGGCGGCGACTGCAGCACGTGCAGAATGGTAGAGGCAATTTCTTCTGGCTGCATCATGTTCTCAGGGGCGGTGCCGGTGCCCTCAAACCCGTCGAAGAAACTAGTGGCGGTTGACCCAGGATAGATGCAGGTTACTTTAATACCGAAGGGGCGTACCTCTTTGAACAAAGCCTGTGACAGACCGCGCACCGCGAATTTGGTGGCGCAGTACCCGCTCATGTTTTCAATACCGGTTAAGCCCGCAATGGAGGAAATGTTGATGATATGGCCTTCCAGCTGCTTTTTCATCTGAGGCAACACCAACCGCGTGCAGTAGAAAATACCGTTCACATTGGTGTCCATCATGGTTTGCCAGTCACGGGGGCTCATGGTGTCAATGGATCCCTGGATGCCCAGACCGGCGTTGTTGATCAGCACCGAGATGTTCTGCCGAAGCCGCTCCACGGTTTGCTCGTACGCGGTAAGCACCGAATGCTCAAAACGCACGTCGCACTCAAAGAAATAGAAATCTGGGTGGGAGATTTTGGGCCGCGAACGGCTCCAACTCACTACCGTGGCTCCTTGCTCCAGCAACAGTTTGGCGGCAGCTAGACCAATCCCGCTGCTGGCACCGGTGATCACAACTACTTTTCCTTCTAGTTCCATATCTTAGAATTTGCTCAAATTTAATCAAAAGAGATTTACCGAATTCTAATAGTTATTTTTTCCACCCCGGTTTTCAAAACTAGGGCAGAAATTGTAATAACGCCTCTTTCCTCCCTTTTCGCATGTATTCTGCCAAGGGGTTAAAAGGGCATTTCCATGTTTTAAGGGCGATTTCCTGAAAAGTCATGAAAGCGGAGCCGTGTCCTCCCCCGTTTCTACCGAGGTTTCCCAGCCATCATACTCAGCCCCATATTCCTGGGCCAGGCTCCAGAGAGACAACACCAGCCCGTTAATGGCTTCTTCCTCTAATTTGCTTTCAGAGGCCACCTGCAGTTTATAGGGCGTTTCCTGAATTTCGGGCTCAAAGCTCTCCTCTACTTTCTGGAAGCCCAGAATTTCTATTTTCCGCCAGAAGTGTTGCCGGCTGGCTTCGTCTTTGAAATAGATCCAGTGGTCTACCTGCCGGGCAATAGAGGGATTGTCTCCGTTTTCCTCCAGATGGCGGAGCAACTTCCCGTTCTGGATTTTCTGCAGGTCCTCGGGTTCCGGGAACAAGAATTCCAGGTAGGTTTCCCAGTTGGGGTCTTCCCAGGTATCTGCCTCGTAGTTATAGTTGGGGAACCCTTCCATGGCTTGGGCCACGTAATGATCGGCCAGGAGAACTTCATCGGCATAGAAATAGAATTTCCGGAGGCCGTGGTTCAAGGTCTTCCCCACGAACAAAGCGCCCAAAGTGGTCTCCAGCGTATCGGCAATGGAATCTTCTATGTCACCCAAGGGCTCCCATTCTGCCTCTCCCGGGAAACCGTCTTCCTGCGGATCGGTCAACGGCACGGTGACCTCAATGATTTTGGAGAGTCCTTCAATGGGCGCAAGCGGATGCAGGTTCAGGTCCAGGCCAATAAAAGCGGGCCGGTTATCTATGTGGCAGAAATATACCTCCCAGTCGGGTTGTTGCAGGTTTGTTTCCATTTGGTTTGAATTAGTCTTTACCCTGGAATATCGCCTAGCTGCGGCCGAAGCAACAGTTCTTCAATCACGGTTTGTTTAGAGATGCTGTGCGCGTTCCAAATGGCATTGGCAACATCCTCGGGTTTCATGAACCGATCCTTGGGCAGGTCTACGCCTTCCCAACTAGCGGTATACGTGGCACCGGGTAAGACGGCGGTCACCCGGATGTTGTGGTCTTTCAATTCTTCGCGCAGCACCCGGGTCATGCCGTAAAGCGCATGCTTGGCTATGCAGTAGGAGCCTCCGTTGGTATACGCCGTGATGCTAGCCGTGGAGCAAATGGTAAAGATATGTCCGTCGCGGCGCTTGATCATGTCTCCCACCAGGCCTTTGGTGAGGTCGTAGGCGCTGTACAGGTTGGTGTTGATCATCTCGCGCAGAACGTTCTCGTTTTCGTTGTGGATGGTTCCCGGAATAAAGAAGCCGGCATTGTTCACCAGCACGTCTACCTTCACATTCAACGACTGGATGTAGTCCAGGAAACGCCGGATTTCCCCTTCCTGGCTTACATCGGTGGCCAGGTAGAACACCTTTGAAAAGGTGTACAACTCCTCTATCTCCAATTTCAGTTTCTCCAGGTCCTGCTGGTTCCTGGAACAGGTGATGATGTGGAAACCCTCGGCGGCAAAACGGCCGATGATAGCCCGCCCTATCCCTTTGGTGCCGCCTGTAACCACTAGATATTTTTGCATGGGAATGATGTTTTTTCTTTTTTCAACGTAATATAGGCATTTGAAACTAAGATTGACCTAACCATCCCTCACTGCGGCGGCCCCGCAAGGACCTCTTTGAACCTATTGCATGAAAACCTTTGGTGCATTTTTACTTTTTCTGTCTAACCTTGTCAAAAGAGGGGAGTCCCCTAGGATTTTATTTAACCGAACCATAGACGAAGCCATTCTCATTGGCATTGATTCTATCTTTATCGTGGCGGTGGTTTCCACTTTTATTGGGGCGGTTACCTGCGTACAAATTTCCTATAACCTGACTAACGCCCTTATCCCAAGGTCCACTATCGGGTTCATGGTACGGGAAATGACCATCCTGGAGCTGGCGCCTACCATCACTTCCATTGTGTTGGCCGGTAAAGTTGGTTCCAACATTGCGGGCGGATTGGGCACCATGCGGATCACTGAGCAGGTAGATGCCCTGGAAGTGATGGGGATCAATTCAGCCTCCTATCTGGTACTACCCAAAATTATGGCTGCCCTACTGGTGTTTCCTATGTTGGTGGTGGTGTCCATGTTCCTGTCAATCCTGGGCGGTTTTCTGGCCGGTAGCTTATCCGGGGCGTTGTCTGGGCAGGAGTACATTACCGGGCTTCGGTCAGATTTTATCCCGTACAACATCACCTTCGCGCTGATTAAATCGCTGGTGTTTGCGTTCCTGGTTTCCTCCATCTCTTCTTACCAGGGATATTTCACCGAAGGCGGCGCGCTGGAGGTTGGCCGGGCAAGTACAAAGGCCGTTACCAATAGTGTGATTGCCGTATTGATCGCCGACTTTGTCTGTGCCCAGTTGTTGCTTTGAGGCCGTTTTAGAGAAAAGCACTTGAAATTAGGCTGAACTATCATGATAGAAATACACAACATCCATAAAACCTTTAACGGCACCAAAGTACTGGACGGCATCAGCGGGAACTTTGAGTCTGGCAAGATGAACATGCTTTTGGGCGCCAGCGGTACCGGGAAAAGCGTTCTGCTCAAATGCATCGTAGGATTGGTGAAACCAGATCTGGGAAGCATCACTTATGACGGACGCGTTTTCGCCAACAACAAACTTGACATCAAACAAGAGATAAGACGCAAGATTGGGATGCTGTTCCAGGGCAGTGCCCTGTTTGACTCCATGACGGTGTCTGAGAACGTAGAGTTCCCCCTGCGCATGCTCACCGATATGAATCGGGAGGAACGCATAGAGCGGGTAGATTTCTGCCTCAAACGCGTGGGTCTGGAGAACGCGGGCGGCAAAATGCCTTCTGAGCTTTCCGGCGGGATGAAGAAACGGGTGGGAATTGCCCGCGCCATTGCGCCGCACTGTACCTACCTCTTCTGCGATGAACCCAACTCAGGCCTTGACCCCCTCACCGCTATCACCATTGATGAGCTCATCAAGGAAATTACCATGGAGTATGATATTACCACCATTGTGGTAACGCATGACATGAACTCGGTGCTGGAATACGGCGACAACGTGATGTTCCTCTACAAGGGCAAGAAACTCTGGGAAGGCCACAGCAGTACCATCATGGACACCCGCGTCAAAGAACTCAACGACTTCATCTTCTCTAACCGACTCATGCGCGATGCCAAGAAAGTGGAGCAGATTGAGGAAGAAGAACGTCAGGAAGAAGAACAGAACCGCAACGAGAAACACTAATCCGTTTCAAGGCTGGTTTCAAGAAATTAACGTAAAACTGGTCTTGGTTAATAGATTTTGTTTTGAGCCTGATTTCAAGAAAAAAGCCCCAAAATACTTCACCCCTTGATGAAAGGCTGAAGGGATAGATTGAAGAAATTTCTCAGTTTCTATAAAAGAAAAAGTCTCAGGCGAACACCTGAGACTTTTTCTTTTAAGGTCAAATCAGCTTAATTCCGTTTGTTCAATTCGTCGCGGATTTTGGCGGCCCGTTCGTAGTCCTCTTTTTCAAGGGCATCGTTCAACATGGTGTTAAGCTCCTCCACAGATATTTCCTTGAGGTTGCTTTTCCCGCTGCTGGACGGGGTGGCACTGGCCGAAGAAGTGGTGGGGATTTCATCGGTTTCCTCTTCGTCCTCGTCTTCCTCCATATCACTTAAAATGATACCGGCCTCAGACAGAACGGATTCTACCGTGTAAATAGGCACCCCAAACCGCAGGCCAATGGCAATGGCGTCTGACGGACGGGCATCCAGTTCAAACTCCTTTTCGCCGTCGGTGCACACAATTTTGGAGAAGAATACCCCTTCCTTTAAATCCGAAATCATGATCTCCTGCACGTTCACCTCCATCTGCAAAGCAAAAGACTTGAACAAGTCATGCGTGAGAGGGCGTGTAGGATTTATCTTTTCAATCTGAATGGCAATGGACTGCGCCTCAAACATACCAATGATGATAGGCAAGCGGCGACTTCCCTCCTTTTCGCCCAACACCAGGGCGAATGATCCAGATTGCGACTGGCTTGAGGACAAACCAAGAATCTCTAGCTCAATTTTCTTCACAGTTTCTCTTCTATTTGTCTAAAGCTTTGGCGGCTTCTATCAATTTAGGTACAACCTCAGTAGCGTCTCCTACAATGCCATAATCTGCGGCTTTAAAGAAAGGTGCCTCCGGATCTTTATTGATAACGACAATTACTTTAGAAGAGTTAACCCCGGCCAGGTGCTGAATGGCTCCGGAGATACCCACAGCAATATATAAGTTAGGGCTTACGGTAATACCGGTTTGACCTACGTGCTCATGATGCGGTCTCCAGCCAACGTCGGCCACGGGCTTGGAACAAGCAGTTGCGGCACCCAGCTCTTTCGCTAGATCCTCAATCAAATGCCAGTTTTCAGGTCCTTTTAAGCCTCTACCGCCAGAAACAACCAGATCAGCCTCGGTTAACAGGATGTCGCCAGACTGGCGGATGGTCTCTTTGGGCGCCGTCGCGAAGTCAGCCTCAGAAAGATCAGCGGAGAAATTTTCTACCGTAGCGGTGCCGCCGGCAGTGCTGTCAATGTCTAATGCATTTTTCTTAACAGCGATAATTTTTTTATCGGAAGTCAATTCCACGTCTGAGAACGCCTTGCCGGAGAACACCCCGCGGCGCACAGTGAACGAAGAACCGTTGATCTGCGGCAAAGACACCACATTGGTAGCCAAGCTAGCTCCTAGTTTCACCGCCAAGCGAGAGCCAATGGCTGCGCCGATGTTGGAGTTGGACAGCACAATCACGGTGGAGTTTTCACTTTCCGCAGCTTTGGCGATAACTTTCACGTAGGCAGCAGCCACGAAATCCTGCAGACGGGTGTCATTGTCTAATAATACTTTGGAGATTCCCTGCTCGCCAAGACGGGTAAGGGCATCTGCCTGCACATCACCAATGGCAACGGCGGTGGCCGAGGTACCCAGGGCGGAGGCTACTTTGCTCCCGTACGAAGCTGCTTCCAGGGAAGACTTCTTCACTTCGCCGTTCGCGCATTCAATCACTACTAATACTGACATGCTTATAGAACTTTAGCTTCGTTACGCAATAATTTAATGAGGTCACCGGCACTCTCGGCGGGGATCATCTTCACCCCAGATTTGGCAGGCGGCAACTCATAGTTCTGGACACTGGTTTTGGCATCCTGGCCAACCGGCTCCACTACTTTCAAAGGCTTGGTGCGGGCGGTCATGATCCCGCGCATGTTAGGGATGCGGGGCTCCGTCATAGGCTGCTGGGCAGTCACCACCAACGGTAGCGCAGCTTCAATCACCTCTTTACCGCCTTCAATCTCGCGCTCTAACGTAGCGGTAGAACCGTTCACGTCCAGTTTAATGGCTGGCGCGATGGTAGGGATGCCTAACAACTCGCCCACCATGCCGTGCACCTGGAAACCGTTGTAGTCAATTGATTCGCGGCCCATCAAGATAAGGTCATAACCGCCTTCTTTGGCGTAGTGGGCAATCTGCTGAGCCACAAGGAAAGCATCGGTAGGTTTCAAATTAACTCTGATGGCGTCATCTGCTCCAATGGCCAAGGCTTTACGGATGTTTGGCTCCGTATCAGCTTCGCCTACGTTCAAAACCGTCACACTTCCACCCTGGGCTTCTTTCAGCTCAATGGCGCGGGTAAGGGCATATTCATCGTATGGATTAATGACAAACTGAACACCGGCCGTGTTAAACGCTTTGCCGTCAGGCGAAAAGGTTATTTTGGTGGTGGTATCAGGCACGTTGCTAATGCAAACTAAGATCTTCATTTAACTTAGGGTTAGCTTAATTAAGTTAATTTTGTGGGCAATTTAAAAGAATAATTCATCAAATGGAAACGACCAACAGCAGATTGACGCAACTCCTGACCTTCTATGAAGAAGATCCGAACGATCCGTTCACTATGTACGCCATCGCGACGGAGTACCGTCCCACAGACCCCGCCAAGGCGCGCTTCTTCTACGAAAAACTGCTGGCCGAACATCCAGAGTATGTAGGCACCTACTACCACGCAGCCAGTCTCTATCTGCAGCTAGAGGAGCCGGAGCTTGCCAAACAGGCGTACCAGAAAGGCATGCAGGTGAGCCGGCAGTCGGGCCAACTCCACGCCTTCTCCGAGTTGCAGCAGGCCTACAACAAGATGATGGGTTTAGATTACGAAGATGATGAATAAATAGTTGGCATGCATACTATTTTTACGATTTAAGCCCGATTTACCCAAATCAATTTAAAAATCGGCAGAAAAGGCGCTTTCACTCCAGTAAACAACAGGCTCTTTACCCTGTGGGCTACTGGTGGTGTAAGCGTTTTTTTTCTTTTATGGGTCTGGCCTTTCCTAGCATTTTGCCTACGTTCTAATTTCCCTTAATTTTATTTTAGACAAACCTAAACTTTTAATTAGGTTTATCTGTACCTTAAGGGTGAATTCAAACGCTGAGGCCTATGAAAACCTTTACCCTACTCACTTTGCTGCTGCTTCCTTCTTTGTGTTTCGGCCAGGCAGTTCTGGATAGCACAAAGGCCCATTCTCCCCTTCAGACCGACCGTCCTGACCAGACGGAGGCATCCAGCGTTGTCCCGAGGGGCACTTTCCAGTTTGAGAATGGTTTTCAGAAACAGGTCACAAATCAGAAAGGCCTTAGGTCTGAAGAGTACTTGTACCCCTCCACCCTGATCCGTTGGGGGGTGCTGGACCGAATGGAACTGCGCCTGATCACGGAGCTGCGCCAAAGCAGATTAAACCAGGAAAGAAGCCGCCTGAGAGCCGCGGGTCTCAATGCTATTGCGGTGGGCACCAAAATCTATGTAACCGAGGAGAAAGGTCTTTTGCCCGAGATTTCCTTTATTGGCCACCTCACGCTGCCATCCGGCTCCTCAGAATTCAGGCCGGCGTTTGTGGCCCCAGAAATCAGGTTTTCTTTGTCCCACACCCTCACCGATAAACTCAGTTTGGGCTATAACCTGGGTTATGAATGGGATGGAGACACTCCTACCGGAACAGGCATCTATACCCTGGCCTTGGGAACTGATTTCTCTGATAGGTGGGGCAGTTACATTGAGCTGTTCGGTGAAAAACCCGAGAACCTGAATTGGAGCCATTCGGCTGATGGAGGCATCACGTTCTCGCCATGGTACAACATCCAGTTTGATTTTTCAGCAGCCATCGGGATCTCAGAAAATGCTCCAGACTACTACCTGGGCGCCGGCATGAGTTTCAGGATTCCCAGGTGAAACACCTAATGTGATGTATGGCTGTGCAGAAGAGGTCTTTGCAGGGCTAAAGGAAAAATAATTTGTATAATACGGCATCAAATAACGAGAAACCTGTACTTTAGAGCACTTCATAGCCCCATCTTCCCTCTCTAATCACTTTCTAATCTGGCTCTAATCAGCCTCTAATCTGGGCACTCTACTTTTGGACATTCTTAAACAGAATGCTCATGTTGAAACCCAAATTGATTTTTTTGCACTTCCTGCTGGCCTTTACCCTCCAGCCGGTACTTGCGCAACGTACCCTAACTCCCGCCAACCAAACCTTTGCGACTTCAGACTCGCTCCGTCTCACGCTCTCTGAGGCAGAACAGCTCTTTCAGGAACGAAACATCCCGCTGTTGGCACAGAAATCTGCCATTGAGGCTTCCCGTGCGGCTATTATTCAAGCCAGATTGTTTGAGAATCCTACCCTGAGCATAGACCAAGGTATCTATAACCCTACCAACAGCCGGTACTTTGACCTGTCTAAACAAGGACAGACCTACATGCAAGTAGATCAGCTCTTTTACCTGGCCGGAAAAAGAAACAAACGGGTACAGGTAGAGCAACTGAATACCCAGCTCACCGAGCAAGCCTATTTTGATTTGCTTCGCACCTTGCGCTTTGCCCTGCGCACCAGTTTCATTGAATTGCATTACAAACTACAGGGCTACCAAGTATTGCAGGAAAGAACCCAGGCGGTGCAGCGGCTGGTCACGGCCTTAGACGGACAATACAAAAAGGGCAACATTCCTTTAAAAGAGATCACCAGACTTAAAGCACTATCCTTTCAACTAGGCAACCAACAGTTGAGTTTGCTGAATGAGATACAGGAAGAGCAAGCGGAATTAAGGCTGCTCACTGGCACACCCGCCAAGACGGCAATGGTACCCGTGGTAGATGAAACAGCCCTCACCCATACCAAAGGAGATCAACTCTCTTATTTACAATTACTGGAAACCGCCCAGGAAAACCGCTTCGATTTGAAATCCGCTGAAACGGACGTGCAGTTACAGCAAGCTAACCTGAAATTACAGAAAGCGCTGGCAGTACCAGACCTAATGGTAGGAGCGAATTATGACCGCCAGAGCAACTTCATCCGAGATTATGTGGGGTTGAACCTGTCCATGCCGCTCCCGCTTTGGAACCGCAACCAGGGAAACATTAAAATGGCGAAACATGAAATAGAACGCAGTCAGCAACTTTTGACCCAACAGCAATTGATAGTGGAGAATGAAGTCATGCAGGCGTACCAAAAAGCTCAGGAAGCACAGAAGTTCTACGCCTCCTTTGACCCCAACTTCCGGCAAGACTTCGACCGGCTACTGGAAGGCGTCACCTCCAGCTTTGTGCGCCGCAACATCAGCCTCATTGAGTTCCTTGATTACTATGAGACCTATACTGATAGTATTACCCAACTGCTGGAACTCAGCACCAATCGGTTACGCACCCTGGAGGAAATCAACTTCGCCGTGGGCAAGCCGGTCATCACTTACTAAGTCAACCCTCCCTATCATCTCCCAATACTTGAAAGTATATGAAAAGAATAGCAGTACTTCCGCTTCTTACCTTGCTAAGTGGAACAGCCCTCTTCACTTCCTGCTCGGAAGAAAAGAAATCCCTCGCCTCCTCTCCCCTGGCTCCTCATGAGCTATGCCTGACAGACACGCTCTCCAACTTAGTAAGAATGGATACTGCCCGGCTTCAGCAAGTGGCGAACCAATTGCAGTTAGCCGGTAGAATTGCCTTGGATGAAAAGAAAGTGTTCAAGGTGTTTCCGTTGGTAGGTGGCCACGTGCAAACCGTAAAAGTAGAACTGGGCGATTACGTACAGAAAGGCCAGACGCTGGCTGTAATCAGAAGTGGTGAGATCGCTGAATTTGAGCAGCAACGCATTGCCGGACAATCTGCACAGCTTGTGGCGCAGAAAAACCTGGAAGTAGCCAAAGACATGCTCGCTTCGGGCCTTATTTCTGAAAAAGAGCTTCTTTCTGCCCAGCAGGAAAAGAAGAATGCTGACGCGGAAGTCCAACGCCTGAAGCAGATCTATGGCATCTACAGCATTGGCAAGGGCTCAGAGTACGTGGTGAAAGCCCCCTCTGCCGGATTCGTGGTAGAGAAAAACATCAACGCTGATATGCAGATCCGGTCAGACAATGACACCAACATTTTCACCATTTCCAGCATGAACGAGATCTTGGTCATGGCCAACGTATTTGAGTCTGATATCTCTAAAATCAAAGAAGGCTATGAGGCCGAGGTGACCACGCTCAGCTACCCAGACAAGGTATTTAAAGGCAAAATAGACCGCATCTTCAACGTGCTGGACCCCGAGACCCGCACCATGAAAGTACGAGTGCGCCTGGTCAATCCAGACTTCTCCCTGAAACCCGAGATGTTCGCCAACATACGGTTGAAATACCCAGATGGAGACCACCAGTTGGCAATTCCTGCCCAATCCATTGTCTTTGATCAGGGCAAAAACTTCGTGATGGTGTACCGCAAGCGTTGTGATGTGGAAATGAGGGAAGTTCAGATCTCCAAAACTGTAGGCCAAACTGCTTACCTCAAAAACGGCCTTAAAGAAGGAGAAAGCGTCATCAGTAAGTACCCGCTGTTGGTGTACAATGCCTCCAAAGCAAAATAAACGCACCAGCGTTTTGTGCCTCTTTTCTTAAAAACGGCTGCAAACTCAAATTGTCGGGCACTCTGTGTCTGGCATTGGGTAACCTACGTCCTAGTTATTCAGAATTGCCATGAATTCATTTATCAAAAATATAATCGGGTTCTCGCTCAAGAATCGGTTCCTAGTCTTTTTCATCACCGCGGGCATTGTGGTGGCAGGTATCTTCAGCTTCCTGCACACGCCCATTGAGGCGTTCCCTGATGTGACCAACACCCGGGTGCAGATCATCACCCAATGGCCCGGCCGCAGCGCAGAGGAAGTAGAGAAATTCGTGACCATTCCCATTGAGGTGGAGATGAACGTGGTACCTAAAAAGACCAGCCTGCGGTCTATCTCGCTTTTCGGGTTGTCTGTGGTGACCATGATCTTTGAAGACGAGGTAGACGATTTCCATGCGCGTCAGTTGGTGGCCAATCAATTGGCAACCGTGAACTTGCCCGAGGGCATTGACGCCGAAATGCAGCCCTCCGCGGGGCCTACCGGCGAGATCTTCCGCTACACCCTGGAAAGCAAAACCAAGGATGTACGCGAACTTAAAACCATTCAGGACTGGGTGATCGATCGCAAGCTGAAAGGCGTGCCCGGGATTGCCGATGTAGTGAGCTTTGGGGGAGAAGTAAAGACCTACGAGGTGAGCGTAGACCCCAGCCTGATTGGGAAATACAACATCACCGCGCCCGACGTGTACGAGGCCATTGCCAAGAGCAACCTCAACGTGGGCGGCGATGTGATCGAGAAGAACGGCCAGGCCTACGTGGTGCGGGGCATCGGGCAACTCAACAACATTGAGGAGATTGAAAACGTGATGGTCACCGACCGCAACGGCGTACCCGTGCTCATCCGGAACGTGGCTACGGTGACAGAATCGCACTTGCCTAACCTAGGTTATGTGGGTCGGGACGAGCAAACCAATCTGGTCGAAGGCATTGTGGTGATGCGCAAAAACGAGAACCCCAGCGAAGTGCTGGCCTCGCTTAAAAACAAGATCACCGAACTGAACGAGCAGGTGCTGCCTGATGATGTGCAGATCAAACCTTTCTATGACCGCTCAGACCTGATTGGCTTCACCACTAAAACGGTATCGCACAACTTACTGGAAGGGATTGTACTGGTGACGGCCATCGTGTTCCTGTTCATGGCCGATTGGCGCACGACCATCACGGTGGCTATCATTATTCCGTTAGCCTTGCTCTTTGCATTCGTATGTATGCGTCTCAAAGGCATGTCAGCGAACCTGCTGTCCATGGGGGCCATTGACTTCGGGATTATCATTGACGGAGCCGTGGTGATGGTGGAAGGCCTCTTTGTGGTGCTGGATAAAAAGGCACATGAGGTAGGTATGGCCCGCTATAATCTGCTTTCCAAGCGCGGCATCATTAAAAAAACCGCCATTGATCTGGGGAAATCTATTTTCTTTTCTAAGCTAATCATCATCACCGCCCTGCTGCCCATTTTTGCATTCCAGAAGGTGGAAGGAAAAATGTTCTCGCCGTTGGCCTACACATTGGGCTTTGCCTTGCTGGGTGCATTGTTCTTTACCCTCACGCTGGTGCCCGTGCTTTCCAGCATGCTTTTGAACAAAAACGTGCGGGAGAAAAACAATCCTTTTGTGAACTTCCTGAACAAGTACGTTTATAAAGGCTTCAGCTTCACTTACAAGCACAAGCGAGCAAGCCTGATAGTGGCGTTGGCCATCATGGCGGCGGGGCTTTTCACCTTCAAGTTCCTGGGCTCGGAGTTTCTGCCGCAGCTGAACGAAGGAGCGGTATACGTGCGGGCCAGCATGCCCATGAGTACTTCCCTGAAACAGTCCATAGAAATGTCAGAGAAGATCAGGAAAACCATCGGTTCTTTTGACGAGGTGAAACAGGTAATGTCACAAACGGGCCGGCCTAATGACGGAACGGACCCCACCGGTTTCTTCAACATAGAGATGCACGTAGACCTGAAGCCCAAAGAGAACTGGCAGCGGAAAGTAAGCAAAGAAGAACTCATCAGTGAAATGCAGACCAAGTTGGCGGCATACCAAGGCATCAGCTTTAACTTCTCGCAACCCATCATGGACAACGTGGAAGAAGCAGTGTCCGGGGTGAAAGGCTCCATGGCTGTGAAAGTGTTCGGCGATAACCTGCAACAATTGGAGGTGGTAGGCGAAAAGGTCTACAACGTCCTTAACAAGATTGAAGGGATTGATGACCTTGGCGTGATCAACTTAATCGGGCAGCCCGAAATGCAGATTGAACTGGACCAGCAGCGCATGGCTTCTTACGGCGTCTCCACCGCCGATGCGCAGGCCGTGATTGAGATGGCCATTGGCGGGAAAGGTGCCAGCAGCCTCTACGAAGGCGAGCGCAGGTTTGCTATCAGAATACGCTACCAACAGGAGTTCCGGAATAACGAGGAGCAGTTAGAGAACCTTCGGGTTCCCACCAGCCATGGCGGCAACATCTCCCTGAAGGAAATCGCCCGGATCAGTAGCGTGACCGGTCCTGCCTTTGTGTACCGCGAAGACAACGCCCGCTTTATTGCTGTGAAGTTCTCGGTACGAGGCCGTGACCTGGGCAGCACCATTAAGGAGGCGCAGGAAAAAGTAATCCAAAACGTAAAGCTGGACAAAAGCATGCACCTGGAGTGGAAAGGCGAATTTGAGAACCAGATCCGCGCCACCGACCGCCTGATGCAAGTGGTGCCGGTGAGTCTGGTGCTCATCTTCCTGATCTTGTTTGCTTTGTTCGGCAACGGGAAAGACGCGGCGCTGGTGATCCTGAACGTGCCCTTCGCCCTAATTGGCGGTATTCTAGCCCTACTGATTACCCATACCAATTTCAGTATCTCAGCAGGGGTTGGTTTTATCGCTCTTTTCGGAATATGCGTGCAAAACGGGGTCATCCTAATCTCGGTTTTCAAGAAGAACCTTTTAGAGGATATGCCGCTAGCCAAAGCCATTAAGGAGGGCGTGAAAGAACGCACCCGTCCGGTGGTGATGACGGCCATGATGGCGGCCATCGGACTACTTCCCGCGGCCCTTTCCACCGGCATTGGTTCCGAGACCCAGAAACCCTTGGCCATTGTGGTGATTGGCGGTCTTATCAGCGCTACCATTCTAACCTTGCTCATTTTTCCGCTGCTTTTTGACAGCGTTTATAAAAGAACACTCAAGAAACGGAACACATCCCGCGTAGCTCGGAATGCAGGTGCCGTGCCCGCTTAGTTTTAATAGGTTAAACTGTTTGGTTATTGTTCCGTGCTTGAGTGAATCGGGGTGGCTTTGTGCCGCCCCGGTTATTTTAGACTAGTTCTTTTTTCGGTGTTTTTATCAAATAAGGCTTTAAACGCACGGTAGGTTATCAGGAGTGATTTAAGGAATATTTTGTCCAAATAATTCAAGTTTTATATCAGGTTCATATTCTCCTAAAGGTACCCCTATTAGCAAATATTTCATTTATCCAACTCTACTTTCAAAGAATCTATATGGAAACTCTAATTGAGAAATACAACAATCTCCAAAAGCAAATTCTAAGCGAGGTTGGTTTAAAGTGGAAGGTAGATGAGGGAAATCCATTATCAAGAGAAGAATTACAAGACTATTACTACCTTGGTAAATATGTAAATTTAGATATTCTTCACAATTCCATCTACCTGATTGACGTGGGTGAATTAGTTAAAAAGAACTTTCTGAAATTTGGGTTGGAAGCACCCTCAAGGCAAGCAGAAGTAGGTGGGCGTTATTTAAGGCTGTATGGACTTTTAAGTGCCGTTTATCAGCAAAAGTTGGCCGTTGAAAACCTATTGGAGCTTTACAAGATGGAGGAAAAGGAAAAAATCTCTTCTGGTTTGAATAGCTCTTCTCTTATAAACCTTTGTAACAAACTTGGAGCTCACGCTACTCATTTCAGAAGCAACCTGGCTGGATTTAAAAATCAGTTTAGGTTTTATGAGTTTTCCAGGCAAGATCTGGAGAATAACAAAATTAAACTACTGGTAAAAAAATACGAGTTTGAGAATTACGATCTTCTAGAGGACTTAAAACACTTTAACAAAAAAGTAGAATTAACTTTATCATTCATGATTAGTCAAATTCTAAAAAACTCATTTAACAATCAAGGTGAGTACTATAAACAATACCTTGGTATTGAGAAGCAAAAGGATAGTATCTCTACATAAATCCACTTACTAGTAGCTTCAAAAAAGTTCTCAATTATTACTATTTATTATGCTTAGTCTTAACCATGCTCCTCTTCTCTTATGAACACTCTTATGAACATTAACTGAAGCAGGAACAATTTAGGAATAACGGCTCCAAGCCACCTAAATTTATTAATCTATTTTGAGCCTTATTTTCAGATTTTAGGCCTAAAACAGTAATTAGTAGGCTACAGGAAATATAAGCCTTACGGTGGTTCCTTTCTGTAAAGAAGAGTCGATTTGAATGGAGCCGCTATGCAGCCGCAAAATCTTTTCGGTCATGGCCAAGCCGATTCCCGTTCCGGTGCGGGTGCGGGCGTTTTGGGCCCGGTAAAACGGCTCCAAAACTCTGCTCAGTTCTTGTTCTGGAATACCTATTCCCTTGTCCTGGACCTGCACCATTACCTGCTGCTCCTGTAAAATAAGAGTAACAATCACCTCTTTGTGGTCTGAGAACTTGGAGGCATTTTCCAGCACGTTCTTCAAGGCAATCTGCAACAGGTTCCGGTTTCCCCAAACCGTTATTAAATCAGGATTATCGGGCAAAGCCGATAAGTCCAGTTGTATCTGGTTCTGGGGTAGCAACTGATTCAAATTTGCCTTCACCTCCAGCAAAACTTCATCTAGGCGTACTAGTTCTTGCCGAACGGCTTGCTCATCAAACCCCGTCTGGGCCAGCAAAATTAAGTCAGAGGTAAGCTTTTCCAGCCGCTCTGTTTCTTTCTGCAGGGTTTCCAGTGATTGTTTGTATTCCTTAGGTGAACGGTCTTTCAGTAACGTCACTTCCAACTCTCCCCTGATGGCAGTCAAGGGGTTGCGGAGTTCATGGGAGGCATTCGCGATAAAGCTTTTCTGCATGTAAAAGGAAGTCTCCAGGCGATCCAGCATCTGATTGAAGGTTTGCACCAGATTTCCTATCTCGTCACGGTTCTCCCGCTCCGGTACCCGCAAATGAAGGTTGGAGGCCCTGATCTTGTTCACTTCCTGTACTATAGACACGATGGGCTGCAAGACCTTTCTAGCAAAGAAATGGCCCGCAACCACCATGACCAGGATGCCAATCAGAACACTGGTGAGCAGTATTTCCTGCAGGTTTCGGAGCTTGCTTGTTCCGGTTACATCCACCGCGGAGACAATGATATAGAAGTTGCCTTGGTTGTCCTCATACCATAGCCCCACCCCCTGTTTGTTTCCCTGCCAAAACTCGGTTTTTTTGTTTTTATCTATTTCGTCAAATACGCGGCCAGGAACTGAAAGCCTCCGGGCTTCCGGCGTCACTTGCGGGGTTCGGGCGCGGTTATAGATGGTGAGCGTTTCCTCAGACAGGCTCTGAAGGTATTTTCGCTGCACCTTCTTCATACTAGCGACACTGAGCTCGTCCCGCTCAAGGTACATTTGCGCCGAGATGACGCCTCGGTCCATCAATCGCTGGAAGAACTGACGCCGGGTATATTGCTCCGCGAAAAAGTAAATGATGATGCCCATGAAGATGAGCACCGCCGTGGTAAGCCCGGAAAAAATGAGGGTGAGTTGATTCCGGAAATTCACGCGTCCTCCGGTTTCTTAAGGATGTACCCCATGCCCACCACCGTATGAATTAATTTAGTGGGGAATTCTTTGTCAATCTTGTTGCGGAGGTAATTTACGTATACATCCACCACATTGGAGCCCAAATCAAAATTCAGGTCCCACACGTTTTCCAGCAGATCAATCCTGGACAATACTTTCCCTTGCCGCTTCATGAAATACTCCAGCAAGGCAAATTCGCGGGCAGTAAGGTTAATCAATTTTCCGTCTCGGGTGACCTCTTTGGTATCCAGGTTCAGTTGCAGATCACCGACCTGCAATAGATTGCTGGAGGAAGAGGATTCTCCCCGTCGGGCCAAAGCCCTTACCCGCGCTACCAATTCTTTAAATTTAAAAGGCTTAGTCAAATAATCATCGGCCCCGGCTTCTAATCCGTCTACAATGTCGTCAGTTGCTCCCAAGGCGGTCAGCAACAGCATGGGGGTTTTGATTTGCTCTTGCCGCAGTTGTCGGCAAAGGTCCAGCCCGCTCAGGTGAGGCATGATGATGTCCAGCACAATGACCTGGTACTCGTTCTGCAGGGCCAACCGTTTACCGGTAAGTCCATCATAGGCCACTTCCACTTCAAACGTCTGTTCCTGAAGACCTCTTTTAATAAATGCCGCCACGTTAGGCTCATCTTCAATGACCAGTATTCTCATAGATTAATGCTTGCCTGTTTGAACTGCTAAAACAAAAGTAAACTTAAAATGCCCTCGTCCTTTGCTTTATGGCTATTTTCTGAAAAATGGGCTGTAAACAGCATTCTTATTTTCTTTTTCTGTAGAAGCGAAAAGAATATTCTTCCATTTATGGGAAATTAGAAGGAAGACTGGTAAATTCAATGCCAACGTTGGCTTAACCATAGGCCAATTTCAAACCAGACTTTCAATCTATCTTCCCTCATGAATCTACACCAGAAAACAAAAATCTCGCTGCTGGGGCTGCTTCTCATGGCCTCCCTCCCTTCCTTAAGCCAAGTGCGCCTGCCCAAACTGGTCAGCGACGGCATGGTGCTGCAGCGCGACAAAGAAATAAAACTGTGGGGCTGGGCCGGTAAGAACGAAGCGATTTCAGGCAGTTTTAACCAAAAGGACTTTAAAACGAAAGCAGACGCGGAAGGTAACTGGCAGGTGACTTTGCCCGCCCAGAAAGCCGGTGGCCCTTATACCATGACCCTGCGGGCAAGCAACACCATTACCCTGAACGATATTCTGGTGGGCGACTTATGGGTGTGCTCAGGCCAATCCAACATGGAAACACCTATGAGCCGGGTTGCCCCTTTGTACAAAGAGGAGATCGCCACAGCGGCTAACTCACAGATCCGGTATTTCGAGGTTCCCAAAAACCCTGACTACACCGGTCCCCGTCAAGACCTGGAAAAAGGCAGCTGGCAAACCGTGACCCCCAAGACCATCCACGGTTTCTCTGCGTTGGCCTATTTCTTTGCCAAAGAGCTGCAGGAGAAGTACAAGGTTCCCATTGGGTTGGTCAATGCCAGCCTGGGAGGCTCTCCTGCCGAAGCCTGGATCAGCGAAGAGTCCATTAAAGCGTTCCCTACCCACTACCAGGAGGCCCAACGCTTCAAAGACAAGGAGCTTATCGCCCAGATTGAGAAAACAAACAGCGAAATGAACCGGGCCTGGTACACCCAGCTCCGGCAGAACGACGAGGGCTTTAAGCAGAAAGATCGTCCCTGGACCAGCCCCGACCTGCCTACCGCTGATTGGAGCACCATGAAAATACCCGGCTATTGGGCAGACCAGCCGCTGGGTCCGATGAATGGCGTAGTTTGGTTCAGAAAAGACATCCAGGTGCCAGCGGCCATGGTAGGTAAACCCGCGTACCTGCTGCTGGGAACTATTGTGGATGCAGACTCTACGTTTATTAACGGCGTGTTTGTGGGCACCACCGGGTACCAATATCCGCCCAGAAGGTATGACGTACCGGCCACGGTTCTGAAAGAAGGAAAGAATACATTAGTCGTGCGTGTCATCAGTAACGGTGGCCGGGGTGGTTTTGTGGAAGACAAGCCGTATTCAATTGCCGCCGGCGGCACCACCATCGACCTGAAGGGAGAATGGAAATACAAATTGGGTGCCCGCATGGAGCCCATGGGCAGCCAAGTCAATGTTCGGATGAAGCCTACTGGCCTGTTCAATGCCATGATCGCTCCACTGCGGAATTACCAAATTAAAGGCGTGATCTGGTACCAAGGCGAGTCTAACGCGGGCCGGCCCGAAGAATACCGCACCTTGTTCCCCACGCTTATCAAAGACTGGAGAAACTTCTGGAACCAAGGGAATTTTCCTTTTGTGTTTGTGCAGCTCCCCAACTTCATGAAAGCCCAACCGCAACCCAGTGAAAGTGGCTGGGCGATGACCCGCGAAGCGCAGGCCGGTGCCCTGGCCCTGCCCAACACCGCGATGGCCGTCGCCATTGACCTGGGTGAATGGAACGACATCCACCCATTGAACAAGAAAGATGTGGCCCATCGGGTGGCGCTGGCGGTGCAACCACTGGCATACGGTGCCAAAAACCTGGTCTCCTCGGGCCCCACGTTCAAATCCATGCGGAAGGATGGCAACAAGATCATCTTGTCTTTCACCAATACCGGCAGTGGCTTGGTGGCCAAAGGCGGAGGAGAGCTGAAGTATTTTGCGGTGGCTGGCGCAGACAAGAAATTCAAATGGGCCAAAGCGCAGATCAAAGGAAACCAAGTGATCGTCTGGAGTGACGAGATCGCCTCGCCCGAGGCGGTGCGCTACGCCTGGGCAGACAACCCCGAGGGCGCTAACCTCTACAACAAAGAAGATTTGCCCGCCGCCCCTTTCAGAACCGACAGCCCCGCACCTGTAACCAAAGCAGAAGGAATTAAATAAAACTTCCTGGTGGACTTAAAAAGCCCGTTGGGCGCTTAGAACGGAACCAAAACCCTGCTAAGCACCCAACGGGCTTTTTATTGGACACAAGGGGAACAAACCTTTTGTTTAATTTTGTGGCCCTCAAAACATTAACTTAGGCCAGTTCCATGGCCTCTTTGTTGTATTTGTTTCGGTACTCCAGCGGAGAGATGCCGGTAATTTTCTTGAAGGTGGTTCTAAACGCCTTGGTGTCTGAGTAGCCCACTGAGTACATGACTTCGTTCACGTTTTCGCGGGAGGTCTCCAGCCCGATTTTGGCAGCTTCAATCTTTACGCGCTGAATGTACTCTATCACCGTGTTGGAGGTGGCTTTCTTGAAACGGCGCTCAAAATTGCGGCGGCCCAGGAAAGACATGTCGGCGAGTTCTTCTACCGTGATCTTGTTCTGAAAATTCTGCTCAATGAACTCCTGTGCTTTCCGGATGGGTTCGTCTTGGTGCTCCTTCTGGCCGTGGAAAATAATGAAAGGTGACTGGCTGTTGCGGTCAATGTCAATCTCAAAGATCTTGGAGGACCGCACCGCCATGTTGCGGCCGGCAAACTTCTCCACCAGGTACAGGATGAGGTTCAGGGATGAATAGGCACCGCCGCTGGTGTAAATGCCGCCTTCATCGGTGATGATCTTGTAGGGCAGTAGGTGCACGTCGGGGAACATCTGCCGGAACTCCTCGGCGGCCAGCCAATGCGTGGTACAACTTCGGCCCTTCAGCAAACCCGTAGATGCCAGGATAAAGGCCCCAATGCAAAGCGACACCACCTCAGCCCCGTTCTTGTATTGCCGAACAATCCAGGGGACAAAGTCTTTGTTTGCCTCAATTACCTTGTGCATCTCACCGTGTACCGCCGGAATGATGATCAGGTCGGTTTTGACGGTGTCCTGCACCACCAGTTCGGGGGTAATGCTAAACAGCCCATTGGTGATTCTGGTGTCTCTGGAGAGCCCCAAAAGCTGCACTTTAAACAACGGAGCCTTGCCCGTGCGCTCCAGAGCCTCATTGACCTTGGAGAACATCTTGTAGGTTGCCTCGATATTGCTAAAACTAATATCGCCTTCGGGAATGAGGATGGAGATGTGCTTCATGATTACAAGTTAAAAAGGTTTGTTGTCGTAATCAACCCCTTGAAATGTCGCATTCACCCACGTTTAGATTGGGTAAATCTCTGTAGGTTTGTCATATATAATTCCGCTATATTAAGGGATGTGAAAACCCCTTTACCCAGGCAAGAACCGTTTAGAGGGTGTTTTCTAAAAACGGGCTCTTAAAGGAAAAATGCCGCCATAGGAAGTAATTATTCAACAAACCAGATAAAAGCCATGGAAAAAACCACCATCAAAAAAGAAATTGACATCAATGCTCCTAAAGAAAAAGTGTGGAATATTCTGCTGGAGGATCAGTACGTCCGGCAATGGTACGCGGCCTTCAGTGAAGGGGCCTTTGCCGAAACCGATTGGCAGTTGGGCAGCAAGGTTCTCTTTAAAGATACCACTAACAACGGCATGATAGCTAAAGTAGTGGAAAATACGCCCAACGAGCTCTTGTCTGTAAGCTACGAAGGACTGCTGGTCAACGGCGAGGAAGATACCCAGAGCGATGACGCCAAAGCCGTACAAGGCGGCTATGAAACCTACCGGTTGCTTGATTCTGTCGGAGGAACCCAGTTAGCCATTGAAGGAGACATGACCCCGGAATACTTCGACATGATGTCAGAGGCCTGGGATAAGGCTTTGCTTAAAATAAAGGAATTGGCCGAAGTTCACGCCAACTAAGTTCTGCTGCCTATGATCCTCTTAAAGAAAGTTTTGCTTGGAGCAGCCCTCCTGGTGGCCGCTTTGTTGGTGGGAGCCTTGTTCGTTTCCCGTGAGTACCACATTGAACGCGAGATTGTCATCAACCAGCCTAAAGATCAGGTTTTCAATTATATAAAGCACCTCAAAAACCAGGATTACTACAGCAAATGGGTGATGAAGGACCCCGAGATGAAAAAAAGCTTCCGAGGTACCGACGGATCGGTGGGCTTTGTTTACGCCTGGGACGGCAACGATGACGCCGGCAAAGGCGAGCAGGAAATCAAGAACATTGTTCCCGGCGAAAAGCTGGATATTGAGATCAGGTTCCAGAAACCGATGGAAGTAAATGCCCGCACGCCTTTTACCACCACCGCGGTTTCAGAGAACCAAACCAAAGTAACCTGGGGAATGTCGGGCGGCAACCCCTACCCTTTTAACCTGATGCACCTCATCATGGACCCGCTGTTGGGCAAGGACATTGAAACCAGCCTTATCACCCTGAAAGGAATACTTGAAAAGGAACAACTAACCTCAAACTAACTTTACCATGGTTACCGTACACCCTTACCTCAATTTCGATGGCAACACCGAAGAAGCTTTCCTGTTCTACAAATCTGTTTTCGGGGGCGAGTTCATCACCTTGCAGCGGTTCAAAGACGTGGGTGATTCAAGCCGAATCCCGGCGGATGTACAGGAGAAGATCATGCACATTGCCTTACCTATTGGCCAGGGAACCATTCTCATGGGCACAGACTCCCTTGAATCGATGGGCCATAAACTAACTCCCGGCAACAATTTCCACCTTTCGCTCAACACCGAAAGCCGGGAAGAAGCAGACCAGATTTATGCTAGTCTATCGGCGGGTGGTCAGGCCAACATGCCCATGGCGAAAACCTTCTGGGGTTCCTACTTTGGCATGCTCACCGACCCCTTCGGCGTACAATGGATGGTAAGCTATGAAGAAGAAACCCAAGCCAAGACCGGCCAAACGGCCGAAACCCAATTCGCCCAACATTAATCCTGGAATTTAGAGGAGGTTCTGTTGAAAAAGGAAGGCTGCTTTAAGTTTCTTTTCCAGAAAACCACCTGAAAACGCAAAAACAAGCCAAAGTCTAAAGTACATGAAAGATAACGCAGATACCGTTTCAAAACCCGAGGTAGATGCCCTGGTGATCACCCATAAAATAGCGGCCTCCCGCGAATTGGTTTGGCAAGCCTGGACCCAGGAAGAACACCTTCTTCATTGGTGGGGGCCTAAAGGTTTTACGTTAGGCGTAAAGCAGTTTGAATTAAAACCGGGCGGCACTTTTCATTACAGCATGCAGGTAGGCGAAAAACCAAAAATGTGGGGCAAATTCGTGTACCAGGAAATTCAGGCTCCCGAGCGATTGGTCTTCCTCAACTCCTTCGCTGACGAGGAAGGCTCCATTCTGCGGGCACCGTTCAGTTCTACTTGGCCCCTTGAAATGCTCAATGTACTTACCCTAACCGAGGCGAACGGGATTACCACCCTTACGTTGAAGGGTACTCCTTACAATGCCTCTGAAGAAGAAAACGCAACCTATATTGCCGGTATTGAATCTATGCAACAAGGTTTTAAAGGTACCTTCGAAAACCTGATCTCTTACCTAAACCAGATCAACTCAGCGAAGTAGCCTTCCTATCAGACTCCTTTAAGTAATAGAGCCGTTTAGCACCTGATTTTTGTAAAACAGGCGTTAAACGGCTCTACTTTTTTACCTCAGGCTCCAAAAGAAGGCAGGAAAAAGCCCTGTGTTTAGGGTCTGTTTTCAGGAAAACAGACCCTAAACACAGGGCCCAAAAGTAAGAAAAGCGGCGGTTAGTTCCCGATGATCTTATATCCAAGGCTCAGGATAACTTGCTTGTTTCTGAAGTCTACGCTACCGGTGTTAGGGTCTGTGTAGGAGCGGTTCAGGCTTTCGTAACGAACATCGGCGGTAAGCCGGGAAATGTCTACGCCGGCGCCAATCTGGTACCCCCAATCGGCGGAGTTGAAGGAATCTTTATAATCCTCTGCATCGAAATCGCTTTTGATGAGCACAGAGGCCACGGGGCCAGCATATGCCCGAAGGAAAAGGAGTTTGTAGCCCACCAGTATCGGAAGATCAAGATTGGTGAAGCCCATTTCTTTTACCGTAGTGGCATTGGCACCGCTATTGTCATCGGGTACCTGAAACTTGCCTCCAGAGGAAGAAAGCACCAGTTCCGGCTGAAGAATGAATCCGGAGAGGTTGAACCGGGTAAACACGCCAGCATGGAAACCGGTGATGTTATCTTCTTCCTTGAATTGGGTATAGATAGAATTGGCACTCGGATTCTTCGTGTCTATGCTGGAAGAACTAACCCCTGCTTTTAAGCCCAAGGTAAAGACTTGAGCGTGGGCCATGAGGCCCGAGGAAAGCAGTACTACAAGTAAAAGCAAATGTTTTTTCATAATCAGTAAAATTAGAACGGTTTAACTGAGGCTAAATAACGGCTTGCCTGACTTAAATCCAAATACGGGAAACCGCACCCCGTTTTACGGGCGTTTTTCAAGAAAGGACCTTGAAACAGATGAATTCCTTTAAAATCAATATTACTATCTAGGCACAACTTCCCTCAATTTACCTCCTTTGGCACCTTTGCCGGGATGTTTTGAATTCCCTTGTATAAGAAGAGAAATCTTCCTTCAAAAAGAACTTACTGTCTACCCACTTAAAATATGTAGGTATTCCATTCTCAAGAGTTGGTATCCAGCAGCCACCTAAATCCCTTCCTTTCATCTGATCTGTTGCACGAATCCTATAAATTGTTCTTTCATAAATTTAACATAGTCAATAAACTTTTACACATTTAACAGCTTCCTTGAACGAGGAGAGGAACTTTCTCAAGGAATTTTCAATTATTGTTATAAAATTTCAATTAATCTTTCTATCTTAGGAGTAGGGATATTTCTTCTTTCTAAAAGAAACCTAGGTAAAAGGCTTCTTTTAGCTTTTCCTTGGAATAGCGCAATCCCTTGTTTTCTCCTTTCTTAAGCTTCTGGCTGGATGGCTCTGATTATCTGGGTAGAAGTAGATTAATTTCCCCGCTAACCTATTCTAAAAAGCAATACACGACCCTTTATTCCTGAAACACATGAAATCAACTACTCCAATCGCACCTGAAAAGACATTCTTCAAGATCAAAAAGGACGGCATTGATCTGGAGCGTTATTTTAAACGAATCAACTATACCGGGGCGCTTTCCCCAACTGTAGAAACGCTGCAGCAGTTGCATTACCAGCACGCCGTTTCCATTCCATTTGAAAATCTGAATCCCTTTCTGAAACAGCCGGTACCCCTAGACATGGAGTCTTTGCAGCGGAAACTAGTGGAGGAAAACCGGGGTGGTTATTGCTTTGAGCAGAACCTACTGTTTGCCGAAGTCCTCAGGAGCCTGGGCTTTCAGGTAAGAGGTTTGGCCGCCCGGGTGCTTTGGAATGTTCCCGCGGGCGTCACCACGGCGCGTGGCCACATGCTGCTGCTGGTTCAGGCCGAAGGAGAAGCCTTTTTAGCCGATGTTGGTTTTGGAGGTCTGACTTTAACCGCGCCAGTCAAACTATATGAACAGAAAGAACAACAAACACCGCATGAAACCTTTAGGGTAGTACCGGTAGAAGACGAGTTTGTTTTACAGGCAAAGATCCAGGGAAACTGGAAGCCATTGTACCGAATCGGGTTACAGGAACAGTTTACCCCCGACTATGAGATGGCCAACTGGTTTACCTCTACCCACCCCCGCTCACCTTTTGTGAACGGCCTGATGTTCGCCAAAACCACTCCAGAAGCCCGCTACGGCCTCCGGAACTATGAATTGAGCATCCACTACACCAACGGCATCACCGAAAAGCAGGTACTATCTAATCCAGGTCAGGTGAAAACCGTCATTGAGGAGGTGTTTAAGATTCCCCTTCCCACTACCCAGGAACTGGACCAAGCCCTTCACCTGATCATGCAACCGCTGGATTAGGTTGGGCTCTATTTGAAATTCTTTTATTTAGGACCCTTTCTTTTCTGCTAACCAAAGCGAAAGCCCTATTATGGGGTTCCTTTCAGATTTTATCTACTAAACCCTCAGGCCCCGCCGGAACCATTAAAGAAGTTCTGCCGGGGCCTGAAACTTTTTTTATTCCTTGGTCTGGGTCTGTTCATTTGTTTTAAGGGTTACTTTTTGCAAATCAGGCTAAAAATGGGTAGACTTATCACAGACTATCCACAGGCTTTTTCCGGTTGGGAAAAGCGAAATGAACCTTACCCTCTTTATGAAACAACTGTACCTTCTTCTGGTTCTCAGCCTCTGCTTCTTCACCAATTGCTCCTCTGAAAACGGCCTGGGTGCCAGTTCCAAGGGACCTTCCGTTCTGGTATTCTATAAAACAGCGGGGTTTTACCACACCTCCATTCCTGCAGGTTTGGCAGCGATTCAGAAACTAGGGAGGGAAAACGGATTCAAGGTAGATACGACCAAGAACGCAGCGGTATTCGTACCCGATACCCTTAAGAAATACAAAGCCGTTCTTTTCCTGAGTACTACGCAGGATGTCTTGAACGATGCCCAACAAGGTGCTTTTGAGCAATTCATCAAAGCTGGCGGAGGCTTTGTAGGGGTCCACGCCGCCACTGACACCGAGTACAACTGGCCTTGGTACAACCAATTGGTGGGCGCCTATTTTGAAAGCCATCCTGAGATCCAGAACGCCACCATCCAGATACTGGACAAAAACCACGCCTCCACTTCGTTTCTCCCAGCTCGGTGGGACCGTCGGGATGAGTGGTACAATTTCAAAAGCATCAATCCGCAGATAAAGGTTCTGGCTACCCTGGATGAGACCACTTACAAAGGAGGAAAAAACGGTGCTAATCACCCAATTGCCTGGTACCACACCTTTGACGGCGGAAAGGTTTTCTACACCGCATGTGGCCACACAGATGAAAGCTACCAGGAGCCTCTATTCCTTCGGCACCTTCTAGGCGGCATTCAATACGTCTTAAAAGATTGAATTTTGAGGTTAATAAAATAGGCAAGTTTTTAAATGAAAGAGGGCCTTTGCTACCATAGCAAAGGCCCTCTTTCATTTAAAGCCCCAAAAGCTTCTCAAATCCTAAACTTCGACCGAATGTTTAAGGGCTGTTTTACTGAAAGAAGGCCTTAAACATAAAGCTGAATCAAGAAACTGAAATCCTTTGCATGCCCAAAACAGCCTGGTTACTGCACTACCACTTGAATGGTGTTGGCGGAAGTACCCGTGATAAGTTTGCAGAAGTACATTCCGGGAGCCAGGCGCTTTCCGGTGCCGGTAGTGAGAGTCTGGGTAATTGAGTGCGCTCCGGCGGCTTGTTTCCCCACTGACCGATTGATCACCAAACGACCCAATTGGTCAAAAACCTGCAAAGACACCTCGGCAGCGGAAACCAGTTGGTAGCGCACCGTCACTTCTCCTGTTCTGGAAGGATTCGGGAACGCCACTACTCCTTTGGCCAGGGCATCTTTCTCTCCCTTGGAGCTCAACAAAATGCTGGCGTTAGATAGGCGCTTGGTGGTGTACACGCGGTATTCACCGGGCTGTAGCGTAATGGCTTGGTTTACATTGGTCACGTTCAGGGCCTCGCCAGTTACGAAATCATACCAGGTGCCCGTGTACTGAAACTTGGGGTCTATGTTGCCAGGGGTCACTCCGAAGTTCCCCAAAATAGCCACGTTCATGTCCGGATCCTGGATGTGGATGGTTTTGAGGGTTCCGGCTAAGTTCAAGGTATAGTTCCCGGATTCAAAGGCGGGTTGGTTTATCTTCAGCTTGATGAGCGCGGCGTACACGTTGTAGAGTTTCTTGCGCTCGGCGTCTTGGTAATAATTCCACAGGATGGGTTTGTTACCGGTTCGGCCGTTCTCATTGATAGAGACATCGTAACCTAACTCCCCAAACTGCCACACCATTTTAGGTCCGGGAATGGTGAAGAAGAAAGCCGCCGCCAATTGCATGCGCTGCAAAGCGGTAGCAAGCGTCTTGACACTATAGGTTCCGGAGGTGACGCCGTTACGCAGGGCTTCCACCATCTGGCGCTCCTCATCGTGGCTTTCCATGTACCCTACCACGTGCGGGCTGGTCCAGCCGCGTTGTTTGTAGGAGATCCAGTTGAAGTTGGAGTTGGAGGTATTCCCCAGAATGGCCTCTTTGTAGTTTCCGTGCAGGTTGCCCCACAGCATCATGCCGTGGTTAGCCAAAACCGTTTCCTCGCTGTTTTCGGCAAAATGCTCCAGAATCACATAGGCGTTGTTGTCTACCGACCAGATGTGGTCCGCCATGCGCTTGAGCAAGTCAATCCGGGTTTGATCAAACCTTCCCCAGGCATCCACGCTCCCTAACGTTTGCTTTTGGGTAAAGCCTTTCGATAAATCGAAGCGATAGCCGTCTACCTTGTATTCCTTCAGCCAAAATTCGGTGACCCGATCTACAAAGTATTTGGTAGCGGCACTCTCATGGTTGAAGTCATGGCCCACGTTGTATTCATGCGTAGGGTCTGGGTTAAACCAGGGATTCTCCGGGGTAGTTTTACCAGTGGCGCTGTTATAGTACAGCTGCACCATGGGTGATTGGCCGAATGAATGGTTCAAGGCTATGTCCAGGATTACCGCCATTCCGCGGGCGTGAGCCTCGTCAATGAACCGCTTCAGCATTTCTTTAGGACCGTAATACTTGTCGGGCGCAAAGTAATAGACCGAGTTGTAGCCCCAGCTCAGGTTCCCTTCAAATTCATGAATTGGCATCAGTTCGATGGCATTCACGCCCAAGCGCTGCAGGTAATTAAGGGTATCGGTGAGGGTTTTGTAATCGTGCTTGGCGATGAAATCACGCACCAGCAGTTCATAGATCACCAAATCTGTTTTCTTTGGCCTGGAATAGGAGGAGGCGGTCCAGTTAAAAGCCGATTGATTTGTCTGAAACACGGAAACCATGCCCGTTGCTTTTCCTACTGGGTACGCCTTCAGGTTGGGGTACGTCTCTGCAGTAAGGTACTGGTCTTCGTTAGGATCCAGGGTTTTCTGGGTATAAGGATCGCCTACCCGCAGGGTCTCATCTACCAAGTATTGATAAGCGTATTCCTGTCCTGCGGTAAGGTTGTCAATCTGTACCCAATACCGCGTTCCATCGGGCGTTTGGTTCATGGGCGTGGCACCCACGGTCCAATTATTGAAGTCTCCTACCACGTACACATTCTGCTTGAGGGGGGCATAAAAGTTCAACAACACACTGGTGGCATTGAGGTACGTCACCCCATCTTTGGCGTTTGCCGGAAGCGCCTGTACCATAGCCCCCTGCCGAACCACGAACGTGAATGAGTCTACCGCCGTCACGTTGCCGCTCTCGGCCACAATCTTCACCTTGTTGGAACCTGGGGTGGTCGCGATAACCTGGGCCTCCAGGGTTGTGGCCGAGGCTTCCTCTTTCACTTTCGCCCCGTTCACAAAGAGGCTGAGCTTGGAACTCACCGAGGAATTCCCCTTTACCTGAATGCTTTGGTCCTTGTTCACGAAAAGACCATTTTGGCCTACAACCGGTTGGGCGAAGGAAACACTGACCGCGCCCGATGCATAGATAGGTACTTTGATGTCCTTGCCCCCGGTGTCTTTTCCTTCTTTGCTTCCGTTGCCATTTCTGAAAACGAACATCAAAGCTTTGATCTCCTCATTTGCCGGAACGTTATAAAACGTCCTTGGGGTGAGGGTGATCTGGTAGCGGTTATTCCCCAAAGATGTCATCAAGGCCGCCGGTAAGTTGGTGGTCCAAGGGGCTTTCACATATTTCCAGTCCGCCTCCGAGGTACTGAGGTTGGTTAAGACACCTGTATGAGCGTAAATTGGTTCAGACACGTTCGCCAGTCCACCGGTACCTTTGGAAGCATCGAAAGTAATGGTTACAGGTTCATTATGGACCGGGAAAGCGGGAGACCAGGTTACCACCTGCGCTTGTACTCCTTGCACCAGCAGCAACACCAGTAACAAGCCAAGCAAACGGAACGTAGTTTTCATGCAATAGGCAGATTTAGTTTAATGAATGGGAAAGCGACTTCTTTACGAAATCGATTTCCTTGCGAATTTATTAAATTCTACCCATAACAGCATTAATTTATTACCAACTTTCCAGAACCCTAACCTAACCATGGACCTAAGTTGCACCTTACCGTATGGAAGTGTAACTTAACCCATTCCCAAACCCGCACCTATGCCTAAGGTAACTCCAACTCTACCCTTGCTACAATCCGACAGCTGGTTAACCCCGTACGCGCCACAGATCCTGCAACGACTGGCCCGGTTTGAACAGAACCAACAATCCATTGCAGAAGATTTTGGCTCTTTGCCAGAGTATGCCTCCTGGCACCACCAGATGGGCCTTCACTATGAACCGGAAAACAAGGGTTGGCGCTACCGCGAATGGGCTCCTGCCGCTCAGGCACTTTTCCTTATAGGAGATTTCAATTTCTGGGACCGCGGAGCGCATCCGCTGCAAAAGATTGGAAACGGAATCTGGGAGGTGTTTCTTCCAGAGAGCCAGGTGCAGGTGCAGCACGGCCATCGGTACAAAGTGCACGTTATCGGGGCCACCGGCGAGGGTCGGGACCGGGTTTCTCCTTTTACCTTCAGAGCCATCCAGGACCCAGAGACCTATGACTTCTCAGGGCAGTACTGGGCTCCGGAGGAATCCTTCTCCTGGACCGATGCCTCCTTTGAAAGCAATCAGCTCACGCAACCGCTCATATATGAGTGCCACGTGGGCATGGCGCAGGAGAAACACGGCGTAGGCACCTACCGCGAATTCGCCGACCATATTCTGCCCCGCGTGGCGGAGACGGGCTACAATTGCCTCCAGCTGATGGCCCTGATGGAACACCCGTATTACGGCTCCTTTGGTTACCACGTGTCTAACTTCTTCGCCCCTACCTCTAGGTTCGGTACTCCCGAGGATTTGAAGTATCTGGTCAACGAAGCGCATCGGCTGGGCATTTCCGTGGTGATGGATTTGATCCATGCCCATGCCGTGAAAAACGTAGCCGAAGGCCTTGCTGATTTTGACGGCTCGGGTGGTCAGTATTTTCACCAGGGACCACGCGGGCACCATCCGGGTTGGGATTCCAAGCTTTTCAATTACGGAATACCCGAGGTGCGTCGCTTCCTTCTCTCTAATGTGCGGTATTGGTTGGAAGAATTCCATATTGACGGATTCCGGTACGATGGGGTAACTTCCATGCTGTACCACCACCACGGCGAGGGCGTAGCGTTTGGCCATTATGACAACTATTTTGATACAAGTGTAGACGAAGACGCTATTCTTTACCTACAACTCGCCTCAGAGTTAACTCATGCCTTTACCCCCGGCGCCCTGCTCATTGCCGAGGACATGAGCGGCATGCCCGGCCTTTGCAGACCCATCCGTGAGGGAGGCATTGGGTTTGATTACCGCCTGGGCATGGGTATCCCAGATTACTGGATCAAAACCCTGAAACACAAACGCGACGAAGACTGGAACCTGGACGAAATCTGGCATGAACTCACGAATCGGCGCCTCGGCGAAAAAACTGTGGCGTACGCTGAATCACATGACCAATCGTTGGTAGGTGACAAAACTCTCGCTTTCTGGTTGATGGACAAAGACATGTACTTTCACATGCGAACCATTGACCAAAGTCCTGTGGTAGACCGCGGCGTGGCTCTGCATAAAATGATTCGGTTACTTACCATGTCCTTGGGCGGTGAGGCTTTCCTGACCTTCATGGGTAACGAGTTCGGGCACCCTGAGTGGGTGGATTTCCCAAGGTTGGGCAACAACTGGAGTTACCAGTACGCGCGCCGACAGTGGTCTTTGGTTGACAACCCAGATTTACGGTATCGCCACCTATGGCAGTTTGAAAAAGAAATGCTTTCCCTAGCCGAGGGATACGGATTACTGGAACACGGCCCTGCCCAGAAACTGCACCAGGACAACCACAACAACGTGCTTATTTACCAACGGGCCGGGTTAATCTTTCTGTTCAACTTTCACCCGCAGAATTCCGTCCCCGACTACCGGTTCCCGGTTCTGGCTCCCGGAAGCTACAGCCTGATCCTAACTTCTGACTCTCCTGAAACCGGAGGACATGACCGGGTAGATACTTCCATCCGGTACTTCACGGTTCCCACAAAGTATGGCCCAAGACTGAGCATTTACCTCCCCAACCGTACCGCCTTGGTTCTGAAAAGAGAGGACTAACCGTAAAATGCGCGGGATAAACAGGAGGTCGTTTAGAGGCTGTTTTCAGAAAACGGCTCCTAAACGACTTTCTGTATTATATGGCTTTACAAATGGAGGTAGAGGCCCTCAGCTTCCTTCCTGAATCTTTATAAAATGAAATGGATACTTGAAGCCCAACATGTAAGAGCTTGAATCGTCTTCCTGAACATACTCTCAAAAGAAAAGCCGCTGCAGGTTTCTGCAGCGGCTTTTCTTTTGAGAGTATGTTCTTTATCTAATCTGCCGTTTTGAAGCTATTTTTTTTAAAACGGCTCTAAAACAGAAGATTAGTTAACGAGTTTGCCTTGCATTTGCAACACGCTGTGGAGACTTTCCATCACTTGATCGGCGGTACCAGACCAGGTCAGTTGCTTCACAGCTTTTTGGTTTGCCTCAACTTGCTCCTTGCGCAAATCGGTGTCTTGCAGAAGTTGGAGCACCAGTTCGGCTAAGCCTGCGGTATCGTTACAATCAGCTACGCTGGCTTGGGGCAATACCTCAGCGGCACCGGTCTGGTGCGTAATCACGACGGGCAATCCGGCCTGTGTTGCCTCAATGGCAGCCAGTCCGAAAGGTTCAGAAAGTGCCGGTAAGCAGAACACGGTGGAGTTTTTCAACAGGGCCTCGGCTTTAGCCGGTGGCAAGAATCCGGTGAAAGTTACCGCATCTTCTATTCCCAAACGTTTCACCATCTGCTTCGCTTCTTCCAGTTGCGGACCGTGGCCGGCAACTACAAAGTTTACCTCTGGGTCTTGCTTCAGCACTTGCTTGGCTACCTTCAGGAACTGCAACGGACCTTTTTGAGCCACTAAACGCCCTAGGAATGTCACCTGCTTGCGATTAATGGGGGCCACTGGTGAAGGAGTACCTTTATCAGAACCGTTGTATACCACCTGAACTTTTTTGGCCGGAATGCCATAGCGTTTGGTGATCATGCGGGCCGTTCTGTCACTTACCGTCAAAATCAGGTCTGCCTCGTTCATGGCCTTGGTTTCCAACTCGTAAATCCAGCCTAGCGGCTCTCCCACCTGACGGTCAAACGAGAGGCTGTGCACGTGTACAATCAGAGGCACTTTGCGCTGAATCTTTATCTCCATACCGGCCAGGAACGTCATCCAGTCGTGGGCATACACCGCATCGAACTCTTTGTGTGAAGCCAACCGCGCCGCAAAGCGCGCAAATTGAATCACTTCAAAATTAAGGGTTCCTTTAGTACTCTGCATTACATTGATCTGAGGCTGTCCGTTGGTGAATTTCTGCGCCACAGAGGTATCAGAAACAGAAGGGCTGGGAGTTTCTGCAACCGGAGTCTCTACCGTAGTTGTTTCTTCTTCCTCTTCCGGGGAGTTGCTGGAAAGCAGACCCGGTTCTTCATACGGAAACAGAGCAGCAGGAACCCGGTGGGTTGTGGCAAACCGTTCAAAGGTTTTAGCAACGGGTGCTTGTTTTACCTCGGCTAAGTCAAGGGCATCCAAACCCACGATCTCGGCATGGTGATCTATTGCCATATGATCGGCCTGCGGCACAATCATGGTAAGTTCTACTTGCTTTGCTAGGGCCTCGGCCAGATGAAAACAGGCCTTGCCCACTCCTCCATTCAAAATAGGTTGGTCTTCCCAACCTAACATTAATACACGCAGTTTTTTCATTGTAACTAAATTCATCGGACTTCGTAGAGGCACTCCTTGTAAAGATAAGTAATTCACCCCCCAGTACAAGGTTTTCAGAACAGATTTTTCACATTGTTCATCCCCTCAAAGCGAAAATTTGCAAACATTCAGTAATAATGCGGTTTTTTATGTGAATTTATACGGTAAAGCCACTTATCTTCACACTCTCTTATGGTTATCATTTTTTATTTGGATAATCCTATTTAAATCTACTCTAATGATCACTAGTTTGGGAGTAAACTAGAAGAATACTTCAGAAGTACCATTATGTAGTACGAAGAAAATGACCAATATTCCATTTATCTCCGTGGCAGTAGGGAAGATCTCAAAGTAGATACTAACTCTAACAATATTCCAGAATTTAAATTTAAAACCAAAGGCAAATTCATAGGAGCTTTTCCTAACCTGTTTAAAAACGGAACACAAAACGCTCGTCTCGACCGAATAAAAGAGAGTGCCTGTTTAAGCGGTGTTTTTGGGAAAACACTACTTAAACAGGCACTCTCTTTTATTCGCCGCTTGGTTAAAGCAGTAGTTAACGTTCTTAATCCTGGTTTGAACTCAAAGCTAATTGATAGGCGCGCTCATAATGCACCAAGAGCTTTTTCCAATCAAACATCTCAGACAACCCTTCCACTTTGTTACGCTGGGTAATGCGCTCGCGGCGGTTCATCTCCACATAGTCAAAAAGGTGCTGGGTGAGTTGTTCGGCAGAATCATGGAAGCTGCGCTCATGGCGGTCAATCACGTAAATACCTTTGTCGGTGTGCTTTTTCACGTTCTTCTTCACGTAATCGCCGAAGCCTGATAAGTCACTGGTCACGGCCGGAATTCCGCTGGCTACGCATTCGAGCGGCGTGTAGCCCCACGGCTCATAGTAACTCGGGAAAATGCCCAGGTGGCATCCGCGCACAAATTGGCCGTACTCCATCCCGAACAGCGGGTTGGTGGGCGAGATGAAATCGGGGTGGTACACGATTTTCACGCGGTCATCGGCGTTGTTCACCAGGTTAGAACTGCGCAGGAAATGCAGGATTTCGTCTGACTGGTCGTTGATCAGGTTATGCGTCACTACGGGCGGAAGCAGGTGCGTTTTCCAGGATTGGATGGTGCGCCGGTACCGAAGTTTCCAGTAATCGTCTACGTAATCATTCAGGGAAGGCAACTTGTGGTCAGAACTGGCGGCGGCATCATAAAACAAGCGCTCCCCTATCTGGTCTTTGATGGCTTCGCAGGTTTCCTGTATTTCCTCCATCAGAGCCTTTGAATGCAGCACATGGGGGTTAATGGTAGTGAACGGCTGCTTGGTCACAAAGAACATCACCACGGTCATGTCGCTTTTGGCCTGTTTCATGCGGTGGTTCAGACGGGCTAAGGCTTCCAGAGTCAGGTCAAACCCTTTGTTCCGGTACTCAAAACGGCCCGAAGTGAACAGGTAGATGGTCTTATCCAGGTCAAAGGGGAAACTCTGGAAAAAGTGCCCCATCACAAACCGGTGAATCCGCTTTTTATAGGTCAAGTGCAGGTTCTGGAACTCGTGCATGGCCGTGAACCGCCGGATGTTGAGACCGTTTGGCAAGACCGTGTCAGGAATCCGGTCCAGAAGATAGATACACTCCCGGACGGTTACCTCGCTCACCGTGGTGAATACGTGCGACCCGTGCGCGGCGGCTCGTTCAATGGATACGGCGGGTTCAATGTTGAAATGCTGCGCTTCCTTCTGCCAATCCACCGAGGTGAGCTGGTCATAGAAGTTGGGGTCGTTCATGGCCAGGTACCGGCCCAGCAAGGTAGCGTGGGTTGTGAACACAATTTTCACGGGCACCTGGTTGCGCCGCAGGTCCGGAATGGCTGAACCCACCATCCACTCATGGAAGTGCGCCACCACCTGGGTTCTGTCTGCCAGCAGCGTGATGAACTGTTTCACCAATTGCCCGAAAGCCAGCACCTGGTGCAGCAGGTCTTCATTGGAGGTGGGTATTTTATGGTTTTCCCACAAGAAGTACTTGATCTCGCCCAACTGGCCGAAGGCGCTGTACGGGTTGATAAGCACAATACGCGGACGGCCCGTCACCAGCCAGGTGCCATAGTAACACTCCACGCCCTGCGCCCTGAGATCCTGCACCGCCTGCCCATACACATCTGAATAGTCATCAGAAGGTTCAAACTCGTGGGCGGCCTGTTGCGGAAAATAAGGTCCTATAAGGCAATACTGGTCTCCCCAGTATTCAATCATGGCGGGTACTTTAGAACGGATTACCGTATAGATGCCACCTACTTGGTTACATGCTTCCCAGGCTATTTCCAGAAGGTGCGGGGAGGCAGAAGACAGTTGTTGCATGGGAGGGTCATTTTAGGCCTATTTTACTCAAATTAGGGTAAAAGGGATATAGAAAAAATAAACTATTTACATTTTTTCAATGGTTTCAGAACATGAATAACAGCTAAAACACCTAACCCTTTCACCCTCAGACCAGAAGCCTTCTCCATGTATCCCAAAGCTAAACCTTTTTTACAGATTTCATACCTCTCCCCTGCTTCGTACAGATATTTACCCTTCTTTTTCCTTCGGGCGTTAATAGAAATGCATTTTCAGAGCAGAATCCAAAGGATTGTAATTCAACACGAAGCCCCTGCAGCTTCCTTCTGCCAAGGCGTTCCTTCCAACTTATTTTTCAACCGAAACAAAACAAAAAGGTAGATTTGGTCTATAAGTCAATTCCCGCCGGATGCCCGGTTATTTGTTTTTGACTGAACCACTGTACAAAAGAAAACTATGAGCATTGTTTATGAAGGGCACGTGATCTGGGCCCAGGTGGACGCCAACATGCACCTTCGTCACTCGGCTTACGCCGATTTTGCCGCCCAGGCCCGTATCTCTATGCTGGACTCTTTGGGGCTGAACTTCAAAGTATTCCAACACCTGAAACTGGGACCAATCCTGTTCCGGGAAGAACTGCAGTACCTGCGCGAAGTGGGCATCAACGATACCATCAAAATTGAATCGGTGTTGACGAAGTCGCGGCCAGATGGCTCCCGCTGGTCTATAAGGCATGAATTGTACCGCGGAGATGGCGTAAAAGCCGCCATCATCAACGTTGAAGGTGCCTGGATTGACCTTGCAAAACGCAAGCTTGCCGCCTTGCCCGAGGACTTAGCCCAGAAGTTTATGAGCTTGCCCCAGGCCGAGGATTTCCAGATGGATTAAAGGATTCTGTTTAAGGGCTGTTTTCTTTAAAGCAGCCCTTAAACAGTTTCAGCACTCAATTTTTTTATTCCTGCTTTCTCTTCTCGGCGGCCTGCCTAAATTAGGGGCATGATACGTCTCTTTACTCCTCCCCGCCTGGGGTCTGCACCAAGTGCTCCCAGGCTCCTGCTTCTTTCACTGCTCTTTTCTGCCCAGGTGGGTTTGGCTCAAACCAAAAACCCGGTGGTAGAAAGCATTCTTCAGGAAGCCACCCAAAACTCACAACTGGAAACCCTGGCCCATGAACTGATGGACCAGATCGGTCCCCGATTGGTGGGTTCGCCCCAGATGCAGCAAGCCAATGACTGGGCGGTAGCCAAATACAAAGGCTGGGGCATCTCGGCCAGAAACGAAAAATGGGGCGAGTGGCGCGGCTGGCAACGCGGCCTTTCGCACATTGACATGGTTGCCCCTTGGGTAAAGTCTCTGGAAGGAATGCAACTGGCCTGGAGCCCCAGCACCAAAGGCAAAGGCGTGACCGCCGAAACCATCACCCTCCCCGAGACAGTGACAGATTCCCTTGCTTTCCAGAAGTGGCTGCCCACCGTGAAAGGCAAGTTTGTCCTGATCTCCATGCCCCAACCCACTGGCCGCCCAGACTACAACTGGCAGGAATTCGCCACCAAAGAATCTTTTGAGAAGATGAAAACCCAGCGCACTGCCCAAACCGAGGCCTGGCGCAACAAAATGACCAAAATGGGTTACACCACCCGTACCTTGCCCGTAGCGCTGGAAAAAGCAGGAGCCGCCGGGGTGGTGATGTCTAACTGGTCCAATGGATTTGGGGTAAACAAAATCTTCAGCGCCTACACCAAGAAAATCCCGACGGTGGATATCGCCCTGGAAGATTATGGTTTATTGTACCGCTTAACGGCCTCGGGTCAGAAACCTAAGATCTCGGTACAGGCCGAGTCAAAAGAAAAAGGCACGGTTCCTACCTTCAACACCATCGCGGAGATGAAAGGGTCAGAGAAACCAGACGAGTACGTGGTGCTCTCGGCCCACTTTGACTCCTGGGACGGCGGTACCGGCGCCACCGATAACGGCACCGGCACGCTGGTGATGATGGAGGCCATGCGCATCCTTAAGAAAGTCTACCCTAACCCTAAAAGAACTATTCTGGTGGGCCATTGGGGCAGCGAGGAACAAGGCCTGAACGGCTCCCGCTCGTTTGTGGAAGATCATCCCGAAATTGTCAGCAAAATACAGGCGGTGTTCAACCAGGACAACGGCACCGGCCGCGTGGCTAATTTGGGTGGTTCAGGGTTCCTGCACTCGTATGAATACCTGAACCGGTGGTTGGCCCCGGTACCTGAGGCAATCAGGTCTCATATTCAAACCAACTTTCCGGGCTCCCCTGCGGGCGGCGGCTCTGATCACTCCTCCTTTGTAGCGGCTGGTGCGCCGGCTTTTTCGCTGAGTTCATTGAGTTGGTCTTACGGCACCTACACCTGGCACACCAACCGCGACACGTACGACAAGATCGTGTTTGACGATGTGCGCAGCAACGCCATCCTTACGGCTATCTTAGCGTACATGGCCAGCGAGGACCCCACCACCACTCCCCGCGACCGCAGTGTGTTACCGGCAAACCAACGGACTGGCCAGCCTGGCATTTGGCCTCCCCAAACCAAACCCACCCGCAAAGGCGGTTTAGACTAAGCCTTGTTTTGGCATTGTTTTCCTGAAAACAGCCCTAAAATAAAAGCGGTTGGCTTAAGAGCCAACCGCTTTTATTTTATCTGTAAACCAGTGCTTCTTTACTGCACTTTCTTCTGGGTTACATAGAAATTAGGGTCTACCTCAATGTCCTGGGCACTTGCTGTTAAAGGGGCTTTTTTCCAAGTCTCCCCGATAGGGTTTAACCACATTTCCTTTCCTGCCACCGAAACCCTTACCGGCAGGTCGAAGCCGGTAACTGCGTTGTTCCAGCGGTACGACAATGTGTTCCCTTCTACTTTATACTCCAGCACCGGAATCCGGATGTCGCGGAGGTACTGGTTGAAGAATGGCGTGAGATCACGTCCAACTTGCTTGCTCAGGTACTTCTCAATCTGCTGGGTGGTCACGGTCTGGTGGTAGAAATCTTTGTTGAGGCCCCGCAGGATTTTCCGCCATTTCTCGTCATCGTTCACCACTTGCCGAAGCGTGTGCAGCATGTTTCCGCCCTTGGGGTACATGTCACCTGAGCCGCTGTTGTTGACGCCGTATTTCCCGATGATGGGTTTATCGTTTCTGATTCCGCGGCGGGTTCCTATCACGTACTCACTCCCCGCTTTCTTGCCATGGAAAAACTCCACAAACAAGTTCTCAGAGTAGTTGGTGAAGCTCTCGTGAATCCACATGTCGGCGACGTCTTTGTAGGTGATGTTGTTGGCGAACCACTCGTGGCCGCTTTCGTGAATGATGATGAAATCGAACTTCAGGCCCCACCCCGTACCGCTTAAATCCCGGCCCAGGTAGCCGTTCTGGTACTTATTTCCGTAGGTAACCGAGCTCTGGTGCTCCATCCCTAAATACGGTACCTCCACCAGTTTGTAGCTGTCTTCATAGAACGGGTACGGCCCGAACCAATGCTCAAAGGCTTTCAGCATCTGGGGCACTTGCTTGAACTGCTCTTTGGCTTTCTCCAGGTTTTCGCGCAGCACATAATAGTTGCAGTCCAGTTTGCCTTTCTCACCGGCGTAGGTCTCTGAGAAGTTCACATAGTCGCCAATGTTCACATTCACGCCGTAGTTGTTGATGGGGTTGGTCACTGCCCAATGGAAGGTTTTAGTGCCGTCTGAGTTCTGGTCCACCTTCCGCAGTCTTCCGTTGGAGACATCTGTGAGGTTCTGCGGCACCGTCACCCTGATCATCATGCTGTCGGGCTCGTCGTACATGTGATCTTTGCAGGGCCACCATAGGCTAGCCCCGTCTCCCTGGCAGGAAGTGGCAATAAACGGGTTTCCGTTGGAATCCTTTTTCCAGGTCACGCCCCCGCTCCACGGCGGATTGGTACTTACCTGGGGCTTTCCACCGTACGTCACCTCTACGGTATTCAATTTGCCGGGCACCTGTTTGGCCGCCAACTGGATAAACCAGGCATTTCCGTCCTGCTTCACCGTAAGCTTCTTCCCGTTCTGCACCACCTGTTCAATGCGCATGGGCGGCTGCAAATCAATCTGCATGACTTGGTTGGCCTTCAGCACTTTGTAGCGCACCCGGTTCACCCCTTGCATGGAACTGTCCTGCGGATTCACCTTCATGCTTAGGTCATAATGCACCAGATCCCACCAGGCGCGTTCCGGCGTGATGGAGCCCCTGAGTGTGTCTTGCCTGGTGAACGTTGGCGTGGTCTGGGCCTGTGAAACGGATGGACTCATCAGCCCAAGGAAGCAGGCCAGTGCCATAAGAATTTGAAACCGATTGTGCATGTTAGGATATGCTTTGGAGGTGGAGGGTAAGCCTATTCAGGACAAAAAAAGCGCCTCTGATTTCAGGCCCTTTTGGTAAAAATAACCCGAAATCAGAAGCGCTCAAATTTAACGGAGATTATTTCTCCTCCGGATCTATTTCTTCTCCAGCCAAACCGCCTCCACCTCAAAACCCTGGGCCTGCCCGGCCGATGCGGCATTGGCTTCTGGCTTTACCGAAATCTCCAGTTTTTCAACCTCCTTCAAATTGAAAGCCTCAGGCTTGGCGGCGTTGAACCAAAACGGCTGGAACCCCGGGTAAGGCCGAGGCAACAGCATCATGGAATCTGGTTTCAAGGTGTTCAGCGGTATTTCGATATCCTTGAAACTGTTGCTCACCGGAACGGTTGCCGAATGGGCCGAGGCAGTAGCTGTGATCAGGCTTACTTTCACCGGCGCCGGGCGGGCATTGGTACTCCTGATCCTGATCACCAGTTTATCAAAACCGGCCAGTTCAGTTTCCCTCCCTTTCAGTTTATTTCCGATGAATTGCTGGAAGCCCATGGTTTTTTCCTCCGGAAGTTCTTTGGCCGTCAGTTTCAACACCAATTGGCCCGGCTCTGAAGCGGCAATGAGTTGGCGTTCATCGGCTTTCCAGAGGTTGGGGAAAATGTAAAGAGAACGGTCAGTAGTGGCGTTAAACAGAGACAGTGCGCCGTTTTCAGCGGCCACAAACGTCTGGTAAGCTTCATTCTGGTAATAGTCCCAAGCCCAGGGATTACCTTCGAAACCACCCGGGTACGTCATGTGCTTGTCTCCGTCCTGCAACATGATTCGGTAATTAACCAGACCCGGAGACAACAACTCCACCGGCACCTGGGCCCTATACTCATTAGCGCCTACTTTCTCCATAGAAACGGTTTTGTAAACTGCCGCCTGGTTGTTGAGCTGCACCGATACTTTTGCGGTGCCGGAAATACCTACCACCTGCGCGGTGATCGGGAATGGTCTGCCTGAAGAAACTTCTTTTAAAGGCTGATGCGCCACAAACGGTTTTAAATCAAATGGCTGCGGGGCCACGAATTCCTTCACCAGCAAGTTCCCGAAAGAGGCATCCTGTTTTACCCCCGTTTTTGGTTTTTTGGTCAGTAAATACGTGCCGGGCTGCACCTGGAAACCTCCTGCTTTAGCAGTGGCGCTATGATTATTTCCTTCGTTTACCGCCGTTATGGTAAAGGTCTCGCCTAGGTCCGCCAGCCTTATCTGCATGGATTGGTTTTGCCACTGGATACGGGTCACTTCTTTGCTGGGCGATGCTTTCGCGAACGGGTCCCGGATATGGATGGCATCGGGCATTACTTCCAGTCGCCACACACCTTTTTCTAATTTGTCCAGAAAATACGCTCCTGAGCCGCTGTACTGCACCACCGGAGAGCTTCCTACCCCCGCCACTTGCGTCAGTTTGGCGGCGTTCACCGGTTTAGATTTGGTGGTGTTAGAGTAGAGGAACACTTGGGGAGTGTTTATCTCGCTCAACGATTCCTTGTAACTCACCCGGAAGGCATCAAACACGCTGTCAGCGGGATAAACGCCGTAGCTTTTGCGCAGCGGCAATTGATGGAACACCTTAGATGCGATCATCAGGCTGATGGCTTTGGAAGGCGTGTAGGCCAGGTTCAGGTAATGGGTCTGGTACTCGGTATTGCCGTAGGCCGTGGCCAGGGGATCGTAGGCAAACTGCGTTGCCCACTGGAACCCGGCGCCCCGGAAACTCTTAGCCATGGCCGGATACATGTAAGAACCCAGCACATCACCGGCATCGAACTCATACACCATCAAGGATTTGTTTTTGAACTCAGGTATGGAATCGAAGGGGATGTGGTAGCGGTCTACGTGGGGAAGGTAATTGCCCTGCAACGTGTGATTGGCTACCAGACCCGTGGGATACCACTGAAAACTGAACCCGTCTGCCTTTGACTTCGCAACAGCATCTGCGTATTTAGGCGACTCACTGATGTTGTAATAAATAGGCTTAGTCCAGTTCGTGGCCCTCATCGCCGCGATCATGCGGTTGACATACTCGGTGGTTCTGGACTTGGGACCGGAGTGGTGGGGCTCGTTGTTTACCTCGGCTGCGATGATGTTCGCATCAGCCCCGTAGGTGAGTTGGGTATAGGGATTTACGTGGTTGAGTAGTTGTTTGATGTAGTTTTCCTGCGCCTTGAAGGCATATTCATTTACCAACGCTTTCTGCTTGCCGTACAAGCGGGAGAAGCCGGGGGTATTCTCGTCTTTCTCAGGGTAGCCGTTGCCCCAGAAGGCAATAGGTGTTAGCATGATCCTGATGTTGCGTTCCTTCAGCTTGAACACCAGGTAATCAAAGAGGCGCAGGTGTTCGTTGTTCTGCAGGTTGCCCAACGTGTCTGTGATCTCGGTGTCCCATACGTGCACCCGGAACGCGTCCAGCCCCAACCGGGCCAGGTGGTAGACATCCTGGTCAATGGCTTTCTCTGGATTCACATTTCTGGCCTTCACGGATCGGTATCCGTACGCGAACGGCACGGTATAATTCACCCCGAAGAAAGCAGCCTCCTGGTTGTTCTTTTTCCAGCGTAAAATTCCTTTCTGATCTATGTAGACCAGATCCGCTTCTTTGGCTTCCTTTTTCTGGGCCCAAAGGGTTCCAGGCGTTGCCAGCCAAAAAAGTAACAGGAAAGGAAGGGACAGGGTTTTGTGTTTGATTTTCATATATTGCTATTAAAACAGGATTGTGCTTGAGTTCTGCCAAGGACAAACTTACGGCGGAGCGCGCCTTTAGCCCTAACAATATCCTCCAATTAAATCAAAACTAGCCAGGAAAGAATTGAACAGGGAGGAAACTTGTCTTTCTGAAAGCCTAAAACCAGAACAAGCAAATAAGCCTTTGCCACAGCGTTGATACCGGGCAAAGGCTTACGATTGTTTTTACTTTTTATGGATGAACTGGCTTCTACTTCGCTCCCATTGTCAATCCGGAAGCACTTTTCATGGAAGGCTTCATTTTATATGCCTTGCTTTCCAGTAACTGTACCGGGCCTGATGAAATCAATTCCACTTTGGTGAAATCTTCATTGGGGAAGAAAATATCGGTCATCACGGCTCTACCTCCGTTGGCGAAGACCTCCACCGAGGCCACATCCAGGAAGAGGTGCAGGTTCAATTTACCATTCTCTAAGGTTAAAGGAGCGGTGTGCCTGCCCGGAAAAGTATCTTTGAAATCTATTTTCCCTGCCTTGGTGCGGTCAATGAACATTTCTTTTCTAGAAACAGAATATCCCACGTCCAGGTGTTCGCCTTTGGTGTTGGAAAACCGCACGGTTATTTCCTGGGCTTGGGAAACGTCCAGATTCAGGTCTAGTTCCTGTAAGGGAGAATTCAGTTTGTATTGGCTGCTCAGGTCCAGGGGTCCGCTTACCGGTTGGGCCTTAAGGGTAGTTGTATTCACCCGCAGCTTCTGCAGTTCTTTCACCGGTTCGCTGACCAGCCGGATACCTTCTGGGGTTTGTACCAGTTTCAATTCGCGGGGCAAGGTGTTGGCGCTACGCCAGGTTCCGGTGGGTACTTCGTTGGCATATAACCAGTTGCTCATCCAACCCAGGAACAGGCGTCTGCCGTCTGATTTAGGGATGTTGTCCCAGGTCACGCCCGCGTAGTTATCGGTGCCGTAGTCTACCCAAAAAGTGGTTTGTTCGGGGTTGTCGTTTTTGAAGGTCTTTCCGTCAAAGTCGCCTAAAAAGTACTGGGTAGCAGAACCTTTGTTGGGGCCACCCGGATTGATGCTCACCAACAGTACCCATTTCTCCTGCCCGTTCACTTTAAGCGGAAACAAATCTGGGCATTCCCACACGCCTCCGTGGGCACCGCTGTTCTTCCCGAACTCGCTTAGCTTCGTCCACTCAGTCAGGTTTTTGGAGCCGTAAAATTCAATATGGTCCAGTACCGCTAAGGTCATCACCCATTGGCCGGCTTTCTCGTTCCAGGAAACTTTGGGATCTCTGAAGTCTCTGATACCCGGATTCTTCAGGACAGGATTCTTGTCATACTTTTTCCAGGTACGCCCATTGTCTAAACTGAAGGCTAATCCCTGGGTCTGATAATCAGTCCGGCCGGCTTTCTCCAGTTTCTCATTGTGGTAGGTGTAGATGGCCACCATGGGCGGGTTCGCCTTGGTGCCCAAGCCCGAGGTGTTGTTCTCGTCTATCACAGCGCTACCCGAGAAAATGGTCCCGTTTTCATCTGGAAACAGGGCAATGGGCAGATGCTCCCAACTAACCATGTCTTTACTGATCGCATGGCCCCAGTGCATAGGTCCCCAGGTTGTTCCACCTGGATTATGCTGGTAAAAAAGGTGGTACTCTCCCTTGTGGTACACCATTCCGTTGGGGTCATTCATCCACTTGGACGGAGGCGTGAAGTGGTATTGGAGCCGGTGTGGTTCACCTTGTTTTTTTGTTTCCGCCATAGTGACAGATGGTGTCGCATCATTGGGAGCTTTGCCAGTGGTACAACCAATTGCAACCGCCCCTAAAAAAACAGTAAGGCTGCTTACTACTTGTTTTATATTCATTTGATTCCAATTATGGTTTAAAAGAATGTTTTTGAAGGTCACAGAGGGGTGACTTCTATTTGTTAAATCGGGAAGAAGTCTTTTTTGAAGACTACTCCAAGCCATATAGTTTTACATCTGAGAAAGTGGCTTGTGTACCATTTGAAGTAATTCCCCAGGACTTGCCGGGCAGGCTGTAGATCCGGTTGCTAAGAGCGGCCTTACCATCTACATAAAGGACACAAATGGAACCATCTATCACCACATCAACCGCATAGGTAGTACCTGCTTGAAGTGTTACCGGAACTCTGGTAATTAATTGCTCATTGGTGCCGGAGACCTGATAGGCTGCAATCCTGTTATTGGCAGGCTCCAATACTATTTTGTAGGATTGTTGTAAGGCATTATCAGCATTGAAGATAAAGCCCGCAGTCCCGGTATTTGTGTCCACTTTTATCTTGGCACTTATCTTCCTCGTGCCTGTGATTGCTCCAAAGGTTTGGTATGCCGCCGAAGGTGAGCCATTTACCACGAAGGAATTACCCGAACCCGACACGGTGCCGGATGATTTGCTTGGCTGAAGGGATATTTCTTTTTTAAAGATACCAGTCACCATGTCCGGGACTTTCACTCCTAAAGTACCATCCGGTGCTTGGGTAAGTTCATGGGAAACAATGTTACCCGCCCACTCTTTGTTGCCGCTGTCATTCTCTGGGTTTTTTCGGGCAGTCCACCCGAAAAGGTATCGCTTGTTCCCGTCAGAGGCTGTCTTTGCAGCATAGAAATACTGCCCGTCCAGCATATCATTTGCTGGCTTGGTCCAGGGACCTTCAGACGAAGTAGCAATACGATAATGGGTACCCTTCATACCACTCCAATCTTCTGAGAAAAACAGGTACCAGAAGTTTCCCATCTTGAAAACGTCAGCACACTCCATCATAAGGTAGTTGTCTTCTGGTGTGGTGGTGTAAAGCGGGCCTTTGGGAGTCCAGTTGTTCAATGCCGGATCCGTAGTCGTAAACAAGAGGACAACCGCTTTTCTGGCGCTGGTCTGCGTACTCATCAGCATCCAGTACTCGTTCTTTTCTGAATTGAAGAACACCTGCGGGTCCCGAAAATCAAAGTTGTAATAACCAGCTGGAGCCGTAAGGATGTTAGAGGACTTTGTCCAAGTCTTCAGGTCTTTACTGGTAGCGTACATCACACTTTCACGTGGGTGGCTCTGCACGTAACTCGCATTGCCATTGTGGCCAGTATAGTACATGTAATAGGTATCCCCTACTTTCACAGTAGACCCGGTACCAATGGCAAAGTCAGGCTCGTTAGTGGTGCCATAGGGAATCATGCGGCCGGAGTAGGAGAAGTCAGTTAAATTGGACGTCTCAAACTTATGGATGTCATGGAAGCCCTGCCCCGCTGGTTTTGATTGAGCATCATGCAAAAAGAAAAGATGGAACTTGCCGTTATCATAGAAGGGCATTAGATCCCCTACCCACCCGGTTGTGTTGTACGGGGACGTTGTTCCCATCCAACCCGAAGGAGGCTGCGGGTAGATACTTTTAGAGTTTTTAACCTCCTCTGTTCCAGGACCCGGAGCTGGGTCATCATTATTTCCACAGGCCGATAAACCTGCTATCACCAGAGCCACTACCCACTTATTCAACTTCATAGTTACGAATGTTGTACAGGGACCTGATCCCTGAAGTTATATTATTGATGTTTGGTTTCGTCAGTTCTTGTTTGGAATAGGCGAAACTCTGCTTTCTTATTTGATGACCTCTAAAGAGAGAAGGCATAGTACCCAACATCTGGCCTAACCTCCTGCCTGTTACCATTGCCACTTTATCAATGCCAGTCTCAGAAGAAATCTCTCCCAGCGTTTATAGCCTGTTTTTTGTAAAAGTGGCTAAAAGCGCCAGGAGGGAAAGATATAAAGTTGGATGTCAGATTATTATTCAGCCAGGTATTTAATGGCATTTTCCGTGAGGCGCTCAATGTTGGAGCGGAAACCATTTGGCTGGCTAGGCGTGCCACTGGCATCTGCCTCATTGTACCAATCATATGCCCCGAAGGTAATCACCACCACGTTGCCGTCAGAGGTTCCATTGCCGGGGAACTCTGCAATGCCAACGCGCCCATTCAGGTCATTGTCCCAAGCTTCGCTAGCCAGGTTTACACCTCCGGTCTGTTGGCGCCAGCCAGCACCATTTCCGTAGCCTCCCCACTCTGGTAAGAACCACCAGGCCGTATGGTTCAACCGGAAAGTACCTTTCTCAAGCAAATTGGCCTTTCCGGGTTCAAAGGTCTGGAGTCCAGCGAAGATAGGATGATCTTCATGGCCCTTGAATGAAATACCCCAAGAGCTATTTTGGTCCACAAATCCGGCTGGAAGGAAATCCCCGAACACATTGTTAGGGCCTTTTCCTTGCGGGATCACACCCAGGGTTTCTAAATACTTAGCGGCAAAAGTAGTCAGCATCAGGTTACCCCCGGCGGCGCGGTAGGTCTTAAGGGCATTCACGGCTTTGGCCTCAAACGCAACGGCAGGTATGTCCATAGAAGCGTCAAAGTGCCACCAGATTACGTCAAACTCACTCAGATCCTTCCCTCCTATGATATCATCAAACGAGATATAACTAACGTCTGAGAACTTTGTAAAGAGCCAGTCAGCAGCGGCTTTCTCATCTAAGTTTGAGATTCCTCCCCGGGCAGAGGAAACACCCAAGAAGGCTACTTTCAACCCCATGGTTTGTTGGCTCACGGTAACGGTATAATTCTCAGTGCGCCCACCGGCGGTAATGGCATACACCTTAGGAGCGGAGAAATCAACGGCCACCCCGGAAGCCGGACTGATGGTAACCCCGGTAGACAATTCAATGGAAGGCGTCAACGCTGACACATCGGTACCCGATGGAAGGACTACGGAAATGGTCTTTGCTGAATTATCTATTACTCCGTCAACCCCATTTATTGAGAATTTAAGGATTGGTTGAAGCACTTGTACCCGCACCTTATATTTCTTGTAAAGGTTTCCATTTGTTACAATGTATTCCACTTCCTGGCTATAATTAGCAGGTGTGCTGATAGAAGGGCTAATAGAGGAGCCTTCCGGCAAACTTACCTCAGGGGTAACCGAGGTGATATTGCTGTTGTAAGGAAGTGACAAAGAAATAACCCCGGTCTTTTGGTCAATAGCTCCATCTGTCCCGTTAATTTTAAAAGAACCGATCTGGACAGGTACATCCAGGACAAAGTCCCCGTTTTCATTATCGTCCTCACAGGAAAACAATAGAAACAGCATGGAGAAAAATAGGCTGGCCATTAGTTTGCCAGCATTATACATAGAAGTATTAAACATAGTCATGTCTCCTTAAAAATCGTTTAGGTTCATTTTATTGCTTAGGTATATCTTTCCATATGGAGGATAACTCCCATGCTTTGAAATCCAGCACTTTCACAGTGCCGTTGGTAGCATATAACTCTATTCCGGTTTGGCTTTCTGCGGGAAATGTCAAAGCGCTGAGAACTACCTCTCCTTGGTTTGTGAAAATTTCTACCGACGACTGATCTACCAGTATAAGGAGTCTAACCTTTCCTTTTTCCGGCCTAACTGAAGCGTTAAACTTGGTCAGAAACTTCTGGTTGAAGTTTTGATTGGTAGTGAAGTCAGTACATTGGGTTCTGTCCACGCTAAGGTTAGAGGTAAGGGGATCATATTGAATCATCAATTTCCTTCCCTCTCCCACCAATAAGTTCAACCCGAATGTAGCGGAGGTATTCGTGTCAAATGTCACCTCCAGTTCATAGGTATTCTTAGTTGGTTTGAATTCCTTTACCTCACTTGAGTTGCTGATCAACCGGTTTGTGAACTGATGTACATTCTTGCGAAGCTTTTGCAACTCTGGGATTGGCTTTTGCACAAGACGGTTCCCGAAAGGTTGTTTTATAATGGAGATTTCTCTTGGAACTGATTCAAATCCTTTACCCCAGGAAGTAGGCACATCCCTGGAATAATCCCAGTTGCCTAACCAACCCAGCATAGCAGTGCGTTTGCTCACCTTATCTAAATCCCGCCAGGTTCTAGCCGCATAAAAATCTGGTCCGTAATCCAACCAAAGGGCATGCTCTAGTTTTTGGTTCATCAGAACATCGGAAAAGAGGATGTGGTCAATGGCTAGATAGCCCCACTTACTATCCGTGACATTATCTACCAGTTGGATGGTCGCTTTCTTTCCCTTGAGGTCATGAACATCCCATCCATTCCATTTGAAAACATGGCTATTATCTCCAGTAGAAGTCCTCACCACTTTGCCATCCACCACTAAATTGATGGATGCTTTTTCTGGAAAATTTCCCCCGGCTACTAAAAAACTGATGGCATTTTTCTGAATGGTGAAGGAGGATGAAGTAAGGGTTCCGGTTTCATTCGCTGCTTTACTGTAAGAAGAGGCAAAGCTTTTTCCTAAATGGACAACTGAGTCCTTGTTTACTGGGGTAGTGCTAAAGGCAGTACCGGTGGCCTTCCAATTCCCATTCTTCGGCTCATCAAATCCAGCAAAAAGCTGTCCGGGCAACCCTTTACCCTGGAGCAGGTAATTTGATGTCTCTTCATCTGCCCTGAAGGTTTTTCCGTCAAAGGATCCTAAGAAGTATTGCACCCGATTAGGTCCCCGGCCAATGAGCATCACCCATTTCTTTTCTTTGGTTCCTTCTATAGGGAGCTCGAACAAATCAGGACATTCCCAAAAGGCACTTTGGGCGCCCAAGCCACCAAATTCACTCAGGAAATTCCAATCTTTTAAGTTCTTTGAGTCATATAGATGGATCTTCTGTACATCTGGCAGAACTACGGCCATGACCCACTTCTTTTCTGGCTCGTACCAAAACACCTGTGGGTCTCTGAAGAACACCTTCTTGATGTCCAAGACCGGATTGTGTTGGTAATATTGGAAGTAAATACCATCATTGCTAACCGAAAGAGCCTGAGTTTCCGGCAAGGAATCACCAGGTAAATGTTTGGTATAGACGGCAATCATACTTTTGGCTCCAAATCCTGAGGTATTGTTTTTATCCACTACCACAGAGCCTGAGAAGTAAGAAAAGGAACCGTCACCACCTTTCATGGGATGTGGCAACTCTTTCCAATAAACCAAATCTTCAGAGACGGCATGTCCCCACCAAAACAAGTGGTATTTGCCTTCAGTAAAGACCAAACCGTCCGGATCTCCGATCCAACCCTTCTGAGGGCTGAAATGGAACTGGGGGCGGTACTTTTCATTGTACTGGGCCTGTGACTCCAAACCAGCAAGCAGCAATGACAGCATCATGCCTATCCCTAATAGGTGTTTCTGGTATTTCATGGTAGTTGGGCTTTCTTATCCTTTGGTTAAGGAAGATTTAGGGCAAGCTTACTTGAGAGAGGATATCCTGTTTCTGACCTACTTTTTAGAAAACAAGCCAGAAACAGAATAGTGTTTGCCTTTAGCATAGGTGTTAATAACCTGGATTTTGCACGTAGCGGTTCTCACTCCAGAAAATCTGGTTCTGTGGGATGGGTAGATACTCATGTTTGCCCTTGGTGAAGAACCCATCCTTGTAGAACTCCCTTCGGGTCTTTTCAACGGTCAGATAGCTATTCATCACCTGGTCAGCTACACCCCAACGGACTAAGTCAAAGAATCTACTGCCCTCCATTGCCATTTCTAATCTTCTCTCAAAACGAAGGGCTTGGCGGGCATTCTCCTGGGTCCAATCTATATTTACACCTGACTCATAGGGTTTCACCAGGTAATTGGCAGTGAAGGCACCCTGCTCATTTTTCAAACGGGCGGTACTGGCAGCTGCCCGAGAGCGGATTTGGTTGATGAGCGGCAAAGCTTCATTATGGCGACCTAACTCAATTAAAGCCTCGGCTTTAAAGAGAAGCACGTCTGCATAGCGCAATACAATTCTGGGTTTGGTGTTGCCGTAAAACGGATCCACATTGGTAAAGCCGGGATCATCTGGAGACACATTCTCTTTCATGGAATTGTAATAGCCGTAGATCTGAGGAGTACGGCTCCAACTCTCGGTAAACACCCGGCTTGGCTCATATTTCCATGGATTACCTGGACGGGCAACTGTATGATCCAGTCTTGGGTCTACCGTGTTCTGGGAGAAATCTACATTCGTAGTATTGTAGGAATCTAAAAGTGGAACCCCAGTAGCATTGGTACGGTAGGCGTTTACAAGATTTTGGGAAGGTTTTTGGAAGTCACAGCATCCAAGCCCCTGAGGAACGGTAAGCATGTCTCCCCAATTCAAACGCCCATTAGCTGTTCCGTCTCCTTTTGAAAACTGAACCGCAAAGATGGACTCAATTCCATTCTCATAGGTTCCTGTCAGGAAGTTATTGGCGAAATCAGGTTGCAGGCTGTACTTGGACGAGATCACCTTATCTGCCGCTTCAATCACTTGCTGCAGACGTTGCTGATTGATGCTGGTGACAGCATGTTGTTCATTTTGCTGATAAGCTTGATACAATCTTGTTTTGGCAAGATAAGCATAGGCCGCAGTCTGATTAGCCCTCCCGATTTGGGGTTGGGTAATAGGAAGAGTAGCAGCAGCAAACTCAAAATCCTGGGCGATCTTCTCCCAAAGCTCATCACTGGTAAACTCTACGTTAGTTACAAACTTGTATTGGTCAGCGGGAACGTTTTCATCCATATAGGGAATGCGGTTGAACAGAATCTTCAACTGGAAATAGTAATGCGCTCGTAGGAAACGTAACTCAGCTTTCCTCACATTCAGCAATGGAAACTCTTCTACTGTGAGATTATTCAAAATGCGTAGCCCCTCATTAGCCCTGCGAATTCCTACATACTGTTGGAACCACATTCCGTCTAGTTCCCACATATCAGGACGGGTGTTCACGAAGGTCTCCATGAAATGAAACCCTTGACCATCTCCCGGATCACGCCCGCCTTTGTAAGCATCATCAGCCCGCACGTTCCCATATTGCCAGAGGCTGTTCCCTCTATTGATTTCATCATTCCCCAGATGAGAATAGGCGGCAATCACAAATCCTTCTGCCTGCTCAGCATTACTGACCTGGCCTTCATTTAAAACCCCGCGCGGATTTACATCCAGCTTATCTTCACAGGAGGAACCCAGCATGGCTACTCCCGCTAATAGCATCAAAAACTTTTTCATGAACTTCTATTTTAGAAATTATTAGAATCTAACATTTAGGCCAGTGGTCAACACCATGGGGTTAGGATAGCCAAAGCCAGGGTTTTCAGGATCTATCCCGGTAAAGGACTTGCTTTTCAACAAAATACCCAGGTTGTCTCCACCCACATAAATCCGAAGTGATTGCACCCTAGCTTTTTTAAGCAATGCCCCACTGAACGTGTATCCTGCCTGCGCATTTCTTAACTTCAGATAAGAACCGTTTTCAATAAAATAGGTGGAAAACCGGGACTCAAAGTTGGCATCTGTCAAGGCAACCGCTGGGATGTCTGAATTTGGATTTGAGGGAGACCATGCATCCAATAGTCTTGTTCCTTTATTGGACCCGGTCTCAGACACACTCCAGAAATCAGTGGAGAACTTGAAATCATTGACCACATCTATCCCCGCTACCCCTTGCAGCAGGAAAGAGAGGTCAAAACCCTTATAACCAAAGTTGGCATTGATACCATAGGTGTAATCTGGGTGAGGTGTGCCGATCCAGGTACGGTCAAAGTCATTGATGACTCCGTCCTCGTTCACGTCTTTGTAGCGGATTCGTCCAAGCCCTTTGCCATTCTGATCTGCGTGGGCATCAAGCTCCTGCTGTGTGCGGAAAAGACCGTCTGCCACATAGCCAAAGAAGGAATTGATGGGGCGACCCAAAATGTTCTGCCCTCTTCCGTCTCCACCGTAAGCATTCACTACCTCAGCAGGCAGTTCTGTCACCTTATTGCGGTAAGTGCTGATGTTTCCATTTAGGTTGATGGATAAATCACCAATAGTCGTTCGGTTGCCTAAGCTTAATTCAAAGCCTTTGTTTTCCATGGAGGCTCCGTTTACCCATTGGTTACCGCCTTCTCCTAAAGTGCCTATATAAGGAGGCAGCAGAAGGATGTCAGAAGTTTTCCTGATATAGTACTCAGCACTGCCATAGAATCTCTGATCAAGGAATTCAAAGTCAATGCCGTAGTTTGTCATGGTGCTTGCTTCCCACTTCAGATTTGGGTTAGCATTCTGCGTTAGTTTAAAACCGGAGGGCAATACTCCGCTTTTGCTGCCCGTTATATCATAGGCAGTATTAGCATAATCAGTATAGTAGAGGTTGTAGATGGCGTTGTTGGCGATCTCTTGATTTCCCGTCATCCCCCAGCCAAACCGTAATTTCAGGTCATCAAAGAAGGTAGTATTGTCCTTGATGAACCCTTCCTCGCTCAAGCGCCAGCCTAAGGAAAAAGCCGGGAAGGTACCGAAACGGTTATTTTGGCCAAACCTAGATGAACCATCTCTTCTGATAGTAACAGAAGCCAGGTATTTGTCCTTAAAGGAGTAGTTTGCTCTTCCAAAGTAGGAAAACAACACATACTTGGCGCCGCTGCCTCCGTTGTCTTTGTCACCTACCCCAGCATCCAAATACATGAAGTCATCGTCTTCCACTACAAATCCTTCCCTAGAAGCCCAAAACGAGTTGAAGTTGTCTACATAGTACTCTGTACCCACCAATGCGTCTACCCTATGGTCACCTTTTGCATAGTTGTAGTTCAGGGTATTGCTCCAGGTGGTTTTCACACTATGGCTCTGGTTGGTTTCCAGCCTGTTTTCCGGATTATTCAGGAATCCTGAAACATATCTCTTGCGATATCTCCGGTGCGAATAGTTGCCGTAGTCAATCCCCACATTCGTCCGGAAGACTAAGCCTTCCAGCAACTTAACGTCAGCGAAGAAATTCCCGAACAGTCGCATGAAGTCATATCCGTTCTGCTTGTTGTCTTCAATCAGGCGTACTGGATTCTGACGGTCATTCATTCCGCCAACCGGGCCGCCCCAACCTAACCCATTTACTGTTCTGACCGGCACCAGAGGCAACGCTTGCATCGCTTCGTTCATAGGGCTGGCACCAACCTCATTCGTTTTAGTCAAGCTAAGGTTCTGACCTACCGTGATCCTCCCTTTGAAGAATTTGTAGTCAGAATTCAGGCGGGCAGACAGGCGGTTGAATTCCGAAGTTTTAATAACCCCTTGGTTGTCAAAGTATCCTAAAGACAAAAGGTAGCTTCCGTTCTCTGTTCCATTGGAGAGGGATACATCATAGTTCTGGATTACCCCGGTACGGGAAATCTCATCGAACCAATCGGTGTTAGAGGCCCGCATGGTCTGGGCGGCATCTAGATATTCTGGCACTAAAACCTTGTTCAAAACAGGGGTTCCTGTTGCAGGATCAACACTCCAGTCAAATCTGTACTGGACACTATTCGCGTTAGGATCGCTTCCGTTGTTAATATGCGCTTGCCACAGGGCTCTACCATATCCCTCGGTATCTAGCATTTCAGTCCTGTCTGTATACCGGGAGATGGAAGAATAGACATTAGCGCTGATCTGGGCTACTCCGGCCTTTCCACGTTTGGTAGTGATAATAATTACTCCGTTTGCCGCCCGTGACCCATAAATACTGGCTGCCGAGGCATCTTTCAATACCTGTAGTGATTCAATGTCTGCAGGATTCAGTTCATGCATACCCGCTTTGGTAGGCACACCATCCACTATATACAAGGGATCATTATTATTGAGGGTACCTATCCCCCGGATACGCACAGTAGCAGGAGAGCTAGGTGAGCCATTTCCAGTCACAAACATCCCGGCAACCTGACCTTGTAAGGCTTTGATAGGATTCGCAACGGATTGCTTCTTCATCTCCTCCGTATCCACCACTGATACAGCTCCAGTTAAATCCCTCTTGCGTTCTGTTTGGTAACCGGTTACCACCACCTCTTCCAAAGCTTTGGCATCTGTTTGAAGCGTAATCTGCACGTTACTTCTGCCATTCACGGCTACTTCCTGAGATACGAAGCCAATGTAGGTGACTACCAGAACCGAGTTGCCTGGGGCTCTAAAGGAGAATTTTCCATCTAAATCGGTGGTTGCTCCCGTGGTAGTGCCTTTCACCACCACCGATACTCCAATGAGAGGTTCGTTTTTGTCTGCGGAAACCACTTGTCCGGTAATTTCCACCGCCTCCTGCCCCTTGGCAACTTGCGCCAAGCAAAGCAATAGAAGGAATAGGTGTAAGAATTTTTTCATATGGATTGAGGTTAGCTTTTTGGATGGAGTGATGAATGCTGCTTAGAAGGAGTCAAAGACGCTGGGGTAATCTCCTGAGGATCATATAAAGGAGTAGCTCCTCTTTGGGTAGCGACATAAGCCCCAATCAGGCAGGCCCTTTCCAAGGTTTCCGATAAGGGCTTTTGCTGGAAGTAATTGGTCAGGAAAGTAGCCAGGAAAGCGTCTCCGCTCCCTATGGTATCCTCAACTTCCACCTGAAATCCCTCATGCTCAAAGTAGCCCTCCCTGGTTAAAGCGGCCGCCCCTTCGTCGCCCCGGGTCACAATGACCAACTCTAATTCATATTGGTCTTTGATGGCCTGCATCTTCTGCGCGAAGTCTCCAGCGCTCCCAAGCCAACCACAGATCTCCTCCAGTTCCTGGTGGTTCATCTTCACAATGGTGGCAAGTCCCAGAAGAGCGAGCACCCGCTCAGGAGTGTAATGCGGTGGCCGGAGGTTCACGTCAAAGACCTTGGTTTTGGCGAGGGGCAAGTACTGCAGAAGGGTCTCCTGAGAAAGGGGGCTTCTTGCCACCAAACTACCATAGATGAAAACATCACTCTCCGAGATAAGGCGGGCAATGCGCTCTTCGTACTGGATGTAGTCCCAGGCAACCGGCTCCACAATCTTGTAAGTGACTTCATTGCGGTCCGAGATGTTGGCTTTCACAACCCCGGTTAAGTGGGTCTGCCCCGTCTGGATCCATTCTGTATTGATCTTCTGCTCTTCCAGAAACGAAATCAGTTCTTTGCCCAGGTCATCGTTGCCTACCCGGCTCAACACCACCGGGTCAAAGCCATTGTGGCGCAAGTTAATGGCCACGTTCATAGGGGCCCCACCGGGCAGTTTACCGCTGGGCAAAATGTCCCACAGGGTTTCTCCGAAACAAACTATTTTTTGCAGCATATAAGGTATGGCTTAATGGAAGACGACACTTTTTTCTATTTTCTCCAGGGAGGTTCCTTTGGTTTCGGGCATCATGCGCCACACAAACAGTAGCTGCAAAACCATCATGCCGGTAAAGATCATAAAGGTGTTTCCGCCCCCAAGGGTCTCCGCAATGTAAGGGAAACTGAAGGCAATGATGGCAGCCATGATCCAGTGGGTGAAGCTGCCCAACGCCTGACCCGAAGCACGCACTTGGTTAGGAAAGATCTCTGAAATAAATACCCAAATCACGGCTCCCTGAGAGAAGGCGAAGAAGGCGATGTACACAAACAAATAAATAGGAACGGCTATTCCGCTGAACTCCTCCAGGTAGAAGGCTTTGGCTACCAACCCCAGCGTGGCAATCAAACCCAGGGACCCGATGAACATAAGCGTGCGGCGGCCGAAGCGGTCAATCACGTTCATAGCCAGCAGGGTGAAAAGGAAGTTCACGAACCCGATCCCGGCGGAGGAAAGCAAAGCCGATTCCTGGCCTAGTCCTACCATTTCAAAAATGCGGGGTGCATAGTAGATAATGGCATTGATGCCTGAAACCTGGTTGAAGAAGGCAAACAGTACGGCCAGGGTGATCGGAAGAGAATACTTCTTCGAAAACAGAACCGGTTTGTTTCCATGGTCGTCCCGCTCCTGGGCAGACATCAGGATATCGGTCACCATCTGGTTGATGTTCGCGTCTGGGTTGGCGATCTGCAGGGTTCTTTTGGCGTCTTCCACCTTATTGGCCCGGTTGAGCAACAGCCATCTTGGGCTTTCCGGTACCATAAGAATAGTGACCAGGAAGATGATAGAAGGCACAGCTTGTATACCCAGCATCCACCGCCAGTCATGTTCCCCGATGCCGGCAAATGCATAGTTGGAGACATACGCCATCAGGATGCCGAACACAATGTTGAATTGGAAGAGGGCTACCAGTTTCCCCCTAGATTTGGCCGGAGCGATTTCTGAGATATACATGGGAGCCGTGACGGAGGAAACCCCTACCCCAATTCCTCCTAAGAACCGGAAGATAAGAAAGGTGTACCAGTCCGGGGCCAGGGCCGTGCCCACCGAAGCCAACAGGTAAAGCACCGCAATACCAAATAAGGTGTTCTTACGCCCGAACTTGTCTGAAGGAATGCCCCCGGTGAGTGATCCCAAGACTGTTCCTATTAAGGCAATGGCTACGGTGAGGCCATGCTCAAATACGCTCAGGTTCCACAGTTTCTGGATGGCCTTTTCAGCCCCTGAGATTACTGCGGTATCAAACCCGAACAAGAATCCGCCCAACGCTACCACAATGGACCAGAAGAATACTTTTTTGCTTACCATGGATGTGAATGTTTTTCTCAAAGGTATCTGCCCTCTCCTCCATTCCATTTCACTGGTTTCTCAAAAAGCATTCATTTTGTTACTTCAGGTTAAAACATTTCAACTTATTGATTTTCAATGTTTTAAAATATATAAACTTTAAATCTACTTTCATATTTGTAACACAGGTTACAATATTGATACATCACTTAACGATTTGAAGAACACCTGAAATCATGTTTTCCGGTTTAGGCCCTGTTTTTTGAAAAATGTGTAAAAACGAATGTGAACCAGGCACCCTTTTAGAAGTTCTTCAAAAGGCGGGCAATTCTCCTGACTGCCCAGTTGCTTAAAGGATTGTTTTTCAGAAAGCCATCGGCTTATTTTTGCTATCCTCAAAGTTCCCTATCTATAAAGCTCAGAAATGGAAGAGCAAGCCCTTGTGGTTGCCCTAACCTGATTTAGAAGCAAAGGGTAACCACAAGGGATTGCCCCTACTCTGTTCAACTTAAATAAAAAAGAAAGCCATTCTGTTTAAAGGCCGTTTTTATGAAAACAGTCCTTAAACAGAATGGCTTTTGAAGAGGAAATTACTTAGTTCTACACCAGATTCTTTTCTTTACCAGGCCGGGAAGATTTAAAATCGGAAGGACTCATATTGAAGTGGTTCTTGAAGGCCGTGGAGAAATAGGCCGGAGACGAAAAGCCCACTTCATAAGCAATCTCCGAGATATTCAGTTGGCTGTTGAGCAGCAGGTGCCGGGCTTTCTTGAGCCGCGTGTTTACGATGTAGTCATTGAGAGAATATCCCAGCAAAGCCTTCATCTTACGGTACACATGCACCCGGGACATGCCTAAGCCTTCGGCAATGTCATTGGCACTCAGGTCTGGGTTCTGGAGGTTTTTCTCTACCAAAGCGGCCACGTCATTGATGAACTTCTTATCCAGTTGTTTCGGTTGAGCCGTCTGGATTTTGGTATCAACGGCAATGGCGCTGTTGTAGTAGACTTTGAGCAGATCACGGTTTCTCAGTAGCCCTTTCACCCGCTCCAGTAAATACAGGTAACTGAAGGGCTTGGTCACATACAGGTCGGCCCCGGCTTGGATGCCGTCTATTTTCTGCTCCAAGCTGTCTTTGGCGGTAAGCAGGATGACCGGAATATGAGAGGTTCTCATGTCTTTCTTAAGCAGTGCGGTAATCTCCAGGCCGTCTTTCTGGGGCAAAGTAACATCGCAGATAATAAGGTCTGGAATGATTTCAAAGGCCTGCTGCAGACCGAAGGCTCCTTGCGGGGCATCTACCACATTGAAATCGGTGGCCAGGCGTGAAACCAGGAATTCGCGCAGTTCCTTGTTGTCTTCAATGACCAGAATAGTGTGCTCTTTTACCACTTGGGAAGACTCCTGAACTTGTGCGTCTGTGAATAGCTCCAGATCTGCATCCAGAACGCCTGCCATCAGAGGGGCACTTTGCTCAGCTTTTGAAGTTTCCAGAACAATCTCTTCTTCTTTTAGGTGCTCTTTTCCCAAAGGAAGGCTAAAAGTAAAACGGGTGCCTTCCCGTTCTTTGCTTACCACCGAGATTTCACCGTGGTGCAGTTTGATGAACTCTTTTGAAAGGGCTAACCCTAGTCCGGTACCTAGACTGGCATTATCTTCGGCGGTATAAAACCGGTCAAATGCATTGGCTACTTGGCTAGGCGTCATTCCCTTGCCGGTGTCTTCAACGGTAACCAGAACGTGGTTCCGGTCCTCAGACAACTCCATCAGAATGGTGATGCGTCCGTTTTCCTTCGTGAACTTGAAAGAGTTGGATAACAGGTTGAACAGGATTTTGTCTACCTTATCCTTGTCAAAGTAGACGTTTATTTCTTTCACCCGGGAGATGACCTTTAGTTGAATGTGTCGTTTGCGGGCTAACCGCTCAAAAGACTGCACCACCTCTTCCACAAATTTGACCAGATCACTCTCAGAGGCCTGAAGACGCATTTTCTTGCGCTCCACTTTCCTGAAATCCATTAACTGGTTCACCAGTTTCAATAAGCGCAGGGCATTCTGGCGCACCAAAAGCATGTCTTTCTTCAGCCCCATGGAGATATTGCTTTGCAAAGCATCCTCTACCGGACCCAAAATCAGGGTAAGGGGCGTACGGAATTCATGCGAAACATTGGTGAAGAACTTGAGCTTGGCCTCGTTCGCCTTCTCCGCCTTTTTGGCCATTTCGGCAATCTCGTTGCGCTGTTGTAGGATTTCGCGGTTCTTGGCCATCAAGGCCCGGTTGGTTTCATGCCTTAACCAAAGTGAATAGACCGCATAGGCTCCCAAAACAATAATAATCACCAGGCTTATAATGAGGATATACAGCAGGGTGCGTTGGTTTTTGTAAATCTTTATCTGTTCGGTGATTTTGTTCTGCTGCCGGTTTATATTCTCTTCCTGGCTCAGGATTTTATTTGACTGCTGTTTCATGATGTGCACGTTGCGCCCATCTATGACAGTAGAGTTCAATAAATTTTCCTTTTTGTAAGGCTGGTTGTGCAGGATATTGTACGCCAGTTGAATGATTTCCTCACCGCCCGTAGGGTAAAGAAAGGTGGCATCCAGAATACCGTCCTCCACCAATTGCAGGCCTCCATTTGGACCGGCAAGCCCATCAAACCCGATAAACTTAAGGCTATTCTGTTGTTTAAGGCCGTTAAGGCTCTCATAGGAACCTAACGCCATTACATCGTTATGGGCAAATACCAAATCAGCATCTGGGTGTTGCCGGTAAACGGCCGGGAAACGCTTTTTGGCTACTTCCTTTTCCCATTCACCTTTTACTTCTGCCACCACCTGAACATCCTGAAATTGGCTGATGGCTTCCAAAAAACCCCTGTGGCGCTCAATGGCCGGGGAAGAACCTTGCAGGCCCCAAACCTCAATGACCTTGCCTTTGCCCTTCAATAGGTTAGCGACATAGTCTCCCGCCAATTTCCCGATCTGGAAATTATCGGCTCCCACGTAAGCGCTGTAGGCGGAGGAACTGATTTTCCGGTCTACCAGAATCACCGGAATTCCTTTTTCAAAGGCTTCCTCCACAATGGGCGTAATCGGTTCAGATTCGTTGGGTGAGACAATGAGAAGATCAACTTTTTGCTCTATGAACTCTTTAATTTGCTTTACCTGAGTGGCACTGCTGTTTTTGGCGTCTTTGATCTGAAGTTTTAACTCTGGATGAAAAGATGTCTCCCGTAGCATTTCTCTGTGCATGGCTTTGCGCCAGGCATCTCCCTCGGTGCACTGGGAAAAACCAATGGTAAACTCCTTCGTTTCCTGGTCTTCGCTACAAGAAGAAAAACAAGAAACCAAGACCAACAAGAGTACCGTCACCCACTTATCAAAAACCAACTTTTTCATTTATTGGGTGTTTGCCTGCCTTATTTAGCGGATAATTTTTCAAAAAATCACCAAAAACTGTTTTCCTCCACAGAAAACCCAATGATTCCACTCCTAAAGTACGCCATTTTAAAGAATCTTCAAATTCCATCATCGGAGGGGTAGGCTGCCTTTTCCGGAACCGCGGATATATGGAAGAGATGTAAGATTCCAGGAAATTTACCCAAAGAAAGAGGCAGTGATCAAAGAAAAAGCAATGCCTGTTTTGGAGCTAGTTTCTGAAAATGGGTCAGAAACAGTTTAATTGAAATCAGCCGGAGGAAAAAAATAAGAGAAATGCGGGATGATTGGAAAATTAAAAACCAGAAACAGGCTTACCGAGTGTGCAAATTGCTTGCAAATAAAAAAGCCACTTACAAGTTTTAGCTTATAAGTGGCTGATTTTTAAGTGATCCCGTTTGGATTCGAACCAAAGACCTACTGCTTAGAAGGCAGTTGCTCTATCCAGCTGAGCTACGAGACCATCGAAACAAAAATGAGTAATGGAGAATGTCTTTGAAGTCATCCAACATTACTCATCTTTTTTCGTCGGGGTGGCAGGATTCGAACCTACGACCTCCACATCCCAAATGTGGCGCGATACCGGGCTACGCTACACCCCGAGTCTTGCAATTACAAAGGTACCAACTTCTCAAACTTCCGTTCTCCGTAATCGCGGTGCAAAGATATTAATTGAAGCTTTCTTTCCAAAATTAATTTTCAAAAAAACTTCGCGGAGAGAGGGGGATTCGAACCCCCGGTACCCTTTAGAGGTACGGCAGTTTAGCAAACTGCTGGTTTCAGCCACTCACCCATCTCTCCGGGCATCCCTTTCTGTTAAAGAGTGTGCAAATATAGCCGAACTAAAATGAGATTACCAAAGCAACCCCTGAAAAAATTTAACCTGTACCCCCCTTGAAACCACCATCAGCTTCTTGCACAACGGCTTAGCAGAGGAGATAAATTTAAAATTTATTTTAGGCCAAAGCGTTTTAGAAAAGAAAAAGCTCTTTTTGCCCTTGCTAAGGCTTTTTTATGCCCAAAACGCATTTGATTCTTTCTTTTTAACTTGCCGCTGCGTCTGAAAGCACCACTCCTACTTCAATGACCTGGTACCTGCCTTTTACTTCCATAGAGTTTTTCTTCTTCCTGCTATTTGGGGTGCTCTATGGGGGCTACCTTTACCGGATCAAGCGCCTGGCCCAACAATTCGCCCAAAAGGGCAACTCTATCTGGATAAAGGCGCTGGTGCGGAGCAGTTACATGGTTTTGCTGGTAGTAGCTTTATTAGGTCCCTCCTTCGGGGCGATGACCAAGGAAATCAGAACCAATGGTAAGGATGTATTCCTGGCCGTGGATCTGTCGCAATCCATGAAGGCCCAGGACGTGCCGCCTTCCCGGTTGGAAAAGGTGAAACTGGAGCTTCTGGAATTCATCCGGAACTCAAATGCCGACCGAGTAGGGCTCCTGGGGTTTTCCTCAGAGGCCTTTGTGTTAAGCCCGCTCACCTATGACCAAAGCGCCCTAGAACTGTTTATAGAATCCTTGAGCACCACCCTTGCTCCTCCAGAAGCTGCCCAGTTAGGACCATTACTGGAACTAGCCCAACTGAAATTCAGAGAATCGGAAACCAGCCGCGAGATGGAACGGTCCAAGATACTGGTGATCTTTTCCGACGGCGAGACTTTCGGGGAGAACGTGCAGGCAGGAGTGAACGCGCTCCTGAACCAAGGAGTCCGAGTGTACAGCGTGGGTATAGGAACGTACTCGGGCGGCAAGATTCCGGAGGGAAAAACCTTCAAGAAAGACCCCAGTGGAGAAATTGTGCTGACCAAACTGGAACCCGATGCCCTGAAAGAGGTGGCTCAACGTACCAAGGGAAATTACTTTGAGATAAACCAGAACCTGAGTGAGACCCCTCGCCTATTAAGTGCGGTGAACTCCGTAAAAAGTGAGCTGCGCCAGACCAAAGTAGTGGAAGTAGCCGCAAACAAATACCTGTATCCCTTACTGATGGCCCTTTTACTTATTGCCTTGGACGTTTTATGGACAATTCAGGTACTTAGGATATGAGATACTGGTGGTTGTTACTTTTGCTCGCCTCCTCTCCGCTGGAGAGCCTTCAGCGCATTGCGTTACGGAACCAGTATACCCAGGAAGCAGAAACCTCTTACAAGAAACAGGAATACCTGCGGGCGGCGGCCCTGTACGAAAAGGTGCGTCAGTATGAAGACGGAAAACCCCACGCTTCGGTGTTACTGAACCTGGCGCACTCCTATTTCCACCTGCACGAGTATACCCGGGCCTCTCCGCTGTACCGCTTGCTCCTGAAGACCAATGACCGAGACCTGCTTTCCACGGTGGCTACTCAGTTAGCCGTCATTGAGGCCGAGGAAGGAAATTACACCCATGCCGTTAATTTCAGCAAACAGGCCTTAAAAGCAGATGAAAACAACCTGGCGGCCCGCTACAATTTCGAGTTGCTCCAGAAGTACCTTATGTTGCATCCCGAGAAACGGCAGAACCAACGGATGCCTCCCAAGCAAAATCAAACCTCCCAGAAAGGACCCGGTGGTTCTCAGCAGCCCAACGCCTCTGGTGGTTCAACGGTAGGTGCTTCTAGCAGCCTTCCCGCCCCAGGCACAAACAACACACCGGCCGGAGGACCCGAAAAGGACCAGGGCAGCCCCGCCCAAAGAAACCAGATGGAGAACTTCGGTAAGGACCCAGGCTTAAACCAGGGACTCAGCGACGATGGAACAAAGGAAAGCAACTCCTCCGGCGGCAACAAGGGAAGCAATCAACAAGGTAAGGAGGAAGATGCCCTGCTTCAAACCCGTTATGAACGGCTACAGAAAATGCAACTAAGCCCCGAAAAGGCCCGCCAACTACTGGATGCTATGAGACAGGAAGAAGCCCAGTACCTGCAACAGGTTCCTCGCACGAAAACTAAGCAGACCAACAAAAACACTCCTGATTGGTAGGAATAAGGCTATCTGTTTTGCGCCTGTTTTTTCGAAAGTTAGCCAAAAACAGAAGCGGGTTCCATTAAAATAACTTAGGAGTTAGATGAGGAATTACCTACAAGATTATTCATCTTTTCGCCAAAGGCTTTGCTCATCATCAAAGTGAAAGTCCAAAGCAACAGCTTTAAAATACACCAACCTTCCCTTTTGCTAATTCTAAAAGAATACCAGCAGATAAATCTGTTTTAAGCCGCTTTTCTGGAATTTACCGTTTAAATAGGTTTACTTATAAGCTCTCTTTCATCCTCAATTCTTAAGCAATTTTACTTAAGCTGAACTTCATTCAAATAAAAACCACCGAACTCATTTACCCTAACAAGCGTTTGGTTTTTATCTGGAGAAACTCTAATTTCAAACCGATAATCTAGCAAACACTACTGATATGCAAGTGAAAGAAGTATACGTTATCTCGGCTGTTCGTACCCCCATCGGGAGTTTTGGAGGGGCTTTGGCCAGCCTGACAGCTCCTCAGTTGGGAGCCATCGCCATCAAAGGCGCTTTGGAGAAAGCCGGGGTAGACAAAAGCCTGGTACAGGAAGTGATCATGGGCAACGTGTTGTCAGCGAACGTGGGACAGGCGCCCGCGCGGCAAGCAGCCATCGGTGCCGGCCTGGGATACGAAGTGGAATGTACCACCATCAATAAAGTTTGTGCCTCGGGTTCAAAGGCCATCATGTTCGCTTCGCAGGCCATCATGTTAGGTCATAAAGACATCATTGTGGCCGGCGGAATGGAAAGCATGTCCAACGTGCCTTATTACCTGGACAAAGCCCGTTTCGGGGCGAAGATGGGCCACGGCCAAATGATTGACGGTCTGGTGAAAGACGGCCTTTGGGATGTCTACAATGACTATCACATGGGCAGCGCCGCCGAGAACACCGCCCGCGAACTGGGCATCACCCGCGAGATGCAGGACGAGTACGCCATCAACTCTTACCGTAAATCGGCGGCTGCCGCCAAAGCCGGTTTCCTGAAAGACGAAATCGTGCCTGTTGAAATCCCGCAACGCGGCAAAGATTCCATCTTCATCACCGAAGACGAGGAATACAGCAAAGTGAACTTCGAGAAAATCCCGGGTCTGCGTCCGGTGTTTGACAAAGAAGGCACGGTAACGGCGGCAAACGCCTCAACCCTCAATGACGGAGCCGCGGCGTTGCTGCTCATGAGCAAAGAGAAAGCCGAGGAACTGGGCGTAACCCCTATTGCCAAAATCCGTGGCTTTGCCGATGCCGAGCAGGAGCCTAAGTGGTTCACCACTACCCCGGCCCTTGCCATCCCTAAAGCCCTGAAAGTATCAGGCGTGACTCCGGATGAGGTAGATTTCTACGAGATCAACGAGGCTTTCTCCGTAGTTTCGCTGGCCAACAACCAAAAGTTGGGTTTGGAAGGCGGCAACGTGAACGTGTACGGCGGAGCGGTTTCCTTGGGCCACCCACTGGGAGCATCTGGTGCCAGGATCGTGACTACGCTTATCAATGTTCTGCACAAAAACAACGGTAAAATTGGGGTGACCGGCATCTGCAATGGCGGCGGCGGAGCCTCGGCCATTGTGCTGGAGCGGGTGTAAACCTTTTTGAACTATACTAATTCCAAAAAGCCTTACGTTATAAGTAAGGCTTTTTTTATTGTTTTGTATCCATGAAAAGGATTCTGTTTCTATTTGCGTTTTTGCTGCTCACCCTTGGTTTTAGACTAGAGTCCCAGGCCCAAATCCGTGTGGTCACCTACCATGATTCCCTGCAATCGGCGATCAAAGAGGTGTACTTCATAAAAGGCGCTGAAGACTCCGTGATGCATGGCTATTACCGCAAATACTATCCCACCGGAGAGCTGGAGGCCATGGTGAAAGTGGTGGAAGGCAAGCGCGACAGTCTCTACACCGAGTTTTTCCCCACTGGCAAACCCAAGCTGACGGTTCCCTACAAGGACGGCAAGAAGAACGGACCTTTCTCGGCGGTTTACGCCAACGGCAATAAACTTCAGGAAGGCCAATACGTGAACGATCTGCAGAGCGGACCTTTCAAAAGCTACTATGAAAACGGACAATTGAAACAGGAAGCCAACTTTGTGGCGGGTTTCCCCGAAGGCACCGTGAAAGAGTATTTCCCCAACGGCAAGCTGCGCTCCGAGATCACGTACGCTAAAAAGTCGCAAAGCGGGGTGGCGCGCACCTTCCACCCTAACGGCGAAAAGGAATCTGAGGCCAATTACCGCAACGGCATGATAGAGGGCGGCTACCGCACCTATTATGACAACGGCCAACTGGAAACCGAAACCATCAGCGAGGGCCCTACCAAACCTGCCAAATTCAAAACCTATTACCGCTCCGGCAAACTCATGACCGAGGGCAGCGTGGTGGCGGGCAAGCCCGAGGGCCCATCAGTAGCCTACTATGAAAACGGCCAGCGCAAAGCCACCCTCACCTACAGCAAAGGCTTACGCGTAGGCTTAGCTCAATCTTTTGACGAGAACGGGAAATTGCAACAGGAAATCCGGTACGGCAACGCCGAGAGAGACCGCAAAATCACCCGCTTCTACCCTTCCGGCACCATCGCCGCACAGGAAGAGTTCAAGGATAACAAACGGGTGGGTACCTGGCAGGAATTCCACGAGAACAAGAAGCCCAAAACTGTTGAACCCTACAAGAACGGCCGTGTCAACGGCGAACGCCTCACTTACCACGACAACGGCCAAATTGAATCCAAGGCGACGTATCTAAACGGCAAGATCGTTAGCACGCTCATCACCTACTTTCCATCCGGCAAGGTGAAATCAGAGACGCTGTACAAAGACGGCCTGAAATTCGGCACGTTCAAACAACTTTACGAGAACGGCAAAACCGAAATGGCCGGCACCTTCCGCAACAACCGGGAAACCGGCACCTGGACCTACTTCGATGAGAACGGCAAAGCCACCAAGAAAGTAGAATACCGAAACGGCCAGGTCATCGCAGACAAAAAGTAATTTGCTTGTTGATTGTTAGTTGCTGCTTTTTGTTTTGGGCCAGAATTCTGGAAAATAGGCCCAAAGCAGATGTAGCGGCGTTACCCTGTAAAGCCATGGTACCACGCAGCCGCAAAGGAAGCCATAGATAGAACCGCCTTTGCAACAGGAACCTTCAAAACCTTCTTTAAAAGAACCGCTTTACCCAAGAGGCAGGGCTGCGTTCCAAAGTACCACGCCATTACAGGGTAACGCCGCTGCATCTGTTTCAGGCCTGATTTTCAGAAAACAACCATAAAACCACTCCTTTTCCCCACATCAACCCAAGCGAAAATTTCTCCTATTCCATTTTCCGCCGTACTTTAGTCCCCTAAACAAGACTTTACAGACTATGACGGACGCCCTGAACACCGCCCCACTCCGCACGGATTGGACCATGGATGAAATTCGCGCCATCTATTATAAGCCCGTGTTGGAACTCATCGTGGAGGCCTCACAGGTACACAAAAAATTTCAGGCAACAGGTGAAGTGCAAGTCTGCACGCTCCTTTCGGTGAAAACCGGCGGCTGTCCCGAGGATTGCGCTTATTGCCCGCAGGCGGCCCGTTACCACACCGGCGTACAGGCGCATAAACTTCTCAGCAACGAAGTGGTGCTGGATGCGGCCCGCAAAGCCAAAGAAGGCGGTTCTACCCGTTTCTGCATGGGTGCTGCCTGGCGCGAAGTACGTGACAACCGCGATTTCGACCGCGTGTTGGAGATGGTGGAAGGCGTGAATGAGATGGGTCTGGAGGTTTGCTGTACCCTGGGTATGGTGAACGAGTACCAAGCCGAGCGCCTGAAAGAAGCCGGCCTTTACGCCTACAACCACAACCTGGACACTTCAGAGGAGAACTACAGCAACATCATCACCACCCGTACTTACGGAGACCGTTTAGGCACCATTGAGAACGTGCGCAAAGCCGGAATCTCTGTGTGTAGCGGTGGCATCATTGGCTTAGGCGAGACTGATGATGACCGTATTGCCATGCTCCACGTGCTGGCCAACCTGCCACAGCACCCAGAAAGTGTGCCGGTAAACGCGTTGGTGCCTGTTGAAGGTACGCCTTTGGCCGAGCAACCGCGCGTGAGCGTGTGGGAAATGGTGCGCATGATTGCCACCGCCCGTATTCTTATGCCGAAGACGATGGTGCGTTTATCAGCAGGACGGCAGGAAATGCCCGTGAGTGAGCAGGCTCTTTGCTTTTTGGCAGGCGCCAACTCCATCTTCTCTGGTGACAAACTCCTGACCACGCCTAACCCGGGCTTCGCCGATGACAAAGCCATGTTTGAGTTGCTGGGTTTAACGCCCCGAAAATCTTTCAAGGCCGAAACAGCCTGCGGCGGAACCGTTGATGCTCCAGCCGAAGCCGTAGTAGCTGCTGAATAACCTCTTGCCATGAAGGTTCCGGACCGTTTATTGCGTCAACTGGAGAGCAGAGCCCATCAAGGCACCCTGCGCCGATTGACTTCGCCGGCACCCAACCTGGTCGATTTCAGTTCCAACGATTACCTAGGCTTAGCAGCATCCACCGTTTTGGCCCGTCGCATTGCAGAAGAGATTGGGGAATTTCCGGCCCATGGGTCAACGGGCTCGCGGCTTTTAAGCGGGAATACTCAAAATGCCCAAAAACTGGAGGAAGAGCTCGCTCTTTTTCACGGGGCGGAGGCGGCGCTGCTGTTCAACTCGGGCTATGCAGCCAATTGCGGCTTCTTTTCGGCGGTTCCGCAGCGCGGCGATACCATCTTCTATGATGAGGCCAGCCACGCTTCCATGAAAGAGGGAATCAGGCTCAGTTTTGCCCAGGGTTTTCCGTTCCGGCACAATGATCTGGAGGACCTTCGAAGCAAACTGAAACGAGCGCAGGGGAACGTGTACGTGGCGGTAGAGTCGCTGTATTCTATGGATGGGGATTTCGCCCCGCTACAGGATCTGGTGGCTTTTTGCCAGGAACAGGGCTTGTACCTGGTGGTGGATGAGGCGCATTCCAACGGCCTGTACGGCGAAAAAGGCGAAGGCTTGGTTTCAGCGTTGAAGTTGGAGAAGCAGGTGTTCGCCCGCGTCATGACCTTCGGGAAAGCCATTGGGTGTCACGGGGCAGCAGTTGTGGGTCCGAAGGTTTTGCAACAGTTCCTGTTGAATTTCAGCCGGCCTTTCATCTACACGACCGCTTTGCCTTTGTCTTCCTTGGCCGCAATTCGGCAAGCATACGCCCTCCTTCCTGGTCTTACGTCCGAAAGACAACACGTACAGGAACTGTCTTCGCTTTACCAAACCCTTACCGGCGGTTTACCCTTTTCGGGGCCGATTTCTCCAAAACGGCCGCTAAACGGAAGCCCCATCCAGGCTTGGGAATTGGCAAATCCGGTAGCGCTTCGGCAATTGGCCCAACATCTTCAAACGGCGGGCTTTGATGTGCGGCCGGTCTTCAGCCCTACCGTTCCGACGGGCAAAGAGCGCCTCAGATTGGTGCTACATGCCTACAACACACCTGCGCAAGTACAAGAATTATGCAATCTGCTTTACCAGCACACCCCAAAAGATATTTCGTTACCGGCATAGGCACCGACGTGGGCAAGACTATTGCCTCGGCGGTCCTGACCGAAGCCCTGCAGGCGGATTACTGGAAACCCGTGCAGGCCGGCAACCTGGAAGACTCAGACACGCACACCGTAAAAAGTCTTATCACTAACACCCGAACGGTTTTCCACCCGGAGGCTTACCGGCTGAAGATGCCTGCTTCCCCGCACACTGCCGCTGCCGCAGAAGGTATCCGTTTATCCCTGGAGAACATGCACTTGCCTTCCACTACAAACCACCTGATTGTGGAAGGGGCCGGCGGCGTAATGGTTCCGCTCAATGACAAGGAACTGGTGCTGGATCTCATTCAGAAACTCCAACTAGAGGTAATTCTGGTATCCAGAAACTACCTGGGGAGCATCAACCATACCCTGATGGCCGTGGAAGTACTCCGGAGCAGAAACCTTTCCATTGCCGGCATCATCTTCAACGGAGAGCCAAATGCTTCCTCGGAGGAGTTTATCTTGAACTATACCCAGTTGCCCGCTTTCCCGCGGCTGCGGCAGGAAAAAAGCGTTGATAAGAATACGGTTTTACGCTACGCCTCCACCTTTCAGGAAAATTTGATTAGCCATGAACAATAGCCTATCCGCCCGCGACCAACAGGTCAACTGGCACCCGTATACCCAAATGCAAACCGCTCCTCCTCCCATTGGAATAGTGCGGGCAGAGGGCGCAGTTCTTTACGCCGAGGACGGAACAGAATACATTGATGCGGTTTCTTCGTGGTGGGTGAACATCCATGGGCATGCCCATCCGCACATCGCGGAGCGGGTTAGTCAGCAGTTGCGTACGCTGGAGCACGTCATTTTCGCAGGGTTTACCCACGCTCCCGCCGTGGAACTCTCCGAGCGGCTCCTGAAGCTTCTTCCGCAGAACCAAGCCAAGGTTTTTTACTCAGACAACGGTTCAACCGCCGTGGAAGTGGCCCTTAAAATGGCCCTTCAGTTCTGGCACAACCAGGGCATAAACAAAACCAAGATCATCGCGCTGGAAGGTAGCTACCACGGCGACACCTTCGGGGCGATGTCAGTGAGTGAGCGTTCTGTTTTTACCCGGCCCTTCCAGCAGTACCTGTTTGATGTGGAGTTTTTGCCCGTTCCAGTACCCGGAAAAGAAGAACAAACCTTGGCTCAATTAGAAACGCTGCTCCAACAAGAAGACATTGCCGCTTTCATCTTTGAGCCTTTGGTACTGGGAACCACCGGCATGGTCATGTATACCCCCGAAGTTTTAAGCAAGATGATGGCCCTGTGCCGCTCCCGGGGAGTTCTGGTGATTGCCGATGAGGTGATGACAGGCTTTGGCAGAACAGGCAAACGCTTCGCCTGTGACTATGTCAACGAAGTGCCGGATCTGATGTGCTTTTCCAAAGGAATCACCGGTGGTACCATGGCCTTAGGAGTAACAACTTGCTCTAAAACCATCTTTGACTCTTTCCTAAGCGATGACAAAACCAAAGCGCTCTTCCACGGACATTCCTATACAGCCAATCCGGTAGCCTGCGCCGCTTCATTGGCCAGTCTTGATTTGGTGGAAGATGAATCGTTTTTGGAAAACCTGGACAGAATCAGCGCCTCGCATTCAGCTTTTGCTCAGAGCTTGGTAGGTTTGCCCGGCATAAAGTCCTGCCGCCAAACAGGAACCATTCTGGCCATAGAATTTGAGGTAGGCGAAACAACTTATTTCCATTCGCTTCGGGACCAACTTTATAATCTGGCACTGGAGAACGGCGTGCTGTTGCGTCCTTTGGGTAACATTGTTTATGTGTTGCCGCCTTACTGCATCACCCAAGCCCAACTTGAAAAAGTGTACGACGTCCTTGAACAGATGCGTCAATTTGTAGTACAGGCATTTTAGCCTTGTTTTGAGAAAATCACCCAGAAAACAGATGAAGAGAAGCGGAGAACAGGAGTGGATTGTGGTACGGGGAATAGGATCAGTCTCAGGATTGGGCTGCACGCCGGATGAAGTACAAGCTTCTTACGCCAGCGGGAAAACCGCCTTTAAAACCCTACCCCATCTGGGAAACGATACACCCGTTGCTCCCCTCTCCCCTTCGGCGGAAAACCTCCTGCAGAACCTGTTAGAGGAAAACCCCACGTATGCTTCTCTGGACAGATCCGTCCAATTAGCCATCCTTGCCTCTAGGCAAGCCGTGGCTCAAGCGGGCTGGAAAATGGAGACCCAAAATCCCGTGGGCATCAACATTGGATCTTCGCGGGGGGCTACAGGCCTGTTTGAACAGTTTCACTCCGATTTTCTGAAAACACCCGAAAAACGGCTCTCCCCTATTGTCTCCCCCAGCACTACTTTGGGGAACGTGGCGAGTTGGGTAGCAAATGACTTGCAAGCGCAGGGGCCGCTCATTAGCCATTCCGTAACCTGCAGCACCGCCTTGCAAGCGTTCGCCAATGGCGTTGCCTGGCTCAAATCAGGGATGGCCAAACGTTTTCTGGTAGGCGGGACCGAGGCTCCGCTTACTCCCTTCACCATAGCCCAGATGAAATCCATTGGCATCTATTCCAAGTTTGCTGCCCATGATCATCCTTGTCGCCCCTTGAATGAGGAACATAATACGTTCGTCTTAGGCGAAGGAGCTGCCATTTTTGCCTTGGAAAGAATGAACCAAGCGGAAATAGAGAAATCAGGCTTGAAAGAAATGGTTGTAGTGAAAGCTGTTGGAATGGGGTACGAGCGAAGCCCCTCTAAAACTGGAATTTCTAAGGAAGGGCTTCACTTTCAACTGGCCATGCGAGATGCCTTGAAACAAGCGGGCTTAACACCTCTAGATATTGATGTCCTTGTGCTTCATGCTCCCGGCACTAAAGTCGGTGATGCGTCAGAAATTCAGGCGATCCAAAAAATTTTTAAAGAACATTCTCCTTTTTTTTATACAAACAAGAATTTGATTGGTCATACCTTGGGTGCTTCAGGTGCTTTATCTGCTGAAATGGCCTTGCACATCAACTCCATAAATAAACCAATTGACAACTTAACTCCTACTAAAATTTGTCCTAAGTTAAGTTCCAGTTATAATGTTTTGGTAAATGCTGCTGGTTTCGGCGGAAATGCTGTAAGTTTGCTGTTATACATTGAAAGCAGGTAATTTAGCCCATTTTTCCCAATGTAAGCCATTCAACTAATTTTCCTTGTAATCTACTTTACAGCATTAAAATTACCTTGTCTCTTTACACGCCTTTTTAAAATCACATTTTTTAATCTTCATTTTCTCAGAATTATCTTAGTTTTATTTTCAAACTTAGTTACTATTGAGTTGCCTACCTCTCAGAATGGTGTAGAATACCAGATTTACAATGGAAGCACTCCAACCGGAAACCGCGTACGAAGTACGGGTGGAGCAATTTCGTTAACTTCAGGGCCCATCACAGAAACAACAACAACCCTTACCGTTCAAGCTATTGGTATCGGTGGGTGCAGCAATGTAACCATGAAAGGGTTCTCCTCCGTTACCATTGATTCTGCTCCGCTTCCGGTAACTTTACAACAGTTCACTGCAACTCAGACTTCTAATGGCATTGAACTGACCTGGTCCACTGCCTCAGAAAAAGACAATGACTACTTCCAGATAGAACGAGGGGTAGACGGCAGAAACTTCACCAGCCTTGGCCAGGTAAAAGGGAAGGGAACAAGCAACGTAGCGCAGAACTACCGCTTCACTGACACCTCTGCTCCTTCGGGTTCCGTGTACTACCGCTTGAAGCAGGTTGACCTAGATGGCAAATTTGAATACAGCAAAGTTGTCTCAGTGCAGGGCACAGGAAATCAAGCAACTGCTCAAGTCGAGGTTTCTCCCAACCCATTCACAAGGGTAATATCTTTCTCCGTAACCAGTTCAGAAGATAGAACCCTGTTAGTGGAACTGTTTGATTTAAACCAGAAACTGATCTACAAAGAAATGGTGAACGTATCCTCTGGTAAAGTCACGCTCACCAAAGACCTCTCCAGAATCGCCGACGGAGTGTATATCTTGAGGGTAACAGGTTATTCCTTATCTGAAGTAATCAGGGTAGTGAAGAAAGACTGATAATCCCTCCTGCTTTGAAAACCCCACGTGGTGCTATTTAAAAATTAGCGCTGCGTGGGGTTTTCTTTTATATAATCCCCGTTCCATTTAGTAAATTCGCAGGTTTTATTTTATTTCTATGAAAATCATGAAATTTGGGGGCACCTCCGTAGGCTCAGCCGAGCGGATGGGTGCCGTCTCACAACTGCTTCCCACGCAGGAGCCCGTGATTGTAGTGCTTTCTGCTATGTCAGGAACCACCAATCACCTGGTGCAGATTGGGCAGCAACTGGCCCAGGGCAATGTAGCCCAGGCAGAATCTCTCACAGTGCAATTAGAGCAACACTATAAACAGGTGATTGCCGACTTATATAAACAGGACACTTCAAAGGAAAAGGGAAAACAGGTTGCACAGACGGTTTTCACTGACATTCGGGCTTGCTTTAACCGGGCGTTCTCCCCTGCTTCAGAGAAAATCATTTTAGCCCAGGGGGAACTACTGTCAACCCAGCTCTTCCAGATTTTCCAGGAAGAGAACGGGATTGCTTCTGTTTTGCTTCCGGCTTTGGAGTTCATGAAAATCACGCCCGATGAGGAGCCTGATCATGCCTTTATCCGGGAGAACCTGAGAAAACAGTTGGCCCAGTATCCAGACGCGCAGCTGTTCATCACCCAGGGATATATCTGCCGTAACGCCAATAACGAGATTGATAACCTGAAACGCGGGGGCAGCGACTACACGGCTTCCATTGTCGGGGCGGCGGTGAAAGCCTCCGAGATCCAGATCTGGACCGATATTGACGGGATGCACAACAACGACCCACGCATCGTGAAGAACACCTACCCTATCGCGGAGTTGTCGTTTGACGAGGCGGCGGAGTTGGCGTACTTCGGGGCGAAGATTCTGCACCCCTCCAGTATTCTTCCGGCGCAGCAGCACAACATTCCCGTGCGGTTGTTGAACACCATGCAGCCTCAGGCGCAGGGAACCACCATTTCTTCTAAGAAAACCGGGAACAAAATCAAAGCAGTTGCCGCAAAAGATGGCATCATTGCCATTAAGATAAAGTCTAGCCGCATGTTGCTGGCATATGGTTTTCTGCGTAGCGTGTTTGAGGTTTTCGAGCGGTTCAAAACGCCAATTGACATGATTACCACGTCTGAGGTGGCTGTATCGCTGACCATTGACAACCAGACCTACCTGCCCGAGATCACCGAGGCACTACAGCGTTTCGGCACCGTAGAGATCGACACAGAATTAACCATTGTCTGCGTGGTAGGCGACTTCATGGAAGACAAACCTGGCGCGGCGCTGCGGGTAGTGCAGTCTTTGGGCCATATTCCATTACGCATGATCTCTTACGGCGGAAGCAAAAACAACATCAGCTTCCTGGTGAATACCGTGCATAAAGAAGACGCGCTTGTGTCCATTAACGAGGGTGTTTTTCAGGAAAGAGAGGAAAACCATGCTTAAAGAACAACTTCGGGCGTTCTCCCAGCAACAAACCCCTTTTTATGCCTATGACCTTTCCCTTCTTGGACAGACCCTAGACGCGGCTAAGGCCGAAGCTGGGAAATACGGTTACCATGTGCATTACGCCCTAAAAGCGAATGCCAATGCCCCTATTTTGGCCGAGATCCTGAAAAGAGGTTTCGGGGCCGATTGCGTGAGCGGAAACGAAGTACGCCGTGCTTTGGAAGCCGGCTTTGCGCCGGAGCAGGTGGTTTTTGCCGGGGTTGGGAAATCTGATGCCGAAATCAACTTCGCCTTAGATTCTGATATCTTCTGCTTTAACTCAGAATCGGTGCAGGAACTGGAGGTAATCCAGGAGTTGGCGGCTGCTAAAGGGAAAGTGGCGCAGGTTGCCTTGCGCATCAACCCGAACGTAGATGCCTACACCCACAAGCACATTACCACCGGGCTGGAGGAAAACAAGTTCGGGATTAATGCCTGGGAACTGGAGGAACTGGTACCGCGCTTTGCCGAGTGGCCTAATCTGAAACTCATTGGCCTGCACTTCCACATCGGGTCCCAAATCACCGATCTACGGGCTTTTGAGAACCTGTGCCTGCGTGTGAACGAACTGCAACAGTGGTTCGAGGAACGCGGACTCACCTTCCCCCACCTGAATGTAGGCGGCGGCTTAGGCGTGGATTACCGTACCCCCGAGGAAAACCCCATCGCAGACTTCGAGGCCTACTTTGCCATTTTCAACAAACTACTTATAAAACGCCCCGGCCAAGTGGTGCATTTTGAGTTGGGCCGAGCCTTGGTGGCCGCCAGCGGAAACCTGATCTCCAAAGTTCTGTACTTGAAACACGGCCAGAAAACGAACTTCGTGATTCTGGACGCCGGTATGACCGAACTCATGCGCCCCGCTTTGTACCAGGCGTACCACAAGATTGAGAACCTGTCCAGTGAATTGCCGACTAAGACTTACGATGTAGTAGGCCCTATCTGCGAGTCTACCGACTGCTTCTCCAAAGACGTGGAGCTGCCAGAAACCAAACGCGGTGACTTGGTAGCCATCAGAACGGCAGGTGCGTACGGCGAAGTGATGGTCTCTGAATATAACCTTCGCGACCGGGTTAAGGCGGTCTATCTTTCTTAAATCGCCCTAGGCAGACTTAAATTTTATCAAGTGAGCCTCGGTTTCAGGGTTGTTTTACCAAAAACGGCTCTGAAACCGAGGCTCCTTTCTTTACTGCCAGAATCAAAAGCCTGCTTTTATGTGAGAAGCTTTAATTTTCGTTTAAAGACCATTTTCAAGAAAAAGGGCTAAATACATATCTGGTGTACTTCTGCTCTTCTTAAAATTCGAAGCCTCAAGTGGTGATTTTGTTTTGAGGCCCTTTTCCTATAAACAGGCCTAAAACAAAAACACCCGGCCAGAAGCCAGGTGTTTTGGGAAATTAAACGAACTAAATAAACAAGCTACTTTTGAGAAACGGTAGTCTCCGTTCCTATGCTTTATATAATCTTTTCCTCGGGAGGAAAGACGTTAAGACACTTCTTCTTTTACCTTCGATCTCTTAACAGGAGCGCCCACGAAATCAGAGGACAACGCCATGATGTAAGCACCGGCCTTTCTGATGTGCTCCTGCGATTTGATGAGGTTGCCCAGTGAAACTGTTCCGGTGACGCTGAAGGATTCGTTTTCACGCTGCACGTTCTGCAGGTTAGTCAAACCCAGTTCCACTACCAGTTCCGGTTCTGTGCTTCTCAGGTACACGTCAAACTCGAAATCCAGCGCCAAAGCCGGTGCATTGGTGGTTTTGTGGAGTTTCTTGTACCCGTAAGAATACCCGTTGCTGATGGATACAATGTCTGACAATACAGCTGCCCCCGTTGGGTGCCCTCCGGCGCCACGGCCTTTGAACAGCTGCGCACCCGAGTAAGTCCCTTGCACCACCACGCCGTTGAACTCCTGTTCTACCACAAACAAATCATCAGAATTGTCTACCAAGCTAGGCAACACTACCGGTACCAGCTCTCCATCCGCCGTGAGATGCACCGATGCGACCATCTTGATCACGGAATTATTTTGCTTGGCGTAGTCACAATCTTGGCCGTTGAGGTAATCAATCCCGAAGAAAGCCACTTCCTCGGGGGCAATGGTGCGGCCGAAAGCGTGCGCACTCAGGATGCATAGTTTATGGCGCGAATCAGCTCCGGCTACATCCAGCCAGGGATCCAGCTCGGCAAAGCCTTTGTCCTGGGCTTCCTTCAGGGCCTCGGCGTAGCCTTTCTGTAGTTTAAAGATCTGGCTCAGGATGTAATTGGAAGAACCGTTCAAAATGCCGTGTACTCGTTCCAGCGGTTCATTTGAAAAATATTCTTCTACCGTTCTAATGATAGGAATGCCTCCGGCCACCGCTGCCTCGTAAAGCAAAGCTCCACCGAATTCCCGTTGCAAATTCAGCAGCTCAGGCAAATGATAGGCCACCAGCTTTTTGTTCGCCGTTACCACTTTCTTGCCTCGGCGCAACGCCTCAGCCACAATGGTGTAAGCCTCGTTTGCATCGCTGATAGCTTCTACCAGAATATCAAGGCTGTCGTCCTGAAGGACTTGATGCCAGTCATAGGTGAAGCTTTCAGTGGGCAATGGCCGAAGCTTTTTTGGGTCTTTCACGCAGATGCGTTCCACTTTATAAGGAAGTGACTCTTCACGGGAAAGGATGTCGTATAAACCCTGCCCTACGCAGCCAAAACCAAACAGACCTATTTTTAGAAGACGGTGGGAATCCATGTTTTTCTTTGTTGTTTTTTCTGTAAAAAAGTATCCAGGTAATGAGTTAACTGATCGGTTTCCAAAAGGAAGCCATCGTGCCCGGCTTCAGAGCGGATGATCTGCAACGTGGCGTTTGGGATGTTTCTGGCAACAAAGCGTTGCTCATTCAGGGGAAATAGTTGGTCTGAATCTACGCCAATCACCAGCGTCTCTGCCTGCACCTGCCGCAATACCTCCTCTACAGCACCTCTGTTCCTTCCCACATGGTGGCTGTCCATCATTTTGGTAAGGTGCCAGTAAGAAAAAGCATTGAAGCGCTTGGCCAGTTTCTCGCCTTGGTACCGTTGGTAAGAAGCAGCCCTATAAGTACGTTTCAGGTCTGAAGAAGGCTCTTTCTGCGATTGATTATAGGAGTTATAGTTTCTATAAGAAAGCAGCGCAATAGACCTGGCTGTTTTCATACCCTGCAAACCGGCATCATCGGTGGCTAGCTGCCAGGTGACATCCTGCTCAATGGCCATGCGCTGGCTTTCGTTCAGGGCAACTGCCCAGGGAGTTTGGCGGGCATTGCCGGCAATCTGCACCAACCGTTTGGTAACCTCGGGGCACTCCACTGCCCATTCTAAGGCTTGCTGTCCGCCAATAGAACCTCCAATCAAGACATTGATTTGCTCAATGCCTAGGTGCTCACGCAAGGCATCAAAGGCCCGCACCACATCTAGGTTGGTTAAGGTGGGGAAAGCATGATAATATGGCTTGCCCGTATCTGGGTTTACGCTCAAGGGTCCGGTAGAGCCGTAGCAGCTACCCAGTGAATTAGCGCAGACAATGAAGTGTTTAGCGGGATCAAAGGTTTTGCCTTCGCCAAACAGATCGCCCCACCAGTCTTTTACAAAGGCATTGCCTGAAAAAGCGTGACACACCCAAACTACGTTGCTGCGGTCTTCGTTCAGCGTGCCCCAGGTGGTATAGAAAAGTTGGAAGCCGGGCAAAGATCGCCCGGACTCCAAGGTAAATTCCTCATAGTATTCAAAAACGCGTCCTTTCAACATGGCTTTACTCTGATAATGTTGCCTCCAACTTGGGTTTCCGTACTTTCACTTTGGCAAACGCCTGTTCAAAATCTGCTTTGATATCATCCAAATGCTCAATGCCTGCAGATACCCGCAACTGGGTTGGATTCACTCCCGCAGACAACTGCTCTTCTTCGTTCAATTGCTGGTGCGTGGTGGAGGCGGGATGGATGATCAGCGTTTTGGCATCACCCACATTGGCGAGGTGACTCACCAGTTCCAGACTGTTCACAAATACCTCAGCTTCCTCTTTGCCGCCTTTCAGGTTAAAACTAAAAACCCCGCCAAAACCGCGTTTCAGGTATTTCTTCGCTAACTCATGGTAAGGACTGGAGGCAAGGCCCGGATAATTAACACTTTCTACCAACGGATGCTGTTCCAGCCACTCGGCCAAAGCCTTAGCATTTTGTACCGTGCGGTCTACGCGCAATGAAAGCGTTTCCAAGCCTTGGATCAACTGGAAAGAGTTAAATGGACTCAGCGCCGGACCAAAATCGCGTAAACCTTCTACCCTGGCTCTTATAGCGAAAGCAATGTTTCCGAAAGGTCCGTTGGCACCAAACACTTCCCAGAAATTGAGCCCATGGTAGCCTTCAGACGGTTCACTGAACTGCGGGAACTTGCCGTTGCCCCAGTTAAAGTTACCGCCGTCTACAATCACGCCGCCCACGCTGGTTCCGTGGCCACCGATCCATTTGGTAGCAGAAGCTACCACCACGTTTGCTCCGTGTTCCAACGGCCTGAACAGGTAACCACCAGCCCCGAAGGTATTGTCCACCACCAACGGGATCTGGTGCCCTTTGGCCACAGCGGCAATAGACTCGAAATCAGGCACATTGAACCGGGGATTCCCGATGGTCTCCAAATAAAGTGCTTTGGTATTTTCGTCAATGAGAGCGGCATAAGTTGCCGGATCATCGTTTTTGGCGAATCTCACTTCTATGCCCAAACGCTTAAATGCCACCTTAAACTGGTTGTAAGACCCGCCATATAAATTGCTGGAAGCCACAAAATTGTCGCCGGCCTGCAGGATGTTGTTCAGGGCAATAAACTGGGCTGCCTGGCCTGAACCCACCGCTACAGCCGCCACGCCCCCTTCCAGGGCAGCAATGCGTTTCTCAAACACATCGGTGGTAGGGTTCATGATGCGGGTGTAAATATTCCCGAACTGCTTTAGGGCAAACAGGTTGGCACCGTGCTCAGCGTTCTCGAACACGTACGAAGTAGTTTGGTAAATAGGCACTGCCCGCGAGCGGGTGGTAGGATCTATTTCTTGGCCAGCGTGTAGCTGAAGAGTTTCAAAATGATATGACTTAGACATGATAATAGCCGGTTACAATTGAAAAATTGAACAAATTCAAGAGCCAGTAAAACGAACAGGTAATAGGTTTCCTCCTGTCGCTGCTGTGCGTCAGGCCCCTGAGAAAAATTTATTTAACTGGAGGGATTAGCGACAACAGCAACAAATATCCATAATGGAAATCGTGCGCATTCGCGTAATGGAAGAGATGTGATTAGAGGTGATACCTGTTGCCGCCATGGTCAGGCGCGGCGCTGCATTGTCAGAAGTGGCGTTGAATTGGTTTTCCATCTTCGTATCAATTTATATTCCCCAGGTGGCAATATGTCCCCTGGGATCAGGACTTAGCACCTTACACGGCTGGTAGGTTGCTAGAGCTTCATTGAGCCTGTCTCTCCGCTCTTCTTTATAAATCAACTACCGGAATAATTGACTTGATGCTGCAAATCTATCAACGAAATCTTTAAACACAAATAATTTTCAAAATAATTTGTGAAATACTTTCAAAAACCAACAAATGTTAGTAAATGTGATCCCCGGAAAACAGGCCTTCCTTAATAGAATTTTTCTTGCCCCGTCTATATCCTTTCCTAACTTTGTCACCGTTAGTTATCCTCTATGCAAGCCTTAAAAGAAACGAACTTCCACTTTCCAGAACAGACCGGCTTTTACCGGGGCAAGGTTCGGGATGTCTATTATTTCAAAGACAAGTTGGCTTTGGTGGCCACAGACCGCATCTCAGCGTTTGACGTGGTGCTGCCTCGCGCTATTCCCTACAAAGGACAGGTATTGAACCAGATTGCGGCTTCCTTTCTGGAAGCAACGGCCAACGTAGTGCCCAATTGGGTTTTGAGCCATCCAGCTCCTAACGTGACTATCGGTCGGCAGTGCGAAACGTTCAAAGTGGAAATGGTAATCAGAGGCTACCTGGCAGGCCACGCCTGGCGGGAGTACAGCGCCGGAAAACGTACGCTTTGCGGAGTTGCTTTACCTGAAGGTTTGCGCGAAAACGATCCATTCCCTGAGCCCATCATCACTCCTACTACCAAGGCTTCTGAAGGCCACGATGAAGACATCTCCCGAGAGGAAATTCTGCGTCAGGGCATTGTAGCGGAACAAGATTATGTCCAATTAGAGGAATACACCAGAGCGCTTTTTAAAAAGGGTACAGAATTGGCCGCTGAGCGAGGACTTATCTTAGTGGATACAAAATATGAGTTTGGCAAAGCAAATGGCATCATTTATGTGATTGATGAAATACACACGCCAGACTCTTCAAGATTCTTTTACTCAGAGGGTTACCAGGAGCGGCAGGAAAAGGGTGAACCACAGCGGCAACTTTCAAAGGAGTTTGTACGTCAATGGCTCATTGAGAACGGCTTTCAGGGAAAAGAGGGGCAGCAGGTACCAGAAATGACAGATTCCAAAATTTCGGAAATCTCCCAACGTTACATAGAATTATACGAGCAGTTGTTAGGCAAAAAGTTTGCTCCCCAAGAGTATGCAAGCCAGCCACATACGTTGCAGGAGAGCATTGCCGCCAACATTTTTTAGCTTACATTGTTACAGATATTCCACCAAAAATTGGTAGATTCGCACTCTAAACCTTTTTGCTGTTACTTATGAAGTACACAATTGATAAAAAAGAAAATTACACCATCATCACCATAGATGAAAAAAAACTAGACACCACGATCGCGCCCGATTTGAAGTCTGAGTTTGTGAAGTTGAATGCAGAAGGTATCACTAACCTGATCTTGGATCTTACCAACGTAAAATATACCGATTCTTCCGGACTTTCCTCTATCCTGATTGCTAACCGTCTTTGCAACTCTTCCGGAGGTGTTCTTATCTTAACTGGCTTGCAAGAGCACGTAACCAAACTGATCACTATCTCTAAATTAGAGTCTGTTCTGAACATTCTGCCAACCGTAGAAGAAGGCATTGACCGCGTTTTCCTGCACGAGATTGAGAGCGATCTAACCAAAAAAGAAGAATAGATATTAAGCGGGCTGCAGTTTGGACTTTGAGCTGAAAATACTTGGGAGCTCCTCTGCCACCCCGTCTTTTGAACGAAATCATACAGCCCAACTACTCACAGTTGGCAATCAGATTAACCTGATTGATTGCGGCGAAGGTACACAAATGCAGCTGATGCGATACAAAGTAAAGCATCAGCGCATTTGTAATATCTTCATAAGTCACCTCCACGGTGACCATTACTTTGGCTTAGCAGGCCTGCTTTCTACCATGCACCTGCAGCAGCGCACCGGCCACTTGAACCTCTTCGGCCCTAAAGGCTTGGCCGAGATCATCACCCTTCAATTCAAATACGGCGGCACCCAACTCCCCTACCCCATCAATTTTGTGGAGGTAGATACCACTGTCTGCAAAAAAATCTTTGAAGACAAGTACATGACGGTGCACTCACTGCCTATGCAGCACCGGGTGCCATGCTGTGGCTTCCTTTTCAAGGAAAAAGCCAAACCCCGTCATCTACTCAAAGGGAAGTTACCCCAATTTCTGACTCCCCCTCAATTGGTCCGGCTTAAATGGGGAGAAGACATCCGCAATGAGCAAGGCGAGATTCTGGTGCGCAACCAGGAGGTGACCACCGAGCCCAAACGCAGCCGCAGCTACGCCTACTGTTCAGACACCAAGTACAAGGAAGACATTTTGCCCTTTGTGAAAGGCGTGGACTTACTCTATCATGAGTCTACCTTCCTGAGCGACATGGAGCACCGCGCCACGCATACCTTCCACAGCACCGCCGCCCAGGCCGCTACCCTGGCCCAGAAAGCACAGGTCAGACGTCTGCTCATCGGGCACTTTTCCGCGCGCTACAAAGACCTTACTCCTCTGCTGGAGGAGGCCCAAGCCATTTTCCCGAATACCGCTTTGGCTACCGAGGGGAAGACGATTAGTGTTTTGGAGTAGAAGTGCTTCTATAACATCTATTGTTTTTAGCCCGTTTTGGTGATTTTGCCCTTAAAACAACGAGTTTGTTTGTGACGCAATTTGCTTTAAGTGACAGATGATCCTTTTTTTCAGTATTAATGCATGTCGATTAAAGCAAGAAGCAAACACCAGCTTTCCCGGTTGCTTCTTTCCATTTATTGAAGAAACAAAGCATACTTCTTTTAAGGGAGTTTCAACATTTTAAGGCTATTCTAATCAAATCAAGCCGGAAACTCCCAGCTTTATCTTTATTGCTTATTAACCGGTTTCTTTCATCTTTACATCCCTTTTCATCAACTTTCTATTAACTCACACAATGCAGCAACCTTCTTCTTTCAAATCAAGCATGGGCTTTAAGAAGCGGCAGCTTTTCATGGTTCTCTGCGGTATTTTCCTGACGAATGCGTTGCTGGCGGAGTTAATTGGGGTGAAGATTTTCTCAGGCGAGGGTGTCTTCGGGTTATCAGGTGCGCAAATCCCAGTGTTGGGAACCAAGCTGGATTTCAATTTAACAGCTGGGGTCATCATTTGGCCGGTGGTGTTTATTACCACCGATATCATCAATGAATACTTCGGGAAGGATGGCGTCAAACGAATCAGCTTTTTGACGGCTGGGCTGATTGCGTATGCTTTCCTGGTCATCATCGCTGCTACTGCTTTGCCTCCGGCACAGTTCTGGCAAGAGATCAACAGTCAGGGACCAAATGGCACCGCCTTTGACATGGACTTTGCTTTCAGCAAAGTGTTCAGGCAGGGCCTGGGCATCATTGTGGGCTCTTTGGTGGCTTTCCTGCTGGGACAATTACTGGATGCCCACGTTTTTCATTGGTTGAAACACTTGACTGGTAGTCGCAAGATATGGCTAAGGGCAACGGGTTCTACGCTGGTATCTCAGCTGGTAGATACAATAGTGGTGCTGTTCATCGCCTTTTATATCTTCGGGAACTGGGATTTGAAGACGGTGCTCTCTGTTTCGGTGATCAACTACCTGTACAAATTCACGGTGGCGGTAATCCTCACTCCTGTTCTGTACGTGGCGCACTCCATCATTGACCGATACTTGGCCGGTGACCGCGAAGTAGCCTTGGAAACGTTTATCGCCCAGGATTGATCTGGGAAGCTTTACCCGTTCTGAGCTTCATGAACCTACCTCCTCTGTACCTGCTGAGCGGTCTTTGCGCCGATGAACGGTTGTTCCAGTTCCTGCAACTGAATCATCCTTCGCCTAAAGTCATCCAGTGGATTTCGCCTGATCCTGAAGACACCATGGCCACTTACGCCACCAAACTTATCTCACAGATGGAACCCGGTCAGGATCCGCCCGTGCTGATTGGCCTGAGTTTCGGGGGCATGATGGCGCAAGAAATAGCCAAACAGATCAAGGTGAAACGCGTGATTTTGTTGTCAAGCCTGGCAGATACCCGGAAACTCCCGCTCCATTATCGCGTGGCGGGGGCGTTGCAGATGCAACATTGGCTTCCCTTGAGTCTATTCAAACAAATGGTTTTGCCTGCGTATTGGCTTTTCGGGGCAAAAACCCAAGAAGAGAAAGGCATATTGAAAACCATCCTCCAGGAAACGGACATTCCTTTTCTGCGCTGGTCGTTGCAGCAGATTTTAGATTGGCGGCACCAGGCTTCTCAGGAGAATGTAATCGTTTTGCACGGTGACCGGGACAAGGTTTTACCTGTTCCGGCACACCCCTCTCTTCATCTCATCAAAGGCGGAGAACACCTCATGGTGATGAGTCGGGCAAAGGAAGTAAGTGCGATCCTCAACCGATATTTAGCATGATAGGTTTTAGCCCTTTTTCTTAAAAACAGCGGTAAAACAGAAAGGCTTTCCCGTTTGGCCTTCAATCGCTTTCTTTGCACAAATATTCTGTACAACATGGCACGAATTCTTACCGGTATCCAAAGCAGTGGTCGTCCGCACCTGGGCAACCTGCTGGGCGCCATTTTACCAGCAATAGAGCTTTCTAAAAAGTCAGAGAACGACTCGCTCTATTTCATCGCAGACTTACATTCACTTACCTCCATCCGGGATGCGCAGGAGCGCCGGATGAATACCTACGCTGTGGCCGCAGCCTGGCTGGCCTTCGGTTTTGACACAGACCGAAACATTTTCTACCGCCAGTCAGACGTGCCCGAAGTCACTGAACTGACCTGGTACCTGAGCTGTTTCGCGCCGTACCCTATGCTGGCCAATGCGCATTCTTTCAAAGATAAATCGGCGCGCCGCGGCTTAGCCGATGTGAACGCCGGTCTCTTTACTTACCCTATTCTCATGGCCGCCGACATCCTGCTCTACGATGCCAACTTTGTACCCGTAGGCAAGGACCAGGTCCAGCACCTGGAAATCACCCGTGATGTGGCCAGTTCCTTCAACCACATCTACGGCGAGACCTTTGTCATTCCTGAGGTAAAGGTAGACGAAACCGTGATGACCGTGCCGGGTATTGACGGCGAGAAAATGAGCAAATCCTACGGCAACACCGTTGATATTTTCCTGCCAGACAAAGACCTGCGAAAACGCATCATGAGCATCGTGTCAGATAGTAAGGCATTAGAAGACCCTAAAGATCCGGCTACTGACAATACTTTTAAACTGTACTCACTGCTGGCTTCGCCTGAGCAGATTGAGACCATGCGCCAGAACTACCTTGCCGGCGGCTATGGTTATGGGCACGCCAAGCAAGCCCTTTATGACCTCATCATCACCAAATACGCTGAGCCCCGCGAGCGCTTCCACTACTACATGAACAACCTGGAAGAAATTGACGCCAAGTTGGCCGAAGGAGCCGCCAAGGCCCGCGCCATAGGCGGACCGGTGTTGCAACGCGTGCGCGAGAAGCTGGGATTTTGATTTGTTTTCCCTAATGCTTATCTGATAGCATGACCTATAAACAAGAAAGCCGAAGCATAACAGCTTCGGCTTTCTTGTTTACGACCACTTTTGATAAAATAAGTTAAAAAGGTGTCAGCTGAAAACAGAGAATGAAAAAACTTCCTGCTTCATATTAGAAATATCAGGCCTTATTGCAAAAAGAGAAAGGCTTACAAATGGGTTTTGTTTTTGCTCTGTTTTCTTAAAAACTGCCTTAAAACAGAAAAGGCTCCTGCTTAGCAGGAGCCGTATTTCTAACAAGTAAATTTGGCTAACAAGCTTTACGCAAAGATTATACGTCTGCGGTCCAAACTTCTTCGCGCACGTTTTTGCCTACGCTTAAGATCAGGCGGGTAGGGCTGGGCACCAACACCAGACGCGCCTCTTTGTTAGGGTAAGCATCGGCTTCCACCCAAACGCCTTGCTTGCCGTTCAGCTCCTCTGCGTTCAGGGTTTCTGCCAGGTAAGCAGTAGGGAGCAGGACATCTGTATCTGGGCAAACCTTCATGTGCACATCGCCGAGGACGTCTTCCAGATACTCCCCGAAATTGTCGTTGAACTCATCTTCCAAATCATGCAACTCTTCTTCCACGTCGTCATAGCGGTCATCGTTGTAAGAGAGTTTGCTTAGCTCCTGCTTTTTCTGGATGATGGTTACCAGCGCAGTATTCAGTTCCTGGATATTCATGCGTTCTAATTTTTTACAAATTTTATAACATCTGAGACTATTTCCAAGTAGACGGGCCAAATCCCTGTGCTAAAAACCTATTTTCTTTCCTGCACAATTATTCTATTTTTACACAAAACAGTCATTCTAACCAGAGTTTTCATCCCAAAACCTCTTCTATGGCCGAGCCCATTGATTTTCTTCCCCTCAACGGTACAGATTACATCGAGTTCTATGTAGGCAACGCCAAACAGAGCGCCTACTTCTACCAAAGTGCCTTCGGGTTTGAGTTAGTGGCCTACGCCGGCCCTGAAACCGGAGTACGTGACCGGGCTTCTTATGTTCTTCAGCAGGGCAAAGTGCGGTTTATGCTCACCACTTCCCTCCTGCCAGACTCACCTATCTCAGAGCACGTGCGCCTGCACGGCGATGGTGTGAAAGTCATGGCCCTGTGGGTAGACGATGCCTACAAATCCTACGAGGAGACAATCAAACGCGGGGCAAGATCAGCGGGCGAGCCGCAGACCCTCACCGATGAATTTGGCGAAGTACGCATCGCCTCTATCTACACGTACGGCGAGACCATCCACACCTTCGTGGAGCGCAAGAACTACACTGGTGCGTTTATGCCCGGGTTCAAGCCGCGCAAAAGCATGGTTCCCGTGGCACCGGTAGGGTTGAAGCACGTAGACCATTGCGTAGGTAACGTGGGCTGGGGCGAGATGAACACCTGGGTGGATTTCTATGCCAAGGTCATGGGCTTCCAGTTGCTGCTCACCTTTGATGACGAGGATATCTCCACGGAGTACTCGGCCCTTATGAGCAAGGTGATGAGCAACGGCAACGGCTACGTGAAATTCCCGATTAACGAACCCGCCGAGGGCAAGAAGAAATCGCAGATAGAAGAGTACCTTGATTTTTACCACAGCCCGGGCGTGCAGCACATCGCCATCGCGACGGATGATATCGTGACCACTGTGGGCGAGTTGCGCCGCCGCGGGGTAGAGTTCCTGAGCGTGCCCAGTTCCTACTACGAAGACCTGCTGGACCGCGTAGGCTCCATTGACGAAGACCTAAAACCGCTGCAGGACCTGAACATTCTGGTGGACCGCGACAACGAAGGCTACTTGCTGCAGATCTTCACCAAACCCGTGGAGGACCGACCTACCGTTTTCTATGAGATCATCCAGCGGAAAGGGGCTAAATCCTTCGGGAAAGGGAATTTCAAAGCACTTTTTGAATCGATTGAACGTGAACAAGCCCTGCGGGGTAACCTATAAACAAATAAAGCCGTTCTGGAACTGTTTTCAGCAAAACAGGCCCTAAACGCTTTCGTCTCTTTCTACTACACTATGGAAAACAATCTATCGCTGGAGCCAGCCGTATTGACCAAGGTAAATACCTGGTTAGAAGGTGCCTATGACCAGGACACCAAAACCGAATTGCAACGTCTTATTGACAGCCAGGATGCCGATGCCCTCACGGATTCCTTCTACAAGGACCTGGAGTTTGGAACCGGCGGTTTGCGCGGCATCATGGGCGTAGGCAGCAACCGAATGAACCGTTACACGGTGGGCATGGCTACCCAAGGCCTCAGCAATTATCTTTTGAAGTCTTTCCCCGGCCAGCAGATCAGCGTGGCTATTGCCCACGACAGCCGAAACAACAGCCCTTATTTCGCCAACGTGGTCGCCGATGTATTCAGCGCCAACGGCATCAAGGTGTACTTCTTCAGTGAACTGCGCCCCACGCCGGAACTGTCCTTCGCCATTCGTCACTTGGGTTGCCAGAGCGGTGTGGTCCTGACTGCTTCGCACAACCCCAAAGAATACAACGGCTACAAAGCTTATTGGAACGACGGAGGTCAGGTAACCGCCCCACACGATAAAAACATCATCGCCGAGGTAAACAAAATCACTTCGTTGGACCAGGTGAAGTTTGAGCGCAACGAGGCAAACGTTGAATTCATTCTGGACGAAGTAGACCAAGCCTACTTAGACAAAGTTGCGACCTTGTCGGTGGATCCAGCCATGATCCAGCGCCAGAGAGACCTGAGCATCGTCTTCACTCCTATCCACGGAACCGGTATCACCCTGGTGCCACGCGCGCTGGAGCGTTTCGGGTTCACGAACGTGCACGTGTTGGAGGCGCAGGCTACCCCAGACGGAAACTTTCCGACGGTGGTGTACCCGAATCCCGAAGAGAAAGATGCCATGAATCTGGCCATGCAAAAAGCCGAGGAATTGAACGCCGAACTAGTTTTGGCCACTGATCCAGACGCTGACCGCGTGGGCATTGCCGTACGTGACCTGAACGGGAAGTTCGTGCTGCTTAACGGGAACCAGACTGCCGCACTCCTCACCTACTACATTCTGCAGGCTTGGAAGAAAGCGGGCAAACTCACCGGCAAAGAGTACGTGGTGAACACCATCGTAACTACTGATTTGATCAACCGCGTGGCAGAAGGCTTTGGGGTCGATTGCTATGAGACTCTAACAGGCTTTAAGTACATCGCCACCATCATGCGCGAGAAAGAAGGCCAGGCCCAGTACATTTGCGGCGGCGAGGAAAGCTACGGCTTCTTGGTGGGTGATTTCGTGCGTGACAAAGACGCGGTATCTTCCTGCGCCATGATTGCGGAGATGACGGCTGCAGCCAAAGACCAGGGCAAGAGCCTCTATGAGCTCATGATCCAGATGTACCAGGAGTTCGGCTACTACAAAGAAGACCTTATCTCCTTGATGAAGAAAGGCCATCGCGGAGCGCAAGAAATCCAGGAGATGATGCAGGAATTGCGCGAGAATCCTCCCCACACCATTGCCGGTTCACCTGTTGCCGAACTGATCGATTACAAAACCGGCTTCCGCAGAAACCTGCGTACCGGCGAGGAAAGCGCCACCGGCCTGGAAAGCTCCAACGTGCTCCAGTTCCTCACCGAGGACGGCACCAAGGTATCGGCCAGGCCATCAGGCACCGAGCCGAAGATCAAGTTCTACTTCAGCGTACGCGAACCCCTGGCTTCCGCCAATGAATTTGAAAAAGTAGGCCAAAAACTGAATGACAAAATTCAGGCGATTATCTCAGACCTTAAACTGAAATAAATTTACCTATTCAACTTAGAAGGGCCTTCCTGTAAGCTACAGGAAGGCCCTTCTGTTTTAAAGCCATTTTACTCAAAACAAGCACAAAGTTCCTCTCCCTAAACCAAAGCCTTGAATTACTTTGCATTATATAAACTATTGATTAACTTAAGCTTATCATATAAGATCCCCCTGATCTTCGTTTTGGGTTTATCCAAAAACTCCCTTTCGCCTTACACACAATTGTACCTGTCCCATGGTGCAGTGTCTTCAGTTGAAGCTCATTATTTACTATCTGGGCCTAAACCAATGAAATACCTTTACTACTTTTTACACTTTTCTGCTTCAACCTTTTACTTATAAAGTACAAGGTAACAGGCTATCCTATGAACGCGGAATAAGGAGATGCATCAAATGGAAGTCCTGAGAAGATTGGAATGACGCAAGGTATTTTAAGACGGTACCATCCATTTGCCAGGCTATCACGGGCACCGGCCTTATGGATAAACTCTAAGGCTATTTTATCTTGTAAATCTTACAAAGTACAAACTAGATTATCGACCTCCGTTTTTCATGTTATTGGATAGGGTGTCTTGTGCAAGTATAAACGCAAGGCATGATACTTTCACTTTAAGATTCCATAACTATCGCCTAAACAACATTTTACAAATAGTACAAAGCATGGCTGCTTTTGATAAGTACCTATGTTTAAACGCAACCAGCTGCATTGTTGAAGTATATGGTTCCCACTTAACCCAAATGGAAGGTATGGCGCATAAAATATCCTATAAAAGAGTAAACCCTTATTATTTATTTTATGAAAAAGGTATTCCAGTACATAAAACGAGCCCTCCCCTTGTTCATCATCAGCCTTTTAACTTCTTGTGAGGAAAGCGATGAAGGGCCAGAAAGAGTATTCTTTGAAATGACTAGTACCACCTGGTACCGCTTTTCACCTACTGCACCTGCCCCGGCCGTTGTAAACGGTACAAACTATACAAGTTTTGCTTACTTACCTGGCGGGGGCACCGGAACTGCTACAGACATGGGAAGCATCACCACCTTCTTCAATCAATTGGCTTATACTTCTGATGCCACTGTCCCTCAGCCGGTTCCCGTAGGCACACTCCCCGCCTCGGTGTCCTTAATTCCTACCCTTCCTGTTTTGGGCGGGCCACTTCCTTTAATACAGGCTGGAGATTTCGCTGCCCTCACATCCGCAGATGCTTGGCTTCAAATGCCGGCTACAGATGCTTCAGGCAGAGTAATTAATTCGGTAATTTTCAATGGCAGCGGTGATGCCTTATTTACTACCCCCACAAGTCCTTCCATTATCACCCCTGTGTCAGCTACCAGGTTAAATCTAAGTGGCAAGTTAGCAGTGGTTGGCGGAAGAGGTAAATTTGCCAATGCAACCGGTGAGTTAGACTTAACTGTTTTCTTCAACCCCACGAATCCCAATGATGCCGGCTATAACGTGGAAGGTTGGATTGAATACTAGAATTTTGAGAACCTCAACTTTGCGCTAAAGCTGGTTGCCAAGGCTTCATAGTCTGAAGGATGGGATCCCTTCTCCTTTCCATTTGTGTATTTCAAATGACTTACCTGAACCTTCGCCGATGAAAGAACTGGATCTAGATTCAATTCCTTAAGCATTTGTGAGTCATTGGACCAGTTGATTTACTTGAATAATCACCTGAAAGCCAATACAAAAGCCCAACTTTTTCCCAAACCTACTGTAACATCCTCCAAAACAGAAAGCCCCTCCTACGCTATAAAGGAAGGGCTTTCCGTTTTGGAGGGTGTTTCAGGAAACTAAGCTAAAAACACTTCCCTCTAAAGTTGAAATGCGTCAATGTAAGGTTACCTCAATTGAATTTAACCACGAACCCTCTTTCTTTAAGCCAAAAAGCTATATTAAAATCCTTTCTTCCTATATTCTTTTTTTAAGTTATAAATAAAACAAAAGCTTTATGTTAGAGTATTGTCTTTAGAGTAAAGGTAAATCTGGCATGAGATCCAATCTTGAAAGTAAGGCATAGTACATTAAAAGATTTCGCCTGTTCAGGATTGTGTATCCAATATTATTTTTAATTTTAATCAAGGCTACCTTGCTAAGAAAGGACTAACGTTTACCTCGGCAAGTCTCTCCTTGGCTTTTCTTACAATTTGATGACGTTTTCAAGATTGTGATATAATAAAGTTGCCTTTTTTTCGATAAATAGTAAGAGGTTCATACACTTAAGAAGAAAGACATTTGATATAACTATTACTACCCTCCTACATCTGGATCATCCCCTGTAACCCCGTTTCTGGATAGGCAGACGCAATAGTTCTGTGAAGTTTCCTTCTTCCTCCTGTTTACCTGTTTTTGATGTTGTTTACTTTTTCCAGAAAACCGAATGCATTCATTCAAAAGCTATTTGCTGATATTTGCTATTTATCTCTATAGCTCCTCTTTCCTTTTCGGACAGACTACTCCGCCCCCTTCGTGCGGTGCGGCCATCACTCCACCAGCTCAAACCACCGTCTGCTCCGGAACTCCGTTGACAGCCACTCCCTCCGGGGCCGGATTTCTCTACCAGTGGCAGAAAGACGGGGTTAACATACCAAACGCCAATCAAAGTACTTTCCCGCTGGAGGAATCAGGGAGCTACACGGTGATTGTATTGGGACCTTCCTGCGCCGCCGATACCTCAGATGCGGTGGCTATGACCGTCAACAAAGAGGAAGCAAAGTTCAGTGTGGAGAAAAGGGAAGCGATGACCCCACAAAGTACCGATCCAGACTCCTGCGGAATTCCAGTTAAAGTAACCCTAAAGAATGAGTCTACACCGGAAACTGGTTTAACCTACAAATGGGAAATTCTGAATGGAGAAGACCCGGTAGACCCAGCCACTGCCAAATACATTGAAGGTACTTCTGAGACTTCTGAGAATCCGATTATCCAATTCAATGCAAAAGGCCAATACACCATAAAATTGAGAATCCAAGGGCCTTGCTTTGATCCAAATAACCCAGACGGCCCAGAAGACCCTGTTGATCCTGAAAACCCAGATGCTGAATCAGACGGCCGGTACGTACATGAAGAAACGGTAGTGATCGTTTATCCGCAGGTGACTCCACAGGGCTTAAATGAGTGTGAAGAACCTGGCGTACCCTTTACTACCAACGGAAAGGCCCTTGCTCCTTTTGACCCGAATACCCCTGAACCAATTAAACCCGAAACGATTGAGTGGAAGGTTGTGCAGGGTACCGGGGTTACCATCAGCAATCCTAACGAAGAGAACCCAACCATCACGTTTCCAGAAAAGAAAGGCACCTACGTTTTATCGGTGAAATTCGAAAATCAGTGCGAAAGCTCTGATGCTTTGGAAGGAACGCCTACGCTCATCACGGTTGAGTTTACTCCTCGGCCGGCCAAGCCCTTTTTACAGGTGACGCAAACCTCTATCTGCGTGGGCGGCACCTACCAGATAGCCCCTAGTCCAAATGATCCCACCAAAGGATATAATTTCTACGCAACCCCAACCGGTACCCAACCTCTGAATACTGGTGGTCCGGTATCCAGTTATTTTGCCGGCCCGGTGAACAGCAGAACGGTGTTCTATATCACGGCAGTGGAAAATGGTTGCGAAAGCCTGGAGCGCAGCGAGTTCACCATCAATATCATACAACAGGACATTCAGAACACCATTGGTACCGCTCAAACCATTTGCGCAGATACTAAACCTGCTGCTTTAACTGGGAACGATGCCACCGTAGGCACCAACCGCCCAATCTATCTTTGGGAAAGCCGTGCCGTAGGTGAAACTGAATTCTCCCCGGCCGATGGAAGAAACGACCAGCAGAGCTTTTCACCGGCTGCCTTGTCGCAAACTACTGCTTACCGCCGGACGGTGACTTTTGAAGGCTGTGATACCCCGAACCTCAGCAACGAGATCATCATCGAGGTCCTTCCGGTTATTCTTCCAAGTGAAAATACGATTCAGGCAGACAGGGTCTTGGTTTGTCGTGGCGATGCACCTACGTTCACCGGAAACCTTATTTCCGGCGATATTGAATATGTATGGCAAAGCAGCACCACCAGCGCCACCACCGGTTTTGTGGATGCCGCAGCCGCTCCCGGCACTGACAACAAGAACGGGGCTTCTTTTACCCCAGCTTTCGTGTCGCAGCCAACCTGGTTTAGAAGGATTGCCAAATACAAGGGCACAACCTGCGATTTTGTACCATCGGCGGAGGCCATTTTAATTAACATTGAAGAGTTGCCTCAAGCCCCGATTGTGAAGGCAGCCGATGTAAGCACCTGCCAGGGAAGCTCGGCCCAGTTGGAAGTGCTTCCAGCCACCGGCGGACCTTTTACTTATGTTTGGTACACCGAGGCTACAGGCGGCTCCCCTATCGGTTCCGGTTCACCTTTCGCCACCCCACCCTTGACAGGCGACGCCACCTTCTATGTAGAAGCAGTTAGTGCCAATGATTGTGTGAGTCCTCTGCGTACCGCGGTAAGGGTAGCCGTAGCCCCAATTTCGGCCAATGCAGGTAGAGATACTACCATCATCCAGGGACAATCGCTGCAACTGAAAGCCACAGGAGGTAATACCTACAAATGGACGCCTACCACCGGGTTAAGCAACCCGAACGTGGCGGATCCAGTGGCTACTCCAAATGTCACCACTACCTACACCGTGACTGTTTCCAGCGGAGCCGGTTGTGAGGCTGTGGATGATATAACCGTAACTGTGTTGCCAAGAATTGTGGTGGTGAACACGTTCAGCCCTAACGGTGACGGGATCAATGAACTCTGGGAGATCAAGAACATTGAGAATTACCCCGATGCCACGGTAGAGATCTTCAACCGCTATGGCGCCAAGGTATTCAGTTCAAACGGGTACAGCCAACCGTGGGATGGAATGCACAACGGCAGTCCGCTTCCGTTGGCCACCTATTATTACATCATCCGCCTGAAGAAAGACGAGAAACCATTCACGGGCAGTATTACCATTATCAAATAATCAGATGAAGAAATATTTAGGCACTTTTCTGGTTTTACTGCTTCTTACCGCCCCGGTTTGGGGACAACAACGGCCGCAGTACAGCCAATACATGATAAATGGATATTTGCTGAATCCCGCCATCACGGGGATTGAAGACTATACCGAGGTAAAAATTGGAACCCGTCAGCAGTGGATGGGACTGGAAGGCGCTCCTAAAACCTTCCATGTTAGTGCGCACACACCACTTAACAAACAGGTAGCCAGTGTGCGTACGGGGGGCAAGGGCATCACCAGCACCCGCAAGGTGAACCAGAACCGATTTGTTCGGGCATATCCGCACCATGGCGTGGGAATCCAGGCGATCAAGGATGTGACGGGCCCTCTAAGCCGGACGAATGTGAACCTTACTTACGCCTACCACCTACCCATTACCAAAACCATCACGGTGTCTATGGGGGCAAGTGCGGGTATCCTGCGCAACGGGTTCAATCCAAGCAAGGCTACGTTCACCAATCCGTCTGACCCGGCCATTTCCAGCGACTACGTGAACCGGAACTACTTTGACCTGGGAATAGGAACCTGGATTTACTCGAATTCCTTTTTCGTTGGCCTATCTGGCGCGCAGCTCCTGAAAAGCAACCGAGACTTGAACCCCGCCGAGGAAGAGGAAACCTCGAACAATGTGCTACAGAAGCATTTTATTGGAACAGCAGGCTATAAACTTCCCGTAGGGCGCGAAGTGGTTTTGATACCATCTGTCTTGGTGAAACTCACCGAGCCTAGCCCCACCACCCTAGATTTCAACTTAAGGGCCCTATACGCCGACAGGGTTTGGGCAGGTGTCTCTTTCCGAAACCAGGATGCGTTTGCCTTCATGGCGGGCGTGAACATCAGCCATATCATGGATGCCAGCTACTCTTATGACTACAACACCTCAGAGTTGAACATCGCCAACTCGGGCACCCACGAAGTAGTTCTGGGATTGAAACTCTTCAACAAAGGGAAAGTAATCTGTCCGCGCTGGATGCATTGATTCAGGTTCTTTAGATACTAAAAGAGAGAGGCCAATTTCCTAGGAGATTGGCCTCTCTTGATTTTGAGCTATTTTCAGGAAAACTGCCCCAATTCACCTGAAGTCAACTATGCCTTGTATTTAAACGTTTTTGGTTGCTTGTAGAGACCAAGCTCTGCCTTGTCTCCAAGATGGCAAAGAAAAGTATGGGCAATCCCTGGTGGTTGCCCTTCACGGTAAATCACTGATTAAAACACCTTGGCTTTTTAAACAAGGGTTGCTTTTAGGACATGTTTTATTGAAAACGCCGCCAAAGCAGAAAGGGTTACCACCAGAGATTGCCCCTACACAAAAAAGCCCGACCTCTAAATAAAAGGCCGGGCTTTAAATTTGAAATCGAATAAAACTTAGGACTTCAACGGGTTGATGGTCTGGATGGTGCCATCTGGGTTGTGGGTTAGCTCGGTTACTTTGACGTTACGTAGATGGGTTTTGCCCGATAGCTGCGTGTCATGGTAGAACAGGTACCACTTGCCTTTGAACTCCACTACCGAATGGTGGTTGGTCCAGCCTTGCACCGGTTTCAGGAGCACGCCTTTGTAGGTGAACGGTCCGGTGGGTGAATCCCCGATGGCGTACACAATGTTGTGGGTATCGCCGGTGGAGTATGAGAAGTAATATTTGCCGTTGTACTTGTGCACCCAGGCGGCTTCAAAGAAACGTCTGTCATGGTCAGTGGCAGGGAAAGGCTTTCCGTTTTCGTCCAGAATCTGCACGTCTTTTACCGGTCCATCAAACCCTAGCATGTCTTTGCGCATCTTAGCCATTTTGGGCAGGAGCGCGTTTCCGGTGGTTGGCTCCGGAGCCGCGGTAGAATCATACTTGCCGGTAGCCCAACGCTGCAGCTGACCGCCCCAGATTCCGCCGAAGTACATGTAAGAAGTTCCGTCTTCATCCGTGAAAACGGCGGGATCCATGCTGAAGCTGCCCTCAATAGGTTTAGGCTCGGCTTTGAACGGGCCCGATGGCGAGGTAGAAGTAGCCACGCCGATTCTGAACACATCCTGCTTGTCTTTCACCGGGAAGTAAAGGTAATACTTGCCGTTTTTGAACGCCGCGTCTGGAGCCCACAACTGACGACCGGCCCACGGAATATCCTTCACGCGCAAGGCCACCCCATGATCGGTTACCTTGCCGTTAATATCATCCATTGAGAAGACATGGTAATCGCGCATGTCAAAGTGATCGCCGTTGTCATTCTCCGGGGTACCCGCGGCGGTATCATGCGAAGGGTAAATGTAGATTTTGCCGTTGAATACGTGCGCCGACGGATCTGCGGTGAACAGGTCTTTTACCAGTGGCTGAGACAGGTACTTAGAAGTATCGGTCTGGGAAGTGGTAGCGGCAGGGGTGCTGCTCTCATCGGCCGAAGTTTTCGTGTCTGCTCCGTCCTGTTTTTGGCAGGCGCTGTTCAAGGCAGAAGCAGCTACCAATACCAAAGGCAGATACTTGGCGGTTCTAAACTTTGTCATCTTTTGTTTGTGGGTTAGGATTTATCAGGTGAATATACTCAAATCCCCTTGGCTTCCGCAACCGATTGCAATTAAAAATGTCAAGTCCCCAATAATCAGGGGAAAGCCACTCCTCTCTACTTTGACTGGTTCCTAAACCAATCTCCTCCCCACTTCTTTTTCTTAATTACTCCAGAGTTCTCGTCACTAGTAGGGCCTCTATAAGCAAGATAAGTTTATTCTCTTGCTGAATACCAGTTTACAGGCCATTTTCAGAAAATCAAGGCCTAACAAACGTTTAGTCTAAATTCAACGTCTGCTTGAATTACAATCCGTCTCAAGCTTAATTCAAACCATTTATACCCAAACATTTTACTCCTGCTTTCTTAAAACAAGGCCCAAAATAAGGAAAAAGAAAAATAGCATTTATCTAAACTGATTTCCATAAGAGACAACCTTAGCGGAAATAAACCTCGTTTAAGAAAAGAAAGAGAAAAATCACCCTTACCAATTATCTACAACCATGACTTCTAAACACCCTAACCTCAGCGTGACCGAGAGTTCTGAAGAATCTATTGTTTCCAAGAATATTGAGGAGTCTAAAGAGGCTGATTTTGAAGATAGCTCCCATGTTTTTATAAGCGCCGATAACCCCCTCCCCCGGGTAGTGCTTCGGCCTAATACGTACTCGTTGCTGGACGGTGAGTGGAAATTTTCCCTGGACCAGGATGACCGCGGCTTACAGGAGGCTTGGTACCTGGGGTATAAATACAAGCACACCGCCAACTGGCCAGGTTCTGTAGAGGAACACATGGCCCAGAACAAAGAAACGCTGCAAACCCCCGCCTGGCAAGACAAAGTGATTGCCTGGTATGAGCGTGAGTTCACCCGACCCGAGAAACTGGAAAGCGGCGGGAAAAGCATTTACCAGATCACCTTTGGGGCGTGTGGGTATGAAACCCGGGTTTGGCTTAACGGCCGCCTGCTCACCGACATTGAGGGCGGCGAGGTGCATTACGGCGAATACAACTCCTTTTCCTTTGAGATCAACGAAGACCACCTGCTGCCGGTGAACTGGCTTACCGTGCGCATCTCGCACAGCATGGATGCCGAGGTGCCCCGGGGCAAGCAGGAATCTCACGTGTACAAACGCGGGGGAATCTGGTACCAGACCTACGCCGGAGCCGTGCGCAGCGTTTGGATTGAAACCGTTGAGCGCAACCGCCTCCGCTCGCGCGTAGGCGTGCAGGGAATCATTGAAGACTCCATGGTGCGCTTCAATTTTACCACCAGAATTCATGATCCCGGCCAGTACACCCTGAAGCTGAACATCTATGACCGGGAAGCAGGTCCTCACGCAGAACCTATTTCCACCTCCGACTTCAACCTAAGGCTGGAAGCTGGCCAGAAAGCCCAGTATGTAGCCATTGAAGTGCCCAATGCCCGATTATGGAGCCCCGAGGACCCTCACCTGTACCGGTTCGAGGCGCAGTTGATTGACAGCTCGGGGTATTCCGCTGAAATAGAAGGGCACTTCGGGTTGCGCAAGATTGAGGCCCGCGGAAGGCACATTTACCTCAACAACCAGGAAATCTACATAGACGGAATCCTGTACCAGCCCGGTACCGCTACGTACGAGGAAATGCGACGCCACATGTACGCCATGAAAGAACTAGGTTGTAACCTGGTACGCGTACACATAGCCGGTATCGATCCAAGGATCTATAACCTGGCTGATGAAATTGGGTTGCTGCTGTGGGTGGAGGTGCCAAGTCCGCACTCTTCTACCAAGCGGAGCCGCGAGAACCACCGCATTGAGCTTATGCGCATGCTGGCCCTCATCGAAACCAACCCCTCAGTGGTGATCTGGAGTTTGTACAACGAAGACTGGGGCGCCCAGGACATTGCGACCAACCCCGAGACCCGCCAGTACATCATGGATATCTTCCACTTCATGAAAATCAGGTATCCGCAGTTCCTGGTAGTGGATAACGACGGATGGCAGCACATTTCTTTTGAAGGAAAGCTGAAGTCTGACCTGCTCACCGCTCACCTGTACACACCTAAACTGAACAAGTGGAAGAAGCTGCTTGATAAACTGACCGCCGGCGAAATGGAAGGCGTAGCCGTGCTGCCGTTGGTGATTGGTGACCAGTACTTCTACCGCGGACAAACACCGTTGATTGTAAGCGAATGGGGAGGTTTCGGGTTCTCAGATTACGGCGGACCCCAAAGCTCTGACGAACGCACCGAGTCCATCAGAGCTTTTAAGCAGGAACTCCGGAAACGCCGCATTGCGGGAGATGTCTATACCCAGGCCACCAACATTGAAGAGGAGAAAAACGGGCTCCTTGACTTCCATACGGGAGAACTGACGGTTCCGGCGGGCTTGCTCAGTACCCAGGACTGTGGTATAGAGCCACAAGCCAGCAAACGGGTGGGGCGTAAGAAGAAGAAAAAGGAATAACCCGCTTAGTTAAAAAAAAAAGGAAGAACTTGTTTCAGGGCCGTTTTCAAAGAACCGCCTCTGAAACAGGTTCTTTTATCTTTAGGCCTCCTGGCTGCGTAAAACTACAGGAAACAAATTTTAGGTTAAATTGTCCTATATTCAGTATATCCATCTAATGAATACACCTATGAAAAAACTCTTGCTCCTGCTTTTCAGCATCGGCACTTTTCAAGTTGGGGCGCAAAACCTGCCTCAGCCCGACCGCATCAAAACCGAAAAAGGGGACTTGGTGGTTCAGCCCGTCACCCATGGTTCGGTGGTCTTGCAGTGGAACGGGAAAACTATATGGGTAGACCCGTACGGTGGAGCTGCCCTGTTCACCAACCTGGCCAAGCCAGACCTGATTCTGATCACCGACATCCACCCTGACCACCTGGATACCAAAACCTTGCAGGCCCTACCCACCACTACTGCCATGGTAGTTGCCCCACAGGCAGTGGTAGACCAGTTACCCGAAGCCATGAAAGCCAAAGCGGTGGTGCTGAAGAACGGCGCCAAAACCCAACAGCTAGGAGTTGACATTGAGGCCATCCCCATGTACAACCTGCCAGAATCTGCCGATGCCATGCACACCAAAGGCCGCGGGAACGGATATGTTTTGAGAATGGGGAACAAAAACGTGTACCTGTCTGGTGACACTGAGGATATCCCCGAGATGCGGGCCCTCAAAAACATTGACGTGGCGTTCGTGTGCATGAACCTGCCTTACACCATGGATGTAAACCAGGCCGCCTCCGCTGTGCTGGAATTCAAACCGAAAGTCGTGTACCCGTACCATTACCGGGGCAAGGAGGGACTGAGTGATGTAAACGCGTTCAAAGCCCAGGTGGAGGCCGGTAAAAAGCAGATTGAGGTCCGCCTGCGGGAATGGTATCCTAAGAGCTAGCTCACAACGCTTTCCTTTAGGGCCATTTCCCTGAAAAGGGCCTTAAACGAAAATCGGGGTTCCCACTTTCTGCAAGTGGGAACCCCGATTTTCGTTTTAGAACGCATTCTTAGAGCCGGTTGTAATCGGCTTCTTCAGAATTGGTTTCTTTGCTGTCCAGCGGCTGGTCGTTCATGCGCAGACCGTTGGCACTACCGTCCATGGCGTCATAACTTCCTTCCATTTCAAAGCCAGGGCCCTGGGTGTCAGACTCCTTGCTGGCAGGGTCGTTAGCCCCGTAACCGGTGATCTCGTTCCCCCCGATGTGCAGGTTCTCCAGTTTGTCTTTCTGGTCATTGCGTTCGGTATCGCCGCCCAAACCTATGTTCCGCTTGGCCGATGGGTCTGGTTGGTTTCCGGGCGCGTTTCGCTGATGGTATTCATCGTTCAGGTTGTTCGCCTTTTTGGAGTCTTTATTATCGTCGTCAAAAATATCTAGAATAGCCATAGTCTTTAAAGTAAGGTGTATACCCGTTTACGAGGACGAAGGCGGGTTGTTTAGAACCACCCCTGCTATACTGTTAGAAATGGTGGTTTAATCAAAAAAGGAGGGCCTGCCTTTGGCAAGCCCTCCTTTATATAAATCCCTTTTATAACGGGTTCTAATGCTTTTTACCTTTTTTCTTTTTCCCACCGTAGTGACCATTGCCATTGCCGTGGCCTTTTCCGTGTTTCTTCTGCTGGCCTGGGGCATAGGCACGGGCAGATTGGTCACCGTTCACCTTTTTGGCTTGTCCCGGAGGAAGGCCTCTGGTGGAGGAGTTGGTTCTACCGTCTGGGAAATGGATACCGGGGAATGAATCTGAGGTTCTTTGGCTTTTGGAAGTACGGGTACCGGTTGGGTAACGCGAACTGCTGGTGTTTTTGGAACTGGAGCAGGCAGCCGCACTAATCAGGAAAAGCACCAAAACCACTAATTGTACAATCTGTCTTTTCATAATCTTTATCTGAGTTGCGAAATATTTTAAAAGGCAACTACAAGTATAAAGCCAAATAAATTATAAAAAGGGGTTCTCCGGCAATCATATAAAACAAACCCGGAAACGTTATCTCATCTGGCGGTGTTATTTCGTTACAAAAACAAGGATTTCCTTTCTTTCTCAGGGACTTACACCATGTCTAAGCTGGTTGCCATTTTTTTTCTTTTTGTACTTTCTTTTCAGGTTTCGGGGCAGAATTACGCTGAACCACATGAGGTGTCTACCTCCGCCCCGGTGATTCCGGCTGCCCAGGCCAGAAGCATTGATGGTATTGCCCGGTTCATCAACACCCACTACAAATCACCCCAGGATAAAGTGAAAGCCATTTACCAGTGGCTTACCTCCAACATTGCCTATGATGTGCAGGCGCTGTCGCGTATGCCGCTGTACTATGAAAAGCAGTCGCTCATTGCGCAGACGCTTATTACCAGAAAAGCCGTGTGCCAGGGCTATGCCGAGGTTTTCCATGAACTATGCGCCAAGACTGGTATTCCTTCTTACCTGATCACTGGGTTTGTAGTGCCCCGAGGAACTTCTGCGCCCATGTCGCATGCCTGGTGTGCCGCTAATCTGGGAGGCCAATGGTACCTCTTTGATCCTACCTGGGGAGCCGGAATGGTGGAGAGAGGGAAGTTTGTTCCGCGCATCAATCCGAAGTATTATATGGTGTCGCCCGCCAAAATGGTGCAGACGCACCTTCCGTTTGATCCCCTTTGGCAGTTTCTGGCCCAGCCTCTTACCTACCAGGAATTCCTTACTTCCAGAGGTGCCGCGCCTCAACCCAGACCGGTTTTCCATTTCAAGGATTCCCTTGCCACCTATGAAGCGTCCTCTGAAAAAGCGCAACTTACAGGTGCCATCAGAAGAATAGAAATCCAGCCTACGATTCCCGCGGTGGCTCTTGACCAGTTGAACCACCTGAAAAAGAACCTTTCGGTTGTGCGCGAAAACGAGACCATTGACTTGTACAACGAAGCCGTGGTTTCCTTCAACACCGGCATAGAACAACTAAACCAATTTATTCAGTACCGGAACAACCGGTTTCAACCGATCAAGCCTGACCAGGAACTTCGGCAGATGACAAACGACCTTAACTCTCAGTTCAGCCAGACCAAACGCCTTCTCCAGAAGATCAAACCCGCCGATAATACAAATCTCTTTTTGTCTTTACAGAACATGAAGGCCATGGTAGAGAAGGCTTTTGTCCAGGTAGCGAAACAGGAAATATTTTTAAAAAGGTACCTGAAAACTCCCGCAAGCCAGCGCCACACCTTGTTTTACCGACAAGCCTTAGCCGATAAGAACTGAACCATCGGAAAAATCGATTTGAAGTGCGTTCTGTTTAGGGCCTGTTTTTTGGAATACGGCCCCTAAACGTATCTGAGCTCCATTAAGGCCTCCATTTACTTCTAGCAATCCCCCAAAATACTGCTCTATGGCTATTCACACGGCTCTTAGCAATAGGTGTACTTGCTGCAAACTCGTCACTACATCTTCGCGGCTAATGATCTATTATGCAAATACATTGGAAAATTAAACAGCCGTTGGGAAAATACAGGAAAGACAAGCCTTAGCCGCAAACCAGGTAGTAAGGCCAAAATAGTTTGTAAAAAGTGGCTTGTGAGGGAAGGATTGGGTTACTTTGATCCGTTTTTATACGTAGGAAGAAAGTAGGTACCTACAGTGAATTCACGTTGAAAGCAAAAGAATAGTACCTTTGTGTCATCCATGGACATTACTCACTCCAATGACGAAAGTTGAACTGAAGAAACCGAATGGAGATGTCTTCCTCATTGCTGAGCGGACCCAAAATAACGAATACATTCATGCCCAATGGGTTGGCATCCAGACCTTAGATACTGTGATGCAGGGTGGCACCCATTATATCAAGATGCTGCAGGAGCAGCCGTGCCCCCGTTTGCTGAACAACCACAAAGAATTGATTGGACCCTGGAACGTAGCCAACGACTGGATTGTGCAGTTCTGGACTCCTAAAGTCATGGAACTTGGTTTACAGTACATGAGCCAGGTGCTGGCCCCCGGAATTTACGGCCAGATGTCGTTTCACCAGCTACACCAGCACATTGGTGATAAATTCCAGATCAAAATGTTTGAAGAAGTGGCACCCGCTCTTGACTGGCTGATGCAGGTAGGAAATGAAAACACCATCTTTTCTTCAGGCAGGTAACAGCAGAAATCAAGGCACCAAAAAAGGCATCTCTTTAGAATGGAGATGCCTTTTTAGTTTTCAGGTTAGTTATCTTAAAATGGGCCCTAAGCGCTACGGTACCTCCAGCACCACATCTCCCCCTACCGCATAGCCAACACAGGTGAGGACAAGCCCTCGGTTAACTTCCCTCTCGGTGAGCACTTCATTATATGACATCCAGACTTTGCCTTGCCGGCAGGTAGCAGCGCAGTTCCCGCATCGGCCGGCTTCACAGCTGTAGGGCAAGGCTATCCCCGCTTTTTTCGCCGATTGTAAAATGGTATCGGGGTACTGGGTTTGCAGGCGATGTACCTGGTCTTGGTATATGATTTCAAGAGTATGCAGATAGGTATCCGGTGGAGTAACTTTCACCTGGATTTTAGTGGTACTGAAAGTCTCCTGGCGGATGTTGGCCGCTGGCACTCCTATTTCCCTTAGGCCATAGAGACACAGGCGCCGGTAATTTTCAGGCCCACATACATAACATAATACTTCAGCCGAAGACACTTTGCTGTATTGCCGCACCAGTTGCTTTAAAAGTTCTTTGTGCAAGCGGGCCTGGTTTAACCTGGGCGAATTACTGAACAGGAAATGAAGCACAAACCGATTTGGATGTTCTTTTCCCAGTTGCGTTAACTCCTGCCGGTAAATAGTCACTTCAGGGCTTTGGTTGCTGTACACCAGCACCACCGAAATGTCGGGATGCCCGTGGAGCAGCGTTTTCAATAAGGAGTATATAGGAGTGATGCCACTCCCGGCGGCCCAGAAGAACACCTGTCCGTAGGTAGAAAGATCCTCGGGCAAAGTGAAGAAACCGGCCGCGCCAATGGTCTGGATTTGGTCGCCCACCTTGGCCTGGTCAATCAACTTACGGGAAAGAAAACCGTTCTCCACGCGTTTTACCCCAATCGCCAGGGATTCACCCAGCACCGGGGCCGAGGTGATGGAATACGACCTCCTGATTTCCTCCTTTTTTCCCTGGGTCACTAAAGTGAGGTACTGACCAGCCACGTAGGAAATAGCCTTGGCATCTTCTCCCCCGAAAACAAAGGTTTTCACCCCGGGCAATTCTTCTCTGATCTGGGTAATGGTAAGCGAGTGATACGTAGAATCCATCAAAAGAATACTTTCAAGCCAAATAATCTCTAAACGGATTTAAGGTTGGCAGAGACAATTTAGATTTTGAAAGATTCACTTCCTGCTTGAGGACAAGGCCTTCCCAAAGTTTTTGAAAGCCCCACTTCTACCCTACTTCCGTTTAAGGGCTTTATTATCAAAAATAGCCTCAAAACGGAAGCAAGCTAAACTTCTCCTTCCCCGGGTGGAATCCATCAGGTCACCAGGAGGAGGAGAAGGTTCAACCCAATCTAGTTGTTTGAATCGCCGTCAGACTTGGCGTCATCGTTGTTGATTTTCTTTTTACGCTTGGGCTGGGTTTTCGCGGTGATTTTCCCAAACTTATAGCTGGCCCCTACTTTCACCTGTCGGTTATAGATATACATGGTATTGACCTGTTCGGCCGATGGTGTTTTGAAGATATTCCGCTGCCGCAGTGAGGCAGAGAATGGGTTGTCCACTCCTACCGTGATGCTTCCGTTTTTATTTAAGATGTCTTTTTTCAAAGCGAGGTTAAAAACAGCGAAAGAAGAAGTTCTGCCCTGAAGGGTTACCCGGCGTCCATTGAACTGCCCAAAAACCTGCGCACTGATTCCCTTCCCGAAAACATACGAGGTATTCAGGTTGGCATTGTACATTACGCTGGCGTTAGAGGCATTCAGGAGCGAAGTTTCGCTTTGCAGGTCCAGGTAGAACACGTTCAAATTCGCACTGACGTTACCCTTCTTAAGGAACTTCATGCTGCTGAACAAACTAAGTCCGTAGCTGGCATTCCGCCCGATGTTTGCGAACCGGGTGTAGTTCACGCCTTCATCGGTGGGCAGAGTATAGGCCTCAATAGAATTGTTGGTTTGCCGCCAGAAAGCGGTGGCATTAACGGAGAACCCGCTTTTGAAAAACGTGCTGTAGCCCACTTCATAGGCATTGGTGATCTCGGCGTTCAGGTTAGGATTTCCCACCTGGATGTTAAAGGTGTCGGCGCGGTTTTCATAGGGATTAAGCAGACCCAACTGCGGGCGCTGGATGCGTTTGGTGTAGTTGAACTTCAGCGTCTGGTTGTTTTTCAGGGCTTTAGAGACGGCAAAGCTGGGAATAAAGTTATCGTAGCTCTGCGCCACAGAGGTCTGGGTTGAGGTAAAGTCGCCGTCTACCTTGGTGTGTTCATAGCGGGTTCCCAACTTGAAGTTGTATTTCTTGTTCACACTGAATTCATAGGAAGCATAGGCCGCCCCCACATTCTGGTGATAGGCAAAAACATCGGTCCGGGAGGGTTCTGTCACAAAGGGAGCTGCCGCAGGATTGGCCACCAGAAACTGGTAATCACTCTCTACATAGCGCAGAATGGCTTTTCCGCCCACTTCCAGCAGGTGCTTGTTTTTGAACGGATGCGTGTAATCTACCTGAAACGTTTTCTCCTCATTGTAGGCATCGTTCAGGTTCTGCTCTTTCAAGGCCAACTGCTGATCCAGGTTGTAGACATCGGCGAGATTGGAATTCTCTCTGTCGTTGCGGCTCAACAAACCCAGAACGCTCAGTTCACGTCCTGGTTGGGCAAATTGCTGGGTGAAATCAAGGTTGATGTCGTAGTTCATGTTATCGAACTGGTTTCGGTTCACCCGGGTATTGCTCCCGATGACGCCTCCGTTCAGGTATTGGGTGGAGGTTTGGGTTGTCAGATAAACAAACTCGCCGCTCTGCATCCTAACTCCAGCCGACAGGCTGCTTCTTTTGGTAAGTTCATAGTCGGCCCCGAACTGCAGCATCTGGAACTCGCCCTCGCGTTTGCCTTTCATAGACTGGCTCAGGCGATCAATACCGGGAATGCCGCGGTACACGGTTTCGCGGATGTTTTCGGCGGGATTATTGCGCCAGTTGTACCCCAGGCTGGTATTCACCCCTAATTTACCCTTGCGGTAATTCACCGTTCCGTTCACAACACTAATGCGGTTTCCGTAGGAAGCGTTCACCATGCCGTTTACCCCCTGCAGGTTGTTTTTCTTGGTAATGATGTTGACGATTCCGGCCGTACCCTCGGCATCATACTTCGCCGAGGGACTGGTGATGATTTCCACGCTTTTGATCATATCTGACGGAATCTGCTGCAGAGCATCGGCCACGCTGCTTGCCATTACCGCCGATGGTTTGTTGTTGATCAACACCCTGATGTTGGAGCTACCGCGCAGGGCCACGTTCCCTTCCAGATCAACGGTCAACCCGGGCACTTTCTTCAGGACATCGGTGGCGGTACCCCCGGCGTTGGTGATGTCTTTTTCGGCGTTGTACACCATGCGGTCCACCTTTTCCTCCACCAGAAGTTTATCGCCTACCACTGAAACCTCGTCTAACGTCCTAGCTCCTCCCTTCAGGGCCACTACCCCAATGTTCACCTCTTCTTTGTTGCCCACCGTGATGTTGTCAAACACCTTGGTTTCAAAGCCCAGAAAACTCACCGACAACTTATATTGTCCTTCCGCAACCTTCCCCAGAGAGAACCTTCCTTTATCATCAGACACGGTGCCGTCTACCGTTTTCCCTGATGCTTTCTCTACCAGGGAAATGGTGGCAAATTCAATGGGTTTCTGGCCCGTTTCCTCCAAAATCACCCCGGCAATTTTCCCGTTTCCTTTAGGGGTTGGTTGTGCGGCAACGGCCATTGATTTGGGAGGAGTGGGTGCCTGGGCAAAAGTTTGGTGCGCGCACAGAATTCCGGCTACCGCCATGAGTAGTACTTTTTTCATACGTTTGTTGATTAAGAATAGTAAAGAATCACCTATCAGATTAAACTCCGGCCTACTTCTAAAGGTCCTGTTCCAGGAGTAGGTTAAGACCGAGAGTGAAAGTATTCATGGTTCAAGATTAGCTACCCCCGAGCGCTTTGGAAATAAAATGTGATGAAATCCCTAAAAAATGTGACAAACCAGAACTTTGCCTTTTAGTGAATCTATCTGTTTAAAGTCAATTTTCTTGTTTAAAAAGAACTGTCCTTAAAGCAAAGGGCAAGCACGTTCCATTGCCCTGTGAAAACAGGTCGTAAATGTTACCGTTATAAAAGAACCGAAGCAGCTTACCTATTAAAAGCTATCACCTGATTTAAGCCTAATTTGGAGAAAATACCATTAAAACAGCAATGAGACCTCCAGAACAAACCACCTCCGTCCAAAATCCAGTAAAAGGGGAATCATCCTTAGTGACCTTCAGCATGGGTTGCTTCTGGAAACCAGAGGCATTGTTTGGAGGGGTGGAAGGCGTACAGAAAACCTGGGTAGGTTATGTCGGCGGAGATTCAGATAATCCTACTTACTGGAATCTTGGACAACATATTGAGACAGTTCAACTGGAGATAAATACTTCACTGGTAAGTTACAGACAGCTTCTGGACCTATTCTTCACCAACCACTCCCCTACTAAAGCACCCTGGAAAAGACAATATACCTCCGCTATCTTCTTCCGCTCGCCGGGGCAGGAAGAAATAATACGGCAACGCATCGCCCAGGAAGAAAAAAAGATACAGCAGAAGCTATTCACCTTGGTTCTTCCCTTTCAAAAGTTCTATTTGGCAGAAGAACGTCATCAGAAATGGTACCTGCAGCGCAACCCTGCTTTAAGAAGCGAGTTACTCAAAAGCTTTCCTAATTTCCCTGAGTTTCTGAACTCCACCGCTGCCTCTCAGCTGAACGCTTACCTGGCGGGGTTCTGGCCAAAACCCAAAGCAGAGTTCTTGTTACAAAAAATGCCGTTGAGCGAAGCCAGAAAACAAATCATCTTAGCTCAACCCCTCCTACGAAACGTAGCCCATTGTTCCTGAAACGCATTTCTAAACTATGAAAAGCCTCCTTCGTTTTGAGTTGATTTTGCCAAAACAAGCGGTAAACGGAGGTGTCTTGCTTAGGGAACCTTATTCTACTTCTTGTTAAGATAAGCCAAAGCAGCACCGGTGAAATCTGCTCGGGCACTATCTGAGAATTGGTAAGCCACTGACGGAATCACCACATCATTCATGTGTAAGAAGCTTTTGTTTCTAATATCCAAAGCGGCTGAATTGATTTGGTTTCCTTTGCCAAGGAAAAGCTTTGAACCGCTTCCTTGGGTAGCGCCCACAATCGCGTGAAGATTATTGAGTTTCGTTTTGACCAATTTCACTGCCGTGCCATGGTCCTGTTGAAGGCTGAGGCTGTCTTGTTTAAAACCTTCTATTGATACAATTTTAGAACCGTAAGGGTTGTCATCAAACAAGTCCACCTGTGGTTTTCCTTTTAAGGTGTAGCGCGCCGAAGTAGTCAGGTTAGTTAGTTCAGGGCAGGAAATGTACACCACATAGCGCCCGTTCGACCAGATTGCCTCGTCCTTTTGGTTCACATCCACCACCAGTTTATTGCCTTGTTGCTTTACCTGTACACTTTCCTGAACTCGGTTGTGCAAAAAGACTTTGTAGGGGCCTTGCTCAATTTTCACACTTATCTTACTGCCGCCGTTCACCTCTACCACCTGAAAGTTGGTATAATTCTGAGAAACAAAACCAGCCAGCGGATCTTTGTAATTCCCTGTTTCAAACTCCGCCTTCATGACGAAATTGAATGCCGTTAAGGAGCCAAGGAATAAAACCAAAGCTGCCACTATTAAAATAGTACTTCTTTTCATGACTTTCCACTTAAGGGTTAAGGGTGAAATGTTCTGATTTGAATTGTTCGTAGCGTTCCTGAAGTTCTTCCAGGGGAATGTCTAACAGGAAGACATTGCGGAAAAACTCGGGCAAATCTTGTTGCAGGAAGCGCTCTTTCCGGTGTTTCTTCACCTTGCTTACGCCGTCTGCGTCTACAAAAAAGCCTATTCCTCTCTTGTTGTAAATAACCTCCTGGTTTTGGAGGTATTCAAAGGTGCGCATGACCGTGTTGGGGTTTACCTGCAGTTCCACCGCTAATTCACGTACAGACGGTATTTTATCATCGGGTTGCCATTTGCCCAGCAATATGTTCTCACTCACGTACGCGGCTATCTGCAGGTAAATGGCTTCGTTGTTTCTAAATTCCATAGTCTTTGGTTTACCCTACACTTCTTTCTCTTTCAGCTTAAAGTAGGCACCTGCCCATAAAAACAGGGTGGTTCCCACTAAAGCCATTGTCATCAGGAAGTCATTGCCATGCGGAAACTGAACAAAGAAGTATTCTCCTGCTTCCTGGAAAGTTATCGTTGAAAAAGGGAAAGCATCTTCCAGTTCTCGGCCCGTAATAGCCTGCAAGATGGGTTTATTAAGTATAACCAGTGCCAAGCCTAAGGTGAAAAAGATGAACGCAGTTTTGATGAAATGCCACTTCTCAAAAAAGATGGAACCCAGAAAGGTCATGGCGTGCAGGAGAAAATACCCGTTCAAGGCAAATAGTTGGCCATCTTCCTTAGAAAACAAGCGCATCATTTCCAGTTCTTGGCCTTTCCAGTTATCCAGGGGTAATAAGATGGAGGCAACCAGGTAAAAGCTGCCGATGTATACCACCTGAAAAAGCAAATAGGAATAAAGCCAGGCTACCAGGTACTTTTCAAAATGAGAAGCCGGCAAGGTAAGCGTGGCGATGGCTTTTTTCTTATCTCCTAAGTGGGAGAAAATGGTACTGGTGAAGATAGGACCCGTCAGCAACAGCAGAATGACAAAAACAAAGGTCTGCTTTTGGGCGTTCATGGGCTCAGATTCTGAAATAATCAGGAAACCCAGGAACAAGGTCATAATCCCCATCAAAACGGCCGCCGACATCAGGTAATATCTGAAATGCTCTGCCGTGTGTTTCTTGAACAACCACCAGAAGCGGGTAAAGCTAAATTGCGTTTTCATACTGTTCGGTTTGTAAGAGGTGAAGCAGCGGTTGGTTTCCAACTACAATAGCGTTGAATAACAGTTCCATGTCTACCCGGCTATACACGCCCTCATGGTTTGGAAGAATGGCATTTTTCCCCTGGAAAGACTCCTCGGCATACAAGACCTCGTACCCCTCCGTAGAAGGCAGGGTAGCGAACACCAATTTCTCCGCGATCTTGTCTAACTCATGATTCACCACAACCTCGTGGTCATGCACGATCAGCAAGGTGTCAATCAGGCTTTCCAGATCGCGTACCTGGTGCGAGGAAATGATCACGCACCGTTCTTCGGTCAAGGCCGAGGCAATGATTTTCCTGAACTGCACTTTGGAGGGAATATCCAGCCCATTGGTAGGTTCATCCATGATCAGGAGGTTGGTGTTGGTGGCTAACCCAAACGCGATCATGGCTTTTTTCTGCTGCCCAAACGAAAGCTGGTCCATCACAGAATCGCGGGGCACGTCAAACTCTTCCAGGTACTGGTAAAACTCCTCTTTGTTGAATTTGGGGTAGAAGCAGGCGGTATTGGAAATAAACTTGGCCGTGGTGATTGAAGGCACATAAATCTCCTCCGGAATAAAGTACAGGTTCTCCAATACTTTGGGGGAGCGTTTAGAAGTGTCAACGCCGTCTATGGTGCAGATTCCGGCGGTAGGATACGCCAACCCGATCATGTTCTTCAGCAGCGTGGACTTACCGGCTCCGTTCTTCCCGAGCAACCCATAAATATGGCCACGGAAGAGCGACAAGTGCAGGTTCTGGAACATCAAAGCTCCCCTGCGGTACCCGAAACTCATGTTGTTGATGTGTATCATAGTCACCTTGTTTACTGTATTAGTTACTTAGTACACTACAAATGTAGAAGTAGTTTTTAGATTTGCAACTTTCCCCTAGATTATTTTGAATTTTTTATTTTAATCCTCATTTCATCAAAGTGAAGAAAAAGCCTTGGTAAGCCTGGAAACCTTACTCCCATGTTGAAGCAACAAGCCTCTGGCAAAATAAAGGCATGCTGCTTCGGAGCCATTTTACCTAAAATAGCCCCAAAGCAGCATGGTTGAAGAAAGGAAAGAAGGGGTTTGAAAGAAAGTTACCTTTCCTTTTGGAAGGCAATAGCCTCTGAATTGATGCAGTAGCGCACCTGCGAAGGGGTTCTTTTATCCTGGAACAAATGGCCCAGGTGTAGGCCGCATTGGCGGCAAAGAAGCTGAATACGATCCCGGCCGTAGGTTTCCAGCAGATGTTGTTGGACATTTTCCTCCAGATGGCCCCAGAAACTTGGGAAGCCGGTCCTGGAATTAAACTTTTGGGCAGATGAAAACAAAGGATTACCGCAGCGGCTACAGACGTACAACCCGTTTTCTGAGGGTTTGGCCTCCCAGTTGATGTGCCGGTTCTCAAACATGCCCTTCTTCGGTTTTAGCCCACTCCTCCACTAAAAAATCATCGCCGTGGATGCGTACGCTGAAAATCTGGTCGAACCCCTCGTCAAAAGATGGGGGCTCCAGTTTTTTGCGCACATCATACAAGGCGATGTCTTTTACCTGATCCCGGCCTCCTCGAGCCTGGTTTCGGGCAAGCGCCTCGGGCAGGGAGGTCTGGAAGAAATATCCTATCACGCGGTAGCGGCGTTCCTTCAGAAGCGGGAGGTACGCCTGGCGGTCTTCTTTTCGGGGGTTGGTGTTGTCAATCACCAGCTTTGCGCTTGTTTTCAGGCAAAGAAGCAAAAACAGGCGCTCGCGGTGCCGGGTCCGGAGCAGGTCCATGCTGATGCGCACATGGGAATTGAAGAAGTACTTTTTGTAATACGTTGACTTCCCAGATGCCTGCATGCCCATGAAAAGAATCGCCTCCACCCGCGCTGGTCTTTAGGCGTTTTCCTTGGCCGGCACAAACGCCATGGAAATGGAGTTCACGCAGTGGCGGGTGTTTTTGGAGGTAAACCGTTCTCCCAGGAACACGTGCCCCAAGTGGCCTCCGCAATTGGAGCAGACAATCTCGGTACGCCGTCCGTCAGCGTCTGGTACGCGCGTGACGGCACCCGGTATCTCATCGTCAAAGCTGGGCCAGCCGCAGTGCGACTCAAACTTATCCTCTGAGCGGTATAACGGCGCGTTGCATCGGCGGCAAACGTAGGTGCCAGGCTCCTTGACGGTGTAGAGTTTGCCCGTGAAAGGACGCTCCGTGCCTTTGTGCAGGATCACGTATTCTTCCTCTGGGGTAAGCTGGTTATATTTTTTCTCTTCGTTTTCCATGGTTAAGTCTCTATTTACTTCTGCTAGTAGTACTGACTTTAGCGCAGTCTCGTTGCTGTAAAGATAACGCGGCAAAGGTACGCAGAATTACCCAAGCGTGTTTAGGAGCCGTTTTCGCCAAATCAAGGCCAAAACGGAAACAACCTGAGGCAGGAAACAACGCGCTGGTTTAGTCCGGGTTTATCTTAAAACATGAAGCGCCAATACTTTCTGCACCTCGTAGACATTTACTGCCTTGTTGAATTTCTTCCTGATGCTTGGCTCCACCTCGCCGGAAACCCAGATCTTAAGCTCCGCGTCCAGCTCAAAAGTCCCGGCGGTTTCCACGCTGAACCTGGAAATGCTTTTGTAGGAGACAGACAAGTACTCCACCTTATTGCCGGTTAGGCCCTGCACTTCAATGAGGATGAGTCTTTTAGAAGTAAAGATGAAGGTATCCCTGATAAGCTTGAAACCCAATTCAATCAACTCGCCCTCGGCCAGCAACTTTCCGAAGTCTTTCATGAGCGTTTCCTGGTTTACCGCGCCGGCGTTTCCGAGCAATGCTGAAAATAATCCCATGTTTTACAGTTTTAGGTGGACGGATAAGAAAGCATTGGGTAAAGACGGATGCTCTCTCCTACCCAGATAAATTAAATTTACCAGGTACTAGCCTATATGCAAGAAAAGCCTATATTTTATTGCGTTTAAACTATTTATAAGCAATTTCTTCACGGCCAATAGAACACTGTTAGTCAAATACAAATCGGTTCTTATTTCTGGGTTGTTTAAGAAACATTTGGGTTCAGTAGGAGTCCTTCATCTCCTTTGAGAAAGTCATGCAATATGAAACAAGTGGGCTCTCCCGAAATGGTGCCGCTCCCCTGCCCCTCACCCCCATGGCCAAAGGAAGCAGCACCTCGGCGGGCATTAACCCAGATGGCAAGTTCTTGAGGTTCCTGCCCGACGGGAGAGAAAAACCAGTTGTACATTATCCCGGGGACGGGCGGTGAAGCCTTGGTAGTCCCTAAAGCATACACCCAAGCGCAAAAACTTACGGGAGCCAAGCTTGCGGCCGCTTGAAAAAGCTTGCGGATCGGGCGGGTACCGCCCAAAAGTTGGAAGCAGCTACATCCCCCGGCCCTTTAAAGAGATCTGTCGGTCAAACATAATGATCCAGGGCTGCCCGGGAATTCAAACCAGCCCTGGATCATTTTCAAGAACGGTAGTTCTCCACCTTACGGATCAATCATCATCATATTCTCTACGATGGTCCTCATCTCGGGCGTGCTCGTGTTAAGCTTAATCCAGTGGTGATTTTTGTCTGGGTAGGTAGAGGAAGGGTATTTCCAAGAGACATTGCCGCCCGGGTCTGATCTCAGCTGTCCACTGGTCACGGAAGTCAGCTTCCCGCCCCAGAGGCCACGCACCGCAATCAGCACGCCCATTTGGTCCCAGCTCGGCCGGAAATCAGGGCCGTTGTATCGGTTCTTCGCGATTTCATAAGCCCTGCGCACAGGATTGGAGTTGGATTTGGCCGCCAAGAGACGATTTCCTGTGGCAATCTTGTCACCCACTTGGTTGGGCACAAACCAAGCCTCCACCGGCCAATTGTTGATGACCCGTTGGGTGCTGGCTGCCGACATTTTGAAGTTAAAGGAAGTTCCGGAAGAGCCGTCTTCCTTGATCCGCCCGCCCGCGGTGACCAGCCTCTTCACTTTTCGCCGGATCAAGTCCATTCCGCCGGGGGAGGCCATCAGGTTATCGATGTTCCGGAGCGGCCCTATGGTCGCGATCACGACACTCTTATCCGGCTGCCGGGACAAAATTTGCTTATAGAGAGTCGTCGCATTAGGTGCATTAACAAGATCGTGGGGGTAGTTGGCGGAGATGTGATTGTACCAGCCGCCCGTAGATAGAAGTGTATTATCCCTAAGGGTCCCGATCGGGATATTGGGAAGACCGTAGTAGGTATTGATCGCATCGGTGGCCCGGGCGCTATATGGATAAGACACCGTGATCATCATCGCAAGGACATTGACCTCGCCGGACCGGATCAGGCTATGCACGACGGCCAGGGCCCCGGCATCGTCTGAGTCGCTGATGATGTCTAAATCCAAAATCAGGTTCACTTTGCCGGTAGACCGCGGAGGATTGATGCTTGCTTTTTTAAATTCAAAGTAATCGACATCAAAAGTTTCAGACTTACTCTGGAACCGCAGAAGATGCTGGCCTGCGCTCAGTCTCACGCGCTTGACGGGGGTGAGGGAGTAGCTTTGATAGCTGCCCCGGTTGGGGACCTCGATATTCCCCATTAGGTTAACGCCGTCAATGAGGATTTGGAAGCTCTTGCCGGAAGTGGTGGTTGCTACGGATGCCGTGAAATCATAATCGCCCCCTGCCGCGACCTTAATCGTGTATTCCAGCCACTCGCCGTTTTGGATGGAGCTGATGTGGTAGCCTGTGTTGTGGACGTTACGGGCAATATCCACGTCCTCGCTCGTGCGATAAGCCTGGTCGCGGTTTCCGACGGTCTTATCGTAGTAAGCGACATTCATGCCGCCGCGGTCAAAGTTCTCACCTTCCACCCGGGCCGGAAGTTCACGTGGTGCACCTAAATGGGGCTTTTGCTGCGCCTCAGATCTGAACGGATGAGGCCCCAGAGCCAGGATGCTCAATAAAAGAAGTGTCTTTAGTTTTATCATAGTTCCTATTAGGATGAGCCGTTTGGTGGTAAAAAAACGTGTCCCGGAACAGTCTGAAACCTAATTCTATTTCTGCCCCGTGGGTGAGGAGCTTTCCGTATTCTCTAAGTAATTCTTCCTGGTTAACGACACCCGCGCTCCCAAAAATGGCTGAAAACAAGCCCATGTTCTTAGAGATTTAGATGGAAGAATAAAAAAGTAACTAGTACTAGTATATTAATAGTACGAGATATTGGACTATTTGGCACAAAAGTGTTTAATTTATTAAGATTAAACAATTTAGAAGCATCTTATATTGGGTAAACAAAATGGCCACCTTTAAAAAAATCGGGTTCGTTTTCCTTTTGATTCTCGGGCTTACAGGGAACGTAATGGCCCAGCAGGGCTCCTCCATCACTTTTGAGAAAGTGATCAGCCTCAAACAGGTGGGCTCTCCCTTGGTCTCTCCAGACGGGAAAACGGTGGTGTATAGTGTCACCAGCACCGATTGGACCAACAACAGTTATGACACGGAAATCTGGCTCTCACGTGAAGGCGGCGCTCCCATGCCCCTCACCAGAACAGCCAAAGGTAGCAGCACCTCGGCCAGAATTACCCCAGACAGCAAATTCGTGAGTTTTCTGGCCGACCGAGGCGAGAAAAACCAGTTGTACATCATTCCGGTGACAGGCGGAGAAGCGCTGCAAGTGTCAAAAGACGAAGACGGAGTAGGCAGTTATGAATGGAGCCCAGACGGTAAGCGGCTGGCCTATACCAAAGCCGAGGCTGAAAGCAAAAAAGAGAAAACCACGAAGGAAAGGTTTGGGGCATTCACAATAGAAGGCGAAGATTTTAAGCAAAGCCACCTTTGGTTATTGAACTTCCACTATGACTCCATTGCCCTGGCGGGACAAGTGCCGTGTTACCCGGTTAAGAAGGATTCCCTGCAAACAGGAGCTACTCCGCCGGCCAAACCCCACGACTGCTTTAAACTGCCGGTAGCCCGAAAAGTCACGTCTGGAGATTTCCACGTGACCAGTTTCGCCTGGCACCCAGATGGCAGAACCATCGCGTTTAACCGGCAACCCAACCCTTTAATCAATAGCAGTCTGCGGTCAGACATTGCCATCCTCAACGTAGTCACCAAAGAAGTAAAAACCTTGGTTTCAAACCCCACCGGTGATTTCTTCAGCAAATGGAGCCCAGATGGCAAATCCTTTGTGTATAGCAGTTCCCTGGATGATTCCACCACCTATTTCTTCAAAAACAATCGCTTATTTATCTATGATACCCCAACCGCCAAAAGCCGGGAAATAGCCCAAACCATAGATGAAAACAAAAATGTACTGGACTGGAATGAAAAAGGCATCTACCTTGGTGCTTTAGAGAAGACCAAACAGAAGGTGTTTGAAGTAGACCCCAAAAGCGGTAAGGCCAAACCTCTGAATATCAAGTTAGATTTAGTAAACACCCTTGCCTTCAGCAAAAACACCGATGTGGTAGCGATAAGCGGCCGTAACCACGCCGACCTTGGTGAAATCTATACTGGAAAGCTCAATAAGCCCCTAAAAAAAATCACCGCCAACACTGAACAGATCAAAGGCTGGAACACGCCCATAAACGAGGTAATCACCTGGCAGAGTACGGATGGAGCTTCCATAGACGGAGTTTTGCTCAAACCCCGTAATTACGATGCTTCCAAAAAATACCCGCTGCTGATAGTCATCCACGGCGGTCCTACCGGAATAGATCTTCCTGACCCTACTCCCTCTTACGTCTATCCCATGCTGCAATGGGTAGAAAAAGGGGCCTTGGTCTTGCGGGTAAATTACCGGGGAAGCGCCGGCTACGGCGAAAAATTCCGGTCGCTCAACGTGCGAAATCTGGGGGTTGGGGATATGTGGGATGTCATGAGCGGTGTAGACTTTCTGGCTAAAAAAGGAATGATAGATACTACCCGCATGGGGTCTATGGGCTGGAGCCAGGGCGGCTATATCTCCGCATTCCTCACCACCAATACCAACCGCTTCAAAGCCATCTCAGTTGGTGCCGGTATTTCCAACTGGGTCACTTACTACGTCAACACCGATATTACTCCTTTCACCCGGCAATACCTGCAAGCCACCCCTTGGGCCGATATGGACATCTATCTAAAAACCTCCCCTATGACCAACATCAACAAGGCCAGTACGCCTACCTTGATCCAGCACGGGGAGTTTGACAGACGGGTTCCAATTCCTAACGCGTACGAGCTTTACCGAGGCCTCCAGGATCGGGGCATTCCTTCCCGCTTAATTGTTTACAAAGGTTTCGGACACGGTATCAATAAACCCAAAGAACGGCTGGCTGCCACCTGGCACAACTGGCAATGGTTTAACCACTATCTCTTTGGGGAAGCGGAACCAGCCTTGCCGGTGGAGTAAACAGAAGCCGTCATATTAGTCGCGGGCAAACTCAATGGGCTTTACCTCATCCTCGAACTGAATGGAAAGGGAGACTACCTCACCCTCTGGGTTATTTTTAAAATGAATGGGTGGCATCGCTGTCCTATAGGGCGGAACGGTGGTGATGGCTTGGAAAACATCCTTTCCCGCCGGGGAAGGGATGATCGTAAGTTTTCTTTTCCTGAAGTAAGTGTGCAGCTCGCCGTTTTCGTAAAATAGCTTGATTCTCCCATATCCGGGATTTGTATAACTACCTGCCACGCCCTTGGGGAACAGGAAAGTGGCTGATTGGGCAGTTGGGTGGTTAACCGGTGATACAGCAGGAGGTTGGCTTGGTTCCTGGTTCTTCAGATAGAGCGCCATCCAATCCGTCGTTTTTACCTCCAGCAATTTGTCCGCGAGAGTATTCCTGATCATCATGGCTGCCTGATAGCTGACTTGGTTCGTTAAAACAACGATTCCCAGGTTCTTGTCAGGGAAAAATGCGGCGGATGCCCTGAACCCGTCTATACTGCCCCCATGCTCAACCCGATAATGCCCCTTGTAGTCAGAGAGAATCCATCCGTAGCCGTAATTTGCCAGATTTGCCAGATAAGTTCCTGAGAATTCCTCATCCGGCAAATAGCCTGCTGGCAAAATTGCATGTGGCCTTATGGCTTCCGCTACATATTGTTCCGGTAGTACCTGCTGTCCCTCTAATTTTCCCTTATTGATCCAGGCCAGCAGCCAGTTGGCCATGTCATGGGCAGTGCTGTTGATTCCTCCAGCCGGGGCCATGGCCGTAAGGTCCAGGTACTCTACCTCTTCTATTTTGCCGTTAATGGAACTATACCCCAAGGACACATTCCTGGTCTCCCTTAATCCTTTTAAACCAATGCTTGAGCTGTTCATCCTCAAGGGTTTAAGGAGCGAAGATTCTACGTTTTCCTCCCAGGTTCTTCCCGTAAGCTTCTCACCTATCATACCTAAGGTAAAATAGGAGAAGTTGCTGTAATTCCATTTTACCCTAAGTTTATGCGCCGGCTCTAGGTATTGGATTCTTCTTATCAGACTATCCCTGTCATTCACCGGGATTCCTGACCAAGCCTTGTCATGAAGGGCAAGGCCGGTTCGCATGGTTAATAGGTCTTGGACGATCAAGTCATTGTTTAGCTCCTCATTGTAGAACTTTAGAGCGGGAACATATCTTAAAGGGTTTTCTTCAAACGAAATCTTTCCTTTATCCCTAAGCTGCCCCAGGAGCGCGGCAGTGAATGCTTTGGTAACAGAACCAATTGGGAATACGGTGTGGGCATCAGCCTCTATTTTCCGCTGATAATCACGGTAGCCGAAACCCTGGGCATAGAGTACCTTGTGGCCCTCCACCACCGCTACTGCGCAGCCTGGCGTATGGGTGACTTCCAGTATCTTCTCTATCTGAATTTTTAAACCCCTAAGACGTGGGTCAATCTGGGCGTGAACGGTGGTAATAAAAAGGAGTATCAGGGAGGTAGTGACCGCTTTCTTCATGCTAATTGTTTTCTTTCGAGGCAAAGCTACCACTGAAGAAAAGCAGACGGAAGGACAAAAAAGGCTTCTATCCGGACAAAACAAGAATGCCGCTCTATTGACCTTTTTCTTTAGGGAAAGTTCTGAGAAGCTTCCTGAGCTGGCTATCCCCCTCAAAGCCGCACAGCGCTGCCACGTAGTCCAGCTTATGGCCCTCTCTCAGCAGATGGCCGGCTTTCTCTGCCCGTACCTTGTTGAGGTACTCAATAATCGTCATCCCGGTCGCCTTCTTAAAGAGCCGGGTGAGGTTCCGTGGGCTCATGTTGACATGGTCTGCGATGGTTGAAGTCAACAGTTTCTCTCCCAGGTGTTCAAAGATGTACTGCTGGGCGGCGTGCACCCTGTCTTCCAGATGGTTCCCGTGGCGCAGGAAAACACTCAATTGCGGGTCATCAGTCCCTCTACGGGAATACACCACGGTGATCTTGGCAACCTCATAGGCAAGTCTCTGTCCATACAGCCTCTCCAGAATAAATAAGGAGAGGTCAATGCCAGAGCTTACGCCCGCGCTGGTGAAGATTCCCCTGTCCTCCACAAAAAGACGGTTGCGCTTCAGTACCGCCTCCGGGAACCGGGCCGCGAACCTGGAGAAATACCCCCAGTGGGTGGTGCAGGACCTCTGGTTCAGCAGACCAGCCTCGGCCACAAGAAATGCCCCCGTGCAGACGGAGCAGATGTTCGCCCCTGAGGCATGCTGCTCCCTCAACCACCCGAAGAAATCTTGCGCAGAGTCCAGGAAAGCGGGATCTGAAAGGAGGGTAGATTCTATCCCAGGTATGAAGACATAGTCCCCCTTGCTTAGCGAGAAGGAGCTGTGCGTAGTCAATCTGGAGAAAAATAGTCCAGCGGAGCTTTCTATCTCAGCGGGGGGGTCAATGGAGGCGAAGCACAGCTCAAGCTCAGGTTGGAACACTTTGGCCTCATAGAAGATATGTGCTGGTCCGGTGATGTCAAGCAAGTGAACCAAGGGTGGAACTATGAAGACGATTTTCATGCGAAGGTAAGGGCAGGAACTTGCCGTCTGATTTTTTCTCTAAAGCGACAGGCGAATCTAAGTTCCTTTGCTTTAAGTGTACAGTTGGGCAGGCTCAAGGTGATGGCTTGTTGTAATTGCCTGTAAATATACAAATTCAAATAGCCGAAATGGTTTTGCCTTTGGCATTCCAGGCACTCTATGGGCATATCTAAAAACGCAGCGGCCTAATCTGATCATGATTAGGCCGCTGCGTTTTAAAGATATGCTTTACGTCAAGAAAAAGTCTACCTTTTAGAGGCTAGGTTTTCTTCGTTTCAGCCTTTTTGGTCTCTGCCTTTTTGGGTTCTGATTTTTTAGATTCGGGTTTCTTTGCCTCAGTCTTCTTGGTGACAGAAGGTTCATCGTCCTTTTTCTCTTCCACGCCAATGAGTTCAATGGCTCTAGCTAGCAATTCATCTTTTCTGGAGAGAACGCCTTTGAGGGTGGGGTGAACTTCTTCATCCAGCCGAACGCCCAGCCGTTGGGTAACAGCATTGTTAGGATAGTAGATGCCGTTGCCCGAGAGCGCCACCACGTACTTACCAGGAAGCACCATTCTTTTCACATCGCCATCGGCTCCCGCGGAGGGTTGTCCCAGGGTAATGCTCCCGGGAAACAGCCGCTGAAGGCTCATAGTGTGCCACTCGCCAATACTTTGCGTGGTGCCGTTTACCAGAATTACCACTTTCCCGGCATAGGCAGTTTCCTCAGGCTTGATTTCGGTAGGGTAATACACCTCAGGTTGGGTAAGCAACCGATAGGAGCCCACCTGGTACGGATTCAACTGGTAATACCGCGCAAAGTAATGGTCTGGTTTCCCAAACTTCTTGAATGCATAATGGAACACGAAATCGCTGTTATCAGGCTCGCCGCGCATGTCAAAGATGATGCCTCGGGCTTTGGTTGCCCGACTGAAGAGGGAATCCATGAGTCGGTAATCTTCCTCAGAGGTTTCGTCTTTGATCATCCGGAAGGTATCGTCAATCTTGAAGTGGACAATGCCTTTGGCGGCATAAACCAAGCCTTTGCTTTTCTTGGGGGGCACCGCTTGCTTCTTTTTGAAATAGGTATCAATGAGCTTTGCTTTGGCGGCCTGCGAAGGATCCATGAGCCGGAGGGTGGTGTTGAGTTTCTCTTCGCCCCGGGTGAGCTGGACCTGCATCACAGGGTCTTCTGAGCGGAACAGCAGGTTATCGCCCCACTCTCCTACCCTTGACCACAAAGAGGATTGATTAGAGACGGCCAGCACCGCACCCAGGGCGTTTACCCACTCAGTTACCGAAACACTGTCCAACCCTTCTATAATATCGCCCCGCCGGATGTTGGATCGTTTGCAGAGAGCCTCGTCAATGACGGCGGTGACCAGGATCTTCTTTTCGGCTACCTGGTAATCAAAGGGGGGATAATAATGGTTTTTGAACAGCTTCTCGCGATAATTCAATTGCCGGAAAAAAGAATAGGCCTGGGTATCATCCAGCCGCGCATTTACGCCTAGCAACAAACGCTCATATTCCTCACGGGTAGCGCATTGGGCAAACTGCGGAATGTTCTGGCTAATGACTACATCCCAGTTCTCGTCCATGAGATGCTTGTAGGGATAGAGATAATCTACAAAGGCCTTAAACTTAGCCAGGGCCAGCATGCGCAATGGATAAGGCAAGTTCTCCTTGGGGTCCGTGGTATAGTCTGGTTCGTGGGGCATGGTGCCGCCGTACGGGTTGTTGCGCACATAGGTGTAATAGTGTTTGTCACCCGTGTAGCGCCGCTCAAAGATTTGGTTGAGCATTTTGCGGTTATCAGAAGACAGGAACTTTGATTTGGTGCGCCAGGTATCATCCAGGTTCTTGAGCAGGAAAGCTCCTTTGGGATTGTCTTTCTGCGCGCCCGATTTGTCTCCAGCAGGTACGCCTACTTCCTTCAGAAGCTGCTTGAACACAGCATTTACTTGTTTCTGGTTTTTTGCCGAGTCTACTTTGGAAAGGTTTGCCAGAAACAGGGAATCGGCGTGGAGCATCCCCATTGCCGAGGAAGGATGGTAGTATTTCAGGTGTCCCCAGATCCGGAAGAAGTTCAGCTGCTTTTCGGTCTCGAAGTCATTCTGCGCGAAAGCGGGTCCCAGACCTAACAGAAAAGCCATCACCAGCAGGAACATCGCCCGAGGGAAAGTCACCTGCAAGATGACGGGTGCGGCAAGAGATTGTGGGGGGTAGTGGTTCTTCATAAGTAAAATTCTCTGGGCCGTTCAAAACTGAAACCGAAAGGCACGTTCATTTCCTTTGTATCTGCACCTACACAAAGGCATCTTCTCCTGTTTAAAAAGGTTTTGGGCCTGTTTTTTGGGAAGCGGCTCCAAAGCCTATTTTGTTTAAAACGGCAGACTTCGCCAGCTTATTTTGCTATTCCACAATGAGTACCCCGCGTCCTGCTAAGGAATCAGCGAAATGGAGGTCATCCAGGTTGTTGAACTCCAGGGTACGGCGGCGGTTATCGTCCAGGAAAAGGGTGATCATGGGCACTTCATCTGAAGCGCGCGTTTTTTTCTGGGCCTTCACGATCTGCTTTACATCAAACTCGTCTCGGCCCGAATCCAGGATGCCCCGGGTGTAGCCCACGTACAGCCAGAATAACACAATGCCCGCCGTGATTCCGGTAAAAAGCAGGTGGTGGGTTTGTTGGGTAAGCTGATAAGTTTTAAAGTGCTTCTGCGCCTGTATGGAGAAAAAGACACTCCAGCAGATGGATGCCACCAAATGCAGCACTTTCACATACCTGGCTTGGTGACCGCTAATGAAAATCCGGTCCCCTTCCATCCGGAGGATGCCTCTTTTTAACTGAAACGTATTCATTGGATGAATCTAAGCAACACTACCACGAACTTACCACAACCTAAGCAGAAACGGAAATCTCCCCAAAGCTGGCCCGTTCTAATACGGTTTTACTCAGGAAACGCTTTCTGGCTCGGGTTGTTTTAAGGCTATTTTTTAAAAATAAGCTTAAAAGCAAAAAGATTGGAAACACCTGCGCCCCTCCCCTTTCAAAGCACCCTATCCTGTTGACCTTTAGAAACCTCTTGGCTCTGCAAAACCGAAATGATTCTTGTGTACCGGGGCCGGGTATAACGCTGCAATAGAACGGGATAAATATTCAGGAGGATATTTAACAAAAGCAGCCATCTAGCCTCTGCCCATGAATCGCTCACAAGGAATGCAGTACTAAAAACGATAATGCCGATAATCAAATGGCCGAACTCCGAGTTGCGGGTATTTCGCTCCTGGTCCCTGAGCGCCGAAATATCTTTTTTGATGGGGTTGCCTTTCTTGTTTAGTTTCTCCCAACCTATCACTTTCAGCAGTTTTCGGTAGAGTGGCACTCCCAGGTAAATATAAACCCTCCCGCTGCGTTCCCAATTTTGCGCATTGAAGTATCCTGCATGCAGCCTGAGTGGAAACAAGGTCACCAAAACAGTATACCATGCCATCAGCATAAAGTTGAGCACCCAACTGAACACAAAACTTTGGGTTCCAAAACTATCGGCAATGAAATAGCACAATAAGATTGTGGCCAGAGTGGCGCCCACTGCCATTGCCCACTTAGAGAAAGTTTTCTTCATTCAAGACTAAATAAGCAACAAGATAGGAATTGGTCTTAGAAGAGAGGGCTTTTAGGGATAGGTCTTTGGGGGTACTTTTCTGAAAACTGCCATAAAACACATCGGCCATTCCTTTGCAGAAATGGCCGATGTGTTTTTTTGGCAAGTAAATGGTTTGGTTTAGAACGGAGGAGCATCGTCAAACGAGGAAGCCGGGAAACCGCCGCCATCATTCATCTTGCTGCCTAACCTGATGGTATTTGGTCCTCCCGCTGATGGTGGTCCGTCAAAGTCTGAGGTCGGGAATCCGCCACCGCCGTCCATGCCGCCGCCGAAGCCGTCTTCCAGGTTCCCGAATTTGGTGTACTTACCAATGAATTTCAGGTGCACGCTGCCTACCTCACCGTTCCGGTGTTTGGCAATGATGACTTCACCCACGCCCAACGTCGGGTTACCCATCTCATCTTCGGTGATACCGTAGTATTCCGGACGATACAGGAACACTACCATGTCGGCATCCTGCTCAATGGACCCAGATTCACGTAAGTCGGAGAGCATTGGTTTCTTGTCGCCGCCACGGGTTTCCACGGCCCGGCTAAGCTGCGAGAGCGCAATTACCGGCACGTTCAATTCCTTGGCCAGCTGTTTCAAGGCCCGGGAAATAGACGCGATTTCCTGCTCACGGTTACCGCCACCTTTGCCCTCGGTGTTACCGCTCATGAGCTGCAGGTAGTCAATGATAACCATCTGGATATCATGCTGCGCCTTCAAACGACGGCACTTGGTCCGGAGCTCCCGGATGGAAAGGCCCGGAGTATCGTCAATGAAAATAGGCGCCTGGCTCAGGCGGGAGATCTTGTGGTTCAGCTGCGCCCACTCGTAGTCTGCCAGGTTTCCTTTCTTGATCTTCTCCCCTTCCAACTCAGCCTCAGCGGAGATTAGACGGTTTACGAGCTGAATGGAGGACATCTCCAAGGAGAAGATAGCCACCCCTTTGTTGAAGTCCACGGCGGCGTTCCGCATGGCCGACACCACGAACGCCGTCTTTCCCATCGCCGGACGCGCGGCCAGGATCACTAAGTCGGAAGGTTGCCAACCGGAGGTCACGCGGTCCAGGGCAGTAAAACCACTCGGTACCCCAGTCAACCCCTCTTTCTGGCTCTTTTTGGCCTCCAGTTCCTTGATGGCTTTGTGCATCAAGGACTGCATGTCATCAAAGTTCTTCCGGATGTTGCTTTCAGACACCTCAAACAACTTGGCCTCGGTGGAGTCCAGCAGGTCGAACACGTCGGTGGTGTCTTCGTAGGCGCGGCCCAGTACCTCAGAGGAAATACTGATGAGGTCGCGCTTGATGGCAGCCTCGGTGATGATACGGGCGTGGAACTCAATGTTCGCTGCCGAGTTGATGCGGGTGGTGAGCTGCGTCACGTAAAAGGCCCCGCCCACAAACTCCAGTTCGCCCTGCTCACGCAGTTCCTGGGTAACCGTTAAAATATCAATCGGCTCTGATTTGTCAAAAAGGGCCAGAATCGCCCTGAAAATGCGCTGATGCGCGTCTTTGTAGAAACTTTGGGGTTTTAATAAGTCAATTACGGCCGTAAGGGCGTCTTTCTCCAACATGAGCGCACCCAACACCGCCTCTTCCAGCTCCAACGCCTGCGGCGGAAGCTTTCCCATTCCTGGAGATACGGTTTGCTTGGGGTTCCAGGCAGCCTTACCTCGCGTCGCTTTTAATTTCATCTCCTCCATAAAAGCAAATGTAATGATGTTACCGCCTCAGGTAATCCACAAAAAAGACCTACATATCCACACTCTGGCCGTTCCTTTTTTGACTAGCCCCTATTTCCTTGACTCTCAGATTGAATTCAGGCGTTAACCCAAACAAAGTATTTTCAAGAATTTCCGGCTGAATAGCCGAGAAAGCAATATAGGCATTGCTGCTTAGGGTGTAACATCTTTTTTGATTAGGCTACAACACGGGCAAGAAACAAAATATCGGAGTGTTGTTTTAGGCTTCTTTTCGGAAAAACGGCTTCAAAACGGGCCAAAATACATAGAGACTCGGGCTTAAAACAGGCATTTTCAGGACCAGGCTTCAAGAGTAATCCACAAATTTCAGGTGAGATATCCACAAATCCGTTGGTGCTCTCGTAGAAGGGCATATTCTAAAATCACTACATTTGCTCTCTTTGATTGAGACTACATGAGTACAGAGGCGTATAAACACATTCACATGATTGCCATTGGGGGTAGCATTATGCATAACCTCGCCCTGGCATTGCACCGGAAAGGCCTGAAAGTTACAGGCTCAGACGATGAGATTTTTGAACCGGCCAAAGGCCGATTAGCCGCCGAAGGGTTGCTCCCCGAAGCCGAAGGCTGGTTCCCCGAAAAGCTTCATTCCACCCCCGATGCCGTGATTGTGGGTATGCACGCCCGCCCGGACAATCCCGAGCTGCTCTACGCGCAGGAACACAACATTCCTATTTTCTCTTTCCCTGAGTTCATCTACGAGCAGTCCAAAAACAAGCAGCGCATTGTCATTGCGGGCAGCCACGGCAAGACGTCTATCACGTCTGTCATTCTGCACGTGCTCAAATACCACAACCGCAAGTTTGATTACGCGGTAGGTGCCCAGCTGGAAGGTTTTGACCTGATGGTGAAACTCACGGAGGAGGCTCCCATCATCGTGATTGAAGGTGATGAGTACCTGTCCTCGCCTATCCAGCGCGTGCCGAAGATTCATAAGTACCACCACCACATCGGGGTGATCAGCGGCATCAGCTGGGACCACATCAACGTGTTCCCCACGGAGGAAAACTACCGCGAGCAGTTCCGAATTTTCGTGGACATGACGCCCAAGGCCGGTACCCTCATTTACAACCAGGACGATGAGCAGGTGCAGGAAGTGTGCGTGCCCAATAACTCGGATGTGAACTACATTGGCTACACCATCCACGAGCACAAAATAAAGAAAAGTGGCAAAACCGTGCTTAAAACCAAGAAGGACGATGTAGAAATCCAGCTTTTCGGGGAGCACAACCTGCGGAACATCAGCGCCGCAAAGGAAGTTTGCAAGCAAATCGGCATCAAAGGACAAGCCTTCTATGAGGCTCTGGCTACCTTCAAAGGAGCCGCCCGCCGTTTAGAGAAAATAGGCGAAAACGAGCACACGCTGGTTTACAAAGATTTCGCGCACGCACCGTCTAAACTGAAAGCCACGTCTGAGGCTCTGAAGAAACAATTCCCGGACAGAAAACTTATTGCCTGCTTGGAACTGCACACTTTCAGCAGCCTGAACAAAGACTTCCTGCCTCAATACAAAGGCACCTTCCTGTCGCCGGATGTGAAGATTGTCTACTTCAACCCGAAAACGCTGGAGCACAAACGCATGCCTCCACTTGACCCGCAGGATTTGAAGGCAGCTTTCGGCGATGAAGGAATCGAGGTGTACACCGATAACCAGGCCCTGCAGGAGTATCTGCTCAACAACAACTGGAAAGACAAAAACCTGCTTATGATGACGTCCGGCAACTTCGGGAACCTGGACTTGCAGCAGTTGGCAGATACCATTACCGCTTCCTAAAACCTCGTCAATGAAATTACATCTGCGCAAACCCATCGTCTTCTTTGACCTGGAAACCACGGGAGTGGACATTTGCCGCGACCGAATCGTGGAAATCAGTATGTTGAAGGTGATGCCCAATGGCGAGGAAATCCTCAAGACCACCCGCGTCAACCCCACCATTCCTATTCCCATTGAGTCCAGCATGATCCACAAGATCTACGACGATGACGTGGCCGACTGCCCTACTTTCGCCAAGCTGGCGCGGTGGCTGGATGATTTCTTGCGCGGCTGTGACCTGGGTGGCTTCAACCTCATCAAGTTTGATATTCCCCTGCTCGCCGAGGAGTTCTTGCGCGTAGACATAGACTTTGACATTGAGAACCGCTCTATTGTGGACGTGTGCCGCATCTTCCATATGATGGAACAGCGCACGCTCTCGGCGGCCTACAAGTTCTACTGCAACAAGCCCTTAGAAAACGCCCACAGCGCAGAAGCAGATAACATTGCCACTTACGAGATTCTGAAAGCTCAAGTAGAAAAGTACGAGCAAGTGCCTCTTCCGGGCGCCGAAGACCAAGCAATTTTCCCCGTACAGAACGATATGCAGGCCCTGCATAAATTCACCTTCCAGAAAACCGCAGATTTGGCTGGCCGAATTGTGTTTAACAATAACGGCGTGGAAGTCTTCAATTTTGGAAAACACAAAAACGTGTCGGTGGTAGATGTGCTCAAGAAAGAACCCAGCTACTATGACTGGATGATGAAAGGCGATTTCCCGTTGTATACCAAGAAGGTGCTGACTCGCATCAAGCTTAGAGGCGCTTTGCAGCAAACAGCTTTGAAGCTGTGATCAGAATCAGCTTATGAGGCTTTAAAAATCCTTTAAAAGCCATTTTCTAAAAACTGCCAATAAACAGAAAGGCCTCTTTCATATGAAAGAGGCCTTTCTGTTAAGGAGTATCAAAGGGATCCTACCTTGCTTTGTCAGACTTCAACAAGAGCGCTATCAGGACAGCGCTGAAGATAAACCATTTGGTTCTGGCTTTCATGGCTTAGCGTGCTTTGTAGTATTTTTTGGCCTCAGGCATGTTCTTCTGGATATCCGCGATACGGGTTTCGTTGGAAGGGTGCGTACTCAGGAACTCTGGTGTTGACTGACCGTTGCTGGCGGCGGCCATACGCTCCCAGAAAGAAACAGCAGACTCAGGGTTGTAACCGGCCATGGACATAAAGATCAAGCCTAAGCGGTCGGCCTCTGATTCCTGGGTACGCCCGAACTTCATCAGACCTACGCCGGCACCGATACCATAAGCAGTATTAATCACCTGGGATGAAGCGCCTCCGCCTAAAGATCCTAAAGTTGCTCCCCCGAACTCAGCGGCCAACTGCTGGCTGATGCGCTCATTGGAGTGCTTGGCAATGGCGTGAGCAATCTCATGGCCCATAACCACGGCTAAACCGGTTTCGTTTTGCGTGATCGGAAGCAGCCCAGTGTAAACTGCGGTTTTACCACCTGCCATGGCGAAGGCGTTTTGTTGTTTGTCGTCCTGGATCAGGTTGAACTCCCACTGGTAGCCCTCCAGCTGCGCAGAGGCACCTTGCTGCCGCATAAAGCTTTCCACGGCCTGTTGGATTCGCTGACCTACCCGTTTCACCATAGCGGTCTGGGTGGCGTTGGTGGAGAGTTTGCTTTGCTTCATCAGGTCACTATAGGCCTGGAAAGACATCTGGATCACCTCTTGGTCACCCACCAACGATAATTGCCGACGGCCGGTGATGGGAACGGTGGTACACCCTACCATCAGCAGAACCGCCAATGTGAGGAGTGCATTTCTAAACATGCTCATTTTCATAGATAGGTTAAGAGTAATACAATTTAGATCCTGCCGCGGCACTGCCTCTGTCTAGGAACGATGACCTATACGGAGATTCGAAGACAAAGTGTTGAGCTCTCCAGAATCCGGGCGCAAATCTATTAAGTATCCTCTATACAATTCCATGCCAATTTTATTTTTGCCTATCTCTTTTTGCCAAGCTTGAGGCGAGCACGAGAAAGTCCTATCTTTGAAAACAAAAATTTAGCCATGAAAATACTTGCCATAGGTCGTAACTACGCTGAACATATTGCTGAGCTGAAAAACGAGGTACCCGATGAACCCGTGATCTTTTTCAAACCCGACACCGCCGTTCTGCGCAACAACGAACCCTTCTACTTCCCTGACTACAGCACTGATATCCATTACGAGGTAGAACTGGTGCTGCGCATCAGCAAAGAAGGCAAGAACATCCAGCCAAAGTTCGCCAGTAAGTATTTCGATGGCATTGGCATAGGCATTGATTTTACCGCCCGGGATTTGCAAACTAAGGCTAAAACTAAGGGTTTGCCATGGACGCTGGCAAAAGGCTTCAACGGCTCTGCCCCCATCTCAGACTTTTTACCGGTTGAAGAATTCGCCGCCTTTGATAACATTAATTTCGGGTTGAAACTGAACGGCGAGCTGAAGCAACAGGGAAATTCTGGCATGATGATCCATGACTTTGGCGCGATTCTGGCGTATATGTCCCGATTTATCACGCTAAAGAAAGGCGACCTTATCTTCACCGGTACTCCGGCAGGCGTTGGCCCCGTTAAAATAGGAGACCGACTTGAGGCGTTTATCGAAGACAAAAACCTATTGAATTTTGAAGTTAAATAGATTCCGCTCACTTGTAGTAGCTTTTCTGGTGGGAAGTAGCGGGGCTGCCCTAGGGCAGGCCCCGGCGCCGGCTTCGGCTCCTGTAGCTCCTTTCGCTGCCAACCCGTTTACCTTTCCCATTAAACCCGGCACCCAGAACTTCCTTTCGGGGAGCATGGGCGAGATCAGGCCCAACCACTTCCACGGGGGAATTGACATTAAGACCGAGGGCAAAATTGGCTTGCCCGTGTACGCTGCCGGCGATGGCTATATCTCGCGCGTGAAGGTTTCCAGCTACGGGTACGGGTACCTGATCTATGTGACCCACCCGAACGGACTGGTGACCACGTACGCACACTTGCACCACTTTGCCCCGGCGCTGGCCGACTACATGCTGGGTATGCAATACCAGAAAAAAGCGTTTGATGTGGATGCGTTCTTCAATGAGGCCCAGTTTCCGGTGAAGAAAGGCGACATCATTGCTTACTCAGGGAACACCGGGGGCTCGGGCGGACCGCACCTGCACTTTGAGGTACGAGATGCCAAGGACAACCTGCTTAACCCATTGCGCTACGGCTTCACCGAGATCATAGACCATATCCCGCCTACCGTTTACAACTTCGCCCTGAATCCTCAAAGCCTGGATGCCCGGGTGAACGGCGAATTCCTGCGCCGCGAGTTTACCCCTGTTAAGGAAGGCAACATCTACTCCATTCGGGATACCATCTCGGCTGCGGGCTTGCTGGGGCTGGAGATTCAAGCCATTGACCAGTACAACGGGGCAGCGAATACCAACGGCGTGCAAGCCATGGAACTCAAGATCAACGGCGAACCGGTGTACCGGCATACCATTGACGGTGTTCCCTTTGACAAGCAGCGGCAGGTGTCGGCGCACATCAACTATCCGGTTATTAAACTTAAGAACCGTGCGTTCCAGCGGCTGTACGTAGTGGATGGCAATACTTTGCCCATTTATGAGGTAGACCAAACCCGCGGCCGCTTCCGGATTGAGGAAGGCAAAGTCTACGAAGTCTTAGTTGATCTCTCGGATTCCTACAAAAACGTATCCCAGCTGCGTTTCCATATCAAAGGGGAAAGTAGTGCCTACAAAGCCCTAGGTACCCCGGTGGTTTCTACTCCTAAAATTGGGCATGAGGTAGTAGAGAGTATCCTGAAAGTCACGGTCGCAGATACGGCCAAAGCACCCCGTAACCTGGACTTGTACATGGGGAACTACAAATATGCAGTCATCCCCTCGTACACCACCAAAGCAGGATCGGTGTACCTATATAATATGATCGGTGGCTTGCCAGACTCCGCTGAGGTAGCGGGTACGCGCGTTCGGTTCCCCTTCAGCCACCTGGTACCGCCGGGCACCGAGTACCTGTACTCTAACCGGTTTATGGACATTACCTTCGGAAAGAACTCGCTGTATGACACCTTGATCCTTCAAGCCAGCCGTGATGCGCAGGATGTCTTCAGCATCAACAATCCGTTGACCACACTCTTTCAACCGGCTAAAGTAACCCTTCGTCCTTCGAAACTTCCAGTAGACAAAACCAAGGCGGCTGTGTACGCATTGGGCTGGGGCAAAGGAGCCGGCTTCCTGGGCGGAACCTGGAACGGAGACGCCATCACCTTCAGCGCAAAAGACCTGGGCAAGTTCAAAGTCTTAACGGATACTGTCGCGCCCACCATCAAATTAACGAGCAAATCGGCTAACCAAATCAGCTTCAGGATCTGGGATAATTTGTCGGGGATTGCGTCCTGGTCCTGTGAAGTGAACGGCCAATGGCTTCTCCTGAAATGGGAGCACAAAAACTCCACGCTCACCTCAGAGAAATTAGATAAAACTGTACCTTTGGCCGGAGAGGTGGTTTTGCGCGTGAAAGATGCCATGGGCAACGAAGCCGTTTACACTACCAAGATTTAATATTGTTGATTGTTTATTTAGTCTGGGAGGGTAATTCAACCATCTCATAGATTTGTAAACTGTTTCAAGGCAGTTTTCCTAAAATCAGGCCTAAAACGGGTATAATAGATAGCTCCAGCAATTAACAATCAACAACTAACAATTAACAATTAAAAAGCATGCTACAGATAGGTGATGCGGCCCCAGATTTCGAGGTGAAAGACCAGAACGGATTGCCGGTGAAAATGGGTGACTTCAGGGGAAAGAAAGTGGTGCTCTACTTCTACCCCAAAGACGATACTCCCGGCTGTACGGCCCAGGCTTGTAACTTGCGCGACAACTATGATGCGTTGCTGGCCAAAGGCTTCGTGGTGTTGGGGGTGAGCGTAGACGATGAGAAATCGCACCAGAAATTCATCCAGAAGTTTGATCTGCCTTTTCCTCTGTTAGCCGATACCGAGCACGAGATCGTGGAGAAGTACGGGGTATGGCAAGAGAAAAACATGTACGGCCGCAAGTACATGGGCACCATGCGCTACACCTTCGTGATAGATGAAGAAGGCACCATCGAAGACATCATCACCAAAGTAGATACCAAGAACCATACGGCGCAACTCCTGAAATAAAAGCAAGGGGCCGCTTTTTCCGTAAAGGGGAAGGCGGCCCCTTTGTGTTTCTGGCCTTCTTTCAGGAAAACGAGCCAGAAGCAGAGTTGACGCAAATTTCCTTTCAGAATTTCAACCCATTACCTCACCTTAGGAATCATATGAACCCATTCAACTACGACGCGGATCAACTGCTGAACGTGGCGCACCAGGTACGCCGCGACATTGTGCGCATGGTACATGCCGTGAACTCGGGGCACCCGGGCGGCTCCCTTGGCTGCACCGAATTCCTGGTTTCGCTGTACTTCCGGCAGATGACCCACAAGCCCGAGTTTGACATGAACGGCATCGGCGAGGACCTGTTCTTTTTGTCAAACGGCCACATCTCTCCGGTTTGGTACAGCACCCTGGCTCGCGCCGGGTATTTTGACCCCGAAGAATTGGCTACGTTCCGTAAGTTGAATTCTCGTTTGCAAGGCCACCCCGCCACCGAGGAGCATTTACCGGGCATCCGGATTGCATCTGGTTCTTTAGGCCAGGGTCCGTCGGTTGCCATTGGCGCGGCGCAGGTGAAAAAACTGAACGGCGATGATAAATTGGTGTACGTGCTCACCGGCGACGGCGAACTGGAGGAAGGCCAAATCTGGGAAGCCGCCATGTACGCCGCCCACCACAAAGTAGACAACTTCATCTGGACCGTAGACTACAACGGTCAGCAGATTGATGGTCCGGTGGATGCCGTGATGAGTTTGGGCAACTTGCGCGCCAAGTTTGAGGCTTTCGGCTGGAAAGTGCTGCACTGCGAGAATGGCAACGACTTTGCGCAACTGCTACCCGTTCTGGACGAAGCCAAAGCCTTAACTGGCCAAGGTGTTCCCATCTGTATCCTTATGAATACCCAGATGGGCTACGGTGTGGACTTCATGATGGGCTCCCACAAATGGCATGGCGTAGCGCCCAATGATGCGCAGTTGGAGCAGGCCCTGGTTCAACTCAAGGAAACCCTCAACGATTATTAATAAAGAGCAGGCAGGTGCCTTCGGGTGCCTGCCGTTTTTTCTGCGGAATGAAACTGATGCGGTCTGTTTGTTTGTGGCTGATCTGCCTTCTGTTAGGAGGTTTGCTGGCTTTGCCTGCCACCGCGCAAAACAGGCCCGCGCCGCCGCCCAAAAAAACCCGCCTTTTGTTTCTGCTGGATGCCTCGGGATCTATGCAAGCCAAATGGGAAACCAGCCAGCGCTGGGCAGTGGCTAAAACCATGCTCACCCGCATGGTAGACTCCTTGGATTCCTATGCCAACTTAGAGATCGCCTTGCGGGTGTACGGGCACCAGACGCCGGTCAACCTCAAGAACTGCAAAGACACCAAGCTGGAGGTTCCGTTTGCCGCCCACAATGCGGGCAACATCAAAAAAAAGCTGCAGCAGATCACGCCCAAAGGAAATACGCCTATCACCTATTCTTTGGAACAATCGGCGAATGATTTTCCGCAGGACCCCAACTCCCGAAACGTTATCGTTATCATCACCGATGGGTTGGAAAGCTGCGGCGGTGACCCTTGTGCCACTTCCCTGGCCTTGCAGAAAAAGCGGGTTTTCCTTAAGCCCTTCATCATTGGTTTGGGTGACGACCCGGGGTATGCGCAGCAGTTTGGGTGCATGGGGCAGTATTACAACGCCTCAGACATCAAGACCTTCCAAAAGGTGTTGGAAAACGTCATCAACATCACCCTGAAGAAAACCACGGTTTCCGTGGAATTGACCGATGAAGGAGGTCGCTCTGTGGAAACCAACGTGAACCTGACGTTCCTGAACAGCGTCACAGACCAACCCGAGTACAATTATGTCCATTACCTGGATAATGCGGGCAAACCCGATGAACTGGAGATTGACGCCTTGCTTTCTTATGACTTGGTGGTGAACACCATTCCGGCGGTGAAGGTACGCAACCTGGATATAAAGCCGGGAAGGCACAATGTTTTTAAAGTGAAGGCTCCCCAAGGCTACCTGTACCTGCGGCAAGATGCCCCAACCTCCTATGGCTATGTGACGGCCCTGGTGCGGGCAAAAGGCGACCAAAACCTGCTACAGACCCAGCGATTCCCCAGCCAACAGAAATACCTTACCGGTTCGTATGAAGTGGAGCTTCTGACGCTGCCCCGCATTAAAAAGACAGTGACCATTCGGCAGGGCCAGGCCACGGAAGTTACTTTTGCGCCCCCCGGCTCGCTTAACATCACCCAGGACCTGCAGGGCTACGGAAGCCTGTACCTGTTGAACAATGACGGAACCCAGGACTGGATCTGGAACCTGCCCGAAGGCAGCAGTAAAATAAGCGTACCTTTGCAACCCGGCAACTACCGTTTGGTGTACCGGATTAAGTCTGCGAAGGGCAGCAAATTCACCGATGTGAAGAATTTCAGCATTAAATCGAATTTAACGACTACGATAAAACTTTTCAACTAAGATGAAGGACTTCCCTTACTCAGAATCTAAAGATACACGCTCCGGTTTTGGGGCCGGTTTGCTGGAACTAGGTCGTACCAACCCTAACGTGGTGGCCCTTTGTGCCGACCTGGTGGGCTCCCTTAAAATGGGTGATTTCATTAAGGAATTCCCCGAGCGCTTTTTCCAGGTAGGCATTGCCGAGGCCAACATGATTGGCTTGGCGGCGGGTATGACCATTGGGGGCAAAATTCCGTTCACCGGCACGTTCGCCAACTTCTCTACCGGCCGGGTGTATGACCAGATCCGGCAAAGTGTGGCATACTCGGGTAAGAACGTAAAGATCTGCGCTTCGCACGCGGGCTTGACCCTGGGTGAGGACGGGGCTACCCACCAGATTCTGGAGGACATCGGCATGATGAAAATGTTGCCGCACATGACCGTCATCAACCCCTGTGACTTCAACCAGACCAAAGCCGCTACCATTGCCATTGCCGCCTACGAAGGCCCGGTGTACCTGCGTTTCGGCCGTCCGGTGGTGCCTAACTTCACCCCTGCTGATCAGAAATTCGAAATCGGGAAAGCGGTGATGTTGAACGAAGGCACTGACGTAACCATTATTGCCACGGGTCACTTGGTTTGGAAAGCTATACTTGCAGGTAAACTGCTGGCCCAACAGGGCATCGATGCCGAGATCATCAACATCCACACCATCAAACCATTAGACACGGAGTCTATTCTGGCATCGGTGAGCAAAACCCGCTGCGTGGTGACCGCCGAGGAGCACCAGTTCAACGGCGGCCTGGGCGAATCGGTGGCTCGTTTGCTGGCCCAGAACCTGCCCCTTCCGCTGGAACTGGTGGGCGTGGATGACTCTTTCGGGGAGAGTGGAACCCCAGAGGAACTCATGGAGAAGTACGGCCTCAACGAACAGAGCATTGTGGCCGCCGTGCAGCGCGTAATCGCCCGTAAATAGGGACATTGTTCGTTTTCTAATCTTTAGCTATTTAATATGCTTCCGTTTTGAGCCCGATTTACGTAAAACGGGCTCAAAACGGAAGTTCTTTTTCTTTCCATAACCGACCCAGAATTTGACGACACCTCTACTCCTATCTAAAGACTAGTACCCAACACGAACAATCCACTTCCCTTGGAAGACAAAGAGATTCTTGAGAAATTCCAGCACCCCGATTCCCGGAACCTGGCCTTCAACCAACTGGTGCGCAAGTACCAGCAGAAGGTCTATTGGCATGTGCGCAAAATGGTGATTGACCATGACGATGCCGATGACCTGACCCAGGAGGTTTTTGTGAAGGTCTGGACCCATTTGGAAAATTTTCGGAAAGATTCTCAGCTCTATACCTGGATCTACCGCATTGCCACCAACGAGTGCCTCAACTTCCTGAGCGCTAAAAAGAAACGTTTTTTTCTGCCCATCCACGACGTGGCTGCGGAGCTCTCTGAGAAGCTTGATTCTACAGACGCGCTCTCCGGCGACGAGATCCAGTTGAAACTCCAGAAGGCACTTCTGCGTCTGCCCGACAAGCAACGGCTGGTCTTCAACATGAAATACTTTGATGAGATGAAGTACGAGGAAATCTCTGAGATTCTGGGTACTTCGGTGGGCGCCCTCAAGGCCTCCTATCACATCGCTGTGAAAAAAATTGAAGAATATTTAAAGAAAGATTAAACCACTCGGCACTAAACACATCTAAGAATCAGATGGAAAGGAAAAAGGAGTTTGATATGGCAGATTTACCCAAAGACCCGGGCTTTACCGTACCGGAGCATTATTTCGATGCCCTGCCCACGCGCATCATGCAGCGGACGGCCTTTGCCCAGGCACGATCTGCTTCGCCGGTGTCCTGGTTCTGGCAGTTCAGGACGGCCTTGGCAGGCGCTTCTTTGGGCGTAGTATTTGCTTTGTCTTTCCTAGCCACCCAGTACTTTTCCCCTGATTTTTCGGCGAACATGGAAATGGCCCAGATCTCGCAAAGAGATATTTACCAGTACCTGGTGACCCATGAAGAACTGGAAACCGCGGACCTGGCCGAAGTGCCCGCCGTGAAGCCGAATCCGTCGCTGGAATTCTTGGATGTGCGCCGCACCGACTTAAGTGAGGAACAGGCAAAGGAGCTGTTGGAAGAAGAGTATGACTACCGTTAATTGTATAAGAATGAAGTTTTCAAACGTATTGTTTCTGTTTCTGATGCTTTGGGGTTCCGTTGCCCTGGCCCAGGGTCAGAAAAAGGAAACCCCTGAGGAACGCAAAGCCAGAATTGAGAAGATTGAAACCGCCAAGATTGCGTTCATCACCGACAAAGTAAACCTTTCCGGAGATCAGGCCCAGCGTTTCTGGCCTTTGTACCAGGAGCATGACCGCCGGAGAAGCGAACTTCGCCAAAAAAGCCGTTCCCTGCGGGAAGAGAACCTGAACAACTACACCGATGCCCAGATCCAGGCCGGTTTAGAAGCCCGCCTGAACTTCCGCCAGCGCGAACTGGATTTGGATAAAGAATATATGGACAAGTACCTGCGCATTGTAAGCCCGCGCCAATTGGCACAATTTTACCGGGCTGAGCGGGAATTCACGAAACTTCTGCTGGAACGGCTTCAGACCGCCAGTAAATAAAGAGTTGGTTTTAGTGGAGAGAAGGGGGCGAAAGTCTCCCTTTTTTTTGTTTTAAGGATATTTTTTGGAAATGAGCTGTAAAACTGAGATCCAATAATTGATTTTCTGGAGTGGTCTTATTTAGGGCCTCTTTCTTTCTTATTAGTCCAGAAGCTACCACTGTGCCCGCCGTTTTTGGTGTTCTCACCAACGACCTCCTTACTGCTTACCAAGCGCATGTCCCCTTTTGAAGTGTGTAGGGAGATGATTTTTTCTGCTGATCTTTTTTTCATGGTTCAAGTCTGAGACTTGGACCTACCTTGATCTGAAGTTTGCAAATCAGTGATGCGATGGCCACAAAAAGGTTTGCTCTCACCAATCCTATTTCTAAACCTGCATCCCCACTCTTCTTCCATCCTTCTCATGGTAGGCAAAATGTGTTTAATAACTACTTTCCAGAAATTTGCTCTTAAACAAAACCCATACCTGCAACAATTAACCATTCTCGACAGGAAGAATAGCCCTATTTACTTCTTCGTATCTTTGCTTGAAACTAAATTGAATTGCCATGCTCTCTCCGCGTCAGCTTTTTTTGAAACACCAGGCCCAAACCACTGATTTTCCGTTGCTTTTAGAAGTGGAGCGGGCTGAGGGGGTTTACATGCATGGCCCCAATGGTGAACGCTACTTGGATCTGATCTCGGGCATTGGGGTAAGTAATGTGGGGCATCGGCATCCAAGGGTATTGCAGGCCATTCAGGAGCAGTTAGACAAGTACTTGCACCTAATGGTATATGGAGAAATCGTGCAGGCGCCTCCGGCTCAGCTGGCGCATGCGTTGGCCGAAACGCTCCCAGCCGGGTTGGACAATGTGTACTTTGTTTCTTCGGGGAGCGAGGCGGTGGAGGGTGCCTGTAAGTTGGCGAAGCGCTTCACGAGCCGTACCGAGTTGGTGGCTTTTACGAATGCATACCACGGGTCTACTCAGGGAGCTTTGTCCTTGAACGGATCAGAAAGCTTTAAGCAGGCGTTCCGTCCGCTTCTGCCCGATGTTCGGCATATTCGCCATAACCAAATGGAAGACTTGGCGCAGATCACATCCCGTACGGCGGCGGTCATTTTGGAAACAGTGCAGGGAGAGGCTGGGGTTCGGGTACCTTCGGTGGAGTATATGCAGGCTTTGCGGGCACGGTGCCAGGAAGTAGGTGCGTTGCTGATTCTGGATGAGATTCAGAGCGGTTTTGGCCGGACCGGTACCTTCTGGGCGTTTGAGCAGTTTGGGGTTGTGCCTGATATTCTTACCTGCGCCAAAGGCATGGGCGGCGGAATGCCAATCGGGGCGTTTATCTCCCGCCAGGAAATCATGCATTCCCTGAAGAACGATCCTATGCTGGGGCACATCACCACCTTTGGCGGACACCCGGTTTCCTGCGCGGCCTCGCTGGCTACGTTACAGGTGATTCTGGAAGAGGGCTTGCTGCCGCAGGTTGCAGCCAAGGCGGCTCGGTTCAAAGAACGGCTGGTACATCCGGCAATTCGGGAAATCAGGAACCTGGGCTTGATGATGGCCGTAGAGTTTGAGTCTTTTGAAATCTTGAAACCCATCATTGACAACGCCATTCTGAAAGGTGCGCTCACTGACTGGTTTTTGTTCTGTGACAAGTCCATGCGCATTGCCCCTCCCCTCACCATCACCTTCCCCGAGATTGACGAGGCCTGTGACATTATACTGGCGGCTATATCTCCGGAAGTCCGTTTATAGCATGTTTTCGAAGAAATCAGATCAAATCATCCTTCTTTTAATCCTGAACCTTTTACATCCTGTTTGAGTACAAGACACGAATTAGTTTAAGCTAAGTTTTCAACTTTGCCTTACCTGACTTTTTATACCAAACCTTTCTGTTTAACCTTGTGCAGCCCTCATGGAGATAGCCTTAGTTCTTTTTTTACTTTTGGCTGCCGTTGCCCTGTTCGCCTCAGAGAAACTCTCTGTAGACGTGGTCACTCTCATTCTGCTGATTGTCTTAACCAGCTTCCAGATCATTACCCCCGCCGAGGCCTTCGCCGGTTTCAGTAGTGATTTTATCATCATTCTGGCTTCCATATTCGTGATCGGGTCAGCGCTGGAAGACACGGGTATTCTGGATTTCCTGGTAACCTGGTTGATGCGGCATGCCGGCCATCGGCCTAATACCCTGCTGTTTTTCATCATGTTTTTTCCGGGGCTGGTTTCGGCTTTCATGAACAACACTACCGTGACGGCCCTCTTTGTGACACCAGTGGTGGGTGTGGCTAAGAAAATGCGGGCCAGCAGTTCCAAATTCCTGATGCCGTTGGCCTATGCCTCTATTCTGGGCGGGACCTGTACGCTTATAGGCACCTCCACCAACGTGGCCGTCAGCGGATACATGAGCAAAGCCGGCTACGAGCCCTTCGGGTTCTTTGAATTCAGCGGGGTTGGCCTTGTCATCTTTTTGGTGGGCATTGCCTATATGATGACCATTGGCAAGCGCATGCTGCCCAACACCACTACCCAAGGGTTGACCAGCCGGTACAACATCAAAACCTACCTTACCGAGATCATTGTCCAGGAGGATTCTCCTTTGATCGGTCAGGTGGCCTTTACCTCTGATCTCTCCAAAATGGGTTTCAGGATTCTGAACATCATCCGGAGCAAAGAGAATTTCCTGCCAGATTACCGAACCCGCATTAAAACAAATGATGTGTTGCTGGTGGAGGGCGAAATTGAAGACCTGATTAAGGTGAAAGAAACCAAGGGAATTCAGATTCTGGCCGATGTCATTGTGGAAGACGACCTAGTAGGAGGCGATATCCGGTTGGCGGAGATCCTGATCACGGGAAAATCAGAGCTTCTGCAGAACAACATCAAACAGATTGAGTTTCTCCGGAGGTATGGGCTAGTGGTGTTGGCAGTATCACGGCAGGGCGAAACCATCAGGACCAAGATTGGCGATGTGCAACTGCAACTAGGCGATATGCTTCTGGTACAAGGATCGGCGGATCGTTTGGAGTACCTGAAAAGCCACCAGCACTTGGCTGTTCTGGATGAGTTCACTCCTATCTTGTTCAAGAAGCGCAAGGGAATATTGACTCTCTCCTTCTTTTTATTGGCTATTATATTGGGCAGCTTTAATCTGTTGCCCCTTTCTATCTGTTTCCTGGGTGCAGCGGTGCTGAGCGTTCTGTTTAAGTGCATCTCCACCGACAGGGCCTACCAGGTAATTGACTGGCGCCTGCTTATTCTGATCGGGGGGATGACCGCCTTCGGGATGGCCATGGAAAACACCGGTGCCGATAAGTTCCTGGCTAATACCATTGTAGGCTTGCTGGAACCCTTCGGGATCATCGTAATTCTGGCTGGGTTTGTCATTTTGACGGTTTTCCTGACCCAACCCATGTCCAATGCGGCGGCGGCGTTGGTGGTGCTGCCCGTGGCGATCCAGACGGCTATACAGCTAGGTGCAAGTCCGCGTAGTTTCGCTATTGCCATAATGCTTTCTGCTTCCGTCTCGTTGGTGACACCGTTTGAGCCCTCGTGTATTCTGGTGTATGGACCGGGCAAATACTCGTTCAAAGATTTCCTGAAGATTGGCTCTGGCCTCACCCTTTTGCTGGTCATCATCATCCTGATTATGGTGCCTATTTTCTGGCCCCTGAAAGAAGCTTAAAGCCTCTTTTTGCTAAAATAGGCTCTAAACAGAACTGGCCCAGGTAGCCAGAAGAACGGTTCATGCGTAAAGAGAAGGCAACACTTCCTTTTCGCATGAACCGTTCTTTTTTGCTTTCTGTCACTCTGCTGCTGTTTTGGGGCTGTTCTCCCGAAAAAGCCCAGGAAACGCTTTCTACTGAACCCATTGCCCAAGACACCGCTTCCCTTGACCAGGTAGCTGATTCGGTTACCGATACCCCAATTGACGGCACCGCCACCACAACCCTGCCCCAGGATGTAAAGCAACAGCTTCCTGCCGAGTTAGAGGTGCACCTGGACCGCACCCATGGGTTATGGCAACTGCCCGTGCTTAGTACCTTTGATGTGCAGCGCATTCCCAAGGAAGAGCAGGGACCTTATTACCTACAGGCAGATTTCAACGGTGACAAAAAAGTGGATTACGCCGTTCAACTCTTGGAACGGGATTCGGCTTTTGTGTATGCTTTCCTGAAAAAGGCAGATAATGAGTTCCAGGAGTTTGTGCTGGTACGGGACCGCTTGTATGATATAGAAGAAAAAAAAAGGAGCATCCACTACTTAAGGCTGGCCCCTGACACCGCAACGTATTATGATTACGCCACCCGCAAAAAGGGCGTAAGAATACCGCACGATGGAATCTCAGTGGGTGCCGAAAACTACACGGCTACGTACTTTTGGGAGAAAGGGAAATTCAATAAACTAGAGACAGGAGACTAAAAGAAGGGGTCCTTACTGGAGCTCCAGGAAATGAATGGCTTCGTTCTTGATTTCCTCGCGGGAGAGTCCGTCTTTCACCCCGGTAGTGATCTTCTTGACCAGCACGCCCACCACTGCCTTCCGGAAACCCATTTTGGTGGCGATGTCAATACAGAAATCCATCTCACTGTCGTCTACAATTCCGTCGGCCAGCATCATCTCCACTAGGTCATACACCTGGTCAAAGCGGTCGATGTCATTATTGGGCATGGTAAGCTTTACGTTTCCGCAGTTGGCCAGCAGCGCCCGCACATCCTGCGCCCGCATGCCCTTTCGTTCGCCAATGGCGATGATATGCTCCATCTCCGCCGAATCTATGTGCCCATCAATCTTTGCCAACGCCCCTAGATTAACAATATGGCTCTTAAGCCGTTTTGTTTCTTCACTCTCAAAAATTGAAAACATAGGTTAGATGATTGATGGTGGAAGATTTTTTCGGGTGGTTGCACGCCTTTTGCACAAATGTTGCGCAATCCGAATTTCACCTTATAATCTACGCACTTTTAGAAAAAATTGCTGCACCATTGCGCAAAAAGTATTTAAATTTTTCTATTCCGGTCTTTTAATCGTACAGTAAGAAGAAAAAGCTTACAAATCACTGGTCGCAAAACGAAGGGCGTATTTTAGTTTTTGGTAGTTGACTCACCAAAAAGCTTGAGTTTTCTTGGGTAATGCCTTACTTTGCGGCTCGTTTTAGAAGTAAAGATGAAGAAAATAGCTGTTTTTACGTCTGGAGGAGATGCACCAGGCATGAATGCTTGTATCCGCGCCGTTGTGCGGACGGCAGTTTACCATAAGTTAGAAGTATACGGAATTGGAAGAGGCTACAACGGAATGATCCAAGGAGAGATCTACCGGCTGTTCTCCCATTCCGTGAGCAATATTATCCAAAAAGGCGGCACCATCCTTAAATCGGCACGGTGCCTTGAGTTTCAAACCCCTGAGGGCAGAAAGAGAGCATTTGAGCAGATCTCCAAATTCGGGATCGAAGGCATTGTGGCCATCGGCGGGAACGGTACTTTCACCGGCGCCAAGATCTTTTTTGAGGAATACGGCATTCCCATCATCGGCTGCCCCGGCACCATTGACAATGACCTGTTCGGCACCGACTACACCATTGGGTATGACACCGCAGTGAACACCGCCCTTGACGCCATTGACAAAATCAGAGACACCGCCGACAGCCACGAACGCGTGTTCTTTGTGGAAGTGATGGGCCGCGACTCAGGCTACATTGCCTTGCCTTGCGCCATTGGCGGCGGGGCCGAGATGGTGATGATCCCTGAGACCATCACCTCTATGTCTGAAGTGATTGAAACCCTGCAGCAAGGCTGGCGGCGCTCCAAAACCTCGTTCATCATTATCGTGGCCGAGGGAGACGAAGAAGGCGGAGCGACTGAAATTGCCGCCAAGGTAAAGCAAGCCTTGCCCCAGATGGATGCCAAGGTGACCATCATCGGGCATGTGCAGCGCGGAGGTACTCCCACCGCCGCCGATCGCCTGCTGAGCAGCCAGATGGGCATGGCCGCCGTAGAAGGCCTCATTGCCGGTCGCTCCAACGAGATGGTAGGCGTCATGAACGGCGAGCTGGTGTATACTCCTTTCATAGACACCATTACCAAGAAAAAGCCAATCAGCGAGAGCTTCCTGAAGTTAGTGCAAGTATTGAGCGTGTAGCCCACACCTCAGAACCATTCAGAAAGGCGTTTTGGCCCCGATTCTAAGGAAACGGTTTCAAAACGCATTTCTGTTTTTAAGCCGTTCGGCATCAGCTTCCATAAACTAGCAAATAAAAGAAGTTGACTTTTCTCCTTTTAAAATCAGGGGGCTCTCCCTTCCCGCCTTTTACAAACCCAATCTGGGCGAATGCCGTTTTTAAGCATTCATCTCAAACCAACTGATATGGAATACAGACTTTTGGGTGCATCTGGGTTGCGGGTACCGGTGCTCAGTTTCGGGACAGCCACCTTTGGGGGCACCGGCGATTTCTTCAAAGCCTGGGGCAACACACAAGTAGCCGAAGCCAGCCGCATGGTAGACCTCTGCCTGGAGGCCGGCGTTAACTTCTTTGACACCGCCGATATTTACTCCCAGGGGATGTCTGAGGAGATTCTCGGGAAAGCCCTGGAAAGCCGTAGACCCGATGTCCTGATCTCCACCAAAGGCACTTTCCCCTTCGGAGAGGGTCCCAATAACCAAGGCTCTAACCGTTTCCATCTCATGCGCCAGGTGGAAGGCAGCCTTAAACGCCTCAATACCGACTACATTGATATTTACCACATGCACGGTTTCGATGGGAACACGCCCGTGGAGGAAACCCTGCGAACCCTCGACGATCTGGTGCAAAGCGGCAAGGTGCGCTACATTGCAGCTTCCAATTTTTCCGGGTGGCACCTCATGAAATCCTTGGCCGTTTCTGAGAAATACGGCTGGAACCGCTATGTTGCGCATCAAGTGTATTATTCCCTCACGAACCGCGAGTACGAATGGGAACTGATGCCCATGGGCCTTGATCAAAATGTAGGTGCCATCATCTGGTCACCGCTGGCAGCCGGGCGCTTAGGCGGAAAATACCGGAGGGGCCAGCCTCTGCCGCAAGACAGCCGGGTGGCGCAAGGCGGCAGCCCCGTACCAGAGGCGGTCATCAACGAAGAACAGTTCTATACCATCATTGAGGTGCTAGATCAGATTGCCGAAGAGACCGGCAAAACGGTAGCCCAGATTTCGCTGAATTGGTTACTTCAGCGCCCCACGGTCTCCAGCATCATCATTGGCGCCAGAAACGAGGAACAGCTCAGACAAAACCTAGGCGCCGTTGGCTGGAACCTCACCCAAGAGCAAGTCAAGCGGTTGGACAAAGCCAGCGAAGCCCCGCCTATTTACCCTTATTGGCACCAACGGCAGAACACCAAGCTAAATCCCCTGCCCCCTTTTTACTCTAAATAAACCATTAATCGGCAGCCCCTTCAAGGTAAAGCTGCGGTTGTTTTAAGGTAACTTTTACTAAAAAGGCCTTGAAACAACCGCAGCTTTTGTTTTCAATCTTACCCTAATCTTGAAATCTCACTCTGGACGTACGCCAGAACTTGGGTAAACTGGCTGGGATGAAACCACTTGATCTCCGGGTCGCGGGTAAACCAGGTGAGCTGGCGTTTGGCGTAGCGGCGGCTGTTGCGCTTGAGTAACCTGACGGCTTCCTCATAAGGATAAGCGCCGTCCAGGTAGTCAAACAACTCGGTGTATCCAACGGTTTGTAGCGCCTGGTGCTGCCGATAAAGTAACATGCTTTCCACTTCCTCCAAAAGCCCCTGCTCCAGCATCAAGTCCATGCGTTGGTCAACGCGATCGTAGAGTTCCTGCCGGTCACGGTTCAGCCCGATCTTGAGGATATGAAAGTCCCGCTCCCGTTCTCCGCTTTTAACCCGGAAGGAAGAATACGGCTGTCCACTACTCAGGCAAACCTCCAACGCCCGTATTACCCGCTGGGGATTCTGCACATCAACTTGAATTGCGTATTCGGGGTCTAGTTCCTGAAGTTGTTGCACCAGAACCGGTAAGCCTTCCCGCTCCAATCTTTGAGTCAGTTCTTCCCGGATGCCGGGCAAGATCTCGGGCATGGCATCCAGTCCTTCACACAGTGCCCGAACGTAAAGTCCAGATCCGCCCGTGGCGATGACCACCTGATGCTCTAGAAACAGCTTCTGCAGCAAATGCAAGGCATCTTCTTCAAAGGCCCCGGCATTATATTCCTCCAAAATGGAGTGGGAATCAATAAAATGATGGACAACGCCTCCCTGCTCCTCTGGGCTGGGTTTCGCGGTCCCGATGCTTAATTCGCGGAAGAACTGCCGGGAGTCCATGGACAATATCTCGGTTTGGAAATGCTGGGCTAATTGGACGCAGAAATCAGTTTTACCTACAGCGGTGGGGCCCACCACTACAATTAAAAATCGGGGCTGCTTCATTGAATTCCGGCGTATAGGTCAACAAGGTGTTGCTTTTCGGTCTGCCAGTTCCACTCCTCGCGGGCACGCAGGCAGTTTTGCCTTAACCGTTGGTAGGTTTCCTGGTCGTGCAGCAAAGTTAATAGCGCAGCCCGTACTTCCTCTACCTGCGTATTTGCGAAAAGGGCTACTTCATGGAGAGCATTTAACTGCTGGTACTCGGGAAAGGGTACGCAAACCTGCGGGATGCCGCCCTGCACGTAGTCAAAGAACTTATTGGCCAGCGAGTAGAAGTAACTTAATCCTTGATTTTCCAGCAGCATGACGCCAGCCAAGGCCCGGGACGTAACCTCAGCCAATGCATCCGGAGCCAGGTTTCCCTTGAAAGTGACTTTGTCTTGTAAACCTAACTCAAGGGAAAGGGCTTCAAGTTGAGGCCTTAACGGCCCCTCGCCACAGATGACTAACCTCGCGGGTACCTGTTGCATGGCTTGCAGGGTTACTTCCAGTCCCCGGCCCACGTTCAGAGCCCCCTGGTAGATAAAATAAGGGGAAGTTTGCGGCACGGGCAAGGCAAACTGGCGAAGAGGCATGTTCCGGATCAGGTGCACGGGTCGTTGGTATTTCTCCTGAAAGTAGGTTACCAGGGAGGCACTGACGGTATAGGCGAGCGAGGCCCGTTTAAAGGCCATTTTCTCTAAAACTGCCCAAAAACCCTTCACCAAGGGACGGTTAACTACCTCCGGCATTTCTGGGAAAAGTTCATGGGCATCAAACACCAGGGGCTTCCGGCGCCAGGTAACGGTTAGCAGCCCAGCGAGGGCGGTATCAGCGTCTACTACCCCGTAGATATCAAACCGATGCCTTAAAAACCAGAAGACCAGGCGCAGGTTAAACTCCAGGTAAAACAAGGGTCCTTTCAGGAAAAGACACTTAAAAAGGTGTTGCTGGAAAGGCCTCTTCGGCAAATCAGAAGAAGTGGGCACCTTTCGGCCAACCAAGGTCACGTCATACCCGGCTTGAGTCAGAGAGGAGGCAATCCGCTGCATTCGTTGGTCATGGGTAAGATCGGTGGTGACCGTGAAAACAATGGATTTAACCATATTCAGGGATATTCAAGGTTGCGGGTGCCTTCTATGTAAAAAAACCAATTTTTCGGTTATTTTTGCTAAAATAGCTGTTTTCCCGCCAAGTACCTTCAAAAGGAAATCAGCTACTTGTAAAGCAGACCTAAGCAGATGACACAGAGCACCACAGCAGTAAACAGGACAGCCCAAAAAGCCGCAGCATCGCAGTTGATTGACTTTGCGGAGCATGTGAGCGGTAGCCGGAAATACATGTTTGTGTGCACTACTGATGGCACCCTGCTGGCCACGAACCAACAGGCAAAAGAGGCCATTTTCAAAGGGGAGGACATTCCCGAGGAAATGAACATCAAGGAAATGTTGGACGAGAAGCAGAGCCATGACTTTGACCGCAACGTGCGCCTGCTGCGTTCCCGCAAGAACTTAAGCGGTTTCTTTCAGCCCAAAGTCAAGATTCTGGATACCAACTTGCTGTACTTCAAATCCAGCCTGGTGCACCAGGACGGATTTGAACTGTTGTACATTGCCGTGCGGGCGGCCTCGGCCGAGGTGATGCCTGCCGGGGACATGTTCGCTACAGAATCCAGCTACCGCACTATTTTTGAGGAAAGCACCGAGCCTTTGTTTATCCTGGATAAAAAGGGTCTGTTCATTGACATGAACAAAGAAACAGCGGGCTTAATACAGGTAGAAAAGCAGCAACTGGTGGGCAAGAGCGTTTTTGAGGCATTTGACTTAAATCCCTCTGAAAGGATCGCTTTTCGGAAAAGGATTTTGCAGGCTTGTGAGGGCAAAACCCAGCGGTTCGACTGGTGGTTTAAGAGTAGTGACGGTACCCATTTCCCGCTTTGGCTGTCCTTCAGGTGTGGTAAATACTTCGGTCAGGATGTGATTCTGGGCACAGCCAAACCCATGGAAGATTCCCGCGGAACCTCAGAAGGCGGTCGGCAACGACAGGAACAGCAGGAATTCATGGCCAAGCTCCTTCCCCTGCTCAACAACCTGAAAACCGCGGATGACATTCTTACAAGGGTGCTCCATGAGCTGGTTTCCCATCCCAACATCTGCGGAGGCGGTGTGTTTGTGTTCCAACCTTCCACCCGACTGGTGCAGCTGATTTCCTGCAAGGGAGACCAGACATCCCTGTTAAAAGATAAAAGCGTGCTGGCCCTGAATCCTGATTTTTTAAGCCAGCTGGAGAATAAAAACAAGAACCGGTCGCTGTTAAGTATTTCGCGCAACTTTCAGCACCTTTTCAATAAACGGGAGGTACTGGCTATGCCCATCAGCACAGACAAACAGTACCTGGCCACCATCATCCTGCTGATAGATGATGCCATGAACATGACTACTAGCCTCACGGAGTTCATCAATCATTTAGGCTTCGAAGTCAGTTCCTACCTTTCCAGGTTTGAACTGCGGCAGGAGTTGCATTACTCAGAGGGGAAATACAAGACCCTGTTTGAGTCTTCCAACGACTCCATCTTCCTGCTTAACCATACCCAGATAGCTGACTGTAACTTCCAGGCCACGGTTCTCCTGGACTGTGACAAACAGAACATCATCGGTAAACGATTGGCTGATTTCTCCCCGGGTTTACAGGCAGACCATTCCTCTTCGGTAGAGAAATCGCTGCACCTGATTGAAAGCACCTTACACGACGGACAGCCCCGTAGCCTGGAGTGGCGCATTGAGAAATCTGACGGCACCATTCTGGACAGTGAAATCAGTTTCAGTGCCATTATGCTGGAGGGCGTGAGTTTTGTCCAGTGTATTGTGCGCGACATCACTTCCCGCAAAGAAGCCCAGGCTTTGATCCGTCGGCAGGAGGTACTACGCGAATCCATGCACCAGTTCCGCTCTTTCCTGAGTCAGGTAAACTTGGCTTACGTGAGCATGGACCTGGATCTGCGGGTGGTGTACGTGAACGATTATTTCCTGCAGTACACGGGCTATAAGCGTGAAGAAGTCATCGGGCAGAATTATTATGAGTTGTTCGTTCCAGAGAAGGAAAGAGCTACCAGAATCCAGGAAATCCGGAAGGCGCTGCAAAACCAGACCTTGCGCAGCTATTATGAGTGGGACCTGATCACCAAATCGCAATCGGTGAAGATCCTGCGCTGGAACATCATGTTCGAGATGGACGTGGAAGGCAAAGTGGTAGGCATTACCGCCGTAGGGAAAGACATGACTGACAAGCGGATTGCCATGGAAGCCCTGAAGGACAACAAAATCCGGCTCCAGGACCTCTTTGACAATGCCCATGACTTAATCCAGAACATCTCCACCGACAATAAATTCATCTTCGTTAACCGCGCCTGGAAAGAGAAGCTGGGGTACAATGATTTCGATATTGAGAACCTTACCCTCAATGACATTGTGCACCCCTATTATAAGGCCAAGCTCATTTACCAGCTCCGCAACCTGTACAAGGGCGAGGATGTAAATAAAATAGAAACGGTTTTCCTGACCAAAAGCGGCAAGCCGATTCACTTGATTGGCAGTATCAACTGCAGCTGGCAAGACGGCAAACCCATTGCCACCCGCGCCATCCTCCACGACATTACTGACCGGATCAAGGCTGAGCGCCTGCAGAAGGTATATTACAGTATCGCTAACCTGGCTATCAGCTCCAAAGATTTGCCGTCTTTGTACAGCGCCATTCACCGGGAACTCAGCAAGATTATTGAGACGCACAACTTCTACATCGCCCTGTTTGACGAGGAGAAAGACCTTATCAACTTCGTGTACTATGTAGACCAGCTCTCGAATGTGCCGGCAGCACCTCGGCCTTTCTCGCTGGGCATGACCGAGTACATCATCAAAACCGGCAAACCTCTGTATGCCTCCAAAGCCGATTTCATGGAATTGGTGAACAACGGTAAGATTGAGGTGAACGGGGTAGTGCCGGAGGTGATGCTCTCCTCCCCTCTTTCCATTGGTGAACGCATCATTGGGGTAATTGCCGTACGCGACTACAAGAACCCCGAGGCCTACGTGCAGACAGATATTGAGATTCTTCACTTTATCTCCAACCAGGTAGCCCTGGCTATTGAGCGGAAAAGAAACGAGGAGCAGATCAACATCCAGAACGCCCGCCTGAAGGCCATTTTTGAAAGCGGCACCCATTTGATGTGGTCCATCAACCGGCAATACCAGTTAACTTCCTATAACCAAAATTTCTCCAGTGAAATCCAATCATGGTCAGGGAATGCACCGGCAGTAGGCAATAAACTGAGCCAGGTGGTGAGTTCCATTGTTTCCCAGGAGTACTTCCGGTTGATAAAGGAGGCTTATGAAAGGGCATTTACCGGCCAGCCGCAGCAGTTTGAGGTGGAGTTGCATCATCCCAACGGGACCAATTTCTGGCGCGAAGTGTTGCTGAACCCTATTTACCTGGAAGACGGCAGCTTTGAAGACGTATCGGCCATTGCCTTGGATATCACCGAGAAGAAGATCTCACAGCTTTCGTTGGCCGTGAATGAAGAGAAGTTCCGGCAGATTTTTGAGTCTTTTCAGGATTTGTACTACAAAACAGACATGCAGGGCCAGTTCCAGCTGATCAGCCCTTCCATGCAAGAGGTGTTGGGGTACACCCCAGACGAGGCCATGCGCATGAACGCTAACGAACTCTATGCCCATCCAGGGGATAGGGACGAATTGCTGCGTATGCTCTTTGAGCAGAAAAGCGTCAGGAACTTCGAGACTGCCCTTCTAACGCCTCAGAAACAGGAAATTGAGGTGTTAATCAACTCCCGCCTCATTCTGAACGCTGATCAGGAACCCGTGGCCATTGAAGGTGTTTGCCGCGACATCACTGAACTGAAAGACACCCAACGCGAGTTGATCAGGGCGAAAGAAGTAGCCGAGAATTCCTTGCAGGTGAAAAACCAGTTCCTGGCCAACATGAGCCATGAATTAAGGACCCCTATGAACGGGATCATTGGCATGATTGACGTGTTGCATCATACGGCTAACAACGAGGAGCAGATGGACTACATAGACACCCTGCGGAAGTCCTCAGATGCCTTGCTGGAGATCCTGAATGACATTCTGGACCTTTCTAAGATACAGGCGGGTAAACTGCAGTTGAATTTAGGCGGTATTGATCTTTATAACTCCTTGGAGAGAATTCATGCCCTGTTTGCCAACCGCGCCGTTCAGAAAGACCTCACTTTCACCTTTGACATCTCAGAGGATACCCCGCGGTACATCGTCACCGATGAAACCCGTTTACTGCAGGTTTTATCAAATCTGACCTCAAACGCCATCAAGTTCACCAACGAAGGCAGCGTGCGGGTAGAAGTGAGCAGAGTGAGCGGAGAGGGCGAGGCGCATAAACTCATATTCCGGGTGAAAGACTCTGGAATTGGCATCAGTGAAGAAGATATACAGTTACTTTTCACCAATTTTACTCAGTTGGATAACTCCTCTTCTAAAACCTTCGGAGGAACCGGGCTGGGGCTGGCAATCTCTAAACAACTAAGCGAACTATTGGGCGGTGAGATTGGCGTAGAGTCTCAGGCCGGGAAAGGAAGTACGTTCTGGTTTACCATCAAATGCCAGGAAGCTGAGAACATCAACCAGATCCATGAGCAGCTCCAGCTATCCAAGGAACTGGAAGAAGTGGGCACCTTTGATCCCGAGCCGGTATTGCTCCTGGTAGATGACAACCAAATAAACCAGAAAGTAGCGTTAAAACTTCTGGAACGAATGGGTTGCCACGCTGACGTTGCTTCTAATGGCTATGAGGCTATTGAGAAAGCCACCAATAAAACCTACGACCTCATCTTCATGGACATTCAGATGCCCGAGATGGACGGAGTCACCGCTACGCACGAGCTTAAAAAGCTTTTAGGGGTTGATTGTCCGCCTATTGTGGCCATGACGGCATACTCCATGAAAGATGATGCAGAGAAGTTTCTGAACAAAGGACTGGACGATTATATCTCTAAACCGGTTAAGATTGCAGACCTGCATGACCGGATTATGAAATGGCTGGGCAACGGAGTACCCGCAGAAACCCAACCAGATGAAAATATTTCTGATCTAAATACGGTGCCTGAAAGTGCCGACTTTGCGCTGGATATGAGCGTGGTAGAGCAACTCAGAAGCATAGGCGGAGACGAGTTTGCCCTGCAGTTGTACGTTGATTTTGAGGAAGAAACCTCTGAATTATTGGAAGAAGCCAAAAAAGAAGTGGACGCACAACATTATGAGAGTATTTTAAGTACACTGCATCAAATCAAGGGGACAGCCTCCACCTTGGGCCTTGACTCTGTATCTACCCTTGCCCAAGAACTGGAGCACGACATTAAAAAAGGGAAATTCACATTTGTTGACACCACCTTTTCTGATTTAGAGTCAAGTTTTACTAATTTTAGAGCAAACTATCGAAATAAAATCTTATCGAACTAGCCATGGCCGAGTCTAAAACCATTTTGATTGCAGAGGATAGCTCTGTGATTCTGAACCTTACCAAGAAAATCCTAGAACTGCAGAACTACACGGTAGTGTCGGCCAAGAACGGCGGAGAAGTTCTAAAAAAGGTGCAGGATCAGAAAATAGACGCTATCCTAATGGATTTGAACATTCCGGTAAAAAACGGAATGGAATGCACCCGTGAGATTCGCGCCAACCAGGATCCGCAGATCGCTCAAATTCCCATTATTGCTGTTACGGGTAATGCGAACAACTACACATTAGAACAATTCAAAGAAGCGGGTATCAACGCGTACCTCCCTAAGCCTCTGGACTTTGACATGCTGGTGCAGACCGTAAAGGAATACGTGCACTAAGACGTCTTCAATTTAAAATAACATATGCAGCTGAAATATACCCGGCCCTTTTTAAACCGGTTAGAAGATATTTTTGCAGAGTCTGAGTACATGCTGCGATATGAGAAGGGTACCTTTAAATCAGGTTTCTGTATTTTGAAGGACACCAAAGTAGCGGTAGTGAATAAATATTTCCCTTTGGAAGGGAAAATCAACTGTCTGGTGGAGATTCTCCGGGCGGTGGACTTACGTCCGGAGAGTCTGCGCCCTGAAAGTCAGGAGCTGTACCTGGCCATCAAACACCAAACTATAACGTCTGCGTGAAAATAACCTTCTTAGGATCTGGCACCTCTCAGGGCGTACCCGTCATTGGGTGCGAATGCGAGGTTTGCCGTTCCTTAGATTACAGAGACAAGCGGCTGCGGGTTTCTATTCTGGTGGAGGTAGACGGAAAATCTCTGATCATTGATGCAGGACCTGATTTCAGGCAGCAGATGCTGCGTGAGCGGGTGAAACGGGTAGACGCCGTACTTTTTACCCACGAACACAAAGACCACACCGCTGGTTTGGATGACATCAGGGCTTTCAATTTCATGCAGCACATTGACATGCCCCTGTACGCCGATCAGCGGGTCCTTAATCAGTTACAGCAGGAATTCAGCTACATCTTCACCAACAAAACGTACCCCGGGGTGCCCCGGGTTGAATTGAACCCTATCCAGAATGAACCCTTTCAGGTCCACGGCATCACCATCACCCCTATAAATGTATTGCACCACCGGTTGCCGGTGTTCGGCTTCCGGATCGGGGATTTCACCTACATCACCGATGCCAATTACATCTCAGAAACGGAGAAGAAAAAAATCAAAGGCTCAAAAATTGTGGTCTTAAACGCCCTTCGCAAAGAGCCGCATATTTCCCACTTCTCCCTTTCTGAAGCTTTGGCAGTATTGGAGGAACTGGAACCGGAGCAAGCCTATTTAACCCACATCAGTCATTTACTGGGGCTGCACCGGGTAGTGGAAAAGGAATTGCCTTCCTTTGCGAAGCTGGCCTATGACGGGCTCGCCCTTACCTTATAACCGTGCATCAGAATTACTTCTTTTTACGGAAATTAGCCTATAAGCTTGACTCAGAGCTACGCGGCTTTACCCTGCAAGCAGCTTTCAGCCAGGAAAAAGACGAGCTGATGCTAGCTTTTTACCAAGGGGAGCGCGAGTTCTATATTAAAGCCATTCAGACATCCACTTTTTCCAGCCTGCAATTTCCGCAGAACTTTAATCGGGCTCGGCAAAATTCCGTGGATCTGTTTTCTGCGCTTATTGGAGAAGAAGTGCAGGAGGTACGCGTACACCAACAGGAACGGAGCTTTTATATCAGGTTCTCGAACCATCGAGTGCTGCTGTTCAAACTCTTTGGTAACCGGTCTAATGTGGTTTTGTTTGTGGAAGATGAGGCAGTGGAGTTGTTTCATAAGAAGCTTTCCAAAGACCTGGAGCTGGACTACCGGCAGATGGACCAACCTTGGCACCTGGAAAAGGAGGCTTTTCTCCAGGCTCCTCTAAACCTCCGGAAACTGCTGCCTACCCTAGGGGATGTTCCCTGGCTGTATTTGCAGGAAAAAGGCTATGAAAACCAAAACCCAGCCCAACAATGGGAAATGGTACAGGAGATGCTTTCCCTATTAGAGAATCCTCCCTCCTATCAACTTATTACTATCAATAAGCTCCTCCGGCTTTCGCTTCTTCCTTTAGGAGACATCTTGGATTCCTTTTCTGACCCAATTACGGCCCTTAACGCCTTTGTACCCCAATATCGGGCACAAGAGTACTTCCAGAAGAACTATGCCGCCACCCACCGTCAAATTAGCCGACAACTGGAGGGTGCTCAGAAGATCTGGTGGCAGATTCAGGAGCAGTTAGAAAAGTGGCACCACGGCACCCCCTATTCCCAAACCGCTGATGTGATCATGGCCAATCTCACCAACATCCCAGCGGGCAGCAAAGAAGTGGAATTATATGACTTCTACACTGATGCCAACCGGGTGATTAAACTCAGCGCTACAGAAACGCCCCAGAAAACGGCCGAGCGGCTTTACCGAAAAGCCAAAAACCAAAAGATAGAACTCCAACTCCTGGAAGAAAGATCCACCCGCAAGGAAGAAGAAGTAGAACGCCTTACCCGCCAATTACAGGAACTGGAAAGCCTGGGGAACGCCCCACAGCTACGGCAATTTCTGAAACAGTACACCCCTACCCAGGCCGTGAGCCAGGTGGAGTTACCCTATCATACCTTCGAAACCATGGGGTTTAAAATTCTGGTAGGCAAAAACGCTAAGGCAAACGACAAGCTGACCCTAAAACACACCCACAAAGATGACCTTTGGCTGCACGCCAAAGATGTTCCTGGCTCTCATGTAGTCATCAAATTCCAATCCGGAAAAACGTTTCCCCTGCCCGTGATTCAAACGGCAGCCCAGTTGGCGGCCTTTTACTCCAAGCGGAAAAGCGATAGCCTCTGTCCGGTTCTGTACACCCCAAAAAAGTACGTCCGTAAAGCCAAAGGAGCCACACCAGGCTCTGTAATAGTAGAACGAGAAAAGGTCCTCCTGGTGAAGCCGGAAAATCCTTTTAAGCAATTCTAACAACTACATAGTAATCGTTTTAGGCCTGGTTTGCTTAATTCAAGCCTAAAACAGAGAAGTCCTTTGGTGTTCCAAAGGACTTCTCTGTTTTTCAAGGAAGACGGCTTAGTCTAAGCCAATATAAATCCAAGGGTTACAACCCATTTCTTCAAGGGGCTACTCCAACCTTATGAACTCCACTGAGACGCTTTGGCGAACCGAAGGTTTAAGTTCGTCTGTGGAAGGGTCATAGTACTGCGATTGGTAATTCTCCCAAGACCATGTCATCACACCCCCTCTTATCTTAAGCAAATACTTTTCTACCGGGCTGTTCTCAAGGACGAGGTAGTCCTTGCCGTTTTCTCTTACGATATAGTAGCTATTCGGCGAAATAGTGACCTTATATGTTCCAAAGGTGGTCTCCCCGAATACGTACTTCCCATTAAGGCCGTGTACTTCCCGGTATAACTCCCGATTAGCCTGATCAAAAAAGATGGATGTTGTGCGGTTTTCTTTCCATTCGCCAAGGATTTGTTTGCTAAGAGGAACTGGATCTTCATCTTTACAAGACACCAAAGCAAGAAGGAACAACAAGGGAAGAAAACAATGCTTTCTCATGGAAACCTCGGATGGATTGATTAATATAAAGATGTTTTCTATGTAGCAAAGCATAAGCCCAGTCATCCCAAAAGCCAGAAATCATTTAGGCAAGAAGACAGGATTACCTTGAGATGCTTCGGGTCGATAAAGAACAACGGGAACCCACGGGAAGGTCACCTACCAGAAGGATGGGCTAAATAGCTTTAAGAACGCGCTGTAAGGAATTAAGGCGCAATAAGTAGGTTTCTTCGTGTTAGGAATAAGATTGCCTTAGAGAGGGTCGGTAAACTTAGGAGTTCGCAGCCAATCCATTGCAGCTTCTTTATCGTTGAAGGCCCTGAACTGAATTTTGGAGTTTTCTTGATGGAAAATTTCAGTGACGGTTGACACAGCTCGTGATTCAAGGTTCTGAATAGAGTTGTTCAGCCTTGCCAATCGCTCAAGCTGGGTGGAGGTAAGTTTTAAGATAAAGTCCTTCACGGTAGCATGGTACACCCTATCCTCCATTTTAACTACGGAAACATCACTAGAATCCAGGAGAAGGTTCTTAACGACATAACTCACTACATTCTCGGACACTACTTCAAGAGCATGCTTTAGCTCCCTTGCACCAAACTCTTCCACGTTGGGAAGTTTGGCGAACATGATGTCGTCGGCTGGTTCGTAGCTGATGGTGATTAACCAATTTTTGAGAATGACCATGTTAGGAAACTTTCCTAAATCTAAAACCAAGGTACCAATTCAGAAACCTAGACTAGTTGAAAAGTCCTTTATGGCCGATGAATTAATCTAACGGCTCGTTGAATGTATCTTGTCGTAATATAAAACCGTGGCAAATCTTACCAGTTTGAAGAAATTGGAGACAAGCAGCAACTGGATTAGTTTTGGCAAAATTCTGCCAAAAGAGAATTTAGGGCTTCCTCCATTAAAGGCTTAGGGATGATACCAAGCAAGTTAAATTCCTTTGCTTTTTCAATATCCCTCGGATCAGAGGAAGAGGACAAAAGGACCACTTTGGGAGAGCAGCCTAAGTGCATTGAGGCGTAAGCCTCCAGGAATTCGAAGCCGTCCATAACAGGCATGTTGATGTCCACCACAACAAGGTCCAATATACAACTGCCCACTTCTTTTGCACAACAGGTGTCAAGCAACATTTGGGAGGCCTCTTTTCCATCTCTGGCAGTTAGAATTTCCTCTGCAATGCCCATTTTACTTATAAGCCGGGAATTCAAAAAAGTAGTGACTTCGTCATCGTCAATCAACAATACCTTGTTCAGTTTCTTAATCATTCTTCAAGTTTGAACAGCGATCCAGCAAATACCCAAGGTATTCACCCTCATTTAACACAAAAAAGAAAAAGCCTTGTAACTCTTTAAGTTACAAGGCTTAAATCAACAGTGCGCGCGGGGAGATTCGAACCTTTGTTATTCTATATAACTCTTTAGGAAACAAAGACCTTTAATTGGCTTTCCTGCCTGCTTTATTATCCATAAATTACTATGGATTCAGGGAGAATCACGCACACCATCACGCACACTAGCCTTGCATACTCAATGGAAACTCGGTTTTATCTGCACACGAAGGTAAACAAAAACGGCGAGCAGGCAATTTATGCCGAGATCCGGTCACCTTGGCTTCGGGACCCCATCACTGACCGGCACGAGCTCCGGATGTCCACGGGTTACTCCTGCCTGGCGGGGCCCACTTCAGCAAGGAAGGCCAGAAGGTGGGCTCCAAGCAAAAGAACTTCAAGGTGATCAACAACCACCTGCGCCGATTTGAGCTTTTGGTGGGCGAGAAACTGGAAGCCGCCAGGGTAGCCAAAAGGAAGCTCCTGAAGGAACAACTCAGGGCTAAGGTACTGGAAGAACTGCAGCCCGAGAAACTCCTCAGGGAGCAGGAAAACGCCAAAGGAACCCATCATGAACCCGTCACCTTCCGGGATTGGTATGAGGTGTGGGCCAAGAACAACCGGGGCCGGGTATCCGAGAAGCACCTTAAGAATGGCCGCACGGTGGTGGAGCACTTGGAGAAGTTCGCCGGCGAAGGCTTCACCCCTTCCGTGATCAACGAGGCCTTCATTGCCGACTACCATGAATACCTAGCCGAAACCGAAGAGATCTTTGACCGAACCGCGGCCAAACACATCGGGTGCATCAAAAGCACCCTTACCCAGGCAGGCATCAACGTGCACGGGCTGGACTGGCTGGACATTGCCGCCACCAAGAGCTCGGCGGGCATCGTGTTCACCCGGGAAGAGCAGGCGAAGATCGCTGCCTTCGATCCGGAGACCGCCTCAGCGGAGGCCCTTGCAGGCCTACCAAAGGAAGCAGGGGAAAAGAGCAAGGAACTACGCTCACAGGACCTAAGAGCGCGTAGGGCCTCTCTGAGCCTCGCCAAGGACCTGATGGTGTTCATCTTCAAGACAGGACCTAGGTGGTCAGACCTGCACAACCTGGACCCCAGCAACGTGTATGACTTTGACCTTCCGGGAGGCCAAGCGGTGAAGGTGCTGGAGTACTACCAGATCAAGGGAGGCAAGCAGAGAGAGTTCCCCTGCCGGGTAGCGCTGGACCAGGAGGCCGCGGCCATCGTGGCCAAGTACCAAGGGAAACAGAAGAAGCTCCTCCCCGTCCCTTCCAACCAGAAGCTGAACGAAGCCTTAAAGGAGGTATGCCGGTTGGCTGGTATCAAGGCTCCTGTGAAGCGGGTGCGTTACAAACACGGGAAACGGGTGGAGAAATCCTTTGAGAAGTGGGAGCTGGCCAGCTGTCACCGCTGCCGAGCGACCTGTGCCACAAACCTGTTTGAGGGAGGCGCCAATGATCGGACTGTGCAGGACGTGCTGGGTCATGATGACCCGAGGTCTACCCGGATCTATGTGAGGAACGCTGACCGGGAGCAGTTTGCCAAGACGCTGGCAGCGTTTGAGCGAATAGCTAAAAAGTAAAGACTTACATAAACATGTAGAATCTCCCGTTTAGTCCCAGACAACTTGTCCTCAACCATTTGTTAAACTAATTCTTTTATCCTTGTAACCATGACAAATTAAGTTTATAATGTTGAAATTCGTGCTTTCAAGCTGATACTTAGGACCTACTACTAAATATATAACAACCAATAAACGAAAAAGTTTTAACTTTTAACGGATTATTTCATTTTCTTATAAAATATAACCCCCAACCCTGTTGAGGTAGTATAACTCCGTCTTTGTGAACTTTTTTTAAGTGGTTACTAACTTGATCGTTCTCAGACTTGAATTCTTCAATTACGCCTATATCAAAAAAGTATACACACATATTCCTAGGAAAGAAAACATTGACTTCCATACCCTTGGTAAATGTACCTACACGAAAAATTTTTATGTTATCTTCCTTAATTGAATATGCCCTTTCCTCAATTTTCTCTACCGAATATACTTTTTTTCCAGTTAATTTTGTTTTGATAGTGTATTCGTGCCTTTCAACTTGGCCAATCTTTTTAGTTTTATGTTCTATCTGCCCATGAACTTTATTTGTTGCTGAATTAGCTGAGTCATTTACATATTCATTGCCATCTAACTTATATTCATTGCCATCTATTTTGTAAGAGGTGATGCCATTTTTAAAAAACTTCCCCTTTACATCTATAGTAGCATAAATATCAAGGTCTATATTATTCAATCCATGAGCTGGAATAATCTCATAACGTGAGGCCTGTTTATATGTAATCATTCCATTTTGTTCCAATTTTGAAATGTCAATTGTCACATGAAAGTTTCTATAATAATATTTTTTATCTCTTGGCAGGTAAGTTGAAAATATCATTTCGTTTATATCATTAGATACATCAGGGAATTTACTTTGGTACACAGCATTGGTTATATTTTTCCACAATTCAGGCAGATCTTTTCTCCTTTCAAGGAAGTGATTACCAAAAACTACTTTTTCTATCTCTTCCCTGAAAACACCAGAATACTGGAATGATTTAAGTACAGCAGCAAATACCCCTGAAGTCAAAATTGTAACACCTCCTGTTTTGAAAGCATATCTAGATGCTTTTCTTAAGCCTTCACTCCAATCGTATGTTCCTTTTAAACCATCTAAGAATTCTCCTGCCCACAAAAATATGATTCCTAAGACCCCCAAAATCAAAGGCAAATGACAACGTATATAATCTTTTAACTTTTCGATATTAATATTTTCCATAAATTGTATTTTAATTATTCTAATTAATAGATGGAGAATATACCAATTAAATTATTTTATCCCTAGTAAAGTTAAAATTTAATGAGCCGTTCAAGGATGTGACCTAGGAACTAACACATAAAACTGACAATCTAACACCGTTTTACTCTAATCTCAACGGGAAAGAACCTAGCCCCCCTAGGAGAACATCTACTCAGAACACGTTGACAGCTGATTAATCTTCGAGATCGGGGAAATAGGCCCAACTAACATAACTTATTATTTATCAAAGCAACATTGGTTCGATCCCAAATGGAATCGAACCAAGATCAGGTTTAAAAAAGGGGTTGATGTAACGAGCGGATTCGAACTAAAGCAATACCTCCTTAATTTCACTTGATTGATTTTTGGCTTTAAAAATCTGAAAAGCATTAGGTCTTTGCTTCGATCCCAAACAGGATCACACCAGACTAATCCAAAAGGAGGTAATTGAAGAGGGAGCAGTTTGCCATGGCTGCCGACAGCTTTTGATAGATTGGGTCAAAAATAAATGTCTTATATTTCACCCCATTTAGTTGTTCTCTTCATGCTTTGGCCATGAAGCTTGGATGAGAATTAATGCATTGCATTCATAGGCGAACCTCAACAAACCACATGAAAAACATTCTACCATTTCTTGCCCTCTTGCTTCTGTCTTTTGCGGCCATCTCCTGCTCCGATGATAAGGCAGAGGAGTAAGCTATGCCCTTACCTGAGCTAATGCACCTTTCCAAGTTGACGGCCACGGGCACCGAGCGCCCCGGATATTAGTTAACCGCTACCTTCGACTATCATGAAGGACTCCTCAGATATTATAAAGAGATGGATATCAACAGCAAGCTTATCGTAAATGCCGTGCATGAATATGACAACCTTGCCCGTCTGTCCTGGATGATTTCTATACTTGATCCTTACCAAAACCCGAGCCCCTCAACGATGATTGACAGGCGGAACGAAATAACCTATGATGCAAACGGGAGGATATCCCAGGTAACCTCAACCACCCATTGGCTTAAAACCCCTTCGGATTATTATTACTCTATCACCTACTCCTTATCCTATGATGGCCAGGGGCGCATCAGTTCTATCCGGCAACAGAGCATCGGCAGCCCCCCAGTCTGAGCATGTCTTGGAATATGACGGCAAGGGCAACGTGGTCCGCTACCGCTTACACCCACTTTCGGTTTCAGGCGCCAGGGAGGATCCTTTCCTTGACATGGCTATCAGCTACGACGATAAGAAAAACCCCTTCTATCAATTGGGTTCTATCATTGCCCCTTATGGGCTTCCCCATTCTTATCTCAATAGCTTCATTTACCATCTCAGCCCCAACAATCCCGTTAGCGTCAAATACGCACCCACTCTGGAGTCTAAACTTTCCTATATCTATAACCAATCAGGATATCCCATAGAGATATATTTTGACGACACCACCCATAAGTTAGAGTATTTGGAGCAGCAGTAATTCTGGTACTCCAACTGCCATTTGTAAGCTTCTAACAAATCAAAAGGTCCTTTTCTGTTGGCTAACAAGGGTGGATTGGGATGGGAAGAGCCATTTGAAAGGCTCGTTCAAATTCACTAATGAACATTAACACAAGAAATGGAATCTGAGCTCTCCTGTATTGAGCAATTAATAGGGATTAAAGATAAAGTGGAGAGTATCCAAATGGAAGGACCAGAGACTTCCTCTGACCTTTTCTGCTACATGCAAGAAACGCGGGGTTTATTGATCTGCTTCTCAAATAACGATTACTGCGATCAGCAGACAGCAAAAATGATTGGGTACTGCCTCCAGTACCTAGAGGAGAGCATCAACAGGTTAAAAAGAGGGCTCACGTTTGGCAGTGCCTTTCTTCTGAAATCAATCATTTCCATGTTCCTAAGAAATGTACCGGAAGAGGTAATGGCTGAGTGCCTGGGTCAAACTTGAAGGAACTAACCGTGAACAAAAAACCTAAGAGAGAATAGGTCTAAGTTTTACCAATTTATGCTTCAGGAGCCGGATAACTTCACCACTTTTAGATCACCCAGATGCAAAGCATCGGCCTAGTCTGGCGGGAATCATGTGTTGTATTTCTTGAACACAAGCCCCAACGATTATGACTTTGAGTAATCCAAAGACTTTACTTTTTGAGGCAGGCTAAATATTGGATAGGCCGCATTTTACTCTTTTTCGATTTTTCTGGATCATGCATCATCTCTTATAATCGACAAAAAAATAGTAACTGCTTCAAATTAATTGATTATTAATGATTAACCATTGGTTGGTGGGAAACTAAAGATTACAAATTCCAATACCATTGAAACTTACATTTACTCACAATTTAATTTCTCAAGAACACCTAATGCACTATTGGCTACACCGGATATCTCACATGGCTGAGTTATCATATCCATTACAAGACAAGGGATATCTTACCATTGGATTCTCAGACCTGACAAGTAACGACATTATTGATCAAGTCTTGAAGAATTATTGGAATTCCTTCAATTCAAAGTTTAAGGAAGTTTGGAATACTGTCCCTAGGACAAGACATAACCTATGGAACTTCTTAAAATTCAATAAGGGAGATATAGTCATTGTCCCTAGTTGGGGGACGTTTTACGTTTGCGAAATAATTGATGAAAAACCCTTTATCATTGGTGAAACCTATTCTGATGGTTTAACAACTTGGGATAAAAAAAAGGTTTTCACAAATAGCAATTTGTTACTAAAAGAAGATGGGTCATGTTATGATCTTGGCTTTGCCAGAAAGGTTAACGTTCTCTACAAAAACATTCCCAGAGACAAGTTTGCTGACTCGAAGCTGACTTCAAGAATGAAGATCAGACAAACAAATGCTCAGATTGATGACTTAAAAAATAGCATTGAGAATAGCATTGATAACTATAAAAAGAATAAACCAATCCATCTACATTCTATAATAGTTGAAAAAACAGCGGGATTAGTTTTAGAATCCATCAAAAGTGAATTAAATCCCGACAAATTTGAGAAGCTAGTAAAAACATACTTCAAAACTATTGGGGCAAACGAGGTTACTATTCCTGCAAAAAATGAAAGCAACAAAGAGGGTGATGCAGATATAGTAGCTGTTTTTGAAAACATTAAACTAATAATTTACATTCAAGCAAAATTCCAAACAGGGCAAATTAATGAATGGGGAACTACTCAAGTGCTTGACTACAAAACTAACAAGGAAAGTATTGCTGATGGTTATAATAAAATTGCATGGGTAATAACTACAGCAAGCAAGTTTGATTCAAGGGCAGAAAACCTTGCTAAAGAAAACCAAATTCAATTAGTCAATGGAATGGAGTTTTCTAAAATGCTTCTGAATGCAGGAATTAATTTATTGAATAAAAATTTATAAATCTAAAAGCCTTGTATAGATTTCATGAACTATACAAGGCTTTTTACCTAATTCAACAAAATATAACACCATTAAAGCGATGTTAAGACTTGCTTACAATGTTATCATAAAAATGCAGAAACCATTCAGTTTACACCAATCAAAAATTAAGGATATTTAACCTCTAATTACAAAACATCATCCATACTTCTGCTCTGTTCATGGATTAGTTTAGTAAACTCTTATCGCATGTCATCACCAAAGGTTAAGCATAAGAGAAACTACCTTACCAGCCTTACCCTATTGCTCCTTGTTCTTGCCGGCTGTAAGGAGACCGAGGTAGTACCAAAAAAGAGCCCTGACCAAATTTACAGTGAGCACCTTACGTTTGGTAACCCGAGCAACGCCACCACCGACATAAGCAACTCCAACAATTACCTGATGGGAAAGCCCCAGTATGCCTTGTCATACAGTAGGAATAGAGGCACCCCCAATTGGGTAAGTTGGCATTTGACCCAAGATTGGATGGGTAGCGTTCCCCGGCAAGACGATTTCTCACCGGACAGTTCCCTGCCTATCGGTTGGTACCGGGTGACGGCCAGCAGCTATACAGGAAGCGTCTTTGACAGAGGCCACAACACCCCTTCTGCGGACAGAACTAGGTCTTTTCAGGACAACTCCGCTTCCTTTCTGATGCCCAACATGATTCCCCAGGCATCCAACTACAACCAGCAGACCTGGGCAAGGCTGGAGGACTACACGCGCGATCTGGTGCAGGACGGAAACGAAGTCTATGTCATCATGGGAAGCTACGGTGTGGGAGGAACGGGCAGCATGGGAGCCAAGAACACGATTGACAACGGGCGGGTCACTGTGCCAAGCCAGATTTGGAAGGTAAAGGTAATCCTTCCCGAGGGTGAGGATGATGTTTCCAGGATCACTTCCAGCACCAGGGTGATAGCTGTGAATACCCTTAACATCAACTCTATAAACTCCTCCTGGGGCTCCTACAGGACCTCAGTAGATGCTATTGAGGCAGAGACTGGATACAACCTCCTTTCAGTGCTCCCTGACAACATTGAACAGGTGCTGGAAGCGAAAACAGATACGGGCCCTACCCAATAGCGAGACCTTTGCTCTCTGGCAAGCAGATTGATACGATAAGACCTAATCGTTACCCCTTCAGCCACTCAATTGCTACTTCGGAGTCATTGAAGCTTTGAAATTGAATATGGCTATGATTCTCCATAAACACTTTCTCAACCAAATTCTCCCTGAAAAAGCTCGGGGAAGATAGGCGCGCTATCTTTTCCACTCTTGTGGTGGAGAGATATCTGACAAACTCCTCAATAACCACAGCAAACTCCACCTCCTGCAGGTCTACCTGTGTATTCCTTGCATCAATCAGGACCTTCTTGATGTCGTAATTCCTTGCATGCTCCACGATCAGGCCAAAGGACCTACTGATCTCAGGAAAGAGAATATCGTCTACAGGTGGAAAGCTGACCGTCAGAATGTCTGTGGTTGGATCGTAATCCAATATCAAGAACCCGCTATTGTAGATGACCATGAAGCAGAAGAGTTTATTTGCAGGAGTAGGTGAAGATGCGCTTTGTATCACTCAATATGTATCCATCAGGAAGGACAATGTTAGATTCCAAAGGGTATCCCTCTTCATCGTAGGTGTAGCGGATCGAGTAATCGGAGAAGCCTGCGCCGAATTGGAACCTTCTGGTTAATTTGTAGCGGGTGATGTTTCCAGACGAAAGCATTGGAGGAAGCTGATCAACATATCCTGGATGCCCTCCCAAGGACATGATTGGTAAGGATGGAAATGGGTTCTTCTTCCCATCAAAGGTGACATAGACACTGTACACATACTTTTTAGAAGGGTCTGGCAACTCCCCCTCCTCTGCATAAGTTGTTTTTATGATCTGATACACTAATCCTTCAGGGCTGTAGTCATAGGTAGCAATGGACAAGGCGTATGACATATCAGCCGTGTGGATGGAGGTAAGGAAGAGCCGGCCCAGATAATTGAAACTATGGAGATAAACATATGTCTGTCTTCCAGGGGGAGTGTTGACACTCTTATTCTGCTGGGTTAACTGCCCCTTATCGTTGTACATGTTCTCCCAAGCTACATCCTTTGATTCTTCCCTTACCAATCTTCCGTCCTTGTCATAGGATAAAAGAACGTCATAGGATTGCGGTTTGCTCAAGGAGTCTACCGAGTTGACGGTGATGCGCTCAAGCTGCTCCTTCTCGTTGAAGTAGTAACCATAGGAATGTGGGATGAAGTAGTTAGGGAAAGAGACCAAGCTTATGTGGCAGGGCCCTTCTGGTTCTATGGGAGAATCCTCTTCCTGGCAGCCGAAAAATAGCAAGATTAAGGATAGAGGTAGAAGCAGTTGTTTCATTGCAGGGTCCTTAGCCAAGTTAGGTTGGAGAGTAAAAATACCACCAAGTTCTTAAACAGCAAGGCACTTGGGCCTTTGAGAAGATGGACCAGAAGTACCTAGTTCGCTTATTTTACTTCTTTGAATGAACTTTCAATACAAATATATTAGGGTGACTTTCCAGCTCAGTAAAACCACATCTTCCAAAGAACTCATTGAGTTTCACTTGAGCCTTTTCAGGGTTCTGCTCCAAATCATCAAGCCTCAACCTTTTTCTAAACCCATAATGCTTCATTGTTAAGTCCTCAGCCTAGCACTGCAAAGGGGTACTCTTAAGCCCGACATAGCCACATTTGAATTCAAAGTGCTTGATGACCCCTCTCATCACCTCTTCACCAAGCCCCTGGTTTCTAAACTCAGGATAAATAATGAATTTATTTACAAATAGAATATTGCCATTAGAGACTCCCCCTATTTGTTGCTTTATATTATCCTTGATTCTCCATACCCTCATATCAATCAAAGCATCTTCACTGGATGAGTATGGTCTACCCAAAGACATGTGATCTACAAGGTTAGCTCTAACCCATCCTAAATTAAAATACAGAAGCTCCAGTTCTCCTATTATAACAGGCTCTCCAACATGTTCATCATCATCATCCAGGTGCTGGAATGTAATGTCTGCATTTAACTCATCAACAGCATGTAATACATCAGGACTAAATAATGTAGTGAGCTCGATCAGGTACTTGAAATTAAGCCAAATAAAATGTTCTGGTAGTTTGGACATAGTTAAATATTTATAAAGGTTAAAGAACAATACTGGCAGAAGAAAACATTAGGACTATAGTACCTACATTTGCCACTGATTAAAAACTCAAGAATTTATAATTATCTTTAATGAAGAAATTCTACTCGCTACTATTAGTACTTGAAGTATCCAAGGCATCCTATGGCCAGGATACACCTTTTACCACTAAGACTTATCTCGGCATAAAAGGAGGTATTACTAAGTTTTCAGTTAAAGGCACTGAGGTTAAGCTTCGCAGAAGCGGCGGGGATGACTATGTCCCTCATAAGGATCACACATTCGGGGCAGTTTTATCAACTGACCTAAACAAGTCTCTGCAATTGAAGTTTGAGGCAAACCGTATTGTCAAGGGAGCAGACCATGTGGGCAGCTCTTTTTATGAAAACAAGCCCAAGACAGTGACTTATCTCCAGATTCCAGCTTTGATTGGATATAAGCTACCCCTTTCCTCTAAGGTCAGATTGATTGTGGAAGGCGGGGCGGCTTTGAATGTTGCAGTGGTGCCGGTCAAGTATAACAAGGACAACTACGAGCCAGGCTCTATCATAGAGACTCCGGCAATTATGGCCTCCCCTGTTGGCGGCGCCGAACTCGGCTTTTACTTCAATAACGCTTACCTCTTTTTAAATTATCGCCGTGACTTTGACAGTCAAAAGTATTTTGAGAGAAGAAGTGGGCAATACTACCTACAACATGCAGGCGGTAACTCTTTGACCCTTGGATTGATGTTTAGGACCAATAAAGGCTCTCTAAAGCAACGGCAAGCTCAATAAGAATTACTTATTATCGTAGGATTGAAGGAGAGCGAACTGCTCTCCTTTTTATTCCCCAACTTAACCATGGATTATCAACACAGCTTTAGCTCGATTCCTATTGGAATCAAACCTGAGTCAGGCAATTGTAACCATTTGACCATTGGATATACTTGGCCATAATGGGGTTTATTAAGAGACTTGTAAAGGCTTTCTTGGATGAGCTCACCTGATGTTCGGGGGCGAAGAGGATGAGAAACTGGATAGGACCGGTTACCTATTGATGGGGCTGCTGCTGGTGATTGTGGTGGCTGTGTTCTGGCTGAGCAAGTAGTATTTCAAGGAGAGGGAACTCTCTCCTTGATGCTTAGTCTAGCCGTAAAATATTAAAGAAAGAGGGTAAAAAGATTTAATTACTTAATACCAATAACCTTATCCCACTCTTGTCAAATTTCATCTAACTGCTTAGATAAGTCCATAAGTTTATATGATAGATTCTTGGAAGGATATATGGTTGCCCTAGGAAATTCCCTCACAATTGCGCTGACTACTAACCACATTTCTAAAACATCATCAATATTGAAATCAATTCCATCTACATCAGTTAAGTCTGTTTCAAAGTAAATCTTTCCTTCTCTCTGCTCAACAAATCTTACAGTGGTTGTCTCTACTTTAGTTAAGACAAAATACGGCCTACCTTTAATTAAATCACTATAATCTGACTTCGTGCTGAAGCAAAGAACAATTGTGCCTGCAGGTATTCAAGTAATATTATTTGTATAATTTTGAAAAGCCCTGAACTTCTTTGCAGTATAACTATTGCTTGGAAATCCAAATTCATCTAAGTATTTCTCTTTATGATGACTTTCATCCCAATTATAAGGCCTAAAAGGAAAGTTTATTAAGTTTTTAGGTTCACTAGTATCACCATTAATCAATCGCTGAATATAATCAGGGAAATCACGCCATTCTACATAAGGAACAAAAACACTGCCCCTAGTAATGGGGTCATTACCGAATAGAATCAAATCTGTAGACAATTGATTATGTTTATTTGCCAATTTGACAATAGAATCAATTGGAAAGGGCCTATCTAAAGACATATACTTACTTAGATTAGCATTACTCACACCTAAGACTTGAGCAAACTCAGTCTTACCTGCCTTCATCTTATTGTATCCAAGCAGTTCATAGCGGGATACAACTCTCTCGCTTATAGACTTTTCATTATCTGTTAATACAGCCATATTATAAATTGGAAATTAATTTTCCTCTTTGTTGTATCTTATTTCCATTTTGACGAATTTTTGAAATAATAATTAGAGAATAACCAAATATACACCAAATCATTGTCCCATGATAACCATAAGCAACACCAATCAAACCCGGCTTAAAGACCTAATGCCGGAGAACTATGGGCAAATCCTGCGTGAACGATGTGGCCTAAAAAGTAGACAGCGAGTGTATGACGTGGTGAACGGAGAGATAAAAGGGAATAAAATCTACTCAGAGGCTATTAAGCTGGCCGCAGAGACAAAGGCAGCAAGAGATGCTGAGGAAAAGCTACTCAAAAAATTAGGGGGTGCTTGAAGTAACCATCGGCAGGACGCCGCAGATAATCTTTAAACGCTATATACAAGTCGTTGTTACAGAAAATCAAAAATTTAACTAAAATATTTCAAGCCATGAAAACCCAAATAACCCAACCCAGAACATTAGTAACTCCCTTCAAAAAGTCTACTCCAGTTGTGAGCAAAGAATCACAACAGGTGAAAGCCTTGCAAAAGTTGGTAGCGGAGCAGAACGCCAAAATAGCCCAAATGGAAGCTAAGGAAGCAGAAAGAAAAGCCGCTCAAATTGCTTCTGCCACAAATACCTTGATTCAGTTGATCCAGTTTGATATTGATCAAATGGTCAAGAATGGAACCCTTACAGTAGAAAAGGCCGAAGAGGTCACCCAAAAGCTAGGCACCCTTGATATCGAAGGGCTGAAAGCACAATATGATTCTATTACGGCGTTCAGGAACCTTCAGGACCGTCTTAAGGAATATAAGTTCTCGCTGAAAGTTAAACGGGCTCAGGTGGTAGAAAAAAGAATCCATGCTTTTCTACCACAACTTGCAGATATTCCTGCAGGCTTACTGTCATTGCCAAGGAAGGCTATAGAAACGGGGTTCTAAGTTTCGAAAACGCATCCTATCTGTGGAAGAGATTAAAAAAAGGGGAGGGCATGGAGGCGTCACAATGCGAGGCTTTCAGCGACTACATCCTGTCAAAACTAAAGGAAACCCCTAATCCCAGATACGCCACCGAAAAGAAGGCCAAAAAGCGCATCACAAAGCTGCTTCTAAGATTAGACCACTTCGCCCCTATCATCCCCTAAACACATGAAGGCAGAAGTCATTATTTCACATAATGGGGCAAAGCTGGTCCTCAACGAGGAAGGTCAGCAGGAAGTCATCAACCTGGCGGCAGAAAGACTCGCGGGGAAGCTAGCGGAGGAGGAGATCAGGAACAGGGTCTACACCATCCCCAATTGGCCAAGCGCCTGGAGTGCTGCCGGGCCACGGCCGATAATCTCATAGACAGCGGCAAGATCAAGCTGGCCCCTACCCTAGGCAAATCAAAGGGCTACAGGGTCACTGAATTAGAAGTTAGGCGCTTTCTAGGGATTGCCGCCTAACGGAAAAGGAAGGTTGCAACCATCCTCTCAATCAAATACTTACAATAATCAATCACGCAAATATATGAAAACCGCATTACAGCTCCAAATCACCCCTTCCTCAGTAAACCCTTCATTCAATATCCCAAAGCAGTCCTTCGGGAATAATGTCACAATTTCTGAGCAGCCTTGAGTAGGCTCCTTCTTCGGGATACCAGAGCCAGAGCCGGTAGAAACGAAACAGCCTACCTCCTAAACCACGGTAGAGGCCGAGATCCATATCCTGCTCAACACCATGGAGGTGGAGAAACATACCATGCTGCACCACCGCAAGCACGCCGGCATTACCGCTGAGGGCCGCCCTCATCTTGGTTTCTTTGACCCGGAGGACATCGCCACCCCTTTAAAGGAGATTGCCTTCAAGCATGAACAAGCCCTAGCTTTCGTCATCTACTTCGCTTATACTGATAGCAGGACCAATGTAAGGAGAGAGGACAATGAAGACATTATCCGCTGGCTTAAGAATGGCCGCTATTCTTGGCAGTGGATGGATGAGGACGGCAGGAAAGGCGAGGCGTTTGTGCCGGATGCGGTAAAAATGAGACACCCACACGCCTTCTGCTAAACGCTAGGTTACCGGAATGATGACCAAGCCTTTTATCCACCTGAAGAAACAAAACATGCCGCTCACCAGAACCGCCCAGCACCACCTCCAACATCAGGTAAACATCACTCCGGACCTGGCTAGTTTTGTCTTCAACCCACCTCCGCCCGCTACCAGTCCCTTGCTGGGTCTGCTTCAATTGAATCTCAAATTGGTTTAAGTTTATTTACGAGTGAAGTATAAATATATAAATAGTTTAGAATCGTTTGTTTCGACTTGGGTATACTGCAGCATTAGGTCTTTTTTGGTGACTGTCACCACCTCATATTCAGCCCTATTCATAACAATAAAAAACTTACCCTGCCTTTCCTCTAAAGTGTAGGGATTTGGATAGGTTAGTTTGTCACCAATATAAGAATCCAGGTTTGTTTGGGTTATCTCAAATTCAACTCCGTGTGAGGGGTGAGACCGGGTCTCCACCACTTGCCCCTGTGAGCTGATTGCTTCCTCCTTGGCACCAGTAGCGACCCATCGCCCAATTATGAGGTCTTTGGTCTCGGTAGGTTCTGGGGTAACCTCCTCCTCGTCTTTATCTCCGCAACCGGAGAATACTAGAATTAATAACACCAACAAGGGTAGGAGTTTCTTCATTGTGGTTTAATTTTCTAAAAGTGGTTGTTTGTTCTAGAAGGTGGGGAGGCCTCGTGTATCTAGCCGATAGTTTCAGAGTGTCCTGAATCAAGGAGGATATCTGGTGGTCTATCCCATTAAGCATTAAGTACCTGTTGCCTGTTCTCTCACTTAGCTTTAACTCTTCTTTAATGGAATACACCGCAGAGCTATCTGTCGGATTGTAATAGTTGAAAATGACAGAACCGCCTGAAAAGATAAATTCTGTATGATTTACTGGCTTAGTGGTAGAGCTAATCAATGTTGATCCGTCTTGAGAATACTCATTGTCCTTCACAGCAACGGTTCGCCATTTCCCCTGAAGCAAGGCTTTCGTTTCTGCTAAGGGTGAAGTATCGTCTTCCTTATCGTCCTTGCATCCGGTGAATACCACAAGGAATAGCAACAATAGCGGTAACAGGCTTTTCATTGAATTTCGATTTAGTAAAGGATATAGGATTAATCAATCCTTTGGTAATCGGTAATGGTGATCACTTGTTGGTCGCTTTGGGGATATCTGAATATGAGCCGCATCTTATCAATCTTCAGATTGCTTATTTCGTGTTCTTGCCTATAGAAGATGATGGATATGTTAGAATCTCGGTCCATAAGTGAATAAGGTCCTGTTGTACCAGGGCCTTTATTAGGGCTTTCCCGCAGGGTGTCTCCCTCAAATTCAAGGATAACTGTCCCACTTCTAGTTTCACTTTTACTATGCACCTTGCCGTCTGTACCATAGGTCTCCACCCACCCCCGGGAATCAATCCATTTACCCTGTAGTAATCTATGGGCCTCATCAACTGTCAGGTCACTGCCTTCATCCTTGTTGTCACATGCGCAGAAAAAGGCTGAAACTAGAAGTAAGAAGGGTAGTAATCTTTTCATTGAATATTGGAATAGGGTTATTGGTTGATTCTTCTGAAGGTTGTGGTTTGTTCCACTATATTAGGATTGCCTTCGTACCTTCCAGTGATTGTCTCCATTAATTGTAAACTATCGCGGTTCAAGTTGATCACTTTTTTCTCTACGCCTTGAAGCATTAAGTACTTATTCACTTCCCTTTCTACAAGTATTAATTCCTCCGTTGAAGACAGAACAATGGAGTCAGGATTGCCATTTGTTTTATTGTAATGGTGTGATATGACGGAATTGTTTGAGAAGAGCATTTCGGTATATATCAAAAGGTGATCGATGGTGTGGGACCATACTACCATTCGTGATCTGTCAGGAGTGAGTTCTTCGAACTTTATTGACTCTTCTCGCCATTCTCCTGCAGGAGAGCTTTGGTGCCCTCCACAGTTAGAGATTTTTCATCTTCATCGTCACTGGAACAACCTGAAAATGCTGCAAGCATCAGGAAGAGGAATAATCTTTTCATTGAATTTAGTATAGGGTTATTGGTTAGTTGAAACCTGGTGTGGTTGGTTTGGTGCTATTTACCCTTGAGTAATCAAGGATCCAAACAACTTTCCCCTCTTTGGTGGGTTCCTCAAGGCGTAAACGGAGATTGAAACGGTTGATTAAATCTAATTTGTATCTGACGCCTGCTTTTTCAATTACTGTTTGTCCCTCGACATCCGAGACTTTGTAGGGCGTGCCCTCTACAAGAACGGGCTCTCCGTTTCTAGACGTGTTGGCTAAATAGCCCATGATATTATCTTTGAAAACAAGCAGGGCTATATCTTCGGTAAGTTTCATTTTGTTGCCCCTAAGGTAGACCCCACTAGAAGCATAAAGCTCGCTGGTTTGCTGCACCTGCTTCCACCTGCCTTGAAGAAGGGACACCTTTTCCTCGTAACTTTGGCTTAAATTGTCGCTGCAAGAAGAGAATACTACAAGAAGTAGCATGAATATAGGTAAAAGTCTATTCATTTAGAATTATTTGAAGTTCCCCAAAGATAGCGATTGTTTTGAATTGGGGCTTTTTGTTAAAACAAAAGGGAGGCTCCCCAAGAACCTCCCTTCAATTACAAGACTTACATTGAACTATCTGTTTTACGGGGGAGAAAAGGGGAGAGTTAGGCAAAAAAAAGGGAGACGAACCACCATCTCCCCAAAAACCATTTTTAACAGTCCAAAGGTAGGGCAGGGCATGTTGCTGGGGTGTTAAGTTTGGATGTAGGGAATTAAGTTATTGTTACCTCCCCCTTGCCACGCTAAACACCAGCAGCCACTACGGGGCGAGGTCATACTGCGCCTCAAACAGAGTAAGCGCACTGCGAAAGCTGGCCATCACGTCCTCTCCAAAAGGAGACCGCTCGCTAATCTTGAGATAGTTCATCCAGCCGGTGGAGGCATAGCCATTGATACCCGGATGCTTATTCAGGAACTGCTTCGCCAAGGCCGGTTTTACGCCGTGCACCTGCCCATCGAAGATCTTGCTGTACCTGCTCTCTAGTTTGGAGTAGAGGTAGCCTTTGGCAAAGTACACCCCATCCCGCTCAAGGAAGCCGGCCATGTACCAGTCTGCCTTTTCTGTACGCTTGGTTCTGATGTAGTATACCTTGAATTCGTTCACAGGGGCAAAGATACCTACGGTTGCCCAAACAAAGGCGCTTTGTTGAGAAGCTTAGTCAATTTGAATTTTGTGAGCGTAAGCGCATGGGTAACCTTCCCTTGGTATAGCAGACCCTCGGCAACCGAAAGGTTCTTCGAGGCAGACCCTAACTCCAAAAGGGCTATCCCGTCTTGTTCATCTTCGCAGTTAATTATGGAGATTGTTTTCTTGATCTCATCCAGCAGGTCAAAAGCGGCTTGGGTGCTTGACTTTTTTAACTGGTGTTCTTTGGCCTCCCGGAGAAGGAGGCCCAGCAACAAAAAATGGTTCTCGTTCCTGTTCATCTGGGTAGTTTGGTCCCCAGAGAAACCCACACCAACCCCTCAGAGTTCCACCTCGCTGCCGCTTCCCAGATGGCTGTTAACAGGAGATACAGGAGAACTACGGACTGAATTACCGGATAATGGAAACAAAGGAGATTGAGGACGCCATCCTTAACCGCACACCAAGTTTCGCCTATGTGTACCTGCTCCCAAACGCAGCCAAGACGTCAATCTACCTACAGCTGGTCTTAGGAACACAGGAAACCGGGCTTGTCTCCGTATCAATGCCTCCAAAATTTAAAATGTTGGGTTTAGAGAATGGAGGAACCATAAAGAAAGGTAACCTGAAGGAATATGTAAGCTATATCAAAAATTAGGTGCTATTCTAATGACACATACCCTAAGGCATTCCTACCAAAATATATTCAAATTCTTATGGAATTGATCTGAAATACTCACACTTTTACACACACCAAAACAAAAAAGCCCTGTAACTATCTAAGTTACAGGGCTTTCATAATTAATCAGTGCGCGCGGGGAGATTCGAACTCCCACACCCGTAGGGCACCACCCCCTCAAGATGGCGTGTCTACCAGTTTCACCACGTGCGCAAAGCACAAACAAGGTCGCTTCCCCGTTTTGTGGTACAAATGTATTATTTCCTTCCTTTCCCTGCAAGTTCTTTTAAAAAAGTTTTGACCCATCAAAGCACCCTGCACTCCATTATTGTAATGGATACTACAAACAATTGCCTCTAATTATGTACTTAAAGCGCCGAATGTACAGAACAAGTTCACTCAAGAAAAACTGATTATGAATAAGTTGTTTATTTGGCATTTTTCCAAAAAAACGCCAAATAAACAACTTAACAAAAAGGAAAATCAAGGTTTACCAAAATCCATTTTAATCCAACCAGTAATAAATAACTTAATTCAATATCTCTAAGCTTACATCCTCCCAAAGCCAAACATGCAATTAAATTTGCTACATTATTATCCCATATCTTTAATTACGAAATATTTCTAAACATTATAGAATCTACTATTTTACTTCAATCTTAACCAATATATATAACAATTACTTTAAGTGTATTTTAATCCATACAACCACCAAGCTTAAGCAATATTTATTTACACAGATCATATCTTATTTCAAATTAGTTGAACAAAACAATAGTATCTGCTAATCCTTTTACATTCACCATCATTAAGAATTCATTTAGAAATTAAATTAAATAAAAATAGTACTCTTTAATCAATAAAAAACTTGTTGTTTTTTAGATATGCATACCCTATACATTTAAAAATTTTATAAAAAAAGTCTTGTAAGACAACTCAATGATTATCGTTTTAATTAATTTATAACTAAAAAATAATATAACTATTTAATATTAAAACTTCACGGGTATTTATTTAAATATATTAAAGCAAATACAAAACATTATACCTAATCTTATAAGAAATTAAAGCATATCTTATTATATTCATTCAAAATACTTATAATCTTTCCTTATTTGGAGTCCATCCTAAGTCAGTATGTATTCCTATCAGAAATATAAGGTAGCAAGCATCAGCAAAGTATAAACCAAAACTTAGTTTTCACCTAACACTTTAAGCATCCTAAATCTTGCTGTTAACAACTCCAATTAACTTAGTCCGTATTTATTAAGGAAGAGAAAAGTTCTTTCACCAGAAATCTCTGGTAAGGGACAGATTCTTTGAAGTACCAGATCAAATAGGTTCTTAGATACCCTCTTCACCAAAACAAGAGCATACCTAAAGTAATTTATTTAAACAAGAATATTTTCCGATTGCTTTTCAATGCATTATGCTTTCAAACCCCATGCTTTACTTTAAGTTAAGGAATCTCTAAAGATGTGGTTCAAGAAGGTTCAAATTGGAATCAACGCCTGTTCATAAAGGTATTTGCTAATATCATTATCAATACACAAGGAAAGCAAAAGAGCTTTAAATAATTTTAATTTAATTACTAGTGAATTAATTATTTAATAAAAAGTCCTTCTAGTAAACTACTGTTTTTAACGTTAGTTCAATTAGGCTTTAGAACAGAAACAACTAATCAAATTTTTACAGACACGTTACCATATTAAGGATTTATATAACCTCATAATATTTTAGCTTAAAACGTTATTACCTTTCAACTATCGCCTTTAAATACATTAACAAACAATCAAATGAACGGACAAAGAAAGCATGAAATTGAATCGCTCGCCAAGGCAGGGTATGTAGCCAAAGGTATAGTATACATTTTGGTTGGTGCGCTAACTGCCATGTCGGCTTTAGGAATGGGTGGTAAGAAAGCCTCTAACTCAGATGCTCTTCTTCAGGTAAAGAGTTTCCCTGGAGGTAGTTTTTTACTGGGTATTTTAGCGGTTGGTTTGTTGGGGTATGCGCTTTGGAGATTCATTCAGGCTATTAAAGACACAGAGAACAAAGGCTCTGATTCAAAAGGGATGTTGAAGCGGATTGGTTATGCTATTAGCGGATTACTTTACGGATCACTTGCTTTTGTCGCCTTCAAAATGGCCACTGGTGATGGAGGAGGATCTGGTGGTGGGGGCTCCCGGGAAAAGGACATGCTTTCCACCCTACTAGACAAACCCTTCGGTAAATATATGGCCATCATTATCGGGTTAATTATTATAGGAAAAGGGCTAAATCAATTGTACAAAGGTATTACTGCGTCCTTTATGAAGGATGTTACCGGACTTCCCCGTGACCGGTTTGATGTCCTCAAAAAAGCCGGTCAGGCGGGGTTCTCTGCCCGAGGAATTGTCTTCGGAATTGTGGGTTTCTTGTTTGTAAAAGCGGCCTGGTTACAGCAGCCCAATAAAGCCGGAGGTACCGAAAGTGCCTTCTCCTTTCTACAAACCTCCCCCTTTGGGAATCTCTTATTAGCCATTGTTGCGCTGGGCTTAATTGGTTATGGAATCTTTATGTTTGTGCAATCCAGGTATAGCAACATCTCCATTCATTAATGGCACAACCAAAGAAACCATAGACCAGACCGGTGTCTCCTTTCCCGAACCAGGGCAGAAGACACCGGTCTGGTTTTTGATCTGTTTTCTGAAAACTAGGTCCAAAGCCCATGGTTCTATTTCTTCTGCCGGATACTTGTTAACTTCCGGCCATGCAAACCATACCCTACTACATTGTAGACGTCTTCGCCGATGCTCCTTACAAGGGAAACCAATTGGCTGTGTTTCTACAATCCCAGAACCTGAGCACCGAGCAAATGCAGCAAATCACTCAGGAAATTGGGTTCGCCGAATCATCGTTCATTTTGTCTGAAACACCGGTTGACGATGCCTTTCCTACCAGAATTTTCACGGTGGAATACGAAGTTCCTTTTGCCGGGCATCCTACATTGGGCACTGCCTTCGTCATCCAGCAAGTTCTGCTGCAGAAGCAGGTACCAGAGGTCCGGTTGCAGGTGAAGGTGGGCCAGATTCCCGTTTCGTTCTCCTATCAGGTAGAAAAGCCAGCCTTTTTGATGATGCAGCAAATCCAACCCAACTTGGGGGAGCCTATTCCCCGAGAAGCCGTGGCTCACCTGCTCGGGGTTTCCCCAGACACGATTCATCCTGATTTTCCGGTGCAGGAAGTATCTACCGGATTGCCTTTCCTGATCGTTCCGCTGAAGAGATTAACCGATATTCAGCAACTGCAGGTGCAACCCGCCAAACTCCTGGCCTTTCTTCAGCAGTACGGATTGTATAAAACTCAGCGCCCAGATGGCCTCTCGGTTGCGCTTTACTTTTTCTGCCCTGAGACCTACTCCCCAGAACACCAGGTAAACGCCCGCATGCTGGCCCTGGAAAATGGCCAAGTCATTGAAGACGCCGCCACAGGCAGTGCCAACGGCTGTTTACTTGCCTATCTGCTTCGGCATCGGTATTTTCAGAAAGAGGAGTTAGACCTGCTGGTGGAGCAAGGGTATGAGATCAACCGCAACGCTACCATAAAACTGCAAGGCCGCTTAACCGCCGGTGACCATTTTGACCTGAAAGTAGGGGGTCAGGTGCAACTTATCGCGAAGGGGGTATGGTATGTGTAAGCTCTTCAAAGGAAGTTTCCTGAAGGGAGTGTTGCCTCTTCTGTTGGTAGCGATGGCGTTTTCAGAGGGATTTTCCCAAAACAAGCCCAAAACCGATTCGGTGTTTGTCTTAAAGCCCAGCCAAGTTTTTGACGGACAAATCCTGCAGAAAGACTGGGTAGTAGTGGTGCAGGGCGAACGAATCCTTTCCGCCGGACCTGCCAAGTCAACCACCCTTCCGCAGAATGCCCGAGTTCTGGACTTATCCGGCCAAACCCTGATGCCCGGACTCATAGAAGGACATTCCCACTTGTTGCTGCACCCTTACAACGAGACCTCCTGGAACGATCAGGTCTTGAAAGAAGCCGATGCCCTGCGGGTTGCCCGCGCCACGGTACACGCTAAAAACACGCTCCTGGCTGGTTTCACTACCGTTCGTGACCTTGGTTCCGAAGGTGCCGAGTACGCCGATGTGGGATTGAAACAAGCCATAGACCAAGGCATTATCCCGGGACCGCGGATGTTGGTGGCCGGCAAGGCAATGATCGCGACGGGCAGTTACGGGCCCAAGGGCTTTGATCCCGCCTTCGAGGTTCCGCAGGGAGCCGAGGCCGCCGACGGAATTGATGCCATCACCCGCGTGGTACGCGACCAAATAGGCAAAGGGGCCGACCTGGTGAAAGTCTACGCCGATTCCCGTTGGGGACCCAACGGTGAAGCCATGCCAACCTTCACCCTAGCCGAGTTGAAACTGATAGTTGAGATTGCTTCTAGTAGTGGACGACCTGTAGTGGCTCACGCCAGCACCCCCGAAGGAATGCGCAGGGCCGTGGAAGCCGGCGTAGAAACTATTGAGCACGGGGACGGTGCTACGCAGGAGGTATTCAAACTGATGGCCAAAAAAGATGTGGCCCTCTGCCCTACCCTTGCCGCCGGCGATGCCATTCTGCAATACAACGGCTGGCGTAAAGGGCAAGACCCTGAACCAGCCCGCATCGCCCAAAAACGGGCCAACTTCAAGGCTGCCCTTGCCGCCAAAGTACCCATAGTCATGGGTGGCGATGTGGGAGTTTACCCCCACGGCGACAATGCCCGCGAACTGGAGTTGATGGTGAATTATGGTATGCCCGCACTGGAGGTACTGCGATCCTCTACTTCAGGTAACGCCAAACGATTTCACCTGGACAATCGCCTGGGTATGGTTAAGGCTGGCCTTCTCGCTGATTTGATATCGGTCTCAGGAGATCCAACCCAGGATGTGGCGGCGATCCGTAAAGTACAGTTGGTGATGAAAGGCGGCCAAATCTATCGGCAGCCTTAAGGCTCTGCTTTAAAAAGAGAAATCCGCTTTGGGCTTGTTTTCTGTAAAACAGGCCCAAAGCGGATTTCTCTTTTAGAGGAAGTTTCTAATGATTGGCTACAAAGGAAAGGTGGTTTCCCTGAGGGCTTACCGCCAGGCGGGTGATGTTTTTGATGCCGCTTTTACTTAGATCGGCTACTTCTTTCCAGCGGGGATCGGTGCCGGGGCGGTAGACGAAGAGTTTCGCGCCTTGGGCCATGAGCAGCCGGCCATCGGGTAGCCACGCATAATCCTGGCTTCCTGGCAGAGCCTGGATGAGTAGTTCCTTCTCGCCTGTCTTGGGGTTCCAAAGCTTGATCTCGGCTATAGAATCAGAAAGGGGTACCAGGTAGGAGATCGCTGCTTTCTTAGGAACCTTATGCAGGCTTCGGCCCACCGATTCTTCCAGTTTCACGGTAGTTTTAGTGGAAGGTACAGCCAGGTACAGGCTCATGGGAGGTTGCTCTGGAAATGCCGCTAACAGCAAAGTATCCTGGTTGTACCAGACATGATAGCCGATCAACTGCGGCATTTCCATCAAGGATGTAGCCTGGCCGGTTCCTGGTTTCAAGGGAAAGCGCCACAAGTGCTGTTCTTTTCCGCGCACCACCGAGAAAGAATTACCGTCTGGAGTTACCAAAGGAGAGTACTCGGCCTCGGGGGTTTGGGTCAGTTGTTGGGTAGTCTTCCCTGCCAGGAAATACTGGAAAATATCGGTCTGCTGCCCCTCACGCTGTGAGGTAAAGAGAATAGACTTGCCGTCTGGGGTGAAACTGGGTTGGTTGTCGTAGCCGGGCCGCTGGGTGATATTGGTCGGAACTCCCACTTGCAGGCCTTCCTTTTGGCTTTTGAGCGTCACCAAATAGATGTCGGTATCTGGAATTGCTTGCGCCATGGCTCCGGCCGGTGCCAGGCATACTAAGAAAAGCAGGAAGCGTTTGCTAAGGGATATCATAACGGAAAAGCGCTTTAGTTAACATATATTTTAAGCCAGGAACAAGCAACTTGTTTTTGATTGAAAAGACTTGCCCTGCTTTTAATTTTATAGGTGGTAAAGTTCCTAAACATCGGTACTATTTAGCCTTATCACAAATCCGGTATCACAATATGGGAAGTTTCCTGGGCAAGTGTTAAAACAAGAAAGCGCCCCATTGTGTGGGACGCTTTCTTGTTTTTGGGGTATTTTCCTGAAAATAGCCTAAAAGCACCTTTATACTTCTTCGGCCTTGAGTTCTTTCAGCTCCTTCATGGGCCGAAGGAAGAAATCGTTCAGGGGCTTCACGGCTTTCATAGCGGCCAGGCACTCGTCATACAGGCGTTCACTGGTGACTACTTCATCGGTGAGCATGTAGGTGGTGTTCCAGCTTTTATGGCGAAGCAGGTCAATGGCGGGGTTGTCGCTTTCATAGCCCTTGGGCGTGGTTTTCAGTTTTTCGCCGGCTATTCCTGCGTAATATTTGCGGAACTCAGGGGTGTTGATGATCCCCTTCAGTTCTTCATAGTTGTAGTCAATCTCCTGCCTGATGGCCTTGAGTTCAGGGGCCGGGGGCATCCAAACGCCGCCAGCCAAAAAAGAGGCATCGTTCGGGCTGATGTGCAGGTAGAATCCGGGGTTAATGGTTTTGCGGCCACCTTCGGCCATGTAGGCGCAGATATGGTCTTTGTAAGGACGTTTGTCATTGGAGAAACGCACATCGCGGTAAATCCGGAACATGAGGTCCTTTGGTTCCTGTCCTTCCAGAGCGGGTTCAAACTGGGAAGCTCCTTGCAGAAGGGTTTTCAGAAATGAGATGAAATCCTGCCGAGCAGCTTCGTAGCGGCTTCGGTTCACCTCAAACCAATCGCGCTGGTTGTTCAGCCGAAGGTCACGGATAAAATCTAAGGTAGAAGGATCTAAGTGTTTTTTCATGAGGTCTCTTGGGATTGGCTTTTGCCATGGATTGAGAACAAGGGAGAAGCAAAGTAAGTTCTGACGCGCCTCAGCGGCAAGTTCAGGCAGAGAACAGCGGGGTGGCTAAGTAAATCCTGTCTTTTATTATTGCGCTATTTATCTGGCCTTAGCTTTTTTTCAAAAGTACTCAAATACTGGTTTTCCTCTTCTGCTTTCTCGTTTAGTAAAGTGGGCAAGAATGATACTTGAAGGCTCAATTCCATGGCGGCAGCCACGGTGGACTCCAACATCTTGTCTGAGTTCCAGTGAGTGTTAGTGAATAGTTCCGGCACCAGAAAGTTGAGTCCCAACAGGTAATAACCTCCTGACGTGGTTGGCCCCAATACAAGGTCATTCTGGTTCAACTCTTCAAAAGCTTTTTCCAGCAACTCAGAGGGAATTTCAGGGTTGTTTCCCAAGATCAGGACAATGGGTGAGTACCCTTCCACCAATCCATTAGCAAATAGGGTATGTAATTGGAAACCCAAACCAGCCGGCACCGATGACACCCTAGGGGAAGGTTCCTCCGTTTGGCTTTTTCTTAATTCTGTATCATGGTTTGTAGCACAGTTCCACTGGACGGCATTTAAGGAGGACACCAGGTGCGTGCTTAAGATTAGAAGTTCGTTTGGTTGAGAGCGGTCCTTCTCTCCTGCTTCCCCTACTAGGTAAGTTCCGGGATTGGGGTTAGAGCCAGGTTTCAGGAAATTGAGCAGTAAACGTTTCCCCATTTACAATTTATACTTAAGCTTTCTGCGAGCAGATAAACCTACAGAACGTACGCGCATTCTCAAAGAAAACTTGCCTGCTTTGAGCCCCATTTTAACAAAAGGGTCTTAAAACAGGCAAGAACTACTTTCTATTAATCCAATTTGCTGGTTTCCTGTGGAAGGCTTACTTGCTGCTGCTGTTGCCCATCACGTACATTTCCTCCAGGGTGGGATTTACGCTGCCTCCCTCGGGTTCCAAGGTTACAGCAAAGGCCTGGGCTTCTTCAATTGACTTCATCCGGAGTAAGGTACTATCAGAGGTTTTAACCATGCCGGCATCAATCGGTTTGCCTTGGGCCAGCGCCCAAAGCTGGTACTGCTTACCCGATGGGGCGGCCGGAAGCCTTGCAGGGTCTAGATACACTTCCTTGGTTTCCTGGTTCCAGAACACGATGGCTTGGGCCTCGGGATGTTGGGTTACACCTTTCAGTTGCACCGCCTGGGTCCTGGGGTGCCGAAGAACCCCCAACAGGCTTTCTGAGTAAAGGCTTCGGTTTTCAAGTTGGTTTACCTGCAAGGCATACTGGCGGGTGGTTTGCTGCGCACTCACCAGTTCCTGGCGGGTGGCCTGAAGGTTACTGTACAGGTACACGTTAGCGGCGGCACTGATCAAAAGCAGAACCACAGCGGCTATTTGCCACCAACGGGTTCCACTCGTTTCCGAAGGATGGTTTTCCGCCTCTGTATTCAGGGGCACCACCTTTCCTGAAGTAGCCGCATTTACCTCAGGTTTGATCGTTTGGGCCTGCAACTGCCGTAAAATCTGATCTTCTAATTCAGGGCGCGGGGCTTTGGCGTGGGTGAGCGCATAGGCTTCCATGGTGCGCAGGCACTCCTCCAGGGCTTGGTGTACCTCTGGGTGCTGCGCAGCCATACGCTCCACCTGCTCGTATTCTGAGGGCGTGAGACCACCGGCTGCGTACAGCTCCAGTATCCCTGAATCTATATACTCCTGTGTATTCAACGCTATTTGATTAATTTGCTCAAGAATTTGATGGCCATCCGAGCCCGGGTTTTCACCGTTCCCAGCGGAATGTTTAACTCTTCGGCCACCTCACTTTGAGTGAAACCGTTAAAGTACATCAAATCTATAATAACTTTCTGGTCTGGGTTCAACTGCTCTGTCATTTCCTGCAACCCAATGTGATCTGGTTTGAAACCATCGGCGCTTACCATGTGAGAGGTGACGGTGTTCTCCATGGGTTGCGTTTTTGAACCTACGCGATATTGCTTTGAGCGGATTTTATCAATAGCTAAATTACGGGAAATGTTGAGCATCCAGGTAAAGAGCCGTCCTTTCTGCTCGTCATAGGTATGGAAAGCAGACCAGATCTTCACGAAGCTTTCCTGGAGTACATCTTCGGCTACCTCCTCCTGCTTTACAATCCGGAGGATTACCCCGTAAAGCGCCGCTGAGTAGTTACGGTACAGAAGAGTGACAGCCCGCTGGTCCTGCGCCCGCAATTGCGCCACCAGCTCCTCTTCAGAAGTAATATGTAAGGTTGAGTCCAACAACTATAATTTTAGGCCTAAAGGCAGTGATGACTGAAGCGGCACAGGGGGAAAGTTCCTACCCTTACGTAACTCTTTTAACACAGTTAGGTAGAATATGTTTTGAAGAGACCGATCATCAGCTGGTATCATGAGCGTATTTCTACGGACAACCCGTTGGCAAGTTATTCTCTTTCCCTCAAATAAGTACAAAGCCTAAAGTATTAAAACCATGCCCATCCAAACGGTCAATCCATATACCAATCAGATAGAAAAAACCTTTGAGGCAGCTTCGCCGCAGGAGATAGAAGAAACCCTGCAACGGGCCGAGGCGGCTTTCCAAAGCTGGCGCACCACTACTTTCCTTCAACGGTCCACCCTCATGCAACGCGCCGGTGACGAACTTGCCGGCAACACAGATTATTACGCCCGCACCATATCCCTTGAAATGGGGAAACCCCTTGCGCAAGCCCGAGGCGAGATAAACAAGTGCGCCATGGTGTGCCACTACTATGCCCAACATGCCGAGGAGTTCCTGCAAGACGAAGAGATCAGGACCAGTGCCGTGCGCAGTTTCATTTCCTTTGAGCCTTTGGGTACGGTGCTGGCGGTGATGCCCTGGAATTTTCCTTTCTGGCAGGTGTTTCGGTTTGCGGCTCCGGCGCTTATGGCAGGAAACGTGGGCTTGCTGAAACACGCCTCCAACGTTCCGCAGTGTGCCCTGGCCATTCAGGAAGTATTTGACAAGGTAGGCTTTCCCCACGGATGCTTCCAGTCGCTGCTCATCGGGTCAAAAGAGGTGGAGCAGTTGATCAAAGACGACCGAGTGAAAGCGGTAACGCTGACCGGTAGCGAAGGCGCCGGGGCGAAGGTGGCCTCGGTGGCCGGAAACGAGATCAAGAAAACCGTGCTGGAACTGGGCGGCTCCGATGCCTTCGTGGTTTTAGCCGATGCCGATGTGGAAGCCGTGGCCAAAAAAGCCGCCAACGCCCGCCTCATCAATACCGGCCAGAGTTGCATTGCCGCCAAACGGTTCATCCTGGAGAAACCTATTGCCGAGGAGTTTTTGGCCGCTTTTTCTAAAAACATGCAGAAAAAGCGCACCGGCAACCCTTTGGAAGACGAGGATATTGATTACGGTCCATTGGCCCGCGTGGATTTGGCCCAGGAACTCACCGACCAGGTGAAACGCTCCGTAGATGCTGGTGCCAAGCTATACCTGGAAGGCGGACAGCCCGACCCGGAGAAGGCCCTCTTCCACCCTGCCATCCTCACCGACATTAAACCGGGCAATCCAGCCTATACAGAGGAGTTCTTCGGGCCGGTGGCTTTGGTGTTTGTGGCCGAGGATGCCCAAGACGCCATCCGGATCGCAAACGACTCTCCCTTCGGGTTGGGGGGTTCCATCTGGACGGGTGACATTAAACGTGGACAGGAACTGGCAAAGCAGGTAGAGGCCGGAGCCGTGTTTGTGAATGCCATTGTGGCCTCTGACCCAGCTTTGCCCTTTGGTGGCGTGAAGAAATCGGGCTACGGGCGTGAACTGTCTTACCTGGGCATCCGGGAGTTTGTGAACCAGAAAACCATCTGGGTTGATTTGCCTCAGGAATAGCCCAGCAGTTTATAGGTGATGTACCCCACCCACTCATGAATAAGGCGGGCCCAATCATACAAGGCCTCGGCACTTGGAATCAAGAGATCGTCCAGGTGAAAGCTACGGTCATGGGTCTGGAAATCGACGGGGAAGGTGTCGGTTTTCAGGCCCACTTTTTCAAAACAACCCTTCGCCCGGCGCATGTGAAACGCAGAGGTGATGAGGACTAAGTTCTTTAATTGTGGGTTTTGGCTGAGTAATTCCTGGGTGAATGTGGCGTTCTCGCGGGTATTGCGGCTGCGTTCTTCCAAGAGTAAATCAGTAGCTGGTACTCCGGCATACAGGGCGGTTTGCTGCAGGTTGCTGGCCTCGGTACGTTCCACGTCTTTGAGGGCCCCGGAGCCGCCCGAAACAATGATTTTCTTCAGCTTCCCCATCTTATACAACTGAATGGCTTCCAGAATCCGCTCTGCCCCTTCGTTGTAATGCACCCGGTCATGCGGGCCTTGTTCACCTCGGTGACGCCCGTGAGCACAATACCGGCATCATAGGTCTTCACGTCTTGCATCAGGACAGCCCGCGGCTCCCAGGCCAGCCACGCTTCGTTACTCAGGAAAGGGTTGGTAAACAAAAGCAGCAAGACAAAACCCATCCTAAAGAACAATCTCTTTTTAGGCTGATTTCTTAAAAATAGCCCCAAAAGGAAAAGGGCTACAATCCATAACAAAGGGGAGGCAAGGTACTGGAGAAGTTTGGAGAGGATAAAGAACATGTCTGGGGGTGAAAAGCCACTACTCCGGTTTCGCGAGCACCAGGGCTTACACGATTACCAGATGTCAGGGTAAAAAGGTAATCTAGGTTTGAATCACCCAAAGAAACGGCGGATGGCCCAAAGCACCAAACTGAGCAGAATACTTAGGAGCAGCATAGTGGTGAACGGAGCGAAGATTTTGAAGCCGGGCCGCTCCACCCGCACATCGCCGGGAAGGTGCCCAAACCACCCCATCTTAGGGCCCGCTACCCAAATGATCAATCCGATGACCACGATCACGATTCCCAGGATGACTAAATATTTACCCAGTGGCTGCATCTTTTCAAGGGTTAAAGGACTCTTTTGTATAAACCTTCCTTAACGAAATCAAGGTGTTTATCTGTTTTCTACTTTCTTTTACGAAAAGACGCTTAATTCGCCGCAATTACGTTTGTTGCCTTCTTCTGCTGGCACCAATTCTTCTGTTGCGATCTACGAGCTTTGCCCAAACCAGCTTTGAGGTAATTTCTGTGGCGGTGAAAGCCCCAGAGAAAGTGAGTTTCAATGCCAGCCAACCTGATTTCGGTGTCTTTTTTAGAACAAAGCCTATTCCTTCACCGCAACAAAGTGCTTCTCAGAACCGCTTCAACGCGATAAAGGATAGCCTGCATCTACTTCAGAAATCTATTTCTTATGTAAAAGGGAACGGGGTAACCAGTTTGGGAACGGTAAAGCCGCCTACGGTGGAACAGAGCTTCTTCGGGCTTCCTTCTCCAGGCATCCCGAATGATGATGACCTGGCGGTCTCTAATTCAGGGATGGTGGTAAGTGTGATGAACGGGCGCATTGCCATCCATGATGAGACCGGATCTATCTTACGTTCTTTGACCCTTTCGGCTTTGGTGAAAAGCCCTACTTTGACGGGGTTTGATCCGCACGTAATGTATGATCCTGAGCAAGACAGGTTCCTGGTGGTTTTTCTCACCGGGCATGTGGCCGAAGAAAGCCAGATCCACCTGGTTGTGTCCGCTTCCGCGGATCCCGTGGGTACCTGGCACTCCTACACCCTGGATGGAAACCCACTGAACGATGATACCTGGAGCGACTTCCCTTCCCTAGCCGTCTCCAAAAACGAGATTTTTATTACCGCCAATTCTTTCGCCAATGGGTCCACCAACAATTCCGGGTTCAGGCAATCGGGAATCTGGCAATTGAACAAACAGAATGTTTTGGCAGGATTACCGCTTTCGGTTTCCGACTCGCGCTATTTCCACTCCATTCGCTTTAAGGATGAGCTTCTTTTCAATATAACTCCGGTGAAAAGCAGCAGTGGCGTGGGAACCCTGCCTTTCTACTTTCTTTCCAATGAGGCAATTACCGCCAGCCAATCTACCAAGCTTTTATTGCTGACACTTGCTTCTCCGCTCCCAGACCAGTCAGCTAAATTAGCCATCCAGGAATGTGCCGAAGCAACTGCCTACACCTTGCCCCCTAACCTTCGGCAGAAGAATTCCAGTCTTTCTTTAGGCCGAAACGATGCTCGGGTGATGCAGGCTTATTTGCACGATGACCGCATCCATTTCGTCATGAATGCTTTGAATACCTCGGAGGGAAACCCCAGGGCCGGCGTATACTACGGGCAGATTTCTGCTCTTTCTTCCCCTACCCCAACGGTGCAAAGCAAAATGGTGCCAGAGGAAAGAGACGCCGCTTTCCCTACCCTGGCCCACATAGGTCTGACGGAAAAAGATGGGGCTGCTTTGCTGGTGTATGCCCATTCCTCACCCATTGATTTTCCGGGGTACTCCGCGGTTTTAGTAGATGCCGCTGGTGAATTTTCCAGTCCCCTCCGGGTAAAAGAAGGAGAAGATTACGTAGCAATCCTGGGAGATTATTCAGGCATAAGCCGGCAGTACAACAAACCGGGAGTGGTGTGGGCGCAAGGCTGTGTGGTTGTCAGTACTGGGTTAGGCGGAGGTGGTGAACGGCAGCCTCATATTTCTAAATTAGTAAACCCTTCAATTTTAGGTTCTCCCCCTCCCACGCAAAACTCTGCCTCCAGACTTTACCCAAATCCTACCGCCGACCAGTTTACTATTACTTTTAATTTGAGTCAACCTTCCCCTATGACCATTGCCTTGTACACCAACCAGGGTTCTTTGGTGAAAGTACTTTTGCAAGAGCACGTACGGGCTGGGGAAAGCACCCTCCGTTTCAGAACCGATGTCTTGGCAAATGGCACCTACCTGCTTTCTGGCACAAATGCCAACCACGAAATAATATTCCAGAAGCGGCTGGTAGTCACAAAATGAGCTTGCCTCTTATTATTTATTATTATAGAGTAGGTTGATCCCTTTTCCCTTTGTTTTTGTAAAACGGGCCTAAAACAGGTTTCACCTTCTTTCAGGCAAAGGTTGGCTATAGCTATTGCTCAGGTGCTGGGCATTCACCCGGTTTCTTTATCCTTGTGAAATATTGATATCTTTGAAGCCCCTTGCATCGGATAAGGGACGTTAGAAAATATCTCCCCGTAAACCTGATCCTATGAAAGCTGTTGGAATCATTCCTGCCCGATTTCCCTCTACCCGATTTCCTGGAAAGCCATTGGTAATGTTAGACGGGAAATCCATGATCCAACGGGTGTATGAGCAGGCTCAATTGGCTGGATTATCTAAAGTAGTGGTCGCCACGGATGATGAACGGATCAGGCAACATGTAGAGGAGTTCGGGGGAAATGTGGTCATGACTTCCTCGCACCACCAAAGCGGCACCGACCGTTGCTACGAAGCCTATACTAAATTGGGAGAAGAGTTTGAGGTAGTAGTGAACATTCAGGGCGATGAACCCTTTATTCAGCCGGAGCAGATAAACAAAGTTCTAAGCTGTTTCTCACAACCCGAGGCGCAGATTGCGACCCTCATCAAACCCGTTCAAACACAGGAAGAGTTACTGAACCCTAACAGCCCCAAAGTTGTCATCGGGGCGCAGCAGCAGGCCTTATATTTCAGCCGCCATCCAATCCCGTACCTGCGGGGTGCCGAGGAGCAGGACTGGCTATCCCGCCATGCCTATTACAAGCACATCGGGATTTACGGCTACCGCAGTTCTGTTCTAGCGCAATTAACCCAGCTACAACCTTCTGACCTGGAATTAACAGAGTCTTTGGAGCAACTTCGGTGGCTTGAGCATGGATTCAGGATTATTACCGCTGTGACTGAGCTGGAAACCATTGGTATAGACACCCCCGAAGATGTAGAGAAGGCGCTCCAGTACCTGAAAAAGAATTAAGAAATAGGAATTTAGATTTTCTAGAAATTTCTGTACTCAGAACTTAGCCCCTTCGGCGGCTTAATCAGCCGCCAGATTTTTTCGCTTTGTAGCCCAGGTCAAGCAGCAGTTGCAGGACTTTGTCCCGAAAATCGCCTTGGATGGTGATTTCTCCGTCTTTGGCGCTTCCGCCAACCCCGCATCTGGTTTTTAGCGTTTTACCTAACGACTGAAGGTCACCCTCTTGCCCTACAAATCCGGTGATGAGGGTCACTTGCTTCCCGCCCCGGCTCTTTTTGTCTAATTGCACGCGCAGGTTCTGCTGTTGGGGCGGAAGCGTCTGGGTTTCTTCCTCCTGCTGGTATTCGTATTCAAAATCTGGGTTGGTGGAGAAAACCACTCCCTCCCGGCCTTTCTTGTTTTTGCTCATGTTTTAAGATTTTGGCGCCAAAGCGGCGACTACTTCTAGCGATTTCGGAAACATCTTTACTTCAAACTCCTTTGCCTGTCCCATAAACTCTCCGTCGGCATGAAAGTACTGCGGCTCTTTGCTTTGTACGGAAACGGTGGCACAGGTATGGAATTCGGCCAGGCTGGAATGGGCAATTTGTTTGGTCATAAGGCCGTAGCCCAACTGAATAGCCTCGGCCACGCCTACGTGCCTGATGAGGCAGACATCCATCAATCCATCCTGAATATTGGCCATCGGCGCAATGTAGGCGTTGTTGCCGTACTGCGAGGCATTGGCGAAAGCCACCACAAAGAAATCGGAGGTGAGTTCGCGCCCGTTGATGCGGACGGTGGCTTCTTCCGATTTAAAGCTACGGAATTCCCTCACCACCAATTGCACGTAACTACTCAGGCCCCGTTTCGTGCTCTGCGCGAAAACCGAACTTACCAGACCATCGAACCCAATACCGGCCGTACAGAAAAACGGGTGGTCGTTGATGGTACAGGAATCTATGTAATGGAAGCTAGCCTGATTTAAAAGGGCAAGGGCCTGGGGCAAAGCCAAGGGAATTCCTAAATGGCGGGCCAATCCGTTACCAGAGCCTTTGGGCAAAATGCCTAAAGCCGAGGAAGTGCCTTTCAGTCCTCGGGCCACTTCGTTCACCGTTCCGTCCCCGCCCACGGCCACTACTAACCGGGCGCCGTTTGCGGCGGCTTTCTGGGCCAGTTCAGTGGCGTGTCCTGCCCGTTCGGTGAGTAGAATCTCGGGTTTCCAGCGCGAGGTATCCAGATGGTTGGAGATCAGATCTGGAACCGATACCGTACTCCGCACCCCGGACTTTGGGTTTAATATAAAACAAGCTTTCTCCGGAGCCGATGTACTTTCCATGGAATTCAGAAGTTTCTTCAGAACAAATCTCCAGTTGCTTTCCCTCTTTTCTAAACCACACCAGAAAGGAAAATAACTGTCTTTTGCAGCCCATCTGTTTTAAGGCCGATTTTGTAAAAATACACAAAAAAAGTGGTGCCGCCCCAGGGGCAACACCACTTCCATATGCTTATACCGCAATAATTATCCGATACGGGCGATCAAATCAGCGGCACGGTTTGAGTAACCGAACTCGTTGTCATACCAGCCTACTACTTTCACCAACGTACCGTTGGCAGCTGTCTGCTGGGCATCAAAGATGCAGGAATGCGGGTTGCCTACGATATCAATAGAAACGATGGGATCTTCGGTGTATTCCAGAATGCCTTTTAATTCGTTTTGAGCAGCCTTCTGCATCACCGCGTTGATTTCCGCTTTGGTTACTTCTCTTTTCAGGATAACGGTTAAGTCCGTCAAAGAACCATCCGGAATTGGAACGCGCATGGCCACACCGTCCAGTTTCCCGTTTAGGTGGGGCAATACCAAACCAACTGCTTTAGCGGCACCGGTTGAAGTAGGAATAATAGAAACGGCAGCTGCACGGGCCCTACGCAGATCTGAGTGAGGAGCATCTTGCAGGTTCTGGTCTGCGGTGTAGGCGTGAATGGTAGTGATATACCCTTTCTCAATTCCGAAAGCCTCATCCAACACCTTCGCCATTGGGGCGAGGCAGTTGGTAGTACAAGAAGCGTTAGAAACAATGGTTTCGTCACCGGTTAAGATGTCTTCGTTCACCCCTAAAACTACAGTTGGGATGTTTCCTTTGGCCGGAGCAGAGATCACCACTTTCCGGGCACCTGCTTCCAGGTGTCCGCCAGCGCCTTTCTCATCCACGAAACGTCCGGTTGACTCTAAGACTACGTCAACGTTCAGTTTGCCCCAAGGCAGGTTTTTAGGCTCACGCTCGGCGAAAACCTCAATGCGATTACCGTTTACGGTGATGCTTTGCTCATCAGCGGAAACAGTTCCGTTGAAACGGCCGTGTACTGAATCATATTTTAATAGATGCGCAAGCGTGGCATTGTCTGTGAGGTCATTGATGCCAACTACTTCTACATTTTCGTGCTCGATCAGAGTCCTAAAGGTAAGACGGCCGATACGGCCAAAGCCATTGATGGCTACTCTTATTTTCTTAGACATTTTACGTAAGGTTTTGTTCTTGTTTAACGGTGGCAAGTTACATGTTCCGACAGGCAAAACAAACTAAAAATTTACCGGCTCATTTTGAGCTAATTACCGTTTAAACGCATTTATTTTAACAAGGATGCTTGTCAGTAATAAAACCGCCCTCTATATTTGCATCATCAAAACCGAAAGATGGTCCGTTCGTCTAGGGGTTAGGACACCAGATTTTCATTCTGGTAACAGGGGTTCGATTCCCCTACGGACTACATAAAACAAAACAGCCTGTAAGTTAATTGCTTTCAGGCTGTTTTGCTTTAGTACCATCCTATTTTAGCCTGTTACCCAAACTGAAAAACAGCCCTTAATCCTTTCCTCTCCATACTCCCCATGAATTAAACAGAAAAAGGGGAAGTTGCTTAGTTCCTGTAAGACTGAACTTGAACTCGCCTTTATAGAATTCTGCTTACTTATCGGAATCATTCGATTTGCTAACAAGTATGCTTTTGATCTTGCTGCTTAGACAACAGTTCACCAACCAACTACTTGCAAGGTAATTTACATGCATCAAAGTTGATTTTAGTAAAATAAAGCATATAAAACGTTTCATTATTACATTTAAAATAATTTTATGTAAATTTTAGACACATTTGGAACTTCAACCTATTAAAAAGTTGTAACAGCATAAATATATATTCCAAAATATAATCTAAATTGTTTTTAATGTAATTTTTGTATTAGTTTACACCAGAATTAGATCAGAAAAGCAATTTAGTTTTCTTGTTCTAATTACTAGCACTCCCCTCTTATTACCTCCCCATAATCTAGCTCACCAATTACCAGAACCTTTAATCAGGCATTTAATGTCTAGGAATAAATACGCATATACCTCAAATCAAAGGAATAAGAAAAAATATCAGAACGGAGTTCGATCTATATGCATAAGCTTAACTTTTAACCTGCTAAACCTTTAACTTAACCCTTAAAACCATTAACTAAACGAACTTTAATACAAATTTCTCTAAGAATTTTTAAAATTGCAGCATTCTGAATACAAAATTTAATTTACCCTTCTCAACTTAACAAAAATCATATGAACGTACACTTACTTGCAATTGCAAAGGCTAACGCTAGGCGCTACGGCATTATGCTTTGCTTTTTAATTTTAGGCACTGTTGGTGCCTTTGCCTTAGGCGATGCCTATGTGGATGCCGGCTTGCCTGCTCCTACAGTAACTTCAGATAAAGATGATTACTCTCCTGGGCAGGTTGCACATATTAAAGGTTCTGGTTGGACACTTGACCAAAGTGTTCATATTGAATTTAGAGAAGAGCCAGATTATCCAGATGTACATTCATATGATGTTCCTGTTAATCAAGATGGTACTTGGAAATTAGATTACAATATTGAGGATAGGCATCTTGGAGTTAAGTTTACAGTAACTACTATTGGTAAGACAACAGGAACAACTGCAACTACAGTTTTTACGGATGCTGGAATAAGCAATGTTACTGTAACAACTGGCAATACTTACTGTACAGAAAACCCGATTTCTGTACGATTCGAAAAGATATCAGCACAAAATAATAATGTTACTGGGCAATTTGTTGCAGGTGCAACTTTTATAGCAGAACTTATAAATTCGAGTGGAACATCAAATTTAGGTGAAATTGGTCGCATTACCGATAATGTTGGGAATAATGGACTTTTAACTATAAACGGAAAAGTTCCACCTATTACTACTGGTTCAACTTATAGAGTTAGGGTAAGGTCAATAAACCCTATCACAAATACTCCAACAAGTAGTATAAACCTTCAAATAAATGAATCACCAACAACAGCTAATGCAGGAGCGGATCAACTGAATATCAACGGAACTTCTACTAATTTATCGGGCAATCAACCTTCAATTGGAACAGGTACTTGGAGTATTGTAACCGGAACAGGTGGATACTTTGGAACCTCAACAACTAAAACAACAACTTCTACAACCTCTAATGCTACCTTTAATGGAACTGCTGGTGAAAGCTATACTTTGAAGTGGACTAACACTAATGGAAGTTGTACCTCGTCAGACAATGTAATTATCTCTTTTAGAGCCAATAATCCTAAACCGGTCTTAACTACTGTTGCGCCTGTAAGTAAAACAGTGGGTGAAGCTGCTTTTACATTAACAGTTAGTGGAAGTAATTTCATTAACGGTTCAATTATACATGTTAATGGTATTGCCAAAGGCACAGAATTTGTAAACAGCACTCAACTTACTACAAGTATTCCGGCAAGCGATTTAACAACAGCAGGAGTGAAAAAGGTTACTGTGGTTACTTCTTCTCCAGGCGGTGGAATCTCAAACGAACTTGATTTTACAGTAAATCAAGCGCAGCCATCAATTACTTGGATTGATGCTGGCATTATTTCTTATGGTACAAATTTATTAGGCAAGCTCAATGCTGTAGCAAATTTTAATGGTGCTCCAGTAGAAGGTACATTTGTTTACAAACAAGGAGCGAATGTAGTTACTAATACTACTATTCTTAATGCTTCTACATCGGCTTATCCTCTATCTGTAGAGTTCACACCAACCATTACTACAAACTACAAAACAGCTTCAGGTACAAACTCTATTTTAGTTAAAAAGGCTGCAAATACCATCACTTTCACCAGCCTTGGTACTAAAACCTTCGGAGATGCAGCTTTCGACCTTACCGCATCTGCATCGTCTAGCTTGCCTGTAACCTATGCAAGTAGCAATACCGAGGTAGCTACAATATCTGGAAGTACGGTTACAATCAAAAGAGCTGGTAAAACAACAATCACTGCAACTCAATCAGGCGACAACAACTATGAAGTTGCAACTGCTATACCACAGGAGTTAATTGTAAATAAAGCAACGATAACACCAGTTTGGGCAGTAGGTACTTTATCTCAAACCTATGACAACACTGTAAAAACGGTAGTAGCTTTCACTACACCGGCAGGCTTAACGCTGAGCTATGACTTTGGTTCAGCAAATCCGAAGGATGCTGGAAGTTATCCAGTAACAGCGACTATCAATGATGCTAATTACCAAGGAAGTGTAAGCGGTTCATTGGTAATTGCCAAAGCCCCTACCGCCACACTAGTATCTGCTACTGATGCTATTTACAATGGTTCAGCTCATAGTGCCTCGGCTATGGTTACAGGAGCCGGTGAACTGGAGGAACCCGTGACAGTTTACTATTCAGGTGTAGCGCCAACGGTTTACCCTTCCTCTACAACTGCTCCTACCAACGCTGGTACTTACAAAGCCACGGCTACCTACGCCCAATCCGCCAATTACCTGAGTTCAACTGACAGCAAGGACTTTACAATTGAAAAGGCTACTATTACCCCAATTTGGGCAGCCGGTACTTTATCTCAGATTTTTGACAACAAGGTAAAAACAGTAGTAGCCACTACTACACCTAGTAGCTTAACTTTAAGCTATGACTTTGGCTCAGCAACTCCGAAGGATGCTGGTAGCTATCCCGTTACAGCAACTATTATTGATGACAATTATTCAGGAAGCTTAAAAGGTACCTTGGAGATTGCTAAAGCAAATCAAACCATCACTTTTGCTGAAATTGGAGATAAGACTTTTGGTGATGCTGCTTTTGACATCAGCCCAAGTGCCACTTCTAACCTACCGGTCAAAATCTCCACAACCGGGAACATCAGCCACGATGAAAGTACTGGTAAAATTACCATTAACGGTGCTGGTCCTGTCAGTGTAACTGCTACTCAGGATGGTAATGCTAACTACAATGCTGCAATCTCTGTAACCCGTAGCTTTAAGGTAAACAAAGCTAACCAGACTATTACGGTAGTTACATCTGCTCCAGAAAAAGCTGTTTACAACTCCACCTTTACTGTAGCAGCTACTGCATCTTCCGGTCTGCCTGTAAGCTATGGTAGTTCCGATAAACTTAGCAACGTTGGTGCGCAGTTCACAATGAACTCAGGCACAGGAACAGGTACTGTAAGCTACAGTCAGGATGGTGACGACAACTACAATGCCGCCTCTATTATAACGGAAATTGTTACAGCGGAGAAAGCAAATCAGACTATTACGGTAGCAACCGTCTCTCCGGCCAGTGCCGTTTACAATACTAGCTTCACGGTAGAAGCCACTGCCACCTCTGGTTTGGCAGTTGTATACAGCAGCTCTGCTCCATTGAGTAACATCGGTGATACCTACACCATGAACTCCGGAACCGGAACAGGAATTGTGAGATACAACCAGGCTGGCGACGACAACTACCATGCAGCTCCTGAAGTTACGGCAAAGGTAACCGCCCAGAAAGCTGCTGCCACAATTACATTAAATACGGCTGATCTGTCGCAGACCTACAATGGTTCCGCTAAGACTGTAAGTTACAGCATTAGCCCTGCCGATGTAACTGGCGTAAGCGTAACTTATAGCCAAAAGGAAACCACCGTTTCTAACCCAACCAATGCAGGCGCTTACGAGGTTCTCGCTTCGTTAACGAATGACAACTACAGCGGCTCCGCAGAAGGTACCTTGGTAATTGCCAAAGCCTCTACTAAAACGGAAGTTGTTGCTAGCGATGCCATCTATAACGGATCTGCTCATAAAGGTCCTGCCACTGTGAAGGGCGACGGCGGTTTAAATCAAGCTATCACCGTTTATTATGCCGGTGTAGCACCAACTGTTTATCCTTCTTCTACCAACGCCCCAGTTAACGCCGGTACGTATTCCGCAACAGCTTCCTATGCTGAATCAGCTAATTATCTTGGTTCATCGGATGAAAAAGAATTCACCATAGATAAAGCTTCCTCCATAACTGAGGTTACTGTTCCAGCTGGTCCTTTCACCTATACCGGCAAGGCACAAACGCCAGCAACGGTAAAAGTAACCGGTGCGGGTAACTTGGAACTGACACCTACTGCCACTTACGGTAATAACATTAACGCCGGTACTGCCACAGCAAGCTATACCTTTGCTGGTGACGATAACCACACAGGGTCTGAGGACAGCAAGTCTTTCATAATAGAAAAGGCCTCCTCTGAGACAATTGTTAACATCAATGGCGGCCCGTTCACCTATACCGGTTCATCCATCACCCCGGCCACAGTTGAGGTGACCGGAGCAGGTGGCCTAAGTTTAACGCCTACGGCAGAGTATAGTAACAACATCAACGCTGGCACCGCAACCGCCTCCTTCTCTTTCTCTGGCGATGAAAACCACACTGGCTCAGAGGGCAGCAAGACCTTCATTATTGGTAAGAAAGCAGCTTCTGTAGTAGTAGCTCCAAAAACAAAGGTGTATGGTGCTGAAGATCCTGATTTCACTGGTACCCTGGCTGGTTTCATTGAAGCAGATAAGGTGGTAGCTACCTACAGCCGGGTAGCTGGTGAAACAGTTGCTGCTGGTCCATACCCTATCTCTGCTACATTATCCCCTGTTTCTGCATTGGGCAACTATGATATCACCAACACTCCGGCTACGCTGACCATCAGTGCCCGCCCTATCACTGTGAAAGCAGATGACAAGCAAAAGACCTATGGAGATGTAGATCCTGAGTTGACATATGTCATTACCTCCGGTTCTCTGGTGAACAAGGATGCCTTTGCAGGCGTACTTTCCAGAGCCGAGGGCGAGAAGGTGGGTTCCTATACCATTGACAAGGGAACTCTTGCTTTGGGCGATAATTACGACCTTACCTTCCAAGGAGCCAAACTGACTATTAATAAGAAAGTCGCATCTGTGGTTGTGGATACCAAGACGAAGGTGTACGGCGACAATGACCCCAGCCTAACCGGCACAGTTACCGGCTTCCTGGCCGCTGACAAAGTGGTCGCCACCTACAGCCGCGCTACCGGAGAGAATGTGAGCACCTATGCCATCACAGCAGCCTTGGCACCTCAGAATGTGCTAGATAATTACGAGATCACTAACACTTCTGCTACCTTAAACATTACGAAGAAGGCTGCTTCAGTTACTCCAATTGCTAACAGCAAGACTTACGGTAGCTCTGACCCAACCTTAACCGGTAATTTAGCAGGCTTCTTGACTAGTGACAACGTAACAGCTACTTATAGCCGGGCCAAGGGTGAGACAGTAACGGGAGGTCCATACCAAATCTCTGCTACTCTTGCTCCAGTTGGTGTCCTGGGCAACTATGACATCACCTACAACACGGCCAGCTTCACCATCGGCAAGAAGGAAGCTTCAGTAGTTGTTGCTGCTAAAACGAAGGAGTACGGCGCTGCAGACCCTGAGTTTACAGGCACGCTAACCGGATTCCTGGCCTCTGACAACGTGCAAGCTGCCTACCGCCGCGTTGCTGGTGAAACTGTTAGCGATGGTCCATATGCCATCTCTGCTACGTTGTCTCCCGCTACCGTGTTGAGCAATTACGAGATCTCCAATACTCCAGCTACCCTTACTATCACCAAAAAGGCCCTTGTGGTAACTGCACAAAACACAAGCAAGTATTGCGGACAGGTTAACCCACTCTTTACCGTTACTTATGACGGATTTGTGAATAATGAAAGTTCAAGTGTATTGGGAGGAACATTATCCTACTCTACCACAGCAAATGTTAGCAGTGGACAAGCTACCTATGATGTAACTCCTGGTGGATTTACCTCTAGTAATTATGCTATAACATTCAGAAAAGGCACTTTGACTGTGAATGGGGTAACAATAGATGCTTCAGCGAGTGGAAGCCCTGTTCCTGTAGGTTCTAAAGCAACACTCTCTGCTACAGTTTTACCAAATGTTCCTGGGGTTAATGTAATATTCAATCTTGACGGCAAAAAAGTTGGTGAGGCACTTACAGGTTCTAATGGGGTGGCAAATTTTGATGTATTGGGTTTGATTACAAATGTCTACCAAGTAGAAGCCTCTACGGCAAGCGGATGTGCTAAATACACTGCCTATCTTCCTGTTTATGATCCTAATGGAGGTTTTGTGACAGGTGGCGGCTGGATTAACTCTCCGGCAGGTGCTTATGTAAAAGATCCAGCAGCAGTCGGTAAAGCTAACTTTGGCTTTGTGTCCAGATACAAAAAAGGTTCCACTACCTTAGATGGCGAAACAGAGTTCCAGTTCCAGGCAGGTAACTTAAAATTCAATAGTACCTCCTATGAAGCAGCAACCCTCGTTATCAGCGGTGCGAAAGCAAGTTATAGAGGTGTTGGAACAATAAATGGTACAGGAACTTATAAGTTCACATTAAATGCTATTGATGGCCAAGTAAGTGGCGGTGGAGGCTCCGATAAGATACGCATGAAAATTACCGATGCAGCCGGAGGGACTGTTTATGATAACCTGATAGGTACAGCAGATAATGCGGATTTGAGTACGGTTACTAGTACTACTTTAGGTGGAGGTTCTATTGTAATCCATGAGGTTAAAGCGGCTAACGTGAAACAATCTGTAGCAATTATTGAAACACCAATCACCACAGAGGCCAAACTTACCTCTTACCCTAACCCACTCACCGATGAGGCTTCTGTTGAGTTCAGTGTGGCGCAAGACGAAGCGTACAGCCTGGACATTTATGACATGAAAGGCGGTTTGGTGAAAAACCTGCAGAAAGGAAAAGCTGTAGCGAATGAAACCATCACTGCCAAGTGGGATGCCAGATCTACCAACGTAGGTGTCTACATTATCCGGTTGACCACCAACGATAAGGTTAAAACTATCCGGGTAGTACGGCAATAACCTTTCGGTACCTTAACTAAAAAGCCCCTTGCTTAAAGAAGCAAGGGGCTTTTTCTTTTATCATATTTGCTCTCTTTTTCAAAAATGGTCTTAAAATGGATAAGCCACTGAAGAAATTCTCCTCAGTGGCTTTTTCGGTATTCTTTAAGAAAAAGGATTTTAAGCTCCTTCGGGTAGCGGCATCACGGAAAGATAAGGTTCAATGACATCCATATAGGAGACGGCGCTGTGGAAGGTGCCTACTACTTCTACGCCGTGCTTGGCCCAGACTTCTAAAAACGTGTTTTCATACGGATGAAGGGTAATAGACCATCCTTTGAAATGCCGTAGAGCAAGGGCCTCCCCTTTTTGCGCCAACAGCTCTGCCTGTACCCATGGAGGAAGCTTCCGGAAAAGCGAATGTTCTAACATGCTACTTCTTCAAACTGAGGTTCCTCCCCATAAGGCTTACTTGCAAGATTTAGTTTCATCCCAAGAAAGGAGTTACCCGTTTTAAAAGCAAATTCCAAAAGGAAGCAGGAAAGGAGAATCGCTAACTTCAATCCGAAAAATTCCCCATGCGGCCCTGCTCGAAATCTTCAATGGCTTGCAGTAATTCCTGGTTGTTGTTCATCACGAAGGGACCGTAGGTAGCCAAGGGTTCTTCTATCGGCTCGCCGGAAAGCACTAGGAAGGTGGTGCCTTCTTCAAAGGAGAGCTCTATACCTTCGGCATCCCACCCCATTACCACCAACTGCTTGGTCTGGGCTACCCGGTTGTCATGTAACCGAACCTGGCCTTTGACCACGTAGATTCCCGTGTTATAGAAAGCTGGCAAGGAAAGGCTAAGCTGTGCACCTTTGGGTTGCCAAATGTCCAGGATAGTGATGGGGGAAAAGGTCAGGGCGGGACTCGAAACACCTTCATAGGTCCCTGAAATTACCCGGATGGTACCTTTATCTTGGGCTGTAGACGGAAGAACCGGTATGTGGTCTTTTCTCAGTTCCTGGTAGCGGGGCGGAGCCATCTTGTCCTTTTTGGGCACGTTTACCCATAACTGAATCAATTCCAGGATTCCGCCTTGCCTGGCAAACTCTTTCTCGTGCCGCTCTTCGTGCAGCAGGCCGGCGCCGGCGGTCATCCACTGCACATCGCCTGGACTTAGTTTGCCGCTGTACCCGGCGGTGTCGCGGTGAGCCAGGGAACCCTGGTACATGATGGTAACCGTTTCGAAGCCGCGGTGGGGGTGCGAGTCTGCTCCCAGGGGCTGATCTGTAGGCTGCACATGCATGGGGCCGGTATGGTCAAGGAGCAGGAACGGGCTCAATTGCCTTATTCTGGAACCCGGCATAGGGCTGGTTACCTCGAACCCCTCTCCCACCTTTTTCTGAACTCCGTCAATGACCTGGAAAATCCTTCGGTTCATAAGTACCTTATGTATTGTTGGCGGCAACAGAAGCCTTGGCACAGACTTCCTTCTCACACCAACTGTTTATGGCTTGTTTTCGTGAAAATAGCTCTTAAACAGGTTTCTTGACTTTACCCATTTATGTACACCGGATGGATCATGTTCTCAAAGGAATAGATCTCGTCCCATTTCTGCTGGTTGATCAGCTTTCGTTCCTTCACTACAATCTGGTGGATGGATTTACCCGTAGCCTGTGCTTCTTTGGCAATGGAGGCAGAAGTTTCATACCCCAGAAGCGGGTTCAAGGCGGTCACAATCCCGATACTGCGCATCACCTCTTCGCGGCAGACATCCACGTTGGCCGTGATGCCGTCCACGCATTTGGTTCGCAGGGTGGTGATGGCGTTGATCATGTAGTTCATGGAAGTGAACAAGCTGAAGGCAATCACCGGCTCCATGACATTTAACTGCAACTGACCGGCCTCGGCGGCCATGGAAATGGTGACATCGGCGCCCATGACGTAGAAGGCGGTTTGGTTCACCACCTCCGGAATCACGGGGTTCACTTTGCCAGGCATGATGGAGGAACCAGGTTGCATAGGCGGCAGTTTGATCTCGTTCAACCCCGCACGAGGGCCTGAGGAAAGCAGGCGCAAGTCATTGCAAATTTTGGAAATCTTCAGAGCACTGCGCTTCAGCATAGCCGATACCAGCACATAGGTACCCATGTCTGAAGAGGCCTCAATCAAGTCAGGGGCCAAGGTGATGGGCAGTTTGGTTATTTGTGCGAGGTATCGGGTACAAAGTTCGGGGTAGCCTTGCGGGGCGTTGATGCTAGTGCCAATGGCGGTTCCGCCCATGTTACACTCCGTGAGTTTGTGCTGGGCTTCGCGTAAGTGTTTGATATCGTCGTTGATAGTGGTGGCGAAACTGTGGAACTCCTGGCCCAGCGTCATGGGTACGGCATCCTGCAATTGGGTGCGACCCATTTTCAGGACATCCTTGAATTCCTCGGCTTTGCGCAAAAAGGCTTTCTTCAGATCCGCTAAGGCTTTGAGGTACACATCCACCTTCAGGTGCACCGCCATCATAATGGCCGTCGGATACGTGTCGTTGGTGGATTGGGAACAGTTGACGTGGTTGTTGGGGTGCAGGAACTCGTACTGTCCCTTCTTATATCCCAGGTATTCCAACCCAATGTTGGCGATGACCTCGTTCGCGTTCATGTTTACCGAGGTGCCTGCCCCACCCTGAATCAGATCGGTGACGAATTGGTCCCGGTACTTTCCCGCAATGAGTTCATCACAGGCAAAGATAATGGCTTCGGCAAGTTTTTGGTCCAGCACTCCCAGATCACGGTTGGCCATGGCTGCGGCTTTCTTCACGTAGGCAAACGCCACAATGAAAAGCGGCTCAGAAGCATTGGTGATACCGGTGATGTGGAAGTTTTCCAGGGCCCTGAGCGTCTGCACCCCATAATAGGCAGTGTTAGGAATCTCTTTCTCGCCCAGGAAATCGTGTTCTATTCTGAAGTCTGTGTTCATCTAACGTGCTTTAGTATCAGGTGTGTGGGGACTCCTGTACTTTACCGGTTTTAAATGAACTTTGTTTTAATTCAGCGTAGATGCGGAAACTACGCAGATCTGATGCCGCTGTTTTAGCCTTGTTTTGAGCAAAACAGCCTCAAAGCTGGTCTTACACCTTAGCAAACTTCACCTTGATAATGGTGGTGAGGTAATCATAGATCTCAGTGACCTCTTTGTCATATAGAAACATGTTGTAGAAATCGGCCTCTACCTTGCTCACGCGGCAACCGTTCTCCACCATCTGAAAAACCACCTCCCTGATCCGGAGCGGGTGGCCTGCCAGGTTGAGCATACAGGTGGCATCCTGGGCTTCTACCAACAGAAAGAGATGGTGCAGGGCGTCGTCTTCAAAATGCGGCTGTTCTGTCATCTTGTATTTTTTGTATTTGGCCTGAACGCGGACAAACCCGCTTAGGTGCCATTTATACGTACTATTTGCTAAAACTACTCAGGTAATTTCTTTCTTAGGTTTGCTCACCAGGTACACTCCCCCGAAAATCATGGCCGCATAAAGCGCTTTCTGCCACGTAAACAGGTCTTTGCCCAAACTCACCGCTATGAGAATGGCGAAGACCGGTTGCAGGTAAATGTACACGCCCACCAGCGCCGGACTGGCATATTTCATGGCCCACACGTTCAGGAGGTACGCCAGAATGGTCAACGCAAAGACCACAAACGCGATGGCAACCCAGATGGAAGCCGGAAAAGTGGCATACTTAGGTTGCATCACCTGCTCCAATCCAAACGGAATCACCCCGATTGACCCTACCAGAAACACCCTGCTCACAACCGTGATTGGATTATAGCGTTGCATGAGCGGTTTCACCAGTACAAGAAACGCCCCGAAACACGCCGCATTGACCAGCATGAGCACATCGCCCAGGATGTGGCCTTGTGCGTTGCCCGCTTTCCCCGATATGAGTAACATGGCACCCAGGCCAGCCAGCAGAATGCCTACCATCCTGAAAACCTGGATCCGTTCCTTAAGCAGGTAAGCCGACAAAAGTACCACCACCACTGGCGACACCGTCTGAATAAGTGAAGCGTTGATAGGCGAGGTCAGGTTAAGCCCGCTGAAGAAAGACAATTGGTTAAAGGTAATCCCGAAGATGCCGCTAAGAATGACCCTTACCCAGTCGTTTTTGCCCTGGATTTTCTCTTTCACCACAAAAAGAGACAGAGCCCCGAAAACCAGCACCGCACTCACCACCCGGATCACAATCAACCCGAAGGGTAGCACAAAGCCGGGCATGATCTCTTTGGCGATGCTGTAATTTGCCCCGTAGATGAGGGCCACCAGAAACAAGGCGCAGTGCACCTGTACTTGTCTGTTCATTGCCGCAAAGGTAGGCAGCAGGAGTTTGCCCCACCTACCCCCACGTACTGTTTTAAAGTTTCTTTCTGTAAATCGGGCTCAAAACAGATTTCCTAAAACACTAAGTATCAAGAAGTATATCACTTTAAAAGGCCTAATTATTACATTCTCAATACCTTTTCCCTCCCAGGACACATGACTCGTTTATTTATCGTAAGCAAGAGAAAGAAGGGCTGTAGAAAATAGATTTTAGCTAGCAGGATACGTATTTTTACTCTTACCTTTGCATGCCTTTTCGGCCGAACTCCTTTGCCAAACCGATGGGGCAACCGGATGCCATTGAACACGCGCCTCCGGCTTTAAAACCAATTACCATGAGTGATGCGATAAAACATGAGTGCGGGATTGCCTTGGTCCGCCTCCGCAAACCCTTAGAATACTACACAGAAAAATACGGCACTCCCATGTACGGCATCCAGAAGATGTACCTGCTCATGGAGAAGCAACACAACCGCGGTCAGGACGGCGCCGGTTTTGCCAGCATCAAGATCAACGCCACACCCGGCACCGAGTACATTGCCCGGTACCGGTCGGTGAAAACCAAGGCGATTGACGCTATTTTTGGGAAAATAAGCGAGAAATACGGCAAGCTGAAACGCAAGTACCCCGAGGAAGCGAAGAATGTACAATGGCTCAGAGAGAATCTCCCCTTCATGGGCGATGTGTATCTGGGCCATTTGCGTTACGGCACCCACGGCCTAAACAGCGTGGACAACTGTCACCCCATGGTGCGGGAAAACAACTGGCGCAACAGAAGCCTGGCCGTGGCCGGTAACTTCAACATGACCAACGTAGACGAGCTCTTCAACGTGCTCACTGATCTTGGGCAGCACCCGCGCCAGAAGATTGACACCGTTACCGTACTGGAGAAAATAGGCCACTTCCTGGACGAGGAAAACCAGCGCCTCTTTGACTACTTCAAACCCGATCACAACAACGAGGAAATCACCGCTCTTATTGAAGAGAACCTGGACCTGCAGCGTGTTTTGCGTAGGGCTTGCAAGGACTTCGATGGTGGGTACGCCATGGCGGGACTTACCGGTTACGGAGCGGCTTTCGTGGTGCGTGACCCGTCGGGCATTCGGCCGGCTTATTATTACATGGATGACGAGGTAGTGGTAGTGGCATCGGAGAAACCGGCCATTAAAACCGCCTTCGGGATTGAGTACAGCCAAATCAAGGAAATTTCTCCCGGGCACGCGTTGATCGTGACGAAGGATGGAGAGGCCGCAGAAAAGGAAGTGCTGCCTGCCTTAGAGAAGAAATCCTGCAGTTTTGAGCGCATCTACTTCTCCCGCGGAAACGACCCTGAGATTTACCAGGAACGCAAGATGCTGGGCAAATTGCTGAGTTCCGATGTGTTGAAAGCGGTGGATTACGACCTGGAGAACACTGTTTTCTCCTACATCCCTAACACCGCCGAGTCTTCTTTCCTGGGCATGATGGAAGGCGTGGAAGACTATCTGCGTTCTTACCGCCGCCAAGCCATTGCCGAGGCTAATGGCGATATAGACAAAATAGAGAACCTTCTCTCCTTCCGGCCGCGGGTAGAGAAACTAGTGATCAAAGACGCGAAACTCCGCACCTTCATCACCGACAACGACTCCCGCGATGACCTGGTGGCCCACGTCTATGACACCACCTACGAGGTAGTGAAGAAAGGCATTGACACCGTAGTAGTGATTGACGACTCCATTGTGCGTGGCACCACCCTGGAGAAAAGCATCATAAAGATGCTTGACCGCCTCGGACCGAAAAAGATCATCATCGTGTCCTGCGCCCCACAGATCCGCTACCCAGATTGCTACGGCATTGACATGTCTAAAATGAAGGAGTTTGTGGCCTTCAGAGCCATGATGGGCTTATTGAAAGACAACAACAAGGAATGCCTGGCCACAGAGACCTACCAGAAGTGCCAGCAGGCCCTGGCTTCCGGAGCCGCCCGCGAGAAGAACTTTGTACAGGAACTCTACGACCAATTCACGCCAGATGAGATCAGCGGCAAGGTGGCGCAGATTGTAAAAGCCGCTAATGTCAAAGCCGAGGTTCAGGTCATCTTCCAGACGGTAGAAAACCTGCACGAAGCGATCCCAAACCACTTGGGCGACTGGTACTTCACCGGCAACTTCCCTACCCCCGGCGGCATGAAAGTAGTAAACCGTGCTTTCGTGAACTTCATGGAGAACAAGGAGGGAAGAGCTTATTAATGTGCCAATTTTTCTAAGGTGCTGATGTGCTAGTTAAGCATGTAAAATGAAAAAGCGAGCCGGTTCCATAAACCGGCTCGCTTTGTTTTAAGACCACTTTTCTGAAATAAGGCCAAAAACGGTTTACAGTTTCACGAACCGTTGCTGGACCAGTTGGTGGTTAGTCTTAATGCGAAGGATGTAATTTCCAGCTTGCAGTTGTTGCACAGAAATCACCGGGGTACCTCCGTCAAGAGTGGGTTTTGCCCTATTAATGGTTTTGCCCTGTACATCCAGAATCTCCACGGTGGCGGAGGCATCCAGGGTAAGGTTTCCTAAGTAAAGATAGTCTTGGCTGGGATTGGGGTAAAGCGTCACCTGTGCTAAGGCAGCTCGCCCGGACTGAACCGCAACCACCTTGCTGTACTCAAACCCACCGTCAAAGTCAATCTGTTTGATGCGGTAATAGCTGGTGGCAGTTGCAGAGGAGGAATGCTGAAACTCGTATTTTTGTTCGATGGTGCTGTTGCCTGCTCCGGCTACTTTTCCGGCAGAGGTAAAGTTCTTTCCATCCAGGGAAAACTCAACCTCATACCGGTCATTGTTCACCTCAGAAGCCGTGGCCCATTGCAGGTGCACCTGTTGGTTTTTACGCTCTGCTTTTACATAAAGCCAGGTAACTGGCAGTACGGTTTCCATAGTTGCCAGCGCGAACTGCCCAAAACTCATCACAAAATTGCGCTTGGCGTAGCCACCCGTTACCGTCCGACCTTCCTTTCCCGGGGCATCCAGAGAACCTCCCCCGGTAGTCCATTCCTTGGCGCTGGTGGCATTTTGCGGCCTTACCAACAAGGCGAATTTGTTATCAGAAACATTGGTGAACCCTTGCAAGGAGGTTTTGATGGTAAAGCTACCTTCTGAAGGCACTGCATTTGGGACTACATTCCAAACACCTTCGGTCTCCACATGGGTGTAGCTGTAACTGTTCTCCACCAGAAACATGTCAGCGTTTTGATGGTTTGTGAGTGGCTTAAAGCTGACGGCAATGCTTTGGAAACCGTTTCCGGTTAAGCCAATAGAAACTAGGTCCACTTTCCGTTTTCCTGAGGCGTTTCCTACCGGGAACGAGTAGGTGCCACTGCTTCCTACAGCTCTTCTCAGGGTGCCCTGCATGTAGAAAGAATAATCAGTCATCTGCAAAGCCGCAGTATCCTGTCTTAAAAGAGAAAGCTCATGGACATCGGTTTTGAAGAGACCGCTTTTGTGGGTAAAAACATTAGAGACGTTCACAGTTTTAGACAAGGTCACTCCCCCCGCAAGCTTGGCCACCAGCAAGTTAGCGACTGTGCCTGGCAAGGCATCTCCAGAAACCATTTCCGAGTTTCCGATGAAGCCATAACTCGCCTGAGGAGAAAAAAACCTGGTTCCACTCACCCGCACGTTTCCGTCCGAAGTGCCCGTTCCTGTTTGTTTAATTCCCTGCGGAGAACCGTACAGTAAGGTAGCTCCGGCTTCCAGAACGAAATTCCCCGTCCCGCCCACCGCCCTGTTACTGGCAATCTGCAGAACGGCCGGGGCTTTCACCGTAAGGGTGCCTGCCAAGTCAAAGTTGGCACTGAATAGATGGTTGCCTACCTCGTTTTGAGTGTTGGCTTCATTGGCGGTGAGAAGGAGATGATGGTAGGTAATTTTCTGGGAGTTGCCGTAGGTTCCCCTGATAGATTGGTTCTGGCCGTTGATAGAACCATAGAACTCAATGGTACCACCAGTAAGAATATAAGGAGCGTTCTTGCCAGCAAGTTCAGGTAAGGATGAACTGGTCTTGCTTGTTCTGAATAAACCACCGGTCATAGTCAGGCCACCCTCTCCTTTTAAGGTTTTGTTACTGATGTCCAGGACGGCATTGGGAAGGATGGTGAGATTCTGATTAATGGTGGTAGTAGTGGAAATGGTTTTGGCCGTAGAGTTGCTTTCATTTGTACCACTAACGAGCACCTGATGGTACGTGTAATTGGAGCCTCCCCTAAGAGTCTGGTTTCCGTTCCCGGCTAATTCAAGGGTACCTCCGGTTAGTTCATAGGCTCCCGTCAATTGGGGCACGATGGTGTTCAATACATTCGTCTGGAAGGTTCCGCCGGTCATCACCAGTTTTCCAGAGCCAGTGACATCCGCCGAGGGCGAAACCATAAAGGTGCCTTGCTTTATTTCCAATCTTCCGCCCTGAGGAGAGATAGCCGTATTGTTGGAGATGCCAAGGGTATTTGTCAGTGTCACTGAAGTAGGATTGTCAATGATGATGATTTTCCCGCTTGCCGTAGCTGGGAAAGCGTTTCCAGTCTGCTGCGGAACTTTACCTGAATAAACAAAAGTGGCCAACTGGTTGAAGGCTCTTCGGCTTTCGGTGACCTGCACGTTCCCCATGGCGCCAGTTGCGTTAATGCCTTGAGGGCTGGTGATATACAGCGTTCCGCCTTGGTTCAGCGAAAAATACCCCTGGCCTTGTACCTGATACCCGTTATTGGAAGCATCCAATCCGAAGTCAAGAATGGCACCGCTCTCCACGGATAAAGTACCCGCATACACCGAGTTGGTAGGATTAAGCCGCAGGTGCTGCCCGAGCTTAACCATGGAGCCCCCTTTCAAAGCTAAAGACACATGGTTAATTGGTCCGGAGGCCTGAATGGTTTGCCAATTGGTTCCGGTAAATTTGATGCCACTCGCAGAAGTATTGACAGTACTACTGTTCTGTATGGTGGAAGCAGCGTCTGTGACAAGGTTCCCTTTCAAATCCAGGGTAGAAATTGCTGCTGATGTTGCTGTTTGGTTTAAGGTAAGCACTGCATTTTGCAGAACCATCTGACCGGCCACCGTCATGGTACCGGTTCCACTTCCCTGGTTTTGGAGAAAATAAGTTCCTCCTGTGAGCGTAACATCCCGCCCAAACTGCAGAGACAGGTTAGGTGCGGCTAAAAGCAGAAGCGAAGAAGTTGCCGGCAAAGAAGTACTGAAAGCCTGTGCGGCAAGAGGGCCCGAAGAATCAGTTAATTGCCATTGGCTGTTAGCAAGTGCAGGAGCCACTGTTAAGCGGCCAAACCAGTACCCATGAGTTTGTGCCGAGAGGTAAGCGGTGCTAAACAACAGCGTGTTAGCCGATGCCGCCTCAATTCTTACCTCAGACAGAACATCAATTTCTTCTGACCCAGCCCAGATGGGTGAGGAAGCTTTATAGGTTGGTGTTTTAATGGTCAATTTAGCGGCTGCCTTCAGTTGGAGAACTCCCCGGTTTTCTATCTCTCCCTCCTGCACTACTTCCGCGGCAGAAGAAACAGAGAACTTGCCGGTAATGATCAAGCTAGTTCCGGCAGGAACAGTAAAGGTCTTCTGAGAGGCAATGTAGAGATTGGCAACTTGAAAGGTTTCCGAGATTTGGGTGGAATGTTCCAAGTGTAAGGTGGCAGAATTGGGAAGGACGCCCGTTACCGGTACCCAAGTTCCAGAGGAAGTAAGTTGTTCAAGCAAATTATTGCTTCCCTCCTGACCGATGCTGCCCGCTGAAACTGTCCGGTAATCGCCGGTAGAATACGGGACTGAACTCTCGGCCAAAGCAGGTGCACCCTTGAAAATAGCGAACGCCCAAACCAACAACAAAACCTGACATACACTCAACTTCCTCCTGCTAAAGTGTTCCCTAGCCATACTGATTCAATTTATGGTTTAATTTTATATTCGATTATTCCCATTATTGAAAGAGCAAACCAGAAAGAAATAGTAGAAGTTCAACCAGGATTCACCAAGAAGGAAGCGGGATGGATGTTCTTCTTAGGTAGAGATTGAAAATGTATAATGTGCCTTAATCTTAAAGGTAGCCTATCTTATTTAGCGGCCATTTTCAATAAAATTTAGGTAAAAAAGTACAAGTGAAAAGATTTTAAAAAATTTTATTATTTATAGAAACATATAGAATTATAACAACTAAGTTGCAAGTATTTTCATTTATGTTTCTTCATATAATCCTTCCTTATGGCTGAAGCCACACAGCCCGTACGTTACTCTTGATTCCTCTGGTTGGCTTCTTTGTTTTAGCAGTAAGATTCAAAAACAAGCCCTAAAACGACTCCTTTTCAAAACAATCCATTAGCCTGTTTCGGGTTTCTTGGTCCTTCATTCTTTTTTAATGTTCTGTATTCTGTCGTACATTTAGGGCGGGTTTTTACCTGGCCGGTCCGTCCATTTGCACCTTTATTCCGTAGGTCTGGCAATATTATTTAAACAGCGAGGAATAGTCTTTTGCTGTCCCCCTTTACTTAATGATAGCCAAAGACGAAGCTCCACTATGGAAAACAAGCAAGCGACCATCAGTACCACCATTGAAAAAAATTATGACTCAGAGTTCTGCGGCAGTATTCCGTTACACTTGGTCAACCTGATTCAGCCCCATGGCGTATTGCTCGTCCTTGATCCAAATGACTTGCGGATAGTTCAGGTGAGTGAGAACGTAGGGCAACTGTTAGGTATTCCTGCGGCAGAGATTTTAAATGAACCCGTTTCCCGCTTTTTACCCGAACACCAATTCGAAGATATCCGGGCGAAAATGCAGGGCCAGAATAGCTCCGCCAAAATCCCGTTTAGTGTCACGTTCTTAGTGCATGGCCAGGAGGTTATTTTTACAGCTTTGGTGCACCCCAAAGAAGGCTACGTACTCGTAGAACTAGAGAACAACCAGGAAACCTCCTCTAAGAACTCCTTCCTGGAATTGTACCAGCAGATCAATTATATTACTTCGCTCTTAAAGCAGGCAGGCAGCATCTCAGAAATCGCGCAGATAAGCGTAGAGGAGATCAAGAAACTGACGGGTTTTGACCGGGTGCTGGCTTATCAGTTCGATCCGCAGTGGAACGGGATTGTGATTGGCCAAGCCAAAGAAGAGGACATGGATGATTTCATGGACCTTCGGTTCCCGGCCTCCGATGTCCCCAAGCAATCGCGCGACCTGTATTTCAGCAATCCGTACCGTTTGATTCCTACCCGGTCGTACACCCCGGTGAAGTTGATGCCTTTGATCAATCCGCTCACACTTCGGTTCACAGATCTATCTGACTGTAACCTGAGAAGTGTGGCTCCCGTGCACCTGGAGTACCTGGTGAACCTGAAGGTGATGGCGTCAATGTCGGTGCCGCTTATCATTGACAACAAGCTCTGGGGACTTATTTCCTTTCACCATAAAACCGAAAAGAACCCTAGCTACGAACTAAGATCAGCGCTGGAGTTATTATCCGGCATCATTTCGGGGCAGTTGGCCGGTAAGGAAAGAGAGGAAACCATTGAACGGCGCGCGCATTTACGGGGCATCCATGCGCAGTTGGTGGAGCAATTGTATACCAATCCCAGCCTTCCGGACGGACTTCTTTCCGGAGCCACTCACCTGCAACAACTTTTAAACCTTTCGGGGGCGGCCGTGTTGTTTGAAGGCGGCATCTGGACCAGTGGCCAGGTTCCTTCAAACCAAGAACTGAAGGAGCTCCTTTACTGGCTCCGTCGGAACGGAACCGACAAACTCTTTGCCACCACCACTCTGCCCCACCAGTACGTGCGGGCCCGGGATTACCAAGAGCTAGCGAGTGGCCTTATTGTTTTGCCCATCAATGCAGAGCAGGGGGAATATATTTTAGGGTTCCGGCCCGAGGTGCTGCAGACGATTAGTTGGGGAGGCGATCCAAACCAAGCCATTCAGATGGAACCAGATGGTAAGACTTACCATCCGCGCAATTCCTTTGCCACCTACCAGGAGACGGTGAAACAGACCTCTCTTCCGTGGTTGCCAGAGGAAGTTGAAGCGGCAGAGTCATTACGAAGTGCTGTCCTGGAAAAAATCATCAAGGAAAGGCATTGAGGTACGCCTTTCCTCGTTTTTATCTTTAGACAGAATTAATGTGATTGCCTATGGTAAGTTTAAAACAGTCAAATACCCTTCCTAAGACAGACCATTACCTCATAGGGATTGGAGCATCGGCGGGAGGGTTGGAGGCTATCCATAAACTGTTTGACCATTTCCCCAATAACTCCAGCTTTTCGTTTGTCATCATCCAGCACCTTTCGCCAGACCACAAAAGTCTCATGGCAGAGTTGCTGTCCAAGCACACCCAAATGCGGGTACAGGAAGCCGAGAATGACATGGTTACCCGCCCCAACTGCATCTACGTGCTGCCCAGTGGCAAACAGCTAACGGTGAAAAGAGGCCGCTTGCGGCTGGTAGACCAGATCAGAACCCGTGAGCCAAACTTCGCCATTGATGTGTTTTTTGATTCGTTGGCTAAAGACCGGGGCAAATACGCCATAGGCATTGTGTTGTCTGGCACCGGAACAGACGGCACCAAAGGCGTGAAAATGATCAAGGCAGCGGGCGGCATGGTCATGGTACAAGACCCCGCCTCGGCCAAGTTTGACGGCATGCCCCGCAGTGCCATTGAAACCGGCGCGGTAGATTTTGTTTTTCCCCCAGAGCGGATGCCCCACGAAATTCTGGAGTTTACCCGTCAGATTCCTCTAGTGCAAACCTTGATTGAAAAGAACAATACCATTGAAGACGATGAGGTGCTGGAAGAAATCCTGGACCTCATCTGCACCCATACCCAAACCAATTTCAAGAGCTACAAGCAAGGCACCATTTACCGCCGCATTAAAAAGCGGATGGACCTGCTGAAGGTGATCACCCTAGCCGATTACCTGACTTACATTCACGAGAACCCTGCCGAGATAAAACAGCTTTGCCAGGAATTCCTCATCGGAGTGACCCGGTTTTTCCGAGACCCCGAGGCCTTTGAGTATCTGGAAGAGGAAGTCATTCCGCAGATCATCCAGAACACGCCCCAAGGGGAAACCATTAAAGTATGGGTGACTGCCTGCAGCACCGGGGAAGAGGTGTACTCCATTGCCATGCTGTTTCAGGAGTGTTTTCAGAAAATGGGCCGTGAACCGCTGGTCAAGCTGTTCGCCACCGATGTAGACCAACGCGCCATCCGGCAGGCCTCCAAAGGGGTGTTCCCAAATTCCATCGCCAAAGATGTAAATGAGAAGCGCCTGCAGGAATTCTTCCACTTTAAAAACAACCGGTACACCGTAAAGGAAGACCTCCGGAAGCTGGTGGTTTTCGCGCAGCACGACCTGCAGAAAGACCCCCCGTTCAGCCGCATAGACCTGATTACCTGCCGGAATATGCTCATCTATCTTAACCCAGACCTTCAGAAAAAGGTGATGGCGGTGTTCCCCTATGCTTTGAAGATGAACGGGTACCTGTTTCTGGGACCTAGTGAGCACATCGGGGACCTGAAGAATTATTTCTCTGAAAAAAACCGAAAGTGGAAGTTCTTCCAGAAGGTACGGGAAAGCAAAGACCTTCAGCACTCGTACGGCGTGAGCCACCACACCCGGGCGAACTCAGAAGATGTTCCGTCTACTTACCGCAACACCCAGTCCTTACGCTACAATGAACTGTTCCTGGATGCGGTGGCCGAGGACCTCAAAATGGCGGGCCTCTTCATTGACGATAATTACCAGTTGCTGCATGGCATAGGGGATTTCAACCGTTTCCTGAAACTACCCGAAAAACGCCTGCAGATGAACCTGCTGAAAATGGTGTCTAAAGAATTGGGCGTTACCCTTAGCGTAGACATCCGGAAGGTATTGAAGAACACCAAAATTGTCTCGCGGCAGGTAGTGGTGAAGCAGGGAAACAAAAGCCAGCTGGTGAATCTTACGGTGAAACCCATTTCGGGGGAGCCAGACATGCCCAAGGTGTTGCTGGTGCTCATGCAGGAGGTAGGAAAGGCAAGTCCGGCGCTCAAGCACCTGCAGCCTTCCCTGGTATCGGAGGAAGACACCGAGTACTTCCACCAGCTTTCCGTTTTAGAGGCAGAATTGAAAGAAGCCCGCGAAAGCCTGCACCTGACCGTACAGGACCTGAGCACTTCCAACGAAGAGCTGCAGTCAACCAACGAAGAGCTCATGTCTTCCAACGAGGAACTGCAAAGCTCCAACGAAGAGATGCAGTCGCTCAACGAGGAACTGCACACCGTAAACTCAGAACACCAGCTCAAGATAAAGGAACTGCAGGAACTGAACGAAGACCTGGACAACTACATGCGTAGCTCCAACATAGGCCAGCTGTTCCTGGACCATCACCTGGTTATCCGGAAGTTCACAGCTCCTGTCATGCAGTTCATCAACATCATCGACATTGACCTGGGTCGGCCCATTCACCACTTATCCCATAACCTGAAGTACTCCCGCTGGATGGAGGACATCAAAAAGGTGAACAACACCTCTACTGAGATAGAGCAGGAAGTGGAGACCACCAATGGAAGATGCTTCTTGATGCGCATCATCCCTTACCTGAAGCACGACGGAAACAAAGACGGCGTGGTGCTCAGCTTCGTGGACGTGACTACCCTTAAAGCCCTGAGCAACGTGGTGCAAGGCGTTCTCAACAGTTCGCTGAACAACATCATGGCGTTTCAGGCGGTGCGCAACCAGGAGCAGGAAGTGGTGGATTTTAACTGGAGTCTACTAAACAACCAAGCCGAGCAACTCATTGGTAAATCCCAGGCAGAACTTCTGAATAAAAGCGTTCAGACTGAGATCACATTCCTGAAAAAGACGGGATTGTTCAAGAAGTTTGTGCAGATCATAGAAACCGGCCAACCCCTGCACATTGAACAGAACCTGGAACTGAACGGACGCCGAGGCTGGTATGAGATTGCGGCCGCTAAAATGGGCGATGGTCTCACCCTCACCATGGCCGATGTCACCGAAAAACGGGAAAGCGAGGAAAAGATTCTGCTGGCCTACGAAGACATCAAACGGGCCGAGGAAGACCTGATCAAGCTCAATGGCCAATTAGAAGTACGCGTGGCAAACCGAACCCAGGAGCTCTCCGAAAGCCAGGAACGCTTCAAGCTGGTGTCCAGGGCCACTAACGACGTGGTCTGGGACTGGAACCTAATTTCCAATGAACTCTGGTGGAGCGACACCATGAAAACCATCCTGGGGTATGACCCCGAGGAGATGGGCAAAGGTATTGACGCCTGGTTCAACAAAATCCACCCAGATGACAAGCAACGGGTGATCAAGGGAGTCAACGAAGCCATCAACACCGGCCAGGATCAATGGGTAGAGGAATTCAAGCTCATCCGGGCCGACGGTTCTTACGCATCCATCTACAACCGGGCGTACATCCTGCACAACGAGTACCAGGTGCCGCACCGCGTGCTAGGCTCTTTCATTGACATCTCAGACCTGAAAGACACCCAACTGAAGCTGCAGGACACCAACGCCCACCTGTTGCGCGTGATTGATGACCTGGACAATTTCGTGTACACCGCCTCCCACGACCTAAAGGCCCCCATCCACAACATTGAGGCCCTGTTGCGCGAATTGCAGGTAGAGTTACCCTCTGAGAAGTCAGACCTGGCGGATGTCCAGCAAATCATGGACATGATGCAGGGAGCCATTGAGCGTTTCAAAAAGACCATTGGTAACCTCACTGAGATCACCAAACTCCAGAACGACCACAGCACCGATGTCAGCTCCATTCACCTGGCCAGCCTGGTGGAGGATGTGACCCTTGATCTGGAACCCATGATCAAAGCAGAAAATGCCCAGCTGAACGTAGATGTAAGCAAGTGTCCTGTTCTCTCCTTCTCTGAAAAAAACCTGCGCAGCATTGTCTACAATTTGGTCTCTAATGCCATAAAATACCGGTCACCCGATCGTGAACCCGTGGTGTCCATAAGTTGCGAGCAAAAAGACCGCTTCGTTGTGCTAACCGTCCAGGACAATGGCCTGGGCCTGAGCCCTGACCAACTGGAGAATCTGTTTTCTATGTTCCAGCGGTTCCATGACCACGTAGACGGCTCAGGTATTGGCCTTTACATGGTGAAAAAGATCATGAACAACGCCGGCGGAAAAATAGAAGTAGAAAGCCAGGTAGGCGAAGGCACCACCTTTAAAGTGTATTTCAGAAAGTAACTGCTTTACTACCCTGGGCATAAGAATCCTGGTTTAAGGCTTGTTTTGTGAAAACAGGCCTTAAACCAGGATTCTCTATTTAACCCCTCTCCTACATTCCTTTGCAATTAGAAACTGATGAACATCAGTTTTGGAATAGAAATCCATCAACTTCCCTTTAGGGTGAAGTAAGGAGCTTTGCGTTATTCCTTAAACGCATGAACACTACCCCTCCCATCAAAGCCCTTATTATTTGGTTACTTTCCGGAGCCTTCCTTATCCTAACCATGGTGGTGATTGGCGGTATCACTCGGTTAACCGGCTCGGGGCTTTCCATTGTAGAATGGAACGTAATATCCGGCACCCTGCCGCCCCTATCAGAAGCAGCCTGGCAAATTGCGTTCAACAAATACCAGCAATTCCCGGAGTTTCAGAAAGTGAACTTCAACATGACGCTGACTGATTTCAAACAGATTTTCTGGTGGGAATACCTGCACCGCTTGTTGGGCCGGCTCATTGGTTTAGTATTTATTATCCCGTTTCTCTTCTTCCAGATCCGCCGGCAGCTTTCTGGTTGGCTTCTGAAAAGACTCCTGTTTATTTTGCTTTTGGGCATGATGCAGGGAGCCATGGGTTGGTTCATGGTGAGGAGCGGTCTGGTAGACAATCCGCACGTGAGCCATTACCGGTTGGCCGCCCACCTCTGCCTTGCCCTGGTCCTGATCAGCACCATCCTCTGGACGGTGGCAGACCTGAGACTAAGTGTAGCAAAGAATCATCCTCCCGACACAGGCTTGTTCCGTTTTTCCAAAATGCTGCTCGCCTTTTTGTTTCTCCAGATTGTCCTGGGCGCTTTCGTGGCCGGTCTAAAAGCCGGGTTCTATTACAACACCTTTCCCCTGATGAACGGAGAACTGTACCCATCTGTGTTCCACGAGATTCTTACCTGGCGGAACTTCATGGAAAACGGTTCTTTCATGCAATTTGCCCACCGGTGGGTAGCAATCCTCGTTTTAGGGCTCCTTTTCAGATTTTGGCACAAAAGCCGTCACGCGGATCTTTCCCCCGGAACAAAGCAACTCATCCAAGCCCTTCTTCTTCTTGGGCTCCTGCAGGTGGGCTTAGGGATTGCTACCTTGGTTTTGCAGGTTCCGGTGGTATTGGGTGTTTTGCACCAGGTCGTGGCAGTAATTCTGTTCTCCTGTGCCGTGTTGGTGGTACACCAACTGCAGATTGCATATAGAAACCTGGTTCCTAGGGTGCACCTTCAGGAGAAAGCAAATGTTATTGGATAAGTAGCAATCTTGGTAAATGGAAAGGGCAACCCTTAGTGGTTGCCCTTTCCATTTACGGATATACGTGGAGACAAGGCATGTCTTGGCTCTATATTTATTACCCTATTTGGTGCCGTTCCGGTAAATCCTGACTGGGAAGAGGCGGTAATCGTTTAGGTTGATGGCGTACAGGAAGCCTTCCCAGTGAATGACGGGGACCACGCCGGTGGGTGTGATGCCGTTGTTGTTGGGGATAGTAAGGAGAGCGTTTCCTACATACGAAACATCCTGCAGGCCCAAGCGGGTGACGAGGTGCGACTGGAATGCTTCTTTCTGGTCTTTGGAAGAGGTAAACCCGATTTCCCGGGGCACCAGTTCCTCCTTTTTCCCTTCGGTGTAGTAAGTGATCTTTTCCACGGTGTTGATGGAAATCTCGGGTAGGTAAAGGCGGGGCACGGCGGCTTTCGCACCTCCGGCTTGGTAAAACTGCACCGAGGTGGAAACCGGGCGCACCAGATCCGGGAGATTAGCCATCTGTTCCAGGCGCTTCAGTTTCTCGGCTTTGCTTTTCTGCACCGAGACTTCCACCGTGTTTGCGGCTTCAGTAGCTCCTCGGGTGAGCAGGGCATGCTTTTGGTGTACCTCCCAAATGGCGGTAAAGGTGGTGAGGAAATGGTCTGTGTTCTTGAGATGGAAAACCTCCAGTTCCTGCACCTTTTTCCGGGAGACCAGGTACGTGTGGATGTTCTTGGTTTTCTCGTAGACGGCTTTCATCTTGCTAGCCTGGGGCGTACCCTTGTAACGGGTGCTCAGTTCCTGTAGAAGGGTAAGCCGGCGGTTAGATTCCTTGATGTAGCCAATTTCCTGTAAGCCCAAATCTTCGCCCGCCCCTATCACGGCCCTGCGGCCTGCCTCCTTCCTCCCGAAAAGGGAGCGCATGAAATCCATCATTCAGTCAATATCTTTTTAAGGTGCAGGGTTTCAATCTCAACCTGTATTTTTTCGGCGTTTTTCTGATTCTCGAAGAAATTGTCCAGGTTGTTTAAATACAGGTCTAAAAGGGAATCCTGCTCCTGCGTCAGGATCCCGTTTAGCGCTGTGTTGGAATCATCGGCCATTCTTATTCAATCTCAATTCGTTTTGATTTCCCTAAGGTACCCAGGATTTTGCTGTTGAGCTCTTCCTGTACCAAGGCGAGCTCTTTTACGGCCTCGGCCCGTTTGCGGCTGCCCTCCTCTGAGATTTTGATCACGGCATCAAGGGTCTCTACCATGTCTTTATTTACTTTCTTGAGGGTGTCCACGTCCACAATGCCGCGTTCGTTTTCCTGCGCCGCGGTGACCACGTTGGTTTTGAGCAGCTGCGAGTTCTTCAGGAGCATCTCATTGGTGGTATCAGTCACTTTCTTCTGGATCTCCAGGGCCTTGCGTTGTTTCTCCAATCCCAACGCAATGGCTACCTGCTGGCGCCATACCGGAATCACGGTTACAATGGAGTTCTGGATTTTCTGGGCCAATACGTCATTGGTGGTCTGGATCATCCGGATCTGCGGCATGGACTGAGTAGCAATGGTATGCGACAAGGTGAAATCATGCACCTTTTTCTCTAAACGGTCTTTAAACGCCACCATATCAGCTAAACGCTGCACCACCAGTTCATCTTGACCGCTGCTTTCTACCTCAGACTGCAGTTGGGGAATGAGCTGGTTTTCTATTTCCTCAATCTTCAGCCTTCCGGCGGCAATCAGGGAACGCACCTCATGGATGTACTCCACCACTTGTTTGAACATGACCTCCAGACCGGTAGAATCTTTCAGGACGCTCTGGCGGGTTTTCTCCAGCTTCACCACCACATCGTCAACGTTCTCAGACACCGAGTTGTACTGGCTGGCCAGCTGCTTGGTCTTGTCTTTGATCTTGCCCACAAACGGCAGGCGGGAGAAGAAACCGGGTTTCTCGGTCTCGTCTACCTTGATCATGTTGATCTGGGTCAGCAGCTCATTGATGGCGGCACCGGCATCACCAGAGTCTTTGGCTTTCACCTTGGTCAATAGCTCGTTGGAATAATAGCCCAGCTTACGCTGCGTTTCCACGCCAAAGGAACTGAGGCTTTCCGGCTTGGTAGGATCTATGGTCTTGGAGATTTCCAGGGCTCTCTGCTGGATCAGCTCTTTGTTTTCTGACAGGGCAATTTCCTTGTTTTCCATGGTGTTTAGCTTCTTGCGGTGTGGGGGTTCTGAACTGAATCTAACTCAACGACAAACTCTTTTATCTTTTGGTGGCGGCCGTTGACTTCGTACCACTCAATCTCATTTTTGGGCAGGTATTCCCCTAACAGGCCGTGCACTTCCTGCAACAACTCCGGGCCTTTGCGGGTCCTGAACTCCGGGTTCTTATAGAAGGCGCTCAGGTACTGTACTTTTACTTGTCCGCCCTGGGTCACGGCCAGTTCCTTCACCTCTACCACTAACTCAGACGACTTCTGTTTATCCGTCACAATGGTCTTGTAAACGCCTTTGTGCTCGTCTTCCAGTACCGCCCTGCACTTCTCCTGAAGGTCTTGGATGGTTTTCTGTAGTTTCTGGTTTGGCCTGATGCGGCTTCCGTAAATGTAGCCTAAGAATCCGCCTAGTATCAATATGAATGCGATTGTGAATGCCATAATTTTATCTGTTTAGCTAAAAACGCACTAATTATAAGATTCTATACGCAGGCTCACTCCTAATTGTCATGGTTCTCCGGCCTAAGGGGTTCTTCTTCTCTCTCTTTTGCCACTTGCCTCCTGGTTAGGCTTTCTCTTAATCCATTGGTTTCCCTCTATTGGTCGATGATCGGAATCAAATATTACTATTTTCCGGTAATTATTAGTCATCCTGTTTTGGTCCTGCATTACAGAAAACAGTCCCAAAATTCCGCGGCAAACGTAAGATACACCCTACAAACGTACCTCGCGTTTTCGGCCCCGGAAAGCCTGACGGAATAATAGCTACCTTTGCTCCCTAAAGAAACACCAAATGCTCCAAAGAATCCTGGATACCCTGAAGATTGACCAGTTAAATCAAATGCAGGAACAAACCCTAGCCGCCGCCCAGAAAGGTGATGTCGTGCTGCTGTCACCTACCGGCTCCGGGAAAACATTGGGGTACCTTTTGTCAGTTTTGCCTCGCCTTTCTCCCGAGGTGCAAGAAGTTCAGGCATTGATTCTGGCCCCGTCCCGGGAACTGGCCCAGCAGATTGAGCAGGTATTCAGGAGCATGGCCACCGGCTTCAAAGTGGATTCCCTCTACGGGGGGCACGCTACCAACCCCGAGAAACGCAGCCTTGCCAACCCGCCGGCCCTCCTAATCGGGACCCCGGGCCGGATTGCCTATCACCTGCGGGAGGAGAACTTCGCTACTTCCTCTATTCAGACGCTGGTGCTGGATGAATTTGACAAATCGCTGGAGTATGGTTTTCAGGAAGACATGGCCTACATCATTGGGCAGTTACCCAAAGTAGACAAACGGCTGCTGGTATCGGCCACGTCCATGGCCAACGTTCCCTCTTTTACCAAGCTCCGGAATCCTATCACTGTCAATTTCCTGCAGGAAGCCAGTAACACGCCAGATTTACAGGTAAAAACGGTAGAGGTGCAGAAAGGGAACAAGATGCAGGCACTTTTGGAGGTGCTTTGCCTGGTAGGTACGGCTTCCAGCATGGTGTTCTGTAATCAACGCGAGACCGTAGAAGCGGTAAGTGAATTCCTGCGCAGCAAAAACTTGCCCCACGGCACCTTCCACGGCGGTCTGGAGCAACCTGACCGGGAACGTACCTTGATGAAGTTCCGGAACGGTACCTTCCGTACCTTGGTGAGCACCGATCTGGCCGCCCGCGGTCTGGACATCCTCGAGGTGGAGTTTGTCATCCATTTCCAGGTTCCCGACCAGGATAATTTCACCCACCGGAACGGCCGTACTGCCCGCATGAACGCCAAAGGCACCAGCTACCTGCTCCTCCAACCCGATGAAAAACCCGCGTACCTGACCAGAATTCCGCCTTTGGAGAAACTTCCTGCCAAAGCCACCCTGCCCCCGCCCTCTCCCTGGGAGACGATCTACATCAGTGCCGGCAAAAAGGACAAGGTAAACAAGGTGGATATTGTGGGTTGGATGCTGCAAAAAGGCGGCCTGGAGAAGCCTGACCTGGGCCGAATTGAGTTGCTGGACAAAGCAGCCTACGCCGCCGTGGTTAAAACCAAACTAGATAAAGCCGTAAAACTTTTGCAGCAAGAGAAACTGAAAGGTAAGAAAGTGAAAGTAGAGAAAGCGATGTAAATGGTAAAGTCCCTGAGCGCATTCTCAGTCATTTCCTTGTTAGATTAGGATGTTTGACTTAAGGTGAATGGCAAAAGCTATCTTAGCTCTTCAGGATGGACAGATCCAATCTAAAAACGAAGCTCAGATAAGAGATAATTCCAACTAAAGGAATATCCTTTACCTGAGTTTCAGAGGATTTTATAAAATCGATATTCGAAACCTTGTGGGTATTTGGTTCCTTTAGGCCTGCTTTCTGGAAAACAGGTTATAAACAGGTTGGAGAAACAAAGGCCGCTGACAATTAGTGGAGCAGTTCTTCTTCCTTCAGCCAGTCGAAAATGATCTGGTCTACCGGCGAAACCTTTTCTCTATCAGCGTAGCTTAGCCAAACCACTTCTTCTATCTCACTGGCCGGCTGGATGGTTCCTTTGTAGGCTCCCGTGTAACAGGTCATTTTCACCTCTACGCCTTCGGCATGGTTATCGGCTTGGGCCTGGAAGGTCCCGAAATAGTTGACGGTTTCCTCTACCAAGTCCACGGTGAGTTCTTCTTTGATCTCGCGGGAAAGAGCGGTAAAGTCGTTTTCGGAGGGTTCGCGCTTTCCACCCGGAATGTAGTATTTAGTTCGTCCCTTGCTTCGGGAACTCAGGATATGGCCATCTTTGATTTCAATCCAGGCTAGCTTATCAATCGTTTCCATGTTTTTTCGGTTACGTAAAGCGTATGGATGAATATACTCAATCCTCCTGTTTTTTAAATCTAAAAGTGAGAATATTTCACCTGGAAGTCCCCTTAAAAAGAGCTGCTTTTGATTTCTGTTTCAAGGCTGATTTCATAAAACCACGCCTTAAACGAAGGATGGCTGGAATTCTTCCAACCAGAACTAGGTCTGGCTTTGAAGGAATTTAAAGCAGGATGGCTCCCGCTTATCTGACACCCCCGCAGAATGTTAAACTCCTCTGAAGGTTTCAGGAAACGAGCACAAGCCTCATTCACCCTTTGCCGAGATACAAAGGGTTGGATGAAAAGGAGGCGTGTGCGGGGAAGTGGTAGAGGATTATTCCTTCTCTTTCTTCTTTTCAGGAGGAGTAGAGGAGAAATTACCATTCTCGTCTACGTACATGATCATGTCCTCTAACTTACCGCCGTTGGAGTTTTCCTGGCGTTCCTGCTTGCGTTCTTCCTTGTCTTTTTTCTTCTTCAGTTTTTTCTGTTCTAATTGCTTCTTCATGAAGCTGTTCTGTGATCTTGCCATAGTAAACGATTATATTAAACAAGTTACCGGGAGCTAGGCTCCATAGGTTTGAAAGGCTTTCTGCTGCATTCTCTATCCTTTTGCCTACTCTTTATACGAGAAAGCAGCCGATTCAACAGTTCCGAAAAGAAATTCTTCCTGAACCTTGAGGCACAATACGGAAATAGTAGAGAAATAGGCAGGAAAAACTTTTGACTAGTCTTTCCAGGATTATCAGAAAACTTATAACCATCGTTTAGAACGATAGCGCAAGAGAGGAGATAATGATTGCTTTCCGATACAAAGGTACACAAATTGTAGCTCTAGACCTATTCCCTTTCAGCTCAAAATTGAACGTTTTTAAAATTTAATTTTACTTTTTCTAGGATATTTTGAACTTATGTCTAACTTTGAGGGTATCAGATGTATAATTTCAACAATATGAATCAAGGAACAGTAAAATTCTTCAACGACTCTAAAGGGTTCGGTTTTATTAAAGACAACAATTCAAATCAGGAGTACTTCGTACACGTTTCTGGCTTGGTAGATGAAATCAGAGAAAACGACGAGGTAGTCTATGATCTTCAGGAAGGAAGAAAAGGACTAAACGCCATCAACGTTAAACGCGCTTAGTCTTTAGTTATAAAGATATAATACAGAAAAGCCTCTCCGTTTGGGAGAGGCTTTTTTTATGGCCGCTTGGGAAGGCGTTCTTGCCCTGTTTTCAGAAAAAGGGCAAAAACACTAAGTAAGGTCCAGGTCAGGAGTTTCCGAATACATACTTCTCCATGAATTCATTCCTGAACTTTCCTTCCGGGTCATGCTGAAGTAGTAATTGCCTGAAATCCTCCATTCTTTCATATTGCACCTGCAACACTTTGGGCTCCATGGTAAACAGCTTTCCCCAATGTGGACGGGCATTAAAGGGGGCTAGTTTCTCTTCTATTAATGGAAGCAGTTGCAAGACCACTTCCTCATCCTGTTTCCAGGTGAAGTGAAAGGCTACGGTGGTTTGCTTGAACTGCGGACTCAGCCACAACTCATCTGCTTTGATAGTTCTGATTTCTGACACAAAGAGATGAGGCGAAATCTTCTCGTGCAATGACTCTATTGCCATGATGGCATCATAGGCATGCTCAATGGCTACGAAGTATTCACTCTGCAATTCCGCCCCGGCGCTAGGTTTGAAGCCCATCTTAAAGTGCGGCAAACGCTCATACCACTCACCTATTTCTCCTAACTGGTCGGTGGTGTTCTCGGGGGATTGACTCTCAATTGGGTGCAACTTCTGGGTAGCCACCTTGGCTCCGAACAATTCAGGTTCAATATAGGATAACACTCCCTTCTCGGCTTTGCACTTTATCCAAACCTGGTTGATGTTCTGGTTTTCCCAATGGGTGAACAGACTCACGCTGTACCCTTTTGATATAATCTCCACAAAATGGTCTTTAAGCGCCCCCATGGGTAAATTACGGTACACAAATTGGGTCATTTTAAAGGAGGGTACCAGGTCAAGAGTAATCTTTGTCACAATACCCAGCCCTCCAAGGGCGACAACTGCCCCGTTGAAAAGCTCCCCATCCTCCTGCCGGGACATAGTTACCAACTCACCCGAGGCATTCACAAACTCAATGGCAACGACGGAAGTTGCCAAGTTTCCATTCTGAATTCCAGAGCCATGGGTAGCGGTAGTACAAGCTCCTACGACGGTAATGTGAGGCAGGGAAGCCAGGTTTGGCAAGGCATATCCATTTGCATCCAGGAAGGGAGCCAGTTCGCCATAGCGCATGCCACTTTCTACTGTAACTGTTTGGGCGGCTTTGTCAAGAGAAATCAGGGCATCCATGTTCTGGAGCGAGACCAGGTTTTCGCGGTTGTCGGCAATGTAGTTGAAAGAATGACGAGAGCCCAAGGCCCGAAGCTTAGAACAGCCTCTTACAATGCCCTGTACTTCCTGCAAGGTAGATGGGTAATGTACTTTATCTGTGCTGTAGGTAAGGTTACCTGCCCAGTTTTTCAAACGAGTATGGGGCTTAGTAGAAGCAGAAGCTTTAAACTTGCGGGTAATGGACCGAAGAAGTAAGGCTCCGCCTGATAGCACCAGGGCTGCTTTTAAGAAAGTAATTTTCCGCATGTTGTTTTCTTTCGTCAGTAGACGTTTGGCCTTTTACTTAGGATAGCCCCCACATACTTATTTACCAAAATCCTTAGGCAGCCAAACGTTGCAAGATCACTTTGCAAGGAATTTCTGAGGTAACTTTTATGCTATGGGTTTTATGGAGCGGAATGGAGAAAAAATCACCGGGAGTTAAGTAGTGGGGGGTGTCTTCCACTGAAATAGTGCAGGTGCCCTCCACAATCAGGAATCGCTCATGCTCATCATGGTGAACCTCCTCCCCGGCTTTATCCTGGAGCCAGACAATGGCGGTAGTAGCACTGGGTGAGTACCCGATGATTTTCACATAAATTTCCTCTTCCTGTGAAGGAACCTTCAAGTCCTCACGGTTTAACCAATCAGCAAAGTCTTCCACTTTAGAATCTGGGGTAAGGGTAGGCGGGGAGGTCACGGGCTCTCCGTTCTTCATCCTTTCCATGTAATCTATGGTTGCCAATACCAGCGGCTTCAATGTGACACTGGGTTCCACGGCATGGGCTATGGCATAGGCTTCAATGCTATGCCGGATGGTTTCAATCTCTTCGCGGATTTCTGGATGAGCAGCGGCCATTAGTTCAACCTCCTGCGTTTCCTCAGGCGAGGTAACCCCCATGACGAACAGCTCTAAAATCCCGGATTCTATAAAGTCATTGATGGGGTTCATGCTGTTTTCTCTGCTCCTAAATGTTTGAAAGCCAAAACTAACCGGCTTTTAAGTTGTTCTTCTGATATTCCTAAGGCTTCGGCAGCCTGTGCGCACCGGTACCCTTTGAGGTAGATTAAGTCGATGATGGCTTTTCCTTCGGTTTCAAGGTGCCCCAGGTTAGCAAACACCCGATTTTCATTTGGCAGTGATACCTGAGAAATAGTTTCACTCTCCTCCTGCCCTTCCTCTGAACCAAGATTCTGGCGACAATATTTACCGGTTTTCAGGGCTTCCAGGGAAACCCCTCTGCCAATTGCCAGGGCCCAGGTCAGAAACCTGGACTTTGAAGGATCATAAATGTGGATGCGGGACCAGATGGTTAAAAAGGTTTCCTTGAGAACCTCCTCAGCTATGTGAGGTTCCGGTACCATCCGGGAGATCAGACCCATTAGCACGGGTGCAAAGGCATCATATAGAAGTCCGAACGCTTCCTGCTTGCCTTCCTGAATGGCCTCAATCAGCCGCTGTTCCGCCTCTCCCCCAAACCTGCTTTCCGCCATAAAGTCATTTAAATTGATCAGGCCTCCAGCTTTTCCTTGAGTTTAGAAGAAGACGCCCCTAAGGTACACCAACTACGCTTTTGGAGCAAATTCGCCAAAGTGGCCGGAAAGCAGCCAGCTAAATTCTGGTTTTTATTACCCTGTACTTCAGAACTAGGCTGGCAGTCCTACTTTCATACTTACTCCAGCAAAAAACTCTTATTTGGGGAGCTTCAATACAAACTCTTTCCCAGGAGCAACTGTGAGCTTAAATCCTTTGATCCATGGATTATATAGCCGCAATGTCTTGTAATTGGTACCCTGGTCTACCGCATATTGGGCCAAATCCGGAATAGAAGAAGTAACTGTCAAAGCACGGGTGGGCAGTGGCTCATACCCCTGCTCTTTGGGCAGTTCAAAGCCATATTTCTGCGGATTGCCCAACACTTCTTTTAACGCCAGAATGCGGAACATGTACCGGGAGGTTTCATCGTTCAGGTACAGATCATAATAAGAGTCCACCTTCTGTTGCTCCAGGGCACGATCAATCCCTCCTACTCCTCGGTTATAAGCAGCAGCGGCATTGGTCCAGGACCCGAACTTCTTCTTGGCTGACTTCAGGTACCGGCAAGCGGCCAGGGTTGATTTCTGCACATGGAAACGCTCGTCTACCTCTGAGTTCACCAGCAACCCGTATCCACGAGCGGTATCAGGCATTAGCTGCCAGAACCCCGAGGCCCCAGCGGGTGAAGTCACTTGGCTAAACAAACTCTCGGCCAGGGAGAGATACACAAAATCAGCGGGAATATCATTTTCTTTGAGCAGGCGCTCAATTTCAGGTTGGTAGCGTTGCATCCGCTTGAGGCCAATCAAGGTGGTAGCCTGCAAATAGGAATTAACCAATAGCTCTCGGTCTAACCGCTCGGCTACATCGGGCACCTCCAAGGGAACCGGTTCACCAGCAAATGACATGGAGGAAGGCAATGCCGGGGCTTTGATGACACTTCCGCGGGTAAAAGCCTCAACGCTCCCCCCACCAGAGGCGCTTTCCCCTGAAAACGACTGCTGACTGCACAGATTCAACGTAATAGCAATAAGCCCCAAACCGCCCAGGTATTTCCAAATATTATGTGTCATGACAAACTCCTTTTTGGCCTATTCAGGTTGATTTATCACCCTCCTAAGCTTCATTTCATGTAATTAACCAACCATCAATTCTCTATTTTACGTTCATTCTATGTTGTTAAGTACAAGATACGCTCCAAAAAATTAGAACAATAGGGATTGCCTTCAAGTATCTACTTAATTTTTTCTTCCCTTTTGTTTTTAGCCCAGTTTTAAGAAAACACTCATAAAAATAAAGTTAACTTTTTGATCCTAAATCAATTTCCCTGTTCATACAACACTAAACAGGATAAGCACTTTTAGGGGAAGGGCTATAATTTGCGGGGATTTCTGAAGCTCAATGAATGGCCAAAATTTTTAGGTAAGCAAATAGTGGTTTTTGCCTAATTCCGTAAAACCAGCCTAAAATCAGATTGTCCTTCTGGTACTGGTAAGAAGGTCTCACTTTAAGGACGCTGTTGGTCTTTCCGAAAACCTTTGCTGAGGCTATCGCCTCACTGAAGTTGCAAACTTCAGATCATTTTGGGTCCAAGTCGCAGACTTGAACCATAGAATAAAAGAACAGTACACCACCTGCGGCGGACTGGGGCGAAGGCCTACAGTGAGGCCGAGGCACGGCCTGCCGCACGTAAGAACCCTTCAAGTGGTAATGGCCTGCGTCTACTATGAAACAGAGGACTTCAGGGGGTGGTACAAAGAGGTGAAGAAAAGACTGTCTGGGCGTCAGCGAGTTTCTTTTCTTCTTGATTCTTTTGGTTAGGTTGAGCATCAAGGAGAAAAGTGACAAACGCGGGCAGGGTGCAACTCCAGACCAGGAGTTAGTAGGGAAGAGAGTAGGAAGTAAAGGCTTATAGCTAACCGTAGAGACAGTTGAGGTTGTTTGTGATAAAACCAACAACGGTGATGTGATATTTCAAAGTTGAAAGAAATTGAAGCCTTCACCCCCACCCAAATAAAAATATGCAAATCAAAACTTCCTAAAAAGCAACCTCTTACCCCACAAACCAAGAGATAAACTTCACTGAACTTTAAAGCAAAAGAAGCCTCTTAAAGGAAACAGATCCCCAAACTTCCCTTCCTAAAATAAAGCCCCTTCCTTAACCCTTCGCTTACCCCAGCGTATAGACGTTGAAATACTAACCAACAGAATAAATAACACTATGGCAAAGCTAAAAACATTAGAAGACCTGTTTGAGCACCAGCTCAAGGACCTATATAGTGCAGAGAAACAAGGGATTGCGGCGCTTACCAAGATGATCAAAGCTACCGAAGACCAAAAACTGAAGCAGGCCCTGGAAACGCACCTGGAAGAAACCAGAGCACAGAAAGACCGCCTGGAGCAGGTTTGCGAATTGGTAGGCACCAGCCCGGGACGTATGAAATGCAAAGCCATGGAAGGCCTGGTAGAAGAAGGCGAGGAAACCATTGAAGAAGATGCTACCCCAGAGGTAAAAGATGCCGGCCTGATTGCTTCTGTGCAGCGCATGGAGCATTATGAGATTGCCGGTTACGGTACCGCCGCTCACTTCGCAGAGCGTCTAGGCCATGCAGAGGCAGCTAAACTTCTAAGACAAACCCTGGAAGAAGAGCAAAGAACCGATACGTTACTGAACGAGCTGGCTAAAAGCTACATCAACGAGAAAGCCGAATAGCCTTCCGTTAAAGAAAGACAGGAAAGCCTGCTCCTCTTGGGGAGCAGGCTTTCCTGATTTAGGGCGATTTCTGTAAAACTGGGTTAAAAATATCTTCCCTGCCCAGGCGAGGTTAAAGCAGGATTCCCGAAATTTGGCAACACATGTCACCTACTACTTCTCTTTCGTTTTTACCAGAGTTACCGGTCAAGGAAGCGTTACCGCGACTTCTAACCGCCTTAGAGAATAATTCACGCGCAGTGCTGGAAGCTCCGCCCGGCGCGGGTAAAACCACCTTGGTTCCTTTGGCCCTTCTGGAAGCCGATTGGCGCGCAGGCGGTAAAATTCTCATGCTGGAACCCCGGCGGTTAGCGGCTCGGGCAGCAGCTCAACGCATGTCTGACCTGCTAGGCGAAGAAGTGGGCCAAACCGTTGGGTTCTGGGTGCGCATGGAGCACATTGTGTCAGACAAGACCCGGATTGAGGTAGTCACAGAGGGCATTCTCACGCGCTTGCTGCAGAGCGATCCCACGCTGGAGGGAGTAGCCGCCATCATTTTCGATGAGTTTCATGAAAGGAGCCTCCAAGCCGATGTGGGGTTAGCCCTGGCCTTGGATGCCCAGGCCGTGCTTCGGCCCGATCTGCGGCTGTTGGTCATGAGTGCTACCCTGGATGCCGCCTCCGTTGCGAATTGGCTGGAAGCCCCGGTCATCAAAAGCGAGGGACGGCAATTTCCGGTGGAGACCCATTACCTCACCCCCGCTGAGCTAGCCTCGGCCGGACAAAGGCCGGCAGAGCGTTTAGTGGCCCTTTTGCCAAAAGCCCTCCGAAAAGCCCTGGATCAGGAACCCGAAGGTGATCTCCTCGTTTTCCTGCCCGGAATGGGCGAAATGCGGCGGGTGGCCCAGGCGCTGGAGGGAAAACTGACCTCAACCATCGACCTGCACTTACTGCACGGCGACCTGAACCTCACACAGCAACTAGCCGCCATCCGGCCGGCTCCCGCTAACCGACGTAAGATTGTTTTAGCCACCAGCATCGCTGAGACCAGCTTAACCATTGAGGGGGTGAAAGTGGTAATTGACGGAGGATTCGCCCGCGTTCCCAAATTCGTGCCCCGCATTGGGCTGACCACACTTGCTACGATTCCGGTTTCCAGAGCCGCCGCGGACCAACGCCGTGGTCGGGCGGGCAGGTTAGGACCCGGTGTTTGTTACCGCATGTGGTCATCCGCGGACCAACTGCAATTAGCCGACCGCCAAACTCCTGAGATCTGCGAAGCCGATTTAACCGGGCTGGCCTTGGAACTCTCCATCTGGGGAGCCCAGGAGGCTACCGACCTGAAGTGGCTGGATATACCGCCCGCGGCCGCTCTTTCCCTGGCACATGACCTGCTTATCAGACTTGAGGCTCTGGACAGGAACGGGAAAGCCACTGCCCATGGCAAGGCTCTGGCAGCTTTGGGGCTATCCCCTAGGTTAGGCCATTTGGTAGTGCGGGGCCATGCCCTTGGATTAGGAACTACCGCCTGCGAGATAGCCGCGCTGCTCTCAGACCGGGATATCCTCAAACCCCTGCAGATCTCTTGGGCCGATCCGCTTCCGGATCTAACCTTGCGGCTGGAACTACTGGATGGCCAATCTCCTCCCACCCCGGGCTTTGTAGTGGATGGCAACACCGTCCGGAAGATAAGGGAACAGGCCCAAAACCTGCGGCAGCGCATCAGGGAGAAAAGAAAACCTCTTGATTTTGGCGCCATCGGCTTATTAACTGCCCTCGCGTACCCAGACCGATTGGCCCAGCGGGAAACTTCGGGCAGGGTCCGGCTTATCTCTGGACAGCGGGCTGCTCTGCAAACCGAGGTATTCGGCGAGGCCGAGTTTTACGCCATCGCCCACATGGAATTGTGTACCAGGCCCCGGGTATTATCGGCGGCAGCGGTGTCTAAAGAAGAATTGCTCACCCATTTCGCGTCGCAGCTTGAACGGGTGGAGGAAGTTCGGTGGGATGCGGCCTCAGAGAAGGTAATCGCCCGGCAGATCACCCGCATGGGAGCCTTGACTTTGGAAGAAGCAGTGTTGTCGCAACCAAATCAGGAATTGGTGGCCCGGGCACTTCTGAATGCTTTGCAGGAAAAAGGAATGGAACGGTTGCCTTGGTCAGAGGAAGCCAGGAGAACGCGGCAACGGCTGGCTTTCCTGCACCAGCTCTCACCGGAGCAATGGCCCGATGTCTCAGACACGCAACTGGAGGAAACGTTGGAGGAGTGGCTGTTGCCGCATCTTGTAGGCCTCAGAACCCTGGAACAGGTAGCTAGACTCGACTTCCGTGAGATTCTACTTGCTGACTTTTCCTGGGAACAACGGCAGGAAATGGACCGGTTGGCACCCTCGCACCTGGAGGTTCCCAGCGGTTCCCGCATCGCGGTAGACTACGCAGATCCCGCTTCTCCGGTCCTGGCCGTGCGACTACAGGAGGTTTTCGGACTATTGGATACGCCCCGAGTTGGAGGCGGAAAGGTACCTTTGCTCATGCATCTGCTCTCCCCTGCCTCACGCCCGGTGCAGGTCACAAGAGACCTCAGAAGTTTTTGGAGTACCGGCTACTTTGACGTCCGGAAAGACCTCAGAGGCCGCTACCCCAAACACCACTGGCCCGATGACCCTCTCTCAGCTCCGCCCACCAGAGGAACCAAGAAACGGCCTCAGCCTTAGGACCGCAAGTGGCGGGGCTCTTATTTGCTCCTGGAATAAAGGAAAGGAACTTGCCCTGCATTCAGGGAGCCGGGTTGTGGTGGCAAGAAGAACTCCTGCTTTAAGCTTATTTTACTTAAAACGGCCCAAAAACAACAAAGGGGAAGCAGAAGCTACCCCTTTGTTGTGAAAGAAACTGGTTGACTTATCTTCCAGCGTTTCTTACTTCGGCGTTGGCGCCGGCTGGACGCTCTGCTCCATCTTTTTCGCCGTCAGAGCCTTTTACTTTCACTAGTTTGTTGTAAAGGCCTAACAACAAGAAGGGAGCTGGCCACTGTCCTACGAACAGCGCTTCGTCATCCTTTTTCATGATTTTCAGGGTAGCTGATACTGCCATTGAACCAAGGGCGGCCCATAGGAAAAGGTCAGAAGGTAGCTTTGCGGTATACTCTTCAATGCTACGGGCTACTGGTCCTTCTTTATGGTCTGGATTGTAGTTATCAGCAGCTTCTTTTATGCTTGATGCATCCATAGTTTTAGATTATAAGGTGTGGTACATGAGTATCAAAACGTAGGAAGCTTTTATAGGGTTTACTAAAAATAGCAGGAATTGAATAGAAGGAAGGAAACAAGCGCTGCCAGCAGGGGCGAAATCCTGCTTTCTTCCTGTCTTAAATGTCTTTGGAAAGGAAATTACCGACTTGCAGAAATGACCCTCAAACCCGAAGTTTTTTCTATTTTCTTCCTTTTGGAAAGTATCTAAAAAAACCGTTTGGGGGCCATTTTCTGGAAAATGGCCCCCAAACGGTTTTTTATTCAGAACTTCTTCTTTAAAACAAATCAAACGAGAGCTGCGCCGTGGCTTTGGCTGGCTTTTGCTTTGAGACCAAGGCTTTAGGTAACACCACCGGCGGAAAACTGGCCGGTACCGGGGCCCCTTCGATTTCATACACCGATGTCTCTTCATACCTGGAAGCCACCACTACCTCGGTGCCCTGCGCGTGGGAAGTGAATAGCTCTTGGACCAGTTTGGGACAGTTATTATCCTTGGAAAGGTGGCCCAGCAGCACGTGGCTCATGAAATCTGGTTTGTAGCCGGTAAACAGCGAAAGCGCCTGCCGGTTAGAAAGGTGCCCATGATTTCCCCGAATGCGGACCTTCAGGTGGTACGGGTAACGCCCTTTCTCCAGCAGATCCTCATCATAGTTCGTTTCCAGGAAAGCGGCGTGGCACTGCATGAATTGCCGGATCACGTGGTCACAGGGTGCCCCGATGTCGGTGAAAACCCCCACGTTGATGCCCATGTGCGAGACCATGAAACTATGCGGATCAGCGGCATCATGGAACTTGGGAAATCCGGTCACCGTCAAACCTCCGATCTGCACCGGCTCGTAGGCCTGGAATGATCTTACCAATTGGGGCTCTATCCCAAAGCGCAAATGCTGCAAAGTGGCAGGGGTGATGTAAACCGGCAGGCGGTACTTTTTAGCCAAAACTGACAGCCCTTTGATGTGATCGGAATGCTCGTGGGAGATGAAAATGGCTTTCACCTTTTCCATGGAAAGGCCTAACCGCTGCATCCGTCGCTCAGTTTCCCGGCAGGAAATCCCCGCATCTACCAACACTGCCTCCTGCTCATTGCCCAAATAGTAGCAATTGCCGTTACTCCCCGACGCTAACGATGTAATGATCATCCCCATAGATATACAAAATTAAAGGAAGTTTAGCGGATTCTCTTCCTCAAGTTTTTCCGGCTTGCAGTAGTAAGTCAAAGCATTCATTAGTTAACATAATAAATAAACTGAAGCACTTTCTCCATCAAATTATAATAGGTTGTTAAGGTAATACCTGTGGCCCCACTAAAAAACAACCTAATCCAAGCCGAGGCTATTTAAGGTTTGTTTCTGTAAAAGAGTTCATCTGTTTTTAGGCAGTTTTCAGTAAAACGGGCGTCAAACGAAATTTTCTAAAACAGTTTACAAAGGTTGGGAAGAATTGCGGGGAATCAGGATGGGATCTAGGACGATGTGTTCTGGGGTGGAGCCGTAGAAATCTTTGTTCCCGATGAGTTTCAGGAAGAGGTGGGCGGTCTCCTCCCCCATTTTAATCGTTTGCTGGTCAACCGTGGAAAGCGACGGTGTCACAAACGCCCCGAAGGCCTCATTCGCAAAACCCATTACACCAATCTCATCGGGTACTTTGATGCCTTTCTCCAGCAGGAATTGCAGAGCACCCATGGCGGTATAATCCTCTGCGGCAAACACGGCATCAAAAGGAATTTCACTATCCATCAGGCGTTGCACCGATTCCTTCCCGAACTCCAGGGAGAGTTTCCCTTTGTAGATCATCTTTTCCTCTACCGGCAGGTTATGCCTTTGCAAAGCATCGCGGTAGCCCCTGAAACGCTCCTTGAAAATGGTGAGATTCCGGTCTGAGGTGAGGTGCACAATCTGTTTGTACCCTTGCGAAATAAGGTGCTCAGTAGCCACTAAACCCGCCCGGTAATCATCAATGGTGACCGAAGGCACAGGCAATTCGTGAATGGCACGGTCAAAAAACAGCAGCGGCACCTGGCGTTTGCTGATCTGCTCATAGAACTCCTTGCCGTCAACCTCCCCAGACACCGACGAGATAATGCCATCTACCCTGGACTGCAAAAACGTTTCAATGCCTTTCTGCTCCTGCGCCAGTGATTCGCCCGTCTGAAACAGCAGCATGCTATAGCCATTCTCGTTCATCACCCGCTCAATGCCGTGCACCACCGAACTGAAAAAGCTGGTATCCAGACTGGGCACAATAATTCCGATGACGTTGGTGCGCCCGGACCTCAGGGAAGAAGCCAGTTTATTTTGCTGATAATTCAGGCGTTTGGCAGTCTCCAGCACGGCTGCTTTGGTAGCGGCGCTAATGGCAGGGTGGTCGTTGAGGGCCCGGGCCACGGTGGAGAACGTCACGTCCAGTTCACGGGCAATATCATGTATAGTTGTTTTCTTCAAGGTATCTGGTGTGAGGGCAAAAAATACGACTCAGCCCGTTTTTACGTCCTTAAAGCTATCTAAAATCAGCTGGTTTTTAACACGATTTTCTTAAAACAGCTTCAAAACAGGCCTTCAAAGAAACAAAGAAAAGACGGGCTTAAAGGAAAAAGGCAGTTGAAAGTAGATAGACCGGTATCAAATAAGCTCAGAAATAAGGATGTCCCTGATTTTTTGGCTTCAGAATTCAGGTTTTCACCCGTTTTTCTTTCTATTCTCGAAAAATTACCTTAAACTTATGCCAACGTTGGCACAATTGTATATCTGACAGCATTCTTTTTAAAGATACACCTAAGCCCACCCTGCAACTGACTTCATCGTAAAAAAGCAACATATGCTCTTATTAGGAATAGACGTAGGCACCTCCTCCATCAAAGCCTCTGTGGTAGACGCGGCCACCCAGAAACCCCTGGCTTCGGCCCAGTTTCCAGAAACTGAGTCCAAAATCAATTCACTCCAGCCCGGTTGGGCCGAACAGTCGCCAGAAATGTGGTGGGAACATGCCCAGAAAGCGATCCAGAAGGTAAATGCCTCCGGGGCTTACAACCCTTCAGACATTGGTGCCATCGGGATTGCCTACCAGATGCACGGGCTGGTGATTGTGGACCAAAACCAGGAAGTGTTGCGCGAGTCTATCATCTGGTGCGATAGCCGCGCGGTACCCTACGGTCAGAAAGCCCTGGAGCACATCGGGCAGGAAGAAAGCCTTTCGCGTTTGCTCAACTCGCCGGGTAACTTCACCGCCGCCAAATTGGCTTGGGTAAAGGAAAACGAGCCCGAAACGTTCAGCAAGATCCATAAGATCATGTTGCCCGGCGACTACATTGCCATGAAATTGACGGGCGAAATCACCACCAGCGTATCGGCGTTGTCCGAAGGCATTTTCTGGGATTTCCAGAAGGACGAGGTTTCGCAGGATGTGATGAACTTCTTCGGCTTCAGCCCGGACATTATCCCGGAGGTGCGGCCTTTGTTTTCTTCGCACGGCGAGGTAAAACCTGAAGTTGCTTCTGCTTTGTCTTTGAACGCCGGTATTCCGGTGGCCTATAAATCGGGCGACCAGCCCAACAACGCGCTTTCTTTGAACGTGCTCAATCCGGGCGAAGTGGCGGCCACCGCCGGAACCTCGGGCGTGATTTACGGAGTAAGCGACCAGTTGGTGTATGATCCACAATCGCGCGTGAACACCTTTGCGCACGTGAACTACACCCCAGATTCCAAGCGCGTGGGCGTGCTCATGAACATTAACGGCACGGGCATCATGAACAGCTGGGTGAAGGAAAACATGGGGCAAGGCCTCTCCTATCCGCAGATGAACGAAGAAGCCATGAAAACACCAGTGGGCAGCAACGGCCTGCGCATCTTCCCTTTCGGGAATGGGGCCGAGCGGGTGTTCAATAACCGCATCATCGGGGCGCAGTTTCACAACCTGGACTTCAACCTACATACCAAGTCCCATATCTTCCGGGCGGTGCAGGAAGGCATTGCTTTCACGTTCCGCTACGGACTGGACATCATGCGGGAGAACGGCATGAACCCCAGCGTGATCAGAGCCGGAAACGCCAACATGTTCCTGAGTCCGCTGTTCGCCGAAGCCTTTGTGAACGCCACCGGCGTGCCGGTAGAGCTGTACCAGAACGACGGTAGCGTGGGTGCGGCCCTTGGAGCCGGTATAGGGGCTCAGGTTTTTGCCTCGGCCCAGGAAGCCTTTAGCCGTTTTGAACGTTTAAGGGTAATTGAACCCTCCCAGACCCAGGTCTACGAAGCTGCTTACCAAGATTGGAAAGCCTTATTGCTGAAACAACTGAGTAACTAATTTTCCACCCCATACATCCAAACATTATGGCAAATCACACCTTAGTAGAAACAGAATACTTTAAAGGAATTGGACAAATAAAGTTTGAAGGTCCGGAGTCTGACAACCCCTTAGCGTACCGTTGGTATGACGAGAACCGCGTAGTGGCGGGCAAAACCCTGAAAGAGCATTTCAAGTTTTCGGTGGCTTATTGGCACTCCTTCAATGCCAACGGTTCTGATCCATTTGGAGGTCCTACGTTGAACTTCGCCTGGGACAGAAGCTCAGACGTGATTGAGCGCGCCAAAGCCAAAATGGATGCCGCGTTTGAGTTCATCTCCAAATTGGGCATGCCGTATTACTGCTTCCATGATGTAGATGTGGTAGACTATGGCAATGACATCAAAGAAAACGACCGTCGTCTACAGACCATGGTAGAATATGCAAAGCAGAAACAAGCCGAAACAGGTATAAAGCTTCTTTGGGGAACTGCCAACGTGTTCTCGCACGAGCGTTACATGAACGGTGCCTCTACTAACCCAGATTTTCATGTGTTAACTCACGCTGCCGCTCAGGTGAAAGGCGCCTTGGATGCTACCATTGCTTTAGGCGGTGAAAACTACGTGTTCTGGGGAGGTCGTGAAGGCTATATGACTTTGCTGAACACCAACATGAAACGCGAGCAAGAGCACCTGGCCCGCTTCCTGCACTCCGCCAAGGATTATGCCCGTGCGCAAGGTTTCAAGGGTACGTTCTTCATTGAGCCCAAGCCGATGGAGCCAACCAAACACCAGTACGACTACGACTGCGCTACCGTGATCGGGTTCCTGCGTCAGCACGACTTATTGGGCGATTTCAAAATCAACATCGAGGTAAACCACGCCACGTTGGCGGGCCACACCTTCCAGCACGAGCTGCAAGTTGCCGCCGATGCCGGGGTATTGGGTTCTGTAGATGCCAACCGCGGTGACTACCAGAACGGCTGGGATACCGACCAGTTCCCGAACAACCTGAACGAGCTGACTGAAGCAATGCTGATCTTCTTAGAGGCCGGTGGCTTGCAAGGTGGTGGCGTAAACTTCGACGCTAAAATCAGAAGAAACTCCACTGACCCAGCTGACTTGTTCTATGCCCACATTGGTGGTGCCGATTCCTTCGCCCGTGCCCTGATCACCGCTGACAACATCCTGCAGAACTCAGATTACCTTCAAATACGTGAGCAGCGCTACGCGTCATTTGACAGCGGCAAAGGCCAGGAGTTTGAGCAAGGCAAACTGTCTCTGGAAGATCTTCGCGCCTACGCCATTGAGCAAGGCGAACCGAAACTGCAAAGCGGCCGTCAAGAGTACTTGGAGAACCTGATCAACCGGTTCATCTAGTCACTGTTTCCCTTCTCCTATTTCAGAGAAGGGAAGACTTTTTTTGATTTTTCATGTAAATACCCCAAAAGGGCTGTCTCTTATAGAGACAGCCCTTTTCTTTTTAGAAGCCATTTTGTCAGTTTAGTTGTAGGGGAATTGCCCAAATCCGTTCATTTACCTTCAGATTTCTTTAAATGAATGATGGAAGAGAGCAACCCCCAAGGATTACCCCTACTTTGAAAATGGTTGTATCACTGGTGTAAGCCCCCCTTTTTCTCCCCCCTCAAAGGGAGGATCTTCCGGATATTAAGATTGACGAATGCCATAAAAAAATCAGGCTCTTTCGGAGCCTGATTTAAAAAGTTTGTTTTACGCGCCTTTTTCAGAAAACAGGCAGAAAATAGAAATATGCCGAGTAGTGACCGAATTACTCCTGCTCCTGCATGATCTCCTTCATCTTCTCGGCATCTGCTACGAATTTGGCTAAGCCACTGGCAGTAAGCGGATGGTTAAGAAGACCCAGGATCGGCTCTAACGGGCAGGTGCAAACGTGGGCTCCCGCCTCAGCACACTTCACAATGTGCATAGAACTCCGGATAGAAGCCGCCAGGATTTGAGTCTCGTATCCTTGGATGGCGTAAATGTTAGCGATCTGGGCAATCAATTCTACCCCGTCCCAACCGATGTCATCCACGCGGCCTAAGAAAGGAGAAACATACGTGGCCCCGGCTTTGGCCGCCAGAATGGCTTGTCCGGCCGAGAAAACCAGGGTGCAGTTGGTTTTGATGCCGTTATCGGTGAACCATTTGATGGCTTTCAGGCCGTCTTTAATCATGGGAACTTTCACCACAATGTTGGGGTGCAGGGCTGCCAAAATCTTTCCTTCCTCAACCATAGAGTCGAAATCGGTGGAAAGCACCTCGGCACTGATATCACCATCCACGATCTCACAGATGGCTTTGTAATGATCCAGCGTAGCCTGTTCTCCCTTAATGCCTTCTTTGGCCATGAGAGAGGGGTTGGTGGTTACGCCGTCCAGAATACCCAGGTCGTGGGCTTCTTTGATGTGGGCCAGATTGGCCGTGTCAATGAAAAACTTCATAGTATATGCTAGTTAGGTGTCTACTCTCAATACGTTCTACTCTTTAGAACCATCCTGGTTTATTTCTGAAGAACAATTTAAGAATAAGTTTCTAAATAATTGTAAAATTGACAATTGTTAAAAATAATCTTTATAGTCCCTCTTTGTTTTTAGACCTGTTTCTGGGAAAACAGGCTCAAAACCGAATTACTCCGCCTGTTTAACTGAAAGTTTAGCGCTTTCCGGCGGACCCAGGTAACTGGGCTTTAGCCCACCGGCATCCACCACAATTTTCTGCAGCACCACACCAGAGTCTACCAACCAGAACTTTAACACGTGCTCGCCTGGTTTTGTCAGCTGGTGCTTGGAGATCGTCAGGTTGATGTTGTTGGCCACGTTCCTGTTCCAGTCTCGCTCAGACTTATTCTCGTGGATGTTGATGATCTGCGGCTGCTCGTCGTCAAAGGAGATGGCGTAGCGCAAGCCCTGGGTGTTATGGAAATTTAGGGTTGGAGCCAGCATCACCTGTACGTTTACCTCACCACCTTTCTGCAGGTACACTTTGTACTGCAGGTGCGGAGTGTTTCCGCCGGGTGTCTGGCTAGGAGCAATAACCGGTTCGGTGGTCATAGCCGATGCGGTACGACCCAGATCCGGGATTAGTTGCCATTGGATGTTATTGCCGTTCACGGCGCGGGTAAAGTGCTCCGCCTCCATGGAAACGTACCCGTTGCTTTCCACAAAACCTTCGGTAACATTGGTGGCGGTCAGCGCTGGTTCCACGGTAGCCTGTACGGTCACACTTTTGCCTTTCGGGCCGATGATGGTCAGGGAGGCACGCTGGGCACCGGCTGGTACATTGGCCCAATCCACGCTTACCCACAGCCGCTGCTCTTTGGCTATGGAGCCTTTATCCTGCGATACTTTCAGCCAAGGAACACTGGATTTAATGGTGTAATCAAACGGCTGCAGTCCGCGGTTGAAGATCTCCAGGTAATGGCCCTGTTTCTGGTACGGCGAGAAAGCCGGCAGGACCGCAGTTTCTTTCTCCTGAGGCCACCAGGTGGTGGAGCCTTCAACGGTCACGCCCATGTCCGCGGAGGTAGGCACCGAGAGTTGTTTCACCTCCGGCATCACGTCTTTTTCGGGTTGTTGCCAGTAAGTGTAGCTGATGTGCGTCTGCGACATCATGTGGTTCCACTTGCCGCCCGCGATGTTCTTGTGGTAATACTGCGTGAGCTCGGCGTCTTTCTCGAACAGGCGCTTCACTTTGGCCGCGAGGTCGTTGGTGGTGTTGCGGCCCTGCGCGGCATACAGGCGATTAAGGCCGGTGGTCACGTGCAATTCGTTCAGGTTCGCGCAGGCTTTGATGGGGAACAAAATCAGTTGGTAGTAGGCATCGCGGTACTCAAAGGGCAACAGGCCATTAATGCGCTCCGCTTCCATGGCCAAGCGGTTGTAATCGGCTACCACTCTTTCGGCTTCCTGGTAATGGGTGAGGCTGTAGGTATCAGGGGCCAATAGCTCGGGTTTGCGGCGGCTGTTGTACTTGGCGTATTTAGAAAGCATTTGCGCGATGGCAGGGGCGTGTTCAGGCCCAAACTGGCGCTCGGCCCAAAGTCTAGTGTATTCTTCCAAACGCTCGGCAGGCCATTTCTCGGGGTTCCAGGCGTAGTCCAGGAAGAACTCGGTGGGGAATTCCATGGGTTTGATGTCGCCCACGTTCACAATCCAGATACGGTCGGCTTTGTGTTGGTAGGCCAGGTGCATCTGCTCCCAGATCCGGGGAATCGGGTTCGTGTTGAGCCATTTGTAGTTCCTCGGGCCGCCCACGTAGTCAAAGTGGTAGTAGATGCCGTAGCCGCCGGAGTGCTGTTTTTCGCCTGGTTTTGGCAATTTGCGGATATTCCCCCAGTTATCATCGGCTAGCAACAACGTCACGTCATCGGGCACGCGCATGCCTTTGTCATAGTAGTCCTGCACCTCTTTATACAGGGCCCATAGCTGCGGTGTTTGCGAGGCGTCTTTGCCGGTTACTTCGGAGATGATTTTGCGTTGATCGGTGACAATCTTTTCCAGCAACCCGATGTTGCTTTCCTCGCTCATGGGCTCGTCGCCATCGCCGCGCATCCCCACAGTTACGATGTTCTCGAAGCCGTTCATGCGTTTGATGCCGCCAGTCCAGAACTCACGCAGTTTCTCAGGGTTGGTGTTGTAGTTCCAGGGTCCGCCCCGGTTGCGGCGCCACTCGTCGTGGGCCCGCGCGAGCGGCTCATGGTGCGAGGTGCCCATCACCACGCCGTACAGATCGGCGGTTTGCGGGTTGATTTTGTCATCGTCGCTGAAGGCGCTGCCCCACATGGCCGGCCACAGGTAATTGCCTTTCATGCGCAGAATCAGCTCAAACACCTTCTCATAGAACTTGTGGTTGAACCCACCAAACTGCTCCTTCGCCCAGTTGGAGAGTGCCGGGGCCTCGTCGTTGATGAAGATGCCGCGATATTTCACAGCCGGCGTGCCTTTGGTGTGACGGCCTTCCAGTACGTACAGGTTTTGCTGCTGCTTCACCGGAACATCGGCCCACCAGTACCACGGTGACACGCCAATCTGCTGAGACACGTCATAGATGCCGTAGATGGTGCCGCGTTTGTCGCTGCCTACAATCACTAAAGCCTCGTCTACGCCTTTCATGGGTTTCTGCACGGTCTGCACCACAAAGGTCTCCCACTTGCCGGTCAGGTCTTTCACGTCCAGCTTTTTGCTTTTCACCAGTTGGTCAATGAGCGGGCTTTTGCCCAGCGTTCCCACCAGCACCAGCGTCTTGGCTTTGGGAGTTTTCTTCCCAATGATTAATGCGGGCTCAGCTTTGGTCACACGCTGCACATCGGCCTGCAGGTCTTTCAGGGCTCTGATGACACCCGGAAAATCCGATTCGTGGATGAAAAAGGAAGCGGTTTTTCCCGCCTCGGCCAAAGGAAAAGCATTGTTCTTTTTCTGCGAGGAGACGTATGAGACATCGTCCAAGGCAAAAGCGGCGGGTGCCCACACCAGGAACAACAGGCAAAGCACCAAGGTCTTCCAGCGCAATTTCCGGGATAAGGCTGTTTTAGGCTTGTTTTTCAGAAAAGAGGGTGAATTCATGCGGAAATCAATTTAGGGGGAAGTAGTTCTTTGCGTTGTAGTAGCAGATGTCCTGCACTATTTTCCCAATCCAGGAGAGGTCATTGGGCAGCAGGCCCCGTTCCATTTCCTCGCCCATGATATTGCACAGCAATCGCCGGAAATACTCATGGCGGGAGTAAGACAGAAAACTGCGCGAATCGGTGAGCATGCCCACAAAACAGCTGATGAGGCCCATCTGCGACAAAGCGTCCATCTGCTGCTTCATGCCATCCAGGTTATCCAGGAACCACCACGCGGAACCAAATTGCATTTTTCCTCTGATGCCGCCTCCCTGGAAATTCCCGATCATGGTGGCGAACGCCGCGTTGTCAGAGGGGTTCAGGTTGTAGATGATGGTTTTGGTGAGGCAGTTTCCTTTCTCCAGTTGGTTGAAGAACTCGGCCATGGCCTGGACCTGCGGATAGTCCCCGATGGAGTCATAGCCCGTATCGGGCCCGTTGACCTGCAGCATGCGGCTGTTGTTGTTCCGGATGGCGCCTACGTGAAATTGCTGCACCCAGCCTTTCTGGTAGTACATGCGGCACAATTCCAGCAACAGGAACGCAGTAAAAGCTTCCTGGTGTTGCGCCGCCTCCTGGTCTTTGCCGGCCAGCACATCCAGGAAAACATCCTCTAAATAGGCACTTGACGAAGGTAAAGCTGGCAGGCAGGACAAGCCATGATCCGAGATGCGGCAGCCGTGCTCGTGGAAATACTGCACGCGTTTTTCCAGCACCTCCAGTAGGGTGTCCAGATTGAAAATCTCGGTGCCCGTGACGCTGGCTAGTAGCCGGATGTAGTCTCTAAAAGAATCGCCCCCGGAGAGATGGAACACCTTGTCTGGCCGGAACGAGGGAAGCACTTTCATTTTAAGGCCGTTTTCTGATAATTGGCGGTGAAACGCCAGATCATCGGTAGGGTCATCAGTGGTGCCCACCATCTCCACGTTGAAATGCGAGAGTAAACCCTGTGGCGTGAACTCCGGCTTCTGTAGCAGCGCATTGCAGTGCGCGTACACCTCGGCGGCATTCCGCTCAGAAAGCAATTCGTTCACACCAAACGGGTTCTGAAGCTCCATGTGGGTCCAGTGGTACAGGGGATTGCGCAGCGTGTACGGCACCGCCGAGGCCCACTTCAGGAATTTCTCCTCGTCTGAAGCGTTTCCGGTAATGTATTTTTCCTCAATTCCCAGCGTGCGCAGGGCGCGCCATTTGTAGTGGTCCCCAGCCAGCCAGATTTGCGTCATGTTGGCGTAATTGGCATTCGCCGCTATGGCTTCCGGCGACAGGTGACAGTGGTAATCAATGATGGGCAACCCTTTGGCATACCCATGGTACAGTTGGTTGCTGGTTTCGGTCTGCAAGAGGAAATCTTCATTCAAAAACGTTTTTAATGAAGGCTGCGGACTACGGGAAGCAACGGAAGACGGAAGAATGAAGCTCTCCTGCATGGGAAATTAGTTATTGCCGTAGATGGTTTTCTCAATGCCCATTTCCAGACCGCGCAGCTCCGCCAACCCGCGCAGACGACCGATGGCCGAGTACCCCGGATTGGTGACTTTGTGCAGGTCATCCAGCATCTGGTGCCCGTGGTCCGGACGGAACGGAATAGGCTCGTCTCGCTCGCGGTTGATGGCGACCAATTCTTTCATGACACCGTACATGTCCACGTCGCCGGCCAGGTGATCAGACTCAAAGAAGTTGCCTTGGGCGTCTTTCTTCACGTTGCGCAGGTGCGCGAAATACACGCGGTGTCCCACTGATTTCAGAATCTCCACCGGATTGTTGTGCGGCCCGGCTCCCAGAGAACCCGTGCAGAAGCAGATACCGTTTGGTGCCCGGTCTACCCGCCTCAGGATAAATTCCAGGTCTTCTTTGTTGGAGGCGATGCGCGGCAAGCCCAGAATCGGGTAAGGCGGATCATCGGGGTGGATGGTCATTTTGAGGCCGTTTTCCTCACAAACGTCCATAATCGATTCCAGGAAGTAAGCCAGGTTCTCGCGCAAACCAGCGTGCCCGATGTTCTTGTAAATCCCGATGCTTTCCGTGAGGTGCTCCAGCGTGATGTAGCCTTCCATGGGAACGCCCATCCGGATGATCTCGCTCAGTTCTTCCAGTTGCTGCTGAGAATACGAGCTGAACCTTTCCTTGGCCTGCTGCACCACTTCGGGTTTGTAGTCGTTTTCAGCGCCTTCGCGTTTTAAGATAAACAGGTCAAAAACGGCCAGGTCAGACCAGTCAAAGTAGAGGGCTTTGGCCCCGTTCCACATTTCCAGCGCCAGATTGGTTCTGGTCCAGTCCAGCACGGGCATAAAGTTGTAGCAGATGGTCTTCAGACCGCAGGCAGCCAGGTTGCGTAGGGATTGGCGGTAATTTTCCAAAAACTGCTCATAATCGCCGGTGCGGGTTTTGATGGATTCATGCACCGGCACGCTTTCCACAACGGCCCAGGTCAGGCCGCTTTCTTCAATGATGCGTTTCCGTTCCTGAATTTCCTCTAAGGGCCAAACTGCTCCGTGCGGAACATGGTGTAAGGCACTCACAATACCGGTGGCTCCGGCTTGTTTCACATCCTGTAGGGTTACCGGATCATTGGGTCCGTACCATCTCCAGCTTTGTAATAGTGACATAAAAGTGATTCTTTAATTATGATTTATGCTTACCTGTTTGTGGTAAGTCTATGGTGATGTAGCAAATATTATTTTGCCTGTGTTTTTAAAAAAAACAGCTCCTAAACACGCTAAAGCACGTTTTCAACTACTTGGCCTTTACCGAGGCAGAAGTATCGTATATCGGGTCCTTGCCTTCGTAATGGAACCAATCAAAGGTGGCCTTGCCGGTGGAGGGCTTCCCTTGCGAGGTGGCGTACATGCCCAAAGTCACGCCCACAAAACCACCCGCCGTGCGCGTGCTCAGGAAGGTTCCATCCACATTGTCTTGCAAGAGGGTCCACTCTCCTTCTTTAGTGCCATAGTAAAAAGCGTATTTCCCCGCTTTGAAATCCACCTTTAAAAAGAGCGGCTTTTTCGGGTCCTTGGGGTTCAAAGGAGCCTCGGCGAGCACGGTTGTTTCCGGGGTGCCCGGCTTGGTTGTGTCCTGCGACTTGCGCAGCTGCACTACTTCTTTGCCGTTGGCGATGGTTTTGCCCAAAGCGTAATAATGCTTCTCACTCTGTAGAGCCACCAGCCCGGCGAACTCTTCTGAGGAAGCAGGCTTGAACTCCATTTTGGTGCTAGCATTGCCGTAGATGTGCTGCTGTCTTCTGGCGATGAACGAAGGATTATCAGTTCCTGAAACAGTCTCCGGTCTGACATCCAGCGTCAGGCTTCCGGCTGGTTTGCTCAGGCTATACCATTGGGTACCCGGCGCCCGAAGCGTCAGCCAATATAAGGGCAGTTTACTTTCCTTAAAATCTTCTCTGTAGGTAAAGTTGCCGTTCACCGGAAGCTTGGGGGCTTTCCCAAAAGGCAGTTTGGGCCGTTGATAAGCGTATTGCACTTCCTCATGGCCGGGATTGATGATGGGCCAGCCGTCTTTCCATTCCACGGGAGCCAGGAAGGTTTCGCGGCCTATGTTGTAGTGGTCTTCCGTATCGTAAGGGCGGGTAGCCAGGAAAACAGCCCACCACTCCCCGTTCTGCGTCTGCACCAGGTCGGCATGGCCGGTGGCCGATACAGGGTTCTTCCGGTTGGCTGGTAAGTGGCGCTGCGTCAGGATGGGATTATTGGGGTTAGGGACGTAATCACCGTTTACTTTTTTGCTTCTCAGGATTACCTCTGAGTGGTTCACGCTAGTACCGCCTTCGGCTGCCATAAGGTAGTAGTAGCCGTCTTTTTTGTAGATGTGCGGACCTTCAATCCAGACCGGCTTTTTGGAGAAATCCACGCCCCCGTTCACCAAAATAATGGGTGCGCTGGTGGTTTTCAGGTTTTTGTAGTCAAACTCCTGCATCCTGATGGTGCGGTGCCCATCATAGAGGGGCTTGTTGTCCGGCGCATCGCCGTTGTAGATGATGTAGGCTTTGCCGTCATCGTCAAAAAACAAAGAGGGATCAATACCCTGGACATCCGGCAACCAGGCCGGGTTTGACCACGGGCCTGCCGGGTTCTTGGCTGTCACCACAAAATTCCCGCCCCGGTCAATCAGGGTGGTTACCATGTAATAGACACCGTCATGGTAGGAGATAGTAGGGGCAAAAATGCCTCGGGTGATCCGGTGCTTTTCCAGGTTCAGCTGTTCCGGACGGTCCAGGATATTCCCGATCTGGTTCCAGTTCACCAGGTCCTTGCTGTGGAAAATGGGCACACCGGGGAAATAGGCAAATGTAGAGAGAATGAGGTAGTAGTCCTCCCCTACCCGGCAGATAGCAGGGTCTGGGTAAAAACCCGCCAAAATGGGGTTCTGAAACTTCTGGTTGTCCTGCGCAAAGCTAGCCTGCTGGGAAAGCCCGAAGCAACAGGTAAGTACTAAGAACGCTCTTTTAAGACGACTTCTCTGTTTCATGTGTGTTTTTATAAAATTGGGTCTAAAATAGCCTATTGCTTTTGCTTTGCTGAAGGCACTTTACTTTGTTTACTGATCTGATATGTGATTTGGGAAGAATCAAAGTCCGCGTAGCCGCCAGATGCTTTGGTGACATAGTTGAACAACTCAAATTGGTATCCCTAAGGTTGGGAATGGTGTAGGCCATCTACCAGGTAGGTAAATATTAACAAGCCATAATAGCAGTGATTTCACCTATTAACGACTCTTTTTACTTCAGTTTTGTAAAAACACCTGTGAAACGTGTTTCGGGAACCGCAATAAAAAGATTGGCTGCTCCTAATGGGCAGCCAATCTTTTTAGAATGATGAAATAAGATTATCTATACCCTGGGTTTTGATAATTTGCTCTTTCTTCAGCCGTCATTTGCATGGCATCTAATTGGCCTTGCGGAATAGGGCGTAAATAATGTTCTGGTTGAATCGTGCGGGTAATGGTCATAGGAGTATGTTCTCCGTAGTTACTTCCGCCAATTCTGTACGTGGAAGCGAGCTCATTCCATTTTTGCGTACGTACCAGGTCAAACCAACGGTATCCTTCACCATAAAACTCACGGGAACGCTCTGCCAGGATATAGTTGATGTCAATGGTGGTTGGGGTAGCTGCAATCATGGCAGCGCTGTTGTCTTCCACTTTGGCAGTATTCCCGTTGTTATCAAAACGCCACTTACCAGCACGAGCCCGGATTACGTTGATCAAATCATAAGCGCTTTTACCAGGTTGGGTAGTAGCCCCTTTGACTGCGGCCTCGGCGGCCACGAAGTACAGTTCTGAGAATTTCGCAATGTTGAACGGACGGGTGCTACCGGCGTTAGGTTGCCCTAATCCTGCGCCATTGTCTGTCCGATAGGTACCCAGTTTCCAAAGTTTAGGATAAACGATCCGGCTTATCCCGCTAGGCGCTATTACATAATCGGCTCTTCCTGGCAGTTCGCCTGCCCCCACATTACTTCTACCCGTCCCAGATGGGTAAGAAATAGGAGTAGCTGGTTCTTCATTCAGGAAAGTCAGGACTGGATCACCCGGGCGAATTGGAAGAAGGTTGGCATTATACACCGTCTGAGGAATGTTAGCACCTCCCGCCTTTGGCCAGTTAGCACGATAAACAGTGGTAAAGGTACCGTCATAACGAGAATCCAGGGTTTTATCCGCAAAGGTTTTCTCAACTACGTCAATGGTAGGCGCCATACGAGTCCAGGGACGTCCCTTGTCTTGTGAAGCTTCCCGTTGAACAGAGTTTATAGAACCCGTTCCATTTGCATTGGTGAAACTTGTGATGTTGGGATAGTTCCAGGTCATCATCCAGCCAGCAAAGTTATCTGGAGCACCGCCACTACCGAATGTAAGGCTACCCCCATTATAAAACTCGCTTTTCTCCGTGTGGTCGGCGTACAACAGAATTTCAGAGTTGCGGTCGTTAGACCCCACGTTCACATCATAGAAGGTAGGTTGTAACTGAAATGGACCCGGATTGTCAATAGCCATGGCTGCTACATCATACGCCTGCTGGAAATACCACTGGGCATTATGTCCGTCTGGATCGGTCCGTTGAGTCGCAGGATAGGTAGGAATATTGTTCGGGTTTTCAAGCCACCAGCCGTATGTCAGGTAGGCTTTCGCCAAATAAAGACGGGCCAGGGTTTTAGTGGCCCCTCCAGTAACTCGGCCCCTTTCAGGCAAATCGTTTATGGCGGTCAGTAGATCAGGGAAAATAGCTTTTGTATACACCTCAGGTACCGTGTTACGCGCTGAAGTCCTTACTGGATTAGTGTTAAACTTCAGTTCTCCTGCCCCTAAATCCAAAGGCACTCCTCCAAACGTTTGCACCAGTTTAAAGTAATCAAAGGCACGGAAGAATCTGGCTTCGGCAATCAGGGCTGGAGAAATTGTTCCAACGGCAGCGGCATTTTCTATGATACCGCTTGCGGTGTTGATGTTAGGGAAGGCAGCTCCCCACAGCACATCGGCTCGGCTGTTGACAGCAGTAAGAACCCCTTGGTTGGAAAGGTCCATTACCCTGAAGTTCTCGTCTGCATCCCGGGCATAGGTCACTTCATCAGTACCGGTCAGAGTGGCATTATAATAGTAGGCTTGCCCGTAGATGTAGCGTAAGTGGGCGTACATGGAGGTTAACCCCCCTTGAACACCTCTCTCCGTTTGGAAGAAATCGGGGGTATAGGAGCTGCGTGGCTCCTCATCCAGGATATCAGAGCACCCCACGGTAAACATGGAGATCACAGCTGCCCCAACAAATGCTTTTAGATTAATATATCGTTTCATCGAATTCTTTTTAGAAAGTAACATTTAAACCAACCAGGTAACCGCGAGTGGCAGGTGAGTTAGTACCTAAAGTAAGCAAACGTCTCAAGTTGTCTGATAAGGGTACTGCCGCATTTTCGTTACCGAAAGAGTTTGTTTCTGGGTCCATGCCTGATTCCTTGTTGTAAGGCGAGAAGAACACAAATGGATTCTGTGCCGTCGCGTAAACCCGTAGTCTGTCAAAACCAGCGGCCTTCAACCAAGTGTTATTATCAAAGTTATACCCTAGAGAAATGGTGCGTATTTTCAGGTATGAGGCATCAAAGTAACCCAGGGTACTACCATAGTTTGGATTATCGCCGCTTCTTTTTCCTGCAGGGTTTGGATACTGGGCATCCGTATTCTCTGGGGTCCAGTAGTCAACCTTTACGTTACCACGACGGCCACTCATCATATTGAGGTAACCTGAGGATCCGTAAAGCGTGCTATTCAAAAGACCGCCACCCTGGAAGGCACCCACTGCGCTTAAATCAAACCCTTTATAAGCTACGCGGGTATTGAAGCCACCTTGGAAATCTGGATTCACATCCATGATCTGGCGGTCTTCAGGCCCGATCCGTCTTACAGGGGTTCCATCAGGATTGTACCCGCCGGTGTATTTCACCTTGATTGAACCAACTATCTGTTCATCTGTTCCTGGTTCAAGAATATTTCTATAAGGATCTTCAGCTTGCCAGAGACCAACTTTTTCGTAGTCGTAAATCACGTTGATAGGATGACCTACAAACCACCAGTTACCTTCATCCCGCTGTTGTCCACCTGCAAGCGCTACAAGTTTGTTACGGTTGGCATACATGTTGACACCGGCTTCCCAGGTCCATCCGTTAAGGTTATCCAGGATCACACCATTCAGGGAAAGCTCCACCCCTTTATTTTGGGTTTCTCCAATGTTGGCAACGTAGCTACCCACACCTGTTGAAGCAGGCAGGCCTACTCTCAATAAGATATCGTTGGTTTTGGTGACATAGTACTCTACCGTACCGGACAGGCGGTTGTTCAATATGGCGAAGTCTAACCCGTAGTTAAAGGTTTCAGAGAACTCCCAGCCTAGGTTAGCGTTAGGCACTTCTGTAACATACAAACCTGTTTGGTAATTGTCAGGACCAAAGTTGTACGGTCTGCTGCTCAGGCGGCCAAGGGTAGCATAAGGATCAATAGACTGGTTAGAGGTTTTTCCGTAACCCGCACGAATTTTCAGCATGTTCACCAGTTTCACATTCTCCATGAATGTTTCTCTGGCAATATTCCAACCCACCGAAACGGCCGGGTAGGTATGCCATTTGCGTCCGGGAGCCAGTCTTGAGGAGCCGTCTGAACGTACGGTAGCCGTCAACATATAGCGGTCATCATAGGAGTACATCACGCGACCCATCCAGGACATCAAACCACTTTTCCAATATTGCTGGTCACCAGGGGCTACAGTGATTTCCCCGGCAGCCAAACCCAGGTTATAGAATTGGAAAGCATCAGAAGGAATGTCTCTTGCCGCCACACGAGATCTGTTGAATTTGCTATCTGAAGCAGAGTATAACCCCACCACGTTAATCATGTGCTTCTCAGCAATGGTGCGGTCATAGGTCACCAGGTTTTCAATGGTCCAGTCTGTAGTATGGGAGTTACTAACCGATGCCGTAGAAGGAGTAGTGGCAGTGGCACTGCCGATTCCTTGGGCAGTATAGGCCCCACCATTGCTCTGACGGTAGTTTACGCCAAGGTTGGCACGATACTTCAAGCCTTCCACTCCTGGAATCTGAATTTCACCGTACATGGTGTTGTACGTACCGAACGCTCTGGTTTCACTTAACCATCTGTCACTCAATTCCTCTACAATGTCTTTTGAATATACCCACTGCTCATCTAGGGGCATCTTAACCGTTCTTTTCCAGGTGCCATCCGCGTTGTAAGGGTTGGCAATGGGTGACATGCTCAGGATTCCGTAAAGCCCCACGTTGTTACCTTCCGTTACGTTATAGTTATTGTAGGTGGTGAACCCTAAACGGATGTATTTACCTACCCCTTGGTCAAGAGAACCACGCACAGAGTAACGGGTGTATTGTTGGGTTGGGATTACCCCTTTTTCATTGTAGTAACCTGCATTGAAGTTGTAGCTACCCTTTTCGGTTCCACCAGCTACGCCTAAGTCGTGGCTATTAACCATGCCTTTTTTATACAGCAGGTCTTGCCAGTCGGTGTTCACATCATCTGCCTCGTCTACGGCATTGTTATAGGTGCGAGCAGCTTTGCGCAAGGCCACAAACTCAGGACCGCTCATCATGGGGTATTTAGCAAAAACATCTTTCACGCCAACAAAGCTGTTGTAGCTTAGTTTCGCTTCCTGCCCTTGTCTTCCACGGTTGGTGGTTACCAAGATAACCCCGTTTGCACCCCTTGAACCGTAAATTGCAGTAGCAGAGGCATCTTTCAAGATGTCAACACTGGTAATATCATTAGGGTTGATGTCCCCGATTGAGCCTGCAAATGGAATACCATCCAGAACCACCAATGGATCGTTGCTGGCATTCAGCGAGCGGGCTCCACGAATCCTGATCTGCATGGCGGCACCAGGCTGGGACGAAGATTGGGAGAACTCCACACCAGGCAAACGACCTTGAAGCGCTTGAGAAATGTTGGCGGCTGGCACCTCACGTAACGCCTCTCCCTTAATGGAAGCAACTGAACCAGTTACTGCTTCTGCACTCTGAGTACCGTAGCCCACTACCACTACTTCATCAATGGTCTGCTGGTCAGCGGCAAGAGTCACGTTGATGGTGGTTCTTCCGTTGATTGCCACTTCCTGCGAAACATACCCTATAAAGGAATACACCAAAGTACCCGTAGCACTTGGTATGGCAATAGAGTAGTTTCCTTCCACATCGGTGGGGGCGGCCGTGGTAGTTCCTTTAAATAGAACCGTCACGCCTGGCATCCCTCCCCCTGAGGCATCGGTCACACGGCCCTTAACCGTGACACTGCCTTGGGCAAAGGTCTGCAGACTAGTCATGAGTGTGACAACCAGCAGAAAAGCCACTTTAAGAATTTCCCGCTTCCTGAGCGGCAAAATCGTTGATCTGGGGTTTTGGGTAATATTACCTTCCATACATAAGTTTTTTTGAAGTGTAGTGCTAGTTTTTGTTAGGGTATTAATCAGGCATTAAAAAACTTTAGACTCACCTGCACTTCCTAAAAAGGAATAAAGGCAGGGACAGTAGCGCGTTTACAAACCGATTTCAGAAAACAAGGGCTGTAACAGTAATCTCTCTTGCTGTGCACGCTTAGCAATTGCCAAAATCATAATGGTTCAAGTAGTGAGATGATGCTTGTTTTGCTCAAAAACCTCCATTTCAAGCTGTTTTTAAACCTTTAAGCCTAAATTAATTCAATGACCTGAACCTTTACTTCCCCCGCACAACCTGCCGGCTGTACAAACTTGAATATTATTTTCAAATATTACAACCGATTTCATAAAGTTTTTTCAAAGATATTTCATTTACGACCACATAATTTTGAGACTTTGTGAAAGCTGGTTTCATCCCCAACAGGTTTTTGACAGAATTTTGTTGTCCAACTCCATTTTACTCGGCCTACATTTGCATCAAACAGGGCTTATTTTCTAAATAATGGCCATTTTTTGAAAAAGTGTTAAAAAAGAGGAACCTTGAGGATACTATTTGCCTTGAAAAATGGCATAACTTATGTAGGCTTAGGTGAATTTCTGAAACCGATTTCATATATTTGCTTTGTATGACACCAGCAGCATGGAAAAGGATATAACTATTTATGATATAGCGCGGGAACTGAACTTGTCTCCTACTACGATCAGCCGGGCCCTAAATGACCACCCTGCGGTGAACCAGAAGACAAAGCAGCGTATTTCAGATGCGGCAACTCAAATGGGGTATCGCTCAAATATGTTTGCCAGCAACCTCAGGAAACAACGCACCAATACCATCGGGTTGATTGTGCCTCGGCTGGATAGTCCTTTTCACTCTGCCGTAATCGCGGGTATTGAGAAAATAGCCAACGAAGAAGGCTATAACCTGATTATTAGCCAGTCTTTGGAAACCGCCCAGAAAGAGGTAGCCAATGCCAATACTATGTTTGATAGCCGGGTTGACGGCCTGCTGGTTTCCCTTTCCTTTGAGACCGAGAACCTGGACCACTTTGAGCGGTTCATCAACAAAGGCATTCCGGTTATCTTCTATGACCGGGTAACCGAACATAAAAACTGCACCAGCATTGTCATAGACAACCTGCAGGCTGCCTACAAAGCCACCTCTCACCTTATTGAACAGGGCTGCACCAACATTGTCCATATCACGGGTAACATGAAACGGAATGTGTACTCAGACCGGCTAAAGGGGTACAAGTACGCCCTCATAGACCACAACCTTCCGTTCACGGAGAGCAATGTGATCACGGGGCAAATGACCGAGGAAGCAGGCAAACTTGCCGCCGAGCAGATTTTGCAGATGGACCCTTTGCCAGACGGAGTCTTTGTTTCAAATGACACCTGCGCCGTGAGTTGCCTCAAAACCCTTAAACAAGCCGGCATTTCGGTACCTAAGGACATCGCCATAGTTGGGTTCAACAATGACACCATTTCCCGGGTGATAGAACCCAACCTGACCACCATCAACTACCCCGGCCAGGAAATGGGCGAAGTGGCGGTAAGGGTATTGCTCCTCCAGATGAACGGAACTGAGGAACGAATCCCCAGCAATACCATCAACCTCAGATCAGAATTAATCATCCGGGACTCTTCCCTGAAAAAGAAGGTGGGCCCCAAACAGAAAGTGGTGGTCATCTGACCTGAGAATCCTATTTCTATTTAGGGCCTGTTTTCAATAAAAGGGCCCTAAAACATCATTGCCATTGCTAACCATTTGCCTTTCATTATGAGCAAGAAAATAGTTACGCGTTTCGCCTTCCTGGTTCTTTTATTTTTCTGCCAGATTTCGGCCCAGGCCGAGGATGGCTACCGGTTATGGCAACGCTATGACCTGATTCAGAATAAAGACTTGTTAAAGCAATACCAGAAAACCCTGAAGGAAGTGACCGTTCAAGGCTCCTCCCCTACCTTGACCGTGGTGAAAGATGAATTGGAGATGGCCTTGGGTGGACTGCTGGGAGCCAAAGTGACTATTGCCGAAAAACCATCTCCGAAAGGAGGACTGGTGGTGGGCACTCCAGAAACTTCACTCCTCATCAAAGAACTGGGACTAGACCAGAAATTAAAGGGAGTGGGTCAGGAGGGTTTTCTGCTTCTTTCCCAAAAACACAAAGGAAAAGCCTTCACCATTATTGCTGCCAACTCTGAGAAAGGGACTTTATATGGCACGTTCCATTTCCTGCGCCTGCTGCAAACCCAGCAGGGCATCCAAGACCTGAACGTCAGCAACAGCCCTAAAACCAAGCTCCGGATCCTGAACCATTGGGACAACCTGGACCGCACCGTGGAGCGCGGCTACGCCGGATTCTCCATCTGGGACTGGCACAAACTCCCCGACTTCATTGACCAACGGTACATTGATTACGCTCGCGCAAACGCCTCCATCGGGATTAACGGCACCGTTTTGACAAACGTGAACGCCAATTCACTGGTACTTACCCCGGAATACCTGAAAAAAGTAAAAGCCCTGGCAGATGTGTTCCGGCCGTACGGTATTAAAGTATATTTGACGGCCCGTTTCAGTTCGCCTATTGAACTTGGGAAATTGAAGACCGCTGATCCCCTGAACCCTGAGGTGAAAGCCTGGTGGAAAAACAAGGTAGACGAAATCTACACCTACATCCCTGATTTCGGGGGCTTTACGGTGAAGGCAAACTCCGAAGGGCAGCCGGGCCCGCAGAATTACAAGCGCTCCCACGCCGATGGCGCCAATATGCTGGCCGAAGTTTTGGCTCCGAAGGGCGGAATTGTGATGTGGCGCGCTTTTGTGTATGACAACAACGTACCCGATGACCGCCACAAGCAGGCCTACACCGAGTTCAAACCCCTGGACGGAACCTTCAAAGGGAACGTGATGGTGCAGGTGAAGAACGGCGCCATTGATTTCCAGCCTCGGGAACCTTTCCATCCGCTGTTTGGCGCGATGCCTAAAACTCCGTTGATGATGGAGTTCCAGATCACGCAGGAATACCTGGGCCAAGGAACGCACCTGGCCTACCTGGCCCCTATGTTCAAGGAAACCCTGGCTTCTGACACCTACGCCAAGGGAAAAGGCTCTACTGTAGCCAAAGTGGTGGACGGCAGCCTTGACAATCACCCCATCTCGGGCATGGCCGGCGTCGCGAACATCGGGAACGATATAAACTGGACAAGCCATCCGTTTGGGCAAGCCAATTGGTATGCCTTCGGGCGGTTGGCCTGGGATCATGACCTGACCTCCGAAGCCATTGCCGACGAATGGATCAAGATGACCTTCTCTCCTTCCTCGGGGCTGGTAACCACTGTAAGGCAAATGATGATGGGCTCCCGCGAAGCGGTTGTGAATTACATGACGCCTATGGGCTTGCACCACCTCATGGGCTGGAGCCACCACTACGGACCCGGGCCCTGGATCAAAGACAAACCACGCGCCGACTGGACCTCGGTGTACTACCATCGCGCCAATGAAAAAGGAATAGGCTTTGACCGCACCAAAACCGGCAGCAACGCTTTATCTCAGTATGCATCCGAGGTACAGGCCCAGTGGCAAAATCCGGCTACCTGCCCTGAGGAAGTGCTGCTGTGGTTCCACCACGTGGCCTGGGATGCGAAAACCAAATCTGGGAGAACCCTGTGGGATGAACTCTGCTACCGGTACTCGGGCGGGGTAGACTCGGTAAGAGCCATGCAGAAAACCTGGAACGCCCTGGAGGCACAGGTAGACAAGGAACGGCACCAGCAGGTGAAACAATACCTGGCCATCCAGGAGAAAGACGCCCGCTGGTGGCGCGATGCCTGTCTGCTTTACTTCCAGACCTTTTCCAAGAGACCTATTCCGCAAGAACTTGAAAAACCCCAGGGCACTTTAGAGGAGTATATGAAAATAGAGCCCAAATTCGCCCCGGGCATTTAACCTTGATCACAAATCAAATGACGCAATCCACAGAAATGAAAACCGCCATTGTTACGGGCGGTGCCTCGGGCATAGGCCTGGCCATCGTAGAGAAATTTGTTCAGGAAAATATCAGAACTATCGTAATCGGGAGAGACGAGCAGAAACTCCAGGCGGTGAGAGAGCAGTTTGGGGAGTTGTGCCTCACCATTTCCCATGACCTAAGCGACCTGGCGGGCATTCCTGCGCTGGTGGAAAGAATCACCCGGGAACACGGCCGCATAGATATCCTGGTGAACAACGCCGGCATCAACCTGAAGAAGAACTTTGAAGAGGTAACCGACGAGGAATTCCAACGCATTCTGCTCACCAACGTGACGGCTGTTTTCGCTTTGAGCCGCGAAGTGGTGAAAACCATGCTTCCTCACGGCAATGGCGCCATTGTGAACATCAGTTCCATGGCTTCGCAATATGGCCTCCCCAAGGTGATTGCCTATACCGCCTCTAAATCAGCGATTGAAGGCATGACCCGCGCCATGGCTACCGAGCTTTCTCCCCAAGGCATACGGGTGAACTGCGTGGCTCCGGGCTTTATCGCCACCGCCATGTCAGCGAAGGCACTGGACAGCGATCCTGAGCGGAAAAACAAGGTGATGGGCCGTACTCCCATGGGTCGGTTAGGGATTCCTGCCGATGTAGCCGATGCGGTTTACTTCTATGCCACCGAAGGTGCCCGCTACGTAACCGGAACCGTTTTGCCGGTAGACGGTGGAAACTCCATCGGGTTCTAATAAGCACAAACTTCCTCCTCTGTTTCGGGGCTGTTTTCTTGTAAACAGCCCCGAAACAGAGGAGGAAAACTCCTGCAATGGAAAGTTTCAGATCAAATCTCTTCCTTAATGCCAACGTTTGCATAGATTATCGCAGCCTTTATAAGTTGATTATATCCTAAGTCCATGAGAAAGAAAAGAATCATGTTTGCGGCGGGCGTTGCCTTTGTAGCCTTGGGCTGTGTCTCCAGCACCCTGAACCAGGGAGAGCCTTCGCTGAAAGACGTTTTCAAGGATGACTTCCACGTGGGAGCAGCCCTGAACTATCAGCAGGCCAGCGGCAAAGACCCCAAGGCGGAAGCCATCATCGCGAAGCATTTCAGCACTATTTCCCCGGAGAATCTCCTGAAGTGGGGAAGCGTGCACCCCAAACCAGATGCCTACAACTTCAAGCCCGCCGATGACTATGTGGCCCTGGGCAAGAAGTACAAGCAGTTCATCATAGGCCACGCCCTTACCTGGCATCAGCAAACCCCTGACTGGGTGTTTGAATCGGAGCCGGGCAAGCCTGCTTCCAAAGAGCAGCTTCTGAAACGCCAGACCGAACACATCATGGCAGTGGCCGGTCGGTACAAAGGCCAGATCAACGGCTGGGATGTGGTGAACGAAGCCCTGAACGATGACGGCACCATGCGGCAAAGCAAATGGTACAAGATCGCCGGGGAGGAGTTTTTGACCAACGCCTTCACCACCGCTCAGAAAGCTGATCCCAAAGCCGAGCTGTATTACAATGACTACAACCTCTGGAAGCCTGCAAAAGCTGACGGAGCCCTTAAACTGGTGAAAAGCCTGCAAGCCAAAGGCCTGAAAGTAACCGGCATAGGCATGCAAGGCCACTATGGCTTAGAACACCCTTCCATCCAACAGATAGAGGAGAGCATTATCAAGTTCTCTAAAGTAGGCAAAGTGATGTTCACCGAGCTGGACATTGACGTGCTGCCTAACCCTTCTAACCGCCAGGGCGCCGACATTGACGCCACTTTTGAGTTTGACCAGAAGTACAACGTGTACACTACCGGCTTACCCGAGGAAGTGCAACAGAAACTGACCAAGCGCTACGCTGAACTCTTCGCACTGTTCCACAAGCACCGCGACAAAATCACCCGCGTCACCTTCTGGGGCGTCACCGACAACGACTCCTGGCTGAACGACTGGCCCATCAAAGGCCGCACCAGCTATCCCATGATCTTCGACCGCAACTACCAACCGAAACCTGCTTTGCAAGCCATCCTGCAAGCGGTGAAAAAGCCATAAGCGAAGAATCCCGAGCATTCGCTTAGGCTACTGATAGAATTCTGAACCCTTCCGTTTAGGGGCTGTTTTTACAAAAACAGCCCCTAAACGGAAGGGTTTTTCTTTGGTCATGGAAGGTAGGGAACAGCCTCCAGAACCTGTTCTTATTTGGTGTTCTCACCCACCCGTTCGGCTAAGAAAGAATGCGAACGACGTTACAGGGTAACGTCGCTACAGAAAAGATAACTCCTACTGCTCTACGGTTTCATTTGCGCTTCCTCCAATTCAATGAGGTCCTGAAGCAGGTCCAGAGACACCTCGCCCGGTTTTCCGGTTCCTACAGGTTTTCCGTCTACGGACACAATGGGCAGGATGCGTTTGGTGGTGCTGGTCATGAAGGCTTCTTTGGCCCGGGCGATGTCGTCTAAGGTCACCGTCCCTTCTTCCACCTTGTACTTCCTGGCGGCGAGTTCCAGCACGTTTTTGCGGGTAACGCCTCTCAGGATTTCATGGGCCGGGGTCACCAGCGTGTTGTCTTCCCGCACGATAAAGAAGTTGCTTCGCGGAAACTCGGAGACTACGCCGTGCTGGTGATAAAGCACGTCATCGGCTTCTTTTGCTTTCACCTGCTGGATCAACCTGATGCCCATGCTGTAGTTGATGGTCTTGGCCGCGGCCAGCTCGCGCACATATTCATGGGTGATGATCTTGATGCCAGTAGCCAGTTGCGCTTCGGTGGGCAAAGTTAGCGGCTGCTCGGTGATGATGAGGTTGGGTGGCCCGGGGTTGTAGCCGTTCTCAGAGTAGCCACCCGTTAGAATCATCTTCACGCCAGAGGCGGATAGGCCGTTCATCTGGATCAGGCGGGTGATAGTTTCCCGCAACTCTTCCTCTGAGATAGGTACCTCCAGATCCATAAATAAAGCCGAGGCATAGAACCGGTTCAGGTAATCATCCAGGAAAAGCGGCAGTCCCCGGTGGGTTTTGAAGAAATCGAAGATGCCGTAGCCCCGCTGGATGGCCAGGTCACTGATGTGCAGATAAGCACTATCCAGCGGAAGGAATTCCTCGTGCAGGTACGCGTAAAGTCTATGGTCTGATGACATGGTGTTTCTTTAGGATGTCTAAGGTTTTGTTTAGCGGCAGGGCTTCTACTTTGTTTCCATCCCGGCCCACGGTGGTTTCGGCTTTGAACAGGGAGTTGAGAATGGCTTCTTCGGTGGCTTCAATGGTGGCCATGAACAGGGGCGATAGCTCATCGTTGTGCAGCAGGGTCACCGTCTGGGTTTTCTCTTTTGCCTCATGCGGAATGCGAAGACCCGGGTTCGCCGAAAAAGCAATGACGTAATCGCCGCTGCCGTTGGAGGCGATGCCGCCGGTTTTCCCCAGGCCCAGCATGGCGCGTTGGGCCATCCGCTCCAGGTTACGGGCATCCACGGGTGCATCGGTGGCCACGATGATCATGCAGGAACCATCGGCTTTCTCCAGGATTTGCTGCCGGAAAGAGAATTTTTCCAGTTCCTCTCCTACCGGTGCACCGGCCACCTGCAACACGCCCCCGAAATTGGTTTGCACCAGCACCCCCACGGTGTAGCCGCCCAAACTGGCCGGCAGTTTCCGCGAAGATGTTCCTATGCCGCCTTTGAACCCGAAACAGATGGTGCCGGTGCCCGCGCCTACGTTTCCTTCCTCCACCGCCCCGCCCCTGGCTTTCTGGATAGCCTCCAGCACGTGTTTCTCCGTGACATGGCGTGACCGGATGTCGTTCAGGCCGCCGTCGTTGGTTTCTCCCACTACCGCGTTCACCGACTGCACCTTTTCATTGCCGGGCTGCTGCAGGGTGTGCGTGATGACACCGTTCATGCCGGCAGCCACGCTCAGGGTATTGGTCAGGATGATAGGGCTTTCCAGGTTGCCCAATTCCTGCACCTGCGTGGTACCTGCCAGCTTCCCGAAACCGTTCCCAACGAACACCGCCGCCGGCACTTTCTCCTGGAACAGGTTCCCAGTGTGCGGCAGAATAGCAGTGACGCCTGTCCGGATATCTTTGCCTTTGTTTAGCGTCACCTGGCCCACCTGCACGCCCGGCACATCGGTAATGGCGTTGAGTTGGCCGGTGGGCAGCACGCCAATCTTAATCCCGTATTCCCTTACCCGTTTCCTTTCCTGGGCCTGGGTTTGATTAGTTAAAACCATCATCAGAAGAAATAGCAGCAGGAACTGTTTCATGCCTTGGGGTTGGTTACGGAAGTAAATCTATCGGTTCTGCCGGATATTCCCTTTTAACGCCTGAAATCAACGGCTGTTTAAAGGCCGTTTTCCCGAAAATAGCCTCAAAACAGCTTTTCATATTTACTCTGGATGAAGTATCTTTCTACAAAATCCAAACGAATGAACAGACGAAATTTCCTAAGAACCGGTTCTTTGGCCGGGATCACCTTATCAGCTTTCGGGTTGGGCGCCTGCGCAACCACCCCAACGGCTACTGCCGCTCCTGAAACTGCCACCAAAGAAACCACAGGCGAGGCCACTCCTGCGACAACTGCGACTACAGACCCAACCGATTTCCAACTGAACGAAGTAACCATCCAGGAACTGCAACGCAAGATGCAGTCCGGTGAGTTGACATCTAAAGCCATTACCCAGCTTTATTTAGACCGTATTCAGGCGGTGGACAAAAGCGGACCCAAGATCAACTCGGTGATTGAGGTGAACCCAGACGCCTTGCAGTTTGCCGAGGAAATGGACCAAGAGCGCAAATCGGGCAAGATACGTGGGCCTTTACACGGCATTCCGGTGATGGTGAAAGACAACGTGGATACCCATGATAAAATGTCTACCTCGGCCGGTGCCCTGGCGCTCGCCGACAACAAAGCCAACAAAGACGCTTTTATTGTGAGCCAGTTAAGAGCCGCGGGCGCGGTGATCATTGGCAAAACCAACCTGAGTGAGTGGGCCAACTTCCGGTCTACTAACTCTTCCAGCGGCTGGAGCGGACGCGGTGGGCAAACTAAAAACGCCTACGTGCTGGACCGTACTCCCTGTGGCTCCAGCTCCGGATCAGGGGTGGCTGTGGCGGCCAACCTATGCGCCGTAGCTGTGGGTACTGAGACCAACGGTTCCATTGTCTGCCCTGCTGCGGTGAGCGGTGTGGTAGGCTTTAAACCCACCGTGGGCTTGGTGAGCCGCTCGGGCATCATTCCAATTTCCCACACCCAGGACACTGCCGGCCCCATTGCCAGAACCGTGACCGATGCCGCCATCCTCATGGGCGTATTGGCCGGCGTGGACCCTAACGATGCCGCCACCAAAGAAAGCACCGGCAAAGCGCATACCGATTACACCAAATTCCTGGACGCGAACGCCCTGCAAGGGAAGCGAATAGGCGTGGAGAAATCTTTCCTGGAAGGCCACGTGGCCATTGACGCCCTGCTGCGCCAGGCATTGGATCAGCTAAAAAGCAAAGGCGCTACCATTGTGGAAGTAGAAGCCATGAAAAGCATCCGGGATGTCTCCAGAGACAGCTTCAAGATTCTGCAGTACGAGTTCAAAGACGGCGTAAATAAGTACCTGGCAACGGCCAATGCCCAAGTGAAAACCTTGAAAGACGTGATTGAATTCAACAAGCGGAACGAGAAAACCTCCATGCCTTTCTTCAAGCAGGAGATTCTGGAGATGTCTGACAAACTGGGCGACCTGAACACGAAGGAGTACAAAGAAGCGGTGAAGAAACAGGTTTCCGGTTCCCGGACGGCTATTGACAAGATCCTGAAGGACAACAAACTGGATGCCATCGCGGGCCCTACCTACGGTCCATCGTGGTGCATTGATTTGGTGAATGGTGACTCTTTCACGGGCTACGGCATGTCTACTCCGGCGGCTATTTCGGGGTACCCGCATGTGACGGTTCCTTTGGGTCAGGTGCAGGGCTTGCCGGTGGGTATTTCCTTCTTTGCGGGTCCGTACTCAGAGCCCAAACTGTTCGGGATTGCATATGCCTACGAGCAACTCTCCAAGCATCGTAAGGCACCACAATTCCTGAAAACCACCAATCCGTCCTAAGCATTTAGGCCAGAATTCCAGAAATCGGCTCTAAAACAGAATGCCTGGTTTTAACGACAGTAATGCTTCTACTGATTTCTGTCTGCACACCCCCGTCCTCTTGGAAAGATCTTGTGGATGTACTCGAAAGGCTGAGAGTAGGCGCTATTCTGGTTCGCTCACAAGATCTTTCCAGGATGACAAAAGGGAGTGGAGTATTTTAAAATCAAGGAAGATTAGGTGCTTTCAGGATTAATGCTTTTCGCCTATTACTCTGAATTTCAATTTAAAAGCTTAATTTCAATGAAACAAAACGGGCTTGAACATGATGTTCAAGCCCGTTTGCATTTGACGCTAAACCTAAATTTTCCGCCGGAGGCGCACTACCTTCACGGCAGACTTTGTTTTGGGGCTCTTTTCAGGAAATCAGCCCCGAAATAAGTTGAAAGACTAGACTCTGGTGACCGCTGGCCTAGCGGAAACACTTACCAGCTTTTTAGATTTTTTCTTGAGTTTGTTCCACCAGATCAGGGTACCGGTAATAGGCAAACTGGTGGCGATCAGGCAACAGATGAAATAGATGATCTTGGAGAATGTTCCGAAGATTTCGCCCAGGTGCAGGCCTCGCACGGATGCCGCAATTTTCTCGTTCAGCTTTTTATCAGAGAACTTCTCCACCTTCAGGGCTTGGCCGGTGTACTGATCCAGCTGTACCTTATCGGAGGCTGAAAGGGCGAAGAACCCGGACTGGGACTTGTTCAAGACCACGGATCCGGTAGAATCAGCGGGCAACGAGATGCGGTAATTTCCTTCATAAGGCAGAATACCATTAGCGGTTTGAATATAATCGGCGATGGTGGGCTTCTGGTTTGTCATCCCGGCGAGGTTAGACTCCAGGGGTTTTTCAAACTTCTGCTTGAAGATTTTATCGCCCAGAACGGCGCTGGCTCCATCTCGGTACCATTCAAACGACCAGCAAAGCCCGGTCAGGGCCATGATCAGCAACAGGAAAGAGGAATAGAACCCCAGCGAGTTGTGCAGGTCATGGTTGATGCGTTTCCAGTTTCCGTCGGTTTTTATTTTCAGGCCCTGCTTCCAGTTCTTGAGCTTCTTGGGGAACCAGATCACCAGTCCGGTAATAATAATGAACACGAAGATGATGGTGGAAGCGCCCACGATGATTTTACCAGGGTTGAGGGAACCAGGCTCCCCTTTCACCAGCAACGTGCGGTGCAGTCCCTCTACGGCTTCGAAAAACCCATGCGCCGGGCCCACAGTGGTACCTTTTACTTCTCCGGTATATTGGTTGACCAGGTAAGTGGTGCCACGACCGCCGCCGCCAGGGCCACCTTTGCCGCCCTTCTTGCCTTCTCCCTTGCCTCCGGATGGACCTTGCGCCAAGGCTTTCGGACCCTCAGCGCTTTTGGCTTTATCGCTTTCAGGTTTTCCTTTCTTGCCTCCCTCCTCTTTTTTGAGGGTAAGGCGGTAGGGTTTAGTAGGGTCCTGCGGAATCTGCAACGCAGTAACGTTTCCTTTTTGGGTGCTTTTCAACTTGGCAATCAATTCATCCGGTGAGAGGGCTACGGCATTGGCCGGTACCTGCACCTGGTATTTTTCTGGTTCCAGCGCTTCTTCTATCTCGGTATGAAACGTGAAGATGGTACCGGTCAGGCAGACCACAAACAACACCAGGCCGCTGGCTAAACCTAACCAAAGGTGGATGTCGTTGAATAATTGACGCAAGGTGAACCCCTTTTTCATGAATGCTTCTTCTTATTGACTACTTGATTTCGGCTTTGAGGCTGTTTTAAGGAAATCGGGTTTAAAACCGATATCCAATTGAGAGGCTGGGATATTATGGATAACCCTTCTCCTGGAAACGATGGCAAACTAACCATCTATTTAGATTAATTCCAAACTAAAGAAAAAGATTCACCTTTTCACGACTTCCTTTTAAGCGATTAAAGCCAGAAGAAGATGCTCCTAAATCTGCGGATTACCTTTTTATAGGAACTGAGGGCTTATTTTTAAATATTCAGGTTTTTCTATTTAAAAGCATGTTTAGGCCTTTTTCCGAAAGGATACACCTGTCAAAGCAGGGTATTTAATTGAAATGACCATCCTTTCCAATTCTTGAAAATATGGCCTTGTATTTTCTTTGTATAAACCTTTGCAGGTTGCTGCAACAAGCTCTTTCCCTCTTTCAAATCAACCAAGCTCTCCGTAACTTACTGCGCATTTCTACCCTTCTATGCTTAAAAGACTATTGTACACCGGGGCACTGGTGGCTAGCACAGTAAGTGCGGCACAAGCCCAAAACGCACCATCCTGGCTGCGTTACTCGTCCATCTCACCTGACGGCCAAACCATTGTCTTCACCTACAAAGGCGACCTTTATCGAGTGGCGGCCAGCGGGGGCACTGCCCTTCCGCTTACGGTCCATGAAGCCCATGATTTCATGCCGGTTTGGAGCAAAGACGGCAAAACCATTGTCTTCGCCTCTGACCGCTACGGCAACTTTGACTTGTTCCAGATGCCGGCCACTGGCGGTGAGGCGCAACGCATGACCTTCCACTCGGCTAATGAGTACCCCTATGAGTTCAGCCCCGACGGTAAAACCGTTTTCTTCGGCTCTACCCGCATGGACATGGCCAGCAACCGCCAGTTTCCTACGTTTGCCTCGCCAGAGCTCTACAAAGTGGCCCTTGGCGGCGGCCGTGTGCAACAGGTTTTGACCACTCCCGCCGAAGAGGTGAAGCTGAGCAAAGATGGCCAGACCATGCTCTACCAAGACAAAAAAGGCGGCGAAAACCAGTGGCGCAAGCACCACGTCTCTTCGGTGGCCCGCGACCTTTGGAGCTTTGACACCAAAACCGGCAAGCACACCAAACTGACCTCCTTTGCCGGTGAGGACCGCACCCCGGTTTTTACTGACAACGACAAAACCATCTATTACCTGAGCGAGGAAAGCGGCACCTTCAACGTGCATCGCATGGCCGCCGATAAGCCCGGCACCTCCACCAAGGTAACCAACTTCACTAAACATCCGGTTCGATTCCTGACCGCCTCCAACAACGGGATACTGTGTTTCGGGTTCGATGGCGATTTGTACACCATGCAGGGCAACAGTGCTCCGCAGAAAGTGAATGTAGTTATCGCTACCGATGTAAAATCCAACAACGAACGCATTGTGCCGGTAGCCGGCAATGGCGTACAGGATTTGGCGGTATCACCGAACGGGAAAGAAGTGGCCTTCATCTACCGCGGTGAGGTATTTGTTTCGGCGGTGGAAGGAAACGCCACCAAGCGCATCACCAACACCCCCGAGCAGGAACGCCACGTGAGCTTCTCGCCCGACGGCAAGACGCTTATCTATGCCACCGAGCGTGGCAAAGGCTGGAAAATTTACCAGACCCAGATTACCCGAAAGGAGGAGCCTTATTTCTACGCCTCTACCCTGCTCAATGAGACCCCGGTCATCAACAACGACAAGGAAAACTACGAGCCCCAGTTCTCGCCAGACGGCAAAGAGATCGCGTTTGTGGAAGACCGCATGACCCTGAAGGTGTACAACATCGCCGACAAAAAGGTGCGCACGCTGCTCACCACCAACGAGCTGTTCTCCATGCGCGACAACGACCAGTACTTCACCTGGAGCCCAGACAGCAAATGGATCGCGTTTGACTTCTCGGAACCAGGTTTCGCCAACGGCGAGGTAGGCCTGATCTCGGCTGATGGAAAAGGCAAAAAGATCAACCTCACTGAGAGCGGTTACCAGGATGATTCTCCGCAGTGGATGGCCGGCGGCAACATGCTCATCTGGAACAGCACCCGCGAGGGCATGCGCGCGCAGGCCAACAGCGGCGGGGCCCAGTCAGACATCTTCGCGATGTTCATGACCCAGGGAGCGTATGACAAATTCCGGTTGAGCAAAGAAGATTATGCATTGGTGAAGGAAGCCGATGAAAAAGCCGCCAAAGAGAAGGAGAAAGACAAAAAGAAGAAAAAAGACGAGGAACTTGCCATTGACTGGGAAGGCCTGAAAACCCGCAAAGCCCGCCTCACTTTGCATTCTTCCCAGTTAGGCGATGCGTTGGTTTCTAAGGATGGTGAGACGCTCTATTACCTCGCCCGTTTTGAGAGAGGCTATAACCTCTGGAGCACCAACCTGCGCACGAAGGAAACCAAAATGGCGGTGACTTTGAACGCCAACCGCGCCAGCATGGACTGGGACAAAGACTTTAAAAACCTGTTTTTGCTAGCCGATGGCCGAGTGATTAAGTTAGACCCTGCCGCCAACAAACAGGAGAACGTATCCATTAGCGGCGACATGAACCTGAACGTGGCCGCTGAGCGCGCCTTTATGTTTGAGCACGTGTGGCGCCGCACCCAGAAAACGTTCTACACCGCCGGTTTCCACGGCGCCAACTGGGCTGCCTTAAAAGACGACTACGAGAAGTACTTGCCGCACATCAGCAACAACTACGAGTTCTCTGAGATGCTGAGCGAATTACTGGGCGAGCTGAACGTATCGCACTCTGGTTCCAGCTTCTCCAACGTACCGGTGAACGCCGATGCCACTGCCTCTCTGGGAGTTTTCTATGACCCTGCTTTTACCGGAAACGGCCTCAAAATAGACGAGGTTATCTTGGAAGGTCCTCTGCAGAGAGCTGGTTTTGACGTGAAGCCTGGCATGGTGATCGAAAAAATAGATGGTGAAACCCTTTCTTCAGACAAAGACTACGCCCAGTTCCTGAACCGCAAAGCCGGCAAGAACACTCTGGTATCTATCTATGATCCGGCTACTAAAAAGCGTAGAGACATCACTGTGAAGCCAATTTCCCAGGGAGAAGAAAGCAGCTTGCTTTACAAGCGTTGGGTGCGCCGCAACGCCGAGGAAGTAGATCGCTTGAGCAACGGACAGCTAGGCTACGTGCACATCCCGGGCATGAACGACCCAAGCTACCGCACCGTGTACGAAGAAGTGATGGGGAAATACGCTGGTCGCAAAGGCATGGTGGTGGATACCCGTAACAACGGCGGCGGTGACCTGGTGGCAGATCTGGCCATGTTCCTGAGCGGCAAAATGTTCCTGAACTACACCACCGACAACCGCTCTACCGGCGTTGAGCCTTCTTTCCGCTGGAACAAGCCCAGCATCGCACTGGCCAACGAAGCCAATTACTCAGACGGACACTGCTTCGCCTTCAGCTACCAGGACCTGAAACTGGGGAAACTGGTGGGAATGCCGGTACCGGGCACCTGTACCTTCGCCGGTTGGGAAGCCCTGCAGGACAACAGCGTGCGCTGGGGCGTTCCGCCGCTAGGCGTGAAAGACGTGCAGGGCCGCTACCTGGAAAACCTGCAGACCGAGCCCGACGTGAAAGTGATGAACGAGTTTGAGCAGGTGAGCAAAGGCAAAGACCAGCAGTTGGAAGTAGCCGTTCAAGAGCTCCTGAAAGAAGTGAAATAACAATCCTTGATCTCAAGAAAAGCCCGGTTATGCCGGGCTTTTCTGTTTCTGGTGATTTAGGTTAAGGAAGGTTTCGGCGGCATTTTCCTAAAGCAGCCGTAAAACGGCAAAAAGTTTCCCTTGTTCTGGTACGGCAAAGCCATTCGCCTATGAAAGACAGAGACCTTAGCAAATTCCTCAGCCTGGTATTGCGCCACAAACCCCAAGCCCTGGGCATTGAACTGGATGCCGAAGGCTAGACTTCGGTAGAGTTCCTCCTGAAGCGACTGCAAGCCACTGGCAAACCTTTGACGAAGGATCGGCTTGAAAACCTGGTGGCGCAAAATGACAAACAACGGTTCGCTTTTAATCAAAACCATACCCGCATAAGAGCCAGTCAGGGGCATTCTCTTGCTATTGATTTAAAGCTTCAGGCCGTAACTCCGCCTGCCTTTCTCTTTCATGGAACCGCCGAACGCAATGTAGCGGCTATTCAGAAGGAAGGCATCCAGAGACAATCCCGGCAGCACGTACATCTTTCCGGGGAGGTGGAGACCGCCAGAAAAGTGGGAGCACGCCATGGCAAACCCTTTGTTTTCCGGGTGAAAAGCGGGCAAATGCATCTGGAGGGAATTTCCTTCTACCTGTCAGCAAACCATGTCTGGTTGACGGATTACGTAGCCCCTGAATACCTGGAAGCCCTGGATGCATCGTCATAGAGCCGCAGTTTAGAGGCTGTTTTCCGGAAAGTGCCCCAAATCCATTTCACCTTCTTTTCAGTCCTCGGTTGACATTTTGGAGGATTCAAGTGCCTATTCTTACGCTTTGGCCTTGTCCTGCTTTCAACCGATTAGTTTATCGATCATTTCGCTACAAATTATCCTAAAAGGGTAAGACTATTCGTTCCTAATCTGCGTACTAGATTCACAAGACATGCAGGTAAACCGGCAAGCACCCATTACTCCTGTGATTTCGGCTTCCTTTTCAAGAACTAACCCGAAAACGCACAGGCCATCTTTTAACTTCAGAAAGAAAATAACAGGCAATGCAGGTGACGGAAAAACTAACGACATATTATCACTTTTATCAGGAACTGAAAGAGAAAGGCGGTCCTGAGGAAAATACTGAGCTGTTTGAGGCGGTTATTGAATTAGAGGAGGAGATTATGGCCGCTTATGGGCTTCCTCCCTCCCACACCCATCTGCAGATTCTGTGGCAGTTCACGGAGAAGGTTTCTCCTACTTCTGAGGTATTAGAAGAAACCCAGGAGCAGCTCAAAGCCGCTGCGACAGAACACCTGATGGCACCGGTGAAAACCAACTTGGAGCTATTGCAGGAAGCAAAATCAGGGAAGATGAGCGCCTTCAACGTGTTGCCTGAGATTGGTCAGCCCACTCATGATTATCCTATTTTCCTTTTTGAGGAAATGCTCCTGAAAGACAAAGCCACCCCTGAGGCGGTACTCCAGGAAATGGAATCAGTGAAGGAGCTGGATTGCTATGGAGAAGTAGCCACGCTGCTGTACTATCACCGCAAAACCTTCCGGAGGACTAAGATCTACAAAGACCTGAAACCGCACCTGCAGTTCCTGGACACCTACCTGCAACAACTCAAGAATTTGGGTGACAGCGAGGAGCACAGCATCTTTGTTTCCAGCCTTATTCAGAAAGAGATCAAAGAAACCCCGACCTCATTTACCCCAACCTTGCCTGAAGACGAGCTGCTGCCCCTCATCGGGATAGATCCTGCGTCCTATTCGCCAGAATCTATCCTTCTCACTCAGGTTTTTGAGATGGAGGAAATTGTCTATGACATTGATACCGCCGTAACTGTCTCCGGAAAACTTACCTCGGGCCCAGAACCCAAACCTTTGTCGCTGGGGTTTGACGTAAAGGAACTCCTGCAGCTGTTTGCCCAGTACTCTGAAAAAGGCGAACAGATCCTGGACTTCTTCGTTCGGGGGCAAGAAGAAGCCTTGGAAGACTCCCCTATTGTCATTAACCTGAAAGACAGAACCGGCGAAACCTTTTCTGCCCATCTGCACTACTTCAAGGTGTATAAGCCCTTGGTGTTGGGCGAAGACGGTACCCACCAGGTGATGCAGGAGGAGTTTTACCTGGTTGAGGAGATTCTGGAGCGGAAGGCCTACGACGCAAAACAACTGGAGACTTCCCAAAGCTCCCTTTCCATCATATTCCAGCACCTCTTGAAAAGCTATCAGCTGTTCACTGAGTTTCTATTAGCCGGTGAAAAGGAGGACAAGGCTCGGGTTGAAACGGGGTTAGAGAACCCCACCACCTTTGAACTGGCCCGTCAACTTTACACCTTACACCAACACGGCGGCAAAGTAGATTTCACTTAATACCTGCTTGGGCATATTAGTGAAAGCTACCAGGAAGAAGTAATTTAGTTTGATAGGGATTCTTTAGGTTCCCAAGTTTTGAGGCTGTTTTGCTTAAAAGGGCCTCAAAACGGTTCCTTCTCTGTTTACAAAGCCAGGTATTTTCTGCCAAGGCCTTCGTTTTTCGCCTGTTTCCTAGAAAACAGGTTCTAAGAGAAAAAAATTATTAAAAATATTTCGGCGGGATATTTCTTCTGTATCAACTACTTAGAAGAATTCGAGGTATAAAACGATCAAAAACACAGCTTTTTTTCAGAAAGAAGTTTGGCAGATCAAAATCACCCCGCTATATTTGCACCATCAAAACCGAAAGATGGTCCGTTCGTCTAGGGGTTAGGACACCAGATTTTCATTCTGGTAACAGGGGTTCGATTCCCCTACGGACTACTAGAAAGCCTCTCAGTTCCTTCTGAGAGGCTTTTTTATTGACCTTGGGACACTATCCGGACACCAATTTACCAGCAGCAAGAAATAAGGCAGCCAATATCTTGCCTTACCAAGCCTTCTGATTAGGTTGAATAGGATGCTTCCCCTGGTTACAAATGCCCGTAATTCACTGATGACTGCGTTCTCCCCTCCTAATTTTGTCAAGTCCGATTAAGGGGGCGCACGGATCTTAAGGGGGCGCACGGATCCGGTTTAAAGCATGGGAAATGGATTATCTGCCCGCCAATTACTTAAAAGAATAGGAAGTCAAATTACCCGGCCCAGAGAGGCCCTTGTGAGGGCCGGTTTAGGCTTCCTAATTCCTAATTCTAAGGTAATCGGTGAATTATGATTTCTCCACCACTAGCCAGTTATGGACGGTTTTCCAACCATCATGGATAATTCAAACTGTTCGCTCCCGCCGCCATAACAAAGGATCTTTCAGTGAATCTCTCACCTACCTGTTTATCAAACAAGAACCAACTTTGAATTATGAAGTGGCTAAAAGGGATGCAACATTGCTATATGAGCTTACAAAGTTTCTTGTACGATGAAATGGCCGTCCTTTGGGATACCATTGAACATGATTTTTTGCAGTGTTTTTGTTCGGTCCGGAAAGCCTGGAGTCTGCCTTTGGGTAGGATCGCTGGCTTTTAGGCCTGGGGCAGGGCTACCTTTGGGCTTGGTTGTGTTTCTAACCTTAAAGTGCTTTTACCTTAAAGTCCAGTAAAGGCTTTTCCATCATAACTAAACTCAGCAGCCGCCTTTTCGTGGGACACGTTTAAAAATTTCTTTACCATCCCGTTCCACGTAGTCGCCCGATACGATTGGATATGAATACTTGGGCGCATGTGATACGGTACGGCTTCTTATGATTATTCTGTCGTTAACTTTCAGGCTGTGCAATTGCTCAAGTTGCGCCTTTTCCGGCTCAAATTTTACAATGTAATCGTCACCATTTATCCTGACCATCACTCCGAAACCTAATCGTGAGCCTGGCGGAAGAGAAAGAGAGGTTATAACTCCCTCCATATTGGTATAATCCCTAATGGCCTTATTGATTTTAGCCTCACCGGCAAACACTTTTTTACCTGCGGGGGATGCTTCCCATTCTTTGTACTTTATACCTTCAGGGGTAGCCTCCCATTCTTTCAGTGCGGCTTCCCTTTCAGAAGCAGAGAGCGGCTTCGGGGTTGGTTTTTCAGAAGTTTCCTTTTTGACTTCTTGATTTGCAAATACTAGCCCGCTTACCACAACCAGCGGTAAGATCAGTGCATAAATAATTTTTTTCATATTTTCTGTACTTTTGTTTAAAATCGATCTTTCTCCTGAGAAATCAGTTCCGTTTATGGTTGGTGCAATAAATATACGTTTATAGTGCTCAGCCCTAGAGACTTTGCCTGTAAATAAGAGTGTAAACTTTGTAAATTATTTCTTGACATTATGTTTTTTCCAAGAAATCTGTTGCCAGTCAAACGAAAACACCGGGGCGGATTATTACTACTCACTTTTATCTCTATCATCTGCCTAGCTTTCAGCATGACCGGCAATGATGACTTTGACTTTGCCAGAAGGGAAATTATGCTTCGTCGAATCGGACATGAAACACTCCTTCAGTCGGGCGACAGTGTATCAAGGGTACTACCGGTGAAGAAAATCGGCGAAAATGAATACCAGATCAGTTTTGAGAATGCGTTTACCTTTCAACCCGATTCGCTGGTGCATACGACTAAGCGTTTGCTGGCCAACGACCCGCTGGCAAGTGATTATGTGGTTAACGTTCTGAATTGTGGCGATTCTAGCGTAGCTTATGGGTATGCTATTTCCGGAAATAAAAAAGATGACCTTATAGCCTGCCTGGGCAGAAAGCAGCCCAAAGCATGTTATCTTATAAACATCACCTTTCAATCTGCGGAAACAAATACAGCAAAGATTGGGTATCTGCTGGGCAGCCTGGCTTTATTAGCGGTTATGGGTTATATTCTTTTGAGACCTGCTAAACCGCTAAGTGTTCTACCCGAAGATCAGTCTGCTATACCCGAGGATTATCTTACCGGATTCCAGAATCCGTCTACCGGTAAGTTTACCTTGGGGTCGATGTCGTTCGATGCGGAGGCGCGTAAGCTCATGATAAATGAAAAGACCATGGACTTGACCAAAACAGAAACCCGTTTACTACGCATTTTCGCGTTGACTCCTAACGAGGCTGTAGAGAGAAGCCGGCTGCAGAAAGAGATATGGGAAGATGAAGGTGTTATAGTAGGCCGCAGTTTGGATATGTTCATATCAAAACTTAGAAAAAAATTGGAATTTGATCCCAACATCAAGATTGTTGTCATACGCGGCAAAGGATATAAGCTTGAAATTAGTGCTTAAGAAAATCCTCCTGCCTCGAACCGAGGTTATTAGATTTCATTAGCCATTTGTAAAACCCTAAAAATAGCAGCAGCTGACCCGGTAATATATCTGGTAGGTTAATAGCTGCCGCTATGGCCGCCGGCAGCTCTTCCAAGGTCAGGTCAGTGCAGTAGCCGGGGCGCCAGTTGTCTCCAGTACTCGGCTAGGGAACCGGCGTCAAATGCATCAAACCCGGTTACCCTATCAAGGTCATAGTCACCCTCAGGTCAACTTCCCTGTCTGCAGCGATAGGGATGGCAATGCGGTCAGGGCCTCCCGCCGGTCTGCCTTTTATCTCAAAGGAATTCGAACCGATCGCATTCCAGGCCTTTGCTACCGGGCGTCCTAATTGCTCCCGCACCCAGAGACTTTCGACCTGCCAGTCCTCTATCCTTTCTATTCTACTGTCTCGTTCCGGATAGTAGTTGGAGGTGTCAATGCAAAAATCAATATGGATAAGGTTCGATAATTCAATACTACGGACTACTTCATAGCCCTTAAGTGAAAGCTGATGGGGATTTTTTTTAGATCTCCTACCGGGGTGAGACGAACCTTATCACCCACGATTGGCAGTTTGGTTATCAATATGGAGTCGCGATTAATTTTATTCATTAAGTCAAATCCCACGCACGCGAATTGTTTTCTCCATTTCCTGCCGATAGTTCCTTCCTACAGGAAGTTCCTTGCCCATTACCTCCACATGGCAGGGGGAGAATGAATCTACCTTATCCAAAGCCACTATGTACGACCGATGGATGCGGGCAAAGCTCTCCTCAGGCAGCATCTCTTCCAGAGAGGAGATGGTTTGCTTGGGTACAATCTGCTTGGAAGTAGTGACGATGCGCACATAGTCCTTCAGGCTTTCGATGTAAAGAATATCTGACACCATTACCTTCACCATCTTGCGGTCTACCCTGAAATAAAGAAACCTCTCGCTTGAGGCGTGTTGGGTATGGGGAGCAGAAGTGGTGGCACCTGAAAGTTCTGGTTGCTGTATTTTCTGGATGGCCCGCAGAAACCTTTCAAAGGAGATGGGTTTAAGTAAATAATCCACTACATCCAGGTCAAAAGCCTCTAGGGCGTACTCTGGGTAAGCAGTGGTGAAAATAACTTTGGGCGGGTGGCGCAGGGTCCTAAGGAAATGGGTTCCCAACAACTGGGGCATCTTTATGTCCAGGAACATCAGGTCTATGGGTTGCCGCTGAAGTTCTTCCAACGCTGCAATGGCATTATGGCATTGCCCCACCAATTGCAGCATGGGCAAAGAAGCAATATGAGACTGCAACACGGCCTGGGCAGGCGGTTCATCATCTACTAGAAGACATTTGATTTTCATAGAGATTCATTGTAAAGCGGTTCTTCGGCGGATTTTCTGAACGTCAACCTGGTTTCGGTAGAATCCTGCTCGTTGCCTTGCTCCTCCAATTGGAGTGTGAGGGTCACCAGAAAGGTTTCTGCTTCCTGCCAGATGCTCAACTCATGTATATTAGGATAAAGCAATTCTAATCTTTTCCGGACATTGGCAAGCCCAATCCCAGGCGCTACTGTATGCTCTCCCGGAAGTTGCGCCTCAGGAACGGCGTTCATGACCTTGAACTTCAACGTATGGCCCCTCACCAAAAGATCAAGGCTCACCCAAGCCTGGTCCAGTTGTTCGCTTGCACCGTGTTTGAAGCTGTTTTCCAGAAAAGGCAGTAAAAGCAAAGGCGCGATCAGCATCCCTTCCAAATTCCCTTCAATGTTGACAGAAAGGTCAAGGCGTTGACCATACCGCATCCTCTCCAGCGCCAGGTAGTCCTGTAGCATCCCTATTTCTTTGGCGAGCGGCACTTTGGCCACGTTGCATTCATAAAGCATGTAGCGCAGCAGGCCAGACAGCTTGATCACCACCTCGGGGGCTTGTACCGATTGCACCAAGGTCAGGGAATACAGGTTATTGAGCGTATTAAACAGAAAATGCGGATGAACCTGGGCCTTCAACAATTTTAACTCTGCCTTCAGCTTCTCCCCCTCCAGTTGGATAGAAAGTTGGTTTTTATAGTACCAATGTTTCGCCAGTTTGATAGCCCCGGCAAACCCCGCAATACTTAAACCGCCCCGCAATCCCGCCATCAGGCCGAAGTAAAAACTGCTGCTTGGTTTCTCTACCCGGAAATAGTCCCGGAAAAAGACAACCAGGGTATCTGATATAAGATACGAAAGCGAGGAGGCGAGCAGGACGGTGGCGATCAAGCCAAGTAAAAATTCTGCATACCTCCCTTTGAACAGAAACCGGGGAATGAGCAGGTACATGAACGTGTAACTCAGCAACATGTGCGTAGGCAGAAAAGCCAACCCTTCTAGAAAAGAGAGCTTATAAAGGTTCGTCAGGTAGATAGGTGGTGAGATGGTGCCGCCCACCGGTTTGCTTCCATAGACAAGAGTAAAAAAGACCACGCAGACTGACCAGAAAACCAAGTGCCTGGCTACCCGATACTTTAGCTCCTCCGCGAATATGAACTTTGTGCCTACGGTTGCCATAACAAGCTCCTTTTTTTGCTTTAAGATACAAGAAGGCACCTCAAAAGTCCACTTGGAAATCTCTTTGTAGACGAATGACTGGTTTCAGTCGCTGAACGGCAAAAAGCACCCTATTTTTCGGATAATCCTCCGGCAACGGTAGAGTAGCGATGGTTTAGTTACGACGGGCGAATAGCTGGGCAAAGGGTTTTCCCGCAGGTTACTTTAGCCTTACATCATCAAGGCATTTTAAACTAACCATTACTTCCATGAAAAACATATTCCTGAAATTCGTACTCGTAGTTGGGCTTTTCACATTCCTTCCCAGCCCAAAGGTTTCCGCCCAAGCCCCAGCTAGTTCCTGGTACTGGGTGGTGGAATCCAATACCAGGCAGAAAAAGAGCAGTATTGTGCGTTTTTACAACAAGGAACACCAACTGGTTTATGAGGAAAGTGTAACGGGCCGAAAACTGGACATCAAGAAGCCAAAGACCCGGAAACTGCTGGACAACGCCCTTCAGCAGGTGATGGTCACTCCTCCCACCTACGCCATATTGGGCAACAGGAAACCCTGAAAAACCAAAAGAGGAAACATTGATTGAAATTTCCTCTCCGCAATCTAAAATGAAGGCTAAAAACGGAGAACTGGGAGTCAGCCGAACAGGCCATGGGTTTCCGTTTTTAGTCCATTTTCCTGAAACACTGCTAAAACTTCGAAATACGGTGTGGCGGATAATGTAAGCAAAGCCTTCCTATTGTTTCAGTAGGAGGGCTTTGCTATTGTATTATGGGAGACTTATGAGATATAATCTCCCTTATACAATAGCATTTTTCACGTGTTTCCTAAAAAAATAGCATATAACTTCTAAAGAAATAAAAAAACCAGGAATACGGGTTTCCAGAGTGCACAATGGCAGGAGATTTCAGTTGTAGACTGATAAATATATAAAAGTTAGGATAAGAGAATTCTATATATTTACATAGCTAAATACATGAATTACAGCTATTCCAAATTATATAAACCAAATAAATGAGAATACTTCTACTCTTCTTAGCATCCCTCCTTCCTCTTTCTACTTCATTTGCTCAGAATTCACCCTATCAGAAAAAATTTGATCTAGGCAGTGTTCCAGCCATGGGTATACATAGCATAGCCTTGGACAAGGAGAACAACTTTTATTTGACAGACATGTCCAGGGTTGTTAAAGTGAAGGACGGAAGAATCTTGTTGGATTTCAAAGTAAGTATTGAGGATTATAAAGCAGGGTATGATAATAGTGAGGGTGTGTATTTGAGCTTGGTAGTTGATCAGGAAAAGTTCATCTACATAGTGAACTCACAGAAACACCGCATAGAAAAGCATGATCAAACCGGTAAACTCATTAAAACTTTTCCGCCGGTTGAAGAACTATACCCAGGTGCGTATTTATCAATACACCTTGATCAAAATGGCCATGTAAGTTTATTTGATCACGCTCACCAAAAGCTTCTTGTATATAATTCTGAAGGAGATATTATTGAAACAATAACCCTGGAAGATCCTGAACCAATTTGGGATTCTGGTTCCACAAGCATTGCATTTGATAATCAGAACAACATCTATATTGCTGAAATGATAAACGGCTCATGGAGTCCTACTGCCTCTATAACCCTCTTTAACCGTAAAGGCAAAATCATACAGAGGTTCAGCGAAGCTGTGATGCAAGAAAGTGGGTTTAATAGGCCTTATGGTTTAGCAATTAAGGTGGATAAAAATGGAGACATTTACGCCTATAATAATGGATCCATTTACACCAATACAATCAATTGGCCTATCGTTGTCTTTTCTGCAGATGGTTCATTGAAAAAAAGACTCCCAATCAATGCAGAAAGAGGTAGTTTACTTCTATTTGATGACCAGAATAACATGTATTTGAAAATGGTGAACTCAAATGGAGACTACATCATGAAATATGATCAGGACCTTAAGTTTGTTGAAAGGATAGGAAACCTGAGCCGGCCCTATGAAGTTGCCTTTGATAAATCTGACAATTTCTACGTACTAGACCATGTAAAACGCCGACTAGTGAAATTTAACTCTGCCGGCGAAGAGGATAAGAACTTTAAGTTAGATGATCCAATTCTCCTAAACAATTTAACGGTAACTATAGACGATAAAGGATTCATATATATTCTGGAATTTAATGGAAGCTCAACCTCAAGAATTAAAAAATTTGACTTACAGGGAAAGCTGATCACATCCTTTGTTTCAAATACGGGATCCTTTAACGGTTATGCCCTGAAATATGCTTCAGCTGGATTAGCAGTTGATCATGAAGGCAATATTTATGTAACAAGGTACTCCAACTATAATACTCCTGCCTTACTAAAATATGATCCTAAGGGAAAGGAAATAGCACAGTTGGTGCCAACCGGAACAGGACCAGGACAAGCATTTAAACCCCTGGATGTAAGCGTAGATGCTGCTGGAAACCTTTTTGTATTAGATATGAATGGCACAAGAATACAAAAGTTTTCTTCCAGTGGTAAGTTTCTCCAACAATTTGGGTCCTTTAAACAAAAGGTGGAAGACTTTCCCATGCGTGCCAGCATTTCTTCAGATGCATTCGGGAACGTTTTGGTATCCTCTCTGGCAGGTAACCATTTAGGCATCAATGGTCCGGATGTAAAATATTATGATTTAACCGGAAAGTTCATCTTTTCTCTTCCCATCAACACTCCAAGTGTCGCCATGAACAGGAGTGGCAGTTTGTTTGTAACAACAGATCCACAATATGACCTCTTGACGGTGTATGAAACATCATCACCTCGGGAATACAACCTGATAGAAGGTAACATATTCCATGATAAAAATTCTGATTGTGTAGTGGACGCGAATGAAACCGGGCTTGCAGACATTATTGTGAAAGCGGAACCAGGTCCTTATTACGGGGTCACTGATAAGACGGGCAACTACCGGCTCCTGGTTGGAGAGGGTACCTACACCGTAAGTCCGGTTTACGAGAATACTACCGGAAAATCGCTAACCACTACCTGTGTGGCTGGTGGTGCCGCTACTGGGGGCATCCATTTTGAAAACTCTGGCAACTATTCTTCGGGTAATAACATTGGGGTTAACGTCAGCCTCTCTCCCTACCTCAACGTAAGCGTCTCCTCTGACCGCCGACGTCGCTGCTTCCGCAACAAGACCACGGTTTCTTACTCCAATATGGGCTTCGCTACTGCTCCAAATGGCCAGGTAAAAGTGCAGTTACCAGAGTTCGTCTCCTTCATCTCTGCCAACGTTCCACACACCCGTGACGAAGAAGGAAATTTCATTTTTCAGGTGGGAGACCTGGAGCCTAGCCAACGCGGCACCATCACCATCACTGACTCCGTCTCCTGTGCCGACCCTACTATCAGGGGTCTCACCGTCTGCACCAAAGCCTGGATCTCTCCTGGGAACTCCTACCCAGTTGAACCTACTTACAGCAAAGCAGATATGATTATTACCGGCAGTGACCTGGGAGATGGACAAACCCGATTCGTGGTCAGGAACCAAGGATCAGGCAACATGGCAGACAGCCTCTCCTTCCGGGTGTTTCAGGACCTGGAACTTTCCCTTTCCAGTAAGTACAAACTTTCCGCCGGTGACAGTTTGGTGCTGCGCTTCCCCACAGAAGGCAGAGTAATACGGGTAGAAGCCGACCAACCTCAGGGGCATCCCATGAAAACCTTGTCCAGCGTCAACTTGGAAATACGGGAGCGTAACAATGGAATCCCTGCCCTGCCTATGATGGCGCTCCCTCCTGATGATCCAGAGCCGGAGATCACCGAAGAGTGTCTGCCCATCATCGATTCCTTTGACCCCAATGACAAACAGGTAGTCCCGGCTGGGGTTACCGCTGAACACTTTACTCCAACCAGTACTCCCCTTCGCTTTACTGTCAGGTTCCAGAACACGGGCACCGATTATGCTTACCGGGTAGAAGTAGTAGATACCCTGTCTGCAGACCTGGACATGAGCACCTTTCAGGTTGGGGCCGTATCACACCCCTACCAGATGCGAGTTAGCGGAAAGGAACGGCCGGTACTCACCTTCACCTTTGACAATATCATGCTACCCGATAGCGCCCGTGACCAGTTAGGCAGCAACGGTTCCATCCAATTCAGCGTGCGGCCTAAGGCAAATCTACCAGAGAAACACCTGATAGAGAATTTCGCCGATATCTTCTTTGATTACAACGAGCCCGTACGTACCAACACCACCCAAAACCGCATCTATGACATGCCACCCGTGGTGAACCCGAACCGGAAGCTCTCTACAGAGGAAGTGGTGGCCTCTCCATCCATCACGGCAATCACTCCTAATAAAGCCCGAGCCGGTTCCTTGGTTACCATCTCAGGAAAAGACTTCGCGGCAGTCGCAGCTGACAACAAAATCACTTTCAACGGGGTGAACGCACTTGTAGAAAGGGCAACCGAAATTGAGTTGAAGGTGCGGGTACCTTCAACTGCTTTCTCCGGCAAAGTAAAAGTGGTTACCCCAGATGGTGCGGCCAGTAGCTTGGGTGATTTTACCATCTATCATCCGCCCACTCTCACGTTATTTTCCCCATCGGAAGGAGTAATCGGTTCAGAGATAACCTTACAAGGAGACTATCTGAATGAAGACCTGGTTGAGGCAGTACAACTAGGTTCTGTTTCCTGCGAGATTATCCGCTTTGGTCAGAACACTTTAACCGTCAAAGTCCCCGCCGGTGCTTCTACTGAAAAAATTACCATTCTGAGCAAAGGTGGCACAGCGGTAAGCACCGCTTCCTTTAAGGTTTGGTACTCTCCCCTTCTTACAGGGTTTGACAAGGCCAGACAGAGGGTAGGCGGAAACCTTACGCTTCAAGGAGAAAACTTCGCGCCAACAGCGCAGCGCAATGAGGTACTTTTTGAAAACAAACCGGCGCAGGTGCTGAAGGCAAGCGAAACTCAGTTGGAAGTGCGGGTTCCAGAAGGTGCAAGAACCGGCCGCGTGAGCGTGACCACCCCTGGGGGAACTACCCAACGTTCTTTTGAAGTCATTCCCGCACCTGTGCTTACCCAAGTGCTTCCTGAAGCAGGTACTGTTGGTACCGTGGTAGAGTTGAAAGGGGAAAACTTCAATGCCCTGGGAGAACAGGACACAGTTACCTTTGGGGAGGTAAAGGCAGTGCTGCTGGAGTCATCAACTACCTACCTGAAAGTGAAAGTGCCCCGCGGGGCAACCACGGGTAAATTAACCATTGCAGGCCTGGGAGGTCGGGCAGAGAAAGAATTTACAGTGGAGGAGCTTACCCCAGACCAAGCCATACAGGTGTACCCTAATCCGAGTTCAGGCAAATTCACTGTTGACTTTACCACTGCTAATTTCAAGGTGCAGGGCGTGCAGGTGTTTGACATTGCAGGAAAGCTTATCCTCAGCGAAAAGCAGCTTGCCGGGCAGCTTGAGCTAATGGAGATAAACCTCTCAGGCCAAAAACCTGGTACCTTCTTGATAATAGTACAAACAGAGCGCGGTAAAGTGGTTAAGAAGGTGTCGGTTCTTTAGTCAGTTAAACAATACCCTGGGTACTTTCAGGATCTCTATCTGTAGGTATGCCTTTCCATTTATAATGTTCTTGGATACTACCAATGCCAGCCTTATTTAGTGCTCCCCTGGTTCAGAGAAAATTGTTTAGACATGTTGTTTCTGAGGGATCTGGCTTGCAGGTCCCTCAAATCTGACGAATATGCTTATCCAAAGGACCCGGGCCAACCGGAAGAAAATGGGCAACATTCCTAAAACCGTCACTAAAACGATACCCACCAACATTACCATGGTTACTTCCTCCACGAACTGCGATAGCACCAACAGCACAACCAGGAAAACCCCTACGTTGAACCCGAAACTTACATACATAGCTCCGTAATAGTACCCTGGCTCCGGCTCAAAAGATTGGCCGCAGCAAGGGCAATACTTGTTCATGTCTGCGAACTTGGTGGAATACAAAGTCCCCTTCGGAAACATATTTCCTTCCCGGCATCTTGGGCATTTCACATTCGCAATGCTATAGAATAATGATCTTTGCTGGCTCATTACCTTTTAAAGTTGTTTTACATCACAAAGGTACAAGAGGTACTTCCTTCCCTAACGGGACAAAAAATCCTTTGTATTGGACTTTTTAGCCTATAAACCTGAAGACGTTATTCAAGAGGGGAAACTCCCAGTTATAGGTCATCCATAGTTATGAACTGCCCCCCTCCCTGCCTTCAAAGCAACTAAAAAACGAGGACCATTCGCCGGAGTTGTAACAGTTCCCTAGGCTTTGCAAAATCACTACCTTAGCCTTTACCAAGCTTATCTATATGCCCAAGGAACTATTGCCCATTTACCAGATCCAGGATTTTAACGCGCAGGTTCAAAAGGAACGCTATTTCTACCAGAGTTCCTTTGCGTCGCATTTGAAGGAGCATCTTTTCATTCGTGAACCCCACAAACACAACTTCTACATCGTCCTATTTATCACCCAAGGAACGGGTACCCACACCATCGATTTCAAGAAATATGACGTTAACCCCGGCATGGTATTCTTCATGGTTCCCGGCCAGGTGCATAGTTGGGAGCTTTCAGCGGATGCAGATGGCTTTGTCGTTTTCTTTACACCGGAGTTTTACCTGAAGGTTTTCCCACATAGGAAACTAGTTGAATTCCCTTTTTTCAATGCCCTTTTACATAGTCCTATTCTTCCGATTTCTCAGGAAGATAACGCCTTGGTTGTGTCAGCCTTCCAGAGATTACAGGAGGAATACCTAACCCAGGGGTTGATGCGCAATGAAGCCTTGTGCTGCCATTTAGAGCTTCTTTTGATTCATCTTTCGCGCATTTATCAAAGACAAGGAAATGAATCAGGGACTCCCAACAGTGAGCTTTCCTTATTGCAGTCTTTGGAGGACCTGGTGGAACAACACTACAAAGAGCACCTTCCTGTCACTTACTATGCAGAACTCCTTCATGTAACTCCTAAGTACCTCAAAGATATCTGCAAACGAACCTTAGGAAAAACTACTACCGGCCTTCTCCAGGAACGTTCCGTTTTAGAGGCCCAACGACTGCTGGTTCATTCTGAATTAACCAGTTCTCAGATAGCCACCGAACTGGGATATTTTGACAACCATTACTTTTTCAGATTCTTCAAGAAGCACACCGGGTGTACCCCAGAGCAGTTTAGAAGTAGGAATAAATAATTAGTTTGAAGCGAAGGTAAATTGGGCCATTTGGTCCTTTAAGGATAGGAAAGTCCATCATTTGAAGGCTTTCTCCCCATTTTCGTTTTACAACTGTTTTCCGAATAATGAGCCTAAATCAGGGTCTCCCTCTCTCCTTTGTGCACCCTAGGGTTTTTACTACATGCTTAGATCTTACGAATTCTAGTCTCACGCCCACCATAACTGCATGGTTAGTTTTCCATTACTAGTCAGGCAAAGTTGATTCTTGCAACGTTTGGTGAAGCGGGACAGTAAGAGGGTAGAAAGGATTTTTTACTTGTTTCTGAAAACCAGGCATAAAACCTACTAACTTAAAACTTCCCGCCTAAGCCTAAGGAGATTTCTATGTAGTTTAAAATGCTCCTTTGTTTTCAGGCGACCATACACCATCTATGAAACCAAATGGCATGAATTCAGAAAATAGCCGCCGTACTTTCCTGAAAGGGCTAACGTTCACCATAGGATCTTCCGTGATAGGAATACCCTTGTTTTCTTTCTGTTCCGGTGAATCCTCAGGAAGCCAACCGGAGGAAAAACAAACCGGGTCCGCCGCCAGCCAGAACAAAAAACTGGGGATTGCCCTGGTAGGCCTTGGCGGGTACAGCACGCATCAACTTGCCCCCGCCCTGCAGGAAACAAAGAACTGCTATCTGGCTGGAATTGTCACGGGCACTCCTTCCAAAGCCGAGACCTGGAAAGCCAAGTACAACATCCCCGACAAGAACATCTACAACTACCAGAACTTCGATCAGATAGCCGAAAACAAGGACATTGACATCGTATACGTGGTCTTACCGAATGCCATGCACGCCGAGTACACCATCAGGGCTGCCAAGGCAGGGAAGCACGTCATCTGCGAAAAACCAATGGCTACCTCAGTGGAAGACGCCCAGCGTATGCTGGAAGCTTGCCGCCAGAACAAAGTACAGTTGGCTATTGGCTACCGTCTGCACTATGATCCTTTCCATCAGCGGGTAATGGAACTTGGCCAGAAGCAGGTATTCGGGAAGGTGAAGAGCATCAGGGCACACAACGGCTTTACCATGGGAGGTCCGGGCAGTTGGCGCCTGGACCGGGAACGGTCAGGCGGAGGCCCTCTGATGGATATGGGCATTTACTGCGTACAAGGAGCCTGTTACACCCTGGGGAAAGCGCCTGTTGCCGTTACCGCAAAATTTGGGGAGGTAACCAGGCCAGAACTCTTTAGTGAGGTAGAACAATCCATCAGTTGGCGAATGGAGTTTGAGGACGGGGTAATAGCAGAATGCAACAGCAGCTATGCCGAGCGGGAAGATTTCCTGGAGGGCAAAGCCGAAAAGGGTTGGTGGCGCCTGGGGCCTTCGTTCGGGTATGAAGGGAAGCAAGGGGAGACCAGCCAGGGCAGGATGAATTACCCCAACATTTTCGAACAAGCCTGGCAAATGGATGGGCAGGCCGAAAGCTTCAGAAACAACAACTCCTCAATTGTCCCAGGCGAGATGGGCTTGCGGGATGTTAGAATCCTGATGGCAATCTATGAGTCTGCTAGATCAGGTGGGAAACGGGTGCCTATATCCTACAAATAAAGGGCTCCGTAATCCCTTCATAAATGAATCAGGGAAAATGGAGCAAAGGATCGTTTTGGCAAGTTTTTGGAAAAACACCAGCAAAAAGCTCTCAAGAGCTTAGAACCGTTTTGCAGGAGAACTAACCTAAATTCTATTTCTAACAGAGGGTTTCATCAATCAATTTTATAAGAAGGAATATTTCACCCCATGTCCGAGTTACCAATTCTCGTGTATGGGGTTTTGATTTCAAAATGGCAAGTCACCTGGCGGAGACTTTCGGTATGTCAAAACCTACAAACCTTGCCAAAATCCAGCCCTTAACGCTTTGTTTTGGAATCCAGACAATTGATTATTAATGTTTTATAAACTAAATTAGGTTAGTGTTAAGACCACAGCAAGGCAGCACGTCTTACCCTGAACCGGACCTCACTTCAGCCACCAGGCTAATCTGCCTAAGGAGCTGGTACAGGGTGCCCCCTTTATCCTGTCCTGACTTTTAAGGTTTTGGTATTTCCCAATGTTTCGGGCTGCACCTAAAGGAAAACCTATTCCTTCTCTGGTAATTAAATCTACCCCTCCTTCCATCAACTTTTACTTGAGTTGGAGTTTAAATCTATTCATTTATCCATCCTGACCACATATTTAAAGGAAAAATGACTTGATGGTGCCTTCTAGCTAATTTATCCTCTTTTTAGATTCCGCTTTGAAAACCCACTGCTTCAAGAGGCCTTCAAATAGGATTTGAAACCTTAGCAAATACCAGAAGTGCTTCCCAAAATGTATCAATTTAACTCTTTGAAGTATGAGAAGGTGTTGTTTGTCTCTTTTACTGGTGGTGATTGGCTTCTCTACCTTTGCTCAAGGGCAAGTCCCCACAATAGGCGTCTATTCTCCCTCAAAGATGGACAGTCTCCGGTATGAATTAAGCAGGGAGAAAAGCGACACCGGGAAAATCAAACTGTTAGTTTTGTTGGCGCGCGGCTCCCTTCAACCAGGCTTGGTTGACTCACAACTTATATATAGCGAAAGAGCCCTGGCTTTGGCCTTAAAGAACAACTTCCCCAAAGGGGCTTATGGTGCCTACAAGCTAAAAATATCTGCGTTCCGGCAAAAGGGTCGTTATCCCGAAGCCCTGCAGGCCGCCTATGATAATCTACACTTTGCCGAACAAAACAAAGACTCCTTGGGGGTTTGGGAGGCCTTGCGCCATGTCATGTTTACGTTCAATGACATGGGAGAATACCACAAGACAATACCCTTTGCCCGTCGTTCGCAAAGACTGGTTCATTCGGGTATCTTCCAAACAGAAAAAGATCTAAAATTTCGTTCCCTTGTGGGGTATATGAATTTCATTGGTGCTGCATTTGCAGGATTAAACCAATTAGACTCGGCTCTTTACTACAAAAGGCTGGCGTATAAAACAGCTTTTTATTTGCAGGATAACCAGGATCTGGCCGTTACCACCTCAAGCCTCGCCCAGTATTTCCATCAAGTTGCAGCACATGACAGTTCCCTGTATTACTTCCGGATAGCTTTAGGGTACGTGGGGAAATCACAATTCCGTTTTGACATTGCGGCGGATGCCCAGTACGGAATGGCCGATATTTACTACCAGCGCCACCAAAGAGATTCTGCCCTGCTTTACGCAAAACGCTCTCTAAACATCTCTTTACAGGTGAAGCGGCTTGCTGCCCAAACGCAGGCTGCTTCCCTGCTGCATAAGCTATATGCCGGTAAATCACCCAAAGACAGCGCTTACAAATACCTGGCACTCACTACTACTCTTAAAGACAGTCTCTTCAACGAGGAAAAAATCAAACAAATAGAAAGCATCAAATACAAAGAAGCCCTCCGTCTTCACCAACTTGACCAAGAGAAACGGGAGGCGCGTCAGCTGTATGAAACCCGCATCAAAACCTTCAGCTCTATTGGAGGTCTGGTTCTGTTACTTTCCGGTGCTTTTTTCCGGTACCGCATTCACCAGGTTCGGCACGAGGGTCAGCTAAAATCAGTCTTCAACAAAAAGATTCACCAAACCGAAATGCGGGCCTTACGGGCGCAAATGAATCCGCACTTCATCTTCAACTGCCTCAACAGCATTAACCGCTACATTGTCAAAAGCGACCATAAAACGGCTTCCGGTTACCTAACTAAGTTTTCACGGCTCATTCGGCTGATTTTAGACAATTCCACTAATGAGAACATCACCTTAGACAAAGAAATCCAAACCCTGCAGCTATACATAGAAATGGAAAAGCTTCGGTTTGACAATGTGTTTGAGTATTCTATTGAGGTGCAAGGGGATCTTATACCCGAAGAGATAAGCATTCCGTCTATGTTGCTGCAGCCGTATGTAGAAAATGCCATCTGGCACGGATTGCTGCATAAGGAAAGCGGGGGAAAACTCTGGGTTCGGTTTCGGGAGGCTTCTGATGATCTATTGGTAGCGGAAGTGGAAGACAATGGAATCGGCCGGCAAAAGGCGAAGGAACTGAAAAGCAAAGAAGCCATCAGAAACAAATCCTACGGCATGCAAATCACCCAGGACCGGATCTTCCTGATCAATGAGTTATATAGCATCAATGCCACTGTAGAAGTAGAGGATTTAGTAGCACCGCAGGGAGGCGCCCTCGGGACCAAAGTGAAGGTGCAGATGCCGGCAAAAGTCCAGTAGCGGCTTGGTGTTGGGTGGGTAAGGAGTGGTTTATTCGTTTTTAGCTTGTTTTTCAGAAAGGAGGGCAAAATGATAAAAGCCGTTCTTGTAGACGATGAAAAGAATGCATTGGAAATGCTGGAGTGGCAACTGCAAACCTATTGTCCACAGGTGCAAATAACGGCTTTGTGTTGCAGTGCAGACGAAGGAATTTCCGCTATTAAAAAGCATGGACCGCAACTGGTTTTCTTGGACATTGAAATGCCCCATAAAAATGGCTTTGAGGTGATCCAACATTTCCCAGAACCCCATTTCGAAATCATCTTCACCACGGCCTACGATCAGTTTGCCCTCAAAGCTTTTAAATTTGCCGCCCTTGATTACCTGTTAAAACCTATTGATGCAGAAGAATTGGTAGAGGCTATTCAACGCTACGAAAAGAAACAGCATCATCTTGAATTCAAAGATCAGTTGGAGCTATTGCTGCAGCAATACAAACAACCGCAGCTAACGCCCAGTAAACTACCATTCGCTACCCAGGAAGGAATCATCTTCGTTAAGCCTGAGAGCATTGTGCATGCCGAATCGTTCCGGAACTACACCACCTTGTTCTTTTCCGATACCTCAAAACTTACCATCTCTAAAACTCTTAAAGAAGTGGAAGACCTTTTGGAGCCTTACGGTTTCATGCGGGTACATCAATCGCACCTCATCAATATGCAGCAGGTAAGCCGGTATGTTAAAGCTGAGGGTGGGTTCATTGAAATGACCAACAAGGTGCAGGTGCCTATATCCAGACAGCGTAAAGATTTGGTGTTGGAAGCATTAATGAAAAAGGCAAAGTAGCTTCACAAATTGCGGTTCAGCCTGTTTCGTTCCTGGGCTGTCGTTCCTGCCTTCCAACGTTTTAATGTTTTTTTGCAAAAGCTTGATTTCACCTTTCCCAAATAACATACTTACCCATTGTAGCCTGCAATAAAGCAATTTAAGCGATGGGTAACCTCCCTTGAAAACGCAATTTTCACTGGACCTTACCATTTGCTCATCCGACGTGGCAGAATGCTCATTCAAGCAGCATTTCATTAGAAAGGGTTGGAAATTAAGGGAAACAAACCCTTAACCCATATTTCATATGAAAAAGCTATTCTACCTCCTGCTATTTTTTCTAAGCAGCATGGTGCTGCTCCCTTCCTGTGACCTATTTGATGACGATGACCCAGAACCCAATGACGGGCTTCAAATCTATAGGGGCGCCACTGTTGACATAGGAAATGGCAAAGCCACTGCCTGGATCTCTGTCAACAATGAGGATGAACCGGTAGAACTTGGCTTGGAACTCACCAATGGGGCTTTGCAAGATCTGCCCCACACAAACTTCAGCGTTGCTTCTGTTCCCCTACCAGACCAGGCAAAAGAATTGACGCCTTTTGACCACATCCAGATAGACTGGGCTTCCCAGGGGCATGGCATGCCGGGCCCAACCGGACCTTCCTTTATAGATCCGCACTATGACATTCGTTTTTTCATGACCTCTCTGCAAGAACGGATGACCATACCAGCACCTACAGACCCTTCCGCCAAATTCGATGTTCTTCCCCCAACCGGTTACATGCCCGCCGATTACTTTCCAGGAGGTTCCAGACTTCCGGGCATAGGCCGACACTGGGCTGATGGATTGGGATTTCTGGGCATGACCAATGCCATGGTTTTGGGTTCCTATAACGGCAAGTTCACTTTTGTATCTCCCATTGTGACCATCACCGAACTGCAAAGCAGAAACAAAACCTCCACCACTTTTAGTCAGCCCCAGTATTTTCAGGAGTCCAATACCTACTATCCTACCAAATACAATATTTATGCTGACGAAACGGGAGAACAGAACCATCAGGTAACCCTCTCTGATTTCGTTTTGAGATAAGGTCCATTCTTTTGCTGGTTTGTGGAAGTTCAAACATCAAGTTTCATTTGGCAACGCCAAGGCCTCCGAGATTTTGAGGCAGTTTTCACGAAAGTAGCCTTAAAAGAAAGGGATAGGGTAAGGCTAAATTCCCAGTTGGTTGAGAGGGTAATCCGTAAAACCGTACACCCTCTCAACCAACCTATGTCCTTCCGATGACTGCTAACCCGCTAATCCTGACGTTAACCTTAAACAAAGAAGCCTTTGAGTTCTTCACCAGCCTGAGAGATGCACACTTTCCGCCGGAGAGGAACTTTCTCAAAGCGCACCTAACGCTCTTTCACCACCTTCCGCCAGGTGAATCCACTATCCATGAAGTATTAAGTGCGGTCTGCCTTCACCAAAAACAGATGAAATTGGAGGTGCCGGGGTTGATGAATATAGGAAACGGGGTGGCATATAAGATTGCCAGTGAAGAATTGCAGCAACTGCACAAAAACCTACAGCAACAGTGGCAACCCCTCCTGATTCCTCAGGATAAACAAAAGCTACACCCGCACATTACGGTTCAGAACAAAGTAGCGCCTGCCGTGGCAAAGGAACTGGAAAGTACGTTAAAAGATACCTTTGTTCCTTTTACGATTGTAGGAATTGGGCTAACCCTTTGGGAGTACATGGGAGGTCCCTGGAAACTTTACCGGGAGTACAGCTTCCAACCTTAATTCCTGTTCCCGGATTCAAATTAAGTACAACTACCTGACTAAGTGCAAGGGAAAATGCTCATTTCTGAAGCGGGTCTGAAAGGGTTTTCAGGAAAACAATCACTGCTTTTTGTTCTTCTGGGCTCAACTCCAGTTTGTCATTGGGCAGGGTTTGGTGTTCCAGGTTTAGACCTAATCCAACGCCTCCACCGTTGTTGTAAAATTCCATGACTTCTTCCAGGGTTTCATAAGCACCATTATGCATGTAAGGCGCTGTTTTGGCAATGTTTCTCAGGGTTGGGGTCTTAAACGCAAATTTCAGTTCATCAATCTTGTTGTGGACGAATCTTCCTTCATCCGGGTCAAGGACGGCCTTTTTACTTTTGGGAGACTGCAGCACGCCTAGTACCTCTCCTTCTGAGTTGGCAAAGGAAGGTCCGGCAGTGCCGTTGAAGACCGGCATGAAATGACAGGTGCCGCACTTGGCTTTGCCCATGAACAGGTTAAAACCAGTGATTTCCTCCCGAGTCATTTGGTTCTGGTCACCCCGCATGTACAAATCGAACCGAGACTGGAACGGAGCCAAAGAACGAACATAGGCAGCCAGCGCCATCATCACGTACCTGGGTTTTATCTCCTGCTCCATGGTAGGGAAAGCGCCTTTGAAGGCCTGCACGTAAGCAGGTTTCTGCCCTAATCTTTGGGCCGCTTCGGCCACTGAGGCATGCATTTCGTCTTTGTTCGCGATCACATCCATGGCTTGGTTTTCCAAGGTTGGGGAGCGCATGTCATAAAACTGAGCATGCTGAAACCCGGCATACAGCAAGGTAGGTGCATTTCTGCCCACAAACCGGCCGACCTGTAAAGCCGAGCTTTTAGGAAGGCCATCGGTGAAGGCTAATTCGGGTTGGTGACAACTGCCGCAGGTACGGGCTCCGCCCGATACAATGGGATTGTAAAACAAGTCTTTCCCCAAGGCTACTTTCTGGGGGGTAGGCCGGGCCTCAAGATTGCCTACAAAGTAATTCGGGTTAAGGGCATCCTGATCAAAAAGGGTTTCGGCCTGAGGGTTTATGGCCAAGGCGGACTCCACAAACGGAATTCCCAGTTCTTTCTGCCAAGCGACCATCTGGCGGGTAATGGGATTGGCGAAATCAACGATAAACTTCATCCGGTCAAAACCATTGAAATCTATGGTGCGCTGGGTTAGGGCAATGCCTTGAGATAAAGAATGCTCTAAATCGCGATTCTCACCGAAAAAGGAAAGCACCTCCCGTACCGAGGTCAAGGCAGCGGCTGTCTCGTTTATGCCTGTTTTCGCCAAAGGAGCATCAAAACCCGAAATTCCCAGGATCATGGTCCTGAACACCTCCTGCTTGGTTGCCTCCAGAATATGTCCTTCGGTCAGGATGGTTTCATCCAGAATGACGCGGGTTCTTTTGAAGGTGGACAGGAAGGAATTTATTTCCCGGATGAGTTCGGGCCGTTCTTTATCCTGCAGGGCGGGGAACACCATCTCTTCCATCACCTGCAACCCCGAGGGCGGGAAAACCCGGGTTTCCTCAATTTCGATCTCGGGTAAAGGTGCGCCATTCATTTCTTTGCTGGCGGTTGGCGCGTAGTATTCCGTGAACCATTCTATTTTCTTGTAGGCCATCCGGGTCTGGAGAAACGCCTGCATTACTTCCTCAGATGATCCGTTCTGAGCTGTTCTCAGCAGTTGTTGCAGGGCTACGTTCTGCAAAGAATCAAATTGTACTAGCAGATGAGCTTTGACCTCCTGTGGTATTTTTGGCTCCTTTTCAGGAAAACAGCCTGAAAACAGAAAGTTGAACAATAGGAAAATCCCCAGTTTATATTTTCGCTTCATAGAACTCGTCCTTGGGAAAAGGCAAAAGCCTTACCGATCCGGAAGGCTTTTGCAGGTTGACAGACACAGACAGAATGGAAGAAGATACAAAAAGTAGTTAGCGAGCTACCCCGGTCAGAATCACGGTTTGGCCGCCTTCTTTGTTGTTCACGACCCCGCTGCCATCGGCTCCTTTGCCGCCGGGCAGAAAGGCATCGCTGGTCCAGGTGTGCGGGTGGATGTTCACCACAAACGTACCGGGCACGCCTACCAGATCAGAGATATCGTACATGGCGCCGTACTCCCAGGAACTCAGGCGGGTGTCATTGCCGGGGTTGAACTTGGTGTTGAAAGCGGCATCGGAACGGCGGTGGTCCATTTCCAGCATGGGCTTGATCTGTTTGGTGGCAATGCTGTATTGCCAGATGCGGCCATCATGCTTGTTGTTTTTATAGTATGAGTCGCCGTCCTCCTGAATGTAGACGAAGTTCTCGGTCACGCAGATGTTATCCGGGTTCACAATGCTGTTCCCGGGGTCAACCTCTCCATCGATCAAAGGAGTGAGTTTACCGGCTAATGGGTTATTGGCATCCAGTTCCAGTTTGTACACGCGTCCCCACATGGTTAGGCCTGTCACTGGGGTAAGTTTGTCTGCCTGGCTCACGCCGGTAGACGTGAAGTAAAGGGTACGGTTAGCGGCGGGGCTGCCTTTGCCGTAATCCAAGTCTTCTACGCGGGCAAACTGAATGGCTCCCTGTTCTACGGTCTGGGCCGCCAGTTGAGCGCCGGTGCTGGCCACCACGTTAGAATACTCCACAAACTCCACATCATAGGCGGTATTCACCTGCATATCGGTTTCCACGGCGTTTTTGTTTGTGCGGCGCAGCATGTACAGTTTGCCGCCCTGCAGATCACCGGTAGAATTTGAAAGGTACAGATTCACCTGGCCCATGCTGTTGGCCGGGTTGCTTTCGTCTTCGCCAATGAAAATGGCCGTTTTATTAGCATAAGCAGCTTTAGGCAACGGAACGGCGTTTTCGGCACTGCATTTACCAAGAGCAGGCAAAACGCGGCTCGGGTTGTTTTTGTCAGAGGTGAGCCCAAACGGGTTGATGGAGTGGATCATGGATTCAATGCCGCTTTCCCCGGCGGTGAGGAAGGTGGGGCCGAACCCGTGCTCCTCTGGCGTAGCCAGCGTGGCGGAACACAATCTCCAGCGCCCACCCGCACCATCCACAATATATTCTCCCTTGGTGGGTTTCAGGTTTTTGTCCAGGTACACCCGCGAGACCGACTGCAGAATTTCATGGTTGGTGATCATGACAAAACCGTCGCCGTTAGGGTCTTTCAGCATACCAGAGCCATCGGGCTGGGCGCCATAGATAAACGACGGAGAGCCCTCCAGTTTGTCCTCGCTGCTGATAAGCGGATTGATTTTGATGTTTTCAAAACCGGAGAGCATTTTCACCAAAGAGGGTGTCACCGATTGGCTTTTGATTTCCAGATCGGTGGAGATGGGGGTGGTATCTTCTGCCGAATCGTCTTCGCGGCAGGCACCCAGCAAGGTGACAGCGGTTAAACCAAGGGTTAAGGTCAGGTTTCTGGTACGAAATGGTTTCATAGGTTGGGGTTGTGTTTACTTCATCAAAAGTAGACCGCCCATGTTACCCCTTCATTAGGCCATATTTATTCCATTGTTAATTCTGGTTCTTCCATTTAACGCTCCCGTAACATCAGGCACCCTTTGCAGTTAAAGTCACTTCTGCCTTGCTGTTTCAGGATCGTTTTGGGGAAATCGGCTAGAAAACGGATTCATTCAGGTTTGTTCCTTGAAGAAGGATTACTTGGTTCTTTTCAGGTGCTGGGAAACAATTCAATTTCTGTTTAAAGTAGGTTCTTGCGTATACCAGTCTTTACTCTCAGGGGCATTTATTGCTGAAATAATGAAGGCAGGATTGGTATCTTTGCCTACAGGAAAGGGCTATTATGACATATTGCTTAGGAATAAAGGTAAAGGAAGGCCTGGTAGCCATCGCCGACACCAGAATTACCTCAGGGTCAGACACCACTGAGAAGAAAAAGATCTACATTCAGCAGCACGGGAAGTACTCGCTCTTCATCATGACCAGTGGCTTGCGGTCTGTACGCGACAAAGCAGTGTTGTATTTCAAGGAACTGATTGAGGAAGGCGCGGAGCACAACAAACTCTACAAAGCGGTCAATGATTTCGGAGCGCAGGTGAAACGGGTAGCCAAGGAAGACCGGGAAGCCCTGGAACACGCCGGCCTGCGGTTCAACCTGCACACCATCATCGGGGGTCAGTTAAAGGACGATGAAGAGCACAAGCTTTTCCTGCTGTACCCCGAGGGCAACTGGGTGGAACTGGGCCAGGGAGCACCTTTTGTGGTCATCGGAAACTCGGGCCACGGCAAAGCCATCCTCAATCGCGCCCTCACCGAAGAATCTTCCATGCAACTGGCCCTGAAAACCGGTTTCCTGTCCTTTGACTCTACCCGGGTGAGTGCCAATGACGTTGATTACCCCATTGATGTAGTGCTGTACCGAAACCACAGTTACGAGATGGTAGAACACCGCTACACCAAAAAAGACCTGGAAAGCGTCTCAGAGCAATGGGCCGATGAACTGAAGGCAGCCCTCAACCGAATCCCGGATACCTGGATGGAGGATATTTTCAACAAAACGCCCCCAAAACAGGAGAACCATGAAATTTAGGGTATCGGCCAAGGTAGGTTTTGAGGTCTTCTCCCCTTCCACCGTACTCCTGAACGTGCAGCCTTTCCCAACCGGAAACCAGATAATAGAAGAGGAATTCTTTTCGGCTTCGCCGATGGTACCTGTAAAGGAGTTTTTTTCTACCGCCGGTGAAAAGCGGTTCAGCATATTGGAGGTACCAGAGCCCGGTTTCATCACCTTCTCTTACGCGGCCACCGTGCAGAATGCAATGCGCATAATCCCAGCGGAAGGGTTAAACGATGTGCCCATCGCGCATATGCCTGTGTCGGTGCTCCCTTACCTCAACCCCAGCCGCTACTGCCAATCAGATAGGCTTTATAAACTGGCGGCCCATAAGTTCGGGCACATTGACCACGGCTTTGAAAGGGTAATTGCCATCCGGGACTGGATCTACGACAACGTGGAATACCGCAGCGGCTACACCAGCGCCCAAACCTCGGCGTTTGACACCATCACCGAGCAAGTAGGTGTCTGCCGCGATTTCGCCCATTTGGGTATTGCCCTCTGCCGAGCGCTCACTATTCCGGCCCGATATTTCACCGGGTACGCATATCAGCTGCAGCCGCCAGATTTCCACGCCTGTTTTGAAGCATACCTGGGCGGGCATTGGGTACTCTTTGATGCCTCTAAATTGGTTCCGCTGAACGGCCTCATCAAGATTGCCACCGGCACCGATGCCACCGAAACCGCTTTTGCCAGCAGTTTCGGGAACCTTAGGTTCCAGACCCTGGAAGTAAGTGCCACCTTACTGGAGGGTGATTTCAGGGCGGTAGATGCTTCTTCCACTACCCAAGGTTATTCCTTTTCCTGAGAATATCCTCTCCCGTGGCTCTACGTTTGTGGGCTATTTTTCGGAAACCAGCCAAAAAAGCCTCTGGCTAAACAGGCAGAGGCTTTTTCAACAGGGTGGCGTCGGTTAGAAAATGTAGCGGATCTTACACCAAGGAATCACTTCCTGCTGCAACTCCCGGAACTCTTGAATCCATCGGGCTTTCATTTGGTACTGGTACCGCACGTTGATGCCCCCGAACTGGCTTTGCTTTGTTTCCTGAATGGCCGGCGCCCAGATCATCTCCTCGGCTTTGGGGTTGATGGAGAGATTGATCTCGTGCTGCCACTGGTTGTGAGTAAGGAAAATGACCTCACAGTCCATGGTTTGCTTCAGCTTCTCGGGAACCGATTCGTTCAGTTGCTCAAACAGTTCGCGGTAGTCCTGGAGCCAACCCTCGTAGACAATCACCGGGGAAAAATTCACGTGCAAGTCATACCCGGCCTGGTAGAAGTCATTGATGGCGGCCAGGCGTTTGGGCAGGCTGTCGGTGCGTACGTCTACCAGTTTGCTTACCTTCTGGGGCAAAAGGCTGAACCGGATGCGCGTCTTGCCTTGCGGGTCATAGGTGAGCATTTCGGGGTTCACGAACTTGGTAGCAAAGGTGGCAAACGCCTTGGGGTGCTCCCGGAAGAAACGAACCGCCGTCTGCACGCCGTCTGAAATAGAAGCGTCTACGGACACATCAGAATTACACCCGATGTCATAGGTATAATAGGTGGCGTGTGTCTGGTTGGGCACCTTGGGCCAGACCTGTTTCTGCACGTGCTTGTTCACGGCCGCCAGAATCTCCTCTGTATTGGTGAACAGCGTAATGGGGTTTACGGGCTTGTTGCGATCCACGTAGCAGTAGGCACAGGCCCCCATGCAGCCATTGGCCAGGCTAGGCGCAATAAAGTCTGAGCTTCGGCCACTTTCCCGGCAGACCAAGGTTTTAAGGCGACCTAACACCAATACATCTGATTTTACCTGGTAATGGTTTCCCTCCAAGGGAGGCAGGCGGTTATGCTGCACAATCTGCTGAGCCACAGCCTCTGGGTAGGTAAGCAACGCCTTTTGCCCCCGCTCATTCAGGGCATCCGGCGTGTAAAGAAGGATAGACGGATTGAATTTCTGCATACGTATTTACAACATCCACTCAGCTCCTTTTGTTCAGGTAAAATTTTATTTATAACACTGATTATCAGATAATTAAAATCATTTTTACATTCTTAAAACTGAATCATACCAAAGGCCATTTTGTTGTTCTGATAGCAGCAAAAGCGGCTTTTATGCCTTATTATCCCGTGCTGCGACACCTTTCATATGACAAGCCATTCCATGCAAGCAGTTCAGGAGTTAGTAACCCCAAAACCCGAGATACGATCTAAACTATGGATGCCCAAACAGGCGCTCATTACGCCGGCAGCGCTGGAGGAACCCTGGGGCCAGCAGATGTACGAGCGCGTGAAAGCACTAGGCATTCCAGTGCAGGAATTGAAGAGCAACCGGCTTGTGGGCCTTCGGGGCGAGGACGAGCGGGAAACTTACCGGAAAGCCAAAAGCACCCTGGCCATTGTGACCGCTCCGCCCAGCGCGCTTAAGTTACAGCCCATCCCTCCTTCCGCTGATTACCAGTTCCACCTGGCCGAAGGCTGCCCCGCCCATTGCCAGTACTGCTACTTAGCGGGCAGCCTGCAAGGGCCTCCCGTAATCAGGGCGTTTGCCAACCTGCCTACCATCCTGGAGAACCTGACCCACTACAGTAAGCCCAATGAGATCACCACGTTTGAAGCCAGTTGTTACACAGATCCGCTGGGCATTGAACACCTCACAGGCAGCCTGGCCGAGACCATTCGGTTCTTTGGCGAGCAGGAAAACATGCACCTGCGGTGGGTTTCCAAGTTTGACCAGGTAGACGGCTTGCTGAACCTGGCGCATAATGGCAATACCCAGCCCCGCATCAGCCTCAACGCCGACTTCATTTCGCGCCGGATGGAAGGTGGCACCGCTTCCATGGAAGCCCGACTGGCTGCTATCCGTAAATTGGCCCTACCCAAAGCAGAAGGCGGCGGGGGCTATAAAGTAGGCCTGGTGATTGCCCCCATCATGCCCGTGCCCGATTGGGAAGCCCACTATACCCACCTGCTGGACCGGCTGGAGCAAACCCTTGATTTCCCCTGTGAGATTACCTTTGAGCTGATCAGCCATCGGTTTACGCCGGGTTCCAAGGCGCTGCTACAAGAGTGGTACCCAAACACCCAGATTGACTTCGAGGAGAGTACCCGCTCGCTTAAGTACAATAAATTCGGAGGCAAGAAGTTCGTGTACAACTCCCAGACCATGCAAATGCTACGCAGCTATTTTTACAGCCAATTAAAAAGCCGCTTCCCCCAAGCTCCTATCCTCTACTGGACGTAAAGAGTGTTCATTTTCTACAAAGCAAAGGCCGGTAAGAAACATCTTACCGGCCTTTGCTTTGTAGAAAATGAACACTTACACGCATTTCGTCCCTCTTTGAAGGGTGTAGGGGAATGACAAAGCCGTTTAAAGAACTGGTAAGAAGTTGCTGAGAAGTAAATAAAATCAGATCTCAGAAATGCCAAGACCTGCAGAAGTATTCATCCCCCTACCCCCTTCAAAGGGGGACAGAATGCGTTTTGATTCCTTGGCAAAAGTGAGGTTTCACCCTAAAGCAGGCAAATAGATTATCATGTGGTTTATAGCCCGTTTTCGTGAAAGGAGGTTCAAAGCTTAATTGCTAACCTTTACCGGCTCAGATACGCCGTAAGGCTCTGCCGGAAAGCTTCGCTCAAGGGGATGGTTTTCTGGTGAATGGTGACTTGGTGCCGTTCCACTTTTTCAATCTTGTTCACCGCCACTACATACGACCGATGCACGCGCACGAACTTATCTGGGGGCAGCAGGTTAATGGCTTCCAGGAAGGTGCTGCGGGACAAGACGTTTTTGTCTTTTAGGGCAAAGGTGACGTAGTTTCCCGTGGCTTCCAGGTACAGGATGTCCTCAAAAAGCACCTTGATTTGTTCGTAGCCGGTTTTGATGTACAAATGGTCAGACGTTTCAGAGGCGTTTCTGAAATTATACAGCTCAAACGCCTTGTTGCAGCCTTTGATAAAGCGGGCCAGAGAGAAGGGCTTCAGGAGGTAATCCACGGCATCCAGTTCAAAGCTGGTAACAGCATGTTCTGAGTAAGCGGTGGTGAAGATGACCAATGGTTTTTTGCTCAGGGAATTGAAAAAGTCAATGCCGGAGATGTCAGGCATTTTGATGTCTAGGAACAGCAGGTCAATGGGTTCTTTCTGCAGGAATTCCAAGGCTTTGAACGCATCGGTGAACTCGGCCTTCAGATCCAGGAAAGGCACCTTGGACGCATGCGACCTTACAATCTCCAGGGCAATGGGCTCATCGTCAATGGCAATGGCTTTCATAGAAGAAACAGACATACAAGTACCCGAAACTAAGACACCTGCAAGGTAAGGTGTACAAAAAACTCTTTCCCGGTTTCCCGGATAATAAGTTCGTGCCGGCCCGGGTACAGGAGTTGCAGGCGCTGCCGGACGTTCACCAGTCCGATGCCGCTCTTGTCTTTCTCGGGATCGGTGCCCTGCTTGTCATGCTTGCTGTTGTGCACGTCAAAGTACAGGGTCTTCTCTTTCACCTCCAGCGTGATGTTGATGTGCGAAGGCTCCCGGAAGCTAATGCCATGCTTAAACGCATTCTCTACGAACGGAATCAGCAGCATGGGCGAGATCTGAACGGGGCCAATGGGTTGCTCTATCTGGGCCGTGATGCGCACGCTGGGGCTCTCATCGGTACGGAGGCGCTGGAAGCTGATGTAATTCTCCAGGTACTCCACTTCGCGCACCAGCGATATTCTTTCCTGCAGATTCTCCTGCAGCATGAACCGCATCATGTTGCCCAGCCTTTCCACGCCTTCACTTGTGCGCTCGGCGTTTTCCTGGATGGCGGTGCCATAGATCGTATTCAACGCGTTGAACAGAAAATGCGGGTTGATCTGCGAGCGAAGGAAGTCAAAGTTGGCGGTTGACTGGCCCAGTTCCTGCTTGAGCACGTGGATCTCGGCGTTGCCCTGCATCTGGCGCTTGAACAGTACCCAGGAAACAGGCACTGTGATGAGTAACTGAAAGAAAACATTGAAAATCGCAATCAAGAAGGCAAACTCATTATCCTGTACATTACCCTGTACCAAAAGCAGCGCCAGAAACCCGATGGGAACGAGTGAGGCAATCAGTACCAGAACCGCTTTTCCCACATACGCTCTGAAGGGTTTCTTTTTAGGCAGAGATTTAGGAATAAGGGCATAAAACGAGTAGCAGTAAAGCAGGATACTGCTAGGTCCCACAATGCCCCAACCCAAAATCAACTCCCCTTCGGCATCCACTACCATCAAGAGAAACATACTGATCATCCAGATCACAAAAGCGGCCAGGCCGTCGCGGGTAATGAGGCGGTACTTAGATTGGATAACCTCTGAACTGGACAGCAGGTACAGCCCAACGAATTTTATAAAAGAGTAGAACCCGATAAGCAGCAGCAACCTGAATGCGTAGAAATAGCTCCCCTGGAAAATGGCCTGGTAGGCCTCGTCCTCCGAGGCGTACCGGTTAAAGATGTAGTTTTTAGAGTACGTATCGGTGATGCCAAACACCAGCCCTACCAACAGAAACAGCGCCAGCACCGCCAGAATGTTCTTTACTAAGCCTTCTTTCTCCAGAAGCCGGGGAATGACTTTGAAGTTGAGCACCAGGAATCCCAGGTACAGGAGCGTATAGCGAATGAGCCGCGGGAAGAAGTAGTCCTGGTAGTAGTAAAACGGAATCCCCGCCTCCTCAAACCGATGCTGGTCTGGCCCGTGGGAGATGGTGGTCAAAAAGAAGACCGCAAAGACGAAGATGGTGGTGGCGCCCCAGAACTCTACTCTTTTGAGGTACGAAGGATTATTGACGAGGTCATTCATGGCTCAGAATTTTAAAACAATGATAGGGCAATGCCCGATTGGAAAATAAAAAAAGTGACGAGTGCCGCCGAAAATGTGATGAACGCCCACGCCAGGCCGAGGCGGACTACGATTTCCGTTTGGCAGGCGTCACCTCCCAACGGCCTTCGTGCATCCTGAACCCCTGTGCCCGACCATCTTTCAAATCAAAGGCTATGCGCAAATCGTCGTTCACATCTGGGATGAACACATGATTTCCCTGGTACCAGAGCCGGAACGGTTTGCCGCCTGCCAGTTGCGCCTTTAACTTTCCTTCCTCTCTAAATACCCGTATCTCGTGCAACTTCTGGCCAGATTGATACGTGTAGGTACCCCTGTATCGGGCCAACTCCTGGGGCGGCAAAGGAAGGTCTTGCACCGAAACACCTAGTGCTGCCCGCCCCAGGGCTTTGGCTACCTCCTGTGGTTTTCCTTTAGAGGAGTTGGTGAGCACCGCCACGGTGATACCTTCTTCTGGGTAATACGCCAGCACCGAGGAAAAACCGTTGGCTACCCAGCTGTGAGAAACCTGCGAATAGCCGTCCAGTTCATCTACCTGCAACCCAAAGCCGTACCCCACGGTATCTCCTCCGGTAAGGACCGTGGGCGTCACCATCTGCCGCAACGACGCTTGAGACACCACTTGTCCGCTGTGAAGCAGGTGTGTCCATTTGATAAGGTCACCCAGAGTAGAGCAAAGAGCCTCGGTTGAACCGGTCACTTGCATGCTGAGAGGGCGTGCGTTCACCAGTTTGCCTTCTTCGTACTCATATCCTTTCGCCCCGTTCTGGATCACATTTTGGTCATCGCAGAAACAAGTTTTCTGGAGTTGAAGCGGCTGCAAAAGTTCTTCCTCCACGTATTGCGCATAAGGTTGGCCAGTCACCTGACAGATGATCTCGCCCAGCAGATAATAAGCCAGGTTGTTGTTCTCATACTTTTGCTCTGGGGCAAAATCAAATGGCTGCGCCACAGAGAAATTCACCGTATGCTCGTAAGTGAGATCTCCTGGGAAGCGCTGTTGGTTTTCCTCGGCCATAACCCGAGAGCTTTTAATGCCTGAAGGATGGTTTAATAGGTACCGCACCGTTACCTGTTTTCCTTCGGTGTGATATTCGGGTAGGTACTTGCTGATGGGGTCTTCCAAGGATATTTTTCCTGCCTCTACCAACCGCATGACAAGAGCGGCGGTGAACTGCTTCGTGAGCGAACCCACCTTGTATACGGTTTCGGGACCGGCGTCTACCTGGTTTTCTACATCGGCTAGGCCGTAGCCTCGTTCAAAGGCCACTTTCCCGTTTTTAGCCACGGCCAGGCTCATGCCGGGCATCAGGCCCTCTGATAAATGATTATCGGCGATGACATTGGCGGCAAATTCAATCCGTTCGAGATCTAAGGAAGAACTTGTAAAAGCTTCTGAAGAAACAAAGGAAGCGGTTTGGGCTAGGTGTGGTTTTTGGGTACAACCGAAAGGGGCCAGTCCCCCCAGAGAAAGCAGAAAGAAGCTACCGCTAAGCAGGGATTCTTTCCGGAGGGATTTCAGAAAGGAAAACGGGGTGATTTGGTAAGTTCCCATAGTAGTAAGTGTTTGATTTTGAAACAACCAGAACTAAGCATGGGCAAGAGTAGAAAGCTTTTCCTGCATCAAAAAAGAAATGTGATGAACAGGCAGGAAAATGGGACAGATGCTTCAGCACCTACCAAAATCAAGAAAAATCAGAAAGAATTAGAGGTTTTTTGCGGACAGAACGCCCGAAAAAAGGAGTAGAAAGGCAAAGCCCCGAAAGCTATTCCTTCGCTTTCAGGGCTGAGTACAACACCGGACTGAAAAACCGAAGGTTCTCCAACAGGCACGTCATGGTGTAAAATTTATCAAGGTTAACGTCTTCACTTTCGGCCATGGAAACCAGGAAAGCATCCAGGGTCTCTACCAACTTATCATCAAATTCCTCTTCGGTCATTTTCATACGTTATACTTTACAGGAAAGAAGCCTCCCTTTTAAACCCGGACTTCAGCCCAGGTTTGGTGACGATTTCTCAAAAACAGGCCCTAAACGCCAGCCCAGAAGTTGGATAATTTTAGATCTAACATCTCCCTTTACTTGGCGTGGCTGCAGGAGAAGAACACCGTTTTTGGCTCAGTAATTCAAAACGAAGGCATTTCCGTTTAGGGCCTGTTTTCGTAAAACAGGCCCTAAACGGAAAGAATGCTTAAAGCCGTTCTCCTGGCTTACAGCACCAGTTGGTGGTAAAGGCGCTGAAGGGTTTCCTGCGGATCGGTACACAAACCGGGGTGAACGGGAGAGGTCTGGACAATGGTGCTGCGGGTGGCGGTGAGCCACCTAAAACGCGAAGCCAGGGGGAACTGGCCAATAGTGCCCCCGTTTTTCCCGCCGGAACAGATGCGCTGAAAAGCTTCCAGACGGTCCTGAAGTTCGGCGAGTTCTACGGGTCCGGCAAAGGCCTGTAGCCGCGCCTCGTTTAAGTGGAAAACGGTTTGTAGGAAGCCCCGGGCAGAACAGTAGAGAATGACACCTACATTGAGAAACTCCTCGCGTTCCACGCACGGAACCACCCTTACCACGGCGTACTCAAATAAGTGCTTTTCTTGCATTTTTCGCTTCGTTGACAAAAATTTCTGTATGGGCCAAACGGGTCTCCAGGAACTGGGCGTACGCCTGCCGATGCTCTTGGGCAGAGGCAAAAGGTGAATCTCCGGTGAGCCAATCTTCCGGGATCAAAGATACGATGGATTGGATTCTATCGGGCGTAAGAATCTCTTTGTAGGCAGCGTTTACGGCTTCTAACTCGGTGGCCTGAGGCAACAGCACATGGTCTTTGATCTGGGCAAACGGACGCTTGGCCTGCTCCTGCCAGTTGTTCCAGGAATGGTGAAAGTAAAAGGCCGCGCCGTGGTCTATGAGCCACAGTTCCTTGTGCCACATGAGCATGTTGGTGTTGCGGGCCGTGCGGTCTACGTTAGTAATGAGGCAGTCCAGCCACACAATCTGAGAGGCCAGCTTCGCATCAACGGTGGTCACCAGGGCATCAAAGGTGATGGCTTTTGACAGGTAATGGAGCCCCAGGTTGAGGCCCTCGCTGAAGCGGAGCAGGTCCTGGATTTCCTCGTCTGGCTCCGTGCGCCCGAAGCTTTCGTCCAGGTTTGCGAAAACCAGCTCCGGAATGCGTAAACCCAGCAGGCGGGCAATTTCACCTGCCACCAGCTCGGCAATAAGGGCTTTCACGCCTTGTCCGGCCCCCCTGAATTTGAGCACATAGAGGAACTCATCGTCAGCCTCTACAATAGCCGGCAGAGAACCGCCTTCGCGCAGCGGGGTCACGTACCGCACCACATTGACGTTTCTTAGCTCTGGTTGCGTATCGTTCATAAAGGATAATCTACTAAACATGGACTGGTACCGGGCACGAACCAAAGCGGTACTGCCCGGCAAATTTACCAGTTTACTGGGTTGAACTCTCTGTTTACGGAAAAAGACGAAGGTAGCCTAAAAGCCTTAGTCATTCAGAAGCCATTCAAGCGCGGCCTCCTTGTCAAAGTGCACTTTGATGTTCCAGGCCGAAGGTGCTTCTTTCTCAGAAGCAGGCTTTTCGTACACTTTATTGGGGTTGGTCATGACAAAGCATTCAGGGGCCATAACGATAGCGAATTTACGGAGCTGGAAGGAGGTGAACAATGGCGCCATGTTTTGCTTTAGCCAGGCTTGGTTTTCCGGAAGCATGACTTTGATTTTTTGGGCATCGGTGAGCCACAGCTTTATTCCTTTTGCCTGGGCTCGGTCAATGGCCAACTGGTAGCCGTTCCTGAACTGCTCCGTGGTGGGCTGTTGCAGAAACGTGAACTGCAGCATAGCGGCAGGCCTTTCTAACTGTATCCGGATAACCTCATCCTCATAAAGAACTTGCAGGGCCAGGGCTTCCATGTTTTCTTTTCCAAGTTTCCGTTCGCTGAGGCACGTTTCAGAAAAACGTTCTACCTAGGTTTTACTCGGTCTAGGCCCAAACGTTATTTTCCAGTTTTCTAGCTTTTCTTACGGCCTTTCCAGTTCTTTCTGGATTTTTCTTTCTCTTGCTCGGTCCTGAACTTCTCAAATTCATCGTTGGGCAAGGTCACCGAATAGTAAGCCGAGGACAGAATAATTAAATCTTCGTCAAAGTCATATTCCAGGGTTAAGAACAACTGCTTGGCAGGATTATGCACGTACTCCTCCCCTTCCCTGTCAAACACCTTGAACTCGTATTCGCCGTCCTGGGGTTTCTTGCCGCTGACCCGGGCCAGGCAGTCGCCGGTGATGACCAGAGGGGTTTCCAGTTCCACCAGGTACTCAAAATCCTGATAGTAGCGGCCGTCTTTCTTGCTGGTCAGGTATTCAATGTCGTCAAGGTAGACTTCTATGTTCTGATGCCGGCTGTCGCGCTGCGTGGAGATGTCAAGAATGTTGCCTATTACTTTCATGGATTTGGGCTAAGAAGGCTGGCTGCCCACTTGGGGCAATGCGTTTCAAAGTAAACGCCAAAGGTACGGCTTTAAGTTGTACATCAAGAATTCGGACCGGACCTGCTTTCTGAGCCCTTCGCCGCAACCACTTTGCCTACTTAGTTAGGCCCATATTTCCCTCGGGCTTAATGCCGATTCCCTTTTAAGCCCGTTTTGTTTAAAACATGCCTAAAACAGAATTCACCCTCAATCCCAGGCTTTAGTTATACCGCCCTTTCCGTTGGGGATCCTGGAGGAAAAGTTGGAGGAAGATTTTCTGGTCGGTGATGACCGCGCGCTGCGTGGAAAATTCCTCTAACCGGCGGTTGGTGGTATACCCGAAATGCTCGTACCCCAGACTCAGGTTTTTGTACACCTGCACCGTGACCCTCGGCCGAATGATCCCGATGGAATTGCTGCCTTCCAGCCCCTCAAATGTCTTCAACCAGTAATGGTAGTACACAAAGGCGGCGGTGGCGTACCTTCCCAAGCTCAGGGTGCTTTCCACTTTACTGTGCAGACCGGTGGTATAGACATAGTCGCGGAGACCGTTTTCATCTGGGGCGAAGCGGGTGCTGTTGCCCGCCAGCGGAATTACGCCCAAGTGCGCATTGGTGTACAGGTTCAGTTGGTTTGTGATGGGCAAACGGCTAAACACGCCTCCCCCGAAGCCCAGAGCTCCCAAGTCAAAGTTCCGGGTGTTCCAGTAGTCATAATACTGAAAAACGCCCGAGAGCAGATCCAACTTACCTAGTTTTCCGTTTTTGCCCCATAAAATGCCATAACCCGTGATGTTGTTGATGGTGCCCGCTTTGGTGTCTTCTCCACCCTTGCTGAACTCCGCCCTTATCCGGAATAAATCAAAGGGTTTGCGTTTCTGCAACTCAAACGGGTTTCCGTAATCCAGCTGCACGTTGAGCATGCCCTTGGTATCGGCGGGGCCGAAGACATCGTCCTGCTTTTCGTTCTGACGGTGCACCCCGGCAAACAAGGTGATGTTGATGGGTTCCTTCTCGTACACCTCTTTGTTGGTGACCTGGAAGGTTTTCCCCTGTAACAGACGGTTCAGGCCCCGAACGGGGTTCACCAAACCGGCGGCAATCTCGCGCACCGCCCGTTCTCTGCCCCTGGTTCTATCATCCAGTATGTTAGAACTCAACCGGTACAGAATCTCACCAAGCGCCGCGCCGTTCAGCGGGGTATAAATCATGTCATTGTAAGAAGGCAGCGTGTTCTCGCCCAGGTACTCCCAGGTTAGGCTTCCGCCCACGGCAAACGGCAGCGATTGCCAGTAATTGTACCCTTGTGAACGGGCGGCGTTGAAGTACAGCGTCCCTTGGTACGGGTGCCCGATGAAGTTGATTCCGAACTCATCGGTGTCCCACTCAGGCTTTGATTTAAGGTTGGTTCTCCAGGTACTGGGACTCACGTAGCCGTATTCAGCCTTGGCCACATAGCGATTGTACCCCATAAAAAGAGCATTGACCCCGATGACCTGGGCGGTAGGTTTCCAGAGGGGTTGCCGCTTGTTGTACTCCGGATCATCGTGGAGCAGGTCTCCGTATTTATTGAAAAGGGTGGTGTCAAGCAGGAAGGCGGTAGCGGGCTCGGTGCCACCGGGTGCCTCGGTGAAAAGGCTTTTCTTGCGTTCCTTAATGCGTTGGAGTTGCTCCTCGCGGTTGCCCCGCCCCGGCTTTATGGAGTCTGGGGCCGTAATTACCTGGGCCTTAGAGACCGTTACCCAAAATAAAAAAAAGAGAATAAGTTTATAGTTCATACAGAGCACGTAACATGGGCAGGAAACCCTGGAAAGTTGGGGCAGGAAATAATCCTAAAACCAAGATAATTTCTTGTACCTACACGCGTCATACGGCAAAACCTGAGAAAAGTAGTACTTCCTATAGGTGCGGCAATCCTTTAAACCTAACCGAAAAGCTGCGAGCGTTTGTTTTAGCCTTGTTTTCAGAAAATTAGCCCTAAAAGGGAATTGAAACTTTTGTTTGTTTCTCCCCGGTTTTCCTCAGCCAAAAACAACAGCAACCTCGGTCCTACAAAACCTGTTTAAACAGGCATCTTCCCTACTCAAACAGACCTAACATGATCCGGTGGAGTGACGTAATCAAATATGCCAAGTACAGCAACCCGGAGCCAGCCACCCGCGTGGAGAGAACCGAACTGGATTGGCAGCAAATTCTTACCCCTGCCCAGTTCCGGATTTTAAGGCTTAAGGAAACAGAATCGCCGTACCGAAATGCCTATTGCCGCTCCTATGAACCCGGGGTGTATGCCTGCGCCGGTTGCGGAAACCTCCTCTTCGATTCTTCCCAGAAATACCACGCCATTTCGGGGTGGCCCAGTTTTACCCAACCGCTTACCAAAAGCGCCCTCAAGTATCTTTTCGATGACACGCACCACATGCATCGGGTAGAAGTGCAGTGCAATGTCTGTGACGGACACCTGGGCCATGTCTTCCCGGATGGACCTCCGCCTCACGGCTTGCGCTACTGCATCAACTCAGAAAGTTTAGTCAGATTAGAGGCAGTTTCTGGAAAAGGGGAAGAAAATGCCTGAGAATGTATGCCACAATGGGTATCCTATGAAAAACGAGTACGCCTTTAATCCTCCTTTGAATGAGTTAGGGGTGATTACTCCTACTGATCTTGGCACTTCTGAGAACAGAATTGATTTACTTCTTACCAACTGCTTTCCGATTCCTCAACTGCCCTTTGTCATCCCCTTCCCCCTTTGCAGGGTGATGAAATGGGATTAGGAAAAGATAACCTTGGGTAAAGCAAAAGCCCCATGCATTTCCCTTTTATAGGAAATACATGGGGCATTTACCTTTTGAAGTAGCTACTACTTCTTAGTGGCTACTACTTCTTAGAAGTCTTTTGAGTAGACGTTTTCTGGCTAGGAACCGGAAATCCCCGGTCACGCATGAGTGCGTCTATCTTGGCGTCACGGCCGCGGAACAGGCGGTACGCTTCGGCAGGGTCCATGGAGTTGCGCGGGGCGAAAAGGTATTTCACTAGTTTTGCCGCCACTTCCTTGTCATAGAAACCGCCCGGGGCTTCCTCAAAGGCTTCGGCGGCATCTGCCGTCAGGACATCGGCCCAGAGGTAACCGTAGTAGCCGGTGGCATAGCCTTCGCCGGAGAATACGTGGGTAAAGTGGGGCGATCGGTGACGCATCACTACCTCTTTGGGCATGTTGAGGGCCGCCAGCGTTTCGCGTTCAAATTTGTCAGGGTCCAAGCCGGTCGGGTCTGGAACGGTGTGGAACTTCATGTCCATCAACGCTGAAGCCAGAAACTCAGTCGTTTCGAAGCCTTGGTTGAACGTAGCGGCCTTCTTGATCTTGGCTACCAACTCTGGTGGCATCACCTTGCCGGTTTTATGGTGCTTCAGGAACTGGTTAATGACCTTGTCGGTAGACAACCAGCGTTCCAGCAACTGGCTCTGGAACTCAGTATAGTCACGAACGCCGCTGTTCAGGGTTGGATACTTCACGTTAGAGGCCAAGAAATGAAGCGCGTGCCCAAACTCATGGAAAAACGTGGTAGCATCGTCCCAGGAAACCAGCACCGGCTCGCCGGGTGCGGGCTTAATGAAGTTGGAGTTGTTAGAGGCCAGCACCGTCTTCTTGCCATCAAACGTAGAGAAGCTGCGGTACTGCGAGGCCCAGGCCCCCGAACGTTTGCCCGGACGCGCAAATGGGTCCAGGTACCACAAGCCAATATGCGCCCCGGTGGTTTTATCGGTTACCTCCCACACTTTCACATCTTCGTGGAACACGGGTACTGATCCGGCGGGAACTGGCTTAAACGAGAAGTTGAACAGCTCACCGGCGGTAAAGAAGATGGCCTGGGTGAGATTGCCTAATTCTAAGTACTGCTTCACTTCATCAGAGTCCAGAGCATACTTCTTCTGGCGCACTTTCTCAGCGTAGTAGCGGTAATCCCAAGGGGCAATGGTGATTTTGGAGCCGCTGGTATTGGCAACGGCCTGCATGTCTTTTACCTCTTGCTTCACCCGGGCCAACGCCGCCGGCCACACGGCGTTCATCAGGTTCATGGCATTCTGTGGGTTCTTGGCCATGCGGTTCTGCAGGCGCCAGTCGGCGTAGGTGTCATAGCCCAGCAATTTCACGCGTTCATCACGCAGCTCCAGAATACGGGTGATGTTCTTGTTGTTGTCGTTCGCATCGCCGTTGTCGCCGCGGGAATAATAGGTGTTCCAGACTTTCTCGCGCAGGGCACGGTTATCAGAATACGTCAGGAACTGGTCCATGGAAGACCGGGTGTTGGTGATGGCGTACATGTCTGGCTTGCCGTTGTCAGCGGCGGCTTTGGCAGCGGCCTTCACGAACGACTCCGGCAAACCACCCAGTTGGTCTTTGGTAATGTAGGTCACGTATTTCTCTTCATCGGCGAGCACATTGTTCCCATAAGAAGTGTACAGCGAGGACAGCTCCTTGTTGATGGCGGCGTAGCGCTGTTTGGCTTCGGGACTAAGGCCCGCTCCTTCCATGGCGAACTCCTCATGAATCAATTGCACCACCCGCTGCTGGTCTGGAGCCAACGGGGTTTTCTGCGCGTTGTCATACACGGCCTTGATGCGCTGGTACAACTTAGGGTTTTGTGAAATCTGCGACCGGAATTCCGAGATTCTAGGGGCCAGTTCGGCTTGAATCTTCCGGTACTCCGGTGATGACATATTGCTGCCCCAGATGCCGTAGTAAATAAAAGCCCGGCTTAAATCCTCACCTGCTTTCTCATAGGGCACAATGGTGTTTTCGAACGTGGGCGCGGCTGGATTATTCACAAGGGCTTCGATATCTGCCAAGTGCAGGGCCATGCCCTTTTCCATTGCCGGCTTGATATCGGATAGTTTCATTTTGTCAAAGGCTGGTACGCCTCCGTAGGGTCCCGTCCATTTGGCTAACAACAAATTCTCTGGTTCCTGAGGCGTTTGGGTAACGGCCGGAGTGGCAGGTGCAGTGGCGGTGGGTTGTTGCGGCTGGGTGGAGGTACAGCCCACAAGTGCCAGCAAGACCAAGAAACCAGGTTTCTTTCTGGCAGGTATAAAGGAGTTGTTCATAAATTGAGACGTTGCAGGCAGGAGCAATCCCCTGCGTTTTAAGGGTAATAAACCTAAAGTTACGAAAAAGCAGGGAAAGCATCAGAATCGGGGAAAACACCTTCATTAGGCAACCGTTGCCTTGAGAGGCCTTCTCCAAGCAGGTCAAACCACCTAAAATGCGTATCTTCAGGGTTTGGAAACACAGGGCAACATGGCGGACAGAGAACAGGCAGCAGTAGCAAAAAACATTCACCCCACAGACTATCTTTTACCCGAGGTTTCAGTTGCTTCCCTCACCTACGCTACCATCGCCCGACATTCCTCAGCCGAGGCCATGGCAGGCGGCACCATCGGTTTTGACCTACACCCGGTGCAGATTGAGTTGAATGCCGCCTCTATTTCAGGCACCTCGCCGTTCGGCCGTTTTCCTACGGTGGCGGTAGTCCAGAACCGTTTCGGGTTGCTGGTTTCCTGTGGTTGCGGAGCTCCAAAACGAGCATTGTGCGCACACCAATCACAGGTGCTCCAGGTTCTTCTGAACCGACAGGACCTGAAGGTATTCTTTGACGATCAGCTTCGGCGCGAAAAGATAAAGCCTTTGGCAGCCGAGTACGGGTTGGCACAGGAAGCCGACCTGGACCAGTACTTTGCCCTGGAATACGCCCAAAAGACCCTGAAGATCAAGCCTCGTCTTCCAGAGCTTTTACCTGTCACCGAGGAAACACAGGCCCTTCTGAAAGAGAAACTGGTGCCCAAAACAGGCCTGCCATTTCTACCCTCGGGAGCCAAACCGAAAGAAAACACCCAGTACATTCTGGTGCTGGGAGAACATAAATATTACAAGCACCTGAATGTGGAGTTGCTGGAGGCGGCCACTACCCAAACGGGTAAAATCAAGAACCCGTTGAAAGCCCTCAGCCCGCTGGACTTTGTCTGGAAAACCAACGAACCCGAGGAACTCCGGTTTTTCACGGCCCTTTCCCGGTTCCAGAACAACTACAACACCGAACCCACTGAGGCCGATCTTGAAGCGTTGAAGGCACTGGTGCACAACCCCTTGAACCTGGAGGTGTACCAACACAACCCCGAGGCTTCGGCCAACATCACGGCTAGTTCCGTTTCGCCGGTTCAACTGAAAAAAACGCCTTTGGATCTGGTGCTGGACGTACAGGTCAAAGATGAATTCTACTCCATTACCGCGCAACTGCTTCTGGAGGACCACCCTTTTCCCCTGAAGAACCTGCAACTGAAATATGGGCACTTTCTGCAAATCCAGAACGGCTTGTATTTACTGCATAACCCAGACCTGCGCCGGGTCATTGATTTTTTTCAAAAGCGCGGGTATTACCTGCTGGTGCACGCCTCTAAGTTTGAGGAGTTCCGGGAAAACATCCTATCCAATCTGGAAGCCAAAATCCGGGTGTCGTACGCGTTCCTGAAACCGGCCACCCCGCAGCAACTGGAAGAACAGGGCTTTGACGAAGGCCGCGAGCAGATCATCTATTTATCTGAATCGGAGGATTTCGTGCTGTTGACCCCGGTGATGCGGTACGGGCACGTGGAGATTCCGGTGTTTTCCAGAAAGCAGATCTATGGCACCGATGTGCTGGGCAACACCTTCACCGTGGTGCGTGACCGGGAAGCCGAGTTGCAGTTTACCTCCCTCATCTTACGGCAGCACCCGCTTTTCAAAGAGCAACTGCACCTAGACTGCTTTTACCTGCACAAGGACCGGTTTATGGCCGAGGACTGGTTTCTGGAGGCTTTTGAAACCTGGCGGAACCACCACATAACTATTTTAGGCTTCAAAGAACTCAAGCAGAACCGCCTGAATGCACACAAAGCCAAAATCACCATTCTGGTCACCAGTGGCATCAACTGGTTCGATACTTCCTTAGATGTGCAGTTTGGCAAGCAGAAGGCCTCCCTCAAAAACCTGCATAAATCACTGCGCAGCAAAAGTCGCTTTGTGCAACTGGATGATGGTACCCAAGGCATTCTGCCGCAGGAATGGATAGAGAAACTGCAATCCTTCTTCGGGGCTGCCGAGGTAGTGGGAGAACGCCTGCGCACCCCAAAAATGAACTTCGCCGGAATTGAGGAACTCTACGAAACCGAGGTCCTGAGCCAGGAAGTACGCGAGGAACTGGCCCTTTACCGGCGCAAACTGACCAATTTCGAAGCCATTCCTGAAGTGGAAGTGCCGCAGGACCTGACCGCCACCCTGCGCGATTACCAAAAACAAGGCTTGAACTGGCTCAGCTTCCTGGACGAGCTCAACTTCGGCGGCTGCCTCGCCGATGACATGGGTTTGGGGAAAACGGTGCAAATTTTGGCCTTCCTGCTTTCGCAGCGGGGCAAAGTCGCGCGCAACACCAACCTGGTGGTGGTGCCCACCTCGCTCCTGTTCAACTGGCAGGAAGAAACCGCCCTGTTCGCGCCATCGCTCAAGATTTTGACCGTTTACGGAAACAACCGGATAGATAGCCTGCAGGACCTGGACGCCTACGAACTGGTGTTGACCACCTACGGCACCTTGCTCTCAGACATCGGGCTACTGAAAGAGTATCGCTTTAACTACGTGATCCTGGACGAGTCACAGAACATCAAGAACCCTGAGTCGCAGCGGTACCGGGCCGTGCGCCTGCTGCAGGCCAGAAATCGGTTGGTGCTCACCGGCACCCCGCTAGAAAACAACACCTATGACCTTTACGGACAGCTTTCCTTCGCCTGCCCCGGTCTGTTGGGCAACAAGCGCTACTTCCGGGACCATTACTCCAAACCCATTGATCAGTTCAAAAGCTACAAACGGGCCGCCGAACTGCAGCGCAAGATCAGTCCGTTCCTGCTGAGGCGCACCAAGGAGCATGTAGCCAAAGAACTGCCCGAGAAAACCGAAATGGTGCTGTACTGCGAGATGGGCACCAGCCAGCGCCAGACCTACGCCGCCTATGAACGTGAGATCAGGGAGTTTATCTCGGCCCAGGCTGAAGAGGAAATTCAGAAGAACCCCATGCACGTGCTGCGCGGACTCACGCGATTGCGTCAGATCTGCAATTCCCCCGCCCTGCTGCCCGAAGAAGCCTCTACCGGCGAAGCCTCGGCCAAACTGACCGTACTCCTGGAACAGATTGAGAGCAAAGCGCCCCACCACAAAATCCTGGTGTTCTCGCAGTTCGTGTCCATGCTGGAACTCATCCAGAAAGAGTTGACCAAGCGGGGCATCAAATTCGTGACGCTCACCGGCCAGACAAAGGACCGGGCTGGAGCGGTAGCCACGTTCCAGGACCAGGAAGACGTACGGGTGTTTCTCATCAGTTTGAAGGCGGGCGGCACTGGCCTCAACCTTACCCGCGCCGATTATGTGTACCTGGTAGACCCGTGGTGGAACCCCGCCGTGGAAAACCAGGCCATAGACCGCACCTACCGCATTGGGCAGGAGAAAAACGTGGTGGCCGTCCGGCTGATTTGCCCTAACACCGTGGAAGAGAAAATCATGAAACTACAGGCCACTAAAAAAGACCTGGTGCAGGACCTGATCAAAACCGACGGCGGCTTACTCAAAACCATGAGCAAACAGGAATTGCTTGCCTTGCTAGGGTAACAGGAAGGTAATAAGCAATTCCCGGTTTGACGTTCCTTTTAAGAAAAAGGCCCTAAAACGAAATCATACCAGGAAAATAGGCCCAAAGATCCATTTTGTTTTACCGCCGTTTTCAAGAAAGCGGCGGTAAAACCGTTGGAAAAGTAGTCACAATTACTCTGTTAAAGCTGGCTTTTAGGGTTTGGAGGTAAGTTCCAATAAGGATATGGTGTATTCTTTGGTGGTGCTGTTGTAGGAGTAGCTGTATTTCTGAGGGTACAACCCGGGCTTCTGGTAACTGGGTGGCTGCGGAATGCTCATGGTTTCGGTACCTTTCGCAGGCAGGGTGCTCAAGTAAGCCAAAGTGAACATGGGTTCATGGAAGATGTATTCCCCTTCAAAGGAACCGTAAATAAAGTTCTTCGCGAAATTACCCGGGGCATTGTTCATGTCAGTGGCATCTACCCAGTGCGCTCCCATGCCGGGCACTATTCCTGGGGTAAGGATATAGTTTTGCGGAATAAACTGGGAATTGGGAGTATCATCCAATTCAAGACTTCCTTGAATGGCGGCTACTTCGGCTTCGGGAATCATGTAGAAATGAAGGTCGAAGTGAGGCACGTTGTACAATCCCGGAGGTTCATGCCCCTGAGGGTTCCAGTCCAGCATGACATGGTCATAGAGCGTCTGCTCTGCCTGCGGCGGAAGGGAAAGCATGTACATGCGCATGGTTGTGCCCAGCCCGGCGGCATTTATTGCACCTTCAGAGAAAGTCACCCCGATGGAGGTGGGGACCCCTGCTTCATCAGTGGTGACCCAGGTTTTGGCATTCCCCTGCCCTACTCCTATCTGCGGACCATAGAACGTTCCGGCCCGGTTTTCGTCTTCTTCGTCATCGGAGCAGGTGGTAAACAAAGACAGGCACAGGAGAACACTGCACCATAAAAGCGTTTTGGTTTTCATTAGATGTGCATTCATGTTGACATGGTTTTCTGGTAGAGAAAGCCGGTTCAGTTCAGAAAAAAGTATAGTACATCTTACTGCCCGGGCGATTCCTGAAGTATAGAATGAAACAGAGCCTGAACGCAAGGCACGTCAGGAGAAAGGCGGGAATCTCCTCTTAGGGAGGGCGAAGAAAGGGGGACTTTCAGGACCAAGGCAGGGGGAACCCCCCGCTTGGTTTAAGGTATATTTCCAGAAAACAGGGTTAAAACGGCCTTACAGAATTAAGGGCTTTAATCCGCTACTCACTAGGCAGGGTGTCCAATTCTTTTTACCACAGGTGAAATCCAATTTCCTCCCGGAGATAGGTAGGCTATCTTTAAGGAAGGTAGGCATTGTCTTCTTACAATCCAATAGAGCATTGCTTTTATCTACTTCAGGCCTTAGCCTTTCCTTTATTTGCCGCTATACGTTCGGTTTACCGGTGGTAAGCAAACCTCTGCTGCCTCCTTTCGGTAAAGAGAAGGGTTTAATTGTCTTGGACTTAAACCTAAGGGCGTGTTCATCAGGAAAATCACCTTTCTCCTTGTCTTCATCGGGCTGGCAGGCTGTTCAAGCCAAAACCTTCATAAACCAGGGCTGATCACCCATCAGACCATGGTGGTCTCTGCGCATCCGCTGGCCTCTGCCGTAGGTGCCGAAATCTTAAAGCGGGGCGGCAATGCCGTAGACGCAGCAGTAGCGGTTCAGTTTGCGTTGGCTGTGGTCTACCCCGATGCCGGCAACATTGGAGGGGGCGGGTTCCTGGTTCTCCGACTACAAGATGGTACCCTGAACACCCTGGATTACCGTGAAAAGGCGCCATCTAAAGCCCACCGCGACATGTACCTGAACGGCCAGGGAGAAGTCATCGAGAACCTAAGCTACAAAGGGCATCTGGCCCCCGGCGTGCCCGGTACGGTAGACGGCATGGTACAAGCGCACGCGAAATACGGCCACCTGCCCTGGGCCCAATTGGTACAACCTGCCGTTCTCCTCGCCTCTAATGGGTTCCCCCTGACCAAAAAAGAAGCTAAAAAGCTGAACGAGCAACGAAAGGATTTTCTCAAATACAACACCCGGCGGCCCGGTTTTATCCTGAAGGACCACTGGCGCGAAGGCGACACTTTACGCCTGAAGGACCTGGCCCGCACCCTGGCCTTCATCCGGGACAAAGGTCGGGCTGGTTTCTATGAGGGTCCCACCGCAGATTCCCTCGTGGCCGAAATGAAACGCGGCACCGGCATCATCACCAAAGCTGACCTGGCGGCTTACCGTGCGGTCTGGCGAAAACCCATCACCGGGCAAGTGGGTGATTATCGGGTCATCTCCATGCCTCCCCCATCCAGCGGCGGAATCGCCTTGATCCAACTGCTCACCCTGGCCAAAGACTATCCCGTGAAACAATGGGGTTGGAACACTATGGCCTCGGCTCACCTCATGATAGAGGCAGAAAGAAGAGTCTACGCCGACCGGGCCCGGCATTTCGGCGACGCCGATTTCTATGAGGTGCCGGTCAGTGGCTTATTGAACCCCACGTACATCAAGAGCAGGATGAAAGGCTATTCCGCTAAGAAAGCCACTCCCAGCGAGAAAGTATCGGCGGGAGTGCCGCCACTGCCCGAGGGCAACCATACCACGCACTACTCTATTGTAGATGCCCAGGGAAATGCGGTCTCGGTGACCACTACCCTTAACAGCAGTTTCGGGAGTAAGGTCTTTGTGGGTGGCGCGGGTTTCCTGCTGAACAACGAGATGGACGATTTCAGCATAAAACCGGGGTTTCCCAACAGCTACGGATTGGTGGGCGAGGAAGCAAATGCCATTGCTCCCAACAAACGCATGCTCAGTTCCATGACGCCTACCATCCTGGAAAAAGACGGAAAACTGTTCATGGTGGTAGGGGCTATGGGCGGTTCCACCATCATTACTACCGTGTACCAGATCATCCAGAACGTAACGGAGCACGGCCACACCATGCAGGGCGCCATCAGTGCCGGACGGTTTCACCACCAATGGAAACCCAATTGGGTGCTCTCAGAATGGGGTGCCCTGGGGTTCGGGACGGGTGCCGGGCTTTGGCTCAAGGGTCATAAAATCGCTCCGAAATACGGCGGAATCGGTCGGGCGGCAGGTATCAAGGTGTTACCAGATGGTCGGTTGGAAGGTGGGGCAGACCCACGGGGAGATGATGCGGCTGCGGGTTTTTGAAACTGCCTTATTTTTGCCTTCAGATAACTGGGATCATGTAAAGGCAATTTCTGGCACTCAGCCTTTGCTTTTTGTTGATTAGTGTTTCCTGCCCGGGCACTAGGGACGGATACTTTCTGTGCCTTTTTCGGAAACTAGCCCTTAAACAGAGGAATCACAGACCTTGGAAGAGGTACTCTAAAAGGAATCAGCTTACCTTTAACGATAGAATTTGCATCGATTAGCAAAAAATAAACACCTTAAAAACGCGCAATTACCTTCCTGACTCTCACCGAATTGTCCTTGAAATTGGGTAAATTAGTTAAGCTCTAAAGGGAAGGAATATGCAAGCTGTTCAAGACCAATGTACCACTACAGATGAGGTTATTGCTGAACTTGACAAAATCATTCAGCACTGTATCATGACCAACGACAGGGCCGGGTATTTTGCTGTCCTGTATTACTGCGTCACCTGCCGGGTGAAGGAAGGAATTCTCAAGCACGAGTTTGATGATAATCCCCGCATGGAACTCCTGGATGTGGTCTTCGCCAACCGTTACTTAGAAGCGTGGGGCCTTTGGAAAGCGGGGAAGAAACCAACCCTTTCCTGGGAAGTTGCCTTTAGAAACTGTGGATCTTCTGAGGCTATTATTCTACAGCACCTGTTGCTGGGCATTAACGCCCACATCAACCTGGATCTGGGCATTGCTACGGCACAGGTCATGAAAGGCCAGGATATTCAATTGATCAGAAATGACTTCAACCGCATCAACGCCATCCTGAAAGCCATGGTAGACCGCGTGCAGGACAACCTGGGCAAAGTGTCTCCCTTGTTCCGTCTGCTGGATGTTTACGGCAAAAACCATGATGAACTTCTTACGGGTTTCAGTATTCAGGTTGCCCGGGAAGGTGCCTGGCGCTTTGCCGAAGACTTACACCTGACCTCTGGCCTGCCGTTTCAGACCTGTTTACAGATGAGAGACCAGAAAATAGCCGCGCTCGCCAACCGAATAGCGCACCCTTTGGGGCAGTTTTTGAGAATCATGCTCAAAACCATCCGGACCTCAGAATGGCGCCTGCCGGCCACAAACATCAGATTACTGCGCCTAAGCTGAAGGTTATAGCTCTTCCTTTATTACGGACAACTTTAGGCTACCTCTTTCGCTTCTACCTCAACAGCATCGGTCGTAGAGTTCTCCATCCGGAAGAACAACCGGGCAATGGGAATGAGCATGAGACCCGCCAAGGCGAAGGCGATGAACGAAACCTTCAGGTTAAACGCGTGGGCCAGGTACCCGATCATGGGCGGCCCGATAAGCATGCCCACAATCCCGAAGGTGGCGATGAGCGAGATGGCAATGCCCGGCGAATAGGTTTTAGAGGCCCCGGCCAGGGTGTAGGTCATGGGAATCACAGAGGCGGTACCAAACCCCACCATGGAAAACCCGATCATGGCGGGCCAGAAGCTGGGGAACAGGATGGCCAGGGTGATTCCAGAGAAAATAAATACCCCGCTCAGCATGTAGGTGATTCTCATGCCAATCTTGTCGATGATGATATCAGACATAAACCGCGAGAGCGCCATGAAAGACATAAACGTGAGGTACCCGGCCGTGAACACCTCTTCGCGCACTACCTGCTGAAAGTAAATGCCGCTCCAGTCAAACATGCCCCCTTCGCAAACCGCGGCAAAGAACACCAGCAAACCTAAGTACAGAATGTAAGGATCGGGTTTCTTGAAGGACTGTTTATTGCCCGAGGTAGCGGTGTCGTTCTGAATTAAGAAGCGGAAAGCCAGTACGGTAGCCAAAAAGCTGAGGATAGATACAGTAATCAGGTGCGGCACCATGGGCACTTTGAGGGTAATGAGCAAGGTGGTAAATCCTACGCCCATGATGCCGCCGGTGCTCCAGAGCCCATGGAAAGATCCGTTGATTTTCTTCTCAAACTGCTTCTGTACGGTAATGGCCTGCGTATTCACCGCGATGTTGAAGATGCGCATGCTCAGTGAAAACAGAAAAAGCACCATGGCCAGAGCAACCGGCGTAGAAGCTAACCCAATAAATGAAAGCGCGATGGAATTCAACAGAAACCCTACGGCCAGCGGAATTCGGGTCTCAAATTTAGACACCAGCCACCCAGACAAGGGCACTCCAATCAAGGATGAAACCGGCATGGTGAGCAGCACGGTGCCCAGTTCTGCCTCGTTCAGGTGCAAAGCTTGCTTAATGGTAGGAATTCGGGAAGCCCAGCTGGCAAAATTAAATCCGGAGAGGAAAAAGAAGACACTCAGCGCAACCCGCTGCTTTTGTATTAACTGCATGGTACTGGAATAATGGCGCAAAGATGCGCTATTAATTTTGAGGGAAAGCACAAAATTCTTGTTTAGCCGGCCCTTTCAGAAAACGGGATTAAAATGGGTTCTACGGAATCACGTGCCGGAGGGGTAAAGATCGGGCGGTTCGTTCCGGGCGGTAATGGTCTGGATGGGTCTCAAAGCCCGGGTACTGTCTATGTAGAGAAAGGCATCGTAGCGTTTGGGCATCACCGAGGGCACGTAATTGCCCAGATGCTCTAACCTGGGGTTGTACACCACGCCAATGGCCCGGTGCCCTACCGGACGGTTCAATACTTTGTTTTCCCGGATATCTTTAGACAGGATGATTTTGTCTGTAGGGCTTAACTGGTGCAGAATCTGTTCCCAGCTCCCCTGCGTGGCAGGCGGTACGTTAATGCTCTTCATGGGCGCTCCCCAACTGCTGGCGGCAATCACGGAGCCTCGGTGAGAGCCGAACCCCACGATGAACACGTTCTCTTCGCCGTACTCCTTGCGCACCAGTTGGCCTACGTTCACTTCGCCGCTTGCGGCCATGTCGGTGTAGCGGGCATCGCCTACGTGGGTGTTGTGTTCCCAGACGATGGCTTTGGAATCAGGACCGTGGAAGTCGAGGAGGCGTTTGAGAGTTTGGGCCATGTGGTTGTCCCTAATATTCCAGGATTCGGTGTTGCTGCTCACAGCGGCCCGGTAATAGCGCTCCCCGTTCAAGGCCACCAACGCGTTCTGATCCGCCACAAACTGGGCTTCGGTAGGCTTAGTCCCTTCAGGTGGGTTCTGCCGCTGAACCTCTTTCCAGAGCCGGTTGGTTTCGGTGCGGCAATTGGCCGAGGCTGAGGCAACCGCTTCGGCGTACTGCATGGCATCGGAGGAGAAGGGCTGGAAGCACTTGTGTACTCCTTTGGCTACTTTCACCAGCTCGGGGTTGTTCTTGATGTAAGGCATAAGTTCGGTCATAGACTCCCACAGGCAATACACATCCAGGCCGAAGAAGCCTACTTTGGCATTGGCGGGTTTGTCTTGGTTGTAGCCGTTCAGCCAGGTTACCAATGAAGCCACTTCGTGGTTTCCCCACATCCAGGTAGGCCAGCGGTTGTACTGCTCCAGCAAGGAAACGGCGGCCAGACTGTCCCTTCGGGGTCCTTTGATGAACTGGTTCACCCGGTAAGAATCGGCCCACTCCCCTTCCACGGCTACAAAATCAAACCCTTTCTCCTGCATCAAACGCCTGGTGATGGCCGCCCGCCAGACGTAATACTCAGAGGTGCCGTGCGAGGCCTCACCCAATAACACCACCTTGGCATCGCCGATTTCCTGTAACAGTACGTCCAGGTCGCGCTCGTTCCGGAGCGGGTGATTAGGAATGGTGAGGGTAATGGATTTGTCTTTTTTAGGAGCCACCGCTTGGGCGGTTTGCACGTCTCCGGCTTGGGTCTGGGCGGTCTCTTTACAGCCGAAAATCAGAAAACACACCAAAAACAGAAAACAACAGCGCGGGGCATTTCTCTTCCAATTCTTCATACAGCACTTTCCTTTGCGTTGAATAGATGTTGTGGTGAAAGCAATGAATTTTAAAGGTCACGTGACCAGAAGGGGTTATATCTTATGAAAAAGAATTAACCCCTTCTGCTCACGCCAACCGTATGCCTTTTTTAACCCGATAGCCCTTCTGTTTCCCCTCCCAGGCCGCTGCCGGTAACGCCGTGATTTCCGGTGGCACTTCCGTGGCTGATGATGGTGCTGTCGTGCATTCCGGCAGTGGTGTCATGGTTGACAATGATGCTGCGGTGATGCGCGTGGAAGGTTTCGGCTGGTAAAGGCGGTTCTGGGTGAATTGGTGGCAAAGGCCTTGCATCATCAAAATCAGAGGAGAAGTTAGCCGGACCAGCTTGCCTTTTTAACCGGTTATAGTACCAGGCACCCAGGGTACCGGCCAAGGCGAGTCCGGCAATCAGCGAGATTTTCTTTCCTTTTCCGGAGTCTTCGGGAAGCCAGCCGCCATTCACCTTGTTCCAGTTGGTGATAGGTTCATACAAGTTGCCCTGGAACGCTCTGGATGGTTTCCGTTTGAAATGCTGGGTGGAGATCATCTTCTGCATGTACTTGTCAAAAAGCAAAGCGGGAGACACCAGCCGCTGGAACCGCATCATGCGGGACATGTTGCCTACGGTAACCTGCTCCTGAGGCTTTTGGGTGAGGCGGTAGATGGTTCTTGCTACCCGTTTGGCCGGAATCACCGGTTTGGGAGCCTTCACCGCCCGGCCCATGTAGTTGCCCGCGTGCTGGAAAATGGGCGTGTCAATGACGGCCGGCATCACGCAGCAAACATGGATATCTTCTTCATCGGCTAGTTCCTGGGACAAGCTGATGCTCATGCCCCGAATGGCGAACTTGCTGGTAGTGTACGGAATGGAGAACGGTTGCCCCACCAGCGCCACCATGGAAGAAACATTGATCAGGATGCCGTGCCCTTGCGCCTTGAACTGCCGGATGGCGGCCCGTGCCCCGTAGATATGGCCAAACAGGTTCACTTCCATCAACTGCCGGATGTCTTGGGTAGGGATTTCCTCAAAGTGCCCGAAAAGCCCCACGGCCGCGTTGTTCACCCAGACATCGAACCCGCCAAAGGCTTCGCGGGCTTCGGCTGCCAGGGCGTTTACCTGATCTTCGTTTGCCACATCGGTGGGTACCGCCAGGGCTCGGCCGCCCAGACGATTGCATTCTTGGGCTACTTCTTCTAAACCGGCCCCAAAACGGGCTGCCAGCACCAAATCACACCCTTTGCGGGCAAATTCCAGGGCAGTGGCACGGCCTATGCCACTAGACGCACCGGTGATAACTACAACCATATGATTCTTCATTTAGATACAACTCAGGTAAAGAGGTACGCCCCCCTTTCGCTTAAGTTTATGGAAATAAATGAATTAGGTATTTTCCACATGACCTGTGCGGGCTTTCCGCAGATGGGGAAGCTCCCTGAGAAAAGACTTAGGGTCTCGCCTTAATCCAAAACAAACGGAAATACCAAGCTGTCTGGCAAGTGTTGGGGAGGCTAGCAATCAACCTGATTTTAGGCTTTCTCACCCAAAGTCCAGCCTTCCCGGGCATCTGGGGTTTGGTTAGGTCCTTCCAAAAGGGTATCGGCTACCAACCCTGTAGTGAAGGCGTAAATGCCTTTGTGTAATAAGTCAATAGCTTGTTCGTCTCTGGGCCAGGTCCAGGGAAGCGCTCCTACGCCGGTCATGTTCTCTTGCGTTTGATCAGCGAGCAACCGGAGGTTCATGAACAGAAAGGACCCCACCGGACCCCGAAAGCCATGTACCGCCATCAGGCCTCTAAAAGCACCCATCAGAATGCCTTGCCCCCAGTGCATTGTCCAGTTCAGACCTAATCTTTGGGAGTCGGGCTGGTAGGGAAGGCCTAGAAGCCTTTCCAAGGTATGAGCTGGCACGTAAGAATTAGGGCGTTTTGTAAACCGCTGTTCAATTTTCTCAGCCAGGGTCATGGCGACCGTTCCGGCGGCTCCAGCCACCAACCCGTAAACTATTGCTTTTCCTGTCATAGATCGCTCCTTTAAAATGGTGGTTGATTCTTCCAGCCTAACTTCCTGATTTTGAGGATTTCTTTGCTTGCGCCTCCCTTAAGCAGAAACACATTTGGGGTTTACGACTAAAAGGGAAGGATAGGTTTAGAACATCGGGGCCTTCATACTGCACCAGAAGATTTGTTGAAAGTTTCCAAAACTTAGACCTAAAAACCTCTATCAAAGGCTTTTACTTCAAAAGGAATAATGCTCCTTCAGGATTCTCACAAACTCCGGTTGGTTGTGTGACCAGGGAATGTGGCCGCTTGCAGGAATGGTGTAGTGGGAAGCGGCAGGGAAGCGTTCCAGCACATACTTTCTGGTTTTACCAATAATGTCCTGGTCTCCGAAGGTAATGGTGACTTTGCATCCTGGGTCCTGCCGGATGGGAAGCAAAGGAGCAATCAATATAGTCTTGATGGTCTGGTTAATGGCTTTTGCCTTGATGCACTCCACCGCAAAATACTCTGAATGTGACTCCCTGAACCCTCGACTGAAATTCTTCAGAGCCTGGCTGTAGAACCGCTTATACCCCTGGTCACTGCCCAACAGTCCCAGCCCCGCGTTCAGGTTCAGGGCGACAAATTCCGGCAGACTGCTTTTCTTACGGTTGTAACGGGTAATCTCCAGAGAGGTCTCCGCCCATTGCCGGCCAGTTCCCGAGGCGGGGCTGCACAGAAACAAACTCAATAGCCGATCCCGGTTTTCCTGCGCATAGATCTGGGCGTACAGCCCACCCCAGGAGTGCCCGAACAGGTGAAACTTCTCAAGTTGAAATAGCTCAGCAATGCGGTTGATGTCTGAAGTATACCCCTCCAGCGAGTAGTCATGAGAAGGATTAGGAGACTTGAGGGTTCCCCGCTGGTGAAACATAATCACTTGAAAATACCGGGAAAGGTACTTCACCAGAAAAGTCATACCGTGCGGAACCCCTGGCCCACCATGAAGCAAGATGACCGTTTCACGCCCGCTTTTAGGAAAAGCCAGGGTAAACAGATGGGTATCTTTGTTTTTGATGAGCATTTCCATAATCGCTGCTTTTAGGATTTCTGGATTCAGGTCTGGTGGCTTAACAAAAGCACAACTCTTTCCTACTTCTAAACTTTCAGGAAGTTTACTTCTCCTACCAGGAAAATCATCGGTCTACTTCTTATTTAAAATCACCTTCAGGGCGGCGGCCATTTCGTGGAGGACCTGTTGCCAAACTTCGGGTTCACCGTGCAGGAAGAGCTTTTGGTTTATCTCCAGCTCAAATCCGGCGTACTGGTCATTGTTGAATTTGGTGCGCAGGTAGGTAGGCAGGCCGTCATCTACCCCGGGATAAGGCGAGTTGTCCAGCACCTTCCGGCCAGGATTCTGGTTTGAAAGTTCGGCTTTTAGTCTGGCGGCAACCTCTTTTTCCCAACTTCGGTCCGGGTCAAACAAAATCCCGATCTCCGCTTCCCGTACCTCCCCTTCCTTTACCGGGGTAAACGTGTGCACCGCCAAATGCAGCACCTTTTCTCCAGCCTCCACCTGAGCCCGAACTTTCTCCTCTACTTCGTTTCTATGCGGGAAATAGTACTGCTCCAGAATTTCCTGCTTCTCCTTCTCCGATAGTTGCCTGGTGTACTCCGAAAATAGCTCCTCATTGTCCAGCGACCGATTGCCCTCTACCAGCAGCCTTGAGGTAGTAGTGTAGAACAAAGGCAGACCCAACTCCTGCGCCAGGTGTTTTGCCAGCCGCAACGCCCCAAAGTCCATAGCCTTGTGTGAATACAGAACTTCTTCCTTTCCCTTGTAAAGAGACTCGTATTTCTGAGGAATGTCGTTTCCGGCGTGTTCGCAGGTGAGAATACAGGTAGTGGTCATGGCAGCAGTGTAGGTTTAGGGCCAGTTTTCTGGTAACTAGGCTGAAAACATAAAAGGACGGAAATTCTGAACAAGGGTTAGCCTCAGGAAGAAAAGGCAAGGGTACTTCCTTTCTCCGTGACCTCCAACTCCACCGATCCACCCAGAATCAGGGCTTTGTTGACTTTCCCGTGCCCGGCCTGAAACCCAAAACATACCGGAAAATCATACTCTTTCACCGCATCCAGCACAATCTCCTCTGGGGTTTTACCGAAGGGCGGATCATCTTCCTCGATCTCCACCAGGTGCCCTACCACCAACCCTTTGAGGTACTCAAACTTGCGGGCTTTTTTCAAAGAAGTCAGGTAACTGTCTAGCCGGAATTTATGTTCGCCCACTTCTTCCAGGAACAGGATTTTACCATTCGTATTCACCTCTGAGATGGTGCCTTTGGCATTGCACAGCACACTGGTGGTGCCGCCTACCAGCGTACCCTCAGAAGAGCCCATCCGGTTCAGCGGATGAGGTTTCACGGTGTACTTCAATTTCTCGCCAAACAGGGCTTTCCGAAGCGTTTCCCAGGATTGGGCCTGAAAACCGGCTTCCAGATCGGCGGCCATGGTGCCATGGATGGTGGCCGTACTCAGCATGCCCTGCACGTGACTGTGTAGAAAAGTGGTGTCACTGTAGCCCACCAACCACTTGGGGCTGTATTTGAACTTACTGAAGTCAACCTGGTCCAGGATTCTGATGATGCCGTAGCCCCCCGTAGTCTGCAAGACGGCTTTGATCTCGGGGTTGTCCAGCATGTGCTGCAGGTCTTTCTTACGGAGGTCGTCTGATCCGGCAAAGCTTCCGTGGCGGGCTCCTACGGTCTTCCCCAGCACCGGTTCCAGTTTCCATTCCTTCAGAATGTCAACCAACTGGTCAACATACGATTGCTCCGTAAAGCTGCTGGTACTCAAAACGCCAACTTTATCACCTGTTTCCAGGAAAGGGGGAATGATCATGGTATTGTCCTTTTTCCTTCGGAACGAGGGATAGGATATCTGAGTTGGCTTGCCTTTCAAAAGCCGTATATTCCTCCTTATAAAGCCGCATTCTTCCAGTAGACATCTTTCTGTTTTTGGGTCATTTCCCAAGAATCTGCCTCTAAACGCCTTTACACTTTCGTTGCATATCTTCTTCGGTTGAAAAGCCTGTCAGAGAATGCGTAGTTTTGCAGCCACTAATCAGGAGAGTCAGACATTGGCGGAGGCAGAAGAAAAGAAAGCAGGCAAGGCGGAGCGAAACGGCATCAACATCCAGAATGAGCGGTCGTTGCACATCGGGTTAAAGCAGTGGTATGCGCAGCCACAGGATCGGTTTGAGGTGCCGGTGGGCGGGTTTGTGATTGATCTGGTGCGGGGAAGCCAGTTGGTGGAAATCCAGACCCGCAACTTCACTGCCATCAGGCCCAAACTGAAGGCTTTGCTGAAAGAGCACCCGGTGCATCTGGTTCATCCTATCACATATGAGAAATGGGTGGTGCAGGTGGAGAACAAAGGAACCTCGGTGCTTTCGCGGCGCAAATCTTCGTATCGTGGGGCTCTGACGGATATTTTCGAGGAACTGGTGCGTCTGCCGGAGTTGGTGATGCACGAGGGATTTACGCTGGAATTCCCATTTATCAGGGAGGAAGAAGTGCGTTGCCGTGATGGAAAAGGAAGCAAACACCGCAAGAAAGTCAGCATCAAAGACCGGAAACTTCTGGAGGTCATCAGCACGCATCGCTTCGCCACCGCCCAAGATTTTCTGCAGTTCTTACCCTCTACCCTTCCCCAGCCTTTCTCAAACAAAGACCTGGAAAAAGCCCTTCGACTGCCCTTGCACCGGTGCCGCCAAATCACTTACTGCCTGCGCAAGATGGAAGCCATTGCGGTAGTGGGCAAGAACCGGAATGAATTGCTTTTCAGCGTAGCCCTTTCTCCCGTAGCAGAAACCACCACTCCAGCGGAGTTTCTTCCAGCAGAGTAGCCCTTTCTGGTTTTAGGCCTGTTTCCTTAAACGGTGCCCTAAAACACCTGCCTCAAAAGGAAAATCGTAAACCAGAATTGCTGTTTAGCATTTGGCAGAGCGATTATGTTTTCAAAATCATCCTTTTTTCTGCGCAACATTCGACCTTATGGCATAACCGTTTTGGTTTTTGCCGTAAGCATCATTTTGTCTCACTGTAAAGGAGGTAGTCAGATGAAGCCCATCAGAGATAGCTACAGCAATGGCCGTTTGACGGCCCGCCCTTCGGCTCCTACTCCGGGGAAAGAAGTTTACCCCGGAATTCACCCCTTGGGTTTAGATTCGGTCAAAGATGGGCTGCTATACGTTCCTAAGGGGTATCACGCCAGTAAACCCGCCGCCCTGGCCGTAATGCTGCACGGCTCCGGCGGAAACCCCGAGCAGGGCATGTGGCTTCTCCAGAAGTACGCCGATACCCACAACCTCATTCTGATTGCGCCGCCCTCCCGCAAGTACACCTGGGATGTCATTGTAAGTGATTCCTTCGGCCCCGATGCCATTTACATGGATCAGGCTTTAAAGCAGGTTTTTGAGAACTATGCCATAAACCCCGGCAAGATTGCCATCGGGGGCTTTTCTGACGGGGCTTCCTATGCGCTGTGCATGGCCTTAACCAACGGAGATCTGTTCACCCACGTCATCGCCTTTTCGCCGGGATTTGCTTTTACCCGCGAAAAACACGGCTTACCAGCCGCTTTCCTCTCGCATGGAGTCCATGATGGTGTGTTGCCCATTGATCCCTGCGGAAGATCAGTGAACCGGGAATTAAAGCGCCAGGGCTTGCAGGTAAACTACCTGGAGTTTGACGGGGAGCATGAGATTCCGGCCAACGTTTCGCTGGCGGCTATTGAGTGGTTTTTAAAGTAGCCCCACCACTTTCTTCACAGGTTGTAATTAGGCTCGGTTTTCTTTTCCGATCTCCTGAAAACACACCCGGTCTCCTGGAAGGGTTTAAACCATGCCCGTTGGCTCCCGTTAAAAATCGGGTAGTGTTTTGTTCACCTTAATCTGAAGATCATGAATAGAGACAACAGAGACTGGAATGACTACGGTCAACACCAAAACAGGCACCAGAACTACCAACCCCACCAAAACGAAAGGCCGGGCCGTGACATGAGCCACGACAACCAACACCTTCACCGTTACGCCCACCATCAACAGAATCCTTACGGGCAACACCAGTATGACCACCACCAGGAACGTTCTTACGGCAACTCTACCCAATACCGAACCGACCGAAACGGGCACCATCCGTACCAAAGCAATTACAGCCATGACCAGGATAGGTTTGGCCAGACCTACCAGGACGATTTCCGGAATGACCCTACCCTGCCCAGAGGCGGCGAAGATGATGACTTGATGGGCAACATCCGGCAGGGGTACGGCATCTCCAGTTTCGACGGCATTTCGGATAGGTTCAACACCCTCAACAGCGAGCAGCGGTATGGCTCCCACCAAGACGAGCAAGCGTATTATTCCGGCGACCGCGATGGCTACAACCGTTCTCAATTTGGCGGTGGACTAGGCGAGTCTGGGTTGCACTCAGACCGAGGGATTCCCAACTACGGCATCAGGTCCTATTCTGAACGATATGGTTCCGGGATGGGCAGTTCTTACGGCGGAACCAACTATGGCGGAGGCCAGGGTTATACCGGCGGACATCAGGGCGGCACTTGGGGAAATAACTCCTATGGCACCAACTCGGGCAACCTGACGGGGTATGGCCCGGGAGGTGAAAGCACCTACGGCGGCGGAATGGGCAGCACCGGTGACACTTCCTCGTCACAAAATTCCAGCCGGGGCAGAAACGAATTAGGAGGTTTCTAACGCGGAAAGTTTTAATTTAAAAGAAGCGCCTGGGGGTTTCCTCTGGCGCTTCTTGCTTAAAGGAGGATTGCCCTTTTCAAAGAGGGCTGCCCCTAAAAAGCTACCAAGTGCCAGCTTGCTTTCACGCTCCCATTTTGATGGAGCTTTTGACCTTCTTTTTATTTTTTGTTAAAGAAACGCGAACAGCGTGTATCTTTTGGCAAAAAAACAGAAGAACATGAGAACCGGAAGACTAGAAGCCTTCAGCGATGGCGTCCTCGCGATTATCCTAACCATCATGGTGCTGGAATTCAAAATACCCCATGAGCGTACGTTTGAAGCCCTTTTGCCGCTTGTTCCGGTTTTCCTGAGTTACGTGCTCAGCTTTATCTACGTGGGCATTTACTGGAACAATCACCACCATATGCTGCACAGTACTGAAAAAGTGAACGGCCCCATTCTATGGGCGAACCTGCACCTCCTTTTCTGGCTTTCTATGATTCCCTTCGCCACCGGCTGGATGGGCGAAAACCATTTCGCGGCTCCTGCCATGACCGTGTATGGCATCATCCTGTTCATGTCCTCGGTGGCGTACTGGATCCTGGAACAACTCATCATTAAAAAGAACGGAAGGAAATCTATGCTGGCCATGGCGGTTGGCAATGACCTGAAAGGTAAAATCTCTCCCTTTCTGTACCTGGCGGCCATAGGCGCAACCTTCGTTATTCCGTGGGTGGCGGGAGCAATTTACGTGTTGGTGGCCTTCATGTGGCTTATCCCTGACAGGCGCATTGAGAAGGTGTATGACAAAGTTGAGGCGTAGACTTCAGCGCACTCAATCGTTTTTCCTTCCTTTTTCAAAAATGAGCCTAAAAGCAAAAGCCCGGGAATTTTCCCGGGCTTTTGCTTTTAGGCTCATTTCAATCGTTCAGACAGGTGCTTATACTCTATTCTTCACAGACATAGGTGAAGGTTCTGGTAACTCCCAAAGACCCGGTTACGGTTGCCGGGCGATTATTTTTGGTGTAAGTGTAGGTGTTTTTCCCGGTGAAGTTGAGCGGAGCGGCGTCAAAGGTGCTGCCCGGCCCGTAGGTGGTTCCTTCTAACGTGGTCATGGATGTTATGGTGAGGATGTTGTTTGGCGATAGGTTCGGGATCAATAACCCTGGCGGCAAATAGTTCTGGGTACTGTACTCATGGTACGGGTTAATCTTGTCATCGTGGGTAAAGGTGGTTTTTACGACAATGTCATTAAAAGCCCCGGAACTCTGATAGTTGAAAGCCCGGTATTCCCGCACCTGCGCCAGGTTTCCTTTGTCATTATAGGTGAACGTGTAATCTGATAGGATCCGTCGGGTTGAACCTGTCCCCTGGAAGTTCTTACTGGCTACCAACTGCTTTTGGGCGTTGTAGGTATGCTCTCTGGTGGTACTCAAAGCTGGCTGAGGACCGGAACTTCCGCTTCGGGTATACCAATCCACCCGGCTAATCAAACCCTCCGGGTTATGCTCAAAGAGGAAGTATTGCAACAGATTGCCATTCTTATCCATCACAACCGTTCGGCTGATTCTTCCATTTGCATCCACCTCAAACCTGATACTATTACTGGAAGGCGGATTGGTCTCAAAGGCATCTTCCACCCCTATGAGTTGGGTACCCGTGAATACATACTCCCGCGTGAAGCTCTGGGTCGGGTTAGGATTCACTACCTGCTCCCTGAGCAACCTGCATTTCACCGTTACCGGCTCAGGTTCCGGCTCGGGATCTTCTTCCTTTTTACTGGAGCATCCACCCAGGTAGAAAAGGAGCATGGAAAGGGGAAATAAAGTGAGTAGACGTTTCGGCATAGTTTTCGGGTAAATAGGTTAGCAGAAGGTTGAATTCATGGTAATACCGCAAAGGGCTACTGTACCCAAGTAAGCGGGGCACAAACCGGTTATCAAACCGGGCAACCCGTAGATCAACAAAATAGTGGGGGAAGAAATGGAAATTCGGAAACCCGGGATTTCAGGAGAAATCCGCTCCTGCTTTTAACCCAGTTTCCATGCTTAGTTTAGGGGAGTGAAATTGCTTGTAAAGTTAGAATATTCAGCTAAAAAAGGAATAACCTTGGAAGCTACATTTGAATAGATTTTGCTTGTTGTGGATTCCCTCCTTTTCATAAAGGAAACTAGCTTTCAGGTCGGAATTCGTCCATTCACAAATCCCCCTTACATGGCGCAAGTTTGAGCGCAACGGTAACTTGTGGCTCACCTATTTGCCAGGTTACAAAGGCGCCAGTTGCAAACAGGCCATTGTTTTCACTCCTTGCTACCGCTCCGCTCAAACTTGAAGTACTCAAATCGTATAGGAATGAAATACTTCTACAATTTATGAGCCGCCACTACCGCATCCATGACCAAAGCAAGCTGCATTTCGTTTCCTTTTCCACGGTGCACTGGGTAGATGTTTTTGTTCGTCCTGTGTACAAGGAGATATTGGTAGATAGCTTCAACTACTGCATCCAGCACAAGGGTTTGGAGGTTTATGCGTGGTGCATCATGACCAGCCACGTCCATGCCATTCTGGGCACCACCGGTCAAAACCCCTTAGAAGGAATAATTCGCGACCTCAAAAAGCACACCGCTAAGACCATCCTCAAAGCTATTGCCGATAATCCGTAGGAAAGCAGAAAAGAGTGGCTGCTAGAGATGTTTGAAACAGCTGGCCGCAGCAACAGCAACAATCAGCGGTACCAATTCTGGCAGCAGCACAACCATCCCATTGAACTCAACTCTAATTTCCTGCTAGAACAAAAGTTAGACTACGTCCATCAAAACCCTGTAGAAGCCGGCTTTGTACGGGAGCCGCAGGAGTATTTGTATAGCAGTGCTATTGATTATGCAGGTGGTAAAGGAATGGTGGAAGTGATATTGATAGAGTGATTATACTTCAAGTTTGAGCGAAACGGCAACTTGCGGCATAGCTTAAGGGGCATGATCGGGCTTGTAAGAAGAATCATAAAGATTTGGCTTTGTTTGTAGTCCTTTCACGAAAACGGCTTCTAAAGAACCTATACTTCAAGTTTTAGCGAAGCGGTAACTTGGAGTGGAAGTATTTGCCAGTTTGCAACTGGCGCCAGTTGCAAACTGGCAATTAAAGCAAGCCACAAGTTACCACTTCGTTCAAACTTGCGGCATGTAAAGAGACTTGCACAAGAGTACCCTTGTTTCAAGCCATTTTCATGAAAACAACCTAAAAAGGAACCCATACTTCAAGTTTGAGCGAAGCGGTAACTTGGAGAAGAAAAATTGCCAGTTTGTAACTGGCGCCAGTTTCAAACTGGCAACTAAAGGGAGCCACAAGTTACCGCTTCGCTCAAACTTGCGGCATGTATTAGGCATGCTTTAGGCTTGTTTCCACAAAACCAGCCTAAAAACTCACCTATCCTTCCAATGTTTTCTTCAGAAACGGAGCCGTCTTACTTCCCTCCACCCCAGCTACTTCCTCCGGGGTACCGGTGGCGACAATCTGGCCGCCCTCCTCCCCTGCGCCGGGACCGATGTCTATGACCCAGTCACTGGCGGCGGCGACGCGCATGGTGTGTTCTACCACGATGACGGTGTTGCCGGCGTCTACCAGGGTGTCTAGCTGGGTCATGAGTTTCTCCACGTCTGCCGGGTGCAGGCCGGTGGTGGGTTCATCTAACACATAGAGGGTGTTACCGCGGCTGAGGCGTTGGAGTTCGGTGGCGAGTTTGATGCGCTGGGCTTCGCCGCCGGAGAGTTCGGTGGCGGGTTGGCCGAGGCGCAGGTAGCCCAGGCCTACTTCCCGCAGCACGGTGAGGGCGCGGTGGATGGCGGGTTCTTCGTGGAAGAATTCATGGGCGGCGTCTACGGTGAGGTTCAGGACCTGGGCGATGTTGAGGTCGCGGTAGGTGACTTCCAGGGTCTGGGCGTTGTAGCGGGCACCGTGGCAGACGGGGCATGGCGCGTACACGCTGGGCAGGAAGAGCAGTTCCACCATCACGAAGCCTTCGCCCTGGCAGTTCTCGCAGCGGCCTTTGGCCACGTTGAACGAGAAGCGGCCGGCGTCATAGCGGCGCTGTTTGGCCAGCGGCGTCTCGGCGAAGAGTTTGCGTACGTGGTCAAAGAGGCCGGTGTAGGTGGCCATGTTGGAGCGGGGCGTGCGGCCGATGGCTTTCTGGTCTACCCGCACCAGCCGCTTGATGTGCTCCATACCACTCACAATTCTGCCGCCCAGGGTCTGCGGGGCGGGGCTTTCCAGTTGACCGGCTTCTTCTTCCTCGGGTTGGAGTTCCTGGCCCAGGGCATCGGCTACCAGTTCAACCAGTACCTGACTCACCAGGCTGCTCTTGCCGGAGCCCGACACGCCCGTAACGGTGGTGAACACGCCCAGAGGAAAGTCCGCACTCAGGTTCTGCAGGTTGTTGCGGGTGACGCCGCTTAGTTTGAGCCAGCCGGTGGGCGTGCGGCGTGGGCGCGATTGCACCGGAGCGGCACCGAACAGGTAGGCGGCGGTTTGGGAGTTAGTTATCTGTTGCAGGCCTTCGGGCGGACCGCTGTAGAGGATTTCGCCGCCTTTCTCGCCGGCGGCAGGGCCTACGTCCACGAGCCAATCGGCTTGCCGGATGACATCTAAATTATGCTCTACCACAAACAGCGAGTTGCCGGCTTTCTTCAGGTTCTCCAGGGCGGTGAGCAGGGCTACGGTATCACTGGGGTGCAGGCCCGCCGAGGGTTCGTCCAGGACGTACACCACGCCAAACAGGTGCGAGTACAGTTGCGTGGCCAGCCGCAGGCGCTGCAATTCGCCGGGCGACAAGGTAGGAGTGCTTCGTTCCAGGGACAGGTAGCCAAGGCCCAGATCCAGCAACACTTGTATCCGGGCGGTCAAATCCTGGGCGATGCGCTGCTTCACCAGTTGTTGCTCGGGGTGGGCCTCGTCTGACGCCGTGTGGCCGGAAGCAGCGGGTTGGGCGAACGGTTGCAGCAGGTCACCCACACGTTGGAGGGGCAGGCGCGAGAGCTCGGTGATGTCATAGCCCGCGAAGTGGACGGAGAGCGAGGCGGGGTTCAGGCGTTTGCCGTGGCAGGTGGGGCAGTCTGTGTGCAGCATGTACTGCAGCACCCGCTTTTTCATCTGGGGGCTGTTGGTGTGGGCGAAGGTATGGAACACGTGCCGCCGGGCGCTGGTGAAGGTGCCCATGTAGTTGGGTTCTTCTTTGCGTTGCAGGGCGCGGCGGGTTTGCTCTGGGGTATAGCCGGGGTACACGGGCACCACGGGTTGCTCCTGGGTGAACAAAATCCAGTCACGGTCTTTCTGGGGCAGCTCGCGCCAGGGGGTGTCTACGTCATAACCCAGGGTCACCAGAATGTCGCGCTGGTTCTGGCCGCCCCAGGCGGTGGGCCAGGCGGCAATGGCCCGTTCCCGGATAGAACGCGAGGGGTCTGGCACCATGCTTTCTTCGGTGACGTCGTAGATGCGGCCCAGGCCGTGGCAGGTGGGGCAAGCGCCCTCGGGGGTGTTGGGCGAGAACGCCTCGGCGTAGATGATGGGTTGCCCCGGCGGGTAGTCTCCGGCCCGCGAATAGAGCATGCGCACCAAATTAGAGAGCGTGGTTACGCTGCCCACGCTGGAGCGGGTGGTGGGTGTACCGCGTTGCTGCTGCAGGGCCACGGCCGGGGGCAGGCCCTCAATGGCGTCTACCTCGGGCACGGCCATCTGGTGGAACAGCCGCCGTGCGTACGGGCTCACACTCTCCAGGTAGCGGCGCTGGGCCTCGGCGTACAGCGTCCCGAACGCCAGCGACGACTTCCCCGACCCCGACACGCCCGTGAACACCACCAGCGCGTCTCGGGGAATGGTGAGGTCTACGTTCTTCAGGTTATGCTCGCGTGCCCCACGTACGGTGACGAAGCCGGGGAATGATGTAGTAAAAATAGAGGAAGCATTTATCATCTGCTAGAGAACCTATTGGTATTTAAATTACAATAGCAGTAAAGCTGTTTTTTTCATTTAAACAATTTTAATATATTAATATAAAATAATTCCATTGTCTAGCCATCTGTAGATTTATATTGTTACGACATTCCTGTTACTTGACTTATACGATTTTTTTTAATATATCTTTCACCAGATTAAACATGCAAATAACACTTGAAGTTTACACTAAACATGAAAACAAATAAATAACAGACAACAAAACTATATACAAAAAAAATTTTAATGTTTACCTGATGATTTATAAAGTATATACTTTAATTGATTCACAACCTGTTTAATCGCTTAAAATTACCATATTAAAAAATTTACTATAGTTAAAATACCAGACCATTATTGATTCTCTTCATAACATCTTCTAATAAATAATCAGGTGGTAAAGGCTTAAAATCTTTATCCTCTGGCGAGGAAGAGTACTTTTTTCGTTGAAATTCCCTTATGGTAGAAAGATTAATCTTTGCTAAAAGTACAGCATCATTAATTCCTCCTTTTAGCTTCAACAAATCCTTTCGAGCTGAATCAACTGGCTGAGTCAACCTAGTATCACCAAATTGGCTAGTATTAACTTGAGCTACATAAGTATGCAAGTCCCTACTAACAGATTCAACTATATTAGAGAAATAAGGCGTATCCCTGTTCCATTCAACACCAATTAGAAGATCTATTTTACCTTTTAATAAACTTCTATGTATTGCATTTGCTAATTCAAAACAATAATATGTTGTAAAATATAAATTCCGCCAATTAAAAACATCATATCTATAAGGCTTGGGTTTTGGAACAATTAAATGATTCCTATATATTAATTCCTCCTCCATATGAGCATAATGGTTCTTTAACCTAAAAACCACAACTGCATCCTTTATACCATTTACTTCTATTGGCAGTACTGTTACTATAAAATTAAAAGCAACTTTATTAATAGTTAAGTGTTCTAATCCAGTTACTAGCAAAACCTGTTCTTTAGCAGAAAAATTAACTTGACTAGTTAACAAATTGATAGGCACAAAGGACTCTGGAAACAACAACACATCAGCGTTTAGCTTCCTTACAGATTTTAATATATTAGCTAATTTATTATATCTCTCTACAGTTAAATTTGGCTTACCTCGTAAACTTGAAATTATATTTACTTTATCAACTTCTGTGTTTACGAATGCAATAGTAGGTTCGTTAAGACGATTATTGTTAACGTTAACTTGAAATTCTTGAACCTTTAATCGTTTCCACTTATCGAATTTTAGCTTGTGAGTTTTTCTCTTATAAAACTCATCCCTAAAATCAGAATCATTTAAAATATAAGAGGAAACATGTATCTCGTTAACAAACTTATACAAATTAAAAGCATCATCCAGATAGAATTCACTCCCAAATTTTATTTCTTTGTCATCTAACAAAGTACCTACTTGACCTTTAGGTCTTCTTAACCCTAGTACTCTTGTTTCAAAATATGAATCTTCATTAATCTTACCTAGTTCAAGGTTACTTCCACCTAATTCACTAAATGCTACTGCTAGACAACATTCCCAAAACTTAACCGGTCTAGGAGAATTTTTAATTAATTCCGGGTCAAGAATATATTTTTTAAAATCTAATCTAATGCTTGTTAGATCTGTCCATTCTTTTTTTGATCCATTCGTAAAGCTAAGTAATGGGTGAACAACATATTGATGACGGACCATATTAGTCCTTCTAAACCTTTTCACCCAGTAAGAATCGTCTTTAGTAGGTTCAAAGTCTAAATAGAAAAGAGAATATGACCTATTTTTTAGTTTAAGAAGTTGAAAATTGAAATTTAAACTAGCTTGTTTAGTTTTCTTGATAAAAGAAGGATTTAAGGACAGGGTTAATTCATGGGAACAGTCCAAATAATTAATCAATGTAGATATTATTTGTTCATCATTAACTTTTGATGCACCAACTTCACCTTTTTTGGATTTGATTTTATCTATTTGAGAAGCACAATGTAAATAAAACTCTACATAAGCTAAAGCTTGATCATTTACTAAGAAAAAGGTGAATATCTTTTCCCAAAGCTTATAAAAGTTTAAACAATTTTCTCCCCTAAAGAAAAGCAATACTTGATTCTTTTCTTCTTCAGAAATCTTTTTTTCATGCCTAAGTGCACTAAATATTTTATTGGATAAATAAATAGTTAAGCCAAATCTATTTTCTTTATAATTTCTTAAAGTTTTAATTTTTCCTTCTGCACCATCATATTGGAGATTATAAGCACTTTCTTCAAAGCTATCTGTAGATTCATCATCTGGAAAATCACGAAATTCACTTGTTCTATCATCTAACTCTTTTTTTAACTTATCAATCACTAAACTTGACTCATTATGATCAAAGTAGTAAAGAAGTGATTTATCACTTTGGCAGTACAGAAACCTATAACCACAAATCTTAATAACTCGTGATTCCTCCACTGTTAGGCTATCATATTTATTGTATAATTTAGGTTTATTAACAATATTTAAAACAGGATAAAAATTCACTAAAATATACCTTTCAATATCACTTAAGTCATCTTCTTCAAATGAAACTACCTCTTCAACACCAGAATTTAAATTGTTTTTATATTTATCAAAATTAAAGCTGATGCTTTTATCCTCTTCTTCACTGTTATAATTGGGATTAGGATCAGATAACACAATTAATATATCATCAACATATCTACCATAGTATGCAGGTTTTATCTTTTCTACTATTCTTTTATCGAAATGCCTTAAATAATAGTTTCCAATTATATAAGAAGAAAGAAGCCCTATAGGCAATATAATTTCTTGTAATACATCTTCCTCTTTTTTTAAACTAGAATAAAATTCAAAAGGTGTTTGATAGTTTCTTGAAACTAATTCAGTGTACTTAACATGAGTATTATAGAATATATTTTGAAGATTACTTGCTCCACTTCCTAAAATTTCTCCTAATTGATTTACTAAATCAGTTTTAGGTATCCTTACGGAATGGTAGTAATCTTTAATATCTAATGTCAAAAAAAGAACATTTTTTTCTTGCTTTAAAAGGTTTTCAGCTACTAACACTGAATCGTCACGCCATTTTTTATATTGTTTAAAGTATGGCTTAAATAAACCAGAACCTTGCACAACTTTTTCCTTTTCTTTATCTAACAACAATCTATTACCTAAGCAACAGTCTTTCAACTTTGAATCGAAATCTTTACCAAATTTTAGAATCCAAAGTACTGCAACAATATGTAGTTCTATTGGAGCAAAAATAAATGGGGTTACTCTCTCAACAGTATATTCATCTTGAACTATCTTATTTGATATAAAATTTTTATCAACATCTCTTTCTTTTATCTTTTTTGGGTAGAAATTAACATCAACCCTATTTATAAAGTAGTTAAAAAAAGAAGGATCGTTATGGTAACTATTTAATTTTTCGGTTATCTGTTTCAGCTTTTCATCAGTTGTCTTAAATATATTCCCCCCAAATACATTATCTACATTTCTATATGGCTCAGGCCCACCTGTTAAATCCGATATAACATCTTTTGTACTATTTGATTCAAATTCAACTAATTGCCTTCTCAACAACAAATCATTATTATCATAATATACATAAGTTTTTAACTTTATATATGCATCTTTTATATCACTAAACTCAAAATTCATATTGCCCTACATTTTGATTTAATTCAACTCTGTTCTAATCTTTATTTACAATAGTAGCTATTTTATATTTTATTCTTCTTATAACTACATAGAATTTTATTATTTCATCATTAGCATTTTAAAATAAAATTAAAATATACATATTCATCTACCAACTTACACCATATGCTCCGCACTCAAGCTTCTACTCCGCTGGCGCAAGCCCGCCACACCCGGGTTTCTTCCATTGATGTTGTCCGGGGGTTGGCCATTGTCCTCATGGCGCTGGACCACGTGCGCGATTTGTGGCACACTACCTCGCTGGCGCAGGACCCGCTGTCGTTTGACACCACTACCCCGGCCCTGTTCCTGACGCGCTGGGTCACGCATTTCTGCGCGCCCACCTTTGTGTTCCTGGCGGGTACCTCGGCGTTCCTGTCGCTCCACCGAGACGGAGACTACGGGCGCGCCCAGCGGTTCCTGCTTTCCCGCGGGGTCTGGCTCATGGTGCTGGAGGTCACGGTCATCAGCTTCGGGATCTGGTTTGACATCTTCTTCCGGACCACTATGTTCCAGGTGATCTTTGCCATTGGGTTCGGGTTTGTGGTGCTGGCGGCGCTGCTGCGGCTCCCGGCCCGGGTGATTGGCGGCCTCGGGCTGGCCATTATCCTGCTGCACAACCTGCTGCCGCAAGCAGGTCCGGCCGAGGGCATGCTGGGTAAGTTCTTCTATTCCCTCCTGTTCCGGCCGGGGTTCTTCCAACCCTCCGAGGGGTTGTCGCTGCTGGTGGCGTACCCCGTGATTCCGTGGCTGGGCATCCTGCTGCTGGGCTTCGGTTTTGGGCCTGTTTTTCAAAAAACGGCCCCTAAACGCCGGAAGCTGCTGTGGCTCTCGGCGGCGGTGGCGTTGGGCGTATTTGCGGTGCTGCGGTGGGTGCAGGTGTACGGCGATCCTAGTCCCTGGGCGGTGCAGAAAACGGCGATGTTCACGGTGCTGTCCTTCCTGAACGTGACCAAGTATCCGCCGTCCTTGCTGTACGCGGCCTTGTTTCTGGGCCTCATGTTTTTAGCGCTGGTTTTGCTGGAACGGGCCCAAAACGCGTTTACCCGCTTTCTCACCGTGTACGGCCGGGTGCCACTGTTCTTCTACCTGGCGCATTGGTACCTCATTCACACGGGCATGCTGCTGCTCATGTTCTGGCAGGGCCTCACCTGGAAAGAACTGCCCTTCGGGTCGCTGGAGTTTGGCCGCCCAAAGACCGGCGTGGGCGTGGAGCTGCCGTATGTGTACCTTGTCTGGATCACGGTGGTGCTGGTGCTCTACCCCGCCTGCCGCTGGTACAGCCGCTACAAAGCCGCCCACCCAGAGAATAAGTGGCTGAGTTATCTGTAGCGCAGTTCGGGTTGGTGCTTGCTGGCGGCTCATGACTGGCTCCCGGTAATCCTGTTTAGAGGCTACTTTTTCAAAAATGGCCAGAAAACAGCTCTGCCTCTATCTTCCATAGGCAAGGGAGTTTTACCTTGTTTAAACAGGAACCATCTAGTTATACCTGCTTTTCACAAAATCTACCCAGCCTGGCTGGATGACCACATCCAGATGCCGGACAAAACCGTCTCCCTGCTCATCCAGTTTCTGCTACAGGGCAACGGCAGCTTATCTACCCGCGCCCATACCAAAGAATTTGCCTCCCTCACCCCAGAAGAAGCCACCGCCATTGAAACGCATTTCAAGCTGTTTTTCAAGGTGGAGTAAGTTGCTTTTTCTGAAATGTCAATGTTGTCACAAAGCCGCTCCTTTGGGTAAATGGGGTATGACTTCTCTTTGAAACAGCAACTAGTTTACATAAGTAATGAGCTAAGAACACCAATACCCTCTACTAGACCCATACTTCAAGTTTGAGCGAAGCGGTAACTTGGAGTAGAACCAATGGCCAGTTTGCAACTGGCGCCAGTTGCAAACTGGCCATTAAAGGGAGCCACAAGTTTCCGTTTCACTCAAACTTGCGGCATGTGAGGTATGTAATGCTCCAGCCTTCGGAATGTAAAGCTCAAACCTACTGCATGAAAATGGAAAAGGCGTTTGCGACCTGTTTCTCTCAAAACAGCCCCAAAACGCCTTTTGCACTTTGGCACTTCTACTACGCGTTCTTTTCCTTGTAAGGAATGGTGTTGCGCAAGCTCCCCATGCGTGCTGTCCTGAACCGGGTTTACGGGCAAGAAAAAGTGCCGTCCTCCCAAGAGAACGGCACTTGACCAAGCAAATTTATGTCAGAGAAAAAGGCCTTTGAACCGGCTGAGTTACTCACAGGCATAGGTGAAACTGTAATTAGGACCTCGGTCGGCAGTTTGGTTCTCGGGCCGGTTTTGGGTTGTATAGGTGAAGGTATTGGTCTTGGTGAAGTTGAACTGAGCAGTATTAAACTCTGTGCTTGGACCTTTTTTGGTTCCTTCGGATGAAGTACCAGAGGTCATGGTAGCCACATTATTTAAAGACCAGTTCTCGGGCGCCGAAATAAAGGGGAAATACTGGAAAAAGGGGCTTTCGCGGTATGGGTTGACCTTGTTGTCATAGGTGAACCGTTCGTCTACCATCACATCATATTTCACCTCTGCCCCCACATACTCCAGCACCCGGTACTCATGGCTGTTGGTGATGTTCCCCTGGGCATCATAGGTGTAGGTGATATCTCTGGAAATAAGCGGGGCCTGCCCGGTCATGAGATATTCCTTTACAGAGGTGAGTTGGTTTTTAGTGTTGTACCCCATGTTTCTGGTAGTCACAATCACCGGGGGAGCAGAATAATCACCTAGCCTAAGGTGAAGGTGAATTTTTGAGAGGAGGCCTGAGGGCGTGTGTTCATACGTGTAGTAAAACATGGGCTTTCCGTCATTGTCCAGGAAATTGGTCTTTACCAATTGGCCCTGGGAGTTATACTCAAAGGAGTACGCCACCGGCACAGTGCTTCCGGTCTTCTTCGTATCCACCACTTTGGTAAGCCGGTTGGCCGTGTACTGGAACTCGCGGGTGAAAGACTCAGCTGGATCAGGATAGTCCAGCACCTGTTTTACAATCCGGCATTTTACTTCCTTGGGTTGGGTAGGAACAGGCACGGGCGTTGGCTGAGGTACCGGGGCGGGATCTTCCTGCTTGCTGCCACAGGCAGTACCTAGAAAACACACCCATAGCAGCATCAAATAAAGATGAAAAGGTTTAGGCATAGAAATTTGTTATAGAATATTGGATAGAAGGATTAAAGCTACTCAATATTCATAAGTATTCTTAGCTACTTCTGTAAACCCCTACACCAATACCTATTTATAATTCAAGTGCGCGTGCTGCGGTAAATGGAGTAGAAATGATGGCCTTTTTGTAAAGGCACCGTTGCAAAAGGGCTATTCAAGGCAGCCACAAGTTTCGGTTTGCCTCACCCTTACAGCTTGAAAAGCAAAATGCGTTTAGGGACTGTTTTTTGAAAAACTACCCCTAACCGCATTTTGCTTTTATCAGCCCCTAAGCTCCCTTTTCTTTGTACGGTATGGTGTTGCGCAGGCTTTCAATGCGCTCCGGGCTAAACCGGGGCAACGGAAGGTCATCGGCGTCGCGCCACTGTTTTACTTTCCCAACGGTGGCCTGGGTTTTCTCTTCGGACAGGCCGGAGTCTCGACCCATTAAGATGGTTTGGGTTGGGTAGGCAAAGCCGGTTCCGCTGGCGTCAATCACATCCATCATGCGCAGCAGCAGGTCTTCCTGAATCTCCAGGAACTCATTGTAGTCGGCGGTCATCACGTACGAGAATACCTCCAGGTTATACGAAGAGGCCCCGATGCCCACAAACCGCACCCTTGCTGATTCTGGGTCAATCTTGGGGTGGGCGTAGAGAATGCTCCGAAGCTCTACCAACAGAAACCGAATCTGGTCAGGGCTGGAATCGGCGCGTATGCCGAAGGTAGGGTGAAACCACACGCGGTCACGGTGGGCAAAGTTCTCAATGCGCTGCGAGGAAAAATCACCGTTGGGGATGGTCACCACGGTGCGGTCGTTCGTCCGGAGGCGGGTGGAGCGCATGCCAATGGATTCCACGGTACCCGTGGTGTCGCCCACCTTGCAGAAGTCCCCTACCCTGATGGGCTGGTCGGCGATGAGTGTCACGCTACCCACAAAGTTCTCCACGGTTTTCTGGGCGCCCAATGCCAACGCGATACCACCAATCCCCAGGGCGGCCAAACCGGTCGTCACATCAAAGCCCAGCGTACCCAAAAACGCAATCACCCCGAAGACGATGATCCCGATTTTTGCCCCCCGGCGCAGAAACAGCACTGCTGACAAAGCTGCCTGGTTCCGTTTGCGTAACAGTCTCCGTTGCAGATACTGAGACATAACCTCTATCAGGCGCCATAGCAAAAGCAAAAACACCATCAGGCCAATGAGCACCGTTAACTGACTGAACTGCTGGCGTACAATGATGGAGATGCCTACGCGCTGGGTTGTGGCAATGAACAGCCACAAAGCCAGGTACAACTGCAAAGGCAAGGTAAACGCATGGATGATGCCCGTGATGTGTTCCTCGCGGGCTCTGCGCCAGAAAAGCTTAATCAGAAACACCACCAACCGAATCACTACCCAGGAACCGGTATAGGCCAGGCCTGCAATCATGAGCAGGAACACCCATTGCCCCACGGGTACGCCGTTCCACTTGGTGTCCACGGCAAACTCAGGCATTACTTTATCTGCGAGGGGCTTTTTGGTATCCTCAATGACCTCGGGTATGCGCTGCACCGTTTGGGAAGAGAAAAGCCAGACGGGGCCGCCTTCTGCGTCTTCCAGCTTCTCCAGAAACAAGTCAAACTCTTCGCCGTTGACGGTCGCATCGCCTACCCGGTCAAGGTTAGGGCCCAGGTTGTCATCGGTGCGTCCCTCGTAGGTGTCATTGATTAACGAATACGGAATAATGTCTCCGCTCTGGTCAAGCAGGCGTTGCAAAGCGTGGGCCAGCTTGGCACCGTTCTGCTTCCGGTCCAGGGTGCTGTCCAGGTTCAGGTAAAGGGCTGCTCTTTCATAATTCTCATCGGCAATGGAATTTATGAAGCCCTGTACTGTCCCGCGCGGCGTGCGCCGGCCTAAAGTGTCCAGAGGCCAGTCTGGAGTCACCACCGCCGCAGCGGCTGAGTCTACTGTCTGTTCCTGGGCGTATCCCGGCAAAGCCTGGAGGGTCATTCCCAGCAGCAACAGGTAAAACAAGGGGCTTCGGCCCGAAATCTTATTTCTAAAAAAGGAAAGGAAGTGGTTGATAAAAGGCATTGGGTGGGTCATAAATGGCTTCTGTGGAAAATAGAAAACAGAGGCATGAGAAAGCTTCCTCACTCCCTTTGGCGTGCATATAAGCACCAGGATTGGGGCTGCTTTTAGCTCATTTTCTTTAAAAACGTGCCGAAAGCCTGGGGGTTATACTTCTGTGTTAAAGTTGCCTTCTTTAGAACCCGCTGTAAACCCGCTTTTGAATGGCAGCTTCTCTTGCCCCTTCAAGGTCAGAATTGATGATCGTTCTGCTACTCTCCCCAAGTCATTTCCTGGGCTTATCTCCTTACAGCCTGTCTTTTAGCAACTCTGCTACCCAAGGCGGAATCCCCCTTTGAAGAGGCCAAAGGCGATGTTTACACCTGTTGATCTAGGCGCTATTGTTTTGTAGGGGCAATCTCTTGTGGTTGCCCTAAACAGGAGTTGCGCTTTTGCCCCTGCGGGAAAGCCAACGGTTCCTGTAACGACCTGGTCATCCCCCTACCCCCTTCAAAGGGGACATTCGGCTTCTGGGTTCCTCAAGATTCCTGGGTTAACTCTTGGGTTAATGTTAATCCATTTAGTAGTAAAAAAATTCCTATGGGAGAAATCCTTAGAGGTAAATCCAACTTTGAAACCCAATGTTTTTCCGGCATCTACAGGAGGGAATTACCACGTCATGACCTGGATTCATTCTTTCCCTCTGCGGAAAGTACGTTAGGGCCTTTAGATTAATACTGATTTTCATCAATTGGCCTTCTTTATAGGGTTTGGCGGCAAACTTTGCCCCATCCTTTTCCCGTAAGGGGCAGTTTAGAAAGGTACAGGTCGGGCGGCAACTCCTCCTGATTTCCCAACCTTCTCAAGGCAGTTTTGCTGGGCGAAGCAGGACAGACACAGAGATTTGAGGCAGAATGCGGCAGTACATCTTCGGGGCTTTGCCCCTCATTTCGTGAAAACAGGCGCAAATCAGGACTTAACAAATTCCGGGTTTGCCTATTGGACAGATTACCTCTTACTACTTTAACGTATTTAGACCTACAGATATGGATGCAGCTGTGCGCCAGAACCAGAGCAGTGGAATTTTGGAGAATTACCAGATTCTCCCACAGTTTTTAGATGAAGTATTTAAGGCTCCGGGCCAGGTACACCCGCATTACCAGGCCGTGTATCAGCAGTTTCTGGAGTTTTCAAAAGAGGATTTCAAAGAACTGAACGAGCACGCCAAGATGTCGTTCTTCAACCAGGGCATCACCTTTTCGGTGTACACAGACAAGGCCAAGGGCGTAGAACGCATTTTCCCTTTTGACCTGTTCCCCCGCATTATACCCGCCGCCGAGTGGGCCCGCCTGGAGGAAGGCATTGTGCAGCGGTGCGTGGCTCTGAACCTGTTCATGCAGGACATCTACGGTCCGCAGCACATCCTCAAAGACAAGGTAGTACCCGCCGAGCTGATTTTCTCCTCCAAGAACTACCTCAAGGCCATGCTGGATTTCAAACCCATTGGCGGCATCTACAACCACATCTCCGGCACTGACCTTATCAAGCACTCAGACGGGAAGTACTACGTGCTGGAGGACAACCTGCGGTGCCCGTCGGGCATCAGCTACGTGCTCTCTAACCGCGTGACCATGAAACGGACGCTGTTCCAGATATTCCGGCAGTTCAATGTGAGCACCGTGCAGGAGTATCCGCAGGAACTGCTGGCTACTATGCAGAGTGTCGCGCCCAAAGGCATTGATGCGCCCACCTGCGTGGTGCTTACCCCGGGCGTGTACAACTCGGCGTACTTTGAGCATGCGTTCCTGGCGCTCACCATGGGCGTGCCGCTGGTGGAAGGCCGCGACCTGTACGTAGAGAAGAACTTCGTGTACATGAAGACTATCAACGGCCCCAGACGGGTAGACGTGGTGTACCGCCGCCTGGACGATGACTTCCTGGACCCAATGGCCTTCAAGCCGGATTCCATGCTGGGCGTTCCCGGAATTATGGCTGCTTACAAAAAAGGCAACGTAAACCTGATTAACGCGCCCGGCACCGGCTTCGCCGATGACAAAGCGGTCTACACCTACGTGCCCGACATTATCCGGTACTACCTGCAGCAGGAGCCCATCCTCAACAACGTGCACACCTACCGCTGCGAGAAAGACGATGATTTCAAATACGTGCTGGAGAACATGGCCAACCTGGTCATTAAACCCGTGGATGAAAGCGGCGGTTACGGCATCCTCATCGGGAACAAGGCTACAAAGGAGGAACTAAGCGAGTTCAAAGCCCTGGTAACCGAAAACCGGCGCAAGTACATCGCGCAGCCTATCATGAACCTATCTATGCACGCCACCTTCATTGAAGGCGAAGACCAGTTTGAACCCCGCCACGTGGATTTAAGAACGTTCACGCTTTTGGGCAAAGATCGGCAATTCGTGCTCAAAGGAGGTCTCTCCCGCGTGGCCCTCAAAAAAGGCAGCCTCATTGTGAACTCCTCGCAGGGCGGTGGCTCTAAAGACACCTGGGTAATGGCGGAAGACGGCTCCGGCATGTCGATGGAACAGAACAGTTCCATGGAACAAAGCATGACCATGAACGGAGAAACCATGACCATGGGCCCTCAAGGAATGTCCATCGGGACTTAAGGCTCCATGGGCAAGCCTTGGGGGACTAAAAGTGATGTAGGCATTTTGATCGGCTAAAGCAGGTCATTCCCCTACCTTCTTCAAAGGGGAACCACCAAATAAAGTAAACAAAACCAACAACCTCCTGACTCAGAACTCAGGATTCAAGACTCAGAACTATAAAATATGCTTTCACGAATTGGAAACAGCTTGTTTTGGATGGGACGCTACATTGAGCGGGCCGAGCACATTGCCCGGTATACCCGAGTGCAGTATGTCTCCTCAGTAGATGCGCCGCTTGGCCCGCACCGCGATTTGATTCTGGAGTCTATCCTGAACATGGCGGGCAGCAAAGACGCGTATTTTGGGGTACATGAAAAGCTGGAAGACGACAAAGTCATAGATTTTATTTCCATCTCAGAAGCCAACCAGTTCTCTATTCTCAGCTACATAGGCCGCATCAGGGAAAACGCCCGCGGCTCCCGCGACAACATCTCCATTGAGTTATGGGAGGCCATCAACCGGTTTTACCACAAGGTAAATGAGCTGATGACCTCAGAAATGGCTTCGGAAGAGATTGAGTTCTTCTCCCGCAGAATTGAGGAGAACAGTTATATCACCAAAGGGTACATTGAAAACACCCTGCTTCACAACGATGTCTGGATGCTCATCTCACTGGGCATGCACCTGGAGCGCGCCATACAGGTTATCAGAATCCTGCAAACCAAGCTGGAAGACATTGAAAAATTAGAGTTCCTGAAGCAGGGAAGCGCCCTGGAGAACTATCAATGGAGTACCACCCTCAAGAGCACAGAGGCCTTTGACATGTTCATGCGCTGCCATAAAACCAGCCCTACCCGGTCGCACGTGATAGATTTTTTGCTTTTTGATACCCAGTTTCCTAAGTCTGTTGCGTATAGCATGGAGTGGATTAAGAAATGCATTGAAGGAATCTCTTTTCAGCAGGAAGAAAGCCGGAAAGAATCATTGGAGTTTATGGCCGGAAAACTGGCCTGCCGTTTCCAGTACCTCACCATTGATGAGGTAGAGGACAGGGCTTCCAAGTTCCTGGAGAGGACCTTAGGTGATATCTATGAGATTGCCAATCTACTAGACGTTAAATATTTAAAGTACCATTGATGCCAGTTTTGGCCTTTCATCTATGAAAACAGAATACGAGGTGGTGTACCGTACCCACAACACGTATGAGGAAAATGTGAGGGAGGCCTTCTTTTCTTTCCTGATTCTTCCCTGCCAGAATGAAAATCAGGTAGTGCGGAACGTTGCGTGGAGCAACTCGCTGGAGGCCGAGACCTTTCAGCACACCAATCCTTTTGGTTTTGAGGTCATCAACCTGCACTCGGTAGAGCCTTTCAGCGCGTTTGAATTCCAGATGCGGGCCATTGTGGAGAAGAGTTGGACACCGTTCCCGTTGGAGGGCCTTTTACCTCTTGAGGAAGAGCAACGCCTGCTGCATGACCATTTGTTTTACCTGGAGAACCACCAGTACCTGGGTTTCGGGCATTATACCAACATCAAAGAGATGTACCGAAGCAAACTATTGATGCGAAGCCCGGAGCAAGGGGTGTATGACTACTTGCAGAAGCTGAACAACTTCATCAATGACCTGCTGGAATTTGACCCCGTGCCCACCCACGTGTGCACATCGGCGAACGAGGTACTCAAACTTGGCCGAGGCGTTTGCCAGGACTACACCCATTTGTTTATTGGTATTGCCCGCCTGAACAAGATTCCGTGCCGGTATGTATCTGGGTATTTGAATCAGGGCCTGGAACTGGAGGGATCTGCGGTGATGCATGCCTGGGCTGAGGCCTTTATTCCAGGGTTTGGGTGGCAAGGTTTTGACCCAACAAACAACCTGCTGGCTGATGTCCATTACATAAAAGCGGCCCATGGGTCAGATTACGCAGACTGCAGTCCCTTGAAAGGCACCCTCAAAACCAACGGAAAACAAAAAACCAGTTACGGTGTAAGCGTCCATCCCCTTCAGGAAGCAGAACAACCCCAACAGCAGCAAATGCAAACCCAATCAAGCCTGCAGGTGTAAACCTTGCATAGCCTACTAGATAAGTGGCTAGTGTATGCTAACCTACAGTAAACATAATTTTTAAAATGAGAACATTTCATTGCAGTTGCGGCAACAAGTTATTCTTCGAGAATTCTTTCTGTGTGTCCTGCAACAGAGAAGTTGGCTGGTGCCCGGTTTGTAAGGGCATTCACGCCATGGAGCTAGACGGCAAAGGCGGCTATACCTGCACCAATAAAGAATGCCAGGCCCATGTAGTGAAATGCTACAACTATTCTACTTACAACGTGTGCAACCGCATGGTGGAAACCTCGCCCGATGTTCCTCATAATTTCAATAACCTCTGCGGTTACTGCCAACTCACCGAAACCATCCCCGATTTATCTGTGGAAGGAAACGCCCAGAAATGGTATGACCTGGAGGTAGCCAAACGCCGGCTGCTTTACCTCCTGGATGAACTAGGGCTGCCCTACGGCTCCAAATCCTCCAACTTTGAACTGCCCCTCTCCTTTGACTTCAAAGAAGACGTGGAGGCCTCGCCGGTATTAGGGTGGATTGGGCTGGAAAAAGGCGAAAAAGTGTTTACCGGCCACGCCGATGGCAAAATAACCATCAACCTCAGCGAAGCAGACCCGGTAGAGCGCGAGAAACTGCGCGTATCTTTCGGGGAGACGCACCGGACGCTTGTCGGCCATTTCCGGCACGAGGTAGGGCATTATTATTGGCAGCTGTTGGTGCAGGACAAAGACGAAGAAGCCTATAAAGCCGTCTTCGGGGACCATGAGAATCCCTCCTACTCCGATGCCATGGACCAGTATTACAAAAACGGCCCTAAAGCCAATTGGCGGAACAGCTACATCAGCGCCTATGCCACCATGCACTCTTGGGAAGACTTCGCCGAAACCTGGGGAACCTACCTGGACATGATGGCTGTCCTGGACACCGCCGACAACCAGGACCTGCTGAAACTTCCCAAGGATGACCTGGTAGATACCCAACTAGAGGAAATGCTCATCCGTTACGCCGATCTAAGCTTACGCGTAAACGAAGTGAACCGCTCCCTCGGCCTCCCCGACCTTCTTCCAGAAACCTTCTCGGAACCGGTAGTCGGCAAGCTGAGCTACATTCATCGCCTTATTCAGAAAAACCGGAAGCAAATCTAGGTGTCTCTTTTAAGTATAATGTATTCCTTTTTAATTTAGGCCTTAAAAGCAAGGATACGTTTAGAGGCTGTTTAGAACAAAACAGCCTCTAAACGTATCCTTGCTTTTAAGGAAAACTCCAGTTTGCCTTTCCCCTTACATGCGCCCACTTACTATGCCTAACTATGCCGCAAGTTTGCAACTTGTGGCTTTTATGTGGCCAGTTTGCAACTGGCGCCATTTGCAAACTGGCAATTACTCCAACTCCAAGTTACCGTTTCACTCAAACTTGAAGTATTATCTTTGCCACTTGTCTTTAAGAAACTCATAAGCCTTAAGATGAACATCCCGCTGGCGCGAGCTGGAAACTCGCGCCAGCGACTTTCAAAGGTAAGAGGCCTGTTTTGGCTCTGTTTTCTTCAAAACAGAGCCAAAACAGGCCTCTTACCTTTGAAACTTAATCTGTAGGAACCTGAGAAGTGAAGACCTATAACAATTATCTGCTTTGCCTCCAACTTACTTGTTGAAGCAACATGGAATCTCGTATTCCTAGCCAAAAGGAATGGTTCTCTGCTTACAGCAATCCTTTGAAGAAAGGCTCCAGTTCAGTTGCCATTATGCCGTGCTCGGCAACGCTGGGGTGACCGGTGCAGCCACTTGCCTGCATGGGTTTGAAGAAGTGCATCGCTACGGGCTTGGAACCGGGATAGGCGGCATCAATCTGTTTCTTTACCGCCGAGAGGCAGTTTTCCAGGGTCTGTTTTTTAGGGCCATTCATCATGGGGCTGCTCAGCAACGCGATCTGGGCCTGCGGGTATTTTGATTTTACGTTCTTCACGAAGGCGGTATAAGCGGTCACGAAACGGGCACTGTCAAACGGAAGCCTTGGGGTTTTTCCATCGCCGTCGCTGAAATCATTGGTACCTAAGGCAATACTTACGATCTGTGGGGTGAACTTCCCGAAGTCCCAGTTCTGGGTTGTTTTAGCCTGGAAATCTACTTTCTCATAGACCTCTGGCAGAGCTGGTCCGGTGCTGTTCCAGTTGCGGTAGGCTCCGTATCCGCTTACGCTGCTTAAGATAAAGTTGGCATTCACTGATCGGGCAACCCGAGGTCCATAGGCTTGGTAGGCATTGTGCTGGTCGTGGTATTCGCCGGTACCGCAGGGTACGTCGGAAGGATCGGCGGCGGCTCCGCAGGTGATACTGTTCCCGATAAACTCAATCAAGGGGGCTGTCTTTCTTTTGAGGGAAGTTACTTTGGGGGCGGAAATCTTTTGGAGAATCAAAGAGCCTGAATGGGCTTCGGTGGTTTTGTAGAGCCAGACCGTATGCTTGCCGGCCGGTGCAGAAATCAAAACGGTATCCTGTTGACCAGACACCCGCACCCTTTTTTGGTACACTCCGTCTAGTTCATACTGCAGGTAACTGTGGGCTCCGGCGTAAGGGGCTGAGGCAATCACCTGGGCTTGGGCTCCTTCAAAGCTAAATCCAACGTGGGCACCTGAGGAAATCAACTCCAGGTTCTGGGCATCGTTCACCAAAAATCTTCCCAAGGGCTGTAAAGCGGTGGCTGGTAACTCGTCTGATAACTGCCCTGAGGGGTTTTTAAGAGAGGTACAGCCTACATACAGGGCACAAAGGGCTACAGCCAGGTGTCGGTATTTAATGGTCATAGAGGTTGCATAGAAATAGAACCTACAAGAATAAAGATATTCTGGTGGGTTTCCATGCTAACTCTACGGAGTAAGTTTAATAATTGGCAGGGAAGACCATGCTCTTGGACTGGTTTTCTGAATGCTCCGGATATTCAACTTTGCGAATAGGTTATTCCTATCAACGTACTTCCACCCCAGGCATTAAATATGGCAAGGAATAACAAAAGGATATGAAGGAGCACCATGCTGCTAAAAGAGGGCTTTACGAAGGAGCTTCATAGAACAAAAACCCATTTGTTGCCTAGTTCATTTTTAGGCTTCTTTTAGGAAAACAGGCATAAAAGAGGTTTTTTATAAAACTAGAAACGCCGTCATCAGGCCTCCTGATGACGGCGTTTCTAGTTTTATAAAAAAGTTACTTCAACTATTTACGACCTAGTAATAACCACCATGACCGTAATCATCGTCATCGTCGTCATGGTCATCTTTGTCATCGCAGTGGCCTGGTCCTATTTCTCCTTCATTGTACGAACCTAGCACCTCAGCCCAGTATCTAAGCTGTGCCCTGGTGGCTGTGTTGTATGGAGACCAGATGGTGTTTTTGTAATTGTGGCCATGCTTAGCTGAGAAATAGGCGGTAGCTTTGGCAAATACGGCATCCACCTCAGGAGTAGAAGAGGCTTGCGTCATGTTCAGTTTGGCAGCAATGTATTGGTGCGCCAACTGGATATACGCATTTCCACCTTTAGGCGGGGTTTTCAAAAGTTGCAGGTAAGTCAGACGGCTTCCGTAGAAGATGTCATCATGCAAGCTGCCCCAGTGTGGATCACGTTTTTTACCAACCGCATGGTTTTTCCAGTAACCTTGGGTGTAGGTACAACCATATTCTCTTGGTTTTTTAGGAGGGCAGTTGAAGACGATGTTGTCCACTCCTCCAGATCCTACAGTAGCACTGCTTGAACCAAAGAACACGGCCATTTTAACTACGCCATTGGTTCCGCCAAGATCTACGATCTGCTTCCCGTTGTCACCGCTTACCTGGAACATCACGGTTTTCAGAACTTGATCTTTGTAACCATACAGCACCACTTTTCCACCGGCTTCAGGCGCGTCTACATCCATCACAGTAATGGAGGTAAGGCTTACATGACCATACCGGGAGAAATCAAACAAGATTTTTCCGCCGGTATTGCTGTCATACGCATTGAGTGGATTGGTAGTGCGGTTGATGATTAACAAACTACCCAAGGCTGTGTTGTTCACAAACGGTCCAGAGGCACCGCCCTCTCCAACGCCGCCACCGCCAAAGTTTTGGTGCGGAGTCAGCAAGTCATCAATCTGGTTAACATCTGGAATTGGGGTAGGCTGACCAGAATTGAACACGTTCGCCACATTCGTGGTGTTGTAAGTGTTAGGAGCTTCTTTCCGGTAGGCTTTCACATAGATAGGTGTCCAGGATTGGTTGCTGGTTACATAAGAGATAAAGCCATCTGCTCCTCTCTTATATCTGGTAAAGTCTACTATTTCACATTTAGATTTAGGCAGGCAGTTGAAGACGATGTCATCTATAGCACCAGAACCGGTTAAGGTGCCTCCGGCTCCCAGGAACACTTCCATTCTCACTACCCCGGCAGTATTGCCCAGATTCACAACCTGCTTCCCATTGTCACCGCTTACTTGCAGGTTCACGGTTTTAAGAACGGTGTTCCCTAGTCCGTATAACACTACTTTTCCACCGGCTTCAAAATCATCCACGTCCAATACGGTGATAGATTTCATAGAAACCGTTCCGTAATTAGAGAAGTCAAACTCAAATTTACCGCCTTGCTCATAATCATAAGCGGCGCTTGCGTTTGAGGTACGGTTAATAATCAAGGTTTTGCCTAAGGAGGTGTTGTTGGCAAATGGGCTGCCAATTCCACCGCCTTCCCCTACACCGCCCCCGCCGAAGTCTTCGTTCGGGGTTAGAATGTCATCAATCCTATTTGGGTCAGGAACAGGAGTAGGTTGGTTAGAATTGAAGATGTTGGCCAAACTTACTGCGCTGTAAGTATTGGCAGCAGTCCTTTGATAGGCCCTCACATAAATGGGAGCAGCTGCTTTGTCACTTGTAACAGCATTCACAAAGCCGTCTGAACCTCTGGTAAAATTATCAAAGGTTACCGTTTCACAGCTTTCATAATAACCGTATCCGCTGTCTTTACTGACACTGCCAGACAATTCTGGTTTCGCCAGTTCTTCCTCCTCTGGGTTACACCCAAATAACACAGTAGCCGCAGCAATAAACATGCTGATTTTGAATAAATTTGTTCTCATAATAGCTTACTGTTTTGGTTAAAAGATTGATTAAAGAATTAATGTTTTGAATATAATGTATAAATATTCTCAAAGTCAAAGGATTCGTCTAAAATCAACGTCAATCCTCTAAAAATCAGTATTTTATACATCACAATCAGGCTAAATTGTTTCGTTTCAAACCTCCAAAACATAGTCTATATCGATATATTTGGCCAAAATACTTATTATTAAGTAGTACCTATGTAGGTATTGATACCCCTCCAATTACCAAGCTATTGCTTCTAATTTATTGCTATTACAATACCTGTCACTACATTGTTTTATATTCATTTAATTGTCTTTATTACTCTTATAACTGGTTAAATAAGCCATCCAATTTTAATCAAGAGGTAACCGGAGGTCTAAACCCGTTTTATGGAAAACAGAAACGCCGTTGTCAGAGATTCTGACAACGGCGTTTCTGAAATACTTACCTGGGCGGTGAAGCCAGCTAAATTTCGTTTGATACGGGCTTTTAGAGGAGTTTCAATAAAACGCTCTTAAAGCATCAACTAATTAAAGTATAGCCTACTCCACTTAGGTTTGGAAAAACGGATTACATGCTTGGCACACAGTTGAACATGATGTTGTCAATGGCTCCTGAACCAGAGAAGGTACCGTTTGGCGAGATGCCGTTTGGTCCTAAGATGATTTCCATTCTGGCAACGCCGGTGGTTCCACCCAAATCAACCATCTGCTTGCCGTTGTTACCACTCACTTTCATCATTACTTCTTTGATCACCTTAGAAGTAGCATCATACAGCACCACTTTGGTTCCGGCTTCATAATCATCCACATCCAGAATAGTTAAGGAGCTCAGGCTAACGGTACCATAGGCTTTGAAGTCAAATACAATTTTACCACCCAGGTTATTATCATAAGCCTTGGATGCATCAGCGGTTCTGTTCACGATCAGGGTGTTGCCTAGTGGAGTATTGTTCACGTAAGCTCCGGCTGCACCACCGTCACCTACTCCGCCGCCACCAAAGTTCTGGTGAGGAGTAAGAATATCGGTTACCTGGTTTCCGATAGAAGTAGGTTGGGCAGAGTTAAAGATGTTAGCTGCGTTTACCTTGCTGTACACGTTGGTAGCAGTTCTTCTAAAGGCACTTACCAAAATTGGGGTAGAAGCCTGATCACTGGTTACGGAGTTCACAAAGCCGTCTTGGCCTCTGTTGAATCTGGTAAAGGTGATGGTCTCACAAGGAGGCTTTGGTGCGCAGTTAAAGGTAATGTCATCAATAGCACCAGAACCTACCAATTGGCCGCTTGTGCCCAAGGTAACAACCATTTTCACTACGCCTGGAGTACCACCTAAATTCACTATCTGCTTCCCGTTGTTGCCGCTCACAGCCAGGTTCACAGTTTTCAAAACTTTACCGGTGATGTCACGCAGTTCTACTTTTCCGCCTTGCTCATAAGAGTCCACATCCAGTACCGTAATTGAGTTCATGGTTACTGATCCGTAGCCAGAAAAGTCAAAGTACAATTTCCCGCCGTTGTTGCTGTCATAGGCAGGGGTTGGGCTATCTGTGCGGTTGACAATCAGCACGTTGCCTAGAGCGGTGTCGTTGGCGTAGGTTTTTCCTTTACGGCCGCCGTCTCCTACTCCCCAGCCACCAAAGTCTTTGTGCGGGGTTAAAATATCATCTACCTCATTGCCCAAGGGGCCAGACTGCCCTGAATCAAAGATGTTGGCCGAATTTTTAGGCGAAAACGTGAAAGCCGCGGTTTTTCGGTTAGCCGTTACCAGAATGGGGGTCGTTGCTTGATCACTCATGACAGCGGTCACGAAGCCATCTGCTCCCCTGATTACTTTGTTTGTGTTAAAGGAAATGGTTTCACAACCTTCCATCATGGGGTTTGCGTCTGATCTGCCCAAGACATCTGGTTGGATTACTTCTTCTGCTTCCGGATTACACCCGAAGACCATGGCCGTAGCAGCAATCAACATGCTGCTTTTCAGTAATTTTGCTTTCATAATAAAATTGAGGGTTAATAAGTGATTAGGATATTGATTGGTTTATATTATTAATAATTTCAGTGCTATTTATAAATTATTTTATAATAATTCTAGAAACACCAACATTATTTTTTTCTACAGTTTCTATGTATCTACCAGTATCACCTCTCTACCGCTTTTATCTCCTGATTATCAGAAGCATACCTTTCTTCTTTTTTTACCTTGGTAGAAAAAAGTATTCGTCCTTTTCTGCTAGGCTTATCGAAATTTAACTTTTGCATATAAGGAATGGGAAAGGTCAAGGCATCTTCTACACCCTCTTCTTTTCAGAAGGGCTCATTAAAAGCAACTTAGGTGTGTTGAGGTAGGGGAGCAGGGGTAACTACTGGCTGTATAAGCAGAAGTTAAGAAGGGTTAGGGGAAGGTTTAGGAATGATTTATTGATCTAGCAAAAGGGTTTATTTATGTTAAATACTATTTTTTATGGATTTATCACAAGTACGAAGATAACCAGAAGTAGGTTTCTAACCAATTCAAATTCCTGTAACTTTGTAAATGGGCTTCACCGAAAGTAGCTCTTACTCTTATATATATACTCTACGACTGCTTGTCCTTCAATCCATTTACCATAGACTTACCCGTTCGGGAGATTATTCCTGCCGTTCGTGAACACCTTGCCGCCCAGAACACATTGATTGTGAACGCACCTCCAGGAGCAGGCAAGAGTACCCTTTTGCCGTTGGCCCTCTTAGACGAGGCTTGGCTTAAGGGGCAGAAAATCATCATGCTGGAACCACGCAGGCTGGCGGCCCGCACCATTGCTGAACGGTTAGCACAGCTACTGGGCGAAGAGGTGGGCCAAACTGTAGGCTACCGGATCCGGTTTGAGAACCGCATCTCAGAGAAGACCCGTCTAGAGGTAGTCACCGAGGGCATTCTTACCCGCATGCTCCACTCAGACAACGCGCTCAAAGGCGTAGGCCTGGTCATTTTTGACGAGTTCCATGAGCGGAGTATCCATGCCGACGTGGCCATGGCCCTCTCCCGCGAAGCTCAGGCCACCCAGCGACCCGATCTGCGAATTATGGTTATGAGCGCCACGCTTAACATGCCCCAGCTCACCCGCCTGCTCAACGCCCCCGCCGTGCAGAGCGAAGGCCGGCAATACCCCATAGACGTGCAGTACGCCGGCGAAACCGATGCCCACCTGCTGCATGAAATGACAGACCGGGCCATCCGGAAAGCCTTGCTGGAAAAGAAAGGCGATGTGTTGGTATTTCTCCCCGGCGAACAGGACATCAGAAAAGTAGAGGCCCTGCTCAGGAGAGGCTTGCGCGATATTGCCATTCATCCGCTGTACGGCATGTTACCTTCGGGAAAACAGTACGCCGCTATTATGCCAGACCGCAACGGTAAACGGAAAGTGGTGCTGGCTACCTCAATTGCGGAGACCAGCCTCACCATTGAAGGGGTGACTGTAGTCATTGACACCGGTTTTGCCAAAACCCAACGCTTTGATCCCGGCACCGGCCTAAGTCGGCTGGAAACGGTGCGCATCTCCAAGGACGCCGCCGACCAACGCGCCGGAAGGGCGGGCCGTTTAGGACCCGGCACCTGTTACCGCCTCTGGACCGAAGCCCTGCATGCCCGCCTGGCTCCGCACCGCACCCCTGAGATCCAGGAAGCGGACCTAGCCCCCTTGGTGCTGGACATGGCCGCTTGGGGCGTCATAGACATCCGGCAGTTGACCTGGCTCACGCCACCTCCTAAAGCCGCCCTGCTGCACGCCCAGGAAACCTTGCACCAACTCAACGCTCTGGAAAACGGCCGCATTACCGCGCATGGCCGCAAGATGCATGCCCTGCCTACGCACCCGCGCCTGGCCCACATGCTGTTGGCAGCACAGGAGACAAGTCAACTCGCCCTGGCTACTGACATTGCCGCCCTGCTGGAAGAGCGTGATCCCTTACCCCGAGAAGCCGGTATTGACCTGAACCTTCGGATTGAAGCCCTGCGCCGCTTCCGGAAAGAGCAGATGCACCAAAAGCGCTTCTCTAAGATAGACAAGATAGCTGCCAGTTATCGCAGAATGTTCCAAATAGAGGCCGAAAACACCGTGGTAGACCCTTACGAGACTGGTTTGTTGCTAGCCAATTGCTATCCAGAACGCATAGCCTACGCTCGCCCCGGCAACAATGCCCAGTTCCAGCTGGCGAACGGTAAATACGCCTCGGCCGGTCACCGCGATGATCTGGCGCATGACCCATGGCTGGCCATTGCACACCTGCACGCCGGGGGCGAGGGACCAGGACGTATTTTCCTGGCCTCGCCGCTTAACCCAAAAGACCTCGCTCCCTTGGTGAAACAGAAAGACGTAGTCACCTGGGACCCCGAGGAAGGCGAACTCACCGCTTCCCGCGACATGCGCATCGGGAACATCGTGCTTCAAAGCAAGCCTCTACCCGAGCCTGATGAGCGGTTTCTGCTTCCTGCCATTTGCGACGCCATCAAACGAGAGGGCGAGCAATGGCTGAACTTTTCTGAACCCGTCAAGCAGTTCCAGAACCGGGTGCTTAGTCTGCGTAAGTGGCACCCCACCGAAGGCTTCCCTGATCTCAGCACCCCTACCCTGCTACTCACCTGTAACGAGTGGTTGGCCTATCACCTCGAGAATGTAGAAATTGGTCAGGATCTACTCGACATTGACCTGCTACCCCTTTTGCAAGGGATGCTGAACCATGAGCAGCGGCAACGCTTAGAGGAACTAGCTCCCGCCACTTTGGTGCTGCCTGACGGCCACGAAATGGAACTCGCCTACCCTGGCAACGGACAACCGCCCCTTCTTGAAATCAGGCTGCAAGATGTACTGGACTGGGAAAACAACCCCACCGTTGATGCCGGTGACGTGGCCGTAACTTTACACCTGCTCACGCCAGACTTAAAACCGTTAAAGGTAGCCCCCAGTTTACACCAGTTCTGGCAGGAGGAATACCCAAGGTTAAAGCCCAGGTTAGTTAAGACGTTCCCGAGGGTGAATTGGCGCTAACTTAGCTGTGAGAACCCAGCTTTTGGTGATGCAAGGTTTCGCAGTAAGTAAAATGGACTTTTATTTCTCGTAGAAAGTAAAGCTTCCATTCTATTAATCCCCGTTTTCGGCCTGTTTATAATAAAATAGGTCGAAAACGGGGATTAGACTTTCCTGCCAAAGCGCTTGTCGTTACTTATCAGAAAAAAGTAGAAAGACTCTTTAATAGAGGAGTAGAATTTCACGAAGCCCTTTTCAGAATTAACTTTCCGTTGCTACAAAGACGATAGCGAAACACATCAAACGAAACAGTGACTTCCAAGAGGAAAGGCCTGCTCTGGCAAAAGTGATGCCTGGCCCTTGCCTAATCAGCAACAAAAGATTGTCTATATTTACCCCTGCAACTAATTAAAGAAACAATGTATACAGGACTACAGCACGCGCACTCTGGTTTAGCGTATCTGGTGCTTTTAGGCGTAGCGATCTCCCTGATCTCTGCCTTGGCCGGATTATTCGGGGGGAAAACCTTTACTGATGGAAACCGGAAACTAAGCCTTCTTGGCTTGATCCCTACGCACCTTCAATGGGTAATTGGGTTGATTTTGTATTTCGTCTCGCCGCTCGGGATTTCCAATGCCTCCGGGGCTGCCATGAAAGACGCCACTTCCCGCCTGTATTTCCTGGAACACCCTTTGATGATGGTCCTGGCCGTTGTCCTGATCACCATTGGGTACTCTAAAGCAAAACGCCAGATTGGCACTAACCGCGGGTTCAAAACCATCGCTATTTTCTACGGACTGGGCTTAGTCCTGATCTTGAGCCGCATTCCATGGAGCGCCTGGTTTGGTAACTAAAACCATAAGCTTCTTAAAAGAAAAGCCGCTCCTTTTATAGAAGGAGCGGCTTTTCTTTTAACCCTATTTATTAACTAGTTCTTCGGTACCGAGGCCATTACCTGAGGAGAACCTTCAACCTTCTTTAGGATCCACTCTCCCACTTCTAATCCTTGTTTCCGCCCGTTGTCAATGGCATCCATGAAATGGATTCCCCCATAAAAGCGGGACAAGCCAGCTTCAATGGCTGCTTCCTGGAACGAGTTGAATTTGCGGGCAGGCAAGCCGAAACGCTCTTCCACTGTATCTATGTATTCAAATTTATCCCCGAAGTAGTGACTCAAGATTACCGCCGATGCCGCAGAGATGGTGGAGTGTCCGCTCAGGTACTCGGGGAAAGGCGGGGTTTGGAGCAGTGGGCGGTAGTCTGGGTCAATGTACTTGCGAATGGCCGTTTCCGGGCGGATGCGGTTGCTCCGGAACTTTTCGTCCCAGCAGGAGATAAACCCGTCCATGAGCGCAACAGAAACCAGCGCATGTACCTTCATGGCTTTGGAGAAATCGGTTTTGGCTTGTTTACAGGCAATGCCCGTGATGCCTAACCAATGCGCGCCTGGGGAAATCTTTTTCAAACCAGCCTGCAGGTGACCGTTGTCTTGCAGGGCGAAGGGGTTACAGTCCCAGAAAAAGGCTGTTTCTAAATGCTCCTTGGGCAAGTTCCGGCTTGCCTCATAGTTCTCCAACATCATTTTGTAAAACGCAGACGACTTTTCTTTGGAGAAAGCGACAGGAGGAGCGGGTTTGAACTGCGTGCAGGTATCCAGGGTGAACGACCGAACCGTGCTGAAATACGGTTCTACCGGGGCAAAATAGGCAGGCGGCGTGGGGTACCAGTTCCCCTCCCCTTCTAGGGGCGTGTACCTGGGGAAGTTACTGATGCGGTTGTATTTGTCTGCTTTGGCGTAGGCCAGGATCTCTTTACTTACAGCTTTGGCGTAGGTTAAAGAGGAAGTGATAACTTCCTCGGCCAAGCCTTCGTGCCGACAGGAATCCAGAAACCGAACTTCCAGGGAATCCATTAAGGCGCCGGAGGGTTGCATCTTTTTAGCGGTTTCCATCATAGCCAGTACCGCACTTAATTGGGTGGAGTAGCCTTTAAGGTTTTCGGGTTTGGCAACCTTCGGATACTTCTTCAGAATGCCGTGCATGCTCTGATAGCTGCTGTCATTCTGCGAAACTACTTCATAGCCCGCTAAAGTGGCATAAGAGAAAAAACGGGAAGCCAGCGGCGGATTGGTGACATCGTTCACCATGATGTCGGTCATCTTGTGGATGACCTGGCTGATTTGCACCGTGCTGAATTCCAGATTCTGTTTTTTCTTTTGGCTTGAAGAGGTACATCCCCAAAGGCCTACCCAAACCAAAAACACAAGTAAAAACTTTCTCATTACTGTAGACTATAAGCCTTTACAGGCATCTGATTCACGCCAAACAAAACAGTGTTCTTCAGCGGCAATATACTGCGGACATCGCCCATCACCTTGAACCCCGATTTCTGCTGCGGCACACAGGTAAAGTTTCCTTTGCCATCGTTTTGCAGTAAAAGGCCATAATTCGCATCGGCTTTCCCGAAACGCAGGCGGGCTTTGTTGATGTTTCCACCTAAAAGCAAGTCCGGGGCTCCGTCACGGTTATAATCCAGGGAAGCCATCGCCAGCACCGGCGAGTATTGCGCCTCTACCGGCAACTTCATCTCCTTGAACTTACCGTTCGCACCTCCTTGAAAATAAGCAGTTTGCAGATAATTGCAAGACAATCGGCCGGCTCCCTTAAGTTCCTCAGGGGTAAAGATGGTCTCCAGTGTGGCATTGGCATAGCTGTTGTAATCCTGGAAACGCGTGCGCATCATGCTCACCTGGTCCAGCAACTCATCACGGGTGACGTAGGGGAAACTTTTGCCCTGCATGTAAAAGCACAGGATGGGGTCTACCGCGCCGTTGTCATCGAAGTCTTTGAACACCATTTGGGCGGGTTGCTTTTCTGTGGCTTTGCACTGGGTGTTGAGGCCCTGGTTCCCGAGGATGAGGTCGGGGCGATTATCTTGGTTGAAATCCCCGATGAAGATTTTATTCCACCATCCGCTGTAATTCTTGGCAAAGAAGGCGCTGGTGTTTTCATTGAGTTTTCCGTTTTTCAGGCTGAAAACAGAAACGGGAATCCACTCGCCCACAACAATCAATTCAGGTTTGCGGTCGCCGTTCAGGTCATGCCAGGCGGCATCGGTGACCATGCCGATGTTCTGGAGCTTTGGGGCTATTTCTGCGGTTTTGTCGGTAAACTGGCCTTTGCCGTTGTTGAGCAGCAAGTAGCTTCTGGGAGTTTCGGGGTACCGGCCCGGAATCACACGGCCGCCTACAAACAAGTCCAGGAAGCCATCGCCGTTGAGGTCCGAAGCCCGGGCGCAGCTTTTGCTTGTCAGCATTGCGGGCAGGGCATTCGGGCTTTTGGTGAAATTGCCTTTGCCATCATTCAGGTACAGGCGGTCTTGCAGGGCGGCATCCTCGGGCAAGAAGTTGTGGTACCCGCCGCTGACCACGTAAAGGTCCAGGGCTTTGTCGTTGTTTGCATCAAAGAACAAGGCATCCACGTCTTCGCTGTTCTTATCGGCTGCGAAGGCTGGGGTTTGTTTTAGGGCAAATTTCCCGTTTTTGGCCTGTAAATAGATGGCACCGGCCTGGCCGACGGCTCCACCGGCGAAAAGGTCTTCCAGCCCATCGCCGTTCACATCGCCTTTCACCAGGCAAGGCCCAGAGAAAGACATAGGATTGATCATGAGGGGCTGACGCTTGAAGTCGTTCAGCTTGGTTTTCTGATGGGCAAACGTGACCGGTGCGGCGGTTTCCTTGAAGTAAGGTTTACCGTTGCTGGGCGCTACGTAGGTAGATGTGGCATTCTTTTCATCCACGGTGAGCACCTGGTTTGCTTTCACGTTTCGCAACACCTGCTGCTTTCCGCCGGTCCAGACCACCCGAACAGAATCAATTGCCTGGTTACTACCCAACCCGAAATGCAGCACTGGGGAAACGGTGGATTGGTACCCTCGGGAGGTCATCTGCTCTTGGTATTGCTGCTGGCCCTGGTGGTAGAGCGTGATCTTGGCGCCCAAGCCATCGGTGTTTTTGCCCGAGCCCGCTAGTTTCACTTGCAGGTAGTGGTGCTTTGATTGCTTATCGGACTGGTTCTGGTACACAAAGGCGGGTTGGTTCACGTTGTTGGCTACCAGGTCCAGGTCGCCGTCGTTGTCCAGGTCTGCGTAGGCGGCTCCGTTGCTGTTTGAGGGCTGGTCAAAACCCCAATTCTGGCTTTGGTTACTGAACTGCAGGTTGCCCGTGTTCTGGAACATGTAATTGTTCACGTTAGAAGCCGGCATTTTAGACAACAGGTTCATCACACTTTGGGGCGTGACTTTTCCGCGCAGGTACTGGAAATAGGCGCTTCGGTACTTGATGAAATCCATGTTGGTGAAATCGCGCAGGAAGCCGTTGCTCACGAAGAGGTCTTTCAGCCCATCGTTGTCATAATCGGCTAACAAAGGAGCCCAGCTCCAGTCTGTGTTAGAAATGCCGCTCAATTGGCCCACCTCGCTGAAGGTTCCGTTGCCGTTATTCACCTGCAGCATGTTGCGCATGTACTGGTGGTTGAAACCCGCGCGCACGATCATGTCAAAGTACTCGTAGTTGTCAGGCCCGAATAAGAGTTTCTGGCGCTTGTTGTCTTCGGGCAGCATGTCCAGGCTGATGATATCCAGCAGACCGTCGTTGTTGATGTCAGCGATGTCGTTGCCCATGGAATAAATAGAAGTGTGCTGAATGCTAGCCTTGGACTGATCTGTGAAGTTGCCGTTTTTGTTGTTGATCAGCAGAAAATCGGGGGCAGAATAGTCGTTGGAGACATAAAGATCTGGCCAGCCATCCTGGTTGATATCTGCCACGCCGGCACCTAGCCCGTAGGAGAACGCTGATTTATGCAGGCCGGCCTTGTCAGATACATCATTGAATACGCCGTTATTGTTCTGATACAGCTTGGCCTGCATGTTGCGTTCCGGCTTTTTCAGAATCTCTTGGATGGTGACATCGTCCAGGTTGTTGAACTGCCGGGGATTGTGGTTGAGCAGGAACATGTCCAGGTCATGGTCACGATCGTAGTCAAAAAAGGCGGCGTGGGTACTGTACGACGAATCAGCGAGGCCCATTTCCCGGGCTTTGTCTATGAAGGTAGGTACTCCGTTTTTACCCGGGCCTTGGTTGATGAACAGTTGGTTTGTTCGGGCACTACCCGGCATGTTGCCAGAATAGCACTGATAAATATCGGGCAGACCGTCTCCGTTCACATCGGCGATGGTTGTGCCGGTTTTCCAAGTGTTAGGGTTCCCTCCCACCCCAGCGGCGGAAGTCACGTCCTCGAACTGCATCTGGCCTTTGTTCAGGTACAACTTATTGGGAACCAGGTTTCCCGAGAAATAAAGGTCTTGCAGGCCGTCTTTGTTCACGTCTCCAATGGCTACTCCTCCCCCGTTATAAAAATACTGGTACGAGATGATGTTGGCGAAAGGGGTTTCGGTTAGGGTATTGTTGAAGCTGATGTTGGTTTTCTCAGGAGCGAGCAGGGTAAACAGCTTGGGTTGATTTGGAGCGTCAGCAGCCAAAGTTGTTTCCTGGTCTGAGGTCTTCTTCTGACAACCAAAAGCACCCAGCACTACCAAGGCTAATCCCCAAAGGGAAGTACGATGAAACAAATACATGTATGATTATTAAAAAGACTATAATAATACAAAAACATATTCAGTTCTCCCACCGTTGATTTCTGCTTCTTTTATAGATTAGGCAAGGGTACTTCTTAAAACTAAGCTTCTCCTAAAATTCTATGCTCGCTTCTGCTTCTTCCTTTAAGGAACTTCTAAGTATTTTAACCTTATGTAAAGCAACAATAGCCACTTTCTGTAAATTACAGGCAGTTTTCTAATAAGTTAAATCAATCATTGGTAGATAGGTTTGAGGAGAATAAATTTATTCAGTTTCAGAGCAGTTTTCCTCAAAGAAGTTCTAAAGCACCCTTGCGGCCCTAGTGATTCGTTAAACCTTACTCCTTGTTTGGAGAAGAAAAGCTGCCTCCAGCAACAATCCTGTAGGAGCTGGTGCATTAAAATAACTCCACTTTCCGATTCATTCTTATCGCTGGGAGGTTTTTTCTGGAAAATGGTTTAAACGGGGAATATCCTGCTCCTTTGAATGATTTATTACAGGCAAGAAGGCATCTTTCAACTGGAATAGCCGTACCTAAAACCTCATAAACCTTTAAAACTATGGAAGATAATCAAGAAACAAAAGCCCTTACTGACCTCATCCAGAATCCGCAGGAAATCTCTAACATCATCAACAATCCGGCTGATAACGGTATGAAGTTCTACCAGTCGCTGCGCAACAAAGACAAACAGTACGTTGCCTTCGCCGCCGGACTGGGACTTATTGCCTATGGCTTTTTCCTGGGCAGATCAAGCAAAAAGGCAACTGCCGGGTACACTGGCTCAGGTAAAAAAAACAAAGGTAACAAAGGAGGTCAGTACCAAGATGGCACACAAGCCAGCTTAGACCAAGGAACCGTAAGTGGTTCTGGCGCCGGTTACGGCGGAAGCGGCCAAGCCGACAACGACTACAACGGTGGAGGCTATAATGGTGGCGATTTCAATCAAAACCAAGGCTAGGCAAATCATGTCAATCTTTTAAAGGGGTGCGGGTCAACGACTCGCACCTTTTTTATGCCCCTTTTTTGAAAAACAAGGCTAAAGGAGTAGCCTGTTCTTATCATGAATAAGATTGGCACTCTTCCTGTTTCTGCATCTCTTTTGGAAAAAGGCCTAAAAGCGTCCATTAACCTTTCAACTCTTAGAATGGAAAGCTTTACATCATGCTTAGAAGTCCTCCAGTAAACCAAGTACTTTTAAGATTCTTCTCTCCTTGCCCTATTTGATATTCTAAAGATTCACAAGGAGCCATAAAGCCTAAGGCGGCAATGTTCATACCCTTGAAAACCTTTATCCATCCAAAAACACATTGATCTAACCTTAAATCTATAAATGGAGATGTTCCACTAAGGTATAAAAGTGATTTCAATGGTTACTTTTGCAAGAAGAACTTATTCTTAAATGAATTGGGTAGTAAACCCAACAGAATATGACCACCCACTAAGCTATTTCCACAAGGCTTTATCCTTTATATTATACCCGTACCCCATTATGCTAATCGGATTGCAAGAAATGACCAGGAAGGAAAAAGGTCTGTTCGCCTTGATCCTTCTTTTTATTGTTTCCCTTTATTTTGCCCACCTAAGCGGAATCAATTCTGTGGTTACGGGTTTGCTGGTGGTTTATAGCTTTTCATTTAGTACACTTAGAGAGAAATGGGGAATCGTAAAACAAAGACCCTACATCATGGGAATGCTTTTGTTTTTCGTTGCTCTGGTCATTAGCACACTCCTCTCAGAGGATATTGGCCGGGGGCTCCATCATCTTAAAATCAGACTTCCCCTTCTTCTGTTCCCAGCAAGTATTGGCTTACTTCAATTAAAGAAAAGCTTTATTGAAAAGGTTCTGCTTTCCTTTGCCGTAATCACCACCCTGGTAGCATTGGTTTGTCTGGGAACAAGCATTCAAACATCAGGATACTTTCAACGCCCCGAATTCCTTTACAATGATGCCTTAACGGGCATCACCAGACAGCAGTCCATTTATGTGGCTTTAGCGGTTAACCTAGCCATCTATGTATTCGCAAAATCCCTCTTCTTTGACCAAACAAAGTATAAAATACTCACCTCGTTAGCCATTTTGTTTTTATTCGCTTTCAGTTATTTGTTAGCAAGTAGAATAATGTTTGCCTTGTTACTGCTAGCTACCCTTTGCTTCAGTCTCTATTACATTCTCCGGGAGCGAAAAATAGTAATTGGATTCGCTTTAGTGATCACTTTAGTGGTGGGGACTGGGGTTATTTACAAACTGATGCCCTCTACCTTTAACCGGTACCGGGAACTCACTTACCAGAAATTTGAATTCGATAGCCGAGGCAAAGAAAGCCATTACAACATGGAGGTTACTCCTGACCAATGGAATGGAGCTAATTTCCGGTTGGCTGCCTGGACCTGCGGATTGGAGGTATTCAAATCCCAGCCCATCAAAGGAGTGGATCTTGGCGACAAGGATGCCGTTCTTCTTGAAAAGTACAAAGAGAAGAACTTCTACATAGCCATTGAAACAGACAAAAACGTGCATAGCAATTACCTGGATGTTCTGTTTAGCCTAGGGGTAATTGGCCTTATTGTATTTGTTTTGGGGTGGCTTATTCTGCCCTTGTTGTTTGTGTTCAAGACCCAAAACGGGCTGGCTTTGCTCTTCCTGCTGACCTTTGCAGCAGCCTGGATTACTGAAGTTTACTTTGGCAAAAACTTCGGGACAATGCTGGTGGGATTCTTTATTCCTTTTGTGCTCATCCCTACACCCAATCAGGAGACCTTGGAGAAGCAGATTTAAGAATACTCAAATTCTGAAGATTTACTTTCCCTTTTAAGCAAGCAAATTGAAGGACGCCAGTAACTCTTGCGTGTCTTTTACCCTCACATCTGCAAAGCGGCTTTCTTTGTTGGAGATAAAGACAGTTTTCAAACCCAACCCCTTGGCCGGAACCAGGTCTGTTTCTGAGTCACCCACCATCCAGGAAGCTTTCAAGTCAATGGGGTATTTTTCGGTTGCCTGTAAGAAGAGGCCGTTTTTAGGTTTTCGGCAGGGGCAATGATCCTCGTCTAAATGGGGGCAGTAAAAGAAGTGGGCGATTCTGTTACCAGTTAATTCATTTATTTTCTGGTTGATTTTCTCCAGTTCATCTCTTGTGATGATTTCTCTCCCTACACACCGCTGGTTAGTGATGACCACTATTCTGGCAAATTTTTTCTCTGCCAGAGAGAGGAATTCAGGGATACCCGGAAGAATTTCAATCTCCTCCAGGTTGGTGACATACCCATCGTCTATTTTACGGTTTAGCACCCCGTCCCTATCCAGAAATAAGGTATCTAGTTTATTTCTGGATAGCATCTTTCAGGAGGGTTTGGGCATATTGGTAATCCTCAGGGATTCCTATGTCAATGAAGGTGCCATCGAATGATTTCCCGTACGCCCGGAACTTAGACAGTTCTCTCTGCAGGAAATCGGTCTCAAAGGAGAATTTTTTCGGCATAGCGGAGCTTTCTACCACCTTCTTCTTCAGGTGGTAAACCCCTCCGTTAATCAGAAGGTCCTGCTTAACTCCTAACTCCTTTTCTTTAAAAGACACGATTTCGCCATCCGGAGAACAAACCACACTGCCATAGCGGTCTGATAGGGGCATTACTTTCAAGGCCATGGCTAGATCTGCGGCTCTTTCCTGGGCAAATTCAGATAAAGCTGCTAAATCAACGTCAAAGAAGGTGTCGCCATTTAAGATAAAGAAGCTTTCGTTCTGGGTTTGTTGCGCCGCCTGGAAAATAGCTCCGCCGGTCCCCAGCAACTCCGTCTCTATGCTATAAGCTATCTCAATGCCGAAGCTTTTGGACTTATCGCGGTAATACTCCTGAATCACTTCGTGTTTATGTCCGACAGCGAAAACAACTTTCTTGATGTTGTTCTTTTTCAAGTTGTACAGGATGAAGTCCAGGAAAGGCCTTCCGGCTACCTCAGCCATGGGTTTAGGCACATCCTGGACAACTGACCTAAGGCGGGTACCTAAGCCACCCGCTAAAACAATGGCCTCATCAGTCATTCTTGTTTACGAATAACTCCTTTTCAACTATTTCGCAGATAATGTGCCCTAAAAGGATGTGGGATTCCTGGATACGGGGAGTATCATTGGAGGGAACATTCAGGAGGTAATCAACTTCCTCTCTCATGGCTCCCCCACTCTCTCCGGTTAAGGCAATTGTAAGCACCTCGTTCTTTTTGGCTTCTCTAAAGGCGTTGATGATATTTTTAGAGTTGCCTGAAGTAGAGATTCCGATTAATACGTCACCTTTTCTGCCCTTTGCTTTAATCAGTCTTGAGTAAACCTCGTCATAGGAGTAGTCATTGGCTACGGCCGTTAAGTAAGAAGTATTCACGTGAAGCGCTTCGGCAAACAAGGGTGCCCGGTCTATGTAGAACCTACCGGAAAATTCAGCGGCTAAATGCTGGGCATCTGCGGCGCTACCTCCGTTGCCACAGAAAAACACTTTTTTGTCTGCCTTGAAAGCGCTTGAAATCAAATCAGATACTTTCTCTAAAGTTTCTAATAGTTGCTGGTCTTGCAGCAGCTTCGTTTTCACGTCAATACTCTCTTGTATCTTCGAGGAGATAAAATTTAGCATATTAAATGTATTTTGTTTTCCAAGTAATGGCGCCTTGGTTGTAGAAGTTGACTCTTTCTACCTGGCCCCCAAATTGGTTTAGTTTATTGATCAGTGGGTAGAGCGCGCTGTTTCTGACATAGAACATCATGTATCCGCCTCCGCCGGCCCCGGATATTTTCCCTCCAATAGCTCCGTTTTTAATGGCCGTTTCATAGATCTCATCCACCACCGGGTTTGAAATCTCGTCGGCCATGTTCTTTTTGGAAATCCAGCTTTCATGCAGTAGCTCTCCTATTTCGTCCAGTTTGCCCCGGAGCAGCGCCTCTTTCATGTTAAAGGCAAGGGCTTTAAGGGAATGCATGGCCTCAATAGACTTGACGGACTTGTTATGCACGTTCTTTACCTGGGCATCAATGATTTTGGACGACAGACGAGAAGTGCCGGTATAGTACTGGATAAGCGAAAACTCAAGCTCATGGATGTACTCTTCCTTGATCCGGAGAGGGTTTACCACCACCCGGTCAGCATGAAATTCCATGAAATTGAACCCTCCAAACGTAGCGGCATATTGATCCTGCTTGCCACCAGATAAGCCCAAGTCTTCCCGCTCTATACTATAGGCTAGATGTGCTATATCATACTCTCCTAAAGGAAGACCCAGCCATTCAGCGAAAGCCGCTACAATAGCAACCACCAAGGTAGAAGAGGAACCTAATCCAGAGCCCGGAGGGGCATCCACAAAGGTTTCTAATTGATAATAAAGAGGAGTATCAATGTTGAATTCAGACTTGATTCGGTTATGAATTCCTTTAATTAACCTAAAATCTTCGTTTTCAATGGCAAAGTAATTCACCTCTTCAAAAACGGCGCTTTTATCTATATCAAAACACTTGAAAATGACCTTAGGTGTGGTAAGCGGGACTAAAGTAGCGTAGGCAAACTTATTGATGGTTGCATTTAAGATGGCTCCTCCATAGGTATCACTATACGGGCTTACATCTGTACCACCTCCTGCTAAACCCAAGCGCAGGGGAGCTTTTGAACGGATTAACATTAATTTTAGAAAAACAGGCTATAAATGAAGTTTATAATATTTTATTATTGATTATCATCCATATACATTTCAATCGCTTTGTCTGTATCCCCTACAAACTTCAACTCCCCATTCTTCATAAACACAGCCCTGTTACAATACTGTCTGATAACATCCATGCTATGGCTTACCAGAATAACGGTTCTGCCTTTAATCCATGAACTCTCAAATACTTTGATGGCTTTCTCCTGGAATTTGACATCACCTACGGCAAAAATCTCGTCCAGGAACATAATATCAGCACCAGCATTAACAGCAATTGAAAAGCCCAGCCTGGCCACCATTCCCGAGGAAAAAAACTTTATCTTAGAATCAATAAAGCCCTCTAATTCCGCGAATTCAATAATCTGATTGAAGATGGCATCTATCTCTTTAATCTTCAGTCCCAGCACAGAGCCGGAAACGTAGATATTCTCCCGGGCGGTTAATTCATGGCTCATCCCTACCCCAAGGTTCATGAGCATGGTGGTGCCCTTGATGTTCACATATCCACTGTCTGTAGGGTAAACTCCGGCCAATAGCTTAATCAAGGTGGACTTACCAGACCCGTTTCTACCCAGCAACCCGATGCATTCTCCCTGCATTATCTCCAAAGACATGTTCTTCAGGGCGGGTACATACTTGGTCTTGGGAGGGTTGAAAATATTAAATAACCGGTGTTTCACCGTGTTATGGCTATCCTCCGAAATCTTGAAAGTCTTGCTTATATTCTTTGCTTCAATAGCAATTGACTTCTTCACAATTGTCTTCTCCATGTCAATTATTATAGCTTTTCAGCAGCTTTTGATCCGATTTTATTCAAGAGAATGAGACCTACAATCAGAAATACCAAAGCATACCCATAATCAAAAAGCATCAGGTTGAAATCTGGTGCTACTCCCTGCATCATTACCCGTCGGGCATTTATAATGATGCCGGCTATAGGGTTCAGGCGATCAAATGAAGGCAGGGCCTGCTTGAAACTGGCAAGCTTGTAGAAAATGGGAGAGGTAAACAAAAGCAAGGTTGCAATTACCTGCCAAATCTGAGTCACATCCTTTGCATAAATGAATATATTGGATAGAATGAGGGAGATTCCCAATGCCAAAATGAATGCATTTAAAAACACAGGAATAATCCAGATATTCTGCACAGATAACCCTATAGATTCAGGTTCAATGAAAGTATAGAAAATCATGAACATAATAAGGTTGAAAGAGAACCCTATCACGTTGCTCATTAATGTTGAGATATAAATCTCTAACTTATTCATGTTACTATACTCGTACAGGTACTTTTTGGTATGCAGCAGACTAATGGTACCGCTAGTACTTTCAATGAAAAAATTATAAATAATAAGGCCAATAAAGAGATAGGAGGCAAATGCAGGAATATCCTGTTTCAGGATCACCTGAAATACCAGGTAATAAATACCAATATCTAATATGGGTTTAAGCAACGCCCAGAATAAGCCAAGCCTATTTTCATAATAACGCAACTTAAACTCGATTTTAGCCAGAAGCCAAAGCCTTTCAAATTTATTATTTTTCTTAAACCAGGTAATAGTACTTTGAGCAAACATTATTTTTTAAAAAAGGTACTATATAATTTGTAAGCGATGGGCTTCACAAAACTATTTCTTTTGATTAAGGAGATGGCTTTTGCAGATAACTTCCCTCCAACCGGAAGCCCCTCCAAAAGATTTTGATCCTGAGAAGGATTATCCAAAACAGTTACTGACTTATTGGCCAGTGACAAATTGAAGACATCGGCGGCAAAGGCACCATAAACCTCAGGATACTTCGTTGTTATATATTCATATAACAACAGCTTTTTATTAGCCGAAATGCTCCTGATCATAGAGCTTTTACGAACCCTATAATGGAATAAAGGCTCAGGCAATACTACTCCGTAAAGCCCTTTGTTCACCAAAGAAAGAACACTGTCATAATCTTCTAATCCTTGGAAAGGCATTTTACCGTCATTTAAGCCACCCTTCAAGAACGATTGTCTTTTGTAAACCAAGGCACTTGAGTTAACCACGTTGTGAAATAAGATGACAGGTGGCTCTGGTACAAAGGTAGGCCAAATTGCTTTAGCTCCCTCAAAATACTGCGTCCAAGCACCTACAAAGTGCACGTTGTCCTTGTTTTCAAGAACGTTGATGGCTTTGGTGTAATATTCAGGCGCTACCTTATCATCTGCATCTAGAAATGCCAAGAAAGCACCCTTAGCATAAAGGGCACCCGCGTTCCTTGCCGAAGCAAGCCCTTGGTTAGGTTTGTCTAGAACCACAAACCCAAGTTTAGTCCGATACTTTTCTAAGATCGATTTACTTAACGGATCCGTACTGCCATCATTTACTATGATGATTTCCTTCTGGCCGTAGGTAGAGTTCAGAACCGAGGTAACCGTTTCATCCAAATAGGCGCCTAAGTTGTAATAAGGGATAACGATGGACAGTAGCCCTTCCACCTCCTCTTTGTCCGGAGTTCCCAAGGGAATGCTGCCTGAAGCACTCTTCCTGATAAAGGGGAAGGTTTGGCTCTCTCCTTTTTGGTTAAGGAGGTTTTGGAGAACAGCTAGCTTTCGCCCATAGATAGCCTTTAAACTGTATTTCTCTTTTACCTTCTGAATAGCATTTTCCGAGATTGCTATTCTTTGTTCCTTTGATAAGGCCAAAATGGTCTTCAACTGTAGCGCAAAGGTTTCTGGAGAATAGTGATCGAAAATGAAGCCGTCTTTTCCCGGTTCAATAACTTCAAAGTGTCCCCCTTGCTTGGAGGCCAGCACTACTTTACCCAACCCCATCATTTCAAACACCACGTAAGGCAAGTTGTCATTCAGACTTGGAACGATCACTACTTTGGCGGCAGCCAGACGGCTCTTTATCTGGGAAGGGCTTATTCTATCCTCCAGCCTAAGGAGGCCTTTTTCTATATAGGTCTTGTATTTATTTCTTATCAGATCACCCATGGTCTTCCCCTCTGGATGATACACAATATCTTGGCCTCCCACCAGGAACAAAGGCTCGTTAAAGCCATTATCCCACATCTCTTTGAAGTACATCAACAGTTTTGAGGCTCCTTTTTGGAAAGTAAGCTTCCCAAAGAAAATGATTTCACTTGGTTGATCCCCTTCTGTTTCGGGCAGAACGACGTCTTGAATTTCATACGGGTTAGGAATGATGACAAGATTGTCGTTGGTAAGGTGAAATCTTTCGGCCAGTTCCCTGACCATGAACTGGCTTGGAGAAATGATCAGGTTGGCTGCCTGCAAGCAGAACCTTTCCATTTCGCAAATCCAGTAATTAGGGTATTTATATTGTTGAACATGGTTATACTCCATATAAAGAAAGGATGGAGAATGCATGGTAATAACAACAGGAATATTCTTGATCCAGGGATAGTGCAGGTGCTTAAATTGGAGAAGGTAATAGGCTATACCCAAGTATTCCTGGGCTTCAATGATATCCGGCGCTCCTTCTTGTGCTATAAAGGATTGAACAATGGCGGCAAACTCATAACTGATATTAGTCACGTGCCCCAGATGTGATGAGGCCCCTGTCTGATTAGGATTAAAGCGGATTAGCCTTACTCCCTCTATTATCTCAGTAATAGTATTCTTAACAGAGCTATCGTTCACAAATACTGAGACCTTGTGGCCATCGCTAATTAACATTTTCGCTGTATGATAGCAATATGTGCTAATTCCGCCGCCAAAGAAAGGAGGATACTCTGTGGTAAGAAGCCAGTAATTCAAAATATAATATGGAATAAAATAATTAGAGGAAGAGCCTCCTTTTACCTGTAATAAACTTAATAATATGACCTAACCGCTTAAACCAGGTGGGCAGAACTTCATACTCATGGTCATAGTATTCCTGTAGAAGTTTTGCCTGATGGTTTTCTTTTAGAAAAGCATTGTAGGTTTTTTCATTATTTAAATCTTCGGCAAGGTGTTGGACTTTAATTTTAAGACTCTCCACCTCCCTGAACAACTCCTTTCTTGCCACTAAAAGCGAGTAGACTTGAGGGTTAACCTCCTGAAACTCACATTCAGACTTTTTGAGCTCCTGAACAAAATCCTCCATCTCGTTGGTTGAGCTAATAGTAGCCCCCACAAAGTCACTTTCTTCCCTCAACCAATCCCGGTCAAAAACCATCCTGCGGATGGCCTCAGAAGGATTTTCTACCCGCTGATTATTGCTCCCAGTGTAGTCAAGGTGGTTATACAAAGTTAGCTTATTACAAGCAACACCACCAAACCTTTGCTCTGTAGATATCTTTTCTAATAGATTTTGGGTTGATTTGGAATTCCCTTCCTTTGAAGGCAAAAGGTTAATAACCGGTTTTCCATCTAACAATTTGTAATTAGGCAGAAAAAAGAAGGCAGCTAAAGTAAAGGGGGAAACACTTTGTAGGTCTGGTAAACTCAGGTTAAAGGTTAAGGAAAATTTAAATGGTGAAGAACTAGAGCTTATATATTTATAGATACTAGAGATATCAATCAGATTACTCTTATCAATCAACAAGGAGAAGTGAATACCTGATGGGAAAGCAGCAGAACCCTTTTTAAGGAGGTCTGTTCCTTCTTTTAAAATGAAACAAATGTCATCCAGTAGCCTCATACCTCTTTTATAAAGTACCCTTGGGATGTGACTATCCAGGACAAGAGTCTCTCCCAAGAGTGCGTAAAAGTGCCGGCTTCGTTATCTAACACGTTCCCTTCTTCCAGACTTGCTCTAATTTCAAGAGGCGGAAATACCGAAAAAAATTGAGTAAAAAGTTCAGACTTTACCCAAAACATGGTTCCGGCCACATAGGAAGGATCTTTCGGGTAGATATTATACCTCTCTTGTAACCCAGAAAGCACCTGTCCATTGTTGCTTTGGAAGCGGCCTAGGGAATTTGTTTCTTTCATGACCGAGCCTTTTGAAGCGACAATTCCAATTCTGGCATCCTTTTGAAAAGCCTCAAGAATACTCTTAACTACCGGGGGATGAATAATTCTGATAAGATTATTGAACCACTGTCTTCCATCTGCTAGATGGGGACTTTTCTTGTCGTGAACGAAAACCAGGTACTTTGTCTTTATACCCAATCTTAGATAAGCATCCATTAAAACCAACTTCCCTCCTATGTCTTTCCCAACATTTGTTGATCTTCTATGAATTATATTTTGGATTTGTAAATCAGCAAACCTACTTGACGAAAACTTTTCAAAATGTCTTGATTGAATCACTGAGTTAAGAAACAGCCAATAAGGATAGAAAGCTTCTAAAGGTTGGAGCTTTTCCAGAATTTCCTCCACCTCATAGAAGCAATGAAGAAAGACAGAAAACAGGGGCTCCTCTATCATATTTTCAAAGGGTCCCCTTTTGTAAAGAACATTGCTTTCCACTTTTCCTAAAGATAGGCTCTGGTCGTATCTAACCCCAGAACATACATTAAATTTCCGGTAGCTTTATCTGATAATATTTCTTTATTTTCTGGCAGAGCACTCCATATCCTATCTGTTATAGGAAGTTCAGCGTTATGGTTGGGCTGAAACTCAGCAATAAATGCCCAAGTCTTGCCCGGGATAGGGATGATGTTAAAGCCAATTGGTTCAGCCAAAAACTGAATGGCTTTTAGAGACCAACCCATCACATGCCCCCTAACAATGGGGTCCAAGTAACCTGGATCTTCGTTTTTGATGTATTCTACTAAACCCGTGTTGAAAATATAGATAGAGTTGGGCTTGGATTTCATTGCCAAACTCTGAAAAAGAGACTCTACCATCTTTGGTGTCAGGTGCTCAATCACTTCGATACAACATCCGGCATCAAATTGAAAATTCAGGTCTAAGATGTCTCCTTTATGATAGTTGGGGCTTTTAGTGCAGTACTCATCGGCCGGTGGAAAAAGCTCCGCAGCATAAAATATCTCTTTTGAAGATGGTAGCTGGTAACTTATAGCATCTAGAAAATATCCGGGCCCAGATCCAATATCAATGAATTTTGTAATGGGCAATTTAGAATATAGAAAAACTTCAGCGGTTCTGGCCAAAGCAGTCCCCCATGATCTCTCTTTGGCGGCTTTTAACTCTTCTTGCCAGTAGTTGCTATTATAATTGATCAGGAACGTTCCATTATCCATGTTCTCCAATACTTCTGGAGAAATAAAAAGAACGTCACAGGACTGGCATTGGAAATAATTGTGTTGGTTAACCTCTTGAAACAACTCTCCTGAACAAGAATGACAAACTGGGCAAACACAAGCATCCATATTTAAATTTGTTTATCAAATAAAAAAAGGTTATTAAATACAAAAAAGGCAATCTTATAGTCTTTTTTGAAATTGTAACCATCAATTGGGCAGATAAGGAATAAAACTAAGATTAACCCGGATATTCTTATTAAACTATCACCACTTTACCAAGAAAAAACATTCTTCAACTAAGGAGTTTACTAGAATTCAGCATTTAAAATTAAAACTTGATTATTTGATGGAGAACGCAAACAATCCAAATAATTAATTACAAGCTTTTTGATTTCATCTTTAAACTAATAAAAGGAAAGGATAAGACTCTAGTATCCGGCGGGGTGGCTTTTACCTTTTTGGCTGAGATTAGAATTTTCCTAACTTTTACTGGTCGCAAAAAATTGAAGCTATAAACAAACTTATCACCACTTTTAGTCAATGAATCCGATTTAATTTCTTTATAGTAATCATCTATTAAAGTTAATGAGGGAGTAAGCTCTTTGAAAGCAGGGGGAAGATATGTACTAAGTTCAACTTGAAACAACTTTTTAGCAGGAAAATTTCCAAGCAGATCTATCGTTGAATTGCCATTAGTCCAACGTATCCCATTTTCATTTTCATAAAACCCATTTACAGCATAGGAATTGAAATCATTCACAGTAATTAAAAGTGAATCTTGCTTATATCGTCTCAAGGATGCTTTTTTACTTTCTAATTCCATAAACTTCTCTAACCCTAAAGATTTAAAAGATTTTAAAGAATCAGACAAGTAATCATCTGTTAAATCAACAAGTTTACTATGTAAGAGAACTATTTGTTCTGAACCAGGTTCCTTATCTATGAAAGCACCCATTAAAGCATTCTGCTTTTGGTAAGTAGAATCTACAAAAGCAATCTCTTTACTTTCATTTTGATAGAAGGAAAACAAATAACCTTCTGCCAGGCTCCAAATTATTGAATTTTCATAATTCAAATCTATTTTATTTTCCCAGATATAAACTTTATCAGTATCAAATTTAATGGTTTCATCCTCCATTGCCTGTTGAAAATTATAGGCAATTCTTTCTGAATCTTTTAAATAAAGATAATTTACCCCTTTCGCTAAATAGTTATAATCAACCAATAAAAACAATGATACAAACATTAAGTATGAAGCATTCTTCAGGGTTTTATTTTGAAAGTTAATATTAGCCAGAGCAATTGTAAATAATAAAATAAAAATGCACAAGGAGGCCTGAAGCCACCTTTGCTCAAGCCTTATTGTTACTATAGCCGGCAACAACAAAATAAAGAAAAGGGGAATCAAAGTTAAAAATGCAAATAAAACATTTTTAAAACTTCTATTTTTATCTATAATCTTCTTAAATGAATCTTTAACAAAAAGGATCATTATAGACAAACAACCTAAAACCAAAACAAATACTATACATTTAAACCATATAGAAAGAGAGAAAAAGCTTACACCAACAAGATATTCAGGGCCAATATTGAAATGCAGAATTGACACTACTCCTTCCATTAAATAATTTAAAGCAGAAGAAATAGACAAAGACATATTTGCCCCTCCTGTACCAACAAAGAAAGGCATGGAGAAGAAAATATCCTTGATTAAAACGTTTACTAGAATAGAAGCAAAAGATAAAACACCAAACAGAACCCTTTTTCTTAAAGAAAAAGATAAAAGATTAGGTGCAATTAGAATAACTAAAGCGATAATAGGAAATATTACAACATACCGTTCATGAGTATACAACGCTAAGTTGGAAAACAAAATAGAAGTTATAATAATGTTTCGTTTTCTTTTCTCCGTTAAATCAACAGCTATCTGAACCTTCAACAAATAGTATAGTGACAGGAGAAAAAACACCATTGCCAAACCCTCCAAAGCACCACCATTCAATAATTGTGAAACATTAAAGAAAGCAAATCTGGATAAACCTCCAACAAGGCTAAACAAAAGTGAAAACAAAGGAGATCGCAAAAATAAATTCAATATTAAAGCGAACACAAAAGTGATTATAGTTTGAATTACTATATTAAAAATATAATATGCATTTATATCTTTTCCGAACCATTCAATTACAAAATTCATTACAAGCCCATGTACTGGCCTGTATTTTTGAAAAGCTAAATGCCAATGGATTCTTTCATTAAATGTTTTAAGAACATAATGATCTCTAAACATGATTAAATCATCACCATAGATTGTATTAGTTTTCCAGGGTAAGAAATAATAATAAATAATAAAGGGAACAGCAATCAACGTAATATAAAAAAGAAATTTTTCTATCTTACTACTATTATTGAGGCCTGTTAAACCAACAAAATTCATGGCATTTTTGTAAATAAGCGATGTTAACTTAATACAGATTCTTTTTGAGCCTTTACAGGCACTTCAAAAGAATCTAAAACAAGCTTGTTGTATTTTAAATAAATCCTGATCAAATCAAATGGTACAGTCAAAAAACTGTTCATTTTTATCTTAGAACCACCTTTCTCTTTCCATTCATTCAAGGGCACTTCAACTGTTTCTTGACAGGTAAGTTCATAACCGATCATATTCCTTAAGCGAAGCCAAAGTTCAAGATCAAAGAGCCACTTTGTAAGAAAAGGATCTTTAAACAACTCTTTCGCGTAATCAACCCTTACTAACTTTAACCCACATTGTGAGTCATAGATTGACAATTTCAGTATTATACTAGCGATTGTAGCGAATGCTCTTCCCAAATAATGTCTAAGAGAACTCCTTTCAATTGTCGCCCCTAATCTTTTGACTCTTGATCCCGCAATAATCCCGTGTCTTAAATTACCATCAAAAAGAGATAAGATGTGATTAAGTTCACTCAGGGGTGCAGAAAAGTCGGCATCGATAAATCCAATATAATCATAGATACCGATTTCTATACATTCTAAATAGGCGCTCCTTATTGCTTCGGCTTTTCCTTGGTTATTCTGCAGATTGATTACCCTAATTCTATCCTCGTTTAATGAGGAAAGATGGGACAAAATCTCTTGAGTACCATCAGAACTTCCATCGTTTACCAAACAAAAGTCAAATATCTTGTTTGAATCAAGGAATTCTACGAATTGGTTGCAATCAAAGCGTAACTCTTCGTTATAACAAGGAATAATTATACAAGTCTTTTGCATACAGCATAATTTGAAAGACCAGGTAGGGTTACTCCTAGCTTTTTCACCAAATCTGACATTTTAAAATCTAAGTAAAGTATATTTTCAAAAACCTTACTTACTAATCTATTACCATCCCAATTCCCAATTCCAGTAACTTCTTTCTCAGGAGTAAACTTCTTTTCTAAAAAAACCTGTAAAAACCTTGGAGCTAAAAGTGACGTAAAGAAGTAACCTGATTCTGCAACTTGAAGACCTGCTTTAGAAATATTTTTACGCAACAGAGTATTATTATATCTTCTATAATGCCCTAAAAATACATCATGTGAACAGAACAATGCTTGATAGGCAGGCACTGTAATAAGAAAGTTTGTTTTTTCATCAACCCTGGGAGACTTAGCTAACTCACTCAGAAGAAGCACATCATCGGAAACATGTTCTATTACATCAAGCAATAAAATTAAATTAACTTTACTTTGAATTTCAGCCTCTGCAGCACTTAGGCTTTGGTAAACCCTAATTTTCCTGTTTTCAGAAGCAAACTCGCTATTGGTTTTAACCAAATAGGCATCATCGTAGTTGATATCTACCGCATAAAAAGAAGCTTCTTTAAATTCCTCTGACAATTCTTTTATCAAATAAGAATCCCCACTTCCTATGTCTAGGATAGTAAGTTCTTTCCCATACTCCTTCTTTAAACCCCTGATAAAATGTTTTATAACTCTTATCCTTGCCAATTCCCAAGGGTGTCTTTTTTGGCTTTTATTTAAAGCTATTTCTCTTAAATCCATATTCTAATTCTTTGCAACCCTTTAAGCTACTGAAAGCGAGAGAACTCTTTTTTTATTTGATTTTACACCAACTAAACCTATCAAAAACCATTATCAAGCAAAGTTTTTGGTGGTTTCAAGCACTTCTTTTAGCACCTTACTTACTGCCTCCTTGTAAAAGAACTCTTTGATATAATTGACTTCCAATCTACTTAATTGCTTTAAGGCCTCTTCCGACTGGTAATACTTTACAACTTGTTTTGCAAGTTGATCTGCTTCATTTTCTGGCCTGATAAAGGAAACATCTCCTGGCAAACCATCAACTCCATCAGTTGTGGTTACCAAAGGCACCCCAAAATGCATTGCTTCGACTAGCTTTCCTTTTACCCCTGCACCATAGCGTAATGGAACTACCACCATTCTAGCCTCTTGATAGGCACGTTCCAGCTCTTCATCACTTACAAAGCCTTTTACAAGGATTTCTGGAGAATTCAACTCTTTTATTTGTTCTATAGGGTTAGAACCGATAATGATGAATTTTGCCTCAGGGATTTCTTTCTTTATACTAGGCCACACCTCTTTCGCAAACCATAAGACTCCATCTACATTAGGTTTGTGCCCAAAGCCACCTACGAATAGGAGATCCCTTCTTTTAGAGAAGTTCAGAACAGGTTCATTTAAGCTATTGTAAATAAAAGGCCTAATTACATGTACATTGTAATTAGGGCTTAAAGCTGCAATAATCTTTTTTTCTTCTTCGCTAGGCGTTAGAATAATATCACTGCGATCAAACAGAAACGTTTCCGTCTCCTTCCATTTTTTGGCTTCCTTTAGAATAGCAGGGTCTTTTTCTACCTCATACCTCCTCTGTTCTCTTAAAAAATGCAAGTCATGACCATAATATAGAATCTTGGCATTTGAATTCTGTTTTATGAATTCAATATACTTTATAGAAATATGTGGCCGGTTTAAATAGATGTAATCAAATTTGTCACTGTTTTCCAAAAACCATTGCTGCCAATTCTCATGCCACCAAAGGCCATAAAGCACTTCAACCCCCATTTGCTGAAGCACCGAGGTGTACGGCTCATGCTTGTAAAAATTATCTCCCAGAAACTTGACATTATAACCCAGGCTCACTAGAAGTTCTAGATAACCAAAGGTGGTTCTTGACCCGGCATCTTTGTCATATTGCGGCACATAATGGTCAATCATGAGCACCGTTTTCTTTTGGCCGCTTCTTTCACGAGCCCAGAAGACGTTTTCCGCATTAGGAAATTGGTCTCTTTGTAAAACCGTCTTCCACTTCTCAAAAAACTTTTGATTATTGATCTTTTGGTATTCCTTAATAGAACTGATGGCACTTTGTTCCCTATCATTCCCGTGAGAATACCCTTCATAGTGGATCACCTCAGACAAAGGTTGGTATATTACCTTATAACCTTTCTCTCTAATAGCGAAAGCTATATCTGAATCTTCACAGTAAGCAGGTATGTAGCGCTCATCAAAGCCGCCAAGTTCGTCCCATAGACTTTTCCTAATGATGATACTGGCTCCAGAAACGTAGTCTACTTCTTTTACATAGTTAAATTGAGGCAAATCTGGGTCTTGTCTATGCCCAAAATTCCAACCAGAAGCGTCATTCCAAATGATCCCACCTGCCTCCTGCAATCGGCCATCAGGGTAAATTAACTTTGAGCCGGCCATCCCAATGGAAGCATCTTTCTCCATTAGATCTGTAAGAGCAATTAGCCAACCAGGTTGTACTTCGGTGTCGTTATTCAAAAACAACACATATTTCCCTTTAGCAAAAGTGGCTGCATTGTTACAATTCTGCAGGAAACCCAGGTTCTTTCCGCTTCTAATGGGTTTAATGTTCCTGATGTAGTTCTCTATGTTCTTTGTTTCATCCGTGGAGCCATCATCGGCCAGGATTACCTCATAACTGACTCCAAGGGAATTTTCTTTAATTGAATGAATGCACTGGTAGTTCATTTCCCAAGCATTGTAGGCTGGGATAATGATAGAAACTAGCGGATTCTCAAATAAAGGCAATTCAAAAGGAGTGTATGTGATTTTTTTGATCGGCTCCTTTTGAAGGCCCCCTACCTTTTGACCAACTCTGGGGGATAAGGTAATTACCTCATCTTCTTTCTTCCCCCGAATGGAATTGATGGCCTTTTTTAGAACTCTGTACCTATTTGAATTCTCGGGTAAAGCCTTCCCTTTCAGATGGTAGTAAACACTCAACAGCTTCCAGCCCTCGGAAACATAGATTTCCTGAAGTCGCCCAGATAAAGCATCAATTTCCTGGTATTGGCTGTGTATTTTTTGTTTCAGCCCCTGAACGGTTTGTTGGTTGTCACTAAGTTCTGCGGAAAGCTGAGCTATCTTCTGCTCATGCCGGGTATTTTCCTCTTTTAAAGCTAAAAGGTCTTGTAAAGTCTTTTGAAAAAGTAATTCTTTCTCCTGGAAAGAGACCTCCATTTGGAGCCTTTCACTTTTTAGATTTTTAACGGCTTCGGATTGAATTGAAAGCTCATCCTGAAGGCTGTGGATATAGGTATTTTTCTCTAGAACTTCTTCATCCAAAGATTTACCCCACGCACCTAGTTCCAGGATATGGGCTTCATTATGGGTTATCTTATCGGTTACGTCTAGGTAGTTTTTATTTACATGAAAGACTACCGAGGTAATATCTGATGCCTCCTGGGCCGGAGTGTCACTACAAACAGAGATCAGGTATTTTCTAGATGGGGAAATGGGGGTCTTCTTCCAATCGCAAACCTTTATGGAACGTGAGGCCGAGGAGTTGGGAGCAGTGATGGCACTAACAATTTCAAACCCTTGGTTAAAGGTTTCTACGTTCTTGAAATAGGAAGCCAGGAACTGATGAAATTCATCTGAACTAAATTCCTTCACATGAAATTCGTTCTTGTAAGAATACCTTTCAGAATAGTTAACTCTATCGGGTGTAGAAATTATAAGTCTACCTCCCTCTTTCAACACCCGTTTTACTTCCTTTAAGAAAGCGTTTTGAGTTGCTTCATCAACATGCTCAATTGTCTCAAAGGAGATAACAATATCTACAGAACTATCTGCAAGGGGGATCTTTTCAACTGAGCCTTGTAGGAAGCTAAGGTTTTGAAGTTTACTTTCATAAGTAGATTGAGCATACTCTACACTGGTGGGGTCAATATCAACCCCAAAAACTTTCTTAGCTTTTTTAGCCAGGATATTTGATCCGTATCCCTCGCCGCATGCAATATCTAAGACTATTTTATCTGTAACTTGGTCTAATACTGTGTAATACCGGTGAAGATGCTCTACACCAATTTCATCATTTAACAACTCACTACTTGGAATAAATCTCTCGCCGGTAAACTCCACTTTTGAAAACACTTTGATTGAACAGCAATTACTTTAGTAGTTGCCTTTTGAGCTTGACTCTTCTTATAAAAACGAGGCAAAAGGAAAGACATGAACCCTTAAAAAGAAAGATGGAATTAAAACAACTTCTCTAAAATTCTTTGTTTGATGGTTCCAAGAAAACTTCTTTGTTCGTACGTTCTCTTGTACCACTCTATATCTTGTTGTTTTCTCACGAGTTCATTGATGAGCTTTCTATTCAACTGTCGGTTGCCTTCATTGTTCCTTTCCACTTGGGCAACTTTCAGATTCAACTCTTCAATGGCTTTGTTCTTCTCTTCTAAGGCAATTTTTAAGGTATTTATTTCCTGTTCTTTCTTATCAAGCAAATCCTGTTTACTCGATAACTCCTCTAAGAATTGAAGTTTGATAAGGTTTAAGGTATGATGGATACTTTCTAAGGAATCAGATTCAGGTATAAGCCTCTTAATTGGAATCAAATCGTTCATTTATTTAAACTTTAATAGTATTCTAAAAAATAACCTTCTGTTACTTATCAATCTTGCACTACTGTTCTTTCAAAACTCTGGTAAGTAGTTTTATATTGTTGAAAATTCATATTTACATCGAAATTAGAACTACAGATATCATATGAATATTCCCCCATGACAGTCAACATTTCCTGATTATTAAAATAATCTAGGATCTTGGCAATCCCCTCAATCTCATTACTAAAAACATCGCCGTTAAGCCCAGTTCTGATAATATCAGAATTCCCGACACAGTCACTCAGGAGCACGGGCTTCCTTAGCGCTAAAGCCTCCAGAACACTAAAGGAAAGTCCTTCAAACAGGGATGTGGAAATAAACACATCGGCTTGCCCTACCATTTCTTTGATGGTCTGGGGATCTTGCCAACCTGTTACAATGATATTCTTAGAATTCAAAGCCGCCCTTTCATTTCCATCACCGGCCCATATGAATTCTATTTGCTCGTAATCTTCAAAAAATGAGGCAATACTATTGAATAAGGCAGGATTCTTTTGTGCCTCGATCCGTCCGGTAGTGATTACCTGGAATTTCTCTTTTTTGACTTGAAGCGTTTTTGAGCCTGAGGTTTCTTTTAAGGACACCCCGTTGTTGATGAAACTAGCGTTGATGCCTATTTTCTGATACTCATTCAATTCTGAAGCAGAGCAGCAAACCACTTTCCCGCCTACCCCATTTCCAAACTTTTCAATTTGCTTAAACAAAAAGTTAGTTACTGGGTTACCAGATGAAAGAAAAGGTGCACCATTTGGAGTGTAGACCACATTCTTTATACCTGCCATCCTGCAGGCTACCCTTCCTAAAAGTCCACTTTTAGAAGAATGCAGATGCACAGCATCCACAAAACCTCTTTTAGAAAGCCTTTTAAGAATGTAATGCAGCTCTGTAAGCGCCAGAAAATCTTTGAAGGGATTTATGGACCGTTGAACCGATTTCCATCGAATGAAGCGCACGTTCTGTTTAGGAAAGGTTCTCTTCACCTCCTTGGCAGACATAACCTGCTTCCGTTCACCGTGAATGATGATATGCAGGTCTTCTGGCATTGTCTCTGTAAGTGACTTTACAAAAACAGCTACTCCAGAGGCAAAGGGTTCAATGACGTGTACTATTTTCATTAGCCTGGGGGATACAGAACTAAAACTTACTATTGTTACTTTAAAAAGTAATGTACCAAAGATAGATAATATTCCTTACAACCATAAAACCTTGGCAGAAATACTATTCTCTATTTTTTAAAGGTACTTTTTGTTCTTATCCATTGACATAAACAAAAAACTTATCTTTTTCTATTTTATTTTATTTACTTCATAATAACCTTGATACTTTTCAAGTATGCTTTATTGATATTTCCTTACAACATGATTGGTAATAAAATCATTCAATTCCCTATTAGTAGTAGCATTTGTTTTTTATTACAGAACCTCAGCCACTATTTTTTCTACCGAGGTTTCAGCCTTCTATTTACTTACTTTATTCTTCAAAAGCAGAACCAATTTATAAGGAATAATTCTCATTCCCAGCAACTTACAAGTTCCAAGCAACTTCTTTAAGGAATTACTTCCGTAAACTGAAACTACTTTCTGTCTGCCTTGTAATTGCTGCCGGCGGTTAGACATGGAAATACCGTTTGGGTTTAATTCGCAGATAACTAAAAATTCATCTAAAATCGCTCCATTTGTTTTGTGCAACATTTCAAAAAACAGGGCATAATCCTCAACAAATGGATAATCTAAAGAATATCCGCCAGTTACCTTAATTAACTCTGCCCGGAACATGACCGTTGGGTGAATGAAAACATTTCTGAAGTACATTTCTGAAATTATTTCAGCATGGCTGGTAGGAGTGGTATAGGTGTATTTGAAACCAGCATCTGGGTTTTGAAAGATACACCAGGTCCCAAGTAGCCCAACGCCAGGATTTTGGTCCAGAAACGTTACTTGCTTATAGAACCTCTCCTTCTGGCACGTATCGCCACAATCTAACCGGGCAATATACCTTGGCTTAAGATGATTGCTAATCCATTGCAAGCCAGCATTTAACGCCTTAGTTATTCCTTGATTGTGGGGCAACCTGACCACATAAATCCTAAAACCTGTTTCATTGAAAGAGGGCAACAGTTCTTCCTGCACCTTTATACTACTGCCGTCATCCACCACCACCACACATAATTTATCCAGAGGATAAGAGATGCTTTGCAAAGACTTCAACAAGCCCCCTAAGTTATTATAACAGGGAATAAGCACACAAACATCAACTTCGGGATTTAACACGGGGTAGGAAGGTTCAAAAATTTAGTATTGGATACTCTACTGTATAATGGAATAAATCAACTTGTATATAAAATTGTAGCTTTTAACAAAGGTATAGCCCTTAGATGTGGGACACAACAGATTTTCCATTTTGGAGAAATGACCTTTCTCATTTAGTATATAAATTGCTTAAACTGAGAGTAGAAACATTTATCCACAAAGTACCTACCCCAAAGAAAGGTCCCTCGTATTTCTGGAGAGCACAGGAATAAAGGTACCGCAGCGAAACCCAAAGTCATGACGAAGCAGAAAACCAACCAGTATTTTGTAGAAAAAGGATCGGTGGTGCGAGAAATCTGGGGGAAAGGCGACACCGTGCTTTTCATTTTTGCGGGAGCATCGGCTGAGTTTGCGCTGAATAAGGCGGTGGATTGGCTCTACTTTACCGGGCGTCTTCCGGCCGATCCATTGGGTAGGCTTTTTTCAACCGTAGCGTATGCCCGGCAGATTGTGTACTCTTCCACCGAAATGGCCCATAAAACCATCGACAAAATGGCCAGCATCCACTCGGCGGTTGAAGCCAAACGCGGGACCTCCATCCCAGATTGGGCGTACCGAGATGTGCTGTTCATGCTCATTGACTATTCTATCCGGTCTTTTGAGGTGATGGAACGGGAACTCACCACGCAGGAAAAAGCAGAGGTGTTTTCAGTTTTTTACCGCGTAGGTGATCGCATGGGCCTACAAGGCCTTCCGCTGTCTTTCGAAGAATGGCTTCTAATGCGGGAAGAGCATTTGCAGCAAGACCTGGTCATGAGTTCCTATACCCATGATCTGTTTCTTCAATACCAAAAGCACTTGGGCAACCTGAGGTACCGATTACTTCTGGAAGCCCAGATACTGGTAGTGCCCCCCCGGGTGAAGGAACTACTCGGTTTCCGGAAAATATCTCTTATCACGCCTCTCCTCCAAGGGTACAAAGTCAGCAGACACCTGAAACTGGACTGGTTTCTGAAATCAATTATTCTACCCACCGCCTATAAAAAGGAGATTCAGGATTTAGATCAGGAGCCTGATTAGAATTAACAGTTACTTCTGTTGAAGGGCATCAAATCTTAAAACTGTTTTAGAGCCCTTTTCCGTAAACAAGGCCTAAAGCGTTCATTTACGATGAGTCTATCCTGATAACCCCTGCCTTACCAGCCCGTACATCTCTGGAAAGAAGAAAAGCAACGTGCTCCTTGTTTGACTTGCCAGTAAGGTTCCTTTTAGGCTATTGAAAACCGGGCAAAATTCTCTTTTAAATCACAAGAAGAACTACCATTATTTCTGGCCAAGAATACCTTAACGCCAGCATTCCTAAAGTTTGACCTACCATGGAAAAGAATGACATCACCATTGGGTACCACGCCTCGCATGAGCAGTTTAAACCGAGTTATTTACTGACTTTGGTGCAAAAAGCGGAGCAGGCCGGGTTTGGGAACATTCTTTCTTCGGATCACTTCTATCCCTGGAGCGAAAATCAGGGTGAGAGCGGGTATGCCTGGAGTTGGCTGGGAGCGGCCATGCATGCTACCGCTTTGCCGTTTGGAGTAGTCTCCGCCCCGGGGCAGCGCTACCACCCTGCTGTGGCGGCGCAAAAGGTGGCTACTCTCTGCGAAATGTTCCAGCATCGGTTCTTTATAGCGGCGGGTAGCGGGCAGTTTTTAAACGAACGAATAACCGGGCAGCGTTGGCCTAACAAACAGGAACGGAATGAGCGCCTGAAGGTCTGCGTGGACATCATGCGGGCGCTTTGGCGGGGAGAAACCGTGACGTATAAAGGATTGGTGGAAGTAGAAAACGCCAAGCTCTACACGCTTCCGGGATACACGCCTCCGGTACTAGGCGCCGCTATCACTCCAGAAACAGCCGAATGGGTGGGCGGTTGGGCAGATGGCTTAATCACCATATCTAAACCGCCTCAGGAACTGCAGGAAGTGGTAGATGCCTTTAAAAGAGGAGGCGGCGAAGGAAAACCCATGCACCTGAAGGTTCAGCTATCCTATGACAAGTCTCCGGAGAAAGCCCGGCAGGGAGCGCACGAGCAATGGCGGAACAACGTTTTCCCCTCTTCCCTCCTCTCAGATATTCCCACGGTAAAAGGGTTTGATGCCGCCGGCAGTATGGTAAAACCAGATGAATTGGAACCGCACGTACGCATCTCTGACAGCGCGCAGCAGCACTTAGATTGGCTAGCCCAGGACCTGGAACTCGGGTTTACAAACCTGCACCTTCACAACGTGAACCTGGAGCAAGAACAATACATAGAGTTTTTCGGGGAGAGGGTCCTGCCGGAGTTGTATAAAATCGCAGGTCAGACAAACTAATCTCATCTCTGGGCAGCAACGGTGTTTAAAGGCCGTTTTCTACAAATTAGGCCTAAAACACAGTTGCTGCCCGTAGCCATTTTCATCCTTCTTCTATCCTTTTCCTTAGATTTCTAGGCTTTCTCCCAAACTTATTCCCTGGCTTAAGTGCTGCACCTGGATCAAAATAATCGCTTCTCATCTGGGCTTTCGGTATTTTAAAACTCTGTTACCTTTGTCTTGGCGGTAGAGAAGCACTTGCTGTGCTCACCAGTGAATCATCAATCAAACCGCTTCATACAAAACCTAACCCCTTCATGAAATTTCACCATCGTATTACCTTATTGCTCCTTACAGCGTCCGTGCTGCTGTCTTGTCAGCGGCAAAGCGCCTCCAAAACCGCTAAACCAGACCTTCAGGTAGATTTTGAGAAGTTCACCCTGGACAATGGCCTAACCGTGGTCTTCCACGTGGACAAATCAGATCCGGTGGTGGCGGTGGCCCTCACCAGTCACGTGGGATCGGCAAGGGAAAAGGAAGGCCGGACCGGATTCGCCCACTTATTTGAGCACCTGCTGTTTCTGGAGTCGGAGAACCTAGGAAAAGGCGGTCTTGACAAGATGAGCGCCCGCATTGGCGGTTCAGGGGCCAACGGATCTACCAACCGCGACCGTACCAACTATTACCAAACCGTGCCCAACGACGCGCTGGAGAAAATGATTTGGGCCGAGGCCGATAAACTAGGTTTTTTCATCAACACCGTCACGGAGCAGGTGCTTTCTAAAGAGAAACAAGTGGTGAAAAACGAGAAGCGCTAAAGCTATGACAATGCTCCTTACGGCAACACCTCTTACGTCATCGACCAGAACCTGTACCCCAAAGACCATCCGTACCACTGGCAGGTAATCGGGTCGCTGGAGGATCTTCAGAATGCCACCCTAGCCGATGTAAAGGAATTCTATCATCGCTGGTACGTGCCCAACAACGTTACTCTGGTAGTTTCAGGCGACTTTGAACCTGCCCAAGCCAAAGCGTGGGTGCAGAAATATTTCGGGGAGATCAAAAAAGGCGAAAAGATCCCGGCTCTGGAGAAAAAACCGGTGACTTTGGCGCAGACCAAAAAGCTGTACCACGAGGATAATTTCGCCCGCTTACCTGAATTGACCATGGCCTGGCCTAGTGTCTACACCTACCATAAAGATTCCTACGCCCTCAGAACCCTGGCCACTTTGCTGGCCGATGGCAAAAAGGCGCCGTTCAACAAACTGATCGTAGATGAGAAACAATTGGCAGGCCGGGTGAACATGTACCAGAGCAGCGCCGAGTTGGCCGGTCAATTCATGCTGAGCGTGCGGGGCTATGAAAAAGTGGACTTGAACCAGGTACACGCGGCCGTAGAAGAGGCTTTCCTGAAGTTCGAGAAAGAAGGCTTCTCAGACGAAGACCTCAACCGGATCAAGACCGCCCAGGAGGTAAGCTTCTACAACGGGTTAGCCAGTGTGCAAGGCAAAGGGTTCCAGTTGGCCCAATACCAGATTTTCGCGGGTGACCCGGGGTTCATCAGCAAAGACATCCAGAACATGTTGGCCGTGACCCGGGCAGATGTGATGCGGGTGTATCAGCAGTACCTCAAAGGAAAACCCTACGTGGTTACCAGTTTCGTGCCGAAGGGCCAGGCGAATCTGGTACTTAAGGGCTCACAGAAAGCCAGCGTGGTGGAAGAGAAGATTGTGGAAGGTGCCGAGGAAAAGTTCGATGCCTCAGCCAAAGCCGATTATCCGCGCACGCCTTCCAGCTTTGACCGCACGGTAGAACCGCCTTACGGCAAGTCCCCTGAAACCAGAGTACCCAACGTTTGGGAAGGAAAATTAGAAAACGGCCTCAAAACGCTGGGCATTGTAGACCGCGAGGTGCCGCTGGTACAGTTTAACCTGCGCTTGAACGGCGGCCTGCTGCTGGAAGACTCCTCCAAAGTAGGGGTCTCTAACCTGCTTTCTGAACTGCTCCTGAAAGGCACTAAAAACAAGACCACCCAACAACTGGAGGAAACCATGGAAGCGCTGGGTGCCTCCATCAGCATCAATGCCAGCGAGGAAGGCTTTACCATCAGTGGCCGTACGTTGGCCCGAAATTACGGTCCCACCATGGCCTTGGTGCAGGAGATTCTACTGGAGCCCCGCTGGGACGAGCAGGAATTCAAACTGACCAAACAGCAGGTGACCAGCCAGATAAAACAGCAGAAAGCCAACCCCAACTCCCTTGCGGATAACAGCTTCCGGAAGCTGCTTTTCGGGAAGGAACACATTCTGTCACGCAATATTCTGGGCACCGAGGCCTCGGTACAGGTCATTACTTTAGCTGATCTCCAGAAGTACTACGCCGCTAACCTGTCACCTTCGGTGGCTACGTTCCAGGTGGTGGGCGCCGTGGACCAACAGGAAGTCATGAACTCGTTGGCCGGCCTGAACCAGAATTGGAAAACCAAAGAGGTGCGGTTCCCGCAGTACCAAACACCAACGGCCCCTGCTGCCTCTAAGGTGTACTTCTATGATGTACCTGGCGCGAAACAGTCGGTGTTGCGGTTTGGGTATATGGCGCTCCCGGCTACGCACCCAGACTTTTATTCCGCACAGGTGATGAACTATATTCTGGGTGGCGGCGGCTTCGCTTCGCAATTGACGCAACAACTCAGAGAAGGCAAAGGCTATACCTACGGTATCAACTCCTCCTTCTCGGGTTCTTCCCTTCCGGGCCCTTTCGTGATCCAGAGTGGAGTAAGGTCCAATGTCACCTTTGAGTCCGCCGATTTGATCCGGCAGATTCTGCAGAACTACGGACCTACCTTTTCGGCGCAGGACCTGGAGGTTACCAAGGGTTTCCTGATCAAGAGCAATGCACGGGCCTTTGAGACCATGAGTGCCAAATTGAATCTGCTCAACAACATCAGCACCTACGGCTGGCCCAAGGATTACGCCAAACGCAGAGAGGCACTGGTGAAGGAGATGTCGCTAAACCAAATCAAGACACTGGCCGGCCAGTATGTGAACCCGAACAAAATGTACTACCTGGTCGTGGGCGATGCGGCCACGCAGTTGAAGAAACTGGAGCAACTGGGTTTCGGGAAGCCAGTCCTATTAAACTAATTTCAGTCCTCTTTTTCTTACTACAGCGGCCCCTTCTGGTTTATAAGAAGGGGCCGCTGTTTTTTGGGCTATTTTCAGAAAACAAGTCGTAAACGCATCCTTCAGAAAGCCTTTCAAACCATGGGTAATGTTTCAGGTTTGTTTTCCTGAAACCAGCCCTAAAACTTAGGGAAAGCATCAGATATCTCCATTATAACCTAACCTAGACTTTGGCTAACTCTTGATCCTAATAAGTTGATAAAAAATGATTCTTCGAAAGCGGAATCAAGCTCTTACCTCAGAAGCGCCTCTGCTTTTTGCTGACATTTTAAGAAGGCTTTTAGGGTGAATATATTCAGACTTTCTTTTTAAATCTTGAATTGAAAATTAGTATATTTGAATATAAACAAGGCCTCTTTTCAGGTGTACTCTTATGCTTCTTTACCAAGACAGTATTTTGCAGCTTGAATATGATCCGGCTACGGATATCCTGGAAATGGAATGGCCCGACCTAGAGCCAGCCCAATTGCCCGAGGTGAAACAGGCCTTGAAAGTAATGGTGGAAACCGTCAGGGATTATGACGTGAAAAAGCTGCTGGTAGACGGTAGCAAGTCCTCCGTTTCTATCTCAGACGAGGAAAACACCTCCTTGGTGCTCAAACTAGCGCAAGACTTTACCGCCACCAGATTGCAGAAGATAGCCCGGGTAGAGTCTACTGATCTGAAAACAGAAACAAACGTAGCCGAAAACCACCATAAAATTCAGCAGAGCATGGTCATCAATTTCCAGATGCTGAATTTCCCGGATCGATCTACCGCTTTGGCCTGGCTGAAATCTGCCTCCTGATTTTCTCTCTGAAGCAATGCACAACCGCACGTTACTCCAAGAGCCCCACCTCAACATCAGACTAGATTTACTCACCGACATTCTGCGCGTGGAATGGACCGGGCCACAAACCGAGGAAACGGTGAAGGACGGATGTGAGAAAATACTCAAGCATGTAGCCAGCACCAGAACCTCCAAGGTGTTAAACAACAATTCCCCGGCAACCGGCAACTGGTCTGGAGCCGCTGATTGGGCCGCTAAAATCTGGTTCCCGGCTCTGCACAAAGCAGGGGTTAAGTTTTTCGCCTGGGTTCTCTCTCCAGAGCTCTACAGCCAACTTTCTACCAAGGAAACCCTGAAAAACAACATCAAAGGCATCCTTGTCCTCAGTTTTGAAGAAAGAGACCCCGCCGAGAACTGGCTGAAGGTAATGTAATACTCCTGATTTTAGGTTTCTTTTAGTTTTTTGCCCCAAAAACGATAATCAAAGTAAAAGGCCCCGGCGTTTGCACCGGGGCCTTTTACTTTGATTATCGCGAAGCTTTACCGATGTTCCTTAAATGGTATCGGTGACCACCAGCAGGGCGTAAATAACTCCTGGCAAGAAAAACAGGATGGTCAATAAAAGGCTTATCCAGAACCGGCTCCCAACTTCCCCTTCATGCAGGAAAACCGCCAGTGGTGGCAGCAAAATGGCCAGGATAATCTCTACCACATCACTGGCTTCGTTTGCATCACGCAGGGAATTTTTCAGGTCTTTCCTGAACTCCTTCTTCTCCGCTTTAGTCATGTTGGCCAGCCTACCTTTTACTGCCTCCAAGGCCGCGTCTTCCTTATCGGTCAGAACGGGTTGGGGAATGTTGGTCACCTTAGTTTCCTTAACCGCTTTTCGGGTTTCAAACAAAACAGGTTCGGCCGCTTTGGTGGTGGCCTCCAAGGTTGGCTCCGCCGCCTTGGCTACGGTTATCTCCGGGGTAGCGGTGATTACTTTTTCAATTGGGGCTGGAGGGGTACTTTCCGGAACGGTGTTCACGGGCTCAGATTTTGCCACCCCACGGTGATAGGTTTCAGGATTGGCCGAGGAGAACCGGTAATACTCTTTTGAACTGCAGGAAAACAGAAACTGACCTAGGAGGGCAACAAGAACAAACTGGAGTAGACCTTTGAATTTCATAGCACTAAAAATTAGGTGAAAAGAAAACGTTTTGCCTGTCACTTCTTTCCAAGCTTTTCATCCGGCTTGTTAAAGAAAGGGGCAGATCTGAACGCACCTACTTTTGTACTATAAATATCTCTCTTTTGTTATAAATAAAATTTAAATATAAAATCTGCTTAATAGAGACAGCCTTATCTACTCCCTGCTTTAGGGGTGTTTTCTGAAAAACAGGCCCAAAGCAGGGAGTAGGGTTAGGATTTTACGCCGGCCACTTCGCCCGGAAGAAGAATCTCTACCTGGGTTCCTTCGTTCAAGCGGCTTTTCATTTCAATGGTACCGCCCATACTTTCCACATGGGTTTTAACCAGGAACAGACCGATGCCCCTTCCTTTCTTGTTGTTGTGGAAACGCTTGTACAGCTTGAAGATGTTATCGCCGGCTTTCTCCATGTCAAAGCCCGACCCGTTGTCTGAAAAGTCAAGGCGTAAGCCTCCACTTGCATTTGGCTGACATTGGATCTTCACCTGCAGCACTCTTGCCTCTGACCGGTACTTAATGGCGTTAGAAAGCAGGTTGTAGAAGATGCTGTAGATATAAGCCCGGTTGGTGTTAAGTCTGATACCCGGATCAATGTCTACTATCAACTCCCCTTTGTGGTGCGCCAAAGATTCCATGAAGTACTGCCGTACCTGGTCAAAGACCTCTGCCAAACTCACCATCTCCCGCTCCAAAATGTCTTGCTGATCTCTGAGCGATAGAATCATGTTCAGGTCGCGCAGCACGGTGTCCAATTTGAACACACTGGACTTGAGGTGTGCCAGTGACGTATCATACATCTCTGAATGCTTGTCCAGTTTGGTCAGAAAATCGGCGAGGCCCATGGCGTTGGCTACCGGTGCCCGCAGGTTATGCGACACGATATAGGTGAATTGCTGAAGGTCGCGGTTCTGCCGGAAAAGGTCACGGGTCATCTCCAGTTGGCGCTCTTCGGCCTCTTTCCTGAAAGTGATGTCTTTCTGGATCACAATATGCTGGGAGATGACGCCTTCTTCGTTGAAAATGGGCGTAAAATCCATGGAGATCCATACTTTCTCCCCGTTCTTACGGTAATGGAGAACCATGGCATTGAAAGGATTTGCCCGCTGGAGTTTCTCTTCAATTTGTTGTCCTACCGTCAAGTCAGACTCAGGGCCTTCCAGGAAAGTGCTGAGTTGCTGTCCTTTTGCCTCCTCAAAAAGATACCCGGTATTGCGGGTGAAGGCACTGTTCACCCACTCAATTCTACCCCTCGGATCTGTGATGATAACTCCGTTGGAGATTTTACTTGCTACCAGCGAGAGTTTTTCCCGCTCCTGAATGGCCCGCACCCGGTCTGTGATGTCAGAAAAGTACACCGACAGTCCTTCGTCTGATGGGAAGGCTTTTACTTCCAGCCAAATATCTGACTCTTCCAGAAACGCCTCAAACTTGATGGATTGCCCCGTGTTCAGGGCTTTCTTATAGAAATGGTAGAAGTTGCTGTTTATCAGCGCCGGAAACACTTCCCAGATGGTTTTGCCCAGGCAGTCTTGTTTTTCAACCTGCAACACCCGCTCAAATTCGGAGTTGACTAGCTTAAACCGCCAATCCCGACCCAGCATGAAGAACGCATCGGTGATACTCTCAAAAACGGTTTGCAGGGTCTCGGCTTGCTTCTTTATGATGGCATGGGCGGCGTTTACCTCAGACACATCCTTGGCGATGGAGTGCACCCCAATCACTTCTCCGTTCACCTCCAGAGGAATTTTGGTGATGTTCAGGCTGATGCTTTTAGCTTCCCCTGGAACAGATGTCGCTTCCTGAGGTATATCTAAATCGAAGTTAATGATATTCCCTTGAAAGGCGTCTTCCAGATGCTGCATGCACAGGTTCAGTCTATCGGGAGGAATAAAATCACAGAAATGCTTTGTAAGGGCCTCTTCCTTGGAAAAGCCCAGGTAATTCAGGAACCTGGGGTTGGCGTCCAGTATTTTACCGGCTCGGTCTTCAAAGGTGACCAGGTCTGGGTTATTGTCAAACAACGACCTGAAACGGCGTTCGCTCTGCTCCAACTGCAAACCAGCCAGCTTTCTCTCAGTAATGTCTCTGGAACTTACCACTAGGGCTTTCACGGCGGGGTTCTTTAACTGGTTGCTGGCAATGGCCTCGATCCATCGCCACTCCCCGTTCGCCGCTTTGAACCTGATATCTGGCACCTGGATTACCTCATCTTTCAACAATTTCTCCAGGGCAATTTTGACCAAGTCAACCTCATCTGGGTGGATCAGGTCGAACACATTGCAGCCTACCAGTTGCCATGGCTCATATTGCAACAGCCGGGTTACGGCGCCCTCTACATACAGATACTCGCCTGATTCGCTCAGCAGCCCGATCATATCAGAACCGTACCGCACCACTGTGCTGTGCCACTCATCTTTCTCCAGCAGTTTTTGTTGGGCTTCTTTCTGGTCGGCTCCGTTTCTTCCCAGGCAATACAGCACCCGGTCTTTTTCGGACCAAACCGCCGACCAGGAAATGGGGATCTCGGTCCCGTTCAGATGCAGGTAATGGCACAGGAAATTCTTGGCCGGCACCCCGTCCATGACATTCCGCACCACTTCAAGGGTACTGGTTTTGTCTTGAGGAGCTACAAAATCAATGAACTTTTCCTGCAGTAATTCTTCTACCTTATACCCCAATGCTTGTTCACTGGTGGAACTTACGTAGATAAACCTCCCCTCCTCATCAATCGCGCAGAGAAGGTCAGAGGTAAAACTGGTGACTTTCTCTATGATTCTGCGATTCCACTGCTCTTCTGTAGAACCCACCTTTTTGAATTTCACTGCTCGGTTTAAGTAAATTGCTGTGATGCAAGTTACATCAATTTAACTCCATAAATAGCATTATTGCCACACTAGCTTCAGCAATAATTAATTATACAATTTTAAATATATTAAATGCTGGTTTTTGAGAAAACGTCCTTAATGCTATTTTCAGAACCATCAATAGATCAAAGGCTTAGTTCTTGAATATACATTTTCTCCGATGCTCTATTCTACAATCCTTGGACTTAGATATAACAATTCAAACCAAGCCTCATTTCTTAGGACTTGAACTTTAAGAAGGCGTGGGCTTGCTGGTCAGGAAAGTGAAAAGGAGGTTTTAAGGCCAACTGCTTGCAGAATACGCGACAGATTCACTTTGCCACGAAGAAGAAAGAAAGCGATTATTTAACCCACCAGAGGGTACAGAAATACCTGCCGGAACTGAAGCCCCCAAAGACACCTTGTTTTCTATGGAGTTTACAGAGAACACTCCAGAAAAAGGCATACCCTTTAAGAAAGGTAATCCAGAAGGTCTTGGTAAACCTGCCTTTTTAACTTCTTACCTAACCAAAGGAATGCTGGGGCTACAGTTCTGCCACTACTTTCCTGAAATCATGTTCGTTCAGGGGTTTCTGAAGGCAGGTAGTGATGCCCAAGGCGCGCATCTGGTTCATATCAGATGCCGTAGAAGAAGTAGACAGAACCACAATTTTGGTAGAGGTGCCCTCCACCAGGGGAAGCCGGTAATATTCTTCCAGAAAAGAAAAACCATCTAACACCGGCATGTTGATGTCCAGCAAAATAAGGGAAGGGAAATCGGCGGGATTTTGCAGGCCCTGCAAGTAAGACAATCCTTCCAAGCCATTTAACGCTACTATCACTTCCTCCGCTATACCGGTTTCTTCTATCACCGTTTGGTTAAGGAAATTAGTGATCTCGTCATCCTCAATGAGCAAAATGGACTTAACTTTCTTCACCTGGAATCAAATTCAAATTAGGAGTGGTTTTCTTAATGTAAATTAAACACAAACCGAGGAATAAATACGTACATTTTTCCCAGATTCTACTTTTAACCTAAAAAAACACCTACCACTTTCTCCCCAAAAATGGATTCTGCTTGCTGTTCTGGGCATAGTGTTGTTTAACCGAAGCATGAACTTAAAATGATAGCAGATCAAGAAGTACTCTTTCAAAGGTACTCTTGAAGCTATAACGCTGTATCCCGCCTTACATTTATGGCAGAACCTGACTTTCACTTCCTACCAATACACAGAGAACCAGCAATTTGCCTCTTCCAAATCCATAACCCTTCCCTACTGAAATTTAAAAGAAAAAGGTATCTTAGACCTCTAACCAGAAAAGGCTTACCTCTATGGCAAACGCTACCAATATTCTACCTGATTCCTTTCTTTACCAACTCCCTGACTTGGTCCGGATGGACCTCCCTACCCTGCCGCCACAAACCCAGAATGACTTTTTCACCCAATATGTACAGCGGAAGAAATCAACTGGCTTTGCATACCTGCTATGGGTGTTCTTTGGGTTACACTATGCCTACGTGAACCGATGGGGGCTGCAGTTCCTTTTCTGGATCACGGCAGGCGGTCTGGGCATTTGGTGGCTGGTAGATCTCTTTAGAATGCCGGGCATTGTACGCCGTTACAACCATAAGCAGGCTTTGGAGTGCCTGGGCTCTGTAAGAATGATGCACGGGGTATAGAACCCGATTCTCGTTTTAGGGTCATTTTCTTAAAAACGACCGTTAAACGAGCATCAGGTTAAAGCTGAAAAGAAACTGAAAATTATCTAAACTTCTGGTTCTTTTGGATCATGAGCAGTTTCAGCAGAACCCCGTTCGTCCACCCAAATCCGTCTTGGTTGGGGTATTCACCGCCCCCACCCTCGGCCCCGGGTTTTTCCACGTTATATTTCTCGGTCAGTTTTCTGGTTTGCTCGAATACTTGAGTGTTCTGCTTAATCCAGTTTGCGGCGATGGTGTTGGCCAGATCATGGTGTTTGTAGGCCCTGAGGCCTTGAATGCTCATCCATTGCAAAGAAGCCCAGCCGTTGGGAGCATCCCACTGCTGTCCTGAGTGGGTCAACGTTGCCGGTAAGCCGCCCTGCTGAAGGAAATCTCGTTGCAGTTTCTCAGCCACTGCTTTTGCCTGGGCTTTATAAGCCATACAGAAAAACAGCGGTGCTACCCCAGCCAACGTGGGAATGTTGGTGGTCTTTTGCCGAGTGAAATCATAGTCATAGAAAAACCTATCCTCCGGGTTCCAGCAATACCTAAGCAAGGCCTCTTTGCGCTGTTCCGCTTTCCTCCGATACACTTTTTCCCTGGCTTTGTTTTTCTGGAGTTCAGCCATGTCTGCCAACGTGATTTCCATGTGGTAGAGCAACGCGTTTAGATCAACGGGCACCAGTTGCGTGGTTCTGATGGTCTGCAACGACTTTTGGTCCAGGAACCACCGGCTACTGAAATCCCATCCCGATTCAGCGGCCGCCCTGATATCACGGTAGACTTCCTGCGGATTTCGGCCTGAGGTTCGGGCTATTTCCACGTCTTCTTTGTAGGCCTCGGGGCGCGGGGAGGGATCATCGTCCCAGTATCGGTTCAGTAAACGCCCATCCGGCATCCGGACCACCCTTCTGTGAGCAGGCTGTTTTTCAGAAAGGCTGTCTTGACCTTGCATCCAAAAGGCATATTCTTTCTGGAGGGCGGGTTCATAGGCTTTCAGGATTTCAATTCCTTTTTCCTGGGCCAGCACCCGCAGCATCAAAGCATAAAACGGGGGCTGGGAGCGACTAACGTAATAGCTTCTGTTGCCGTTAGGAATGTGCCCGATGGTGTTGATGAGGAACGTAAAATTATCAACCATGCTCTGAATAAGGGAAACTTGCTTGCTCTCCTGCAATCCCAGCATGGTGAAGTAACTGTCCCAGTAATAAATCTCCCTAAATCGGCCGCCAGGTACTACATAGGCAAATGGCAAGGGAATCAGCGAACTTTGTTCTGCCTTGGGCTGGCGGGTAAGCACCGGCCAAAGCTGGGTAATGTGCTGGTCAATGGGCAGAGAGGAGTTGGAGGTAAATTGGGTAGCCGGCTCCTGAGGCAAGGAGAAATTCCTTACCACGAAGGCTTTCAGATCGAACCCAGGTTTTCCTTTCTCCCGGGCGTAGGCTTGCAGAATCTGGTCTGGTGTTGTCAAGGGCTTACAGTCCGGGAAGGTTTTGGAATCTGGGAAAACAGGGGCCAACTGCACATCCCTGAACAGTTCGCCCAATTCTTCATGCGGCCTGAATTGCGCCAATCCAGCCTGGGCCCATCCCCAGAGCAGAGCAAAAAGAAGGAAAAAGAAGTTTCTGGAAATCGCCCGTGAAGGCAGGGAGAATGGGTGCTTCATCAAGAAAGTAATTTGTCTGCCCCTTCTTACGCAGGAGTCCTAACCGAAGGATGCACCTGTCCTGCCTTTGAATGGCAGAGAAGCAGATTTAAACCCATTTTCAGGGAATTGGCCTCAAAACAGCGGCTTAGATTCTTCTTGGCGCAGAAAGAAAGGAGCAAGATTAACCTAAGGGAAAGGCTTTAATAAGTGGTGTTGGTTTTTTGGTGTTTTAAACCGTAAACCTAACAATTGACTTAGAGGCTTTTAAAAGCCTTTCCATTTAAAACAGGAAGTCACTTCAATAACCAGACAAAACATTTTTGGCTTACCCAAGTACTTTAAAAGCAAACAGTACCCACTAAACCTACATCACTATGGATACATACAACTTGAGACCCGAGAACATGCGGGCCCCTGAACACCTGAATGAGAAGGAGATACGCAAAAGTTTAGAGGAATTAGATGGGAAGATAAAGGTTCTTAAAGGCCGGGCGCACGCCACTACCGCCGATTCCCAGAATACCTACCATGAGCATATTGCTGCCCTGGAAGCCAAACGCGCCTTGATCGCCCAAAAACTAACCAACACCTCAGATGCTACCGATAACACCTGGCAAGACATCAAACGCGGGTTAGACGACCTAACCGATGGCATCAAAAAGCTCTTTTAATTACCCTTTATTGACAAGTCTCGCCATAAGTTAAGCTTGAACCTGGCCTTAAGCCTATCATCTTCTGGTTTTAACTTTAACCACAGAGGAATTAAGAAAACTGAATACGTTCAAAGAATTAACGCCAGATGAATCTTATTTGACTGAAAGCCTGTGTACGTTCAAATCCCTTCATCAATAAAAGGTGTTTAAGGGCTGCTTTTCTGAAATTGGCCCCTAAACACCTTTTATTGGAAATGACTTCTTCCCTTCGAAAAGATTTACCACCCCTTTTCTAAACTAGGTTCCACTCCTTGATAAGCGCGAGTTACCAACCTTGGTTTAGGCCCGTTTTCCTAAAAGGAGCCTAAAAACGACCTAGATTAAGGAGCAAGACAGTCATAGAAGTAATCTACTTTATAGGTTGTAACCCCGGCTTAAGGCTTTTTAAGCTTTCAACTAGCGGGGCAACTTAGAAAATAGAAAAGGAGCCTTGGTTTCTGACCAACGCTCCCTTTCTATAAGGTATTCTTACCTTAACTGGCTCAGGTAGTAGAATATTGCTCTGAGATGATTTGCAGGATATCAGTGGTTAGGGGTTTTGAGAAGAAGTCGTTCACCTCTGAGAGATTGCGGGCATGGGTGATGTCGTTTTTGTCCACCGCCGAAGAAAGCACAAACAGGAGGCACTTTTCGGTCAGTTCCAAGGGCAATTTCCGGTATTCTTCGATAAACTCCCATCCATCCATGCCGGGCATGTTGATGTCCAGGAAAATGATTTCGGGGAAATCCTGCGGGGCGTCCTTCACAACGGCGCTTAAGGTATCCAAAGCTTCTTCGGCCCACAGAAAGCTGCTCACGTTCTCTGCAAACTGCTGGCTTCTGATCACACTTTCGCACAGGAAATTGTGAATCTCATCATCATCAATTAAGAAAACTCTCTGGTATTTCGTCATTTTTTGGCGCTACTTGAAAATAAACTTTAAAGGTGGAGCCTTTGCCTACCTCACTCTCTAAATCTACCCACCCGCCCATGGTCTCAGCCTGGGTTTTAATCATGTGCAAACCTAACCCTTTGCCTTCAATTTGGGGATGAAAACGGCGATAAAGTCCGAAAACTTTTGTTCCCTGCTTTACCAAATCTATCCCTAACCCATTATCCTGGATTTGCAGGCACAAATAACCGTCTGAAATTACTGTATTAATATGGATTTCCAAGGGACGGTCCGAGGCTTGGTACTTGATGGCATTGGTAATCAGGTTCAGAAAAATACTGTGCACATATCCTTTCACCCCTAAAACAGTTTTTCCTTGGGTAAAATCAACGGAAATCCCGGGGGAATATTTTACCAGCTGACCGGCTACACTTTCTCTTACCTCGGAAAGGATTTGCTGCAAGTCAACTTTCTCCAGGGATTGCTCGGATTTGCTTCTAATGGTCAGGATATCGTTCAGGTCCCGGATGGTAGTATCCAGCCGCTGGGTGGTCCGTTCCAATTTGGTCATCAGCACCGCGTTCATGGGATCATCCAGGTTCTGGCGGTTATAAAGATTGATAAGCCCCACAATGTTGGCTACCGGGGCCCGGAGATTATGGGAAACAATATAGGCAAACTGCCGGAGGTGCTCGTTTTGGCGACTCATCTCCTCGGTGAGTCTGGCCTTTTCAGCTTCGGCTTGTTTTCTCTCGGCAATTTGCCTGATCGTGGCGAAACTATACGTTTCCTGCTCAAATTTAAAATAGTTGAAGTGAACCTCCACCGGATGCAGTTGCCCATCCCTGGCCTTGAACACGGTCTCAAAGCTCATGCTCTTGAGGTTCTCGAACTCGGCCCAACGGTGGGGCCAGCTCTTTTCATCAAGTTCAGGCACAATGGCAAACAACCGGAGCGTAAGCAATTCTTCTTCGAGGTAACCCAGCAAACTACAGGTTGCCCGGTTCACCCGCATAATCTGCGCATCTGCCCGGGTCCAGAGGAAAGCATCGGAGGCACGCTCAATAGAAAAATCAGCGAAGCGAAGCTTTTCCTGAATCTGTTTCCGGCGGGTGATGTCATTGGCGCTTCCGTCAATTCTGACCATTCGGCCCTCTTCATTTAGCTGGGCAGTGCAGCGGGTAATCAACCATTTCTCCTCTCCAGAAGCCGCCTGAATCCGGTATTCTAATTGATACTGCTCCCGCGAGGTCCGTATCTTAGGCAAAGATTCTTCAAACAAACTTCGGTCAGCGGGGTGCACCAGGTTAAACCAAAGGTATTTGTCTGCATAAAACTGGCTAGGAGCGTATCCCAGAATGTGGAGGCACTGCGGACTGATGTAGGTCATTTCCATTTTCTCGTTGAAGGAGAAAACCACCTCTACCATATTGTTCAGGATGGAATGGGCATATTGCTCTGCCTCGGCCAGTTGCTTTTCGGCCAGTTTACGGGCGGTTATATCATGAATAACTACCAGGCGCTCGGGACCGCTACTGCTTTGCCTTGAAAGTTCATGGGAAACGACTTCAACGTGCAAAAGAGCCCCATCTTTCTTCACATGGATCCACTCCCCGGCATAATGGAGCGTTTCCCGTGAGCTGTTCACAACCTCTAATACCTTAGAAAGATGGTCTGCCGGCCGAATATCTTTGATGGTCATCTGTAGAAATTCATCCCTTGAGAAACCATACAGGTTAAGGGCTGCCGCATTCACCATCAAAAACCGGAGGCTTTCTGTATCATACACCCACATAGGCAGCGGGTTATGATCAAATAAGATACGGTAGTCTTCTAGCTGGTAAGTTACCGGAAGCTCATCTGAAGAATTTACTTTCATTCGTTTATTGATTTCTTCCCTGTCTTTTACTGTTTTACCCACAGTGTGCAGGCCAAGGCATCATCTTTCCAGAATACAAACAAAAACGGCAACCTTTTTCAGGATTATAGCATTTTTTGTGGGAAGGAAAATTTGACTTTTAAAATTACCACGATAATTTAGTTTCTCCAATAAATATCACTCTGCCTTTACTTAAGCTTCCTCTTCAAGAATCTCTCACCTTTGACAATGATCTTCTATATATAAAATTCAGCTATTTTTTTCTATTAACAGTGGATTACAATATAGAACCTTTACTATAATAAATTTCAGATCATAGCACAGGCTTTAAATAAGAAAGTTAGTCTTTTGCAGGGCCAAACCACTTAGTTGATACTTTTACCATGATCTTAACAGTTTCACTACAATGCAATATTATCTTTCTCAAAAAGTAAGATAATATTGAAAATGGGATATACTAATTTCAGTCTCTCGCGTAATGATGATAGATCTCTCCCAATTAGTTTTAGCTCTCTGGGTAATATTCTATTTTAACTAAAAATTTTGCTGAATTTGATATTATATTTACCTTTATTTCAATGAAATATCTGTACGCGCTACTTTCCCTTGTTTTGGTATTCATTTGGGGAACTTCAAGTTCATCTGCCTGGGCGCAGAATTTGCCAAAAACGGAGCCTTTCACCGTAATCTATAAATTAAAGCCAGCCGCTTCTTCCCACCTGAACAGAGCCGCAGCACCATCTGCAGTACAGCAAGTGGTACAGCGGGTAGCCGCTGGGCGTACCGAGCAAAAATTCCCGAGAGCAGCCAACTCTGTTTCCAGAACCTCTAAAAAAAATGCGGTAGACCTTTCTCTCATCTACCAGATGCGCTACAACTCTGATCAAACTTTTGTTCAAGTGAAAAAGCAATTACTTGAAACAGGTTTGGTAGAATATGTAGAGCCTTTGTATCAATATGAGCCCCTGCACGTGCCCAATGACCCAAAAGCAGACTCGGTAAGCGGGTCTCAGAAATACCTGAAAAAAATTGGTGCCTTCCAAGCTTGGGATGTTACTAAAGGTGATACTACCGTAGTCATAGGTATTTTGGATACCGGTGTAAGACTGACCCACGAAGACCTCAAAAACAAAATAAATTATAACTACGCCGATCCTATTGACGGAATTGACAATGATGGAGACGGGTTCAAAGACAATTTCAGAGGCTGGGACATGGCCGACGGAGACAATGACCCCACGGCAGATGCCAATGGCCACGGAACCTTTGTAACCGGTATTGCCGCCGCCCAGGCAAATAATGGCGTGGGGATGGCAGGGGTTGGATATAACGCCAAATTTTTACCTATTAAGGTTTTCGCCTCTACCCCAACCGGCTCATTCAAGGGATACGAAGCCCTAGTCTATGCCGCTGACCAAGGATGCAAGGTCATCAACCTTTCCTGGGGCGGGGCAAGCTTTGCCTCTGCTTTTGAGCAGGATGTAATCAATTATGCCGTCCTGGACAAAGACGTGGTTATTGTAGCCGCGGCGGGCAACACCAATGCCGAATTGGATTTCTACCCTGCCTCTTATCAGAACGTAATTTCAGTGGCCGCTTTAGACCAAAACGATATCAAAGGTGGTTCACATACTTACAGCTACAATATAGATCTAGGTGCCTTGGGAATAGGGGTTTTTTCTACCGGTAATGCCAATGACACAAACTACGGAAACGGTACTGGTTCTTCGTATGCCTCCCCTATGGTGGCCGGGGCTGCGGCCTTGTTGCGCAGCCATTTCCCAGACCTTTCGGCTTTACAGATCGGAGAGCGCCTTCGCGTCACCGCAGATGATATTTATTCGCTAGCAGGCAACGCTTCCTTTAAAGAGAAACTAGGCACGGGTAGGCTGAATGTGTACAAAGCGCTCACGGCAGAAACTCCCTTCTCGGTGCGTCTTACCTCTTGGGACTTGTTGAGTTCATCAGAACTGGGACCCGGAGGAGAGGTAAGCCTGGTGGGTAAATTTGTCAACTACCTTAGTCCGATCTCTGGATTAACGGTTTCCTTAACTTCCAGCAGCCCTTATCTGCAGGTTTTACAAGGTGACTTTTCTGCTGGTAGCCTGGGAACAATGGAGAATACGCAAAACACCGAAACCCCATTCAAATTAAAAGTAGCCCTAAACACTCCGGCGAACACCCCCGTGACGCTGCGAATAGGTTTTACCAACGGAGCCTCCTATACTGACTACCAATATATTACTCTGGTCCTCAACCAGAACTTCTTAACTACAGACGTAAACAATCTGGCCGTTTCCGTCATGAGCACTGGAAACATTGGGTATAACGGGCTAAACTACAGCCAGGGAAAAGGAGTGGTTTACCGAGGTAGTGCTTCCCTGCTGGCCGAAGGAGGTTTATTGATTGGTTACTCGCCTACCCTGGTCTCAGACAACATCCGAAACGAAAAAGGAAGCACAGACCGTGATTTTTATGCAGTTACCAATCTGCAGCGCAAGCGCAATGCTCCTTACGCAGAGTTCTATGGATCGAATGTCATGCAGGACTCCCTAACCACCACCAAAAACAAAAGCCTGAACATTCAGCAGAATGTCTTTGCCTGGTCTACTTCGCCCAACCGCGATTTTGTGGTCTTACAATACATCCTCACTAACCGTACTCAGGATACCATTGCGAACGCCCATGCCGGTATGTTTGCCGACTGGGACATTATCTCTGCCGCCAGAAACGTGGCAGAATGGGATAATAGCTCACATATGGGTATCATCCGCCATAAGTCAGACACCAGTTTATGGGCCGGAATCCAGTTGCTGACCAAGGGAGCACCCAGTTTTTACGCCCTTGATAATACCACTGGCACGGGACCTATAAACATGAGTGACGGGTTCTCCACGAAGGAAAAGTACCAAGCCTTATCAGGTGGCATCCAACGGGACAGTGCCGGCTTTACAGATGGGAAGGACGTGTATTATATTATTTCATCGGCTATCAGAACGTTAGCCCCTGGGCAGACAGATACAGTTGCTTTTGCCATAGTGGTAGGCCAATCAAGGGCTGAAATGAAGAAGAGCGCCAGTGCTGCACTTCTTAAATACAACCAGATTCAGGGCGGCGGAACCGTTACGGCTATCCCCTCTCCGGTTGATGTCAAAGCCGTTGCCCTTTATCCCAACCCTTCCCGCGGACGTGTAACCGTTACATTACCCCCAGCTCTTCAGCAAACTACGGTAATCGTGCAACTGGTGGACAGCAAAGGCCAGGTACAACCCCAGGGAAGCTTCCAGAGAAAGGACAAGATTTACTTCGACTTCTCAAACCTGACCTCCGGCATGTACTACCTCCGGCTTGTTTCTAACGCTGGAACTGTCACCCAAAAGTTAATGATTGCTAAATAAGGTACTCGTTTTGGCCTGTTTTCATAAAAATAGGCATTAAACGGAAAAACCTTTAAAACAGAAGAGGCAGCCTAGTGGGCTGCCTCTTCTGTTTTAAAGGAAATATCCTGCTTAGGCGTGTTGCTGCTGCAAACGGATCAGGTTAAGTGCCGAACCAGCTTTGAACCACTCAATTTGGCCTTGGTTGTAGGTGTGATTGGCCTCAAAGGTGTCAGTAGTACCGTCTTTGTGGGTTAATCTAACCTGCAACGGAACTCCTGGCGCAAAGGAAGTCAAGCCAATGATGTCAATGGTATCGTTCTCCTGGATAAGATCGTAATCTCCTTTGTTGGCGAACGTAAGCGCCAGCATGCCTTGCTTCTTCAGGTTGGTTTCGTGGATACGGGCGAAAGATTTCACCAATACCACTTTCACACCTAAGTGACGGGGCTCCATGGCCGCGTGCTCACGGGAAGAACCTTCACCATAGTTCTCGTCTCCAACTACCACAGTTCCAATGCCGGCTGCTTTGTAAGTACGGGCTACTTTTGGCACTTCCTCATAGCCTTCACCTTGCACCAGCAGGTTTTTAACGCTGTTAGCTTCGCCGTTGAACGCGTTGATGGCACCAATCAGCATGTTGTTGGAGATGTTGTCCAGGTGACCACGGTATTTTAACCAAGGACCGGCCATAGAGATATGGTCAGTGGTACATTTGCCTTGGGCTTTAATCAAGAGACGCAGACCTGTCAAATCCTGTCCGTTCCATGGTGCAAAGCCTTCCAGCAATTGCAGACGGTCTGAGGTTGGATCCACCACTACTTCTACCCTGCTTGGATCAGCAGCCGGAGCCACGTAGCCTGCATCTTCCACCGCGAAACCATTTACAGGGAATTGGATACCGGTTGGCTCATCCAGTTTCACCTGCTCACCGTTTTTGTTGATTAGCGTGTCGGTCAAAGGGTTGAATGTCAAATCCCCCGCAATAGCGAAAGCCGTCACGATCTCTGGCGAGGCCACGAACGCGTGCGTGTTCGGGTTGCCATCGTTACGTTTGGCGAAGTTACGGTTGAACGAGGTGATAATAGAGTTTTTGCGTTTCGGATCATCGGTATGACGCGCCCACTGCCCGATGCAAGGACCACAGGCGTTGGCCAATACCACACCTCCGATTTCGGAGAAAGTACCTAAGATGCCATCACGCTCGGCGGTGTAACGCACCACCTCAGAACCTGGGGTAATGGTGTATTCTGCGTTCACGGTAAGGCCTTTTTCTACGGCTTGTCTCGCCAAAGAAGCGGCACGGGTTAAGTCTTCGTAAGAAGAGTTGGTGCAAGAACCGATCAAACCTACTTCCAGTTTAGCTGGCCAGTTGTGCTCACGCACGGCAGCGGCAAACTGAGAGATTGGCCAGGCGGCATCTGGGGTGAACGGACCGTTCACGTGCGGCTCCAACTCGCTCAGGTTAATCTCAATCAACTGGTCATAATAAGCCTCTGGGTTGGCGTACACCTCGTCATCGGCACGCAGGTGCTCGGCAACCTGACTAGCCAGATCAGCGATCTCACCGCGCTCGGTGTGTCTCAGGTACTCGGCCATGGTCTCATCATAGGCGAAAACCGAGGTGGTAGCCCCAATCTCGGCACCCATGTTACAGATGGTTGATTTACCGGAGCAGGAAATGTTCGCGGCACCTTCACCGAAGTATTCTACGATGGCACCGGTTCCGCCTTTCACGGTTAGGATACCCGCCACTTTCAGGATAATGTCTTTTGGCGCAGCCCATCCGCTTAAGCGGCCGGTCAGTTTCACACCAATCACTTTCGGGAATTTCAGCTCCCAGGCCATTCCGGCCATTACGTCTACGGCATCGGCACCGCCTACACCAATCGCGATCATACCCAAACCACCTGCGTTAGGCGTGTGGGAGTCGGTCCCGATCATCATTCCGCCCGGGAAGGCGTAGTTCTCAAATACCACGGTGTGGATGATACCCGCACCCGGCTTCCAGAACCCGATACCATATTTATTAGATACAGAAGCCAGGAAGTCGTACACTTCTTTGTTTTCGGCGTATGCCTCGGCCAAATCCTGGTCAGCACCCACGCGGGCCTGGATCAAGTGGTCACAGTGCACCGAAGAAGGAACGGCTACCGTTGGGCGGCCTGCCTGCATGAACTGAAGCAAAGCCATCTGAGCGGTGGCATCCTGCATGGCTACGCGGTCTGGCGCGAAGTCAACGTAAGACTTACCTCTCTCATAGGCCTGCGTGGCAGAACCGTTGTATAAGTGAGCGTAAAGAATTTTCTCAGTTTGAGTTAAAGGCCGGCCAACCGCCGTACGTGCTGCCCCAATCCGGTCGCCCAGTTGCGCATACACTGCCTTGATCATGTCTACATCAAATGCCATAGATCTGCTTTGTATTATTTAAGTTCAGTGCTCCTATCGTCGCGCACAAATGTCGCAAACAGAACACTTTTACACAAGTGTTTCCAATATCCCCTTGGGCAAAGGATTTTTGTCTCCTTTGCGACAAATTCAAGGGTGAGCGTTACTTTTACGGAATGAATAAGAATACCCTTTCCAGATTCTCCGTTTTCGCCTTAGTTTCTGCCTCTTTAGGTCTTCAGGCCTGTTCCTCCTCCTCCAAAGGTGAATTGAGCACCGGCTCCTGGCGAGGTACCATTGAGGTAAGCGGCCAGGAAATGCCCTTCAACTTTGCGGTCTCAGAACAAGACGGAAAACAAGTTGCCCATCTCATTAACGGAGATGAGCGAATTTTGATTAATGAAATTTCTCATTCGCAGGACAGCGTGCGCTTGCAGATGCATATTTTTGATGCGGCCCTTATTGCCAAAATAGAAGGAAATAAACTAAACGGACGTTGGGAGCGGAAAGACCAGGCAGAACCCTACAGCCTTCCTTTCACCGCCGAGTTTGGAAAAACAGCCCGTTTTTCTGAAAACCCCGTCAAACCAGCATTGGATGTTTCCGGCAAGTGGGAAGTGACCTTCACCGAAGATGACGGAAAGACCTATCCAGCCATTGGCGAGTTCGTGCAGAAAGGAAATGCGTTAACAGGTACCTTTCTGACGACCACCGGCGATTACCGCTACCTGCAAGGCGAAGTAGACGGAAGCAAACTAAAGCTTTCTGCTTTTGACGGAGCCCACGCCTACCTATTCAACGCCACCGACCAGGCAGACGGTACTCTTTCAGGAGATTTCTACGCGGGTAAATCGGGTCACGAGACCTGGACAGCCAAACGCAACGACAACTTCAAACTAGCCGCCGCCGATTCGCTTACCTTCCTGAAACCGGGCTTTGACCGCCTGGATTTCTCCTTCCCAGATTTGAACGGCAAGAAAGTATCCCTCTCTGATCCTCAGTTCAAAGGCAAAGTGGTGGTGGCGCAGATCTTCGGGTCTTGGTGCCCCAACTGCATGGACGAGACCAAGTTCCTGGCACCTTGGTATGAGAAAAACAAAAGCCGCGGCGTAGAGGTAGTAGGCCTGGGCTACGAGGTAAGCCCGGAGTTTGACAAAGCCAAAGCCCGCATTGAAAAGATGCGCGATCGCCTGCAGGTGCCCTACACGTTATTGGTAAGCGGCACCAAAGACAAGGAACTGGTGGCTAAGTCACTTCCGGCGCTCAACCATGTGCTCTCCTTCCCTACAACTATCTTTATTGACAAGCAAGGCAAAGTACGCAAGATCCACACCGGTTTCTCTGGTCCCGGTACCGGTAAGTATTACGAGGAGTTTGTGCAGGACTTCAACAAAACCATTGATGAACTGGTAGCCGAAAAGTAATTTACTGATTACCTTCATAGTGCACAGGGCGGACTTCTTTTAAGAAATCCGCCCTGTGCGTTTTAGGGCTATTTTGCGGAAAACCTATGCAAATCGGTTTAAGCGGTTTTCAATTCTAAGCAAGGACTTCCTTTAGCAGACTTGAAACTCCCAAATGGGGCATAACGACGTGAAGTTCAACTGATTTATTCTCATACCAACAAAACCAAGATTCATTTAAAAACCTTCTAATATTTAAAATTAATCATTTGTCAATGTAAATTGGCGGATGTAGTTTTGCCGCAGAATGACGAAGAGATTGATCACCTATCTTCTTTCCCTGTGTATCCTCGTTTTGGTAGGGTATGGCCACCTTTTTGCACATACAGTTCAGAAAGGCAGCTCTTACATTCCTACTAGCTTTACAGGAGTACTGCACGCTCATTCAGGACTTTCCCAATCAGGTTTCTCTTTTCTCAAATCTACTACCTCTGACGGAGCCAAGGCAATTGATAAGATTGCTCCCTCAGAAAACCAGGTAGAAGAAAATGAATTAGTTTCTTCCAAAAAGTATCCGGATGGCAGTGATTTCATTCCTGTCCTTTTCTATGCCAGCGCGCTCGCGTTTCTTTTATGCAATCTTAAGCAAATCTTACATTCCTGTAAGCAAATTGCCTTTTTCTCCTACCATAAATGGTACCTCCTCTTCCGGGTTTTCCGGATATGATGTAAACCTTCCTCGGGCATTTGACCAGTGCCTCCCTTTCCATTCGTACAGTCGGACTGCTTTAACATAAGCTAGCCGGGAATAAAACATCGAAATTCCAATTATTAACTTCCTATTTAGGTTAGCCCTGCTCTGCCCTGCAGAACAGCTATATACCTCCGTTGGCACCTCCCCTTTGCTGACACAACCTATATATCCTCTCTTTTCTACCCTGCGCCCACTAGCCTACTGCTACCTGGAAGCACCCGTGTATCCTTGATACACCTCAAAAGCAATCATCAGATTCAATTTCATAAATCATTAGTAACCATGAAGAGAGTTTTCATGCTCGCAGCCCTGTGTGCCTTTTTGTTCCAGACAAGCTGTGAATCTAAAAAAGAAGAAAAGGAAGAAGCCACCGAATTCCTGGTGACCAGCCCTTTGGTGAAAGACACATTAATCACGAAAGAATACGTCAGCCAAATCAGGGCCATCAGCCATATTGAAGTAAGGGCCCTGGAAAAAGGCTACCTGCAGAAAATCTATGTGGACGAAGGCCAATCGGTGAAGAAGGGACAGCTCATGTTCCAGATCATGCCTTCCATGTACCAGGCCGAGCTCCAGAAAGCCCAGGCGGAAGCCAGTTTTGCGGAGATTGAGTACCTGAATACGAAGAAGCTAGCCTCCGGTAATGTGGTGGCTCCCGGTGAACTCGCCATGGCGAAGGCTAAATTGAACAAGGCGAAAGCCGATGTTTCCATAGCCCAGGTACACTTAGGTTTCACCCAGATCAGAGCACCGTTTGACGGTATCATGGACCATTTCCAGGTACGGTTGGGCAGCTTGGTAGACGAGGGAGATCTGCTGACCACCCTATCAGACAACAGCCAGATGTGGGTGTACTTCAACGTTCCGGAAGCCGAATACCTGGACTTCAAAACCACTACCCAGCGGAGCAACGGAGCCCAGAAAGTGAAGCTTGAGATGGCGAACCAGCAGGTGTTTGATTACCCAGGAGAGGTAAAAACCATTGAAGCAGACTTCAACAACGAGACCGGGAACATCGCATTCCGGGCCACCTTCCAAAATCCTAAAGGCCTTTTGCGCCATGGCGAAACCGGTAACATCCTCATGGAAGTGCCCATGAGAAATGCCCTGCTCATTCCGCAGAAAGCCACCTTTGAGGTTCTGGAAAAGAAGTATGTCTACGTGCTGGACAAAAACAATGTGCTGCGGTCAAGAGAAATCAGCGTGGCCGCCGAGTTGCCGCACATCTACGTGGTGCAGAAGGGCCTTTCTAAAGACGATAAGATCCTGCTGGAAGGCTTGCGTTTAGTGCGCGAAAACGAAAAAATACACTCAAAATTCGTGGAGCCCGACAAAGTAATGTCTCAGCTGAATTTATATGCTGAGTAACGGGGTATCCTAAAAATAAGAAGACATGTTTAGCAAGTTCATACGCAGACCGGTATTCGCGATTGTGATATCGATCATGATCGTCTTTGTGGGTACGCTTTCCATCAAGAAGCTGCCAATCTCTCAGTTCCCTGAGATTGCGCCTACCACCGTCAATATCTTTATCGCTTATCCGGGTTCCAGTGCCGATGTACTGGTGAAATCAACCTTGATTACCCTGGAACAGGCCATAAACGGGGTGGAAGGGATGCGCTATATCGCCACGGACGCCACCAGTGCCGGGGAAGCTACCCTCAGGATCATTTTTGAACCGGGCACCAATCCCAATGATGCCGTGGTCCGGGTAAAGACCAGAGTTGACCAGGTGATGCCGCTCCTCCCTGAGTTGGTGCAGCGCGAAGGCGTGGTGATCACCCCCATCCAGCCCAGTATGCTGATGTACGTCAACCTCTATTCGAAGGAAAAGAGCATGGACGAGAAGTTCCTCTTCAACTACGCCACCGTGAAGATGATCCCCGAAATCCAACGGATCAAAGGGGTTGCCAGAGCGCAGATATTGGGTAGCCGCCGGTACGCCATGCGTGTTTGGTTGAATCCAGACCGCATGCGGGCCTACAAAATTTCCGTGGAAGAGGTCATGAAAGCCTTGGGCGAGCAAAGTATCATCGGCCGCCCAGGCCGGATTGGCCAAAGCTCCGGTATTGCCGCCCAGTCCCTGGAATACGTGCTTACCTACAAAGGCCGCTACAACAAACCCGAAGAATACGGCGACATCATTATCCGGGCCAATGCCGAGGGCGAAAGCATTCACCTGAAGGATATTGCCACGGTTGAATTGGGCAGTGAATTCTTCGATATCTATTCAAACCTGGACGGCCACCCCTCGGCGGCTATTGTATTGAAGCAGAACTACGGCAGTAATGCCAGCGATGTAATTGCTGATGTGAAGGCTCAGTTGGATGAAATGAAAGCCAATTTCCCTCCGGGGATGGACTACAAAATCAGCTATGACGTTTCCCAGTTCCTGGATGCCTCTATTGAGCAGGTGCTCCATACCTTAAGAGATGCTTTCATTCTGGTAGCCATTGTGGTGTTCATCTTCCTGGGCGACTGGCGCTCAACCCTCATCCCTATTCTGGCGGTGCCGGTTTCCTTGATTGGGGCGTTCTTCGTGATCCAGTTCTTCGGGCTGTCCATTAACCTGGTGACGCTGTTTGCCTTAGTGCTGGCCATTGGTATTGTGGTGGATGACGCCATTGTGGTGGTGGAGGCCGTCCACGCCAAGATGGAGGAAGAGCCGCACCTCACGCCGTTCCTTGCAGTGAAAAAAGTACTGGGTGAGATCAGCGGTGCCATCATTGCCATCACTGCGGTAATGGTTTCTGTGTTCCTGCCTATTTCCTTTATGACGGGTCCGGTGGGTACCTTCTACCGGCAGTTCTCCATCACCATGGCCAGTTCCATCGTGATCTCGGCGCTGATCGCGCTGACGCTTACCCCGGTGCTGTGCGCCATGTTGCTGAAGAACCATCACGGGCACGAGAAGAAGAGAAACATCCTCACCAGAGGGCTGGACAGTTTTAACCGTGGTTTTGATAAACTAACCGGAAAATACGTGGGCTTGCTGAGAAGAATCGTGAGCAGAAGATGGTTAACGTTCATTGTTTTGCTGGTCTTCGGCGCCGGGATCTTCTACGAAAACCTGGTAGTTCCTTCCGGCTTTATCCCAAATGAAGACCAGAGCACGATCTACGCCATCATCCAAACCCCGCCAGGTTCTACTCTGGAGAAAACGAACCAGGTTTCCCAAAGACTCCAGAAGATCTGCGAGGAAATTGACGGGGTAGAATCTGTGTCTTCTCTGGCCGGTTACGAGATCATGACCGAAGGCCGCGGATCCAACGCGGGTACTTGTTTGATCAACCTGAAACCATGGTCTGAGCGGAAGCACAACGTGAAAGAAATCATGGAAGAACTGGAGAAAGAATCCAAAGGCCTTGGCGCGGTGGTGGAGTTCTTTGAGCCGCCCGCTATCCCGGGCTTCGGGTCTTCCGGCGGTTTCTCCATGCGTCTGCTGGACAAAAACACCGATACCGACTACCACGAGTTTGACAAGATCAACCAGGAGTTCATGGACAACCTGCGCAAGCGGCCTGAACTATCGGGCTTGTTCACTTTCTTCGCGGCCAACTATCCGCAGTATGAACTGGAGATAGACAACAACCTGGCCATGCAGAAAGGCGTGTCCATTGGTAAAGCGATGGATAACCTGAACATTCTCATTGGTAGTACCTATGAGCAAGGGTTTATCAAGTTCAACCAGTTCTTCAAAGTGTACGTGCAGTCTGATCCTAAATTCAGAAGGCTGCCGTCTGATATCCCGAAGCTGTACGTGAAAAACGATGCGGGTGAAATGGTGCCTTACTCCTCTTTCATGCGGTTGAAGAAGTCACAGGGACCTAACGAGATCACCCGTTTCAACATGTACAACTCAGCCTCTATCCAGGGGCTTCCGGCTAAAGGATATACCACAGCAGATGCCATCCAGGCCATCCAGGAAGTAGCTGCCAAGACCTTGCCTAAAGGGTATGATATTGCCTGGGAAGGCCTTTCTTATGACGAGTCTACCCGCGGGAATGAATCCATCTACGTGTTCGCGATTGTGTTGGCGTTCGTCTACTTTGTGTTGGCGGCGCAGTATGAGAGCTTCATTATTCCACTGGCGGTAGTGTTTTCCTTGCCCGTAGGGATTTTCGGTTCGTTCCTGGTGCTGCAATTGATGGGATTGGAGAACAACATCTACGCCCAGATCGGGCTCATCATGTTGGTAGGTTTGCTTGGTAAAAACGCGGTGTTGATTGTGGAGTTTGCCGTGCTCAAACGGCAGCAGGGATACACCATCCTGGAAGCTGCTATTGAAGGGGCCAAAGTGCGTTTCCGTCCGATTTTAATGACTTCCTTCGCCTTTATCGCGGGTCTGATTCCGTTGGTGATTGCCACCGGCGCCGGCGCCATCGGGAACCGGACCATCGGGGCTTCTGCCATGGGCGGGATGCTGTTCGGTACTATTTTCGGGGTGATCATCGTCCCTGGGCTGTACTACATCTTCGCCAAACTGGCCGATGGCCGTCACCTGATCAAAGACGAAGAGGAAAGCACATTAACCGAGGACTATGTGCATGCCATTGACAGATTTCCCCAACCTTTAGAAACTGAAATCGATGCTCACTAAGAAAATAAGGAATTGGGTTGGGGTAACGCTGGTTGCCCTGACGTATACCGCCTGCAGCGTACCAACGTTGGTGCAGAAATCAGAAAACAAGGCCGTACCTGCGAGTTATTCCAACTCGCAGGATACTGCCAACACCGCCCAGGCGAAATGGAAGGAGTTCTTCACCGATCCTTACCTGGTTTCCCTCATTGACACGGCCCTGCAGAATAACCAGGAGTTGAATATTACCATGCAGGAAATAGAGATCGCCAGAAATGAAGTAAGAGCCAGAAAAGGTGAATACCTGCCGTCGGTTGGTTTGAGAGCCGGAGCTGGGGTAGAAAAAGTAGGCCGGTTTACGAACATCGGCGCCTTAGAAGCCACCACTTACATTGAGCCCGGAAGAGAGATGCCAGAGCCGCTGCAGGATTACGTGGTGGGTGCCTTCGCTACCTGGGAGGTGGATGTCTGGCATAAACTTCGCAACGCAAAAAAAGCGGCTGTAAACCGGTACCTATCATCGGTGGAAGGACGGAACTTCATGCAGACGAACCTCATTTCTGAGATCGCGAACTCCTATTATGAACTGCTGGCGTTGGATAACCAATTGGCCATTGTCAAGCAGAACATAGAGATCCAAAGCAATGCCCTCAGAATTGTGAAACTGCAGAAAGATGCGGCAAGAGTGACCGAGCTGCCCGTACGCAGATTCCAGGCCCAGGTCCTCAATACCCAGAGCCTGCAGTACGAGATCCAGCAGAAGATCACCGAGACCGAAAACCGCATCAACTTCCTCATAGGCAGATTCCCGCAGCCAGTACAACGGAATACCCAGGATTTTGCGAGTTTAACGCCGAAAATGGTGAATGCCGGAGTTCCGTCACAGTTACTGGCCAACCGCCCAGACATAAGACAAGCCGAGCTGGAGTTGGCCGCAGCCAAACTGGATGTGCAGGTAGCCAGAGCAAGATTCTATCCATCGGTAGGCATTTCTGCGGGAGTAGGCTTCCAGGCTTTTAACCCCAGCTTCCTGCTGAAACCGGAGTCCTTGCTGTTTTCCCTGGCGGGGGATTTGGCGGCACCGTTGGTCAATAAGAATGGCATCAAAGCAGTCTATGCCAGCGCCAATGCCAGACAAATCCAGGCCGTCTACAACTATGAGCGCACCATCCTGAACGCTTATGTGGAGGTAGCCAACCAACTAGCTAAGATTAGTAATCTGGAGAAAAGCTATGGTTTGAAGTCCAGGGAAGTGGAGGCGCTGACCCAATCCATTGACATTTCAAACACGCTATTCAACTCCGCCAGAGCCGATTACATGGAAGTTCTCCTGACCCAACGCGATGCGCTGGAATCAAGGTTTGACCTGGTAGAAACAAAAATGCAGCAGATGAATGCCATGGTGAATGTGTACCGGGCATTAGGCGGCGGCTGGGTTCAATAGGTGAAGTAAGTAATCAGCCAGTTTGAAGCTGTTTTTCAAAAAAGAGGTCCTATTCACCAGTTGGCAAATAGGGCTTCTTTTTATTATTCCAATTAACACTTAGAAAGAAAATGAATTTATTCACCCAATTTATTTCTCTTACAGTTTAACACATTTCAAAAAAACATATTCATTTTATATGTCCTAAACTATATAGAAACAACCTGTAATCAGCTTCACAAATAAAAATAATCAAACCAATTAAAACTTTACAACAAATTAATTTATTGTGTTTTAAAACAATAAAACACAATAAATTAATTTACAATTCTTTAATAGATTCAAACACTATTGCATTGTTACCAACAATCCCCAGAAGTGGATTGTATAAGTGATGCAGGTTTGTTATAAATCCGATCTCGTTTAGCTTGATCAACATTTCTAAAGAGAATATCCGATACACCAACACACCTTCTTCTCTAATAGGATCTTTGTGAAATTCTGGTTCAGAAAGATATTGAATATTCCCATTTTCATCAAGAACGGCTTTCACTGTATCCTTGAATCCCCTTGCATCAAAAGGGATAGTAAATATGTGTCTTCCCCCCGGCTTTAATACCCGGTGCACTTCTTTGAAAGCTTGGTAGGTATTTGGGATATGCTCAAAAACTTCAGAGGAGATTACAACATCAAAGCTATCATCTGCAAAAGATAACTTTTGTAAATCTTGGTGTAAAATTCCATTTACATAATCTCCGCTTTTATATTCTTCACCAAAATACTCACTGTAAACATAATTCTTCATTTTCACCAATACATCATGAATTGGCCCTTTTGACTCAGTGTAATAAACCCGTAAATCATTTCTAGAAATAAAGTTTTTTAATGAGTTGAATAATGGCTTCTTGTTTAAAACCGAAGTAAGCATTACATAACTTATCTGTCTTTGCCTATTGAAGGACTTACATGACTTACAAGTACAATCTTCTCGCAAATCATTTCCTTTTACTTTATACAAACCTACTCTATTACATACAATACATTTAAGGGGCAAATGATTAAGTTTAGACGGCAAGAAGCGAAACTTGAGGGCAAGCAAATCAAATAGTCTATTCTTTGTATAAATAGGGTATTTTACAGAATCGATATTCATTGAAATATATTATAGAAACACAACAAGATTTTTAGGATTGAAAGGCAATTTAAATATTTATACCTTATAGAATAAACGTTTATTATCCATCTAGCAGGTGGTAATCTGTTAATAACATATGAAATAAAAAAGCTTTAATTAAATAGCTTTTTACCCAAACCATGCTATTGAATTAATAAATATACCAGCCTTATTGAATTTACTGTATAAGCTTTTAGCCTGTTTTCAAAAAAATAGCCTCTAAACAGAAGAAAGCTTATTTCTCGCGCTCAATGGTATAGCGGATGAGTTGCTCCAAAGAATCTCGGGAAGGAGAAGCAGGAAAGGTATGGAGAAGCTTTAAAGCATCGGCGTGAAGGCTGTTCATGCATCGGATGGAGTACTCCAGTCCGCCGGACTTTTTCACGAAGTCAATGACGGCGTTGATTTTATCGGCTTTGCCGTTGTTGTTTTTGACGTTGTAGATGACGCGACGCTTGGTGAGCCAGTCGGCTTGCTGCAGGGCGTAGATGAGGGGCAGCGTCATCTTCTTTTCCTTGATATCAATGCCCACGGGTTTGCCTATCTCGGCGGTGCCGTAATCAAACAAATCGTCTTTGATCTGGAAAGCCAAACCTACTTTCTCCCCGAACAGACGGGCACGTTCCACAGTCTCCGCATCGGCCCCGATGGAGGCCACACCAACGGCGCAGCAGGAAGCAATGAGCGAAGCAGTTTTCTGCCGGATGATGTCGAAGTACACGTCTTCGGTGATGTCCAGGCGGCGGGCTTTCTCCATCTGCAGCAGTTCGCCCTCGCTCATCTCCCGCACGGCGTTGCTCACGATCTTAAGGAGCCCGAAATCATCGTTGTTCAAAGAAAGCAGCAGGCCTTTGGAGAGCAGGTAATCGCCCACCAAAACGGCAATCTTGTTTTTCCAAAGGGCGTTTACCGAGAAGAAGCCACGGCGGTAATTGGAATCATCTACCACGTCATCGTGCACCAGGGTGGCGGTATGCAGCAGTTCAATGAGGGCGGCGCCGCGATACGTGGCATCGGGGATCTGCTCCTGGATGAGCTTGGCCATGAAAAACACGAACATGGGGCGCATCTGCTTCCCCTTGCGCTTCACAATGTAGCCCATGATCTTGTCCAGGAGCAAAACGTTTGATTGCATGGACTGGCGGAATTTCTTTTCGAATTCCTGCATCTCAACTGCAATCGGGGCCTGAATCTGGTCTAAGGGGCTGCTCATCTCTCGGGCGCAATATTACGAGTCGGCGCCCTCAGAAGCAAACGCTGGGTTTGGAATTCCCGTTATTCAGGTGTTACTTCGTCGGCTTTTGCAGATATTCTTTTCCATGATACAACGCGCAGACTTTTTGCTCTCCTCTCCGCACGGCCGCGACTTCGCGGTTGATGCCCGATGGCTTCAGGACGGCCATGCCAAACCCGTGGTGGTGTTCGTGCATGGCTTCAAAGGATTCAAGGACTGGGGGCACTTCAACCTGCTCGCCGACTACTTTGCCCAACATGGCTTCGTGTTCGTGAAACTGAACCTCTCTCACAACGGCGTGGAGCCTTACGGCACCGACCTCACCAACATGGAAGCCTTCGGGAACAACAACTTCTGCATTGAGCTGGACGATGTAGGTACGCTATTAGGGCATCTGAAAAACAGCCCCACCCAAATCCCCGCCGAGGAACTCAACTCTGATTATATTTTCCTTATAGGCCACAGCCGCGGGGGCGGATTAGTGCTCCTGAAAGCCGCCGAGGCCACGCATGTCTCCGGTGTAGCAACTTGGTCAGCCATCAGTGACATTGACCAACGCTGGTCACCCGAGGTCATGGACCGCTGGAAAAAGGACGGGGTTCAATACATTCTCAATAGCCGCACCGGTCAACAGATGCCCTTGTATTATCAACTAGTGGAGAATTTCCAGGCAAACCGCAGCAGGCTTGATATCCCAAAAGCAGTAGAGAAACTGAGCATGCCACTTCTCATTCTGCACGGCGAGGAAGACGAGACCTTACCGGTGCAGATGGCCCATGACCTGCACGCCTGTAACCCTTTCGCCGAGTTGTACCTGCTGCCCAAAGCCGATCATTCCTTCGGGGGAAGTCATCCCTACGCACCATCCGAGTTGCCTGAACTGGCCAAAGCGGCCGCAGACAAGACCATACAATTTTTTCAAGCAGCCCTGGACCGCCTCTAATGAATCAACTTTTCCTGCTCCTGGGGAGCAACCTGGGCGACCGTGTTTTTTATCTAACCGAAGCAGCAGACCGTTTATCGGCCCTTTTCGGGAAAACGGCTCAAAAATCGAAGCTCTACGAAACCGCCGCGTGGGGCCTGGAAGACCAACCTTCCTTCCTGAACCAGGTACTGGTATTCAATACCGGCTTTTCCCCCAGGGTGGTGCTGGCCCTTACCCAACGCATAGAACAGGAACTGGGCCGCATCAGGAAAGAACGATGGGGTGCCCGCGTAATTGACATCGATGTGCTGTTTTATGGCCAACAGGTGATCAACACCCCTGAACTGCACCTGCCCCATCCGCAACTACACCTCCGCCGTTTCACCCTGGCTCCCCTAGCAGAGGTAGCCCCCGATTTCATGCACCCGGTACTTCAGAAAACCATCATCCAATTACTGGAGGAATGCCCTGATCCCTTGGAGGTGAAACCGGTTTAATGTGCTAATTAGGTAATGTACTAATTAGCAAATTAGGACAGCGGAGCTTTCTACTGATTTGCTAATAATAGAGCAGGAATTATCCGTTGATAATAATACTACTTTCAGAAAAGTAAGGCCAAAGCAAGGTAGGTAAATTGGGGCTACTGATAAATTACAAATCAGCTAATTACCTTTAAATTAGCACATCAGCACATTAACCGACTTTACTTTCTTAAGTCGAACTTCTGATAGACCGAGTTTTGGCTTACATATTCCGGCACCAGTTGCTTCATCTTTTTGATGACGGACACATTGTTTTGTGAGCCAAACATGTCAATGAGTACCTGAATCTCCTGAAGAACGCGTTCGCTGTGCGGGGTAGGTAAATTGGCTAGCCTTATCTTGGGATGGTCAGTAACCTGAACTGATTCATTCTCGTGGAAGAGTTCCTCCTCCAGCTTTTCGCCGGGGCGGAGGCCGGTATACACCAGTTGGATGTCCTTGCCTAAAGTGAGCCCAGAGAGTTTGATCATCTTCTTGGCCAAGTCCACAATCTTGATGGAGTCGCCCATGTCAAAGATGTAGATTTCGCCACCCGAGCCCATGGAAGCGGCTTCCAACACCAACTGACAGGCCTCCCTGATAGACATAAAGAAACGGGAAATATCGGGGTGGGTAACGGTGACAGGCCCGCCCTCTTCAATCTGCTTCCGGAACCTCGGGATTACTGATCCGGTACTGCCTAATACGTTCCCGAAACGGGTGGTGATGAAGCGGGTGTGCTTGTTTCCGGAATCACGCAGATAATGGTCCAGCGCCTGCACATACATCTCACAGACCCGTTTGGAAGCCCCCATCACGCTGGTAGGGTTCACCGCTTTGTCGGTGGAAAGGAGTACGAACTTCTGCACCTGGTATTTTACTGCCAAATCGGCGAGAACTTTAGTGCCCAGTATGTTTGTGTTCAGGGATTCGGTAGGGTTTTCTTCAATCACCGGCACGTGTTTGTAGGCGGCGCAGTGAAAAACCATTTCGGGCCGGAAGTTGCGGAACATTGCTTCCATCCGGGCTTTGTTGCAGATGTCGCCCAGTACCACTTCAAAGTTCAGCTTCACGTATAGCTCGGTCAATTCCAGTTCAAGGTCATACAGCGCTGACTCGGCCTGGTCCAACAGAATGAGCTGTTTAGGCTTGAATTTGATGAGTTGCCGCACCAGTTCACTCCCAATGGAACCCGCTGCCCCGGTTACCAGTATGGTGCGGTTCTGTAGTTCATTGTGCAGTTGCGGAGAATCGATTTCAGTGGTGGGTCTGCCCAACACGTCTTCAATACGGACCTCCCTGATCTGCTTGAAACTCAATTCGCCGTTGATCCATTTATACACCGGAGGCACCACCAACACTTGCACGCCGGCGCTCAGACAAGCCTCCACCAACTGCCTTCTTCGGGCTATGGGTAGCTGCTGCACCGCAACAATGAGTAAGTCAATGTGCAGAGATGTAAGATGGTTAACAAAGTCTTCAAGCGGACGTTGAATGGGCACGCCGTTGATGATCAGGTTTTGCTTCTTATCGTCATCGTCCAGAAAAGAGACGAAATGGTAGTAGGTGCCCATGTCCTGCTGCAAGGTCCGGAGGGTAATGGTCCCTACCTCCCCTGCCCCGAAAATGGCCACGTTGACCTTGTGCGTGTTGGCGTGGTTCCACTCGTAATGCACAATCTTGGCCCAGCCCCTGAATAACGACAAGGCCAGAATACAACCCAGATAGTCTATCAGGAGGACCGATATAGGAATGAAGTTCTGGTAGCCCAGCACTTTGTTGTAAACCAACTGCGCCACCACCAGCAGAAAAGAACTTGCGGTAAGGGCGATGAACAATTTGCGAAGGTCATCCAGGCTAGTGTAGCGCAGAATACCGGCGTATGTTCTGGTATAATAAAAAGCCACTGCCCGAACCGCCAACACAATGGGCAGCATCTGGGCCACCGAAAGCTCGGTGTACTTCCTCAGGTCAAAATTGAAGCGCAGCAGGTACGCTATGAAAAAAGAAAGGGCACACAAACAGATATCAATCCCGAAGACCAGTTGCCTGGGCATTTTCTGTTTGAAGATCTGCTGCATGTGCCCCATCTGTTTTAGGTGTGCTTTCAGGAAAAGAAGGTAAAAACAGTCTTAGCTAACCTGACCTACTTCGGCGGTTTTGTCTATTTTCTTTACCAAGCCCTGTAGCACTTTGCCCGGCCCGCACTCAATGAAAATGGTGGCACCGTCAGCGATCATCTGCTGCACCGATTGGGTCCAACGTACGGGAGCGGTTAACTGCTTGATCAGGTTCTGTTGAATTTCCTTAGGATCTGTGTGCGGTTTGGCGTCCACGTTCTGGTATACAGGGCAAATGCCTTGCTTGAACTCAGTGTCCATAATGGCTTTTTCCAGTTCGGCCTCAGCCGATTTCATCAACGGCGAGTGGAACGCCCCTCCTACCGGCAGCACCAGGGCACGCTTGGCACCGGCGGCCTTCAGGCGCTCGCAGGCTTCCTCTACCCCCGCAATTGAACCTGAGATCACCAATTGGCCGGGGCAGTTGTAATTAGCCGCGACTACTACCTCGTTCACCTCTGCGCAGATTTGCTCTACTTTTTCGTCTTCCAGGCCTAAAATTGCCGCCATGGTGGAAGGCTCCTCCTCGCAGGCCGCCTGCATGGCCAGCGCTCTTTTAGACACCAACCGCAAGGCGTCTTCAAAGGCCAGTACTTTGTTGGCTACCAAAGCCGAGAACTCTCCCAGAGAGTGTCCGGCAACCATTTCCGGGGCGAAGTCCTGGGCTACGGCAGCCTGAATCACCGAATGCAGGAAAATGGCCGGCTGGGTTACCTTGGTTTCTTTTAACTGTTCGTCAGTTCCTGAGAACATGATATCGGTGATCCGGAAACCCAGGATCTCGTTGGCTCTCTCAAAAAGGTCTTTGGCGGCTTGGTGTTGCTCGTACAGGTCCTTGCCCATTCCTACAAACTGAGCGCCTTGGCCCGGAAAAACATATGCTTTCATGCGTTGCGTGTGTTGGGTGGTTTCAGCGCGTTTTCTTTAAAACAAGCTAAAAACCGGTGGTTTAAATGTAAGGGAATCGCAAAGATATAAAAATGGTACCCATTCTTGGAACAGGCACCATCCTTTAAATTGAATACGGAAAATCAGGGTTTAGTGGACGATCTCTACCCAACCTTTGAAGGTTCGCACATCGGGTTTCAGGCCGTAGAACTCCACTTCTACCTGATAGAAGTACGTGGCATCTGAGAGGGCTTTGCCGTTGTTGTCTACGCCCCGCCAGTTCAGAGCCGGGTCGCCGCTGCCTTCAAACACTTTATTACCCCATCGGTTGAACACCCTGAGGGTGGCCCGCTTGATGAATGTGGCGCCTTGTTTAGGCGTGAAGACATCGTTTCTACCGTCTCCGTTTGGAGTGAAAATGTTTGGCAGCGAGAAAACGATACAGTTGTCTTTGCAGACGATGTTGCTTTGCTCTCCCTCCACGCCATTGGCATCAGTGGCGGTGACTACGTAACAACCGGCGTAGGACACTAGATTCTGGTGCAGGTATTGGTACACTGCCTGCCCATTATTATCTATCGTGGCTAGTTTCACGAATTCACCTTCTTCGGTCTCGCGGTAATATAAAGTGTAGAAATCAATTGCATTGGCGTTACACCCTTCCGGCAAGCGCCACGTGAGGGTATTGGTGAAAGGAGGCCCGTTCGGCACGAAGTTCTCGTCACACACCAACGGATCGATCTCCAGCACTGGCACGCATAACCTAGTGAGACACACTTCCTGGCTGTTGTTCAGGATTGGATCTGGTAAGAACGGATTGTCAAAGGTTCCCCGGGTTTGTACATACACGCAGTACTCCCTGCCGGGCTGTAATGGGATTTCCTTGCTGTACGTCCCCGAAGTGGCCGTGGCCTGCACACTGTCGTACCTCACGAAGGTTCGGTCGCCGTTATCATCCAAGAAAATGACGTGGTAAAGCGGCTTGGCAGCGGTACTGGCGTTGTTCCAGGGCACATTATAGGTCCAGTTAAGCACCATGGTAGGGCCATTCGCCTGTCCGCTCAGCCGTACGCTGCTGGCTGTTGAGGAATCAACCAAAACGGTTGGGCTTCCGGTGGTTCCTGAATGGAAGAACTCTACTTTATAGGTGTAAGAGGTATCTTCGGTATTCAGGTTATTGTCGGTGAATACGGTATCGTTGAGGCTGTTGAAGGTATACCCCGTTACTGGGGCAAACGCTGCCGTAGCACTCCGATTTTGGCCTTGTACCCGCGACAGACGGTACGAAAAGGGAGCCGTGAGTTGGGCAATGTTCGCGGGCCGAGGCTTACTCCACTCTACCCGAATCTTGCCCGTAGTGGTGCTGGTTTCCACGACACTTACCTTGGTTAGGGAAATAGATTCCAGGGTGGCGCACACCTCATTAGACGCGATACTGCTGCCTCCGGCGGGTTGCGGGAATTCAGCGTAAATGCGGTAGCAATAGGTCTTGTTCCGTTCCAGTCCCTGTCCGTTGTTGTTATCCAGGAAAGTCACAACCCCAGCGCTGACTTGCCCCACCAGCGTATAACCTGCTGAGGCCGGAATACCCGTGGTACACGTATCTGGCCTGAAATCAGAGGGTCCTTCCTTGCGGTAAATGAACATGGTGGTTGCATTGGGGCAGGTATAGGGGTTCCAGTTGAGCCGGATGGAACTACTTGACTGCGGCACCGCTGAGACCAGCACCGGAGGCGGCCCAACAATGGTGATGCGCCAAGGCTGCAAATCCACCAGCTTTATGCCGGAAGGCGGCTGATCCTCGGCTCGGAACAACACCTGGTACGGAGCTCTGCGCACATCCAGGCAAGTAGTCTGCCAGTTGAAGATATGCGTGGTATCGTTGAGTTTAGGGAAAGTAGCGGGCGGAAGCATGCTCCCCACTGCCGAGATAATAACCGGGTCACGGTCTGGGTCCCTCGCCCGGATGGTATCACGCAGCAGGGTTCCGGCCACGATACAGGTATCCCGGGGAATGATCAGGACGGGCGGCCGGTTGGGGTCTTCGCGCACAAAAATCTGCATATCCCTGATCACCTGGCCAATGAGGCGGCCGTTACGCCACTCCTCCACAACAAAGGCGATGTTGAATTCCCCAAGAACTCCGGGGGTGTTCCAGGTTAACTGACCGGTATTTCGGTCTAAGGTCAGGCCGGTGGGCCTGCCATTAGAATTATCTACCCTGCCTAAAAAGTTTTCCAAGCCTCTATACCCCGGAGCGGTTCTCCCCGTGGGGTTACCGCAGGCATCGTTCGCACTGAAAACCCTTGGCTCCAGCATTTTGTAGGACAAACTATCTCCGTCTGGGTCATAGCCTCCGGGGTTGTGGATATAGATCTGATTCCGGACGGCTACATCAACGGGGTCATATTGCAAAATAGGCGATCTGTTGATTCCCAGGAAAGGATCTACCGTTAGGGTACTCTGCAGAAAGAACGTCTGCTGTACCGAGGAGGAGATATTGACTACCCCGCCATTACGGTTCTCGCCCACGAACGTCACCGTGAAAGTACCCGGACCGGAGTAAATATGTTCAAACCGATAAATATTCAGGAAGGTACCGTTCTGGTTCCCGCCAATCAAGGTCCTTGATTCTCTGGGTACGCGCTGACTGGTACAGTCTCCGAAATACAAAGTAGCTTCAAGGTCCTCAAAGGGCGGAGGGGCCACGCTGTATGTTTCAAGGGTAAAAAAGAACCGAAGAGGGTTTTTAGTGGCGGTGGTATCACTCTTTACGTATATGTTTCCGGCGCGTAAGTGCGTGGCTTGCGCAGCGGGTGAGGAAATCAACGAAAAAAGAAACAGCCCACACAGCAAAAACAGGAAGGCCCTCACTTTCTGTAAAATTAGAGGCATATAGTAGCGTTTTGCATGCAAAAACAAAGATAGAAGAATCTATAGATTGACCATGGATGATTACAACAAATGTATTGGACCATGGTTATATAGGTACAGGTTTATGGTATAACGAATTCTTAGTTGCACTGTTGTAATTCTCCTTATCTATTCCGGTTTTTAGGGATTTTTACAAAAACACTCCAAAAACAGTGACTTCTCTAATCAAAGCCCCGCATAGTAGAATATAATTTAGATTTAATCAAAATAGACAGTTCAATTGCTTGAGAATGCCGCGGCATGTACCTTTGAAGAGATTTAACCAATCCTTTACACACCTTATTTATCAACCTTAACACAACAAAATGAGTTGGTTTTCTAAAACGTTTTCCAGTACCATCGGCCGAAAACTGCTGGTGGCTGTCACTGGTCTGTTTCTCTGCTCTTTTTTGGTGGTGCACCTGGTGGGCAACCTGCAATTGTTCAAGGGTGATGGAGGAGCTTCCTTCAACATCTACTCCCATTTTATGGCCACTAATCCCATCATCCGCACCATGGAGATAGTGCTGGTGTTAGGCTTTGTGTTCCACATCTATGAGGCCCTGGTGCTCACCCGCCGTAACAAAAGCGTGAGACCTGTGCAGTATGCCTATAACCGGCCGCAGGACAATAGCAACTGGTCTTCCCGCAACATGGGCTTGTTGGGTACCGTGATCTTGGTGTTCCTGATCATCCACTTGTATAACTTCTTCTGGAGAGCCCGTTTTGGCGAACCAAACATGATTCCGATTGAAGGAACTGATTATGATGACTTGTACTCTGTGGTAGTACAGTCTTTTCACTTGTGGTGGTATGTGTTGATTTATGTGTTGGGCCAGATTGCGTTGGGTTACCACCTGTACCATGGTTTCTCCAGTGCTTTTCACACATTGGGCTTAAACCATAAGAAGTACACACCTGCTATTCAGAAGTTTGGTGCTTTCTTTTCAATTGTGGTTCCGGCTGGTTTTGCTGCTATGCCGCTTTACTTTTTCATCAAAGACGTTGTTTTGTAATAAGCGAACTCTATGATTCTAGATTCCAAGATCCCCGAAGGGCCATTGGCCGAAAAATGGGAAAAGCATAAATTCAATGTAAAGCTGGTAAACCCGGCAAATAAACGTAAATACGATGTGATTGTGGTAGGAACCGGTCTAGCCGGAGCTTCTGCCGCTGCAACCCTGGCCGAGCTTGGCTACAACGTAAAGGCATTCTGCTATCAGGACAGCCCACGTCGTGCTCACTCCATCGCCGCCCAGGGTGGTATCAACGCCGCGAAAAACTATCAGAACGACGGTGACAGCGTGTACCGCCTGTTCTATGACACCATCAAAGGTGGTGACTACCGCGCCCGCGAAGCAAACGTGTACCGTCTCGCCCAAGTGAGCGTGAACATCATTGACCAGTGCGTGGCGCAAGGGGTTCCTTTCGCCCGTGAGTACGGCGGATTGCTGGCGAACCGCTCCTTCGGGGGTGCGCAGGTAAGCCGGACCTTCTACGCCCGGGGCCAAACAGGTCAGCAGCTTTTGTTGGGTGCCTACTCTGCCCTGAACCGTCAGATTGCCTACGGCAAAGTGAAGATGTACCCACGTACAGAGATGCTGGACCTGGTAATGGTAGACGGAAAAGCCCGTGGTATTGTAACCCGCCACCTGATCACTGGTAAGATTGAATCACACAGCGCACACGCCGTGATTCTGGCTACTGGTGGTTACGGTAACGTGTTCTTCCTTTCCACCAACGCCATGGGATCAAACACCACGGCTATCTGGAGAGCCCACAAGAAAGGCGCCTTGTTCGCCAATCCTTGCTTCACCCAGATTCACCCCACCTGTATCCCAGTATCGGGTGGCTACCAGTCTAAGCTGACGCTGATGTCTGAGTCCCTCCGGAACGATGGCCGTGTTTGGGTCCCGAAAGCAGTAGGTGACAACCGTCCAGCAGACCAAATACCGGAAGACGAGCGCGACTACTTCCTGGAGCGTAAATACCCATCCTTCGGTAACCTGGTACCACGTGACGTGGCTTCCCGTAACGCCAAGCTGGCCTGCGACGAAGGACGTGGCGTAGGAACCACCAAACTGGCCGTTTACCTTGACTTCGCCGATGCCATCAAGCGCGATGGATTGAACGCCATCAGCCAGAAGTATGGTAACCTCTTCGAGATGTATGCTAAAATCACCGGAGAGAACCCGTATGAGCAACCAATGCGCATTTACCCGGCGGTGCACTACACCATGGGTGGCCTTTGGGTAGACTACAACCTGATGACTACCATCCCAGGTTTGTATGCCACCGGTGAGTGTAACTTCTCTGACCACGGCGCTAACCGCTTGGGTGCATCTGCCCTGATGCAAGGCTTGGCAGATGGTTACTTCGTGATCCCGTACACCATTGGTGACTACCTGGCGCAAAACCCAACTACCCGTATAGAAACTAGCCACCCGGCATTCAAAGAGGCAGAAGCAAAAGTACAGTCAGATGTGAACCGTCTGTTAAGTATCAACGGAACCAGAACAGTAGATGATTTCCACAAAGCTTTAGGTCTATTGATGTGGGATTACTGCGGCATGGCCCGTAACGCCGAAGGACTTCAGTACGCAAAGCAGGAAATCAGAAAATTGCGTGATGAGTTCTGGAGAGATGTGAAGATTCTTGGTGTAAACGAGGAACTGAACATTACCCTGGAGAAAGCTGGCCGCGTAGCTGACTTCCTGGAACTAGGCGAACTGATGGTAGACGACGCCCTGAACCGCAACGAGTCTTGTGGAGGTCACTTCCGTGAGGAATACCAGACTCCAGAGAACGAGGCCCTACGTGACGATGAGAACTACACCTACGTGGCCGCTTGGGAGTACACCGGTCCTAACCAACAACCAGTACTGCACAAAGAGGAGCTGAAGTTCGAGAACGTGAAGTTGACGCAGCGTAGCTACAAATAATTGAGGTGAACAATTAGAAATGAAATAGAGGAGTCTGGGGGAAGTTCTCCAAACCGAGCTCTCTCCTCTACCTAATTTCTAGTGCTTAATTCATAATTTCTAATTAGAAAGAAAATGGCTGGTAATAATCCTAACAGCAAACCAATGAACCTGACGCTGAAAGTGTGGAGACAAAAGAACTCCCAAGCGGCCGGTAACCTGGAAACATATCAAATAAAAGATATCTCCCCGGAAATGTCTTTCCTGGAGATGATGGACGTGCTGAACGAGGACTTGCTCCTGAAAGGCATTGATCCGGTGGCATTTGACCATGACTGCCGCGAAGGTATCTGCGGGATGTGCAGCTTGTACATCAACGGACGGGCCCACGGTCCTGAGCGTGGTACTACCACTTGTCAGTTGCACATGCGCAAGTTCTCTGACGGTGACACCATCACCATTGAGCCTTGGAGAGCAGGACCGTTCCCGGTACTGAAAGACCTTTGCACCGACCGTTCTGCCTTGGATAGAATTCAACAAGCGGGTGGTTACATCTCTGTGAATACCGGTGGTGTACCAGATGCGAACGAAATTCCGATTCCAAAATCCATTGCCGATAAAGCCTTTGACGCGGCAACCTGTATCCAGTGTGGTGCGTGTGTGGCTGCCTGTAAAAACGGTTCCGCCATGCTCTTTACCTCTGCTAAAGTTTCCCAGTTGGCCTTGTTGCCACAGGGGAAAGTAGAGCGCAAAACACGCGTGGAGAACATGGTAGCCCAAATGGACAAAGAAGGTTTTGGAGCCTGCACCAACATTGGCTCTTGCGCCGCTGAGTGTCCGGTGGGTATCTCCTTGGAGAACATCGCTATGCTGAACCGCGAGTACATTGGTGCTTCTTTCACGTCTGAGAACGTATAAGGTAACCCTAATCCTACAAAAAGGCGAAGCTTCTCTTAGAGGCTTCGCCTTTTATTTTGGGGCTGTTTTCCTGAAACTTGCCCTTAAATGGGAATGAGGAGCATGAACTTGTTATGCGCTCCGTAAAAGCCGTAACTTTACCCTCCCCTAAGCTGTTGTAGTTGCTTAAACAAGACCTCCATGATCCTTATCATCTCGGGAACCAACCGGCCTAATTCTATCACCCTGAAGGTGGCAACCCTGTACCAGCAACTGTTAGCCTCCAGAGGCCAAACTTCTGAAATCCTGGATCTCCAGGACCTCCCCCTTGATTTTGCATCGCCTAGTCTGTACAAGAGCGAACTCTATTCACAGGCGTTTCTCTCTCTCAGAAAACGGGTAGCTGACGTTTCCAAGATCGTGTTCATAGTGCCCGAGTACAACTGCTCCTTTCCCGGGGTGCTGAAGGCCTTTATCGATGGATTAGAGTACCCCGGAGCCTTGCGCGGAAAGAAAGGGGCACTCGTTGGCCTTTCTACCGGTGGTCAGGGCGGTAACATCGCCTTAAGTCACCTCACCGATGTCCTTCATTATTGTGGCTTACACGTTTTGGCACAGAAGCCCCGTTTCCCCTACATCCATAAGCACATGCAGGAAGGGCAATTCACCAATGCCTTGTACCGACAGTTGCTGGAAGAGCAGATTGAGGAGTTCCTGACTTTTTAGAGGTTCCGTTTTTCGCCTCTTTTCTAATAAACTGGCCCAAAGCTCTCCTTATAAGCCAATTTGACACTCAGCTCAATCTAAAAGGTGGCAGTTGATTAATCTTTGTTTACAGCATATAAACAAAAAAGAAGCCCTGAAACGCAATCCGTTTCAGGGCTTCTTTTTTGAAAACAGGGCGAAAACGCCTAGTCTACATTATCGTGCAGGAAACGGTTGTCTCCTAAAAGCTCGTTATCGTCGTTCAGGTTAAAGCGGGAAATCTTCTGCTCAGCGGAAGGTACCACATTTTCCAGTTGAACGTTTCTACGCAAGTAAGCTGGCACCTCTAGTTTCTCCTTGATAGAGGCGTCTGAATAAGTATCAGCGCTCAGTCTGCGGAGACGCTCGCGGCGTTCGTCCATTCTGTTCTGTTGCGGGTCTCTTTCCTGAATAGGTTCAGGGGTTACTACCACCTCTTCTTCGTAAGATGGAGAAACCATGCCAGTTTCAGAATCTAGGTCAAAAACGATTCGGTTGTTGTTTTCTGTTACCGGAGCTGGTTTGCGCACCGGCTCGTTCGCTACCAATTGGGTAGCAGAAGCAGGTGGCGTCACCGAGTAGGTAGTAGAGATAACCGGAGCTACTGGCTCTATAACTTCTTCAGTTACTGCCTGAGGCGCAGTCGCTCCAATGGGTCCGGCCTCAATAGACTTTTTTGGGGCTGGCAGGCTTTCAATTTCCCGCGCAAAACCCGTCGCAATCACCGTTACCCGGATGCTGGTTCCCAAAGTAGAATCAATGCCGTGGCCAAAGATCACCTCAGAGTCATCACCCGCTTTCTCCTGGATGTAATCCGTGATCTCAGTCAGTTCATCCATCTCCAGTTCAGCCTGATCACCAGACATGATGGAAAGGAGGATTTTCTGAGCACCATGAATATCTGTGTTGTTCAGCAACGGAGAAGACAGAGATTCTTCAGCGGCACGAAGAGCTCTGTTTTCGCCTTCGGTGATGGCAGAACCCATCACGGCAGCTCCAGAGTCTTTCATTACCGTCTTCACGTCTTCAAAGTCCACGTTCACCTCAGATGTTACCGTGATGATCTCAGCGATGGACTTGGCGGCGGTGGTTAAGACGTTATCTGCTTTGGCAAACGCCGCCCGGATAGGCAGGTTCCCGAACATTTCACGCAATTTGTCATTGAGGATAACCAAGACGGTATCACAGTTCTCGCTGAGTTCTTTGATCCCGTTGTCAGCAGCCGTACGTTTCTTGCGTCCTTCAAAAGCGAAAGGAGCCGTCACGATGCCTACTGTGAGGATGTCCATTTCCTTGGCCACTTTGGCAATCACCGGGGCAGCACCGGTACCGGTTCCGCCACCCATCCCTGCCGTTATGAAGACCATTTTGGTATGGGCCCCTAACAGTTCTCTGATTTCTTCCTTGCTTTCCAAGGCAGCCTGCTTGCCACGCTCCGGGTTAGCCCCAGCACCCAACCCTTCGGTCAAGGTGGTCCCGATCTGGAGTTTGTTTGGCACACTGCTGCTTTTCAACGCTTGTTCATCGGTATTGCACACCACAAACTCCACGTCCTTAATGCCTTGGTTGAACATGTGGTTCACGGCATTGCTTCCTCCCCCGCCAACACCAATTACCTTGATGATGGATTTGGAGTGTGATGGCACATCAAACTTATACGATGAAAAACTCATGTTATCTCTCCTGAAATTACGCGTTAATAGTTCTGTTGCTTATCGTCAAAATCATCGATCAGCATGCCTTTGGTGCGTTCGAAGATCTTCTTGAAGAAGTCACTTCCTCCGCCACCACTTGGTTTCTGAACTGGTTTAGCCTCATTGGTGCTCCGCACCACCGGAGTATTCGCCATCTCTGTGTAGCGGTTCACCCGCTCATCCAGGGCTTGGTAACCAGCCAGTACCAGACCAACGGTAGTTGCAAACATGGGGCTTTTCACAGAGTCTATCTTGCTCTTACCCAAATGCTCGTTCGGATAACCGATACGGGCATCAAGGCCTGTCAAGTACTCTACTAATTGCACCAGGTTCTGCAGTTGCGCACCGCCTCCGGTAATCACAACGCCTGCCGCCAGTTGATTGGCATACCCGCTTCTAACAATTTCTGAGTAAACGAGTTCAACAATTTCCTCCATTCTTGCCTCAATTATGAAAGCAAGGTTTTTCAAGGAGATCTCTTTAGGGGTCCGGTCACGCAAGCCAGGGATGGAAACGATCTCATTATCAGAGGCTTCGTCTGCAATCGCCTTCCCAAAACGCACCTTCAGTTGCTCGGCTTGGTTTTGCATCACCATGCACCCTTGTTTGATGTCTGAGGTGATGATGTTGCCCCCAAACGGAAGCACCGCGGTGTGACGGATGATGTTGTCTTTGAAAATTGCCAGGTCAGTAGTACCACCTCCAATGTCTATCAAAGCAACACCGGCCTCACGCTCTTCTTCGCTCAGCACCGACATGCATGACGCCAATGGCTCCAGAATCAGTTGATCAATCTCCAGACCGGCGCGGGTGATGCACTTGGTGATATTGTTCACCGCATTTGACTGGGCCGTGATGATGTGGAAGTTGCCCTCCAGTCGCACGCCAGACATACCAACCGGATCCATGATGCCATCTTCGTAATCCACTTTGTAGTCCTGTGGCATCACGTGAATGATCTCGCTCCCTGGAGGGGTAACCAGACGGTACATGTCATTGGTAAGACGGTTCACGTCTTCCACGGTGATCTCGCTGTCCAGGGAAGTGCGCGTGATGCTGCCGTTGTGCTGCAGACTCTTGATGTGCTGCCCGGCAATACCAACGTTCACTACCTTTATGTCAATACCAGATTGCTCCTCTGCCTGTCTTATCGCTTTACGGATGGCTTCAACGGTTTTGTCAATGTTGCTTACCATGCCCCGCACTACTCCTTCAGAAACCGCTTTCCCCAAGCCAAGGATCTCTAGCTTGCCGTATTCATTTTTCCTTCCTACCAGCGCGCAAATTTTGGTTGTTCCAATGTCTAAGCCTACAACTATTTTGTCGTTCTGCGTCATGTTATTTAACTATTCACAAATAATCTGATCCTTGTATTCTACATTCAAGCGGCTGTACTTGTCCCAGCCCACTACCGGCATCACTTCTTTGTAGAAGATGAAAAGCTTTTTAAACTTCTCGGGCACATTGACCGGTTTCCCGAACTCAATGCGCTGATCTCCTACCTGCGTCAGGAAACTCACCTTGCCGTTCTGGTCTATGTCCATCAGGGCTAACTGGGCGTTCCAAAACGCGTCTTTTTCAATGTACCGTAGCAGAGACAAATATGCGATGCCCGCCGAGTCCTGAAAAAAAGAGCTGGCCTTGGATGTCTCGACTGAGGTTGTCACAGGAATGACATGGGCCGTGTAAAGCGATGACAAAGGCAGTTGATTTCCTTCCTCATCCAGATACACGTCCTTTTCAGTGCTTAGCAACCTGGCTATGGGCCGGTTTTGCTGTATAGAGACATTGATATTTCCCTCCAGATCACGAGAGACCTCCGCCTGCCTCACAAATTTATGCGATTTAATCCGCATTTCCAGACGCTTGAGATCAATCTCCTCTTTTTTCATTCCGGTGAGCGGCTGACTTCCATTTCGGGTCAGCAGCGCCATTACTTCCGATTCACTAAGAAAGTAATTGTTATACTCATTATCAATTTTAATATTAACTTTTTTACATATTTTTCCCTCTTGTCTTGCCTTAGAAAAACCTGCCAAAAAAACAAATCCCCCCATGCAAAATACCGCAAATAGAAGCGCTTTAACCTTTCTATTCCAATACATGGTCCATTTCCTCCAGTAATCGTTTGATCTCGGGCACCAGGGTATCTATATCTCCGGCACCCACGGTAGCCAACACATTATAATCCAAATCTTTAGCCAATAGCTCCAAGGCTTCCTTTTTAGTCAAAAGGAGCTTGTCTGCGGTAAGCTGTTCAAACAACAGAGCCGATGTCACGCCGGGAATAGGTATTTCCCGGGCAGGATAAATATCCAAGAGCCATACCTCATCCGCGAGGCTCAAGCTTCGGGCAAATCCTTCTAAAAAGTCGCGGGTGCGAGTAAATAAGTGGGGTTGAAAAATTACCCTCAGCCGCTGCCCCGGATACAACGCCCTTACCGATTGAAGGAACGCCTCTATCTCTCTGGGGTGGTGAGCATAATCGTCTAAATATACTCTTTTTTCTGACGAATATACTTTTTCGAACCGCCTTTTTACGCCCGTGTATTCTGAAAATCCCGCTATAATTTTTTCTGCGGAAACTCCCAACAGGGAAACTGCCTGAGCGGCCGCCAAAGCATTCTCCACGTTATGAAAACCGGGCACCTGCAAAGCAGTCTGGGGCAGCAGTAAGTTCCTTCCCTCAGCCGAAAATTTCATGGTACCATTGGAAATTTTCACGTCTATAGCACGTAACTCCTCATCCTCAAGACCATACCGAATCACGGTCACCGAAGAATCTACCGCCTCGGCCAGGCTTTGGTCAGCGGTATGGTTGAGCAACAGGTAGCCGTTGGGTTTGATTTGCCGCACAAACTGCCGGAACGACTCTACCAAGGCCTCTTTCTGCCCATAAATATCCAAATGGTCTGGGTCAGTGGAGGTGACAATGGCAATATCTGGGTGCAGGGTCAGGAACGAGCGATCGTACTCATCAGCCTCTACCACGCACAAGGCCCGCTCTTCCTCTTGGTTGGGAAGCAGCAGGTTTGACCCAAGATCAGTTGAAATACCCCCTAAAAAGGCGGAGGTGGAAACCCCGGCATGGTGCAACAAGTGCGCCACCATAGAGGATGTCGTCGTTTTGCCGTGCGTTCCGGCCACAGCCACCAGGTATTGGTCGTGAGTGAGGAGCCCCAGCACCTGGGAGCGCTTCATGAGGGTGAACCCCTCGCGTTCCAGGTATTGACGCTCAGCGTGAGAAACCGGAACAGCCGGGGTCAAAACCACCAGCGTTTCGGGCTTGTTTTCCCGAAAAGAGGCCGGAATCAGCTGCACATCATCCTCAAAATGGATGGTTGCTCCCTCCTCTTCCAGTTTTTGAGTAAGCGGCGTGGGAGTCTTGTCGTAACCGGCCACGGTAAAGCCCTTGGCCAGAAACCAACGGGCGATAGCGCTCATGCCAATTCCCCCGATGCCCAGAAAATAGATATGCCGGTATTGATGTAGGTTCATGAGGCCAGTTTCAAAAGTTCCTGAACAATGGTTTCAGTCGCCTGCGGTTTCGCCAATTTAGCGATGTTGTCGCGCAAGGTTTGCTGTTGGGCAGGGTTGGCGGCCAACGCGAAAGCAGCATCCCACAATTTTTGAGAGGCTTCAAAGTCTTTTACCAGTACCGCGGCGTCTTTTTGCACCAAGGCCATGGCGTTTTTGGTCTGGTGGTCTTCGGCCACATTGGGCGAAGGCACCAGAATAGACGGTTTTTTGGCTAGGCAAAGCTCAGAGATAGACAATGCCCCGGCGCGGGAAATCACCACATCAGCGGCGGCATACGCCAAATCCATTCGTTTGATGAAATCACTGGCCTTGATCTGGTCTGCCGGATACTCCTTGGCCGAAGCCTCGGCTGTAGGGAAGTATGCTTTCCCGGTTTGCCAAATGAGGTTATAACCCGCTTGTTGGATTTTCTGCAGGGCTTTCTCGGTGCTCTGGTTCAGGGTACGCGCGCCCAGGCTTCCTCCTATCACCAAAAAAGTCAACCGGTCTGGGTTCAATCCGAAGTACTGCATGGCTTCAGCCCGTTTTCCTTCTAATTCGGTGATATCACGCCGAACTGGGTTTCCGGTCAGCACGATTTTAGCACTAGGGAAATATTTATACATGCTGTCATAGGCCACGCAGACTTTGTCTACTTTATTGGCCAGCAGCTTATTAGTGATACCCGCGTGAGAATTCTGCTCCTGAATTAGGGATGGAATATTCATTTTGGTAGCGGCATACAGCAACGGGCCACTCGCGTAACCACCTACCCCTACCACTGCATCTGGCTTGAAGTCTTTGATGATTTTGTAGGCCTTCCGGATGCTGGAAATCACCTTCAAGGGAAAAGAAAGGTTGTCTACCGTCAGGCGGCGTTGCAGCCCGCTGATCCAGAGACCAATGATTTTATAACCGGCCTCGGGCACCCGCGTCATCTCCATGCGGCCCTGGGCACCCACAAACAGGATCTCAGCCGATGGGTGCAGCCTCTTGATCTCATTCGCGATGGCCACGGCCGGATAGATATGCCCGCCCGTGCCCCCGCCGCTAATGATGAATCTGTATTGTTTCTCAGGCATGCGTCAACACATTTGCGGGTTTGTTGGTCGTGGGTGCGGCGGCCAGTTTGGCTTCATGCTCGCTACGGCTCACACTCAGGATAATCCCGATGGAAATTCCGGTGAAGATTAGGGAGGTTCCCCCCATACTCAGGAGCGGCAGTGGCAGACCGGTAATCGGGCCCAACCCCACAGCTACGCCCATGTTCACCATGGCCTGAATGACCAGACTAAAGCTGATCCCCGCCGAAAGTAACCCGCCGAAGGCCCCCAAACTGTTGGTCACCGCCATCATGCCCCGGTACAGGAAGGCCAGGTACAGGAAGAGAATCACAGCGCCTCCTAGCATGCCGTATTCCTCGATGATGATGGCGTAAATAAAGTCTGAGTAGGGGTGCGGAAGCACGTTTCGTTGGTCTGAGTTTCCGGGCCCTTTTCCCAAAACCCCGCCCGTAGCAATGGCAATGTAGGACTGCTCTAACTGGAAGACGGTCTGGTCTTCGTCCATGAAGTTCCTGATCCGGCTCATGGCAGTATCGGCTCGCTGCCCAAACACTATCCCGATGCCTCCGAACAGAACACCAATCGCAATCATAGTCATGATGGATTTCATAGGAATCCGGCCGATGAACATCAAAAGAAGGCAGGTCAGAAACAGGAGCAAGCCGGTGGAAATGTTACTCATCGCGATCAAACCGCAAATTGTACCGCTCCATAAAAACAACGGAATCAAGGTTTGCTTGGAATCAATGTCCATCTGGCGCTTGCTCAAGATGCTGGCCAGGTAAGAGATCAAGGCTAGTTTGGCTAAATCCGAAGGCTGGAACGTCTGGTTGATCACCGGAATGGTGAGCCAGCGCGAAGCCTCGTTGATGTTGGAGCCTTTCAGGTAGGTATAGATCAGCAACGGCACCGAGAAAATCAGTGCCAGCAAGCTCAACTTAGCGTAGTAACGGTAGTTGATTTTATGCGCAAGCCACACAAAGGCTAACCCGATGAAAATTAAGCTAGAATGCTTGAAAAGGTAATATTCGGTGTTGCCGCCCATCTTTTTGTACGCCAGCGTACCGGTAGCTGAGTACACTACGGCAATACTGATGAGCCCGAAAGTCAGGACGATTCCCCACAGAATCGGGTCGCCTTTGAGGTTATCGCGAAGCCAGTTTTTGACAGGGGTCATGCTACGGTATTTTTAAGGGTGGCAACCGCGGCAGCAAACGCACGACCCCGGTGTTCGTAATTATTGAAAAGGTCAAAGCTGGCACAGGCCGGGGAAAGAAGGACTACGTCACCCGCTTCGGCAAAGTCCTTGGCCAGTTGAACCGCTTCGTTCACATCACGGGTTTCCACTATTTTAAGGCCGGTTCCTGAAAAAGCGGCTAAAAGCTTGCTGTTATCTACTCCTAAGCACACAATGGCTTTCACTTTCTCCTGCACCAAAGGCAGCAGCGGAGTGTAATCGTTGCCTTTGTCGGTGCCGCCCACCACCCATACAATGGGCTGCTGCATTCCGTCCAGGGCATACCACACCGCTTCCACGTTGGTGGCCTTGGAATCATTTATGAACCGGACGCCGTCTACCTCACCCACTGGCTGCAACCGGTGGTCAGCATTCTGGAAGGTGCCCAAAGCTTCCTCAATTTGCGCAGGCGAAATGCCTACCAACAGCGCTGTGCCAACAGCCGCCATGGTGTTGTATTGGTTGTGCTGCCCAATCAAAGGAGATTTGGAGGTGTCTACTTTCGCGCTGATTTGTGCAAAAGAGGCTTGAATCGCCTGATCTTGGTATTGAATAGCCAAGCCTTCTGAACCTTTCAAACCGAAAGGCACCAGCATTCCCGGCACATCGTGGGCAGCGTGGTATTTCTGGATTTCGGCGTCATCCTGGTTAAAGAGGAAGTACTCAGCCGAGGTCATGTTCTGCGCAATGCGGAACTTAGCGGCTGCGTATTTCTCCATCTGGTACTCGTAACGGTCAAGGTGGTCTGGGGTGATGTTCAGCAGAATCCCGATGTGGGCTTTGAAGCCGTACATGTTGTCTAGTTGGAAACTGCTCAGCTCCACCACGTAGTAATCGTATTCACCTTCCAGCACTTTCCCGGCCAGGCTCTCGCCCACGTTTCCGGCCAAGGCTACTTTCAAACCAGCGCTCTTCAGCAAATGGTAAGTTAAAAGTGTGGTAGTGGTTTTGCCGTTGGTGCCCGTGATGCAGATGAACTTGCCAGTGGCATATCTTCCGGCAAACTCAATCTCAGAGATGATGGGAATGTTTCTTTCCAGCGCACCCTGAATAACCAGGGCTTTGTCTGGAATGCCTGGGCTTTTGATGATTTCTACGGCCGCATAGATCTGCTCCAGCGTATGGGTTCCTTCCTCAAAAGGAATTTGTGCCTGGGTTAGCTGCGCCCGGTACTTTTCTGCAATAGAACCGCGGTCTGAGACGAACACGTCAAAGCCCTTGGCTTGTGCCAACAAGGCTGCTCCTACGCCGCTCTCCCCTGCTCCTAGTATGGCTATTTTTTGCATTCTATCTTTTATTTAATAGTGTTCTGCGCTTGTTTTCTGAAAAGAGGCTGAAAATCTGCTTACCGCAACTTCAAGGTCACCAAGGTTAAAATGGCCAGCATGATGCCTACCGTCCAGAACCGGGAAACAATCTTAGATTCATGGTAGCCCAGTTTCTGGTAGTGGTGGTGCAGCGGTGACATCTTGAAGATGCGTCTACCCTCGCCGTATTTCTTTTTGGTATATTTGAAGTAGCTCACCTGCATCATCACCGAAAGGTTCTCCACCAGGAAGATGCCGCACAGGATAGGGATTAAGAGCTCTTTTCTTAATATCAGGGCCAAAACAGCGATGATGCCGCCAATGGACAGGGAACCGGTATCGCCCATGAACACTTGGGCTGGGTACGAGTTGTACCACAGGAAACCCACACAGGCTCCCACGAAGGCGGTACAGAAAATCACCAACTCGCCCGTGTTGGGGATGTACATGATGTCAAAGTAATCGGCGAACACCGAGTTACCAGACACCCAGGCGAACACGGCCAGCGTGGTCCCGATAATCGCGGAAGTTCCCGCGGCCAGTCCGTCAATTCCGTCGGTGATGTTCGCACCGTTAGACACGGCCGTGATGATGATAATCACCAGTGGGATGTACAGGAACCGAGCGTATGACCCCAGCAACGGACTCGCGAAGCTGAAGAAATTATGGTAATCCAGTTCGTTGTTCTTGGTGAAAGGCACCGTAGTAATCATCTGCCGAACATCCCGGAAAGAATTGGAGAAATCAATAGCCGTCATTCCTTTGGAGGTAATGTACTGGCGAACCACCACATCTTCAGAGAAGAACAGCGTTAAGCCCACAATCAACCCCAAGCCGATTTGGCCTAGAATCTTAAAACGACCCGCTAAACCTTCTTTGTTCTTGCGGAAAACTTTAATGTAGTCATCCAGAAACCCAATGGCGCCTAACCACACGGTAGAAACCAGCATCAGGAGAATGTACACGTTGTCCAGGCGGGCAAAAAGCAGGGTGGGCAACAGAATGGCCAATATGATGATGAGACCACCCATGGTAGGCGTTCCTCTTTTCTCCAATTGCCCTTCTAAGCCCAAATCGCGGATAGACTCGCCCACTTGCTTGCGATGCAGCAATCGAATGAGGCGCCCCCCGAAAATCATGGCAATCAATAGTGACACCAGCGCAGCCAATCCGGCCCTAAACGAGATATAGCGCATCACGCCCGCCCCGTAGAAGTCAAATTGCCTGTCCAGAAAGTCAAAAAGGTAATAAAGCATCTTTTCTTATTTTCAAAAGAAGGAAGGTCTCGCCCGCACTCCTTTGGTCAATGTCTGTTTTTGGTTTTGCTTCTATTTCTGAAGCAAGGCGAAGGATTCCTGCAGCACCTGCTTGTCATCGAAAGGCGAACGAACCCCTTTCACCTCCTGGTATGTCTCGTGCCCTTTGCCCGCTACCAGAATGATGTCATCAGCCTCGGCCAAAAGCACTGCTGTTTTGATAGCCTCCCGGCGGTCCACCACGGAAAGCGACTTCTTCAAATCGGTGGGTTTTACCCCGGCCTGCATCTGGTTCAGGATTTCCTGCGGGTCTTCATCCCGGGGGTTATCAGAGGTCAGAATGACGCGGTCACTCATTTTAGCGGCAATGTCTGCCATGACCGGGCGCTTGGCGGCATCGCGGTTTCCGCCACAACCCACAATCGTGATCACCTTCTGCTCCGGCTTCCGGATTTGCTGAATGGTTTGCAGCACGTTTTCCAGGGCATCTGGCGTATGGGCGTAATCCACAATACCCGTAATCTGGCCGGCAGAAACCACGTAGTCAAATCGGCCCGCGGCCGAAGTCAGGTTAGACAGACTGGCCAGTACTTCCTGCTTGTCTTCGCCCAGCAAAGTGGCGGCGCCGTACACAGCCAGCAGGTTATAGGCGTTGAACGTGCCAATCAACCGGAACCAAACCTCCTGCCCTTCCAGCTCCAGTTGCAAGCCTTGGATAGAGTTGTCCAACAGACGGGCTTTGAAATCAGCTTCCTTGCGGAGGGCGTAGGTGTACTTAGTGGCTTTGGTGTTCTGCAGCATCACCATGGCGCGCTTGTCATCTGAGTTAACCAGCGCGAAGGCCTTTTTATCCAAGTTGTCGAAAAACAGCTTCTTGGCCCGGATGTACTCGTCAAAAGTGCCGTGGTAGTCCAGGTGGTCATGGGTGATGTTGGTGAACACGGCTCCGGCGAACTGAACGCCTGTCACGCGGTGCTGCACCAAGGCATGCGAACTCACTTCCATGAACGCATGAGTGCAACCGGCTTTCACCATCTGCGCGAGCAAACCTTGCAGCGTGATAGCGTCTGGGGTGGTGTGCGAAGCCGGGATGACCGTCTCATTAATCTGGTTCTGCACCGTTGAAAGCAAACCGGCATTGTAGCCCAAGTCACGGTACAGTTTATGAAGCAAGGTTACGCAGGTGGTTTTGCCGTTGGTGCCGGTGACGCCTACCAGTTTCAGTTTTCGGGAAGGATTGTCGTAGAACTCGGCGGCTACGTAGCCCATTGCCTCCGCGGCATTAGGTACCTGCACAAAGGTCACGTGCTCCGGGGTGTTTTGAGGCAGTTCTTCGCAAAATACGGCAGAAACGCCCTGCTGCACGGCAGCATTTATAAAATCATGGCCATCGCGGAGCGTACCCCGGATAGCAAAGAAACCCACGCCTGGTCCTGCCTGGCGGGAATCCATTGTTAACGCAGAAAGCTCGGGGTTAGTAGGCCCGAGCAATTGCGGTGACTGGAGTACCTGTAGCAGGTTTTCTAGTTGCGCCATGTTTAGTAAGTGTAATGGTAATGGTTGTTCCTTTGGCCACGGGTTGCCCCGGCGGAATACTTTGGCTTTCTACCCTTCCCAGCCCTATGGCCCGTACCTTGATGCCGTGGTTCCCCAATAGGTAAAGGGCATCGCGGAGGGTCATGTCAGTGACATCGGGCACCTGGCCCATTTTCACCGGCACTGGTTTCAAAGCGACTGATTGTTTTTGGGTATCTACCCGCACCCAATCTTCCTCAGGGCTCAGCGGGTGGGCGCTCACGCCTAGTTTGTTGCAAAGGATAGTCAACTCCTCCTGGTTTCCGGCGTGCAATACAGGCAGTTTAGGTTGAACTCCCACCGGACGGCGCACCATTGGGGCATGAATAGCTAAATCCTGGGCGTAGGCTTTGTCGGCTAGCTCGCGGAAAACCGGGGCCGCCACGTCACCTCCGTATTGGGCACCCTTTTGCGGGCTGTCAATGATGACAATACAGCTGTACTTCGGTCTATCGGCCGGGAAGTAGCCTACAAAAGAGGTAGAGTATTTTCTGGTGTATTTCCCGTTGATTACTTTCCGGGCGGTTCCGGTTTTACCAGCTACCTTGTAGTCTTCGCTCTTCAGGTTTTTGGCCGTTCCGTTCTCCACCACGCCTTCCATCATCTGCCGCAACTGCACCAAGGTCTGGTCTGAGCAGATTTTCGGGTTCAGGACCTTGGTCTCAAAAGACTCCAGAATATGGTCAGCGCGTTTAATGCTTTTCACAATCATGGGCTGCACTTTCACGCCATTGTTCGCCACCGCATTGTAAAACGCCAGCGTCTGCAACGGGGAGATTTTCAGCTCATACCCAATGGCCATGGTAGAAAGCGACGGACGGCTCCAGCTAGGGCTTTTTGGCGACTTGATGTAAGGCACAGCCTCGCCGTTCATCTGGAAGCCCAGCGGTTGGTGCAACCCGAATTTGTGCAGGTAATCCACGTACTTCTGCGGGTTGCTCTCAAAGGTCTGCTGAATAAGCTTGGCTACCCCGATATTGGACGATTTTTCGAAAACCTGCTGTAAACTGATTTTACCGTTTCCATGAGTATCTGTTTTCACGGCTCCGCCGATGCGCTCAGATCCGTTTCCGGTATCTACCGTGTCGGTGAGTTCCATGTCAGTCTCTTCCAATAAGGCCATCATGGAAGCCAGTTTGAAGGTAGAACCCGGCTCGGTGCGTCCCTGGTTACCCACTGCGTAGTTGTAATCCTCGGTGTATACGCCTTCGCTCTGGCGGCCCAAATTAGCGATGGCTTTTATGTGCCCGGTGCCTACCTCCATCAGAATCACACAGCCGTGCGCAGCGTCATTCAGCGTTAAGGCCCGATTTAGAGCGTTCTCAGCTACGTCTTGCAGGTTGATGTCAATGGTGGTCTGGATGTCAAAACCAGGCATTGGCTTCACCTCGGTTCCGTCATTGATGGGCTTGTTACCGCCGGCCATACGTTCATACAGCGCTTCGCCGTCTTTTCCGGCTAAATGGCGGTTAAACGAGAACTCCAGACCAGCGCCATTGCGGTCTTCGTTGATGAACCCGATAGTCCGTTTGGCCAAGGACCCGAACGGCAGGAAGCGGCGGTCCAGTTTTTCAAAAATCACCCCACCCCTGTTTTTACCAGCCCTGAAAATCGGCCACTTGGCCATCATCTTCTTGTCCTGGTAATTAATGAGGCGGCCGTTCAGGCGCACGTACTTGCGGTCGGCGCTGCGGGCGTTCTTGATTTTCTGCTTGTAATAAGACGGAGAACGGTCCCCATAGAAACGGGACAGTTGAATAGCCAACGAGTCAATCCCCTTGGCGAAAACATCATCTGGGGAAATGGTTGGGTCAAAGGCTACGCGGTAAAACGGCAAAGAGGTAGCCATGATGCGGTCATCATTGGAGTAGATGTTGCCGCGGGTGGCGTACACCGGCTGGTAATGGAAGCGCTTCTCATTGGCAATTTCGCGCCAACGATCCCCGTCCTTGAACTGGATGTACCCAACTTTGTAAATAATCGCGAACGCGAAAAGACAGATAGCCAAAAAGGCCACCCGCACTCGCGTAACGATGGACCTCTTAATATTCATCTTTCTTCAGAACTACTTGAATGGGTGGGGTAGAACTTTCCATCAGGCCAAGGGGCGCCACGTTGCGGGCCACCTCAGACTGCTTGCTGGCTTCCATGTAATCAGATTTCAGCGTAGTATAGTCGGCGCGCAAGTCTTCTGTTTCGGCTTTGGTTTTGTCAATGCGGCGGAGCGTGCGGTCAGCGTAGTGGGTGTTCCCAATGTAAAACAAGGTCACGGCCATCAGGAAAAGCACTTTGGGCAAGTACCTAACGGGCAGACCTTCGGCGAAGAACCAGTCTACTTTGGTGTAGCGGTCTAACAGTTCAAACAAACTGGTGCCCTTCTGGCGCGGCGGGCGGGCCGGACGTGGTTTCTCTACCTTAGGCACTTCCCGCAGGGTGTTTGCCTTCGGCCGATTCACTTGTGGACGTACGGTGTTGACTGCCATAAATTAAATCGTAAAATGTGATGCTTCCCTTCTAACTTTCTACTTCTTCGACGATTCTGGTGTCTCTCTTTTCTGCGCCACCCGCAGCTTGGCACTGCGGGAGCGATTATTTTCCTGCAACTCCTGCGCACCCGGCACAATGGGTTTGCGGGTCACTGAGTCTAGCGGCTTGATTTCATTTCCGAAGAAATCCTTCTCTACCTCTCCAAAGAACTTGCCCTTGGCGATGTAGTTCTTGACCAATCGGTCTTCCAGAGAATGGTAAGAAATCACGGATAACCTTCCGCCGGGCTTTAAAACTTCCACGGCCTGCTCCAGCATCTCCTCCAGGGCTTTCAGTTCATCGTTCACTTCTATGCGAAGCGCCTGAAACACCTGGGCCAGGTACTTATTCTCTTTACCTCTGGGGGTTATGCCGGCGATGGCTTGCTTAAAATCTGCGATGGTTTCAATGGTTTGCACGTTTCTGGCGGAGACAACCTCCCGGGCCAGCGTTTTGGCGTTCTTCACTTCGCCGTATAACCCGAAAATGCGGTGCAGTTGCTCTTCTGAATATTCCATGATAACCTGCTGGGCAGACAAGGGTGCATCCTTATCCATGCGCATGTCCAAGGGGCCGTCAAAACGAGTGGAAAAGCCGCGCTCGGCGGTATTAAATTGGTGAGAGGAAACTCCCAAATCAGCCAGAATGCCATCTACCTGACGCACGCCGTAGAGGCGCAGGTATTTCTTCAGGTAACGGAAGTTGGCTTTGACAAACGTAAATTTATTGGAAATCAGCTTTTCGGCTTGTTTCTCGGCATCGGTATCCTGGTCAAAGGAGTAGAGCTGCCCACCCTGCATCTTTTCCAAGATTTGCGCCGAGTGGCCGCCACCGCCAAAGGTGACGTCTACGTAAATACCGCCGGGCTTAATGGCCAACGCATCTACCGATTCCTGCAACAAAACGGGCTGGTGGTACTGCATAGGCGTTTATTCTATTGGGGGTAAGCTCGGTTGGTCACCGAGGAACTTCTGCGCCAGTTGCGAGAAATTCTCCTGGTCTTTAATTAAAAATGCGTCGTACTTGTCTGGGTTCCAGATTTCCACTCGGTTTCCGAGGCCCACCACAATGGCGTCTTTCTCAATCTCAGCGTACCGTACCATGGTGCGCGGCAAGATGAAACGTCCGGCGGTATCCAGTTCAATCTCGGTGTTTCCCCGGAAGAAGTTCCGCTGGAAATGCCGGTACTCTTCATTGAACTCGTTCAAGCCTGCTACCTTGTCATAAATCGTTTTCCACTCTGATTTTGGGTACAACACCAGGCAAGGCTCAAACCCGCGGGTTAAAACTACCTGGTTTCCGCACTCATCCGGAAGGTTGGATTTGATTTTGGCAGGTAGCACCAATCTTCCCTTCGGGTCTAGCTTACATTCGTATTCGCCGGAGAGGAAGTTCATGGTAGTGGATGCAGTGACGACAGTCTTTGGTACAAAACAAAAGTACTAAAGGGGGAGGCAAAGTCAACCACGGTCTCCCACTTTTTCCCACTTTGTGGATAAATCATGGTTATCCACCCCACTTATGCACATTATCCACATTTTTCCCCGCCACTTTGGGATAAGTTATGGATAACGTTTTCAATATATTTGCTAAATAACACGTGAATACTTACACAACTTATTCATTCATAAATACTTAACTAATTAAACCACCTTTAACGTACTCCCGTAAACACTTGTGGTAAGAAGGTGGAGGAAAGTGGAGCAAAATTCCATATCTTTGCAGTATGAGAGGGAAACTCAGACCAATTGTGCTCTTACTGCTGGCTTTTAGCCTCCTGACAGGTTCTGTTGGGGTGGCGGCGACACAGCGTTTTTGTGCAATGTTGGGCATGGCTCCTTCTCAGGATGCAGCCCAGAAAATGGAGGAGATGGGCTGTTGCACAGCTAAGAAAAAACCCGCCTGTCCCGAGGGAACAACTCAGGTAGACAAGACTCCTTGCTGCTCTGTTTCCACGACCCACCACAAACTGGACGTGCCTTCCACGCTGAAATTCAGCAAGGTGGAGTTTGTGGCGCTTCTACCCGCGCTAACCTCGGTTTTCCTTCTTCCGCCAGTAGCCACGGCTACCGTGGAAGGTTCCTGGCCGTATTACTCTGATACCTCGCCACCTCGGGCGGGCCGAGACCTGCTGCATCATCTGCACATCCTGAACATTTAGGTCTTTCATCTCTTCGCGCCGCCGAAGCCGGTTTTCTGTGCTTCGGCCCCAGAACAGATGTTATACTTAAATGAAACCAACTCATGTTATATTCTAAACGTCAGGTATTTTTAACCTTGACTTTATTAGGGCTCCTGCTCCCCTTTCTGGGAACAGCCCAATCACTTGCCGGCCGTGTAATTGATGCGGCGAACTCCACTCCACTTATAGGTGCTTCCGTTATCTGGTTAGGAACCGATAAAGCGACCAGCACCGATGCCAACGGCCATTTCACGCTTGCTGCGGCTCCTAACGGTGAAACCGCGGTCCTGATTTCCTACATCGGCTACAAACCAGACACGGTACAGGTGCAGGGCCGCCCTCATATAGTAGTGCAGTTGCGGTCTACAACTGCTATTCAGGAAGTGACCATTACCGGCAAGCAAGACCGCTACTCGGCCATGACACCCACCAACTCACAGGTCATTACCGCTAAAGATTTAACCAAATCAGCGTGCTGTAACCTGGCCGAGAGCTTTGAAACGAACGCTTCGGTGGAGGTTTCTACCTCAGATGCCGTTTCCGGCGCGAAGCAGATTCAGATGCTGGGCCTGGACGGTGCTTACACATTGATGACGACTGACAACGTGCCCGCCCTACGCGGTTTGGCCACGCCGTACCGCCTGAACTACTTGTCTGGTACCTACATAGACGCCATTGACATCATCAAAGGCACCGGCTCGGTGTTGAATGGCTATGAGTCTATTTCTGGCCAGGTGAACGTGCGGTTAAAAGACCCTGAGAAAACGGATAGGCTGTTTGTGAACCTTTACGGCAACAGCCTGGCCAAGTGGGATGCCAACGTAAACACCTCGTTCACCCTCACGCCCAAACTGAGCACCGTGCTCATGCTGCACACCGACCAGCTCAGCAACCGGGTAGACAACAACAATGACGGCTTCCTTGACCTTCCCCTGGGCAAGCACTATAACGTGTTCAACAAGTGGAAATTCAATACTGGCAAACAATGGGTAGCTGAAGTTGGAGTTCAGGCGTTGCGCGAAACCAGAGTCGGAGGTCAAGTTGGCTACCGTTCCGGCATGCCGCAGGAAGAAGGAAGCTTCTATGGCACTGAGTCGGAGACGGACCGGTTCAGTGGCTTCTCCAAGACGTCTTACACCTTCAAGAACAAGCCGTACCAGAGCATCGGGTTGATCTTATCTGGTGCCCGGCACGACTTTGACTCGCATTATGGTAGCAGATTCTATAAAGGCTACCAGAACAGCGGCTTGGCGAACCTGATTTTCCAGTCCGCGTTCGGGAACACTGCTCACACCTACAAAACCGGATTGAGCTATCAGTACGAAGACTATTTTGAAAATCTGGCTGGTCAGAGACTGAAACGTCAGGAGCGGGTGCCGGGCGCCTTTTTCGAGTACATTTACCAAAACAGCACCAATCTGACCTTGGTAGGTGGCGTGAGGGCTGACCATCACAACCTATACGGTTGGGTGTACACGCCGCGTTTAAACGTGAAATATGACTTCAACCCAAACTCTATTCTCCGTTTAGCGGCTGGCAAAGGCTTTAGGGTTGCCAACCCCATTGCCGAGAACGTGGCTTCCCTTATCAGCAACCGGGCGTTCTATTTCCAGAGCAACCTGCAGCCGGAGAAAGCCTGGAACCTGGGCGGAAGCTTCACGCAGTACTTTGAGGTGGGCGAGCGTAAGGGTGCCTTCATCACTGATTATTATTACACCACCTTCCAGAACCAGATTGTGCCGGACATGTATAGCAGCCCTTTCCAGGTAGCGTTCACGAACCTGAACGGACGGTCGTTCTCTAAAAGCTTCCAGGCCGAAGTGCAGTATGAGCTCACCTCCATGCTGGACGTGAAAGCGGCCTATAAGTACTTTGACGTGCGCACCACTTACAACGGCGAGTTGCTCCAGCGCCCGTTCATCCCCAACCACCGTGCTTTCCTGAACCTGGGCTTCGCAACGCCTTTTGATAAATGGCGCGCTGATTTAACGGCCCAGTGGTTCGGGAAGAGACTGGTTCCCTCCATGGACCATGACATGAACCAGCACGAAACCTCTATTATAACGCGAACTGTTAGCCCTTACGCGGTGTTTAATGGACAGATTACCCGGGCATTCAAACGTTGGGAAGTGTACGTAGGCGGCGAGAACCTGCTAGATTACAAACAAAAAAAACCGATTATGGCCGCTGACCGACCCTTCAGCCAGGACTTTGATGCCAGCATGGTGTGGGCGCCGGTGATTGGCCGTGTGATTTACGCCGGAATGCGGTTTACTTTGAAGTAATTGCTAATTGTTTGTTCTAAGTACCCAGAAAACAATTAACAATTCACCATCAAGTCCATTTTTGGCCTGATTTTGGTAAAACAACGGATAATCTCCTAAGTAAGAATTTTTGTCTTTTAAATCATAACTCTAAACTATTAACCATGAAAACCCTTAAAATCTGGCTGTTTTCTTTAGTACTTACCGGTTTGGCTACTGTTGGCTTCGCGCAAGGCGGCAAGAAAGGCGAAGAAGTGAAAATCAAAACCTCGGCGGTGTGCGACATGTGCAAAGCCACCCTGGAAAAAGGCTTGGCCTATGAGAAAGGCGTCAACAAAGCCACGCTGGATGTAGAGTCTAAGATTTTAACCGTGTCGTATAACGGAGAGAAAACATCTCTAGATAAAATCAAGAAAGCTGTGAATGAGCTGGGCTACGATGCCGATGACACCAAGGCAGCTTCCCGCGCCTATGACCGTCTGGATGCCTGCTGCAAAAAAGACGCTGTTCACTAAGCATCAATTCCTATAAACAGAAAAGCCTGCCTATATGAGCAGGCTTTTCTGTTTATAGGAATTTCTTCTAATCACTTTTTCAAAGTGGGAAACAAACGCAAGGGAACAGGGTTGTTTTCCTCCTTTTCTAGAGCCTAGTTCTTTCCTTCTATCTGAAAAACACCCTACCTTTAACCGCTCACCAACGATGGCTTGAGTCAAACGCCAAATCATCCACTCCATGAAATCCGCGAAATACCTCCTATTCCTCGCGTTATCCGTTCATAGCACCTTTGCCCTCGCCCAACAGCAACTGCCCATGCCCCGCAACATCGCTGCGGCTTACCAGAAAGGCACCCGCAGCCTGGACGGCTCGCCCGGCAAAAGCTATTGGCAAAATACCGCCGATTATACCATCAAGATTGATTTCGACCCGTTTTCCCGAAAATTGGCCGGAACCGTAGACATTGACTACACTAACAACAGTCCTGATACGCTCAAGCAGATTGTCTTCAAGTTGTACCCAAACTATTACCAAAAAGGAGCTCCCCGGGCCAATACCATAGCGCCCGAAGATGTAAGCGAAGGTGTGCAGATTGAGCGGTTCAGCGTGAACCAGGAAGCTCAGGACGTACAGAAACTCCGCATTGACGCCACCAACCTCACCCTCCGCGTCAAACCCATTCCGCCCAAGCAAAAAGCCAAGTTATCCATCGCCTACCACTACATCCTGAATGCCGGCTCACACATGCGCACCGGGCAGGTAGACTCGCTTGGCGCGGCGTTTGTGGCCTACTTCTTCCCACGCATTGCCGTGTATGACGACGTGGACGGCTGGAACCGTATTCCGTACCTCGGCCCGGCCGAGTTCTACAATGATTTTTGTTCCTTCAACACCGAGATCACCGTCCCTAAGAACTTCGTGGTGTGGGCCACCGGTGATTTGAAAAACGCCTCCCAAGTGCTCTCCAGGAAACACGCCAAGCGCCTGGAAGATGCCGAGAAGAAGGACGCCATCATCGCTATTATTGACAAAAACGACCTGAAGCGCCAGGACATCACCGCCCAAAATGCCCGCAACACCTGGAAATTCTCGGCTGAGAACGTGGTGGATTTTGCGTTCGCCACCTCAGACCATTACCTCTGGAACTCCAGCAGTCTGGTAGTGGACCCTAAGACCAAACGACGCACCCGCGTAGACGTAGCCTATAATCCCGAGCACCACGATTTTGAGGAAGTCATCCACTTCTCCCGCAAAACCGTGGAAGCCATGAGCTATACCTTCCCCAAGTGGCCTTTCCCCTACTCCCACGAGACCGTGTTCGACGGGTTAGACCAGATGGAATACCCCATGATGGTGAACGACAACCCCGTGAAAACCCGCGAAGACGCCATCACCCTCACTGACCACGAAATCTTCCACACCATGTTCCCGTTCTACATGGGCACGAACGAAACCAAGTACGGCTGGATGGACGAAGGCTGGGCTACCATAGGCGAATGGATTATCTCCTCCATCATTGAACCCAAGCTGGTAGATGATTACGGCGTGCTGCCCTACGCCCAAATGGCTGCTACCGAAGCTGACATGCCCATTATGACCTTGACCACGCAACAGAACGGCGCCCCTTTCTTCTTGAACTCCTACCCCAAACCAGCGCTTGGCTACCTCTATGTAAAACAGATGCTGGGTGATGAACTGTTCACCAAGGCCCTGCACCACTACATTGCGCAATGGAACGGCAAACACCCCCTCCCTTGGGACTTCTTCAATGCCATGAACACCGGCGCAGGCCGCAACCTCAACTGGTTCTGGAAACGCTGGTTCTTTGACGAAGGCTACCCAGATCTGGCCATCGGCAACGTGCAGCAACAAGGCGGCCAGTACCAAGTCACCGTAGAGGCCAAAGGCACCAAACCCGTCCCGGTAGAACTGGTAGTCACCTACGCCGATAATAGCACTTCCAACATCACGCGCAACGTGTCTGTCTGGGAAACCGGCAACACCACGGTTCAAGTTGATTTCAAACCTGCCAAAGCCGTAAAGAAACTAGAGTTGAAAGGCACCTATGTACCTGATTCTAATCCCGGCGACAATGTGTATTTGGTGAAGTAAGGCTAAGATTACCTACAACTTCTGTAAGCAACTTCCACATCACCATCAATGCCATCTAAAGGACTTTGTGGGCGAACTAATTAGGCGCTTAACCAACACTACTACCGTTCGCTGACAAGATCTTTCCAAAATGACTAAGAAGAGATGCGGGTCAGTTGTACTTACTAGATTGGATTGGTATGATTATTAAACAAAAAAGCTGCTTAAAGAGACATGTAGTTCCCTTTGAGCAGCTTCCCTTTTTACGCTAATTTTCCTAAAACACGCTTAAAACCACTAACGCCCTTTTACCAACCTATCTTTCTCCTGGTAGAGCTTCCACCAAGGCAGATAAGGTTTATCATGGTGTTCATAGTGGTACCCAAAAAAATAGCAGCTGATAAAGGCCCACAAATGATTACGGTTCTGGGTAGAGGATCTATGCCGATTGTCATGGTCGTGCTCTCCCCGGTGCGGCAGGTACGTCCCGAAGTAGAATAACTGGAAGGTAGCCAGAACTGAGGGGACCATCCAAAACAGGATAATGTTTTCAATAGGGAACCAGAGTTGCAGCAAATGGTAAGTTGCCGCCATGAGCAGGACTTGTACAACGGTTATATATTGCTTCGCGAAACTGAAAAACCAAAGGAAGAAGTTTCCGCCGCGGTAATCGGGGTCTTGGTCAGTGGCTACGTGCTTGTGGTGCAGGTGGTGTTTGGGGTACAGGCGGCCGTAATAATTGTAAGCAAACAAACCGGCGCAAATGGTACCGATGAAGGTATTCAGGTTCTTGTTGCCGGGCGCTACTACCCCGTGCATGGCATCATGGGCAGTAATGAAAAGTCCGGTGTAAAGATGTGTCATCACCAATACTGCCAAATAAGTAAGGGGTGATTTGAAAGAAACATTCCAGTGCAGGAGAAACCAAAGCACACTGAACCATGCCACCAAGATGGCACAGGCAATGATGATTCCGGTATGTTTTTGGAAAACTTGCTTCAAAACAGATGTCTGCTGGTTGTTCTACTTATACGAAGATACCTTGTTTTGCTAATAAAGAGACAAAGAACTAACACGGTATGAAGCCTTCTTAGGAAAGCAATGCGGTTTTAAGGGCACTTTCTACAAATTACCTTCAAAGCACCAGTTCCTTCTCTAAAAAGCCATTAGGGCATTGCGCACTTCTTCCATGAGCCACATAGGCGTGGAAGTGGCCCCACACACCCCAATGGTATTACCGGGCTCAAACCAGTCAGGGTTCAGTTCTTCCACTTTCGAGACGAAGAACGTATTGGGGTTGGTGTCTTTGCAGACCTGGTACAAAACCCGTCCGTTCGAGGATTTGGTACCCGACACAAAAATCACTTTGTCATATTTCTGGGCGAAACGGCGCAGTTCCTTGTCGCGGTTAGAGACTTGCCGACAGATGGTGTCATTGGCATCTACGGAGTAACCGCGCATTTCCAGTTCGTTTTTGATGCGGTAGAAGTTGTCGGTGCTTTTGGTGGTCTGGCTGTAGAGCGTGATGTTCTGGGGCAGCTCATGCCGGAGCAATTCATCCAGGTTTTCAAACACCACTGCTTCGTTGTTGGTCTGGCCCAGCAAACCCAAGACTTCGGCGTGGCCGTGTTTGCCATAGATGAAAATCTGGTCTTTCTTGTCGAAGGAGGTTTTGATGCGGTTCTGAAGTTTTAAAACAACCGGACAGGAGGCATCTATGAGGGTCAAATTGTTTTGCAGGGCGGTCTGGTAGGTAGAAGGCGGCTCGCCGTGGGCCCTAATGAGCACACTTTCATCGCGCAGGGCGCGGAGGGCCTCATAGTTGATAATGCGCAGGCCTTTCTGCTGCAAACGCTCTACCTCCTCATCGTTGTGCACAATGTCTCCCAGGCAATACAGGTAACCCTGTTCCTCCAGTAGGTCCTCGGCCATCTGAATGGCATAGATCACCCCAAAGCAAAAGCCCGAATTTGAATCAATATGTACCTGTAGCTGACGCATATACCCTAAACAAGAACTATCCTGGATTGTTTGCGTGAACCTCTGCTTTTTTACCTTAAAAATACAGAAGTATGATCTGCAGCATTTGCCTTGAATCCTCCGGCGGGATGTGGGAGACCTATTTGTTAAATATAAGCAAATGGGTACCTTTTACCACCACATGCCATATTTTCTTAGTACCTGTTTCAGAAGAAAGGTTTTTGTAAAACAGAACGCCTTTTGTTTTAACACTCTGGGAGTAAAGGACTCTTGAAAGATTCGGTTTATTACCCTAGAGTTCGAGTTTGGCTACTTGTTGTTGTTCCTGCTCGGTGAGCAGATCTTTGCGCAACAGAAAATCACGCATGATTTTGATGGTCTCTGCGGAGATACCGGAGCGCGGGTGGCGTAGAATGGCGTCCATGAAGACTCTCTTGTCATCCTCCAGATGGCTGCTCATGTTCAGGTACCGCGGAATGTAGTTTTCAATGGAGAACCGAAGAAACCGCACCTCGGCATCTTGTTTGTCTAAGGCTACCGCTTGTTCAAAGAACTGGGAAGACTGGCGCAGGTATTTGAGTTTGGCGTAGGGGCTCCAGACGTGCTTGGCCATGATGGCATGCGACACCGCTTTGTACCCCAGTTTAAGGGGATCTTTCCCTTGGTATTTGTTCATGAGGGTGATAAACTTCTCAGCGATCTCCTCATCTTTGGCGGCGGTCTGGTAGTAGTTTAACAGCGAAGCATGCGCGTACGGATCTGCTTTCTGCTGCAGGAAAGCCAGGGAAAAGCAAATAAAAAGTAGCGAAGCGAGAACCTGCATCAGATGGTTTTAAACTGGTACCTAATATACGAACCCAGCAGCAAAGCCAACTTCGTATTGTCAGGCACTCTTACGCGTTCTGCCAAAATTTGGGCGGCCGGAAGCTGCTTAATTTTCTTAAAAAGTTTTAAATAATAGATATATGCCAGGTAAACGCCTAGTTTAGCCCCTTTGGGCAAATCCAGAATCCCTTGGTACGCCTTGTCAAAATCCTGCTGGATATCCAGTTCAATCTCTTCCTTGTCCTTGTTACAGAACGACCGGAAGTCAACTTTAGGGAAGTACACCCGGCCGCGGTCATGGAAATCACTGCGGATGTCTCTCAGGAAATTCACTTTCTGAAAAGCTGCTCCCAGTGAACGGGCCGGAGCTTTCAGCCGATGAAACATCTCCTCATCTCCTTCGCAGAATACCCGCAGGCACATAAGGCCAACTACCTCCGCCGAGCCGTAAATGTATTCGTCATAAAGGTCACAGTTGTACTTCTGATCAGACAGATCCATTTCCATGCTGTGCAGGAAGGCATCAATAAATTCCCGGTCAATGCTGTACTGGTTCACCACCATCTGGAAAGCATGCAGCACCGGGTTCAGACTAATTCCCTCTTCCAGAGCCTGGTACGTTTCCTGCCTGAAACGCTCCAACAGTCCGGCCCGGTCATGGGTGTGGAACGTATCCACGATCTCATCAGCGAAGCGCACAAACCCATAAATGGCGTAAATGGGATCGTGGAACCGAGGGTGCAGGGTTTTGATGCCCAACGTGAAGGACGTGCTGTAGCGTTGCGTAATGAGCTTGCTACATTCCAGCGTGGTGTTGTCAAAAAGAGTCTTAGGCGCTGAAATCATAGTCATAACGTTACGGTGGTTTCCTGCGGGGCAAATTCCTTCATAACCTCAGAAGCCACCACCTGACCAGAAATAAGGGAAGGCGGCACCCCTGGTCCCGGAACGGTTAATTGCCCGGTATAAAACAGGTTGCGTACTTTTTTACTTTTCAGGCTGGGTTTCAGGACCGCCGTCTGCAGCAGGGTGTTGGCCAGGCCATAGGCATTGCCTTTGAAAGCATGGTAATCTTTGATGAAATCCTTATGCGCGTAGCTGCGCTTGTACACTACATGGCTCCTAATCTCCTGACTTGTAATTTTCTCAAGTCGGTCCATCACCAAGTGGTAATAGCGCTCCCTGGTTTCCTCGGTATCCTGTAGATCCGGAGCCACGGGAATCAAGACAAACAGGTTCTCTTTCCCTTGCGGCGCTACAACCGGATCTGTTTTAGACGGTACCGACACGTAGAACAGCGGCTTTTGAGGCCAAGCAGGCTGCGTGTAAATCTCATGGGCATGCGGCCCGAAATCCTCATCAAAAAACAGGTTGTGGTGGCGCAGCCCCTCCAGCTTTTTGTCTACCCCCAGGTAAAAGATCAGGGAAGAAGGCGCCATCACACGGGTGTCCCAGTATTTTTGAGTATAACTACGGAATTCCGGAGGCAGCAGTTTAGTTTCCAGGTGGTGGTAGTCTGAGCCGCCAATGACCACATCGGCTTCGTATTCGCCTTTTGTGGTAATTACTTTGGTTATCTGGCCGTTTTCCAGTTCCAGGCTTTTCACCTCCTCACCCAGTTTTACCTTTACCCCTTGCTCCTCGGCCAGCGTCACCATACCTTCCACAATCTTGTGCATGCCGCCCATGGGGTACCAGGTACCCAGTGCCATATCGGCGTAGTTCATGAGGCTATACAAGGCAGGGGTATTTTGAGGCAGTGCACCCAGAAACAGAATAGGAAACTCCATCAACTGAATCAGCCTAGGGTGTTTAAAGTATTTGCGCACATGCTTGTGCATGGACTGAAAGACATCCAACCGCAGTACATCTACCAATAGCTTTACATCCAGAAACTCTGAGAAAGAACGGCTGGGCTTGTACACTAGATTATGGATGCCCACCTCGTATTTATAGGCCGCCTGTTTCAGGAATGTGCGCAGTTTTTCTGCGGACCCGGGTTCCAGCGACTCAAACAGCGCTTCCAACTCAGGCATGGCGGCAGGAAGTTCCATGGTGTCCTGCTTTCCGTACAAAACCTGGTAAGAGGGGTCAAGGCGTTCTAAGCGGTAATAGTCTGAGGCGGTTTTGCCGAACTTCTGGAAAAACTGCTCAAAAACGTCGGGCATCCAGTACCAGCTTGGACCCATGTCAAAGGTGAACCCCTCGGCCTGGAACACCCGTGCCCTACCGCCAGCTACCTCATTTTTCTCCAGCAAAGTAACCTCATATCCGGCCTGGGCCATACTAGCCGCAGCCGCCAGGCCGGCGAACCCGGCCCCTATGACAATTACTTTCTTTCTGGGTTGCTGCATGTTGATGGCTTAACTTAAAAGGTATTGGAGCTCTCGTGATGAGTAGGTATACTCCAAACTGAGGGATATTGCTGAAACAAGATAATTCTTTTTTGGCCATTATCCAGCCGTGCCCTTTTTCCTGTGTCATTCAAGACAGCGGGAAGAAAGGGCACGGATGTTAATCGGCGTAGGCATATCCTTTGAGTTCCTGCTTCAACTCTTTGCGGGCCAGGTGAATCCGGTTTTTCACTGTACCGATGGGCAGTTTCAGCTTTTCCGAGATTTCCAGGTACTTATAACCTACATAGTACATCATGAATGGAGTACGCAACTCCTCGGGCAGATTGTCAATGGCGGCATAGATATCATTCAAAGCAAATTCCCCCGAGGCCTGGTTCACAGAGATCATGCGGTCATCGGCAGGATGGGTCTGGATGTAGTCTGTGGGATCTACGGAGCTGGAGCGCTTGGTCACCTTGTTGTAGTGGTTGATGAAGGTGTTGCGCATGATGGTGTACAACCAAGCTTTTAAGTTGGTGCCCGCCTTAAACCGATCTCTGTTCACGAAGGCTTTCAGGAGGGTTTCCTGCACTAAATCCTTCGCATCATCACTATCACGGGTCAGGTTGTACGCGGCGGGACGGAGGGTAGGCGCCATGCGCTCTACAACGGAAGTAAATTCTAGTGCAGTCATTTTGTTTAATCTTTAACAACAAACATTAAACAATAATACGCAACTAAAATTTATTTAGCCACATCTTGTTTAATTATTTTTCATTATTATTAAACCAAGCAAACACACCCTCACTAGTATTAACAGAAAGGATAGCTCCTGCCAAATCATTTGGACCAGAAACTCCAATCCATTTCTCAGGACTTTGATATGTCCAAAAGGCTAGGGATATGCTTCTAGGAAGCAATACATACTAGAAAGAGAACCACCCTGGATTTTGCCTACCCTTAAAAAAGGAGAAAAAAATTAGAGGAAGCAGGCATAGAATGGAGACGTACTTTCGCCTCGTTTCAGGAAAACAAGCCTAAAAACTGGCAGTAGGTAACAATCCCGAAAAGGAAGTCGGCTTTACAAAGGAGGAATTACCGGTAGCCGGACAGTAAAAACCTTCTTCTTTTTAGGCCAAACAGAATGAAGGCACTAGCGGAGGAGGTGCGAGAGAATTCTCTTTACATGAATTCACCCTAGTTTTAGGAAAACACCGGGTAAACGGAAATGAAGGGAAGCTACCGCTAACTCAGGCAGGAACCATCCTGAATTGGGAGAGCCACTGTTCAAAAGCATCCAGAGTCTCAAAGTAATGCACCTGCTCAGGTAAGTTCTGCTTCAGGGGCTGGAGAATGTAACCGCTGAGCAGCAATTGGGCGTCGGGGACCTGCTTCCGCAATTGGGCCAGGTACTCTTCTACCTCCTCCCGGGGCGGTGAGGTGGTGTAAGCCGAACAAATATAGTGGGGTTGGTACTGCTGAGCAGCTTTCACCAGGTCTTCGAAAGGCAGGTGCTGCCCCAGGTACAACGTCCGGAAGCCCCAGGCCCTGAATTGAAAATGGCTGTAGAGCAAAGACAACTCGTGCAACTCGCCTTCGGGAAGGTAAAGCAGCACCTTTGGAGTATCTGCCCGCCGGCTCAGGCGTTGCCCGTCAATGGCCACCAGCATCTTTTGCCGGATAAGTTGGCTGATGAAGTGTTCATGGGCGGGGGTGATATTGCCGGTTTGCCAGAGTAACCCAATCTTGGTCAAAAAAGGATAGATGATCTGCTTCACTGAGGCAGGAAACCCCAGTTGCAGTACCGCGCGGCTGAGGACCCGCTCAAACAGACTCTCGTCCAGTTCAACCATGGCTATGATCAACTGGCTCATGAACTGATCCTGGTCCAGATCGCTCTCCGTGACTTTCAGGACCTCACGCGCTACCTGATCTGGGAGAAGCTTCGCAATTTTGGAGATTTTGTACCCTTCCTGGTAGAGCACTGCCACGTTGAGCAGGTTTTTAAGGTCTGCGTCATCATAGTACCGGATATTGGTAGAGGTGCGCTTTGGGGCCAACAGCTGGTATCGCTGTTCCCAAATACGAAGCGTGTGGGCCTTGATGCCCGACAAATGCTCTAACTCTTTAATAGAGTAATGCGCCACAGGAGAGAGTTTAGAAACGGAACGTAAAGTTAACGCTTCCGGGCGATACGAAAGAATTTAGGATGGACCCAAAGCATGCCAAATGACTCTGAGCCGTCTCTGCCTTTGGTTTTATGATGCACTTTGTGCGCTATGTCCAAAGCTCTGAGATAGGTGCTCCTTGTTTTGCCAAACAGCTTCAGCCGTCTATGGATAAACAAGTCATGCACCAGAAAGTAGGCCGCGCCATAGAGCGAAATACCCACCCCCACCCAGAACCGGTAGTCCAGCGTCTCAGTGCCATAGATGAAACACAAGGCGGCAATCACCCCATAGAACGCAAACGAGACATCGTTCAGCTCAAACAGGTGGTTGTGCCGGGTGTGGTGTGATTTGTGGATGCTCCACAAAAAGCCGTGCAACACATATTTGTGCACCGCCCACGCCACCAACTCCATAAAAGCAAAGGTTCCTAATACTATCGCCGCGTTCGTCAGCATACTCTCTCAACCAGATGGTAAGCCATTTGTTTAAACTATCTTCTGAAGCTTTCTTTTCTTTCAGGCAAGAATACGTAAAACACCCCTTAAATGTAGGAAAAGTGGCTAACTTCTTTCCCTTTCCTTCTGTCTTCCTTTGTAGGGAACTGTTAATACTTCCAATTCACCAGGTCATGGGTTGTTTGTCCAGGAAAGCCTGAATACCCAATTGACAGTCATCAGTGGCGCGGCCCAGGGCGTTGCGTTCTACGGCGTACTCCAGAGCTTCTCTCAGCGGAAGTTCCTGTACCCGGGCAATCATCTCCTTGGTGACTTCCATGGATTGCCCCGAGTTCTGCACGCACAGGCGCGAAGCTAGTTCCTGCACACATTGGCTCAGTTCTTCCTCGGGCACTACCTCATTCAACAACCCAAAGGACTTTGCTTTCTCCGCCGGAACCAAATCGCCGGTGAGCAGGAGTTCTTTGGTCCGGGCCTCCCCTATTTTGCGCAACAGAAACACTTTCACAATGGCCGGAAGAAACCCAATCTTTACCTCAGTGAACCCCAGCCTCGCAGAGGGCACCGAATAAGCGAAATCACAAACCGTAACCAATCCGCAGCCGCCGGCAATGGCGTGCCCGTTCACCTGGGCAATTACCACTTTCTTGAGGGTATAGATCAGGTAGAAAAGCTGCATGAGGTGGGTGGAGTCCTCCAGGTTCTCGGTGTAGGTGTTGTTCTTCAGCTGCTGAAGGTACTCCATGTCAGCACCCGCGCAGAACACCGGGCCCGATGCCTTCAGGATAACGACTTTGCAGGAATCGTCATTCTCGGCGGCGTCAAAAGCCTGTTTCAGTTCGCTGACCATCTCATAATTGAGCGCGTTCCGTTTTTCGGGTCGGTTCAACGTAATGGAGATCACCCTTTCTGAGCGATGATAATGGATGTATCGGAAAGCGAGGGTCGCTGGAGTGGGGAGTTGCGGTTGTTCCATTTCCATGTTTACGAAGCTTGCTCTTTTAGGATAAAAAAATTAAAAAGCCCTGCCTTAAAGCTTCCCCTTATGATTGAACAGCTCATTCATTTTTAAGTTTAGAAGCCGTTTTCCAGAAAAGACACAAAAAAGCCCGACCTCCTGAGAGGTCGGGCTTTCAATGGTAAAATCTTCCTTTTACAGGCTTCTGATGCCTTCAAACCAAGGAATCAAATCCTTGATCATGGGTTCTAAGCTGCTGAAGTGCGTTCCGCCTTTCACCGGGATAAATTTAACGTCAGAAGCGCCGGCGGCTTTCATGGCATCGTAGGTCACCTGTGAGTTCACGAACGGAACCATGGTATCGGCGGTGCCGTGGTAAAGACGCGTGGGGCTTTTGGGCACGAAGGTTTTCAAACTATTGTTTTTTAAGGCCTGCTTTAACGCCACCTCACCATCTCCCCGGAGACCAGCCAGGAAAGTAGGGTTAAACAGCTTTGCCGGGTCTTTGGCCAAGGCACTGTTGATGGAAGAACTGGTTCGTGTTCCGTCAATCAGCTCCTGGATACGGGTGGCATACGGCTCCTGGAAAAAGTCGGTGAGCGGACGGTTCCAGTTGTAGGTTTTGTTGTACGCCTGCAGAATAAAGGCCAAGTTGGCCGGGTAGTCATACGATTGCCCCGAGATCACGCGGGACAGCATTCCTTCCAAGTCGTATCCGCCGGCTCCAGCGCCAGATGCGGTGACGGCGAGGTCGTGCTCCTCGTTTTCCTCAATTTCTTTCTGCGCCGCCAAGGTTACGTAACCGCCTTCTGAGTAGCCCGCCATAAACAATTGGTCAGAGGCCTTGATATTATTTTTCTGGAAGTACGATTTGCCGGCCTTGATCATGTCTACCACAGCCAAGCCTGAGTGCTTCACGTCATAGTAAGGGTGCAGAATCTGCTTTGACTCGCCATAACCCAGGTAATCGGGTACGAGGGTCAAATACCCGGCCGCACCAAACGCCTCAAAACCGGTCAAGGAATTGATCTGAAAGTTACTGGGAGCGTATTTCTGGTCAAACGTAGTGCCGTGGTGGGCACTCAACAAAGGGGCCGGAGCGGTGAGGTTCAGAGGCACCACCATCAGGCCTGAGGCACGCACCTCTTGCCCGTTGTACTGGGTCAGGTACACCAAGCGGTACACATCTACATCAAACTTCACCAGCTTCGCCAGCTCTGGCTGCCCATTACTGATAGCCACTTCCCTTAATCCAGCGGCTTGGATGGTCGTCAGTTTTTCTGCCGAGACAAAGTGTTCTTTCTGGGTTTGCTGTACCTGCTGGTTATCCAGCACCTCAGATTCCTTGCAAGAGGAAAACCAGGAGGAAACGGCTAGCAGGAAAGATAAAAATATCGTTTTCAAGATTTTGCTGCGTTAGGTGAGTATTATTTACTAAGGATACCAGCCGGCCTAAAGTTCCTTTCAGGGGATACGTTTCGGGCCTTTTTTCCTTAAAAACAGCTTAAAACAGAACTTGTTTTAGTTCCTCTGGCTTTTACCTAAAATTGTCTTTTTCCGTATAAACTGGCTGAAACAAGACAGAAAAAACCATGCCTAAAAAATCATTCCAGGAAATCATCAACAGCCCGGGCATGCCGGTGTTGGTTGACTTCTACGCCGACTGGTGCGGCCCCTGCAAAACCATGGCCCCAATCCTACAGCAAGTGGCTCGGCAGTACGAGGGAAAACTAAAGGTGATTAAAATTGATGTAGACAAGAACCCGGCTGTGGCGCAACAATACCGGGTACAGGGCATCCCCACGCTGCTGCTGTTCCACCAGGGAAAACAACTCTGGCGGCAGTCTGGGGTGGTACCGGGCCATCAGTTAAGCCAGGTGGTGCAACAGCACTTGCCATAATAGAGCGTTTTCATGCTGGTTTTGAGAAATCAGCATGAAAACGCGGATAGAATAATTTTTGGATTGAAAGATAACTTTGGCGCCTTAGATGGATTAAGACACTTTAAGGACCTTCGGACACTACGAGGTCTGTTGAACCCGCAACCATGCTAAGGCTTTACTTACCTGGATTGCTTTGTCAATCAAAAAGTAACAATCAGCAATCGAGTAAATCAACTCTCCACCAATTCTTTGGTATGAATCAGGGGTAAGGTCAAATGGAAAGTGGTTTGAACGTGGGGAATGGAAGTGGCGTGCAGCACCCCGCCGTGCTGGCGCACAATCTGGCGGGACAAGCTTAACCCAATACCGGAGCCCTCGGGTTTGGTGGTGTAGAAAGGAATGAAAATCTGCTCCTGAGACTCTGCCTCAATGCCCGGGCCATTGTCTATCACCTCAATCCTGACCATGTGCGGCTGTTTGTGGTCCTGGGCGGCCCGAAGAGTCACGGCGGGGAATTCAACTATACTACAGGCTTCCATTGCGTTTTTAAGCAGGTTTAGGAGAACTTGCTCTAATTGCTCGGCATCGGCGGAAAGCCACAGTGGTTCCTCGGGTAATTGAAGGGTAAAGGCAATTCCCCGGCTTTTCATCTGGGCTTCCACCAGTCGGCTTACGTGACCGCAGAGCGCTTGCAGGGAAAGTTCTTCCAGGTGGGGCGGCGGTACCCGCGTGAGGCGACGGTAATTCTCCACGAAGTGCTGCATGCCACGGGTCCGTTTTTCAATGGTGCGCAACCCCAGTTGCAGGTCTTCCATGATGTCTTCCTCCAGGTACCCGGCCTGGGTAACGGGCCTCAGCTCAGATTGCACCAAATCACTGATGGAGGAAGTAAGCGAAATAATGGGCGTCACCGAGTTCATGATCTCATGCGTGAGCACACTGATTAGCTTTTTCCAGGACTCCAGTTCCTGCGCCTCCATCTCTGAACGGATGTTCTGAAACGACATAATCCTGACTTCCTGTTCCTGGAGCCGCAATTCGGTGACATGCACCGTCAAGAGTACTTCCTCGGTGAGTTGCCGCAGCCTGATCAGGCGGGCTTCGTTGCGGGGTTCGGCAAACGCCACTTCTGCAAGGGCCGGATACATGCGCTCTATAGAATGGATGTTCTGCAGAAAAGGCAAATCCAGCAGACGGTGGGCGGCTTTGTTCATGAGCTGTATGTGCCCCTCGGCATCAAACGTGATCAACCCGATGCGCAGGTGTTCCACCACGCCCTGCAGGTAATGGTGATGAATCTCTTTTTCGGCCTTAATGCGGGCGAAGGCCCCGGTGATGTCATTGAACATGCGGTGCAACTCGCGGTACTGCGGCGGAGCCCCTTCCACGGCAAACCGCTGGGTGAAATCTGAATGCCTGATGGCCAGCAGAAACCGGATCAGATCGCGGTTGGTGCGCTGCACGTACTCAATCAGTTCCAGGATTTGGCCCACCGCCAGCACCAACAGGCAGAACAAAGAAATGTACCATGCGTGCCGAAGCCCCACGTACAACGCTGCCAGCAGGGTAAGTGACAAAAGCACCACCCGCACCGCCACCCGCACATTGAAGTACCTATAAACCATGTTTTTCTATCCGGCGGTACAAAGCGGTGCGGGTGATTCCCAACTCCCTGGAAGCGTGCGTGATGTTGCCGTTGTGCTTCATCAGTGCCTGCTGCACCAGGGTTTTCTCTACATTGCCCAGGGTGGCCTCAGTCTCCAGGGTGACCAGGTTATGAGTCGAAGGTTCGGCTAAGTACACATCGGAAGGATGCAGTTGGCCCGGCTCGCTCATGATCACGGCCCGTTCCATGGTGTGCTCCAACTCCCGGATGTTGCCCGGCCAGGAATAGCCCAGCAGTTTCTGCAGAACCACCTTCTCCAGCCGAAGGTTTGGTTTTTGGTACTTTTTGGAAAAACTGGCCAGAAAATGCTCAGCCAGCGGCTGAATGTCTTCCTTTCGTTCACGTAGCGGCGGCAAATGAATTTCCACGGTGTTGATGCGGTACAGCAAATCTTGCCGGAAACGGCCCTGTTTCACCATCTCGTACAGCGGCATGTTGGTGGCGCTCACCAGCCGGATGTTCACCGGCCGCGGCCGATTAGAACCTACCGGGGTAATCACCCGGCTTTGCAGCGCCGTCAGCAATTTGGCCTGCAGCGGCAAGTTCAAATTCCCGATCTCGTCCAAGAACAGGGTTCCGCCCGAGGCGACCTCAAAGCGGCCGGCGCGGTCTTCCTTCGCATCGGTGAAGGAGCCTTTCACGTGCCCGAACAACTCGCTTTCAAACAGGCTTTCGGTTACGGCGCCTAGGTCCACGGGAATAAAAACTTCTTTGGCGCGGTGCGAGAGCCGGTGCAGCAGGCGGGCCGCTACTTCCTTGCCCGTTCCGTTCTCGCCCAGGATGAGCACGTTGGCATCGGTGGCGGCTACTTTCTCCAGGGTCTGGTACACGCGCTGCATGGCCGGCGAGGAACCCACCAGTTCCACACCCGGTTCGTTGAGGGTTTGGTTCAGGTGTTGCTGTTTTGTGCGCAGGCTCTGCACCTCTGAGGTGGACTGCCGCAGTTTGCACGCCGAGGTCATGGTAGCCAGCAGTTTCTCATTGTGCCAGGGCTTCACCACAAAATCGGTGGCTCCTAGTTTCAGGGCCTGCACGGCCAGGTCAATATCGCCGTAGGCGGTCATCATCACCACCACGGCCTGCGGGTCTACCTCCAGAATCCGCTGCAGCAAATCAAGCCCCTCGCGGCTGGAAGTAGCCCCGGCAGTATAGTTCATGTCCAGCAGGATCACGTCATAGGGCTCTTTCTGGAGCAGTTCTGGAAGTCGCTGCGGATTGATTTCGGTGCGTACCAGCGAGAAGTGCTGTTTCAGGAAGATGCGTCCGGCGGTGAGGATATCTTCCTGGTCATCCACTATCAAGAGGCGGCAGGGTATTTTGCTCATGGGGCAAGGGGTATTTCAAAGGTGAATGCCAAGGTATTACAAGTAGGGTGCCACAAAGGCCATTTCGGTTCTTGGCTTGGCCTTACTTACTGTTTATCAGTTGCTTCTGCCAACCCCGGTTAGGGTTGCGGAGGAGGGGGTGTACGCTTACAGACGAATAAATGTACGAAACCGTGCACTTTCAGGCAAGAGCATAACCATAGATCCACCAAAGAAGCTCATCGTCTGCACCTTACCTCTTTTGGCATTGCATTTGGAAGCTGTTTTCTGCGATATGGCTCCGGCCCGGCCTCACCGTTTAGGGCCTGTAATCCGGAAAACCGCGCAAAACCATCACCCACTAACCCGCCAAGAAAAGAACCATGCTAAAAACCGTCAACCTCCAGAAGAAATACACCACCGATGAAGTGGAGACCACTGCCCTTAACGGCATTTCCTTTGAAATAAAACAAGGCGAGTTTGTGGCCATGATGGGACCCTCTGGTTGCGGCAAATCCACGCTGCTCAACATCATTGGGCTGCTGGACAATCCTAATAGCGGCGAGTTCTGGTTTCTGGGCCAGGAGGTGTCCAGAACCTCTGAGCGGCAGCGGGCGAACCTGCGCAAAGCCCACATTGGGTTTGTGTTCCAAAGCTTCAACCTCATTGACGAGCTTACCGTGCAGGAGAACATTGAACTGCCGCTCATCTACCAGAAGATGTCAACTAATGAGATAAACCAACGGGTGAACGAGGCCATGGAACAGATGCAAATTGCGCACCGCCGCAACCACTACCCCCAACAGCTCTCCGGTGGGCAGCAGCAGCGGGTAGCCATCGCCCGGGCGGTGGTAGGTAAGCCCGCCCTCCTCCTCGCGGATGAGCCCACCGGTAATTTGGACTCGGCCCACGGCCGCGAGGTCATGGAACTGCTCAGCACCCTCAACGAGGCCGGCACCACGGTAGTAATGGTAACCCACTCCCCTTCCGATGCCGACTACGCCCACCGCATCATCCGCCTGCTAGACGGCCAGATTGTGACCGAGAGCATTACCGAGCGGCACGCCGCCCGAGTTCTGAGTCCGGAGTTCTGAGTCCGGAGTTCTGAGTCCTGAGTTGAAAACAAAGATTGTTGAACTGCTGGCGCGAGCCTCCGGCTCGTGTCCGCTGGCATTCCAGATTCCAAGTTTGGAGATTGATTCGGCCATAGATATATCCAATATGCGTGCGGACACGAGCCGGAGGTTCGCGCCAGCGACAGCAACGATGGAAGCCTTCCGTTTAGGGCTTTTTTTCAGAAAAACAGGCTTAATCCACCCCGCGTTTCCTTGACTCAAGACTCAGAACTATAGACTCAGAACTCTTCACACAATGTTCAAAAACTATCTGAAAGTGGCCTGGCGCAATTTGGTGCGCCAGAAGATCTACTCCACCATCAACATCGCCGGGCTCACCATTGGCATCACGGCCTGTATTTTGATCTCGCTGTACGTGCTAGACGAGTTCAGCTATGACCGCTACCACGCCAACGCAGACCGCATCTACCGCGTCACCCGCGATTTCAAGTCTGATGACGGGAGCGTGAGTCTGGCGCTGGGGCACGTGGCCCCGCCGTTCGGGCCTTTGATAGAACAGGATTTCCCTGATATTGAGAAGGTGGCCCGGGTGCTGAACACCCAGGTACTGGTAGAGGACAAGGAGCAGCAGAAAGCCTTCAACGAGAAGCGGGTGTACTTCGCGGAGCCGGAGTTGCTGGACATTTTCACCATTCCCATGCTCAAAGGTGACGGCAAGAAAGCCCTAGCGGAGCCTTACACCCTGCTCATGAGCGACGCCATGGCCGAGAAATATTACCCCGGCGCCGACCCTGTTGGCAAAGTGCTGAAGGTGTACAGCCAATTCTCGGTGAAGGTGGGCGGCGTGTACAAGGCGTTTCCGGCCAACTCGCACATGCACCCGGACTTCCTGGTGTCCTTCACCACCTTAGCCGATACCGCCATCTACGGGGCCAACCAATTGGCTACCAATTTTGGGAACAACTCCTTCGGGACGTACTTGCTGCTGCCCAAGAACTACCCGGCTCAGAATCTGCAGGCCCAGTTCCCGGCTTTCCTGGACAAGCACCTGGGTGAATCTGACCACGCCCGCTCCCGCAAACCCTCTGAGTTTACGACCCTGCACCTGCAGAAAGTCACCGATGTGCACCTGCGCTCGCACCTGGACTCTGAGGAAGAACCCAACGGCGACATCAACACAGTCATGATTCTGAGTGCGGTGGCGCTGTTCATTTTGCTCATCGCCTGCATCAACTACATCAACCTTTGCACTGCGCGCTCCACGAGTCGCGCGAAGGAAATAGGCATTAGAAAAGTAGTGGGCGCGCATCAGCAGACCTTGGTGGGGCAGTTCCTGATGGAGTCTATTTTAGTGGCGATCTTATCTACCATTCTGGCCTTGGGCTTAGCCGAGGCGCTTTTGCCCTGGCTTAACAATTTCACGGGTAAAACGCTGGCGCTGGATTTGTTCTCGAAGCCTTACATGCTGGGCATTATCCTTTTGCTTCCGTTGATCATCGGGGGCATGGCGGGCTTGTACCCGGCCGTGTATCTCTCCAAGTTCAGGCCGGTGGTCGTGTTGAAAGGCTCCCTGAGCAGCGGCGCCCGCAACCCGTTCTTGCGCAAAACGCTGGTGGTGGCGCAGTTCTCCATCTCCATCGTGCTCATCATCGCCACGGGCGTTATCTCGCAACAGTTGACCTACATGCAGAACAAGGCGTTGGGGTTTGACAAGGAACGACTGGTGGTGTTCAGCTTTGACAACGGCCTTACCGATAAATACGAGGCCTTCCGGAACGATCTGGTGGCCTCGGCCAACATCCAGAACGTGGGTCGCTCGCTGCTGGTGCCCTCAGACCGGTTGCTCAACTCCATGGGCGCCTCAGTGCAGCGCGGCGATTCCTTGCAGGGCACCAGTCTGGCCATCCGGTTTGTGAACGTAGACCATGACTTGTTTCAGACCTACGGCGTGAAACTGGCGGCGGGCCGCAACTTCCTCAAAGACCACCCGACGGATACCTCTTCTTTTATCCTGAATGAATCCTCGGTGCGCATGATTGGCTGGAAGAGCCCGCAGGATGCCATCGGGCAGACCTTCAAGTACGGCAACATTAAAGGCCACGTCATTGGCGTGGTGCGGGATTTCCACTTTGAGTCTATGCACGAGGCTATTTCACCCATGGTGTACCTCCTGCCGCCCAATAACCAGAACTACAGCAACATCACGGTAAAGTTCAAGGGAGATCCGCAGGAAGCGCTGGCGCACATCCAAGCCACCTGGAAGAAATTCCTGCCCAGCACCCCATTTGAGTACCAGTTCATGGACGACATGTTTGGCAAGCTCTACGAGGCCGAGGTCCTGAAACAGCAGATCTTCACCATTTTCGCGGCCATTGCTATTTTCATTGCCTGCCTGGGGCTGTTCGGGTTGGCGTCTTATACCGCCGAGCAGCGTACGAAAGAGATCGGCATCCGGAAAGTGCTGGGGTCCTCGGTGCGGGAAATCATCCTGCTCCTGTCCAAGGATTTTGCCCTGCTGGTGATCATTGCCATTGCCCTGGCTTCGCCGATTGCCTGGTTCAGCATGGACCGCTGGCTGGAGGATTTCGCCTACCGCGTGCCGCTGAACTGGAGCACTTTCATCCTGACTGGGCTCATTGCCATGACCATTGCCATGCTCACCGTCAGTTTCCACGCCGCCAAAGCCGCTTTCCTCAACCCTGTGAAAGCCCTCCGGACAGAATGATTTATTGCTTCGTTTAGGGACTGATTTTGAAAAATCCGCCCCTAAACGAAGCAATCGCTTTTATCACCTCAACCCATTCCCTTTATGGAAGATCACTTGGCGCCTCACTCATTCTTGGACCGGTACAAACCGTACTCGGCGGTTTTGCTGCGTCTGGCGTTTGGGTTTCACTTGATTTATTTCACGCAGGACAATGTGTTCAGCTATGCGCGCATGCTGGAGTTCCGGGATTTTCTGGAGGTGCGGCATGTGCCATTTCCGTTTGTAGGGGCGATTGTCTCGGTGGCGGTGCAGTTTCTGTGCGGCATTTTCCTGATCGTAGGCTGGCAAGTTCGGATGGTGGGCTTTTTCATCCTGGTGAATTTCATTCTGGCTTTCATTATTGCGCACCGCGGACAGAGCTACGAGCAATTTTTCCAGCCGGTGCAGCTGATAGCAGTGGGTGTGTGTTTCCTTCTGCACGGCGCCGGCGCCTTGTCGTTGGACCATTTTCTGCACCAGCGGCGAACGGAACCGGAAACCGCCATACCCAAACGACAAGCAACTTTCTAAAAAGAACTCCTTCCTCAAAACAGACTTGACCTCATGATAAAAAACTACCTCAAAATAGCCTGGCGGAATCTGCTTCGGCAAAAAGCGTACTCGGCCATCAACATCATTGGGCTAGCCACCGGTATTTCGGCTTGTCTGCTCATCTTCCTGTTTGTGCAGCACGAGTTGAGTTACGAGAAGCATTTCTCCAAAGCAGACAGCACGTACCGGGTGGTGAACGACCTGATTGTGGACGATGAGATTGAGAAAGCTTCCCTCACCACCGGCGGTCTGGCCCCAGCCCTGAAAGCGGATTACCCCGAGGTGGAAACCGCCGTGCGCCTGGTCAACGGCGACAAGCAGGCTGTGAGCGTCAGTGATGATAAGGTTTTCTACCTCAACAACTCCTATTTCGTTGACAGCACTTTCTTCTCCGTTTTTGATTACGAGTTCCTGAGCGGCGATCCGGCTAAGGCCTTGGCGGCTCCCTTGTCCATGGTCCTCACCCAGGCTACTGCCGAGAAACTCTTCGGGAGTGCGGCGGCGGCGATGGGGCAGTTAGTGAAAATTCAGGGCGAGTCGTTCAAGGTAACGGGCGTGCTGGCTCCATCCGGCCCCTCGCACCTGACGCCAGATTTCTTCGCCTCCATGAGTTCACTGGGCAACGAGTTCATGCAGATGATGGAAGGGGAATGGGGAAACACCAACACGTACACGTATGTGGTACTGCGCAACCCCTCACAGATGGCTTCGCTGCAGGCGAAAATGGGCGATTTTTTCCAAAAGAGGGTAAAACCAGCCTACGACCAGATGCAATCCTCGGGCCGGGTAGACTACAAAATTCAGCCCCTGACCGATGTTCACCTCACCAACGACTGGTTGTATGAACTCTCACCCTCGGGCAACCGGTCGTACATTTTTATTTTCTCGGCGGTGGCCATTTTTGTGCTGCTCATTGCCTCCATCAACTACATGAACCTGGCCACGGCCCGCTCCGCGAAACGCGCGAAAGAAGTGGGTCTGCGCAAGGTAGTAGGCGCGCACCGTTCGCAGTTGGTAGGTCAGTTCCTGGGCGAGTCACTGGTGATTACGTTGCTGGCGGTTCTGTTGGCCTTGGCGCTGGTGGAGTTGCTGCTGCCTACGTTCAACGGCCTTACGGGCAAAAACATTGGTTCGTCTTACCTGCTCAACCCGGTGTTCGGGCTCACGTTGCTGGGCATTATTCTTCTGATTGGCTTGGTGGCGGGCAGTTACCCGGCATTCTTCCTGTCGGGCTTTAAACCGGTGGATGTGCTTAAATCAGACAAAGCGCCGCGGGGCAGTGGTGCGACCTTGCGCAAAGGACTGGTGATTCTGCAGTTCACTATTTCGCTGGTGCTCATCATCGGCACCGTGGTGGTCTACAGCCAGATGGATTTCCTGAAGAAAGCCGACCTGGGCTTCAACAAAGAGCAGGTGGCCGTAATTGACATTCCCAGCGGAGACACCACCCTCACGAGTAAACTGCCTTTGATCAAGAGTGAGATGCTGGCCAACCCGAATGTGACGCAGGTCTCGGCCTCGGCCCAGATTCCGGGTCAGGGCGCGGGGGTGCTCATTTTTATGGTGGAGCGCAACAACGCCATGGTGGAAAAAACCATGAACATGATGACCGTGGACTATGACTTCCTGGACTTGATGGGCATTAAGCTGAAAGCCGGCCGAAACTTCTCCCAGGACATGGGCACCGACCAAAGCGCAGGCTTCATCATCAACGAGGCGGCCGCCAACCTGCTGGGTTGGCAGGACGCCGTGGGCAAACGTATCGGGTTCAGTGACACTACCAGCGGCAAAGTCATTGGAGTGGTCAAAGATTTCAACTACACCTCACTGCACGACAATATTGCGCCGGTGGTACTGCGTGTGCGGCCCAGAACCTCAGGCTATCTGCTGGCGCGGCTCTCCGGCGAAAACTTTGAGGAAGCTTTGGCGCACGTGAAAACCACTTGGACTCGCTTTGACCCCAACCGCCCCATTGACCTCACCTTTCTGGACGAGAGTTTCAACGCGCAGTATCAATCTGAGGAGAAGATGCTCAGGATCTTCGGGTACTTCTCTATTCTGACCATCATGATTGCCTGCATGGGCTTATTCGGGCTTACGTCTTTCATGGCCGAGCTGCGCACGCGAGAAATTGGAATACGGAAAGTGCTGGGTTCCTCGGTGATGGGTATTGTGATGCTCCTGACCAAAGATTTTGCAGTGCTGGTGGTTATTGCCATCGTGCTGGCTTCACCCCTGGCCTGGTACGGCATGCAGAAATGGTTGCAGGAATTCGCTTACCGGGTGCCGCTGAGCCCATGGTTGTTTGTGGGGGCGGGCGTGGTGGCGCTGGCCATTGCCATAGCCACAGTGAGCGTGCAGGCGGCTAAGGCGGCTTTGTTAGACCCCATCAAAGCCCTTAGAAGCGAGTAACTGTTTAGGGGCTGTTTTCTAAGAAATGGCTCCTAAACGAAAACTATTTCAGAACTTAGGACGGCCTCCAGGGGCGCGATTTTATACCCGAATGCTCAGGAATTACCTCAAAATAGCGTGGCGGAATCTGCTGCGCCAAAAAGCGTACTCGGCCATCAACATCATCGGGCTGGCCACCGGTATCTCGGCGTGCCTGCTTATTTTTCTGTACGTGGGCCACGAGCTCACATACGAGCGCAACTTCCCTGATGCCGAGCACATTTACCGGGTGGTGAGCCGCGTGAATTTCCACGGCAACAATGACCTGTTTTCGCTTTCCCCCAAGCCCCTCGCCGACCACCTGCGGCGGGAAGTTCCGGAGGTGAAAAAAGTGGCCCGTCTGGCGCCTTCTTTCAAACAGACCATCTGGAAAGACCAGGTACCGTTCCTAGAGGATAAATTATTTTACGCCGATAGCACGTTCTTCCAGGTGGTGCCCTACACGTTTTTGGCCGGAAATCCGGAAACCGCGCTAAAAGCTCCCAAAACCATCGTGATCTCAGCCGAACTGGCCCAAAAGTATTTCGGGGGAACGGAGCAAGCGCTGGGCAAACCCCTGCAATTCAGTAAAAACCAGTACACCGTCACGGGCATTTTCCAACCCGAAAAGCACTCGCACCTTCTGGCCAATGCCTTTCTTTCCATGGTCACCCGCGAAGAAGCGGAAAGAGCCGGGAAAGATACCGAGACCATTGCCCAGGAACAAAACGAGTGGATTTTCTTTGCCTACTACACCTATTTCACCCTCCACAACCCAGCGGCTTTGCCCACGTTTGAGCAAAAACTGGCCGATTTGGTGCAACGGCGGGCGGTGCCCTGGATGAAGGAAAACCAGATTACGGCCTCCATGGAACTGACGGTGCAGCCCATCACAGACATTCACCTCAACAATGATTTCCAGACCGATATCAGCCCTTCGGGGAGCCGCTCTTACGTGTACATTTTCTCCATGGTGGCGGTGTTTATTCTGCTCATTGCCTGCATCAACTACATGAACTTGGCTACGGCCCGCTCGGCCAATCGGTCCCGCGAGGTGGGTTTGCGCAAAGTGGTGGGCGCGCACCGGACCCAAATCATGGGGCAGTTCCTGGGCGAATCCATCCTGATTACGCTCTTGGGTTTGATTTTGGCGCTGGCCATGGTGGAGCTGTCTTTGCCGGTCTTCAACCAACTCACCGGGAAAGAATTCGCCCTTTCCTCATTCCTGAACCCCAACTTCGGTTTGCTGGTGCTGGCCATTCTGCTGTTTGTGGGTCTGGTGGCGGGCAGTTACCCAGCTTTCTTTTTGTCTGGGTTTAAACCGGTGGAGGTTCTTAAATCTGACAAAAGCCCGAGGGGCAGCAATGCCTGGCTGCGGCGGAGCCTGGTGGTGGTGCAGTTCACCATTTCACTCGTCTTGATCATCGGCACGGCCGTAGTGTACAGCCAATTGCAGTTCCTGAAAAACAAGAGCCTGGGGTTCAACAAAGAGCAGGTGGTTGCCATTGAAATGCCCAAAGCGGATTCTGTCACCTTGAGTAGGATGCCGGTGGTCATGCAGGAACTGACCCAAAACCCAAACATCCTGCAAGTGGCCACGGTGAATGATATTCCCGGGGAAAAACTGTCCCGGCTGCTGCTATTGGTGGAGGACGAGGCCGGCGCCGAAATAGACAAGACCATGAACGTGATGTTCGTGAGCTACAACGCCCTAGAACTGATGGGCATTGAACTCACCGAAGGCCGTACGTTCCAGAAAGGCATCCCGACGGATGCTAAGGGAGCCGTGATTGTAAACGAGGCCGGGGCCAAGTGGCTGGGCTGGAAAAATCCCCTCGGTAAGCGCGTACAGGTGACAGACCATGATGCCAAAGTAATTGGGGTAGCCAAAAACTTCAACTACACCTCGCTGCACAACCCCATTGAGCCGCTCATGATCTTGCCCATCCCAGAGGGGAGCCGATATCTGCTGGCCAGGATTAGCCCACAAAACGCAGAAGCCACGCTCACCTTTCTGGAGCAGAAATGGAAAGCCTTTGCTCCCAAGCACCCCATGGAATACTTTTTTCTGGACGATTATTTCAACCGGCAGTACCAGGCCGAGGAAAAGATGCTGACGGTTTTCGGGTATTTCGCGGCGTTGACTATTCTCATCGCTTGCCTGGGCTTGTTCGGGCTGGCTTCTTTCACCGCCGAGCAGCGCAAAAAAGAGATCGGCATAAGAAAGGTGCTGGGTTCTACGGTGGTGGAGATTGTGCTGCTGTTGTCCAAGGATTTTGCGCTGCTGGTGCTGCTGGCCATTTTGATCGCCTCGCCGTTGGCTTGGTACGGCATGAAGAACTGGCTCCAGGATTTTGCCTATCAGGTAAATTTAAGTCCATGGCTGTTCTTTACCGCCGGGTTGGCCTCGCTGGTCATCGCCGTGGCTACCGTCAGTTTCCAGGCGGCCAAAGCGGCGTTGCTGGACCCTGTGAAATCGCTCAGGAGCGAGTAACCTGTTTCGGGTCTGTTTTTTAGAAATCGGCTTTAAAATGGAAGGCTTTGTTTTCCTTTTCCGGGTAAAGCTGGCGGTGCGTATGGTAAAAGGTCCGGATCGTTGCTAAGGGTGCGTTTCGGTTTTAGGTACAGTTTTACAAAATCAGGCCAGAAACGAATATGTAAGTTTCCGGGCCGCCCCACGACTAAAGAACTGCGGGGAACAGACGTTTTCCCTATAATTGAAACCTGATTCTTCCGGTATAGACACCTAAACCCGATAACTTTCGTTTTCTTAGCATTCCAACACCTATAAAACTATATGTTGAAAAAATCATTGGCGGCCCTGGCGTTTGCCGCTCTCTTGCATTCTCCCCTGCTGGCGCAGAGCAACGCCACCCCTGCTTACCGTTTTTCCGTGGACCTGGGGCAGGTCAAAGACGATAAACTGCAGGTAACTCTGATCACCCCAGATTTCAAAGAAGACGAAGTCCTCTACCAGATGCCCAAAATGGTGCCCGGCACCTATGCTGTCTATAATTTCGGGAAGTTCGTCTCTGACTTCCAAGCCTTTGACAAGAAAGGCAAAAAGCTGAGCGTGGAACGCCTGGACCAGAACACCTGGAAGATAAAGAAAGCCAAAAAACTGGCCCGCCTCACCTACCTGGTAGACGACACCTGGGACACGCCCAAGAAAGAGGACATCGTGTTTGAGCCCGCCGCCACTGATATTGAGGAAGGCAAGGTGTTCCTGATCAACACGCACGGGTTCTTCGGGTACTTCTCCAACATGACCAAGGCGCCTTACCAGATCACGGTAAACAAACCGCAGGACTTCTACGGCGCTACCCCGCTCAGAGCCACCAGCTCTACGCCAACGTCAGACACGTACCTGCTCCAGAACTACAACGACCTGGTAGATGCGCCCATGCTGTACAGCCGTCCGGACACGGCCATGCTCAAGGTGGGCAACGCCGATGTACTGATCGCTACGTACGCTGCCGGAGGCGGAGCCCGCTCTAAAAACTTGGCCGAGAACATCAAACCTATTCTGGAAGCCCAACGGATGTACCTGGGAGGAACCCTGCCGGTAGACAAATATGCTTTCCTGATCTACATTGACAACAAGCAGAACCGCACCGGAGCCTACGGGGCACTGGAGCACTCGTATTCCTCGGTTTATTATTTCCCAGAGATGCCTCCGGCGATGCTGGCTGAACAAGTCCGGAACATCTCGGCGCACGAGTTCTTCCACATTGTGACTCCTTTGAACATTCACTCCGAGGAAATCGGGAACTTTGATTTCAGCAACCCCAAGATGTCCAAACACCTTTGGATGTACGAGGGCGTGACCGAGTATTTTGCGCACCACGTGCAGGTAAACCAAAAACTCACCGAGTTACCTGATTTCCTGACCGAGCTACGCAACAAGATCATTGCCTCGCAGCAGCAGTACAACGATGCCCTTTCCTTCACTGAACTAAGCCTGGGCGCCCTTGACAAGCACGAGAAACAATACGGCAACGTGTACCAGAAAGGCGCTTTGATTGGCATGGCCCTAGACATCAGGCTGCGGGAGCTCTCGGGCGGCAAATACGGCATCCGGAACATGATGAAAGACCTGAGCCGGACCTACGGCAAAAACCAGTCGTTCAAAGACGAGGAGCTGTTTGACAAAATCACTTCCCTGACGTTCCCCGAGGTGCGCGACTTCTTCAAGCGCTACGTGGAAGGTAACGAGCCCCTGCCGTATTCCGAGATCTTCCGGAAAGTGGGTATTACGTACCAGCCAACGGGCACCCAGAAACGCATTTCCCTGGGCAGACCTACCATCGGGTATGACCAAGCCTCGGGGCACCTGGTGGTGGCCAGCATTGAGAACCTGAATGCTTTTGGCAAGCAGTTGGGCTACAAAGCCGGCGACCAGTTATGGCAGATCAACGGCGAGGACCTGAACCTACGCAACGCCACGGACATCATGAACAAGCACGTGGTGAACGCGAAGGAAGGTACCCCAATTGCGGTGACCGTGGGGCGTAAAGACGCCAATGGTACCGTGAAGCCTGTAGTACTTAAAGCCAACCTGGTCGCCGCTGAGGAAACCGTTTCGCACCTGCTCACGCCGGACACTAACGCTACTCCGGCCCAGTTAGCCTTGAGACAAGCTTGGCTGTATTCTAACTTGTAATCTCTACTTGATAGGCAGTGCCCGTTTCGGGGGTGTTTTCAGAAAAACGCCTTTGAAACGGGCACTGCCTTTTTGAGGAATGTTAAAGATATTGCCCCGGAAAATTCTAGCCTACCTACCCTTCCCCTCGGCTTATTAAAACAGTTGATTTAATCTGCTATCTTTAAGGGAACGTTGCCTAAACCCCTGAAAACATATCAGGGGTTTAGGCGTTATGTGTTAAATCTGACCACCTCAAGCGTGCACACTCTCTACAGAAACTTTCCTGTAAAGGGACCAGTACCCCTGCGTACTCTGTTCTTTTTGCTTTTCCTTCTCCTGCCTCTCTCCTTTACCCAGGCCCAGGACCGTGTGACCCTGAGCGGTACCTTGCGTTCTGCCCTTACCGGCGAAGTGTTGATTGGGGCCACTGTGGCAGTAGCCGGCACTACCAACGGGGTAGAAACCAATACCAACGGGGTGTATGCCCTGAACCTGGTGCCCGGCACCTATCAGATCCAGTTCACTTACATCGGATTCCAGACTTTAACCCAGGAGGTGGTACTCCGGAAAAACACCCGTCTGAACGTTGAACTGCAGGAAGCCGCGAGCCAACTGGGCGAGGTAGTGGTAGAATCTGAGCGGAACACGTTTCAGGAGCGACTCACCACGCCCCAGATGAGCATGGAAACCCTTTCCTCACGTGAGGCGAAGTTGCTGCCGGCGCTCTTTGGCGAAGTAGATATCATCAAAACCCTACAACTGAAACCCGGCATCCAGAACGGTGGCGAGGGCAGCAGCGGTCTGTTTGTGCGGGGCGGAAGCTCAGATCAAAACCTGGTTTTACTGGACGATGCCCTGGTGTACAACCCCAGCCACTTGTTCGGGTTTTTCAGCGTGTTCAACCCAGATGCGGTACGCGGGGTGGAACTGTACAAAGGCGGTTTTCCGGCCCAGTTCGGTGGCCGGCTCTCCAGCGTGCTGGACGTGAAACTGCGGGATGGTAACCGGAAGGAAAATGATGTATCCGGCGGAATTGGCTTGATTGCCTCTCGCCTCTCGGTGGAAGGGCCAATTCAGAAAGACAAGTCCTCATTCCTCATCTCGGGGCGCCGCACGTACGTGGATGTCTTTACCCGATTGATCAACAAATCGCAGGAAAGTGACCCGGATTGGAGTCCTATCCCCGATTACTATTTCTACGACTTCAACGCGAAAGCCAGCTTTGAACTTGGTCCCAACGACCGGCTTTTCATCAGTGGCTACTATGGCCGCGATTTCTTCAAATTCAACGACGAGGACTTCAACTTCAATTTTAACTGGGGAAACAAAGTGGGTTCAGCACGGTGGGCGCACCAGTTTTCGCCCCGTTTTTACGTAAATACCACGTTTTCGGCTTCTAATTATGAATACGCCATTAAAAACGAACTGGATATTTACTCCTTCAGCCTCACCTCCCACATCACTGACCTTACCCTGAAATCTGACTTCGAGTACATCTCCTCGGAGCATCACCACCTGCGGTTCGGGGGCTCGGTGACCGATCATCGGTTTACCGTGGGTCGGCTGGAAGCCAACAGTCAGGATGGATCGGTGAACGTGAATGCGGGTAATAATTACCGAGGGCAAGAATATGGTGTTTACGTCTCCGATGACTGGACCTTTAACCCCGTTTTCACCCTGAGCTACGGCTTGCGCCTGTCTGGTTTCCTGGGCAACGGCAAGAACTTCGTGGGCCTGGAGCCCCGGGCGGCGGCTAGCTACCGTCTTTCCGAAACGCTTACTCTCAAGGCAAACTACACCCGCATGTTCCAGTACGTGCACCTGATCTCCAACTCCGGGGCCTCGCTGCCCACCGATATCTGGTATCCGTCGAGCCCCGGCGTAAAACCGCAACGCTCCGACCAGTACACCATTGGCCTTACCAAGCTGCACAAAGGCAAATACCTGTTCAGCACCGAGGCCTATTACAAGAAAATGAAGCGCCAGTTGGATCTGCGCGACGGGGCCGAGATCTTCGGGAACAATGACCTGGAGCAGGAGTTCGTGTTCGGCACCGGCGACAGCTACGGCCAGGAGTTCTACGTGGAGAAGAAAGAAGGCAAAACCACTGGCTGGATAGGCTACACGCTTTCTTGGTCTAACCGCACCTTCCCAGACATCAACAACGGCAAGACCTTCCCTACCCGCTTTGACCGGCGCCATGATATTTCGGTGGTAGCCATTCAGGAAGTGAGCAAGCGCATCAGTGCCACGGCCACGTTTGTGTACGGCACCGGCAATGCCTACTCCCTGCCCGTGCAGCGCTTCATTTTCCAGGATGTGAACGGCGAAGATTATACCGTGATTCCGGTGTACCCAGAGCGTAACTCCTTTAGGCTAGCGGCTTATCACCGCCTGGACCTGGGTCTGGTGTACAAACTCCGCCCGAAACGTGGTTCTTCTGACCTTACCCTCAGCGTGTACAACGCCTACAACAGACGCAACCCTTACTTCGTGTATTTCGAGACCATCAAAGACGAGGAAAACGACCAGATCACCGGTTTTGTGGCTAAGCAGGTTTCCTTGTTCCCGGTGATCCCGTCCATTACCTATAACTTTAAATTCTAATGGGAACTCCCTTTTCTCTGCGGGCCGCTTTCTCTTCCCTGCTCTTAGCAGGGCTGATTTCTTCCTGTGACATGGAACAGGAGATTGCCGTGCCCTTGCCCAACCTGCCGCCTCAAATGGTGGTGGAATGCTACCTCATCAACAACGAACCCATGAAGCTGGCCTTGCAGGAGTCATCGGGGTATTTTGCGGGTCCTGAGGCCCTGCTGGTGGAGGGCGCCACCGTGACCATCTCCAAGAACAACGAGGAACCGGTAGTTCTGAAAGACACCTTGATCGTGGATGAGGAAAACGAAAAGGTTTACACCCATTTCAACCGTAGTTTGGTGAGTGCCGTGCCCGGCGATGTATTCAAACTGGTCATCACCGATACCAAAGGCCGCCGGGTAACCGGAACTACCACGGTCCTGCCCCCTGCTCCCATTGACAGCGTAGGCTACAAATTCAACAGCAAACCCGAGGAAAGCCAGGAAGCTTATCTGATGGTGCGCTGGCAGGATGATGCGGCCCAGAAAAACTTTTACCGGCTTCTGGCCCACAAAAAGGACAGCGTGGGAATAGACAGCCAACTAGACGCCGAGGTGAATGACCGCTTGCGAAACGGAGAGAAAATCACCTACACCACCACCTACCGCTTCGACCGGAACGATACTTTAACCATTAAGCTGTTCCACCTTGACCAGGCTTACTACGACTTCATCAGCAGCGTAGAGGATTCCCGCCGAGCCAACGGCAACCCCTTTGCCCAGCCTGTCACCATTAAATCAACGGTAGCCGGTGGGTACGGCATTTTCACGCATCTGAATTACGATTCCAGGGAATTGATCATCAAGTAAGGTTGTAACCCGATATTACTAAAGCCCAAGAAGAAGCGGCTCCGAAAAATTTCCGGAGCCGCTTCTTCTTGGGCTTTATACTTTGAGGGACTGTTTTAGAAGAGTTTTGCGAAAACACCTCCAAAACCGGAGGATAAAAGTTGGCAAGGGAAGGCCTATCTAGTTCGCCCCCAAGATCCTTCCAGGATGACAAAGGAGAAGGAAGCAAACTTCTAGATAAATCCTATAGACCCAGGATTCAGAACTCACCTCAGTCTTGTCGCTTGATAAGTTCTTTGATGAGCAGGGTCATGTTGGGTTCAGCTTTAGCGGCGGCTTCCAGAATGTCTTTTAGTATGACTTTCTTGATTTTGCCCGGCACGCAGAGGTCGGTAATAACGGAGACGGCGAAGACGGGCAGGCTCATGTGGACGGCGGCGATCACTTCGGGCACGGTGCTCATGCCCACGGCATCGGCCCCGATGGTTCTGATGTAGTGGTATTCGGCTTTGGTTTCCAGCATGGGACCCGGGGCGCTGGCGTACACACCGGTTCTCACCTGCAATCCGTTTGCTTCGGCTACTTCCAGGGCTTGCTGTACCAGGAGTTCGCTGTAGGGTTCACTCATGTCGGGGAAACGGGGACCGAGTTCGTCCAGGTTCTTCCCGATGAGCGGGTTGGTGGGTAACAAGTTAATGTGGTCGGTAATCACCATCAGGTCAGAGGTGTTGAAGTCGGGGTGCAGTCCGCCGGCGGCGTTGCTCACGAAAAGCTTCTGGATGCCCAACAGCTTCATCACCCGAATCGGGAACACCACCTGTTCCATGGAATAGCCTTCATAGTAGTGGAAACGCCCTTGCATCACCACTACCGGACGGCCGCCCAGCTCCCCGAAAATCAGCTTACCGGAGTGGCCCTCCACGGTAGATACCGGAAAATGCGGGATATCGCCATAATTCAGGCTGTAGGCAATTTGAATATCCTGGACCAGAGCGCCCAGGCCGGTACCCAGCACAATGCCGAAATGTGGTTGAAAGTTGTCTGTTTTCTGACGGATGTAATCGCAAGCTTCTTGCAGGGTTTCAATCATGGTAATTGGGTAAGTCGCTTTGGGGCTGTTTTCGGGGAAACGGCCCCAGAACGGGTTCATAAAGGGGGCGGAAAGGTCGTAAAAAATTGGGAAAACCTTTTGTTTGGCTTGCTTAAAAACAAAAAAGGCTGCCTTTTGGCAGCCTTTTCAGGAGAAGTTCTATTCTGGTAGTTAATTGATTTCGATCTCAAAAGGCAGACGAGCCTGAATCCCCTGCATTTGCATAACGCGTTTGTACTGCAGGTAATAAGGCAGCATCTCGCCCAGTTCTTGCCGTAAAGAATACATTTTTACCTGAGACTCGGTATCGGAAAGCAGGTTGTCCATGAAGGTTTTCTGGGCCGGCAAGGTGCGCAGGCGGTACTCCCCTTCCTTAAGCTTGGCTTTTCTGGCGGCAATGGCAATGGCTTGCTCCATGCCTCCGAGCACATCCACCAATCCTCTTTCCTTGGCTTCAAGCCCAGACCAAACCCGACCGGAGGCTAATTTCCGAAGATCAGCCACAGGCATGTGCCTTGACTGGGCGGCTTTGGTGGTAAAGTCGTTGTAGATGCGTTCTACTTCGCGCTGGATGTGCATTTTCTCATACGGCGTCATGGCGCGGGTCACGGAGGGCACGTCTGAGAATTTACCGGTCTTCACGCGGTCTGTGGTAATACCCAGTTTGTTTTTCAAGAAGTTCTCAGAGTTGACCATCATGCCAAACACGCCAATGCTGCCGGTAATGGTAGTAGGATGCGCCACAATGGTATCACAGGCCATGGCAATGTAATATCCGCCGGAGGCGGCTACATCAGACATAGAGGCAATGATCGGTTTTACTTTCTTGGTGAGCATCACCTCGCGCCAGATTACGTCTGAAGCCAGCGAACTACCGCCCGGCGAGTTGATGCGCAGTACCACGGCCTTCACGTTTTTATCAAGACGGGCCTTCCGGATGGCTTCTGACATGCCCTGTCCGCCAATGCTTTCATTATCGCCTTTGCCGCCTACAATATCGCCGGAGGCATAGATGACGGCTATTTTGTTTGAGGACGAGCCCGATTTCTTCTCGGTGTCGGCTACTTTCTTGTAGGTTCCCAGGTTGACCAGCTTCAGCTCCTTGTCTTTCTTAACGCCGGTTTTGCTTTTCATGAAGTCGGTGGCTTCATCATAATAGCCCAGGTGCGTCACCAAGCCATGGCGATAGGCGTCCTGCGCGTTATGCACCAGCATGGAATCTGACACGTTTTTGAGGTACGCGAAATCTTTCTTGCGGGAAACGGCAATGTTTCTCAGCATGAAATCATTCAGGGAATTCAGGAAAGACTGGGTCTGCTCGCGGCTGGGCTCACTCATTTTATCCAGGATGAACGGCTCCACGGCGCTTTTGTATTCGCCTACCTTAAAGATATACGGTTGAAGATCCAGCTTCTCCAGGGTGCCTTTGAAGAACATCACCTCAGAGCTCAACCCGTTCAGCTCCATGGTGCCTTGGGGATTCAGGTAAAACCGATCGGCCACGGAGGCAAGGTAATAGGCTTTCTCGGTGGAGAACTCGCTGTAGGCAACCACAAACTTCTTAGATTTCTTGAAGTCCAGCAACGCATTGCGGATTTCTTCTACCGATGCCATACCGGCCTGAAGCAGATCCAGGTTCAGGAAAATGCCTTTGATGTTGTCATCAGCTTTGGCCTTCCTGATAGAGGCTTTGATTTCATCCAACCCGATACCTTCCTGCCCGAACATATCCCCGAAACCAAACTCGGCAAACGGGTTACGGGGGGCGCGTTCCACTACCGGCTGACCCAATTTGAGCTCCAGCACAGAACCTTCGGCAATGCTGACATCATCACTGGAGGAGGTTGCCGCGGCAATGCCCAACAAGAGCAGGAAGCCTATGAAAAAAAATAAAAACAGGCCCACAAAGGTGGCCAGTACAAACTTAAAAAACTGTCGCATAATGAATATTTCCTTCTGAAAACAGCGCACAGGCCAAGCCTATGGTGTTGCTTCATTTGTCGTAAAATAGGCAGAAAACTTACAAATCCCGTGGCTTCTTCCTTTCCTTTTCAGGAGGCATGCTGCTTTAAAACAGATCGGCCGAAGATTTATTTCACCTCTTCTTGCCTTAATGCTTTCATCTTCAGAAGATTCCTTCTTAGCTGAGAAAAGGCCCAAAAAACTAATTTTGAAACCTCCTTTGGATGAAACTGTTGTTTGGGCTCTTCCCTGGTTCCTTTCTACCCAGCCAGCAATTTTTAGTTTACCTTTTAGGCGATTCCGCGTACTTTCAGCAAAAACCGGCATCTGCCGTATATAGGCTTACATGAATAAATGGATACTAGCGGTGCTTCTTGTTTTAGCCTCGTTCTCAGGGCAGGCGCAATACAAGCGGAACCTAAACATCAAGTATTTCGGGCTGACGTTGCATCCTAAAGGCGACGATAACGCCGAACTGATGCCCCTGAACCCCGATGGCAAAGGCTACCTGGTTGTGAACATTGGCGCCAGTGTGGGGTATGAGCATTTTTTTGTGCCAGGTAAGTTCTCCGTCAAAGCGATTCAAGCTTTTTACGCCGATTGCGCTATGCGTTTTGCCGGGTTCACCCATTTAGGGGTGCGGGCAGTGGTCTTCAACATTGGGCGGCACTCCTTGAACGGAGGCATTGGCCCTACGCTGGTGTACCGCCGCAACTGGGCAGAACTGGACGGCTACAACGTGTCTACCTCTTTCTTTGGCGGCGAACCAGATGACAAATGGCAGTACAAGATGATTTGGTACGCCGGGGAGTTTGAGTACAACTACCGCCTCTCTGACCGCGTGGATTTCTCTACCTCCTTTGTGCCCGGCTACCCAGACATCATGAGTCTATCTTTTGGCGTGCGCTACTGGCTCAAAGATAAAGTAAAGGAGTAAAGGGAATCTCTCCCGTTTTGGTGCTTGTTTCCCGAAAACAAGGCCGAAACCATTTTACCTTCGGGTGTCCTTGTTTGGAAAGTCTTACCGGGAAGGATAAAACATGAAAACCCCTCCTAGCGGGAAGGGTTTTCATACACCTACACATCAACAATCATCCAAACGTATTTCTTGTTTCCATTTACAGCCCGAAATTTGAAAATCAGGCCCGAACGGCAATTCTATTTGCCCATTTCATGCGGTTGGCATAACGGGCTAAGGCATCATCCAGAGACGGTAATATTTGGCCGCGTTCACTGCTTAAGGCGCTGTAGCGGGGTCTGGGTGCCTGTTGTCCTTCCAACTCATTGGCCGAAAAGCCTTGTATCAACCCAGGGTCAAGGCCGGCAATCTGCGCGGCTTTCCGGGCAAACTCAGCCCAGGACAGTTCTCCTTCGTTGGTCAGGTGCCAGATACCAGATTCCTCGTCCACGAGCAGGTCAAGGCAGGCATTTACCAGATCGGGCACGTAGGTGGGCGAAATGATGATGTCTTCCGGAGCCAGGAACGTGTTTCCTTGGGTGAGTTGCTTTATCATCAAGGTCAGGAAGTTGGCCTCGTCCCACGGGCCGAAAAATGAACTGGTTCTTACCACCAATGCTCCTGGGTGCATGTCCTGCACATATTTCTCGGCTTGGGCTTTGCTTTGGCCATACACGTTCAGGGGGTTCACGGCATCGGCCTCGGTATAGGGTTGCTGCTTCAGGCCATCAAACACCAGGTCAGAGGAGAAAGTCAGGTACTGGATTCCCCTTTTCTGACAGGTGGCCGCCAGCAACATGGCCCCGTGCGAATTCACCAGGTGGCAGTTTTCGCAGTCTTCCTCCGCCTCGTCTATTTTCACATAGCCCGCCGCATTGATCACCGCCCAGGGATTATAATAGTTCATGGCCCGCTCAATAGAAAACGGATCGGTGATGTTCATCTGTTTGCGGCCCACTAACCGGTACGGGATGTGGCGGTCACCGCAAAGGCGGGCAAACGCGCTCCCCAACGTACCCGTAGCGCCGGTGATGAGAATGGGCCGGGTGGTATTTTCCAGGTGAAGGACCTCTTTCTCGGTAAGCCCATCGCCGTCCGGAATGGTTTCTGTTTCGCAGATTGGATTCCAGTTATTGCGCCACACCGATTTGGTTCCTCTCCCAAACCTACTCTCTTCGCGGTTCAGGAAAAGCTCCGCATGTTTGCTTTCCTCGGTAAACGGATAGAAAAAACGGTCGGGGCGCTGCCACCAACCGGGCAGATGAAACAGCGGATGTTCGTACTCCTTGCCCTGCGCCAATTGGGTCAACATTTTGGCCAGAGCCGTGGGGCGGGGTTTAGGTCCGCGCACATCAAAGACTCCTGGCTCATAGAAGCCATCGGCGCGGGTGACCAGGTTCACCCAGTCAAAGGTGCCCAGCAAAGACCAAGCCGCCACGCCTACAACGTTTACTCCTTCTTTTTTCAAATCTGTGCAGGAATCCCACACGTGCTTAAACCACTGCACCTGTTCCTCGCGGGCTCCGCAGATATGGACCTCGGTCACCGAGATCGGCAAATTGTACCGGTCCCAGGCCTCGCGTAGCAACACCCGATGACCCGAATAGAACCCTGCCGGGTCCTCGGTTTTCACCCGGAGCGCCTCCACGTCTGAGTACTGGTGAATGCCGTTTCCGCCGTGGGTCCATTCCGGGAAAGCAGCCAGGTTCTCGTCCAGGTAGCGCTCGCTGGGCGGGTAATGGTTTATACCGATTATGTCTGGTGGGCACGGATTGTCCCGGAACCATTGTAGGTCTTCCTCCGGAATGCCGTTGTCCACGAAATACTTCCACATGGAGTGCTCCGGGGTAAGCGTACCGGTAAGTAAATCCAGACTTGCCCAGCGGCGGTCGTTATCTAGTTTGGCCTGGTAGGCCAATAATGGGGAACTATAGGTTTTGCCAAGGTCCTCTGTCTGCACCAGTTTAGCGTTGGGAATTACCTCCCGGATGGCCTGCATGGCCAGGACGGTGGCTTTGCACTGATGCAGCAAAGTTAGCCCAAAGGTGAGACCATCTTTCCCGTGCGGGTACCAGTGGCCGTACAAACCGCTAAAACGGGCGGTTGTCAAAGGTTCATTTACAGGGGTAAAGTACTCCAGCCAAGGGTAACGTTCGGCTACGGCGCGGGCGTACTCGGCTACTCCTTCAGGGAAAGTTGGATCAGCGAGGTTAGTATGCCGTGGGCCGCTGCCATGGTGCACCAGGCCAATGATGGGGGTAATTTTATGCTCCTGTAGCAGTTGCATGCGGCGGTCGGCCCAGGTCCAGTCAGCGGTGGCGGGTCCGTTGGGGGCGGTGAGTTCCCAGAGCAACGGATACCGCATTTTACTTACGCCAATGGAGGCAAACAAGGCAATGTCTTCTTCCCGTACGGCGTGTCCGTTTAACTGCATCTGGTCCAGGTAATCATCGCCTACCCGGTTTACCGTACACTCCAACCCAGCCCAGACTTCTGGGTACAGGGGGTTCAGGTTTTCACTTTTCTCCATAATTTCCTAGTTCAGATCAGAGCCAGAGGCAAATACATCTGGTAGAAACAAATGCACTTATCTTTGCTTTGCTGGCAGCAGATTCCTTGGTAAAACGCCCAAAGATTGTGTAGCCATTCCTCTTTAAATCTGTGAAGTGAGGTGCTTATTTTCCAGTAATTTTTCTAATTGGCTTACTGGTTTAGGGGAGTTACGCGGGCGTAGGGAGTTAGTTGAAGAACCGGCTAAATATAGGTGTATGCACTAAAAAAACCGTATTTACAGCAAAACACCCCGTAAATAGGACATAAAGGGGTGTTTTCGCGCAAACAAATCCTAAAATACTAATTATCAATACTTAGTAAATAACAGACCTAATTTCAGGAAAACTTCAATATATAAAATGAAAATATCAGCCCGAAATTCAAGTTTGTTTTCGGGGTATGATTTCGATAGAAAGGAGAATTGAAGAAGCTTCAGCTATGAGATTTAAGGCAATATAAAAAGGCCTGAACGAAGAGTTTAGGCAAGGAGAATACCTGGCCTAAAAGAAAAGTATAAAAACCTCTCCTTACAGGGGGATGAAAAGTAAAACGCACCAACTTCTTTAGCTAAGAGAAAAGCCAGATGAGGTGTTGACAGGAAGTGATGGTTGGGGATTGGTTTTGGGCAGCCTGATGTAAAAGGTAGTTCCTGCTCCTTCCTGGCTTTCAAACCAGATTTTACCGTGGTGCCATTCTACAATGGTCTTGATGATGGACATTCCTAATCCAATGGAAGTCTCTCCCCTTAAACCTGGCCGGCGGGCTTTGGTAAATTTATCAAAGAGCTCAGCATGGAACTTCTCAGGAATGCCTACCCCGGTATCGGCTACTTTCACCAATATGGTCTCCTGCTCCTCTTCAAGGCTAACAATGATGGAACCTCCTTCAGGAGTAAACTTAAGGGCGTTGGAGACTAAATTATTGATGACCTGCAGAAATTTTATGTCATCTACCTGGGCATAAATTTCCTCACTACCGGGCTTAAACTGAACCTGAACGGTCACCAGGCTTTTAGCATCTAGATGGTACACTTCCATGGTCTCCCTGAATTTTTCAACCAGGTTTACCCGTCTAGAGATCAGTTCTGTGTTAACAGATTCCAGAAACTCCTGGTTAAGGAACTCCTGCAACAGTTGTACTCCTTTTTGGCTGCTGCGCTCAATGAGAGAAATAATATGGTGTGCATCTTCGTCTGCGGCGTCTCCCAGGTGTTCGTCCAGTAATTGGGAGAGATTCCTGATCACGCCCAAAGGGCCAGCTAAATCATGGGAGATGATGTTCAGAATGGAGTTCTTTTTATTGGAGTACTTTTTTATGTTGTCGTTGTAGGTACGCTGGGCGGTAATGTCCTCTACGTGGCCTAAGAGAAACCATTTCTCTTGACCTTCTTTCATGAGAAATGGATTGAGGCACACCCACTGTTCTTCCTGCTGGGGAAGTTGAACCCTGAACTCAATCTGCGGGCAACTCCCCTCCTTCCTGGGCTTAGTCAAGATATCGGCCACATGGCTTTGGTCCTCGGGGTGCACTAGATCCAGCAGCGCGTTTACGGGAGAATTTTCAAAAGAAGTTTTGAACAGGGCCTGAAACTTGGGGCTTAGGTAAGTGAATTGCTCTGTATTACAGTCGTAAGCAAAGTACGCCAGTTGCGTCTGTTCAACTAAGGCTTGGAATAAAGAGGCTTTCACGATTGGGTGCGGGGAAACGCTGTCATCCCATAGGCCGTCTCTTTCAAATATACAAGGTAAGGACTGGTTAAGTTTCTTTCTGTATATATCTATATGTATATAAACAGAAAGAAACTTGATGTTTATTCAATTAGGAGTACGTATAAACCTTTTTTATTTTAGTAAGTAAAAACCGGCGTAAGCAAAGCTTCTTGACGTGTAACTCCATGGATCCTAACTACTCTGCAGAAAGCATCAACTCCTATTTTGTAAACCAGGTAAAAGACTACGCCATTTTTGCCACGGATACAAAGGGTTGTATCGTCGCCTGGAACAAGGGAGCGGAACGGCTGAAAGGGTATACCGAGAAAGAAATCGTTGGCCAGTTTTATGGCATTCTGCACCCCGATGAGTACCAACGGGCAGGGCATCCGGAGAAAGAAATGAAAGAGGCCTTGGAGAATGGTTCTTATGAGGCCGAAGATTGGCGCAAACGCAAAGACGGTTCCCTCTTCTGGGCCACCGTCACGCTTACGCCCATTTTTTCTGAAAACGGGCAACATTTAGGATTCACTAAAATCACCGGAGACCTTACCAAACAGAAAGAACTGCAGCATAAACTTGCCGAACGGCAGCAGGATGCCCTGGAGCACAAGAACATTGAGCTCACCAGAACAAACAAAGACCTGGATAACTTTATTTACACAGCCTCCCATGATTTGCGGTCTCCTATCACCAACATAGAGGCGCTAGTGGAGTTCCTGGAAGAAATGCTTAAGGAATCAAACTTCCTGAATGAAGAAACCCAGGAAATCCTGAACCGGATCGTGGACTCCATCCATCGGTTTAAACGCACCATTGAAGATTTGTCAGAGATCAGCAAACTGCAGAAAAACACTGGCCAAGAGGAAACAGAAGAGGTAGTCACCAATATCAAGGATGTGTATGAAGACATAATAGCCGATCTGAACTACCCCAACAAACAAAAGCGCTGCTTTATCCAAACCGATTTTCAGGTCCATCAACTCAGGTTCTCCAAGAAAAACTTCAGAAGCATTCTCTACAACCTGCTCAGTAACGCCATCAAATACCAAGCAGCAGACCGCGAATGTATTATTAGATTCCATACCCGGTTGCAGGAGCCCTTTGTGGTACTTTCCGTCAAAGATAATGGCCTGGGCCTCACAGAGCATCAGCAAAACAACCTGTTCACCATGTTCCGGCGCTTCCATGACCACGTAGAAGGCAGCGGTATTGGGCTTTTCATGGTAAAACGCATTCTAGACAATGCGGGCGGTAAAATTGAGGTAAACAGCAAAGAAGGGGAAGGCACTGAGTTTAAGGTATATCTGCCTGCCGCCATGTAATTACCTTAAACCTTCTACTTATTTATTGGTTATCCTTCCATTACTTTAAGGCAATGGAACATAGAAACCCCTTAAACACCCACCCCGAAACAACCTCCACACCCATTGAAACCGTCATGGTCATTGACGATGATGCCAACTGGGTGTTTATCTCTAAACTTTACCTGAAGAAAGCGGGCATCAAGAACGAAGTAATCACGGCCAAAAACGGCCAGGAAGCCATCAGCAAACTTCAGGAACTCACCAGCAACGGAGACCAAAAACTCCCCGACCTGATCTTCGTGGATCTTTGGATGCCGGTCATGGATGGCTTTGAATTACTGGAACAGATCACCCAATTAAACCAACTAGACCTGAGCCAAACCAAGGTGTATGTCTGTAGCAGTTCCTTCAACCCGCAGGACAAAGAAAAAGCAAGCCAATTCCCCATTACCGGTTTCCTGACCAAGCCTTTCAACCAGGAGACTCTTAAAGAGATTTTAGGGTAAATTCTCGAAAACACCTATAAAACAGAAATGGGCAATCTCTGGTGGTTGCCCATTTCTGTTTCCCCTGCTGAAAAGGCATCCGTTAGCGGAATGCCCTTCTAATACCTATACCACTCGCCCCACTGGTTGCGCAGGTTCTTGCGCATCTCGTTCTCCCGAGCGTTGTTGCCGGGGTTGAAGAATATGGTGCCTTTCAGTTCATCGGGCAGGAAATCCTGGGGCACGAAGTTGCCTGCGTAATCGTGGGCGTACTTGTACTCGTTTCCGTAGCCTATTTCCTTCATGAGTTTGGTGGGCGCATTGCGCAAATGCAACGGCACCGGCGGACTTCCCTGCTCCCGCACGTAAGCCCGAGCCGTTCTGATCGCTTTGTACGCTGCATTGCTTTTGGGCGAAGTGGCCAGGTAAATGGCGCATTGAGACAGAATAATATCGCACTCGGGGTACCCGATCACCGTCACTGCCTGGAAGCACTCGTTGGCCATGATCATGGCCGTAGGATTGGCGTTCCCGATGTCCTCTGACGCCATAATGAGCATGCGCCGGGCAATGAACTTAGGATCCTCGCCGCCTTCAATCATACGCGCCAGCCAGTACACCGTGGCATTGGGGTCTGAGCCCCGCATGGATTTGATAAACGCTGAGATAATGTCATAGTGCGCCTCGCCGCCTTTGTCATACAAAGCCAAATTCTGCTGGGCAATCTGCTTCACCATATCATTGGTGATGACCAGTTTCTCCTGCTTTCCGCTGCCGTCAATCACAATCTCCAGCAAGTTGAGCAACTTGCGGGCATCACCGCCTGAAATGGTGAGCAGCGCCTCGTATTCCTGCACTTCAATGTCCTGGTTCTTCAGGATTTCGTCTTCGGTGAGGGCTTTTTGCACCAGTTCCACCAGTTCCTCTTTCTCCAGCGACTTCAGGATGTACACCTGGCAACGGGAAAGCAACGCCGGAATTACTTCAAACGAAGGGTTCTCGGTGGTAGCCCCAATCAGCGTCACGGTGCCTTTTTCCACCGCGCCTAACAAAGCATCCTGTTGCGATTTATTGAACCGATGGATCTCGTCAATGAACAACACCGTGCCTTGGCGTTTACGGGCCTGGTCAATCACATCCCGGATGTCTTTCACGCCCGCATTGATCGCACTCATGGCTACGAACGGCACTTTCAACTGGCCCGCAATGATCCCGGCCAGGGTAGTTTTACCCACGCCCGGCGGCCCCCAGAAAATCATGGAAGGTACCATGCCAGCTTCAATGTAACGGCGGAGTACGCCTTTGGGGCCAACCAGGTGTTTTTGGCCGGCATATTGGTCCAGGTTGTGCGGGCGCATGCGCTCCGGCAAAGGGGCTTTGGTGGTTTGGAACATGGGAAGCGGTTTCTGGTGTACCTCTCGGGATTAAGCCGAAGGAAACAAAAGGCAATTTACTTTCTTTCTCCCACTGTTTTGGGACAGATTTTCAGAAATACCCCTAAAAACACGTGACGGATAGTTGCCTTGGAGAAAGCGTTTTTAAGATGGAGCAGGTCCAGGCAATTCCGCTTAACCTGGTTTGCAGACCTGCGTATGCGTTGGAAAGGCCTTTCTGCTCACCAAAACCTAACATAAGATGGAAACTTCAACAGCCGGGCGCACCCTCCTGAAGGCCGTGGCCGCTTTTACCACCGTGGGTGGTTTTCTGATGGACTGGAACAAAACCCACCTGTTCAACCCCGCCTGGACACCCCACGCCCGGTTCCATGACGCCATGACCATCTTGAACGGAACGCTCCTGGGGGCAAGCAGCCTGTACCTGCTCCAAAAGAAAGACGGGGACCAAGAGGCAAACCTGAAGGCTGGGGCGCTGCTGCCGGCCATTTTTTACCTGGCTCAGGCGGGCAGTTTCACCTTCCCGGGTGCCAAAGGCATGGACGCAGAATTCCCCGAGAAAATCCCCAGCGTGGGAAGGCTCCGGCTAAACGAAGGTCCGTTTTCCCTGGTGATGCTGGCGGCTTTGGGTGCGGGTTACCTTTTAGCGAGACAAGACACAAAGTAGCTTTCCGTCCTGCTTCGGGGCTGTTTTTGAGAAAACACCCTTAAAACCAGCTAGCTCTTTTTGCCCGTTCTTCACTTTCTGTAAGGCGATTTGCCTTAAACCTCGGATGTAATTTTTGAGACGGAGATGCAAAGCGTGGATCATCCCCCTACCCCCTTCAAAGGGGACCATCCGAATAGCAAATCAAACGCGTTTTCTTATTCATTCACTTACCCCAAGGTAGACGGACAAACAAAGGAGGTTCTGGGAACATCGGTTTCCGCGAGGGCTTTGAAGCCTCCGGCTACGTCTACCAGGTTGTTGTACCCGCGGGCTTTCAGGATAGAGGCCGCTACCATGGAGCGGTAACCGCCGGCGCAGTGCAGGTACACCGTTCCTTCTTTCGGGATTTCAGGTAAGTGTTCGTTTAGGGCACTTAAAGGAACGTTAAGGGCACCTTCTACATGCTCCGCGCTGTATTCACTTGGTTTCCGGACGTCAATAACTACGGGGGTTTCCTCTTTCAGGCGTTGGGCAAATTCCTGGGCAGAGATGGAGAGCAAAGTATCGGTTTCCCGGCCAGCGGCTTTCCAGGCATCCAGCCCGTTTTGTAGGTAACCCAGAGTGTGGTCATAGCCCACCCGGGCCAGGCGGGTCACTACTTCCTCTTCGCGGCCAGCGTCGGACAGGAATACCAGGGGCTGTTGGATGTCGGGGATGAGTTCGCCTACCCAGGGGGCAAAGCTGCCGTCCAGTCCGATGTTGATGGAGTTAGGAATGTGCCCGGCGGAGAAATCGGCGGCTTTACGGGTATCCAGCACCAGAGCTCCAGTCTCGTTTACCACCGCCTCGAAGGCTTCTGGGGAAAGGGCTTGCAGGCCTTGGCTCAGCACGTTTTCAATATTGGCGTAGCCTTGCTTGTTCAGTTGCACATTCAGGGGGAAATAGCCCGGAGGAGGCAACAATCCGTCTGTTACCTCTTTCACGAACTCGGCTTCGGTCATATCGGCCCGGAGGGCATAGTTCGTTTTCTTCTGGTTTCCTAAAGTATCGAAAGTCTCCTTGCTCATGTTCTTGCCGCAGGCGCTTCCGGCCCCGTGGGCGGGGTACACCAACACATCATCGGCTAGGGGCATGATCTTGGTGCGGAGCGAATGGAACAGGATTCCGGCCAGTTGTTCCTGGTTCAGGTCTGACTTGGCGGCCAGGTCTGGGCGGCCCACATCGCCTATGAACAGGGTGTCGCCGGTGAAAAGCGCGTAATCTTTGCCATTCTCGTCTTTGAGCAGATACGTCACTGATTCCAGGGTGTGGCCCGGCGTGTGGAGCACCTGAAGGGTGACCCCGCCCACCGTCAGCACTTCACCGTCCTGGGCCAGATACGCCTCAAACGTAGGCTGGGCCGCGGCTCCGTACACAATGGTAGCTCCGGTAGCCTGCGCCAAATCCACGTGCCCTGACACGAAATCGGCGTGGAAGTGGGTTTCCAGCACGTATTTGATGGTAGCCTGGTCTTTCTGGGCTTTCAGCAGATACGGCTTTATCTCGCGCAGCGGATCAATGATGGCAGCTTCTCCGTTGCTCTCAATGTAATACGCTCCCTGGGCCAGGCACCCGGTATAGATCTGTTCTACTTTCATATTCTTTACGCTTGACTTCTCAAAATTAAACGTTTCTGGCAAATCGGACTTTAAACCCCTTTGTTTCCAGCATTAGCTACCGCCTGCGTTTTAAGGCTGAATTTCTTTTAACAGGATGAAAACGCCCATGCACAGCACAAACCACCCGAAGCCTTTTTTCAAGGCTTTGCTGTTGATTTTATGGGCATACGCCGCTCCCGCCCAAATACCCACGCCAGACAGCCCCGAAAACGTGAGCAGGAAACCCCAGTCAATGGAGTAATGGAACATATCGCCCAGGAACCCTACAAGAGAATTCCCTGCGATGAGTACCAAAGACGTGCCAACTGCTGTTTTCATGTCCAGGCGCAGCAAAAGGACCAGGGCGGGGATAATAAGGAAACCACCGCCCGCCCCCACCAACCCGGAGATGAGGCCTACCAAAACAGCCTGACTACATACGAGCAAATAATGGGGTCGTTTAGGATTCTGGAATTGGATTGGATGGCCTCGGTCCTGAATCATGCGGCAGGCTGCGCCCACCATAAGAAAGGCAAACAGCACCATCACAAATTCCTCTTTGGTCACCTTCAGCTTTCCCAGTTCAAACAAGTGATGAGGCAAAGCCGGCATCAGGTACAGCCGAGTCAGGTAAATGGTGAGCACCGAGGGAACCCCGAACATCACCAGGGTGGGCCCGTGCACCAGGCCTTTCCGGAGGAACCGCATGCCCCCAATAGAGCTGGTGGCGCCCACCACAAACAAGGAATAAGACGTGGCGATAACCGGATTCAGACCGATGAGGTACACCAGAATGGGAACGGTTAAAATAGAGCCTCCGCTGCCGGTAAGCCCTAGGGTACCTCCTATCAATACTGCGGCCAGGTAGCCTACTATTTCCATGTTTCGTTTTTTGCTTCGGCAAAGGTAGAAGATACTTTGACCTGACCCAGAAACTAAATTAATGGAAACGTTTAAAGGCCGTTTTCAGGAAAAGAAGCCTAAAAGAAAAGAAAGCTCTGAACCGGTATGCCCCCAGTGTGAAGCTTCTTGCCTTGTCAGAGACAAAATAATCTCTTTATATTAGGCCATCACTTGATCAATCTCGCCATGCTGCTGCTAAACCTGTTTCTGCCGGTGGTTCTTTCCATCGCCTCTTTTCTCAACCCTAACCCACCGGCCCTTACCGGACAGGAGGTTCTGAAGAAGATGCACGCCAAGTACCAAGGCAAGTTTGATCCTTACTTCACCTTTGACCAAACGGCAGTCAGCTACAAAAGCCCTACTGATTCTTCTTCCCAGGTGTGGCACGAGGCCATTGCTTTCCCGGGCAAACTGGTGATCAAGTTTGGGGAGTTTGAGAAAGGGAATGGCGCTCTATTTGCCCAGGACAGCCAGTACGTGTTCAAAGACAATGTCCTGCAAAACCGTAGCCGGAGGGTACATGAGGTTTTGGTTTTGGGGTTTGATGTGTACCACCAGCCAGTGGAACGCACCATCGGCCAAATGCAGGAAGCGGGTATTGACCTATCCAAAGCCTTCTCCACCACCTGGCAGGGCCGAAAAGTGTACGTGGTAGGCGTGAGTTCCCTGGACGAGAAAGCCAGCCACTTTATCATTGACCAGGAGAAGCTTTGGGTACTGCAAACGGTTAGGCAAACCGGCGAGCGACGTAACACCGTGGAGTTGAAAGGCTACCAAAACGTGCAAGGCAACTGGATCGCTACGGACCTGACCTTTTACCTGAACGGGGCCAAGACCCTGCACGAAGTATATTACAACATGCGTTTCCCTAAAACACTCCCTGACCATCTGTTTACCGTGGCCGGGTTTCCGGCGGCCCGCTGGTAAGCTCCTTTCAGCCTTCTTTCAGAAAAAGAGGCAGAAAACAGAATTGTTTCTTAGTTTCGGCAAACGAACCACCGCACCCTTCCATGGCTACTTCAAAATTGACCTCAGAACAGAGCGAGCAGAAAATAGACGCCTTCTTTACCGATGCCCCGGCCTTTGCCAAACCTATCTGTGAGAAAATAAGAATAGCCATTGCCACCGCTGACCCAGCCCTGAAACCTACCTGGAAATGGAATACGCCGGTGTACGAGAAAGCCGGCCCGGGCATGGTTTGCGCCATGAGTGCGCACAAACAGCATGTGAACCTGGCTTTTTTCCAGGGCGCTTTGCTGCAAGACCCCCACAACTTATTTTCTGGTCAGGATGCCAAAGGTATGCGTACCATCCGGTTCACCGATGTCTCGCAGGTAAATGAACCCATCTTGGTAGAATACGTGCGGGCTGCGGCCCAACTGAAGGCCGGCACCGCCGCCAAAACCACAGAGCGCAGTGTCATTGAAATCCCCGAAGACCTGAAACAGGCTTTAGCCGAGGCCCAGCAACTGGAGAAATTTGAGGGGATGGCCTATACCCACCGGAAAGAGTACGTCCGCTGGGTGACGGAAGCCAAGCGCACCGAAACCAGAGACAGCCGCATCCTGAAAACGGTTGAGCGAATCACAGAGGGCAAGAAGTTCAGTTAATTCCGTTCAGCGTATCCTGTATCTCCCGCAGAAACTCCCGGATATCGCCCGGGTGACTTATATCGGTTTCCACTTCTTCGGTGGACGCATACAGGGTTCGCCCGAATTTCATGTTGAGGTACTTGGCGGTAAGTTTGAAAGGCATCTCAAACCCATCGGGCAGTTCAGAGTCGGCACCCACGGCAATCAGGAAAACGGTTTTCCCTTTTAACTGCCGGCCCACGGGTTTCTGCACGGTGACCACATCGGTGAGACGGTCAAAGAACGTCTTCAGTAATCCGCTCATGGCGTACCAGTACACGGGCGTGGCAAATACTACCACGGAGTGCTGCACCACTAAATCCATCACCCGCTTAAAGTCATCCTTCCCCGGATAATCATTCTCGTACCGATAAGGCCAGATATGGTGGTCCAGCAGGTCTACCAATTGATGGGGAGTTTCCTGGAAAACCTTCTGAACGAAAAGCCGGGTATTGCTTTCCTTACGGGCGCTGGCCAACAGAACAAGCGGAGCGGAGGAAGTAACCATGTCCGGATTAGTTTAGATATCCTTTAAAGTTACGCATAAAACGCCCCTTTCCTTCTCAGGTTCTTTCTCCCTTCAAGCCGAATTAAAGAAAACAGGCATAAAACGCACATTTTACCTGCCTGTATTCCGTCTCCTTTTAAGGGGTAGTAATATGTGTCATTGAGTGGAATATTCTCAGCAAGGCCTATTAACTAACCACTGAAATCTAGGAACGGACAACTGGCATCTATCCTCTACTCCACCACATGCGCCACAAACTGGGAGAGATTTGTGATGATGCCCTTCTCGCGCCTGAACCCGATGGCGCTGCCTTCCCCCGCCCAGAAAACACCAGCCTGATATCGGTAGCCTTGTTCATCCTGAGGCAGTTCGGCCCAGGCCTGGTAGATGTGGGGTTGGTTGCTGTAGTCGCCCGAAGTAGAAGCTACATCGGCGCTTTCGCGTACCTGGATGTTTTGTCCTTCCCGCCCGAAATAGGGTTTCTCCACTGCTTTCCCCGAAAAGGCCGTGAACTCGGTGCGCAACAATAACGGGTGGTATGGAAACTGTTGCCACAGCCAAGCCAGCATGCCTTTGCTCTGGAAAATGAGCGAGTATGCCGGATTGGCAATGAGAACGCTGCGGGAATACTGCAAATCTACCAAATCGGTGCAAAGTTCTGGCTCGTATTGGGCAAGCAATTCCCAGGGCACTAACTTAAAAAGAAAGGGGAACCGGCGCCATTGCTCGGCTGCGGTTTGGGCCCATACGCCCCGCTCTGCCCCCAGCGTGGAGACCTCCATCTCGTCTGCGGCGCAGATGTGCGTGTCAAAGCCGGCTTCGCGGGCAGCCTGAGAAAGCACCTCGCAATTGGTAAAATCTTCTTTGCTTTCGCCTAAATACACCAGCAGCAGCGCCGGCTCAAGTTCAGGGTTGAGTCCTTGCCAGGTTCTGAACTGCTCTACCAAGGCCTCATACAAGCCATTGGCCTGTTGGCTTTCGTTTTTGCCGGCGGCAGCCAGGCTGGCCCACTGAACCACGGCTGTCTCGGGGATGGAGGTGGCGGTATCGGCGTTGAATTCCAGCAGTTTTATACCCTCGGGGGTTTGGGCAAAATCAAAGCGACCGTAGAGGTGCCAGTGGCGCTCATCGTTCCAGGAGTGGCGCACGGCGCGCCAGATCCGCTCCGGGATACCCATTTTGCGCAGGAAATCATCGGGCAGCTCGTCGGGCACGGCCTCTACCATCATCTGGTAAAGTGTGGAAGCCGCCTCCAGCAGATCATCGGCGGAAGCCTGCGACAACACTACCGCTTCACCTGAAAGATACGTTTGGCATTCTTCCTCCACTACCCACTCCCATCCCATCTGGTGGACCATTCGTGTGACATCGCCGTGGTGCGGCATTAACCTGATTGGGAGTGCAGTATCTGGCATAGGAACCGGTAGAAAAGAATGATGAAGAAGAGCTGTATTCAACAATACGCTTTAAGGCTGCTTTTCTTAAAACAGCCTTAAAGCGGTACTTAAAATTAATCAAAGATTGTAAACGAGAAATGGATTACCCGCCAAATCCGCCAGAGGATCTTCCGCCGAAGCCTCCTGAACTTCTTCCGAAGGTACCGGAACGGCTGCTGGCAGGGCGAGAAGAACGAACGTTACCGGCCGCGGCTGATCTGCTGTACGCCCCGGTGGTACCCCGGAATGCCTGAGCCCCGCGGGCACGTTCAGCGGTTGTCTGCTGGCGCCAGGCCTCGTTCCGCTGAATGGTGTTAGGATTGGAATAATAGGCCCGGTTTGGGGAAAGCATGCGCCCAGCCATGTACCCGATGCTGCTCCACATGAGCACGTTCATCATACTGAAACCAGAACCGTTGTGGGGGTTGGCCTGGGTGTATTCCTGCATGCGGCGCTCCAGTTCCAACCCTTGCAGGGTATCTACTTTCCCGTCGTTGTGTTTCAGAATGGCCATCACTTCGCCGGCACCGGCAGGGCGTTCATCGGTGATGCGCCAGTTGTCTGGACTTACCTCGGTCATCTCGGTAATTACCCCTTGGCTGTACTTTGGAGCGGTTTCTCCTGCGTTCCACTCCGTGGAAGTTTCATTTTGCGCCGAGCGGTTATCTGAGCAGGAGGCTAACCCAAGGCAGGCGGCGGCGCTCACCAACAACACGTTGCGCGAGAAATCACCAATCAGGAAATAACGCTTTTTCATAAGTATGTAATAAAAGCCGTTTTAGGCTTGCTTCTGTAAATGTAAACGAAAAATAGGACCAAACGGGTATGCTATTCCCAAAGCGGGTAATGCTCCAGGTGCACTTTCTGCTGAAAGAATATCTGGGTGGAGGCCTCAAACGACACCGTGTAGTCAGAGACATAGAAATGCGGCTCGCCGGGCAGCCGTTCTGAGGCAATTCCCGCCTGCTCCAGCACTTTGCCCACGTGGCGCGACACTAGTTCAGAAGCATCCAGGACCTCTACCCTGCCTTTGTAGAACGCGGTGATCTGCTCCTTAATTAAGGGATAGTGCGTGCAGCCCAGAATCAAAGCCTCTATGCCGTCAAGCGCCGGATCTGAGAGGTACGTCTGGATAACGCTTTCTGAGATGGTGTTGTTGAAAAAGCCTTCCTCTATCATGGGCGCCAGCAAAGGTGTAGCCAGTGACTTCAGTTGAACGCCGGCGTTCAGGTCATCTATCTTCTTTTTGTAGACGTTGGAATGCACGGTTTGTTTGGTGCCTATCAACCCTACGGTTTTCTCCGAGAATCTTTCTCCCACATATTTCACCACGGGGTCAATCACATTCAAGACAAGGGCCTTGCTGCCCACATATTCCCGCACCAGTTCATAAGCAGCAGCAGAAGCAGAATTGCACGCAATTAAAATTACTTTACAATTCTGTCTAATTAAAAGGTCGCATATTTTCACGGAGTAGGCCTGGATGGCAGCGGTAGATTTATCGCCGTAGGGCAGGTGCGCCGTGTCTCCAAAATACACCAATTGCTCGTCGGGCAAATGCGCTTTAATGGCTTTAGCCACGGTTAATCCGCCAATTCCGCTATCAAATATCCCAATGGCCCGAGCCCAGTTTTCAGCTTTTGTCATCTATCAAAATTTACTCAAAATGAGATTAATACACCCCATCCGTAAAAACACCTATATTTATAAAATCCAAATCTAAAATGCATTTTATCGCAACAACCCAAATTCAAAGGGCGTAAAAGACCATACAAGTTGAAACTAAAATAGGAGGAATAAAAATGAAAGTATTATCAACCCGTACCCACGGGATCATGGATTACCTGGTGGGTCTATTATTGATTGCTGCTCCGTTTATCCTTGATTTTGACCGTGGAGGAGCAGAGACTTGGGTACCAGTTATTGTAGGTGCCGTTATTATTTTACAGAACCTAATGACCAACTGGGAAGTTGGGGTTTTCCGGGCCATGTCTGCTAACATGCACTTGAACATGGATTACCTGATTGGTATTTTCCTGGCCGCGTCCCCTTGGATCTTCAATTTTGACGAGTATGTATACCTGCCCCATTTGATTGTAGGTATTGTGATTTTGCTGCAAGCCATGATGACCCGTGTAGTTCCGGCTCACGGTGCGGTTACTAACCACAGAATGCATCACGGACATACCCACTAAGGGTAATTAAGTTTTTGAGTTAAAGATAGCGCAAAGAAGGCTGGGGTTTCCCAGCCTTTTTTGTGTTCTTCTCTTTTTACCGGAACCGTCTCTGGGATACCCTTTTCTGTTTGCGTACCTTTGCGCCATGAATTACCTTTCAGCTGACTCTATCTCTAAAAGCTACGGCGATCGCTGGCTTTTTCAGAACCTTATATTTGGTATTAACCGAGGCCAACGCATTGCCCTCATCGGCGCCAACGGAGCCGGAAAAACTACCCTTTTGCAAATCTTAGCCGGTACCGTTCCGCCAGATAACGGAACAGTAAGCGTGCGCAAGGGCATCAGGGTGGGTTATTTATGGCAACAGCCCGAGTTCCCCGCCGGAGCCACGGTGCAGGAAGCCATTTTCTCGGGACAGACCGAAGTCCTGGATGCTATCAGAGACTACGAAGCTTGCATTGAAGACCCCAACACCACCGATGCCCGCATGCAGCAGGTGATGGAACGCATGGAAAATCTGCACGCCTGGGAATACGAGGTGCGCACCAAGCAGATTCTGGGCAAACTGGGCATCCAGAACCTGGACGTACAGGTAGAGCACCTTTCCGGCGGACAGAAAAAGCGCGTGGCCATGGCCCGGGTTCTCATTGAAGAACCAGACCTCCTGATTCTGGATGAGCCTACCAACCACTTGGACCTGGAAACCATTGAGTGGTTTGAGAACCTCTTGACCACCGAACAGACCACCCTTCTAATGGTAACCCACGACCGTTACTTCCTGGACCAGGTAGCCAACGAGATCGCGGAACTAGACCGTGGACAGGTCTACACCTACAAAGGCAACTACAGCTATTACGTAGAGAAAAAAGCCGAGCAGGAAGAAGCCAACGCTGCCGAGATGGGAAAGGCCAAGCAATTGCTCAAAAAAGAACTGGAGTGGATGCGCAAGCAGCCCCGTGCCCGAGGCACCAAGTCCAAGTCAAGGGTAGATGCGTTTTATGACTTAAAAGATAAAACCTCGCAAAAAGACACGCGCACTGCCTTGGAACTGTCTGTTAAGAGCACCCGCCAGGGAAACCAGATACTGGAGATTGACCACCTGAGCAAAAGCTTCGGGGACAAAGTGATACTGGATGATTTCAGCTACATCTTCCGGAAGAAGGACCGCGTAGGCATTGTGGGCCCGAACGGTGCCGGCAAAACCACCTTCCTAAACATGCTTACCGGCCGCCTGGCCCCGGACAGCGGCGAAATCATTGCCGGCCAGACCACCGTTTTCGGTTATTACACCCAATCTGAGCTAACCTTCAACGAGAACCAGCGGGTGATTGACGTAGTGAAGGAAGTAGCCGAGGTAGTGGAAACCGGCAACGGCGAAATCATCACGGCCAGTCAGTTCCTGCAACATTTCCAGTTCCCTCCGGCCCAGCAATACACGTTTGTAAGCAAATTGAGCGGTGGCGAGAAACGCAGATTGCAGTTACTGCGCGTCCTTATTAAGAACCCAAACTTTTTGATTTTGGATGAGCCTACCAATGATTTGGACATCCAGACCCTGAACATCCTGGAAGATTTTCTCCTGAACTTCGGTGGCTCGCTGCTCATCGTTTCTCACGACCGTTACTTCATGGACCGTTTGGTAGAGCACCTGTTCGTGTTTGAGGAAAACGGCCAGCTCCGCGACTTTCCGGGAAACTACACAGATTACCGTGAGTGGGCCAAGGAGCGTGAGAACATGAAACTAGATGAGGTGAAACCTATCACTAAAGCCGTTGAACCTGCCGCTTCCATTCCTTCCCCTACTGCCGCTCCGGTAGCAGATGTGACACCTAAACGGAAAGCCTCGTTCAAGGAAAAACAGGAGTATGAACGCCTGGAGAAAGAAATAGAGAACCTGGAAGCCGAGAAAGATGCCTTAGCCGAGGAGATGAATTCCGGTTCTGCCAACCATAAACGTCTGGCAGAATTGGCGCAGCGCATCAAGGACATCAACACCGCCGTGGAAACTAAAACGGAGCGTTGGCTTGAGTTGGCCGAGTTCGTCTAGTTCTCTATATCAGATAGAACCTACAACGGTTTGCTTTGTCGCTGCTTTCTTGAAAACGACCCCAAAGCAGACCGTTGCATTTACAGTTCTCTTGTTTTGGAGCCCATTTTATCAAAACAGCCCCTAAACAAACCGAGTAAAAACAACAAAGCAGATCGGCCTGGAAGAGAAACCCTCCAGGCCGATCTGCTTTGTTATATTTCGGTAAAATAAGACCCGTAACTATTCCGACAAAATCAATACACGTTGGGTTTGCGCTGGTAACTGAATGAGAAGCCTACCTTCTGCGGCGTGCTCACCTGCTGTTCTTCCAGTTTCTGCTTCACAGTTATCTTCCTGATTTCCTCTACATCAGGGGCAATCAGGTCATTGTTCACCGATGCCACCATGGCGCTTTCTATGAAAACGCGCAAGGTTTCTTCTTTGATGACGTTTTTGGCCATGTCATTGTAGGTAAGATCCAGCTGTTTCACGCCTTCCAGGTAGAAGTGGTTTTCTATGTTGATGAGCACCCGGCCCAGCAGGTACCCCGGATCGTTCAGGCGATTATACTTTATAGAGTCGGCCATGAAGTTGTAGGCCATGATGTGCCCGAAGAAACGCCGGCGGAAATCCTCGTCTACGTAGCGGCTTTTCATCAGCTCATGGTCATCCGGCAGGGTGATCACGTTGGAATGCATGATAAACATGAGCAGGTCGCCCGAAAATTTTATGTGGAATTCGAAGTCGTTGACACTCCGGTATTCAATCAATACATTGGAATCTACCTCGCTTATCCGCTTTTTCAGATTCTCGACCAATTCAATAGAGCAGCTTCTGAGTTTTTCAAAGACCTCACGGGTATTCCTGAAAATAGCTTGTTTGGTGCTAGACTTCTGCCGTAACCCTTCAAAAATCGTTTCAATTCTATCTTCCATAGTACACAGTTTCGTAAAGCTTGTTCCTGAGCCTTTCTGGGCAAAGTATTCCTAATAGTACTTTCCGAAGCACCTTTTAGTTTTCTATTTTCTGGTCAGAGGGGAATATCAGCTGGTTTTGGGCTAATTTCTGCAGCTCCTGAGGGGTAAGACGAGCCCGTTCCTGCAGCACCTGCCAAGTATCCTGACCCAGCGCCGGCGGCTCCGAAAGAGACAAAGGTAAGGAATCCTGCCCTGTAAAAGCGACCTGGCGCACTCCCTTTGGTTTCCCTTCCGCATTGAGGAGCAACTGCGGTTGGGCAAGGGGCTGAATTAGCGCTTCAGGAATGGTGTGCACTGCCCCGGCGGGGACGTTTCGCTCCACTAAAGCCGCAAGTAATTCCTCCTGTGGAAAAAAAGCCACTGATTCCCGAAGCTGTAAGTTTAAAGAATCCCGGTTCTGGACCCGCTGGTTGTTTGTTTTATAGGCGGGTTCATCTGCCAATTGGGGCTTGCCTAACACCTGGCACAAAGACTGGAACTGCCGGTCATCACCAACGGCCAGCACCAGCTCTTTGCCATCGGCGGTTTGGAAAATGGTACCGTAGGGCACAATGTTGGGATGCTCAGAACCCATCCGTTCAGGGGCTTTTCCGGCTACCAGGTAGTTGGTGGCCTGGTTGGCCAATGAAGCAATGGCAGCTTTCAGCAAAGACACTTCCACGTAGCACCCCTGGCCTGTTCTTTCTCTTTTGTATAAGCCCGCCAACAGGCCCTCCTTTAGTTGGTGCGCCGCCAGCAGGTCAATCAGGGCAACGGGCATTTTAAGGGGTGGGCCGCCTCTCTCTCCGTTCAGGTACATGAAACCGGCCTCGGCCTGCAGCACGGCATCATAACCGGCCCGCGGCACCTGGCTCCCGTACCCAGTGATATGGCCGTACATGATTTTGGGGTTAATTTGGAAAACCGAGGCATAATCCATCTGCAACTTTTCGGCATCGCCGGGCTTGAAGCTGGCTAGCACGATGTCTGCTTTCGCCAGGATTCTACGCACCACTTCCCGCACCTCACTAGCCGATAGGTCCAGGCAAACCGACTTTTTACCCCAGTTGGCCGAAGCAAAATACGCCGAAACCGATGTGGCTGAATCTTCTGAGGACAGCTTCCAGCGACGGGTCACGTCACCGTGGGTTTTCAGGTTTTCTATTTTGAGCACCTCGGCACCCATCTCGGCGAAGAACTGTCCTACGCTGGGCCCGGCCAGCACACTGGCAAATTCCACAACCGTTAACCCGTGAAAAAGCCCTGTATTTTCGTCCATCCTTTTTGACACTGTTTTCCCAAAAATGGGCAAAAAAAAGGCAATTGAAAATTCCTTGGTCAGAAAGGACCTGAAACAAAAAAGCAGGCAGCGACCAGAAGTCGCTGCCTGCTTAGCATCCTATCAATCCAATTCTACTTTCTTACTCTTATCTTACCACGATGCGTTGGGTGGTGCTGCGCCCGTTTGCTGTCACAGAGAGCATGTAAATACCGGCTCGCAGATTCAACCCGGTCAGGTTCATGTCCACCTGCGAGTCTACGCTGCTCCAATCCTGGCTGTGCAATACTTTGCCGCTCAAATCTGAAAGGCGGATGGTTGCCGCGCCTTGCACCTGCTCAGCGAACCTAATTCCTACCACTCCGCTTGTTACCGGGTTAGGGAACACATTGATGGCTGCCTGACTTGCCGACCCGGCGTTGTGGCTTACCGCAATTACTTTTGAATACTCGAAGGCATTGTCGAAGTCAACCTGCCTAAGGCGATAATACAAGGTACCGGAGGCAGCCGTGCGGTCTGTATAGGCATAGTCTATTAAGGCGGAGGAGTTGCCGTTTCCTTTCACTTCCCCTACTTTCTTGAAGTCTTTGCCGTTGGCGCTGCGCTCAATCTCAAACCGGTCGTTGTTTATTTCAGAGGCAGTGGACCAGGCCAACTCTACGGCTCCGTTGCGGGATACTCCCTCAAACCTGGTCAAGGTTACCGGCAGCGGGTTACCGTTTCCGCAGTCATTGACATAGATTTCTTCTTCTAAGGCGGTACTACCGCAGTCATTGGTCGCAATTACCCTAAAAGTGTAATTCTGTTCCAGCTGGGCTTCTTCCAGTACGGCTACCACGGTCACGAACCCAACTCCCTCGTCCAGGATGATGAATCCTTCGGGCACATCAAAGGAGTACGTTACACCGGCTCTCACCTGCGCTACCCTTATGGTAGCAGGTTCATCGGACAGGTTGCAGACGGAGTCTGGGGCCACCAGCGCCACGGTTGGTTTGGTGCAAGGACCAGTTGGGCAATCTTCCACTTCAACGGGCAGACAAACCGCCTCGGCCCCACAGTTATTTCCGTTGACGGCCACTACGGTTACAAAGAGGGTAGAATCTGGTTTGGCGTTGTTCACAGTTACGTTCACATAGCCATATCCCTGAGAAACCACCTGAAATTCTTCTGGCAAAAAGAACTGATATTTCACTTTACCAGCTGGGTCTCTCTTTTCTACCGCAAACTTATAGATCTTTTCGCCGGAGGCACATACCTCACCAGGAGCCTCTACCTCTAAGTCAGGCTTGGTGCAGGGACTGCAGTTTTCCTTAGGAGTTACCGTTACCGTTGCCTCGCCGGCTTCGCAGAGAGATTTGTTCTTTTTACCACTGCTGGCCACCATGACAGACACTTCACCGGAAGCTGTTCCCGCTTTCACAACCAAGGTGTTGGATTTCTGGCCGGAAACAATGGTCCAGCCAGAAGGCACACTCCAGGCAAAATCATAGGTGCTGTTTTTGCTGTTTCCGTTGCCATTTGCCTTGCTAACCGAGGCTTTAAAGGCCAGCACATCTCCGGAACAGTACTGCGTATTGCCTTCTATGTTCACCGCTATGTCATTGCCCGGCTTCACAGGAAGGGTGGCTACTTTGGTACCGCATTTTGAATGGTTCACGGTTACTTTCATGGTACCGTTTTTCATACCTACCCGCACCTTCACTTTGTTTGTACCCTGGCCACTTACAATTTCCCAGCCTGTGGGCGAATTACCAGCTTGCGCTCTTGGCACATCCCAATCATAAGAAGTGTAGTTGTTTCCGATGCTGTACTCTACAACTTCACCAGGACATGGCTTGGCAGGACCTTCAATGGGTCTTGGCTGCGAATCACTGCAATCTGAGTTGCCGTTGCCGCCATTTCCGTTTCCATTACCTCCGTTACCATTGCCGCCGTTTCCGTTTCCACCGTTACCATTATTGCCATTTCCGTTCCCGCCGTTGCCGTTTCCGTTACCTCCATTTCCGTTGCCATTGCCTCCGTTACCGTTGCCTCCACCATTGCTATTGCTGGTAGAAGAGCAGTTCTGCGGATTTAAGGAGTAGGTTCCTACATTCTGGCCGGCCTTTGCCTGGATGCGTATTCTGCTCATCTTGGAGAAGGCAGAGCTTGGCAGTTCATAGGAGAAAACATCTTCGGCCCCGTTCTTATAGGCCTTGATGGCCTTACCCTCGAACTTTACCGAGTAGAAAGGATTATTAGTTGTGTTCTCGATAGTGTAGGTATATTTCTGGCCCTTTGGGGCGGAAGCTCTCACCCCAGCAGGCAGCTCAAAGGCCACATTGCTTAAATCTTTGTCGCAGTTCACCCTCACCGAAAAGGTCAGGCGCGTGGTGGAAGCGTTCACCGCCGCGGCACTCACCAGCTTGAAGTCAAAGCATTCACCTGAACCGGAACACTGGGCCTGAACTTGAGAAATGAAACCGAAAAGTATAAGCAATAAGGAAGCAGCCCATGAAAGTATAGATCTTTTCATGATAGGATATTTTGGACTGTAAACAGGAATAGGTAAGAGACGCAGGTATTCAATTACCCTGGCAGACAGGGAGGAAGGGAGTAAAAGAGCCAGAATCGGCTGTAAAGCTGTTTATAGCAAAATGCTTATGCAGACTTGTTGTGAAGAGGAAGTAAAATTAGTGCCATAGACTCTTAAACTGTAATGTAAAACCTTAATTATCTTCAATTTTCTACTTACCTTCTATTTAACGATGCCTAATTTTTGCGGTTACACCAAATTGCACTTTCAATTAATAACACAAACAGAAACTAAACTAAATACAAACTTTTCACCTGTTTTCGGCTCATTTTAACCAAAACACTACTTTTTCACCACTATTCTTTTTTCCAAATATATCACTCAACTAATACTGTCTGTATCCTTGCTCCTACATGAAATTACTTCTTCAGCTCTTAAATACATCCAATAAGAAGATCAGTGTTTATACATCCTTATTCATCATATAAAAATCTCTACCAGTTCTAGACACTCCTTTGCTCCCACCTCACAATTCAATCTCTGCCTTACCTCCTACCTTAAGCATCCCTCTTGCCCACAAAACGAATTGAAATTTTCTGCTGGGCTTCAGGATTTGCCACTTACCCAAAAAGACATAAAAAAAGCAGGCAGCAACCAAAGGTTACTGCCTGCCTGCATCCTATCAAACTCTCTTAATTAGCGAACCATGATTCGCTGGGTGGTGCTCTGACCGTTTACATTTACTGTGATCAGGTAAACACCCGCTTTCAGGTTCAGGTTGGTCAGGTTCACCGGCACCTCAGAGGCAACGCTGTTTACATCCTGGGTGTGTAACACTCTGCCGCTCATGTCTACTAGACGAATGGAAGCTTTTCCGTTTACTGGCTCCTGGAAGCGCACGTTCACTTGTCTGTCAGTTACCGGGTTAGGGTACACGCTTATTCCGGCGTTGTTGTTTGCGGTAGCAGCGTGGCTTACGGCAATCACTTTTGAGTACTCAGTTGAGTTGTCAAAGTCAACTTGCTTCAGGCGGTAATACACGGTTCCTGCGGCAGCGGTGCGGTCTGTGTAGGTGTAGTCTACGGTGGCCGAAGAGTTACCTGATCCTTTTACCTGACCTACCATCACGAAGTCTTTTCCGTTAGCGCTGCGCTCAACCTCGAAGCGGTCGTTGTTGATCTCAGAGACAGTGGTCCAAGCCAGGGTTACTGCTCCGCCACGTGATGCACCTTCAAACTTGGTAAGCGATACTGGTAGTGGGTTACCCAAGCCGCAGTCTGCTACAATGATAACTTCCTGGGCTGTTGCTGTACCACATTCGTTTGTGGCGGTTACGGTAATGGTTTGTGGCTGACCTAATTGCTCTTCCTCAAACACCGCTACTACTGTCACGTAATCAGCACCTTCTTCCAGGACAATGAATCCTTCTGGTACGTTGAAGGAGTACGTCACGCCTTCCTGTGGTTGCGCTACTCTGATGGTGGTAGGCTCATCGGCTAGGTTACAGATGGTGTCTGGGGCAACCAGGGCAACTGTTGGTTTCTCGCAAGGAGGAGTAGTTCCGCAGTCTTTCACATTAACTGACAGGCAAACCGCCTCGGCACCGCAGTTAGAAGCATTGATGGCGACTACTGTTACATATAGTGTGGTGTCATACTTCGCTGAATTCACATCTACCTTCACATAGCCGTTTCCGCTTTCTACTACTGTGAATTCTTCTGGCAGGTAGAAGTGGTATTTTACGCCTGTTTTTACATTTTTCACTCTGAAAGTGTACAGGTCATTAGTACTGTGGCACACTTCAGAAGGACCGTCTACTGCTAACTCTGGTTTAGGGCACTGGCCGCAAACTGGGTTTACAGTTACTGGCTGGGTATCGGTTCCGGTTCCGCAGAATTTAGGGTCTTTCTTTTTCTTGGCAGTAACATTCACTCCTACGTTACCGGCGGCAGTTCCTGCTTTCACAATCAATTGGCTTGTTCCCTGGCCAGATACTACTTCCCATCCGGTTGGTACGGCCCACTGGTAGGCATATTCAATATCGCTGCTGTTGTTGTTCTTGCTCCAGGTACTGGTTCCGGCTCCCCCTTTGGTTTTCACATTTCCAGCGCCTGCAACCACTGCATCGAAAGTAAGCACATCGCCTTTGCAGAAAAGAGACTGGCCGGTGATATCTACTTTAAAGGTAGGGCAAGTTGAAGATGTACCGCAGTCTTCTTTGGTTATTACTTCTAAGCCATCTGAAGCAGTACCGCAGTATCCTTTTTTGTAACCGCCTACTCCGTTTCCGTTGTTTCCGTTTCCACTTACCTTTGCGTTGTCGCTAACATACACATTCACTTCTCCGTCTGTTGAACCCGGGATCACTACAATTTTGTCAGTGCCTTGTCCGCTTTGGATGGTCCAGTCTGCAGGAACGGTCCAGTTGAAGATGAACTCGCCTTTTGCATTACCATTGCCGTTGCCATTACCGTTGTTTTTCTTTACAGAAGCAGTGTAGGTTTGGGGTTGCTTCACACAGATAGAAACAGGACCGGCGATGGTTACTTCAAAGCTTTTACCTGGTTTTACCGGCAGTGTGGCTACTTTGGTACCGCAAATAGGATCGTTCACTTTCACTTTCATGGTACCGCTTTTCTGACCAACTCTTACGGTCACACATTTTGTACCCTGACCTGAGATGATCTCCCAGCCTACCGGTGGCTCACCAGCGTGGGCTCTTGGCACATCCCAAACAAAGGAAGTATAGTTACGATCATTTTCGATGCAATAAGTAACGATGTCACCGGCGCAAGGATGCTGATCTCCGATGATAGGTCTTGGCTGAGAGTCGCTGCAGTCTCCCCCTCCGGTGTTTCCACCGCCAGGGTTTCCGCCACCATTGTCACCACCTCCTGAGTTTCCGCCAGGCGCGCAGTTTTTAGGATTGAAGGAGAAAGTACCAACATTCTGGCCGGCCTTTGCCTGGATGCGCATGGAAGTCATCTTACTGAAAGAGGCAGTAGGCAGATCGTAGGTGAATACATCCTCAGCTCCGTTCTTGTAGCCATTGATGCCTTTCCCCTCGAACTTTACCGAGTAGAAAGGATTGTTGGTGGTGTTCTCAACCGTGTAGTTGTATTTCTGGCCTTTAGGGGAAGAGGCTTTCACTCCGGCAGGCAACTCGAAAGCTACGTTGCTCAGGTCTTTGTTGCAGTTTACCTTTACCGAGAAGGTCAGGCGGGTGGTGGAGGCGTTCACTGAAGCGGCACTCACCAGTTTAAAGTCAAAGCATTCTGCGGAGCCCGCACATTGTGCCTGGGCCTGACTAATGAACCCGAAAAGTATAAGCAATAGGGTGCTAGCCCATGAAAGTATAATTTTTTTCATGATAGGAGAAAATAAGAGTGATGTTGGATTTTGAGAAGACGTAATTATCCCGTGCGCCTTAATTTCCTAAGGCAGGGTATAAAAATTTTAAGCAATTATTGCAACCAATAAATGAGTTGCAGTAGCTTAATCTGATTTTACAGGAGAGGAAAGTAGGGTTAGCTTCATAGTTCGTTTTAAGGTTAGCAACTTAGTTATCTTCAATTTCTTTCTATACACGCTTTAACGGGGGGCTTTACTTGCGGTTTCACGCAATTGTATTTTAGAAAAATATTACAAATAGGTTCTTTATATTTTACAATTAAAAATTAAAAATGATGCCCAAAACAGGTAAAATAGGGCTATTTAGCTTCAATTACCTATTTATAAGTATTGTATTCTTACCATTCCTTTCCCAAAAAAGTTTTACCTATAAATTATATATAGTGCAATTTATATACACCTAAATAGGTATATAGAAGTATGTCTTTAAGGGAGCTTTTTGAGTGAGGAAACCAGAAACTAACTGAAACCAATCAAGAGAAAAGGTTATCTTTACAGTACTTATAGAAGTGCCAGCTTCATTCGCTCGCTGGCTTACAAGAAGATACAGAACAATGAGTGTTACATTTGATGATTTCAACCTGCAGTCCGACTTACTGGAAGGTATTCGGTCCATGGGTTACAAACAGGCTACCCCTATCCAGGCACAGGCCATCCCGCATATATTAGAGTCAAAGGATTTAATTGCCTGCGCCCAGACAGGAACCGGTAAAACAGCCGCATTTCTGGTGCCTACCCTCAGCAAAATTACCGAGGCGAGATATGATTTCACCAGCACCCTTATCTTGGTACCTACCCGTGAACTGGCCAAACAGATAGATGACCAGGTGGAAGGCCTCAGCTATTTCACCGGTGCCACCTCTATTGCCATTTACGGGGGGAACAATGCCCAGAACTGGGACCAGCAAAAGAAAGCCCTCACCAGCGGCGCCGATATCATTGTAGCCACCCCGGGCCGTCTTATTGCCCACATGCAGATGGGTTACGTGAAGCTGGACCAGCTTAAATACCTGATTCTGGACGAGGCTGACAAAATGCTGGACATGGGCTTTATGGATGACCTGATGAAAATCATCTCCACCCTTCCTAAAGAGCGCCAAACGCTGATGTTCTCAGCCACCATGCCTCCCAAAATCCGAACCTTTGCAAAGCAGATCCTGCAGGAGCCGGAGGAAATAAGTTTGTCTATTTCCAAGCCGGCCGCCAACATTGACCAACGCATTTACCTGGTGTATGACAACCAGAAACTGCGTGTGTTGCAGCACATCCTGAAAGATGCCCAGATTCAGACCATGATCCTGTTCACTTCCCGCAAGAACGCGGTAAACGAGATTGTGCGCTCCTTGCAGAAAATGGGCTTTGAGGCCGAGGGCATCAGCTCTGACCGTACCCAAGATGAACGCGAAGCCACCTTACAGCGCTTCCGGAACAAGCAACTGCAGGTACTGGTAGCCACCGATGTAATGTCCCGCGGGATTGACGTAGAAGGCATCAGCCACGTAGTGAACTTCGATGTCCCCCAGGACGCCGAGGATTATGTGCACCGCATCGGCCGTACTGCCCGGGCCGAGACCTCTGGTACTGCCATTACCTTCGTAAACGAGCAAGACCAGGAGCGCTTGGTGAAGATAGAGAAACTGATTGAGCGGGAACTCCCAAAATTGCCCTTACCAGAAGGTGTTGGTGAAGGCCCGGCGTTTGATCCCGTAGGCAACAGCAAGCGCAACAACCGCGGAAGAGGTGGAGCACCGGCCGGAAGAGGCGGCAGAAGCGAGGGAAGCCGGCCCGAAGGACGCCGGAAAGAAGGAAGCGGACCCCGTGACAACAACCGGAGAAGAGAAGGAAAACCACGCGGTGAAAAACCTGCCGGAACTACCACCGAAGGCACTGCTCCCCGTCCACCCAGAACTGAAGGCCAGCCTCAGCCACCACGTGCGGAAGGAGAGGAAATAAAGCGCAAGAAAAAGCGCCGCAAGAAACCTGCCCCTTTGAAAACCGCAGAAAGCGGTGGACAAACGCCACAGGCGGCTTCTACTTCCTCAGCGGAATAAATCATTAGTTGAATAAAAAACTCCTCTGTTTTAAGGCTTCTTTTCTAAAAAGGTCCTTAAAACAGGGGAGTTTCTTTTTGCGAGGAATATACTTTTAACGATCCAGCAGCAGGCCAATCCCCAGCAAGACCACAAAGCACAAAGTAGCCAAAGCCATCTGCTTGAGAAGCGGATCCAGTTGCGTAGGTGTCTGGCGGCGTTTCACCTCGCGGCCGTTGTACAGCAGCAACGGCGACGCCCCTAGGAAAAGCCAGGGCCAAAGCGTAGCATTCTCCCGTACCCAAACGAAAATAACCGTACAGGCAATACCGGCCAGCAAGAGAATCCAATGATAGTTGCGCGCCCGCAAAGCCCCCAACCGAACCGGCACCGACCGTTTTCCGGCCAGTTCATCTGACTTCATGTCCCGGATGTTGTTCACGTTCAAAACCGCTGCCGAGAAAAAACCCAGGCTTGAGGCTGGCAACAGCAATTCAGAGAATACCCGCTCGGTCTGCAGAAAGTAGGTACCCAACACTCCTACCCACCCGAAAAAGAAGAAAACCGAAAGATCGCCTAATCCGGCGTAGCCATAGGGTTTGCTTCCGTTTGTGTAACCAATGGCTGCCCAGATGGCCCCCACACCTAGCAGCAGGAAAAACAGGAACAGGTACAGCCCCGAGGTGCCCAAGGCAATCCAAAGTAGTGCTACCCCAGAGACAAGCGCCAAAAGGCTGAACACAATGATAGCCGCTCGCATCTGGCTTGGCGAGATCTGCCCGGCCTGAACGGCTCGTTGCGGACCTTCGCGGTACTGGCTGTCGGCACCGTGTTTCGTATCACCGTAGTCGTTGGCCAGGTTTGAGAGAATCTGGAGAAAGAGCGTGGTCAATACGCAAAGCAGCAGCACGGGCCACCGCGAAAGATGATCTGCGGCAGCCAGAAAACCGCCCATGCCAATGCAGGACAAAGCCAATGGCAAAGTCCTTAATCTGAAAGCAGAAACCCACGTACCCGCGGAAGGCCGTTTAGGTCCCGTTTTTACCAAATCCACTTAAAAACGCTTAGCTGTTGATGTCACGCAGTAACTCCTCGCTCAGGGGAGATACTTTGGAAGGATAGAATTTAAGGACTTTCCCGTCTTCGCTGATGAGGTACTTGCAGAAGTTCCAGGTGGGCGCACTGGCGTTACTGCCGTTGGTTTCTTTGCTGGTCAGCCATTTGTACAGCGGCTGCTGTTCAGTTCCTACCACCGAGGCTTTCTGGAACAGCGGGAACGTCACCCCGAAGTTTTTCTGACAGAACTGGGCTATTTCTTCGTTGGTACCTTTTTCCTGCCCGCCGAAATCATTGGCCGGGAAACCTAGCACCACCACTTTGTCCCCGTGCAGTTTGTGGAGTTTCTCCAGATCTGCGTACTGCGGTGTGTACCCACACTCTGAGGCCACGTTCACGATGAGAACCTTCTTGCCCTTGAACTGCTTCAGGCTGGTGTCTTTTCCGTCGATTGTTTTTAGCGGAATGTCATAGATAGAGGAAGCGGTGGCTGTATTCATAGTGGTTGAGGTTGGTTTCTCCTGCGAAGTGGCGGCCGGCGAAGAGCAAGCCACCATCAGGGATAACGAGAATAGAGATACAAGCTGTAGCATAAGGTTGGTTCGTTATAATGTCGTTAACCAATTTTACTTTAATATGTTCTGGCAGGGGCTTCGCTGTCTGGTTAAAACCGTTTCAATGGCCTTTTTAGGAAAATAGCCTCAAAACAGTTCCTCCCACCTACCACACTTCCTAGTTCCCAGGGCCGGTTGCCTTACCGCAAATTCTCGCACCAGGTTTGTATACGTTTTTTCCGGCAAAAGCAGCCTTCTCGGCAACGGGAATATAAAAGATTCGGAGGCCTTTTAAGAATTCCTCTTCGGCTCCTTATTACATTCTTTCTGGTACGGAGATCCCTAACAAGCCCATTACTTTCTTCAGGGCTTTGGCCACCTGAGCAGACAAAGCAATTCTGAAACTCAACACCTGGGCATCGGTCTCCTGGAAAATAGGAACCTCGGTGTAGAAACGGTTGTAGGCCTTGGCTACGTCAAACGCATACTGCGCGATGATAGATGGGGCATAATTGCGGGCAGCCTCGTCAATAATGGAATCTGCGTAGTTTAGGAGCACTAAAACCTCGCGCTCAGTCTCGTGCAGCGTGGCGACACCCGCAAAAGCCTGGGCCTCGGATGCAATGCCGAGTTCGTTCGCTTTCCGTTGGATTGCCGCGATGCGCGCGTGCGTGTATTGAATGAACGGACCGGTGTTGCCTTTGAAATCGATGGACTCCTCGGGGTTGAAGAGCATCCGTTTCTTGGGATCTACTTTCAGGAGGAAGTATTTGAGCGCGCCCATAGCCAGGGTGTGGTATAGTTTCTGCGCCTCCTCTGGAGAGAAGCCCTCAATCTTGCCCAGTTCATCAGTTTTCTGGCGGGCGGTATCAATCATCTCCTGCACCAGTTCATCGGCGTCTACCACCGTTCCCTCGCGGGACTTCATCTTGCCACTGGGAAGGTCTACCATGCCGTAAGACAAGTGATAGATGCCATTGGCATACGGTTTCTGCAGTTTCTTCAGGATGGCTTTAAGCACCTGGAAATGGTAGTTCTGCTCATCGGCCACCACGTACACAGACTGGTCATAGTGGAAATCCTGGTACTTGAGTTCAGCGGTGCCGAGGTCTTGGGTGATATACACCGAGGTTCCGTCGGCGCGGAGGACTAGTTTCTCGTCCAGGCCTTCCTCGGTGAGGTCAATCCAAACGGAGCCATCGGGTTTCTTAAAGAAAACGCCTTTCTCCAGGCCTTCCTCCACCCGGTCTTTGCCCAGCAGGTACGTCCCGGACTCATAGTAGAACTTATCAAAATCAACCCCGATGTTCTGGTAGGTGGCAGTGAAGCCTTCGTACACCCAGCCGTTCATCTTTTCCCACAGGGCAATGGTGGCAGGATCGTGCTGTTCCCATTTCTGGAGCATTTCCTGGGTTTCAAGCATCAACGGAGCCTGTTTTTTGGCTTGCTCCTTGTCAACGCCCTGGGCTACCAGTTGGTCAATCTCTTGCTTGTAAGCTTTGTCAAACTCCACGTAGTACTTGCCCACCAAGTGATCGCCTTTGATGCCCGAGCTTTGGGGTGTTTCGCCCTGCCCGAATTTCTCATAAGCAATCATGGACTTACAGATGTGGATGCCGCGGTCGTTCACCAGGTTGGCTTTCACCACATCATAGCCGGCGGCTTTCAGGATCTCGGCCACGGAGTAGCCCAGAAAGTTGTTCCGCAAATGGCCCAAGTGCAACGGCTTGTTCGTGTTGGGAGAGGAATATTCTACCACCACTTTCTGTTTTGGGCCTGTTTCCGCTAAATCGGCTCCTAAACCGGCCACCTGCTCGGAGAACTGTTGCAGCCACACGCTGTCCTTGATCTCGATGTTCAGGAAGCCTTTGACTACGTTATAGCCTGCCACCTGTGGGGCTTTCTGGGCCAGGGACTCGCCAAGGGCCTGCCCTATCTGCTCTGGCCCTTTGCCCAACGCCTTGGTGAGCGGGAAGGTAACGAAGGTAAATGTGCCGGCGAACTCCTTTCGGGTAGGCTGTAAGTTGATTTGCTCTGCGGGAAGCGGATGTTGGAAGGTATCTTGTAAGGCCTGGCTCAGGGCCTGGGCAATCTGGGTCTCAAGTTGTTTCATCTGTCAATTAAGCAAGCGACACCGTTTGGGCCTCTTTGGCCAACCGATTCTGAATAGCGTCTGTGGTATGTTCTAAAATTTCGAAGGCGTTTTGCGCCATGGTATTCTCTGCGTCCAACGTAGGGTTTATCTCCACCATCTCAAAGCAAATAACCTTGGGGTGGCTCACCAGGTGGTAGCACAGTTCTTTGGCCTGGGCCACATTCAACCCCACCTCCACCGGGGTACCGGTTCCTTTGGAGAACTTGGAATCCAAGCTGTCTACGTCAAAAGAAACATAGATTAGGTCACAGTCCCGAAGGCGGTTCAGGGCCTCTTCAGCAACCTGCTCAATGCCTTTGGCGATTACCTCTGGATAAGTGAAATTTTTGATGTTGTGCTTGTCAAACAGGTACACCTCGGGCTTTTCATAGCTGCGGGTCACAATGTAGACGATGTGCTGGTGTTTGATCTTGGGCTGGTCTGTGCCCACTTTCTTGAGCGCCTCCCAAAAGAAAACGGTCTCAGGGTCTGGCTCGTTGACTTTACACTCCAGGTTGTCCTCAGACAAAGAGGCAGCCAAGGGCATACCGTGCATGTTCCCGGAGGGCGTAGTGTACGGCGAGTGGATATCGGCGTGGGCATCTACCCAGATCACGCCCAGGGTTTTGTCTGGGAAAGCGGCTTTTATACCAGCAATGGTTCCGCCGGCGTTAGAATGGTCGCCGGCTAGTAGCAGCGGGAACATTCCCAGCTCTAATGTTTGTTCAACAGTGTTACTGATACGTTTGTAGGTCTGCAGCACACTGTCAATATATTTGGCGTGCGGGAACAGATTCTTTTCAAAAAGCACATCGTTGAGATTGGGCACCTCTACTGCCGTGAACCGCTTGAAATAATCTGACTGCTTGTTCAGACACGCGATCTTAAGGGCATCAATCCCTAAACTAGCTCCGCGTGTTCCCGCTCCTAGCTCAGATTTCACTTCTATTAGTCTGATTTTTTTCATGCAAAACGGAAACTAGTTTTTGCAAAGATGGTAAAATACAAGCAATTTCGCACGCTATCCGCACTGGATACCCCTTTACATTATAATGGATAAATACACAGACCTCATACACCAAACCTTTGATTTTCCCACCGAGGAATTCACCGTACATAATAACGAACTCTTTTTCAACGGCATCCCCATGATGGACTTAGTGAAGCAATACGGTACGCCGTTGCGCCTCACGTATTTGCCCAAGATCTCTTCCCAGATCCAGAAGGCAAAGATTCTTTTCAAGGAGTCCATGGAGAAGCTGAACTACCAGGGAACCTACACGTACTGCTACTGCACCAAGTCTTCGCACTTCTCTTTTGTGCTGGAAGAGGCCTTGAAAAACGACATCCACATTGAGACTTCGTCTTCTTTTGACATGCCTATTATCAGGGCGTTATATGAAAAAGGCAAGGTAAGCAAAGACGTGTTTGTGGTGTGCAACGGTTTCAAGCGCGAGCTGTACCGTGACCATATCACCTCCATGATCAACGACGGCTTTAAGAACGTTACCCCGGTTTTAGACCATTTGGGCGAGATTGACCATTACGAGGAGTTTGTTACCGGACCATGCCAGATTGGGATACGGTTGGCCTCTGACGAGGAGCCTAAGTTCCAGTTCTATACCTCGCGCCTGGGCATCAACTACAACGATGTGGTGGACCTCTATAAAACCAAAATAGCGGACAACCCTAAGTTCAAGCTGAAGATGCTTCACTATTTCATCAATACGGGCATCAAGGATACCTCTTACTACTGGTCTGAGCTAAGCCGCTTCGTGCACAAATATTGTGAAATGAAGAAGCTGTGCCCAGACCTAGACACGATTGATATTGGCGGCGGGTTCCCTATCAAAACCTCTATCCAATTCGATTACAATTACCGGTACATGATTGAGGAGATCCTGCGCACCATCCAACGCATCTGCCGCGAGGAAGGCGTGCCGGAGCCCAACATCTTCACTGAGTTCGGGATCTATACCGTGGGGGAAAGCGGCGCGCACGTGTACTCTATTCTGGACACCAAACTCCAGAATGACAAAGAGTTATGGTACATGATTGATGGCTCGTTCATCACCAACCTGCCAGACACTTGGGCCCTGAACCAGCGCTACATTCTGTTTGCCCTCAACAACTGGGACAAAGATTATCAGCGCCTGAACATAGGCGGCCTTACCTGCGACAGCCAGGATTACTATAACTCCGAGATGCACTCATTCCAGGTGTTTTTGCCAAAGATTCAGAAAGAGCAGCCAGAGCCGCAGTATATTGGTTTCTTCCACACGGGAGCCTACCAGGAAAGCCTCAGCGGATACGGCGGAATCAAGCATTGCCTCATTCCGTCACCTAAACACGTTATCATTGACCGTGAGGAAGATGGCACCCTGAAGTCGTGGGTTTTTGCCGAGGAGCAGAATGTAGAATCCATGCTACAAATACTAGGATATAAGGATTAAGAAATATTTCGCCGAAAGGGTAATAATCCTAAACAAAAACCGTAGTTTTGAAGTAGAATACCTTATATGTTGTATAACTAATAATATGAAGAACCTTTTCTTATTCGCTTCAATCTGTGTGTTGGGCTTTGCATCCTGCAAGTCATCTACTTGCCCTGCCTATTCACAAAAATCTGATCGCTCGGTGGAGCAAAAAGTAATGGCTAAAACTGTTGCCAAAGCTCCGGTAAACAACAGAGTGAACGGATAACGTTCTTCTGATCAAGATACCTCTTTTGGAGCCCCGGTAGATTCTCTTTCGGGGCTTTCCTTTTATATTCCATTTGCACCTGTTTGCCCCAACTCATTTTAGGCCATCTCAAATCCTGTTTCTGGGCCTCTTTCCTAAAAAGGCCCAGAAACAGGATTTTTTTTTACCCGATTACGCACTCGGAACAAGTGTACAGTTTTAACCTTAATTTTCTGAAGCCAGGCATAAAGCCAGCGTTGGATTGGTTTAATCAGAATTTCTATCCCGTTTAGACCTCGGCCTGGGAAACAATCCACTGCGCCGCCTCCAATAAATCTTTCTTTTGGAATGGATGGGTGCCTGAGGGATGCGGCCCTACCAGAACTGCCGGTACTCCGCATTTGCCGGCAGCTTTAACATCTCGGGGTTGGTCCCCTACCAGCCAACAGGCGGCAGGGTCCAGGTTATATTTTGCGATGGCTCGTTCCAGCATGAGGCTGTCGGGCTTGCGCAGGAGAGACTCAGAAACCGACGGATGTCCGGGAGCCATGTACAGGTCATCTATGAGTTGGCCGCAGGCATCCTGCAGTTTGGCATGACAGGCCATCACATCTGCTTTGGTGTAAAGGCCTTTGGTAATGCCCGCCTGGTTGGTCACCACAATCAGCAGGTAATGGTGTTGTTTGAGCAGGACTAGGGCTTCAGGCACGCCTGGGCATACGTCAAAATCCTGGGTGCGCCAGGTGTAATCTCCTCTTTCTACGTTCAGTACTCCGTCACGGTCCAGGAAAACGGCTTTCCTTTTCTCGCCAACTTTTGTTCTCTCCATGAGGCAAAAATAAGAGAACCTACGCGCCTTTTGACAGGGAAAATTGATTTTGCTCCAATTTGTATTAAATGAATATAAAACGTGTTGGCCTCTCTTGCGTACGTTAGGGACAACCCACTTCATCCCTACATGCGAGTAGCAATCATTGGCGCAGGAATATCAGGCTTGGCTTTGGCGTATTATCTGCAGAAGCTAGGGGTGCGCTATGACCTTTTCGAAAGCGAGCCTCAGGTGGGGGGTGTCATCAAAAGCGTGCAGCAGGGGGCTTACCAACTGGAGCTGGGCCCCCATTCCTTGCAACTAAACGAAGAACTGCAGGAACTGCTGCAGGAACTGAAACTGGAAGATGAGGTCATCAGGCCGGCTACCAAAACCCAGGACCGGTACATCAGGAAGGACGGGGAGTACTATTGCCTTCCCTCCTCCCCGCGCCGGCTCCTTTTGGATTCTTTCTTCCACTGGCGCACCAAACTGAAGATCACGCAGGAATACAAACTTCCCCCACAGGAAGTACCCGAGGAAACCATCAGCAACTTCTTTAAACGCCGATTTGGCCAGGAGGTAGTAGATTATCTGGTGCAGCCGATGGTGGCAGGGATTTACGGCGGAGACCCCGATAAGCTGCTGCTGGAAAAAACCTTTCCGGCCCTTAAGGAGATGGAGAGAACCCATGGATCGGTGCTAAAAGGACTGGACCTTCTGCAGAATGACAAGCCCAGTAAAACCCTTATCTCCCTTCTGAAAGGCTTACAGTCATTGCCCGAAGCCATTGCCTCTAAACTGGTCTCCCTGCACGTAGACCACAAGGTTGAGATGATCCATAGGGCCAAAGGCAAATACCTGTTAAGCATTCAGCATGATGTGGAAGGCCTCGCCGATGAGGAGTTCGATGCCGTGGTTATCGCCCTGCCGGCCCATGCCGCCGCCGAGTTGCTGGACTATACCACTCCCGGTTTGGCGGCAGCTCTGCACAACGTCTCTTATGCTCCGTTGACCGTAGTCCATACCGCATACCGAAAGCACGCCATCGGGTTCCCTTTGGATGGATTTGGAGCCATGCATCCCCGGAAAGAACAGCCTTTCAGTTGTGGTACCGTTTGGAGCAGTGCCCTCTTCCCCCGCATCTGCCCCGATGACGAGGTTTTGTTTTCTTCTTTTGTGGGCGGTAGCCAGTCCTCTGAGTTCTCACACCTGCCCGCTGCCGAGATCCTGTTACGGGTGCATGAAGAACTCACTCAGAACTATGACATCTCTGCGAATTTGCCTGTTTTCCAACACCTTCACCGCTGGCCAGCCGCGCTGCCCCAGGCAGACATGTTCATCACTGATGTGCACCAACTGGCCCAGATGATGGAGGAAGACCACCTCTATTCCTGCACCAATTGGGTGGCCGGGCCTTCCATCCCAGACTGCGTACGGTATGCGAAACATCTTGCCCAGAAAATATTTTCTCAACGCCCCTCCCTCCAATAAAGCCTTATAGGTTATATTTGGGGGATGAAAGAGTCTGTAGTGGTCATCCCGACCTACAACGAAATTGAAAACATTGAAGCTATTATCCGAAAGGTTCTTTCACTGCCCCATCCTTTTGATCTCCTGATTGTAGACGATAATTCCCCAGACGGTACTGCTGAGGCGGTAATGCGCCTGCAAACTGAATTTCCAGACCGGCTTCTGCTGGAGCAGCGCAAAGGTAAACTTGGCTTAGGCACTGCTTATATTCACGGATTTAAATACGCCCTGAAAGCCGGTTACCAGTACATCTTTGAGATGGACGCCGATTTCTCCCATAACCCCAAAGACCTTATGAGCCTTTACAATACCTGCGCGGTAGAAGGGTATGACATGGCCATCGGGAGTCGGTACAGCAGCGGGGTGAACGTGGTGAACTGGCCCATGAGCCGGGTGCTTCTCTCCTATTTTGCAAGCCGTTACGTGCGCCTGATCACGGGTATGCCCATCCATGACGCCACCGCGGGTTTCAAATGCTACCACCGGCAGATTCTGGAAACCATCAACCTGGACAAAATCCGCTTCATTGGGTATGCATTTCAGATTGAGATGAAGTTCCTGACCTATAAGTATGGGTTCAAGATAAAAGAGGTGCCCATCATCTTCACAGACAGGACCAAGGGCCAATCCAAGATGAGCAAGGGCATCATTCAGGAAGCGTTTCTGGGGGTGATCCAAATGAAAATAGGCAGCTATTTCCGGCAATTTCGGCGCTAAGCGCAGGCTCCTGTTTAGCACCTCTATTTCCGAAAACAGCTCCAAAACAGGAGGGTCTTCCAACCATCTCATGGTTTTGCGGTTGTTTCCGTGTATCTTTCATTTTCTTAATTGGGCCCGTACTCTGTGTTTGCAGTGAAACGACTGCATTTCAAAAGGTAGTAGCCTCCATTAATTTTCTTTATCGCATTGGAAACAAATATCGTCTTTTGGGTTGCGTTCAACGCGTTTGTGCTGCTTTTGCTGGCACTGGATCTCTTCGTATTCCACCGGAAAACCCATGTGGTTAAAATAAAGGAGGCGCTGCTCTGGAGTGCCTTTTGGATTGCCCTTTCCTTAGCCTTCAATGTTGGAATTTACTACTGGAAAGGCAGCGGTCCCGCCCTGGAATTCTTGACGGCTTACCTCATTGAGAAATCATTGAGCGTGGACAACCTCTTTGTGTTCATCCTTATCTTCAACTTTTTTCAGGTACCCCAGAAATACCAGCACAAGATCCTGTTCTGGGGTGTGTTAGGAGCTTTGTTTTTTAGGGCAGTCTTTATTTTGGTAGGTGTTGCCTTGCTGGCCAAATTCCACTTCATCATCTACATTCTAGGGGCTTTCCTGGTGTTTACGGGTATCAAAATGGCGACATCTTCCGGAGAAGAGGATATTGACCCAGAGGCGAACCCGGTAATTAAATTCGTGAGCCGGTACATGCCCGTAACCAAACGGCACTATGAAGGAAACTTCTTTGTGAGACTGGACAAGACCCTTTTCGCCACGCCGCTGTTCCTGGTGCTCATCATGGTGGAAACCACCGATATCGTTTTCGCGGCAGACTCCATCCCGGCTATCCTGGCTATCTCCAAAGACCCGTTTATTGTCTACACGTCCAATGTATTCGCGCTGCTGGGCTTACGGGCGCTGTACTTTGCTTTGGCCGGAATAATGCAGCTGTTCCACTACCTGCACTATGGTTTGTCTCTGATTCTGGTGTTTATCGGATTGAAGCTTATCCTTTCTGATGTTTACCACTTGAACATGGTAGTTGCTTTGGGAGTAGTTGCCTTTATTCTCACCACCTCGGTGATTCTCTCCCTGGTGTTCCCTAAGAAAGAAGGCCCGGTTGTTCCGATGCAGGAACCAGAGGAAGAAGTTTAACTTACCTCTCTGCCTGTATTTCAAGGTAAACCCAGTCTTTGTTTTAAGGTCATTTTAAGGAAAACACCTATAAAACAGATGCAGGATAGAGGCAAGTTATACATCTAATACAAAAGGAAAGGCTCCGCTTCAACATGAAACGGAGCCTTTCCTTTTGATACTAGTTTGGTTTAGAAATCCAGGAGATCTATAGGAGCGAGTTGAAGGGTATCCATCATCTGCACCTGGGTAGTATCTGGTTTCGGGATGATAAAACTTCCTGCCCTGCCGCTTAGGTTCACATACGTGGAGACGTTGGCTGCCTGCGAAGGAGAGATCAAGCCGCGTTTGAGCATGTTCCCGCTGATCAACTTGAAGAAGTAGCGAGGATAAGCACGTAATCCGCCGTAAGCATCGAAATACGTCCTGTACTGCTTTGGCTTGGGGACAATACTGGCAAGGAACAGACTTTCCTCCAGGGTAAGTTGACTTGGTTCTTTTGAAAAGTAAAACCGGGCCGCCTCTTTAATCCCGTACACGTTGGGCCCCCACTCAATGATGTTCAGGTAGACCTCAAACATCCGCTCCTTAGAGGTAAGGTTCAGGTTTTCTATGATCCAAACAATAAGAGCCTCCTCCACCTTACGGGTAATAGTTTTTTTGCGGGTTAAGAAGGCGTTTTTCACTAACTGCATGGAAACCGTACTTCCACCCCGTACAAAAGAATTCTCCTTGATGTTGGTAATCAGTGAGTGCCGGAAAGCTCCCTCATGGAAGCCCTTGTGCGTCAGGAACCGGGGGTCTTCGGCGGTTAAGATGGAATACTTTAGGTGGTTAGGAATTTGGTTGTACGGTGTGAAATTGGGGTTAGAAGGTCCTACCTGGAAGGTTCTTACTACTTTGCCTTTTTCATACACGGTATGCGTGAATTCCTGGTTCAGTTTGCGCAGATCGTTCTGCCCGAAATCAGTGATCTGGAAGTCTCTTGCATCTAAATCAGAGTCAAATTGCAGACTGTCTACCCGCGCCATGTCAACAAAGAAGTTCAGGCGGTACTTGAACGTACCCGTAGCCTTTACGCCTTGAAACGTATCGAACAACCCGGGAGGCAGGGAAGCAAACAAATCATTGGCCGGAATATCGGGTGAATCTATCTTGATGCCAATCTTACGCTTCGGAACGGTTTCATAGGTCACCTGCGGGTAGAAGATGGCTTTGTTGATTCTTACTTCAGACTCTGGTTCCAGCGCATAGTAATGGTCGCCCAACGTCATGACATACTTCATAGCCCCATTCTGCACGGTCACGTTCTCATCCGCTATCTTGGGGTGGTTCAAAATCAATCCATGAGCACTCGACTCGCCTTTGATGGTCAATTGATTATTCTTGTAGACTTTGTCGGTGATGCTGAGGCTTAAGGTATCAAACCGCATGGTGGCACCGAACTTCTGCTGAATGTAAGGCACTTCAATACTACCCGACTGATTATCACCGAAGAATTTAGCAGAAAGCAGGTACTTGTCTGGATCAATCAGCCCCTTAACGAACATAGTATTGGTAACCGACTCGGTGGTGATGGTCATCCTGGCATCGATCTCCCCGTCTTCCACCAGCAAAGTGGGCAATTTCATGTTGATGGTACGTCCATCGTTTTGGAAAAGGACTCCCAGGTTTCTGAAGTTCACGCCATCGGGCACGTTTTCAAACGCCGTCTCTATTAGACGGTTTAACAACGTTCCGTAATTTGAGCGCTTAGCGGTAGAGTCTACGGTAGCGCCGGTAGATTTCTTTTTATAAAGGAAGGAGAAGTTGTCAACGCTATCCTGCTTAAAGGCGGTTATCTCCCCGTTGGCAACATCGAATTGTTTGAACACCATTCTACCTAGGAAAAGAGAACGGAAGCTTACCGTGGCCTCTACGGTATCAATTTGCATGAGCTTGGGCTGACCGATAGGCAACAACCCAATATCTGTTACCAACACGGTATTAAAATCCAGGAACTGGGCATTTCCAATCTGAAGCTTAGCCGGATACTTATTCTCAACTTTCTTGATGACTTTGGCTACCGCAAACTGCAGAATCCTTTCGCGGTTAACCAGGAAAACCACAAAGCCGATGATAAGTATAGAGGCAAACACCCCCGTTCCAATCAAGAACTTCTTTTTGTTCCTGACGAAAAAATCTGTGAATTTTGACAAGGTGTCTTTATAGTTAGTTTATATCTGGAACCTTAACAAGTATTGCTCCAACTTACAAAAGTAACGTAATACCCGATACCTTAAAATGCCAATTAGTGCAACGCGATAAATACGCTGCACCAAGTACAAGGTTTATGTAAAGAAACAATTAAGGGAAGTGTTTAAGTTCATGCACTTAGAGGTTCTGATCTTCCTTCCTATCTTTGGGCAAAATCTGTACCTATGAATTTAAATGCACTTACTGCTATCTCTCCTATAGATGGCCGGTACCGTAGCCAGGTAGCACAACTTGCTAACTACTTTTCTGAATTTGCTCTTATACGATATCGTCTCTTAGTGGAAGTAGAATACTTTATTTCCCTTTGTGAACTTCCGCTTCCGCAGTTAACAGGAATTGACCACAATCTTTTTACCGCCATGCGGAAAATATATGAAGACTTTCCATTGGAAGATGCTCAAAAGATCAAAGAAACCGAGAAGATCACAAACCATGATGTAAAAGCGGTTGAGTACTTCCTGAAAGAAAAATTGGAGGACTTGGGAATAGGCGAAACAAAGGAGTTTGTGCATTTCGGGCTTACCTCGCAGGACATCAACAACACCGCTATCCCGGTTTCCTTGCAAGAAGCCATCAATAAAGAATACCTTCCTCTATTAAACCAAGTTCTAGAGACTTTAAGATTGCTTGCTAACGAATGGAAAGAAATTCCCATGCTCGCCCATACACACGGTCAACCCGCCTCCCCCACTAGATTGGGTAAAGAAATACAGGTATTTGTAGAACGTTTAGAGCAGCAACTCCTATTGCTCCATCAAATACCTTATGCTGGTAAATTCGGAGGGGCCACAGGAAACTTCAATGCTCACTTTGTAGCCTATCCGTCCACCGATTGGGTTGATTTCGGAAATAAGTTCTTACAGGAGAAGTTACACCTTAAAAGAAGCCAAGTAACTACACAGATTGAGCATTACGATCATTTGGCCGCCCTCTTTGATACCATCAAACGGATCAATACCATTCTAATAGATTTCTCCCGAGATATCTGGCAATACATCTCCATGGGTTATTTCAAGCAGAAAATTAAAGAAGGAGAAATCGGTTCGTCTGCCATGCCTCATAAGGTAAACCCAATTGACTTTGAAAATGCAGAAGGAAATTTAGGAATGGCAAATGCGCTATTTGGCTATCTTTCTGAAAAGTTACCAATTTCAAGACTTCAAAGAGACCTAACAGATTCTACAGTTTTAAGGAATATAGGCGTCCCAATTTCTCATTCTTTCCTGGCGCTTAAATCCTTGGAGAAAGGTATTGGAAAACTTCAGTTAAATAAAGAAGCGTTGAATGAACACCTGGAAGAAAACTGGGCAGTAGTGGCAGAAGCGATCCAGACGGTACTTAGAAGAGAAGGGTACCCAGCGCCTTACGAAGCTTTGAAAGGCCTTACCAGAACCAATGAAAAAATTACGGAGAAGACAATTCAGGATTTCATCCAAACCCTTGATGTGACAGATGCTCTTAAAGTAGAATTGAACCAAATCACTCCTTTTACTTACACCGGGGTAACCCTTTTCTAAAGAAAACAAAAGACCTAAACATAAAATAAGAAGGGAGAGCCCAATTAAATAGGCTCTCCCTTCTTATTTTATCTGCAATTTGTTTTGTTAAATACTTATAAACCTAAGAACCCTTTCCGGCAACCCACCCTAACCCTCTCCCCCGGTCCTTCTTAAAACGCCGATCGCCCCACCGTCCTTTCGGAGGGTGGGGCGACTTAAGGTGGGGTTGGCGGCTACCT
>NZ_RJJD01000024.1 GCF_003721515.1 Rufibacter latericius
CGCCGCAGCGCCCGCAGGCCCACGGCCGCCCCCACCCCGGCCAGCACGAAGACGGCCGAGTAGGAGAACCACAGCAGCCCGGCCCCGGAAAGGCCCCAGGCCAGGCGCGCGCCCAGGCCCGTGCGCCCCTGCAGGCGCACGTAGAGCAGCAGGGCCAGCACCGAGGCCAGCAGCTCGGTGCTGTACTGCTTGGCCTCCACGGCGTGGTAGACGGCCGGCGAGGCCAGGGCCAGCAGGGCCACGGCCAGCGCCGCCGCCCAGGGCCGCAGGAAGTGCCGGGCCACGGGCACGAAGGCCGCCAGGGCCGCCAGCCCGCACAGCAGCGGGAAGAGGCGCAGGGCCATCTCCCCCTTGCCCAGCAGCGCCACGGCCAGGCGCTCGGCCCAGAGGAAGCCCAGGGGCGCCTTCTGCTCGTAGGGCAGGGGCCCGGCGGCCAGCTCGGCGAAGCCCATCCGCACCAGCCCGGCGGCCAGGTAGAGCTCGTCGCGCCACAGGGCCCGGTTGTCGGTGAAGTGGAAGAGCCGCAGGGCCGCCCCCGCCGCCAGGGCCAGGGCCGTCAGCCGCCCCGCCCAGCGCGCCGAGCCCCACCGCCGCGGGGCCG
>NZ_RJJD01000004.1 GCF_003721515.1 Rufibacter latericius
CTATTATTCATTCGGGTGTTGCCTACCAACCGGATTTTAAAAGATTTTCCGCCTGATTTTATTGACTTTTAACAGAGTTCATGTTAGCGCCTGTTTTTTTAAAAGTACTGCCTAACATTATAGTTGCTAATGGTGTTTGCCAACTCTTCAGGACTTATTCCTCTTATGTTTTTCTCGTATCTGTCAGCCCCGTTTTTCAAAAGCAACTTAATGAATTCGCCTCTTCCGTTCGAAGCGAAAGTCGCTCTCCATAAAACGTTATTTCCAAAGTTGTCTTTAGCATTTATGTCGGCGCTTCTTGATATTAGTTCCTGTCCGATTTCAACTGCTAAGTATTGAGCCGCATAATGCAGGAGTGTCCATCCTTTTCCGTCTTTGGAGTTTAAATCGGTTGGGTTCTTCTCCAGTATTTCAGAAAACTCTTGGCTGTCATTTTTCACTATACAGGACACCAGCTTTTCAAATACTGAATTCTTCTTCATATGCGATTCTTCTATTTTTTACTTGGTGCTAACGGACTTGGCTATGCGGCGGTATAACTGCCGTATAGCCAAGTCCGTTAGCAGTTAATATTTAATCACCAGACAGGTAAAACCAACCATTCCCCAAATCTATGTCCTCATATATTTCATAGGGACTTATTGACTTATATTCCTCAATACCAACTCCCTTTGGGGTCTTTAAGAAACCCTTCAAACCATCGGGGGAACCTCTAAACGTGTAAAACAAAATTGCTTTACCAGAATCCATATTATCTATAGATACTTCTCCACCTCCAACAGAAAGGTATGTATATTCGGAGGGTAGCTCAAGGGTATTCTGGTTTGGTTTTATCTCAACCTTGCTAGCAAAGTCAGCTGCTTTTTCATAGTCGTTTCTAAACAGAAAGAAGCCCACCCTGTTACGCATGTAATTCAGTGGTAAAATAATTATTATAACCAAGCACGCAATGCCAATCAGCACGGGCATAAACGTGTTACTGTATTTGCTCCTATTCTTTACCCAAAAGGTCAAAGATGAAATCAGGGTAATCGTAAAAAATATGACAAGGCTGAATAAAAGAAAGGCAAAGAAAAAATTAAACATACTCCAAAGCATATTGCTGAACAAGATAGCTAGGAAAAGAAGCGTTGAGCTTATCAATGACAACTTGAAAACCTCTGTTCTCTTAATGTTATACATAAAAATATAGTTTTCTGCTAACGTACTGGGCTAAACGACGGGCGAGGCCATCGGCCGAGACTGACGTTTAGGTGTTGTTGTAGCAAGTTTTTATTTTTTATAATCTACGACATAATCCTTGACAGATTCTGGGAGCTTGGGGTGACTTAAAAGCGTACCGTAAATTTCCTCTACTTTTCTTCCTGCTATTTCTGTTTGACCAGTGTTTTCGATTCTTCTAACCATCGCTACTCCCAAAAGGGAAGGCTGTCTAAGTAAAGAATCAATTAACTCCTGTTCGTAGCCATCGAGGTGTTCAAGGCCATGTACTATTGACCATAAAACACCTGCTCCATCTTCTTCCGGAAAGCGCTCTAACACATTTAATAAGGTGCGTATTCCGTTTTCTGGATTGTTACTTTCCAGTAGTTCCCCAATCAAGTCGTCCAACTCCAACCAGTCATCATCAATTGGTTCAAAAGAATTGATATCGGTTAAAATGTCTTCTATTTCTCTCATATAAATTTGCTACAACTACCGGATAAACGGAACCCCTACGGTTATTAGCCATATAGCTATCCTTAAACATACGGTTTATTGTCTCAATCAACAGATAACCGTAACTGGACTGCCGAATATACTATATAGTTTTCTAGTAGTATTCTTCCGTTTCCTGCCTCCTTTCCCAAAATCAGGGACTAAACGCACCCCTTTGTTTTCTCCCCCAGATGGCAGAACTTTACCGCGTGAAACTTCTCCGCAAATTATTGGTCAAGGCGCTCGGGTTTGAGGGCTACCTCAGGCTGGTCAGCCGGATGTACATCATCATGGTGGGTTCGGGCCGGGGCCGTGAAAAGTACCCAGAGCTGTTCTTCCTGCGCAAAATCATCCGTCCGGGGGCTACCTGTATAGACATCGGCGCGAATTTGGGCTACTATTCCACTTTCCTGTCCAGGCTGGCAGGACCGAATGGTAAAGTGCTGGCCGTGGAGCCGGTGCCGCTGTTTGGCCGCATCTGGCGAGACAACGTGCGGGCTAGCGGGGTAGACAACCTCACGCTCCTGCCTTTTGCGTTGGGCAGCGAGAACACCACCATTGAAATGGGCACCCCTGTACGCGATGGCTTGGTGCACCACGGCATGACCAAAATCGCGAGCTCAGCCAAAGAAGACTACGCCCAGACGTACCAGGTAGAAATGCGCGTGCCAGATGAGCTTTTCGCTGATTTGGATCGGCTGGATTTCATCAAATGCGACGTGGAGGGCTATGAACACCAGGTGTTTGCGAACCTGCAGGAAACTATAAAGAAGTTTAGGCCGTTGATTCAGACAGAGTTGAACGGAGAAGAAAACCGCCGCGCCGTGGTGGAGATTTTAACCCGTTTAGGGTACGGCGTGTACACGCTAACTCATAAACAGACGTTATCTGCCTGTAGCCCGCAGGAGATAGACCAATACCAGGGCGGCGATTTTTATTTCAAACCAAACCCTAACGCCTAGTGAAATTTTTTTTGATCATACTGGCAGTGATGTTTCTGATGCGGTATTTGATGCCGTACATCATCCGCTTTCTTCTTAAAACGTTTGTTCAGAAACAGATGCGCAAGGCCCAGGAGTACGCGGCCTTCCAGGGGCAGCCACAACCGCAGCAAGCCTATCACCAGCAATACCAGCAACAGAGCCGGAGCCAGACTTCTTCTGGGGGCGGCAGAGTGAAGGTAGCCTACGTGCCCGATGACAAGCGGCCGCCCCGCAAAGACTTCCCTGGTGGCGAGTACGTAGATTATGAAGAAGTGAAATAAACTGAGTATCTTTCAAGCCCGATGCCCCGCATCGGGCTTTTTTATTGCAATTAAACCTCATGGCCTCTTCTAAAATCGATTTCAACCGCCACGTGTTGCCGCACCTGCTGGTGCTTCTGTTTTTTGTGCTGCTCATAGTAGCCTATTTCTCGCCTATTTTCTTTGACGGCAAAACCCTCATGCAGCACGATGTGGTGCAGTTCCAGGGCGGTGCCAAAGAGATCGCCGATTTCAGGGAGCGTACCGGTGAGGAAGCCCTCTGGACCAACTCCATGTTCAGCGGCATGCCCGCCTACCTCATCAGCGTGCAGTTCTCCGGAGACCTTTTCCAGTACGTGCACACGCTTTTCACCGTGGGTTTGCCGTTGGTAGCCTCTAACATTTTCATCACGCTGGTGTGCGCTTACATCATGTTTGTGGTGTTTGGCCTTCGGCCGATGTTGGCAGCGGTAGGAGCTGTCGCTTACGCGTTCGTGTCGTACAACTTCGCCATCCTGGAGGCTGGGCACAACACCAAATCATTGGCCATTGCCTATTTGCCGCTGGTGCTGGCCGGGCTCTGGTACGCTTACCGCAAAAACCTGTGGTTGGGGGCCGCTTTGTTTGCCTTCGGGTTGACCATGCACATTCGCATGAACCACTTGCAGATCACCTATTACCTGCTTTTCATCGTGCTCATCTTCGGGCTGGTAGAAATGATCACCTGGGCCAAAGAAGGCCGCATTGCTGATTTCTTCAAACGGACTCTTATCCTGGCCATCGGCGCAGCCTTAGCTGCCGGCGTTAGTTTCGGAAGAATTTACACCACCGCTGAGTACGGCAAATACTCCATCCGGGGCGCTTCTGAACTGACCCAGGGCAAAGACGCTTCAGAGCTGGGATCGGGTCTGGACCGCGAATACGCTTTCCAGTGGAGCTACGGCGTAGGGGAGACCATGACTTTGTTGGTGCCTAACTTCTACGGCGGGGCCTCACAAGGCCCTCTGGAGAAAGATTCTGAAACTTACAAACAACTAGCCCAGGGCGGTGTGCCTGAATCACAGTTACAGAATGCCACCATGCCGTTCTATTGGGGAGACCAGTCCTTCGTGGGTGGGCCGGTGTACATGGGGGCTATCATCTGCTTCTTGTTTGTGCTGGGCCTACTGGTAACGCCGCGCCGCCTCTGGATCTGGCTTTTAAGCGCTACCATTTTGTCCTTTGTGCTCAGTTGGGGCAAAAACTTTGAGGCCTTCAACTACTTCATGTTCGATTACTTCCCGGGGTACAACAAGTTCAGGGCCGTAAGTATGGCGTTGGTCATTGCGCAGGTGACCATGGTGCTGTTGGCTATTCTGGCTTTGTGCCGCGTGCTTCAGAACGAGCCGGTAGAGAACCTCCAGAAGAAACTGTTCACTGCGCTGGGAATCACTGGCGGACTCTGTCTGCTATTGGTGCTCTTCAGTGGCATGTTTGATTATGTGGGCGCGGTAGATGAGCAATTGGCCCAGTATCAGTATCCAATCCAGGCCATCCGGGAAGACCGTGAATCAATGCTGCGGGGCGATGCTTTGCGCTCCCTGATCTTCATTGTGCTGGCTGCCGGAACGCTCTACCTCTACATCAAACGGAAAGTGACTTCGTTCATGGCCACCGCCGTGATCGGGCTCCTGATCCTGGTGGATCTCTGGACCGTAGACAAGCGCTACCTTAACAACGACGATTTCCAGCAAGATTACAGCAAAACCTACTTCCAGCCAACCCCCGCTGACCTAGCCATTCTGCAAGACAAGCAACTGCACTACCGGGTGTTCAATGTGCCCAATGCCTTCGGCGATGCCCGTACGTCTTACTTCCACAAATCTATTGGCGGGTACCATGGGGCCAAGCTGCGCCGCTACCAGGATGTCATTGAACAGCACATCGCGCAAGGCAACGTGCAGGTTTTGAACATGCTGAACGCTAAATACGCCATCACCGGCGATGAGAAACAACCCGTACAGCTGATTCCGGGGTACTTAGGCAATGCCTGGTACGTGGATGAAGTACGCGCCGTGAGCTCTCCAGATGAAGAAATTGCCGCCCTTAAAGGCATTGACGCCAAGCACGAGGCCATTGTAGACGTCTCTAAATTCCCCGACATCAAACCGCAGACTTATACCACCAGCGGCTCTGTCATTTCTCTGGTAGAATATCAGCCTAACTACCTCAAGTACGTGGCGAATGCGGCCCAGCCTGGCCCGGTAGTCTTCTCTGAGATTTACTACAAAGACGGCTGGCAAGCGTACATTGACGGCAAACCGGTAGACCATTTCCGGGTGAACTACATTCTGCGTGCCATGAATGTGCCAGCAGGGAACCACGCCATTGAGTTCAAGTTTGAACCGAAGGAATACAGCCTGGGCAACACTGTAGCCTTGATTTCGTCGCTCCTGCTGTTTGCCGGATTGATCGGGGCCGTGGTGTACGGGGTTCGCCGGAGACCAGTAGCGGTTTAATCGAGATCATTTTTGCAAGCTTCCGCTTAGGGGCTGTTTCTTTGAAAACAGCCCCTAAGCGGAAGCTTCTTTTTTGCCTTCGGCTATATTGCTCCGGCCTCGTAAACCGTTATAAAGCCTATGCAGAAATCAACCTTCTATATCGCGCAAATGGACTGCGCCTCCGAGGAGCAGATGGTCAGGATGAAGCTAAGAGGACAGCAAACCGTGAAGCAACTGGCCTTTGACCTGGCTGCCCGGCAAGTAGACATCTGGCATAGCGGTGAGGTACGGCCTATTTCCTCCGCGCTGTCTACCCTAGGCCTGGGTGCCCGCTTGCTCAACACAGAATACCAGGACAAAGCAGCAACGAAGGAGAAAACATCCACCGGAAGCGAGCGGAAGCTGTTGCTCCTGGTGCTTGGCATCAACGCGGCTTTCTTCCTGCTTGAGATCACGACGGGTTTTCTGGCCAAGTCCATGGGCTTGATCGCTGATTCGCTGGACATGCTCGCCGATGCCCTGGTCTATGGCCTTAGTCTATGGGCCGTAGGCAGTACCCTTTCGCGACAGAAGAACATTGCAAAACTAAGCGGTTACTTTCAGTTGGGGTTAGCCGTGTTGGGCTTCGCCGAAGTGGTGCGCCGATTTTTAGGAGCCGAGGCTCTGCCCGATTTCTGGACCATGATTGGGGTTTCTGCTTTCGCCCTGATAGGCAATTCTGTTTCTTTGTACCTGCTGCAGAAATCGCAAAGCAAAGGAGCCCACATGAAAGCCAGTATGATTTTTACCTCCAACGATGTCATCGCTAACCTGGGTGTGATCCTGGCGGGGGTGCTGGTTTATTTCACCCATTCGGCCCTGCCCGATCTGGTAATTGGTGTTCTGGTCTTTTTGTTGGTAGCCCGCGGTGCCTTCCGGATTCTGAGTCTGGCTAAATCGTAGTTTCAACCCGTGCCCGAAGTCTCTCCCCTGCAACCGCTCACTGACCCGCTGCTGACCCAAAAAGGAGTGGCATTGTCTATCCTACGGGAGGATTTGCTACACCCCGGCATTCCTGGCAACAAGTGGCGCAAACTCAAATACAACCTGCAAGAGGCCCGGGAGAAAGAATGTGAGACGCTGGTCACCTTCGGAGGGGCTTTCTCTAACCACATTGCCGCCGTTGCTGCTGCCGGGCAGGAGTTTGGCTTCGCTACCATCGGGTACATCAGGGGCGAGGAGACCTTGCCGCTCAACCCCACGCTGGAACTCGCCACCCGCCACGGCATGCAGCTCCGGTATCTCTCCCGCACCGATTATCGCCTCCGGCATGAACCGCATTTTCAGGCCGAAATCCTGAAAAAGGCCCCAAAACCATACTTCCTCCCTGAGGGCGGGACTAACCTGCTGGCCGTGAAAGGCTGCACCGAAATCGTGTCTGAATTGACGGAGCCCTGGGATGTCCTCTGCGTAGCAGCCGGAACCGGCGGAACCATGGCCGGCATGGTAGCAGGCGCGGCTGGCCAGGGAAAGGTAATCGGGTTTCCGGCCTTAAAAGGAGGGGCGTTTCTGCAGAAAGAGGTAACAGAACTGGTGCAGGAATACAGTGGTCAAACCTACCAGAACTGGGCACTCCAGACCGAGTACCATTTCGGCGGCTACGCCAGACACACCCCGGAGCTGCTTTCGTTTATCCAGCAATTTTACCAAAGCCATGGTATTCTGCTGGACCCGGTGTACACCGGCAAGATGCTCTATGGCGTGTTTGACCTGATCAGGCAAGACTATTTTCCCAAAGGCACTCGGTTGGTGGCGGTGCATACGGGCGGCCAGCAAGGATGGACCGGGTACGCTCAGCGGTATGGGTTGGCTTGGCCATTACCTGAGTTGGTAAAGTCGGATGTCGCTTTTGGGTTTACTTTTCTGAAAACATGCCAAAATCGCAGGAGGTAACTTTCGGTGCGGTTTTCGCATATAGCAACCTACATCAATTCTTCATCCATGCGATTCCTATTTTTGCTCCGTAAGTTTATCCCGTGGCTCCTGATTTTTGTGGTGGCAGCCTTGGCTTGGCGCTTTTTGCTGATGCCGGTCAAAAACTTTCTGAACCCGGAGAAGGAACCGACCGTGGAAGTGACCCACAACACCATTCTCACCAGGATTGAGGAAATAGGCAAACTGGAACTGGTGCGTTACAACTTCAAAGATGTGGTGGAATACAAAAAGGAGGTTTCGCAGTTCTTGCCCGATTCTAAAGTAGCCTTGATTGTAGGGGGCGAGGCGGTGGGCTGTATTGACCTGCAGAAACTACAGGAAAGCGATTTGCAGTTCATCGGGGATTCTGTGTTGCACGTGAGTTTGCCCGCGCCGGAAATCTGCTACTACAGAATAGACCACACGCAGTCCAAGGTTTTCGGGAAGGAGAACACCTATTTCAAGGATGCTGAGTTGGTGGACGAAGGCTACAAGTACGCCGAGGAAAACGTGAAACAGGCGGCGCTCAACAGCGGGATTCTACAACAGACATCCGTTAACGCAGAAAAGGTGTTGAAACCGATGCTGGAGAACATGACCGGGCGCAAGGTGTACCTGATGCCCCGTCAAACCATGTCCCCACCGCCGGTGCCGAAAAAACGATAGAAGTAAAAGTCCTGGCAATAAATGCAGTTTCAAGCCAAGGAGCTTTTGGGGCGTTTTTCGGGAAATAGCTTTGAATCAGGTCCCGGGCGGGCACATCGTTTACCCAAGCCCCAATTCCCGCCAGGCATCCTGAATCAGGTCCAGTTCATAGCCTTTGCTTTGCAGGAAATATTGAATTTTCTGCCGACGGGCCAAAGGGTTGCGCTCGCCTTCGGTTTTGTTTTTCTTCTCCAGCAGGTGCAGCAGGTTTTCCCAGTACACATCGGGGTCAATTTCCTGGAGGCCTTTCCTGATGCAAAAGTCAGAGATGCCTTTGGCTTTGAGGCCCATCTGGATTTTGCGGCGGCCCCAGCGTTTTAGGCCGTACTTGCCCCGCACGAAAGATTGGGCGTAGCGTTCCTCGTCCAGCAGTTTTTCCTGCGTCAAGAGAATCACCAGTTCATCGGCCTCGTCTAAATCCAGCCCATAGTCCAGCAGCTTGGCACGCACCTCATTCTGGGTGCGTTCCTGGTAGGCGCAGTAGGAGGCAATCTTGGGCAGCGCCTCTTTCTTGGTGTAGACTTTCTTTTTCTTGGGCTGGAACACTGGTCTATTTTTTAGGTGGAAATACCGCCGAAGGCTTACTCTATAAACCAAAAGTAGGTAAAAACAGTTTGCCGAAACCGCGTTTAAGGGCCCGAAAATCAAAAAGCGATGCAAAATGCTACCGCTAAAACCCCGACCTTTGCAGCTTCATTTTTACCGCTTCCCGCCATGACCAAAGGGGTTCAGTACATGCTGCTTTCCACGTTCTTCTTCGCCCTCATGAATGTGTGCGTGAAGTTCCTGTCGCATTTGCCGCCCATGGAGGTGGTGCTGTTTCGGTCGGTGATTTCGCTGATTCTGAGTTACGGCATGATTCGGCAGGCCGGGGTCTCGCCTTGGGGCAACCGGAAACCTATTCTGGTGATGCGCGGACTGGCAGGCGGCTTCTCGTTGCTCATGTTCTATACCACGCTGCAGAATATTCCGCTGGCGGGGGCGGTGACCATTCAGTACCTGGCGCCCATTTTCACCGCCTTGCTGGGCGTGTTCATCGCCAAGGAGAAAGTGGCGCCGTGGCAGTGGGTGTGTTTCCTTATTTCCTTCTCGGGGGTGTTGGTGATTGAGGGTGTGGACACGCGTATTTCATTGTACTACCTGCTCATTGGCATCGGGAGTGCATTTCTGTCTGGGGTAGCGTACAATTCCGTCAGGAAACTAAGTGAGACCGAGCATCCGCTGGTCATTGTCTTTTACTTCCCGCTGGTGTCCTTGCCGCTTTCGCTGGTGTTCTGCCTGTTTGATTGGGTGCCGTTGCGAGGGAATGACTGGCTGTGGCTTTGCCTCACGGGGGTTCTCACGCAGTTGGGCCAGTATTTCATGACCCGTTCTTACCAGATTGAGAAACTGGCGCGGGTGGCTAACCTCAACTACATAGGTATTCTGTATGCGCTGGCGCTGGGATTCGTGTTTTTCGGGGAGAGTTTCAATGTGTATGCCTATTTAGGCATTGCATTGGTATTGCTGGGCGTGGTGTTGAACATGCAGTACAGCAGGAGATTACGGAAACTGGAAGCGGCGCAGGCAACCTCCTGATCGTTTTAGGTATCTTTTCTGTGAAACAGGCCCGAAACGGCCTGCGGCTTTTGCTTCCATCGGTATCTTCTCGCTACCTTTAACATTGCTTCCTTGCCCTGCCGATAAAGCAGGGAAAGGCGTGATATTAAGCTTCTTGAATATACGTATGCGATAGCGGAAACCTCCTTCGTTATACAGTCAAACCTTTTGCTCATGTTTTCCTTGTTCCCGCGTCTGTTTTCCCTAAGGGTCAGAACCCTTGCCTTGGTACTTTGCCTTTGTCTTCTAAGTGCGTGGGCCGAGGCGGGCATCCTGAAGGGGAAAGTGACTGATGAGAAAGGAGCAGGACTGGCTTTCGCGACGGTGTATCTACAGGGCTCCACGGTGGGTTCCACCACCAACGAGCAGGGAGATTACCAGTTCAACGTGGAGCCAGGCAAACATACGGTGGTGTTTCAATACGTGGGCTACAAAAGCCAGACCAGGGTTTTGGAAGTGCCGGAAGAAGAAAAGCCCACGCCCATTGTGCTCAATGTGCAACTCCTGCCCGATGTTTATAACCTGAACGAGGTGCGGGTGAGCCTCAGTGGTAAAAATCCGGCGTACGGCATCATGGAGCAGGTCATCGCCCGGCGGGATTACCACCTGAAGGAAGTGCAGGCCTACACCGCGCAGGTGTATGTGAAAGGGTTGCAGCGCCTCCTGAACGTGCCCAAGCGCGTACTGGGCATTATAAAGGTACCGGCCGGGTTGAAACCGGGAATCCTGTACCTTTCTGAGTCTGTCTCGGAGATGAGTTTCATGCAACCGGGCAAGTACCGCGAGCGGATGATTTCCTCCAAAGTAAGCGGCAATAGCCGGGCCTTCAGTTACAACCAAGCCTCAGAGTTCAACGTCAATTTCTACCAGAACTTGGTGAAAGCCAAAGGGGTGAACGAGCGTGGTTTCGTCTCGCCGCTGGCCAATAACGCCATGTTCTTCTATAAATATGAGCTGGTAGGCAGCAGTCAGAACAACGGCCACCTCATCCACCGCATCAAGGTCATTCCCAAACGGAAGAGCGACCCAGTGGTCACCGGTTACCTGTACATCGTAGACGGCTCCTGGCGGCTGCAGAGCCTGAACCTGTACGTGACCAAAGACCAGCAGATTGAGTTCGTGGACACCCTACGCATCACGCAGCAATTCACGCCCGCGCCCGGCAATGTGTGGGTTCTGCAATCGCAGAAATTCACCTTCGACCTGGAGGGGTACGGCTTTAAGGGCAACGGCTATTTTACGGCCGTTTACAGTAAATACCGCGTAAAACCCGCCCCCTTTGTAAAACAAGCCCCGGCTCCAGTTCCGGTTGCCCCTGAGATTGCGGCACCTGTCCTACCTCAGCCCGTGGCGGCGGCCAAACCCGTTGCCAAACTTACCCGAAAAGAGCGCCGGGCCCAGCGCGATGCTCCCCCGGTGAACGGCGTGCCCGAGGCCGATTACTTCAAGAAAAAGGAGGTGCTGCTCATTGAGAAAGAAGCCAACACCCGCGACAGTTCCTACTGGGCCGAGATGCGGCCCGTGCCCCTAACTGAGGAAGAGGTAGTGGATTACCACACCAAAGACAGCCTGCAGGTCATCAAGGAATCGAAGCCCTATAAAGATTCGCTGGACCGGAAGAACAACAAATTCAGTGTGTCAGCCCTGCTGCTGTCGGGCTACTCTTACCGGAATTCGTTTGAGCGCACCGAGTTCAGCCTGGAGCCCGTCACCCGCATCTGGCAGTACAACACTGTGGAGGGTCTGGTGGCTAACCTGCGCCTGGAATACACCAAACGGTTCGAGGACCGCCGTCGCTACACCATCGCCCCCACCCTTCGGTACGGGTTCAGCAACGAGAAAGCCCAAGCCAAGATCATGGGTTCTTATAACTATGACCCGGTGAGGCGCCGTTCCGTAGGGTTTGAAGGCGGAAAGTTCGTGAGCCAGTTCAATGCGGCAGAGCCGATTACACCTTTTGTAAACACGGTGTACACCCTGCTGCTGAAGGAAAATTACCAAAAGCTGTACCAACGAGACTTCCTGCGCCTGTGGCATAACCGCGAGCTGGTGAACGGGCTGGCGGCCACGTTTCTGGTAGACTATGCCCAGCGCGAGATGCTCTTCAACACCACCGATTACGTGGTGCGTGACCGCACTTCCCGGGTGTTTACGCCAAACGAGCCCCAAAACGCCGAAGTCGTTTTTACCGCTTTCCCGCGTAACCAGGCGCTCACCGCGGCCGTCACGCTGGCTTACCGGCCCGGTTCTGAGTACATCTCGCACCCAGACCGTAAAATCAACCTCGGCTCCAAGTGGCCTACCTTTGATTTGTATTACCGAAAAGGAATATCCAGCGTGCTGGGTAGTGACGTGGATTATGATTTCGTGTCGTTGGGCGTGAGCGATGACCTGGAAATGGGGCTGGTGGGAACCAGTAGCTACTCGGCGAGCATCGGGACGTTTTGGCGGAAGAAGCAGCTGTACTTCATGGATTTCCGGCATTTCTCCGGCAACCGCACCATTCTATCCGGTGATTTCAGCGGCTTCCAGTTGTTGGATTACTACCGCTTCAGTACCCAGAAAACCTACGTGGAGGCCCATTACAGCCATCATTTCAACGGCTTCATCCTGAACAAGCTTCCGCTTATCCGCAAACTGAAGTGGCAGGAAGTGGGCAGCGTGAACTATCTCCACACCGATGCCGCTGGCCATTACCTGGAACTGGGCGTGGGGCTGGAGCATCTGTTCAAGGTTTTCAGGGTAGATTTTGTGACTGGCTTTCAGGAGCGCCAGAAAGTAAGCTCCGGCATCCGGATTGGGTACGGTTTCTAGAAAATGGCCTGATTTCCGCTACCTGGAGGCCGCATGTTTCACCACAAGCACAATGCGTACCTTTGCTACATGATTCAACTGAAAAGCATTCACCACATAGCCGTCATCTGCACCAATTACCCCGTTTCCAAAGCTTTTTACACCCAGGTGCTGGGCCTTACCCTGCAGCAGGAAATCTACCGGGCCGAGCGCAATTCCTACAAGGCAGACCTTGCTTTGAACGGACACTACGTGCTGGAGCTGTTCTCTTTCCCCGATGTGCCTGCCCGCCTGTCTTTCCCCGAGGCTGCCGGACTGCGCCACCTGGCTTTTGCTGTGGAAAACGTAGAGACTTCCCGCCAGGAATTGTTGCAGCAGGGAGTGGAGGTACAGGAAATAAGGGTAGATGAGCCCACCGGCAAACGCTTCTGCTTCTTCTCTGACCCAGACGGATTGCCGCTGGAGTTGTATGAGGGGTAAGTTTTCCGTTTAGGGCTCATTTTCTGAAAGCAGGGCTAAATCGGGCGTTAAAAACAATCCTGCAACTACAACTGCAGGTTCTTTTCCTTTACAGGTTCTTCAAAAGCTATAATGTGGAAATGGAAATCAGGGCTTCTTTCTGGGCTGGGTTCAGATCTGAGATTCTAGGATAAGGAGTTACTTCTCTCAAAGTCAGTTGGTAGGTTTTGGTCCCTAGTGAGATCTTTGCCATTTCGCCTAAAGATAAGGTTTGAGAGACACTTTCCCCCGTGGAATCCTGCAACTGCACTTGCGCCACGGCAACTCCGGCCCAGATGCATAAGACATCTTTCGGGCAGCGGCTATCCTCTATTTTCTGGAGTGTTAAGGTAAGATTCTGGATAGAGACAGGTTGCTGCCAGGAAAGCGCATAAGAAGGGCAGGGTTGCAAAGGAGTAAACGGCGGGATAGAGGCCTCCTGTTGGGGCGCACGCATCCTCCTAGAAGGAGAATAATCAGAAAAACAAACCTGCTTTTGCGTTTCATGGCTACTTTTTAAAGGGGAGGCGATTCTACCAGGTCTATTGATAAGAGTCTGTAACCCGGGCAAAGGTTGCTTAGGGCTTGCGAAGGAAGAATAAAAGAAAAGGCCCACCAGATTCCTGGTAGGCCTTTTCTTTTAAGTAAAAACCGGTTTGTTGCTTAGTACCCTCCTGGATTTTGGGTTAAGCCGGCCGTTCTTACGTCTTCCCCTGGGATAGGCAGCAAATTGTGTTTGCCTTCTTTGTACCCCAATGGACCGAGTTCCTGCGCAGCTAGTCCCCAGCGTACCAGGTCTACGTAGCGGAAGCCTTCAAACGCGAGCTCCAGTTGACGCTCTTTCACAATGGCATCAAACAAGGCAGTGCCGCTGGCGGTGACTGGAGTTAGTTCAGACCGTTGTCTTACCATGTTCAGGTACTCACGGGACTTAACTTCGTTGCCGGCCCGGTAATAGGCTTCTGCCGCCATCAGGAGCACGTCTGCATACCTAATCATGCGCCAGTTAGTACCGTAGTTCAACTCAGACACCGGTCCGCCGGTCTGAGTGCTGAACGTGCCGTATCTTCTCTGGAAATATCCCTCATAGTCATAAGCGGTGGGGTTGGTCCATTTGCCGCCCATGGCTTTCAGTTCTGCTTCAGACATGACGGTGGCGTTCTTGCGCTCTACATCTCCGGCGGCCTCAAAGGCTTGGTATAGCTTGGCTTTGGGAGAGTTAAAGCCCCAGCCTCCGATGAGGGAATCTGAAGGTGCCTTGGTGTAGAAGTCACTTCTTGGTCCCATCAACTGAAGGTGGATGTTGCTTTCAGGCTGAGCGCCCCAAGGGAAGTTCCCCCAGTCGTAGCTTTGGGTTTTGGTGTAGGAAATTTCAAACACAGACTCCTTGCCGAATTCACCGGCCTCAGAAAACGCCTTGCCCACAGAAGATTCCAGTTGAAACTGGTTTGAGGAGATCACCGTTTCAAACTGCGTGGCTGCATCTGCCCATTTCTTCTGATAGAGCAGCGCTTTTCCTAGCAGTGCCTGAGCCGTTCCTTTAGAAACCCTGAATCTGTCACCGCCGGTAAGGGCTGTTTTCAGGGGAAGGTCTGGCATGGCTTCCTGCAAATCTTTTTCAATCTGGGCGTAAATAACCGTTGTGGCGGCTCTGCCAGTAGTGCTCCACTGTTCAATTGGAATGTCACCGGTTACCAATGGAACATCGCCCCAAAGAGAAACCAGTTCAAAGTAGTTGAATGCCCTCAGGACCTTAGCCTCGGCAATCAGCCTTTTCCGCAGGTCGGTTTCGGGCTGAACGTTGTTGATGACTTTATTAGCGCGGTAGATGGCGCTGTAAGTTAGGCGCCAGGCCCACTTTACGGCGTCATTCTCGCTGTCAAAGTTGAAGTCGTCCAGGGTTTGGTAAGCCGGTTGGTCACCAGGCCCGCTACCAGCGGCGTTGCTTTCATCTGACGGCATTAATTTCACCAAGTAGATACTGCTCCAGGCGGTGTTATAATGGGCCTGCATGATGTCATAAATGGCAGTAGTTGCCTGGAGGGCATCGGCATCGGTTTTGTAGAACTCCTGCTCAGAAAGCTTTCCAGGAACCTCCTGGTCTAAGAAGTCCTTACAGCCCGAACTCATGGCCATTAAGGCTAAGCTGAATGCTGCAATCTTTATATAATTCTTCTTCATGGATTGAGTTGCTTAAAAGTTAAAGTTTAAACCAAACATGGCTAATCTTGGAACTGGGTAAGTTCCGCGGTCAATGCCTAAGCTGTTGGCGTTGTTGCTTCCTGCTTCTGGGTCAAGACCTGGGTAGTCAGTGAAGGTGAAATAGTTGTCAAGAGATACATACACCCGGGCGTTCTTCACTCTGAACTTGCTTGTAAGGGCATTTGGCAGAGTATAACCCAACTGCAACTGACGAACGCGGGCATAAGAACCGTCAAATACCATCAGGTCACTGTTGTACACATAGGCGTTGGTGGTGCTGGCAGCGAAACCGGTGTTGGTGCTACCGGCTCCGGTCCAACGGTCTTCATAGAAGAAAGCTGGTTTGTTGGCAGTAGGGCGGTCTGTGCGGCTAAAGCCCAGAATTACATCGTTTCCTAACTGACCCTGTACGAAGGCTAATAAATCAAATCCTTTGTAGGCCAGGTTCACACGAGCCCCGAAGATTACGTCTGGGTGCGGGTTCCCGATCATGTCATAATCTGCGGGAGAAATCTGCTTGTCACCATTGGTGTCTACCACGATAGGGTCGCCTGGTTTAGGGTTGTAGCCGGTGATACCGGTAGAAGTCAGGTAAGCGCTGATTTCCTCTGGCGTCTGGAAGATACCCGCGGTTTTATAGCCTCTCAGGAACCAGATAGGATAGCCTTCTTTGAAAACGGTAGCAGACCAACCAGTACCCACACTTGCTCCTGGGATTTCGTTCACGTTAGGATCAAGGAAAGTTACCTTATTTTTGATGGTGGTGATGTTTCCAGAAACTTCGTATTGGAAAGCTTCAGCGGCGTCATTACGATAGCCTAATTCAAACTCCCAGCCTTTGTTTTGCACGTTTCCACCGTTCACGAACGGGAGCGAGGCACCTACGAAGCCTGGAGCTACACCTGGGGTGATAAGGTCAATAGTTTTCTTGTCGAAATAGTCGGCGGTGAAGGTCAGGCGGTTGTTGAACATGCCAACGTCTACCCCAAAGTCTAACTGCTCACTGGTTTCCCAGGTAAGATCAGGGTTTGCCAGGGTAGTAGGGGCGGCACCCACCAGGTATTCACCGGAAGCATCTGGATAACGGCCGGTAACTGCTACCGCCGCTAGCCAATCCCCGATGCGGGAACTTGAAAGAGAGCCGTTCTGGCCCCAGCTAGCCCGCAACTTCAATTGGTTTACCTTGGTCTCAGGGAAGAAGTCTTCGTTAGACACAACCCAGCCCAAAGACAAAGAAGGGAAAGTACCCCAAGCCTTGTCAGGCGCAAACAGAGAAGAGCCGTCTCTTCTTACGGTGGCGTTTAACAGGTATTTTCCGGCAAAGTCATAAGAAAGTCTGCCGTAGTAAGAGGCCAGGGTGCTCACATTGGAGTTACTGCCAATTCTGTCCAGGGCATCTGGGGTAGTGTCTGCGTAAGAGAACTTATCTTCCTCTTTGAAGAGGCCAGAGTAGCTACCGCCAATGTAGTTCCACATCCGTTTCACGGCAGAAGTACCGGCCAATAACGTGAAGCCATGGTCTCCTACTTGTTTCTGGAAAGTAGCGAAATTTTCCCACTGCAGGTTAAACCAGTTGTTCTGAGAGTCTGAACCGTTCGCCACGGTGTTCAAGCTTTCGCTGGAGAACCAGAACGTAGGCGTCCAGCCGTGCTGGCGTTGGAAGGCTCCGTCAATCCCGAAACGTGACGTGAACTTAAGGCCTTTGATTGGCTCGATGTCGGCGTACACGTTACCCACTACTTTGTTTTGGGTAGTCTGGCCTCTGGCCAAAGCAATTCTGGCCAATGGGTTGCCGTACTCACCTCTGATAAAGTTAGAGATACCATAATAGTTGCCGTTTTCGTCACGCACCAACGGATGACCTGCATTGATGGCGCTTGTCACGTGGGCGGGAAGGGCACCGGTATAGATAACCGGGGTCAAAGGATCCAGCGAAAGGGCGCTGCTGATTAATCCACCAAATTCATCGTTTTCGGCTAGGCCTCTCCGCTTGAAGTGGGAGTAAGAGAATCTTTCGCCAATGTTCAGCCATTCCTTGATCTTGTGGTCTGAGTTGATGCGCACGGTGTAACGGTCAAATCTGGCTTTGTCGCCACCCAGAATACCTGCCTGGGTGAAGTAGTTGCCGCTCACCAGGAAGCTTGATTTTTCAGAGCCACCGCTAAAGCTGATAGAGTGGTGTTGTTGCGGAGCCGATTGGAAGGCTTCCTCGAACCAGTTGGTGCCTGCACCTGCTGCTGCGGCCTCGGCAGCAGTTGGTCTTCCTGGGCTGTTAGATTCCTCCAGGTACTGCTGGTACTGCTGCGGGTTCATCATTGGCATCAATTCCCCAACAGATTGTCTGCCATATTGGAAGCTGTAGGCAACTTCTGAGGTGTTCACTTTACCGGTTTTGGTAGTGATGATCACAACTCCGTTGGCACCTTCTGCTCCGTAAATGGCCGCTGAAGCTGCATCTTTCAGCACTTCAATAGAGGCGATTTCTGACGGATCCAGGAACTCAATTCCACCGGCTCTAACTCCGTCTACAATGTAAAGAGGTTCTGAAGAGGCGTTTGATCCCGTCCCTCTCACGCGTACCCGCATACCGCTGCCCGGCGAGCCGGAAGCTGGCAATACCGTTACGCCCGCCGTGCGGCCCTGAAGCGCCTGTTCAACGCGGCTGGAAGATACCGTGGCTATTTCAGCGGCTTTCACTGAGGAGATGGCGCCTGTTACCAAGCTCTTCTGCTGTGTGCCGTACCCTACTACCACAACTTCTTCCAGTGCTTGTTGGTCTTCCTGCAAACCTACGTCAATGGTGGTGCGTCCATTGATAGAGATTTCCTGGTTCACGAACCCGATGTAGCTGATCACTAAAGTGGAGGCATTGGCAGGAGCCTGAAGCTGGTATCTGCCGTCTACGTCAGTGGTGGTACCGGCTGTAGTACCTTTTACTACCACGCTCACGCCTGGTAGGGCTTCACCACTTCGGCCGGAGGTAACCCGACCGGTGATTGTGGTTTGAGCAAACGCCACGCTACTTATAAGTAGTAGCAGAAAAGTGAGTAGTTTGTTCTTCATAAAATGCGGTTTTGTTAAAAAGAATCTGGTTTTAGAGTTCGAATATAGAGATTTGTTAAATATTGAGCTTGAAACCTACTACATCACAACTACATCAGGAAGCCTACAGGAGTACATCAGGATTACATCAAACAGGTAAAAAGAAGCTTCTAGGGCTTTTTTATGGGGTTTTGCTAAGTTTTGATGCTTTAAAATATTTTTTTGTCAACCTCTGCGACTTTTGTAAGTGTAATGTTGACATTTTTATATTTTTATAAAGTGAAGAATAGGTTTTTGCCCACCAATGCTGTAATGAATTTGCTTTGTTCCAGTATATCAGCCTTAGGGTAGAAATACATCAAAGGCAATCTTTACACTGGTGGATAAGTATAGGAAAATGGTGGTCAAGCTGAGTTTAAGAGAGGAGAAAGGAGCGGGTTTGATTGGTAAGTAATTGAAAGTAAGTTAATTTGTTTAAAGGTGCTTTGTGGATGAGGGTGCAAATCCTATGCTTTCTCCAAAAGGAAAGAAGGAGGGGTATGCATAAAAGAGCCTTCCAATTGCTACTTCTTCTATTTAGAAAGGAGGGCTGAAGAGAACTAGTATCTTACCCGGAACAGCCTTTCTCCCTAGAGCTGGAGTCTAGAGATAGAGTGGTTTCTAGATAAAATTGGCAAACGAAGGGTTGTATAAGGTGATTTAACAAATGAACCCCTACTTCAAATCAAAAAGTCCCTTGGGTATTTGGCCTGTTTCCATTAAAACACGCCAAATACCCAGAGGACTTCAGGTTGATGCAAAAAAAACTTGGCTATAAATCCTCGTTTTCAGCCTTTAATTCAGAAAACAGGCTGAAAGCAGCTAGTCTCTACTTCTTTACAAAGAAAGGAGCGTTGGCAGTGGCTACGTTGTTCTTGCCATCATATGCATAGACAAACAACCGGTAAGCGCCTTCTTTTTCCGGAGCTTTAATTGTTGCCTGACCTTTGCCGCCATCTTGTACAAGCCCTGAAATGGCTCCGGGTCTTGCTTCAGCGTCACCGCCTTCCTTGAGGTCGGTGCTTTCTGGGAGTAACTCCCACCGGTAGGTGAGGGCGTCCTGGTCTGGGTCAGTGACCTGGGTCTGAATAGGGTAGCTTTGGTTGGGTTTCAGGTAGATGTTGTCGGTGGCTTTCTTGCCATCCAGGTGAAGGTAACTCAGATGCGGGGCACGGTTCTGGGGCCACTTTCCTGACCACAGGTAGTGCATCACGTCTACTACTTCAGACTCCTCGCCCTGTTCGGTGAACAGGCCGTACCAGGTGGGCGTTCTTTCCTGTTTCTGTCCCCACAGGAACACGTAAGAACCCAGGCAACGCTCGCTGTCTTTTTTCATGGTAGCCTCATAGCGGCTGCGGTACACAGCGGCTTTCTCAGAACTGGTTTCTTCTACCGAAGCTTTCCAAGGCGTTTGCGGACCTTCCCAATGGCCAGTTGGACCCCATTCCGTAATCATGTAAGCGCCTTCCCAACCAAACTCCCTAACCCTATCCGGAATAGAGGGTAAATCGCCGTATGCATTGATGGACAACAGGTCTATTGCCGGTGCCTGCGCTTTGATGTAGTCCACCTCTTTTTTGTTCAGCCCCGCCAGCATGGTACTGGCCGGATGGTTAGGGTCCACTTTATGAATCATCTTGGCGATGTCATTCACGGCATCCCACACTTTGGGGTTGGAGTAACTCAGGTTCAGTTCATTCCCGATGCCCCACACCAGCAAGGCCGGATGGTCTTTGTACTTCATCACCTCTTCGCGAAGCTTGGCTAGTTGTTTGGCTACAGCTTCGGTGTTGTTGTAGTCAAAGCCATGCCGCTCGCGGGCCACGTCCAAACCCAAAGTCACGGTTAAGCCCCGCTTGTGCGCCTCGTCCAGGGTTTGCTGGGCATTGTGGGTACTCCAGGTTCTGATGGAATTGCCGCCGTACGCTGCCAGTTGATCGAGATATCGGTTTCCGCCGGCTCCTTTGATGAAGTAAGGCTTTCCGCCTCGGTATAACTGAAAACGGCCGTTCTCTTTTCGCAGCTCAACTTTTACGGTCTTCACCGAAGCTTCAGGAGTCTGGGTAGCGGTAGCTTGAAAATTGTCCTGGGCGCAGGATACAGGGAGGGCAGCAACAGAAAGGAAAAGCAGGCTTCTAAGCAGAGGCTTCTTCATTAAATGAAAGGTTTTGGGTGGCAGGTATAGGTGGGTTTGTGGGTGCTGAAATTATCAATTTTTGCTTTACAGTAAAGAGGTGAGAAATAAAATACTTCTGAAAAAGGGAAAAGGCATTCTCCAGCTTTAGCTTGTTCTTTTTAGGGCCTAAGGTATGCTTTCTGATTTGGGATTGTTTTTGGGAAAGGAGCAGGAAAGCAGAACTCCTGGTTTTATGGATAGGAAATCTCTTCAAAAAAGAAAACCCGCAGTATGTGCGGGTTTTCTTTTTTGAAGAACAGACGTGAACTTACAACGCCTGCACCGAGACCATGGCTTTCTTCTCACTGGGAGAAGGGTTTTTAAGATCAGGGTACGGTTGTACGTCGCTCAAAATTAGTTGATAAGGCTTGTTGCCGAGTTGTACCACCACCGTGTCGGCTTCCCGGAAACCACGATTATCAGGAGCAGGCAATGGGCCTCCCAAATAAAGACGTTGGTTCGTTTTTAGCCCATTCGCATCTTGTACCTCAAGCGTGGCCGTTGCTACCCCATACCAGAAACAGGTCGCCTCTTTGGGGCATCGGCTGTCTTCTATTTTCTGCAGGTTCACCAACAAGCCTCCAATGGGCGTGGGTTTGTTCACCGTCAGGATGGTGGCGCCTTTGGTGCGGGCTTGCACTATGGCTTCCTCTTCCTCCGGCGAGATCAGGTCTGGACGGGCGCAGCCAAAAGCCAGTGCCAAAAGGAACAGAGGGAAGAGTTTACTTTTCATCTTGATGCTGATTTTGGTTTGGTCTTGCTTTTATAAGAAGAGCCCCAAAGCCACCCAAACGTTGCACACGCGCGAAAATTAAGCGGTGACCGGAGTTTCCTTTTTCTTCCCGATGGGCAGGTTGTACAGCACCACCGAGGCAAAGATAACCGCATACGCAATCACCTTCTGCTGGCTGGCCACTTCCCCGAAGTACAGGAATGCCATGGTGAAGTTTATAATCGGGTTCAGGTACATGAGTACGCCTACCGTGGCAGATTTCAGTTCTTTGAGCGCATACAGGTTCAGAAACAGAGGAATCACCGTGAACAGCCAGCTCAGCAGCACAATCTGTCCCACAAAATGGCCCGTGATAGGCTGCGCGTCTTCGCCCACAAACCACGGGTAGCTCGGCCCTATGAAGGTGAACGCCAACAGCAACTGCAAGGTGAGCAGCACAATCTTGTCATAGTCCTTGAGCAGCCGCTGGGTGATGAGGTAAAATGCGTAGGAAGCGGCAATAAGTAAACTGAACAGTAGGTTGTAGACAGAATCAGTACCCACCAGAAGGCAGCTCATCAAGCTCAGGCCCACCGATACCCATTGGTTCACCCGCAGGTGCTCATGCAAAATCAGGAACCCGAGCGCTGCCGTCAAGATAGGGCACAACAGGTAAGAAAAAGAGCCCGTCTGGATGTCTACGTGGTTCACCACATAAATAAAGGCCAGCCAGTTGATAGTAAGTAAAGCACCGCCCATGAGCGTGAACAAAATGAACCGACGCTTAAGGATTGGGCTCTGTCCTTTGTACGTGGCAAACGTTTGGCGCCACTGCTCCCGGCGGGTGGTGCCAGAAACAACCAGCAGCGTCAGGACAGAAATCAGGATTCTGAAATACAAAATCTGGCTACTTGGGGATGCGGTTAAAGCTTTAAGCGGAAACGGAATAAATCCCCAGATGAGAAAGGCGCTGATGGCAGCAATATGGTAACGACTAAATTTCACAACAATTTTTTTAAGGGACACAAAGGTAGAAGTTGCCGCGCGTACTGCCTAATTAGCAGCTGTTTCTGCCTTTAATCGTGTGTCGTGCCCAGGAAAACCGCTCCTCTGATTCACGTGCAGGCTATTTTTGACCGCCTTTTCCGAAAACAATGTTAAAAATGCTTCTTACGGCTTAGGGCCTGCTTTCTTAGGGCAAGGTGTGGTAGTATTTCTTCTGTTGTATATTTGATTAACAGATAACCGCATCATGTTTACTTTTAAAGAGATTGCCCAGGTGACGGGAGGCATGTTGGTACAATGCAACGCAACCTACCCCGTACAGCACCTGCTCACCGATAGCCGTAAAATTGCCAATGCCGTTTCCTCGGTGTTTTTCGCCATTCGGGGCGAATTCCATGACGGGCACCAATACATTCCGGAGCTCTACGCGGCCGGTGTGCGGCAGTTTGTGGTGGAAGACGCCTCTGGAGTCATGGACTTGTCCGCCCTACCTGAAGCCAATGTGCTGCTGGTAAGTGACAGCATTCAGGCCATGCAGCGGCTGGCCGCTTATCACCGCCGCAAGTTCTCTATTCCGGTCATCGGTGTCACGGGCAGCAACGGCAAAACCATTGTGAAAGAGTGGCTGGCGCAGTTATTAAGCGTTTCTGAGCGGGTAGTGAAAAGCCCCCGAAGCTATAATTCCCAGATTGGCGTGCCGCTCTCGGTGTGGCAAATCAATGAAAGCCATACCATCGGCGTTTTCGAGGCCGGAATCTCCAAACCAGGTGAAATGGAGCATCTGGCCAGCGTGCTGCAACCTACCATCGGTGTGTTCACCAACCTTGGTCCGGCGCATGACGAAGGTTTCTCTTCGTCCGCCCAAAAGCTGGAAGAAAAGCTGAAGCTCTTTGACCACGTCACCCAGCTTATTTACTGTGCCGACCAGAAAACCGTGGCCGAGGCAACCCAAGCCACAGGCTTGCCCGGTTTTGCCTGGAGCACCCATGAACATCCCTCGGCGCAGGTGCAGCTCAAAGTGCTGGAAATGCACCACGGCAAAACCAAAATCCGGTTCCGGTTCGATGGCAAAGGCCAGGACTTCACCCTGCCTTTCGCCGATGAGGCGTCGCTGGAAAATGCGCTGCATTGCCTGGCCGTCTTGCTGTACTTGGGCGTAAAACCCGAAGAATTACCTAGTCGCTTCGAGCGCCTGCATCCCGTGGCCATGCGTCTGGAGCGCAAAGAAGCTATCAACGGCTGCTACGTCATTGACGATACCTACAATAATGATCTGGCTGGTCTACGCATCGCGCTGGACGTGCTGGGACAGCAAGCCCGCCGGGGCCGGAAAACCCTGATTGTCTCTGATCTGCTGGAAGCTGGGGTGGAAGAAACCACCCTCTACCAACAGGTGGCGCAGGAAATCACCTCCCGGGGCGTGGACCGCGTCATCGGGATTGGCGACATCATCACCCGACACCAGGACCTGTTCCCCGCCGGCAGCGAGTTCTACCTCGGCACCGATTCTTTTCTGGGGCAACTCCGCTCCGAGACGTTCCGGCAGGAAACCATCCTGGTGAAAGGCGCGCGGGTGTTCCAGTTCGAGAAGATTGTGGCCGCCCTGCAGCAGCAAATACACGGCACCAAATTGGAAGTGAACCTGGATGCCTTGGTGCACAACCTCAACTACTACCGCACCAAAGTACCGGCTCAGGTCAAGATCATGGTCATGGTGAAAGCCTTTGCCTATGGGGCAGGTGCCTACGAGATTGCCAACCTGCTCCAGTTCCACCGGGTAGATTACCTGGCCGTGGCGTACGCCGATGAAGGCATTGCCCTGCGGGAGCACGGCATCACGTTGCCCATCATGGTCATGAACCCCAGCCCAGACAGCTTCCTGAAAATGCGGCAGTACAGCCTGGAACCCGAAATTTATTCCCCAGACCTGCTGCATCGGTTTTTAGACTACTTTCCTAAAAAGAGCTCCAAAACGCCCCGCATTCACCTCAAGCTGGATACCGGCATGCACCGCCTCGGCTTTAGCCCTTCTGAACTGGATGAAGCTTTGGAGGTGCTGGACCATGTGCCCCACGTGCGGGTGCAAAGCGTTTTCAGTCACCTGGCTGGCGCCGATGAAGCGGTATACAATGATTTTTCCCACGCCCAGATTGCACAGTTCAAACAAATGGCCACGCGGGTAGAGCAGGCGCTGGGCTATGCTGTGACAAAACACATTCTCAACTCAGCGGGCATCGTGCGCTTTGGCGAAGAAGCTGCCTTTGACATGGTACGCTTAGGTATTGGTTTGTACGGCGTAGAATCTTCGGGGCAGGAGCAGGGCAATCTGCAGACCGTGGGCCAGTTGAAAACCACCGTTTCGCAGGTGAAATCTATAAAAGCGGGCGAAACCGTAGGCTACAGTCGCCGTGGCATCGCTGATACTGATAAACAAACCGCTACCATCGCCATTGGCTATGCTGATGGCTATGACCGCCGGTTCGGGAACGGGGTAGGTGAGGTGCTCATCAACGGGCAACGAGCTCCCATCATCGGGAACGTGTGCATGGACATGTGCATGGTAGACGTGACGGGTCTTGACGTACAGGCCGGCGATGAAGTGCTGGTATTTGGCGAAGGGCTGCCGCTGACTGAACTGGCTTCCCGCATCGGTACCATTCCGTATGAACTGCTCACCAACGTCAGCACGCGGGTGAAGCGGGTATTCTTTAATGAATAGCGTTTAGGGGCTGTTTTTATAAAAACGGACCTAAACTACTTTGTCGGCTTTGATCCGAAGTTGATAAAAGAACTCACAGGTGAAGGCTAGGTTGGTAACCAGAAACAAAAACGCCACTGAAGTTCAGTGGCGTTTTCTATGATAAAGGGTTAGTCTTTCTTCTTGACACAATTAGGCACTTTCTTGCCATCCTTGTCTTTCATGCCGGCCTGTTCATAGCCATTCCAGCATGGGTCTTCTTTCTTCTGGTCTTTTTTCGTCTTCGGCATACGCGTACAAGATTGATATAGAGGTTTGTACGGGCGTAGAAGACGCAAGTTGTTTAGTTGCGGCTATTCAACTTAGAGAGCAGGCGCAGTATTTCAATATACAGCCAGATCAAGGTGACAGCTAGACCGAAGGCAGCGTACCACTCCATGTTTTTAGGAGCGCCGTATGCCACGCCTTGTTCAATGGTGTCAAAATCCATAATCAGGTTCATGGCCGCAATGATCACCACCAGCACACTGAAGATAATGCCCGCTGTGCCGCTGCTATGGATCAAAGCCATCTCAACGCCAAAGAACTGCAGAATGAAGCCCAGCATGTAGTAGCAGAAAATCCCGAACGTGGCCGTCATGACAATGGACTTGAACCGTTCTGTGGCTCTGATCACGCGGGTGCTGTACAAAAGCAACATGCCGCCGAACACCGTAAAGGTCAACAGCATGGCCTGCGTGGCAATACCTGGGAACTTCGTCTCCAGAATACCTGAGATTCCGCCCAGGAACAGACCTTGCAACGCGCAGTAAAGAGGCGCAATGTAGGCGGCCCATTCTTTTTTGAAAACAAGCAGGAACGCCAGGCCCACGCCTACCAACGGAATAGAAACCAGGAACGGCAGCGGCACGCCCATCAGGGCGAACAGGTCCCAGGAGAAAACCGCAAAGACCAGTACTATTCCCAGCAGCAAAGCCGACTTGGCCATGGTGCCGTTCAGGGTCATGGTAGGTCCATCAAGGGTCTGAGGAGTCGCTGATTGAAGAAAAGCCTCCTCTTTAAGAGCAGGGTTGTTAGAACTGAAAAGTGACATGTTTTTAGTTGGTTTCACGAAAATTAGGCAAAAATCAGTAGAAATACAAGCAAAAACAATGCAAGTAATTGATGGTGATGCGAAACTTCGGGTTCTTTTTGGATTCATTAGGAACACCTTGTACCTTGCAACTGTTTATAACAAGTCTAAATAAGGAAACGAAAGGTGCAAGAAGAGCAGAAGAGTGTGCGGGATCTGAAGATAGGGGAGAAGGGCGTCATCTGTTGCCTGACTGATCCCGAAATGTCTTTGAAACTGCTGGAGATGGGCTGTATTCCCGGCGAAGAAGTGAAACTGAACAGCCGCGCCCCTTTAGGCGACCCCATTACCATTATTGTGAACGATTACACCCTTTCCTTGCGTTTAGACGAAGCTGCTACCATCAAGTTAAAGGCTTAGTCTATGTCCGAAGTTCTTGCGCCGGCCCCCGCCTCCGTTCCCCATACGCTTACCACTCCGTCCCGCAAGGTGGCTAAGATTGCCCTCATCGGGAATCCTAACTCCGGTAAATCCTCTTTGTTCAACCATTTAACCGGTCTGAACCAAAAGGTAGGAAACTTCCCCGGGGTAACCGTTGACAAGAAAACCGGCATCAGCCAACTCACGCCTAACCTGAAGGCACAAGTCATTGACTTGCCAGGCACCTACAGCCTGTATCCCAAGTCGCTGGATGAAAAGGTGATCATTGACCTGCTCCACGACAAAAAATCCGCCTCTTACCCAGACGTTCTCATTATCACCGCCGATGCTTCTAACCTGAAGCGCAACCTCCTGTTGTTCACCCAGCTCGCGGACCTGAAAATTCCGGCGGTACTGGCTCTGAACATGATAGACGTCGCCGAGAAGCATGGGGTGAAAATTGACGTAGCTGAACTGCAGAAAGAGTTGGGGGTACCGGTCATTCCGGTGAATGCCCGTAACGGGAGTGGACTGGCGGCGCTTAAGATTCTTCTTTCCCAGGAGATAGAGGCCCCTGAAACCACCTTCTTCCCCATCCCCGAAAACCTGTTGGTGATGGTGCGGCAGATCAGGTACTACTTTGAACTGAGCAACGATTACCTGGCGTGGCATTACGCGCACCAATACCACAAACTGTCTTTCCTCTCTGAGGATGACAAAGAGTACATCGGGGAGTTGGTGAAAAAATACGGCTTCCATTCCAATGCCCTGCAGGCCGCAGAAACGGTAGAGCGCTACACCCGCATCAACGGGCTGCTCCTGGATGCCATGCGCGTGACCAAGGCCGAGAACAACGAGCAGTTCAGCAACAAGCTGGATCAGATTCTCACGCATAAGATCTTCGGGTACCTGATTTTCTTCCTGATCCTGTTCATGATCTTCCAGGCAATCTTTGCGTGGGCCGCTTACCCCATGGATCTGATAGATACCGGAATTGCCACGCTCAACGCCTGGATTCACACCCAGGCCGATGGACCCTTGGTGGACCTGCTCACTGAAGGAGTGCTAGCCGGATTAGGCGGCGTGTTGATGTTTGTGCCCCAGATTGCCATTCTGTTTGCGTTTATCGCCATTCTGGAAGAAACCGGCTACATGGCCCGCGTGACCTTCCTGATGGATAAAATCATGCGCAAGTTCGGGTTGAACGGTAAAAGCGTGGTGCCGCTTATTTCAGGCGTGGCCTGCGCCGTGCCCGCCATCATGGCTACCCGCACCATTGACTCCTGGAAAGACCGGATGATCACCATCTTCGTGACGCCGCTCATGAGCTGCTCGGCCCGTCTGCCTATCTACACCGTCATGATTGCCTTGGTAGTGCCAGAGACCTTTTACTTCGGGTTCCTGAGTCTGCAGAGTTTGGTGCTGATGGGCTTGTATTTGATCGGGTTTGTGGCGGCCATCGTTTCGGCGGCTTTGTTGAAATGGGTGCTCAAAACGAAAGAGCGGAGTTACTTCATCATGGAGTTTCCTACCTATAAAATGCCGCGCTGGAAAAACGTGGGCCTAACTATTATTGAGAAAGTAAAGGCCTTCGTATTCCAAGCGGGTAAAGTGATTCTGGCCATCTCCGTTATTCTGTGGGTACTGTCTTCCTATGGTCCGGGTAACGCCATACAACAAGCCGAGGAACGCGCCACAACAGAGTTGACTTCCCTGCAACTGAACGAAGCTGATGCTGAAGCGCACATTGCCGGGCAGAAACTGGAAGCGTCTTACGCCGGGCAGTTCGGGAAGTTCATTGAGCCTGCCATCCGTCCGTTGGGCTATGACTGGAAAGTAGGTATTGCCCTACTGACTTCCTTTGCCGCCCGCGAGGTGTTTGTGGGTACTATTTCCACCATCTACAGCGTAGGCGATTCTGAAAACATCTCCACTGTCAAAGAAAAGCTGATGGCCGAGAAAGACGAATTCGGGCAGCCGTTCTTCACTCCGGCGCGCGCCTTCTCACTGCTTATTTTCTACGTGTTCGCCATGCAGTGCATGAGTACCATAGCCGTGGTGTATCGTGAAACCAAAGGCTGGAAATGGCCCATTCTGCAGATGCTTTACATGACCGGTCTGGCGTATGCCTCGGCCTTTGTGGTATTCAAATTATTCTCTTAATGCTTTTCTGTTTTGGGCATGTTTTTAGAAAAACATGCCCAAAACAGTTGATATTTTTCAAAGGCAGCCTACAAATGGCTGCCTTTTTTTGGCAGTTCTGCTGCCGGTATTGTTCATGACTCGCCACTATACTGCAGGTAGTGATTATACAAATTGGATAACGCTTGCGGTTTGGGCCTATTTCGCAAAAATGGCCCTGAAACCAACTTTGCCTGCTTGAACTATTTAGACATCTGCTTGGTTAATTCCTAGACTAGCGGTCTCGACTTTCTGACAATTTGGAAGCGGGAGAAAGGCTGCTCTTCCCAGTGCTAATTTCCTTTTACATTATCTAAAAGCGTACATAATGCCCTGTTGCTTGTGTTTCAGTGGATTTGTTTGTACATTTGTGCGATTGAAGTGAATTAGAGGGGACGAGAGAGTCCCCCTTTTTATTTGTTATCCAGATTGCGAATGGCCTTAGAGGAAATAATAATACAAGGATACGCCCAGGCAGCCCTGCCAGAACCAGACCTGTTCATTGTAAGTGTGAAGGTGTCTGATACGCCAGTGCGGCCCAAGATCACAATCCTTGCCGACGGTGACCAAGGCATTAGCATTGACCAGTGCGCTAAGATCAGTCGCCGCATAGCCAAGCAGATTGAAGAGGCCTACGGAGAAGAAATTTCCTACGTGTTAGAAGTGTCTTCGCCGGGTGTTGATTTTCCGCTGACCTCGCCGCGGCAGTACGCCAAAAACCTGGGCCGATTCGTAAAAATAACGCTGGCCGAAGGTGTAGAGAAAATCGGTGAAATCAGAGAAGTCCTGGAAAACGGAATCCTGTTTGCCGAGGAAGTAAAACAGAAACATAAGAAAGCGTTGCTGGAGCCCGTTCACGTGGCCTTCAGTGATATTGTGAAAGCGCAGATTGTAATCTCTTTTAAATAAGAAAGACATGGATAGTTCAGTATTGATCGAGTCGTTTGCGGAGTTCGCTAAATTCAAGAACATTGACCGCCCTACCATGATGCGGATCTTGGAGGATGTGTTCCGTACAATGATCCGGAAGAAATGGTCTACTGATGAGAATTTTGACATCATCCTGAACGTAGAGAAAGGCGATCTTGAAATTTGGCGTAACCGCGAAATCGTGGATGATAACTCAGAGGACATCTGGGACGATGATAAAATTGCCCTTTCAGATGCCCGCAAGATTGAGCCCGATTTTGAAGTAGGCGAAGAAGTATCTGAGCTGGTGAAACTGGAAGACTTTGGCCGCAGAGCCGTGTTGACCGCCCGCCAGACGCTTATTCAGCGCGTAAAAGATTTAGAGAAAGACCTGCTGTACCAAAAGTACAAAGACCAGGTTGGGGAGATCATCTCCGGCGAAGTCTATCAGGTGTGGAACCGCGAGGTATTGATTCTTGACAATGAGGATAATGAGTTGCTGATTCCTAAATCTGAGCAGATCCCCAAAGACCGTTACCGCAAAGGTGACGTGGTACGGGCGGTGGTGCAGCGCGTGGAGATCATTAACGGTAACCCAAAGATCATCCTTTCCCGTACTTCTCCCCAGTTTTTGGAGCGTCTCTTTGAAGGCGAGGTGCCCGAGATCTTTGACGGTTTAATTACCATCAAGAAGATTGTGCGTGAGCCAGGTGAGCGTGCCAAAGTTGCCGTGGAGTCTTACGATGACCGTATTGATCCGGTAGGAGCTTGCGTGGGTATGAAAGGCTCGCGTATCCATACCATCGTTCGGGAGTTGGAGAACGAGAACATTGACGTGATCAACTACACAGACAACATGGAGCTGTACATCCAGCGGGCGCTGAGCCCTGCCAAGATCAGCAGCATCAAGATAAACGAAGAAACCGGCCGTGCCTCTGTGTTCCTGAAGCCAGACCAAGTGTCATTGGCGATTGGTAAAGGCGGTCAGAACATCAAACTCGCCAGTAAGTTGGTGGGCTTAGAAATTGACGTGTTCCGTGAAACGGAAGAGTTTGATGAGGACATCAACCTGGAAGAATTCTCTGACGAGATTGAAAGCTGGGTAATTGACGAACTGAAGCGCATAGGTCTGGACACAGCCCGCAGTGTAATGGCCGTCAGCAAGGAGGATTTGGTGCGCAGAACGGAGCTTGAAGAAGAAACCGTAGAAGACCTGCTCAACATCATCCGCCAGGAGTTTGATTCAGAAGAAAGCAATAACAACTAGTGGTGCGCTTAATGTGCCGGGTTATTTGATCTGACCGGAAGGATGGGAGCCGTTTAGGGCCTGTTTTCCGGGAATATGGTCAAAAACGCGTAGTCGCCAAGGCCGCCCATCCTTTTAATGAGTAAGAAACAAGTAACTACTAAAAGTAAATCATAACAGCATATTTGAACATGTCAGAAGAAAGAACGATGAGGCTTAAACAGGTAGCAACCACCTTGAACATCAGCGTCTCCACTGTGGTGGATACCTTGAAGGCCAAAGGGGTTGATATCGAAAATAAACCTACTTCAAAAATTACCCCGGAGCAGTTCAATATGCTGTCGAAAGAGTTTGCTTCCTCTATGCAGGCCAAGGCCGAGGCGGCAGATTTGAACCTTCCTGGGAAAAAGCCCGCTGAGCAAGAGCACCGACCCGAGCCTAAGAAGCAGGCTGAACCTGAAGCGGAGATGTTTATCAAATCCAACCAGGTAAGAACGCAGGCCTCAGAGCAGCCAAAACCAGCCGCCGCCCCAGCGCCGCAAGTTTCTGCCCCTGTTTCTGCGCCAGCCGCTGCTACAGCCACTTCTTCTTTGCCCGGTATCAAAATTTTGGGTAAGATTGAATTGGATGCAAAAGGAAGGCCAGTACCTAAACCAGCGCCTGCGCCGGTGGCAACTCCGGCACCAGCTGCTCCAGCAGCAGCTCCAGTAGTCGAGGCACCTGCATCTTCTCCAGCCGCGGCGGCTCCTAGCAGACCGGCAGAAACCCCGGTAGCAGCAGAAAAGCCCGTTGAAACTGTTGCAGCCCCCGCGGCATCTGCTCCTGCCCCAGTAGTAGCAAAAACCCCAAAACCTGCCACCCCTGAACCCGTGAGCGCACCAGCTGCTCCGGCGCCACAAGCGCCGGTAGAAGCCAAGGCACCTGCTGCACCTGCTGCTTCAGAAAAGCCTGCAGAAGTTTCGGCTCCCGCGCCTGCACCTGCTCCTGTGGCAGAGGCACCAAAGCCGGCTGCTCCAGTCGCTCCTGCCCCAGATACAACCCCTGCGGCTGCTCCAGCCCCAGCACCAAGTGCTCCGGTTGTTCCGGCCGCTGCAACTCCTGCTGCGCAAGAGAAACCAGCAGAGCCTGCGGCACCAGAAGTACCACAGACCACTATCAAAGCCCAGGCCGACCAGCTGAAAGGCTTAACCGTTCTTGGTAAGATTGAACTACCGGTAAGCGGTGGCCGTGGGAAAGGCGGAAAACCAGTGGCGTCTTCAGATGAGCGCCGCAGAGGAAACCAACCCGGAGGCCAAGGTCAACCAGGTCAGGGACAAGGTCAAGGCGGAGGAGACAAAAAGAAACGTAAACGCATTGAAGTGCCTAAAACCGGTGCTCAGGGTGGAGCCGGCGGCAATGCAACGGCAGCTCCGCAAGGACACCGCGCAGGCGATAGAGCCACCAGCACCCGTCCTTTAGGAACAGGTCAGGCTGCCAACCGCCAAGGCGGTGCCGGCGGACCAGGCCAAGGCCAACGTCCAGGTGGCGGAGGCGGAGGTTACCAGGGCAACCGTCCAGCGGGCGGAGGTCCGGGTCAGCGTCCGGGCGGCCCAGGACAACGTACGGGAGCACCTAATGCCCCACGTGCCGAATTAACAGACAAGGAAATCCAGGATCAGATTAAGGCTACCTTGGCCCGTCTGAGCGGTGGTAAAGGCGGTAACCAAGGAAACCGTGCCAAATATCGCCGTGAGAAACGTTCTGCCGTGGCAGACGCCGCCGATGAGCGCAGAATGCAGGAGCAGCTGGAATCTAAGATTCTACGCGTAACCGAGTTCGTTTCTGCGAATGACCTGGCAGCTCTGATGGATGTGAGCGTGAACGACGTGATCAAGACCTGTATGAACCTGGGCATGTTCGTGTCTATCAACCAGCGTCTTGATGCCGAGGCGATCACTATCATCGCCGATGAATTCGGGTATGAAATCCAATTTGCTACCACTGAGGACGATGAAAACCGCGGCGTAGAGGAAGAAGATGCCGAAGAGGATCTGCAACCGCGTGCGCCAATTGTGACTATCATGGGTCACGTTGACCACGGTAAAACCTCTTTGCTGGATTATATCAGAAGAACCAAAGTAACCGCCGGTGAGGCCGGGGGTATCACCCAGCACATTGGTGCCTACCAAGTAACCACCGAAGCCGGGAAAGACATCACCTTCCTGGATACTCCGGGTCACGAGGCTTTTACCGCCATGCGTGCCCGTGGTGCCAAAGTAACCGACGTGGTTATCATTGTGGTAGCCGCTGACGACAGCGTGATGCCGCAAACCAAAGAGGCTTTGAACCACGCCCAAGCAGCCGGTTCACCTATTGTGATTGCCATTAACAAAGTGGATAAGCCAACCGCTAACCCAGACAAGATTCGTGAGGAACTTGCCCAGTTGAACGTACTGGTGGAAGAGTGGGGTGGTAAATACCAAAGCCAGGAGATCTCGGCCAAAACCGGACAAGGAATTGACGAGCTGTTGGAGAAAGTATTGCTGGAAGCAGAATTACTGGAGCTGAAAGCAAACCCAGACCGTCGTGCTGTGGGTACCGTGATTGAAGCCGCCCTGGACAAAGGCCGTGGTTACGTGGCTACCGTACTGGTGCAAACCGGAACGTTAGAAATCGGGGATATTCTGGTAGCAGGCTCGCATTATGGTCGCGTGAAAGCGATGACCGATGTGTTAGGCAAGCGCCACAAGAAAGCCGGGCCGTCAATGCCGATCCAGGTGTTGGGTATTGATGGAGCACCCCAAGCCGGAGACAAGTTCGTGGTGATGGAGACGGAGCGTGAAGCCCGTGAGATTGCCGTGAGCCGTCAGCAGTTGCAGCGTGAGCAGAGCATGCGTACCAAGAAACACATCACCCTGGATGAGATCGGTCGTCGTTTGGCCATCGGTACCTTCAAGGAACTGAATGTGATTGTACGTGGTGACGTGGATGGTTCCGTAGAGGCCCTTTCTGACTCATTACTGAAACTGTCTACCGAAGAGGTACAGGTGAACATCCTGTCTAAAGGCGTAGGACAGATCTCTGAGTCAGACGTTCTTTTGGCTTCGGCCTCAGATGCGATCATCATTGGTTTCCAGGTTCGTCCGTCTTCCAATGCCCGCAAACTGGCCGAGAACGAGCAAATCGACATCCGTCTGTACTCTATCATCTACAACGCCATCAACGAGGTGAAAGACGCCATGGAAGGTATGTTGGCGCCAACTGTACAAGAAGTGGTAGTTGCCAACGTAGAGGTACGCGAGGTGTTCAAGATCACCAAAGTGGGAACAATTGCTGGTTGTATGGTGACCGATGGTACCATTACCCGGAACTCCAAGATTCGTCTGGTGCGCGATGGTATCGTGGTTCACTCCGGCGAGATCCTGGCCCTGAAACGCTTCAAAGACGATGCGGCGGAGGTTCGCCAAGGTTACGAGTGCGGTATCAGCATCAAGAACTTCAATGACCTCAACCAAGGGGATATCATTGAAGCGTACGAAGAGCGCGAGATCAAACGGACGCTTTAGTCTTCAGTTGAACAACAGTTTAGTTTAAAATAAAGAAAGCCCCACCTTCTCAGGTGGGGCTTTCTTTATTTTAGGTTTCCGGCTTGTTTTTGTGGAAACATAGAGAATTCGGTATGAAGGGAATTTATGTGGACAACACCATCGGCAGAGACACTCGCAGGACTTCCGGACGCTACGGGGCTTGGAAGAAGCAGGAATATGTTTGGGGAAGCAATTCACCTGGTTAAAAAGTGCACATTCTGTTTTAAGGTTATTTTCAAGAAAAGAGGCAATAAAGGGTTTGTTATTCAATTCTGAAGGAAAGGGTAGTATCCCAAAGACCTCGTGGTGTCCATAGGTCTACGGGTGTCTCTGCCATTCATAACAGACTTCATTTTAGGCTTAGATTCCGCAAAACGGGCTGTAAACAGGAACGCCTCTCCTAAAAGTAGAAGAGGCGTTCCTGTTTACATTTGAAGCTATATCTCTGATCTAGAAGATCAGGAACTTGCGGTTGCGCTTGTTCAGGCTTTGCTGGTACATCTTTCCGTTGGGGTTATCCTGGTCAATGAGGCGCTTTGATTTACGGGTTCTGGTGGCTCTTTTTGGAGCTGTCTTGTTCTTGTAAGACCCAATGGAGAAAGCACCTTTGCCGGTGTCATATTTGTTGTCAGGCATGGAATAGCGCGGACCCGAGTACATGCCGCCACTGGTCTTGGCCGAGGCAACGGCTTTCTGGCGGTCCAGCAGCATCTCGCGGTCAACGTTACCAGAAGAGACCTGGCCTTTCCTGATGCCGTCAGGTCCCCGGCGGGCAGCCTCGCGCTTCGATTTTCTTGGCTTTTGCGCCGATGCCTCAGACGCGTTTGCTCCTAAAAGGATAAGCGCCATGGCAAATGCAACATATCTGAAAAAACTCATCTTATAGGTTTGATTGCGAAGAGAAAAGGAAATATGCCGTGTAACGCGAAACGTGGGGGATCTGTTCCAGAGATTAGAACTTAAATTTGCGAAAAATTTTATACTTTCCTAAGCTTTTCGGCTAAAAAAGTAGCCATGAAGAGTATTTTTAAAGGGTAGGGGGCAAGCAGAGTAATCTGTGTGGATTTCTTTATATTTGCGCCTCTTATTTTAAGGGAAACTCACGTTTAGAAGATAGAACATGGTCCATTACAACAACCTTCTGCTGGAAAACAAAGGCGGCATTTTGTTTATAACGGTCAACAGGCCAAACAAAATGAATGCCCTCAACATTGAGACGGTAAAGGAGATAAACACCGCCATGCAGGAAGTGTATGATGACCCGCAGGTGCGGGGCGTTATCCTGACGGGAAGTGGCGAGAAGGCGTTTGTAGCCGGGGCCGATATCGCTGAGATCGCGGAGCTGAACGAGGTGAACGGGCGCCGCTTCGCTGAGCGTGGGCAGGAGGTCTTTTCCATGATCGAGGAAAGCCCTAAACCCGTGATTGCGGCCGTAAACGGATTTGCGTTGGGCGGCGGGTGTGAGTTGGCCATGGCTTGCCACATACGGGTAGCCAGTGAAAACGCCCGCTTCGGCCAGCCTGAGGTGAACCTTGGCATCATCCCCGGTTATGGCGGCACGCAGCGCCTGACTCAGTTGGTAGGCAAAGGCAAGGCCATGGAACTCATGATGACTGGAGATATGATCACAGCAGCCGAGGCTAAAGAGATTGGTCTGGTCAACCACGTGACCTCTCCCGAAGGCCTAATGGACAAATGCCTGGAGATCATGCAGAAGATTGTGGCCAAGGCGCCACTGGCGGTAGGTATGATTGTAGACTGCGTGAACGCCTGGTATGATAAAGAGGAAAACGGCTACCAGACCGAAGCCAATTCGTTCAGCCGTTGCTGCGGGTCAGAGGACTTCAAAGAAGGAACTTCGGCGTTTCTGGAGAAACGCAAACCTGCGTTTAAGGGAGAATAGGTCTTAGATCCTGATCCAAGCCAAATAGATACGTAAACATTTGCCTGCTCCCGTTTTGGGTCTGTTTTCACCAAACAGGCCCGAAACGGGAGCAGGTGTAAATAGGAAAAGGAAGTTTTTCATCACCTCCTTTCCTGCCATTTCCCTGATATGAGTATTGCAAAGAAACTGGTGGGGCAGACGGCAGCGTACGGGCTCAGCAGCATTGTAGGCCGGGCCCTGAACTACTTGTTGGTGCCTCTGTACACGGGGGTATTTGCGCCTGCTGAGTATGGGGTTGTCACCAAACTGTATGCCATTGTTGCTTTCCTCAACATTGTGTATACCTATGGAATGGAAACAGCTTTTTTCCGTTACGCCAATAAACCGGGGGTAGATAGAAGAGCGCTGTACCACAAAGTTCAGACGCTTCTGCTTACTTCCAGCCTTTTGTTTACGGCTGTTATTTTCCTGTTCTCTTCTCCTATAGCAACACAACTGGGATACCCGGGACGGGAAAAGTATATCGTTTGGTTGGCCATCACCATGGCGGTAGACGCTATCTCCGCCATCCCGTTTGCCCGTTTGCGGCTAGAGAACAAAGCGGTTCGCTTCGCCATTATTCGGTTAACCAACATTTTCCTGGTAATCGCCGGAAACCTATTCTTTCTGCTTTTCTGCCGCCACGTGTACGAGGGCAAGTATTTGGCTGAGTTAAGGCCCTTCATTGAGACCATCTATGATCCCGAGTTGGGCGTAGGGTACATTTTCCTGGTGAACATGATAGCCAACCTGCTGTTTATTCCCATGCTGTGGAAAGAGTTCTCAGATTTCCGTTTTAAGCTTAGTTTGGGAGAAATGCAGCCAATGCTAGTGTATGCTTTCCCGATTCTGGTGATGGGCTTAGCCGGAGCCACCAACGAAATGCTCTCGCGGCTCATGCTGGAAGACTGGCTCCCAGAGGGCTTCTATTCCGGGGTGAGCAACGAAGACGCCCTCGGGATTTTCGGGGCCAACTACAAACTGGCCATCATGATGAGCCTCATGATTCAGGCCTTCCGGTATTCAGCGGAGCCCTTCTTCTTCTCGCAGTCGCAAGACAAGAACTCGCCGGCGACCTTTGCGGTGGTCATGCGCTGGTTTGTGATTGTTTGCGCCCTGGCGTACCTGGGAATAAGCGCCAACCTGGATCTTTTCCAGTATTTCCTGGGGCAGAAAGCGTATCGCACGGGCATGGAAGTAGTGCCCGTGCTTTTGCTAGCCTATCTATTTAACGGGGTTTACTATAACCTGACCGTCTGGTTCAAACTCACTGATAAAACGCAGTACGGTACCTATATCACCATCTTCGGGGCGATTGTGACGGTGGTGGCGAATTTCCTGTTGATTCCGGTCCTGGGCTACATGGGCAGCGCTATTGCGGCCTTCCTGTGCTATTTTACCATGTCGGTGGTGTGTTATGTGATTGGGCAGAAATATTTCCCGGTGCCGTATCCCATTAAAGCTATTTTTGGGTACCTGCTTTTGGCATCGGCTTTGATTTGGCTGGCCAACGCGTGGGAGATGGAGAATTTCTGGCTACGGCAGGCGTACCATTTCGCGCTATGCGGGATCTTTATAGCGGTAGTTTGGGTGGTGGAAAAGCCCCTTCAGCGGCAGGTTAAGGCCGTTAAATAGATAAATTCGTATATTAGCTGTCTATGACTACTACACTTCCAGTTAAAGTTATCAATCTGGGCAAGCACCCTCTGCCCGCTTACGCCACAGAACATTCTTCCGGGTTAGACTTACGGGCTAACCTGGATGCTCCTGTGACGCTTAAACCTTTGCAACGCACGCTCATCCCCACGGGGCTTTCCATTGAATTGCCTGAGGGTCACGAGGCGCAGATCAGGCCCCGCAGTGGCTTGGCGTTCAAACACGGCATTTCCATTGTAAACAGCCCCGGTACCATTGACGCCGATTACCGCGGCGAGATCAAGGTTTTGCTGGTAAACCTATCCGATGCTGATTTCGTGGTAGAAGACGGCGAGCGCATCGCGCAGATGGTGGTGGCCCGCTACGAACGGGTAGCCTGGGAAGCCGTGGATGAACTCACCGAGACAGAGCGCGGTGCTGGCGGGTATGGCAGTACCGGCAAACTTTAAATTGATTATCTTCGGTTTTTACTATATTTTCGGAGAAATAGCCTGAAAACGGAAAGTTTTATATCCAAAATACGAAATCTCCGTAGGTAGGCCTTACTATAAGCAACCTTTTTAAGACACACTATGAGAATCATTGTACCAATGGCCGGCATGGGCAAACGTATGCGCCCGCACACCCTTACTGTTCCTAAACCCCTTATTCCTATCGCAGGGAAACCAATTGTGCAGCGGTTGGTGGAAGATATTGCCAAGGTGTGCCAGGAGCCCATTGAAGAAGTAGCCTTCATTATTGGTAGGTTTGGGGCTGAGGTAGAGGCGAAACTATTGAAGATAGCCGAGTCTGTTGGAGCCGTAGGTACAATCCATTACCAGGATCAGCCGCTGGGTACTGCCCACGCCATCCTTTGCGCCCAAAGCGCCCTGAAAGGCAACGTAGTAGTGGCGTTCGCCGATACCCTCTTCAAAGCCGATTTCAAGCTAGATACCTCCGCCGAGGGCACCATCTGGGTACAGAAAGTAGAAGACCCGCGTCCGTTTGGCGTGGTGAAATTGAACGATCAGGGACATATCACCGAGTTCGTGGAGAAACCACAGGAATTCGTGTCTGACCTGGCCATCATAGGCATCTACTATTTCAAGGACGGCGAGTACCTGCGTAGCGAGTTGCAGTACCTGCTGGACAATGACATCAAAGACAAAGGCGAGTACCAGATCACCAACGCTCTGGAGAACATGAAGAGCAAAGGATCGGTGTTCATCCCCGGCCAGATCTCTGAGTGGCTTGACTGCGGAAACAAAGACTCTACCGTGTTCACCAATCAGCGCTACCTGGAGTACATCAAAGACGAAGAAGGTCTTGTATCGGGAACCGCACAGGTGAACAACAGTGTTATTATACCGCCGGTATATTTAGGGGAAAATGTAGTATTAAACAATTCTGTGGTGGGTCCGCACGTTTCCATTGGAAACAACACGCAGGTAAGCGGGTCTGTGATCAGCAACAGCATTGTACAGGAAAGCAGTAAGGTAAACCACGCCCACATAGCTAACTCAATGGTAGGCAATTACGTTGTATACGAAGGGGTGCCCGCTGACCTGAGCTTAGGCGACTACAACACCCTGCGTGGCTAGACAGGAGATCTAATTTTATGTTGAAGAGAGGACTCACGATAGTGGCTGTTTTGTGCGGAATGGTGGTAGCGGGTGAGAAAAGCTATGCCCAGTCTGAGCGCAAAAAAGAGAAGGGTTCGCCCATCGGTACAACCGGTACTCCCCCTCTTACCCTTAGCCCGCAAGAGCAGCAGCTAAGTGAGTCCTATTTTCTGGAAGGCATGAAGTTCTTCCTCCTGGAAGAGCATAACAAAGCACTGGACCGGTTCCAGCGAGCCTATGCCATCAGTCCTACCAACGCGGCGGTCAATTACAAGCTAGCAGAAACCAGCTTACTTCTGGGCAATGTGCGTGGCGCCTTGCCCTTTGCAAAAGCTGCGCTGGAGCTAGAGCCTAAAAACCCGTATTACCATCTCTTGCTGGCCCAGATTTACTCAAATCAGCAGGAGTATGAAAATGCCATCAAAGTCTACGCCCGCCTCACGCAGGAACTACCCAACACAGAACAGTACCTCTTTAACCTGACAGACCTGTATCTGGCCAAAAACAGGTTAGACGATGCCCTGCGTACCTTGGGGCAGATTGAAGAGAAATATGGCCTTATTGAGGAAATCTCCTTTAAAAAGCAGCAGATCTACCTCAAACAGAACAACCTGGCCAAAGCCTTGCAGGAAGGCGAAAACCTGATTTCCTCTAAGCCCGAGGAAGTCCGTTACCTGTTGGCCCAGGCCGAGATCTTAGCTGCTAACAAGAAGATTGCCGAAGCAGTGAACATGGCCCACAAAGCCTTGGCCGTAGCCCCGGATAACGCCTACGGCCGTCTGATGCTAGCCGATCTTCTGCAACAACAAGGCAAAACAGCAGAGGCCGATGCCCAACTGGAAAAAGCCTTCGGGAATCCATCGCTGGACATTGACTCCAAAGTGAAGATTCTGGTAGATTACATCAAGCGCTTACCAGATGAGAAAGTGGCAGCCCAAGCCATGAAACTGGCGGAACTGACCACCAGTGCCCACCCGCGGGAGGCCAAAGCCTTTGCCGTAGCCGGCGATATTTATGTGAATGCGGGCAAGAAATTACCCGCCCGTGACAGTTACGTGAAAGCGGTGGCTCTGGACCCTGGCCATTACAAAATCTGGCAGCAGATTGTGCTCCTTGATGGGGAAATGAACCAGAACGATTCCCTGATTGTGCACTCAGAACGGGCTCTTGAGTTTTTTCCGAACCAGCCCATGTTTTGGTTCTACAACGGAACAGCTCACCTCATTAATAAAAACTATCCCAAAGCCACCAAATCCTTGGAGTACGGCAGACGGTTAGCTGGGAATAACCGTGATTTACAGTTACAGTTCAACCTGCAATTGGGTGATGCCTACCATTCAATGGAACAGTTCGCGCTCTCAGACCAGGCGTTTGAAGCCGTGTTAGCGGTAGAGCCTTCTAATCCGCATGCGTTGAACAACTACAGCTACTTTTTGTCCATCAGAGGGCAGAACCTGGCAAAAGCGAAAGCCTTGGCCAGTACACTGGTGGCGCAATATCCAGACAATCCTACGTACTTAGATACGTACGCGTGGGTGCTGTACAAACTCAAAGATTACCAGGAAGCCAAAAAGTTGCTTGAAAAAGCCGTGGCCAACTCTTCAGATGCCACCATCATTGAACACTACGGCGATGTACTCTACCAACTGGGGCAACGAGACCTAGCTTTGAAGCAGTGGGTACGCGCAAACCAGGTGGGCGGTGCCTCCGTGGGCATCAGCAAGAAGATTAAAGACAAGAAACTTTATGAATAGTAAAAGTTATATATACGCGTTAGGATTGAGTTTGCTGGTATTGGTAGGATGTGGTAAAAAGGAAGTGCCTGGCGCCTCAGGAGCAGTAGCCCCGGAAAGCATTAACAGAGTAAACGTAGTAAACACAGATTATACCTTCTTCTCGGCCAAAGGCAAGGTGCAGAGCGAAAGCACCAAGATCAACGCCAACCTCACGCTGCGCATGAAGAAAAACGAGGTCATCTGGGCCTCTGTGCAGGCATTGGGTTTTGAGGCCGCCCGCCTGAAAGTTACCCCAGACTCGGTGTATGTCGTGAATCGGCTTAAAGACGAGTATTTTGTGGGTTCTTACAACATGCTGCAGGAACGCTACAACGTAGACGTAGACTTCAAAACGCTGCAGGACATCCTGATCGGGAATTTTGTGGCCGGGGATAACGGACGGGAAAAGCTGGAGCAGGAAGGACCCGTGCAGCACCTGCGTAGCTTACGCACCAACCTGCAAATAGACCAGTTCGTGGATACCACCAAGTTCAAGCTGAAACGCACCGAGGTGCGCAATCTGCAGACCAAGGATTTCATGACCGTAGATTACCAGGATTTCGAGGATCTGAACGGGAAACCATTCGCCATGGCCATGCTGCTTTCCATCCAGCAGCCCGAGGGGAATACGGCAAAAACCACCGTGGTGGCCGTGAAGCACAGACAGGTTTCTACGTCTGAAACTTCTCTCGATTTCCCTTTTTCAGTACCTTCGAACTATGAACGTAAATAGGGCGGGGCTACTTTATCTTTTTTTATTCTTTTTCTTGATTGGGTTCAATTCTGCTGAGGCTCAGCAGAAAAAGACCACCCGTACCCCTTCTAAATCAGGAGCAAAGAAAGCTCCGGTGAAAAGTAAAGCCCAGCTGGAGCGCGAAAAAAACGCTAACCTCAAGCGCATTCAGGAAGCCAACCGCATCTTACAGGAAACCGCCCAGAAAAAGCAAGCTTCTTTGGGACAATTGAACGTGATCAAGGAAAAGATCACCGTGCAAAAAGGCGTCATCAAGAACATTTCCTCAGAGATCGTTTACCTCAACCGTGACCTGCGCACCACCGAAGAGAAGGTAGCCGATGCCCAGACTGATCTGGAAAAACTCAAAAAAGAGTATTCCCGCCTGATTTACGCGGCTTCAAAGACGGCTAACAGCTACAACAAGCTCATGTTCCTGTTCGCCTCAGATTCTTTTAACCAGATGATGCGCCGCATGAGTTACCTACGCCAATACACTGAGGCGCGTAAAAAGCAGGCAGCCGCCATTGAGGAAGTGCAGCAGAACCTGACCCAGCAATTAAATACCCTTACCTCCCAGAAAAAGCAGAAGAGAAGCCTTCTGCATGTGCAGCTGAATGAAAACAAGAACCTGCTTTCCATGCATGACCAGCAGGACCAGGTTATTCAGCAACTCAGCCAACAGGAACAATCCTTGAAGCAGGAGGTAGAACAGCGCCAGAAAGCGGTGCAGCAGTTGAATAGATTGATTGCTAATATCGTGCGCGAAGAGATTGCCCGGGCCGCCCGTGCCGCCGAAGCAGCAGCCAGAGCCAAAGCAGCCCGCGAAGCAGCCGCTGCCGCCAGAGCCGCCGCAGCTGCCGGAAAACCTGCCCCAGATGAACCAGCCACCGGTGCCAGTGCACCTGCCAAGACCAAGGCTACCGTCTCCCGCACCGACCGCGTGACCCTTACCCCAGAGGCCGCCGCCTTGTCCTCAAACTTCGCCGGGAACAAAGGACGTTTCTCCTGGCCGGTAGAACGAGGCTTTATTTCCCAGCGCTTCGGGCGGCAGGCCCACCCGGTATTGAAAGGCGTAGTAGTGGAGAACCGCGGTATCGACATCCAGACCGGGGCTAATGAGCGAGTACGGGCTATTTTCGGGGGGAAAGTTCTGGCGGTGCAGACCATTCCGGGTATGAACAACATTGTGATGGTGCAGCACGGCGAATACTTCACCGTTTATGCCAAGCTCCGGACCGTGAGCGTGACCGAAGGCCAGGAAATCAGTGCCAAGCAGAACATCGGTACCGTCTACACCGATGCCGAGGGTACTTCTGAACTTCAGTTCCAGATATGGAAAAACCAAACCAACCTGAACCCGCAAGGCTGGCTTATGCCAAAATAAGAAAAAGTGTTTAGGGCCCGGTTTCTGAAAACAAGGCCCTAAATACCTTTCAATTAGATAAAATGATTTGTAAGGGCAATCTCTTGTGGTTGCCCTTTTGTTGGCAGCGTAGTCTCAGTTGTTGGTAAGAACACGCACCAACGGCGGCGGCTTTTAGAGAGGCAAACAAATGGAACCGCCAAAGCTTAGCTTTACGGGAAATACCCTTTACTACCCGCAGAAAACAGCTTCTCCCCAAATGCCTTTACTTATTTTAAGCCTGATTTTCAGAAAACGGCCCTAAAGCAGCTAAGGTCTCAGCGTTTGTAGATCAGGAAGATGGCGGGTTGCTTGTGCAGATCGGGGACTTTTCCTTTCCAGTCGGCGACGCGGAGGGTTTTGATGAACTCATTAGAGCCGGTGATGTTGGCCGCGATGCACAGCTTGGTGTCTTTACTCAGGTGCAAAAGCAGATCGTCAATCATCTGTTTGTTGCGGTACGGCGTTTCCATGAAAATCTGCGTCTGATCCTTTATCGCCATCTCTTTCTCCAACCCTTTCAAAGCTTGAATACGGTCGCGTTTCTCAATAGGCAGATATCCGTGGAAAGCGAAGGATTGGCCGTTGAACCCCGAAGCCATCAGACCCATAAGAATCGCCGAGGGCCCGACCAGCGGCACTACCTTTACCCCGTGCTGATGCGCCAATCGGGCTAATTCCGCTCCTGGATCGGCTACGCCGGGACAGCCCGCCTCTGAGATCACGCCTGCATCTTGGCCTGTTAAAATCGGTTTCAAGGCAGCGGTCAGTTCAGCATCGGAAGAGTTTTTATCGATGACGGTGATCTGCAGTTCTTCTATGGTTTGGCTGGGCGCGATGGATTTGATGTAGCGGCGCGCAGTGCGGGCATTCTCCACCAGAAAGTACTTAAGCTGCGCCGTGACATCGGCTACTTGCCGGCAAATGACCGCTGAGGCGGTGTCCTCGGCCAGAACGGTTGGAATCAGGAAGAGGGTGCCTTTGGCGGGTGTGCTCATGTTTCTTCGGTGTTTTATCTAAAAGCGGCTTAAAACAGGTGGCGCAGCTTTTCCCTGTTATCATCTGGGTTAATCCCCATTTATAATCTGGGTTATTTCCCTTTGTCCTCCTGCTTCTTCCTCTTTGGTCATCCTGGAAGAATCTTGTGGGCGAACTAGGTAGACCTTGGCTCAGGCACTATTTTCGTTTTGAGTTCAGAATTCTCAAAATGGCCTGAAAGCAGCCTCTACTTTTGCAGAAACTCCATTGTCAGGCGGTAAAACTCCTGGGGCTGCTCGGCGTGGAGCCAGTGGCCGGCGTTCTCAATGGTTTCTATGGTAGCATTGGGGAACAGGCTTTGAATCTGCGCCAGGTCCTGCTCGGGTTTGATGTAGCGGGAGTTGCCGCCGCGCAGAAACAGGGTGGGTTTAGTGAAAGGCGTTTCAGAGGCAATATTACTCAAGACCTGATGCAGGTTCTGCTCAATGGCATCCAGGTTCAGCCGCCAGCCGAAGGTGTTGTCGTCTTTTCGGTACAGGTTCTTAAGCAGGAACATGCGCGTCCCGAAATCATCCACCTTCAGGGCCAGTTGGTCATCAGCTTCCTGGCGGTTCTGGATGGTATTCAAATCGATGGACCGGAAACCGGTGATGATGTCGTCATGGTGCGGCGGATAGGCTTTGGGGGCAATATCGGCGATCAGCAGTTTGGAAAGCTTCTCTGGGTGCTGCAGCGCGAAGTTCATGGCCACTTTGCCGCCCATGGAGTGCCCGATGATGAAAGCGTCCTCCAATTGGTGCTGTTCAAAGAACTCCAGCAGATCATCGGTCATGAGCTGATAACTGAACTCGGGGGTATGGGGCGACCGGCCGTGGTTACGCAGGTCAATCAGATACACCTTGAAGGTTTTGGAGAACTCCCGGCCAAGCGTCTGCCAGTTATCTAGCGTGCCGAAAAGTCCGTGTAAGATGAGGAGGGGTTGGCCTTCGCCTAGTACTTTATAATTTAATTCCATGGTCTGGAGGGATTGAGTGCGAGGTTCTGTTTCTGGCTTGTTTTACAGAAAACAGGCCCATTTCGTTTTGGTTTGGTAGGGGACGCGCGGCCAAAGGGCTTTGAGTTGCTCTAAATCTATGAGCAGGGAAGTAATTTTTACCTGTTGTCCATCGGTGAGGGTGAGGGTCAGGTACTGGTAAGAACTCCAGAAGAAGCGCTTAGAGAGGCAACTAGTCTGCGTAATTTCCCTGATGTGCTGTTGGTCCAGCAAATACCGGCCGCTGGTTTGCAAAAGCAAAGCAGTGTTGGTTTCCTTTTCCAGTTCCAAAGCATTTTCCCGTTCGTGGCGCCAATACTGGAAATGCACTAGCAACGTAGGCAAGGCAAATAGAAATAACATGGTGCCCAGGCTAATGGCGATGCCTCTTTCCAGTGGGGTCACGTTCTGGTCTCTGAGCAGCATTCCCAGCATGGTGCCGCCCAGCCAGAAACTCAGCAAAGACCAGAACACCATCTTGAACTGGCGCATGGACGAAAGAAAAAACACTCGTTGCTGTTTCCTGAAAAGCCAGGAATAGAACCGCACGCCGTATTGCGCCGCTATGACCAGGGCCGTTATCTTCAGTAACAGGCCTAACATAGACAATGCAGCCTGGCGCTGGTTTCAGGGCTGGTTTTCAGAAAAGGGGCCGTAAACGAAAGACCAGGCATTAGGAATTGAGTTGGCGCAAGTACAACTGAATGGTGTTTTCCAGTCCATAATACAGGGCGTCGCAGATGAGGGCGTGCCCAATGGAAACCTCGGCCAGGTTAGGCAGTTGTTCTTTCAGGTAGCGCAGGTTGTCCAGATCCAGGTCATGGCCGGCGTTCAACCCCAACCCGCACTGCTGGGCTACGCGGGCAGCCTGAGCGTACGGTTTTACGGCAGCCTCGCGGTTCGCTAAATAGTCGTGGGCGTAGGCCTCGGTGTAGAGTTCAATGCGGTCGGTGCCGGTGTGGGCGGCGCCTTCTACCTGCGCGTTGATGGGATCCACGAAAATGGAGGTCCTGATTCCTTCGGCTTTAAACTGATTGATGACGTCTACCAGAAAGTCTTTGTGCTTGAGGGTGTCCCAACCGGCATTGGAGGTGATGGCGTCAGGGGCATCGGGTACCAGGGTCACCTGCTCGGGCTTCACGGCCAACACCAGTTTGATGAAATCTGGGGTAGGATTGCCTTCTATGTTGAACTCGGTGGTCACTACTTCTTTTAGGTCGTATACATCCTGGAACCGGATGTGACGTTCATCGGGCCGTGGGTGCACCGTAATGCCCTGTGCCCCGAAACGCTCGCAGTCCAACGCAGTTTGCACTACATTTGGTCGGTTACCGCCGCGCGCGTTCCGTAGCGTGGCTATTTTATTTATATTTACGCTCAGTTTCGTCATGTTACTCTTACGTTTGCGTTCCTTGGATTGAATGGAGCAAAGATAAAAGAAACTTGCCGTCACTTTCCTAAATGATTTCTGACCCGGGTGCCGCAGCACCTTTACCTAAATAAAACTATGAGCCTCAAAGAAAAAGTAGAAGCCGGTATCAAGCAAGCCATGTTGGCGAAAGACAAAGTGCGTTTGCAAGCCCTACGCGGTATCAAATCGCAGATTCTGTTGGCCGAAACCGAGAAAGGTGGCGTGACCGCCCTCACCCCTGACACCGAGCTGAAACTACTGACCAAAGCCGCCAAGCAGCGCCGCGAATCTGCGGAAGTGTACCGCACCCAATCCCGCCCTGATCTGGAGGAAGTAGAATTAGCCGAGCTGGCCATTATTGAGGAGTTCCTGCCGCAGCAGTTAGACGAGGGAGATCTGCGCGAGCGTCTTTTGGAGATCATCCAACGCGTTGGTGCCCTGGGACCCTCTGACATGGGCAAGGTAATGGGCGTGGCTTCCCGTGAACTGGCGGGCCAAGCCGATGGCCGCGCGATCTCCAACGCCGTGAACGCCCTCCTGAACAACACCAACGCCTAACTCTACTTCTTGCGTGAGCACGTTTGATTTGTTTTTGCTGCTGCCCGTGGCTTACGGCGCTTTCAAGGGTTTCTTCAAAGGCTTGGTGCTGGAGATCGCTTCGTTGGCCTCTTTGATCATCCTAACCGTTTTCGGGATGAAAATAGTGGGCCTGCTCACGCCACCCATCCATGAATGGCTGGGCGACAAAGCCGGGTTCCTGCCCTTTTTGCCGTATTTGGTGGTGTTCATCGGGATTGGGTTTGCGGTAAGGGCCATTGGCATGGTCATCAAAAAAGCCGTGCACCTCACGCCCCTCGGGCTGATGGATAACGTCATCGGGGCTTTGGTAGGGGCAGCCAAATGGGGATTCGCTATTTGTCTGCTTGTTTATTTCGCCAATGCTACCGGTCTGGATGTAACACTTCAAACCGTGCGCAAGTCAGAAGTGTACCCGTATTACCTGGATGCCGCACCCAACGCGTGGGCATTCGTACAGTGGATCATTCCCTTCGGGCGGAAAGCCTTGGAATCCTTTGCCTAAGAGCCGTTTCTGTTTGGAGCTTGTTTTCTCTAAAACAGGGCTGAAACGGAAGAAGGCAAGAATGGGTAAATTCCGCCCCTGTCTGAATATCACTTATTAAGTTCCTGCTTTAGGCCTGTTTTGACAAGAACGGGCCTAAAGCAGGAATATCTTTTTTCTCTTCGCTGCGTTTCTCCACTGTGCTGTTGCTTTTAGACAATTTCGATTCGTTCACCTATAACCTTTATGATTATTTCCGGCAGCTGGGCGTGGAAGTAGAGGTGCGTCGGAACGATGTGCCCTTGGAAGAATTGAAAGCGCTGCCGCTGGAAGGCATTGTCTTGTCGCCGGGGCCGGGAACACCAGAGAAAGCCGGAGTGATGCCCGCTGTCATTGACTTTTACCACGACCGCCTGCCCATGTTGGGAATTTGCCTGGGGCATCAGGCGCTGGGCCAGTTCTTCGGGGCGAAGGTAGAGAAAGGCCTTCGGCCGATGCACGGCAAGATCTCGGAAATTGACTGTGTGCCAGACCCCATTTTTGCGGGGCTACCCTCCAGGATACCAGTGGTGCGCTACCATTCGCTGGTGGTGCAGGAGTCTCCGACAGACCTGGTGCCTCTGGCGCAAACAACTGAGGGAGAACTGATGGCTTTCCGGCACGCACACTTGCCTTTGTACGCCTTGCAGTTCCATCCAGAGGCCGCCCTGACTCAACATGGACTGGAAATGCTCAGAAATTGGGTGAATATTGCTAATATTACAACTCTATAATTGTTTCTACTTACTACCAATACAAGCGATTCTCTCACATGAACTTGGAAATCAAGAAGGAAGGCGGGTTTGAATACATAGATGAAGGTCAGGGCGAAGTGCTGTTGCTCTTGCACGGGCTGTTTGGCGCGCTAAGTAACTGGCAGGGTGTGGTCTCTTATTTCCATAAGAACTACCGCGTGGTTATTCCGCTTATGCCATTGTATGAGATGCCCTTGCCGCAGGCCAGCGTTCCCGGCTTGGTTGAGTTCGTGGAGGAATTCATTGCTCACAAAAACCTGACTGACCTCACTTTGCTGGGGAATTCCCTTGGTGGGCACGTGGCTTTGGAGTTTGCCTTGAAGCGTCCTGAGCATGTGAAACGCCTGGTGTTGACCGGCAGCTCTGGCTTGTTTGAAGATTCCATGGGTGGTTCTTTTCCTAAGCGGGGCAACTACTCCTTTGTGAAAGAACGTATTGAGTACACGTTCTATGACCCTGCCGTGGCTACAAAGGACCTGGTAGATGAAGTGTTTGACATCACCAACAGCAACCCTAAAGTCCTCCGGATCATTTCCATCGCTAAATCGGCGCAGCGGAATAATCTGGGCAAAGACCTTGGCGGGATTAAGGCTCCTACCTTGCTTATTTGGGGCCTGAACGATACTATTACGCCACCCGTGGTCGCGCATGAGTTCAATAGATTGATTCAGAATTCAGAGCTCCGCTTCATTGATTGCTGCTGTCATGCCCCCATGATGGAACATCCAAACGCTTTTAACAGTATCTTAGAAGAATTCCTGTTAAAGACTGCTGTGTATGATAGCTGAAGAATTGATAAACCAGATGGTACCGCCGCTCAAACTCTCTGACACCGGGGAAAAAGCCGTGCGGTGGATGGATGAGTTCCGGCTGAACCAATTGCCCGTGGTGAAGAACCGGAAATATCTGGGTTTGGTCACCGAGGAAAATGTCTTGGAGGCCAAGAACCCCGAGATGGTTTTAGAGAACATTCCTTTTGATTTTGAGCACGTGCACGTGCAGCAGAACCAGCACTTTTACAACGTGATGGAACTTGCCATCAAGAACAAGGTGCAGGTAGTGCCCGTGCTAGACGATCTACAGGAATACCTAGGCGTGATTACGGTCAATGACACTATCTCGGCCTTCGGGCAGATGTCTGCTATTCAAGGCCAGGGTGGAATTCTGGTGCTGTGCATGGCCGAGCGGGACTATTCTTTGAGTGAGATCAGTCGTCTGGTAGAGTCTAACAACGCCAAGATTCTCAGTGCCAATGTCTCGCCAGACGAGGTTGATATTTTCAAAATAAAGCTCACCCTGAAAATCAATACCATGGACTTAAGCCGGATTGTGGCCACGTTGGAGCGGTTCGGCTACAAAATCACGGCCCAGTTCCAGGACGTCTCCGGAGCCCCAGAAGATCAGGACAGGCTGGACATGCTTTTGAGATACTTGAATATTTAAATTTCCTATATAGGCGAACGCCTGCTACCTTTGTCTTGATATTGAATTAATTGCAATATCTTTGAGCAGCCCTGGTCATGAAAATAGCAATAGTCGGTAAGCCTGTAAAAGAGGAAGTAATTCCTTTTGTGCGTCGGCTATTTGATATCTTAATCCGGCAGGGAATTCCGGTTACAGTCGCAGATCATTTCGAAGAGTCGCTGGCTCCCTTTACGGGTATACCTCCGCAGGCCGAGGTTTTCACCCGCGACACTAACCTGCAGGATGTCACCTACATGCTGAGTTTAGGTGGCGACGGTACTCTGCTGGATGCGGTGACTTACGTGGGAGCTTTGCAAATTCCTATTATGGGTATAAATATGGGAAGGCTAGGTTTCTTAGCTTCAGTACCTTATGCTCATTTGGAAGTAGCCATTGATTCCCTGTTGAAAGGACATTTTACCCTGGAAGATCGGTCTTTAATCCACCTGGACAGCGACCAGGATGTGTTTGAGGGGAAAAACTTCGGGTTAAATGAATTTTCTATATTAAAGCGCGATACTTCCTCCATGATTGCGGTTCATACGTACATCGACGGGGAATATTTAAATTCTTATTGGGCAGACGGCCTGATAGTGGCAACCCCCACGGGTTCTACCGGATACTCGCTTTCCTGCGGAGGACCGGTGATGATGCCACAAACAAACAATTTTGTAATCTCTCCCGTATGCCCTCATAACTTGAACGTACGGCCTCTGGTGGTTTCTGATAAAAGTGTAATTTCTTTCGAAATTGAAGGCCGGAGTACCAGATATTTGGTTTCTTTAGATTCTAGGTCTAAACCGGTAGATGCCTCTATTCAACTGGCAGTGAGGAGGGAGGACTTTAATGCAAGGCTGGTTAAATTGAATCAAGTGAATTTTTTAACGACGCTTAGAACAAAGATGCATTGGGGACTTGACCAGCGAAACAATTAAATAGAACTTAAATATAAAAAAGTCCTATATACTTCTTTGTTGTAATAAAAAAAGGTATAATTTTGTCCACCGCAGAGCAAGCGTGCTTTGCAAATTGAAAGTAAATACAGTAACAGTTGATGGCATGAAAAAATTTTTCTCTACTTCTTTAATTTTGTTTGTTCTCTTTATGGCGGCTCTTCCGGAAGCGGAAGCCCAGCGTTTTAGTAGGAGAAATCTTTACAACAGTGTAGGGATCAGTTTAAACGCCATGAATTATTTTGGCGATGTAACCCCTGAGTCTGACTTTACCAGCTTACGTCTTAGCTCTACCCGTCCAAGCGTATCGGTACATTTTACCCGCAAATTCACTCCCAGAATATATGGTCGTGCTGCCCTGTCTTGGGGAAGAATAACAGGAGATGATAGCAAAAGCGCCGATTTCTCTGAACCAGAGAACGAGCCAAGATTCAAGCGTAACCTTAGCTTCAGAAATGACATCAAGGAGTTAAGCGTGCAAGGAGTGGTAGATTTGTTTGAGAACCGCAGAACCTTCATGCGTCGCCCAGACTTCACACCTTACGCTTTCGCCGGGGTAGCTGTACTGCACCACAACCCTAAAGCCTATTATGACGGAACTGATGCTCGTCTGGCAGCAGGCTGGTATGAACTGCAGCCATTAGGAACAGAAGGGCAACATGCTAACGGAGAAGGTTATCCTGAACCATACAAAAAAATCCAGTTCGCTATTCCGTTTGGTTTTGGTGTAAAATACAAGTTGGCTAGATACTGGGATTTAGGCTTTGAGATCACCTGGCGTAAAACCTTCACTGACTACTTAGACGATGTAAGTACTACGTATGCAGATAAGAGCGATTTGAGCACAGCTGCCGCAATTCTTTCTGATAGAAGTGCTCAGAACTCACGTGCTAGCCAGTATCCAATTATCACAGAAAACGGTTACAGCAGATTAGCAGGATACGGTGCCAAAGGAGACCAAAGAGGTGACGTGTCTGATGATGACTGGTACATCACTACAGGTTTTTCTTTAAATTATATCTTGACTCCTGCACGAAGAGGACCTAAATTCCGTTAATACGGAAACACCTTCTGATTTTGAGTAAATGATTTTACAAACAGTACGCACACTCCTTATTTGCACCTTGGTACAAATAGGGAGTGTTTTTTTTGTGTTACCTGCGCATGCGCAGCAGCAAACAGGGCAGCCAAGAACCACCAGTGAACTAGGTATTGGCATTGGCGGAGTAGTATATAAAGGTGACATTGCCCCCCGTTACCGTTTAAGAAGTAACAGACCTGCGCTTAACCTTTTTTACAAGAAAGACATTTCCAATGCCCTTGCCTGGAAAGCAGGCTTGCTCATTGGCCGAATCAAGGCAGAAGATGAAGATTTAACAGATAATCCGTCCTTTCTGGCCAGGGAGTTACCACTGTCTATGTATAGACAGGCTACTGTCATTACTAGTTTTCTTGAGCTAAGCGCAGGGATTGACTATAACTTCATGGATTACTATGATTTCAGGCGCGACGTACGCTGGACTCCTTATTTCACAGTAGGTGTGGCCGGCTTAGTGTTCAATAATAAGACTACCGCTATTGAGCCAAGTAGAATCTACCCAGAGAACGCAGACAAAGAGCAAGCCTACAGAACTGCCTTTGCTTTGGCTGTTCCAGTTGGGGTAGGAGCCAAATATGCCCTCTCTGAGCATTGGAACTTAGGCTTTGAAGCCGGAGTAAGAGTCCTGTTTACCGACGACTTTGACAATCTCACTGATCAGAACGAGCAGGTCATGAATCCGAACAGCAGAGACCTATACTTCTACAACGGAGTAAGCCTTTCCTACACCTTCTATAAGATCAACTGTCCAATTGGGCCTGGTAAAAACAGTAAGGGTAAGTAGAATAGGCATAATGTGCAAAGCTTTTCCTAAATTGCATTGAAATTTCTTTTTAATGAGCGTTAAGGAAAAGATAGACACAGGCAATTTGCCCCAACATATTGCCGTTATCATGGATGGAAACGGTAGATGGGCAAAGAAAAAGGGGAACCTTCGGATTTTTGGTCACCAAAATGCCATTACCGCTGTGCGCGAAACCGTTGAGGCTGCGGCAGAAATCGGGATTAAGTACCTAACACTCTACGCTTTTTCCACCGAGAATTGGTCAAGGCCAAAATATGAAGTGGAAGCCCTGATGCAGCTTTTGGTAAGTACCATCCGCAAGGAAACGGAGACTCTGAACAAAAACAATATCCGGTTGCAGTCTATTGGAGATCTGTCGGCTTTACCCCAGGCTTGCAGAAAGCAATTGGAAGAAGCCATTCAGATTACTAGCCAAAATACCCGAATGACCTTAGTGCTAGCCTTGAGCTATAGTGGTCGTTGGGAGTTGGTTAATGCTATTCAAAAGCTGGCGGCCCAGGTAAAAGCAGGAGAGTTACAGCCAGAGGCTATTAATGAGGGCACGGTGCAGAGCTATTTGAATACCGCAGGCATGCCTGACCCAGAGCTTTTAATCAGAACCAGCGGAGAGCAACGGATCAGTAACTTTCTGCTTTGGCAATTGGCTTATACAGAGTTGTATATCACAGACCTGCTATGGCCCGATTTCAGGAAAGAACATCTTTATGAAGCCATACTTGCTTTCCAGCAACGAGAACGTCGTTTCGGGAAAACAAGCGAACAATTACAAAAAGCACATTCTTAATGAGTAAGTACTTTTGGCTGTTATGCCTTTTAGTGATGTCTGGTATAACTGCCACTGCGCAGATCAGACTGGGAGTTGGCGGCAGCAATGCAACCACCTCCGTTGACTACGCTAATCCCAAGAAATATAAGATTGGGGGCATCACAGTAAGTGGTGCCAAGTTCCTAGATCCTACTACGTTGATTTCCCTTACGGGGTTAAAGATCGGGGATGAAATAGATGTGCCAGGAGATGCCATCAGCCGGGCTATCCAGAAACTTTGGGACCAAGGAATCCTGGGTGGGGTAGATGTGCGTGCCACTAAGATTGAGGGAGATGTGATTTACCTTGATTTCTTTTTGACGGAACGCCCTAGATTATCCCGATTCGATTTCTCCGGAGCTTCCAAGGCTCAGATTGAGGATATCCAGAAATCAATTGCCTTGAACAAGGGAAGAGTGGTAACAGACGCCCTGTTGAACTCTACCCGTACCACTGTTCAGAAATTTTACCAGGATAAAGGGTATCTGAATGCCCAGGTAGTCATTCGCCAAATACCAGATTCAGTAATCGCCAACAGTGTTGCCCTTGAAATCAGGGTAGACAAAGGAGAGAAAGTGCGTATTGGCCAACTGGACATCGAGCGGATCAACGCAGCCACCGGTGAAGACCAGAAGAGTGGGGTAGCCGGTTTTCTGGCTGGAATCTGGAGCGATGATGATAAAATGGTCTTTAGTGAAAGCCAGTTGAAGCGGAAGCTGAAGAAGACAAAAGAAAAGAAATTCTATAAAGTCTTCACTGGAGCCAAATTCAATAAAACTGAGTTTGAGGCAGACAAGAAGCTTCTTCTTGATTTTTATAATTCAGAAGGTTTCCGTGATGCCACCATCGTTTCTGATTCTATCTACAAGATCAGCGATGATCGCATAGGAGTAAAGCTTGTGGTAGATGAAGGCCGGCGCTATTACTACCGCAACATTTCCTGGAGCGGAAATTACCTTTATGATGATGCCATGTTGGCCAGAGTGTTAGGCCTCAACAAAGGTGATATCTATAACCGTGAGGAACTGGATAAACGCCTTAATTATAACCCAAGCGGCAATGATATCACCTCTTTATACATGGATGACGGTTATCTGTTCTTCCAGATTGAGCCGGTTGAAGTAGCTGTAGAGGGTGATTCTATAGACATTGAGATGCGCTTGAGCGAAGGCTCACAGGCAACTATCAACTCCATCTCTGTTTCCGGAAATACCAAGACAAGTGACCACGTGGTTCTTAGAGAACTGCGCACATTGCCTGGGCAGAACTTCAGTAGAGCCGCTCTGATCCGTTCGCAGCGGGAGCTTTCCAACTTGGGCTATTTTGACCCTGAGAAAATCGGGATGAACCCTATTCCGAATCCTGAGAATGGAACGGTTGATATTCAGTACACGGTAGAAGAGCGTCCGAATGACCAAATCACGTTATCTGGTGGTTGGGGTGGTGGCCTTGGTGCGGTTGGTACCGTAGGTTTGGTCCTGAATAACTTCTCTTTGCGCAAAGCTACTGACTGGAAACAATGGAGACCGGTCCCATCCGGTGACGGTCAACGGTTAGCCTTGAACATTCAGGCCAACGGGAAACGCTACCAGTCTTACTCACTTTCGTTCACAGAGCCTTGGTTAGGCGGACGTCGGCCAAATTCCTTAACCGTAAGTTTGAGTAAGTCTATCCAGAGATTTAATCAGCGGGATGAGTTTGGCCAGTTACAGGATGCGTTCATTGATATTTCTGGAGCCAGTGTAAACCTGGGTAGAAGACTACGGTGGCCAGATGACTATTTTACCTTAAGTAATTCAATCTCTTACTTCAGGTATAATATGAGCAATGGCTCTACCATCTTCCAAAACTACGCTGAAGCAGACCAAATAAGAGATGCGAACAATATTTCGTTCATCACCTCTTTTGCCCGCTCCAGCATTGACAACCCAACCTACACCCGTTCCGGTTCCTCTATCGGATTGAACGTGACCTTTACCCCGCCTTACTCTTTGTTCAAGAGCGGAGTGAATTCTTTCCAGTGGATAGAATTCCATAAATGGATGTTTGATGCGTCCTGGTTCCATTCTTTGAGCGGCAATGGCAAACTGGTGTTGAACACCCGAGCTCACTTTGGTTTCATTGGAACCTATGGATCCAACAAAACAATTGGACCTTTTGAGCGATTCAAATTGGGCGGTTCCGGTTTAGGAGGTGGTTCCTTCATTGTGGCCACAGACTACGTTGGCTTGAGAGGTTATGAAGATGAAAGTATATCACCAAACGGAGCAGGTGGTATAGCCTTCAACAAATACGTGGCTGAGCTGCGTTACCCGGTATCGTTGAACCCAGCGGCTACGGTGTTTGTTCTGGGCTTTGCTGAAGCTGGTAACAACTTTGGAAGCTACCGTGAATACGATCCGTTTAAATTATATCGTTCTGTAGGGGTAGGAGCCAGAGTGTTCATGGCCGCCTTCGGTTTGCTAGGCTTTGATTATGGATGGGGACTTGACACTGTGCCTGGTCGCCCCGGCGCAAATGGCGGACAGTTCCACTTCATCATTGGACAGCAAATCAGATAATTGGAACAGAATTTGATAAAGATAAAAGCGATGAAGAAGGTAGGGTGCTTTTTAATAATGAGCTTGTTCTTTCTCTTAGGGAGAGAAGCAAGTGCCCAGCGCTTTGGCTATATTGATTCTGGCTTTATCTTGCAAAAAATGCCCGCTTACACCAATGCACAGGAAGAGGTAGAAAAGCTATCTCAGGCTTGGCAAAAGGAAATTGAGGGCATGCGGGCGGAACTAGAGAAGCTCCAAAAGAGTTATCAGGCTGAGGAAATACTGTTGACTCCTGACATGAAAGTGAAGCGTCAGGAAGAGTTAAACCGCAAGGAAACTGAACTTCGGGATTTTCAGCGCAAGATGTTCGGGTTTGAGGGCTCTTTATTCAAAAGGAGGCAAGAACTAATCAGACCGGCGCAGGATCAGTTGTTTGAGGCCGTGGAGAAGATTGTGCGCCAACGCGGGTTAAATTTTATGTTTGACAAGTCAGGTGATGTGGTGATGCTGTATACAGATCCGCGGCATGATTACACTGAGTTTGTGTTAGAAGAGTTAGGCTTGGCCTCTAAAGAGCAGAATACAGCAGGTGCCCGTCCCGCCAATGCTTTGGTAGACGACCCTGCCGATGTTCCACCACTACCAGAAGGGGCAGTTACTTCTGAGAACCCTACCAGCCCAGGCAAGAAAGCAACGCCCGCCCGTAAAGCACCCCCGGTTAAAAAGAAAAACAATTAAACAAACTAAGTAACTTACAATGAACAAACTGAAATCTCTGTTAGTAGCCGCTTTTTTACTCGTAAGTGTGGCTTCTTTTGCACAGACAGGAACCGTTAAAATTGGTTATACCAACGCCAATTACATCATCAGCCAATTGCCTGAAAGCCGCCAGATTGAGTCAGATCTGAAAGCCCACAGCAGCCAATTGGAGAAAGAGCTTCAGAACAAATACAAAACCTATCAGGAAAAAGTAGAGGTCTACAAAAAAGGCGCCCCTACCATGACCGATGTGGTGAGAGCTGACAGAGAGAAAGAGTTGACTACTCTGCAAGCCTCTATTGAAGAGTTTCAGCGTAACGCCGATGCTTCTTTGCAGAAAAAAGAGCAAGCTGCCCTTGAGCCAGTAATGAACAAAATCCAGAAGTCTATTGACAAAGTGGCTAAAGAGAACGGATTCACCCACATCTTTACCGCCGAAGCTTTGTTGTATGGCCCAGAAGATGGAAATGGTTTTACTGACCTGGTTCTGAAAGATCTTGGTGTAACTCCAGCTCCTAAAGGCTCACCAGCTGCTTCAGCTGCTAGCCCAGGTGCCACTGCTCCTAAGCCAGCCGTACAAAACGCTGCCCCTGTTAAAAAGAAGAAATAAGGAGTATCCCTTAGAATATATAAGAGCCGGTGACGATAATCGTTACCGGCTCTTTATTTTTGTGCTATATTTTAGAAAACAGGCCTAAAGCGCATGCAATTACCAGACGGCAGAGAAGACGACTTTGATGAAATAGCCAACCCTGACTCTGATGAGGAGTTGTATGAACACCACCGCATTCAGGTAGACAAAGGACAGGCGCTTCTCCGGTTAGATAAGTTCCTGATGGATCGCCTGCCTAACGTGACCCGGAACAAATTGCAGGAAGCCATCAAAGCTGAATCTGTTAGGATTAACGGCAAACCTACCAAGGCCAGCTACAAAGTAAAGCCTCTTGATGTGATTACCGTCACGCTGGCTAATCCGCCCAGAGACACTGATATCATTCCTGAGGATATTCCTCTTAACATCGTGTATGAAGATGAGGAATTGATGATGATCAATAAACCAGCAGGTATGGTGGTGCACCCAGCCTATAACAACTGGTCTGGTACGCTGGTGAACGGATTGGTGTATTACTTGCAGAACCTCCCTACCTCCAGAAATGGAGAGATACGACCTGGACTCGTGCACCGCATTGACAAAGATACCTCGGGGCTGTTGGTGATTGCTAAAACCGACCTAGCCATGGCGCATCTTGCCAGGCAATTCTATGATCACTCCATTGAACGTACCTATTATGCTATTGTATGGGGAGTACCAGCGCAGGCCAAAGGAACTATCGTAGGTCATATAGGACGAAGTGCGAAAGACCGGAAAGTCATGGCAGTTTATCCCGATGGTGAATTCGGGAAACATGCCATCACCCATTATGAGGTGTTGGAGAGTTTCACTTACTGTAGCTTGATCAAGTGCAACCTGGAGACCGGACGCACACACCAGATCAGGGCGCATATGAAGTACCTGGGGCATCCGCTGTTCAATGATGCTACCTACGGAGGGGATAAGATCCTGAAAGGCCAACAGACCGGTTCTTACAAGGCCTTTGTCCAGAATACATTTGACGTGCTGCCCCGGCAAGCTTTACATGCCAAATCCTTGGGGTTTCAGCATCCCACCTCCCAAAAGTTTGTTTTCTTTGAATCAGAACTTCCCGCTGATTTTTCGGCTGCTTTGGAAAAATGGCGTCAATACGGTCAAGTACTGCAGAATAGAATTCAAGCCTAAACTTGTATGACAGCTAATAGCATTGGAGGGATTACTTCATAATTACTTCTACTTGTTTGTTTCTGATTATTGGTAGGGTTAATTCAGTTGGAATACCTTAATGTTGAAGTATTTGGAATAGGTTCATTTTAGGCCTACTTTCCGAAAACCTTGCCGAAAGCAAATGGAAGCTTTGCTCAAGTGCATGAACAGCTTACTTGAACTAAGTTCTTAAGTCAAACGAAAGAAGTGAGGGTGATTATAGAGAAATAATTTGGTTAGGGATAAAAGCTTAATTGCCGGGTTTGATGCTTTTAGTGGAATGGAAATCCTGGTGGAATGGGATTACATGAGTTTCCTTTCCGGTCTATATCCTGTTCTCTTGGATAAAGCTTTCGATATAACCTGCATTTTAATTCCTTCCTTGAACATAAAAAAAGCGCCTCTTAAATTTTAAGAGGCGCTTTTTTTATGTTCTTAAAGAGACTACTTCATTGCTTTCAGTCCGTTCAAACCATTGGCGGCATCTACGTTGGTAGGATCCAAGGCTTTCACTTCTTGCCAGTGTTTAGTAGCATTCGCTTTGTCTTTTTTCAGGTAGTAGTAGTAGCCAAGGTAATTGTTGGCCGTGATTAAGTCTTTTTTGTACTTCTCTTTATCACCTGAAGTAAGCTTAATGAACTCTTCATAGTGAGGTTTTGCTAAGCCTGCTTTTGTTTCAGGGTCAAGGCTATAGTTGACACGCGCTCTCCAGAAGTGACCATACGCATAGGTAGGGTTCTTCGTTGTGATGATGGTGTACACGCTATCTGCCGTTTTGAAATCATCATTCAACTCATGGGCATAGCCATAGTAGAACAGATCGGTGTTGTTTGGAGGAGTAGTAGCGAATTTCGCTTTGTACGACTCAATGGCTTTAGGGTAATTCTTAAGGCTTAAATACTGTTTTGCCAGAAGATCATCGTAAAGAGGATTCTTAGGGTCTAATTTTTTTCCTTGTTCAATTACCGCAATAGCTTCCTGTGGTTTCTTGTTCTCTACCAAGATATTGGCATAGTACTCGTAGTCAGAAGGAATGCGCTTGGTCTCATCATACTTATTGAAGTATGCAGTGATCGCCTCAAGTGCCTTGTCGTACTGTTTGGTGTCAAAGTAAGTATAAGCCAACAAGCGGTTCATGGCAATGTTGTTAGGATCGCTCTTCAGAACAGATTGGATTTCTGTCATGGCGTTGGCGTAATCCTTGGTCAAGTAGAGGATAGAGGCATATTTAGCACGAGTTTCCGGCGTGTTTTCTGCCAATGATACATACTTTTTGATGTACTCAGAACTCTTAGGGTACTGTTCTGCACGGTAGTACAATTCTGCCAACTCAAGGTAGGTAGGAGCGTAGTTTGGATCAGCGGCTGCTGCAGCATCCAATGCTTCTTTGGCTTGGGTGAAGTTACGCGACTGTACGTACAACTGACCTTTGCGTAAATGGGCTTTCGCGAACTTACTATCTGCGGCTAAGGCTTTGTCGTAGTTGGCCATGGCTTTGCCACCATCTACCGTCTTGTTATGCAGGTAGGCATCACCCAGCAGAACAAAGGCATTAGCGTTCTTGGTATCCTTACTGGTAGCTTCCTCCAGTACTTTGATGGCCGGAGTCAAGTCTTTCACGCCAGAAGTCACGTAGGCTTCGCCAATTGCAATCTTAATGTTGTTGTCTTTGTTTTTGGTCATAGACAACGCTTTGTCAAACAACTGCTGCGCTTCTGCTAATTTATTTTGTTCAAGAGCTGCCTTCCCTTGTTTCACCAAGCCTGCGGCAGAGTTATCTTGTACAGCATTAGAAGCGAATGCAAGCAGCTCCTGAGGGGACTGTACCTCTGTTTGTTCCATCTTACCAGGACGCAGCCCATTGTTATGTGCTGAGGCTCCAGCGGCGGTAAAGAATGCGGCCGCTAAAACTCCATACGTCTTCCAGTTCTTAATCATTTGGTTGTTTGTTAGTGTTAGTGAAACTCTGGTTAATTTTATTGTCTGAACCCTACTATCCGAACGGGCATTGTAGCCGGCACCAAGCCTGATTTCAATATGATTCTCTGGCCTTTATCACCGGTAATGAAGGATGCAAAACCTGTGCCAAGTCCGGCCCGTGCCTCTTTGCTTACTATAAAAACTTCTCTCCGTAGCGGATAAGTTCCCTGCGCCAAGTAACCTTGGTAGGGTTGTATAAAATCGTTTTCAGATGTTGGGTTCTCCTTTGCGCTAATACCTACCACATTCACCCTTTTCAGGAAACTGATGGCGGTACTGTCGTGCCGGTCACTGATCCAGTTAACTCCAATTACTCCAATCGCATTCCTATTTTGTGCTACGTAATCTACCAGATTAGAGTTTGAGGTAGAGGCATAGGTGTTGGGCGGCAATGGTTTCTTCAGGTTGATTGAATCAATAATAAACCGGGCCGTACTTGAGTTACTGTTATCAAAGACAATAGTAATCTTGCCATCTTTAGCCGTAGGATCTAACTGACGCCAGGAAGTTGTCTTACCTGTGAAGACATCTCTCACCTGTTGAAGAGTAAGCGTTGTATCTGTATTCTCTTTGTTTAAGATGAGGGCAATCCCATCAACGGCGATCTTATTGATCCTTGGGGTGATTTTAAACTTTTCAAATTCGGCTTTCTCCCGGTCATTCAGTTGTCGGGCCATGATGGCGAAACGAACCGTGTCATTTAACAGGTCTTGTACCACCTGGACCTCGGGTTTATACACTGCCTGAATGTTCGCATACTTGTATATCCCCTGGAAAGTCTGAATCTGGGCTTCTATAATGGGGGCGTAAGACTCGTCAACCGTAATCTTGATCTTTCCCGAAGTTGCGGTGTCTGTATTCTTATTGCCAGACTGCCCGCATGAGAAAGCCGCAAAGGCCAAACCTGCAGAGAACAGGAAAGGTAAGAGGTTAGTCTTCTTCATTTCGTCTGGTTTTTTTAAAATACTGTTGGTACGCTCTCACAAATCTAATCAAACCGTAGAAAAGGAGGAGCCCTCCAAATATATATTTATAATCTCTTGGGAAAGGGATTTGCTTCTCGCTAGAGAAAAGAACGTATAAACCAAATCCAAAGTATAAAAGCACCATTAGCAATGACACATATTTCATGACATTCTCATAGGTGCTTTTCTGCTGGGAATGCTGGGGTCTTCTAGAGTAATTCATGATTCTGCTTCTGGTTTAGCTTCAACTAATCATACGTGAATGCAAGACTGTTTGGTAAAAAAGAACTCCGAAGACAATCCATTCTTAATTGAATGTCTGTCTCCGGAGCTCTTATATAAAGAACCAATACAGGTGTTGGTTATTTGATCACGATGCGGTAAGGAACTGTATATTTTACAGAAACTTTACGACCGTTCTGCTCACCTGGGCTCCATTTTGGCATACCCTTGATTACACGTACGGCTTCTTCGTCCAGACCATAACCAAGACCTTTTAGTACTTCAATGTTCGTGATTTCACCGGTTGGGCCTACTACGAAAGAGAGTACCACGTTACCTTCAGCACCAGCCCGCTGAGCGGCCGATGGGATACGGAATTTCTCACCCATGTATTTCATCATGGCTGCCATCCCGCCTGGGAACTCAGGCATTTTCTCTACCGCAATGTAAACTTTGTCTTCGAAAACCTCCTGTACCGGACCGGCAGGGCCTGTACCGCTTTCAATCCCTTCAAGGGTTGGCGGTGCGGTTGGGTCACCTTTCACGGTTTCAGTACCGGCGTCTGTTTTCTGAAGTTCTTTTACATCCGGAATCTCCTCTTTCTGTACTTCTTCGTCCTTCTTCACTACCGGAGGCGTGAATTTAACGGTAGAACGTACGGGTGGTGGGGGCGGTGGTGCATCTGGTGGTGGGGGCGGTGGTGGCACAACCTTCTCAACGGAAGGCGGCGCGGCTAAGTCCACTACTTTCACTACCGGTGCGGCAGTCACTGCATCCTCGTCTTTGAACATTGACTGTATCAAAGGAATACTTAAAAAGAGAACGAAGAGAATGATTGCAATGACAATTGCCCGGTTAACGTGCTTCGTGTATAGTTTACGAAGCATGTAGGCTCCATACTCTTTGTTACGGCCTTCAAAGACCATATCATCAAGAGTTGCGGTTGCTAAACGTTGATTATCCATTATTGCGCTCCTCCTCCTTTCTCTGCGTTTCTAAGTAAAGCGGCATCTGCGTTATCCAACTCTACCACGGCGTACTTCTGCGTGTTGGTGATACTCATCTCGTCTAAGATATCCACAAGGTTCTTGTAAGAAGAGGTCTCATCAGCTTTGATCAGCACTACCAGGTTTGGATTGGCGCGAGTGGCTTCCAGAACTGTTTTTCTGATTCCGGTTCCAGACCAGTTGCTTTCTTCCACTTGCGGGATGATGTTCATGTTTGGCTGGTGCAAACCACGGTAAAAGAAGATTCTGTTATCGGCGCCAAGCAGAACAGTGAAAGCGTTAGAGGCCTTCAATTCATTTTGCTCTTGTCTGTCCTTTGGCTTCACCGGCATGTTGATCTCCATGATCTGCGGCTTGGCCAGCGTGGTGGTCATTACGAAGAAGGTAAGCAACAGGAAGCCTAAGTCTACCATGGGGGTCATGTCCACCTTGGTAGAGCCTTTCTTGGCCCGCTTTTTACCGCCTTCGTCGCCGCCTTGCTGTTGTATTTCTGCCATGTCGTTTCCCTTTCGTTATTTAATAACAGGTTTAACTTCCATATCCGTCACAAGATTGAAACGGTTTACGTTTTTCTCCTGCAAGATCTCAATCACACGACCAGCAATTGGGTAACGGGCCTTTTGGTCTCCTTTGATGGCTACAATAGACTGTGGGTTGGAGTAACGGGCTAATTGCACCCAGTCACCTAACTCGTTTCTAGTAGAATCAATTGGAATACCAGGTTGGTTCACCTTTTTCTGATCTTCGGGTTTCAGAGCCAGATAGGACTTAAGTTGGGAAATTGGAACTCCAAACGAAGCCAAAGAAGCAAAAACCTCTTTCTCTGGCTGCGTGAAGCCCACTCCATATTTCTCACTTATTTTATCTATCAGTCTCAGTTTAGTGTTTTTGTCGTCTACCCCAAAGAAAACGCGCTCATCGTTACCAATACTGATCGTGATCACGTTGGCATCTGGGGCTTTGATTTCTGTTGTTGCAGACGGCGTATCCACCACCAGCACTTCCTCTGGCGCGAACTTCGAAATAAGCATGAAGAACGTTACCAGAAGGAATGCCAGGTCCACCATGGGCGTCATGTCCAGGGATGGAGAGGTTCTGTGTACTTTTACTTTAGGCATCTTTTCCTTCTAAGTTAGAAGTTCAATTAGATTCTGTTGTTTTCAGTGTGCTGAGCGGCATACGTCTGGATGATGCTGTAAGAAGCCTCATCAATGCTGTACGTCAACTCATCAATTTTGCTGGTGAAGAAGTTGTACGCCACGATAGCGATGGCAGAACCAGTAATACCAAGGGCTGTGTTGATCAAGGCCTCAGAGATACCGTTTGCCAGCTGGGTTGCGTCTGGAGCACCACTTGCAGTTGCAAGAGCCGCGAACGCTTTAATCATACCCAATACCGTTCCAATCAGACCTACCAGGGTAGAGATAGAGGCGATAGTAGAGATGATCACCAGGTTTTTCTCCAGGATAGGCAATTCAAGAGCAGTCGCTTCTTCAATCTCTTTCTGGATAGCCAGGATACGCTGATCCTTGGTCATACCGTGCTCGTTGTGCATTTCCTGGTATTTCAGCAAACCGGCTTTCACCACGTTGCCTACTGAACCTTTCTGTTGGTCACAGATTGCGATAGCACCATTGATATCGTTGGCGTTCATTTTCTGACGCACGCTTCTCACGAAAGACTCAAGGCCTTTACCGCCTTTTGCTTTGTTGATGGTTAAGAAACGCTCAATTGAGAAAGTGATTACCAGAATGTTGATCGCAATCAGGATTGGCACGATGAAACCACCTTTGTACACCTGGCCCAGCATGTTGCCTGGAAGTGGGTGATTGGCGTTATCTCCGCCTTCAAAGTTAGCTCCGTTACCAAGGATAAACAGATAAATACAAACAGCAGCGATAATGGCTACCGGAATTACGATGCTTGCGAACATTGAGCCTGCCTTGCCTTCTTGTTGTGCTGGTTTTGCAGTTGCAGGTGCACTCTTTTTTTCCATTGTTTCTAAAAATTTAGGTTTAGTTGTTTGTGTTACTTTGTTAGTTGTTGATAATGAATTGGTTGTTAAAAATTTAAATGCTCTTTCAGCTTTAATAATTCCCTTTCAACTGTTAATTGTCTTGAGGAGTTACATCAATTTAGGAGCAACCTAAATACAAGCCTAGGGATTTAAACGCAAAATATCAAATTATACCGGAAATATTATTGCAAAAGTACAATATATTTAGGGTATTCTTAAGAATTTTGGTATTACTCCTTTGGCTAGCCTTTTGTTTTCGCTTCGTTCCAATAGACATCCATTTCGGCCAGGGTCATTTCGCTTAGTTTCTTTCCTTGGCTAGCTGCCGCTGTCTCAAGGTACTGGAACCGCTTAATGAACTTCTGGTTGGTTTTAGCCAAGGCTTCCTCTGGGTTGAGGTCCAGGAAACGGGCAAAGTTGATGAGGGAGAAGAACACATCGCCTAGCTCATCGGTGGCTTTGGCTTTGTCTTCGTCGCTTAAGTGGGGCTTATCAAATTCAGCCTTGAACTCAGCTAATTCTTCCTCTACCTTTTCCCAAACTTTGGAGGGTTCATCCCAGTCAAATCCAACACCGCGGGCCTTCTCCTGGATGCGCATGGCTTTTACCATGGAAGGAAGCGATGAAGGAACGCCGGCTAAAACCGATTTATTGCCCTCTCTCAGTTTCAGGCTTTCCCAGTTCTTTTTGACCTCTTCTTCAGTGTCTGCTTTGGTGTCACCGTAAATGTGCGGGTGGCGGAAAATCAACTTGTCGCATTGGGCATTGAGCACCTCTGCTATGTCAAATTCCCCTTGTTCAGAAGCAATCTTCGCGTAGAAAACCAAATGCAGCAGTACATCGCCTAACTCCTTTTTGACTTCCGGGAGGTCCTGGGTGAGGATGGCCTCAGAGAGCTCGTAGGTTTCCTCAATGGTGAGGTGCCGCAGGCTTTCCATGGTCTGTTTCCGGTCCCAGGGACATTTTTCACGCAAATCATCTAAGATATCCAGCAGACGACTAAAGGCGTCAAGCTGTGCTTGGCGGGTGTAAGCGGGTACTACAGGGGTTTCCATCTAACAAAGATAAACGTATTGTTAACAATTCATGAGCTCTGCATGCATTCTTAATAAAACAGTAACACAACAAACCATAATCTTTCCCGTGGGTACAAAGGCTAACCTGTTTTAACGCCCTTTTGTGAAAAGCAGGCTTTAAACAAGTTACGTTCCGGCGAAGACCTTGTCCGGGCCAGGAACGGTTTATTTTCTACCATGATGCATGCTTCATCAGAATTCCATACGTGTAGAATAAAAATATCTAAAATTTTTCTGCGTGCGGGGCGGCGGGTTCTTCTGGAGGGTTGAATGTGTTGACAGAGCCCCATTCTGAGAGAACGCCTAAAATAAAGATTGGTTTTTCTGAAGGGGCTTATCCTGCGTATTTCAGGCAAAAAGATGGTGTTCGGCCTTAAAACTCGCTAACGGGCTTCTGTTTTTAGGCCTGTTTCCGTGAAAAGAGGCTTGAAACGCATTAGTTTCTGCAAGTGAGCTAAGCTAGCCCTCAAGGGAAAAGAAGTTTTCTGAAAGGCGGCTTCCTGCTTTTAAGTTACAATGAATACGTTCTTTCATGGAGTTCATTTGGCAGATTTTTGCATTGGCTCAGGGCTATAGGAGTACTATTCTAAGCGGTACGCAGACACCTTTGTCTTCTTCTTTGCATTGATTCATTTCAATTTTACTACTTTTGCGTGTTCAAAAATTGGAATCAGTGGCACTTATAAAATCAATTTCAGGAATTAGAGGTACAATTGGTGGCGAAGTAGGGGAAGCCCTCACACCAGTTGATGTAGTGAAATTCGCGGCGGCATTTGGCACCTGGGTACTACAAACAACTAAAAACGATACCATTGTTATTGGCCGTGATGCCCGCCTTTCTGGCGAAATGGTGAACCGCTTGGTAGCCGCTACGCTACAAGGGTTAGGCATTAACGTGATTGATTTAGGTTTGTCTACCACGCCTACCGTAGAGATGGCCGTGCCAGCCAAGAAAGCCGGCGGCGGAATCATCCTCACCGCCAGCCATAACCCCAAGCAGTGGAACGCCCTGAAGCTGTTGAACCAGCACGGCGAGTTCATTAACGATGCCGAAGGGAAACTGGTACTTGATCTGGCTGAGCAGGAGTCTTTCCAGTTCGCCGAGGTTACCAAGCTGGGCAAGTACACCCAGAGTGATAAATTCCTGAAAAAGCATATCAAAGCCATTCTTGATCTGCCGCTGGTAGACGTAGAGGCCATAAAAGCCAAGAACTTCAAAGTAGTGGTAGACGCTGTGAACTCCAGTGGTGGGTTTGCCGTGCCTATGCTGCTAGAGGCCCTAGGCGTAGCACATATTGAGAAAATAAACTGCGACCCAACCGGTCATTTCGCCCACAACCCAGAGCCGCTTCCCGAGAACCTGGGCGAGATTGCCCGCGTGATGGAGAAAGGCAAGTTTGACCTGGGTATTGTGGTAGATCCAGACGTTGACCGCCTAGCGCTGGTGAACGAAGACGGCAGCATGTTTGGCGAAGAGTACACCCTGGTAGCCGTTTCAGACTACGTTTTACAAAATCAGCCCGGAAACACTGTTTCTAACCTGTCGTCTACCCGCGCCCTGCGAGATGTAACCGAAAAAGCCGGTGGGCAATATTTTGCCTCTGCTGTGGGCGAGGTGAACGTAGTGAACATGATGAAGGCTCAGAACGCCGTCATCGGGGGCGAAGGCAACGGAGGTATCATTTACCCTGAGTTGCATTACGGTCGCGATGCTTTAGTAGGTATTGCGCTGTTTTTATCGCATTTGGCTAAGACCGGGCTCAGCATCTCCCGCCTGCGTGCCAAATACCCTAACTACTATATCTCCAAAAACAAAATCGAACTCACCAAAGACATTGATGTAGACGCGGTACTGGGCAAAGTGCAGAAGCATTACGCCAAGCAACCCATCAACACCATTGACGGCGTGAAGATCGAGTTCAACAAAGAGTGGGTGCACCTGCGGAAATCCAACACCGAGCCTATCATCCGGATTTACGCCGAGTCAGATAGCCTTTCCACCGCAGACCACCTGGCCAACAAAATCATCGGTGACATCAAAGAAATTATCACCGTTAAATCATAAGCGAATAAATCCATAGCTTTTATTTCTTCCTAAGAAGGCTTCCTATGAACCGGACTTGTTTCACCTGTTGTTGTTGTAAAAAGTAAGTTTCCTCATGCGTGTATATTTAGATAATGCGGCTACCACGCCCATAGACAAAGAAGTTTTTGAAGTAATGGCTCCCTTCATGCTGGAGCACTACGGAAATCCATCCTCTATACACGCACACGGAAGGCAGGTGCGGGCCGCCATTGAAGGCGCCCGAAAGACAGTAGCCGGTTTGATCAACGCATCGCCATCTGAGATTTTCTTTACCTCCGGGGGGACCGAGGCCGACAACCTAGCCATTATCTGTTCCATCCGCAGTCTGGGCATCAAGCACGCCATCTCCTCGCCTTTGGAGCACCACGCGGTTCTGCACTCGCTGGAGGCGCTGGAGAAAACAGGTGAGGTGGAACTGACCTTGCTGAAGGTAGACGAAAACGGCGTGCTGGACCTAGATCATCTGGAGCAGACCCTGGCTTCGCAGCCGCGCACGTTTGTGTCTGTCATGCACGCCAACAACGAGATCGGGAACCTGAACGATATCCAGGCCATCGCTGATATCTGCAAGAAGTATGACGCCATCTTCCATTCAGATACGGTGCAGACCATGGGCCATTACCGCCATGATGTGCAGGCTTTAGGCTTGAATTTCTTGGTGGGCTCGGGCCATAAATTTCATGGACCCAAAGGTGTGGGCTTTATCTATGTAGATTCATCCGTGAAGATCAATCCCTTGATCCAGGGCGGATCGCAGGAACGTAACATGCGCGGCGGCACCGAGAACGTGTACGGCATCATCGGGCTGGCCAAAGCCCTGGAGATCGCGTACCGCGATATGGATCAGCACCATCAGCACATCCAGCGCCTCAAAGACCACATGATCTTTAAACTGCGCGAGCAGATTGAAGACGTGCAGTTCAACGGCCTTTCCGCCGAGGGAGACAAAAGCCTGTACACCGTTTTGAATGTAAGTTTGCCGGTATCTGAGATGAACGAGATGCTCCTTTTCAACCTAGACATCAACAAGATCTCTGCCTCGGGCGGAAGTGCCTGCACCAGCGGCGTGGATCTAGGTTCTCACGTGTTGCGCGCCATTGGTTCAGACATGGAGCGGGGCAATGTGCGCTTCTCGTTCAGCAAATACAACACCGTGGAAGAGATTGACTACGCCGTAGCTACCCTGGCTAAACTGTACCAGAAAGAGACAGTGTAATCAGAAATGAATACTTGAGAAACAGAAAGCCCTGCCCGCACGCAGGGCTTTCTGTTTTAGAGCCGTTTTTCTTAATACAAACTTAAAACAGATTTCCCGGCTGTAAATGAGAGAACATCGTAGTAGCTTTGCAGGATTATCATAGTACTATGGCAGACATCGGCACTGATTTACAGCGCGCAGTATCCTTTCTTACGCAAGGCGATTTGGTGGCGATCCCCACCGAAACCGTGTACGGCCTTGCCGCAAATGCTTACGACGAGGCAGCAGTAGTGAAAATATTTGAGGCCAAAAACCGACCGGCCTTTGATCCGCTCATTGTGCACACCCACGCAGTTTCCCAGGTCAGCGGAATTGTGCGGGAGGTGCCGGATGCCGCCTATAAACTAGCTGAACGCTTCTGGCCAGGGCCGCTCACGCTCATTCTTCCCAAAGCTGAGCATGTGCCGCTGCTGGTGACCTCGGGCCATGACTCGGTGGGCGTGCGTATCCCTAACCATTCCCTCACGCTGGATTTGCTCCGGCAGTTGCCTTTTCCGGTGGCCGCGCCCAGTGCTAATCCGTTCGGGTATGTGAGTCCAACCACTGCCCACCACGTACAAGACCAATTGGGTGACCGAATCCCTTATGTTCTGGACGGCGGCGCCTGCGAGGTAGGTGTTGAGTCCACCATTCTCCGGTTGAACGGCGATGAGGTGGAGGTGCTTCGGTTAGGCGGTCTGGCCTTGGAGGACCTGCAGGAAGTGGTGCAAATCTCCAAAGTCCAAGTGAAAACCTCGTCTTCTAATCCTGCTGCCCCCGGCATGCTCAGCAGCCACTACTCGCCCCGCAAAAAGGTGCTTTTGGGCAATATTTCAGAAAACCTGCAGAAAACAGATCCTTCCCGGACTGGGGTGATTTCGCTGCAGCAAATTTATTCTGAAGTTCCACGTGAACAGCAAATCCAGCTCTCTGCCTCCGGCGATCTAAGCGAAGCCGCCCGCGGTCTTTTCTCCGCCCTCCGCACCCTGGACGCCCAACCCATTGACCTCATCCTGGCAGAACCCATGCCCGAGCAAGGCTTAGGCCGCGCCATTAACGACCGCCTGCAGCGGGCCAGTTTTCAAAGCTAATTGTACGACTGGGTTTTTAGTGACCATCTTGTGAAAAGGGTCCAGAAACTCCTATAAAAACAAAGCGCCAACTCTGAAAAGAGTTGGCGCTTTGTTTTTATAGGAGTAAGGGCAGACTACAAATTCCGCAGCACGAACTCGGTCATTTTGGTGAACAGGTGGATGCTGGTGTTGCCGCCGCTGATGCCGTGGTTCCGGTTAGGGTAGTAGGCGCTCTCAAACGGAATATTGGCTTTCACCAAGGCGTTCGTCATCTCAATGGAGTTCTGGAAATGTACATTGTCATCACCGGTGCCGTGGATGAGCAGGTACTTGCCGCGCAGTTTGTTCGCGTGGGTGATGGGCGAGTTGTCGTCGTAGCCTTTGGCGTTGTCCTGCGGCAGTTTAAGGAAGCGCTCGGTGTAAATAGAGTCATAGAAGCGCCAGTTAATTACCGGAGCCACCGCAATGGCGGCTTTGAACACATCGGCGCCTTTGGTGATGGCCAGCGAGCTCATGTAGCCCCCGAAGCTCCAGCCCCAGATCCCGATGCGGCTTTTGTCCACATACGGCAGGTTGCCCAAATGCTTCGCGCCTTCAATCTGATCGATGACTTCATAGTGGCCCAGGTTGCCGTATGTCATCTTCTTGAACTCCGCGCCGCGTCCGCCGGTACCCCGGTTATCAATCACCGCGATAATGTAGCCTTGCTTAGTAAGGTAGCTATGCCATAAGTAGTTACGGCCTCTCCAGCTGTCTACAACTTCCTGGCTGCCCGGGCCGCTGTACTGGAACATCAGCACCGGGTACTTCTTGTTCGAGTCAAAATCAGCGGGCTTGATGGTGTAACCGTTCAGCGTCACGTTCTCAGAGGTCTTGAACTGGAAGAACTCGGGCTTGGGCAGGTTATAGGTAGCCAAGGTGTTCTTCAGGGTCTCATTACTCTCCAATACCTTAATCTGCTTGCCGTCTGAGGTGTGCAAGCTTACCACTTGCGGCGTGGTGATGGTGGAGTAGTAGTCCAGGTAGTATTTGAAATCGCGGCTCAGGTTTATGGTGTGCGTGCCTTTGGCTGGCGTAAGGCTTTTCTTGTTCTTGCCGTTCAACCCGATGCTGTACAAATGGCGCTCCATCGGCGAAGCCTCAGTGGAGGTGAAATACACCACGTTGTTCTTTTCGTCCACGCCATAGAAGCTGCTCACTTCCCACTTGCCCTTCGTGATCTGGCGCACCAGCTTGCCGTTCATGTCATACAGATAGAGATGGTTGAAACCGTCTTTCTCCGAGCTGTGCACAAACTGCTTGCCGTTGGCTAAATACGTCAAATCATCGGTGATGTCAATGTAGGCATTGTCGGTTTCCTTCAGAACCACTTTGCTTTGGCAGGTCTGCGTGTTGGCGTGCAGGATCTCCAGCGTGTTCTGCAGGCGGTTCATGCGCCGGATGGACAACAAATTAGGCGTGTTGGTCCAGTTGATGCGCGGAATGTATTGGTCGGCCTCAGTGCCGGTTTCCATCTTCATGGTTTTACCCGATGCAAGGTCGAAGGTGTAAATCGCTACGGTGGCGTTTTTCTCGCCGGCCTTCGGGTACTTGAACTTGTAGTCCTGCGGATACAGCGGGCCCCACATCTGCATGTTGTACTCCGGCACCTGACTCTCATCGAACTTGTAGAACGCGATCTGGTTTCCCTGCGGCGACCATAAGAAGGCCTGCGCGAAGCTGAATTCCTCTTCGTACACCCAATCCGTACCGCCGTTGATAATAAAGTTCCACTTGCCGTCGGTGGTAATCTGGCGCTCCTGCATGGAAGCCAGGTCCACGTAGAACAGGTTGTTGTCGCGCACGAAGGCCACGTACTTATTATCCGGCGAGAAGGTGGCGTAGCTCTGCTTGCCGCCCTGGCTCAGTTTCTGCAATTTCTTGCTGGCGCGGTCATAGACGTAGAAATGGCCTTTGCTGCTGCGGCGGTAAATGGGTTCGTGCTCGGCCTCGAACAAGATTTTGGTCTCATCTGCGCTGAAGCTGTAATCATCGTACTCCAGCGTCTTGCCGTTTACCTGAATGGCCTCGCCCTCAATGATGGTGCTCACCGGCTGACCAGTAGTCACATCTACCTGCACAATGTCCACGGCTTGGTTGGCCTGGTCGGCTACCTGGCTGGAGTAGAACTGGCCGTTGCGCATCCAGTTCACGCCGTACACCGATTTGGCCTGGAACGTGCCTTTCCGGAAAATGTCGTCTAAATCAAAGTCTCGTTTCTGCTGAGCCTGGGTGCTCACCGCCATTAAAAGGCAGGATGCCGCTACAAGCCAGCGGTTCATTCTATGTTTCATTCGGTTTGTTAGAAAGTTCGTAGCGTTAAATTTAGACAATTATTTTGGATAGGAGACAGCCGAAGGAACGTTCGTTTTAGGAGTGTTTTAGAAAAAACAGCTCCTAAATACCTTTCAGTAGAGGCTTTCTATGGCGCGGAAGTTACTTCCGTGCCTAACTAAAAAGTATTTGTAAGTCACGGAAGTAACTTCCGCGCCATATTTGAATGTTGGAATTAAAGAAATAGAAGCATTCACTCAATCATTCATTCATCAAAGCTTGATACACACGTTCTGCGGATCAGTGAAGAAGCGGAGGGCTTCCCAGCCGCCTTCCCGGCCTACCCCGCTTTGCTTGGTTCCTCCGAAGGGCGTGCGTAAATCCCGCAGGAGCCAGGTGTTCACCCACACAATACCGGATTGCAATTGGTGCGCCACCCGGTGGGCGCGGGTAAGGTCCTGCGTCCAGACGGAAGCAGCGAGGCCGTATTGCGTATAGTTGGCGCAGGTGAGGGCCTCTTCCTCTGTGTCAAAAGGCATCAGCGTGACCACCGGCCCGAAGATTTCCTCGGTATTGGTGCGGCAGGTATGCGAAAGTCCTTCAAAGACGGTGGGCTGGAGGAAATATCCGTTCGCGCAACGTCCCTCCAGGTGCACGCGTTCGCCGCCGGAGAGCAGCGTGCCGCCCTCTTCCTGCGCCAGCGCGATGTACTGCTGCACTTTCTGCAAATGCGCGGCCGAGACTAATGCACCCATGTTGGAGCCCGCTTCCAGCGGATCACCGACCCGCAGGTTTTCGACCTTTTTCAGAAAAGCAGCCTTGAAACGCGCGTACAGCGGACGTTCTATTAAAATACGCGAGCCGCAGAGACAGATCTGCCCTTGGTTGGCGAAGGCGGCCTGCACGGCAGTGGTCACGGTCTTCTCGAAGTCACAATCGGCGAAGATGACGGTGGCGTTCTTGCCACCCAATTCCAGCGAGAGTTTTTTGAACATTGGGGCCGCCGCGCGGGCGATGGTTTTGCCGGTTTGGGTGCCGCCGGTGAAGGAAATGGCCTTCACTTCGGGGTGCTCGCACAGTGGCGCGCCCACTTTGGGGCCGGTGCCGTGCACGATGTTCAGTACGCCCGCGGGCAGTCCGGCCTCTATACACAGTTCCGCCAGTAGATGGGCAGTGTACGGCGTGATCTCAGAGGGTTTGGCCACCACGCAGTTTCCGGCGGCTAGGGCGGGGGCAAACTTCCATGTGAACAGATACAGGGGAAGGTTCCACGGGGAAATACAGGCCACTACACCCAGCGGTTTGCGCACCGTGTAGTTCACGGCCACGCCTTCCATGGTGTGGGCCTCGGACGCGAAGTGTTGCACACCCGTCCCGAAGAAAAACAGGTTGCTGCTGGCCCTCGGAATGTCAACGGTCCTGGAGAGCGAAAGCGGTTTTCCGTTATCAGTGGTTTCGGCTTCGGCTAAGCGTTCCAGGTTCTGGTCAATCAGTTCAGAGAGCTTTATCAGGAAACGGCCCCGTTTCTCCGCGGAAAGCGCAGACCAGGCCGGAAACGCCGCTTGCGCCGCCTCTACTGCTACCTGCACATCCCGCTCGTCAGAATCCGGAATCTGCGAATACACCTCGCCGGTGCTCGGGTTGATGTTGGGCAGGTAGGTGCCAGAGATGGGAGCCGTGAAGGTGCCGTTGATGTAGTTCTGGAGGTGCAGCATACAGCAGTTGTTTATCTAAAGAGCAGTTCTGAAAGGAGGCATCACGAAAAGCCGAGGTCAGTTCATATAGTTGGCTGTACTCCAGAAGAGATACACGATAATAGCTGAAAGGACTAGGCCTCCGAGCACGTTTATCGCTAACAGTTTATGGTGCCAGTCTTTCAGGAACCAAACCAGTCCGGCGAAGCATAGGCAGAACACCGCAATCAGGAATCCGCCCAAATAAAAGAAGAAAGGCAGGGCCAACGCAGGGAGAACAAGAAAAGCCAGCGCCAGGTAGATGCACAGCTTGAGGTTCTGGTTCCCGAGCAAAGGTTTGAGAAGTTCTGAAATGGACAGCAGCAGAAACGGCAGAAACAGAAGCGCCATAAAGAAGATGAGCAGCACCGCCATGCCTCCCTCTTTTATAAAAAGGATGGTCAATATGATGGAGGTGAGCGAAAACCCAACGGCTTGGTAAAGGCTTAAGTAGAAGTTGAGTTTCTTCTGTTTCACGGGTGTTGAGGGGAAAGGTCTTTGCTTCTTATTGATTACAGGTTACCTAATCGTCCGCCGTCTACCGGAACGTTGATGCCGTTGATGTAGCCTGCGGCGGGCGATGCCAGAAACGCAGCGGCAGCAGCGACTTCGGCAGGTTCCGCAAATCGGTTGGCTGGAATGCCGGCCAGCATTTCCTTTTCGATTTCTTCTCTTTGGAGGCCGGTTTTCTGCATCCTGGTTACAATAAGCGAGTGGTGCCTGGCAGTAAGTGTGGCACCGGGCAGCACGTTATTTACTGTAATGCCAAAGGGAGCCAGTTCAAAGGAAAGCGTCTTTGCCCAATTAGCCACGGCCCCCCTGATGGTGTTGGAAACGCCCAAGCCTTTGATGGGCTGCTTCACCGAAGTAGAGATGATGTTGATGATTCTGCCATACCCAGCTTCTTTCATATACGGGGTAACGGCCTGCACCAGCACGTGGTTAGACAGCAGGTGCGCCGCGAAAGCACTCTCAAATTCTTCCAGAGCTGCATCCAGGGCTGGTCCGCCCGCTGGTCCGCCGGTGTTGTTCACCAGAATATGGGCTTGGCCGATTTTTGATAAATGAGCCTCTAAACGCTCCTGCACTTCCCGGGGGCGGCTGAAATCTGCCACTACGTACTGGTGCTGCTGACCCGCATCAGTGGAAAGTTCTTTAACTGTTTCTTGTAGGCGTTCTTCGTTTCTGGCTACTATGGTAACAGTGGCGCCCATCAGCGCTAACTCCAAGGCTACTGCTTTGCCTATGCCCTGCGTACTGCCGCAGACTACGGCGTGCTTGTGCTGTAAATTCAAATCCATAAAAGTAAATGTACAGATTATTATGGAGCAGGAAATGAGTGTTTCAAGGCTGCTTTTCAGAAATCGGCTTCAAAGCGGCGTCTATCTTTTCTGCAGGAGGTTTCGTACCTTGGAGCAGTCTCGGGCACACACCGGGCAAGCATTGTTTACCCAAACGCTACTACCATGGCCTTACAACCTGCCTTCAACTTCAAGAAATGGATAGACGAACACCGCCACCTGCTCAAGCCGCCGGTGGGCAACCAACAGGTGTACAAAGACAACAAAGACTTTATTGTGATGGTAGTGGGCGGACCCAACTCGCGCAAAGATTACCACATCAACAACGGTGAGGAGTTCTTCTTCCAACTGGAAGGTGACATCGTGCTAAAGGTCATTGACAACGGCGAGTTCAAAGACATCCACATCAACGAAGGCGATATCTTCCTGCTTCCACCCAACGTACCGCACTCACCGCGCCGTGGTCCCAACACCGTGGGCCTAGTGATGGAACGCTATCGCAACGAAAACGAAATGGACGGTTTCCAGTGGTACTGCGAAAACTGCAACAACAAACTGTACGAGGAGTTTATTCCAGTGTCAGACATCGTGGGGCAGTTGCCCGTGGTGATGAACGCTTTCTGGGCTTCAGACGAAAAACGCACTTGCTCTAACTGCGGTGAGGTGATGGCAAAGCCGATTGTGGCGCAGTAGTGAAGTACTTCTCCCCCTGCCATCCTGAAAGGGACTTGTAGCTAATAGGTTAGAAGAACTTAGTTTTAAACAGACCTATATTTTATCTAGTTTTGGTTCTAGCAAGTAAACTAGCAAGTAAAAGAGATATGCAAGAAGAACTCCTGAGTAGAATCACGATAAATCCCAACATCTGCCATGGTAAGCCTACTATTCGTGGTTTGCGTTATCCTGTAGACAGCATGCTTGAGCTTTTAGCCTCCGGCATGACCATAGAAGAACTTCTGGAAGATTACCCTGATTTGGAGAAGGAAGATTTTCTTGCCTGCCTTCAGTATGCCGCTAAGCTAACTCAAGTAAAAAGCATCTATAGAATAGCTTCATGAAGTTTATTGTAGATGCCCAACTGCCCAAAACGCTTTCTGACTTCATCAAATCCAAAGGAGTGGATTCAATTCACACCCTTGAGTTGCCAGACAAGAATAAAACGCAGGATGGATACATCACCCAATTAGCTTCTGAGCAGCAGTTCATTGTCATCACCAAAGACGCCGACTTTCTGGAATCTTATGTGTTGAGAAAAGAACCTCCTAAACTGTTGTTGATAAAAACCGGCAACATTAGGAATAGTGAGTTGATGGATCTGTTTGAAAAGCATATAGGAATGATCGTGGACCTCTTTCAAACACATTCACTTATAGAGGTGTCTAAAACAGAAATTGTGGTGCACGCCTAAGAAGGTTATGTTTCGCCTATAAACCACAAAGGCCCACCTTCCCTAAAGAAAGCGGGCCTTTGCTATTATTTCCGTTTCAGAGCCGTTTTTCAGAAAACGGGCTTCAAACGCATGTTATTCGTCTTCAGCGTCTTCTTTCATGTTGTGGTACACGGCCTGTACGTCATCGTCCTCTTCCAAGCGGTCCAGGAGCTTGGTCATGTCTTCTTGGTGTTCCGGGGAAAGTTCTTTCAAGACGGTAGGGTAGCGCTGTAGTTCTGAGGTTTTCACGTGAATACCGCGCTCTTCCAGGGCTTTCTGCATGGCTCCGAAGTCACCGAAAGAGGTTTGGATGATGATTTCGTTCTCTTCCTCGTCTTTGTCAATGCTCTCCAGCCCGAAGTCAATCAAATCCAGTTCCAGTTCTTCCATGTCCAGGCCTTCGCCGTTCAAGTGGAACACGCCTTTGCGCTCAAAAATGAAGTCGAACTGGCCGGTGCGGCCTAGTTCTCCGCCGGTGCGGTTGAAGTGCATGCGCACGTTGGCCACGGTGCGGTTCACGTTATCGGTAGCGGTTTCTACCAGAACGGCCACGCCGTGTGGGCCATAACCCTCATATACTACCTCTGAGTAATCATTCTCTTCTTTGCCTTGGGCACGTTTAATGGCGGCTTCTACACGGTCTTTGGGCATGTTTACCCCTTTGGCGTTCTGGATGCACACGCGCAGACGGGCGTTGGTGTCTGGGTCAGGGCCTCCGGACTTCACGGCCATCACAATCTCTTTCCCTATGCGGGTGAACTGCTTGGACATCATGTCCCAGCGTTTCATCTTCCGGGCTTTCCGGAACTCAAATGCTCTTCCCATTGCAGTTAGTCTAAAACGAAGTACAAGCAAATATCGGGAAAAACGGCGGATGCCCCAAGCGGGTTGCTATACATGTTCGGCTAAATAATCTTCCAGAGTGCGCTTGCCCCTGAAAGGCGCCACGCAGTCGCGTTTGGTGACTTCCACAAAGAACGCCGCCTTCTCGTAAAGCGACCGGTTCACCAGGCGCACCACCGGTAAAAACGTGTTCACCACCCAATAGGGCACTTTAGGGATAGCCTTGGTTTTGCCAGCCGCCTTGCCCACCAACTCCACTAATTGCAGCCTAGAATACGTGACCGGGCCGCCCAGTTCAATAGTGTCTACCGGAAGGGTGAGCGCCTGTACGCAGGCTTCGGCTACCTCATGCTCATGAATAGGGTTGGTGACGTGGTGCCCGCTGCCAATGGAAGCCAGCTTTCCCTTCCGGGCCATGGGCAGCAAATCCAGGAACGCCGAGAAAAGCGCAGGCGGTTTGATGATGCTATTCGGGATGCCGCTTTTCCTCAGGGCTCTGGTAAAATCTTCGTGCGCTTTGAAGTACGCCACATGCGGATATTTCTCGCCGCTGAACGCTGCCACGTACACAAACTTCTTCAGTTGGCGTCCGTGTTCCTGGGCCAGTCTGAGCACGTTCAGGTTGCCCTGGAAATCTACCTCGTGAAAGGATGTGCGGCTTTGGTCTGAGAGGCTGAGGCTTTTCCCAAGGGCCGAGATGATATAGTCCACACCCTCCAGTAAGGCAGGCGAAAGGGTCTCGGGGTCAGTAGGGTCGCAGACCACCACCTCGTTTACCCAAGGCAAAAGCTGCTCGGCTTTACGTTCGGTGCGGGCGGTGGCCCGGATGTTATACGATTGCTGTTTCAGCACTTCCAGTACCGAGGAACCCAGGCTTCCGGTGCTCCCTAAAACAAGGACAGTCTTCATAGGCAGGAGAGAAAAGGGGGGAGGTCATAATCCTACATTTCTCTAACCTAGCTCTTTTTTGCCGATTTTTCAAATAACGGTCGGTAAACTGCTGAAAATGCAAATGAAGGTGCGCTCTGTTATAGAATAGGTATTTGTCTGAAAAGTAGTACCAGAACGTAGCCAATCCGTTTAGAGGCTGTATTTGTGAAAAGGGCCTCTAAACAGGTTTACTCCACATAAGCCGTGACTTCCATCTCCACCAACAGCATCGGGTCAATGAGAGCTTTTACCTCTACCATGCTGGTCACCGGCCTGATGTCTTTGAAGAATTCGCCATGGGCCCGGCCTACCTCTTCCCACCTACTGATATCGGTCACGAACATGCGCGTGCGCACCACGTCTTTCATGGAGGCACCGGCTTCCTGCAAGACCCGTTCAATCTTCTGCAGAATGTAAACCGTTTGGGCGTACACATCGCCGGGGCCAACTACCTGTCCGTTCTCCACGGCGGTGGTGCCGGCCACCTCTATGAGCGGACCTACTTTCACGGCGCGGGAGTAGCCCACGCTGCTTTCCCAGGGAGCCCCCGAGGAAAATAATTGACGTGCCATGTGCGTATAAGATAAGGTGAAAGGATGCCGTAAGTTTATTTAACCCGCCGCACTTCTGCCAGTGAATTCTGTTTTTAAGTAAATAAACTGAGATGCGTTTCAGGGCCGTTTTGCCAAAAGCGGGGCTAAAACGCAGCCCAAGGCCACTCAAGGCAAGACTATGTGCAAGAGTTTTCGTAAGTTGAGCAACAGTTCCCACTAGTTTGTATGGCCTTACATGTTGCACCAGCCTCTTAAAATAGACATCCACACGCACATTCTGCCGGAACGGTGGCCCGATTTGCGGGAACGCTACGGCTACGGTGGGTTCATCAGGCTGGAGCACCACAAGCCCTGCTGCGCCCGCATGATGCTGGACGACCGGTTCTTCCGGGAAATTCAGGAAAACAGCTGGGACCCCGCCGCCCGTATGCGCGAGTGCGACCAGCACGGCGTGCATGTGCAGGTGTTGAGCACCGTGCCCGTCATGTTCAGTTACTGGGCCAAGCCCGAACACACTTGGGACCTCTCAAAAATCCTGAACGACCACATTGCCGGCGTAGTAGCTCGGTACCCCACGCGGTTTGTGGGCCTCGGCACCTTGCCCATGCAGGACACTGATTTGGCCATCAAAGAGCTGGAGCGCTGCGTGAAGGAACTGGGGCTGGCCGGGGTGCAGATAGGGTCTAACGTGAACGACACCAACCTGGACGATGCCTCCCTGTTCCCCATCTTTGAAGCCGCCGCTGATTTAGGAGCTGCCATCTTTGTGCATCCCTGGGACATGATGGGCGAAAAGAAGATGCGCAAGTACTGGCTGCCCTGGCTCGTGAGTATGCCCGCCGAAACTTCCCGTGCCATCTGCTCCCTCATCTTCGGGGGAGTGCTGGAACGATTACCAAAACTGCGGTTAGCCTTTGCCCACGGCGGAGGTTCTTTCCCGTTCACTTTGGGCCGCATCCAGCACGGCTTTGACGTACGCCCTGACCTTTGCGCCGTAGACAACCCCGTGCCGCCGGAAAACTACGTGGGCAAGTTCTGGATTGACTCGCTGGTGCATTGTAAGAACACCTTAGATTACGTGGTCAAACAGTTCGGGGCCGATAAGGTAGCCTTGGGCTCAGATTATCCTTTCCCGCTGGGCGAACAGGAGCCGGGCAAGCTCATTGAATCCATGCCCTATTCGGATGACGTGAAAGAAATGCTGCTGAGTGGTTCTGCCTTACAATGGCTGGGGCTGGAGAAAGAACGTTTCTTGGTGGAGAAGCTTCAGCAGACCAAACAAAATAAGTAAACTTCCCGCCAGACTTCCTGTTTAGGTTAGCGGAGCTACTTTACGCCTTTTTTAAAGAAATCGGGCCAGAAACACCAAATCGGATAAAGCTTGAGTTAGAAGTAAAAGTGTATGGTTGTCTAACACCTGTTAGGTAACTTAGCCTCCGTTCCAGTACAGATTTTAGCACGTAGTATTCATGTCTTTTCAAAATACCCTTGCCTTCGCCCAGTCCTTAGACCAGGCAGACCCGCTTCGTTCGTTCAGAGACCAGTTCCATATTCCGCAGCACAACGGCAAAGACACCGTCTACCTCTGCGGAAACTCTTTGGGGCTTCAACCCAAATCTGCCCGGGCTGCTCTGGAGGCGGAGATGACTAAATGGGCCGAGTTAGGTGTAGAAGGGCACTTTACCGGCGAAGACCAATGGTTTACCTATCACGCGGGACTGGCAGGACCCACCGCCCGGGTAGTAGGGGCCAAGCCCGAGGAAGTGGTGGTCATGAACCAACTCACGGTGAACCTGCACCTCATGCTGGTCTCTTTTTACCAGCCGCGCGACCAACGATACAAAATTCTCACCGAGGCCGGGGCTTTTCCCTCTGACCAGTACGCGCTGGAAAGCCAGGTGAGATTCCACGGATATAATCCAGACGAGGCCATTATTGAGGTGGCGCCTCGGGCCGGCGAACACACCCTCCGGACCGAAGACATTCTGGCAGCCATCCGGCAAAACGGAAGTGAGATTGCTTTGGTGATGATGGGCGGCGTGAATTACTACACCGGCCAGGTGTTTGACATGGCCGCCATTACCCGCGAAGCCCACGCCGTAGGTGCCAACTGCGGATTTGACCTGGCCCACGCCGCCGGCAATGTGACCCTGCAGCTGCACGGCTGGAACGTGGATTTTGCCGTATGGTGCACTTACAAATATATGAACTCGGGTCCGGGTGGAACGTCTGGCGTGTTTGTGCACGAGCGCCACGCCCGTAACCCAGACCTGCCCCGTTTTGCCGGATGGTGGGGCCATGACCAGAGTGTTCGGTTCCAGATGAAGAAAGGGTTTATTCCCATGCCAGGCGCCGAAGGGTGGCAGGTATCCAACAGCCAGATTCTGCCCATGGCAGTGTACAAAGCCTCGCTGGAGCTCTTCGACCAGGCCGGTATGGCCAACCTAAGGGCTAAAAGCGAGCAACTCACCGCTTACCTGGAGTTCCTGATCAACGGCTTGCAGCAACCCAAAGAGGCCCTGGAGGTGATTACGCCAACAGAGCCATCGGCGAGAGGATGTCAACTATCCTTGCTCGTGCACCAGAACGGACGGCAGCTGTTTGAGACGCTCATGGCCAACGGCTTTACTCTGGACTGGCGGGAGCCCAACGTCATCCGCGTAGCGCCCACTCCGTTGTACAATACCTTTGAAGATGTTTACCGGTTCGGGCAGTTTTTGACGGCGCATTTCAACCAATAGAACAGACCGGCCTTTTATCCGTGCCTTTCCTGAGGTTTTCGTTTGGTGGCGTTTTTAGAAACTTAGCCTCTAAACGGAACCTCGGGAAAGGCACTTTGCTTTTAGGGTAGTTTCGGCAGGAAAATGTCTTTGGTGGTAAGTGTCTTCCTGATTTTTTGCCCTTTTTCTGAAAACAGGTGAGAAACAAGTCGTTAGTTTCCGTATGAAGTAAGTATTTATACGAGAGCCCGGGGTTCACTCATTCAGAAACAGCAGCAGTCATGGATATTTACCTGATTTCTTTTGTGGTGGTAGGAATTGCCGCCTTGGCCATGGCTTGGTTGCCCACTTGGTTTAAAGAAGTGCCTATTTCCTACGCCATGCTGTTTGTGGTGTTGGGTTTCCTGCTGTATAAAGTACCCATTGGGCTTCCCGAGCCTGACCCATTGCGCAAGAATGAATTTGCCCTGCGTCTCTCAGAATTGTGCGTCATCATCACGCTCATGGGTACGGGCATCAAAATCAACCGGCGGTTTTCGTTGTTCAGTTGGCAGGTGCCGCTGCGGCTGGTGAGCTGGACCATGTTGCTCTGCATTGGGGCGCTGGCCTGGATGGCCTGGTGGTGGCTGGGTTTCCCGGTGGCATCGGCGGTTTTGCTGGCAGCGGCGTTGGCCCCAACTGATCCGGTGCTGGCTTCTGATGTGCAGGTGGGCCCTCCCAGCGAGGAGGTGGAAGACGCCACCCGGTTCGCCTTAACCGCCGAGGCTGGCCTCAACGACGGAATGGCCTTTCCGTTTACCTGGCTCGCCATTGCGTTGGCTACCCACGGCCTGGCCCCCGAAGACTGGTTGGTGCACTGGCTTTCCTATGATCTGTTGTACCGCATTGTAGTTGGGGTAGGAGCGGGATATTTGCTGGGGAAAGTCTTGGAGTACCTGCTGTTCAAGCTCCCCAAGCGCGGTAAGTTCCCCGAGACCCAGGACGGTTTTGTGGCCGTCTCTTCCACGCTGTTGGTGTACGGTCTCACCGAGATGGTGCACGGCTATGGTTTCATCGCGGTTTTTGTCACCGGCCTCACCCTCAAACACTACGAAGAAGACCATTCCTACCACCGCGAAATGCATGATTTCACAGATCAGATTGAACGCCTGTTGGTGGTCATCGTCCTGATTCTTTTGGGCGGCAGCATTAGTCGGGGGCTTTTAGACGCGCTTACCCTGGAAGGGGCGATGGTAGGCATCGGGTTTCTGCTGGTGGTGCGGCCGTTGGCGGGGTATATCGGGTTATTGGGTGTTCCGGTAAAAACGCGCGAAAAATGGGCCATCAGCTTTTTCGGGATCAGGGGGATTGGTTCCGTGTTTTACCTGGCTTTCGCGTTGGGCGAAGCTGATTTTGCGAATCCGGAGGAAATCTGGGCGGTGGCCGGGTTCACCATTCTGCTGTCGGTCTTTCTGCACGGAGTGTTGGCCACTCCCATCATGCAGTACCTGGATCGGGTGAGGCAGCCCGGTGACTTTATTGATCCGGCCAAAGCCGCCCTGGAAATGTCAGACGATAACAAAGGCGAACCGGGTGAGAAGCCCCAAGCGTAATTTAGGTGTATCTTTCCAGTATGCCGCAAATCTCCCCAGAATTCCAGAACCGGTTCTTCCCTTATCAATTGCCCATGCCAGAGGCGGAGGTGTACCTGGTGCCTGATTTTATCTCCAGAGAAAAGCAAGCGTCTTTGCAGGAAGCCTTGACCCAAAAAGCCGCCTGGCGGCAGGAAAAGATAAGGATGTTTGGCAAACAGGTAGACCAGCCCCGGCTCACCGCCTGGTACGCCGATGCCGGGAAAGCCTACACGTACTCGGGTCTCACCTGGGAACCGCTGCCGTGGCTGCCAGAGTTGGCAGAACTCAGATCACAATTAGAAAAGACCACAGGTGCTCCTTTTAATAGCGTCTTACTCAACCTCTACCGCCACGGACAAGACAGCATGGGCTGGCACGCTGATGACGAACCCGAACTGGGTCAGAATCCCATCATTGCCTCCCTCAGTTTAGGGCAGGAGCGTACCTTCAGTTTTCGGCACCGTTTACAAAAAGAGCTCAAAAACCAGCTGGTGTTACCTTCCGGAAGTCTGCTGTTAATGGCTGGTTCCACCCAGCATTATTGGCACCATCAACTCCCCAAAACCACCAAGCTTCTGCAACCCAGGATCAACCTCACATTCAGGTTTATTTATTGAATGATTGAGGAAGTGAATGATTGAGAGAATAGGTGAAGTGGAAAGCTCTAAATTCAAATGTGAGTTGATGAGGAAAGAAACTTCAGGGCCATAGAAGGAACAAGCCTCTTCATATTTTCTATTTAATCTCTCACATTTTAATCTCTCACATTCTCTCAATCATTCACTCTCTCAATCACTCATTTCAAAAAAGACTCGTCTGGTACGTGCCTACCAGTTTGGCCTCGTGTTCCAGGAGCCACTGTTTGCGCCAGAGGCCGCCGGCGTACCCGGTGAGTTGGCCCTGTGCCCCGATCACGCGGTGGCAGGGCACCAGAATCATCCAGGGGTTGGCACCGTTTGCAACGCCTACCGCCCGCACTGCCCCGGCGTTGCCCATGCGTTTGGCCAGGCCCAGGTAATGATCTGTTTTGCCCATCGGGATCTGTTGCAGGGCTTGCCAAACCTGCTGCTGGAAAGTAGTGCCTTGGGTGTGCAACGGAACATCAAACGAGTGGCGCTTGCCCGCGAAATACTCCTCCAACTGGGTGGCCGCTTGTCTCAGGCAGTCAGGGAATTCAGGGCTATCCGCTTCGGGGCCGTTTTCCAGAAAGCAAGCCTTAAACAGGTGATTTTCCGTAGACGTGAGCTGGATGGTGCCCAGGGGAGAAGGCACATGGAGGACAAAGAGCGGCGAAGGAGCGGGCATGGCAAGGCTTTTTCACGAAATTTAACCTAAGTTTACCTCTTCTTTCCGTAGAATGCACTACTTCACGGCGGTTTTTACGCCCGCAGACCATATGATCGTAAATTGATGGAGAAAACCACCCAGCTTAGTGTCATGGGCGGGGGCCTGGTAGGCTGCCTGCTGTCATTGTATCTTGCCAAACAAGGATACCGGGTGGATGTCTACGAACGTCGGCCTGACCTGCGTCGCACTGATATTGGGGGCGGGCGTTCCATCAACCTGGCCTTGAGCGACCGCGGCTGGCGGGCCCTGGAAACCATCGGCATCGCCGAGGATATCAAGAAAGTGGCCATTCCCATGTACCGCCGGGTCATGCATGACAAAAACGGGAACCTCTCTTTTCAGCCGTATGGCCAGGAAGGGCAAGCCATCTATTCGGTTTCCCGGGGCGGCCTGAACCAGGCCCTGCTGGACTTAGCCGAGGCCGAGCCCACCATCTCGCTGCATTTCCAGCAACAAGTCATGGAAGTGGAAGTAGCCACGAACAAAGTCACCATGCTGGATACGGTCTCGGGGCAGGAGCACCACGTACAGCCCGATGTGATCTTCGCCGCCGACGGTGCTTACTCCATGGTGCGGCTATCTCTGCAGAAAACAGATCGGTTCAACTACGAGCAAAGCTACCTGGACTACGGCTACAAAGAACTCACCATTCCGCCCGCGCCTGACGGCGGCTGGCAACTGGAGAAAAATGCCCTGCATATCTGGCCCCGCGGCCAGTACATGATGATTGCGCTGCCCAATGTAGACGGCTCCTTCACCTGTACCTTGTTTTTCCCCTATGAAGGCGACCCTTCGTTTCAATCACTGCAGACCGAAGCCCAGGTGAACAGCTTCTTCCAGGAGATCTTCCCCGATGTCACCGCCCTCATGCCCGACCTGGCGCAAGAGTTCTTCGAGAACCCGGTTGGGTCACTGGTCACCATCAAATGCCTGCCCTGGCGGCATAGCGGCAAGATCCTGCTCTTAGGCGATGCCGCCCACGCCATCGTTCCGTTTTACGGCCAGGGCATGAACGCCGGGTTTGAGGACTGCACCATCCTACGGGGCCTGCTGGAACAACACCAGGACGATTGGGAAACCATCTTCCAGACGTTCCAGGACCTGCGCAAACCCAACACCGATGCCATCGCCGACCTGGCCGTCTACAACTTTATTGAGATGCGCGACAAAGTAGCCGATCCGCGTTTTCTGCTCCAGAAGAAAGTAGAGTCTAAAATAACCGCCCAATACCCAGATGCCTGGTTACCTTTGTATTCCATGGTCACCTTTTCCCCCGATATTCCGTATGCCGAGGCACTTGCCAATGGCCAGCGGCAAGAGGAGATCATGCGCGGATTGATGGAGTACATCCAGGCGGAGGAAGATTATGACAAGCCCGAGGTGCAGCAATATCTGCGAACTCATTTGGCCTAACTTCTCTCTGCTTTCAGCCTGTTTTTAATAAAAGGCCCCAAAAACGACGGTGTTCATTTGGCCAACTTATACCACACCGGTAGCACAGCGCCAAAGGTGTAGCGAACTGACAATACATGATATTTTCCCGCTTAAAAGACTACTATCTGGCCCTGGGCTCCTTTGTGTTGGTACTGGGGATGACCTTGTATGCGTACTATGTGTCCAGAACCAACGACCAGGTAGAAGACGAGCAGGATTTTAAGATCCAGCAGGTAAAGATCAAAGCCACCCTGGAGCGCCGGATGGGGTATTACCTGCAAATCCTGAAAGGAGTGAACGGGCTGTTTACGGCCTCAGACTCCGTGACCCGCGCCGATTTCCAGGACTACCTCAGTTCCCTGCAGATTGAGAAGAACTACCCAGGGGTACAGGGAATCGGGTTTTCGGTGATGCTTACGCCAGAGCAGGTGCCTGAACTGGAGGAACGCGTCCGGGCTGAGGGCTTTCCTGATTTCAAAGTGTGGCCCGAAGGCTCCCGCACTGAATATACTTCCATTATCTTCATAGAGCCCATGACCGGGCTGAACAAGAGGGCCTTCGGTTTTGACATGTTCCAGGATCCTGCCCGGCGCGAGGCTATGGAAGCCGCCCGAGACGTCAATCTTCCGGCCATGACCGGAAAGGTGAAGCTGGTGCAGGAAGGCGGCGGCAGCGAACAGCCGGGCTTACTTATGTATATGCCCGTTTATTATGGTGGCGAAGACCCTGTTGACCTAATGGAGCGCCGGGCCAAGTTGAGGGGCTTTGTGTACGCGCCTTTCCGGGCCAGTGACTTGTTCAACAACACCATCGGGGGGGAGTTCAATGACATCAGTATCTCTATCTATGACGGGAAAGAAGTCAAGGAAGAGGCTTTGTTGTATAGAAACGCCGCGCAGATAGACCCCTCTGAAAACCAGGACAGCCTGTTGCTGGCCACAGATGTCATCAAATTTGCAGGTCGCACCTGGACCATCCGCTACAAGGCCACCTGGGGTTTCAGGGAAGCCAGCGGCATTGACCAGCATGACCTTATTTTGCTGGGCGGCTGCATCATCAGTCTGCTCATTTTCTTTGTGGTGTGGTCCCTGCAACGGTACCTGCGATCCAACCAACTCACTGAGCTCATCACCAAGAACACCACGGCGGGTTTGTTTATGCTGGATGACCGAGGGTACTGTAGTTTCCAGAACCCGGCGGCCGAGAAAATGCTTGGTTTCAGCCTGCAGGAGCTCAAAAGCCGACCTTTGTATGAACTGGTGCACAGCGGTCAGGAACCCGGCAACCTGGCCCCTGAACTGGTGTCGCAGAAGTCCTACACCTTTGAAGACACGTTCCTGTGCCGCGACGGAAACCATATTCCGGTGGTGTGCTCCACCCGCTACGTAAAGCAGGGCGGCGCCGTGGTGGGCCATATCCTGGAGGTGCGCGACGTGACCGAAGAACGGAAAGCCCAACAGGCTTTGCTGGAAAGCGAGGCCCGTTTCCGGAACATGGCCGACAGCGCCCCCGTGATGATCTGGATCACCGATGAAAACAACGATTGCTCCTACGTGAACCGGCAGTGGCTCAAGTTCACGGGCTCTACCCTGGAAGACAACCTGGAAAAAGGATGGTTGCAGTACATCCACCCCGAAGATGCAGAAGCCAGTACGCAAACCTATGCCAAGGCCCGGGAGGAGAAAAACGAATTCAAGGTGGAGTACCGCCTGCGTCGCCGCGACGGCCAATACCGTGGCGTGATGACCATGGGCATTCCCCGGTTCACCGCCGAGGGAGAATTCATGGGCTACATCGGCTCGGCCATTGACATCAGTGACCGTATTAAAATGGAGCAGCGGCTGAAAGAAAGCGCCGATACCCTCCAGAAGATTTTCATGCAGGTGCCGGCCATTGTGGGACTGGTGCAAGCGAAAGACCTTAGGTACACGCTGGTGAACTCTTACCTGAACACCCTGTATGATGGGAAAGCCAAAGTAGGGGAAATCGCCACTGAATCATTGCCTGTGCCGCAACGCGAGAAATTCAAAAACGCCATCCAACGCATTGTGGAGACTGGCGAACCTTTCATCGGGCAGGAAGTACCGGTTGCCTTTGATGATTCACCCGAGGGGGAGGAAACGGTGCGCTATTTCAACATTGTGTACCAACCTATCCTGAACAGCAAAGGCGCGGTGGAGTCGGTGCTCACCTTTGCGGTGGAAGTAACCGAGCAAGTGCAAAGCCGGCAGCAGCTCTCCGCCATCAACAACGAGCTGAACCAGAAAAACCAGGAACTCATCAGGATCAACAACGACCTTGATAATTTCGTGTACACCGCCTCACATGACCTGCGCTCGCCGCTCGCTAACCTGGAGGGCTTGACCACCGCCCTTCTGGAAACGGTTGACGGCAAAGAGGATAGCGAAGAGCACCTGCTGCTGCACATGGTGGCCTCGTCCATCAATAAGCTGAAAGGCACGATTCATGACCTCACCGAGATCACCAAAGTGCAGAAAGACTTGGACTCACAAGCCGAGGTGCTTTCCTTCGCAGAGATTCTGGCCGGCGTGGAAGAAGACATCGCCCCGATGATCCACGAAGCCGAGGTGCAATTGCAAACGTGCTTTGAGGTGAAACACCTTCGGTACGCGCGCAAGAACCTGCGCAGCATTCTCTATAACCTGGTCTCCAATGCTGCCAAATACCGGGATCCCTCCCGTAAACTGATGATTACCGTCACTACCGACCAGAAAGACGGATATGTGGTTTTGACCGTGAAAGACAATGGCTTGGGCATAAGGGAAGACCAGCAGGAAAAACTGTTCACCATGTTCCGGCGGTTCCACTCCCACGTAGAGGGCACCGGCATTGGCCTTTATATTGTGAAGCGCATCATTGAAAACAATGGCGGGTACATAGAGGTGCAAAGCAAACAAGGCCAAGGCAGTACGTTCACCGTGTATTTTAAAGAGGTATCTCTCTAAGTCAACTTTCAGCCATCTGGAGAGTGCCAAATCCAAAAGCCGCTTTGGGCCTGTTTTTCTAGAAACAGGCCCAAAGCGGCTTCTTATTTTCTGCGGAAGAAAAATAACGTTGCTTAACCCAGCAAAGGAAGAAGCAGCTCGGGGTCAATTTTCTGGAGCATTAATTCTACCTGTTGGCGGGTGAAACGGCCATTGACCTGAAGCATCAGAAACGAGTTGCCGTATTTGCGATAGCCTACAATCTCCTGCACCTGTTCCTGAGACTGCCGCATCCTGAACTGCAGTGAGCCCGGGTCTTCGGTCAGCGACGGGATAGCCGCATAGCTGTCTTTCTGCAACACCTGGTCCAGTTCCTGGGTCAGGCCCTGCTCCAGGAACCGCATAGATTTCCGGTCGGTAGGGGTGAAGGTGAGCACGCGCACCGAGGAGATGTTGGCCAGCGCCGCCCGTACGGTGGTATCCGAAACCTCTTTTGCCAGGTACCGAGATACTAGGCCCACCGGAACCGTGGTGCCCTTGAAGCCCGCCTGGTTTCGGTACTTTTGGAAAAACTCAGAGGTTGATTGAGCCGGAGGCAGTTTGCTGGTGCTGCTGCAAGCTTGGGCCAAGCAGAAAAAGGCTGCTGCCAGAAAAGGCAGGAGAATTCGCAAAATGGAATTCGGGGATGTATGAAGGACTGAAGAATGCATGCGCTTTTATGTTTTTGCCTTCTTTTACGGAAAAGAAGGCAAAAACGCTCACGCTTGCGCTGACCAGGTGGAGTCTGGCCTATTTATGCTCCTCGGCCCTGGCCGACGGCTTTTGGTAGATGTTGGGTGTGTGCAGTTGCATGAAGCGCTCTGGATGGGGCAGGGGCTCAAACCCGAATTGGCTGTACAGGTCGTGCGCATCCTGAGTGGCCAGCATCCAGCGGCGTAGCCCTTGCAGTTCGGGGTGGGTTCTGAAGGCCTTGATCATCCATTTGCAAAGCCCATTGCCCCGGTGCTCCTCCAACACGAAGACATCGCAGAGGTAAGCAAAGGTGGTATAGTCGGTGATCAGGCGGGCGAAGGCGACTTGTTTTCCCTCAAAATACACGCCTACGCACAACGAGTGGTCAATGGCTCTTTTCACTGTCTGGCGGGGAATACCCTTGGCCCAGTACGTCTCGCTTAAAAAGCCGTGAATCGTTTCTAGCTGTAAAAGGTCTTTATCGAAACTCAGAAAGAAACCTTTCTTATTGGCTTCAGGAAAAGGAATAGAAAAAGGCATGATAGCTGAATTAGTTGTTCTTTGAGCGATTCTTATGCAAGAATAGAACATAAGCGATGGTTAAATTATAAAAACACTTTATGGAATACAATTTATAATTCAAGGTAACTTTGTCTGCAATTCGCATTCACAGAGATTGTAAAAACTGTGAAGCATTCCTATCTAAAAGGTAAGAAGCAGGAGTTTGAGATTGCAGCCTTGGCAAAGAATAGAGAAGCACTTATACCCTTTAAAGTCGAGGGTGATTAGAGCGCTTGATATAAAGTAGCGTTGGTTAAGCAGAGCTCTGATTTTTGGAGACGCTGTGGCTTTTCGGCTTATCCAGCACAGTTTTGGATTTTCCTGATGCGGAAGCTTCTCTAGATGTGTCTTCCTGATCTATTTCTTTCTTTGGAATGCCTAATTAAGAGAGGAAAACAGGAAGATTAAGGTCAGTAGACTGGTTTTCCCTTGTGCGTGTTTCTGTACAAACCTGTGGCAGCCTGACAGCAGAGAGGCAGATGAAGCGGATTTTTCCGAGGCCCGTACGCTAAGAGAAAGCGGCATGGGCCTCGGAAAGAATAGCCTTAGGTGTGTAGAATGTACGGAACCTCTGGAGTAGTAGCGGGAACTCGCTTTTTCTGGGTTCCTGTAGGGAAGGCCTGTTTCCCTTGGGTATTTATGGCAGGAACGGCGTCTTCGCTCTTGCCTCTGTACAGCACCATGCCGAAGATGTTATGAAGCGAAAGTTCTTGCTCCATGTGCTGCAAAATTGCCCTGATAAAGAAAATAATACCCAGCATCTCCAGTACTTCCTCCAGCGAAGTGCATAGTTTATAAACAGGATCTAAGCCGTCGCCTTTGTTGGCGATGAAATCACCGCCAACCATTTCCATGCCTACTGCCCCTGAAATGAAGATGATCCCAGACATGACGAAACGGAACAGAGTTTTTCTGGGCAGCGCTAAAAGGAACCTCACCAGATAAAGGCCCACAAAGGCGAAAAGCAGCACGTAGGGTACAAACCAGGCAAAGTTCAGCAAACCCAGGTTGTCTTGTTGAAGCGACTCTTTTAGAAAGTTCCGGGAGGGTTTCACCAGTAGTTCATGGATGGAGAATAACTCATCCAGGCCCAGCCAGGCAAACATGCCACTCATGAAAAGCCATTTCTTGTACTGCGAGGTTTTCTGGCTGGCCTTTACGTGCTGAGAAATGGAGTAAAGCAGGAAAGCGCTGATAAAGAGGTTGATGGTTGAAAAATACGCCGGAAGGTTTCTTTCGCCGTCAAAGGCAAACATTCCCGTTACATAGTATTTAAAGGAATAAGATCCTGTGATGGAAGCATCCCCATAAACCCGCAGGTAATACTCTATTGACATTGCGCATAGGTCTAAGATCAGTAAGACAACCAGGGTTTTGACCAGAAACCGTAGCACTGCTGTAGACTTTATTTGGTACAGGTTTTCCATGATGAATGAAATATGAGATAATGATCTTTGATAAAAAGAGATGTAAGTAGAATATATGTTTGCCAATAATAGTTATATTTTTTATAAACAAAAATAAATTTTAGGTAGAAATAATATTTTAGTTACATAAAATAGGGAATTAAGTATACAGGAGTTGAGGCTGCTTGATTCAAATAGCCCTAAATGCATTATTAAGCATACTTTAGGAAAACAGGCTGAAAGCAGATAAAGAGGAGAAAATTCGGCTTATCCTGTCGAGGAATAAGGATTTTGTAAGTGACTGCAGCAGACGCTAGAAGGCAGGAAATTTTTAAAGGCTGAAGTTGACCCAGGAAGCAAATCTACAACTTGCCCGCTTATGGTTGCCGGCCTTTTATTTGTTCCGGTGTGGTTTATTGCCAACTGGCCCATTAGTATAGTTAAGCAGGGAGGTAGCTGGCTTTAGGGTACAGGCAAAGCCAATTATAAGTAAACAGACCTGTGTTTTAGGGCGGTTTTCAGGAAAGTGGCCTTAAAACGATTCATTGTTAGACTTCCCAAAGTTTGTAAATCATAAAACCCCAAGCGCCCAATCAATTGGGCGCTTGGGGTTTTATGATCTTTTGTTAAGAAGCAGTTCTGCGCTTGCAGGTTATTTGTTGGAGGCAATCTTGCGGTTACCTTCTTTTTCTTTTGCGGCTAGCTTGCGGGCGGCTTCTTTTTCCTTCAATTCCTGAGCGCGTTCTTTGGCGGCTTGCTTTCTGGCTTCTTCCTTCTCTTTCAGGGCAAGTTTCGCCTGGCGCTCTTTTTCTTTAAGCGCCTCTTCTTTCTCTTCTAAAGCTTCCTTCTTCTCTTGCTCTTTTTGTTTCAGGGCAGCGGCTCTTTCCTTTTCGGCTTGCTTTCTTGCCTCCTCTTTTTGCGCGAAGGCTGCATCCATGGCTTCGTATTTGGCGTCAATGAGGGCCTCGCGGGCAATCTGTTTCTGTTTGGCAAGTTCCTTCCGCTCTTTGGCTTTTTGCTTGGCTAATTCGGCGCGTTCTTTTTCTTTCTGCTTCATCGCAGCAATGCGCTCTTTGTTTTTTTGTTCATTGCTTTGGGCCTGAGCAGAGCCCACTGCCAGGACGAAAGTAAACGTAAGCACGAGGAGAGTAAAACGTCTTAACATAGATAGTTTGTTGAGGGTTGACTTTGTGTTCGTTGCAAAGTAAAATAATGTACTAGTTAAATGCTAATAAACTTGCGTTAAAATAATTATTGTGACCTTAATTGTAATTATATTGGTATTGGAAGTTTTAGTAAGGTTGAATTACAGACTAAGTGAACTTCCAAAATCAGGTTTACTTTGAGGTTGTTAGCTGTCCTTCAGCTTTATAGGGGAACTACGTATAAACAGCAGAAAAGGTGGCATCCAATAGGATTATGGAATCAAAAAAGTTGCCGGATGTAAGCAGATTAGGAAGCTTCCCCTATTTCCCTGCTAGAATTAGTGCTAGATAACTCTTGATAGGTCTTTCTCAAATTATGGCAGGAGCCTTCTGTTAGCACAGGGCTCATCATAGCTAATGCTGTATCGTTCAAGAGAAATGGCGCAGGAAAGTTCAGGCCCATGAAGAGTTCTTACGGAAAAGGATTAGATGAGATGTGCTGGGTTCTTTCAGGTAGTCGAAAAAACACAGAAGGGAAATGCTCCCCAGGCTATGTGGAAAAGTGAGGAAAGCAAGCGGAGCGATATAAAGATGGAGAAGTAATCACTTAAGAATAGAGAAGAAGGAAATGGGGCTACTTTAACCAAAATGGCCCTAAAACAAAAGGGCCCTACTGCTTTCGCAATAGGGCCCTTTTTGAGCCGAAGCCTTTAATAAAGAGCTTTTTAAAACTCTGCGCTCTTCGGGAAACGAGGGAAAGGAATCACGTCTCTGATATTGCCCATGCCGGTCACAAACAGTAGCAGGCGCTCAAAACCCAACCCGAAGCCGCTGTGCGGCACCGTTCCAAAACGGCGGGTATCCAGGAACCACCACATTTCTTTCTCCGGAACGCCCATCTCTTGCATGCGGGTCACCAGTTTCTCGTAGCTCTCCTCCCGCTGCGATCCACCGATGATTTCCCCGATGCCCGGAAACAACACGTCCATGGCGCGTACGGTTTTGCCGTCATCGTTCAGCTTCATGTAGAAAGACTTGATGTCTTTGGGGTAGTTAGTGAGGATAACAGGCTTCTTGAAGTGCTTCTCCACCAGGTAGCGCTCGTGCTCGCTTTGCAGGTCAGTGCCCCAATCCACTTTGTACTCAAACTTCTGCTTGGCCGTCTTCAGGATCTCAATAGCCTCGGTGTAGGTCAGATGCTGGAAATCATTCTCCACCACAAAGTTCAGGCGGCTGAGCAGTTCCTTGTCGTACATGTCGTTCAGGAACTGGAGGTCATCCTGGCAGTTCTCCAAAGCATAACGCACCAGGTACTTGAGGAAATCCTCGGCCAGTTCCATGTTGTCTTCCAGTTCATAGAAGGCCATCTCGGGCTCAATCATCCAGAACTCGGCTAGGTGACGGCTGGTGTTGGAGTTCTCGGCTCTAAAGGTTGGTCCGAAGGTGTAGATCTCAGACAAGGCCATGGCGGTTACCTCACCTTCCAACTGACCCGAAACGGTCAGGTTGGTTGATTTTCCGAAGAAATCCTGGGAGAAGTCTACTTCGCCGGCCTCGGTACGAGGCGGGTTCACCGGATCAAGGGTGGTTACCCGGAACATCTCACCGGCGCCTTCAGCATCTGAGGCGGTAATGATGGGTGTATGGATGTAGAAAAAACCTTTGTTGTTGAAGTACTGGTGCACGGCAAAGGCCATGGCGTGCCGTACGCGCAGCACCGCGCCAAACGTGTTGGTGCGCGGGCGCAGGTGGGCAATCTCGCGCAGGAACTCCAGCGAGTGGCCTTTTTTCTGCAAAGGATACGTCTCAGGGTCGGCGGTGCCCAGCACCTCAATGCTACGGGCCTGGATTTCCACGGTTTGGCCTTTGCCCTGGCTCTGCACCAACGTGCCCAGCACCGACACGCTGGCGCCGGTGGTCACCTCCTTCAAGGCCTCGTCGGTGAACAAGGTCATGTCGGCCACCACCTGAATATTATGGATAGTAGAGCCGTCGTTCACGGCAATAAACGTCACAAACTTGTTGCCGCGCTTGGTGCGCACCCAACCTTTTACCAACACCTCCTGGCCGCTGGCCGGCGTCTGAAGAACTTCCTGTACTTTAATTCTTTTCATTTTGAATAGCGTATCACGTAGCACGTATCAAGTAGCACGTAGTTGACCCGTGCAAAAGTAGGGATACAGGCGCAAAAATCTTAACAGAAAGAAGAGTCTTGCCCTCTGATGCCCTTTACTTGATACCTTGCGCCAAAGGCGCGTGCCAAAATTAACCTTTTTTGCAAACCAGTAGTAAAAAACCATAACTTTGGGCTAGACCGCACGTGAGTGGCCGGCGCCGTTTATGTATGCAGAGACTAGATTTAAAACAGTTTTTATCCCAGAAATTATCGCCGCAGCAGATACAGTTCATCAAGTTGCTGCAGGTGCCTACCGCTGAACTGGAGGCCCGCATCAAAGAAGAACTGGAGGTGAATCCCGCTTTGGAAGAGGGAGATGCCGCTGATGAGCCCGCGACCGATAACGACGATTCCAACAGTGATGCCGATGATGATTTCGACAACACCGAGGATGATTTTGCCGAAGACGAAGCCCGCCGCGACGATGACGATGTGGACCTTGGCGATTATATCAACGATGACGAGGTTGCCGGCTATAAAATGCAGGGCGACGGCCCCGGCGATGAGGAAGACCGCGAAATGCCCATTGCCTTCACCGGTTCCCTCACCGATGCCCTCATGGACCAACTGGGCTTCCTGAATCTGAACCCTAAGCAACTGGCTATCGGGGAGCAGCTCATCGGGTCGATTGACCAGGACGGCTACATCCGCCGCGAGTTGCAGGCCATCTCCAACGACTTGGCTTTCTCGCAGAACATAGACGCCAGCCCCGAGGAGATTGAAGACGTACTGCGCCGCATCCAAGCATTTGATCCGCCAGGTATCGCTGCCCGTGACCTGCAGGAATGCCTTTTGTTGCAACTGGAGCGCCGCGATCCAGACGATATCACCGAAGTAGCCGAGCAGATCATCCACGACTGTTTTGACGAGTTCACCAAAAAGCACTACCCTAAAATACAGCAGAAACTGGAGCTTGAGGACTACGAGCTGAAAGCGGCCATTGACCTGATCCTGAAGCTGAACCCCAAGCCCGGCGGAACCGGCGGTGCCACGCGGGTGCAGTATGTGATCCCCGATTTCATCATCACAAACGAAGACGGCCAATTACAGCTTTCCCTGAACGCCCGCAATGCCCCAGACCTGCGCATCTCCCGTTCCTACGCCGACATGTTCGATGCGTATGACAAGAGCTCCAAGAAAGACAAGAAGCTGAAGGAGACGGTCACGTTCGTGAAGCAGAAACTAGATGCCGCCAAATGGTTCATAGATGCCATCAAACAGCGCCAGAACACGCTCCTACGCACCATGGAGGCCATACTGCGCCGCCAGTACGACTATTTCCTGGAAGGCGACGAAAGCAAGCTCCGGCCCATGATCCTGAAAGACATCGCCGAGGACATAGGCATGGACATCTCCACCGTGAGCCGGGTAGCCAACAGTAAAAGCGTGCAGACTGAGTTCGGGATCATCCCACTGAAGTTCTTCTTCTCTGAAGGCATCGCCACCGACGCCGGCGAAGACGCCAGCAGCCGGGAGGTGAAAGCCATCCTGAAAGACATCATTGAGGCCGAGAACAAGCGCAAGCCCTTATCTGATGATAAGATTGAGAAGATGCTCAACGAGAAAGGCTACAACATCGCCCGCCGTACGGTGGCCAAATACCGCGAGCAACTGAACATTCCCGTGGCTCGTTTGCGCAAAGAACTGTAGGAGGGCTAGCCTCCAATTAGAAATTATGAAGTAGAAATTAGAAATGAGGTTTATAGTGTCAGGTTTAAAGGGAATACAACACCAGGGGTAAGTTTAACACCTACCCAATTCCTAATTTTTAATTTCTAATTCCTAATTACAAAGTGAATCCCCGCCTCGCAACGGTGCTTTCGGTGCTATTCCATCCGTTGTTACTTCCTACGTACCTGTTCAGTCTTCTGCTGTATTATTTGCCGCCTGAGGTTTTCTCGTATCCGCCTGAAGGCCGGCGGCTGATTTTGCTGCTGGTGTTCATCCTTACGTTTCTGTTACCTGTGTTGGGAACTTTGCTTTTGCAGCAGGCCGGCTTGGTTACCTCCATCACCTTAGATGCCCGCTCTGATCGGCGGTGGCCGCTGCTTTTGTCGGCTACCTGCTACACGGTGCTTACGGTGGTGTTCTACCGGATCTCCTTCTTTGACAGTCTGTTTTTTCTCATGATGGGGGTGATCACGGCCTCCATCTACCTTACGCTCATCATCAACCAGTTCTGGAAAATAAGTGCGCACAGCATCGGGTTAGGCGGTGCGCTGGGAATTCTGGTGCTGCTGCACGGCTGGCTGCCCGAAGCTTACCTGCTGTACCCGGTAGCCTTCGGATGCATTATCTGCGGAGCGGTCATTTCGGCCAGGTTGGCTCTTGGAGCGCATACCTCTAAACAGGTCTATGCTGGGTTTGCTTTGGGATTTCTGCTGGGCATCTGCCTCTGGGGAACTTCGTTTTAGAGGTGTTTTAGGCAAAAAGGCCCCAAAACCATCGAATTTCCCTCGGCCAATCAAAAGGAAATACCTCACATTCCCGAGCCCAGAAGTAAAGTCACGAACTTTCTTTTAGCCTGACGTGCCAAAGCATTTTAAGCCTGTTTTCCTGGAAATGGCCGGAAAGCAGGCAATTGGTTCTTACTGGCATGGAGTGCAAGGATAGCAGCAACAGGAACTCATGGTTGTGATTCAGAAGGCTTTTGCGGATATTGTAGAAGAATTATCGGATTACCTTTCTCATGCGTTTTAAGTCTTTCGTCTTTTCTGTTTTCCTCTGCTTTTTAGGGTTGGTTTTTACTGATGGTATCGCGCAGGTTGGCAAGACAGAAGCCCAAGTGGTGCAGAGTTTTATGCGCTATCTGGCTTCCCAGACCGGCCGCCACAACCGGGTAGACCAGAAAATCGTGCCCTGGAAAGTGTCTGAGGTGTATGTGAATGACTCGCTTTGGGCCAAGGTCAACCTATCGGATGACAGCCGTATTGCTGCCCGGCAAGGGTTGTACGGGGCGGGTCCGCAGCTCAAGATGGATTACCGCCTCACCCGGCAGGATTTCCTGCAGATCAAAGGCCAGATCAGAAAGCAGGAGAAAACCGAATGGACCTCGGCCGATTTCCCTGAGAACATCATGGTGCTGGAGCAACTGGGGCTGGCGCCTGCTACCTACTATGCCTATTCTTACCCGTTGGTGCTGCTTTCCAAAAAACTGGTGCTGGTAAAAAAGTACTACCACGCCGACAAGGTCTTCAATAGGTGGTCTTGCCTGGAGGTTTATCGCATTACCAAAACCGGTAAATACCAGCTGGAGAACTGCTACCAACGCACCCAAGGGTATACCCCGGCCGGATAAACGGTTCGCCTATTGCTTTCAGGAACAGGTTTTTACCAGTGGGTTGGTTTATCATAGCTCCTTCCCTATATTTACCCCACACATCCTCTTACATCAAGCCAACAAACCCTCTTCAATGAACAAAGCTTTCAAACTAGCCTTAGGTGCCGCTTTTCTGGCGATGCCCGCTTTTGCCCAACAAGTAGAACCGCTGGATGCGGCAGTGGTAGAGAAAATCCGCCAGGAAGGATTGAAGAACTCCCAGGTAATGGACATCGCCTTTTACCTCACCGATGTGAACGGCCCGCGCCTCTCTGGTTCTACCGGTCTTGCCAAAGCCAACCAGTGGACCAAAGACAAACTGACTTCCTGGGGACTGAAAAACGCTGTCATTGAACCATGGGGCACGTTCGGCAAAGGTTGGGATGTGGAAAAATCATACCTGGCGCTCACCAAGCCCTATTACCAACCCATGATCGGTTCGCCGAAAGCCTGGACTCCCGGCACCAACGGCCCGGTGAAAGCGCAGGTGATGCTGGTGAAGGCCTCCAAAGAAGAAGATCTGGCGCAGTACGCCGGTAAACTGAAAGGCAAAGTAGTGATGATGGAGGTGACCAACCCAATCAAAACCACCTTCTCGCCCGATGCCAACCGCTACACCGACGAGCAACTCCAGAAGATGGCTGAGCCCGTGCAATCAACTGCCGGTCGCACGCCCATGACCGATGCCCAGCGAGCCACCATGCAGGCCCGCCGCGCCTTGATGGCCAAGATGAGCGAGATGTTCCTGCAGGAAGGTGCAGTAGCCATGTTCAGCGGCCGCAGCGGCTCGCACGGTACGTACTTCACCAGCAACGGCGCCTCATACGCCTCAGATGCCAAACCGGTGTTGCCGGAATTTGAGATGGCCCAGGAAGATTTGGCCCGCATGAGCCGCCTGCTGGCTGCCGGTATTCCAGTGGAAGTGGAACTGGAAAGCAAAACCCGTTTCCTCACCGATGATCCGCAGGGCTACAACGTGATCGCCGAGATTCCGGGCACCGACAAAAAGCTGAAGTCTGAGGTTGTGATGTTGGGAGGCCACATTGATTCCTGGCACGCCGCCACCGGCGCTACGGACAATGCCGCCGGCGTGGCCGTGATGATGGAAGCCGTACGCATTATCAAAGCCCTGAACCTGCAACCAAAACGCACCATCCGGATTGCCCTTTGGGGCGGCGAGGAGCAAGGTTTGCATGGCTCGCGCGGATACGCCAAAAAGCACTTGGGTGACCCGGCTACCATGAAACTTTTGCCTGAGCACACTAAAATCGCGGCGTACTACAACCTGGACAACGGTTCCGGCAAGATCAGAGGAATCTACACGCAAGGAAACGAGGCCGTGGCTCCGCTGTTCAAAGAGTGGCTGAAACCCTTCAATGACCTGGGAGCTACTACCGTGACAAACCGCAACACCGGCGGCACCGACCACCTTTCCTTCGATGGTTTGGGTCTGCCCGGTTTCCAGTTCATTCAGGACGAGTTGGAGTACAACACCCGTACCCACCACACCAACATGGACACCTATGACCGTCTGCAAGCCGATGACCTGAAGCAAGCCTCTGTGATTGTGGCTTCGTTTGTGTACCAATCTGCCATCCGGAAAGACAAACTGCCCCGCAAGGCACTTCCGGCCGTGAAGCCGCAGTCATAACCGATACTAAATAATAAATAGTACGGCCTTTTCCTGGTAATCCGGGGAAAGGCTGTTCTGTTTATAGGCCATTTTAAGGAAAACATACGCAAAGCACATAGGGCAAATTTCACTGATTTTCTGTAAAATAGGACTTCCAATAACCCGCGGGCAAAATGAAGAAATGGTGGCTTTCCTTCTTGTCAGGGATTTTTGCCCTGGTTTCCTTTCATTGCCTAGGGCAGGCTGGGGCGGTAAACAACATCGTGCCCAAACCGGTTTCTTTCACCGCCACCGGCGAACGGCCCGTCCTCCTCAACAAACACACCGTCATCCTCGCCGATGCTCCCTACAAAGCGCAGGCCGAATATCTGCAGGGCCTTCTGCTGGATCAATGTGACCTGGGCTTGGCCATTGGGAAGCCAGACGCTAAACCGGGTAAACACAGCAAGATCCAGTTGATGCACGACACCATTGAGGCCAATCGCCCGGAGATGTACTGGCTGGAATCGGGTGGTCCGGTGATCAGGATCAAGGCGAGGGACGTGGCGGGCATGGTGCACGGCATCCAGACGTTACTGCAATTGTTGCCGCTGGGCAAAACCAAAGAGGTGCCGTTCCCTACGGTAGAGATCAAGGATTTCCCGAGGTTTGCTTACCGCGGCATGCACCTGGACGTGAGCCGGCACATCTTTCCGGTCAGTTTCCTCAAAAAGTACTTGGATTACCTGGCTTTCCATAAGTTCAACACCTTTCACTGGCACCTCACCGATGACCAGGGTTGGCGCCTGGAAATCAAAAGCTACCCCAAACTCACGCAAGTGGGTGCCTGGCGCAACTCCACCCTCATCGGGCATTTCAAAGACGTGCCGGCGCGCTATGACTCCACCCGGTACGGCGGCTTTTACACCCAGGACCAGGTTCGGGAAATCATTCAGTACGCGGCTGTGAGGGGCATCAATGTGATTCCGGAGATCGATATTCCGGGGCACAGCCGCGCGATTATTGCCTCTTATCCAGAATTCAGCACTAAACCAGACTCGGCCTGGCAGGTAGCCAATACCTGGGGCATGTACAACCGGCAGAACAACGTGCTGGCGCCTAATGCCGCTACCTTTCAGTTCCTGGAAACCGTCTTCCAGGAAGTGGCAGATCTGTTCCCCTCAGAATACATTCACATAGGCGGCGATGAGTGCAGCAAAATCTGGTGGAAAGCCAGCCCCAGTACGCAGGCGTTCATGAAGGCCAACGGACTCAAAGACGAGAAAGAGCTGCAGACCTATTTCATACAACAGGTGGCGGGTTATCTGGCGAAAAAGAACAAGAAAGTCATTGGCTGGCACGAGATCCTGGAAGGGGAACTGGACACCACGGCGGTGATTATGAACTGGGGCGGGGCGAAGGAAGGCATAGCGGCGGCCCAGCGGCGGCACCCCGTGATCATGGCACCCGGCAAGCCGCTGTATTTTGACAATTACCAGTCCAAAGACCCCAAAGACAGTCTGGCCATCCATGGGTACAATCCGCTGGATGCGGTGTACCAGTACAACCCGGTGCCGCAGGAGTTGCAGCAACTCAGGCTGGAGAAATACATTCTGGGTGCGCAAGCCAACGTCTGGACCGAATACATGGAAACCCCGGCCAAGGTGGAGTACATGGTGTTCCCGCGCATGACCGCCCTCAGCGAAGTGCTCTGGACCGATCCCCGGCAGAAGGACTTCGCTGATTTCAAGCGAAGGCTGAAAACCACCATTCTGCCCCGGTATTCCTTCTGGGGAAGTGCCTATTTCAAGGACTTCGAGCGCTGGACCCTGGCCGAAAAATAAATCAAGCAAAGGCGGGTTCTTTCGGTAGAAAAAGGCACTATTCTGTTTCGGGCACCGTTTCAAAAAAGAGGCCTTAAACCGGTAAAGGCTTGAGTACTGGGTACATCTTTGTATCTTTACTGATTACCTTTTGCTTTTACCAATGACTTTACGTTCGTCTGGCCTTTTGCTTAATTTCATGCTCACCATCTCTTTCCTTATTTTGATGTGGCGGCTGGAAGACCCCAATATCCTGGTGACCCTTGCCGCTTTCATCGGGTTCATGATGTTTGTGGTGATCAAAATCATCTTGGTGCTGCGAGACCGGAAAAGCAAAACCACTAAATAGCGTTATCCTATGGAATCCTTCTTCTTAAATCTTTCACCCACAAACCAGAACGGGGCTACGCTGGCCAAGCTGTATCTGTTTATGGCCGTGGTGTTTTTATTGCTGGGTGGTCTGGGCGTGTACAGACATTACACCGCCGAAGAGGAAGTTGCCCTGAGTGTTTACTTCCTGCCTTTGCTGCAACTGGCACTGGCTACCTCGTACCTGGTAGTGGCCTGGCGCCGCCGCAAGCCCTCCGGAACCAGCTACGTGCAGGTCACCGAAGAGCATCTGGAGCTGAAACTTTCCCAAACCCAGAACCCGGTAACTTTACCCTGGAGCACCATTAGTCTGCTGCGGGTGCAAACAGATAAATTGCTGTATCGGCTTACCTCGGGCCAAACCGGGCAGATTGAGTTTGACTCCATCCCCGAAGAGTACGAAGAAGCCGTGCGTGACGCCATCCGGCAGGCTGGCAAAAGCAAAGGGGTAAGCCTTTAGTCTTAAGCACGCAACGGTCTTCCATTACAGAAGGCGCTTTGGGCCTGTTTCTATGGAAACAGGCCCAAAGCGCCTTTTTTATGACCTTGATTTTGGTATCAGATAAACAAGGGTAAGGAAGCCTCTTCCGATTTCGGGCTCTGTGTATTGTTTCTTCTTAGCAGGAATAACCAGCCTTTTGCACTTTACGGAGGCCATTGTTAACCCTACGCAGACAGGAACGTAAAAGAGTCTACGGTAACTACCGTTTGCCATCAGTACAAGATCTAAACTATGAAAAATTACACGTTCTACCTGCTTCTTGCAGCCTGCGTTTCCTTGGTTTCTGGTTGTGGCGGCTCATCGTCTGATGCAACATCAGTAGATGCGGCCGGCAAACACAATGAAGAGCTGCTGGAAAGCACGGGCAAAGACGAGAAAGGGGGATGGTTTGTGGCTGAGGCGGCCAGTGGCGGTTTGTTTGAGGTGGAGTTAGGAAGGCTGGCCAGCAGCAAGGCCACCGATCCGAGGGTAAAGCAATTGGGGCAGCTGATGATGGACCATCACACCCAAACCAATACCCAATTGAAACAAATCGCTGACCTGAAGAACCTCATGGTGCCCACCACCCTCGGCGAAGACCATCAGGAGGCCTACAACACCGTGATGAGCAGTTCTGGAGCTGCCTTTGACAAAGCCTACGTAGAGGCCTTGGTCAAAGACCACAAAGAGGCCATAGAGCAGTATGAAGAGATGTCTGAAGGGGGAAAAGACATGGAATTGAAAGCCTTTGCCGGAAAAAGCCTGCCCACCCTACGGGCCCACCTGGAGCAGGTAGAGCAATTGGAAGAAGAACTCAATGCCAGGCAGTAGATTCCCAGTGTAAAGGGTAAAAGATAAAGCAGGCTTGGGCAGGAGAAGATGGATGCCAAAAAGGAAGAACCATGAAAAAAATACTTTACGTAACGGCGGCTCTGGCCGTAGTGGCGGGAACGGCCTGTAGCCGGATAGACGCCAATACCTCAAACAACGTACCCACCACAGATGCTTACGAATCAACCGTAACCTCTACCAACAGCGCTACCGGAACCGTGGGCACCTCAGCGGATGCCTATGTGGCGCCTGGAACCACTAGCACGGTAGCCGGCACCGGTACCATGCGCTACGGAACCCGCGCCATCACCGAGGCTACCTTCCTCACCGAAGCAGCCAGCAGCAGCATGATGGAGGTACAGTTGGGTAAGTTGGCCCTGGAACGGAGCGCCAACTCAGAGGTTAAGAAATTTGCCCAGACCCTGGTAGACCATCATACCAAAGCCGGCCAGGAAATCACCACCATTGCCTCCGGCATGAACCTGACTCTACCCTCGGCTTTACTGCCCATGCACCAGGAACTGGTAGACCAACTCTCCAAATTAACCGGTAGCGCCTTTGACGAAAAGTACCTGGACAAAATAGAGGATGTGCACGAAAGCGATATCGCCTTGTATGATGTGGTAAGTAATGCCGCCCCTACCACCACCGTCAAAGCATTCGCCATCAGAACGCTTCCGGTCCTGCGCATCCATGAGCACCAAGCCGATGAGTTGGAATCGAAAGTGAACAAATAAAAAATAAGCCCTTTACAACAGAAAAGCCTGCTCTTGCAGGCTTTTCTGTTGTAAACCCTTTCACCAAATTCTTAAGCAGAACGAAGGTCGAAGTATCGGAACCCTAAACTTAAGACGAAAAATTAGAGGGCTTGCACACTCTTATCGCCTTACTACCTGCTTTGCAAGAGAGCGAGGTGAAAAATAGACCCAAAGGAATCACCTTCTTTCAGTTAAGACTATTTATGCTTTAAGACCATTTCCCAGAAAACGACCATGAAACAGCTACTCTATATCATACTTGTTGTATTCCTAGGGATGAACGCCGCCTGTAGTACCGAGCAGAAAGGCACGAACCCCACCACAGACACCGATAACAGCACAGAAGAGACCGCCGCTAGCCCTACCGCGGCTACCAGTAGCGCCGGCAGCAGCGGCATGGGCGGAGCAGTTTCTACCCACGCCATCGCTTCAGATACGGTGCCTTCAGACTCCACAAATCAGCAGTAAGGAGGAAACGACACCGTATTTATAGCTTGGCTCTCAGACCAAATTCAGTATTTCTTCAGAAATAAATTCGCTAACTGCCTCATTATAAGGTCGTATACAGGTCAGAACGAAACGAACAAAAAAGCAGAGCTATGAAGAAAGTAATGTCAATACTGGTAGTCGGCGCTATGATCGCGGGCACAGCGTGTACCAGCACGAATACAGGCACCGATACCTCCGCAGGGACCGCCACCTCCACTGACACCAGCGCAGGATCTGCTTCTGGAACCATGTCATCAGGATCTGGTACCATGTCTGGTTCAGCCGGAACTACCACCGGTACAACCTCCGGCGGCACCACAACAGGTACTACCACCGGAACCACTACAGGAACCACTGGCGGCACAACCGGTACTACAGGTACAACCACTGGTACTACAGGCGGTACTACTGGAACTACCACCGGCACTACAGGAGGAACAACAGGCACTACCGGAACTACAGGTGGTACAACTGGTACAACTGGTACAACTGGAGGAACCACTGGAACAACCGGCGGGGCAGGCGCCACCGGAACCGCGGGAGCTACCATGGACATGACCAACATGACCGATGCCATGTTTATGATGACCGCCGCCAGCAGTAACCTGTTTGAGATCCAGGCTGGTAAACTGGCCACGCAAACTGCCACCAATGCCGAAGTGAAAAAATTTGCCCAGATGATGATAGACCATCACACCCGGGCCAGCAAAGAACAAATGTCACTGGCTTCCCAAATGAAAGTGACCTTGCCTACAACCTTAATGCCCGTGCATCAAGCTATGTTGGACAAATTGAAAGGAAAAACCGGCAAGGAATTTGAAGAAGATTACATGGATGCCATGGAAACCGCCCATAAAATGGACATTGCCATGTTCACGGCGAAGAGTGCCCGGGCCGATGCCCCTACGGTAAAGGCATTCGCCGCCAAAACCCTGCCCATGCTGAAATCACATCAGGAGATGGCAACTAAATTAGAAGACCAGGTAGATTAAGCCTCGGTTCCAGGATAAAAGGTGTAGGTGTCTGCGTTTTAAGAGGGTTTTTGCCAAAACTTCCTTTAAACGCAGACACTATTTTTATGCCTTGTCTCCACAAATAACGCGCAGCCCTCCTGATAACAGCCCAAAGAAAATAACGGACCTGAGAAAAGTGACCAAAGAGAAAAACTTCGGCGAGGCAAGTATTTCAACTCCGGTCAGAGGCCTGCGTATAAAAAGCAACCTTAAAATAACAGTTCTACGCGATCATCACTAAAACTATGAAAAACAAGATGCCCCTCTTTGCCGCAGCACTTATTTTAACCAGCGTGGCTTGTAGTACTTATACCTCCAGTACAGATCCAGACGATTTAGGAAGCGGATATGCTCTTTCAGAAGAAAGAGTAGGCACCGGGCATAACGCCAGCGCCGGCGTAGCCGAAGCCAATAACAACGCCACCTTGGATAACCCTGCCACGGGCGTGAACTCAGACAGTCTGGCGGCCAACCAAAACCCAGACCAGCTCTTTATGATGAAAGCCGCCAGCGGAGGCCTGATGGAAGTAGCGGCCGGTAAACTTGCCGCCACCAAAGCACAGAACCCCGAGGTAAAGCAATTTGGCCAGCGCATGGTCACCGACCACACAAAAGCCAACACCGAGCTCAAAGCTATTGCCGCCAAAAAAGGGGTGACCTTGCCCACCGCGCTTTTACCGGAGCACCAGCAGCACCTGGACATGCTTACCCAGCAATCCGATGCCGAGTTTGACAGATCCTACACCCAGCACATGGTGGAGGCCCATGACAAAGACATCGCCGAGTTCCAGCGCCAGTCCACTGCCGGCAAAGACGCTGACCTGAAAGCATTCGCGGCTAAAAACCTACCGGTTTTACAGGCGCACCGCAAATTGATCCAGCCTATCTATGAAAAGGTAAACCGGGGCGGATCTCCTGAAGGTGCTACCGCCAGCGGAGCCGCAACCAGCGGAACCACCAAAAAAGCAGGCGCTCAGTAGTCAACAAGATTGCCAGAAACAGAAAGCCCGCGCCCTATCAGGAGCGCGGGCTTTCTGTTTAAGAGCCGGTTTAAGGAAAACAGGCCTCAAACGGGAGGAGAATCAAACAAAATAGCAGAAGGCAAAGCCCCTGTTACCAGAGAAAAAGCAGGTTGTTTTTGAAAGCATTGATTCAGTACCTTTGCGCCAAACTTTCTGAAAACGATGAAATCTATCATGCCTTTCTTTGCGGCTTGTGCTCTGCTGGCCGGTACTGCCTGTTCAACTTACACTTCTTCCACCGATCCTATTGACTTGGGTTCCGGGACCTCTACCCAGGAAGAAGTAACCACTACCGCCGCTCCCGCTGAGGAAGCCCACACAGTGGCCGCCCCGGTGAAAGCTGATAGCGCCACAGCTGCTACCCCAAACACTTCCGAGCATTCAGCAGAAGCCGCCCACTAAGAAACCATTTGCTGGAATCCTGAAACCGGCCCGACCAGTTGTAAGGGTAAAACTTACCGGATTCTTTCAAGCCGACAATTTTGCTGCAACCGTCTTTAAAACAGAAAAGCCTTGCTTTGATAGCAAGGCTTTTCTGTTTTATGCTTTAAGGCCATTTTTCGAAAAATAGCCGTGAAACCTTATTCCGATTTCTTCTTCCGTCCAGGTGTTTTCTTCTCCTTTACGGCAGCGGTAGGGGTGCTGGCTTCTGTTTCTACTTTCTTTTTACGGCCTCGGGTTTTCTTTTCGGGTATAACTTCTTCCAGTACTTCATCCTCAGCTTCGGGTTCTTCTTCCACAAATACCGGCGCGTCTACATAGTGGCTGGTGCTCAGTTCCTCCTTCAGGAAACGGGCCGTATAGCCTAAGTTCAGCTCTGCTACGTGCTCCGGCGTGCCTTGGGCCACAATCATACCGCCCTTGGCACCACCTTCCGCCCCGATGTCAATCACGTGATCAGCAACTTTAATCAGGTCCATGTTGTGCTCAATGATGAGTACCGAATTGCCTTTGTCTACCAGTTTGTTCAACACGTCAGACAGGTGCTGGATGTCCTGGAAGTGCAGACCGGTGGTGGGTTCATCCAGAATGTAGAGCGTACGGCCGGTGTCTTTCTTGGAAAGCTCCGTGGCTAGTTTCACGCGCTGTGCCTCGCCACCAGACAAGGTAGTGGCCTGCTGACCCAAGGTGATGTAGCCGAGGCCCACCTGGTTCAACGTCTGAATTTTGCGCAGGATACGTGGTTGGTGCTCAAAGAACTCCACCGCAGCTTCCACGGTCATATCCAGTACATCCGTGATAGACTTGCCTTTGAAGCGTACTTCCAGCGTCTCACGGTTGTAACGTTTGCCTTTACAGGTCTCGCAGGGCACGTACACATCGGGCATGAAATTCATCTCAATGGTGCGCATACCGGCTCCCTCGCAGGTTTCGCAACGGCCACCTTTCACGTTGAAGGAGAACCGTCCGGCCGCGTAGCCTCTGATCTTCGCCTCGGGCATAGACGCAAACAAACTGCGGATCTCGGTGAACACGCCCGTGTAAGTTGCCGGGTTAGAGCGCGGCGTCCGCCCGATGGGGCTTTGGTCTACCTCAATCACCTTGTCAATGTGCTCCAGGCCTTCAATGGCTTTGAACGGCAGCGGCTCACGTTTGGCGTTGAAGAAGTATTTGTTCAGGATTGGGTAAAGCGTGTCATGGATTAGCGAAGATTTTCCGCTTCCAGATACCCCCGTCACGCAAATCAGTTTACCCAGCGGCAACTCTAAGGTCACGTCTTTCAGGTTGTGACCGGTGGCCCCGCGCAAAATCAGGCTTTTGCCGTTTCCTTCGCGTTTTTGCTTGCGTACTGGAATACCCCTTCTGTAGCTCAGGTAATCCGAAGTAGTCGTGCCGCTCTCCATCATCTCCTTTGGGGTACCGGCCGTTACCACTTGCCCACCGTGCACACCCGCACCCGGACCAATATCTACCACGTAATCGGCGGCCAGAATCATGTCTTTGTCGTGCTCCACAACCACTACCGAGTTGCCCAAGTCGCGGAGGTCCTGCAAAGCTTTGATAAGCTTCTCGTTGTCGCGCTGGTGCAGCCCGATGCTGGGTTCATCCATGATGTACAACACGCCCACCAACTGCGTACCTATCTGCGTAGCCAAACGAATCCGCTGGCTCTCTCCGCCAGACAAGGTGCGTACCGAGCGATGCAAGTGTAGGTATTCCAATCCCACGTCTACCAGGAAGCCAATCCGCTTGCGGATCTCTTTCAGCAGCTCGCGGGCAATGAGGTTCTGACGTTCGTTCAGGCGTTCCTCCAGGTTTGCTACCCAACCCGCCAGCTCCGCAATGTCCATTTCAGACAGTTGGCCAATATGCTTGTTGTCCAGCTTAAAGTGGAGCGATTCTTTTTTCAGGCGGTAGCCGTTGCACTCAGGGCAGGTGCTTTGCTGCGTGTATTCCTGCACCCAGTTGCGCACGTTCTCAGAGTCAGACTCCAGCTGTTTCTTCAGGAAGTTGAGCACACCCTCAAACACGAACGGCTCTTTCTTGCCTCTGGGGTCCTCTTCTTCAAAACCATGCAATAAATGGTTCCAGGCCTCTTCGGGGATATCCTGAATAGGAACGGTGAGCGCAGTTTTATGGCGTTTGAGTAAGGCGGTAATTTGCGAGAAAATCCAGATATCGCGGTACTCGCCCAGCGGCGCAATACCGCCCCGGCTGATGCTCACGCTTTTGTCCGGTACAATGGATTCCTCGGTCAGTTCCTCAATTTCGCCCAAGCCGTTGCATACCGGGCAAGCGCCATAAGGTGAGTTGAACGAGAACGTATTCGGCGCCGGGTCATCATACGCGATGCCGGTGGCCGGGTCCATGAGGTGGCGGGAGTAGAACTGCGTCTCGTTCGTATCCGCATCCATGGCCAGGGCGGTGCCTTTGCCGTGCTGCAACGCGTTCTGGATAGAGGTAGACAAACGGTACCGGTCATCGGCCGCAGGCACCAGCTTGTCAATCACAATCTCGATGTCGTGAATCTTGTAGCGGTCTACCTGCATCTTGGGCGTCAGTTCCACCAACTCCCCATCGATGCGGGCACGGATAAAGCCCATCTTCCGGATCTGCTCAAACAGCTCGCGGTAATGGCCTTTCCGGCCTTTCACCACTGGGGCCAAAATGATGGTGCGCTTGCCGCGGAAGTACTCCATGATGTGCTGCACAATCTGGTCATCAGACTGCTTCATCATCTTCTCGCCGGTCACGTAGCTAAACGCCTCGGCGGTACGGGCATAGAGCAAGCGCAGGAAGTCATAGATCTCGGTGATGGTACCCACCGTGGAGCGCGGGTTGCGCGAGGTGGTTTTCTGCTCGATGGAAATTACTGGCGAAAGCCCCTCAATTTTGTCTACGTTCGGGCGTTCCAGTCCGCCCAAAAAAGAGCGGGCATAGGCCGAGAAGGTCTCCATGTAACGGCGCTGCCCCTCGGCGTAGATGGTGTCAAAGGCCAGCGAGGATTTTCCGCTTCCACTGATGCCCGTGAAGACCACCAACTCGTTGCGCGGAATCTTGAGCGAGATGTTCTTAAGGTTGTGTTCCCGGGCCCCGTACACTTCAATGAAAGGCACATCCACGGTGGAGGAATTATTTTTGGCTACCGATGTAGCTACAGAATCTTTTGGCGTCATCCGATCGGTTTCGGTTTAAAGAGCAAAGGTAGGCATTCCCGCGCTAGAATAGCACCGGGCGATCCATCTCTTCTTAACCGAATTTGGGAGGGAATAGTTTATTGAGGGTTGTTAGTTTTTAGTTGTCAGTTGCTAGTAATTAGTGGGAGCGCTTCAGGGCTGTTTTCGGGAAAGGAGGCTTGAAGTAGGTAACAACCCAGCTGGCGCGAGCGTCCCGCTCGTGCCTTCTTTATCTAATCCTTGTTGATGGTTAATCTGGAATGCTTGCGGACACGAGCGGGACGCTCGCGCCAGCGAGAATAGATAAAACCGTTGCTCAGAAGACCTCGTAGTGTGCGCAGCTCCTGCGAGCGTCTGTGCCAGTGTCGGTTCCGGCCTGGTCTACCAGAAATAGACCAATTCCAATTATTAAGCGTTTACCCCACTCAAATGCTCCAGGCGCTCGCCTTGCAACGTGAGATAGCCCTTCATCAAATCAGCGGTTAAACAGGAATGCACCGGCAAGACGCCTACCAAACTGCCTATTCCAAACTGGGAGAACAGCTCCGGCGTGGTTCTGACTACTCCATGTTCTTGTGAAAGCGACAATACCGCGGTACCAGGCAGAGGCACTCCCCAGCCGTTCTCCGTTAAAGGCACCACCAACCCGAAAATAGTTCTGCCATCTGGCAGGGGTAGCATGTCTTTAGAGAAGTGCACGGAGCCACCGTAGAGGATCACCTCGTTGCGGTCTGGGTGCAGGGCTACCACGGGGCAGGCCATAGCTACGGCAATATCCTCTAGTTGGCAGGAACCGATCTGGTTTTGGGTAAGGTCATAGAAGACGAAGTTGCCGGGCCGGATCTCGTCCATGCCGCTGAAATCTTCCATGGCGCTGCAACAAGGCGTATCCCCAATGGAGAGCTGAAGGTGGGGCCAGGCTGCCACGTAATGCTCTTTGAGGGCACGCATTTTCTCCAGGGTCTGTTGATGCACGGCGGCAATGGCCTCTACGCCGCGGGCTTTGTAGGAGTGGCCAGCGTGGGCCAGAAATCCTTTAAAGGTATGTTGCGGCATTTGGGCCAGTTCCTGTAAAACGGTGTCTAAAACGGCAGTGTCCTCAGTCCTGATGCCGGTGCGGCCGTAGCCGGTGTCTGCCTTTACCCAAATGTTTACCGGCACTTTCAAATGCTCCCGCAGAAAAGCCACGTCATCGGCGGAGGTAACCGTCAGGTTTAGCGTAATCTGCTGCGCCAGTTCTGCGATTTGGGGCAATTGTCTACGGTTCAACGGAAAGGCAATGGTGATGTCCTGCCATCCATGTTTGGCGAAATACTGGGCCATCTTTACTGAGGAAACGGTGATGTCCGTAATACCTTCCTCTCTGAACCATTCGCCTACCTGCCAGCTTTGGTGCGTTTTAAAGTGCGGCCTTAGCCGAACATTCTGCCAGTTCGCCTTCTCAGCCATGCGGCGGATGTTGGCGCGGGCGATGGTTTCGTTCAGCAGAAGGGTAGGCTCGGAGATTTGGTCAAGAAAGGACATAGGAGGCGGTAAGAATTCAACCCAAAGGTACACAAGTCTGTTTAGCCTGAGAACACCAATTGAAAGGAGTGCAACTTCCGTTTTAGGCCTGTTTTACTAAAAACGGCCCCAAAAAGGAAGAAGGAAACGGGAGCTTAAACCGGTCGAACAGGTCTGGCAGGACGTGCTCCGCTGGGTTTAGAGACAGGGGCAGGTTTGTCTTGTTTCATGCGCTTTGGGCCGTACCAGAGCCAGAATCCGGTGATGGTAAAGATGAGCAGGGCCACGCCCATAATGGTGCTGTACATCACTTTCAGTACACCACTTTCCACACCAAACCACCTGTCCAGAATGGAGCCGTCATGAAGGTTTTCAATGAAATCTGCGCGGCGGGTTTCCAGGTGCAGCAGTTTTCCGGTGGTGGCATCTAGTTGTACGCCCAGGTACTTTTCCACGAAGAGGAACTTCACGGTTCCTTTGTCGGGGCGCATGTCAATGCGGTCCAGGGTGAGGGAAGCATCTGCCCCTAAAGAATCATGCACGGCCCGGAACGCGTTGGCGGTAAGGCTGTCCACCGGAAGCCAGTCTTTGAGGTTGGTGGAGGTGCCGGTGTAGGTTTTGGCCAGGATCAAGCCGCCGGTGTGTTTCTTCCAGCCCAGCAGAAGTCCGGTGATGGAGACTACAAAAAAGAAGACGAACAGCAGGGCGCCGGTGAGCCGGTGTACTTTCCGGAAATCGCGGAGGACGCGGGCCTTTTTCTGTCTTTTGGTGGAATCGGTCACGGCGGTGGGGGAGAAGGCGTTACTTTATTTAACTGGGTGAAAGCAAAGTTAGTGTATTGTGTGGGGTGCAAAAGCAAAAGAGCCCCGAAACATTTCGGGGCCCTTTTGTGGAAAACAGGCCCAAATCGGCCAAATAATATCTTCTCCTTAGAAGTTTGGAGACAGCAGGTATTTGCTGTAGAAATCATCAATGACTTTGACGGCATCGGTGGCGTTGTCTACCAAGTGCACCAGGTCCAGGTCCTCGGGGCTGATGTTGCTTTCCTGGGTCAGCATCACGTCTCTGATCCAGTCAAACATGCCTTGCCAGTATTTCTTGCCCACCAGCACAATCGGGAACTTGCCAATTTTCTTTGTCTGGATAAGCGTGATCGCCTCAAACAGCTCATCCAGGGTTCCGAAACCGCCGGGCATGCCAATGAAGCCTTGGGCGTATTTCACAAACATCACTTTGCGCACAAAGAAGTAGTCAAAGTTGATGAGCTTGTCTGGGTCAATGTAGATGTTGTTGAACTGCTCAAACGGCAGTTGGATGTTCAGACCAACGGAGCGGCCACCTTCAGAGTGCGCGCCTTTGTTACCTGCTTCCATAATGCCGGGCCCGCCGCCGGTGATCACGCCGTAACCGTGGCGCACCAGCTTGGCTGCAATCTCTTCGGCCATGATATAGTACGGGTTCTCGGGCTTGGTACGGGCAGAGCCGAAGATGGAGACGCACGGCCCAATCTTGGCCATTTTCTCAAAACCCTCCACAAACTCAGACATCACCTTAAAGATCTGCCAAGAGTCGGCTATTTTGATCTCGTTCCAGTTTTTATCGGTAAACGCTTCACGTATGCGCTTGTCATCATCGCTGGTGAACGTGGCGTCATTCTTGGCTATCTTCTTTGCTTCCTGCAGGGAATCCACCTTGTGGTCATTCGCATGTGGCTGAATAATGGTGGTGCCGCTTCCAACGTTCGCGGTTTCATCGTGCAGCTTGGTTTTGCTTGATTTTCTCAACTTCGTCATATATCAATCATGTATAGAGCCTATTTTACGGAAAGGAGCCGAAAACAGGCTTGGTAACTTTAAAAAATGTGGAACTGGTACAGGGTAAACGGACGGTCTGATACGGCTATTTAGACCTGATAGCGATTACGGGGTCCAGATGGGAAGCAATGACCGCCGGAATAATGCCCGAAAGCACGCCAATCACGACCGATACGCCCAACCCCAGGAGAATGTTGCCGGGCGTAAGGATAATATCCAACGAGCCCATAGGGATAAAGGTTACCAGCGAGACCAGCAGAATGCCTACCCCGCCACCTATCAGGCTGAGGAACACTGACTCAAAGAGAAATTGGAAGAGGATGAAAAAGTTTTTAGCGCCCAAAGATTTCTGGATGCCGATGATATTGGTGCGCTCCTTCACCGAGACGAACATGATGTTGGCGATCCCGAAACCGCCCACCAGAATGGAGAAGCCGCCAATCACCCAACCCGCGATCCCGATGATGGCGAACATCTCGCCAATGGCATCGGCCATCATCTCTGAACGGTTAATGGCAAAGTTGTCTTCCTGGTAAGGTTTCAGGCCGCGTACGGTACGCATCTTGCCCTTGATCTCGTATTCCAGGTTCTGGAGGGCCACGTCATCTACCCGTCCTTTGACCATGAGCGTAGGTTGGATGCCCCTCGGTCCCCCGGCAAACATCTTCCCGAAGGCGCCAAACGGCACGTAAGAGTTTTTGTCATTGGTGGGCATGCCCTCAAACAGACCAGCGCCCTGTTTTTCCATTACCCCGATGACCGTGAATTTCTGGCCGCCTATTCTGATGTCTCCGCCCAGAGCGGTGCTTTGAGGGAAAAGATTTTGCGCGATCTCGTTTCCAATCACAATCACGTTGCGGGAACCGTCAATTTCCTGCTGGGTAAAGAACCGGCCTTCTTCAATGGGCACCTCGGCCACTTTGTTGAAATCCAGGGTCACGCCTTGCAGCATGATGCCGCCCATGCTGTTGTTGCGGTGCTTGAACGTATTGCCGCCCCGCCGAGCTACCAAGGCTACTCCTTCGGCGTTCTCCAGGTTCTCATGCATGTACCTGAACTCGCGCGTGTTAGGGGAAGGACGCTGCATGAATTTCCACCACGGAATATCAGAATCGTCGCTAAAGATCCAGGGGAATTTCTCAACGTAAACAATGCGTTCGCCCACAAAACTCATGCTTTCCCGTATGCTGCGTTCCAGCGAGTCTACAATGGTGAACACCGAGATGATGGCGAAGATCCCGATGGTCACGCCCAGCAACGAGAGGATGGTACGCAGCAGATTGGACCGCAGGGCCTGCCACGCAAACTGAAAACTCTCATAGACCAGTCGTAAGTATAACATGTAGGAAGAAGCAGGTTGTAAAATTGAGAAACAGAATAAGCTCTATTTGAAATAGTTAGAGGTGCAACAAACTTATTAGTAGCAAAAGGGGTTGTTTTCTTACACTGCTTCGGTTGCCGCTTTGGCAAATTACCAGAGGCCGTCTTACTTATATTTAGCGGAAAGTAAAGTAAATTAGCGTAAACTGCCTACCTTTGCCCTCTATTTCGCAAATATTTTAATACCGTAATATTAAAAATGAAGTTATCAGAGTTTAAATTTGACCTGCCCAATGACCTAATGGCTACCCATCCGGCCCCAAACCGTGACGAAGCCAGAATGATGGTGATCCACCGTGACAGCGGCAAGATAGAACATAAAGTCTTCAAAGACATCATTGGTTATTTCGATGACGGTGATGTGATGGTGACCAACAATACCAAGGTGTTTCCGGCCCGTTTATACGGAAACAAGGAAAAAACCGGCGCCAAGATTGAAGTGTTCCTGTTGCGTGAGCTGGACAAGCGCATTCACCTGTGGGACGTGCTGGTAGATCCGGCCCGTAAGATCAGGGTAGGAAACAAACTCTACTTCGGCGACAGTGACCTGGTAGCCGAGGTGATTGACAACACCACGTCCCGCGGCCGTACCATCAAGTTCCTGTATGACGGACCAGACGAGGAGTTCTACAAAGTAGTGCACAGCCTGGGCGAAACCCCGCTTCCTAAATACATCAAACGCGAGCCAGAGCCCGAGGACGAAGAGCGTTACCAAACCGTGTACGCTGAGATCACCGGTGCCGTAGCGGCTCCTACCGCTGGTCTTCACTTCACCAGGGAAGTATTGAAGCGCCTTGAACTGAAAGGCGTGGACGTTGCTCCGGTAACCTTGCACGTAGGTTTGGGTACGTTCCGCCAGGTAGACGTGGAAGACTTGACTAAACACAAAATGGATTCTGAGCAGTTCTTCGTGACCGAGGAGACCGCCAAAATCGTGAACAAGGCCCTGGATGCCAAAAAACGTGTCTGCTCGGTAGGTACTACCACCATGCGCGCGTTGGAGTCATCTGTGTCTGCTAACAGCCGCCTGAAACCAAACGAAGGCTGGACCGATAAATTCGTGTTCCCTCCCTATGATTTTAAGATCGCGAACAGCCTCATTACCAACTTCCACATGCCGGAGTCAACCCTGTTGATGATGGCCGCGGCTTTCGGGGGCTATGACCTGATCATGGAAGCCTACCAATCTGCTATCAAAGAGAAATACAAGTTTTTCAGCTACGGAGATGTGATGCTGATTCTATAAGAGACGCTAACTTCCTGAAAAGCCCCACCTGCGACTTCCGCCGGTGGGGCTTTTTGTTTTAGGGCCCTTTTAGGAAAACAGGCCTGAAACAAAGCTTGTTTAGAGGGGTTAGGCTAGCCTTGCCAATCCTGTACTGAACGTAAAAGAGGCTGATGACCAAAATTCTGTTTAGTAGCTAGTTGGTTAAAAGAATTGGCTTATCTTTATTCTGCTAATACACCCTAGGACGAACCTTCCTTTTTGACGTTGGATTCACGTTGCTGTTGAAAGAGGCAAGAGGCGCAGCGAGGTTCCCAGGAAAAATCCAAGGGAACGGAACGGTTGTTTTGAAAGAGGATTCCGGCTTGTAAATAATGGTAATGGAGGATAAAACTCAAGAGGAAAGTGCTTCTTTGCAACACGAAGCTGCGCCGGAACAATCCGAGGCAGAGCGTCCGCTCATAGTAGATCAGGCACCCGTCCTGAAACACCCCCACCTACCCGAAGCCCCCAAGGAAGGGACTGCTTATCAAGCGCAATTAGAGGCCCTGCAGAAAGAGTTGCAGGAAACCCGCCAGGAACTTGAGATCGCCAAGGACCGGGCCCGCCAAGCTGCCTCCACGCAGATCAACACCAGCCTCTTGCAGGAGGTAAGCGAGTACAAACGCGTCATGGAACTGGAACGGCTGGGCAAAAAGGTGCTGGAAAGAAACACCCTGCCCGGCAGTACCCTGGAATCTACCGTTTCTTTTTACCTGCAGGAAATAGAGAAGCTCCACAAAGGCATGTTTTGCTCCTGCATGCGCCTGGAGGGCGACAAACTTTACCCCATTGCGGCACCCAGCCTGCCAGAAAGTTTCCGTGACGGCCTAAGAGGCATCAGAATAGGAGAGAACGCCGGCTCCTGCGGCACGGCCGCGTACCTGGGGCAGAAAATCATCGCCACTGATATCAGGACCGATCCCCGTTGGAAAGACCACTACGCCTTTCTTCTTACCTATGGGCTGGAGGCTTGCTGGTCCTTTCCCTTGATAGGCCCAAACCAGAAAGTTCTGGGCACCATGGCCGTGTATTACCAGGAAGCAAAGGCTCCCACGTCTGCCGAGGAAGAAACCCTGGAAAGCATCCGGAACCTGCTTCAACTTATCCTGGAAAACAAGCTGTCTGAAAACGAACTTCGGCAAAGCAACGAGCGCTATTATTACGCCACCCTGGCTACCAATGACGCCATCTGGGATCTGGATATCCTCAACTCCAGAATTAACTGGGGCACTGGGTTTGAGAAGCTGTTTGGCTATAGGATCAAAGAGTTTGGTCCTGAGTATGATTTCTGGGCCGCACAAGTGCACCCCGATGACCTGGAACGGGTAAATAACTCCATAGACGAGTTCATCAGGAAAGCCGATAAGGAACATTGGCGCGAGGAATACCGGTTCAGGAAAGCCAACGGCGAGTACGCGTACGTCATTGACCAGGGTACCTTGTTGCGGGATGAAAACGGCAAGCCTGTGCGGTTAGTGGGGGCCATGCTAGACGCCACCGAGCAGAAACAGACCGAGGAAAAACTCCGCATGCTTTCCGTGGTGGCCCGCGAGACTATTAACGGGGTGCTTATCATGAACCCAGAACTCCGCATCCAGTGGATGAATGCCTCCTTTACCAGAATGATGGGGTACTCGCTGGAGGAGATGGCCAACCATACCCCGGGTACTTTCCTGAACGGCCCTGAGACTGATCCTGCCACCCTAGATTTCATAGACAGCCAACTAGGTGCCCAGCAGCCGCTGGAGTGTGAGATCATCCAGTACTCCAAGGCCCGCGAAAAACACTGGATTAAACTGCAGGTTCAGCCCTTGCTCAATGAGGCCGGTAAAGTGGAAAGTATTTTCGCCCTCTTAACCGATATTACCCAGCAGAAAGCCGAGGAACAGCAGTTGCGTTTGCTGGAGTCTGTGATTACCAATGCCCAGGATGCTATCATCATCAGTGAGGTGTCTTTAAGCGTGCCACAGAAACTGAAGGCGATTTTCTTCAACAAGGCGTTCTTCCAGATGACCGGCTACACCCAGGAAGAAGTGCTAGGGAAAGACCCTGCTTTCCTGAACGGACCAGACACCAACCCTCAGGCTTTGCAGGAAGTGATAGAACGCATGCAGGCCGGGTTGTCCAGCGAGGCCGAGTTGGAGAGCTACCGCAAAGACGGAAGTCCCTTCTGGACCCAACTGCTGTTGATTCCCATGTTCAACCGGAAGCAGAAACTCACCCACTGGATTTCCATTCTGCGCGACATCACCAACCGCAAGCACTATGAGCAAGAGCGCGAGGTACTCATCTCTGAGCTAACCCAGAACAACGCCGACCTGAAGCAATTCACGTTCATTACCTCGCATAACCTGCGCGCGCCGCTGGCCAACCTCACGGGTATCGCTAACCTCATAGACGCCGATGCTATTCCCGAGGGCCGGAATAAGGTCCTGATTCAGAAATTCAAGGAGTCTACGGTGCAGCTGAACACCATCATAGATGATCTGCTGGAAGTGCTGGTGATCAAGGACAATCCGCATACCAACAAAGAAGAAGTGAACCTGGCTGAGGCCTTTGAGAAAGTGGTGGTATCTGTAGACAGTCTCCTGGACAAAAGCGACATCCATCTCACCACCGATTTTTCCCAGGTGCCACAGGTTTACTATAACGCGGGTTATCTGCACAGTATCCTGCTGAATTTACTCACCAACGCCGTGAAGTACCGCTCCCCAGACCGGCCCCTGCGCATAGAAGTGCGGGCCGAGAAAGCAGACGGACGTGAAAAGCTGTATTTCTCAGACAACGGGCTGGGCATCGACCTGAAACGGTACGGTGAGCGCATTTTCGGGTTATACCAGCGCTTCCACCACCACAAAGACAGCAAAGGCATGGGGCTGTACATCGCGCACTCCCAGGCCAAAGCCATGGGGGGGAGCCTAAGCGTCACCAGCGAAGTCAACGTGGGCACTACTTTCATCCTGGAATTCTGAAAACGGGCGTAAAGCTCACCCGGTGTTAATAAAACGGTAAGGTACTTCGGTTTCCTGAGCCTTTTCTTCGATCTACTTCTGTTTTGAGGGTGTTTTTCAGAAATCATGCCCTAAACGGAATTGCGCCTGCTGCCCTTGAATGTGTATCTTGCGCCCCATGCTTTCACCCGATCTAAAGAAATACGCCATTGTTGTAGCCGGCGGCTCCGGCAGCAGAATGCAGGCTTCCCGGCCCAAGCAGTTCCTCCTCATCGGCGGAGAGCCGGTACTTATGCACACGCTCCGGCGGTTCCACGCCTTTGACCCGACCATGCCTTTGGTGGTAGTGCTGCCTGAGGCAGAGATTTCGGCGTGGCAAGGCCTGTGTGAAGAGCATCAGTTTCCTATTGAGCACCGGGTGGTGGCAGGCGGCAATAGTCGGTTTCAGTCGGTGAAGAACGGGTTGGCTGCGCTGGAGCAGGAAGAAGATGGCGTAGTGGCCGTGCATGACGGGGTGCGGCCTTTCATTGATCAAACCATTCTGGAGACGGCCTATGGTGCCGCCGCTGAGAAAGGAGCCTCGGTGGTGGCGGTAACTTTGAAAGAATCTATCCGGCGGGTGCGCGGCAATCATTCCAAGGCAGTAGACCGGACCGCTTACCGGTTGGTGCAGACGCCGCAGTGTTTCAGGCTGCCTTTGCTGCGCCGCGCCTACGCCCAACCAGAAATACCGCTCTTTACCGATGATGCGTCGGTGGTGGAGCGTTTCGGGCACAAAATAGAACTGGTAGAAGGAAACTTCCGGAACATCAAACTCACCACGCCCGAAGACCTGGTACTAGCCGAGGCTTTCCTGACACAGGAGAAATCAGCGAAATAATCTGTAAAGCCTCCTTTACTTTATCGAAGGGAAAGGCCAGGTTTAGAGGGAACTATTGCGGAGGCTTTTTCCTCCAGGAACCGCTGGTGTGCGAGCACCGTCTCCGGCGAAAGTCTTTCCAGAGTAGGACTGGTTTGAGAGATATTCAGCAAGTATCCTTGTAGAGGCAGGAGGTTCAACAGGTCATGGGTAATGCAGAGCACAGTTTTTTGTTCTTCCTGCACCCAACCGGCCATCAAATCAAAGACTCTTTTCTTGTGGTACACGTCTAGTTGCTGGGTAGGTTCATCCAGTAGGACGATGGGTGCGTCCTGGAGCATCAGTTGGGCGAGCCAGACCAGTTGCTGCTCTCCCCCAGATAAGTCGGTGAAGATGCGCTGGGTTAGGTGCGAGATGTGCAAACGCTCCAGCATGGCTTCGGCGCGAGCGTAGTCAGTGGAGGTGTAGTGCTCCAGTAAACGCTTCTGCCGGAACAAGCCCATGACCACCAGTTCGCGCACCTTGATGGGAAAGGACACGTTGTTTTTCTGCGGAAGGTAGGAGAGGGAGCGGGCGAGAGCTCCGGCGCGTGAGACCAGGGCTTTGCCTTGCAGGAGAATCTGGCCTTGGTAAGGAACCTGCCCGGTCAAGGTTTTCAGTAACGTGGATTTGCCGCTGCCGTTATGGCCAATGATTGCCACAAACGCTGGTTCCGGCACCAAAAAAGAAAGGTTGCGGAGAAGTACGCGCTCGTCGTATCCCGCAACCAGTTCTTTTATTTCTAAGACGCTCAAGTCAGATTAGAAATTAGAAATTAAAAATTAGACCATCAGAGAAGGCTTGCGCCCACTTCCAATTTATAATTCAGAATTTCTAATTGAATACTAGTACTCGTCTTCGTTGAACATGAAATCTTCTTTGGTAGGATAGTCCGGCCAAACTTCTTCAATGCTCTCATAAGGCTGACCATCGTCTTCCAAAGCCTGTAGGTTTTCTACCACTTCCATAGGTGCGCCAGAGCGGATAGAATAGTCAATCAATTCATCTTTGGTAGCTGGCCAAGGCGCATCTTCCAAATAAGAGGCAAGTTCAAGTGTCCAATACATAGTAAATTCGCTTTTAAAGTATAGCTATACAAACAAGTTGCAGAGGTAAACGAGCCGCAAAAATAAGATTTAGTTTGACAATTCAAATTTTTCTTCTTAGTGCTGAACGCTTGCAATTGCTAAAACACAACGGGCATTCCTGCAAAATGTTTAGTTCAGGTCTTATTTTTTACTCGTGACGCGCGCTGCTGGTGCCGTCGCCGGTGTTGAAGAGGTAATTGATGCCCAACTGAATGCCGGCTACCATGTTCTGGCGCAGCACATAATAGTCGGTGTCGCGGCGGTAATCTTCAATGTGCTCTTCCTTGCGGATGTTCACGAAGTTGTACCCGTAGCGCAGATTGGCCGTGAGAATGAGGTTGTCTTTAAGGCTGTACTCTGCGCCCAGGCCTAACAGCACGCCCAGGTCATATTGGTTGAACTCGCCCACACCAGAGTTATTGCGGTCACTATCCTCAGTGCTGGCCAGAAGGTAGTTTCCTCTCTCCACCGAGAAAGTATTGGCTTTCACTTGATAGGAAGCGGTGCGGGAGAAAGTGTTCCGTTCAGTGCCTTTCTGTAGAATGCCCAACTGAGGTCCCACCTGGAAGTTGAAGCGGAGAGTGCCCTCTGTGGTGTACTTAAAGAGTAACGGAATATTCCAATACACCAGGTCAATTTCTTTCTCGCCGGCTTTGTTGCCGCTTTGGTCCATCAGGTCAAATTTCTCGCCTTGGTGCGAACGGTAGATCTCGGCCTGTACGTTGTGGTTCTCGTTGAATTTATAACCTGCTACAAAGCCAAATGGCGCCCATTTGGTCGTAAACCGATGTTTGTAGTTCACATCCTCGTACTGCTCGTCGTTGATGATCCAGGTATTTTGGAATTGTGTAGTGACCCCAACATAGGGTCCTTTGATGTTCTGGGCCTGAGCCAGGAAAGAAAGAGAAAGGGAAAGTAGTAGAAAATATTTTTTCATAGAGTAAGCCGTTAGATTTTGGACTATTTCTAACGGCTTACGAAGGACTTAGGCAATTTTGTTGCTTTGTACGCCATACTTTTTGCGCAAAAGCTCTATTAATTCGTTTTTAGTGCGGATTTTCCGGTTGAAGTTCTTGATCTTTCCTTCCAGCATGGCTCTAAAGGCCTCATTCCCCGGATTTGGATTTAATCTACCCAAATTGGTTTCAAGTACTTCCAGTTCCTGCTTGTCATATTTGATGAAATCGCGCAGGGCGTTGATGCGGGCGTGCAGTTGATCGTTGTCTGAATTTTTGCCTTCGGGCAACGGGCGCTTGCGCATGAAGTGCTCCAGGCTGCTCAATTCAAATATCTTGTCGCACGCCACCAGGAAGCTTTCCCAAACGGCATCAGATTCTTCCTGCTTCACCGGGCCCACTTTTTTCCAGGCGGCTTGCAGTTCCTTGGCTTTAGGTACGGCCTGCTGCACGGGTTCGTCTAAAAGGGCTTCGGCTTGGGCAACCAGAGAGCGTTTTTTCTCCAGGTTGTCTTCCATGTACTTGTCCTTAGACTCAGTCTTCTGGCTGTTGATGTGCTTTTTGAGGCGCTCAAAGAAGTGGTTGTTGGCCGCCCTGAAGCTGTTCCAGAGATCATTGGACATCTTGCGGGGCAAGGTGCCGCCAATCTCTTTCCACTGGTTCTGCAGGTCCTTGAGCTTCTTGCTGGTTTCTTCCCACTCCTCAGAATTCTTCACAGACTCAGACTGCGCAATCAAGGCCTTGTACTTGTCTACCGTGCGGGAGAGCATGTCCTTTTTGTCCTGGAAGAATTCCTTCTTGCGGGTGAAGAACACCTCCACGGCTGCCTTAAAGCGCTCTTCCAGTTCCTCGGTCAAAGACTTGTCTACCGGACCGGTTTTGATCCAGTTCTGGCGCAGTTCCTTCAACTTATCGGTGGTTTCCTGCCAGTCAATGCTGGTTTGCAGGGCCTCAGCCTGTTGGATGAGCGTGATTTTGGTAGCCAGGTTCTTATCGCGGTTCTTGGAGATGGCTTCCTTTATTTCTTCCTCGGCCGCGGAGAGGCGCTGGTGCAAAGAGGCAAAATCGCCGATGGCGTCATACTTCTCAATCTGCTCCTTCAGGTGCAGAACCTTCATCAGGAAAGATCCCTTGTTTTCAGAGGTTTCTATCTTCTCCAGCAGGCTTTCTACCTTCTGTTTGAAGTTCTCGAAACGGTTTGCGAAGTATTGCAATGATTCTTCGGGGACCTCCTTTACATCGCCTACCTGGCGAGCCGGAAAGTGCATAAATGGCTTCAACCACACTTGGTTACCCTCAATGTAGCCGTACTTATGGGCCTCCTCAGACAAATCTTTGGTTTCCATCAACTGGATAATTAACTGTAAAATTTAGAGTCTATTTTGGTACAAGTTTATGAATTAACGCCAATTATCATAACCCCGCCGTGCCAAAATTTACGATATTTGTACCCATTGGCAGAAAATAATCGAAACCTGGCGTTAGTTTGCATACTGATTTCCGGGCACAAGGTTATCTGTTTCGGTTTGGGCCTGGTTTAAAGAAAACACCGCCAAAACGATTCCTGCCGAGGAACGAACCTGAATCTAACTACTATTCATGAGCAACGAAACCATCATCTTCTCCATGGCGGGGGTGAATAAAATTTACCCCCCGCAGAAACAAGTTCTTAAGAACATCTATCTCTCCTTTTTCTACGGCGCCAAAATTGGCGTGTTGGGTCTCAACGGCTCTGGTAAATCCTCTCTCCTGAAAGTGATTGCCGGCGTAGACAAGCAGTTCCAGGGCGAGGTGGCTTTCTCCCCGGGCTACTCTGTTGGGTACCTGGAGCAGGAGCCGCAGCTGGACCCTTCCAAAACCGTAATGGAAATTGTGCAGGAAGGCGCCGCCGAGACCGTGGCCCTCTTAAAGGAATTCGAAGAAATCAACGAAGCCTTCGCGGATGAAAACGCTGATTTTGACAAACTGATGGCCCGCCAAGGCGAAGTGCAGGAGAAACTGGACCACCTGGGTGCCTGGGACCTGGACAGCAAACTGGAGCGCGCCATGGATGCCCTGCGGACCCCTCCGGGAGACGCCGTAGTAGGCAACCTCTCCGGGGGTGAGAAACGCCGCGTAGCCCTGTGTCGCCTCTTATTGCAAGAGCCCGATGTGTTATTGCTGGATGAGCCTACCAACCACTTAGACGCTGAGTCTGTGCTGTGGCTGGAGCAACATTTGCAGCAATACAAAGGCACCGTGATTGCCGTAACCCACGACCGTTACTTCCTGGACAAAGTTGCCGGATGGATTCTGGAACTGGACCGTGGCGAAGGTATTCCGTGGAAAGGCAATTACACCAGCTGGCTGGAGCAGAAAGCCGAGCGTTTAGCCAAAGAAGAGAAAACCGAAAGCAAGCGCCAGAAGACCTTACAGCGTGAATTAGAGTGGGCCCGCATGAGCCCGAAAGCGCGTCAGGCCAAGTCTAAAGCGCGTTTAGGCAACTACGAGAAAATGGCCTCCGAGGAAGCCAAAGAGAAAGAGCAGAAACTGGAGCTCTTCATTCCAGACGGCCCGCGCTTAGGTAACGTGGTAATTGAAGCCGAGGGACTGACCAAAGCCTTCGGGGACAAGCTCCTGTTTGAAGACTTGACGTTCAACTTGCCGCCTGCCGGAATCGTGGGAATTATAGGGCCGAACGGTGCGGGTAAGTCTACCTTGTTCCGCCTCATCACCGGCCGCGAAGCCGCCGATGCCGGAAACATCACCGTGGGACCAACCGTGGAAACCGCCTACGTAGACCAGCAGCACGAAAGCCTGGACCCGAACAAGTCTGTGTTCGAAACCATCTCCGGTGGTACTGAGACCATGCTGTTGGCCGGCCGCCAAGTGAACGCCCGCGCTTACGTGAGCAAGTTCAACTTCACCGGCGGTGACCAGGAGAAGAAGGTAGGCGTGCTGTCTGGGGGAGAGCGTAACCGCGTGCACCTGGCCATGACCCTGAAGCAAGGCGCCAACCTGCTGCTCTTAGATGAGCCTACCAACGACCTGGACGTAAACGCCATCCGTGCCCTGGAAGACGCCCTGGAGAACTTCGCTGGTTGCGCCGTGGTAATCAGCCACGACCGCTGGTTCCTGGACAGAATCGCCACCCACATCCTGGCCTTCGAAGGCGACTCGCAGGTAGTTTGGTTTGAAGGAAACTTCTCAGACTACGAAGAAGCCAAAAAGAAACGCTTGGGTGACGTAGAACCGAAGCGTATCCGCTACAAAAAGCTGATGGACTAGTCCGTTTAGCGCCTGATATTATGAAAAGAGCCCGGAAACGTAAGTTTCTGGGCTCTTTTCGTATTCAGATAAAAGGTGAATGGAGTCTTGCCTTTGGTGAGAAAACAATAGCTGAAGGGCTTATTCGTCGCAGTCCAGGTCTGAAGTCACGGCTACTAACGTCTCTTCTAATTCCTCCCGGGTTTCTGCATCTAGAATATCACATTCTCTGGCGGCCTCTAGGTAGTCTACCGTCGCCTTTTTGTAGGCTTGGCAATTTGCCTTGCTTTGATCTTTATAATAGGCATCTACTGCTTTTTCAAAAGCCTCAGTTTCATCTTTTAAACCACAGGGGTCCTCAGCCGGATCTTCTCCATCGTCATCGCTTGAGCAGGAGGTAAAACAAAGACTGCCAGAAGTGGCTACTAATAAGAGCAAAAGATGGATCTTCTTCATAAAACTGGGGTTAGTTTGTATATTGATTAAATTTTATATTGACTAAAGAATTAGAAGCTAAAAGTATAGGTCTGGTTTTTTGTAATAGAATTGGTTTGGCATCATAGCTTCAGGCGTCGAACAAAGGCAAGTAACTTCTCGCTAAGTAGGAAGATCGTCAGGCGCTTTTAGGCATTTTCAGAAGTATAGACACAGAGAAATCTCTTTACCCCTAATCTGGCTGTCAGTTTTTCGCCTTCTTTTAGTTTTTAGGCCGGAAATAGGGAAGGAGGGCGGTTTTGCTTCTAAGCCACAACTTTGGCAGAATAGGTAGATTGCCAGCTTCGAAGGCGTGGTCCACTATCCAGAATGTGATTTCTTGAAAGGAGAAGGATAGAAAGTCAAGATCATCTTTGTCTTCAGTTTTATATAAAATCTTTGGTGCCCAGTACCGAGTGATCAGCAGGGCTCAGTCTAATAATAAACTTTCATCAGGCGGCAGTGTGCTACACCCGTTAATCCCTGAAGTTGTCTTAATAGGTCTGTTGAGATGATCTCTGTTTTGTAGTTGATTTCGCAAAAACGACGCTAAAACAATAGCACAAGTAGGGGCTGGGGTAAAATCAGAATCTACCTGATCTGCCTCGTCATGTTTTTGTACTGAAAAACGTCCGTTTGTTTTTACTGTGATGCCAGAAAACAGTAGCTTTAGTTTTTATACATCCCCTAACCTTATAAGATAAACAGCAGATGGATAAGTTATTGAGAGCAGTGAAGCTGTTTTTCTTCTTCTTTTTTCTCGCTTGGCAGGCCCAGGCGCAAAACAAAGTGGTGGCGTACCTGCCCAACTGGTTAGACTACAATTCCATCGCCAGAAATATTGACTACGACAAGTTAACCCACATCAATATTGCCTTCGAGAATACAGATGCTGCCGGTAACCTGAGTTTCACGGCCTCAAACAATACCTTGATACAGCTGGCGCACGCCAAAAAGGTGAAAGTACTGGTATCCATAGGAGGCGGGATGATTTCTTCCAACCCCAGCATGTATGCGGTTTACTTTGATTTGATCAGTGATGCCAAACGGGCGGATTTCGTGCGCAAGATAGCGGCGTATCTAACATCACATAACCTGGACGGGATAGATGTAGACCTGGAAGGATCTTCCATTAACAGCGATTACGGCAAGTTCATTGCTGATCTCTCTGCCGTTCTCAAGCCACAGGGCAAGTTGGTGACGGCGGCGCTGGCGCATACCAACGGCGGTGATTCCGTGACCAGCGATACCTTCCAGTATTTCGATTTCATCAATATCATGGCCTATGACGAAACTGGCCCGTGGGCTCCTAATCGTCCGGGACAGCATTCTTCCTTTGAGTTTGCCAAAGCCTGTCTGGATAATTGGATAGGCCGCGGGCTCCCGAAAGAGAAAGCCGTGTTAGGGGTGCCTTTTTATGGCTACGGTTTCGGGGCCGATTTTAACCAGGGCATGGGTTTTGGGGAAATCATCAAACGCTATCCGGGTTCAGAAAACCAGGATCAGGTAGGAAACACCATCTATTACAACGGCATCCCTACCATCAAGGCTAAAACCGAATATGTAGTGGAGCAGCAGTACGGCGGAATCATGATCTGGCAACTGGCCCAGGACGCGACCGGAAACTATTCCTTGCTCAACACCATCCATCAGGTTTTAAGAAAAGTCACGGGTTCTGGCCCTCAGGATGCTGAGGCGATTAAGGTGCATATTTACCCAAACCCTACCAAACTACCTGCCATAGGATACCTGGCTTTCCCAGCCGCCACAAACAAGATAAAAGTGGAGATCAGGGACATGAAGGGGGCGAAGGTATTTGACAAGACCTTCAAGAATAAACAACGGCAGGATAGAATAGAACTGCCAGGCCTTTCTCAAGGCATGTATCTTATCCGGGTAAAAGCAGATGATCAGGTGTTTTCCAATAAATACCTGATAGAGTAACCATCTGATGAGATTGCCAAATTGCTACTGTTCTGGCAGGTTTGAATGAATTTATTTCAATAGTATTCTTGAATTGGTTCTATTCTTCTCTTTGGGTAGAGCCGGTAAAATGTATTCGTCCATTTCTTTCTGAATGGCTGCATTTTAAATTATATTAGAATCTTAGTAGCTCCTTTTCTCACCCCCTTCCATCTTGTAAAAACTCTCTATGTATGAACAAAACTTTTACTTTTCCTAAGAAATGGATAACAGTCCTGCTAATGATGCTGACTGTTGTCTTTTACCGGGCAGAAGCGCAAACGAACGTCATCACTGGCCAGTTGGTGTCTTCTGAAGATAATTCGCCCATTCCCGGGGCAACAGTCCTGCTCAAAGGGACTTCTACCGCCACTGCCACAGATGCCAGTGGCCGCTTCAGCATTCCGGCCCCGGTGGGTAGTGTGCTGGTGTTTTCCTTTATTGGCTATGTTCCGCAGGAAGTAACGGTGGGTACCCAGACCAACATCAACGTTACGTTAGCGCCAGACGTGACCGCCCTGTCTGAAGTAGTGGTAACGGCGCTTGGTATTAAAAGAGATGCGAAGGCGTTGGGTTACTCTATTTCACAGGTAGGAGGCAGCGAATTGGCCACCGCCAAAGAAATCAACGTGATCAACTCCCTTTCCGGCAAAGTGGCCGGGGTGGATATCTCTACCCCTACGGCAGGTCCATCCGGATCCTCAAGGGTAATCATTAGAGGGAACTCAGAGTTAAGTGGCAACAACCAGCCTCTGTATATCATTGACGGCGTGCCCATGGACAATACCACCGCTGGCGGTGCCGGACAGTGGGGCGGGTATGACCTGGGTGACGGTTTGTCAAGCCTTAATCCCGATGATATTGAATCAGTATCGGTGTTGAAGGGCGGAGCTGCGGCTGCGTTGTATGGCTCTCGGGCTTCCAACGGCGTTATCATGATTACTACTAAATCAGGGGCCAACCAAAAAGGGATTGGCGTAGAGTACACCAGCAATTATACCGCTGAAAGGGTGTTGTCTAAGTTTGATGATTACCAGAAAGTATACGGCCAAGGCCGGGACGGCTTATTGCCTATAGAGCCCAACGCCAACAATACCCAATCAGCGTGGGGGCCTCAGCTAGACCCAAACCTGAGACTGCAGATCTACAACGGGGAGACCAAACCCTATTCTTTGGTGAATGACAACATCCTGAGCTTTTTCCGAACGGGGTCAACCTTTACCAACACGTTGGCTTTTACCGGCGGAACAGAGAATGCCTCCGTTAGGGTCTCTGTTTCTGACATGCACAACAAAGACATCGTGCCCAAGACCGGTATGGCCCGCAATACCTTCCTGATCAACAGCACCATGAAGTTGGGCTCTAAAATCACCATCAACGGGAAGGTGAACTACATCACTGAAAAGGTTGATAACAGACCGGCTTTGTCAGATAACCCCAACAACGTGGGCCTGGCCATCATCGGGATTGCCCCTAACTTTGACCAGCGCTGGCTTTCTCAAGGCTATAAAGATGAGTTCGGCCGCTATCAGGACTGGAACGGGAACACCTACCGCATCAACCCTTACTGGTCCATCAACGAGATGTCCAATACCTCCAGACGGAACCGGGTAATTGGCTATCTGCAGATGAACTATGACTTCACAAGTTGGCTAGGGCTGCAACTACGCGGCGGTACTGATTTCTATAATTTCCGCTATACCAACTTCTCGCCTAAAGGAACTCCGCTGTGGGAGACCGGTGCCCTGCAGGAGCAAAGCAATCACTTGGCGGAGAAAAACTACGAAGCCCTCCTGAAGTTTGACAAACAGTTCACCGATGACTTCTATGTTACGGCGTTTGCGGGTGGTAACATCATGCACCGCCGAGCCGAAAACCAGATGAGCACCGGTTCTGGTATTGTACTGGAAGGCATTCAGGCCATTACCAACTTTACCACCCAGAGCAATGATTATGGCTTGTTCCGGAAACAGATCAACTCTCTGTATGGAACCGTCCAGACCGGCTACAAAGACACTTACTTTCTAGACGTAACCGCCCGGAATGACTGGTCTTCTACCCTGAGCAAAGGCAATAACTCCTACTTCTACCCGTCCCTTTCCGGAAGTTTCGTGTTCACGAACCTATTGGATAGAAGCCCTATTCTTTCTTTCGGTAAACTGCGGGCTTCCGTAGCTGAAGTAGGTGGTGACACAGATCCTTACCAGTTAAGCTTAACGTACGGCTTGAAGAACTTTTCCCTGTTGGGCAAACCGCTGGGCGAGATTTCCAATACCAGTGTTCCCAACCTGTCGCTTAAGCCAACCCAGACCTTCACTTATGAATTCGGGACCGATCTCCGGTTCCTGGAGAACAGAGTGCAACTGGATTTAACCTATTACAGCAAGAAAACCACTGACCAGATTCTTCCTTTGATAATTCCGTCTAGCAGTGGCTATAATACCGCTATCATCAATGCCGGTGAAATCACGAACAAGGGAGTGGAGCTTATGCTGAGAGGTGGTGTGGTTTCTACCCCTACTTTCTCCTGGGATGCGATCGTGAACTTTGCTCGCAATGTGAACCAGGTAGTGAGCTTGCATGAGCAGGTAAAAGAGTACACCCTTGCCAATGCCCGCTGGGCCGGAGCCGCCATCATGGCGCAGGAAGGGGAAACCTTCGGGACAATTGTAGGCAAGAAACTGATGCGCGACCCAGAAGGAAATGTGGTGCACAACGCCGCCGGTTTACCGGTGTTCGGTACGGAGCAGGAGGTATTAGGCAAAGGAACCTATGACTGGACCTCGGGTATCACCAATGTGCTGACCTTTAAAGGATTCAGATTGAGCGCCTTGGTAGATATCAAATCAGGCGCCGATGTGTACTCCATGAGCAGTGCCATTGCCCATACCAACGGTACCTCTGAAAACACCCTGGAAGGCCGTGCCGGATGGTATGCCTCAGAAGAAGCCAGATTAGCCGCTGGCGCAAGCCCAGCTGAATGGACGCCAACCGGCGGGTATGTGGGCAAAGGCGTGGTGAACGTAGGCACCACAGAAGCTCCTAACTATCAACCCAACACCACTTATGTGAATCCGCAGAGTTATTGGGCTCAGTTCCTGTCTAATTCACCGGAGCCGTTTATCTATGACGCTACCTATGCCAAACTCAGAGAGTTGACCATTGGGTACACCCTTCCTAAAACCTTGTTCGGTAGATTACCTATTCAGGCGGCGTCTATCTCTTTCGTGGGTAGAAACCTGTTCATCTTGTACAGCAACCTGCCTAACATAGACCCGGAGTCCAGCTACAACAACGGTAACGGTCAGGGCTTGGAATACGGTTCTATCCCGTCCAGAAGAAGCTTTGGGGCTAATTTATCAATCAGATTCTAGCATTTACATCACATAGTATGAAATCAATATATAAGAAAATAAGGCTTTTGCTGAGCGGTTTGCTTCTCCTGTCTTTGGGCAGTTGCGACAATTTCGAGGAGATGAACCAGAACCCAACCAAGTCCACGCAAATGGACCCTAACCTCATGCTGCCTACCATTCAGTTACAGCTGTCTGGTGGCATGTATGAGCAATGGCGGAACGGCTTCATTTACGGCGGCGACTGGATGCAGCAGTGGACGGGCGAATATGCTACTACTGAGTTTGGCGGAAAAGGCCAGAAAAACGACGGGTACATGAGCGCCCTTTGGGATACCCAATATCCTAGAGAAGTGAAGAACATAGCCGATATGGTGGCCCGCACAAACGGTGACCCGGCTCGGGTGAACATCAACGCCGTTTCCCGGATTATGAAGGTGTACATCTTCTCCCGGTTAACCGACTTGTACGGAGACATCCCTTACTTTGAAGCCGGAAAAGGGTATCATGAAGGAGTATTGACGCCTAAGTATGACGCCCAGCGCGATATCTACTATGACTTCTTCAAAGAGCTGGATGCCGCCACCAAGGCCTTGAACCCCGCCGGAGACCCGGTTACACAGGACTTCTACTTCAACGGTGATGTGAACAAGTGGATAAAGTTTGGGAACTCCTTACGCCTTCGCTTAGCCATGCGCCTGGTGAAAGTGGAACCCGCCAAAGCCAAAGAAGAAGCAGAGGCTGCTATTGCCGCCGGTGTGATGGAAAGCAACAGTGACATGGCCGTGATGCAGCACATCAACGTGCCTTTCGGGGGCGATGTGTTCGGTGGAAACGGGGTTTCCTACGTGTTGATGGCAGTATCACCTTCTGAGAGCGCCTTCCGGATGGTGAATACCTTTGCCAAATACCTGGAAGACACCTCTGACCCAAGACTAAGAATCTTTGGGGCTTCTTACCTGAAAGACGAAAACCGCACCGAAATCACCGACCAGGTACGTGGCAAGTTAGGTAGCTATACCGCCATGTCGCTGCCGCCTAGTACCTTTTCTTATGAAGGAACCGGCCCCGCCATCAGCGTAGATGTAAACGGACAGGCTACTGAGGTTCCCCGCATCTTACAGGTTTTGCAGCCATCCAAATACATTTCGGCCATTGACGCTCCTTATATCATCATGAGCTACGCCGAGGTGGAGTTATGGAGAGCAGAGGCCGCTGTCAGAGGCTGGAACTCTGGTGGAACAGCGCAAGACCATTTCAACAAGGCATTAGAAGCAGGTGTGAAGCAAATGACGGTGTACAAAGCCCCTGAAGTACCGCAGGCCACCATCAATGCCTTTAAAGCAGCTAACCCCTTACTGCCCGGCCAGGAACTGGAACAAATCAATACCCAACTCTGGATCAATTTTGCCTTGAACCCGCAGGAAGGATACGCCAACTGGAGAAGAACCGGGCTGCCCAACCTGGCTTACCGCAACCGCGACCCCGGTGTAAACCAATCGGGTGGTCAAATACCTAGAAGAATGCAGTACCCGGTAAATGAGTATCTGTTGAACGAAGCCAACGTGAAAGAAGCCGCAGGCAGAATCACCGGTGGCGATGTTTGGACTGCTCGCGTTTGGTGGGATAAATAATAGAGGCTTAAACAAGAATTTAACCAGATAATGATGAAAAATTATATAAATCTAATTCTAGGCTGTTTTCTCTGCCTTTTCTTTCTGACCAACTGTGAGGTGGAGGATGATGAAAACCCGGTTTTTGAAAGCACGGCAGTACCCCGCATTTTTGGGTGGTCCACGGCCAACACTTATACCACCGATATATCAGATTCACTTATCATTGACTTGCAGGTGTCGCCCGCCGAGGGCGCTACTTTCAAATGGTTTGTAGACGGGGTAGAAGTAGGCACCGGACTACGGTTCAAGTACCTTTTCCCGGAGGCGAAGGACTATACCCTTAAGTTTGAGGCCACCCGCAATGGCGTTACCAATTCCAGAGAGGCCGGGGTGATTGTCATCAAGCCTTTCGTGCCGAAAACCTACAACAAGAAAATGGTAGGTTTCCTGACGCAGAACGGTTCCATCAATGACGTCAACTTCGCCAACCTGACGCACTTGGTGATTTCCTCGGCCGTGGTAGGGGAAGTGGCTGGTCAAGCCTCGTTGGTAGACACTACCTTAGAAAACCTGAACATTCCGCTCATCATCAAAGCGGCGCATAACGCAGGCGTGTACGTGTTGCTGGACGTAACCGGCAACATGGTGACCTTAAACGGCGGCGGCTTATACGCCGATTACGGCTTCTTCAACGTGGTGAAAGACCCGGCCAAACAGGCCACGGCCATTGCCACCATCATGAAGTTTGCTTCCAACAATGGCTTTGACGGCATCAATGTGTACCTCAACAACACCTCCGAAGGCGTTTTAGAGCCGGTTTCCAAAGTAGAGCAGTTTTTCAAGGCCATTCCGGCGGCATTACCTCCCGGACCGAACGGGAAATTCTTCTACACCGCCTCGGTACCCGGCGGCTGGACCACCGGCGTGTTGAGCGCCATCGCGAAGGTTCCGGAAATCGATTGGGTGAACATTCAGCCCTACCGTTATGAGGATTTGGCGCCAACGGCCCATTCTCCTTACTGGGCGGCGACAGACCTGGTGAATACGTGGGTGAACTTCGGGATGCCGAAAGAAAAGATTGTACTGGGTATTCCGGCATTCGGTCTGCATTACAAAATGCCCAAAGACGGTACGCAGGTAGGTTGGGGTAATCTATGGCAATACACCACCTATGAAAGCTTTAGAGACATCCTGCTGAAAGACCCAATGGCGCACACCAAAAATATGCTGAACGTGGATGACGGCATCTACTATGACGGACACCCCGTCATTCAACAGAAAGCCCAGTTTGTGAAAGACCAGGGATTGGGCGGCCTGATGATGTGGAGCCTGGAAAGCGATACTCCAGACCAGTCTAAGTCCTTGCTGAAAGCCGCCAACACCGCATTGGGTAACTAGAAGAACTCTAACATTGCTGTCATAAACCGTACTCCTGCTTTAAGGCTGTTTTACCCAAAACGACCTTAAAGCAGGAGTACTTTTGAAAGCCCCAAATTACTTCCTGAAACTACGCTCTACCGGAAAATTGATTCAGGCCGGTTTTCTGAAAAGAAGGTCAGAAACAGATGTGGTATGCATTTTTGAGTTAGTTTCCGCTAAAGGAGCTTAAAACAAACCGAATTTTTCCTCCCATCCCTTATGATAAAATCTACCAGAATCTTTCTGCTTCTTGCCTTCCTTTCATTCACGGTAGCAGCGCAGAAAGCAACTTCGCAGCGCCCCGCTATCATCGCGTATTTCGCCGGAGATGCCGCGCAACTAGATACCTACAACGCCCAGCAACTGACGCACATTATCTACTCCTTCGGGCTGCTGGACGGAAACAAACTGAAGCTACGTAACCCCTCAGATTCTGCCGTGCTCCAGAAGATGGTATTGCTCAAGCAGAAAAATCCGCAGCTGAAAGTGTTGGTGTCTTTAGGCGGATGGGGCGGTTGCGAAACCTGCTCAGATGTATTTTCCACCTCCGTCGGCCGGAAAGAGTTTGCCGCCTCGGTCAAGAAAATGAACCAGTACTTTGGGGCCGACGGCATTGACCTGGACTGGGAATATCCGGTGGTAGAAGGTTTCCCCGGCCACAAGTTTGCGCCAGAAGACAAAGACAACTTCACTTCCCTGGTGCAGGAACTGCGCCGCAGCCTGGGCAAGAAGGCCATTATCAGTTTCGCCGCCGGCGGATTCCAGAAGTTCCTGGACGAAGCAATTGACTGGAAGAAGGTGATGAAAAAAGTGGATTACGTGAACCTGATGACCTATGATTTAGTCAACGGCGGTTCAACTAAAACAGGTCACCACACCGCCCTGTATTCCACCCCGCAACAGCCTGAGTCCACCGACAACGCCGTGCAGTACCTTTTGAAGAAAGGCGTGCCTTCAGAAAAGGTCATCATAGGCGCTGCGTTTTACGGCCGAATTTGGGAACAAGTGCCTAATGTGAACAACGGCCTTTACCAAATGGGGAAATTCAAAACTGCCGAAGCCTTCAAAGACTTCCCCACGCTTCTCTCTCAGCAACAGGGCTACACCTACCATTGGGACGAGCAAGCCCAGGCGCCTTACCTGTACAATGAAGCGCAAGGACTTTTCGTGACGTATGATGACCCCCGCTCCATGACCCTCAAGGTGAATTATGTGAAAACCCATAACTTGGGTGGCATCATGTTCTGGCAACTGGCTCAGGATTCCCCCTCCAACGGCTTGTTGAACGCCATCCATGGAACGGTGGAGGGTGTTTCCAATCCTGGCAAGTAAGTATTACGGGAGACTAGAAAAGCACTGCCAAAGCCATAAAAGCCATTAGCTGATTTTCGCTCAGATAAATAACTTTAAGGAAATAAACCTATGAACAAACTTCTCCAAGGCGCCTGCCTGCTGGTGTTGAGCCTTCTGTTTTCCTGCTCAAATCAGAAAAACAGCCCTGAAACAGTTACTGCTTCACCCAGCGAATACTTCGCCCCTGCCGAGCAAGGCGTGCAGGATGGCGGCGTGCAGATGGTACCCATCCAAACCGCTAAAGGTACCTTCAACGTCTGGACCAAACGCGTAGGCAACAACCCCAAGATGAAGCTGCTGTTGCTCAACGGAGGTCCCGGCGCCACGCACGAGTACTTTGAGTGCCTGGAGAACTTCCTGCCCGCCGAGGGCATTGAGTTTATCTACTATGACCAACTAGGCTGCGGCAACTCAGACAATCCCAAAGACACTACAATGTGGGATTTGGCCCGCTATGTGGAAGAAGTGGAGCAAGTACGCAAAACCTTGAATTTGGGACCCGAGAACTTCTTTCTGTTAGGCCATTCCTGGGGAGGCATCTTGGCCATGGAGTACGCCTTAAAGTACCAGCAGAACATGAAAGGCCTTATTATCTCTAACATGATGTCCAGCGCCATTGACTACGGCAAGTACGCCGATGAAGTGCTAGCCAAACAGATGGATCCGCAGGTGCTGGCACAAGTACGCGATATTGAAGCCCGCAAAGATTACCAGAACCCCAAGTACATGGAGTTGCTCATGCCGCACTTCTACGCCAAGCACGTGTTGCGCCTGCCCCTGGAAGAATGGCCTGAGCCCGTGAACCGCTCGTTCGCAAAAATGAACCAGTCGTTTTACGTGACCATGCAAGGCCCCAGCGAGTTCGGAATTTCCGGGAAACTGGAGAAGTGGGACCGCAAAGCCGACCTGAAGAACATTACCGTGCCTACCTTGTCTGTTGGTGCTGAGTTTGACACCATGGACCCGAAACACATGGAGTGGATGGCCACGCAGGTGCAGAACGGTTCTTACCTGTATTGCCCCAAAGGCAGCCACATGGCTTTCTACGATGACCAGCAAACCTACATGAAAGGCCTCATCACCTTCTTGAAAGGCGTGAACGAAGGCAATAAAGAAGTCAAACTGCAATAACTCACTTCAAACTTGATTTCATGAAAAGAGCCCGGAAACAATTTGCTTCCGGGCTCTTTTCATGAAAACGCTGTAAAAACAGAGATAATCCTTACGCGGTAAACTTCTTGAAAATGGCCGTGGCAATGTGCCCTCCAAACCCGAAGGTATTGCTCATGGCGTAGTTCACTTCCTTTGAAACTGCTTTGCCTAAAGTCAAGTCAAATTTCGCGCTGAGTTCAGGTTCCGGCTCGGTTACGTTAATGGTAGGCGGAATGATGTTCTCCTGCACGGCCTTGATGCACGCAATAGCCTCAATGGCGCCGGCCGCTCCCAGTAGATGTCCCGTCATGGATTTGGTTGCGCTCAAATGCAGGTGCGTGTTGGTCCCGAACACCCGCTCTACGGCAATCAGCTCGCTCGCGTCTCCAATGGAAGTGGAGGTGGCGTGGCAGTTAAGGTAGTCAATGTCTTCCGGCAAAAGGTTTGCTTCTTTCAGAGCTTCCATCATGCCCAGGTAGGCGCCTTCGCCTTCGGGGTGAGTCCCAGTGAGGTGGTAGGCATCGGCGGCCATGCCTCCGCCTACTACCTCAGCCAGGATGGTGGCGTTGCGTTGCATGGCGCTGTCGTAGCTTTCCAGGATGAGGGCACCGGCCCCTTCGCCCATCACAAAACCGTCACGTTTTACGTCGAAGGGGCGCGAAGCTGTGGCCGGGTCATCGTTGTGGGTAGACAAGGCCTTGAGCGCGCCAAAGCCGCCCATACCGGTCTCATTGATAGAAGCCTCAGAGCCGCCGGTAATAATCATATCGGCTTTGCCCCACTTGATGTAGTTGAAGGCTTCCAGAATGGCGGTGTTGGAACTGGCGCAGGCGGAAACCGTGGCGAAGTTCACGCCCCGCAGGCCGTATTTCATGGAGATGACGCCCGCCGCGATGTCCACAATCATCTTGGGTACAAAGTACGGGTTGAACCGAGGCGTACCATCACCGGCGCCAAACTCCAGAATTTGGTCCTGCAACGTGACAAGGCCGCCGTGGCCGGTGCCCCAGATCACCCCGATGCGGTTGCGGTTCAAGTTCTCAAAGTTGATGTTGGCCATCTGCACGGCCTCGGCCACGGAGATGAGCGCATACTGCGTGTACAGGTCGTTCTTGCGGGCTTCGTTCTTGGGCATGAAGTCCAGCGGATTGAAGTTCTTCAGCTCGCAGGCGAAGCGGGTCTTGAACTTGGAGGCATCAAACCGCGTGATGGGTGCCGCGCCGCTCACCCCGTTTATTAAGGATTGCCAGTATTCTGGGACTGTATTCCCGATGGGCGTTAAGGCACCCATGCCGGTGACTACTACTCGTTTCATTTCTTGTCTTTTGTAAAGCTGTTCTGCCGGTTGCGACTTCGTTCTATTCTCTATCTTTCATTCTTGGCAACCGGTTTTCTTTCTCCTGAAAGAGAAAGTATCGGCAAGATACTCGTTCAAAATGAAAAGCGGCACGTACCTTCATTCTTCCAACCTGTTTGGTTGTCCTGTCATCCACATTTGAACGCTTGTTTACGCTCCCCATGAAGTTCTTTCTGGCTTTTCTCATCTTCTGTTTTTTCTTTTGCACCGGTCCTGTTCACGCCCAAACGCAGCCGGCTAAGCTGATTACCTGGCAAGACCTCATGCAACTGCCTACGCCTGCTGCCGGAAAACGCATTGCCTATGGAACCGACTCGTTGCAGTTTGGAGAACTTCGGGTGCCAGAGGGAAAAGGACCATTCCCGGTGGTAGTGGTCATTCATGGCGGCTGCTGGCTTTCGCAGTACAATTACCAGTATATGAACCACGTGAGTGCCGCGCTCACCAAAGCCGGTTTTGCCACCTGGAACATTGAGTTCAGGCGCGTAGGAAACCCCGGCGGAGGCTATCCCGGCACTTTCCAGGATATCGCCCAAGCTACCGATTATGTGCGTGAGCTGGCCAAAGGCTATCCGGTCTCCAGCAAGGACGTGGTGGTGATGGGCCACTCCGCCGGAGGACATCTGGCCCTCTGGACCGCTGGCCGAAAAGATCTGCCCCTCAGCAGTCCGCTGTACACCAAAAATCCGCTGAAAGTAAAAGGTGTGGTTTCCTTGGCCGGAATCCCGGATTTAACCACGTACAGTACCGAGAAAGGAAGCTGCAATGCGGCCGTGGAAAAGCTGATGGCTGGTTTGCCTGCTGCCGTGCCCCAACGCTATGCAGAAACTACACCTTCGCCAGCCCTGGCCTTGAAAATACCCGTGCGAATGATACAGGGTGCCCGTGACCCGATTGTGCCAGTGAGTCAGGCGCAGAATTTTGTGAATCATTCCTCTTCCAGAAAGAACAATGCGAAGGTTGTGCTGTTGCCCCAGGCTGGGCACTTTGATTTGGTTGCCCCAATCTCGCCAGTTTGGCCAACCATTGAGCAGGCAGTAAGAGAACTGCTGATAAAACAGAAGTAGGAGGGCAGTAGATAGGGAATGCCGTTTCTGAGGCTGTCGCCTTACTGATTTGCAAACTTCAGGTCATGGAAGGTCCAAGTTGAAAGCTTGAACCTTCATGCATTTTTGAACTTGTGAGCGAACTAGAATGGCGTTGAATCAGCGGTATTCTAGTTCGCTCACAAGGTCCATTCAGGATGACAAAGGAGGATAAAAGGAGCAATCATTCTGCCTTGTGCTTACATCACTTCTGAGCCTGTTTATACCAAAAGAGCCTGAAAACGTCTTGTCGTTTTCAAGCTCTTTGCTTCAATGTAAGCAGGTGTTTATTGGACCGAAGCGGTGGCTGCTCCGCCTTGTTTTCTCGCTTCCAAGTCAAGTTCTATGTTCACGGTCTCGGAGATGAACTTGTCGCCCAGGGTTTTGTCGTTGCCGTAGTTCATCTGCCACTGGCGGCGGTCAATGTTGAAGTTGGCTTCGGCTTCCATGGTATTTTCATCTAGTTCAATGCGCGCCGGGAAGGTGATGTTCTTGGTCACGCCTTTCAACGTGAAGTTACCGCTCACGCTGAAGTTGGCGCCTTCTACCAGCGAGGTGTCTTTCCCGTCCGCTTTGTAGGGCTCTACTTTGGTTATCTCAAACTTGGCGGTGCCGAATTTATCCACGTCAAAGAAATCGCCGCTCAGCAGGTGGGGCTTCAGTTTGGTCTGGAACATCTCCCCCTGCTCTTTCATGGTCAGGGATTTGATATTGATGGTAAACTCACCGCCGGTAATCTGGTTATCGGCCACTGCTACTGAACCGGAAGTCAACTTGAAGGTGCCCGGGTGGTTCTTGCCTACACCGTTACCGGTAAACTCCACCAGGGAAGCGGCGGTGTCTACCGCAAACGTTTGTCCGCTAGCATCAGCCGCTGCTTTTTGGTCGGTAATGGTGGCTTTGTCGCCTTCTTTGGGAGCCTGGTTGCAGGAAGCTAAGGCCAAACCTGCTGCTAAGGCAAGTCCAGCCGTTCTAAGCGAAAGTGATTTTTTCATAGTCGTAAATTGCTTTAGTTTATGTAAATACATAAAGTACACTCTGAACGAGGAAAGTCAGTATTTGTTCTATTTCCGGAAAATGTGCCTGAAACGAAGGCAGCACTTTCCTGCCAACTGGTAAGGCTTAGCGGACGTGCTACTTCACCGGTTGCACCAACTTTTCTGCCCTGAACACACCATCGGCGGCTTGCAGAATCTTGCCTTTCAGTTTGGGATTATAGTCTGGGTGCGCCTGCAAAAAAGAGCGTACGGTGTTGGCCGCTCCTGCGGTTTGGTAAGACCCAAAGGTGGCCGAAAGCCACGAGGTCGGGAAGAAAATATCCCCGGTAAGCTGAATCTCTTCCAGCAAATCAAGGCTCTCTTTGAGGTACTTCTCTGAGGTAGTAGCGCGCAACGGATGGTGCAGGTAACTCAACGCCGCCAACACCCAGGACTCCACCTCACGGTTCTCTTCTTTTTTCAACGAGGCGAAAAACGCATCCCGTTCCTGCACATTCCCTGACAAAGCAGGCAACATAAACTGCAGGCGCTTCTTGCGGTCGGGGTTGGGAATGCGCTCCATCTGGCGCGCCAAGACTTGCGGAATGTTCTGGTAGTCGCGCACCGCCAAAGCCAATGCCAGCGAGGTGTAATCTTCCTCGGAGAGCTTCACCCCAGTGGGTGCCTGTTCTTTGTCCCAGATTTGGTATAAGCGGGCTTGTGCAGGAGAACTCAAAGTAATGCTCTGGTAGGTTTTAAAAAGCAGCTTTTTCACGTTGCCGGAGGTGGCTTTCTCCATAGCCGTCCAGAGTTCCTGTTCCAGTTGCGGAGCCAGGGCGGGCCGCTGGGTTGCGGGCAGGAAGCGCCAGAAGATATCGCTCAGTTGGCCGGTGATCAGTTTTACGTTGAGCTCTTCTGGTTCTTTGGAAAGTCCGCTACGGTAGAAATCCAGTAATTGCTGCGGAGTGACGCCTCGGCCATTCTGCATGTTCTCATATAGGTTGATGTACGCCGAGGCTCTGGCCACCGGGCTCTTCAGGCTGTACAGCCCACCCAGCATCTGCGCATCTACCGGGAACACCCCGTACCCTTGCCCCGTCACATCAAACAGCACAAATAAAGGCTTGTCCTTGCCCACGGCTTCTTTCAACGTCACCTCAGCCTGGTTCATGTTCACCGTCATCTCCTGAATGCGGTCTGGGTACACCAGCGCTATCTCAAAAAACTGCGGCCAGAACCTGTTGGACCCGTCTTCACCTTTCTGTCGGATAATTAAACCAGAGATTTTGTTGCCTTCAGTATGCAGGCTATAGTCAAACTGCGGACGGCCAGCCTCATTCACCCACACCTGGTTCCAAGCCTGCAGATCGGCGGGAGTGAGGTCGTCCAGAATCTGGATGAGGTCGGGCCAGGTGGCGTTGCCGTAGGCGTACTTTTTGAGGTACTGCTGCAAGCCTTTCCGGAACGCCTCTTCGCCCATGAGCCTTTCCAGTTGGCGCATCATCACTGGCGCTTTGTGGTAAATGATGTTGCCGTACATGGAGCCCGCATCCTGCAGATTGTCCAGTTGCTGCCGGATGGGGTTGGCCCCGGCGGTTCTATCCACCCCGTACGCAGCCGGTAAATGGTCTACCACAAACTTGAGGTCGTAGTTGGAGGTAGGCATAGCCACTTGTGTAATCTTATCGGCCATAAAATTGGCGAACACCTCCTTCATCCAGACATCGTTGAACCACTCCATGGTCACCAAATCCCCAAACCACATGTGCGCCGTCTCATGCGAAATCAGACTGGAGCGGGAGATTTTCTGGTCCTGCGTGGCGCCCTCGTCCAGGAACAGAGTGGAGGCCTTGTACTGGATAGCGCCCACGTGCTCCATGCCGCCGTACTGGAAATCAGGGATAGACACGAAATCGAACTTTTGGAACGGGTACTTGATTCCGGTGTACTGCTCCATGAACTGCAGCGCATCGGCGTGAATCTGGAAAATAGGCAAGAGGCTTTGCTCCAGCTTTTCCTTATCGGTCTCGCGGTGCAGGAAGTGCATGGTTCTGCCGTTGGCAGTCTGCGCCAGATGGTCAAACTTTCCGGCCGCAAACGAGAACAGGTACGTGGGAATGATGTCGGATTTCTGGTAATGGTACGTCTTCTGCCCGGCACTCATGACAGAGTCTTGCAGCGGGCCGTTGGCAATGGCTTTCCACTCCTGCGGGATGGTTAGGATGAGCTTGAAGGTGGCTTTAAGGCTGGGCTGGTCAAAGCAGGGGAAAACCGTGCGGGCGCGGTCGGGTACTAGCAGCGTATACAGGAAATCCTGCTGCCGGTTCAAAGACAGGTTGCCCGCGATGAAGTCAATCGCCACTTGGTTCTCGCCTTTCTTCAGGTGCTGGGCCGGAATAACCAAATGCTCTTGCGTGTGCTCCACCGGCACCACTTTTCCGTTCACCTTCACCTGCTTCAGTTTATCGGAGCTTTCCTTGAAATCAAGCTGTACCGGCTGCCCTTTCTTTTTCAGGTGGAAAGAGATGATTTCAGAAGCTAAGACGGGTTCCTCTTTCCGGGCCGGAATCGTCAGGCGCAGGTCATAGTTGATCTTGCTCAGTTGAGAGATTCTGAAGTCTGCCAGGGCTTTAGAAACCCCGGGTACTACCGGAATTGCTGAGCTGGTGGGGGCAGCGGGCCTGGTGCAGGAGACTGCCGAAACCAGAGAGACAAGGAGAAGGCCTCTGAGGAAGGATGGAAGGGGCTTGTTTTTCATTCTGGTTAAAATTACAATTTGTTCTCGATTTTGAGAGCCTCAGAGAAGCTTTTGTATTCTGTGGATATTCATTTATGTTCCTGTTTAATAAAAAAATACTCCAAAAAATTTATTGGCACCATTGTAGCTGTAAAATATAAGAATTTTACTTTACTTCGTACCCAAGAAAACATATCAGATGAATAAAGTAGTACAAAAAGTAGTGGTGGCTTCCACTAACCCTGTTAAACTGAAAGCGGTGCAAAGCGGGTTGCAAGCCATGTTCCCGGAGCAGGAATTTACGGTAGAGGCGATATCGGTGCCGTCTGAGGTAGCCGACCAGCCCATGTCTGACACGGAGACCCTGACGGGAGCCTTCAACCGGGTGTGCAACGCGCTGGACGCGTACCCCCAAGCCGATTACTGGGTAGGCATTGAGGGAGGCGTGCAAATGCTGCACGACGAACTTGCAGCCTTCGCCTGGATTGTGGTGCGCACCCCGCGTTTGGTTGGCAAAGCGCGTTCCGGCATGTTCTTCCTGCCCAAGGCCGTGGCCGAGTTGGTGCAGCAGGGCGTGGAATTGGGCGAAGCCGATGACCGGGTGTTTGGGCATTCTAACTCCAAGCAGAACGGCGGTGCCATCGGGTTGCTGACCGATAACGTGGTAGACCGGAAACAGCTTTATGAGCAGGCGGTGAAACTGGCCCTGGTGCCGTTCAAAAACGAATCGCTTTACCTGCGGGACTAGCCCACCCCGCCGCCAGGAACAAGGCGTTTTAGCCTTATTTTTCTAACTTAAGCCCCAAAGCCTATTGCAGAAAATCTACTAACTACTTTATGCCCTTGCAACCCTCATCCGCCAGAATGTACCCCTTAGGGGATGCAGCCATTGTGCTGCAGTTAGGTGAGGAGATTGCAGAAGAGACCCATCAGAAGGTAAAAGCCGTTGCACAGTTCCTAGACCAGTACTCCTTTCCGGGGATGGTGGAATACGTGCCGGCTTTTGCTTCTTTAACCGTGTACTATGACCCCTGGCTGGTCAGCGGGCAGGGAAAGACTGACCCGTATGCGGCCGTACAAGAAAACCTCCGGCAGATGCTGGACCAATTGGAATCCGTTTCATCCAACGTGCCTTCCTCCCTCAAGGAGATTCCGGTGGTATATGGCGGCCAATACGGCTCAGATCTGCCCTTTGTGGCCCGTCACACCAATTTATCCCCTCAAGAAGTTATTTCCCTGCACAGCCAAACCGAGTACCTGGTGTACATGATCGGGTTTGCGCCCGGTTTCCCGTATCTGGGCGGTATGGACAAACGTTTGACATCACCTCGCAAGGAAGTGCCCCGCAAGATCATTCCGGCCGGTTCGGTGGGCATTGCCGGTCCGCAAACGGGCGTGTACCCCATGGAGACGCCGGGCGGTTGGCAGCTGATCGGGCGTACGCCGCTCACCTTGTTTGATCCTGAGCGGGAGTCGCCCAGTTTGCTGCAGATGGGAGACCGGGTGCGTTTTGTGCCCATTTCTGAAGAAGAATACCTGAACTGGGAGGAGCCGATGCATGTGTATTAGCGTCGAAAAACCCGGTTTGCTTTCCCTAGTGCAGGATCTGGGCCGATTCGGGTATCAGAAACAGGGCATGGTGGTGAGTGGTGCCATGGATGCATTCGCGTTCCGTTTAGCCAACCTTTTGGTAGGGAACCCCGAAAACGCTCCCGCCTTGGAGCTAAACCTCTTCGGCCCCAGTCTGCGGTTTCAGGAAGATACCCTTTTTGCCTTGGCCGGTGCTAACCTCTCGCCAACCCTCAACGGAAAACCTGTGCCCCTCCATCGGCCCATCTTCGTCCGGAAGGGTGCCCTGCTGGAATTCGGGTCACCGGTACAAGGTGCCCGGACGTACCTGGCGGTGGCCGGAGGAGTTGTAGTGCCGCTGGTAATGGGCAGTGCTGCTACCTATGCGCGGGCTGGTTTGGGCGGATGGCAGGGCCGGGCGCTTCAGAAAGGCGATGTTCTGCCCGTTCATTCCCTTTCCTCTGAGCAACTCCTATACTGGCAACAGAAGTGTGCTCCGCAAGAATCGTTTGTCGCGGCTAATTGGAGTGTCTCGCCTGATCTGCTGCCGCGGTATGAAGAACACCCCACGGTGCGGGTAATACCGGGACCCGAATACGGGCTGTTTTCTGAAAAAGCACAGGAAGCCTTCTGGCAAAGTGACTTCCTGGTGACGTCTGCCTCAGACCGCATGGGTTACCGGCTGGAAGTTCTGGCTTTGCAATTGCGCCAACCCGGAGAGTTGCTTTCCAGCGCGGTGACTTTTGGCACGGTGCAGGTGCCTGCCAACGGAAATCCTATTATCTTGATGGCCGAACACCAGACCACTGGCGGTTATCCCCGCATCGGGCAGGTGATCTCCGCCGATTTGCCGGTGCTGGCGCAGGTGCGTCCGGGCAAGGCCATCCGGTTCCGGCAGGTTTCCCTGGCGCAGGCGCAGGAGTTGTATTACCAGCAGCAAAAGACCCTGGAGCACCTGACACGTGTCCTTTACCTTCAAGCGAAAAGATGAACGAAACCTTTACCGTTGATTTAAACTGTGATCTAGGCGAAAGCTTCGGGGCGTACAAAATGGGCAACGATGAAGCCATCCTGCCCCTGGTGACCTCGGCCAACATTGCCTGCGGGTTCCATGCCGGCGACCCATCGGTGATGAAGAAGACCGTGCGGATGGCGTTGCAACAAGATGTGGCGATAGGGGCGCACCCCGGATTTCAGGATTTAGTCGGGTTCGGGCGGCGCGACCTGGCCGTTTCTCCCGAGGAGGCGTTCGATTTGACTGTGTACCAGATGGGGGCGCTCTCCGGTTTCATCAAAGCTGAAGGCGGCAGGTTGCACCACGTAAAACCCCATGGCGCGTTGTATAACATGGCCGCCGTCAATCCGGCCCTGGCCGAAGCAATTGCCGAAGCTGTGTACAAAGTGAACCCAGAGGTGGTGCTGTATGGCCTGGCCGGGAGTGCGCTGGTACAAGCCGGCGAGAGACTAGGCCTGAAAACTGCCCACGAAGTCTTCGCTGACCGCACCTACCAGCAAGACGGCACCCTTACCTCCCGCAGATTACCCAACGCCCTTGTCACTAGTCAGCTCGAAGCGGTGCGGCAGGTGGTGCGCATGGTGAAAGAGGGGCAAGTATTGTCGCAGCAAGGGGTAGACGTACCCATTAAAGCCGATACGGTTTGCATCCATGGCGATGGCGCCCACGCGGTGGAATTCGCCCGAATCATCCGGGAGGTGCTCACCCAAGAGAATATTTCCCTTCAGGCGCTTTCGCTCTAGTTTTATGAAACAACCCAGAAACTGGAGCGTGCTGCTGGGCGCCGCTTTTTTGATGGCCACCTCGGCTGTTGGTCCCGGCTTTTTAACCCAGACTACGGTCTTTACCCAAAGCCTGGGCGCCAGTTTCGGGTTTGTCATCTTGCTCTCCATTTTGCTGGACATCGGGGTGCAGCTCAACGTTTGGCGGGTGATAGCCATTTCTGAGAAGCGCGCCCAGGACATCGCCAATGCCGTGTTGCCCGGCTTGGGAGGGTTCATTGCTTTCCTGATTGTGCTGGGCGGTTTCGCCTTTAACATCGGGAACGTGGGCGGGGCTGGACTGGGCCTCAATGTGCTCACCGGTTTTTCCGTGGAAACGGGGGCGGTTATTTCGGCGGCCTTTGCCATCGGGATTTTCCTGGTGCGCGAGGCCGGGAAATGGATGGACCGGTTTGCCCAACTTCTGGGAGCGGTGATGATCGGGTTGATTGTGTACGTGGCCTGGATTTCCTCACCACCCTTGGCCGAGGCCGCCATCAGGACGTTTGCTCCGGAGCAAATCAGTTTCATTGCCATCATCACGCTGGTGGGCGGAACGGTAGGCGGCTACATCACCTTCGCGGGTGGGCACCGGCTGCTGGATGCGGGCGTCAAGGGGAAAGAAGCCTTGGGGCAAGTGACCACAAGCGCCGTTTCTGGAATCTCGCTGGCCTCTATCATCCGTGTTTTTCTGTTTCTGGCAACTTTGGGCGTATTGCAACAAGGCAAGGTGTTGAACCCCGAGAATCCGCCGGCCTCGGTGTTTGAGTTGGCTGTGGGGAATCTGGGCTACAAGTTGTTCGGGGTCATGATGCTGGCGGCAGCGATTACCTCGGTGGTGGGTTCTGCCTACACCTCGGTTTCCTTTATCAAGTCCTTTCATCCGGGCATCGCCCGAAACGAGAATTGGTTCATCATCGGGTTCATTGTTATTTCCACGGTCATTTTCGTGTCCATCGGGAAACCCGTGTCTTTATTGGTGTGGGCCGGTTTGCTGAATGGCTTCGTGCTTCCCGTCACGCTGGCCACCATGCTCATTGCCGCGCATAAGAAAAGCCTGATGGGCGATTACCGCCACCCGTGGCTGTTGACGTTGTTCGGCGTGGTGGTGGTGCTCCTGATGACCTGGATGGCGGGAGATACGCTTTTGCAGCAATTGAAGAGTTTGATGGGGTAGACGGCGCTTCTTTTTAAGCAGCTTTCTTCCTTCTGTTGACAACCTGTTTTGTCCCTGTTTTGGGAAAATAGCCCTAAAGCCAGTAGTAATCTGTTTTAAGTCTGTTTCCTGGAAAACACGCCGAAAACGATACCATCCTAAGTAATATAAAGAAGCCCACCTACACAGATGGGCTTCTTTTTGTTCAGAAAAACTTCAGGACGTTTTAAGGCTAATTTCCTCAAATTGGCTTCAAAGCCTTGCTTTTAGACTTGTCAGGTTAGAAAGCGCGACCTTCTTTTCGGGCTTTGCGGCCTTTGGGTGGTTCTATTTTCTTGGGTTCTGCGGTCACCGCAGGTACATCTGCTTTGGCCAGGATGGGAGCGCCTTCTGTGTCTAGTTCCACCACGTCATAGCCTAGTTTCTCCAGGCCGGGTTTGATGGAGGCTTTGTCGCCCACCAGCATGATGCTCATTTTCTCTACCGGAAGGTATTTCTTAGCCAGTGCGTTGATCTCCTCTTTGGTAATGTTCTTCAGGATCTCGTTCTGTTTGGCCACATAATCGGCATCCAGGTTGTAGCGTAGCATGTTGTTGAGGAAGGAAGCTTTCTGGAACGAGGTCTCGTACTTACGGGCATCACTCTGCCCGATGGCGCTTTTCATGAAGGCCAGTTCCTCATCGGTGATTCCTTCTTCCCGGAAACGCTTGATCTCTTTCATGAACTCCACCACGGAACTGTCTGACACGTTGGACCGGACCCCAGCCTGGGCGGTGAAAGGTCCGGGGGCTTCGGTGCCTGAGAAATAAGACCAGGCACCATAGGTATAGCCTTTGTTTTCGCGCAGGTTCAGGTTGATGCGGCTGTTGAAGGACTCGCCCAGCACGTAGTTCATCAAAGAGGCCTTGTAGTATTCGCCGGTGGCGTCATAAGGCAGGGCCATGTACCCGATCCTTATCTCTGACTGCGCCGCCTTGTCTTTGTCTACCACGTAGATTTTGGTTTTGTCTATGTTGGGCACCTTCGGCTCTGCCGGAATATTCACCGGCTTGGGAGCCCATTTGTTCAGGAAAGCCAGCTTAGGCATGATCTGCGCCTTTTCCACATCGCCCACAATCACCAGGTTGGTCACGCTTGGCGAGAAGTAGTTGGTGTAGAACTGCTTCACATCGTCCAGGGTGATGCTTTCTACGGTGGCAGTGGTGCCCATGACCGGAACGGCTTTGATGTTGCCTTCGCCATAGAGCATTTTGTTGAAGACGTTGTTGGCCACCACGGTAGGTTGGGTGCTTTGGTTTTTGATAGCTTCCAAACGCTGCTTTTTCAGGCGGTCAAAGTCGGCGGGATCAAAACGGGGGTGCATCATGCGCTCTTCCAGCAAGGCCAACGTGGCATCCAGGTTTTTCACCTGGCTCTGCACGGAAACCGTCATGTTTTCGGTACCGCTCCCGAAGTTAATGGAACTGCCCAGTTTCAGGAGTTGGGTAGAGATATCCTCGGCGGTGTATTTCTGCGATGATTCATTCAAGATGGCGGCGGTCAGGGACGCGATTCCCGCTTTGGACGGGTCGTGGGCTTCCAGTTTGTGGCCGCCTTGCAGCGTGAAGAGCATGGTCACAGTAGGTACCTCGTCGTTTTTGGCCCCGATCACCTTGATGCCGTTGGCCAGGTTGTCTTTCCAGAAAGGCGGTACTTTGATGACAGGGTTGGCACCAGCGGCCGGGCGTTTGCTGCGGTCGAAATTATCTTTGGCTTTCACGTACTTGAGGCCGGCGTATTGGTCAGCGGGAGCCCGGTAGCCGTCTGGGTCTACCTTGAAGTTATCGGGTTTGGCCACCATCTCGGGTTTGCCTTTGGGCACCACGCTGAGCAGTACGGCTTTTTTGCCTTTGATGTACTGGTTGTACACCCGCAGGACATCGGCTTTGGTTACGGCACGGTGCGCTTTGAGTTGATTTACCAGGTAGTTGGGGTTGCCGGTGAAGGTCTGGTAGGAAGCCAGGGTAGATGTCTTGCCCGATACGCTGGACATGCTGTTGATGATGTTGGCTTCGTAAGACGCTTTAAACCGCTCCAGGTCATCGTCAGTGACGCCTCTCTTCTCGAACTCCACAAACGCGTTGCGCATCTCTTTTTCCATTTCGGCTAATGACTGTCCGGGAAGCGGAAGGGCGCTCAAGGTAAACTCACCGGCCAGTTCTGAACAAGGATGGCTGGCGTTGGCCTGCACGGCCTTCTGTTTCTTGGTTAGGTTCTGGTACAGGATAGAGTTCTTGCCCCCGCCTATGATCTCCGCGAGCACATCCAACGGCACCTCGTCTGGGTGATAGTTGGGCACGGTAGGGAAGGTCATCTGCAGCAAAGGAAACCGGATATTGTCTTCGTAGGAGATGTAGCGGTCCTGGGTAAGCACCGGGGCCGGCAACTTCATGTTCTTCACCTCGGGGCCGCGCGGAATGGAGCCGAAGTATTTCTCGGCCAGTTTCACCACTTGTGCCGGAGTTACGTCACCGCCTACAGTAAGGGTGGCGTTGTTGGGACCGTACCAGCGCAGAAAGAAGTTCTTGAGGTCGTTTACATCTACCCGGTTCAGGTCCTCAATGTACCCGATGGTAGTCCAGGAATAGGGATGGCCGTAGGGGTAAAGGGCCTGGCCGTTTCGCTCATACACCCGGCCGTACGGCTGGTTGTCTACCCGCTGGCCGCGTTCGTTTTTCACGGTCTCGCGCTGCACCTCAAATTTGCGTTGGGTCACGGCATCCAGCAAAAAGCCCATGCGGTCGGCCTCCAGCCAAAGCGCTGTTTCTAATTGATTGGATGGAACGGTTTCAAAGTAGTTGGTTCGGTCGCGGTTGGTGGTTCCGTTCAGGTCACCGCCCGACTGCGAAACGATCTTGAAATGCTCTTCATCGGCTACGTTGTCCGATCCCTGGAACATCATGTGCTCAAAGAAGTGCGCGAACCCAGACTTGCCCACCTCTTCCCGCGCCGAGCCTACGTGGTAAGTCACGTCTACGTGCACGATTGGGTCTGAATGGTCTTCGTGCACCACCACAGTGAGGCCGTTGGGGAGGAGGTATTTTTCATATGGGATTACCAGTTCGCCACCCTTGCGGGTTACCTTTTCCACCAGTCTGGTTTGCCCCGATTTGCTTTGGCTAGCCATGGTAGTCGGTTTCTTGGCGGCGGTCCCCTTTTTTTGCGCCTGCGCTTGGGCTTGCCCTGAAAGAGCAACGGCAAAGCACAAAGCCATGATACTTTTCTTTGACATACGCTTAGAAGTTAAAGGTGAGAATCATTAAAGTAAGTTACTAAATATTGTGTTATTTAAACATTAAATTGATTCTTTTTCCTTTTAGCGGATCGCCTATCTTTTTTTTAGACCACGTTGCGACTTTGGGGGGGAGTTGTGTCACTTACCGTTGAAAGCAGGTAATTCTAAAGAACAGGCTGAATTGCTGACCCAATCACCATTATGGTGAGTCTGGCTTAGGAGAGCTTCTCACGTTTTGCCCTTGATTTCCGGAAAACAGGGGCAAAACGAACGGGTTCTTTCACTTATCCAAACTAAGGCTGAATTGGCTAATTCAAATGTTAATGTTTGTTAAATGTTGAGGAGGCACTCAAAGGCTTCAGGTTTATTTCCTTAACATTATTCTCAGATGGTGCTGCTCTCTCAGGCCCTTGTTTCAACCTCAACCTAACCCCGCATGAAATCACCCTTACTCTTTTGTTTGCTTTTCTTCCTGTTGATGGGTTTGCCCAAACGCTCCTTCGCCCAGAACCAGAAAGGGGAAGTGAAAGGAAAACTCTGGGATGTTACCCACAAAGAGGCGTTGTCTTATGCCACCATTGCGGTCTACACCGCACAGGACACCACGCTGGTCACCTTCAGGGTAAGCGATGAGAAAGGGAATTTCAGGGTTCCGTCACTGGCGCTGAACCAGCAACTCCGGATCGTGATTACCATGACCGGTTTCAAGGTGTTCCGGAAGGAATTCACGCTGTCACCGGAGAACCGGGAACTGGATCTGGGCCAAATTGACATGACCCAGTCCGATAACCTGCTGGGCGAGGTGGTAATCGAGGCTGAGGCGCCGCCCATTGTGGTGCGCAAAGACACGCTGGAGTTCAACGCCAATTCGTTTAAAACCCTGCCTACGGCATTACTGGAAGACCTTCTGAAGAAACTGCCCGGCGTAACGGTGGATAACTCCGGCAACATCGCGGTGAACGGAAAGTCAGTGAACAAGATCCTGGTGGACGGGAAGGAGTTTTTCGGGAATGATCCTAAGGTGGCTTCGCGCAACCTGCCCGCCGACATGATTGAGAAAGTGCAGGTGGTGAACGACCCCGATGCCCTGCGCAAAGACCCCGATCTGCCGGTCAACGAGATTCCGCAGGTCATCAACCTGAAACTGAAGAAGGGCATCAAGCAGGGGGCGTTCGGGAAAGTGTACGCGGGCACGGGCTCTGACCGTCGGTACGAAGGCGGCGGAATCCTGAACATTTTCCGGGATACCACGCAGGTCAGTTTGCTGGGCTATTCCAACAACCTGAACAAACCGGCCTTCGGTTTTGAGGACATTTCCAGAATCGGGGGCTTTAACCGGAGTGGTATGAACTCCATCATGGTGCGCAGTGACGGCGGATTTGCCGTGAACGGCATTTCCTTTGGCGGTACCGAAGACGGAATCCAGCGGTCTACCGGGGCGGGCGGAAACTTCAATACACTGCTAAAAGGCGGCCTGAAAGTGAACCTGCAGTACTTCTACGGCGGTATTGACGCCGATCTGAACCAACTGGTGAACTCCACCCAGAACCTGCAGACCGATACGCTTATTTCGCGCCGTAACCGGGCTCAGGACAGCAACACCCAGAACCATCGCATCGGTGGGCGCCTGGACTGGAAGATCGATTCCCTGACCAACCTGAGTTTCTCGCCCAGCGTGGTGCTGGCGCAGAGTACGTCCAACCAAAGTCTGTTTACCAACACGTTCCGGAGTTTCTACGAGCCGCTCAACACCAGTGACAACCAGCAACTGCTTGAAAACAACACCACCACGTTCTCTGGAAACCTCTCGTTTGACCGGAACTCGCGCCGCAAGAAGGGCCGCCAATTCAACTTCTACGGTACCTACAACTTCAATGACGGCGACCAGGGCCAGTATTACTTAGTCAACACCTCCTACTTCAGCCCCAGCCCCTACAATGAAACCCTGGACCAACTGCGCGACAACGTAGTAACCAGCCAGGCCATCAACACCTCGTATTCCTATACCGAGCCTTTCAGCAAGAACCTGAGCGGCGTTTTAAGGCTGAATTCTGAATACTTCAAAGACAAGAACTACGTGAACACCTTTGATCTGACCGGCGAAGGACCTCAGGGGCAGGTTTTCCTTCCAGATTTGTCTGACGAGGTAGAAAGAAGCGGCTGGCGCAATTTCGTGACCACCAGCCTTAAGTGGAAAATCAAAGACCTTACCCTGCAGCCGGGCGTGCGGTTCACCCTGCTCAACATTGATAATGCTTTCCAGAAGATGGAGCCCATTAGGCAGGAGTATTTCTATGTATTTCCCTCGCTTACGGCCAATTGGAAGGAGTTTAACTTCAGCTACAACGTGAACGTGAAAGAGCCCTCGGCCGCCGATTTGCAACCCGTCACTGATCAGTCTAACCCTTTGTTCATCCAGTTTGGGAATCCGGCCCTGAAACCCACCATCTCCAATTCGGTGAACCTGCACTTCCGGAAATTTGACACCAAACGGTCTATCAACTATTGGGCGTACCTCTCGGGGAGCATCAGCAAAGATGCGGTGACCCGGGCCAGAACCCTGGATGAGACCAGCGGCCAGCAGACCACCCGGCCCGTGAACACAGACGGCAACTGGCAACTGAACGGAAACGCCGACATCTCCAAAGACTGGAAGTTTGACGGCAAAAAGCAGTTCTCTCTGACGGCTTCGGTGTGGATGAACTACGTGAAAACGCTCATCATCCTGAACGAGCTGCGCAGCTACGGCCAGAATTTCTCCGTGAACCCCAGCCTGAACGCGCGGGTGAACCTGAATGACAAGTTTGAGTTCAATGAGTCTTTGACCTTGGGCCACCGCCGCAGCGTGTATGAAGACCAAGCGTTCAAGGACATCAGCTTTATCACCAGAACCTCGCGCACGGGGGTGGTGGTGCGGGTGCCCAAGCGCATTGTCTGGGAAGCCAACTTTGACTACACCTACAATTCCAACGTGGCGCCGGGCCTCCGGAAAGACGTGAGCCGCCTCAATGCCGGGGTTACGTTCCTGTTCATGAAAAACGACCGTGCCCAGTTGAAACTGTCTGTGTATGACTTGCTGGACCAGAACATCAGTGCGTACCGCAGCATCCGGGAGAACTTTGTGGAGGACTTCCAGACGCAGGTGCTTACCCGCTATGTGCTGCTCACCTTCACCTACAACATCCGCAATTTCGGGGGCAAAGTAGGCGGTACCAACACCTTCTTCCGGTTTTAGGCCTCTTTTTGCCAAAATCTGCCTCTTTTGCCCGGGAGAGATGTTGCGGGCAGGCGTAACTATTTTAGCTTTGTTTCTGTAAAAGGAGCCTTAAAACACGGGGCTCCTTTTCCTTTTGCCAGGAACTACCAGGCTCACTGCCGCTGAAATTCGCCCTATTTGGGGGTGATGCGTATTTCCGGCGGCTGCCGTATAAAGGAGTTATCTTTGGTTTTACCTAAGCGTGGGAAAGAAAAACGCCCCTTACTGCTCCTTTATGCCAGAGACCTACAAAGATGATGTAAGCACAGATACCTTCAACGTTTTTCAGAGCGGCGGAGAGATGGGTGCTTTGATGCGGGCATATAACTGGGAGGAGCATCCGCTGGGAAGCCCCAAACACTGGCCTCAGAGCCTGAAAGCCAACATCCGGCTACTGCTTAACTCGGGGTTTCCCATGTTCATCTGGTGGTCTGAGGGGCTGTACGCCTTCCACAACGACGCCTACCTGCCGGCCCTGGGCAAAAAACACCCGAGTGCCCTGGGAACCTCGGCACGGGAGATCTGGTCCGAAATCTGGGGAGACATTGGAGGCGTTGCGGAGCGCATTCTGGCTGGCGGCGAGCCCTTCTATGCCGATGGCCTGCGGTTGGAACTGGCCCGCAAGGGTTTCCGGGAAGAAACCTACTGGACCTTCTCCTATAGCCCCGTGTTTGATGATGCCGGAAAAGTCTTTGGGGTGTTTTGCGCCTGTTTTGAGGAAACCAGCACCATTCTGGGCCAGCGGCGGCTGAAAACCTTGAAAGACATCGCCGATGAGCTGCCCCGCATCCAGACGCTGGAACAAGCCTGCCAAACCACCTGTGACATCCTGGCCCAAAACGAGGAGGACATTCCCTTCAGCCAGATTTACCTCCTGAACCAGACCGAAACCGAAGTGACCTTGTTAGGAGAATCGGGCAAGACGGTGCCTCAGGTGTCTTCTGCGGTGCTGCTGCAGGAGCAGGAAACATCAAACGCCTGGCCTTTTTCTGAGGTGCTGCAATCTAAAAAGAGCCTGGTGCTGGATGATCTGAAGGCTTTTTCCGTGCCCTTGGAAAATGCCGGAGGGCAGACCCTGCCCGAAAGAGCCGTTATCCTGCCTATCTTCCGGCCGGGGCAAGACCATCTGATTGGGTTCTTTGTCTCCGGCATCAGCCCGAAACTGGAGTATGACACCGATTACCAGAACTTCTTCGATCTGTTGTCTGGCCAGATGGCCACATCCATCTCCAGCGTGAAGGTAAGGGAAGAGGCGACCCGGAAGCAGAACGAGCTGAACGAATTGTTTCAGCAGGCTCCGGTGGCCATCTGCATCCTGCGGGGCCCAGACCATGTGGTGGAACTGGCCAACCCCGGCATTTTGGAGCTATGGGGCAAGCGGAGGGAAGATGTGATGCGCAAACCGGTTCTGGAAGCCCTGCCCGAGTTAGCCGACCAAGGCATCAAGGAGTTGCTGGACGGGGTATACCGCACCGGTATTCCGTACGTGAACAATGAGTTGCCCTTGCTGCTGGAACGCAACGGGAGGCTGGAGCCCATGTATTTCAACTTTGTGTACCAGCCCATGCGTGATGCCTTAGGGGGTATCTCAGGGGTGATGGCCATCGCCATCGGGATCAATGAGCAGGTAGAGGCCCGCCGCCAGATTGAAGCCAAAAACCGCGAACTGCTGGCCATCAACGCTGACCTGGACAACTTTGTGTACTCGGCCTCGCATGACCTAAAAGCGCCTATCTCCAACATTGAAGGCCTGGTGGAAACCCTGGTAGAGCATTTGCCCGCGCCCGTGCGGGAGCAGGAAATAGTGCAGCGGGTGCTCACCCTCATGGGAGCCTCCATCAGCCGGTTCAAACGCGCCGTGGCAGATTTAACCGAAGTGGCCAAGATTCAGCGGGCCGGCAATGAAGACGTGGCAACCATTGACTTAGCCGAGGTGATCGCCGATGTACGCCTGGATTTCGAGCACATGATCAAAGGAGCCGGAGCCCGCATCAAAACGCAACTCGCCTCAGACTCTACCGTTAGTTTCTCGGCTAAGAACGTGCGCAGTATTGTGTATAACCTGCTGAGCAATGCCCTGAAATACCGGTCAAAAGACCGCCCTTTGGAGATTTCTATCAGCACCCATCATGTTCCAGGCTTTACCGTGCTATCTGTCTCTGATAACGGCTTGGGCATGAAACCAGAAGACCGCGACAAGATCTTTACCATGTTCAAGCGCCTGCATGACCACGTAGAAGGAACCGGAATCGGCCTCTACATTGTGAAACGCATCCTGGAGAATGCCGGCGGCCATATTGAGGTGGAAAGCGAGAAAGGCGAAGGAGCCACGTTCAGAGTGTTTTTCAAGGATTGATGCCATAAGGCTTTTCCCGAGAACCCTGTTTTCTGCCTGTTTCCAGAAAAAAAGCCCGGAAACGTTCCGGGCTCTTATTTAGAATGCAAGGGCCGAGCAGGAATGCACGGCGTCTCACAATGAACAAACTCTTTTGTGGCTTAAAGCCAAACTAGAAACGTTGTCTGCCACGGTTTATTGGGTATCCTTCCTCCCCAAAAATGCTTTTACGAACAAGTGCCTGATCTGCGCACAGAAAGCTTGGTTTTGCTGGTGAAATCAGGAAAATTCCTCGGAAACAAGGCTTGTTTTAGAAAATTGGCGCAGAAACGCCTCTTCGTAGCTTCTGCCAATCACGATGTCAATTCTTAGGAGAAATGGTATTGTCTCGCCTACCTTCTACGTGTTTAAAGGGCATCAACCAAGGAATTGCACCCGTGCAAGAAAGATCCGGGTAAAATCAACCCGCCCTGGCTTGATTACGCAAGGCAGGGCGGGTTGACAGGCAATACAGGTTTTGTTTGCGTTTGTGAAAAGGGCTAGTGTGAATCTTTGTAGGTGAGGAGATCTTTCTCGTCTTTGACGAAGACGCCGGAGAGGGTGGTAATGTAGACTTTATGCCCAAACAGGGCCACTGAAGTGATTTTGTTTCCTTTGAGGCCTTCGTTCTGCAGTTCCAGCATGTTAATGGAGGTTGGTTTTATTCTAAGCTGAAACACCTGGTCGTTGAAGGTGCCTAGAAGCAGGGTGTCATGCAGGCTGGTATAGGAAAGCAGGTTAAGGGTACTGATATCGGCTTTGAAATTCCAGGTCTTGCCGTCCGGAGAGTGGTGCAGGCCATCGTTGAAAAGACCGTAGACGTTCTGTTTGTAGGTGAAAACGTTCAGGAGGCCGCTGTCGCGGAGTTTCTGCAGGTTGCCGTCTGGAGAGAGCAGGTAAGAGGCTCCGCCGGTGGCCACGTAGAACCCCTCTGGGTGCAGACCCATGTACTGGATGGGCACCAAAGAAGAAGAAATCAACACAACCTTGGTACCCGTGATTCTCACCTGGTCATATAAACCGGTTGTGCTGGGCGTGACCTCCAGGGAAACCAGCAACACCTTCATGCCATCAGAAGCCCGATATGGTACGGCCAGTACCTTGCCCGGAGAGATCTTCATGCACTCGCCCTGGTTGGCATTCACAAAATCAAACGCCTGGAATGCCGGATCCAGGTTGGTCATGAGAATCCCTTTACCTGATTGGAGAGACGGGTAGTGGGTGGGGTAGCAGATAAGGGTTGATTCATTGAACACCACCGCCGTGAGGGCAGACGAGATAGGGTACTTGTACTGCGTGGGGTTCCGGACACCTTCCAGAAGGCTGCGGCTGGTGACTTCCTTTCCGTTGTCTTGGGTAACCTTGATGAGGCTGTTCAAACCCATGAGGTACAGGCTGGCGCCATCGGAGTAGCTGTTGGTCTGCACCTTGGTATCAAACAAGAATCGCTCGTCTTCCTGCCAGGCCACCGTTGGCGGAACCGGCGTAACCGCTGCCTCCTCGTCTTCATGGCAACCTACCGAAAGCAGGACCAGCCAACAGATCAATAGTTTCTTCATGGGTGAGTTTTGACCAAACAAATGGTTTGGCTTCTACAAAGGAAGACAGCCAAAACGTAGTTTCCCCTAAGTAGACGCAGCTTTTTGTGCAGATGGAATGTTAGAAAAGCAGGGATTCTGCAAAAGAAGTGGCTTTGCTTTAACTGTCTTTTCTGAAAGAAGGCAAAAATGTAGGGGTGGTAATAGGGGACTGGTGGAAGTTGTATGTCTCTGGTAGAAAGCGGTATAGCTGACTTGTTAGTGTCTGTCTACAAGAAACCACCTTTTTCCCATGGTTAAGAAAATTCTGAAATGGACCGGCCTGGTTCTGGGTTCCCTCGTCTTGATAGGCGTGCTTTTCTACTTTTACGCATCTCACTCCGTGGAGCAGCGGATAAAGAAAAAGTACTCCTTCGTGCCAGAGAAAATCAACGTCACGCAAGACAGTGTCCTGATAAGCAAAGGCGCGCACCTAGCCGCCATTAAGGGCTGTACCGGTTGCCACGGAGATAACATGGCGGGGAAAGTGATGATAGATGATGCTCCCCTCGGCCGGTTGGTTTCCTCAAACCTCACCAAAGGCAAAGGAGGTCTGCCGGCCAGTTACACCACTGAGGATTGGGTGCGGGCGCTCCGCCATGGGGTGGGACAGGATGGGCTTCCGCTGCTGCTTATGCCTTCCCACGAAACCACCTTGCTTTCTGAGGATGACCTGACGGCTCTTATCGCGTATTGCCAAAGCCTGAAGCCGGTTGACAAAGTCTTGCCTGGTTCTGACCTGGGGCCAGTGGTAAAAGTGATGACGCATTTAGGCAAGATGCCGCTGTTGCCGGTAGAGCAAATTGACCATGCCAAACCTATGATGGCCAGCGTGGCGAACCTGGAAGGAGCCGCTTATGGGAAGTACCTGGCTATCTCCTGCACCGGTTGCCACCATGCTGACCTGAAAGGCGGTGAACCTGTTGCCCCTGGCCTGCCGCAGGTGGCCAATATCACCCGTTCGGGCAACGTAGGGAAATGGACCCAGGCCCAGTTCATCCAGACCCTGCGCACGGGCAAAACCCCCGAGGGAAAAGTGCTGGACAATGAAGAAATGCCCTGGAAAATGACCGCCCAGTACACAGACAAAGAACTAGCCGCCATTTACGAATACTGCCAATCCCTTAAGTAATCATGCCTGTCGTTTCTTCTTTGCCCAGAACCCTTGTCAATCCGCTTATCAAGGATAAGGTCACTTTTCTGAAAACCGCCGCCGAAACAAACGGAGCCTATACTTTGGTGGAAGTGGAACTGGCGCCGGGCGGTGGCAACAACCTGCACTACCACGTTGATTACATTGAGGTTTTTGAGGTAGTAGAAGGTACGCTGGGCGTCCAGTGCGGGAAAGAGAATTTCCACCTGCAACCCGGTGAAACCGCCACGGTACCCAGAAAAGCCGTGCATCGGTTCTACAACCCCAGCCAACAGGAACGGGTTATCTTCCACGTAACCATTAAGCCGGCACGCCAGTTTGAGGAGCTGCTCCGGATTGGCTACGGCCTGGCTACTGACGGAAAGACGAACCAGAAGGGCGTTCCCAATATCTGGTACCTGGCGCTTATGTTTGAAAAAGGCGAAACGTATTTCCCCAGCATTCCTTTTTGGCTGCAACGGGGCCTGGTAAAGGTCTTCGCCAAGATTGCTCGCTTCCTAGGCATGGACCAGCACTTGCACAAGTACTACCTGGAGCGTTCTCACAACTAAGGTTTAGATACCTGGCCGGGTTTGCTTTCTAGGCGTTATGACGGCAATCATACCACAGCTGCACCAGCCCAGACGGGTAGGTGATGCTGTTGGTAAGGGTGATTTGTTCTTCTGGCCGGCCGTCCTTGAAAAGCCGGATGCCGCTGCCCAGCAGATGCGGAATCACCGATACAATCATCTTGTCAATGAGGTGCTCATTGAGCAGAGCGGCCACCACTTCGCCACCGCCATCGCAATAGATGTTTTTGCCGGGCTGCTGCTTCAACGTAGAAACCAGGTCTTTGAGGTCGCCGCCGTAAAACTCCACGTTCTCGTCATGCCCGGTCCTGCTTCTGGAGAGCACGTAGCACTTCTTGTCTTTGTGCATAAATTCGGGCATGTTCATGGATAGAACCTTGTCATAGGTGCGGCGGCCCCAGATTAAGGTGTCTACCGTCTGTTGAAACGCCGCGTAGCCGTAGTCCTCGCCGGGTCGTTCCACTTGGCTCAGGAAATCAATGTTGTCGTCTTCTTTGGCAATGTAGCCGTCAAGGCTCATAGCAATGTAAAGGACTACTTGTCTCATGGATTTTCGGGGTTTATGGGTGGGAAAGGAAGGTGTTCAGGGAAAAAGAAACACAGCCGTTTACAAACCGATTTTCAGGAAACAGCCTCTAAACGCCAGAGTTGCCTTCGAGGCAAAGGCGGCCTATATTATTTTTTTCTGAACGCGGTCTCGTAAAGCTCTATCCATTGTTGCGGGGTCATTTTGGAGGCCAGTTCTCCCAGAAGCGCCAACGGAATCTGGTCGGGTTTCTTGAACCGGATGCAGCTTTTGCCCATGTCCAGCTTGGTTTTGCTGTGCTTGGGGTATTCAGAAGTAAACCAATTCAGAAGTTCCGGGTCGGCGTAAAGGCCCATGTGGTAGACGGCAATGAAGTTCTTCTGAGACGCGATGCTCAGAAACGGCAAAGGCAGCTTAGGGTCACAGTGATAGCCTGCCGGGTACAGAGAATGCGGCACCACGTACCCAATCATGCCGTAACTCATCTCCTCCGAAAAACCGCTCGGAAGGTTTGCCTGCAAGGTCTCGCGCAGAGCGTTCATGGCTTGTTTGCGGTCTTCGGGAAGCGTTTCAAGGTAGTCTTGCGGGCTGAGCGCGGTGGTGGTAGGCATATCGGTCAATTTAAGGGTAGTTTGATGAAAAAGCATCAGAAACACCTCCGCCGGAAGTTTTCAAAAGAAGCTTCCTGGAGGTGCTGGCTATTCAAATTTACCAGAATTTACCCGAGCGCAAAACCCGAGAGGCAGATTTAAAGGAGGATTCTTTTACCCCCGTTTTCAGGAAAATGCCCCTAAAGAATGCGGCTCAAAACTTACAAACACCAGATACGGACACCACCTAAGAATGCAGCCTACTTCGCCTAGAATAGGCATCTTTCCGTCCAGTTTCCCGTTGGTAGGCCTATGGGAATGATAGCATTTATAGGAGTGGTACTGGTGGTGTGCGTGGTCTTTTACCGATGGGCCACCCGCAAGACCCGCCGGCGGAAGAAAGTGATGGCGCAGGAGTTTCCGGCCGAATGGCGCAGGATTCTTACCGACCGCGTAGGCTTCTACCACACCCTGAAAACCGACGAGGAAAAGAACCGCTTCGAGAAGATGGTGCAGTTGTTCCTGTCTGAGAAACGCATCACAGGCATTGAGACCGTCATTGATGATACCACCAAAGTGTTGGTGGCCGCCAGTGCCATCATCCCCACCTTCGGGTTGCAGGATTGGGAGTACACGAACCTGGGTGAGGTGCTGGTGTTCCCCGGTAGTTTGCAGCGGTTCAAAGACGAAGACAGCGAGGCCGTCTCAGAGGTGCTGGGCCGCGTGAACCCCTTCCAGAACGACCATTATGTGACCCTCTCCAAACCCGCCCTGGAACGCGGCTTCAACGACATGGCCGACCGCCAGAACGTGGGCATCCATGAGTTCGCGCACATGCTGGACCAGGCCGATGGCGAAATCAACGGCACGCCCGGCGCTTATCTTCCCGAGGAGATGGTTTTGCCCTGGCAGGAACTGGTAGACCGTAAAATCAAGGAAATCAAGAAGGGAGAATCAGACATCAATCCGTACGCGGCTACCAACGAGGCCGAGTTCTTCGCCGTTTCCACGGAGTACTTCTTTGAGAAACCGGGCCAGATGGCCGAGAAGCACCCGCGGCTGTACGCCATGCTCACCCGCATCTTCCGCCAGAACCCCAAACGCCGTTTCGGAATCAATTTCCGGGAACTGCTTAACCCTTACGGAAAGCGGTTGGGCCGCAATGAACCTTGTCCCTGCCGAAGCGGGCAGAAGTACAAGAACTGTTGTTTGCCCAAGAGATCAGCCGCCTGATTCCTTGGCGTTTTAGGGGCACTATTATTTTCAGTATTGCAGATAAGGGAGTTTTTCTTTAGCAATCCGTTTTAGATCTGAAAGAGCGTCTACTCCTATTTCATCCTTTGAAAAAGACCAGGTTGCATTAACTTGTTCCATCAACAGATAGATAGTATCTACCTCTGCCAAATAAGCTCTAAAATAGCCCCATTTGAGTTCTGTACTTGTTTTGTCAGTTGTAAATTTTACGAACTCCTCATTGAACTCTAAAAAATAGTCTTCGTCCGGGTTAAACTTTTCCTCAGATGTCTTTTTCAACGATTCTTTCTTTACATGAAAACTCTTCATCTTTAATAAGAACCTGGTTAGGAAAATTAACCAAGTTCCTAGCATGACTATATAGAATCCTATCAAGAAATCGAGATCCGAAAAGAAAGAAAACCCAATTAAAATTGCAGTAAGTACAAGAAGCGTGATAAAATTCTTTTTTATACCTTTTAGCTCAAATCCCCTGATCAATTTATGTAAAAATAGAACCTGGCGGATTTCTTCTTCTAAAGTTCTGTTTACTTTTATTGGTCCCATAGTGGTCCCAATTTAGGAGGATATTCCATAACTAATGATACCGAACTGGCGAGGGAAAAAGTCATTTCAGGATATCGGAAATCCCGTTTTAGACCCGGTTTAGTTAAAAGAGTGCCTAAACTCCAGCGGCGACAGGTTGGTTTTGCTCTTGAACAGTTTGCTGAACGACTGCGGATATTCAAAGCCCAATTGGTAGGCAATCTCGCTTACTGTCAAAGACGTGGTACTGAGGCTTTCCTTGGCTTTCTCAATCAGTTTGTGCTGGATGTGCTGCTGCGTGCTTTGCCCGGTGAGGCTGCGCAGCATGTCGCTGAGGTAATTGGGCGAGAGGTTCAGTTTCTCGGAGACATAGTGCACCGTGGGTAGCCCATTCTCCTGCACCTGGCCGCTCTGGAAATACTCGTTCAGCACCGTTTCCAGTTTCGCCAACAAATCATGGTGGGTGTTTTTGCGGGTAAGGAACTGGCGGTTATAAAACCGATTGGCGTAATTGAGCAGCACTTCCATGTGCGACACCATCACATCCTGGCTGAAGCTATCAATGGCCGAGGTGTATTCCTGCGCAATGTTATTCTTGATGTTCTCCAGCACCGCCTCCTCTTTTTCTGACAGGTGCAGCGCCTCGTTCACGGCATACGAAAAGAACCCGTACTCTTTTATTTTCTTCCCTAGCGGATAGCTCTGGATAAAATCGGGGTGGAAAACCAGCCACCAGCCAGAGAGCGAGATTTCATCCGAGGCATCGGTGGAGATGACCTGTCCGGGCGAGAAGAACGTCATCACGCCTTCATCAAAATCATAGTAGTTCTGTCCGTATTTCAGTTTTCCCTGGAAGTCTTTCTTAATGCAGACGGAGTAAAAATTATACACAAAGCTGCCCAGCATGATCTTGCAGGCCTCCCTCAGATCGCTTAGGTTGATCATGCTCACTAGAGGATGTTCTGGCTGGGGAATACCCAACAACCGGTGCAGTTCAGAGATGGAGCGGATGGTATACGGGCTACTGGTTTGCTTTTTCATACGCCAGAGAATTAGGAAGAAAAGGTACGGGAAGTTTTTGGATATGCTTCCCGTACCGTCTTGTTTTTAGCTGTTGATCATGCTCATGGAAACGGCATCATAACGCGCCCCGGTGGAAGTCCCCAGCGGAACAATTTCCTCCAGCCGGGCCATGTCTTGGGGCGTTAAGGTGAGGTGCGTGGCCGCGATGTTTTCCTCCAGATACTTCACCCGTTTGGTCCCCGGAATGGGCACAAAACCTTTGGACAGAATCCAGGCCAGCGCCAGTTGGGCAGACGTGATCTCTTTTTCATCGGCCAGTGTTTTGATGGCCTGCACCAGCTCAATGTTCCTGTAAAACTGCTCGCCCTGAAAACGCGGCATGCTTCTCCTGAAATCATCGGCGGGGAAATCATCCGGGCTTTTGATGTCACCAGAAATGAAGCCTCGGCCCAAAGGTGAGTACGGCACAAACCCGATGCCCAACTCCGCCAGCGTTTCCAGAATACCGGCTTCCTCCACATCCCGCTCAAACAGCGAGTACTCGGTCTGCACGGCGGTTAACGGGTGCACGGCGTGCGCTTTCCTGATGGTCTGAGAGGAAACCTCGGAAAGCCCGATGTAGCCAACCTTGCCTTCCTTCACCAAATTGGCCATGGCGCCTACGGTGTCCTCGATGGGAGTTTGGGGGTCCAGGCGATGGAGGTAATACAGGTCTATGTAATCAGTACCCAGGTTCTGAAGGGAGCGTTCCACCGCTTTCCGCACGTAGTCAGGGCGGCCGTTGATCTGCCAGGTCATTTGTCCCTGGTCGTCAATCTCAAACCCAAACTTGGTTGCGATGATGTACTGGGTCCGGTTTCCTTTGATGGCCCGGGCAATCAGCCGTTCGTTCTCCAATGGGCCGTACAGATCGGCGGTATCCAGGAAATTTCCGCCCAGTTCCAGCGACCGGTGAATGGTTTTGATAGATTCTGCTTCATCGGCAGCGCCGTATATATCAGCGCCGGCAATCTTGCTCATGCCCATGCAGCCCAGCCCTAGCACCGGCACTACCAAGCCTTGGCTTCCTAAATTCGTTTTTCGTAAGCTTTCCATTTTTTACCTTTTAAATGAATTTCTTCTTTGAGTAAGACAAAGGTGAGAAAACGCCTAGGCTGGAAAGTAGCCCAATCTCTTTAGGTTGTATCCAAACAAAGGAATTTAGCGGAAGAAGTGTCAGGAAAGCCTACACGGCGAGGTGACAGGAGAGGTTTTAAAAATAAAAGTGGCCGTTGCGGCAGGTTCAGGTGGACTTCTTTAGATCGGCTTTCTTCTCCACGATTTCGCTCTTCCTGAATTCCACAATGCTGGTGATCAGCTCTAGAGGCAGCGGTTTGTTCAGGGGAAGCTGAACGGTACCTTTGCCGGTTTTGTACCCTGCAAACGCTTCTTTGAAGGCGGGGTTTTCTACCGGGGCTGGGTAAAACCCGATGTGGTGTTTGAATGCGGCGAAGTACACCAGAGGCCGGTTCGCGAGCTTGAACGTGGGAATGGCGTAACTGATGGTCTCTTCTGCTTCCGGCGAAATTTCTTTCACCATCGCCCTGATTTGCTCCAGTAACTTTTGCGTTTCTTCCGGAAAACCAGCGATGTAGTGGTCAATGGAGGTAGGGGTGGCCTTGGTCATGGAAATAGGGTTAAGTTGAATGATTGAAGCTCTTTACAAGTTACCAATGCTTCCTGAAAAAGCCTCCCTTTCAGATGCTTGTTTCAGGGCTGTTTTACTAAAAACAGCCCTGAAACAAAACAGTAGCGTCTATTAAGGATTACTGTTTTTTATACCCCATGGAGAGGCCCAGATCACCGGTTACTTTCAGGTTCACGGCGGCCGTGTCATTAGAGGCATTGCTGATGACCACCGCGGTGTTTTTGTCCACTTTGAGGCTAGCCCTTTGATTGGGTTTCACATTCAAGGTAGAATGCTTGCCGCCGTTGACAGGTGCCTGGTGAATGGAAAGGTTGGTGTTGGAGGCATTCTGCAGATTGACCTTGAAGCCCCCGTGTTCATTGTTGCCTAAGACAAAGCTGTTATTAGGTTGTATGTAGGTAGTGGAGTTGAGACCAGCACAGGACATCATGCCTAGAAGTGCGACCAAGGTGACATAAATAGCTTTCATATAGGAAATGGTTTATAGGTGGTTTCTTGATTTTAAGCTTTAAACCGAAGGAAGATTTTGCCTGCTTCTGAGCACCAGTTAGCGGGGTGCTTTGCCTAATTCCATCAGCAGGGCTTCCCGCAGGTTTTCCTTGTCGCCGTAAGAATCTGGGTTGAATTGATCTGTGTTGCTCAAGATGATGATGGTCTTGTTGAGGTCCAGCATTCTCACCAGCGCCGAGTTGGAGCCTAGAATGCCGCCTCTTCGTTCCATTATCAAAGGCTTGGTATCCGCGAAGGGGTACTGGTACGTCCAGCCGCTATACCCGGTGTAGTTGTATTGGGGGTAGGAGGTGTAGAGCAGGGCTTTGCTTTTCTCGCTGAGCAGAGTGTTTCCATACAGCGCTTTGTCTAGCAGGAACAAGTCTGCGGCGTTGGAGTACATGCACCCCGCGGCGTAGTAATTTTCCAAGTAAAGATCAGAGTCCCGGGCCAGGTTGCCGTTTTTGGTTACGGAGTAAGGCAGGACAAAATTGGTGGGGTATTTCCCTTTCGCCAGAAAACCGGTGTTGGTCATCGGGAGCTTATCTATGATTCGAGTTTTGATTGCTGCTTGCCAGGTGGTGCCGGTCTTGGCTTCTATGATCAAACCCAGTAGCACATAATCCAGGTTGTTGTAGTGGAACTGATCAAACTTCCCGGAATTGGCTCCTGTGGCTAATACCTTCTGAGTAAAGGCCTGGGGTGTGAGAGGTGCATCATACAGGGAGTCTTCTTCGCGGAGAAGTCCCGAAATATGCAGCAGCAAATGGTGCACGGTGAGCTTGTCCTGGTGTGGGAACTTGAACGTGGGCAAGAGTTCGCTCACCCGGTCCTGGAGCGATAGTTTGCCTTCCTCCACTAACTGCAGAATGACAATGGCCGTGAGCATTTTGGTGATAGATGCAATGCCAAATTTGGTCTGGTGGTCTATGCGTGCCTGAGTAGCTTGGTCTGTCAACCCGTAAGAGGATTGATGCACGATTCTGCCCTGATCCGCCAGCAGAATGGTGCCCGAGAAGCGCTGCTGGGCAGCCTGTTTCTGGATGATCTCCCGAATCCGCGCCGTGTCTACCTGAGCAAAGCACAGGTGCGCAGACAATGTGAGAAGCAGGCTAAGGTAGATTCGGTTCATGGTTTTGGGCGATTGTTCTAAGGAGGTTAATTTCTAAATGGGCGGGCAGCTTGGCATTTTAGAATTTATGGTTCTTGCTTCAGCTGGCTCAGTTTCTCTTTGGCTTGGAGATCAGAAGGGTCCAGTTCCAGGGCTTTGGTGTAGGAGCGGATGGCGTTGGGTTTATCGTTCATTTTAGCGAAATAGTCTCCGAAACGGGCCTGCACCATTGCCGAGGTGGGGTGTTGTTCCAGCGCTACTTCCAGAATGGCTTTGGCCGCCGCTAAAGCTGGTGTAGGCTTATTTAACAGTTCGTAGGCCAGATACGTGAGTTGGGATTCATTCATTTTCAACTGCCGGAAACCCTCTTTGGCTTCGGTAAACCGTTGTGCTTTCAGGAGTTCGCTAGGGGTGAATTCATCGTCTCGCATGCGCGGCATGGGTTTGTCTTGCCAGGCAGTTTGCAGGGAAATAACCTTGCCTTGCGCATCGCGGCGCACAAATCCTTTGATGTTGAAATCGGTGAAAACGAGGGTGTCTTTGGCAATCGGGAAGGTGTAAATGTCTGGCCCATCATTGACGTTTTCTACCAGGTAGTTCTTCTCCCGGCGCAGATACACCACTTCATCGGGGCCGCGTCGGTAGCGGCCGGTGAACTGGTCCAACTCGGTTGGGCTTAAAGAGAGCGGCGTAATTGCCTCGGGAAGAAAGTTGTGCCAACCGTAGGTCTTCGCCACAGCTCGTCTTATTTCTTTGCCCAACCCGTTCACATCATCGCCGGAGTTGAGCATGATGATTGCGCCGTAGCCTTCGGTTAAGTTCGCGATGCCATAGGCTAGGAACCCGGCGTTAACTCCGGTAAACTCAAAGTAGATGCCCTTGTTTTCCTGGTTGTCGGTGCGCTGCAGCAGGAACGGACCGAGGCCCATCTGTTCCTTATAAAACCCTTCGGACACTGTCACCTGCGGTGTGGACATCTGTTGGGCCAGCGCCTGTTGCAGAATCTTTCCTTTCCCGCGGTATGCGTTCTGGAGGTCGAGGAAGAATTTGGCTAAATCAGTGGGAGTGGAATATAACCCAGCGGCAGGCTGTTGAGGATACACGTACGGCATGCCTTTAAACCAAGGCGCTGCCGAATACGCCCAAGCGGCTTTGGCGGCAAATTCAGATGGCAGTGGTTGCGCGAAAGTGGAATTCTGCATGCCTAGCGGGTCAAACACCGTCTTTTTCACCAAAGGCGCGAAATCCATCTTAGCCACATCCATCAAGGCCAACTGCGCGATCATGCTGCCTCCTCCAGAGTAGCGGAATTCCTTAACTGGTTCACTGTTCACCACCACAGGTCTGCTCTCGGCCACGGCCGTTCCGCTCAGAATATCCACGATGGTGGGCAGCGGTTTCTTGTCTGGCGTAAACCCGAAGTAAGAAGATGGGGTGGTGCCCCCCGTATGGCTCAGCAGCATCCTGAACGTGATGGGGGTTTTGCGGGTGAAGTCGTTCTCCGGAATTTTCCAGGAGGTGAGATACTGGTTAATGGGCGCATCCAGCGATAGTTTGCCGTCCTGCACCAGGCGCAAGGCCGCGGCCGCCATCACCAGCTTGCTGATGGAACCTGCCGAGAACATGGTTTGGGTAGTGACGGGCGTTTTCTTGAGCGTATCAGCTAAGCCGTAGCCTTTCGCCCAGGCAATTTTGAAGTCTTTGATCACCGCAATGCTGAGGCCGGGCACGCGGTAGTACTTCATCCGTTCATGGATGTTCCACCCCGGAAAGCCGTTGACCGGCACAAACGGAATCAGGTTGTTTTCAACCTGTCGGATCTCTTTTGCAGGAGGAGCCGGTTGGGCATGTAATCCCCAACAATAGCAGAACAGAAACGCCAGTGTTAAAAGCTTTTTGTCCATGATGTAACCTCGGTAAGTGGTACTCTAGAAGCGTACTTGGCGGGGGAGGTTCAGACAAAAAGCGTCTGGCAGGGGGCATGGTTCTTACCGGGGGAGTTGGTGGGGCGAGTTTACCGGCAGAAGTACTAAAACGAAGTCGCTTCCTCTGCCTGCAGACCAGGGGGTAAAGGTGGGTTGATCGGTGCGGTTGTATTCTCCTATCTTCTTCCACTGCCCATCTCTAGGGTTAAACCAGTACGCCTCCCATTTGTTTTCTGCCAGTTTAGAAAGATCCAGCTTCAAAGCCTTACCCATGGGCGTGTAGGCCAGCAGGAAATCTTTCTGCTCGCCCATAGCTGCTACCTGGTGCGCTTCTCCAATGGGATTATCATTCAAAATCAAAGCTTGGTCGTTGCGTAGTTGCTGCCACGGAAAAGAAGAGAGCAGCTTTTTCAGGTGCAGGAGGTGGGTTGCGCCGGGGAGATCTAGAGACGCTTTCCAGTTGGTTCTGGCCCAACTGACGGGGCTTCGGTTGACCTGGTACATCTGCCAGATACCGTGCGCGCCGTAGGTATAGCCTGCCGCTCCGGAGAGCATGGTCCAATAGGCAGAGGAACGAACATCAGAGGCATCCAGCCAGCCAAACTCCTCAGGCTTGAAGCGGTCGGGGTGGTCTTCGTAGCGGGGTTCGCCGTTGATCACGGGCCGGGTTGGGGTTGCTTTCCGGCTGTCTCGCACATACTTGAAATCATAGCTCTGCCGGCTGTGCCCCGCCTGGAACATGTCCAGGTCCAGCCAGTCTTCATTGAAGAAATCAGTGGCTTTCTTCTCGCCGCTGGGGTGGAAGGTGATGAGGTGCTGCTGGTCCACGCTCCTAATGCCCCGAGCCATGGCTCGGATGATCTGCTTGTCTTCCTCGTTTTCGGGCCAGCGGTCGCCGCCCAGAATCCAGATAAGGTTGGGGTGTTTTGCGTATCTTTTTGCCAAAAGCTGGCCGAACTGTCTTGCATTGTCAGGCGTGAAAATTTCAGGACCCACGCCCCACGCTTTGTGGAATTTATCGCCCCAGGTAGGAAGCAAGCCAATGTAAAGCCCCAACTTCTCGGCCCGCTTGAGCACGTAATCTACGTGTTCAAAGTATTTTTCATTCAGTTGCGTAGGGTCTTGGTTGTATAGGGGAAGGTGTCCGTACGCGTTGGGAGTTTTCAAGCCATCCAGCTCTGCCAGAACCACCGTCTGGATGACGGTAAAGCCTTTGCTGGCTCGGTCTTTAAGGTAAAGATCCGTTTCCTCTCGGTTTAGCCGATGGATCAACTCCCAGGCAGTGTCACCAAGCCAAAAGAACGGCTTGTCCGTTTGGGTTTCCAAGTACCGCTTGTCTGCGCTGACCTTCAGAGGAGGCGTTTTCTGTCCATAAACACAAAAAGAGCTTAAAACAAGAAGTATAGGGAGAAGGAGGCTTCGCATGAGGGCCTTAAAGATTTCCGGGTATGGCAATCTCGCGCACCTCTATGCTGGTGTTTTCGCCTTGTAATATAGGGCATTCACCTGCCAGAACACAAGCCGCTTCCAGATCCTGGGCAAACACCAGAAGGTACCCGGCCACGGATTGCCGCTGTGCTACATAAGGACCATCCGTGACTTCGTTATTTGGCCTGAGTACCTTGCCTTCCCGGGATAAATGGTTTCCGCCGGGTGCCAGTAGCTCTTGGTTAGACAGTTTACTTACCCAGGTGCTCCATTGCGCCATATAGATCTGCATCACCTCAGGAGAAGGCTGTGCATCTTCTGAGGTGATGTCCATTCTGAAAAGTAAGGCAAATTCTTTCATGCAGCTGGTGGGCTCTAAAGGTGAGGGTTGTTACCAATATCGGAAATACGAAGTACCTTGCAAGTTATCGCCAAATCCTTCTGGAAAGCTTTAAGGCTCTTTTCCGAAAAACAGCCTTAAAGCGGAAAATATAGAAGGGTTTTCAACTTTACACCTGCACCGTTTTCCAACGGCCTCTCCGGAAGAGCCACCAACTGATGAGCGCGTGCAGGGAGTGGCAGAACGCGATGGTCACAAAGATGCCGGTTTGCGCATAGCCCAGGTAAATGGCCAGCAGATACGCCAGCGGGACCTCGAAAAGCCAGAGCACCAGAATGTTAATGAACGCGGGGGTTCTGGTATCGCCGGCGCCGTTGAAGGCCTGCACCATCACCATGCCCAGACCAAAAAAGATGTAGCCTAAGGTAATGATCTTAAGCCCCGAGGAGGCAATGGAAATCACTTCGGGTACCTGGGTGAAAAGACCCGCCAGGTGATCACCGAAGAAAAAGAAACCCGCCGTCACCAGCCCCAGGAAGATCATGTTGTAGCGCGCCGTGAGCCAAACGGAGAGCTCGGCCCGACGGGGTTTCCCGGCTCCCAGGTTCTGGCCCACCAAGGTGGTCGCTGCCGAAGACAGACCCCAGGCAGGCAGCAGCGTGAACATGATCACCCGGAAGGCAATGGTATACCCCGCAATGGCATTGCTCCCGAACTCGGCCACAATGCGGGTCAGGAAAATCCAGCTAGCCGATTCAATAAGGAACTGGCCCATTCCCCCCACCGATACTTTCAGAATCCGGAGGATGACTTTATAACTCAGTTCCAGGTTGTCGCGGGTGATCTTGAGCAGGTGCTTTCCGTTGAGCAAATGGTACAACTGGTACAAAACCCCAATCCCCCGGCTGATGCTGGTGGCCCAGGCCGCCCCTTCCAGTCCCATCGCCGGAACAGGCCCTAACCCGAAGATGAAAAGCGGCGCCAGCAGAATATTTGCGCCGTTGGCCAGCCACAGCGTGCGCATGGGCAGGTGCGGCAAACCGGCCCCTCTAAAAGCCCCGTTGATAAGGAACAGCAGGATGATGATAAGGTTGCTCCCGAAGATGATGCGCGTATAACCCACGCCTTTGGTAATCACCTCTGCATCGGCGCCCATCAGTTGAAGGATTTCCGGGGCAAAGGCAAACGTAACGGCACTGGTGAGCAGCGCCAGAACCCCCCCGGTTACCAGCAACTGGTACGTGATGGTGCCTGCCTTGGCATAGTTCTTTTCCCCAACCCGGCGCGCAACCATGGCTGTACCCGCCATACTCAGGCCCATGCCCACGGAGTACACAATCATCAGGATAGACTCGGTAAGGCCCACGGTGGCCAGGGCATACGGACCCAGCCTGCCTACCAGGAAAATGTCTACCACCGCAAACAAAGACTCCATGAGCATCTCCAGGATCATGGGCGTGGCCAGCAGCAGGATAGACTTCTTCAGACCCAGGCGGGTGTAGTCCTGTTCCTGGCCTTTCACGGCCGCCCAGATAAGCTGGAAAAACTCCTTGCGCGAATTCATGGGGGAAGATACTATTTCCAGCATTGTCAGATGCATTTTTTAGCACCCTGCTTCCCGGTGGGCGGTGCTTTCCCGGCGCAGAAGAACCCCTGAAGCGCCTACCAGGAACAAGCCTGGGCTTCAAAGGTTTGACCGGGAAGGATGAAAATCAAACGGTTACGGCTTCGTCAAACGCCCGCTGGAGCGTGGCAATGTCTATCTTCTCCATCTGGAGCATGGCCTGCATCACCCGCCCCGATTTGTCAGCACGTTGCCCGTGCAGCAACTCGCCCAGAATGGTAGGGATGATTTGCCACGACACCCCAAATCTATCCTGGAGCCAGCCGCAGCGGTTCGTAGAGCCACCCTCAGAAAGTTTTTCCCAGAAATAGTCTACTTCCTGCTGCGTGTCACAGTTCACGAAAAGCGAGATGGCGGGCGTGAACGTGTACGCCGGCCCACCGTTGAGCGCCATGAATTCCTGTCCGTCCAGAATAAAGCTGCCCGTCATCACGGCTCCCTTGGGACCCGGACCAGCGTCTCCGTAGCGCGAGATGAACTTAATGCTGGAATTCTGGAACACTGAGGTGTAAAAGTTCATGGCCTCTTCGGCATTGTCATTGAACCACAGGAACGGCGTGATTTTCTGCTGATAGTTTTTTTCCTCTTTCATAACGGTTACTGATTAGGGTATGACGAATACAAACATACTCTTTTCCCGCGCCCGCAAGAGGGTGCAAACACGACATTAAAGGGGCGTTTTGCGACAGAATCTGCTATCGGTTGCCTTTTGGAGTGGTTACCCGTTTTAGAGGCGATTTCCTGAAAATAGGGCTAAAACCTTTCCTCTTGAAAGAATTGGGCAAAAGGCTATTTGTCGGCCTTTTTCTGGTTGTAGGGAAGATAGTTCTCCCAGTACCAGGGCGTGTAGGTATCGCCTATGGCGAAAGCCAGCAGTTCCTTGAAGATACTTTCGGCGTTGTCGCTGTTGCTCATGAGCAGGATGCCGGTGCCGGTCTCAGGAAACAGGATGGAATAATGTTGGAAGCCGTCGCCGTGTCCTTCTTTGAACGCGCCCGTGCCGTAAGGTGATTTCAGCAAAACCCAGCCCAGGCCGTAACTTAAGTTGATGCCGTCATTGTCTGCGGTCTCCTGAAACCGCAATGGGCCATGCTGTTGCTTCGTTCTAATTCTGATCTGGGGCGAGAACATGGCCTTGGTGGTGGCCGGTTTCAGGAGGCGGTTCTGCAGCACGGCCTCCATGAAGAGGGTATAATCCTGAAGGTTGGTTTCCAGGGTGCTGGCAGAGCGGGCCTCGTTGTCTTTGTCTTTCTCGTACAGCGTTCCATTGCTCCGGTGGCCCAGGCTGTAGTCGTGCTCAAACCGGGGCTGCCAGGTATAGGAGGAGTTCACCATGCCCATCGGCCCGAAAATTCGTTCCTTCATCATTTGTTCCAGCGGCATGCCCAGCATCTTTTCCAGCACGGTCTGTAGGTACACCATGCCTTCGCCGGAGTAGCCGTACTGACTGCCCGGCTTAAACAAAACCCGCAGTTTTTCATCGGGTAGGTCCCAGCGCCAGTTAGGAAAGCCCGAGGTATGGGCCAGGCACATGCGGGCGGTGATTTTCTGGTAGAGCGTGTCTTGTTTCAGGTCTTGGTAGTGGTCCTGCCATTTGGTTAGGGGTGCGTACTCATAGATGGGCTTGGGTAGGTAGCTTTGCAGGGATTTGTCCAGGTCCAGTTTTCCTTCCTCCACCAGTTGCATCACCAGCACGGCAAACACGGCTTTGCTTAACGAGGCTCCGTAGATATTGGTCGTGGGTTTCAGGGGTTCTTTGGTCACGGCATTCTTGTACCCAAAGGTCTTTTGGAACACCGCTTTGTTTTGGTTGAACACAGCCACTGCCAATCCCTGTACCTGTGCCGCCTGCATGAGCTGCTGAATTTTGGCATGCAGTGCCTTGGCGGTGATGGTGCTTTTGTCTAACCGGGTAATGGTTTGCGCCTGCGTAAACAGCGAAAACCAGAAATAGCAGCAGAATGCGAGAAAGGTAGGTTTTACGCTCATAACCAGGGTTTAAGTAAAAGAATATAGAGGAAAACCGCTTTCCGGAGACCACAAAAGGCCGTTCTAGTTTCCCATCATGTGCACATTCACCCGCTTGGAAACCTCTACCCGTAAGGCCTGCTGATAGGCTTCAGACACAGCTTTGCCGGTGCTGTCTTTGTAGTGAAGTGCCACCAGTACTGAAAGATCTTCCTTCAGGGCTTTGTCAATGGACAAGTGGTAATTGGTGTGGCCAGCGTTTTGGTATTGAAGCCGGTGTGCGGGTTTTATTTCTTTGGGATAGTTATCCAACCGGTGGCTTCCCTGCCCTATGAGGTTCTTGCCCGGATCAAACAACCGGTAGGTGATGGAATCCAGGTTAAGAGTATGACCTGTGTTCGGCTTAACCCAGAAGTGGAGGGCATAGTGCTTCTTGTTTATCGCCAGCACCAGAAAAGGCAGGGGCACCATACGTTGGTTTCTAAGAACCTCTACGTGCATCTCGGGTTTTCTGGTGGCTTCCTGCTCCGGAGCGATGGGTGCTTTCGTGCTGGCCGCTGTTTTCCACTTCGGGTTTTTCCCAATGCCTACGAATACACAGCTTTGCAGCATCATTGCCATCACCAGAAAGCCCAAGATGGTGCAGGAAAAATAGTGGGTGGCATGCTTAAAGAGTCCTTTCACGCGAAAAGTAGAGATTTCCATAGAGACGTTGTAGAGCATAAGGCACTGTGTGGAAGAAACCACTCTTAAGAGATCCGTTCAGGGCGTTTTACCCCTATTTTAGGGAAAACAGGCAAAAAACACCTCGGCAGAAACCGGGAGCCCGCGCTCAGGTACAATATGGCAAATCAGTTTCTTTATTCCACTTTCTCGTACACTACCGTGATGTTCAATTCTCGCCAGCCGTTTATCTGAAAATCATAGTAGTCTTTGGTGACCTTGGCGGTTAATTGGTTTGTGCCCAGAACGGTGAGGCTGTTTAGTCTGCCCCATTCGGCTTCGGTCTGCGCATGGTTGGCGGGCCGCACAATCCCTATGGCTTTTGTTTTTTCATCATAGGTATACGTGTAGCCGGTTCCGTTAAGGGAGTTGGTCGTGTGTAAAACAATCGCCTGAGAGTTTATATCAGTATAAGGGGTGAGATTAGGATGGGGAAAGGAGATGTCAAGGAGCTTATGGTTTTCCGTGTTGTACTTGGTAGGCCTTAATTCCAGCTTGGCAAACGGGTAGTTAAAGTCATAGTCCTCTATCTCTTGCATTAAGTTGGTGGAGGCTACTCCGTCTTTGTTCAGGTCAACCGCGGTTGCCGATGTAACCGATACAAATTGGTAGAAGCCGGCAATACTGGGGCGGGCGTCTTGTTCCTCATCATCTGAGCAGGAGGGAAAAGCCAGGAAAGAAATCAAAGCCGAGAAGAGGAGGAGGCGGGGCGAGGTGCTTATGAGATTCCTTTTCATCTGAGTATAAGATTTGGTATGCCTAAGGTTTATTTCTTCTTTTTAGGATTAGTCGCTGTTGCGTGCCTGGTTATTTCATTTAAAGGTAAATTATTGATAATAAAAGTGTTATTTGGTGCTGGAGGGCGTAAAAAGAATTGAAAACAAGTAGCTTATTAATCATCTAAAATCAGAAAATGAGACGATTACTACAGTGGACGATCATCATTCCGGTACTAGCCTGGGTTCTCTTTTTTACAGGCCTGGTTTATGACAGCAGCTTCTTTCAGATTGTGGCCAGCGTGCTGCTTATCCTTAGTGTGATGTCAGCGGTGCATCATTCTGAGGTCATCGCAGAGAGAGTAGGGGAACCTTTCGGGACCATTATCCTAGCTATCTCCATCACCGTGATTGAGGTTTCTATTGTTGTATCGTTGATGATGTCTGAAGGCGCAGCGGCTGCTTCCCTGGCCCGGGATACGGTTTATGCGGCAACCATGCTTATTCTCAACGGCATCATTGGCCTGTGTCTTTTTATAGGCGGGCTGAAACATTATGAACAGAATTTCTCGGCTTCGTCCGTCACCATTGCCTTGGTCTCCCTGGTCTCCATTATCGTATTCACCCTCGTCTTCCCTACGTTCACAGAGAGTGTCCGAGGGTCTTATTATTCTACCCCCCAGCTTGTTTTTGCCTCCGTTGCCTGCCTGATTATTTATTCTTCCTTCCTGTTCGCGCAGACAAGAAGGTACCGGCAATATTTTCTAACAGTAGGAGACGATGAGAATGAAGAAGCAGTGGAGCCCATCGTGATCAATAACCGGGACTTTATCATAAGCCTTGTTTGCCTTATTGTAAGCCTAGGGATTGTGGTATTACTGGCAAAAACTCTTACGCCAACTATTGAAAGCATCATTGTCAATTACAGCCTGCCGAAAACACTGGTGGGCGTCATCATCGCGGCCATCATTTTACTGCCCGAAGCAATTGCCGCCATCATAGCTGCCAGAAAAAACAGACTACAAACCAGTATAAACTTGTCTCTGGGTTCGGCTTTGGCAAGCATTGGGTTAACCATTCCTTGTGTTGCCGTAGCCTGTATCATGATAGACATGCCCATTCTTCTGGGGCTAGACATTAAATCTATTGTTCTGTTAGGGTTGTCAGTGTTTATCGTGATGCTGTCATTAAGCAGCGGGAAGTCAAACATTGTGTACGGGGTGGTTCTACTGGTCAATCTATTCGCCTTCATTTTCCTGATGATCTATCCCTGAGGTGAACACAACCATCTCTTAGCCTTCTCAAAAGACCGCCTGAACAGAAAAAAGCAAGTGTTCTAGCACCTAGTGGATTTTAGTGCTGCCAGCGAACCGCTACAACATCACCGCTACACTTGTATTGGCCATGAAGGGTTAGGCGCTGGTTTCAGCAGGAAAGGGTTTTGGTTTTAGGGCTCTTTTGGGGAAATCAGGGCCAGAACAGAACTTCTGGTTTGGGCAGAAATCAACCCGATAACCGAACACTTACAAGGCATTGGCAGTATTTACACTGCTGGCCTTTCAATTTTCTTTAGGCAGCGTGTCTTCTATCCTTGCCTGAATGAGTTATCAGCCCATAGAAAATTACGGAATCATTGGAGACTTGAACACCGTGGCGCTGGTGTGCCTGAATGGGTCCATTGATTTCATGTGTTTCCCAAACTTTGATTCGCCCAGTGTTTTCGCCGCGTTGCTGGATGACGAGAAAGGCGGCTGTTTCCAGATTGAGCCGCTGTTCAAAGAAAGGAAAACCAAGCAACTTTACCTTCCCGATACCAACGTGCTCCTGACCCGCTTTCTGTCGCCGGAAGGGGTGGGCGAGATCACTGATTTCATGCCCGTAGAAGAACTGTTCAGCGGCAAGGAACTGGTGCGGCGGGTTACCACCATCAGGGGAGAGGTGAAGTACCAGATAAAATGCATGCCCCGGTTCAACTATGGCCGAAGCGAGCATACCGTAGAGCAGGTCTCTGACCAGGAGGTGCTGTTTGCCAGTAAAGACGAAAACGCCACGGTGTTACGCCTGTTGAGCTCCGTGCCCTTGCAGGTGATTGGTACTGATGTGCTCACCGAATTCACCTTAGGCCAGGGCCAAACCGCCGATTTCATTCTGGAACACGTAGACCAGGAACACGCCAAAGGCAGAGACCTGGAAGCCTTCGTTACGCAGAGTTTGTTTGAGACGGTCAACTACTGGAAGAACTGGATTGCCCAGTCTACCTACACCGGCCGCTGGCTGGACATGGTGAACCGGTCAGCGCTGGTCTTGAAACTGCTGACCTCGCACAAGCACGGCTCCATTGTGGCCTCGCCCACCTTCAGCCTGCCCGAGAGCATCGGCGGAGCCCGAAACTTCGACTACCGTTTCACCTGGATCAGAGACGCCTCTTTCTCTATGTACGCCTTGATTCGGTTGGGCTACACCAAAGAAGCGGGCAACTTCATGCATTGGGTAGAAGCCGTGTGCCAGGACATGAAAGCCGAAGACCGCCTGGGTATCATGTACTCCCTGGATGGGCACCGGCAGCTGGAGGAAAAGGAATTGCCGCATCTGGAAGGCTACCTGAAATCTTCGCCCGTGCGCATAGGCAACGATGCCTACGGCCAGTTACAGCTGGACATCTACGGCGAGCTGCTGGACTCAGTGTACCTCTCAGACAAGTACGGTGACCCGATTTCGTACGATTTCTGGAAAAGCCTTGAAAAACACCTGGACTGGCTTACCCGCAACTGGAACCAACCCGACGAAGGCATCTGGGAAGTTAGAGGCGGCCGGAAAGATTTCCTGTACTCGCGCCTGCTCTGCTGGGTGGCCTTTGACCGCGCCATCAGGATAGGCACCAGCCGATCTTTTCCTTTAAAGCAAGAGTGGCGCACCGAGCGCGACAAGATCTTCAACAGCATCTTCACCGATTTCTGGGACGAAGAAAAACAGGCCTTCATGCAGTTTCCCGGTTCTCAGACCGTAGATGCCTCCACGCTGCTGATGCCGCTGGTTAGGTTTATCAGCCCCAAAGACCCCCGCTGGCTTTCCACCCTCAAACGCATTGAAGAAGAACTGGTCTCTGACTCACTGGTCTACCGCTACCGGCAGGATGTAGCGGCGCCAGACGGCTTTATGAGCCACGAGGGTACCTTCTCTATGTGCTCGTTCTGGTACGTAGAATGCCTGTCCAGATCGGGGCAGGTAGAGAAAGCCCGGTTCTACTTCGAGAAGATGCTGGGGTACGCCAACCACCTGGGCTTGTATGCCGAGCAATTAGGTTTCCAGGGCGAGCATCTGGGCAATTTCCCGCAGGCCTTCACGCACCTGGGCCTCATCAGTGCCGCCTACAACCTTGATCGGCAGCTAAATAAACATAGAACCTAAGAGAACGTTCCTCCACTATAAACACCATGACCATGTCAACACAGACCACACAAACCGTATTAGTCACCGGGGCCAGTTCGGGCATCGGGCAGGGAATTGCCATCGCTTTCGGGCAGCAGGGCGCCAACGTCATCATCAATTACCACAGCGATGAAGAAGAGGCCCGCGAGACCCTGAAACAGGTAGAACAAGGCGGCGGCAAAGGTATTGTCTGCAAAGCCGATGTAGGCAAAGAAGAAGACGTCACCCGCATGTTCCAGGAAGCCATTGACGCTTTCGGTACCGTAGATGTGCTCGTGAGCAATGCCGGTATCCAGAAAGACAATGCCTTCGCTGAGATGACGCTGGAGGAATGGAACAAGGTGATGACCACCAACCTCACCGGCTATTTTCTCTGCGCTCGCGAAGCCATCAAAATCTTCGACAAGAAACCCACGCCTTCCCCCGAGGACAAAGCCAAAGGCAACATCATCTTCATGAGCTCGGTGCACGACATCATTCCCTGGGCCGGGCACGTGAACTACGCCTCGTCCAAAGGCGGCATTCTCATGCTCATGAAATCACTGGCGCTGGAAGTAGCCCCAAAAAAGATACGCGTGAACGGTATTTCGCCAGGCGCCATCGCCACCGATATCAACGCCGATGTGTGGCAAGACGAGGAAAAGAAAAAAGAACTCATGAAGCTGATTCCCTACAAGCGCATCGGGGTGCCCGAGGACATTGCCAAAGTAGCTGTGTGGCTTGCCTCCCCCGAGAGCGACTACATCACCGGCACCACCATCTACGTAGACGGCGGCATGACCCTGTATCCCGGTTTTGTGGACAACGGCTGATCTTGTTTTCAAGCCGATTTCTCAAAAGAAAGCCCAAAGCGCCTCACCAGTACTCCTGATGAGGCGCTTTGGGCTTAAAGCAGGAGATAAGGGTTTCCCGCTTTCTTTTAGGAAACTAACCTAAAAACAACAGGTGGCGGCAAATAGATTTAAAATGGAAATGTACAGCTATGGTTTTCAACAACATTGTATAGCCGCAGGCCTCTATTTTCAGCCTTTTTCAAAAAAGCTGAAAATAGAGGCCTGATAAATTGGTCTACTTGCCAGTTTCTAGTGCAGATTTAGTACACCCATTCCTTCCCTTTCCAAGGAAAGGAATTTTCTATTCGCAATTGTAGGAATAGAAGGCCTGGGTTTTTACCCAACCATCTTGGGTTTTCATGGATTCTATTGGATAGCCTTGTTCATTGTACTTGTAGGTAGCCGTATAATTAGTAGAGCCACCTCCATTCGGGCTTTCTCTTTTGAAGGTGAACCTGATTACATTGCCTGAAAACAAAATAGGGGTCTGTTTTTCATCATATCCATTTGCAAAATAATTTTCGAAGGTCATTATAGGCAGAGATGGAAGGGGGTTCTTTTTACCGTCAAAAACGTAGGTATAAGTGTCTTTAGTTTCTCGCCACGAATCTGGTACAGAACCATCAAAACCACCATACGCGTACGTGTTTTTTACAATAGAAGAAAGAACTCCATTGGTATAAGAATACGTGGATAAAGACAGTCTCTTATTAGGTTCCTTGGATAAATGAGAGATGGTCTGGGTACGTTGCCCAGCACTATTGTAGCTGTGTAGATAGACGATTGGGTCTACCCCGGGACTGACGGTAGAATACAGGGTTTGCTGTATCAGTTGATCTTGGGCATTGTAACTATTTTCCCAGAGTTCTTCTCTAGCGGTTTCCCTCACCAGACGGCCTTTCGCATCATACTTTAGATCAATTTGATAGGAAGAGGTATTGGAAGTTTTAACTGTGATGGTGGTTAGTTGATTCTGAGCATTGTACTGAAAGGCGTAAGTTGGATCTATAGATACGATTCGACACAGTTTTTCGGTTTCGGGTGCTGGATCAGTTTCATTTTTACAACCTAAAAGCGAAAGGGCAATCGAAATGGAAAGTAAAAGTTTTTTCATTTAAGGATATTGAATTAATAGCTTTTGTGCACCTGAAGATATTCATTGGTTTTTTGTTAGCAAGAAAACCGTAAAAAGAAACTAATAATGATAAGAAAATATATTTCATGATAGTGCACCTAAGGTCTGGCACAAACAAAGGCTGGCGTGAGATGAGGCAAGTTGCCCGATTATGAACTATAAGGGCGTTCTCCTTAGGAAAAGAATTCTATTGATTTACACGTAACTGCATACGAAGATACCCGTTCTCCACTCTTCTCTGAGATGCTATGGCATTCCAGTCATATCTGGTAGGGACGTTGCTTAATAAATTGGCGGAAAAACGTGCCTCTAATAGATAGTTGCCATTGCGTAACTTTGAAAACCGGGTGATTTCAAATTTGGAATTATTCTGATAGTCAAGTCCCAGAGTGGTGGGGTAGCGTCTGTTTCCGGGAAGATAGGATTGTAAGAAACCGTCTGTGCTGTTTTGGATGTCTATAGCTATTCCGTTTTGTGTGTTGAATCTGTTGTAATCCACCGCGTACCTGTGTTCGCCGACGGCATACAACTCCTTTTCATTTTCAGGTGCATTAAACCACGCTACTTTGGTCAATTCTTTTTTGGGGTATTTTTTTGAAAACCTGATAGTGATAAGAGAATTGTCACTGCTTCTGAATTCAAAAGAATTGGAATAAAAAATAGAGTCAGGATGTCCCTTGTCTGTGACGCTGTCTAAATTAACCTGAGCAAATCTTCTTTCTGGCCCTAAGACCCTTACATGGGTATGTAATTTGTCATACAAGGTGTAAGAGCAAGAGTCTGAAAGCTTCTCCAAGGAAACTCTGGAGCCTTGTACGGGCGGTTCAGTCTCCGTCATTGGGTCTTCACAGGAACTAAGGGTTAGAAAACAAGAGGCAAGAAAAAGAATGGGAAAATACTTCATACGGGGATTAAATTTTGAATAACTATTGGAATAGGAAGTACCTTAGATGATAGGCATCTAAGGTACCTATAGATAGGTGAGTTTGTCTTTTATTTTTTTGAATTTTATCCTCCTCTTTCCTCCAACCAAAACTGGTATCTGAAAACGAAGTGCTCCTAGAGTCTCGTTTTTTCGAAAGGATGGAGCCCGGAAGTAGAGACTACTCTACCGATGGCCGGGAAGTGGTGGACGTGGTCTTTACTTTCAATACGGCTGGTTTTACGCCGCTGCCAGAGGCTTTCAGGGTGATCTCCCCGGCTTCCTTGGTGGTTTGGATGATGATCTGGGCCAGGCCGTTGAACAGCTTCCGTTTCCAGGGAGCCGCCGGCGTGAACACCTGGATGGTGCCCGGATTGGTGTTCACGTTATCCCAATCGTTCTTCTTAGGGATGGGTGTGGCCACGATATCTACCGTGTTAGCACCCGCTTTGAGTAAGGATGGATGTAACTTGAAGACATTCCCCTCGGGGCTTTCTTTCAGGTCTTTTGCCAGTTCTTTGCCGTTCACATAAATGGTTTGCTCCCTACCGATGCTCTTGTAAAAGAAGGTGACCTCTGAGCCCGCAAAATCAGCGGGAAGTTCGAAGGTGCCTCGGTGCAGATAGGCCGGGCTTAGGTTTTTGTAGTCCCTGGAAGCGAAAGCGTCTTTCCAGGTGGCATCTGCAGGACCAGAAACAGCTTGCTTCCCATTCTCTAGGTTAGCCACTGGCATTTCTTTCAGGTTGGTGATGCTGATAGCCTGTATCTCTTCTATGAACTTGTCTTTCTCCAGCGAGGTAGGGTCTCCGTTGCCCACACCTATGATCTTGCCGGGGCCAGTGAGCGTAAAGGTAATCTCGTTTCCGGCGGTAGGTACGGCTAATCGGTTTTTGTCTTCTACTGAGACGGTAATCACGGCCAGGTCTTCACCGTTGGCGAAAAGGGAGGTTTTGTGCGGAGTGAGTTTCACCGAGGCCGGTGCCCCCGTGGTTTTTACATTTTCGGTGAGTACTTTTTTGCCGTTCTTGTAGCCAATGGCTTCTAGGGTACCGGGAGCGTACGGTACTTTCCACTCCAGGTGCGAGTTGACCTTCATTTGTTTGCGACCCAGGCTTTTTTTGTTTAGGAACAGCTCCACCTCCTCACAGTTGCTGTACGCCCACACGTCCATCTCTTTGCCTTCCTGACCCTGCCAGTTCCAGTGGGGCAGCAGGTGTAAGGTGGGTTGGTCTGACCACCACGACCGGAGGTAATACACGTTGTCCTTCGGGAAACCACAGTTGTCCATCATCCCAAAATAGGAAGTCACCGACGGCCAGCCGTGCGGCGTGGGTTCACCACGGTAGTCGAAACCCGTCCAGATGAACATGCCGGCGAGCCACGGGCGGTTGGCGTAAAAGGTCCAGCCTTCTTCTATAGAGTAAAAGCTGGGGCGAGGTTTCCGGTCATAGGCGGCCTGGTAATGCTTCTCCTGATCGGTGACGTACACGCCCCGGGTAGCGAAGGTGGAGCCCTCCTCGGTGCCCATGCCGGGCTGGTTCGGGAAGCGTTGGTAGTGCGCCTCAATGTTGCCGTTGCCCAGGTAATTGTAGCCCATTACCTCCAGCACATCAGAGATGCCGCTGCCAAAGCCCCCGCTGATGCCCGCCGAGACAGCCCGGGTAGAATCGAGGCTCTTCACATACTGTTGCATGGTGGTGGCAATGCGCGCGCCAATGATGCTGTTTTCAATGGCCCATTCCTCGTTCCCGATGGACCAACTGATGATGCTGGGGTGGTTGCGATCCCGCAGGATCAGGTTCTTAAGGTCATACTGCATCTGGAAGTTGGTACCCATCAGGCGGTTCTCGTCTATTACCAACATGCCCAGGCGGTCGCAGGCTTCCAGCAATTCTGGGGTAGGAGGGTGGTGCGAGCAGCGGTAGGCATTAGAGCCCATGGCTTTCAGTTGTTTGATGCGCCAGTATTGCAGTTCATCGGGGAGGGCGGTGCCCACGCCGGCGTGGTCCTGGTGGTTGTTGGTGCCTTTCAGTTTCACGTGTTTGCCGTTCAGGAAGAAGCCTTCCTTGGCATCGAACCGGATAGTCCTGATCCCGAAGTTGGTTTCGTAGCGATCTACTTCCTGGTTTCCTTCTACCACGGTGGTCACCAGTTTATACAGGTACGGGTTCTCCAAATTCCAAAGCTTAGCGTTGGTCACCGGCAGTTCTATCGGAATCTCCTGGGTTTGGGAAGGGGCCAGTTTTAGGTTCTCCTGCCGTTTGGTAGTAATGGTTTTGCCCCCCGCGTCTACAATGGTCTGCACCAGCGCGAAAGATTTGGCCGCCTTGCCTTCGTTTATGATAGAGGTCTTTGTGGTCACATTGGCATTGGCGTTGTTTACCTGGCTCGTCACGAAAGTACCGTTGGGGGCTACGTGCAAGGGCTCTGTTTTGGAAAGCCACACGTGCCGGTAAATACCGGCTCCCTCGTAGTACCAACCTTCTTCCATGGTGGCGTCTACCCGAACGGCCACTACGTTGTTGCCGCCATAGTTGAGGATATCAGAGAGGTCGTAGCGGATGCCGTTGTACCCGCTGGGCTCCTGACCCAGGTAATGGCCGTTTACCCAAACCTGCGCGTTCCGGAAAACGCCGTCAAATTCTATGGCGATTCTGCGGCCCAAATCGGTGGCAGGAACGGTGAAGGATTTCCGGTACCAGCCCACGCTTTTATCTGGGAAGTTGCGCCCAATGGCCTTGAACCCGTGGCTGAAGCTGGCCTGCGGACTGAAATCCTGTTCCACAGCCCAGTCATGCGGCAGGTCTAGTTTCCGCCAGGCACGGTCATCGAATTTGGCATCAGCGGGGCCGTCTCCGTAGCCCGCTTTGGCCAGGTAAGAAAAGTAGCTGGTGCCGTGGTTGAAGTCTTTTTTGGCGTCAGAAGGATGCCCAAACGAGAAGCGCCAGTTGAAGTCCATCAGCAGCCGTTCCCGCTTTCCCGGGGTGCGGTCCTGGGCTTGCGCCACTAGTTGCAGAAGGCATAAGATACTTACCAGAAGATGTCTCTTGAAGAAATGCATACCGTGATTCAATTCTGTTTCGGGTAGAGGAATGAAGTAAAAAGGAACAGGTGAAGGTATGCAGTTCCACCCACTTCTTTTCCGCTTATTTTAACAGACTTTAGTCGATTCTTAACAGACTTCCAGAAAGCAGGCCTAAAACGGATGTTCGAAACTCTTGCCTAAAACTTAAAATTCCCTTCTCTATGATTTGCCCAATCGATGGTTTGAAGGGATGAGCAAAGCTTCTAAAGGTTAAAAAGCCTCCATCCGCTTTCGGCCTGGTTTGGGAAAAACAGGCCGAAAGCGGATGGAGGCTTGAATTGGTAAAACTGTAAACTTGGGGACCAGTCTTAATTCTTCTAATCTAAAGGCTGTTTGTTATTACTTTAACTGAATCAGGTTTAGCCCAGGTAACGAACCGCCAGGAAACTGCTGCAGTTTGGCAGCTTCAGCAAGAGTACCCAAGTCAACCCCGGCAAAACCAAGCCGGGTAATGAGCTCCAGCACAGTTCCCTTAGCGCCTTGATCATCTCCGGAATAGAAAACCACCCGGTTCCCGTCTGCTTCCTGGGGGCTAGCGGCAAGTAAAGAATGCAGAATGGTATTGAAGGCTTTCACCACCCTGGCCCCGGGTACTAAATTGGCTACCACCTGGCTGGAGGGCTGTCCGTTTAAAGGAGCGGGAACAAAGCCCGGCAATACCGGATTGGTAGCGTCTATCACCAGTTTGCCCTCCCAGGTAGGAACTGTTGAAACGGCTTTTTCTATCTGCGGCCAGGTCACTGATAAAAACACGATGTCAGCCGCAGCAGCTTCTTGGACTGTGCCGGCTTTGATGCCGTGGCCAATCTCCTCCACCGCTGCCTGTAAGGTCTCTGGCCCGCGACTGTTGCTGATGATTGTGTCATACCCGGCTCTGGCAGCGTGCTGCGCGAAGGCTAACCCTATTTTACCTGCTCCTATAATTCCTATGCTTGCCATGGTTTCTGGTTTTATTGGTTGACGGTTTTAATAGTTGAATGAAGGGTTTTTGAAGCTGTTTTCCTGAAAATGGTTAAAAAGCAATTCTCAGCATAAGCGTTTCCCTGGACAGATTCTCCCTTCAAGAAAAGAATCCGTGTTAATCAACTGTATTGCCATTTACCCAAAAGGTCCTTCCAGGAGCACAAAAAGGTTAGGTGATTATGGAATAATGCCGGGGAAAGGCCTGTGTCTTTCGCTTAATCAGGATACACAATCTGGCCGTACTTGCCGTTGAAGAAATCACGGTAGGCTTCGGCGATCTCGGCTTTGCTGTTCATCACGAACGGACCTTCGGCCACAATGGGTTCCTGGTAGTGTTCGCCCCCGAAAAGGATAACGTCAATGGCTTCGGCGGAAGGGTTGGTCAGTTCAATGATGCCTTCCTGGCGGTCAAATTCCAGGAACTCACCGGCGTGGTAAGGCGTGTCATTGAGCACTGAGTTACTTTCCAGTAAGAAGGCGGCGTACTCCTGTGCGGGTGTGGTGTCCAAGGAAAACGTTTGGCCAGCTTCCAGGTGCAGGTGGTAGATGAACTGCTCTGAATAGCTCGGGATTTGGGAAACCATTTCACCGTACTTTCCGGCAATCACTTTGATCCAGCCTCGGTTCTGGTCCAGCGCTTTCTGCGGCACGTCTTCGGCCTGGATGGCCAAATATTCCGGGGCTTCGACTTTGTTTCTGGACGGAAGGTTCACCCAGAACTGCAGGCTGTGCGTGGTGCGGCTATCTTCCTGCGGATCGGGGTTCAGGTTCTCGTCATGGATGATGCCGTTTCCTGCTTTCATCCACTGGATTCCGCCCGAGGTGACCTTGGCGTGGTGTCCGGCGCTGTCAAAGTGCTCGTCTTCGCCCTGCAGCAAATAGGTAAGCGTGGCAATGCCTCTGTGCGGGTGGGCGCCGGTGCCGGTTTTCATGCGAGGGGCATCTTCATCGTGGACCTTTGGGGCAATGTGGTCCAGGAACACGAACGGACCCACGGCCTGAGCGTAACGGTTAGGCAGAATGCGGTAGATGGTTAAATCCCCGATATCGGCGCGTTGGCCTCTGGTAGAGAAACTCACTTGCTTTTTCATGGCGGTATCGTTTTTAGAGTTTTAGAAGGGCTTTTCATTTCCCCCTTCGGAACAATACAAAGGTGCAGCAAACACCCTCCTCTCAACGATGATGTAGGATAAAATAAACCGTTGACAAATGTCAACAATCCTAGGACAGGGGCGTGCTGCCTTACAGCGCCTGCTGTTTCCGGATGCGGCTCAGGGTTTCTTTGGTGATGCCCAGGTACGAGGCAATGAGGTGCTGCGGAAAGCGCTGCAGAAACTCGGGATAGCAGTCCACGAACTCGGCGTACCGTTTCTCGGCGGAGAAGCTGATAGCAGCGTTGATTCTGCGTTGGGAAGCCATGGAATGGCGGTCATCCATCTGGCGGGCCATCTGGGTCATGGCGGGTACTTGTTCGTAGAGTTGCAAGAGATCGGCTTTCTCAATAAGCAGGACCTCGGTGTCTTCCCATGCATCAATGTTGTACACCGACGGCGTGAGCATGAGAAAACTTTCCCGGTCGCCCACCCACCAGTTCTCAATGGCAAACTGCACCATGTGCTCAGTGCCTTTGTCATCTATGCTGTACTGCCGCATGGCCCCGCGCACCACAAACCCCAGGTACCGGCAAATATCCCCCTCCTGTAACAAGTACTGCTTCTTGCGGAGCTTCTTCGGCTGGAAGGCGCGTTGAATCAAATCCTGCTCCTCCTGGGTGAGTGTAGTTTGGGTGTACTGGCTGATGTAGGTGAAGAGGGAGGAGTACATTGCTTTTACTTTCTTGAAAAAAAGCTGATTTAAAGTTTGTTGTCAGCTTTCTGGTTAATGGCTTCAGGTTATTTGGCCAGACAGTTTCTGGACTTTTGGGAACCGTTTATAGAAGTTCCTTAATTAAACCAGATTTGAGTGGCTCAAGCCTTTCTCAAAATCTAAGGTCAGGTCTTTGGATAGACACTTGGAATACCAAAGCCCCGCTTGTATCCTGGAGTAGTGATCAGCAGCATTGTAGAATGAGCCAGCTATTTTCAAAGGCTTTTGCCAGCAGGTCTTGCTTTCTAATCCAGAAATAAAGTCGGCCTACATCACCCCACATCATGCCGCACTCATCTTCGTTACTGTCTATTTGTAAAAGTAGCTGCCAGTGTACGGCGTTGGGCGCTAGTTCCTGTGCTTTAGGATCCTCATAGCCCGATTCATCGCCGCAGTAAAGTCCATTGGTGACCAGTTCGCACTCCAGTTCCATTTCCCCCTGTACATTATCTGAGTAGCCTAGTAATTTGTTGATATTGCCGTCTTCATAGACATGCTCAAAAAACAGATCACTTTCCGCTTCAGTGAAGATATGGTAGGCCTCATGTTCATAAGAAGGTAAGCTAATCTCTTGTACAGGTGTAAGGATGCAGGCTCCATACAGAGCATCAGGCCCTAGCCCATCAGGAGCTTGGGCTCTGCGTAAGGTGTTGAGGTCGCCGTTAAAATACAGAACTTTAAACTTGTCTTTATCCTGAATGTCAAAGCCCCATGCTTCCTGTTCCGCCGAATAAAAGAAGTAGAGTATTCCGGTAAGGGGCAAAAGGTGCTCGGTGTCAAATGGCGCCACCTCGGTCAGGTTTATTTGGGCAATAAATGAAAGTGGCTTGGTTTGAAGACTTTCAGTCTCTTTAGAAAAGAATAGGAGCTTCTTCTCTTTAGTTTTGACAACGCCTGTCTCCGTAACCCATTCCATGTTGGGCGGTAAATCAGGCAAGCCACCTATCTTAGATTGTCCCGGCTTTATCTCTTCCTCAGAGGTAGGCGTAAGGTATAGCCTGATGGTGTTGCGTACATGTGGGGAAAGTTGGGGAAGATATTGGTCCAGGTTGTAGTCTTGTAACTTACGCTCAAATTCTGCTTTGGTCATGTAGCGGGTGTAAAGGAAGAACGTCTGCTTGCTGTTAGTAAGTAACAACAGATATCTTGTAAAATCAACCAACACCCAATTTGCTCACGTCTAAAATTAGAATGAGGGATAGAGATGTGTCTATGCAAAGAGAATCTTATATAGACAGGCCTAAAGGACAAACTTAACCTATACAATTCTTATTTCTTGACCAGGCTTCCGGTAGGCTCAGGAGCAGCAGGTTTCAGGACAAAGGCTCTGGCGAATTTCCCCAGGAACGTGAACTCGTGGTCAGGGACTTTGTTCTCGATCGGTTTTATGGATCTGAGGTAAGAGATGACGGCAACCATTTCTTCGTCGGTCATATTTTGGCCCTGCATGAAAGGGAGTACTGCCTCGCCGTTTGGTTTTACCCCGTAGCGCAAAACGCGGGCGATCTCGGCATCGGTCATTTTGCCTATACCGGTTGTAGGGTCTGGGGTAAGATTGGTGGTGAAAATGGTCCCGAAGGGTGTCTCCACTTTCTTGTTCCCGGCCAAAGACGGCTCTTCGCCCTTCTTCAGCAAAGAATCTATGTTCTGTACCGGGCTATGGCACTGCACGCAGCCTTTTTCTACCATGACTATGTGCTTGCCCCGCTCAATGACGGCCAGATCAGCGGAGGCTTGCACATCAGGGTAAGGGGCTTCATAGGTCAGGTGCTGGCGAGACATGGTAGCAACTGCCACCCCACAGACCAGGACCAGTAAAACGAGGGCTGTCCATTTCAGGATTTTACGGAACATAGGAGTAGGAGCGGTTTTAGCCTAAAGGATAGAATATGGTATGTAAAAATGGATAAGGGCTAACGGGCGACGGATCTGTAGCTTCGGTACAGGAGGAACCCCAGGATCAGGTAAAAGAACACGGCTAAGCCAATAGGAGCCTCTTGCTGGGCATACCAGGCGCTGGTATTTTCTAATAATGGGGTCACGATGAACGGACTGATGATCTTAGCAAACAGCAGAAACAGGCCGAAAACAATCACCGGCGAAAGAATGATGGCGATGACTCTGACCCAAACGGGCCGGTGAAGGCTCAAGCGGTGGCCTATGCCGGTGGAACCTACCGCCAGCAAGAGGATACCGGCCTTCATTAAAAAGGCGGCTGCCCCGGTGTCTATAATCCGGCCATCGGTGGAGATGATGACTCCCAGTTTTATGGTCCAGGCCAGTGCGCCGGCCATGAGCAGCAAACCTGCTACTTTCGTCCAATTTGTGAAAAGTGCTTTCAATTGCATAACCCGATGTTTTAGAAGTCAAAAATGAAAAACAGCCTTAAAGCGGAAGGCACACGAAGGGGGGAAAGGCAAAAAGGACTTTTTGCTTGACGTGTACCTAAACAGGGGCGAATTGCCTTTGCCGGGACAAAGGCCTAAGAAGGAAACAGGCAAAGGCGTCTACTCTTTGGCTTCTGCTGTTTCAGCCCCGTTTTCTAAAAGACAGCCCAAAAACGAGTTTCCACTATGGCAGGTATCGGTTTATTTTGGATCAGCTGCGTTGCTTTTTTCGGGAGGCAGGAAAGGGCTTGTATAAAGCAGGTATTCTTTATAACTTACTGATAAGGAGCCCTGTTCGCGTTTGTTACTGCTATGGCCTTACTGCTTATTCCATTTTAACCACTTCCAGCTATGACCGAGGGTTTGAAACAGTTTTGTCGGCAGACCATTAACATGCCCGCTCAGGATCTGGCCTTGATAGATGTTTACTTTAAACCGGTACAGCTCCGTAAGAAAGCTTTTTTATGGAGGGCCGGAGAAATCTGCCCCGTGATCGGGTTTCTGAGCCAGGGCGCCATTCGTCACTTCTTCTGTAAAGACGGCGAAGAGAAAACATGCGGCATCTCGCTGGAGAACATGTTCTTCACCGATTATGACAGCTTTTACAACCGACTGCCCACCATCAGTAACTCGCAGGCCCTGGAAGATTCTCTGGTTTTAACCATCACCAAACCCAACCTGGAGTCACTTTACCAGGAGAGTCCGTTATTTGAATCATTGGGCCGCTTGATGGCCGAGAAATCTGCCCAGGCTGCTTCTGCCCGGGCGGCCTCACTTACCTCTGATAAACCCGAAGAACGCTATTTAACCTTGTTAGAGCAGAATCCGCAATTATTCCGGCGCGTGCCGCAAAAGTATATTGCCAGCATGTTAGGCATCAGTCCGGAAAGTTTAAGCCGCATCAGGAAAAGAATCTTAACGCCCCGCAAAATCTTAACTTAAGTCAACGAGTTCAGGCGTTCGCCCTCCGTAGTTTTGTCAGGTAATCAGCAAGTTAAATTCTGGCTGTCTAGTATCTCACCAATTGGAAGATACCAGCCATAAGAACTGAATGTTTCGGTTCTAGTTGCTGACCTCGCCTGACTTCAACCTTTTATTTTTTATAGACTATGGAAACCACCTTAGCTTTCGCTTCCGCCAAAACAGAAGTAAACCGCAACCAGGCCTTCCTGAAAACCTGGCAAATCAACCATGTCCTAGCCAATGTGCTGGGGATGGGTTTGTTGCACACGGCTATTTCGCACACCATTACCGGGCCGCACGGCGTTGATTTAACCCCGACGCAAGTGGCTTCCCACACCTTCTCTCTCCTGACCTTCGCTTTTATCTTGAACCTGCTGCAGAACATAGCCTTACAGCTTAAATTTGACCGGGGCAATTTTACTGATTTAGGATATTTCCTGGTCTTTATTCCAGCAGCTTTTTGGTTGGGGTATTATACCTTGTACATTCCTTTCGATATTCTCTTCATGTATTTGGCAATTGGGGGCATAAACGCTTTCCGGCTGAAAAAGTACTTTACCAATGGTAATAAGTGGGCCTGGCAAAGTATGGTAGCTCTGTTTGTTGGGGCCATCGCGGGCATAGCCGCGGGGTTTGCGGCGTACTACGGCTTCATAAAAGATATCCAGGGTATTATGGCTGATTTCCTGCTCTGGTTCATCATCACGCCTCCGGCGAGTATTACCTATGCAGCTATGAGTAAAGCATTTCTGAAGCAGCATTTAAAGGCCGAATAATGAAAAACAGGGGGGAAACGCCACCTACCTAATCATTAGAAGGGTGGCGTTTTCCTTTTCCTTAAAAGAGATGATCAGATGGCTTATTATCCCACAATGTCCAGGCGAAATGCCGTTGAAAGCTTTTAGTTGCAGTAGCCCGTTTCTTCTGTTTAACTCCTTTTTTCTAAAGGCTTAAAGCCTTTTTCGCGATCTTATACTGCGCATCAATCACCGCTTGGTTGTGTCCGTGAGCGGCACCCGGCACAAGTACGAACTCCTTCTTCGGAGCCTTCACTTTATCATAATACGACTTGGTAAGCTCTTTAGAAGTTAGAATATCTTCCTCGCCCTGGATGAGGTACACCGGGATTTTATAGAGCAATCCGTCTTTCTGGAAGTTCACCCCGAGCATCATTGATTTGATTCCCATTCCCTTGTGGCCGGCGAAATGGAGGAAAGAGTAATCATCGCCGTCGGCCCGGTGTTTGGCGTCTTTCTCGTTGTCGTATGCGCTGGCCACCTTCCACCAGGAGGCAGGGGCTGGTGTGGAGTTCTGCCTTTCGTACTTTTTGATGACGCGCATCAACTGGCCATCTTTTCGGGCATCCTCATAGGGCGGAGGTCCCAATGCCTTCAGCTTATCTAATGATTCTTGGTCATTGGCGTCTTGGGCCATTTTAGACACCTTTTTGTAAGCGCTCGCAAATCCCTCTTGGAAGTTTACCACCTGGGAGTGGCCTATATAGGCAGAGAAAAGGTCTGGGCGCGCGAGGGCCATCTTCGCGCCCAGCACCGATCCCCAGGAAGTTCCGATGATGGCTATTCTCCGCGTTCCAAGGTGCTTGCCCAGATACTCAGCAAGCTCAATCCCGTCGGCGGTCATTCGCTCCAAAGTCAGCGGGTTCTCCATCCAGTAATCCTCGGTCACGGTCTCGGGGGCATTGCGGCCGAAGGTCCTGCCGGCGCCGCGCTGGTCCCAGTACACCAGGACAAAGTCTTTTTTCCAGGATCCGTAGATGGCGTCATCGTACTGACTCATAGTGCTACCTGGCCCTCCATGCAGAAACAGGATAACGGGCTTAGACTTGTCTTCTCCGCTGATGGTTACCCATTGCTCTATTCCGCCAAGGGAAATAAACCTTTCCTCGTTGATGGACTTGGTTTGTGCGGCTAACCCGCCCGAAACCAGAGAAAGTAAGAGAATCAGTAAAAATGTATGCCTCATATAAGGTTGATTATTGGAGTGAGGGATTTTGGATGATAAACTATGTGATTTCAATTTAATTAAAGTGGCGTAGTGAGACCGTCGGCCGAGGTGGTTTTCCCTTATATCATGGAGCCTACAAGCCGCTGTTTAAGGCCTTCTTTTGTGAAAACCCATACAATCTGGTATCCGCCTGCCCCGTCGCTGTTCCATTGGTAGACAAAGTAGGCGTTCCCGTTTTTATAGACGCTGAAGGTGTTCGTGCATTCATAGATGTCACCGTAGAAGGCTTTGCTTATTTGTATCCTTTCCCCCTCTAATATTACATGCACTCCTGTGACTTGTGTCTTGGGGAAGTTACCGTCCGTTCCCCAGGCTGGTCTGCCGTCTATGGCTACCACCCACTTACTTTCCCGCAGATCAATGATCCTTCCTTGTTGCGTGAAAGGCTTCGTTTTGTATTCAAAAGAAAAGTCTGTCCCTTTGTAGGGTTGAAGCTTTTCCAATGGCTGTATTCTGGATTTGTGTATGAAGCCTTCTATGTAGTCGGGCTGTGTGGAACTGAAGGAGAAGTCATTCTTGGGGATATAGACGGTCATCCATTCTCCCTCTGCTTCTGTATTGTACCAGAAGGCCTGGTTGCTGCTGACTTTATAGATTATTTCAGCCTGGGCGTTGGGCTGTTTCCTGACATTTGTATATCCGTCTTTGTCCTTGATGATAGCAACTTGGGCTCTTGCTACGATGGAGGTAAGAACCAAAGCGATCAGGGCAACAAGGTTTTTCATGTTGTGAATTAGGTGCATTAAATAGTGGCAAACGGCTTGGCTAAAAAGTGTTTTAATGCTTTTTAGGTCTTGTTAGGAGAAGTAATTTATTCTACTTCCTTCAACCAATAATTCAAGTCTTCTTTTTCATATTCTGTGAGTTGAATTTTTGATTGTATCCTACTGTATAACGTGTTAGGGTATTTTTCTATAGCCAGCCAAATATACTCTAAGTGATAAGGTCGTGCATCTTGGGTGGCTTTCGTGAAAGGTTTTTCTAACAGTTCAGCCGATTCCTTATTTTTAAACTGTACCATAGCCTGATACATTTCCCTATAAAGACTATAATCAAAACCTGTGTCTTTCATTATCTCCCTTGCCTGTATTTGCGCTAGGGGCTCCAAGAACTCAGGGGCAGGGAAAAATTTGACAGCTTTTATTCCATAGTATTCCTTTTCTGGGTCATTCAAGAAACTTAGTATAAAGGTCTTGTCCTCAGGTTTTCTGTATTTAGCCAATGCTATCAAAGCTGCTTCGTTACCTTCTTCCTGCAAAATCTGCTTTACTCTTGAATAGTAATGTTCATTAGGCTTTATTTTATTAAGCAGGCTTGTTTTAGCACTAAGTTGAATTGTTTTGTCAAAGATTAGGAGACTATCTATTTGCTTTTGTTGAGCCTTATCCAACTTGTAGGAATCCAACCCCACATAGTTTGGGGTTAGTAAGTCTAAATAAAAGTCGCCGATGGTTGTTGAACTACCAATACATCCAAACTGAGTATCCACTCTAGAGGTATCCTGTAGATACTCCTTAAGGATATCAAAGCAATCCTTGTCTCTTCTTAAAGTTAATGCCCAGAAGGAATAGCATTTTACAGCATTGTTCGGATACCCTAAAAGTGCCTTCAGCTCGGGAGTACTAGCCTTTGCGGTTAAAGCTTCGAAAGTTTTATATTGCTCTGGTTTTACGCCAGCTTCATACACTGCCGAAGACATCACCTCATTTACTTTGGCTATTTTCTCTGCTAATCTCAAAGTTTCTTTCCCCACCAGGCTGTAGTCAAAACTTTTTGACTCGGAAGGTACATTTTGCGCTTCTTTTAGATTCTGCTTCCCATCCTTGCATGAGAGCACCAGAAAAAAGAGGAGTATGTATAAACTGGCTTTCATGTATTGGTTTTAGTTATAGATTCTAAGCCATCCAGTTTTCCATAAATTTAATTTATTATTTCCCCTAACGTCTGGGCTAAAAAGCGTTTCAATGCTTTTTAGGTGTTGTTGTGGGCAGTTTTTCTTTTGTTTCTACTTTCTCAGAATTTACAATTCGGACAGTAAATAACCTGGTATCTACTGTCATCTCAAATTCAAAAGGCGAAACCCACCTTACAAACCGCAAATCGCTAGTCTGCTCTCCCGAAAGGTGCAATTCCTTTTCCAGATCTATGTTGTAAGTAGATTTTATCCGTTGGCCACCCTCTCCGTAGTACTCTATTTTTGTCAGATAAACGGATTTGTAGATTTCACTAAGGTAAATTTCTACTCTATACCTATACGCGTAAGAATCACTTTCTTTCTCAGATTCAATTTCAACTGATTCGCCTGTTGAGGCTTCTTCCAAACTTTTGAATTTGATGTCTCTTCTTTGAAGTTCAGCCGCCAGTGAATCAATGGTTTTCTCGGTGTTCCCCACGTAAGTTTTCGAGGAACTAAGCTCCTCCGCTGATCCCTGTGTTTTAAGTTTATTGTCGGTGGAAGTAGCTTCAAGGCAAGAGTTAAAGAGAAGACCAATTGCAGAGAGGAAAATAAGTTTTATTCTATTGCTCATTCTATTTCAAATTACCCACAACGGCCTTGTATAAACGACGGCCGAGGCCGTCAGCAGAAGGCTGACGTTTAAGCTTTGTTAGCACTAGTTTTTTCTTCAAGTAATACCAGCTTCCTTTTTACTTTTCATAGACCAGCCAATCATCAATTATTTCTCCGTCTTCGATAGAGTCGAGTTGGTAATAACCTACTTGCTCCAAGTCCATAAAATGAATCTTATCGGGGTCTTTGATGTAAATTCCTATTCTTGTTCTTATGTGTGGCGTCGGCCTTAGAATGTGGTTGTATACTAAAACTTGTTCAATAAGTCGAAAAACTAAGTTAGGTAATCCATGTTAATTCCACTCGCTTTGGCTATCCTTAGTTTGTTCTTCTAAAATCCGTTTGCAGTTTTCTTCAGCTATCCTTGCTAATTTTAATTGTTTAGAGTGTTCTTCTAAATAATGATTTATATCGGTTAGTTTCATTAAAATTAGGGCTAACGGTCTCGTGTAAACAGCGTGCTAGGCCGTCGGCCGAAGTATGGTGTTTACACAATGTTGGCAGTAGGTATTCTTTTATTTTATCCGCACTAGCGTTAGGACTTTCCCTAGCTCTTTTCCATGCTTTTCTTCATCTAAACTTTTTATGAGGAAAGTTTCAATTAGTTTATTCCCATCGTATGTGTTGAACGTCGAGAGGTAAAGTCCTCCTTCTCTTTCCTCAATCTTAATCGAGTAATAGTCCTTTCCATCTGTAACAATTCCAGTCGGTGGTTCTTTGCAGATTTGGCTCTCTTGGAGAATAAATGAATCTTTCTTCCAAAAAGTCCAGCCTACTCTATCACAGCAAACGTTCGCGGTTTCGTAAAGCCTGTTTTCATAGAGACGAATTGTGTCATTGTTAAAATACGCGCTGTCTTTGTTACAGCTTAGCCAGGCATTATGTCCGATCATTATGGACTTCTTAGATTCTTGTTCTATGCTTGCCTTGAATAATTTGAACACACTTGCCTTCGTCAGCATTTTCTGCTGGCCTAAAGCTGTGCTAAAAGTTATGGCAAGGATGAAAAAGCTTAATACTATTTTCATTTTTTACTTACTGCCAACGGTTAGTGTAAACGGCGGCGGAGGCCGTCGGCCGATGCTGGCGTTTACACGTTGTTGTAGCTAGTTTTTATTTAAAAATTTAGCCATTTTTCCATTATTCTTTGCTGAAACTTATCCAGCATATCTAAACTTGCATTTATCGTTTTAATAAGTTCGATGCAAAATTTAAGATAATCGTCATTATCCTTAAGGTCTTTTATCTCTAAATTATCTCCATTTAAATCTGTAAAAGACATGGGTAAATGATTAATTCTATTTAAATGTGCAAGTTTATTTCTTTGTTCCCATACTGAATCTATAGATTTGATTACATTAGAATGTTTATCAAAACTTAAATCGAATAGCTTATGAGTATTTCCTAATTTCTTTGACCACAAAGTTCCAAAGGAAAACTCCCCTGCTAAGTGATTGATATATTTTTCTCTTAGTTTTTCAATATCTTCAAATTCAATTATATCAAATTTCTTAATGGCAATATCCTTCAAATCCATAGCTCTCCTAAGGAGTCGTTTGTCTCTTAGTTTCCACTTGATTAAATCAACTAAAAAGTATTCTGTTGATGAGGTGTAATTAATAATGCAGCTTGAGATAGCATTTAGCCTAATTTCAGTTACTAAGAAATCATCTTCGTTTATACCTCTTTCAATAATACCATTCATATTTTCTCCAATTGTTGGATACGTAGGTATTACATCTTTCAATTTAAGAGCCCAAGTACAAAAATCAGCACTGGTACCTTGTGTATGCAAAAGCAATTCAAATCTTGTGATACTAAATGAACTAAGTAATCTTGCAAACGCAGCATACATATTATGTTTTATTTAAATTGGCTACAACTACAGTATAGATGGAGGAACTCCGGTTATCAGCCTTATAGCTCTATCCTAAAGGATCCTGGTTACAACTGAAATCCACAAATAACCGGAAGTCAGCTAGCGAATATACAATTAAGTTCAAGGCTATAAAGGCGTGCCCAAAAACAATAGTGAAGGTAGGTGAATGTCCCATATTCCCAGGTAGAGCCATTTTGAGCCTCTTTTTCCTGAAGTACCCCTAAACCAGCTAACTTTCCCAATTCCATTGTTAACGTTGCAGGTGGAACCAAGCCGGCGGATTATACAAATCGGCTCCGGTTTGGCCAGGCAAGCTCTTCTCCAATATGGTGGGAAAGAACCTCCAAAGCGGAGCCGGAGCCGATTTGTAAGGGAATAAAAGTGTTGAGCCGTTTAGGTTACTCCCCTTTTGGAGGTGCAACGGCTACGCTTTTCACGTCAACGGTGATCTCTTTGAGGCGGGTGGCTACTGCCGGTGACATAGATTCCTGGTAGCGGCCGCCCAGGTGCTTGGCCAGGAATTTCTCGGCGGCTGCCAACATGGCCATGTTATTAACAGGACGGGCGAAACCGTGTCCTTCGTCTGGAGCCACCAGGTATTCTACCGGGAAACCCCGGGTCCGGAGAGCCACTACAATCTGGTCAGACTCAGCTTTGTTTACCCGCGGGTCATTGGCACCCTGCACCACCAGCAATGGAGCCTTGATTTTGTCTGCGGAAAACAGCGGTGATTGGCGGGTTAACTGGGCCTGTCCTTCGGGGGTGCTGGTGTCGCCCATGCGCTGGAAGAACATCTTCCGGATAGATTCCCAGTAAGGTGGAATGGTGGCCAGCAGTGTGTTCAAGTTGGAAGGACCCACAATAGATACCCCGGCAGCGTACACATCGGGCGTGAAGGCCAGTCCGGCCAGGGTGGCGTACCCGCCGTACGAAACACCCATAATGCCTACCCGTTTAGGGTCAACGATTCCCTGCGCAATGAGGTGTTTCACGCCCCAGGTGATATCGTCCTGCATCTTTTGGCCCCATTCTTTGTTTCCGGCGTTTAAAAACTCTTTGCCATACCCGGTGGAGCCCCGAAAGTTGGGCGATAAAACGGCATACCCACGGTTAGCCAGAAACTGGTGGTAGCTGTTGTAACCCCAACGGTCGCGGCTCCAGGGGCCACCGTGCGGTACCACAATCAGGGGCAGGTTGGTTTGGCCGGCGTTCTTAGGAAGGGTGAGGTAAGCAGGAATTTCCAGACCATCGGAAGATTTGTACCGGATGACCTGCATAGAAGCCAGGTCCTTCATGGGCAGTTTGGGACGGGGGCGGTACTGGAAGGTCAATTGGCGGGTTTTGCGGTCAAAGAGGTACACTTCCTCGGGGTTGACATCGCTCAGGACGTGCACCATCCAGTACTGCTCGTTTTTGGTGGCAGACCCTAAAAAGATCATCCGGTCTTGGAACCGCTGCTCTACTGTCTGGAAGTCCTTTTCATACGTTTTGTCTTTCCAGTACCGGCGCATCCGGTCATCGTGGTAGGTGACAAAAATAGGGGCATGGGTAACTTCTGACAACCGGACATCCTCCAGGTCTACCTTGTTTTTAGGGTCAGATTCTACCAGTTCTTCCTGCAGGGTAGAGGGATCAAACAGTACCAGTTGCTGGAAGTTGCGGTTGCCTTTGTCGGTTCTAAGGTAAAAGCGCCGGTTGTCTTCGTGGAAACCCACCGGGAAACCGGTCTCAAAAACGTTGATGCTGTAGATGGGCCTCAGTTCTTTGTCTTCAACCCGCAGGATCTCGGTACTTCCGTCGGGAACCGACCGGGTCGCCAGGCGCAGTTTATCGTTCCAGTCAAAGGTCCAGCCGGTGATGCGATCAGTGTTTTCCCTGAGCAGGGTCTTCTCTCCGGTAGCCAGGTTCAGGCGGTACAAATCATGCCAGGCTTTGTCGCGGTTGTTTAAGCCTATGTACACCATGTTGGGCTCTGACCGTGAAAGATGGTAGATCATGGTTCGAACTTGGGGCATGTCAGTGAGGTTGCGCGACGGGGGAACTCCCTGGCCCTCGGGCTGTACCTGGCTGGGCTGCACGGCATAGAGGTTGAAATTCTCATTACCACCTTTATCCTGCACATAAAGCAGGGTTTGTCCATCACGCGACCAGGTATAGGAACCAATAGGGCGGGTAGTGTCGGCGGTGAGGGGCTTGCCGGCGGTAAACGGCTCTTCACGCTTTTTCACCCAGATGTTGCGGGTGCCCTTGTAGGGTTTGATGAAGGCGATGTAGGAGCCGTCCGGCGAGAGTTGGGCATTGATGATTTCGGGGTCTCCGAAGAAAATCTCACGGTCAATGAGCGCGGGTAACTTGCTGGTCTGCCCCCTGAGTGGGGAGACAAACAGCAACTGCACCAATAGTAAAAGGGAATAAATACGTCTTGGCATGGCTTTAAGGGTTAGGTAGGAGGGATAGGAAGCTGAAATCTGGAAATAGGATTCTCCCGGCCTCTGGAAAGAACCTTCCGGAACCTGGAGTCCCAACTGCGGAGTCTGTTTCACTTTATCACCAAAGGCGGACCCACAATCTCCATCTCGTGGGCAGCAAAAAGTTGGGTCATCTGTTCTTTGGTAGGATCGCCGGGGAAAGAAGCCAGCGCCACGAAGAACTCCTCCAGCCTGCCGGCGGGTTGCACCATCACCGTCATTTTGCCCGAAGGGCTTACCTGGGTCCAGGCGTGGGGCACTTTTCTGGGCAGGAAAATACTGTCACCGGTGGTCAACTTGTGCTGGTCAGGGCCAACCTGAAACCGATATTCGCCGGCCAGTACCTGAAAGATCTCGTCCTGATGCGGATGCACGTGCAAAGGCGTTCCCCGGCCCGGCGACAAACTGGTCTGTTCAAAGATGGCCAGATCGCCGTTAGTGTCTTTCCCGGAGACTTTCACATCCAGCACATTGGCATTGACACCTTTCAGTTTCAGATGCCCGTGGTATCTTCCTTCGCCGGCAGACACCTTGAACCCCTTGTCTTTTCTGGGGCGGTTTTGCGAAAAGGCATTAAAAGAGAGAAGGGGAGCCGAGGCCAGAAGGATGCCTAAAAACTTGCTTCTTTTCATGCGTGATCTCGGTTAGAAGCCCGAAGCATAAAATGGTAAGCGCAGAAATCTGAGTATGTTATTTGCCTGCGAGCGAGGAGATAACAGTGGGGTTCAGTTAAAGATACCAATTGTTTTGTCCTATCAAAACTTCTCCCCGTGATATCTGCTCTCTGAGAGGAAATGCACTCAGTTTTAAGCTTCTTTTTCCGAAAACAAGCTTAAAACCACTCCTGAATAGGTCGCGGCAGATGGCTATTGGCTAGCTCTAAAGATTCTTTTAGCCTCCCAAAATGGGTTTTATTTAGGTGTTTGGAGGCAACCTGTTTTGGAGCTGTTTTCCATAAATTGGCCTAAAAACCGGATTCAGGTATTCATGGGCTCAGGAGACAATTTGCGGTTGCGGGGAAGAAACTTTAGCAGAAACTGGCTTCAGACGCTCAGATTTCTAGGAAATTATCTCCAACTTAGTAGGCTCAACCACCATTTCCCGATTTTTAATGAAAAAGCTCTCCCTCTTTCTCTTTGTTAGTGCCATCGTTGGCATTGTGATGGCATTTACCGTCGGCAAAGAAGATAAATACGCTTACCCGTTCCAAAATCCTTCCCTGTCCATTGAAGCCCGGGTGGATGATCTGGTATCTCGCCTCACCCTGGAGGAAAAAGTAGCCCAGATGCTGAACGCCGCGCCCGCCATTGACCGGTTGGGCATTCCTTCCTATGACTGGTGGAACGAGGTGCTGCACGGCGTGGCCCGAACCCCGTACAAAGTAACCGTCTATCCGCAGGCCATCGGGATGGCCGCTACCTTTGACACGACCTCGCTGGGCCGCATGGCCGATTTCTCTGCGCTGGAAGGTCGGGCCATCTACAACAAAGCCATCAAGGACGGGAAATCGGGGCAGCGGTACGTGGGCTTGACCTACTGGACGCCCAACATCAACATCTTCCGGGACCCTCGCTGGGGCCGCGGTCAGGAAACCTACGGCGAAGACCCGTTTTTGACGGCTATGCTGGGCCGGGCATTCGTGCACGGTTTGCAGGGCGATGACCCCAAATACCTGAAAGCAGCCGCTTGCGCCAAGCACTACGCCGTGCACAGCGGACCCGAGCCCGAGCGCCACGTGTTCAACGCCACCGCCACCAACTATGACCTTTGGGATACCTACCTGCCCGCTTTCCAGGAACTGGTGGTGAACGCCAAAGTAGCCGGCGTCATGTGCGCCTACAACGCGTTCAGAGGTCAGCCGTGCTGCGGCTCAGACGTGCTCATGAACGACATCCTGCGCAACCAATGGCAGTTTACCGGCTACGTAACCTCCGACTGCTGGGCCATCGATGATTTCTTCAAGAACCACAAAACCCACCCCGATGCGGCCTCTGCTTCGGCCGATGCCGTGATGCACGGCACCGACATTGACTGCGGCACCGATGCCTACAAAGCCCTGGTGCAGGCCGTGAAAGACGGCAAGATCACCGAGCGCATGATTGATGTATCGGTGAAGCGTTTGTTCACCATCCGGTTCCGGTTGGGCATGTTCGATCCCGTGGCCATGGTGAAATACGCGCAGACTTCGCCCGATGTCATCGAAAGTGCTCCGCACAAAGCCCACTCGCTCAAGATGGCGCAACAGTCCATGGTCCTCCTCAAAAACGACAAGAACACGCTGCCCCTGAAAAAGAGCCTTAAGAAGATTGCCGTAGTTGGCCCGAACGCCGATAACTCGATTGCAGTTCTGGGGAACTACAATGGAATCCCGTCAGAGATTGTGACTGCCCTGCAAGGCATCAAAAACAAAGTAGGCACCGGTACGCAGGTAGTCTATGAACGCGCCTCTACCTTTACCAAAGACACCTTGCTGGTCTACACCGAAATCAAATCTCAGCTGAGTTTTGAAGGCAAACCCGGCGTGAAAGCCGAGTACTTCAACAACCCCGAACTGAAAGGCCAGCCCGTAGCCACGCGCCAAGAGGCGGAGATCAACAACTTCTGGCAGGAAGGCGAGACGGTGGTAGGGAACATGAAAGCCTATAACTTCTCGGCCCGTTATACCACCGATTTTACCGCAAAGACCACCGGTTCCATCACCTTTGAGGTAGAGGGCGATGATGGCTACCGTTTGCTTATTGACGGCAAAGAGCAACTCAACGCCTGGACCCGTAACCGCTGGGGCGCCAAAGCTTACAAACTGGCCACCCAACAAGGCAAGACCTACCGCCTGGTGCTGGAATACAACCAGGACGGCGGCAAAGCATCGGTGCAGCTGCGCGCCGGTAACTTCGCTAAATCAGATTTTAAAGCCTTAGCCAACCGCGTAAAAGACGCCGATGCCATCATTTTCGTGGGTGGAATCTCGCCGCAGTTGGAAGGCGAGGAAATGAAGGTAAACGAACCCGGCTTCAACGGCGGCGATAGAACTTCCATCCTGTTGCCCAAAGTACAGACCGACCTGATGAAGGAACTGAAAGCGACCGGTAAACCCGTGGTGTTCGTGATGATGACAGGCAGCGCCATCGCTATTCCGTGGGAAGCCCAGAACATTCCGGCCATCGTGAACGCCTGGTACGCGGGTCAGTCGGCGGGTACGGCCATCGCCGATGTGCTGTTCGGGGACTACAACCCGGCGGGCCGCTTGCCGGTGACCTTTTACAAAGGAGATTCGGACCTGCCGGCTTTCGGCGACTACACCATGGAGAATCGCACGTACCGCTACTTTAAAGGGCAGCCATTGTATGGATTCGGGTACGGCCTGAGCTACACCACGTTTACCTATGACAAACTTGATTTACCGAAAGACAGCAAGGTGAACAGCCCGGTACAGGTGAGCGTGCGCGTAACCAACTCCGGTAAAATGGACGGTGATGAAGTGGTGCAGCTTTACCTCAACCGACAGGTGAACGGCTACAAAACACCCATCAGGGCTTTGAAGGGTTTTGAGCGTATTTCGCTTAAAAAAGGCGAAAGCAAAGTGGTTTCCTTTACGCTTCGTCCGCAGGACCTTACCGTCATTGCGGAAGATGGGACCACTAAGCACCTGCCCGGTACCGTGACCGTAAGCGTGGGCGGCAGCCAACCCGATGCAGCAACCAGGAAGAGCAAGAAAACCGTGGAAGGAACCCTCGCTTTGAAAGAAGCAAAGTAGCCAACTTCGATTTTGGCTTGTTTTCCCGAAAGCGGGCCTAAACCAAAGAGCCCCTGCCGCCAATTGTTTTTGGTAGCAGGGGCTCTTCGGTTCAGGCTATGGCGCAGAAGTTACTTCCGTGACTAAGGTTACCTGCGCAGCAAGTCACGGAAGTAACTTCCGCGCCATAGAGGAAAGGGGTTGCCGGCATCAGTCCGTATGGGGGCTATTTTCTTAAAAGTTGCAATAATTGGTGAGCCGCTTCTTCTGATGAGGCCGGGTTCTGGCCGGTGATCAGCAAGCCATCCTGCACCACGTGCACGCCCCAGTCGCTTGTTTTGGAATAGTTGCCGCCTCTGTTTTTGAGTTCGTCTTCCAGTAGATAGGGTACCACCTGCGTGAGGCCCACGGCTTCTTCCTCAGAATTGGCGAAGCCCGTCACGTTCTTGCCTTTCACCAGCGGCTGGCCGTTCTCGTCTTTCACGTTGAGCAAAACCGCGGGCGCGTGGCATACGGCGGCTACCGGCTTTTGGCTTTTCCAGAAGTCCTCAATCAGTTGCACAGACTCAGGGCTTTCATATAAATCCCACAGCGGACCGTGTCCGCCGGGGTAGAACACCGCATCAAAGTCCTGGGCTGATACGTCCGTCACTTTTTTGGTGTTAGCTAGAAGCGTTTGCAGCGCTTTGTCTTCTTTGAACCGCTTGGTGGCCTCGGTCTGGTTTTCTGGTGCGTCGCTTTTAGGGTCAATGGGTGGTTGCCCGCCTTTGGGCGATACCAGGGTGATGTCGGCTCCTGCGTCCTGGAACACATAGTAGGGCGCGGCGAATTCTTCAATCCAGAAACCGGTTTTCTCTCCGGTGTTGCCTAACTCGCTGTGCGAGGTCAATACAATCAGTACTTTCATGTCGTTTTCTTTAAAATGGCTTAAAAACTATTCGCAGACGCCGTCTGGAGTACAGAAACCCGCGCCTTCGCCGGAAATCAACTGGGGTTTTTCTTCCTCCCAAACCTTGTCCAGCACTTCCTGGAACAGCTCAGTGGGTTGTGCGCCGGAGACAGCATATTTGTCATTGAACACATAGAAAGGCACGCCTCGCACGCCTACCTGCTGCGCCTCGTACATGTCTTGCTGCACTTCCTGCGCATAGGTTTCTTTCTGCAGGGCTTCCCTGATTTCGGCTCCGTTCAAGCCCACTTCCTCGCCCAACTGCACCAAGGTGTCCAGGTCGCCCACGTTTTTGCCTTGGGTGTAATAGGCCGCGAACAGCCTTTCTTTCATCTCGTTCTGCTTGCCGTGCTTTTTGGCCAGGTGCAGGAGCCGGTGCGCATCAAAGGTGTTGTTGATGATGGCTTTATCGAAATCGTAGTGCAGGCCAACTTCTTTGGCCATATCGGCCATGTAGTCGTTCATTTTCTTGCCCTCGGCGGCGGTAGTGCCCTTGCGTTTGCCCAAGTACTCGTGCACCGATTGGCCGGGAACAACTTTCATGTCTGGGTCTAGTTGGAAACTGCGCCACACCACCTCTACCTTGTCTTTGCCTTGAAACCCTTCCAATGCTTTCTCAAACCTGCGTTTGCCAATGTAACAGAAAGGGCAAACCACATCAGACCATATTTCTACTTTCATCTTTCTCTTCTTATCAGTTGTAAACTCAAAGGTCATCGGGTGGGGAAAACCCTTCACTTTCTTCCGATGCCGGTAAAATGACCTCAAATTTTATACTAAGAACCTCCCCAAATGTTCACAGGTCGGGAAATTAGCACCGAACGCTTTCCTAAAATGCCGCTGGTGGGGTCCGGGAAGCTGGTTAAAGCCTTAAAAAGGCATTTTCAGGAAAAGGAAGGGTAAGAGAAGCAAGGGTATTTTTCAGGATACCACAGACCTGTCAAAAGTGCGCATTACCTGGAAAAGGTTAGAGCGGATGTCTGATTTTGTCAGAAGCAAGAGCGGAGTTGGGGCTTACTTTTCCTTATGACTGTCTTCTGCGCGGAAGGCTACTGGCCGAGGCACGGCCCTCAAAGAAGTATCAATTCTTATTGAAAGGCTTACCCGATAAAGGCATTCAGGCCTAACACCCCCAAGAGTCCAATCACTGAAACCAACGTCTCCATGATGGACCAGGTGGCAATGGTATCGGCAATGCTTAGGCTGAAGTACTCTTTGAACATCCAGAAGCCGGGATCATTGACGTGCGAAAACATCAGGCTGCCTGCACCCGTGGAAAGCACCATCAGTTCTGGGCTTGCGCCAGTGGCTGCAATCATGGGCAAGGTGATGCCCGCGGTGGTAATGGCGGCTACGGTGGCAGAGCCTAGGCAAACGCGTAACAGGGCTGCAATACTCCAGGCCAAGACCAAAGGCGAGAGCGACATGTCGCGTACCAGTGCTGTAATATAATTGCCCACGCCGCTGTCAACCAACACTTGTTTCAGGGCTCCACCGCCCCCAATGATGAGCATAATCATGGCAATGCTGCTCACAGAGCCGGTTAACAGAGACATCAGGTCATCCATTTTGCGGCCGCGGCTTAGCCCCAGCGTGTATAATGCCACAAACACCGATAGGAGCAAGGCAATGGCCGGGTCACCCACAAAGTCCAGCGTTTTCCGGACCGTAGATTCAACCGGCAGTACGGCATTGGCCAAGGTGGCTACGGCCATTAGTAAGACTGGGAACACAGCGGTGAAGAAACTTACGCCATAGCCGGGCATCTCGTCATTGGTGAAGATTCTGGGAGGCGCCAAACCGGCGGGCGGACTGGCTTTGTATTTAGTTAAAAAGCGCGTGAAGATGGGACCGGCAATGATGATAGCGGGCACGGCCACAATGAGCCCATAGATGAGCGTTAAGCCCATGTCTGCTTTGTAAATGACGGCAATGGACGTGGGGCCGGGGTGCGGCGGCAAGTAACCGTGTGTCACCGAAAGCGCTGCTGCCATAGGAATGCCCACGTACAAAAGCGGCAAGCCCGTAGAGGCGGCAATGCTGAACACCAGCGGAATGAGCAGGATGAAACCGGCATTGTAGAACATGGGCAGGCCCACCACAAAACCCGTCAGAATCATGGCCCACTGAATGTGTCGTATCCCGAATTTCTTAATCAGACTCAACGAAATACGTTGTGCAGCCCCGCTGTCAGAGATGAGCGTGCCCAGCATGGAGCCAAATCCTATAATCAAGGCAATAGAGCCAAGGGTGCTGCCAATACCGTTCTGCACCGAGGTTATAGCGTCTTTGACGGGCATTCCTTCAGCGATTCCTAACCCCAGGGCTACCAGAATAAGGGCCAGAAAGGCATTCAGCCGGAAGACAATCATGAGAATCAGTAACGCAAGTACCGCGAGGGCAATCAGCAGGAGTGGCATAGGCCAGAGGTGGTTTAGTTTTTAGGCTGTTTTCAGGAAAAGAGGCGGTAAGCGTGTTCAAGGAACTCTGAAGACCAGCAAGCCGATGCACGGCAGAGTTGGCTTCTTAAATGTAGAAAAGTTTTGCATAGCCTCCGCATTGAGTTTGGAGCTAGGTGAGAGCAAGGCTGCCTCTGCCATCGGAAAGAGATTCCTGTTAGCGGTTTTTACCTTGTTTTCTGAAAATGTACTGAGAATAGAGAGCAGGAAGGCCCTTGCCAGAACTTGTTTATCTGATTGTAGTAAGGGCAAGTAACGCAGGAACATCCGTTCAGATGACCCGTACCTACTTTATCCTATTTTTATACCCTAATGGTTTTATCATCCCTATCCTTGTTTCAGCTTCCTATTCAGGACCCGGTTTTGGTGTTTGCGGTCATCCTGCTGGTGATTCTGTTCTCACCCATGCTTTTCAACAAGATGGGAATTCCCGGTATTCTGGGCCTTATCCTTTCCGGGGTGTTGCTGGGGCCGCACGGGTTAGGCGTGCTGGAGCGCGATGAAAGCGTGGTGCTGTTCAGTACCATCGGGTTGCTCTACATCATGTTCCTGGCCGGTCTAGAGATGGACATGGATGATTTCAAGCAGAACAAGAATAAGAGTATCGTCTTTGGAACGCTCACCTTCATTATCCCGCTGATTCTGGGTTTTCTGGGTGCCCGCTTTATTCTGGGGTATAGTCCACTTTCGTCGTTCCTGCTGGCCAGTATGTTCTCCACGCATACACTGGTGGCGTACCCCATCATCGGGCGGTTGGGTATTACGCAGCACCGGACCATGACCCTTATCCTGGGCGGTACCATCATCACAGATGCGGCCGTGCTGATTATTTTGGCGGTGGTCACCAACCTGCAGAAACCAGACTTGTCACCTTTGTTCTGGGTGCAGTTTGCGGCGCAGCAGGCGCTGTTTGTGTTTGTGGTGCTGTGGGGCGTGCCGCGCATCAGTCGATGGTTTTTCAGGGCGCTGGAAGGGGAAGGCAACGCGCAGTACCTCTTTGTGTTGGCGGTAGTGTTTCTGTCTGGTTTCTTTGCGCACCTGGCCGGAGCGGAACCTATCATTGGGGCGTTTTTGGCCGGTTTAGCCCTAAACCAGCTAATTCCCAGAGCCTCGCCGTTGATGCACCGCACCGAGTTTGTGGGCAATACGCTGTTCATTCCGTTCTTTCTCATCAGTGTGGGCATGCTGGTAGACGTGCGGGTACTGCTGGAAGGGCCTGAAGCGTTGTTTGTGGCGGCGGTGATTATCCTCATTTCGTTCGCCGGTAAATGGCTGGCTGCCTTTTGTACCCAGAAAATCTACGGCTTCAATGCAGATGAACGGAACCTGATTTTCGGGATGAGCAGTGCGCACGCGGCGGCTACCATTGCCGTGGTGTTGATTGGATATAACCTCAAGATTTTAGACATCCAGGCGTTGAACGGCACCATCTTGCTTATCCTGGTTTCCTGCCTTGTCAGTAGCATTGTGGCCGAGAAAGCCGGTCGGAAGATTGCCATTGCCATGGCCGATAAAGTACCCGAAGGCACCGAAGGCGATGAGCGTATCCTGATTCCGGTAGAGAACATGGAGCACCTGAAACGCCTGCTGGACTTCTCGCTGCTCATCAAGAATCCCATTGCGTCAGAGCCGTTGCTGCCGCTGGTGGTGGTCTCAGAACACCATAACCCCGAGGATAAAATCAAGTTGCACCAACACAAAGTGGCTTCGGTAATTCATGAAGTGACTGAAGACCCAGATATCATACGCCCGGTGTACCGGGTAGACATCAACGTGGGGAACGGCATCATTAGGGCCGTGCGGGAGTTGCGCATTACCGAAGTGGTGATGGCCTGGAATGGTCAGTTAAGCACCCGTGAGTGGTTCTGGGGCAGCATTTTGAACCGGGTAGTGAACCACACCACCGTACAAACCATTTTCTGCAAGTTCTGCGACCCTCTGAACACCATTCAAACAATCATAGTGGTGGTACCCAAGAACTCTGAACGCGAAGCCGGGTTTCCTTACTGGGTCAATACCATTCTGCAGTTAGCCAAAGGAGCCGGCGCCAAAATCAGAATCCTGGGCGCGACAGGTACGCTGCAGACCTTAGAGACTTTTGTGCAGGACCAGGACCGGTACACGGTGAACATCAGCTATGAGCTGTATGAGAACTGGGACAACTTCCCGTCCCTCGCTAAAGACCTCACCAAAAACGATTTGTTTACGGTGGTGCTGGGTCGGCCTCATACCGTCTCTTATCGCCCTGAGTTCAACGTAGTGCCTCGCTATCTCTCGCGCTATTTTCAGGACGTGAGTTATGCCATTCTTTATCCTGAGCAGAAGTAGAAGAAGCTTTACTAAGTAATAGGAAGGCTCAGGCAGTAGCCAGATGCGCCGTAAGTACGTCCTGAACGGTGGTCCAGCGCAGGTCTGGGTAGCGGTGGTTATCCAGCTTTGTCAGGTGCCCGCGGCCGTCCAGCATGTTGTGCATGTACTGCATGCCTTGCCAGGCGGGGTAGATTTCGTCTCCGCCGGGAGCCACCATCCGGGCCACTTTAATCATCAACCGGAACATGCCCAACCCGCCGGGGCGGAACAGGCTGTACTTTTCTCCAGACACTTGGCTCGCTACTTCCCTGATTTCCCGAGCGCTTAACTGGTCGCCGGCAATTCTCAGGAAGCGCGGCGTAGCGTCATCTAAGGCTGCCCGTGCGGTGAAGGCGGCCGTGTCATCCATGGTGGTGAAGTCCATACGCTGGTCGGCGTTGCCCCAGTACAGCACCCGCTTGTACTTGAAGAGCACGAGCGGCATCTGGCCGGTCAGCATATCGGCGAAGGCCCCGTTGAAAATAGTAGTGGAAATAATGGGGGCTTTGTTCAGGTACTGGTGGAATTCTTTCCGCAGGCCCAGGTTCCGGTTCTCTTCTATCGCAAGGTTGGTGAAATCAAGAGAAAAGTCTGAGGGAATAAAGCGGGGAACGCCCGCTGCCACGGCCGCATCCAGCAAGACCTTCTGCGTGTCAATGATGACGTCGCGCAAGCCAGACAAAGCTGATACTACACAGGAAACATTTTGGCAAGCCTTGGTGACTTCGGCCACGTTGGTCATGTCTGCCTCTACTACCTCAATGCCCTGTCTTCTGAGCTTTTCTACTTTTTGAGGGTCACTGCTGGCCCGGACAATCGCCCGTACCTGCGCGCCATTTTCAAGAAGAGAGGTTATTATTCTTCCGCCCAGATTACCGGTGCCACCTGCCACTAAAATCACTTTCTTCATCTTTTCCTGCTGCTGCTTCCCTGGCATTTGCCGCCAAGTCTGCTGTCTAACGATTTATTCTAATTGTTAACCGAAGATTGGCAGAGTTGTTTCTGGTAAGTGGCAACTTACAAGGAGTAGGTGCATAGACGCTCGCAGGAGCTCTGGACGTTGCGAGGTCTTGTTTTAGGCCTGAAAATGGAAAACCAGGTGAGAAATGCGTTTGCCTTACGGTGCTCAGGAAGAGATTCGTTTGAGCATGTTGCTGAAAATAAAGGCGTGAAACGGCAGCACCGCATACCAGTACAAGCGCCCCCACAACCCTAACGGCCGGAATGTGGCGGTCTGATAAAGGGTCTGCCCGATGATCTTGAACTCCAGCCAGGCCTCGCCAGGTAACTTCATCTCGGCGTAGAGGAGGAGGCGTTTTTCGGCACGATTGGCGTATAGTACCCGCCAGAAATCAAGCGATTCGCCGGCATGGATCATGGTGCTGTTCTTTCGGCCCCGCCGAAGGCCCACTCCGCCAAACAGCTTGTCAATAAACCCGCGCAGTTTCCAGAGCCAATTGGCGTAATACCATCCGTTCTCGCCGCCAATAGACCAGATTTTGTGCACCGATTTGTCTACTTGGGTCACTTCGGCCTGGCGTTTATCAGTGAAGCAGCCAAAGGTGGGAACGGTGAGCAATTTGGAGATTCCCTCGTTCAACACGTTGCTGGACAAGGCGTCTTTCCAGCTGGCTATCACGCCTTCGTTCTGGATGCGGTCAAAGGCCAACTTGATGGCAGTATCATAGGGCAGCAGCATGATGCCCAGAAACTCTTGGAGCCGGTTGTCTTTGCAAACTACTTCCACGCGCATGCTCTGCACCAGATTGGTAGCCAGCGTGTACGAAGTGGAGGTGACAAAGTAGAGCCAGTAGGAGGAGAGTTTGGGCGTCATGACCGGCACGGTGAGAATGGTTCGTTTCAGACCCCGTACTTTGGCAAAGCCCAAGAGCATTTGCTTGTAGGTGAGCACCTCGGGGCCACCAATGTCGAAGCTCTGGTCATACAGAGCCTCCTGACCCAAAACGCCTTTCAGATACTCAATGACATTTCTAATGGCAATGGGCTGAGATTTGGTGTTGAGCCACTTGGGCGCTATCATGATGGGTAATTTCTCCACCAGATCACGCATGATTTCAAACGAGGCGCTGCCCGACCCCAGAATAATGCCCGCCCGCAACGTTGTAAGGTGAAAGGTGCCCGAGGCAAGAATCTCTTCTACTACTTTCCTGGATTGCAGGTGCCGGGAGAGGTGTTGGTCATTGGTGATTCCCCCCAGGTAGATGACCTGTTTTGCCCCTGTTTTCTGGATTCTATCCCTGAAATGGAGCGCCGTAGCTTTCTCTAATTTCTCAAAATCCCCGTCCTCCGCCGACATGGAATGAATGAGGTAGTAGGCTGCCTCAATGTCATCTGGAATAGCGGTCAGAGATTCCTGGTCCAGAAAGTCAACCTCAATGACCTGCAGTTTGCCTGCGAAATACTTACCCGCATCGAACCGGTTCCTGTCGCGCACGCAACACACCACCTCATGGCCGTCTTTCAGCAGGGCCGGAAGCAGGCTCTGCCCAATGTACCCAGTAGTGCCGGTAAGTAAGATTTTCATGGTGGCTGGAGATAATTCCTCTCCTTCTTCGGAGGTGCGGTATTGCCAGAACAGCTTTGATTGGGTTTTGTTCTGGCGTGCTGTTGTAGAACCAGACTTTGGGTATTTGCCAAAAAAAGAAAATTTTCTGCTTAGAAATCTATTTTCAGGCCTACAGTCGATACCGACCTTTGGTGGAAAGCTTTTGGCAAAAGCTGCGGAAACTGAGCACGGGCAGCTGTTACAGACATTGCTTTTTTCCGGTTGCGTTTGGCTGAAAACAAGTACACCCCACCCGCCATAAACGAAACAAAACTGCCATTAAGTAAAAGGTCTGAGCTCTCACCTTGCTCCTTACCATTAAATGCTTCTCCCAACAATGCCATGTATCCCACTGACAGCAGAACTCCTCCGCTTATAATCAAAATCCTGCCAATCTTTCGTTGTGATTTACTTTTCTGTAAATAGTAGTACTCTGTGGTAGACGAAATACTATCTGGTACAGGTACTGCTGGCGGTGTACTTATCTGGTCGTAAGAAGTGGTGGTTAAGAGTAAAAGTAGCAGGAGGAGTAGGGTTGTTTTCATAGGTGTCGTTTAACTGGTAGTTGATAGTCCAGATGATGGTTGGCCTTTTTGGGTTGGCCTTAACTTTCCAGAAGCCGATATTTTAAAAATTGATTTTCAATCCCACTGTTGGAACTGCCTTTGTTATCAACGTTCCCGATGGGGGCAAGGGAACCTGTTCATAACCAATGGCCAAAGCCTTGGCTTTCCTCTTGTTGTGTCCGGCAGAGATAAAGGAGATGGTTCCACCGATTACTGATCCAACCCCAACTAATGCCAGCATGCCCGAAGTAGTATCGTTGTTGTTACTCTGCCCACCACTGGAGACGTAATCAATGGTTTCACTGATAGCCATCGCATACCCAAGGCCAATAAGCAGAACTCCTCCTCCTGTAAAAATCCAACCTTTCGTCTTTTTTACTTTGCTTTTCTGCAAGTAATACGCTTCGGTTCCTTTAGGAGCCCCTTGGATAGGCAAAGGAGTTACTGGGGCTTGGCCGTAACAAGCGGATGTCAGGATAAGAAATGTCAGGGCGTGTACAATCTTTTTCATGCAGCTTGGTTTTAGTGCCTACTCTTGCGGAATGCAGTTTTCTGCTTCTCTGTCATTATCTGTTCCAAAGGGGAATGAATAAAGGAAAATACAGGCTAAGAAAATTCTTGGGGATAAGCTTTCTTACCTTGTTTGATAGACCAGAAGGGGGCTGGAAATTTATTACTGAATATACCTTTTGTAAATGAATAAAAATCAATTGGCCTATAATTATTTAGGAGCCGCTTGAAGCTAGGTTGAAGAACCGAGAACTGTTTTTAAGCCTGTTTTCTAAAATGGCATTCAAAACCGCTTTATGCCTCTGAGAATATTAGGTAAGGGGGATGGGAGAAGAGGTCAGCTAGGTTCTCTCTGACACTTTCTCACGAATAATCCTTTAAAAGGAGGAGCTTCAAACCATTTAGAGTTTAAGGCTCTATTTCTGAAACCTAGCCCAAAAACAAAGAAGCCCGAAAGTTAGGCTTCCGGGCTTCTTATGAGATGTTGGTGATTACGTTACTTGCTCAATAAGTGGTCTGCGGCCAGAATCAGGAACATGTAATCAGAGGAACCGCCGCCAATTACATATTCGGTTTGTTGCCAGAGGTACGGCCAGTGCAGCAACTCGGGAAAGTCTGGGCGAATGAGGGCCGTGCCGGAGCCTACGCCGCCAGGGATGTAAGACCATTCATCGCGGTTGTTCCCATAAGCAGTAGTCAACGATTTGGCACCCACACCCGAGGCGAAGGAAGAAACATTGGAACCCGGGTGCACGCCTAGTACGAAGTTCATGGCGTGCAGCATGTAGGTTTTCGGGAAGATGGTGGGGTAGGAGGCATGCAGGAAATACTGCTGCACCCCGAAGTTCTGGATGCCCCAGCCGGCGCCCCAGATGTCTGGTTCATACGGCATGCCGTACGGCGTTTTCTTTTCTTGCTCTTCCACTACTTTCTTGTGGTTGGCCACGGCGGCCAATACCGCCGCTTTGTATTTCTTGTCTTTGATGAGCGGCAAGGTCCGGCCAATCACCCAACCTGTGCGGCCAATGTTCTTGGCGATGTCTTGGGTATTGTCCACGAGCCAATTGGCGTACTTCTTGTCCTTGGTGGAAAGGAGCAACTCGGCGGCAACATTCACGCGCTGCATCTTGTCTTTCTCTTTGGTACGGTCCCACAGTTCTTGGGCAATCTGCAGGCAGTGCGTGGACAGTGAATCATTGTAGCCTTTCAAAGCACGGGAAGCTACGGCTAAGCAGGAAGCCACCTGCAGTTCTCTGCCGGGGTTCTCTTCGGTGAACACCCAGCGGTCATCCGGGGCACCTTTCTGCCCGATCTCTGGGAGGGGATTGGGAGCTTTGGCAGCATCAAACACCACTTCATCGGTTTGGGTGGAGGCTTCTCCCAGCAACGTATATTGGCGCAAAGACGGCTCTATGATGCCACGGTACAGTCTGCCCAGATTGCGGTAACCGGCCACAATGGAAAGCGCACCGTGTTCTACCTGCTGTAGGATGTCGTTCTTTCCGTCAGGACGGTGCAGTTCGGCTATTTTCAGTTTCTGATCAATGCTGGTGTTGTCGTACTTTACCTTGAATTCTTCGAAAGCAAGCGATAAAATCCGGATTTCATCTGCTAAAGATTCCACGCGCATGTCATAGTCACCGGCATCGTGCCAGCCGCCTACGGCTAGGTTGGGCACGTGCTCGCCGGGTGCATATTTGGTCAACGTGCTGGGGCCGGAGATGTAGCCGTCAAAGTGGTTGTGGTTAAGGGGCGCCATACGGGCATCATCCAGGTGACAGGCGTCGTGCCACACTTTGTAGCGGTCGTTCACGCGCATGTGGCACATCTGCACCGGCAAAAACGTCTCAATCACCGACTGCCACACGTGCCGTTTGTACACCTGGTCGCTGATCTGGAACGGACTGGTTTCATAGGTGCCGTACTGCACTTTGTACATGCCGGGCTGCTCTACCTTAGTGAAATCAAACTGCAGGTAATGGTAGCGCAGGAACTTGCCCCATTCTTTTGGCTGCGTTTCCAGCACTTTCTCCAAGCCGCCGGTTTCCTTGATGCGGTACAAGGTCACCGGGTGGCGCTGCGTTTCGGTTTTGTCCAGCTCAATAACGGCCACTTTCTGTTGCTTGGGATGGTAGCCCACCTGCGAGATTTGCACCACGGGATCATACTTCCAGCCAACGATGGCATTAGGCATTATAAGCCATTCGATGGCCCCTTTTGAAGCGCCTTTCTTCACCAATGACCGCACCACAAACCAGCCGTTATTGTGCTGCGCCCGGCCATCAATCAATTGTAGGCCTTCACCTGTCACATTCTGGATGGTGAGCGTTTGCCGGGGATCTTCAGGCACGATGGTCAGTCTCTGCCCTGAGGCTAGCGGCGTGGTCTGGTATTCTTTGGAAGCATCATAGAAGCCAGGGCCGTTCAGTTGCCGCGGGAAAATCCCGAACTGCTTGTCCATGTAGTAGCTCTGCCCGAACAGAATGCCTGGAAACAACTCAAAGTTGAAGCCTACTTTGCCAATCCATTCATCGGGCAGGGGCTGGTCCAAATCTACGATGATTCTAAAGTTTTTGCCCTCGGGCCGCACCTTCACCTCGTAGGCAAAATTCAGATCTGGGTAGATGATGGGGTTGAAGCCTTTGCGGTTTTTGTCCGGGTCTGGGTACTGCATCCGTACGCTGATGGTCTGGGTAGCTTTGTCCACTACGCGCGGACCTACCTTGGGCACCGGTTGCCATTGCCCGGGTGTGGGCTCCAGGCGTAAATCTCCGTTGGTGCCAATGCGCAGGCCGTTCTGGATGATGCCCACACCGCCCTGATGGCTCTCGGGGTAGAAGTCGTGGGCCAACATCACGTTCAGGCCGGGCATCTCTAAGTATTCCAATTCGTTCAGCTTTAAGCCGCCGCTGGTGTTGGCCTGGGCGAGCGCATCGGGCGCTTGCAGGGCAAGCACCGCTACGGCCGTAAGGCAGGAGGCTCTTTTGAGTAGTTTTTTGATCATTGGGTTTTAGAAGGTTCGTTTCGGGTCTGTTTTCTGAAAATAAGTGCGTAAACGCAAGATTTGACCAAGGGGAGGGTATGCATTCCCGTCAAGAGAGAATCCTTGGGACCTCTGGGCAAGGCTTACTTTTTGGTAGCAGGCAGTTCATCCAAAGTTAGGGTATGGGGCAAATTGTAGACTTCTTTCACCCGCTCTGGGGTGTTGTGGGTTTCTAACCAGTTGGCCCAAACCATAAACCAGGACCACTTGGGCTGTACCTGCAGGATTTCGGGTTTGGGAAGTTCGCCTACCTCGCCCAGGGTGATCAGTTTGCCTTTGGCCAGGGCCAGCAGCTCGTTGTAGTCTTTCTGCTCGTAATCGAAATTGTAGACATCAGTGGCCAGAATATCTACGTATTTGGCGCCAGGATAGAAGAGGTGGTAGGAGAAGGCCTCGTCTTTGGGGATGTCACGCGGGGCGTTGGCGTTCCAGACCCAGAGCAGGTTGTTGAGTTTGTGGTGGTTGGTATAGCGGTCATAGAGCATGGTCCAGAGTTTCTGGTAGCCGTCTTTGCCTTTCTTGTCGCCCCACCAGAACCAGACGCCGTTCATCTCATGGTAAGGGCGCCAGAGCACCGGTACGTTAGCGGCCTGCAATTGCTTCAGGTACTCGGCGGTTTGGTCTACCTGCGCCAGCCATACCTTGTGCAGCGCGGTCCCGGGCGTGGTGAGTTCTTTCCACTGCTGGTCGGTGAGTTCGCCCTGAATACTTTCTTTCCAGCGGAAAGGGGCTGTGTCAATGGGCCGGCCGGCGTGCCACATCAGCGTGACGATGTGCCCCTGCTGGTGTTTCTGGATGGCCTCTTTCACGATTTCAGCGCCGGGGTCCTGGGTGCCGCGCCAGATGAAGTCGGTTCCCCAGATGGCAGGCTGCTTGCCGGTGCGGGCGACCACCATTTCTGAGAACTTGTTGGGTGTCTCGTTGTAGTTGTGCTGCCCAGACAGGAGGTACTTCCCATTGATTTCATATAAATACGCAAGAAGTTTTTTGGCCTCGGGCGTGGCATTGGGGTTCACCGGCGCGATGCCCTGGCCCAGACATTGCAGACTTAAGATCAGGAAAGAAAAGAGTAAAGTTTTTCTCATACAGGTAGTATCGCTATTTCTGTTTTTGGAGTGTTTTATAGTTTTGGTGCTTTAAACGCGCCACGCAGTTGGCCATGGCGCGGAGCTGATGGTAGTTGCCTTTCCAGATATGGCCTTTGAGCGCCGTCTTTTGCTGGGGTTCTTTGTCCAGGCCGCCCGCGTACCAGCCGCCGTGTTCCTGGTCAATGAGGTAGGTGGAAATGTAGCGCCAAAGCATCTCAAATTTCTGGTAATACTGCATCTGGTCTTGGGGGAAGAGGTCGGCCATAAGCAGGAGCGCGTTGAGCCCTTCGGCCTGGGCCCACCAGTTCTTGCTGTCTTTGGTGATGGTGAGGTGGGTGTCTCCTTTGAAATAATAACCCTCGTCATAGAAGCCGCCTTTCTCCGTGTCCCAACCAGTGCGCAGCGCATGGTCTACCATCCGTTTGGCTACGCGCGGGGTGGTGGTGTCGTTCTTCAGCCCCAGAACGTGCGAGGCTTCCAGCATGAGGTAAGCGGTTTCCACATCATGCCCGAAGGACACGTGGTCCAGGTAGCGGTGCCGCAGAATGGTTTCTTTATCGGTGTCCCGGAAAGAGACGGGCGTCCAGTTGGGTTGGAAAAACAGCACCATGTACCCTTGCGGAGTGGTGATTTTGTCGCGGATCAGGAATAGCATTTCCTCTAGCCGTTGGCGTACCAGTTGGTCGGGCCAGATTTGGTAAAGTTCGGTGAAAGCCTCCAGTAAATGGATGGAGGTGTTCTGGTCTTTGTAGCCCAGGTCTGCCGTGGAAGGAATGGTATCGGGCCGAACGATGGGTGTTCCGTCCAGTTTCAGGTGCTGGAAATATCCTTTGTGCACCGGGTCATGGCTGTGTTTTTCCAACCACCGAAACGTTTCCTGCGCCAAGATCAACGCCACCTTGTCACCGGTAGCTTTGTAGTACGCCGACAAAGCGTACAGCGCGAAGGCGTTTCCGTAGGCTTCCTTCTCCGCAAAGCCTCGGCGGATAACCTGGCCCTGCCGATTTACCAGCGTGTGAAAGCCTCCGTTCTTTTTGTCCCAGAAGACATCGCGAAGGAAAGCGAAGCCGTGGCGGGCGCCTGTTTTAAAATGCGCTTCTTTGGGGTAAAGCTGTGAGGCGATGGCGTTGGACCAGGTATGGCGCGCCTGTGTGACAATCATCTTGTCCTGAGAACCAGTGGGCTGCCAGTCATAAGTGAACGAACATAGGAAACCTCCATGCTGCATGTCTATGCTCCTGGGGTACCACACGTTCAGCAACTTAGTGCGCATGGACTTCTCTATCTCTGCCGCTATTTTCGCCCGGTTTTGCCTACCCGAGGCCACAAACGAGAGCAGCGAAACCGCCATCAAAACCAGAGAAAAGCGCAGAACCCTGAGACCGTAAAGTAGCGACATAGGAAAGGTGTGGGAAGACTATTTCCTATAAATATAACACCATTTTAAATAGCCATTTGCTACAGATCCTTGATAAGTTTCTGCTTCCTGAGACAAAGCAAGGCTTCTCTGTTTTACAGCGTTTAAAGGTTGAGAAATCGTGAAAGAATCATTCCCGCAGCGTGATTGCGTGAACTGTGCGGTACTTTTGTTTTTAATGTTACTTTGCCGAAAAGGGGCCATAAACGGCATCGCGGAAGCGCTTGTGCACTTGGCCGTCAAAGGGGAATACCTGCACGAACAGAACAGCAGTAAGGTCGTTGACCGGGTCTACCCAGAACAAAGTGCTGGCCGCACCGTCCCAGAAGAACTCACCTACAGCGCCGTTGTTCTCTTCTTTGGAAACCGGCGGATGCAAACGTACCGCGAAGTCAATCCCGAAACCGACCTGGCCTTTGCTGGGCAGCCACATGCGCTGCGTCACACTGTCTGACAACTGGTTTGTAGCCATCAGTTTAACGGTCTCGGGTTTCAGGATTCTAGCTTTGCCCAGGGTACCCTTGCTCACCAGCATGCGGGCGAACTTCATGTAATCATCCAAGGTGGAGGTGAGTCCCCAACCGCCCGGTTTCAAGGCGAAATCTTTGGTGTTGAAAAGATTGTCTAGGTCTGGAACGCGGGTCAGTTGGCCCTCTTCGCCTTTGCGGTAGGTAGCGGCAAACCTGCTTTTATCATCTTCCGGCACCACGTAGCGGGTGTTGGTCATGCCCAGCGGCATAAAGATGTTTTCCTGCAGGTACTGGGCAAAAGGCTTACCCGAAAGGCGCTCTACCAGATAGGCCTGCACGTCTACCGATGGCCCGTACGACCACTGCTCACCTGGCTGAAACAGAAGCGGCAAACTGGCCAATTTTTTCACCATCTGCTCCAGCGTGTTGTTGGGGTTGGAAAGATCTGCCTTCTGTAACACATCACTTATACCCGGAAGGTCGGTAGTGGTCGCGAACCCAGCGGTATGGCGCGTGATGTCCCGGACGGTGATAGGACGTTTCAGCGGCTCCAAGATCAGATTGCCTGAGGCATCCACGCCTTTGTACACCTTCATGTTGGCAAACTCCGGGGCGTATTTTGAAAGCGGGTCATCCAGTTTGAAAGCGCCTTTTTCATAGAGTTTCATCAGGGCTACCCCGGTCACCGGCTTGGTCATGGAATAGATGCGAACAATGGTGTTCCGGTCCATCTTCGCCTTGGCTTCGCGGTCTGCATACCCGAAAGCGTTGTGATACACCTCTTTGTTCTTCTCAAAGATCAACGCCGATGCTCCTGCTACTCTGCCTGAATCCACAAAACTTCTCAAGGCCGCATCAATCCTTGCTTTCACCGTTTTGTTTATGATGACAGGAGGCTTCTTGTCCTTTTTACCTGTAGGCGGCAGTTTGAAGGAAAAGGCTGTAAGGGATATGAATAGTAAAGCGTAGATGATTTTATTCATGGTTATGTTTTTGAAGCTTAAAACGGAAGTGATGCAAAACAGCACTTCCGAATATACTACTTTGGGAGGCGACTGTGAAATAGGTGCTCAATATTATGAGTAGCTCCAGGAGCAAAAGAAAACAGACCCAAAAACTTGTGTCTTTGAGCCTGTTTTCTTAAAAGACAGCCAAAACGAGTTTTACTTTTTAGCCTTGGTTTAGGTCATGTATCACTTCTACTTTGTCTGTTCAATCTTTTCCAGAAGTAAACGGAATATTCTCTTGAATACAAAGGTGACTCAGGTAATCCTTGAACAGTAATTAGTCAGGTAGTGGTGCACGCTTCCTTCAATCTACCACCACAAACTTATATCTCTTGAGCTGGCCCTCCTCAGACAGGCTGAGGATATACACGCCACTGGGTAGGTTCCTGGTGTCAATTTCACCGGTGCCGGTAAACTGGAAAGTAGAAAGGATATGTCCGCCGATATCTGAAACATACGCCTCAATGGTTTCAGGGCTAGTTGACTTAACCATGATGACTGCGCCTCGTCTGGCGGGACTGGGGTATAATTCCAGCATGGGGCTTTGGATGCTTTCAGAGATTGCGGCAATGCCTGAGACAATGCCGGTGTTTACTTTGAAGACATCGGTGAGGCATTTTTTACCATCCGTCACCTTGTATGTGGTGGAGGTTCGTGGGTTTACGATGATGCTTCGGGTGGTAGCGCCGGTTGACCATCTATACGTGCCCACCCAAGAGGCCGATAGCTTGGTGGGAGTGCCCGGGGCTATATTTTTGGTAAGGGTCTTGTTCACGTCATGCATGATGGTGAATTTGTCGAAGACGGTGCCGTCTTTGCGCAGCATTTTGCCGTCTAGGCGGTTGGCTTCAATCTCCAGGTAAAACATGCCGCCGTCATTTACCGCAAATGGCAACGCATTATGCGGATAGCCATATTGTACTCTTCCCGATGCGCCGGAGGAACCTGCCACCACATACACGGTCCCCCGGTTTCTTTTGCCCGATGTGGTGATGTAGGGGCAAGAATTGAAACTGCCGTCATACTTGGCGCTGGAGCTGCTTTTGGCATGGATAGACAGGTTGAAGCTGGCCTCTGTGCCGTAATAGTTGTTCAGCAAATAGGAGCGCTCGTAGTTATGGCTGTGGCCGGTGAGCACCAGGTCCACCCCATGGCGCTCCAGAATGCGGATGAAGTTCCCCCTCAGTTTTTTCAACTCTTCATCAACATCTGAATTGTGGCTTCCCTTTGAAAAGGGCGGATGGTGCCAGTACACAATGACCCACTTCTTGCGGTTGGCCTGCAAATCTTTCTTCAACCACTGAACCTGTACCCCCAAGGTGTCATAGAGTTTGGTATAATCGGCGGCTTCTCTACCGTAGGAGTCCAGGCTGATAAAGTGCGCGTTGCCCCAATCAAAAGAGTAAAAGGCCTTGGTGCCCGAAGCCACACCTCCGCACTCTCCCGCCGTGGGCATGGAAAAGTTGGTATAATAGCCACCTCTATCCCGGGCGGTAATCGGGTAAATGGATTTGTATTCGTGGTTGCCTATAGCCGGAAACAGGATGTGGTTTTTGAGGATGTTTTCACCAAAAGGGCCGAAAAACTCCCTTCTATAGTCTCCGTCGCTGCCGCCAGGGTAAGCGTTGTCTCCCAGGATAAGTAAAAGCTCAGCCGGATTTGTTTTGGTATAATTAAGATAGGAACTTAAAGAGCCAGATCGGTTCCCGTTTTCGTTTTCCCCGCAATCGCCTAGCACGGCAATCCTGATTTTCCTGATGGTATTGTCTCTAGGGGCCGTTCTGAAATAATTGCTTCTGCCGCTCTGCAGAACCTGGGTAGAGCTGCCAAACCTGTAATAGTACTTTGAGTCGGGGGTTAAACCTTTGATCCTAACCTCATGCTTGGTAGTGAGGACAGGATCTGTGGCAGAATGGGTATACACACCATACGTGGTGCCTACCTGTATTTTTGAATCGGTGGGAATGTCGGTTCTCCAGCGCAAAGTAACGGCTGTTTGGTTGCCCACCTGTAAATAGGGCCCGCGGGTAAGTTGAGCTGCAATCACATTGCTTATCACATCCTGTTCCAGGTGTAAGGGCATAAAGCTCTTATTGGCTGTAGTTAGGAGAGCCTCCCCCGCAAAGGCATTTGAGTGAACAGGTAAGGCGGCTTTGCCGGTAGTAAGCCCGGGCTTTTTGCTTTCATTGTCGGGATTGTTAGGCCAACTGCGATAGGGAATGGTACCACCAAGTAGATAATAGGGGTACCCCGCATTTAAAAAAATAGCACCCTTAGAGGTGCCTTGATGTGACATGGTTTTCAGGTATTTCCAGTTTGCCTCCAACGGCGCAAGTTCCTTGGGCGCCATTGCCTTAAAGCTAAAAAGCAGCAAGCTGTAAAGAGTGGTGGTTGTAATCATGAGAAGAGAGTAGAGGTTCAATCAAACGATAGAAGCCCTTTCAAGGACTTACCGAGGCAGCATGAACTTTTCTCATGGGGGAGAAGGCTAACCAGGGTAGAAGTTGCCTTAGATGAGAAAACGGGAAGTTTTGGATTATACGTGCCAGTTTTGGGAACGTCTAAACCAGAAACAGGAGTATTCTTGAAAGAAAGATAACCTATTTAGGTTTAAATTGTTTAAACTTTTCTTGAAAGAAGCTTAAAATGTGCCAGAAGCAGTCTTTAAACACAAAAATGCCCATTGTAGTCTGAGACTATAAAAGAACCCTTAAACTGCCGGATTATAGAGTAGAGGAAAGGCCTTCAGGAAAGCAAAATGATTTTTCATAGGTTTGTACCGTCTGTAGTGGTCAAAATCCGTAAGGAAACTACCAGACGCAGGGCAAAGGAGATGTCGGCTGTTTTAGGCCCTTATTCCTGAAAACCGCTTTAAAACAAAAAGCCGTTTCTACTTCCTCCTTCGCCGGCTTCTTTTTGAACTCTATCTCATGAAATACCTTTTCGCTTTCCTTTTCCTGATTTCTTTTCTTCCTGCCTCGGCGCAAGTGACCGTAGAGGGACGCGTGCTGGATGCCCGGTCACAGCAGCCGCTGGAAGGGGCTGTGGTCAGTGAAAATGTGACCGGCAATCAAGTGCTGACCGATGCCTCGGGCCAGTTCCGGATTATGCTGGCCTCTCCTTCTGATACTTTGTTAGTGCAGCGGGTCACCAGCCACCGCCTGCAGAAACTGGTGGTGCCGCAAAACCGGAAACAACTGGTGATTTTATTGGAGCCGCTGGCCGTTAATCTGCAGGAAGTGGTGGTGCGCGGCTACGAGACCCGCCGACCCTTGCAGAAAACAGCAGGGGCCATTGGCCTGCTTTCTACCCGAGACCTGGAGCGGTTTTCCCAGACCACGCTGGTGCCGGCCCTCAACACCTTGCCCGGCGTGCGCATGGAAGAACGGGCCACGGCCAGCTACCGCATCTCCATCCGGGGAAGTTCCCTGCGGGCTCCGTACGGTGTGCGAAACGTGAAAGTCTACCTAAACGAGGTGCCCCTGGTAGAAGCCAACGGCACCATTCCGCTGAACATGCTGGATGCCGCCACCATCGGGAACATAGAAGTCATTAAAGGCCCGGCGGGCAGTGTGTACGGGGCGGGCACCGGCGGCACCATTCTACTGGAGACGGTGCGGCCCCTAGAGAGCAGCGTCATGGCAGGGATGCAGGTGGGTTCTTACGGTTTGCGCCGAGGGTTTGCCTCCACCAGCCTTGCCACCGAGAAATCGAATTTGCTGCTGCGTTATGACCGGCAGACCCAGGACGGATACCGCGAGCAAAGCGCCATGGACCGGAAGACGCTGCTCCTTTCAGGGCAATTTTTCCCAAACCAGAAGCAAACCCTTTCCTTTCACGCCCTGTATTCCGATCTGTTCTACGAGCTACCCGGGGCGCTTACCCGTGAGCAGTTCGATGCCAATCCACGCGCGGCGCGGCAGTTGAACAAAGACCAGAACGCTTCTCTCAACGTGGAAGGCCTGAACCTGGGCTTTGTGCACAACTACCAGTTCAACGAGCGATGGAGCAATACTTCTTCCTTTTTTGGCGTCTTCAGCTTCCTGAACCATCCGTTCGTAACCGATTATGAGCGAAATACTAACCAGAGTTTTGGCGGACGCACCCGCACGACTTACCGAACCCAGCTCGGGTTGTTGCCCGCCCGCTTCACTCTGGGAGCCGAGGCGCAGCGCCGTTTCGTGAACGCCCGGCAGTACGTGAACAACGCTGGTACGCCCGGCCCATTAAACTATGACGATGAGGTGACGGTAAAAGAAGGCTTTGTTTTCGGGCAGGCCGAAGTAGATTTTCCCGCGGAGTTCCTGCTCACCGTTGGAGCCAGCCTGAATGCCCTGCGTTATGACATCGCCCGGGTCTCCGAGGCCGCTACCAACCCCAACTACAAACAAACCCGCAGCATTGACGCCCAGTTTTCCCCTCGGGTTGGATTGGTAAAAGTGATCTCGCCCACGTTGTCAGCGCACGCGAGTGTGAGTGCCGGGTTCTCTCCGCCCACCGAGGCCGAGATCCGTCCTTCAGACGCAAGCATCAACACCGGATTGCAGCCCGAGCGCGGGTTGAATTATGAGGCCGGTTTCCGGGGAAGTCTGTTAAACCAGCGCTTCACGTTTGACGTGGTAGCCTTCCATTTCAAGCTGAAAGAAACCATCGTGAGCCGGACCACGCCTTCTGGGGTGGCGGTTTTTGCCAATGCGGGCGCTACCCGGCAGCAGGGAGTAGAAGTGGCAGCGGGTTATGCCTTCGTGCAGGCCCCGGAAGAGGCTTTGCGTTTGCTCCGGTTATGGGGAACCTACACCTACAACCGTTTCCGGTTTTTGAATTACCAGCAGAACGAGAATGACTTTTCGGGCAACCGTTTGACGGGTACTGCGCCGCATGTAGCCGTAGCAGGTCTGGATGTAGAAAGCCAACTGGGGCTATACCTCAATGCCACCGCCAACTACTCCGCAGAAATTCCGCTGAACGATGCCAATACCGTGTACGCGCCAGACTACTTTATCCTGGGTACCCGCGCTGGTTTCCGGAGGACCTTCGCGCAGACCTGGCACCTGGACCTGTATGGCGGCGTAGACAATGCCACCGATAAAGACTACAGCCTGGGGAATGATTTGAATGCCTTCGGAAATCGTTACTTCCAGGCAGCCCCCGGCCGTAACTTCTATACCGGGCTGCAACTCCGGAAGAGTTTTTAACCCGTTTTCAGGAAAACAGACCTAGAATTTGCTTTTAAAAGCAACCTATTTACTGTTATGAGATTAATAGTGGAAAGCGCCACTCAAGAAAAAAGGCGTTTCCGGGTTGTTTTCCCGAAAACGCCTTTAAAACAGGTTTACTTTATGCCGGTAAACCGATAAGAATCAGCTTAGAAAGCGCGACCTTGGGCTTTGGCTTTGCGGCCTTTTTTAACAGGCTCTTCTTTCTTCACCTCAGGGGTAGCCGGACCATCAGCTTTCGCTAACACCGGGGCACCGTCTGGATCCAGTTCCACCACATCGTAGCCCAGTTTCTCCAGACCTGGTTTGATAGCGGCTTTGTCGCCCACGAGCATGATGCTCATGTTATCTACCGGCAGGTACTTTTTGGCCAGCGCATTGATCTCTTCCTTGGTGATGTTCTTCAGGATCTCGTTCTGCTTGGTCACGTAATCCGGTGTCAGGTTATAGCGCAGGATATTGTTCAGGAAGGCCGCTTTCTGGAACGCAGTCTCGTAACGGCGGGCATCAGACTGCCCGATGGCGTTCTTCATGAAAGCCAGTTCTTCGTCTGTAATCCCTTCTTCTCTGAAGCGCTTGATCTCTTTCATGAACTCCACTACAGAAGCATCAGAAGCGTTAGAACGCACCCCAGCCGAAGCGGTGAACGGACCAGCTTCCTCTGTGCCGTTGAAGCCAGAACGAGCGCCGTAGGTGTAGCCTTTGTCTTCGCGCAGGTTCAGGTTGATGCGGCTGTTGAAAGCGCCACCCAATACGTAGTTCATCAGGTTGGCTTTGTAATACTCGCCGGTGGCATCGTACGGAAGGGCCATGTACCCGATTCTGATCTCAGACTGGGCCGCTTTCTCTTTGTCCACGATGAAGATCTTGGTCTTGTCAATGCTGGCCGCCTTGAAGTTAGCCGGCATGGTCACTGGTTTTGGGGCCCATTTATTCAAAAAGGCCAGTTTCGGCATCACCTGCTTTTGGTCTACATCGCCCACTACCACCAGGTTGGTCACAGATGGAGAGAAGTAGTTCGCGTAGAATTTCTTCACGTCATCCAGGGTGATGCTTTCCACAGTCTGCACGGTGCCCGCTACCGGAATGGCTTGGATGTTGCCCTCGCCGTACAGCATTTTTAAGTACACATTGTCAGCAACCACGGTAGGCTGGGTGCTCTGGTTTTTGATGGCTTCCAGACGCTGTTTCTTGATCCGGTCAAACTCGGAAGCATCGAAACGCGGACGGAACATGCGCTCTTCCAGCAAGGCCAGGGTAGCATCCAGGTTTTTCACCTGAGAAGACACCGAAACCGTCATGCTTTCAGCGCCGCTCCCGAAGTTGATGCTGGAACCCAGTTTCTCCAACTCGGTGCTGATTTGCTCAGCGGTGAGTTTCTGCGAAGACTCGTTCAGCATGGAAGCGGTCAGGGAAGCTAAACCTGCTTTAGTCGGCTCGTTCGCTTCCAGTTTGTGGCCGCCTTGCAGCGTGAACAACATGGTTACGGTTGGTACCTCGTCGCTCTTGGCACCGATTACCTTGATGCCGTTGGCTAGGCTTTCTTTCCAGAACGGAGGAACGGTGATGGCCGGAACAGCGCCAGCAGCGGGCTTCTTGCTGCGGTCAAAGGTGTCTTTGGCTTTCACGTACTTCAGGCCAGAGTATTGGTCAGCCGGGGCTTTGTAACCGCTTGGGTCCACCTTGAAGTTATCGGCTTTGGCGATCAACTCGGTTTTGCCTTTCGGCACCACGCTCAGGATAACCGCTTTTTTGCCTTTGATGTACTGGTTATACACGCGCATCACATCGGCTTTGGTCACCGCGTTCACCGCCTGTCTTTCCTTTGTGATAAAGTTGGCATTGCCAGTCATGAATTGATAAGCCGCCAGAGTAGACGTTTTTCCGGATACGCTGGACATTCTGTTGATCACGCTGGCCTCATAAGAAGCTTTGTAACGGGCGATGTCTTCATCGGTCACGCCTTTTTTCTCGAACTCCGCAATGGCGTCGCGCAATTGTTTCTCGGCATCGGCCAGGTTCTGGGTAGGAAGCACGCGAGCTGAAAGCGCGAATTCACCCGCTAATTCTGACGTAGAATGATACGCACCGGCTTGGTTGGCCTTCTGCGTTTTCACCATGTTCTGGTAGATGATTGACGTTCTGCTTCCGCCGATGATGTCAGAAAGCACATCCAAAGCCGGTTCATCTGGGTGATTGGCCGGAACGGTTGGCAAGGTAATCTGTACCAGCGGGAAGCGCACGTTGTCCTCGTAGGAGATGTAACGATCCTGGGCGAGTACCGGAGCAGGCAACTTTTGGTTTTTCACCTCCGGGCCGCGTTGGATAGAACCGAAGTATTTCTCGGCCAGTTTCACTACTTGTTCAGGCGTTACGTCACCACCCACGGTGAGGGTAGCGTTGTTAGGGCCGTACCAGCGCAGGAAGAAGTTTTTCAGGTCATTTACGTTTACCCGGTTCAAATCCTCAATGTACCCGATGGTAGTCCAGGAATACGGGTGACCATAAGGGTACAGGGCGGCACTTACTTTCTCGTAAGCCAAGCCGTAAGGGGCGTTGTCTACGCGTTGGCCACGCTCGTTTTTCACGGTCTCGCGCTGTACCTCAAATTTTTGCTGGGTCACGGCATCCAACAAGAAGCCCATGCGGTCAGCCTCTAACCACAGAGCGGTCTCTAGTTGGTTGGAAGGAACAGTCTCAAAGTAATTGGTTCGGTCGCGGTTGGTGGTTCCGTTCAAGGTTCCGCCTACCTCAGAAACAATTTTGAAGTGCTCTTCATCGGCTACGTTGTCAGAGCCCTGGAACATCATGTGCTCAAAGAAGTGCGCGAAGCCAGACTTGCCTACTTCCTCGCGGCCCGAGCCTACGTGGTAGGTCACGTCTACGTGCACGATTGGGTCAGAGTGGTCTTCGTGTACGATTACCGTCAGGCCATTAGGCAACTGGTATTTTTCGTAAGGGATCACCAGCTCGCCGCTTTTGCGGGTCACCGTTTCCAGTTTGCGGGTGCCTCCCTGCGACTTAGTGGCAGTAGTGGTGGCTTTCTTGGCTGGCGTGGCTTTGGTCTGCGCCTGCGCCTGCGATAACATGGCGGCAGCCAGCAAGATTGCCAGAGTGCTCTTCTTTGACATGCGAATAGTTTGTTTGGGTTGGGTAAAAGGTATGTCTCTGCTTATAATGATATGGAATTATTTCCACATATCACAAAAGAGAGGTTTTTTGTAAACAAATGATAGTTAATGATTTAAACTGTGGCGGGAAGGTTTTCAGGCTCGAAACTACAGTAGGGGTATTATCTTAGTCGCGGGGAAGAATGGATTATTACAGCCTCAGTTGATTTCTGCCCCTTTTTCTGAAAACAGCCCCTAAACAGGAGTCCCGTCCTTTCCGGCATTTGGGGCTTCCTATTCAAGGGCTGTTTTTCTAAAAAACTATTTATTTAGTGCGGCTGAACTCCAGCTCCGAGAAATGGAGATCTGGGTTGTTCGCGTCCAGGCGCAGCTCGGTGATGGAACCGTCAGGACCAGGCAGGAAACGGGCCTTGGTGGGCGTGAGTAGCGCGAAGTTGTTTTTCCAGGCCAGGTCAAAGATATCGGGTTGCCAGAGGGTGAGTTCTCCGCCTAAGGCTGGAGCCGAGATTAAGCTTAGCATCAGTTTTCCGTTCTGCACGGTTACCACCGCATCTCCATAGTAAGGGCTGTGGAACGTGCCGGCGTAGGCGTTCAGGTCACGGGTGAGTTTGGCTTTGGCGGGTTTCTGTTTGGCGGCTTTGGCTTCGGCCGCCTTTTCTGCAGCTTGAGCTTTGGCGGTTATCCCCAGGTTGAACTGGCTCCAGTCCCGGCCATTCTGAATGCCCAGGAACTGATCTATGGTGTAGTTGGCGATGGGCGCCATGATGCTGCTCATGCTGTTGGTCAGAATCACGATGCCCAGTTTCTCCTCGGGCACCAGCACCGTGCGGCTGTTCATGCCCTCGTGGCCGCCGCCGTGCACCACTATCTTCTTGCCCTGGTAGTCGTTCAGCATCCAGCCCAGACCGGCCCCGCTGAAATGAACTGAAGGCGTGATTTTTTCCATCTCTTTTGCTACCGGTGTTGCGTTGTGCATGGTCCACATGGTGTGCGAGGCATTCTCAGAAAACAGGCGCTGGCCTTTGTAGGTGCCCCGGTTCAGTTGTAGCTTCAGCCATTTGGCATCATCGGTCACGCTGGTGAAAATACCGGCCGCCGGGTTCCAGCTATCCCAAGCGGTGAGCACCGTAGGCACGGGTTTCCCGTTTTCAGAAGTAGGATTGCCGTGCGGCGTGGTCACGTTTTCAATCCCCTTCAGTTGATTTATCGAAGTATAGGAACGATTCATTCCCAGCGGCTTGAAGATGCGCTCCTGGATGAACTGCTCCCAAGGCTTCCCGCTAATGGCCTCAATGACTTCGCCGGCGGCGATGAACATAAGGTTGGAGTAGCCGTAGCCGCCCCGGAAAGGGTAAGCGGGTTTGAGGTACCTGGCGCGTTGCAGGATCTCTTTGCGGCTGAAAGTGGTGTTGTACCAGAGAATATCACCAGAGAAGGTTTGCAGGCCTACGCGGTGGCTCAACAGATCTCTAATGTTTAGGTTTTGCGTCACGTAGGGGTCATAGAGTTGCAGGTACGGCAGGTATTTGGTCACGGGATCGTCCCAGCTCAATTTGCCTTCGTCTACCAGCATGGCAAGGGCCGCAGCGGTATAGGCTTTGGTGTTAGAGGCGATCCCGAAAATGGTGTTGGCGTCAACCGCACCGCCTTTCTGCTGGTCGCGCACGCCGTAGCCTTTGGCAAACACCACCGAATCATTTTTCACAATGGCGATGGCCATGCCTGGCACGTTCCAGTCCTTAAGGGCTTTCTGGTAGTAGGCATCCAGTTTCTGAAGATCGGCTTGGGCAAAAGTGGGAAGAGAGAAGCTCCACAAGAGCAGAGCCAGCAAAGTGAGCCGGAGCGACCGGCCATAAGAATGAAGTGGCATGGGTGAGAATTTCGTTTTACCTCCCAAGATACATAAAAGACCGTTCGGTTGAAAATAGGCAGCCACCAGGAGGGAGCGGGTTCTCAGAATAATGCGCTACCTTTGCCTTGTTTCCCAGAGAACGCATGACCGAGGCAGAAAGCCTGCTTCGTTTACAAGCCGATTTCCGGAAACTAACGTAAAAACGACGCATGGGACGCATACTGGCCATAGATTACGGTGTGAAAAGGGTAGGACTGGCCGTCACAGATCCGTTGCAGATCATCGCCTCGGCGCTGGACACGGTACACAGCAAAGACGTGCTCGCGTTCCTTACCCAATACTGCCATAAAGAGGAGGTGGACGAGTTTGTGGTAGGCATGCCCAAGCACCTGGACAGCTCAGACACTAACAACACGCAGCACGTAGTGGGTTTTGTGAGACAGCTGAAGAAACAGTTTCCTGATAAAAAAGTAATTACCCATGATGAACGCTTTACCTCGCGCATGGCGTTTCAGACCATGATAGACATTGGCCTGAACAAAAAAGCCCGCGCCGATAAAGCCACCGTGGACAAAATCAGCGCCACCATTATTTTACAGAGTTACTTAGAGAGCAGACAATATCTATGATCTACCCTATTGTTGCCTACGGCGATCCGGTGTTGCGCACCAAAGCCAAAGACATTCCCTTAGATTCTCCTGAGCTGGAAAAGCTCATCGAAGACATGTTTGAGACCATGTACCACGCCCACGGCGTAGGTCTGGCCGCCCCGCAGATCGGGAAAAGCATCCGCCTGTTCGTCATCGACTCCAAGCCGTTCATGGACGAGGGCGAAGAAGAAAAAGGCGTGAAGAAAGCGTTCATCAACCCTACCATTCTGGAGGAATCCGGAGAGGAGTGGGGCTTTGACGAAGGCTGCCTCAGTATCCCTGGCGTACGCGAGGAAGTTTGGCGCCTGGAGCGCGTTAAGATCCGCTACTATGACCTGCAAGGCAAGGAATACATTGAGGAGTTCGACGATGTGACGGCCCGGGTGATCCAGCACGAGTATGACCACATTGAAGGCATCCTTTTCACCGACCACCTTTCTGCCCTTAAGAAACGCCTGATCAAAGGCAAGCTCACCAAAATCTCCAAAGGTGACGTTGACGCCGATTACCGCATGAAGTTTGCAGGGCTCAGTAAACGATAAGGATTGAAATCTTTTGATCTAGTAAGAAGCCTCACTTGTGCAGAACAGGTGGGGCTTTTTCGTTTTTTAGGTGTTTTGGTAAAAGGAGCCTCAAAATGGGCTTATGAGCTTAGTTTCTGGCTATTTGACAGTTCAGCCTCTTTCTCTGTATGTCTTTGAAGGGGGTAGGGGATGACTTTGATTGCCGGTCTTATTTTCTATGGTTCAAGTCTGTGACTTGGACCTACCTTGATCTGAAGTTTGCAACTTCAGTGAGGCGACAGCCTCAAAGCCACTTTTTGGGCCGTTACTTTCTAATTCCTTCTTACCAAGCCTCAAGGCTGCAGTCGCGGTCTGCCCGCGTTTGTCACTTTTCTCCTTGATGAGAAAAGTAACCAAAAGAATCAAGAAGAAAAGAAACTCGCTGACGCTCAGACAGTCTTTTCTTCACCTCTTCGTACCACCTCGCTGAAGTCCTCTTTTGCATAGCTCACGTAGGCCACTGCTGCTTTCTCCGTTCTAGCGTGCTGCAAGTCGTGCCTCGGCCTCATGGTAGGCCTTCGCCCCGACCTGCAGCAGGGTTAGGTGCTTTCGTTTGAGCCATTGTAATGCCTGATTTCGCTTCGCGGAGGGGTGGTTTGTCATTTAATGGATGGAAGTGGGAGCTATTTCTTCTTTTCTTTTTAAAAAGAATGATGTAACTTACTTACAGGCAGTTACTATTTGTAAGATGGTATGAAGCAGCTCGTTCTATATCCGGTATTTGTATTGCTTTCCCTTACCTGCGTAGGTCAAGGGCTGAGTTTGGACCAACTCTTGAAACTGCAGAGCATGGGCAAGCAGGAGGTGGGCGTCTTTCTCGGGGAAAAAGGCTGGGTCTCTAAATCAGACGCAGCCCCTACCGGGGAGAAACTGGGCAAGGCCGTGTGGGCGTATAACCCCGAAGGCGAAGGCGCCGATGCCTGGTGCATTCTCTATTATAGTGACACCAGTCCTAACCGCATCCTTTACAATGCCCAAGGCGGTCCTTCCTTTGATAAAATCAGGAAGAACGTGAAAAAGCGCGACATGGCTTTGCTGGAGGAAGGGGAACAGGCCGAGGGGCTTGATTTCATAGACTCCTACACCGATTACGCCGATGAGCAGGTGGTGGCCCGTCTCTATGATTACAAGCAAATTAATTACTACGGCATCAAGATCTTCAAGAAAGAAGATTACCTGCAGGCCAAGAAAAGCGCCAAGCTTTAATCCCCTGATTTAGTCCTGTTTTCCTGAAAACCCCTGCAAAAGGCCGCAGTCAGCAATCCTCACTCTTTAAGGTGAAGCTTTGGGGCTGTTTTCGGGAAAAGAGCCCTGAAATACAGGAACTTCCCTGGCTGTGTTGCTCGTATACCTTTTCATGCGAAAACGGTTCTTGCTTTTGGTGCTTCTGCTTTCGGCGCAGCAGGTGGGGTGGGCCTGGGGCTTTTACGCGCACCAACGCATCAACCGGCAGGCGGTGTACACCCTTCCGCCCGAGATGATCGGGTTTTTCAAGCAGCACTTGTCTTACCTCACCGAACAGGCGGTTGCCCCAGACAAAAGGCGCTATGCCGTACCTGAGGAAGGAGCCCGTCATTTCATCGACCTGGATGTGTACGGCGATAGTGCCGCCTACAAGCTTCCCCGGCACTGGGAGGAAGCGGTGCGGCAATTCACTCTGGATACGCTGCAACGGCACGGCATTGTGCCCTGGCATATCGGGTTGGTGCAGTATCAGCTTACCCAGGCTTTTAAAGAGCACGAGATCCCGCGCATCCTCCGGCTTTCCGCGGAACTGGGGCATTACCTCGCCGATGCCTGCGTGCCCTTGCACACTACCCGCAACTATAATGGTCAGTTCACGAACCAGAGAGGCATTCATGGCCTCTGGGAAAGTCGCTTGCCGGAACTTTGGGCCAAAGAATATGATTTCTTTATAGGGCCGCCGCAGCACTTGGCCAATCCTGGCCGAACTGCCTGGGAAATAGTGGCCAGGTCTAATGCTGCTTTGGATTCTGTTTTCTCCGTAGAGAAACAACTAAGCCAGGCTTTCCCCGAAGACAAAAAGTACAGCCTGGAGGAGCGGGGAACGGCTACCGTGAAAGTCTATTCCCGGGAGTTCAGTCAGGCCTATCATAGGGGTCTGAAAGGGCAGGTGGAACGACAGATGCGGTTGGCCATTCATCTGGTGGCCAGCTACTGGTACACGGCCTGGGTAAACGCCGGTCAGCCAGACCTGAAGCAGTTGGCCCCGCTCACCCCAGAGCAAAAACAGCAACTGGAACTGGAGAAAGCCGTGTACCAGACCGGGGAGCACGATGCACGGCAGCCCTAACAATAACCGTTCTCTGGCTGTTTTATGGAAAACAAGGCGAAAACGCATCTCTCTGAAAAGAGCTTCCGCCGAGGTGCTGCTGAACAAAAACGCCTTTATGGAGAGGAGAACCTGACATGATTAAAAGCTATAAACTAGACGTGTTCCTGATATCGCTGGGAGTGGCAACGTTGGTGGTTCAGCGGTTTTTCCTGCCAGGCCCAACGGAATCTGAGGGGTGGAAACTGAGTGCCAACTTCAGCGCCTCGGCGCCGGTGAAAGCGCAGGCAGTCCCTGAGCCGGAATGGATCCTGACGTTCCCGCCAGAGTCTAAATACCAGGACCTCACCCCGCCGGCCGGCGTGACCCTTAATCCTTTTTTAGAGGTGCAACGCATTGTAAAAGCAAATGGGCGCGTTAAAGACTATGCCGGCAAAGACACCGACATGCGCCAGTTGCTGCTGGCCCACGCCGGCAAAGAGTATCTGTTTGTCTTGCAGCAGCAGGCCGCCAATGAAATGCTAAGGCACGAGCTGTTTCCGCACTTTTACCTTGATCCTACCCAGCCCAATATGCTGGAGGGAATCAGTTTCTACACCCAGCAGTTGGTGGAGGCAAAATCTGAGGATGCCAAACTGATGTATATGTGCCTACGGGCCCTGAAAGAGTATTGGCCTGAGCGAAAGATTGCCCAGGTGGCCCTGGCAACCGCTGGCCGTGTGCAGGCACGGAAACTGAAATCTGCCGCAGATACCGCTTCCGTTACGGGCTACCATCGACAGGTGTATGCTCGCGAACTGAAGAAAATGGCCGGTAAGTTAAAGAACCGCGCCTAAGTGGATAAGCCTGTGGAAAAGCGGGTGTATAGGAGCGTGGAGAAATATTCTTTCTTACTTGTTTCGGGGAGCTTACCTAAAGTATTACTTTAGAAGCGAGGGGTAGGGTAAAACGTTGGCTAGGTGTCTTCTAAAAGTGAATTAATTTTCGTTACATGATCTATTCTTTTTGCGACCGTGCCGTGTGGGCACTGACTTGTGTGTGTCTCCTAAGCCTTACCTCCTGCGAAAAAATCCTTCGGGACAAAGCCACCAAGGCCACCTCAGGCCAAGAACAAGCGACAGCGGCAGCGGATAGCAGCGCCACCGCAGCCTCGGCCCAGAAACCCAAAGAGCCGGAATACGAGATTACCTATCCCAAAGAATCTCCCTTCAAAGGTCTTACTCCGCCCAAGGGTGCCAAGAAAAATCCGTTCGAAGAAATACCTCGTATCTCCAAAGCGCACGAAGGCGAACCCAACTGGGCCGACAAGCACGCCGACATCAAAGGAGTTCTGTTGCAGAACATGCGGAAAGATTACCTCTTTGTCTTGCAGCAGCAGGCCGCCAACGAGATGCTGCGCAAGGAACTGTTCCCGCATTACTACCAGGACATGGGCAACACCCGGGTTCTGCTGACCATTGCCTATTACACAGAGCAACTGATGGAGGCCAAGTCTGAAGACTCTGAGCTGATCTATAAGTGCCTGCGGGCCCTGAAAGGCCATTGGAGTGACAAGCAGATTGCGCAGGTAGCGCTGGCTACCGCCAAAAGAGTGCAGGCGCGGCCCATTGTCTCTGCCGCAGACACCACTACCCGCAACGGCAGTTACCGCCAGATTTATGCCCGCGAGCTCAGGAAAATGGCGCAGAAATTAACCACTAACGCATGACCCAGTAAAGGCAACTTTACTGAGCTGTTTTTTGTATTATAAAGGAAGTTTTATTTCTGTATTTGGTTGTAAGTTATAAACAATCAAATATTTAGGAAGATAGCTTCTTTCGATCTAATATGATTTGTAACCAATATGACTGAGAAAACAGAGCCTAAGAGAATCCAAAACTCTTTGTTTCAAGTGCGTTTGCCCTTGTTTCTGGGATTAGCCATGGCATTGGGCATTTTACTGGGAGCCACCCTGTTCCAGCCTAGTTCCAACAATCCTCAGGGCACGGCCCGAGGCTACCTCAAGTTCCGGGAGATTCTGAGCTACATTGACCGCGAGTACGTAGATACCGTGAACACTGAGCAGCTCTCTGAATATGCCATCAACAAGATGCTGGAGAAGCTGGATCCGCACTCTTCCTATATTCCGGTGAAAGACATCACCATGGCCCGTTCTTACCTGGAGAGCGATTTTGACGGCATCGGGGTGGAGTTCAACATCTTCCGGGATACCCTGTACGTGATTGCGCCGCTGAGCGGAGGTCCTTCTGAGCAGGTGGGCATTCAGGCAGGTGACAAGATCCTGAAAGTGAACGGTGAGAACATTGCCGGCGTGAATATCTCCAATGAAATGGTCTTCAAGAAACTGCGCGGCCCCAGAGGCTCCAAGGTGAACTTGACGGTGCTGCGTCCGCATGAGACGAAGCCCGTGCAGTTTTCGGTGACTCGCCGCAAGATTCCGTCCGTGTCAGTAGATGCCGGGTACATGGTAGACAAACAGACCGGGTACATCAAGGTAAGCCGCTTCTCTAACGGAACCTATGAGGAGTTCAAGTCCAAGCTGACTTCCCTGAAAAAACAAGGTTTGCAACGCCTGATCCTTGATTTGCGCGACAACCCCGGCGGCTACCTGGACCACGCCACCCGCATGGCCGATGAGTTCATCGCCGGAAACAAGAAACTGGTATACACCGATGGCAAAGGCTCTAAGTACGATGCCAACTACTACGCCAAGACAAAAGGCGATTTTGAGCAGGGTGAATTGATTGTTCTGATCAACGAAGGCAGTGCCTCGGCCTCTGAGATTTTGGCCGGTGCCCTGCAGGACCATGACCGTGCTTTGATCGTGGGCCGGCGTTCCTTCGGGAAAGGGCTGGTGCAGGTGCCTATTCCGTTGTCTGACGGAGCAGAGCTTCGCCTGACTATCTCTCGCTATTACACGCCAAGCGGCCGCTCTATCCAGAAGCCGTATGACCCGGAGTCATCTGAGGATTATGAGATGGAGTTGATGAACCGCTACAAGCACGGCGAGTTCTTCAGCCAGGACAGCATCAAGTTCAATGACTCTCTTAAGTACAAGACCAGCAAGGGCCGCATTGTCTACGGCGGCGGCGGTATCATGCCAGACGTGTTTGTGCCGCGTGACACCACAGACCAAACTAACCTGCTGACCGAGTTGTACCGCAAGAACGTGCTGCGCGAGTATGCCCTGACCTATTTCCGGGAGCACCGCCAGCAGTTAGAAGGTAAAGCTTTGCCAGAGTTCCAGGAGTCTTTCCAGATCACCGATGCCATGTTGCAGGGACTTTTGAAAGAAGCCAAACGTGCCGACATCAAAATAGACAATAAGGAGTTGAAGAGATCCGATAAAACCATCCGGAATAACCTGAAGGCGTTCATTGCCCGGAGTCGTTACGAAGCCGAAGGTTTCTACCCGGTTCTGAACGAGATGGACCCCGATTTCCAACGGGCCCTGGGGCTCTTTGGTCAGGCCAAGCACATCAGCCTAGGAAAGTAATTGAAAGCGCCGCAGAGAGAATTTTCTGCGGCGCTTTTGCTTTAAGCGGGAGGATGTTCTAACTTATTCCCTTTAAAGCGGAGACGGGCTTCCTGTTGGTGGCTGGCAATCATTTTCCCCGATTAAACAAAGCAATTCTGTTTTCGGCTTGGTTTACTTAAAACAGGCCTGAAACGTAGGCTGGTCTTGACACCGGTAAATGCTGGTTTTTGCTTTAGAATAAGTTAGCTTACGCGTTTTTAGACTTTCACTCCCTCACGCACTGAAAAGGTATGGCCTATTATCATCGGTTAGGAAACATTCCCCGCAAGCGGCACACGCAGTTCCGGCAGCCAGACGGTAGCCTGTACCACGAGCAGCTGGTGGGTACGCTGGGTTTCTCCGGCGTTTCCTCGTTGCTTTACCACCAGCACGCCCCCACCAGAATCACCCGCATTGGTGAACCGGTACCGTACGGGCCGGTCAAATCTGACGTGCCGCTGGCGCCGTACCACATCCGTCCATTCAAAGGGGAAAGCACCGGCGAGGATTACCTGAGCGCCCGTAAGACGCTCCTGATGAACAAGGACTGCACCATCTCCATCTGCCTGCCAAGGGAGCGCGCCATGACGTACTTCTACAAGAATGCCCTGGCAGATGAGATTGTGTTCATCCACGAAGGCTCCGGCGAGTTGCGCTCGCAGATGGGGCGCCTGGAAGTAGAGGCCGGCGATTACGTGGTGATTCCCAGAACCATCATTCACCAGTGGAAGTGGAACGAAGGCCCGGTGCGCCTGCTTATTACCGAGAGCTTCAGCCCCGTGGAGACCGTGCGGCGTTATAGAAACCATTTTGGGCAGTTACTGGAGCACTCGCCGTACTGCGAGCGTGACCTGCGTCCGCCCCATGAACTGATCCAGGAAAGCGAGCCCGGCGAATATTTGGTGCAGATCAAGAAAGAAGGCTTCCTGCACCAGTATTATTATGATTTCTCACCGCTGGATGTGGTAGGTTGGGACGGCTATTTCTATCCGTACGCGTTCTCCATCCATGACTTTGAGCCTATTACCGGCCGCATTCACCAGCCACCGCCCGTGCACCAGACCTTCGAGACGCAGGGCTTTGTAGTCTGCTCTTTCGTACCGAGGTTGTTTGATTATCACCCGCTGGCTATTCCCGCGCCGTACAACCACTCCAACGTAGACTCAGACGAGATCCTGTACTACGTGGCCGGTAACTTCATGTCCCGCAAAGGCATTGACATCGCCTCGTTCACTATCCATCCCAGCGGCATCCCCCACGGTCCGCACCCCGGTACCGTGGAAGCCAGCATCGGGAAGAAAGAAACGCATGAATTGGCCGTCATGATTGACACCTTCAAGCCCCTGTACCTAACCGTTGAGGCCTGGGAACTGGTAGACCAGAACTACCCCTTGAGCTGGAACCCAGATGTGGCTCCGCAGTCTCCCCGCCCCGCGGATATGATGGAATAGGGTTTTATGAGTGTTTTTGGAAAACTAGGCTAGAAATAAAGAAAAAAGCGGAAGCCTCTCTGTAAGGAGGGGCTTCGGGGTGTATAAGCCCTTTGCAAAAAAGCTTCCAAAGGGCTGAGAGTTAGTGATGCGTTGTAAAAAGGTTTATGGATGGCATGGTTTGATTTCTTTATAGGGGTACTGTTTCTGATAATTGGAATTACTTCTATTTATTACCTGCATGGAGAGAAGAAAAAAGAGTATAAAGATGAGTTTGGCCATGGTGTAGGGATGTATATTGTTTCTATTGGGATGATACTATATGGCTCATTTGAAGTGCTAAAGACCTTGTATGCTTTGGTTTGATGATTCTGCTATTTCGTATAAAACCAAGTCCTTATGTTTCCTTTCAACCCCAAAGCCACTTTCCTATAGCGCCAAACACCCTCCCTGTTATATCTTTGCAGCCCCTTACCAATAACTTTACCGCCATGCGCAAAGACTCACCCGCCAATAAACTGCAGAAGCTGATTGTAGTAGGAGACCGACTGCTCATCAAACCGAAGAGTACGAAGGAGCAGACCAAAAGCGGCTTGTTTCTGCCGCCCGGCGTGCAGGAGAAAGAGAAAGTGCAGGAAGGCTACGTGATGCGGGTAGGCCCGGGCTATCCTATTCCGGCAGATTACGGTCTGGATGATGAGATCTGGAACCAGGACGAGAAAGAAGCAGTGCGCTACCTTCCGCTGCAGGCCCGCGAAGGCGATCTGGCCATTTACCTCCAGCGCGATGCCGTGGAAATCAACTACATGGGCGATAGATACTTCATCGTTCCGCAGTCATCGGTGTTGCTGCTGGAGCGCGAAGAGGAATAGTCCAAGCAAAAGAATTATCTATTCCGTTTCAGGCCTGTTTTAACGAAAATAAGCCTAAAACCTTTTCCGGGAAGTGTCCGCTTTTGAATATTTGTTGTTCGGAAGCGGACATTTTTGTTTATGGCACACGTTCGTAATTCTCTTAAAATCAGTATTTTAAATGGTTGGCATGGCGCTTGTCTAAGGAAGAAAATAGCAGCTTTGTCTCAGGTGCGTGCAACCCCTTGAAAGAAGGGATGTCTTTAGCATAAAGAGACTTAGTTGGTACTAGTAAGTCCTCTATATGAAAAGCCATACCATGCGTCCATTTCTACTTTCCTCTTTCATTGTTCTTGGTTGTTTGAACCTGGCGGTGCCGGCGAGTGCCCAATCTGCAGAGCCAGCAAAAAAAGCCAGGAAAGCTGCCGCCGTGCGGGAGAATGACGAGGTGCAGGTAATCAACGGCACGTTAACCACCAAAGGAGGAAAAGGGGAAACGGTGTACATCACCACCGATGACAATGGGTTGCGCCTGAAACTGATCACCCAGGGAACCGTGACCGTGGCCAATGATGAGCAATCTATTTCCGGCCTTAGCGAAGGCGGGCGGTTTGAGTTCTCACGGCAGGAGAAGTCCGCGCCGGAGCACAAGGTGGTGCTGGAGAATAAGGCAGGAAAGCTGGAAGGAAAATACTGGGTAGACGGCGAGATTCAGGACTACGCCTCGGCCGGCCAGGCCTGGCTAGCGAAATACCTACCCGAGATGGTATCCAAAACCGGTTTGGGTGCTGAAGCCCGGGCCGAGCGCCTGTTCCAGGAGGGCGGCGCGAAGAAAGTGTTGTCCTATACCGGTTCTATGGAGGCGGGCAGCGGACGCACGAAGATGTACAAGTACCTCATCGGGAGAAATGACCTGAAGCCCGATGACATGCGCCTCCTCATAGACCAGGTGAGCCAGGGCAAAACCTCTGACTACGAGGCTGCTTCCATTCTTACCAAAATTCCGGGCAACCTGCTGGCTGACTCTGAGACCGCCGAGGCTTATGCCGCTGCCAGTACTTCTGTTTCTTCAGACTACGAGAAAGGCCGCATCTTGAAGCATTTGCTGCAGCAGGAAAAACTCTCAGACAAGGCCTTAGACAAAGTGGCCGAAGCCTTGGTTACCATTAACTCAGACTATGAGAAGGTAAAACTCCTGAATACCCTTTCCACCCGTTCTAACTTATCTGAGAAGCAGTTTGAGCTGGCCATGAAGTCGCTGCAGAGCGTTTCCTCAGACTACGAGCGCACCAAAGGCCTGGGCTCGCTCATGCGGCACGAGCAGCAGGTGGTTCGGTACTTTGACAAAGTGTTGCCGCTCATCAACACCATCAACTCAGACTATGAGAAAACCAAGGCCTATAGCCATCTGTTGGGCAACTCCAACCTGGGCTCTGGTCAATACTTGCCGCTGCTAAAAGCCAGCGAGGGCATAGGTTCTGATTATGAGAAAGCCAAGTTGCTGCGTAAGATGGCCCTGCAGTTGCCCAAAGACGATAAAAAAATAAGAGAAGCGTATTCCCAGGCGGCTAAAACCGTGGGTTCTAAATATGAATACGAAAAGGTAATGGCGGCTTACTAGTAAGTCGCTGTCATGTTGGTTGTTTGTAGTGAGCCGGCCCCTTAGGGGCCGTTTCCTTTTTAGGGCAGCCAAGAACCAGGAAACGGCTTTTGCCCTGATTTTCTGAAAACAGGCTTAAAGCACGAAGTAGCCGTGAAGGGCTCAAAAGGGACACAAACTGATGAAGATCATCTCGGTGGGTGACGCAGCTGCCTTCCGGCGCGGGAAGTAGTCTCTAATTTTGGGCCATGGAAACTAGCCTTACCACCAGCACTCCCCCGGTGCACTTAGTCAAGAAGTACAACGTGCCAGTTCCGCGTTACACCAGCTACCCCACGGTGCCTTTCTGGGGAAACGACTTGCCCGCTGTGCCGCAGTGGCAGGAAGCGCTGCTTTCTACCTTCAGAACCTCAAACCAAAAAGAAGGCATCAGTCTGTACATCCACCTGCCGTTCTGCGAGAGTTTATGTACGTATTGTGGCTGTAACAAGCGCATCACCAAGAACCACGGGGTAGAGCCGGTGTATTTAAAAGCGGTGCTGCAGGAGTGGGACAAGTATCTGGCCTTGTTTCCAGAAAAGCCCGTCATCCGGGAGATTCACTTAGGCGGAGGTACCCCCACTTTTTTCAGCCCCGAAAACCTCCAGTACCTCATCAACGGGCTCCTGGCCCAGGCCAAAGTGCATCCATCGCACGAGTTCAGCTTTGAAGGTCATCCCAACAATACCACCGCTGCCCATTTGCAGGCCTTGTATGAGGTAGGGTTCAGGAGGGTGAGCTACGGCGTGCAGGATTTATCAGAGAAAGTTCAGAAAGCCATTAACCGTCTGCAGCCGCTGGAGAACCTGGTGCAGGCCACCGATCTGGCCCGGCAGATAGGCTACACCTCGGTGAACTACGACCTCATCTACGGGCTGCCGTTCCAGACCTTGGAAAGCATTGAAGAAACCTTCCGGCAGGTGATTTCCCTGCAACCAGACCGCATTGCCTATTACTCCTACGCGCACGTTCCGTGGAAAGAAAAGTCCCAACGCCACTACTCAGACGCCGATCTGCCCTCTGATTCTGAGAAACTGGCGCTTTATACCCTCGGCCAAACCATGCTGCTGGAGGCGGGCTACCAGGATGTAGGCATGGACCATTTCGCGTTTCCGGAAGAGGAACTCTGCGTGGCGCAGCGGGAAGGTCGCCTGCACCGAAACTTCATGGGCTACACCACTAACCAGACGCAGCTCATGATTGGCCTGGGCGTGTCTTCTATCAGTGACCTGTACCGAGGTTATCTGCAGAACGTGAAAACGGTGGAGGAATACTATGCGCTCTTGGCCATGGGCGAGTGGCCCCTGTTTAAAGGCTATCTGCTGTCTGAGGAAGACGTGCAGATGCGCCGCCATATTCTGGATATTGCCTGCAACGGTAAAACCCACTGGCAGAACAGCCCTTTGGCATCGGTGATTCAGGAGAATGCTGTGCCTGTTTTAGAAAATCTGGCCGCCGATGGTCTGATAGAGTTAGGAGAAGAAGAGCTGGCGTTAACTCCTGTGGGTCGCCGTTTCCTGCGCTCCGTCTGCGCCGCGTTTGACCTCTACCTCAAGAAAGGAAATACAGAAATCTCGGCTAAGCCGATGTTCAGCAAAGCGGTCTAATAAACCGAAGCTACCGGTGCGGTATTCTGTTCACAAGTTCTTTTGAGGAGGAAAGCCATCCTAAATCTTCTCTGGTTCAAGTTTCCAACTTGGACTTATAATGGGCTTAAGTTTTCAACTTCAGTGAGGCGAGCGCCTCAAAAGCGTTTCGGGCCTGATTTCCAGAAATCAGGCCCGAAACGCTTTGTTTTAATCTAAAAGGTCTTGAAGTAAACGCTGTTACAGCTTGCCCACAAGGTCCTTCCAGGATGACAAGTGAGTGAGTGAGTGAGTGAGTGAGTGAGTGAGTGCCCTCAGAAAGGAACCTGTCAAGCTTTCCGCAACTTCTTGTACACCATGATGGCCGCCATCAACAGAACCGATAAGCCAATGAAGCCCAGAACTCCCCAAGTGGCATCCAGGCCGTTTTTAAGTACCACCAGGAACACAATGCTCACCAGGAAAAGCGTGGCCACTTCGTTCCAGATGCGGAGGGTAGTGGAGCTTTGCTTTATCTCGCCGCGCTGGTGCTGTTGGAAGATGCGGTGACAATACAAGTGATAAGCCAGCAATCCGGCCACAAAGCCCAGTTTAATCCAGAGCCACGTGGGAATGGGGTTATAGTAGCTCAGCAAACTTAAACCCATGATGACCGTGAGCACCGCAGAGGGCCACGTGATGCCGTACCAAAGCCGTTTTTGCATGAGCGCGAACTGCGTCTGCAGAATGCTTTTCTCGGGCTCGGGTTTTGAGGCCGTTTCGGCAAAATACACGAATAACCGCACAATGTAAAACAGGCCCGCAAACCAGGTGACCACAAAGATGATGTGCAGCGATTTCAGGTAATTGTAGTCCATAGCGGTTGTGTACGGCAGGAAAAGCGGGAAAGGCAATGCCGCTGCAAAAATGGGGGAAAGCGCTAAAGAAACCTACACACCCAAGGGCAGTAAAGCTTTTCTTCAGATTCTGTTTGCATGCCCTTTTCCTGAAAAAGCCTCTAAAACAGTTTAGAGCGATAGGCGCATGCCGATGGCCAGGTTAAGGATGTCTGGGATGGAGATGCCTTTGTTCCGGTACTTGTCTACGATCATGACATCGCTGGTGCCAATCTCACCATAGAACTCGGCGTACTTAGGCCGGTTGCGGCCTTTGAACTCCCGGCCCAGCGAAGAACCTACAAAAGGAAGAATACGCGTGGCCGTGGGCCAGATGTAATAGCCTTCGGGGTACTTTTTAGGAAAGAAGGTCTCAAACTGCTCCCCAATGGTCATACTGATGCCTGTTCCGGCTTTGATCCAACTGATCTGGAAACCCTTGAACAGCGGTTTGGGGTGCGACTGGTAGTAAATCTTGGTGGTAAAGGTGTGGGTAGTATTCTTGAACCCATAGTTGGGCGTGAACCCATACAGGATTTCGGCGTTGGTGCGATCGTGCTTCCCGAAGTCATAGCCCACACCGGCGGCCAGAATGCCAATGAGTCCGGCGTGCTGCGCCACTACGTAATCTGGGGCGTACCATTTGTTTTTGGGCCGATCTGCTTTGTCAGAGGCAAGCTGCCTGGTAGAATCAGACACTTCCTGCGCGTAGGCAGGGGAGAAGAAAAGTAAGAAAAGCAGAAGAAGGGTAGAGAAATAGCGCATATAGAATCAAAAGTCTATTTTTTCATAGGTGGCCTGATTTCCCGCTACCGTTACCATGACATAGCTCCGCTTCAAAGTTGCGGCCGTGGTCACGTAAGGGATGCCATCTTGGTACAGTTCCTTGGCTGAGTAATTGTGGGTGTGCCCATGCAGTGAAAGGCGCACGTCATACTTGTGCATCAGGGAGACATACGCCTGTTCCTGGGCCCGATTGGCCTCGCTGTTGTCTGGGATGATGTGCGAAATGACGAATTTGTTCTCAATGTTGGCGGGCGTCTGCAGTTCCCGCTCCAGCCAGTTGATGTCTGGGACACTCTCGTCAAACTCCAGGAAATTGGTGTTCAGGAGAATGAATTTGTTCCGCCCGAAGGTGAAGGAGTAGTTCAGGGGACCGTACATCTCTTTGTAGAGCTTGTCACCGTCGCCCAGGCAGTCATGGTTGCCTATCACGGTGACATACGGCATCTTCAGTTTCACCAGTACCTCGTGCATGCGCTCATATTCATCGGTGAAGGCATAATTGGTGAGATCGCCGGCGTGGAGCACGAAAGCAATGTCACGGGAGTTCATGTCTTTCACCATGTCCTCGGTTTCTTCAAAGTAGCCTTGGGTGTCTCCGGTGAGTGCAAACTTCAGGGGCTTCTCAGAATCATACTGCGGTTCCAGGGCTTTGATTCTGGACAGGTTCTCGGCGGTGAGGTCTTTGTATTCCAGGTTGCCGGCGTACGGGTGATACTGAAACATATCACAGGCCGACAGGAGAAAGAGAAGTGACAGGGCCAGCCACGTGCGGTGCGGTGGCAGGTTTTTCGTTTTCATGAACGTAATGAGATTGAAAATGTAGAATTCAAGTTTTTTCAGCTATACCCATAACCGGTGGCAAGGTTGTTGGTTTTGGCAGAATTACCCAAATAATTGCGTTTGACTACTCTGTCTTCAAATATTACTAGTAAGGTGTTAAAAACCTGATATTTGTAATTATATTTGTTTTATGCGTCCTGTCTGTATCAGAAAGAATTTACTGCTGGTTTTACCAACAATCCTGATGTTGACGGGTTTTGCCTGTAACCGGATGCCTGAGTCACCAAAAGAGGCCCAAAAAGAAATGCCAGCGTCTACCTCAAAGCTAAGTACCGCCCGTGAAAAGCTTCCGGTTCCTGACCAGAAGCCGGTGGCACCCGGTCATGCGCGGGTGGTGGTGCAAGTGGTGAAGATACTTCCTGCGCTGGAGACTTCGGGAAATGGACCCTGCAGTAAGACACCCTGCCAGGCAGAGGTAAAAGTGATTCAGGTAATTGGGTATGGCTCCGGTTTCAGCCAGAGTTTAGGCGAAGGCCAGCAGGTACGGGCCTACTTCCCAATGACGATGAAAGCCGTTAACGGTAGGCCCGGTGTCACGCAGGGGCAGAACATGACGGCTGAACTACGCGCCTCTCTCAGGGAGAGTGATCCGTTGGTGGTCCGTTCTTATGCATTGTTAGATTAATTTTCATCGGCTTTCATGAGCCCATCTTTTTAGTGTTCCAATTACCAGCCCAAAACCCTTTATAGATTTATTTTCATGGAACGAGTAACCCAGCAGCGGCAATTTTTAATGTCAGGCGCTTTGCTCCTTTTCTTCGGGGCGCTCCTGTACGTTGCCTCTTTTCAGGCGTTTAAAGGCCGTGAGCCGCACCTGTCGGTGGAGGAGTTAAAGGAGGCAGGTCGTTTTGCCAGGTCTAACCGCTTGCACAAGAAAGGAGCCATCGGGACAAAGGAAAACCCCAATGCCCGGCAGGAGTATGAGCTTGAGCGCCTGAAAGATCCGGCAACGGGAAAAATCCCGGAGGGAATACGGGAACTGGAACTCGCCTACTCCAAAAGAATCTTGACAGCTGAACAAATTCTACGGGAAGCAAACCCCTACGGGAAGCTGGCCACTTATACCTGGGACAGGCGGGGACCCTACAATGTGGGCGGACGTACGCGGGCTTTGGCCATTGACCTGAGTAACGAAGCCAATATTCTGGCGGGAGGAGTTTCAGGCGGCATGTGGCGCAGCAGCAACGGCGGAGACTCCTGGACAAAGGTGACCGATCCCAACATGGTGCACAGCGTGACTACGGTAGCGCAGGACAGAAGAGTGGGCAAGCGCAATGTCTGGTACTATGGTACAGGCGAGATGCTGTCGGGGAATTCGGCCAGTAAACTGGATGCTTTCTATCTGGGCAACGGCGTATTCAAATCCATTGATAATGGCGTTACCTGGAATGTGTTGCCTTCTACGCAGGTAAATGACCCTACCCAGTTCTACACCAACATGTTCCAGATCACCTATAGAGTGGCAACCAATCCGGCCAATGCTACCCAAGACGAGGTGTTCGCGGCTACAGCTGGTTCTATTCGGCGTTCTATCAACGGCGGTGCCACCTGGACACACGTGCTGGGGTATGATGTAGAGGTAGAAGATTTTAATGCCAGCCCTTTCTTTACCGATATTGCCATTGGCAACAACGGCAGCATGTATGCTACCCTAAGCCAATTCGCCAACGGCGGCGGGGAGTCAGAAAGTAAAGGGATCTACCGGTCCACCAATGGTACTACCTGGACCGATATCACGCCCACCGGTTTTCCGGAAACCTACGAAAGGATTGTGCTGGATATAGCTCCTTCCAACGAAAACATTGTTTATTTCCTGGTGTACACCACCGAAAACCCTGACTCTGAAGCCAACCTCTGGAAATATGAATATGTTTCCGGTACAGGTGCTGGCGAAGGCGGAGTCTGGACTGATTTATCGGACAACTTGCCCATGTTGGGCGGTAACTCCGGCGACCTAGATCTACAGGGCGGCTATAACATGGTGGTGCGGGTAAAACCCAATAACCCCAACTATGTAGTGTTGGGTGGTACCAACCTTTACCGGTCTACCAGCGGTTTTTCAAATACAACTGCCACGGCTAAAATTGGGGGCTATGTTCCTTCCAACAACGGGTTCGCTTTGTACGAGCAACATCACCCAGACCAGCATGAGGTGGCTTTTTTCAAGGGCTCTCCTAATAAAATGATTTCGGCCCATGACGGTGGCCTTTCCAAAACTGAGAACAACCTGGCTGCCACCGTTGAATGGGAATCCCTGAACCGAGGGTATCAGACCACCCAATTCTACACCATCGCGATGGACCTGAACACCACCAGCGATTTGGTTGTAGGAGGAATGCAGGATAATGGCAGTTGGGCGGTAGATGACATTGAATCGCAGGCTACGTGGGTAGAGCAATTAGGCGGTGACGGTGCCTTTGCGGCGGTAACCACCCATTCTATTCTGGTATCTGCCCAAAGCGGAACCGTTTACCGGATTGCCTATGATGATGCCGGAGATTTTCAGGGATATGCCCGCATTGACCCGCCCAAAGCCAAGGGATACCTGTTTGTGAACCCCTACACCATAGATCCAAACAATGAATACACCATGTATTTGCCGGCAGGTGACACGTTGTGGCGGAATAAAGACATTTCCAAAATTCCGGTGCGGAAAAGCGGGGCTTTCAATCAATCAGACATTGGCTGGGAAGTGGTTTCTAAACTTGGATCCCGCGAGGAAATCTCTGCCGTAGCGGTGAGCAAGTCGCCCGCCAATGTCGTGTACTTCGGAACTAGGGCCGGGAAACTGTATAAGTTCCAGGATGGTACTGTGGCTACTCCCACCAGAACCAACATTACTGGCACTGGTTTCCCGACCGGTAATATTCAATGTATCGCCATTGACCCCAGAAATGCAGATAAAGCCATTGTCGTATTCTCAAACTATAAAGTAGAAAGCCTTTTCTACACCGCCAATGGAGGGACTTCCTGGACTCCTATTTCCGGTAACCTGGAAGAAAACGGAGATGTGAAAGGCAATGGTCCTTCTACCCGTTGGGTCACCATTCTGCCTAACCCAGACGGTACCTCCAAGTTCCTCGTAGGAACCAGCACCGGTTTGTACTCCACGGGTACCCTCAGCGGAAGAAATACCACCTGGGTGAGGGAAGGAACCAACACCATTGGCCAGGTTCCGGTAGACATGGTTCTGAGCCGTACCACCGATGACCTTGTCCTGGTGGGAACCCACGGAAACGGGGTGTACAGCCGCCGCTACTCTGGTCCGCTGGCCTCCAAAGAAGAAATAGCCACCGCGGCACAGTTCGGGCTGAAGCAGAATTACCCTAACCCTTTCCGGCAGGGAGCAGTGACCACCATTCCTTTCAACCTGGAGAGAGCAGCCACCGTGAAACTGACCGTCTATGACCTAAGCGGAAGAACCATCACTACTTTGGTGAACGGCCGGAAAACAGCCGGGCAGCATCAGGTAACCTGGGACGGACGCACTTCCTCAGGCGGTGCCCTATCCTCGGGAACGTATCTCTATGAATTGACCATAGATGGAAAGCGCTACACCAAACGCCTGACGTTCTTACGCTAATTCAGTCTGGAATAAAACAGAAGAAGCTGCCCGAGACAACTCAGGCAGCTTCTTCTGTTTTAGGGCTGTTTCTGGTAAAACAGGTCAAATACGGCTTAGCGCTTCACGTACTGGGCAAACTCCTTCGCGAAGTAGGTGAGGATGATGTCTGCGCCGGCGCGTTTCATGCTGAGCAGCGTCTCCAGCATGATTTTCTCACCGTCCAGCCAGCCGTTCTGGGCCGCGGCTTTCACCATGGCGTACTCGCCACTCACGTTGTAAGCGGCAATAGGCAGATTGGAGTTGTCGCGGAGCGATTTGATCACATCCAGGTAGGAGAGGGCAGGCTTTACCATGAGGTAATCGGCGCCTTCCAGGGTGTCCAGCTCGGCTTCAATGAGGGCCTCGCGGCTGTTGGCGGGGTTCATCTGGTAGGTTTTCTTGTCGCCGTGCTTAGGGGCAGATTCCAGGGCATCGCGGAACGGGCCGTAGAAACCGCTGGCGTACTTGGCGGTGTAACTCATGATGGCCACGTTGTAGAAAGCGTGTTTGTCCAAAAGCTGGCGGATGTGCGCCACGCGGCCATCCATCATATCTGAGGGAGCCACGATATCGGCACCGGCTTGCGCCTGGGCTAAAGCCATCTGGCCGAGTACTTCCAAAGACGCATCGTTGATGATTTCGCCATTGTCCACAATGCCGTCATGGCCATCGGTGCTGTAGGGGTCCATGGCTACATCGGTTGCCAGCACAATGCCGGGGAACTGACGCTTCAGCTCAGAGATGGTCTTCAGGAAAAGCCCATCGGGATTCTTGCTCTCCTGCGCGAAACGGTCTTTCTTGTCCTCAGAGATATTGGGGAACGGCGCGAAGGCTTTGATGCCCAGCTCCACGCACTCGCCTACTTCGTCTACCAGACGATCCAGGCTGAAACGCGAGATGCCGGGCATGGACGGTATGGCTTGCTGCACATTCTGGCCTTCGGTGACAAATATGGGGAAGATTAAATCGTGTAAAGTGAGGTGATTTTCCTGTACCAGATTACGGATGACATCTGATTTACGGTTCCGGCGGGGCCGGCGGGTTAAATGGTTCATAGCAGCGGTTAGGGTTAAGCAAGCGATTCCACTGTCTGGAACGCCTGCTGCTGATACAACAAAAGTGCCCGGCGAAAAGTGTACGCAGAGCTGAATTTTCTGCCTGCCATTTCTAGCCGACGGCGCAAAGGTACGGCACATGCCGCTCAGATGCTATGTTTTCCCGGATCAAGCGATAGGCAGAGGTTTTAAGCCTGGTTTTAAAAAACGCGCCTAAAACAAAAGGCTGCCCAAACGTGAAGTCTAGGCAGCCTTTCTGTGAGGAAGCTATTGTTCTAGAACTCAGCCAACGTTTTCTCAATGATATCACAGCATGCGTTCAGTTGCTCCTCAGAAATCACCAATGGTGGTGCGAAGCGGATGATGTCGCCGTGGGTTGGTTTGGCCAAAAGACCGTTCTCCATCAGTTTCACGCAGACATCCCAGGCGGTGCGGCCATCGGCGGTAGGTTGAATGATGACGGCGTTGAGCAGGCCGCGGCCGCGTACCAGGCTCACCAGTTCCGGGTGACGGGCTTTGAGTTCGTTCATGCGGGATCGGAAAATCTCGCCCAGGCGCATGGCATTCTCGGTGAGTTTCTCGTCCTGGATCACGTCCAATGCGGCCACGGCTACGGCGCAGGCCAGCGGGTTACCCCCGAAGGTAGAGCCGTGTTCGCCAGGCTGGATGCAGAGCATGATGCGGTCATCGGCGAGGGCCACAGAAACTGGCAGCACGCCACCGGAGAGGGCTTTGCCCAGGATCAGAATATCGGCTTTCACACCATCATAATGAGAAGCCAGGAGTTTGCCGGTACGGCCAATGCCCGTCTGGATCTCGTCAATAATCAGAAGCACGTTGTATTTCTCGCACAAGGCTTTGGCGCCGCTCAGGTACCCGTCTGAAGGAACCACCACGCCGGCCTCGCCCTGGATGGGTTCTACCATGAACGCGCAGATGTGGGCATTTTCTTTCAATGCCTGCTCCAATGCCTCCAGATTGTTATACGGCAACACTTTGTAACCCGGCATGTACGGCCCGAAACCTACGGTGCTGCTGGGATCGGTGGAAAAGGAGATAATACCGGTGGTGCGTCCGTGGAAATTGTGCTCCACTACCAGGATCTCGGCCTCGTGCGGCGGAATGCCCTTTTCTTTGTAGCCCCACTTGCGGGCCAGTTTCAGAGCGGTTTCCACGGCCTCGGCGCCGGAGTTCATCATCAACGCTTTGTCATAGCCGAACAGCTCGGTGAAGTATTTCTCGGCGGGACCCAGTTTGTCGTTGTAGAAAGCACGCGAGGTAAGCGTAAGTTGCTGGGCCTGCTCGGTAAGCGCCCCGATGATGCGCGGATGGCAGTGACCCTGGTTCACGGCACTGTACGCCGAAAGGAAATCATAGTACCGGTTGCCTTCCACATCCCAGAGATAAACCCCCTCGCCGCGGCTAAGCACCACCGGCAGCGGATGATAGTTGTGGGCCCCGTATTTGTCTTCTAAGGCAATGGCCTCTTGGCTGGAGGTAACTGTGGAAGTATTCATGTGGTAAATAGTTTAAGGTGATTGAAAAGAAGGCGGCGCATCTTCGCTCTCTAAATACGCAGGAACCGCTTGCAGAGATAAATGTAAAGAAAAGTCTTGAAAGGCTAACGAACGTGCGTGACTAAGGAGGGGAGTGAGCGTATCCGGTACTTTTTTGCCCTGTTTTCCTGAAAACTGCTGCAAAACAGCATTTCAAATGACGCAGACTTTCATGCGAGCCCATGGCCTTGTATCTTTGCGGCATGAAGGCCAAACCGCTGCCGCTGGAACCCGGCGACTTTTATTTCAACGAGCAAGGGCTCATGGTTTTCACGGCGCAGTACCATCTCAGGCGCGGCTACTGTTGCCAGAGTGGCTGCAAACACTGCCCCTACGGATTCACTAAAAAGACGAATTCTGCCCCGGCAGATGGAAGCAAAAAGGACGCTGAGGCAGGTTAAAACACTTTTGAAGAACACATTAAAGAAAAAAGTTAGGGGCAAGGGTTGACATTGCATAACTTTTTGCGGATATTTGCATCCCTTTTGTAATAAACGATACTAACGATACAATGGCACGAGTTTGTGATTTAACCGGTAAAAGAGTGCAGGTGGGTAACCGCGTTTCGCACGCCAACAATAAGACAAAACGCAAGTTTTACCCGAACTTGCAGAAGAAGCGCTTCTACATCCCTGAAGAAGATGCATGGGTGACTTTGAAAGTTTCTACCTCTGCTATCCGCACTATTTCTAAGAACGGTATTTCTGCCGTTTTGAAGAAAGCCAAAGAAGACGGTTACATCGTTTACTAAGCTTCTGCCATGAAGGCTCTGCGACACCTTTGTTTTACATTGCTTGTGTCGCTGCCGATAGGGGTGACCGCGCAAAATACCGGCCCGGACAAACCTGCGGATTTCCTGGATAAAGAATTTCACCGGCAACGGAGAGAGGCCCTGCGGCAAAAGCTGCCGGCCCACTCCGTTGCCGTTTTGTTTTCCAACCCTTTGAGAAACCGGGCCAACGATGTGGACTTCAACTTCCATCAGGACCCTGATTTCTATTACCTCACCGGCTACCGCGAGCCCAACTCCGTGCTGCTGCTGTTCTCTGACCAGCACATGGTCAACGGCGTGGCCACGCAGGAAGTATTGTTCACGCAACCCCGCAACCCGCAGCGCGAGTCCTGGACCGGCAAGCGCCTGGGCGAGGAAGGCGCAAAGCAGCACCTGGGGGTAACGCACGCGCTGCCCGCCACCGCTTTCGCCAACTTCAAGCTGGACACGGCTGCCTTTGACCAGATCCTCTTCCTGAGCCTGCCTTCTGACGTGCGCAGCGAGCCCGGCGACAAAGCCGATTTGTACGATCTGGTGGCGCAGTTCCGCCAGAAAATAGGCCTCCGGCCCGATCAGGATTTCGCCCACCAGGAACTTTACCAGATCATCAAACAGTATGATGCCCTCTCCGGAGACAAGGTGCAACTGGAGGTGCAGCGCCAAATGGGCGCCAATCCAAACCTCAGCAACAACGCCTTCCTGAAAAGTTACCTCGCCGCCAAGGATGCGCCTGCCCGGGCTGCCTTGGTCGCCAACATGCCCAAAGAGAAGTTTGATTTATCTGCCCTTGAGACGGTGCTGGCCGAGATGCGGGAAACCAAATCGCCGGAGGAGTTGAAGTTGCTTCGCAAGGCGGTTGCCATGTCTGCGATCGGGCAGTTGGAGGTGATGAAAGCCATGCAACCCAACATGTCTGAGACCGAGGTGCAGGGCATCCATGAGTTCGTCTATAAAAAATACGGTGCTGAGTACGAAGGCTATCCGTCTATTGTGGGCGCAGGCAACAACGGCTGCATCCTGCACTACATCGAGAACGAGAAACCGAAGCTGGGTAATGAGCTGGTCTTGATGGACCTGGGCGCCGAGTACCACGGCTACACCGCCGATGTGACCCGCACCATTCCGGCCAACGGCAAGTTCACCCCGGAGCAGAAACAAATCTATGAGCTGGTGTATGCCGCCCAAGAAGCAGGTTTTAAGGAGTGCAAAGTAGGCAACGCCTTCAGTTCCACCAATGCAGCCGCGCAGGCCGTCTTAGCCGAAGGCCTGATCAAACTAGGCATCATCAAGAAAGCCGATGAGGCCCGCCGCTATACCATGCATGGCGTGTCGCATTACCTAGGGCTGGATGTGCACGACCGTGGTTCCTACGGGCCGTTCAAAGCCAATACCGTCATCACCGTGGAGCCCGGCATCTACATCCCCGAGGGGAGCCCCTGCGACAAGAAGTGGTGGGGCATTGGGGTAAGGATTGAGGATGATATCCTGATAACCGACAAAGGCTGGGAGAACCTCTCGGCGGGCGCACCCCGCAGTGTGAAAGACATTGAGGCGGCCATGGCCAAGCCCAGCCCGCTGGATAACTTTAAGCTGCCTGAGTTAAAGTAGCGGCATCGGTCAAGGAGGTCAAGTGCCAAACGGAGAAGCTGTTTTAGGTTTGTTTTGTGGAAAACAGGCCCAAAATGAACTTTTGGCGGGCGCTTGGACTTAGGAGAGTGGAAAAGAAGAGGCTTTGGGGCATGAACTGCGTGATTCCCAAAGTAAAAAAGTAGAAAAGCATTTGTATTTACAGGACTCGGCTCGTATATTTGCAGTCCTAAATAAAAATCAACTTCGCGATGGCAAAGAAAGCTAAAGGCAATAGAGTTCAGGTGATTTTGGAGTGCACTGAGCAGAAAAACTCCGGCGTACCTGGCATGTCTCGGTATATCACTACCAAAAACAGAAAGAACACTCCTGAGCGTTTGGAGATGAAGAAGTTCAATCCGTTCATGAAGAAAGTAACTGTTCATAAAGAAATTAAATAACCATGGCTAAGAAAGTAGTTGCAACCCTGAAGACCGCCACTGGTAAAGACTGGGCAAAGGTGATTAAAGCTGTTAAGTCTCCTAAGACTGGAGCCTACACCTTCAGAGAAGAGATGGTGCCGATTGACCAAGTGCAAGACGCCCTCAAAAAATAATTGCCGATATCGCATTGATGATATACCTGTAAAAGTCCCTCCATACCAGGGACTTTTTTGGTATATTCTTATTTCTAATTCTTATCTCCAATAGTTCCCTAGACCGCTATGGCACTTTTCGGTTTCTTCAGCAAAGACAAAAAAGAATCTCTGGACAAAGGTCTGGAGAAAACCAAAACCAGTTTCTTTGACCAACTCAGCAAAGCCGTAGTAGGCAAGTCTAAGGTGGACGAGGAAGTCCTGGATGAGCTGGAGACCGTGCTGGTACACGCCGATGTAGGAATTGGGACCACTGTCAAGATCATTGACCGCATTGAGAAGCGCGTGGCCCGTGACAAGTACGTGGGGACCTCAGACCTGGACCGCATCCTACGCGAAGAGATCATGGACCTCATGGAGGAGAACAAAGGTGGCGTGGCCGAAGACTTTAGCTTACCTGATACTGGCGGCCAACCGTACGTGATCATGGTGGTTGGCGTGAACGGCGTAGGCAAAACGACTACTATTGGTAAGTTAGCCTCTCAATTCCACAAAGCCGGCAAGAAAGTAGTGCTAGGCGCTGGTGATACCTTTAGGGCTGCCGCCGTGGACCAACTCAAGATCTGGGGCGACCGCGTAGGCATTCCCGTGATTGACCACGGCATGAACACAGACCCAGCCTCGGTAGCGTATGACGCCGTGAAGAAAGGCGTGGAGATGGGTGCTGATGTGGTCATCATTGACACAGCCGGCCGTCTGCACACCAAAGTGGGTTTGATGAACGAATTGTCCAAGATCAAGCGCGTAATGCAGAAAGTGATTGAAGACGCGCCGCAGGAAGTATTGCTGGTACTGGACGGTAGCACCGGGCAGAACGCTGTGATTCAGGCCCGCGAGTTCACCAAAGCCACCGAAGTAACTGCCCTGGCTGTAACCAAACTGGACGGAACCGCCAAAGGTGGGGTCATCATCGGTATCTCAGACGAATTCAAGATTCCGGTGAAATACATTGGCGTAGGTGAGCGCGTGGAAGACCTGCAGGTGTTTGACAAGCGCGAGTTCGTGGACTCCTTGTTCTCCAAGAAATAGTAAAGCTGTTTTGGGCCTGTTTTGAAGAAAGTAGGCTCAAAACAGGAAAGCCTTTCCTGTGCTTCTTAATTCTTCCTGATTCAAGTTTTCAACTTGAGATATGTGGAAGTAAAAGAGGTCTGAAATGTATATCTTGAGGCTGTCGCCTCACTGAAGTTGAAAACTTCAGACCATAATAGGTCCAAGTTGAAAACTTGAACAAGAGATAATAAAGAAGAGCTCGGAATCAGGCTATTTATAGGCTGATTCTAATAAAAGAGGCGCAAAGTAAACCAATCACCCCAGTTTGGTTGTTGCACTCCATAAGTAAGAATTCCCTAAGACAGGCACGTGAAAGTAAGATCGCTTAAACAAGACAAATACAACGTTATCACGCTGGGTTGCTCCAAAAACCTGGTAGACTCTGAAGTGCTCATGGGCCAGTTGAAGGCCAACGACCGCCAGGTGGTGCATGACTCAGAGAAAGATGACGCCAATATCATCATCGTGAATACCTGCGGCTTCATTGACAACGCCAAGCAGGAATCCATTGACACTATTCTGCGCTACGCCGATGCCAAAGAAGCCGGAGCCATTGATAAACTCTATGTCACCGGTTGTCTTTCGCAGCGTTACAAGGATTCCCTGGAGGCCGAAATTCCGCAGGTAGACGCTTACTTCGGGACCCTGGAGTTGCCACAGCTCCTGAAAACCCTGGAAGCCGATTACAAGCACGAACTTATTGGCGAGCGCTTGATCACCACGCCTAAGCACTACGCTTACTTCAAGATCGCCGAGGGCTGTAACCGTCCCTGCTCGTTCTGTGCCATCCCGTTGATGCGCGGCAAGCACGTAGACCGTCCCATTGACAGCCTGGTGAAAGAAGCCACGCGTCTGGCCAATATGGGCACGAAAGAATTGATTTTGATTGCCCAGGACTTGACCTACTACGGTCTGCAGCACTATGGCGAGCGCAAGCTTGCCGAGCTGTTACAGCGTCTCTCAGACGTGAACGGCATTGAGTGGATCAGGATGCAGTACGCCTACCCAAGCCAGTTCCCGATGGATGCGCTGGACGTGATGGTAGAGCGCGAGAACATCTGCAAGTACCTGGACATGCCGTTGCAGCACATCTCTGACAACATGCTCAAGACCATGCGCCGGGGTATCTCCAAGCGTCGTACGCTGGAGTTGGTAGATACCATCCGTCAGCGCGTACCAGACATCGCCCTTAGAACCACCTTGATTGCTGGTCACCCCGGTGAAACGCAGCAGGACTTTGAGGAGATGTACCGTTGGGTAGAGGAAACCAGATTTGATCGTCTTGGTATCTTCACTTACTCGCACGAAGAAAACACGCATTCCCACACCTTGGTAGACGATGTACCGGATGAGGTGAAGCAAGAACGTGCCGATGCTATCATGGAACTGCAGCAAGGTATTTCCATGGAGATGAACGAAGAGAAAGTAGGCAATACCTACAAAGTGCTCTTCGACCGCAAGGAAAGTGGCTATTTCGTGGGCCGTACCCAGTACGACTCTCCGGAGGTAGACAACGAGGTTCTGGTTCCCGCGGGCAGCACCTACGTGCGCCTGGGAGATTTCGCCCAAGTGAAAATCACCGATTCTTCAGACTTCGACCTGTACGGAGAGGTAGTAAGCAACAATTACGCTCCGGCAGAGAAAGAAGCTTCCGCGCATTTACCGTCTGTTTCCTAAGAAACAGGCCTAAAACAAAGATTTAACTCTTTAGGAGACCTCACAGGTTTTTAAAACCTGTGAGGTCTTTTTGTTTCTGGGGTATATCAGTTTTATAGTAGGGGCAATCCCTTGTGGTTGCCCTTGTTGATGTAGGTTACAAAGCATAAGAGATTGATTCTTACTTCAGGTTGCTCCATAGGGACAATAGAGGGTGAATAGGTTATAACCAACGCTCCAGTACCTGTTTCAAGCCTGTTTTTACCAAATCGCCCTCAAAACAGAAACCCACCCACTCCCGCGGCTTAGACCAACTCCGTGATTCCTGTAGTTTCCTGCGTGACACCATCCACGGCCTTCTTAGAAACGTACTACGGGTATTATTCTGAAAATAGATTTTACCTTTGCACGGCAGGTGCGCTTAACGCGGCCCGTACCCAGTTATGAAAGTTTCCTGTATTGACTATAGCGCCATCGGTGCCTTTTCTTCTCTAGTGCTGGACTATCTCCGGAAGGATGCTAAACTCCGGCCGTTTTACGCCCATTTTCCTGAAATCAGCTCGTTTCCGGCCCTCATTCAGGAGCGGAATTTTCCGGCAGAGCGGCGGCAGGTGCTGGTAGACGAACTCAACCGGCAATACCAGGGCGTGGAAATCACGGAGGCGGTGCAGGCCAATATCGCGGCGTTAGCCGATGCCCAAACGTTTACCATCACCACGGGGCACCAACTCAACCTGTTCACCGGGCCGCTCTACTTTATCTATAAGGTGGTTACCGCCATCAACACCGCCCGCGAGCTGCAGAAGGCCTACCCAGACCAGAAGTTTGTGCCCGTGTACTGGATGGCCACTGAGGACCACGATTTTGCCGAGGTGAACCATTTCACGCTTTTCGGGAAGAACTATGCTTGGGAGAGCGATGCGAAAGGCGCCGTGGGCCGTTTCTCCACCGATGGCCTGAACGAGCTGCTGGACGAGATGCCCGAAAGTTATCCTTTGTTTGAGCAGGCCTACACTGAAAGCGGTACCCTCGCGGAGGCCATGCGCCAGATAGTGAACGGTTTGTTTGGCGAGTACGGCGTGGTGTGCGTAGACGGAGATAGCCGCTCGTTAAAGCAGGCTTTCAGCCCTATCGCGCAGCGCGAACTCACCGAACAGGTAGGATTTAAAGCCGTTACCAAAACCAACGTGGCACTGGAGCAGCACTACAAACCGCAGGTGATGGTGCGCGAGATTAACCTCTTTTACCTGGACCAGAACTTAAGAGAGCGGATTGTGCAGGAAGGAGACCAATACAAGGTCCTGAATACTGATCTGGCCTTCTCGCGGGAGCAAATCCTGGCGTTAACCCAGGAACAACCCGAAAAATTCAGCCCGAACGTGGTGCTGCGACCGTTGTACCAGGAACTGGTGCTGCCCAACCTGGCGTACATTGGTGGTGGGGCCGAGGTGGCGTACTGGTTTCAGCTCAAAGGTACGTTTGAGGCCTACGGGGTACCGTATCCGGCGGTGATGCTGCGCAACTCGGCCATGGTGATCACGAAGCCCAACGCCCAGCGCATGGAGAAACTGGGCTTTACCGTAACCGAGATGTTCAAGGAACTGCCTGAGCTGAAAAAACGGCTCGCCGAGCTGCTGAACCAGCAGGATGTAGCCCTGCAGCAGCAACGGAGCGCGGTAGAGGAGGCCTTCCGGCAGATAGAGGAGCTGGCCCAATCCATTGACCCCACCCTGGTGAAAGCCGTTGGTGCCGAGGCCCAGAAAGCCTATAACAGTCTCCAGATGCTGGAGAAAAAGCTGAACAAAGCCGTGGAAAGCAAAAACGACATAGCGTATAACCAATTGGCCAACCTGAAGGAGAAGCTTTTCCCGACGGGCGTGCTGCAGGAGCGCGTAGACAACCTGCTCACCTACCAGACCAACAACCCTAACTTCATCCAAGAGTTGGTGGCCGCTTTTGAGCCGTTTTCTTACTGCTTTACCGTACTTCAGGAAGAATAGCCATGGCCTTGAAAGCTGATCTTAGAAAGGAGTATTCCCAACGGCGCCAGCAGTTCTCAGTAGAAGAAATAGAAGTCTGCAGCGAGCGCATCTCGGCGCGTTTTCTGGCCGAATTTGCGCCTAAACCGGGGCAGACGGTCCATACTTTTCTGCCTATCCAGCAGCTACAGGAAGTCAATACCTGGCACATTGTGCGGCAGCTGTGGCAACACAACGTACAGGTAGCGGTGCCCGTGGCCAACCCGAAGGACTTTTCCATGGCCCATTTCCTTACCACTCCTGAAACCCAGCTGCAGGAAAGCAAATGGGGTATTCCAGAGCCGGTCAACGCCTTGCCCATCCCAGAGTCCGAGATTGACATTGTGCTGATTCCCCTTCTGACGTTTGACCTTCAAGGGCATCGAGTAGGCTACGGCAAAGGGTTTTATGACCGTTTTCTGGCCCTTTTGCCCCAAATGAGCCAAAAACTGGGACTCTCCCTGGAGCCTCCGGTGGAGATAATTGACGATGTGAGCGCCACAGACCTTACCCTGGATGCTGTGATCACCCCAGATCAGGTGTGGACGTTCAAGTCCTCAGATTCTAAGGACTAAGCGCTTCCTGCCTTATTCTTTTTGTACCAGCACTTTCCTGGAGACCTGGAAGGCGGGCGTTCCTATCTGCAACAGGTACATGCCTGCGGGTAGATGGTCTGTGGCGACCTTAATCTTGGTGCTTCCGCGGGCAAGGGTTTGCGTTGTCTCCCAGAGTTTATCTCCGTGCAGGTTCACCAGCGTGACCGTGGCATTTATGGGCGCCGGTACCTCAATGGTGAGTTGGGTGCTTTTCTGCGCCGGCATAGGAGCGATGTTTACCTGGTAACCTGTCGGTAGGTTGTCATTGACTCCTAGTGGATCATGGTACGACATCTTGAAAATAGTACCGCTTTGATCATCAGAAATCAAGAGGTTGCCCTGTAAGTCAATAGCAACATCCACGGGTCTGGCCCAGGCACTCGTGGAGTCCTCATTCAGGATGTGGTCTACTAGGGAAACCTGCGCACCCGGCGTTTGGGTGGAGGCATTCCAAGGAAAATAAATCACTTTGTAGCCAGTTTTCTTCGTGCGGTTCCAGGAGCCATGCAGCGCTAAGATAGCGCCGTTGTTGTACGGCGCAGCCAATTTGGTGCCTTGGGAGAAAACGAAACCCAACGGTGCCGAGTGAGCCGCGATGCCTTTGGAGATGCGGTTCATGTTGTCGCAGTTGACGGTGCCGTTTCTGTTTAATTCATAGTCTGGCGCGAAGGGCATGTTCTCGGTACCCTGGGTCAGGACTGGGTTGCAGAAAGGCCAGCCGTAGTCTCCCCCGTCACGCACCTTGGTGAATTCCTCCGCCGGGTTGTTGTCTACGTAGTTGGGGATGATTTTGCCGTAGTTCCCCGTGGCATCGTTGAACGGGTAGCGGATTTGGTCGCGGTTATTTACCGTTACCCACAACTCATCTGTACCTGGAATGAAGGCCAGTCCCTCAGCATTGCGCAGTCCTTTAGCAAAAAGGCGTCGGTTCTTTCCCTGGGCGTCATACACGTAAATAGCTCCCCTGATAGGATCACTCTGAGTATCTGAGGCACAGGCATTACAGGTGGAGGCGATGGATACGTACAGATTGTGGTTCCGGTCTAGGGCGATGTTCTTCAGCTCGTGCCCATAGTTGCCGTTTAACTCCGGCAGACTGGCATCGGGCAGATTGTCTACAATTATCTCCCGGTTCTGCCCAGTCAGGTCACCGTTTTGGTAGGTGTAGCGACTGATTTTATTTTTCTCAGACACATAGAGGTACGTGGTGCCGTTGATCTCGTGAAAAACCAAGTCATGGGGACGGGCTAATCCGCTCACGAAATCTGTGATCTGGGGACTGCCTGAAGCCGATGGTCGGACTAGTTTCACCCGTCCCTGGCCTGGTACCGAGACCAGCAAGTCGCCGTTGGGCGCAATGGCCATAAACCTGGCACCGGAAATTCGGGCGTAGACGGCCAGCGAGAAATTCCTGGGCAGGGAGACAAACCGTTCTGTGTTGAAAGGCGAACTGCGCATGTTCTGAGGCACCGTGACCTTCACCCACTCAGTGGCTCCAGGCGGAGTTGATTGCGCCCAACAGATGCTAACCGACAGAAAGAGCAGGAAGGCTAAGTAGCTGTTTTTCATAGTTATCCTTTTGAGGGTGGTCTGTTATTTAACGAACCAGAACGAAAAATAGCGATGCCAATTCCAGTACGTTTATCGGTTTTCATCCTGATGTCTCAGGCTGGAGAAAGGGCGCTATTCCGCCCAGAATCGGTAAGTTCGGCTAGGAAAGTAATAGTCCTTGACTGCCTATCTTACTTGGCTTCTTCCTTTCTATCATTATCTACTAAAGCACTACACCTTTTAAGCCTGTTTTCTGAAAAGGAGAGCAAAACCACGGACAAAAGGTTTGCTGTCCTTCCTTGTGCTGCAACTAGTCGGAAAACCCCTTGGCTTGCGTACTTTTTAACTTTTCATAAAAAGAATAAATCATTAGCTTATATCTTTATTAAAACTCCTTTCACTTGAAAAAAAATAATAGTTTTTTAGACAGACTTTAGGAGATATTTGAAATTATGAATATAATCCGGAATCAATTTTGACTACTCTGAGCCACAACTCCATAAATGCTATTATCTCACCTAACTAAACCTGTTTAACGCATGAAAAAAACATTACTTCTCTTACTTTCCCTCATTTCTTCGCTGAGCATGGCCTATGCGCAGCAGCGGGAAATCAGTGGTAAGGTGACCGCCTCAGACGACGGCACCGGTTTGCCCGGGGTAAGTGTAGTAGTCAAAGGCACCACCAACGGAACATCCACCGATGGCAATGGGGATTTCACAATCAGGGTAGCCGATGACAACGCCATTCTGGTGCTTAGTTATCTGGGCTATGTGACCCGAGAAGTACCGGTGGCGGGCCAGACCTCCTTTAACATCACTCTTTCTTCGGATAACCAGCAATTAGGAGAAGTAGTGGTAACGGCCTTGGGAATTGAAAGGAGCGAGAGGTCTCTGGGCTATTCAACCCAAGAGGTAAAAGGCGAAACTTTGACATTCACTAAAGAACAAAATGTATTGGGTTCCTTGGCAGGTAAAGTGGCCGGAGTGCAAGTAACAGGTTCTTCTGGTGCAAGTATGGGTGGTACGCAGAAGATCCAGATTAGAGGAGTAAATTCCGTAACAGGTGGCGGCCAGCCGTTGGTGGTAGTAGATGGTACTCCCATTTCAAACTCAAACTTTGCCGGAAGAAACGGTCCTGACTACGGTAACCTGGCCCAGGATATAAATCCGGAAGACATTGAATCTGTCAACGTACTGAAAGGGCCTACTGCCTCAGCGCTCTATGGTATTCGTGGTCAGTACGGGGTAATTATGATTACCACTAAGAAAGGCAGCAAAGGCCCTAAAAAAGTTGTAGTGCAATTAAACTCTGCCTTCTCAGTGGAAAAAGTGGGCAATTTAATGCCTATGCAAAATGTCTATGGGGGTGGCGGAAGCCAGACCTGGAGAACCCTTGCTAATGGGGAAAAATATGTAGACGGCACAGATGAAAGCTGGGGACCTAAAATGGACGGTACGCTGGTGCGCCACATGCACAGCTTCTACCCCCAGGACCCAATGTATGGCAAATTAGAGCCTTTTGTTGCACACCCAGACAACATCAAAGACTTTTTTGAAACCGGATTCAATCTTAACAACGGGATAAGCGTAGCTGGCGGAAATGAGAACTCTACCTTTCGGTTGAGCTATAACAATACCTACATTGAAGGAGTTGAGCCAAACACCTGGCTTAAGCGGAATAACCTTGGGTTAAGTGCTTCTCTTGATCTAACGAAAAAGTGGAGCGTGTCAACTAACATCAACTATGCCACCAATGATGCGCAACGCCCATCTCAGGGGTATTATGAAGGTTCCAGAAACTTTACCCAGTGGTTCCAGCGCAACTTGGACATGAATAGGTTAAAGGACTATAAATATCCAGACGGCACCTTCTATCACTGGAATATAAACAGACCTAATGCTGCCGGCGTAATCACCAACTATGAGCCAATTGACTGGAACAACCCCTACTTTGAAGCCTATGAAAACACTAATGGTGATAACCGGGACCGGTTTTTTGGAGATGTAGGCTTAACCTACCAGGTATTGCCTGAGTTGAAACTGAGCGGTTTTGTGCGTTCTGATATCTACGTTCAGAATATTGAACACAGAGAAGCCGCCGGAGGCAGGTACCAGGATGCGTATTCTACTGGAAAGTACCAGAACAGAGAAATGAACTATGAGTTCCTGGCGCAGTACACCAAAGACTGGAACGACTTCTCCTTCAACTTCAACCTAGGAGCCAACCTGTTTGACAGAAACTACACCTACCTCACCCAGGCTACCGTTGGAGGTTTGTCCAGCCCAGGGTTTTACAACATTGAAGCCTCCCGTGAGCGGCCTTCCGTTTCTTCTTATCTTTTGAGAAAACAGCTGCAAAGCGTCTACGGAATGGCAACAATCGGGTATAAAGACACCTACTTCCTTGATGTTTCTTTGAGAAGAGACCATTCCTCTACGTTGCCAGATCCTTATTACTATCCATCGGTATCGGGTTCATTTGTGTTTAGTGAACTGCTGAACTGGAAACCACTTTCGTTTGGAAAACTACGGGCCAGTTATGCGCAGGCCGGGAACGATGTTAATGTTTACGCCACTTCTCTTAATTATGAAGTGGGTGGGTTATACGGCAACGAAAGTGGTACAACCAATACTTCTTATGTGCCAGACGTTTTAAACAACCCCTACATTGAGCCTTCTTTTGCTACTTCTTATGAAGTAGGCATGGACCTTAAATTCTTCAATGGTCGGTTAGGGGCAGATTTTACTTACTATCAGCAGAGAAATAAAAGCGATGTCATTGAGCTGAATGTATCCGGAGCCAGCGGGTATAGTTCTTCCTACATCAATGCCGGACTTATGGTGAACAGAGGTATTGAACTTGCCCTGACTGGCACTCCCCTGCAAACAGATCGTTTCTCTTGGGATGTCGCCCTTAACCTGGCCAGAAACAGGGGTACGGTAAAAGAGCTTTACCCAGGCCTTGATTCTCGCTTGCTTGAATCAAATACCTACAGTGGCGTTTCTGTGTACCTGTATTCAAACGTAGGACAGCCTTTCGGGAAGTTAGTAGGCCAAGCCTATCAACGTGATGAGGCAACTGGTAAAGTTTTATTGGGTGCTAACAACCTGCCTTTGTATACAACAGCCACTCATGACTTCGGGAGCGTGCTTCCAGATGCTACCGGTGGTTTCCAAAATACATTCCGGTATGGGCAAATTGACCTGAGCGCCATGATTGACTACCAGTTTGGTGGTCAGTTCTTCAGCTGGTCTCGCATGTTGGCAGTGAAAGCCGGTCTGGCGGAAGAAACAGCTGCTTTGAACGATAACGGTAAAAACGTACGTGACCCACTTACAGAAGGAGGAGGGGTGAAGGTCAACGGTATCTATGGTCCTGGAACACCGCTTGCCGGACAGGAATTCAATGGGTATGTAGATGCCAGAGCCTATTTTAGAACAACGTTAGGAACACGGGTATATGAAGAGTGGTTGTATGATGCTTCTTACGTGAGACTTAGAGAGGTGCGGCTTGGATATACCTTAAGCAAAGCCACGTTAGGTAAATTGCCATTTGAGAAAGTTGGTATTGCTTTCATCACCCGCAACCCTGTGATGATCTGGCAAAAGGCTCCTGAAGGACTAAACCCAGCCGAGTTGGCAACAGGTGCCTCTTCCTTTGGCTGGTTAGAAACCGGAGGATTGAACACAGTTCGTTCTTATGGCGTGAACCTGAACATTACTTTTTAATTAGAGAAGACCATGAAGAGAATATATATACTGTTGTTAGCTTGCCTTGCCTTCGCAAGCTGTGAGTTTGACGAGGATATAAACGTGAACCCCAATAAACCCAGCCAAGCGTCTGGTGGGCAGTTACTGGCAAATGCCATGCTATCCTTGCCAGGTCTAAGTTCTTCCCCGCAAGGAGAGTTTATGGCTCAGTACTTATCTGAAACTCAGTTTCCGGGAGGTTCCCTTTACCCAGAAGGTGCTACCAACTTTTATGGGCTTTACACTGGACCTCTAATGAACCTGGAGGAGGTAATCAATTCAACAACCCTAGACGGAAGAGAGGGACCGGTAGAGAACCAGAAGGCCGTAGCCAAGATCCTTAAGGCTTATTTCTTCTGGAATATAACTGATAGATGGGGAGACGTACCTTACACCGAAGCACTAAAAGGGGCGGATAATTTCGCGCCTGCTTATGATACCCAGGAATCTATCTATAACAACCTCTTCGCATTGTTGAAAGAAGCGAATGGGCAGATTGTGGCCGGTGATATCAAAAATGATATTGTCTATGGCGGGAACATGGACAAATGGAAAAAGCTAGGAAATACTATCCACCTTCTGATGGCGCTCCGTTTATCTGAAGTAAACCCAACTAAAGGGAAAGATGAATTTAATCAGGCACTGACAGCTGGTATCATGGCCTCCAACGCCGATAATCTTGTTTTCAAGCATTTGGCAGTGGAAGCAAATGAAAATTATTGGTACAGCCAAGTGGGTAGACAGCAACGTTTATGGTGGGCATTAAGTCAGACACTTGTGAATACAATGAAACCTACGGCAGATCCTAGGTTGGCCATTTACGCCGATCCTAATGAAGATGGAGAATATGTAGGCTTGCCATTTGGCAAACCCGAAGGCGGGGTTCCCAATGACTATGCCTTGCTTGGTTCAGATATCTGGAAACAGGACGCCCCCGTGGCCTTGGTAACCTACGCCCAAGCCTTATTCGCCAAAGCTGAAGCCGCTAAGCGTGGCTGGATTGCCGGTGGCGATGCAGAAGCCAAAACCAATTATGAGGAGGCCATCAAACAATCTGTTATGCAGTGGACCGAAAATAGCACCGGAGTAAGTGATTTCCTGCAGAAGCCAGAAATTGCGTATGACCCTGCAAAAGGATTAGAGCAAATTGCAACCCAACGGTATGTTCACCTATTCATGCACGGGTACGAGGCTTGGGCAGAGTGGAGAAGAACCGGATACCCTAGCAACTTGGTAACTCCCGGAGGAAAAGCAATTCCTGCAAGATTAATGTATCCTTCTAATGAGTCTGCTAATAACACTACGAACTATAAGGCTGCCTTACAAAGATTAGGCGGCACTGACGGCCTGTACGGCAAAGTCTGGTGGGACAAGGACTAGTTAGAGCCTGAAAACATATGCAAAGAAAAAGGCCGGAAGTTTACCGGCCTTTTTTGTGAAATCAGGTCAAAAGCAAGTTAAGTGTATGCCGATGGTTTTCTACTGTTCTTCAAAAAAGGCCAGCAAAGCGCCAGCGTAGGCATCGTTCCAGCCTTCTACCAGTTCATCGTAGGCCTCGTCTGGGATGTTGGTCTGCTTCACTTCCATAGAACAGCCTTGTTTATGCGGGTGCAGTTTGATAGTCACAATAGAGTCTTCGGGCTCGCCCTCGAAGTACCAGTGTTGCACCAGTTTTTTGTTTTCCTCAAACTCCAGGTTCTTGCCTACAATGCTGCCTTGCCAGAGCGAGAACTCGGTTCCGGGCTCGGTAGACATCTCGGCGGGTTCCCCGGTCCAGATCTCCAGGGTAATGGGGTTGGTCAACGCGATGTACACTTCCTCTGGGGTGGCGGGCAGCAAGTAATATTTCTTGAAATCTTTCATGGTCAAAACAATTGGGCGAAGGTAAAAACTACAATAGACTCCCGGTGCCTCGGGTGGTTACTTTATTTCAGAGATGTCCCCGGTGGGCGAAATCCGGTAGCGTTTGCGGGTGACGGTGAGTTTGCGGGTGTTGGGCACCTCGTTGTACTGCGCGTCTACCTGCCAGCGAGTGGTGCTGTCCAGGTGCTCAATGGTGAAGTCTTTCTGGATGGTGTATTGCTCACTGTGTTTAATGCCCGGCTCTTCGCCACAAGAAGTAGTTTTCAAATCCTGCTCATCCAATTGAGTCCCCTCCTGGTTATACGTCCTGATTCTGGGCAACGTCTCATCGGCGGGGAAGAGCACCAGCAGAGCAGTAACATCCTCGTTCACCGAAATCTGTCGGTAAGGAAGCTCATGCGGTTTCAGGAAGGTGCCGGCCACGGTGGTGTCTAACCGGGAGCCCAAGGTGTATTCAAAGGAACAGGTGGCCTTGAAGGGCAAAGCCAACGCGGGCAGGTCAGAAACAAAGCTTTGGAAGGAAATAGCCGGAGAGGACGTAGTGACAATTTCCTCGACCGACGGATTGGTTTCATACTGCGAAGTATTGTCTCTGGAACAGGCCGTGAATAGAAACAGGAAAAGCACTAGGCTGGGGAGCAGTTTTTTCATAGATGCTTTATACGCGAAGAGCTATATAAAAGGATTGCCTAGCTGAGGCATAAGCCCCAGAAATGGCAAAGAGGCGCAACAGGAGGATTCCGTTTAAAGCTCATTTTCCCAAAATCGGCCTTGAAACGCAAGTCGAAAGGTGTTTTGAGTAAAATCATAGGCAGAGTTAAGAAAGTGGAAGCATGTGCCTAACCAAGATTTCATGATTATTCTTTAGACACGCATTCCGTCCCCCTTTGAAGGGGGTAGGGGGATGACTACTTGTGCAAATCATGGCGTTCCCATGTTGTAGGGGCAATCCCTTGTGGTTGCCCTAGCTGGAGAAGAACCAGGAAAGCCTCCGCTCTGTAGCGAAAGCCGTCAATTTTTCACCCGACTTTGTCATCCCCCTACCCCCTTCAAAGGGGGACGATAACGTAACACATAAAAAAAAGCCGCAGCCTGTTATTAGGCTGCGGCTTTTTTTAGCTGGTCAACTATAGATTATTCCTCGTCCTCTGGTTGAGCAGTTCTGCCGGATTGAGGCTTTTTGTTGTTCTGTTCCATCTCACGATCCATCTCGGTGATATTCACGGTTTGCGAAAAATCACCCAAAAGGTGTTTGGAGAAATAATCGGCGGTCATCCAGAAGGAGTACTCGGTCATGTCACCGTAGCCGTGGCGTTGGCCGGGCATAATCACCAGATCGAAGCGTTTGTTGGCTTTGATGAGGGCGTCTGCCATTCTGATGGTGTTGGCCGGGTGCACGTTGTTGTCCACGTCGCCGTGGGTAAGCAGCAGGTGCCCTTTCAGGTTCTTGGCCAACTCTGGGTTTTTATCAATGGTGTACTGGAAGGTAGTATCACCTTTGGCGGTGATCACTTCTTTCACGCCGTGGTGTTTCTCAGACCACCAGCGGTTGTAGATGTTGTTCTCGTGGTTACCGGCGCCAGAGACCGCTACTTTGAAGAACTCTGGGTACACCAGCATGGCGGCCGTAGACATAAATCCTCCGCCGGAGTGGCCGGTGATGCCCACTCTGTTGATGTCAATGAAGGTATGTCTGTCTGCCAATTGTTCTACGGCGGCTTTCTTATCGGCGAGGCCGTAGTCACGCAGGTTGCCGTAGCCGTAGGTATGGTACCACTTGGAGCGCGCCGGGTGACCACCACGGTTTCCTACGGTGATTACAATGAAGCCCATTTGCGCCAGACGGTCCATGCGGTCCATGCTTCTCCCGAAGGCTTTGTTCACAGCTTCGGTCTGCGGACCTGGATAGATATACTCAATGATGGGGTATTTCTTGGTGGAGTCGAAATCGAAAGGTTTGTACATGACGCCGTACAGATCCGTCACACCGTCATCAGCTTTCACAATAAACGGCTCGGGGAATTTGTAGCCGGTAGTCATCAGGCGAGACAGATCGGCGGTCTCCAGGTCCATTACTTTTTTGCCGTTGCTGTTGTACAAGGCAGATTTTGGAACCGTGTTCACGCGCGAGGCCGTGCTCACGAAGAACTTGCGGCTGTCGTTCATGCTTACCTGGTGGTCAAAGTTGCCGCTGTTCAAGAGCTTCAGGCCAGAACCGTCGAAGTTTACGCGGTACAGGTGCAGGTAGTAGGGATCTTCCTTGGCTTCGCGGCCGTTAGCGGTGAAGTACAGCACGCGGGCTTTGTCATCTATGCCTACAATCTCCTCGCAGTGGTAGGCGCCTCTGGTGATCTGGTTTTTCAGTTTGCCGTTACCGTCATAGAGGTAGAAATGACCCCAGCCATCGCGCTCAGACCAATGGATCATTTCGCTGCCGCCGTTCACCAGGCCCACGCGGCTTACTTCCACGTAAGTGTTGAACCGCTCATCAATCAAAGGCTTCACGGTGCCCGATGGAACATCCAGCGACAACACGTCAATCTTTTTCAGGTCGCGGCTGGTGCGGGTGAAATAGACTTTGCTGTTGGTGCCGTGCCACAGGTTGGCGCGGAATTCGTCATCGCGGGAGTTTTGCTTGGCGGGTGCTGGCCACACCGATAACTCCTGGTCTTTAAAAGCAGCAGCGTTGATCTTTTTAGCGGTCTTTTCCGCAAAGTTGAACAAAAGCAGCTCTCTGATGGGGGCCTCTTTCTCGCCGGGCATCTGGTACTTGTAGGTTTCCAGGGCTGGACGACCTGCCGCAGTATTGTGGAGCACCCACAGGTCCTTCACTTTGCGGGCATCGGTACGGGTCATGATGAAGTGCTTGGAATCCGGGGACCACATGATGAACGCGGGCTTGCGGTTCTTCTTGTTCTTCTCGCGCTCCACGTTGGTTTCGCCCTGAGAGTCGCCGTAGCTATAGTTTTCCACGCCATCGGTGGTGAACTTGGTTTCCACAATAGTGGAGTCTTTCTCGTTTTTGAGGGCTTTCTCGTAATTGGCGCGGTCCATCCAGTACAGGTTGTGCTCTTTGGCGAACACCACGAATTTCTGATCTGGCGAGATGGAAGCCCAGGTAGGCTTGCGCTTCGGTTTGTTGTAGTCCTTCAGCTCGGTTAGTTTGCGGGTAGCCAGGTTGTACTGGAAGTAATGCGTTTTTTTCTCCAGTGAATCAGCGGCTTTTTTATCGATGCGGTCTTTTTTGACCTGATCTACGGTGCTTTTTATCTCGAACTGCACGTTCTTTTCGTCCTCAGTGAATTTGAGGTTTTCAATAGGCAAATGCTGCGCATCGAATGGGTCACGCACCACCAAGGTGATATCGGCGGCCAGTTGATCGGTGTTGAAAATAGCCTGTTTGGACTTGGTGGCCGGGTCTACGATGTACCAGTTCTTTCCGTTGGACGTCTCATACATGTACCAGAACCGATCGGTTTGCTTTAGCCAATGCGGGTCCAGGCTGGTGGTGAAGATGAGTTTTTCTAATTTTTTGGGGGAAAAGCGGGACGCCAACTGGTAATTGGCTTTGGCAGGTTGCCCAGATTGGGCGTTTGCTCCCAGGCCTGCCATCAGAAAGGCGGCCAGAAAGTAAATTATTCTCATGAAAAGGGTTTTGTAGGTGTTTGGAAGCTTGAAGATACGAAACAAGCGTTGTTTTTCTGTATGCGTGTGCCAGAAGATCCTTTAAAGAAGTAAGCTTTTAAGGCTTGGTGTAAGCAGACAGCCTGTAAAAGAAAATACACCTGACGGTAGATTCAATACATGGAATCTACCGTCAGGTGTACCTAAGAACCGTTACTTGTTCAATTTACTTTTCGGGCAAATAAATAGCTTACGCCTGCGCTGATAGATTGTGTGTTGATGGCATAATCCACGCGTCTGGAAATATTATTGGTGGTGTAAAGAAGTGACACATCCAGATTGTTGAAGAGCATCATGCCGGCCCGGGCGGTGTAGGAGTACCAAAACGTCTCAGGCTGTTCATAGTTTTCGAGAATAGCAGCGGTGGAAACCTCGCCTGGTACAATATTATAGGTTGTCGTGAACTTGTCCTTGGAGTAACTAGCCTTGGTGGCAATCAAACCAGCCGCCAGGTGCACCTTGAAATTGTCGCGGTTATACAAATTGTACAAAACCTGAGGGTTCAGGGAAGCAGAAAGCTGTTTGTACTCATATTGATAGACATAAGTAGAGGAAGACCCCTTTTGAACTTCATGCTGCACCCTGGGTGCGGCCATAGATACCGAAAACTCTGTCCTGAGCAGTAAGCGCTGAGTTGCTGGGTTTGCAAAGGCATCAATCCCCAGAGAGAACTTTGGTAAGTAGGAGGAAAATTCCTGTGCGCCTACCAGTTGTTCTTTGTCATTCGTCATGGTTGCCCTATTCAGCCATAAACCCAGCATAAACCTTGTTCTGGGAAGCTTCTTAAAGGGGACGGCGCTCGCTTGTTTTGTCTCAGGGCCGTTTATCTGTCGTACCAAGGGTAAGAGATCATTCTTTGCATAGTCAGAAGTTTTGATCTTATTCAGGAGGCCCTGGGAGTTGCCTTGGTATCTGATGGCCAAAGCCCAAAGCTGGTTCCGGTAGAGGGGATCTGTTGCGACATACTCCGCTTGGCCTACCTTGAAGTATCTTCTATAAAGAAGCTCCTGATAAGGAGTACCGGCCGTGTGTTCTTTTAGATAGAAGCGTAATTTGATCTTGTCTTTATAGGTGAAAAGGGAGACCGAAGGCCCTGCATGCGTCACTTTCAAGAAGACCGTATCCTGTACACTTGTGGTATCTGCTCCATGGGTTAAGGAGGAAAGGTCTACGGGTGCCTGAGAAATTGAAACCCTCGCGCTTTGATAGGCTTCAATGCCCAGCACCTCCACGTATACGCTGTTGGCCGGGGTGAATTTTTGCTCCGTGGTGCTGGTCTCTGTGGATTTAAACGTAATGGCCCCTGGATTCTGTAACCATTCCTGATGGTCAATGAACCCTTTTAGGGTATCTCCTGCGCTGGTAACCACCAAGCCGGGTTTGAAGTTTGTCTGGGCTTGACCAATAAAGGATAAAAGGCAAAGACTAAATAATAGGGTAAAGGTTTTCCTCATTTAGGGATAGAAGGTTAGGTGAATAAAATATTAAGTAAAATAAAGGGATAGGGTCAACTGTACTATTTCTCGCCGCGGGTCATTTCCCGTTTGCCGGGAGGGCCGGGCAGCGCTTCTACGGTAAAGCCTGCTGCTTTTAGGCTGCGTTTGAAGCTACCTTTGGCGCAGTAAGTGACCAGGGTGCCGCCGGGAGCCAGGCAATCGTACATCTTTTGGAAAATGGCATCAGTCCAGAGGTGGGGTTGTTTTTCCGGGGCAAAAGCATCGAAATAGATCAAGTCATAGCTTTCCGATGCTGGGGCGAAGGCTTCCAGATCGGTTTCCAGTTTGCAGAGGGTGAACTGCGGGGTGATAGCTACTGGCTGCTCCCAGGGGGCGTTGTGCAGGGGCACGAAGAAGTCCAGCAGCTCGGGGTTGAGGATGAATCTATCGAAGTGCAGTTGGTTTACTACCTCCGGCGTTAAGGGGTATTTCTCCAGGGTTTCATAGAAGACCGAAGCGCCGGAAACCAGCGTGTGTTGCAGGGTGAGCAGCGCGTTCAAGCCAGTCCCGAAGCCAACTTCCAGCAGGCGCACCGTGGACTTACGCTCCAGGGTGGCTTCCAAACCCATTTTGATGAACACGTGCAACGATTCCTGCAGCGCCCCGTGCACCGAGTGGTAATGCTCGTTCAGTTCCGGCACGAAAAGGGTGGTAGAGCCGTCTTTGGTTTGTCTTACTTCAAGATTCATGAAGCAAATTAAGCATCTTAGGTGAATTAAGAATTAGGAATTAAGAATTAGAATGGGGGAGTTGCTATTTCGGGTCTTTTATCCGGAAAACAGGCTTAAAACGAAGTAGGCCTACTAACCATAGCGTTCAGAAATCTTATGGACCACTTGCTCCTGCCACCCGAATCAAACTCTTTCGCTTTTGACCTATTTCCTGGAAAACAGGACTAAAACAGAAAAGAGCCTTTCCTGGAAAGGCTCTTTGCATAAGAGGTATTCAAAAGTGAATGGAAAACCAGAGAGATGGGCTTCCCGGTTCTTGCCTTAATCTATGTAGCCCTCGTACTGGATGCTGGTGACTTTGCCTCGGGAGAGATGGAACCTGAGCCAGGAGTTGCGTTCCCAGTCACAGACCTCTACCACGTTCTTGTTCTCTTTGATGAAGAGTTTGTAGCCTATGAGTTTCTGGAGCAATTCCTGTCGGGAGCACCCTACTTTGATGCCGTTCTTCAGGGCTAGGTTGGGGCTTTTGATATCGGCGTAAGAAAGCAGGAAGCGCTTGGTGTACATGGGGTAATACAGCTCAACCGTGCTGGAGTCAAAGTTAAGCTGGAACAGGGTGTCTATGTAGCGGGCTTTGTGCTGGTTGGTAACGGTGTCTTTCAGAACTTCAAATGCGGTCCTGATCTGGGCCTCATAGTGCTGTAAAACCGGCTCTTCCTCAACAGGCAAAAACGGATTGGAGATAAACGCCACCGCCTTGATCACGTCTGGGTGGTCCTCAGACACCATTTCCAAGTGTTCATAGAAGGCCTTCATGCGGGCTGTGTTATCAAAATTTGGGGCGTAGGTGCTTTTAGGCGTGGAGTTGGGCTTATTCGCGGCCATCCGGGCAACACGCGGGGTATCAGGTTCCTGCTTGCTTTGGCAGCTACCATGCACCCATATAAGGAGCAAAAACAAAAGCACCATCAGCCGCCACATACCCGTATCAGAAATAAAAGGAAACTTAGTAATATTAGTATTTTGAAAATACGAAATAATAGTTTGCAAAGCTACACAGAACCCCACCAATTTTAACTTAATCTTTAGACCACTATACTCTTGGAAACCCCTAACCGTTGCGTAAAATCCATCGGCTTTCAAAAGTTTCTCCGGTTTTAGCCACCCAAGAGTTTTTAAGCTGAAGTTGCCAAAACCGGAGAAAAGCAAAGTTCTGGGGCAAGAGATTTACCGCTGTTTTCCGGAAAACAGGCGATAAGCGGGTTAGGTCCTGAAGCGCCCCTGAGCGGGTGGGCGGCCAGCAGCTTGCGCATCCATTGTTTCTTCGTGGGGAACTTCGCGTACTTCTATCCGCACGGAGTTATGGTTAGGCATCACGGGCTGGCCAAAGGTGTCTGCGTATTCCTGCGTGATCTCGGCCCCGAAGAAGATGATGAGCGAAGAGTAATACACCCAGGAAAGCAGGAGCACCATAGAACCGGCCGCGCCGTATGAACTGGTCATGTCGCTTTGGCCCAGATACCAGCCAATGAGGTATTTGCCCAGCAAAAACAGAAAAGCGGTGGCCGCGGCCCCCACCCACACATCGCGCCAGCGGATAATGGCATCTGGCAGGTATTTAAAGATCAAGGCAAAAAGCAGGGTAATCAGCCCCAAAGACACCACCACGTCTAAAATGTAGATGAACACCACTGCTACACCCGGCAGTAGCCGCTGCATGTAATCTGTGAGAATGCCAATCAAGGCGCTTATCACCAAACTCACCAGCAAGAGAAATGAAACACTCAAGATCATCCCGAAGGACAGGATCCGGTCCATGACCAGTTTCAGGATGCCGTTTTTGGCCTTGGTCTGCAGGTTCCAAACGTTGTTCAAAGACTCCTGCAGGGTCACAAAGATGGTAGTGCCGGCGAAGATCAGGGTGCCTATGCCTATCCAGGTAGCAAGTGGACTAGGGCCCTCCAAGTGCAGTTTCGCCATCATGGACTGTATCTCTGTGGCAGCCTCGCGTCCCACCAAACCGCTGATCTGGGTATCTAACTGGCCAGTGACCGCTTCTTCGCCAAAGAAGAAGCTGGCGGTGCGCACCACAATAAACAAGAGAGGGGGAAGGGAGAAAATAGTGTTGTAGGAGAGCGCCGCTGCCAACCGCAGGGAGTTGTTTTTCATGAACTCAGAGGCCGAGTTCATAATGAGCCCCCATATTCCTTTTGCTGTATATTTACTCATTCGCTTAGAGTCAGATGATGAATTACCTGAAACTACGGGAAGAGACGCTTAATTGTTGATGTAAGCGCAGATTGGGAGGTTTTATTGAGACATTGAATGGTTGAAAGAATGATAGATTGAGAGAATGGGAAATTGAAAGAATGGTTTGATTAGGCATCCTTTTCTGAAAACAGGCAGAAAACCAATTCTCCCAAGCCAGTTCCTAATGACCAACCCAATCATCTTCCATTCCTTCACTCATTCATTCTCTCAATCCTTCAATCTCTCATTGAAAAGAAAGCGTGAGCTGCCCTGAGGCCAGGAAGTGGGCCTGGATGCCGGTGGGAGTGAGGTACAGGGTATCTGGTTCGAAGGAGAAGTCTGCCCCACGCAATAAGAACCTTTCCTGCAATTGGTTTTCTTTCAGGCCGCTCTGCAGCGCCTCCCGGATGGTGGTCAGTTGCTTTTTCACCGGGAAAACCATTTGTTTTTCTAATTCGGCCTTAAAACGGTTCTGCAGAAGCCATTGCGCCGTGTTCACCAACTGATCCTTCGTTTGCAGGGTGTACTCCAGGTCCTTTACCTGGATGCTCTGGGAAGCGGCATCGTAGAACGGGGTTCCCTGCAGCCACACTTTTCCGTTGAATTTCTTGGTGAGGAAAGCCGCTTTGGTTTGGCCGCTCAGATCCAAGGCCAAAAGAAGTTTGGTGCCTTTTCCGCTCAGGGTGATGTCATGGACGGTGAGTTGGTGTTTGTCGTTCTCAAAGCTGAAGCGCTGGTTCCGGAGTTCTTTCTGCAGTACCTGGTTGAGGTAATCATAGGAGATGTCGCTGGCAATGTTGAGCTGGGCCAACGGCGGAAGCGTACGGGTGGGGGTGAAGTTGGGCAGGGCTGCCGTTTTAACCTGGGCCGGTTTCTGCCCCGAGAGCACCTTTACAAAAGCGTCTATGCCTACCTGCAGGCTCAGTTGGTTCTGCTGCAATTCAAGCGGGGTAAGGCGCACGGCCTGCGGTTCAATGGAAAGCCAGGTGTTGTACTGCTCATTGAGCAGGAGGGGCGTCTGGAGTTGTCGCCAGGCCTGGTTCAGGTAGGTGGGCAGAGGCACGCGTCGTTGCAGTTCCTGGTCTAGTTGCTGTAGCATGGGCGCCAGTTGGGTCTTCAGCTTGGGTTCAATGAAAGGCGCCAGGTTCAGCTTCAAAGGACCCAGCGAAAGCGTGGGTTTGCGCGCTCCCCAGGCAAAGTCTCCGCTGGTATAGCTTTTCAGGGTGTAGTCGGGCTGTAGTTGCAGGCGGCTTTCGGTGCGAACGGTAACCTCAAACTCGGTTTCCTCGGTTTTCTGAAGCTTTTTGCAGAGTTCGCAGGCGTTCCATTGCCATCGGCCCCGAGCCCAAATCTTCAGAGGGACTTCCATGGACAGCTTGCTGAACTCTGAGCGCAGTTTCATGGGACCGGCCTTCGTGACTTTCACCATCAGATCATCGTCCTGCAGGTCATCGTCCTGGTAAATGACGCCGGTGAGTTGCTGGTTCAAGATTCCCTCCAGAGCCGAGACCGGAATAGTGATGGGCAAGGTGATGGTTGACAACTGCAGCGGGGGCGAAGGTTGGGAAGTGTCCGTGCCTGCCGGCTCCTCTACGGCGAAAGACGTGGTTTTCTGGCAACCCGCCAGTACGCTCAGGCACAGCAAAACCGAAATAAAGAAAAGGGAAAGGTACCCGCGCATGCCGTAGACGTGTGTTTGCTTGAACAGAATAAAGCCTCGTTTAAGGCTTGTTTAAGCAAAATTAAGCTAAAAATGCGTTACTCCTTGGCGGCAAGAAGCTGTTCAAGGAAATCACGCACGTCATTCTCTGAGGAAAGCAGGGCGCAGTCGCGGAGGGTGCTTTTATAATAAATGGCAAAGAAAGGCGTGCCGGTCAGTTTCACCTCCTTGCTGGAGACGGGGTTTTCTGAGGCGTCCATCTGCAGGAACGTGATGTCTTTGTAAGCGGGGTCTTCCGAAAACTGCTTGAAAGAAGGTGCCAGCGCTTTGCAGATAAGGCAGTTTTCATCTATGAATTTGACAATGACCCGCTCTTTCTCAAAGATGATAGAGCGTAGTTCATTGTCAGAAGAGATTTGAATGGCCATCATGTAAAAAGAATGTCTAGCTTAAGGATAACGAGGGAAAACCGCCATAGGTTAAGAAACCGTACTCTTTGGCTTGCCGGGAGGGGTTAGTCTTTCTGAAGAATCCACTCTTTTCTGCAGATGGGTGCCTGCCACATAGCGGTAGCTAATTCCTGGTCTGAGGAGAACTGGAGCTGGGTAAGGCAACGGGCCTCCACGCTCAAGGCCACCTGTTTCTCCTGGAAAGGCCAGGGATGCACCCGCACCGGACCGGCTTTCAGTTGGGTCACCTCGTACCGTACCTGGTCTGGGCCGTTGCTGATCTCCAGGGCACGTTCCATCTCAGGCAACTCGTTTCGGCACAGGATGAGAGAGAAGCGGTCGCACCATTGCATGAAGTCGTAGGCGTACTGGGCGTGGGCTTTGGAGATCCTGAGCTGTTGGCGCCATCTTTTCTGGGAAGCCAGCTGCTCGTCTAGAAAGGCATCCCAGTCTTTTTTCTGGCCCCTAAGTTCCTCGTACAGAAAAGAGAGGTGCATACTGGTGAGCAGACTCCGCCACTGGCCCTGGAACCGTGCCTCCTTCATCACCTGCTGGGCTTGTTCCAGACAAAAAGGCAACTGGGTGAAATTAGCGGGTGCCCCGGCGGGAGTGAGGGCGTATCGGCCGTTCCAATCCTTCTGGCCGTCGTCGTGTTGGGCGATGGCCGCCAGGGTTTGCATGAAGTGCAGCGGCCTTTTATCAGATCGCCAGGCGAATCCTATCTCGGCTGCCAACAGGGCATGTGCCTGCTGGTAGATGATTTCCCATCCTCTCTCATGCGTATTTACAATCATGGTGCGTCTTTATTCCCTTGATGCTGCCGTTTCCGGCCGACTGGTGCAGTGAAGGTTTGTACGTCTGATTCAGAAATGTAGCAAAGTGGTTTCTACGGTGTTTTTCAAAAACTTGCCCTAAAACGGCAGATTGTTCCGCTGTCTGTCTGCATTTGTCCGGTGGAAGTTTTGTTTAGAGGCTGATTTTTAGAAAACGGGCACAAAAAAGCCGGACATCAGAAGCTGATGCCCGGCGAACTGTCTATTATAAGATTTGATCCTAGAACACGAAACCCAAACGCAGGCCGGTATTCACGGTTGGGCGCAGACGCAATGATCCGCCCTCGCCTTCAATAGTGGTGTTAGGGCCATTTTCAGGGTTGATCTCAACATCGCCTTCAGCCTGGTATTGCAGCCCGAACCCGAACTCTACGCCCAGGTACACGTGCTGCGCGAAATAATAATCGGCTCCGGCAACGGCTCCCAAACCTAACCCGAAGTAGTTGCGGTTGGTGATGTTGTTTCCGTTTGACCAGCCTCCCTCAATCTCGTAATTATCTGCTTCCTCGCTGGCGAAGAACTTGGAAAAAGAGATCTCGGCACCTACATAAGGAGACAGACGGTCTGTGCCCGCAAAGTGCTTCTCAATACCGGGTGCCAACACAAACAGGGTAGAAGTGCGGCTGAAGTCATCGTCTGAGGTCTGGTTTTGCACATCCAGGATGAAGGAAGCGCGCACGGCCGTATTGGGAGCCAGGAAATAACGGCCGCGTAGTTGGTTTAAACCCAGGCCTACGGTATTGCCATCGGTAAGGCTCAATTGCACCTCACCGGTTACGTTTCCGGCACTCGGTTTAATGCCGCCCGCGTCCTGCGCTGAAGCCGCAAAACCTAGGGTAAGACAAAGTGCAGCAGCCGTGATGAATTTCTTAAACATAGTTTTAAAGTTAAATAGGGGATGTTTCTGGGGGTAATATTAAGCAAGCGGTGCGTATTTGCCGCCGGTGAACAGCTGTCTAAAGGATAGTGGCCTCATAATGAAGAAGATTGATTTTGTTTGTTTCTGGCCCGTTTTAGAAATACTGGCCTAAAACAAGAGATCCATGCCCGGCAAAGGGCATGGATCTCAAAATGGCTAAGCTATATGTTACAGGTTCTTTTGCCTGTAAACCTTAGTTGTTGATGCGTTTCAGGTGCAGGAGCATGTCATCGGTCATGGTGTGCAGGTCGTACTGCGGGTTCCAGCCCCAGTCCTGGCGGGCGGCCAGGTCATTGATGCTCTGCGGCCAGGAATCGGCGATCTGCTGGCGGCTGTCTGGTTCATAGGTGATGCTGAAGTCTGGGTAATGGCGCTGGATGCTGGTGGCAATCTCCTGCGGGGTGAAGCTCATGGCTGCCAGGTTGTACGATGACCGCACTTTCACTTGCTCGGCGGGCGCGTGCATGAGGTCCAGGGTGGCTTTGAGGGCATCGGGCATGTACATCATGGGCAGGCGCGTGTGCTCGCTCAGGAAACATTTGTAGGTGTTGGTCGCTAAAGCCTGGTGGTAGATGTCTACGGCGTAATCGGTGGTGCCGCCACCGGGCAGGGCTTTGTACCCTATGAGGCCGGGGTAGCGAAGGCTGCGCACATCCAGACCGTATTTGTTGAAGTAGTACTCGCACCACCGCTCGCCAGCTTGCTTGCTGATGCCGTACACCGTGTTCGGGTCCATGATGGTATCCTGCGGCGTGTTCTCGCGCGGCGTGTTCGGTCCGAAAACTGCGATGGACGACGGCCAGTACACTTTCTCCACTTTCTGCTCCAACGCGAAATCCAGGACATTGAAGAGACCGTCCATGTTCAGGCGCCACGCGAATTTGGGATTTTTCTCGCCCGTGGCAGATAAAATAGCCGCCAAATGGTAAATCTGCTTGAACTTGTAGCGCGAGGCCAGTTCGGTGAGGTGCTGCGGGGTGAGCACGTCCACAATCTCAAAAGGCCCCGATTCGCGCAGATCAGCTTGTTTGGGGTATTGGATATCGGCGGCCACCACGTTGGCATCGCCATAGATCTTTCTCAATTCAAGGGTGAGTTCAGAGCCTAACTGTCCGCAGGCCCCAATCACTAAAATGGCATTTTTCTGTTTTGACATGCAAGTGCTGAATAGGAAAACAAATGTACGTTATTCAAGTGGCTCCAAAAAATATGGGAGAGTGCCCGGGTTTTGTATCTTTGGTGATCTTAGGTACGGAATAGGAGAAAAACTTTCCCGTACCATCCCTTATTGTTTGGGGCACGTTTTCTGAAAACAAGCCTCAAACGGCGTAAAATGTTAGTAGCAAGTTTATCTAACCGATATGTACGAAACCTTAAAACCAGATTTAGACCAGCAGTTAGCTGAGATCAAAGCCAACGGTCTTTATAAAAACGAGCGTGTGATCACCACCCCGCAGCACGCCGCGATCCAGACCCAGCAGACCGGAGAGGTGCTGAACTTCTGCGCAAACAACTACCTGGGCCTTTCCTCCCACCCGGCGGTGCTGGAAGCAGCCAAACGTACCCTGGACACCCACGGCTACGGCATGAGCTCCGTGCGGTTTATCTGCGGCACCCAGGACATCCACAAACAACTGGAGCAGAAACTGGCCGAGTTTCTGGGTACCGAGGACACCATTCTGTACGCAGCGGCCTTTGACGCGAACGGCGGCGTGTTTGAACCTTTGTTCGATGAGAAAAGCGCCATCATTTCCGATGCCCTGAACCACGCCTCCATCATTGATGGCATCAGGTTATGCAAGGCGCAGCGCTTCCGCTATGAACACAACAACATGGCCGATCTGGAAGCCAAACTTCAGGAATCACAAGGCGCCAAGCACCGCATCATTGTCACCGACGGTTCTTTCTCCATGGACGGCACCATCGCGCAGCTGGATAAAATCTGTGACCTGGCCGATCAATACAAAGCTTTGGTATTGGTAGATGAGTCGCACTCCAGCGGTTTCATTGGCAAGACCGGCCGTGGCACGCATGAGTACCACAACGTGATGGGCCGCGTGGACATTATCACCGGAACCTTGGGCAAAGCCTTGGGCGGCGCCATGGGCGGATTCACCTCGGGCCGCAAAGAGATCATTGACATGCTGCGTCAACGCTCGCGCCCGTATTTGTTCTCTAACTCTCTGGCACCGGCTATTGTGGGTGGTTCACTGGCGGTTCTGGAACTGTTAAGCTCCACTACCGAATTGCGCGACCGTTTGGAGTGGAATACCAAATATTTCAGGGAGAAAATGACAGCCGCCGGGTTTGACATCCGCCCGGGCGTGCATCCTATTGTGCCGGTAATGTTGTATGAAGCTACTTTAGCCCAGGAGTTTGCAGCCCGCATGTTGGAGAAAGGCATTTACGTGATCGGCTTCTATTTTCCAGTGGTGGCCAAAGGCGCGGCCCGCATCAGGGTGCAGCTTTCCGCGGAGCATACCCAGGAGCAGATTGACCGCGCCATCCAGGCCTTTACCGAGGTTGGCCAGGAACTAGGCGTTTTGAAAGGCTAACCCGTTTTAGACCTTCCTTCAGAAAACTGCCTTAAAAACGGCCTGCCATCTCAAGAATGGCAGGCCGTTTCTTTTGTCCTTTGTAGGTGAAGGTTAAGCTTTGGAGTGCTCACTCCAACTTTCTAGCCAGCTATAATATTCCCGGGAGACAAAAAGCAGAGGCGCTGTTTTATGGGTATTTGCCCTTGAACTAAAGCAATGGTGAATTGTCAGGTGGTACTTACTTTTATAACGGTAAGCCAAAATAAGAGGAAGGCAAGGGAAATGCGTTTTTAGGTACTTTTTTGAAAACATCTTAAAAAGTGGCCTGTTACAACTGAAAAATGAATTGATTTTGGTTGTGAAGGGTATTTTGAAGCTTAGGGCTTTACTAATAAGAGGTTTTTGGTGAGAAATGCCGCAAAAGTAAAATCCTGAAAATTGAGCTGAAAGCCGGATAATATGGCAAAGAATAGGTTGTTTAAATAAAGTAGTTATTTCTATAGAATGGAGTTGGTGCCGCCCTAAAAACCCGTGTTTATAGGAATAACTTTTACAGAATTTGACGTAAAATAAAGAGTGTTCCCCTTAAATTCACGCAAACGTTGACATAGGAAGGCGGTGCTCTTTAGCTTTCTCATTTTATGTAGAGACATCAATTGAACCGTTTCCTGAAGAAGGTTGTCAAGACAAATTTTCCTTTCGAAAATAAGAAGCAAATCTGGGAACGAAATGCTTTTCCTGGTCTTAGTTGATCTTGGAATTCAGGCATTAAGAAGTTAATTTTTTTTTGTTAAAAGGTTGGTAGTCAGAATGAAGCGTTTGTTTTAAGACTGAAGTGTTTTCCTGGGAACAGCAGAAAGGAAATTGCCAAGCTCTCCCTGAGTATCTGCCACAACCAGTTGCCAGATTGAGCGGTTCTTGGCAGGCGGTTTTGAGAGAAAGACGCAAGTAAATAAGCCCGTGAGGTGCAGTAGATACGGTTTTTCCAAGAGAAGGAATATGAATCTATTTTCAGCACCTTTTTCAGAAAAGAGCGCCAAAACAGGGTGCAGGCAGTACTAGACTAATCTTGGCCTGCGTTTTATATAATATCTAATTTAGGTTGTCAGCAAACAGATCATTCCCTACTTTTGTCAGATGTTCCCTGTAGAAAAGAATACGTTCTTTGCATTCTCGGGTAATCAACAGAATTCCCTGCCCTGGCAGAAACCCCGGTTCTTCCTCTTCAGGAGGAGGTATTGATATTTGATTACAGTACTAGAAAGTGGTCCCCCAGACTAAAAGAATGAAGGTGTTTTTAAGTAATAGCAGATTGTTCCCTATAAGTTTTATACAGACATCCGAAGAGAAATTTTCCTGCTTCTCCCCAACAAAGATTCCTCTGCCTGTCGCCGCTTTCCCTCCTCGGGTATTTCCCCCTTTTTTATATAGTGCCTTAAGACAGCCCATAACCAGATTAAGACAGATTGAATTGATAAAAACGACAGACAGACACAAAACAGAAACAACATGCAGGACAAACTAGTAAGGATTGGCGTCTTCTATGACGGCAATTATTTCTTACAGGTCAGCAACTACTACGCCTACGGCCATCAGCGCAAACGCAGGATAAGTATTTCTGGCCTTCATGATTTCATTCGGGAGCAGGTAGCCGAGGAAGAGAATGTGGACCCACGCTTCTGCCGGATCGTGGATGCCCATTATTTCAGGGGTCGCCTGAACGCGTATGAAGCCAGCCAGCGCGGCGATACCCTTTACTGGGACCGCGTATTTGATGACATCCTCATGTCTGAGGGCGTGACTACCCACTACCTGCCGGTACGCACTACACCGGAGGGGTACAAACAGGAACGCGGCATAGACGTGTGGTTGGCCTTGGAAGCCTTTGAGCAGGCCTTCTACAAACGGTTCGATGTATTGGTGCTGATTTCTTCAGACGGAGATTACGTGCCCATGGTACGCAAGGTGAATACCCTGGGAACCCGCGTGATGGCCCTTACCTGGGAGTTTGAATACACCACAGACAACGGGCAGCGCATGACTACGCGTCCGTCCCAGGATCTGCTGGCCGAGGTAACGTACCCGATGGCCATGCACGGCATCATTGACCAGCGCATTGCCCGTAACGATTCCGCTATCCAGCGGTTATTTGTGCAGCCAGACCAGAAGAGAAGCACCGTTACCCAGGACCATCATGATGACGATGAGTATGATACCACTGCCCAGATAGATGGGCACGGCGAAGGAGAGATCATGAGCCTGAAAAACGGGTACGGTTTCATCAAGTTCCCGCCCAACAACCTTTTCTTCCACTTCACCAATGTCCTTGACACAGACTTCAATGAACTGCATGTAGGAGACCGGGTAGAATTTGAGATTGAGAAAGATGATGAAGGCAATGACGTGGCCAAAAGCGTCAAACTTCTCTAACAGCCTGACTACCTGTTCCAGAAGAAACAGTTCTCTTGCGGCCCGACTAGCCTCAACCGAACGGTGATTTTACAGTGGCCTGACTAGCCGCTTTTGAAAGAGTGTTCACGGGTAGCCTGACTAGCTGCTCTTGAAAATTGAAAGGGGAAGCGTGACAAAGCTTCCCAAGACATAAACAACAAAGACAAAATATCAACGACATAAAATCAAAGGGGGAGCCGAGAGGCTCCCCCTTTTTCATTGGGAATAGGTATGCTGTTTTAGTGCTTCTTTCTGGAAACCAACCTTAAAGCGGGTTCAGAGCTGTGGTTTGGTCTATGAACAGAAAAGCATCATAGCGCTGGGGCAGAACCGTGGGGACGTAGTTTCCTGCCTCAGAAACGGGATTGTACTCCACCCCAATGGCCCGGTGTCCCCGTCGCTGCATGGCTTCCGGAATGTCTCGTAATTCACGCATCAACAGCAACTTGTTTCCGGGGCTATGCCGATGAAGGATGTCTTCCCAGCTGTTGTTCATAGCGGCGGGTACGTTCATGACCCTGGTTGCCCCGCCCCACATATTAGAGGCTACTACCTGGCCTTGGTACGAACCAAAGCCCACCAGGTAAACCCCCTGCTGCGCATGCTCCTCCCGCAGCAATTGCCCTATGTTGACCATTCCAGAGTTGGCCATGTCTGTGTAGCGGGCATCGCCTACGTGCGTGTTGTGGGCCCAGATAATGATTTTGGCTCCGTTTCCTTTGTGGGCCACCAAGCGGTTCACGGTTTCCTGCATGTGCCGGTCGCGCACGTTCCAGGAGCCTGTGCCGCTCCGCACCATCTGAAAGTAGTACCGCTCGGCGTTTACCGCTACCAGCGCGTTCTGTTCGGCGTTGAAAGCCGCTTCATCATTGGCGGGTTGCCGGGCTTTAAAAGCCTGCACGGCTTCCAGCAGTTTCTGGAGTTGGCCTGAGCAGGAGGCTCCCTGGGCGGTGGCTTGCGCATAAAGTTGCTCGTCGCGGTTGTAGGGAGCCAGGCAAGTCTGGGCATCGCGGGTCAGTTGGGCGATGGCCGGATCAGCGGTTTCCATATAGGTGCGTATTTCGTCCAGTGATTCCCAGAGGCTGTACACGTCCATGCCGTAGAAACCTACTTTCTGGTTCTGGGTTAGGGTTTGGTTGTGCTCCCGAAGCCAATCTGAGAAGGTGGCTACTTCCTGGTTGGCCCACATCCAGGTGGGCCACCGCTGGAAAGAAGCAACGGCTTGTTGTCCGGTTCCGCTGCCTTGCCCCTGAATGTACTGGTTCAGAGAATAGGCCGCGGGCCAGTCACCTTCCACCGCAATCAAGGTAAATCCTTTTTCCTGGATGAGTCTTTTGGAGAGGTTTGCCCTCCAGGTGTAAAACTCAGAGGTGCCGTGCGAGGCTTCCCCAATCAACACATATTGGCTGTTGCCTATCTCGTTCATCAGCAGGTCCAGGTCGCCCATGTTCTCTAAAGGGTACACTCCCTTCGTCAGGAATCCAGATCCCTGATTTACCTGGTCAAGGGTGTCTTCATCGGAGGAGCAAGAGTAAAGGCATACGCTTAACACCAACATCCAGAGCAATCGTAATTTTCCCATGTTCTTCTTCCTTTTAAGCTAATGTGAAGGTGTTCACCAGAAGGAATAGTCATAAACCGGTGTTGGCTGTGTATTCCAGGAGTATGCTTAAACGAAGAGGGGAAAGCTAAGTATTCTGAATTTCTACGGCATTTATGGGCGCAAATACCTGAATTGGCGTTTCGGCTTTTAGCGCGGCCTAGGTAGGTATTGTTTTACTTTAAGGTAGGAGGAACGCGGTGCGTTACTCTTGCACCGGTACCTGGGTTTGGGGCACGGAAGTATCCGGCGGAGTAAGGATCTCCGCCATGGGCGGAAGCCAATACGGCGTGCCGTATCTAGGGTTTAAGACCAGTTTGTTCCGCATCTCGTCCAAGGGGCTTTCTTCGTGCAGGCGGTGGAGCAGCTGCCAGGTGGCGGTGGCGTCTGGAAGAGCACGGTGCCAGCGGGTCAACGGAATGCCGTAGGCTTTGCACATGTCGGGCAGGTTGCGCGGTGAAGGCTGCCGTAATCGGCACACTGATAGTGTATCTAAAAAGGGATGCTGCACCGGACCCAATCTCAGCCTGCGGTAAGTGCTGTACAGAAACCCCAGGTCAAAAGGAGCATTGTGCGCCACCACCGTGCTATCACCTATGAACTCTTTGAGGATGGTGAAGGCGGCGCGTTCGTCCATGCCGTTGACCAAGTCCTCTGGGGTAATGCCGGTGATCTCGGTGATTTTCCTGGGGAGTTCTCCTTTCAACTTCACCAGCGTATGGAACCGGCCTGTGATCTGCCCATAGGCGCTTTTCACCGCCGCAATCTCAATCACCCGCCCTTTGCTGCCGCTTACCCCGGTGGTCTCAAAATCCAACGCCGTCACGTTGCTGAGGAGGGGGGTTAGCTGTGGAAAAAGCGGAAGAAAGGGAGCGTCAGACATCGGAAAAAATGAGTAGCTTGTAGCACGTATACGCAAGAAGCAAGTTCGGTTTTCAGGCCGGTTTTCAAAAACTACCCTTAAAACATATGGCAGCCGATGCGGTTTCCAGAGTTATTCTAAACACTTAATACAGGCAAGCGTGGGTACTACTCAATACGATGCAGTGGTGGTGGGTTCGGGGCCCAATGGGTTATCGGCGGCCATTGCGTTGCAACAGGCAGGGTTGGAGGTGTTGTTATTAGAAGGCAAAGACCAGATTGGCGGCGGATTGCGCTCGCAGGAATTGACCCTGCCGGGCTTTCTGCACGATGTGTGCTCGGCCATCCATCCGCTGGCGGCGGGTTCGCCTTTTTTCAAGACGCTTCCGTTGCAGGAACACGGTCTGGAGTTTGTCTACCCTGAGGTCTCGGCAGCGCACCCCTTTGACGGCGGAAGAGCGGCCGCCCTCCATCTGTCTCTGCAGGAAACAGCGCAGGCCCTGGGCAATGATAAACAGGCCTACCTGAACCTCATGCAGCCGCTGGTGAAAAGCTGGCCAGGCTTAGCGAAAGACGTATTAGGTCCTTTGCGCATTCCCAACCATCCCATTGATATGGCCGCTTTCGGGCTGAACGCCCTGACCTCGGCAACGTTCCTGGCCAACCGTTTCAAGACGCAGGAAGCCCGCGGTTTGTGGGCGGGTATGGCGGCGCACTCCATCCAGCCTTTGTCTAACCTCACTACCTCGGCCATTGGCTTGGTGCTTATGGCGGTGGGGCATTTACAGGGCTGGCCGGTGCCCAAAGGCGGTTCGCAGCAGATCGCCAACGCGTTGGCCTCTTACTTTGTGAGCCTGGGCGGAAAGATAGAGACCGGGCATTATGTGACTTCCCTGAAGCAGTTGCCAACGCACAAAGCCCTGTTGCTGGATGTGACGCCCAAGCAACTCCTGGTAATAGCCGGCGAGAAACTGTCTCCGTTCTACAAAAGTCAATTGAAGCGCTACCGCTACGGCATGGGCGTGTTCAAGATAGACTGGGCCCTGGACGGACCCATCCCGTTTACCGCTCCCGAGTGCCGGCAGGCCGGAACCATCCACCTGGGGAATACGCTGGAGGAAATCGCGGCCTCAGAAAAGGTGTCGGCCAGCGGAGGTCACCCCGAGAAACCGTTTGTGCTGTTGGCGCAACAGAGTCTTTTTGATTCCACCCGTGCTCCGCAAGGAAAGCACACCGCCTGGGCTTACTGCCACGTACCAAACGGTTCTACGGTAGACATGACCGAGGCCATTGAACGACAAGTAGAGCGTTTTGCGCCCGGTTTCCGCGATCTGATCCTGAAACGCCACACCCTGAACACTGCCCAGATGCAGGCTCATAATCCCAACTACATCGGCGGCGATATCAACGGCGGCATCATTGACCTGGGGCAGTTGTACACCCGTCCGGTAGTGACCTTGTCTCCGTACCAGACCTCGGCAAAGGGCATTTACCTTTGTTCCTCGTCTACGCCTCCGGGCGGAGGTGTGCACGGGATGTGCGGGTTCCATGCGGCCCGCCGGGCTTTGAAAGATGTGTTTCACCTATCGGCCCCAGTTTTAAAATAAGAATTTTCAGAACCGGATAGGGGTGTAGCCGAATATAGCGGTCTTACTATCTCATGAAGGGAAAAAAGCTCACCAGAAGCACCAGGTGCGGACGGTGGGCTTTATTCTTTTAGGGCTGTTTAGCGAAAAACGGCTTTAAAATGGATTTGCTTTCACCGATAGCCAACAGCAGAGAAGATGGTAAATGGAAGGTTCCCGCTGGTGCTTGTCCATCCATATCAGCTAGGAAGAGAGGAAGCGGTTGTTTAAGTTCTTTCCCGCCATCAGAGCGATGCAATTTCAATATCAGCACTGTTAATATCTTTCCACGCCTTTGGCTGGCTGCCATTCAGATTTGGGTTCAAAGTGCTGCCACAAGGTTTTGGAGACGGCTCTGATGAGGGCGTAACCGGCATTGTTGTATTCCCAGCTTTCGTCTTTCTGATTCTTGGTAATGATGCAGAAGACATAATCGCCATGCGGGGCGTTCACTAGTACCACCTCAGAACGTGACTGGTTCACAGCGCCTGATTTAGAGGCCGTGTGCACGTACGGGGGTATCTGTGAAAGGGCCTCGTTGTCAAAATAAATACGGCCCATGTTGCGGTACATGCGCTCGCTGGCCGCGGGGCTCACGGCTTTTCCATCCCGGATCATCGTCACCAGGCTAGCCATCTCGCGCGGGGTGGTCTGCCCCCAGCCGTACTTCTCCCAATTGGGTCTTCGGCCCGGGGTGCGGGAGTTCATGCGGGTATGGGTGAAACCGTTTTTCTCCAGCCAGACGTTAATGGCAGTTCCGCCACCCGCTAACTGTTGTAACCACAAACTGCCCGTGTTATCTGACGTGGTGATGCTGAGCATCTGAATCTTGCCTAAGGCCACCGTAGAACTGTCTTTGAAATTACCCACAATGTCTTCGCCGGCATAGTAGAGGGAATCGCGGTAGCGCAGGATGGTTTTAGGGTCTATCTCGCCTTTCTCTATTTTGTCAAACATGGCTACCATAATAGGAACCTTGATCATGCTGGCAGTGGGGAAGAGCGTGTCGGCGTTGATGGCCACTATGCGGCCCGTCTTCAGGTTCTTCACGTAAATGCCCACTTCCCCCTGGAAATCTTTGGTAAGCGCCTGAAGTTTTTGGGTAAGCTTGACGTCTGTTTTTTCTTTGGGAGCTTTCTGGGCAAAAGAGGCAAAACTAAACAACAACAAGACGGGCAGGAAGTAGCGACGGAGCATAGGTAAGAAGTGGTTTTGCGGGAAAAGGTACAAAGTTTTACTTATTTCCCAGTGATGGAAACTACCAAACTTTAACTCAGCTTTAAGCGTCTTTTCTCAAAAACAGGTTAAAAACAGCTAATGGTTTGTGGCTAAACCATCCAACAACCCAGATCTTGTATCTTGGAATTCAAGAAGAGGAACAGCTGTGGTCTTAAACTTTTAGGGGATCAGGTAAATTGCTTTACCTAAAATAATTCTATATTTAGAACAGAACCATTTAGGGGAATACAGAGTTGGTGCCCTTTTCCCCTTTTAACTACTTCACTTGCCAGAAAGCTTTAGGATAATGAAAAAAATATGTTCAATGCTTGTGCTTACGCTGTTTTCCTTGCCCTTTCTGCAAACTGAGTTGATAGCCCAAAGGCAGAAGTCTGTGAAAAGTACGAGTGCCAGGCAAGAAAACGGCTGGATCAATCTCTTCAACGGGAAAGACTTGCAGGGGTGGAAACAGGTGAATGGAAAGGCCTCTTACAGGGTAGAGAATGGGGTTATTGTAGGCACCACTGTGTCAGACTCTCCTAATAGCTTTTTGGTCACGGATAGACCCTACGGAGACTTTATTCTGGAATTTGAGATGCTGCTCCATAATGACCTCAACAGTGGGGTGCAGTTCAGAAGTATTTCGGATCCCGCTGTGATGAACGGCCGCGTGCATGGGTATCAGTTTGAGTTAGACCCATCGGACCGGAAATGGACCGGCGGTATTTATGATGAGGCTAGAAGGGAGTGGCTCTACCCCCTCTCCTTGAACCCCGGTGCGCAATCTGCCTTTAAGAAAGGAGCCTGGAACAAAGCCCGTATTGAAGCCATTGGGAATAAAATCACTACTTGGGTGAATGACGTGCCCGTTGCTTCTCTGGTAGACGCCATGACGCCCCAGGGTATTATAGCCCTGCAAGTGCATTCCATTGGAAAACCCGAAGATGCCGGCAAAGAGATAAAATGGCGGAACATTCGCATCAAAACCTCCAATTTGTCGCCCCGTTCCGGGCACAATGCTTTCGTGGTCAATCTGGTTCCCAATGCCCTTACGGAGCAGGAAAAAGCACAGGGCTGGAGCTTGCTCTGGGACGGGGCCACCACCAAAGGCTGGCGAGGGGCGCACCAGAAGGAGTTTCCGAAAGGCGGATGGCAGATAAAGAACGGCGAGCTGCAGGTGTTGGAGTCGGGCGGCGGCGAATCTGTGAACGGAGGCGATATTGTCACCGAAAAAGAGTTCGGGGCCTTTGAGCTGCAATTGGAGTTTAAGCTCACTGAAGGTGCCAACAGCGGCATCAAGTATTTTGTCACAGAGAAGGAGGAAGTAGGCCAGCGGTCTGCCATCGGTCTGGAGTACCAACTACTGGATGATGCCAAGCACCCAGATGCCAAAATGGGCCGCAACGGGAATAGGACGTTGGCCTCTTTGTATGATTTGATGACCTCAGAAAAGAACCCTCGTTTTGTGAAACCTATTGGGCAATGGAACCACGCTCTTCTGCGGGTGAAGCCAGATAACACCGTAGAGCATTGGCTAAACGGAATAAAGGTCCTGGAATACCAACGGGGTTCCCAGGCCTTCCGGGAACTGGTGGCCATCAGTAAATACAAAGACTGGAAGAACTTTGGCGAGGCCCAGAAAGGGCGCCTGTTGCTGCAAGACCACGGAAACAATGTCTCTTTCAGGAGCATCAAAGTAAGGGAGCTGCTATAGAAAAATTCCTTTGGAGTACTACCTGTTATACTGCTTCGGCGCCCATCAAACAAGAATACAACCCAAAAACAAACACGCATGGAACCTGCTAAAAATACTCGCCGCGATTTTATCAAGAAAGCTGTTTTAGGAACAGTAGGGCTGTCTTTGATGGGCATGAGTGCCAAAAGCTACGGCAGAATTCTTGGAGCCAATGACCGGGTTCAGGTAGGAATCATCGGGTTCTCTGACCGGTTCAAGCATTCGCTGCACCCCTCCTTTATGCACCATGCCAAGGAACTGAATTTTGAGTTTTCTGCAGTGTCTGATATCTGGAACCGCCGCCGTGACGAGGCAGAGGCTTTTATAAAGGAGAAGCAGAACTCTAAAATAAAGAAGTACCGTAACAATGATGAACTATATGGTAATAAAGACATAGACGCCGTCATCATCAGTACCGCTGACTTCCAGCACGCCCTCATGGGGGTGGAGGCGGTGCGCAATGGCAAGGACGTGTACCTGGAGAAACCCATGGCGGAAACCATGGAGGATGCCCGGGCTATTCTGCAGGCGGTGGAGCAAACTGGTAAAATAGTGCAGATTGGTTCTCAGCGCCGGAGTGCCCCTAATTACATTGCGGCCAATGAATACATCAAGTCCGGCAAGTTTGGCGACATCAAAATGGTAGAGATGACCTGGAACGTGAACCAGCCGGGCCGCTGGCGCAGACCAGACCTGGTGAGTCAAATCCGGAAGGAAGACACTGATTGGGACCGTTTTCTTATGGACCGACCTAAAGTAGCTTGGGATCCGCGCAAATTTCTGGAGTACCGGTTGTTCTGGCCTTATTCGTCTGGTATTCCCGGGCAATGGATGTCCCACCAGATTGACACGGTGCACTGGTTTACAGACCTGGAGCACCCCAGAAGCGTGGTGGCCAACGGCGGTATTTACATGTGGCATGACGGGCGTGAAAACCCAGATACCCTCACCGCGGTGTTTGAGTATGGCCCGGAGAATGACCCCGCTAAGAATTTCCAGGTGGTGTACTCCTCCAGGTTCAGCAATTCGGCCGGAGGCATCAAGGAACTTTATTACTCCAATGGAGGCATGCTGAACCTGGACACAAACAAAATCACCTCAGAGGGCGGGCTTACCAAAAACATGGCCAGTGAAATGCGGATGCAGCCCAACCTACTGCAGGACTACACCCTGCCTAGCGACAGCAAAATAGCAACCGAGGCCAACACCGGCGGAGATCCTATGACGTCACTGCACATGCGCAACTGGATGGAGTGCGTACGGAGCCGGAAGACACCTAATGCTTCGGTAAAAGCGGGCTACGATCATTCGGTTGCCAACATCATGACCAGAGTAGCCATGCAAACCGGTAAACGGGTAACCTTCAACGCCGCCAAGCAAGAGGTGGTCATTAGCTAAAAGTAGATTTTACGAAAGGCTTCCTGCTTGGGCTTTTGCAGCACAATAGGTAAATCAACACTAGCTCTAACATCATCATCATTACTTCCTTCAAAGCAGGGCGCGACCTTAGGGCAGTGTTCTCATGTATTGCCTTGGGTCAAATTTTGGAATGAGAAACACGATTACCTTTTTTCTTTTACTGTTTATTGGCTGCGCTTTCTGCTTTTGCAAGCAAAAGAGGGTTGATGAGCAAAAACAAGTATCTGCCGCTGACTTCAGTGAAGAATCTTCTCCCGTCGTTTCTCCGCAGGAATCTATCGGTCTCATGCAAGTGGCAGAAGGGTTTGAGGTAGTCCTGGTAGCTGCCGAGCCGCTGGTCAGTTCCCCGGTAGCGTTGTCTTTTGATGAACAAGGCCGAATGTGGGTAGTAGAAATGACGGGCTATATGCCAGATACTACCGGTGCCGGAGAAGATTTGCCTACCGGTAAAATCGTGATTCTGGAAGATACCAACCAGGATGGGGTGGCAGATACCCGCAAGGTATTTCTTGATTCCTTGAGAATGCCAAGAGCTATCTGTCTGGTGGGAGATGGTATATTAGTGGCGGAGCCTCCTAGTTTGTGGTACTATGAGATAAAGCAAGGCAAGCCCGGTAAGCGCACGCTGGTAGATGCAGCCTACGCCGAAGGAGGCAATGTGGAACATCAACCAAATGGCCTGCTCCGCGCACTGGACAACTGGATATACAGCGCCAAGTCTGACAAGCGCTACCGAAAAGTAGGCGATACCTGGGTAAAGCAGCAAACCCACTTCAGGGGACAATGGGGAATCTCCCAGGATGATGCTGGCAGGTTATTCTACAATACGAACTCTGAAAATCTGCTGGGCGATTATTTTATGCCCGGCTTCGGCGCTGCAAACCAGAACCAAAAAGCCGTGGCTGGTTTCAATGAGAAGATAGTAGCCAATAACAGCGTATACCCCATCAGGCCCACTACGGGCGTTAACAGAGGATATCTGGAAGGAGTTTTAGATGATAGTCTCAGGTTGGTGAGTTTTACGGCCGCCAGTTCGCCATTGGTATACCGGGGAGCTTTATTTGGGAAAGAGCACACAGGAGATGTTTTTGTGGCTGAGCCGGCGGCTAACCTCATCAAGCGCAATACACTGCAAACAAACGGATACCTTACAACGGGTAAGCAAGCCTATAAAGGAAAAGAATTCCTGGCCAGCGTAGATGAGCGTTTCAGGCCGGTAAGCTTATACAATGCCCCAGATGGTAGTCTGGTGGTGGTGGATATGTACCGTGGCATTATTCAGCATAAAACCTACCTAACTCCTTACCTTAAAAAGGAGATTGCGAAACGCAACTTAACCCAGCCCCTGCTTTCTGGGCGTATTTATAAAATCGTCCCCAAAAACAGCAAGGTCAGAAAGATGACCATGCCCAAAGATGCGGTAAAGCTGGTGAAACTGTTAGGTCATGAAAACGGATGGATACGGGATAAAGCCCAGCAACTTTTGATTGACCAGGAGGCGCGGCGCATTATTCCAGAACTCCGGCAGGCGCTGGTAAAATCTAGAAATCCCTTACTGGTGACTCACGCGCTCTGGACCCTAGAAGGTCTGAATGCACTTCGGGCGGAGGAGGTGGCATTTTTGCTGCGACATCATGACCCCTTAATTAGAGTACAGGGGTTGAGTGCATTGCCCTCTATCTTAAGTGGTGCTACCTATCAGCAGTTTATGCCCGTATTCCAAGAAATGGTCAATAAACCTGATACACTAGTTGCACCATACCTGGCTTTTCTGGCGAACCATCTAAGGCCTTTTGACCAAGAAGGGGCAAACTCTTTGCTAAAGCAAGTTGTAAGGAAGCACCCAACTAACAGGTACGTGGCAGATGCGGTCATCAGCAGCCTGTCAGGGCGGGAAGAATCTTTCCAGAAAGCGATGCTGTCTTTTGTTCCTGATACGGCGACGGCCCTGCACCGGCAGTTACAGCAGGTATTCGCTTATAAGAAAGAGGCACAGGATAACCGCAATAAGGAGGCGGTGCTAAAACAATTTCCGAGGGGAGCGGCTATGTATGCCACTTCCTGCCAAACCTGCCACGGCCCAGACGGAAACGGGGTGAAATCTCTGGCGCCTCCTCTTAATCATTCTGAATGGGTCACAGGAAACAAAAGCAGGCTCGCCGCAATTGTGTTATATGGCCTGACTGGTCCGGTCAACGTGAACGGGCATGTCTACAAAGCACCAGAAATCAATGGTGACATGCCCGGGATAGGGTACAGCCAGAATTTGCCAGAGGAAGACGTGGCAGAGTTACTAAGCTACATCCGGAAGTCTTGGAAAAATAAAGCAAGCACTGTACACCCAGAAGAGGTGAAAAAAGTAAAACAGAAATTCAAGAATCGGCAGAAAGCTTTCACCGCGGAGGAACTGAACTACTTGTTTTAGGACACCTTCATTTCCAGAGTTTTTGCCCTGGTTTTACAGATTTAAATCAAAAACAGGTTTATGTCTGAGAGGTGAATTGGTTAGGGTACACACCAATATTGGCTGTTTTGAGGGGATTTTATAGAAATCAGGCTTAAAACAGTAGTAGTAAGAAGGAGTTCTCAAATGGGTGCTATGGAAAGCCGAGAGTTACAGCAAGCTGAAGCTTTTCATTGCTACGTGATGAAAAGTTAAGGAAAGTAGACTATTAAGCGGCCGCTACTTTCTCTACCACCTTCGGCTCGATGTCAAACAGGAAGTGGTTGAGTTTGGAACGCAGGTCAGCTGCGGAGAGGTTGCGGTAGACCTCGCCGTTACGTACCAAGGCAATCTGGCCGGTTTCCTCTGAGACTACCAGCACCACGCTGTCGGTGACTTCTGAGAGCCCGATGGCGGCGCGATGGCGGAGGCCCATGGAGGCGGGCACATCGTTGCTTTCGGTGACGGGCAAAATACAGCGGGCGGCTTTGATGCGGTTCCCCTGAACAATGACGGCGCCGTCGTGCAGGGGGCTATTTTTGTTGAAGATGGAGATAAGCAGACGCTTGCTCACAATGGCGTCAATGGCATCGCCGGACTCCGCGAAATAGCGCAGTTCTGAGCTTCGGGCAAAGACGATCAACGCGCCGGTGTTCTTTCCGGCCAGTGATTTGGCGGCTTCAATGAAAGGGGTGATGGAGAGTTTGTCTATGTTCTCGGTGCGGCGCCACGGAAATCCTTTGAAAAGGCGCTCGTTGTTGAACGCGGTGGTTTTGCCTATCATGAGCAGGAATCGCCTGATTTCGGGCTGAAATACGATAATCGCCGCTAAAACGCCCACGCCCATGAACTGCCCCAGAATGATGGTGAGCAGTTCCATGCCGGCGGCTTTCACCACCAGGTACAAGAGGTAGATGGAGAGCAAGCCTAAGAAAATCTTGAGAGCCACGCTTCCGGTCAGGAGTTTATAGAGTTGGTACAAAAGCACCGTCACCAATAAGACATCAATGATGTCCAGCCACTCTATGTCTAAAAACCCTATGGAAAACAATGAAATCACGCCGTCAACATCTTTTTAACTATCTCTATCGCATGTACCGCCTCCTTCACATCGTGCACCCGCAGAATATCTGCCCCGTTCAGTAACGCCAGGGTGTTAGCAACAATTGTGCCCGTAAGGGCTTCCTCAGGGCCTACGTGCAGCGGTTTGTAGGTCATGGATTTGCGGGAAAGCCCTATTAATATCGGTAACTCAAATACTTCCAGTTCTTTAAGGCGGCGCAACAGCTGGTAATTCTGGTTTACATTTTTTGCGAAACCAAAACCCGGGTCCAGCAGAATGTCTTTTACGCCGGCTGCTCTCAGCTGCGCCACCCGTTCGGCAAAGAAGGAGAATACCTCTTCCATGAGCCCCTGTTCGTATTGGTTCAGGGACGCCATGTTCTGCGGCGTGCCGCGCATGTGCATCAGGATATACGGGACTCCCAACCTGCCCGCCGTGGCGAACATGGCCTCGTCTAAGGTGCCGCCGGAGACATCGTTGATCAGGTGTGCCCCGTGCCGGACTGCCTCTTCCGCTACCCGGGCCCTGAAGGTGTCAATGGACAGCAATGCCTCAGGGAAAGCCTTGGAGAGCGCCTCTATAATGGGTAATACGCGATTTAGCTCTTCCTGTTCAGAAACCTCGGGAGCGCCGGGCCGGGTAGAATATCCGCCAATGTCCAGGAAGGTGGCACCTTCCTCCAGCATCTTCCCGGCCTGGGCCAGTGCCTGGTCTATGCCTTGCAGGCGGCTGTCGGCGTAGAAGGAATCTGGCGTGGCGTTGAGAATACCCATCACCGTGGGCTGCTGCAACAAGACCAACCGACCACCACAGTTTAAGGTGGTTTTTTTGCAAAAAAGTGTATCTTTCGCGTTCAATTGGCCTATTTCCATTTCCTATAAAAGTAAAGCGAAAAACTTGATTCACCAAACTGCCCAGGAGTACAACCGCGTGATAGAAGCATGCCAGCGCCTGTTTTTACAGAAAACCCAGGATTATGGCACCGCTTGGCGAATTCTTCGTCTGCCTTCCCTCACCGATCAGATTTTTATCAAGGCACAGCGCATAAGGTCTATCCAGGAGAAAGGCACGCAGAAGATCCAGGACGATATCGCCTCTGAGTTTGTGGCCATCGTGAACTACTGCGTGATTGCCTTGATGCAGGAACAACTGCTAGACCAGGGCGAAATGGAGCAGGCATTGCCGGTGGAGCGGGTTCGGGAACTGTACGAGGAGGAGATCAGGAAAACGCAGGCTTTGCAGGAAGACAAGAACCATGACTACGGCGAGGCTTGGCGCAGCATGCGCGTGGAGTCCATGACCGATCTGATTCTCATGAAGATATACCGCACCAAACAGATTGAAGACAATGCCGGCCACACGCTGGTGTCTGAAGGAGTGGAGGCCAATTACCGTGACATGCTCAACTATGCCGTTTTCTGCCTGATAAAACTAAACTATCCTAACCATGGTACTCCGTCTGCTTAGTAGATTCGCTTGGGTTGTAGTAGGCGGATTGTTCATTTTCTCGGGCCTGATCAAGTTGAATGATCCGGTGGGCACCGCTATCAAGCTGGAGGAATACTTTGAGGTGTTCTCTGTGGATTTCTCCTCGGTGTTTCTTTCGCTCAAGCCCTTTGCCTTGTACCTCTCCATTTTTCTGAGTACACTGGAAGTGGTGCTGGGCGTGGCCTTGCTGGTGCGCTGGAAACTGAACACCGTGCTTTGGCTGCTCTTTGTTTTGATCCTGTTTTTTACTTCGCTCACGTTCTACTCGGCGTACTTCAACAAAGTAACCGATTGCGGTTGCTTCGGGGATGCGATCAAGTTGACCCCGTGGGAGTCGTTCACCAAAGACATCATCTTGCTGGTGCTCATCCTATTGTTGCTGTTCACCCAGCGGCAGTTGCTTTCCCTGGGCCAGATCAACCGAGGTGTCACCGGTGCCATTGTGTTGGTTTCCCTGATTTTCTCTTTGACTATTAGCGTTTATGCCTATCGGAACGAGCCGTTCCTGGATTTCAGGGCGTACCGGGTAGGAGCCAATATCCCTAAGTTGATGAAGCCCTCTGCCCCGCTGCGGTACCAATACGTAATGGTGAAGAACGGCCAGGAAACCACTTTTGCAAACTATCCAACCGATACCACTTACAAGTTCAAGCAGATGGTGCCGCTTAACCCTGAGGATGGGCCCAAGATCACGGACTTCAACATCTGGAACGACCAAGGCGATTTCACCCAGGAAATGTTCCTGGGCAACCGGCTCCTGATTTTGGTGAAAGATGTGAACAAGGCAGATCACGAGAGCTTCAAAGAAATCAACGCCTTGCTGGCCGGACTGGAGAAAGACCAAAGCCCAAAGGTGGTGCCCGTAGTGATTACTTCCAGCAGCAGTCAGGAGTTCGATGTGTTCCGGCACGAGGTCAACTTGTCCGCCCCTTATTTCTTCGCCGATGCCACCGTCCTGAAAACCATGATCCGCTCCAATCCGGGATTGTTGCTGTTCAAGAACGGCGTAGTGGTGGGCAAATGGCATTACAACAACACCCCCACGTTGCAGGAAGTACAGGAAAAGGTGCAATAAAGGATGGAAAGTTGGAGGGAATAAGGTAATGATCGTTTTAAGGTCCATTTCTGAAAAACAAGCCTAAATCGCATTAACCAGATTCTTCTTTCATTCACACCCATTTATTGCGCAATTTCACCCTCACCCATCCAAAACTTTGGTTATGTCCTCCGTTCAAAGCAATCCGGCATCTAAAATTTTTCTGGTAGGAATGCCGGGTTGCGGAAAATCTACGGTGGGGAAGGTGCTGGCCCAGGAGCTAGGCTACCACTTCCTGGACCTGGACACCTTGATTGAAGAGCAGGAAAAGCAAACCGTGCCTCAGGTGTTTGAACAACAGGGGCAGGCATACTTTCGGCAAGCCGAAGCCAAGGCTTTGCGCCTGGCGGCCGCCCGACCTGAGAACCTGGTGCTGGCTACCGGCGGCGGGGCGCCCTGCTTCTGCGAGAACATGGATTTCATGGTTTCCCATGGCAAGCCAATTTATCTGCGGCTTTCACCGGAGAATTTAGTAGACCGGTTATCAAGCCAGGATCTGCAGGCAAGGCCTTTGCTACGCGATAAAAGTTCTGCTGAGTTATTGCGTTATCTCTCTGAAACTCTGCGAGAACGCGAGGTGTTTTACAAGAAAGCATCTCTGGTGGTGCCCGCCGCCGAGGGTTCTGTGGCAGACGTTGCTCAGGCCATCGTACAGCTTCTTCTCGCCCCCTGATGTCTAATGGGTGGCCGGTTCTGGATAATTTTGATTATTTTTGCACGTTTCACAGCAAGAAACGTTTCTTCTAATTTTCACTTACTATGAAACCGAATCATAAAGGATCTGCGACTCTTTTCAAGAATCCGGTGCTGGAGCGACTTACCCACACGCACATCGCCATTCCAATTTCTATCTTCCTGGTCATCGCTATTGGTTTGCTGATGTATGGTTTCAGGTACGGCTTTCTGGATGTGCTGTCTGCCGTAGGGCTTTTTATAGCAGGCTGGCTTCTATTCTCTTTGGTAGAGTACATGGCCCATCGCTACATTTTCCATATGGAGCCTACCAATGAGTTCAAGAAGAACATCCAATACACGTTCCATGGAAACCACCACGACTACCCAAAAGACAAGACCCGGCTGGCCATGCCGCCCATTGTGAGTTTGTTTATCGCCTCGTTTTTCTTTTTCGTGTTCAAATTGATTTTCGGGACGATGGTGTTTGGTTTGGTGGCCGGTTTCCTTTTTGGGTACGCGCTATACCTTTTTGTGCACTACGCCGTGCACGCCTATGCCCCACCTAAGAACTTCCTGAAACAGCTCTGGATTCATCACAGCATTCACCACTACAAAGACCCTGAACGGGCCTACGGTGTTTCTTCCCCGCTTTGGGACTGGATTCTGGGAACCATGCCAGAACAACGTAAGAGATAATCTCAACAGCCCTTAAACAGAGAAGGCCACCTGCACAAGGTGGCCTTCTCTGTTTAAGGGCTGTTGGAGTAAATGGAGCCTATAACCGGTTTCTTCCCCCTCCCCGTATTTTACGGAGTAGCCACATGATCAAAGCGATCACGATCACGATGATGATAACGGCCGTCCACATACCTGCCTGAAAGATATCCCCGATGACGTCACAGCTGGAAAGCGTCATGGTCAGGAGCAACATGAACGAAAAGAAGTATGCTTGTAAATTTTTCATATTAGTATTTTTTAAGTCAGTTATAAAAGATTGGTTTACACCAGAGAACTATATGATATTCTGAATACTCTTTTTATACAAAAAGGTTGAATGTCTAGCCTGCACAGATTTGCTTTGCCCAGCTTTCGTCTATTAAGCAAAGTTGTTTTGTGTGATCAAATTCTTTCGGATTAAGTAGGTGAAGTGGTTGGCATGAAGGTGTTCTTATCATTGAAGAGCGATAAATGGGATAAGAATCCTTGGCATTGGAACTCAATCTAAGAAGCTCCATAGGTACTGTTCTCCCAGATTGTTTTAGGCCTCCTTTTCGGAAAACAAGCCTAAAATGAGTGACGGGTTTTCTTTTTACACGAAGAATTAGGTACTGAAAGATGGTTGATTTTACCAGTAGCTATAAAACAGAGAGGCCCGTCTTCTGGACGGGCCTCTCTGTTTTATAGCTACTGGTGTAGGCTATTTCAATGCAATTGGATCTGGTTTTCCGTCTGGATCGCTGGTTACCGAGCCTTGCGAGTTTACGCGTCCACCAGTGAGGGCCAGAATACCCGCTACGTGCGGCGCAGCGTAGGACGTTCCGTTTCCAGAAACGTATCCGCTTCCTTTCCAGGTAGTTTTGATGTTAGTGCCTGGAGCAGCAAACTTCACCGAAGCACCATAGTTGGAAGAGGGGTTGAACTTGCCGAAGGAGTCCATGTTAGACACCACGTATACATTAGGTGCTACCACGCGGGCAGGAGAATCGTTCTTGCAGTCAATGTAGCTGTTGCCAGAGGCTACTACTACAAACATTCCTTTGGCAGCAACTTTCTTTACCAAATCATCTAGCATGGTGGAGGCAGCTACCCGGAGGCTCATGTTTACCACGTCTCCAGCTTTGCCGTTGGTATACGCATAATTTAAGGCTGAGTAGATACGGGTAAGCGTACCAGCGCCAGCGTTATCAAATACACGCAGCGCTACAATGGTGGCGTTTGCGGCAACTCCCACAACACCTACATTGTTATTCTTGGCTCCAATGATACCGGCTACTCCTGTGCCATGTCCGTAACCATCTTCCCAAGAGGTAACACCTGAGATGAAAGATTTGCTACGGATTTTATCTACGTTCAGGTCTGGGTGCGTAGACTGTACGCCTGAGTCAATGACCCACACCGTTTTACCGGTACCGTCGCCGTAACCTACACGGGCAACGCCCCAAGGAATAGTTTGGGAAGTGATAGTAGTGCTGGTAGTGGTTTCGGCTAGAGGAGTAGCTACTGCATCCCCTAACTTCACTGATTGTTCTGCTTCAACGTACGCTACGTTCTCATCTTGCATTAGTTGGCGAACCTCCTCTTTGCTAAAATTGCCCGTGAACCCGTCTGATGCGCCATCAAACACATCGCTCACTCGGCTCTTGTTGATGCCTAATCTCTGGAATAAACGCTCTCTTAGTTCTTGTTTAGAAGCGGCACTGCCGTTTTTCATGACAACAATGTACTTGCCTTCTACAGTTTTAGAAGAAGTAGCAGGAGGAGTCGGCGCAGGAGCCGTTTCTTCTAAAAGCTCGTCTTTCTGACAACCTGCCATGGAGAATACTGAGGCCAAGGCAAAAAATGAGACGGCTTTTTTGAAATTCGTTGATCGCATAGTCAATCGTTTTGAGTTAAAGACAGTTTGCAACGTAACCTTGTGCTACGCACTATCGTAACCGCTCATTTTTCTTTATGGTTCATTCAACTTTGAAAAGAAGATGAAGTAGTACTGCTAATAGAATAAAAAGGCGAGGAAATATTATATATAATAGGGCTTTAGCCTTGCTGCTTAAGGTTCTTGTTGAATAATTCTTATGGATTTGTAATTAGTTAAGTAGAAGTTGCGTTTTGGTATAATGCGTTACCTGTTAATAGCTTAGAACAAGGAAAAACCCTAAAAGAGATGGCTTCAGGATGATTGTTGAGTTTGTTTCTTTAAGGTTCTGATTTCTACTTACTCTTTTAAGTTCTTTATTTCTAATGGGCATGGATGAGATGTTCTATAAAGGCTGTCTTTTTAATAGTTTATAAAAGTTACTAGTAACATGATCTTGTTAGAGCCCGTTGCCATAATATATTAAAAATTTAATATATTATGGCAACGGGCTTTTTGTTACAACTTATTTGAACTTCCTATTTACAGGTAATTACCTTCCTCTATTGCTCTATGCTATTTCACTTAATTAGATAACAACTGGTTAAGTAAGTGAAACTTGATTAAAGCTTAGGTTTTTGATCCAAAAAAGAATCTACTATTCATAAAGGCCTTTGTTGTGCATTGAAACTCTTTACTCATTTCACTCCAAAATATGTGTTTTTACCTGAGTAGGAAAGAGGTCTGAGCCTTATTAGTTTAGGGTGTTTCATACAAAATTTAGACAAGTATAGTTTGATTTTATTGGATAGTTTCTAAAATTAAGTATGCATGCATACTTAATTTTAGAAACTATCCAATAAATGTCTATGGTTTAATCTAGTAATATACTTATATTTCAACTAAAGGTTATATGGTTTAAATAATTAAATTTATACCTTATAAAAGAAACTTAGGCAATGTCAAGATGGGAAGAGTTATATGTATTTACATCGATTAAGCTTTATGCAAATATGATTATTTTGATCGAAAATTGTTTTAATGCCTATTGATACATATTTCTAATTGTGTTTGATAGAATTTAATAAACATGCGCCTTACGTGGTAAAATGCATGTTTATGTACGTTTGCGGGATAAGTACAATTTATAAAAGTGGTGGATTGATAGATAGGATCACCAAATTTGTAGGACTAGTTAAAAGAGATAACTAAGTAATACAATAATTTACAATGCCTATTACCCATTTTATGAAAAAATTGTACTCAACCAGTGATGGCTTCATTAATGAATCATGTTTACACTGGCTGCTAATAGTTGCGTCAGTTTTTAAAAAAGGCAAATATTACCGAATTAATTATTTAGGTAAAGTTGCCACCATTGTGCTAGTACTTATTGCTTTTACTGCAGTTTCCAATGCTTTCGCACAAACTAATTATGCGCCAGTTGCTAGTAACGTAACTGCTAATAGAATTAACAATATTGGAAGACAGCTCATTCGCCCGCTTCAAGGTACGGATGCCGAGGGACAGGTACTTACTTATATAATAACTGATCTAAACCTTGGAGTTGGAGGTGGTAATAGGGGAGTAAGTGGTAGTTTGCATAAAGGAAATGTTACAGGGGTGCTAGTGGTTGGTGATATATTATCGGCATCAGAGGTGCAAAATCTTTTCTATACGCCTCCTACTTCACAACAGGGGAATCAAACTGCTACACTTGTTAATGGCACGCATAGCTTTACTTACGTTGTGAATGATGGAGTAAATAATTCTACTCCAGCCACATACTATCTTCCGGTCGGGCAGGCTCCTGTTCCCTCCCCAACTAGTATGATCATTAGTCCTGTATTAAATACAGCAGGTGAAATCAGCATACCATCTCCTTCTGCAACAGGTGGGGCAATAAACGGATATATCATTGTAAGACCAGCAACTACCCAAGGTCAACTTCATTACAGCACTACCCCGACAGGTGTCAAAACATTAGTTGGATCAACTGCGGCAACGGTGAATAGTGCCACTGTCTTCTTATGGTTTACGCCTTCCGCTTCTTACGAAGGTATTGCTACATTCACTTATGTTGCAAGAAATGGGGATGGAAACACTACAACCGCCGCCAACCAGGCTACTTATTCTATTCCGGTCTATAGTAAAAGACCAGTTGTAAGCAACGTTACTACGGTGGCTATTCCAAAAACTGCTGGAGAGAAACCAATAAATCCTTTGACTGCTACAGCTATTTTAGAAACAACTATCTCTAGTTTCATTATTTCTAATTTGCCTACTGCTAGTGCCGGTACATTGCGCATTAATGGTTCTCCGGCCACGGCGGGCACATATTCTGCTACAAACGGACAATTGGCAGGATTAACTTTTGAACCAAATCCAAATCTTGGATCTGGCACTACCAGTGTGACATTTAGCTTCCAGGCAACCAACAACGAAGGAGCTATTAGCTCAGGAACGGCTATTTACACTATTCCTATCCCTAATGACAATGCTTCGGTTTACTCAGTGGCTAAAACATCTTTTAATAAAGACGCACTGTCAAATGGCATTATATTAGCTACCCTTGCAGATGCAGATGGAGGAATTGTGTCTGCATCTGCAGTAACAGTAATGCCCAACGGAATGGCTCTTAACCCTTCTACTGGAGCAATCACTGTTAGTAACATTGATGAGCTAAGTGCAGGTGAATACACAAGGTATATCAACACAGTTGACGCAAAAGGAGGTAAGTCGTACATAACAGTAGTCATCAACATTGTAAATGATAGAGAGGCTGTTTATACTACTACCAACACGTTCTTTACAAATGTTGGCCAGGGAGTGACATTAGCTACGGTAAGTGATTTGGATGGGGCAATAGTCAATGCTTCAGCAACAGGTTTAGAAAGCTGGATGACGTTAAATCCTACTACTGGGGCCATCACAAGAAATGGATCCGCTGCTATTCCCGCAGGTGCTTACACAAAGATCATTAAAATACTAGATGCAGCTGGGGGTAAATCAGATGCAGAAGTGACTATTGTAATTAATAATGCAACGGCTTCTTATAATTATATCTCGCAGCATTATTCTATTTATGCCTTAAAACCAAATACAGTGGTAGGTACGGCTGTTCTTTCTAGTGGAGCTGCAATATCAACAGCTACCCTTGCACCAGGGGCTACTGCTTTACCTAGCTTCCTGAGGTTAAATCCTGATGGAAGTATAGCTGTTAATACAAATAAAGTTGTTGTAGGAAAATACTCCAGTATTATCAGATTAAATGGCTCTATAGATGCACCTGTTGTTATAGATGTAAATGATGACATTTACCAAATTAACAATGAAGCATTTAAGTTAGGTGATAATAACTACAGGCTAACAACGGCTGAGGCTAATAAAAGAGGGGAGGTTTGGAAGACTACCCCTGTGGACCTTTCTAAGTCTTTTGAAATCACGTTCAAAGCAAACTTTGGGAGTATAGATGCCAATGGAGCAGATGGTATTGCTTTTGCCTTGCAGCGGCATGGCAGTAATCCTCTTTTCGCTTACGGGCAGACCGGAGAAGGCCTAGGGGTAGGGCACGGCGCAAGTACTGCAAATCCAAGAACAGGTGGTATCTCCCCTTCTGTAGTAGTTGAGTTTGATACATGGCAAAATACAGCAGTGGCAGCAAGTATTGAGCCGGTGTATGATCACCTTGCTGTATTCTTAAACGGAGAAGAAAGAGCCCCTGTTACTCCTGTTGTTCCAATGAAAGGTACAACTGCTGCTCCAGTAAACGTAGAGGATGGGGCAAACCATTTGGTTAAAATCATTTGGAATAAAGCAACCAATAAGCTCTCTGTTTACTTTGACAATAGCTTAAGAACAGAATATAGTTCAGATTTAATTGCAAATGTCTTTGGTAACAACCCAATGGTTTACTTTGGTTACTCTGCCAGTACAGGTGCAAGTATGAATGAACAAAAGATTTCTGAGATTAATTTCTCTCTACTTGATACTGATGGTGATGGGTTTGCTGATGCCAGTGACTTAGATAGTGACAATGATGGCATTTCAAACCTAGTTGAATCAGGTAAAGACAATAATGGTAACTTCATCAATCCATTTGGAGACCAGAATAATGATGGATTAACCAACTACAAAGATCCTGTGTTCTGTGCAAGTATAGGAAGTTTCCTGAATAACAAAGGCGTTTGTGCTAGCTTAGATGTTGATGGTGATGGTCTAATCAATGCACTTGATTTGGATAGCGATAATGACGGTATTCCAGATGCTGTTGAAGCAAATGATGGCGTGTTGAAGTCTAATATGACTCTAAGTGGTCAATACCCTGTTTCATTTTACTCTGTTCAAACTGATACAGATAGAAATGGGATGATAGATGCTGTGCAAGGGGAGAATGCATTGCTAAATGGTGATAAGGATGGGGATGGAATACCAAATGCTTTAGACCTTGATTCTGATGGAGATGGAATAGTAGATGCAGTTGAGGCTAACAATGGGGTGTTGCCGGCAGATATGACCTTAAATGGCCAATACAGTGTAGCTTTTATGTTCTTAAATGACCTGAATCTAGATGGTATAAATGATGCTCTTGCTGCTAACCCATTATTTACTAAAGACAGGGATATGGACCAGGATGATTTGTTTAACTTCTTAGATCTTGATAGTGACAATGATGGTTTGCCAGATGTCTTGGAGGCGCAAGATCAAAATAGAATGGTAGTTAAGAAAGGTTTAGATATCAATAGGAATGGTATTGATGATGCATACGATGTTATTATAAGTGGTGGTGCTGCTTTGACTCCTCTTAATACAGATGGTGATTCTAATCCAGACTTCCTTGATCTAGATAGTGACAATGACCTGTTTTTGGATTTTGAAGAAGCGTTCGATAAAAATGGTGATGGTAAATCTGAAGATGACTTTATCAAAATGGCAAGTGAGTTTGGAGAAAGGGTAAATGATAAAACAATTTACACCCTTACGCCGGAGAAGAATGGGCGTCCAATTTGGTTGGCTTATGCTTCTGACTCTAGGCTTAATTTATTAAGTACTAAAAGTAGTTTGCCAGCATTGTACAGAGACGTAAATAGAAATGGTCTTGTAGATTTATTTGATTCTCAAGCTTTCGGTGAAGAGTCTACTGTGAGTACTACAAATTACTCTTTCCGAAGTGCAGGTGCAAATGTCCCGCTTCCTGTTAAGTTAATCAATTTCTCTGGTTCTCAAAAAATAGGGGGGATTCAGTTAAAGTGGGCTACTGCTGCTGAAAAAGATAATGACTTCTTCCAAGTAGAGCGTAGTCAAGATGGTAAGGCCTTTGCTCTTATTGGCCAAGTGAAAGGAAACGGAACCAGCAATGTATTGCAGAGCTATAGCTTCGTAGACGCTTCTGCTCCAGCAGGTACTGTGTACTACCGCCTGAAGCAAGTTGATTTTGATGGCAAATTTGAGTACTCCAAGGTAATTGCTTTGAAAGCAGATGGTAAGACTAATGCTCAAGCTTCTTTGAGTGTATACCCTAATCCAACTTCAGGGAAAGTATTCTTTACTTCTGCTGAACTGGAAGGTGCTGCCACAGTGACCTTGTATAATGCAAATGGTCGTGCGATTTCACAGAAGCAAGTTGAATTGAAAGTTGGGGAGCCAATTGCTCTTGATTTATCTGCCCAAGCTGCAGGTGTCTACTACCTACAGGTGCAGACTGATGTCAACAAAGTTACAACTCGCGTAGTAAAGCAATAAGGAATCTGTTTTATTCCAAAACAGCAAGGGCCACCTCTTTATAGAGGTGGCCCTTGCTGTTTTGGTCCTTTTAGTGTTTCACACTTCTAATGAAAAAGTACCGTTCACAGCAAAGAAGTTGAATGCTTGGTGCTTTATGCCTGTTTCCTGAAAAGTAGGTCGAAAATAGATTAGGTAGTAAAAGTAAGATCTAAAGCATAGGGTAGGCCTTTGAACTTGGTTCTTTACCGAAGCGAGAGATAAGGAGGTGGGTAGTTTGTTTTACTCTCTGTTGTGGCCTTTATGCAATATGGGAGCTCAAATGTTCGTCTTTGGCTCTTGGGCGTCTTTTTACTTTTCTCCGGTATTTAGGCATGAAGTGTTTTTGAGAAGGGGTGAGTAAAGGTTAATGAAGTATTTTGTTGCAATAATTTTCTCCTTCTTTTTATGTATTTTCCGATATCAGCAGAATAGAAGTATAATTATAAGCGGTTTAATAAAATAGCTTTGTATAAGGCAGGTTTTTAGAATTTTGAAAAGAAATGTAACTAAATACCACAGTTAATTTTTATTAAACAATCCAAGTAGCTTGTGTTCAAGTTTGCCTTGCTTATTTACTAATAAAGTATTGAATTAAATAAATAAAAATCTAGTCTGTGCCTTTTTCTGGGATTGTCAAATAGGATTTAACCGAAGAATGGAAAGGCGTTAGTGTTTCACTGGAATTCATTGAATTAAATACAATTATCCTCAACTTTATAGGGTTTGTCGAAATCCTTGACATGCAAATGTCCTAGTTGTTTAAAGTAATTGTGTTTTTCATGAATTTAATGCGTTTTTCAAAGAAGCTTTTGTGTTTAGTTTTTTGTTTGTTCTTTTTGCAGAGTAGTGCTTTTAGTGGGAACCTTATCAACTTTCCTTGGCAACAAAATTTTACTTTTCTTCTTCCTTCGGGATCCGTCTCATACCCTGGTAAGCAATTAACCGCCCAGCCCGACTTGGTGGCATTCAAGGAGAGTTCCATGGTTTTAGAGACCTCTCCAGAAACAGTGGTAATTGAGATAGGTCTAAGTAATGTCACTAGTACTCCAACCGCAGCCTATGCCAACCTGAAGTATAACAAAGCAGGCGTGTTCAACTTCGAGATGGATGACAATAGCGGCAAAGCAGTGGATGTCTTTAGAGTCCTGAACGGAGGCACTGCATCAAATGGAGTTACCTATCCCGGTAAATTCTTTACAGATGGCTGTGGAAATAAAATCAACTACCGCGGGGCTGTTGCCTTGAACTTCCTTAATAATTATAACCAGGACCAGGTTGTGAACAATGCTGCTGGAAAGAAGATAAACCAGGAAGGCCTAAATCTTTTGGTGGGAAATAATTGGACCCTAGAAAACCACGGCTATGCCCACAGTGCAGGCAATACTTTAATCGATGGCGATATTGCCAAAAACATCCACGAAAACACCAAGGTTTTCTACTCTAAGATGGCAGCGGCGGGGCTTCCTTACCGGATCAGGGTAGCGGTTACCCCCACCAATGACGAAGGCTACCAGCCCACTGCCAAACAATTGGGTTATATTGGATTAACAACGCAAACCCGAAGGGATGACGCTTCTTTGTTCAGTGGGTACGCGGCCCTGTCTCCAGACTGGACTCAAATGCTTTACACGCACAGGTCCTTCAATGATAAATGGGATCAGACCACCACAAACTCCTTCAAAGAAAAGATAGACCGTCTGCTGCTTTTAAATGCAACCACTGCTACTCCACAAATGTTCAGATTAGGTACTCATGGGCCCGATCTTCCAAAATGGGCAGAGTTGATGGACTATTTGCAAACGGCCTCTAAGGACAGGGTTTGGGTTCCTTCCTTGCAGGAGTTGATTGAGTATTTCGAGGTGAAAAGATTGCTGGTCAGAACATCCACCTATGATGCTACGGCCAAAAAGTTGATCATTACTTTGAACTACTCGAAAATACCAGAGCACAACAGGTTCAGAGATGTCTCGCTTTTGATTAAAGGAGCTAATGTCACTTCGGTGAGTGTTAAAAGTGGCAGCTTGGACAAGGTGTCTTTCAATTCATCTACCGGTTTGATCAATTTGTACAAGGTGAAAAAGACGTTTGCCAATCCAGCCTTAGATGTGCTTCCTCCAAAAATCGTGAGTGCTACCCTTACGGGTTCTAATAAAGTAAGAGTTGTGTTTGACCGTTCGGTTTCTCTGACTAAAACAGGCTTCTCCATAAAATCGGGCGGGGTAGAGGTGCCGGTATCCGAGGTGATTGGTCAAGGAACTGTGTGGGACTTGAAGGTGCTAAGTACTTACACTAGTTCAAGTGTGTTGTCTCTCTATTACCGCATGCAAAGGGGGGCCGCAGTGGATGCGAGTAATTCCACTTTCAAGGTGGGTAGCTATATTGGGAAAAAGATAGTAAACAAAATTGGCGCTGTAAGTACCTCTGGCATGCAATCTTTAGAGTTAGACAGTTTTGAGACAGATAGTTTGGTTGCTTCTGAGCATTCTTTGCAGGCTTATCCTAATCCAACTACGGGCAATGTGTACATTATTCCTGCTGCTCTTTCAGGGCAAGGAGCCATTACTGTCTATAATAGCAATGGTAAAATAGTCCTGCAGCAAAAGGTTCAGGTGGAGAAAGGCCAGCCTTTGCTCTTGAACCTGGATGAACAGGCAAGCGGTTTTTATACGCTGCGCCTAGAAACATCTACCGGAGCGCAGGTTTCAAGAATAGTAAAACTTTGATTCTTAATCTAATTATCAGTTAAGTAAGAGACTGTCTGCACCCATAGACAGTCTCTTTTCTTTTTAGGCAAAAGGGTAGCTGGTGCCTTAAGCTTGTACATATTTTCTGTTTACAATGCAGAAAACGGTTAGATAATAGACTGAGTTGCTTTTTCAAAGATTTTGTCTGGTCTCTTATAGTCCTTCTCTCTGCCTCCTTCCTGTTTTCATCTTTAAGTTGCGTCTTGGCCTTTAGCATTCCTTAATTGCTTAGAAGCAGATGCTATATTATAAAATCACTTTCTAAAAGCTGGCTTCCAGCTCAAGTTTAGTTTGGGCTTGCTATAAACATCCAACAAAGCTGAACGCATGCTCCCTTAAGGTTTATGTTTGAAGGTAAAGTACTGCCTTTGTTGAAATTTGTTATATGATTTTTTCAATAAACTATTGAAATTACTATAAATATACAAAGATATATTTGGGGTTTGCCTCAGTAACTGAAACAATTAAGGAATCTTTTTAAATAAAACAATTTTAGATGTTGTGCCTTTTGTTAGCCATTAAGCCTTTAAAAGTATATAATTTTATATAAATTTTATAATATTAAGTTAACTTAATTAAATCTAAATCGATTTTTGTAGCCCAGTTTATCATAAAGAACATCTATGGAATAGATGAATTTTTTTGATCAAATTTGTGTACTTAATACAATGTGTTATTGGTTGCATTTTATTTTAAGTATAATAATATGATTTTTATATGAAAAAACTGTACGATAATTCCAAAGTTTTTTGTTTGATGCTATGTTTGCTCGCCATTCAAATGGCTGCGAATGCACAGGCGCTTTTGACATCAACGGGTTATTCTGAAAATTTTGATGGAATAGGCAACAATACTAGTTGGGCAGATAATAATACTAATCATGTGTTAGGTTGGTACACCCGAATTGTGACAAATAATGCACTCACTACTATGAAGGTGCTTGGCCCAACCACTGATAAATTAAATGGACCCGAACAATTGTTTATGGTAAACTTTGGTAGTTCCCCAGCGAGTCAAGACAGATCAATTGGATTTAGAGTGAATAAAAATAACAGACCTGTATATGCAATTCTGCGGCTAAGGAATACGACGGGTAAGGACTTAAATCAAATCAATATTGAGTTTGATCTTAAAACTATTTACAATGGAACGGGGGACACACCGAATGGAATGGTAATGTCCTATAGGAAGGGGGCAAGTGGAGTGGAAGGTACTTTTACCGGTACTACCGGCTGGACCCAAATTGAAAATGGAAAACTTTTTACTAATAATGCATTGCCAGGTACTACCGCTGGACTAGTTGCACCAGTAAATCACAAAACTCTTATATCTAATATTTCGCTAGCAGATCAAGAAGAAATCTTTATCCGCTTTGTAGACTCCCATACAAACGGTAGTTCAGGATCCGAAGATGATTTAGCAATAGATAATGTTAAGATTATTCCAGTAAGAAATTTCTATAATAAACCATTGGTTTCTTTTACTGAAGGAGATGTAACTACTTGGGCCATAAATAGAAATGGTACTGGACAAACATCTTCAGATTTTACTAGTAATTGGCAGAGGTTTATTGTACAGCATGATATATCTCTAGAAGGCCCTTTAACTGTAAGTGGAGAAGGCTCCAAAATTATAGTTGAGACAGGAAAGACACTCACTTTAAATGGAGTTTTGACTGGGTCTATAGATTTAGAGGGAACAGCTAAGTTAATAATCAATACAGGTACTTTGCCCACCTTTGGCACTCTCAGTCCAAGTAGTACTATTGTTTATAATGGGTTAAAGACAGCAGGGAACGAGTTTGGGGAATTTGAGAATTTGATTATTGATGGAAGGAATGAGGATGGGGTGAATAGGGAAATAGGGAGAGAGGTAACTGTAAAAGGAACTCTTTCTTTAATAAATAGAGGTAAGTTAGATTTAAAAAGCCACAATTTAACAGTAGTTGACCCAAATTTTATTTATGATTCAAACAGCTTCATCAAAACCACCGGAAAAGGTTCTGTAAGAATGAAATTGACAGCGGGAGGAAGTTCCATGATTCCAATTGGTGTTACTACTATTTCTCCTGTAAGGTTAACTCTTATAAACGGGAATGAGGATTATTTTAAAGTTCGTACTATAAATGAATTATGGAGCCATTATGATGCAAGTGGGAATCCCTCAGGAGTTAAATTTGATTCTAAGGCAGTCAATAAAACTTGGTTTGTTGAGGAGGAAAATCTAACAGATTCTGCGGAAAATGAAATGAAGGTTGCCCTTTACTGGACATCAACAGATGCTGCATTAGGGTTTGGCTCTGAACCTAACATACATTTGGGACAATATGTGAATCTGGCTTATTGGAGTCATGGCCCAACAATTCCTAAGCCAGTTGCTGTAAACAGTATCTTCTCTGTTGAAAGGCCTGGTTTGTCCTCCCTTTCGGTATTTGCTGTTTATTCTACTGCTTTAGCCTCTACTCCCGGAGTTCTTCCAGTTGAACTTACAACTTTCACAGGCAGTAGATCTGGGAATGTGGTGAATTTGGCTTGGTCCACCGCATCTGAGAAGGATAATGACTACTTCAAGGTAGAGCTCAGCCAAGACGGAAAATCTTTCCGGAGCCTTGGGCAAGTAAAGGGTAACGGGACAACCAACGTGGCGCAGGAATATAGCTTTACTGATGCCGCAGCCCCGGCCGGTACCGTCTACTATCGCTTGAAGCAGGTGGACTTTGACGGCAAGTTCGAGTACTCCAAAGTGATTGCGGTGAAAGCAGCCGGAAGGGCGACAAGCCAGGCTTCGCTTGAGGCTTACCCTAACCCAACTTCAGACAAGGTGTACGTGACTTCCTCAAAATCGAGTGGGCAAGGAACCCTCACAGTCTATAATAGCAATGGCAAAACGGTGCTGCAGCAGAAGTTGCAGGTTGCTGGAGGACGAGCTTTGCTTTTGGACCTGAGTAGCCAGGTGAGTGGTTTTTACACGTTACGTCTGGAAAATGAAACTGGAACGGAGGTTATTAGAGTGGTCAAGCATTGATTCTTATTCTAATTTCAAATTCAGAAGGAGACTGCCTACTCAAGAGGCAGTCTCTTTTCTTTTTTAGCAAAGAAGTAGCATAGGCGTGAAATTCTTTTTTCTGAAGTGGAGAAAGCAACTGTATGACAGGTCCAATTAACTTGAAAAGCATTTTGCCAGTTCTGGTAAGTTCTTCTAGTCCATCTCTGCTTCGAGCCATATTCCATCTTGGAGGTACCCTGGCTCCCAACATTTATTAAGTAAAAAGCTTCAAATTTCATATGATAATAGGAGCATTAAGAGGCAAGTTCCCGGCAAAGCTAGGATTAGGCTTGCGGAGATGTAAGCAAAAGGCTTATTGATGTACTTTCAAACTTGTGGATGACTTACTCACTTTGGAGAAAGGTGTTGTATAAATTTTTAAATAATCTTATTAAATATATATGAAAATTTAAAGAAGTTTCTTTTGCTTCTTACTACTATCTTCTAGAGGTATGTGGCTTCTTTTATAGAACAATTCTAAAGGTAAAACCTTTCTTCTATCAATAAAATAAAGAAAATTGTAAATCAAAATTGGATAATATATATATAAATTAAACTTTAATTCATTTATTGCTAACTTCTTGTATCATGAATGCATAAGCGAGATAGCTGGATTTGATGAATTATTTTGTTCAAATTTGTGTAATAAGTACAAGAAAATGTAGGTACTGTTTAATAAATAAAAGTTTTATAAAAATTTGTTATGAAGAATGTATACTTATTTAATGAAGGTGGTTTGGGTTCTAAATGCTTCTCAGAAAAGGAGGTAGTTTATTCCAGTAATCTTCGTGTAATCAGTAGGATTTTATGCGAAAATATTTTTATTAAAAATTCTTTTTATAAGAAGATTTCATTAGTAGTGCTACTTATAACATTCTTGTCACTTGTTGGCACTTCTTTTGTTAAAGCACAAAATGTAACTTTTACTCCCGCAGGCTCCTTCTGTGTTGGTAGTTCAATCACAGTCAGTATAACCAATGCCCAAAGCGGTGAAAGGGTTCACACAGTTGAAGTTTATAGCGGGAATTCTCAAAATCCTCAGCGTCAATTTGTAGAGAGGTTGGGAACAATCACAACTACCAATGCCTCTAATAATGCTGGAACTCGCACATTTATTTTAACAAGTGCCTCAATTGGGGGTGGAAGATTCATTAGAGTAGAGGCAGGTAATAGAATTGCTTTTTCGGCAGCATCTTTTACTGTAAATCCTCCTGCTAATGCCCCATTAAACCCAGTTAATAAATCCTTTACATATGGTGATGATGAACCAGATAGAACTTTAAGTGTAACAGTTCCTTCAGGTCAAATCGTTAAATGGTATACTACCTCAACTGGTGGTACATCAATTACGACAGGTCTTTCGTATACGCCAACCACTCCAGTTGATTTCGGGACATATACTTACTATGCAGAGACGGAAAATTCTAATGGATGTGCCAGTGCCAGAACGCCAGTAATCCTAACTATAAGGCAAAAAAAGTTAACAATCATAAACGCGGTAGCAGCCAGCAAAACATATGATAAAACAGCAGCTACTACCATCACTGGCTCTTTGGATGGTATCGAATCTGGTGATGAAGGTAACGTTAGCCTTAGCGGCCTAGGAGTTTTTGCCGATGTAGTAGTTGGGTCAAATATTGCTGTCACATCTGAAAGTGTGTTGACTGGCCCAAGGGCATTTAATTATTTCATTGATCAACCTACGGGACTTACTGCTGCTATTACTCATAGACCATTAAATGTAGCGGCAGTTGGTGTAGACAAAGTGTATAATGCTAATACTGATGCAACAGTTACGTATACATCAGATAAAATTATCTCAGACATAGTACAGCCTGCTTTTACTACGGCTACTTTTGTAGATAAAAATGTTGGACCTAATAAGCGTATTACAGTTACCGGCATCACCATTGATGGAGCAGATGCAGGTAACTATACACTTGTCAATACCACAGCTGAGGCATTTGCTGAAATACGTGTCAGGTCTCTCCCGGTAACAGGTGTAACTATAGATAATAAGGTGTACGATGGAACAATCGTTGCCAACCCAGGAGGGGCTCCATCTGTTAGAAGTGGTGTCTTAGGGGAAGATGAAGTTACCTTAAACACTAATGCTGTTGTAGCAACATTTTTAAATAAAAATGTTGGTAATAATAAACCTGTCACTGTTGCTGGATACACAATTTCCGGTATTGATGCTCGTAATTATGACATTGCTCAACCCGTTAATCAGGTTGCTAATATTACAGAACTTGAAATTAAAGGCACATTCAAGGCAGAGGATAAGATTGCAGATGGAACAAATACCGCCACAGTGGTAGAGAATTCACGTCAATTGATAGGGCACATTGTAACAGATGATGTATATCTTGTTGGTGGTACGGCAACTTTTGCAACTTCAGCGGCAGGAGAGCAAACTGTTACCTTAACTGGCGCAACACTTGCAGGCAATGATGCACCTAATTACATCTTAGACCCTTTAATTCAAACTACTGCTTCCATTACTGGCCCATTGCCGGTAGTTCTTGTGTCTTTTACCGGAAAACAAACGTCAAACGCTTCTGTCCTTCTTTCTTGGGCTACGGCCTCAGAGAAAGACAATGACTTCTTCCAGGTTGAGCGAAGCCAAGACGGAAAATCTTTTGGAACCATCGGTAAAGTAGAGGGCAATGGTACTACCAACGTGGTGCAGGAATATAGTTTCACCGATGCTTCTGCTCCGGCGGGTACTGTCTATTACCGACTGAAACAGGTAGACTTTGACAGCAAATTCGAGTACTCTAAAGTGATTGCGGTGAAAGCATCAGAGAAAGCAGCAGATCAGGTTTCTTTAGAGGCTTATCCTAATCCAACTCTGGGTAAGGTGTACGTAAGGTCTATGGAAGTCAATGGCCAAGCTGCCGTTATCCTAGTTCATAGCAGCGGAAAAGTTGTTTCAAGAACTCAAGTACAAGTAGAAGCAGGAAAGCCTATTACTCTTGATCTGGCAAATCACACTCCTGGGGTTTATTACCTGCAGGTTCAGACCAGCACAGGTAAATCTACCACCCGCATCGTGAAGCAATAAGTAAGCAGTTTAGTCGAATACAAAGCAAAAGGCCACCTCTATAGAGGTGGCCTTTTGCTTTGTATTGTTATTCTGAATAGGAAGCATTGATGCTAAAAAAGATTTCGAGGCTTTTTTTCAGAAAGCAGGACCAAAGCATAGATTAAAGAGCGCAAAGTGAACGTAGCCGGTTGGTTTTCTTTCTGCGTAAAAGCCGGGAAGGGAAAAAGTAGTACTTTTGCTGTGGTTATGGCAAATATGTTTGTGTTTAAAAGGCTCACTCCACCTTGATTTTCCACCTTCAGAAGTATCTATTCTCCCTAGGGCATATCTCCTAGTCCTTTCCAATCATTACCAATACTACATACGGCCTCTTTGCGTCCAACTAATTTTGGGTCTGTAGCGCAAGGGTGACGTGTTTTTACATCTGTGAATACCTAAGAATGAAGCTTTCCTTATCCTTGTTTGATTTCAGCCAAAAAGTAGACTATAAAAAAGAAGTATTGGCCGGGCTCACCGTAGCCATGACGATGATCCCGGAATCACTTTCCTTTGCCATTTTAGCGGGATTTCCGCCGCTGGTGGGGTTGTACGGGGCCTTTATCATGGGGCTGGTGACCGCTATCTTCGGAGGACGGCCGGGCATGGTGTCTGGCGGGGCCGGGGCGACGGCAGTGGTTTTGATCGCCTTGATGCAGTCACATGGGCTGGAGTACGTGTTTGCGGCGGTAGCGCAGGCCGGTATCCTGCAAATCATGGTAGGGTTGTTGAAACTGGGGAAGTTTATAAGGTTGGTGCCGCAGCCGGTGATGTTCGGGTTTGTGAATGGGCTGGCGGTGATCATCTTCATGTCTCAGGTAGAGCAATTTAAGACGGGGGTGAACGGAGAGACTGCCTGGCTATCTGGAAGTGCTTTGTATACCATGGCTGGTCTAGTGGCGCTAACCATCGGCATCATTCTCCTGTTACCGAGAATCACCAAGGCCGTGCCCCCTTCACTGGTAGCCATTTTGGTGGTGTTTGGAGTGGTGATGGGCTTTGGCATCGATACGAAGATGGTGAAAGACATTGCCTCAGTGAGCGGGGCGTTGCCTCCGTTCCATGTGCCTCAACTGCCGTTTACCCTGGAAACCCTGCAAATCATTTTTCCTTATGCCCTCATTATGGCTGGGGTAGGCCTGACCGAGAGCCTGCTCACCCTGAACCTGGTGGACGAAATCACCGGAACCCGCGGGAACGGAAACCGAGAGTGTGTGGCGCAAGGCAGCGCGAACCTTCTAAACGGATTTTTCTTTGGAATGGGCGGTTGTGCCATGATCGCGCAGACGCTGGTGAATCTATCGGCTGGTGCGAGGGCCCGGCTGGCAGGGATTATCTCCTCGGTGACCATTCTGGTGATCATCCTGGTAGGGGCTCCCTTTATTGAACGGGTACCTATGGCAGCGCTGGTAGGGGTGATGGTGATGGTCGCGATCGGTACGTTTGAGTGGATCAGCTTTAGGATCATCAACAAAATGCCCCGGCATGATGTGTTTGTGGGCATTCTGGTGGCCGTGATCACCATCTGGCTGCACAATTTGGCCTTGGCGGTGCTCATCGGGGTGATTATCTCGGCGCTGGTGTTTGCCTGGGAGAGCGCCAAGCGCATTAGGGCTAGAAAGTATGTAGATGAAACCGGAGCCAAGCACTATGAACTATACGGGCCTTTGTTCTTCGGATCTGTGGCGGCGTTCACCGAAAAGTTCGATGTAGCTGGTGATCCTGAGAAGGTAATCATTGATTTCAAAGACAGTCGCGTAGCCGATATGTCGGGCATTGAGGCGCTGAACAAACTGACCGAGCGCTACCACAAGGCGGGTAAGAAACTACATCTGCGGCACCTAAGCCCTGATTGCCGCCAACTGCTCAAAAACGCTGATGCCGTGATTGACGTCAACATCTTGGAAGACCCGCATTATGCTATTGTAACTGATAAGCTGAGCTAGGCAGTAGGAGTAAGTTGTGTTTTAAGCCTGTTTTCGAGAAAATAAGCTTGGAACTCTCCTTTTGTAGGGAAGATTCCGCTGGCGCGAGCTTCCGGCTCGTGTCTGCGCGCATTTGTGAATCGCTCTCCTAACCCTCTCCTCATTGTCATCCTGAAAGGACCATGTGGGCGAACGGCAGTAGCGCTTACGACAAAGCCTGTCTTGTTCGCCCATAAGATCTTTCCAAGAGAACAAAATGGGAGAGAGGAGTATGGTATCTCATTACTGAAAGCGAGAAGCAGGCATGCGCTGGAATGCGTGCGGTCACGAGGTAGAGGCCCGCGCCAGCAGAAGGCACTAAACAATAGTGGGAAGCCAAAAGCAATAAGGCGTTTCGGGGCAGATAATGACAAATCTGCCCCGAAACGCCTTCTTGCTGAAATTAAGCGAAACTTACACCACGTAAGATAACCGGAACTCCGGAATCTCGATGTTCTGGTAGCCCAGTTCTGATAAGTCATCCTTTAGCTGGCCCATCACTGATTTTTCGCCGTGCACCAGGAAAATCCGCTGGATTTTCTCTTTGTCCTGGCAGTGCAGGAACTTGGCGATGTCACCGTAGTCAGCGTGGGCGCTGTATTCCTTCATGATCAGCATCTCAGCTTTCACCTCCACCTCATCGCCCATGATGTAGACTTTCTCGGCACCGTTCATCAATTTGCCGCCCAGAGTGGAAGGCTCGCAGTAGCCGGTAATGAGCACCGCGCTGTTAGGATCGGAGAGGTTGGTTTTCAGGTGGTGCTGGATGCGGCCGGCCTCCATCATGCCCGAGGAGGAGATGATCACGCAAGGTTCGTCTATCTTGTTCAACTCTTTGGAGTCATCCACCTCGGTGATGTAGGTGAGCTGCGGGAACCCGAACGGATCTGGGTCATCCTTAAGGTACTCCTGCATAGAATCCCGGAAGTACTGCGGATTTTCGCGCATAATGTCCGTGGCGTAGACTGAGAGCGGACTGTCCACAAACACCTTCACATCCGGCAGGCGACCTTCCTCGGCCAGGTAGTTCAGCGAGTAAATGAGTTCCTGCGTACGCCCGATGCTGAACGCCGGAATGAGCAGTTTGCCTTGCCGCACCACGCAGACTTCCTGCACAATCTTCTGCAGACGTTCCTCGGTGTTCTCCAGACTGTCATGCACGCGGTTGCCGTACGTAGACTCACAGATGATGATCTCGGCCTGCGGAAACGCCTGCGGCGGATTCAGAATCCGGTTGGCAAACCGCCCGATGTCCCCGCTGAAGCAAAGAGTGCGTTTCCGTCCTTCGTCCTGCAGTTTCAGGTTGATGGCGGCGCTGCCCAACACGTGACCGGTATCGGTGAAAAGCAGTTCGATGTCTTCGTCTATCTGGTAGGGCTCGTCATAGGGAACGGTCACAAACTGCTGCAGGGCCTGCTCGGCATCTTCCTCTGAGTAGAGCGGGGCGGTGCTGCCATTCCCGTTGCTACTCTGAATGCGGGCACTGTCGCGGAGGAGGAGCTGGCAGAGTTCCAGGGTAGGTGGGGTGCAATAGATAGGGCCGCTGTAGCCCTCGTGCACCAACAACGGAATGAGCCCGGAATGGTCAATGTGCGCGTGCGAGAGAATGAGGCAAGTCAGATTTTCGGGCTCGAAGTCAAAGGAGCGGTTCCGTTCCTCGGTTTTGTCGCCCATGCCCTGGGTCATGCCACAGTCCAGCAAAATGCGTTTCCCGTTCTCTAAAGTAATGAGGTGTTTGCTGCCAGTCACGGTCTGCGCCGCCCCGTAAAAAGATATCGTCATAGAAAAGTAAGTCTGAATAGGTGGGAGTTGTACGGGCAGCAGTCTATTCAGATGCGAAAAATGCTGTTTTGAGGCAGATTTCTGGAAAACGAGCTGTAAAAGATGCCAAATTTACTTGATGCAAGTAGGATGACAAAGGGAGGAGAAGCAGGAGGGCTTTTGATCAGGAACACCTGCGGTCACGAGTTGTAAGCTCGCGCTAGCGTTGAAAGCTTCCTTCGCAAATTAACGTAGGGGCAATCCCTTGTGGTTGCCCTTTCTTCATGTGCAATTTCCCCTTAAACAGAAAAGCAGAAGCACCTGAACGATGATCGCCAGGTGCTTCTGCTTTTTATTGGAAATGTATTTTAAGCCTGATTTTCCAGAAACAGGCGTAAAACCGAAATTATAGCAATGCTCTCAATCGTTCGGCCGCGCTCTCTGGAGTGATGTCGCGCTGAGGATCTGCCATGAGCTCGTAGCCCACCATGAACTTCTTCACCGAAGCCGATCTAAGCAGCGGTGGGTAGAAGTGCATGTGCAGGTGCCAGCCGGGATAGTCTTTCCCGTCGGTGGGTGCCTGGTGGATTCCGGCCGAGTACGGGAAGGAGGTCTGGAAGAGTTTATCGTAAACGCTAGAGAGGCGTTTCATGACATTGGCGTAGCCCAGTTTCTCCTCTTCGGAAATCTGGCCCAGGTGCCCGAAGTGCCGACGCGGGAGGACGATGGTCTCGAAGGGCCACACGGCCCAGAAGGGCACCAGTGCCACGAAGTGCTCGTTCTTAATTACAATTCGGGTGTTCTCCTCCAATTCCTGGGCTAGGTAATCAGAGAGAAGGCTGCGGCCGTGCTCAGCGAAGTAAGCTTCCTGTTGCTCTGTTTCCTTGGCCGGGTCGCCGGGCACCGAACTCTGCGCCCAGATTTGGCCGTGCGGGTGTGGGTTGCTGCTGCCCATCACGCTGCCCTTGTTCTCGAAAATCTGCACGTAGGAGATGTAGTCCAGGGCACCAAGTTCCAGGTACTGTGCCTGCCACAGGTCCACCACTTTCTTGATCTCAGTGGTCTCCATATCAGACAAGGTCAGGTCATGGCGGGGCGAGAAGCAGATGACCTTGCAGATGCCGCGCTCGCTCTCGGCCCGCAGTAAGCCCGAGGAAAGGGAACCCGAGGGGCTCTCGGCCTGTAGGGCGGCGAAGTCGTTGGTGAACACAAAGGTGGAGGGGTAGGCTGGGTTCGCCTCGCCGTTGGCGCGCACGTTGCCCGGGCACAGGTAGCAGGTGGGATCAAACTGCGGACGGGTGTCTTTCTCGGTAGACTCCTGCTGTCCCTGCCAAGGGCGCTTGGAGCGGTGCGGCGAGACCAGCACCCACTTCCCCAGTAGCGGGTTGAAGCGGCGGTGCGAGTGCTCGGTGATATCGAATGTATTCATAGTTTCTTCTGTAAGGAATGAGGGTGGGTTGCAGGTCTATCTTTTGGAAAAATCAATCGGAACCAGGCTGCTTCCGTCCACGATCTCGGCCACGTAGGTTTTCAGGGTGATGTTGTATTCCTGCTGGTAGGCCTCGGTCATCTGGCGGGTGAACTCGTCTATTTTGTCCAGGCGCACCAGGTTGATGGTACAGCCTCCGAAGCCGCCGCCCATCATGCGGGCACCCAGCACCGCATCAGATTCTTTGGCTTTATCGGCCAGGAAATCCAACTCGGGGCAACTCACCTCGTAGTCATGCTGCAAACCTTGGTGTGAGGCGAACATCTTCTGCCCGAAGGCTTCCAGGTCACCGCGTTCCAGGTCTTGGCAAGCTTCCTCCACCCTTAGGTTTTCCTGCACCACGTAGGTGCAGCGGCGGTACACCACAGGGTCAAACTCGGTCTGGTGCTGCGTCAGCATCTCGGGGGTAACATCGCGCAGGCTATGGATTTCAGGGTAGTGTTTCTGCAGTAAGGCCACCCCGGTTTCACACTCCTGCCGACGGGTATTGTACTCACTGGAGGCCAGGGAGTGCTTCACCTGCGTATCGCAGAGCACGATACGGTAATCGTCAATGTTGAACGGATAGTACTGGTACTCCAGGGAGCGGCAGTCCAACTTCACCACATGGTTGTGCTTCCCGAACATGCTGGCGAACTGGTCCATGATGCCACACATCACCAGCGCGTACTCATGCTCGGCCTTCTGGGCCATTTTTACCATGTCAAACCGCTCAATGCCGTAGCCATACAGATAGTTCAGGGCATAAGCCAAACCGCATTCCACCGCCGCCGAGGAAGAAAGTCCGGCCCCAATGGGAATGTTACCCCCAAACACCAGGTCAAAGCCTTTTACCTCGTAATTCGCTTTCTGCAACTGTGCTACCACCCCCAGCAGGTAATTGGCCCAGCCAATGTCAGAGCGCTGTACCTGGGTGAGGTCAAACTCAGCGCTTTCCTCCAAGTCAAAGGCGTGGGCCCGCATGGTTTGGGTGCCGTTTGGCGCAATAGCGAAATAGATTTCCTTGTTGATGGCCGCCGGCAGCACAAAGCCTTCGTTGTAATCGGTGTGCTCGCCAATGAGGTTCACCCGGCCGGGGGACCGCGCCACAACCGGTTCGGTTTTATATAACTCCCTGAATCTAGCTACAATGTCTTCTACCATAGTTTCTGTTTTAAGAACTGAAGGCACAACACTTTGGTAAATGCTGTGCCTTCAGGGGTTAACGTATTAAAAAGTCTTTTGATTTAGGTGCCTTTTACCAGAAGATGATGTAAAGCGCTGCTAAAATACCGCAGATAAGAACCGATAATACCGCAAAGGTAGTGGTGGTCTTGAACATGGAAGAATCAATCTCCAGTCCTTTGGGGTTGTGCTTGCTTTTAGGATCCAGTAAGGTGATGAGAACCATCAAGATCACACAAACCACGAATACAATGCCCATCCGGTCCAGGAACGGAATTTCCGCGAACTGGAACTTAAGGAAGGTGGAAAGCGGGATAGTCAACACTGCCGCGGTTAAAGCCGCTGCTGAAGTGGTGCGTTTCCAGAAGAAGCCCAGGGCGAAGATGGCAAATACACCCGGAGAGATAAAGCCGGTGTACTCCTGAATGTACTGGAACGCCTGGTCTAGGTTACGAAGGATAGGAGCTACCAAAATGGCGATGATAAAGGAAACCACTACGGTTATTTTACCGAAACCTACCAGTCTAGACTCAGAGGCGTTCTTGTTGAAGAACTTGCGGTAGATGTCCAGGGTAAAGATGGTAGAGATACTGTTTGCTTTACCGGCCAAGGAAGCCACAATAGCTGCGGTAAGAGCCGCAAAAGACAAGCCTTTCAATCCAACAGGCAACAGGTTCAGCAACACGGGGTAGGCGTGGTCTGGCTTTACGTGACCTAACTCGTTGGCCATCTCGGCCTGGAACAAACCGTTTTTGTGCAGTACGTACGCCGCAATACCTGGCAATACCACAATCACCGGCATCATCAGTTTCAGGAATGCCGCAAACAAAAGACCGCTACGGGCGGTGTTCAGGTCAGCACCCAAAGCGCGCTGCGTGATGTACTGGTTACAACCCCAGTAGTTCAGGTTCACAATCCACATACCGCCAATCAGGACAGAAAGACCAGGTAAGTCCATGTAGGCATCGCGGGTTCCACCCTCACCGTTCGGGATCATGATCTCACCCTCAGAAAGGATCATACTGAAGTGGTCAGCCGCTTCTTTGCGCAGGAATCCTAAACCATCCCAAGCGCCAGTTCCGCCCAATTGATCAGAAACCAGGTCTAAAGCAAGGTAGGTAGTAGCCAGACCACCCAGTACCAATACAAACACCTGAATAACGTCTGTGTACCCAATCACTTTCATACCACCCAGGGTGATGAAGATCGCGAAGATGGCGCAACCATACATACAGTAGTAGAAGTCAATGCCGGTGATGGTTTCAATGGCCAACGCCCCCAGGTACAGGATAGAAGAAAGGTTCACAAACACGTACACCAACAGCCAGAAAACCGCCATAATGGTACTCACCGCATCGTTGTACCGGTGCGAGAGAAACTGGGGCATGGTGTAGATCTTGTTCTTGAGGTAGATAGGAATGAAGAACACGGCCACTACAATCAGGGTAGCGGCGGCCATCCATTCATAGGTGGAGATGGCAAGCCCCATGGCGAAACCGGAACCGGACATCCCGATAAACTGCTCTGCCGAGATGTTGGAAGCGATCAGGGAAGCCCCGATAGCCCACCAAGTAAGGGATCCTTCGGCCAGGAAGTAGTCCTTGGAATCCATTTTTTCGTCTTTTTTCTGCCGATAGATCCAGTAGCCATACCCCGAGACGATGAAGAAGTAGACCAGGAAAACAATGTAATCAATGGTTTGTAAGCCCATAAGGTGGAGTGTGTGAGAGTTGCTTGTTAGTTGAAGTGAATGGTTGGTTTGGTGAAGTTATCGTTTAAATAGTATCTATTGAAATCCAAATATAACATTTTGCTATTTCCCACCGTGATTGCTTTGGCTTTTCCTGCGCAGGGAGGACTGACGCACAATCAAAACGGGGTCCAGTACGATTTTCTGGGGAAACTCGGGAGGGTTCTCTTCTTCCTGGCGCAGGCTCATGAATATGTTGGCGGCCTCCTGTCCCATAAGAGCAGTTTGCTGGTCAACGGTGGTTAACCCCGGGGTGATGTACGCACTGAACGCCTCGTTGGCAAACCCTACCAAACCAATCTGGCCGGGTTTGTTCCAGGGGGTTTCCTTGATGGCCTGCAGCGCTCCCAGAGCGGTAAAATCCTCTACCGCAAATATGGCATCTGGGCGCTGGGGTAAGTTTAGGAGCTGTTCTGTGCAAATTCGCCCCGAATCAATAGAGACTTTCCCGTACATGATCAGGTCACCGTCCACTTTGTGGTGATGGGCTTTCAGGGCATCTACATACCCCCGCAGGCGCTCGTGAAAAATCTGGATGTGCTGCGGTCCCGAGATGTGGGCAATACGCTGAAATCCCTGTTGAATCAGGTGCTCCGTAGCAAGATAGGCGCCTTTGTAATCATCTATGACCACGGCCGGTACATCTAGCTCATCTATGGCTCTGTCAAATAAAATAAGTGGGATTTTTCGCTTTTTGACTTCCAGGAAATGGTCATACCGAGTGGTTTCCTTGGAGATGGAGGCAATGATGCCGTCCACATTAGACTGCAGCAACGTCCTTATTCCCTGGGCCTCGTCTTCATAGGACTCATTAGTCTGGAATAAAAGCACATTGTAGCCCCGGCTTTTTGCCACTTTCTCAATTCCATGAATCACTGATCCGAAAAAGCTTATTTCTGCGCTGGGAATAATCACCCCAATCACGAATGTCTTGCCAGAGCGAAGGGAAGAAGCAGCCCGGTTCTGCTGATAGTTTAATTTCTGGGCCGCCCGCCGAACACTTTCCTTGGTAGCACTGCTGATGGAAGGGTGGTCGTTCAAGGCCCGCGAAACCGTTGCAGCAGTGGTGTTTAGCTCTTTAGCAATATCATGAATGGTGGTCCGGCTCATTTCACGTAATCGATTGCGTAAATATATACGAATATTTATTAAATCCGCATTGGAGAGATTTGAGCCCGTTTTTATGAAAAAGCCATTTAAGTGTCTTTTTTACACTACGGTTTTTAATGATTAATATGTAAAGTCCCAATTTTGATTAGAAATATTAAATAAATTAGTGTTTAGTAGAAGGAGTAGCTAGGATATTAAATTGCCAATTTGTAAATATGCGATGTAATCGATTACGTTAATTTGTAAAATCCATAATATTCTTATTGTGGCCTATTTTTCATAAATCATATAGGTTTTTATCTGAAGTGGATTCCTTTTAAACTTTTAACTCTCATCACATGAAAAAAAAGTTACCAAAAGAAATTGGGTCAGGATATGGATCTCAGCGCCAAAGGCGAGGAGAAATCAGTCGTTGGCTTTTTTTGCTCTCGCTCTGTCTGCTGGTGAGTTCCCTAGCCTTTGAAGCCCATGCGCAGGGAAGAACCATTTCGGGAAGGGTGGTCAGTGCGCAGGGAGAAGGCTTGGCGGGGGTGACCGTGCTTGTAAAAGGAACCAGCAACGGCGTTTCTACAGATGCCTCGGGGAATTACTCCCTCTCCCTGGGAAGCGGACAGGAAAACGGCACCTTGGTGGTTTCCTACATTGGCTTTACTTCGCAAGAAGTGCCCATTGCGGGTCAGTCTACTTTGAACATTACCCTGCAGCCAGATGAGCAGACCTTGAACGAGGTAGTGGTAATTGGTTACCAAACGGTAAGGAAGCGTGACTTAACCGGGGCGGTTTCTGTGGTGAATCCAGAGGAATCTAATAGGGTAGTGGCCAACTCAGTTGCGGAGTCCATCCAGGGGTTGACGCCAGGGGTTACGGTAAGAAACAGCGGTGCACCTGGGCAAGCCGCGGTGATAGAAATCAGGGGAGCGGCCAGCTTCACAGATACCAACCCTTTGTACGTGATTGACGGCATGCTGTCAGACGCAAACTCCACCATTAACACCAATGACATAGAGTCTATCCAGATTCTGAAAGATGCCTCCGCTGCTGCTATTTATGGATCTCGTGCCGCCAATGGAGTGGTCATCATCACTACCAAACAAGGACAGGCAGGGCCCGCCAGGTTAAATGTCACCGCTCGTTTTGGGGTGCAGCAGATCGCAAAACGCTGGGATATGATGAACAGCAGTGAATTTGCAGCCCTGCAAAGACAGCAGTTCGAGAACTCGAATAGGCCAGTTCCACCCAGTATTGTCAATCCGGTGCATGATACAGACTGGCAAGATGAGGTGATGCGAATTGGGAACACCCAGGATTACAATGCAACCCTTTCAGGAGGTTCTGAAAGTGGTACCTACCTGCTTTCTGGTAGCTATTTCACCAATAAAGGGGTTTTGAAAGGCTATGATTTCAACAGAGGGAGTTTCAGGGTAAACACCCGCGGCAAAAAAGGACGGTTAACCTTTGGCGAAAACCTGTTGCTGACCAATACCAACAACGATGCTCCCGCCGAAGGAAACCCGTTCTATGACTTACCGCAAATGCTTCCGGTACTGCCAATACAGGGACCGGAGTTTGTGGACCCTATCTACAACCCAGAAGGGTGGGCAATAGGCACAAACGAAGCCCGTACCTATGCATGGAACGCCCTGGCCGTGAGCAACCTTTGGCAGCGCAACAGCAACTTTGCTAAGATGGTAGGAAACGCGTTTGTGGATCTGAAGTTAGCTGATTGGGTAAGCTATAAATTTGACGCCGGCCTTGAAGTAAGCTTTGATCATATTACCACCCTACGCAAAATAGGCCGCATCCAGTACCAGCGGCCAGATGTGCCCAGTAGCATTGGAGAAAACCGGTCAAGGTTCTTGAATACCAAGTTTGACCATACCGTTAACTTCAACAAAGACCTGGGTGTGCACCACATAGACGGTGTAGTGGGGTTCACCACGCAGCATGTCACAAGGGAAGAAACCATAGCCAGCCGAGACACCCTGGCCTTTTATGATGGACAGTACTTCACCACCATTGGAGCCGCTACGGGTACCTCCAGCGCCGGTGGTGGTGTACCCTTTGAGTACAGAAATTATGGCTATCTGGGTCGGGTCAACTATGTGTACAATGACCGGTATCTCTTCACCTTTACCGGTAGGGTAGACCAGGACTCCAGATTTGGCGAGGATTACAGAACCGGATTTTTCCCTTCCTTCTCCGCGGCCTGGAGAATAAGCGAGGAAGAATTCTTCCAGAACGACTGGGTGAATGACCTGAAGATCAATGCTTCCTACGGAGAACTGGGGATTGTTCCTTTCCTGACCTCCTGGGAGTTTGTGGGCTTTGCCAACACGGCGCCTAGAGCCATTTTCGGAACGGGCCAGACACCGGTTATCGGCGGGTACCGAGCTAGGTTGACCAACCCTGATATCAGGTGGGAAAACCGGATTGTAAAGAACATTGGTTTAGATGCCAGTTTCCTGAACAACCGAATAAGCTTGGAATTGAACTTCTACAATTCTTTGTCTAAAGACGCCTTGTTGGTAGACCTCCCGTTGGCCTATTACCTAGGCAACTTAGCTGGGAACCCCGCAGTAAACGCTGGTTCTATCAGAAATACCGGGTTTGAGATTGGAGCCACGTACCGCAGCACAGAGCGTGATTTCAAGTGGGATGTATCAGCCAATGCCACAACTATCAACAATGAAGTGGAAAGCGTAGGAAACCGGGGTGAAGGCAGAAACTACATCCAGACGGGTATCACCCGGACCCAGGTGGGGCGGTCCATAGGAGAGTGGTATGTGCTCAGAACCGACGGTATTTTCCAATCTCAGGAAGAGGTGAATGCGCACACCAATGCGGCCGGAGTAGTGATTCAGCCAAACTCCAGGCCAGGCGATATCAGGTTTAAAGATATCAATGGAGATGGGCAGATCTCTGATGCAGACAGAGACTTCGCGGGGTCACCATGGCCTACTTTACAAACTGGTGCACAATTTAATGCTTCCTATAAGGGCCTAACCTTCAATGCTCAATTAGTGGGTATTTTCGGGAACAAGCTCTTTAACGGGGTAAGGCAAGTTTTGGACAGCTATCAGAATACCAACTTCCGCAGCGATGTCAATCCCTGGAGACCAGACAATACCAACACCAGCGACCCAAGGATTGGGGTGAGTGAAGGTAACCCTGCCTTAACCCAGAACAATGTGTTAGGCAGTGACCGTTGGCTTTCCAATGGTTCTTATGTGCGCCTCAGAAATATTGAAGTAGGGTATGCCCTTCCGCAGACGTTCAGCAGCCGTCTCAACGTGCAAAACGCCCGTGTATTTATTAGTGGACAGAATCTGCTCACCATTACAGATTATGATGGTTTAGACCCAGACGTAGTCGGGAATCAGGATCCTAACAATAGCTCTTTGAGAATTCAGGAGCGGGGATTTGATGCCGGTAACTGGCCATCTAACCGCATCTTCTCCTTTGGTGTTCAATTCGGATTTTAGTTTAAAGGTTAATTTAGAAAAATGAGAAAGATACTTTTTTGCTCATTGATAGCAGCGAGTCTGGTGGCAAGTTCCTGCCAGGACGAGCTGGAGATAGAGAACCCCAATTCAGCCACCATAGAGTTCTTCTGGAAAACGAGCGACGATGCTCAAATGGGGGTCAATGCAATTTACAGCACCTTGCACCGGTCCGGGCCTTCCAGGTGGCTTCCTTTCCTGACTATTATTAGATCAGATGAAGGGTTGAGCAACAGCCCGGCAGGCAATTTGAATAATGCCACCGATAAGTTTATCCAGCCAGATTATAACCTGGGGGAAGTAAGGGAAGTTTGGTCAGACATGTACGTGGGTATTAACCGGGCCAACCAGGTATTAGACAATGTGCCCAGCATTACCATGGATGAAACCCTTAAACAAAGGTTAATAGGGGAAGCAAAGTTTTTGCGTGGCTTCTACTACTACCACCTGGCGAGTTTATGGGGCAATGTGCCATTGATGCTTACTACTCCTCAGCTAACCGATGTGCCGGCTACTGCTCCCCAAGCTGAGGTGTGGGCTCAGGTAGTAAAAGACTTAACGGAGGCCGCGGCTGCCTTGCCCACCACCTACCCCAGCGCAGACTTGGGCCGGGCTACCAAAGGAGCCGCGTATGCCCTTTTAGCCAAGGCCCTGATGCAGCAAGGGAAATACAACGAAGCATTACCTCCCTTGCGTTGGTTGGTGGAAGAGGAAGGCCGGAACATCTATAACCTTATGCCTAACTACCGTGATAATTTCCTTATCACCAGAGAAAATAACCAGGAGTCTGTGTTTGAGATCCAGTTTGCGGAAAACCCCACCGAAAACCACGACGATGACACCGATCCTCGCACCGACCAGTTAAATTATGGAACCTCCATCGCGCAGTTCTTCGGCCCTCCCGGCATTGGCTGGACCGACGGCGAGGCCCACCGTTGGGTCACCCGTGAGTTCTTAAAGGAAACCACCACCGCCGGCACCAGAGACCCAAGACTAGAAGCCTCGTTCCTGTATGACTCCACAGATGTGAGAGGCCCGGCGTTTTCCATGATCTACGGGCAAACCATGGCAGACCGCTATCGCAACAACCCAGAGCACAGAAACCGGGTGTTCTTCCGCAAGTTCCAGAATGACCACTGGAAAAATGTGGAAGGTTACCGTTCGCCTAACAACTGGCGCTTCATCCGGTACGCCGATGTGCTCCTGATGTATGCCGAAGCGATCAACGCCACGTCTGGTCCGGCCAACGCTTACCAGTATGTAGACCGCGTAAGGCAAAGAGCCGGCTTGGCACCTCTGTCAACCGCCATGCCTAACCTAAGCCAGGCCCAGTTCCTAAACCAACTGAAGCACGAACGAATCACCGAGCTTTCTGGCGAAGGCCACCGCTGGAATGACCTGGCTCGTTGGGGCGATCTGGGGCCGCAATTAGCCCAGAGAGATCCGGCGTTTGCGAACTTCCAGGTAGGAAAACATGAGTTCCTGCCTATCCCGCAACTAGACTTAGACATCAACCCAAATCTGGTGCAAAACCCCAATTGGTAATTGAATTAAGGCCGTGAAGCGCTTAGGTGCTTCACGGCCTTTTTATACTCGTTTTCCTGAAACCTTAACTAAAACATATGAAAAAATATCTACCGTTTTTGTTTTGTCTGGGATTGTTAAGTCAGCAGGAGGAAGCTTCCGCCCAGAGCTTTACCATAAAAAACCTGAACTTCGGGGCGCAGCACGGCGAGGTGTCCGCCATTGATATTGATCGTGACGGAGATATGGATTTGCTTATCATGGGGGAAACCTCGGCCACAGACCGTGTGGTTCAGCTGTTCCTCAATGACGGTGCCGGTAACTTTACCAAAACCGCTTCTCCTTTCCTAGCGGGCGCGTTTTCCTCCATTGATTGGGGCGATGTGGACAACGATGGCAGGCTGGACCTACTGCAGTCGGGATTCGGGGCTGCTGGTGCGTTTACGGCTTTGTTTAAGTCAAATGCCGCCGGTGTGTTCACCCAGGTAACCAACCCGGGGATTCAGCAGGTAAACCCGGGCACGGGTATGGCCGACCTGAACAACGACGGGTATACAGACATTTACGCTTTCGGGAACGCGGACAATTCCCCCAATGACGCATCCCGCGCCAAGATTTACTTCAACAACAAAGCAGGCGGCTTCACAGAATCGGCGCAGTTCAACGACTATCAGTTTATTGACCCCGAGATCTCGGTGGTGGACTTTGACAAGGACGGTGACCTGGATCTGTTTGTGAATGGTTTTGAAAAAGTGAGTGGCAGCCGTTTCTCTAAAATGTTCGTGAACACCGATGGCACCTTTGCCGTGCGCGACCTGGGCCTCATCCAAAAAGGATTCGGCGGGGCCGTCTGGGGCGACTATGATGCAGACGGCGACCTTGATTTGCTCCTGAACGGAGACGGCGGGGCCAACGGGGAAGCTTCCAATGACATTTACCGCCTGTATAAAAACACGGCCGGTGCCTTTGCTGAAGCCACCACTTTTTCCACCTTCCGGCAGATTGCCGTTGGTGACGGAAGCCGTTTTGCTGACTGGGACAATGACGGAGACCTGGATGTGATTGTTACCGGTTGGGACGACACGGCCAAAAGACAAGCGACCGCCATTTTTCTGAACAACGCAGGCACCTTCACGGCTATGGCAAACAATGACAAACTACCGGGCGTGTCAGAAAGCTCCATTGAAGTGGCCGACGTGGACGGGGACAGCGATCTTGATTTGATGTTGACTGGTTTCTCAGGCAATGAATTCAATGGGGCAGGGAGCGCTTATAATGACAAAGTATCTGTGGTGGTAGTGAACCCAACTACCATGGTGAACGCAGCACCAGCTATGCCCGCCACGCTGCAGGCCACCATGGGTACTGGCGGAGCCGTTACCCTAACCTGGAGCCCCGCCACAGATGCCACTACCTCGGCAAATTCCCTTTCCTACAACATCTTCCTGCAGGATGCCGCCGGCAAAACGTACATCCATCCCATGGCAGATACCACCACCGGCAAACTGATGGTGCAAAAAATGGGCAACGTGCAGCTGAGTACTTCCTGGACCATTAAAGATCTGCCGCAGGGCAGATACCGCTACGGTGTGCAGGCCATTGACAATAGTTTCATGGGTTCTCCTTTCATGAAAACCAGCTTCACCATCACCAATGGCGTGCTCACCGGAATAGCAGATCATAAACTGGACCTGCAGATGGAAGTGTATCCTAATCCGGCTCCGGGAAAAATCAACGTGAAACTGGAGAAAGGCAGGAAATACCAGTTGAAGGTAAGCTCCCTGGATGGCCGTCTGGTCAAAGACCTGTCTGCTATGAACAGCGTGCAACTGAGCCTCAATCCTGGCATCTACATCTTACAGGTGAACGACGGCAAAGGTGGCTTGGAGACCCGCAAGATTGTAGTACAGTAATCTTCTTTTGAGATCTGTTTAAGTATTTGAAGTGGGTGGACAGAAGCAGTGTTTTTAGGCTATTTTCTGAAAAGGAAGCCTGAAATACTGCTTCAGTGCCCTCTTGTTTGGAGCCATTGAGCAATCCAAACAGAGGCAAGTAAGATGTTTTAAACCGAAACAAAACGAATGTACACGTTAACCAATACAAAAATGCGGCGCGGGCTTAACAAACCAAACCGGAAAAAGCAGGCATTCACCCTGTTGTTGCTGTTGGCTATCCTGTTTCTGGGGTCAATGGTTTAGGCAAGGTAGGTCCGGTAAAGTTTCCTCATCCGTTGAGAAGAGAAGAAAAAAGAGGAGAAGCAGCGGAAAGGTTTTAAAGAAATAGAAAATGAAGTTCACTAAAATAAATATCTGGTGCCTGCTGGTTGGGGTGTTGTTTGCCTTTTCCTGCGAAAGCAAGAAGGAAGATCCACAGCCCGGTCCAGATCCCAATTCAGGAATACACGCCGATGATTTTCCGGGGGCAGACAATAGTTTCCCTTCGCTTAACATTACCTGGAACACCACGGCTACCAAATTGTCGCATGAGGTGTACTTTGCCGAGTATGGCCGGGTGCGTCGGGTAAAGGGAGATACGCTTTTGTTGACCTACCATTACGGCACCCCCGGGAACGAGTGGGACAACATTGCCATAAGGAGGAGCATTGACGACGGTGCCACCTGGTCTGCCCCGGAAACTATTATGGCTGACAACAACCCCAGCTATTACGGCTTCTCCAACCCAGACGTACTGGTGCTCCAGGACGGACGCGTGATCTTGGCCTACACCGGCCGCGGCAACCCAGATGACAATGCCCACGCCAACATCCAGATCAGGATCAGCAATGACCGGGGCTGGACCTTTGGGCCGCCTATAATTGTGGCTTCGGGTAGGTCCTGGGAGCCTTCCATGTTGCAGTTGCCAGACGGCGAGATTGAGATTTTCTATTCCAGCGAAGCCCGTTGGTGGGCCGGGCCGGGGGCTACCGCAGACCAGCAGGAGATTCTCATGGTGCGCTCCACCGACAACGGGGCCACCTGGAAAACGCCTAAGCAGGTGGCCTACACCACCGGAATGCGAGACGGCATGCCGGTTCCTTTGGTGCTGAGCAACAACAAAGGTATCGTCTTCCCCATTGAATCTGTGAAGAACTCTAAGTCGCCCTGGGTGGTGTGGTCTTCGCTGGAAGCCCGCTTCAATTACCAGGGACCGGGAATCGCCAGCAATGGCAGAAGATGGCTGGCAACCTCCGAGAACATCTGGGGCGGGGCACCCTATATGATACAAGTCCCTTCCGGTGAAACCATTCTGTCTTGCCAGGATGCCGGTGGCCGCTCGGTGGGCGCAGACTGGAAGAAGAACACCATGCTGGTGCTGGTGGGCAATAGTACGGCCCGGAATTTTATCAATATCAGCTACCCGTGGCCTAATCTGCCTACCAACGAGGGGGCCTACTACTCGTCTATGTTCCTGAAAGATGCCAACACGGTGTGGCTTATCACCACCAGGAATTTCGGAGACGGGCACAGTGAAGTCTACCTCAAGGAAGGGCGCATCACGCGTTGAGCCACATTAAAATTTGAAGGGTAGGAGAGATGTTAGGAAAGATCGTTTACTGAGTTTATTTCCAATTTATGCACCATTTCAGACGGCTGTTGTATGTTTCTTTTCTCTCCCTGACGCTTGCCGCTAGTTGCAAGAAGGATGCGGATGATGTACAGCAAAAGCCGGTTCCGGGCAGGCCAGGCACTTCCACCACGTTTACCAATCCCCTGCTGCCCAGCGGTCCAGATCCGTGGGTGTACCAGCAGAGCGATACCTATTATTACACGCACACTCTGGGGAACCGTATTGGTTTGATCAAGACGAAGGCCGTCTCCCAACTGAGTAAAGAAACCTTTGCCACCGTTTGGACACCTCCCGGAGGAGAAGCTTATTCCCAGAACATCTGGGCCCCCGAGATTCATAAACTAAACGGGAAATGGTACATCTATTTTGCCGCCGATAACGGCGAAGATGTGAACCACCGCATGTACGTACTGGAAAACGACGCCACTGACCCCACCACCGGCACCTGGACCCTGAAAGGCAAACTGACTCCTACCACAGACAGATGGGCCATAGACGGATCTGTGTTTGAGCACAGCGGCCAACTATACTTCATCTGGTCGGGGTGGGTGGGTAATAATGACCCGGGCATCCAGCAGATCTACATCGCCAAGATGACGAATCCCTGGACTATAGAAGGAGACCGTGTCATGATCACTAGACCTACCTTCAACTGGGAAATGAACGGCCTAGTTAACGAGGGGCCCGAGGTGATTAAGAATGCCGCCGGGAAAGTTTTCATGGTGTATTCGGCCAGTGGCTGCTGGACCGATAGTTACTCTCTGGGCCGGCTCACCCTGCGTGACAACGGCAATCCCATGAACCCCGATGACTGGATGAAGTCACCTACGCCGGTGCTGGCTACCAAGGCGCAGAACAATGCCTTCGGGCCGGGGCACAACGGGTTCTTTAAATCGCCGGACGGCACCGAGGACTGGATCATCTACCACGCCAACTCTTTCGCGGAGCAGGGTTGCGGCAATACCAGGAGCCCGCGCATCCAGAAATTCACCTGGAACGCAGACGGAACGCCCAACTTCGGAGAGCCAGTGATCATCAATACCCCGCTTCCCAGACCATCGGGAGAAGTGAAATGAACTAACCCTAAGGAAAAGAAGAGTGGCTAGGTTTAGAGCCTGTTTTTAGAAAATCAGACCGTAAACGCGGACCTCGCTCCAAGTAAAAAGAAAGAACTAAAGTTACTGCCCTTGGAAAGACGTTGGGCAGCTAAATCAATCCGCCTGAAGTAAGTACCTCTTGATGTAAAACTAACCAGACTTTGATGAGACCACTACTTTCACTGTTCGCTATTCTTTGTTTAAGCTTTGGTGCTTTCGCGCAGCGTTCCGGCAATTTCAACGGCCTGGAAATGAACCTGGGAAACCTTTACCGCACTTCCAACGCTGAGACCAGATCCATCAGCCCCGAGAATATCACTGGAGAGAAAGGGAAAGGCGGCATGACCCCTTTAGACAAAGGTGTGCATGGGCGCCAGGCCCGGGAGCTGGGCGTGGGCTGGAAAGTAAACCCCTTTGTCTGGATTGAGGGCGGCAAAACCATCACCTTAGCCGAGATTGACGGCTCCGGCGCCATTCAGCACATCTGGATGACCCCCACCGGCAACTGGCGTTACTCTATCTTGAGGATTTACTGGGACGATGAAAAAGAGCCTTCTATTGAGGTGCCCGTGGGTGATTTCTTCGGGATGGGCTGGGGTGAGTACGCGCCGCTGAACTCCCTGGCGGTGACTGTGAACCCAGGCAGCGCCTTCAACTCATATTGGGTCATGCCCTTCCGGAAGAAGTGCCGCATCACCATGGAAAACACCCACTCTGAGCGCATGAACCTGTTCTACCAGATAGATTACACCCTCACCGATATTCCCAGTGATGCCGCCTATTTCCACGCGCAGTTCCGGCGCAACAATCCAACCAAAGGCTCTTTGTACACCCTGGTGGATGGCATCAAGGGAAAAGGGCAGTACGTGGGCACCTACATGGCCTGGGGCGTTAACAATAACGGCTGGTGGGGCGAAGGCGAGATCAAATTCTACATGGACGGCGACAAGGACTTCCCTACCATCAACGGCACCGGGGCCGAGGATTATTTCTGCGGTTCCTACAACTTCGAGAACAAAAAGACGCGCCAGTATGAGCCGTATTCCACCGCCTACGCCGGACTGCACCAGGTCATCAGACCAGATGGGTTGTACAATGCCCAGCAACGGTTTGGCATGTACCGCTGGCATATTGTAGACCCCGTGCGGTTCAACAAAGACCTGCGCATCACCATCCAGGACTTAGGCTGGCGCAGTGAGGATCGGTACTTGCCGCAGCAGTCAGACATCAGTTCGGTGGTGTATTGGTACCAAACCGAGCCACACGCCCCGTTCCCCAAACTTCCGTCTAAAAACGATCTGGAGGTGAATTAACCAAACCTGTTCCAGATCAGAGGGGGAGGCCATCTGTTTTCCCGCTCCTCCTACGTTCCCGTTTTGGCCTAGATTTTTGAAAAACAAGAGGAAAACGCCAAAGGCAAATTGCCCAGGCAGGAAGTTCAATACCACAGGTCTTTCCTGATGCACAGATTAAACCATGAAAGAAACAGCTACGATCTCTATGAAACGAAATAGTCTTTACCTGCTGGTCCTGTTTTGCTGCCTGTTTACCCAAAGCTGCACCAGAACAGGAACAGAGTCGGCCTCGGGGAAGCCTAGGGAAGTTTGGTCTAAAAAGCAGGCCCACGCCTGGTATGACAAGCAAGGTTTCCTCATCGGGCCGAACTTCTCTCCCAGCACTGCTATAAACCAATTGGAGATGTGGCAGGCTGAAACATTTGACACCGCCACCATCAACCGGGAATTGGGCTGGGCGCAGGCCATCGGGATGAACACGGCGCGGGTGTACCTCCATGATTTATTGTATGTGCAGGATTCAACCGGGTTCCTGAACCGAATAGATACGTTCCTGAACATCGCTGCCCGGCATAACATCAAACCCATGCTGGTGATCTTTGACTCGGTCTGGGACCCACATCCTAAACTGGGGAAACAACGCGAGCCCCGGCCGCACGTGCACAACTCTGGGTGGGTGCAGAGCCCGGGGTATGAGGCCCTGCAGGATTCCACCCAATATCCCCGGCTGGAAAGATACGTGAAAGGCGTGATCCGAAGGTTCGGGAAAGACCAGCGGGTGCTGGCCTGGGACATCTGGAACGAACCCTACAACATCAACGAGGGCGCAGCCTACGGCAAACAGGAGTTGCCCAACAAACTGACCTATGTGTTGCCCTTGATCAAGAAAAGCTTTGTCTGGGCGCGGTCGGTGAACCCTGATCAGCCGGTGACGGCAGCAGTCTGGGCAGGCGACTGGTCTACCCACGAAGGACTGAATCCTATCCAGAAGGTGATGATTGAGGAATCAGACATTATCACCTTCCATAACTATGACAACCCGCAGGAACTGGAGAAACGCATCAACTGGCTACAGCGCTACGGCAAACCCATGATCTGCACCGAGTACATGGCCCGGCCAAACGGAAGCACCTTCCAGAGCTCTCTGCCCATTGCCAAGAAATACAACGTAGGCATGATCAACTGGGGATTTGTCTCAGGGAAAACCCAAACCATTTACCCTTGGGATAGCTGGGAAAAGCAGTACACCGCAGAGCCCCCCGTCTGGTTCCATGACATTTTCAGGCCAGACGGCACACCTTACAACCAGGCTGAAGTAGATCTGATTAAAAGCATGACCAAGGAAAAGGCCACGGTAACGAATTAAATACAATTTTAGGGTTTCTGTTTTAGGACGGTTTTCTTTAAATCAGGCTCTAAACAGAATCGCAATAACTCAACCCTCAAGTGTTCCCGACTCTTAGATAGGTCGTTTTAACCGAAGAATGAACCATTACCGAAGAAAAATAAGTGTTGTCGTAATTGCTCAGACTCTATGGCTGCTGGGGTGTAAATCCAGTGCCGTGTTGGAGGCTCCGGCAGATACCCAGGCCCGGAAAGCCGATGCCGTCCAGTACTTCACCAACCCCATCATGGACGGGGCCGATCCTTGGGTTCTGAAAAAAGACAGTGTGTATTATTCCTGCGCCTCCAATAACGGAAGCATCTACGTCTCGCAATCCAGGAAACTGACCAAGTTAGGTGAACGGGTGCCGGTCTGGAAAGCGCCTGCCACAGGGTGGAATGCCCACAATCTCTGGGCCCCCGAGATCCACTACCTGCAAGGCAAATGGTACATCTATTACGCCGCCGGCAAAAAGTCTGGTGGGCCGTTCATCCACCAGCGTTCCGGGGTACTGGAATCTACTACTGATAGCCCCTTTGGCCCCTACCAGGACAAAGGCATGCTGTACACCGGAGACAGCCTGCAGCATCCGGGAACTGGGAAGTGGGCCATTGATTTATCGCCGTTTTACTTAAACGGGCAGTTATACGCCGTGTGGTCGGGCTGGGAACAGAACGCCGCCACGGATCGGACGAAACAGCACCTCTACCTCGCTAAAATGACCAATCCCTGGACCATCGGCTCCAACCGGGTGAAGATTTCATCTCCCACCGAGGCTTGGGAAACGGGCGGAGAACTGGACCTGAACGAGGGACCTGAACTGCTGAAGAAAAACGAAAAAGCGTTCCTGATCTACTCCTGCCGCGAATCATGGCTGAAGGAATATCGGTTGGGCCAGTTGATGCTCTCAGATACATTGGCAGACCCCATGCAGGCCAGCAACTGGACTAAATCCAGCGGACCCGTTTTCCAGAGCACGGCAGACGTTTTGGGCGTGGGGCACTGCAGTTTCACCACCTCCCCGGATAACACCGAAGACTGGATTCTGTACCATGCAAAGAAATCGGCGAAGCCAGGCTGGCAGCGCGACATCCGGATGCAGAAATTCACCTGGACGACAGATGGATTTCCGATGTTCGGGGAGCCGGTCTCTTCGGGAGTGCCCATTCCGGTGCCTTCCGGTGAAAAATAAACTGCCGGAAAAACGTACCTCTTTCCAAAACTTAGTAATGCACCTTTAACGCGAACGAACCTTGCTATATCCTATGAAAAAATACCTTCTCTCGATCTCTGCGGTGGTGATGGGTCTTCTGACCTTCTCCTGCAATAAAAACCAGAGTGCTACCTCTCAGTCCCCGAGTTCTTCCCCATCTCCAGTGGCTTCTACCCAGGCGGTGACCTACAGCAACCCCGTACTGCCCGGCGACTACGCCGATCCATCGGTGGTGCGGGTGGGCGATGATTACTGGGCCACGGCCACTTCCTCGGAGTGGGCGCCCTTGTACCCCATCCTGCACTCCAAAAACCTGGTAGACTGGGAGACCGTGGGCCACGTCTTCCCAGACAAACTCCCCGGTTGGGCCGAGGCGCACTTCTGGGCCCCCGAGATCACTTATGACAATGGCAAGTACTACATCTACTATACCGCCAAAAAGAAAGGCGGGAACCTTTGCGTAGGCGTGGCCAGCGCCACCAAAGCCACTGGCCCCTACACCGATCTGGGCCCCTTGGTGTGCCAGGAAGTGGGTTCTATTGACGGCTTCCCCATCAGGGATGAAAAAGGCGAATTGTACCTTATCTGGAAAGAAGACGGCAACAGCGTGGGCAAACCCACTCCGCTCTGGGGCCAGCGCATGAACGAGGAACGGACTGCCCTTACCGGCGAAAAGTTTGAGTTGTTCCGGAATGAGAAAGGCACCTGGGAAGGCGGTCTGGTGGAAGGCCCGGCCTTGATCAAACGCAACGGCTACTACTATATGTTTTACGCAGGGGATGCCTGTTGCGGCCGCGCCTGCACTTACGGCGTGGGCGTGGCCCGGGCGAAGGATTTAAGGGGCCCTTGGGAAAAATACGCCGGAAACCCCATCATGAAGAAAAACGAAAAATGGACCTGCCCCGGCCACGGCACCGTGGTCTCTGACGAAAAAGGCCGCGACTACTTTTTGTACCACGCCTACAGCGCTAACAACACCGTGTACCCTGGTAGGCAAGGATTGCTGGATGAAATCACCTGGGGTGGTGACGGCTGGCCGAAGTTTGAGAACAGTTCTCCTTCGTTAACCGCTGTGGCCCCTTATAACACCAATGCCCAAGATGAACTGAACATTCAGGACGAGTTCACGGCCACCAAACTGGCTCCGTCTTGGCAGTGGTTTGTGGAGCAGACTCCTAAATACAGCGTGCAGACAAGCCAGGGCGGAAGGCTGCTGTTGCAGGCCTCGCCTGACAAAGTAGGCAGCGTGTTAAGCAAACGCACCGTAGAGGGAGATTACACGGCCACCGCCGCTATCAACCAGCGTCAATTAACCAAAGGAGTAGCCGCCGGATTGGCAGCCTTGGGAGATCCGCAGAACGCCATAGGGGTATCGGTGCAGAACGGGGAGATCTCGCTGTGGACGGTGAAAGAAAACAAAGAAACGGTGCACGCGAAGGTGCCTGCGCCCGCTTCTGACTTGATCCAGTTCAGACTCACCGCCGCCAAAGGCGACCAACTGCAGTTTGCCTGGAGCACCGACGGCACCTCCTGGAATGCCCTGAACGAAGGCAAACCCATCAACGGCGATTTCCTTCCTCCTTGGGACCGTGGGGTACGAATTGGGCTTACCGCTAAAGGACCAGCCGGTGCGACTGCCGCCTATGAATGGTACCGCTTGGTGCATTGAGTAATGGTTTGCCGAAGGAATCTCAACTAGCTCCTGATTTTCTTATTAGGGTGTTTAGGGCCTGTTTTTACAAAAACAGGCCCTAAACACCCTTTCTTTTCCCCAAGTAAGTTGGTCAGCTTAGCCTCCTAAGTTCTGAATGGGCTGGCAGAAGTAGGGGCAATCCCAAAGTTTGGCTCACCCATGCCCCATCTTCTGTTTTAAGGCCGTTTTATGGAAATTGGGCCCGAAGCGGTTTTCCTTTCCGTAACTATTTCTCTGAAAGAGAACGAGGTAAGAGCAACCAAAAGCTTGGTTCAGGGTACTACCTAACATTGACGTCTCTTACTTACCTGAGCATGGATAAGGATATTAAACTGGCCGAGGACTTTTATGAGTTCCAGCGGAAAGAGTGGCTGGTGTCCCGCATATTCTGGATTGCCATGGGCTTTGTGCTGGCGGCGGCTACGCTGGGGCTTTTCGGGAAGGGCGTGCTCAGTGATAGGACGGTAACTGCCCAAGGAATCCGGTTTGAGTTTAACAAATTCATGCGGGTGGAGAAACCCACTGAACTCCGGATTCATGTAGCCTCGGGCGGCAAGAATGTACAGGTGAGTTTCAACAATGACTACATCAGGAAAGTAAAGATCGACCAGATTATCCCGGAGCCTGTCTCGGTGGAGGTAAAAGACCATCGGCTCATTTACACCTTCAGCTCCGTGCAGAACGGGTTTGTGACCTTTTTCCTGGTGCCGTATAAAATAGGCAGCCAGCCGCTGGAAGTCACCGTGGGCGATGCCCGGATGGGCGTTGACCAATTCGTCTATTTCTAACGTTCAAACCAATCTGCCGCTATGGAATCAATCGTTTTACGGGCCCTTGTCGTGTACATTCTGGTATTCATCATTCTGCGCATGGCCGGCAAGCGGACCTTGGGCGAAATGACCGCTTTTGACCTGGTTCTGCTTTTGATTATCAGCGAGGCCGTGCAGAATGCCCTAGTAGATGACGACAAATCCATCACGGGTAGTATGCTGGTGATCCTGACCATGGTGTTCGCCGATATCATGGTCTCGCTGGCCACCAACAGGTTCCGGTTTCTGGACAGTGTCATCAATGGGATTCCGCTCATTATCCTGGAAAACGGAAAGCCGCTGCTGGACCGCATGAACAAGGCCCGGCTGCAGGAAGACGACATTCTGGAAGCCGCCCGCAAAACGCAAGGCCTAGAGAACATGGATCAGATAAAGTACGCTGTGCTGGAAAAAGACGGTTCCATCAGCATCATCCCGTTTCACCTGAATGAAAACGGCATCAAGCCCGATATTATCAAAGAGTCTTAGCGGAAAAGGCTAAGCTGCCAAATCGATTCTAAAAGGACGAGCGGCGTTTCGGGCTTGTTTTCTCAGAAACAGGCCCGAAACACCGCTCGTTTTATCTTATGGGGTGAACGGCTGGGAATGTTTATGCCTCCAGGTTGGCCGTGAGATGGTGGTAGTCTTTGATGACGGTTTTCAGGAACTCGCGGTCAGTGAGGTTGGGTTGCACGCCCATGACTTCTTTGGCGCGGGTTGCGATGCGGGAGAGGAGTTCCTCGTTTCGGTGCTCAATGGCTTTGGCCAGCAGCTTCCTGATCAAGGCCATGTCTTTGTCTGAGAGCACGGCTGCCTCAGGGAAAACCACCTGGTAATTTTCTTCCAGTTGCACCTGGAACGGGTTCCGTTTTCTGATGGCCGTGGTTTTGATGACGCTGGTGCCCGCCGCCAGATCGCCCAGGCGCTGGCCTTTGCCGGTGATCACGATGGTGCAGATGGCCACAATGCCGTAGAACCAGATGTCCAGCGTCCGGAAAACCCAGCGCAGCAGGTAATCTCCCACGCCCGGCGTCTGTCCGTTCAACTTGATCACTTTGATGTCTTTGGCGCGTTTGCCCAGGCTTTGCCCGTTCATGAAAATCTCGCAGAGCAGGTGGTAGAACGTGAACGGAAGCATGGCAACCACCACTACCACCACTATGGCTGCGGTAGAAGGTTGGCCGCCCTGGGCCGCCAGAAAGAAAAAGACCAAGGCGCAGATGGTCATCCACCCGAAACCAACCACGCAGTCAATCAAATACGCCAGAATTCTGTCTCCCACGCTGGCAATCTCATACTCAACCTCCACGTTCTGGGTGGTCCTGATCTTAAGGGTCTCCATTTACTTACGCCACTGCTTTAATAAATAGCCTAAGTTAGATATATTTGGAAGGAAACAAAAGGACAGGGCATGCGCGAGGCCGCTTTCATCAAACAGAATTCAGCAAAATGGAAACGGTATGCCTCAGAGCCTACGGCCAACCCAGATGAGTTGGCCGATCGGTTCATTGAACTCACCGATGATCTTTCCTTCGCCCGCACTTTCTACCCAGACTCAGACAACACCCAATACCTGAACAGCCTCACCGGCAAGGTGCACCAATCCATCTATCGGAACAAAAAGGAAAAGAGTAATCGCTTTGTTCTGTTCTGGAAACAGGAGTTGCCCCTGCTGATGGGGCAGTACCACCGGCAGTTGTTCTATGCGTTCCTCATCTTTGCGGCGGCTTGTTTCATTGGGGCGCTTTCCGCCGCCTATGATGATACCTTCGTGCGCCTCATCCTGGGCGACCAATACGTGAACCAGACCCTGGCCAACATTAAAAAGGGTGATCCCATGGCCGTCTACAAGAAGACCGATGAAGCCAGCATGTTCCTGCTCATCACCTACAACAACATCAAGGTGGCGTTCACCGCCTTTGTCATGGGGGCTTTGCTTTCGGTGGGTACTTTCTGGATTCTGCTCCAAAACGGCATCATGCTGGGTGCCTTCCAGTACTTTTTCTACAAACAGGGCCTGCTGCTCAGCTCGGTGCTCACCATCTGGATTCACGGCACGTTGGAGATTTCGGCCATTATCATTGCGGGTTGCGCGGGGTTTGTCATGGGCAACAGCCTGCTTTTTCCGGGTACGTTTTCCCGCATGGAGTCTTTCCGGCGCGGAGCCAAAGACGGCCTGAAGATAGTGGTAGGGCTGGTGCCCATTTTCATCATGGCCGGTTTCCTGGAAGGCTTTGTGACCCGCCACACCGACATGCCGCTGTTCGCCAGCCTGCTCATCATCGGGGGCTCGGCGGCGTTGATCGTGTTTTACTTCTTGTTATATCCTTATTGGCTCAAAGCCAGACTTTCAGATGAAAGATCCCTTGATTGAATTTAGGCTGGAGCGCGATGCCAGGCAGAAAATGAATGCCACTCTGGGGTTTCTTCGGCAGAACTTCAAGCCGCTTTTCCGGTGCGTGGTGATGTATGTGGTGCCGTTTGCGCTGCTGGCCGGCATTTTCTCCGGCATTTACCAAAACTCCCTTCTTAAGGAGTTGTCTGGGGCGGTGCAATATGGTGGTTCTATGGGCGCTTACTCCTTTGCCCAAAATGTAAAGTCTCTGCATTACTGGGTGAGCCTGTTTTTCTCGCTGGTGAGTTTTGTGTTATTGGGCCTCACCATCTATTCGTATATGCAGCAGTACCGGCAGAACGATGGGCGGGTAGAGCAGGCGGAGGTCTGGGAAAGCATCAAAAGGAACTTCATCTCGGTGCTTTATTCCGGCGTGGGCGTGGTGCTGATGGTAGGTCTGGCGACCCTGTTGCTGGTGCTGCCGGGTATCTACGTGGCCGTGGCGATGTGTCTTTTCGTCATGGTGATGCTGGAGGAGGAAGTGGGTTTTCTGGATGCCGTGGAGCGATGCTTTTTCCTGATCAAAGGGCATTGGTGGTCGAGTTTCGGGTTTTTACTTTTAGCGCTTCTGATCCAGGGCATCATTGGCTTTGTGGCCTCTGTGCCCTCCATGACCATCTACGTTCTCCGGATTCTGAAATTGCCCGGCACTGAGAGTGATATGCTGCTGATTGCGGCTACGTCTTTTTCCACGTTTATCGGGTTGCTGCTGTATGCCTTCTCCATCACGGCCATCGGTTTTCTGTATTTTGATCTGGTGGAGAAAAAAGAGGGAGTAGGTTTGCTGGAACAAGTAAATCAGATCGGGGCTCAACCTAAGACTTTGGTAGAAATAGATGCCTTTTAACTTCATGCCGGTGCGTTTCTGTCTACTGCTAGGGTTTCTGCTGTTCTGGGGCGGCGGCTTGAGGGCCGATTCTCTCCAGACCAAGCCTGCCGCGACTACAGTATCTCCCCTAAAACTCCGGTACCCAGACCCGCAGAAGCTGCAGGCGTACCGGGAAAGCAAGGATTTTCAGTATGGCCAAGACATCCGGCCCGACATGTCTTTCTGGGAGCGTTTCTGGCGGAAGGTGGGCGACTACCTGTCTGAACTGTTGAGCGGCACTTCCTATGACGGTTTCTGGAAATACGTCATGTACGCCATTGCCATTGGTACCACCGTGTTTGTGGTGTTGAAGCTGTTGCAGGTAGATTTCGTGGGGCTGTTCTCCCGAAAATCAGCCTCGGCGGCTATTGCCTATGAAACCTACCGCGAGAACATCCACGAGATAGACTTTGAGGTCCTTCTATCCGAAGCCGAAGCGCAGGGCGATTACCGGCGGGCCATCCGGCTGTACTACCTCCAGACCCTCAAGATTCTGACCGATGGTGGCCTGATTGACTGGAAGCCAGGCAAAACCAACCGGAGTTACGTAAACGAGCTTAAAAGTGCAACTCTGCAAAAGCCCTTTGAACGCGTGACCCAACTGTTTGAGTACGTCTGGTACGGCGGCTCTGCCTTGGACTTACAAAAGTTTGAGACGGTGCGGCAATCGTTCAGGGAGTTTCACGCGTTTTTTGCGAAAACGGCATGAAAAACAACCGACTATACGCCTTAGGGCTAGGGGTACTGTTTGCCGTTTTTGTGGTAGTGGAATACTACCGCCCCAAACCCATTGACTGGACCCAGACCTTTTCCAACAAAGACAAGATCCCGTATGGCACCTTCGTGCTGTTTGACCTGCTCCCTGATCTTTTCCCAGACCAACCCGTCACCTCGGTGCGGTTGCCAGTGGTGAACCAAGTGGAGGAACAGCCCACGCAGGAAGATAGTACCTTAGTTGCGGTAAATTACCTGTTTGTGAACTCGTTTACCCAGTTAGATCAACTGGAAACCCAGACTTTGTTGCAATTTGTGGAGGAGGGAAACAACGTTTTCATCAGTTCTCACAAATTTTCTACTTTACTGCAAGACACCCTGGGCTTTAAGGCCGATGACTCTAAAAAAGCAAAGCAGGATTCTCTGGGGCTGGTGTTCACGCATCCGTCTCTGCAGAAAAACAAGCCGGTGCGCTACGCCTGGGAAAAGGTCAACCGCATTCTAACCTTGGAGTCTTCCCGCAAAGTCACCGTGTTGGGCAAGAACACCGTGGGTGAGGCTACCTATGTGCAGATTCCGTTCGGGAAGGGCAGTTTCTACCTGAGTTCAGTGCCGCTGGCGTTTACCAATTACAATGTCCTGGCTTCAGGGAAAAGTCACTATGCCGCCGTAGCGTTGTCGCACTTGCCCGTACGGCCCGTTTGGTGGGATGAGTACCAGAAACAAGGCGCGGTGGGGAGTGCCTCGGTGTTCAGGGTGCTGCTCAGCCATGAAGCGCTGGCCTGGGCCTATTACCTTACGTTGGGTAGCCTCTTGCTTTTTGTGCTGTTTGAAAGCAAGCGCACGCAACGCATCATTCCGGTTATGGAGAAACCCAGAAACACCACCCTGGAATTTGTGCGGGTCATCGGGAGCCTGTACTTCAACCACCGCGACCACCATGTGATTGCCGAAAAGAAGATCACCTATTTCCTGGAATACCTGCGCCTGCATTTCTATGAAAGCACCACCGTGCTGGACAAAGAACTGCAGGATCGGATTGTGAAAAAATCTGGCGTGCCCGCAGTAGACGTGACCGAGGTTTTCCGCCTGATCCAGTACGTACGCACCACCAATGCCCTGGAAGAGCACAACCTGTGGCAACTCAACAAACAACTAGAAAGCTTTTATCGGCAAGCCAGCCGTTAATTTAATATCATGGACCCACTAGAAGAAGCCGCTTTAGACCTCGCCCCCAGAACAGATTTCACCGACCTGCAGACAGCTGTAGGTCGCATCAAGGAAGAACTCCGCAAGCGAATCATTGGGCAGGAAGCCTTTATTGACCTGTTGCTAGTCGCTATTTTAGCCGATGGGCACGTGCTCATTGAAGGCGTACCGGGCATTGCCAAGACCCTGACCGCCAAATTGCTGGCCCGCACCATTGACGTGGGTTTCAACCGCATCCAGTTCACGCCAGACCTGATGCCTTCCGATGTGCTGGGCACCTCGGTGTTCCATCCGGGTACAGGAACGTTCCAGTTCAAACAGGGGCCGGTTTTCTCGAACATCGTGCTGATTGACGAGATCAACCGGGCTCCGGCTAAAACCCAGGCTTCTTTGTTTGAGGTCATGGAAGAGCAGCAGATCACGCATGACGGCGTGCAATACGCCATGGCAGATCCGTTCATTGTGCTGGCTACCCAGAACCCCATTGAGCAGGAGGGAACCTACCGCCTGCCCGAGGCGCAACTAGACCGGTTCATGTTCAAGATTTTGGTGCAGTACCCTACCTTGGAGGAAGAAGTGGCCATTCTGGGCGTACACCATAACCGACCGACCCTGCAACGCGACCTGGAGGAGATACAGCCGGTACTTACCGCCCAGAAAGTCTCTGCTTTGCGCCGGCAGGTGCAGGAGGTTCACGTAGACGCCAAGGTACTGGAGTACATTGCCGCTCTAGTGGTGCAGACCCGAGCCAATAAAGCCTTGTACCTGGGTGCCTCGCCAAGGGCCTCGCTGGCCCTGCTGACCAGCGCCAAAGCCTTAGCGGCCATCCGGAACCGTTCTTTCGTGACGCCGGAGGATGTGCAGGAACTGGCCCCCTCGGTACTGCGGCACCGGATTCAGCTTACGCCGGAGCGCGAGATGGAAGGTGGCACGCCAGATGACGTGATCAGGCAAATCATCCAGAAAACTGAAGTTCCCCGCTAGCAGGTAGGGATCTCCTGTTTTAGCCTTATTTTCAGTAAACTACCCCTAAATCAACGTTCTCCTGAAAGCGCTACTTTCTTTCTATAACCGCCTTTACTTCACCAGGTATTTCTACTACGCCGCAGCCGCGGGGGTGGGGTTGTTTGTGCTGGCGTTCTTTTTCCCGGCCTTTCTGTTTCTGGTCAAGATTCTGCTGGGCGTGCTGGTGCTGTTTGTGGCAGTGGATATAGCGGCGCTGTTTCGGCCAGCGGAAGGCGTGATGGCTTCGCGCAGCATGCAGGAAAAGCTGTCCAATGGAAGCGAGAACCCAGTGTACCTGTACGTGGAGAACCGGTATCCTTTTTCGGTGCGGTTGGAGGTGCTGGAGGAATTGGCGTTCCAGTTCCAGAAGCGGGACAGTAGTTTTCAGGTGCAGGTGCCCAAAGGCGAGACGCACGTGATTGAATACCAATTGCGGCCGGTACAACGCGGCGTGTACTCGTTTGGGGCAACCAACGTGTTTGTAAACGGCCCGTTGCAGTTGGTGCGTCGGCGCTATCGTTTTGGGCAGGGACAGCAGGTGCCGGTGTACCCGTCGTTCATTCAGATGCGGCAGTATGAGTTGTTGGCCGCCTCGCAGCACCTCTCGGCTCTGGGTATCAAGAAAGTCAGGAAGATGGGGCATAGCGCCGAGTTTGAGCAGATCAGGTCGTACGTGGCCGGCGATGACCAGCGTACCATCAACTGGAAAGCCTCGGCCCGCAAAGCCGAACTGATGGTGAACCACTACCAGGAGGAGAAGTCACAGCAGGTATATTGCCTCATTGACAAAGGCCGCGTCATGGAAATGCCCTTTGCCGGATTGAGCCTGTTGGATTACGCCATCAATGCCTCTCTGGTGTTGTCAAACGTAGCGCTACGCAAAGAAGACAAAGCCGGCCTTATCACCTTCTCAGACCAGATTGGGTCCATGCTGCCCGCCGAGCGCCGGGCCTCGCAGTTGCAGAAGATTCTGGAGGTGTTATACAACCAGACCACTAGGTTCCAGGAAACCGATTTTCAGCGGCTGTACGTGACCGTCCGGACCAAGATCAAGCAGCGGAGCCTGCTGTTGCTGTTCACCAACTTTGAGACCCTGAACGGCGCCAAACGCCAACTGCCGTACCTGCGCAAACTGGCCAAACACCACCTGGTGCTGGTGGTGTTTTTCGAGAACACTGAAACACGCGAACTTTTGGAAAAACCGGCCCAAAACATGGAGGAAATCTATCTGAAAGCTATCGCCGAGAAGTTTGCCTATGAGAAGCGGCAGATTGTAAAGGAATTCACCCTGCACGGCATCCATTCTGTGTTGACCCCACCCGACCAACTCACCGTGAACACCATCAACAAATACCTGGAGTTTAAGTCCCGCGGATTGCTGTAAATAACCAGCTCTCAAGGGAGAATGCCTGCCTTTTTAACCTGTTTTCAGGAAAAGATCCTTAAAGCGGAAGGCCTTGGTAGCTGACAGCGCAAGCATTCAATCTAGTCGAATGCGCGGGCATACTGCGAGTCCTCGGAAGAGGAATGGGTTTTCGGTTTCAGTTTGATCTTGCGACGGTACGTGTTCCCGGTTTTGGTAATCTTCTATTTTCTTCTCTACCCCCTTTAAAGGGCAAGCAGGAGAAGGCCTTTCATCATGTCCCTCCGTGTAGAAAAGTCTATGACGAATTGCAATATTTGAGGAAATTTTTTATATTAACCTGTGTGCTTGCTTGCACTTAAAATTTCTCCTCAGAAATTATCCGCACCTCTGCCAAATGTTAACCTTCAGCGGAATGCAATGCTCCGTGAGGTTTTGGAAAATGGTTAGAAGAAGTTATTCTCTTTTAGCCCGATTTTGGAATTGACTGGTAAAGCAGTAGGACTGCTTTTGCCTTCAGATTTTGATTAAGGTCACCTTTCGAATTTTATTTCTTAAAAAAAGTAGCCAAAAGATAACCTGTTGAAAACAAGCCCGTAAAACCCTCTTAATTACTTTTTATTATTTCAAACCCGTTCACCTCTATACGCGTGCGCTCTGGAGAGACAAGTTTGAAACTACTTTGGGTTAACACCCCCAATAGTTCCCTAAGTGAAAAAGCCGCCCACCTTCAGCAGGTGAGCGGCTTTTTTGGTTTATGGCCGAGCTATGAAATTGACCTGTTTTTGAGAAAAGCCTCTTAAATCGGTTCTCCTTTTTGCTGAGAATGGAATAAAGAAGGAAGGTATAAAGTATAGCCAAATAGCCTTAAACCGTGGTAACGCCTGAATTCTTAGGGATGATATTTTTTGTATTTTCAGGAGAGATCGCCTTTTTCTTAGGTTTCTTCTTTTTGTTCCACCACACCAGAAATCCGGTAATGGGCAGGCTGGCGCAGATCAGACTGATACAAAAAGCGAGAATCTTGCCCGGTAATCCCCAGACTGCTCCAATGTGAATGTCATAGTTGAGCAAGGATAATTTATCGGCGAAGCCTGCTTCTTCGTACCGGTCGCCTTGTACCCTGAAAAGCTCCAGCGTGTACTGGTCGTAGTAATACTCGTTGCGGTTATACCAGGAGCCATGGTCTTGGTAGGCAATAACCTCAAGGGCATCATCTTTGTCTTCCAGGATTGGGGTCATGTAGAAGCCCTGAGCTTCTGGTTCTACGGCTATGGTTTTGTACCAGGCTCGGTCTAACGCAGAAACGGTAGTATTGGCCAATAAAGCCGCTTTGGTGGTATCAGAGTGCGGATGGTGGTGACCCGGCATCTCTTTTCCGCCTGAGGTTACGTAGTACAAGCCTTCTTCGAACCATTTGAAGCTCCAGACCAATCCGGTAATTCCCAGGGCCAGGGCCAGGAGCAGGCTGTAAAAGCCAAGCACGTTGTGCAAATCGTAGTTGACCCGCTTAAAACTAGCTTTCCATTTAATCTTGAAGCTTTTGTCGCGGTTAGATTTGTTCCATCTTTTGGGCCACCACATCACAAGGCCGGTAACAAGCAGTACCAGAAAAATGAGCGTACAAACCCCTACAATAGGGCGGCCAATGTTGTAAGGAAGCCAAAGCGCCCGGTGTCCGTCTATGATGAACCTGAAAAAGTCAAATTCCCCTTTGCCTATGGATTTTTGTTTTTGCAGGAACTCGCCGGTATACGGGTTCAGGAAAATGGCCGTAAAACTACGTTCCCCTTTCTCAAAGCTGCTGAACCCTACCGCTGCCGCCCCCTCGCGGTTGCTGTAGGTGAGGCCGGTAGGCTTTACCCCGGGCATGTACGCCAGCGCGGTATCCAGTAGTTGGCTGGGAGGCACGAAGGGCTTCTCCTGGGCTTCCACAAAACGCCAAGGCTCTATCGCATCTTTGATCTCCTGCTGAAAAGCGTAAAAACAACCCGTAATACTGACCACAAACACCACAATACCGGAGACCAGGCCCAGCCAGAGGTGGAGCCAATCGTTGAAGCGTCTAAAGAAACTGGGGTTGTTTGATTTTTTGCTTTTCATGCTGAATAGGGGACTTAATACTTGAGAAAATACCCGCCTCAGCGGTACAGGCTGAGGCGGGTATTAGGTGTTGTTATTTCAATCTTGCAATACCGCCCAGGAATGAGCCTTCAATCACAGCACCTTTCGTGGCCGTTGCGGTGGCAACATCGGTACGGTAGATATTCACTACTCCGTTAGACTTGATAGCGCTGTATACCTTTCCTTCATCTAGCAAAGCCGCGAAACTTCTGCCGCCTTCGCCCTTGAATTGTGGTGCGTTGGCTACCTTGGTAATGGTTTTAGCCGCAAGATCCACAATAGCTAGTTGCAGGTTATTGTCAGTCCAGAGGTCGGCCGGGGTAGGGGGTACTGCGGTGATGGCCGCAAACAACTTGTTGTTGCCAATGTAGATCGCGTGCGCAATTTTGCCTCCGTTAGGGGCCGTGTCTGTATTGAAGAAGTAGTTTTGGTCAAATTCGGTGGCACCGGCAGCAATCTTCAGAATACCAGCGGGTTTGGTGGACTGGCTGTAGCCGTTGGAGTAACTGGTGTTGGAAACAGTATAGAGGTCGCCGTTCTCGGTCTTGAAAAGTCCTGAACGGGTATTGAACGCTCCGGCCGGACCAGTACGGGTATCTTTAATGACTTTCTGCAGAGCAAACCCTGGGTAGCTGTAGATGGCCACGTAGCAAGTATCTGTGTTGGTGGTGGCGTAGGTGGTATAGTTCACCGGGTAAAATGCCTGGAACAGTTGGTTGCCCCTTACCTGCATTCCGGTATGGAATAACCAGTCTCGGTTGCTGGGGTGAATGCTGTTCATGGGCACATTCGCCCGGCTGGCAATGGTGTTGGAAGCAATGTCAACCGTGTAGAAGTTGGCGTTCAGGCCGGCAGTAGGACTGGCGGGCATGGAAACCCCCACCATGGTGGTACCGGTGCCGGTAGCGTCTATGAACTCGTTATTGGCTTGTTCAAAGGTAAGCCCCGTCTTGGTGGCCAGTTGATTAGAGGCATTCAAACTGATGGTATTCACATCTGTGATGCCTAGGCCGCCAATGCTGTAGAAGTTACCTCCGCCAAACGCATAGTCCCGGTAACCCGTCTGCAAGATGCCGTTTCCGGTTAGGGAAATAGTGCCGTTCATCAGGTCACTGCTCTGCACCACATAGTTGGTGGTGGCCGTAGACGTGGTCACGCCAATGCCCAAGGCAAATACCTTGTCAGACTCGGCTATCGGGGTGGGGTCATCGTTATCGCTACAGGAAAAGGCAGTAAAAGCTACTCCCGCTAAAAAGCTGAATTTGGCTAGTTGTTTGACTGTGTACTTCATTTAGGTAATTATTGGTGGTTGATTTTATTTATTGATAAAGTATCTGGCCCTCAGGAAAAAGGAGCGGCCTGGCTTCTGAAGCATGAAGTTGTCATAGAGTCTGCTGTCCGTTAGGTTGCGGCATTCCAGCGACAAGCCGTATTTGCCGTTTTGCAACGTGTAGTTGACCATGGCATTTTGGGCTAACTGACGCGGAATCACATCGTCATTGTTAAAGCCCAGGTGATGCGGGGTGAAGTAGTATTCCTCCACAAAATTCAAGCTGTAGTTCAGGGTGAGCACGTTGTCCTTGGCCCCTAGATCCGGGAAGGAGTAGCCTACTTCAGCATTCCCAAACAGGTAGGGCGTGTTAGGAATAGGGTAGTCATACCCCCAGTTTTTATTGATTTCAGTACCCGTGAATTCCTTTTCAATGACGAAGAACTCCTCTTTGTCTATGATGTTCTGGTAGGTGAGGTTTAAGCCCATCTGGAACCTGTTTTTCCAGGCATAGCTGAGGCTACCTTCTACCCCGTTGGTGATCACGTTGCCGAAGTTGGAGTATTGCCGGGCGACAGGTTGGTTTTGTTGCTGGAACTGACGGATATAGTCACCCGAGTTGCGGTATAGGTAACTGGCTTCTACGCCGAATTGGTGATCCCTGCGGAGGGTGAAGGAATAATTGGCTCCTACGTTAATATTATCACTGCTCTCTGGTATAAGCAAAGAGTTGCCGATGACAAACAGCCCGTCTCCCAGTAGTTCAATAGCCTCTGGCAGGCGGTAGGCATGTTCATAAGAGGCTTTTAACTGCAGTTGGGGTAAGATAAACCCGGCCAGGGCGGCGCCATAACCCACGTACTGGTTTTGGGTTTCCACTGCCTGGTAAGAAGTAGTGTTGTTGGTCTTGTCGGTGCGTCCTTCAAACGAATGGGCGTCCAGCAGGTAGAGCTTGGAGAAAGCTGTGGCGTTAAACCGTTTCTTTTTCATTTGCCAGGCAAGGCCCAGAACTTGCTTCTTCAGGGATTGGGGATATTGGAACGTCACGTTCTGCGGATCTTCCACATCGCTTGATTTCCTTCCGAAATCAGATAACACATAGTTTAAGGAGAGAGAATGGTCGGGCAAGATGGCGTAGTTCAGGTTAGCGGTTACCAAGCCTTCGTTGTCACGGTTCTTCAATTGTGTCCGGGTTGTTTCAGCCGCATCGGTTTGCTTTGTTTCCTGGTTCCAGTTGTATTTCAGGCGGGTAGTGTCTACCAGCCTGAACTGGGTCATGTTATAGGCGCTGTACAGGCTCACGTCCAGCCCTTTGATCAAAAAGTCTGTTTTCCGATACTTCAGGGTAGGAATCACGGATGAGGAGCGGGAAGTCCTGGCCCCAAACACTTGTTCCATGGTGACGCCGGTCTGGATTTCTTTATCGTTGCCAGAGGCAATGAGCCCTACTAAAAAAAGGTCTGCGTACTTTTTTCCGGTAACGCCTCCTTCCAATTGCAGGGTCCCGGATTTATAGGCGTCATGGAACCGCTCCACTTCCTTTGCCTCTTCCTTTTGGCTCGTGACTAGATTGATCGGGTTTACCAGTACCTTGTAATTGTTGTCTGAATAGTTATAGAAAGCGTTTGCCCGGAACGTAAGTCCGTTTATGGGATTGGTAAAGGCACCGTTTATAGAGGCTTTGTGCGTATTGAAAGAGCCAGCGCCATAGGAAAGGTCCAGGAAATTGGGGTTAGACCGCGTCACGATGTTCACCGCACCGCCCAAAGCATCTGCCCCCAAATGGATAGGGAGTACGCCCTTGTAGACTTCTACCCGCTCCGCCATGGTCACCGGCAGGTTGTTGAGCGTGAGGGAAGACCCGAAGTTATCCATGGGAATGCCGTCCAGGAAGAATTTGACCTGTTTTCCGGAAAACCCGTTCAAAGAGAAACTGAAGTCTGAGCCCACACCGCCTTCCTCCCGGATTCGGATTCCGGTGGTTCTGTTCAAGGCTTGGTTAAGATCAGCGGAAGTGCTGTACAGCTTTTTGGCATCCAGAACGGTGACATTGAAGCCCTCTTCCTTTACCATGGTATTCTGCGTTTTTCCGGTGACCAGAACCTCTTCCATGTCCAGGGTTCCTGACAAAACAATTGCCCCCAGATTGGTGGTGCGGCCTGCTGCTATCTGTATTAGGGCCGTTTTGGTAGAATACCCTACAAACGAAATAACCAGATCATAATCGCCCTCTGGAGCGGAAAGGGAGAAGTACCCCTCTGCATTGGTCTGGGCTACGGCTTCGGTACCTTTGATAAAAACGTTTGCAAACTCTATAGCCTTGCTCCCAGAATCGGTCACTCTCCCTGAGACTGCTCCCGTATTTTGGGCATTTCCGGTAAAAGGAATGGAAAACAGGAAGAAAAAGAACAGAAAAAGTCTCTTTTCAAAGGAAGGAATAGGTTTTATAGAATGCCACCCTAGTAGTTCTCTCATATTGGCAAACAAGCCTTAAACTTGTTAATTAGACTTATTCTAAATAATAGCTCAATATTAAGGCTTACTCTTTACATTCCAAAGTTATTTAGAATGATTCTATAGAATTTGTCTTTCCCGTAAAGAGTGAAAGCATATACAAGAGGGAGGCAGATGTGAGGCCGTGTCAAGTTGGCATCAAAACCTATTCAGGCTTTGGTAAATACATTAAAAAGAAGGGCTTTTTAGAACAAAACGTGGGTATTTGCAGATTAGAATTGGTTTCTATTGTACTTTGTAGGACGGAAAGCTTTACTACTTAATATAAAAGGATTGACAATGAGGAAAACATCAACCTACCTGTGGCTTTTGCTGATCATCATTTCCTGTGGATGCAGTGTGGTGGAGCCAGGCATGAAGAAAAGCGGAGGGTTCGCCAAAGGGGCCGATATCGGTTGGCTGCAGCAGATGGAAGCGACGGGGTACAAGTTCTACGGGGACAATGGCAAGGAGCAGGACTGTTTCAAAATCCTGAAAGACCATGGCATCAATACCATCCGGCTGAGAACCTGGGTGAATCCCTCCAATGACCGGGCCAGCGGCCATAACAGCAAGGAGGAAACGGTGGCCATGGCGGTGCGGGCCCAGAAATGGGGCATGCGGGTCATGATCAACTTCCATTACAGCGACAGTTGGGCAGATCCCGGAAAACAGAAAAAGCCCGCCGCCTGGGAGGGCCATGATTTCCCGCAGCTCCTGAAAGATGTCTATGACTATACTTATGACGTGATGAGCGACCTGAAGAAAGCCGGGGTAACGCCCGAGTGGGTACAGGTGGGCAATGAAACCCCGAGTGGGATGATCTACCCCGAGGGGAGCGTCTCCAACTGGCCGCAACTGGCCCAACTCATCAATAAAGGGTATGATGCGATCAAAGCGGTAAGCCCGAGCTCTAAGGTTATCCTCCACGTGGACCAAGGCAACAACAATCAGCGGTTCAGGGCCTGGTTCGATAACGCACAGGCGCACGGAGCCAAATACGACGTGATCGGGCTGTCTTATTATCCCTACTGGTTGCAGGGAAATCCGGATTACACCCTTTCCATAGATGATCTCGGGGATAACCTGAATGACATGGCCTCCAGGTACGGCAAAGAGGTAATGGTGGTAGAGGTTGGCGGAGAAGACAACAAGCCCCAGAACACTTATGACATGCTCGTGGCCGTTCAGCAGAAAGTGAAAGCGGTGCCGAATGGGAAAGGACTGGGCGTCATTTACTGGGAGCCACAGGGAGCCAGGAGCTGGAGCAAGTATCCGCTCAGCGCCTGGGGGGCAGATGGTCGGCCCACGAAAGCAATGGATGCCTTTCTTGTAAAATAGCCTCAAAACGGAAGCCGTGGCAATCACAACAGGGGCGAATACCCGAACCAGCCTTTAAGGGAATGCCCCCGGACCTAACCCTGTTTCAGAGGTGAAAAACCAAAACAGGTGCAAACGAAAGGCCAGGCAGCAACGGAGGAAAAGCCCATAAAGGGATTTGCTTTCTGTTTAAAAGCTGCTGATTTGAACAACCCTACTTACTTATACAACCTGTTTCCTTGGTTTACAGGGCTAACGGCGCGTAGTTTCGCCCTATCTTTATAGCGATTATGGGTTAACACAGGACGAGCTTCCCCTCAAAAGGAAACGGATGTGTTCTTGAATAGAATTTTATTTTTCGGCTTATTTCATAAAAAGGCATGATAAACAGGTGGTTAGTTTCATTGTTGCTGTTGGTTTCCCAGATCTCCTTTGCGCAAGTGCGGGAAGTGACGGAGTTAACAGATAACTGGAAATTCAGAAAAGGGAAGAATGAGCAAGCCTTCCAGGTCAACTTCAATGACAAAGGCTGGCAAAAAGTAACCGTCCCGCACGACTGGGCCATCTATGGTCCTTTTGACAAGGAAGTAGACAAGCAGGTGGTGGCTATTGAGCAGAACGGGGAAAAAGTGCCTTCGGAGAAAACCGGCCGGACCGGCGCTTTGCCCTACATCGGAGAGGCGTGGTACCGGAACGAGTTTACGCTGCCGAATTACAAAAAGGGGCAAAAAGTACTCATCGTCTTTGAAGGCGCCATGAGCGAGCCCAAGGTGTTCCTGAACGGGCAGAAAGTAGGCGAGTGGGCTTACGGCTACAGCTATTTCTACTTTGATATCACCAATCAAGTGCAGGAGGGGAAGAAGAACACATTGGCCGTTCAGCTGAGCAACCAGGGCCAATCCTCGCGTTGGTACCCGGGCGCCGGGTTGTACCGCAAGGTGCAAATTATCGTGAAGAACCCGGAGAGCATCGATCAGTGGGGAACGTTCGTGACCACCCCGTTTATCTCTAACGAGTTGGCCAAGGTGAACATTAAGACCAAGGTGTCTGGGAAGAACGTGCGGATGGTGACCCAGGTGCTGGACGCTAAAGGCAACACTGTGGCCACCGACACGACCGGGAAACTCTTCGGGAACCAGTTTGAGCAGAACCTGGCCGTGCCTAACCCGCAGCTGTGGAGCCCAGAGACACCTTACCTCTACACCGCCGTCACTAAACTGTATGCAGGCAATGTGCTCAAAGACGAGGTTTCTACCCGCTTCGGGATACGCGAGATCAGCTACAAGCCTACCGTAGGGTTCAGCCTGAACGGCAAGGTGCGCAAGTTCAAGGGCGTCTGCCTGCACCATGACCTGGGTCCCTTGGGTGCCGCGGTGAACAAGGCCGCCCTGCGCCGGCAACTGCAGATCCTGAAAGACATGGGCTGCGATGCCATCCGAAGCTCGCACAACATGCCATCCATAGAGCAGCTGGAACTAGCCGATGAAATGGGCTTCATGTTCCTGGCCGAGAGCTTTGACGAGTGGGCCAAGCCAAAGGTGAAGAATGGTTATAACCGCTTTTTCGAGGAGTACGCCGAGAAAGACATTGTGAACCTGGTGCACGCCACCCGAAACCACCCCTCCATTGTGATGTGGAGCTCCGGCAACGAGGTGCCTGACCAGTGGGGTGCCGAAGGGGTGAAGCGCGCGAAACTCCTGCAGGACATCTTCCACCGCGAAGATCCTACCCGTCCGGTGACCGTGGGCATGGACCAGGTGAAAGCCACCATGGCCTCGGGTTTTGGGGCTCTTTTGGATATTCCGGGCTTAAACTACCGGGTGCACCTGTATGAAGAAGCATTCAAGGCTTTCCCGCAAGGGTTTATTCTTGGCTCTGAAACGGCTTCTACTGTGAGCTCACGGGGCATCTATAAATTCCCGGTAGAGAAGGCGGTGGAAAAGCAGTACCCTGATTTTCAGAGCTCTTCCTATGACCTGGAGTACTGCTCTTGGTCGAACCTGCCCGACGATGATTTCGTGCTGCAGGACGATAAGCCCTGGGTAATAGGCGAGTTTGTGTGGACAGGTTTTGATTATTTAGGCGAGCCCACCCCGTATGACGACAAATGGCCATCGCGCAGCTCCTACTTCGGGATCAACGATTTGGCAGGGTTGCCGAAGGACCGGTTTTACCTGTACCGCAGCCGCTGGAACAAGGAGGCTGAGACCCTGCACATTCTTCCGCACTGGAACTGGGAAGGCCGGGAGGGGCAGACCACGCCGGTGTTCGTGTACACCAACTACGACAGCGCCGAGTTGTTCGTGAACGGCAAGAGCATGGGCATTCAGAAGAAGCATGCCGCCACCCCGCAGAACCGGTACCGCCTTATGTGGATGGACGTGAAATACGAGCCCGGCACGGTGAAAGTAGTCGCCTTCGGGAAAGACGGCAAGCCCGTGGCAGAGCGGGAAGTGAAGACCGCCGGAAAGCCGCACAGGATCGTGCTGCAGCCTGACCGGAAAGAGATCTCCGCTGATGGAAAGGATATCTCCTTCGTGACCGTATCTGTCGTGGACAAAGACGGAAACCTGTGCCCTACGGCCACAAACCAGCTCACCTTCGGCGTGAAAGGAAAAGGCAGTTACCGTGCTGCTTCCAACGGAGACCCAACCTCACTGGAGCAGTTCCATCTGCCTACCATGAAGCTGTTCAGCGGCAAGTTGGTGGTGTTGGTTCAGTCCACAAACGAGGTGGGAGACATGGAACTGACTGTGAAAGGGAAAGGACTACAGACCGGTAAGGTGAACCTGAAGTCTACCCTTTAAAATGGAAACATCCATTTTCGCCAGGATGGTAGATTAATAGCGAAAACTTGGTTATATTAAGCATGCTCCTGCCTCTGACAGGAACATGAAAATAGGTGTCATTCACCCATGCCTTAGAGGAAAGGCATGGGTGAATGACATTTTCTGCCCCAATGCCAGGCATTACAAGCATCTGCGGGGATGTACCTCAGCAAGGACCCGAAAATTAGAGTGATGAACATGCGATAAAACCCAGCCGGACCTTATCCCTTTTACCCATGCGCCAACTTGCTGCCATAATGTTTTCAGACATGGTTGGTTTTACTGCGCTAATGCAGGAAAACGAACAAGCGGCAAAAGAGAAGCGCCGAAGGCTGAAGGAAGTGTTGGAAGCCTCGGTATCGGAGTATCACGGGAGAATTCTCCAGTACTATGGAGACGGGGCTTTGAGTATTTTCGGGAGCGCCATTGACGGGGTTACGTGTGCGGTGGAGATTCAGAAAACCCTGCTGCAGGAACCCAAAGTAGATCTGCGGATAGGCCTCCATTCCGGCGATATCTCCATTGAAGAGGAGACTATTTACGGCGACGGTGTGAACCTTGCCTCCAGGGTAGAATCCTTGGCCGTCCCGGGTTCGGTTTTCATTTCGGAGAAGGTTTTCGATGAGATAAGAAACCAGGAAAACCTCACCGCCCGGGAGATGGGTTATTTTGAACTGAAGAACGTGATAAGGCCTCTCCGCATCTTTGCCATTGACAACAAAGGCCTGGTGGTCCCTACCCGCGAGGAACTGAGGGGGAAAACCAAACAACCCACCAACCGTCTGGCCGTGCTGCCTTTCGTTAACATGAGCGCCGATGCCGAAAACGAATACTTCAGTGACGGTATCACCGAGGAACTGCTAAACGCCCTCACCAAAGTAAATGGCCTGCAGGTAACCTCCAGAACTTCGGCCTTCGCCTTCAAAGGGAAGAATACCGATATCCGCGAGATTGGCATCCAGCTAAACGTAGACCGGATATTGGAAGGGAGCGTACGCAAAGCCGGGAACCGGGTGCGTATTTCGGCGCAGTTGATCAATGCCGCCGACGGCTACCATATCTGGAGCGAGAACTATGACCGAAACCTCACCGATATCTTTGACGTGCAGGATGAGATAAGCGGTATCATCGCCAACAAACTGCGGGGAAATCTGGCGGAAGGTGAGCATGGAGAACCGTTGGTAGAAGTACCCACCCAAAACCTGGAGGCGTATACCCATTTCTTGAAAGGCCTGCACTTCCATAACAAGATAACCCCCAAAGATGTCAGAAAAGCGATAGCCTGTTTTGAAAAAGCCATCAGCCTTGAACCTGATTATGCCCGTGCCTATGCTTTGGCGGCCGAAGGGTATGCTTTCCTGGGGGCCACCGGACAAATGCACCCCTCCGAAGCCTTTGCCACCGTGCACAGGTACAGCGACAAGGCCTTGCAAATAGATGCTTCCCTAGCCGAAGGATATTCGGCCAAGGGATCTGCTTACTTGCTCTACGACTGGAAATGGAATCAGGCCCAGGAGTCGTTGCTGAAAGCCATAGAGCTAAACCCAGCCTCTATTGGGGCTTACCAGCTGCTTTCGTTCTATTACCTGAGCACCGGGCGGAAGCAGGAAGCGGTTGATACCATGGAAAAGGCCTTGGAGATAGACCCCTTGTCCCCAATCGTAAACCAGTACCTGGCAGAGGCTTATTTTAATGCTGGAAATACAGAAAAAGCCTTAAAACAGATAGAATCCTTATTAGACATGCATCCGCAGATGCGTATAGCTTTGGAGCTGAGGGGCTGGTGCATGGGTGTTAAAGGCGACTGGAGCAGGGCCGCAGAAATATTTGAAGAAGTCCAAAGATCCATAAACCATCCCTTGAAAGGACTCACGCCTTTGGGGTGTGCCTATGCTAAATTAGGGGAAGCCGAAAAGGCTTTTGCGTGTATTCAGAAGATAGAGCAACGGCAAGCCGAGGAACCGGGGGTAGTGCTGGACATAGACTTAGCCATGATTTGGTGGGTCCTAGGAGATAGTGACAAAGCCTTTCATTATTTGTTCCAATGCATTGAGAAAAGGATGGGGCCGGTAGCTATTCTTATTGATCACCCATTGTTCAAGGAAATACCCGATGACCCAAGATACCGGCTTCTGAAGGAGAAGCTGAACCTGGTTGGAAGCGTTTAAGCCATTGGCCTTTCCCGTAAAACCATAGAGTCTCTAGCCCATGGATTCTGTCTTTCCAGGGCATACTTGATCAACAAAGTAGAAGGACAAAATATGCCTGGGTTATTTGGTGCCAGCCACTGATTTAGCCTGTTTTACATCGGCCCGCTGGTAGGTCACGCCCCATTCATGCGCTTTGCCATCTGCTGCGGTAATGGTAGTGCCTTTCAGCACAAGTTTATCTCCTTCTACTTTGGCGGTGATATCCAGCTTATCCTTCTCGTTCATCATGGGAGGCGCCAGGATAAACTTAGGCAGGAGTTTATCGCCGGAGAGGGTGTAGGAGCCAAGAGCCACCGTCTTAGGTTTCTCCCCGTTCCTTTCAACCCACATAAAGTGCGTAGGGGTAATGAGCTGGAATTCTTTAGCGGTTGTGTCGGTCACTTTTTTCCCGTCGGCCATGTAATTGGAGGAAATTAGATTCCAGGCTCCCACCAAGGACTTATTAGAGTTAGGGTTTCCGTTTACCTTCCTGTATACCTCGTGGAGCTCCACCTTTTTGCCATCTGGGAAAATGATGTGTCCGTCTTGGTAGAGTTTATCCCCCTCCACTTTCACGGTGAAGTCCGTAGTGGCCGCATCGCTCAGTTTCTCAACGTACTTATTGCCCGTTAGGGTGTAGGTGCCATGGCCTCCATGCATCCGCAGGGTGTCGCGTATCATTCCTTTGACAATGTACATCCAGTGGGTGGGCGTAATGACCTTGTATTGCTTCACGGTGGTTACATCACGGGTAATAGGCCCTCCGTCTTCATTGGTTCCGGCCATAGAGACCATTTCCCAGGTACCCACAATGGCAGGGGAAGTTTGGGCTTGCAACTGTGCTACCATAACACAGAGCAATACCAGAATGAGAATGGTTGCTTTTTTCATGATACTAGTTTTTAAAACTGTGAATAGATTCTTTTATCTCTTAGAATTTGGCTGATAAAAGATGATTTCAAGGTATTTAAAACTGTGAATAGATTCTTTTATCTCTTAGAATTTGGCTGATAAAAGATGATTTCAAGGTATTGTGATCGAGAGTCAACAAGTAGCGCAAGGAAGTTCTTGTGGAAGGGGCGGCTTTCAATGTGAATAGAAGCGACGGATTGAATTTCCGCAAGGGAGGATTTCTGTTTTGGAGAGCATGTAGCGTTCTGAAATGCTTCTACTCAGGTAAGGAGTATTTCAGAAGAAAATGAAAGCAGGCCGGGCGGTTGTTGCTGCCAGGCAAAGGCTCTCATACAAAAAGTCGAGAAGATGAACCCAAACAGAGGAATGGCACAGGCATCGGAACCGTTGGCCTGCAGCACGGCACCATTGGAAGTGCCCATGGGAGGAAAGAGTCTACCGAATTTACAAAATCCTTTATACAGCTGGAAGATTAATCTTGCCTTTTTCAGGCCTAGTTTTAGTAGAAGACTATTTTTCTAAGCTTGCGTTTAGAAAGTAGAGTGGAAAAAGCTTCTCTTAGTAAAGGCAGGAACAAATATTTCCAGAAGCTTTCTTATTCCTTGGAAATGCCTGTAGGTGAGATTAAGTTAAAGGATGTGTGTAATTAAAAAAGCCACTTACAAGTTTTACCTCGTAAGTGGCTGATTTAGAAGCTCCCCCTCTTGGGCTCGAACCAAGGACCCCATGATTAACAGTCATGTTAATAGTAGTTTTGGTTGGTTGCAATTATTTGTAAAAACCGCTTGTTTTAGCGTAGAGGCTGTTTTATGATCATGTTTAATCATAGGTATCTGTAGGTTTTTTGATGAAATGTATGCAAATTGTATGCAAATAATAATCTTATAACAGCGTGGCTAACGTACTAACCCAAATCATTCTTGATACCAGAAGGTCGTTGAAGGATAGCACCTTTCCTGTCAAGCTAAGGCTGACCTATAACCGCAAGCAGAAATACTACCCCACAGCTTACAGCTTTACAGAAGAGGATTACGAGAAAGTGATACTCTCAAAACCTAAAGGGGCTTATAAAGATGCCCAGTTTGAGCTAAAGGAAATAGAGAAGAGGGCTAGAGCAATTATCAAGGATATGGCTGTATTTACATTTGACCTATTTGAGAAAAAGTTTGTAGATACATCTCCTAAAGGAGATGTGTTTATAGCTTTTAGCCAGCATATAGCAAAACTAAAAAGGGAGGCTAGCATAACCACAGCGGAAAGCTATACGTCGGCCCTAAACTCACTGAAAGCCTTTACTGGGAAAACAGTCCTGCCTTTTGTAAACGTAACTCCTGACTACCTTTCTAGTTATGAGCAGTGGATGCTCAGTAAGAATAAGTCTCTTACGACAGTGGGTATTTATCTGCGCTATCTAAGGGCATTGTTTAACGAGGCAATAGAAGCTGGAGACGTAGAGCAGAGGCAATATCCTTTTGGTAAGAGAAAGTACCAGATACCAGCAGGCCGCAATGTGAAAAAGGCCCTCACTATAGCAGACATTGAGAAAATAGTTACTTATGCTCCTAAAAGTGATAGTGAAGCAAAAGCTAGAGATTTATGGCTGTTTTCTTATCTGTGCAGTGGTATAAATGTAAAGGATATTGCACTACTTAAGTACAAGAACATAGACTCTGCTACCATTACCTTTGTGCGTGCTAAAACTGCAAAGTCTACTCGCCAGAATACTAAGTCAATAATAGTGTCCCTCTTGCCAGAAGCTGAGCATATTATAATGAGGTGGGGTAACAAGCCAGTTATTCCGAATTGGTATGTGTTTCCTATACTTTCTGAGGGGCTTACCCCAGAAAAGGAGTTGGCTAAGATTAAGCAAGCAACGAAGTCAATAAATACCTATATGAAGCGTATAGCTTCATCTTTAGGCATAGAGAAAGAGGTTACCACATACACAGCACGCCACTCTTATTCTACAGTTTTAAAGCGCTCTGGTGCCCCAATAGAGTTTATAAGTGAGTCTTTAGGGCATACCGACATACGTACTACCAGAAGTTATCTAGATAGCTTTGAGGATGACGCAAAGCGTGGGTATGTCTCTGCGCTTACAGCTTTTCCTAAGAAAGATTAGGAGTAAGTCAAGCTAGGTGTGAGCCATTAAGAGATTATAGAGGCGAAACTGGGGGCGGGATAAACGTCACTACGTATTCGGCCCAACACTCCTCCTCCGCCGTGCTGAAGCGGGCGGGGGTATCCACAGCCGCCATTTCCGAGGCGTTGAGGCACTCCTCCGAGCGGACCACCCAGAGCTATCTGGACAGCTTCGAGGACGAGGTGAAGCATCGGATCGCCTCTCACCTGACGGATTTCTGACCATTATTATTTTATTCATACTTCTGCTAGTTTTTGCTTACAAAGCTCTATATTTGTAACTATTCATATTTGGATTATAATAAAACAAATGTGAATCGGTAGGAATATAAATGTGAACTATGAAAGATGCAGAAGAAGAAGAAAAAGAGAAATTGCCTGGTGATGGAGGAGAAGACTTCCCTGTTGACTTGGATAATCTTAAAGATTTGTTCTTTTACCTTGAGGCAATTGCAGAGTTAGGGGGGTACCAATGCTGCTACGACAGTCCTGAGGTCTTCAAGAAAATACCAGGGCGGGGTAAGGGACTTTTCCTTCGGGACCTTGCTCCCGTCATGCTCTCCCGATTGGCTTGGATGAAGGCAATTCTTGTAAAAGATGAGAAAGCCGAAAAAGTAAAGGCTGGCTTAATGGCGATCTGCGTCCAGGAGCCGGAAGCATTCGTGCTGGCTCTATGCCTTCACTATCTCCAGAAGGCTAAGATCATAGATCATTTTACTGGGGGAGGGACATTGAAGGAAATAGAGGCCATATTGTTAATGTGCCCGCACCTCAAGAACCCAAGGCATTTCCTTAAGCATTACCGCAGTATTCCAGATAACCCAGAGGCCTTTATCGAGTTTGTTTCACTCGAAAGACTAGAGGCGGTCAAGAATTTGTTGTGGGAATTTCCTGATGCTCAATCAATTGCAAGAATTGATTTTCTGAAGAAGTTGGGCAGGGGTTAAGGGCAGGGGCTATCGAGAGAACTGCAAAAAGTTTGCCGTAGAATTGCGGCATGTTGAACACGAGAAAGGCGACGGAAAATCCATTCGCCGCAATAGATGAGAGGCTCAGCGGTCTGGAAAGGATCTCGCTGGAGCTATGCAAATTGTTCCACGCCCAAACCGGGGGAAGCCCTGACGCCGAGCGGCCGCTCAGCGCCCAGGAAGCCTCCGAGTTCCTAGGCATCCCCAAGAATACCCTCTACGCGCTGACAAGCCGCCGGGAGATCCCCTTCTGCAAGCGGGGGAAACAGCTGTTCTTCTTCCGGAAGGACCTGCTGGGGTGGCTCGACGGGGGGCGCCAGAGGACAGCCGCCGAGGTGCGGGCAGGCGCGATCGGATCGTTGGGCACCAAAAGGGGGAGGGCGTAAGCGATGGCGAACGACCTTTACCCAGACGGTGGAACCCAGGGTGAGACCCGGGGCCGGATCCAGAGCGCACGGGCCCAATCCTCAAGGGCGTACAACGCCAGGGACGGCCCAGTCGAACCGGGCTTATACCGCCGATACGCCACGGAAGCCCAAGAGGGTTTCGTGAATGGCTCAACCGGTGAACTCCTTCTCCCCTTCGGGGGAGGAGGAATACCGGAGCCTTCCTTAACTTCCTTGAGGATACATGAGATGGCGGAGCGGGCGTTGATCGACCTTGACCAAGTACAACCCGAGCCGGAGAGGTTCCTCACCCTTGCCCAAGCAGGGGAAACCTTCACCCTCGGCACCGCCGGCAACTTCTCCCTGGTGACAGGCAAGGCCAAGAGCCGGAAAACCTTCTTCACCACCATGCTCATCGCCTCGGCCCTGGCTGGAGAGACTGCGGAGGGTGTGATCCGCGGGTGCCTGCCCTATGGAAAAGAGGGAGTGTTGCTCTTCGACACCGAGCAGGGGCACCATCACGTCCAGATGGCAGCCAGGAGAGCCGTAACCTTGGCTGGGCCTGAGGCGATCGGCTGGTTGGAAACCTACAGCCTCCGCGCCTATAGCCCGGTCGACCGGCTGGCCGTGATCGAGTACCTTCTGTTAAGTACCCCAGGGGTGGGCTTGGTGGTCATTGACGGTATCCGCGACCTTGTGACCTCTATCAACGACGAGGAGCAGGCCAGCATGCTCATGGGCAAGCTCCTGAGGTGGTCAAAAGAACTGGGTATCCACATCGTGGTTGTCCTGCACCAGAACAAGGGGGACAGCAACGCCCGCGGGCATCTCGGCACAGAGGCGAACAACAAGGCCGAGATCGTTATCTCCGTCACCCTGGATAAGAACAAAGGCTCCTCATCCGCTAAGGTGGAGTGCTCCCGGGAGTTGGGGTTCAGCCCCTTCTCCTTCACCGTCAACGAGGAGGGCCTCCCGATGATCGTTGAGAGGGACGAGTCAGCGGAGGGTAAACCCGCTAAAAGGGGAAAACGGGAGATTCCGCCCGAGACCATGCGGGGCATGCTGGACCGGATCTTCGACCTGCATCCTAACCCGAAGTACGGTGAGTTGGCCAAATATCTGATGGAACAGGCTGCCGGGGAGGATTACCCGATCACACTGACTAAGGCCAAGACCCTGGTCTCGGACCTCAAGGCTAAGGGGGAGATAAGGGTCGAAGGCAAGGAAGGGACCAGGTACTCCTACTACGTGCTGGAGTTACCGTTCTAGTTTTACTGTAGCTGGCCCCTTTTATATATAGGGGCCTGCACAGTAAACCAGTAACCGGTAACCTCGGGCAGCTCAGTGCGAGGGTGTATCGGCATGGGAAAAAGAAGGATGATGACAGAAGACGCAGTCTGCAGTTTTGTAATTTTATTTGATGGGTGCCGATATAATCCCTGGGAAAGAACCCTGGAGCCGACACCCCGTGGAGGCGACTCAACAACGGAGTTGTTGATTCGGCAGAGCAATGTCCATTTCATTCCCATTCTCTGCCACCGGTTCTCTTGTGGGGTAAAATATCGGCACAACACAAGTTGGAATAAATGACAGAGTGATATGCTGTATAATATTAGGATTAGGCTGAAAACCCAATAAGTACCTAATGATCCAGTAAAGCTTTATGCCGACACTAAACGCTAGACGAAACCGCTGCTGAAACTCACCTAGGACCCACCTTAACTGCGAAAAGACTGCTAATTAGCGAAAAGCGCCCTTGGCGGAGCCATGCCTGAGCGGAAATGGCTATCAATGCAACAGGTGCAAACATCCTGATAAGAAATGCTACAATATGGATATGACTTGGGGAGGCATTTAGCCGCCCCGGGCATGGGCAGGGCACCGCCATGCTCTGACTTACCTAAAAGTAACACTTAACAAGAATAACTTAGCTTTTAACAAAATCCATAAACATGGAAAAAAATACAGAAAACGAGCAGCAGTGGGATGAAGATGAATCTCACGAACTGATGGACCAGAAGATGAGAGAAGAGGAAGCCCACCTCGCAGAGGTGATGTTTGTAACCAGGATGTCCGTCCGGGTGGTTCAGAGACAACTTTTTTACTACGAAATTGACTCGGATTACCAGGAGCAGACAGACCCTGGCCGCGCTGACTCCGTGGAGACGGAGCAAAGCGTAGAACTGGAGCAATACGAAGAGCTGCTGTCCCTGGTTAGAAGACTGGAGGCGGCCCGCGCTAAAGGGACCATGACAAACGAAAGCCTGAAAGACCCTAATGGTTCGGTTAACAAGAGGATTCATGATGAGATGGGGCAGTATGGGAACGTGTTCCAGGTGGCGCAGGAGGTCCTTGAGATGGCAAAGCACGAACTGGACATGTCGTATGGGGATATCTCGGACATGCGTTCTATGAGGGCGCGGAATAAACCCGGTTTCATGCAGCAGGATTTCCTTGCAACGCTGGATTGGAATGAAAGCCTACAGGTACTCATTGGGAAACTGCAGGAAATTCAAAAGAAGGGCTATCTTTAAGACCTACTTGTAAAGGTTGTAATACATGGCTTGGGTGCTTATGGTGCCCAAGCCATGTCCCTCCGGTACGTATCCGAAAAGGGGTGCTACTCCCTACGCGACCACAGTTATAATTACAAAAGCCTGTAAGCTAACCGCTTACAGGCTTTTTCTTTTCTATGCGTACACATATATGGACAACTTCTGAATACCTGCTGCCTTATATCTCTTAGAGAGACCTGTATTAAGGTGCGTAATTTTCTGCGAATCTCCCCTTTTTACCCACCAAAGAGCCAAGAAAAAGTAGCTTGTACAAGGGAGACCTTTGTGTTTTCACCTTTGATTTACGGCCGATTTTCTGAAAATGCCTCCAAAACGCAAAGTAGATTTGGCAAGGGAAAAGCAGCAGCGGGCCTTTGCAACAGAAACGGGTTGGCCGGAAAACCCGCCAACCCGTTTTGGTCTTTTGTGAAGAAATTAGAACCTGAAACTATTTTCCCGGAGCCTCCACAAAACTGATGGCGTACCCGCCGCCCGGCGCCACAAACTGCGACAGCTTGGACTTGTTGGTAACGTTCACCTTCCGGATGGTGTAGGCCTGCGGATTGGTTTTGTAGTGGGCGTCTTTGGCATCGGCGTAGATGGTGGCCACGTACTTTTTGCCTTTGTCCAGGAAGTCCAGCCTGATGTTGGAGGTGCGGGCCTCGTTGCCGCCCACGCTGCCCAGGAACCACTGGCCGGTGCCTTTGGCCTTGCGCGCCACGGTGATGTACTCGCCCGGCTCAGCCTCCAGGTACTTGCTGTCATCCCAATCCACAGCCACGTCTTTGATGAACTGGAACGCATCCGGGAAGCGGTCATAGTTCTCGGGCAAATCGGCGGCCATCTGCAGCGGGCTGTATAGGGTCAGGTACAGGGCCAGCTGGTTGGCCAGGGTGCTGTTCACGTGCGACTTGTTGTCGGGGTTGAGCTTGCTCAGGTCCATCTCGAAGATGCCCGGCGTGTAATCCATCGGGCCACCCAACAGTCGGGTGAAAGGAATCAAGGTCACGTGGTTTGGTTTGGAGCCTCCGAAGGATTGGTACTCGGTACCACGGGCCGACTCGTTCCCGATGAGGTTAGGCCAGGTGCGGGCTACCCCGGTGGGGCGCACCGCCTCGTGGGCGTTCACCATGATCTTGTACTCGGCGGCTTTCTCCAGGGCATGCTGGTAATGGTTCACAATCCACTGACTGTAGTGGTTCTCGCCGCGCGGCAGGATATCGCCTACGTAGCCGCTTTTCACGGCATCGTAGCCGTTGTCTTTCATGAACTGGTAAGCCTTATCCATGTGGCGCTCGTAGTTGCGCACCGAGGAAGAGGTTTCGTGGTGCATGATCATCTTCACGCCTTTGGACTTGGCGTACTCGGCGATTCCCTTCACATCAAAGTCTGGGTACGGGGTCACAAAATCGAACACGAAGTCTTTGGAGTTCCCGAACCAGTCTTCCCAGCCCACGTTCCAGCCTTCCACCAGCACGCCGTCAAAACCGTGCTTGGCCGCAAAATCAATGTAGCGCTTCACGTTGGCCGTGTTGGCGCCGTGGGTTCCGTTGGGCTTGGCTTTGGAGAAATCAGTAATCCCTATTTGTACCGTAGGGTAGTCATTGGTGTAGGACCAGGTGCTCTTGCCGGTGATCATCTCCCACCAAACGCCCACGTATTTCACGGGCTTGATCCAGGAGGTGTCTTTGATTTTGCTGGGCTCGTTGAGGTTGTAGGTCATCTTAGAGGCCAGGATGTCGCGGGCATCATCGCTCACGATCACGGTGCGCCAAGGGGTGCTGCGCGGGGCTTGCATGTAGCCTTTGTCGCCAATGGCATCAGGCGTGAGCCAGGACTCAAACACCATGTTCTTGTCGTCCAGGTTCAGGTGCATCACCGGGTAGTCAATCAACGCAGCTTCGTGCAGGTTGATGTACAGACCGTCGTTGGATTTCATCATCAAAGACGTCTGCACGCCCGTAGGCGAGAAAGTAGTCTGCGACAGGTTGTTCGTCACGGCTTTGGACATGATGCCCCTGATCTCGGAGAGTTTGGACGTGGTGTAATCGTACTCCTGGGTATCGTAGTCGCCCGCGATCCAGTAGGCGGTGTGGTCACCGGCCATGCCAAACTGGGTTCTCTCTTCCTTGATCACGAAGTAGGTGAGGTTCTTCTGGGTAGGAAACTCGTAGCGGAAGCCCAACCCGTCATCATACAAACGGAACCGTACCACCATCTTCCGGTCGGTGCCTTTTTGGTTAAGCGTCACGGCCAGTTCGTTGTAGTGGTTCTGGATGGTTTTCACCTCGCCCCACACCGGGTTCCAGCTCTCCTTCACCGAAGAGGTCTTGGTTTCCGCTACCGTGAAATTGTCATGCAGCGAAGCCTGCTGATTCACGGCCTTCTGGTCCATGTTGGCATCTGACCCGCCCGAGGCCGCCGCCGCATCCTTGGTCTTCAGCTCAAAGCCCAGTTTGCTGGGGGTGATGACCTGCTTGCCTTTGTAAGTGAGGGCATACGTGGGCACCCCTTTGCCCTGCAGCGAGAATCGCATGCTGAATTTTCCGTTGGGAGACTTTAGTTCCTGGGCCTGGGAAAAGCCAACAAAGAAAAGGAGGAGTAATGCGGTAATAAAAAACTTTGGCATTTTCTGTAATCAGTTTTGAAGGATAAATGGGGGTGAGATGTTATTATTTTAGAAGCAACACCTGATCTTCTATTTAGTGATGTTGACTTCTTGAGCCTTCCCAGAATCTGGCAATTTGACGTAAATAATATTACTTTCCTTATCCCAAGACCAAGCAGCTTTGAAGTCATTTTCTAAGCCTTCTTGCAGGGACTTCAGTTTGCCTTTTTTCACCTTAGTTGAGCCAAGGGTAACAGATTTAGGTTCTTGGCTTGCGTGCAGCTTGATCACCAGATTGCGGGGCTTCGTGGAAGTGTACCCTTTCTCTTCGCGCTCGTTCACGCGCACGGTCCAGTTATGTTTACTGGTGATGCTGGTAAATTTGGTCTTCGCGTAGATGTTTCTCAGGTAATTGTTCGTTTCGCCGTCATCTTCATACAATTCAAAAGATGCGGATTGGCCCTCGCTGGCAGGAAACACCTCTAACATGATGGGGTAAGTGGGTTTCTCATGTAGGTACTGCATCAAGGGCATCATGGGAATGATAGAGCCTTTCTTCACGAAGACCGGGGTTACGTCCAGGGGGGCATCATAGGTGATCCATTGGGAACCGTTGTAAACGGTTTTCCCATCCTTGAAATCTATCCATTGCCCTTCGGGCAGGTACACTTTCTTAGTGACGGCGCCTTTCTCTACTACCGGGGCCACCAAGAGTTCTTTCCCGAACATGAACTGGGTATCGGCTTTGAACGTCTCCACATCATTGGGGAACTCCAGTAGCAGAGCCCGCATGAGCGGGACACCGGTGTCATGCGCCTCTCGTCCGTAGGTGTAAATGTATGGGAATAGCTTGTATTTTAACTCAATAGCCTCTTTCGATCTCCTTTCGGCATCCGGGCCGAATAGCCATGGCTCCACGGCAGTGTTTCCTTCGTGGTGGGCGCGGCTCAATGGATTGAATACGCCAAACTGCATCCAGCGGGTATAAAACTCGGCCATGGCCGGATAATCCTTGATATCCCCGCAATAGCCCGAAATATCACAGGCCCAGAATGGAATCAACCCCATGCCCGCAGATAAACTCATAGGAATCTGGTTCGCTAATTGCCCCCAACCCTCCAGCACATCACTGCCGTTACCAGAGTCCCCGGACCATCCGAAGGTGTAGCGCTGCAGACCTGCGTATGCGGCCCTAGTCATCTGGAATATTCGCTGATTGGGATTGTGCTTCTCGAACTGTTCTTTTACTACTTTGTCCCAGGTGAGGCCGTACACATTGTGGATTTCCTCGTGCATTCCCAAGTGGTGTCTCATGTTAAGGCGGTCCACAGCATCTTCATTGCTCCAAGCAGGTTCACCCATGTCCGTCCAGAAGCCTTTCACCCCGTCGGCCAGCGGTTTTTGCTGGTAGGTACCCCACCAATCGGCCACGCCGGGTTTGGTGAAATCCACCACGCCGCAGTTACCACCCCACGGCCAAGGCATGTCATAGGATTTCCCGGTGCGGATATCGGTGGCGAAATAACCCAAAGAATCAGCCTCGCTCCATTGCTTCTTGTTTGCTTGGGAAATCACCGGATCTTGGGAGACAATCATCTTGAACCCATCGGCGGCCAAGTCTTTCAACATCTGTTTCGGATTCTGGTAACCGCGTCCCCACTCAAAATCCTGCAGGTTCTTGGTCCAGCCTATGTCCTGATACATGATGTCGATGGGAATCTTGCGGGCGCGGTATTCTTTGGCTATGTCACGGGTCATGTCTTCGCGGGTCATAAGCCCCCGGCTCTGCGAGAACCCAAACGCCCACTTAGGCGGCATAATAGGCTTGCCTGTCAATTGGGTATAGCCCTCAATTATTTGCTTATAGTTATTACCGAAGATGAAGTAATACAGCATCTCGCCACCGGGTGCCTCAAAAGAGAAGTAGTCATTGGATTCGCTGCCCAGCTTAAACTCTGTCTTATGCGTGTTGTCAAAGAAGATTCCATATTTGTAGCTGCTCATGAAAAACGGAATACTTTTGTAGAGTGGGTCTTGGGTGGGACTGTAGCATGGTTGGTCGCTATTCCACATTTTGTAGGTCAGTCCACGTTTGTTTAATGGACCCGATTTCTCCCCTAACCCAAAGAATTGTTCATCAGCCCTCAATGACTTATACGCCACCAAACGGTCTCCTTCTTTCACTAGGCCACGATCTTTGAAATCGCTGAGTAGCAGCTTTTGGTACTTGTCAAAAATTTGAAGCTGAAAAGGGTCTTTGTTTACCCGGATGCGCAGAAAATCGGTAAAAATCTCGTACACCTGCGCCTGCTCATTAACCTGCAACGTTCCAACGTCCTCCAGCTTCTCATTTATGACGGCGAAGGACTCATTGTTGCGCTTGAACACGCCGGTGGGTTCGTACCACACTTTCACCACTCCCCGACTGCACAGTTCCAGCAAGACTTTCTGATTATTCTGCGCGGTAAAAACTACTTGGTTGCCGGTTACTTTATACGAACTAACCTTACCAGGACTTAGGGATTTAGGCGCAGTTTGCCGGGCAAAAGCAAGACTGCTTAGCAGGAGGAACTGAAGAAATAGGAAATTGTATTTCATAGTAGGAACAGGAACTCGGTTATAAAAGTGTGTTTTCAGGTTAGTTTCCGAAAAGGAGGTTCAAATCAGATCATGCAGTTCCACAATCGTGTGAGAATGATAACTCATGCCAATGAGGGTATCCCCTGACTTTACAAAATCAGCTATAGAAAAGAAATCGGCTCTGCGGCATCGCTGTTAGAACCCATTATACTCTCTATTGTATCTTGATCAGGCGCATATAGTCTAACATGGCGCGGTTTACCTCTCCGTTCATGTTCTCGTTGGCAGGATCTAAGGCTAGGGTCAATTCATGGCTGCCTTTCTCCAGTTTTACCTGCACTGCATTGGTAAAGCCCCAGTCTGACCACTCGTCTGTTCCCCTTTGCGGCAACACGATAGTGCCTAGGAGGCTATTGCCTTTCTTCAAGGTGCGGATAGCACATTTGTTAGAGGTATTGATAGGACCTTCACCGTTGGCGTAACGGAAGTCAACGGCATAAACGCCGCTTTCAGGCACAGACACAGTAAATGCTGGGGCCGTGTTCTTCGTCTTGCTGATTTCCACAAACCCCTTTCCTGAGAACCCTTTATATGCTTGGGTTGCCTTTGCTAGGCTGGTCTCTGCTTCATGAATGATTTGCTTCCCGTTTGGCACTACCATTATTGGCTCGGTCGCGAAGGACTCATATCCTTTGGTGTCTACAGCAACCACCTGGTACTCGGCATATTCATTGGGATTTACTTTGAACAGGGTCTTGTCTGTTTCTTTCATCCGCTGACCATTCTTAAGTACCAGATATCGTTTCACGCCCTCTGCGGTATTCCAGGAAAGCGTGGCATTAGCGAAGGTCACTGTAGGAGCAGCCGGAGCGAACTCAACTGCCATCCGGTTCACTTTTTCTTCCCTAAAGGGCTTGTTTGCTAACACTATCTTCACTTTGTGTAGCCCTGTCAGATTACCCGAAATCTCTGAGTTGGGCAACGGCTGATTGTCTATGGTAATGGATTGGATTTGGTCACCATAGCCGTCCATTTCAATGTCCAGCACAGCATTGCGGTATTTGAAGTTGATAAGCTGACGCTTACCGCCGAACGCCTGCGGCACCACGGGATTAAATACCAGACTATTGGCGCGATACTCCATCCCAAAGAGGACTTTATAGGTCATGCTCAGGTTCCCGGCCAGACTCCAGAGCATGTTGCTGGAATTAATCTGGGTACCAGCATAGTCCCCGTTGGTGGCCACAAAGTTTTCTTTGTTGGTAAGCCATAAGGCGGCGGGACGGTAAATGGCGCCCATACTCTCCACCAAAGCTGCTTCGTTCCCGGCTTTCGCGGCTGCCAAAGACCAATACGACTGCACAAAGGGCCAGGTGGCGTTATTGTGGTACGGCGGAATGTTAGGAATCTGCGGATAGATGTTGGTGATCCCAAACGGAGTCACCGGGGTATTGGCCACAATCTGTTTCTGTTTACCTCTATCTGCGATGTCAAACAGCACGCTCAAGGCCTCTCCTAGTGCTTCTGCTTTGGGAGAAAGGGTCAGATAGTTCCGTCCGTAAAGATATTGTCCGTAGTAGCCTTTCTCGGGCATCCAGAGGTAGTCATTGATACCCTGCTTCACTTTTTGAGCAATCCCCTGGTATCTGGCCGTAGCCGGGGCATCTTGCAGCAAACCCGCCATCTCTGCCAGAATTTTATTGGCTTGGTAGAAAACCGCGTTAGTACCCAAGTTCTCCGAAGCGTAAATGTCCACGGGCTGCATCCACTCAGGGTATGTCTGCTCCCTCCAATCCAGGAAAGAGGACTCGCCCCGGAACAAGCCCGTTTTAGGGTCATACACGTTCTTCAAATCATCTTCCATAGTGTTTTTGATGATTTGATACGATTCCTGAAGCCACGCTTGGTCACCGGTCACTTTGTACAGTTCCCAAGCGGCTACGGCCCAAACAATGCGGTCTGAAGATGCTGGATACGCGCCGCCTGTACCAGTGTCTTGGATAATACGCCCGTTTTTCACCTTACGCATAAGGCTGTACTGGGCAACCTTGGGCTGTAGGGCCGCCATGGAAAGGATGATGCTGTAGCTGATGTCCCTAGTCCAGACACCGGCCCATTCTTTCCCGGTTCTGAACGTACTGTCCGGTTCTACGGCGTTGATCATTTCTTCCAGGGCCTGGTTGTACAAGGCATCTACTACCGGATAGTCTGATCTGTACTGAGGGAAAGCGGAGGCGTTGCGGGTCATCTTCCAGGTAGAAGCCGTGACGGTTTCATCCTGCGATGGGTTCAAAACCAAATCCAGTTCATAGATGCCGTCTTTGTCTGCATCTTTCAGTTCCAGGTTCTTGTAGTTGTGCAGGTTGTCAAAGTCCCAGGTCAGGGGAGCCGTTCCCCCGGCCACAAAAACACCCTTGAAGTCTTCTTTGTAAATTTTGTCGCCGTTGAAAGCAGTATAGAAGCCTGTTTTTGAAAACGCCTCTAAAACGGGGCGCATATCCAGCCGAATTTTTAGTTTGGTGTCAGGAGCCAAGTAGGTATTGGGCGGGATTTTGGAGCCTATAGTATTCTGGGTGCCGAAGACGATCAAAGGGGTTTCACAACCTCCATTTTCTGAGATACATGCAAAGGAATGGTCTCTGCCTGACAGCATTTCATTGTCCTTGCCATTGATGCTAAACTTGAACTTCAGCTCGGGGCTCAGGAACTCCTTGGCCATGCTTTTGTAATTGGAGACCAGTTCTGTGGGGGAAAGCACTTTAGCCTCGAACTGGCCTTGAACAACGCGGTTCGGGTAAATGGTGTACTGCTCTGAATGGTAAATTGGCTGCTTTTGTCCAACCGGCGCTGCAGTTGCCGCAGGGCTGTTTCTTTTTTGCATCTGGCAGGCGCCAAAAAACAAAAGAGACAGCGCCAGACTTAATTGTACAGATTTGTTGCTCATAATAGTATGCAGGTAGGTCTTTTAAAGGGGATCTTTCAGGCACAAGTGGTCCCATGATAGGCCACGCCGAACCTATCGCTTCTTTTTTAAGCGTATAAAAAATTTGATATCTAAAAGAGGTAATCTCTTTTCAGGGCTATTTTTAGGAAAACAGACCTGAAAAGAGAACTACCAGGAACAGGAGATTGCCATTGTTTGAAACCAAGGCACTTTGGTGAGTGACTTAATATTCTACCACAATCATGCTCCAATACTGTAGTTCCGGAAGCGTAAAGCTGACACTGTTACCATTCTGGGTAAAGTTTAGTGATCTGGAAGCGCCGCCGATGTTATCAGGTGACGCGCACCACACTTTCTTCACTGTTCCGGTGGCCGTGAATGTTAGCTTAGAATCTTTTACCTGCAGGGGTGCCGTCTGGATGCCTGTGTTGTCTCTCCAGTTCTGGGTTTTGGCGTTTTTGAAGTTGATCAGATGGATGACCTGATTGGTGCCAACCTGCTTGCCAATTGCCGCTACGGCTCCAGTGGAGGCTGGCCAGTTGGCTATGCTCATTTTGCCGTTGGTAGAAGAGAGCGTCACGTTGTTGAACGTACCGCCATCGCGCAATAGGTTTTGGTAAGCCACCAAAAAGTCATAGTAGTTGACCATGGCGTTTTTGAGGTCCTGCTTCATCACCAGATTGCTGTTGGGGAAATACTCGTTAGCTAGCATATGTTCTCCGAGTTCCAGGTGGGAACCACCAAACGCGAAGATCACGGCGTTGGTCATCAGCACCGAAGGCGTATTAAAGAAGCCTGCATTTTTAGACAAATCGTAGTTCACGTAGGCCGCCAGTACCGTGTTCTTAGTGTTGTTGCTGAGGGTGTTGTTCTGCTTGATCAGGTTCGCCAGATCATTATAGGTGTCAAACGGACTCCAGACTTCGGTGTAAAGAAAATCGGCATTGGACTCTGCTATCCCCTGTTGCCCGTATTGGGCTACTGCGTTCAGAACGGCGTATTTGTTTGGTGCCTCAGCTTTTACCGCATTGATGAACGGCTTAAAGGTAGAAGCCAAGTTCAATGCACTCCCATCGTATTTGTAAGAAGTGCCTCTGTTGCCTAGTTGGTCCATGTGAAAACCATCAAACGCCAAGGCCTGGTACACTTTTTTGTTCTGGTTGATCAGGTATTGCTGCCAGCCGGTACTAGAAGGGTCTAGCAGGTAGATGTTGCTTAGGAACGGAGACCCCAGCGGATGGAAATCCCTGTTAGTGCGGGTGTTGTCTTTATACACAAACCATTCCCTACTCACGCCATCTGCTTCGGCGTTATCCCACGCCCCATAGATCAAGTTGTACTGCATGGCTTTCATATTGAAGCCATGAGCGCTGCTGATGTACTTCTCAACGGTGTTAAAGTAGATATCACGGTTGATGATGTCTTTCCATGTACTGGCCGGGATAGAGCCATTCATTGGAAGCGGCATATGATGTTTGTTGTGCCAGTCATAGAATTGGATACCGTTGATGTGGTGCCGGTTGAGGTTGGTGGTTACTGCGTTTACCTCTGCATCATTTAGCTGCGGAAATTTAGACACAAAGCCATACCTCGGAAATTTGATCCAATCGGAGGAAACATCCACCCCTATAGTGGCATGAATAGTTTCTGTGTCATTGGCTGTGCTGAACACCTCGGCCAGGTAACCCCTGAAATCTGTGGCGGGCGCTTTCCAGGTCCAGGTACTAGCCGTAACCGCTGCTTCACTCACCACTTGGTTCAGGTATTTGTACCTGACTTTTGCATTGGCGGGTAATTTGGAGAAATCAACCGTAAAAGTGACGTCACTGCCAGGCGCATAGGCTGCTTTATCAGTGGAGATAGCTACGTTCCCGTACGCCGGAGTACCGGAGTTTGCCGGAACTTCAACGGGGGTGGGGTCAGCCTCACTATTGCTTTCTTTGCAACCTAATCCTATTGACAGCACAAGCAAACAAGACCAAAAAAGTTTAGATGTCATAATATGGTAATTTGATGCCGGCCTTCCTACTGGAGGCAAGGCCGGCATTATGTAAGTGAGAGCAGATTATTGCTTTTCAAACTTGATGGTTTCATGCAGCACATCTACAGTAATCTTGTAGTTGCCTGCCTGATCGGCAGAGATCTTCCACTTGTTGTCGGGCTGACCACCCGGCACAAATTTGATCTCTGTACTGGTAACATCTTCGTTGGCCGTTACGGGCATGTAGAAGTCTCCGCCCCAGTTTCCGGTAGTTACTGGGAATTTGAGTTCACCTGCTTTTAAAGGCCCGGTATAAGTGAAGATGAAAGGGTTGCTGGCATCTTTCACGAATGGAGTTGGAGCATCAATATTCCATCCTGCCGGTGTGGCATCTCCTACCAAATAAAGCGTTGCAGGAGCCGTAAACGGCATGATGTTTATCTTCATGGTTTCCAGATCAAGCTTAATCTTGTAAGCCCCTGCCGTAGTAATTTTCCACTTCAGGTCTGGCTGACCGCCTCTTACCAATTGAACACCCGTTAAAGACAGATCCTGGTAATTGGTTAAGGGCATATAGAAGTCAGTTCCCCAGTTGCCGGTAGAGGTTGGGAATTTGAATTCACCAGCCTTCAGCACTTCATTGTAGGTGAACACATATGGATTTGACCGGTCTACCCGCAACTTATTGGGGTTGTCAATGTTCCAGCCATTTGGCGTAGCATCCCCCACAATCCAGAGTTCTGAGTAAGGTGGCGCAGAGCCTTCTTCAATGGAGATGGTCTTATCCAGAAGACTAATAGAGATACTATACAGTCCTGGGGTTGTAATGGTGAATTGGTTATCTGGCTCACTGTCTGATGTACGGTAAACCAACAAGTTTTCTGTAGCACCTTTGTTGTAAGAAGGTAGAAAAGCACCTTTGGTAGTGATGAACTTAAAAGACCCGGCTTTAAGTCTGCCCTGCCAGCTAAATCTGCCTGGGGAGGAGGGATTCAACGTTAGAGGGGTGGCATTATCGGCACTCCAGCCATTTGGTGTGGCGTCACCAATCAAGTACAAGGTGGTAGAGACTGGTTGGTAAGGGGTTACTTTCAGGGTGGTAGTGGTAGAGTCTGACAAATCAGTGCCGGAAACCTTTGAAACTACTTTGGCTTCAATGGTAGTCTCCACCCCGGGAGTAAGGTTCAATCCTAGCAAAAGATCATTAAATTCTTTCACGCTGTACTTCTTCTGGAAGCTGGCTTTGCCCATATCGGCTACCACAGCGTTCTGGAAATTGTTTCCTTGCCGGTCCAGGTAAAGGGTATAGGAAATTGAATTGTTGGTGCCATAGTTAGAGCCGGTAGTCCAATTGAAGGCCACGGCCTCGCTGGCTGCTATGGTTTCCTGCAGGACCACGCTTTCTTTGCTGGTAGAAAGAGCCAATGGCGCATTTACACCTTGGTCGAACTCGTCGTAAATATCGGTTTTACAAGAGACCCCTAATAAGGTGACCAGTAGGAGCAGCATGGCAGAGAACCAGCTTGCTTTTTTAGGAAGGATTAGAATATTTTCCATATCTGTCAATGAGAATGAATAGGCCAATGATTAGTAACCGGGGTTTTGAACAAGGTTAGGGTTTGCCGTTACTTCCTGTTGCGGAATGGGTAACAGCATGTGCTTAGTGCTGGCGTTTGTCTTGCCTAAAGAATGCAGGTAAGGCACAAAATACTGGCCGTTGTCATACCGGATGATGTCAAACCACTGGTGTCCTTCAAAGGCTAGCTCAATCCGACGTTCTTTTCTGATGGCTGTTCTCAAAGCAGCTTGGTTAAGTCCGGTGATATTCGGCAGTCCTGCTCTCAGGCGTACCCGGTTCAGCGGTCCTCCACTGTTAATGCTGGTGGCGGGGGCTTGGGCCTCATTTGTTCTGCCTAGTTCATTCAGGGCTTCGGCTTGCATCAAGAGGACATCGGCATAGCGCAGTACCGGGAAGTTGGCCGGGTTGGTGTTGTATTCCGGGGAGACAGATTTTGGTACTAGGAACTTGCGCAGGTTATAACCAGTCACAGAGTAAGATTTCTTGTACACCTGTCCGTCAAAGTCAGGTCCGCCTTCGTACAGGATGGTTTTGTCTTTTCTTAAGTCGCCTGGTTCATACTGGTTCACGAACTCCTGGGTAGGCTGGTTCCAGCCATAGCCCCCCGCTACCATGTTGGCGTTTCTAGGCCCCGTGAAGGTGCTCACCCAGGAGGCCATCTGCTCATTGCCGCCAAAGAAATCAGCGGTGTTCACTTTGCCAGCGTACTGTACTTCAAAAAGGGATTCAGGTCCGTTTTCAGTTAAAGGGTTGAAATTGGTACTGTAGTCTGGATTCAAGGTGTATCCCAGAGCGGTCACTTGCTCGCACAATTCCACGGTTTTGGCATAATCTCCTAAAGTCAGGTACACCTTGGCCAATAAGCCAGTGGCAGAACCTTTAGATGCACGTCCGATATCGGCGCCGGAGTAAGTTTCTCTTGTTGGCAATAATTCAATGGCCTCGGTTAAATCTTGAACAATTTGGGCATATACCTGATCTTTAGGCGTATGCGAAGGATAAAGATATTCCTGGGTCGGGGTATCAGGAGCATCGGTAATCAGGGGCACATCACCAAAGGCTCTAACCAGAATAAAGTAATACAAGCCTCTCAGGAACTTGGCCTCACCCAGAATGCGGTTCTTCAAGCCTTCCTCCATTTCAATGGCTGGCACGTATTTCAAAACCACATTGGCCCGCAGGATTCCGGGGGAAGGACCCCGCCATAAGTCCAGAGCAGCCTCGTTGGCGGTGGTCAGAACAAAGTTGGAGACATCCTGCGTCCCGATCCCATCGGTACCGCCCCCAGCTCCCACAATGCTGTTACCCGCCCAGATGTCTGATCCCCAAATCTGGAAATTGTACAGCTTGGGCCACATCAGGGGCTGGTAAGCACCATTAATGGCCGCAATGGCATCTTTCTCGGTTTTGTAGAAATTCTGTGGGTTAATAGTGTCTAAGGGGGTTCTATCTAGGTAATCTTCGCAGCTTCCAAGCCCCAAGGTGAGCAACAGAGCCGCCGTATATTTTATAAATGATTTCATGCTCGTTCGTTTAAAGGATTAAAAACCAATGTTGATGCCAGCACTCAGGGTTCTGGACAAAGGGTACACACTCAGGTCTACCCCGCTGGTACCCACTTCTGGGTCAAACCCGGTGTAGTTTGTGAAGGTGAACAGGTTCTGTCCCGATACATAGATTCTGGCGGAACTCATCTTCACCCTTTGAGTAAGACTTTGCGGCAGAGTATAGCCCAAGGTCACGTTTTTTACCCGCAGGTAAGAACCGTCTTCAATAAAGCGGGTAGAGTTTCTGGTGTTCTTGTTTGGGTCATTAAAGACCGCCCGTGGCATGGTGGTACTGGGATTAGACTCTGTCCAGCGGCCCAAGACCGCTGTGGTCTGGTTCTGAGCCACCGCCATTCCTTCTTGAAAGATTCTGTTGGCGTTGAAAATGTCATTGCCTTCCACCCCTTGCAGGAACAGAGTAAAATCAAATTCTTTCCAAGCAACGGTGTTGTTCATGGCAAAGGTGAACCGTGGGTTAGGGTCCCCGATATAGGTACGGTCCGCGTCAGTGATCTGGCCGTCGTTATTGATATCCAAGAACTTGACATCGCCTGGGGCGGTGCTGTTGAATGGGTCAGCGCCTTGCTGCTGGCGGGCATAGTTGTCTACTTCTTCTTGGGTCTGGAAGATGCCATTCATAATGAAGCCGTAGAACGAGTTGATAGGGTAGCCCACTTTTTGACGGTTAATCTGCCCGATACCCCCGTACAAAGGCACATCGCCGTTCAGGTTCAGAACCTCGTTCTGGTTGATGGAGAAGTTGAAGTTCGTACTCCAATCTATTGCGCCGGTCAGGTTCTGGGTATTTACAGCAAACTCAAGCCCTTTATTCCGGACCTTCCCGAAGTTGATACTCGGCACAAAGATGTCTGAATACCCAGTGGTTACAGGCACGTTCATAGGCACCAACATGTCATTGGTATTTTTCAGGTAAGCATCTACCGTCATGTTTATTCTGCCATTTAAGAAAGCAAGGTCTAAACCGATATTAGACTGCTCCACTTCTTCCCAGCGTACGTCTGCGTTTGGCAGCACTACCGGTACCACTGAGTTTACCACAGTGTTGTTGAATGTTGCTTCCCCAATGGTTAATCTGGAGGCATAAGCATAGTTGCCAATGTTCTGGTTACCGGTAATACCGTAACCTACCCTTAATGATAAATCACTTAACCAACCTATTTCCTTTAAGAAGCTTTCTTCTGAGATCCGCCACTTAGCCGAGGCAGACGGGAAGGTACCATAGCGGTTGTTAGGCCCGAAGCGGCTGCTGCCATCGCGGCGGATGTTGGCGGTAAGTAAATATTTGTCATTATAGTTGTAGTTCACCCGCCCTAAAAGCGAGAAAAGGGCCCAATCGCTGGCGTTTCCACCGGAAGGAAGCGTTAAAGTGGCATTGTCCAACTGCTGGGCATCATCACTGATGAAATCTTGCCCGGCGGCATTGATTTGGTCATAGCGGTTGTCCTGGGCGCTAGTTCCTGCCAGAATGGTAAGGTGGTGCTTGTCCCCAAAGGTGGCATTATAGGTAAGGTAATTGTCCCAAAGTTTGGTGATGCTTTTGTTAGATCCTTGATAAAGGGTGCTGAACTCATTGGCAATGGGTTTCCAAGCATATTGCGGCGACCAACTTCTGCTGTCCCAAAAGGCAGCCTGGATACCTAACGTGGTTTTGAACGTTAACTGTGGCAGAATAAGGAACTCTCCGCTAAGGTTGCCCAATACATTGTAACCGGTTGTAGTATTGTCATTGATGAGCGCTTGGCCTATGGGGTTGCGCACATCGCCATACCAGCTGCTTTGGCCTTCCGGGCCAGACCAAGTGCCATCAGGGTTGTAGATCGGCTGAACCGGCAGGGCTGCCATGGCATTCCTGATATCTATGGACCCACTGCTTTTTTTGTCATGGCTTAACAAGAGGTTATTAGAAAGTTTAAACCACTTAACAAAGTTATTTTCGCTGTTGAGGGTGAGGGTGTAACGTTTGTACCGGTTGTTGATGACAATTCCATGCTGGTCTGTGTAAGTACCCGATGCATAGAAGTTAGACTTCTCGGTACCACCTGAGTAAGAAAGAGAATAGTTCTGCTGGGGTGCCGATTGGAAATATTCACCTAGCCAATCTGTATTGGTAGTAATAGCCGCAGGATCAGCATAGGCTGGGTTCTGCAGCTGATCATTATTAGCCATGATCTCATTGTGCAAAGCAGCGAACTGAGCAGAGTTCAACATCTCCACCATATTAGTGGCTTGCTGTACTGCTGTATACGCTTTGAACTCAAGACGTCCTTTGTCAGTACCTCTTCTGGTGGTGATCTGTACTACCCCATTGGCACCTCTTGAGCCATAGATAGCAGTAGCAGAGGCATCTTTCAGAATGTCCATGGTGGCAATGTCATCTGGGTTGATGGCATTCAGCGGAAGGTCAGTGGGTACACCATCAATCACAATAAGAGGATCACTGTTCCCAATAGTACCAGTACCTCTTACTCTAATAGTTACGTTGCTGCCCGGAGCCCCTGAACCAACTACCTGTACCCCGGCGGCGCGTCCCTGCAAGGCCTGACCCGCATCTGGTACAGGTAGTGACCGGGTTTGCTCCATGTTCACCGAGGAAACAGAACCAGTTATTTCTCTTCTGTTTTGAGTACCGTAACCAACTACTACTACTTCATCCAAGGCTTTGGCATCTTCTCTTAAAACCACATTCACATTGGTCTGTGTGGTTAGCGGAATTTCTTGGTTAAGGTAGCCGATGTACGTGATCAGTAAGGTGCCACCCGCCTCGGGGACCGGAATGCTGAATTTACCGGAGCCATCCGTAGCAGTGCCTACAGTGGTGCCTTTTAAGACAACCGAAACCCCGGGAAGACCTATGCTGTTTACATCTACCACAGTTCCCGATATAGTTCGGGTGCTTTGGGCCCACGCGGGTAGGGTGAGGAAAAGAAACACCACTAGGGCAGCCACATGCCCATGCCACCTGGAAGAAAGTCCTTTCTTGCAGAAAACACAATCCACAAAAGAACTATGCTTTGGTGGCCACTGAGTTAAAAGTTTGGTCATAAAGGTGTGAAGTAGGTTATGTTAGCTATTAAAATTTGCCATTTTGTTAATTCTGAGAGGCTGTTCGTCAGAAGAGAAGCGCAAGAATAAGTGAAATAAAAAGCGTGCTTATTCCTTGTTTACAAATTTGGGATTCTTACTAGCCAAGTAGAAGAAAGTGAAATGGAAAGTAACTATTTTCAGTGGTAAACTATGTATAACTAAATGAAAGTCAGGATTTTAAAATTTAAAAATACCTTATTGGGGTATTGAAAAAGTAAATGGTTTTTAGCTTAACAAGGCCAATTTGTGTTGATTTTCACACCATTCTTGATTTTTTAGACATTGATTGAGCCTCTACTAGGGAAGCAATACTATCGCAATGGTTTTAACAAAATCTCAAAAAGGCACCTTGTCTGCGACTGGAAATATTATGTACCAAAACAATAGGAGGTCCTCAGTTGGCGGCTTGGAACTGGGTAAAAAAGGAAACCCCTTTTCGGATTCTTTTTGTGAAAAGAGCGCCGAAAAGGGGTTTGCTGAATCTCTGGTTAAGAGGTGGCTTCAGATATTCTCAAGGCCAGCCTAAAAGGCTTTGATCTCCATGATCTTTTCTTCGAAGTCATCATTGGGCAAGATAGACCGGTTCTTGACCTTGGTTTTGTAGTTGTAGATGGTTCTCACGGAGTAGTCCAGGAATTGAGCCACCTGCTCATGGTCGGTGATGCCCAAGCGTAGGAGTGCAAAGATTCTGAGTTCAATGTTGAGGGAATTTTTGTCTTTGAGCCTGATTTTGTCTTCCTCCTTGAAATAGGAGTTGAAAGTAGAGACAAAGTTAGGGAACAGTTTCAGGAAGGTCTGATCAAAACTCTGGAACAGCAACTCGCGCTCGTTCTGCACATTAATGCTCTTCATGGCATGTCCGATCTCGTCATACTTCTTAGCCATGAGTTTGCGATCAATGGATTTCTTGAACTTATCTATCTTGTCTAGGTACGTGGACTGGAAGTTGAACGAGTAGCCAATGTACTCCTCCTTAATTACGTTTGCCTCAATCAGCTTATCATTGGTTTCCCGCAGCTGATCATAGGCATCGGTGAGGGTCTGCTTGGCTCCCACCAGTTCATCGTTCGTTTTCTGCAGCTTGTCAAAGGCTTCGGTGAGGGTGCGTTTTGCCTCCCGCAGTTGTTTCAATTGCCGGAAGATGATGTAGGCGAAGACAAGCACCAACAAGGACAATACGGTGACCACGATGGCGTAAACGTAAAGCCGTTGGCGCTGCCCTTCCACTGTAGTCAGGCGCTCGCCCTCAATAATAGGCAGAATGGCTGCTACCTGAATAGTCCGTTGTTTGGCCCCGTAAAACGTGGCATCTTTCAAAGCCTGTTTGATGTACTCATAAGCTCTTACCTCATCACCGGTTTTGTAGAGGAACTCCGCAAGGGTCATGAGCGCCACACCTTCTTTTACTGAGCCTTTCAGGTCGGCTATGGCGGCCTTGGCCATCATCTCAATAGCTTTTTCCTTGTCACCTCTGTTGTAGTAAATGTTGCCTAGGGAGTTTGCAGCCATCGCATATTGGTTTAGCGATGGGTGGAACCTGTCTAGAATAGTCTGAAAGTAGTCACGCGCCTCGTCTGGTTTCCCAGCTATCTCTGATCGCATCCCATTCAAGGCATGGAACCGCAGATCACTCCCGGTGAGCATGGCAAGGGCAGAATCCACATAGGCCTCTCCTTTGTTCCTGTAGCGTGTGGAATAGTAGATATCTTGGGTATAGCCAGACAGGTCATAGTACGCCCGCGATTTTAGGGCATAGTAGTCTACCTTCACACTATCGGGCATGTTCGTGACCCCAATGGTTTCCAGTGAGTCGAGGGCCTCATTGTACATACCTGATGAAACTAGGATAAAACTTAGTTTCAGCTTGGCGTGCGTAATCCTGACTGGGTCCTGAAGGTCTCGTGCCACCTCCTGTAATTTGAGTGCATACGCAAAAGCTGAGTCATATTTGAAAGCCCGATACTGATATACGAGTTTATCATACAGGGCAAAGTGCTGAAGAGGTGAATTGGTCTCCTTAAGGCTCTTTTTGAGCCTATTTAGTTGATTGTTTTTTATGTCTATAAAGCTGTCATTCCTTTTGATTGTACTAGATAGCTCATTGAGTAAGCTATCAGTACTAGATGATGCCGAAACAGTTAATGAGGTTAATATGAATAAGAACAACAGAAATATTGTAACATACTTGTTCTTCATGGATATATTTAAGAGAAAGATTTAAGAGGCAATTACAGGGGGTAGATGTAAAGTTAGCAAATACTCCCTCAACTATTAGTATTGGTCTTCTCCTTTGGGTGTTTGGTATTTAAGGTGCGGGGGTATGTTGACCCGATTGGAATGCCTTGGGTCTGACCGGGTGGGTCTGTTTTGGCGGTCCTGCATTCTTTTGACAAAAATGTGTGAGCCACTGATACAGTAGGATTCCTTGGGAAACGGAAACCCTGCTTCCCTTAGGCTTCATCTGACTTTGTCAATTGTAATGGGGACCCGTCAAGCAGAAATCTCTTGCGGCACCCTTGCACTTGTTGCACTATTAGCTCGCTTTACCTTCATCACAGTATTGGGCGATACACTGCAGAGGGTGGCGATCTCCCGTATGGAGCATCTCCCTTCCTCTAAGTAGCTCACGACCCCTCTGTTCTCCTCCAGGAACCTCTCTGTGCTCTTAGTTGATCCCTTGGGACGGGCGATGTGCTTGCCCTGCCGTTTCGCCTCCTGCTGGCCTGAAACGATCCGCTCCACGGTCGTCTCCCGCTCCATCTCGGCCAAGTCCGCCAATATGCCCAGGATCATCATTGTGACGTGGTCCTTCCTCCTCCGCTTGTCCAGCGAGCGCAGGTTCTTGTTCACCACGTGGGTGCAGACGCCGTAGCCTGCCAGTTCCAGGATCAGGTTCCGGACATCCATGGCGTCCCTGCCCAGCCTCGACAGCTCCAGGCAGACCACCTCCGTGATCTCGCCCTCTCTGGCCATCTCCAGCACCTTCTCCATGCCAGGCCGCTGGTAGCGGTGCCTCGTGCCGGAAACCGTCTCACAGGCGGTGTAAACCACCTCAAAGCCATGCCTGAGTGCGTAGTCATGGAGTTCCGTCAACTGGCGGTCGGTGTTCTGTTTGGCGGTGGAGACGCGGAGGTAGAGGGCTGCTTTCATGGGTTTCGGGTTAAGGTTGAAGGACCTGAATTTACGTGTTTGTGTCAGCAAAAGCTATAGCTTACCGTGATACAGCGAAAGGTTAGTTTCGAGTGCCTCTGTAACTGTTGAGGGGCATATAAAAAAGGGGTACTTTTTTTGACACACCCCAGGGGAGAGGAACCCCTATTTGACGTTAGCTTGTCATCATGGGGTGAATCTGAGGAGAAACAAATTCAAACATAGGAGCGGGACGCAGACTAAGCCTAGCCGACATGCCAGGTAAAGATGGCCCGGCTAAAGGTGAGAAAAGATACAGGAATTTAAGGGAGGTAGCCTCGCGGCATTTGTAGAGGGATTAAAGGTGACGGGTTACGGCAGGAAGTCCCGTTCAGGCTATTACCCTGCTTTGAAGTACACGTTAAAGGTGGAGCCTTTGCCCACTTCGCTCTCCACCTCGATCTTCCCGCCTTCCTCCTCCACCATGTTCCTGACGATGAACAGCCCCAGCCCGGTGCCCTCCACGTCCTCCGCCAGCCTGGTGTACCGCTCGAAGATCACCTCTCTCTTGCCTTCCTCTATGCCTCGCCCGTTGTCTCTCACGGAGAGCACCGTGTATCCCCCGGAACTCTCCGCCTTGATGTGTACCTCTGGCTCCCGGTCGGGTGCCTTGTACTTGATGGCGTTGCTCAGCAGGTTGTAGATGACACTCCTGACGTTCTTGCGGGATAGGTTTACCTCGGATTGGTGTATCTCGGTAGTGACCTTGGCTCCGGTCTCATGTATCTGGTCCTTGAGGGCAAGCTGGGCATCCTCTATCAGGTTCTCGATGTTCACCCGCTCGGCGGCATTGGCGAAATCGGAGTCGCTTTCCTTGATGTCCGTCAGGTCGGTCAGCGTTTTGAGGGCATGCTCCGCGGACCGGCCCAGCAGGTCCACTATCTGCCGGGTGTCCTCCTCGCTGGTGGAGGGGTCTTTCAGCAGGTTGACCAGGCCGCTCATACTGGCGATCGGCCCCCTCACGTCGTGGGAGATGGAGTAGATGATGGTGCGGTATTTCTTGTTCAGCTTCTCGTACCCGGCAAGGGCTTGGACCCGCTCGTCGATATCCACGAAGGTGATGATGACGCCGTTGACCCGGTTCTCTTTCCTGACGAGGTAAGGCAGGATGTCCATCTGGTACCATTTCCGGTCAGTGGTCTGGATGTCTTTCCGCAGGTCCTCGCCGCCCCTGATCACCTCCTGGATGTTCTCGATGACGGTGGGGAAGCGGATGTTGTTGCACACCTCGTCTATGTGCCTGCCCACATCTTCCTGGGTTAGGCTGAAATGCGTCATGGCGGCGGGGGTGAACTTGCGCAGGACCATCCCCGCATCCACGAAAAGCTGCGGGATGACGGTGTTGCTGAAATAGTTCTCCAGCTCATCGTTCAACTCAATAAGGTTGTTGTGCGCCTCTGGGTTCTCGGTTGGTTTCTCCATGGGGATGGCGGCTTTGTATAGATGCCTGAATATAGGTGTTTATACCCGAACAAAGGTATTTACCGGGTGCCAGGTGTTTAAAACGGATATATCTATCTATGGGTTCGGCCGTAGGGTGCATCTACGGGATCGGAAAGCCAGTGCCGGGACGCATGGACTTCGATAAAAGACATCTCGGTCAACCCCATGGGGAAAAGTTGCAGGCCTTGAGAGTAACGTTCATGTTTCCAGAGCCTTCGCCCAAAGTTAAATACGGGGAAAAATGTGCAAATACGGAATTTCAGACTCTGGCTCAACCTTGGGTTTTGGAAAGCTGTATCTCACAAAAGGCCAGTAATCTGAATCACCCCATGCGTCCCTTCCATCATACCGACAACGAACACTCAGAAGAAATAGGGAAGACCCTCTCACGTCACGTGGGGGAATACTCCACCACCCCGGGGGAATATTCCATTACGAAAGGAGACGTCACTGTTTACGGGTTCCATTCATTCTACGAGGCCTACATGTACGCCCTGAACAGGTTCTGCTCGGAGGATTTCCTGGTGAGCAAGGACTCTTGATAATGCCCATCACCCCGAAAGTCCGGCGTATTTATCGTAACTTAAGGGAAGGAAGCCACAGAGTGAAATTCTTTCGGTTGCACACGCAACTGTTCCAGCCACCCTCCGGTCCCATCCTTTTACACCCCCTGTAACGCATGAACATCCCCTACTTGGACATCTCCGGCATCCTGGCCGTGCAGCACCGTGTGCTGAAAGACCTCAAGAAGAAGACCGGCCTGCGGCAAAGGGATTGGGAGGTGCTCTGCGCCTGTCAGCGGCTCTCCCTGGCCAAGTACCCCTTCACGACTGCCAAGGTGGACACCTACCTTTCGGGTGCTTACTTTCTGCACTGCCTGTATGACTCCATCAACCTGCTGCTGGAGAAAGGCTATATAAGGGTAGTGGTGGAAGGGAAGCCGTTCAGGCCCGAGTCGTATGAGATGACCTACGAGGGAAGCTCATTGGTGAAGAGGTGCTCGGATGAGATGCGCCGCCTCTGGGAAAGGCAGGAGGAGAACCTTTCCGGTAAGATGGTTGATAGGTTCTGGTAGTGGTTAACGCATCTATGTACTTCCGGCAAGCCCTTACTCTTCGTACAAGAGGAAATGCTCATGCTGGTAGATGCACGTCCACTCCTCGCCGCAAAAGATGGGATTAACCGCCGGCTTGCCGGTTTGCCGCTGCCGCTGCTCATAGATATAGTCCACCACGTCCGAGCGGTAGCCGATGTACTCCTCGGCCAGGAGTTGGGGGTAATAGTATGTCTTGCCCCCGACCACCTTGGAGGTGCCCTTGGTTCCCCTTGTTTGGTGCTCGAAGAAGTCCACCGCCTTCCAGTTGGCGTTCAGCCCGAAGGTGTACATGGTCTTCTTGACGATCTGGTGGGGCCTCCTATAGGCCTCCTCCAGCCTGAAGTCAATGCCCTTGCCGCCCTTGTCCTTCCGGACGAATACCTTCGCGATCTTAGTGTTGGACAGGATAAGGTCCCCGAAGGCCTCGTCCACGACGAGCTTCAGCTCGATGTCGGTCATATGGACGGGGAAGAAGAGCCCGCTCCCTGCGAATCTCTCGGTCCGCTGAAAGTTAAGCTTGAGGTTCCGCAGACTTGGGTCTGGCGGGTAGGTGGTAAGTCTGTTCTCGCTTTCCATGGCTTCGTGGGTTAGGTATCTTGGGATACTGCGAAGGTAAACAATCTTTGATTTTGGATGCATATTGACATCCAAAATATTTTCAGGGTAGGCCCAGATTTGCCGGGTGAAGAACCCTGAAGGAGTAAGAGCATTCGGCGCCCATCTGCGCAGACTCAGAATGGAGCGGGACTGGAGCCAGCAGGAGCTGGCCGACTCGGCCAATATCGCCAAGACCACGGTGCAGCGCATCGAGAACGCAAAGTTCACCGTTTCCCTAGACGTGCTCATCTCACTTAGCGAGGCACTGCAGATTCCCCTAAGGGAGTTGGTAGATTACCCCGGGGATAAGAAAAGCAACTGATTTGATTTCAGATAAGGCCTATACTACGCTACCTCAAACGCCCACACTTTATACCGCTCCTCTGCCTGCTCCAGAATCTCATCAAGTATCTCCTGCAGATCTTCTTTCACTTTAAAACGAAGTACCTTCTTTACGGCTAGTTGCAGTTGGGCTTTGGTGTCGTCTTTTTTGTACCAGTCCGGTTGGGAGGCGCTTTTCTTTACCTCGGCCAGGATCTTCTTCACCAGTTCTTTGATGAGATCAAAGTCCTGCACGGCGTTGGGGTGATTGGCTAGGATCTGATAGAAGGCTTCCTCTTCCTCGGTAAGGCCTAACTGATTCCGGAGCTTGTCTTCATCCTGCATCTGCTTGGCTACGTTGCGCAGCTTTTCCATGGCTACCAGGCTGTCAAAGAAGTGGGCGTGGTAGTCGGCGATGATTTTTTCTACCTCTTCTTTGAGCTTGCGGTACTTGATCAGGTTCTTGGTGGAGCGGACCTTGATCTCATCGTTCATGATCTGGCGCAGGAGTTCCAGCTTGAGCTCGTTGCCGGTCTTCTGTTCTTTGGCGGTGGCCAGGAACTCGTCATTGATGATGGAGATGTCAAAGCGTTCTATGCCGGCCATCTGGAACACGTCTACCACGTCTTCACTCTCAATGCTGCGGTGGATGAGGTTTTTAATCTGCTCCTGGCTTTTCTTGATATTGGTGGTGGGGTATTTCACCTTGCGCACCGCTGCGCCCACGTGCTGGAAGAAGAGAATGTCTACCGCAATGTCATTAATGGCAGCATGGTTTTTCACGATGGAGGCCAGGCTGCTGAGCTTCTTCTCGTTGAGCATGAACCCTTTGCAGAGCTCATCATCAGAGACCAGGTAGTTCGTAGCCAAGCCCACCAGTTTGAATTTCTCCGGACCCGTTAAGGCAAGCCAGTTCTGGTAAGTGAAACCAGGGGGCAGTTGCTCCCGCAGCAGGTCAATGATTTCCTGGGTGAGGGAGAAGGCTTCCTCTATCTCTACCGCCACGGCACATGAGCCGCCGGCGCCGGTATATTTCTTGGTAGCATCGCGCAGACGGTCACCAATGCCAATGTAGTCCACGATGAGGCCGCTGGGCTTGTCACGGAAGACGGTGGCCACGCGGTTCACAGCCTGGATGAGGTTGTGGCCGGTCATCACTTTGTCTACGTAGAGCGTGTGCATGGCGGGGTTGTCAAAGCCGGTGAGCCACATGTCGCGCACTATGACCAGTTGGAGCGGGTCATCCGGGTCTTTGAATCGGGTCTTGATGCCTTCCATGGCCTCTTTGGTGCGCACGTGCGGGTTCCAGGCAATGGGGTCTTTGGCGATGTTGGTGGTCATTATCACGGCTACCTCGGGGCAGCCGGGCAGTGCGGTGAGGGCGTCATAGAGCTTCACGCAGTTGCGGCGGCTCATGCACACCAGCATGGCTTTGCCGCTCAGGCTGGCGTTGCGGGCGGTGTAGTGCTTTAGAATATCACGGGCAATGGCAGCTACGCGCTCCTGAGAACCTGCGGCGTCCTCCATGGCGGCCCACAGAATCTTGTTCTTGTCGTTTTCTTCCAGACCGCCGGTAATTTCCTCGGCTTCTTCCTCTAGTTGGGCGTTGCCCAGGTGCAGCTTGGCCAGGCGCGGCTCGTAGTAAATGGGCACCACGGCTTTGTCTTCGGTGGCCTGCTTTATGTCATAGGTGTGTATAATGTCGCCGAACACGGCCACGGTATCGGCGTCCTTGCTGTCTACGGGCGTGCCGGTGAAACCAATGAAACTCGCCTGCGGCAGGGCGCGGCGCAGGTTGTTGGCAAAGCCCTGCACCAGGCCGTACTGGGTGCGGTGGCACTCGTCGGCAATCACAATGATGTTGTCACGGGAGCTGAGGACGGGGTGCTCCAGCTCGCGGCCGGTGGCCGTGTCTTTGAGGTTGAACTTCTGCACGGTGCTGAACACCACGCCGCCGCCCTCGCCGCTGAGCAGGGTGCGCAGCTCGTCGGTGGTGTTGGCGATGCTCACGTCGCCTACCAGGTCTTTGGCGGCCACGAAATCCTCGAAGAGCTGGCGGTTCAGGTCAAAGCGGTCTACCTGCACCACAATGGTGGGGTTCCGGAGCTGGGGCAACTGGCGCAGAATGCCGGTGTAAATGGCCATGGTGATGCTCTTGCCCGAGCGGGTGGTGTGCCAGATGACGCCAATGCGGCCATCGCCGAAGGGGCGCACGTGCTGGAGGGTTTCCTGCAGGGCGTACTGTATGCCGTAGAACTGGTGGTACTTGGCGCCTTTCTTGATGAGCTCGCCTTTGTCCAGCTCATGGAAGATGTAGTGGCGCACGTATTGGAGCAGGCGCTGGGGTACCAGCAGGCCTTTGATGAGGGTTTCCAGCGCGAAGCCGTTGTCAACCACGGCACGGCCGTCTATACTTTTCCAGGCGGCGTACCACTCCAGGCCGCTGCTGAACATGCCATGCAGGGTGGTCTGGCCATCAGAGACCACGGTGAGGGCGTTGTACTCAAACACCGCCGGAATGTCTAGGGTGTAGTGCTGTACCTGGTTGAAGGCGGCCTCTACGGTGGCGTCTTGGTTGAAAAGGTTCTTGAACTCAAAGAGCACCAGCGGCAGGCCGTTCACAAAGATGATAAGGTCTGGGCGGCGTTTGCCCTTGCCCACAATGGTAAACTGGTTCACTACCCTGAAGTCATTGTTTTCCAGGGTGTCATAGTCAACGGGATAGAAGTGGCCGAACTGGGGTTTGCCGTGTTCGTCTTTCCAGGTTTTGCTGATGCCTTTGCTGAGTTTGAGGTGGAAGGCATGGTTGCGCTGGGGCAGGTTTGTGCCTTTGTTGAAGAGGAACTCCTGCTTCAGCTCGGCCAGTACCTTGTCTGGCACCTGCGGGTAACGGCGCTTCAGGTAGGCGGCAAACGCGTCTTCCAGCACCACTTTGCTCTGGTCACGCTTTATCTCGGCGCCGTGTTGGTAAGTGTAGGGCGCCTGCTCCAGCAGCCAGGCAATGGCCGCTTCCTCTATGTCACTCTCAGCTAAGTACTGGCTCATGCAGGGCTTCCGGTTGGGTTTGCATCACGTCAATTTCTCCAGACATGAGTTTGGGGAGGAGATAATCTCTGGTCTCAATTAAAGTCCTTATTTCTTTGTTATTGTGAGTGACTTTGGTTCTCAATACTTCTATTTGATTACAAATAGTATCATGTAGCTTCTTAGGAGGTGTCACAACTTGCATTGTTTTCAAAGATTGGATAGTAACCGCTTTTTGCGTACTACCTATAGTGATATTGTCAATACTTGATTGACCTTTATCAGAAATCAGCCATTGGTAAACATAAATAGGGCCAACATAATCTAGATAATTTTTAATCCAAGTTATGTTTCCATCTTTAAAGTAGAACTCATCATCTTTATAGACGAGATACGGCACTCCTATTGTGCCCACCGAAGTTAGAAGAATATCGCCTTCTTTGGGAGCACCAAATTTTGCTTTTATTGAATTGAATTTTTCTTCTGTAATAAAAAGCTCTGTTGAGATAATACCAGCATGGTGCAATTGGATAATCTCTTTTCCTCGATAGAACGGTATACCTTCTGTTACATATTCATTGAGGAAAATTCTTTTGCTTGATGTTATATCAACCAAATCACCCAAAGTTTTTATTTTCCAGCCTTCTGGCAGGTTCTCTTCATCAATACCATTCACGAAATACTGTTGAAAGAGAGTTTGCACCATTTGCTCTAGCGTTTGGTTCATGCGGCGGTTCAGCTCTATTTTATCATCTAGCGCAGATAAGATTTCGGCTATGCGGATTTGCGTAGAAAAATCAGGTGCTGAAAATACATACCCTTGTATTCTTGTTGGTGCAGTATGTTTTACAGTAGTGCCTGTTGCGCCCCCTAGTACAAACGACTGATACGTTTTGGTTCTTAACAACCAATAGATGAACTCTTTGCTAAATTCTTTATTTTTAAATTGAAGTAAACCTATGCGCTGGTTATGATGTAATCTTTTGCCAGGAATTTCAGGAACGATAGCTGCGTAACCAAGCGTATCCCCATCCTTACTTAAATCAGTCATTGTAACTATGACATCACCTGGGTTGAGCACATAGCTTTCAATTGTTTCACCATTATAGTATTTATACTTGTCTTCCTTGAAGCCACCCCCAATATTAAAATTTCCAGGTGTTACAAGTAAATCATTAGTTGATTCAGTACTAAAGAATTCACCTTTGTACGCATACCCGTGCTTAATATCTACTATATTTCCAAGTCTATATGTTTTCCAGTTGGTCATTTTATAACTAAAAACTAAATCTTAATACTTCTTCATAAAATTTCCTAAATGACCTGCTGTTGTCTTTTGCAATTTCAGGTCTCATTGTTCTGGTTAATACCTTTCTATTATTCTTTGATTTTAAGTCTATTTTTCCTTTTAATTTTTCTCCTAACCATTTATCTGGATTAGGAATTTCTAAGTCTACATTTGAAAACGTTTCAATTATTTTAGTTTCATCAACTAAATCATTCATTTTCAAACCTTCGTAATCAGCGCAGAACCAGGTTTCATAAGTTTTATCAACTATAATTACAGTTATAGATTCAGGTAAAACTAAGCTTCCATTTTTCGTTTGAATTTCAATAAATCTATTGCATTTCTCTTGTATTAGTTCTTTAAGTTCAATACAATTATTAACCGTTCCTTGTCTTTGTGCTTCCCGGTAGTCTAGAGCTATAATTATTTTTTCTGGCTTAAACGATTTAATTGTTAATAATAATTCTTTCTCAACGTTTTTAATTATATTACCAATTCCTCTTGCATTATTAACTGGAAAATAGCAACTACCTATTATTTTGGAAATTATTGTTTGAACCGTATCATATTCAGAATGGCCTTCAACTATAAAAGCTAATTTACAAGACATAGGATTTATATTTTACTAGTTGGAACGCCTTTGAGTAGCCCTCTAGTCCAAAGTTCCCCAATCTCACCCATGTCTACTTCCATATTGTCAATTATTGAGTTAATAGTTAAATATTTAGTTCCAGATTCATCTCTTTCAGAAATTAAAAGCTCTTCCTTGTTTATAAGCTCTAACACTTGTTGAGAATGTGTAGTTAAAATAATTTGAATTTCTTTAGCCTCAATTGAATCTCGGAAATGAGAAATTAATTCACGCACTGCCCAGGGATGAAGGCCATGTTCAGGCTCTTCAATCATAATTGTTGAATTATCTGGGTGGGCTTCTATTGATAATAAAATTGCCAATGCTCTTAAAGTACCGTCTGATGCTTCCCATGACTCAACCTTTCGACCATTGAAAATTTCCTTAAAAACTAAATATTCTTTTCCAGCCCTTAAGCTTTTTGAGTTAACATCAGAAAAATAGGGAGAGATATTTGACATTGTCGTTAAGATTCTTTGCCATCCGCTTGCATTTTCACTTACAAAGTTTTTTACAACTGAAGGAATATTATCTCCCGTTAATGATACTTGTTTTTGGTCAGAAATTGATTGCTCCTGTCTAAGCTCATTAATTAGTAAATCATATCTCCCAAAAGAAATAAGTTCTTCTCTTAATTTCCTTAGGTGATTATTGAAACTAATTAAAGCTCTGTCTGATGTGATAATTAAGGATTCACTTTTCTTTTGCCCAGGTCTTATTGTATTTAATATATTTTTAAAAAGTTTTTCTATTCCCTTCTCTCCTAATACACTTCTTCGGTCTTTGTCAATAAAAGTTCCTAAACCTAGCCAAGCAACAAATAAATCTAGATTATTACTTTCTAAACTGAATCCAAGTTTATACTGTATTGTATCTCTACTATCTCTGAAAATCTTAATGGAAGAATTTGCTAGCTTTTCAATTTCTAAATCATCTAAAGCAAAATTCTTGGAGCTCTTTTCTAAATCATTTTCAATAAACTTAGATAGTAAAAGGAGGGAGTTTAATTCTAATGATTCTTTAGTGATTTTTATTTTATTTCGTGGCCTTTTGGTAAAACCCAACTCATATGTTACGCTAAGGCTTGGAAGGCCTAATTTAATCCAGCGTTTTGGAGGTTCTAAGTCAAAATTTATTTTAAAGTAAATTTCATTATTATTTAATGATTTATATTGTTTTGGGAGTATTTCATCAAATCCTCCTCTTTTATAAACAGATTCTTGTAATCCAACTTCAGCAACATCTGACAAAAAATCAATAGCTTTTACAAGGTTGCTTTTACCTGTAGAATTGGCACCTACGATTACTGTCAATGGTGAAAGGGGTATTTGTACAGATTGGATACTTCGAAAATTCCTAATTTCAATCTCCTTTATCATCTTGTATTATTTTAATAACTAAATTTAGCCCAACTTATTTATGAAATTAAAAAGCTTTAATATTATTTAAATCTTAAATCCAATCCCTCCAGATTTTCCTTAATCCGCTTCTCTAGCAATGCACCTTCCACAAAGTGTTGCAGCAACTTCTCCGTCAGCTTTTGCATCTTTTCTTCAAACGGAACGCCATCATCTTCCTCGGCTTCGGAGCCCACGTAGCGACCAGGCGAGAGCACGTAGTTGTTGGCGGCCACTTCGTCAAGCGTAGCGGCTTTGCAAAAGCCTTCTATATCTGCGTAGTTGCCGTCCAGGTTGCGCCATTGGTGGTAGGTGTCGGCAATGCGGGCCACGTCTGCGTCTTCAAACACGCGCAGGCGGCGGCTGGCCATAGTGCCCAGTTTGCGGGCGTCTATGAACAGGATTTCATTTTTGCGTTGGCGGTGTTCGCCGTCGCGGCCGTTACGGTTCTTGCTCAGAAGAAAGATGCAGGCGGGTATGCCGGTGGTCAGGAACAGCTTGTCGGGCATCTGCACAATGCAGTCTACCATGCCTTGGGTAATCATGTGTTCGCGCACGTTCTTTTCGCCGGCGCTTCCGGTGGTCATGGCGCCGTTGGCCATTACTACGCCCGCCGTTCCGCGGGCAGAGAGGTGGTGCCACAGCGTCTGGAACCACATGTAATTGGCGTTGCCAGGGGTGGTAAAGGTGTCTTTGGCCCCGAAGAGGCGCGGGTCGTTGTCGGGCAGCAGCTCGGGGTGCCAGTTAGAGATGTTGAACGGCGGGTTCATGAGGGCATAGTCGGCCGTCAGGCCCGGGAAGCGGTCGTGCAGCAGGGAGTCGCCCAGCTTCACGTCAAAGGAGAGGTTGCGCAGCAGCAGGTTCATCTTGCAGAGGCGCAGCGTGCCCTCGTAGCGCTCCTGCCCGTAAATGGAGATGTCGTTTTTGTCGCCGCCGTGCGCCTGCAAGAACTTGAGGCTCTGCACAAACATGCCGCCGCTGCCGCAGGCCAAATCCATGATGCGGCCCTTGAGCGGCTCCAGCATCTCTACCAGCAGGCGCACCACGCTGCCCGGCGTGAAGAACTGCCCCGCACCGGAGCCCTCGGCCATCGCGAACTTGCCGATGTAATATTCATACACGCGGCCGTAGATGTCGCTCTCGGGGTTGTTAATCTCAGAGAACTTCTCTTTGGAGAACAGGTTAATGAGCCCCGCCACCTGCGTAGGCGAGAGCTGGCTCTTCACGAAGATAGGCTCCAGCACGCCTTTGTAGTCGGGGTTGCGCTTGGCCAGCAGCTCGTCAATCAACACGAAAGCCTGGTCTACTTTCACCTTGATGTCGTCCTGCTCGGCGTTCTCGCGCAGGTAGTCCCAGGTAGCTTCCTTGGGCAGGCGGTAGGCGTTCTTGACCTGGTACTCCAGCTCGTCTTCCAGCACCTCGCTCTGCTGGTGGGCCTCTATGTTGTAGTATTCAGATTCGGGCTCCAGAAAGGAAAGCTGGATCTCCTGCTTGCGTATCTCAAAGCGCTCAGAGAGGTGCTTCACAAATAGGAGGGAAAGCACGTAGTCTTTGTACTGGTTTTCGGCTACGGCGCCGCGCAGCTCGTTGGCTACGTCCCAGAGTTCTTTCTCAAAATCTATATCGCCTTTGGCACTTGGTGCCGAGGTATTCTTCTTCGCCATAAGGAGGGGAGGAGATGGGGTTTATACGGAACCCGAAGATATTGAAATTTTAGAAGCTTTGAGGAGAGAATGGAAGAGAGGCCAAAAGGATTAAGTAAAAAATCCATACAAGCTTGAAAGCCATTTTGGATTCGTTTGATGCTTGGCTCCTGAAGTGCTTAAATGGTAAAGGAGAGCTGTAAGGAATTTTTTTCTTGAAGAGATAAGAGAGGTGAATCAGGTCTGAAAGCAACAAAATGTATGCAAATTGTATGCAAACAAAAAAGCCACTTACAAGTTTTATCTCGTAAGTGGCTGATTTTCAAGCTCCCCCTCTTGGGCTCGAACCAAGGACCCCATGATTAACAGTCATGTGCTCTAACCGACTGAGCTAAGGAGGAGTTTATCAATTCTGACCGTGTGACCTTGAATGATGATGCAAAAGTAGGGGCTATTCTGATTGTGTGCAAGTGTTACCAGATAAAAAATTTAGGTTTTCTGATAAGTGACTGAAAATGAAACCAAAAAATTCTGTTTCAGGGCTGTTTTTCTGAAAATAGCCCTGAAACAGCTTGCAAACTGCAATCAGGAAGTGTGGGTAACTTAGATCGCCTCAAATTGGCGCAGGAACCGGGCATCGTTCTCGGTGAACAGGCGCAGGTCTTTGATCTGGTACTTGAGCATGGTAATGCGCTCAATGCCCATCCCGAAGGCGAACCCTGAGAACTCTTTGGAGTCAATGCCGCAGTTTTCCAGTACCTGTGGGTCTACCATACCACTTCCGCCAATCTCTACCCAGCCGCTGTGCTTGCAGATGTTGCAGCCTTCGCCTTTACAGATAAGGCAAGTGATGTCAATCTCAGCGCTGGGCTCCGTAAACGGGAAGAACGACGGCCGGAACCGGATCTGGGTGTCTGGCCCGAATAGCTCCTGCACAAAGTAATAAAGTGTATCCTTCAGGTCCTTGAAACTTACGCCACGGTCAACGAACAAGCCTTCTACCTGGTGGAACACGCAATGCGCTCTCGCCGAGATGGCCTCGTTCCGGAACACGCGGCCCGGAGACAGCGTGCGGATAGGCGGTTTCTGGTGCTCCATCACGCGAACCTGCACGCTACTGGTGTGCGTGCGCAGCAGCATGTCGGGGTTTTTGCTTAGGAAGAACGTGTCCTGCATGTCACGGGCGGGGTGGTTCTCAGGGAAGTTCAACGCCGAGAAGTTGTGCCAATCGTCTTCCATCTCCGGGCCTTCGGATACGTTGAACCCGATGCGCTCGAAAATACGGATAATCTGTTCGCGTACGCGGGACAAAGGATGGCGGGTGCCCAACGTGTTAGGAACCGGCGGCAACGTGAAATCCAGACCAGACAGAGCATCGGGTGTGGCGTTCTGTTCCAGGGTTTCCTGAAGGGTGTCTATTTTCTGCTGGGCCAGTTGCTTGAGTTGGTTCAGTTCCTGTCCTACTTGTTTGCGCTGCTCAGGGGCAACGGTTTTCATCTCGTCAAACAGGGCGGCAATCTGGCCTTTGCGGCTCACATAGGTGTTCCGGAAAGATTCCAGTTGCTCTTTGTTCTCTATCGCATAGGCCTCTACCTCTTGGGTCAGCCGTTTTATGTTCTCCAATAGCATAGCGCAAAGATAAAGATTAATGGGGATTGTGTAAGGTTTTGTCCAGAAGAGCAGGTGCTAGCTACTGATGAATACGATTTAGGCCTGTTTTATGGAAATCGGCTCTAAAACAGATTGCAGGAAAGTAAATCATGCAGTCTTTCTTTTATATTAACTTAGTTTCTTTAAGACAATGGTTTGAGGCTTCATCCTCACGGCAGTTGCAAACTGCCGGTCATTTTGGGTAAGTCACAGACTTGAACAATGTGGGAGTTTGAGGATGCAACGCTATTATTAAGCATTGCTGTTTCCAGCCTTTCGGTTGAGCGCCTTGTCAGGTTCCGGTGCCGTGAGGCATTGCGACTGAAAGGAGCAAAGGAAGCTGGCGCAGCGCGAACCCGGAAGACGGGGCCTCGCGGCCGTGAGCGCTCGGAGGGAAACGATGCAACAAGAAAGCTCATAAACTCACGCAAACGGCGGTGCTACGCCAGCACAAACGGACTATGAGCCCACAAGGAAACTAATAGTAAACACCAACATCACGCCAACACTAACAGACCACGCATTCACAAAAGCATCGGTAAACAAACCTCCACATCTCCGTTTACCTACGCTCACCCGCCGTTCACCTACTTTCTGCCGGACTTAACCTAATTCCCGTTGTGGCGCGCACCGGTTCTGCCTAGTTTTGGAACATAAATCAAACAACGTTATGGAAAATCAGCACATAAAAAGAACAGATAGCTGCCAAAGCTGGGGACATCCCACCAGTCGGGGCGGCAGAGTGGCCGGCGGATTGGTGGTGGTGGGTATCGGGGTTTTGTTGCTGGCCAATCAATTGAACGCCATCTTCTTGCCGGGTTGGGTATTTTCCTGGAAAGTATTGCTGATCGTTATCGGGCTGATTTCCGGAATACGGCACTCTTTCAGAAACCCAGGGTGGATCTTTCCGGTGGTTATTGGCAGCGTGTTCCTCTTGGAAGACCTCATGCCAGGCCTCTCCCTCAAGCGGTTTATCTTTCCGGCGATCATCGTGGCGGTGGGGCTCTGGCTCATTTTCAAACCCCGGCATCCGTTTGAGAAAAACTTCAGAAACAGGCGGCCCTTCGGTTCTAGCTTCAGGTACCGTGAGCCCCAACCTTTGAACACAAATCCAAACGCAACCTCCAACACGGCCTCCAACAGCGATAATTTCCTAACGGCCACGGCCATCTTCGGAGGAATCACCAAAAACGTGATCACGAAGGACTTCAAGGGCGGCGATATTGTGACTTTCTGCGGCGGGGCCAAGTACAACCTTACCCACGCTGACATGCAGGGCGAAGTAGTCATTAACATCAACCAGGTTTTTGGGGGCATCAGCTTTGTGATTCCGCCGCACTGGAAAGTTCGTTCTGAGGTGGTGACGGTGTTTGGCGGCATCGATGATAAACGAGGCTTTGTTGAGGCGGCCCTGGATTCTGACAAAGTATTGGTACTCAAAGGGACCGTGTTCTTTGGCGGCATCGAAATCAGAAGCTATTAAGGCCTAAACAGCATCTGTTCAATTAAATGCGCACACTAACTCATCTGGTTCATGTCTTCTTTTAAGGTTATTCTGCTGTACCTGGGTTGGGCCTTGCTGTGGGCGGCGGTGCAAACCGTGGTGATTTACCAGGCCGGTTTTCCGGTAGAACTGGCCTGGAAAGACGCCTCCTTAAGCAGTGGTTTAGTGGTGGGCAGCGGCTACGTTATGTCTTTGGCGCTGCGCTTCTACCGGCCCGGCGGACGACAGGTGGTGTATTTAATGGGCTGGAGTTTGGGCGTGGCCATGATCAGTTTGGTGCTCTGGGATACTGGAGTAGAGCATTTGTTAGGCATGCAGACAGAATACCTGGCCTTTGTAGACAAAACCTTTTTTGTGCGACTCGCTTTTGCTTGGCTCATGATCCTGTTTATTGTGTTGCAGAACTGGCTCTGGTATTATGCCCGCGAAAAGCAGGAAGCCGAGGAACGCAAAACCGCCACTGAGAAACTGGCCCGCGAGGCCGAGTTGTTTAACCTACGGCAGCAGTTGCAACCGCACTTCCTGTTCAACAGCCTGAACTCCATCAGTGCGCTGGTGAAAACCAAGCCCGACCAGGCCAAGAAAATGGTGCAGCAGCTTTCTGATTTCCTGAGAGGAACGCTCAGGAAAGATGACCAGACCATGGTGCCGCTCTCTGATGAACTGCAGCACCTGCAGATTTACCTGGAGATTGAAAAAGTGCGTTTCGGGCACCGTTTGCAGACTCAGGTAAATTACCAGGAAGAGAGTTTGAAGCTGCAGTTGCCGTACCTGCTGCTGCAGCCCATCGTGGAAAACGCCATTAAGTTTGGCTTGTATGATACCATTGACGATATTTTAATCAAGATTACCGCTACCATGCAGGATTCCATGCTGGTCATCAGCACCCTGAATCCTTTTGACTCCGCGCTGCTGCAGCACAAGCAGGGCACCGGCTTTGGGCTGGATTCGGTGCGAAGGCGACTGTACCTCTTGTACGCCCGCACCGATCTACTCACAACCCATCAGCAAGACAACGTTTTCATCACCACCGTTAAAATCCCGCAGAAACCATGATCAAGTGCCTGGTAATTGATGACGAACCTTTGGCCCGCAGCATTGTCTGCGAATACCTGCAAAACTACCCCGACATGGAGATGGTGCAGGAGTGTAACAACGGGTTTGAGGGCGTGAAAGCCATCCTGCAGCACCAACCCGAGTTGGTGTTCCTGGACATCCAGATGCCCAAAATCAACGGCTTTGAGATGCTGGAACTGGTGGAGGCGGTGCCCAGCGTGATTTTCACCACCGCGTTTGATGAGTATGCCATCAAGGCCTTCGAGACCAACGCCGTAGATTACCTGCTCAAGCCTTTCACTCAGGAGCGTTTTGATGCCGCTTTGAAGAAATGGCGCCAAAAGCAGCAGAAACCGGTACCCGAAGTCGCAGTGAGAGTGCTGGAGGAAATCACCGCCAAGCAGCCCGAGGAGCAGGTGCGCATTGTGGTAAAGGTGAACAACGACATCCGGATCATTCCCGTGCACGACATCCAGTACCTGGAAGCTTACGATGATTATGTGAAGATCCACACGGCGTACGGCTGCTTTCTGAAGAAGAAGACCATGGGCTACTATGAGAAGACGCTGGAGAACGGCAAGTTTGTGCGGGTGCACCGCTCGTACATTCTGGCCCTGGACCAACTCACCCGCATAGAACCGCTGGAGAAAGAAACTCACGTGGCCCTGCTCCGCAACGGCACCCGCATTCCGCTTAGCAAAACCGGCTACCCTAAACTGAAAGCCGTTCTCGGGATATAGTTAATAGAAAAAATTTAGGCTAAAAACGAAAAAAATAAAACAGGCGGAATCAAAGGAGGAGCGGTACCACTTTCCTGGGTTTTCGGCCTGGTTTCTCTAAACCGAATCCAAAACAGGAAAATGCCTCCCAGGTAACGGCCCCTTATCTGCCTTATTACAGGGAGATTGTTTGAAAGCCACTCCTGGTAATCTCCTTATTTAGGATATCATTTTAACACTTCTTAGGCTGATGTGATTATTTGTATAGTTCAGATAGTCAGGGGTTTTTAGTGCCTTTTCTGTAGATGATGGAAACTTTGGAAACCAAAAATGTTTCCATAGGTTTAGGCCAGATTCACGGAAAAAGGATGGAAATCAAGGATAGAATACTACACGAAGCACTGGCCCTTTTCTTTCAGAAGGGAATAAAATCAGTGTCTATGGATGACGTGGCCTCCCGAATGGGGATGTCTAAAAAGACCATTTACAAGTGGTTCGATAACAAAGATGAAGTGGTGTTTGAGAGCATGCAGCAATACATTCAAAAGATGGAGGGTACTTGTTGCGAGGCCATCAATACTTCTTCAAATGCCATGGAAGCCATGTTTCAGATTGTGGAAATGGTACGGGGGCTCATGCGGCAGATGCACCCCAGTATCTTTTATGACTTGCAGAAATACCACCCCACTTCCTGGCGCCTTTGGCAGGAGCACAAGAACAATTTCTTTTTAAAACAGACTCAGGAACACATTCAACGAGGCATCAAAGAAAAGCTCTTCCGGCAAGACCTTGACGTGGAGATTCTGGCGCGCCTTAGGCTAGCCGAGGTAGAACTGGGCTTCGACTCAGAAACCTATCCTGCCACCCAATTTGACCTGCAGAAAGTACAGATCGCCTTGCTGGAGCACTTTATGCTGGGCTTGGCCACACTCAAAGGACATAAGTTGATCAACCATTATAAACAGATTATTGAAGAAGAATAAGGTATGAAAAAGCGCATCTCCGTCAGTTGGCTTTTGCTAGGCTGGCTGCTTACTTTACTCGCTCCAAGGCCCGTCATGGCACAGGAGCAGGCGTTTTCGCTGCAACAGGCCATTCAGTACGCGCTCCAGAACCGTCCTAACCTGAAGACGCTGCGCAACCAGGAACAGATTGACAAAGCCAAAGTGGGGGAGGTGCGGGCCATCGGGTTGCCGCAGGTGAACGCTGGCGTAGACATCAGCAACAACTTTATCCAGCAAAAATCCATTGTAGATTTCAGCGCGTTTGGCGGAGGCGGACAGTTAAACAACTTCACCATCACGCAACAGCAGCTCAACTCGGGGCAGGACATTGTGCTCACGCCCACCTATACCGTGCCCGAGGGAATGTCGGGGCCGCAGGCGATCACGTTCGTGCAGCCTTGGACCGGCGCCGCCGCTCTTTCGGCTTCCCAGTTGCTGTTTGACGGGTCGTACCTCATTGGCTTGCGGGCAGCCTCTACGTACACCCAACTTTCCAAAAAGAGCACGCAACAGGGCGAAATTGAAGTGGCCGAGCAGGTGAGCAAGGCGTATTACAGCGTGCTGGTGGCCGGAGAGCAGATCAAGTTGCTGGACCAGAACCTCGCCCGGCTGGACACCCTGCTGCGCCAAACCACCGTCATGAACACCAATGGCTTCGTGGAGAAGCTGGACGTGGACCGCCTTAAGGTAAGCTACAACAACCTCAAGATTGACCGCGACAAAGCCCAACGGTTGCTGGTGTTGGGCGAGCAGTTGCTCAAGTTTCAGATGGGTTTTCCGCAAACGCAGCCCATCCTGCTCACCGACCAACTAAATGAAAGCAGCCTGGCCAACGCCAAGCCCAGAATCAACTACAGCAGCTTTCAATACGCCAACCGCATTGAATACTCCATTCTGGAAACCCAGCGCGATCTGGCCCTTCTGCAACAGCGCAACATCAAATCGGGGTACTGGCCGCGGCTGTTGCTGAACGCCAACTACGGGTATAACGGCGTGGGGAACACAGCCGGGAAACTACTGGATGTAAAGGCGGGCGCCAACAATACCACTACCCGCAACTGGTTTGACTTTGGGGTGGTAGGCGTGAGTTTGCAGGTGCCCATCTTTGACGGCTTGCGCAAAAGTTACCAGGTGCAGCAATCCCGAATTCAGCTCGAAAACGTGAAACTTGGCTTTGAACAGCTGCAACAATCCATTGACCTCCAGCTACGCCAATCTGATGTGACGGTAGAGAACACCTTGAGCGTTTTGCAGGCCCAGCGTCAGAACCTGGAACTGGCCGAGGAGATTGCCCGGGTGTCGCGCATTAAGTACCAGGAGGGCGTGGGTTCCAACCTAGAAGTGATTACCGCCGAGACCGATCTGCGTGCAGCCCAGACTAGCTACTACAGTGCCCTCTATGACGCCTTGATTGCCCAGGTAGACGCCGATCGTGCCACGGGCGCCTTACTCCTGAAATAACCCTGACCCATGAACCTCTCATTTGTATCTTCTATGAAAATCTACCTTATCACCGGCTTTATATCCATGGCGCTACTAGCCTCTGGCTGCGGACAGGGCGAAAAAGACAAAGCGACCCAATTAGCCGAACTCAAAAAACAACAGGCCGAGCTGACCACCCAGATAACCCAACTGGAAACCGAATTGCAGAAAGAAGGCAAAGGCCCTGCGCCCAAAGTAGCGGCGGTTCCCGTCTCCGTGATGAGCGTGCAACCCGAGACTTTCCGCCATTACCTGGAAGTGCAGGGCCGCGTAGACTTCGACCAGAATGTGATGGTGAGCCCCAAAGTACCCGGCGTACTCACCAGCCTCCGCGTAGACCCCGGTAACCGCGTGAGCCGCGGACAGACCCTGGCTACCATTGACGCCGGCCCGCTGGACCAGCAGATTGCCGCCCTGCGCCCTAACCTTGATCTGGCCCGCACGGTGTACCAGAAGCAGAAAAACCTCTGGGATCAGAAAATCGGTACCGAAATCCAGTACCTGACCGCCAAAAACAATGTGGAAAGCCTGGAGCGCCAATTGGCCGCTATGCAGGCCGCCCGGGCGCAGTACATCGTGAAAGCGCCTATATCCGGCGAGGTGGACCAGGTGGTTCCAAAGTCCGGGGAAGCGGTAGCGCCTGGTATGGGCATCATTCGGTTAGTCAACGCCAGCAGCGGTAAGATTGTGGCGGAGGTGTCTGAGGCGTACGCTGCCAAAATCAAGAAAGGCGATGATGCGTTGGTGCTCTTCCCTGATCTGAACCAGGAGATCATGACCACGGTGCGCGTGGTGGGTAGTAACATCAATCCTACTAATCGGGCCTTTACGGTGGAACTGGGCGTGAAACCCTCGGAGCAGGGCAAAGTGAACCTGCGTCCTAACATGGTGGCCGTGGTTCGCATCCAGGATTATGCCAAAGAGAACGCCCTTACTCTTCCGCTGGACATTGTGCAGAAAGACGAGCAAGGCAACTTCGTGTACGTGGTGGAGCAGAAAGGCGGCCAGCGCTTGGCGGTGAAACGGAACATCACCACGGGTACCTCATACGGCGGCAAAGTGGAGGTTTTGACTGGTCTTAATGCCAATGACCAGGTAATTAGGGCCGGTGCGCAGAACCTGAACGAAGGTCAGCCGGTGAGTTTCTAAGGAGTTTTTCAAAAAGAGGCCCCAAAACGCACTTCCGCGATAATCGGGCTTCCCAACATCCAGCCAAATGGAACAATCTCATAACATAAAGGAATTCAAGCCCACCAGTTGGGCCATTGATAACCGCACCAGTATCTACTTCATCGTGCTCATTATCTCGCTGGCGGGTATTCTGGCCTACAACCGCCTGCAGAAAGAGAACTTCCCGGACATCGTGATTCCCACCATGATTGTGACCACGGTGTACCCCGGCACCTCGCCCTCAGACATGGAGAACCTGGTCACCCGGCCCATTGAGAAGCAGATCAAGTCGCTCAACGGGGTGAAACGGGTGACCTCTACTTCTATGCAGGACTTCGCGATGATCAACGTGGAGTTCAACACTGATGTGGAGGTGGAAGTGGGCAAGCAGCGGGTGAAAGACGCCGTGGACAAGGCCCAAACCGATCTGCCCACCGATTTGCCCCAGGCCCCTAACGTGCAGGAAATCAGCTTTTCTGAGATGCCCATTATGTACGTGAACCTCTCAGGAAATTTCAGCGCCGAGAAACTGAAGCAATTTGCCGAGGATTTGCAGGACCGCATCGAGACCTTGCCCGAGATCACCCGGGTAGACATTGTGGGCGCGCTTGAACAGGAAGTGCAAGTCAACATGGACATGTACAAGATGCAGGTAGCCGGCGTGACCTTTGGCGACGTAGAGCGGGCCATTTTCACCGAAAACATGACCATCTCGGGCGGTACCGTGCGCGTGGGCGACATGAAACGGGCCGTGCGCGTAGTAGGCCAGTACACCGATCCAGCCATTATTGGTGACATCGTGGTGAAGTCTCTGAACGGCGGTAACATCTATCTAAGAGACATCGCGCAGGTCACAGATACCTTTGAGGAGCGCGAGAGCTTCGCCCGCCTGGACAATCAACCGGTAATTACGCTCAATGTAGTGAAACGCAGCGGCGAGAACCTGATTGAGGCCTCAGACAAGATCAACGCCATTGTGGAGGAAGCGCACGGCACCACGCTGCCCGAGAGCCTGAAAATCACCATCACCGGTGACCAGTCCACCAGTACGCGCCACACCCTCAATGACCTCATCAATACCATCATCATCGGGTTTATTCTGGTGACGTTGATTCTGATGTTCTTCATGGGCACCACCAACGCTTTGTTCGTGGGGCTGTCGGTACCCATCTCCATGTTCATCGCCTTTCTGATCATGCCTATGATTGGGTTCTCGCTGAACATGATTGTGCTGTTCTCGTTCCTGCTGGCCTTGGGAATTGTGGTGGATGATGCCATTGTGGTGATTGAAAACACGCACCGCATCTTTCATGAAACCAACTGGAACATCGCCAAATCCGCGAAGATGGCGGCGGGTGAGGTGTTTCTGCCGGTGTTGGCGGGTACGCTTACCACGGTAGCGCCGTTTCTGCCTTTGGCGTTCTGGCCCGGTATTGTGGGTGAGTTCATGTTCTATCTGCCCATCACGCTTATTCTTACCCTCATGGCCTCGCTGGTGGTAGCCTTTATCATCAACCCGGTGTTTGCGGTGTCTTTTATGAAAAGAGGCCATCATCCGGAGAAAGAGAGAAAGAACTTCCGCCTAAGTATGCTCATCATGGGCGGTTTGGCCTTGCTGAGCTTTGCCTTCGGCTGGATAGGAATTGGCAGTCTAGTGGTGGTACTTATGGCTTTTGTGGCCTTGAACAAGTTCGTTTTCACCGGTTGGATCAACAAATTCCAGAGCCGGGTGCTGCCTGCTTTCATGTCCCGTTATGAGCGGCTATTGCGGTGGATGCTGGTGGGCCGACGGCCATACAAAGTAGTGGCGTTTGTAGTGGGTTTGCTTTTCCTCTCTTTTGTGGTAACCGCCCTCAGAGCGCCTAAAGTAGTGTTCTTCCCACAAGGCGATCCCAACTTCATCTACACCTACATCAGCATGCCCGTGGGTACGGATCAGTCGGTGACAGATTCTATTACCAAGGTGGTGGAACGGCGGGTGTTCAAGGTGGTAGGGGAGAAGAACCCCAACGTGGAATCTATTATTTCCAATGTGGCGGTAGGTGCTGGTGACCCGATGGCGGGAAGCCGTCAGGCCGAATCTAACAAAGGCCGGGTGACGGTAGCATTTGTGGAGTACCAGTACCGCGAACCAGGCGTGAGCACCGCTAAGTATCTGGACGATATCCGCGAAGCGGTAAAAAGAATACCAGGCGCCGAGATCACGGTGGAGCAGGAGCAGAACGGTCCGCCCGTGGGCAAGCCTATTGTGGTGGAAATTGCCGGCGAGGATTTTGCCGGGCTCATCCAGGTCTCCAAGAACGTGCAGCGCTACCTGGACTCGGCGCAGATTGGCGGCATAGAGGACCTGCGTACAGATTTAGAGGACAAGAACCCCGAGATCACAGTGGAAATTGACAGAGTACGTGCCAACCGCGAGGGCCTGAGTACCGCTCAGATTGGCTCTGAGCTCCGGACAGCTATTTTCGGGAAAGAGGCTTCCAAGTTTAAGCGCGATGAAGATGAATACCCCATCCAGATCAGATTAGCCGAGCAGTACCGCAAGAACATTGACCAGCTTATGGGTATGGTGCTCACCTTCAGAGATGCTTCGGGCATGGTACGCCAGGTGCCGGTCTCGGCGGTAGCCAGCATCAAGTATTCCACTACGTACGGGGGCATAAAGCGCAAGAACCTGAAGCGGGTGATTACCCTTTCTTCCAACGTGTTGGGTGGTTACAACCCCAATGAGGTGGTGGCCAACATCCAGACTGCCCTAGACCGTTTTCCGGCACCGGAAGGCTATGAGATCAGGATGGGTGGTGAGCAGGAAGACCAAAAAGAAACCATGGATTTCCTTTCCCTAGCCGGTATTGCCTCTATGGGGCTGATCTTCCTGGTCTTAGTGACGCAGTTTAACTCGGTTTCAAAATCGCTGATAATTTTATCAGAAGTTATCTTTTCTGTGATAGGGGTATTGCTGGGTTTCTCTGTCTTTAATATGGATATGTCCATCGTGATGACCGGGATTGGGATTATCGCGTTGGCGGGAATCGTGGTGAAGAACGGGATTCTACTGGTTGAATTCACAGATGTGTTGATGGGCGAAGGAATGGAACTGAAAGAAGCGATTGTGATGGCCGGTAAAACACGTTTGAGTCCGGTTGTACTTACTGCCACCGCCACCATTCTAGGCTTGATTCCATTGGCCATCGGGTTGAATTTCAACTTCTTTACGCTCTTCACGGAGTTTAACCCGCACTTCTTCCTTGGCGGCGAGAACGTGACTTTCTGGGGACCCCTGGCCTGGACCATCATTTTTGGCTTAAGCTTTGCTACGTTCCTTACCCTGTTGGTAGTGCCTATGATGTACCTGATCAATGAGAAAATCAAGAACCGGGTGCTTCCTAAACGCCGCAAGAAAGAGGCGGTACTGGTAGGCTGATTTGTTTGAATAAGGACCCTTTAATATTTTATCTATATGATTACTGCCCATACAACCCCCTCTGTTACCCGTCAAGTCGTACGAATTATCAGCAAGACCAGAGAGATAAAGCCATCCCGTCTCCGGGCCTCTGCCGACCTAAGCAAAGAACTTGGGTTTGACACCGTTGATGTGGTTTCCATTATCTGGGAACTGGAGAAAAACTTTAAGATCGTGATCCCAGATGAAGTGCCTCTGAATACCGTGGGTGATTTCGTGGACTACGTGTCTACGCACACCATGCGCCAGGCTAGCTAACCCCTTTATTTAATTGCTCATTTTTGACTTCGAAAGGCAGCGGGATTTTCCTTCTGCCTTTCTTTCTGTAATGGTAGGGCAGCGTTTTTTGGGTGTTTTCAGAAATTTGAAGGAAAAGTATTTTGTTCCAAGAAGCACAGTATCTTTCTGGTTGCATGGTTCAAGACTGTGACTTGGACCTAATATGATCTGAAGTTTGTAAATCAGTGAGGCGACAGCCTCAAAACGGCATCAGGAGCAGCTACTTCCGCCGTTGTTGGTGTTCTCACCAACGACCAGAATTGCCTCTCCGGTTTGCTATAAGCCTTTACCTTCCAATCTCGTCCTACCAAGCCTCAGAGCTGAAGTCGCGGTCTGCCCGCGTTTGTCACTTTTCTCCTTGATGAGAAAAGTAACCAAAAGAATCAAGAAGAAAAGAAACTCGCTGACGCCCAGACAGTCTTTTCTTCAGAAGTTGTGACACCCCGCTTCCGTCCTCTGTTGCATGGTGAGCGTGGGTTATAGCCACTTGTATTGTTCTTCCGTGCGGCAGGCCGTGCCTCGGCCTCACGTAGGCCTGCGTCCCGACCTGCCGCAGGGTTGGTGGTTTCGTTTTGCCAGGTGTTGTGTATTTCTTCGTCTTGTGGACCTTGCTTTTTTGACGTGTTTCAAGAGAGTTTTGGTGAAAGGAAGGCTAAAACAGAAAGGTAGGGTGAATCCTAGAAAGTTATAGAAAGGCGGTTTCTGCGTGAATTTAGACTTAATCTGTATTACGGTAAATGAGGGTTTGACAAGAACCAATCGGGGCTTTTATGGGTATATTTGAGTTAAGGCGCTTATGCAAAGCAGAGCCTAAATTATCAGAGATACTTGCCATGAAAGATTTATTGAGACTGCGTACCTCCCTTTCTGAAGAAATAGAGACGCTCTTGAACGAACAGATAAAAGTAGAAGCCCATTCGTCGGCCACGTATTTGGCCATGTCTTCCTGGTGCAACCGCCAGGGCTTTGACTACAGTGCCGATTATTTCATGAAGCAGAGCCATGAAGAGCGGGAGCATATGCTCAAACTCTTCAACTTCGTGGGTGATCTGGGCGGGCATGCCGTGTCGCCCGAGGTGGTGGGCATTCCGCAGGAGTTTGACTCGTTCCGCGATGTGTTTGAAAAGGCGCTGCAGCAGGAGATCTTCGTGACGCAGCAGTTCAATCGGCTCGCCGACCAGTGCATGAAGTCGCGCGATTACATGACCTTCCAATTTCTGCAGTGGTTCCTGAAAGAACAGGTAGAAGAGGAGTACGTCGCTCGTCGCGCCCTGGAACTGTTTGATGTGATTGGGGAGGAAGGCACCGGCCGCTGGGAAATTGACAAAAACGTGCGCAAAATTAAATACGATAATGACACTGCCGGCGAGTAACCTTCGATGAAGTGATTCGTAAAATAAGGTATAATTAAAGTAAAGAAAACCTCTCAGGCCCGTAAGTCTGAGAGGTTTTTTATTTGCCTAGTACCTGTTCCCGGAAAATCTGTAAGATTTGTCCTTCAGTCATGTCCTGGAGCCAGAGGTTCTGGGGTTGTATACTGAAGATGGGGCCGTGCTTACACCGGTCGGTGCAGTCGGTTTTAATGATCTCTACCTCGTCTTTGAGGCCCGCCATCTTGAGCTGGTCTCGCATGGTTTTCCTGATTTCCTTGCCGCCGTGTTTCTGGCATTTGCCGCTTCCGCAGGCGTAGATCACCTGGCGGGGAGTGTTGGGGTGTTTACTCATACATCTTGGAATGCTCTCTGCTCTGTTGTACGCATAGTCGCCATATTAGCTGCTTCACCGGCTTCGGGAAACTTAAAAGCCTCTGCCTTTTAGGGCTCGTTTCTGAAAAACGGCACCAAAATAGGCAGAGGCTTTTGAAAGGTTATTCTTCGTAGGGGCTGCGCTGGCGCTGTGATTTATAGAGTTGCCAGAGGTACAGTCCTATTCCAAAGGTCAGGAACCCGTAGATGGCGTAGGTGAGAACACCGCTGTTTTCTTTAGCCACAATGTCTTTGCCCAAGAAGAACTGGAGGTTTTTGCTTGGGGCAGTAAGGCCGTACAGCTTGCGCACGCCTCCGTTTTCGAGCAAATCTTCCTTGTTACTATATTCCACCCGCAGGCGATCGCCGGGTTTGATGGCGGCCCGGAAAGCGGCGGTATCAAAATTGGCTTCCTCGCGGCCGGTGAGTTCAAATCGTTCGGCAAACTCCTTGAGCCAAATGCCGTAGTCTCTTTCGCCCTCGGGGGTTTTCTTGAAAGAGTAATTGATAAAGGTTCCTTCTTTCACCACCAGTTCCTGCTCTGTCTTCACTTCCTGCGTCAGGCTTTTGAAGATCAGGAGACCTAACCCCACAATAATCAGGAGAATGGCGGGCATGAATTGCCCCGAGAGCGGAAGCGAGAAAGTAGGAACGCCTAAGGTGCGTCTACTGCGTATTGGCATAGTATGTTCAAATAAGATAAAGTCCTAAAAGTATTAAAACTATACCGGGAATAGAAGAGTTCGTTTCCTGCGCGGTTCTTTGAAAGGAAGCCGAAAACAGAAATTAATCCGGGGAATACCTCTTTGTCTGGTTTCTGTTTTCGGCGTTCTTTTGGGAAAACAGGCGGGAAACCCTACTTCAGGATTTCCACCCAGCCTTTGGCCATGTTGCCCTCGGTGTCTTTCAGGATGTAGAAATAGGTGCCTTCAGAGAGCTTGCCGCCGTCCCACTTCTGGTTGTATATTTTCTGCTGGTACACCTGTTTTCCCCATAGGTCATAGACGATGATCTCCGTGGGGAGACAGCTGAAGTGCTGCACAAAGGTGTCGTTTTTGCCGTCGGCGTTAGGGGTGAAAATGTTAGGGATGAACGGCGGGGCCACCACTACTTCGCCCACTTCCAGGAACTCCTCGCAACCAGTACCATACCGAGCCACTAAGGTGACTTTGTACCGGCCCGGGGTTTGGTACACATGGCGCGGAACCGTTTCATTTGACTCGGTGCCGTCCCCGAAAGACCAGGTAAAACTTTCGGCGTTGGTGGTGCCGTTGGCGAAAGTCGCGTTGAAAGGAGCGTAGCCCGAGATCTCTGGATTGTCCTGGCAGGCGTTGGCCAGATGGGCCTCCATGGTAGGCCGGGGTGGCATGTTCACTTTCTTGGTATCGGTAACGGGGCACGGCTGATTGATGGAATAAGTAACCTCAATGGAGCCGGTAAAGCCTGCTGGTGGCGTGAAAACCCCCGTGGAAGAAACATTGGCGCCGCTCCAGGTGCCGCCGGGTACGTTGGCCCGCAACTGGAAAGGCGTCACGCTGCCCGGGCAAAGGGTCGTATCGGGGCCAAGGGAAACCAGGGGCAGGATTACTTCTACCGTTTGCGTCACAGAGCCGCAGACGCCATTGGAGCCATCGTTTTTGTAGGTGATCACGTGTTTTCCAACTCCGGCCGTAGCCGGATTGAAGGTAGACCCGTTAACCCCTTTGCCCGAGAAGACCCCTCCGGCCGGAGAGCCTACCATAGGAATCACCTCGGTGGAATTAGCGCAGAAAACCGTGTCTGGAATGGAAATGGTGTGTGGCTCCGGCGGAAGCACGTTCATGACCATGGTGTTGGCAATGGAACAAGCCCCCGTTCCGGTAACGGTATAGGTGAGCGTTCGGGTACCCACCAGGGCGGGTGTTGGTGTGAACCTGTACACCCCGCCTGCCTGCGTAACGCCCTCGCCGGTCCATACCCCGCCACTGGGCGTACCTTGCAGGGTAAGGGCCGAAGCCTCCACGCAAATCTCTTGATCAGGGCCAGCATCGGCACGGAGTTCCTCGGCGAAATCAAATTTGAAGGCGGCGTTGTTGCAGTTGATGCTGTTGTTGGTGCTGGAGTAGAAGTTAGCGCCTCCCGGGATGGGGAAATTAGAACGGCCCTGACAACCCCCGCACACGGCCTGGTACACATACCCTTTCTTGTCGAAGCGGCTGGTGCCGCCGTCTACGTGCTCGTAGCTTCCGCCCGAGATGGTTTGGTTTCCTCCGTAAAAAGTGGCGTAGAGAAGTTCGCTGGCATCGGTGCCCAGTTGCATGAGGTAAAAGTCTCCGCCGTCGGTGGTGGTCTGTACGGCTCCGCTGGTAGTGGGCAGACCGTTGGTGCTTCCGTTTCCGTAAAAGCCGCCGTTAGAGTTTCCGCCCCAACCTGAGACGTAGATCCGCTGACAGTCATCCACCAGGAAAGCGGTAGGCGAGATGTCAATGGTTGTTCTGCCCGATCCAAAGACAGTTGACCAAATGGTGGTACCCAGGTCATTGCTCAGCTTTTGCAGAAACTGCCGGCCGTTGTTGTTGCGGTACGTGCCGTTTGTCACCGGGTAATTGCCTAAGGTCTGCCCCAGCAGGTACACGTTCAGGTCGCCGTCTAGTTGCAGGAAATAGGTTTGGTCATAAGCCGAAGTTCCCAGAAACGTGGCGGCCATGATGGAAGTGCCCGCTTCGTTGATTTTAAGCACAAAGCCGTCTGTGTTCCCCGCCGAGGCAGACTTCAGTCCTCGTTCAGTGCCGGGAAGGGTGGTGCTGGTAGTACCGCCGCACACGTATACCTGACGGCTGGGGTCAATCTGGATGGAGTAGGCGGCATCTGTCCCGGAGCCTCCGTAGTAACTGCCCCACAGTACCTGGCTTAAATCTGGGGATAGCTTGCAGACTACCGCGTCATTGGTGCCGCCATGTGACTGCGACCGGAAACCGTTCTGAGCCGGAAAATCACCGGAAGAAGTATTCGAGGCGATGTACACGTTTCCGTCTGGGTCGGTGATGATGTCTCCCCGGTATTGGTCACCGTAGTTCTGCACCAGAGTAGGGGTGAAAGTAGTTCGGGCCACGAGTCCGTCGTTATCGGTTCCTCCCAAAAAAGTAGAGGCCAATAGTCGGTCTCCGGTGCTGCTTAGGCGGGTAATCACCAGGTCTGAGCCACGGCTATAGGTAGGGTTTCCGCCCAGGCCCAGCGGCGCGATGTCCGGGCCACCTTTAAAGGTCCGGTTCAGGGCGCCTTCAGAAGTGGGGTAATCGTCAGAACTGGTAGTGCCCAGCACCAAAAGCTCATCGTTAGCATTCACCACCAGGCTATGAGGCGTCTCTGTGTTCCAGCCGCCCAGGTAGGTGGCGTATAAACGCGCTGCCGGACCGATTGTTTGGGTGTTGTACTTGATGATGGCGATGTCCCAGTTTCCGCCGAAGCTGATGTCAAAGGCACCTAAGGTAACAGGGTAACCCGCGCTGGAGGCAATCCCTCCGGAATACATGTTGCCCTGGCTGTCATAGGTGGCGGTATATCCCCAGTTGTCGGCAGTAGAGCCCGTGAACGAGGAAAATTCCACCACAGGGTCAATCACCAGCGGGTAGCGGGAGTCATAACTCTGAGGGAACTGAAAGGAAAGGGTCTGTTCATTGAGTTGGTAGACACAGGGCACCGCCACGCGCTGGTTCTGTACTACCTGGTAGGCTACGGGCTTGTGCTCGGTAACATGGCCCACCGAGGTTTCCAGGCGAAGGTTGCCTTCCTGAAGCTTTATTTGGGTAAGTCCTTTGTAGGAAAGTTTGATCTGGTCTGGAGAAGTACCCGCCGCTACCAGCAGATCATATTTCAGTTGGCCCCCTTTCTCGTACAGGGCCAGGTCTACCCCGTTGTAGAGGCTTTGGTATTGAACCTTTCGGAACCCTCGGGCACCGGTGCCCCATTTTTTAGGGTCTTTGCCCAGGTAGTAGTTCTTGATTCCCTCGGTCACTTCCTGCGGCCGAAGTGACGGGGCCGGAAGGGCATTTTCAAAGGTCACAGAGTACGCGTGGCTTCTTAAAACCTCAGAAGAGGCTGCTTTGCGTTGGGTAGGAGTAGAAACAGGAGTTTCTGGGGAATGTCCGTGCTTTCCTGCCTTGGCGGGGTCTTGCAGCACGTAGACAAAGCCGTTGGGCTGCAGAAACATCTTGCCACCCGGTATGTCTGCGGCGTACTTCACCTGTTTAGGCCACTGTCCTTTGTTTTCTACAAACTCCAGGGTGCGGCCATCATTGGTATTGGAACGGGGAACGGTGTAGAGGTTGGGTTCAGCGGTGCCTGCCAACGCGGGCTCGGTTTCGGGAGCGGGAGCCACCAGGAAGTACTGGAGCAAAGTCCAGAAGGCTGATGCTATAAATAAAGGAGCAGGCAGGAACATTGTCAGAAATTAAAATCTCTGACTAAAATAAGCTAAAATTTTTCACATTTCTGCTGCCAGATAATCCTTGTTTTAAGCAAGTTTTTAAAAAAGAAGGCTTAAAACCTCCATTACCAGCCCATTCTTTCCCGCAAGGATACAATATGCCCCACATGGTGCTCTCCGTGCCAGGCGTACATGCCCGCTGCCTGGAACAAATAGTTCTCGCCGCCCTGCGGATGGTAAAAGGTACGGTGCCATTCTTCCATGCACAAAGACCGAAGCAGAATTATCCAGCGCTGGTGCAAAGCCTCTAAAATCTGTAAGGAAAGCGCCGGATGGGCCCAGTGGGCATCGTGCAGGTACGCCCAGGAAGATTCCTCGTACGGCTTGATCACCGGGCAATCTTCAGTCAGGGCCAACCGGAAACGGGTGTAGCTGTTGATATGGCTGTCAGCGAGGTGATGGACTACCTGGCGCAGGCTCCAGCCGCCTGGGCGGTAAGGCGTATCCAGCTGTTCGTCAGATAAGTCCTGGATGGCGGCACGCAGCTTGGCGGGCAGCGCCTCAATGGAAGCCAATGACTGTTTTACAAAAGCAGAACGATACAGAGGCGGCGCCTCATACCGGCCAACCGGGTACCGTAATAGTTCAAGGGGTAATGTTGATGTCTCCATGCAGATAAAGAACTAGTCTCAAACAAATCTAACGAAATAGACCATTCTTGGCTGCGTTTTAAGCCTCTTTTTTGAGAAAGGACCATAAATTTAGTTGGCAGATTTCTTCAGATCCATGGAGAAAGGACCAGGCGCACATGCCCGGAAGTTAGAGGCGCCCCCGGCCTCGGTCCAGCCCTCCAGAACCGACTTGAAAGCCGCGGGGTTCTGTACATGCAGTTGGGTGAGGGCCTGCTGAATTTTCTTCTGAGTTGCCTGGGGCATGGTTTCCTGCACCACTACCGGCCCCAGCGGAATCTGCCCCGAGGTCCAAAGTACGTTGATTTCCTCGGGGTGTACCTGCCAGTTCTGTAGTTGGTGCCTCAATTCATTCAGGCCGCAGGCACCCACCTCGGCCAGGCCCGCGTTCACCAGTTGGATCACCTGCGCATGGCTCTGGGCATACTGTACCTCTGCGAACGCCTTCTCCAAGGCTCCAACCCTAGCTTGTTGCAAAAATTGCCGTTGCGCGTAATTCCCCGAAGTAGAGTTTTCCCCCGCCAGGACAATCCTAGTTTTTGCTGCCCTTTCCCGGAGATCCTCCATGCTCTGGATGCCCGATGATCTACTGGAGAAAAGGCAGGCTTGGTAAGTGGTTTGTCCTTCTGGAACTACCAAAGAAGCCAGCGGCCGAACGACCGGGACTGTATCCGTGGAAAGCAGCAGAAAGCCGTAGGTATTTACTAGTGCAACGTCCACTTCCCGTGCCCTGATGGCTGCCAGCAAGGCAGAAACGGTAGGATAGCTGACTGCCCGTACCGCTTGTTGCAGCGTTTGTTCCAAATGGTGAGCCAGTGGCTGAAGGTTCTCTAACCGATTGTTCTGGTCATAGGGGTAGGTTGCCAACACCAACGTTGGTTTCTGAGCACTTGGTTGGGATTGGGCCGTTTTACAGAAAACGGCGCAAAAAAGGAAAAACAGGAGGAGGGGCTTCATGGCTTTGCAGGATTTTGGTTTCTGCAAAACTACCCACCAGATAGGGCAGCCGGGTATCGGCCGAAGTCCAGATTATGTCGTTGTTGGGTCAGGCATGCGTTTCCCCGGGGTGTACCCGAAGTGCTGTTTGAAGGCCTGCACAAAATGCGAGCTGCTTTCGTACCCAATCGCATCGGCTACCTCACTGACGTGGGCGGGCGAGTGGCGTAATAGAAAGTGCGCGTGCTCCAGCCGTCGTTTCCGCAGCCATTGTCCCGGTGCCACCCCGTACGTTTGCTGACATGCCCTTTTGAGGCCAGAAAGGCTAAAACCGCCCATAAACGCTAATTCCTCTAAAGTCACCTGCCGCAGGAAATTCTTCTCCAGTAACTCCGTGAGGGAGGGTCGGGCTATCTCCTGTAATTGCGCCAGAAAAGTTTTGAAAGAGTCGCTCGCGGTGTCATGCAGCCAAAGTTGCCACAGCAGTTCCTGCAGTTTAAGGTGCAGCAAGGGAGCCGGAGCCAGCGCCGGTTGTTTGAAAAAGGGTACCAGGGACTGAAGGTACAGCTCCAGAGAAGAGGTCACCGGAAAGGTAAAGCCAACTTGTAGGGAAGAGGTGTTTTGGGGTTTTGGCAGCGCCTTTGCCTGCTCCTGGGCAAAGCTCTGTAGAACGGAAGTGGGCAGAAAAAACAACAGGCTCTCATAGCGGTCCTCCTGGCAGCAGCGCGAAGACATCAGGTAAGAGCCTTTCCGGATGATGCCTCCGGTACCGGCAGGCATCACCAGGTCGCCTTGTGGGGTGTGCACCTCTTTTTGGCCATGCAGCACTACCATGAACAAGTGATTGTCTAGCCGCACCTGCGTCTGGATGGAATCCTGGAACCGGCGGTATTCCACAAACGTGGCGTCCTGGGTTGACCAGGCCACCCGCTCGGGCAACTGCGCGAAGTAGGAGGGAATGGCAATGCGGGAAGTCGGGGCTGACAGCAGAGTAGACATACGTGGCACAGCGTTGGGTACAGAACGAAAGTACAGGATTTGCGCAACAATGTCCAGCCCCAGGCGGTTGTAGAACAGGTACTGTTTCAGGCGCGATTTTCTTAAAACAGGCCCTAAACGCAACCGCTTTTCCCATGCCCGAATTACCCGAGGTAGAAACCTACCGCCGCTTTATTGACGAGACCAGCCTGTACCTGCCCATTGCCGAGGTAGACGTGCAGGACCCCAAACGGCAATTGACGGTAGACCTGGACGATTTCAGAAAGACCTTGCGGGGAGATCAGTTCACCGGCACCCACCGCGTTGGCAAGCAGCTTTTCCTGCTCACGGCAAAAGGAGCGGTGGTGACCATGCACTTCGGGATGACGGGCGATGTGGCCTTTTACCGCGATGAAGCCGATACGCCCCGCTTTGCCCGGGCGGTATTCTATTTTGAGAACGGTTTCCGGTTTGCCTTCGTGGACTCGCGTAAGTTTGGAAGGATAGGGCTGGCCAAAAGTGTGGAGGCGTTCCGGCTGCAAAAGAAACTGGGCCCCGATGCGCTCACCCTTTCCACCGAGGAACTCACCCAGGGATTGGCCAAAAAGAAATCTGCCATCAAGTCCCTGCTGCTAGATCAACGCATTGCCCCCGGCGTGGGCAACTGGATCGCCGATGAAGTACTTTTCCAGGCCCAACTGGAACCAGAACGCCCCGCCGATTCCCTTCAACCCGTCGAAATTGACCGACTGGCTTCTTCCATCCGGGAAGTACTGGAGACCGCCATCGCCGCCGAGGCCATCTACCGCGATTTCCCCTCCCACTACCTCATCCACGCCCGCGAGTGGGACGAAGCCCCGGCCTCAACCACCAAAGACGCACACCTCCATTGCCCCCGCTGCCAGACGCTCATCCAGAAGAAATATGTAGGTGGAAGGGCTACCTACTTCTGCCCTAATTGCCAGGTCTAGCGCAAATGTATACTAAGGGTAATTAAGGTTTGGTAGCTAGGTGCAAGTAGGAGAGGAGGTTAGTTTTGTAATTTATTCTTATCCACTATATTCGGAAGGCCAGGCTCAGGTATCTGTCTGTAAAGCTTGTAAACGGTAAGCCTGATTGCAGATATAGGGCTGATAAGCGTAGGTGTTCCGTTTAGCTGGTAGTTCTCATTAATTTAAAACATGAAGCTTATCTAAAACATGAAGCTTATCCAAAATCATGGCTTCAATCTAAAAACTTTCGAGGTTCCTGCATTTGTTTTAAGTGAAGGAGAAATGATTAGGTTCTGGATTGAGTTTGTTCCACAATCAGAGACAGAAACCGATGGTTACTGGGTCCCAAATAAAATATTAGAAGCAATCCAATCTAACCAACAAAGTGACGAGAAAGCTAAAATGGCTCCTATTCGGGTAAAAAGAAGCTTCTTCGATTTTATCCAACCGAAAACCATAAGAAATTATTTAAAAGACAAATACGGACTGGATACAGCTTCAATTATAGAGAAGCTCTCATTTTTTGAACTAAACCCCTATTGGAAAGTCAAGGATTTAGGATTCGGACACCAAAAGGTGTTTGCAATTATTTGTGAATTTCAAGAAAAGAATATCGTTTATTTCGACTACATAGGTTTAGCGCCTGATAGTGAAGAACAGTTGACAACATATGTAAAGACAGAACTTGCAAAAAATAAATCAGCAGTTAGTTTTGATAACCTTTACTATAAACCAGAGAACCCAGATTCAGAAAGAATTTGCAATCTCATTGTTAAGCAAAAAAGAAAAACTAATGAGAACAACGTGTAAACGCCAGCATCGGCCGACGGCCTCGCCGCCGTTTACACAAGTACGTTAGCACAATATATAAAATGAAAAATTTAATCTATCTACTAAGTATTCTTTCTCTTTCATTTGGCTGTCAATCAGGCAAGAAAGATGATACTGGAAGTGAAATGAATAAACTTCAAGCTGAGCTTGTCTCCAAAAAGGACAGCATAGCTATTTTAAATGCTCAACTGAAGACGCAACCAGCAGTAGAAAACACAGCCAAGGCACAAGAAATACAGCCTAAAGAAGAAACACCTGCAATATTAAAAACAGTTTCTGGAAACTCACCGACCTATAAACTCTACAAAAAACCGATAATCAGTGAAATCAAAGACTCAGAGTTTGCGGAAGTAATAAGTTCAACCGACACAATGGCCACTTTCATGGCTGATGAGTTCAGGGTGACTGCGGCTAGCGTTTGTAACGGTCCTGCCGACCCTGATTTAGATTACTGCAATTGCTCCAACTTCGTCTACGTGGTGACAGCGACCGACGGAGAGTACAGCGATTATCAGTTATTCAAAGTAGGTCCTTTCGTAGAGCCTCAGTTCAAGGGATGGAAAAAAGACAAAGAAAGGCCTGAACTGATAATCGAGCATGATGTCAAGGGGAAGAAAAAAACCGACACCTTTAGAATTACACTTTCAGGAGTAAAACAGATATAAAAAGTACAGTGGCTAACATGAACTCTGTTAAAAGTCAATAAAATCAGGCGGAAAATCTTTTAAAATCCGGTTGGTAGGCAACACCCGAATGAATAATAG
>NZ_RJJD01000005.1 GCF_003721515.1 Rufibacter latericius
CTTATTGTATAATGAATCTTGTTCCTTCCTTTCTTCTCTTTTATACAAGTTAATTAGTTTTTGCAAACATAGGACTGTATAAAAGTCAGCTTCGGACGACGGCCTTGCAAGCTGTTTACACGAGTCCGTTGTGGTGCATTATAAATATGAAAAGAACAATTCTATCGCTCACGGTTTTGGGATTGCTTAGTTGCTCCACAGAGCAGCCAAAGGAAAACAATACTGTAAAGGATAATGCGGTTCTTTCACAAGAAGTCATAACGGAAAAGGATACAACCAACAGTCAACCAGCTGAAAAGTTGGAAGTTTCTCCTCAAGAGACAGAGGAAACCCGACAGCTTAAAAACATAGCGACTTCGTTCCACCGCTGGTATATCAAGAATGTAAACAATCCTGATCCAAAGACACCAATTGAAGTAAAGATAGTGGAAGGCATTGCAGGGAAAAGCAAGGTAGAGTACGAGTCATACTTTGAACAGGTAAGAAAGCTGCCCACGGTCTCAGAAAAATTTATCCAGCAGGAGAAACAAAGAATCTCAGGCTGTGCTGAATATATGGGCAAAGTTGACTGGTCAGTTTACAGAGAAGCGGACGCCTACGAGTACGACAAATATTGCACTGGCTCTACTATTACTACTGGATAAGGAGCCAAGAGCCCTTTGCCGACGTGGAAGTTAGCAGTCTGGAAAAGAGCGGAGACGGCTGGCTTGCCACGTTAAGGTTCTTCGATAATTATGAAGGCAAGAAGAGTTACGCCGACCACTACCACCCGATTGTGAAGCTTGAAAAAGAGAGGGGCATTTGGAAAATAACTCAAATAAATTGAAAAGAAAAATAACGCCCCACAACAACGTGTCAACGTCTAGTATAAACGACGGCCTAGCACGCTGTTTACACGAGGCCGTTGGCAGTCTTTATAAAAAGACTACCAGATCAAGCACTTCATCCCCTAAGCCTTAAAAAAAAACAAGAAAAATCTTGCGCAACCAAATAGTTGCATGTATATTCGCAACCATATGGTAGCAAGTTAAAGAAGATGGAAACGAGACGAGATGCATTCCAAGCCATAGCCGACCCCACCAGAAGGGCCATCATTCTGCTGCTGGCAGTAAGTTCCATGACACCCAATGCCATTGCCGAACATTTCAACAGCAGCAGACAGGCCATTTCTAAGCACATTCAGATTTTGACCGAATGTGAGATATTGAAACAGGAGCAGCAAGGCCGGGAAATTCACTACCACTTGAACGCCAGCAAGATGAAAGATATTGAGAAATGGCTGGAACAGTTCAGGCAGCTACTGGCCACACGGTTTGATCAGCTTGACGAAGTATTAAAACAACTTAAATTAGATAAGAAATGAACAAGACTATTTTATTCAATTTTCTGGTAGACAAGGAAAATAACCAGATCAACGTAGAAAGATCCTTTGAGGCACCCCTTGAATTAGTATGGGCTGCCTGGACAGAAGCTGCCATTCTGGACCAGTGGTGGGCTCCCAAACCTTATAAATCCGTCACCAAAACCATGGACTTTACCCAAGGAGGCCGCTGGCATTATTACATGCTAAGCCCCGAAGGAGATAAGCATTGGTGCCTGTTTGACTTTGATCAGATAAGACCCCAAACCTATTTTTCGGGCACAGATGCTTTCTGTGATGAACAAGCCGTGAGAGACAACACCAAACCACAGGTAAAATGGGAAAATGCATTTAAAGCGAAGGAAGAAGACACCCTGGTAACGATCCAACTATCCTTTAAAACACTGGAAGATTTAGAAACCATTGTTCAGATGGGCTTTAAAGAAGGGTTTGCCGCCGGGTTAGAGAACTTAGACCAATACCTCCGCTCAGTTCTAGCTAAAGAAGAGTAACAAACTTAATAACAAGGCAAAAGTTTCTACTTCTGCGAGGGGTAAAACATAATTCCCCTCGCAGAACATGCCTTGGGGTGTTTATTACTTGAATTTTAAAAAACGGACCGAAATCAACCGATTATCCATACAAAAGACTGATAAAACTTAACACGTATGAAGCAGAAGATCTTAACTGGGCTGTGCCTCCTTTTCGGGCTATTACTCATCAACGGGGGCTTAAACAAATTCTTTAATTACATGCCCGTTCCCGAAGGTTTGCCAGAACCACTCCTAAGGGATACAGCGGCATTGACAGAAATCTCCTGGCTCATTCCTTTGATTGGCTTAGCAGAAATCTTGGGTGGAATTCTTGTTATCATCCCCAAAACCCGGGCTTTGGGTGCATTGGTAGTTTTCCCTGTGATGGTAGGCATTCTGCTAACCCATCTTTTCGTGGACACCAGCGGTTTGCCCATTGCCATCGTGATTTGGCTGATTCTCCTTTGGATCATTTTTGAGAACCGAAGAAAATATCTCCCCTTGATCAACCAAGGGTAAACAACGTCAACGAAGCCAAAGAACCACCAACTCTTTTGTTCAAGTTATGACCAGTAAAAAAGCTATTGCTAGCCAAGACGTATTTCCCTGAATTCAGCCTGTTATGTTCTTTCAAAGGTATCGTTGGTTTCCTGCGAACTTCTCTTTTTCAATACTCCCAGTTTCCTTAATTTTTGCAAAGGATGTTTCCGGATCAAATAGGAAAACAAACCCGGGAAGAGCCGTTTTACCCAAACACTAGCTATTTCTGAACCGCCAATCAAGACTTCATTTTTGCCGTTTGCTACTGCTTGAATGATGCCCTTGGCGCAAGCTTCCGGTGAGATGCCCCTGGAGATGGATTCCTGCATTTTCCCATATGCAGAGCCATCTCCTTTCAGAGCCTTTACAGAAATATCAGTTTTCACTAAGCCCGGAATCACCAGAGTAATCTTTATCTCATCCGTTTCCAGTTCTGCCCTTAACGAATCAAAGAACCCATGCAACGCGTGTTTGGAAGCAGAATAAGCTCCTAACTGGGGAATTCCGTATTTTCCGGATAGGCTACTGGTGACCACAAAATGGCCGCTTGCTCTGGCTTTCATCAAGGGCAACAAGGCTTTGGTGAGCACCACCGCACTGAAAAAGTTGACGTCCATTACTTTTTTGATCAGTTCCACCTCCGTGTTGATGATTCTGTCTCTTACGGCAAAGCCTGCATTCAGAAAAACGTAGTCAATTTTATCGTGCACTGACCAAGCCTGTGCGGCAATTTCAGGTAGCGAATCAATTTCGGCCATGTCAGCGGGTAGGACTGTCACTAAATCGGGGTTGGTGCAGTTAGCTTTTACCTTTTCAAGGTTTTCTACATTCCGTGCCGAAAGAAGCAGAAGGGCACCCTGACTGCTCAAGGCCAAAGCAAGTGCGGCTCCAATTCCGCTGGAAGCACCGGTAATCCAGACTACTTTCCCTTTAAATGGTTGTGACGGCATCTGGTTTAAAGTTAGGGTGCTTTGCAATTCGTGACACGGAAGACCAGGCCTACAAACTAGTTTTAAGGAAGACTTTCCTTTTCGGCCTATAATCCGGAAAACACATCGAAAACAGAAGCCTAATTCTAGAGAGCTTGTAAGACCTTTTCTGTTCTGGAAAGAGAATCAGGTAGAAGGTATTTCATGCTCCACTTCCATCCTTATTAAGTTATTGAAATTCATCAAGAAACAGAAGTTCTGCGCTTTAATTTGGGTAGAATTTCTTAGCTTCAGCAGTCACTTGTGATTGTTCCAATGGTTTGTTGGTCAACTCATTCTTGCCTGCCATTTTGGTACTGATTTTTTTAACTTAAGGCAGTCACTGGCCTATTGAATCCATCTCCTTTTGCCTCCTTATCCTTCCCGCCTCTGCATAGCAGGCGATATCCAAGAAGACGCAAAAGGAAGAGTAGAAGCTTGTTTACAAAGTCAGGGATTAGCCTTTTCACATAAGCACGAAACACCAACCACGGGTAAACCATACCTTACATGGCCTATGCACGATGCCGTTGCCGAACGATGTCTCCGGTAACTGTTTAAGGTAGAAGCAGAATCAAATGGTGGAAAACTTAATCAAAGATCACAGAATGGCAAGAACACTTCTTTCTCTCGGATTGGTTTTAGCGGTGATTTTATCAACGAAGGCCCAAAGCAAAGAAATAGATGCTTTGATCATGCCGTATGTGCAAACCAATAATTATAGCGGTAGTGTGTTGATTGCCCAGAATGGCAAGGTCCTGTTTTCAAAAGCCTACGGACAAATGAACCGGACTTATAACCTGCCAAATACGCCTCAAACGAAATTCTTCCTGGCATCTGCTTCCATGATCTTTACGTCGGCGGCTATCATGAAATTGGCCGAAGAAAAGAAGATATCCTTAGATGATCCTGTGGCCAAGTATCTTCCCGATTACAAACCAGGAAACCGTTTAACCTTACACCACCTTTTAAGCCAGAGATCTGGTATTCCGGCCATCGGGGTAAACCAAAAAGTGGATTACGATAGCATCACAAAATTCCAGCATTCGGTAGACCAGCTCATCCATTACTTCAAAGAAGATTCACTGCTATTCCCTCCCGGCAGCAAATACAACCATAGCCGTTCTGATTATATTGTTTTAGCCTACATTATTGAAAAAGTAACCGGAAAACCGTTTGGCAGCTATCTGAAAGAAAGCATTTTCGATCCCCTGAAGCTGACGAATACCGGCCATTCCCACGGAGAAAGCGAGATCATCCCAAACCTAGCCAATGGGTATGCAGCCGTTGGCCATTATGAGGTAGAAAACGCCTACCAAATTAATTGGACTTCCAAAACCGGCCACGGCTCCATTTACTCCACCACAGAAGACCTATACAAATTCTCCACCGCCATCACTAACAACAAGCTTTTGTCAAAAGAATCATGGCAAAAGATTTTCACCGATTATGGCGATAACGTAGGATACGGCTGGTTTATCAGAAATCACCTGGATAGAAAAAGAGTCCAGATGAATGGCCGGTCACCGGGCTTCTCTTCGTATTTCGGCATTTACCCAGATGATAACTTGACCGTTATTGCCCTTTCAAACAACTACATCTCTCTGCCAGCAAACCTGGGAATGCAGTTGGCTGCCCTGGTCCTGAAAAAGCCCGCCCCTAAAACAAACCTCACAAAAAGGGCTGTAGCTCCGGAGCAAGCATCACGTTTGGTGGGCAAATACCAGTTTGACTCTAATTTCTATGTCAAAGATTTGGTCATGGAAGTTAGCTACAAAGAGGGGAATCTGTCTTGCTCGTGGGGTGCGTTGATTCCGGTGGCCGACGCTAAAAAACCCGACACCAAATTTATTCAGCGCACCTACTGGTCAGACGTTGAGTTTACCGAGAACAGCCAAGGCGAAATTGAAGCAATGCTGGTGGACGGGCACAAAGGCGTAAAAGTAAAGGGCTTGTAAAACCAATAAGCCAAACTCCAAAAGCGAGACGTAGCCTTGTGCCAACGAAGGTTTCCCACCCAACAAGCCCTATTGTGAAACACTCGTCTAACACCAACTCGCCTTTAAGGCATGCCTTAGGACAAGCGAAGGATAACTGTCCTTTCGGTTCAGATTTATACCTATCTTGAGGAAATAAAGAGCCCTCATGAAAAAACTCTTCTACCTCCTGTTTGCCGTTACTATTTCCTCCGCCTCTGCCCAGCAGGCTAGCACGGGAACTTCCACCAAATACCCGACCCCGATCAACTTCACAGCCGAGCAAGATCATCAGCACATGATGAAGCAACTGGGCATCAAGGCGCTTCGGCCGGGGCCCAGCGGAGACGAGAAATCCCCTAACGCAGCGAATTACGATGAAGCCAAGGCGAACCCCTACCCCAACCTGCCGGAACTGCTCGCTTTGAAAAACGGCAAGAAGGTAACCACGCCCGCCATGTGGTGGAACCAGCGCAGACCCGAGATCGTGGAAGACTTTGAGCGGGAGATTTTCGGCCGGATTCCTAAAAACGTGCCCAAAGTAACCTGGAAGACAGTGATCTCTGAGCGGGAGATGGTAGGCTGGATACCCGTCAACGCCAAGCAACTGGTAGGAAAGGTAGACAATTCAGACTACCCCTTGCTGGAAGTGAACATTGCCATGACGGTGGTTACGCCCGCCAACGCCAAAGGTCCGGTGCCGGTGTTGATGATGTTCAGCCGAAGTGCTTTGCCGGCTCCGGCGCAACCGCCCAAAGAAAGCATGGAGAAGATCAATGCTGCTTTCAAAAAACTGCTGATAAAACAAGATCCTTCGCTAAAGGCGGTGTTTGAGCAATATCCGGCCTATACCCCCATCACTGCCGCAACCCCTAGTTTCGGTCCGCCGCCCGCCGGCGACCCGCCTACCACGCACCAGCTATTAGCAGCGGGTTGGGGCTACGTGTTAATTGAACCAGGCAGCATCCAAGCCGATAATGGCGCGGGGCTCACCAAAGGCATCATCGGGTTGGTAAACAAAGGCCAAACCCGAAAGCCGGACGATTGGGGTGCGTTACGCGCCTGGGCCTGGGGTGCCTCCCGCGGACTGGATTACCTGGAGACCGACCCCGCGGTAGATGCCAAGCGGGTGGGCATAGAAGGCGTGTCGCGGTTCGGGAAGGCGGCTCTGGCGGCCATGGCTTTTGACCAGCGTTTCTACATGGGCCTGATAGGTTCCTCGGGCGAAGGTGGCGCCAAACTGCACCGCCGTAACTTCGGCGAGGCCGTGGAAAGCCTGACCAGCAGCGGCGAGTACCACTGGATGGCGGGCAATTTCCTCAAATACGGCGCCTCTGAGGCTACTTTCGGTTCTAAAACGGCCAATGATATTCCGGTAGACGCGCACCAATTAATTGCCTTGTGTGCCCCTCGGCTCACTTTCATCAGCTATGGAATCCCTGAACAAGGCGATGCCAAATGGTTAGACCAACAAGGAAGTTACATGGCTACCGTAGCAGCCGGACCGGCCTTCAAATTGCTGGGAGCACGTGATCTGGGCGTAGGCCATGACTACAAAACTGCAAAGATGCCCGGCGTGAATGTAGGCTTGCTGGAAGGGGAATTGGCCTGGCGCCAGCATGACGGCGGCCACACCGATGCTCCCAACATCAAATACTTCATCCAATGGGCAGACAGAATGATGAAACAGAAAGGATCGTCTAATTCAGGCCGCTGAGCAGGATTCTGGCAGCTCGGCCAATTTTTATTGAAAAGTTTTTCTTCCGTTGCCTTATATTTATAGTCCGTTTTCTTGTTGGTAAATATTGGTATGGCACTTCTCAAAGCAAAACACGTCCTTCTTAGATGTCTGGGGGCATCAATTTTCTGTTTGTTCCTGCTCGGGTGCCAGGAATCTGGGAAAAAGAATGCGTTTTGGGGAAAAGACAAGGAAACGAAAGAGCAGATAGCTATTCCGGCCTCCTTTACCGCCGACAGTATCCAGAAACTGACCCGCCAACTAGATTCTGTGTTCAAGCACTTCCACAAACGGAGGGGCTTCAACGGCACGGTGCTGGTGACCAAATACGACAAGGTCATCTACAAAAACGCTTTCGGCTTAGCTGATTTCTACAAGAAAGACTCGCTGACCGTTGAAACCGCTTTTCAATTGGCCTCGGTCTCCAAGCAGTTCACGGCCATGGCCATTATGATGCTCAAGGAAGACGAAAAACTGAGCTACGACGACAGCGTGCAGCAGTATTTCCCAGATTTCCCGTACCACGGCATCACCATCCGGCAACTGTTAACGCACCAGTCGGGTCTGTCCAACTACACGTATTTCAGTGATAAGCTTTGGCCGGACCGCAACAAGAACCTCACCAACCAGGATGTGGTCAACCTGATGGTGGCGCACCGTCCTCAGCCGTACTACCCACCCAACACCCATTTCGATTACAGCAACACGGGCTACAGCCTTTTGGCCTCTATTGTAGAAAAGGTCTCCGAAATGCCTTTCGCCTCTTTCCTGCGCGAACGCATTTTTGAACCCCTGGAGATGAAGCACACCTTCACCTACAGCCCCGATGTAGCTACCCTCACCGGCAAAATAGCCACCGGCCACACCCGTTTCCGGCAGAAAAGAACCTCTGACTACCTGGACACCGTGCTGGGTGACAAAGGCATTTACTCTACCGTAGATGACCTTTACAAATGGGACCAGGCGCTGTACACCCAAAAATTAGTAAGCAAAGAAACCCTGGAGGAAGCGTTTACGGGGTCAATTCTTAATAAGAAGAAAAAACAAACCGAAGACTATGGGTTTGGCTGGCGCATCCGTCCGCTGGAGAACGGTGACACGGCCGTATACCACGGCGGTTTATGGCACGGATTTTCTTCCTACCTGCTGCGCAACCCCAAAGAGCACAGCGCCCTCATTATCCTGAGCAACCTGCCCAACGGTAGCTTCAGTTACCTACAGGAACTACGCAAATTCCTGTACCCTCCCCACCCGGATAGTGTTGCCCAACACAAAGGGCAGAAGCTGGCGGTTCGGGGCCGAAGGTAGCATTATACCAATTATCGCTAGATCAGGAATCGAAAGCGACAAGCAATAACGTTAGCCAGGAATACGTCAGAGACAAGGTTGTGCCTGGTCTTTACGATGATATCGCCTTCTTCACCGCCGGTGCCACTACCGTACCCAGCAACTCAATAGCGTGCATTACCTGCGCATGCGGCATGGTCCCTACGCTGATGTGGAGCAGGAAACGGGTGTTACCGAACAGTTCGTGTTCCCAGAGAATCTTGTCAATCACTTGTTGCGGACTGCCTACCAACAAAGAGCCTTCGGGACCGCGCATGAAGTCGTACTGTTCCCGGCTCATGCCTGACCAACCTCGCTCGCGGCCTATCTTGCCCATGAGGTAAGCGTAAGGCCCGTAGAACTCATCGGCGGCTTTCTGCGAATCATCTGCGATGTAACCGTGCGAGTTAATGGCGAGTTGCAACTTTTCTACATGATAACCAGACTGCAAGTAGGTTTTCTTATACAGATCAGTAAAGGGCACAAACCGCTCGGGCATGCCGCCAATGATGGCCAGCGCCATGGGCAAACCATGTTGGGCAGCTCGTATGACAGACGCCGGAGTTCCGCCTACGGCTACCCAGATGGGCAATTCGGTTTGGTATGGTCTGGGGTACACGCCCAGATCATCAATGGCGGGTCGGTGCTTGCCAGACCAGGTGACCTTTTCACTTTTGTTAAGCGTAATAAGCAATTCCAGCTTTTCAGAAAACAGCTCGTTATAATCGCTTAGGTCCTGCCCGAACAACGGGAAAGACTCGATGAAAGACCCTCGGCCTGCCATGATCTCTGCCCGGCCTTCTGAGAGCAAATCCACCTGGGCAAAATCCTGGAATACCCGCACTGGGTCATCGGAGCTCAGTACCGTCACCGCACTAGACAGCTTGATCTTCTTGGTTTTCACAGCGGCTGCGGCCAACACCACGGCTGGAGAGGAGACAATGAAGTCGGGGCGGTGATGCTCGCCAATGGAGAAGACATCCAGCCCTACCTGATCGGCGAGCTCAATTTCTTCCATCAGGTTGCGCATGCGCTCATGCGGGGCCAACAGTTTGCCGGTGCCCGGGTCTGGGGTGTTCTCTACGAAGGTGGTGATGCCTATTTCCATAGCCAATGTTACGATCTCTTTGTAAGAAGGGAAAGAAAAAAGCACTGGAGGCAGCTCTGCACCTACTATCCTTGGGGTAAGTTCCTGTTGGTATCCTTCGGTTTTAACGTTATCTTCATGAAAACACGTCCAAAACAGGAATTTGGTTTTGGCACCTGCCCCCACAGGAATTACCTGGAAGCCGAAAAATGGGTATCAATTCACATAAATCAAGCTGGTATGACCTACATCAACACGGGGGTGAACCAACCCGGCATCGTGGAACTGCTCTTTTACAAAGGACCAACGGGGAAGGCGTTGTCTAATCTGGCCCACACCCTGCTGCACGGGCCCTCTACCCTCACTTCGGCTGAGCGGGAGCTCATTGCGGCGTACGTGTCTAAACTGAACAACTGCGAGTACTGCCACCAATCCCACTCGGCGGCGGCCAACGTGCATTTCAAAGACACCGGCGAAACGGTAAGCTGCACGGTAGAAAACAAAGATACCGCCCCTATCTCAGAGAAAATGAAGGCGCTGCTGACGGTTGCCGGAAAGGTCCAGCAAAGCGGGAAAGCCGTTCGGCAGGAAGACATAGATCGGGCCAAGGCCAAAGGAGCCTCAGACGAAGAAATACACGACACGGTGCTTATTGCTGCCGCTTTCTGCATGTACAACCGCTATGTAGATGGCCTGGGCACCAATGTGGCCGCTTCACATGAATATCCCCAGATGGGAATACGGCTGGCGAAAAAGGGCTACAAATACCCGCCTTTGTTTTTGCGCAAGGCCATTGTCTGGATGATGAATAGGAAGAGCAAAAAGTAATACCACCCGTAAAATAGAGTATGCTGGATATTGTCATAGAAGCCCGGAAAGCCTCGCTGGCCCCCGGAATGGATGTACGCCGGATTCTGCCTTTTCGGCTACGCCGGATGGTAGGCCCATTTATCTTCATGGACCACGCCGGTCCGGTAGATGTGCAGCCGCCGCTGGTGCACAACATGGACGTGTTGCCACATCCGCACATCGGGTTGTCTACGGTGAGCTACCTGTTTGGCGGCCAGGTCATGCACCGCGACAGTCTGGGCGTGGAGCAGATCATCAGGCCCGGCGAAGTGAACTGGATGACGGCCGGCAGCGGCATCGCGCATTCAGAACGGTTCGAAGACCCTTCGGCCTTGGCCGGCGGAAACCTGGAGATGATCCAAACGTGGGTGGCCCTGCCCGAAAAAGACGAGGAAGCCGCTCCGGCTTTCGACAACTACAAACCAGAACAGCTTCCCATCTTCACCGATGCCGGCGTCTGGATGCGCCTGATTGCCGGCGATGCCTATGGCCTACGGAACGGTGTCAAAACCCATTCGCCTCTCTTTTACCTGCACGTAGTGCTGGATCCGGGCGCCCGCTTCGGCCTGCCCAAAGAACATTCTGAGCGGGGCATCTACGTGGCCAAAGGAAGCGTGGAAGTCTCCGGACGCACTTATTCCATCGGGCAGATGCTGGTGTTCAACAAAGGCGTAGACCCCATCATTCTGGCCAAAGAACCCACCACTCTCATGCTGCTGGGCGGCGAACCGCTGGGCGAACGGTTTATCTGGTGGAATTTCGTTTCCAGCCGGAAAGACCGCATTGAACAAGCCAAAGCCGACTGGAAAGAAGGCCGCATTTTGCTCCCGCCCACAGATAATGCAGAGTTTATTCCCCTGCCGGAAGACAAGTCCAAACCCGCCGGAAGCCCTGCTCCGGAGGCTCTTTCCTGATCACATTTTGAAACCACCCCCCTCAGGCGAAAGCCTGTCGTTTGAAGCCCCCAGATCTACAGCGATCAACAAGGTATGGATACATCTCTAAAAGCCAGGTGGAGACCAGAGACCACTTCTAAACGGGGCGATTCCGAAAAGCCAGACGAGTAGGACAACCTCAATCCATTCACGTCATGCCCAAATATGTCATTGAACGGGAAATTCCCGGCGCCGGCAACCTCACCGCCGATCAACTGAAAGACATTGCACAGACTTCTTGTGGGGTGCTAACCAATATGGGCCCTCAGATCACGTGGCAGCACAGCTATGTGGCCGAAGACAAGATCTACTGCGTGTACATCGCGCCCAACGCCGAAATGGTGCGGGAACACGCCCGTCAAGGCGGATTTCCCGCGAACTCTGTTAAAGAGGTAGCTGCCATCATGGACCCAACTACGGCAGAGTAACATCGGCTGCAGGACATTCCAAGTCACCAGTTTAAGCAACTAGTATCTGGTAAGAACTTAAAAGAACAGGCCCCATGAAATGATTCTTGGGGCCTGTTCTTTTTCAGGCTGTTTTATCAAAAAGGGCTTTAAAACAAAGAGACGCAAGCTTTCACTTGCGTCTCTTTAAAAATCTTAGCTAAACATGCTTACAGCACCAGCGTGGCGATGGAGTGCGGCAGGCTCTTGGCATCGGCGGCTTTGCCGTTGATCCAGAGTTTGTAATCCAGCGGTTTGTCCGTGGTGTTGAGCACGATCACGGCTACTTTGCCGTCTGGATTCAGGAACGCCGTGGTTTGCAGGGCATCGCGGTTAGAGGAGCTGATGATGCGCTTGGCACCCGGCTTCACGAATTTGGAGAAATGGCCCAGGTAGTAAAAGCTGTTGGTGTAATGCACCTTTCCGTTGCGGGTATCGGCGTGGATCGGCGCGAAGCAGAAGTTACCCACGTGGTTCGGTCCGCCTTTCTCGTCCAGCACCATGTTCCAGTCGGTCCAGGCGGCGGTTCCGGCGTTGAAGTCGTTCACCATGGAGTAGCCGTAACGCTCGCCCAGTGACCAGTCATTGATGCGGTTGAAATCGAACTTCTCAATGCAGCCTTCGGTAAAGATGAGGTTGGTTTCTGGGAAAGTCTCTTTCACTTTGCGCAGGTTATCGAACAGCATGTCAGAGCCGGTCCAGGTTTCGTACCAGTGGTAGCCTATGCCCCACACATATTTGGCAGCTTCCGGGTCATTCAGCACGGTGCTGGCGCGTTGGTAGATGAGGTCACGGTTGTGGTCCCAGGCAATCAGTTTTTTGTCTTTCATGCCACTTTTGTGCAAAGTAGGCCCTAAATACTCCTTGATGAAATCGCGCTCCTCCTCGCCGGTGAAGATGCAGGACTCCCAGGTTTGCGTAGCCATCGGCTCGTTCTGCACACTCAGGCCCCAAATTGGGATGCCCGCCTGCTCATAGGAATTGATAAACTTGATGTAATAATTGGCCCACGCCTGACGGTACTCCGGCAGGAGTTTTCCGCCTTTCAACATGGTCTTGGTGTCTTTCATGAAGGCCGGCGGGCTCCAGGGGCTCACGTACATAGTCAGTTTTCCGCCCGCAGCGGCAATGGCCTGCTTGATGAACGGGATGCGGTACTGCTCATCATGCTTCACACTAAAGGTCTTCAGGTCTTTGTCACCCTCTTCAATATAGGTGTAAGAGCCGCTGGCGAAGTCACTGCTGTGGATGGTGGTTCTGCCCAGCGTGTACCCGATGCCATTAGTAGGGTCATAGTAGGCCTTCATGATCTCCTGCTGCTTGTCCTTCGGCATTTTGGCGAAAGTCTCGGCCGTGGCATCCGTAATGGCACCGCCAATTCCTACCATGGTCTGGAAGGTTTTGTTCGGGTCCACGAACACGCACACCTGCGTCTCCAGCGGCTGCCCGAAATCCTGAAAACGCGCCGTTCCGGTTTGGGACAGACGATGCTCTGTGTCTTTGGCGGTGGTGTAGACTGTCACCGAGCGGTTGTTTACCTGAAAATTAGTATTGCTGGTTTTGCTTTGACTCGTTTTTACCTGCGAGCAGGAAACCGCGATGCCTGCCGTCAGCAAGGCGAGGGATGCCAGGGAATGTATTTTCTTCATCTTTTGGAATGAGTGATGGATTAATTGAGAGAAAAATTGAGTAGAGGATTCTGGGCCAGCAAAGTAAATTTGTTTAGAGTATATTTTCCTTAAAACACCCCCCAAACAGCACCTAGCTAACTTCTGCTCCCTCCAGAAATTACCAAACGTACGTGCCTACCGCGCCTGCCGCTAACGTAGCCGATACAGTTTTGCCTTTATGCCGGATGTTGAACGTCTGGGATGCATCGCCATCGTTCAGCACAATGACCACGCGCTCGCCTTTCGGAGTTCTGAAAGCGACGTTCGGCAGGTTGGTAGGAATGTTAGAAGCGATTCTCACCGAGCCCGGACGCACAAACTTGGACGCGTGCGCGATGATGTAGTAAGCCGGGTTCCGGATCACCTTGTCTCCGTCAATGGTCAGGGCACCAAGACATTCAGTGCAACCGCCCGGGGTGTGGGGTTTCTGTTGCGGATCGGCGGCCAGGTTCCATTCCAATACGTTGCGGGACCAGTTGCGGGGAGCGCCTATGATGAGTTCGCGAACGTGCCATTTCAGGTCGCCCAGGAACTTGCCGGGAGCACCAATCCACTGCTCGGTGAAGTACACGTTCTTATCTGGGTGGGCATTGTGCACCTCAGACATGGCCTCGATCTTGCCGCCGTAGAGGTGAAACGCCGAGCCATCGATGTATTTCTTCGCCTCAGGATCATTCAGGATAGAGATAGGATAATCCGGACGATCCAGGTTGTGGTCGTAGAGGATGATCTTGGTTTTTACGTTCGCTTTCTGGAAAGCAGGCCCTAAATGATTCTTCACGAATACCGCCTGATCTGGCGCGAGCATGAGCAAACTAGGGTTGTTGCCCGGGTGCAAAGGCTCATTCTGTACCGTGATCGCATGGATGGTGATGCCTTCTTTGGCCATTTCCTGCACGTATTTCACGAAGTACTTGGCATAGGCATCGTACCACTCTGGCTTCAGGGAACCGCCTTTAGAGTTGTTGTTCGTCTTCATCCAGGTGGGCGGCGACCACGGCGAGCCCAGGATCATGATTTTAGGGTTGATGGCCAAAATCTCCTTTAAAACAGGAAGCAGAAACTCGCGGTCCGGCGCCAGGCTGAACTTCTCCATGGTAGGATCCGTCTGGCCCTCGGGCAGGTCGTTGTAGGAAAACACCTTCTCGTCCAGGTCAGACGCGCCAATGCTCAGGCGCAGATAACTCACACCGATGTTGTTTCCATCCGTCGCAAATAGTTCTTTCAGGATAGCCGCCCGGGCTGCCGGAGTCATTTTGTGCAGATGGTACGCGCTGCCGCCGGTCAAGGTATAGCCAAAACCGTCTATCTCCTGGAAGGTCTGCTGGTCATCAATATCAATCACCGAAGTAGCAGGGACAGCATTCGAGCTGAACACCAACGGTTGGGCCTGCTTCTGGAATAGTGCTGTTTGATCAGCGGTAGTTAGCCAAAGGTCCGCCTCGTTCTTAGAGAAAAGGCCTTTGTTAGAAGTACAGCCCGTAGCACCGCCCAGGCAAAGCCCACCGATGATAAGGGTGCGTACCCATTGTTTTTTGAGGGAATGAATCATGAATAGAAATAAATTGATGTTAACTCAGACTATCGGGCTTTTGAAGTAGAGCCCTAATAAGAAGTAGCTCTAACCGCACCTTTCCAATACTCATTCCTACTTTGTCATCTTGGAAAGATCTTGTGGGCAAACGGTAATAGCGCTTACGACAAAGCTTCTCTAGTTCGCTCACAAGGTCTTTTCAGGATGACAAAGGAGAGAGAATGACAAAAGAGGGAAAAGGGTGTAAAGTGCGTCAGAGAAATGCCTCCAAACAAAGGCCCTACGCCGAGTTGGGTTTTTAAAAGTGAATCTTAATCTTTACTGAAGTGCAGTAATCCGTTTAGAGGCTGGTTCAGGTAAAACAGCCTCTAAACGGGGAAAAGGTTTACCACACGTAGGTACCGGTCGCGCCGCCTCTCAGGGTAGTAGAGACAATCTGGCCGCGGTACCGGATGTTGAAGGTCTGGTCAGAACCGGTTTCGTTCAGCACCAACAGCACTTTCTTACCCGCCGGGTTCTTGAAGGCCACGTGCTGCAGGGTGTTGAATGTCTCGGTGTTCTGAGCATTCAGGAGGGTAGTTTTCACCCGCACCGATCCCGGCCGCACAAACTTAGACGCGTGCGCGATGATGTAGTAGGCCACATTACGCGTTGCATTGTTTCCGCTCACAGTCACGGCAGGCAAACAGGTGTTGCAGCCACCATCCGTGTAAGGACGGTTGTTCTGATCGGCGGTCAGGTTCCACTCCAGCGCGTTCTTGCTCCAGTTGCGCATGCTACCTATAATCACGTTTGTCATGTGCCACTTAAGATTTGAACCAAAGTTTTTGTCATCCTCTCCTGCACCTACCCATTGTTCAGTGAAGTACACGTTCTTATCTGGGTGGGCATTGTGCACGGTAGTCATGTCGCTGATGTTACCCGCATACAGGTGGAAGGCCGAACCGTCTACATATTGTTTGGCTTCTGGGTCATTCATGATGCTGATGGGGTATTCCGGTTTATCTAAATTATGGTCATACAAGATGATCTTGGTAGCCAGGTTTGCCACGCGTAAGGCCGGCCCGATGTTGTTTTTCACGAAGTTCGCCTGGTCCTGCGCCGACATGTACATGCTGGGGTTGTTACCGTCATGCAGAGGCTCGTTCTGTATCGTGATCGCGTCAATGGTGATGCCGGCCGCCTTCATACTTTGGATGTAGTTCACCAGATACTCGGCGTAGTCATCGTAAAACTCTGGCTTCAGAGAACCGCCTTTGGGGCTGTTGTTCGTTTTCATCCAGGCCGGGGGTGACCATGGCGAGGCGAGTAATTTGATATTCGGATTGATGGCCAAGATCTCCTTGAGCACCGGAATGTAATACGCCTGGTCTGGTGCCAAACTGAAGGCAGTGCCCATCACATCCTGGTACGAATACACGGTGGGGCTCAGGTCAGAGGCACCCACGTTCAGGCGCAGGTAACTCACCCCGATGGTGTTTTCCTCGCCATCAACCGCAAACAACTCTTTCAACAGATCGGCACGGCTGGCCGAGGCCATCTGGTTAAGCACGTAGGCGCTGCCGGTGGTCAAGGTGTAGCCAAAGCCATCTACAGTCTGGTAGGTTTGGGTGGTGTCCAGCTCGATGGTCAGGTTATTGTTGGTCTCGGCTTTGAAGTTCAGGGTCACGTTCTGCTTTTTGAACAGCACCGATTTGTCTGGATTGGTGAGCCAAAATGCTACCTGGCTGGTACCGTTACCAGAAGGGGGCGGCGGTGGAGCCGGCGTTGGGTCTGAATCGCCGCCGCCGCAACTGGCCAAAGAGCCAACCAGCAACGCCAGCATACTTAGTTTGGTTATTTTCTTAAAGAAGGGACTTCCCATGGTTACTCAGTAAAGGAACAAGCCAACGCTGCAAGAGGGTTGCTTCGGCTTGCCTAATGGAACACACTGCTGCTAGTGGAAACAGATTATAACCTTTGTGGTCAACGATCTCCGTTTCCAACTTCCCTGTTTCCAGGTATCTTCAGCTTTAAGGCTCTTTTTGAAAAACAAGCCCTAAAACAGCTTTCAAAGAAAGCGGGCGCTTTTCCCTTTGCGAAAGGCGAAGCGCCCGCTTCTTTTATTGCTTCACGAAGGAATACTCGGCGGTTTTGTAATCGTTAGCCACGGTGATGGTGGCCTTGTAATTACCCGCCTGCTTAATGCCCTTGTAGTTAGGACCTCCATTGGTCATGGTTCCGCTCAGGGCCGCGCTGTTGGTCCCGAACTGAACCTCCCACGGGGAGTTAAACTTCAGGTCATAGTTGGCATTCAGGGCTACAGTGCCTTCAAAGATGTACGGGTGCTTATAGGTCAACAGGTACTCATTGCGGGCATCCCATCCTCCTCCGGCGTCATCCCAATGGAAAAGCTTGATGTTGTAGTACTTCCAGGTTAGTTTCTTGGTGGCGAAGTTCAAGGTGATTTGATATGCTTGGCTGCGAGTAACGGCAATGGCACCACTACCCTCTGCAAAATCTACTGTGGTAGATACTGCATCTGCATCTGGAGTGGAAGTCTCTCCAATTTTGGCCGAAGTGGTGAATGTCGTGCCAGAACCATCTCTTGCTGTATTCAGCGTATAGGATTTGCCGTTTTCCAGGGCCAGGAATACGTTTGAAGTGAAGGTGTCACCGTTGGTGACAAGTTCAGCTACTACATTGTTACCTTGCAACAAGTACAGTTTATCAGGCATAGTAGTTGGCCTGTTGTCTTTCACCAAAGAATAGGTGTATTGGTCTCCAGACAAGTTTAAGGTGATAAGATGTTTGCCTGTGGCTGGAGCCGGAATATCTTCAAATTGTTTTCCTTCGCCCACAGCCTGTGACTCCATGACCAGTTGGTTGGTGGTTCCCTTTACCCGCTTCATCACTATTCCCCAATCACCATTCGCCCTGAAAATAAAGCCCTCGGCCTTGGCAACATCAACGATAGAGGTCCAAACCCCGTTGCCTTGGTAGTCCAGCGGTTCATCTCCGCCCCAGCCAGAGGCAAAGGCTCCACCAACCACACTCCACTTGTCTATTTTCACGAAGCTGTAGGTGTTGTTATTCATGTCAGCCGTAATGCGGTAGGTACCAGAACCCGGAGCGGGTATGGGCGTTCCTTTTTTACGCAAGGTGCCATTGCCGGCTGCGCCAAATACAATGGAGTTGGCATTCGGCTGGCTGTAGAACAGGAAAGTGCCGCCTGCAGTTAATCTGGTGTAGGCTTCAAATACATTGGTTGGTTTTCCGTCGCTGTCTTTTAGGGCGCGCATCATAATGGCTTGGCTTACATCCGTTCCTTTCTCAGTGGCAGAACCAGAAAGGTACAGTGAGGTAGTCTCATTCTGAAAGCGCTTTACAGAAACTAGCTTGCCCGTAGAAACAATCTCCTTGCTCAAGGATTGCGCCACTACGGCCCATTTTAACGGAACTGTTGTGTTGGCGTCATACCCCGCCATAGACAAGGCTTGGTCTATCTGAGCTGCAGTAGGCTCTATGAACAAGTTTTTCCCGCCGTTGCCGGTGGACATGCTTAGGATTGGGGTGCTAAAATCTGCATTAGCAGCAGAGTCTAACACAAATTTATAGGTCACGCCATAATTCTTGCTGGATACCGCGGGAGCCCAGTCAAAACGGATGGCGGTGTTAGGCGCGCTCTGGTCTAACGAAATGGTGGCATTCTCTGCGGGGCCTGCCAGTGCCGGGGAACTCAGTTCCCAGTTGCCCACAGGCTCAATGTTGTCTTGCTCCTCGCAGGCACCCACCACAAACAGCAGGGCCAAGAGCTGAAAAAACACGTTAATTTTTTTCATGGAGATGATTATTTAGACATGAATTCTTTAGGACTTCCTGCTACAGGCACTCACCTTTCCCCCAGGCCAACGTCACAAATCATTGCCACGCACCCAGGTTAGTTTCGGGGCTGTTTTTGGAAAAACAGCCCCGAAACACCTTCAGGAAAATGCACCCATGTGGTGCGAAGGAGGCGTTGTCTACCCCAGGGATTAGTTATATCCTGGAGTTTGTACCAGTAAAGGATTGCGGTTGATTTCTGACTGCGGAATAGGCAGGAACAGCTCGTGTGCCGCTACATTGTATTCTTTCTTAGTATTCGTGCGCAGGTCTATCTCGTTGAGTTTCGTCATGGTGTCAATGGCTTTTCCAAGCCGACGAAGATCATCCCAACGGTGCCCTTCCTGAGCCAGCTCCAGACGGCGCTCTTTCAAGATGGCCTCTCTCATCTGTTCTTGCGTGGTAGAAGTGTTGACTCCAAGATTCACTCTTCTGCGCACGGTGTTCAGCACAGTTCTGGCTTCTTCAAGACGGCCCAGTTCGTTCAGGGCTTCGGCTTTCAGGAGCATGATATCCGCTAACCTGAAGATGTACTGGCGGTTGGTGCTAGCCCAACCGTTGGCGCTTTTCCAACGGTAGGCAAACGGCACACGACCTCCCGTGCTCACTGACCAGAACTCATCTGACCAAGGCGCATTCTCAAATAAGATGGTGGTGTTCATCCGGATGTTGTCATCCTCAGATTCGTAGGCATTCACCAGATCATGAGACGGCGTCATGAATTTGCGCCAGGTATCACCACTCAAAGAAGGCGGGAGCAACATCTGCGGTCCCCAGTTGGCTTCGTTTCCGCCAATGAACTGCACTTCCATGATAGACTCGGCATTGTTGTAATGGGCTCCGTCAAACAGGTCATTGAAGTTACCCAGCAACTGGTAGCCCGCCGGGCTATTGATCACGGCATCGGCATACTGCACTACTTTGTTGTAATCCCGGTCTGGGCGTTGGGCCCAGGCTTTGGCCAACAAAGCATTGGCTGCTCCACGGGTTGCACGGGCCTTGTTCACGCTGGCCTCGCCACCGTACGTATCCGGCAGGCGGTTATCCAAGGCAAAGGTCAGGTCCGTCACAATCTGGTTGTACACCTCTACTTCAGTGGCTCGTGGCTTCTGCGTAGTCCCTGGGTCCAGAGACGTTACCGGTTCCAGCATCAAAGGAACACCGCCCCACATTTTCACTAGTTGGAAATAGTGGTAAGCGCGTAGGAAAGCTGCCTCGCCCAAAATCTGAGCCTTACGGGATTCTGACAACTGTGGATCTGTGATCAACGGCACTTTCTGCAGCACCACATTGGCTTTGGCGATGGCGTTGTAGATCTGGCTCCAGTTGTTCCAGAGGCGGCTGTTGGTGGGTGTGATGGCCACGTTGTCTACCGCAAAAATTTCCGCGTTATCACCTCCAGCATAGTAGTTATCGGAGAGAATCTCACTGAATACTAAGTTATCCCAGATATAATATTCGGCTTGGAACGACTCGTAAACGCCAGTTAAGGCAGCTTCGGCATCGGTGGCCGTTTTATAGGCGTTTTCTAGCGTTGACTCAGAAATGGGCTCTTGTTCCAGAAAGTCTTCGCAGGCAGGGGCTCCCATCAGGAGGGCACCCGCTAAGGTATAGATGGCTATTTTATTCAGTTTCATAACTTACTCAATTAGAAGGAAAGATTCAGACCTAAGATTAGGTTGCGTGTCTGCGGGTAAGTTCCAAAGTCAATGCCTTGGGCTCTATTAGCACCCCCAAAAGCATTTACCTCTGGGTCAAAGCCTGAGTAGTCTGTAAGAGTGAAGAGGTTCTCACCGGTGGCATAGATGCGCAGGGAGTTCAGCTTGATCTTAGACAACAAAGTAGAAGGAAGATTGTAACTCAAAGTCAGGGTTTTCAGACGCACATAAGAACCGTCTTCTACAAAACGGGAAGAAATGCGGGAGTTATCTGTATTGGCCCAAACTGCTCTAGGGATATCGGTCACGTCACCTGGGTTTCTCCAACGGTTAATCACGGAGATACCTTGGTTTTTAGGATCTGACATACCTTCCATCTCAATACGGGTGGCATTGAAGATGTCATTGCCCTGCGAGCCTTGCAGGAAGATGCTTAAGCCGAAGTTTTTGTAGGAGAACGTGTTGGTTACCCCGTAGATGAAGTCTGGATTGGGATTACCAATGATAGTGCGGTCATCTGGAGAAGGAGTGAAAGTGCTTTCACCGTTTTGGTTGATGTAATAGGCCATACCCGTAGCTGGGTCTACCCCGCCCCACTGATACCCGTAAAACAAGGCCAAAGGAGAACCTTCTCTTGACAAGCTCGCGTCGCCTCTGCCTGCTACGCCGCCGCCATAGAAATTCTGACCTAGGATGTTGGTTATTTTGTTTCTGTTGAACGAAAGGTTCAGGTCAGTAGTCCAGGAGAAATCACCTACCAAGTTTTGTGAGCTCACCAGGAACTCAAGTCCTTTGTTTTGAAGACTTCCTACGTTGGCATCACCACCGTTGAAGCCAGTTGATCTTGGCACTTCAATCGGCAACAACATGTCAGTGGTTTTCTTCAGGTAAGCATCAACTGTTAAGGAGATACGGGAATTCAGGAAAGCCAGGTCTAAACCTACGTTGGTTTGCTCTGAAGCTTCCCAGCCTAACTGGAAATTACCAATAGAAAGCGGGTAATTACCTGGCTGGGTAGCACCCCCAATTGGGTAGTTAGCGCCGTATCCTACCCGTGGCAAGAAGGCATATGGCACAAGGCCTGTGTCGTTCCCTACTAATCCCCAACCTACTCTCAATTTAACATCATTCACCACATTGGTTTTAGGGAAGAATGTTTCCTCTGAGAGTCTCCAACCTACGGAAGCAGACGGGAAATACCCCCAGCGTACTTCAGGACCAAATACAGAAGATGCATCTGCTCTGAAATTCGCCGTTAATAGATATTTGTTTGCAAAATCGTAGGTCACCCGGCTGATGAAGGAGCTGTTGGTTCTAATGGATTTGTTTGCATCTGCTGTTTGGATCACTGCTCCAGCACCTGGGGTAGTCACAGCCGTACCAGAAAACTCAGTACGCTCTATGCTGTTATTTTCCCATTTGTACTTTTGCTGTACAGAACCCACCATCGCGCTGAAATTATGATTCCCCAGCGTTTTAGTGTAAGTAAGGGTATTATCCATGATCCAGTAATCGGTCAGGTTGGTGCTGTTACGGCCAATCCCTTTTCTAGCACGCCCATAGCTTGTCCTGAATGGATCCAGGAAATAGTCATTGATGGCGCTGATAAAATCAATCCCGAAGCTGGAACGGAATTTCAAACCAGGAAGCAATTGTAATTCGCCGTACACATTACCTAACAGGCGTTGGTTGCGGTAATTTCTTTCTGAGCCGTCAGTGCTGGAAATGGGGTTCTCCCAGTCTTGAAACGGGTTGCTGGTGAAGGTTCCATTGGCGTTATACACCCCAATAACAGGCGGAGTAGACAAAACGCCTAAGATAACACCACCCTGGTTTACAGCCTGGTTATCGGCTACGTCAACATCATGGTAGCGGGTATAGCCCATGTTGGTACCAACGGTTAACCAGTTAGAAAGCTTTTGCTCAAAGTTCACTTTAAAGCTGGCGCGGTCCATGGTAGAACTGCGCACAGCCCCGTTCTGCTTCATCCAGCCACCAGAGATGTAGTAGTTGGTTTTGTCAGTTTTTCCTGAGACAGACAACTGGTAGTTCAGAGAGCTTCCGTTCTGGAAAACTTCTTTCTGCCAGTCAGTATTCTCCTGGTAGCGGCTCCAATCAGTATTCTGGCCTAGTTCGGTCATCAGGTCACGGTACTGCTCGGCATTTAATACATCCAGGGTGTTCCACACTTGCGAAACTCCGGTGTAGGTACTGAATTCAAAGGTCGGTTTCTCGGTTCTACCACGTTTGGTAGTGATCAACACCACCCCATTGGCACCTTGGGCACCGTAGATAGCGGCAGAAGAAGCGTCTTTCAGGATAGAGATGCTTTCAATATCTGCCGGGTTAAGGCTTCTGGTATCCGCTGAAGGAACGCCGTCTACCACATACAATGGATCACTGTTGGCAAGGATAGAGCTTGTACCCCGGATGCGGATGTTAAACCCCGCCGATGGCTTACCAGAGTTGGTCAATACCTGAACCCCGGCAGTTTTACCTTGTATTAAGTTACCAATTTGGGTATTAGGGCGGGCATCAAACGCAGTGTTATCAATCACAGACACAGAACCCGTAATGTCTTCTTTCTCCTGGGCACCATAACCTACCACTACAACTTCTTGCAAAGCTTTCATATCTGGGGCCAGACTTACGTTGATAGTAGAACGGTTTTCAATGGCGACTTCCTGGGTCATGTACCCGATGTAAGAAAGTACCAGGGTTCCTGTTCCGTTTGGGACGGTGAGGGAAAAATTCCCGTTCACGTCTGAGGAAGTGGCATTGGTGGTTCCTTTCACTGAAACGGTTACGCCCGGCAAACCGGCTCCGTTCTCATCGGTCACTTTCCCTGACACCCGAAGAACATCCTGCGCCACCGGGGCTACATACGCTTTGGGTTGCGTCATATTTGTTCTTCTGGTACGCACGTGAATGTTGTTGTTCACTTGCTTGAACTCCAGGTTGGTGGTAGCCGCTACTTTCTCCAGCACCTTGTCCAGCGGTTCGTTTTTCGCCTGGACAGAAACCTTGGCCCGGCCAGACACCTCGCTCTCATCAAACGAGAATTTGTACAGGGTCTCGGACTCTACTTTCCGGAAGAAATCCTGCAGGGTGCCGTTGGTGATAGAAAGAGTGATTTTGGTTTTTTGAATGGTACTTGCCGGCCCCTCAGCGGGTGCGGCGTAACCGGAAGAGAAGAGAGCTACGTGCAGCAGCAAAACCGCCAAAGCTCTACGGGCTATTCCTTGTAAGAAGCCGTAAACTTTTTTTTCCATATCTTGGGAGTGTTTAGTGTAAGTTGTTGAATTGCCTTTGGCAGCCCTGATGCGCCAACATTGGGGTTTGCCGAGGTACTTGACAGGTAGGCCACCCAGTGGCTTACCTGTTAAAAGAACAGGTTTCTATCTCATTCGCTCAAGGTCTTTTGAAGTTTATCTGAACTTGTTTCTGGTTTATTTCATAGGTAAAGTTCTTCACGAACCCGATGCCTTCCAGTACCTGGGGCAGGCTCTGCTGGCGGTACTCGCCGGTGTAGCTCCATGTTTCTGAACTAGAGGGCTGCGCTCCTTTTACCTCCACGTCAACTCCATACCAGTTCTCAAGCTTGGCCACCACTTCCTGCAGGTTGGCTTTCTTGAAATACAGCACCCCGTCCTTCCAGCCCAGCACCTCGCGGGTTTCATAGGTACTCACGGCATGTTTCCGGTTTTTGCGGTTGAAGACCAGTTGTTGGCCCGGCACCAGATTCGCCAACGGCGCGGCATCCCTTTTTTCCACGCTCCCGATCTTCACCAAGCCTGTTGCCAGCGCTACGGAAATGGCAGTATCCTTCGGCTCGTATCTGATGTTAAAGGAAGTTCCCAGGGCCTGGGTGTAGATAGCGCCCGATTTCACCACGAAGGGCCGATTTTTGTCTTTGGCTACCTGGAAGAACGCCTCACCCTCTAAGCTGATGTCCCTTCTACCCTCGGCGAAAGGAACCAGATAGGTCACCTTGCTGCCCGGCCGCAACACAATGGAAGACCCGTCTTCTAGTTGGATGGTTTTCCGCTCGCCGGGAGCCGTCTGTACCGCCATCAGCTTTCCCTCAACGGACGCTTTCTGGAAATATTGACTGGCAACAAACCAAATCAACCCTAACGGAAGCAAGATACCGGCGGCCACGCGGGCCCAGGTAGACCAGGCACTTGAGTGCAAGGGCAGCACCTTGGTTTCTGGCTGTGCGTTTTGGGCCTGTTCCTGGATAATGGCCTCTAAACGGCGCCAGGTTTTGTCTGCGTCATGGGCATACTCCGGTTGCGTTTGGTGCTTCTCGGCTTGGGTCCACAGTTCCTGTAGGTGAAGGTCCTGCGCGGGGGTAGGTCGTTGGGTTTTAAACCACTCTAATACCGTCTTGACCTCCTCGGGAGAGCAGGCTCCTTTGTAAAATCGGTCTAGTAGGTTTTGGTCCATGGGTGATAAATGGTGGGGCTTTTACCTATTACACACAACTATGGCTTTGCACCACCTCGGCTTTCAAATATTTTTAACAAAAGTTGGGCTTTTTGTTTTTTCTATAAATTCCTCTACATTTAACATACCTATTTTAGGGTTTTCTAAACTATGTCACGTTGGAGAGCTGTAGGCGTTGGAAGAGAAAAGATGTAGTAGCATGAAAGTCAGGTACTTCAACCAAGAGACCATGCAGGCAGAAGGCAAGGAAAGTTTCACGGCAGACGTAGCGGCCCTCACCACCGGTGACGTGGCGGCCTTTGAACGCCTGTACCTAGCCCTTGAACCCAAACTTTTTGCCTTCGCCATGAAGCTTGTCAGGAGCCGCGAGGATGCCGAGGAAATTGTGCAGGAGGTATTCCTGAAAGTATGGGAAAAAAGAGCCTCTCTTGACCCCACTCAGAACCTGGATGGCTATCTGTTTACCACCGCTAAAAACTTGGTGTATAACAAAGCCCGGCATCGGGTGTACGAGTTCGCCTTCGGCCAATACCTGGCCGATTATGGCGTGGTTTCTGAAAACTCGACCCAAACTGCCCTGGAACACAAAGAACTGGTTCAACTGTTTGAAGAAACCTGCGCCTCTATGCCACCGGTCAGGCGCCAGGTTTTTGTCATGAGCCGGGCCGAGGGCCTCAGCAACACCGAGATCGCCAAAGCCCTGAACACCAGCAACAGCAACATAGAGAACCACATCAACAAGGCTCTGAAGATGCTGCGCGAGAAGTTCAAGAGCTATGACATTGTCTACTCGTTCCTGGTGATCTGCGCGTACCTGCTGTCTTAGATTCAGCGCCAATTTCTGGAAACCGAGTCCTAAACGAAAGAAGCCCGCTGCGGTTAGCCAAAAGACTAACCGCAGCGGGCTTCAATAATTTCGGGGTTTTATGATTTGGAGCCGTTTTCCTGAAAACAGCCCTGAAACGCCAGACCGCTACCTCCCGGCTTTGCCTTGGCCTAACCCAATCTGCAGACCCAAAGAAGGCACAATGGTGATACCAGAGTAATCTACCTGCTCGCCCTTCAGCAACTCAAAGGTGCCGTATTTCTGGTAGAACATAGACAATGCGGGCAGCAGGTAAATGCGCTTGGCGCCAATCTTAGCGTTCACGAAGAGACCGTAAGACGGGAAGTCTCCCTTTCTGGTAAGGCCTTCTATTTTCACGGCTTGTCCGCCGCCCACTTTCTCGTAGAGACGTCCGGGGATGAGGCCATACTCCACGAAGGTATGGTTGTAAGCCACCCCGAAGGAGATGTTCCCGAACTCCTCGTCTACCCCAAAGGACCGGCTGAACACCAACGGCACCAGCACATCTCTTCTGGAGGCCTCGAACTGCAGAATCGGGGAAAGTTTGTCCAGGAAAATTTTTGACAAAATATCAGACTTCTGCCCGGCGTACTGCAAGCCAACACTACCGTACCATCTTTCGGTGCTTTTGGCGGAGCCGGCCAACGGGCCCATGAACTGGTACATGGCATCCAGCACGTGCACCCCCGAGGCATATTTATACCCTACATCCACGCGCGGCAACACTCCGTAGCGCACATAGAAATCGAAATTGGGACCCACCGGGTCAAGGGTATAGGCAATGGCCGCCTTGGTAGCAGATTTCACTAATCCGTCATAATACACTGAGTCGCGGTTGGCAAGGGCCTTAATGGCGTCTTCGCCAACGTCTTTGAGTTGGCTGATGGGTTCTGAGGCGATGTTCCCGCCGAAGTTCGCGCCTACCTTGAATTCCCCGTGGGGCGTAACCCGTCCGGACTGGATTACCGACCGTGGAGCCGTACAGCTAGCTATTGAAACAAATAAAACGAATGCGAAAAATTGCCAGGAACGGCGAAAAGAAAAAACGCTACACATGCCCATCTTGAGGAACCGGGGAAAGAAAATAAGAGAAAAATTGGAGCGAGAAACGGGACTCGAACCCGCGGCCCTCAGCTTGGGAAGCTGATGCTCTACCAACTGAGCTACTCTCGCCGGACACAGCTATGCCTGAACAAAGATAACCAGTTTTCCTTTAGACGCAAGAGCCCCCGCCTCTGGCTTTCGGCGGATAATGGGCTTGTTTGAGCAAACCGTAATCCGTATTTAAAACCACCTCGTATGTAAGAAACCACAGGCCACCTCTGTTAACGCCAACTCTACTACTATGAAAATAAGATCATTATCCTTTCTCCGCCAAGGCGGCTTAGCCCTGGCTGCGTCCGTTTGCTTTCTGGCTAGTTCCTGCGAAAGCAAACGACCCGTGGAAACCGAAAGCACCTCCCGCGAGGATGTTGTGGACTCCTCCTCTGTTTATGAGTCCTCCACTCCCCTCACCGATTCCGCCGAGTTGGTAGCCACCAGCCTGAAACCCACCGGTGCCAAACCCGTCTGGGCCGATGAGATTACCGGTCCCATGCAAGCCATCACCGACAAACTAGGCAGCTACCACGCCAAACCCATTCCGCAGTTGACCGCCCAGGAGGCCCGGCTAAACCCCACCCCTACCACCGCGGTAATGGATTTGATGAAGGAAAACAACATTCCCATGCCTCCCTCTAAAGTAGACACCGTGGGCAAAAAGATACCGGTCACGGGTGGGCAGATCCATGCCCGCGTGTACACACCCCAAACCGGCAAAACCACTTACCCGATCATTGTCTACTACCACGGTGGCGGCTGGGTGATTGCCGATCTGGACACCTACGACGCCTCGGCCAGAGGCTTGGCTGAGCAAGCCGATGCCGTGGTCATCTCAGTGGCTTACCGACAGGCCCCGGAAAACAAATTCCCTACCGCCCACAACGATTCTTTCGCGGCGTATAAATGGGCCCTGAAAAACGCGGCATCCCTTAAAGGTGATCCTAAGAAAGTAGCGGTGGTGGGCGAAAGCGCCGGGGGAAACCTTGCGGCCGCCGTGAGCATGATGGCCCGCGACCAGAAAGTACAGATGCCGGTACATCAGGTGCTGGTGTATCCCATTGCCGGAACCGATACCACCACAGAGTCTTACCGAAAGTATGCCGCAGCCAAACCCTTGGACAAACCTATGATGGCCTGGTTCTTCAAGCAATACCTCCGCTCCCCCGCCGATGGCAAGAATCCTTGGATCAACCTAGTGGGCGCCAACCTGAAAAACTTACCTCCTACTACCATCATCAACGCCCAACTGGACCCACTGCAAACCGAAGGCCGGAAGTTAGCGGAGAGGCTTGAAACTGCTGGTGTTACAGTAGATCATAAGTTGTTCAAAGGCGTGACGCATGAATTCTTCGGGATGGCCGCCGTGCTGAAAGAGGCCAGAGATGCCCAGAAAATAGCGGTGGATGACTTGAAAGAGTCGTTTGAGAAATAATCTGTTTTGTGTGTCCTTTTCGGAAAGCAGCCTTGAAACGGTGAATCTGTTTTAGGGCTGCTTTATTTATTTCGGCGGATAAATGGTTGTTGTTGTTGTTGTTGTTGTTGTTGTTGTTGTTGATCATGCATGCATTTGGCTTATTCTGGCGAAGGGCTGCAGTTTGCGTGAGTTTATAAGCTTTCTTGTTGTATAGTTTCCCTCCGAGCGCTCACGGCCGCGGGGCCCCGTCTTCCGGGTTCGCGCTGTGCCAGCTTCCTTTGCTCCCTGAAGGTCGCAATGCCTGTCGGCACCGGAACTTGCCTAGGCGCTCACCCGAAAGACTGGAATAGGGTTCTTTCAACTGGTGCGTTGTATAGCTGCAGTATTGGTTCTTAATCTTCTTTTTCTTCTCTCAAGGTTCAAGTCCGCGACTTGGGCCCATTATGACCGGTAGTTTGCAAAGCAGTGAAGCGAGAGCCTCAAAAAGCGTTTTCTGCTCCTCACCTGTCTGGTTTCCTTTCCCAACAGTACATTCCCCTACGCACTCCATGATTATTCCCTAATTTTGCGGTTCTTTCTGTGGAACATGATAAAATCTTTTCAGCCGAGGGCATTGCGGCGGAGCGTTCATATTGCCATGTTGCTGGCGCTGGGTGTAGCGATGCTGCTTTATACCGTTTGCCGGGTCCTCTTCTATCTATTCAACCGATGCTTTTTTGCTGAGACGTCTTTCTCTGATCTGCTGTACCTCATGTGGGGCGGACTGAAGTTCGACTTGGCGGCTATCATCTATACCAATCTGTTGTTCTTGGTGCTCATGCTGCTGCCGTTTAGGTTTCGGTACCACCCTGTGTACCAGAAGGTAGTCAAATGGGTGTTTCTGGTCTTCAACAGCTTGGGCTTGGCTCTGAACTGCATTGACTTAATATATTACCGCTTTACGCTCCGTCGCACTACTGGAAGCGTGGTGCGGGAGTTTGCCAACGAGGATTGGGGTGGTTTTGCTTCCAGTTTCTTAGTTGATTTCTGGTATGTGGCCCTAATTTGGCTAGGCTTGGTGGCGTTGATGGCCTGGCTGTACAACCGCATCAAGTTGGAGAAAGCACCTACGTACAATCCGTGGTTTTATTACCCATGGCACACTGTAGTGCTGGTGCTGACCATTGGATTGAGCATTGCAGCCATGCGCGGCGGTTTCCGGCACAGCACGCGCCCGATCACGCTTAGTAATGCCGGCGAATACGTAGAACGGCCACAGGAGATGTACATCGTGCTCAACACGCCTTTCTCCATCATCAGAACCATCAACAAGACCAGCTACCAGAAGCTCGCTTATTTCCCCGAGGAGCAGGTGGCGCAGGTGTACAACCCCATCCATCAGCCTGTGGATTCTGCCAGGTTCCAGAAGAAGAATGTGGTGGTGATTATCCTGGAGAGTTTCGGGAAGGAGGCGATTGGCCGTTACAACCGGCATCTGGAGAACGGCACCTACACCGGGTTCACGCCTTTTCTGGATTCGCTTATGGGGCAAAGCAAAGTGTACTGGAACTCCTTCGCCAACGGCCGGAAATCCATTGATGCGCTGCCGTCGGTGCTCACCAGCATCCCCAGCATCCAGGAGCCGTTTGTCTTGACGCAGTACGTAAGCAACAACCTGCCCAGTCTGCCCCGCACCCTTCGCCAGAAAGGCTATCATACCTCTTTCTTCCACGGGGCTCCCAACGGCTCTATGGGCTTTGATGCGTTCATGAACCTGATTGGCATAGAGCAATACTTTGGCATGACCGAGTACGGCAAACCCGAGGACTTTGACGGCATGTGGGGTATCTGGGACGAGGAGTTCCTGCAGTTCATGGCCGGCAAACTCAACACGTTCCAGGAGCCGTTCATGAGCGCGGTGTTCACCACGTCTTCGCACCACCCGTACAAGGTGCCGGAGCGGTATCAAGGCAAGTTTAAGAAAGGTCCGTTTGAGATTTTTGAGTGCATCGGGTACTCAGACATGGCCTTGCGCAAGTTCTTCCAGAAATCGAGCCAAGCTCCCTGGTTCAAGAACACCCTCTTCGTCATCACTGCAGATCACTCTGCCACCCACACCTTCTACCCCGAATACCAGACGGCTTGGGGCAACTTTGCCGTGCCTATTCTCTTCTACACCCCCGGCGATTCTACCTTCAGAGGTGTGGACCGAGACCGCGTGGTGCAGCAACTGGACATCATGCCCACTGTGCTTGGCTATCTGGGCTACGACCAGCCGTACTTCTCCTTCGGAAAGAACATGCTAAACCCAGCGGAAGGAAACTTCGCCATCAGCTATCAAGGCAGCTACCAATGGACCGAGGGCGACTACTTCCTGCAGTTTGACGGCACCAACACGCTTGGGCTGTTCAACTACAAAGAAGACAAATTCCTGAAGGACAACCTCAAGGACAAGGAACCGCTCATCAGGGTAGCCATGGAAAATAAACTGAAAGCCTTTATTCAGCAGTACAACAACCGCATGCTAGAAAATCGGCTTACAGCGAAATGATTGCTGATTGTTAGTTGCTGATTGTTGGCATCCGGTTTCGGGGCTATTTAAAAGAAAATAGCCCCGAAACCGGATTTTCTTTAGTAGCTCACACAAGGTGCTTGTTAAAGATTTACCACGCATTTCGTCCCCCTTTGAAGGGGGTAGGGGGATGATTGTCCGGGCAGATGAAGGCATTCCTAATTTGTAGGGGCAATCCCTTGTGGTTGCCCTTAAGTGAGGAAGAAAACTTATAACTGAGCAGAAGCTTTTGGCTCTTCATACGACATGGTCATCCCCCTACCCCCTTCAAAGGGGGACACTCAGATATCGTCACATAATACCATGCAAGGGTTTACCCGTAGAAACCAGTTTGAAGCCTAAGGCCAAGAGTTAGTTATCTACCTTTGTAGCCGCTGTTCCTAGCTTGGTTTTCTGAAAACGAATCCAAAACGCTCCAGCAGCTTACCCATTTTATAACTCTTGACTCAAGACTCAGAACTCATGACTACTAATAATAAGCCTACTCTTTTCTATATCTCCGATGCCCTCTGCGGCTGGTGCTTTGCCATGGGTCCGCAGATTGAGAAGTTGCACGCTGCCTATGCTGACAAATTCCATTTTGAAGTGCTGAGCGGGGGCATGATTCTGGGCGAGCGTGTGGGGCCCATCGGGAGCATGGCTAGCTACATCAAACAGGCTATGCCCAGGCTCAATGAAATAACAGGCGTGAAAATGGGTGAACCGTATTTCACAGAGGTGCTGGACAAAGGCACGTACATCTCTAATTCAGAGCCACCAGCTATTGTGCTGAGCATCTTCAAAGAACTGCGCCCAGACCAGCAGGTGAAATACGCCAAAGCCATTCAGGATTTACAATTTAAGGAGGGCAAAGACTTCAACCAGATAGAAATCTATCTGCCACTGGCGCAGGAAGCAGGCCTTACCGAGGAGCAGTTCCGGGAGCGCTTCGCGGATGAGAAGTATCGCATGCTAGCCCAGCAGGAGTTTGCGCAGGTTCAGGCGTGGGGCATTCAGGGTTTCCCGTCCATGGTGGCGCAGAACGGAGAACAACTGTATCTAGTCACCAGAGGCTATGCCAAGTTTGAAGATCTTACCCCTGCTTTGGATCAGGTTCTCGCTCAATAAAACGACAGGTCAATCTTCTTCGGGCGGCCAATTTGAATTCGGCTGCCCACTTTTTTTACCAACATTCCTGAGTTTTCCGTAGAGTAGAACACGAACTGAACTATCTACTTCTATGAAAAAAGAAACCACTTTATTTGTTAGTCGCTCCTTCTGGAGAACGGGAATGTTCTCCGCCGTTACCAGCCTGTTTCTATTGGGTGCCTGCGAGGCGAAAAAGCCCGCCGACCAGGAAGCCAAGGACCGTGATGATGCCGCCACAGACATCACCGAAGACGCAGATCCAGACAGCACCGTAGAATCCCCGGCTACCACCGGCTATATAGCTCCTCTGGCAGGGCCTAACCTGGTTTAAACCTGGAAACCAAGTTACCTTAGCAACACTAAAAACAGAGTTAGGCAATACTTCAGGCCAAAACTAAAACCTGCTTGCAAGTCTGTTTTGAGGCTGTTTTACCGAAAAAAGGCTATAAAAGCAGGCATCATTTTACCTATGTAAAAGTCTCTTGTTTTTAGGCCTTCTTGAAACTATATATCTACAATAGTTGTATATACAATAGAGCAACGTATATTTGCCGGACCAACGGCCGTAAGCCCATGAAATTAGAGGATGAATTGAAGCAGAAGACATTTGGCAGCCCTTACCGCCGCATGGTGGTAAACATCATGTTCACGGGTAACTGGCTGCAAAAAGGGTTTTCCTGCCAGTTGAAGCAGTATGGGATATCGTTGCAGCAGCACAATGTGTTGGGTATTCTTCGAGGGCAATACCCAAATCCGGCTACGTTAGGCCTGGTTCAGGAACGAATGCTGGACCGTGACTCCAATGCCACCCGTTTGGTTGACAAACTGTTGGAGAAAGGACTGGTGACCCGGTGCCAATGTTCTGATAACCGCCGCAAAGTAGACATCATGATTACTGAGAAAGGCCTGGAGTTGCTGAAGCAAACCGACACCATCATGCAGAACCTGGAGGAGAAATACAGCCAGATCAGTGAAGAAGAAGCCATCAAAATTGGCGAACTGATGGACAAACTCAGGGAAAGAGATCAGTAATATTTTTTTATGCATATAGTTGTATATACAACTGATGTTTTAACAACAAAGTAAAAAGATGAGTCAGAAAGAAAATCAATCGCTGTTACAGCCTTATAGAAAGGGAGTTCTCCAACTGAACAACCGCTTGGTAATGGCCCCTATGACCCGCAGCCGGTCTAATAACCCAGAGAACGTACCTACTGAGTTGAACGCCAAATACTACGCGCAACGCGCCAGCGCCGGCCTTATCATCTCAGAAGGCACGCCGGTGAGCCCACAGGGCGTGGGGTATGTCAACATCCCGGGCATTTACTCCCCTGCGCAGGTTGAAGGCTGGAAAGGGGTGACCAAGGCCGTGCACGAGAAAGGCGGCAGAATCTTCGCGCAGCTCTGGCACGTGGGCCGTATGTCGCACCCAGATTTCCACAACGGCGAACTACCGGTGGCACCATCGGCGGTTAACCCCAACGACCAGGCATTCACCGAGGAAGGTTTCAAACCAACCGTGACGCCTAGAGCTTTAGAGACCGAGGAAATCAAAGGCATTGTGGAGGACTTCAGGAAAGCCGCTGCCAACGCGGTAGAAGCTGGCTTTGACGGCGTAGAGATCCACTCTTCCAACGGTTACCTGTTCCACCAGTTCTTCAGCCGCTGCTCAAACCAGCGCACCGATGAATACGGCGGAACTGTTGAGAACCGCGCCCGCTTCTTCTTTGAGGTGCTGGATGCCGTGAAAGAACTTATTGACCTGAGCCGCGTGGGTGTTCGTCTGAACCCGTCTATGCACGAGCAGTTCGGGATTACCGTGGATGAGGAAACCGCGCCTACGTTTGAGTACATTGTGAAGCGTCTGAACGACTACAACCTGGCGTATCTGCACCTGACTGAGGCTTCTCCTAAAGTTGCCGAGTTGCCCTACGCCATCAAAGAAGTAGCCAAGCACTTCCGTCCGCTGTACAACGGAACGCTCATCATCAACGGCGGCTTCACGCAGGAAACCGGAAACAAAATCCTGTCAGACGGGTTAGCAGACCTGGTGGCCTACGGCAGACCGTTCATCGCGAACCCAGACCTGGTAGAGCGTTTCGCGGAGCAAGCCGAGCTGAACGTCCCGGACTACAACACCTTCTACAGCAACACCGGCGAAGTAGGCTACACCGATTACCCTACCCTGGCCGAGGCTGCTGCCTAACCACAAGGAACACACAACTGCATATATAGGAAAGGGCCGCACGCATTGTGCGGCTTTTTTCGTTTTAAAGGTATTTTGGTAAAATGAGGCTTGAAACGGAACCCTCCTCCAACTTGTCATCTTGGAAAGATCTTGTGGGCGAGCTAGAAAAGCTTTGTGGTAAGCGCTATTACCGTTTTCCCACAATATGCTTTCAGAATGCCAAAATGAGGAGCATCCAGCAATACGTGCGGACACGAGCCGGAGGCTCGCGCTAGCGGAGAGAAGCCTTCTTTCCAGAAAACAGGCTCAAAGCGTCTCTTTCGGTCTATCGGGGGACAAACCTAAAAGAGAGTGCTTATGGGTTTCGGGCTTCTTTTTCTGAAAACAAGCCCAAAACACCCATCCTCTAAACTGCTTAGCATCAACCACTATTTTACTGCAAATTCCTTAGCATAACGTACCTTTGTGGTTCTGCTTTGAAGTGTGAACGAGGTCTTGATGAAAGCTGATTCCCCATCCTTTGCGATCGTGCATTTATATGCCACCGGCTCCTATGGTTCCAAACATGGGCTGCTGCAGGTAGGGGTATTGTCGTTGCAGAAAGGGAATGCGGTGCTGAAGGAATGGTTTATCAACCCCGAGGCGGAGTTTGGCCGCAGCGTGCAGAAACTCTCCAAAATCAGCAAGGAACAGGCAAAAAGCGCTCCCCTCTGGCAAGAGTTGAAAGCCGAGGTTCAGGAATACCTAAGCACCTTCACGCACGTGTTTTTCTTTCACGAGCGTCACGAGCAAACCTGGCTCAAGCATTACATCTTGGCAGGAATGCCCACACCGCCCATCTGCGCCGATCTGGCTGTACTTTCTTCTTTCTTTCTGCCGCACCTGAACCTGATGGAGATAGGCGATGTGGTAGCCCTTTCCACTGCTGCCCAGAAAAAGCCTGCTTCCCAACCCATGCACGTGGCCTTAGCGGCCCTGCACACGCAACTTTTCAAACTGTTAGAGGTGCTGTTGCAGAAAATCTCCAGCACTCCGGAAGATGAACCCGGCGAGCCTACGTTATTCATGCAGCTACTAAGGCAGGTACTGGACTTAGGCACCGTGTACATGGGCAGTGCCTGGCGCACCTTACAAGCCGCTGCCGAGCACATCGAAACGTTGGAGCCGCTGGATTTACACTGGCTCACGCCGCTTCCCACCTCTGAGGTACCGGTGTTGCCGTTTCACTTGCGGGAACTGCTCACCTCCTGGCTCCCTACCGTAACCGATGCCACCGCGGTAAAGCCGAGGGTAGACATTGCCCAACCATCGGACCAACTTGTCCATGATGCCCTCCACGCCTGGTACAAGAAACACGGACTGCCGGAGCGGTACGCCCAGATGCAGTACGCCCAGTTCTGCAACAAAGCTTTAACCGATAAAGGCACGTTTGTGGCCGAAGCGGGAACAGGCACCGGCAAAACCATGGGCTACCTTATCGCCGCCGCTGAGCTGCTGCGCCTCAATCCTGGTCGCAAAGTAGTGGTAGCAACGGCTACCAAAAACCTGCAGGAACAAGTCATGCAGGGCGAGATTCCGCGGCTGCGCTTCAAGGGAGGTCTACATTCCCACCTTCGGCCTGCCATTGTGAAAGGCAAGAACAACTATGTCTGTGTTTCTGCGCTGCTGGATTTGTATGACGAGCTGGTGGTGCAGGAGAAAGGCACCATCCGGGAAGGACTGAGCTGGCTGTACCTGGTGCTGCGCGTGCACCATACCCAAGGCGAAGTGGAAGAGATTCCGCACAACATCAGGGCCATTCTGCCAGATACGTACCGTCTACTCATGGAGGCGAATGCGCAGGAAGTTTGCGTACCCAAACTGTGCCAGGAACCCGCCAAGTGCACGTACGCCAAGCACATGGAGCTGGCCTATGCGGCCGATATTATTGTGACGAACCACCACAAACTGCTACAGCTGCCGCCTAAACTCACCGATCTCATCAAACACTGCATCATTGACGAGGCAGACCAATTCCCTGATTTCGCCCGAAGCGCCCTAAGTATGAACTTCAGCCTGGGAGTGGTGGAGGCCAGGCTTCTGCGCCCATTATTGGGCAAGGATTACCGCAAAGGCTTCCTGGACAGAGTGGCGGAACGCGTGGCACATCACGTGGAAACCGAAACGGCCCAATTGGTACTGGACGAGATTGATTCCATTCACCGCGACTGCGCCACCATCAGGGCCAGTGGTGAGCTGATTCAGGCGTTGCCTATCCAAGGAGAGCAGCGCTGGCAGGAGGAAATCTCCCTGGAAGAAAATGGCCGCTGGGTTAAACGGGAGTTCAGCGCTGATATTGAACAAGCCCTGCAGGAACTCCTGACTGCCATCCAGTTTGTGGCCGGCAAGATTGACCGCATCCTCAAGCTCCTGAAACAGCCCGAGGACAAGACCTTCAGTCGCCTGGAAACCTACAAGGAGAAAGCCGCAGAGTTTGCCGATTCGCTCCAGAAAATCACCAGCGACTTCCCGGCCCGCAAATGGATTCATGTGTTGGAGAAAAGCGGTCAGAACTGGTCGGTGAGTAAGATGCCGTATTACCTGCAGGACGAGATGGAGAAGCTGCAGAACGTCTATCCCAGCCTGCTATTCACCTCGGCTACGCTGTACGTGGGTGGCAACACGCAATACTTTAGAAACCAACTGGGCCGGCAGGAGCCATTCGCCCAGGAAGTCCGGTATTTGTCGCCGTTCAACTATGAGCAGCAGGAGAAGGTCCACGCCGTGGTGCCCGCGTTTATTCCCTGCTATGAACACAGAATGGCGCAGGACCAGAAACAGGCCTGGCTCCAGACTTCCATGGAAACGCTGCTCAAGTGCATTGTGGCCCTGAACGGCAGAACCCTGGTCCTTTTCACCAGCCGAAGAGACATGGAAGACGCCTACCGTTGGCTGCACCCGCGCCTGCCCGCCTATGACATTGAGTTGTTGAAACAGGAAGGCACCAGTTTGTGGGAGATAAGGAGGTTCCGGCAGGAAGAGCATTCCGTTTTGCTGGGGCTGGACCGCATGTGGTCAGGCGTGGATTTTCCGGGCGTTACGCTCTCGCAGGTGATTGTTTTCCGGTTGCCGAATCCCTCATTGGGTAATCCGTTGGTGGCGCACCGGCGTGAGGTGGAAGGCGGTTTCTTCTGGAGCAAGTTCTACTATCCGGCCAGTCAGCATAAGTTGCGGCAGGGCTTCGGACGTTTGGTGCGGCGCGAAAAGGACAAAGGCGCTTTCGTGATTCTGGATTCCCGGGTGCATCACACGGCCCGCATGCAACACCTCAAAGACGAACTGCCGGTGGATATTACGCCTTTCCATGCCGGTGCAGAAATGGAAAATTGGCTGTTGAAAACGCTTTTGCCTAAACTGGAACTGGCCTCTGAATGGGAGCGCCGGGGAGTTTCGTTTTTACAGTCCTAATCGTTTCGGGCCTGTTTTCTGGATATCGGGCCTGAAACGGATTTCCTCAGTGCGTACGACGTTACAATGTAACGTCGCTACAGGCCAATATGTAGCGTCGTTGCACTACAACGACATCATCCGGCAGGATGAAAGGACGCTACCTTCCCCATTAAAGCTAACACAATGCAAAAAAGTCTTCCGTACACGGGAGGTCCATGCGTTGACTTTACTAAACAGCTTCTAAGCTTTGGATCTGTTCTACATTCAACGCCAGGACTTCTACATCCAACGCCAGAACATGGGCTTCAGGTCATAAGTATATTGTCACAACTCCCCTGATTAAAGAATTTCCTGCTCAACCTCCAGCTAATTAAGATTATTTCAAGGAATTTTCGGCTGACCTCATTTTTTGGCCACAGTTCTAAACTTTCTGCCTTAACTTTGGGCAATTTATACATACCGCTTTACTAATGCCTAGAGATAATTCCATTAAGTCGATCTTGATCATTGGTTCCGGTCCTATTGTAATTGGGCAGGCCTGTGAATTTGACTATGCTGGCTCCCAAGCCTCCCGCTCCCTGCGCGAAGAGGGGATTGAGGTTACCCTCATCAACTCCAACCCCGCCACCATCATGACCGACTCTATTACCGCGGACAACGTGTACCTGAAGCCGCTGGAGAAGAAGTCGATCATTGAGATTCTGGAGAAACACAAGATTGACGCGGTATTGCCTACCATGGGCGGACAGACTGCGTTGAACCTGGCAATTGACTGCGAAAAAGCTGGTATTTGGAAAAAATACGGCGTGAAGATCATTGGCGTAGATATTAAAGCCATTGAGACCACAGAAGACCGTGAGAAATTCCGCCTGCTCATGCTGGACCTGGGCGTAAATGTCTGCAAAGGCAACACCGCTACCTCGTTCCTGGAAGGGAAGGAAATCGCGCAGGAAATCGGCTTTCCGCTCGTGATTCGTCCGTCGTTCACCTTGGGTGGAACCGGCGGTGGTTTCGTGAACTCTCCTGAGGAATTTGACCAGGCCTTAACCCGCGGTCTGCACGCCAGCCCTACCCACGAGGTACTGGTAGAGCAAAGCATCATGGGTTGGAAAGAGTATGAGCTGGAGCTGTTGCGCGACAACATCGGCAACGTGATCATCATCTGCTCTATTGAGAACTTTGACCCGATGGGTATCCACACGGGTGACTCTATCACGGTCGCGCCGGCCATGACTTTGCCAGACACCATCTACCAACAGATGCGGGATTTGGCCATCAAGATGATGAACGGCATCGGGCAGTTTGCCGGTGGCTGTAACGTACAGTTCTCGGTGAACCCCGAGGATGACACCATCATCGCCATCGAGATTAACCCGCGCGTGAGCCGCTCTTCGGCGCTGGCCTCTAAAGCCACGGGTTATCCTATTGCCAAAGTAGCCGCCAAACTGGCGATTGGCTATAACCTGGACGAACTGAAAAACTCCATCACCAAAACCACCTCGGCGTTCTTTGAGCCCGCGCTGGACTACGTGATTGTGAAGATACCGCGCTGGAACTTTGACAAGTTCAAAGGTGCGAACAAACAATTGGGCTTGCAGATGAAGTCTGTGGGCGAGGTAATGGGCATCGGCCGTACCTTCCAGGAAGCCTTGCAGAAGGCTTGTCAAAGCCTGGAGATCAAGCGCAACGGCTTGGGCGCCGATGGCAAGGAAAAGACCAACTACGACCAGCTCATGTACAGCTTGGAGCACCCTAGCTGGGACCGTCTGTTCACCATCAAAGATGCCATGAAATTTGGCGTAGCTACCAGCACCATCCAGAAAGTAACTAAGATTGACCCTTGGTTCTTGCAGCAGATTGAAGAGTTGGAGCTGACCGAGCGTGAGATCCTGAAATACACCATCGACAACATTCCGGTGGATTTGATGCGCAGCGCCAAAGTGAAAGGCTTCGCCGATAGACAGCTGGCGTACCTGTTGCGCTGCAAGGAAAGCGAAGTGCACGAGAAACGCACCAGCATGGGCATCAAGCGCGTGTTCAAGATGGTAGATACCTGCGCCGCTGAGTTCGAGGCCGTGACGCCTTACTACTACAGCACCTTTGACGGCGAGAACGAGAGCAAAGTCTCTGACCGCAAGAAAGTGGTAGTGTTGGGCTCCGGTCCAAACCGCATCGGGCAAGGTATTGAGTTTGATTACTCCTGCGTGCACGGCGTACTGGCTGCCAGCGAGTGTGGCTACGAGACCATCATGATCAACTGCAACCCCGAGACGGTTTCTACAGACTCTGACATCTCTGACAAGCTGTACTTTGAGCCGGTGTTCTGGGAGCACATCTATGACATCATCCTGCACGAAAACCCTGTAGGCGTCATCGTACAGCTTGGCGGACAGACCGCTCTGAAACTGGCTGAAAAACTTACCCGCTATGGCATCAAGATCATGGGAACTACCTATGAAAGCCTTGACTTAGCCGAAGACCGCGGTGCCTTCTCAACCCTCCTGAAAGAAAACAACATCCCGTATCCTCCATTTGCGAGCGTTACTTCTGCCGAGGAAGCGCTGGAAGTCTGCAAAGACCTGAAGTTCCCGCTGCTTGTGCGTCCTAGCTACGTATTGGGTGGTCAGAACATGAAGATCGTGATTAACGAGAAGGAACTGGAAGCGCAGGTACTGGATATCCTGAAGGACAACCCCGGCAACAAAGTACTTCTGGATCACTTCCTGGACCGCGCCATCGAAGCCGAGGCTGATGCCATTTGCGACGGTGAGAACGTGCACATCCTGGGCGTAATGGAGCACATTGAGCCCGCCGGTATCCACTCCGGTGACTCCTACGCGTTACTGCCTCCTTTTGACCTAAGCGAGAACGTACTGAACCAGATTGATGAGTACACGAAGAAAATCGCCTTGGCGCTGAAAACGGTTGGTTTGATCAACATCCAATTCGCGATCAAGAACGAGATTGTGTACATCATTGAGGCGAACCCACGCGCCAGCCGCACGGTGCCGTTCATCGCGAAAGCCTACCAAGAGCCGTATGTGAACTACGCCGCCAAAGTGATGTTGGGCGAGAAGAAAGTAACCGATTTCACCTTCAATCCAGTGAAAAACGGTTACGCCATCAAGGTACCGGTATTCTCCCACAGCAAATTTCCTGAGGTGAACAAGGAGCTAGGACCAGAAATGAAGTCAACCGGCGAAGCCATCTACTTCATAGACAACCTGGAAGACGAATACTTCACCAAGATTTACTCTGAGCGAAATTTGTACCTGAGTATGTAATTAGTAGGCACTCACTGCGTAGCACGATGTTAGGTAAGAAAAGGGCTGTTCTGGTGGAGCAGCCCTTTTGCGTTTTGTGGGATTGCTTTCTGTTTGAACCGTAGAGACAAGGCATGCCTTGTCTCTACCACTCATTTCTTCTTTTTCTATCTGCTTGCGTTGACGCAAACTGTAGTATCTGCAAGAAGCCCTTCTTCTAGTTTAAGGCTGATTTACAGAAAACGGGCCTTTAACTCGGGAGTTGGAAGCATACAACTCTCCTGCTGGCCAAACCAACGGTAGCGGTTCCTGGATACCCAATCATACAACGGGTCCCGCAGGAACCTCGGCATTAAGACAAAAACGTACAAACCAGACCAGCCGCCGCTTAAACGGCGCACAATGCGCAGGGCAGCCGCAGACCGGGTGTAGATCTTTCCGTCTTCCACCAGCAATACACTCTTGAATTGTTCCGTTGGTAAACCATGGATTCTAAGCACCTCCTGGCCAGTATCGGACTGTAAAGAGGCAAACCTGAAATAACTTTTTGGATCATTATTGATCACAAACTGTACAAATCCGTTACAAAGGTTGCAGACACCGTCAAAGAGGATAGTTGGAGAGGAAGGAAGCATAATTCGGGAACATGGAGGTGGAAGCCTGTTCTTTAGTACGTCTAAGATAAGGCTCCGGGGAAAGAAAACGCGCTTTGTAGATAATTTTTAGTAAAAAATGGCACCTTTCTAATAAGTGTGCGTAAAAGATGAACTTGAAAAGGGAAACCATTTATAACCATTCATTAACCTGTCAAAACTATGAAAAAGACTTTTGTAAACATGTTCGCAGTTGCCGCATTTGTAGCAGCCTCGGCGTTAACGTCTTGCTCAGGCGCTTCTGAGACAACCACGGATACTACATCCACTGATATGAGCACCGAAAGCGGTACTACTGGTACCACCTCGGGTACTACCGGTACTACCTCTGGCACTACTGGAACTACCACTGGTACCACTACCGGAACTACCTCTGGCACTACTGGAACTACCACTGGTACCACTACCGGAACTACCACCGGCACCACTACTGGTACAACTGGCACAACAGGTACTACTGGAACAACTGGAACAACTGGTACTACTACCGGAACCACCACTGGTACAACTGGCACCACTACCGGAACTACCACTGGTACTACCACTGGTACAACTACCGGCACCACCACAGGAACCACTACTACCGGCCGTTAATGGTCTAAAGTAAACGTTCTTAAGAACGTTCCTGTATCACAGAAAAGGCAAGGCCCATTGGTTTTGCCTTTTCTGTTTTCCCTTTCTTCATCCTTATCCCTATGCATCTACTCAGACAGTATCTGCATCGCGTATTTTACACAGATACCCGGGCCATTTCCTTCATGCGAATATGGGTGGCCAGTGTATTGTTGCTGGACATTGGCATCAGGGCTTCAGATCTGGAGGCGCATTATTCAAACATTGGGGTACTTCCCTTGCACGTGCTGCACGCCAACGCCTGGAATCAATATTTCTTCTCTTTTCACACCCTCAGTGGTCTTTGGCAATTTGAACTAGTCCTGTTTTGCATAGCGGGTGTGGCGGCCGTCTGCCTGTTGCTGGGGTACCATACGCGCTTGGCTACCTTCGTTTCCTGGATTCTGCTGCTTTCCCTGCAGAACCGAAATCCGCTTATTACCCAGTCCGGTGATAGCCTGCTCCGGATGCTGTTGTTTTGGGGTATGTTTTTACCTTGGCATCGGCATTACTCCGTAGATGCCCGCCGTTCCCTCACCTCAGAAACCAACACCCACTACCTGAGCATGGCCTCGGCGGCTTATCTCCTGCAGGTGGGCTGGGTATACGTGTTCACCGCGCTCCTCAAAAACGGCCCCGACTGGACCACCGATGGCACCGCATTATATTACGCCTTAAGCATCGACCAAATCCTGATGCCTGGTGGCCGAATCCTTTACCAGTACCCGCTGCTGATGAAGCAACTCACACACGCCACTTATTTTCTGGAGATGTGGCTGCCCTTTGTACTGCTAATCCCTTGGCGCACTACCTGGTTCCGGATGCTGTTCATTGTAGCTATTGTGGGTTTGCACATCGGGATCAGTTTGTCTTTGTTTGTAGGCTTGTTTTACCTGATCAGCATCTCGGCGGTAATTGGGCTGCTGCCCACTCCGGTAATGGACACAGTAGACCGTTACTTGCGGAAGGGCTACGCCAAACTGCATAAACGTTGGTCCAGGTTGGGCAAAGGAATGCGCTCGCCGGTAGAACTGGAGATGCAACTGAAGTGGAATTCTCCCCAATTCTCCAATGGGTTTCAACTAAAATACCTGCGGGAAGGGTTGGTACTGGTGGCTCTGATAATGGCTTTCTGGTGGAACCTGAGCACTTTGGGCATCCCTTATTTACAGGTACCGGCCAAGTTGCAATGGGCCGCTTTGGTGCCTCGCCTGGATCAGAACTGGAGCATGTTCGCCCCTAATGTCTTCAAGGAAGACGGATGGTACGTACTGGAGGGAATCACTAACGGCAACCAGAAAGTAGACCTGAACCAGCAAGGCAAAGAACCCGATACCGTGAAGCCTGCCTCGGTGGTGAGCCTCTTCAAGAACGACCGTTGGCGCAAATACTCAGAGAACTACCTGTTTGTGCCCAATGAATACATGCGGCCTTATTACTGCTTTTACCTTATGCGCCGCTGGAACGAGAACCACCCTCAACAGGAACAAATCAACGAACTGTCGGTGGTGTACATGAAAGAAGTCACCCTCCCCAATTATAAAACCGAGCCTATCAAACGCGAGGTACTCTGCCATTGCAAGCCTTAAGGATAAAGCCGTTTAAGGGCTGTTTTCTCTAAAACAGCCCTTAAACGGCTTCGTTTTGTTCACTAGATCTGGACTTACACCTTCACCTTACGCAGCCACTTGGCCACGCCACCGGCTACTACGCCGGCAAGCAGGTAATAGCCAATGGTAAGGGCCTGAGTTTGTTTGGTTCTGGCGCTAGGCGCTACGCCTAAGCCCATGGGTCCGGGCAATATGACGCCGCCTACTCCAGCCGCTGCCCCAAGAACCGCTCCTCGCCACCAGGCTTTCTTGCCTCCGCCGGTTAAGCTGTAATACAAGCCATTTGAGACAATATCACCTACCAGTGACCAGGTGTGCAGTTTGTCATCATCGGGTGGGGTTTGCCCGGCGTACCGCAAACCTTTTGCAATGGCGCGCATGCCCAAGATATCCATGCGGGGAGCTTTGGGGTAAAAGCGGCGCACGGTCTCGTGCACAACAGTCACGGCCATAGCCCCGGCCAGCCCTGCTATGCTTGACCGCAGCCATTTATTCAGTCTTTTCTTGGAGGCTCTTTTAGTGGTTTTATCGCGTTTGTACGTCTTTTCTGATTCCATAAACTATAAATGATTAAGCGTGTTTTAAATGTTCAGGTGCTCTAAACCTAACTCCTATTAACCGTTTTTGGGCGCGAAGGTTGCCTTCCCCAAGAGCTTCGCCTCAAGCACGTCTGTTTCATGGCCATTTTGGCCAAAACCGGCTAAAAAACGCGACTGAATCTTTTTACCTATCTTTGTGTCTTCTAGGGATAGGCGCCAATTGCTGCGTCTTTTTTTTGTGCTTGGCCAACAGAACCGGCCGTTACTTTTCATAATGACATTTTCAGAACTTAATTTGATAGAACCTCTGCTGCAAGCCCTGCAGGAAGAGGGATACACTACCCCAACCCCCATCCAGGAACAAGCCATTCCGCCCGTATTGAACGGCGATGATTTATTGGGTTGCGCCCAGACGGGTACCGGAAAAACCGCCGCTTTCAGCTTGCCGCTGTTGCAGCGCCTGCACGAGGCAGGTCCGGCGCACCCGGCCAAAGCTATTCGGGCCCTTATTTTAACGCCTACCCGCGAACTGGCGCTGCAGATCGGCGACAGCATTCAGGCGTACGGCCGTTACACCAAGATCAAACACACCGTAGTATTCGGCGGTGTAGGTCAGGTACCACAGGTAGAGCAGATCAGACGGGGCGTTGACATTGTGGTAGCCACCCCGGGCAGGTTACTTGACCTGATGAACCAGGGATTGTTATCCCTGAAACACATTGAGACCTTCATCCTGGATGAGGCCGACCGCATGCTGGACATGGGCTTTATCCACGATGTACGCAAAGTCATCGCGCAGATTCCTACCCACCGCCAGACGCTGTTGTTCTCGGCCACCATGCCGCAGGAGATCCAGAAGCTTTCTTCCAGCATTCTGCGCGAGCCGGTGTACGTAGAGGTAACCCCGGTTTCCAGCACCGCCGAGAAAATCGCTCAGAAAGTTTATTTCGTGGACAAAACCACTAAACGCGCTTTGCTGAAGCACCTTCTCAAAGGCGAAGACATTCAGCGGGCATTGGTTTTCTCGCGCACCAAACACGGCGCAGACCGCATTGCCAAGGAACTGTCTAAAGCAGGCATCTCAGCGCAGTCTATTCACGGAGACAAAGCCCAGAGCACCCGCGTAAAAGCCCTGACTCAGTTCAAAAACAACGAACTGAAAGCCCTGGTAGCTACTGATATTGCCGCCCGCGGCATTGACGTAGACGATTTAACGCACGTGATTAACGTAGACTTGCCCAACGAGCCAGAGACTTACGTGCACCGCATTGGCCGTACAGGCCGCGCCGGTGCCGAGGGAATGGCCCTTTCTTTCTGCGACGATACCGAGCTCCCGTACCTGCGTGACATAGAGAAACTCACCAAGCAGATCATTCCGATAGAGGAAGACCAGCCGTTCCACGTTGAGTACTCTAAACTACCGCTGGCCGGCGGAAAAGCCACCGATAAAGCTGCCCGCAGAAACACTGCCGGCGGCGGAAACCATGGCCAGAGCCGCGGTCCGCGCAGCGGCGGCGGGCAGAACAATAGCGGCAACAGACGCCCAGACCAACGCCGCAGTTCCAGCCAAAGCGGCGGCGGAAGCTCAGACCAGCGGCAGGGAGGCGGCAGAAACTCCGGGGGCCGAGGCAACCGATAAGCAACCGCTCTTCTCCAAAAACAGAAAAGCCGGACACTCTAAAGTGTCCGGCTTTTCTGTTTTTGGAGTTACAACCAGGAAATGGCCCTAAAATGGGAAACCTGTATTGCAACCAACCTCAAGCCTGATAACTAAGAGTTGTACTGGCCTGTAGAATATTGGTCAGCAGAATGCTGGTTTTTTGAGCCTTTTGACTTTTTGCCCAGTTTGCCAGAAACGCCGGATTTGCTGATGCTTGATTTTGCTTGGCCAATCCAGCCTTGGTTGTTGGCAACCCAGTAAGAGGCTCCCAGCAAAGCAGCGCCACCCAATACTTTCTGAGTTGTGCTCATGCCGCTGTAAGAACGGGAAACAGAAGTACCCAGATTTTTCACCGCCTGTGGCACCTGAATGTTGCTAAGGCCGCTGGTGATGCTTCCTAAGATTCCTCCTTGTCCTGAGCTTTGGCCCTGGCTTCTAGATGAATTCTGAGCTGAATCTTGTGAGTAAGAAGTAGCATCTTGTGCGGCAGCACCTGGCTGGTTGTTAAATTGATTTTCCATAATTTTAAGAAATGTTAGGTGTATAGATCGTTTTCTTTACCAAAGCCATTAAGGTTTGGCTCACCGGGATCATAACTCGGCGAATCCATTTTATCGAAAACGCGACCGAATAGTTGCGTTCCCTTCTGACTTTTCTCCAATTATTTTCAAATCACCAAATAAACCGGTCAGGTACTTCTTCTCTAAAGCATCTATCAAATTATATATAGCAGTTTATCTCAATTTTAAGAAAACTACCTCATAAACAGCCATATCTCTTTTCGAAAACAACCTCCCATTTGCTTGGACTTTCGTCCTTAATCACTCTCCCAACCACTTGAGGCAATCTTCGGAAAGTATTACAATCAACCTCTTTTCCTTGGCTTCTTTCCTCCGTTTTCTTCAAGTAACGCTAGCCAGAAAATAGGGTACTGATGCCTTGCTCCTATCTTTTCCTAGGCCTTCTCCTTTCTCTCAGAAATTAATTGCAACTGCCGATGAGGTGTTCCGTTCTATTTTTAGCCCCTTTTCAGGAAAACAGCCCGAAAATTGCTACCAGTTGGTATCCCCGGCAGAGCAACAGCAGCAGGAGAGCAGCAAATAGCTTCCCTGCCGATGGCTTAAAAAAACCACCCGGAATTTGCCTCCTTTTGCCTTCGGCGGAAAGATTCACGAGCGCAGGTACAGGAACCCGTTATAGTTACCCAGAACCGAGTATATTTACCCTACATTCTATTTGCCATCAGACCTTCGCCCAAACTATGAACCTTCAAAAAACGCTTGTCCTTTGCCTCTCCCTTCTTCCGCTGACCGGGGCTTTGGCGCAGAAAACCATTCAGCAGAAAGACGTCACCCGCATCATCAAGACCCTGGCCGCCGATGACATGATGGGTCGCCAGACGTTTACCCCCGGCATAGAGAAAGCTGCCGATTTCATCTCCAACGAGTTCAAAACCATAGGCCTGCAACCGCTCACCGGCGACACAGATTTCCGGCAGGAATTCAAGATGTACGCCCTTAAGCCCGGCAAAGCCGATGTTACCCTCAACAAGCAGTCGCTGAACCCAGACGAGTTCTTTTACAGCACTGTGCACCGCAAATTTGAGTGGGAGGAGAAAGCGCCTAAGCCCGTGTTCATTGGCGAGAACGATGATTTCAGGCAAGGCCTCACCACCGCCCGAAAGCTGGACAAAGACGTGCTGGTAGTGGTGCACCCCAAGCATCAGGAGATGTTCAAGCGGTTTGCTGGTTCTTTTAGGCAGGCGCGCCCGGTGATGGAACTGGGCAAAGGCAATACGCTTATCTTCGTGCTTTCCACGCTCACCGAGGTAAGCTCGTTTAACATCGAGATCAAGAACGAGGTAGAGGAAATGCCTTTAGCCAACGTGGCAGGCATGATTCCGGGCAAGCGCGCGAACGAATTCGTGGTTTTCTCGGGCCATTATGACCACATTGGTATGATGAAACCCGTGGCCGGTGACTCCATCGCCAACGGCGCCGATGATGATGCCTCAGGCACCACCGCCGTGATCACTCTGGCCAAGCACTTCAAGAAACAACCCAAACCAGAGCGCACGCTCATCTTCGTGGCTTTCACGGCCGAGGAAATCGGGGGATTCGGTTCGCAGTATTTCTCCAAGCAACTGAACCCCGATGAGATTGTGGCCATGTTCAACATCGAGATGATTGGCAAAGGCTCCAAGTTCGGGCCCAACAGCGCCTACATCACCGGTTTCGAGAAATCAGACTTCGGCACGTTGCTGCAGCAGGCGGTGAAAGGCACACCGTACAGCTTCCATCCAGACCCTTATCCTAGCCAAAACCTGTTTTACCGTTCAGACAACGCCACCCTGGCCCGTCTGGGCGTACCGGCCCACACCATCTCCTCGGTACAGATTGACCAGGACAAACTCTACCACTCCGTAGACGATGAGGTGGAAAGCCTGGACATGGCTCATATGACCAACATGATCAAAGCCGTGGCCATGGGTGCCAAGGACTTTGTGCAAGGTAAGAAAACACCCAAGCGCGTAGACAAAACCCAGGTACAGTAACCTCAACGATCAGCCATTAATGCCCACACGCATAGTTCCGTTTCTGTTGACCGCCGCTTCTCTTTTTTGGGCTGATTTGGCTTTTTCGCAGCAAAAACAGAAGCCAGATTCAATAGACCTGAAGTTAACTCAGTGCCTTGATAAGCAGGAAAACCAAAGCACCGCCGGTATGTGCAACTGCACCTATGCTGCGCTGGAAGAGTGGGACAAAAAACTGAACAGCACCTACAAAGCGCTTTTAACCCAGGTAGACGCCGTAGGGAAAACTAAGCTGATGGCAGCCCAGCGACAATGGGTTGTGTTCAAAGAAAAGGAAATCGAACTGATTGATGCGACCTACGGCAAAGCCCAAGGCACGATGTGGCAAGTGGTGAGAGCCAACAAGGTAATGGATATCACCAGGCAAAGAGCACGGGCGTTAGAGGAACTACTGACAACTCTTAAGGAGATTTAACTAAACCTCTGGTTTCCGCTCAGGCTGTTAGGTCTAAAACAAACCCGCCGTTTATGCCCCGTTTTCAGAAAACGGGGCATAAACGGCGGGTTATATCTTTATTACTTAGAAATTCCCTCTTAACGTGAGTACCAGGTTTCGGCCGGGGGCACTAACGCCAGAGGCATACACGCGGTAGAACTGGTCCAAGATGTTCTCCAACGCGGCCTGGAACTGAAGCCGTGGGTGGAACTGGTAGGCGGTTCTCAGGTTAAGCGTGTACCAGGCGGGCACTCCCTGGGGTGTGGCGTACTGCAGGTTGTCTTCTCCCACGGGATTGTAGTCTTCCAGGTGTTTCCAGCCGTTGTACTGCACGAAGAACTCTGACCGGAACCTAGGCAAGGTCAGGTACAAACTGGTTTTCCCGAATACCGGTGGAATGTGGTCTAAGGGCGTTTCGCTGGGAGAGGATTGGATACGGCCATAGGTGTAGGTGAGCGTGGAAGCCAACCGGAAAGCCTGGGTGATATCAGCGTTCACGGAGCCACTTAACCCATAGACATAGGCTTTGTTTGCGTTCACACTTGCCACTACTCGGCTCAATTGCCAGTTGTATTCAAGCTCGCTTTGTCCCTGGAACGTGAACGGCTGGGTAGTGATGGCATCGCGGTACCAGGTGTAGAAACCGGTGCCCTCTACCCGTACGCTCCGGGCAATGGTCTTCCCGATGGAGAGTTCAGCGTTGTAGGTGTATTCCGGTTTCAAATCGGGGTTAGGTACGACCAATTGCCCGGCTACTGACTCAAACACCTTCGCCAAATCATCAACATTCGGTGCTCTGAACCCCGAGGAAGCCACCGCGGCAAACCGCCATTCATGCCCAGGCTGGAATACCAGTCCCAGATTGCCGTTGACAGCGGTGTTTTTCTGGCTTACCTCATCGAACGGAAACGGGAAGAACGTTTTATCCCTGAAATCGGCGTTCAGCTCTACCCTACTCACGCGAACGCCATCAGAAAGAATCCAGCGCGGGCTGATCTCCCAGGTGTGCGTAAAGTAAGCAGCGGCGGTACGCATGTCAGAACCGCCGCTGGGGTAACGGGTATCTAGGGGCGTGCGCTCACCCGTGGTCAGGCTGGTTCCGTGGGCAGTTGAAGAGACTTCATTGTAGGTTCCTTCCAGACCATAGCGGAATTCATGCGTGCCCAGCAAACGGCTGATATCGGCGTTCAGGGTATAGACGTCTACATGCTCAAAGCGACTTTGCAGCGGACCACGGTTGAACCGACGGTTATGACGGCTTTCTTCCACACTCTGGTAAGCAGCCGTTACGCGCAGGTTCTCCAGCCAGCCTCGGCCTTTGGTGGCGAAGGTGTAGGCCGCGAGCCAACGCTCCTGCGGTCCGTAGTACCACTCGCCATGGTTCAGGCGACCCTGGGCATCTACCTCGGTGAGGCGGTCATAGCGCGGGATGTCTGAGGAAGTAGAAAACTGCACGTTCAGCAAATGCGAGGTGTTGGCCGAGGGCTGAAACAGGACTTTCTGCAAGACATCGTACTGCTTGTAACCAGTGAATTTCTGTAGGTTGATGTTAGCGTTGGGCACCATCACGTCTTCACCGTTCACACGCTGGGCGTAAAATGGCCGAAGTCCCCAGTTTCCGTAGAACGGGTTCCGGGTTGCGCCCTGGCGCAGGTCATCGAAATCTGAATAGGTAAAACTGGTGAAACTACCCCACTGGCGTCCGCCCACTGACACATCCACGTGGCCGGTCTTCTCCTGATTGGCGGTGGCGTAGCGCGTGAAGGCACTGCCCGTGACGCGGGTGCCGGTGCTATCGGCTAAGAGGGGGTTCTTGGTGTAGAAATGGACTACGCCACCCAAAGCATCGGAACCGTACACCACTGAGCCCGGGCCAAACACCACTTCCACTTTCTCCAGCGAGGCATTGTCTACGGTAATCACGTTCTGCAGGTGGCCGCCGCGGTAAATGGCATTGTTCAAACGCACCCCGTCTATGACCATGAGGACCTTGTTCGCCTCAAACCCGCGTAGGATAGGGCTTCCGCCGCCGGCCTGGCTTTTCTGCACCAGTACCTGCCCGGTTTGCTGCAAGACATCGGCAGTGGTCTGGTTGCTCTGGAAAGCCAAATCGCGTGCTTTCAGTACCTGGATCTGCTGGGGCACATCGGCCCGTTTCTCCTCAAACTTACTAGCCGATACCACCACTTCGTCCAGGGAATAGCTCCGCTCAGAAAGCAACACCCGGTAGCGCATGCCCGCCAGTTGGTTTACCGCCACAGTGCGCGGCTGATAATCAACGCGCTCAAAGCGCAGGCTATCGGTTTCCTGTAATCCGCGGATACTGAACTTGCCTTTGGCATCGGTGAGGAGGGCGCTGCCGCCTTGCGTGGGTACCACCCGCACGCCCGTGAGCGGCTGAAGATTGGCCCGGTCCTGCACGGTAGCACTCTGCGCCGAAGCCGCGAGGGGCACTACCACCAGCAACAGAGAGTAAAAAAATTTCATAGAAGTATGTAAAAGATGATGGGGATCTTGGTCAGAGCGCCAGCTCCATCTTAATGTCGGCGCGTTTGTATTCCTTCAGTTCATCGGGGACCTCCACAAAACCTAATCTGTGGTACAGGTGAAGCGCCGTTTCCAGTTTTCGGTTAGAGAGCAGCATGAGCGTGGTTGCACCCAGATCCCGGGCTTTCTCAATGGCTTTCTCGCCCAAACGTTTCCCGATCTTCAGGCCTTGGGCTTTGTCATCTACGGCCATCTTGGCCAGCTCGTAGGTGTGGTCATCTACTTTGATCAAGGCGCAGGTTCCTACGATCTCACCGTTGTACTCGGCCATGAAAATGTGCCCGCCCTTGGCGATGATGTAGCCGTCTGGGTCACCCAATGATTTAAAGTCCAGCTCTTCCATCTCGAAGTAGCGCTCAATCCAGGCTTGGTTCAGTTCCCGGAAACGGGCAGCATGGGCAGGTGTATAGTCGATTATGGAAACTGCGGTAGCGGAGGGAATAGTCATCATGTTTGGTTCTTCTTGGCCGCAAAGATACTCAAAGAGAGGTGCGTTTCAGGATTGTTTCCCCGAAAAGAGGACTAAAACGGGCCTGATCTACTGATTCGGTTTGCCCGCCATTTTCTGAAAAAAGGCCGGAACCCGGAGCAAAGAGACAAGAAGGAACGTTCTGCAACCGCTGTCTGAACGACTTCGGGTTTCTTCCTGTTCTGGTTAAAACGAAAAGTACTATATTTCGCCCACAGACCAAGGTACATGAAAAAGAAAACACCTATTCTCTTACTGCTGGGGTTTCTGGCGGCCTGCTCCAGCAGCAAACCTACTCCGGAGCCAGTCACCGCGCAGGCCACCGTGGCTCCCTCAGTGCTTGCGCCGCATGTGGAGACCATCCGTCAACAGTTTGCCCCAGACAAACGAGTGGCCTTGTTCGATGTCAAAACCAACGGAACCGTGCTGACGGGCGAAACGAATTTGCCGGCCGCTAAAACCGCGTTACTGGACCGCTTGCGCACCGCCGGTATTTCTTTTCAAGACAGCATTCAGGTATTGCCGCAGGGCGAGTTGAAAGAACAATCTTTCGCGGTGGTTACGTTATCGGTGGCCAACCTTAGGTCTGAGCCCAAGCACCCCGCCGAGCTAGCTACCCAAGCCACCATGGGTACCCCGCTGCGCGTCTGGAAACATAAAGGCGGCTGGTTCTTGGTGCAAACTCCAGACAAATACCTGGCGTGGGTTGACGCCAGCGCTATCAAACTGATGGACAACGCTGCTTTCACCACCTGGCAGCAGGGCGAGAAGCTGCTGTACACCAATCCGTACGGGTTTGCCTATGCCGCGCCCAACACCAAAGGCGCAACGGTCTCTGATTTGGTCTACGGCGATGTGATGGTGGTGAAAAACCAGGCCAAGGGCTTCTATGAGGTCTCTTTCCCGGATGGACGTACGGCCTTCGTTTCCTCATCTGAGGTAGAGAAATACAGCCAATGGGCCGCCACCCGCAAACCCACCGAGCAGAACCTGGTGGAAACCTCTAAACGACTGCTGGGCTTACCGTATCTCTGGGGTGGCACTTCCTTCAAAGGCGTAGACTGCAGCGGCTTCACCAAAACTGTGTATTTCATGAATGGCCTGGTTCTCCCGCGCGATGCCTCCCAGCAGGTAAACTCCGGCGAACTGGTGGATACCGCTAATGGTTTCCAGAACCTAAAACCCGGCGATTTACTGTTTTTCGGCTCTCCGGCCAAAGACGGGAAACCAGAACGCGTGGTGCACGTGGGCATGTGGATCGGGAACAACGAGTTCATCCACTCAGCAGGCCGCGTGCGCATCAACAGCATGGACCCCGCCGCCCCCAACCATGACGCCTCAGAACTGAAACGTTTCCTGCGCGCCAAACGCATTACCCCACAAGCTTCCCTCATTGACCTAAGAACCGCATCGTTGTTCCAGTAAGAGAAAAAGCACCTCAAATAGAATCGCCTCGTTTTAGACCTGATTTCCACAAATCCCGTCCAAAACGAGGCGATTCTATTTTTTCAACTTCCAGTCCGCAGGACGATGCAGGAATTGCAGCGGTTCCAAAGCAAAGTAGCTCACCTGCGGCGGACCGGGGCGAAGGCCTACCATGAGGCCGAGAACCGGCCTGTTGCACGCTTGAACTGTTCTAATGCCAGTGGCCCATGTGAGCTATGAAACAGAGGACGGCAGCAGGGTGTCACCATTTATGAAGAAAAGACTGTCTGAGCGTCAGCGAGTTTCTTTTCTTCTTGATTCTTTTGGTTACTTTTCTCATCAAGGAGAAAAGTGACAAACGCGGGTGATAAGTAATTCAGCCCAGAAGTTAGTAGGGAAGGTAGTAGAAAGTAATTAAAAGTAAAGGCTCCTAGCTAACTTGAGATGCAGTTATGGTCATTTGTGAGAACACCCCTCTTTATCTCACCTCAAGGGAAAAACCCCGCTTATGCTAGGATTAAATGAAAAGCAGAGCATAATATGAACCTGAGGCTGTCGCCTCACTGAAGTTGCAAACTTCAGACCATAACAGGTCCAAGTCACAGACTTGAACCAGTGGAAGGCAAGTAGAAAGAAGCCCGTTTCAAGGCTGATTCTGTTAAAAGAGCCTTAAAACGGACTTCGCTGAAAAATAAAGGCACTGGTTAGTACTTCTCATGCACTTCCGTCATGATACGGACCATCTCATTGCGGATTTCACCAGAGGAGACGCTGAAGTTATTGTTCATGAAACTAAAGAGCAGCAGCTTCCCGCTTTTCGTCATGATATAGCCGCTCTGGTTGTGCACGTGCGCCAGCGTACCAGATTTCCCGAAGACGAAGGGCGGCTCGGCTTTGTAGATGTTCCGAAAGGTACCGGGTCTTCCGCCGGTGGCCATGAGGGGCAAGAGACGTTCCACTGGACGTTCCTGCTGTAGTTTCTGCAAAAGGGCAATAATGCTGCGAGGGGTGAACAGGTTCATGCTGGAAAGCCCCGAGCCATCTACCCACACCGGCGCATCTGGTAAGTCGGCCAGGTAATTCTTCACGACGTATTTAATAGCCCGCTCCACCGACAACGTATCTGACAACGTACCGGAACAAAGCACCATCAACTGCTCGGCAAATAGGTTGTCGCTGACCTGCAGCATGCGTTTGTACACCGAGTCTGAGGGCAAGCCATAGAACGTTTGCGCACCTTGGGGCAAAGCCCGCTTCTTGAGCAAGGTGACTTTCTTCTTCAGGGTATCGGAGAGCAGCCGCACGGTCATATCGGGTGAAGGGATAAACGGTACTTCCACGGAAAAATCGGCGGAGGCGTGTTTGGGGTAATACGTCAGGTCATTGGTGCGCCAGGCCCGCACGAACGCATCACCATGGGTGTAGCGGGCGGTATCGGTTTTGATGGTGGACTTGAAGAGGGCGGGTGTTGTAGTGTACCGCTGGGTTGAACCTCCCCTACGGGCGAACTTCACAATGTTGCCATGGATGGGGAAAATGCTGCGCTCGGGCTGGTAATAGTAATTGTAATCGTCCCAGCCCCAGTTGGTGGCGAAAGGTGTGCTGGCGAAGGGTGCCTCCAGATAGTACAGCTTCTCTTTGCGGTTCTTAAGGAAATCATAGGCCATCGTGTTCTTCAGGTCCATGTGGGCGAAGGTTGGGTCGCCGGTGCCCCAGAAAATGAGCGAATCGCCGCGCACTACGTACTTAAGTGCCGGAATAGAATCGCCCAGCATCTTCAAGCTGGCGTAGAAGGTGAACAGCTTGGTGTTGGAGGCGGGCACGAAGTATTTATCAGAGTTGTGTTCTACCACCATTTTCCCCAAAGCAGGGTCAAACAAGGCAAAGCCCACAAACCGGTTCTTCCCAATCTCAGAGGCCAGCACCTGCTGTTTGATGACCTCGGGACCGTAGGGAGGCGGCGGCGGCGGGCCCGTCGCAATTTCCGGCGCTTTTTGGGCGGTTTTACAGCCCAGCAGGAAAAACAGGAACAGATACTGGAAAGAGAGCCAACGGCGCCCAAAGGTAAAGAGCTGCATAGAGGGATCGTTTTAGAACCCGTAATCTCTTTAAGATTTTGACAGCATCAAAATTCCTCCTTGAAATTGAAGCGATGGCTGGGGATGAATTATGATGCTTTTCCGCTAAGAGCCTAATTTTGAAAAATAAGCCCCGAAACACGCGAGACAGAAACAATCTCTTTATTTTAAGGGCTGCTTATCAGGCCCCTTCCTTTAACCCCTGACCTATGGCTTTCCGATCTCGTCGCGAGGTGTTGGCTTCGCTCTCGGTGGCTGCCGCCACACTTCCCTTATTGGGTTTTTCGCCCAGCGTCACCCCAGAAAAAGGCCCGAAGACGGTGTTGCCGCCCCGCCTGAAACCTGGTGACACGGTAGGCCTCATTTGTCCGGCCGGCGCGGCGTTCAGCAAAGAGGTGGTCCAGATCACGAAGGAGTCTATGGAGGCGTTGGGGCTGAAGGTGAAGTTGGGAAAGCACGTGTTTGACCGGTTCGGGTACCTGGCCGGCACGGATCAGGCGCGGGCCGAGGATGTGAACGCCATGTTCTCAGATAAAAGCGTACAGGGCATTCTGGCTATTCACGGAGGTTGGGGCTGCGCCCGATTGCTTCCGCTGCTGGATTACAAAACCATCCAGAAAAACCCCAAAGCCCTCATCGGGTACTCAGACATTACGGCTTTGCTGCTGGCCATTACCGCCAAAACCGGGTTGGTGACTTTCCATGGCCCGGTGGGTTCCGCTACCTGGAACAAGTTCTCGGTAGATTCTTTCCGGCAGGTCTTGTTTGACGCCAGCCCCGCGCTGTTTGAGAACCCCAAAGAACTGGGAGATAACCTTACTTTCACCAAAGACCGTATCACCACCATTACGCCCGGCACGGCCCGCGGCAAACTCATGGGCGGCAACCTCACGGTGCTCACCGCCCTGATGGGCTCTGACTACCTCCCTCTCTGGAAAGACGCCATTCTGTTTCTGGAAGACACCAACGAGGCAGTATACCGGGTAGACCGTATGTTCACTCAATTGAAACTAGCTGGCGTGCTGGACCAGGTCAAAGGCGTGGTGTTTGGCAAATGCTCTGACTGCGAGCCCGGCAAAAGCAGCTACGGTTCTCTCACGTTGGAAGAGGTGCTGGAGCAGCACTTGCAGCCTTTGAAAGTGCCGGTGTATTCCGGGGCTATGATTGGGCACATCACCCATAAATTCACGGTTCCGGTGGGGGCAGAAGCCGAGATGGATGCCTCCGCTGGCACCATCAAACTACTACAGAGCGCGGTGGCTTAATTTTGAACTTTACCGGGCTTTGGCCCTGTTTTTGAGAATATTGCCGTAAATTGCGCCCGTTTACCGCTACACCCCACCATCTTCTTGTCATTTGCCTTGAAAAAACATCGTTACCTTCCCCTCGCGTTCCTTTTACTCTTTGTAGCTGGCATCTTTACCATCCATGCCCAAACCCGTGGAAGTAAAGCTGGTGCTAAAAAGACTATCATCGCCAAAAAATCTACTTCTAAAAAAACACCGGCCAAAAAAGTAGCCTCCAAGAAAGCGGTGGCTAAGAAACCCGCCGTTCCGGTTTTCAACCCTAAAACCGATCCGCCGCATTTGGGCGCAAACCAGAAATGGGTAGACTCGGTGTTCAAGACCTTAACGCCTGAGGAACGCATTGCGCAGCTGATTATGATTCCGGTGTACTCCAATAAAAACCAGGTACACATAGATTCCATCAGCCGGTTGGTGACGACTTACAAGGTAGGTGGCCTTATCTTCTTCCAAGGCGGCCCCGTGCGGCAGGCGCACATGACCAACCGTTATCAGCGCGAAAGCAAGGTGCCTTTGATGATTTCCATTGACGGCGAGTGGGGTTTGGGCATGCGCCTGGACAGCACGGTGTCGTTCCCGTACCAGATGAGTTTGGGCGGAATTGAAGACGAGAGCTTGATTTATGACATGGGCGCCGAGATTGCCCGCCAATGCCGCCGCCTGGGTATTCACGTGAACTTCGCGCCCGTGGTAGACGTGAACAACAACGCAAACAATCCCGTGATCGGGTTCCGCTCCTTCGGCGAGGACAAATACAACGTGACCCGCAAGGCCATGGCTTACATGAAAGGCATGCAGGACAACAAGGTAATGGCCAACGCCAAACACTTCCCTGGCCACGGTGATACCAACGTAGACTCGCATTACGGCTTGCCGGTGCTGCATTTCTCTAAACTTCGTCTGGACTCTACTGAATTGTACCCGTTCAGAGAACTCATGAAAAATGGGTTGGGCAGCCTCATGGTGGCCCACATGAACATTCCCGTTCTGGACAACACCAAAGACGTAGCCTCTACCCTTTCCAAGAACATCGTAAGCGATCTGCTCAAGAAAGAAATGGGTTACAAAGGCCTGGTTTTTACCGATGCCCTGAACATGCAAGGCGTGGCCAAGTTCTATGCCCCCGGTATTGTGGACGTGAAAGCGTTACTGGCGGGGAACGATGTGCTCCTGAACACCATGGACGTGAAAACCACCATTGAGGAGGTGAAGAAAGCCATCGTGAACAAAGAAATCACTCAGGCCGAAGTAGACGCCCGTTGCAAGAAAGTACTGGCCGCCAAACAATGGGCCGGACTGGACAAATGGCAGCCCATTGAAACCAAGAACCTCATTGCCGACCTAAATAACCCTACCGCTGAGTATATCAAGCGTCAATTAACAGAAGCTTCGGTCACGCTGTTGCGCAACAAAAACCAGGTTCTACCTATCAAAACGCTGGACACCTTGAAGATTGCCGCGTTGGCCCTGGGTACCAGCACTGAGACCGAGTTCCAGCGGAGCCTGTCTAAATACGCGTTGGTAGATAATTTCTTCTTGCCGCCTACCAGCTCCATCGCTGATCTTCAGGTGCTGAAAGACAAACTGAAAAGCTACAACACCATTCTGGTAGGGGTGCACAAACTGCAGTTGAAAGCCAGCGGCAGCGGCACCTTTGGCATCACCGCCGAGATGAACCTGTTCCTGAAAGACCTGATCCGTTCCAAGCAGACCATTGTGAGTGTGTTTGGCAACGTGTACAGCCTCACCCGGTTCGAGGACATTGAGAAGGCCCACGGTGTGCTGGCCACGTACCAGGAAAACGAACTCACCCAAGACATAGCCGCCCAGATCATTTTCGGGGGGGTAGCTGCCAAAGGCAAACTGCCGGTGAACGTGTCCAATTCCTTCCGGATCAACGACGGCCTGAAAACCGACGGCGGGGTGCGTTTAGCCTACACCGTGCCAGAAGCAGTAGGCCTGAAATCGCAGGACCTTGCCCAGATCGATACTTTGGTGAACCAAGCCATTCGGGCCAAAGCCACACCGGGTGCGCAGGTATTGGTGGCCAAGAACGGAAAAGTGATCTACTACAAGTCGTTCGGGTACCACACCTATGATAACAAGGCTGCCGTCAGAAACACCGATCTGTATGACCTGGCCTCGGTGACCAAGATCACCACCTCGTTGGCGGCCCTCATGAAACTGAACGGCGAAGGCAAGTTCGATGTGGACAAAACTTTGGGCGAGTACCTGCCCCTGATGCAGGAATCAAACAAAGCCGACCTGAAGTACCGCGACATTCTCACGCACCAGGCCCGCCTGAAATCCTGGATTCCGTTCTGGAAAGAGGCCGTGAAAAAGAACGGAGAACTGAAAGGCAACGTCTTCAAAGCCGATTCTTCTGACAAGTACCCTTACAAAGTGGCGCAGAACCTGTTCATCCGGAAAGATTACGCCGACGAGATCTACAAGGAAATTAAGGAATCTCCGCTGAACGACAAACCGGGTTACGTGTATTCAGATCTGTCTTTCATTCTGGCCCCGTTGGTGGTAAAGAACATTACCGGCGAAGACTTTGAGACTTACCTGAAAAAGAACATCTACGCACCGTTAGGAGCTACCACCCTCACCTTCAACCCATACAAGCACTACCCGCTGTCACGCATCGTGCCCACTGAGGTAGACACCTTGTTCCGGAAGCAGCTGTTGCACGGCACCGTACATGACGAGGGCGCGGCCATGTTGGGCGGCATCAGCGGACACGCCGGGCTGTTCGGGAATGCAAATGACTTGGCCAAGGTGATGCAGATGTACCTCAACGACGGCATTTACGCTGGCAAACGCTACATCGCCAATAAAACGGTGAGCACGTTCAGCAAGTGCCAGTTCTGCCCAGACAACTACCGCGCCCTCGGGTTCGACCGTCCGTCTAAGCCCGGCACCGAGAACGGCAACGCCGCCCCAAGCGCCCCGGCAGAAAGCTTCGGGCACACCGGTTTCACCGGCATCTATACCTGGGTTGACCCCGTGAACCAACTGGTGTATGTGTTCCTGTCTAACCGCGTGCATCCTACCCGTGAAAGCTCTGTACTAAGCAAACTGAACACCCGTACCAAAGTGATGCAGGTAGTCTACGACGCCATGGGCAAACCTAAAAACACTGCTCCCAAAAGCACCGGTGCTTTGCAAACCAAGCGCGACTAACTGTTACTTTCAGTGATAGCAAAACGCCCGCTCTGGATAACCAGAGCGGGCGTTTTTTATGAAGTTGTTTTGAAAGTGATTTTCAGAAAAGAGGCCTAAAGTGCAGGAGCGTTCTTTCTTTGCCTGCCGTTTTTAGGATTCTTCCCTGCTCTGCTGCTCTTTTCTCTTCCTAATTGTTGTCTTCCTTCCAAATAGGATTCCTCTTACCACCCCTTACTTGTCATCTTGGAAAGACCTTGTGGGCACACAGTAATAACGTTTTCTACAACGCTTTTCTAGTTTGCCCACAAGGTCCTTTCAGGATGACAAGTGAGGAGAATTGTAGAGGTATTGAACAGGCGTTTTATTTAGCAGCGGGTGTAATAAGTCGCCTTTAAAAATCTAATTACTCAAGGTGAGCTGAAAATGTGGCGTGGCTGAGGTAATGGCATCTCCTTCGCGCTGGCTGGTGCTGGTCCATTTGCCTTGGTGGTAAATCCAGCCGTTGGGAGTTCGTTGGTCGGGACCGTAGCACCGGATGCTGGGTTCGTAGGTGATTCTGGCGGGCACTTCCTTGGCGCCGGTTTCCGGGTCTATCGCCTCGTAGCGGTTTTGTTTCAGGATAAGCCACTCAAAGGCAATGAAAAAACCCTGCTCTGGAATTTTGAGGTCGTGCTGGCTTAGGTCTAGTTTGACGGTTTTGATGCCCTTGGGCGCTACGCCAAGAAGCGGCACCGAAAGTAGGTCGCTGCCCGGAGCGCCGTTCTCTCCTACCTGCAGGAGACGAAGCTTGAACGTGGCATTTTTGAGGTTGCTTAATGACACCAGCGAAACCTCGTCCAGGAAAGGCGTGGCTGCATAGGTTGGTTTATACGGAATGTACTGCGCTACAATCCAAGGAGTTCCGTTGCTCCCGAAGGAGTATTCGGTGTTGTCATCCAGCCGGTTCACGATGAGTTTGTTGCGCTTGGTACTCTTCTTCACCGTGACCTCCTTTAAGGCAATTGCTGAGGGCGTGAGCGCCACCCGCAGCACCTCGCCCGGAATGGTCACGCGGGCTTTCTCGTAGCCCAGGCAGGAGATGACGAGCGTTTTGCCCTGCATATCAGACTGCCCCAGACTGAACTCCCCCTTTTCTGAAGAAGTAGCGCCCAGGTTCTCGTTCTCTACCCAGATGTTGGCGAACGCCACCGGTTTATTTGTTTCCTTATCAACAATGATTCCTTTCACCTGGCAGAACCCCGCCATTGCAGTGCCGAAGACAAAGAAAAGCAGAAAAAAGGCGTGTTTCATGCGTTAAGATGTTCAGGAAAAGATATCTGTTTACGAGCCATTTACAAGAAATCGGCTTGAAAACAGAAACCGTTGAAGAGAGGAATCATTGTTTTCAACGTTCCCTTAGAACGCTTATTGGCAGAACTCTGAAATTTAGCTAAAGCTTGATCTTGTACACATCTGCAAGAACGGTGTTCTCTCCCACTTTGCGATCCTCCCTGGGACTGTCAAAGACCACAACCAAGTGATCTTCATCAAAAATCCCCAGCCCTTCTGCTTTGTCCTGTCCGGAGTGGGGGCCGCTGCCGTGGGGCACATCAAAGAGGTGGTCCAGTTCTTTGCGGTGCACCACTTGCTCTCCTTCCAGAGATTGGACCATGGCATTGGGCCAGCGGTACACGGCAATAGTGCCGTCCAGGTCCATGGTAGGGCCTGCCAGGATGTAGAGGTCATTGTCTTTGGCCCGAAGTTCCCGCACGCCTTTGCCCACCATGTGCAGATAATGTTTTTTGTAGAGCGATCCGTCTTTGTTGGGTTTCAGTTGTAGGGTGCCTTTCTCTTCGCCGTCTTCCAGTTGCAACTCCACCACCATTGACCAGCCCCGCAGCACTGGACCGCGCAAACCCACGAAGATGCGGTCTTCGTGCACCGCCATGCCTTCTATGTCAAACCCGTTGTCTTTGCCGGGGATGGGCAGGAAATCTTTGAGGTGGATGTCGTCCTGAAACGCCTCCATCAGTTGGTTTTGCTTTTTGGAACCCACCAGTTGAGCCGCCCGAAGGGTTTTGGAAGGATCATCCAGGTCTGAGCATTTTTTGCAGAGCGTGTACTCCCCGGTTTCGGCATCCTGCACCAGCGGAATACGGGCCAGCAGGTACCGGTTAGGATCAGAGGAAACCTTGGCCAGGCGCTTGGCTTGCTTTTCCATGGAGTCTTCCTTTCGGGGCTTTTTGCGTTTGAGGCTGTGCGAACCCACCAGCCACAGGTAGCCGCCGCCTTCGCCCAGGCCCTCAATGTCTATCTCAGAGTTTTTGCCATCAGGCAGGTCCAGGTACTGAGTGAGGTCAAAGTGCACGTGCTCGCCAAAGGAGTGTTCCCCGGTTTTTTTCAGGCGTTCCAGGGTGGTCTGCTCATCGCAGCTCATCCAGAGGTAATCGCCGGTGCGCAGCACCGTGGAGAGGCCGTCTCGCACGTGTTTGCCGGTGGCGGTGATGCTGTTGGTAGGGTCAAACTTCAGTTTAAGGGAGAAAGCACGTTCTTTCATAGTTTCTGGGGCGTAGGGTACAGGGCAAGTGCACTGGTAAAATAAACCGATTTATGCTTATTTTCAGTAAAACGCAGCTAAAACAGAACGCGACAACCCTCTGCGGAGTTGTCGCGTTCTGTTTTGGATTCCCGCAAAAGAGGTTATTCCTGATCTCCTTCTGAAGACTCTTCCTCTATGTTACTTTCCTCCCTGGATTTGAAGTTAGGGAACGCGGCGTTTCCGTCTTCCAAGGCTTTGGCCAGCGCCGGATTGGCTTGCAGGCGTTGGCTCACGGCAGGGTCCAGCATAAGGGTAAAGATGGTTTTGAAGTAAGGCTTTTCTGCGTACCGCTTCTCAAACGCCTCCTTTTCGGGGCCTTTCATTCCTTTGAGAGCTTTCGCCCACTGTTCTATCTCGGACTTCATCTGGTTTATCTGAGTACCGGCTTCCTGGGAGGCACTCTTGATCATGTCCATCGTTTTCTGGTCGTTTTTCTCTAAAAAGGCCGCTTTCATCTTGATGGCGTAGGTGTTCATGATCTTGTCCATTTTCAGCTCAGTCGGGCTGATGCCCCCGGCCTGGGCGGTGAAAAACAGAAGGGAGAAGACAAGGCTTAACGCTCCTGAGGTTATCCATTTCATCATTTTTTTAGTTTATTTAATATGACATTTATTTAGGACCGGCAGCAGTTGCCGGCTGTTTTCTCTCAGGACTTACCCGGTTAGTTTACGATGCCTTTTTTCCCTCATCCGGCGAAGCCGCCTCCACTACTTTCACTTTGTCGCTGGCTTTGAGGCCGTCTACCACCTGTATGTTGATGCCGTCAGACAAGCCGGTTTTCACCAGTTTCTTCTTGAACTGCTGCGGCCCGGTCTCTACCTCCACAAACACACTGTCTTTGCCTTTTTTCCCGAACTGCAGCAAACCTTCCTTGATGGCCAGCACGTTCTCTTTCTGGTCCAGCACAATATCTGCGTTGGCGCTGTAGCCGGCCCGCAGGAAATCGCCGGGCTGCAGCATCACCTGCGCTTTCACCTGGAACTTCACGGCGCCTTCCTCCAGCACGCCTTTGGGCGCGATGTACTCCAGCTTGGCCTTGAACACCTTGTTCTCGATGGCCCCGATGGTGAGGTTCAGATCCATGCCCTCACGCAGCTTGCCTACCTCAGACTCGTCAATCTTGCCTTCAAAGATGAGGCTCTTCATGTCGGCTACGGCCGCGATGGTGGTGCCTTCGTTGAAGTTGTTGCGCTCAATCACTGAGGCACCCACTTTCACGGGCACATCCAGCACCATGCCGTCTACGGTGGAGATGATGATGTTGGACCCTCCGGTGCGCCGGGAGGTACCCGATTTCACCAGTTGCCGGTTGTTCTCCGCCGAGGTCAGGTCTTCCCGCCGGAGCTTATAGTCCAGCACAAACTTGTTGTATTCCTGCTCGGCAATTACTTTCTGGTCATAGAGCAACTTCTGGCGGGCCAGTTCGCGCTTGGCCTGCTCAAACGCGATGCGAGCGGTCTGTACGCTGGTCTCGGCGTTGTTCACGCTCACCATGTTAGGCACAATCCTGATCTTGGCGATGGTTTGCCCCGCCCTCACCGTTTGGCCCGCTTCCACGTACAGTTCCTCCACAATGCCACTCACCTGTGGCTTTATCTGGATTTCCTTACGCGGCACAATAGAGCCCGTCGCCACCGTCTTCTTCACGATGTTGGTGTAAAACGGCTTCTCAGTCTTATACACCACCGGATCAGCGTTCGATTTCTTGTAGAAGTAATACCCAATCCAGACGCTACCGGCCAGAAACAAGACGATGAACAAGCCTAGGAATACCTTTTTCATTGCTTTAATGTGCTAATGTGTTTTAATGTGCTATTTCAAATCCCCGGCTCTCTTCATGCCGCAGAGGTGTTTTAGAGTCATATTCTATAATTCAGGCTCAAAGCGGTAATTATTCATCCTTCAATGCTTCCACAGGGTTTACCCGCGCGGCTTTGGTAGCCGGAATAAGCCCGGCTAAGGCTCCCATGACCACCAACAGTACAATGGCCATCAAGGCTACCCTGGGATCTACCTCAGGGCTAGCGAAGAAGCCGGCATCTATCTCAAACCGCACCATCAGGTAATTGATCAAGGCCACCAGCCCGGTGCCGGCAATCAGCCCCGAGATGCCGGCAATACTGGTAATCACCACCGATTCCTGCAAAATCAAACTGATCACCGACCATGGCGTGGCACCCAGCGCCTTCCGGATGCCGATCTCTTTGGTGCGCTCTTTCACCACGATGAGCATGATGTTGCCCACGCCAATGATGCCCGCGATGATAGTCCCGATGCTCACGATCCAGCTGAACCCCGAGATACCCGCGAACAGCCCCTGCACGTCTTTAAACTCTTTCTCCACGTTGGCTGAACCAAAGGCTTTCAGGTCGGTGGGCGCTACCTGGTGGCGTTGGGCAAGCAGGGTTTTCACCTTTTCTTCCACCACCTCGGCAGGTACGCCGGGTGCGGGAATAATCTTGAAGTGCCCAATGCGGTTAGGCTGGTTGAACGTCTGCTGCAGCGTGGTATTGGGAATATAGATGGTCTGAGATGCGTTGACAATGTCCTCGCCTTTGCCCACAGGCGTAAACATGCCCACTATCTGGAAATGGCTTCCCTTGATGTTGATGTATTTCCCGATGGGGTCCACGCCGGTCTTGAACAGCACTTCCTGCACCCGCGGACCTATCACCGCCACCTTGCGTTTCTCCTCAATATCAATGCGGTTCACGAAACGGCCCGTGCTGATGGTCAGCGGATCTACGTACAGCATCTCGGGGTAATCGCCGCTCACGTTAAAGGACGAGTTCTTATCACCGTAGCTCACGATGAAGGTTCCGTCCAGACCGTTGCTGGGCGAAAGAATGCCCACTTCCGGCAACTGCTCCTGAATGGCTTTCACATCGTCATTGGTCAGGTGCACGAACCTACCGGCCTTCAGGCCCATGTAAGGAACGCTGGTACGCTGCGTCCAGACGAAAACCGCGTTCTTGGCGATGTTGAAGTCGTTGGTAATGCCGTGTTCCAGCCCTTTGCCCGCGCCCAGCAGAAGCACCAGCATGAAGATGCCCCAGAACACGCCAAACGCCGTGAGCGCCGTCCGTAGCTTGTGTTTCCGGACGGTGGCGTAAATCTCAGCCCATTTGTCTACATCTATCATTTTTGGGGAGTTCTGAGTTCTGAGTCTTTAGTTCTGAGTCAATAAATCGTTTTGAACCTGTTTTATAAAATCGGCTTAAAAACAGCTTCTGAGTTCTTGGAAAAGAAGATGTGGGGACACCTGTCTGCACCAATTCTTACTTCTTAATTCCTAATTCATAATTAATCCGCGCGCAAGGCTTCGATGGGTTTGATGCTGGCGGCCTTGAGAGCAGGCATCAGACCGGCCAGAGCCCCGGCCAGTACCAGCAGCACCGTGGCCGAGACCGCCACGCCCAGGTTCACTCCCGGATTGGCGAAGAACGGCAGATCGGCCCCGGATTTCTCCAAGGCAAAACGCATCAGGTCCAGTACACCTACCCCGGCCAACAATCCCAAATAACCAGAGAAGGCCGTAATCACCACCGATTCCTGCAGGATCATGCTCACGATGGACACCGGCGTAGCACCCAAGGCTTTCCGAACTCCAATCTCGCGGGTACGTTCCTTCACAATAATCAACATGATGTTACTTACGCCCACAATACCGGCGATGAGCGTGCCGATGCCTACTACCCACACAAACATGTTGATGCCGTTGAACAGCCCCATAATTTGCTCGTATTCTTTCTCGCCGTTGTTGATGTCCAACGCCTGGGCATCCTCCGCTGAGAATTTATGGCGTTGAGCCAACAGGGCTTTCACTTTGTCTTCAATTACCACCGCCTTCACGCCGGGCCGAGCCACCATGGCCACCAACTGCACCTGGTTAGGCTGGTTGTAGGTATTCTGCAAAGTGGAAAACGGAATGTACGCCCGTTCCTCGCGCCGGCCGCCGTTGTTGCCGCGAACCGTGAAAATGCCCACCACTTTGAAGTGAATACCCTGGATGTTCACGTACTCTTCAAGCCCGGTTTTGTCTTTGAACAGCACCTCGCGCACCTTCTCGCCCAGAACAATGACCTTGCGTTTCTCTTTGATGTCATTCTCATTAAGCAGCCGGCCTACTTTGAGGCGTTCGCCGTTCACCTCCAGAAACTGGGGTGTAGAACCGAAGACCTGGTAAGAGCCGTTCTCGGTTTTGTAGTTGATGGTGTACTCGCCCCACAAACGGTTACGCGGCGAGATAATCTGTACCTGCGGCACTTCGCGCTCAATGGTGGCTAAATCCTCGTTCGTGAGTTTGATTTCCCGGCCAGGACCCAAACCGGCGTGCGGCATGGAAGATTTTCCACCCGAGAAGAAAATTCCGTTTTTGGCTCCATCGCCGAAGCGGTTGAACACGCCGTTCTGCAACCCCTGCCCGAAGCCCAACAACATCACCAGCATGAAGATGCCCCAGAACACCCCGAAGGCGGTAAGGAAGGTACGGAGCTTGTTTTTCCGGATGGTGCCCAGAATCTCCTGCCATTTATCTACATCAAACATGGGGTGGCGGGGTTAAGCTTGCGTATAGGCCACGGGAGTCAGAAATTCCTCGGTTTTGTTTCCCAGGCCATCGTCCAGGATAAGGCCGTCTTTTAGGCGGATCACGCGTTCGGTCTGGTCCGCGATGTCGTTTTCGTGGGTCACAATCACCACTGTGATGCCCTGCTTATGCACTTCCTTGAAAATCTCCATCACCTCATACGATGTGGTGGTATCCAGGGCTCCGGTAGGCTCATCGGCTAAAATCAGGCGAGGCTGGCTGATGAGGGCTCTAGCGATGGCCACGCGTTGCCGCTGCCCGCCAGACATCTCGTTGGGCGAGTGCTCAGCCCATTCTCTCAGACCCACACGGCCCAGGTACTCCAGGGCGCGTTTGTTGCGCTCTTTTCGGCCCACTTTCTGGTAATAGAGCGGCAAAGCCACGTTCTCCATGGCGTTTTTGAACGACAGCAGGTTGAAACTCTGGAAGACGAAGCCCAGGAACTTGTTTCTATAATAAGCGGCCTTGGCTTGGGAGAGATTCCTGATGGGCGTTCCGGCCAGCGTGTAACTTCCGGTATCGTAGTCATCCAGGATACCCAGGATGTTGAGCAGCGTGGATTTACCGGAGCCCGAGGAACCCATGATGGAGACCAGCTCCCCTTCCCGTACGTGCAGATCAATTCCCTTCAGCACATGGAGCTTGTTCTGCGCCATGGAGTAGTATTTATGGATGTTCTGGAGCTGTATCATGGTCAACGCTGAGTGAAAGGCCCTTAACAAATGAACTTCCCCACGGAAAGCGGATATCCTATAGATGCAGCTTTCCGTGGCTTGGTTGCCTGAGCAAGCCAGATGTGCTGTTTTTAGCCCTACTTTCTATAAACTTCCTCAAAAACAGCGGCTTGCGCAAGCAATTACTTCATTTGTAGCATCCGCCTCTCACTTATTACAACTATTCCATGACAATTTTTGCCGGCCTCTCCCCTATGCAGCGGCCGTAAATTGTTTTAAGGCTGTTTTCTGGAAAACAGGCCAGAAATGGATTATCAACAGATGCCGCGAGCATAGCCAGACGAAGCACTGTCCTTGAAGCGCTCTCCTTATCCTTTCAGGATGACAAAAAGAAGACGAAACCATTGTAGAGATAAGACATGTCTTATCTCTACCTTTACCCACCCACATCCTGATTTTACCCAACAAAAAAGCCGCTCCTGTTTTGGAGCGGCTTTCATGATTTTAGGTCGAAAACGGTTATTGTGCCAGCGTCACTTTACGCTCTACGGTGTTGAAAGGCCCAGGAATCACTTTTCCTTGGTTATCGATCAGTTCCAGTTTGAAGGTGTTTTCGCCCATGGGCAGACCCTCTACCAGGTACGGCAACCACTGGTCTAAGATGAACTCATTGCCGTTGATGGTGGCGCGTACTTTGTTTCCGTCTTTGGCTAGTTTGGTATTCACCAGGTAAAAGTCCAGCATCACCTTGCGGGTGTCGGCACCTTTGTACTCACCTTTGGGACGGCTATAGAACAGGTGCTGTCCATTTTCATCGAACTTAGCGGCACTGGCCGGGGCATTGCCCACGTTGATCACGCGCAGGTCATAGGCATCTTCGTGCTTAATGCTTTCGTGGTACGAACGAGAAAGGAAAGACAAGACTACATGTTGGCCTGGCTTGATGGCTTTCTTGAACGTTGGCTTGTAATGCGCAGTGTAAGGCTCGTTGTCCACAATGTTGTGGATGTGCTGGCCTTCTTTGGAGTTGGCGTGCTCGTGGGTTCCGGCATCGGTGGTTTGCTGGCTCAACTGGAAGTTCTTCACTTCGTAATTGAACTGCACCGAGTCGCCTGTCACCTTGCCGTTCTCCTCGGGTTGGTTCAGGTCCAGGTCAGCATCTGGGAAATCAACGGAGTTGCTGTAGGAATAGACTTTCAAGCCACCTTTTTCCATGGGCGTACCCATAGCACCCTGGTGCTGTACTCCGGCGGTATCGTGGGCCATGCCAGAATGGTCGGTGGTGGCGGTGGTATCTGTTCCAGTCGCGGTGTCAGAGCGTTTTCCGTCACAGGCAGCGGCTAGAAGCATGGCTGCTATCGCTACAAAAGACAAGTGTTTCTTTTTCATAGTTAGGTTTTCGTATAAGTACGTAGAAGGTTTCAAAGATAGAAATTTCGTAACTTGCAGCATATTTTAAAAGCCATTCAAAAACACGTCAGGACAGGTTTATGAACGATAAATTATTAGAGGAAATCCCATCGGTGGACTTAGCCGATTTCACCTCCGGCGATCCGGCCCGCAAAGCCGCTTTCGTACAGGCCATGGGCGATGCGCACCAAAACATCGGCTTTGCCGCCCTGAAAAACCACGGCCTAAGCGATGAGTTGACAGATCGTTTATACGCGGCCATCAAAAAATTTTTCGCCCTGCCCGATGACGTAAAGCAAAAATACGAGATCCCCGGCCTGGCCGGACAACGCGGTTACGTGGGCAAAGGAAAAGAGCACGCCAAGGGCCGCAACACCGGTGACCTGAAGGAGTTCTACCACGTGGGCCAGGAAGTTACTGACAACGACCCTATCAAAGAAGAATACCCAGACAACGTTTGGCCTGAAGAGGTAGCCGAGTTCCGGGAAGTAGCCCTGGAGGCATACACCCGTCTGGAAGCCGCCGGCAAGCAGGTTCTGCGCGCCCTAGCCCTGTACCTGGGTCTTTCTGAAGACTATTTCGAGGCCAAAGTACACAACGGGAACAGCATTCTGCGTGCGATCCATTATTTCCCTATCGAGAACCCGGATGCCGTCCCTGCCGATGCCGTACGCGCCGCCGAGCACGGGGACATCAACCTCATCACCTTGCTGATGGGTGCCTCCGCCGATGGCCTTCAGGTGCTTCGCCGTGACGGTAAATGGATCCCGATCACGGCCTTGCCTGAGCAGATCATCGTGAACGTGGGCGATATGCTGTCCCGCCACACCAACAACAAGTTGAAGTCTACCATCCACCGCGTTGTGAACCCACCGCGCGAGCTGATGAACACGTCCCGCTTCTCTATCCCATTCTTCATGCACCCGCGTTCTGAGATGGACCTGACTTGCCTGGAGAGCTGCATTGACGCCCAGAACCCGAAACAATTTCCAGACATCACCGCCGGAGAGTTCCTCAACGAGCGCCTGGTGGAGCTGGGTCTGAAAAAATAATCTGTTTACCGTATCATAGAAAGGGGCCTTTAAGGGCTCCTTTCGTTTTTATGCCTATTTTTAGAAAACAGGCCAGAAACGCTTCCAACCCCTCGTTCTATTGCGCCCTCGTAACTATCTCTTCCTGAAGGATGTGGCTTCGCTTTCGCTTACGGCGTTTGGCGGGCCTCAGGCGCATATTGCTATGATGTTGCGCCTTTTGGTGGAAAAGCGGCGCTACATCACCGAGAAGGAACTGCTGGAATTGAATGCTCTGTGCCAGATTCTGCCTGGCCCCTCTTCTACCCAAACCATCACCGCCATCGGGTTCAAAGTGGGCGGCCCAAACCTGGCGTACCTCACACTGTTGGTCTGGATTGCGCCCGCTGCTCTCATTATGATTGCGGCAGCCCTCATCATCTCTTTCTTGCAAGGCAAAGGCGCACCCTTGGGTTTCACCCGATTTATCCAACCTATGGCCGTTGGTTTCGTGGCTTTCGCCGCTTGGCGGATCAGCTCCAAAGTAGTCTACACCAAAGGCGGCATCGTAATCATGGTGTTCTCCGCTATCCTGGCTTTTTTCTTCCGATCTCCCTGGGTTTTTCCGCTGCTGCTACTGATAGGTGGTAGCCTAACAGCATTAAGGTTCCAGAGCCAGCCGGTGCTAGAGAAAAAACCCATGAAGGTAGAATGGGCCAATTTCCTGTTGTTTCTAGGAGTTTTGATTGCAGCAGCTTTGCTAGGAAGGTTTACGCAACTTCGGGCGGTGCTGCTGTTTGAGAACTTCTACCGGAACGGCAGCCTTATTTTTGGCGGTGGCCAAGTTCTGATTCCTGTGATGTACACCGAGTTTGTGGAGTTCAAGGGTTATCTAAACTCCAAGGAGTTTCTGTCTGGGTTCGCGTTGGTGCAGGCTTTACCCGGTCCAGTCTTCTCTTTCTGCTCCTACATCGGCACCCTGGCCATGCGCCCGTACGGCTGGGGCGGACAGATTCTAGGTGGCGTGGTCTGCACCATCGCTATTTTCCTGCCGGGCACGTTCCTGATCTTCTTCGTGATCCGGTTCTGGGAGGAACTCAGGAAGTACCGTGTCATTCAGGCTTCTTTGGAAGGCATCAACGCCGTAGGCTGCGGAATGGTGTGTGCCGCCGCCATTATGCTGTACCACCCCATCGAGAACACACCTTACAACTTCGGGTTGGTGGTGCTCACCTTTGCGCTGCTGCAATGGACGAAAATTCCGGCTCCCGCGCTCATTCTGGCTGGCTTGGTGGTTGGTTTGCTGTTTCCTAACTAATCTGTTTCAAGCACCTATTTCCAAAAACAGCCCAAAAACAGAAAGCCCGGTGAGGTTATACTCTCACAGGGCTTCTTGATATTACTTGTCTCTACTTTACAATTTGCTAGAGGTTCGCAACTACTTTCTGCTCTCTCAGGACGCTTAATAGATAATCACCGTAACCGCTTTTGCGCAGGGGCTCGGCTACGCGCTGAAGTTGCTCGGCATTGATGAAACCCATTCGGTAGGCCACCTCCTCAATAGACCCGATCTTCAGTCCCTGACGCTCCTCAATCACCTGCACAAACGTAGCCGCCTGCATCAAGGATTGGATGGTGCCGGTATCTAACCAAGCCGTACCGCGGTCCAGAATGCCTACTTTCAGCTTGCCCTGGCGCAGGTATTCTTTGTTTACATCGGTAATTTCGTACTCCCCACGCGGGCTAGGCTCCAGATTTTTGGCGATCTCTACTACATCATTGTCATAGAAGTAAAGGCCGGGCACTGCGTAGCTTGATTTCGGTTGCTTTGGTTTCTCTTCAATAGAGACGGCTTTCATGTTCTGGTCAAACTCCACCACGCCGTAGCGCTCCGGGTCATTCACATGATAGGCATACACCACCCCGCCATCAGGGTCATTGTTGGCTTGCAGCAGTTTACTCATGCCTGACCCATAGAAGATGTTGTCTCCCAGAATCAAAGCGGCTTTGTCGTTCCCGATGAAATCCGCGCCTAACACAAATGCCTGGGCTAATCCATTCGGAACTTCCTGCACCTGGTAGCTGAAATTACACCCGATCTGACTGCCGTCGCCCAGCAGACGCTCGAACATGGGAAGGTCGTGCGGCGTGGAAATGATGAGAATGTCTCTGATCCCGGCCAGCATCAAAGTGGACAGCGGGTAATAGATCATGGGTTTGTCATACACCGGCATCAATTGCTTGCTAACAGCGAGCGTGAGCGGGTGTAACCTTGTTCCTGAGCCTCCGGCTAAGACGATTCCTTTCATGTCTTATTTCTGGTTGTAAATGAAATCTTGGTTATCGCGGAACCAAGCCAAAGTTCTTTGAAGTCCTTCCTGAATTCTGATCTGTGGGTTATACCCTAATAGGCGCTGTGCTTTGGAGATATCAGCTAAGCTATCGCGGATGTCCCCGGCACGCTCCGGACCGTACTCCGCCTGCACATCCACGCCGGCTTCTTCCTTCAGGATGTTGAACAGGTCGTTCAACGAGGTTCTGTCGCCCACCGCAATGTTGTAGACTTGGTTAGTGGCCTCGGGGTTCTCCACTAAAGCCGCGCGAATGTTTGCTTCCACGCAGTTCTCCACGAAGGTGAAGTCACGGGTTTGCTCGCCATCACCGTTCATTCTTGGCCCGCGGTTGTTCAACACCGCGTCGATAAACAAAGGAATCACGGCTGCATAAGCGCCATTCGGGTCTTGGCGTGGGCCGAAGATGTTGAAGTACCGCAGCCCGATGATTTCCATGCCGTAGGTTTTTCCGAACACATCGGCGTACAACTCATTAGCGTACTTGGTCACCGCGTAAGGGGAAAGCGGCTTGCCGATCTTGTCTTCCACCTTGGGCAGCGACTTGCTGTCACCGTAAGTTGAGGAAGAGGCGGCGTAGACAAAGCGTTTCACGTTCTGTTCTTTGGCGGCCATGAGCATGTTCACAAAGCCGCCCACGTTCACCGCGTTGGAAGTCACCGGGTCTTTTACGCTTCTGGGCACTGAACCCAAAGCGGCCTGATGCAACACCACGTCCATTCCTTCGCAGGCTTTCATGCAGGCTTGCAGATCCCGAATGTCTCCTTCCAGCACCTCTAGTCTGTCATTATCCTGGAAAGCCTTCAGGTTTTTGTGAAAGCCGTTGGAATAGTCATCCAGCACCCGCACTTTCTTGGCGTTGTACTTCAATAAATATTCTACCAGGTTAGAACCGATGAATCCGGCACCGCCGGTTACTAGAAAGGAAGTTTGCTCTAAAGAGCCGTTGTGGAAAGGATGCTCGTACACTGTAAACAATTAAGAATTAGGAATCATGTGCCCCTTTTAAGGCTACTTTGAGAAAACTACCTTCAAAACACAAGCTTTTCTGCTCTCTCAGTCTGATTCTTTTGAATGATTGGTTCATACTACTTCCAGTAGAAGACTTTCTTCTATTGGAAGTAGTATGCTTAAATAAAATGCATTTAGAAGCTGCTTTTATGGAAACAGCTTCTAAACGCATTTCTATTGAAATTTAGCGGGCATATTGCTCCTTATAGTATTCTTGGTAGCTACCGGAAGTCACATTTTGCAACCATTCCTCATTTTGCAGGTACCAGTCTACCGTTTTCTCCAGACCTTCCTCAAACGTAACAGATGGTTTCCACCCCAGCTCATTCATGATCTTGGAAGAGTCAATGGCGTAGCGTAAATCGTGGCCAGCCCTGTCAGTCACGAAGGTGATGAGTTTGCGGGAGGTGCCTGGCTCATGACCCAATTTCTGGTCCATGATATCGCACAGCAGGTGAATAAGGTCAATGTTGCGCCACTCGTTCACGCCGCCTATGTTGTAAGTATCGCCTTCTTTGCCTTTGTGGAATACATTGTCAATGGCACGGGCATGGTCAATCACATATAACCAGTCGCGGATGTTCTCGCCTTTGCCGTACACCGGCACCGGTTTGTTGTTCTTGATGTTGTTCAGCGCCAGCGGAATCAGCTTCTCGGGGAAGTGGTTGGGTCCGTAGTTGTTGGAGCAATTAGAGATCTTCACCGGCAAGCCATAGGTGTGATAGTAAGCCCGCACAAAGTGGTCTGAACTGGCTTTGGAGGCCGAATAAGGCGAGCGGGGATCGTATTTGGTTTCCTCGGTGAACATGCCTTCCTCACCCAGTGAACCATACACCTCATCGGTGGAGATGTGGTAGAATATCTTCCCGGTGAAATCAGACTTCCAGAGTTCTTTGGCCGCGTGCAACAAATTGCAGGTTCCGTTCACGTTCGTGCGCACAAATGCCATTGGGTCAGTGATAGAACGGTCTACGTGTGACTCGGCGGCCAAGTGCATTACGGCATCAAATCGGTGCTCTTGGAACAACCCGTTGATGTACTCCTGATCGGTGATGTCGCCTTTGATGAAGGTGTAATTAGGAGCATCTTCAATATCCGTCAGGTTCTGAAGATTTCCTGCATACGTAAGTTTATCCAGATTGAAAATTTGATAGTTGGGGTACTTTGTTACAAATAACCGCACTACGTGGGAACCAATGAAACCGGCTCCTCCGGTGATTAATATTTTCATTCTACTTTGTATTAACTTCTATGATTTCTTCATCAACTGCTGTTGCCAAGCCCAGGAGCTGCCCAAACTGTCTTCCAATGATAAGGAAGTTTTGAAGCCTAGTTCCTGCGTGGCCTTGGTTACATCGGCATAAATCGCCGGCACATCACCCGCGCGGCGTGGTCCTATTTTGTAGTTGAATTTTTGGCCCGTGGCAGTTTCAAAAGCTTTGATCACTTCCAGAACACTGCTGCCTTGACCGGTACCAATGTTGAATACTTCGTAAGGTAAGGCATCTGGTTTCTCCAGACGTTTGATGGCAGCAAGGTGAGCCTTAGCCAAATCTACGACGTGCACATAATCGCGGATATTACTTCCATCTGGGGTGTCGTAGTCTGTTCCAAACACAGTTAGACTTTCCCGAATACCGGCAGCCGTTTGGGTGATGAAGGGTACCAAGTTACTTGGGATACCCAAAGGCAACTCCCCAATCAGAGCTGACTCATGCGCTCCTACCGGATTGAAGTACCGAAGCGCAATAGACTTCACGGAATAGCTTCCGCTATTGGCTACATCCTGCAGAATCTCCTCATCAATCTTCTTGGTATTGCCGTAAGGCGAGTTCGCTTTCTGCGTAGGGGTTTGCTCAGTTACCGGAAGGCTTTCGGGAACTCCGTACACGGTGCAGGAAGAAGAAAAAACGAGCTGGGTTACTTTGCTCGCTTCCATCACCTGCAGAAGCGTCACCAATCCTGCCACGTTGTTGTGGTAGTACTTTAAAGGCTCTTTCACCGACTCTCCTACCGCCTTATAGGCCGCGAAGTGGATAACCCCGGCGATGTCACTTTCTTTTGAGAAAACTTCCTGTAACGCAGCGGCATCGGTGCAGTCTACTTTGTAGCAGGTTACTTCCTTGCCCAAAATCTGAGCTAGTCCTTCCAGCACCCGTTCCTCAGAATTGCTGAAATTATCAACGATGATGGGTGTATAACCAGCCTGTGCCAGTTCTACCACGGTGTGGGAGCCAATATAGCCTGCTCCGCCGGTGACAAGAATTTTACTCATAGTACGTGTTTATAAGCTCCAGTAAGGCAATGTATTGATTTTTCCGCGATAAATACCTTTCAAGTCTATGACAATAGGATTATCGGCAGAGATGGCTTTGAAGTAGTTTTCATCATGACCTAAGTAATCTTTGTGGTTCACGGCTACTACTACGGCATCATAGTCGTTGCTTGGCTCAGAAGTTAAGGCGAAACCGTACTCATGCTCCAGTTCATCAGAAGATGCATAGGGATCCACCACGTCTACCTGCACCCCGAAGCTTTTCAGTTCGTTGATCACATCGGCCACTTTGGAGTTACGGATGTCTTCCACATTTTCTTTGAAGGTTGCTCCCATCACTAGTACTTTGGCCTTAGAGATAGCTTTTCCTTCTTTGATCATCATCTTGATGGCTTTGCTGGCCACATACGCGCCCATACCGTCATTGATGGTACGGCCGCTCAGGATAATTTTGGAATCGTAACCCAACGCTTTGGCTTTATAGGTCAGGTAGTAAGGGTCCACGCCGATGCAGTGACCGCCTACTAAGCCAGGGAAGAATTTCAGGAAGTTCCATTTGGTGCCGGAGGCCTCCAACACTTCATAGGTGTTGATGTTCATCCTGTCAAAGATGATGGACAACTCGTTCATCAAAGCGATGTTCACGTCACGCTGCGTGTTCTCGATGATTTTGGCAGCCTCGGCCACTTTGATGGAAGAAGCGCGGTGCACACCGGCCTGAATCACCAGTTCGTAAACTTTAGCAATAATATCTAGAGATTCTTCATCGCAGCCAGATACCACTTTCACGATCTTAGTAAGCGTGTGCTCTTTGTCGCCCGGGTTGATGCGCTCTGGGGAGTAACCCACTTTAAAATCGGTGTGGAATTTAAGACCAGATTCGCGCTCCAATACCGGAATACAGTCTTCTTCAGTACAGCCCGGGTACACGGTTGACTCATACACCACGAAATCACCTTTTTTCAGAACCTTACCCACGGTGGTAGAGGCTCCAAGCAAAGGCTTCAGGTCTGGCAAAGCGTAAGCATCAATAGGGGTAGGAACCGCTACAATAAAGAAACGGGCCTCTCTAAGTACTTCAAGGTCGTTGGTGAAGGTGATGTCACACCCTTCAAACGCAGAAGCCTCCAGCTCACCGCTAGGGTCCACGTTGTTTTTCATCAACTCAACCCGCTGAGCATTGATGTCAAACCCGATAACACTGATTTGTTTGGCGAACTCCAGGGCAATGGGAAGTCCTACATATCCTAATCCGATGACTGCTAATTTGGCTTCTTTGTTGAGGAGTTGCTGGTACACAGTTAATCTATTTGAATGGATGATTTAGTTACTTGATTATTCTCTAAAACGTATTTCTCACCTGTTTCTGGGCAGATGGCTTCGTTTTGGTCATCAAAGGCCAGTTTATGTCCGGCTTCGCTTACCCAGCCATGCTGTTTGGAAGGATTCCCGTACACCAACGCGTAAGGAGGCACATCTTTGGTGACCACGGCTCCGGCACCAATAAGGGCATAGGCTCCAATGGTATGACCGCACACCACGGTAGCATTGGCCCCGATGCTCGCTCCTTTTTGCACAATAGTCTTCAGGTATTCGCCCCGACGGTTAATGGCGCTCCGGGGATTGAGCACGTTGGTAAACACCATAGAAGGGCCCAGGAAAACATCATCCTCGCACACCACCCCGGTGTAAACCGATACGTTATTTTGGATTTTGACATTCTCCCCCAGAATGACGCCGGGGGAAATCACCACATTCTGCCCAATATTACAGCGTTTGCCTATGACACAATCAGACATGATATGTGAGAAATGCCAGATCTTGGTCCCTTCTCCAATGCGGCAACCTTCGTCAATGACAGCGGTTTCATGAGCGGTGTACGCGGAAGCAGGTTGGTTCATAGGTACTGGGCTTGTTTAAAGAGCCGAGCTCTTTACGGATAACCTTCTTATCTGGATATCATTTTTTCAGCCGCAAAGGTAGGGCTTTTTATAATAATTTCCTGTAAGGTGGTTATATTCATGATGCTTCAAAGGAAATCAACGCCAAACCGCCACCAATATCCTGTCTTTGCCCCGCAGATCTTCATACACTTGCACGTTTTCATACCCCATTTCCTGCAACATCTCCAGGGTTTCCTTTGAAAAGCGTTCATTGATCTCAAAGAACAACTTCCCGCCTCTCTTAAGGAACTGCTGCGCCACCAAGGCTATTCGGCGGTAAAAAAGCAAAGGATCATGGTTAGGGACAAATAGGGCTAGGTGCGGCTCAAAGTCCAGCACGTTCTGGCGCATCTGGGTTTTCTCGTCTTCCAGCACGTACGGCGGATTACTGATCACCGCATCTAAACTTCCCATCTCTATGGCTGGAAGCTCACGCAGGATATCGTATTGGAGCCAAGTTACCCGCTGCTGGAGCTTTTCTGCATTCAGCTTTGCCACAGCCAAGGCCTCAATAGAAACATCCAGTCCCCAGACTTCCGCAGAAGGCAACTCCGCCGCCAAAGTAATAGGGATACACCCGCTGCCTGTGCCGATGTCCAACAATTTAACTCCTTGTTGGTGCTGATAGGTTTTAATGACGCGTTGTACCAGCTCTTCCGTCTCCGGACGGGGAATCAGGACAGAGGGGGTCACTACAAACTCACGTCCATAAAAGGAGGCTTCGCCTAACACATACTGCAGGGGCTCATGCCGGAGCAGTCGTTCCTGATATCCTTGCACCTTTTTCTCAAGCACAGTTGAGGCTTCTTCCCGCCGTCGCTGTAGCAACTCAAATCTCCCCACCCCTAAGGCATGCTCCAGGACCCAGTCAGCTATGGTGCGTGCTTCAGGCTTTTCATAAAAGGCCTCCAGTTGGCGGGCTAGGTTCTCCAGTAAGGCTTCAATGGTCTGCATAAAGTCGGTTTTGGGCAATTTCTGAAAAAACACCCGATATTCGGGCAAAGAATAAACCAGAACGCGTACATGCACAAGATGAGCAGAGATGAGAAGTACATGCAACGGGCTCTGGACCTGGCTGCCCTTGGTACCAGTTGGGCCCGCCCTAACCCCATTGTGGGTTGCGTGGTGGTCCATGAAAACAAGATCATTGGGGAAGGGTGGCACCAGAGATACGGAGGGCCGCATGCCGAGGTGAATGCCCTCAACAGTGTTCAGGATAAAAGCTTGCTTCCCCATTGCCAGGTATATGTGACGTTGGAGCCCTGCTCCCACTACGGCAAAACTCCGCCCTGCGCCGATTTCCTGATCCAGCACGGGGTACGGGACGTGGTCATCTGCAACACTGACCCCAACCCTTTGGTGTCTGGTCGGGGCATCCGGAAACTAACGGAGGCAGGCTGCAAAGTTCACATCGGGGTATTGAAGGAAGAAGGCCTTGAGTTGAACCGTCGTTTTTTCACTTTCCAGATCAGGAAACGGCCCTATTTGGTGTTAAAATGGGCGGAATCAGCGGATGGGTTTATTGCCCTGCCCAACTATCAAGCCACCCAGATCTCAGGCTCCTTGGCGAAACAACTTGTCCATAAATGGCGCACCGAGGAACAGGCCATTCTGGTGGGCACTCGCACGGCACTCCACGATAACCCCCAACTGAATACCCGCCACTGGCCCGGTCCGGCTCCGCTAAGAATCGCCATCGACAAACACCTGAACATTCCGGCTACCCATCACTTGCTAGACGATTCTCAGCCCACCTTGGTGTACACTTACCAAGAGAAACAAGCCACCATCCAGACCACGTTTGCCATCCTTTCGCCCGATGAAGACTTTTTACCCCAGATGCTGACCGACCTTTACCAACGGAATGTACAGTCGGTGCTGGTGGAAGGGGGAACGTTGTTGCTGGAGGCGTTTCTTCAGGCTAACCTTTGGGACGAAATCAGGGTCCTGAAAAGTCCGAAAAAGCTGGGAGAGGGCGTTAAAGCTCCCCAACTTCCGGCTTTGCCTTTTTCCTCCCGAATGAAGGTAGGCGACGACGAACTTACGGTTTATCGAAACCAGCACCAGTTCCTTTAGCAGACTTCTTTCTTTGAGCCTGTTTTCTCGAAAAGGGCCCTGAAACAAAAAGCAACCCACCTAGCTGCCTTGGTATACCAGAGGACAGTTGCTCCAGGAAACTTGGGAGGCTACCTTTGCCGTTCAAGAACAAGCTGTGCTTCCCAGAACAACAGCACATCAGCACATTTACAAATCAGCACATTCCCCATGGCCGAAGACTTATTTATTGACAAGACCCTCTCTAAAGAAGAGAAATACAAAGCCCTGCTTCCGCAGATAGAAGCCCTGGTAGCGCCGGAAACCGATTTGATCGCCAATCTTTCCAATGTGATGGCGGCTCTGAAAGAAGGGTTCAACTTTTTCTGGGTGGGCGCTTACCTGGTGAAAGAAAACCAACTGGTACTGGGGCCTTTCCAGGGACCGGTGGCCTGCACGCGTATCCCGTTCCACAAAGGCGTTTGCGGTGCCTGTTATACCCGCCGCGAAACCATTCTGGTACCAGACGTGGAAGCGTTCCCGGGGCACATCGCCTGCAGCAGCGCATCGAAATCCGAGATTGTGGTGCCGGTGATCAAAGATGGCGAAGTGAAAATGGTATTGGACGTGGACAGCGACCGCCTGGATGATTTCGACGAAGTGGATCAGAAATACCTGGAGCAATTGATGAAAATGGCCGAGAACTGGTTCTAAGCTAGCTTCAAGTATCGCGTATGAAGTAGCAAGACTTCTTGAATCAGCGATTTGGGCCTGATTTCTAGAAAACACCCCTAAACTAAAATGAAGAAGCCTCATCTTTCCCAGATGAGGCTTCTTCATTTTATATAAATCTGAATCTCAGAAAACGTCTTGATAGGTAATACCAACTTACCCGAAGAACGAGCCCGAACTGCTGGTTTTCAATTGGGCGATGACGGTCTGCCCGCCTTTGGTTTTCTGACCCAGTTCTACTTTCACCTCGGTGTCTACCGGAACAAAGATGTCTACCCGTGAGCCGAATTTGATGAACCCAAACTCCTCGCCCTGGTTTACTTCATCACCCTCGGTCACATACCACACAATTCGGCGCGCCATGGCACCAGCGATCTGCCGGAACAACACCTCGGGACCAGCAAGAGACTCCACTACTACCGTGGTGCGCTCGTTTTTGGTGCTTGATTTTGGGTGCCAGGCCACAAAGTAGTTTCCGGGGTGGTATTTGAAATACTTCACGATTCCGGAAACCGGGTTACGCGTGATGTGCACGTTGATGGGCGACATGAAGATGGAAATCTGCTTGCGCACATCGTTGAAGTACTCCGGTTCCTCCACGTTCTCAATCACCACTACTTTGCCATCGGCGGGGGCTACCACCAGGTCCTCGTGCAGAAGCAGGTTCCGGTACGGGCTCCGGAAAAACTGCAGAATGAGCAGGAAAACGATAAACGAAACGCCGGAGAAGATTCTATTGAACGTCAGGTGCTCGCTGTTGAAATAGTAAAGCAGCATGTTTACAATCAGCAATCCTAACAGGGTAAAAAACAGAATCTTTCGTCCTTCTTTATGAATTTTCATCAGATACGCGTTGGGCTCAACAACAAAAATATAAAAAAAACCGCCTCCTGTCTAGAAAAAAGACGGAAGGCGGCAAGAATAGATGAATTTCAATCCTTTCTCAGGGTGTCTTGCTTAGAAGCCGCCCCGGAATTTATAGGTCTGCGCGACCTTGTCAATGGCCACAATGTAGGCGGCAATACGCATGGGAACGTTGTATTTCTGAGACGTAGCGTACACTTTGTTGAAGGCCTCAGTCATGATCCGGTCAGAGCGTTCGGTCACCATGTCCAGGCTCCACTTGTAGCCCAAACGGTTCTGCACCCACTCAAAGTAAGACACGGTCACCCCGCCGGAGTTGGCCAAAATATCAGGCACTACCATGATGCCTTTCTCATTGATGATCTTATCGGCGTTAGCCGAGGTTGGGCCGTTGGCGCCTTCCACGATCAGTTTAGCCTGGATTTGGTGCGCGTTGCGGGCGGTGATCACGTCTTCTACGGCAGCCGGCACTAATAAATCCACCGCTGAGGTCAACAGCTCATCGTTGCTGATGGGCTCTGCGCCCCCGTAACCTTCCAGACGACCGTTATGCGCGTTCTTATAGGCAATGGCTTCCTCAATGTTGATGCCGCCTTCGTTCCAGTAAGCGCCGCTCACGTCGCTTACGCCCAGGATTTTCACCCCACGCTCAGCCAACAGTTTCGCTGCCCAGGAACCTACGTTCCCGAAGCCCTGCACGGCAGCGGTAGATTGGGTTGGGTTCATGCCCAGTTTCTCCATCGCGGCCATCGCCGATACCATCACACCGCGGCCGGTCGCTTCTACGCGGCCCAAAGAACCGCCCAGTACCAACGGCTTACCTGTTACCACGGAGTTCACGGTCATGCCTTTGGTTTTGGAGTATTCGTCCATCAACCAGGCCATCTCGCGCGGACCGGTACCCATATCCGGGGCCGGAATATCCTGGTCAGGACCAAAAGTATCGATCAAAGCCACGGTATAGGCGCGGGTCAAGCGCTCCAGCTCACCGGCGGACATGGCAGTAGGATCACACACGATTCCGCCTTTGGCTCCGCCGTACGGAATGTCTACTACGGCACACTTCCAGGTCATCCAGGCAGCCAGGGCTTTCACCTCATCCAGGAAAACGCCTTTGTCATACCGGATACCACCTTTAGAAGGGCCTAATATATTAGAGTGCACCACCCGGAAGCCTTCAAATACGCGCACACTGCCATCATCCATGGTCACGGGTAAATTCACAATTACCTGACGGGTAGGCGATTTCAGAACTTCATAGGTATCGTCATCCAAACCCAGCACTTCCGCCGCAATGTTGAAACGGGACATCATGGACTCAAAAGGATTCTCTTTGTCCTTGATAGGTGCTGGTTCTTTATAAGCCATCTTACTGTTATATGCTGCCATAAATTATTAATTTGCTAATCAGGGGAAAATATCAGGCCCCAAAATTACCAATTTTGCAAAACAATACTAATGTTGGCGCTTTTATTAATAGGTTATTTTACTTCACCAATTCTAAAAAAGCCACTAAAAAGGGTACCACCAGAATCAGGCTATCGAACCGATCCAGGATGCCGCCGTGCCCAGGAATGAGGGTCCCAGAGTCTTTCACGTCCAGGCTTCTTTTGAGCATGGATTCCACTAAGTCGCCCAAAACCCCGAACACAGAAACCAATACGGCCACGCCTACCCAGTGCTCCAGTTCCAGGTCATGGAAGTACAGGGACAATATCCATGCCACACCCAAAGACAAAAGCACGCCGCCAACCCAGCCCTCCCAGGTTTTGCCGGGCGAAATACGCGGAAATAATTTATTTTTCCCAAAGGTTTTACCCGCCGCATAGGCTCCTGTGTCTGAGGACCAGATCAGGAACATAACACCCAGAATAATCTGCCAGCTGTATCTGTCTGGCAGAAAAGCCAGTACGTGCAACAGCGTAAACGGAGCCGCGATGTAGAAAACACCCACCAGTGTGAGGGCCACATTGGTAAAGGGCTGCTCTTTTTTGCGGTACAGCTCGGCCACCAAGGCCAGCAGCATCACGGGCGGCAGCAGGAAAAGCCAGTCACTGGAGACATCGCCGCGCTCCACGGCAAAGCCCAACCCGTACAAACCAATGCCCAGCAAGGCACCGATCACCCGATTGGGCTGAAACCCTCTGAAAGAAAGTAAACGGTAAAATTCCAGCAGCCCTAGGATGGTGAGCGCCAGAAACAGCACGAAAAACGTCCACTCGTTCAGGTAAATGGCCCCTATGAAAACAGCACCACCGATGGCTCCGGCCAGCACGCGCTGCTGCAGATTACTCATTTGTTTTTTCTCTTTTTCCATTTACAAGGATTAAGCAACACCAGGGCGCAAGGGAGAACCCGCCTGCGGCTTTAGGGCTGATTTCTGAAAACAAGGTTAGAAACGGGGCTCTTCCTCTACGGCGGCAGAAGGTAATCTACGGAAGGCCGCGTACAGGCTGTATAGGATACCGGCACTCAGCACCACCGAAAACAGCGACAAAGGCAGGTTCTCGGGCTCGGTAGACTCCACGTTGATGGCCACGGCATTGCGCTGCGCCAAGAACATCATGAGCACCATGAAGCCGTTGTTGATGAAGTGCCCCAGGATAGGCACCCAGATATTACCAGACCACCAGTACAGGTACCCAAACAACACCCCTAGCAGAATGCGCGGCACCACCCCATAGAACTGCATGTGAATAATTCCGAAGACGATGGCCGCCACCCAGATGCCTAGGTGCGGGTTACGCCACCAGCGCTGCAATTCCCGCTGCACAATGCCTCTAAAGGCCAACTCCTCGCCAATGGCGGGCAGCACGGCAAATACCACCAGCCCCAGGATCAACTGCGGAATAGTGCTGATTTTAGTCAACTCCAGGGTAAGCTCGCGCAGTTCATCTTCTTTGGCTTTGGCCCAGCGCTCAAACGCCTCCAGAAAAGACGGGAAATCGATGTTCGCGTTCCAATGCACTACCCAGGAAGCCGCCGGCATGATCACCAACAGCAGCAAGGCACTAGCCAGCATCAAATAGAAAGGAACCGCCAACCTGGGCGAAAGGAAATCATACGGCCGATGGGCATTGAACCGAAGAAAGGCAAGAGAAGCGATGGTGAAGCCTACCAAATGCACCACGCCCTGAAACAGCACCAACGCGCTGCGGCTCTCAGGATAGTCACTGGGCCGGGACAGCATCTGGGAAATCTCCATCAGCCCGAAACCCCACAGGACTTTCACCAACACCATGGCCAGGAAATTCCCGATGAACAGGCCCGCCACCACAAACCCCGTGAACAACAAAAGTGACTTAAACGGATGCAGCGTAGGTGAGATGAAACCTTTCATATAGGCGGTGTGGTTTTAATGAGGTAAATTTACGCGAAATATTTAAACTCAATCACGTGGTAAAAATCGGTCAGATAGAGCTACCGGACTTCCCGCTGCTGTTGGCGCCTATGGAAGACGTCAGCGACCCACCCTTCCGGGCAGTGTGCAAGGCCAACGGCGCCGACTTAATGTATACGGAGTTCATCTCCTCTGAAGGCCTCATACGGGATGCCGCCAAAAGTCGCCAGAAATTGGACATCTTTGACTACGAGCAGCCCATCGGGATCCAGATCTTCGGTTCTGATATTGACTCCATGCGCGAGTCGGCGGTGATCTCGGCGCAGGTAGGCCCCGATTTAATTGACATCAACTACGGTTGCCCGGTGAAAAACGTGGCCTGCAAAGGTGCCGGCGCGGCCTTGCTGCGCGATATCCCTAAGATGGTGGCCATGACCTCGGCCATTGTACAGGCGGTAGAGCCGTTTGGTTTACCGGTAACCGTGAAAACCCGTCTGGGCTGGGACGATTCCACCAAAAACGTAGAAGAAGTAGCTGAACGCTTGCAGGACATCGGGATCAAAGCCTTGACTGTGCACGGCCGCACCCGCGTACAGATGTACAAAGGCGAGGCCGACTGGACCCTGATCCGGAAAATCAAAGAGAACCCACGCATCCAAATCCCTATTTTCGGGAACGGTGACATTGACACTCCGGAGAAAGCCGTGGAGTACAAAAATAAATACGGCGTGGATGGGGTTATGATTGGCCGCGCCTCAATCGGGTATCCATGGATTTTCCGGGAGGTGAAGCACTACATGCAGACCGGCGAGCTGCTGGCCCCGCCTACTATTCAGGAGCGCATTGACATGTGCAAAATGCACTTCGATAAAGGTCTGGAGTGGAAAGGCCCGCGCCTGGGCATCTTTGAGATGCGCCGCCATTACGCCAACTACTTCAGAGGTTTGCCTAATGTGAAAGGCTACCGAACCCGCCTGGTGCAGACCGAAGACCCGCAGGAAATCTACGCCATTCTGGACGAGATTGCTAATTCTATGGAGTACGCGGAGGCGTAAGCTCTAAATTATAAACCGAAGAAGCGTTTCAGGGCTGATTTACGAAAATCGGCCCCGAAAAGCTTTTCTTTTTCTTCCCTACTAAACAGGCTTGATCTGACGCCTTGGAGAAGCGAGGCGCTTAAGGCCTATTTTTAGCAAACTAGGCTCCAAACCCTTTGATATCTTTTCTGCATCTACTTACTAGTAAGCAGCAAATAGTATCTTTGCCCTTCCATTTTCGCCCAGCCGCCGTGTCTACCCAAACTACCTCCCCCGCCGTTGCCCATTCCACCACCTCTACCCCCACTTTGGCGTGGGTGATCTTGATTGGCCTGGCGCTCATTTGGGGCACCTCGTTTATCTTGATCAAGAAAGGGCTGGAAGTTTTTTCCTCCGATGAATTAGGTGCCATCCGGATTACCATCGCCACGCTGGCTTTGCTGCCTTTTGCCTTAAAGGGGTTGAAAGCGCCCAAGCCTCATCAATGGAAGTTCCTTTTACTGAGCGGATTGATTGGCAACCTGATTCCGGCGTTTCTGTTCGCTTACGCCGAGACGCAGCTGGCGAGCGGCTTAGCGGGCGTCCTGAATTCCCTTACGGCGCTGTTCACGCTCATCATCGGGGCGATTTTCTTTCAGCAGAAGATCACGCTTTTGCGGGTGCTGGGTATCCTGATTGGGATTGTGGGCACGGCTGTCTTGATTTTCATGGGGAGCGCGCAGGAAAGCTCGTCCAACTCTTTTTATGGCTTGTACGTGGTGTTGGCCACGGTACTGTACGGCGGAAGTTTGAACATCATCAAACACTGTTTGGCGGGCATCAAGCCGCTGACCATGGCTAGTCTGGCGTTGCTTACCGTTGGCCCTATTGCATTTGCTTATCTCTGCACCACCCCGGCGCTGGAAAAGATGGCCACGCAACCTGCCGCTTGGGAAGCGTTGGGGTACATTACGTTATTGGCCGTGTTCAGTACGGCCATTGGGTTGGTATTCTATAATAAGCTCATCCACATGACCAACACGCTGTTTGCCAGCACCTCTACCTACCTCATGCCCATTGTGGCGTTGATCTGGGGCGTTGCCGATGGCGAAACCATCCACCTGATGCACTACGTGGGCATGGCCGTCATTCTGGGCGGAGTGCTGTTGGTGAATCGGGCGAAATAAAGGAACGGGAACTAGCGGTCGGCGCGGGATTTGAGGAGCCAGGCCACGGCATCTTGCTCTGCCGTAAAGACGGCCATTTTGGTGAGGTCACTATACTTATCCAGAAGTTCCAGCCCCACATTGTCGCGGATGTAGGCATAATGGGTGGGGGTTACCAGATTGGCGTAATAGCTGGGATAGTTCAACTCCTCCTCTAGAAGCGGGAAGAACGTCTGCAGTAACCAGGCTTCGTCTTCTGCAGACACCTGCCCCCGGCTGCGTAAATCAAACATGTAATAGGCGGTTCTTACCTCTTTGGCTAAATCAAGGGCGTGCAGGTATCCTTGCCGAAGCTGTACAGAATCTGGGTCCCGAAACCACCGCAGGAACAGGATATCCAAATCTTTCCGGTACGTCAGGTGCAGATTGCTCTCTAATATCTCTCTCTCAACCACGGCCTAAGCTTTAAACAGGCAAGCGCACAGTTCTGCCAGCCCCAAGTATAAGCAAGATACCACCTATCGGGTTATAAAGAAAAATAATTTAAACCTTTTTATGCTTCCCACGTACGGCTTTCCGCAAAATACCTGCGGCAGAAGCTATACCACAGGCACACGGGTGGCCAACTTACTGTGTTTGAAGCTGTACCCAAAGTAAATAGCCAACCCGATCAACAACCAAATAGAAAACAGCAACCAGTTGTTCACGCCTAGTTGGGTCATGAGGTACAGGTTGGTCAGGAGCCCCAGCACCGGCAACAGCGAGAGATTTTTCCGGAACGAAACCCAGGCCATCAGCACGCAGGAAATCAGGAACACCAACATAGGAATCTGGTGGCGAAACTCCTCGTAACCGCCTTTCCAGGCCACGGCACTCCAGAACGCATCAATGGCCTCGCGGTTATACACCAACACCAAACCGCCAATCACGGCCAGAATCAACGGCACCAGGAATTTCCCGTTCAGGTAAGGCACCTTGAAACGCGCATCGGAAGTACCCTGCGGATCGATCATCAGGATACCACCACACACCAGGGCGAAGGCGAAGAGCGTCCCGATACTGGTAAGGTCAATTACCAAATCCATGTTCAGCAGCAAGGCCGGAACGCCCACAAAGAGACCGGTCACGATAGTAGAGAAAGAAGGGGTTCTGAAGCGAGGGTGTACTTTAGAGAAAACCGGAGGCAGCAAACCATCGCGCGACATGGTCATCCAGATGCGTGGTTGCCCGATCTGGAACACCAGCAACACCGAGGCCATCGCAAAAATGGCACTCACCGCCACTACACCGGCCAACCAGTCTACGCCTACTTTCGTGAAAACGTACGCTAAAGGATCGCCCACGGCCAGTTCTTTGTAAGACACCATGCCGGTAAGCACCAGCGTAATGATCACATATAACACGGTACAGATGATGAGCGCGTAAATCATAGCCCGGGGCAAATCTCGTTGTGGATTCTTGCATTCCTCGGCAGTGGTACTGATGGCATCAAACCCGATATAAGCGAAGAACACCGCTGACACGCCTTTCAACACGCCCCCGATGCCGTTAGGAGCAAAAGGACTCCAGTTAGCCGGACTCACGTAGAAAACGCCTACCGCTATCACCACCAACACCACAGCCATTTTCAACAGCACCAGCAGGTTAGACGCGTTTTTAGACTCTTTTATACCAATGTACACCAAAGTAGTGATGACAGCATTGATCATAAACGCGGGCAGGTCAATCACCAGTTTCCCGCCCAGAAAATCTGGGGCGGCCCGCCACGTGTTGTATGCCTCCAATTGCACCGGATCTGCAGCCGTGAGCGGTTGCCCGGCCTGCAAAAGCGCCATCACCTCATTGTAGCCTTTGTGTGCGCTTTGGGTACCCATGGTGAGCCACACCGGAATATCCATCCCGATGCCGCTCATAAGCCCGGTAAAATAATCGCTCCAGGAGATGGCCACCACAATGTTGCCCACCGTGTATTCCATAATAAGGGCCCAGCCAATAATCCAGGCCGCCAGTTCCCCAAACGAGGTGTACGCATACGTGTACGCCGATCCGCTCACCGGAATGGTGGCCGCAAACTGTGCGTAACACAACGCTGAGAACGCACAGGCAATGGCCGTAAAGACAAACAGCATGGATACCGCCGGGCCTCCCTCGTAACTCGCGTTCCCAATGGTACTAAAGATACCCGCGCCAATGATGGCCGCAATCCCCAGGGAAGTCAAGTCTCTGACGGTAAGATTACGTTCCAAACCTTCTTCTACCGCTCCAGGGTGGACGGCGACATCGGCAGGTGGGGTATGCAAAACAGCGGATAAACTCTTGCGGCGGAAAAGACTTTTAAAGCTCACAGGTTCTATTTGGTGTAGAAATTCAGGGTAAAAGTTAAGGAAAATATTCTGAAAGCGGCGAAACTCCCTATATTTAGACAAACCATCGAGCCATGCCAACCCGCCGCCTCACCGTCTCCGTGCCCCAGCCCTGCCACCAGAATTGGCAGGCCATGACTCCTCAGAACCAGGGCCGTTTTTGCCAAAGTTGCTCTAAAACAGTGATGGATTTCACCGCGATGTCAGATGCCGAAGTGGTGGATTGGCTGGAACAAAAGAAAGGCAATACTTGCGGACGGTTTAGCCAAAAACAGCTAGAAAGAGAGCTGGTTTCTGTTTCTGCCTCCAGAAACCGATGGACTTGGAAGACAATGACATTGGCCTTAGCCGTCTGGCTCAGTTCGAAGTCCGTGGAGGCAGAAGCTTCTAATTCTACGCCGATCTCAGTTACAACCCAAGAACAGGAAGAAGCCCAAAAAGAATTTTCAACACAAGATAGCCTCTTAACTCTCAAAGGAAGGGTTTTGGATGCCAAGGAGCAAATCTCTTTGCCAGGAGTAACCATACAAATCAAAGGCACTACTATTGTTACCTTAACAGATGCAGATGGCTATTTTTCGCTTCGGGTTCCCGCAAATTTGCCTCACGAAAATCCAGCATTGATTTTCTCTTTTATAGGCTATGTGCCTCAGGAGAGGAACTTGGATAAGCTGCTTAAAGCTCCAGATGAACCTGTTCTACTGAACTTAGATGCCCAAGCCTTGGGAGAAAGTGTGATAGTGGGTGGCTATCACGCTAAATGGTACTCGCCCCGAAGCATGTTCTACAAACTCCGGACCCTCTTCCGGAATTAAGTTTTTAGCCTCTTTTCCCGAAAACAGCCTCTAAATGCCTTATCGGTTCAACACCACCCGGAATGTAGTGCCTTTCCCAACCTCAGAGGACTTCACAAACAAGCGGCCCTGGTGGTAGTTTTCGATAATCCGCTTGGCAAGAGCCAGGCCTAAACCCCAGCCGCGTTTCTTGGTGGTGTAACCGGGCACGAACACCTCTTCCTGCTTGGTCTTCGGAATGCCTTTCCCCGTATCCTGAATATCCAGCGCGATAGCATCCTTTATATTGGCTTTCACTAGTCGAAGCGTGATGCTGCCTTTGCCCTCCATGGCGTCTACAGCGTTTTTGCAGATGTTCTCAATCACCCACTCAAACAGCGGAATGTTGACTTTGGCCGTGGTCTCGGGCGGAAACTCAGATTCTATAGAGAAAGCCACTTTGTTGGAGACGCGGTTGCGCAGATACCCTATGGCATTTTCCAGCACCCGTTGCAGCGGCTCGTCTTTGAGCACCGGCACCGACCCGATATTGGAGAAACGCTCGGTGATAATTTCCAGGCGGCGTACATCCTTGCCCAGCTCCTCTATAATAGGCTCGTTCTCAAACCTCGGGCTACCTTTCAGGTACTCGTACCAGGCCATCAATGAAGACAATGGCGTGCCCAACTGGTGCGCGGTTTCCTTGGCCAGACCCACCCAAACGCGGTTCTGCTCGGCTTTGCGCGAGTAACTGAAGGCGTAGTAGGCAATGACAGAGAGACAGGCAATGACCGTGAGCTGCACATATGGATAATACCGCAACTGCGTGAGCAACTCAGAATCTTTGTAGAAAATGTAGTTCTTGAACTCCTGCTGATAAGACACCACAATAGGCTTGTGCTGCGCTTTCATCTTGGCTATTTCGCGCTGTAGAAGCCTTTTTTTCCGGTTTTCGGAAATCTTTTCGGGAATATCTAGGTTCTTATAGGCGATGACGTTCTCCTTTTCATCGGTCTGGATCACTGGCACCGAGCGGTTCGCGTCAATAATCTCTTCCTGAATGAACACCAGGTTGTCTGAGTCAATCTCGGCGTTGATCATGTAGCGCAAACCTTTGGCGTACAAGTCAATCAATTGTTGCTCACGTTCAGAGAGTTTAGCTACCAGTAGGTTGGTGTAAATAACCGTAGCGGCACCTATAAAAAGGGCAACCGCGATAATCAGGAGCTTTAACCTAGATTTCTTGGAATAAATGGAGGTCGGGATCATGTACAAAGGCAACGCTAGAAGAGATACGCCCGTCTAGTGATTGTGTTCTCTCTAAACGAAGATAGCAGCAGAAGCGTCTGTTCTGCGCAATTTGTAATGAGTATAAATAAAAGAAAGATACAAAAGTAATTCATTATTAAAAGATCGCGCCGTAATTTTGCATGCTATTCTAAAACTGCCGTATGCTTCACAATTTTAGAGCCGTCAGTCTTTCACATAAAAAAGCTCCCTTAGACATAAGAGAGCTTATCGCCTTGGATGAGGGGTCGTGCCGACAGTTCCTGCAAACGCTCAAAAATTTCATTCAGGCAACTGACATTTTAGTGCTATCCACGTGCAACCGCACCGAGGTCTATTATACCTCTGACGATGACTACAGCCACGAGATCGTGAAGCTGCTGGGCATCAGCAAGGGTATTTCCGATATTTCCCAGTACCTGGATTATTTCACCATCGTAAACGAGCACGCTGATGCCGTGCAGCACCTGTTCAACGTGGCCATGGGCCTTGACGCGCAGGTGGTGGGCGATATGCAGATCTCCAATCAGGTAAAACAAGCCTACCAGTGGAGTGTGGACAACGAGGCTGCCGGACCGTTCCTGCACCGCCTACTGCACACCATCTTCTTCACCAACAAGCGCGTAGTACAGGAGACCTCGTTCCGTGACGGAGCCGCCTCCACGTCTTACGCTGCCCTGGAACTGGTAGAAAGCCTCACCGCCGATATCGCCAACCCTAAAGTATTGGTGGTAGGCTTAGGCGAGATTGGGGCTGATGTTTGCCGTCACCTCTCAGATTCCAACTTCCAGAACGTAAAGATCTCTAACCGCACCAAAGCCAAAGCCGAGCTCCTGGCCGAGGAATGCAAACTGGAAGTAGTGCCGTTCGAGAACCTGGTGGAAGCCATGAAAGAGGCCGATGTCATCATCTCCTCCGTGGCCCGCGACGAGCCGTTCTTCACCAAAGAAATGGTGAGCCGCCTGAATGTATTGACCTACAAGTTCTTCATTGACCTGAGCGTACCGCGCAGCGTAGAACCGCAGGTAGAGCAGATTCCGGGCGTGCTGGTGTATAACATCGATACCATCCAGAACAAAGCCTCCGAGGCCCTGCAGCGCCGTCTGGACTCCGTGCCTCAGGTAAAGCAGATCATCAAGGAGTCAATCGCAGGTTTCCAGGACTGGACAAAGGAGATGAACGTTTCCCCAACCATCCAGAAACTGAAGAATGCACTGGAAACCATCCGTCAGGAGGAAATGGCCCGCTACATGAAAAAGCTTTCCGCTGAGGAAGCCAAGCACATGGACGAGGTCACCAAATCCATGATGCAGAAAATCATCAAACTGCCGGTACTGCAGCTCAAGGCCGCCTGCAAACGCGGCGAAGCAGAAACCCTTATTGACGTGCTCACCGACCTCTTCGACCTGGAGAAACAATCGGCTGAAAGCCACGTTTAGCGCCTGTTTTCATAAAATCACCCCTAAAATCGGGACGTTCCTCCAAAGAGCGTCCCGATTTTTTTGTGGATGCCCTAAACCGCTGGGAGTTAATGTTGCAGGTGCTTGCAGGGGCAATCCTCTGTGGTTGCCCTATGCTGTGGCAAAAGTAAAGGGCGACCTCAAGGGATTGCCCCTACATTCGTTTCCCGACTGTCTTACTTGCCATTGTTGGTGTTATCACCAACAATCCAGATGGTTCCACCAAAGCACAAAAGGCAAACACCAAAAATCACCACACCCTCGGTTCAAGCCTGTTTTCCTGAAAAGAAGGCTAAAACAGAAAACCTGACCATCTACGCTTTATCTTGGCGTCATGAAAAAGCTCTTCGTCCTCTGCTTTGCCTTCATTTCCCTTTCCGGATTTGCGCAAGTAAAATGGCAACCCTCCCCAGAACATCAGGCAGGGCTGCCGGCCTCGGTGAAAGTGTTCTTTACCGCAGATTCCCTGGACGGCAAACCGTTTAGAGCCTACTACCTGGAAGCAGACCTGAAAGACCCTAAACTGGAGATCCTGACCAGAATAGGCAACGGCAAGCGCTACACGCCCAAACAGTACTATGAGCAGGAAACCGGCAACGTGCTGGCCGTGGTGAACACTACCTTTTTCTCCTTCGCTGATAACAGCAACCTCAACCTGGTCATCAACAACGGCAAGGTTTTGGCCCCACAAGCGCCGGTCAGGCGCAAAAACCCGAACGGGCCGGATACGCTCACCTACTATCCCACCACCGGCGCCATCGGGTTCTTCCGGAACCGCACCGCCGATGTAGCTTGGGCCTACAACGTGGGCAAGAAGAAGAAAACCATGGAGTTAACTGCACCCTACGCCGTCAGAGCCAACGGCCAACCAAATCCGGCACCTTCCAGACGCACGGCCAGAAACATGAAACGCTGGAAACCACGGGTGGCAGTAGGTGGCGGCCCGGTTTTGGTGCAGGACGGCAAAGCACATATCACGGCAGAGGAAGAAATGCGCGGCGGTGCCAGTTTCATCGGGCCGAACCCGCGTACCGTCATGGGATACACCCCAGATCAGAAACTGATCATTTTAATGGTGGAAGGTCGCAACAAAGGCGTTGCCGAGGGTGCCAGCTTAGAGCAACTGGCCCGTTTGATGGTGGAATTAGGTTGCCGGGAGGCCTTGAACCTTGACGGAGGCGGCTCCAGCGCGCTGTACGTGAAAGGCAAAGACACCATCAAACCCTCAGACAAAGAAGGTCAACGGCCTGTACCGGCAGTGCTGGTGTTGAAGTATAAAGAGTAACCAATGGATACTAATTCGTTTTAAGGTTGATTTTCTAAAATCGACCTTAAAACTTCATGTCGAAGCGGCCCTCGCGCACTTTTACCTTATCGCCCACTGCATTTATCGCGTCAAACCAGAACGCACCCGCCACGATTCTCTTCTGGTGGTCCAACCTGGTGATGCGCAATTCGCCTTTGAGCGGCGAGGATACGCTGTACTCTTCCAGCCCGACTGGGGCCTTTTGGAAGTAATCCCCGAAGGCTTTGCCCTCGATGTAAGGAGTAGTCAGGGGGTACACTCCCCCCTCCATGATCTCCAGTGCGTAAGTGCCTAACGACACCATTGGCTTATTTTGGTCTTCCAAGTCTGAGGCGGACACTTTGAAAAACCAGCCTTTTACAGGGTTGTAGGACTGGAAGAGGTACATGTTGTAGCACTCGTAGGATTTATCGCTCCAAATACTGCCCCCCTTAGGCACATGTACCTTCCCATTCACCAAACAGCCGAAGGTGTTCAACCCTTGCCGGGTGGCCTCGGGGAGCCTTGGCCCGCCATCATCATCATCGGAGCAGGAAAAGACGAAGAAAAGCAGAAGGCAAGCGCTTCTTAGGCACCTTATAAAAACGAACGTACTGCGGAAGCAATCCATAGGAAAAGCAGCTATAAATCTGAGGTATAGTGTTGGATAGGAATAGTTAAGATAAGGAGACTTTAACAGGAACACTCTTCTACCAACAAAATCTTTGCAGTACACAGGTTTCGGCCTTTAGTGGGAATGCACAGCCATTTGCTTTACTTTTAATATAGTACCCGCCTAAAAAATAAAACCGTTTCTGGCCTACTTCCTTAGAAACAGGCTGGAAACGGTTCTGGGGGATACTTACTTGATGAGAGAGGGAAACTACTCCGAGGCAGGCAGAAACATTACAGGTCGCCGCAACACTCCTCCAGGCAGTCAATCACATCAATCAGCTTCGGGATGGATAGGGAATAATAGATTTTGGTGCCAACTTTGAAGGACGAGAGCACCCCCTTGTCTTTCAGCGTGATCAAATGCTGTGAAGCGATGGCCTGCGGCAGATCCAGGTACTGGTAAATCTCTGTCACAGTCATCTTGTCTTCCTTACCCAGAAGATCCACGATGGCCAGCCTTTTTGGGTGCGCCAACACCTTCAGCATAGACGCAGCCTTATCAATCTTCTTAGATTCCACTCTGGATAATAAACTTTTCATAAGGACACACAAAAATCAATACTACAATAGACGCGTCACCGCGCCTTTAAACCCGCCCTGCAACCCGCTTTGCTTCATACCTGAACATTACGTTACTTTAACGCATGGCGACTTACCATGTTATAGGTATTATGTCGGGTACTTCGTTAGACGGAGTTGACTTGGCTTATTGCAGATTTACGTATAATGATGACAATTGGATATATAAAATACTTAATACTGAAACAGTTCCATATTCAAATATTTGGGAACAGCGCCTGGTGGGCCTTACAGAGGTCACAGCCGCCGAAATAATTTCTACGGATCGGGCTTACGGGCACTATTTGGGCGAGTTAGTCAGTGCTTTTGTAGATCGTCACCAGCTGCAGGTAGACTTTGTGGCCTCGCACGGGCATACCGTTTTCCACCAGCCCCAGCAGCACCTCACCTTTCAGGTAGGAAGCGGCGCCTACCTGGCTGCCGCCGCCAGTCTGCCCGTCATCTGCGACTTCCGGACGCTGGACATCGCCCTGGGCGGACAAGGCGCGCCGCTCGTGCCCATCGGGGACCGGCTTTTGTTTTCTGAGTACGACTTCTGCCTCAACCTGGGCGGCATCTCCAACATCTCGCAGGAAGGCGAAGACCGCCGCGTGGCCTTTGATATCTCGTGCTGCAACATGCTCCTGAACCCCTTAGCCGAGCAACTGGGCCAACCTTATGACCGCAACGGCGACTTTGCCCGCTCCGGCCAGTTCCACCAAGCCCTTTTCGACCAACTCAACGAACCAGCCTATTTCACAGCCCCTTTCCCGAAATCCATCGGAAAAGAGTGGGCCGATGTGCATAGCCTGAAAACCCTGCAGGCTTTTAACGCTTCGGTTCAGGACAAATTGCACACCGCCTGCCACCACATGGCCTTCCAGATCGCGCAATCGGTGCAACGCTACACGCCCCAGAACCAGGGCAAACTGCTGCTTACCGGCGGTGGTGCCTTCAACTCCTTTTTGGTAGAGCAAATCAGGCAGTACTTAGGTCCCAATTTTGAGGTAGTAGTACCCAAGCCCGAATTAGTAAATTTTAAGGAAGCCCTCATCTTCGCTTTCCTGGGTGTATTGCGCTGGCGCCAGGAACCCAACTGCCTGCGCAGCGTCACCGGTGCCCATCATGACAACTGCGGCGGCGCCATTTACTGGAGCTGAATTTAGGGCCAGTTTTCTCGAAAGAAGGTCCTAAACACACTCCTGAGGCTCTCGCCTCACTGCTTTGCAAACTGCCGGTCATAGTAGGTCCAAGTCACAGACTTGAACCATGGAAAGGAGGGAAGGTTGAGGTTTTATTAAGTCTTTTAGCGCATTCCTGTTTCCAGTCTTTCGGGTGAGCGCCTAGGCAGGTTCCGGTGCCGACAGGCATTGCGACTGAAAGGAGCAAAGGAAGCTGGCACAGCGCGATGCCGGAAGGCGGGGCCTCGCGGCCGTGAGCGCTCGGAGCTCAGCTATGCAACAACACTGCTCATGCACCTACGCAAACTGCAGCCCTTCGCCAGCACAAGCCAACTGCATGCACAAGACAAACCAACCCTGCGCCTGTAAAAGTGTAACGGTATTGACACTTCTCTCACATCAACCGTAAGGACACTTCCCTCCCATCAACCTGAAACTTCAAATTCTCTAAAAACAAACAGCCGTTAACCTGTACCTTTGCACCCAAACAACAAAGAACCCCTTCTTGCTATGAAAGACCTCCTCGCCAAATTTGAGAACAAGCGCCCCGAAATCGTTTTTGAGTGGAAAGATGCTGAAACCGAGGCCGAAGGCTGGGTGGTCATCAATTCGTTGCGCGGCGGCGCGGCCGGAGGCGGAACGCGCATGCGCAAAGGCTTGGACAAACGCGAGGTAGAATCGCTGGCGAAAACCATGGAGGTGAAGTTCACGGTATCAGGCCCGGCCATTGGCGGCGCAAAGTCAGGAATCAACTTTGATCCGGCAGACCCAAGAAAGCAAGGCGTGTTGGAGCGTTGGTACCGGGCGGTGTACCCGTTGCTCAAGAATTATTACGGCACCGGCGGCGACCTGAACGTGGACGAGATTCATGAGGTGATTCCCATTACCGAGGAATACGGCCTGTGGCATCCGCAGGAGGGCATTGTGAACGGACACTTCAAGGCTACCGAGCCGCAGAAAATAAATAAGTTGGGCCAGTTGCGCCAAGGTGTGAGTAAAGTGCTGGAAGACGCACATTTTTCTCCTTCCCTGCCCCGCAAATACACCGTGGCCGATATGATCACGGGCTACGGCGTGGCCAAAGCGGTAGCCCATTACTATGAACTGTGGGGTGGCGGGCTGCAAGGCAAACGGGCAATTATACAGGGGTGGGGCAACGTGGGCGCGGCGGCGGCCTATTATCTGGCCTCGGAGGGCGTGAAAATTGTGGGCATTATTGACCGAGCCGGCGGACTGATCAACGAAGAGGGCTTCTCTGCCGAGGAAATCACTCAGCTTTTCCTTAACCGCGTGGGCAATGCCCTGCAGGCCGAGAACCTACTGTCTTTTGAGGAGGTGAATACCCGCGTCTGGGATTTGAAGTCCGAGATTTTTATTCCGGCGGCGGCTTCGCGGCTGGTATCTACCGAGCAGGTGGAGCGCATGCAACGGAACGGTCTGGAGGTGATTTCCAGCGGAGCCAACGTGCCGTTCAAAGATCCGGAGATTTTCTTCGGGGCTACCGGCGAGTTCGCCGATCAGCAGGTATCCGTCATTCCAGATTTTGTGGCCAACTGCGGCATGGCGCGCGTGTTTGCCTACTTGATGGAGCAGGATGTGGAAATCACGGATGAAGCCATCTTCACTGATATCGCCCGCACCATCAGGCTGGCGCTGGAGAAAGCTCACGTACGCAATCCGCAGAAAACCGAGATCGCCAAGACGTGCTTCGAAATTGCCTTAAGCCAGTTGTTGTAACTCAAAACTTAGTTTCGGGCCTGGTTTCAGAGAGATCAGCCGAAACGAGGGGCTGTATATTATAAAACATATCTGCCGTTTCGGGCCGGTTTTACAGAAACCAGGCTTGAAATGGCAGATGCGTTTTAAAGCGTTCCTTCCGGATAGGAAAATGTTGTCCAGATAAAGGTTAGCCCTGAGGAAAATTTTGTGCGGGGTTAATGCTTATTGCTTTTTGAACCCTACCTTCTCCAGCTTAGTTACATCGGCTTCCTGCACCCTTACTTTGAAGGTGCGGCCGGTGGGGCAATGGCAGGCGGCACAGGTGACCAGATCAGCGGGAGCCGGTGTGAGGGTGACCTCTAAAACGGTAAATCCCTGGTCCTGCACATACTTTTTCACGCAAACTTTCGTGTCTGGAGTTGTATTGCAGTACCCCCAGGGGTTGTTCCCGCACTGAAGTTCAGCGAAGGCGAGCCACTGACCACCGGTCTCGGCAGTTTGCTCCGCCTCCTGGGTGATATCGTTTTCGGGAATCTGGCAGGCGGTCACGCTGAGGAACAGCCCTAGGGCAAAAAGCTGGAATAAGATTTTTCGTTTCATAGATTTGCCATTCATTTCTTGTAAGACCCTTGTCTCCATGTATTGGTTGCAGGCAGCCAAACTTTTAACAGATGCAGAACCAGGTTTCAGATATTTTACGCTTTGTCTTTCTGGGAAATACGGTGCAGCAATACCTCATTTTCGTGGGGATCATGCTGTGCGGTTTCCTGTTCAAAACGGTGGCCTCGCGGCTGCTGTCTACCATCCTGTTCCGGGGAATCATCAAGCGCATCAACCAAGATGTGACCAAAGAGGAGTTCAAGCGGCTGCTGGTGACTCCGCTGGAGGTGCTTGCCTTTTTGGTGTTTCTCTACATCGCCTTTGACAACCTCAACTATCCGCCGGAACTGGGGTTGCCGGGGAAAGAAGAGCTGGGCCTCAAGCGCGTGCTGCAACGCATCTACAGCATTTTCCTGATCTGCTCGCTTACGTGGGTCATCTTGCGGCTGGTGGACTTCATCGGGATGATGTTTTCCAAAAGAGCCGCTAAAACGCTCTCCAAGCTAGATGACCAACTGGTGCCGTTCTTCGTGGATTTCACCAAGGTGATTCTCGTCATCATCGGGTTCTTCGTGATTTTGGGGGCGGTGTTTAAGGTGAACGTAGCCGGTTTGGTAGCTGGTCTGGGAGTAGGTGGTTTGGCCATCGCGTTTGCCGCGAAGGAAAGTTTGGAGAACCTATTGGCCTCTTTCACCATTTTCCTGGATCATCCGTTTGTGGTGGGCGACCTGGTGCAGGTGGGCGAGATAACCGGCACCGTGGAGAAAATCGGTTTTAGAAGTACCCGCATCCGGACGCTGGAGAAAAGCTACGTGACGCTGCCCAACAAAAGCATGATTGATAAACCACTGGACAACCTCACGCTGCGCACCTTCCGACGGGTAAAGTTTGACTTGATGCTTACTTACAACACCACCTCGGAACAACTGAAAGCCATTGTCACTGATATCCAAGCCTTGATAGATGCCTACCCACGCACAAACCAGGATGGCCGCGTGCGGTTCTTCAACCTAGGTCCTCACTCCAAAGAAATTATGGTGCTGTACTTCATCGACACCATTGACTACGACCAGTACATTGACGTGAAAGAGGAGATTAACTACCAGATTGTGGAGATTGTGGAAAAACACGGCGCCAAGTTCGCGTTACCAAGCCAGACCGTGTTCGTGAAGCAGGAAGAGTAGCTGATTTGAAGATGTGGAGATGAGTCTGATGACCGGCGGCTGAGGTAGGGGCAATCCCTTGGGGTTGCCCTTTCGCAAGTACCTCCTTACAGGGTAACGAGACTACATGGCCGGGTTATTCCGTAGCGACGTTACCCTGTAACGTCGTACACATTCTTTCTTGGCCCCACAATTATAGTATCATCCCCAACAAAGGCAACAGACATTTCTCTTCAGAAACATCATTTTGGGGTTCGCCCAATGTTAAAGCAAACTCCCTGTTTAGCGGCTGATTTTACAGAATTGGCCACTAAACAGGGAGTGCTTTGAGAATGGGATTACTGTTACCAGCCGGAGCCTCTTCGGCCGCCGCCCAGAATACCGCCTAGCAGGCTGCCTAAGCCTCCGCCGCCCATTCCGGAGCCATAGCCACGTCGGCCGCCTAAGCCGCCCAGAATGGAAGCCATGGAGCCCAGGCCACCCATGCGGCCACCGCCGTACATGCCGCCTCTGCCCATCATTCCGCCTCCCATTCCGCCGCCTAACAGGCCGCCCAGCAATCCGCCTAAGCCTCCGCCCATGCCCATGCCGCCACCCATCATTCCACCGCCGTAACCGCCGCCATATCCGCCCCGGCGTCGGTTCATCATGCCACTGATCACAATGGGAGCCAGAACGCCCAACATCCCGGTCACCATGCCCGTGGAAATGCCAGAATTCTTGAACATATCGCCAAAACCGCTTTTATTCAGGAACGATTGCGAAGTTGGGTCTTCGCCTTGTTGCTGGGCTTGGTTGGCTTTGTCCACAAACTGGTCCAGAATGCTGAACTGTTTCTGGTCAATGCCCAGGTATTTGCTTACCTCCGCAATACGCTGCTGTTCATCGGCGGTGTACTGCCCGTCAGACTTCGCGAAGCTGATAATATCGGTGATGAAAGAGAACCGCAGCGGGCTGCCTTTGAGCACATCCAGGCACCGTTGCAGACTTATTTGGGAAGGATTTTTAGCGATAGAGATAATTTCCTGCTGTAGGTTCTCGGGCAGTTCTGCCGCTTCGCTGGTGAGTTGCAGAAACTGAATTTCGTCTTCAGACACATGTCCGTCTGCCGAGGCAATGGTCGCCAATGCGCCCAGGTAAGCTCCTTTTTCCTGATCTGAGTAATCTTTCAAAAGAGTGGTGGTTTCTTCAGCCATAGTTTCAATGTGTTGGTGTAGAATTACACAAACGACACGGCTTAAAACGAGTTGGCGTTTAGGGCCGCTTTTTCTGAAAACCAGCCCTAAACGCCAACAGAATTCCCTCTTCTCTTTACTTCTTTACCGAGGCCAGAATGCGCTTGAAGAACTCGTCTCCGTTGGTGCCGTGCCAGCGCCATACCACCACTAGATCATGCTCCGGATCTACCCAAATGGTGTTGGAACCCGCGCCCAATGCCGCAAAACTAGTGGCCGGGGCACTAGACCATTGCTTTTTCTGGGTGTTCAGCCACCAGAGATAGCCGTAATCAGGGCCATGCGGGCCGGGCGTGGTCGCTTTCTTCACCCATTCTTTAGACACGATCTGCTTGTTCTTCCACTTGCCTTCCCGCAGGAACAGATAGCCGAAACGGGCTTCGTCACGGGTGTTGATCCAGAGGCCGCCGCCCCAACGGGTACCGCCGCTTACGCTGGGCAATTGTTTGCCGTCTACGTCCACGTAAGAGTTCTTATAGGGCAGGTACTGCCACGTATCAGAAGCGCCAATAGGGTTCATGATCTGCTCTTTCAGGACCTCTGGCAGGGGCTTTTTCCAGAGGCGCAGCAGTGATAGAGAAAAGCGATTAATGCGCACATCGTTGTACTCATAGAAGGTGCCGGGCTCTTTGAGTTCTCTTGGTTTGCGTTCGCCGTTGCCAAATTCCTCTTTCCCCACAAACGTGTGCGTCTTCCCGAAGAGTTCTCCTTCCCACTCGCTTGTCTGTTGGGCGTGGTGGTGCCAGGTCACTTTGCGGTTGTGCTCCGAGTCATAGCCGCCGTCTTTGATGTAGTTGGCCACCGGATCGTTGATGTCTTTGATCATGCCTTTGTCCAGGGTCACGCCCAGGATGGTAGACAGAAAACTTTTGGCGATGCTGTAGGTGGGATCTACGCTCTTGGTATCGCCCCACTCGGCCACAATGTAGCCGTGTCGCAGGATGATGCCGTTGGTGCCCGCCCGGCTTTTAGGAATCGGCCCCAGCAACTTCCCGAAGATTTCTTCCTGGGTGGAGAAATCCTTCGGCATCTTGGTTTCCTGGGTTTGGGCGTACAGCACCGCCTGTGACAGCAACTCGGGGTCCATGCCTACCTGCTCTGGCGTTCTCTGCTCCCATTTATCGCCTTTCTCGGGGTAATAGACTTTGGCATCCGCCGAGGCGCTTTGGGTAGTAGCAGTTGGGTTGGTCTGACAGGCAAAAAGCCCAAGCCACAGAAACGGCAGAAGCCGATGGTGTATTTTTCTCATAGGGGATTAAGGTGCTGGCTGAAAAGCAAGATAGAAAGACTTCTAACATAGAGCATCGTTTCCCGCCCATATTCTGAAAAGGAGACCAAATTCAAAAGGCGTTTCCAAGCCGTTTTCTACAAAACAGCCTTAAAACTCAAAGTATTCTGTTGAGGGCTTTACGGTTTTGGTTTCTTTCTTTTCTGGATGTTTGCCTTGGAGAATTTCCTTTAGCACCTTCTTCTCGCGCTTCAGGTCAGTGGCCACTTTCTGTTTTACCCGCTGCTGGTCATAGGCTACTTTGAAGTTGCCTTCCCGGCCTTTGATGGTGAGGAACAAGTTGGGGTTGTAGGTGGGCCCGGCGGCTACCACGCCAAAGCGTTCGTCTTTGTCGCGGCGGTTGGCTTTGAGCGGCAGACGCACGTGGTAGTCCATTACCTGGTCAAAGGTGTGCGTGCCCGAGACCGACATAGATGACAAACGGGTGGCGCTGGATTTGATTTCCATCTCGGGGATGTAGACGATGCGGTTCCTGATGTAGAAGTTGTTCCTGATCTCAGAGAACCGGAGATTCGCCAGCTCGTCGCGTTTCACAAACAAACTGAGTTTCTGCATGGGCGCGAATTGGATCAGCTGGCCGTTCCGCAGGATGGTTTTAACCTGGGCCTGCACCAGATCGGTTCGGGGTGACAGGTGATGGTCCAGGTAGGTGTCTGACTCAATCTGGGCCGTTAGCTCGCCGCGCAGGTGCCGTTGCATGATAAAGTTCTGCCCGAAATCCTCGAACACATAAAAGAGGCTGTCCACCCGGATGTTCTCCAGGTTAGCGACAGAGGTGACCTTGATCAACGGCCTGCGGGCATCCATCCGGCCCCGGATACTGAAAGTCCCTCCACCGGCTTGCACCGCCATTCCGGGGGTAGAGAGCACCTTGTCTTTGAGCTGGATGCGCCCGTGTAATTGCCTGCCTCTAAACCGCCTGAATTTCACTTTTTGCGCCGAGGTTTTAAGGTCTAACTCCAGCCGGGCGGGCATGTTGAACGCGTAGGAAGAAGCTACCTTGCCTTTTCCTAAACCAGATAGACTTTTCGCGCCCGAGGAAGCCGTCAACACCTGATTTAAATCCAGAGACCCAACCTTCACCTCTGCCCCTACCCGCAGCGTCTGGTTCTTCAGGAAAAGCCAGGCCAGCACGTTATGGAGAGTACCATTGGCCTGAAAATCAGAGTTGCCCATGCGGCCCTTGAGACCGGAGACCGCCACGTCATTCTTCCGGAACAGGAACGAGCCGGTCAGGTTCGTCAAAGGCACCGGGTGCTGCCTTAACTGCAGGCGCACTTGTTTCAAGGTAGCCTCGCCGCTGGCGCTGATTCCCGCCCCATTAGGGTTTCTCCTGAAGGCCCCTACATTTCCACTGAAGGCGAACTGCACCTGAGCCTGCCCGCTTCCGCTTTTGATGTCTTTTACCGGAAACAGCCCCAAAACGTGCCCCACATCAACTTGGGCTTTCAACTGCACCTGCAGGTCTGGGTTGGCGAAGTTCCTATATACCACCTCTCCGCTGAAAGGATTGCCCTGCAGCTTGCCCTGGATCTTGCGTAACTCCAGCACCGAGGTTTGCCAACTTTGCTGGGCCCCGTTTGTAAAGCGCCCTTCCAGGTTCACCTGCTCTATTTTCTCGCGGTAGTCTGGGTGGAAGAAAGAAGCATTTCGCGCCCCAAAAGAAAGGGTCACTTGTGGGTTCTTCCTGGAAGACATTTCTCCTTTCACCCCGCCACTGAAATACACATTCCCGCTGCTGCGGTACTTTGAAAATTGCCTGGAGAATTTGGGTGGCAGCAAGGCTAGGATAGACTGCACATCGGTGTTCTTGCCTTTGACCTGCAGGTCCAGTTGGGTTTTTCCCCGGTGAGCAATCTGACCGTTTACCTCGTACACGGCCCTCCCGATCTTCACCTCAGAAGGTTCTATGGAAATTTCTTTTTTCTGTGTGTTCAGGCTTAGGTGGCTGTGCAGGGTTACTTCCTTGTCTCTGAAGTAATCATTGCTGCCAATGCTGATGGCATGGATGCGGGTATTGCCGCTCGCCTCAATCTTCAGGATGGGCTCCTCCATTGACAGACTGGCCGAGACGGCGTGCGCCTGGGCCTGGAACCGCTGCTTCCGTTTCAGGTCTTGGTAAATCACCTGCACCCTCCGGAGGCTGATGCGCTGTAGTTCAAAGCTGAGTTTGTCTCCCTGAACGGTATCTGTACTCTGGTAAAAAAGATAGTTTGCCTCGCCATTAGGCAACACCCGGGCGTGTACGGTTCCGTCTTCCAGGTGCATTTCCCGAAGGTGGTAAGTGCCGCGCAACAAATCCCAAATGTCAAAGGTGCTGTAGACTTTCTTCATTCTGGCCAGCGGAACCTTGCTGCCCGGCACGGTCTCGGTTATCTCTACATTCTCCATCCGGATGGCTACCTGCGGAAACTGCTCCCACCAGGTCACCTCTATCTTCTCCACGGCCACTTTGGTCTTGATGTGCTGATTGGCCTCGGCCACAAAAAGCCCTATGATTTTATCCTGATACAGGTACAGCACCCCTACGGCCAAGGCCATGACGAAAAAAATTCCGGCTACCCCAAAAAAAATCAACCGACTTACCCGTTTTCTGCTTTTCACAAACTTTCTGATTTTCAGGCGTTAAATATACGGCAAGCCTAGCGCCCCTCCAATGGTGAAACGGTTCTTCAGAAATTTTAGCATTTTTTTCAAAACTGGATTTGGTAGATTAAAAAACAACCCCCATATTTGCATCATCAAACGGGGACAAAAGGTCAACGAAAAACAAAAAAAGGGATGTTAGCTCAGCTGGTTCAGAGCATCTGCCTTACAAGCAGAGGGTCGCTGGTTCGAATCCAGCACGTCCCACTTACTAAAAAGCACTTACGAGGTTAAACTTGTAAGTGCTTTTTTATTTGCAAATTGTTTGCAAGCATCTGGCTTCTTTCACGCCTGAACGAAGTTTTCCATTCTCTTCAAGAAAAAGATTTTCCATCAGTTCTTCTTTAACATTCAGGGCATCTTAGTATCTACTCCGTCTATTCCCCCGAAGCGAGGCGGGAATGCCGTTGAGGTCGCAGGCTACCGCCTGCCCTGAGGCTATGTGGTCCATGGTTGGGCTGGTGATGCTCCTTGCCTAGGAGAAACCGGCGGTTTGCGTAGCGAGGGGGGTAAGAAGGTATAATTGGGCTAGAAGGCTAAAGAACAGGAGAGCGTAGAATTTTATCAATGGGGTTATGGATTCTCCCAAACTTAGGAATAAATCCTAGTAGGGCAATGTTGACAAGGGCACCTCCCCTTATTACCAAACCCTTTAACTTCCCCCTGCCAACCAAGTCCTCATCTCTCTGCTCCCAGATTATTCCATCCTTGGTTAACATATCAGTGGTAGTTCGCTCCATTAATGGAATACCCGTTGAGGGTCGGGAGACGTCCCTCTTTTGATGGTTTCAAACTTTATAAGGATCAAAATAGGTCACCACAAGAAAGCCCCTAGGAGCATCAATCCCTTGCAGGCTACTATATATCCCTCTACAGTTCTTTTATTGGCTGCCTTCCACTACTTTTGTCTCCAGGCGCCTGAAAATCACTACCGTTCACCTGTCGCGCGTTTGCCATCTTTCCACCACCCTACACCTTCTTAGTTAACCGTTTATGAGCATTCCCAAACTTCAGACAGGTATTGATGCCTTTGACCTTATCTCAGAGGGCGGCTTGCCTGTTGGGCGGACTACGTTACTAGCCGGCAGTTCCGGGAGTGCCAAGACCCTGTTCGCTGCCCAGTTCCTGGCCATGGGAATCCTGAAATTCAACCAGAATGGAGTGTTCGTGACCTTTGAGGAGCAGGTGGAGGACATCCGGAATGACCTGAAAGGGTTCGGCTGGGACATAGACCTATGGGAGTCCGAGGGAAAATGGACGTTCATAGATGCCTCCCCCAAGGAGGAAGACGTTATCACCATCGGGGAGTTTGACCTGAGCGCCTTCAGGATAAGGCTGGAAAGGTCCATCGCCAAAAACAACGCCCAGCGAGTTGTCATTGACTCCATCGGCAGCATCTTCACCCACTTCCCCGAGCACAATATCATCCGGCAGGAGATGTCCAAGGTGACCATGACGCTCAGGCGGGTGAAAGCCACGGCCCTCATCACCACTGAGCGGACGGAAGAATACGGGGCTATCTCTCGATACGGAGTGGAGGAGTTCCTGGCGGACAATGTCATGATCCTGCGCAATGTGCTCACGAACGAGCGGCGCCGGCGCACCATCGAGATCCTGAAATTCAGGGGCAGCAACCACGTGAAAGGGGAGAGCCCCTTTACCATCGTGCCCTCGCAGGCGATAGTGATCGTCCCTATCTCGGCCATGAGACTGACCCAGCAGGCATCGGACCAACGCGTCTCCTCTGGGGTGCGTGAACTGGACCAGATGTGCGGCGGCGGGTTTTTCAAAGGCTCCATTGTCCTGGTTTCCGGAGCCACGGGAGCCGGTAAGACGCTTTTGGCCTCTAATTTCATAAACGGCGCCAAAGAGAAGAAGGAGCGCTGCCTGCTCCTGGCTTTCGAGGAAAGCAGGGAGCAGATCCTCAGGAATGCCAAGGGCTGGGGCCAGGACCTGGGGCAACTGGAGACCGAGGGATTGCTGAAGGTAGTCTCCACCTATCCGGAGGTCTGCTCGCTGGAAGACCACCTCATCAACATACAGGAACTCGTAAAGGAATTCAGACCCGACCGCATCGCCCTTGACAGCATCTCGGCCCTGACCCGCAACCCTTCCGAAAAGGGATTTCAGGAGTTTGTGGTGGCGCTCACCAATTTCCTGAGGCACGAAAAGGTCACCACGATGTTCACCGCCACCACGCACATGCTCACTGGCGGGGCCTCCATCACCGAGGGCGACATCGCCACCATCACTGACACCATCATCTTGCTGAGGTACGTGGAGTTGACTGGCGAGATGCAGCGGAGTATCACCGTACTCAAGATGCGCGGCTCCCGGCATGACGCCTCCATCCGCCAGATCTTGATAAACGAGGAGGGAATGCAGATTGGCCAGCCTATCACCGGTATAAGCGGCCTGCTCTCCAACACCCCTATAGTAGCCTAAGGAAGTACTCTCATGGGAAAGACCTTCCCGGGCCCAAAGGAACGCAAAGTACCTAGCACAAAAAATAATGACTAATTACTGGATACAACTATTCATAAACAGAAACAGCACCACCTCCGTGGGGGCTGAGGAAAATTTGAATGCTATCCTCAAGAAATACTTCCCTGGTGACTACCAGCTCGAGATTATAGATATTCAGGAAAATCCGGACAAGGCAGAGGAAGCCGGCATTCTGGCTATTCCCACCCTTATCAGGAAATGGCCTCAGCCGGAGGTGCGTCTGATTGGCGCCTTGACCGTACAAACCCGCGTGCTGGCAGGCTTAGGCATCGCCAATGTGGACCATTTACTAAAGCAGTAAGAAGGTCAGCTTTTCACGCAGCGGCTATCATCCCGCATAAAGCGGCCTGCCTAGTTGATAAAGCCCCTGGATTTTACGGTATGTCTGCTGCGTATTCCCCCTCGACAGTCCAATTTGAATGAATGGATAGAGCCCGCATATGTGCGGCATCCTCAATATCAACCCGCTTTTAGGAAGGTATCCCGTTCCCTCCCCTGAAACTTTTCCCCTGCCAGCATTGCACTCCCGGATAGTAGCAGGACCTAGCGTAGACAACACCTTGCAGGAAACCATGGAGCAGAGATTCATTACAGTACTAGGTAAGGTGGAGTGCCCCAAGCCCGGCAACAACCAGGTGCCCTCGAACGACACCGCCCATCAGGTCACCCACCTACTGGGTAACGGGTTCCGCATCTAAGGCATGCCCCCCAGCTAAGCCCCGGCACAGAGGAGGATGCCAGGCAAGATTCCATCCTCTCTACCACCTACCTGGTCGTAGTGGAGGACCAATCCCTGAAATCGGTGGGAATCCCGGAAAGCGGTGCCGAACCTTACCCAGAGCGATTCGGGGCAAAGCGCCTTTTGGTCAGGAACCGGCCGGGAATCCCCCTTTCCCGTATAGGGTTGAATGATGGAAAACCAATACCCGTAGGGAAACTGCGTATCCGCTACGGCGAACCCTGCCGGGGAGTTAGGCCGGTGAGGCGATTCGCCAAACGCGGCTATAATTGCACCGGCCCTGGACAGCCACTCCCGTAGGTGCCGTTTCTTCTATGTAGGAGGGCCAGACCCCGTGAACGTGGCGCACGGGAGATGATCCAAATGCCTCGGCTGGGAGACGGCCTGCCGCATGCTTCTGGGATAAGCCATAGTTGGGTCCTGAAAACACCCTTAAATACTACCTTCTCGAATTTAATAACCTTAGCCGCCTTTATTTTGATGGGGAACTCACCTGGGAACACCGATAGACTGGATAAACTCATCGAGCTGAACGATGAGCTGGAGAACTACTTCAGCAACACCATCATCCCGCAGCTTTTCGTGGATGCGGATATGATCCTTCGCAAGTTCACCCCGGCGGCCATGACGCACTTCAAGCTCTCCGACAGTGACGTGGGGCGGCACATAAATGAGGTGTCCAATAACATCCGCTTCCCCACCATCATCGAGAACATCCATGAGGTGATTGACAGCAACAAAAGCCTGGAGAAGGAGATACAGACCACAGACAAGGTTTGGTACCAGATGAACATCCTGCCCTACATCATCAGGAAGGAGAACAGGAGCAATGGCGTCATCATCACGTTCATCGATATCAACGACCGCATTCAGATCCTGAAGGGATATGAGAAGCTCAACCGGAACCATGAGATCATTATCCACGCGCTCTACCACGACATCAAGGGGCCTATCTCAAACATAGAGGCCCTGGTGGGCATCCTCAATGAGAGAAACGGCGACGAGGAAGAGACGATCCAGGTCTTGGAGAGGTTAGGCCAGTCCATTGCCAAACTGAAGGAAACGGTGGATGACCTGGTAGACATTGGCGTGAACGACACTGACTTCACCAAAGCCCCCGAGCGGGTGAACTTCGAGAACGTGATAGAGGACGCTATCCTCTCCCTGAAAGACAAAATCTCTGAGACCAACGCTAAAATCACCTCAGAGGTGGGGGTATCAGAGATTAATTTTTCCAGAAAGAACGTCAGAAGCATCATCTACAACCTGCTCAGCAACGCCATCAAGTACAAGGCGCCTGACAGGCGGCCTGAGATCCTCATCAAAACGGAGGAGTTGCCAGATTCCATTCTGTTGACCGTGAGCGACAATGGCTCAGGGATTGAGGAAGGCAAAAAGGAGGCGGTCTTTACCCGCTACACCCGGCTGAGGGATGAGGTGGAAGGCACCGGGATCGGGCTGTTTATTGTCAAGAACATGGTGGAGGACATGGGCGGAGAGATTCAGGTGGAGAGTGTCGTGGGGGAAGGCTCCACCTTCAAAGTATATTTCAAGGGGAAGCTTCCCCCCATTGGATAAGCACTGGGTTGCGCATCCAAGTGATCGTTCAAAGTTTAAGAGGATGCCAATGGCTGTTCTTCCAAGCCTGGTGACAATGATTGCCAAGGAATTACAATCACCTAATCCCTTCGACGGGCATATTCCAGGGTGCTGAAACACTCCTAAAAGGCAGATGCTTTTAAACCCCGGTCACTGGCATCTTTATAGCCGTCTGTTTTTACGCAGGGCACGTATAGGTCAAGGGAGGTTCTACTCACTGGACCTCCCCCCATGGGAACGCACAGCGCTTCCAGGGACGCTCACCTTTCAACCCTACCGTTGCGAGAGGCGGCTTCAAAAGCATTGGCAGGGTGTCATTGTAGTGACATAATGCCGATGGAGATGGATCCGACTAAGAAAGTGCTGCTCGTGGATGATGACGGGATTTACATCTTCCTGCTGAAAAGGTTATTGAAGAGACTCGGCTCCGTAGGGGAGGTCGTCTCCGCTAAGGAAGGTTCGGAGGCGCTGGCGATGCTGAGGATGGACGCTGAGAGGGGAACGCTCCCCCAGGTGATTATCACCGACATCCAGATGCCCGGCATGGACGGGATTGCCTTCGCAAAGGAGCTCGCCAAACTCGGACTGGTGGATTACCGTCACACGAAGGTTATCCTGAACAGCGGGAAGGCCAGCTACGCCAACCTGGACTGGCCCGTTGAGGTTCCCTCAGCCTCCTTTTTCCCCAAGCCGCTCACCTATGAGGATTTGGCAGGTATCCTGGGTTGAATCCGATTATTCTGTCCCCGCAGGTACTCGGCTCACGAACTAAACCATCGCCCGGTTCCCGGGACGACATTTTCGGGGAATATTGAAATGTGGAGGTGTCGTTGAAACCGGGAGGCACCCCACTTTCGTTGAATCATCAGCAAAGGTGATTACCTAGAATCTTTTTATCAGACCGATAATCTTTTGCTATTCCAACAGTGAGACCCCGAACTCTTTTGACAGCAGGGTGTCAAGTTGCTTGAGGTCCGATACCAGATCCAGATGGTTATGCGTCCATAATAATCCTGGCTTGCTTTTCATGATCAGCTTGTTCAGTTCAGCCATCTTAAAGTAAAAGGATTGGGATTGTAGCTCAAGCTGCAGTAGCGCCAACCTTCCTTCAATATCGGCTTTCCTTTGCTTGACCTCATCGACTATCCCGATAGCCGAATTGAAATCCAACTCCCCTTGTTCGAAGGATTCCAAGAGCGCGCACTCGAAACTGGCGCACTGCCTCGGCCTTCTGGAATAGATACTGCAGCCATCGCAATAGCTTTTGCAGGGTTGAAGGAAAAAACCCTCGCCATTTGCATTCTCAGTATCCATCATCAATTCCCTCAATGCCGGCGCCTCTTCACGGCCGATCTGTACGAAACCGATCACGGTACCGTCACAGCAGAACCCACAGGACAAACAAATATTCGTTGAGTCATTCATGTAATTGCCTTATGTAGGGGCCAAACATACATATTATATCTGGCTAACCTGTGCGGAAAACTGAACAGGCTACCGAATATACTTTGTATATTCACAAGTATTTACCTAGCCTAGGCATCTCACTTCAAAATGATTCCTGCTTCAAACAATCTGTTTGCTGCTTGTCTGCCTAGGTTCTGCCGGTTACTTTCTCTTCAAGTCTAGCAGATACTAACAGTGAAGCACATCTTAAAAATTCCACAATCAGTTGGGTTGAAGCTTTTCAAAATCAAAGAGAGATAGTCATTTATGTTTACTTGGAAATGAACCTGAAAACAATACTTTAGAGGGGCAGCACTTCTTGCACTTTCTACACTATTGAATTCCCAATGAGCAATTAAGCCAGAATAGATCCATCTGGTCTCCGGCCTAAGCCATTCCAATTGAAAAGTCACACCCTACCTTTGAAATACAATTACCCCGCTCATACTTGCAGCCCATTATCAGCTCTCTGCTTTTACCCAATTACTTTATCTAAGCTTGGAATAAAATTCAAAAAAGCCTCAAAGTTGTTATGATACTTCTCTCTATCCAGCTTGAAGTAGAACGCTCCCTTTCTGGAGTGCTCTTTATCCTTTTCCTTCAATCGGACTAGCAAGCCAGTGGATAGTACTTTTCGGGTGAAGTTACCTTTGTCAAAGGTGTTCTCATATAGCTTTTCATAAAGGGTATGAAGCTGTTGGAGGGTGAACTTATCGGGTAACAACTCAAACAAGATAGGGTGGAACGCTGCCTTATAGCGTAACCTCGTCTTGGCCATCTTCACCATAGCGTTATGGTCAAAGATCAAGTTTGGCGTTTCACTGAGCAGAAACCACTCGGCCTGGTAGTCAAAGCTTAATTGCGCCTCATATTTCTGGATGTCAACCAGGGCAAAGTACGGAACGGAAATAGTGCGCTCCATAGGATCGCGGTTTGGTTCGCCAAACGCCGGAATTTGCTCCAGGTACACGCCCTCTAACCCGGTAAGCTGTTTAAGAACCCGTTGGGCACCCGCCCCCAGGCTTTCGTCTGGCTGTATAAAGCCCTCCATTAAACTCCATCTGTGCATCTCCGGCTCAAAGCCCCTTTTAATCAATAACAGTTTGAAGTTCTCGCCGTCAAACCCGAAAATGATACAATCAACCGCAACATGAACCCTCGTCTGGCCCGAATACTTCATCCTTCCGCTAGTGGGTTTCATTTGATGAATACCATATTGCTGATAATTGAGAGATTCCATCTTGCTGATGTTATAAAGTTGGTTCAAGCTTTCACATGGCTAATGGTTGCCATTATGCCGCCCAGCGGAAAGTGCCGTTGAAATTTCCCGCTGAGCTGGCAGTACGTTCTTAAGTGCAACGTTCATCAACTGACTGTCTGATCACTTCCCTGCCTTGGCGGTGAGGAATTTGTTCACGTTCAGCCAGTGCATGAAGGCGTCAAACCAACGGTTGCTGGTTCTGTCGGGGTTACCGAGGCCGAAGCCGTGGCCACCGTTCTGGTAGAGGTGGAACTCAACTGGGATGCCTGCTTTGTACCAGGAATCAATCACGCCAAACTGACCGCGGAAGAGAAAATCATCGGTCGCGATAACGTTGAACATGGGCGGAGCGTTCTTAGGTACTTCCACCGGGCCCATGCCGCCATAGATAGGTCCGATAAAGGCAAGTTTCATGGTTTTGGAGTGGAGGGTGGAATGCATGGTGAGCCCGGCACCGGCTGAGAAACCGATCATGCCTATTCTATTAGGATCTACCCCCCATTCTTTGGATCGTTTCAGGATCATGACATAGGCAGCTTCAGCGTCCTCTAGCTGGTTAGACAAGTCAGGTAGCTGCGAAGCGGGCGGAGTTGCACCTCCCGAAGTAGTGGAAGACGCAGCCGGGGCCGGCGTACGGGGTCTATCCATCCAAGCCTTGAAGTCGTCGAGTGATTCTGGCGTGGGGTGGAGCCGGTATTTCAGGACAAAGGCGGCAATTCCTTTATCCGCAAGCGCTTTTGCTACTTCCCAGCCCTCGTTATCCATAGAAAGCCAACGGAAACCGCCGCCAGGGGCTACAATCACGGCGGTGCCATTCGCCTTGCCCGGGGCAGGCAGAAAAGGGGTGAGCGTGGCCGTGGAGATGTTCCGGGCCATAGGGTCGCCCCACTGCTTAAACCAGGTCTCGGGCGCTTTCTGGCCCTCTACCCCACCCGGGCCGAGTTTGATTGCATTAGGCTCGGCAGGAGCTTTGAGTGGATAGATGGTACCGTCCTGCGCCATGGCCGGGGCGGCAAAAATCAGGAAGGAGGCGAAAAGCCACGCTTTTGCTACGTTTATCGGTTTATAAGTCATAAAGATGATGGATAGGTAAGGTTTAACTATGTAATAGGGTTATACAATTTCTGAAGGATGGACGCCTTGATCTGGGGCAAGCGTCTGCTTGTGTCTCCTTTTCGGGGCTACTTTCCCAAAAAGGGCCCCTAAACAGAAGCTTAATATCTAAATGCACAAGCGGACGCTTGCGGCATAACCTGAAATAAAAACGCTAAACAGCTTCTTATTCAATAGGAGTATGTAATTTCTGAAAGGCGAACAAAGGAGTTCCGTCTACCCAAACAGTAGACGAATCTCCTTTGTCACCGTGCAATTGATTCTATGATAGTTAGGCAGTTTTACTGAGGAAGTGCATCGTTGGCAGAAGTGGCGTACAAACCAATCAAAGTACCCGTAAAACCACCCGCCACATTGGTGGAAAGAATATCACCCGACACAGCGCCACCTACATTCACAAAGTCGGTTCCATTCAGGGCATAACTGAATTGGTAGCTATCTCCGGCGGCTTTCACCTGCAATTGAATTGGCTTCTTAACATCTATCTTCTGGCTGGCGATAATTTTAGAGGTACCTTTCTCTGTTCTTTCCAGCACTAAATAATAGTCTTTGCCTTTTCTAGTAAGCCCGAAAACGTAGTTGAATTTCTCGCTTTGCAGCAACGTAATACCCGCCAAATCCTTTTCTGAAGCAGGCTTGTAATCAAGGGTGGTGGTGTAAGAGAAGGTATTGTGCTGTTGGCGGTGGAAGAGCGTTGACGTAGGCTTCAGTTCTTTGATATTGGTAGCGAACGGGGTGATCTGTAAACCTTTCTTGGATGGAGAAATAAACGCCTCACGCGGGCCTCTTAACCCAACCCAGCGGTAGTCCAGCTTCTTGGAAGTGAAGTCATCTTTGAAGGTGAAATTGCCATTAGGGAAGAAACCTTCTTTTCCGGTTTTGTTTACCACCCCTGCTGGTGTTTTCAGCTTTGGCTCCATAGGCACCAATCCATTAACGAAAATGGGGAACTCACCTGACCAGTCAACCGGCAGGATAAACGTCTCGCGCCCGATGTTGACTCTGCCCTTTTCATTCGGACGGATGGCCAGGAACACGCCGTAGTATTTGTTATCCGGACCTAGCACTAAATCGGCGTGGCCGGCCCAATCTACTTTGTTTGGTCTGTTAGGGTTCAAACTTCTCTGCGACAGGATAGGGTTATTGGGAGCCGGGATAAAGGGCCCCATTGGGGAGTCGCCCACGAAAACCACTTCGCTGTGGTTTCCGCCCGTACCTCCCTCGGCGCACATCAGGTAATAGCGTCCGTTTTTCTTATAGATATGCGGGGCCTCAATCCAGATGGGTTTTTTCGCGAGGTCCACGCCACCGTTTACGATGATCTTATCGGTACCGGCAATGACTTGGTCTTTGGCAAGATCATATTCCCATACCTTGATCACACGGTGCCCTTCGTACAGTTCTTTGCCTTTGTGTGGGGCATCGTTGTGTACTACATAAGCTTTCCCGTTATCATCAAAGAACATAGAGGGATCTATTCCGCCGAATTTCAGCTTGTAGGGCTCACTCCAGCCTTTGGCCGGGTCCTTCGATTTCACCACAATGTTCCCTGCTCCTCCGGCAAATGCCGTCACAATCATGTAGAAGGTGTCATTGTTGGGGTTGTACTCTATATCTGGCGCATACACCCCGGCACTGATAGGCGTATCATGCACATCCAGCTGTGAAACTCGGTCTAAAGCGTGCCCTATTTGCGTCCAGTTTACCAGATCTTTTGAATGGAAAACGGGAACCCCAGGGAAAATAGCGAAAGTGGAAGCAACCAGGTAGTAATCATCGCCTTTGCGGGTGATGGCCGGGTCTGGATAAGCTCCCTGCAAAATAGGGTTGTAAAATTCGCCCTCCTTTAACGGATAGTTATTGTATACAGGATCGTTTCCTTCATAGACAGAATTGGAAAACACCGGGGCGTTTTGAGCACGTTTTTTCGAATTCTGGCCGTTTGCATTAAATCCGATCGAAAAACAAATGACCATCAAAGCACAGAGCAAACCTGCCCGGCGACTTCTAAAAGGAGCAAATTCAAATTTCATTCTCTTCATCTTAAAATATTAGCTGTTTTGTTTTGAGCCTGATTTCCTGAAATCCCCCTTAAAACAGGAGCTTCAGACAAGTTTGATGGGATTACTTGTTAAGGACTATTCTGAAAATCTCCAGTAGTCGAAAAACAGGATGTTGGTGGCTGCTTTTCCTTTGAAGACAAAATAGACATCGTGCACGCCGGTTACTTTTTTAACATCAGTAGATACCAGGGCCCAGCGGTCATTCCCGCCGGTGAGTGGCACGTTCACGGTACCAATCAACTCGCCTTCCACACTTCCCAACCGGACTTCCATGGTCACATTGCCATTGTGGGTGGTTCCGAGCCGGGCGGTCAGTTTGGAGGCGCCTGTTTTCCGGAAATCAACGTCTTTTACTTTGGTGTAAGCCCCGTCCCGCAGGGCGGTCACGAATACGCCAACGTTGGCATTCTGCCCAGATTTCACCCCTTCAGACCAAGCCATGGTTTCTGCCTCGTTCTTCACAAATGGATTCACAGGAGCCAAGCCTTTGGTAATTCCCTTCGTCATTTTCAGAGGCTGTATGGTACCGTCTTTTTTGAAGGCCACTTCTTCCACCGCAACGGAGCGGGTAAAACCGCCTCCGCCCGGCAAGGCACCGTTGTGATAGAAGAAATAGGTCTTCCCTTTAAAGTCAATGATGCCCGGGTGATTGGTAAAACTGCCGCCTTCGGTGGGCATCAAAACACCTTGATATTTCCAGAGGCCTGTGGGGCTGGAGCTGGTGGAATAGCCGATATGCTCTGGAATAGGGCCTGCGGCGAAGAGCAGATAATACAGCCCTTTGCGCTTGTAGAGCCACGGGCCTTCCTCGTAGGTGGTGGGCCTTTCCGGGTTGCCTTCGCGCTTGCCGAACGATTCTACCGTGTTGGGTACCTTCAACACCTCTCCCTGGTACGAGATCATGTCTTCGTTCAGCTTGACGTAATAACAATTGGGGTTGCCCCAGTACAGATAGGCCTGCCCATCGTCATCTATGAACACATTAGGATCAATGTCACCCACCCCGCTTTGGACCAAGGGCTTATTCAGGGGATCTGTAAATGGCCCGTACGGACTGTTGGCAACCGCTACCCCAATGGCACCTCTGTTATCCTTGGTGGTGACGGGAACATACATGTAAAATTTACCTCCCCGCTCAATGCACTGCGGGGCCCACGCGTTTATCTTGGCCCAGCTGAAATCTGAATAGGACAGAATAGTGCCGTGATCGGTCCAGTTCACCATGTCATCGGTGGCATACAACTTCCAGTCGTTCATGGTAAACCAAGTAGATTCGTCCTCATCGTGGCTGGTATACAGGTACAGTCTGTTGTTATACACCATGGGCGCCGGATCGGCAGTATAGGTGGTCTGGATGATGGGATTCTGCGCCTGGGCAAAACCCGACACCAGCCAAAGCGCCCCAACCCAGCTGATTGTCTTGAAAGGATTACTCATGTTTAACACTCAAATTTCTGAAAGTCACCCTCTAGCAGCTTTGTCTGTATTGCTGAAACTGGGAATTACTCTGCTTGGGTTATTTGCCCGTTTATCCGGAAATAATCAAAATCTACCTGACCGCCGGGCGTTTTGGTAGCATAGTTGAATAACCCGAAACGGTAACCCATGAAATGCGGAATAGTATAAGCCATTTTCAGCGACGAGCCGATTTTGGTCCAGGTTTTTCCGTCCAGGCTGTAGAAGAAATTCGCTACGTCTTTCCGCTCCTTGAAATCACACTCGGCCTTCAGATACACCTTATTCTGTTGAAGGGGAATCCGCCCCACTTCCTCTGGCCTTCCGGATTGAGCATTGACCATGACAATGGATTTGGCCCCGTTTTCTGATTTCACCCCTACTAAGCCATACCGTTGCTGCAACAAGGCCAAGCCAGCAAAATCGCCGTCCTTCATGTTGGACACATCTATCAAAGTTGAACCAGTGCTCTCCGGCCCGATGGTGCGTTGGGTAAGCGTGTTTCTGGCCAGCAGGATAGAGGTATCTATCCGGCCGGTGGTCAGGCTCAGGTAGCCCTTCCGTTTGGTGACGGACCATAGCTTGTTGTCTGGATTGTGGTTCCACTGCCAAACCAAAGGCAGGGTCGCCTCGCCTTTCTTGCGGGTGAACTCATCTGAGGCCACAATGCCCGGCATCAGGCCTTTGCTGGCAGGTAGGTTCAGGTTATCGGGCGCTTTGCCTTCAACTCCCAAAACAGGCCAGCCGTCTTTCCAGGTAACCGGCACCAGATACGGAATACGGCCCACGGCCCCATAATCCCGAAACAGGTAGGCGTACCAATCACCCTTTGGCGTGTCAATCAATCCCCCCTGGGCTACGCCTTTGTCCTGCAGAGCCACCCAGCCTTCATAGGGACCCGTGATCTTATCTGCTTTATGCACAATCACCGTGCGCATGCCGTCTTTGGGCCAGGCGATATTGAACAGGTAGTACTTGCCATTTACCTTGAAAAGCTGCGACCCTTCGGCGGGTAAACCCACGTTTGGTCCGGCCGGGGCACTGGCGTTGTCGATGAGTACCCGTTCGGTATCGGGCTTCGGCCCTGATAGATCTTCCCGGAGCTCAAGTATTTTCAAGTTACCGGCCCCGTAGATCAAATACACCTTTCCGTCATCGTCAAAGAAAATGGTGTGGTCATGGTAAGACGGCCTGAAAGAAATCGCTTTCCAGGGACCTTTCTCGATGTCTTTGGTGGTGTACACATGCGTTTTTCCGGTGGTTTGCGCAAAAGTGGTCAAATAGAAGGTGCCCTTGTGGTGCCGCAGACTACTGGCCCACGAGCCTCTTCCGTAGGTGCTTTTCCCGTTCGTGAGGGTCAATTCATCCAAATTAGCCAAGGTATCATAGGCATAGCCAACCAGGTTCCAGTTCACCAGATCTTTTGACTTCATGATGGGCACGCCCGGGCTCATGTGCATGGTGGTGCTGCTCATGTAATAGGTGTCCCCCACCCGTATGATGGCAATATCCGGCACATCGGCGTGGATGATAGGGTTCTGGGCACCTTGCCCTCGTGAAGGCAAGGTCCAGCAGAGGGAAAGAAGGGTCAGTAAAGCTATGCGCGAAAGTTTCTTACTCATACGTATCTATATTCTCTTTTGGAAAGCCACTACTCCGCCCGAACGTTTTTATACCCCAACAAAGTCAGCATTTTAGCGCCGTATCTTCTGCCCAGCTTGCGGTATCCTTCAGCCGAGAAATGCAGTTGGTCAGTCACGGCCGGGCAACCTTCCGAAGAAATGACGTGGGCCTTTGGTATTACCTGAGGCAGCTTGGCGATGATGGCGTTCATGCTGGCGCATTTACCGCCCTGCTCCTTACTTACCATTTCGCCGGCCAGCAAAGGCACTTTTTTGGGATTGAGGTTCAGGTCTTTCACCAAATTATCGTACACGCCTTTCACCTTGGAAGGCCAAGCTTCATCTCCGGTATTAGACTCGCCCTGGTGCATCAAAATGCCTTTGATAACGCCGTCTTTCTGAGCTAGTTTTGCCATTTCCACCAGTCGGCCGTACGGGTTCTTGTCATAGGGTACCAGCGCCGCCGTCATCCAGTCGGGGGCCGTCGCCACGTAGGATTGGTAGGTGCCTTTTTCAAACAATTCTATTTTGCAGCCTCCCACCGCCACGTTGATCACCCCCACTTTGATGTTTTCCGGAAGGGTAGCGAGCAAGGTGCGACCAAAGTAATCGGCGGGGGTAAGACCGGTGTTGCATCTTGCCAGTGGAGGAGTAGCCGGGTACCACTCACCTTTTTTCCTTCCCAGTTCGGGACAGTCCACCGCTTCCAGGACCTTGAACCGGTTGTTGGCGGTGGTGTCCTGTGGCTCAAATTTGGCGTGACCCTCCATGTTGGATTGCCCGAAGCACAGGAAGATGTAGAAATTAGGGTCTTGGGCTAAGGCCGCCGTATGCAGCCAAAACAAGACAGCCAGGAGGGAAAGACTTCTTTTATAGTTCATGTGTTTACGGGTTAGTTCTCCATCAAATACTGTATTTCTAAGGTTCAGAATGCTGCCAAAGGGTTATTCAAAACCCTCACTTAAACCTAGTTTAAGGCTGTTTTCAGAAAAACAGCCTTAAACGCTTTCGCTTACTTTCACCAGTAATAGAACTGGTCCGCTTGCCTTACTTTGCCAGCTGCAACCTGTATACCTTACCAGCTTTGGTGGCCAGGTCATACTCATAGATGGTTCTAGGTGGCGTATTCTTCAAACTGGCGCCCGAGGCAATCAGCGGTTCTTTGGTGGCCGGGACCTGGTAAAAAGGATTCGGATTGGTACCAGTTGCTTTTTGCAGCCCTTTGCCAGAAAGCGGATAATACGACCGGATTCTACAAGTCCCGCCTAAAGAAGACTGAACAATTATCTCATTGGGCTTCGCACCGGCCCAGTTTAAATCCACTTCAAACCCACCCGGAGCCCGGAGTCCCTTGATGCTACCTTTCTGCCAGGCATCTGGCAAGGCGGGAAGCAGGTGAAGGGCTCCGTCGTGGCTTTGCAGGAGCATTTCGGCGATGCCGGCCGTGCACCCGAAGTTTCCGTCAATCTGAAACGGAGGATGTGCGTCAAATAAGTTAGGATAGGTGCCTCCCCTTTGCTCACCGTCTGGCTGGATGGAGGGCGTAAGTTGGTCCTGAATCAGTTTGAGGGCGTGATTTCCGTCCAGTAGCCGGGCCCAGAGGTTCACTTTCCAACCCATCGACCAGCCCGTAGACTCATCGCCGCGGGCCTGCAGCGACGTTCTGGCCGCCGCAAACAACTGCGGGGTTCGGTACGGAGAGATCTGGTTAGACGGGTAAAGTCCGTACAAGTGCGAGACATGGCGGTGGTTGTCCTTGGGGTTATCCCAGTCAGCCATCCACTCCTGAAGCTGTCCCCACTTGCCCACCTGCATGGGCGGCAGTTTTTGCAGACTTGCCTTTAGTTCTGCGGTGAAAGCAGCATCGGTTTTAAGGACTTCCGCCGCCTTGATGGTTTTGCTGAACAGGTCAAACACCAGTTGGTTGTCCATGGTAGTACCTGCTGCGATGGACGCTTTATGGTGCAGACCGGGCGCATTCTCCGGCGAAATGGAAGGGGCCACTACCAACCATTGATTCACGGGTTCAGCCACCAGAAAATCCAGGAAAAACCGCGAGGCTTCCTTTAAGACGGGGTACACCGAAGCCAGATACGCTTTGTCTCCGGAGTACGCATATTTGTCAAACAGATGCTGCGAAAGCCAGGCACCGCCCATGGGCCACATGCCCCAGAAAGCCCCGTCCACGGGACCGTTGATGCGCCAGATATCGGTGTTGTGGTGCAATACCCAGCCTCGGGCACCGTACATATCCTGAGCCGTTTGCCGCCCGGACTCCGCTACCTCTTGCACCATCTTTACCAGCGGCTCGTTCAGTTCCGTGAGGTTGGTGATTTCCGAGGGCCAGTAATTCATTTCCGTGTTGATGTTCACGGTGTACTTGCTGTCCCAGGGCGGGGTAAGTTGGTCGTTCCAGATGCCCTGCAGATTGGCAGGCTGCCCCCCGGGCCGCGAGGCCGAAATCAACAGATAGCGGCCAAACTGAAAATACAGCGCGACCAGATCAGGGTCGTTCCCGTTCCTGAATTTCTCTATTCTTTGGTCGGTGGGCAGGTTAGCGGCCTCGGTTTTTCCTAGATTAAGACTTACCCGGTCGAAGTACTTTTTATAGTCCGCCACATGGTCCTGGTAGAGGACGTTAACCTTCTTTTTCAGAGCTTTCTGAAGATAGGCCTCGGCCTGCTTCCCGGCGTTGCCGCTGATGTCTTGGTAGTTCCTGAAGTTGGAGGCGATGGAGATGTAAATGGTCACCTCATTTGCCCGTTCCACTTGCACACTGGTTTCATTGGCCTGCACAGTTCCGCCGGTGGCCTGTACTTTGGTTCTGGCCTGAAACTGGACCTTGCCTTCCACGCCATCTACCGTACCCGTTTTACCGGACAAGAGCAGCATGTCCTTGCCTTGGGTAGAAACCTGTGCGTTTTTGGGTCGGTCCATGGTGGCTGAGAAACTGATGGAACCCGGTTTATCGGCGGAAATCCTTACCACCATCACCTGGTCTGGGAACGAGGAAAAGACCTCGGTTTGGTAGTTCACCCCATTCACCCGGTAACGCGACGTAGCCACGGCTTTTTCCAGGTCCAGTTCCCGGTGATAATAGGTGTAGTTTTCATGGCCTTGGAACGAAAGCTTCAGGTTGCCCACGGTCTCATACGGCATGCCGTGGGAGGTTTTGCTGATGAATTTTTGGTTCACCAGATTCTGGGCTTCCTCATACTTCCCGGCAAAAATCAACTTCCGGGCTTCGGGTAAGGCTTCTTTTGCTTGCGGGTTATCATTGCGGTTCGGCTGCCCGGCCCACACTGTATTCTCATTGAGCTGAATGGTTTCCTGCACCGGATTCCCGAACACCATGGCCCCTAACCGTCCGTTCCCCACGGGTAAGGCTTCCACCCACTGTTTGGCGGGCTGCGTGTACCAAAGCTTTAGGGGGGCGGAAGTTTGAGCAGACACAGGGCACAGCAAGGCCATACTGATTACCAGACAACCGATAAAAATCCGTAAAGCCTTTTTTTGAAATCTGTGCATGGGGCGAATCTCTCCTTTTGGGTAACGTTGGTTACAGCGGGTAATGCGCTTGGCTCCTAAGCTGTTTGAGGCCTGTTTTTCTAAAATCAAGCCCCAAACAGGGTTAAGAAACAGAGCACGCTCCTACTCTTTGAGAACTTTTTAATGTAGGTAATAGCTCAGTGATTTGGGCCCGTTTTCAGAAAAACAGCCCCAAAACGCAAGACAGGTTTTTACATTACTGGCCCACCATCACAATGCCGCCCTGTGGCTGAATGGTGACTTTGAGCTCACCGTTCTTGGCTACTTTCACTTTTTTGGTGTAGCTGCTGCCGTCTTTGTTATCGCCGTAGAAAACGACCTCTTTTCCGGAAAACATGGGTAAACTGAGTTTCAGGTTCACGGGCTCAGATTGGGCATTTACGCCGGCCACATACCAGTTGGCTCCGTGTTGCCGGGCCAGTACGCTGTACTTACCGGGGTATCCATCCAGGAACTTGGTGTCGTTCCAGGTGGTGGGCACCTGCTTCATGAAATCAATCGCGAAAGCGGGAGCATCTTGCAGGTTGTTGGGCGCAAGGGCGAAAAACTGCACCGGGTTCTGGAACAGCACCGACGTGGCTAACTGGAATACATCGGTGGTTTTGCGGTAGTTGCCGCCGTTATTGGTGCGGTTGTAGCGCTTGTTCAGGACCACGCCGCCAAACTCCATGCTACCCACGGCGTTCCGGATGAAGGGGTGCAAGGTGGCACTGAAGGCCTCGCGGTCGTTGGCGTGCTGGCTGAACATCAGGTTCTCGGAGGCCAGTACGGCTTCACTGCCCACGTAATTGGGGAACATGCGTTCCCAGCCTCTCGGCAGCGTGGCTCCATGGAAAACCACCATCAGCCCGTAATCATTCGCATCCGAGAGGATTTCTTCATAGAGGCGCATGGTTTCCTGTTTGTCTCCTCCGAAAAAATCGACTTTAATGCCTTTCACCCCGTTCTTTTTCATCCACTGCATTTCCTTTTTGCGGGCGATGGCGGTATTCATTTTGTTGAGGGGCGTTTGGGGCGCATCATTGACGGTTCCGTTGGAGTTGTACCACAGGAAGACGCCTACCTTTTTAGACGCCGCGTATTGGATAAGCTCTTCCATGCGCGGGTACCCAATATTCTTATCCCACAGGGCATCAATGAGGATAAACTGGTACCCCAACTGCGCCGCTAAGTCAATGTACGTGACCTGGTCGTCGTATTTCATGCTCTGGTCCTGCCACATAATCCAGCTCCAGGTTCCTTTGCCGTAATCGTATTGGATGGACGGTTCATACAGCGGCTCCACCACGTCATTGGCGACGGTGGTCTCCACAATGGGCTTCAAACCTTTGCCTACCGTGATGGTGCGCCAAGGGGTAGTACCCGGCACGCCGATGGCGGCTCCGGTGCTCCCGAACCCGTTGTTCTCGGTGATGTCTGGGAACGCGATGGTGTACGTGCCGTCTGGCGTAGGGTCGCTGAGGTGGGAACCGCAGTAAAGGCCTCTCACGCCGGTCTCTGAAATAAGTGCCCAGTTTGCGCCGATTCTAAAAAGCCCCGGAAACGTGTAGCCCTGCCCATGCGCAGATTTCGCCGCGATGTCCTGCTCCACTTGGTACCCTTCCTCGTAGCTCGGCTTGGTTCTGGCAAAACCCACCATGGATTTGGACTGCGGCGTCAGGAAACCTTTAGCCTGTGTGGGGAAGTTGAAGCCGGTTGTTTCTTTTTCCACCACCAGCGCCCGCGGGTCTCCTTGCTCGGGGAGTTGGTACCGGAAAGCGATGTCATTGTTGCTTACCCTGAACACCACCTGCAGCACTTTCTTGTCTTTGTTCACAAACGTGCATTCCAACTCATTGGCCAGGTAATGCACCTGCGACCGTTTGGATTTCTCCTGCTGGTAGGTCTGGTCAATCTTGTTCTGCTTCGCGCCCTCCAGGGTCAGGTTACCGGAATAATCAATCAGATTGGTTTTCAGGCCTAGCGGCGAGTTCTCCAGAATGGGTTCCCCGGCGTAGCTGACCCGGTACTGCGGTTGACCGTTCTGCGAAAGCACCTCTACCTGAAGCCGACCGTCAGGACTCTTAACAGTAGTATTTTGCGCCTGTGCCAAAGAGGAAATACTGATTACTAAATAAAGGAAGATCGGAAATGTTCTTTTCAATTTTTGAAAACGCATACGTAGTTTATTGTTTGGCAGCCTGAATGATGGAATTCACCACGGCCTTGGGTTTGTTGTCTCGGTCAAATAGCAACGGATAATCCGTGCGCCCGCGTACTGGCCAGCCGTTGCGCCAGGAGTCTTTGTCGCTTACGCCCCACAAAGTCACGCGGGAGATTTTATCCTGATGCTTTAAAAAGAGTTTGAAGAAATCTAAGTACCGCTCATTGAAAGCCTGGCTCACCGAATCTGGCAAGCCATTCGGGTAAGGATTCATCTTCTGCTGGTACTCAAAGTTAGCTGATACCTCGGCCCCTATATTTCCGCCGGGCGAAGGCAATACCGTCAGGTCCAGTTCCGTAATCATCACTTTCACCCCCAAACCGGCGAACGCCAGAATGCTTTTCTCAAACTCCTCTGTGGTAGGATAGGTCAACCCGATGTGGCCCTGCATACCGATTCCATCTATTTTAACGCCCTGCTGCTGCAGTTCTTTCACCATCTCCACCACGCCCGCTCTTTTCTTAGGCAGAGCCATGGAATAATCATTGTAGTAGAGTTCGGCTTTGGGATCAGCTTCGCGCGCGAACTGGAAGGCGAGCTTGATGAAGTCTTTCCCGATAATCTCATAGAACTTGCTTTTTCGCCAGGAACCGTCCTCCAGAATAGCTTCATTCACCACATCCCAGGTATGCACCCGCCCTTTGTAGCGGCCCACCACGGTATAGATATGGGTTTTCATACGCTGGATTAACACCTCTCTAGACACGTTACGGCCCAGGCTGTCGGTGAAAAACCAGCGGGGCGCCTGGGAGTGCCAGATGAGCGTGTGCCCGTTGATGAGCATCTTGTTCTCCTCCCCAAACTTGACGAATTGGTCTGGCAAGTCAAATTTGAACTGCCCTTCGCGCGGTTGTATCATTCCGCTTTTCATGCAGTTCTCGGCCACCACAGCGTTGAAGTTCTCCTTCACCACTTGCACCGAAGCCGCATCTTGCCCCGTAATCTGCTGCGTATTAAGCGCCGTCCCAATATGGAACTTGCCTTTGAACGCGTCTTTCAGCGTCAATTCACTTGTCTCTTTTTGGGCAACTTTACAGGCTCCACTTAAAAGCACGACCCCAAAAAGGGCGGCTCTTACCGTGCTATAGAATGTTGTTATCTTCATTTCTTCTACTTGCTTTTAACCAGCTATCTCAGGCACTCAGGCTCTGTCTTCGGTGCCCCAGCTTCCAGCCTTTGCCGGACACTTCATGATGTAACTTACCAGACTTCACCCCTCTTGCTTCTTTACTAAGAGGTACAAAAATCAAATGTATCTAAGCCGCAGGAGAAGCCCCCATAAAAGCCGTTCATTTCTTCCGCTTCATGTTACATTCAGCGGGCCAGCTGTACCAAAAGTTTGCGCTCATGTTACATAACCTGCCCCAGAATGCGTAAAACGTGTTACCCATTAGATCACCGGCCACTCTTCCTCTCATCGAAGCAAGGGAACAAAAGCGTTTAGGACCTGTTTTCCGGAAATCACCTCAGAACCAACTTTCCTACGATGCTTTTGCCCTGATTACAAACCTCGGCTAGTAAAACCGGTGGCTTATTTAGCGCTCTTAGTTGCCTTGGCGGGTTTAAACAAAAGTTGTGAGAACATGTACAGGTCGTTTTTCCAAACGTTGAAGTCATGGCCGCCCGGCTCCAGGTAGTACACGTGCGGCACGCCATGCTGCTCCAGGTATTCATGGGTGCGTTGAGTGATGTTCATCAGGTTGTCCTCCACGCCGCAGGAAATCCAGAGCAACTGCAGCTTGCCTTTGTCCTGCGCCGGATTGGGGAACAGTTCCGCAGGCATTTTCGTGTTGGGTGCCGATGAGAACCCGCCTACCCAGGCAAATGTGTCCAGGTTCTTCAACCCGAAGTTCAGAGACTGTCCGCCTCCCATAGATAATCCGGCCAGGGCCCGGCGCTTCCGGTCTTTCTCTACCGGGTAGGTCTTCTCCACGAACGGAATCAGGTTCTCCAGCAGATCTTTCTCAAACGCGGTGAACGCTTGCACTTTGAGGCTGTCAAAGACATTGCCGACGGGCCGGTCGTCTTTCATGGCCCGCCCGTTGGGCAGCACCACAATCATGGGTTCCAGTTTACCCTCGGCATAGAGATTATCCAGGATGATATGCGGTTGGCCGTTGCGCAGCCACTCAAATTCATCGCCGCCAATGCCGTGCAGCAGGTACAAGACCGGATATTTCTTTTTCTTGGTATAGCCCGGAGGCGTGTACACCAACGCCTTCCGGTTGGTGCCCAGTTGCTTTGCCGTGTACTCCACCGTATCAATTTTCCCGTGCGGAATTTCTGGCCGGAGTTTGTCAAACCCCGCGGGAGCTACCTTCACCGTTTCCTGAGCCCAGGAATTTATGACGCAAAGGGAGATGGTGAGGACGGTTAGTAAAAGCTTTCTCATAGGTTAATCTTGGTTGTCACAATGTTTGTTGGAGTGGAATAAAGATAAGGTGTATTGCTGAACTACGGCGTTGAGGTTCCCTCTTTTGAGTGAACGGAAACAGTTCATGGAATTCCGTTTAGTGGCCGTTTTTTGCAAATTGTACTCAAAACCATTACAGGAGATGACCCCGCAATAAAATGGCGCAGCTTTGCCCCGCCTGTTTGCAAGATTGGTTTCAACGAGACTTCTCAGCGTTGGAAACCGAATTACATCATGCTTGTAACTATGGAGATAGCACCTTCCTACAGCTTGGCTAATCTCACGTTGAGCTTACAGGAAAAAACCAGCGTTTAAGGGCCATTTTCAGAAAAACAGCCCTTAAACGCTGGTTTATTTCACCAGAGAAGTTTTCAATTACTTCAATCCTTTCAGACCTTCGGCGAAGCCGGAGTACGCTGGTTTTCTAATGAGTCCTTGGGTCCAGAGGCCAGAAGGCTCGGTGGCGTCTACAGGGCTGGAGATAGTGACCCCGTACCGCTGTTTAGCAGGCACTGTCTTCACGTATTCATCCAGTACGTATTGGAACATTTCTTTTTGGGCCATGTATTGCTCTGGAGTCACTTTGTCTGCGGTAACGCCTGGTGACACGCTTAACCCGGAGATCCTGACCATTTTACCGGTGGCGGCAAGCAACTGGAACATAGTGGAAATGTTCTGCTTATCTGAGGTAAGGGTAAGGTTCAGTCGGGCTCCTATGCCGTCTATTTTCCCGCCATTTGCCTCAATGTACTTCATGTACTCAATGAGTCCTCTGGTTTTATCCAAGTTTTGCTCTAGTTTGGTGTCATTGATGAATAGCAGGTCTGTGGCGTTGGCATTGGCCCGGGCAGTTTTGAAAGCCGTCACGGCGTACTCTTTGCCCAGGTAATCTTGCCAGTAAAACTCATCAGAGGCTACGGTTTTGCCGGTTCCGGTTCTTACCTCAGAAGGCTTCTCATCATCCATGGGCTCGCTTACGACATCCCAGGCCTTTACAAAGCCCTTGGAGGCGGTGACCATGCCGGAGATCCAGCGTTGGAAGGCATCGTTGATGATGGTTTTCTTTTCCTCAGCGGTTTTCTCCACGATGATGTCGGTGAGTTTCCACTGCATGGTGACGTTGTCAATGTAATAATTGGCAGAGCCAGTCCCTGAGCCGACGGCCACCGTGAAACTCGTCAGTTTCTTCTGCGCCTCGGTTAAGTTAAGCGTGGCCAGTTGCATCACAATCTTTCCTCTTCCCCATCCTCCGTCTGGACTCCCATAAGCGGAAGGGGAGTTGAAACCAACCAAGGCGCCGCCATCAATGCTCATCCTCATGCCCTGGCCATACAGTCCGGTGGAACCAGTGCCGTAGAAATCCAGCGTCAAAGAGAGGTAATTGCCCAGCGTTCTTCCGTTAGGTAAAGTAACCGTGAATTGGGGATGGGACTGCACACCTTTCACATTGAGCACCTTGCCCGACTCTCCGGTTGGGTCATTTACCACTGTGCCGCTGCCCCCGTTGGTCATGGCATAGGTCTTCCCTAGTTCATCGGTCTCGAAGTTAGCGACTACATCAGTTCCCGAAGTACCCCCGTTGCCTGTGGCAGGGATGATGGTGGGAGCGATCAGACTTTTCAGATACGCCGCATTCTGGTTGGAGTGCGTGGCAAGCGTGTGGCCAAACACAGAAATTCCCGCCTTGCCCGTTGTTTCCTTCAGGTTTTCCAGGGTAGCTTGATTCAGGCTACCGTCGGCTTGGACGATCGCACCATGCTTCAGGGCGTTCCCAAAGGTGACTTCATCGAAGTTCCGGTTCACGAGCCGGTATAACACTCCTTTCTGGCTGTAATCGGTCCAGACCATTCCCGCTCCAAGTTTGAATCCCGGATTGGCTTCTCTGGCTATGTAGGCTTTCAAGTCATCATAGGCGTCAATCTCCTCCTGCAATACAATGCTCGGCGGTTTTTCCGCCTCAAATTCAAGCGGCTCATAGTCACAGGCGGTTGTCAGGAATACACTGGCAAGGCAAAACCCTATTTTGTATAAATGTTTCATGTTGTCAAAAACAAACGATTAGACAATTATTTGAGCACCGGCGTGTAGGTTTCCATCGCAACCCCCCGGTCCCGCAACACGACGGTATCGGTGGAGGTGACGTTCATGTCCTCTAACTCAATCTTGTAACTCAGGTAAAGGGCATCTCTGTCTGCATTCCCCCAGCTTTTCTTTTCTCCTCTCTTCACGAATTTGCCGGTGCCTGTCACTTTGTATTCCGATGCGTTGGTTGAAATGGTGCAACTTCCCTGCTCGGCAAAGGACAGTAGCAGGTTGCACGTAATGCTTTTTCCGGCTTTGTCTTTAAATACAACCGGTAACTCCACCTGGCTTAAGGACTGGGTGGTGAGCTTCACAACCTCATCATTCTCCACGTAAGGCTTGTGTCTTACAATGGTTTGGTTCAGGGAGGCATCACCGTTCTTCCCTTCTATCACATCCTTGCCTCTTCTCAGGTAAAATCCATGCCACGGGTTGACATACTTTACTGCGTACAGCACAAAGTCCTTGGGAACGATGCTCCAATGCCCTGCCACCGCCCGGTTGGGATTCTCAATGAGGGGCTTGCCTAACAAGATGGAATCTGCATTATGTACCGAAGTCATCCGCATGGGAATGACGTAGTTCCTCTTCAAGGCCAAAGGATCGGCAAAGAATTCATCAGTGAGTTGTACCTCCACACCTCCAATGGTCTTGCCCTGCGGAATGATGATTTTGTCTGAAGCCAGTTTGTAGTAATTGCTGGGCATGGCCGTGAGCGCATCCCCGTTCGGGCTGAACAGCAACCCGGCGCTCAGAGAATTGTCTACTTCTACGGCAATGGTGACGTCTTTCTTGTTTTCATAGACTCCACCGGTGGTAGCCATAATGTTACACTTATGCTGATTGTCCAGCGTTGTGTCAAAAATATCCTCCCCCAGCACAATGGTACGTACCGGATACTGGTAGGCGAAGTACGTGGATTGGAATTCATTATCGGGGAACTCCCACTCCTCGTTTTCACAGGAAGTCAAGGTAACTAGTAAGCTTAAAAAGCTAAGATATATCTTCTTCATCTTTCGTATTTTTTAATAAAGTGCCCTATGTTTAAAGGGAATAGGTATGGCTCTGTTACCACCCTCTGTTCTGTGACAGGTTATTGAACTTCAGAATTTCACTGTAAGGGATTGGGCCGTATTTCATATGCGCTCCGTACACCCTCGCTTCCACGGATATGATCTCATGGTTTCCGTTCTGTATCCTTATTCCTCTCGCTTCTTCGGTGAGGTTGGCATTCCAGCGGCGCAGGTCCCAGAAGCGGAAATCCTCAAAACACAGCTCCAGCCGGCGCTCATTCCTGATGAGTTCCCGCATGGCTTCTTTGTCTGCTTTGATAGACTCCAGGTAATTATCGGGTTGGCTGATACCGGCCCGTTTCCGGATGGCAGCGATCACATCATAGGCAGAGAACCCCACAGCTCCCGTTCCGGTTGGCCCCCACGCTTCATTGGCTGCCTCGGCGTAGATGAGGTAAATCTCCGTGTACCGGATGCGGGGCTTGTAGTGCTTCTGGGTGTTGGTCGTGACTGGGTTGAGGTTGACATCCTGGCGAAGCAACTTCCTGAGGTAATACCCGGTTCTGGTTGAGGTCTCCACCCGGTTTAGGGCATCATTGGTGGTGCCATCGGAGGCGGTGATGATGGCCGTATTGTTCGGGCCACCCGTACTCCCGTTTACCGAGATGAAGAGTTTCAGGCGCGGGTCGCGGTTATCATAGGGAGCCGTGCCCTTGTATCCGCTGGAAGCTTCCATGATAGGGTAGCCGTTCGCCATTGGGAATGCGTCTACCAGGTTCTGGGAAGGATTTAACCGGCCATTGCCATACAAAGTGGGAGGAAAATGCTGCCGCTCCAGGTCATTGCTTAAGGCCACATCACTCCGCCAAAGTATTTCTGGTGGGTTATTTCCTGCCGCCAACTCATTGATCACCGAAGCAGCCGAATACCAGGTTAGTCCATTGGGATCTAGCCCGCTTACGCCTCCTTTCAATTGCAATACTTTTCCTGCGTAGTCAGCGGCATTGGCCCAGGTGGTGGTATTACCAGAACCATAGGCCGGGCTGGCTGCTAATAAGGCAGCTTGGGCTCTTATGGCCATGGCAATTCGCTTTGACATGCGTTGGCGGGCAAATTGCCCGAACACCCGGTTGTATTCGGCTTGGTTGCTTCCGCTATAGGCAGGAGGCAGCGTAGTTGCATCCTCAAAATCCAGGGGGAGTAGTTCTTCTGCCTTATCCAAATCGCGATAGATTTGCTGCATGCACTCTTCAAAGGTGGCCCGAGGCTTGTTGAAGTCTGAGTTTGTCTTTTCCGGCTCCAAAACGATGGGTACTCCCAGTAGTTCTCCACTTCCGCTCTCGCCTGCATGGGTTCTCAGCAGATGGTACATGAAAAGGGCCCGTAACCCGTATGCCTCCCCGTTGATACGGTCTTTGAACATCTGGCTTACTTTCTCATCCTTTGCCCATTTCACCTTTTCACTTTCCTGAAGCAGAATATTCAGGTATTGGATGGCTGCTTTGGAGTTCCGCCATTCATCAAACGGGTTGTTGTTTGAGGTCCATTGGCCGGTGGCCACTTTCTGGTAAGCGTTGTTCCGGTCGTTACTGACCGCATTATCAGTAGCCACATCATTGAAGGCCCACCCGTTGGTGGGGATACGCACATAGCCGTTCAACAAGAAGCCCTGGGCATATTCTGCCTCTTCATACATATCATCCAGGCCCCGAAGGTTTTCTAAGCCTGGTTCAATCAAATCATCACAGCCGCCAGCCATAAAAGCGACCGCCAGAAATAAGAGTAATTTCTTTTTCATATGATTATGCTTATTCAAAACCCAATTAGAAGGACGCCTTCAAACCAAAATTATAGAAGCGGGTTTGGGGGGAGTTCCCCACATTCAACTCCATCACTTCCCGTTCCGGAGAGATCGTCAACAGGTTAGCGCCACTGAGGTACACATCCCACTCCCGGAGGAAGGATTTTTTCAGAATGGTTGTAGGAAGGCTGTAGGAGATCTGTATTTTGGCCAGGTCAAACCGGTTGGTGCTGTACAGCCAGAAATCAGAGGAGCGGAAATTGTTGTCGCTGTTGAGGGTTGTCAACCGCGGATAGGTAGCCGTATTCTGGGTTTCCTGGGTCCAGCGACCACGCACCACCTCAGAATACTTGTCTTCGCCGTCTACCCAGAAGTAGGAGTTGTTCTTTATGGCATGGGCGCCAAACCTGCCTACTCCCAAAGCAAAGAAGGTCAGGTTCCGCCACTTAGCGGTAATGTTAATGCCGGTGGTAAGCGGAGACCCGTACCAACCGCCTTTCCCAAGATAGACTTCATCCTGGGTATTGATGATGCCATCGCCATTCTGGTCTACATATTTGATATCACCGGGTTTTAACTGCCCGAAGGACTGCGTAGGTGAGTTCTGTATGTCTTCCTGGTTCATGAAGAACCCGGCGCTTTGCAGCCCCCAGATGGCATCCAGCGGTTTCCCCTGCCTGTTCTGATAACTGTCTTCGTACAGCTCGGCGCGCTTGGTGGCTTTAGAATCATAGTAAGTTCCTACCAACCCAAAAGTCAGGTCTACTTCCCCCAGCCGTTTGTTCACATTCAGGTTGAAGTCAAAGCCGACGCGTTGATCATCGTTATAGTTGACATAGGGAATGAAGGAGGAATTTGGCCAACCCGTAGTAAAATAACTGGGATACAGAACGGAAGCCTGCACCACATTGCCGGTGATTTTATTCGCAAAGACAGACCCTTCAAAAGTAATTAGCCTGTTAAGAAAGGATGCTTCAACCCCAAGGCTTACTTCTTTTCTTTTGGAGAACGTGAGGTCAGGGTTTTCCCCGCGTCTTGAGTCAGTGGTTCGGCTCAGGGCCCCATCTCTCCAGTTATACCAGGCTCCGTCTGTCTGCGTGTAGATGCTCTGGTATAGATAATAGTCGTTGATGGTCAGGTCTGTGTGCAGCACCCCTCCTGTGACGGACACTTTCAGGTTATCTACCACGGATGAATTCTTCATGAAGGCTTCGTCACTGATCCGCCATCCTAAGGATACGGTGGGTGAAAAGGCCTGCCGGTTCCCTTCGGGCAATCTGGCGGAATGCACCAAGGCTCCATTGAAGTCAACAAAATATTTATTCAGGAAATCGTAGCCGAGGTGGAGTCCCAGGTTGGCGTTGCTGGTTTCGTGGTAAACCGCCGACTGAGACTGTTGATACCCGTTGGCTATAAGCATAGCCGATATATGGTGGTTGTCTTGAACGGTGGTCAGGTAATTGAATTGGCCTGAAAAGGCAAGGGTTTGCTGGTACCAGCTATTGCTGACGTTTTGAGCCCCAGTTTTGAAATCTTGCCCAAATTTGGTCAGGCTGCTAATTTGGTCACCCCCGGCATAATTGTTCCAATTGGCCTGGTATACCGCATAGTTGTTGTTGAATGACTGGTTATACGAGGTGGAGTAATCAACCCCGAAATTCGTCTCGAAGGTTAATCCTTGCAGAACATTATTCAGGTTCACGCCTACTCCTGTGCCAAACTGAAATTGACGGCTAGTAAATTTGTTATTACCTCCAGCGTAGATAGCTGCAAAAGGGTTGGTTTGGTCTAACTGGGTTCCTCCCAACAAGTACTTGCCGTCTATGATGTAATTGCTGTTTTCTACCAGCTGACGGGAGGCCTCATCACTTTCCTCAATCATGCTGATGGGAATTAACGGAGCAAACCGATTGGGGCGCAGCGTGGCGGCACCATTCCAGTAATTGGTGTTCACCCCAAACCCATTTTGATAGATGGCAGAAGCGTCTACTCTGGTGGTGATAAAGCTATTCAGGTCAATGTCCACATTGCCCCGGATGTTAAAGCGTTCGTTCCGGTTGTTCTTTACCGCTTCGCCAAAGTTGAGGAGAGACCCAGCGGTATTGAAGCCCATGTTGGTATAGTAACGGGCCTGCTTGTTGCCTCCTGAGATTTCTATGGTACCATCATACCGATTATAGGTCTTTTTCAGATAATCAGGGGAATAGTAGTCCACATCTGGGTACCGGAAAGGGTTAGCACCGGATGCGTGATTATAAATTGTCGCGTCACTATAGAGCTGATCCAAGCCATCGTTTTGCCGGGCTTCATTATACAAGGTCATGTACTCAGCGGAGCCGAGGTACTTTGGATACGCCTTCGGGACGAACATGCCCGCATTTACCCGTGCTTTGATTTGTTGCTCCTGCACCTCTCCTCTTTTGGTGGTGATGTACACAACCCCTTTAGCTGCCCTACTTCCGTAAAGAACCACCGCAGACACACTCTTGAGGAAAGTCACCTGGGCGATCTCCGTTGGCATGACGCTGCCCGCATCGCGGGGCACTCCATCTACCAGAATGAGGTAGCTGTCCATTCCCCAGATATTGCCGCTGAATCCTCCGGCAAAACCTTCCATGCCTTCCAGGCTGCTAGTCGTGTAATTGTTTTCCAAGATCTCCTGTAGGTTCACCACCGAGACCCCTTGAGGAACATTAACCTGATTTACTTTCCGGAAAGCGACCTGCACCGGCTGCGTATTGCCACTGGACACCAGGTTGATTTCGCTTAAAGCTGGCGTCACGCCTACTGCTCTTTTCTCGTACCCAGAGGCGCTCACCGATAAAGTGGCATTGGGAGACACCATTAAAGAAAACGCGCCCAGAGAGTCGGTGACGGTATTGGCGGCATCGTCACCGCTGCTGATTACCGCCCCTTTGAGCGGCTTTCCCTCTACGCCGCGCACGGTGGCTTTAATATCAATTTTGTCAGTTACCTGTGCCTGCAATCCCAAGGGAAGACCCGTGACGACTGCGCATAGTAGTACTATATAGATGTTTTTCATCATGCTCAAGTTTAGATTACCTATTTTGGATTATTACCCCTTTACCATCCTGGGTTCTGGCTGAATTCCAGGTACATGCTCACATCAGTTGTTTTCAAGGGTAACCAATAGTGTTTGCTGCTGAATTTGCGTTCTAGTATGACCTGCTCCCGTAGGTTGACTACTTTGTTCTGCTTAGGATCAGTCGTGTTTAAAGCTCCCGCGCGGTTAAATTCCAGGGAGGTCTTTAAGGTATAAGGGCTTTCAATCAACAGCAACCAACGGCGTAAATCATTGAAGCGGTGGCCTTCAAAAGCGAGTTCCACTGCCCGTTCGCGCCGTACTTCACTCATAAACATATCCAGGGAACCTAAGAATTTATCAGCGACATGCCCTACACCAGCTCTGTCACGGAGGGCATTGATAGCCTCTACTGCGGTCTTGCTGTATCCTAGGTCTTTGCCAACGGGAGAACTATAGCCTTGCGCGGCAGCTTCGGCATACATGGTGTACACATCCCCTAACCGCATCCAGGGAAGGTGAATATTAAGGCTATTACCGTAATCGTATCCGTTGTCATACTTATTGGCCGTGATGGGAATGAATTTGTAGAGCAGATAGCCGGTGCGGCTACCCGTACTAATGTTCCTGAAATTACCTCCGGTGAAAAGGTTAGCATACCGATCATCTTTCACCGCATCAGGAATAGACCCTTGGACAACTTTTACCCCATCATACACAATGTCATTGTAAAAACGGGGATCACGGTTCCGCCAAGGGTACTCAGGATCATAACCAGATTCAGGATCAGCCTTGGTGATGTCAGTGATGGGCAACCCATTTGCCATGCCATAGTAATTCACATAGTTAGCCGTAGGCAGGAATTTCACATCCCCGTCGGTTAGCATAGGCGAAGGTTGGTATTGCTTACTGGTTCCCCAGTTTGATCCGTTGGCCCCGTAGTAAGGGCCCCGGAAAATGGCTTCGGTGCTGCCTGGTATCTGCCAGTTCTGCCCGGTGGTGTAGAAGTTCTTGTAATAGTCTTTAAAAGGCACCAGTTTATGGGGAGCCTCACCGCTTTCTGACAACTTCAACAACTCGGCAAATGCCCCAGCGGCCTTTTTGCACAGCTCAGGGTTATAGCTTCTGCTACCGGTTGATTCAAGGTTCATCAAGGGGCTGCCAGACCACAGGTAATTCTTACCCAGGTACCCCAGCGCCATGATCTTGTTGATGCGCAGCTCATTCTTCCCTAAGGTTCTTTTCCCGGCGGTGGTGTTGTCCCAGTTTACCGGCAATAAATCGGCGGCGGCTCTAAAGTCCTGGGCCGCCTTCTCGGCGCATTGCTGGTAGCTCAGACGGGGTAGCGTTAATTTCTCGTCGCTGGGAAGTACGTAATCTATGTACGGCAGCCCGCCAAAGTACTGCATGAACTGGAAGTGGAACCAGCCTCTGAAGAACAGCAATTGCCCTTTGATCAGGTTCTTTTCTTCCTCGGTGGCATCGGTCATTTTATCCAGATTCGCCAGGCCCATGTTGGCTTTTCTGATTCCGTACCAGCCTAGTTTCCACATAGATTTGTTAAACCGGTCATCATTCGTGGAGGTGGTGTTTCTATCCATCCAGCCGGCCTGCCAGCCATCGTGCTCTGACTGCCATCCCCAGAAATTCCCGTTGTCTATTTTCACGGCAAAGTGGAAATCGCGGGCGGTGGACTGGATCTCATCATCTCCCCAATTCCAGGAATTTGTCCAGTAAGCGTTGGAGAAGTCCGGAATGCAATGGTAAAGCTCCTCGGTATATCCCTGGAAGTTGGTGAAGTTCTTGAATGCCTCCTCCGGCGATATGACAGATTCGTCTGTGACATCTAAATAATTCTCGCAGGATGCGGTAAGCATCATACTGAGCGCAAGGCTCCACCTTACTAAGGTCTTTATATATCTGTTCATCTTCTTTCTGCTAAAAAACTATGTCAACTCCTAAATTGTAGCGCTTCACGGTAGGGTAAGCTCCCTGTGAGGCCCATCCGGTACCGGCGAAATTGGACTCGCGGTCATCTGGCATCTTGGTCCATACATAGAGGTTGTTTCCGTTCAGGTAAACCCGCACATTGTTGAACCCGATTCTTTTGACTGCCTTTGAATTGAAGGTATAGGCCAGTTCGGCATTCTTCAGGCGCAGGTAAGAACCGTCATACATGTACCTGTTGCCGCTGTTGTATCCGCTGGGGGTTGAAAGCCAACGCGGCATAGGCGTGTCTGCATTGGAATTCTCCTTGTTCCAGTAGCTCCCCTCCTCATAGACCACGTGGTTTTGTGAGCTCAGACTGGTAAGCACCACCTGTCTGGTAACATTGTTCACAGCGTAGAACTGTACAAAGGCACTGAATCCCTTCCAGTCAAACCCAACGGTGCTGTTGTAGGTGTTTTGCGGGGTGCCGGTAAAGCCGTAAGGGATGTTGTCAAACTGATCAATAACCCCGTCTCCGTTATAGTCGGTGATCAGATAATTGCCGGGCATCTTCTGGTTATCATTGGTGTTGTGCGCCGTGCTGGCATACAATTCATCCCAATTGTTGTAATAGCCTTGGTTCACGTAAGAATAAGCTTGCCCGATCTGCTTGTTTTCCCTTTTCTGGTATTCCGGGAGAAGCCCGGCGTCATCGGCATCAAGGACCTTGTTTTGGGAATGAGTCATGTTAAGATTAGACCAGAACCTCATTCCGTTTCTTAGTTTGTGTTCAAGGTTCAGCACAAATTCATATCCTTGGTTCTGCACTCTCCCTAAGTTTGCAACCGGGGCAACCGTGCCATAGTAAGAAGGGATTGATCTGCTGCCACCAGCCAGGAGAATATCGTTCCGCTCGTCCCGGAAGAAATCTATGTTCCCGTGAATAGCCCCGTTGAGAAAGCCGTAGTCAAGACCAACGTTGTATTTCTTTACCGTCTCCCAACGAACATCCTCATTCCCGACAGAGTTTTCCTTGTACCAGGTGTACGGACTCTGCTCAGCCGCTTCTCCAGAAATACCTAGGCGGCTCCGCCCGCCATAGGCCCACTGGGTTAAGTAGAGCCACCTTCCATTGATATTATCATCCCCAATTTCTCCGTAGGATGCGCGCACTTTCAGCATATCCAGAAAAGAGATGGATTCCATGAATTTCTCTCTGGAAAGTAGCCACCCAATACCCCCGGAGGAGAAGAAGGCAAACCGGTTCTCTTTGCTGAATTTTTCTGATCCATTGTAGGCGCCGTTGTACTCCAGCATATACTTGCCGGCATAGTTGTAAGTAGTCCGGAATACCCAGTCTTCCCTGAATTGCGGCACCTGGCTGCCTATCGCTAATTCATTGCGGTTCACCAGCCCCATGGCGGTAATGTCGTGGTCTTCTGCAATGTTGATTTTGTAGTTCAACTGAGCCTGATAGAATAGCCTCCGTTGGGAAGCCCCATTGTCTACTGCCCCGGGAGTGGCAGACCACTTCACACCTTCCTGGAAATCAAACCTGTTATTAGGGTCAAAGCTTTGGCGGAAGACAGCGGTGCCGGTAACCGGATCTATCCAGGTTTCCTGGGTTGTATTGTACAAGTCATTTACGCCTCTGTCCCTTTCAATAAAGGTATTGTCTAAGGCGATGATCCCTCTGAAATCGAGTCCTTTCAAGAGCATGTCCAATTTCTGCTCCAGCACAAAATCTGTGTTCAGGCGCGCCGTAGTCCTGTATTGAATTCCACTGATGGCCAAGGACCTCACTGAGTTTTCTGCTAAGCCTGGATTTTGGGCGAAATACCCCCAAGAACCGTCTGAGTACTGGGGAAGAAACACATCAGGGGCATTGCTGTAAGCGGCAATCCACATGCCGTATTCGTTGCCGCTTGCTCCCCAGGGGCTTTTCTTCACACCATAGGAACCGGAGAGGTTTGCTTTGAAGACAGTGGTGGGAGTGATTTGGAAATCCAGGTTGCTGCGCACATTCAACCGGTTGAAGCCATAGCCGGGCTCGTAGCCTCTGTTATTGTCAAATTGCCGCATGAGGTCTCCCTCACGCAGGAAATCTGCACTGGTAAAGTACTTCACGTATTTAGAACCTCCGCTTACATTCAAGCTGGCGTTATAAGACATGGCATAGTCTCTGAACAACGTATTTGCCCAGTCTACATTGGGGTACCGTTCCCTTTCTGCTTCATTGGCCGGGAAGCGGTATTTGTCAATGATGGCTGACGGGAGGTAATCGTTCCAGGCCGATGGCCTAAGCGCCAATTCATTTTCTATGGCCCGATTACGGACCCACAAGGCATCATACGCATCATATTTGCCGGGTAATTTAGAAGGGACTTTCACGGTGGAGTTCACCCGTCCCCTGATCATCGCCTCACCTTCGGCTCCTCTTTTGGTGGTAATAATGATGACGCCGTTGGCCCCTCTGGAACCATACACCGCCGTAGCGGAAGCGTCTTTCAACACGGAGACAGATTCAACGGAACTGATGTCCACACTGGTCATGGGGCGTTCAATACCATCCACCAGCACCAAAGGCGAAGAATTATTCCAGGAGCTTGATCCCCTAATTACAATTAATGGGTCTTCTTCACCCGGCATACCCGTACTCGCTGAAGTAACTACGCCCGGTACGTTTCCCGTTAATGCCGCCCCGATACTGGATACCCCCCCGGCACGCTCCAGCACTTTGCCGGTGGTTTGGGTAATGGCGGCAACCACGCTTTCTTTCTTCTGCTCACCGTACCCCACCACCACTACTTCTTCCAGGCTGTTGACATCCGCTTTCAGGGTAACATTGACCTGCGATTTACTGCCTACAGCCATTTCCTGCGTAACGTACCCGATAAAGCTGAAAACCAATACGGCCTCCTGCGAAGGCACATTGATGGTGTAGGTTCCATCTATGCTAGTAGAGGTACCTATGGTGGTGCCTTTCACATAGACACTTACCCCTGGCGCGCCCTGGTCATCGTCGCTCAGTAACACTTTGCCCGTAATAGTCCTGGTTTGTGGAGCAGCGCTCCTGCCCACCAGGAAATCTGCGTTCTCTGCGATCAGGTTGATTTCATTACTGCTTTTTGGTTGGGGGATACTATTAGACGCCCATGCTGTCCCAACAAGGAACCATTGGACGTAAACCCCCATGCAGGCATATTTTAGCAAATTCTGGTTTTGTCGTAGAAATTTCTTCATATGAATTACGCTAGTGTACAATTGAACAACTCTGATACTTTGCTTCCTTCAGTATTCATCCTGGTTGTGTGAAAATCAGATGAAGGGATTTCAACCCTCCCAACCTTGTAATAGAACCTTTATAGATGGGCACTTATAGTTTTTTTAATTGTCGCTTCTCTCTCGTTAAAGGATTTCCGCTGTTTAACATAATGGAATTTAATTTGTGCTATTCTTAAATTTCAGAGGTAAATGGACTGGATGGGCTTCCTATGTTTTTAAAAACATATGCTAATGTATTTTGCTAAGGGTTAAGATGGACTTATTTATGAAACACGTCTTTCATGCCATGTTTCATTGGCAAATTCCTGTGTTACATATCATTTGTCTGATGTTACATAACATCAAAATCTGGCTAAAAACCCGGTTGGGTATGGTTAGGGATGGCTACACTCCACCACCTACTTTTTAACAAAAACGTAAAAAGGCAACTATCTAAAGCCCATTCATGGATAGATAGGCCGGAAGAAAAGACAGGAAAAGGAGAGACAAAGATGAGCTGTGTCACCTGCTAACCCACGCGGTATCTTGATGGGTTTTTTCCGATCTTCCAGGTGCAGGATGTTTGTGGGAATACCTTAAACACAGAAGCCAAACTGAGCTGGCAGAATCTTCAATGGCCTAGCGTAACTTGAATCCAGCTCCGGCGCGAACCAGCGATTGAATCTGCTCTGGATAGGGGCTGCCCAGCACGCACCTGCAGCAGTTGCAGGTTTAAGATTATGCCAACAATAGGCAGAGAAACGAGCTCCGATGTACCCAATACTGACTTCTACCGGTCGTTTTTGCCTTGTTTTTCAAAAACAAGCCAAAAACAGAGGTACTTCACAGCGAGACAAAACCAGTCACTCTCCGCAGGCTATCATGGTAGAACCAGTGTAGAGGGTGTCCCTTTTCGGCGTTTGAAAGCCTGGCTACCTGCTAGATTCGTCTACTTCTTTGATTTGAGCCTATTTTTTAAAAAACAGCGCTAAAACACAGATATTGAACAGAAATCCTAATGAGATGAGCGCTTCAAAGACTATTATTGTCATTTTCACAAGTATCTTTTAACATCCCATTATTTTTGAGTAAATAGCTTATCCTTCTGTTCTCAGAATGTGGAAGAAGTCTGCACTAAGGCAAAAACCAGGCTTCCCAAAGGAGCCTTTGACGATATTATACTATACCTTATCTCTTTCTAAGTGAAGATCTGTCTTAAGCTTCTTTTTCTACTTCTCTGGACCTACCATACTGCGGTTGGCCAGTCTGGGAAGATGTTTTCCGTGGATGTGGAACTCTCCAACAGCCTCATCCACCAGGTATTTCAAGATAGCAAGGGCATCATCTGGGTAGCTACCCAAGACGGGCTGAATAAATTTGACGGGGCTAAGTTTACCGTTTACAAACATGATAAGAAGGATCCTCACTCCATACTAAACAATTATGTCCGCCTCCTCTATGAGGACAGTAAAGGCCACCTGCTCGTCGGGTATTATAATGGGTTGCAGTTCTATGACCATGCCACAGATTCCTTTAAGCAAATACCCCTGCTCCCCAAAGGCAGCGAGGGATACGATGCCCACGTTCTCCATATAACCGAACGGCAGAATGGTGAGGTATTGATTGGGACCTCTGGCTTCGGGGTTTATTCGCTGACGTTTGCCGGGACGGAACCTAAGATCCACCAGATCAAACAGCAGATCCCAGCCGATGTCATCGATTACCTCTTTGAAGACACAAACCAAAACCTCTGGGTAGGCTCTCAAGACAAAGGCCTCTTCCGGATCAGCAAGGATGGCAAGAAAAAGGATTTCCCCGGATCCGAATCATCCCCCCGAAACACCATTACCGGTATTTGCCAGGACAAGGAGGGTCATGTGTATGTGAGCAGTGCCAGCAACGGGCTTTTTGTCCATAGAAAACCCACCGACAGCTTTGATAAGATCCCCTACCTTCCCTCCCCTAATCTACCCATCCGGGCGATGCACCTGGGGAGAAAGGGTATGCTTTACCTGGGAACCGATGGTGAGGGAGTCAAGATCTATGACCTGAAGAAAAAGACTATCACAGAAGGGAATTTCAATGTCGCCACCTTTGATTTCAAAAAGTCAAAGGTGCACTCCCTTCTGGAGGACCAGGCCGGTAATCTGTGGTTGGGGATTTACCAGAAAGGCGTCATGCTGCTACCTGCCAGCGCCAGCAACTTCAAGTATATTGGCTATAAGTCCATCAATAACAATTCCATCGGCTCCAATGCCATCATGAATGTTTTTGAGGACCACCAGGGCACGCTCTGGGTTGGCACTGACAGCGATGGCCTTTACGGGTTAGATGCAAGCGGCAAACAAATTGCCCATTTCAGCCGCACGAGCAGTTCTATCTCTGTGCCTTCTTCCATCATGAGCATCTTTGAGGACTCCGATAGAAATCTGTGGTTGGGCTCCTACCAAAATGGCTTGGCGAGATTAAACCCAAAGACTGGCACGTGTGACTACATCTCTACCCTTCGGGATGAGAATTCTAATCTGGTGGAGCGTATCTATAGTATCACGGAAGACCGGCAAAAAACGCTGTGGATCGCCAGTATGGGTGCCGGCCTGTTCTCCTTGGACTTACGCACACAGAAGGTCACGCACTATGACGCCGTTCCAGGTTCAGCAAACACGGGGTCAGAAAATTTCCTGCATAACCGCTGGATAAACTACCTGCTGCTTACGAGCAAGGATAAGCTTTACATTGGAACCTATGACGGCATTGGCTGCCTAGACTTAAAAACCAAGAGCTTTACTTCCACCCACGGGGTTAACCGGCTATTGCATGGCCTCATTGTCTACTCCATGTATGAAGACCCAAAAGGCAACATCTGGATAGGTACTTCTCAGGGCCTGAAGCATTTGGACAGCAAAACAAAGAAGATAAAGTCCTTCACCATGGAGGATGGATTACCAAGCAATGTCATCTGCGCCGTCAAAGGGGATGAAAGCGGCAATCTCTGGATTAGTACGAACTACGGGGTTTCAAAGCTAAACCCGGCCAAAGGTCGGTTTGTGAATTTTTATGCCAACGATGGCTTACAGGGAAATGAGTTCAGCAAAGGGGCTGCCTATGTCAACAGAAAGGGACAAATCATCTTCGGCGGGATCAATGGCATCACCTACTTCCACCCTAGGGAAATCCCTGATGTAATTTCCTCTCCGGAGAAAAGGCTGGCGGTTCGCATCACAGGCTTTTACCTGCATAACCAAGCCGTGAAAAAAGGCATGAAATCCGGCAGCTACTCTATTGTGGATACAGCCGTGATGGATGCTGACGTATTCCACCTCTCGCACCATGATAATTCCTTCAGCATAGAACTATCCACGCTGGATTTTGCCAATCCTGAGCGGATCACTTACCAATACTCGCTGCATGACGGAAATTGGGTTAGCCTACGCCCAGGAACCAACACCGTAAACTTTACTGATCTGGCTCCCGGAACCTATCGCTTTAGGGTCAGAGCAAAAGACTACAGCGTTTTTTCTGAAGTAAAGGAGATTTCCATCATTATTTCCCCGGCATGGTATTTCTCTACCGTGGCAAAGGTGTTCTACGCGCTTATACTGGCAGCGGTATTCCTGTTAGCAGCGATGCTGATTAAGCAGCGGCAGCGCACCCGCCAGAAGATGCAGGAGCACCTGCAGGCAAAACAGATCAACGATGCCAAGCTGCAGTTCTTCATCAATATTTCGCACGAGATTCGCACACCAATGTCCCTGATCATTAGCCCGCTTAAAAAGCTGATATCTATAGACAAAGACCAAGACCGGCAGAAATCTTACGCCACCATGCAACGCAACGCAGACCGCATCTTGCGCCTGATCAACCAGCTCATGGACATTCGCAAGATTGACAAGGGCCAACTACAGTTACGGTTCCAGGAAACGGAAATGGTGGGCTTCCTGCAGGAGCTTTGCGCTATCTTTGATGAGCAAGCCCGGGCCAAAAACATTGACTTCGTCTTCCACCACCAGATGGAACAGCTATCGGCATGGATCGACCCTAATCAATTTGACAAGGTCATTCTAAATGTGCTGTCCAATGCCTTCAAATTCACCCCCGACAACGGAAGAATCGATATTAACCTCCGTGCAGGCGAGGATGAAACAGCCACAGATGAATTGCGCCACTATTTTGAGATTGTGATTTCAGATAATGGGATCGGCATTGAGGAAAGCGAGGCAGAGAAAATCTTTGAGTGCTTTTACCAAGTCCAGTCGCCCCATAATCATTTTGTGGGCGGAACGGGTATTGGGTTACACTTAACGCGGTCTATTGTAGAGCTCCACTCCGGCAGCATCAAGGCTGAACGTAACCAGGAAGGCCCGGGAGTTCGCTTTGTCATGCAATTACCCCTAGGGAAAGACCATCTGAAGCCCGAAGCACTCCTACCCACTCAGCTTCCAGTACCTCAGCCAGAACCAGCAGCAGTCCAGATTTTCCCGGACATGGAAGAGGTTAGAATCAAATCAAAAGCTAAAAGCCGCGTTTTGGTCGTGGATGATGATGAAGAAATAAGGAGGTATATCTGTGAGGAACTTTCCGCTGAGTTCCTCATGACAGAAAGCGCTAACGGGAAAGAAGCGCTTTCCATTTTGTTGAATAAAGCACCTGATTTGATTATCAGTGATGTAATGATGCCAGAAATGGACGGGATTACGCTCTGCCGGAAGATCAAACAGAATGTGAACTTCAATCACATCCCCATTATCCTGCTGACCGCCCGATCAGAGGAGGAAGACAAATTGGAGGGCTTGGGCATAGGCGCTGATGCTTATCTGGTGAAACCCTTCAACATGGAGATCTTGAAAACGACGGTGCATAACATCATCAGGAACCGCATGATGCTCCGCAACAACTTCAGTGGAAATCAGTACCAGAATGACAAAGTCCAGAAAGTAACCATGAAGTCAGCCGATGAGAAACTGCTGACTAAACTTATCGCCATCATCAACCAGAACATTGATAATCCGGCCTTGAACATAGAAATGATCACAAGAGAAATTGGAATAAGTCGCGTCCACTTACACCGTAAGATGAAAGAACTTACAAACCAATCCACAAGTGATTTTATTCGGAACGTTCGCCTGCAGCAAGCGGCAGACCTGCTTTCCAGCAAACGTCTTAATATCTCTGAGGTGGCATTTGCTGTAGGATTTACAAACCTCACGTCATTTTCAACAGCCTTTAAGGAGCTTTACGGGGTACCGCCAACAACTTATATGGAAGCGTATACAAAACGCTAGAATTTGCTGACGCATGTTGGAGATATTTCTTTATAGTATCAACAAAGTTGTTCAATGAGATGGTTTAGAGATGCCAGTAAGTAGAAGGAGCATGGTCCAACTGCGTCCCGGAGGCAAGGAATGGGACATGGCCTGGGCGGCACAAGCACCCAGGCTATATATTACAACCCTAATAATCAGGTTTCAGGGATAGCACTCTTTTGGGCTTCCCGCAGTTTCTCGATAAGCACCTACAGGCTCTCGTTCCAATCCAGCGCTGCAAGGAACTCCTGCTGCATGAACCCGGCTTTTTTCCGGGTCCTCATTTGACGCATATCCCCGACTCCCTCATAAGACGTAACCGGTGGGGATTTTGCCAGCTATAAAGCCTGGTTGAAACTTGTAAGCTCCTTTGCGCATGCGATCAGCCCACATTTTCTACCGTTCGCACGGGGATCATCTCCCTACCTGACTAGCAGCACCTTCTTGTGGACCGCTTTCCCTTTAGCGGTGGCCAGCCTAACAATGTAGATACCCGGTGCTAGTTTCTCCGCAGACCATTCAAAGGCGTATTGCTTACCCTGCTCTCCTTCTCCGTCAAACAGACTTGCGACCTCAAGCCCATGGTCATTGTATACTTTGAGGCTCATGTGGCCTGGACGGGCGAGATGAAACCGGACCAGCATCTTCTCAGCAAAGGGATTAGGATCGGCGGTTAAGACCTGCTCTCCGGTTTCCGCGGTTCCAGCTACCTGGTTTGAGTGCCCGTCATCCAGAGTGGTTAAGGAGGCTTGGCTGGTACCGGCGTTTCCTTCCTTCAAGATCCAGTAATCGGTTAGCCCTTGGCTGGGCTGCGTCTTATCCCCACTTACGCCGGAGGCAGAGAATCCTCCCAGCAGGTAGCCACCATCCCTGGTTTGAAGCATGGCGTGCAATTCATCCTCGGCGGAACCTCCATAGCGTTTGTCCCACTGCTTGGCACCGGGGCCGCTGATCTTCACGATCCAGTAATCGGTGAGGCCTTGGCTGGCTTGCTTTCTGTCCCCGCTGATGCCTGAGGCAGACCGGCCACCCAAGAGAAAACCACCATCGCTGGTCAGGATTACACCGTTCAGTTCATCGTCAGCGGAGCCGCCGAAACGGCGATTCCAAAGCTTGGTGCCCGCGCTGTTCACTTTGATTACCCAGTAATCCATACCTCCCCTACTCACTTCTGACATATCGGGTCCCGTTCCTGAGAGAGAGGTTCCCCCCAACAGAAAGCCACCATCTGGGGTTACGGCGAGGGAGTTCAGTACATCTTCGTCAGTTCCCCCAAAGCGCTTATCCCATAGCTTGGCTCCGGTACTACCCACCTTTACTATCCAAAAGTCTTTGCCTCCCCGGCTTGCCTCTGTCTTGTCTCCGCTGATGCGCGAGGCAGAAAAGCCGCCCAGGAGAAAGCCGCCATCCGGAGTATTGACCATGGTGTGTAGTTCATCCGCAGCCGCTCCTCCAAAACGCCTGTCCCACTGCTTGGTGCCGGTGCCGGTAACCTTCACTATCCAGTAATCGGTGAGTCCCTGGTTACTCTGTCTTCTGTCTCCGCTTATATCTGAGGCAGAGTAACCACCCAGTAGGAAGCCTCCGTCTGAGGTTGGGGTGACAGAGCGCAGCTGATCATCGGCGGAACCGCCAAAACGTTTGTTCCAGAGTTTGACGCCACTATTGTTCACTTTCACGATCCAGTAGTCCAGACCGCCTCGGCTCACTTCTGACTTGTCTCCGCCTGTCTCAGACAGAGAACTGCCGGCCAGCAGGAAGCCACCATCGCTGGTTTGGGTCAGGGACCGCAGTTCATCATCGGCAAAGCCTCCGAAACGCTTGTCCCATTGTTTGATGCCCGTGCTGTCTACCTTCACGATCCAGTAGTCTTTGCCTCCCCGGGTGGTCTCTGTTTTATCGCCTGTGTTGGAGGAAGTGGAAGTCCCACCCAGAAGAAATCCTCCGTCACTGGTTTGGAGTACAGTATAGAGTTGGTCATTGCCCGTTCCACCAAAGCGGTAATCCCATTGAACACCGGAGACAATAGGTGCTTTCACCGTGACGGTGATCACATGACTCTTTTCGCAGATGCCGTTACCAATGGTTAGTCTGGCCGTGTGCGTGCCCGCTGCGGGATAGGTGAAGGAGGCGTTTCCTTTGGCGTTGCTATCAGAGACACCATCCCCGTTAAAATCCCAGGCGTAAACTGCATCCTGGGTCACGTTAGTGGAGAGATCCGTGAAAGTGGTGGAAAAACCCAGTGTGGCTGTGGAGGCAGTGAAAGCGACAACAGGATCCACGCAGGTTGGAGGAAAGGGAACCTGCACCTCTTCCGCGGTATAAGATGATTTGTCCTCGTAGTAGGTGTAGGAGATGGTTTCCCCCTCTCCCCCAGGAACCGGGTATAGTCCTTGGAATTCTTTCCGGACATACCCCCACTGGTACACTTTCCCCTCAACGCTCAGGGCATGAGAGGTGAAAAGCTCAGCTGCAACCGCCCGTGCCCCCACTATGCCCTGTACCTGCTTTATAGGGAGAGGGGATTGCCAGAACGACTTCCGAGCTGGAATATCCGGGTGGATTCCCTGCGATGATCTATGGTATCCCCATTCGTAGACCATCCCGTCTGCCCCGATCAGGAGAGAGTGCCAGTCGCCCGCCGCAATGGCTGTTGCTCCTGGGCCCCATACCTTCCTCATCATATGGAGGTTGTTTCCACCAGGGGCATAATAATTATCAAGCTGGAATCCACCGTCTCCCCAGGAAAAAACGTTCCCTGCTTCATCTAAGGCGAGGGAATGGTACCCTCCGCTGGCGACTGCCTTGATGTTGGAAAGGCCTTGTATCTGCACCGGCGTAGGAGAGCCCTCGTAATAACCCTCCCCTAGTTGCCAGTAGTTGCCCTCTCCCCAGCCATATACGTTTCCGTCTGCCCCCAATGCTAGATAATGGTGGTAGCCTACCGCAATGGCCTTCACCCCGGTAAGCCCCGGGACCGGCTCCACATATTGCCCGAAATAGTACATATACACGGTCCCATCTGCGGCAAGGAGAAGGGTGTACGCAGTAACGACATCTGGTTGTATAGCATCAAACTCAAAGGTTCGGTCCTTCCCTTCCGCTATGCTCACAATCTTTTTGCCTATTAGGGTCTCCAGAGAGGAGACGTTGATGGGGGTGTACCCGGGACCATCTACCCGACGATTTACTGCCCTCTTGCCACCCCTGCCCGACAGCATAGGCGAGGAATCGGAAGTTACTGCGTTTAGGACATCCACTTTAGCGGGTAAGGGCACCTTAGCCCAACAGGAGGCGGACAGACTTAACCAGAGAATACTACCTAGGACGCAGAACCACTTAAAGGGAGTTACCCCTTGATTACTTCGGAAATGTGAAGGGGGTTTGTAGATGAAAATGCTTGAATGTACCAACATAGTTTTATTGTTTGAAGGTTAAAACCAGTTATTCTTTTGCTTATATAATTTACACATTTAATCCTGCATACCCTTTGAAAATCATCACCTGATTTGAGCCCTTTTTGAAAATTCCGTATTTTATCCAACGAGCCTAAAACACTGTGAAGCCAGGTCATTCCATAAAGAAGCGGAGGCCGAAATAATGCCCGGAACCCTAAACGAGAGGATGCTTAAGAGAAAGCAATGCTTGGGTGCGAAGTGATCTTCATAGGCTTGCCCTTCATCTTCCTTGACCGTGGACCAGGAAAACAGCTACTGCGCCATCTTAGGTTATTTCCCAGTATTTCCCAGCGTAGAGCCTCCTTGTTGTTTACTTAATAAGTAAGGCAGAGCAGAATTTGCCCCCTCTAGGTAGTCCACCAAATCTGGAGTGCCTCGCTCTGGGAGGCCAATGCCAGATGTGCAACCCTGCCGCAGACGATTTCTGCCTGACTGCCAATTGCTTTAACGGCAAAAACCGATAACTATATGGAAAACTCGGGTTTCCGTTTCCCAAGGAAGCCATTCCCATTCAGAGTCTTACCCTAGGCATCAGAAGAAAGGTTGGCTGACCAGAACAGACCTATCCACCCTAACCCATAGCTTTCCAATCAAGTCAACCTATCCCGACCCTTCAATTACAAACTGCCAATCTCCTCCTCTCCATTTTTTTACCGTAATTTATAGGCACCCAAGAGCTTAGGTGTAATCATTCCATTTATTTTCAATGTATGTTAATATTGTATTGACATACGCTAATATCAGTAGAGTCCCATCCCGCACGAAAATTTACATTTGACTTACTGGTTCGTTGTTATACCTGAACTAAGCGAGAGTATAGGATCACGGCTTGGAGGCCGAGAATCTGCTGGGTTCAGACAGACTGCTAAAGCCAAGCTACCTATCAGATTATAATACAAGGCTTGTAGAAAATACTTTAAAGGATGAGCTTACTTACTAATCTGCTCTTCCTTTAACTTCTTTGTGGACAACTCAACGGTTCTGTCACCGCTGCATAAAATATTTCCTATAATGATCCCAAACCCTTTCTCCATAAGCATGCTATTGGCGTTGGCAACTTCGTTTGCGACAAACCAAAGTTTGCCGTTACCAGCGCCAGGGCTACTAGAAGGAAATGACAGCCTCCCTAAAAAGGAGCTATACCTACCCGCCAAGGTATGGAAAGTGCCGCAAGGCAATGACTATACAGACAATGGGAGTGAGTACAGTTTCCGGAGGATGGCCGAATCAGAGAATATCGCGGTTTTCTGGACGAAGGAATTGGGGGATGACCCACTGAAGCACCCTGATGTTGCCTCACATTTCAAGGTGGAGGAGGCATTGGAGGAGAGCGAAAGGTTCTATAAATTTTATGTAGACAGGCTGAAGTTTGTGGAGAAGGGGAATTCAGTGACAGATAAATACAAAGTATTGTTCTACATATTCGGGGGCAAGGATGGGACAGCCTATGGCGGAGGGGAAGAACAAAAGGTTGGTATCCTCTGGACACCTCCTTCCCGAATGGCCAAGGCGCCTTACGGTGCTTTGGCGCACGAACTGGGGCACGCCTTCCAATACCTGGTCCATGCGGACGGAGCATGGGGCTTTTCCTCGGCTCCGGAAGGAGGTGGCCAACCCATTTTCGAAATGACCTCCCAATACATGCTGTGGCAAGTCTACCCTGAGTGGATAACCTTTGAGAATTACCACCTGGCAAGCTTCATGCAGAAGACCCACTATGCGTTCCTGCACGAGACCAACCAATACCATTCCCCTTTTGTACTGGAGTACTGGTCACAGAAACACGGGATTGAGTTCATTGGCAGACTTTGGCGGGAAGCGTTGAAGGGAGAAGACCCCGTCATGGCCTACAAACGGCTGACTTCCACCAGCCAGCGGGAGTTCAACGATGAGATCTTTGATGCGGCCCGCAGGTTTATCACCTGGGACATGGAACGGGTCGAGAAGGTTTCGAGCAAATACGCTAACCAGCACCTCAGTTCGCTGAAAGCAGTTGGGAATGGATGGTACCAAATCGCGGAGAATAAATGCCCGCAGAACTATGGTTACAATGGAATAAAGTTGCAGGTACCGGCCGCCGGAACCAAGGTAAAGCTTGGTTTCAAAGGAGTTCCCGGGGCGAAAGGCTTCAGGGCAATCGAGACCCAGAAAGCCGGGTGGCGGTACGGTTTCCTGGCAGTGAAAGAGGACGGGAGCCGGGTATACGGCAAGGTGTATTCTTCAAGATCAGGCACCGGGAGTTTCTCCGTCCCTGAAAAGACAAAGTACCTTTGGTTAGTGGTAAGTGGGGCGCCCACGGAGCATTGGGAGCATCTCGCCGATGGGAAGGATGAAAACGACGAGCAATGGCCCTACCAGGTGAAGCTACAAGGAACCTCCCTGGATGATTCTGTCATTGAGTAAGATGTACCTTGGGCACCAGTATCGTACTGGTGATGCCTTATACTTTGGGGCTCAATTTCTGCTTGATTTTCCTTTATCCCCAATGTTTGCCTTAGGTCCCGGCATTGAAATCTCCTGCCGTAGCTTGCCGAACCAGAAGGTTACCTCATTTTCGCCTCGGCGGGCATAGGCCCGGGCAATTCTTTTCTTTATAGAGCAAATGCTAGTTTCAACCCTGCTTGCTTGCAATAGAATGGCACCTTTTGACGGCTTTACCTCCATAACACTCCCTTTAAACATCGATTTTGATTCTTCAGGAAGCAGATAAATACCATCAATAATCTCGGCTAGATTCATTTAGTGCCCCTCGCTTTCAAGAAATTATCAAGCAGGTAAACAACATATCACTAACCTCATCCGTTCTAATACTCTAGATCCCCATTTTTCAAACATCTTGTTTAGCTAGCTTCCTTTACTCAGTAATTGCCTCAAGCCTGCTCAAAAGGCACTTCTTCAATCTCCATGCAACAAACCAAGGCACAGTATCTACAACAGTATCTACAGAAGGGTATTGGCCTTTGTACAGGTAACCTTTTTCTGACGTAATCCTCGCCCAGAAGGCGATTTAATTGCTTTAACTTTGTTTATCAACCTATAACTCTATTTCCAGCACTGACCTGGAGGTGAGAAATGCCTTTACCTTTATCAACCAAATCACCTGCTTTTTTCCTTTCGGGGCTTAAATGGGCTCTTTGGCCTACTTTTATCTTGATTTCCACAAAATGCCCCAAAAACTTAGATTCATCAACAATGCCCACGCGGCTTTCTTCTCCACTACACGCTTAAGAGTAGACACTTATTTCAAAGAACATAGCCTCTCTAAACATGCCAACACAGCCATGTGGGGCAAAACCATTTTTTTCCTGGCGAGCTTCGTCTCTGTCTACCTGCTTATTCTTTTGGGGGATCTCCCTGTTCCGGCAATGGCCGCCCTGGGAGTTCTGCTGGGGGTGCTCAGTGCCTGCATTGGGTTCAACATCTGCCATGACGCCATCCACGGGGCTTTCTCTTCTGACAGGAGGGTGAACAAGACTCTGGGTCTGATCTTTAACTTCATCGGCGCGAACCCCTACGTGTGGAGCATCACCCACAACCAGGTACACCACACTTACACCAACATCCCGGGCCATGACGAGGATCTTGAGATTGCCCCGGGTTTGGTGCGCATCACCGAAGACGAGCCCCTCTCCAAGATGCACCGGTACCAGCACCTTTATGGCTTGGCGCTTTACGGGCTGGCTTCCCTCTCGTGGGTTCTCAGGAAGGACTATGTCAAGTTCTTTCAGAAGAGCATTGGGCAGGTACCTACCCTTAACCACCCCAGAAAAGAATATTTTAACCTCTTTTTTTACAAAGCAGTGTATTACGGGCTGTTTATCGCTTTGCCGCTGGTGGTGCTAGATGTCACCTGGTGGCAATTTGCGTTAGGTTTCCTGTTGATGCACTTCGCCGAAGGTATGGTTCTGGGCTCGGTATTCCAGTTGGCCCATGTGGTGGAGGGCACCTCGTTTCCAGAGCCTAACTTGGAAGGGAATATTGAGGAGTCATGGGCGGCGCACCAAATGCAGACCACGGCCAACTTCGCGCCCCGCAGTGCGTTTGCGGCCTTCTTCTGCGGAGGGTTAAATCGCCAGATAGAGCATCACCTTTTCCCCAAAATCTGCCATATCCATTACCCGGCCATCTCCGGCATCGTGCAGGAGACGGCGCTTGAGTTCGGCTTACCGTACCTGGAGAACAAGTCGTTTCTGATGGCTTTGCGTTCGCACCATCGCCTGTTGCTCAGGTTCGGAAAAGAAGAACATGAGAAAAGAGAAGAACTTTCCCGGCAGCCTGCATTCTCCTAAAAAGATCCGTCGCTGCTTATTTATAAAACCAAAGAGTTAAACGTATGCAAAAGCACTTATTCAAGGCCGGGGATGCGGTTCAGCTCCTGATGGGCGACAAGATCATGACCATAGACTACAGAACCAAAGCAGGGCTTTACCTCTGCAAATGGTTTCAGGAAGACGGTTGGCAGGCTGGTGAGTTCCAGTCAGACCAAATAAGGTCGGCAGACCGAAAGTTCCGGCAGAACCTTTCCTAACAGCATCAGACCTCCGCTTACAGGCGTTTTGGACTTGATTTTACAAAAAGAGCCCTAAAACAGGCGACAGGCAAACCGTTCTCTAATCTTCAGGCCTATAGCTATAACAGAGTTGGTTTATAGCTTTAGGCCTGCTTTGGGTTAAGTGGCTTGAATCAGGTCCTCCAGGCGGGTGGTATAACACGGGGAAAGATTAAAACGCTGCATGTGCCATTTCTTGCCCGTTCCCTGCACCCCGTAACGCAGGGCACTGTGTCCGAACCGCTGCCTGAGGAAATCAAGGGTCTGCATGAGGCTGCTGTCCCTTTGCCGGGTACTGGCCGTGAAAAGGTTCTCCTGCACTTGGGTGGCAGGGCAGAGGCCTGTGACGATGATGCCAGTCTTCTTGTAGCGGAAGCCTGGCCGGAAGATGGCCCTGAGCGCCTCCATCGCCGCCGGGACCAGCACCAACTCACTGCTGCTGGGGCTGTCCAGGCGTACGGTACGGCTGTTGAAATACCCTTGTCCCGGGTTCAGGAAACGGCTGGTCTCCAGGAAAACAGTGAAAGCGTTGGCGCAGCTTTTCTGTTTCCTGAGTTTGGAGGCGCACCTAACAACATGCGTAGCCAGGGCCTCCTCAATATCTGCGACTTCCGTGAGCGGCTGCCCGAATCCCCGGGAGGTGCAGATGTTTTGCTTAGCCGGCGGTACCATCTCCAGTTCTATGCAGGGTTCCCCCCTGAGTTCTTTCACGGTCCTGAGTCCCACAATGGTCAGATGCTTTTTCACGAAACTGTCAGTCTGCCGCGTGAGGTCATAGGCGGTATACACCCCGTACTGCGCCAGCTTTTTGGCGTAGCGCCGGCCAACTCCCCAGACATCGCCAATCTCCGTAGCCTTCAGGGCCGCTTCTATGTGCGATGGGTCCGTGAGCACCAGCACGCCGTTGGCTTTCTTTGATTTCTTGGCCAGCCGATTGGCCAACTTTGCCAGGGTCTTGGTGGGAGCCACCCCCACAGCCACGGGAATACCGATGGCGCGGGGCATCCGTTCCCAGATGGCTCGGGCGTGTTGTTCTAAATCCACGTGGAGAAAATTGCCCAGGTCCAGAAAAGATTCATCTATGCTGTAGACCTCCACGTTGGGCGAGTACTCTGAGAGCACTCTCACCACACGCTGGCTCAGATCGCCGTAGAGCTCGTAGTTGGAGCTGAAGACATGGATGCCCTCCCGCTCGGCCAGTTCCCTGATCTCGAACAAGGGCACGCCCATCTTGATGCCAAGTGCCTTGGCCTCGTTGCTCCGCGCGATCACGCAGCCATCGTTGTTGGAGAGCACCACAATGGGCTGCCCATTTAACTCCGGCCGGAAGAGCCGTTCGCAGGAGGCGTAGAAGTTGTTGCAGTCTACCAGAGCGAAAAGGCTTGTCATGAGACTAGAACTTACGGTGAATGCCCACTACCACGCCCCAGATAAGGCCTCCTTCCGGCGAGTCTATCTTGATGGGCGGATATTTCTCGTTCTCAGACACCAGATAGGCCGCCTCCTGCTTCACCTCCAGCCGCTTGATAGTGTAGCCGCCCTCCACGAAAGCCAGTACCACCATGCCGCTGGATGCCCTGATATCACGGTTCACGATGGCCAGATCTCCGGGCATGATGTGCGCCCCGATCATGGAGTCGCCCACCACCTTCACCAGAAAGGTGCTAGCCGGGTGGTTACTCGCATACGTGTTCAGGTCGATGGGATCGGCGGAGTAATCGGTGGCAGGGCTCGGGAAACCGGCCTGCACGGTGGTGGTGTACAGGGGCAGGGAGTTGCCTTGGTCAATGATGACAAGGAACCGCTGCTCTTCTACGGGGTGCAAAGGGATAATCGCTGCTTCCATTCAGTCTCTGCTATTTTGTGGCTATTTACGGATAAAATTAGCAAAGGCTATGCAAATTGCTAAATAAAATAGCAAATAAGAAGAATTCACTTCTCCTACTCTATGACTTACAAGCAGAATCAATGCTGACTTTCCTCCCGAAAGGAGATTTCCACCCACCTGATCTGCCGTTCTTTATCTTCAAAAAACCTTCTTTGCAGGTGCTTCCTTTTGCGGATCATCGGTTCTTTACAAACCTCTACTCCGCAGCATATTTCCCTCCCAATTCCCCTGCCCCTCTTGCTGCCTTGCCGCTAACAACAGCCCGCGCGTTTGGAGGTTCTGGAGGGATGGTCTGCCCCGCTTTTTCCTGAGATTCTTTGCCAAATACAATCCATGGATTTGATATCTTCGTTTATAACTTCCTCCGTATAGAGACTGGATTTATGTATTGTATTCAGATACCTTTACCCCATGAGTACAGGACAACTGAGAATCCCTGATAGCTTGGTTAAAAAAGAAACCAAACGCGTGCTCTTTCTAACAAACTGATGAAAAAAGATCTTACGAATGCCATCTCCCCTACTCATGCGCCTAAGCTGAAGGAGTTGGCAGCCACTGCCATCTGCGGGAACGATATCACCTCTTCCTGTCTGTATGTCTCGGCATTGGCCATTATCTACTCGGGGCAGTATGCCTGGGTGGCTCTTCTGCTGGTGGGCGGGGTCTTGTATCTGTTCCGGAGTATTTATGGAGAAGTGGTGGGTGCCCTGCCTCTGAACGGAGGCGCCTACAACGCGCTGCTCAATACTACCAGCAAAAGCACGGCTTCTCTGGCGGCGTGCCTCACCTTGCTGTCGTATATGGCCACTGCTGTGATCTCGGCCAGTGAAGCCATGCACTACGTGCACCATCTCTGGGAAGGGCTCCCTATTATCTATGCCACTGTTGGGCTGTTGGCCTTTTTCATGGGTCTGACCATCATGGGCATTGGCGAGTCTTCCATTGTGGCCATTGTCATCTTCATCACGCACATCTGCACGCTCACGCTGCTGGTTCTAATAGGCTTCTTCTACCTTTTCAACCACGGGTTTGACACGCTGGTGCTCAATTACAGTCAACCACTACAGGGAAGCATCTGGCGAGCCCTGTTTTTTGGGTTTGCGGCGGCCATGCTCGGGATCTCGGGGTTTGAGAGTTCGGCTAATTTCGTGGAGGAGCAGGCACCGGGGGTGTTCGCCAAAACGCTGCGCAACATGTGGCTGGCGGTGACCATCTTCAATCCGCTTACCGCTTTCCTGGCCATCGCCATCATTCCTATGACCCAGGTAGCCGAGCACCAGACGGCTCTGTTGGCTTACTTAGGGGAGATTGCGGGTGGTAACTGGCTGGCGGTGCTGGTGTCTGTCAATGCCGCCATGGTACTGAGTGGGGCCGTACTCACGTCTTATGTGGGGGTGACGGGTTTGGTGCACCGGATGACGCTGGACCGTTGCCTGCCTCAGTTTTTGTTGACCACAAACAAACGGGGCTCTGCGTACCTGATCATGATCAGCTTCTTTCTGCTGTGTGTCTCTATTCTGGTCATTACCGGCGGCGACATTGCGGCTTTGGCGGGCGTGTACACCATCTCCTTCCTCTCAGTGATGGCCTTGTTTGGGGTAGGGAATATCTTGCTTAAGATGCGCCGAAACCGTCTGCCACGTCCGGTGCGGGCCTCGGGCTTGGTGGTGTTCATGGCCATCATGGCTGTTTTAGCGGCCCTTTTGGGAAATGCCATCCTAAACCCGGCCTACGTGTGGGTGTTCCTGAAGTACTTCATCCCGACGGTGTCAGTGGTGTTCATCATGCTGTTCCGCATAAGGTTGTTGCGTCTGCTCACCTACGTGCTGCAGCAGATGGGGAAACCTCTGGAGAAAATCCTCCCCTGGACCTCGTACACCATGATGCGCCTCATCAACACCATCCGGTCGCAGGAATTCGTGTTCTTCACCCGGGGCGACAACATCGCGAATATCAATCAAGTGATGCGCTACGTGGTAGAGAATGAGCAAACCAGCCGCATCAAGATTGTGAACGTCATTAGGGAGGGAGAGCAACCGCCCAAGAAACTGATGCACGAGGTAGAAGTACTGGACAAGGCCTATCCTGAGCTGGAGGTGGATTTCGTGGTCATCCGAGGACATTTCGGGCCGGAGCTCATCCAGGAACTCTCCAGCAAATGGAAAATCCCGAAGAACTTCATGTTCATCGGCTCGCCCGGCGACCGTTTCGTTTATGGCTTGCAGGAACTGGGCGGCGTACGGTTGGTGATCTGATCAAGCCTCCGCTTTACGCCTGTTTTTCTTAAATCTGCTCAAAAAGAGCCGCACTTTTCAGGTGCGGCTCTTTTTGTTTCTCCAAGATTAGTCGTTGAACCGTTTTCTTATCTGCAGGTTGAAGCCCAAAGTGTAGGGACGCAACCCAAAAGGCTCCCGTTCTTTGAACGTAGAGCCCAGAAAGTAATTGAGGCTAGGCATGAACATCAGCTCCACTTTGTTGAACAGCATGACGTTATACCCGGCCCCGATGAGCAGGTTGTAGTTGGACTGCTCCAGCAGGTTTTCCTTTGAGGGGAAAGTGATGGTCTCTATCCACTCGCCATTGATGTATTCCTGGGTGCGGCCCTTGACCAGCAGATTCATTCCGCCGGCCACGGTAAGGTTGAACCGGCTGCGCGGCTTCTCCAGGAAGAAATAGGTCAGGCCTACCCGCAGTCCTCCGTACACAAACGAACTCTTCAGCTGGCGCTCGTCTACGGTATAATAAGGCTTCAACAACTGGGTACCATCTGGCGCGGCGGTGGTCACCACGGAGTCTATCTGCCCCGAGGAGTACGAATACGAAACGTTTTCCCGAAGCTTCATCAAAGACAGGCTCGTTTCCAGGTAGAGGTTCCGTTTGATCATTCGTCCCAGGTTCAGGCCAAATTCATAGCCCATCCGCTCAGGGTCCATGCCCTTGCGGCTGGCTACGTTGTAGATGTACACCTCGTCTGCCGTCACCGGCTTAAACGACCTGAACGAATAGCGCGGCGCCACCGTAAAGCCAAAAAACCAGGGCTTGGCTGGTTTTACTTTCTTCTCCTCTGCCGTCGTGGCCGCAGAATCTGCCACGGGTGTCTCTGGCTTGTCTATTGGCATTGGCTGCTGCAAAGAATCTGCCGCCGTTACACTTGTACTGGCAGAATCTACCGTTACCCGGGCCTGTTCCTCTGCCGGAACGGTTTCAAGGCTCTTTACTGAGTCTTTGGCGATTACTGTTGCTATAGGGACATCTTTGGCGGCTCTTGGGGCGCGGGTATCAGGCCTATCCTGCGGAAGGGAATCTTTAGGATGAACCTGCACCAGGATCTTTCCTCCTGGTAGTACCGGAACCGGTAATGAAACGCCTCTTCGGCTCCGTCTGGTTTTCTGGGTTTCTCCAGGTGTTTTGGGCTCGTTCTGGCCAATCTCCGGTGAAACCGGGGACTGCTCTTTTGTGTCTATATTGCTGCTCTCAGGAGTCACCCGGCGGGAAATGCGAGATTCAGGAGTAGGTGCAAGCGGTTCCTGTTTTTCGGCTGTTTTGGGAATTTCTGCCTTAAAGCCAGGCTCCGGGCTCTCGTTTCGGCTGACTTGGGTAAGCGATGTCTCTGGTTTGTTCTGGATGAGGTAATACACGCCGCCGGGCACTACCAGCAACAGCAAGGCGGCCAGGAAAAACCAGCCCAGCGGCCGCCGTTTTTTGGGCGGTCTTATCTGCGCGGCTATTTTGCTCCAGCTCTCCAGAGGCGGTTCTTCTTCCAGCCCCAGCAGTTTGCGCCTTATCTCTTCTTGTTCTTTATCCGTCAGCATTGTTCAGAGATTGAATGTTTTTGGAGCATCTTTTTGAGATAGCTTTTCGCCTTGGCCAACTGTGACTTGGAGGTTCCTTCCGCAATCTGGAGCATGTCCCCTATCTCGCGGTGGTTGAAGCCTTCCACAATATACAGGTTAAAAACAAGGCGGTAGCCTTCGGGCAGTTGGTTGATCAGACCCAGCAGTTCCTGGGCCGAGATGGTGCTGATGATGTCATCGTCATTGGGAACCACCTCCTCCACGGTGCTGTAATCCAGCTGTTCCTGGTACTTCTTGTTTTTATGGAAGTGGTTGATGGCCGTATGCACGAAGATCTGGCGCATCCAGCCCTCAAAGGACCCTCCGTTGTAGGTGGCTATGTTCTTGAAGACCTTCACAAAAGCCTCCTGGAAAATGTCTTCGGCCTCAAACCTGGATTTGGTATAGCGCGTGCAGACCGCCATCATCCGGCGGGAGTACAGCTGAAACAGCTTCTCCTGGAAAGCAGCTTTCTCCTGCTTACAACCCGCTATGATTTCTTCTTCAGTGGCCACCGGTTCTCTTTAAATCTGGGAAGACGCTTTATTCTTTATTCAATTCGATTTTATATGATCTGGTATTCTGATGGAGGGTATATACAATCTTGGATAAGGTCTCTCAGTTGGCTTTTACCGTCACTTTCACGGGCATATCCTGCGAAACCCCGTAGCCCATATCGGCACGGTAGGTAAAAGAATCTTCGCCCACGTAATTGGCGTGCGGCGTGTAGATGAACGTGACGCTTTTATAAGACGTGCCGCCATAATCATAGAACCGAAGGCTCCCATGCCGCGGCTGCACCACAATGGGCCCGTACGAGCTACCACCCGGGCAGAAAAGGATATCATTGGCGAAGAGTTTGATTTCCTTAGGCGTGTTCATGGTCGTCTCCAGAGAATCGGCGCCAAGCTTAGAGATGCACTGGGAGGTTGGCAGAGGCTCTTCAATGTGCAGCAGGATTTTCTCTGTTTTGCAGATCTTATCACTACACACGGTGTAGGTGAGGCTGTCATCTCCCACGAAATCTTCTTTGAACACGTAGCACATCTCGGTGCCCCCGTTGCAGCCCGAGGCAAGTTGCCCGTGAACGGGTTGGCTGTATTTGATGGTCACCTGGGTTCTGATGCTGTCATTGACCAAGGGCCTTAGTTCAAATGTACTCCATCCGCCGTTGTTTTTGAGGGTATACATCTCATCTGGGTAGATCTTGAAGTCCTGGAACGAGAGCGGCAGTTCATCTCCCTGTTCCTGGTCACAGCCCCAGCTGAAAAGCCCCAGCACCAAAAGCAGGAGGGCGGAGACGTAGGCGGTATATTTTTTCATCATCATAGGTTTGGGGTTCTGCTGGTAAGACAGGCCCCCTCAACGAACCGTTGCCTGAGCTAAAATAAATTTATAAAAATTATAGTGAACCTCCTTTTTTGCCCTGTTTAAATGAATTGGCCCTAAAACAGTTTCACCCAGCCGGGCAGCAGTCAATATCATTAGAGCATCTTTTAGATGGAACTGAGCGAAGCCTTAGTCCTTTCCTCTCAGACATCATCCAGGGTTGCCTGGTAAAAAGAAGCCGTTTCATACCCGTCTGATTTTTTTTCTGATTTTTTTCCAGAGCCGGGCAACCGTTCTGTTTTCGGGCCTGTCTTACCCACAGAACCGCGATTCCAGCTCAGTCAATCAAACCCTTTGTTTCAACCCTTTGGTAGTCCCGCTCCCCCAGGATGACAAAGAATCCTTATGTATAAATCTTATGAAAAATTCGCCCATCACCTTACTTTCTGCGCCTCAAAAAGGAAGGCGCGCCTTATTCTCCATCCGTAAAGCGGGCCTTGTTTCAGGCACCGCCAAAACCTTGACACTGCTTTTGGTGGCGCTCTCTACCCTCTTGGCAAGCTGCCAGGAAGACGAAGAAGATGCTCCTGCACCCGTGATAGGAACCATCATGGCCAATGCCGGCGCAGACCAGACAACCCAGGTAGGCCAAACCGTTACCCTGGATGGCTCCGGCTCCAAAGACAGCCGAAACGACTCCATCTCATACAACTGGTCTGTGGTGCTGAAGCCCGCCGGAAGTACGCCTGACCTCACCAACCCCAAAAAGGTGAAACCCACCTTCGTGCCAGATGCCGCCGGCGACTACAAACTGGAATTAACCGTTTCAAGCAAAAACGGGCAGAAAAAGGATACCGTACAGGTTACCGCCACTCCTGTTTCAGACCCCAATAGCGCCACCATCCTGAGCACCGATATCATTTCTGACCTCGTTTTGAAAGACAAGTTCTCAGAACCCGGCAAAGCCGATTATATAGTGACCGGATTTCTGCGGGTGTCGGCCCCGGTGAGGGTGGAGCCTGGTGTGGTAGTGGAATTTGAGGCTGACAAAGGATTGCGAATAGCCTATGGAGGTTCCCTGAATGCCATAGGCAACGCTACCAAAAAGATTGTCTTCACCGGTAGAAACAAGACCCCTGGGTTCTGGAGAGGAATCATGGTTGAATCTACAAGTGATTTAAATGCCTTTGATTATGTGGAAGTAGCGTACGGCGGAAGCAGTGACCTTGACCCTCTGTTGATGAATGTGAAGACAAACGTGGGCATTGTGGGGGGCTATATGTCTAATGCCAGCTTTAGAGTGACCAACTCTACTTTCAAACACGCAAATGGCTACGGCATGTCAGCAGGCAACCTTACGCAGTTCGCAAACAATACCTTCACTGATAACAGCACCATGCCCTTAAACGTGGCGGCTTCGGTTGCTCACATGTTAGATGCCGCTTCCACCTTTGTGGTTCAGAACGATTCAAAAGGGGTGGCTATTTCAGGGAGCATTCCAGAATACCATACCTCAAACTGGCCAGCCCTGAAAAACGGGGTGAAGTATATTGCAATTGATGATATAACGGTAGAAGGAGACCTGACCGTTGCCCCTGGCGTTACCGTAGAATTCATGCGCGGGAAAGGAATGGAAGTAAGGGGAATGGGTACCTTAAAAGCCATAGGTACTGCAGACAAGAAAATCACCTTTACCGGCTGGAGTAAATTGAAAGGAGCCTGGAAAGGAATTGTGATCAATTCTGCAAAAGTTACCAGCGAATTAACTCATACGGAAGTGGCCTATGGGGGTGAAACCAGCTATAGAGTAGGCAATAGAGACTTAAAAGCCAATGTGCTGCTTTGGGCCAATCCTAATCAGCCCGGCACGAGAGGCGTCTTGAAACTTACCCATTCCTCCATCACCAACAGCGGCGGGTATGGTTTGGTTGTAGCACCCGGGGGAGGATATCTGTCAGATTTTGCGAGCAACGTTTTCAGCCATAATACCGGGGCAGCGCTGTTTATTGATCCTAACCAGATCTATAGATTAGACAACCACTCCAGATTCAACTTAAACAACGGCTACAACGGCCTTGAGACAGAAGGGGTTGTGAGTGAAGGAGGAGAAGTAGCCTGGCCCACACCTATAGGCGGACTTTATGTGCATGTTTTAAGCGATCTGTACATAAGAACCGGGGTGAAAATGATTTCTCAACCCCAAAAGCCCATTGTTGTACAGTTCAACGAGAACAGAGTGCTACGAGTACAAAACAATGGGTATTTAGTGGCCAAGGGGTTGAAAGATTCTGATGTCTCCTTTACCGGTTTTCATGGGCAGAATAAGTTAGCCTACTGGCAGGGAATTATTTTCGAAAGCAGAAGCCCGCTTAATGAGCTGAACGAAGTGAACGTGAGCTACGGCGGAACAAATATACCGGGAGAAATAGGCCCAACGGCTAATATAACCGTGAGAGGCGCCGTAAAGTTAATTGACTGTGAAATCTACAACAGTTTAGGGTGGGGAGTTTTTGCCGCCCCTTCTAGCACAATTAATGCAGATGCCAAAACCGCAAACTGGTTCGGGAACAATGCCAAAGGAAGTATCTATAAGGTAGATTAAGAAGTCCAATAGTTTTAGGTTGCAAATCAAGCAGAAAGCCGCTCCATATCTCTGGAGCGGCTTTTCAGGTGTTTGTTCAATCCTATTTTCTACTGCGTCCTTCTTGCTGCGCCCCTCCTGCCATCCTGCTTTAAAAGCCAACTCAAACCCTAGATCTCTGGCAGGCTTCCATCCATTTAGGGGCCGAATTCCTGAAATTCCCTTAAAAGCAGCTTTGTTATTTCTTCTATCCTCTTTTCCTCTAAATAGCCAATAAACGCATGTGCCGCAGATTGCGTAGTTTTGCCTTTCTTAGCCCTGCCGCTTATGCACTTACTTGAAGTAAAAAACGCTGCCACCGTCAAAGCCTTTCTTGACCTGCCTTCTTCCATTTACAAGGACCACCCCAACTGGATCAGGCCGCTGGACAAGGACATTGAGCAGGTGTTTGACCCGAAGCAGAACCCTAACTTCAGGACCGGCACCGCTATCCGGTGGATTCTCCAGGACAACCGAGGGCAGACCATTGGCCGGGTGGCGGCGTTCGTGAACAACAAAACCAAAGACGCGTCTGAGTACATGACTGGCGGCATAGGCTTCTTTGAGTGCATTGATGACCAGGCCACGGCCGATGTGCTGTTCAATGCCTGTAAAAACTGGTTGGCGGCGCAGGGCATGGAAGCCATGGATGGGCCCATCAATTTCGGGGAGCGGGACCGGTGGTGGGGCTTACTGGTACAGGGATTCACCGAGCCTAACTTCGGCATGTTCTACCATCCGCCGTACTACCAGCAGTTGTTTGAGAACTACGGTTTTCAGGTGTATTTCAAGCAGTACACTTACTACATGGACACTCACGCGCGGTTCGGGGACAAGGTTTACCAACGGTCAGCAGTGCTGGATGCTACCCCGGGCTACAGTTTTGGGCATCCTTCCAAAAACAACCTGGAAAAACTGGCGCAGGATTTCCTGGAGGTGTACAACAAAGCCTGGGCGGGCCACTCCGGCATCAACGAGATGACCATGGAGAAAGCCCTCAAGATGGTGAAAAGCATGAAACCCGTGATGGTGGAGCAGATCATCAACTTCGTGTATTTTGAAGGGAAACCCATCGCCTTTTTCATCATGCTCCCTGAGCTTAACCAGATCTTCAAGCACCTTAACGGCAAATTCGATTTAGTAGCCAAACTCAAATTCCTCTACCACCAATGGCGCTACAGCAAGCGCAAAGACAAGAAAGTGTTTGGAGTCATCTTTGGCGTGGTGCCCGAGTTTCAGGCCAAAGGGGTGGATTCTTACATGATCGTGCATGCCCAGGGACCTTTGAACGAGTACGGTGCCCGCGAGATTGAGATGAACTGGGTAGGCGACTTCAACCCGAAGATGATGTTGGTGACCCGCGGCCTGGGTGCCCGCATCTACAAAACCCACGTCACGTACCGCAAGATCTTTGACCCCACCAAACCCTTCACCCGCTACCCGATCATTAAATAGGACTTACCTGTTTCAGGTGCATTTTCTGAAAAGAAGCTGTAAAATGGATTATTTGCTTGGGCGTGGGCGTGGGCTAATTCTTTGGCTTGGGCATGCCTCTGCTTTCTGGTGTCCACAATTTACTAAGCTTGTTTCTGGAACTTTAGTCCGCTTGTGCTGCCGTGGCGCCGCTGTTTCCGTTAACTCATAAGCTGAGTTGTTGCATAGTTTCCCTCCGAGCGCTCACGGCCGCGAGGCCCCGCCTTCCGGCATCGCGCTGCGCCAGCTTCCTTTGCTCCTTGCAGTCGCAATGCCTGGCGGCACCGGAACCTGACAAGGCGCTCAACCGAAAGGCTGGAATTGGGTTCTTTCAACGGGTACGGTGTTTACCGAAAGAACTATAAAAAGCAGAGATTAACCCCTTGAAGGGAGGGATAGCGTGTTTACACTTGTTGGTTATACCCTATTTTCTTAAAAACAGGCTCAAAACACCCTACCGGGCTAGTTGCAGAAAGCGTTCGTGCAGGCTTACTACCTGTGGCAGCACCAATTGCTCATCGTCATTGTAGAGGACAAATTGTGCGCGGCTGACGCGTTCTTCCTCGGAGAGCTGTTTGCCGATGATGGCTTCTACTTCGGCGGCGGTGCGGTGGGCATCGCGTTGCAGAGTGCGGGTTAGCCGGAGGTTCAAAGGTGCCGAGACGGTGAGCACGTGGTCTACCTGGGTGTAGGCGTTGGACTCAAACATGAGGGCCGCTTCTTTGAGAATATAAGGAACTTGCTGTTGCTCCATCCAGCGGTAAAAATCCTTGCGCACCTGCGGGTGTACCAATCCGTTCAGCTTGGCTAGTTCGGTGGCGTTGTGGAAAACTTTCTGACTCAGGTAAGGTCGGTTGAGGTTCTGCTGGGCGTCAAACGTCTCGGGCCCGAAGGTGGAAATGAGTTGGTCGCGCAGTTCGGGGTCATGGTTCATCACCCATTTGGCTCGGGTGTCAGAATCATATACAGGCACGCCCAGCAACTGGAAACAGCGGCACACAATGCTTTTACCAGAGCCTATTCCGCCGGTGATTCCTATTTTAAGCATGGTTTACTGAGGCGTTAGCGAAATCTGCACCTTACCCGGCAGAACAGTAACCTGCCTTACGTGGGCACCTTTCTGCAGGATGGTAGGTACAATAGAAGAGTCTGCGGCGTTGAATTTCTGGAAGTCCAGGGCAACCTGAAACTGCTCTACCCGGATAGAGTCACGGTAACGCGGCAAATACGAATAGCTGAGCACGAGCGGTCCGTTCACCAGCCGCAGGTTATGCCCCGCCGGAAAATTCTGTAGAACCGGCTGCACGGTGACCTCTTTCCGCTCCAGAGAGATGACGTTGAACTGCACCTCGGCTTCGCTCACGTCTGCTTTCACTAAAGAAGTATAGTCATGCGTGAGCGGCACATCTCCTTTGAAAGGCGCGGCAAATTTCTGCTCAGGCAAATCCAGCAGAAAGGGGTTGGGGAATTGGTTCAGGATGAGCTCTGGCCCGGTGAACGTAACGGAGTCTGGCAGAATCTTAACCGGTCCCTGAAACACGTAACCTGGCACTGGCTTCACCTGCGTGGTGTCAATGGCCAACGGGAATTTACGGGTCACCAGCCGGTCAAAATCAAAGCTGATGGTGTCTGTCACCACAAAGTTCAGGTTCAGGCCATCCAGCACATTGGAGATAGCCGGGCGCAACGCCTGACCGGGCAACCGCTTTAAATTCGGCAGTCCCCTGATGGTGAGCTCGGCGGGCTTGATGTTGAAGAAAAGGTTCTTGCGGAGCAGCTTCCAGCCTTTGCCGGTCACGTTGATGATCACTTCCTCGGGCAGAGGCTTCACCGGCACCAGCGCTTTGGGGTTGTACTTGAACTGAATAGGGTAAGACACCTGGGTGGTGTAGCTCTTGTTCAGGGCATTGAGCAGCCAGAACGTACTGGCCGTAAAAAAACAAAGCAATACCACCCTCCAGTACTGTTTCTGCTTGGGCGAAAACGGCCTTAGTAACCAGAGGAGGGCATGCTTTGTTCTATGAAACGGCAAGGTAACTTTTAAGTGGTAGTAGTATCTGCGGGGGTGTTGGCATTCACCCGGCTAGTGGCTTCTACCGCAATGGCTACTTTGTCAAACTTTAGTTTAATTCCTTTATCTACTTCAATCCAGACGGTGTCATCGTCAATGCTGAGCAAACGGCCATGCAGACCACCAATGGTGACCACGTTCATGCCGCGCTTCAGTTCTTCCCTGAACTTCTTCTGGTCTTTGGCTTTCTTCTGCTGCGGCCGCACCATGAAGAAATAAAACACCAGAATGATTAACCCGATGAACAGGAAGTTGGAATAAAGGTTTGCTCCCCCGGGGGTAGCTTGCAATAATACAGTTAGCATAAGGTTGTTCAAGATTACATACGAACAGGTCCGTCTGCTCCGGCCTGTGGCACTGTGCCGGTGATATTGGTTTTAATGCTTACCTGGTTGATCTGCGGATCAGTGTTAGCTGTGATAGTGATTTGCTTAGACTGCTGACCGGTTTTGCCGGTTGGGTCAAATACCACTTTGATGTTACCGGTTCCACCAGGCGCAATAGGCTCATGTGGCCATTCTGGAACGGTACAGCCGCAGGTAGCGCTGGCGTTCTCAATGATCAACGGCGCTTTTCCGGTGTTGGTGAACGTGAAGGTATGCTCTACTTTCTTGTCAGCCTTGATGTCTCCGAAGTCAAACTCCGTTTCCTTGAACGTCATGACCGGCTTAGGGGCATTGGGGTTCACGGCTTCCTGGCTGGCGACATTAGGGTTAGTGGCCGGGTCATTGGCGGCAACGGGAGCGCTGCCTTCAGATGCGTTCTGCTCAGTGGCAGTGGCGGTTTCTTCTGTTGCTGCTTTTTTCTCGCAGCTAGAGGTCCAAAGGCCTCCGGCCAGCAACAATGCGATTACAAATTGCTTCTTCATATATTGTTTAGCCTAGTTTAAGTACAGGACAAGTTACAAATTAGAAATGATATGCTGCGCAAATTCTGAGGTAGAGGCAGTTCCACCCAAATCACGGGTGCAGCAGCTCTTGTCCAGCAGGGTAATCTCCAGGGCATTCTCAATGCGGTCAGCGTGCTCATGCAAGCCCATGTGCTGCAACATCATCAAGCCCGAACGCAGCAAAGCGGTTGGGTTCGCCAGGCCTTGACCCGCGATATCAGGAGCAGAACCGTGAACGGCTTCAAAAATTGCCATGTCATCACCGATGTTCGCTCCGGACACCACGCCCAGACCGCCTACCAGACCAGCGCACAAATCAGAAAGGATATCCCCGAACAGGTTGGTGGTCACAATCACCTCAAACTGCTCTGGCTTGCTCACCAGCTGCATGCACATGTTATCGATGATCTTCTCGTCCCACTGTACCTCCGGAAACTCTTTAGACACGTTGGCGGCAGCCTCCAGAATAAGTCTTCCGGCCGATTTCAGGATGTTGGCTTTGTGGGCCACGGTTACCTTAGGACGTTTGTGCGTAGCAGCGTACTGGAAAGCGGCGCGTACAATTTTATGGCAGCCTTCCACGGTCACGCGAGCCACGGAGTCAGAGATACCCAAACGCTCATCGTACATCTCAAGACCGGAGTAAAGCCCTTCGGTGTTCTCGCGGAACAGCACCAGGTCAACGTTCTCGAAGCGGGTTTTCACACCGGCCGTGGTTTTGGCGGGGCGTACGTTAGAATATAAATCGAATTTCTGGCGCAGCTGCACATTGATGCTCTTGAAGCCTTTGCCCACCGGCGTGGTGATAGGACCTTTCAGCGCGATTCTGTTGCGCTCCAGGGAGTCTATCAAAGACTGAGGAATCAATTCTCCTTTGGCGTCAAAGGTAGTTTGTCCGGCGTTTTCTTCTTCCCAGGTGATGGGCACTTCTGCGGCTGCAAAGATCGCCTTCACGGCTTCTGTGATCTCAGGACCTATCCCGTCGCCGGGAATAAGGGTAACGGTTGTCATGGGCAGGGCTTATATTTCCTTTTTACTGTTTATTTCGTTGATGAGGGAGTCTACGTCCAGCAAAAGGCGCTCGGCTTTGTCGCGGGCGTCTTTGATGACACGCTGTCCTTCGGTTTTGGCGGCAGAACCCTGCTCTTCTCTTCCGGCAATCAGGTCATTGGAAAGATCCAGCAGCCTGGCGCGGTATTTCTCTAATTGAAAACTCAGTTTGTCACGGGTCTCACGGCCTTTCTCCGGTGCAAACAAAATCCCTAATACCGCCCCTGTGGCGATACCGGTGGAAAAGGCAAGGATAGCATTGGTTTTTTTGCCCATAGTTTCAGGTAGTGTTATAGTAGGTTGTTATGAGTGAGTTTCCGAAGCCTCGCTTTGGGTCTGTTTTCAGGGAAACAGACCCAAAGCGAGGCTTCGGAAACTCGTTATATCCATACGAACGAAATCTGGCCGGGATTATTTGTTGTCCAGCAACCCTCTTCCCGACTTCCGGATGGCTCCGCTCGCAATCAGGTCTTGTGATAATTTGTCCAGAACGCCATTGATGAACTGCTTACTCTTTGGCGTGCTGTATACTTTGGAGATATCAATGTATTCATTGATAGACACTTTCACGGGAATGCTTCTGAAAATGTGCATTTCGCAAAGCGCCATCTTCAGGATGATTTTGTCCATCAAGGCCACCCGCTCCACATCCCAGTTCTGCACGCTTTCCGCAATCATTTTTTCGTACTTCTCGTCGTCCTTCAGGGTCTCGTTGTAGAGGTCCTCAAAGAACGCCTTGTCGTCTTCCCAACTGGCCGACAGATCTAACAGGGCGAGGTTCTCATCTGTGTTCTCCTCCAGCATTTTGATGGATTTGTTCACCAGGTTTTTGACCACCGATTTGTTCTCTACCCAGTTCAAGTCTTTCTCCTCGAACAGCGTTTGCAGGTTCTCGTCCTTAAAGATAACGTTTTTGAAGATATGTTTGAGCAATTCGTGGTCCTGCTCATAGGTTGGTTCTACAATCTCAAGGTAGGCCAATACTTCCTCGTCTTTCTTGAGGTTGTTGCGGTAGATTTTCTGGATTACCTCCATCTCGCCGGCCCAACTCAGGTTTCTCCGGATCACGCGCTGCTCCAGGAATTTATTGCTGAGCAGTTTCTGCAGGGCTTTGTTGTCTAGCAGTTTGCGCAGGTTTACGTCTTTTCGCTCAGTGAACCGGGTGGCGGCTTTCTGCTCCTCGCCCTCAATCTGGTTCACCAGTTCCTGGCCAACCATTAACGTGAGCAGGTAGCGGTCATAGATTTCCTCAGCGGCGGTGAGCATCTGGTTCCCGAAGAACTTCAAGTCTTTGCGCAGCGAGTTCTGGTAGAAGTTCACGGCGGCCTGGGTGGCGTCTAAGATTTCACGGTCTTTTTCTTCCGTATCGAACTTACGGGTCTCGTACCACTCTTTGAACAGCAGGCTGGCGATCTGCTTCTGGCCCTCCAGTTTTCTACGGTCCTGCGCCTCAATGGCCATCAGGTCTGGGGCAAACCTATCCGAAATCAAGTCCAGGGCTAACTGATAGTCAGAGCCCTCCGCCTGCACGTAGGCGTAAATAGCTTGCATCGCTTTGATTCGGAGTATTCTGCGGTTGAGCATGATAATAAGGAAAGAACGTGGTGAACGTGTAAATTACGGTAAAAGTTGGGTTGAAGCGGGCGGCCTTAGAGGCTTATACGACCCGGCTCCCAATTCAGCCGCAAAGGTCCGAAGGAAAGGAGCAAGAAGCAAACCGGAGTTCTTTTAATTTAGTTCTGCTAAAAGAAGGGGCTTCCCTATTTCTCTTTTGAGGCTTCTTTTTGGAAATGAAGCGTGAAACGGAAAGCCTTGTTTTCTTCTCCTTCTTTTCTTTTGTTGTTGTTCCTTCCTCCCCCTTTCTCTGGTTCAAGTCTGTGACTTGGACCTACCATGGTCGGAAGTTTGCAACTTCCGTGAGGCGTCAGCCTCAAGTTTATTATGGTACGGATTTACCTCAGTGACTTTCCTTCTGCCTTTACTTTCTAATTCCTTCTTACCAAGCCTCAAGGCTGAAGCCGCGGTCTGCTGGGGTTTGTCACTTTTCTCCTTGATGAGAAAAGTGACCAAAAGAATCAAGAAGAAAAGAAACTCGCTGACGCTCAAACAGTCTTTTCTTCACCTCTTCGTACCACCTGGCTGCCGTCCTCTGTTTCATAGCTCACTTAGGGCAATGCCAATTGAACAGTCCCTGCTTGCAGCAGGCCGTGCCTCGGCCTCACTGTAGGCCTTCGCCCCAACCTGCCACAGGGAACATACACTCCTGGCTTCTGGATAGGTTATTCAATCTGGATTATTTAGAACCATGGAGACAAGGCATGCCTTGTCTCCATGGTTCTGGCGCAAAGAACAAAAGCTACCAGGACCTCTCAAGAGAGCCCTTGCATATCTGACCCGACTTTGCTTCGCCGTTGTTGGTGTTATCACCGACAACCAGAACTGCCGTTCAACCGCTTCCTGACACATAGCGGGATTCCCTTCCTCGGAGGGGTAGTTCTAAAAGCAGAATGCGTCTCCGGCCCGGTTTCTTCAAACCAGTCCGAAAACGCATTCACTATCTTTAGCTCTCCCAAAGGAAGAAGCGGTACCTAGTAGGTCTGCTTGATTTTGGCCATGTCATCTACGCGTTTCTGCGCGATTTCAGTAGCTGCTCTTTGCGTGTGCGTACCGTCAGCCTCCGCTTTCGCGAAGATGTTGAGCGTGGTGTTGTAGATCTGCTCGGTCTGCTGCATGGCCCACTCGCGGTTCAGCTTTTTCACTTCTGAATACACGTTGATGATACCACCGGCGTTGATCAGGAAGTCTGGCGCGTACACGATGCCCATGTCTACCAAAGCTGGTCCGTGGATGTCTTCGTTCTTCAGCTGGTTGTTCGCGCAACCGGCAATCACCTGGCACTTAAGGCGAGACAGGGTATTGTCATTAATGGTGGCTCCCATGGCGCAAGGCGAATAGATGTCCACGTCTACGTCATAAATCTCGTCCAGACCAACTACAGTGGCACCGGTAGCCGCGGAGATACGCTTCAAGCGGTCCTGGTCAATATCGGTGATGAACAACTGGGCGTTTTCTTTGGCCAGGTAATCGATCAAATAACCACCTACGTGACCAGTTCCCTGCACGGAGATTTTCTTTCCAGCCAGGCTGTCGTTGCCCCACGCTTTCTTGGCGGCGGCTTTCATGCCCATGTAGGTTCCGTAAGCAGTCACCGGCGATGGGTCTCCGCTTCCGCCCTGTGATTCTGGCAAACCAGCTACGTACTTCGTTTCCATGCCGATGTAGGCCATGTCCTGGGTGGTCATGCCCATGTCCTCGGCGGTGATGTACTTTCCGTTCAGGTTGTTCACGAAACGACCGAACTTGCGCATCATGGCTTCAGTCTTGTCTTTTTTGGAATCGCCGATGATCACGGCCTTCCCGCCGCCTAGGTTCAAACCCGAAATGGCAGATTTAAACGTCATACCGCGCGAAAGACGCAGCACATCGCGCAGCGCTTCTGCCTCAGTTGCGTATGTCCACATACGGGTACCACCCAAAGCAGGACCTAAAACGGTATTGTGCACGCCAATGATGGCTTTTAAGCCGGTGTCATGGTCGTGGCAGAACACCACTTGCTCATGGTTGTATTCGCTTATTTGGCTGAAAACCGAGGTTTCCTGCTCAGTAGTTAGATCTTTAACTTCTATCATGTTTGTTTTACCTTAAATACCAATTGGACTTTGTTAGATTTTGGGGAAGCGAATCGGTAATTTTGATGCAAAATTAATTTTATATTTTTGAAGACCAAGAAAATCCTAACAAGTGTTAGTACGTATTTTCTTTAACCGCAGCCTGTGAAATCGCTCAAATACCTCAATAAATATCTGCTCAAATACAAGTTCCGGTTCTTCTGGGGCATTGTGTTTGTGATTGTCTCCAACATCTTCGCCATCATTCCGGCGCAGGTGGTGCGGCACGCCTTTGACCTGGTGCGCGAGGGCATTACCATGTACAACCTGCATGACGGTTTTGCCCAGCAAGAGCAGGTCTACGATTCCTTCGCCCGAAGCACCTTGTTCTATGGGGCTGTGATTGTGCTCATGGCTTTGCTGCGCGGAATTTTCCTGTTTTTCATGCGGCAGACCATCATTGTAATGAGCCGCCTGATTGAAAACGACCTCAAAAACGAGATCTACGCCCACTATCAGACCTTGCCCCTCTCCTTCTACCGCCGCAACAACACCGGCGATTTGATGGCGCGTATTTCTGAGGATGTAAGCCGCGTGCGGATGTACCTTGGACCGGCCATTATGTACGGCATCAACCTGGTGGTTCTATTCCTGATGGTAATCCCGTACATGCTTTCGGTGAACGTGGAGTTGACCATCTACACGTTGTTGCCGCTGCCTATTCTCTCGGTGAGCATCTATTATGTGAACAACATCATTGAGAAGAAATCAGACGAAATCCAGCGGAGCCTTTCAGGAATCACTACGTTTGTGCAGGAGGCGTTCTCGGGCATCAGGGTGCTGAAATCGTTTGTGCGCGAGCAGGACTCGCACGCCAACTTCACCACGGCCAGCAACACGTACAAAGACAAATCGCTGGAGCTGAACTTCGTAAACTCGCTGTTCTTCCCGCTTATTCTGTTTTTGATTGGCTTGAGCACCATCATTACCGTGTGGTTGGGCGGAAAGCAGGTGATTAACGGCAGCATCACCCCAGGGGTCATCGCGGAGTTCCTGATCTATGTGAACATGCTCACCTGGCCCGTGACGGCCTTGGGTTGGACGACTTCTCTGGTGCAGCGCGCTGCGGCCTCGCAGGAGCGCATCAACGAGTTCCTGAACACCAAAACCGATATCATCTCACAGAAGAACCTGGAGAAAGACATCAAAGGCGCTATTGTCTTTGACGAGGTGGACTTTGTGTATCCAGATACCGGCATCCATGCCTTGAAGAAACTGTCCTTCCAGATCAATCCCGGTGATACGCTGGCAGTGATTGGCAACACGGGTTCGGGCAAGAGCACCATCGCTGCGTTGGTTTGCCGTTTGTATGACGCCACCGGCGGACGTATTCTGGTGGACGGCGAAGACATCAGGAACTACAAGATTAGTAACCTGCGCAGCCAGATTGGCTACGTGCCGCAGGACGTGTTCCTGTTCTCAGACTCCATTAGAAACAACATCGGGTTTGGGGTAGATGCCTTGCCCGAGGACAAGATGCTGCAGGCCGCTAAAGACGCCGATGTTTACGAGAACATCATGCACTTCCCGGCGCAGTTTGACACCGTACTGGGCGAGCGCGGCATCACCCTTTCCGGCGGACAGAAACAGCGCGTGTCCATCGCCCGTGCCCTGGCTCGTGAGCCTAAAATCCTGATTCTGGACGACTCACTTTCGGCGGTAGACACCAAAACGGAGAATGCCATTCTGAACAGTTTGCAGCGCGTGATGGCCAACCGTACCTCCATCATCATCTCGCACCGGGTAAGCTCCGTGAAACTGGCCAACAGGATTTTGGTTTTAGACGATGGCGTAGTAGTGCAGCACGGCACCCACGAAGAACTGATGCTGGAATCTGAGGGCCTGTACCGCGCCCTTTATGAGCGTCAGCTGCAGACTGAAGATCTGGAGTAGGCCCGTTTCAAGCCTGTTTTGCAGAAACTAACAGAAAAGCCATCTTCCCTTTTGAAGCGGAAGATGGCTTTTCTGTTAGATCACTTCGATAAAAAACACTTCTCATAAAGCAGCTCTACCTTTTTGTTTTCAGCGTGTTTTCAGGAAAAGGTTCGAAAAACACGCTGAAGGGAAATCCTAACCATCAGCCATAAGGAGGGAAACCTTGCTTACAGGATTTTCCCTTTGTAGACTTTATTGAGGGCTTCGGTTTTGGAGTGCACCTGCAGTTTCTCGTAGATCTTCTTGATGTGTGACCGCACGGTTTCCAGGGAGATGTACAGTTCTGCGGCAATCATTTTATAGCTGTAGCCGTTCACCAGTCCCTGCAACACGTCTTTCTCCCGCTCGCTGAGTTGGTAATCCTTCGGGGGTGCTGTTTGGGGCGGTTGAGCGAACAACTGCAACACTTGCCTTGCCACCGAAGAAGTCATGGGCGCGCCGCCATCGCAGACATCTTGCATAGCCTCCAGGAGTTTGGCGGGTGGCGTTTTCTTCAGGAGGTATCCGTCTGCCCCGGCTTTCATGGCTTCAAACACATTTTGGTTGTCATCAAACACGGTGAGCATGATCACCTTTACATCCGGGTAGTGACTTTTGATGAGTTTTAATCCGGCTATGCCGCCGATGCCAGGCATGTCAATGTCCATCAGGACGATGTCTGGCTGCAGCTTCTCCAAATCGGTCAGAGCCTGGTCACAGGTGGGAAAAGCCCCGGCTACCGTGAACCCCTCGGCATGGTTCAAAAGCAACGACAGACTTTCGCGCAGTGGCGCATTGTCTTCATAGAGGAGCAGTTTGGTCATGGGTAGCAGAGGTTAGGCCTTTCTTTGGTTTTCTGAGGGGCACTTCTAACTGGATAGTGGTGCCTTCGTGCTTCCGGGAGCGAATCTGCAGATGCCCCTGCAGCGACTGGGCCCGACGTTCCATGTTCCCGAGCCCGTTTCCGGCGGAGTTGGCGGAGGGAGTGAATCCCTGGCCATCGTCCTGGATATTCATGCACAAGCGGGAGCCCTGCATATCCAACGTAACCGATACCTGCCGGCAATGGGCATATTTGGCGGCATTGTTGAGGGCTTCCTTGAAGATAAGGTACAGGTCATGCCTGATGTTGAGGGGCAGTTGCAAAGAGAGCACCGGCTTTTCCACATTCAGGCGAAAGGCAATTTCTTTGGGCTCCAGCATCTCCACCGCAAACTCCCGCATGCGGGCCGCAAGGCTCTGCATGGAATCATTTAACGGATTGATGGACCAGACAATATCGTCCATGCGGTCCATCATCTGTTGAGAGTACCCGCTGATCTTGTGCAGGTAGCCTTTGGCTTTTTCGGGGTCTTCCGGCAACTGTTTCTGGGCTACTTCGGCTAAAATATTGATGGTGCTGAGGGTGGAACCTACGTCATCGTGCAGGTCACGGGCAATGCGGGTACGCACCTGCTGCAAGGCCATCAACCGATGGATGCGCAAACGGTAAAGCGCATACAACACTCCCGCCATAATGATTAGAAGGAGTGCGTAAAACCAGCCCGTTTTCCAGAAAGGCAGCCTGATCTGGATGGCCAGGATAGTCACATGCGGCGAGAACTGCCCGTTCCGTTCGGCTTTGATCTGGAGCAGGTATTGGCCGCCAGGCACGTTGGTGTAACTGGCCGCTTGCCCCTGCTGCGCTTTCACCCACTGGGGATCAATGCCCTGCAACCGATAGTAATAGGTGATCTTGTCCTGGTCATAGTAGCTGAGCGACGCGAACTCCACCGTGAAGAAATTCTGCCGATGGCTCAACTCCAGCCGCTGCCCGTTCCTTACCGCCGAATCCAGGGAAATAGGCTGGTTAAAAATCTGCACTCCGGTGATCTGCACCTCTGGCGGCGGTAATTTCTCCAGAAGGCTGTCTGGATGGAAATAAAAGAAGTCCTGCAGCGTACCCAGCAGCATGCGCCCGTCTTGCAACTGCGAAGACGCGTGAAACGGAAACGTCTGGTGCAGAATACCGTCCTTGGCTCCGTACGGGGTGATGTTCCCAGAAGCCCTGCTCCACCTGAACACGTTGTACTGGGTAGTCAGAAACAAATCACCGCCGGAGTTTTTGAGCACGTTAAGCGCCGCGTTGGCTGGCAGCCCCTGGGCGGTGGTGAGCACACGGATCTTGTTTTCAGGCACGTTTATGAAATGGAGGCCCGAAATAGAGGTAACGACCAAGGTGTTGGCATCATACCAGGTCATGTCTCCTGTCTCATCTGAAAGCAGGCGAGGCTGGCTTTGTGTCGTGTACTTTCTCTTGATGGCCCTAGTGCCCTTGTCTAACTGGACCACCCCGCCGTGCGAGGTAGCCACCCACAGGTCGTTCTGCGGCCCCGATAGAATGCGCTGGATGCGGCCCCAGTTTTGGGCATCTGGCACCGGCAGCAGCACAAAATCCTGCTTCTCGGGGTGCCAGTACGCCAGCTTTCCTTGATCGGTGCCTAGCCACAGGGTTCCGGATCTGTCCTGCGCCGCCCGCAGCAGCATGTGTCCGGTTAACGCGGTGGGCTGCACATAGCGTAACGGCGCCGCCCCTGCCGGATTGATTTGCAGCAACCGGCCTCCGTAACCTCCGGCCCAAACCGCTCCGCCGGGGCCGGGCAGCAGGCACCACGCCGCCGAGGGGTTTCCCTGGGCATCTCTGAACTGGTACCGTCGCCTGAACCTGAACTGCAAGTCATACACCATGATGTCACCTTCTACAGATGACACCCACAGCTCCTTGCGGGCGGGCAACTCTAGGAAATCGGTGACGCCTCTGGCGGCAGATGAGGCCGGAGATGAGGTTGGCGGCTGCACCGAGAAAAACCGCTGCCGCCCCGGGTGAAAGTAATACAATCCTTTATCGGTGCCGAGCCACAGGGTGCCTTCGCGGTCTTCCAGCAGGCTGAGGATACGGTTGAAGTCCAGGCTGTAGCGGTGGGCATTCTGCTTCGGAATCACTTGGAAGGCAGGTTCCCCGGGGAACAGGACCTGCAACTCGCCGCCGGCTCCCCATACCGCTCCCCGACTGTCTTTCAGGAACAGGTACTCGTCTTCGGTTCTCACTCCGGCCAAAGGTGCATAGGCCTGGAACAGTTGGGCTCTGCTGCTTTGGGGCCATTTTTCTGAAACCGGCACGAAAGCATCTCGCCCTGGGGAATACACCAAGGCCTCATTGTTCTGGCCGGAGAGCAGCCAGATGCGCCCTTCTGCATCCTGGTACAGCTGAATGTCCCGCACGCGGGTGTTGTTCAGCCCCTTTTCTACGGGTATGCGCCGGAAACGCTGCTGCCCGGGATGGAACACGGTTACGGTAGTGGCCGAGGCAATCCAGAGGTTTCCGGCTTTGTCTTCCAGCAGGGCATCTACAATGTCAGAGGCCAAGCTATTGGGGTTCTGGGCCTGATAACGGTAGTGGATGAATCGGCGTCCGTCGTAGCGCTGCAGGCCGTTGTTGGTACCGATCCAGAGAAAGCCCGTGCGGTCTTGCACCAAGGCGAGCACGTGGCTGCTGGCCAGGCCGTCTTCCTGGTCCAGGTGCAGGAACACATACGCCGTTGGTGGGGCAGCATGGCCTTCCCTTCGGCTGGTCATCGCCAGGAGCAACAGAAAACAAAAGACAATCCGGAGAGGCATACGGCGCAGATTCTCCTGTAAATGTAGCATTCTGCCGCAGCCTTGGGTAGTGCTCCCCCTAAAAATCACCCTTTTATGGGATTGCCCTCTCCCCTGTTTTCCATCACCTTTGCTAAGAGCCGGTTAGGGTACTTTTCATCGGATTTCACTTCCCTTACAAGAGCCCTCGGCGGTACAATCCACCTTTTAACCTGATAACCCATGAACGCATCTCTCAGTCGCATCACCCTTAGTTTGATCTTTTGCTTTCTCTTTTGCACCGCCTCTTTCGGGCAGAAGACCCCCAGGAAAGAAGCCGAGTTGGCCCTGCAGCAAGCCATGGCCGATTACCACATTCCCGGCCTCGCGTTTGCCGTGGTCAAAGACGGGAAAGTCATCCACCAGGGGCAGATGGGTTTCGCGAACCTGGCTTGGAAAGCGCCGGTAGACCAGGAGACGGTGTTCCAGACGGCTTCCTGCTCCAAGCTCTTCACGGCCCTGCTCCTGGGCAAACTGTTCGACGAGAAAATCCTGCGGCCCGACCAAACCATGGGCGAACTCTTCGACTCTATCCCCTACTACTGGAAACCCATCACCGTGAAGCAACTGGCCGCCCACCAATCAGGCATCTGGATTGGAAACGTCTTCGCCGGGAAAACACCCAAGGAAGCCTTTGAGCTGGCCAAGGAAAACGAGATGACCTACGAGCCCGGCACCCAGTCTTTTTATGTGAGCGCCGATTACTGGATTCTACAGCACCTTATTGAGAAGAAAACCGGCAAACCGTTCTACGCTGCCCTCAAGCAGTATGTGCTGGAGCCGTTGGGCATGAAACACACGTTTGTGAACAACGGCCAGGAAGACCCCAATACCCACATCAGGACGGCCGATGTGCTGCCCAAAGAAGCCACCGTATATGCGTATCACGGAGACAGGTACCAGGTCAGCGACATGCAGTTTGGGGCCACGGGCTACACCTCGGGCGGCATTTACACCTCCATTGAAGACATGGCCAAGATTGCCCAAACCCTGGACCAAGGTACCTTCCTGACACCCGCCACCCAGGCGCTGCTGGTCAACGGACTTCCGCTGAAAGACGGTAAGAAAGGCCCGTTCGGGGTAGGGTTTGTTTCCGATACCTATCAAGGCCATAAGGTGTCGGGCCATACCGGCGGACCGGCCCTGGCAGATTACATCCGGTTCGATGACCAGAAGCTTACCTTCATTGTGCTGGCGAATCAACGGGGTTTCTACCCGCTACTGGCCAGAACCCTGGCTACGTATTACATCCCGGGTCTGCAGAAACCGGAACTGCCCAAGGGCTTCGTGCTGAAGTAAGCCCTCCGGCGAAGTTCAGGCTACGGGGCAAAATCTGATAAATTCAAGCAAAGTGTTTAGGACCTGTTTTGGCGAAAATCGGCATAAAGCCGCAGCATTTTTTTTCTACCCTTTCGCTGAAAGAGAATTTTCACTTTCTTTGTAACAGATACCAATGATCGGGATGTAGCGTAGCCTGGTATCGCGCCAGCATGGGGTGCTGGAGGTCGCAGGTTCGAATCCTGCCATTCCGACGAAATATTATGAAAGCCCGTTGTTCCTTCCAGAGCAACGGGCTTTTCTTTTGTGTGCTTTCCGCTTTGGGGCTGTTTTCTGGGAAATGAACCCTAAACAGGACGAGTAGATCTATTCCTCCATCCGTCCGAAATCATGCCGCAGGACGAACATGGTGAAATGTTGGTGGTTTCCGCCGCCGGCCAGCTGCGACATCCACATGCCTTCCAGGGTGAAGTGCTTGTTGAAGGTGTACCCAATTCCGCCGAAGACCCGGTTAGAGTCAAAGGGCTGGTCGCGGATGATCACCCGAACCTCGTTCCGGACGATGCCGTACCAGGGCCGCACTTCCTGATTTTTCGGTCCTAAGGGCAGCCGGAGTGCTACCAGATAGCGGAGGCGGGTATGATAACCTTGCGTGAGCCACCGTTCTTCTACCTGGTACCGGTGCGTGATGCCCACCTTTCCGAGGTTGCCGCGCAAGGTGATCTGTTGGTAGAACCGGTCTTCATTGGTGAGGTTGGTTTCCTCTGGGGTGATGTAGTTGCGGTTGAACAGGTGGGCGTACCCTGCTCCCAACATGATTGGCAGGTCCTTGAACAGGTGCTGCACCTCGGCCCCCACAAAGCCTACACGGGGGTCTTTGAACGGCTTGTAGGTACGGTATTGTAGGTTGGCGTTGAGCGCCCACTGGGGGTTAAACCAGTAGACTCCCGTGTACTGCACCCAGTGGTTAAGTCTGTTGGGTTGAGCCTGCACACTAGATGCTACACCAATCCCGCTCATCACAAAAAGCACTCCCAACAGCAACTTTACCTTACCTCTCATGCACATTGCATTTATGAACCTTCATTGGTTTGAATAGGCCCTCTCTTAAACCAGAAGAAGCCTTGCGGACGGCAAGGCTTCTTCTGGTTATAAGCTGGTTCTTTTAGAGATTCTGCGTACATGAGCGGTTTTAAGTGCCTTTTAAGTAAAACACCCCTAAAGCTTAACCCTTCTTTTTAAGTACGATCTTCTCTGCGTGTTTAGCCACCAACCTATTGTAGAACTCCCGCAGGTTACCGTACTCGGTGGGTTCATAAAAGGTTTTGTTGATGTTGAGCTTACTGATGATCTGCAACTGGCCGTTCGTCATTTGGGCGAAGTAGGTGAATTTGGCGGCGTTGCCGGGCAAGGTCACCGAGGCCGCCTTGGGCATCTCCTCCACTTCGTAACCCTCGGGGAGTTGGTAGGTGAAGGCGTAGGTTTCCTCTACGGGCGTGCCGAAGTCAATGGGGTATTGCCGGGTGGCTAGCTTGAACGGGTTCTCTCCCTGGGCATGGGTAAGCATGGGAGAAAGATAGAGGAGCGTAGCGGGCTGGAGGTCTCCGGCCCGGTTCAGCTTGTACTCCTTCCGGAAAGATTCCTGCAAATTGTCCAGGTTGTGGATTTTGATCTCCTGACGAACCCAGTCTGTACCGGCATTGGCAAACTCTTTCATGTAGTTCTCCTGTCCTTTGTCCCGGATGGCGGAACGGGCCTGCAGAGCGGGCACGCCGCGGAAATCCTCGGCAAGGGTGCCGGTCACTTCGCCCGTAGGCAGGATCTTAAGGCTCCCAGAGACCAGCTGGATGTTCTTTTCGGAACCGGTGAGGGGCACCCATTTCCCTTCGGTTCCCTGCACCACCCAGCCTTTATCGTTGAGGCAGCGCAAAGGCAGCATCCCGAAGGGAAGGTCTTTTTCGGTGGCATCCAGAAGGTAGTTTTTCCCGCGCAGCTGCACGTACGAGATCACGTAGTCAAACTTGCTGATCATAGGCGAGCTTACCATGGGTTTGCCGTGCTCCCGGGTGCTTACCAACATGGGGTAAGCGGCCACCCCTGCTTCGCGCAGCAAGGCGGTGAGCACCAGGTTTATCTCGGCGGCCGAGCCGGAACGGGCATCGAAGGCTTTGCGCAGGTTCTCAGTGTAGATGCGGTGCTTGCCGTCCCAACGCAGGTTGTTTTTCACGTACTCCATTACCGCCTTTACTTTCTCCAGGGTATCGGTTTTTCCGGCGATCAGTCCGTCGGCGGTCTTTTTCAGGTAAGCGGTATTGGTCAGTTGCCCTCCAAATTCTTCCTCTTTCAGGAGTTCTTTGGTGAAACTGGCCCAATCGCCGGAGGTGAAGGTGGGCTGCTCGTCTGGGTACTGCACTTTGGAGAGCTCGAACTCAATCTTGGAGATGTAGTCCTGGGCCCCGGAGAGGAAAGGTTCCTCGGTGAAGGCCGGCAGGTCTTTCATAGCCCACTGATACTGCACCACCGACATGGACATGGCACCGCTTTTGTCTACTTGCGCCAACCCTACATTATCTTTCCAGGCCACAGACACTGTCTTGCGTTCTACTTTCGCGTCCTTGATGTGGTACGGATGATATCCATGCGACACGTGGTTGTACTCAAAGAAGGGCACCATGCCTACGCGGTACTCGCTCCACTTCACCGGAATACGGTGCTGAAACTCCCACTCGCGAAGTAGTTTAATGAAGTCTGATTTGATAATATAGCTCAGCTCAATGACAGAGCCTACTTTCACGCCGGGCATGGTGAGTTTTTTCAGGCGCCAGTTGGCATCGCGTTTCTCGTCAAAGATGGCTTTCTCGTCCAGCTTCATCTTCACGGTCTGGCCGTTTTCCAGGTTGTAGGTAACGCCTTTCACATTGAACACTTCCTCTTTGCTTCCATCGCGTCTGGTGTAATACGGAATCACGAAATCGGCTTGGTCCAGCCCGTTCTTCTTCAGCACCTTGATTCTGATGATGCGCTTGAACTGCAATTGGGTTCCTTTGGTGAACAGGAAGTTGGACTCACCCAGGTCATACAGCACCACGGCGGCGGCGCTGGTGTCTGGGGCATAGGAGGTCATCTTCAGGTCTTCGGGCGTGACCTGGCCCATCTTGAAAGGATCTTCAGAATAGCCCGGCGTGGCCACGCCTACCACCAACAGCAGCAGCGCCAGCCAAGACTTCAGAAATCTGGTGTTCATATATTAAAGGGATAAGGATGGCTTTGGGGTTGTTTTCACAAAAAGAGCCCCTAAACCGTTCATGACACAGTTTAGGGGCTTGAAGCATCAGGTCGTCTCGGCGGCCAGCACCACTTGCTGCTGATCTGCCCGGGAGATCTGTTTCAGGAAATTGACCAGTTCTTTGTATTGGTCTGCCTTGTGACGGCTTTTGTGCATGGTCAGTTGGCGCACGTAAATGAGCTTGTTGCCTTTCATCTGCACCTGGGACTGGTACTCACCGAAAATAGAGGCGATTTTCACCGGTTGCGGCATGCTCTCAGTTTTATATCCCGCCGGAATCTCGTACTCCACCGAGTCTACGTCCTGAAAAGCCATGGGCCAGATGACATCGTACTTACGGCCTTCCACCACCGTAGGCGACGAGGTCCAGCGGTTCATGAGGTTAGGCGTGATGAAGAGACGTTTCCCGCTCACCGATGCTACCCGAGGCAGTTCCAGTTGCAGCTTCTCTTTGACCTGCGGCTTGTCTTTCACTTTCTCCAGGTTGTAGCTCTTAATCTCGAAGGCTGGAATCTGCGTGTTTTTGTAAAGCCACTTAAGCTGCGCCTCGGGCGTGTAATGCTGGATGACACCTTTGCGGTCTTCATGCTGTGTACCGGCGTAATGGGTGAAAGCTTCTGCCGTTCCGTTGCCTTGGGCATTCAGTTTTACCTGCACTGTGCGCTTTTGGGTATTGTCAAAAGCAGTGAATCTGGGCGTGGATACCAGCTTGCCGCCTTCTGGGGTTATCAGAAGAGAGTAGCGGTCTCCGGTAGAGGAACCGGTATACCCTGCATCGGCCATCTGGCTTGTGCATTCCAGCCAGACCGTGTCCTTGGGCATGGGCACGCACACCACCACGTGGTTGAACTGGCTATTAGGGAAGCTTTTCAGAACCGGCCGGTTGTCTTCTCCGGCGTAGATGAGGGCATAATGGCTCTTGATACCGGCTACTTCCAGCAGGGCTTTGGTGTAGTTGCTGAGTGCTTTGCAGTCGCCGTAACCTTTGCTGTCCACCATGGAAGCCTCAAAGGGCTGCCACCCGCCAATACCTAATTGGATAGACACGTACCGGGTTTTGTTTTGCATGAACTGGTAAATGGCTTTCACCTTAGCTTCTGGTGTGGGCAGATCTTTCACCAAGGCCAAGACTTGCTGCTTGGTGGCCTCCGGAATCAGGTCACGGCCCACGTTCAGTTTGTTCTGCCACTCTCCGAACGATTGCCACGTCTCCAGGCTTCCGGCGTAGCCCTGCACTTCAAAAGCAGCCGGCGCTGTACGTACTCTGGGCACTAACTCCCAGAAAGAAGGGCCAAACATCTCTCCTTCTATGGGAGCCAGGTCTTTCACCTGCCAGTTGTACACCTGCTGCGCACCTTCCTGCTTTACACTTACTTTTTCGGGCACCAATTGCTCATGGTACCGCAAAGACATGCCGGGGGGCATCACCACCTGGAAAGTGGCTTTTTCAACGGCCAGTTTCTCCCCGTCCAGCGGTGCCCACTGCGTGTAGAACAGCATGTTGTTGGAGGTAGTCTGGTATTCAAACTCCACCGTGTACGGGAAAGAAGGCGTGGACAGGGCCGCTACCTTTAACCGGTTGTCTTCATAGAGCGAGAAATCACTGGTATTGCTGTAATCCTTGATCTCAGACGCCTTCAGGGTACCTACTTTCTTGCCGAGCATGTCATAGACCGCTCCTTTGATGTAGTCTACTTTGTTCAGTTTGTCATAAGGCACTACCAATTGGGCATGTCTTTTCCCTTCCTCGTTGAGGACAGTGATGACTCTTTTGATGCGTTCTGTGGCCGATTTCGGGGAAGTGACCGTAAAAACGGTTTCCTCGGTCCGGATCACGGCGTTGGCACCTTTAGACAAGGCAGGGCTGATGGTGAGCGCGGCATACGTGGGGGTGTCGCCGGCCCAGGAAGTTGCACTTACCAGCAGGCCGAGCAAGAGCAGGGTTAGTCGTTTTTGCATGGGTTTTCGAAAATTAAGCCTAAAACCAGATTACCCTTTTTTCTTCAACACGATCTGCTCGGCATGTTTCGCCACCACCTGGGTGTAGAACTGCTTGAGGTAAGTATATTCTTCGGCGTAGAAGATAGGCCGGGAGATGGTCACTTTGCTCATCACCTGGATCTTGTTGCCGGTTACCTGCAAGGCATAGGTGAACCTTCCACCGTTTTCTGGCAGGGCGATGACGGCGTTTTTAGGCAACTCCTCTACCGAATACCCCTCTGGGATGGTGAAATTGCAGACGTACACTTCCTCTGTGGGGTGCCCGAAATCTACCGGGTACTTGCGGTTCTCGTTCTTGAAGGGGTTATCCTGTTGGGCCTTCAGGAGCATGGGGTTCAGGTAGATGATGTCTTTGGGCTGGGTATCTCCCGCGCTGGCCACTTCATACTGCAGGCCCATGGGTTTGTGCAGGTCTTTGAGGTTCTGCAGTACCGGGGCTTTGCGCTCCAACTGGGTCTGGCTACTCACCAGTTTTTCCAGGAATTTGGCTTCGCCGGCTTCCTGCACGTTGTGCCGCATGCTCAAGGCCCAAACACCGTTGGTAGACTGCATCACTTTCCCGCTTAGCACACCGGTGGCCAGGACCTGAACATCGGCGTTGATGAGTTCTGTGGTGCGGTTAGCTGACTGGAGCGTTACCCAGTCGCTAATTTCTTTGGAAACCAACCACCCTTTGTCGTTCAAACAGTGCTTCGGCAGCATGCCGAGGGGCATCAAAGGATCGGTGGCGTCCATCAATACTTCTTTGTTCCCGATCTTGGCATAGGCGATCACATAGTTGAACTTGCTCAAAACCGGCGAATAAGGAACCCGCCCATTGTCGCGGGTGCTCAGCACCACCGGATAGGCCTGAAAACCAGCGTCGCGCAGCATGGCCACCAGCATGAGGTTAATATCGGCTACGTTACCTGTTTTGGTATCAAAGGCTTTCCGGAGGCTGGAGGTGACGTATTTGCCGCCTTGTCCGTTCCACTTCACCGACTTCTTCACGAATTCATAGATGGTGTTGAGGCGGGCCAACGTATCAGTGGCTGCCGGCAAGGCCGCTACTTCGTTTTTGAAGAAACCGGTGCGGTTCAGCTGCAAGCCAAAGCGCTCGTCGGTCATCAACTCCTCGGTGAGGCTGCTCCAGTTACCCGCAATCCGCTTAGGAACCTGGCTTGGATAGCGCACCCACTCTAATTCAAATTCAATCTTGGAGACATAGTCATTGAGGGTGGTGATGTAAGATTCAGAGGCAATGGCAGGAACGTCTTTCATTACCCAGCGGTGGTTTACGCTTTTGGCGGTGATGTTCTCTATCCCTCCGGGAATTCGCCCAGAGGAAAGTCCACTGCCTACATCCTGGCCACTATAGCGCACCGCGAAAGTCATGTTAGCGGGTACCGCCTCGTTCACCACGAAGGGCTCATACCCCTGGGGGATATGCTTGTATTCAAAGTACTCAGGGATAGCGGCTCTGTATTCGCTGTGCACTACCGGAATAGACTTCTGGAAGCTCCAGTCATGCAGGTTGAAGAGAAAATCTGAGCTGATGGTGTACGAAACCTCCAGCACCGATCCTTCTTTCACGGCTGGCAACGTGAATTTCTTGTTTGACCAGTTGACGGTTTCTTTTTCATCGAAAACGGCTTTGTCGTCCATCTTCACTTTCACCATTTTGCCGCCTTCCATGTTGTAGGTAACTCCTTTGATGTTGGTAACCTGCTCTCTGCTGCTGTTCTTCTGGTAATACGGAATCACGAAGTCGGCCCAGTCATAACCGCTTTTCTTTAAGATCTTGATGCGGGTAACCCGCTCAAAATTCACTTTGAAATCTTCATTGTAGGTAAAGTAAGAGCGCCCGTAATCGGCTAGGATAACGGCGGCGGCACTGGTGTCTTTGTCATAGACTTTCATGTTAAGCTCCTGTTCGGTCACCTTCCCGAACTTGACGGGAATTTCCTGGCCGAAAGCCGTAAAATGGAACATAACAAGGACCACGGCCAGCAAAGACCGCGTGTTAAAAAGGGTAGATGTGGGCATAGAGCGGGTTTTTGGAATGGAATTGATTTAAGTTATAAAATTTTTATGAATAGCTTCTAGTGAAGACCTGGAAAATAGATTTTTTGTTATATTTTATCTCTCTGGGTAAGAATGCTTTTAAGGAACTTCCTTCTCACCCAAAATAAGTTCTTGTATTGTTTTCGTGGATGTAACAATTGGAATAAAAAACAAAGCACATCCCCTCTTTCTTTCCCGCAGAATCCCTGCTCTTTTTTACAGAAAATAGTAATTATTGCTGCTCCTGAAGAATTTGAACACAATATATCCCTATTTCACATACTAATTACTATGAGTATCTAAAATTTATAACAATTTTGACGTAGCTACGTAGCCAAGGCCGAAAACCCGGTATTTCCCATGCATCCAGCAAGTTATTTGGCTGAGGGAGTATAATCCAGAGGCAGCATCTCAGCCAGTTTTTCCCAACCCCAGTATCCTTCCACAAAATGCGAATGCGGGTTCAGGATTATGCCGCTGGGCTCAATGAAGGTGGAGGGCTCTAGCAAGGAAAGCAGAGAGTTCTGAAAGGATGGCGCGCGCCGTTTGGAGAAAACGCTTTGGTTTACAAAAGCCAGCTCCTCTTTCTCTTTGGTGTACACTACGTTCAAGATATCGGTGAACTGCAGCTTTAACCGGTCACCAGATGCGTCTGAAGCTACCATTTGCTCATATGGGATAGGGTCTTTGAACAGGTAAGCCACGGTTTTGTCAAGACGTTGCATGCGCAGCCAATAACTGAGGCTGTCTTCCGGCGCACCGACTTTGTTCACCATGATGGTTCCCGGCTGAAGACCTCTGGCCCGCCGCAAACCCGCCTGGACCTCTTCTTCGGGCGGACGATTGGGATTAGGCCGGCGCTGCAGCTTTCTCACGTTAAAGCCCTCGGCTTCTAACTTTTTTCCATACAAAGCCCTCACGAAGTGCATGAGCGAACCATGGTAGGCCTTGAGACGGGCTTCCTGCCAGCGTTTTTCCTGCGCCTTGCTGCGGGGCTTCATCTCTTCGAACCGAGGGTACCCCGCATGGAACGTCTCGTGGTTGCCGAAATTGACCTTGAAATCCGCCAACTCAAAATACACCCGATACCCCAGGGCTTTGTTCTCAATAACCAGCGGTTTAGATGCCTCAGCTGTCAACAGAGTAGCTTCTGAATTGAAATGGAAATACAGCACGTCAGCGTTGAGGATCTGGGTTTTGGCAGCGTTCGCCGTCTGCCCGATGAAGTTCTTCACGAAGACGCTGTAGTGGTAGCGCCAGTTACTGTCTGGCCGAATCACAATCTCCTGCAGCGCATTAGCCTTGGGCAAAAGCTCAAACCGGAAGGAAAGCTGTTGACCGACCGTAAGGGTTACCTTATGGGTAAGCGTTTCATAGCCTAGAAAAGATACCACCAACTCATGCGTTCCAGCAGGCAAGTCCGTAAGCTTGAACGTGCCGTTTTCTGCGGAGTTGGTGCCAAAGGTAGTCTGCGCGATGTAGACAGTGGCAAAACCCAGCGGCTGCCTGGTTTGGGCATCTATAATAGTGCCCGCCACGGTTCCCCGGCTGCCTGTCTGACCAAATGCCTCCCCCTTAGTAGATAACAGAGAGAACAGGATAATCAAAGACCAACACAACCGAGAATATCTCACTAACAAGAGCAGCATAACAGCTATTTAACCCGTGAAAGATACAAATCTGCCAGATGAAAACAGAAGGGGCAGTATTTCGCTTTAATCATCTTTTGGTGAAACCACGCTTAAAACAGAGGAGAAAAGGGTATTTGGAGCCAGTACTTTTTGTTTAAACCGCCTGGTTCACAGAAATGGAGAAAACACAACATTTTCATCCTTTCTTTCTTAGAACAACCTGCTCTGCGTGTTTGGCGATCACTTGGCTGTAGAACTCCTTCAGCAAACCATACTCTTCGGCTTTGAAAAGAGGCCTGGCAATAGCCAGCTTGCTGGTGACCCTTATTTTGTTTTCTGCCACTTCTAAAGCATAGGTGAAGGTGCCTCCGTCCTCTGGGAGAATGAGTTTCAGGTTCTTAGGCAATTCTTCTACTACGTAGCCTTCGGGCAACGTGAAGGCACACATATACACCTCTTCTAAAGGGTAACCAAAGTCAACAGGAAATTTTCTTGTGGTTAGTTTAAATGGGTTCTCTATGGGGGCTTTTAACAGCATGGGCTGCAGGTAAAGGAGCTCGCTACCGGCCAAGCTGCCTTCACTTGCCACATCAAATTCCAGACTTAGCGGTTTGCGGTAATCCGTCAGGTTTTGGACGAGAACCTTCTCCCGCCTGATTCTCTGGTTTGCGCCAGCGTGGGCCTCAAGTTTGCTAGCCTCGCCCGCCGCCAAAATAGCTTTACGCATGCCTGCTCCTAAATACCCCTTGAATGATTCCTTTCCCTTCCCACTCAGCAAACCATCAGGCAAAACTTGAACATCAGCAGTTAGAAAACTCATGGATTTTTCACTTGTCTGGAGCGATACCCATCCCCCTCCCGGAGAACTCACCATCCAACCTTCACCGCTCAAGCAACGGTCTGGCAGCATACCTACCGGCAAAATGGGGTCTGTGGCATCCAGCAGAAATTTCTTCTCGCCTATCTGTATATAACCCACCACATAATTAAACTTCTCCTGAATGGGAGTATGCCGGGGAACCATGCCGTGCTCGCGGGTGCTCAAAATTATTGGTTGCACTGCTAGCCCCGTGGTTCTAAGAATGCCAATAAGCAGAAGGTTGATATCTGCCACGTTGCCGGTTTTCGTGGAAAGGGTCTTCCGGAAACTCTGCGTAGCCAAAAACCCATCCTGCCCATTCCATCTCACCTGGTTTTTCACAAATTCTTGAACGGCAGCTATCCGCTCCACCGGATCACGGATGTCTTTAAACTTGAGCACCTCAGGTTGATAGAAATCGGCTTTCTCTAACAACTGCCCAAAGCTCTCCTCTTCCAGCAATGCGTCTGCGAACCCAATCCAAGTAAGCGCTAACCGGCCCGAAGACACGTTGGGCAGATTGACAGACAGCAACTGAAACTCCAAGCGGGTAACATAGTCTTCAATGGTAGTGGTGTAGGCTTCTGGGGTAATGGCGGGCACATCCTTCATGACCCATCTGTATTCTTTGGTTTTCACTTTTCCTGAAGGCAGCACACCCGCCTTCACTTCGTTTACCAAAAGAGGCTCAAACCCAAGCAAAAAGGGGCGGTAGTTGTAATACTGAGGAATCTGGGCCCTGAATTCGCTGTGTGCAACGGGCACAGAGCTCTGAAAACTCCAATCTTTGAGGTTATAAATAAACTCAGAGGCAATAGAATAGGTAATATCCAACACGCTTCCTTCTTTAGCGGCAGGCATAGCAACCTTTTTCATGTACCAGGCTTCTGCCTTCTTCTCGTCCAATATGGCTGTATTTTCCAGTTCCGTTTTGACTATTTGCCCGTTTCCCCAGTTGTAAGTAGCCCCAGCAAGGTGAAGAACTTCCTCTTTCAGGGAGGCACTCTTTTGGTAATAAGGGATCTCTACATTGGCCCACTCCAAACCTCCCTTTTTCAGGATTTTGATGCGGATAACCCGCTCAAGGATAAACTTTTAGCTCAGGGGGTTTGGAAAGCGCAGGTAACCATAGTCTGCCAATACGACTACTGCCGCACTGGTGTCTTTGGCATACACCTGCATCTTCACCTCTTCTTCAGAAACTACTCCATATTTCACCGGCGGCTCCTGGGCGAAGGATAGATGAGAAACAAAGGAAAGCAGCAAGAATAAAACCCACCGGAGAGAAGAGGGCGCAGCAAGGCACATATAAGTATTTTAAGAAGTACAGGAACAACTTCCTAAAATTAGGCTTTTTTATGATCCTTAGGCTATCGTCGCTGTAGCAACAATTTAGAAAACACTTTCCTGCTTCTGGAAAGCTTACGCCAGCTTTTTTGGAGAACTTGCTTTAGGCCTCTTTTCCTGAAATCAGCCTAAAAGCGCATGGTGAATGTGGTGCCCTGCCCTAATTCAGAACTCACCGTAAGCGAGCCTTTATGCAACCGCATGATCTGCCTTGACAAACTCAACCCGATGCCGGTGCCGGTGGCTTTAGTAGTGTAGAACGGCAGGAAAATCTGTTCCTGCGCTTCCTCGGCGATGCCGCTCCCGTTGTCGGTGACCTGGATGACCACGCGGCTGTCCTGGTCGGGGAAGGCTTCTATCTGCAGGGTTTTGGTGGGCTGTTCGGCGAGGGCGTGGATAGCGTTCCGGATGAGGTTGATGAGAACCTGCTCCACCAACTCCCGGTCAGCGAGCACCTGCAGCCCGCCCGACGGGCAGTTGACCAGCAGCAGGATGTTCTCGTGCATCAGTTCTTCCTGGAACAGCGTCTGAAGTTGCCGGAGCATATCGGGTACGGAGAAGAACTGCTTTTTGGGAACCGGTACGCGGGCCAGGCTCCGGAAATCCTGCACAAAACGCACCAGTCCCTGGCTACGGCGCTCAATGGTCTGCAAAGCCATGCCCATATCTTCGGTTTCCTCGCGCTGCAAAAGAATCTGCCCGTTGGTCTGAGCCTCCAGCACGTCCTGGATATCGGCGGCCACGCTGCCTGCCAGGGAAGAAATAGGCGTCACGGAGTTCATGATCTCGTGGGTAAGTACCCTGATGAGGTTCTGCCAGGCTTCCATCTCCTTTTCTTCCAACTCACGCTGGATGTTCTGGATAGACGCCAACCTAAAATCCTCGCCGCGCATGACCAGATCCACCACAAACAATGATACCGGCACCCGCTCTTTGCCGTGTTTCAACTGAAGCACCTTACTCTGTCCGGCGGGCAAAGCCAGCAACTGTTCCACCAGCTGAGGCGCCTCATTTTTAAGATGTTCCACGTGGGAAAGCTGCCCTACCTGCAACAGGCGCTTAGCCGCGTTGTTGATCAGCTGGATCTCGCCCGATTTCTTGAACGTGATGATGCCTATGCCGATGTGCTGCACCACGGTTTGGTAATATTGCGTGGTGGCTTCTTTCTCCGAACGAATGTCGCGGAACTTCCGGATGACCTCATTATAGCGTTGATAAAGCTCGTCGAAGACCTTCCCCTCACCGCGCGAGGAGAAAACCTCGGAGAAATCATCGTACTTGATGGTGTTCAGGAACTTGATGAGCCGCTCAGTAGTGCCTTCAATGAACAGGATGAGGGCCACGGTCTGCACCACAATGAGCATGCCCACCGCCACCTGCGTAGCTACCAGGGAAGACTTGAAATCGACCTCAAAAAAAAGGAACACCGAGGCTACCAGCAGCAGCACCCGCAAAATGACCTGAAACCGGAAGTTCTTAAAGCCCATACTTCTCCAGGCGGCGGTACAGCGATGCGCGGGACAAGCCCAGTTCTTTGGCGGCTTTGGAGATGTTGCCGTCGTATTTGCCCATGGCTTTGACTACCGTGGCCCGCTCTACCTCATCCAGGTTATGCGTTTGGGGCACGTTTTCACCAAAAGAAGGCGATTGCATCTGCAGAAAGAAGAAGTCCTGGGGCTGCAGCACGTGGTTTTCCGAGATGATGGACGCGCGCTCCAGCACGTGCTCCAGTTCCCGGATATTGCCAGGCCAGTCATATCTCTTTAATCGCTCCAGCGCCGCGGCGGAGACTCCTTTGGCGGGCTGTTTGTACTTCTGGGCGTAGCGCTTGAGAAAATGGTCTACCAACAGCGGCAGATCCTCTAACCTATCGCGCAATGCGGGTAAATTCAGTTCAATGGTGTTGATGCGGTACAGCAAATCCTGCCGGAAACGCCCCTGTTGCACCATCTGCTGCAAAGGCATGTTGGTGGCGCAAATGAGGCGTACGTTGATGGGAATGGGCTGCCCGGTTCCTACCCTGATGACCTCGCGGCGCTGCAGCACCGTGAGCAGTTTAGCCTGCATGGCCATGGATAAATTGCCGATTTCATCCAGAAATAACGTGCCGCCGTTCGCCATTTCGAACCGGCCTACGCGGTCTTCTTTGGCATCGGTGAACGCGCCTTTCTTGTGCCCGAAGAGCTCGCTCTCAAACAAAGTCTCGGTGAGCGAACCCATATCTACGGAGATGAACACCTTATCGGCGCGCGCCGATTGTTGGTGCAGGCTGCGCGCAATGACTTCTTTTCCGGTGCCGTTCTCGCCCAGGAGCAGGACATCGGCATCGGTTTTGGCCACCCGGTTCATAAGGTGCAACAATTGCTGCATGGCTGGGCTCTGCCCTGTCACCAGGTTCACGCCTTGGCTTAACTGCGAGGCAAGCGCGCTGTTGGTTTTCTTGAGAGTAGTGATCTCTTTATAGGACGTCTTGAGCTTGGACGCCGCCGAGAGCGTGGCAATGAGTTTTTCGTTCTGCCAGGGTTTGAGCACGAAATCAGTGGCGCCTTCTTTTAGGGCCCGCACCGCCATCTCCACATCGCCAAAGGCTGTGATCATGATGACTACCGCGCTAGGGTCTTTGGCCAGGATTTCCTTGAGCCAGTAAAAACCTTCGTTGCCGCTGGTAGTATCCTCGTGGAAGTTCATGTCCAGCAGGATGAGGTCATAGGTGTCCTGGTTCAGCAGGAACGGGATTTTGCGGGGGTCTTTCTCAATGAGTACCTGCTGGGCATACTTCTTCAGCAGCATCTTCGCTGAGAAGAGAATGTCCTCGTTGTCGTCTATGATCAGGATCTTACCTAGGCTCTGTTCCACGGGTTTTGGTTACGTTTTGTAAAAAGTACACCTAAACTGTGCCAGACTGGGTAAAAGGCATTTCTGTGGCTGGCAAGGTGAATTTACAAAATCCATGGACATGTGGTGTCCGGGGCTGAACAAAAAAGTGTCCGCTGGTGAACACCTGGAAAGAGGAGAAAATTAGGGCGGTAAAAGAGACAAGGCGGTGCCTGGTCTTTACAATATTTTGTAGGGCCAATCCCTTGTATTCTTTAAAACGGGCTTGAAACTGCAGGGAGCTTACTCTGCAGGAGGAACGGCAGTAGCGGTATACTGGAAGGGCTTGCCGATGAGCCTCACCTGAAAGGTATTGCTCACGCCTTTCAGGTGAATGTTCGCTGAACCCGCTACATAGGGTGGGTTCCGAAGCAAGCTGAACGCGGTCTCAGAGATCACAAAGCTGTTGTTCAGGTCTTTGGTAGACGCTTGCAGGCGGGCCGCCACATTCACCGGGAAACCCATCACCGAGAGGCTGTCGTTGTTCCCGATGCCCACGTTTCCGTAGATCACTTGCCCTACGTGCAGCCCGATGCCTACTTCAAAGGCATGGTCAAAGTAGGTTTTCATGTACGTGTTGTTGAAAACCTTGACATCTTCCTGAATTTTGATTCCCGCCAGCACCGCGTTTTCCGTTGCCTGCTTTATTCTGGAATTCAGCCCGAAAACGGCGTACAGGCCATCACCGGCCGTGTCTATGATCCTGCCCTCGTATTGCTCAATGGCGTTCCGGAACAAGGTGAAGACCCGGCGCATGATGTGGATCACGTCGAAGGGAAGGTTGGTCTCCATGAAGGGCGTGAAATTACGGATGTCAATGAAGAACAAGGCCATTTTACCGCGTTGCCCCATCACCTGGGTTGTGTTTTCCGCCTCGCCGTGGATGAAAATAAACCGGTCCAGGTCATCTTTGATGAGTCGGTTCAGCTTCACGCCTTCGCCCTGCACGTGTGTCTGACAGGCTAGCCGTACATTCTCCGGAAGGTTCCGGACCACGCGTACCGTCCGTTCACAGGTGTTGATGTCTGAGAGTTGCTCTGCCCCTTCCAGCACCAGAACGCGGCAGGTGGTACACTCGCCCTTTCCGCCGCAGGCGTGGTAATGCGGAATGCCGGCTTGCAAAGACGCCTCCAGAATGGTTTGGTACTTTGAAGCCCTGATCACCTTTTCTCCTTTAAAATCAACCTGGAACATCATAAGACAAGGACGTAAAACAGTTTCTTCTACACGTGGAGGCTTGCCTTGGCGGACAAAGCAGCGTTATTTCTTCACCAGCGGCTGGTACTCGGGGTGCTTTTTAAGGTAAGAGGCCATGTAGGGGCACAAAGGCACCAGTTGCAGTTTTTCGGCGGCAATGTAGTTTAGGACCTGTTTGGTCAAAGCGGCCGCAATTCCCCGGCCCTCCAACTCTTCAGGGACAATCGTGTGCAGCACCGTCATGACGTCATCCTTCAGTCTGTACTGCACCACGGCGGTTTTCCCGTCAACGGTGGTTTCAAACTGATGCGCGGCCGGGTTGTTTCTGATATCTAATTCCATGTTTTTGCTTCCGTGTTCTGGTTATTCGCTTACCTGGGCCTGGATCAGCATCTCCTGCGCCAGGGCTATTTCTTCGGGCAGAATGGTATGGGGCCGGCCTTTGTAGATCTTTTTAGTGACCACGGCGCCGGCGGCTTCCATGACGCTGACCGTTTCCTCTACCCGGCTCACCGGCACGTGCGGATCTGGGTCGCCGGTGGTAATAAGGACCGGGGTGTTCCCGAAGTTTCCCTTGTATTTGCTTGTGTTCAGCTCAGGGCCGATCAGGCCGCCGGTGAACAGGAAGAGGCCGCCAAACGGCTGGGCATTTCTAGCCGCGTATTCGGCGGTGAGACACGCTCCCTGCGAGAAACCCAGCAGATAGATGTTCTGGCTGCTGATGCCTTCCCCCGCGATCGTTTTCACCAGGTCATGGATTTCCAGCAAGGCAGAGTCCAGCGCGGGCTGATTTTGCTCGGTGGGTGCCATGAAACTGTAAGGGTACCAGCTGTGGTTGGTGGCCTGCGGCGCGAACAAAGAAAAGTCCTCTACCGGCAGATGGTCGGCCAACGACAGAATACTCTCGGCGGAAGCCCCCCGACCGTGGATCATGATGAGCGCCTTGCCGGTTTCTGATAAAGGCTTGCCCTGGGTAATGACCTGTTTCTTGTGTGTATACATCTGGTTCCTTTTAAGGTAAAACATGGGTGGCCTGAATGGCTTGCCCTAACCAAAGAAAATCCTCTAAGAATTTATCCAGACGACCTCCGTAGGCAGCGTCTATCAACTGTCCGTCCTGGAAAAGCGTCTGCACCTTAGGGGTGATGAGCGGGTTAGGCAGCACAATCCCGTTCAGGGTGAGGGCGTAGTGCTGCAGGCTTTTGGCTGCGTTGATGCCGCCCAGCATGCCCGCTGACACCGCCACAATCCCGAAGGGCTTATGGAAATACTCTTTGTAGAAATAGTCCAGGGTGTTTTTCAGGGCACCAGAGTAGCTTCCGTTGTGTTCTGGCGAAACCAGGATCAAACCATCGCTCTGGGCAATGGCGGCACTGGTTTCCTTCATTTCCGCTGATGGATTTGGGGTTTTGTCAAAGGTGTTCTCCAGCAAAGGGAAATTCAAGGCCCGCACATCCAGCAAGTGCACGCTATGCCCTTTTTCTTCCAGTCTACTTATTACTTCTAATGCCACCTGGTGCGATTGCCGCTGCGGGCGGGCACTTCCGGATACTACTACTAGGTTCATGGTTTACTTTTAAGGAAATAAATAAAGAGACTGTATTATGCTTCTGCTTTGTCTTTCAAGTTCACAAAAATGGAGCTCCTGACTGCAGAAAGCAGATTACGGGTGCGGTGTCCTTTGCCTGTGGTGTCCTCTACCAGCAGAATATCGCCGGCTTTGAACTGCCGTTTTTCGCCCAGAGAGGTTTCTATCTCTATCTCGCCGTCCAGCAGAATGATGTACTGCCGGGCCGGAGCCGTATGGAAGTCATAGTCATAGCTGGGCAGCACTTTCCTAAAGATAATACTTTCTACCGCTTCGGGCGTTGACAGAAAGCCAATATCCCCTGCGGCTTGCAGGGGCTTGGCGATCAGGTCAAAATGGCTTTCTCCGTGAGCATCCGCGTACACGCGGGTAATGTGGAATACTTCCATTTTCAGTCAAGTTTCGGGAAAATGGCCTTAAAAGGCAACTGAAATCTGCGTTGAAGCAGCCTTTCCGTTTTTAGTCCAGATTCGGTAAAACGGCCTCGATATCGGCGCGGCGCGGCTCGTATTGCGGCGGCAACAACAGGCTGGAACCCAATTGATCCCAAGGCTCATCAATCCCGAAGCCCGGATTATCGGTGGCAATCTCGAACAGCACTCCGCCCGGCTCCCTGAAATACAGCGAGTAGAAGTAGTTCCGGTCAATCTTCTCGGTGATCTGCAGGCCCAGGCCGGCGCGTCTTACTTTCTCCTGAAACTGCATGAGCGTTCCTTCGTCTTTCACCCGGAACGCGATGTGGTGGTTAGTACCGGCCCCGCCGATTCCCCGCGCTTCGTTAGGCAACTCTACCAAGTCAATGATGGCGGCGTGCTCCACGGCATCGGTGATGTAGCGGTAACGGTTGCCGCTTTTCTCCAGCAAGGTATAGCCAAAGACATCGGTGAGAACGGCCGCGGTGCCTTTGATGTCGCGCAGGGTCAAGGTCACGTTGTGGAAGCCTTTAGTAGCCACGCTGGCGTTCACCTCATCAGTTTCCCAGGCTACGCGGTTGTCCTGGTTTTTAGGGATAACCAGCTCCAGTTTCAGGCCGTCTGGATCCAGGAACGTCAGGTACTGCTCCCCGAATTTCTCTGAGGGCTTGTTGTAGATGACGTTGTGCTTCTCAAACCGATTGATCCAGAAATCAAAGCTGCCCGCGGGCACTGAGTACCCGATGTTGGTGGCCATGCCGGTGCCGGCGTTGCCGCGGCGGGCGCCTTCGTAGGGGAAGAATGTTAAGATGGTGCCGGCACTGCCGCGCTCATCGCCGTAGTACAGGTGGTAAGTGCCCGGGTCATCAAAGTTGACGGTCTTTTTGAGCAGGCGCAAGCCCAGGACTTTGGTGTAGAAATCCACGTTTTTCTTGGCCGATCCGGCAATAGCCGTGATATGGTGCAGGCCTAATATTCTGTTTTCCATGACTCTGCTGATTAAAGGTTGATAGGTACCTCAATGAGGAGGAATCTGCTATCGGATGAAAAATTGAAATCTAACTGATCTGTCTCCCACATACCCAAGCCCTCACGGTCATTCACCGTCTGCCCATTCACCTCCAGCGTACCGCTGATGTTGAAGACAAAAATTCCTTTGTTCACCGGATTGAACCGGTACGTCAATGTCTGCCCTTGCTCAAAATACCCCAGAGACAGTTTGGCGTTCTGGTTGATCCAGCAATGGCTTTGGCCTTCTTCGTTGCTCACAATGGTAGTCAACTGGTTCAGGCGCTTCTCCTCAGGGAAAAAGCGGCGCTGGTACCGGGGCGTAATGTTCTGCAGTTTGGGCTCAATCCAGATCTGCAGGAAATTGACCTCGTCCTGGCCCACGTTGTGCTCTTCGTGCCGAAGGCCGCTGCCCGCGCTCATGATCTGCACCCAGTCTTTGTGCACCACCTCTTTGTAGCCCAGCGAATCTATGTGGTTCATAGACCCCGAGAGCATCACCGAGATGATCTCCATGTTGGCGTGCGGATGGATGCCGAAGCCGTTCTCCGGCGCCACGTAATCATCGTTGAAGACCCGCAGCAAACCGAAGCCTGCCCGTACCGGATTATAGTGGCTGGAGAAGCTGAATATGAAATTGCTTTTCAGCCAACCTATGTCTTTTACCCCTCTTTGGGCGGGGGTATATTTTTCTGTTTGCATCCCTCTTTTTTTATGAGTTTGTACGGGTACCAGCTGAAAAAGAATCTGTTACAGCTGTTTACTTCGGTCTATCCACGGGTACGCAGCGAGACGCCACTTGCCTTTATGACAAGGCCTTAGCCTTGTTTCACCAACTGCACCTCGGCCTGTAGTTTGATCTCATCACTCACCACTACGCTGCCGGCCTCAGTCACAGCATTCCAGGTAAGGCCAAACTCTTTGCGGCTGATTTTACCGCTCACCGTGAAACCGGCTTTGGTCTGGCCGTAAGGGTCTACCACAATACCGCCGAACTCTACTTTCAATGTCACAGGTTTAGACACGCCTCTGATGGTTAAGTCACCGTGCAGTTGGTAATCATCGCCGCCTACGTTTTCATATTTGCTGCCCACAAACCGAATCTCGCCGTGGTTTTCCGCATCAAAGAAGTCGGCTGATTTCAGGTGCGTATCACGCTGCTCGTTGTTGGTGTTGATGGAGTTCACATCGGCGGTGAACTCCACGCTGCTGGCGCTGGTGAACTGTTCATCTTCGGTCTCGGCCTCCACGTTGAAGCTCTGGAAATAACCGGTCACGGTGGTGATCATCAAGTGCTTTACTTTGAACTGAACTTCTGAGTGCATTGGGTCTACTGCCCATTTAATAGTTGCCATGTCTTTGCTTTTTTAAGGTTTTAAATTCTACTTTGAAGGTGTTCCCTGAAAGAGAACGAGACAAATGTATATACATTTAATGTATATACATACATTATTTCAAAAAAGTTTTTCTTTTCTTTAAAAAAGGCTCTTACAGGCTTAAAACCTTATTCCAGATTGAAATCTTTTCTCCTTTGGGCCCTGATTTTCCTGAAGTCTGCTTTTTAAATGTTCCTTGCTTCCCCTCTCCAAGCATCTCCTGCGTTTTCCTGTTATCTACTTTGGGCAAAAGAAAGCCCTCTTTTCGGGCTGTTTTCCTGAAAAGAGGGCTAAATCAGAAGTAGAGAAACTTTACTTGCTTTGGGCCGGCACAGACTGCCATAAAACGTTCATGACCCACCACTTGTCCTGCTCCTTCACCAGGTGGATGTAGTCAATACCCCACACCGCCGTAACCTTCGCCGAAGCGGTTTTATCACAGATGTCCAGAATCTGGACGTCCTGAACTGACTTTTCATTGGCTTGCTTGCCGTTGGCATTCCAGCGTTTGGCCAGACTTACCAGCGCCGGGAAAGGCATCTCCAGTTGCTTAGAATACGTCTGGTTGGCCGCCGAATAGGAGAACCCGCGTTTCTGCAGCAAGGGATGCACACTGCGGTAGGCCAATGTGGTATCGGCTTTGTAGAAAGCCTGGATGTAGTCTTGGCAGGCAGCGGTGACCCCGGCTTTGTCTTGCTCCGTGGAAGTGCATTGCGCCCAGGCAGAAGACAGGAAAAGGGAAAACAGAACGGCAGAGAAGAGCTTCTTCATATGTTAGTAGCGTTTGGTTAGGTTTTATCTGCAAAAGACCTCAAAGAACAGACCAACTTAGTAATCAACTGTTAATCATTGGTTTAATCGACCTATAGCAAAGAACTTGTGTTCGGTTATGTATCACAGATGTATGGTTTGGAACAGAGGTGCTAGACAGGCATCCAAACCTTGCGGCTTCCTTGCCCCAGAAAGAAAAGCTATTTTACACCTGTTTTCCTGAAAAGACGCAGAAAGCCGGCGCGGGCTGCACACGGGGACCGGGATTGTTCGGGCATGAACAAAAAGTGTCCGCTGGCGCACACTCTCAAAATCTCAGATTGCCTAAATAGCTGTAAATATGCATTTTACAAATCCGGCACAGCAATTGACAAGGATTAATCAAATCGCTTACTACCATGGACCGCATCATAGAAAAGAAACGCTTCACGCCTAAGAAGATAGCCGGTTATACGACGGCAGTGGCCCTCATTGCCCTGGCCACGTACTTCATCGCCTTCGGTGATAACAGCTCCAAGCTGAACGTGGAGAGCCAGAAGATTACCATGGCTACCGTGAGTCAGGGTTCTTTTCAGGAGTTTATTCCGGTAGACGGCACCGTGCACCCCATCAAAACCATCCTGATTCCGGCGGTGGAAGGCGGCACCGTAGACGAGAAGTACCTGGAAGGCGGCAAGCCCGTGAAGCAAGGTGACCCTATCCTAAAACTCACCAACAATCGTCTGGTGCTGGATTTCATGAATCAGGAGACCCTCATGAACGACCTCATCAATAACCTGCAGAACTCCAAGTTGAGTTTGCAGCAAAACAAATTCAACCTCCGTCGGCGGTTGGCCACTTTAGATGCCCAGGTAGATGCCGCCAAGGATGTGTATCAGCGCAACATTGCCCTGTATGAAGCCAAAGCAGTATCGCAGCAGGAGTTCTTCAGTTTCAAAAGAGAATATGACCGCCTGAAAGCCGAACGGGCCATTGAGCAAGAGTCGCAGCGGTTTGAGGAGAACAACGCCCGCCAGCAGATTGCCCAACTGGAAACCACCATTGCCCGCACCAGCCGCAACCTGCGCATGATGGAAGACAACCTCAAGAACCTTTATATCAAAGCACCCATCTCAGGGCAGCTTTCCTCTATTCAGGTAGAATTGGGAACCCCGGTACAGTCGGGGCAGGTGATTGGTCAGATTGATGATCTGAGCGGTTTCAAAGTGAAAGCCGAGCTGGACCAACACTACGTAAGCCGCGTCTTCGCCGGACAGCAGGCATCCTTCACCTACAACGGCCAGACTTACCCGCTGGAGATTGCCCTGGTGTACTCAGAGGTGACCAACGGCCGCTTTCCCGTTGACATGAAGTTCATTGGCAAGGTTCCGGAGGGCATCCGGCGCGGACAGACCCTTCAGATCAGATTGCAGCTCTCAGATCCGGCTCCGGCAGTGTTGTTGCCAAGAGGCGGGTTCTACCAGAGTACGGGTGGCGCCTGGGCCTACGTGCTGGATGAAACCGGCAAAGCAGCCACTAAACGCAGCATCCGCTTAGGTCGCCAGAACCCAGAATATTATGAAGTCCTAGAAGGCCTAAAACCCGGCGAGCAGGTGATTGTCTCATCGTATGATGCTTTCAACGACAAAGACAAGCTGGAGCTGAAATAAGTCGGTTTAAGGCAGTTTTTGCCAAAGGAGCTTCAAAACGACCTACTTCAGCTCTAGTCCTGAGTTTTGAGTCCTGAGTTTTGAGTCCTGAGTTGAAAAGATTCACGCATTTCGTCCCCCTTTGAAGGGGGTGGGGGGATGACAAAGGCAGTTGGAGAACCAAAGAACAATTGCGATGGAATAATTAAAAACGATTTTCGGGAATACCATGATCAGCAAGAGTAATCATCCCCCTACCCCCTTCAAAGGGGGACAGAATGCAAAATAAACCCGATCAATAGGATAAAATAACAATCACCAACCAGCAATAAACAACCAACCATATGTTAAAGACCGTCAATCTTCAGAAGAAATATACCACCGATGAGGTGGAGACCACCGCACTGGTGAATGTGAACCTGAACGTGCGTCAAGGCGAGTTCGTGGCCATCATGGGTCCGTCTGGGTGTGGAAAATCTACGTTGCTGAACATCATCGGGCTGCTAGATAACCCTAGCAGCGGCGAGTTCTACTTCCTGGAGAAGGAAATCTCTAAGTTCAGTGAGCGGCAGCGGGCCAACCTGCGCAAAGAGCACCTGGGCTTCGTGTTCCAGAGCTTCAACCTGATTGATGAACTGACGGTATACGAGAACGTGGAACTGCCTTTGATTTACCTGAAGGTGGGCAATGCCGAGCGTAAACAGCGCGTGGAACAGGTACTGGAGCAGATGCAGATTGCGCACCGCCGCAACCACTTCCCGCAGCAACTCTCGGGCGGTCAGCAGCAACGGGTGGCCATTGCCCGGGCGGTAGTGTCCAAACCTAAATTGCTTTTGGCGGATGAGCCCACCGGTAACCTGGACTCGGCCCACGGCCAAGAGGTGATGCAACTGCTGAGCAGCCTTAACGAGCAAGGCACCACCATTGTGATGGTGACCCACTCCCCCACCGATGCCGACTACGCTCACCGCATTGTGAACCTGTTTGACGGGCAGATTATCTCTGAGAATGTGAAAGAGCTCGCTATCCTGTAACGCTGGTTGCCATGTTCAAAAACTACCTTTTAGTAGCGGTACGCACACTCCAACGCAACCTGGGCTACACCTCCCTGAACATCATCGGGCTGGCGTTGGGCATCACCTGCAGTCTGCTGCTTTTCCTGGTGATCCGCCACGAACTCAGCTATGACACGTTTCATAGCAAGGCAGACCGTACCTACCGCATCAATGTAGACAAGATTTCTGAAAACGGGCCCGAAAACACCGCAGGAACTCCGGTTCCCATGCTGGCTACCCTTAAAGCAACCCTGCCAGAGCTCACCCCGGCCACCCACTTATACAATGAAGAAGGCGGCACTTTCACCGTTCTGTCTACCAATGCCAAAGAAGCGCCCCGCAAGTTCAGGGAGGAGCGAAACGTCCTGTTTGTGGAGCCGGCCTTCTTTGACCTGTTCGACTTTGACACCAACGGCATCAACGCCAAGCAGGCCATCAAAGACGTGAACACGGTGCTGCTCACCCAAACCATCGCCGACAAGTTCTTCCCCAGCGAGAACCCGGTGGGTCGGATACTGCGCATGAACAACAAGGTGAACCTGAAAGTGACCGGCGTGATTCCTGATGCGCCTGACAACACTGATTTGCCTTTCCAGATGCTCATTGACTATGAGTCTTCCAAAAAGATCAACACCTTCACCAACGACAGCTGGAACAGCACCAACAGCAACCAGCAGATCTACTTTGCGCTTTCTCCGGGAGCGTCTCTGAAACAAGCCGAGGACCGGTTGAACGAAGTGGTGGCCAAATACCGTCCCCGCTCTCCGGGCGAGAAAGAACGGTACACGTTTCAGCCGCTCAGCCAAGTACACTTTGATGAACGATACGGCAACCTTAGCAACCGCACCATCAGCAAAACCACGTTGTGGGCATTGGGACTCATCGGGATGTTTTTGGTGCTGGTGGCTTCCATCAACTTCGTGAACCTGGCTACTGCGCAAGCGTTGCGCCGAGCCAAAGAAGTGGGCATGCGCAAGGTACTGGGGGCCAGCAAATCGCAGCTCATGACGCAGTTCCTGCTGGAAACCGGCCTGATTACCCTTACAGCACTTTCCCTGTCGGTGGTTTTTGCCGAGTTGCTGCTGCCCTCTTTGAACAAGTTGCTGGAACTGCAGATCTCGTTCTCTATTTTGAAAGACCCTCAGATGCTGCTGTTCCTGCTGGCGGTGCTGGTAGCGGTGACGTTCTTTGCGGGGTTCTATCCGGCCCTAGTTATCTCGGGGTTTCAGCCTATCTCGGCGCTCAAAAGCAAAGCTTCCACGGCCCGGGCCGCCGGATTGTCGTTGCGCCGTACGCTGGTGGTGTTGCAGTTCACCGTCTGCCAGGTCCTCATCATCTGCACCATCATTGTGCACAACCAGATGGAGTACTTCCGGAGTGCCTCGCTGGGGTTTGACAAGGAGGCAATCGTGAACATCCAGTTACCCTCAGGAAGAGGGAAGGAACTGATGGCTTTCCGGCCGCAGATGGAGGCGCATCCGGCTATCAAATCCACGTCTTTTGCCATTGCCCCGCCCTCGGCCAACATTGACATGAACACCTCTTTCAAGTACGACGACCTTTCTTTGCAGCGCAACTTCAGCGTGAACATGAAAATAGCCGATGAGCATTACCTGAAGACGTTCAACATTCCGTTGTTGGCTGGCCGCATGTACGAGAAAAGCGACACCATGCGGGAGTTCCTGGTCAATGAGACGTTTTTGCGGCAGGTTGGCGAAAAAGACCCGCAAAACGCAATCGGTAAGATGGTGATGGTCAACGGTGACCAGTCCAAAGGCAAGATTGTGGGCGTGGTGAAAGACTACCACCTTTCTTCGCTGCGCGACGATATTCCGCCGGTGGTCATGTCTACGTTCTCTGATTTCTACCTGTACCTGAACGTGAAGCTGGAGCAGAAAAACGCGAAGGCCGCGTTGGCGCACCTGCAGAACATCTACCAGACCGCTTACCCAGACGATGTCTTCTACTATGAGTTCTTTGATGATTCCATTGCCCGCTTCTACGAAGAGGAACAACGGCAGGCGCATCTGTTCAAAGTGTTCTCGGTGATTGCCATCCTCATCGGGTGCCTGGGTCTTTACGGGTTGGTTTCCTTTATGGTGGCGCAACGCACCAAAGAAGTGGGTGTACGCAAGGTGCTGGGCGCTTCCTCGGCGAGCATCGTGGGGCTGTTCTCCATAGACTTCGTGAAACTGGTGCTCATTGCCTTCGTCATTGCCGGGCCTATCTCCTATTACTTCATGGATAAATGGCTGCAGGAGTTCACATACCGCATTCACATTGGCTACTGGGTGTTCCTGGCCGCCGGTGCGCTCACGCTCCTGATTGCTTTGACCACCGTAAGTGTACAAGCCCTTCGGGCCGCGTTCTCTAACCCGGTTCGGGCGCTTAAAACCGAGTAGCCCTCTGGCAAATTCCGCTTTCAGGCCCTTTTGACCAAAACAGGCCCGAAACAGAAAAGCCTCTGAACTCACTTCTGATCTAGTCCTTTCAACTGCTCCCCGCTGTTTTTACGGCGGGGATTTTTTTTGGCATGTCACACACGTAATCTGGTAACTTGAAAAACAAATTGCGAACACGGCTGTTTCGTTGCTTTATTTCTTACTTTTACCGAAATGCCTGCCATCCGTGGTTTTCGGTTTGTTTTCCGGAAAAGAGGCATAAACCATTTCACCGTCTTTTATCCCCGACAACACATATCCCTTTATGAATAAAGAAAGCGCCGCTGCCCTTAAAGGAAAGAAAAAACAAATTCTGGAAGCTTGGATGGCCAATCAATTGAAAGATGCCGCCCTCCGCGATGACCTGATGAGTGTATCAGAGTTGCAGCAGCAGTCAGAAGAATTCCTGTCCTCGTTGCTGAAAGCTTTTGCTTCTCCTCAAGCAGAAGACACAGAGTCATCGGGCTACGAGTCTATCCACGATATCCTGAGCGAAATCTCTATTTCCCGCGCCCGCCAAGGGTTTTCTCCGCGCGAGACCAGCGCCTATATTCTTAGCCTGAAAGAAGTGCTGAGCCATACGCTGGAGGACCGTTTCAAAGATGACACCGCCGTTCTGTACCGCGAGATCATCTCCATGAACAAGATCATGGACAGCCTGAGCCTGATTACCACCGAAACGTACATCAAAGGCCGCGAAGAGGTGATCCTGCGCCAGACCAATGAGATGAGCGAAATCTCCACGCCGGTAATCCGGGTGTGGGAAGGAATCTTGGCCCTGCCCATCATCGGGACCCTGGACAGTGCCCGTACCCAGGTGGTGATGGAAGCGTTGCTGGAAGAGATTGTAGCCACCGGCAGCCGTATTGCCATTCTGGATATCTCAGGCGTACCTACCGTTGACTCACTGGTAGCCCAGCATCTGATCAAAACCGTAAGCGCCGCCCGCCTGATGGGTGCCGAGTGCATCATCAGCGGCATCAGAGCCGAGATTGCCCAGACCATTGTGCACCTGGGCATTGACCTGACCAACATTTACACCAAAGCCACCCTGGCCAGCGCCTTGAAGATGTCCTTCTCCATGCTGAACATCCAGGTATCAAAGGCTGGTTTAAATGGCCAGATTGGATCTAAACAAAACTTCGGCTTTTAAGAAAACACTGCCATGGAAAGAATTCCTATTTTAAAAATGGGCCCCTTCCTGCTGGTAACCATCCAAGTGGATTTATATGACCGGCTGGCCCTCACCCTGGAAAACGACCTCATCAACATGGTGAGTAAGACCGAGGCCAAAGGAGTATTGATTGATATTTCTGCAGTAAGCATTGTGGATTCCTTCATGGGCCGCATTCTGGGTAACATCGCGTCCATGTCAAAGATCATGGACGCCGCCACCGTGGTGGTAGGCATGCAGCCGGCGGTAGCCATTACGCTGGTTGAATTAGGCCTTACACTCTCCGGCGTGCATACCGCACTGGATGTGGAGCAAGGCATGGAACTACTGCGTACTAAAATTGGCCAACTTGACACTGATGAAGAGGGCCTCTATGATAGTTTTATCTAAAGAGAAGCTTTCCATACAAAAGGAGCAGGACGTGGTTTTGTTCCGGAACCGAATCAAAGAGTTGGCAACCAAAATAGGCATGAGTCTGGTCAACCAGACCAAACTTATTACGGCAGCCAGTGAGTTAGTCAGAAATATGCTGCGCTACGGCGGCGGCGGCATCACTCACCTGGAGATTGTCAGCAAAAACAGTATTCCGGGAGTGCGCCTGATTTTTGTGGACGAAGGGCCCGGCATCATAGACCTGCCCCTGGCCATGAAAGACGGCTATTCTACCGGAAAAAGCTTAGGACTAGGGTTGCCGGGAGCCAAGCGACTCGTGAATGAGTTTGACATCAAGAGCGAACCCGGGAAAGGCACCACGGTCACCATTATCCGTTGGAAAAATGGACTTTAATTTTGCTGAACATCATCACTTCCCCCTCGCAGACCGAACCTTTCAGAACATTGTCCGGCGTGACATTGCCAAGATAGCGGAGGCTGCTGGGTTTTCTGAGGCCGAAGTAGGCCGCGTAAGCTTAGTGGTCACAGAAATGGCCACGAATCTGGTAAAGCATGCGACCTCTAAAGGAGGAGAGCTTTTAGTTAAACCTATCTGCCAGGCAAACGGAAAATCCTGCGGCATTGAATTGCTGTGCCTGGACAATGGCCCCGGCATGAGCGATCCGGTGCGCATGATGGAAGACGGGGTCTCTACCTTCGGGAGTATGGGGCAGGGACTGGGGGCCATCAAACGACAGTCAGATTTCTTTGACATCTATTCCCAGCGCGGCATTGGCACGGTGATCCTCTCCCGCATTTACCGGAAAGGGAAAGCCCCGAAATCGGCGGCCAGAAGCGAACAGAAGTTTCAGATTGGAGCAGTACTGGTACCCAAACCCGGCGAAAAGGTAAGCGGCGATGGCTGGGGCCTTCGGTTCTCGCATCAGGGGGCTTATTTAATAGTGCTGGATGGGTTAGGGCATGGGGAACACGCCCATGCCGCCGCTACCGCCGCTTTGGAGGCATTTCAGCAGCAGCCCAAACAGCCGCCCGCTGAGATTCTGCGGGGGGTACACGCCGCCATCAAAAGAACCCGGGGTGCGGTAGGTGCCGTAGCTCACTGGAGCGCAGAAACAAGCTCTTTGTTTTTCTGCGGCGTAGGCAACATTGCCGGCCGGTTGCTGGGACCAGACAAGGCCAAAAGCCTGCTGTCCTACAATGGAACCCTGGGCATGAGCGTGCCTACCACCCTCAATGACCAACACCACTCCTGGGAACGCGGAAATCTTATGGTGTTGCACTCAGATGGCTTAAAATCCCGTTGGGATTTAACCAAGTACCCGGAACTGAGCAGGCATGACCCTACGTTGATAGCGGCAGTACTCTATAAAGACAACACCCGCACCACCGATGACACGTTAGTTGTGGTGGTGCGTGCCACAGACTAAACCCGCCATGGACCAACCTATCACCACCATAAAGCTGCAGAATGAACTGGACGTGGTTCTGGCCTACAAGCGGGCCATGCAGCTTTCTGAGTTCTCTGGCTTGCCCACGGCCTCCCAAACCAAGTTTGCCACGGCCGTGTCTGAGATTTGCCGCAACGTGCTGGAGCACGTAGGCAACGGCACCATCCGATACAGCATGGTAGAGCACCGGGGCATCTTGTCGCTGGAAGCCTTTGTAACCGATAGAGGCCGTGGCATTCCTAATGTTTCCGATCTCCTGAGGCGGGAATACATGCCCACCGGCGGCAAAGGCCAGGGCATCTACAGCTCGCGTAAGCTGGTAGACCTTTTCCAGATAGAGAGTGATTTTGAGAAAGGAACCCGGGTACGGCTGCAAAAGCGCATTCCCTCTAACCATCCGCCCATCAACAAAGCCATTATTCAGGGGTGGGCAGAATATTTCAACACAGAGTCAGAGATTTCGCCCTACGCCGAGATCAAGCGGCAGAACATGCAGCTGATAGAACTCATGGAGCAACTGCGCGTGCGCACCATTGAGGCCGAGTACCAACTGCAGGAAATCCAGCACCTGAACCAGGAACTGCAAACCTCTAACCAGGAAATCAACGCCCTGCTGCAGGAACGGGAAACAAAGAACCATCAGCTTGAAAAAGTAAACAAAACCCTGGATGAGTTCGCCCACACGGTCACCCATGACCTGAAAGCACCGTTGCAGAACATCCTGGGTTTAACCGATGCCGTGACCGACTACCTGGGTGAAGGAAACTCCACTGAAGCCCAGGAAGTGCTACCCATGATTCAGGCGCAGGCCCGGCGCATGGAACACCTCATCACCGATGTGCTGGCGTATTCCCTGACCGGCAGGCAGCAGATACAGACGAAGCTTGTGCCAGTACGGCAACTGGTAGAAAACGTGCTCACCACGCTCACCATTCCGGTGGGGTTCCGCATCCATGTGCCCAATAACCTGCCAGTGGTAGAGGCCGAGGAGATTTACCTGCAGCAGATTTTCAGCAACCTTTTAAACAACGCCCTCAAATACCATGATCAGCCTGTTGGCAACATCTGGATAAAGGCAACCGAGCAAGACAGCCACTGGGAGTTTGTGGTAGAAGATGACGGCCCCGGTATTCCGCTCGAAAACCAGGAGAAGGTCTTTGAACTGTTTGAGACCACCAGCGATGTGAACCGCCCAGACAGCACCGGCATTGGGTTGGCAATTGTCCGGAAGATCATGCAGGAGAAGGAAGGCCGGGTGTGGATTCGGTCTCAGGGCCGGGGAACCGCCATGCACTTCACCTGGCCGCTTGCCTCAGAATCTCTGCCCAAGGCTGTCTACCACCTGAAATAAAAGTACCCGGGCTTAAAAGCAGAAAGGCGCAGTTCACACTGCGCCTTTCTGCTTTCAGGAAAATAACCTGTCTTATTTCTTTTGGTAGTAATCTGCCAGAATCTCTTTCACATCGCTTTCAGTGAGGGCTTTTGAGAAGTGCTTTTTCACCGAGGTGTATCCTTTCAGGCGCTCCAGGTCATAGAAGCTGGCCGAGGAGGTTAACATGAGGATGATCATGCTGCCGTTTTGGAACAAAGCCTGGTTGTGGTACTCGTCCAGGAAACTGAACCCATCCATCACGGGCATCTTTATGTCCAGGAAGATAAGGTCTGGATAAGGCACTCCCTCCTGAGCAGATTTCTTCAGGTATTCCAGGGCCTCAGCCCCGTTTTTCATGATCAGGATTTCCTTGGCGGCTCCCAGTTTCGTCAACAGGCGTTTATTTACAAAATTGGTTGTATCATCGTCGTCTACCAACATGATCAATTCCAACGGCTCAAACTGGGTTTTCATGTAAAAGTTTTTATTGGGGGAGTGAACTGTGAATTTTCCTTAAACAACGGGTAAATATAGTAAAAATCTGCCAATTGGGTTTTCGGCTTGTTTTATCAAACTTAAGTCCAATACTGCCTCAAGGTTCAAAACGTTGGGTTTGAAGGAAAAATTATGGAGGTAAATTTCTAATGGGCTTAATGTCCTTTGGGTAACATCCCTTAGTGGGTAGGCTATTGGCAAGCAGGAAACCCTGCTGTTTTCTATACCGCAACACCTTACTCTCCCCACTGCTTTGGGTCCATTTTGGGAAAACCCGGCCCAAAATGCAAAACGCCCTCCTTCGTCTGCCAAGGCTGCTTTAACACAAAACCTGGGAATTGCGTATGAGGAGTTGGATTGACATCGCTCTCCTCGTACGGCATTTCCCTTTGTACAAAGATTTGGATGCACCCGTTTACTCGTACCTCTAAAACCAAGTGAACATGGCCATTAATCTACAGCAAACCAGCGCCCGCCTTAATTTCTACATGCGCATCAAAGAGCTGGATGTGTACCAACTCAGCGTGCTCACCCAAACGCCTCCAGATGTAGTGGGCTGTATTTTGCAAGGGGAAGATTACTGTATGGATGACCTGGTCACCCTGCTCAAGCAATTGCCAGACCTGAACTCAAAGTGGGTCATTTACGGAGAAGGCAATGTATTCAAAACCGAGGGGAAAGAAGGAGAGCACCCTCACTTAAAGAAAGACCGGTCTGCTTACTTAGCCGAAATGCAGGCGCTTTTGCATCAGTTAGAGGAGATTGACAAGCAGAAGCAACAGCAAACGCACTTAGACCAGCTACGAAGCAAAATCAGGGACCTCACCAGGCACATCTAACCCCGTTTCTGGCATAATTTTAGCAGCTTACCTGAAAACCGGATTACTCATGTACGGGGGTGGTAGAAGGAAGCCGGCTGGCGCCTTTATCAGTTAGATCTCGGTAGAGTTGGTAACCAAACAACCCCAGTGCCAGTACCAGGCAAAACGCCATCAGGTACTGTTTGGGGGTTTTAGGGGTTCTTTGTCCGGCTGGAAGCCGTTCTCCGGATAAGGCCATTGCCAACGCCAGACTGCCCCAGGCGGCCGCTGCCAGGTACTCATACGTGAAGGCTTGCAGCAGCGCTACCGCCAGCAGAATGGCCACTGCCAGTACTCGTCCGGTTTTCGTTTTCATGGAGATATAGTGCCTAAGGTGTGCAACAGGAAACAAAGGTACAAGGCGGCACTGGGTTTAAGAATAATATTGCAAAAAGTACCGTGTTTAGGTAGGGGTAACGCCCAATATTTCAATCTTTATAACAGGAGGAAGTATATCATGGAACAACACCGAAAACTGGAATTACCGAAAGAGTTGCACTACTGCAACCGTAATCGATGGGGTTTTGTCTCAACCCACAATCCCCCGCTGGTGGTGCAGCAAACCATGCGCCCAGTAGCCCCTCTGGCCGAGATCTATAACTTCTGCGGTTATACGTTCTCAGAGAACTGAATCAAAGTTACGAGAAAGATACCCAAGCACTGAGTTGCGCCTTGCTCACTGGTGCTTGGGCTTTTTATTACCCCAGTTTCTTTTTTTTAAACAGCGTTCCTATAGCCTTCCATCCTATTCTCCCTTTTCTTTCTTTTCCTGTAAGTAGCTACATCACCCCTCTGCCCTACCCCGCCCCAAGCAGTGTGTAGGCTCTTTTACCCGTATTTTGCCTAAGTCGGCTCTAAAACGGTGTAATTGTACACTTTCTAAGAAAGGTTTTGTACTAAGTCTAGTAAAAACACGCTACTGTACCGGAATTTACCACTAAGACGAGCGGTGTTTCTCTCCACCTTTCCTTAGCGTTTGACCCTTCCCTGAAAAAGCCTAAACAAAATATAGGCGAACGAGTAAACAATACCTACAAAATGCATGAAACAAGCCATTTACCAACGCCAATGATTTAAACCAAGGCCGTATAATGCAATTTACTTCTGCTTTTCATACAGTAACCCGGGAGTTTAAATCTTAGTATAACTACTCTACAAACTCTTGATGAGGGGAGGTAGTGGGTATGATGGAAAAATGGAGGCAAATAAAATTGGAACTATTCAATCTGAAGACGAAAGCCCGCAAGATTTTCAGACGTGGTTATGAAGACTTAACCATGTTGATTTACTATCATGACCTGAAAAATCAGTTTCAGTTATTGATTGTGAATCCGAGTAATCTGCTGTTGCTGAAAAAAGAGATCACCCGGGCCGAAGCGTTCAGGATCATGAACACGCGCGCCTAAGCTAAACTGTACCCCTACATGGGGCTTGTATATAATAGATAAGGCGCAAGCCACCAATTAAACGAAAGGACCAGCCGTAGAAAGCTGGTCCTTCTTTTTTTGTATCTGCTGCCCCATCTATAAACTTTAGAATTCATAGATTAATCTCTAAAGTGGGCTTGAGCTAGTACCAAGTAGAAAATAAGATTTGTGCTATAATTATATTTCCATTCTTAATAATAATAATAATAACACCTTCACTCCATTAGTGAATAATTCTATAGATTTGCAGGTATATATTAAACCTGAATATAATTATTCATCATTATAAAGCTTAGAAACTACTCTAGCCACACACCTTTTATTCTATAATCAATCTTCATGAAAAAACTATTTATTGCTGCTGTCCTTTGCAGTACCCCCATCTGGGCATTTGCCCAAGACTTTGGTAAAACCCTTATCTCCGGCTCAGCAAGTTATTCTAGTTCTAAAACAGAAAGCAATTTCTCCGACGATAACCAGAAGAATCACCGGTTTGCCATTAACCCCAAGGTTGGCTTTTTCGTGAGCCCTAATTGGGCTATGGGTCTTTCTGCTGGCTATGAGTCAAGCACCTCTCCCAGCCCTGCTATCGTTCTGGTTAACGGCAACTACATCAATTTGCTTGTTGATTATGACTCTCATTCCTATACAGCAGGGCCGTTCGTGCGGTATTACAAAGCTATGGGAAATAAAGCGGCCTTCTTTGGGCAAGCTAGCGCCAACTACATCTATGTCAAGTCAGAGTATGAGGAACTCCCTGTCAATTATATTTCCACTCCCAGCACCAACAAAGGAGGCGAGGTAAACATTACGCCCGGTTTCGTTTTCTTTCCTTCTAATACCATCGGATTGGAGTTCATGATGGGAACCATTGGCTACTCCCAGATGAAATATGGAACGGATGGATCAGACTACAGTTCTAAAAGCAATTCATTTAACGCCAGTTTCGGGCTAAGTAGTTTATCTTTAGGCCTCTCTCTGTATCTGGGCCGAACTACCGCTGAATAAACATATCATTCTATATCAACACAAAAGCCACAACCTGTCTGTGGCTTTTGTGGTTATTACCCAACGCTCACGGCATCCATCTTCAATACACTGCCGTACCCTTACGTATGTATCACCTCATACACTGGCTCCTTTTTTCTCTTGTCATTACCCTTTTCTCCTGCAGTTCCGCAGATACGGAGCGCCGCCTGGAATCATTGCCAGTTGCCAGTAGCCAAACTCCGCTTTCGGTGATTGCGCTGGGTTCCTGCAACTCCCAGGACCGGGAGCAGCCGCTGTGGCGCGAGATCCTTAAGAACCAGCCCCAACTCTGGGTTTGGTTAGGTGATAACATCTACGGCGACACTGATGACATGCAGGTTTTGAGGGCGAAATACGAAAAACAGCTCCAAAACGAGGGTTATCAGAAACTGGTGGAGACGGTGCCCGTCATTGGCGTCTGGGATGACCACGACTACGGCCGAAACAACGCCGGCAAAGAATACAAACACAAAGGCCAAAGCGCCCAACTCTTCTGGGACTTCATGGGCGAACCCCTCCAAAGCCTCCGCCGAAAACAGAAAGGAGTCTACAGCGCCCATACCTTCGGGCCGGCCGGAAAACAGGTCAAAGTCATTCTGCTGGATGTGCGCTCCCAGCGTGATTCGCTGCGGGGCAAAGAACCCAATTATCAACCCAACCTGAAAGGCGACATCTTAGGCGAAACCCAGTGGCGATGGCTGGAGAAAGAACTACAAACCAGTAAGGCCCAATTTCACCTCATCGGCAGCGGGCTGCAGATCATCGCCAATGACCATGGCTTTGAGCGCTGGGGCAACTTCCCCAAGTCCCGCCAAAGGCTGTTCAACCTGATCGCCAAAACCAAAGCCGCCAACGTGATCCTACTTTCCGGGGACCGGCATTTTGCCGAGCTTTCCAAGATCACCTGGCCGGGTGTGCCCTACCCTATCTACGACTTTACTACCAGCGGCCTCACCCACTACTGGAAAGGCGGCTTGGTCAACGAACCCAACCAACACCGCGTGGGCGAGATGCACGACAAACTCAATTTCGCCGTGATGCGCTTCCACTGGGACCAAACCCCGGCCGTCGTGGATTTCGAGATACGAGGTCGCGACAATGAGTTGCACCAACTGATAAAGGTAGAATATGCCCTCCCGCAAACCTCAAAAGCAGAACCGATCGGTAAAGCCGCCGCCCCGTCCAAACTCCGGCAGGCAAAAGTGCTTCCTCAGTAAGCAGAAGCCTTGCTCGCGTGCTCAAGTGTTGACCTTCTAAAGATCACCTGAAAGCACCAAATGCCCGGTTAAACCTAATCTGATTTGCCCTAAAGGAAAAGCGCCTCCGGAGAAGATCTCCAGAGGCGCTTTCAGGTTTGTTTTAGGGTTCTTTTCAGGAAACCAGCCCAGAAACGGAAGCTTACTTTTTAGCCAACCCTACTTCAATCACGGCGGGTTTGCCTTGGGGGAATCGTTCCACGTAGAACTCCTGCAAGGCCAGGTTCTGCTCTTCGGCGTAGTCGAACAGCTCACCGTAAATGCGTTTGGGGGCCAGCATGATGTTGGCCTCCAATTCTCCCCGTAGCACCGGCCTTCCGGCGGGCACCACGCGTACCGTAAACCCAGCGGGCAGGGCAGCGGTAGTGTCCTGAATGGCTACGCCGATAAACGCCTTGATGGTTTTAGAATCTTTACTTGGATTGTTGTAGTAGATGCCGGCAAAGTCACCGGTCAACTGCTTCTGGTCTACGGCCTTGCCCGCCTGTTGGTAAATCTGCCCCAGAGCCTCTGACTCAATGGAGCCTGCATAGTACTTGCCCGCGATAAACACAGGAGTAGACACCGTTTGGGAAACCTTCACCTCGGCAAAACCGCCCAGGTACGTGTAGCCCACCAACACCAGAATGGCCACTATCGCCAGGAAAATCAATAACTTCTTACGCATCTGTTTCTTTTTACTCCCGCTTTAACTGCCGCAGGAAAGGCAAAGGTAGGGCACGTTTGCTACAATGCCTTACCTGAGGTTCAAAAGCCTGTTTAGAGGCTGATTTCAGCAAAACAGTCCCTAAACAGATTTGTTTCCTTACACAAAGTTCTTGTATTGCATCTCATGCAACTGGGCGTAATACCCACCAGACTGGATCAGTTCTTCGTGACGGCCGCTTTCCTTGATCTCGCCGCGGTCCAGCACAATGATGTTATCGGCTTTCTGGATGGTGGAGAGGCGGTGCGCGATCACAATGGAGGTACGGCCTTCCATTAACTGCGCAATGGCAAACTGAATCAGTTCCTCGGTCTCAGAGTCCACACTGGAGGTGGCTTCGTCCAGGATGATGATTTTGGGGTTGTACACCATGGCGCGCACAAACGAGATCAACTGGCGTTGCCCTACAGACAGAGTAGCCCCGCGTTCCATCACGTTGTAGTGCAGGCCACCGGGCAAGCGTTCAATGAACCTATCGGCACCTACCAGACGAGCGGCTTCCCACATCTGGGCTTCGGTGATTTCTTTATTACCCAGGCTGATGTTATCGGCGATGGTGCCGGAGAAAAGGAATACGTCCTGCAGCACCACGCCAATCTGACGGCGCAGCAAGTCCAGATCGTACTCGCGGATGTCGTGGCCGTCTACCCTGATGGTGCCTTTGTTTATTTCGTAGAACCGGCTGAGCAGGTTGATGATGGAGGTCTTTCCGGCCCCAGTCGCGCCTACCAAGGCTACGGTTTGCCCGGCATATACATCGAAGGAAACGCCGCGCAGAACCCAGTTCTCGTCGTTGTAGGCGAACCAGACATCGTCAAACTGCACATCACCGCGCACTTCTTTAGGGGCGTACGTGCCGGAATCAGAGATCATTTCCTGGCTTTCCAGCAGTTTCATGATCCGCTCAGAACTCACCACGCCCAGCTGCAGCGTATTGAACCGATCGGCGATCTGCCGGATGGGCCGAAAGAACATAGCGATGTACATGATGAAGGCGATAAGCGAGCCCAGCGTCACCGTATCCTGGATCACGCCTTTGGCCCCGTACCACACCAACAAACCCGTTCCGGCTGCGCCGATAACCTCGGCTACCGGGAAGTAGATGGAGTAATACAGCACTGATTTGATGTTGGCGCGGGTGTGTTCCTTGTTAATGGCCTGGAACTTCTTCATCTCGCGCTCCTCGTTGTTGAAGATCTGCACTACCATCATGCCCGTGATGTGCTCCTGCACAAAGGCGTTGAGTTTGGCCACCGCGCCACGCACCTCCTGGAACGATTCCTTCACTTTCTCCTTGAAGATATAGGTACTCACAATGAGCAGCGGGAACATGGAAAGACTCACCAGCGTGAGTTTCCAGTCAATCCAGAACATGTAGCCCAGGATGAAGATCAACTGAAGCACATCCCCGATCATGGCGGCCAGGCCTTCAGAGAACACATCTGACAGGGTTTCCACGTCGCTTACGTTCCTAGTCACCAGCGTCCCGATAGGCGTGCGGTCATAGAACTTCAGCCTCAGTTTGAGAATGTGCTCGTAAAGCTTTACCCGGATGTCGCGTACCACGTACTGCCCCAGCCAACCCGCGAAGTAGGTGTGGAAGTACGATACGGCCGTATGGGCCACCAGCAACACAATAAGCCAGATGAACATGCGGTTCACGCCTTGCCAGTCGTACTGCAGAATCTGCTTGTCTACCATCTCCTGGATCAGGAACGGCCGGACGGTAGCCAGGAAAGCCGAGGCGACCGTCAGGAAAATCACCAGGTAAAAGACCTTCTTGTACGGTTTCACAAACCGGAATATCTTCCGCAGCACCTCCCAGTCAAACGCGCTTCCGGTTTTGCTTCCTCCTATTTCACTCATGTATACAGATGTCGCTAATGATATAAATGTGCCGCTCTGTTGCCGCTACTGCAGAACAAGGCCATGCCGGTGCTACTCAGCGCCCTACAAAACGGTTTTGGGCCTGAATTTGGTAAAACGGCCCGTAAACACCCTTTGTTTTGTAAATACAAAAGTACGCAATAAACCACGGAATTAAGGCACCTCCCACATCGCTACTACCTTATCCGTCGGGGTGCAAAAGGATACCAGGGAAATCTCCTGACCATGCAAAGCCTCCAGCCCGAAATCAACCTTGCTTTACCCCTGTTTTCTGGAAATCGGGCCTAAAGCCGTTGGATAGCAGGGCTACTCGTTTTCTTTGGGCATCAAAGCCGCGGCCTGCTCAAAAAGGGCTTGCTGCTGCTCAAAGTACCCCTTGGGGTATTCCACGCGGTGCAGGAACAATCCCTCGGCGGGAGCGGCCCCACTGGACAGGCTTCGGTCTTGCCGCTCAATCAGGGTCCGGAACTGGGCTACCGTCAGTTTGCCTTTGCCAACATCCAGAAGCGTGCCCACTACCAGCCGCACCATGCCGCGCAAAAACCGATTAGCCTTAATGGTGAAGATGAGCTGGTTGCCTTCTTCGCGCCAATATGCCTGCGTGATGGTACAGCGGTAATGCTTGGTGTCGCCTTTGACTTTGGAGAAGGTGGTGAAATCTTCCAGTTGCAGCAGCACCTGGGCGGCCTCGTTCATCTGAGTCACATCGGGTGTCCGGGAGAGGTAATAGGCGTGCCTAACTAGAAAAGGATTCTTCTGCAGCGTGATGCGATATTCGTATGTCCTGGAGATGGCGTCAAAGCGGGTGTGCGCCTCGGGGCCTACCGGGAAAACCTGCCCTATGGAAATGTCGGGCGGCAAAATGCGGTTGAGCTTGTGTTGGATTTCTGCGCTGGGCAGTACCTGCGGCAAATCTACGTGCACCCACTGCTGGGTGGCGTGGACGCCGGTATCGGTGCGGCCGCTGCCTACGGTCTCTACCAGGGGCACCCGGAACACTTTGCGCAGACAATCGTCCAAAATCTCCTGCACGGTGAGGGCATTCGGCTGGAGTTGCCACCCGTGGAACCTGGTGCCGTCATAGGTTACTTCTAAGAAATACCGCATGTCGCAAAGATACGCAAATGCCGCTTGCCGCATAGGTTCTCACGGTGCCTTGACCGTAAAGCCCTTCGGTTTAGCCCCCGTTTTCTGAAAAAGAGCCTTAAAACAGATTCCTTAAAGATGGCAAAAAGAAAAAACCGGCCCCTTATCAGAAGCCGGTTTCTTTTTAGAAAGGATTGGCGAAGGAATTGCCGGTAGGCGCATTCCGTTCGGCCTGCCAGGCGGCCTGACGCGCATCGCGCTGGCGTTCGTACTTTGACTGCAAGGCTTGTTTCTCCTGCTCATAGTCGTTCCGTAGGCGGGTCATCTCCTGCTCCAGGGAACTGGCACTGTTGGCATTTTTGGCGAAATGATCGTTCAGCCTGTGCTGCTTTCTGTTGTATTCTTCTTTCAGGTTGGCCTGGTCGCGCTCGTATTTGGCCTTGGCTTTGGCCAGGGCCTGCTGGTACTTGGCATCTTTTCGGGCCGACTTGGCCAGTAACTTCGCTCGCTTCTTTTCAGCTTTGGCAGATTGCTTGTCTCTGATCCCTGTTGAATACTTAGTCCCGGCGCTTGCCGCCGATGCTGTTCCGCCACTCATTAACAGCAACCCTACTAAACTGAATACCGCGAGTCTTTTCATAATTCCAAGATTTAGATATAACTGGCTTTTACAACGTTCATGCCAGTAAGGCAATTTAGCCGCTTTGCCCAAACCAAAAAATCTTTTCTTTGCACACAGAGCTGTGGAAAACCATCCTTAAAACGTGCATAAACCACAGAAACCATTCTTCTTCAATCTCTTGCAAAATCGTTTCTTGCGCTAAATGAATGCCTCTAACAGGTATTTCTGATAGCAAAGTTTTATGTAGTTTTGCAAAAGTTATAGAAACCAAACAGATATGATACAGAGAGTCCAGAGCGTTTTCCTGTTTTTGATTGTAGTTGCCATGGTTGCCATGTTCTTTGTGCCAATCTGGGCCAAGACCAACCCTGCTAACGGACAGGAGTACGCCTTAACCGCTTATTCCTTAGGACCGGTAAATGGCGCTGCCGATGCTGCTTCTACCAACACCATTTTCATTGCTATTCTGGCCGGTGCGGCCGCTTTGATTGCCTTGTACGAGATTTTCCAGTACAAGAGCCGCCTCACCCAGATGAAACTGGGCTTGCTGAATTCCCTGGTGATGGCAGCGTTGATGTTCGCAGCCTTCTACTTTTCTTCCTACGTAGGCGAAGACCTGGTTAAAACCCAGACCCGGGGCGAGTACCTCTCAGGCTTTTATCTGCCGGCTGTAGGATTACTGATGAACGTACTGGCCAATCGTTTCATCAAGCGTGACGAAGACCTCGTACGTTCCATGGACCGCTTGCGCTAATCGCATCTTTTCTTAAACAGAAAGGCCCCGCTTGCGAACAAGCGGGGCCTTTCTGTTTCCAGCATTCCAGGTTATTGCTTGTAGATAAAATCCTGCAATTCCCGTTTGCTGCTGTTGAACTCCAGGGCATCCAGAACTCGGCTGAAACGCTGCCGGTCGCACACATAGGCATGAGCATATTTGGCCAGCGCTACCCGGCGTTCCTCAAAAGTGATGGCTTTCATGAGCAGAAACAGGTCATCGGTCATGATGCCGCCGGCCAGTTTTATCTCGCCCTTGGCGATCTCCAGCCGACGGTCGTCAAAGCCTTCTTCCTCCATAAAGCGCAACACGCGGTCTACATCAGGTTTCTCCATCACATACCGGCAGACCTCGTTTCCACCGGAAGGCGGCACCGGCCTGGACCAGGGTATCTCCTCCACCTTGCGCAACACCAACGGGAAAGTCCTTCCGGGCACGGCCGGTGCCAGCACGTACACGCTCTCAAAGCCTCGGGTCAGGATCACCTCAGCCGTAATGTTTTGCGCTCTCCGGCCCCTACCCAGCACCCGAATGTTCAAAATATGTCGCCCCGAAGGCAAATCACCCACCGATACTCTGTCTGCGGGCGCCGGGTTGATAAGCTTCCCACCTACCGATAATTGAAAGAATTCGCCGCGTTGGGTTTCTACCAGCAGAGCGGCATCCAGATCAGGTTGCGCGTGAAGCGCCTGTCCCAGAAACAGCAGTAAAAAGCTCAGGATGTATAAACGTTTCATAACAATATTGGCTAAGTCATATAAATAATACTTATGCTAATATTATGCCAAACCTATATATAAAATAAAATTCCTTTCTGTTTAGAGGCCATCTTTCCAGAAACGGCTCTTAAACAGAAAGGAATCCTACCTGAATCTTCTCCAAGCTTATCCTTCGTAATAAAATTGGCCGTACGGGCTCTGAATAGTGAGTTCGTTTTTCTCGCTGGCTTCTACCCTGCCAATAATCTGCGCATCTAGGTTAAAGGACTTACTGATGCTGATCAAATCCTGCGCGATGACCTCGGGTACGTACAGTTCCAATCTGTGGCCCATGTTGAAGACCTTGTACATCTCCTGCCAGCTGGTGTTGCTCTGCTCCTGAATAAGCCTGAACAGCGGCGGCATCGGCAACAGGTTATCTTTGATGATGTGTACATTCTCAGTGAAGTGCAGCACCTTGGTCTGCGCCCCGCCGCTGCAATGCACCATGCCGTGCAGCTGGGAACGGCAGTCTTTCAAAATAGCCTGCACCAGCGGCGCGTACGTTCTGGTTGGCGACAAGACCAGTTTGCCCACCGTGAGGCCGGTTTCTTCGTTTACATCGGTGAGTTTACAACTTCCGGAGTACACCAGGTCAGCCGGCACGGCGGGGTCAAAGCTCTCGGGGTAATTCTTGGCCAGGTAATTGGCGAACACATCATGACGGGCCGAAGTGAGGCCATTGCTGCCCATGCCGCCGTTGTACTCGCTCTCATAAGTAGTCTGCCCGTAAGACGAGAAGCCCACGATCACGTCGCCGGGCTGGATGGTGTGGTTGGAAATGACTTCGCTGCGTTTCATGCGGGCCGTCACGGTGCTGTCCACGATGATGGTGCGCACCAGATCGCCCACATCAGCAGTCTCGCCGCCGGTGCTGTAGATGCCAATGCCGTTGTCTCTCAGCATCTGCAGGACTTCCTCGGTGCCGTTGATGATGGCGGCAATGACCTCGCCGGGCACCAGGTTTTTGTTTCTGCCTATGGTGGAGGAAAGCAGGATGTTATCCGTGGCGCCCACGCAGAGCAGGTCATCGGTGTTCATCACAATAGCATCCTGGGCGATGCCTTTCCAGACGGAGAGGTCACCGGTCTCGCGCCAGTACAGGTACGCCAGGGCAGATTTGGTGCCGGCGCCGTCGGCGTGCATGATGTTGCAGAACTCGGGGTCACCCACCAGCAGATCCGGAATGATTTTGCAGAACGCTTTGGGGAACAAGCCTTTGTCAATGTTCTTGATGGCGTTGTGCACATCTTCTTTGGAGGCGGACACGCCGCGCTGCAGATACCGGTTTTCCATGGCGGGAAAGATAAAAGTAAAAGCCGTTTAGGGCCAGATTTCACCAAAGCAGCCCCAAAACGAGGAGCTACCCTTTGCTGGGCAAAAATAAGAAAGCCTCCCGGTTCTGGGAGGCTTTTCTTTTGGTATTTCAGTTCTTTACAATTCTTGGTTACGGAGCGGGTTCGTCAATGCGGGTCACCTTGAATTCGGTGCGGCGGTTCTGCTGGTGCTGGGCCTCAGTTTTGGCGTTGCGCACCACCGGTCTTGACTCGCCGTAGCCCCGGGCCGTGATGCGTTTAGAATCAATGCCTTTGGAGATGATGTAATCTACCGCTGATTGCGCTCTGCGCTGTGACAGGTCCTGGTTGTAGATGTCCTTACCACGGCTATCGGTGTGCGAACTCAGCTCAATGGTGATGGTGGGGTTATCCACCAGGGTCTGCACCAGTTTGTCCAGCTCCACAGCCGCATCCGGACGGATGTTGGCTTTGTCATAGTCGTAGAAGATGTTCTCCACCACAATGGCTTTGTTCTTCACGATTTTGGAGAGCGTAAGCGTGGTCGTCAGCCGGATGTCGGTGACTGGTTTGGTGAGTTGGTCTTGTGGCGGGGTTTTACCCTGGGTGATCACCGAGTTCCGGGCCGCAAAGTAGCCCGTTCTTTCTGCAATTACGGAGTACACGCTAGCCGTGTCCAGTTTGAAGGTGAAGTTTCCGCTGGCGTCTGAGGTGGCCTCAGATATCTTCACGCCTTGGGCATTTTGCAGCGTCACCCGCGTGCCCAGCATAGGCGTGGTGGCGTTGGTTTTCTCGTTACGCTCCAGCACACGGCCATCCACGAAGAAGTTGACCAATTTTGGCTGACGTTTCGTGAAAGAATACAGGTCATCGCCGCCTTGCCCACCGGAACGGTTAGAGGCGAAAAAGCCCTGGTCTTTGCCGGTAATCAGGATGGAGAAGTCATCGCCAACCGAGTTGATGGGCGTTCCCATGTTGATGACCGAATCACCGTTAATCCGGAACACATCCAGTCCGCCCAAACCTGGGTGACCGTCTGAAGCGATGTACAGGGTGCTGTCTGCCGCCACGTACGGGAACGACTCATTGCCCGGCGTGTTGATGGTGGGTCCCAAGTTCTCGGGGCGGGAGAAACGGCCGCCTTCGTCCAGGGTGGTTTTCCAGATATCCCGTCCGCCCTGGCCGCCGCGACGGTCAGAGGAGAAGTACAGCGTACGGCCATCGGGCGCGAAAGCCGGAGAGGAATCCCAGGCCACCGGATCGTTGAAGCTTGCCAAACGCGGCTCAGACCACTCGCCGGTTTTGTATTGCGAGATGTAGAGGTCTACGTTGGCAGTGCCGCTCTTCTTGCCAGAGTTACTCCTCGCGAAAATCATGGTACGGCCTTCATTGGTGAACGCCGGGGAAGCATCGTGCACCTCGGGGGCGTTCAGTTGCGCCGAGAAAGGACGAACCGGCGCGGCTGTGTTACCGGTGTCGGCTACGGGCACTACGTACAGGTTCAGGAAGCCTTCTCCGTTGCCTTTGTATTTGACGTCCTCGCGGGAGGAAGAGAAAATGACCTCATTGTTCAGGATGATGGGCGAGAACTCAGAGGCGGCGGTATTGGCGGCCGGCACTGGTTTCACAATCTTATAGGTAGGCGTGTTGAGAATGGAAGCCACCTCTTTCAGGTTCTCCACCTCGCGTTGCGCCAACCTAATGAAGGTCTTGTTAGAGGCCACGGCCAGGTAACTCTGCAGTTGCGTGGCAGCTTCCTCGTATTTTCCGCTGGCCTTCAACGCCATGCCGTATCGGAACATGGTTTCCTCGGTTTTGCGGGCATCCAGGGCGGCTTTGTAGTATTGCTCCGCCAGCGACAAACGGTTAGACAAACGATACGCCTCGGCCAGCTTGAAATTGACCTCGGCCCCGGTGCGACCTTTTTTCAGCGCAGCTTGGTAGTGATCTATGGCTAACTGGTACTCTTCCTTCTCGAAGTTCTTGTTGCCTTTTTGCACGGAGCTTTTGAAGGGCCCGCAAGCCGCCACCGCCAAAGACAAGGCCATCCCCAATACAAGCGTTTTGTTCTGTCGCATCATGTGCATTCCTGCGCGTTATTGGCCCTGGAAATACCGAGCCAGCCAAGTATCTTTTGCCGGTTTAGGCCACTCTTCCCGGAGTGCCCCCACCGTTGGAACTAAAGTATCGAAATAAAGCGAATCTGGCGATAAACTACCGGCCGCAACCTCGGCCTTTATTTTGGCCATTGGAAGCGTCCGCACCTCCCCTTCCTGCCTGAAAGCCAGTTGGGTACGGTCAAATAATTGAACGTTGAATTCCTGCTCTAATTGCCTTAGAAAGGCTACTGATTTATCTATGGAACACCCGCTTGCCGAGGCCACTTCTTCATTGGTGGCCAGAAACAGGAAATGGTGTTCCTTTATGCTGAAAGAGGCCTGTAAATCGCGGCCGTGACTGCTCCACTCCGTTACGAAATCCTGAAGCAGCTGGTTCATGCGCGCCTCCTCCCCTTCGGTCAGCGGACGGTTGATCTGGTACACCCACACCCGGCTATACGGCGGTAATTGCTCAAAAGGAACGTACATTTTTTGTAATATGCTAATTTTAATTAGACACAAGTATCGCGTATCATGTATCAAGACGCAAGTGCCTTACCTGTGTTTTCCCGCTGATTTTCTGAAAACAACCGGAAAACGGAATACTGTTTACAACTTCTAACGGCAACGTGCTTGTTGGTGATAACACCAACAAGGGCGAAGGTGGAACCATTTCTACCTTAATCTCCTGCCTTACCACCTCGTTACAGTGTAACGAGGCTACATTTCCGGTCTGTAGCGACGTTACAGTGTAACGTCATATTCCAAACCTATTTCCTAACAGCTATATTGCCAGCAAACACATGCCGCAAGTTTATAACTTGTGGCTTCCATGGCGGAAGTTTGTAACTTCCGAATCTTCCATGTGGATTACGCAAGTTGCAAACTTGCGGCAAGGCAAGCTCCAAGTTAAAAACTTGAAGCATTATTTTCTATAAAGTAGAAAAGCGTTTCAGACCTGTTTTCCTCTAAACTGCCCTGAAACGCTTTCCTTCTTGCTTCACTTTTGCCACATCGCTGCCCTACTTGCTACGCAAACTTACGCGTTGATTCCCTCGGCTTGCGCAATGAGTTCCGCAATGTCAAACACCTGCACGGAGTCTTCTTTGTTCTGGCTTTTCACGCCGTCGGCCATCATGGTCATGCAGAACGGGCAGGCCGATGCAATAATAGTGGCGCCGGTGCCAATAGCTTCTTCGGCACGCTCTACGTTGATGTCTTTGTTTCCGGGCTCCGGCTCTTTCCACATCTGGGCTCCGCCGGCACCGCAACACAAACCGTTGGCACGGCTGCGTTTCATTTCTACCAGGTCAGCATCCAGGGCGGCTAATACCTCGCGGGGCGCCTCGTAGATGTTGTTCGCGCGGCCCAGGTAGCAGCTGTCATGGAAGGTGATGCGCTTGCCTTTGAACTCGCCGCCGCCGGCAATCTTCACTTTGCCTTCGTTGATGAGGTTCTGCAGGAACGTGCTGTGGTGAATCACCTCGTAGTTCCCGCCCAAGGCTGGATACTCGTTCTTGATGGTGTTGAAGCAATGCGGACAGGCCGTCACGATGGTTTTAATGCCGTAGCCGTCAAACGTGGCGATGTTGGTCATGGCCTGCATCTGGAACAGGAACTCGTTTCCGGCGCGCTTGGCAGGGTCTCCGGTACAGGTTTCCTCCATGCCCAGCACGGCGTACTTGGTGCCTACGTGTTCCAAAATCCGCACGAAGGCGCGGGTAACGTTTTTATATCGGTCGTCAAAAGCACCGGCGCAGCCCACCCAGAACAATACTTCTGGAACTTCGCCACGGGCAGCTAAATCTGCCATTACCGGTACTTGTATCTGTTTTTTCTCTGACATCTAGGGTAGTATGCTAATTAGAAAATGTGCTCATCTGCTAATTTATTAGGCATGCTGCACAAAAGCTAATGGGCGTTAGGTTTATTCTGATTATGGCCTAGTTTTTAGAAACCGTGTACAAATCATCGGCCCAGTTGAAGCGGTCGCTCGGTGAGAACGCCCACGGCGCGCCGTTGTTCTCAATGTTGTTGAACATGGTATTCAAAGACGCCGGCGCCGCCGATTCTTCCAGCACCAGGTAGCGGCGCAGGTCAATGATGGTAGACAGCTGGTTGATGTTCACCGGGCAGGACTCCACGCAGGCGTTGCAGGTGGTACAGGCCCACAGTTCCTCGGGCGTCACGTAGCCACGCAGCAAGGTGCGTTCCTCGGTAGCCTTCACGCGCTCCGATTCCTCGGTATACTTAGCCGGGTTGAAGATGAGCGGCGACTCGCCTTTCTCCTCCATCCGGTCACGGGTATCCATCACAATCTTCCGGGGCGACAAAAGCTTGCCGGTAAGGTTGGCCGGACATACGCTGGTGCAGCGTCCGCACTCGGTGCAGGTGTAGGAATCCAGGAGCTGTTTCCAGGTAAGGTCCTCCACATCTTTGGCGCCAAACTTCTGAGGGTCAACGCCCTCAGGTGCGGGTGGCACTACGTAACTGGGGTCCAACATGGCTTTGATCTCGTGCGTGATGCTCTCCACGTTGCTGAACTGGCCTTTCGGCTCCAATTTAGTGTAGTACACGTTAGGGAACGAGGTAATAATGTGGAAGTGCTTGGAGCTGGGCAGGTAGTTCATGAACGCCAGGATACCCACAATATGCACCCACCAGCCAGTGGTGGCAATTACCTGCAAGGTGCTTACGTCACTCCCGAACAAATCTACCATCAGGCCACTGACCGGGAAATCCCCCGGTAACTGATGTCCACCCAGCTGCGCCAGTTTTTGGTCGGCGATGTTGAAAGCGAACAAGGCCAGCATGAGCACGATCTCGGTGATCAGGATCACGTTCGCGTCCATCTTGGGCCAGGCCCGCATCTCGGGTCCGCGGGTCAGGCGAGGTACTTTGGTGAGGTTCCGGCGAGCCAGGAAGATTACACAGGCGATGATTACCAATAGCCCCAGCACTTCATTGATCGCCATCAGCACACTGTACACCGGCCCAAGAACGCCCAGAATGCGGTGCGTCCCGAATACGCCATCGATCAGAATCTCTATCAACTCCACGTTGATCACGATGAATCCGATGTACACGAACAGGTGCAACACGGCCGGCAACGGGCGCTTAAACATTTTTTGCTGGCCAAAAGCCACCAGCAACAGGGTATTTATGCGTTGCGAAACATCACCCGAGATGGTCTTGTCACGCCCCATGTTGATGTTGGAGACAATCTTACGGATCTGCCACACAAACAGGCCGATACCTACCAACGCCACCACCAAAAAGATAATATTACTGATCACAGAAAGGATATTTTAGACATGGAAACTGCTTCTACTACGAACGAATTTAACAAAGTATTCTTAAAAGGCAGAAAAGATTTTTTTGCTCTAAGTTTTGCAAATCCGCGCAGGCTCCTTACATTTGCATACTTTTTAACCAGAACGGTAGCGAAACACCTCCCGGAAAGGTTCTAAAAGATGCTGGTGATGTAGCTCAGTTGGTAGAGCAAAGGACTGAAAATCCTTGTGTCGTTGGTTCGATTCCAATCATCACCACCAGCATAGACCTCCTTAGGAAACTAGGGAGGTTTTTTTATGCCCTTGAAGCACTTGTTACCCTATTGTGATCATCAAGTGAGATCTCTTACAAGATACGCATAAACGATCCAACAAGCTAAAAGATCGAAGAAATCAAGACCTGCTGTCTCATCTGCTGTCTCACCACTTTCGTTACTTCAATTACTTTGACAAGGAGTTCCATTCTAACCTTTATGGTAGCATAGCTCAAAAGAGAAGATTGTGCTGGTTGAATCATAACCAAATCTTTTCAAACCTTTCCTACAACATGTCCCATCTTGGTACATACCCTTGTTCTCATGCACCATTTTCATATTTTTTGTCCCATGACATTGCAAGGAGGCAAAGTTCTCCTTGCTGCTATCAGTTCATGATTAAACTCAACTAAACAGTCGATAGGAAATCCATTTGACACCTTCAAGACCTATCTAGAAGCAAATAACATTAGTTTTTGAAATTATATTAATTGCATATATTATGGAATTAATATTCTATACCTCTATCAAACCTGGCATGAGAAAACCACTACTTATCCTTTTCATTTCCTTACTGCATATTGCCAGTTTCGCACAGACTACCCAAACTCATCAGAAGAAGACATCATCAAAGAAGACAGGCCACAAGAGCTCTCCTTTGGATGCTTTCAAGGGCAAGAAGCCTCTGATACTCCTAGATGGCAGACCAACACCCCAAGATTCATTGAAACACTATGTAAACGAGGAAGACGTAGAATCTGTGGAGCTTATCGAAAACACCAAGAAGAACAGAAAATACCTCAGTATGACCTATGGAATAGCAGCGAAAGATGGGGTCATCAAAGTGGAGACAGACCTTTCTAAAGCCACTAAGAGAAAAACCCTCTTCCTTTCCCTGGTTGAGCATGTAAACGCATTTGAGAAGAGCCCCTCTGAATACCTGTTCGTGAAGGATGGTATACTGGTGGATGCAAAGGATGTCATCAGACTTAAGGAGTTACCTCCCTCAGTTTTAATCTCAATCGACTCATTGAAGCTTAACGCAGCAGTAAAAGAAATCTATGGAGATGCTGCACGAGAGAATACCATCCTAATAACCACTCACAACCAAGGCTACTAGACAAGTTAGTATTATCAGAAGTAAGCCAATCATAAAGTATCAATCAAAAGAATAAAGCCTTGAATACAAGAATCATTCTAGCGTTAGCCCCTAAATCGTATTGGATCTTCTTATGTATTGGACTCCTGCTGAGGATACCAGAAGGACCTATTGCCATCAAATGGTCCAACATAGCCTTAAACCTGCTCTTGCTATATGTTGGATACAGGATAGCGTTAATCACCCATGAGCTGGGGCATCTTCTGTTCGCTAAGTTAGTTGGGGGCACCCCAAGGAGAATGGTGCTGGGCAGAGGGCATGAAGTCTATCGTACAGAGATCATGGGGGTCAAGGTAATCATAAACTCCAACGTCAACTCAGGGCTTGCTTTCGCCAACTTCGACAGCCCAAAATTGATCAAGTTGAAACTCATCCTATTCACCAGTGGTGGTTTCATTGTCAATTTCGCGACTGCAGCCCTACTCTTCTGGTTCAATGGGTTTGGGATCGACCCTGAGACTGGGGTACATGCCTCTTCTGTCATTGGTTGGGTCTGCCTCCTTACAGGCGTGACCAGTTTAATCCCAACCAAAAGCAGTTACCAAGGGATGAGGGTCTTCTCTGATGGCCTGTCGATCTTCAGGATTCCATTCTACAAACAAGAAAACCTAACAGAAGTAAGCCTTACTGGAAAGTTCATGGATGCATATGACCTGTTTGAGGCGAAGGAGTATGCCCAGGCCATTAAGATCTATCAGTACTGTTTGACCAGGAACCCAAGATTGGTATTGCCCATCATGAACATAGGACTGGCATACCTGAAACTAGGCAATTACCAACAATCCACACATTACCTAGAGACCCTTATCCCAATGATGGAAGAGACTGAGAATGTTGGTTATAGACCCATCGTCTACAATGGGTTAGCGTGGAATTACCTGCTGGTGGAAAACCTTGCTGAGGCAGACAGATTCTCTGAGCTGGCCTACAGTATTCTACCCACAAGCGAGCATATAAGGGGCACGCGTGGCTCTGCGCTTATTGCCTCAGGCAGATACGATGAGGGGATAAAGCTCCTTATAAACGAAGTTGACTTCAAGTTCCCTAACAGTAGTACCTTGGCAGCTTCTATTTTTCTAGTCCAAGCCTATCATGGGTTAAAAAATAAGTCAGAAGTGAGGACATATTTAACCTTCGTTGAAAGCAACATTGAGAAGCTGGAAACAGACGAAAAGCTGTTGTTTGGGAGAATAAGTCAAAGGATCACTTCTAAAGAATTAGTGATAGCTGCTGAGGAAGAATACTCTTAATTTGCTTTGCTGGTCCTAAAGCAACAAAACCAATGAATGGATAATATTCAGAACAACAAAACAATATATGAAAATACCCCTACTCTTAATCTGCCTATTAGCAATCACCACTAAGGTATTGCCCCAAAACACTAAAGCCAAACAGGTATTAGTGGTTACTACAGATACTGTATACTTTGATCAGGATTGGGAGCGAACAGACCTTAGAGAGGACTCGAAATACGCGCGCATCATAAAGAGAACCCCTGATGGTAAGCCATCTGGGACTGTCAGGGACTTCTACTATCCTTCTTGGAAAAAGCAATGGGAAGGGAAACTGCTAAGCGAAAGCCCAGACATTCCTAATGGACTCTGCACCTATTGGTATCCAAATGGGAAGATCCAATCTATTGTCACCTACAAGAATGGGAAACCACAGGAAGACCTACGCGAGTGGCATAAGGATGGCACCAAGGTAGTCTGCAAATATCAATTCGTGGACGCCCTACCCCTCACCAAGGCGAAGCTTCACTCTTATTACAACACAGGTAGCTCCAGGACTGTACAAGCCATTGAACTACCAGCAAATTCCCAAGGGATAGTTTTCAAAATAGACATTCGCGACGAAGGAGAGCCACCTATAGATTGGTCCACTGCAGCCAGATTAGCCACTTTATCAATGACTGGGGGAACCAGCGAGATACTTTTAGCTGGCGCGAGGGCTTTGGATAAAACCAGTTCCAGCTCAACCAAATCGCCAGTAAACACCAAATGTCATTACTATATAACAACCAGTCTGGAAGACGCAAGATACTTTGAACAGACGAAGGGCTCTATGCCTGTGAAAAATTCCTGCTTCTTTAAGGAGACCAATGTTCCCCAAAACACGCGCAACTTAGCCATCCCCAAAGGAGCAACCGCGCTTTACATCTGCGTCATGAACGATAACCTACAGACATCTGCAGAAGCGACCTTGAGCGTAAGTGTCCTACAAAAGCAGTGTAATTAGTGTTTGAGGTGATGTTTTACATTTAACAGACCAACAGAAAAGCTATCTGAAGCAACAGCAGCTCACAATATGGAAGCATTAGCCTTTTTTATAGACCTGACTAGGCGTGGGGGTTTAAAAGAGTGGGAACAAACATACCTAACTCCTAAACCAGAACTGTTGGATCATGAAGTTAATCTAGACTCAAAGACTGCTTCATACACAGGTTTTGACGAGCATGGACAGCTTACCACCATTTTGTACCCCCTTATTGGGATGATGGAGCAAAAGGTGAAGGAAGAGCAAAAGAAAACGCTTCAGGCAATAAGCAGGCATGTTCTCAACCAACCTAGGGCAGAGCAGAAGGAGTATTTGCAGGATGTTATATCTCTACTAAACCACCTGAAAGAGGGAGTATCCCAGGATAGCATCTTTCAAGCATATTCCTCTGTATCTGAATCGCTAGAATATTTGACTCAGGATCTTGCGACTACGTATGGCAGACTCCTTGGCGAGAACTCTCTTGAAACACCATCTGAACAATACATCTCTTCTAAAAGTAAGCGTGGACCTGCCCTTGTCCCAGAAACCTTTACCTACACAGGTTTTGGAACAATGTCAGAAGAAGAGGCAAAAGAAAAGCTGAAGGATTTCGCGCATTCACTTATTAAACAAAAGCTTATTTCAGACCTCGCTGTAAAAACCAACAAAGTGAGTTCCAGGTCAGTGATTGATAGTATAATAAAGATTTTCCAAGGCAAAAAGCTTAAAAGTTCAGTTATCTGGTCTGGCACCCAGGAAGAGCTATCTTTTCTTATCAAGCAGTTAAAAGGACAGAAGCTGATTGCCAAAACCCCGTGCCAATGGAAGATTGCTGCGTCCTGCTTTATTCAACTTGATGGTAGTCGTTTTAAGGAGGCCTTTTTGAGAGGAGCACATGCTCCAAAAGACCCTAAAGGAGTTCAGCAGGCAATAGAACAATTACTCTACAACCCATCCTGAGTTTTCCACTGCACCTTCAGTTTATTTCAATAATTTTTCCTGCCAGACAACTCCTAGGGAAAACACCCCACCTAATCTCCAAATCCATTTTCGCATTACGCACAGCACTGCGCTTTGCACTGCGTTTTACAAATACTCCCATTTCCCCCTTTTCAAGACTACATATTTGCATTGTTCACACCAGGCGACAAGCTTCTATAGCGCTGTAGGAGAGCTGATGCGTGCAGGCATGCAACCCCATCTTACCACAGATGGACGCGCCTCCAAACCATTGATAGCTAAATGTGAACAACACGCCTTGCACTGCAATCGCATGCTGGGAAAGGCAAATATGTTGTTAAACTATAAGTGTAAACAAAATGACAAAGAGAGAATATTGGTCCGAAGTAAGCGACATAATGAAGAGGCTGGACAGGGAGTTAAACCAACTCGAAATGGAATCTGGAAGGAAGTTCAAATCCTTAGTTGCCATCGCTGAGGAGCAGCCTAATAGACTTGGGTATAGGCTAATTATCAAAAAGAAGAAGCCAAGAAATATACTCTAAACCTAAAAACATTTAGAAAGAGACCTCCCTGCACATAAGGTGCTTACCACAGCATTGAGCAGGAGGCTTCTTTCAAACTAACTAGCATAAGGTTGGCCAAGGCAGTGAAAGGAATGGTCATCATTCACTCCTCGCGTGGCCTAATCTTCACTAAACACAGGAAACAAAATGAGAAGCATTAAACACAATGAAGGTTTAGATGATACTTCATATTACAGCAACCTTTACAGTAAAGGCAGTGCTGACTTTGAAAACCCTGTAGAGTTGGTTGAACAGTTCCTCAGCTTGAGGTATGAGTTCAGACACAACTTAGTGTCTGGCCAATTGGAGTTCAGAAGCAGGTATGGAAGTAAAATGTTTATACCCCTCAGAGATCGTGATGAGAACGAACTTTGGAGGGAGATTCAAAAAGACAGAAAGCTTCAGGAAGCCAAAGTCCCAAATAGCTCAACTTTCCTGAGAACCATTCTCCAATCTGGTTTCAGCAAAGAGTATGACCCATTGAAAGAGTACTTCATGGAGCTACCCCAATGGGATCAGAAAAGAGACCATATCGCAGCTTTGGCCAGTACTGTCGAAACTGACAATGACAAGCTGTTCCATCGCTTCTTGGAGAAGTGGCTGGTAGCAATGGTCGCTTCAGTCCTTGAGGAAAAAACAGTTAACCAAACAGTGCTGGTCTTCTCAGGAAAGCAGGGTATTGGTAAGACCAGTTGGATCCTTAACCTGGTGCCAAAGAAGCTGAGAGACTACGTTTTCAGTGGCACCATCAACCCCAACAACAAGGACACATTGGTTTATCTATCCACTTGTCTGCTAATCAACTTAGACGAACTAGAGAACATGAACAATACTGAAATAGGAGCACTGAAGGAGACCATTACCAAGCCTCAGATCAAGCTTCGTCGTCCTTATGGTAGAAACGCAGAGGACATGCCAAGAAGAGCATCCTTTGCTGGCTCTGTAAACTCTAACCAGTTCCTGAACGATAGCACTGGGTCTCGTAGGTTTCTGTGCTTCGAAGCAAAAGCCATAGACTACAAGCACAAGGTTAACATGGAACTGGTGTTTGCACAGGCATATGCATTGTATCTACAAGGATATAAACATTGGCTTGATCAGGAAGAAATTGCAGAGCTCGAAGCCAACAACAGTAAGTTTCAGCGCACAACAGTAGAAGAAGATTTGTTGCTGGACTTTTTCGAACCAGCAAAGGCAGAGGATGATGGATGCATGTTCTACTCCACTACTCAATTGGCTGACCATATAGCCTCCAAGGTAAGCAGTTTCTCAGTGAACAACTCATCAACACAGAAATTAGGTAAAGCCCTAAGGAAGAATGGATTCAAGCCATACAAAAGGGATGGAATCCAGAAGTATGCTGTGCTCCTTAAACAAGTAGAAACAAAAGGTGACGCAGATACTGGGGTAGGCAAGGCAGCCTAACTTTGCTAAATCTCTGATTGGTTGTTAAGAACATAGAGCTCACCATATTGGTGGGCTCTATATATTACATTTTTAAATAGATTATTGTAAAAGTAGTTACCCTACCTACCCTATTAGCTTAGACTTTGTTTTCAGCTTTCTGTTAAAAGAATTCAGGTGAGTATGAATGTACGAGTATGCTGATAACAAGAAATTTGCATATATTCATACTTCTTACAAGTACACACATTGTATTAATATAGCTTTCTTTCCTAATCGCTTAATTTAAGCAACATTTCGCTTTTCAAACTTTATATAATTATACACATAGAAACACACTTCTTGTGAAGTCTCAGTTGCAGAGGGATAAGTAATTTAGATAGCCAGAAAGCTCGTATGGACGTTTAGTTAACCTCTATGATATAACTAAACTCTTTGACAATCTTCACTTGATCAGCAAGGGACTTACCAGTCAATAAACTTGATGATGACAAAGCGGGAGGGGTAGGCATAAGGTCAATTAAGTTCAGCAAGTAACTAGATTTAACAGCATAAGAAGCGTTCTCAGCACCTGTATGCTTTGCATTTATAACTCCAACAACATTCCCATTTAAGTCAAACAAGGGACCTCCACTATTACCTGGCTGAATAGGTGCTGATATTTGATAGGAAGTTATATCCCCTTGAAATCCAGACTTAGAGCTAACTATTCCATTCGTCAGTTTGATCTCATCCCCCATCGTTGCTCGCAAGGGGTAGCCTAGAACAAAGATAGAATTCCCAACATCAGTTGTCCTTGGGTTTATCTTGTAAGGAACCTCACCCAAAGAGGAAAAGGATGGGTCCTCTATTTTTATTATAGCCAAGTCATTGTTCTTGTCCTCAACAACAACTCTTGCATTGTATGTTTTTACAAAATCGCCTTTTATACCTCTTACTTTAATCTTTGATGCACCATTGATCACATGGCTGTTTGTAGCAATCAAACCATTAGAGCTTAGCGCAAAACCTGTTCCTGATCCAGGGGTGTTACTAGAAACAATGACATTATCTGAGGCTGATGGAAAAAGCTTTAAATAAAATTGCTTTTCCTTCGCAGGATCAATAACGTTCATTGCCCCAGGCTCAAAGGATGCATAAAAATCAGAGTTCTTGGTCTTATTAGCTAAGTACCAGTCAGCTTTAAACATTGTAGGGGTCGCAGTTGGTATAAAACCAGCCTTTAGATCTCCTTCACTCCAATCAAGATGGTTGATGGCTCCTGATAAATATATAACCTTGTAACCTGAATCTCCTTTAACCACTCCAACCTTATATTTTGGCATGGATGAGGTAGCTGTAGTACTCTCATAAATTCCTTCTATTGGATCAGCACCATTAGATTTGAAGTGAGTTCTCAACTTTTCCTCAGTCCATGCAGTTGCTTCTGTTCTAAGTTTTATTCTGTTTTCTGGTTTGTAACTTGGCTTTTTCATGTTGTACATTCTTCTCATAGCATCAAAAGACTTGTCAGCATCTGTGTACCCAATATTTTCAAATGGCAAGTTCCTTTGGAAGGCCCAAAAGTCATCTGAACAGCTATAGAATGTAACTTTGAAGTTATTGACAACTGATTTAACTACATCATAGGTAATGAAGACTCGTGCGTGATCACAAAGAGTTGATGGTAAAGCATTCCTGAACTTATTAGAAAACCCTACTTCTTCAAACCCAATAGCATTCAAGTATTTTACAACCCCCATATAGACTTGAGCAGATTTAGGGTCACGTAACATCAAATGCTCCTGTTCAGGTGTAGTAAAAACTTCAACAGATTTAATGCCTGATAAGAAGGTGTTAAAGTCGAATGCTGGATTGCTTTGAGATGTTGGGGTTACACTTTGAGCATGACAAACTGAACATTTGATTACAATAAATAGACCTAATAAAACTTTCAACAACACTTTCATAATACAGGTAATAAACTCTTTTATATTTGATTCCTTTGATTCTTACTTGATTTAACTGTAATTATAATCCAGCCTCAACAAAGCTACTATAGTTTTTCCACATGTTTATTATCACAAGCATGAAGTAAAAACGAAAGCAAATTACCCCATCAATCTACCTCTTCAAATCAAGCCACTTACTCTATCTTTTGATGAGTTTCGTGGGTGCTCAAACCCCCTCTGAAAAATTTTTCTATAATTTTTTGCCCCACCCCCTCGTGAGATAACATATAAGTCGCCCCCCTAGCCTGACCTTGGCGTTGGCATGGGGCCTTCGTCTTCGTTAAACTCAAATAATATATGTTATGGTAACTATCGCAGATTTCAAGACCAGAGAGAAAGAAAATCAGAAATTCAATGTGCTGGTGCTGCAAGGGGAGGTGGAAATGGTTCAGTCAGGTTCCACAGGCAGGTACTACGCCACTGCCAGGACCTGCACGATTTCCTGCACCTTCAACGATGTGATCTGCCAGAGCCTTATTGGCAAGAAGATTCCAGGAAGCATCGAGAAGATGCAGTGTGATCCTTATGAATATGCCCTTCCATCCACTGGGGAGGTCATCACCTTGACCCACACTTACTACTACAACCCCAATGAGCGCACCATGGAGCAGGAGGTCTTCAGCATGAAGGCTGCCTGAGGTTTGTTTTCATTAGTTTCGAGAGGGTACCTTCAAAGGGTACCCTTTTTGTTTTGGACTCATATGATGACAACGAACATGCAGGAAACACTAACCTTTAGGGACGATGATGATGAGGGAAGCTGCCTGTTCATTTACAAATACAAGGTCGTAAGGGCTCACTGTCCATTCTATGTGATCTGCGTGAAACCTGTGAATGGGATGGAAGCAGGTGAAAGGGTGGAAGTGGTAGAGGTCCTGAAAGGCAGCCCAAATACTTTAGTTTACTGCATCAATGACAGGTACTATCCCCACCATTATTTTGAGTATAAGCCCCCTACCAATCTGGTGATTACCAGACTTAAAAGAAGTTAGTTGCTAGGCTGAAAGGAGTTATGCTGTATTTCTTCGCTGGGTTCTTTGAGATGGTTACTCCTTGAAATCAAACCACTGAAAGGAACGTAGCCAGAATCATAAGTTGCAACTGGATGATGCAAGGGTAGCCTATCTGTATTAGCAGGTGGCTACCCTTTTATGTCTGTATTTAACTCACCAATAAATCATTCTCAATGGACTTAATAGCACAATTAGATACCACTAGCCAGCGATTCAGCAACTGCTTGGCATATGTCCCACTTAACCAGCTCTCAGAGATTACCTCTGCCCTTTGTCTCTTGATACACCATACCAAGTATCAGGAGGAAGAGAAGTTTGCTGAGCTCAACACCAGGTTCATACATATCATTGAGATAGTAGAAGACCTGATGAGTGTATATAAAAGCAACCCAGTATCAGAAGCTGAGGAAGTAAAGTGGTAACCACATTTAAAAGTTCAAATATAACCTAACGAAAAACCACATGGAAAACGCATTAATGAGGCTGAGCACTCAGCCAGAGTCAAGATTCAAAGTCATAAGTAACAGAGAGGTAGACAAACAATCTACCTCTTCTGCTTTTATAGAGGCTAATACTGTACCTGTTTCTCTATCTGAACTCCAGCGAGACCATATCATTCCTGTTTATGTAAAGGACAATGAGCCATTGGTAAGCCAGTATGAGTTTATCGAAACTACCAAAGAGATAATATCAACTATCTTCAGAGGGGAGCAAATTCTTAGCCCTTCCATTCGCTGTAGTCATCCTATCAAGGGAAGGATTCCAGACGCGAAGGACAAACCAGCTAGCCAACTAGAGGATTGGGAGAAGACCCTCTACTATGAGCGAATGATGTTTGTGGTTGAGATACCCTCCATCTATGATACAATTGAGGGCAATACACTAAACCTAACCATTGGAGGGGTAAAAGCTTACAATCTGGATAACCTCTACAACAAGAAGGGTGCTGCTGAGCACTTCAAGGTGTTTATTGGTTTCCAGAACACAGTTTGCACCAACCTTTGTGTGAAGACTGATGGTTTTATGGGAGACTTAAGGGTAAGCTCCTCAGAGCAGCTACACTCTGCTATATACCAGCTGTTAGGTTCTTATGACCAACATCTTCATCTAAGCCAGATGCAATCCCTTTCAGAGCATTCCATCTCAGAGCAACAGTTCGCCCAGCTTTTGGGGCGCTGTAGAATGTACCCACACCTACCATCTGCTCAAAAGAAGCATATCCCTGAATTACTATATGGCGATTCACAACTAACCTCAGTTTGTAGGGACTACTACAAGGATGTTAACTTCTGTAGGCAGGAAGATGGAAGGATAAACCTGTGGAGGCTCTACAATCTATTCACTGGGGCCAACAAGTCAACCTACATTGACCAGTTCTTAGACAGGTCAGTTAATGCCATAAACTTTGCTTCTCAAATTAAGAAAGGACTAAATGGAGACACTAATATGTGGTACATTAGCTAAATCCTTTATGAAACATAAGCTCTAAAAGAGTTATTTAACCAATAACTGGTTAACATTGGCTTTCTTAGAGCTTATGTTTAGGCTTTGGTGAATAACTTATTATCCAAGCTGTTTGCTACCTTCTTCTACGTGCTCATTGACAGCCCAATAAGGGACGTACTTTATATCCCTTTTAGAGTTACTTGTTAAATCAGCAACTTTAATTAAGCCCTCATTAAGTGTATCTGAAATAATCCTAGAAGCTATTGCATGGTTTGTTCTCTTGATATCAAACCTCTCTCTAATAGAGGCATTATCTGTCATCATGTTTGATTCATGCCTTAAACATGCATGCCAATAACAACTTCTAATTTTTTCTTCTCGTGTCATTTGATTGAGTTCCTTATGGGCAAACAATGTCACTCTCGTATAATCTTCACCCCTCTTAATCAATGGACCAGGCAATCTAAAGTTTTCTGTTGCTTGTACTACCCTATCAATGCCACTGCCTCTCTCTTCACATATTGAAAATTTCTTCATAAGAGCAGCCAGCTTCTCATTTCTAGACTTAGGTGGATAATCCAAGAACCTTAGTGGGTCAATTAGTGGTGACCCTGGATTGGTAATCTCAATTCTATCATCAAATATCTCTATCATTGGGCTTGCACCCCTAACTGTGAAATCCTGATGTATTAAAGCATTTGCAGCAAGTTCTCTTAATGCATCCTCTGGATATTCACGCTCAACTTCTCTCAGTGTTTTAATAACCTCTTTTGAAGGTATGTTTTCTAAGATGTATCTAATTAGCCCTTCAAAACCAACTGCATACCCTCTTATTCCACCTGTCTCCTTTATAGCTGAGACACGATTCGTTCCATCGTAAACTATTACTCTAACTTGCTTCTTCTTTATCTCACCAAAGCGTTTCTTGTCCTTTGCTAATACTAAAGCCCCCAAATTTGTTATTGCAATACCATCCTGCAAATCAACCAAGATGTTGTCGTCTATTAGCTCCTCTTTAATCAATTCCAAATCCTGAGGCTTCTTCTTCCTTAGAAGACGATAATACACATCCACTTCTAATAAGTCTATGGCCTCTTCAATCTTTAGCCCCTTGGTAGCAAACCTATCTTCAAAGAAATTGTTATCACCAATTTTAACCAATTCTCTCAACTCAAAGTCAGAAACTCTTCTTGTCTGCCCAGCAGTTCTTATGAATGAAGCTTCTAAGCCTTCACCTCTAATGTAAACTGGTTTATGATTAGATTCAGGAATATAGATTATCAAAAGGTGTTCATCTTCATACTTTACTATTGTATGGTCTAAGGAAACAGGGGGCGAAACTTTATTTCTCGCAATGTTTCCCAACTTGTCAATTATTAACTTTGAATCATCAGTGTTAATCCCTTTTACATTCCCTGAATCATCTATACCAAAAACGAGCCATCCTCCTCCTTGTTCATTAGCGAATGCAGATATATGCTCTGCAAGCCTTTCCTTGTTTTGGGACAGGTTTTCTTTCCAATCGATTTTATTTGATTCATTTGGTATTGGCCTCAAAGACTTCTCCAAGAAGCTTAGTGCCATTTCTCTCCAAATAGGCATGTTAATAACTGTGTTAATTAATTGTGGATTATTGTTACACATCCATTACACACAATTTTTAATACAACTCATTGATTATAAGCTAGTTGCAATTAAAATGTATAATAAAATGCTTTACCTATCACACACATCGACATTCTCCAAGTCTTTTTAAGTCATCCTATATATATTACAGCTAATATTGTTGTTACACACATATTATAACATAAATAGCTTAATATCAATTAGTTATACATAAAACATTAAACACCATGCTTTCCCAGTTACACACATTATGTGGATAACCTCTGTAAGATTAGCGAAACACGAAGTTAGCTATACTAACATATATTAAGAGACTTTAGTTATCATAACTAACCACTACCCTTATAACTAGATAGAATCTAACCTATTTGGTACAGTAAGTAGGTATAAGCTTAGGAACAAGATATTCATCATAGATAACCTCTTAAGTATAACAAGAACATATTGTAGCACCTAAATTAGATTGCGACCAATCTTGGTAGGTGAAACATGAAGAAAAGTCTAAAGAGGTTTATTGGGCAATTATTTAGGGTCCTTTGAAATTACCAGCAAACCTTTTACTTGTTATTACAAAGAAGTATCGATTCTGTTATACTCCTTACGCTAGAAGGCTTAGTAAAGACAGTAAGTAGTACATACTTTGGGAAGATTAACTTGTAGGAGCAATTAATAACTAAAAGGGGTTCTTAGATTATATTACCCTTAGGCTCAAACACACCTATCAAAATTTGCTCCATCATTAGAGCCTTTCTCTCCTGAGAAAGATGGATTGAATCACTTCCTACCATCATGTCAAGGTCAAACAAATCAAACATTACTGTCTTAATAGGTTGAAGTTGCGATGCTAACAGGCGATACAAGTTGCTATTGCTCGATGATGTCTCTTGAAATTCACGTCGAAGCCTTTCTCCAAAGTTTCCCCATTTACCTACTGTCGCTTTCCCTACATACAGAATCTCGCCATTGCAATGGTGAATATAGACTCCTGACTTGTTAGCATAGGCTCCCAGTTGGTTTATAGACCAAGTCTGTCCATTAGGTGCAACTGTAACAGTAAAGCCTTGATAAATAATATCTGCCTTAAGAGGGACCCTAACTTTTACTTCCATCTGATTGCTGTGGTGTTTGGAGTTCTGGCATGAAGGACTTTACACAATTAAGATTGATTGCCCTTCTCCATAAGCTAATCTTCTGCTCTCTGGTCATCACAAAATAACCACCAGAAGGTGTTACCAATCCATGAGTTTGAATATTCAGTTCCTGACACCTGTTTTTAACAATATTCCAAAATGTATGAATAGGTTGTCCATTGTGTAAAGTGTGCTCATATCTGGTCAGATAAACACCACATAGAGTTTCCTTATTCTTCTCAATAATAGATAGGATATTGGTAGGGGTGATTTGATTGAAAGCTTCTAAGTCTACGTCCAAGAAACTATTTATTCTTGCAACATGCTGAGGATTGTTTTCATCTGCATCATCTATGCACTCAATCAAGTCAGTAATCCCAATACTGTTTTGCTGGCACCAATTCATCAAGTGCCCTCTGTTAGCCCTGTACTCAGCTAAACTTGGCATACCCAATGCTTGTGGCATGATGTACCAGAAATGGTTTGTTCTCCTCCCATAAAACCAGTTGGCATTGTTGTTACCAGGTTGATTCCAAGCAGGATTAAAAGTGCCTACGAAGAGATATTTGAGAGGGTAATCAGGGTATAAGTCGTTAATAAATCTATGATTGCAGGGCATCTTGTTAAGTAAGGTGAATGATGTGATTCAACCCATTGACAATATAGAGAATTGCCTATAACTATTCTATCAAGTTTCTACAAGCTGCGTTTTAAGTCCTGCTAATTGACCATCACTAGTCCAACCTAATAAATATGCGTCGATTCTGGTTTGACCAACTCTGTATGCCTTTACATCTTTTAATTGACTGGACAACAGTTCTACCAGTTCTTGGAAACGTTTAGCCTCTAGCACCTTTTCCTCACTGGCTCCTTCACGAACAGAGGTCATGTTTCGAAAGAAGTAAGTTACTTCCTGGATTTCGACTGGTTTAGATGAGGGCAGCTCTAAGAGTTGGACCAGTATTTCTGCACTAAACCCATTCTGGTAAACAGCACCAATGTTTACTACTTCCAGGGCTGCATCAGTTTCACTCATTACCCAGAGCCCCTGAGCTGCCTCTTCCAATTTGCTTAAGATATCTTCCATTTGAAGTAATCAATTAATGAGTTGTTAACTACTGAGTAGGACCATTATCAATGTTTGCTTCCAACACAGCTTCTATTTGGTCTGGAAGTTGGGACAGGAGGTCATAACCAGTGGCAGCCTCTATAGCATCTACTGTTGTCCTGTAAGTACCCCAATAGGAGTTGATGGAGTTGATGTTTGGGGTATTGACAGCTATTATGCGCGTATTGGTTGCAACCCTGTTTACATCGTCCTCACCTTCTGACAACACAACAACTACCTTCCAAATCTGGCTTGGAACTGTTACCCTGCCATTATCAAGAGAGTTTTTCGCACCACTGCTCCCTATACCCCCAACTCCATAGCTTCCCATTACTACGTAACCTCATTACCAGCTTGCACCAGATCACGCGTGTAGTTCTCTAGGTTGGCCCAGGTTTGCTGATTGTTGTTTGGAGCTTGGGGGATCATGTTCGTCATAAGGAAAGTAGCAGAGCTATCTTCTATGGTTTTGGACCTATCAGCTGATGGAGTATTATGTCCTCTGTCGAAACCACTTCCTGTATAGCTACTCGCAGTCACCTTATACCAATTCGTAGGTAGGGAAAGGTCAGACCTAAAATCATCCTGACGAGGAGCACCACCAATCCAATCTTTGCTAAGGTACCAGCTAACCCAATTTGGAGTACCTCTGTCCCTGCTGTAGGACAATGCATACTGGGGTTTCTCCATCAAGAAGTTATTAGGGTTGTTGAGGTCTGCTGTAGCGTTGCTTGGATTCCCTAAGGTTAGATGCTCACTAAGCATCAAGTCAGGAGTTTGCTTTGGGATTACTTCTGTTTCCTTACAGCCTACTACAAAAATGCACAGAAGGGTGATGAGGAATAAGTGTTTTCTCATAGACGTAATAGTTCAACTAAACAACTCTTTACTTATGGTGCGCACTCTTTGTTGGGAAATCAGCTCAGTATTGAATTAATGAACAAATCCTTTGCTAGTACTACGCATATGCTTTAGAGCTTTCCCTAAATAACCTCACTAAAGGGGCTTACCTCAGCAAATGAAAGCCCAAAGCTCAATACAGAGTTCTTTAAGTTTGAGTATTTTCTTTTATAAATAAAAGGACACCTGTTATAAGTATTAACAATAATGTATAGTATCATAATAGGCTCAATGAAAAGGTTAAACAAATGCCCTATTTTACTACAATAACTAATACAAAACCAAAAACAACTAAATTCTTCTATTTAAAGAACTACATTTAAATAAAGTAGTTAAATTTGCACATTGTTAAGTATTACATATTGAGAATACATTAAATATTATATATATATAGTTATCATCCTTAATATTCATGAAGCACTTTGGATTCGTAAAAGACTTTAATATAGAGAAAGGATATGGGTTTATTGGACATAATGGGCAAGACTACTTCTTTCATCAGAAGAATGCACAGAGCGCCACTGCTACCCTTATTTCTAAAGTAGTCCACTTTCAATTAATTGATTCTAAGAAGCACGTTGGAAAGAAGGAAGCTGTTGATGTTAGTTTGCTCACCCTAGCTGAAGACTTTGACCAACTTCTTGCTTACATAAATGGATGTGATAAGGGATTTAGACAGAAACTGTTATCTAATCTTACATTCACAGAGTTAAAGAAACTTTTCAATAAAATTACTTCAAGAATCCATAAAATAGATTCTCTTGGGTCCTATGAGATAGTAGTAGAATTCTTGTCTGGCTTAAAGGTTATTAATCAACCTTACCAAGATTTTACTGCTTATATCCACTCTATCTGTTCTCCAGATTTCCAATTCAGGTTATGGTTGGACAACCTTAGTAACTCATTTAATGAGGAATATGTAATTAATAGCCTTGGTCTTCTTGATACCACGACTTTAGACAAAGTGCTTAAGGTAGGCAACGAGACTGTCAATAAAGCTTACTTTTTAAGTGAGTTAAGCCATGTTGGTCGTATAGATACTGAAGGAAAGAAGGGGCAAGTATTTAGCTTGTTTAATAAATTATCTCAACTGCATAAGTCATCAGCCTTTATCAATGAACTAAAAACATTGATAAGAGATTGGTCGTCTTCCCATTTTAAAATAATCTACTGGCTGGAGGGCTTTGATGATTACTTTGACTTCCATGAATTCAAACCCTATGTAAGCTTATTGGAGCCTTCTAAACAGAAGATCTATGTTAAAAAAATTCTATCTTTAATCCATAGGAAAGAACAAGCTTATACACTCCAAGATATCCTTTCTATAAAAGATAATGTCATAGATTATGGTATTGCACAAGCAGTTCAGGGCATAGATGGGAGCAAATTAGACTTCTCTGTCAGCATCATACTGCAGACTTTAGAAGACCTCTCGAATCATGCTAAGCCTGAAATGGGCAAAATATATGACATTATTGTTAACCAGTTCGTTGAGTCATCAGATGTTCTTCAAGTGACAGGATTCTTCAATGAATGCGCTGGAAGGTATTACCCCAAGATAAGCAAAGTCGTAGATGAGGAAACGCTGAAAGAAATGGTAACCATCAGCTATCAAAGAAATGATAAGCAGAAACCATTTGAATTTTGCGAGGGAAGAAAGGCAGTAAACGTAGCTACCAAAGAGGAGGCATTATGTGAGCGAACAAATGCTGCCTTTTGGTGGTGCAATAATCAGAAGTGCTATCAAAACTCCTTAGCACTTCGAAAGCCAGAAGAGTGGGAAAGGTATACATTGCTTGATTTTCTTAGTATACTTAATATTAAGTTTGACAGCAATGACTATGAGATTTTCCTTGGTTACATAAACAAGGCAAACAAGTTCCTCAAGCATCTCAATTGTAGGGCATGTAAATCAATCATGCGCCCTGCTGAACAGTCCAATTTTGCTGTAAATAGAATCACCAAATTTAGATGCAACAATGAAGCATGTGTTCAGTATCTTCCAGTCAAAGGAAAAGACGAGAATAAGACAGTCTATATAAGCAGGTGTATCAATAAAGACTGCAATGATGTAATTGATAGTAGGGACTCTGTTAGGTGTGTCCCTGAAGGCAAGGCACAAGGTTCATGTGGGTGGTATATCTGTAATAACTGCAACGCATGTTGTGCAACTGACAAAATAGACCAAAGAAAACATATATTACAGAAGACAGGACAGAGCTATTCGTGTCATGATGTAGGCCATAGGGGAATACAAATTTCTTGCAACAAGTGTGGCCATAAAATGGAGGGAAATGACCAATCTTCTCTATATGCAACGAGACTGGAATGGTTCATTCAAAATAGAGAGGTGAGTAAATCCATTAGAAAGAGTGGTCAAAACAACTCTGGAAAATGGTGGTTTCTTCTTGAAAGAGGTAAATACACTTATGATGAGTTCAAGGAAAAGCTAGCCTCCTATAGCAGTTGTGGGTTTTACATACCAGACTTGGATAAAGAGAAAGATTTGCAGCTATTGGTGGAAGGTTCAACTGCTAAATTGGGTTACGAAGGGGCAAGGAACCTGAAATGTACCTCATGCAGTCATGAAATAAGTTTAAGCAAAGAGATTGACAAGTTTAACGTTATGAAGAAGTATCATAAGCAATATCTATTTGCAGTAGTTTAACTATATTTCTGTATAACATTATAAACTTGAAGCAAACAGATTCTAACATTAAAGGTTCTAATAGACTAATCAGCAGAACAAGAAAAGCGAATATAGCCCATCTAATAATGATAGTGGAAGGGATACATTAGATTTCAAATCCCAGTTCAGGCATTTCTGAATCGCTTACCTGCACTACTCCAATACTTCTAAGATAGATGAGACTTGTATTTAAGCTGGAGTGGTCAAACAGCTGTTGGAGCAGTTTCAAGTTCTGCGTCTTATTAAACACATTAATTGATGCTGCATGTCGAAAGCTATATAAGGTTTGATTATGTTGAATTAACCCTAACTGCAAGAACTTGGGTTTTAGCCTCCCCCATTTGGTATTGAAGTAGCAGTCATTGAAAGCCACCTTAGAGCCAGTGAAGATATTCTGTTCTGGTTCAAGTTCATTAACCTTCCTCTCTATAAGCGCTTCTCTTACATACAAAGGCACTGTGAGGCTTCTAATCCTGCCACTCTTGTTCTCATACCCATCTAAATAGAACTGGGTCATATCTTGGTTGAAATGACGACGCTTAAGCAATCTAATCTCTTGGTGGGGGCGTAACAAAGTTCCATACATAAGCAATGCGCAGAGATATAAGTTTGGGTTATTCTCCTTAAGGTATGACAGAAGCAATGCCAGCTGCGCAGGGGTATATGCTTGGTGGCGCACTGCTTTTGACTTGCGCTTGCTTGTCTCCAAAGCTGGGTTTGAGGAACAATACCCTTGTTTGACCAGTTTAGAGAACACTGCCACCAGGTTCCTTCTTTTGTTCTGGTAATATGTACCAGAGGAAGAGAACTGCTGGAGAAAACGTTCTATATCAGCAGAGGCAATATCATGAGGCAGCACTCCTTCACGATTCTCACTAAACAGAAATTCAGAGAACTGCTTTGTGACGCTAATTATGTCACGTTTGTAGGTCTTACTGTAGGAGCTATCCTGCAGATTTTTGTTGAGTTGGTCAAAGAGCACTCCTAGTGGCAGCGTTTTGGCCTCTGGAGCATTGATGGAAGCACTGCTCTCTGGTGTCCATCCATTCAGCAAGGCACGTGTATATTCCCTGAGGAGGTGCTTAAACAGCCTCTCTCTTTCCTTTGGGGTTTCGTTGCAATTAGGATAGCACTCAATCCCAATGGCTTTGCCATTATAAAAGCGATAACGCTTACCTTTGAAGTAGAAACTGATGAAACCTCTCTTGGCTCCATCCTTGGGGTTATAGAGTTGTGGGTCAGTGTACATGAGACAGCGTTTAAAGGTTGCTGTCTCACTTGTTGTCTCACGTATAGGGTACAAGGGGCAAAAAGCCTCTCTAAAAGATGCTGGTGATGTAGCTCAGTTGGTAGAGCAAAGGACTGAAAATCCGTATGCCGATTATGCGGTCCCAGTCATCAGCAGCAGACAAAACAAGAATCCCGCTTCAGATAGTGGAGCGGGATTCTTGTTTTTGGGGTGTTTTGGGAAAATGAGGCTTAAAACAGCTACTACTCCGCCTTTGGCAAAAGCCGATGGTGGTGGAAGGTTTCCATGCCTAACCGGCTCAGGGTGTCTTTCTCGAAATCGAACTCAATGAGGACGGCGGGCTCATCACCTACCACCCAGCCATCGTGGCCGGGTTCTATGGCTACCACCTGCGGGGCAACGAAGTCTTCGGTGATGCCATCGGCGTATATGATCTGGAGGTGGCCCTTGGCCAGGAAACCCAGGTGGGCGTGCATGCAGAGATCGGTGCCCACAATCTGCTTCATGTGGGTAGACCACTTAAAGCCCGGCGGATACACTACCCGCTTTACCCGTGAATCGCCCGTCCGCACGAAGTCCATCAGAACGCCTCCTACCTCGCGGTGCTCGGCTCCCGGCATTGGCGCCAGTAAAGTATCTGTCGTTTCCATAGTCCTATTTGTTGTAAGGTGTAGCAAAGCGTGTTGTCTTGATTCCTTTTCATTTGCCGGTCTTTGAGACCTGCCGAGGTTTCTACTTCAAGGTAAGCTTTTGTTGTTGAATCCTTTACAAGCACAGCCAAAATATTTCACTGGTGATTTACACATAAACCCTTCCTGATTCAGGCCTGTTTTCCAGAAACTAGGCTCAAATCAGAAAGCCAATTACCAGCATATCGGGTGAGATATTCCTAAATTGTCTACTTTCAAGGCAAGAAAGAATCTGTTATGCCCGTTTCGCCGGAAGGTCTAAAACTTTACCTCCAGAAATTTACCCGCTTGCGCCAAGGCGGCACCAAATACGGTCCGGCGCCGCATAAACCTGTTTTGCTGCTCAGCATTATAGACATGTTTGAGAAAGGAGAAGTCCTGGATAACAAGATTCACATCACTCCGGAACTGGTAGGCACGTTCAAGGAAAATTTTGCGTTGCTGGTTTCTACGGGTCATAACCCAGATTTCTTCCTTCCCTTTTACCATTTAACCTCTGAAGGATTCTGGTTTGTAAAAACGTGCCCCGGCAAGGAGCTGAACTCGGCCATCAAAAGTTTTCAGGTGCTCAATGGCTTGGTGGAATACGCCTATCTAGCCGATGATCTTTACCCACTCCTCCTGGCTCCAGAAATCCGAGGTCTTCTGAAAAGCGCTCTGCTGAAACGCTATTTCACTGGCACTGCAGAAGCCTACCAACAGGCGAAAAGAACCAGTGGGTATCTTCAGGAACTAGAAAGCTACCTCTTGAACGAGAGCGTGGCCACCTATACCATCACGCAAACCTCGCCCGACGAAGAACAGCTTTTTGTACGTGGGGGATTGTTCAAGAAACTGGTGCCGCAGGTCTATAATTTCACCTGCTGTATCACCGGCATGCGCCTGATTTCCAATTATGGCTTCTCTATGATTGATGCCTGCCATATTGTACCCTTCAGCCGAAGCAACGATGACCGCGTGACAAATGGCTTGGCTTTGTGCCCCAACCTGCACCGCGCCTTCGACCGGGGTTTGATCACCGTAGATCCTCAACTCAAAGTGCTGGTTTCCCCTTCCATTGCCGAAGATGAGGAGAATGCCTATGCCTTGCGGAAGCTTGAGGGCAAGCGATTGAATTTACCCTTTGGCGCCATTCATTATCCAGCAGCTGAGAATCTGACTTGGCACCGGGAGAAGGTGTTTAAGGGATGAACACTACTTTGATCTTAACCAACTGCCATCTTCGCTGAATCTTTCCAAAGGAATGGAGGCATTGGCTCATTTAGCTCCCACTTGATGCTCATGGGCTTAGAACCGTAATGTTCCGAAAGATTGCCTTCTCCAATGAAAACAAATCCCATCGTATTCCCATATCCATCCTCGTTCTTTTCCCTTACAAAGAGCAGAATCCTTTTCCCTTGCTCTTTATGGTGAATGTAACTCAAGCCTTTCCCTCTGTTGGGGCTCACTGCGTTCTGAGACTGCCAGTGAAAGAGGTTCTCACTAATGGCAAAATCTTCATACAAGGTGGTAGGTGAAAAATCCTTTTCAGACTTGTTAAGCGTGATGAAAAGTAATTCTGTGTTTTTCTCAGGAGAAACCAACACCCCTTCTCTAGAAGGGCATCTCTTCCCAAAAGTATGAAAGCCGAATCCGGCAAGAATCTGGTCCTTTGTATAGCGACTATGCACCTTTAGAGGCTGATCATAAGGAAGACGAATATTCCTTTCAAGGAAATCAACTCTGTCTTCCAGCAACTCAATTACTTCAACTATTTCCTCCACTAAAATTTTATTCTGACCAATAGACCTGATACTTTCTTCCAAGGAATTAAACCCTCCAGCATTTTGCCACACATCATAATGCAGCATTAGGCACATTGCCTTTTCGGTTTCTGATAGGTTCTTCATTTCTACATCAAACCCCTTCCTTGCTAAGGCTAAGATGAATTGGAAGTAGGAACTTGAGCTACAGGCAAGCCATTTCTTACTTATGGCTCTATACACCTCAGCTTCATTGGTGGCAGAGTAATCTTCGATCTGCTCTGCCAGTGCGCAAAGCCTTTTCCAATTAGTGCTTTTGTAAATAGCAGAAAGCGGAATATGGTAGAACTCTGAAAAGTTCTTCAAGGTAAGCGGCAGGCTTGTCTGGTGTTTATAATTCCTGATTTTAGTAATCAGTTGATTTCTGTTCACAGACGTTGCTTTCTTGATGTTCTCAAGAATCACGTTTTTCGCCTTCTTTTCTAAAATGATGGTGCAACCTAGCGGTAGGTGCGGAAAATCATCTTCTATCTCTTTCTGAGTAGAGGTATTCGTTTTGCCTACCAAGGCCCTGAACTTCCCTTCAAAATCATACTCTGGGCGTGCATTTCCTACAAAGTCTAGAACGGTCAAACAGTCTTTGTTTTCTGCTAGTCGCAATCCTCTACCTAGTTGTTGTAAGAAAACCGTTAGACTTTCAGTGGGTCGCAGAAACAGAACTGTGTCAATCTCCGGAATATCTACCCCCTCATTGAAGATGTCTACCACAAAAAGGTAATTAATTTCCTTCTTAGCAAATTTGGCCCTAAGCGCCTCACGCTCTCCATTTCTAGAACTCACCAGGTAGTCTGCCTTTAGCCCGCAAGGGTAAATTTTTCAGCCATGTATTGGGCGTGGTCTTGAGTGATACAGAAGCCAAGCGCTCTTACTTCATGAATATCCTTCAGATATTTCTCTAGGTTGACAAGTATCTCTCCTACCCTTCTGTCATTTTGGGTATAGATTCTAGACAGTTCACCAGGTAGGTACCGACCATTCCTCCATTCTGCACCTGATAGGTCAACACTATCAGAAACACCGAAATATTGGAAAGGGCAAAGCAGCTTTCTGTTTAACGCTTCAGGTAATCTTATCTCGGCAGCAATGGTGTTGCAGAAGTCTTCTAAAATATCTTCCCCATCCATTCTTTCTGGGGTAGCAGTTAACCCCAACAGAACCTTCGGGTTGAAGTAGTTTAGAATGGGTCGGTAACTTGAAGCAGCAATGTGGTGCACTTCATCTATAATGATGAAATCATAAAAACCGGCGGAAAGGCTTAAAGATTCTAGCCGATTATTTAGCGTCTGCACGGACGCGAAAACAACATCATAGCTTTCTGGCTCAATTCCGTCCACCCACAAGTCTCCGAAGTTGTTCTCTCTTAGAATTCCCTGGAACGTGGCTTGGGCTTGTTGCAGAATCTCTTTCCTGTGCGCTACAAATAAAAGCTTTGCATTGGGATGATTTCTCTTGAAGTTCTTAAAATCAAATGCGGAGATAACAGTTTTACCAGTTCCGGTGGCAGCTACTATTAGGTTCTTGTGCCGGTTATGAATCGTTCTCTCTACCTCTAACTTTTCTAGAATCTCTTCCTGAAACGGAAATGGCTTTAAATCAAAGTAGGCGACCGGGTTACTTCTCTCCGTGTGCTTTTCTTTTTTGAGAGCACCTTTCAACTTTTCCACGTCCCGTGCCTTGTCAAAGAGCTCAAACTCTTTGTCCTGCCAATACGTGTCAAAGGTTTTCTGGAATTTATCAATAATGTGCCCTACCTCTTTGGTGGTAACTTTTAGGTTCCACTCTAGTCCGTTGGTCAACGCAGAACGTGAGAGGTTAGAAGAGCCGATGTAACCAGTATGGAATCCGGTCTCTCTGAGGAAAAGGTAAGCTTTTGCATGCAGCCTCTCATTGTCTGTGTTGTACGAGACCTTGATCTCGGTATTAGGTAAAGAAGAAAGGTACTCTACCGCTTTCAGGTCCGTAGCGCCCATATAGGAGGTAGTAATCACTTTAAGCAGACCGCCTCTCTTGGTAAATTCTGCCAACTCCCTTTCAAAGATTCGTATACCCGTCCATTTGATAAAAGAGACCAGAAAACAGATTTTATCAGATGAAAGAATCTCCTTCTTTATCTCGCTTTCTAAGGAAACACCTGCGTTGCTGCCAGTAAAGAGTTCACTCTGGGTTAACCTGGTATAGGGAGTTATCTCATTGAGGTACCTGTCAAAATCAGTGAACTGTGCGTCAATCTTGGAGAAGACCGCGGAAAGAATCTTCGCCTCGGTGTGGATTAAATCTTCTTCAAACTCTTCTTCTTGTAATTCATTTTGCAGCAGAGTAATTACTTTGTTAGAAAGCTCTATCTGCTTTTCTATCCTTTCTTCTCCAGAAATCAGATTTAAGGCGTGTTTGATAACTCCAGACAAATATTGGGAAAGAACTCTTCCTGCTTCACTTTTATCTAAAGTTGTTTCTTTAATGTGGAATTCGTTTCGGTCTAATTCATTCAACTTTGAGGCAACCATTTTAGTGATAAGTTGCTCATACAGCCCTACTGGGGTCATATATTTAATTTTAAGAATTCTTCTAGGATAGGAACATCGGCGGGAGCCCAATCAATATCTTTCAATTCGTTTCTTGATAACCATTTGTATGTCTCGTGTTCCGCTAAAATGATTTCTCCGGATAAATAATTTACCAAAAAGGGAATGAGGTTGATACTGAATTTGCCATAGTCAAACGAGGACGGACTTAACGTTCTCAGGATCTTAACCTGAATATTCAGTTCTTCCATCAATTCTCTGTGCAGGCAACTTTCTGCCGTTTCGCCTCGCTCAATCTTACCGCCAGGGAACTCCCATTTCAATGAAAGACTCATCTTCTCACTCCGCTGGGTGACTAGGACTTTATCCTCCCACAAGATTATAGCGCATGTAACGTCAATCATGCTTACTGAACTTGAAGTGCTTTTGAATTTATATCTTCGTTACTTTTCTTGTCCTAGAACTAAATTTCCAGAAACCAGCCCCTAAACCTTACAACAGCAGCGTATCTACCCGATGCGCATGGACCATGTTCTCGCAGGGAGACCAGCTGAAGATGGTGAAGCGGCCGTCTTGGGAGGCGACCAGGGCAATGGCGTCGCGTTGGTCATGGACGAACTGGGCGGCGGAAAGGTGACGGGTGCCGCCGTTCTGGGTGGGATGGAGGATGATGGGCTCGTTGCCTACCACGGGCTCAGTGAGCACGATCTGCTCGGCTAGTTCGTTGCTGTCTGAGCGGATGATCTTGGCTCCGAAGGCTAGCAGTTCGTGTTGGTCGTTGATGATGGTGGCTCCGTCTACGGCGGTAAGTCCGGCCAGTCCGTCTATCTCGCGGCGCAGGGCTCCCTGCCAGAGACTCTGGTCACGGTTCTCTTTTTCTTCCTGCATCAGTTCCTTCAGCGCCGAGAAGGCTGGGGCCACAGCGTAAGGCAAGGGGTGAATGATGGATTCATGCCATTTTTCAGAACCCGTAGGCACCACCAGCAGCGTACCGCCACGTCCGTGCGCCCGCATAGACACCGCCAGTTGCACCAGCACGTTAACTGAGTTGTTCCAGGAGGCCGGGGCGGTGAAGCCCAGCAAAGAAGAAACCACAGCGGGGCAATCGGGGAGGCTGTCGCTGTCCTCGTCAATAATCTTGATGACATCGCCTTTGAGCACCGCCACGTTCGCAAACTTTCCGAAACCGGTAGACCGCCGGTGCTTGACCACCAGCAGACCCGGTTCAGAAACATCCAGCACAAAGCAGAAACTGAGGAGTTCGCGGGTAGTGCCCCACATGTACAGTTCGCCGTGCTCTTTCCAGACGCCAATGTGAATGCCGGGGCGTTCTACGCCGGGCGCCAGTTTGGTGAGGTTGTGCGACGTAAGCGGAAGCCGCTGGGCGAACAAGAGCGGTTTCCCGGCTTGCTCAGGCGGCAGGAAAGCCAGGGAGATCCTGGGCGATTGGCCTTCCTCTTTCCGGAGGCTTGCCCAGAACGCGGCATCAATGAGGGCTTCCACCACTTTCATAGAAGGAGCCGGCGCCACATTGAGGGCTCCGCTTTCCCGAGCCTCGTGCTGATGCTGGGCAAAATGGCTTTCTATGGTAGCGGCCACTGATTTAGCCGCCGCGTAGGTGGATTTACGAATCATGTATCTGATTTCTTGATCTATTCAGAAAGGCATGGGCGGCCTTCCTCTTTCCTTCGTTCAGCTTCTCTCCCTTTTCCTCTCTTGGTCTCCGATTTACCGGTAGCCCCCGCTGCTTTCAAAATCTAACTTACGTTTAGTTTTGCTGAGTACAAGGCCCTGAAATAAATTGTTTCACCGGCCGGCCTTAGAACTGTCCTTCATTCACGTATGAGCAGTTTCCTGCAAGATACCTCAGCCCGCAACCCTCTGCTTTTCGCCTGGTTTTCTAAAAACACCCTCTAATCAGCTAGGCAGCCAATCCTGTTCCAGAAGGTCCGGTCACAATTATTTAACACCTAATATTCCTATTGAAAAGCTTGCATCTACTTTATAGGCTAGTATCTTGCTTCAAATAATCAAACTAACCCAACCTTCGTGAAAAAACGTTATCTCCCCCTGCTCCTGGCCCTCGCGCTGGGTTTCGGTACCTCTTGTTCTGTGGAAGATGTGGAGCCGAGCGCGCCTTTGAGCCAGACCTCCACTGACAGCGCCACCGCCACCCAGGACAGCCACCTGGCCATGGGCAACCCCAGTGCTGCCGGTACCAGCTACAGCAATTACCTGGTGAGCAAACCGCAGTACGCCATGTCCTACAACAGCTACCGGGGCACGCCCAACTGGGTGAGCTGGCATCTGAGCAGCGCGTGGGTAGGCAGCGCTCCCCGCCAGGATGATTTCCGGGCCGATACTTCCTTGCCTAGTGCCTTTTATAAAGTACAGACCTCTGACTACACCGGCAGCGGCTTTGACCGGGGCCATAATTGCCCTTCGGCTGACCGCACGCTTACTGTAGCTGATAACTCGGCCACGTTTCTGATGTCCAACATGATTCCGCAGGCGGGACCCAATAACCAGCAGACCTGGGCTAACCTGGAGAACTACTGCCGTACGTTGATCAATGCGGGCAACGAACTGTACGTGATCATGGGAAGCTATGGGGTAGGCGGAACCGGCCTCAACGGATACAAAGAAACCATTGCCGCCGGCAAAGTAACCGTGCCTAACCGTATCTGGAAAGTGATTGTGGTGCTGCCCAATGGCTCCGGTGACGTAAGCCGCGTGACTTCCAGCACCCGCGTCATTGCGGTGAACACGCCTAACACCACCAGCATCAGCAGTACCTGGGGCTCTTACCGCACCACGGTAGATGCTATTGAGGCCGCCACGGGGTACAACATTCTTTCCAACGTGCCTTCTACCATCCAAAGCACCATTGAAGCCCGCGTAGACAACGGCCCAACTCAATAATTCTACTTCAAACTACCCGCAGCGGAAGAAAAATGCCACGTACTGGTTTCATTAGGAAGGCCATCGCATAGATGCTATTTCTCTTTGATGCGGAAGCGATTTCCTTCTGCTGCGGTTTTAACCTTTTAACAGATGTCCTACCTACTTCCGCAATTAACGCAAGCTGCCCAAGGCTTGTTATTCATCAGTGAGAGCGAGTCTCCGTTGGAGCCGTTCTCTTTGCCCACCGGGGTTTCACTTTCCTCGGGAGCTGATTTTCTGAAGGCCTTAGGCATGAACGGTCAGCCTGTAGAGCAGGTGGAGCTTGCTTATTTCTTCCGGAACATGGTGCGCACGTCGCCAGACCAGGAACCGGCCCAGCAAGCCATTGCTCAACGATTTATAGCGTTGTTGCAGTGGCTGGAAACCAATTTACAGGAGGTGCGGGTGTACAGAGTGGGGCAAATACAGGTGCAGGCCTATGTGATGGGCAAGGCGCCTGACGGAACGTGGCTGGGCCTGAAAATGACCCTAGTAGAAACGTAAGTTATTTTTCTTCCTGTAACAGCTCGTGTACCAGTTTCTCCATAGAGGTGGTTTTGAGGTAAGGATCCAGTTGTTCCTGGGAGGTGAAGGTCCTGATCATGCCAATGCTGTCGCAGTGTTCCAGAAGCCAGACTTCGGCGTAAAAAGTACCCATAAAATATAAACTGATGTGGCACCAGCCCTTTATGCGCGCGTGCAGGTACCGCCCGGTACTTTGCACGCATCTAATCTGATCAGGTAGGGGCAATTGGCTAAATTCCTTCACTTTAATTTCCATCGCTGCATTGGCCTTAATGTTCTCTCATACGCTCCATAACCCTGCTTTAGTGCTTAAGATACCGTTTTTTTATTTATGGATGCAGGGAAGGCAGCATATTCCTCCACCTTTTTCACAGCAAGGCCCCGTTCTGTCTGACCGTACTGCTTTATCACCTGTTTCCTGAAAACGGCACGAAAACGCACATCTGCCCGGCTCTGGAGAGATATCCCGGCATGGAGAGGCTTTCCCTGTCCACTGATTCACACAGAATCTAGAACGAGAGCATTCCGCCAAGAGTTTGTATCTGCCTTAATTGTCTAATACAGTTCTTGCCAGTGTTCAATTTTTAGCCTGTTTTTCCTGAAAGTGCCTTAAAACAACCTCACTGCCCAAAGAAGCTCCCAGAGAACTCCCCTATAAGCTGTTCAGTGATATTCCCTCTTTCAAAGGCGCATTTTTGTTCCCAAGGCCAGGTGGAAGATTTTGCCGGGGTCCAGATAACGCGGGTTCTGCACGTACGAGACCAGGTACTCTCCCAGGGTGCCCACTTCATAATACCCACTGAACCGATGCAGCGGCCTCACCCTGGTGAAATTCACTTGCCCGCCGGCAAAGAAGTACAGGTGCAGCGCGGTGGAAAACCGATAATAGCTGTTGGGGTAGCGGCTCAAATACCGCTCAGAGGCGAAATAATCTCCGCCGAATGTGTAGCTCACCTGCATACCCGTCGTGAAAGCGTACCAATCCACGGCTTTGATTCTGATGGGCTTGAAAGGCAGCAACGACGACTTCAGGGCGACCGTGAGGATATGATCTCCCCCGAACTTCTTAGGCAGATACCCCAGTGAGAGATCCGTCTCCAGTTTCCGGTTGAACGACTGCCGCCCGATGCCGCCGGAGACCAAACCTATCTCACCGGCAAACTGGAGCTTGGCGTAGTAGGGCGATAGTTCTTTTTCCGGAGCCTGGCTAAATGCGGGGAAAGAACCCAGAAGAACCACCCCCAGCAGGAGAAGAATAAACGTGGCGCGTCTCATCTCTAGTAGCTTATTTGTTCTACCGCATATCCTCTGTCCCACACCTTGAGGTAAGTGAACCCGCGTTTCTTCACGGTGGTGGTCACATGGTAAAGGATGTCATCATCATAGGTGGTTTCTGAGCTCCAGCCATGCCGATGCCCGTGCAAACTCAAAGACACCTTGCCGCTGTTGGAAAGCACCTCGTGAAAGGGCATTTCCAGGGCAGCGTCAAAATCGGAGTCAAAAGGTGGGATGTGGGACACCACAATGGCCTGGCTCCAGGTTTCGTCTGCTTCGGGCCGAAGCTCTTCCGCTAGCCAATCCAGGTCAGGAATGTGGCCGTTGAACCCATACTCGCGGCCGTTGGTATCCAGGAAGACAAACTTGGTGTGCCCGTAGACGAACGTGTAGTTCAGGGCCCCGAACATCTGCTGGTACACCTTGCGGGCATTGCCCAACAAGTCATGGTTCCCGATCACGGTGAGGTAAGGCCATCTGAGGTCTTTCATGATATCATGCACCCACTGGAACTCCTTTGACATGCCAAAATCAGAGATATCGCCCAGGTGAATCACAAAGTCAATGTCAGAAAAGGAATTCGCGGCGCGCACAAAGTCTACAGTCTCGTCATAAAAGCGCTGGGTGTCTCCCATCACCAGGAGGCGCAACGTATCCCCGGCCGGCTGGCGGGCTATTCTTTGAAGGTTCAAAGCCGTGAGGTTCTTCTCGTCGCTTTTCAGCCGGATTTGGTTGGGGTGATACTCAAAAAGCTCCTCGCAGGAAACCAGAAGCATTAGAAAGGGCAATAGGAAGGGTAAGCGTTTCATCATAGTAAGCGGAAAAACTAAAAAGCCATCAACAACTTCTTAGCGGTGTGGTTTGCGGAGATTGGGTTACCTCTTTCCGCGGCGTAGAAGGATGCCACCCACAGGAAATGGCAAGATCAGTTTACAGGTGTTCTCCGGGATATGCCAAGCAATTCTTGAACCCTGAAGAACGGCAGGTTAAAACCAGGGTACGAGCCCTTGGTTCAGAATCCATTTCGGGCCTGGCCTGAGATGGCAATCAACGGCAAAAGCAGCTTTTCTACCTTATGCAAGGCCTCTGTCTGCAGAGACTACATTTAATAAAGACAACCTAACCGCAGGCTACCCCCATTCTCCTGAAGATTCTGCTCTCAGAAGGCCGGAGCCTGCGCGCTGAAGCAAAGGTAAAAGGAGTCTTCACTTTTTAGCTATAAAAAATCAGCTTGGCGTCCAATCATAGCAGGTATCTTTCAGGAAAGCACTTCCCTGGATTTGAAACGACAGGGCAACTTCTGTTTTGAGGGTCTTTTACTGAAAACAACGTGGAAACAGCCCAGTGCTGAACCCATCACATCCGCAGGAAAAACAGTCAGGGACAGCCGCTTTGCTGTTTTAGGGTTTACGGCTCACACTGAAAAGAAGCTTCCTGGGCGGCTACTTTAAAGCCCAGTTGGGCAGCTTTCGTCAGCAAGGCGCAGCCCCGCAGAGAGTCGCCCTGCGCTTGCTTTATCTTGGCTTGCAGGTAGAAGGCTTTGGCGTTGGAAGGCGATTGCCGAAGGGCCTGCTCGGTGTCTTGCCAGGCTTTCTGTAGTTCCTGCATTCTGTAATACGCGAAGGTGCGGTACAGCAGGGCTTCGGTGGCTTTGGCCGAGGGATTGGGTATCTTCTGCAGGTAGGTGCTCAGGTCAGCGGCGGCGGCGGTCCAGTCATCTTCCCATTGCAAGTGCACCAGACCGCGGTCCAGGTAGGCATCGGTCTGGTTTTGGTCCAGGGTGAGGGCTTTGTCCAGGTCCCGCAGGGCTTTCAGGTATTGTTTGGTTTGCAGGTAACCTTTGCCTCTGGCCGCGTACCAGGCAGCGGGTGGGGCTGCGTTTTCCTTCAGGGCCACGGTGTAGTCTTCCACGGCGCCGGCCGGGTTCTTCAGATAGGCCAGCCGAATGGCCCCGCGGCGCACCCGCGCCTCTTCCAGGGCCGGCTTATATTCCAGGGCATCGGAATACGCCTGGTCTGCTTTCTTCCAGTGGCGCTGCTGTTCGGCTTGCCGCGCCTGCTTCATGGCCCTACCCGAGGCGATCTTCTCCCACCCGAACTTAAGCCCGAAGATCAGCAAGACCGTGAGCAACACTCCCCCAATAATGATCTGGAGATCGCGCCGCGAAAAGTGCGTGTGTTGTTTGGCCCGCTGCCGGTAATGCCGTTCCTGGAATCCAGCCGGGTTGCGGGTATGGTGGTAGCGGGGCGTGGTGTAGGCCTGGGCCTGCCGCCGTTGCTGCTCGTATTGCTGCTGCAGGTCAAAGGCCGCCCGCCGCTTGGGGTTAGACAGCACCTGGTACGCAGAATTCACCAGCTTGAAACGCTCCTCGGCGTGGGGGCTGTGCGGATTCTTGTCTGGATGCAGTTTCAGGGCCAGGCGCTTGTATGCCGCCTTGATCTCGGCGGGGGTGGCCGTAGACGAGACTCCTAAAATATGGTAGTAGTTCTTGCTCAAGGAATGTGGGGGCGCCATGCCATCAGCAAAAGTACGTGATAGTCTGCCTGGGTGGCTACGTGCCCTTGTGTTTTTGCCTCATTTTCTGAAAACGGGCCCTTAAACGGCAGTAGATATCTTACCCGATGGGTTATCCGTAAGAAGCCTATATCCGTATGGATTTCTGAGGAAGAATTTTTTCGGAATATTTTCCGCCGATGTTCCGTATATCTCCTACGCACCATCAACAAAACGACACATGGCTACCGAAGACAAAAGTAAAACCGACAGCATCATAGCAAACCTGATGGGGTACATTGATACCCGCATTGACCTGGTCAAACTTGATCTGCAAACCAAGCTGAAAAGCATCTTTGTGAGCACCGTCCACGGGGTGTTGCTTGGGCTGGTGGGTCTCATGGTGCTGCTGTTCCTCAACATATTCCTGGCCCTGTTGTTGAACGACTTGCTGGATAGCCGTTTCTGGGGCTTCGGGATTATCACCCTTTTTTACCTTATCTTGCTCGTGATTTTAATTGTGGGGCTAGATAAGAAAGTGTTCCAGGGCATGGCCGACAAGGCGTTCCGGAATACGATCTACAAGACCGATGAATCTGACCAAACCATCTAACTATATCTGCTGCCATGAGCGAACTAAACAATCCGCTTTTTGATGACCCCCGCGAGTTTCTGGAGCGTCAAAAGGAAGAATATAAAAATGCCTTACTCAGCGATGTCACTGACCTCAAAGACCAGTCCCAGAAAGTGGGGAAAAACCTGGCCATTGCCGCTGGCGTGGTGGGAGGCATCTATTTCTTGAGCAGAGCCTTTGGGAAAGGGAAAGACGCTAAACCCAAAAAGAAAAAGAAAAGCAACCGCCTGGAGAACCCGGCTCGCTTCAAAGGTGCCGAAGACCGCGCCTGGATTTCCTCTATCCCCGAGGTGGAAGACGATGAGCCTATCTACAGCGCCATAGAACGCACCTATCCTGCTTTTTACCACCCCAATACCGGCACGGTGGCGGCATCGCCCCGTCGTTTCCAGCACAAAGAGGAAACTTCTGGCCTGAAGGCATTCTTCCAGTCAGATTTATTTAAGATATTGGAGCAACAGTTGGCGGCCCTGCTGATGGTTTACCTCACCAAAGTGGTGGAAGAACATCTGCACACCCAACCTTCCAAAGCGCAGCCGAACCTATCGCAGCCGCTGCTGGTGGAAGGCACCACTGTTGATTACGAATTACAGCCTGACCCAACCACGAATGCCCAGCCGCTTACATCACCCCCTCTTTCCAGTTTCTAATACCCCAGACACCGCCAACCGCCCCAAACGATTGGCGGTGCTCCTGGACCCTGACCACCTCACCGTTGCCCGCTGCCAGGAGATCCTGACGCTGAGCCATCGGCACGAGGTGGATTTCTTTTTCATGGGCGGCAGCCTGATCTCTAACCCAGACCAGGCCTCGTTTGTGAGCTACATCAAGCAGCACAGCTCCATACCGGTAATCCTGTTCCCCAGCAGCGGCCTCTACATAGACGCCCAGGCCGATGGCATGCTGCTGCTCTCCCTAATCTCGGGCCGAAACCCTGATTTCCTGATTGGTCAGCACGTGGCGGCGGCTCCCTTGCTCCAAAGCAGCGGCCTACCCCTTTACCCTACTGGTTATATGCTCATTGACTCGGGGCGCCAGACCACGGCCTCTTACATGAGCGGTACCACCCCTATTCCGCATGACAAGCCTTCTATTGCCGCCGCCACAGCGCTGGCTGGCCAGATGTTGGGGTTGCAGTACATGTACTTAGACGGCGGAAGCGGCGCCATGTACCCCGTAAATGCGGCCATGATCCAGGCCGTGCGGCAGGCAGTCTCGGTGCCCATTATTGTGGGCGGCGGCGTGAACACCTCTGAGAAAGCCGAAGCCGCCTGGAAAGCCGGCGCCGATATTCTGGTGGTAGGCAACCACATTGAGAAGAGTCCGCAGTTTATCTCAGAGGTAAGTGAAGTGAAACAGCGCTTCAACGTGGCACTTCCGCAGGAGTAGGCGTACCCCTGTTGCTTTTGATGTCCTTTAGGGCTATATTTGATAATACCCCTTTAAAACATGTATCCGTTCAGAGACCTACCCAACACCGCTATGCAGCCTTTCTCCGGCTTGGTGGCAGCGTCTCATCATGCCTCCCTGCGTGATGTCCTGAACGGCTATTGCCTTTTCTTTTTCACCTCGCCCAAAGACTTTAATAAGTAAGCCGGAAGCATAATCCGGCACCATTCCCTTTTGCCGTTTCCAGCGAGAGATGGAGGACTTATGTTCTCTTATCTCCCGCTGGAAACGGCTTCTTCTTTTCCGGTTTTTCCCTGTGATGAGCACGCACTACAATTTGCCTGTACTTATTCACCGCCTCGCTGGGAGCTGGGAAAGGATCCTCTTCTCGCATATCTATCCACCTTGATTTTTACCTATATGAACGCTTCTGCTTATTTAACCCAACAAGACTATGAACGTCTTCATCTGCTAGTACTGGCGCAACGGTCTGTGGCCCCTGCCGCCATGGTAGAGGGCCTTTGCAAGGAATTACGCACCGCTACCCTTATTCCGGCCGAGCAAGTACCCGAAGACGTGGTCACCATGAACTCGCAGGTGCGCCTGCGCGAGAAGAAGAGCAACACCGTGCTGGAACTCACCCTGGTGTACCCCAAACACGCTGACGTGGCCACCCGCAAGATTTCCGTGCTGGCTCCGGTAGGCTTTGCCATTTTGGGCAGACAAGTGGGCCAGGAAGTGGAGTGCCCGGCCCCACGCGGAACCCTGCGCTACCAGATTGAACAAGTGATCTACCAGCCAGAAGCCGCCGGCGATTGGTCTCTGTGAAACCCTGCTGTTGCCTCACCCCTGTTCCTCGTTTCTGTTTTTGGCTTAATTTTTGGGAAGGAACCCCAAAGAACAACAGGTGGCGCTAGCGTTTACAGATATCTGAAGGCGAGCGGCACGTGTCTTTGGCAGAGGCGAGCGGGCAGACTGGCCCGGCTTGCCTCCTATTTTAATGTGTTTTATTTAAACGGCTGTGTTATGAGATCAGACCTTGTGAATGCCTTTGGGAACGTGTATCTCACTATTTCCTTAGATCATGAAAACCGCTGGATACAGGCTACCTGGCAGGGCTACTCTACCCCAGAAACGGTTAGATCAGGGATGGAGGCTTATACAAAGGCCTTGCAAGAGGCAGATTACAGTGACATGCTCATAGACACCCGTACCATGGTGGGTTCCTGGAACCACTCCCTGGATTGGACCCTAGAGGAGTGGGCTCCGCAAGCCGCCAAAGCTGGTTTGCGGCACTACGCCTTGGTGGTCAACCCCGAGACCTTTGCCGAGGCTACCGCCGATGCCTTCTATGCCAATGTGCAGTCTTTTAAAGCCGAAGTTTTTGCAGATCTGGCCACGGCCCGGGCATGGTTGCGCCGGAGCCGTCTCCTTCCCAAAGAAACCAGCTATTCTTTCAGCATCTAACCGATCTGGAAATCCAAAGAAAACGCCTCATTACAACATACTATAAAATGTGTTTTAAGGCTCATTTTCCTAAAACACCCTTAAAACAGAAAGGCCCGCTTGTGGCGGGCCTTTCCAGTTCAATATAAGATGCTTACACGTTCATAGATGACTCACGACGGCGCATTTTACCGGCCGGAATCCCGAACATCATCTTGAAGCGGCGGCAGAAGTACGCGGTGTCTTTGTACCCCACATCTTTCCCGATCTCGCGGATGCTTTTCTTGGTAGTGCGCAGCAAGAATACGGCACGCTCCATACGCTGGTATTCAATGTAGTCCTGCGGGTTGATACCAGTCAGCATTTTGAAGTACTGGCCTACATAGTCTTCAGAAACGTTGGCCACGTTGCTGAGGACTTTGTTAGACAAGTCGCCACCCAGGTTCTCTTTGATGTAGTTGAACAGGTCAATGAGGCGTGGGTCTTTAAAGTAAGTACTGTTGGTAGCCAGCTGCTCCACAAACATCTTGTTCTTTAAGATGTAACGGATCAGTTCTACCACCATCTGCTCAGTGTACAGGCTGATGATGCGCTCCTTGCCCGGCAAGTCCTGCATGCTCTCCTCTACAATCTTAATCACCAGCGTAGCCATCTTGTTGCTGGTAATCACGAACGCCGGCACCTCCAGGGAAGTGAAGAAGTTCACTGAGTCAAATACCTTGGCCTCAAAGCTCACGAAGCTGTGGCTGTCATCGGCTTCGCCAATCAGGTCAAGATCGTTGTTGCTTTTGAAAAACTTGTCTTTGGTAGTAATATAATCATCATTAGAGATAACCCGGCTCTCGGTATCTCCATAATACAGCTTAGTACTCCGGCCACCCGGGATGAAGAGCAATTGCCCCTCTTCTGCTACTTGTTTATCGTCTCCGAAAGCAACAATGCCGTTGTGCACTAATAAGAGGTTGTTACCAACATCATAGTAGTTACGCACAGTGAGCGGCTGCTGCAACACCAGGTTTTTAGCCTTGATGTAGCGCACTTTCAGCGACTCAATTATTTTATTGTAATCTTCCATGTAAGGGAACTTGTTAAAGGGTTTTAACTTATGTTGATTTTTTAAGTTGTCTGTCGGTTTAAAATTAGTACTTATCTTTTAAGTTATCAAACAAAAAAGTTCTATATTTATAAACAGACAAATACTATATACTTAAAATTCAACCTTAAACGTTAATTTACCACTTTTCTATTTCAATATCTCCCTTGAGATTACTATTTTCTGAATCTCTGATGTTCCCTCGTAAATTTGCGTGATTTTGGCATCGCGCATGAGGCGCTCTACGTGGTATTCTTTCACAAACCCGTACCCTCCGTGTATTTGAACGGCCTCAACGGCGGTATCCATGGCTATTTTAGAGGCGAAAAGCTTGGCCATTGCGCCAGATTTTGAGTAATCGCGCTGGGCATCTTTATCGGCGGCGGCCTGCAGGCAAAGCAGACGAGCAGCATCAATATTAGTGGCCATATCGGCTAGCTTGAACTGAATGGCCTGGTGCTGCGAAATAGGCACGCCAAACGCTTTACGCTCCTTAGAATACTTCAACGACAGCTCGTACGCCCCAGAGGCGATGCCCAGTGCCTGCGAGGCAATGCCAATACGGCCCCCGTTCAACGTAGACATGGCAAACTTGAACCCGAACCCGTCTTCCCCGATGCGGTTTTCCTTTGGCACCTTCACGTCAGTGAACATCAGGGAGTGCGTGTCTGACCCTCTGATTCCTAATTTATTCTCTTTCGGCCCAATTTCAAAGCCCGGCATCCCTTTTTCTACAATTAAAGCGTTGATGCCTCTGTGGCGCAGTTCTGGGTTGGTCTGGGCAATGACCAGGTACACCGATGCCGTGCTGCCGTTGGTGATCCAGTTCTTGGTACCGTTGAGCAGGTAGTGGTCACCCATGTCTACGGCCGTGGTGCGCTGCATGGTGGCGTCTGAGCCAGCCTCTGGTTCAGATAGACAGAATGCGCCAATGATCTCACCGGTAGCTAGGCGCGTCAGGTATTTCTGCTTCTGCTCTTCGTTTCCGTATTTCTCCAAGCCCCAGCACACCAGGGAATTGTTCACCGACATCACTACCGAGGCCGAGGCATCAACCTTAGAGATTTCTTCCATGGCCAGCACATACGAAACGGTATCCATTCCGCCGCCGCCGTACTTAGGGTCTACCATCATGCCCAGGAAACCCAGTTCGCCCATCATCTTGATCTGCTCAGCGGGGAACTTCTGGTGCTCGTCACGCTCAATCACTCCGGGCAACAATTCAGTCTGGGCGAAGTCACGGGCCGCTTCCTGCACGGCTAAATGTTCTTCGGTTAGTTTAAAGTCCATATAATGCGTTAAGTATGATTCCTTAGGGGATATGTTTGATAAACAAAATTAAACAAAATTTAGTATGCAAGCAGCCTACTCTAGACTAAACTTAAAACAAAGCTAACAATTGTTAGGTTTCAATGCTACTTCTTTAAAACAGCCTGAAAACGGAGATGCAGCCCACAAAAAAAGAGGACAACCTGCGCTGTCCTCTTTTACATATAACTGACCTAAAGGTTCCTAGTCTCTGCGTCCGGTAAGCATGGAAGCATAATAAAGAAGCGTCGCCAATGAACCGATGGCGGCTACCACATACGTCATGGCGGCCCATTTCAAAGCGTCTTTGGCCATGCCGTGCTCCTGGGTTGTCACCACACCCCGAGTATCCATCCAGGCTAAGGCGCGCTTGCTGGCGTCAAACTCCACTGGTAGTGTGATAAAGCTGAACAGGGTAGTCAAGGCAAACAACAGCACACCAATTGCCAATGGAATTGGCGTAGTCTGGATCAACAGGACACCAATTAACAGAATCCACTGCATGTAGCGGCTGGCCACGCTCAGGGCCGGAACCATGGCTGAACGGAACTTCAGGAAGGTATAGGCTTTCGCGTGCTGCACGGCATGCCCGCATTCGTGGGCTGCTACGGCAGCCGCGGCGGCGCTTCTACCCTCGTACACCGGTTCGCTCAGGTTCACGGTTTTATCGGCGGGGTTGTAGTGGTCGGTCAGTCTACCCGGGGTAGAGATGACCCGTACATCGGTGATCCCGTTATCGGCTAGCATCATTTCCGCGACCTCGCGTCCGCTGAGCCCCGACCGGAGCCCCAGCTTGGAGTACTTCTCAAACTTGCTTTTCAACATCCAGCTGACCAACGCCGAGGCCAGCATCATTGCAATCATTATTATCCAAATACCGCCCATTTCTTTCTCTCTTTTAAGGTTAACACTGTTGGTCTCCCAGGATTTTACGCACCACCTGTGAAGTAGAATACCCCTTCACCAGCGGAATGGTTTTCACGGCGCCTCCTCTTGCCAGAACCACGTCATGCCCTACTATGTTTTCCAGGGCATAATCATCGCCTTTCACCAAGATGTCTGGCCCTACCGCTTCAATCAATTCCAGCGGGGTTTCCTGGTCAAACAACACTATAGCATCTGTAAACCAAAAGGATGCCATAACCCTTATACGTGACATTTCGTCTTGTAATGGCCTGGAAGGCCCTTTTATTCTACTGACAGATTGGTCAGTATTCAGGCCTATCACCAGCTTGTCTCCTAAAAGCCGTGCCCGCTCCAGATAATCTACGTGGCCCATGTGCACGATGTCAAAGCACCCGTTGGTGAACACAATCTTCTGCCCTTGCGCCCGCCATTCTTCTACTTTAGACAATAGCCGAGGAAGCGTCACGATTTTCTCTTCGGAAGGAAGCATATTCTAAGGATTGGTGAAAAAACGAATAAACAGGAAAGGGCTACCCCGTTGAAAACAAAACGGGAAAACAGGATTTCTGTTTTAAACCTGATTTAAGGAAAAGAGGCTGAAAACAACCTAAGCGACTTGCTTTGCCGGCTGTTTTTTGGTTTGAGCAAGACTCACCACCAAGCTAATTCCGCCCATGACCACCACTAGAAGGGCTCCCGAGGTATGGGTGATGAGTGCGTAGGCCATTCCTTTGTCCAGCGGCACGGCATACAGCAGAAGGGCCGTCCTCACCAGAATATGGTATACCCCTATACCGCCCTGCACCGGCGCCGCCATGCCCAACCCGCCCACGACCAGAATAGCCATGCCGGCTTGCCAGGAGAGGTCCTGCGTACTGGGCAATGCAAAGAAAGCAAGGTAGGTGGTCAGGAAATAGGAGACCCAGATAAAGAGCGTGTGGAAAATGAAAGCGCCTTTCTGCTCCATCTTACTGATGCTGAAAATGCCTTCCCAGAGTCCGCGCGCAAAGTCACTCAGTTTCCTGAAGACCGGGTTTCTGCGTAGCTTCTCCAGGTTCCGGTAGATATACCCAATGGTAATCCCAGCCCCGATGACGGCAACAGCTCCTAATATATAGAGCGTCTGCAGGTTCTGCTGAAAACTACTGAACCGTTCAGAGAAAATCTCCAGGAAAAAGTCTTTCAGGCGCTCAAACTCCAGCAACAAGGTAAGGCCCATGCACACCAGCAGCATGACCAGATCAATGACCCGCTCTGTGATCACGGTGCCTATGGAGACATTCACCGGCACATTTGCCGAGCGCCTCAGCAAGGTACACCTGATCAGTTCGCCCGCCCGGGGCAGAACAATGTTGGCCAGGTACCCCACCATCAGGGAATGGTACGTCTGCGAATTGGTTGGTTTATATCCCAGTGGGGCATACTGCATGCGCCAGCGGATAGCCCGGCTCACATACCCCGCCACCGATAAAAGTACCGTGGCAATGACCCAGCTATACCTTACCTGCGCCAGTTCTGCCTTTACCGCCGCAAAATTGATGCTACGCAACGCATACCCCATCAAGAACACCGATATTGCCAGCAGCAACAGGTATTTCAGTACGGTGACGGTTTTCTTCATGCCAGGGCGAACTATACTAGCCGATTGTGCTGGTCAGGGAAAATAACCGTGGGTTCGTGCGTACGGGCGTCCGCAAAATTGATCAAAGCATAAGAGATGATAATGATGATATCCCCTACCTGAACCCTGCGGGCCGCCGGTCCATTCAGGCAGATCATACCACTGCCCCGTTCCCCTTTAATGATATAAGTCTCGAACCGCTCGCCGTTGTTCACGTTCACGATTGTTACTTTTTCATGGGGAACCATGTTGGCTGCATCCAAAAGATCTTCGTCTATGGTAATGCTTCCCACATAATGCAACTCGGCCTGCGTTACCTTAGCCCGATGTATCTTGGATTTAAGAACTTCAATCTGCATCAAAATAATCTAAAAACATGCAAAGTTAGAGATTATTTATGAGACAAGCAGATTGTTCGCGCACTGCTTTCCAGATAGCGCCGGCGTTTACAGCAGAACGTTGTCAATGAGCCGCACCTCACCCAGAAAAGCAGCCAGGCACAAGGCTACCGGCACGTTTTCATTCACTTCTTCCAGGGGCTGTAGCGTCTGGGCATGCACCACCTCCAGGTATTCTAGCCTGATTTCCGGAAACAAGGCCAAAAACGCTTCTGCCTCTTTCCGGGCTTCTTCTACCGTAGCGGTGCGCAGTTTTTCCCGCAGAAGCTGCAGCGCCTCAAATAACTTGGGCGCCACTTGCCGTTGCCCTGAGCTTAAGCGCCGGTTTCTGGAAGACATGGCCAAACCATCTTCCTCCCTTATGATAGGGAAACACACCAACTCTAGGTCAAAACTCAGGTCAAGGACTAATTGCTGCACGATGGCAAACTGCTGCAAATCTTTCTGCCCGAAAAAGGCTTGGTGCGGTTTCACCAAATGAAAGAGTTTGCTGACTACCGTGGCCACCCCATTGAAGTGCCCCGGGCGGTGCGCCCCTTCCATCACCCGCTCCAGTTCCCCAAAATCAAAGGACAGGATGGCTTTCTGCCGGTACATTTCTTCAGACGTGGGGGCGAAAAGGATATCACAGCCTTCCTGGTCCAGCATCTGGGCATCCTTCTCCAGCAGTCGCGGGTACAGGCGGTAATCCTCCGCGTTGTTGAACTGCACTGGGTTCACGAAAACACTGCACACGGTCACATCATTCTGCTTTTTGGCGGCCCTGAGCAGAGACAGATGCCCCTCGTGCAAGGCACCCATGGTAGGCACAAAACCGATCCGTTTGCCTTGCTGGCGCAGCAGCTCTGTGTGGCGCCGGATATCAGATAAAGAAGTAAGCTGCAACATGGAGGGCTGCGGATTTAATTAGATAGTGACAAAAAACGCCAAAGGTAGGATTTTATTCAAATAAATTGAGAATCAGCCGATAATTGCTTAATTTTGCATTTCGCAATGACTGTTGCCTATTTACTTTTAATCACTCCAACCTATGTCCAAATTGAGAATCTTATACGCGGCCACTGAGATTGATCCCTTTCTGCAAACCACAAAAGTAGCGGAATTCCTGAGGATGTTGCCACAAGCGATGCAAGAGCGTGGGATGGAAGTTCGGATTTTTGTGCCCCGCTTTGGGCTGATCAACGAACGCAAGAACCGTTTGCATGAGGTTGTCCGCCTTTCTGGCATAAACATTGCCGTAGGCGAAGAGGAAAAACCCCTGATTATCAAGGTAGCCTCTATTCCTAATGCCAAGCTACAGGTATATTTCATTGACAACGAAGACTATTTCCACCGCAAATCCGTTTTGGTGGACAAAGACAATAAATTTTATCCAGACAATGATGAGCGGGCCATCTTTTTCTGCAAAGGTGTGTTAGAGACCGTGAAGAAACTAGGCTGGGCGCCGGATATTGTACACTGCAATGACTGGATGACAAGCCTGATTCCGCTGTACCTGAAGAGCACCTACAAGAATGATCCTATTTTCAAGACGGCAAAATCTGTTTTCTCTGTGTACAACAGCGAGTTCGCCCACAAATTTGAGGGTGATTTGCTGGAGAAAGCCAAAATGCTGGACATTGAAGATGAAATGCTGACTAACCTGAGAGCCGGTGATTTTGGTGCATTCATCAAAATGGGCATGCAGTACGCTGATATGGTGATCAAGTCAAATGAGGATTTCAGTGACAACCTCAATGCAATGTTTCAGGAGTACAACAACACCAAGCAGATCAACACCATTAGCTCAGACGAAAACACCCTTGATTCTTACTTTAACCTGTATAATGAACTTGCGAATTAGTAAAGCAGCAGCTGTACTCTTTATATCCTCTTTCTTTTTCACCGCCTGCGAAGACCCTACGGCTATTGGCCTGGAACTTCAGGAACCAGGCACGCAGATTGGGACTTCCTACACAGACACGGCTACTGTAAGGGCTTCTACGGTTTTGTTGAAAGATTCCATTATTGGTTTAGGCGCAACGCGGGTGCAAGTAGGCAGAATCTCAGACAATGCTTTTGGAACAGTAACGGCCAAAACCTACGCTGAATTTGCTCCTCTTTCTTTCCCTACCAATGCAGACTCTATTGATGTCTCCAGAGGTGCCGACTCTCTGATTATTAACCTGGATTATAATTATGCTTTCGGAGATACCACCAAGGAAATCTCCATGAACGTGCACCGGCTTACGCAAGCCTTCAGAGATGATGAAACCTACTTCACCTCTGAAGCTTTAACGTATGATAACACCCCTGTAGGCTCTGTCACCTTTAAACCGCAGCCTAACACTACCTATAAAAGCACTACTGACACCAGTCAGACTCTTCCGGTTGTGGTTAGGATAAAGCTTACGGGAAGCTTCGCCAACGAGGTTTTGCAGACTTTAGCGCAGACAAGTGGCACCGCGGCGTTTATTAATGTCATGAACGGTCTGGCTCTGGTGCCTGCTGCCGGTTCTGACGAACAAGGAAGCATCATCGGGTTCTTGCCAACGTCTACCAATACCACCTTAACGTTGCACTACAAGTCAAAGAAGAACATTGCCAAGACTACTACTTTGCTTTTCACTGACCGGTATTACAACCAGATTGAAGGAGACAGAACCGGTACTTCTTTGGCTTCTTTGACCACCAATGCCAGCAGCCTGTCCTCTCAGGAAGCGGGCAACCGGACGTATCTGCAGGCCGGAACAGGACTCGTGACCAAAATAGAACTTCCGCATATCTCCAACTTCCGGAAAACGGTTTCAGGGAGAGAGCAGAACCTTGCCATCAACAAAGCAGAGTTGATTATCCCAGTGGTAGAGTCTACGGTGATCTCCAGAAAAGACTCCTCTATGCTGCCTCCGGTGATTTCAGTGGTGGAAGCAACAACTTCTAACAGGATCGCATTAAACCAAGGGATACCCAGTGCTCTGCTGGCAGAAAGTTCTACTACGCCTGCTACTCTTCAGTACAGAGGGAAAAAAGGAGGCTATGTGTATGTAGTCAACATTACCAGCTACATGCAGAACCTGCTTTATAACGTGAGAGCGAACAATGGCCTGATTCTTCTGCCATCTAACGTGAGTAGTTCTCTTTCTACGCCCAGCAATTTAGCCCAAACCGTAAACCGGGCCATTCTTGAAGCCAATCAAAGCCCCAGCGCTGAGCGACGGATCAAGCTGAGACTCTTCTATTCAACTGCTCAATAATTATTTTTATACCCCTAGCTAAAAAGTAGATTACATCACTATGTGTGGAATAGTAGCTTATGTAGGTCAGAGAGAAGCCTGCCCCATTATCTTGAAAGGATTGAAGCGTTTGGAGTACCGCGGCTATGATAGTGCCGGAGTTGCTTTACTGAACGATGGTGACCTTAAGGTTTTCAAAAAGAAAGGAAAGGTTGCCGATTTAGAAGCGCATATTGGTTCTCAGGACACCAGCAGCACCATTGGTATTGGCCATACCCGTTGGGCAACCCACGGAGAGCCGAATGATGCCAACGCGCACCCCCATTACTCAACCTCCAAGAAGATCGCTATTATCCATAATGGCATCATTGAGAACTACGCTTCTCTCAAGAAGCACTTACTTAACAAAGGCTACGAGTTCCACAGTGATACTGACTCTGAGGTTTTCGTTAACCTGATTGAGGATGTACAGAAAAACAGCAATGTTTCTTTAGCTGAGGCTGTACGCCTGGCCTTGCACGAAGTAGTAGGCGCTTACGCTATTGTGGTAATTTCACACGATTCTCCTACCCAACTGGTAGCTGCCCGTAAAGGAAGTCCATTGGTGATTGGCGTAGGCAAAGGAGAGTACTTCCTGGCTTCAGACGCAACTCCCATCATTGAGTATACCAATGAAGTAGTATACCTGAATGACTTCGAGATTGCCGTCATCAAAGACGGTGTCCTGGACATTCGTACCAAAGAAGACGTGGTACAGACGCCTTACATCCAGAAACTGGAATTGGAGCTGGAAGCCATTGAAAAAGGTGGTTACCCGCACTTCATGCTGAAAGAGATCTTTGAGCAGCCCCGTTCTATCATGGACAGCATGCGTGGCCGTTTGGTGGCCGAAAATACGCAACTGACCATGTCCAGCATCAGAGAATATGCTACCCGTTTTAAAAACGCTGACCGCATTATCATTGTGGCCTGTGGAACATCCTGGCACGCTGGCTTAGTAGCTGAGTACATGATCGAGGAATTTGCCCGTATCCCGGTTGAGGTGGAATACGCGTCTGAGTTCCGTTACCGGAACCCGGTAATCCGTGAAGGAGATATCGTGGTGGCTATTTCCCAGTCTGGAGAAACGGCTGATACCTTGGCTGCCTTGGAATTGGCCAAAGCTAAAGGAGCCATGATCTTTGGAGTATGTAACGTGGTAGGTTCTTCTATTGCGCGGGCAACCGATGCAGGTGCATATACCCACGCTGGTCCAGAGATTGGGGTAGCTAGTACCAAAGCCTTCACTGCCCAGGTTACGGTTCTCTCGCTCATCGCGATGATGATTGCGGAGATGCGCGGCACCATGGAATTAACTGCTTTACGTAGCTTGATGTTGGAGATGGAGAAAATTCCTGCCAAAGTAGAGCAAGCGCTTCAGTTAGACAAAGAAATCCAGGCAATCTCTGAGATCTTCAAAGATGCCACCAACTTCATCTACTTGGGCCGTGGCTTTAACTTCCCGGTTGCTCTGGAAGGCGCTTTGAAGCTGAAAGAAATCTCTTACATCCACGCAGAAGGATACCCGGCGGCAGAAATGAAGCACGGACCTATTGCGTTGATCGATGAGAACATGCCGGTGGTGGTGATCGCTACCAAAGACAGTTCTTACGAGAAGATTGTTTCTAACGTACAGGAAGTAAGGGCTCGTAAAGGTAGAGTAATCGCGATCGTGACCGAAGGTGACACCGTGATCCCGCAGATGGCTGAGTTTGTAATTGAGGTGCCTAGTACCCACGAAGCCCTGATGCCGTTGATCTCGGTGATTCCTTTGCAGTTGTTGAGCTACCACATTGCCGTACTGCGCGGCTGTAACGTAGACCAACCCCGCAACTTAGCGAAATCAGTAACCGTTGAATAGACTTTGCTGTCAGTATATTGAAAAAGGGAAGCCCAACGGCTTCCCTTTTTGTTTGCCCTTATGTAGGGTATCTCTCAGCTTTAAGCTCCTTTTTAGAAAATAATCCTAAAACAACTTTACAGTTAGCTACGCCAAACTAATTCCATACTACGTGCCTTAAAGCATTTTAGTCCTCAGTTCAAAGAGACCCACAACATCCTCTTCTATTTTGAGCCTGTTTTCTATAAAAGTGGCCTAAAACAAACCCCATCGTTACTAGCATCTAACTTCTCAGTTAATCTTTTTTATCTCATCAGAACCCGAAACAAACTATATGACCTTATTAAGGTATAATAGAATATTTTCAATCACGTTTAAACTATTGTTGCTAATTTTAATCTAAAAAGGAAAGCGGGCGAGAACATAATTCACTGTATGTAACCGGTTTAGTTGAATCAATAAATAAGGTACAACGAAGTACATAGAACAGTAGGGAGAGGTTGAAACACCGTCTTGCAAGCTTGTTGATAAAGAAGAAAAATAGCTTTAAAGAGCTTAAATGGGTTAAAATCAGGCATTGGTTTTGGGTTAGCGGTAAACATAAGTTATCTGTATGAAAAATATTTTTAGACATCCCACTCCGGTACTGGTTTTCATACTATCCTTTTTCCTGCTTTCCTCATTTATTGGCACGGAAGAGCCTCTCCCCAAAGTGGCAAAATTCCCCTACAAAAAAGCGGGTTTAACAGAACGGCAAGCGGCCGCCCATTTGCTTAGTCGCTTCACCTTCGGCGCCAAGCCGGGGCAGGTTGAGGAGGTGGTAAAAATGGGACTGGAAAAGTGGTTTGCGCTGCAACTTCAGGCCAACATAGCTGACCCTGCTCTGGAGCAGAAATTGGCGCCTTACCGATCCCTGAAGATGTCTAATGAGCAGATTGTGTACTCTTATCCGCAGAAAGGGCAGATCCTAAAGCTAGGGATGCAGGAAGGCGTTTTCCATTTAGATTCCCTTAAGAACAGCGAACTTACCAAAGAAGGCCGTATTGCGCAACGGGAAAAGCTGGGCGCCTATATGCGGGAGAAAGGCTTTAAAAACCAGGGAGACCTGTACCAGGAGCTAATCGATCAGAAAATCATACGGGCGGCTTATTCAGAAAACCAGCTACAGGAGATACTCACCAGCTTTTGGTTTAACCATTTCAACGTGTCGCTTACCAATAAAAACTGCGACCTGTACCTTGTCGCTTATGAGCGGGACGTAATCAGACCAAACGTATTAGGCAAGTTCGAGACGATACTTCTGGCTACGGCTAAGTCTCCCGCCATGCTGGCGTACCTGGATAATTTTAAAAGCGTTGCTGCCACTCCCTCTTCTACGAATTCCCAAAAGCAGAAACAACAGCGCCAGGAACAAATGCTTGCAACACTCCATGCACAGGATACGACCCTGCAGAAAATGCAGCAGGCACAGAAAATAAAGACCGTCAGAAACAAACAGGGCCTTAATGAAAACTATGCCCGTGAGATCATGGAACTCCACACTCTGGGGGTAGACGGCGGCTATACCCAGCAAGACGTAACCCAGGCAGCGCGCATCTTAACCGGTTGGACCATCAACCCGGAGATGAACTACTTCAACCGTAAAAGGGCGGAGACTAAAAATTCAAATCAGGCGGAGGTATTGGCCAGGCAAGGCATTGTTCAGGAAGGTGATTTCTGGTTTGCCGCAAACAAGCACGATCAGGGACCTAAAGAAGTATTGGGCACCAGCTTTCCGGCGGGCGGAGGCTATGAAGAAGGCCTGAAACTCATCAAACTTCTGGCTCACCATCCCTCTACGGCAAAGTTCATCTCCACCAAACTGGCCATTCGGTTCGTGAATGACCGGCCCTCTCAGACCCTGATTGACAAGATGGCTAAAACCTTCCGGGAAAAGGATGGAGACATCAGGGAAGTACTGCTGACTATGGTGGCTGCGCCCGAGTTCTGGGGAAAAGAAGCCCTGCGGGAAAAGACGAAGTCTCCGTTTGAGTTGGCCATCAGCTCGGTGCGTAGCCTGAATGCCGAGGTGCAGGAGCCTAAGCAGCTTTACACCTGGATTACGAAAATGGGCGAGAAAATGTATTACTACCAAGCCCCCACTGGTTTTCCAGACAAAGGCACCTATTGGATCAACACCGGCTCCTTGCTCAACCGCATGAACTTTGGTCTAGCTTTGGCATCGCAGAAGATAAAAGGCATTTCCTTCGATTTGATGTCCCTGAACCAGAACCGGGAACCAGAGAGCGCCCAAGCAGCCCTGCTCACCTACAGTCAATTTCTGCTGCCCGAGCGGAACCTGGAAGCCACCATCAAGCGGTTAACCCCCACCCTGAATGACCCTGATTTCGGGAAGAAAGTGGATGCCGCCGCTAACAAGAAGCCTGCCCTCGCCCAAAAAGAACCCCAGGAACAGGAAGACCAGATGATGATGGAGTCAGGGAATAAAGAGGCTAGGAACGTGAAAAAGAACCCCGCCAATACTCCAGCGTCCTCCCTTAAAGGAGGAAATACGCCCATGCTGGCGCAAGTAGTAGGCATTATTATTGGTTCCCCTGAGTTTCAGCGTAGATAAATTCGTTTTAAAGCCAAATGAGAGCAAGATGACTACCAGAAGAGGATTTCTAAAATCAGGGGCTTTGGCGCTTTTCGCAGCGGGGTTGGGCGGCGTGCCCAACTTTCTGGCGCAGGCGGCGGGTAGCAACAAACTGGCGTTGCCGTACAAGAAAAACAAGATTCTGGTCTGCATCTTCCAAAGGGGCGCCATGGACGGCTTAATGGCGGTTACTCCGTTCACCGATGAACACCTGAAAGAGGCTCGTCCCAGTTTGTTCATGACTGCTGCCCAGACTTCGGCCAATCCCTTGCTGGACCTAGACGGGCGTTTCGGGCTGCACCCGGCCATGCGGTCTTTTGAGCCTTTGTTCCGGGAGAAGCGCCTGGCCATTGTACATGGCATGGGATCGCCCAACCCTACCCGTTCCCACTTCGATGCGCAGGATTACATGGAAACGGGCACTCCCTTTGACAAAGGCACCGCCAGCGGATGGCTCAACCGGGCCGTTGGCTTACTGGGTCACGAGGCCACCCCGTTCCAAGCGGTCAGCCTCACCTCCTCGCTACCGCGCTCCTTCTATGGCGACCATGCCGCTATTGCCATCAGCAACCTGCAGGACTTCGGGGTGCAGATGCGCGGGAACGAGAAAGCTGCGATGGTGGCCTCTAAGAACTTTGAGGACCTCTACGACCAAACCTCTTCCTCGCTGCTGAACAAAACCGGCAAAGAAAGCTTCGAGGCCGTGAAGATGCTGCAGAAAATCGATTCCAAGAACTACATCCCAGCCAACAACGCCGTGTACCCAAATAGCGCCTTAGGGAAATCACTAAAGCAGATTGCGCAGATGATCAAGATGGATGTGGGTTTGGAAGTGGCTTTCGCCGAGTCGGGCGGTTGGGACACGCATTATAACCAGGGTACGTCCAATGGTACATTTGCCCGAAACGTGAATGACCTGAGCCAAAGCATCACCGCTTTTTGGACAGATCTGGACGCCTACCAGGATGACGTGAACGTAATGACGATGACCGAGTTTGGCCGCACCGTGCACCAGAACGGCAGCAACGGCACCGACCATGGTCGAGGTTCCTGCCTGTTCGTCTTGGGCAATGACGTGAACGGTGGCCTCGTGCACGGATACGTGCCGCCACTGGTCAAAGAAAACCTGGAAGACGGCCGCGACCTGCCCGTCACCACCGATTTCCGGAGCATTTTCAGCGAAGTAGCCGGGAAACACCTGAACATCAAAAACGACAAAGTTCTGTTCCCTGACTTTACAGGTGAAAAAATAGGCGTCATGCGCCAAAGCTGATTTCAAAGTCAGACGCCGCAACTTGTTAAAAACAGAAAGGACAGCTTTACGGCTGTCCTTTCTGTTTCAAGCTCGTTTTTGGGAAAGTGGCCAAAAAGCTTCTAGGCAATGCGTGCGCACACGAGCTGCAAGCTCGCGCCAGTGAGAGGCTATTGAAAGCTATTCTGTTTTGAGACTATTTTCGCTGAAAGAGGCTGTAAACTGCTATTTGGGATTCTTTACCAATTGATATAGCGAGGCCAGGAACACGAAAGCCTTGTCTACTGGTCGTTGAGAATCTTCTCGGAGGGTAACTACTTCCAGGACCTCGCGGTTGATCAGGGGCTGACCTATGAAACCTGCTAAGTGGAAGTTGAGCGGCGTGTACGCTTGAGTGAATTCTGTCAAATTCACATTATTGGCGTTGAAGAATACGGTAAGTTTCTCGCCTTTGCCTTGCTGATTGTATTGGGCCAAGCGCTCTGGTTGCTCATGCAACAACAAATCAATCACCAGATCCGCTTGCGGAAGCCACGCCTTCAATTCTGCGGGGTCTTGTAAGTGTAGGTAGGCTCTGTTATAGAATTTCAGGCTTACCTCTGCCTCTTGCTCCTGGGTGGCCAAAACCAATGTGTTCATATTTCTGTACCTTTAAGCCTGTAAAGATACAGATTAACCATTTTGCATATGGCAACCAACATCATAGAAAGCAAATCTGCTCCGGCTCCTATCGGGCCGTACAGCCAGGCCGTCATGGCAGGCAACACCTTGTATATCTCCGGGCAGATCGCGCTGGACCAAGCCTCGGGGCAACTGGTGCAAGGCGATATCCAGACCGAGACGCACCAAGTCATGAAGAACCTCCAGTACATTCTGCAGGAAGCGGGCATGGACTTCAGCAACGTAGTTAAGTGCAGCATCTTCGTGAAGGACCTCGGCAACTTCGGGGCGATTAACGAGACATACGGAAGCTATTTCACCAGCAGTCCACCGGCCCGCGAAACCGTAGAGGTAAGCCGCCTACCCAAAGACGTGAATGTGGAAATCTCCTGCATCGCAGTGAAATTCTAATGAGTGATGGAGAGATTGAATGGATGAGAGAATGGAATTGGAAGAGTTCGGCAGATGTATTTCAAGGCAGTTTTCAGAAATTCCAGCTAAAAACAGATTCTCCTTTTATTGCGTCAGCAATCATTCAATCTCCCAATCAATCCTCTTCCCCTTTGGCTTTGGCCTCGTTAGGCCCGGGCTCTGCGTTGAGGGGCGCCTTTCCTAGTTCTATTTCCCTGTTTTCCACTCGTACCGCATAAGTAGACGGATAGATATTTGCGCCATAGCGCCGGGCATACACCAGGGTGAACTGAGCGCCCAGGAATATAATCTGCGAAGAATAGAATACCCATACCAACACTACAATCACAGAACCAGCGGCGCCATAAATACTGGAGAAGTCACTGTTGCCCAGGTAAAGCCCAATTAAGGATTTACCCAGGGCAAAAAGAAGAGCTGTCACCAGAGACCCTACCCACACGTCTTTCCACTTAATTTTAGCATCTGGCAGGTATTTGTAAATAAGGGCAAACAGGAACGTGACTACGGCAGTAGACACCAGAAAATTGGTGACCTGCGTCAGGTGCAGCAGCGAGGGGTCTATCTTATTGGCCAGGTAAGAGGTCACAACCACCAAAATAGCGTTCACAATCAAACTCACCAACAGCAGAAAAACAATCCCCAGGATCATCGCGAAGGACAATAACCGGTCCAGCAGAATCTTAAGGTACTCGTTCTTGGGCTTCGGCTTTACGCCCCAGATCTGGTTCAAGGACTCCTGCAAAGACACAAACACCCCGGTAGCCCCCACCAACAGCGTAAAAACCCCTATCACGGTGGCCATGGTAAAATCTGCGGACTGATGGATGCTCTCCACCATTTCCTGGATGTCGGAGGCGCCTTTGCTGCCCATGAGTTCCCGCAGTTGCGTATACACTTCGCCCTGCACCGCCTCACGGCCAAAAACAGCCCCAGCCGTGTTGATCATGATAATAAGGATAGGCGGTAGCGCGAAGATGGTGTAATAGGCCAATGCCGCCCCTTTCTGAAAGGAGTTGTTGTCCATGAAATCAAACCAGACCTCCTTGATGATGCACCAGCCTTCAACGAATATCTTCTTGAACATAGACCAGATTTTCCCCTTCATACGAAATTTCGGGCGCAGGTATTCAAACTTCTTCGGGGCCAGCGGTTTACCCATGCATAGAAGCCGGACCCTTTCCCTTCTTTGCCGTACAAGAATAATGCGAACAAACGTGAGGTTTTAAGGGCAAAATTTCAAGAACGATTTGAAATAGCGTACTTTTGCACCTCGATTGACATACCTATACAACATGGAAAGAGAAGTACGAGTACGCTTTGCCCCTAGCCCCACCGGACCGCTGCACATTGGCGGGGTGCGCACTGCGCTGTATAATTACCTTTTTGCTAAAAAGATGGGCGGTAAAATGATACTGCGCATTGAAGATACTGACCAAACCCGCTTTGTGCCCGGCGCCGAGCAATACATTTTTGACTCTCTGGAGTGGTGCGGCATCACGCTAGACGAAAGCCCGGTGCACGGCGGTCCGCATGCCCCTTACCGCCAGTCTGAGCGCAAGCCCATGTACATGGACTACGCCCTGCAACTGGTAAACGCCGGCCACGCTTACTATGCCTTTGACACCGCCGAGGAACTGGAAGAGATGCGTGAGCGCCTCAAGGCTGCCAAGGTAGCCACCCCGCAATACAACGCCATCACCCGCGCCACCATGAAGAACTCCCTCACCCTACCAGAGGATGAGGTAAAGCGCCGTTTGGAAAGCGGAGATCCGTACGTGATCCGTCTGAAAGTGCCTCGCAAAGAAGAGGTTCGTCTTAAAGACTTGATCAGAGGCTGGGTAATGGTGCATTCCTCGGCCATTGATGACAAAGTTTTGATGAAGTCTGACGGCATGCCTACCTATCACTTGGCTAACATCGTGGATGACCACCTCATGGGAATCACCCACGTAATCAGAGGTGAGGAGTGGTTGCCAAGCGCCCCGCTGCACGTGTTGCTGTACCGCTACTTCGGTTGGGAAGACACCATGCCGGAATTCGCTCACTTACCGCTGCTGTTGAAACCAGATGGTAACGGTAAACTGAGCAAGCGTGATGGCGACAAACTAGGCTTCCCGGTATTCCCACTGAACTGGGTAGATCCAGTAACCGGCGAGAAGTCAAGCGGCTACCGCGAGGCCGGTTACCTGCCAGATGGTTTCGTGAACTTCCTGGCCTTCTTGGGGTGGAACCCAGGTACACAGCAAGAGATCTTCTCTATGGAAGAACTCATTGAGGCCTTCAGCATTGAGCGCATCGGGAAATCCGGTACCCGTTTCGATATCCAGAAAGCTCGTTGGTACAATGAGCAGTACCTGCGTGCCAAGCCAGATGCTGAGTTAGCCCAGTACCTGTTGGCTGCCCTGCCGGAGCAAGGCATTACCTGTTCTGAAGAGCGCGCCGAGAAGATCGTTGGCCTCATGAAAGAGCGCGTGACCTTCCCGCAGGATTTCTGGAAAGAGGCGTCTTACTTCTTCGTGGCTCCTACGCAGTACAATGAGCAGGTAGCTGCCAAGAAATGGTCGGCTGCGGCCGCTGGTGCCTTTGAGCAGTTCAGAAACGAACTTGCTTCTCTGCCAGAGTTCAACGCTGATTCTGTGAAAGCCTTGTTGCTACAGGTTCTGGAGCGCAATGGCCTGAAGATCGGGCAAGTGATGCAGGCGCTGCGTATTGCTTTGACCGGCGTAGAGGCTGGCCCAGACTTAATGGCCATTATTGAGATCATCGGGCGCGAAGAGACTGAGAGCCGCATTGACGCCGCTTTGACCAAGCTTGCCCAGTACGCTGCCTAATACAGGTTTTCTGCCCAGGCAGAGAAATAAATTTATCCGGTTTCGGGGCCGTTTTCTGTAAAACAGCCCCGAAACGTTTTTAGGAACCAAGTTAAATCCGCCGTCATAAACAAGCCCCAGATGCTTGCTTATGACGGCGGATTCTTTTTAATTCGTTTATCCTTCTGCCAGATTTCCCGTTTGTAGTAAAAGCAACTGGCCCGGCGGCTTGCCTGGGCGTAAACTTTACTACTATGGCAAAGAAGAAAGCAGACAAGGACAAACCAGAGAATAAACCGGAGAAAAAAGCAAAGGTACACCCTGAGCTGGAAGGCTTCGAGATCAAGATCAACCCCCTTGGGGATATTACCTCTAACTTCAACATTGACCAGCTCAATTCTTTCCTGGACCGAAACGTCTCAGATAAGAAACTGGTAGGTGACCAGGGCAAGAAACGCGCGACGGAGGAAGACGAGGAGTACCCTATTGAGGAAACCGTGGATGAGGAAGAGAACGAGGAGGATTTCTTCAAAAAAGGGCCATTGTTAGACGATGACACCGATGACGACATTGCCCCTAAAGGCGAGAAACCATCGGACCCTAAGCCGAAGAAAAAATAAACCTAAACCCTCATATGACATCCCACGAAGTAGATTACCGCATTCACGGCTCAGACATTCAGGTGCTGGAAGTAGAACTGGACCCGCAGGAAACCGTGATTGCCGAGGCCGGTGCCATGGTCTTCATGGAAGACGGCATCCAGTTTGAAACCAAAATGGGCGATGGCTCCAACCCTGCCTCGGGCTTCTTAGGGAAGCTGGTGCAGATGGGCAGCCGCGCTATCACCGGCGAGTCGCTGTTCATGACGCACTTTACCCATCGTGGGTATGGCAAAGCCAAAGTAGGCTTCTCGGCTCCTTATCCCGGTACCATCATGCCTATCAACCTGGCCGAGTTTCCGCAGGGATTAATTGTGCAGAAAGACGGTTTCCTGGCCGCGGCGCTGGGCACCAGAATTGCTTTGCACTTTAACCAACGTCTGGGGGCAGGCTTCTTCGGGGGCGAGGGCTTCATCATGCAACGCCTCACCGGCGATGGACTGGCCTTCATCCACGCGGGCGGTACCGTAATTGAGCGGCACCTGCACAACGAGACCTTGCGCGTTGACACGGGCTGCGTAGTGGCCTATGAAGCCGGAATTGATTTTGATATTCAGCGGGCGGGCGGGCTGCGTTCCATGGTCTTCGGAGGTGAAGGTCTGTTCCTGGCCACGCTCAGGGGCACCGGCCGCGTCTGGATCCAGTCCATGCCAGTGAAGAAGCTGATCCAGGCCTTGATGCCGAACGGCGGAAACGCCAACAAAGAAGGAGGTTTGCTGAGCAGCTTCCTGGAGTAGATTTTCTTTGTAGAAATATTTTAGACGAAAAGGGAGAAGGCACTTGTGTCTTCTCCCTTTTCGTTTTCAGCTTGGGACCTAGGCTGCGGGCGGAAGAGGTGCCGGCACCACGTTCTTCACGGGTTTTATAGACTTGAGGTACGTAAAGATGGCCTCTATGTCTTCGTCCTTCATCTTACTGTAGTGAGGCCAAGGCATGGGCGGAAGTATTTGCCTGGTGTTGTCCATGCCTTTGTATTTCCCTTCGCGCAGCGCTTTCTTGAAGTTATCCAGTGTCCAGTTACCAATACCGGTGGGGTCTGGTGTTAGGTTCGCCGAAAAAGAAGTACCCCAGGGCCCTACTGCCGCCGTATTATTCATACTGAAAAGCACCCATCCGTTTTTTCCCGCACCTGCAGGCATAGGCGGAAGTTTTTCGGATGCCGGGTGCCCAGACAAAAACCGATCAGGGTCTGGCGTCATGGGCGGTATTTTATCTGTTGGTGCCAGTTTGGGCGAATGACAATCACTGCAGGCCCCAATAGTAACCAAATACTCGCCCCGCTCTTTCAATGCTTCCTGGCTCAAAGCCACCTGCGGCTGCGTGGATGATTCGGTGACGGCACTAACAAGACCGGCCTCAGCCGTTTTGTTTTCCTGGGGTTTGCTCTCACAGCTATAGAAAAAAGCGGCTGTGCAAAGAAGGATAAGAAGTCTTTTCATGGCTTTTAAAGGTTAAAGTTGGAGAAACGAATAGGTACAGCCGCATGGAAGTTCCTTAGCCGGAACTATGTTCTGAGCTTCTAAGCAAGAAATTACTGGAGTTAATGGGGGACTTTCCTGATGAACCGAAATGGTCTCTCCGGCCATTAATAATGCCGGGACTTTGGGTCTTCTATTCTTCGGCAGCGAGCCTAAAGTGATTTTAAAGGCATATTTCGGCCTTTAACTGAAGCGCGATATTGTTCTTGAATGAACCTGAGTGGAATAAAGGTAAGATATTTATGTATTTATACAAATTAACCATGTATAAATACTATCTGCCAAAAGCTTCTACCTTGACTTAAAATGAAACCTACTTTTTTGAACTAATCGATTGTTCCTTTTTAGGTGTGTTTTTCTGAAATCAGGTAAAATCCAACAGCTAAGCGGGTAGAATCATGGACGTGCCATTTCGGCCCTGCTTTTAGGAAAACAGGCGCTAAACGCTGGTCTTAAAAAAATGAATAGAAAGTTGGCCTCTGATTACGAAAGATGGTTTACCGCCAGAATCTCTTCCAAGTATTCCCGGTTATTCGCCAAGCGAGGCACTTTATGCTGACCGCCCAGCTTGCCTTTGTGCTGGAGCCAGTTCAGGAAGGAACCGGATGGGGCCACGGTAATCAGCGGAGCCTGCAAGGCGAGGTCTTTCTGACGCTTGGCATCGTAATCTGAGTTCACGGTGCGCAGGGTCTGGTCCAGAACCTCGGTGAACTGCTCTATGCTGGAAGGTTGCTGAGAGAATTCTATGACCCATTGGTGCCCACCTTTGCTCTTGCCCTCAAAGTACACCGGAGCGGCCGTAAAGTTGGTGATAGTGGCCCCAGTAGCTTCGCAAGCCTTGGTAATAGCCGTCTCTGCGTTCTCTACCACCACCTCTTCACCGAAGGCATTGATGAAATGCTTCGTGCGGCCAGATATCTTGATACGGTACGGAGCCAACGAGGTGAATTTAACGGTATCGCCAATCTTGTAACGCCACAGCCCGGCATTGGTAGAGATAATTAAGGCGTAGTTCTTGCCTAGTTCCACCTGATCCAAGGTAAGCACTCTTGGATTCTCCTGATCAGCTTCTTCCATCGGGATGAACTCGTAGAACACCCCGTAATCCAGCATCAGAAGCATCTCGTCTTTGAGGCTGGGCTCATCCTGTATCCCGAAGAACCCTTCTGAGGCATTGTAGACCTCCAGGTAATTCATCTTCTCTGACGGAATAATATGCCGGAACAACTCACGATACGGCCCAAAAGCAACGGCGCCATGGGTGAACAGTTCCAAGTTGGGCCACACCTCCATGATGTCTTTTGCACCTGTTTCCTCTAAAATACGGTTTAACAACACATAGGTCCAGGTGGGCACGCCCGAGAGGCTGGTCACGTTTTCTTTGACGGTGATCTCCACCATCTTCTCAATCTTCTCTTCCCACTTGTCCATGAGCGCCACTTTTAGGGGAGGCGTCCGCATGGCTTCGGCCCAGATAGGCAGATTTTGCATAATCACCGCCGAGACGTCGCCGCAACGGGTATCTGAGTTGAATTCGTTGGGGTGGTGGCTGCCGCCGATGGAGAGACCTTTGCCGGAGAATACTTTGGTGTCTGGGTAGTTGTTCACGTAAATGGACAGCATGTCTTTGCCTCCTTTGTAATGACATTCTTCCAGCGCTTCAGGGGTAACGGGAATGAACTTGCTGCGGGCGTTGGTGGTACCCGATGACTTAGCGAACCACTCCACCTTGCTGGGCCAAAGCACATTTTGCTCGCCGCGCATCACGCGTTCAATGTACGGGTACAGGTCTTCATAGGCGCAGATAGGCACCCGCTCCTGGAACTCCCGAACGCTCAGTTTGTCTGAGTAACCGTATTTCTGACCCCACTCGGTATTTTTGGCCGTAGCGATGAGATTGGTGAACAATTCGTTCTGAACATCGTGCGGGTACTTCCGGAAAAGGTCTATCTGATGGATCCTCTTCTTCATTACCCACGTCACAAGCGAATTGATTATCTCCACTATCTAATTGTTGATTGTTAGTTGTTGATTGTTTTCTTCTGCTTACGTTTTCAGGTTGTCATTAGTCAATTCGATGAGGCTATTGATCAATAGAGGCAACCGCGGTAAGCCTTGGAATATGTGCTTGTACTGCTCATCGGGTAATAGGTTTCTGATTTTGGCGCTTTCACTCAGGAAACCACTTATCCCTTCTTTTCCCCTCACTGTCATCCTGAAAGGTTCCTGTGGCCGGACTAAAAAGCTTTGCTTAAGCGTCGCTACCGTTCGCTCACAAGTTCCTTTCGGGATGACAAAGAGCGAAGGAGTTTACAAGAGGCAATTGATGCCTGTGTTATAAACAGACCAAAGTACCTACTGACCACAGACGCTGGCTTTATACCAAGACCAACAACCAATTACACTTTACGCTTCAGCTCGAAGTGCTTGCCCAAATACACGCGGCGCACTTGCTCATCGGCGGCTAACTCTTCGGCGGAGCCGGCTTTCAGGATTTTGCCCTCAAAAAGCAGGTAAGCACGGTCTACGATGGAAAGCGTCTCGTTCACGTTGTGGTCGGTGATGAGAATGCCGATGTTCTTGGTCTTTAGCTTGGCCACGATGGTCTGGATCTCTTCTACCGCAATAGGGTCTACCCCGGCAAACGGCTCATCCAGCAACACAAACGAGGGGTCTACGGCCAGGGCACGGGCAATCTCGGTACGGCGGCGTTCTCCCCCGGAGAGTACCACGCCTTTGTTTTTGCGCACGTGCGTGAGCGAGAACTCCTCCAGTAATTCTTCTACCTTCTCACGGCGCTCCTGCTTCGTCTTATCCGTCATCTCCAGCACCGACATGATGTTCTCCTCCACTGTCAGGTCCCGGAACACCGATGCTTCCTGCGCCAGATAGCCTACCCCTTTTTTGGCACGGCGGTACATGGGCAATTCGGTGATGTCTTCCTGGTCCAGGAAAATACGTCCGGAGTTGGGTTTCACCAGCCCTACAATCATGTAGAAAGAAGTGGTTTTCCCGGCGCCGTTTGGCCCCAGAAGCCCAACAATCTCGCCTTGGTTTACCTCAACGCTCACATCGTTTACTACCGTGCGAGACTTGTATTTTTTGAACAGGTTTTCGGAACGTAAAATCATTGCCTAAAATTAAGGAATAAACCTTAGATGTGGTACGGTAACGTGAAAGAGCTTCGGCTACGTACATCCTGCAAGGAAGGTTATAGACATGAGTATAACTTTTCAAACAAAGTGCTTGACACATAGGGATATTCCTTGCGGAAGCTGTCTTTTAGCTGTAACTTTTACTCCTTCTTTCACCCATGCGTTTATCCTCTATGTATTCCTTCGTGAAGAAAGCTGTTCGTCGCTCTGCGGTGGCGATTGCCTTGTTTACTTTCTGCGTAGCGTTGCTGAGTGCCGGCTCCGGTCCTTCGTCCTTTTTGCATGGCATTGATGTGTCACGGTACCAGAAGGAAGTAGATTGGAAACATGTGAAGGAATCCAACATCAACTTCGCCTTTGTGAAAGCCACCGAGGGCGATTTCCTGAAAGACCCTTATTTTGACCGCAACTGGGAACACAGCCGCCAGCATGGCATTAAACGCGGCGCCTACCATTATTATTTGCCCTGGGTAAACGTAGACCAACAGATAGAGCTGTTCAAGAAAACTGTTACGCTGCAGCCCGGCGATCTGGCTCCTGTTCTGGATGTGGAAACATTTGCCCAGGATGTGCCTGATGCTCAAATGCGCAACGATATCCGCCTGTGGCTTACTTCCATTGAAAAGCATTATGGCGTAAAACCCATCATTTATACTTACCAGAAATTTTACGACCTCAAGCTACGGGGCCACTTCCCGGGATATCATTTCTGGATTGCCCGCTATCAAAACGAGGAGCCTTCTACCCACCCCAAAGACAAGATGGCTTTCTGGCAGTATTCTGAAAAAGGCATCGTAAAAGGAATTGAGGCACCGGTAGACGTGAATTGGTTCTACGGCGATCTGGAAGCTCTGAGTGCCTACTGCGTACCGGCTGCCAAGGCCGCCCCTACCGAAGCCCTGGCCCAATCCAACTGATTTCCTGCCCCTTTTCTCAAAACAGGCCTAAAACGGCCCGCCCTAACGACCTAACATCTGGACGTACTCCGAAACGGTTACTTCCGCCGGCGGGAAAACAACCACCCTATCGCTAAACCAAGGGCAGTTCCTAAAAGGAAGGTCTGCGGCGAAGTCACCGGTACAAATCGGGTAGTCTTCTCGGTGATTTCAAAGATACCTTTGGGCACGGCGTAAACCCCTCCGCCGGCACCCGCCCCTTCCCCATCTGCGTCCTCCGCCTTCCTACCCTGTCCATATCCGCCGCCTAGCCCCATGGCTATTTGAGCAACGGTAATTATGGTTTTCCCCTGGGTTTCTATGGGTTCCCCGAATAGGTTTTTGATGGAAGCATTCTGGGCGAGGCTATCTGCAACAGCTGCCCCAATAGTCTTATCTTCTGAAATACTGTCAGGTATCATCTTGTCTTCATCAGTTTTCCTGGGTTTACTGTCTGTTGCGTCAAAGGTTCTCTGCCTGTCTGGCTTAAGTCTGGTCTGTGCTTCTTACAAACAAAAAGCCCTACCACTTCTCAGCAGTAGGGCTTTGGGGCCATTTTTAAGAAACTGGCTTCTAAACGCTACTTGATGGAAGCAGGCTGGGTGGTTGCAGAAGTAGCTGGTTGCTGACCAGGCGTTGGGGTAGCAACAGCAGGCTCCTCAATCAACTCCAGACCGTATTCTTTGCCTTTCACCAGTGTTGGTACGCCTTTCTTCATCCAGGCAGGTTCTGGGGCTCCTTTCAGGTAATGATCGAAAAACTGCGACATGCGCACTGAGAGGTCTTTGCGGTTCTTGCGCTGCACCAAGTTGTGGGCCTCGCCGTTGTACACCAGAAGCCAAACCGGTTTGTTCAGGCGGCGCAGCGCCATGAACATCTCAATGCCCTGGTACCAAGGAACGGCACCGTCATTATCGTTGGCCATCATCATGAGCGGTGTCTCTACTTTGGGAACGAAGAACAGCGGCGAGTTCTCAATGTATTGGAAAGGTTTCTCCCACAGCGTTCCGCCGATGCGGCTCTGCGTGCGCTCATACTGGAACTGACGGCTCATGCCCGTCTCCCACCTGATTCCGCCGTAGGCGCTGGTCATGTTGCTCACCGGCGCGCCGGCCATGGCGGCTTTAAACATATTGGTACGCGTCACCAGGTAAGCCACCTGGTAACCGCCCCAGCTCTGGCCCTGCAAAGCCATGTTCTTCTCGTTCACGAATCCTTTGGCTACCAGGCTCTGCACACCCGGAATGATGCTGTGGTAAGCACTCTCGCCGGGATAACCGTCTTTGTAGATAATATCGGGCACAAACACCAAATACCCCTGGCTCACAAACAGCGGAATATTGATAGTAGAAGCACTTGGAGCGGGTGCCCGGTAGTTGTGCAGGGTCTCGGCGTTGCGCTCATAGAAATACACCAGCATCGGGTACTTTTTCTTCGGGTCGAAGTTCTCTGGTTTGAACAGGAGGCCTTCCAACGGCACCCCGTCGTCTGAGCGCCAGTTGACCAGTTCCACGCTTCCCCAGAGGTACTCGCTCTGCTGCGGATTGGCATTGCTGATCTTCTGCGGCGCGTTTAAGCTGGTATTGGTCACCCACACATCGGAATACTCCCTGAAATTGGCCCTCCGGAAGATCAGACGATCGCTGTTCCTGGCTTTGCGCACGCCTGTAAAGCTGTACGGTTCCATGAACACTTTCTGCGGGGCTCCGGTTTTCGTCACGTAATCGGTGTAGAAGCCGGCATCTTTGGTCTTCAGGTTCAGGGTACGCAGTAGTAACTTGTCTTCTGAGGGCACCACGCGTTGACTTGGATTCAGGCTTACATACCGGAACTGCAAATTATTCTGTCGGCCGTACCCATCGGTGATGTTCACGGCAGCGGCTTTGCCGGATGGGTCCAGGCGCCAAAGGTCATAGCGGTCGTTCACCAGCAGGTACTGGTCGTCTCTGGTCCAGCCGGTGAGGCCGTATTCCTCGGGGAGAGTAGGCATGTCGTTCTGCTCATCATAGAAGGCAATTTTCAGCTTCTTGGTCAGGTTCACCGGATTGCCGCCTTTCACAGACATGGCTTTCCAGGAACTGTCTGCTGGCTCGTACCAGTACAGGTATTTGCCGCCCGGCGATAACCGTGGCGTGCCGCGGGTGTCTTTCACGGCAAGTTTGCGGCTTCCGTCTTTCAGGTCAATCAACCAGGCATCCTGCCGTGATGGGGTGTCATAGCCTATGCTCAGAAGATAGTTCACGCTGCTGCTTCCCACGGCGACATCGGCGGTACGCCCGGGGTTCAAGGCCACATCTGGGATCTCCAGCGTTGCCAATTGCACCATTTTCTTGCCTTTGAGGTCGTACACCGCCAGGAAAGAGCGTTTCTGTTCGCGCTCCAGTTGTTTCAACTGCATGGGTTGGATCAACGGATCGCGGTAGGTCCAGACATCCAGGCTTACTTTTTCTTCCTCCAGCTTGGTGGTGTCTTTCTCGTACTGCGTAGGCCGCGGGAACGTCCCGAAGAACAGGCGGTCGCCTTTGTCTGAAAAACCTAGTTGGGCGTGCTCGCTCACCATCCACTTGGCCGGCATCCCCTTAAAAGCGGTATCGGCGATGACGCGGGCTTGGTTATCTTTGGCGGTCCAGTGCAGCAACTGGAAGTAGCGGATGTCCTTGCCCGCGCTGTCTTTGCTGGACACGAAGGCCAACTGATCGCCGTCTTTATCTGCGACCAGGTTCTTATAGGTAACCCGACCGCTGTCTACCGGCATGGTTTTGCGGGCTGCCATGTTGAAGGAGAACACCCCTCCTTTACTCAGTGAATCTTTCGCTGCCTTCACGAAGAACAGCCGGTTGCCTTTGTCTGAGAACAGGAAATCGGTGACACGATCGAAGCGATATTCCTGGCCGGTTGGCAGGTGGCGCAACACCAGTTCAGTGCCGTCTTCCTTTTTACCGGTGCCGCCATTAGAGGCTTTTGCAGTTGTTTTAGCGGCGGCCGGAGCCGAGGTTTTAGTAGTGTCTTTAGCTCCTTTGGTGGCCAGCGGCGCCTCCATTTGGTAGGCCAGCCACTCGCCGTTCTGCTTGGGTAGTTTGTAGGATTTCACCCGCGCCACGTACTGCGTGTTGCCTTTGCCCAGGTCCAGGATGACCAGGGAATCTTTGGGCATTTCCTCCGGTTTCTTTTTCTTCAGTTTGGCCTGGCGGGTAGCGGCGTAGGTAGGTTTAACCTGGAAAATGGCGAAGCGGCTATCAGAGGTAAAGGCGCTGCGGTACCCGCGCGGAAACGTCTTGCCTGAGTTCTGGCTGAGGTCTCTCAAGTGCAGCACGCCGTCGCCTTCCTGCGGATTCACCGCATACAACAGGTAATTTCCATCGTTGGAAAGTGAATCGGCTTCTACGCTTTTCCAGAGGTCATAGACGTCATGGGTCAATACTTTTTTGGCGGGCGTCTGCGCTTGTACCGTCAACGCTCCTGCACTCAACAAGAGCCCGGCCAAAAGGAATTTGGGTTTCATGATAGGGGAAGTAGTTAGGTAGTGTATGTACCTCTAAAAATACACTATCTACCCCTATCATGCGAAATTATCCACAGGTAAATGCTGGTTTAGGCCCATTTAGAAGAAATTAGCCCTGAAACGATAACCTACCCATGCCTCTTCAAGAAGGGAGATTTCCACAATGCGTTGGGAAGTAGGTGAGCCGCAATTTTGGTTGTTGGTGAAAACACCAACAACGGCGGGGTTCTCCGTTGGCAGTACCGTTTGCTCAAAAGACCTCGCAGTGTCTGGAGGTCCTTCGAGTTCTGCGCCAATGGAAGGAAATGTAGGGGCAATCTCTTGTGGTGGCCCTAAACAGCAGCCCGCTCAACTGGATATCTTGTGAAATAAGCTACAAATTGGAATGGTCGGGCTGAAAATTTGCGCCCTAAGTCAGGAGGAACGGCAATGGGTAACCACAAGGGATTGCCCCTTCAGGATTCTTGTTTTAAGCCTGATGGTAGGAAAACAAGCTTAAAACAACAGAATACAGGTTTGTCTATTCCGCAAAGCGGATGTCTTTGATGCGCAGTTGCAGGGTCACATTGCCCCGGAAAACGTTCTCCTCAATGCAGTAGCAGACATCGAATGGAATGCCTTTTTGGATCCGCGGATAGTACTCGGCCATCCCGAAGGCGATGGCGTCAAAGAAGGTTTCTCCGTCTTGGGTGAGGCGAAGCTTGAGGTGGGCATCTCCTACCACTCTCGCTGATCCGGTGTCATACACACAGGTGCTCATGAACACGGGTGCCATGTTCCCTGGACCGAAGGGCTCCATCTGTTTGAGGATGTTGAAGAACCCGGGTCTGATCTGATAAAGCTCTAACGGCATGTCAATCTCCACCATGGGTACCAATTGCTCCTCCAGAATAGTATCAGTCACGATTTGCTCAAAACGCTCCCGAAACGCCGGTACGTTTTCCACCGGCAAGGTGAGCCCGGCGGCGTACATGTGCCCTCCGAACTGATCCAGCAGATCAGAACACGCCAGGATAGCCTGGTGCACATCAAAGCCATGGACCGAGCGGGCAGAACCCGTAGCTTTCCCGTTCGATTCGGTGAGGATGATGGTAGGTCGATAGTATTTCTCAATGCAGCGCGAAGCCACAATGCCCACTACGCCTTTGTGCCAGGTTTCCTTGAACAAGACCGTGGAGCGGGCACTGCGCAGGAAATCATCGTCTTCAATCATCTGCAGGGCCTCTTTGGTGATGCTGGTGTCATGACCGCGGCGCTCAGAGTTGGAGACGTTAATCTTCTGCACCTTGTCAAAAGCTTCTTCCTTGGTCTTGGCCAGCAGCATGGCCACCGATCGTTTGGCATCGCCCATGCGGCCGGCGGCGTTGATGCGCGGCGCAAACCCGAAAACGATTTGGGTAATATCCAGCTCACTCCGCAACTCGGCCAGTTCCTTCAATGCCTGCAAACCCGGACGTAATACGCCAGTGTTCAGCCGCTGCAGCCCGTGGTAGGCGAGTATGCGGTTTTCGCCCGTGATAGGCACAATATCAGCGGCGATGCTCACCACCACCAGATCCAGTAATTGAAAAAGAGGTTCCTCGTCAAAGCCCTGTTGCTGGCAGAACGCCTGCATGAACTTGAAGCCTACGCCGCAGCCGGCCAGTTCTTTGTACGGGTACGGGCAATCGGCACGTTTGGCGTCCAGTACGGCTACCGCCTGGGGCAATTCATCATCGGGTAAGTGGTGGTCGCAGATGATGAAGTCAATGCCTTTGGTGTTGGCGTACGCGATCTTGTCAATGGATTTCACACCACAATCCAAGGAGATGATCAAGCTATAGCCGTTCTCCTGGGCCCAGTCAATGCCTTGGAAGGAGATCCCATACCCTTCTGAGTAGCGGTCCGGAATGTAGTAGTCAATCCGACCTTCGAAATAGGTCTGCAGGAAGCCGTAGACCAGCGCCACAGAGGTAGTGCCATCTACGTCATAGTCGCCGTAGATGAGGATGCGTTCCTGGCGGTGCAAAGCCTCCACCAACCGGTCCACGGCTTTGTCCATGTCCTTGAGCAGAAACGGGTCATGCAGGTTATCCAGCGAAGGACGGAAAAAAGCTTTGGCCTCGTCAAAGGTGCATATTCCGCGCTGGCAGAGAATGCCCGCCAGCGTGGGGCCCATGTTCAGGCTATTGGCAAGATTCTGTACTTTTGCGGCGTCCGGCGCGTCCTTTACTACCCATCGTTTCTGCATCGGTTGTTGCTGCGGCTTGGTCTGTGAAATGAGGTCACAAAAATACGAAATCTGTGAGAGAACCCGGCACTCGTTTCGGTACCTTGGTGTTTTTAAACGACAGAACCTGTTTTACTAGCGTTGATCCCGTGAAAAGATTAAAAGAGTTTTACCACAAATACAAAGATTACGGCCTGGTAGACGGCCTTATGTATTTGTCTTTCTTTCTGTTCTTGGCTATTTTGTTTATTTTCTTCCGGGACTAAGCTTTAAGCATATTTTAAGGAAAACACGCTTAAAGCCGCTGAACTACAACCAGCACTTTGCTACCTTGGAGGAAACCCACAGATTAGCCCATGGTTTCTCTTACGTTCCGTTCTTCTAAAAGCTGGGTGAGTGCCCTAGGGATTTGGGGCACCATTGCGCTGCTAAGTGCGGTGATGGTTCAGGAACTGCAAAGCAACCTGCCTTTGCCCGGAAAGATTGGCCTGGCCTTGTTTTGCGTGCTGCTCAGCGGTTTGCTGCTCTGGATGTGGTTTGGCACTTACTACCGCACTTGCGGGGAGATGCTGCATTTTAGGTGCGGCCCGCTACACGGCAAGATCCTTATCCAACAGATCAGGGAAATACACCAGAACCAGTCGCCCTGGTCTGGCTTTCGGCCAGCACTGGGGCTGAACGGCCTGATCATTCATTATAACCGCTGGGATACGGTTTATCTCTCCCCCGCTCAGAAACAGGAATTTCTCTGGGAGCTGCAACAGGTGAAGCCTGAGATTGTGGTGAAAAATTAATTTCTTAGTAGCCTGTTTTCTCCTCTTTTAACTGATCCTAGTTTTAAGGCTACTTATCAGAAAAGACCCCCAAAGCACAGCAAAGCCTTCCTTTAGACTTTATCTCCCCTCAATTTCCGGAGGCGTTTGCGGGCTTCGGCTACAAACACGCTGCCGGGGTGTTTCACCAGTAATTGGTTGTAGAGTTCCTGGGCTTTCTCGGGCTGCTTCAGGTTTTCCTCGTTCAGTTTGGCTAGCAGGAACAGGGCATCATCTGAGAGGATGTCGTATTTGGGGTTCTCGATGATGAGTTGCAGGTTTTTAGCGGCCTCTGGAAACTGACCTATCTGTTGCTGCAGCTCGGCTTTCTGAAAATAGATTTCGTCGGTGAGGCTGTGGCCGGGATACTTGGTAATCAGTTTGTCTAGAGCGGCAAGGGCTTCGGGGTATTTGTGCTGGAACACCAGGAAATCAATGGCGGCGTATTCTTTGAGCGCCGCCGCCGAGGTGTCCATGCCGGTGTTGTCAATAATCAGCAGACTCAGGTCCAGGGCATCGTTCGCAATCTCCCGGCTCGTCGCTAGCTTCAGGATGTCCAGGTGGCTTTGGGCCAGTTCAAAATCTCCTTTGTAGTAACTCAAGCGGGCGTTGCGGAGCTTGGCTTCGTAGCCCAGCGGCTGCTCTTTGTGGGTTTTCTCTACCTGGCTGTAGAGAAGCGTGCTCTCCCAGGGCTCTCCGCGCAGCAAATACACATCGGCTAGAATGAGCTTGGCTTCTGCCACTACGTTGGGCTGGGCCCGAGGCATGGCAATCACCTCCTGTAGGTTTTTGATGGCGGTCTCCTGCGCTCCCAGATAAAAGGCCTGTAACTCGCCTAGTTCTTTGATGACCTCGGCGGTGCGGTCAGTGCGCCCGAGTTCCTGCAACAGGGTTTCATATTCCTGGGCCAGCAGCTTGATCTTCTCTTTGTCCAGCGGAAACGTATTCTTCACCTGTTCCTCGCGGGCCTGGATGATGCGCTGCCGCGCGATGGGGTACAACTCACCGGTGCGGTACTGCTCCATCACGTAGGTGTAGCCCTCAATGGCGGTAGCGTAATCTTTGTTGCGCAGGCTGATGTCGGCCATAGAAAGGACGCGGGCACCGCCTCCCTGCGTACGGCGGTCCAGGGCACGGGTCTGCATAAGTGCCGGCCCGAAGTCTTTGCGTTGCAGCAAGGTCCAGATCAACAGTTCCTGAACGGGCGTGGCGTCTGGCTCGGCCTGTACGGCGGTCATGAGGCGCTGCTCCAGCATGTTCAACGATTCTTCGTCGCGCAGGGCATTCTGCAACAGGTTCTGGGCATACGTAAGCGGCACGTTATCACTTTTTACCTGGCGCAGTACTTCCTCAACCAACTGGTCTGTTTTGCGCTGATAGGCATAGAGCTGAAGTAACTGCGCGGCAAAGGTCTTTTCACTTCCGCTTAACTGCCGGGCGCGCAGATAGGCTTGCTCGGCAAAGGGGAACATATCTGCCTGCTGAAACGCAGTGGCCACGCCGTAGACGTTCTCTGGGGTAGTGGTTTGTATTACCTGGGCCCATTTCTTCTCGGCGGCGGCCCCGTTGCCCGAGGCCTGTAGCACCCGTCCTTCGTCAATGGTATAGGCTGGTACATCGGGATATTTCCTCTGGGCACGCTTTACCAGCTTTTCGGCTTCTTTGTAATTGCGCAGAGCCAGCAGGGTCTTCAGGTAATCTGGGTAGACCAGACCAAACTGTACTTCCTGTTCCGCCAGTTGGATGAAAAGGGCTTCGGCTTTGGGGTAATCGCTCTGGCGCAGATACTCCTTGGCCAGGGCCATTTTCTCTGCTGTGCTTTGGGCCCAACCCTGCGGCGCAGAAAAGCCTATACACCCTATCACTAATAGCCAAATCAACAGTAATTTATTCTTCATGATCTCTGTCAGCTAAGCTCTTCTCCCTTAACGTATTCTCTGCCTGTTCAATATACCGTTTTTGCCTCGTTTTTGAAAAACATTCTCTAAACGATGGATCTGCCTGAAACCACAAGAGCCGCGCTGGGTAGCGCGGCTCTTGTGGTATGTCTGTAAAACGCTTGGTCTTAGAAGAACCGAACGCGGTTGTCTTCAATCTTGGCGTTCTTGCGAACAGCTTCATACAGGGCACCTTGCACACGTCCGGCACGGGTTCCTTGCAACTGCTGCTTCACAGAGGCCACATCGGCCACTGGGGTAGCAGGGCTCAGGCTTACCAGTTCAGTGATGACAACACCACCTTCGCCATCAATAGGTGCGGAGCGCTGACCAGGTTTCAGGCCGAAGGTTCTTCCTACTACTACTGGCTCCAGACCCAAGCCTGGGATAGTGGCAGCACCTAAGGTTACATCATTGGCCGGACGAACCAGTGCATCTGGACCATATTTAGCAGCAATTTGCTCTAATGAGCCCGTAGCAGAAGCTAACTTCTCCTTGATTTTCTTGGCTTTCAGTTCATTGCGAACGGCGGCAGTCAATTCATCACGTACATCGGCTACCTTGGCGGTTCCTTTTTCGCGTTTGCCGGTTAACACGGCTACTACGTATTGGTCATCCATGGTGATCACCGGAGATACGGCACCTTCTTTGGTGTCTTCAGAGAAAGCCCAACGTACCAGTTCGCGGGCGTTCTGCAGGTTGTTTATGGAACGATCTGCGGAAGTGATGTTTTTGGCTTCGGCTTTGATTACTCCTTTTTCAGCGGCAACGGCTTTGTTGAAGCTTTCCAGGTCAGAGCTGTTGGCGGCGATGGCTCCGGCGCGGCTGAAAGCGAACTCACGGGAGTTATCGCTTGGCGTCATCGCTCTGGTCACCTGGGCCACCTGATACGTCTTAGTAGTTTTAGGCTCTGTGATTTTCACGATGTGGTAGCCATATTCGGTCTCTACCAGGTTAGGCAACAGACCAACACCCGGAGCGGCGAATACCGCTTTCTCGAATGCTGGCACCATGCGGCCTTCAGTGAACCAACCTAAGTCACCGCCTTGAGAGGCTGTTCCGTCGGTACCGTGCTGGCTTGCCAATTGGGCAAAGTTAGCACCGCCTTTGATCTGGTTTAAGATGCCTTGAGCTTTGGCTTTGGCGGCAGCTTTGCCTTCTGGAGTTGTGTTTTCTGGTTTGATCAGGATGTGGCTGGCGCGTACAGAGGCTTGGCCACCTTCCTTCACGTCTATGATCTTGTACAGGCTGAAAGCACCGTTTTGGGTAAAAGGGCCATAAAGCTTTCCTTTTTCCAGAGCTTGGGTTTTCAGTTCCTCAGGCAATTCGTTGGCGGGCAAGTAAGCCGCGTTGAACGGAGTCTCAGATTCTGCTTTCACAAACAGAGAGTCGTTCTCAGCGGTAGCGAAACGCGAAGCCAATTCAGCAGTCTCAGTGCTGTAAGCAGCGCTATCGTCTTTAGAAGCAGTTACCGGTACGGTTACGTAGGTGATGGAACGGCCTTCTTCTACTTCAAATTTCTTTTTGTTTTTGTTCAGGTATTCGCTCAGTTGGTCATCGGTTACTTTCACCGTTGAATCAGCGATGCTGAAATAAGGAACGAACAAAGACTTGATGGTGGCTTTGGTATTCTGCTCAGCGTTGAAACGCTTGGCTTCCTCAGTGGTCACGTAGTTTGAGAACGTGAACAGGTTGTAATATTTGTTACGAAGACGGTCGGTGGCCAGGTCTTGCTCGTATTTACGCCAGGCGGCTTGTTGCTCCGGAGGCATGCTGCCCAGGTTGCGCAAGGTCTGTTTTACCTGCTCTACGTTGAACTGACCGGTCTGTGGATCGGTGAACATTTGCTTCAGGGCCGGGTGCACGTTGCGTCCCTGCACCATGTCTACCTGCTCATCGGCGGAAATGCCTAAACCTACCTTCTCAAACTCACCTTCAAAGGCATATTTGAATACTAACTGGTTCCAGGTTTGCTCCCGGATTGAAGCCAGTTCAGCTTCAGAAGGCTGGCGGCCGTACTGGTTGGCGTAGTTGTTTTTCGCCTCCTCAAACATGGCTTCAAACTCCTGCACAGACACTTCATGCCCGGCAACTTCCCCTACTGTTGTATTGCTTCCGAACAACCGGGAATTTGGCCCCAGCAGGTCTCCCAACACAATGAAAATGAGCAAGCCAATGGCAATTGCGCCAATGGCGAACCCTGACTTCTCCCGAATCTTGTTAATTAATGCCATGTAAGTATTAGACGTATTTTAAGCGTTATGCAAAATAATCGCAATAAGTGATAAAATCAAAATATAAGTGTCTATAGAGCAGGTTATTCTTCTGGAGAGGCCAACCTTACCGAAAGATGTACCGTATTGATGCGGTGCTCATCCATGGAAAGGATTCTGATCTCAAAGGGCGGAACCACCACCACATCGCCCGCCGTGGGTATTTCCTCCAGTACAGACAAGATAAAACCGCCTAAAGTTTCATAGTCGCCCTCGGGCAGGTTGAGGTTGTATTTATCGTTTAGGTAATCAATCTCCTGCCGGGCGCTGAACAGATAGGAATTTGGTTGGGGCAAAGCTTGCTCCAGGAGATCTTCCTCATCGTACTCATCGTTAATATCGCCCAGTATTTCTTCCATCACGTCTTCCAGGGTCACAATGCCCGAGGTGCCGCCAAACTCATCCAGCACCAACACAATACTGCGGTGCTCGGTGATGAACTTCACGAAAAGCTCACGCGCCAGCATGTTCTCAGGCACGGCTTCCATGGGCGTCAGCATTTCCTCTACCGTAGCCGGATTGTTGAACAGAGAGAATTGGTGGCAGTAGCCCAGAATGTGGTCCAGGGAGTCTTGGTAAATGAGGATTTTGGAGTGGCCTGTGTCAATAAACGCCTGCCGCAAGGCTTCTACCCCATCTTCCAGTTCAATGGCGTCAATCTCGGTACGGGGCACCATGCATTCTCGCACCTTTACATTCTTGAACTCCAGGGCATTGTTGAAGATTTTGCTGTCTACCTCGCTGTTGGGAGTCAACACCAGTTCATCGGGAGTCTGGATCCTGACGGAAAAGGGCTGAAAAGCCAGTGCGTTGGCCATTACCTCGGTCTCGTTTTCGTCTTCTTTTTCAGAAAACAGGCCAAAAATGCCTTGTACCAGAAACGTAAGCGGATAGAAAAGCACAAAGAAGAAAGCGAGCACCGGAGCCACTCCCCTGAACAACCGAATGGGCGAAATCAGGCTGGCCAGCATACCCGTCACCACATACAGCGCGCCGATAAGTAAAAAGGTGGCCAGGCCCGCCAAAAGGCTTGCTATGCCCTCCTGAAGAAAGCGTTGCAGCAGAAAGGAAAGGCTCCCGAAGCCACCCAACCCCTGGAGAATAAGGGCCAGCCCCGTTCCAACGTAGATAGTCAGCAGCGATTGCTTCTCACGCTTCAGTAAAAAGCCTGAAATAGATTGGGGATGCTCTGAAACCTGCAACCGGATGTAGGACCGGCCTATCTGCCGCACGGCCACTTCGGCTAGGCCAAACAGCGAAAAGAGCAGAAATCCTGCCGCGGCAATTATATACAGAATGACAGGGTCCATGCAGCGGGTAAAATTAAGGCTTTGCCTTATTCATACGGAAAAGCATGAGAAAGATGATAGACAGCATGATGATCCAGTAACTTTCCACCACGCCATTCACAATGGATTGATGCACGCCTATCACCAGGAAAGCGACGGCCAGCGCCATGTATATGGTTTGCTTTAAGTTCATTGCTTCAAAACGAAAGAACCGGAGAATTGCTTTAAGGTATAGTCTGAGAAATCTTGTTTGGCGGTAAGGCCCACGCCGGTCACTACTTCCTCGGTACTGGTGATACGCACAAACTTGTCTGTGAAGATAGATTGTTTCTGCCGCTCCCAGAAGAGTTCCTCGGTGTTCAGTTGTTCATTTTTCACTATGTTCTTCACTACCACATCATTGCGGGCCACATATTGGTCCTTGGCTTTGTCATAGCGGCCGTACTTAGCGGTAATAATGGTGGTAGGCTTGTTTTCTTCATAGAAGGTGATGTACATGCCCTTGGTGTAAATGATGTCACCGTTCTGCAGCTGCTGCTCTACCGGGGCGCTCAGCTTCAGTTTCATCTGGGCGGAGTCGCTGTAGATGGTGACCTGGTTGTAGGTTTCGGAGGTTGGCCCATTGTACTGAATGGGTTTGATGTTCTCATCTGCTTTCTGGCAACTCCAGCTAAAACACGCCAAAAATAGCACCCAAAAGAGATGTGGATTCCTCCACCCTTGTTTACGCAGCAGAACTTGAGACAAATTACTCATTCCTTTAAACGGTTCAGATACCAGACCCCAAAAATCAAAGTCTGATTTAGGGACCTGGTATCTGTCTTTCTTTTATCTGTACCGGTAGAAAAGCGGCAGCTTAGTCAAACTTACGTTTTACAAACCACCGGTTGTTGAAGGTCACCCCCAAGTTTACCCTGAAGTACTGTTCTTTAAGCCCTGTGTTTTTGGCTTCCAGTTGACCTACGGTAAAACTGGTATTCAACAGTGCCTGGGTATAGTCTGGCGGACGAACCCCTCTTCCCAGAGGAAGGGAGAAACCCCAAGTAACGGCCATGTCTTTCAGGTCATGGGTAGTGGGTGTGGTATTTCCCGGTGAAATGGCATTGATGTCTGTGCTGCCGAAATAGCCCCCAAACCGATAAGTTACTCTCTTAAGGTAAGAACTCACTGATCCCGCGTCTGGGGTGATCTCCGTCCCGATACCTACCCGGAACCCATCACCTAGTTCCTGGCGGCCGCCTTCTTTTTCTAGGCTGAACCCTCTGAAGGAAGATCCTTTCACCTGGGTGAAATCTGCCCCTACAGACCAGTTCCGGTTATTGTCGAAAGACAGTCCCAACTGTAGCATCTGCGGTACGGTGGTATATCCTTCCAGGCTATCTGTCACCAGGCTGGAGATAACCGATTCATCCAGGAAGCGGCGCTCCTGAGCCACCTGACGGTTTGTGCCGATGTTGGCTTTGGTGGTATAGGTACCCCCGAAACCCAGGCTTGCTTTGTCGCTGATCTTCTTCCGGTAGTGCAGCCCTCCTTTGAACATTAGGCCAGAATACTTGGAAGTGGTATGGATGAGGGTTTTCTGCAGCGCGCTGGTGGAGTCCTCTGAGTCTACCAGAATGGTAGATTCCTGCCGGTCAATAGTCCCAAACAGAAAAGACCCCGAAGCCCCTACCGTTAAGCCGTTGGCAATGCGTACACCATGGGCAAAATAAACCTCGTTGATACCACCGCTACCGGTATACTCGCTATAAGAGGTTACCGTGCTCTCGGCCCCGGTTACGGGAGCAGAGGAGATGGTAGTGTAGTTCACCCGGCTGTAAGGTCTCAACCCCAAGCCAGTCGTCCAACGGCGGGAAATAGGAAGTACCAGGGAAAGATTGCCCAAGTTGGCGGTTCCGTCTACCTGCGAGGTGTTTTTATCTGACAAGCGCTTCAGTTCAGAAGCCACAGTGGCCTCAAACGTCACAGAGTTATTATAGTAAAGCAGCGCCGGGTTGATATCATTGACAAGAGCAGCGCTCCCGTTGGCCACCCCTACCTGCCCCATAGCGGCACTACGGATAGACCCGGTGCCGTGCACCAGGTCACCTACGCCAAAGCGGGAATAAGGAGAGTTGGAGAGCTGTTGCGCCTGTAGTTGCTGTGACCCAATTGCTAAACCAGAGATCAATAACAGTGCGCGGAAAGGCTTATACATTATACTCAAGTATTCGGTTTAACCCGATTAAAACCAATTCGGGAATGACAAAGATGCGTGCTTTTACTGTACTTTCAAAAAACGGGGCGTCACCGCCGCACAGAATAACCGTCAACGGTTTGTATTGACGTTCATAATGTTGAATCATACCCTCTGCCTCAGCCACTGCCCCGTAGAGAATCCCCCCTTTGATCGCCTCGGCGGTGGTTTTGCCGGGCCTGGGCGGTAACTCGTGGCCTTCCAGAAGGGGCAGTTTACCGGTAAAGGTGTGCACCGCCTGGTAGCGCATGGTCACCCCCGGAGAGATGCTTCCGCCCTGGAACATGCCATCGGCTTCCAGCAGGTCATAGGTGATGCAGGTTCCCGCGTCTATGATCAGGCAATGGTGCCCTTTGAACAGGTACTGCGCCCCCACCGCGGCAGCCAGCCGATCAACCCCCAGCGTGTGCGGTGTTCCGTAGTTGTTGTGCACAGGTACCGGAGTTTGGGAATCAAACAAGACCCGCTGCCCCGTTACCGTAATGTGCTGCACCAACTCCGCCGACTCCTGGCTTACCGATGACATGATGGCGTTCTGCAGGGACACTCCTGCCAGTTCTTTCCCCAATGCGGGAAAGTCTGGGCAGGTGAGCTGTTGCACCAAAAGCCCGTCTTTAAAAAGACCGGCCTTGATGCGGGTATTCCCCCGGTCTATCGCCAGATTCAGCATTCTAGGAACGACAGATTACATAAAGTATTTCAGGCGCACGACTTCTTTTTCTGACAGAAAGCGCCAGTTGCCTCTTGGCAGGTCTTTTTTGGTAAGCCCAGCGTACTGCACACGGTCCAGCGTTACTACTTCGTAGCCCAAGTGTTCAAAAATACGGCGCACAATGCGGTTCCGGCCAATGTGGATCTCAATACCCAGGAACTTGTTGCTATCTCCCAGAAGAGCGACATCATCTACTTCGGCTTTGCCATCTTCCAGTTCCAGGCCTTCCTGAATCTGCTTCACATGCTCCTGCGTGATCGGCTTATCCAGTTCAACCTGGTAGATTTTAGACACCTTATTGGAAGGGTGCGTCAATTTTTGGGCCAGTTCACCGTCATTGGTGAACAGCAGCAAACCAGTGGTATTTCTGTCCAGACGGCCCACCGGGAACAACCGCTCTTTGGAGGCATTCTTCACCAGATCCATCACGGTCTTGCGGCCTTCTGGGTCATCGGTGGTGGTTAGGAAGTCTTTTGGTTTGTTCAACAGCACGTACACCGTTTTCTCGCGACTAAGCGTTTTGCGGCCATACTGCACCGTGTCTGAAGGCGCCACTTTGTAGCCCATCTCCGTTACCACCTGTCCGTTTACCTTGATTTCGCCGGCGGCGATGAGTTCGTCGGCTTCGCGGCGTGAGCAGATACCCGCATTGGCGATGTAGCGGTTCAGGCGCAGGTCTTCGGTGCCGTATTCTGGGTTTTTGCGTTTTTGGCGTTCTTCGTAGCGTTTCAGGTTGTAAGCCGGAGCCTCCTGGGTTTCCTCGTCTGAACGGCCAAAGCGGCCTTCTTTGAAGCCTTTGTTGTCTCTTTCAGGGCGGCTGTTGCGGTCTGGGCGGGCAGCACCACGCTCAGGACGGTCATCGCGTCTCTGGAAAGAAGGACGCTCATCCCGGCCGCGGTTTTCACGTGGAGCATTGCGGTCGAACGGACGATCGCCTTCTCTGCGAGCCGGGCGCTCAGAACGATTTTCGTCCCGATTTCCGGAAAACGGCCTGTTTTCGCGCGGAGCATCTCTGCGGCTGTCGTCTGAACGGTTGAAGCCTCTGTCATCCCGGCGCTCACCGCCCCGGTTAAAGCCCCGTTCTTCTCTGTCTCCGCCTCTTTCTCTGCGGTCATCACCACCACGATTGAAGCCGCGGTCGTTGCGGTCAGAGGAGAATCCTCCCTCGCGGCGGTCACCCCCACGTGCTCCGCGGTTGTCTTCTCTACCACCGCCAAAAGACGGACGGCCACCTTCGCGACGGTCACCGCCACGCTCGTCACGGTTCCCGAAAGAACGGCGCTCGCCGCCTCTTTCCTCACCGCCCCGAGCCGGGCCTCTGCCACCTTCACGGCGGTCCTGGAAAGAACCACCGCCTCGGCTGTCTCTGCCTTCAGAACGGTTGAAGCCGCCTTCTCTGGCTGGTCTGCTGCGGTCTGAGCGGTCATTTTCGCCACGAGGTCTCTCGTCACGACGGTCGTTGTTGCCACGGTCTGGTCTTTCAAAGCCACGGGCCGGCCGGAAATCGCCGCCACGGCGGTCATTCTCTCTTCTTGGTGCGCGTTCTCTGTCCTCGCGGCGGGTGTTGATGTCTCCGTCACGGTCATCTTCGCGGCGGGGTCTTTCTGAGCGGTCGCGGTCTGACGAAGGTCTATCTGAATTGTCTGAATCTCTGTTTCTGTTGCGGAAGCCTCCTTCGCGGTCGCCGGGTGCCGGACGGTCAAAGCGGGTGCCTCTGCCAAATACTTTTCTTTCGCCGCCGCGGGAATTATCCCGTGCGCGGTCGTTGCCTTCTTGAGGCGTGTCTTCGTTTCTAGCCATGTTGTTGTGAAAAACTGCAGTATCGCTACTGTATCAAAAGATGTGATTCTGGATTATAGGTCAGCGGTTTCGCCGATGGTGTTCTCTTCCGGGGCCAGGTCTCTGAGCTGCGGAAGGTCTTTGAGGTGGTTGATGCCGAAATATTCCATGAACTTCTGGCTGGTGCCAAACAGCACCGGGCGGCCAATGGTGTTGGCTTTGCCCTTGATTTCCAACAAGCCTTTCTCTAAAAGCCGCTGGATGGCGTAGTCACAGCTAACGCCTCTGATCTGCTCTATCTGTGAGCGGGTAATGGGTTGTTTGTAGGCGATAATCGCCAAGGTCTCCAGAGCCGAAGCAGAGAGCTTCTTCTTGGATTTATGCTTCAATAAAATACTGACTGAGTCTTGGTAAGCAGGTTTGGTGAGGAACTGGTATCCCCCGCCAATGGCATAGATCTGAAAAGCGAAGGCATCGGTAGAGAATTGAGCATTCAACTGCTCAATTCCCTCCAATACATCACTTACGCTCACCTCGGTGACCAGCGCCTCAGAAAGGCATTTCTGCAATTCCTCAATTGACACCGGCGAAGTGGCGCAAAAAATAAGCGCCTGAAGATGATTCAGTAACAGGTTCAAATTGTATTCGGTTTTGTTAGTCGTTGCGGCTCATCTTGGCCTCAATGGTGTGCTGCGTATGCGGCACCGCCTTCAAACGCTCCTTCGGGATCAGTTTACCAGACTTGATGCACACGCCGTAACTTCCGTTTTTGATGCGGATGAGGGCGTTCTCCAACTGCTGGATAAACTTCAACTGACGCGAGGCCAATTGGTTCAAGCTTTCTTTCTCCTGAGTATCTGCTCCATCTTCCAGCACTTTAGAAGTTGAGGCAGTATTGTCAGTTCCGGAGTCATTACGACGGCTCAAGGTTTCTTTTATAAAGCCAACCTCTTTGCGGGCGTTATTTAGCTTCTCAATGATGATTTCCTGAAATTCGTTCAATTCCTCTTGGGAATACCGCTGTTTTTCTTCACTCATGGCTTTAGGGTTCGTAACGGTTAGGCTATAGTTTGTTAGTATTTAATCTTAGACAGTCTTCTTTTCTGAAAGTTTATTCTGCGTAAAAATACGCAGAATTTATACGTTCCTCCGATTTATAAAAGAACTGCCTAATTATTTTTTGCGCAAAAATACAGTTAATATTTTGTAAATCTAAACTGAAGATCAAAATCGTAGCCAAATTTTACAATTTCACCCCGTTTAGAAGCTATTTTACTTTTCTCCAACCCTCTATTTAAAGCTGGCATCATTTCTGACTAGGGCTTCTAAACCTTAACTTTTGCCTTTATGAAGAAGCTCTTCGTGGTGTTCTCCTTATTCTTTTTGATCTCAGTTCCTCAGATGTTGCAGGCCCAGCACGTTACCCTAAAGGCCAACGTGTTCAGCCCGATAGTGAAAACCGGTTCCTTTTTTGGCGAGTTTGCCTTTTCTCCGCAGATGAGCGCCCAGATCGGGTATTTCAAAAGCGGCATGAAAGTGAAGGACACCAAGTTTGACGGATACGGAATCACACCAGAAGTTCGGTATTTTTTTATGGGAAACGCCCCGTCTGGGTTCTACGGTGCCGGTTACCTGCGCTACCAGGACTTTGACCTCACCCGCGAAGATACCGAAGCAAAAGGCACTCTCACCTCCTTTGGAGGCGGGGCTTTGGTAGGGTATCAGCTTATCATCAGCAAGCATTTTGTCCTAGATGCTTTTGCCGGGCCAGGCTTCAATGCTGCCACCGTGAAAGGCGGAGGTGGAGAAAAGGATTTTGATCTGGGCACCTTCGGTGGATTTAGCCCGAGGGCTGGTTTGTCGGTTGGCTTGGCGTTCTAAGCTTTTCTTTCTTGCAGGGCATTCCAATTCTAACCTCTCTTTTAGGCCTTCTTTTTAGAAAACAGGCCTAAAATGTCTTGGATTTCAAGCAAAGAACTTCTCAAAAATTCATCAGCAGAAAGGGCCACCCGTTACTGGGGTGGCCCTTTCTGCTGATGAAGCTGAAGACTTATACTTCTAAAGGAGGTCTTTGATTTTTATTTCAAGTTCATCTTTGTAGCGAATAAGCAATTCGTCTCCGCAGCACAAGATTTGTTTCTAGCGGAAAGATGGCGTTTAATTCACCCAATTAAGCATCTGGATGGCGGTGGCAGCAGCTTCTACGCCTTTGTTGCCGTGTTTGCCTCCGGCGCGGTCCCAGGCCTGTTGCTCATCATTGGTGGTCACCAACCCGAAGATCACGGGTTTGTTGAATTTGAGACCTACTTGGGTGAGTCCCTGCGCGACAGCGTGGCAGATATAGTCATCATGTTTGGTTTCGCCTTTGATTACTACGCCTAAGGCGATCACCGCGTCTATCTCGTTGCTCTGGGCCAGGAACTGTGCGCCCAGCGTTAATTCGAAACTGCCGGGTACGGTGTTGCGGTGGATGTTCTCGGGTTTGGCCCCGTGTTGCAGCAGCGTTTCATAGGCACCTTTGCATAGGGTATCGGTGATTTCTTTGTTCCATTCTGCCACTACCAGGCCAAACTTCTTGCCGGAGATATCCGGGAGGTTATCGGAGTTATAGGAACTGAGGTTTTTAAGGGCGCTTGCCATCTTTTCAGGGAGTTTATAGGTGGGGTTGAGCGTACGGGTTTTCGGCTGATTTTGCGGAAAACTGCCCGGAAACGGTTGTACGCAAAATTGCATAAAAAAACAGAGCGGCTGCCGAATTTTATTTCCGGCAGGCCGCTCTGTTTTTGTTTAGCTCTAATGAGCCTTATTTCTTGGCTAATCCTTCGGCACGGGCTTTGTATTTTTTGGCCTCGTTTACCTCTGGACTTAATGGGTAGTCATTGATCACGCGGTCATACACTTCTATCGCTTCTGAGTACTGGTTAGCCGACTCATGGGCCACAGCAGCCTTCATCAGGTATTGCGGTGAGAAGTAATCGTTGGCTTTGTGCTCAGCGGCTTTCTTGTAAAGGGCAGCGGCTTCTTCTTTTTTACCTAACTCCAAATTAGCATCGCCTTGCAGACTGTAGGCACGGGCCTGAAGCAGAAGGTCATCAGATTTGAATTCCTCCAGATAGTTCAGGGCTTCCTGGTATTTGCCTTGCTTTAGAGAAACAACACCCGCGTAGAAGTTGGCCAGTTTACCGGCTTTGGTGCTGCCGTACTCATCGGCTACCGCTTTGAAACCATCATTTTGGCCATCGCCGTTCAGGGCTTTGTTCAGGGAATCAGCTTCTAAGTAATATTCGGCCTGGAACATGGCAGCCAGCGCTTCCTGGTTTTTCGTCTGCTGGTTCTGGTAATACAGGAACCCTCCTACTACGGCGGCAGCAATGGCTACAAAAATCCCGATGAACAGGTTTTTGTGGCGCTCCACAAAACTCTCCGACTTCAACAGCCGGTCAGCCAGCGCATCCGGGTTTTCTAATAGCTCGAATTCGCCTTCGCGCTTGATTGTGTTATTTGACATCAGTAATTATAAAAAAAGGATTTAGATGCTGTTCTCAGAAAAAGCCTTGCCCGTTGAACCCCAAATTGTTACCTCAGGTTCCCACGGCCGCGGTTTTTTAGTCCATCACGTAAGGATAGTCTTTCTCTACGTAGATATCGGTGTACAATTCCTCTGGGGCTGGGTAAGGAGACTTCTCGGCGAACTCCACAGACTCTTGAACCTGGGCCTTCACTTTGTTGTCGATCTCCTCTAACTCCTGCTCTGTGGCGAATTTGTTTTCCAGGATGGTAAAACGCACGCTCTCAATTGGGTCTTGGTTGCGGTAGCTTTCCAGTTCTTCTTTGGTGCGGTACTTAGCCGGGTCAGACATAGAGTGGCCTTTGTAGCGGTAAGTGCGGAACTCCAGGAAGGTAGGGCCTTCACCAGCGCGGGCACGCTCAGCGGCACGGGATACAGCGTCGTGCACATCTTCGCAACGCATGGCGTTCACGGCTTCAGAAGGCATGTCATAAGACAAACCAAGTTTGTACAGCTCAGTTACGTTTGAGGTACGCTGCACGGAGGTACCCATGGCGTAGCCGTTGTTTTCTACCACAAAGATCACGGGCAGTTTCCACAGCATGGCCATGTTGAAGGCCTCGTGCAGGGCACCCTGGCGAACGGCTCCGTCACCCATGTAAGTAATGGCCACGTTACCGGTTTTGTTGTATTTCTCAGCGAAGGCCAGACCAGCGCCAAGCGGAACCTGCGCGCCTACAATGCCGTGACCTCCTACGAAATTCACTTCTTTATCGAAAATGTGCATGGAACCGCCTTTGCCTTTAGAGCAACCGGTGGCTTTGGCGTACAGCTCGGCCATTACGGCGTTTGGCGAGGTGCCTAACCCTAGCGGGTGGGCGTGGTCGCGGTACGCGGTAATCCATTTATCGTCTTTGGTGAGGGCGGTGATGGCACCGGCCGCACAGGCTTCCTGCCCAATGTAAAGGTGACAGAAACCTTTGATTTTCTGCTGGCCGTATAACTGACCGGCTTTCTCCTCAAATTTGCGCATGAGCTGCATCATCTCATACCAGCGCATGTAGGTCTCTTTTGAAAATGCTGGGGCAGCGTTTACCTTTGCCTTTTTCGCATCATTCGCTTTCGCTGCTTTCGTCTCTGCCATACTGTATGTGTATTCGTAAGGGTTAAGTCAAAAATTCAGAGCTTGGCAACCGGCTTTTTCAGAGTAGATTTAGCCCGGGCTCAGTTCTGTAAGATATTATATCATGCGAAATTAAGTAAAAATCTGTAAACAAGTTCATGCTCCTCGAAAATCTACACGTACTGCACTTCAAGAATTACGAGGAAGCCACCCTGCCTTTTTCTTCGCACATCAACTGTTTCATTGGTGACAATGGCAGCGGCAAAACCAACCTGCTGGATGCCATCCATTATCTCTCGCTTACCAAAAGTGCTTTTACCTCCTCAGACCTGCAGAACATCAAAGAGGGCGAAGACTATTTCATTGTACGAGGCCGGTTTAAAACCGAAGAGAAAATAAGCGCTGTTCAGTGTTATTTAAAGACGGGTCAGAAAAAGATTATCACCTTAAACAAAGCCCCTTACGACCGCGTGAGCGAGCACGTGGGTAAGTTTCCGGTAGTGTTGATCTCGCCGTATGACACGGATCTGATCAGGGAAGGAAGCGAGGAGCGCCGCAAGTTCTTTGATAGCCTCATGGCCCAACTGGACCACTCCTACCTTGATTTGCTCATTCAATACACCTATATTCTCAAGCAGCGCAACTCGCTTCTGAAGCAGTTTTACGAGAAAAGCTACGTTGACAAAGAGTACCTGCAGATCCTGGACGAGCAAATCATGCCCTTGGGAACAGAGTTGAGCATTCGGCGGGCCGCCTTCCTGGAGACCTTTGAACCTGTTTTCCAGCGCCATTACCGCCACCTCTCAGACTCCCATGAAGTGGTGACGCTGAGTTACCAGAGCCAATTGATCCGGCAGAACTACGCCTACCTGCTTGACCAGAGCCAGCGCAAAGACCTGCTCCTGCAACGCACCACCGTGGGCCCGCACAAAGACGATTTCGTGTTCCTGATGGACGGCAAGAGCGTGAAGAACTTCGGGTCACAGGGACAGCAGAAAAGTTATGTCATCGCGCTCAAGCTGGCGCAGTTTGAGGTGCTTTCTTCAAAAAACGGCCAAAAACCGCTTCTGCTCCTGGATGATATCTTTGACCGCCTGGACGAGAAACGCATCACCCAGCTCATGCAACTGGTGGCTAATAACACCTTCGGCCAGATCTTCCTCACCGACACCCACCTAGAACGCACCGACAAAATCCTGCAACCCTTGTCTAATAACATCCGCCGGTTCAGAATCTCTGAAGGCACTGCCGTGACGATTGAAGAAGACGAAGAATAGTTAATTAGTTGTCAGTTTTTTGTGCCGCTGGCGTCAGCGAAGGCATTAGTAAAGGCTAAGGATTTCACTGATGCTCTACCAAAAAACCTTAGCGATCCACTTAAAAAAATTTTCTACATCACCGTAAAAAGAAGAGAAGTCTCGTATGAAGGAAAAATGTTTTAAGCTCGTTTTCTGATAATCAGGCTAAAAGCAAAGGTGCATAACTGCGTACCTTAATGGGGATAACCGAGTGGGTAAATTCATCTGCCCGAAACCTCACTAACCCGTGTACAATTGCAGTACCTTAGCGCCGTAGCATCACCTAAAAGAGCCTCCTATGTCCCTGCGTCCGCTTAATCCCAGAAGTCCGTTCATGCGCAAAGCCGATACTATCTCCCTGAAAGACAGTATTGATGCCATGCTCAAAGCCTATAAACTGAACGGAAAACTGAGCGAGGTGCAGTTGGTGAGCTCCTGGGAAAAGATCATGGGCAAGGCCATCTCCATGAAAACGCAGGAGGTGTTTGTACGCAACCGCAAACTGTACGTGCGTCTTACCTCGGCCCCGCTTAAACACGAGTTAAACATGGCCAAAGGAAAAGTCATGACCTTGATCAATCTGGAAATGGGCGAACAGGTAGTAGACGACGTTATCTTCCTGTAAGGTCCTTTCTATTCACGTAGGCAAAGTATCGGCAGAACACGTTGCCTTCTGAGTTTGCCCCGGGTTCTCCTGTTTTCGGCACTTTTTCTGAAAACTGCGTAAAAACGGCCATGCAGCTACCCAGACTTGAGCCCGATTTATTCCGCCCGGTTTCCTATTCCCGCACCACGCTCACCGAGCTGATGATTCCTAGTTACGCCAACTTCGGGGGGAAAATCCACGGGGGAATTCTGCTTTCGCTCATGGACAAGGTGGCGTATGCCTGCGCGGCCAAGCACGCGGGAAATTATTGCGTGACAGTGACGGTAGACGGGGTGAATTTCCTTCAGCCAGTGGAAGTAGGCGAGTTGGTGAGTTTGCTGGCATCGGTGAACTACGTGGGTAAAACCTCGCTGCTGGTAGGCATCAAGGTCATCGCGGAGAATGTGAAATCCGGGATTGTAAAGCATACCAACACTTCCTACCTCACCATGGTGGCCAAGGGCGAAGACGACAAACCCGCCAAAGTACCTGGCTTGTTACTGGAAACCCCTGATGACGCCCGTCGCTTTATTGAAGCCATCCAACGGAAGCAAATCAAAACCCGTTCTGAGCAGGAGTTCAAAGAGATTACCACCAATCTGGAGCTTCGGGAGAACATCTCCGCTTTGATGGGGCAACGGTGTCAGTTAGGCTTTGACTTATAAGTCATTTTAGGACCATTTTCAGAAAACCAGGTCCTAAACGTTTCTATCCTCTTCCCTTTTAAAGCAGCGGAGACAGCAGCCGCGCCAGTTTCTCGAAGAACTGTTTCACGTGGGAGCGTTGCCGCCAAACCTCCAGGTTGATTTTATCAGCGTGCCTGAGGTCTTGGTAAAACATTTCCCGCAGTTGTTGTGAGGTATCAGTGTCGTAGACCACGGCGTTCACCTCAAAATTCAGCTCGAAGCTGCGGTTGTCCATGTTGGCAGTGCCCACCATGCTCACAGCCCCGTCAATGACCATGGTCTTGGCATGGATAAACCCTTTTTGGTACAAGTAAATCTCTACCCCGGCATGGAGCATATCGTCATAATACGACCAGGCAGCGGCGTTCACCAGCGCCGAGTCTGTGATGCCCGGCACCAGCAGTTTCACCTTGACTCCGCCTAAAGCTGCCACCGTAAGCGCCTGCAGAATGCTTTCGCCAGGAATAAAGTAAGGCGTGGTGATGAGCACTTCTTCCTGCGCCAGGTAAATGGCCTGCAACATAGAAAAAAGGATGGTGGGCATGGGGGAATCTGGTCCGCTGGCGGCAATTTGCACCGGCGTGTGGGCCTGCGGCTGCGGCGGGGCCACAAAGTACCGATGGTGCGGGGGCAGCAGTTTCCCCGAGGCGAAGTTCCAGTCACAGAAGAACAGGTACTGCAGGTAGTAAATGCCGGGGCCGTCAATGCGCAGGTGGGTATCACGCCAGTAGAGGCTCCGGTTTTCGCCTTGGGGTTGGTTTATGTAACGGTCGGCTATGTTCAACCCGCCTACAAAGGCTGTTTGGGTGTCAATGATGATGATCTTGCGGTGATTCCGGTAGTTCAGGCGGTTGGCTAGCAGCAGGAAATGCACCTTATGGAAAGGATACGCCTCCACCCCGGCAGCCCGTAGTTCGGCGGCAAATCCGCGCCGGATAGATCGGCTCCCGTAATCGTCATAAATGAAACGTACCTCCACCCCGGTCCGGGCTTTCTGGATGAGGATGTCTTTGATCTGGTTCCCGATGGTATCGTTCTCAATGATGTAGTATTCCAGATGGATGTAGTGCCGGGCCTCACGGAGTGCCTGCAACACCTCTGGAAACTTCTCCTCGCCGTTTCGCAGCAGCTTCACCCGATTGCCACCGGTTAACGGACTCAGCCCGTCGTTGAGCAGCAGGTTCACCAGTTCTCTGTATCCCTGCACTGTGTCATTGCTGGCTGCTAAAGTTTGCGCCGAGTACGTCTGCACGCGCTCTTCCAGTTCCTGCAGAAAAATCTCGTCTTCTACCAGTTTCTTGGTGTAGATCTTCCGCTTTTTGTAATTGATCCCGAAGGAGAAGTAAATGAGGATGCCCACAAATGGCACAAAGATGGCCAGCAGCAGGTACGCCAGCGTTTTAGACGTGGAACCGGTGTCATAGATGATGCGCAGGCACACCAGAACCAGCACCGTAAAATACACGATGTTCCAGATCAGCAGCCAGTCTACGCTATGGAGCAGGTAGGTCACTTTTGATAGTATTTGATTATTGTTCCCTGATGATCTCAGAAGCTAAGGCCAAATAACCGCTCCCTTCATATCCGAAACCAGAAGACGCTTTTACTTGGATGTTGCTCCTGCTTCTTCCTCAGGTTTCACGAAAATTGCCCGGAACATGTTGTCTATGGTTTCTCGGGTCCAGCCTTTCACGCGGCCGCGCTGCATCACCTGTTTGTTATCCACTCCCGGCGGACTCAGGAAATAATGGAACGTGAACTTCCCCCTGGGATTCTGCCAGCCCAGTATCTGGCCGTACCTGAGCACATTGAAGACCAGCGTGTCGTTCCAGCGTTCTACCGTGTGGTAGCCCTTAGCCACCCGAATCAGTTCCTGTACTTCCTCCTTGCTCACCGCCGAGGTCAGCAAGTGCTGATTTCTGGGGAAATAGGTAAACTTTGTTGCCATTTCTTTCGGTGCGAGAACCGACCTGTGCCCCACGTAATAGCCTTCATCAGTAGCTGCTACCGCGTACCAAAGCAATGTATTAAACGGTGTGGGTGTGACGAAATACCGCGTGTGGGACAACTGCTGCCTGGTGAGTGAAGCCTCAATTTGGTTACTCACCTTAGACTGGTTGTACATCGCAAATATCAAGTACAGTCCCGCTGGTATCAATCCTGCCAATGCCCAACGCCACCGGGCGGGTTTGGTTATTTTCTGCATCAGCAGCGCAATCAAGCCAAGGCACGGCCATAACGTGAACAAGGGGTCGGCTACGTACAGCAGGTGGAAAGAAAAGCGCTCGTGGCTGAAGGGTTCCAAAAGGCCGGTGCCGTAGGCATTGCAGGTATCCAGCAGGTCATGGACAAACAGTTGCACCGTGAAAAACAGGAAGAACTGTCCCCAGGGAATTTGTCGGTCTTTGTACCACTTCCTTGCTAAAAAAGCCAACAGGGCAGCTGCTACCAATGCAAAAAGAAAGGAGTGCGTGCCTCCACGGTGCACCAATACGTTTTCTGAGGGAGGTAGCCAAAGGGCCGCCACCACGTCTATGTCGGGGAGGTTCTGAGCCACTGCGCCCCACAGCAAAGCTCGTTTCCCCAATTTGCGGGAAAGCATGATCTCGCCAAGACAGGCACCTAAAGCAGCGTGCGTGAGTGAATCCATTTCATGTGGTATGGTATCTCTCTACGCACAAGCAGAAAAGGCGTTTTCAGGTAGTTTTCAGGAAATGGACCTTAAAACCGGTAAACCTACAATCTTCGTTATTCCAAGCTCGAACCAGATATTTGCGCTTATTGCAATAACCAATTCTCTTCTCAGTATGGCACAAAAAAAACCTGTTTTCAGATCGTTTTGCTTAAAACGATCTGAAAACAGGGGCTAATATTTGTAAGATTTTCTGTGGATTACTTTCTTAGGAGGCACCACTTTCCCACCGCTTCTTCCTGTGGATAACTACACCGTAAAGTAGCTTTCCAGTTGCTGTAGTGTGGTATTATCGGTTTTCATGTCTTCAATGACTCTGCCTTTTTCCAGTAGCACAATGCGGTCGCAAACTTCAATCACGTGGCTGAGGTCGTGGCTGGAGATGAGCAGGGTCATGCCCTGACGTTTAAGGTCTTTCAACAGGTTCTTGAGCCTGATCTGAGAGCTGGGGTCAAGGTTGGCGAAAGGCTCATCCAGGATCAGCAGCTCAGGGTCTGACATGACGGCGGCGGCCACTCCTACCTTTTTCTGGTTCCCTTTGGAGAAGTCCCGGATGTACTTGCGCTGCTCCAGAATCTCGCCGTTGAAGAAGTCCCGGAAACGGTCCAGGAACGCCTGTACATCGCCGGGAGTCAGGCCGTTCAGTTTCCCGATGAAGGCGAAGTATTCTTCGGGCGTGAGGAAATCAATGAGGAAGCCTTCGTCCAGATGCGAGCCGGTGTACTGTTTCCAGTCTTCGGTGGCGCGCACGTTCTCGCCTTTGCTGAACACCTCGCCTTTGCTAGGTCTGATCAGGTCCAGGATCATCCGGAAGAAAGTGGTCTTGCCGGCCCCATTGTTTCCTACCAGGCCAATGGTTTCGCCTTTCTGCACGGTAAGCCCGGGGATGTTCACCACCGTCACCCCGTTGTAGTTCTTTTGAAGGTCGCGTACTTCTATCATATCGTTTTGAGGCTATTTATCAGAAATCAAGAGTAAAACTAGGCTTGCCGAAAACCGGCTGCGATGGCGTATTTCTCCTGCTGGAAGCGCTTCACCACCACACCCAAAAGTTGCTTGTGGAAAATGAATCCCAGCAAACCTACCAAGCCCATAGCTGCAATGCCCCACCAAGGATTGCCCATCAAGCTAAATGGTAGGTAGATGAGGATAGGCAGCAGCAAAGCAGGCAACATCATGATGAACTGCGAAGCCCCTACGCCCTGCCAGTTAAAGGAAGCGCTCTTGCTCAGGTCTATCCGTTTCTTGTTGTAGGTACTCAGGTACAGCACCACAAACGTGTTGATGCCTATGTTATAGAGAAAGCAGGCGGTGTTGATGAGCATGATCTTGCCTCCATGGCCGGGCATGAGCCCGTAGAGTAGTGTGACCAGGTACGCAAAGGCACAGGCGGGCACAAACATCCAGAACTTAGCCAGGTAAAAGGTGTAAGGACTCAGGCGTTTGGTGAGCAGGGCATCAAAATGGGCGCTTTGCCACCCGGGCACAAACTGACCGTAGCTCAGCATCATAAACCCAGTCATGAAAATGCCCGGGAAAATGAGCATCGCAAAGCCATCGGTGTACATCTTATTGGTGTAGAAGATAAACCCGTAGGCCAGAAAGAAGAGAGACATGGTAGCCGTGGTTTTGGGGCGTTTGTGGCGCAGAATCAGTTTCAATTCCAGTCCTATTAAGGTGCCCAATTCGCCAAAACGCTGTAAAAACCCGATCTCGGTAGAATCACCCACTTTAGACTGCTTCCCAACGCGCATTTCCTCTGGATAAGTGTGCGCCATGAGAAACCGGTAATTGATCAGGTACACTACCACCAGAAGCACCAACGGCACCAGTACCCAGGCAGAGCTTTGGCCAAGCCCCTCAAAGAACACCCCCGATGCTTTTCCCAGGGAGATGTAGTTCAGGTAGTCCAGCGTAGCCAGAATCACTACCGCCAAGAGGAAACCAACAGTCACCAGAGGTTTTTCCACCAGCTGGCGCTTGAAATACATGGTCAGGAAGTTATTGACCAAAGTGAGCAGGAAGAGGCCTACCACCCACAGCCAGGCACCCGTCATCCCGTACACTCCCGGCAACATTTTGAGTGCGAACGGAATAAACAGCAACAGCGGGAGGAAGTTGAAAAGACTGGTAATGGATTTCCAGAGCACAAAATGGATCAGTTTTCCCTTGCCCACCGGCAAATGCAGGTACGGCTGAATACCCAGCACCGGAAGTTCTTGCATGAAAAACCGCAATGCCAGATCAATCAGAAAATAATACAGTAGGGCCTCATTCACCACCACCACCGGATCATTGCCCGGCCATCCCCACGCAATGATCTCGTCCAGGAAAATGCTGAGCGCCACTACATACAGCAACAAGAGAACCATGAAAAAGCCCAGCACCAGGTTCACAGCAAGGTTCTTCTGCCATACACTGGAACGGGTAGCTTCTTTCCATTGATGAGAAAGTAGTAATCTAATCATAAAGGTTTGTTGTTAGTAGGAAGGCGTTTCTCTCTGTTAGTCTACAGATGTACCTAAATATTACAATGTTGGACCGCTTTTTTCAGGAACCCTACAACTTACCTCATGGACGCGCAGTGCCTTTCAGGTTTGATTTAGAAACGAATAGTTGTGGAAGAAGCGGTATTTAGGTTGTTGTGGGAACAAACACAACGTCATTCATGGCTGAAAACGAAACAGGATTCTCTTGTTGGATGAAGGCCGAGATGGAAGCTCGCGCCAGCGGATCAGCAAACGAGGATTAGAGGCTTTCGCCTAACTGGTTTGCAAACTGCAGGTCAATATAGGTCCAAGTCACAGACTTGAACCATGAATATTCGGAAAGAGGTATTTGGAAAGAGAGAGAGCTTTTAACCCTAGCCGGGCTTTACTATACAACGCACCAGTTGGAAGAACCCTTTTCCAGTCTTTCTGGTGAGCGCCTAGGCAGGTTCCGGTGCCGACAGGCATTGCGACCAAAGGGAGCAAAGGAAGCTGGCACAGCGCGAACCCGGAAGACGGGGCCTCGCGGCCGTGAGCGCTCGGAGCTCAATTATGAAACAACCAAGCTCTTAAAGCAATAGACAAGCAGAAGCTACGCCAGCAAAATCAGATTGCGTGCACAACTAGCGCAAAAGTTCATATCAAACCTTTAAGAAAACTCCAGGAGACAATAAAAACGGCTGAAACAAAAAAACAAAAGGAACTAAGACAACTCTATGCCGCTACCTCCACACTCTCCAACTCACAATACGCCGCTTTCAACGCTTTCAAATGCCCACCAAACATCTGCTTGATGTACCACTTCAGAAAGAAATAGCCCAATACTGCCCCAATCACAAACCCGATGATCAGGCGCAGGTACATTTGTTCCCAGGGAAGGTGCGAGATGTTGATGCCTTTGGCCAGTTTCAGGTAAGCCAATTGCCCGGCGGCTAACCCGATGGGGGCCAGCAGCATGTTGGTCCAGAAGTAAAGCTTGGTGAGGCCGGTGAGCATCTCAATGAGGTTACGGAGGGTGGCCCGGAGATTTTCGGTGGTTACGTTCAGGCTTTTCACGTAAGACAATCTTGCCCAGAAATAGCCCAGAAAGGGCAGACACACCACCATCACCACCATACACAGCACCTGAAACGCCAGGTCCTCTTTCATCAGCACCGCACACGCCCCAAACAAGATAATCGTAATGACCTGCACCACCATCTCAAAATAGATGTTGCGCTTGAGCTTGGTCAAGGCATTCTCTGTACGGACTTTCAGTAAGCCTGCAATCTGGTGCTCGGTCACCTGGTGCGCAGCAGCGGCTTGGGCCGCGTACACCTTCCAGGTATCTTTGAGGCTATCTAATTTCATCATACACCGGGGTTAACAGCTTCTCTAACTTCGCTTTGATGCGGTTCAACTTCACGCCTACGTTTGACTTGGTGATTCCTATGATCTCGGCCATTTCATCGTAGCTTCGGTCTTCTAAGTACAGCATCACGATGGCCTTCTCCACCTGCGAGAGCTGGTCAATAGCGGCGTAGAGGTATTTGATCTTTAATTCATATTCGGCGGAGGTATCTGGCGCGGCCGGAATCTGCAGGTCCATGTCAGAGAGGGAGCCGTGGTGGGGGCGGCGGCTTTCTTTCCGGAAACTGGAGACGGCCGTGTTCAGCGCCACCCGGTACATCCAGGTACTTACCTTGGACTCGTGCTTAAACGTAGGATAGGACCTCCAGAGTTGCAGCACTATTTCCTGGAACAGATCTTTCCGCTCCTCCGGGTCCCGGCAGTACATGCTGCATACCTTATGGATCAAGGCTTGATCCTGGGCAATGAGCTTCACAAATTCTGCGCGTAAGGCCGGGTTCTCCAACGTGGTACGTAAAGGTTTAGGGTATTAGTAGCAGCCGCTGTGGGTAAATTACAAACCGGGCGTTAAAATCGGGAAAGGTTTAAAAAGAACCCCGTTTTCAGGCTGTTTTTCTGAAAACAGCCTGAAAACGGGGTATATGGTTTAAGAAAGCGAAAAGCTTTTTTTTCCATCACGGGAAAATACCCAGTGACTGGTAGCTCACGCCTATCTTCTCAATGGCGGCGTAGAAACCGGCGGTGCGCAGATCAGTGATGCCTTTGATTTGGTGGGTTACTTCGCGCATTTCCTGGTACGCTGTGATCATGGTGTCTTCTAGGCCCGAGTACACCAAATCTTTTTCATCGGCCCCGTGGATGATCAGCAGCTTTTCCTCGGCGGTGAGGCTTTTTCCGGTTGTTTTCTCAATAGTGTTCACCAAACGCTTGAGGCTGGCTTCCTCGGCTCGTTTGCCCATCCGCCCGAACCGTACGTTGGAGAGGTTCTTGAGCCACTCAAAGTAGGAGACGGTTACCCCGCCGGCATTCAGGTATAAATCTGGGAGAATGACCACGCCGCGGGCATGCAGAATGCGTTCGGCTTCCTGAGTGATAGGTCCATTGGCTCCTTCGGCAATGATCTTGGCCTTGATGTGCTCGGCGTTGCTGTGGTGAATCTGGTTTTCCAGGGCAGCTGGCAACAGCACATCGCAGTCATACTCCAGCATTTCCACGGAGTTGGCGATGAACGTGCCGCCGGGGTGCCCCTCAAAGCTGGCGTTCTGCTTGCGGTAATAGAAGATACTGTCTATGTCTAATCCGTCTGGGTTGTAGATTCCGCCTTCGCGCTCGGCCACGCCAATGATGATGGCCCCTTCTTCCTGCAGGAACTTACCGGCATGGTACCCCACGTTTCCTATCCCCTGGATGATGATTCTCTTTCCGGCCAATCCGCTGGAAAGCCCCAGTGGTTTCAGAACGGCCTCGTCATGCAACGCTTCCCGCAAACCGAAGAAGATTCCCAACCCGGTGGCTTCGTTCCGGCCCCGGATACCTCCCTGACCTACCGGTTTCCCGGTCACGCAGCCCAAGGCGTTGGTTTCCCCGAATTTGAACGCATGGTAGGTATCAGCGATCCAGGCCATCTCGCGGCCGCTGGTTCCGTAGTCTGGCGCGGGCACGTCTACGGCCGGCCCAATGAGGTTTTTCTTGATGAGTTCAGAGGCAAAACGACGGGTAACCCGCTCCAGGGTCTCCACCGATGACGTTCTGGGATTGATTTTCACGCCTCCCTTCGCTCCCCCGAAAGGCACGTCTACCACGGCGCATTTGAAGGTCATGAGGGTAGCCAGGGCTACAACCTCGTCTTCGTCTACGTGCATGCTGTACCGTATTCCGCCTTTGGTAGGCAATTTATGCTGGCTGTGCTGCGCCCTGATTCCTTCTATTACCTGGATCTTGCCGTCCACCTCTACCGGGAAATTGACTTTGTACACGCTGTTGCAGATTTTGATCTGCGCCAGGATACCAGGGTGCAGTTTAGAATGTTGGGCCGCCTGGTCAAAGTAGTAATGGACGCTGTCCAGAAATTCTCTGCCCGGTGACACTGCGGGGCTCATAATGGATGACACGGATTGACTCATAGTTTCTGCAATTGGTGGTGTAAGTAAAACGTACTATGGCGGGTCCACGTTGCTTTCCTCCTGAAATGTTCCACGAAGAACATTTTCAACCCGGTGTTTTTCACTTGGTTTACCCAAAACAGGCCGAAAACCGTTTTTTCCTTTGCTGCCCGCCTGCCACCATTGGTTTCTGCAGAATAATCCGGAAATTACAAGTCTGATTATACAAACAAAGCCATTTCCCCTTTTATGTTTTATCCAATTTCCTCGTTTGCCCGTGTCAGTGCGGCAGCCCTGGGCTTGCTTCTCTTACCAAACCTTACCTGGGCCCAAAGCATTGTCAAAGTAGACCCCGTAATCAAAACCATGACCGAGCAGGTGTCTGCCCAGGAACTGGAACGATTGGTGCGCGGCCTGGTAAGCTTTGAGACCCGCCACTCCCTCAGCACCGTCAAAGACAAAAAGAAAGGCATAGGCGCCGCCCGCAACTGGGCCGAGGCCGAGCTGCAGAAAGCTGCTGCCACCTCTGGGGGTCGCATGATCGTGACCCAGGACAAATACATCGTAAAAGCCGATGGCCGCCGCATCCCGCAGGACACTGAGTTCGCCAACGTCATGGCCACCCTAAAAGGCACCGATCCGACTGATGACCGCGTGTTCATCGTGAGCGGCCACATTGATACCCGCAACACCGACGTGATGGACGCCAAAGGCAAAGCCCCTGGCGCCAATGACGATGGCTCAGGAACTGCTGCCGTGATTGAACTGGCTCGTGTTATGGCCAAACAACAGTTTCCGGCCACCATCATCTTTGTCTGCGTGCAGGGCGAGGAACAAGGTCTCTACGGAGCCAAACACTTAGCCGAGCGCGCCAAGAAAGAGAACTGGAACCTGGTAGCCATGCTCAACAATGACATGATTGGCAACTCCTTCTCAGACGAAACCAACCTGAAAGACAATACCCGCGTGCGGATTTTCTCCGAGGGCGTACCCGCGTTTGAAACCCCCGAGATGACAGCCCTGCGCAAAAGCATCGGTGGCGAGAACGACAGCCGCAGCCGCCAGTTGGCCCGCTACATGAAAGAAATCACGGCACGCTACATTCCCCAACTGGAAGTAGTCCTCAATTACCGCACTGATCGTTTCCTGCGTGGGGGCGACCATACTCCCTTCAGCCAGGCTGGTTTCACCGCTATCCGGGTGTGCGAGATGAACGAGAACTACCGCTACCAGCACCAGGATGTTCGTACCGAGAACGGCATCAACTACGGCGACTTCCCAGAACACGTAGACTTTGAATACGTGCGCAAGAACACGGCCATGAACCTGGCTACCCTGTCTAACCTAGCCCTGGCCCCTGCCTCTCCTGAGGAAGTAGGCGTAGTCACCAGCAACCTCACCAACCAGACCGAACTGCGCTGGAAGGCTCCATCTAAGGGTGAAAGACCAGCCGGTTACTACATTCTCATGCGTGATACGTCAATGCCTATGTGGGAAAAGAAAATCTACGTGGAAGGCACCACCACTACCCTGCCCTACTCCAAAGACAACTACTTCTTTGCCGTGCAAGCCGTAGACGCTGAGGGCCACGAGAGCCTACCGGTGATGCCTAAGCCGTTGCGGTAAGCGCGTTTTAGACTCATTTTCCAATAACTGATTAAAAAAGCGGACCATTTACCTTTGGAGGAAATGGTCCGCTTTTTTAATCCTTTTTACGTAAATCTATATAGAAGTTCTTAGATGTTCACCGCCCATATAGGACCATTCAACGGTGAAAAAAACACTTCCTTCTAAAACTTCTACTATCAAATGTTTTTTTGTCAAACCTTACCTGTAATTAACTAATGATTTGATTCCATCGTAAGAAATTGCTCTAACCACATTTCTATGAAAAGGCTTTTACCCAAGAGGTTCTCTTTTATACTAGGTCTATTGATAATAGCTTGTTTTTGCCAACAGAGTTGTACTTCTACAGATGAAGTTTCACCTCCAAAACTAAAGGAAGCTTATAAAACGGAAAGTGTCATAATTGTTGTGATTGATGGACCCCGTTTTACAGAGACCCTTGGGGATAGTAATCATACTTATGCTCCTTTTCTTACTAAACAATTCCTTACAGAAGGCGGAATTGCCCTGACTAACTTCTACAATGACGGGGTTACCTTTACTAACCCAGGACATGGCACTATTACCACAGGTTACCGTCAAAACGTTGAAAATTCTGGGAAAGAGCTTCCAAAGAACCCCTCCTTTTTTCAAGCATGGCGGCAACAAACTAAAAGCCCGGCTAACAGTGCCTGGATAATTGCCAGTAAGGGTAAATTGGAAATACTTGCTAACTCTAGTGATAGTGCATGGCATAACCAGTACATGCCAAGTACTAATTGTGGCACAAATTCTGGTTCAGGCTACCGGAGTGATCTCACTACTTTTGAGGTTGCCATGAAAGTACTGCAAACAGACCACCCTAAATTAATGCTAATCAACTTCAAGGATCCGGATGTAGGTGGTCATACAAACAACTGGTCTGGATACTTACAGGGAATTAAAAGGGCAGATAGCTTGGTGGCAGAATTATGGACTTATCTCAATAAAGATAAAGCTTATAAAGACAAAGTTACCTTATTGGTCACCAATGATCATGGTCGTCACTTAGATGGTATGGCAGATGGTTTTGTATCACATGGTGATGGGTGCGAAGGTTGCCGGCATATTACGCTCTTCGCTGCAGGACCAGACTTCAAAAAGAACGCTACTATAGATACATATTACAGGCAAAGGGACATTGCCGCTACTGTAGCAGAACTAATGCGCATAGAAATGGTAACTGAAGGTGAAATGATGAAAGAACTTTTTAGGAAATAGTGAAAGTTATTTCTATAGGTTAAATCATTCTTCCATATTCTATTTAATCTATTATAAAGAAACTTAACCTACCAAGTAAAGGAAAAAGGGTAGGCCAGCGACTAATTTTGAGATTTCACCCATTCTCTAATTATTGCATGTACCTTCCGCAAGGCAGTGGTAACTGGGTGCTGGGTGTTGCATTTTGGGAACAAAGTTGTTATTATGAATGCCCCTTGCCAGAAACCGAAGTATTCTGACAAGGGGCATTGTAATTATGTTGACATCTCTGAGCAGTTTACATCAACATAAATAAGATCAGTTTACATTCTGTTGATTTCAGAATCTAGCCAATTTATTCGTCTCTGAAGCCAGCTTTTCAGGTATTGTACTTCATTTTCATACGAACCTGTAACAACTGCATTTGGCCAAGTATAATTATCTAAAAGATCCCATTTTTCAAAGTTCTCTTTTTGTGAATATTTCAGTTTGCCAGCAGTGCTGTTAATATAAGTAAAAATAGTGTTTACTTCTTCCCGCTTTAACTCGCTCCAGCGGTCTTTTACTTTTTTTCTGAAAGCAGGATCTTCAAACAAACGGTTCATCCAAATTGAATTTTTAATCCACCAACCTTCAGGCTTATCGTTGTTATCATAAGTCACGTTTCCCATAGCTATATCAAAGTCCCAAACTGGTCCTAAGAATAACTTCTTGTTCCGCTCTTTATATAAAAAAACACTTGAGTAAAAGGCTGCATCCCTATTTTTTAGTAATTCATTGACTAAGTACCAGTTAATAAAACTTTCTACATCAATATAGTTTGCGTAACCAGTTACAGGATCCGTGAACGTGGCAGAAAAAATAGCCTTCTCAGTATTTCCGATGTAATCTTTTATATAGTTGAGCTGTTGAGGCACAATATCTTCAGGGGATTTAATCGTAATTGGAACATTCCGGGATGATCTAAACCAGAAAGTTTCATCAAGTCTTTCATCTACCTCTAATAGATATCCCCCAGAAATTGCCTCTTCAGAGACATCACCTGATTTCATCTCAGTGATATTGACTCTGTCTTTAGATACTTTAACTGTTTCAGTCAACAAATAATTACCCAAATACTCTCCATTTAAAATTACCTCTACAAATTGGGCTTTGGGAGTATAAGCTAAACCAAACCTTTTGCTGAGTTCAAAAGCAACAGCGTTCCTCATTAAAGATTTATCTGCGTAATTGGCTAGTAGGGCCCATTCTTTATCAGCAGGCATTCCTAATAGAGAAGCTTTTTCCTTCAACTTTATCTTGAAGGGCTTTTTAGGCATATTCCAAGTACTGTTGCCTCTACCTTTAATCTGGATGTCTCCTTTAAAAGAGGCACCAACTCCTGACAATTTCATTTGCCCTGAAACGTAGTTCTCTTTATTTAAGATAGGAGCCCTATTTTCAGTATCTATGTACACTAAAGGTAGACCAGTGAATACATGAAGTTCAACCGTATAGTTTTTAATGGTCCCGTCTTCAGCTTCAATTGCGTACTGTACTCCATGGGTAAAATTGTTAGGTGTCACACCACTCAACTGCAAGGCGTCTACTACTTTCACTACTTTACCATTTGTAGTAAAAGTTGCCACCATTGATTCAACTGAGCTTGTATAAGGTATAATTCCTATGATCTTATCATCAATGATTTGACAAACCACATCCTCTAGTAACTGTGTAGTATTGTTTTTTACTTCAAACTTAAATGAAGTAAAAGTTGCGTTAGAGCTTCCGCTCTCTTGTTTTACTACTACACGATAAACTCTTGTACTACCGTCTTCTGCTTCAACCGTATACTCTAATGGTTGGGAAAAATCATTGATCGTAACGCCACTTTCCTGCACCACATCTTTGATCCGCACAACGTGCCCAGTTGTAGAGAAAGTGGCAACCATATTGGTAAGTTTTGTTCCATAAGGCACAACTGCTTCAATTAGCTGATCTTGGATCTTAAAATCTATGATTTCTTTTAATGAATGTGCATTCTGTTCGTTGAAGGCCTGGAACTTAATGATCTCGTTAAAAGAATTTTCTTGGTCTTGTTGACAACTACTAATAAGGAAGAAAATGTAAACAAAGAATAATAATTGTTTTTTCATTAATATAAACGTATGGATATAAGGGACTTTAATCTGGATATATAGGATTAATTACAAAAATAAAAATAATTTTCAACTTTGGTATATAATACTATAATTCTAATTTTAATTAAAAAAAAAAATTAAATTAATAAGGTATTTACCTTCTTTTAAATTTTACGTCATAAAATTTTTATGATGCTTTTTCACTCACATAGACAGGACTTTTGATAAACATCTTTCTATAGATGTTACCATTTTATTAAAATAGACCTAACTAACAGAAATAGCATTATGATATCCTGAGAGAAACATTTAATAAAACTAGGTTTAACTATATAACTTTAGAATGGTTCTTACCATTTAGCGATTGAGTTAAATACAATTCTATTAAACAGCAAAGTTTATTTATGAAATCAATAGATAGCCTTTAATGGCGGTAGTCAGGGCATCGGTTATCGCCATTAGCTACAACAGTCTGCTTTTAGTCGGCCCTAGAAGGCGAATGCTGACCTTTAGTTGCCCATGGACTGACCAGTACATTGACTTATTCAGGTTCAAACAGGTGTGACGGCTTTAGACATTTAGGCTTTACTCATCTGGTTTTAAAATTAAAACTCAACATTGGTTTAACCTGCACTTCTAGGCTCTTTCCGTCTAGCTTAGCCTCAAGATCATCCAACACAGTTGACTAACAGCTTCACTAAATTTAAAAGTCTGATATTAGTAATGACAAAACTCTGAATTAGTGTCATTGGTAACTTTCATAATTTTTAAAAACGAGTATAAATTAACTTCCATATTCATTTGAGAAATGTCTCCCATGCTCTCCACCACCAACACGGCATCAGCCCTGAAACCTTCGCTTCTGACGTGGCTCCGGCAACCGGTAGACAATGCGCCGCTGGTGGTTTTCCGGTGGATGTTTGGGCTGCTCCTGTTCCTGGAAACCGCGGGTGCTATTGCCACGGGCTGGGTAAAGAAGAACATGATAGAACCTACCGTTCTGTTTCCCTTCATCGGGTTTGAATGGGTAAGGCCGCTGCCGGGCAACGGGATGTACTTCTACTACGGCACCATGGCGGTGTTGGGCCTTCTGGTGATGGTGGGGCTTTATTATCGGGCTAGCATGGCGGCTTTCACCCTGCTGTGGTGGGGCGCGTACCTCATGCAGAAATCCAGCTACAACAACCATTACTACCTGCTGCTGGTACTCTGTTTCCTGATGCTGCTGGTGCCTGCCCACGCATACGCCTCCCTGGATGCCCGGCGGAACCCAGCGTTACGGTCGCTTTCCTGCCCGCGCTGGTGCCTCACCATCTTCGTGGTTCAGATGGGGATTGTCTACACCTACGCGGCCATTGCCAAGATCAACGTAGATTGGCTGGCCGGCACTCCAATCCGGACGTGGTTTGCGAATAAAAGCCACTACTGGCTTATCGGTGGATTGCTGCAGCAAGCCTGGTTTCAGAAAATAGTGGTGTACGGCGGCATCTTCTTCGACCTCTTGATTGTGCCCTTGCTGCTCTGGCGCTACACCCGTCCTCTGGCTTTTCTGATGGCCATCTTCTTCCACGGGTTCAACTCAGCGGTGTTTCACATCGGTATTTTCCCGTATCTGGCCCTGGCCTTGTGCGTCTTCTTTTTCCCGCCCGAGACCATCAGAAGGAAGTTCCTGCGCCGTAAACCAGTTTTTGATTCGGCGCAGCCTCTCTCCCAGACAATGGGGTTGGCAGAACGTAGCCTTCTTTTGCTTTTGGCCGTGCACCTCCTTCTGCAGGTAGCCTTGCCCATGCGGCAGTGGTGGTTCCCCGGCAATACCAACTGGAGCGAGGAAGGACACCGGATGTCCTGGCACATGATGCTTCGGTTTAAAACGGGGTTCGCGCGTTTCAAGGTAGTGGCAGACGGTAAGGTGTTCTGGGAGAATCCAGAGGCGCATCTTACTTCAAAGCAAACCCGTACCGTGGCTACCCGCCCTGATCTTCTATGGCAGTATAGCCAGTTTTTAGCCCGTAAATACCAAAAGCTGGGGTACCGTCAGGTAGAGGTGTTTGCGCATACCAACGTCAGCCTCAACAACCGGCCGGCTCAGTTGCTGGTAGACTCCACCGTGAACCTAGCGGCAGTCCCGTGGCAGCCCCACACACCTTCGCCCTGGGTTGTACCGTTACAGGAGAAAAAGTAATACTCCTATTTTATTGCTTTAAACAATCAACGCTCTGCCGAGTTCTATAAAACATAGGTGACATCGGCCGGATGGCCCTTCGTTCCTGCTTCTTTTTGAAGGCAGCAACTCTTCTGTTTCTTTTCAGGTATTTATACTAACCTTTTCTTTGAACAAGTAGTAAGTGCACCTAATCGGCTTGACGAATGGCTTTTAGGGTTCTTCATTGACGCTTCTTCACTGACCAGAAATGCCCCTCACTTCTGCCTGAAGAAAACAGAGCAAAACTCCTGGCCTTGTAGCTACGCTTCTATTTCTAGTGTTATTCATATGTTTAGATTACTCCATTTAAGGGTAACATTGCTCCTGCTGGTGCTTGTTTCCTTACAGGCAAAGGGGCAGAAAGTTGGATTGGTGCTCAGTGGCGGCGGAGCCAAGGGATTGGCCCACGTAGGGGTCCTGAAGGTGTTGGAAAAAAACAACATCCCTATTGATTACATTGTGGGCACCAGTATGGGCTCCGTGGTGGGTGCGCTGTACGCCGCCGGTTACTCGCCCAAGGATATTGAGGATTTGGTGTTGTCCCCTAAGTTTCAGTACTGGGTGTCTGGGCGGCAGTTGGAGGAACACGCCTTCAACTACTTCAGCTTAGACCCTTCACCGGCGGCCTTGCGTCTGCCTATTTCCCTGAATAAGAACATCAAAGTACAGACCACCAGCGGCTTGGTGAGCGATGTGAACCTGAACTACGCCTTGGCGTCTACCCTGGCAGCTGGCGGAGCTATTTCTAAATACGACTTCAACAAGCTGTTTGTACCCTACCGCAGCCTTACCGCCGAGATTTTCACCCGCCAGCAGATTGTGCAGCGCAGCGGCTCCCTGGCAGATGCCGTGCGTAATTCCATGGCGGTTCCGCTGGCCTTTCGTCCCATTCGGCAAGCTGATGGCCGGTATCTGTTCGACGGAGGCCTGTTCAACAACTTCCCTACCGATGTCATGCGTTCTGAGTTCAAGCCAGATGTGATCATAGGCGTGAACGTGGGCGATGTCTCCTTCAAGAAATACCCGCACGAGAAAGACGACGAATTGCTGAGTTCCTCCCTGGTGTTCCTGGGCTTTGACGTAGCCGATACCCTGGCCGTGGGTCCTAACGGCATCCTTATCCAACCCGATCTGGAAGGTTATGGCACTACGGCCTTTGACCGCGTGCAAGACCTGATTGAGTTGGGCGTGAAAGCCGCCGAAGAGAAACTTCCGCTTATGAAGCAGCGCATCCGGCGCGAGGTAGACTCAGTGAGTTTGCAGCAGCGGCGGCAGGAGTTTCAGAAGAAAGCGCCGCCTGCCCGTTTCACCAGTGTCAAAATCCAGGGCCTGAAAGAAAACCAGCACAATTACGTCCGTAACTTCTTCAGGAGGGGCGAAGACAACAAATATGAGATCGGGAACATAGAGGAAGGCTATTATCGGCTGGCCGCCAATGACTTTTTCAAGGGCATTTACCCGCGCATCAGGTTTGACAGCCTCACCGAAGGCTATGAACTCAGCATTGATGCCCAGCAGAGCAACAACGCCACCGCTGAGGTGGGCGCGGTTTTCAGTACCCGTCCGGTAGACAACCTGTACATTGGGCTGGAATACCGTTACCTCAATCGGCTTTTGTACACCATAGGGGGCAATGCCAACATAGGCCGGTTCTATGCCGCCGGTCAGTTTGGGTTCAGGGTAAACGTACCTACCAAGCTGCCTTTCTACGTGGAACCTTCGGTGATGTACAGTTCCCTTAATTACAGCGACGTCAACGATTTCCTGAAGCGCGATGCGGCCAGTACCCAGGTGCGGCAGCGCGATTTCAAGGTGGGGCTGCAAACGGGCTTCAGCCACAACTTCAGAAGCCGCGTGGTACTGGAGGGCGCCTATTTCTCCAACGAAGACGAGTACACCAACCTCCGCAACGTGTCTTCTGAAGATGTTCTGGACGAAACTGACTTCAACGGAATCACTGCCGCCCTGCGTTTTGAGCGCAATTCCCTGAACCGCAAAATGTACTCTACCCGCGGCCGCCGTGCCGTGATGGGCGTACGCGGGGTGATGGGGGAAGAGGCCTATAAGCCGGGTACTACCTCTCTGATAACCGATCCCCGCACCGCAGACCACAAATGGCTGCAGGTATCGGGTACGCTGGAAGAATACTTCCCTTTCAATAAGGATAGAAGCTCGTGGGGCTATTTCCTGGAAGGGATGGTCAGTACGCAGGGCACCTTCTCTAACTACCGCTCCTCACTTAACACCGCCCCGGCCTTCACTCCCCTGCCAGACACCCGCACCCTGTTCCTGGACCGGTACCGAGCTACCCGGTATGGGGCCGCTGGTTTGCGTTACTCCCAGAACCTGCTTACCAAATTTGAGTGGCGCACCGAGGCATTTGTGCACCTGATTCACGGCCCCTTGGAGGAAGGGCCTTTGCAGGAAGCCATCAGGGCCAGCGGCTTTGACCGTCCGCGGCTGACGGCCAGCACCGGCATTATCCTGCAGTTACCCATCGGCCCGGCCGCCCTTCATGTCATCCACTATGACAATGAAGAAAACCGATGGACCGTCTTCGGGCACGTGGGCTTTTTGTTGTTCCGGTCCCGCACCCTTAATTGATCTTCAGGATAAAGGAATTGCGTTTAAGGGCTGATTTGACTAAAACTGCCCTTAAACGGAAAGTTTGCTAGTTAAAGGAAAGTAAGGAGTAGTAATCATACACGGTTTTGAGGAAAGGCACAGAGTGCCCCTCCTGCACTTTCTCGTGCAGGGTGCTTTCCAGTTTACCCAATGCATCAAAGGTGTTGGTTTCTTTCAGGAACAACTGTTTGCCCCGGTACAGGCACTTCTGGGTCACTTGTTTCTGGGCATTGTAGGAGATAGTGAGCACCTCAGGCTGGGGCAAGCCCGGACGGCGTATTTCCAGTTTCTCGGGTAACTGGGCCGCATTGTAGGTGATTTTGATGGTTTTGAGGGCACCGCTTCCGTCGCCACTCATTAGCTTCCGTTTCTGCACTTGCCCAGCCACGGCTGTGTAGTACCAGGTAGGCCCCTGTTCTTTGAGCAGATGGTTCAGGTTATAGTCATGCACAAACCGCCGGTAGGTAGGTCCGGCGGTCTCGTGCTGTAACGTTACCTTTTTATCCATCCCTTCATGGTCTAATGTCACGGTGGCTAACAGGGAGTCTTGTCCTTGCTCCAGGATGAAAATGCGCTTTCGCTGGATGAAATCTGGCAGGTACCGGAGGTTCCGCTTGTATTTGATTCCTACTCCGCTCAATTCATGGGTGGTCACGGAAGAGTACGAGTCTTCGATTTCCTCGCCGGAGGCTATCTCCACCAGTACCTCCAGCAGACCGGCATCGCTCTTGAGGCGGGTGCTCTGGTTCTTGCCCAACAGCAGCAGGGCATCCATGCCTTCTAGTTGGGCTTTCTTCCGGAGTTGCTCTACTAGTTGCGCATAGGCCACCTCTCCCTCTACTTTCTGCTCCAGCACCGATATCTTCACATAGGCGGTATCTGTGGGCCGTTCGCCGGGAAAAAACACTTCCACTTCCTGTTGCTGCACCGGCGTTGGAATAGAAGACAAACGGTTATCAGAAAGTGACTGGTAAGAACTCATACAGGCAGTACTCAGCAGGGCAACTGCTACCAGCAACAGCGCATAGGAAAATGTTTTCATAGAGAACGAGGGTCAGGAAATCTTCTCTTCAGACAGGAGAATTCCCGTTTACCCCTACTTCTCCATTTTCATTCTTTCCTTGGCTTAAATATAAAAAAGCACCGTTCCCAAGTTTCTGGGGGCGGCGCTTGACAGAGGATTACGTTGTATCTGATTCTACCGAGAAAGGTATCACCCGAGGCAAAGGGAAACCTGGACTTTATTCTATGTCTCTCTCCAAACACCCTGAATAAATGAAGTCTGGTTTCCCCTACCCTCTGGCTTTAAACATGGGAAATGTGATTTGACTTGCCGCTTTCCGGCCCATTTCCCAAAAGCTCACCTAAAACACCATATGCCGGAAGTCTGCCTGTGCGAACAACCCAGCTATTTAATAAGAAGCTTAGCCGCGTTTTCTAACCGAGCCGCTTCCGCTTACCCGGCTGTCTACGCTGGGGGAGCCTTCATACAACACTTTGCCGCTTCCGCTGATGCTGGTTTTCAGGGAGGAGGTGGCGTTTACCTCGCAGGAACCAGAGCCGCTGATACTTACTTTGGCGTCGCTGGTCTTGAATTCATATCCTTTCATGGAGCCGGAGCCGCTCACCGAGATGGTGCTTTGCTGCCCCTGTCCTTTCAACTCAATGCTGCCCGAGCCCGAGATGCGGCTGGAGACATTTTCTACATTGGCGCTGAGCAAAATACTGCCAGACCCACTCACGGCCAGATCCAGGGAATTGCTCTTGAACATGCCTTCGCCTTTGATCTTGCCAGATCCGCTCACGGCCAGTTCATTGATTTGCGGCACGGTGATGTAGATGGTCACGCGGCCTTTGCCTGAAGCCCACTCTTTGTTCCAGTTCTGGTTTTTTTGCTTGATGGAAAGACGTCCGTTTGATACCTCGGTCACTAATTGCTCCAACTGCTCTTTATCTCCTTCCACCTTCACGCTCTGGGTGCTGCCCTGCCGCAGAATCACATCGGCGGGGTATGCTAACCCTATTTTCTGGAAAGGACCCACATTACGGGTTTGCTCATCTGCCACCGCAGCAAGGTTGGCTGCCTTAAAAGAAGTCAAAGAAGCGATAAGGGCCAGCACAGCCAGCAAAGGAAAGATGTTGGTTTTTTTCATGGGAGTAGCGTTACGTTTCATCTTAAAGATGAGAAGCCGTGCGTAAGGGTTGCATGGGCACCTCAATTTATTTGTCGTTTTCCCTAAAACAGCCCTAAAACCCAATACCCTACCCTTGTGCTATCCTTTCTAAGCTCCTTCGGAGATGCTTACTTAAATAGGAGGTACCGATATTGAATAGGGCAGTTTAGGCCATTTTTTCTGCTGTTGGCCTTCCTTCTAAAGTTGATTCAAGCTTTATTTATCCTGTTTGGGAGAAAAATACACCTGCTCCATCACATATAGAAAGGCATATATAGGGGTAACGGATAGGTTTGCGGTCATATACCCAATGTACCAGACCTGTTTACCTATATATGAATTCCAGTGAACAAACCTTCTTCTATCGCAGAGGCCTGCTGTTGCTCTCTTTCTGCGTTCTTTTCTCGCTTCTTCCATTTGCAGGAAATGCTCAACAGAAACTCACGCTTAGCGGCTACGTGAAAGACCAGTCCTCCGGCGAGGGTCTCATTGGCGCCACCGTAAGCGTGCGCGAACTCTCGGGCGTGGGCGCGGCTACCAACGAGTACGGCTTCTTCTCCCTCACCCTGCCACAGGGCACCTACACGGTGGTGGTAAGCTACCTGGGGTTTGCCACGTACACGCAGACCGTGGCACTTTCATCTCCACAGAAACTGAACATCGAGCTTAAAGGTGACCAGACCGCCCTGCAGGAAGTAGTGGTGACCAGCACCGATGTGAAAGATGAGAACGTGCGCAGCATGGAAATGAGCACCATGAAGATGCAGGTGGCCGAGCTCAAGAAAATGCCCGCCCTGATGGGTGAGGTGGATGTGATCAAGGCCATCCAGATGACGCCGGGTGTGCAGACCGCCGGTGAAGGTACCAGTGGCTTCTATGTACGGGGCGGCGGCGTGGACCAGAACCTGATTTTGCTGGATGAGGCTCCCGTCTACAACGCCTCTCACCTCATGGGCTTCTTCTCGGTCTTCAATTCCGATGCCATCAAGGACGTGCAGCTCTACAAAGGCGGCATTCCGGCCGAACACGGGGGCAGGTTATCTTCTCTATTGGACATCAGAATGAAAGAAGGAAACAGCAAACGCTTTGCTGCCTCCGGCGGAATTGGAACATTGAGCAGCCGTCTGACTGTGGAGGCTCCCCTTGTGAAAGACAAAGGCTCTTTCATCCTCTCGGGCCGGAGAACCTACGCCGATGTGTTCTTCAAGCTTAGCTCAGACGAAGGCATCAAAGACAATCAGCTGTATTTCTACGACCTGAATTTGAAAGCCAACTACATCCTTGGCCCGAAAGATAGGCTGTTCGTGAGCGGCTATTTCGGGCGTGATGTGGCAGGTAACAACTCCGGCGCTTTTGACTGGGGTAACGCTACTGCTACCCTGCGCTGGAACCACTTGTTCAATGACAAACTCTTCACCAATACCACGCTCATCTTCTCAGACTTTGACTACTCGCTGGGCTCCAAAGAAAAATCATCGGAGTTCACCTGGACCTCGCACATCATTGACTACAGCCTCAAAAACGATTATACCTACTACCTGAATCCGAAGCACCAGTTCAAGTTTGGTCTGGTGGGCACGTTCCACCGGTTTCAGCCGGGGGTAGTGAAACCAGGGCCCGAGTCTTACTTCAACGAGATCAGGCTAGATGGTTCCAACGCTATAGAAGCTGCTGCGTACCTGAGCCACCAGTATGAGATCACCTCGCGCTTCTCCATGGAGTATGGCCTGCGCTTCTCCTACTTCGCCAATGTGGGGAAGGGAACAGTGTATGAGTACGCTCAGGATGGTTTCACCAAAATCGGGCGCAAAGACTACGGTTCCTTGGAGGTGATCAAAGACTACATGGGCTTTGAGCCTCGCTTCTCGGCCAAGTATCAGGTTGATGAAAAGAGCTCGGTGAAAACTTCCTACAATCGAATGCGCCAGTACCTGCATCTGCTGTCTAACTCCACGGCCTCGCTCCCATTTGATGTCTGGGTTCCCAGCAACCAGTACACCCGGCCGCAAATCGCCGACCAAGTGGCTGCCGGGTACTTCCGTAACTTCAAAGACAATATGTTTGAGGCCTCTATGGAGGTGTACTATAAATGGATGCACAATCAGATTGACTACAAAGACAATTCTGATGTGTTCCTGAACAACCGCATTGACACGGTCTTGCTGCGCGGTTCCGGCACATCTTACGGCGCAGAATTCCTGGTCCGTAAACAGAAAGGCGACTTCACCGGCTGGATTGGCTATACCTGGTCTAAAACCGACCGCAAAGTGCCGGGCATCAATGGTGGAAGGGCCTACCCAGTGCGTTATGACCGTCGCCACTCGGTGAATGTGGTGACCACCTACCAACTGAACCCACGCTGGAGTTTTGGTGCCAACTGGACCTACGCCACAGGCGGGGCCACTACTATGCCTGTCGGTCGGTTTGAGTACGAGGGACATTCCTACCCTATCTATTCTTCGCGCAATGGGTTCCGCCTGCCCGCTTACCACCGTCTGGACTTGGCCGTAACGTATGACCGCCCCAGAAGCCTTACCGGGAAGAAGCATGACAGCAGTTGGAGCCTCTCGCTCTACAATGCCTATAATCGCAAGAATGCCTTCTCCATTGCTTTCCGGGAAAACGAGGACAACGCCAACCAAACCGAAGCCGTGAAAACCTATCTATTTGGAATTATTCCGGCGCTTACTTACAACTTCAATTTCTAAGAATATCCTAAGTACAGCTCATGAAAAAGTATCTGTTTCTCCTGCTTTACTCTGCTCTCCTGTTCAGCAGTTGTGAGGAAGTCATAGAATACGATTTACCCGAGGATGCCGCCAAAGTGGTCATCGAGGGCTTAGTTACCGATCAGCCGGGTCCCTATTCCGTGCGCCTCTCTTCGTCTAAAGGTTACCTGAACCAAGGACCTTCCTCTGGTTTTGACAATGCCGTAGTGCGCATCTCAGATAATGAAGGGTTTGAAGAAATCCTGCAAGCCAAAGGCAACGGTTTGTACCAGACAAGCCAACTGCAAGGCAAGCGCGGCAACACCTATTCCCTGAGAGTACAACTGAACGGACAGGAATACACCGCCAGCAGCTACCTGAAACCCGTAAGCACCATTGATTCTTTGGTGTACCGCTTCAAGAAAGGCAATGCCCAGGTGGAGGAAGGCTACTACGGTACTTTCTACTTCAGAGAACCTGCCGGAAAAGGAGACCTTTACAAGTTCAACATCTATGTGAACGGCGAGCGCGACAAAGAGATCATCGCCATCAACGATGACCTGTACGATGGCAACTACGGAGACCCTGAAATTGGCATTGAACTGGAAGAAGGCGATGTGATGAAGGTGGAGATGCTTTCCCTAGACCGGCCCGGCTATGAGTTCTTCCGGGTTCTCTCGCGCATGCAGTATTACACGGGCGGCCCCTTTGACTCTCCACCGGCCAATGCACCGGGAAACATAAGCAACGGAGCCCTTGGGTATTTTGGCGCCTCTGCAATTTCTATCATCGAACAGAAGGTTCAGAATGGCACCATCAGGGAATAGAAACGACTTTCGTTATAAGACCATTTTCAGGAAACCGGGTATGAAACAATCCTTAGGATTAGCCTAAACAAAGAGGGTCTGCCGCTGGTGGCAGACCCTCTTTGCACTCACACGTATCATTTATAGGTTAGAGGTGCTGGATTGGATGGTTCCGTTCAACTGGTGCCAGACACCATTCATGTATTGTTGGTCGGTAGTCAGAAGGCGCACTCCGCTTACCATCAGGTTTCCTTTTTTGCGGCAGATGCGCAGGTTGTTTCCGTTCAGGGTTTTTAGGTCAGCCCCGTCCCGCAGATCATCGCTGGTAAGGGTTCCCTGCACAATGTGCTGTTCCAGAAACGTTTTCAGTTGATCTGGGGAATCGTTCTGGTGCTGTGCTATGGTAGCGGAGGAAGGGGCAAAGAACGTGTATTCGCCGGCACCGGATAAAACTGGCATCAATCCGGCTTTGGTGACCAGATCCAGGAGGGTTCTGTCTTTCTGCGCAATACCTTCGGCTAAACTCATATTAGTTACCTTGGTAGCAGAAGCTACCTTGGCTACCATGGACTGTGCCCAGCCATTCGCTAGCAGACCAAAGCAAAGGCAAAACACCAGACATATCTTTGTAAAATTCAACATGCATCTACCCTCCTATTCTTTAAAAACCCTGTATTACAATAGTATACGTTTCTTTTTAAAGAAAGGATGAAGCCAAGCTTCTGGGGCAAATACCAAAAATTACTATCCAATAAGGGACTGCATGATGGTTTGGAAGAAAATAAGGATTTGACCGGGCACTAAAAGGATACTTACCAAAAACCCGAAAGCCGCTCCGTAGAAGTGGGCACTGTGATTGATTCCGTCATTACCCCTGGTACTCAGGTAATAAGAATAGAAAAGATACAGCGCCCCAAAGATGTAGCCTCTGATAGGAATGGGAATTGGGAAAATGATCATCTCAGTGAGCGGATTGAAGTAAATGCTGGCAAAGATGATGGCCGCCACCCCACCCGAGGCACCCAATGAATAGTATCGGCTGTCATTTTTGTGCTTGAAATAGGTAGGCAAATCTGACACGATGATGGCCACCAGATAAAGCAACACGTAGAAAACGGCCCCAGTGGTAAACCCGAAAACGGCCATGAACTGATTCTCCACCACCCCCCCGAAGAAGTACAGCGAGAACATGTTAAAGAAGAGGTGCATGAAATCTGCGTGCAGAAAGCCCGAGGTCAGCAGACGCCACCATTCCTTATTGCGTGCCACCGACTGTGGGTGATGCACCCAGTTCTCCATCAGGTTCTGGTTTTGCCAAGCGAATAAAGAAACCAGGACAGTGACTGCTATGATGATGAGGGTGATACTGATGGGCATAATGGTCAAATAGGTAAATAAAATGCTGTTGGGAAATCAGAAAGGTGGTGTACCAACTGATAAATCCCACATTTCGGGAAAGGTATCTTTTAAATAATCTTACTTGTCAGAAACGAAGCGCTGCTATAAGGGTACTTTCGTAAAATTAAACCGAAAACAGAGACTTCCTGTTTAGCTTGGTCGGCTTTAAACCTGTAAAGTTCTTGCGGTTTCGTTTTCTGCCCAATTCTGTTAAAACAGGCAGAAAACGCTTAGCTGTCTCGTTCAATCAATTGAAGGGCCAGTTGCCGGAGTAGCTCTTTTTTGCTGTTCAGGGCGTTGACCTCATTCAGGTGGTGCAGGGCTTTCTGAAAGTAGTGGTTGATCTGGCTGTGGGTAGTGGCTTGGATGTCTAGCTCATCATAGATGGATTTAACGGCTTCTACTTTCTGCTTTTCCTGCCCGTTTTCTCCCTGGCCCTGCCACTTCTTCAACTCTTTGCGCTGCGTGGCCGAGGAACGTTCCATGGCTTTCAGAAGCAAATAGGTCTTCTTATCAGAGACGATGTCGCCGCCTACGCGCTTCCCGAATTTGGCCTGATCACCATACACATCCAGCAGGTCATCGCGGAGCTGGAAGGCAATGCCCATGTTGATCCCGAACTCTTTCAGGTGCCGGGCGTCCTCAGCGGGAGCATTGTTCAGCAGCGCCCCTAACTCCAGGCTGAAGCCCAGCAACACGGCCGTTTTCAGCCGGATCATGTTCAGGTATTCCTGAATCTGCACATCCTGCCGGGTCTCAAAGTTCATGTCCAGTTGCTGGCCTTCGCATACTTCGGCGGCGCAGGTACTGAATAGCTTGAGGGCCGTGGGTAGTTTTTGGGGCTCAATTCCTAAAAAGAATTCATATGCGCGCACTAGCATCACATCTCCGCTGAGAATGGCCGTGCTGGTATTCCATTTCTCGTGCACGGTGGCCTTGCCCCGGCGCAAGGGGGCGTTGTCCATGATGTCATCGTGCATGAGCGTGAAGTTGTGGAAAACCTCTACCCCAATGGCGGGCATGATGGCTTTCTCCACATCGTCATGGAAGAGGTAAGCGCCTAATACCGTGAGCAGCGGACGCACTCTTTTCCCTCCCAGTTCCATCATATACCGGATGGGGGCGTACAGCTCATCGGGGTTCTGCCCGTACTCAAGCGTGGACAGCGTCTGGTTTATACGTTCCGAGAATTGGGAGATATCCACAGGAATATTTTTTAAGCGAGTAGGCAAATGTCCTTATACTTTAGTAGATGAAAATGCGGTTTCCTTACTTACCGTCAAAGCTACAGTAAAATAAAGAAACCGCATTTTAGTTTTTATAGCTAGGTTTTAAAAGCGTTTACGGCCGCCTTTTGTGAAAAGAGGCCGTAAACGCTTCTCAGAAGAAGAACTTACTTCTTCACCGTATCAATCAAAATCAAGTCAATGGTACGTTCCAGCACATTGGCGGCTTTCACCTCTACAATCACCTCATCGCCAAACGAGATCATCCGTTTGTTGTTCTGCCCGATGATGCGGTAGTTGGCGGCGTCCAGTTCATAGAAATCGTCCTGCAGGTCTGCCAGGCGAACCATGCCTTCGCATTTGTTCTCCTCAATTTCCACGTACATGCCCCAATCGGTCAAGCCCGAGACAATACCTTTGAACTGCTGCCCGATGAACCCGCTGATGTACTCCACCTGCTTGAATTTGATGGAAGCGCGTTCCGCATCGGCGGCACGTTTCTCCATGTCTGAGGAGTGCAGGCTGCGCTCTTCAAACTCTTCCTTCTCGGCGGTGAAGTCTTTTTGGGCATACCGGTCAATGAGACGGTGCGCCATCATGTCTGGGTACCTCCGGATAGGCGAGGTGAAGTGCGAGTAGTGCGCGAACGCCAACCCGAAGTGACCCTCGGCCTCGGTGCTGTATTTCGCCTTGGCCATGGTTCTGATGGCCAGGTTCTGTAGCACGCTCTGCTCGGGTTTGCCCTCGGTCTGGTCAGCCAGTTTATTCAGCTCTTTGGAGATATCACGGCCTTCCTCCAGGTCTACCTTGTACCCGAACTTGCGGGCAAACAGCGAGAAGTTCATGAGTTTCTCTGGGTCTGGCGCGCCGTGCGTACGGTACACCATGGTCAGCTTCTTGTCGCCTTTCTTGAGTTTGTACACGTGCTCGGCCACGTACTTGTTGGCTAGCAGCATGAACTCCTCAATGAGTTTGTGCGCGTCTTTGCGCTCTTTCACGTACAGGTGCAGCGGCTTGCCGTTCTCATCCAGCTTGAATTTCACCTCAATGGTCTCAAAGTTCACGGCTCCGTTCTGGAAGCGTTTTTCTTTGAATTTCTTGGCCAGCTCATTCAGCTTCAGAATCTCCTGGTTAAAGTCGCCTTCGCCGGTTTCAATCACCTGCTGGGCTTCTTCATAAGAGAATCTGCGGTCTGAGTGGATGATGGTGCGACCAACCCAGTAATCCTGGACTTTGGCGTTTTCATCAATCTCAAACACCACCGAGAACGTGAGCTTGTCTTCATTGGGCCGCAAAGAGCACAGGCCATTTGACAAGCGCTCGGGCAACATAGGAATGGTACGGTCTACCAGGTACACCGAGGTGGCGCGGCGGTAAGCTTCCTTCTCCAGTTTGCTGTTAGGCTGCACGTAGTGCGTCACGTCTGCGATGTGCACGCCAATCTCCCAGTTGCCGTTCTCCAATTGGCGCATGCTCAGGGCATCGTCAAAGTCCTTGGCATCTGCGGGGTCAATGGTAAACGTGGTCACATCTCTGAAGTCACGGCGTTTGGCAATTTCCTCGCGGGTGATTTCCTCCGGAATGGCGTTGGCCTCTTTTTCCACGGATTCCGGGAATTCGAACGGTAAACCGAATTCGGCCATGATGGCGTGGATCTCAGCGTTGTGCTCTCCAGCCGGGCCGAACACCCGGATGATCTCACCCGTCGGGCTTTTCTGCGGATCTTCGGGCCACTCCGTGATCTTCACCAGTACTTTGTCTCCATGGTTGGCATCGGCCAGGCCACGCTCGCCTACGAAAACGTCGAAGTACATTTTCTTTTGATCGGGCACGATGAACCCGTAACCTTTGGACATCTCCAGACGACCTACGATCTCCTCGCGCTCGCGCTTGATGACTTCTACCACTTCACCCTCGGGCCGATCATTGGGTCGGCGACCTTTGCGCATCTGTACGCGCACGGTATCGCCGTCCATGGCAAACCGAAGTCTTTCTACCGGTACCCTGATGTCTTGCTCGCTTTCTTCGCTTACCACATAGGCGTGGCGGGCGTTGGCCAAGTCTACCTTCCCGATGATGGTAGGGCCGCCCCTTCTGGAGACAGTCGCACCTCGGTCAGAGTCTCTGCGGCTACCGCGTTCCGGGCGGTCAAAGGTTCGCTCTGTGCTACCCCGGTACTCTGGGTTAAGGATATAGGAATCATCCGGCAGAAAAATCAACTCGCCGTTCTTACTCATTTTTTTCAGGAGACCAGACACTTCCTCGCGGCCTTCTTTGTCTGTAATGCCTAATCGGCGATGCAGCTGACGGTACGTGAAAACCTTCTTGGGCTCCTGCCCGAAAATATTTAACAACACTTCCCTTGACGCTTGGCCTGCGTTTTGGCCACGGCCGCTGCGTCTACCGGAAGTACTGTTTCTTTCGCCCCTTGGGGCGCCTTTGTCTTTTCTAGTATTACTAGACCGCGGGGCTGAATCTCTGCCGGCTCCCGGGCCTCTTCTTTTTCTTTCCATTAATTCTTTTCAATTAAGTAGGCCTATCCTCTGGGGCAGTACCTACGGAGCAGCCTTTTATAACCGCTTATTCTATTTCTTTCATGCTTCCTTGTACGTTAGAAAGCATTTGTCATCTGCTGTTTTCGGTCTGATTTTAGGAAAACACGGGTAAAACGCTCTTGAGGAAAGAGCACGTGCAAATATATCTATTCGTCTATACTTGCTTTGTACGCTTTTCGTTTCCGTTGCGCAAGTAAAATATCTTCGAGCTCACCGGAAGGCACCGCCTGAAGCAGCGCCTTGGTATAGGGTTGTTGCGGAGAAGAGAAAATTTGCTGCGCGGTTCCCTGTTCCACCACCTGGCCTTTGTCCATCACCAACAGGCGATCAGACATAAACCGGGCCACAGACAGATCATGGGTAATAAAGAGGAGCGTGAGGTTGAGTTCGCGCTTGAGACGGTTGAGCAGGTTCAGGATCTGGGCCTGCACGGATACGTCTAAAGACGAGACGATCTCGTCACAGATGATACACGTGGGTTCCAGCGCCAACGCTCTGGCAATGCAGATACGCTGTAGTTGGCCGCCGGAAAATTCATGGGGATAACGGTGAAAATGTTCAGGAAGAAGGTTAACGGTTTCTAGTAGTTCTATGGTTCGCTGCCTTCTCTCCTGCTGGTTATGTAACACCCGATGCACCTGCATGGGTTCCATGATAGACTCCCCAATATTCATCATCGGGTTCAGCGAAGCCAAGGGATTCTGGAAGATCATTTGGAAATCTTTCCGGCTTCTCCTTAGTTCTTCCTCCGGTAAAACGGCCCAATCTTTCCTGTTGAAAACCACCTTTCCCGAGGTAGGCTCTATCAACCGCAACAAGGCACGCCCCAACGTAGTTTTCCCACAGCCGGATTCGCCCACAATGCCCAATGTCTCTCCGGGGAAAAGGTTAAAGGAAACACCGTTCACCGCTTTTAAACGCTCTTTTCTCTGCCAGGAGAACAGCCTTCCTCTGGTAAATTCCACGTGGATATCTTGCACCTGTAGAATAGGTTGGTGAAAGGCTTTTCCGTTAGTAAAATCGCTGCTTTCTGAGACCAGATTCTTCTGTTTTTCCACGGCTTCCAAGCGGTTTTCGGTTTCAGGCTTGTTTTCCTGAAAACGGCTCTGAAACTCATTAGGTAAGAAGTCTGAGAGAGTAGGTAAAACGGTTTCCTGGGTCTTCAAAGTAGGACGGCAGGCTAACAGGGCTTTGGTGTACGGATGCTGCGGGTTCCCGAAAATCTGCGTGACCGAACCTTCTTCCACCACCTCGCCCTGGTACATGACCAGAATACGGTCTGCTATCTCTGCCACCACCCCCAAGTCATGGGAGATAAATAGCAGGGCCATCTCTTTCTTGAGTTGGAGTTCCTGCAATAATTGTAGAATCCCGGCTTGTACAGTCACGTCCAATGAAGTAGTAGGTTCATCGGCGATCATCAGAGAGGGCTCACAGGCCATGGCCATGGCAATCATGACCCGTTGCTTCTGCCCCCCGGAAAGTTCATGTGGGTAACTTCTGAAAATCCGTTCCGGCTCAGGGAGTTTTACCAGCCTTAAAAGCTCGATGGTACGCGCATAAGCCTCTTTTTTAGATATGGGAAGGTGGATCAGGAGGGCCTCTGCGACCTGTTTTCCACAGGAGATGACAGGGTTCAGAGAAGAGGCTGGATCCTGGAAAATGATGGAGATTTCTTTCCCCCTTACCTGCTGCAGTTGCCGGGCAGAGAGCGATATCAAATCAACTGATCCTAATTGCGGGGAGTTCAACAAAGCTGATCCGGAGGTATGTACGCCCAAAGAGGGCAACAACTGCATCAATGACAAAGCGGTTACCGTCTTCCCCGATCCGGACTCCCCCACAATTGCTACGGCTTCGCCTTTTCTGACCTGAAAGGAAATGCCCTTAACTGCCGGTACGGTCTCTCCCGTTGCCTGGAAGGTGACGTTCAATTGGTTTACCTGAAGCAAGGGTGCAGTGGAGGACATGGGAAATCTAAGTTGTGGTACGCCTGATACCCTGTAAAAGAGCTATGTAGATGCACTTTGGTTATGTATGCGTATGGAGAGACGCTTTTTGGGTAATCTATATAGGCAAAAAGTTATTTATCGGCACAACTTAAATAATTAAACCTAAGTATTCACAATACATTCAGCCCACATCCCCTTCTTTCGTACTTAAGGCCGTTATATGAAACACATAAACTATCCAGGCACCCTTTTGCTGAAATGCGTTTTAGCGGGGTTCTTTCTTCTTTTTCTAGCCCAGAACGCGTCTGCGCAGTATCGTTATCCAAACCATTTCAGGACGGGCGTAAATTTTGCCTATATCCTGGACGGTGACAACAGCGGTGCCCTTTTCTCCCAGCAATATACCCGCGAACTCACCGACCATTTTCATTTTACGGTTTCAGGGGAATACCTCAGTTCTTCCCGGTACGATAAACAGATACAGCTTTTCACTTCCAGAAAGGCCTTCGTGATGTTTGATGCCTCCTTTTATTACGACCTGTATGAAACAGATAAGTACACTATAAAATTTGGAGCCGGACCAGCCGTGCGGAGACGCTCAGAACTAGATTTGGTAAGAGGGGGCACTGATGATGATGCGGTCACTACGCCAGGCAGAAGTGCAGATGAGGTTTTCGTACACATTCGGGAGAAAGACTTCGGAGGCAAGGCCGTCTTTGAAACAGACTTCTTTGACGACACCCGTCTGTTTTTCGGAATGCGGGCGGCAGGGTATTTCTATAACAAAGGCACTTCCATTTTCGCGATTGGCTTAAACATGGGCTATTCTTTTTAGGTCCTTTTCTCAAAATCACCCCATAAAAAGAGGGCTGCCTATCTAGACAGCCCTCTTTTTATGCCTCCACTATATTGATTTCGTGCTTTTCTTTGGCGGGAGGTTGGTTCAGGAACCGGTTCTGGTTGAAAATGATGATTAGAACGCCCAGGAAAATGGCGGCATCTGCCACGTTGAAGATGGGCCACAGAGACATTGCCGTCCCCCCGATGATGGGTACCCAATTGGGAACAATGCCTTCCCATATATCAATGTAGAACATGTCAATCACTTGGCCGTGCAGCCAGGGGGTGGACACTCCGTAAGGCGCATTATCCAGGAAAACCCCGTAAAAAATACTATCAATCAGGTTTCCGATAGCTCCACCTAGAATCAGGCCCACACACCAGATCAACCCTTTATGATACCGGTTCTGCACCAGATAGTACACCAAATACCCAATAGCTACCATTGCCACCATCCGGAAGACGGTCAGGATGATTTTACCGTAATCCGATCCTAGTTCCACGCCAAACGCCATGCCGGGGTTCAGGGTGTAATGCAGCTTAAACCAGTCCCCGAAAACAGGAATCTGGCCGGGCATGCCCATTTGCATGTTATTGTGCACCAGCATCTTCACGGCTTGGTCAATGACGATTACCACCAAGGCAACCAGATAGTATTTTGCGTACTTCATGAGTATGGTTTTACCTGCCGTTTCCGGCTTCTTTTCTGAAAATAGGCCAGAAACGGCAGGCGTTCAATCTTCCTTTCAATTCCTGCTAAACTACGGCTTAACGGGCAACTTCTAAGCGCACTGGCAAACTGAAGCCTTCCATGTCCAGCACGGCAGCTTCGGCGTCTGCCAGGCTTGGCACCACGGTCAGTTCCACCGCCTGTACTTCCTCGGAGATATAGCCTCCAAAAGCTTGAACGGCAGCGGCCACTTCTTCATTGCCATCCTGCAGGAACACTCTGATTTTATCCTGAACATCCAAGCCGCTGTCTTTGCGCAGGTTCTGCAGGCGGTTCACTAGTTCACGGGCCATGCCTTCCAGACGAAGTTCTTCCGTCACGGTGATATCCAGTGCTACGGTCAAGGCACCTTCCGAAGCTACTAACCAACCTGGAATGTCCTCACTCATGATCTCCACGTCTTCGCGGCTCAGCACGGTCGTGTCATCTTCCACCGGAATCTCGAAGAAACCTTCGCGCTCCATCTTGGCGATGTCTTCCTGGCTCATCTGCTGAATCTGAGCAGCCACCAACTTCAGCTTCGGCCCGAACACCTGGCCCAGACGTTTGAAGTTAGGCTTGATTTTTTTCACCAGAATGCCGGTGGTATCTTCCAGGTACTCCAGGCTCTTCACGTTCACCTCAGAGAGAATCAGGTCTTCCACCGCTTGCAGCTGCATCTTCATCTTCTCATCCAGAATTGGAATCAGGATACGGCCCAGCGGCTGACGCACTTTAATCATGTGCTTCTTGCGCAGCGAGTGTACTAATGAAGAAACACTTTGCGCCAGTTGCATGCGCTGCTCCAAGTCTACGTCAATCAGGTTCTCATGTACCTGCGGGAATGCCTCCAGGTGGATAGACTCAGCTTTGCTTCTTCCGCTCACCAGGTTCAGGTCCAGGAACAGACGGTCCATGTAGAATGGTGCAATTGGTGAAGCCAACTTAGCTACAGTCTCTAAACAAGTGTACAGCGTTTGGTAAGCGGCCTGTTTGTCCTGGTTCAGCTCGCCTTTCCAGAAACGTTTGCGGTTGAGGCGCACATACCAGTTGCTCAGCTCATCGGCCACGAAGTCTTGGATGGCGCGGGCGGCTTTGGTTGGGTCGTAGTCGTCAAAGTAGCCGGCTACCTCTTTCACCAACGTGTTCAGGCGGGAGATAATCCAACGGTCACTTTCGGTACGCTGGGCTACGGGTACTTCTGCGCCTTCAAACGTGAAACCGTCCAGGTTAGCGTACAGCGCGAAGAACGAGTACGTGTTCTGCAGCGTACCGAAGAAACGGCGCTGTACTTCGGTCACGCCGTCCAGGTTGAACTTGAGGTTATCCCAAGGTGGCGCGTTCACAATCATGTACCAGCGGGTGGCATCGGGACCAAAGCGGCCGATGGTCGCAAACGGGTCTACAGCGTTCCCGAGGCGCTTGCTCATCTTGTTTCCGTTCTTGTCCAGCACCAGGCCGTTCGCAATGACGTTTTTGAACGCCACGCTGTCTTCCAGCATCACGGCCAGCGCGTGCAGGGTAAAGAACCAACCACGGGTCTGGTCCACGCCTTCGGCGATGAAGTCTGCCGGGAAGTTGGCGTCAAATTTATCTTTGTTCTCAAACGGGTAATGCCACTGCGCGTACGGCATCGCACCGGAGTCAAACCAAACGTCAATGAGGTCGGTCTCACGCTTCATCGGTTTGCCGCTTGGGCTCACCAAGATGATGTTGTCTACGTACGGACGGTGCAGGTCAAAGCCTTCGTAGTTGAAATCAGTGATGCCTAATTCAGAACGAGGTTCCTCAGTTCCGGTTGGGCTCAAGGCAAACTCGCCGGCAAATTCCAGCAGGGTGTTGGCTTGGTGTTCCTCCGGAGTTCCGGTTGGTTTTTCGGTAGTCTTCTTGGCCAAGCGTAGCGGGTTCTCGGTCATTACCCCAGCCTTGATGCTGCGCTCTATTTCGCGGTCAAGCTCAGCCACTGAGCCGATGCAGATTTCCTCATCACCTTCTTCGGTGCGCCAGATAGGCAGCGGGGTTCCCCAGTAGCGGGAGCGTGACAGGTTCCAGTCCACCAGGTTCTCCAACCAGTTCCCGAAACGGCCCGAGCCGGTGGACTCTGGTTTCCAGTTGATGGTTTTGTTCAGGTCAATCAACCGCTGCTTCACCGCGGTGGTTTTGATGAACCAGGCATCCAACGGATAATAGAGAATCGGTTTATCGGTGCGCCAGGAGTGCGGGTACGTGTGCTCGTACTTCTCAACCTTGAAAGCTTTGTTTTCTTCCTTCAGGATGATGGAGATGATGACATCCGTGGTTTTATAATCCGGATGGCTCTCATCTTCATTGGTGTAATTCTTTACATAGAAGTCATCGGGCCCAAGCGGTTTGTGGGTTTTGATGTTATACTTCGCAACGCCTTCCTGCAGCCTTACGCCTATTTCATCAATGAACTTTCCTCTCCGGTCAACGGTAGGGAGTTCATTACCCAATTCGTCTTTGATAGTGAGGGCTGGGATGCCATGTTGTTTGGCTACCCTAAAGTCGTCGGCCCCGAAGGTTGGGGACGTATGCACCACGCCGGTACCATCTTCGGTGGTCACGAAATCTCCGGCCACCACCTGGAACGCTTTGTCTGCATCGTAGAATGGCTGCAGATACGGCATCAGTTGCTCGTACCGAAGTCCCACCAGTTGCTTGCCGGTAAACTCCTGCACAATCTCAAACGGAATAGCCTTGTCTCCGGGTTTGTAGTCAGCGAGCTGCAGGTCTTTGTTCTTGTCTGAAAAATACTTTCCAACCAGCGCTTTCGCCAGCACCACACTCACAGGTTGGTGGGTGTACGGGTTGAAGGTATTTATCTGCACATAGGTAATCTTGTCGCCAACGGCCAAAGAGGTGTTGGAAGGCAAGGTCCAGGGCGTGGTAGTCCAAGCCAGGATGTAGACACCATCGTTAGACCCTGAGAAAAGGAAATCAGATTTAGAATTTTTGATGACCTTAAACTGCGCCACAATGGACGTATCCTTCACTTCTTTGTAGCAGCCCGGCTGGTTCAGTTCGTGGGAGCTGAGTCCAGTACCATCTGAAGGCGAGTACGGCTGAATGGTGTAACCTTTGTAGAGGTAGCCTTTGTCATAGAGCTTTCTGAGCAAGGCCCAGTTAGATTCTATGTATTGGTTGTCAAAGGTGATGTACGGTTTGTCCAGGTCAACCCAGTAACCCATGCGCTCGGTGAGGTCATCCCACTGATGTTTGAAGCGCATTACGGTTTCGCGGCACCGGGCATTGTAGTCCTCCACCGAGATAGTCTTCCCAATATCGTCTTTGATAATGCCCAGTTCTTTCTCTACCTGCAATTCAATAGGCAAGCCGTGGGTATCCCAGCCGCCTTTGCGGACTACCTGAAAACCCTGCAAAGTTTTGTAGCGGCAGAAAATGTCTTTCACGGCACGGGCCATCACGTGGTGAATACCTGGCGCGCCGTTGGCCGAGGGAGGTCCCTCATAAAAAACGAAGGTGGGCTGACCCGCACGGGTCTCCACCGATTTCTGAAAGATGCGGTTCTCTTTCCAGTAGGCTCTCACCTCTTCGGCTAGACCCGCATAGTCTAGTTGCTTATACTCGTTGTACTTCACCTTTTTGTCTGTAGGATATGGTAGGTGTTCTTCATTTCTAAAATATCGGTCTTGAAGAAGGTATTCCGTCAAAGCCGATATTAGCTAAAGCTTTACGTGATGAAATAAATAGCATCTCTCTCGCAAGCCATAATTAAGCAAAGTTAAACAATAAATAACTTCTGTTAGGATTCCAATGCTTTTTTCCGCTTTAGGGCTGATTTTCTGAAAACCGGGTGGAAACGGGAAGGTGTCTTAAACGCCTATTCACCACCCCGCCCACCGGGCACCCCTCTTGAGTCAGGAGGGGAGTTTCTGGCTGCCCACTCTGTACCGCTTACCCCCAAGACCTCCCAGCGTCCGGAGGTCCTGCGAGCGTCTGTGCCATTGCTGGTCCTAGACGAAATAAATACCTGTGGACAACTCCTCATTTTAGACCTACTTTTCTAAAAAAGGCTCCTAAACGGAGAAACCATTTTTTCACAGGATAACTTCACAGCTTTTGGCCTTAGTTGATTTTATTCGCAGTTTTCATATCGCTTACATTTCCTTTCTTTGTTTCTTATACGGCACACCTATAAACAAAAAACTATGAATTCTACCCAAATCGCCTCGGTGAGTTATCAACCATTGAATTTGCCTCTGATAGAACCTTTCGCCATTGCCACGGGCACGCAGTACCAGGTGGAGAATGTGGTAGTTCAGGTACAGCTGACGGATGGAACCACTGGTTTGGGCGAGGCGGCTCCGTTCCCGGCCGTGAGTGGTGAGACACAAGACAGCACCTTGGCGGTACTGCAGGATTTGGAGAAACACCTCATCGGGAAGGACGTCAAAAACTGGCGCACCTTGGCCAAAGAATTAGATAAACTCTCCCATGAGGCACCCGCTGCCCGGTGCGGATTGGAGATGGCCATTCTGGACGCGCTCTGCAAATACTACCAGATGCCGCTGTATGTTTTCTTTGGGGGCGTGCAGACGCAGTTAGTGACAGACCTTACTATTACCGCCGGCGATGAGGCGCACGCCGCGGCCTCGGCCAAGTCAATCGTGGAACGCGGGTTCTCTATTATCAAGGTAAAGACCGAAGGAACTGATGTGGATTATGACTTCCGCCGGATTCAGGCAATCCACAACGCAGCACCGGGAGCTAAACTCATTGTAGACGGAAACTGCGGCTATGACTTGGCACGGGCCCAAGCCTTTGTCAACAGAGCCGCAGAAGCCAAAATCCCTATCATTTTACTAGAACAGCCACTACCACGTGAATCCTGGGAAGACTTAGCCGTGTTGGCAACTACCTGTCCTTTCCCCATTGCCGCCGATGAGTCTGCCCGCAGCGCCAAAGACGTTGCCCGGTTAGCTCAAGACCGAAGTGCCTCGGTTGTCAACATCAAATTAATGAAGTGCGGCGTGTTGGAGGCTTTGCAGATGGCGGCCCTGGCGCAGGTACACGGATTGGGGCTCATGATTGGAGGCATGGTAGAGAGCATATTAGCCATGACCTTCTCTGCTCATTTCGCTGCCGGCATCGGGGGATTCGGGTACATAGATTTGGACACTCCTTTATTTATAGCAGAACATCCGTTTACTGGAGGGTTCCAGCAAGAGGGAGAGAAACTGACTTTGAATTTTGAAGTTGCAGGGCATGGGGTTAGCTTCGCTCCTACCTTTTCCTGAGAAACTTCACCAATGATTTCTTGAAATCGCTTCGGGCCTGTTTTGGTGAAAACAGGCCCGAAGCAATTTTGCGTTTATAGTGGCTACTACCTAAAACTTTCATGGTTCAAGTCTGTGACTTGGACCCAAAATGACCTGCAGTTTGTAACTGCAGCAAATATCCGTTTGCTGGCGCGAGCCTCCGGCTCGTGTCCGCACGCATTCTTAGGTACTCTGCTGAGTTGTAATCGGCAATGTGAAGGCACGAGCCGGAGGCTCGCGCCAGCGATTTACTTCATTATATTATATATAATATACTCTGTTGAAGTTGAAGCTGACGCTTCACTGCAGTTACAAACTGCAGGCCATGGTAGGTCCAAGTCACAGACTTGAACCATGAAGATTTCTGGATGTGTTACTTTGTACCCACGTGGAAAACCTGCTTTCAGGTGTTTTCTTCATCTTGGTTTATCCCACACGAAAAAGGCCTCTGCATTTCTGCAGAGGCCTTTTCTATGTTAATGCGTTTAGAAGCTGTTTTTAGAAAAACAGCAGATATCCACAGGTTAGATTTTCTCGAAGATGCGTTTGAAGCTCACGGCGTCACCTATGTACTGGCGGAGTTCTGAGATGTGCATGCGCTTCTGCTCACGGCTGTCGCGATCCCGCACGGTCACGGTGTCGTTCTCCAAGGTCTCGTAGTCTATGGCGATACAGAACGGCGTCCCGATCAGATCCTGGCGGGTGTAACGTTTACCGATGGCGTCGCGCTCTTCGTAAATCATGTTGAAATCGAATTTCAGGTCATCGAAGATTTGCATGGCTTTCTTGGGTAGTCCGTCTTTTTTCACCAGCGGGAACACGGCGGCTTTCACCGGGGCAATGGCCGGGTGGAACTTCAGGAAGGTACGGGTCTTGGTGGCGTCTCCTTCAGTTACTTCCTCTTCCTGGTAGGCGTTGCAAAGGGTCATCAGGAACAGACGGTCGGCGCCTACGGAGGTCTCTACCACGTAAGGCACGTAGTTTCCGAATGGTTTGCCGTCCTCGCTTAGGTCATTATCAAAGTACTGCTGCTTTTTGCGGCTCAGGTTCTGATGCTGCGTCAAGTCAAAGTCGGTGCGGGAGTGGATTCCTTCTACTTCTTTGAAACCGAATGGGAATTCGAACTCAATGTCTACAGCGGCGTTGGCGTAATGGGCCAGTTTCTCGTGGTCGTGGAAACGGAGCTTTTCGGTAGGTACACCTAGAGCCTCGTGCCAGTTGCGGCGCATGGTTCTCCAGTGTTGATACCATTCCATCTCAGTGCCAGGGCGCACGAAGAACTGCATCTCCATTTGTTCAAACTCACGCATTCTGAAGATGAACTGACGGGCCACGATCTCGTTCCGGAACGCTTTCCCGATCTGGGCAATTCCAAAAGGTACTTTCATACGACCCGATTTCTGCACGTTCAGGAAGTTCACGAAGATTCCCTGGGCGGTTTCGGGGCGTAGATAAATGGTGCTGGAGTCTTCAGCCACAGATCCTACCTGTGTGGAGAACATCAGGTTGAATTGGCGCACCTCGGTCCAGTTAGAAGTACCTGAAATAGGGCACTTTATGTTTTCTGAGATAATCAATTGCTGTACGCCTTTGAGATCTTCGGCACCCAGCAAACGGCCCATTTCCTGCAGCAACGATTGGGCTTTCTCCACATCGCCGGCTTTCTCGTACTCGGCGGCTTTCTCCTCAATCAGAACATCGGCGCGGTAGCGCTTCTTTGAATCGAGGTTATCAATCATGGGGTCGTTGAAGGAGTCCACGTGACCAGATGCTTTCCAGGTGTTGGGGTGCATGAAGATGGCGGCGTCAATGCCCACCACGTTCTGGTGCAGCTGGGTCATGCATTTCCACCAAAGCGTTTTGAGGTTGTTTTTCAACTCCACCCCATTTTGCCCGTAATCATACACGGCCTGGAGACCGTCATAGATTTCGCTGGACGGGAATACGAAGCCGTATTCCTTGGCGTGCGAGATGATATCTTTTAATTGTGCGTTTTCTGTGGGTTTCTCAGTTGTGCTCATGGGCGCAAATATAGAGGTTTCATTGGCTTTTTTGATAAAACGCCGTAGTGGTTTGGTTAGAGAAGTACCGCATCTGGGCCTTAAATGTTCTGGCAAGAGGCTTGATTATAAGTAGAGTTAGCCTATCCTTCGTACTTTTGCCAGGCCAAAAATATGAAGAGGTAACATTCCTTAACAATTCGGTAACATTGGGAGGTGTTTAATCCCTTACTTTTGGCAGCTTTTTTCTCACCTATATTACATTATGTTCGGATTAGAAACAGATCATTTGATCTTGCTGGTAATTTGTTTGCTGGCCGCGTGTGCATTTGAATTTGTGAACGGTTTCCATGATACGGCCAATGCCGTGGCCACCGTGATTTACACCAACACCCTTCGGCCCTGGGCCGCGGTAGTCTGGTCCGGTTTCTGGAACTTCATCGGGGTTTTTGCCGGTGGTATTGGCGTGGCCATGGGGATTGTGTACCTGCTTCCCATTGAGACGCTCATTGACCAGGACATTTGGCACGGCGTGGCTATGATTGGAGCGCTTCTATTGAGCGCCATTATCTGGAACGTGGGTACTTGGTACTACGGTCTTCCTTCTTCCAGCTCTCACACACTGATTGGCTCTATCCTGGGACTAGGGATCGCCTATTCGCTTTTGCCTTCTACCACTGAGGCCACTTTTGCCTGGTCTGAGGCTACCAAAACCGGCATGTCGCTGCTGGTTTCTCCTTTCCTAGGCTTTACTTTGACCGTGTTCCTGATGTTCCTTTTGAAACGATTTGTGAAAAACAAGACGATCTTCAAGGAGCCACACAAGCGCAAAGCTCCCCCACTTTGGATCAGAATCATCCTGATTATCACCTGTACGCTGGTTTCCTTCTTCCACGGATCCAATGATGGTCAGAAGGGTGTAGGTCTGGTAATGTTGATTTTGATTGCCATTGTTCCTTCTTACTATGCCCTGGACAATGATAAAGACCCCATTGGCTTAAGAAACTCTATCACCCAGGTGGAGCAGGTTCTAGCCAAAGTAGACACTACGGTTCTTTCCGCCTCAGATGCTAAAGAATTAGCTTTGCTGAACGCCGAAGTGAAAGAGATGCGGAATGTGTTTGTCTCTAACCCGAACATGGCTAGCCTACCCAAAGATGCTCGTTTCGTGCTTCGTCGCGATATTCTGTTGATCACCAAAGGTACCGATAGATTGATGGAAAGCCGTGACATCACCATGAGCCAGCGTGACCGTGACCAACTGAAAGCCGGCGTAACCGGCATGCGTTCCTACACCGACTACGCTCCAGATTGGGTGATTATGATGATTGCCCTCTCTCTGGGTATCGGAACCATGATCGGTTGGAAGCGGATTGTGAAGACCATTGGTGAAAAAATAGGGAAAGAACATTTGACTTACGCCCAAGGCGCCTCGGCTGAGTTCATGGCGGCCAGCGTGATTGGTTTCTCTACCTTCATTTTCAAATTGCCGGTGAGTACAACGCACATCCTTTCTTCTGGTATTGCTGGTAGTATGGTGGCCAACCGTGGTATCAAGAACCTGAATGCCGGCACCATCCGGAACATTGCCTTAGCCTGGGTATTGACCTTACCGGTTTCCATGTTCCTTTCCGGTACCTTGTTCCTACTCTTCCGTTGGATGTTTGCTTAGAACTTAGTTTGAACGATATGAAAAGAGCCGCTTCAGTTATGGAGCGGCTCTTTTGTTTTCGAGGGTTTTGAGTTCTTTTCTGATGGATTGTGTAGTGCCATTTCTATACACCTGTTTTAAGGCCGTATTTTTAAATCATGCTTAAAACAGTAAGGTAGCGTGAACTCACGAATTATTTAATACCCTTGGATTCCCGTATCTCGGCTTTTAACACAGATTCTTCCCTTGATGAGAGATAAAGAGAACACTCATTCCAGAGCTACTACAGTTGTGTCGTTTGATTAAGATTGGCAAAGCATTAGCAGGAATGCATCAATCGGCAGGTGTAAACACCCCTCTTCAGAGCTACGCTCGCCGCCTCAAACTCTCGTTTGGGCAATCCTCAAGGGGAGAATCAACAGTTAACAGACGCATAGCGACATTGAACAGCATCTTTTAATTCTTGAGTGCACGTTAAAGTATACTAGTCGTCATTGGTGAAACAGAGCCTGTGACAAGCCTGCAGATCCCCGTTCCACCTTCAGAATATGTGTTAGCTTCAAAATGGCTTTTGGTTTTTAAAGGCTCTTTAGAAAGCTCTGGCAAACGTAAGCGCTCAGAGTTCGTTATTTCTGGCCCGATGTCTTGTAGGTCCTGAAAATGGCTTCTCTCAGACGCCTTTGATAGGCTGTTCCACGCACAATTCCGTGGAACTTGTAAAATGAACTTCACGAGAGTTCAATATTTGAAGAGAACTGGACTACAGCCAAAAAATACGGCCGGTGTTTAGGGGCCAGTTTTTGAAAACGGCCCTAAAACAAGATACTTGGCTATGCCTGAAAACAGAAAGAACCGCTTGAGGCGGTTCTTTCTGTTTAAACGGATGTGATATCTGGTATAAAATTTTGGCTTAGCCTTCTTTTGGCCAAAGAACTTCCAGGTTATCGTCCATGTGCACGCCGAAGTTAACGGCTAGCAGCTTGCCTTCCTCAAAGTAAAGGTCAATCATCTCGCGCTCGTAAGAAAGGCAGGTCACGTTGTTTTCGACCTTCTCTTTCTCTACGTTCTGTATGCCGTGCTCTTTGAACAGATCTTCCACTTCCTGCTGGCTCATTTCAAAGATTTTCTTCCCGAACAGCGTCACGTTAGGATTGGCAGTTTCTATGCAGCTCAGGCGGTAATCGTCTTCTTTGTCAAAGTAGAACGAGAAGCCGCTGTCCCAGTAGTTCCAGGCCTTGTGCTCAAATTCGTCTTCCTCGTCTGACTCCTCTACTTCCTCAGGCTCGCCCATGATGTCTTCCACGTCATCCATGCTCAACCCGAAGCGCAAATCGCCTATTCCGTATCCTAGTTTTATCTCGTTGTCGAATTGTTCTTGATCCTGTTCCATAGTTTCTATTGGTTATATGGGTCCGTTTCCGGGTTTGTTTTCCTAAAACTACTCAAAAATAGCGGGTGTTCCACATTCGGCCCTCTCCCAGGCCTTTCCTGAAAACCGCGCCGCGCCCCAGCTCCCCCTTCTCATTCCTGATTTTTCGGCTTTTCCCACTTTTCCACGGAGCCAACTTGATATCTATTATAAAATGATTTTTTCTTAAAAAGAATCTTGTTCGTCATTAGGGCTGTGCAGAAGTGGATAAGATTTCTTGTCCCCACGTTTTCCCCGGCGTTCTGAAATATCCTCTCAGTAGTCCCACTTATTCCCCCGTGTCTGTGGATTCTTCTTTCGTCTCTGTCAAGTACTTACGTGGGCTTTCCACTTCTTCACATAAAAAACGGGGGAAACTCCCCAACGTTTATACTCACGTGAATAACTTCTCAGAATTTCTGTTTTTATGAACGCCCACTCACATTTAGGTCTGTGAACGTAGAATTCCGGGTTTTGGGTTTTCTGTTTATCAGACTTGGCCTTACTTTATCCAGATTCTTGTCCACAGTTATCCACCCCGTTTCCACGCTAAAATTCGATGGCCTGGCTTTCGATTTCCCAGTTGGCCCTGATCTCCCAAACATCCTTTGGAAGGATCACCGGCTCGGGTAATCTTCGATCTTTTAGGCTTCCGTTGTCCCATTTTCCGTTGCCGTTTTCGTCCACCAGGATCCTGATCTGGTAAGAGGCCGGCGTGAGGTCATCCCACAGAATGGTTTTCTGGTTCACTACTTCCTTCACCACCGCGTTCTGGCGCAGCAGCTGCACAATAAAGTTTTTCTGGTCGGTTTTCAGAAGCACTTTCAGGCTCCCCGATTCTATTTTGTCGCTAATCTGTACCGTCACCGTATCGTTCCCGTACGGAGCCCCGATGAACGGCACCACCTTGGTGGTATCCATGAAAACGGTGACTTCTTGTTTACCTGCCGTTGGCATCCTGAGCAGCAATTGAGTGGCATCTTGGTTGAAGCGGAGCTGGGTAGTATCTTTCGTGGCGAGGGTGGTAGCCGAATCTACCACCAAGGTAAAGGCCCCTGCCGGGTTCAGGATCTTGGTGGGTACCTCAAACTGTACCCTGATCTGCTCCCCGGGTTTGATGGTGCTGCCGTTGACCACGGTAAAGCTGTTATTTTTGCGGGGAGCTGCTTTGCCGCTAAGGCGTACCGCCACGGTATCTACTCTTTGGTTGCTGGCACTGTCCTGCACCTGAACCAGCCATTGCTTTTCCTCCGGAGCTCCCGGGAAAAGGCGCAACGTTTTACCGTTGTTCGCAATGAGGTACTTAATGTTGGTGCTATTATCCGGTGCGGTGACGATGGCTTGCGTGATACCCTCGTTATATTCTACCTCATACATGTTCAGGAAACTCCTTTTCGCCACCAAGTTTGGTCGGGTCACATCTTGGGTATGCAGGCTTAGCTGCACTCCTTCTCGGGCGGGACTTACCTTGATAGTGTCTGTGGTATAGGCGATGTATTCTTTATCACTGTCGTACCGCAGGTTATTGTTGGTTTCGGTTAAGCCATAGATGAAGTAATTGCCTTCCTTGATGTTTCTGAACGAGAAATTTCCGCTGGAATCTGTACTGGTTACATACAGCGGCCGGCCTTTGGTTACCTGCGAGGTATCGTTCACCGGGTACAATAAGACATTGACTTCCTTGGGCGGCGTGTTGCTGAACAGCAGACGGGCATTTCCTGATACTCTTCCAGAATCCAGGAAGGAACCTGTACTGAAAGTAATGATTACGTTTTTGGCCGGATTTTTCTCCGTCACATCTGCCAGGCTATTCCTGAAGTTCAGGCTATAGGTGGTATTCTCTTCCCAAGGTTTAGAGAAGGTCAATTCTATGGTTCCGTCTTTGACCCTGCTCTTATAGGTATTGTCTGTAAACGGCGCGATGATCAATTGGCGGGTGAGATCTACTGCCTGGATGTTTTCATCAAAGGTCAGGGCAATCTCCTCGGGCTTTACATTGGTCTGGCCATTCTTCGGATTACTGGAAACTAATTTAGGAGCGGTTACATCTTTGGCTCCCCCCTCGGGGCTACTGATGCTGGCGCATCCTTTCAAGAAAAAAGCAATGACAGTTACGGCGTATATGAGCTGTTTTTTCATTTTCGGCTTTAAAATGGAAATGACCTTACAGTGTGAACTGCAAGGTCATTATTCTTAGTGTATGGGGTTATTTTTTCTGGGCGATGAAGATCTGGCTTGAATAGGAATTATCATTCTTGGCCCCGTGCAGGTTAGACCTGAAACCGGTGAAGAACGAGTCCAGCATCTTGGTTTGCCCGTGCTTGTACTTCTCGCTCAGGATGCTCACGTAGTAGGAATCCCACTTCATGGGCAGCACTTCCTTCAAATCCAGTTTATGCTTCCGGAGAAGTTTCTGCATGCTGGCTTTGTTGAAATGGTACAAGTGCCGAGGCACGTCATACGCCGCCCAGTCGGCACCGTACTTCTTGGCGTCATAGGAATCTGCATTGGGAACGGCTATCACAATGTGCCCGCCTTTTTTGGTGGCGTTCACCAGAGCCTTGAGCGTTTCATTCAGTTGGTGGATGTGCTCCAGCACGTGCCACAAGGTCACCACCTCAAACGTTTCTTGTCCAATTTCTTCTAAACTGCCTTGAAACAGCGGCTTCCCTATTTTCTCCTCGGTCTGGTGCCGGGCGGCTTCATTGGGCTCTACCCCTTCTACTTGCCAGCCCTGTTTTTGGCAGGCCTGCAGGAAGTACCCTACGCCACAACCATAGTCCAGAATCTTGCCTTTGTTTCCTAGTCGGTTCACTAGTTCCACCTTGTTCTTGATGGCCATGGAACGCACCAGCCGGTAGGTTTTATTCAGCAGACCTTTGCTGGTATCTGAATGCGAGATGTATTCCTCGGAGGCATAATACGGGGCTATGCTTTCCTCGGGCGGACGCGGGTTCGTGAATTTGAGCTGGCAATTGAGGCACTGCACAATCACGAAACTCTCCTGGCTGACGCTTTTGTCTTGTACTACTAGAAAATTCTTAAACTCTGTTTTGGAACAAATGGGGCAATGGTCTAGCCGTTCGTAGCTCATTCTATTTTCCTAAATATACCATCAGGATGGAGATATCTGCAGGAGATACGCCACTGATGCGCGATGCTTGTCCTAAGGTTTCTGGCTGGATTTTGAAAAGCTTCTCGCGGGCCTCGTTCGAGAGTGCCGTGATGGCTTTGTAGTCTAGCCGGTCTTTTATGCGGTAGTTCTCCAGTTCCTCCATTTTAGAGGCCATCTGGTTTTCTTTGTCAATATAGCTCGCATATTTCAGAAGAATAACCGCCTGCTCCAAGCTATCGGGTAAATATTTGCTCAGGAACAAGTTCAGGCTTTCCGAGGACTGTATCAAATGTTCCAGTTCCACGTTCGGGCGCTTCAACAAGTTGCCGGCTTTCGCCCGCTCACTTATCGGTGCCGATTCTAAAGACAGCAGCATGGCATTTACTTCCTCCGGCTCAATTCCTTTCTGCTGTAGATACGTGAGCACTTCTTGGGTCTCTTGTCTCTTCCGATTCACTTTTTGCAAACGCTCTTCTGAGGCAAGGCCCAATTGGTAGCCTTTTTCAGTTAAGCGAAGATCGGCGTTGTCTTGGCGCAATAAAATTCTGTGCTCCGCACGAGAGGTGAACATCCGGTACGGTTCGTTTGTACCCTTGTTTACCAAATCATCGATCAAAACACCTATGTAGGCCTCTGATCTTTTCAAGACGAACGGTTCTAAGTTATGCACCTTATTATGGGCGTTAATTCCCGCCATAAGGCCCTGGCAGGCCGCTTCCTCGTATCCGGTGGTGCCGTTAATTTGCCCTGCGAAGTAGAGGTTATCCACCAACTTCGTCTCCAGTGATAGGTTCAATTGGGTAGGCGGGAAGAAGTCGTATTCAATGGCATACCCAGGGCGGAACATCTTAGCGTTCTCAAATCCGGGGATCTCGCGCAGCGCTTTCAACTGCACATCTTCAGGCAGTGAGCTGGAGAATCCGTTCACGTAAACTTCCACCGTGCTCCATCCTTCCGGTTCCACGAAGATTTGGTGACGGTCGCGTTCGGCGAAACGGTTGATCTTGTCTTCTATGGATGGGCAGTACCGCGGACCTATTCCCTGGATTCTTCCCTGGAACATGGGCGATTTCTCGAAACCGGTTTTCAGGATATCGTGAACTTTGGTATTGGTATAGGTGATGTAGCAACTCCGCTGATTGGTGAGCGCCGGCGTATCGGTGTAGGAGAACTTGGATGGATTCTCATCCCCCTTCTGCTCTTCCATAACGTCATAGTTCAGGCTCCGGCCGTCTACGCGTGGAGGCGTTCCGGTTTTCATGCGGCCGGCTTCAAATCCTAAAGACACCAATTGCTCAGTGATTCCTTTCGCAGATTTCTCGGCGGCTCTGCCGCCACCCAATTTCTTCTCGCCAATATGGATGATGCCGTTCAGGAAAGTACCGTTGGTTAACACCACGGCTTTGGCTCTGATGTCAATACCCAGGCTGGTCTTCACTCCTACTGCTTGGCCGTCTTCTACCAGAATTTCGGAGACCATCTCCTGCCAGAAATCTATATTGGGTGTTTGCTCCAGGGCCATTCTCCATTCCTCGGCGAAACGCATGCGGTCGCTTTGGGCTCGGGGGCTCCACATGGCTGGGCCTTTAGACAGATTGAGCATCCGGAACTGGATCATGGTTTTATCCGTGATGATTCCGCTCATGCCGCCTAAAGCATCCACTTCTCTTACGATTTGCCCTTTGGCCACACCGCCCATGGCTGGGTTGCAAGACATTTGGGCAATGGTGTTCATGTTCATGGTTACGAGCAATACCTTCGACCCCATGGTGGCGGCCGCATGTGCTGCTTCGCATCCGGCATGTCCCGCCCCAACTACTATTACATCATAACTTGTGAACATAGTGTGGATTAGTGTGATGTTTCACGTGAAACATTGTTGATAAGTGAGGAAAACTCTAGAAAGAGGTGTTTACAACTTTAGGAGATCTAAACACTCGTTTTCCTTTGTTCGCATTAAAGCCTTCTTCTCAGGCGTTTTGTCATCGAAACCAAGCAAGTGGAGCAGGCCATGCGCCATTACCCGGTGGAGCTCTTCTTCTGGAGTAATGTTGAAAGACGTAGCATTGTCCACAATGCGATCAATACTAATGAAAACATCACCTTCAATAACTCCTTCAAAGTCGGAATTATCAAAGGTGATGACATCAGTGAGCGTATCATGATCTAAGTATTCTACATTCATCTGATGAAGATATTCATCGGAACAAAAAATGTAGTTCAAAGATTCTAATTCGAAGGAATATTTCGAAATAATTTCTGAAAGCCACGTTTTGACCTTCTCTTCGTTTTTAACCTCAAATTCTACCTCCTCGGTAAAGAACTCAATGGGTAGTTCCTGCATTCTCAATATTGAAGGTTAAAGAAACGGTGCGGCCGTCGTTGCTGAAAGAAACATCGTCGCAGAGGTTACGCATTAAGAAGATTCCTCTGCCGCCGGGGTTCTCCAGGTTCTCAGGGGCGGTGGGGTCAGATAAGGTCTCTGGATCAAATCCGTTGCCTTCGTCCTGTACTTCAAACCGCAGTTGGTTGGGCTCTACAAAAAGAGAAAGATAGACGTTCTTATCCTTATCAAACTTGTTTCCGTGTCTGATGGCGTTGTTCACAGATTCCGTCACGGCAACCATGATATTACCATAGATGTCATCCTCAATTTGAAATTTCTCCCGCGAGTTGTCAATAAAGCTCTCCACGATACGGATATTCTCAATGATAGAAGGAATCTGAATTTTTACTTGATTCATAATATGTACACTATATCTGAAATGTCTGCAAATCTAATAACCTAATCGCTTAAAATAAGCATCTACTTGCTTTTTATAATAAGGTGTCAAAGCCGGTAGGTTCTGACGGAGCGATTCTGTCTGCTGTTTCTGCCTTGCCTGGTATTTCTGCAGCGATGGCGGAATGCGGGCGGGCAACTCCTTGGCGGTGTTGGCTTCCCGTTTCTCGTCCAGATCGCGCTCATTGGCGGCCTTCTCAGCTTGCAGCAGACGCGTCAGAATCTCTTTCTGCCGCATCATGGTCTGCTCCGTAAGACGTTTATTAACGAGATCAGTTTCGGTTTGTTCCATGAGCTTGCTCAAATTACTGAGTTTCTCCCCTCCTTCCTTGCCCCCGGGCTGGGTGGGCGATGGCGCCAGGTCCTTCATGGCGTTGCGTAACATTTCCTGCTGGGCCGCCAAACGGGCCAGTTGCTCTGACAACTGCTGACCACTTTGGCCGCTTTTCTGCAACTGCTGGATCTGCTCATTCAACTGCTGCTGCATCTGCCCCAGGGCGCCAGGTTGATTCTTGCCGTTCTTGCCTTTGCCCTTCTTCTTGCCTGGTCCTGCTTGTTGCATGGCCATCATGGCCTGCTGCATCTGCTGCTGTACATCGCTCAGCATCAGGGCCAGGTTGTTCATGGAGGTCATGGCCAGTTGCTGGTGTTGACCGGTCTTAGGCAGGTTTCGGTCTTTGATGGCCTCTGAGCTGTTCTCCATCTCCCCTTCCATAGCACCTACCTCACGGGTCACGAAGGACTGGATCTGCGGCACGCGTTTGGCCAGGGAGAGCAGGCTGTCTTCAATGATTTTGGCGTCGTCTGAGAGTTTGATCTGCTGCTGGGCCAGGCCAATGAACCGGGGGTCGCTCTGCTGCACGTTGCGGAAATCCTTCATCAGTTTCTCTTGGTCAAAGGACAGCGTTACCAGGTTCTCCAGGATATCCCGCAAATGGTCCAGGTTCTGCTGGGCTTGTTCCATGTCACCCTCCATTTCCTGGCTCTGCATCTGCTGCGACATCTGCTTCATCTTCTGGGCCGCCGATTTCTGCTGCTGGCTCGCTTTCTTGTTCTGGCCTTTTTGCATAGACTCCTGGGCATTCTCCTGCTCCTGTTCAATCTGCTCCTCCATCTTGTCGGTGTCAGGAATGTCCTCAGGGTTCTCCAGCTGCTCATTCATCTTCTCGGCCTCGTTGAGTTCTTCCTGCATCTGCTTGAATTCCTCTTGCAGTTGCTTCTGTTCCTGCTGCAGGCCTTGGTCTGGTTTGTTTTTCTGCTCGCCGGTCTTGTTCGCCAAGTCGTCCTGTTTCTTGGCCAGGTCATCCAGCTTCTGTTGGGCGTTGTCCAGCTTCTGCTCTACCTGTAGTTGCTTGAACATCTCCAGCAGACGATCCAGCTCTTTCTGCAGGTTATCCTCTTTGTTGTTGAGTTTGTCCAGGAGCGGCTGTATCTGCTCTGGCCGAGGCTGCTTTTGCTCTAGCAGTTTCTCCAGTTGCTCATAGAGCTTCTTGGTTTCCTCGTCCAAGAGCTGGTCCATCATCTTCTTGAGCTGATCGCGTTTTTCGGCTAGTTTCTCGTTTTGGGGCGTAAAACGTTCCTGCTGCTGGTTTAACTGGTCGTTCATCTTTTGGAGTTGGGCCAGTTCTTCCTGCAAGGCTTTCTTCTTATCGGCGAGTTCCTGCAGGGCTTTTTTATCCTGGTAAGAGAGTTCTTTCTTCAGCTTGGTCTTCTCTTCGTTCTGCTCCAGGGATTTCTTCAGTTCCTCAGCCTTGGTGAGCGAAGACTTCATCTGGGACTGTACCTGCTGTGAGTTTTCCTCGATGGATTTCTGCACCTCAGATGGGTCTGGGTACTTGAAGATGAAGGTAGAAGTGCGGGCGCTCTTCGGTTGCGGCACCTGGTCGTTATCCGTTACCTGCACGAAGTACTCCAGTCTGTCGCCGGGCTGAAGGTTCAGCGGCTTCAGGTTCATCTGCCGGAAGTACGACTGTGTGGCCAAAGAACCGCTGAACGGAATGGAAACCGCTCTGTAGCCCGTGGCAGCTTTGTTTCCTCTGAGCACGCGGTAATGTAGGGAAAGATTGCTGAAGCCGTAATCATCTGAGATGGTCCCTCCTACTACTAAATAAGAGTACAGCACCGAGTCACGGAACTGCTCCAAAGTAATCTCAGGAGTACGGTCTGGGATGACGGTGATCTGGTGCGAGATCTGCTCTTTGTTCTCTGAGTAGCGGTTCTTCAGGTGCATGCTGTAGCGCTGGCTTTGCATGAACGTCTTACGCACCACGTATTCCTTGTCTTCAGATTGTGCTTTAACCTTCTGGGCCGGAGCATCAAACTGCAGCCACAGCGAATCTGCGTTGTCTGCGGCAAGGCGCCAAGTCACTTGCGTTCCCTCGGGGATGGTCAGGTCTCCTGTGTTGTCCAGGATTTCGGCAGGCCGTTTGGTATAGGCAGGGTATCTTAACTGGGCCTTCAACTGCCGAAGCATGGGTCTGGCTACTACGGTTAAGCGGTTTTCATCTGAATAGAAGCCGGCACCGGTCAACTGGAAATCCACCGACTCCTGCACTTGCTCAAAATCATAGACGTAGGTCTGGTTCTTCAACTTCTTGAGCGGCATCTGCCGGCCGTCAATGACCAGAAACACTTGCTCCGGTACTGAATTTCCCTCAATGTTTACTTTCAGCTGAAAATCTTCTCCTTTGAATGCCTGCAAGGAGGAATTCTGGATTTCAAACTGGAAAGGAGCCTTAGGGGCGTAATGCCGCTTGAAATGGATGATGCGCTCCGTTCCTTGCACAAACAGGGTGGGATAAATAAAGGCCAATACCAATACCAGAGTAAGCGGAAGCAGCAGGTATTTAAAATAAGAGCGGTTCTGGGTGTATTTAATCCGCTCCGGGAAACGGTAGCCTACCAGTTCTTCAGAGCGCTGTTCCACGCTGGCCGCTACCAGGTCATTGTTCATCGCCACATTCTTTAACTGCAGCAGGTTGAGCAGGTGGTCCTGTATCTCGGGGAAATAATGGGAAACTTGCTGGGCAGCTTGTTCATCGGTGAGCAGCTTCTTCAGGTTCGTCAACGCCATAATAGGTGCCCAGATCCACCTGACAATGGCAAAGGAACTGATGGCAAGAAACGAGAAGAAGAGAAAAGCCCGCACCTCCGGCTGGAAATAGAAGAAGTATTCCAGCACTGTGATGAGCAGATAAGAAGAAAGCACTAACCCTAGCGTGAGTAAAGCGCCTTTAAAAAGCAGGTTCAGGTAGAATTTGCGCTTGAACGCCTGAAGCTGCTGTAAAACTGTATCTAAAGAACCGGCAGCCCGCATAAGTAAAGGGAGATTAGAGTGGCCTAGAAACGGGAGTAGTCGGAGAAAGAATACCAGTCGTTTCTGTTTATTATCATACGTGTTTAATCAGCAGAGTATTAACTCTTTTGCTTACTAATTTATTGTTAATTCTTTGATTTGGGAGCATTTTGCAAGCTTTTTAGCCTGTTTCACATAATTAGGGCTAGAAATGAGCCGAACCGGAAAAATGGTTCTTGCTTCAAGCTGCAAACGTTTGATGTGGACACTTTATAAAAAGGAGTGCCGATGTCCACACCGGAGTAAAAACAAAGATGCGTTTTTAGCCTGTTTCAAGAGAAACAGACTAAAAACGCATCTGGTAAGTTGAAAGCAGAAAACTTAGTTTTCCACGGGGTGCATCTCCAATAAGATAGGGCAATGATCAGAGTGCTTGGCTTCCGGTAAAATGGCCGCCCGTTTCATCAACGGTTTCAAGTGCTCTGACACCAACAGGTAATCGATCCGCCAGCCCAGGTTCTTGGCTCGAACATTGGCCCGATAGCTCCACCACGTGTATTGATGCGGCTCCGTATTGAAGTGGCGGAACGAATCAATGTACCCATCCTGCAGGAAATTGGAGAACCAGTTCCGTTCTTCGGGCAGAAAGCCGGATGAGTTCGCATTGGATTTCGGGTTGTGGATATCAATGGGCTGGTGGCAGATATTGTAGTCGCCGCAAATAACCAAACCCGGCACAGTGTCCTTTAAACCCTGAATGTACTGTTGAAAATCGCGGAGCCATTCCATCTTGAATCCCTGCCGATGTTCTCCGCTGGACCCTGATGGCATGTAGACATTCAACACGGAGTAGCCATTGTAATCAGCCCTGATTACTCTTCCCTCCTGGTCATACTGTTCAATGCCGCACCCGATGCACACGTTTTTAGGCTCCACCTTAGACAGGATGGCCACACCGCTATAGCCTTTCTTTACTGCCGGATGGATGTACACGTGGTACCCGATTTCCTCAAAGCAGGCTTTGTCAAACTTTGTCTCGTCTGCCTTTATCTCTTGCAAGCAGAGCACATCCGGGTTCGCGGCTTTCACCCAATCCAGGAAGCCTTTGGAAATGGCAGACCTAATGCCGTTTACGTTGTAGCTGATAATCTTCATGAATTCATTTCGTCAAAGTACTCAAGGGCGTGCCATTTGAGCATGCGCTCCTGCTCTTTCAGGTTACAGGCGGGCAGTGGTTTCACCGATTTCCAGTGTGGCCAGCCTTCCTGATCCAAGCCATCCAGTTCATAGTAACCAGACAAACTGAGGAGTTTGCAGGTAGCAATGTGCATCAGGTCCTGCTTTTCTTCTTTGGTGAACTCCCGTACGCCTTGCCCAAGTTCCTGCACGCCCACCAAAAAAAGGATAGCATTCAGGTCAGGCTTCTTTCCAAACTTCTTCTTGATGTCCTGGCGCAACGCTGCCCACCTGACATCAAAATCTTCTTCGTTCTCCATAGAAATTCTGTGTGCATAAGTGGCATTTAGCGAGAGTGGATTTCTCTATGCTATCCACTAGGTTTTGAGGTTCGTTTTCGGCCCGATTCTATGAAATCAGCCCTGAAACGCTGTTTTAAGTAGATTATCCCTGTTGGCGTTTTCCGTAGGTGGACGGCGCAAAAGGAAGTAATCCACAGATGAAACAGAGCTGTTTCAGGGCTGATTTCCTGAAAACAGGCCCGAAACGAAAATCGATTTAGACTTAGGCTTGCGCTTCGGTTTTCAGCTCTTCCCAGTACTCCACGGCTCTTCTGAAGTGCGGGATCACGATGGAACCACCAATCAAATTCGCGATGGCGAAGACCTCGTATACTTCCTCATCTGAGAGGCCGCACTCAAAGCATTTACCCAAGTGGTACTTGATACAGTCGTCGCAGCGAAGAACCATGGAGCAGGCAAGACCCAGCATCTCCTTGGTTTTAACATCTACGGCCCCTTCGGCGTAAGCATTCGTATCCAAGTTGAAAAAGCGTTTGATCACTTTATTGTCCGCCTCCATGATCTTCTCGTTCATGCGGGTGCGGTAGTCGTTAAATTCTGTTACTAAGCTCATTTTATGCGTCATTAAAGGCGGCATTCTGCGCCGCTACTGTAAAGTTACATCAAAAAATTTTTAAGTATAGTTTATGCCACAGCCGCAGATGGTCCTCAGGTCGCTTTACCATGATTTTCTGGCCTTACTTTTCCCAGAGGATTGCCGGGCTTGCGGTGGAGAACTGGCTATGGGCGAAGAAGTCATCTGTAGTCACTGTCGCATCAAACTTCCTTATTCTGATTTTCACCTCTCCCCTACCCAGAACCCCTTGCATCAAGTTTTCTGGGGAAGAGTGCCTATTCAGTTGGCCGTGGCTTACCTTAAGTTCCAGGAGAAAGGACGCGTACAGCGGTTACTCCACCAGTTGAAATATAAAGGACAGGAAGAAGTAGGTGAGCTCTTAGGAAGATGGTTTGGAGCCCAGTTACGAGAGCAGGAGGAATTCCAGCCTGTGGATGTGGTAGTGCCGGTGCCCTTACATAAGAGTAAACTTAAGCAGCGTGGCTACAACCAGGTAGAGGGATTTGCCCAAGCTATTGCCGAGAACCTGGAAGTTCCGTTAGTGGCAGACGCTTTAAAGAAGAATTTGGTGAGCGGGACTCAAACCACAAAGAACCGACAAGCTAGGTGGGAAGCAATGCGTCAATTATATACTATCCACAAGCCCGAGGCAGTACAAGGAAAGCATGTGCTGTTGATAGATGATGTCATTACCACAGGTGCCACCATTGAAGCCTGTGCCGATATCCTGCTGAAGAACGGAGCAAGTGCCGTCAGTGTAGCTTCTATTGCTTACACTCTATAATGCTGCCCTAAAATATTTGGGTAAACCCAAACCAAACCCTTATAAAACAAGAAAGGCCGGATATACCGGCCTTTCTTGTTTTATTGAGATAATGTGATTTCTTATTTGTTTGAGCCAGTGTTGATCATGGCGCAACGGAAACCGATAGTTGAAGTAGCAGAATCCTGCTCCATGTAACGACGGGTTCCTGGAGATAACCAGTACGCCACGTCTTTCCATGAGCCACCTTTGAACACGCGCACGGTGTTGGTGATCAGAGACTGGAAGCCGGCTACGTCATACAGAGAAGAGTCATCCTGTACCCCGTTACGGCGAACTGGGTTCAAATCTTCTACATCCTGGAAAGAAAGCGGACGGTACACGTCTTGTACCCACTCGTTCACGTTACCAGCCATGTTGTACAGACCGAAGTCGTTTGGTGGGTAAGCGTACACGTACTCGGTGATCATGGCACCATCATTCAAAGAACCAGCAATACCGGCGTAGTCACCACGGCCGCGTTTGAAGTTAGCCAGGAACTGACCTTGGCCTTTTCCGTATGGGTTACGCACTTGGTGTCCATCCCAAGGATAGATACGCTTGTTGGTTTGGTTTTCTTCTTCGCTCAACTGGGTTCCAATCAAAGCCTGAGCAGCATATTCCCACTCAGCTTCTGTTGGGAGACGGTAGTTCGGAAGAACGGCGCCTGACTCAACAGGAGGGGTTGCGCCTTCGGCTAATTCACCATCATAGTCTTTCGCCAGGTTTTTGTTTACCATAGCAGTACGCCAGGTACAGTAATCCTGGGCTTGTAACCAGCTCACCCCTACTACCGGGTAGTAGCGGAAACCTGGGTAACGCAGGTAATAGTTTACGTAAGGGTCATTGAAAGAAAGCTCACGCTCCCAAACAGTGGTATCGGGCAAAGCCTTGGCGTAGATTTCTTCAGAAGAGTCTTTTCTGATGTAATGCAGGTACTCCAACCAGTGAATGTTGGCTACCTCCGCCTCGTCCATGTAGAAAGAAGCCACGGTAACGGTACGCTCAATGTTGTCACGGGTCATGGCCACATCTTCCTCTGAAGAACCAAGGGTAGTTCTACCACCTTCAATAAATACCAAACCGGGTCCTTCAGGTACGTCGCTATAGTCCGCTACAGCAAAACCACCTTCTTCATCATCGTAAGAGATACCGGTGGCAGTACTGTTCTTCCCGGGATCCTGGCTAGTAGGACGGTTGTTTTTGGAGCACGAGGAGAAAACTACAGCCCCCGCCGCCAGAACGTACATTAAATGTTTAGAAAGTTTCATAAAAATGGTAAATACCAGGTAAAATTGTATTCTTTAGATCAAATGTGGCTTTTAACACGCAATAATATAGAAAATTAGAATGCCGGGCAAGCAATCCGATTGTATTTCTTGTCGGAACCGGATCTTTTGAAAATCTTCAAGTAATCCACTTTCTCAAAAGAGAGAACCAGCTCATGCGTTGGGCCCAGTGAAATAGGGCTTGCCGCCAGCGGATGCCGGTACCCGTATCCTATTTTAAATTCTGTATGTGTAACGCCAACTAACCCCTGAAAAGTGCTTGTAAATGAAGTATTTTTTGCGCCGGGTAAAAAAGCTAACCCTAATCCTACCGTTACCGGAGTTATGTTCGCATAAACGCTGGCATCTAAGCGGTTAAAGCTGCGCTGGTGGGTATACGAAAGCGTAGGAATAAAGCTGATTTCCTCAAAATGATCTCGGTCAAAATGGCTGCGCACATAGAACCTGTAACCCGTCTGCATTTGGAAAGTTGGCCCTACCGTACTAGCCGCCATTTCGCCCACCTGAGGGTTGTTGACATGATGCCCCGAAACCCCAAGCCAGAACTGTGGCGTGAAAAGCAGCAGCCCTCCAGACAAAGTCAGGTAAGAGGTTTTATCCAATCCAAAGGTCTCTGCCGTAGGGCCGCTAATGGTCCCATTTGAATTTAACTGATCTTCAAAAACAAGCCCGTTCGTGGAGGGTTTCTGCGAACCGTAGCCCACCTGCATTCCGGCGCTTAAGTCCAGTTTCTCGCGTAGTTTGGTATGATAGGCATATAACAGGCCTGCCTGTATTTTCTGGTACCCGCCGGTTGGGGCTTTATCGGCTAGAAACGTGGCACCTAGGGCATTCTTGTTTTCCTGAAACCGGTACTCTCCGCTGGCCCATTGGGTGCTAAACCCGTTGTTCACGCCCGTCCATTGGGAACGGTATCCGGCAGTTATGCTGTAGTCAGACAATAATCCGGTGAATGCGGGGTTTAAAAAGAGACGGTGGGCATAGGGTAATGTACTGACGGTTTCCTGCGCCATCGCACCAAAGGGCGACAAGAGAGAAAAACAACCTGCTACCCACAAGCTTCTCCAACCGGTCTTCTTCCCGATGATTCCACGGCACACAAATTGCAGGAACTCCTGTAAGCGTATATTCATCTGAAAATACCTAAACTTACAAGCTGAAAACACATCATTACTAACATGAGGAAAGTATTTATAGGTCTGGCAGTTTTTATTGTAGTATTGCTAGCTGCAGCCGCCCTTATTCCTGTCTTCTTCAAAGATAAAATAAAAGAGCGCTTGGATAAAGAGATTGCCAAAAGTATCAATGCCCGCGTCTTATACGAAACAAATAACGTAAGTCTGTCGCTATTTCGCACATTCCCAGACCTGGGCCTGGGGGTGAAAGAGCTCACCATTATAGGAAAAGACTCGTTCCAGCGCGATACCCTTGCCTATTTACCGAATTTCAACCTGGGTCTTGACCTGATGAGTGTGATCTCCGGCGATCAGATTGAGATCAACTCTGTGCAGATGGATGAGCCGCGCATTAAACTGCTGGTGCTTAAAAGCGGCAAAGCTAACTGGGACATCTTTATCCCGGACACCGCCGCTACCCCAGAAGCCCAGGACACCACCGATTTCAAGATGGGCATTGAGGAATGGAAGGTCAACAACGGCCAGATCGTGTACCAAGACCTGAGCATTCCCTTTGCCGTGAACGCCTACAACGTGCAGCACACCGGCAGCGGTGACCTGGCCAAAGACGTTTTTGACATGGAAACCAAAACCCAGGCCGAGCGCTTCACCATGACGTACGGTGGCGTGAACTACATTGAGAACAAGAAACTGGACGCCGATGTGACCATGGCCATGGACCTGGCCAATTCAAAATACACCTTTAAAGACAACAACTTCCGGATCAATGATTTTGCCCTGGGGATGGCAGGTTCCATTGCCATGCCCACCGATGACATCAATCTGGATTTAACTTTTAAGGCGCTGGAGACCGATTTCAAAAACATTTTCTCGCTGGTGCCCGGCGTGTTCACTGAGAACTTTAAAGACGTGAAGACCGATGGCAAGGTAGCGTTCAATGGATATGTGAAAGGCGTCTTCAACGAGACCACCCTGCCCGGCTTCGGGGTAGACCTGAAAGTGAACAACGGAACCTTCCAGTACCCAGACCTTCCGCAGGCCGCCAAAAACATTAACATTGACATGAGCGTGAAGAACGCTGACGGTAACATTGACCACACGCTGATCGATGTCCGCAAACTGCACCTTGACCTTGGCAAGAACCCCGTGGATGGTCGCGTAGTCATTGATGGCTTAGAACCGATGAAAGTAGACGGAAACCTGAAAGCCAAACTAGACTTAGCCGAAGTTACGAAAGTGTTCCCGCTGGAAGGCACCACCCTTCGTGGCTTGCTGGACATAGACGCTAATGCCAAAGGCGTGTACTTTGAGAACCATATGCCCGTGGTGACCGCCAAACTGAATTTGACCAATGGCTACGTGAAATCTTCCTCCTTCCCCGCTCCGTTGGAACAAGTAACTGTGGCTTCTACCGTAGTGAACCGCACCGGCAACGCTGCTGATACCGATATCCAGGTTTCCCGCTTTAGGATGCTTTTGGACAAAGAACCCCTGGAAGGCCGTGTCGCGATCAAGAACCTGGCTCAGCCCCAGTTCGATGCTGATGTGAAAGGCGTGTTAGACTTGACTAAACTGACCAAGATCTTCCCCATTGAAGGCACCACCCTCAGCGGACGTTTGAACGGAAACATTCTGGCCAAAGGAAAAATGACCGATGTAGACGCGGGCCGTTACGGCAACGTGCAGGCGAGCGGAACCGTGCAGATTGCCAACCTGAACTACAAGAGCACCGATCTTCCCCAGGGCATGCGCATTAACTCAGCCAAAGCTACTTTCAACAACGAGCAGGTGGCGCTTCAGCAATTGAACGGGTTCCTGGGCAAGAGCGATGTGCAGATGGATGGCACAGTCTCCAATTACATGGGCTACCTGTTCTCTGAGAACCAGCCGCTGCGCGGAAACTTCAGTTTGCGTTCCAACAACTTCAACGTGAACGAGTGGATGGTAGATGAACACACCGGCCAAACGGTCCCTTCATCCACCCATGAGGCCCAAGGCGTGGTACAGATCCCCACGAACCTAGATATGGTGTTGACAACCCAGGCAGGAATGGTAATCTATGACAACCTCAAACTGCAGAATCTGAAAGGGAAAGTGAGCCTTAAAGATCAGATAGCCAGACTGGAAGATGTTACTTTCAACACCCTAGGCGGGCAGTTCTCCACCACGGGAACATATGATTCAAGAGACCTTATCCACCCCACTTTCTCTTTCGGGTTGGACATCAAGAATCTTGATTTTCAACAGTCCTTTAACTCCTTCAACACCATTCAGCAAATCGCACCAATTGCCAAACTATTGAAAGGTGAGTTCTCTTCTAAGTTTAACTTCAGCGGGGAACTGGGCAGTGACATGATGCCTGTTTTAAGCTCACTTTCCGGAAAAGGCATGATAGAGGTTGTGGAAGCCGTGGTAACGAACATCAAAGCCCTGAGCAAAATCAGCCAGTTGACCAACCTGAAGGAAGTGCAGAATTTCACCCTAAAGAACCGAGGCTTCGCGGCTGAGATCGTGGGCGGGAACCTGGTAGTAAAACCATTTGATTTTGCCGTGGGCGATATCAAGATGACGGTGGGAGGCACCAACAACGTTAGTGGAAAAGTAGACTACGTGGTAGCCATGGATGTGCCCTCCGGAAAAGTTGGAAACGCCCTTGCCGGCAAGATCACCAGCTTAACGGGTGTGCAAAACCTCAATGGATTGGAACGGGTAACGCTCCAGTTAGGCGTCACCGGAAACTACAATGACCCTGCCGTTGCCCTGAAAGGCAGCAGCCTCAAAGCCGAGGCTTCCTCGTTGGTGAAACAGGTAGTAACCAATAAACTGGAAGGCGTAAAAGAAAAGCTGAACGTGAACGTACCCACCAACAAAGACAGCTTGAAACTAGAATTGGCTAAAAAGCAGCAGGAAATAGAACTCAAAGCGCGCCAGGAACTGGAAGCGAAAAGACAAGAGGCCGAGCAAAAACTTAAGTCCGAAGCAAAATCAAGGCTGAATAAACTTCTTGCCCCAAGAAAGCCAACCACCTCACAACCAGCTGATACCACTAAGAAGTAGTAAGAATAACCATATAAACAGAGCCGTTTTTAGCCCTTTTTCTTCAAATAGGCTAAAAACGGCTCTGTTTTTGTATAGCAGATTTCCGCCAACCTTGCGTATAAGGTGGCGGCCGCCGAAAAGGGTGGTCATAGTCAACTCACCTTTTTACTATGAAAAAAAGATTCTTTTTTGCCATGCTGTGGACGGCCGCCCTCGGGTTTGCCTGTTCAGATTCTGATGAGAAAGACCCGGCTGGGTCAGCGCACATGGAAGTTCGGCTCACCGATGCTCCCGGCGATTATGAAGAAGTAAACGTAGACATCCGCTCGGTGCAGATCCACCGCGATGGCAGCGACGAGGAAGCAGGCTGGGAAACCCTGGAAACCATCAAACCTGGGGTGTACAACCTGCTTGATTTCTCCAACGGCCGTGATACGTTGCTCGCCAGCGCTACCCTGCCTCCCGGACGCATTTCGCAGATAAGATTAGTCTTGGGCAATAACAATTCCCTTCGGTTAAAAGGAGAAACCACTCCCCGTCCGTTGACTACGCCTAGCGGCCAGACCTCCGGACTGAAACTGCAGATCAACGCAGACCTGGAAGCGGATGTCACCTATGTACTGCTGCTAGACTTTGACGCCGCTAAGTCAATTGTTCCACGTGGTAATAGCGGACAGTTCAACCTTAAGCCCGTAATCAGGACCTTGACCAAGGCGGTAGCCGGGGGAATCAAAGGAACCGTGACCCCTGCCGCTGCTAAACCTGGCATCCTGGTAATTTCCGCGGCCAACGATACTATTGGAGGATTTGCCGATGATGCCGGTCATTACCTGATCAAAGGAGTTCCGGCCGGAACTTACAAAGTGCAGTTCAGCACCGCTGAGCCTTATAAGGATAAGGAACTCACCAACATTGTGGTCACCAACGATAGAATCACCGAAGTTCCGGCAGTAGACCTGAACTAACGTACTTGTCTATAAAAGAAAAGGGGGAAGCCTGCAGAGGCCTCCCCTTTTCTTTTATAGACAAGTGTTGTTTTAAGGCTTTTTATTGGGAAAAGGCCCTAAAACGAATTCGTAAGATCAGATTTCCAGGTCCTGGCCGTACCGGATGCGCACATAGGTAACGTAGTCTGAGTTGATGGGCTCATGGCCCGCCAAACGCAGTTCACGCGCTACCTGCCCGCGGTGGTAGGTGGCGTGGTTAATGGCGTGGGTAAGGATGTCCTGCACTTTGGTAGAGTAAGCCTTTCCTTGGGTGTTGGTGTACTCAATGGTGCGGTTCAGTTCGGCATCATCAGCGTTGGCATACAGGTCGGCCAGTGTCTGGGACGTTTGCTCGTGCAGTTGGTGCAATTCCTGCAGGCTGTGTCTCTGCAGAACCGTTACCGGGCTCTTGGTGCCCGTGATACGCGCAATCCAGATGGCTTGGGCATTAAGCACGTGGCTGAACATCAGCTGGGCATAGTCGGGCAGGTCTCCTTCAATGCGGTCAAGGCTTTTTAGCACGCGCCAGTTGGCCCATACATTATATTCAGTGAGGTTTCTAAGAACGTCGTTTGTAGTCATAGTTCAGGTAAATTGGGTCACAGAACAGGCTTTTGCCTTTCAGAATCGGGCAAAAGTAGTAAACGTGGCGTTCAGAAAGAATGTTTAGGTATACTTATTCCATTCAGGCCCATAAGTACGGCAGAAACACCAGCAACCCGGCAATAGCCGAGGTAAGGGAAGCCACCAGCACCGCTCCGGCGGCTATGTCCTTGGCTTTGCCCGCCAGCGGATGGCGTTCCGGCGAAACCAGGTTCACCACCACCTCCAGGGCTGTATTGAAGAGCTCGGCCATCCAGACTAGGCCGATGGCAAAACAAATGACCACCCACTCCATGGAACTCAGGCCCAGGTAAAACCCCGCTGCCACCACTATCCCCGCCGACAACACATGCCACCGCAGGTTGATCTCGGAGCGGAAAGCGGCTGTGATTCCCTTCAGGGCATACCCGAAACTGTTTAAGCGCCTCCGGATAAAAGTGGGTTGTTGTCTTTCCATTTGGGGTTCTTACGCAAGGCAAGCGCAGTAGGTGGTTCTGTTACATGAGGCATCTTGCCTGTTTTTCTCAACACGCTTTTTAGGTGATTTCCTGAAAACGGCCTAAAAATAGATTTCCAATCTGAGAGAAGCAGGCACTACATCACACTTTGATGATGATGTTCTTTTTGTACATCACCCACAGAATGGCCATCCAGCAGAGAATCCAGGTGAGAGCCCAAGCCAATGAGGCATTGTGCGGACTTAGGTGCGGCGTGTAGAACGATTCGTAAAGAAAGGTCTTGCTGTCAACCTCGCCGGCTGCCGTGTCTACTTTAATCATAGACATGATCCTGGGGATAAGCCCCGAGAGGAAGAACACGGTGATGGCATTTACGCCATAGACCAAAAACGGCGTAGTGAATCTCTGATAGCCTTTCACGTCAATGAGCCAGTAGCAGAGACCCAGGCCCAACATGGCAAGTCCAGCGGTGTATAATACGAAGGAGCTCGTCCAGAGGCTTTTGTTTATGGGGAAATGCAAGTCCCAGATCAAGCCGAGGCACGTGCAAATCACGCCCCACACCATCAACCAGGCAATCTTGTTTCCGGCATCGTCTTTCTTCTTCAACCACTGCCCTGCTAATACTCCGCAAAGGGCTGTAGCCACCGCGGGGAACGTGCTCAAGATTCCCTCCGGATCCCAGATCTTGGTGGAGCTCCAAAGGTGACCAGGTAGAAGCGAGTTATCCAGCCAGGCGGCCAGGTTGGTGGTGGGTTGCAAATTAGAAACTCCCACGCCCGGAACCGGAGCAAACATCATCAAAGCCCAATAGCCTACTAACAGAAAGGCCGCGATCAGAATCTGGGTGCGGCGCTCGGTTTTCAGGAAGATAATGGCGGCAAAGATGAAGACCACGCCAATGCGTTGCAGCACCCCCGGAATCCGGACCGTTTCGAAGTTGAATTTGGGAAACAAGGCCAAAAACAGACCTAGGGCAAAAAGCGTCAGCCCACGCCGTATGATCCGGAAGATAGTACCTCTGTGCTTCTCAGGAAGCTGTTTGGCCCCCGACAGCGCATAGGCAATGGAAACACCTACTATAAAGAGGAAGAAGGGAAATACCAGATCGGTGGGCGTGCAGCCGTGCCAGGTAGCATGCTTGAGTGGGGCGTAGATCTTCCCCCAGTTTCCTGGATTGTTCACCAAGATCATGGCCAGCACTGTGATTCCCCGGAACACATCCAAGGACTTAAGCCGTGGCCTGGAGGTAGCAACAGCCTCTATGGGAGGAATGATTTCTTCTGAAGCAGGAACAGTGGTAGAGATAGGGTTCACAATAGTTTTGATTTAGGTGGATAGCGGACGAGGCAGTACAAATGGCTTAGCTTTCAGGGGCTAAGTTAACAGAATCTAGGATGTTCAACCGCAATCAATGTAGCCGGCCTGCCCTGCCTTTCTACGGGTAAAAGCATCCTCTCTTTCTCTGAAGTAGATTAAGGACTTTCGTTATTAAATTTTTTTAAAAAAGTATATAAATTTTTAAATAAAAATTAGGGACAACTAGAAGTAAGCTAAAAATACTTATTATTTCTAGTGCTGCTTTGCCCACTTTTCTATAATTTTCCAGTCATTTTTTATATAGTCAAAATTATATTTAAAAGCAGCTTTTTTGAGGCTGGCCTATTTTGCAGGCTGAATTAGAAAATCATCTAAATCAAAGGAGTTTTTGGCTAAAAAAATAATTAAGGCTTGATAAAGAAGATGCTTTTAGCAAATCAATAATTTCGCACTGCCTTTACTGATTTTTTTCTGAATGTTTTGGTTTCCTTACGCTTTCGCTTACTCTATGAATTGATCTACTTTTTACTTCCATTATTTCTGCAGATCAACCCAAAAACAATCCATACCCCTTAATCCTTTTTTATGAGAATAATGTTACGGCTATTGTTAGTAGCCTTGAGCTTGTGTATTGCTCAGGCAGGTTTTGCCCAAAGCAAGACCATCACCGGAAGGGTCACCTCCTCCGAAGACAACTCTGCCATGCCCGGCGTGAGTGTAGTTGTGAAAGGCAGTTCCAACGGCGTCTCCACTGATGCCGAAGGTCGTTATTCTATCCAGGCAGCCCCGGGTAGCGTGCTGGTATTCAGCTTCATTGGCATGCTTCCACAGGAGCGTACCATAGGCGTAGACAATTCCATCAATATCGCGCTGGTATCTGACTCCAAGGCATTGGAGGAAGTAGTAGTAACAGGTTTCAACATTGCCCAGGAACGGAAGAGTATCAACTACGCCGTGCAAGAGGTAAGCGGTCAGGCGCTGGAAGAGTCACGTCAGCAGAACGTGGTGAACGCCCTGCAGGGGAAAGTAGCCGGGGTAAACATCACCAGTTCTGGTGGGGGTGCGGGCGAAGGCTCCAGCATCGTGATCAGAGGGGGTTCTTCCATTGACGGTGACAACCAGCCTTTGTTTGTAATTGACGGTATTCCGGTAGACAACTCTTCGTTCCAGGAGTCTACCGCGCCAGGTGCCGGTAGCGGTTTCAACGGGATGCTGGGTCGCTCAGTGGGTGCCTCTAACCGGGCGGGTGACATCAACCCAGATGATATCGCTTCTATCACCGTTCTGAAAGGACCAGCGGCTGCTGCTTTGTATGGTCTGCGTGCCGGTAACGGTGCTGTGATCATCACCACCAAAAAAGGTGTTGCCGGGCAGACCTCTATTACTTACAACGGCCTTTTCTCTTTTGACGAGGTAAACAGACTGCCAGAAGTGCAGCAGGTGTATCAGCAGGGAACCAACGGCGTGTACGATGCCACTACCCGCAGATCATGGGGACCAAGATTCCAGGAAGGACAACCTGTTTACAACAACATCGAGGATTTCTTCCAGACCGGCTTCAAGATGAACCACAACCTGAGCATCTCAGGTGGATCAGAGAAAACCAGCTTCTACATTTCTGCCAACCACTTAGACCAAGGTGGGGTGGTGCCTGAGACAGAATACCAGAAGAACTCGGTGCGTGTATCAGGTACTGCCAAATTCAACGACAAGCTTTCTTTTGACGGATCTGCGAACTACTTGCAGACAAGCGGGCAAAGAGCATTGCAAGGTCCGGGACTGTTTGGTGGAACCGGTGGTTTCCTGGTGAGTATCTTCAACTGGCCATTAAACGATAACATGTCTGACTGGCAGAACCCAGACGGGTCACGTCGTAGACTATTGGAAAGCGTAACCGGTGACATTGACAACCCTTACTTCACGGTTAATAAAAACCCACAGACAGACCGTACCGACCGTATCATCGGGAACGTAGGCATCACCCTTGACCCAACCAATTGGTTGAAGATCAACTACCGTATTGGTACCGACGTGTACACAGAGCGTACCCAAAGTGTTCGTGCTCCCGGTACTTCTTTGCCTAACAACCAGTCTGGTGGTCTAGCCATCTCGGTAAACCAGTTTCAGCAGTACACCTCTAACTTTGTGGTAACCGCTAACAAGAATATCACCGAGAAATTCGGGGTAGGTGTGGTAGTAGGTAACACCGTAGAGCAAACCGAAACCAAAGGTGTTGACTATTTAGGTTTGATTTTCCAGAACCCGGAGTTTGTGGGTCTGAACAACACTACCAACCGCAGCGTGATCCAGCGGAACTCTCTGCGTCGTTTGATTGGCGCGTTTGGACGGGTAAGCTTTGACTACGACAACTTCCTGTTCTTAGAGTTGCAGGGCCGTAACGACTGGTCTTCTACCCTGCCGGTGAAAAACCGCTCGTTTGCCTACGGATCTGCCAGCTTAGGCTATGTATTCACTGAGCACTTGCCGCTTAGTTCAGGCTCTTTCCTGAAGTTTGGTAAGCTCAATGTTTCGTATGCCCAGGTAGGTAAAGATTCACCTCCATACCGCGTGTCATCTCCCTTGACCAACAACACCTTCCTGGGTGGTGGTTTCCGGAATAACTTCTTTGGGGGTAACCCAGAGTTGAAGCCAGAAACCAAGAACTCCTTCGAGACCGGTTTAGACTTCAACTTCTCTAAAAACAACCTGCGTTTCAACGTTACTTATTATAATGACAGAACCGTTGACCAGATCATCGCTCCCCGTCTAAGCCAGGCTTCTGGTTTCATCCTGCAGTATGTGAACGGCGGAACCGTAGAAAACAAAGGAGTTGAAGCTATCTTGTCTGGTACCGCTATCCAGAATGGCGGCTTCAACTGGGATGTAGTAGCTAACTTCTCCCGTAACAGAAGCAAGGTAGTAAGCATCCCTTACCCATTGACCGAGATTTACCAGTCCGATGCCTGGATTGTAGGTTTTGCCAGAGGTGGTGTGTTCCAGGGTGGTTCTTTGAGCGGCTTGAGTGCCATGCAGTATGAGCGTGCTCCAGACGGCCAGATGATCATCAGCGCCACTGGTTACCCAACCTTCGTGGATCAGAAATTCACGTATGCCGGTGACCGTGCGCCAAACTATACCCTGCAAATCACCAACACCTTCAACTACAACAACCTGTCACTTTCTTTCTTAACCGATATCCGCAAAGGCGGAGTGGTAGTGAACGGAAATGAGGCTACGTTGGTGAGCACCGGTTTGAGCACCCGTACCTTAGACCGTTACAAGAAAGCGATCTTCCCAGGAGTAGTAGCCGTAACCGGCGCCGATGGGAAAGTGAGCTACGTGCCTAACACCAGAGAAGTAGAGTTAACTGAAAGCTACTACCGTAACATCATGTCTGTGGTAGGTGATGACTTCATTGAAGACGCTTCGTGGGTTCGTCTGCGTTACGTGACCTTGGCCTACCGTTTACCGAAAGCAGCTTTCGGACGCATTCCATTCAAAAACGTGGAATTCAACTTAACTGGCCGTAACCTCCTTCTTTTGACCAAATATTCAGGATCTGACCCAGAAACAGCTTCGGCCGGAGCAGGTGTACGTGGTGGTGGTTCAGGTGGCTTCGATTACGGAAGTGTACCAGGTACCAAAGGTGTTGACTTCGGCGTGAAATTATCCTTCTAGATTATTGAGACTCACATCATGAAAAAATTTATCATAGGTTTTTGCGCAGTGGTAGGCTTAGGGCTTACCTCCTGCGACAACTTTTTGGATGTCAATGAAGATCCAAATAACCCCGTTTCTACTACTCCAAATTACTTGTTACCCAGCATCATTGGCAACGGCTTGCAGGTGCAGCTGTTAACCGAGCTGAGAGTGGGCCAGATCACGCAGAATGTAGCCGGCAGAACGGCCAACATTGCCACTGACCAGTACTTCTTCACGCCAGGTAACTCTACCTCTACCTTCAACAACACCTATTATCTGGTGGGCAGCAACATCGGTCCTATGATCGCGTCTGCTGAGGCAGAAGGTTCTCCTTACTACGTAGGTGCCGGTAAAGCCATGAAGGCCATCATTATGGCCCACCTGACTGATATGCTGGGTGACGTGCCTTATACCGAGGCTTGGCAAGGATACACCAACATTGCGCCTAAGTATGATCCGCAGGAGCAGATTTACGCGACCATCTTTACCTTATTGGACGAGGCCGAAGTAGAATTCTCCAAGCCAGCCACAGAAAATAAGCGTCCCTTCTATACCAATAACCCAGTAAGCGGCGACATCCTTTATCAAGGAGATGTAAGCAAATGGATTAAGTTGGTGAACTCTCTGAAGGCTCGTCAATTGAACCACCTGACCAAAAAGGCTTCCTACAACCCAGACGCGGTTTTGGCCGCCATTGACAAAGGCATTAAATCGAATGCTGACGATGCGGTTTTGGGGTACAGACAACCTACCAGTGTAGAATCTGCTACAACCAGCATCTTTGGACCAACCAGAGCTAACTTTGCCAGCTACACCTTCGGGAAGATGTTCGTGAACCTTCTGAACGGAACTACTTTGCTGGGTGATGCTACTGCCGCTGATGATCCTCGTTTCCCTATCATCTCCCCTACTTTGAGTAATGGAGCCGTGCCGGGTGCAGGTTCTTCTCCAGCCCTTGCCGCTACAGATTTCCACGGAGGCTTCTATACCACCGATAACAGCCCTTTCCCAATCGTGACCAATGCTGAGATGCGTTTCATTGAAGCAGAAGCCGCTTTCCGGAAGGGTGACAAAGTTCGGGCCTTCAATGCCTACAAAGCCGGTATCACGGCGCACATGACTAAGCTAGGAGTGGCCGCTGCTGCCCAAACTACTTACATGACCAGCGCTGCCGTTGCCCAGAGCGAGACTACCTTGACCCTGAAGAACATTATGGAACAGAAATACATTGCCATGTTCCTGAACCCAGAATCATGGTCAGACATGCGCAGATTTGATTTCGATGAGACGATCTACCCAGGTTACCAAGAGCCTACCGGCGTAAACGCGCTTCTGAACGGGAAATTTGTGCGCCGTATGCCTCCTGCTCAAACAGAGACTCAGTTCAACCCGGCCGAAGTGGCTAGAATGGGCTGGGGTGCTCAGGATTATGTGACCCTGCCCGTATGGTGGGATCAACAATAAGGTAGTGTACAGGAATTAAGCTAAAAGAAGATATGAAAAGCATTTTTAATAAATACCTGGCCCTGCCAGTAGTTGCTTTGGCATGTTTGTCTTTGACATCATGCGAAGAAGATTACGAGCCACCTTACAGCATCACCGAAGACTCTTTCCAGATTTTCCAGGCTACCGGTACACTGCCGGTAGCTGCTAAATACGCGGTAGGTGAAACGGTGAAAATGGAGCTAGTGTACAACAAATCTGATGTGAAAGAGATTGTGCTTTTACAAAAGATTGACAACCAAGACTCCTCTGTGGTAAAAACCGTTCCGGCTCAAGGCGCTTTCTCTAAAATCAAGAGAGCTGATACCCTAGTAGTGGAATACGTGGTGCCCGCCGGACTTGCCAATAAGGCCACCGTGCGGTTAGATGCCAAAGCCATTGGGATGAACAATTCTTCCAAAACCAGAAGTGCTTCGTTCAGAGTAGCCGAAGCCACCCCTACCATCAAGATCAAGAGCGTTGCGCATCGTTCTGCGGTGACCGCCGGGGCTAATACTGCCGATGATGTGATTCGGTATGAGTTGGTGCTGAATGAAAACGGGGTTACCACCGCTACCGCTACTACCGCTGCATCGGCCATTCTGTTCAAAGACCTGGACAGTCTAAACGTGTACGCAACGGTGGGCGCAAACCCTGAAACCAGAATTGATAAAATTAGTTTATCCAAATCTGGGGCAGCGCTTACTAGAAACGTAGATGTGAAAGTTCCAGCCAATGCTGTTGGTCAGGATGTGACCTTCCGTTTCGAGGCGAAAGCGGTTTCTCCTAAAACCTCCGCTTCTGTTACTTCCGCTCCGGTGAGCATTGTAGCCGCTACTCCTTTCACGGAAACTGCCACCGCCACCATAGGGATCAACGGTGATGCGGCGGCTACTTCTTTCAACTTTGTAGGAAGAGCCAATGTAGGAACCGAGAATGCTACTACGAACAAGGATATCACCGTGACCAGTGTAGGAAGCAACAAGTTTGCGGTCAAGGCCGAGAACAAAACTGCTTTTGTGAAATCCACAACTGCTGTATATAACAACGCTACCGTTAACAGCGTGCGTCAGGCGTATTACACAGGGTCCTCGGCCACGCCGAGCCAAGTGGTAACCACCATTGCTGATCTGGTGGTCGGAGACGTGTACATCGCCAAACTGGTGGACACTAACAACTACGTTATCTTCAAAGTGACGGCCATCAACAGAGGCGGCGCTGATAACCAGACCACAGCTACATTAGAGTATAAGTACCTGCAACAATAAGAATACTAAAGAAGGGCTGCTCGCATGAGTAGCCCTTCTTTTTTGATCTGATCTAAAACAGAAAGGCCCTTCTGCTACTGCGGAAGGGCCTTTCTGTTTTAGGGCTGTTTTCGCCAAAAGGGGCTTAAAACCTTGGATTACTTTTTCAAGCTGCCGATCATATCCTCGGGGCGTACCCACTCGGTGAATTGCTCATCGGTGAGGAGGCCTAAGTCAAGGGCGGCCTGACGCAAAGTAGTGCCTTCTTTGTGTGCCTTCTTCGCGATCTTGGCCGCGTTGTCATAACCTACGTGCGGGTTTAGGGCAGTCACCAGCATCAAGGAGTTTTCCAGTTGGCGTTTGATCACCTCGTAGTTCGGCTCGATGCCTACGGCGCAGTGCTTGTCAAAAGAATCACAGGCATCAGCGAGCAGGCGGGCGCTCATGAGCAGGTTGAAGATCATCACCGGCTTGAACACGTTCAGCTCGAAGTGGCCGTTCATCCCTCCTACCGATATCGCTACATCGTTCCCGATGACCTGGGCGCACACCATGGTCATGGCCTCGGCCTGGGTTGGGTTCACTTTGCCTGGCATGATGGAAGAACCCGGCTCGTTCTCCGGGATGATAATCTCCCCGATTCCGGAACGCGGACCTGAAGCCAGCAAACGGATATCGTTGGCAATCTTCATCAGGCTAACCGCCAGTTGCTTTAACGCACCGGAAGTCTCCACGATGGCATCATGCGCTGCTAGGGACTCAAACTTGTTCTCAGCGGTTCTTAAAGGAAGGCCAGAGAATTCAGCGATTTTCTGGGCCACTAGCTCGGCGTAGCCTTGTGGCGTGTTAAGACCGGTTCCTACGGCAGAACCTCCAAGGGCAAGCTCGCTCAGGTGATCTAAGGTATTCCGTAGGGCGCGCATGCCGTGGTCCAGCTGAGACACGTAGCCAGACAGCTCCTGGCCTAAGGTCAAAGGAGTGGCATCCATTAAGTGCGTACGGCCGATCTTCACCACGTTCATGTACTCCTGAGACTTGGCGTGCAGCGTATCGCGCAGTTTCTGCACCATCGGCAGGGTATGCTCAGCCACCACTTTGTAGCCGGCAATGTGCATAGCCGTCGGGAAGGTGTCGTTCGATGACTGCGATTTGTTGACGTCATCGTTCGGGTGGATTTTCTTCTTTTCGTCCATCAGATCTCCACCTAGCAAAACGTGCGCGCGGTTGGCTACCACTTCGTTCACGTTCATGTTGCTTTGGGTACCGGAACCCGTCTGCCATACCACCAGCGGAAACTGATCGGCTAACTCACCGGCCAGGATCTCGTCGCATACGCGCCCGATGATCTCGGCTTTGTCCTGAGGCAGAACGCCCAGCTCGGTGTTGGTGTAAGCAGCGGCTTTTTTCAGGATGGCGAAGGCCTCAATGACCTCGCGCGGCATCAACTGCCCCCCAATAGTGAAGTTTTCTTTTGATCGTTGGGTCTGGGCACCCCAGTATTTATCGGCGGGCACCTCAACCGGGCCCATGGTGTCTTTCTCTATGCGTACGCTCATGTCTGTTAGAAAATGGTTAATACTTTAGATAGCTCAAAACTACGCAATTATTCATAAAAAACGGGCGACGATCACGCCTCCCGTTTTTGGTCTTTTTCCTGGAAAATGGCCTTAAAATACCTTCGTTATAGATAACCTACTGCTTCATCGTTTTCAGGTCCTTAAACCTTATATCCATAAGCGGATATTTAGGCCAATCATTGAAGTCAAAATGCCACCATTCATTGTGGAAAACAGTAAAGCCGTGGCGTTGCATGGTGTTGATAAGTAAGGCCCGGTTTTTCTTCACCTGCTCAGATACGTGTGGATAATCTGGGTGGGACTGCACTACCGTGGCATCATAGGGCGTGGGCATCTCCAGTTCCTTCCCGTCTTTAAGGTTGATCAGGGTCAGGTCAATGGCGCAGCCCCGGTTATGGCGCGATCCGTTTTTGGGATTGGCCACGTAAGCTTTCCTTTTTACCTTTTTGAAAAATAGCTCTGTGACGTGGTAAGGGCGGTAACCATCATAGATCTTCAGGCCTAGGCCCAGCGGCTTCAGTTCTTCCTGAATTTTCTTTAGGGCATCGGCCACGGGTTTGCGAGCGTAGGCAGTAGCAATGTTATAAACCGGCTCCTTCACCAAGTTGTCTGCCGTGGCATATTTGATGTCGAGCACCAGACCGGGAATGTAGGATTGCAGTTCCACCAGTTCCTGCTTAGGGTCCTGCGCCACTAGGTCCTGGTACAAGGCCTTGGTGTTCACCACTGGCAAGCCGTATCGGTTTTTAGGAATGGATAGGGTAGCCGAAGCCTGCGCCTGGACAGAAGCTATGGAAAGTACCCAAAAGAGAAGTAGGAACAGTTGTTTTTTCATTTGCGCTGATACACGATGTACGCCAGGATTCCGGAGGCTAGGAATGTGAGGAGCCGAAGCCATTCAATGCGGCCGGTGGTGAAATAGGTGAGGCAAAGGGCAGTCCAGGCAAGCAAAGTACCCAGGCAGAAAAGGAATAAGATAAGCTTTCTATTTTTCATGAAGGTGGTTCGTAAGAGCTAGAGCAGTGCGTTGCTCAGGACAGTTTTTCATTTTCATTGCCTCAACAACTATTTACCTGAAAAAACTCATTTTAAGCCTCTTTTTGTCAAAGAAAGCCCAAAGCAACCGTTAGGTAAAAACAATATAGACGGAAGCTAATATAATAGATTCTGCAGAGAAGTAGTCCTTGCAGTATCTTTGCGGAATGCTTTAAGCAAAGGAGGCCCTTTGTTTTAGCACCGATTTCTGAAAACAAGGCTTTAATCAAGGAAGAACCCATGTTCAAGCCTGTAATAAATTCCTGATTTTCCCTACTAATAAAGTACGACCTTTCAGGCGGAACGTGCTTTTAAGCGAACAAACCCTTTTCCCTTACCATGAACAAAAGATTGAAAATAGCCTGCTTGTCCCTACTGATGGGCAGTATGGCGGTAAACCCTGCGCAAAGCGTATGGGCCCAAGCCCCGAAGAAAACAGCCGTTAAGACCTCTGCTTCGTCCTCTTCGCAGTTCAACCTTCCTTTCGAGAAGTACAAACTAGCCAATGGCCTGGAAGTGGTGTTGCACCAGGACAAATCAGACCCAAAAGTAGCGGTGGCCATTATGTACCACGTAGGCTCTAACCGTGAGAAGCCAGGCCGTACTGGGTTCGCGCACTTCTTCGAGCACATGCTGTTCCAGAACTCTGAGAACGTGGGTAAAGGCAACTTCATCAAGAACGTGAACCAAATTGGCGGCACGTTCAACGGGGGTACCTTCACTGACGGTACGGTGTATTACGAGGTAGTTCCGAAAGATGCGCTGGAGAGAATCCTTTGGATGGAGTCTGACCGGATGGGATTCTTCATCAACACCGTGAGCGAATGGGGCCTGGAGAACGAGAAGCAAGTGGTGAAAAACGAAAAGCGCCAGCGTGTGGATAACCAGCCTTATGGACACACCAACTACGTGATCCTGAAGAACCTGTATCCTGCCAGCCATCCCTACAATTGGGAGGTAATCGGCTCCCTTGAAGACCTTCAGAACGCCACCTTAGGCGATGTAAAGGAATTTTATGAACAATGGTATGGTGTGAATAACGCCACATTAGTGCTGACTGGTGATTTTGAATCTGCCGATGCCAAGAAGCTGGTAGAGAAGTATTTTGGTGAGCTGAAGCCACGTCCGGCAGTGAAGCCCTTGCCTGCTATGCCGGTGAAGTTGGCAGCAACCAAGTCTCTTTTCCACGTGGATAACTTCGCTAACCTGCCGGAGTTGACCATGGTATACCCAACCGTTGAGCAGTACCACAAAGACTCATATGCGCTAAGCATGCTGGGTAGTTTACTCTCAGACGGTAAGAATTCTCCATTTGAGCGCATCATTGTAGAGGAGAAGAAACTAGCTCCGGGAGCCTCTGCGAGTCAATCCTCCGCTGAGATTGCCGGCACCTTCAGAGTGCGGGTACGCGCTTTCGACAAGAAGGACTTGGATGATGTGCAGGCGGCCGTGTTCGCTGCCTTTGACAAGTTTGAGAAAGAAGGCGTAAACGAAAAAGAACTGGAGCGTCTGAAAATCCGGCAGGAAACGGCCTTGTACAACGGCATCTCCAGCCTGTTGAACAAGGCTTTCCAATTAGCCCAGTACAACGAGTTTGCCGGTGACCCAGGCTTCGCGAAAAAAGACATTGCCATGACCCAGACCGTAACGGCGCAGGACATCATGAATGTGTACCGCAAGTACATCAAAGGTAAACCCTATGTGATGACCAGCTTCGTGCCGAAGGGCCAGGAAGAACTAGCCGTGAAAGGTGCGGTGAAAGCCGAAGTGGTAGAAGAGAAAGTAGTAGCCGGGGCCGAAGGAGCCAACACCGGAAAAGAACCGACCACCTTCGCCAAGACGCCGTCTAAGGTTGACCGCAGCAAGATGCCTGAACTGAGCAACAACTTCGCGTTCAAAGCCCCTGCCATCTGGACTTCGCAGCTCAAGAACGGCATGAAAGTGTACGGCATTGAGCAGAATGAATTACCGTTGGTACAGTTCAGCATCCAATTGAAAGGCGGCATGCAGTTAGATGCCCCTACCAAGATTGGAACGGCTTCTTTGGTGGATGCCATGCTTATGGAAGGCACCAAAAACAAAACCCCGCAGCAACTGGAAGAAGCCATCGGGCAATTGGGTGCGTTTGTAAGCGTAAGTTCTTCTTCTGAGAACATCACCATCTCCGGCAATACCTTGGCCCGTAACTTCCCGCAGGTGATGAAACTGGTAGAAGAGATTCTGCTGGAGCCACGTTGGGACGAGGCCGAGTTCGCCAAGGTGAAACAAGCCGCCCTGAACCAGATCAAACAAACCCAAGCCAATCCATCGGCAGTAGCCTCGCTTGCGTTCAACAAAGTGCTGTACGGCGAAAACAGCCGTTTTGCCTATCCTACGGCCGGCACCATGGAAACGGTACAAGGCATCACCATCCAGGACCTGAAAGACTACTACCAGAAGAACTTCTCGCCTAGCGTGGCAAGTTTCCAGGTAGCGGGTAACGTGAAACAAGCCGATGTGGCAAAAGCGCTGGCTAGCCTGGAGCAGAAGTGGACGCCTAAAAACGTGACCTTGCCTGCCCCGGTAACCGCCACGAACAAGCCTGCCGCCCGTCTGTACTTCATTGACCAGCCAGACGCCAAACAATCGGTGATCTATACAGGGTACCTAGCCGTGCCGGTAGGGTCACCAGACTATGCTGCGTTGCAAGCCATTAACCATAAACTGGGATCTGGCTCAGCCTCTACCCTATTCAATGTGCTGCGTCTGCAAAAAGGCTATACCTACGGAGCAGGCTCCGGGTTCTCCCGCAGGCCAACGGCACCGGGCATGTTTGCAGCTTCCTCTAGCGTTCGGACTAACGTAACAAAGGAGTCGCTGCAAACGATTGACGAGATCCTGAAAACCTACGGCAACACCTTTACCGAGCAGGACCTGGCCACCACCAAAGGTGCGTTGATCCGCGAGACGGCTCTGGGCTATGAAACCTTGGGAAGCTTGGTAGGATTACTGGAGAACATCAACACCTACAACCTGCCTTTAGATTACCTGAAGCAGAACGAAGCGGCTATCCAGAACCTGAGCTACAATCAGGCAAAAAGCCTTATCAACAACTACATTGATCCCAACAAAATGGTGTATGTGGTAGTAGGTGATGCCAAAACCCAATTAGCCGGTCTAAAAGACTTAGGCTTAGGAGAGCCAGTAGTGCTGAAAAACCAATAAGGATTAGTAAAAACATTTTCTATTCAAAAGCCCGTTGCCTTGCAGCGGGCTTTTGTTTTTTAATAGGGAGTTTCAGAGCTGTTTTAGAAAAAGCACCCTGAAAACATGAAACTGCTCCTATCCTACAAGTGGGCAATCACACCTCCGCGAAGCGAATAAAGGCATTGCCACGGTTCAAACCAGAAGCAGCCACCTGCGGCAGGTCGGGACGACGGCCTACGTGAGGCCGAGGTACACCCTGCCGCACGCAGGAGCGGTTTAAGCAGCAACGGCCTACGTGGGCGATGCAACAGAGGACGGCAGCGGGGTGGTACGAAGAGGTGAAGAAAAGACTGTCTGAGCGTCAGCGAGTTTCTTTTCTTCTTGATTCTTTTGGTTACTTTTCTCATCAAGGAGAAAAGTGACAAACGCGGGCAGACCGCGACTGCAGCCCTGAGGCTCGGTTGGAAGGAAGTAGGAAGTCAAAACCCATAAAGAGGTTTGAGACTGTCGCCTCACTGATTTGCAAACTTCAGATCAAGGTAGGTCCAAGTCACAGACTTGAACCATGGTAAATATTAAACCAAGAGAAGAAAAATCAGCAGAAAAAGTCATCCCCCTACTTCCTTCAAAAGCAAACAAACTAATATCTAAGACAAAAGCTAATTGATCCCAACTTTCCTCTACTAAACCAACGTACTTCATTTGACTTATTCTAATACATTGTGAATCAATCCCGCAAGCCCCATCTTTGCAGAACCCAAGCGAAAACTTGGCCGATGTTTAAACCAGAACGAATGACCAAACATAACTTATCCTTTCTTTGGCTGGGGCTCAGCTTGTTTTTCTTCGCCTCCTGTGAACCAGAGAAACTGGAGCGGGGCAAAGAGATGGCGGTAGAGGCCGAGCGGCATAAGGTAAAGCGAATCACCCAGGAAGACATGGAGAAGCAAGCCCTGTTGGCCGGTGATACCATCATTCGGTTGGTGGAAGGCGCTTTCCTGCAGTTAGCCGAGAGCCAACCCAAAGAACAAGCCCTTTTTGTAGCCCAACCTGATAAACTACCTACCGTGAACAGCATTCTGCAGCGCTACAAGGCTACCTTGCAGCGGAAAACGTTCGCCTCTGAGACGGAAGCCAAGCAGTTCTTAACGCAGAACCAGCTCCTTTCTACCGATGGGAAACCGATGCCCCACGTGGAACTTCAGGTGCGTGAGGGCCTTTTCCAGTACCAACGTCCTATCGAGATCAGGCGGCGTAACTGCGCCAGCTGCGATGAACCCAGCCTTCTGGACTACACCTCTACCTCACTGGAGCAACTGCGCGTGTTCTCGGCACAAGGCCGGCCCGACGGAGCCGAGGAAGGCCAGGTGCGGGGAGTCTGGGTGATCTCTTTCCCGAGGCAGAAAGTCATTGAGCAGATTACCCTCAAGACGAAGCCCTCCCGGCGCGGACGGGGCGGGCTCTTCGGCAGCAAGCCAGATTCAACTAAATCGGAACAAAAGCCGTAGTTCGTCTGTTTTTGGCTCTGGTTCTTTAAACTGAGCCAAAAGCGTTAAATTTGCGTAATTATTTATTTAGTGTACCTACATACAAATACCATGGCTATCATTCAAGCAACAGATACAGATTTCCAGGAGGTGCTGAAAAGCAACGAACGCGTGGTGGTGAAGTACTTCGCTGATTGGTGCGGCAACTGCCGTTTGTTCTCCCCTAAGTTCAAGCGCATGGCCGGTAACGAGGAGTTCGGGAACGTGACGTTTCTGGACGTAAACGCCGAAACCAGCCCCGAAGCGCGCAAACTGGCCGGAGTAACCAATTTGCCTTATTTCGCGGTGTTCAAGAACGGCGAGTTGGTAGAGGGCGCTGCCACCAGCAAAGAAGACTATGTCCTAGAAATGGTTCGTAAACTAGCCTAAGCCCCATGAAAATACCTGCCATCAAGAAACTGGTAGAAACGCAGACCATTGACAGCCTGCGCGAAGCCGAGGAGCAACTGATCAACGAAGAAACGCCCGCCTTTGAGATTGAAGGCGCCGATGAAGGCGAGAAACTGACCCACGTGTTCGGGGCCATCTGGATCCTGAACCACATGGGCGACCACAACACAGATTTCAAAACCGCCCTGCGCGAGTTCACCCAGAAGGTGCGCATTTCCATCAGCTAAGAAGGAAACGTTTGGTTACAAAATAGAAAGCCTGCTAACTCAGAATTAGCAGGCTTTCTATTTTTTGGTGTTTTAGACCTGTTTTACTTTAACGAGGCGAAAAACTGCTCTGCTTTCTTAGCGCCTTCCTCGGTGCAGATGCCGGTGATGTAGTACAGGAAAACGCTTCGGAACACCTCTGCTATGTTAAAACGGTCTGGCGGGAAAGTCACCGGGTTCACAATCATGGATAACTGCTCCAGCATGATCTTGGTCACCAACTGGATGTTGAGGTCTTGGCGGAGTTCTTTCTTCAGGACGCCCTCATTCAGGAGTTCGTAGAGTAGATGCGCGGTATAATCTGTGGAATGGCTCCAGTACAGGGCCCACGCCGCTGGATACTTTTCCTGGAGTTCCTGGAGTACTGTGGGTTGAGATTCCCGCAAAGCCTGGAGGCCTACCTGCACCACCAGCAGCAACCGGATCAAAGGACTGCTCTCCTTCTCAAATAGTCGCTCATGCTCTTGCTGACGGGCTTCAAGGTCAAACTGTACCACTTGGGTTATGAGGTCATCCATGCCCTTGAAAAACTCCCTGAACGTGGCCGAAGAAATATCCACCCGGTTAATGATTTCCTGCTCATTCAAATGCGACAAGCCTTCTTGCCTGATTAATTGGAGTAATTCTTGGAGAACGGTCTGCTTAAATGTCATTTATACGAGAGAATTCAGGATGAAAAGAGATGGCGGTACGCATCTCTATCGATGTAAGCCTACAAAGATATGGTTTTTTGAAGAGTATAAAGTAAGTACTTTCCGCAGAAGATGAAAACAGGGCTACGCCGATAGTGAAAAAGTAGAGAAAAAGTTTTCCAGCACCTTGTTGCCTTTTTCGGTGGAAATGCCCTGCAGGTAATAAAGGAAAATACCCCGGAAAACCTCGGACAGATTGTAGCGGTGCGGCGGGAAAAGGGCATGGTTCATCAGGATGTTGATCAGCTCCAAAAGCACCTTGGTCACCACTTCAATGTTCAGATCAGGCCGAAAAAGCTGCTGTCTTATTCCCTGGTTCAGCAGGTCATGGAACAGGTAATAAGAATGCATCTGGGCATGGCGCAGGTAAAGGGTCCAGATGCGGGGGTAGAGGTATTGGATCTGGATAAAGAAGGATGGGTTGAACTGCTGAAGCTGGTTTACGTGCTGCCTGATGACTTGCATCAGCTTCTGCAGAGGGTTATCAGCCTCGTTGAGGAAAGCGTTCTGAAGCTCTTTCTGCTCAGCCAGGTAAAGCTCCACGGCCTGGCGCAGGAAGTCTTCTTTATCTGTAAAAGACTGGTTAAACTCTTCCACAGATAACCCAAATTCCTGCATGAGGCGCCGCTCTGTTACCTCTTTTACCCCATTGGCAGAGAAGGAGCGCATGGCAGTGCGTAAGAGCTCATCCTTCGTCATTTTTCTGTTCTTTTGGGCAGGTGCTGCCTCTAAACAAATATAGCAGTTTCAAGCCCGAAACCTAATTTTTGATCCGGAAACCAAAACTGCTTTCATGGCTTTTATTTATGCGCTTGGGAGGATATGATCTTGACGTTTCAGGCTGCTTCCCTACATCATCTTTAGCCAGAAGGCCTTTTCTGTAAGGTAAAAGATTTCGGAGAAAGATTAATTCCGGGCTGATTTCGTGAAACAAGGCCTAAAACGGGAAAGTTAGTTTCAGAAATAAAGGAATTTACCTGACGGAAGGCAAGGCCGTACTTGGTTTGCGGTACAGGCAGAAGTAAACCTGCCCTTTTCTGAGGACATGCACAGGAACCCAGTGGTTTTGGAGTTGGGCTAGTTCCTGATCGGTGAAACCGTTGAACACGTTGGAGTAGAGAATATAGCTTTGGTTGTTCAGGTCTTTTGGCGCAAACTGTCGTTGGTCTAGGCTTAGATCGGTGACTGCGGGAGAAGCCAGGTTAGGGAAATCACTGCCTACTTGCTGCCACGGAATCTGGTGCTCATCCAGGTACGTCATCATCTGCTTCCGGAGGTTGAAGTACGGCAGATAAGCCAGAGACGCATCCCAGCCTTTGGCAATCCGTTGAGGATATACCCAGAAGTGGCCGCTCAGCAGGCTTAGAACCAGAACTACATAGACGGTTTGCTGTACCCGTTTTACCTGTACCAGCGCCAGCAAATGGGCGGTGAGAAGCCCCAGGAGAACATAGACCACCAGCCAATACCGGTGCCCGATGGGATTGGTATACCAGACCAGCACCAGGCTTAATATTACTAATGGTACCACCAGCAGAACCATCAGTTTTAAGGTCTCTTTTCTGAAACCGTGCCTGAAACACCATAACAGAATAGCTACCGTCAGCCACAGGGCCACTCGGCCAAAATCAAGCAGTCGCCAGGCAATGAACGCTAAGTTCTGGGCGAAACCTTTAACAGAAACCACGGATGAGTAAGCGCTCCAATCTGAAGACGGGGCGTACCCAATCCATCCGAAGTGTTGATAATGCAGTACCAGCCAAGACACCAGCAGCAGCCCCGCAGGCACATATGGCAGAAGGAGTCTCAGAAATTTCGGTAAGTTGAGTGAGCCCTGCTGCCTGACCAGGAGAAGATGCGTGAGAAAAACCGCTGCCAACATAATCTGGCTTCGGGGCGTGTGCACCGCCAAAAAAGCCAGCGCTACTGCCAGCAAAACCGGACGGTGCTGTAACAGGGCATTCAAGCAAGTCAGGTAGAGGAAAAGCAGCGCTATGTCTGGGGCCACCTGGGCGCTCTGGGCCAGCAACGTAGGGTCCAGGAAGATGAGGAGCATGCCCAGGAAATACCAGCTTTTGGGTAGGAACTGCCGCGCCAGCAAATACACCTGCCAGACAATCCCCAGCAGAAAAGGCAGCATCAGGAAATGGCTCACCGGCACCGTCTTCCCAAACAAGTGCCACCCGGCGGCCACGTACATCCCGAAGAGCGGCGGATATCCCCCTATCTGATCAGGCACAAACAAAGTGGAGAACCGGGTCTGGTAATACCATTGCCCGTATTTGGAGGCGAGTAGAATGCTGTCCCAGAAGAAACCGGTGTCCTGCACATACCACGTAAGCCCCACCATCAACCCCATAAACGGCAGAACGACAGGTAAGGCAGTACGAAGGGAAGCAGCGAGGGGCATTCTCAGGGTTTTCTGTTGGGCAAAGATCCGCTGCTAAGTAAAGGAAAAAAGGTATGATTCTTTCTCTTTAGCATTATGGAAGAATCTGGCAGGCGAACTAAAACAGATTCCCAGGAAACGCATTGCCTACTTGCTAGCGAGACCTTTCAGGACGGCAGAAAGAAGAGCTCCTGATCCCGAAAATTGGGGAAGTCATAGCCTTGGTTTAGGGCCTGTTTTCAGAAAAGAGGCCCTAAACAGAAGTTAACCCGATGATCTTAAACTTAAATCCTGACGGCTGCGGAAACCTGCGGCACCAAGTCAGAGGCGATCTTCGCGGAAAGCAGGCAAAGCGGGATTCCGCCTCCAGGGTGCACGCTGCCGCCCACAAAATACAGGCCTTTGAGTTTGCTGGTAAAGTTAGGGTGCCGCAGAAATGCCGCCATCCGGTTATTAGACGAACTTCCGTACAAAGCGCCCGCAAAAGATGAAGTGTCAGCCTCAATGCCGCGCGGGTCCCAGACCTTCTCAGTAGTAATGAGTTGGGCAAGGTCTACGCCCAGCGCCTTGCTTACCTTTGTGATCACCGCTTGCCGGGTTTGTGTGATGAGTTCGTCCCAGTCCTGGCCGGCGTTGTGCGGCACGTTCACCATCACAAACCAGTTCTCGTGGCCAGCAGGCGCATCAGAGGGCGTGTATTTAGAGGTGATGTTCACGTAGACGGTTGGATCCTGCGCTACGGTTTCTTTCTGGAAAATGTGCTCAAATTCCTGCTGGTAGTTCTGGCTGAAGAAGATGTTGTGCAGGTCCAATTCAGGAAACGTACGCGAAATGCCCCAGTAATAAATCAACGCCGAACTGCTGCGGGGTTGTTTCAAGGTCCTCTCCGGGGCCGACTGATGGGGCAACAGTTTCCGGTAAGTAGGCACCACATCCATGTTGCTGACCACCACCTCGGCTGCAAACGTGCCCTGTGGGGTGCGCACGCCGGTAGCCCGACTTCCTTCCGTTATGATTTCCTGCACCAGCTCATTGTACCTGAACTCCACCCCTAGCTCCTCTCCTAGCCTCACCAGGCTTTGGGCGATGGCGAAAATGCCTCCCTCGGGATAAAAGGCCCCGATGTTGAACTCCAGGTGCGGAATCAGGTTAAGGGTGCCCGGGGCTTGATAAGGATCTGATCCGTTGTAGGTAGCGTAACGATCCAGTAATTGCACCAGGCGCGGGTCTGAGAAGGCACGGGCGTTGGCGGCGTGCATGGTGGTGGTCAAGCCCAACTCTGGCAGAGCCGGAAGTGTCTTCAGCACATCGGGGCTGAGGTAGGTGTCCAGCTTGTGCAGCGATTTGTGCAGGAACGTATGGGCGGTGGCGTGATACAGCCGGGCTACTTTCTCCAGGTGCCGGTGCAACTGCTCCTGCGGAATGCCAAGTTTGGTTTCTACTTCTTGGGCGAAGGCTTGTGCCGAGGAATGGGCCGTGAGACGGGTGCCGTCTGGCCAGAAATACTGGGTCACGATGGGCAGACGCTGATACCGGAAGTAGTCTTTCGGGTTTCGGCCGGCGAGGGTAAACAAATCATCTACCAACTGCGGCAAGGTGAACAGAGACGGGCCTGCATCGAAACGGTAGCCGCCCGGCAAAGTGAACTGAGTCATCTTGCCGCCGAAGGAAGCATTAGCCTCCAGTACCGTCACCGAGTATCCTTTCACCGCCAACCGAATGGCCGCCGCAATGCCGCCTATACCTGAACCTATGACTACTGCTTTTGCCATGTTGCCAATCTACGCAGTTTCCCGCTTTTTTCTGGACATAACCTGTTCCACGGGTAAAAGTTTGGAAACTCCTTTCTCCCTACCGATATCGTTTCAGGGCCATTTTAGTAAAACAAGCCTCTAAACGCTAGCCCACTTTCCCGAAGATCCGGCGGTAAACCGGTCCTCGGGCCGCGAACTGGGCATAAAGGACGGGATAAATCAGGAGGTCCAGGATGCGGGAGCCGGTTCGGAATTCAATCTGTTCATGGATGATGCTATGGCTGCCCTGCCGGGTAATCAGGTGTTTGTGCCGCCAGTATTTCAAGGGGGCTGGCAGTTCCTGGCCTTCGTCTACAAACCAGGCTTCTTGCTCGTTTTCCTGCCGTTCGGTGATGAGGCTGGTCCATCGGCGCTTCAGAGGGCCGGCCTGTAGCTCCACCTCTACCCTGTCACCGGGGAAACTTCCATCGAAACGCAAAATTTTTAATCTGGGGAATGGGGGTGAAAGGGCCCTAAACAGGTCTACTGTAAAACCTTCCAAAACAGCCCGGTGAGATTGGGCCACAGGTACTTGAAGATGTAGTTTCATAGCGGCAGTTAAGGTGCACCTTGGTAACCCAATATGGCGGCAAAAGTTGTCTGCTCTTGGCCCGGGAAGGAAAAAAGCAAAGTAAGAACAATCCAGTAAATGAAGATGAGAAGTGCGCTTTTGGTCATGGTGATGTTGGTAGGCCTAGGAGTTAGTAGCTGTAACCATTCCCGGAACATCTATACGAGTCCGGCTTTTGAGGCGGCGGCCAAGCACCATAAAACCATTGCCATTCTGCCTTTTGATGTACAAGTAGGTTTGAGACCAAACCAGATGCGCCGCTTTACCCCTGAGCAACTTTACGCCCTAGAACTGCAGCACGGCCGGGCAGTTCAGAGTGCCTTTCAGATCCATTTCCTGAATAAGATCAATGGAGACTCCGAAAAGATTGCCGTGCAGGACGTGAACGTGACCAATTCCATCCTCAAAGAGCAGGACATTCAGCCAGAGGAACTTCAGGCTATTCCGCCTGCAGAACTGGCGCAGATGCTAGGCGTGGATGCCGTACTGGTGGGTTCCCTCACCACTGAGAAACCGGTTTCTACCGCGGTGGCTGCTGCCATTGCCGTGTACACGTTTCTCTATACGCCCTACGTAAGCGGCCCCGGCCCCACCAACACCGGGAACACCACCATGAGAATCTATGATGGCGCGTCTGGTAACCTGCTGTGGAGCTATGACAAAATGCTTTCCAGAGGTATCGGTAGCGACACCCACAACATCATCAGGGCCATCACCCGGAAAGCGACCAGACAGATCCCTTATGCAAAAAGGTAGGGTTATTTTCCTTGGATGCTTGATTATTGGAATTTGCCTTTAACTATTTGGATCATATATGTTAAAGTTCCTATATTAATTTTTCAAAATACATCGATTTTCCACCCTTCATTCAACCTTTAAAATTCGTCAGTATGAAATCAACATCAGTTTTGCTTGTTCTAGTAGCTCTGTTTTTGAGCTTGGGAGCTTCGGCCCAAACAAAAGAAATCTACACCAACCCTGCGTTCGAGACGCTGGCCAAGCAGCACAAGACCATTGCCATTCTGCCTTTTGAGGCCCGAGTAGGTTTGCGGCCCAACCAAATGAAGAGCATGACCCCGGAGCGCATCAAGGAGATGGAGCAAAACGAAGGCCTGGCTGTGCAAAGCGCCCTGCAAACCTACTTCCTGAAAGTGAGCAGCAAAGATGACTATACCGTTTCTTTCCAGGATGCCGCCACCACTAACGCCATGCTGCTCAAAAATAATATCACCGCAGAGAACATCAAAAGCTTCACTCCCGCTGAGTTGTCCAAGGTTTTAGGCGTAGACGGCATCATCACGGGTACCTTCACCACCGACAAACCGATGTCTGACGGGGCTTCCCTGGCGCTTGGCTTAGCCGTAGGTTTCTATGGCGCTACCAACTCCGGTAAAACCGCCATCAACATCTACGACGGCAACTCTGGCGAACTGCTCTGGAAATACGAGAAAAGCCTCTCCAGAGGATTGGGCAGCGACACCGGTACCATCATTACCACCATCATGCGCAAGGCGTCCAAGAAATTCCCGTACTCTAAGATAAAGGCCTAAGCGCTCGCCTTCACCCAAGACTTTCCTCGCCCACCCGTACCTGGTACCGGTGGGCGATTTGTTTTTGGGCCCTTTACTGAAAAGAAGCCTGAAAACGGAAACTCCTTTCCCGGGCTCTGGCCGTTTCTAGAGGATGTGCAGCATGTGAAATCTTTTTAGTAATATTACTAGCCTTCTATATCTGGATAAAGGCAGTTTAGGAAAGAAAGATCAAGATTGAATCCATACATCTTCATATGAAAAAAGTACTTCTCCTCTTAGTGGTAGTGGCCCTTGTGGGCGGTGGTTATTGGTTTTACAACAGAACAAAGACGGGCCCCGAAGCCTCTCTGCTGGAAATCAGGTCTGCGCTGGACACCAAAGACATGGCAAAGCTGCAGAAGTATGTAGACTTCAAGCGCACCTCCAACAGCCTGGTAGAACAGAGCCAGAATATGGCCGTTGATCTCTTGCCCCAGGAACTGCAGGGAGCCGCCAATTTGCTCAGAAGAGGCTTAAAAGCGAAGAAACAGTTGACCTCTGCCGTGCGTAGCCAATTGATCCAAAGCATAGAAACGGTATCGGGGCAGAAGGTGCCTGAAGTAGCCGATGTGGTGAAACTCCTTCCCGTTGGCAAACTGATCAACACCAACCTACTGCCAAAACTGGAGTTTGAGGGCGTAGAACACGTAAATCGCCAAGATTCTATTTCCTTGGTGGGCCTGAAGGTTAGACCAGTGAACAGCGAGGAATCTTTGGTTGTGGAACTGCGCATGCTCCAGAAAGAGGGTTACTGGCAAGTGGTTGGGGTAGAGAACTTCAAAGAAATACTACCCCAGTTGATTTCCATCGGGAAGAAAAACAAAGACCAGGCTGCCCAGGAATAGGTTTTCTGGCCATTTTCCTGAAATAAAGCCTAAAACGAGAAAGGGTACCATTCTGCGGAATAGTACCCTTTCTCGTTTTAAGAAAGATGGTGCAAAAGCGCCTTTAACTAAGCCCTAATTTGCCTTATTTTCTGTTTTCTCCCGATGATCAAATAAAGGATAGCCCCTAGAACCGGAACAAAGACGATTGCCATTAACCAGATTAATTTCTCTATGGAGTTCGCGAATTTACCGGTGAGTAATCTACCAGAGACCAGAGCCATAAAACGACCGGAACACCTGTTAAAAGCAACAGAATTATCAGTTCAGGGATACCAATGCTCCCCATGAACAATAAAACGGTGTCGTGCATTTTTGTAAAGTCTAAGTTGTGGAAGGTGTGAAACGCGAAGTCTCTGGTTACTTTCTAAAGTAATATACCAAACCTGTTTGAAACACTCTATTCTTGCCATCGTTTACTTCTGCCACAACATTTCCCTCTGAATCATGATTGGTGTAAGAAAAGATATTGGTAAAGCCGTAGCTGTACCTGGCTTCTGCTTCTAAAAAGGAATTGATCTTATAACTCACCCCTAAACTTGCCCCAACGTCTAGTTTATTGCAGGCATCGGTTATACTCTTAGGATTGTTGCCAAAGTTCTCTCTGGCGTATACTAAGTAACCTAATTCAGGCCCAATAAGAATAGATAGTTGTTCAATTGGCCTGAAGCCTACTAAGAGCGGAATGTTTAAATAATGGAATTCATCTATTCCCTTTACTTTAAAATTTCCGTTGTCAATTGATATGGTGTTGCCTTTCAAGGAGTAGATGGCTTCTGCTCTGCCAAATACCTTTCCGTTTATTTCTTTTTGAAGCAGACCTCCTGCATAAAAGCGTATCTTATTTTTATAAATGTCGCTCGAATTTTGATAATCAACATTCGTGATGTTTACTCCAGATTTGATGCCTAGCGTGGTTTGGGCGTAAATAATCTGAATACTACAGATTAATAAGATTGTAAGGAAGGTTGCCTTTTTCATATAAGATTAGGTTTTTCCTAACCTAACGGTTCAAAGGCTTTTCCAAATATATAAGTAAAGAGTTATTTGTTATTTGTAATGGTGTTACAGAAAGCTTCGTGTGAATTAAGTAAAGTTCTGTCTTGTGTTAAAAGTACTTACAGCCTCATGTAAGCCGCGGCAAAAAGCGTTGGCAGAGGCAGGCGGTTGCATAAAAATTTCTGGTTTAGCGGAATAATGGCTGATACGGGTTTGTTTAACGATGTTGGTCAATTAAAATAGTATTTCCGTCTGGGTCCCTCAGCATAAGGCTTGCAGGCCCAGAGGTTTCCTCATCGGCCGCACTAATCAATTCAATCCCTTTGTTTTTCAGATTCCGCTGAATTTCTCTAACATCATCGAACCTATCAATAGTATTGGCATTTTCATCCCAGCCTGGATTAAAAGTCAAGATATTGCCTTCAAACATGCTCTGAAATAGCCCGACAAGGGCATTTTCATTTTTCATTATGAGATAGTTTTGATCCATACTGCCGGCAAAGACGTTGAATCCTAAGTGCTCATAAAACTGCTTTGATACTTCAAGATTTCTAACATTGAGGCTAACCGAAAATGCACCTAATTTCATGTTGCTTTTTTGTTTATGGTTATGTTTGTAAGTAACAGGCTGCGGATAAGAGGCGTTTTAATGCTTTGTAGCTTTTGTTGGCAGATAGGGATTTAATTTTTCTTCTTCTTTTAGAAGTTCAAGGTATGGGTCTCCCTGCAATCCTAGAGCATGGGCAAAAGCTGGCTCCGTTTTAAACCCCTGAACTTTAAGTTCCCTAATGGTTTGCTTGAACTGGTTTCCCTTGGAAAGTAGAAGATAGTTTTCTATTACCATGTGTCTGTAAGCATACTGCTCTTGCGACGGCTTATTCTGTCCGAATACTTCAATCTCAAAGTTTTCAACCATAAAATTAGCAATTACGGTACGTTGCTCACGAACCATTTTATCAACTATCTGAAAGTCTTTATAACCGCTGAAACATTCTACTAAGTTACCCTTGAAATCGTCGGCATGTTGCCAGTAACAAATAATGTCTAAATCACTGTTCTCAACGTCAATATCTATCGGAATTGTCCCTGCCAATATGGGGGAATACGGTTGCAAATACTCCATTATTGAATAACTAGTGAGCACTTTATATGCTTCCTGTTGCTTTGGAGTCCCAGTCTTTAAATATTCTATTGTAGTGAAGTCCATTATTTATTCCTTACTGCTAACGATTAGGCTATGCGATGGCGAAGCTGCCGTATAGGTGTGTTATGGTTTTTATATTTCTTCAGTTCTGAAATCAATTTTATTCTTTTTTAAGAAAGAGATAATTTCATTGGTTCCATTCCACGTTTTCGAACTCACATATTGACAAATGTAAAGTCCATCTTCTTCAATGATGGCAATTATATATGGCATTCCTTCAGGAACTTTATTTTCTCGAAATTCTAAATTTAAGTGGCCATCGAGGATTTCTCTTTTATAGAAGCTCTTTTGATTTATTAAAATTTGCTGAATCTCTTTTTGGATTTGAGCATTACCACTGAAATAAATTTTACTCTCAAATCCCATAGTTTTTATCTTTAATTCTAATTACCCATAACGGTTAGTATAAAAGACGTGCGAGGCCGTCGGCCGAAGGATGACTTTTATACAGTCCTATGTTTGCAAAAACTAATTAACTTGTATAAAAGAGAAGAAAGGAAGGAACAAGATTCATTATACAATAAG
>NZ_RJJD01000006.1 GCF_003721515.1 Rufibacter latericius
ATGTTAATGAGATGTTAAACCTACCTTACGCCCCTGTGCCCTCGCGTACCGTAAAAGCGAATTTCCTGTGTCTCATACCCTGCCCTTACGGGATGGGAAAGGACGAAAAGGAGGGGAATGTTTTACTATTGTTTTACTGAGCGTTTCACTGGTGTTTCACTGAGGAGTAGAGGGAGGTGGTCAGTTCGTCGTCCTCGCCTTCCATGAAGTCGCGCACGTAGACTTCCGTGGTGGAGAGGGAGGAATGCTTGAGCAGGCCCTGCACCATGCGCAGGTCGGTGCCGTTCTCAAGCGCCGCGTTGGCGAAGGTGTGCCGCGCCGTGTGCATGGTGAACCGCTCCACCCCCAGCATCTGGGCGATGGTGGCCAGCCGCTCGTTGATCTTCGCCTTCTCCCGGTCGCGCTTGGCCTTCTGCCAGAACTTGTCCTTGGTCAGGTACTTCTTGTTGAGGAAAGGGAAAATGAAAGGGCGGTCCTCGCCCTCGGCCGGCATGTACTTGGAAAGGATCTGGGCCAGCGTATCGGTCACGATGATGGACTTCTCCTTCTTGTTTTTGCGCATGGTGAAGCGCACCCGGTCGCTTACGTCACTGGGCCTCAGTTCCAGCACGTCCCCGCCCCGGCTGCCGTGCAGGTAGTACTGCACCAGATAGATGTCGCGGGAAACCTCCAGCAGCGGGTCCTCGCTGCCGCTCAGGTCCAGCTCCGCCATCTTCCTAAGGGTGTCCTGGGAGAGGGGCTGCTTCTTGCGGTGCTGCACCCGGCCCTTCAGTATCTCCTTCACATGGTGGAAGGGGTTGTCTTTGAATTCCAGCAGGTTCTCCAGCATCGCGGCCTTGGCCACGCTGGTCAGGATATTGAGGTACGTGGAGATGGTCACGTTGCCGGTGGGGCGGGGGGTGTCCGGCGTGCCGTGGTTGCCGACCGTCTGCAGGTGGTACACGTAGTCTTTGAGCAGGCCTACCGTCAGGCGCGACATGGGCAGGGTGCCGCCGCAGAAACGGGAAAAGGTCTTGTAGAGCGAACTGTACACGTCCAGGGTGGAGGCGGAAAGGTCGTGCTTGCGGGCGATCTCCCTTTTGAATACAGCCAGAAAGCAGGGCTCCGAAGGCTGGGCCTCCTCACCCTCTTGGGGAATCCCTTCCTTCCGGGAGATGTAGAGTTCGATCAGCTCCTTGGAGGAAAGGGCAGGGTGTGCCAGCCCCAGAGCATGCAGCCCGTCCAGATCATTCTTGAGCGAGGCGTTGTCTACCCCGCACATGGAGTACCCTTTCAGCCAGTTCTCCTTTCGGTACTCAGCCTTGGGGTTCCAGTTGGCCTTCAGCACGTAGATTCCCGTGGTATAGTAGCGGGGTTTCCGGTCTTTGGTCACCCGGATGCGCACGGCATGGGTCTTGTCTTCCCGGGGCTCCGGCTTCAGGTTCTCGCTGATGGTGAAGGGCATGGGAGTGTTGTATTTAAAAAGTTATATATTATTCGATTTGCTAAAATATTTAGTTAATTGAGGATGTAGGAGGTTAGGTTGCCTGTAATAAAGGAAAGGTTCAATGGTATTGGCTAGCGGGTTTAGTCAGTCCTGGCCTCCAAATTTAGCATATGCCGCCGCGGAAGCATTTGCACCTGGCCGCTGTCTGGCGCATGGTCTTTACCTTTAGGCGCTCATTCTCAAGCAAGCTTTCCTTATAGGCCAGCTGCTCTTCCTTATAGGCTAATTGTGCCTCTAAATCCTTGATATCTTGTTCCTGAGAGGTGATTATATTCTCTAATACGTAAATCCTGTCATTGTTCCATGGGTACTCAGGGGGAGTGGTTTGGTACGTGTAATTGTTGGCAATACTGTTTCCGCTTCCGTTGATGATGGGGGCAATGTCCCCGGCTTTCTTCTTTGCCATTGTCTGATAAAATTCGCTATTCCCTATTTGAGGCATCAACCTACGGAAAGCTAATATCATTGGCAAATGGGGTGTCAATTAGCCCCTATCTTTCTTTTAACTCTCTTATTCTTTCTTTCAATTCTTCTATTCTTTCTCTTAATTCTTTGATGAGTTCATCTTTGTATGCAAGCAGAGCATCTTTGTTGGCTACCACTTGCTTCAAATTCTCCAATTCCATCGCCAGTATCTGAACCTGGCTCCCCTCTCCGCCAACGCCGCCATGCGTCACTACCTGCATTCCCGTGGCACGGCTGATATCACGAGCCTTGAAGCTGTGGTCATTGGTGGTCTGACTCCAGTTATTAATTATAGGCTCACCCTCACCTCTCTCTATATAGTCACGTGACAAGGCATATCTATTAGTAGCTGAATTAATAATATCGTCAGTGACTAGTCTTTCATTTTTCTTGTACTTGCTCCAATTAGTAGAGTTTACCCCTATTGACTCGGAAAACTTAGTCGAATTCTTAACCATACCAAGGTTTATAAGCATTTCTACTGCTTCTATAAACCGCTGATTCCTAGAAAGTAAGGCTTCTTTATTCATTAACCACAGAAAATAATTGAAAAAAATATAGTCATTGACTTGACTATGACTTGTCAAACAACGTACATTTGAGAACAAATCAGGTCAAAAAGAGAACAACGGCTAAATATACAACAAATGACTGAATGGGATCCACAGCTAGTATCTGAGGCACTTGCAGGCCTCGATGCCCGGCTTCAAGCAAACCGGGGAGCAAAAGCGAGAATTGCCAAAAAGCTCAATGTGCCTAGAAGCCGCGTCACTGAGGTTTTGAAAGGCATCAAAAAAGATGAAAGGATTCTCCGGGCCTGCCTGGAGGAAGCCCGGACGGCAAAGGAGATGGAAGAAAAGAACCGTCAGATGTTGGTCGCTGAATTCATAGAAGCCGCTTAAGTCTCTCAACTGCTGCAAAGTAATCAATCTTAAACAAATCGACTTTTACCCTATGGCTTACCACTTCATCACGCCTGAGGAACTGGAAGAGAAACTTCAACAAGCCCTGGCCCCGATCCAGAAGAAGATCGCCTTCCTGGAGAAGATCAGCCCGCTCTGGCTGGACACCAAACAGGCTTGCAAGGCCATCGGGGTGTGCCAGAAAACGCTGGAGAATGAGCGCAAGCGGCCCGGCACCCTGATCAGATACAAGTACGAGGGCGAGAAAGCAACAAAGCCCGTGTACTGCGCCCAGTCGCTCCATGAATACAACGAAAGCAAGACCATCAAACGCGGCCTTGCTGCCTAAACCCACCTATATACTCTTACCACAGCAATGGAAAAATTACTCTCTTCTTCCCAACATGTAGACTCTGGCCCGGCGCTCAGGGTCTACCGGGGCAACCCGCTTGCCCACAAAGACTCCTTCACCCCCGGCGATTCCATCCGGGCCACGAACCCCGGCTTAGGCATGGATCAGGGAATTGATTACCCCATTCTTGGCTACTGGAATTCTGAACAGTTCGGCATGTACGTCTATATCCCGGCCACGGCCAATGCCATGATGAAGCATTACCGCTTTGCCGTGACGGAGGAAAGGTCTGGGGAAGAGGTGTTGTTCTACCTGCTTCCGGAGGAGATCACCGAGATCTGCATCAAAGACTGCCTGTTCGGTCTGGAGTACGTGCCGGCCACAGCTCCTGAGGTGATCATGAAGGCAACAACAGGGGGGATGCAGAAGGAGGAAACCCGCACCATCCCTTTCCATTCCACCGGAATTCAACTCTCACTTTTCTCAGTAGCCTAGTTATGTCAGAAACTACTTACGCCCAGAAATACGCGCAGCTAGCACAGGCGGTGAAGTCCATGCGCGACGCCCAGAAGCAATACTTCAAATACCGCGAAAGGGTAGACCTGGAAGCCTCCAAGAAACGGGAGAAACTGGTTGATGAACTGCTTGAAGAATCGATTCCCGCCACCCAAACCAGCCTCTTTTGATATGCAAGACCTTCAGATAATACTTGACATTGAAGCCAAGCTCAAAGATGCTGGCCAGTTCGCACCGGGATACCGGCACTGCTCGGCTAAGGTGACGTTGGATGCCTCGCATGAAATGGGCACCTACATCACGGTTGCCCTTGCGGTGCAGCTAACTGGTAAGCAGTTGATCGCTGCCGGAGCTTCCAGCAACAGCATCCATGAGGCGGCAACCATCGCCTTCTCCGATATGCAGGGCAAGATTGCTGATTGCCAACTCAAGCAGTTTGCCGCTTACAACCAGAAGCAGTTCCCCTTCATCTCTAAAGCCAGCTGACTATGGAGAAGGTACTCACGGGCTCCATCAAAGGCAGGCTCTCCACTATTGTTCAAATTATCCGGTCAATTCCCACCTCCTCAAACTGAATTCAAATGCAAGTAGCTGAAACCATTGCTGAGAAAGCCCTGATCCAAAAGGATTCTAACAGCACTTACCACTCCAAGAAGGAGTACATCAACGCCTCCGGTCTGAAGACCATCTTCCAGAAGTCACCCATGCACTTTGCCAACAGCGAAGCCAAGGAGCCCACCCCGGCAATGCTGTTCGGGACCGCTTACCATGACTTCGTGCTGGAGGAGGATTTATTTCACTCTAAGTACTGGACTCTGGATATGAGCCAGCGGCCGGAGAATGACAAAACCATGGCTTCAAATAAAAACAAAGCTTGGAAAGAGGAGATGGAATTGCTGAACGCTGACCGTCAGCTCATCGGCCATGATGACCTTGCCAAGCTGCAGACCATGAAGAAGGTGCTGCTCTCAAACCCAACCATTGCCGGGTTCCTGATCAACGGAGAGGCCGAGCTTTCCCACTACCACCAAGACTTCAACGGTGCCGCCGTTCGGGTGCGTCCTGACTACCTGAAGCCGAAGGTGATTGTGGATTTGAAGACCTGCCAGGATGCCTCACCCGAAGGCTTTGCCCGTCAGGCACACGGCTTCGGCTACCATATCCAGGCGGCCCTTTACTCCGATGTGCTGGAAGATATCTACGGCACCCAGCGGAAGTTCGTCTTCATCTGCCAGGAAACCACTTTCCCTTATGCGGCCCAGGCCTACGCCGTTTCGGAGAACTTCCTGAACCAAGGGCGCTACGAGTACTCTATTGCCCTTGAATTATATAAAAAGTGCCAGCAAACAGGAGAGTGGCCCGGCTATGAGATACAGGCCTTGCCCGAGATGCGCGGCCTCATTGAACTGGATCTGCCGGTGTACGCCTACCGTGAAAGCAAACTTTCAGCTTAGATAAAATCAGAATATGAGCAATCAACTACAAGTAGCGCGGGAGCAGGTGATTTCCGCCCAGAAGAGTTTCAAGAACGTCCCCAACAACAAGCTGGACTTTGAGCGGGAGGCGGGCTTTGCCATGCAGATGATTCAGTCCAACCCGTTCCTGGCCTCCATGGATGCCAACAGCATCCGCAACTGCATCGTGAATGTGGCCCTCACCGGCCTAACCCTCAACCCGGTGCTGAAGCTTGCCTACCTGGTGCCCCGCAAAGGCAAGCTGATTCTGGACCCTTCCTACATGGGCCTGATCAACGTGCTGGTGACCTCGGGCGCTGCCAAGAAGATAGAAGCCGATGTGGTGTGCGAGAATGACTTCTTTGATTACGAGAAAGGCACCAACGGCTTTATCAAGCATAAGCCTTCGCTCTCTTCCAGAGGCGAGATCATTGCTGCCTATGCCATCGCCCACCTGCCCAACGGCGAGGTGCAGTTCGAGATCATGAACCGTGAGGAACTGGAGAAGGTGCGGAAATCATCTGAGGCAGCCAAGAAAGGCTCTAGCCCTTACGACGGTTGGGCCAGTGAGATGATGCGCAAGGCACCTATCCGCCGCCTATTCAAATACCTGCCCAAGCACAACATCCCTGACCAGGTGATCAACACCCTGAGCCTGGATGAGCAGAACAACGGCGTGGACTTCTCCGCCCAGAAGCAGGAGGCCTTCAAAGGCAAAGCCGCCGATTTCTTTGAGGATGAGCCGGCCAATACCGTGGATGCCGATTATACCGACATGAGCCACGAGGAAGCAGACAACGAACTGGCTGCCTGAACCAAGTTACTTCCATCATAAACATCTACCAGATGAATAAGAAAGAAAAGAATATCGGAATTGAGAAAGCCAAGATCAACAAGGATGGCTTTCTGGAGTGCACCTACTACCAGGTAGAGAATGAAGTCTACTCCCATCATTCAGTGGTGATTCACCGCTATGTGCACCAAGACTTACTGGACAAGTTCCAGAAGCTGAACACGCACCTCTGTCTCATCACCGAGCAGGTGCAGGTAGGCACGGTGCAGTCAATGCTCAGAAAGGAATTTCAGGAAAAATTCAAGATCACCGTCTCTTCCCATGATATGCCTGAGCGGGAATTTGACCTACTGGGCGCCTCGCCTCTTGATGAGTCTTTTGAGACCGGCGAGATCTACCCGCTGGAGTGCTTCTCCAACTTTCGGTGCACGGGCTTTATCAACAAGGAAGGCATGATGCTGGTTGGACAGCGCGTGCTTCGCTCCGGCAAGGTGGTGAACCTGATTTCTCCGCTCACCAGCTCAGATGAGGAATACGAATTCTACTGGCAGCTCATGAAGGATTTTCAGGAAACGATGGATGAAGTGGAGCTGCACCTGAACGGCAAGAGCGGAGGCGGTGAGCAGTTGGACCTTTTTGAGGATGTGGCTTAATACACTATCACTTAGATGCGGGCGGAGGGTATTCTTCCGCCCGCTAACTCACCGGAGGTAAAAGCATGGCAAGAAAGCAAACTAATACAGCGGACTTCTTTCCTCATCGGGTTACCCACGGCAAGACCATGTTTAAGCTGGAGGCAAAGTATGGGAATGATGGATATGCCTTTCTATTCAAGTTATGTGAGATGCTTGGCGCCGCCGAAAACCACTATCTGGATTTAAGCGATGCCGGAGATTGGGACTTCTTTGTGGTGAAAATGAGGATGGATGAAAGTAAATGCAACTCCATCCTTCAGGATTTAATCACATGGGGGAAGCTGGATAAGGAGCTTTATCAGGAGCGGAAAGTCATTTGGTATGAGAGGTTCATGCAGGGATTAAGTACCCTTTACCTCAATCGTAAGAGAGAAATGCCAGCCCGCCCGCATTTCTACAGTAGAAATGACAGTGATGGTCCTTTAACTACTGTAGTAGTACATAAAGTAGAGGAGAGTAAAGTAGAGCAAAGCAAAGAAAAGGAAAGTATTACTCCTCCTCCTTTGCGCGAAGGCGAAAACGAAGAGCCAGAACTTCTCCCTGAATGCCCTTTGAAAGTTAGCTCCCCCCCAGTTGCGCCGCCCCCCCCAGAACCTTACTCCAAATATACACCGCCCGGGCTTGAAGAAGTAGAGGAATACTTCACCGAAAACGGGAGTGATGAAGCGGAGGCCCAGAACTTCTACCGCGAATACAGCCAGGATAACTGGTTCAATAAGGCTGGTCACAAGATGTTCAACTGGCAAAAAACAGCCCACACGTGGATCAAGCACGAAAGGGAGAACCAGAGAAGAAGGGAGGAGGCCGCGGCCCAGGGGAAGCTTACCAAATCAGAAACAAGGCCCGCCGGGATGTCCCACTTTGACAGAAGGCTCCGGCAGGTGGAGGACTTCACCTCAGAAGACAAATACGATTCAGAAGGTAACCGCAAAATAGCATGACCTCACTACAGAAATACTCAGACCAACTGGCCGTCTTCGCTGATCCGCAGGAACGCGAGGCAGTGGCCAAGCTAAAGAAGCAGGAGCAGGAGATTCTTCTTTGCTCGCTCAAAGGCACCAAGGTCAACATGATGACTGACCGGCAGCTGGATACTTTGGTTGCCTCCGTGATCGGCACCGGCCTTCTGCAATTGGGTCACAAGAACCAGCTGGAGACCAAGACCGAAACCGAGATCTTCTTCAACTCCATAGCTGCATTGCTCCGCGAGAAGTGGGGCCAGATGACCGAGCAGGAAGTAAGGCTGGTCTTCAAGATGGGAGTGAGGGGTGACTTCAAGGCTGATGCCAAAGAGGTGGTGTTCCTAAACGAGCCCAACATCAACGGCTGGTTCAAAGCCTACAAGTACCAGCTCAAGGCCGAGGCCCACCTGCAGAAGCAGAAGCTGCTCATGGAGGTAGGCAGAGAGACCCATCCCCGGCAGATGTCCATGGAGGAAACCTTTGAGCTGAACCTGCGAAGGCTGGAAGCCGAAATGGAACGGCTCTCGCAGCCCGGCGAGATCTACCGGGAGTTTGACCTGGGCAACGTGCTGCTCTCCTGGCTGGAATCCTTGGGTGTCATTAACCTGACCGATGCCGAGAAGCTGGATATCCTCAATGCTGAACGGAAGCTGGTCCTGGCAGAAAAGAAAATGGAATCCATTGAGCTGACCCACCGCCTTTCCTACAAGCTCTTCCAGGCAGCCCTTGAGACCGGCAGCCACGCCTCGGGCAACAAGTACGAGCAGGAAGCCAAGAACCGGGCGCGCAAGGAGGTCTTCAAAGGATTCGTCCTGAGCACGGTGGAATCCGGCGAAGACATCCGCACCCTGGTCATGGAGCAAGTGGAAACAAACCAGAAGGAGCGGGCCAGACTCAGTTCTCTGGATGAAATAGGGATGCAACAGCAGGTGGAGTACTACCTCAAAACAGGCAACCGGCACGGGCTGGCCCTGATCAAAGAAGTTTCAATGCAAAGACAATCCGCCTAATGAGCAACTTCCCTAAAGCCCGCACGGTGGAGCAGATGGTTTCTGACTTCATGCAGGAAAGGCCCAACGAGCCGCAAAGCCTGTACGCCCTGGTCCGCAAGTACATCATCAACGCCCGCACCGAGGTCACCATTGAGAAAGCGGAGCTGGCAGTATCCCAGAAATACGGCTTCCAAGGCTTAGACGGGCACCCTTATCAAGATGAGTAGCATGAGGAAGATTAGGAACCACAACGCCCAACGGCAACGCTTCATGGATCGGTTCCTGGATCGGGAGCTGACCCCGGCCGAGGAGCTGTTCGCCCTCTGTAACGCCTACCACCACATCAAGGCCTTCCGGAAAGCCGCCGCCTACGCCGATACCGATACCCTCCAGCGGCACACCCTGGCAGCAGACTTCGGAGTGACGAACGGGAGTATGGTAAAGTCCTTTGCCTGGTTGCAATTCCTTGAGGGAAGGAGTGAGGAGAATTTCGGTACCAGGCTCCGTGAGTTCATCTACAACACCCTGAGGTATGCCCAGAGCTTCCCAGGCATAAACCAAGAAACCTTTAAGCCAACCATTTCAAGAATAGCACAAGCAGCATGAAAACCATTGTATCTACACCCAAAGTGCCCAAGACCAAAGACCTGATGTTCTTCGCGGTCCTGTGCGAGGTGATGGACTTCCACCGCACCACCTTCGAGAAAGACCTGAGCGGCCAGGCCAAGCATGACTTCAACATCCTCAACAAGATGCTCCAGAACTGGAGAACCCGCTTCCTCACCAAGGTAAGCCCAGAGAGCGCCGACAGCTTCGACAACACCGCAGCCGCCGCCTGGGAGGTGTTCAACGAGTTCATGGAAGCCGCCGACAAGAAGCAGTTCCTTGCCGTGGTGAAGTGCTACAACGAAGGACTGGTGATGATGGAGGGGGACAGCCGGCCATTGAATGAGGTGCCTTTCCAGGAGGTGCTTGAGAAAGGAAAGTCTAACAATCAAATCAACGAAGCAGCATAATGGAAACTATCCAGCAAGTAAAAGAAAGACCTATCCTGTTCAAAGGTGAAATGGTGAGAGCCATTTTGGAAGGCAGAAAAACACAGACCAGAAGAGGTGTTAAAGTTGATGCAAAACGAATCTCACCAAGAATTGGCGCTGATGATATGCCTACTGGTACATTTTGGGTTTCTTCCAAAGACTTTGATAATGTCATAGTGGATGAAATAAAATGCCCTTACGGCAAAGTTGGTGACCGCCTTTGGGTGCGGGAAACATGGTGTGAATCGGTAGATATTAACGCCGTAGACTGCTTTGAGGGACGCCCTCATATCCCTACTGACTTCTTTGACAATGGCAAAGTAAGAAGTGCTTACATCCACAGGGCAGATGGTGAAACGGAGTGGGTTGATGATGATGGATTCTCAACAGAAAGAAGCTTCTGGAAACCATCAATCTTCATGCCTCGCCAAGCCTGTAGGCTGGTTCTTGAAGTGACAAGTATCAGAGTGGAGCGCCTTCAGGATATCTCACGGGAGGATGCCATTGCCGAAGGTATAAGCCACAAGTTTGGAGGTTGGAGAAACTACCTAAATCCCAAGTTGATCTTCTCTCAATTTGAATATGAAGTCCAAGGTGAAACCATCCCCGCGCCAGTAATGAGCTTCAACTCGCTTTGGATATCCATAAACGGTGAGGAATCTTTTGAGGCCAATCCTTGGGTGTGGGTGGTTGAATTCAAAAAGGTAGGCCAGGCATGAAGCAAGTCATCCAAGGTACCTGCCCGAGCAAAAGCAACTGCTACCGCATAGGCACCAAGGGGCTGTTCAAAACCGCCGCCCTCACCCGCTACGAGAACATGTTCTACATCCAGTGCAACCACTACCGCAACCGCAACATCACCGACTACTTTGAGCTGCATGTGGACGTGTTCTATCCCAACCAGCGGGCCGATCTGGACAACTCCCTGAAGATCGTGCTGGACTGCTTGCAGAAGGTCAAGGCCATCAAGAACGATAACAAGTGCGTGAAGATAGTGGCTCAGAAGTTCCTTGACGCCAAAGAGCCCAGAATTGAATTTCAACTGATAGAAGTCTAGCCATGGAAGAACATTATGATGATGGTTACGGGCAGGCAGAAGCTGAGGCCCAGTACGCCGACTACCTTGATCAATTGTGTAAAGACGGGCTTTATTACCTGTTCGCCTTTGAGGTTATGATTGACCTACTCAACACCAATGAATTCAAGAAGTCAGTTAAAACCGCAGAGCAATTCCTGTTTGAGAAGAAGCAGGCGCACATTGAAAAGCTTTACCCGCCAAAGGAAAAGCCTGCGCAAAATCAAGCAGAAAATTTAGACGATGACTTACCCTTCTAACCCAATGAAAAAGACCATACCCCTCGCCCTGATCCTGGTCCTGCACATCTCCTGCAACAGCACCAGACCGATGGACAGCCTTTCCCCCAGAGACACGCTCCGCACTACGCCCACCGCTTGGCAGAAACTGACCCAAGCCAATAAAGTGAAGATCCAGAATTCAACCGTCATCATTGCCCAGGACAGCAAAGTGGAATCCTCCACCGCTGGGGAGATTAAAGGGTCTACCCAGAGTAGCAACGAGCAGAACGCCTCAGGCGGGAGCACCATTGGCGCCGCTTCCTTTCAGGGTGCCGACATCAGCAAGACAAAGGGAAGTGCCGTCACCGAAGCCCAAACCACCAACACCGGGGGCCAAGGCTCCAAGGTGGAGGGGAGTGCTGAGGTAAAGAGCACCAATCAGCAGGCAAGTGTCTGGAAGTGGCTGCTTCTGGCCTTCGCCGGAGGGATTGTTTTTAGACAGTTTCTGCCCAAAATATGGGGAGGGGTGAAGCGGGTTTTTCTGCCTATGGGTGCTTGAGAATCGATTTCCCCCGGGAGGAAAATACCAGTTTAATGTAACACAGTTAATCTTAACGATTTATGCAATCACATTTAGACGATAAAATAGAAGAAGTCTACCGAGCGGCAGAGCACTTGGGATTAAATCCTAAAACACCTTTTGAAGCTGAACTTTTTAAGAAAGCTCTTAGGGGTATCGCGGCCCTTGCTGTTGATGAGATGAAGGCCGAGGTGACAGAAGTGATGTCTAAGATCACTCACAGACACAACGTTTAACTAATGATTATGGAGTGGATAAAAGATAACAGGCAATGGTCTGAATACCCAGAAGGCACAAAAGCAAAAGCACAAGGCGGTGGATATTGGGAGAAAAATAAAAGAGGTTGGAAATGGTGTACAGGCTCCACTTTCCCAACTCCCGGGGGTGATGCTACTGGGGAAGTTTGCTTACCCGAAACAATTAAAACCTAATGATTATGACTGAAAAAGAAGGGCGTAAGGCTGGATCACTTATTCAAGTACGGGAGCGACTTGTTAAACTGTACCAAGATGGTGTAATCAATGAAGATGAGTTGGAAAGCCTTGAGGCACCATTCAATAAAATCCTTGAAGATATGGGTGTAAGAAAGTACTCTAAAGAATTTTAACCTAAAACGAATCTTATGAAAGTCTACAAATTACCTATTGGCGGGAGTACCCTATACGTGGAAGATTTGCAAGGAGCACTTATGCACCTGGAGCCAGAACTCGACAACCTAGAGCTGGGTGAAACCTTTGTAATAAAAGTTATTGAAATGAGCGAGGAAGAGTTCGCCGCTTTACCTGAATTTGATTAATTAAACTAATGATTTATGGAGACAGCTAAGCAAGAAGTTTACATAGTGACTTTCGGGGGGCGGGGTAGACTCTACCGCAATGCTGATCCGGCTTGTGAAAGAGAGAAGGCCAATTGATTATGTCTTCTTCTCTAACACGGGAGGGGCTTCCTCTAAGGGCGAAAAGAAGGCAACCTATCGCCATATCCGCTTAATGACCCGGTGGCTGAAGTCAAAAGGTTACCCTTCTGTGAAGACTTTAATCTACAACAGGGAAGGTCTGTACCAGGAGGTTCTCCGCAGAGAGTCCTTGCCCTCCATTGCCTTCGGGTTCAAGACATGCTCTATCAAATGGAAAATTACTCCAGTTGATCGGTATGTTGCCAAGCACCTCAAGGGCAGGAAGCTGGTAAAGTATGTTGCCTATGACGCCTCAGAGTCACATAGGATAAAGGACTATTCAACAGAGAAGGAGCGGGTGGTTTATCCGCTTGTGGAGTGGGGTATGGACCGATTTGACTGCATGGCTTACATACACAAGGCAGGGCTGCCAGTCCCCCAAAAGAGCAGTTGCTTCTTCTGCCCAAACATGAAAGAGAGGGAAATCAAGCAGCTCCAAGCCGCCGAGCCTGATCTATTAGAGATGGCCTTGAATTTAGAGAAAATAGCTCTTCCTAATCTTGGCACGGTAGCGGGGCTTGGGCGGGGGAAAAGATGGAGCGAGATGCTGAAGCAAACAGAGCTATTCCCGGAAGAAGATGATTATGACAACATGCCGTGCGAGTGTGCGGCTTAACACAAAAACCTAATGATTTATGGAATGGATCAAAGTAACCGATAGTCTCCCTGACCACTCGACAGTATTGTGCTGCAATACGAACTACCAGCATCTAGGGTATTTGAGACAAAGTGTTTGGTACACTACAGATGGTGATAAAAAAGTAGATACGGCAAATGGATGGGGTGTAACTCATTGGATGCCTTTGCCTGACATGCCAAAAACTTATGATTTATGAGAAAGAGAAGCTACTACGACATATTCAAGATGAATTTTGCTGCGGCTTTGCATGTAAATGGAATGGAATACCCTCAAATAGAAGCTATTTTGGATAGTTTCGATAGAGAGATGCAAATAAACGAGCCTGCCATAACCATTACCATGCTTGCCACTACTAAAATAGAAGGAGATAATTGATTTATGTGCGCTGAAAATCCGAATTATACCTATAGTCTTTTAACTAGTAAGCTTACGCCTGAATCTTTTTACTACGATGGGAAGGATTTAGCGGATATTAGAAACGAAAGAAAACACAGAGAGACTTGTACCAAGAAAAGAAAGAAGCGCAAGGCTAAAAAGAGACGCTGAACAATATGAGAACAAGAATCATTACTAAAATAGTCTGGGAAAACGGCAAACCTGTTCTAAAATCCAAGCTAGTGTACTACTAAAACCTAATGCTAAATAATGCACAACTGCATATATTTTTTGCCCTTTCCGTAATGGAGTATATTAGTATAATACATTAACTTTGTGTATATTAGTTGCCTCTATTGAAAGTTGCACAATAAGTATAATTCTAACTATCAGGTGGCAGGTGCTTGGGTGTGCCTGCAACCTCTAAGGCAAAGCGAACGGCTTGCCTATCCTCTGTAAACCTCTTGGGGAATTGAACGAGCGATAAATCCAGCGGCGTAAAGGCTGACCTGAAGTGTGGCCCAAGAGGGGGTTTTGCTCTCATCCACCAAGGCGGCAATGGATTGGCAAGCGGGAGAGACCGCTATTTGAAGAGGTCACGGTTGGCATACTACCGCTTCGGGTTCGACTCCCGACCACATTCTAGACAGTGGCATTTGGGCAGCGGGTGGTTTATGGGTTCGAATCCCATCCTCTTCACGACTTCAGGCGGAATAGAAGCAGATCACCGGATGGTAGTTACGGTGGCATACCGCGGGAAGCTACCCACGCGAGCAGCGGACTGATGGAAAGACATCTATGCGTGACACGTTGACAGCGGGAAAGACTGATACCGAATGCAAACGACCAAAGCTCTATTGATTCGACTTTCGTTTGCGAGTTTAGGTTCAGCAATCAATGACAGCCTGGAAAGACAGGCAACATCTGATTGTAAGTCTCAAAGGTAGAGCTCCTGCAAACCTCCAATAGACCCTAGCTGATCGCAGGTGATGGAGATAATTCGACAGGGGGTGTTGGTTCGAGTCCAACCGATTAGACAACCCACTAGGAGAGAGGGGGAGCATTAAGCAACTATGGAGCTTGCAAACCGGATTAGCTGGATAAGTCCCAGCATAAGTTACTAAGCGACCTTGTGCAGTGGTCAATATGCACGAGGTAGGCACTGCAAAACCAAAAGCGAGATAGTTGTGCTCCCCCCATTAAGTTTTTGAATATGGCAGCACCGAAAGAGAATAAGAATGCAGTTGGTAATAGTGGAGGCGCCCCGTCTCTTTACAGGCCGGAGTATGCCCACCAAGCCTATAAGCTTTGCCTTTTAGGTGCTACAGATGCAGACCTAGCCAATTTCTTTGAGGTTGCCGAATCCACCATCAACAATTGGAAGAAGGAGGAAATTGAGTTTTTGGAGTCCATAAAAAAGGGGAAGGATTTGGCAGACGCAGAAATTGCCGAAAGCCTTTACCATCGGGCAAGAGGCTACTCCCACCCAGAGGACAAGTTCTTTGTGATTGAGGGTTCTGTAGTTGTGGAGCCCACCACCAAGCACTATCCTCCGGACACCACAGCCGCCATCTTCTGGTTGAAAAACCGCAAGCCTAAAACTTGGAGAGATAAGCAGGAGGTGGAGCATAGTGGTGAATTGCCAGTGATCCAAGCGGAGGTTAGAATCCTGCCTTCTGAGGCAAAGATCGCCTCCAGTGAGAAAGACGTTAGCCTGTAATGTTTGAGACCTCCGTATTGTACGAAGCCAACTACAACGCCACTGCTCAGGTAGTGGTGGATCAGGGCGGCACCAGCTCGGGGAAGACCTACAACATCCTGCAGGTGCTCTTCACCAAACTATCCGAGCGGCCGCGCAAGGTCTGCACCGTGGTAGGGCAGGACATCCCCAACCTGAAAGCCGGTGCGCTCCGTGATGCCCTTGAGATCTACGACAACACGGCAACGCTCCAGCGGCTCATCAAGTCCTACAACAAGTCAGACCGGATCTTCACCTTCAACAACGGCTCCATCATGGAGTTCAAGTCGTATGACGGGCCGCAGGATGCCAAGTCAGGGAAGCGGGATTACCTGTTTGTGAACGAGGCCAACGGGGTGGAGTACCTGATCTGGAAGGAGCTGTTCCTTCGTACCCGTATCCAGTCCTACATTGACTACAACCCCAATGCTGAGTTCTGGGTGCATGAGCACCTGATCGGCAAGCCCTTCGTGCAGACGTTCATCTCTGACCACCGGCACAACCCTTTCCTCTCCGATATGCAGCGGGCCACCATTGAGGCCTTGCGTGACGAAGACGAGGAGCTTTGGCGGGTGTATGCCCGAGGGCTCACCGGCAAGATTGAAGGACTGGTACTGCGCAACTGGTCCCTCTGCGATGAGATTCCGGCAGACGCAAAGCACATCGGCACCGGCATGGACTTCGGCTTCACCAATGACCCGACGGGAGTGCCTGATGTCTACATGCAGAACGGGGAGCTGTGGGTGGATGAGCTCATGTACGACCATGGCCTGACGAACCCGGCCATCTGCAAGCGGTTGGATGAGCTGGGCTTTGACCGGCGCAAGGACATCATAGCGGATTCCTCAGAGCCAAAGTCAATCCGGGAGATCAAAGACATGGGCTTTAGGATCGAGGGCGCGATGAAAGGCCCTGACAGCATCCTGAACGGCATTGATATCCTGAAGCGCTACCACATCAACGTGACCCGCCGGAGCGTGAACCTCAGGAAAGAACTGAACAACTACAAGTGGAAGGTGGATAAAGCCACGGGCAAGCCCACCAACGAACCCATTGACGCCTTCAACCACTTGATAGATCCGCTTCGCTACGTGGCCCTGAACAAAATAGGCAAACCGACCAATGCCCCGATCCAGAACAGAATGAAAAAAGCATCCAAACGATGAAGAACCTAGAACTACACGCCGCCTCGGGCGAATCACTGACCGTGCAGGTGCCTACCCATTGGGGGCAGGTGACCCTTCGCACCTTTCTGGAATTGCAGGGGAAGAGCCAGCCTGAGCAGTTCGCCTTGCTGTGCGGCATTACCCTTGACCAGTACTTTGCCCTGAGCAGCAACGCCGTAGAAGCCATTGCCGCCGTTCTCTCCTTCATCGCAGAGGAGCCGTTGGAAGAGGAAGGGCTTGACTACCCCAAGAACCTCGGCGCGGAAAGCATAGGCCAAATGGAGCTTGCCAAGAAAGCCATCCAGGACACGGCAGAGTTTGGCGAGTTCGCCGCCATCCCTTACCTGTACGCCATCTATATGCGGCCGGAGAGGATTGACTTCCTTTCTGCCTTCGTGCATGGGTTCCCGGAAGACCTTGCCAACGAGGTCAGGGACTTGCCAGTTACGGAGGTGTTGGGCCCTTCGGTTTTTTTTTGGGCCAAGTACTTGAGATCGCTGCCAAGTACGGCCGTTTAGTTTACCGTGAGCCGGAACCGGAATACGTGGCAGCCGGGTTTGACACGCTGAACGATTTTGGTTTTTACGGACAGTTGATAACGAGGCACACTGACTGGCAAGCGAGAAAGGATATGCTGAAGATTCCCGCCGACTACCATTACCTAGAGCTTGTTCATGAGGCAAGGGTTAACGACTGTCAGAAGAATTTGCAGGAGATACAGAAGAATAAGGATAATCGGTAAGATGCTTGGTTTTTATATTAGCGTTCGCTAACTTTGGGTATACTAAAAAGGTAATACTATGAAAATTAACGAATCAGTTTACGAAGAAAAACAACCTGAATCAGCGGAGGGAAATCTTTTGATGGTGATTGAATTTCCTTTCAGCACTGCTAAATTCAGGGTTAAAGGTGAAGATGATTTTACAGATGAAGAAAGGGGAGACCTAACATGTATGAAGATCAAATGGGATTCCCCTTGGCTCCCAAACGTAGGCGATTACATAACTTTGGATGAATTTGTAAAGCCAGAATATTGGAACATAAAAAAGTTTGAAAAGTACATGTCTTTTGTAGAAGACGAAGCTTTTGTAGTTACTCAGAGATATTTTGGAAACGGGAAATTGCAATTATACATATCCCCTGAACCCCGCAATGACTAGTAGCGAAGTTAAAGCCCTTCGCACCCATCATGGGCTAACCCAAAAGCAACTAGCAGAGGCTATTGGGGTTAAGGTGACCAAGATAAGCGAATGGGAAAACGGGCGATACCAAAGCATTAGCCCCGTGTACCAAAAGCTTTTGAAAGAATATTTTACATCTCTGGATAAATCATAATATATGGCAAAGCTTAAGGTTCATTACCAAAATGAGCATGGGAAATCATCCTGCGGGAAAGGTACAGCTCGGCTAGATGGGAATAGAGAAAATATAACCTGTGGTATATGTCAATCCCTTTTGTCAACTGAAGACTACTACAGAAAATCTCGTCAGGCTGTAGCCGACTATTTTAACAAGCACTGGCAAGATTAAACCAATGCTTTAAGAAAAAACGCATACCTCTTTCTTTTAGATAGCTTTATCTAGGCTTTGAATCTACGTATTTTTGCTTATACAATTAGGCAAATGACGTACAGCGAGATCAGGTTCATCATAAAGCAAACAGCAGAAGCCCTCCTTGCCGAATTAGGCGGGGTAGGGCTTTTCCATTATGGCCGGGAGTCTCAGCACCCCTTGGAAGGCTACAACCAACCCATGCCCCAGATATGGATGGACCCGCTTCAGGACACCACCAATTACGGAACAGGTGCCCGGAACTACCCGATAACAGTTGGCTTCTTTGAGCAGGACAAATCTAGTTCCAACGCCGAAGAGCAAGCAGCCTTGGTAGAAAAGATGCAGGTGCTTTCCGATAAGTTCTTTACCCGCCTGTCTGAGCATGATGAGTTTGAGGACATCACCGTAAGGCGCACGCCCCTTTATCGGCATACCCAAGCCATGCTCACCGGCGTGGTTTCCAGCTTCACCATCACCACATCTGCAAGGCTATGCTAATGGCTACGGCTGCCATACTGCAGGAGTACGGCCGGAAGTGGGTTGCCATGATTCAGGAGAACATCCTGAGCTATGACACCAAGAACTACATCCCGCTTGCCGAGCGCCAGAAGATGGCCGCTTCTATCCGCTCTGAGGTGACCAAGGAAGGGCTGACCATCTACGGCGGAGAGTGGGTGTTCACCTACGAGTACGGCCGCGGGCCTACGGTGAACGACGGTGACGGTGCGGTAAGGAGGAACGCCCTGGCTTTCATCCGGGAGGAGGGCATACAGCCCAAGGGACTGCTTGCGGATGGCTCACCCATGGACCAGGAGACGTTGGCCTTCTTCGTGTCACGCAAGATTCACCAGCAGGGCACGCTGCTTTACCGCACCCAGACCCAATCCGGCGTGCTCAGTGACGTGATCAACGAGGGCAGCGTGCAGGAACTGGAGAGTAAGCTGTTCTTTGAGATCGGCACGGCAATCAGCTCAAGACTTTTAGAAGCGATACAATAATGGCGAAAGTAACCATCAGGTATACCTATGACGATATCGGGTATAGGGTAGAGTTCGATACCGTCACCAAAGAGTTGGACGTGGTGCAGGATAGTTCCTTTCCCGCCCCCGGCCAACTGGTGGTCAACGGCGTGGAGTTTGGCCAGTACATCTACAGTAAGTGCGATGGCAGCACCCTTGACCGCCTACGCTTTGACGGGGGGAGCAGTGTGGAGTATGCCCCGGAGCTGAACAGTTCCCAATGCACCTACACGCCACCGGCTGACGGCACCTTTATCCGGAATGACTGCCAGGGCTTTGACCTGTACCAGGTAGTGGCCAACGGAACCGGCGGGGAGAGATGGGGCGCACTGGTGCAGACCAATAGCGTAGCATGCGGTTACGTGGCCCCGGTGATAAGGGGTTGCACCAATCCCGCGGCCTCCAACTACAACCCCAGCGCCACGGTAGACGATGGCACCTGTGTGCTGCCTCCACCTCCGCCTGCGGAGTACCATGCGGTAGGCGGCGTGCTGCCTAACCCCATTGAGTACCTCATTGACGTAGACCCATTGCTGGAAGGGCTGCCCAAGAAGAACCACTTCATCAGGGCCACCATCCACCGGCAGGACGGAACCACGATTGGCACCATGCAGGGGCGCGTGCGCAACGGGAGGGCTACGCTGGACGTGTCTTCCTACCTGCGGCCTTTGGTGGGCACCGAGATCACCACGGCCCCCATGAACGTGTTTGAGCAGCCGGGGGCGGTGTATCCCTTTTTTGTCCGCTACAAAGAGCACTACAACGGCTTGGAGTCGGCAGAGGTGACGCTTGCCAATCCGCCGAGGTTGGCGGTAGAGGCTGCCCCAGATGATTATTCCGGAAGCCTGGAGCCCTACGTGCTGCGGGATAATGACCTGACCTCAGAAACTCTTAGGCCAGCTTTCACCACGCCTTACCTGAACCCGGTTTGCTTCAGCGGCCTGCCTTTTGAGGTGAGCCTACTCATCGATAGCAGCATGGCCGGGAAGCCCATGTTCTTTGAGCGTCGCTACATCGATGCCTACGGCTCGGAGCTGGAGATACTGAGCACGCCTATTCAGCCCGGTATGGTTGGGAAGATGGTGCGCCTCAGGATGGACCCTTTCCCGCTGGACTGCGGCTGGAAGGTGGAGCTCTCCATTGTGGATGAAGACCGTAGCTATAGGGGTTCCTGCCCTGTGGCGGAAGGTATCAAGATATTCGATAAGAGCTTTGACTTCACTTTTGAATAAGATGATTCCTGTTACCCAAGACATATTTATCAATGACCCTCAGGGTAGAGTTGGCAACTGCCTGCAAGCCTGTGTTGCTTCTATCTGCGAAATGGAGTTGCAGGATGTTCCTCATTTTGCCGCTATGCCAGACCATTCATGGTTTGAGACAATGTGCAATTGGCTTCATGATAGAGGCTATGGATTTGAGGACTTTGATACGGTAAATGACAGCACAGATTACATGCTTGTCATTGGGCCTTCCCCTAGGGGTGTTTCCCACGCGGTGGTTTATAAGGATGGGGAATTAGCCCACGACCCACATCCTTCAAGGAGTGGAATTCTGGAAGTGAAGTGGTGTGCCAGTATTTACAAAAGAAAAGAGAATACTATGAAAGCAGAAGGTTTAAGACTCGGACAAACAGTTTACCACGAACAACTTTATAGCGGTCGTGAAGCAATGAAGATAGTTGGCTTGAGGGAAACAGAAGTTGAGTTGCTCGGAGACTATTCGGGCGGCACTCATAATGTAAGCCAAAAAGATTGGATGCCTATTGAAGGTGTGCTTTTAACAAAAAAGATGTAAGGATACATCGGCTTGAAAAGCAGCCTACAGCCAGCTAGTGCACATTTTATGCAGAAGCCCGCTGTAGCTGAAAACAAAAATAATGTAAGGTTACATCAATCAAATGGATGAAGAAACTATCCCAAACCCTGACCGTTGCCCTCTACCCGGTCTGCCCAGACAAAGGCGTATTCCTGCGCTGGAAGAACCAGCTCGGCGGCATTGACGGGTGGTTCTTCGGCGGCAAGAAAAGCACCCGCATGGACACCGAGAGCATCGCCACTGTGGTAAGCCATGATGGCCGCAAGGAACGCAGCACCGGCAAGGTGGCCCGCGAGTTCTGGACCGTGCGCTGCGGTGGTCTGACCGTTGACCAGGCAGAGGCAAAGCGGCAGCTTTACCAGAGCCCCCAGGTGCAGATGTGGAACCCGGACGGCTCCTTCACCGATGTGGAGGTGGTGGCCGGTTCCTTCACCATCATCAACGAAAGCGAGAAGAAGCGGCTGGTGACGCTGGAAATCCTTCTGCCCAAACCTAACGCGCTGGTACGATGACAGAACTCTACATTGAGGGGCAGCGCATGGACCTTGGGCCGGACACCATCATTGCCCGTACCTTCCAGCAGAACTTGCTTTCTTCACAGGGAAGCGTGGACAGCCCATATACCAACTCCTTCAGCCTGCCCTACACGAAGAACAACGCTAGGGTGCTGGGCAATCCTGAGGAGCCAACCAGCCTCACCGATACGCCTTACATCAAACTGGACACGGTGATCCGGCAGCACGGCATTGAGCAGTTCCCCAGCTCCATTGCCGAGGTGCAGGGCTTTGAGGACAACGCCTACAACGTGCAGGTGTTCGCCGGAGCCGTGCCGTTCTTTGACCTTTTGGGGGAGAAGACGCTGCAGGAACTGGACCTGAGCGAGTACAACCACCTGTGGGACTTCGCCAATGTGGCAGCCGGTGGGGTGGAGGGCGTGTATAGCTATGACCTGATTGATAGGGGCAAGCCGCTGGACCTTTCCAAGGTGCACCCTTCCTTCCTGTATCCTTCTGTTTTCGCGAAAGCAATCTGGGAGCGGATCTTTCTGGAAGCCGGTGTGGGTGTGATCATGGCTGCGCATGAAGACTTGAACCGTTTGGTGCTGCCCTTCTGCAATGAGAAGCCGGTGCATAACCAGGCATGGATTGAGGCGCACACCGCCACTTATCCGGTGACCTCTAATGACCGAAATGGGGAGACTTACACCGAGAAGGAGGTTCCAGTCACCGAGTACGGAACTTTGAAGGTAAGCATGCAGGTAGAGCTTACCAGCTTCAATAAGCCGGTGCAGGCCTTCTTCCAGCTTAAGAAGAATGGGAGAATCCTGCCTTTCACCTCCAAGTCTTCCACCTTCAGCAACTTCGGGGTGCACACCTTTGAGGTAGCCTATGAGATAGAGCCAGGCATGGACCTTACGGGGCTTGTAGTGAACACGCACCTGCCTTCTTCCTCAGATACCACCTTCACCTACCAAGACTACACCTTTACCGTCAGCTATGACCAGGAGGCCTATTACGGCACCGAGTGGGATATAAGCCTGAACCTTCCCGACTTGAAACAGAAGGAATTCGTGCTGGCTTTATGCAAGCTGTTCGGCTGGTCTTTGGTGTATGAGCCCTATGAAGGAAGCATTCATGTGAAGCCACTGGCTGATGTGTTGGTAAATATGCCTCAAGCAAAGGATTGGAGCGGCAAGGTTGACTACTCCGCCCGCCCGAAACTGGCCTACAGGTTACCAGAAACGGCCATAAACAACCTTTACACCTGGGCAGAGGACGAAACCGTGCCCGCCGGTTTGGGTGATGGGGTGCTGGTTGCCTCCAATGAGCACCTGGAGAAGGAGCGGAAAGCGGTAGAACTGCCCTTTGCTGCCTCTGAAGTGGTGAATGGACTCCTGAAAATAGGCCTGTTTTCCAGAAACAACCCTGTTTTGGAGAAACCCTACACCATGACGGTAGCCAATATGGCGGCCCGAGAGGCTATTCCGGAGATCGGGGACATTGAAACGGTGCTGGTGGAGGATGCCAGCGACGACCCGACCGTGCCTAGTGGTAGTGCCATCTATACTTTTTACCGGCAGGTGGATTCATCTCAACCTGATCAATGGGTAAAGGAGGAGCAGGAGGAGTATGACACCAACGGCATAGAGCCAAGACTTGCCCTTCTAGCCGATACCACAACCACTTTCACCCTGAAGCAGGGCAACAGCACTCAAACAGTCACACGCCGCATGGTGGACTTCTCAGGCCTGCACTTTGCCGTGCTTCTGCCCAAGTACCACGAAGTGCCGCAACGGGTGCTTTCCCGGGTGCAGCTGCTGCGGGTGAACGTGCTGCTAACCGCGCAGGACTTTGCCGAACTGGACAGCACCGTGCCTGTCTGGGTGGAGCAGTTCCAGGACTTCTATTACCTCAACAAAATAACTGACTACACCTCCGAGGCAGTGCCCTGTGAGGCTGAACTGATAAAACTGAACTAATGGCAGAAATGAACGAAACGGCCATCTTCGAGTTGAAGATAGACGCCGGTGCTTCTGAGAAACGGATTGCAGAGCTTACCGCTGACCTGATCAAGGCCAAAGAGGCAAAGGCGGCATTGGATAAGCAATACAAAGCCGGGGAGATCACGGTAGAGGAATACGGTAAGCAAACTGCTGCCAACAAACGGGCAACCACGGAGCTGACAGCAGAACTTGGGGCAGAGACGAAGATACTTGCCCAGCATACCAAGCAGACCAAAGAGGCGGTTGGTTCCAATAACCAGATGCGGGCGCAGCTCTCGGGGCTTACCCAGCAGTACAACGCCTTAAGTAAGGCTGAAAGGGAGAACGTAGAAAATGGCGGCGTGCTGCAAAAGCAAATCAAAGAGCTTTCCGATGCACTAAAAGAGAATGAGTCTGCTGTGGGTGATAACCGTCGCAATGTGGGGAACTACGCTGGTGGGCTTCTGCAGGCAGTTGACGGAACCGGCTTGCTGGTAACCATTACCGATGCAGCCACCCAGGCACAGGAGACATGGAATGCCATGCTGACTGTCAGCAAAGCCTCCTTAGCCGGGAATGTCAACGGGCTGAAGCTGCTCAAGGTAGCCCTTGCCGCAACCGGTATAGGTTTGGTAGTACTTGCTTTGGGTGGGCTGGTTTCATTCCTCACCAGAACGCAGGAAGGCATGGATTGGGTGAGTGCCAAGACCAAAGGCCTGACCACCGTCTTCACTTTCCTAATTGACAAACTCTCCGGAGTAGGGAAGATGCTGTTTGATGCCTTTGACAATCCCAAACAGGCACTGAAGGACTTGGTAGGCTTCATTGAAACTAACCTCATGAACCGGCTCAAGTCCTTTGCCGTGATCTGGGAAGGAATCCAGAACCGGGACCTGAAGAAAGTCAACAACGGGCTCTTTCAGATGGCTACCGGGGTTGAGGACGTGATAGGCAAAACCGCTGCATTAGGGAAGGAACTGGCAGCAGTAGCCAAAGCCGGGGAGGATATTGAACGCCAGCAGCAACGGCTTGAGAAAGACCGCATCAACAACATCGCCACCAACAAAACGCTCCTAGGACTGATTGAAGCCCAGAAGAACATCCGGGACAACGAGTTCAACAGCATGGCCAAACGGAAGCAGGCCAATGAGGAAGCGGCTAAACTGGAGCAGCAACGCCTGAAAACCTTGGAAGACCTTGCCCAACGTCAGGTGGATATCCTGATGCAGGAAGCCAACCTGCGCGGAGGAATTGATAAGCTACGCAATGAGGAGGTGCAGAAAATCAAAGAGGCAGAAAACGAGCTTGCTGACATCAGGGAAGATTCTTTGGGCCGGCAGAATGAGACCATCACCAACCGTTACCAGTTGGAGCAGGAGGCTTTGCAGAAGTCAAAGGAACTGGAGATGCAGCGGCTTGAGGCTGCCAAGGCCCGCATCGAAGCGGAACTTCTGTTTGCCAAGGAAGGTACCCGCGAGTACCTGGCTATTCAGGAAAGGCTCATTCAACAGGAGCTGGTGATCCAGAACAAAGGTGCTGGCCTAAGCAGGGAGCAACGCAAGCTTAATGAACTCAAAGCAAATGCCGAGATACTGAAACTACGCTCTGAGTTTTACCAGAAGGTGGCCTTGGAGGAAATGAAGTATCTGGGTGAGATGGATGTGTTCCATGAAGACAGTAACCAGGCAGCCAAGGATCAGCTAAAGGAGCAGAACCAGGCCACCTTTGCTGCTATGGAAGAACGCCGAAAACTGACTGAGGAGAAGGCCCGAGAAGCATCACAGGCCCAAATAGATGCTGCCAAGGAGACCAAGGAGAAGCTTGCTGAGATTGACCAAGAACACCTTGATCTTGCCATAGAGACCACCAATGCTTTATCAAGTTTAGTAGAGTTGGTAGGTGCGCAAAATGAGGAGGCCGCCAATTTTCAACGGGCGCTCGCTGTTTTCCAGATTGGTATATCTGCAGCAAAGGCTATCATGAGCGGTATTGAGAAAGCATCTGAGGCGGGGCCATTCCCTGCTAACCTTCTGGCTATTGCTGGGACGGTGGCAACAACGCTGGGGTATATTGCCCAGGCTAAAGCATTGCTATCTGAAGGTGATGCACCTAAGGCGCCTAAGTTCAAAGGGGCAAGGGGTGGAGTCTTACGCGGTCCATCCCATTCACAGGGAGGTATCAGAGGTACTGGCCGATTCAGCAATATTGAGGTAGAGGGAGATGAGGCGGTTTTAACTAAAGGCGTCACCAAAAACCCGGTACTCTTTACCATGGCCTCTATGATCAACCAGCTCGGGGGCGGGGTTTCTCTGGGGCCTACCAAGTACGGGGCGTTGGGCGGTATAATCCTTCCGCAGTCTGACAGGCAGATCACCATGGAGCAGGCGCTTCAACCTGCCATGGTACAGCCATCAATTCCACTGGGCATAGACTATACACAATTGGCAGCTGCAATGAAAAGAGTAAAAATTTATACTGAGGTCACTAAGATTAATAGGGCTCAGGAAGAAATAATTTATACCAGAGGGAGGGCTAGTGAGAGGTAATAAAAAAAAAGGGGAGACTAATCATCTCCCCTTTTAAATTGATCTGCTAGCTACTATTCTTCACGGTCAAAAGTTATAACTGTGTAAGAGTTATAACCCTGTGCTGTCCTAGGCTGGGCAGACTTTAAGATGAGGTTTCCCTTAGTGATCGAAGTTATCTCATACTCCCATTTTGTTGAGGATTGTATTGTTAGAAACAACTTATTTGTAATCTCACTCAGAGTATAAAGAGGAGATTCATTTAACTCCCCATTTATGAAAATCTTTACTGTTGTCTGATTGAAATCATACTTGGTGTCTTGCATATAAGAGTCCTTAGAGTCATATAGCTGTCCTGAAGAGGTGTACCGCTCGACCTTTAAATTTGTCATCTCCCATTTACCTTGAAGGAGTTCTTTAGTCGCGCTTACCTTAGAGATGATTTCATTCTCTTCTTCGTCTTTGTCATCACCGCAGCCGGAGAATACTGCAAGGAACAGGAGGAGGGGGAGTAGGAGTTTTTTCATGGAATTGAATATTGGGACTATTTGAAGTTTCCCAAAGATAGCGATTGTTTTGAATTGGCCTCTTTGGCTAATTCAAAGAACCTTATTGCACTCCCATCCAAGAACCTGCTTTTCGTGGTATCTTGTGGGAGTTAAACTAAACCAAATATTTAATTTATGAATTCAGATTTAGACGCAGTAGCCCTTAATGTATTAATCCACCTTTATGATATCAAAGACATAGGAATGTTTGCTAATCGCAAATATCATAAGGTCTCGGAATTGTTGAAAGAATTAAAGATAGCAGACCCTACTGGCAACTTAAAGAATGTTGTTTATGCTGATTTAGCAAATTCAGGGTATGTAAGTGTGGCAGCTGAATCCCTAGCCATAAATGAAAATGGAATTAAATTTGTAGAGAAGCGATATAAATCATCTTAACAAAAAAGCCTCGGGAGACCGGGGCTTTTTTATTTTATACTGCATAGCTGTAAACAGAGCAGCGGCTTGCTTCCACCTCTTCTGTTGTTAGAATCCTGAACCCATGTAGTTTCTCCTTTGCCCGTATGTACTTGGCGTGGGAGCATACTGAACAGGAGCAGGGCGTCCCGTGGCTACGGAAGGCATAGAACTTGCCCTCTCCATCTTTGAGGCCGTATTTGATCAGCCGCTTCTTGTATTTGAGCATCTTCAACTCATGACGCCTTGCTTTGTTCATGGTTTACGCTGTTTATATACCTCTCTTCTATGGAGACCCACCACGGTTCCCCAGTGCTCGCAGACCGCCATGCGTAGGGGCCTGGTCTCCGGTTCGGTGTGCAGGTATTCCCCTTCCAAGCGGCGCACCAGAAACTTATCCTTATAGGTGACCATCACGATGTCCCCGCTCTTCGGCTTCACATCACGGTCCACCTGCAACAGGTCACCTTCCACGATGTGCGCCCCTTTCATATCGTTGCTGCCCATCTTGAAGTTATAGGCGCTGGCAGGGTTTGGGGTGCTGTAGGTGTTCAGGTCAATCTTCTCCTCGCCGTGCTTCTCCAGGTCGTACACTCTTCTCTCCATGCTTGCAAAATTAGCAACGGGAAAGAGAAAAGCTAATGGGGTTAGTTATTTCCTGAGGTAAGTGGGGTCACTGATTGTCTGTTTGCCATCTTTGCCAAAGCTCCAGATGTTTGAGTCTTCCCTCTTTTCGGTCAGGATCTCCTTATCCATGGAGACTTCTATTTTGTTCTTCCTACGGATTGAGCGGTTTGCGTGGCGTTTATCCTTCTTTTCGGATTCGCACTTAGAGATACCGCCAATGTTTATCTTCTTTCTGCTACGTGCCATGGGTATGTTACCGACATGAATGTCGTTAAGATGAATACTTTTCCACCAACTTCCACAGTGCAAGCAGGGCCAGAACCACCAGGCCTAAGATCAGCTTCGGTTTCAGGTTGTGCCAGAACCAGTCATTGCGGTCCCATTCGCGGCGGTCTTTCTTCATGGGGTTAGGCGGCTAATCCTAGTAGACTCTTTTCTTCTGGTGTAAGTTTAGCTAGCGCTGCTTGTTTAGCTAGCTCTTGTTTTTGCCTTTGAGTGAGTGGCCTTTTAGGTTCTACTGTAATGATACATGGAACGTACTCTGCCTTTCCCGGATATAGTTCTCTAAGATGTTTCTTGCAAATAGGGAAGTAGAAACTACCTAATGACTTCTGAACTTTAACTATGCCGTTAGCAATGTTCCCGCATTGATCGCAGGAGACATGGGTCCCATCTTCATTTTGGAGAATCCAACGGATATACCCTGAGTAGTATTTACGTTCAAAATAACTTCTTAATTGGGCGAATCTGCTCATAGCGGTAATGTCATTTGTCTTGGTGAGATATGTTCCGGACTGGGCTTATCCCTTCCCTCGGCAAGGAGCTGCTTCATATGCCGCCACGGCTCAGGGTGGTTGGTGAACTCGGCAAAGGCCACCATGGCATCAACGGCTTCCAGCCTGCGGATAGCTGCGTCCCGCTCGGCTTCTAGCTGGTCGTAGGTGGGCTTAGGCAGTTGCTTCTTCATGCGGCCATTGCGTAGTCTTCATCTGGGCTTGGCTTGAGCTTCTTAATGCGGAAACCTACTATCCCTTGAGGCAAGCAAACGGCTTCATTTATGTAGAGGTGTTTCCGGTAAATCCAACCGGTAAAGCCGGAGAAGTCAGGCCGGTCTTGATATATCCAGTCCCTTCCCCCTGTATCGGACATATACTTCTTCTGACTCATATCAAGCTGCCTTATCTGATTTAAAATCCTGTACGTCCTGCCGGGCCAGACTCCTGAGCCATTCGCCCTCGGTTTTAAAGCCTCTCGCGTTGTAAACCGCCTTTACTTCCTTCTTGAATTCCTCGGGGACTTCGGCCTTGATAACCGTTGTTTTCTTGCGCTTACTCATTGTATAAAATATTGAGTACGTATTACGTACGTGAATATAACTAAACCATAGCTTTAATACAACCAAATAGCCAATTTTGTACTACTTCCTCCTAAAGAAAGTACACGACCTTGGCAAAAGAGCTACACATCAGAATAACGGACCAGATCGGGATAGCCGAGGACTCCTACGGGTATTTCTGGCCCGGTTTCACTGCCTTAGAATTGGAGTGGCGCTTGCAGGAAATCCAGAATCCCGAGAAGGTGGTTCTGCACATCAGCTCCCCAGGCGGGGACGTGGAGGAAGGGCTTGCCATCTACAACCGACTCCTTGAACTGAGGGAAACCGGCGTTGTGGTGGCTGCAATTGTGGAAAGCCACTGCTATTCCATCGCTACCCTCATTGCCATGGCAGCCAGCCCCGGCGAACTGAAGGCCCGCGAATCCTCTCTGTGGTGCGTCCACAAGCCCATGTTCCCGGCGCTGTACTACGCCAACGCCGATGACCTGCGCCGCTATGCCAATAGCCTGGACGCATGCGAGGGAGCTGTGAACGCGGCCTATGTATCCCGCACCGGCAAACCCCTTGCCGAGGTACAGGCAGAATTGCGCCTTGATTTAATCATAAGCGCAGAGCAGGCTTTGGCCCAAGGCTGGATTGATGGTACTCTTCCTGCATTGGACGGAGTGCCCGATGCAGCCGCGACCGCCAAAGTGCAGGCCTTGAAGCCGGTTGCCTTCGTGCGCCCCAAATCCGAACAGCAAAAACAACCTGAGAATAATATGTCAGACAATAAGAAGCCTAGCAAATGGGCAAAGTTCAAAGAGGCCATCCTGGCTTTGGTGGACGAAGAGGAAGGCGCACAAGCCTCCGAAGATGATAACAACGTGGTAGCCCTTACCACTGCATTGGAAGACGGCTCCACCATCTACCATGACGGTGAGCTTGCGGTAGGCACTGCGGTCTTCACCGACGAAGCCCTTGAAACTCCGGTAGCCGACGGCTCCCACGAGCTTTCTGACGGCCGCACCATCACGGTAGCGGAAGGCGCGGTGACTGAGATCACGGAAGCCACAGAAGGTGGAGAAGATACCGCCGCTGCATTGGCTTCCAAAGACCAGGAGATTGCAGACCTGAAGGCGCAGCTGGAGACAGCCACCGCCACGGCCAGCAAAGTGACTGCCTTGGAAGCTGAGGTAAAGGCCTTGAAGAACAAAGTACCAGGTGGTGGTCAGAAGCAGACCACTCCTCCACAGAATTTCAACCAAAGCCCAGAGAAGAAGGAGAACAACCCCTTCACCGCTGCGGCTAACAGCCTAAAACGCAAATAATAAACCCCTGTATAACAAATGGCAATTTTAACTACCAACATTACCTACGGGGGTAAAACCCCTACAGAAGCCCCGGACGGCGGCAATCTGAAGGCAGCATTGATCTTCCAGGCAATCCTGGCCATGGCTTCCTTCCAGTCCCTTGGCTATGACCTGCGGGAAGACATCCAGACCTCGGAGGATATGTATTCCATCATCCCTTCCGACAAGGTGACCCGCAAGAAAACCACCTGCGGCTGGAACCCATACGGTAGCCTCGGGGAGCTGCGTGATAAGAAAATCACCGTGACTGAGCTTGCCATTGAGATGGAGCAGTGCGCAAAGGACTTTGACGGCAAGATCCTGCAGCTGGTGAAGAAGAAAGGCTTTGACCGCTACGACCTGACAGGTACCCAGTTTGAGGAAATCCTTCGTGAACTGGCCCAGCCTATCATCTCCCGCGACATGAACCGCATCATCTCTCTGGCTGATACAGCGTCTGCGAATGCGGACTACAACCAGATTGACGGGAAGTGGAAGAAAATCTATACCGGTGTTGCCGGTGGGACAATCAAAAAAGCGGCTGACCTACCAGCCACCGGCCCCTTGGCTGATGGTGCAGCTCGCACCGCCTTGGATGCTGTCCACTTTGATGCCCCGATTGAGCTTCAGACCATGGCAGAGGCTGACAAGGTGAAGGTGGTGACCCGCTCGGTGTATAACAACTACCTGAAAAGCTTTGCCTCCAACGCGGACCTGGAGAGCGCGATGACCGTGCTTCAGACCGGTTTGAAGACTGTTACCCACTGGGGTGTTCCGGTGGTGGTGGAAGACCTGGTGGACGCCTACGTGGCCGCTGACTTTGCCGGTGCTGACCCGCACAGAATTTACTACACCGCCCTCAACAACATCACCGTGGGAACTGACATGGAGTCTGACTTCACTGAAGTGGATTTCTGGTATGAGAAGAAAGAGCAAATGAACCTGATGCGTGTGAACTACAAGCTGGGTGTTGCCTTCGGATGGGATAAGTTGTTTTCCGTTGCCTACTAACCAAGAGGAACAATAACCATGGCAAACAATTGCAACGTAGCCGTCGGCGGGATCAAACTCGATCCCGCATGCGACGCCCTCCGGGCTCCGGGCGGGATCAAGAAAGAGGCATATATCGGTAGCCTCTCCGAATTAGCGGGTTACACCACCGACGCCACCAGTAAAGACATTGCAACCCTGCTCTTAAAGGCAGGCGCAAAACTGGGCAAGCTGATCGGGCGCAAGCTCAAGAACAGCACCTCAACCGGTTTGGAGGCAAACGAGAACATCACCCTTTTCCCGCACTCCTTCGTGTTCGTGGCCTACGCCAAGACGCAGCTGGACAAAGAGACCATCGAGAAGCTTTCCAAAGTGGAGGACTTGTTTGCCATCGTGCACAACAACGACGGCACCTTTGAGGCCTTCGGTCTGGCAGGGGAGAACGGCGTGTTGGGCAACGGTTTATCCATGACGGCTTTGGAGCACGGCTCCGGTACGGCTTTGACCGACGGCAGACCATGGACCCTGACTTTCTCAGGTTCTGAGTCCAAGCTGCCTATCAATGTCTCTTTGGGAGTGGATGAAATCGCCACCCTGGCAGAGCTTGAGGCAATGCACACCACCGCGGCGGTTTAATGACCCAGCAGGAACTACTGGAACGGGCTAGGGTATGGTTAGCGATACCATACCCTAAGAACCGGGAAGAAGCCAACAGGCAGGAGTTGAACACCCTGTACCATGCCGTCACCGGCAGACATGCAGACTGTTCCTCCTGCACAAACTGGCTCATCAGGATGGCGGCGAAGCTAACCGAGTACGTGGCGAGCCCAGAATCATTCACCCTTCAACCAACACGGACAGTAACGATGGCTACTACTAGCTCTAAATACAGAATCTCCAAGGCCGCCAAAGAAAATGGCGCCGAGATCGTGGTCCTGAACCACAACGGCACCTCTGAGGCCATCAACCTCAACAGCATGACCGATGCCCAGGCAGAGCGCATCCTGAAGAACAAGCAGTTTGCCCACAATGTGGAGGTCATCAAAACCAAGGAAGGCGATGCGGCACCGGCTAAATCTACCAAATCGGCACCGAAAGCAGCGGCAGAGGCTCCGGCCCCAGCCAAAGCAGAACCAACAGCAGCCACCGGCGAAACAGGCAAAGAATAATCCATGCCAGCACCCATCAACCAACGAATGAAGAAGGCTACGAAGGCCCAGAACCTCAAAAGCTCTGGGCCTTCGGCTCAAAATACCCCTGCCCAAAAGGTAGGGGAGGCGAAAGTGATCAAGTTCGGCGGCAACGACAAGCTGCCCCACGAGATCATCGATGCCCTGCGTGCCTCCGGTACCGCCAAGCGGTGCTGGAAGAAGCTGGACTCATTCCTGCAGGCCGATGGGTTCTCTGATACAAAGGAGGCAGAGCGGGAGGTGAACCTGAACGGGGAGACCGCTGACACTTTGCTGGACCGGATCAGTTCCGATTATTCCGCTCTGGACGGCTTTGCCCTGCGGGTGAAGTACAACCTGGCCGGCAACATCGGGGAGATCTACCATGTGCCGTTTCAGACCGTGCGCAAGATGGATGACGGCACCTTCCTGGTAAACCCCACCTACGGCACCAAGCAGTACAAGAAAGACCAGGATGAGATAGTCCCGGCCTTTGACCCTGAGAAATACACCGAGGTGCTTGCCTTGGCGGTTCCCGAGGTAGAGGGCAGCCAGAAAGGGCAGATTCTCTACATCTATCGCCCAACCACTGACGCGCCGGTTTACCCTGTGCCTGATTTCTGGACAGAGGCCGGGAGGCTGGACATAGAGTCAGACGCGCAGATCAGCAAGTCAGACCACAAGACCCTTCGCAACAACCTGCGCCCGGCGGCTATTGTCTTTATTCCCGGCTTGAATGCCACGGCAAAGGATGAAGACGGTAAAACGGAATTTGACTACGCTACTGACCAGGTAGCGGAATTGGTGGACCCTGAAAACGAGGGAGAGCCCATCGTGCTGACAGGTGACACCAAAGAGGCAGCTGCCCAAATACTTCCGTTCGACAACTCTAAAAACCTGCTTTCCATGGACGGGAAGCGGGACACCATTGGCCGTGCCGTGTGCCGTCACTTCGGCATGCCTCCTGCGCTGGTCGGGTTCTCCACCGCTGGCCAGCTGGGCAACAACCAGGAGATGCTGAACTCCATCAACCTGGTGCAGGATGAGATCAACCGCAAGCAGCGGGTGGTGCAGCGGGTCTTCAAGAAGCTTTTCCCGGACGGGGAGTGGACCATCAGCACGCTTTCGCCGCTGAAGGTGATCCCTGCCGAGATTTGGGCTACCATGACGGATGATGAGAAACGGAACTTCGCAGGCCTTCAGTCAGTGGAGAGTACCCGCTCCAAAGAAGCGGACAAAACGCTTCAGGCGCTGAATACCCTACCATCTGACGTGCGCAGCAAGGTCATGGACGCTATGAGCGATGCCCAGATTCTTGCCTTAGCAGGTCTTTTACCTGAAAACACCCAGAACAATGCTGATAACCAAGGCTGATATAGCGGCTTACGCGGACTTCACCGTGAACATCTCCGACCAGAATGTGACCCATAGGATTGTGCAGGCTGGTTTGATGGACGTAGCGCCTGTAATCGGGCGGGAGAACTACGAGAAGCTGCTGGCTTTGCAGCCTTTGCCCGTGGAGCCTCCTGTTGTGGAGCCTACCGAGCCGGTAATTATCCCCTTAGACGAAGTACCCGCTGAAGAGATACCCATCGAGGAACCGCTTCCGGTGCCCGTAGTGGACCTTCATGCTTTCTACCAAGCAGTGTTGCCTTTCTGGGCACTGAGTGCCTACAAGCGCATTATAAAGTTCCATGGGGTGCAGGTCGACCAATCTGGACTGACAGTAAGGAGAGGCCACGACTTTGACCAAGCTTCAGACAAGCTGAGAGGGGAGATCCTGAACAGCATCAGAAGTGACATACACTTCTACCAATCAGAGCTAGAGGCCTACCTGCGGGCCAACAATCTCCTGCCTAAGGTGGATTCCTGCAGCGAGGCCCCAAGAAAATTAAATATCGGCATCGCCACCGCGAAGAGAAGAAGATAACATGGCACTAACTGACCAACAACTCCTAGATAAGATTGCCGAAGTGCGCAATGAGGTGCGGGAACAGGGCAACACCCGCGTGCGCATCGCTGACCTGTTCACCTTCTTCATGGATTGGGTGAAAGGTCTAACGCCGGGCACCCCATTAACGGCCACCGCTTCCCAGACAGAGGCCACCGTGTACGGCGGCAATGACGGGAAGGTGACCATCATGCCTTCGGGTGGGGTTGCGCCTTTCCAGTACCGCCGTGACCCTGCCCAGGCTTGGGGACCAGCCCAGAACACGCCTTTCACCTACCTTGGCTACAGCGCAGGTTCTGCCACCGTGTACGTGCAGGACAGCGAGGGCAACACTACCTCCGCCACGGTTACGGTTAGGCAGGCAGCACCGGTACTCGACGGCCCTCTTTCGGTGGATGCCGCCGCGAAAACCGCCAACTGGGCCATGCACCCCTCCTTTGCGGGGCTTTCCTCCTATGAGTTCAGCGCCAACAACGGCGGGAGCTACACCACTACCGCGGCAAGGCCGGTGACGCTGGCGCCTGGCACCTACGCCGCCGGGGCTTTGCGCCTGCGCCTCAAGGCAGGAAGCACCTACAACTCCTCCAACTACATCTCAAACGCCGTGGCTGTGACTATCGCCGCGCCTGAGCCGGTGTACAACGCGCAATTGGTTCACGGGCAGAGCGCGGACGGCATCACCCTGACCGCATTGGCCGGGGTTGTCTTCAAGTACAACTCGCCGCAACCCGCCGGTGACCCGTTCCCGGCTACCATGGAACTGTTCGCGGGCAGCACGCCAATCGGGCAGGTGGACTTCAATACGCCTTACATCGGGCAGATATGCGGCATCACCTACAACGGCACCACCTACCACAAGAACTTCGTCAACGGGCAGCTTAACATCCTAGCATAACATGGCACAGCTATTAACCGGCCTCTGCATCGGGCATTTTAACGGATCAACCCTTACCCTGGCGGATCAGCCTTGGAAGACCAACCTGAACGCCCTGTACGAAGTCAACCAGACCCGCAACGGCTGGCGGGCCTACAAGCCCAGTTCCGCTTTCCCATCCGTAACCCAGGTTGAGGACGGGAAGCACTACCTGCTGGACGTGAAGACCGCCTTTGATTTCCCGGGTATGAGCCTGGTGGGCACCTCCAATGAGGCAGGGGGAGATCTGGAGATACTATTGGTGGACGCTACGCCTACTGAGGGAAGCGATAACCTGGTGAGCTCCGGCGGGGTTTTCTCAAGTCTTTCCTTGCTCCAGAACCCCAAGTGGGAGGTGTTCGGCAACGCCACGCTGGCTGCCAAAACGCCGCCATTCTGCATCCGCTACACGGAGAGCAATATAGAGCTGGCCGGCACCGGCCACGTGGACGGCATCGTGTTTGACTATATCGCGGGGGCCTTCAAGATCGCCACCGGGGCCTGCGTTTTCTCCCAAAACACCGCCCTGGGGGCCGGGGCCTATTACCGTGCCTCAGCTGGCGGTGGCACAACGTCCACCGAGCCTACGGAGGTGGGCACCAACCATCTGCCGCTTTTCCGGATCATTGGCACTGGCGCCACTAAGAGAGTGGTGGTGAACATCGGGGCCTTCACCCAGGGCATTGATGTGGTGGAGATCACCGGAGGCGGCGGGACCACCGGGCCGGACCAGACCAAGGTACTGGACTATATCTCCGTAACGGCCAACCCCGTGAGCATGTCGGAGGGCAACAGCAGCATCGTATCGGTTATCGCGCACTTCACCGACGGCACGACCTACGACGTCTCCGCTAACGCCAACACCACCTACCAGAAAACGGCGGGGGTGGGCACGATGGGCACCGGCGCGGCGAAGAACGTGCTGACGGTGGACATGAACAGCATCGCGGTTGATTCTTCCGCCACCGTCCAGGCGACCTATTCGCAGGGCGGGGTGAGCAAGTCGGCAAGCGTAAATATAAGCGTGCTGAACGTGGCTGAGCAAAGCGCTACCACGCTGACAGGCATTGCGGTTACGCCTAATGCTTTCTCAGTAGGCGAGGGTTTTTTCCAGGACCTGCAGGTTATGGCAGAGTACAGCAACGCCGCCACGGAGAACGTATCCATCAGCGAGAATACCACCTATGCAAGCAGTCATCCTCAGTTCGCCTCCTTCGGGACGGGGCTGAACGCCAACCGTTTATCTGTTCCGGGTAACGTGGTGGACACCGACACCCCGATCACCGTCACCGTCACCCACACCTATCTGGGGGTTACGAAATCGGTCACTATCCCGGTCACGGTACTCAACAACGTGGAACCGGTCTTCAGAGAGACCTTCCTGAACAAGACAGGTGCCAACGTCTCGCTATCCAACTACGGATGGTTAGCCTATGTGGGGGCATCCCGGAACACGGTCACCACCAACGGGGTAGTCAATGCGGGCTCAGGGAAAGCGGGGACGAGCCTTCCTGCCGTGAACGCCGCCTACGGCACCATCGACTACTCCAATGACGCGGCGAGTTTATTAGGGACCGCGACCATCACCAGCGTCAACAACCGCGCCCTGCTGTTCACCGAGAAGTTCCAGCTGCCCACGCCGCCGCGCATGGCCAAATGGGACCATGGGCACCAGGCGGGCGATTATTCCACCCGGTTCGCGGTGCGGGTAGGGGCGAACTGGTACGCGCACGCGCAGGGCCATGCGCAGGCGAGCGTAGTCGCCAACTCCACCGGATTCCCGGCCAATGCCCTGCATGTGGAGCAGCCTATGGCTCCCGGCGCGGCTGAGTGGCTGCCCATCGCCTTCGCAACGGGCGCTTTGAGTGTGGATTATTCCGCTACGCCGGTAGCCCTGCCGGTTGGGAACATAACCGCTTTCGGCTGGTACACCGGCACCCTGAGCGGGCTGGACAGCACGACCGGCACGAACCGATACGACAACCTTGAGATCTATCTGTAATGGGGATAACGACAGCGCAAATACAGGCGTTCTTCGCAGGCAAAAGGGGGGTCATACCCCCACCCACCGGACCTTCCGAACCTGCCCCCTCCATAGAGGTGCAACTTGTCTGGAGCGGCGCGGTGACTCCCACCGGCGCAGTGGTGAAGGCGCGGCTTGCGTCCGGGACGGAGGCGCAGATCGTAGTCTCCGAATCGGCCAACCTGTCAAACCCTGCCTTCCAGGCGACCGAACAGGGGAAAGACGACAATATCCTGACCTTCCAGCCTACCGGGCTGAAGCCCAACACGCGCTACTACTATGGGATAAAGGGCTCCCAGGTAGCAAAGGCGGGCCGTTTCCGTACTGCCCCCGCGCCAAAGACAGACTTTGAGTTCGTGAGCAGCGCGTGCGCGGGATGGAACGGGCCGGCTTCGGGCGTGGCCCGTAAAATGTCGGACAGCTACATCTTCAAGGAGATACCGGACCGGCACCCGAACGCGGCACTTTTTCTGCACCTGGGGGACCTTCATTACAGGGATACAGCCGCCGCTAACGTAGAATCTTACCGGAACAACTTCCGCCACGTGCACCAGCAGGCGCTGGGGAACCAGAACTACCTCTACGAGCGGCTGCCCATCGCCTATGTCTGGGATGACCATGACAACGGCCCCGACAACGCCGACAGCACCCACATCGGCCAGCCCTACGTGAACCAGGCCTACCGGGAATACGTGCCGCACTACCCTATACAGAAAAGTTTGGTAACAGGTGCCACGCCTACGGACGGGCAGCTTGCCATTGCGCAGACCTACGCACTGGGCTCCGTCCGTTTCATTATGCTTGACGCAAGGAGCCACCGGCTGGGGGCCGACTTTCTAGGGAGTGAACAACTGGTCTGGTTGAAAGAGACGTTGGGAGCGGCGACTGAACCTGTTATCGTCATCACCTCCGGAGTGCCGTGGGTCGGCGGCGGGTTGGACTATTGGGGTGGCGCGGCAGAGCAGCGGGCCGACATCGCCAACTTCCTCATGGCGGAGAGTAACCGGAAGAACGGCGTGCTGCTCAATGACCGCGTGGTCTTGATCACGGGAGACGCGCACATGCTGGCGTGCGACTCAGGCCTGAACAGCCAGTACGCCACCGTGGACGGGACGCCCACCGGCACGCGGTTGGACGGTGCCCAGTTCCCCGGCCCCGCCGTGTTCGCCACCGCCGCGCTGGACTCCAATGAGAGCATCAAGGGAGGCCCTTACACGAACGGGCAGCTGAAAGGCACGGGGCAGTACGGGCACTTCGCCGTCAGCCACATCACCGACGCGGGCGTGCCGAAGATCAAACTGACCTTCACCGGCTACCGGCGGGAGGCGGTAGCGGCATACACCACCAACTACACCACAAGGTTAAGCTATACAAAGCTCTTTCTTGACCAGGATTATCCGGCTGTTCTCTGATACGGAATGAGACCTGCCAATCCAATTACCCAGAACCGCACCTTGGAGGTGGGCATGGTGGAGCAGTACGCCATGCAGATAAACTAACAATAGCGCCATAGCGGGGCTGCTAAAAATCAATTAAAAGCATGTCTGACCAAAACGAGATAAAGATTGCCAAACTGGAAACAGAGGTGGAATTCCTGAAGGCGTGGATGGCCGATGCCAAAAACGAGATCACCGAGCTAAAGGGCTCGGTGAACCTCTACCAAACCTCCACCGTGCAGGTGAAGCAGAAGCTGGACCAGATTTTTGCGGCCCTGGCGGGGGATAATACCGGCAATGTGGGGATGGTCAAGCGCCTTGCCAATGTAGAGTTGGTAGTAGAGTGGGTGAACGCCAAGAAATCCTACGTCTGGGGCATGGTGGCCGGGATCGGTGCCGTGATGGGGGTAGTTATCTGGGGAATCGAAAAAGTATTGAGCCTATTCAAATGAAAGAGCAATTCAACAAGATCTACTGGTTCTGCGTGGGCGTCTTCACCTGCAGCTTCCTGCTGATGGCAGCCCTGCTGTTCATCGAGATTCCGGAGAGGAACCGAGAGATGGCCAGCAACGTGCAGGGCTTCCTTCAGGGGAGCCTCATGATGTCCATCATCGGCTGGCTGCTGGTAGGCTCACCCAACCAGCAGAAAAAGAAGGCGCTTGAGGGCACCACATCCGCTGAGATAAGCGCCACCATTACCCAGGAACCCGATACAGAAACCAAACCAGAAGAATAGCCATGGCTACAGCAGCATTCTTTAACCAGATCAAAGCAGACCTGTTCGGGGGCAAGCTGGCCCAACCGCAGGTTGACACCATCAACGCGCTTATAGCTGAGTGCAAGAAGCGGAACGTGACAGACCCAAGGCAAATCGCCTATGTGCTGGCCACCGCTTTCCATGAGACAGGGGGCAGGATGCAGCCGGTCTTTGAGAACCTGAACTACTCCGCGCAGGGCCTGGCCAATACCTGGCCCAGCCGGTACGCCGTGGTCCCAAAGGCCAAGGTGAAAGTGCCCAACGCGCTTGCCAAGAAGCTTGCCCACAATCCAAAGGCCATCGCCAACAACTGCTACGCCAACCGCATGGGCAACGGAGATGAAGCCAGCGGTGACGGGTGGAAGTACCGGGGGCGTGACCTATGCCAGACTACCGGCAAGGACAACTACCGCCGGTGCGGGGTGCATGCGGGCGTGGACCTGGTGAAATACCCTGACCGGATCATGGAGCCTGCCATTGCCGCCTGCAACATCGTGTGCGGGATGCGTGACGGTTGGTTCACCGGGGCCAAACTGAACGACTTCATCAACGCCAAAGGGGTGGATTACGAAGGATCCAGAAAGATCATCAACGGCACCGACAAAGCGGCCAAAATCGCGGAGGAGGCCATCACCTTCTACAATGCTTTAACCTAAAACTATGAATCTATTACACAAAATCTTCTTCCCCGGCGTGCCTTACCCTGCTGCTATTATTGTCCATTTCATCATCGGGGGAATCATTGCCGCCCTTTTCGGGGCTATCGCTTTCGGTTACCGGGGGGAGGGCTACGCCTTGCCTGTCATCGGCGGATTGGTGGGCATCGTCTTCGGGTTTGTCACGCACTTAACCTATAAGCAGACCAAAAGGTGATCGCGCTATTGCTTGTTATTATTGCTGGCATGTGCAAGGCAGTGTCGGACACGTTAGCCCATCACTTTGAGCAAAGCATTTTCTGCAAAACAGCCAACCAACCGGGAGCCTCCTGGAACAAGTACCAGTTCTGGAACCCTCAGATAAGTTGGTCTGCCAAATGGAAGAACGGAGACCCCAAGCAGGGGGAAGCCTTCCCGCTGTCCAGTACGGTGCTGGTTTTCCTGACCGATGGCTGGCATCTTTTTAATTTTATTCAGTACACCTGCTTGACTCTGGCCTTGGTGGTATTCAAACTGCAGGAACCAATGGTGAGCCTCTGGGTAGACGTAGCGCTTATGGCAATTCTTTTCCGGGTGGTGTTCCAGTTTTGCTACAGCAAGGTGTTTGTCAAGACAAAACCGGGATAAATCCGTACATTTGAACCGGGGGGAAACCTCCATTGCTAAAATAGAAGACCCTGGCTTTTGGCCGGGGTTTTCGCGTTAAAAAAGCAGGACGGAGTTTTACCATTGTTTTACTGAAAAACGGTTTAAGTCAATTAAAATACTGATTAACAGACTAGTATTAAAATAGGAATGTTAATGAGATGTTAA
>NZ_RJJD01000007.1 GCF_003721515.1 Rufibacter latericius
ATGCAGTACCTACCTAAACTTGTCCTTCTAGGCAGGCAGGATCAACAAGTAAGTCTCCTGGCCGCTGCAAAGCCAAGTACGTTGGCAATAATTAATATGGACACAAGAGAACAAAACATATTTAAAGATTCTGACCAAGATATTTCAAATTGGTCAAAAGATACTCTTGTGAAATGTCCTTCATGTAGTAAAAGAGCATTTTTGAAAAATGACAGAAGCGTTTTTCAATGGTTTTTTAATGATAATTCAGAAATACATTGCCCTAACTGTGGATTGACAATAAATCAAAGTGAGTTAATTCGATATCGTCTTGAATTAAAAAAGAATTGCTCCAATTGTGGAAAAGAAATTAGTAGAACAATTCCGAATCTAAAAGAGAAAAAAGAATATCTGACAGTTAAATGCGAACACTGTGGAGATACCGAAAAGCATAAGCCAAGAAATGAATCTCATAAAGTTTTCTATTCAAATCAAGTTGGGGCCAAAGACCCAATATTTGGAGTTGAACTTTGGCTTCAAGAAGAAGTCAAAGGGAATATTCTATGGGCTTTCAACTTTGACCATCTAAACTACCTTAAAAACTATATCTCTGCTGATTTAAGGGAACGAAGCGGAATGACAATGTCCGCAAAACTTCCCCAATTTATTAAGGACAGAAAAAACAGAACCACTCTACTCAAAGTAGTGGACAGAATGTGGAATAAAAAATAACTATTGCCCACACTTTGTAAACGCCATCGTTAGCCGACGGCCTTGCTAGTTGTTTACACGAGACCGTTAATAATAAGCGAATAGATTACAAGTTTTTAAAAGTGTAACAACCATCATATACTTTTCCTTATTTTACCACCTTATAAAGTTCAAAGCCATTAGTTTCGAATTTTAAACACCAATTTTTCAATTGGAAAAAAGCTCTTATTCATCCTCAAAGCACATTCTACCCACCATCGTTCTGGCTCAATTTGCCTGCACCTCACTATGGTTTGCGGGTAACGCGGTGCTTCCTAATCTTATACCGCAATTCCATTTAGAAGCTAGTTCCCTAAGCCATCTCACCTCGGCGGTGCAGTTAGGCTTTATTCTGGGCACGCTGGTGTTTGCCGTTTTCACCATTTCAGACCGTTTCTCGCCGTCAAAGGTATTTCTGGTTTGCGCCATAGCAGGGGCGGGGTTTAACCTTAGTTTGCTATGGGCCGAGGGGTTTTCTACGTTGCTGCTATCTAGGTTTCTCACGGGCTTCTGTCTGGCCGGTATTTACCCTGTAGGCATGAAGATCGCCGCAGATTACCATCAGAAAGGATTGGGTAAAGCGCTGGGGTTCCTGGTGGGGGCCTTGGTGTTGGGCACAGCGTTTCCGCATTTGCTCAAAAGCCTAACCGAAGGGCTGCCGTGGCGGTATGTGATTTGGGCAACCTCAGGATTGGCTGTGTTGGGCGGTTTGGGGTTGTTTCTGCTGGTGCCAGATGGTCCATTCAGAAGCCGAAGCAGCCAACCAGATTTCAAAGCCTTTTTTCAAATTTTCAAGCAAAAGGAGTTCAGGGCCGCCGCTTTCGGGTACTTCGGGCACATGTGGGAACTGTACACCTTTTGGGCCTTTGTGCCCGTGATCCTGGCTTTCTATACCGAAACCCATCCAGATACCACGCTGAACAATCCATTGCATTCCTTTTTCATCATTGGTATGGGGGCCGTGGGTTGCGTTACCGGAGGGTACCTGTCCGGCAGCATAGGAAGCGGGAGAACGGCATTTGCTGCCTTGGCCACTTCCTTTGTCTGCTGTTTGCTTTCGCCTTGGTTGATTCAGCTCAACGTGGCTCCGTTTTTGGGCTTGCTGCTGGTGTGGGGATTGGCCGCTGCCATGGATTCACCGCAGTTCTCTACGCTGGTAGCGCAGAACGCCCCGGCCCCGGCCAAAGGTACCGCACTTACCATAGTTAATTCTCTCGGCTTTGCCATCACCATTGTGAGTATCCAGTTTCTGCGCAGCATACAGAATACAGTGGCTCCTACGTATTGGTTTCTGTTCCTGGCCATCGGGCCATTGCTGGGATTGCTGGCTATGGGGCGGTTGGTGTTTAGAAAGTAAGATAGGGGGAGTAGTTAGTCTTCCATCCAAAGTGGCAAACAGCATTTTCTGTTAAGGAACTCTTTTCTGAAAAAGGCTATGAAACGCCTCTAGGTTTTGCAGGCAAGGAATTAAGATGGATCCCTGTTCCATTTAAGGGGTTCTTTTTCAAAAACATTTCCAAAACAGAAGGGTTTAGAAGAGAAGTCTGTCAGGAAGGCAGGCGTACTTCTGTATCCTTTAACCCAAATGGTATGTTCCCCCTAGACAGACTTTTTACCCTGGTTCCCCAGGAATTCACCCAACCGGTAAGCCGGAAAAGCTTTCTGCACCTTACGGGCAAAGGCCTGGCGGCCGGCATCGTAGGAGGGCTCATGGCTTCCTGCAAATCCTCAGAAGCCGCTTCGGGCGCCAACGCTGCTACAGCTGCATCAGGCGGAGGAATGACGGCTCCCAACGGACAAACGGTGCCCAAACTGCCCGCGGTATCGCCCCCGGCGCAGGTGCCCTCAGAACAGGAGGAGCCCATCAAACTGGAAGCCTGGAAATCAGACGCCGACCGGCAGTCGGGACCCACGCCAACCCCGCTTCCGCCTGATCAGCGGGTGGGTTATGCCTTGGTAGGCTTGGGGCACCTGACTTTGGAGGAACTGTTGCCCGCCTTTGGGCAGTGCAAGAAATCTAAGCCGGTGGCCCTGGTGAGCGGCAGCCCGGAGAAGATGCGCAAAGTGGCCCAGCAGTACGGCATCAAACCCGAGAACTGTTACAGCTACGAGACCTACGACCAACTGAAAGACAACCCCGAGGTACAGGTCATTTACATCGTGCTGCCCAACGCCTTACACGCTGAATACACCATCAGAGGAGCCAAGGCCGGAAAACACATCCTCTGCGAAAAGCCCATGGCCAATTCCTCCGCTGAATGCCAGGCCATGATTGATGCCTGCCGGAAAGCGAATAAGAAACTCATGGTGGCCTATCGCATCCAATACGAACCTTACAACCGGCACGTGCGCGAACTGGTGCGCGACAAGAAATTTGGCGACGTAAAGTTCATAGAAGCCTTCAATACCCAAAGCTCGGCCAACCCAGAACACTGGCGGCACAAGAAAGCCCTTGCCGGGGGCGGGGCTCTGCCCGATATTGGTTTGTACTGCCTGAACACCCTGCGGTTTTTGCTGGGCGAAGAACCCACTGAGGTTTTCGGCTACCAGTACAGCACGCCGGGTGATCCGCTGTTCAAGGAAGTGGAAGAGATGATGTCCTGGCAAATGAAGTTCTCCAACGGCATTGTCGCGAATTGCGGCACACACTATGACACCCACGAGAGCCGTCGGTACCGCGTGCTCTGTGAACGTGGCTGGATCAACATGGACCCCGCTTTCTCCTACACCGGCCAGCAGATGAAAACCTCCCGCGCAGACGGTAAAATTGTCCGGAAAGAAGACGTAGACATCGCCCACAAAAACCAGTTCGCCACCGAGATGGACCACTTTTCTGAATGCGTCATGAAAAACATCGCCCCGTTTACGCCCGGCGAAGAAGGCTTGCAGGACCACCGCATCATGGAAGCCATCTACCAATCGGCAAAAGAAGGACGTCCGGTGAAACTTCCCGCTGTGGCTAAGAAGGATGCCTTCAGAGGACCGGAGCCGAAGTTGGAGTAACTAGTGCGTTTTATTTAGGCCATAAAATCAAGTCTTCCCGGAAAAAGGAATGTTATTGAAAAGCCGTTTAGAGCCTGTTTTAAGGAAAGCAGGCTCTAAACGGCTTTTCAATAAATAGTTGGTAGGGGCGTTTTAGGTCTGTTTTACTTAAAAAGCAAGGTAAACGTGGTTCCTTTTCCTTCTTCAGACTGAACCTGGATGGTGCCTTTGTGGAGCATGATGATCTGTTTACACAAACTCAACCCAATACCGCTGCCGTTTTTCTTGCTGCTGAAAAACGGGATGAAGATTTTTTCCTGCACTTCCTTAGACATGCCCATGCCATTATCCGAGACCTTGATCACCACCTTGCCATCTGTGGCAGCATAAGCCGCCAGGGAAATCTCAGGTTCGGGTTGTTCTTTCACCGCATCCACGGCATTGACCAACAGGTTTATCAGAACCTGATCCAGCAGGTTTGGGTCGGCCTCCAGGATTAAATCCTGGTCGTGCAGCAGCAGGTTCAGGCGGATGTTCTTCTGGGCCAGTGAGGGAAGCATGAGTCTTTTCAGGTTAGCGAAAATGTCCTGAATGTGGATCTTTTCCTGGTTCAGTTGCGTGATCTTGCTCAGGTTCCGGTACGTCTGCGCGAACTTCAGCAAACCCTGGCTTCGGTATTTAATAGTGCCGATTCCTTCTTCTAAATCCTCCAGATCAGTGGAAGAGACGCCCGTTGCCACAGTTTCCTGCAGGCGGTTTTTAAGGGTATCGGCTAGCGAGGAGATAGGGGCAATGGAGTTCATGATCTCGTGCGTCATCACGTTCAACAGTTTCTGCCAGGCCTGGGACTCGGTCTCTTCCAGGGCATCGTTCACGTTCTGAAACGCCACCAATTTGTACCGCCGCCCTTCGTTCAAAAACACCGTGGCCGACAGCATGAACTTGTAGGTGCTCCGCTCCAGGCTGGGCGTCTGAATCAGGGCAATCTTGGGGTGGCCGGGCGGAAGGTCCATGACCTCTTTGTACAGACTGGGATCTCTTTTCTGCAGCGCGTGCACCTGCTTCAGAAAAGGCATCTGCAGGAGCTTTTTCAGGGATTCGTTCATCAAGACCACCTCGCCGCTGTCCAGGTCATAAGACATAATACCGGTGTCTACCAACTCCAAAATGCGCTGCAGGTGCTGGTGCTGGGTTTCTTTTTCCTGGTTGATGGTCTTAAAAGTGGTGTTGATCTGGTTGAACCCCTTGCGGAGGTGTTGTAACTGAGGTGAGGAAGATTTCTCACTGAAGTAGCGGGAAAAATCGCGGTATTGAATGGCTTCTATGAACAGGTTAAGCTCTTCCTGGGCCTTTTTCAGGAACTGATACAATTCGTACACCTGGTACAGCAGCAGCGGCACCAGAAAAACCAGCGCCTCGGCCCAGCCCTTAAAAATGAACAAAGATGGCAGACTTAGGGAAACCAGCAGCAGGAACACCCGCAAAAGCAGCTTTCCTTCAAAGTTCTTAAAGTTCATACTTTCCTAATCTCCGGTACAGGGCCGTGCGGGTAATTCCCAGCTCTTTAGCGGCTTTGGTCATGACCCCATTGTGTTTCTCCAGTACCCTGATGATAGTGGCCTTCTCCAATTCCTCCAGGTTGGTGGCGGTAGGTTGGATAGCCGCTGCCGGTGCGGTTTCAATAGGAGAAAAGATGATGTCCTTGCCATCCAGGGCGTGGTCATCGGCCATGATCACGGCGCGTTCAATGGCGTACTGCAATTCCCGCACGTTTCCCGGAAAAGAGTAGCTTTTCAGCTTCTCAACGGCTCTGGAAGTAAGCTCCAGCGGAGGCTTGAGGTATTTCTCTGAATACACCTGAATGTAGTGCCTGGCTAGCAGAATGACATCATTGCCGCGCTGCCGAAGGGGCGGCACCACAATCTCCACGGTGTTGATGCGGTAAATCAAATCCTTCCGGAAGCGGGCATCGCTGGCCAGATCGTTAAGCGATACGTTGGTGGCGCACAGCAAGCGCACATCCACGTTGATGGGCTCATTAGACCCCACCCGAATCACTTGCCGGTTCTGCAGCACACTCAGCAGTTTGGCCTGTTGTTGCAGGGAGATATTGCCGATTTCGTCCAGAAATATGGTGCCTTTGTGGGCCGCCTCAAAGCGCCCGGCGCGTTCTTCGCGGGCATCGGTGAAGGCGCCTTTTTTGTGCCCGAACAACTCACTCTCAAACAAGGACTCGGTCAAAGCGCCAACGTCCACTTTAATAAACGGCTGACTGGCTCGCTGGGAATACTGGTGCAGGGCTTTGGCAATGAGTTCTTTTCCGGTGCCGTTCTCCCCCAGGATGAGGATGTTGGCATCTGTGGGTGCTACTTTTTTTATCTTGTAGAAGATGTCCTGCATGGCCTCAGATTCACCTAGCAGTTCAGGACCAATGGCACCGGAAGAGCTTTTGCCCTGTGCCGAGACAGCCGTTTTCTCTTTTCCGCTGACGGCTTCCTGAAGCGTGGTTAAGAGTTTCTCATTGTGCCAGGGCTTCACCACAAAATCATAAGCTCCTTCTTTCAACGACCGGATGGCCAGGTCAATGTCGCCATAAGCTGTGATCATAATGACTGCCGCTCCAGATTTAAGCCGTTTAATTTCCTTCAGCCAGAAAATTCCTTCGTTTCCGGTGTTAATGGAAGAGGCGAAGTTCATGTCCAGCAGAATCACGTCAAAGGTATGCTGCTTGAGCAAGGCCGGAATGTTCTCGGGGTTTTTCTCTACCACAATCTCCTTTACCTGCGGCCTCAGCAGCAGGCGCACCGCGGTCAGCACATCGGGGTCATCATCAATCACCAAAACGGTCGCTTTCTTTAATTGCATAAGCTATCAGGTGCTAAAGGGTAGGTGTCTTCTCAAGGTTGATACAAAGGTTCTTCTTAGCCTCCTTTCCGCCGTTCTTTAGTTTTAGAGCCATTTTAGGTAAATCGGCTTAAAAGCAGGAGGGAAGAATAAAGGCGATTTTGATTTCCGGTTTAAGGTATTTTCCGGAGGGTGCTTTCTGTCAGACGAAAAAACGATAATTATGCCATTCTTACAACTGCCTGAAAACGAATGTTTTTACCTGTTTGTAAAGTGACACCACGTGCGAAATCGCACACATTGGGAGCGAATCTGCACGTCGTTTAGAGGCTGTTTTTTGATAAGTGATTGAAAAACAGGAAGTACCGGTTTTGGCATTTGATGTGTGTTTGGAGAGCTGTCCCCCAGCCAAACCCAGACCTATGATACAGATCAAAAACCTAGAGAAAGTGTACCGAACCGACGAGGTGCATACCACCGCCCTAAACAAAGTAAGCCTGGAGGTGAAAAGAGGCGAATTTGTGGCGGTGATGGGGCCCTCGGGCTGCGGAAAATCTACCTTGCTGAACCTGCTGGGTTTGCTGGACGACCCCGACACCGGCAGTCTCCTGTTCAACGGGACCGAAGTAGCCCGGTTCTCTGAGCGCCAACGCGCCGATTTGCGCAAGCGGAACATTGGTTTTGTGTTTCAAAGCTTTAATTTGATTGACGAACTTACCGTGTTTGAAAACGTGGAGCTGCCTTTGATCTATCTGGGCGTGAAAAACCCAGAGCGCCGCCAGAGGGTGGAGGAGGTGCTGGAGAAAGTGCAGATCACCCACCGCATGAACCATTACCCGCAACAACTCTCGGGCGGACAGCAGCAGCGGGTGGCCGTGGCCCGGGCGGTGGTCAACAATCCCCACTTGCTGCTCGCCGATGAACCCACCGGTAACCTTGATTCTTCCAACGGAAACGAAGTGATGGATCTGTTGTCTGAACTTAATCGGCAGGGTACCACCATTGTCATGGTCACGCACTCTGAGCATGATGCCCGCTTTAGCCACCGCATCATCCGGATGCTGGATGGCAAGACCATCTTGTCTGAGGTAATGGCCGACCAGGCCAAGCAGACCCTAGTTCCTTAGAAAGTTTAACTCCGCTGATATGTTCAAGAATTACCTCTTAGTTGCTTACCGGACCCTGGTGCGACACAAAGGCTTCTCCTTTATCAATATTGTTGGCCTGGCGCTGGGGCTCACGGCCTGCCTGCTCATTGGCCTTTTTGTCTATGATGAGCTCCAGTATGACAAGTTTATCCCGGAAGGGGAGCGCGTCTACCGCGTTTATTACAAAAGTACCGGCAGCAACGTGGCCACCACGCCGCCCATGTTTGCCACCACCTTGCAGCAGGAGTTCCCCGAGGTGGAGAAAACCCTCCGGATCCTCAATATCCTGCAATCCAAATTCCTGTTTGAGGCCGGAGACCAGAAACTCTATGAAACGGGCGGCATTATGGCCGAGCCCACTTTCTTTGATTTTTTCCCGCTTGCCTTTCAATATGGTTCCGCAAATGGAGCTTTGAAAGACCCTGGTTCCATTGTGATCTCAAGGGAGATGGCCCGAAAGTTTTTTAGGGAGGCGAACCCCGTGGGCAAGGTGCTGCAGATGAGCAAAGAGTCTTATCAGGTGAAGGGTGTGTTTGAGAACAATCCCAAATTTCACCTGCCCATCAACTATGTATTGCCTTTGGCGGCCGCCCAGATCCCTGAGGACCAGATGCACAGCTGGACCTGGTACGGAATCAACAATTACGTGAAGCTGGTGAAAGGCGCTGATGCCAAGGCCCTGGAAACCAAGTTCCAGAAGTTTGTAGCCCAGAAAGCACCGCCCATCCTCAACGAGGCCGGCTCTCCTTACCTGCCATTCTTTCAGTCGCTGCATCAAATCCACCTGCACGCCGCCGATTTTGAGTATGACATGGCGCAGAAAGGCAACATTACTTACGTGAATACTTTGAGCATCATCGGGGTTTTCATTCTGATCATCGCCTGCTTTAACTTCGTGAACTTAGCCACGGCTAAATCGCTGCAGAGGGCCAAAGAAGTGGGCGTGCGCAAAACCATCGGCGCCAGCCGGGGTCAATTGATCCTGCTATTCCTAGGCGAAACCATCCTGTTGACCTTCATTAGTATCATCTTCGCCTCGGCACTGACTTCGCTTTTTCTGCCTTCCCTGAACGTGTTTACCGGCAAAAGCATCAGCTTCAATATCTTCCAGGACCCTTCCCTGCTGGTGTTACTGTTCGCCATGACGTTAGCGGTGGGAGTACTGGCGGGTTTTTACCCAGCGCTCTTTCTCTCGGCTTTTAAACCGGTAAAGGTTTTGAAAGGTGCCATCGTCAGCCACGGCAGCGGCAATAGAACGCCCTGGCTGCGGCACGGATTATTGGTGGTGCAGTTCTCCCTTTCGGTTTTACTCATCATCAGCGCCGTGGTGGTGAATACCCAGGTTAATTTCCTGCACAACAAGGAGCTAGGCTTTAACAAAGAGCAAATCATGTTCTTCTCCCTGCGAGGCGATAAGATGAAGGAGAACTATGAGACGTTTAAAAACGAGCTGCTGCGGCTACCAGGCGTGTCAGGCGTTTCGGTGGGCTACGGTTTTCCGGGTGATTCTTTTGGGAACGGGCCCATGAAAGTGCAGGACGGCGGAGAGACTCGGGAAGGGTACGCCACCCAGATGATGGTGGATTATGACTACCTGAAGGTGCTTGGACTGGACCTGGCCGCCGGCCGTAATTTCTCCCGAAACAACCCCACTGACCAGGACAAAGCCTTCCTCATCAACGAGACCGCCGCCCGGGAATATGGCTTGGGAACCCCGGAACAAGCCTTGGGCAAAACCCTGCTCTGGAATACCTGGGCCAACCCAGATTCAGTCAAAGAAGGCAAGGTGATTGGTGTGGTGAAAGACTTCCATTTCAAGAGCCTCTATGAGAAAGTAGAACCGGCCGTGCTGCAGATTTATCCCAATGCTTACGGCAAAGTTGCCGTGAAGCTCAAGAGCGCGGGAATGGCCCAGTCCATCCAAGATGTGAAAGCTGTCTGGGACCGGTTCTCGCCTGATTATCCCATTGAATTTGTCTTTATGGATGAAAGCTTTGCTCATATGTACCAGGCAGAAGATAAACTCAAATCCTTGCTGACCATCTTCACTTCCGTGGCTATTTTTATCGCCTGCTTGGGGCTGTTTGGCTTGGCTGCCTACGCCGCTGAGCGCCGGAAAAAAGAGATTGGTATCAGGAAGATCCTGGGGGCTGATGTCATGGCCATTGTGGCTTTGCTCAATAAAGAATTCATGAAACTCATTGCGGTAGCCGCAATTGTTGCCTTTCCGTTGGCGTGGTACGCCATGCAGAGATGGCTGCAGGATTTTGCCTACCGAATAGAGATCCCGGTTTGGGCCTTTCTGGCCGCCGGAACCGTGGCTGCTGCCATCGCCTTTGTGACAGTCAGTTTCCATGCCATTAAAGCGGCGACTACGAACCCAGTCAGGAATATAAGGGTGGAGTAAAGCAGGATTTTGCCTGCCAAGATCCTTTAATAAAACTAAAGAAAAAGAACAGTTTAAAATCCAAGGATATGTTCCAGAATTACTTTAAGATAGCCTACCGTAACCTGTTACGGTACAAAGGTTTCAGCTTCATCAATATTGCCGGGTTGGCCCTAGGTCTGACGGCCTGCCTGCTGCTGGGTTTGTTTGTGTACGATGAGCTGCAGTATGACAAATTCTTGCCCGAAGGCGACCGCGTTTACCGGGTGTACAACAATGTGCAGTCTGATGAGTCTACTGACCAGATCACCTGCGTGCCGCCTATGTTTGGTACTACCATTCAGGAGAACTTTCCGGAGGCCGAGACAGTGTTGCGCATCATTATGCAGCCCTGGGAAGGGAAGAGTTTGGTGGAGGCTGGTGACAAACGCATCTATGAAAAGGGCGGGCTGGTTTCAGACCCCACTTTTTTCCAGGTGTTTCCGCTCAAATTTATCTTTGGCTCACCCGAAAAAGTGCTGGATGATCCCGCGTCAGTGGTGATCTCAGATAAATTCTCCAGCAGAGTATTCGGTGATTCAGACCCGGTTGGCAAGAAAATTTCCATTGACAAGGAATCCTACCTGGTAAAAGGGGTATTTGAAAGCAACCCTAAGTTTCACCTGCCGGTCAATTTCGTAGTAAACATCGCCCGGATGCAGCTTGACCCGGAACGCATGAAAAGCTGGGGATGGCAACAGTTCTATACTTATGTTAAGTTGAAGAAAGGTGCTGATCCCGCCCTGTTGCTTTCCAAGTTCCAGGCCCAAGTCAGAAAGCAGATTGACGAGGAGACACATAAACCCTTTAAATACACTCCGGCCCTGCAGCCCCTGCGGGAGGTACACCTGTACTCCGCCAGTTTCAAATTTGACCAGTCCTACCGAGGCAATATCACTTATGTGAAAGCGCTGAGCGTGATTGCCGTTTTCATCCTGGTCATTGCCTGCTTTAACTTCGTGAACCTAGCCACGGCCAAATCCCTGCAGCGGGCCAAAGAAGTAGGGGTGCGCAAAACCATCGGTGCCAGCCGCGGGCAGTTGATGCTGCAGTTTCTGGGCGAAACCTTGCTGCTGACGTTCATCAGCGTGGTGTTCGCGGCAGCGCTCACGTCTTTGCTGTTGCCTTCTTTGAATGCCTTCACTGAGAAGGAAATGTCGTTCAATGTCTTTAACAGCCCGGGTTTGGTTCTGTTGCTGTTAAGTCTGTTGCTGGTGGTGGGTATTTTGGCGGGGCTTTATCCGGCTTTGGTGCTGGCGAACTTCAAGCCGGTGAGCGTTCTCAAAGGCGCATTGGTGAGTGATGGTGGTCCGGGTAAAACGCCCTGGTTGCGCCACAGCCTTATTGTGCTGCAGTTCTCTTTGTCGGTGTTCCTTATCATCTGCGCCGTGGTGGTGTACCAGCAGGTGAGTTTCCTGCACAACAAAGACCTTGGGTTCAACAAAGACCAGATCATGTTCTTTGAGATGCGCGGTGACAACATGTACCAAAACTATGAAACCTTTAAAACCGAGTTGCTAAAAAACCCCAACATTGCCAGCGTGTCCATCGGGTACGGGTTCCCGGGCGATGCCACGGCCGGCGACGGGATCTATATCACCAGGAACGGGGAGCGGGTGAACCACTCAGTTACCCACCTCATGGTAGACTATGACTACATCAATACCCTTGGCTTGAAGTTAGTAGCAGGTAGGGGCTTGTCTAAGGATTTCCCCACCGACAAAGACGCCGCGTTCGTGATCAATGAAACCGCCGTGAAGGAGCTGGGATTTGAAACCCCGCAGAAGGCTTTGGGCCAAAAAATGGAATGGCCCATCTGGGGAGCGACAAGGAAAGATTCTACCAAGAAAGGCGAAGTAGTTGGTGTAGTGAAAGATTTCCATTTTAAGAGCCTTTTTGACAAAATGGACCCCACCATTCTGCAGATTTTCCCGGGAGCCAACTGGAAGGTGGCCGTTAAGCTGAAAAGCAGCAACGTGGCCGGGGCAATCGCGCACGTGAAAAACGTCTGGGATGATTTCTCACCCGAGTATCCTATTGAATACAAGTTCATGGATGACAACTTTGAGGTGATGTACAAATCTGAGGACAAGCTGAAAACCCTGCTCTGGATCTTTACCGGCATGGCCATCTTCGTGGGCTGTCTGGGCTTATTCGGGTTGGCGGCTTACGCGGCTGAGCGCCGGAAAAAAGAGATCGGCATCCGGAAGATTCTGGGTGCGGAGACCTCGTCCATCGTGGCCTTGCTGTCCAAAGAGTTCCTGAAACTTGTTTTGATTGCGGCGGTGATTGCCATGCCTTTGGCTTGGTACGCCATGAGCAAGTGGCTGCAGGATTTCGCATATCGCATTGACATTCCGTTGTGGGTGTTTGGGGCTGCCGTAATCCTGGCTGGCGTGGTCGCTTTCCTCACCGTAAGTTACCAAGCCCTGAGAGCCGCCACCCTCAACCCCGTGAAAAACCTCCGGATGGATTGATCCTGCTTTCTGAAAGTCTTTCTACCAGCCTTTCCATTCGAAATTTAATTTTAAAAGCCTCTGGGTTTAGGGCCTGTTTTCTTAAAAACAGGCCCTAAACCCAGAGGCTTTTAACGGGTGACTAGTCCTTGGTTTTATAATGGATTGGTTGGTTCGTAGTCCTTCTTTTTTCTTTCTCCGTACACCCTGAAAGTTGGCTAGAGCCTAAAGCTTTACCGGCAGTTTAGAAGAAGAAGACTAAAAATAAGGATCTATGGCAAAGGAAAGCAGAATTCTGAAAGCAATGTATGCGCTGGTGAAAGATCAGGAAAGTAAAACCGGTTGGCCTATGGATGCGGCTGCCATTTCGGCCCAAACGCCTGGGCTTTCTTTAGGCGAAATAGAACAGGAGATTCGGGACTTGCAGGTGAAGAAACTGGTGCAGATTGACCACGCGCCTGATATGACCTTGTTTTGCCGGTTCACGGAAGAAGGTTTACAAGAAGCAGAAAAGGCTGCCCGGCACTAGTTTCGTCCCAAGATTACAGCAGAGAGAAAGAATCGTTTTAGCGGTGGTTTTAAGAAATCAGGTTTAAAACGCCGAAGGAGGCTCAGGAGGAGGAAGAAGTTCTCTGGAAGGCTTCCAGGGGTAAATTGAGTTCTTCACCCGTCATCACGAAGAAGAAGTTCTGGAGCTGGTGCACGTATTCTACCGGGGCACTGGTGGCAATGTACCCCCCGTTGAAGACAATCTCTTTGTACTCAGGGTCTAGGGCCCACTGGCTTAATTCGGGAAAAGTGAATTCATGTTCAAGGGCATTGTAGGAGGCGCCGGAAAGCCATTCTTCGGTCAGGGGCATTGGAGTAAAAGGGGCACCGTTGCCTTTCAGGATAGAGATTAACCTGGGTACGTCCAGGGCAACAGGTTTCCCTGCTTCCAAGACGATGTTTCCCAGCCGAAGTTCATTTGCAAACATGCTGCAATATAAGGTTTATCCCTCTTTCCCAACTTAGGTTTTACCATCCGGCGGAAGGAGGATATGGAGGATTTTTCAGGACATCTTCAACCCCAGAGAGTCGGCGACAAAAGCCGTGCCATCTATGCCCCTAGAAGTTGGCCCTGATCCGTCTTCCAGAAACGAATCCTGCAGCGGAATGGATATGCCCAGTTTGAAAGAAGTTAAAACATGCTCAGGAGCAATGACATTGCTTGTAAAAGGAATAGGTAAGAAAAAAGACAGAACCCTGCCCATCTTCGTCTTCATAAAAAAAGCGAGTGGGGCAGGGTTCTGTGAAATAGGTAATAAAGGGGTGAGCCTTAGGTACGGTTAAGCTCTTCCAGGTTGTTGTTCTGTCGTTTGGGATCAAATTTTTCGCCCCGGCTGAAATTATAACGGAGGTTAATGCCCACGCTGCGAGCCCTGAAATACTGGTCAAACTCGTGCACGTTCCGGCCTACGGTGGAAATCTTCACCCGCATGCCTTTGAAAATGTCATTGACATTTACAGAGAGGGCCAGTTTATCATCCAGGAAGCTTTTCTTTACCCCCACGTTAAACCACCATTGACTGGCTACCCGGTAAATCCCGTAAGCGGCTGGTCCCCGGTAGCCGGTATTCACTTCTAGTTTCACGCTCCGCGGAAGCAGGATGTTGTTCGTTGATTGGATCTGGTAATGCACCTGGTCGTTGGTGGCCATCTCTTGGTTGAGCACTACTTTGTATTTGTTGTAAGACACCAGCATGGAATTTTGGGTATCCCAGTTCTTCATGATTTTCACCGGCACATTGAGGTTGGCGCTTAAGTTATAGGCGTCGTCCACATTCCCGATGGTATAAACGGTGGTTAGTCTTTGTACATCCAGCAGGGCCAACTCGGCCATGTTGTCTTTGATGATCTGGTAATTGAGGGCTAGGCTGTAGTCCTTTTTGTAAGTCTGCGTCACCCCGATGGCGTGCGTGTACTGCGGCCGCAAAAACGGGTTCCCTTGCCAATAGGTGTACGGGTCACGGTAAGCCAGGAAAGGGTTCAGGTTGCCATAATTGGGCCGTTGCAGGCGGCGGCTGTAGCTGTAGTTGACCTGGTAATTTTCGCTCATTTTCTGCTGCACAAAAAGGCTGGGGAAAAGGCTGAGGTACTCTCTATTGGTTTTCTGACCCGTAGTAACCGACTCTCCGGTAGACATGGTGTGCTCGGCCCGTAAACCAGCCTGCACAGTGTACCGTTCCCCAAATTTGCTGCTCCAGTTCACGTAACCTGCGTAAATATTTTCATCATAAAGGAAATGGTTTGTTCTTCTGAGGTCTAATTCCAGGGCCTCAGCGTTGTTGAAAAAGAACCGGGAGTCATTGTCTGCCTCAACCCGGCTGGCTTTCAAACCCACCTCAAACTTTTTGCCCTTGGCATACGGATGGGAGTAATCTACTTTCCCGGCGTAGATGTTGTACCCGTTGGGAGTATCGGTGTACAGATAGTCCAGAGAATCGGCGGTGGTACCGGTCAGGTCTACAAATTTGTTGTAAAAGTTGGCATAGCCTCGGTTAGTGATTTTCACCAGATCCAGATCAGCGGAAAGGGTAGTGCCAGCGGTATCCAGTTTTCCCCGGTAATGCACGTTGCCGGTGTAGTTGGTGAATTTGTTTGTGTTGAAGTTGTTGGCATCTATGTACCGGTTGGCTTGGCTGGGCGCATTCCCCAGGTAAGTATCGGTCAGAAAATCGCCGTGCAGGGTATTGGTCACGAAATACCCCATTACGCCAATGCTGTGCTTCTCGGTGAGGTCATAATCTGAGCCTACCCGTACGCTGGGCGGACCCTGTACTTCGGTGTTCCCGTAAGCCACCTGGTCAAAGTACGTGGTTTGTTCTTCGCCATAAAACACCCTGGTAAAAGTGGCTTGCCGCCCAAAGGTACGACGGGCCTGGTCCAAGGTAAGGAAGGTGTTCCACTTGCCTGTTTTGTAGTTGAGCGAGGCCCCTGAGGAATACGCATGCTGGTATCCGTTGTAGTTGTACCCCGCATACAGGCTCCCGTTCATACCCCGGATTTCGTTTTTCTTCAGGTTGATGTTGAGGATTCCGGAGGCACCTTCGGCGTCAAACTTAGCCGAGGGGTTGGCGATGATCTCAATGTTCTTGAGGTTTTCAGCGGGCATGCCCTCCAGTAAGGTGCGTAAATCCCGAGCCGCCAGGTAGGTGAGTTTGCCGTCCAGCATCACCGTCACCCCGGCACGCCCGTTGAGTTGGATATTCCCTTCCTGGTCAATGAAGACCCCCGGAGCCCGGGCGAGTACATCATAGGCCGTCCTGCCGGCAGCCAATGCCGTTCCCTCCACACTGACCACCATTTTATCGGCTTCCTGGGTAATGGTGGGCCGTAATCCCTCTACCGTCACTTCCTTCAGTTTGGTGGTGGCCGCATTCAAAATGACTTTCCCCACGACCACTTCCGGTGCTTGCTCTGACACCACAATGCCGTGCCTTGTCCGGGACTCATACCCAATGAAGCTGAACAGAAGGCTGTACTCTCCCGGCAATACTCCCGTAAACGAAAAGTTGCCGCGGGCATCGGTTAGGGTACCGTCAACCGATTTTTTGGACCCCTTCTGCAGTAAGGAAACGGTGGTGTATTCCACCGGTTTACCGGTCAGTGAATCAGTGACCACCCCTGAGATCTTTCCAGGTCCCTTTGGCGCTGTCGCCACAGGTGTGGCCGGATTGACCTGAGCCCAAGCCCCCGCCGAAAAGTACAGGCATAGGCATAGCTGTCCCAGCAAAAAGAGGGTTCTTTTTTTCATAGAGCAAGAAGTAAGGTTAACTAAGTTTTGTGGAGATCCGGGATTTGTATTCTAAAGACACCGGGAAAATTCAACCGTTGCACGCGAGCCGAAAATATTTTGTAAAAAAGCTAGGTTTAAGGAGTTGGTGGTAGGTAGGGTTGGCTTTATGAAATGAGGAATTGGTTTGTGGTATTGGTATTTGTTTTAGGGCTGTTTTTTGGAAATAAGGTCTAAACCATAATTTCCTTTCATCAGGTTAGAGGCTTTTATATTTTTTAATGTTAATGTTCTTTACCGGCTTCTTTTCCGAAAAGGTATCTTAAACGCACGTACACCTTTGAAGGGGGTAGGGGGATGATTCAAGACCCGGAATCCATGGTTCAAGTCTGAGACTTGGACCTACCATGAACTGAAGTTTGAAACTTCAATGAGGCGACAGCCTCAAAATCACTTTATAGGTCTTTTCCGCCGTTGTTGGTGTTCTCACCAACGACCCTGAGTGCCTCTCCGGTTAGCTATAAACCTTTACCTTCCATTTCCTTCTTACCAAGCCTCAGGGCTGGAGTAGCTTCCTGCTTGGGTTTGTCAGGTTGATCCTTGATGCTCATCCGAACCAAAAGAATCAAGAAGAAATGAAGCGCGCTGATGCTCAGACAGGCTTTTTACGCCTCAATGTACCACCTCGTTGCTGTCTTCTGTTTCATCGACCACGTAGGTTGTTGCAGCTTGGACTGTTCTACCGTGCGGCAGGCCGTGCCTCGGCCTCATGGTTGGCCTTAGTCCCGACCTGCCGCAGAGTTCATTTAAAATTCTTTACGAATAAGGACGAAATATAAATCAAGCCTTACCCAGCACATCATCTTTGTTTTAGGGCCTTTTTTTTAAACATGGCAAAAAAGAAGAATCCTTTTCTGATCAAACTTCTTTGTCCTTAGTTCTTACGTGAGCGGCGGGCCATGCCCATGATTTTGACGTTGATGTATTCGTCCAGGGTTTTCAGGTTGTAGCCATCTTTGCGGGCTTGTTTGATGAAGTCGTTTGTGACGCCGTGGATTTTAGCTTCGATGGCTTTGTCTACCTCCAGGTTCTTAAAACCGGCTTCGGCTAGGTCATCCAGGTAAGCTTTGTTGACGCCGTGGATTTTGGCTTCCATGACTTTGTCCAAGGTAAGGCCTTTAAACCCGTAAGATTCCATGTCTTTCACGGTTTGGGCGGTAACTCCATGGATTTTGGCATTCACAATTTTGTCTAACGTTAGATTGCCGTACCCCGCCGATTTCAGGTTCTGGATGTAGGCTGCATTAACGTCGTGTATTTTCAACTCAATGGATTTATCCAGGGAAAGGTCTCCGAACCCAAGTGATTTTACCTCAGAGAGATAAGCCGGAGTGATCCCGTGGATCTTTGCTTGGATCACTTTGTCCAGGGAAAGTTTGTCAAAGCCTGCTTTCCGTAAGCCCTCAACAAATGCAGGAGTCACCCCGTGGATTTTGGCTTCCATCATTTTATTCAGGGGCAGGTCTTTGTAACCCAATTCTTGAAGTTGCTGGACATATTCCTGGGTGATTCCGTGGATCCTGGCATTGATTACCTCTTCCATGGAAGGTTTTTTATCGCTATTCTTTTTGAAAAGGGTAAGGTAGCCTTGATAAGCCTCCAGGGTGACGCCGTGAATAGCCAGTTCCATCAGGCGTTCTCCTTCCACTTCCTGGTAGTTAGACTTCAGAAAATCAATGTACTTTTTATTTACATCGGCTAAGAACAGGTGGAAAAGGAAATTGTCTTCTGCGTAGTTGATGCCTTGTTTGGTCAAATAGCTTTTAAAGGAGCCATCTTCTTTGAAAAAGTATTTTCCCTGGCTAACCTCCTCAGAGAGGTTGCCTGTGAGTTGAAGAGAGCCAGATTCTCGGGTTAGCACGAACACGTTATCACTTTGTTTGGTGAAGGCATTTTTGGGGTAGCAACGGTTGATGTTCCAGTTGGAGTTGTTTTGATTGCCTTTCAGCTCAATGCAGTATTCGTTTTGCGTGGCATGGCTGTACCAATATCCCTGCGACATGTCGGTGTGGAATTGGAAATTCATCCCTCTCCTCTGTTTGGGGGGAGTGGGTAGCATGTTCCCCGGTGCGCCCGGATCGCCTGGGTTACCTGGAAGTGGTGGAGGAGTTTGGCCGGGTTCCGCTAAGAAGGAAGGTGGTGTTTGAGCCTGCTTTGGTAATTCAGCTGGTTTTGGACCTGGAACTGCCTGGGGCGCGGGACCTACCTGTGGCATTCGGGCGGATACCGCAGTGTAAGTGTCTGAAACATCTTCCAGGATGCCCTGGCTGGTCGCTGGTTCGTTCAAGAGCAATAGCGTCCCGAAAAACAAAGGAGCCAGAAAGGTGTACTTCCAGAATGCGTGTGGGGTAGATTTTTTAGCGTTCATCATGAAAATCCTTTGTTTTAGTAGTGACTGATTATAGTTGGTGGTAATGGACAAGGGCTTGTTAGGGCAGGCAATCTGTAAGAGGTTTAACTGGTATTGGGTTTTACTTACCTGCTCTTTCTCCAGCAGCAAAGCATCTGTTTGGTACTCCAGGTTCTTTTCAACTTCTTTTTTGAAAGACCACATAAGCGGGTTGAACCACAGCAGAACCACGGCTACCTCGGCCAATAGCAAATCAAGGGTATGGCCCTGGCGCACGTGTATTTTTTCATGGGCGATGATCTGTTCATAGGTGTCAAAATCGTAGCTGTCGGGGTGAATGAAGATGTACTTGAAAAAGGAGCAGGGGGCCTGCTTGCTTTCTACATTCACAATGACGAATTCTTTCTCCTCAATTTTGTCCTGGCTCCGGAAGGCTTTCCAAAGGGTTCCGGCTATCTGAAAGACCAGGTTCAGGGTGCAGACGCCTACTCCAAACAAATACAGCAACACCAACCAAAAGATCCAGGTAGTGGGAGCCGCCTCCTCTACGAATGAAGTATTAGAAGAGGGAGTGGAAAGGTTGGAACTTACTACTTCCTCCGGTCTTGAAGCCTGATTGACTGATGAGGTTCCTTTAGGATCAGAAATGCTTTTTGGGGCTGTTTTGGGAGAAGTATCCAGAAACTGGGTGGCTTCTGCCTCGGCTACCCTTGTTTGTTTGAAGACCTCAGAAATCACCCCTTGATTGCTGACCAACTTAGGTAGTGTGACAAAGGGCAGAGCAAACGCCAGCGCAATGCCGCCCAGCAGGTACAACCGATTGGTGGTGAAAAAGCTTTCCTGCTGCAGTACGCTTTTGTAGAACAGGAAAACCACGCCAATCACGAAAGAAACTTTGAGGAGGTATTCTATCATGGCTTCTGAGGTTAAGAAGTTTTTTTAGATTTGATGATCTGGATTAGCTCGTCTAGTTCTGCATCGGAAAGGTTCTCTTCCTTCGCAAAATGGGTAATCATCTTGGAGAAAGAGCCCCCGAAGTACTTCTTCTTAATACTGGCCACATCTTGGGTGCGGTACTCGGCCAGCGGAACCATGGGCGTGTACTGCAAGGTATTGCCCACTTTCTCTGAACTCAGGAATCCTTTCTCGTTCAGGATCTTCACCATCGTGGCCACGGTGTTGTAGTGCGGTTTCGGCTCTGGTAGCAAATCAATGATATCCTTGATAAAGGCTTTCTCCAGTTGCCAGATGATCTGCATGATCTGTTCTTCCCTTTTCCCTAGTTTCTGCATAAAAGTAAATATTTAAACAAGTCTACTAATAAGTTAGGAGTAATCCTAATGAATTAGGATAAAAACTAATTGAGTAGGAGTTGTTGTTTGATAATACGCTTTGTTAGCATTGTTTCAATTCCTTTTGTCCCTTTATAAATTCTGGTTTTAAGCTTTAATAAGAAGGAGTAAGGCCTTATTGCAGAGGTGGAAACCAATTACGCGCTGAGTTCTAAAACGAAGAAAGTCCTATAAGGCAACCAATTTTTCCCAGTTCAGGTAAGAATGTACCGCTTGTTTCCACTCTTTCTATGCGATAGATGCGAACGCGAAATAGTCAGCTTGCAAACAAAAATCTATAAGTTTGCAGCAGGAGCAGACGCTCTGACCAGGTATTCCGAGGGGTGAGGCACATACTAGAACAGCAGCGATGATTAGAGGCTTCTATATAAAAGGAGGAGAGATCTATTGGGAGAAGAATCCCGAGAATTTTCATACCGAGGAGAAAGGGCGCATTATCTGGGTTGATTTGCAGTCACCCACCGACCATGAGCAACGGCTGGTGGAAGAGGAGTTCGGGATTGAGTTTTTCACCCAACAGGAAGCCGCCGAGATTGAGAGTTCTTCCCGCTACTTTGAAGATGACAACATCTTTGAGGCCAACAGTGCCTTTGTCATGCACCAGGAGGGTTCCTATATTACTCGGCAGGTTTCTTTTATCTTAAAGAACGAGATCCTCTTCACCCTGCGCCGCACAGAAATGAAGTCTTTTGGGGAAACGGTACGTAAATTGAAAACCTTCCGGAGTACCACCACCAAAGCCTTCCAGATCTGGCTGCTCCTCCTGGAAACTCAGATTGACTACGACGCAGACTTTATCGAGCTCCTTACCCGCACCACCAATGTGGTGAGTAAGCGCCTGGTGAAAGAGCAATCCATTGAAGAGGAAATCCTGATTAGAATCACCGAACTCCAGGAAAACACCATCCTCATCAGGGAGAGCATCGTGGACAAACAGCGGCTGGTGTCTTCCTTGCTCCGCAGTTACGCTGTGGAAGAACCCGAGAAAGAACGGCTCCGCACCATCATCAAAGACATCAACTCGCTCCTGCAGCACACCCAATTCAGCTTTGAACGCCTGGAGTACCTGCAGAATACCTTTCTTGGTTTAGTGAACATCGAGCAAAACCAGGTCATCAAGATTTTCACGGTGATGACCGTCGTGTTTATGCCGCCTACCTTAATTGCCAGCATCTACGGCATGAACTTCAACTTTATGCCGGAACTCCGCTGGGTGGCGGGTTATCCTTTCGCCCTGGGTATGATGGTGCTTTCTTCTTTGGCGTTTCTTTGGTATTTTAAAAGAAAGAAATGGTTGTAGAAGAGAGTTGATTTTCTTCAAATTTCTATTCTACTAGTATATAATAACCTTAATAGCTCACCAACGATCTTAAGCACATGTCCCCTTTGAAGGGAATAGGGGGATGGCTTCTTCTGCTGCTGATACCTTTTTTCAAGGGGTTTTAATTACCATGGTTCAAATCTGTAACTTGGACCTACCACGGGCTGAGTTTTGCAAATCAGTGAGGCGATAGCCTCAAACCTCTTGTATGGGTACTGACTTTCTGCTCCCTTTTTACAAACTCCGGGGCTGGAGTCGCCGTGTGCGCGCGTTTGTCAGGTTGATCCTTGATGCTCAACCTAACTAAAAGAATTAAGCAGAAAAGAAACTCGCTGACGCTCAGACAGCCTTTTCTGCAGTAAAAAGTGACACCACGTTGCCGTTCTGGCCATTTCTGCTTGATAAATTGTTGTAGGTTTTGGTTTGTGCTTGGGGTGAGATTTTTGTTTTCCTCTCCTCGCTTTATAAGGGTTAAGGTGAAAAGAATATTATCCTGACTTAATCATACCGCTAAAAATAAAATCAATCTTCAGCTTCCTCGTCTGAGCTAAAATCCTCTTCCTCCTCCAAAAACAGGGTATCCTTGGGAAGAAGTTGGTTTAACAATTCCTGGTGCTTGGGGTCGTAAATGAGTTCGCCCCGAGTGAGGAACCGGTTAGTGTCTAATAAAACCTGGTAGATGGGGGTGTGCACGTGTTTGGGGATTTTTAAGATCCGTTCGTCCCGTTTATCGAAGGGGGTAGGTATTTTAGAATCATACAGGTAAGGGAGCAGGGTTTTAGAGCAACTCAGTGCGATACGGTCTATTGGGTGCTCTTCAAAGTATTCCTGAAGGCGGCCATTGATGTTCTCGAAGAATTCCGCGGTTTCCCCCAGCCGGACCCGTGACCCCGCCCTCGATTTACCTTTTGTCTTCAGGTACTTGATCTGGCTTTTCCCTTGCTTTTTCCGGACCATGTACGACCTGAATACTTTGTGATCCAGGTTCACGCCGTTTTCAAAATACCCCATGGCGCAGTTGCCAGCCTGAATAAGCACAACTACATAATGAACCCTTACTTCATCAGGGTAGGTAAGGCTTTGCAGGGGAGGCAAGGTGATAGGGAGCCGCAAATAGACTTGCTCATTATTCTTTTCATCTAGCAGCACCAATCGATGTTTCTCATAATCATAGTGCGTGGGCAGCGCTAAGTCCTGAATCTTTTGCAACACCTGAAGGGCAATCTCCTGTGGGAAAAATCTGTTCATAGAACCTGTTAACGAAAATCAAGGGGCACGAAGATGGGCAATGAAAAGCTAAATTCTTCCAGCTAAGGTCGTGCCTGCCGAAAACTATGGTTTAAAGCCTTGTTTTAGAAACCGGGCTTAAAAAGCTTTTGCATCCTTAGGCTTTCAAGTTGTAACGTTGGAACCTGTCTAATTGTGAATGTTAGAAAGAATTGTAAAATATAAGAAGCAAGGAAAAGTAAAAATATTGCAAAAACGTGATTATCTCATCTTCTTCTTAAGTGTTGTTTTTATTAAAATGGATTTAAGGTTTTAAATACAGGATTTTACATGTTGTAAGTAGCCGCTTCAAAACAAACAACCTGAAATAAAGGAACTCTGAAGATTTGAGAGGTTAATTAAGGATTAGGAAGGTATAAGCAGGCTTCAAAAAGGCTAAAATGGTGGTGTGTAGGGTATTGAGAAGAAAAAAATAAAAAAAAATTTAAGAAAATTTTAAAGGGTATATAACTTAATATAGAAGAATACTATGCTTGGTAAAGGTCTAGGAAAGAGGAAAAAAGAAGGAAGGAACTTGGAAAATCAAGTTGATTGTAAATAGGCAAATTGTGTTTTTACGTTGGTTTAGGAATATTGGTTTCAAATTAGTTTGTAGTTTTCCAATTTTGATTGAATACATTTGCAGTGTCAAGTAATTGATTATTCCTATTTTTCATCCATCCTACAAACAATCATGAAGAAGAAATCACTCACATTCGGAAAGGTTGCCGTTGCCGCGACAATGTTTTCAGTTTCTTTTTTGACTGCCTGTGAATCAGATCAGTTAATGGAGAGCGAAGAAGTGACAGTAGCACCTCAGCAAGCGGATGCTCGCTTTATCGATGGCCAGGAAGTTGTGCCTAATGAGGTGTTGATCCAATTCAAAGAGGGTACATCTGAGAGTGCCAAAGAATTGGTTTTAGCCCGCGTGCACGGTAAAGCCAAGGAGAAACTCAACAGCAAAGCCATTGAGCGGTTAGGAAAGAAAGAAGCCCTTACTTTGGTAGAAGTGTCCGGTGCTGCTGCTGATGCCATTAACAAACTGAAGCATGAGTCAGTGGAGTTCGTGGAGCCGAACTACGTGTACCACCACCAAGCCACCACCACAGAACCTTTCTTCACAAACGGCCAACTTTGGGGCCTGTACGGTGATCTAACTTCACCTAAGAACGTGTATGGCAGCCAGGCCGGTGAAGCATGGGCTAAAAACCATACCGGTTCTACCTCGGTGGCCATTGGTATCATTGACGAAGGGGTGCAAACTACTCACCCAGACCTTCAAGGCCAAATCTGGGTAAACCCTTTCGACCCGAAAGACGGCAGAGATAACGACGGTAACGGATACATTGATGACGTGAACGGTTGGGATTTCGACGCGAACAACAACTCTGTGTATGACGGAGGAACCACTGGCGGCCAAGATGACCACGGAACGCACGTAGCCGGTACCATTGGTGCCAAAAACAACAACTCTGGCGTGGTAGGTATTAACTGGAACGTGAAAATGATCGTTTGCAAGTTCCTGGGACCAAACGGCGGAAGCACTGCTAAGGCAGTAAAAGCCCTTGATTACCTCACCGACCTTAAAAACCGTCACGGCATCAACATTGTGGCCAGCAACAACTCTTGGGGTGGCGGTGGCTACTCTCAGGCTCTGTATGACGCCATCAAACGCGCCAATGCCAAAAACATCCTGTTCATTGCTGCTGCCGGTAACGGTGGAAGCGACGGACGCGGTGACAACAACGATGTCGTAGCCAACTACCCTTCTAACTTCAACCTGCCAAACGTGATTGCGGTTGCCGCCATTACTTCATCAGGTGGAAGAGCTACTTTTTCAAACTATGGCGCTAAAACAGTACACATTGGAGCCCCAGGCCAGTCTATTTACTCCACTACTGCCTATAACTCTTACTCAAACTACAGCGGTACTTCCATGGCAACTCCGCACGTAACCGGTGCAGCAGCTTTATATGCCGCTTCTCACCCAGGTTCAACGGCAGCAGCTATCAAGAACGCTATCCTGAGCAGCGCAACCCCTACTTCTTCTCTAACCGGAAAAGTGGTAACTGGTGGTCGCTTGAACATGAGCAACTTCTAGGAAATCAGCTTATAAACGGAAAGGCCGGCCTGAATCATCAGGCCGGCCTTTTTTTGTTAAGGATATTGTTACGAGGTAGCCCACCTTTATTTCCTATGGAAAGGGTGGAATTTCAAGCCCCTTTTTAGAAAAACAGGCTTGAAACGAAACTGCGGTAAGTGGATCGAAATGAGGTTTAACCTTTGACCTGAACTTCGGCTTTACCTCTGAAGCATGACTTTGCGGGTAATGAACTGCCCGTTGGGTTGTATGACTTTTATAAAGTACGCCCCGGCCGCAAACGAAGCCGTGGAGAGTTCAAGTTTACGGGTGAACCTGGCCCGGCAAACCAGAGTGCCCACGCTGTTGCGCAACTCCGCGGTGAGAGTGCCGGGTAGGGTGGTTTCCAGAAGCAGGAATCCGGCGGCTGGGTTAGGATACACTTTTATTTCCGCTGAAGAAAGCGAGGTTTGTACTCCCGTCACTGCCCCCGAGAAAACAGAGGGGTCATAGATTTTGGCGGTATCCTGGTCCGAAATCACGAGGTTATCGAACCAGAGCTTGGTTTGCCCAAGCGGAGCGTGCTCAGCGGTGATTTCCAGGCGATCGATGCTGGTCCAGTCAAACTTGCCTTCGGGGTTGAACCAGGCATTGTCCCAGGAGCCTTTCTCGGTGAACGAGTTCAGCGGAAGGCGCACATGGTGCCAGCGCCCGTCAAAAGGAACCTGCTCCGGCGTAATGGTGATGCCAGACCGCCAGGGATGATCAGAGGGGTCAGTGGTTTTGGTGTCAATGAACCGCAGGTCAAAGCTTACGGCCGGTGCGGTTCCCCGGAAAAGGAAATCAACGGCGTAATTCTCCTGCTTCAGTTTGGAAAGGTCTTTATCAGGGGTAAAATCAAACCCGATGCTGCTGTACTGTTCGGCCCCGGTCCAAGCCAGGCTGTAGCGCCCGTTGTTAGGCTTCTGATCGAAATAAAAATCCAGAGGCCCGTTGCCGAAACTGCCGTTCTGAATGTTCTGGCCCAGAAAATCGGTGTAGATGGGAAAACCTTTGCCCTCTGGTTGTTTTACGTACGGCGTTTGGGGAGGAACGGTAAAGCCTAAAGCCTGCAACAAGGGCACGTTCAGGTCGTGCTGGAACAGGTCAGAGCCACCTTTGGTAAACAACCCGAAACTTCCGTGGTAATCCCAACTGGTCCAGCCTATTTTCTTTTCCTCCAGGTAGCGGCGCACTTCATTGTACCAGAATACCCGGTCCTCGTTTCGGCTGTTGTCCTGAAAAACACCAAACTCTCCGCAGTACACCGGCACCTTCCGGGCTTCCTTAAACTGCGCGGCAATGTCAATGAGTTGTTTCACCTTGGCTACGGTGCCTTCCTGCGCATAGTTGTTGTAAGCGCCTTCCATCCAGGAACCCCGCAAACTGTTCGGAAAGGCAGGCATGTCCTGGGCCCGATATGGGAACGGCATGTTGGCCAGCGGCAAAAGCGAAGGAGCTACCCAGGTGGCTCCCTGGTGGGTGAACAGAAACGGATCGTAGAAGTGAAAGGTGTAGATCAGTTTATTGTCTGGGTACACCGGCACCTGGGCCAGGTTCTGGTAGCTGTTGAAATTGGTGGCGCCTACTATTAAGGTGTGCCGGGTATCGTGCCGGCGGATAACCTGGATGATGCGGCCTTGAATGGCGTTCCACTGCGCGTCTGAGATACCATGGGGCTCGTTCAGGATCTCGAAGTATACCTTGTCAGAGCGGTCTTTGTAGTGTTGCGCCATCTGGGTCCAGACTTTCTCCAGAATTCCCTCCACTGAAGGTTGCGTATTATCCAGGGGATCAAAGGAGTGGTTGTCCAGGATGAGGTGCAGGTCCAGTTCCTCGGCCCAGGTCACGGCCTGGTCCAAGAAGGAGAGAAACAGCGGGTCTAGGGTATAGTTCGGGGCACCTTTGGTCATGCCGTGCAGGTTGATGGGTAACCGGATGACATCACAACCCAGGCTTTTAATCTGCTCGAAATCTTTCTTAGTATACCTGGAAAAGGAAATCTGCCGCGCGCTGTTGGCCTGAAACCAATTAGAAAGATTTACACCCTTTTTGAACGGTGTTTCCTGGGCGAAAACTGGAAAATGAATCAAAAAAGCCAATAGGAGTGAGGCAGGCAGGAGCCAAGCCTTGAATTTTCGGGTAAAACGCTGTTTCATAGGTAAGGTCTTCTCTTTATTAAGTTTGTTCCAGTTGTTCTAAAAAGGTTTAAGACGCCCGTGTTTTCTGGCTAGAATTTCAAAAACAGCTCTAAAACCCCTTCTGGCAAATTATCTTAGCAGGCGCTCCTTCCAAGAAAGTTTTTTTTTGAAATGTCATTCCCCGAAGGACTTTTTTCTTCCTGAAATTAAGCCTCTATTCTGACATTAACAGGAAGGGTTCATCTAAATATATAAAAAGTATATAGTTACTCCGAACAGGAATATGGCTCAAAAAACAAAAGGATTTCTCCGGAGGAAAGGGCTTAAATGGTGAGTTCTCGCTGAAAGGTGCTATTTGCTTTTGATAAATTATAAGTTAGGCCTCTATGGTTTTTTTCCTTTGAAGATCGCTTTTAAATTCATCAATTAGTGAACGATCAGTTTCTAACCCACACGAGCAAGCATGAAAAAATGTAATCTGAGTTTTCTTCATGCGACAACACCACCGAGGGTTAGATTGCGTTAGCAGCTAATACCTCATCGGGCATGAGTTTGAATTTTAGCGTTTTTAAATAACAGGTTGTTTAAATGGGAAAGCCGTCCTGATTTAACTCAGGGCGGTTTTTTTTACCTGATGTTTACAGCTCTAATTTCTGAAAAGAAAGGAAAATCAGAAGCCCAAGATGCATTTCCCTTTACGCTTAACTGAAGCTTTACCGTTCTCACTTTGGTTAATTTCTGCTTTCCCTAAGGAGTCGTTTAGAGGCTTGTTTTAGAAAAAGAGCCCCACAAAACAATTGAGTTCTACCGGACCGCGGGTTACTTTGCCTTTTCATACAACAGGAAATGCTGAATGGGTAAGAAGTTCTCTTGCCGCGCCAAGGTAAACCCATTTGCCTGTAGTTCTTTGTTCACCTGGGCCACGCTCATCTTGTGCAGTTCCTTGATGGGCACCGATGGGTCCTCGGCACGATATTCCAGCAGCAGGAGTTTGCCAGTAGGCTTCAGGGCCCGGTGCAGTGCCTGCAGCATCTCGCGGGGATATTCCAGTTCATGGTACACGTCTACCATCAAAGCCAGATCCACCGAAGCCTCGGGAAGGTTGGGCGACTGGGCGCTGCCTTTCACCACACTCACGTTGGAAAGTTGAAGTTCCTTGGCTTTGGCTTCCAGCGCCGCTACAAATTCATCCTGCACTTCTACCGCGAACACCTTGCCTTGCGGTACCAGCGGGGCGATCCTGAACGTGTAGTACCCTGTACCCGCGCCAACATCGGCCACTACCTGGTTGGGTTGCAGGTCTAACTTCTGAATGGCCAAGGTGACGTTTTCTTCCTTCTGCCGCGAATCCCGTTCAAGCCACTCGCCGCCAGAGGCAGACATGACGTGCGCAATCTCTCGGCCCAGGTACACCTTGCCGGTGCCATCTGGGTGCGCGGCTTTGGAGACATATCCCGAAGAAGCTGCTTTCTGGCTTTTTACCGGCTGCGATTCACAAGCCGTGCACAACAAAATCCCTAAACCGTAGAAAAGGAGTTTAGTTAGATAGGCCGGGCGAAGGGAGAATGCGTTCACGATAAAAGCGCTAAGGTTAAAAGATACTCTATAAACGAAGGCTATGTTCCAAAGGCTACTCTGATGGCAGAGCACCAACTCTGAAGGAGGGGCAAGTACGTTTTAACCCAATTTTCCAAAAAGCAGGCTGAAAACTGAAGCTTAGTATAAAGGCAAAACCCATTTCCATCAGAAAAGTTATTTTTGTAGAAAGCGGTTCCCGTCCATCCGTTTTGAACCCGTTTTCGCAAAACTGACCCAAAAACAGGAGGCACTGGAAAAAGACAAACCTTCCCCAGTGCTTCCTTATTGAATAACTTTATTGTTTCTTCTGTTGCTTGCGCTGGCGGTTTTCTTCTCTCATACGCGGCCGGACCCCATCATCCACGCCTCTTCCCGATGACATGGGCTCGTGCACTGATCCTGGGGTAGGAGGATTGGGAAGTCCGTTTTTCATCTGCGATTTATGGATAACGTTGGCCGAAATCCGTTCGGTGAGGCGCGGAAAGTAGCGGTGCGACATCCAGGCGGCTTTGGCTTTCCAACCCACCGGACGCTCATTCCGGCCCCGCAAAGTTGCCCTGATGGTAGAATTCACGACTTTGCTGGGCGGGTCCATCATGGCCATGCGGGGCGTTTTCCCGCTGTAATTGGCTGCATGGCCCCAAAACGGGGTGTCCACTGCCCAGGGTTCTACCGTCACCACCCGTATGTTCTTGTGCCCGTTCAGCCGTAATTCCTGGCTAAGTGCCTGCCCAAAATTCTTGATACCTCCCTTCGTGGCCGCGTAAGAGGCATGGTAGGCCAATGGATTCACACTTTCCACCGAGCCCATGTTGATGAGGGTGCCGTACCCCTGCGCCCGAAACTGCCGGATGGCGGCATAACTTCCGTAGATCACGCCTTTCAGATTGACGTCTACAATGCGGGCCTGGTCTTCCAGCGGTATGTCCCAGAATTTCCCGATGCCGCCTACTCCGGCCATGTTGATCCAGACGTCTATCTTGCCGTATTGCTGCAGCGTGGTAGCCGTAAGGCGTTGCACATCCTCGGGTTTGCTGATGTCCATAGGAACTACCAAGGCTGTTCCGCCGGCTGCCCTGATCTGGGTCGCGATTTCCTCCAGCAACTCCCCTCGGCGGGCAGCCAGCACCACATTGGCTTTGTAGGCACCTAATTTCTCGGCCACGCCTCGGCCAAATCCGCTGGAAGCCCCTACAATCACCACCGTTTTCCCGGCTATTTTCTTCTGGCCCGATGAGCCCAGCTCTGAGGTGGCGCAGCTACTCAGAAATACTCCCAGCACCAGGAGCAACAAGAGGTGGCCTCTTTTCAAAATTCGAAAAAGAATCTTTTTGGGGTTCTGCTTGGGATGCTCTGGCACTTCGGTTGTTTTCCTTGAAAAAGGAAAGAGTGGAAAAGCAGGGGTATTCCCTGGTAAAAGGTTCATCATGGGGGAAATTTAAATGGTGGAATGAGTCTTCAGGCAATTGCCTCTACCTCAGGATTTCCACGGGAGAACTGGGAAAAGGTTGTGAAGCCCTCAGCTCGGATATCCCGATACCAGGTAAGCTCCATACTTTATTCTGGATTTATCTCACCGGAAATCACTTCCTTAATCTCATGAAGCCTCAGGAACGAAATCCTTTGAAGAAGGAGCATGGAGGATCACTCCTATAAGGAAGCCCCTTGTTTATTTTGAATGGCATAAAGACCGGAATGTTATGTTGAACTTCAACCTTCGTATTTCAGGTACCCTTACCTTTGCAGAGGTTTCAAGCCAGCTACTTTCTTTATCGCAATTCCTTTTCGTTTAAAATGAAATCCCTAACGTCTTCCTTGCAGCATTTTGTGGTTCAGAGAGGCAGGCTGTCAAACAAAGAAGCAGTACGGTGCATTGTTTCGGGTAAGGTGCTGGTGAACGGGCAGAAAGGCCAGCTGCAGCAGGTGCTTCACCCCGAGGATGAAGTGCAACTAGACGGAAAGGTCCTGAAAGCGCCCCAAACATTTACGTATCTGGCCTACTACAAACCCCGCGGCGTGGAATCTACCCTCAACCCGAACATCCAGGACAACCTGGCCCAGGCCCTAAACCTCCATGTGCGGGTGTTCCCGGTGGGGCGGCTGGACAAGGAATCGGAAGGGTTGATGCTGCTCACCAATGACGGTGCCCTCTACAACCGCATCAGCCACGCAGAAAACCATCAGGAAAAGGAATACGTGGTGACGGTTGACAAGCCCTTGACACTTGAGGCTTTAAATAACCTAGCCACAGGTGTGGTCATTATGGGCAAAAAGACGCGGCCTGCCCAGGTACAACAGATAGGAGAGAAGGCGTTTTCCATTGTTTTAACCCAGGGCCTGAACCGACAGATTCGGCGCATGTGCTATAAGCTGGGTTATGAAGTGGAGCGGTTGGTACGAGTGCGGATGGTCAATATTGGATTGGGGGAGTTGCAGCCGGGAGAGTGGCGTGAGTTAAGTAATTATGAATTTGATTGTAAAAAAAGGTTCAAGGCAGACATTCCGTACACACCTTAAACCTTTGGTTAAAGTTACCCAAACTTAAGTGATATTCTATTCCTTTAACACTCTAACATTTTTTCGTTCAGAGCCATATATCAATTCACATAGATACAAGCCTCTTGGTAAATGGCTTATGTCAATTTCTTTCTTTAATTCCTTCTTATCTTTTAAAGTATAATTAAAAATTAAAGGTCCATTACTGCTGTAAACATTCAACGTAAAATTGCTTGGTTTATTAACTTTTACTTGCAAAGTAATCTTGTCGGGTGAAGGGTTTGGGTAAGCTATTAATTGATCTTCTTCAATCAAATCCTTCTTTGTTATTTGAGTTTCTTTGGAACAATAGGTATCTGAAATAACAACTTTGAAAATACCGGTAGTATCCGTTACAATATAAGAACGTGTACTATCTTCTAGCAATATATTGTTATGGAACCATTTGTAAGTATAGTCTACAGATGCGGGTGCATAAAGGGTGTCATTGCTTTCATTAATTGAAAAGCTTTTTAGAGTTGAAAACTGCACAATAACCGGCTTGGCCCAACTTCTCATTTGGTCAATGGTTTGCGTAACATAGAAGGTGTCAGTCTTAGATAGTACAGGAGAAAAAGTATTTCCCTTAGAAATAGGTACCTGTAATGCGGGAGAGTCATACCAGGTTATTTGCTCACCTATTGCTTTTAGTTCAGGGATTTTTTGGCCATCGCACACTGGATACAAAGAAGGAACCACTGGTTTATAAGGACGCTGAGTTGTTGTACTACCCGTATTTAGCTTTGCCACAAAGGTGGTGGAGGGTTGGGAATAACTGTTTCCTATTACTCCCAATCCTTCAACCATTGAACTCCCAATAGCATAAAGATTACCCTTGTTATCTAAACTGATGCCCATGAGGTACTCGCTCACGCTTAGTTTGACTTCTCTATTCCAATGCAGTTCTCCATCAGGCCCATATTTTTCCAGATGGAAATCCATTTCGGTTCCTCCGTAGTTACCAAAGCTGGTTCCTCCCAGATAGATGTTACCCTCATAATCAGTGGCAATGTCTTGGGGTATACCCTGGTATGTTTTTCCTTCCTTTATCCAGAGCAAATTGCCCAGTGCAGAGAACTTAAATAGCTGAGGAGTAGCCTGTGAACAACAAAAACTTGCCATACCTGCTACCACTACTTCATTTGTCTCAGTTAAGGAAACCTGTGGAATAATATTGACTAAATTAGGGATCTGTTGAGCCCATTGCGCCTGACCATCAGTATTGATTTTTGCCAGGAAGGTTTTGTCCTGCCAACCACCTCCATTAGCAACCTTGATCCCATCAAAACTTAGATTGTCACAGGCGAATAGCCCGGTGATATAACTGTTCCCCAATGCATCAACGGCTATATCGCCTCCAGAAGCCCCGTTGCTGTGACATGTACTTTCAAATACTTTCAACCAAACCGTTTCACCTTCTAAGGTTAGTTTTGATAGAAAAACTCCATTGTTGAATTTTGGAGACCAACCAGTTTCACCAATTACATAGATATTTTCTGCTTGGTCAAGTGCAATGCTTTTACCATAACCATAAAACTCATTATTAAAATTATTTGACCAGGTCAGGTTGCCTAAAGTATCATACTTAGACACGAAAATTGACCCACCAATAGTACCGGTAAGATAGAAGTTGCCTGCCTCATCTAAGGTAATAGCAATTCCATGTGCGTAAGAATCACCTGTTTCTAAATCATGCAACCATTGGGCATTACCTTCCGGATCTAATTTTGCCAAGTAAATCTTACTATTGTAAGAAGAAGAGTTTACCAGAGTAAATTCACCTAATTTAAATGATCCAGTGTAATAACCTGCTATATATACGTTCCCTGCATGGTCTGTCACTATTTTACGATCAGCATCAGACATTTGGTGGTTGCCCTTTGCGTTTACTACCCAAGTCCAACTTTGTGCATAAGTCTCTAAACTACTTACAACTAAAAGGAATATGAATACAATTTTGTAAAGGTGTTTCATGTTGCGTTGATTTTTACTCTAGTAAAATTAAGAGACTAAATTTTTTTAATGTAATGTATTTGCGTCTAGAGAGAAAAATAGTATTCTTTTATTTTTTCTGACATAAGCCTGCGGCGGGCAATCAGTAAATCTTGGTAATGCTGCACACTTACGCCTCCTAAGAATGTAGGAACGGCGTTTTTTTTAAGTTTTCATTCAGCTCCTGACCTGATGAAAGACCGGTTAGCTGTAAGTTCTGTTCTTGAATTTGGTCGGTGATAATTTGGAAGTATTCTGCTGGTGATTTGCTACCTACTTTTATGTTAATCTCGGTTTGCATGTAGGCGGAGTTTGCATTCTGGTTGTACTTGCCTCTGTCCAGCCCGTTCTTCTTCAGGTATTCATTAGGAAACAGGTGATGAATGTCTCCTTTATGTGTAATTAGGTCTGCTACCGTGATGAATATGGAGAGAAAACCTTTGTCATTGGCTTTTACTTGCCCGGCCCGGAACACCAGAAAGGATGTGCTACTGGCTACCGAGGTATCTAAACTCTGCGGCAGGGAAGCGGACCAGAAAGCTTCTGAGAGCTCGCCCTGTTCTTTTTCAAGCAGATACTCGGCGAAAGTTTTTCTGGAAATTTGCTTGATATCATAGTCAAACACACTTTCAGGGATCTTTATCTTACTGGCCGCTTTCTCAGATTTCTGCTGAATAACATGTTGCTGTTCTTCTGGTAAAACAGTTGTCTCGCGTTCCTCCAATAGTTGTTTAAACTGCTGCTCCAGTTCTTTGTACTCTTGTTCCAGCACAAGCAGCGCATGGCGGTTATCCAGGTTCTCAGGTACATGAAACTTAACCCCTGAAATTTCTTGAGGAGCACAGACATAGGTTTCATAAAACCACTTGCTTAGTTTAAAGGCAGAAATTGGCCCATGCTTAGCATAATAAACCGTAGCCTTGTTCTGGTGCACCGCCACATTGCCTTTATCTTTGATGTAAAAGAGCAGATCTTTGTTATTAGAAGGCAGCACTCTCTCATACTCAAGCGTCTTGAAGCGGTTATGAAAGGAGTTCTCATAAGGAAACTCCAGTGCATGCTCCTCAAAAAGCTTTTCAGTGAGCCTTTCCCCAAGCAGCCGGATCTTGAAAAGTGAAGTTACAGGGCCCTGGAATAGGTGAAACTCTGCTGATTGTCCAATGTTTAATAGAATAGGAAATTCTTTTTCTAGATAGCTAAAGTTGGGATACGACATATTGCGAGAGGCTCAGTTGATAAAAATAGAATTTTAATTTGTATTGCTAAATATTTGAAAATTGAAATTCAGTACTATGGTGTTGTAGAAATAGAAATATAAAAGATTTAATTACCTAAAGGGATGAAGATGTGGGTTTATTTCAAAAGCTTTAAAGTAATGAAATGGCAATAAAAAAGCCTCTCCTTGTGGGAGAGGCTTTTAAAGCAATCTGTCTTTATAGCGAAAGACTAAGCCAGTTTTACGTTGGTGGCGTTTAGTCCTTTTCTTCCTTCTTGAAGCTCATAGACTACCTCGTCGTTTTCTCTGATTTCATCGATCAAACCAGACACGTGTACGAAGTACTCTTGATTTGAATTGCTGTCTTTAATGAAGCCGAAGCCTTTATCATCATTAAAGAATTTTACTGTTCCTTGATTCATATTGTTGTTATTATACTGTAATGACACTCCTATACGGGGAATCGTTCATTATAGCTGGAAGATAAACCAGATACTTTCAGAAACCTGGTTTGGAGCCATTCAAGGCAGAAAGACAGGCAAACTTTTTTCGGGAAGAACTTTCATGGTAGTGCCAGCAGCCTTTTCCGCAGGTGTAAGAAAGTCTAGGGCTACCTTTTACTCAAGGGCAAAGGTTTAGGAGTTGTACTGGGGCCTTCCACTACCAGACGGCCGTCTGGTTCTATGTGCATGGGATCAATGAAAACCACCCGCTCTTCGCCTGAGGCAGTGGTGCGGCCATGGTAGACACAGAACATCTTTTTGCCGTCCGGTGAGTACGCAATGCTGTTGTGGCCTGTTCCGGTAACTTCGCCGCCCTGTTCGGTGTTCTTTTGCAGCACGGGGTTGTTCGCCGCCTTGGTGTAAGGACCCAGCGGATGTTTGGCTGTGGCGTAACCAACCGCGTAATTCTTGCCCCCGAAGAAGTTAGCCGAGTACATCATGTAATAAGTGTCGCCGTGCTTGAAGGTAAAGGACCCTTCGGTCCAGCGGCGATTCACTTCTTTGGAAGTAACCGATCGGCTTTCCCACTCGGCTTGGGTATCGTTCATGGTCACCGGTGGCCTGAGTAGCAGGACCGGCTCTCCGATGACCCCGCTGAAATCGGATTTCAGCTCCACGCCATAGACCCAGCTTTCCTCCACCTCCTTAAACGTGCCGTTTTTCCGGGCCCAATCGGCAACTTCGCTTTCAACAGGGTGTTCATAGGCGCAGCGCGAGTAATACAGGTACATTTTGCCGTTGGGCTCAAAGTACACGTTGGCGTCAATGATAGGATAACCCGGATCAAAGATGGGTTTGTCTGCGATGTTCTTGAACGGACCCGTGGGTTTATCGGCCACGGCAACACCGATCCGGAAATTCTCTTCCTCGTTGCCGGGGTTGTGGCGCCAATCGGCGGAGTAAAACAGGTAGTATTTGTCTTTCACTTGGTAGACCTCGGGAGCCCAGAAATTTTTCACGTCCCAGGAGCCGGAGGTATTGCCAAAGAAAACCTGTCCCTCGCTTTTCCAGTTCACCAGATCTTTGGACGAGTACGTCGCGAAACCCTCCTTAGCCCCGCCACCCGTACCGTACATATAATAGAGTTGGCTGGCCGCATCATACAACACATAAGGATCTCCGAAGGCAACCTTCAAAGGGTTTTGGTATACGCCCGTTTGCACCTGGGTAGCAACTCCGGGAGCCTGTGTTGGTTGGGCAGGCTGGCAGGCAGCTATCCCCAGGCCAAGGGATATTATCAGAAAGCTTTTTCTCCAGATCATTGACAAGGTGAGGTTAGGACGAATTAAAAATAAGAAAAAGAAAGCAGCACCGAAAGGGGAAACCAGAGCCGAAATGGATGGTAAAAGCCTGTATTATAGAGGTAATGCAGAAAGAGAGAGGTGTAACCAGGAAACCTTACAAGATTTTTCTTTTTGTTTTAGGCCTCTTTTGCCGAAAGAAGCACCAAATCAAGTTGCCCGTTTAGAAACACCTTTTTTTATTCCAGTAACTCCAAATAGACTAAAGGCACCAATTAGGCAAATGGAATTGGTTCAAGAGGGAATAAGAACACAACTGCCGCTTTACTTTCTTTTTACCACTTCAATAAAGGGGAAATAAGCCACAGAGCGAAATATTGAGAAATTCCCAAACCAATTACATTTTAAACCTGATTTCCGGAAAGGAGGCAAAAAGGAGAGGCAGGTGATTGTTCCTGCCTCTTGTTGATTTACCTTAAACACCTTCTCTTAAACAGCTTCTCTTTGGTATGTCTACCTTATTTGCTAGCATAGGACTTAAATTTTGCCTTGAAATTCAAAGCGACCCTAAAGCGCTAGTCGGTCTTTTTCGCGGCTTGTTCCTAGTCACTTAAAAGAAGCTCTTGATTTTAGACATGCTCAGGATTTTATCTTTCACCACGAAGTTGGCTTTGGCCAATTGGCGGCCGTTTTCATCGTAGATCTCCACGCGGTGGTCTCCGGCCACGAAGGTGGTATCCCGGTCGCTGCCCCAACCTGAAAGGTACAGGTACTCATTTTGGGGACTATAGCTGAGGGTGGCAGAAAAAGAGTAGCCCGTAGGAGAGGACTTCGGGTTGAAGTACAGCTGACCGTTGGGTTTCAGGTATTTCACCAACACGTTCAGTTTACCGGGTTTGTCAGCGAGCACGGCAATTTTCATGCGGCTGAACATGTACTTGATCTCGGAACGGTCAAAGGAGTTGCCGTACTCATCAGGTAACGCGGAGTTGAAAAAGTCCATGTGCTCCACCAGGAAAGGCTGAACGCGGGCCAGGTGCGCATAGCGGCTTTTCACCGAAACGATGTCTTTCTGCAGCTCGGTTACTTTTAGTTGCTGAGTGGCTTTTTCTTTTTCAAGTTCCTGTAGCCTGGCCTGAACCGACAGTTTCTGGCTGGTTTCCTGCTCCAACTCCCGGGTTTTCTTCTGTAATTCAATTTGTCCAGCGGCTGATGCTTTCTTTTGCTCCTCCAGTTGTTTCTGCAGTGCTTGGTTTTGGCTGTGGCTGGTCTCCAACGCTTTGGCTTTACCCTGCAACTCAACCTGATCTTTGGCGGCTTGTTGCTCCAGTTTTTGAAGTGCGGCTTGTCGTTTGGTTTCTTCCTGCGCCAGGTTTTTCATCTGTGTCTGCAGGCCTTGAATTTGCTGGGTGAGTTGGGAATGCTCCCCGGTTTTCGCTTTCAACTGGGCCTGGTACCCTGCGGTTTCCTTCTGCAGGTGCTGTACTTGTTCTTGTAAAACCTGCTTAGCCTTGATTTCCGTTTGCAGTTGCTGGGTTTTGCTATCCAAGGCTTCGTTCTGGCGGGTCGCTTCCGTTTCCAGAGCCTGTATTGTAGCACGCAGTTCCTTCTGCAGGGCTTTTTCCTGTTGCAATTGCTTGGTTTTCTCCTGCAGAACCTGGTTCAGTTGCTCAGCAGCCATTTCCAGGTCGTGTACTTTGTTTTGGAGGGCTTGTTTTTGGGTCGTGATTTCCAGAAGCTGAGTTTGCTGCTGGTGGTTCTTCTCACCTTTTGGGGCGTTTAGGGCCGTGGATTGGGGCTGCTGTTGCTGGCGTTTCTCCTGGTCCTGTAATTGCTCCTGCAGGGTTTTCCGGTGCTGTAAAGCCAGGGCCAGTTCTTTGGCTTTGCCTTGCAGTTCGGTTTTCACCTGCTCGTTTTGTTTTTCTAGTTCCAGGAGGCGGGCTTTCTGTTTGTCAGATTCCTGGGCTAATGCCTGCAGTTCTTTCTCCCGGATGGGCAATTGGGCGGCTTCCAACACCAGGGACTGTATCCGTTTCTCCAACGCTTGTTTCTGTTCTTTCTCCCGAGCCAGTTCCTGGGCACAGCCAGAGGTCTTTTCCTTGACGGTTTTCAGTTCCTGCTCCAACTCCTGTATTTTGCGCTGCAGTTCTGAAGGTAGGGGACCATCCTGTGTTTTAGAACCGGCAGGCTGGCTTTTTTTCAAAGCGGAGGTTTGCTGCTCCAGCTCCTTCACTTTGTTTTGCAAGAAACTTCGTTCGCTCTTCACCTCAAACAAAGCCCGCACAAAATGCTCCATTTCCTGGTTCAGGGACTTTTTCTCCGCCAGCAGTTGGTTGTATTGTTCGGTTTGGTCGCGCAGCCGAAGTTCTAGCTTGCTCACCTGGTACTCCAGGTTCTTGATGTTGCTGGGCATGACCGGGGCACTGGCAGCAGTAATGGTGGGCCTGAACCGGCGGCTGTCATACTGGCGTTTCTTTTCCTGATCAGATAAAATCTCGTAAGCCTCTTTTACTTCCTTGAAATACTCTTCAAAGAAGGTTTCCCCCTGATTCAGATCTGGGTGCACCCGCTTTGAAAGTTTCCGGTAAGCATCCTTTATTTCCAGGTGCGAGGCCGTTTCCTTTATTCCAAGTAGTTGGTAGTAGTTCTTATTCATCCTTGATTTTATCTGGTATATTCAATAGGTAATTTTATTCTTCCAAATGCCCAAAAGGGACTTAGGGAACCCTTTTGCTTTACTAATTAGTTTTTCGACCTTCTAATATAGTTATAATTATAAAATTTCAAAATATTATTTTACAAAATACATGTTTATTACTTTTCTTCGTCATTAGGGAGAAGAATAAAGTTAATTCAGGAAATGGATTGATTTTTTTAGCCACAGGTCTGGAAAGGCCGGGTTTTTACCTTCCTGAATACGTTTTACTCTCCACCTTTTCCGTCAAGAATATCCATATATTTTATGGAAAATTCTTTTTTAGGAATTGCCCCTGGAACGAGGTACTTCCGTTTAGGGCTTCGTTCCCGATTTTAAGGCTTAAAGCGTGTTAAACCAGAAAAAGGAACCTGTAATAGTACTTAATCAAACATTTTACACTGTTTTTAGTAAATGGAGGTGAAATGTTTCCCGCCTATACTCTGAGCTAAACCGCATGTCTTCACTACAAGGCCATCCTGAACTAGCCCTTGCCTTGGTTGAACAAACCGGACAAGCATTTTTTGTCTATTCCATCCAGACGGGCAGTTTCTTTTTCCGAAGCTCAGCCTTTCTGAGTTCCTTTCAGATTCCGGAAGAACACTCGGGCCCTGACATGCTGTTTTCTATGGTGCACGAAGAAGACAAACCCTATGTGCAGGAACAACTATCGCAGGTGCTCAGCAAACGGGAGCTTGCCACCCTGGAGTTTCGGTGCCGGATTTCAGGGCAGGAGGAGCAATGGGTGTGTATGAAAACTTCTGCCAGAGGAGAAGGCGCGGAGCTAATGGTGATGGGGCATGTAGAAGATATAACTTCACAACGGATTTACAATGACCACCTCAAGCGCTTTTCCAATAAAAAGAACTCGGTGCTTAACATCCTGGCTCACGATCTGGCCGGCCCCTTAGGCATGATCCAGAACCTTTCTGAGATGCAAGCGGGGCAGTTGAAACCTGAGGACGACGGCGACACCCAAGAAGTGCTGCAACTCATTGAACGGATCAGTCGGCAAGGCTCTGACTTGCTGCGGGAGTTCATGAACCAGGAATTCCTAGAGTCCTCGCATACTGATCTGGTGACCCGTCGGGTAAACCTGGTGCAGAAACTTGGGGAGATGCTGGAGGAGTATAAGAATGTGGGCGGCGAACTGATGGGCCAGACGGTGAGTTTCAGCTGCAGCAGCCAAGAAATCTACGCTGATATTGACGATCTAAAATTGGCGCAGGTCATCACCAACCTGATCTCTAACGCGCTAAAATTCACGCCCGATGGTGGGACCATTGACATCCGGCTGGAAGAGGAACCTGACTCTGTGCTGGTAACCGTAGCTGATACCGGAGTTGGCATTCCCCGGAAGTTTCATGCCACCCTTTTTGATAAATTCACTCAAGCCAGAAGACCGGGCCTAAGGGGCGAGAAAACCATTGGGTTGGGCATGTCCATCGTGAAAACTATCATAGATTGGCACCACGGAAATATCTGGTTTGAAAGTGAGGAGAACAAAGGCACTACGTTCTACATCCGGTTACCTCGAAACCCTAGCCAAGTGGCTCAAAAAAAGCAGCCTCTTTCATAAAAGCAACCTGTTGTTTTGGGGCTGTTTTCTATAAAAGAGGCTTAAATCTTCTTCCCAACGCAAGCTATTGCCCCACTTCGTTTTTCTACTGAGGAGAGTTAGCCTGTTAGTAGGAAGATTTACTTGTAGTTCAACACCCTGAAAGTGTAGAGTTATGCTTTAGAAGAAGTTGAAGCAAGGTGAATAGATCCGTCACCTGCTTCTCGACCTGAAGTGTCTCCTGTTAGCCTTGTTTTTTAGGAAGCAATGCGGCGCGCCCGGCTTACTCCAGATCTGGTTAAGTACAGCAAAGGCGGATCATTCAACGGACTAATAGCAACCAACCCTTCTTCGGCCAGTTCTTCGGAAAGGGTCAGTACAAAGGGCAGCGGAAGAGCTGTCTCTTGCGCTATATCTCCGGAAAGGGTAGGGTGGTCATAAGGCTCCTGTTGAGTCCCTACTCTTGCCAACATAGCGGTTAATATAGTATCCTTTTTCTCCATTGTGCCTCCCCCAATAATTATTTTGGCAAAAATGAACTTAGGTTATTTTGTTGTTATGTATTTCCCTATTCAATACACTTTTAAATAGAGGCACTTGTTAATCCTCTTTTTGCAAAGTAACTCAGTGGCTCGGTTATTATTTTTTGATTATTTTAAACCTCTTTTCTGGAAACAAGGCCTTAAACATGGGCATTTATCGGTGAAAGAACTGGTGTTTTCTTCTTCTATTTTATCTAAATGCTCTTTTGTATAAAGCATTTCTTCTTCTGATAGAAGAGGAGGTTCATCTGTTTTGGTTTTCTCTCTTATCTATGGGCATCTGAAACCTGGCTGGCCAGAATGTAGCAAGAGTCCACGGCGTTTTCCCTTACGATGAAAGCAACTGGGTTACAGTCGTTTTCAATCTGGTCTTCCTGTGGAAAATAATAGATTATGGATATGCCAAACAGGTTACACTCCTTGGAAGTGAGTTTAGGGGTATAATGGTCCAGAATAATTTCTAAAACCTCCTTTGAAACCTGTTCCTTCGCATAATTTACCATGCCCATTGTACTACAAAATGCGTGCTACGATTTATTCCATAAGCAATATTGTATTTTGTTAAGTCATTTACAAACCTAATTTTAACTTAAAAGTATTATACCTGATAGGTTATAAATTCCTGAATACAGATTAGACTTCTAAAGAGAAAGGAGGACACCAAAATCGAGCCAGTTTTTAAGTGAGGGTTTACTTTGGAATTCTATTTTGAAATTAATCAGGGGCTGTGAAAGGAAGGTTCGTTCTTTTTAGTATTCATTTTCCGATTAATTTCTCTTGATTTAAATTCATTTTGTTGAAAACAATCGGAATTAGTACTTCGGTCCTTTATAAATACTTCTGTCTTAAACCTGATTCACTTTTATAAAAAGAAAAATTGTGTCTTCCTAAACTCGACCTCCTTTATCCGTTAAAAGCACTGAAAACATCCATTCCTTTATGCTTGAACGTCTGGTTTACCGCATGCCAAAAGCGGGTTCCCTCAAATACTTGACCCTAGAAAAGGAACCCTTGGAAGCTCCCACCGTATTGGAGGTGTGCGTGCGAGTAAAAGCCATCGGGCTCAACTTCGCAGACATCTTTGCCATGCAGGGCCTTTACAGCGCAACACCCAAAGGATCGTTTATCCCAGGGTTGGAATTCGCAGGGGAGATTATGGCGGTAGGGGAAAGCGTGGAAACCTGGAAGGTTGGCGATCGGGTGATGGGCGTTACCAGGTTCGGGGGCTATGTCTCTCACCTGAACATTCATCACCACTACGTAACCGCCCTTCCCGCTGATTGGAGTTTTGAGCAGGGGGCAGGTTTTCTGGTGCAGGGCCTTACAGCCTATTACGCGCTTACCCAGTTAGGGAACCTGCAGAAGGGAATGAACGTGCTCATCCACAGCGCTGCGGGTGGAGTAGGCCTTCTGGCCAACCGCATCTGCAAAAAGGTGGGAGCGTACACCATTGGCACCGTGGGGCAGCAAAACAAACTGGATTTCCTGCGCAGCGAGGAAGGCTACGATGCGGTGCTCTTGCGGGATGGTGCTTTTCAGGAGAAACTTCGGGAGGCGCTGGGTGTGCGTCCGCTCCACCTGATTATGGAGTGTATTGGGGGCAAAATCCTGAAACAAGGCTGGAACGAGCTGGCTCCCATGGGTCGGATGGTGGTGTACGGTAACGCCAGTTTTTCCAGCCACGGCGCTAAACCCAACTACCCGCGGCTTTTCCTCAAGTTCCTGCAACGACCCAAAATAGATCCCCTGAAGCTACCCGCCGAAAACAAATCCCTGATGGGTTTCAACCTGATTTACCTGTACGAGCAAACCGATCTCCTGCACCAGCTTCTGGCCGAACTTCAGGACCTCCAATTGAAGCCCCAGCACATTGGTCATGTGTTTCCTTTTGAGGCCTTGCCCGAAGCCATCCGCCTGTTCCAGGTAGGAAAAACCATTGGCAAAGTAGTGGTGACGGTGTAGCTGCCTTTTCAGAAAGAGTAGATAATACCCTTATCTGAAAGGGGTTCATCAGGTAAGCTCAAATGTAGGTAGAAAGAGACAAAACCTGTTTTTGACCAGATTTTGAAAAACAAGGCAGAAACAGGAATATCCATCTAATAAACTTTTGGGCGAGGATTGGAAGGGTTTTGGTTTTACCTCGATGAGACAAAAGTGATAAGCAAGCCCCTGATAATTTGCACCAAGGTGCTAGGGTAAACCCCAATCCAGATCAGCAGAAGGGCCAGTACAGCCATGGTTGCCCCGCTGGCAAAGGAAATTGCGGGGTGTAAAACCTTGCGCATTTCCTGCGGCTGCTCTGCCGGCCCAAACATGACCGCAATAATCCTGATGTAATAATACAACCCCAGCACACTGTTCAACACCAGCATGAGGACCAAAATCCATTGCTGTGTGTTAACCCCGGAGGCCAGAAGATAGAATTTACCCACAAATCCGGCCGTAAGCGGAATGCCCGCCAAGGAAAGCAGCATAGCCGTAAATACCGCGGCAGTGCCGGGCCGGCGCCAGAACAGACCCCGGTAATCTTCCATCTGGTCAGCGTCGCGTTCGTTGTCAGACAAAAGGGCCACGACTCCAAAGGTGCCCAGGGTTGTAATGAAGTAGGCCACCAGGTAAAAGCTGACCGCTTCCACCCCCAGTTGGTTTCCAGCCAGAAAAGCGACCAGCAAATAGCCCAGGTGCGCGATGGACGAATACGCCAGCAGGCGCTTGATGTTTTTCTGCCGAAGGGCCAGCAGGTTGCCCGCCAGCATAGAAGCAATGGCGATGATGGTGAACACCGTAACCATACTGTCATACCGGTAACCATCAGCCTCGGAGATAAACCTGATCAGCAAGCCCATCATTCCGCCTTTTGAGACCGTCGCGATAAAAGCCGTGACCGGAGCGGGAGCCCCTTCATACACATCGGGGGCCCACATGTGGAAGGGCACCACTCCCAGCTTAAACCCGATGCCCACTACCGTCAGCCCGAAACCGGTTAACAGCAACATAGGAATTTGTTCAACGGATTGAAGGTACACCGCAATTTGGGTGAAGCCCATGGAGCCGGTCACCGCATACATCAGGGCCATTCCAAACAGCAGGAAAGATGACGACATTGCTGCCAGGATCAGGTATTTGATTCCGGCTTCATCGGAGCGCTCCCGGGTACGCAGGTACGAAATAAGGGCGTATAAAGACACGCTGAGCAGTTCCAAACCCAGAAACAGTGCCATGAAGTGCTGGCTGATGACTAAGACGCACGCTCCCAAAGTGGCCAGGACCAGCAAGATGTAGAACTCTTCTTTCCGCTCCTCGCGCTGTTCAAAGTAGGCATAGGACATCATGGTCACGCCCAATGAAGTCCACAAAATCAACCCGATGTTGAATACGCCCCACCCATCCACCACCAGAAAGGGAGGAATGGCGTAGTTTATTCCCCGCAAATCCACCACCGTGGTGAGGGCAATCAGATGCCCCAAAAGGGTTAACCCAAAGACAACGCGGTGGTTTCGCTTCACCGCCACCGACAGCATGGTAACAATGGAAGTGCCCACCAGTACCAGAAGCGGCATCAGATAGGGTAGATCACTTAAGCGCATGGCTGCCTCCTTTCAGTTTAGGAATTTTTATAGAATCCTGCTTTTGGGTATCGAATGATACCGGTATCGGTGCTTTGGTCTTGACATCCGGGGAAGTATAGGTCTGCAGTTGCTCTTCCAGGGAAGCTTGGGCGCGGTCAAGTACCGGTTGCGGGTAAAGTCCCAGCCAGAGAATGGCTCCTACCAGGGGCAAAGCAATGGCAAATTCCCTGATAGAGAGATCCCGCAACTCCTGTCGGGCTTTGTTCTGGCCCAGGAAAACTCGTTGCATGATGCGGAGCGAGTAAACCGTGGCGGCTACTAACCCAACAGTGGCAAAAATGGTGAGCGTGGGGTTGGCCCTCCAGCTACCCACTAATGTCAGGAATTCAGCAATGAAATTACCCAGTCCCGGCAGGCCCAACGAGGCCATTACAAACACCAGCGCAATTACCCCCATTTTTGGGATTTCGGCCCAAAAACCGCCCATCAGCCGAATGTCCCGGGTATGAAGGCGCTCATACAGAAACCCAGCCAGGATAAACAAAGCCCCGGTACTGATCCCGTGGGTGATCATCTGCATCACCACGCCTTGGTACGCCCATTGGTTGAACGCGAACACCCCCAGCACAATAAAGCCCATGTGGCTCACGCTGGTGTAGGCAATCAGGCGTTTCAAATCCGTTTGCGCATAGGCCAGGATCGCGCCGTAGAGAATTCCCACTACACCCAGCAGCATGGCCCAGGGCGCAAATGCCTGCGCTCCCTCGGGAAACAACGGGATCACGAACCGAAGCAATCCATAAGCCCCGGTTTTAAGCAGTAGACCCGCCAGAATCACACTTCCCGCCGTAGGAGCCTGGGAGTGGGCATCGGGTAACCAGGAATGGAACGGCACCACTGGTAATTTTACCAGGAAAGCGGCCAGAAAACCAGCCATCAGCCAGCGTTCCGTTTCAGGTGAAAAAGAGGCGTTCAGCAGATCAAAATAGCTGAAGGAAAAGGTTCCGGAGTTTGCGCCATGGACGAAGTAAAGCCCAAGGATGGACAACAGCATGAGAAGGCCGCTGGCTTGGGTAAAAATGAAGAACTTGTAGGCCGCGTACCGTCGGTTTTCGTGCCCCCAGATGCCAATAAGAAAGTACATCGGGATCAGCATTACCTCCCAGAAAAAGTAGAACAGGAACAGATCCATGGTGAGGAAAACACCCGTGATGCCTGCTAAAACCCACAAAAGATTGAAGTGGAAGAAGCCAACCTTGGTTTTGATCTCGTTCCAGGAAACCAGGATGGAAAGCGTTCCCAGAAAGAAGGTCAGCAATAGCATGAGTAAACTCAAGCCATCCAAAGCCAACGAAAACGAAACGCCCCATTGCGGCACCCAGGGCACTTCAAACCGAAGCAGCCAGGTTGTACTTCCCATTGTAGAAGGAGGGCTTTCTGACCAGAGAAGTAAGGTGGTGAGCAGGCAGGCGAAGGTCGTTCCCAGAGCGATCCAGCGGGGTAGGTGGGGATGAACCCGGCTGCCCATCCAGGCCAGCACGCCACCCACCATCAGTAGTATAATGATCCAGGCCAGTATCATGGGAATAGACTTATGGTGAGAATCACGAGTGCTCCAACCACTACCCCCATCATATACCAGCGCAAAATGCCGCTCTGGGTCTGGGCCAATCCTCGATTCAAGAAGTTCGCCAACCCTGCTACGAAGGCGTAAATTTTATCAATGAAATCTCCCTTGTTCAAAGTCGAGAGAAAGACAAAAGGCCGCACGAATAAGGTATCGTACAGCTTATCAAACCCCCAACCCGCGTACCAGAACCGGTGCAGCGCCATGGCCCGAGCCGAGTTCCGGATGCTCTCGTGCAGGGAAGGTTGCCTTAAGTACAACAGATAGGCGATGAAAACCCCGGCCAGAGAGAACGCCGCCGCAATGGCCTGGAACATCCACTCTGAGGGCGCCATGCTCTCGTTTATGGCCAGATTTGGCAAAACTGGGCTCAAAAAGGAAGAGAACAAGACCACGTGCCCGAAGTTGTGCGGCAACTCAATAAAACCAGCTACCGTGGAAAGAATCGCTAGTACCACCAGCGGCAGGATAATGAGCTTGCCCGGCGGATGCTCCATGTGCGTTTTGGGGTCGCCGTAAAAGGTGAGAAAGACCATCCGGAAGGTGTAAATGGCGGTGATGAACGCGCCTGCCAATCCGGCCAGGTACAGCCAGATATTGCCCCGTTCGCCCGCTAGGGCCAACCACAGAATCTGGTCTTTGCTGTAGAAACCTGCCGTCACCAAAGGCAAGGCCGCCAGCGAAGCCGCCCCAATCAGGAAGGTCCAGAACACGGCTGGCATCTTCTCTTTCAGGCCACCCATCTTGAACATGTTCTGCTCGTGGTGCAGGGAGATGATGATGGCCCCGGCGGCTAAGAAGAGCAGCGCTTTGAAGAACGCGTGAATCATGAAATGGAAAATACCCGCGCTCCAGGCCCCCACGCCCAAGGCCAGGAACATGTAGCCAATCTGGCTGATGGTGGAGTACGCCAGCACCCGCTTCAGGTCTGACTGGGTGAGCGCCGAGAAGCCCGCCAGCAGCAACGTCACTGCCCCAATCACGGCCACGGTAAACTGGGCCAGTGGCGCTAGTTCAAATAAGACGTGCATCCGGGCAATGAGGTAGACGCCCGCGGTGACCATGGTAGCCGCGTGGATGAGGGCACTCACCGGCGTGGGCCCAGCCATGGCATCTGGGAGCCAGGTCTGCAGCGGCAATTGGCCAGATTTTCCCACGGCTCCGCCCAGCAGCAGAAAAGCAATGATAGTGGCAGGTTGGGCTCCTACGGGCCAGGTTTGCGCGGCTTCGGTGGAAATGCTCTGGATGTGGAGCGTCCCGAAATAATGGAACAGCATGAACAGGCCAATGGCCATGGCGGTGTCGCCTACGCGGGTGATGATGAAGGCTTTGCGGGCCGCATAGCCGTTTTGGGGCTCTTTATACCAAAACCCGATCAAAAGGTAACTGCACAATCCTACGCCTTCCCAACCGAGGTACAGCAGCAAGAGGTTATCCGCGAGCACCAGCACCAGCATGGAGCCCACAAACAGGTTCATGTAGGCAAAGAAACGGGTGAAGCCCTCGTCCTCGGCCATGTAAACGGTGGAGTAGAGGTGAATCAGGAAACCCACAAACGTGATCACGAAGATGAACACCAGCGACAGCGCATCCAGGTGAAACGCGATGCTGGGGCTGAACCCCGCCACGTCAAACCATTGCCAGACTTCCTGCCGGTACACGCCTCCTGCAGGTGCATCGGTCAGAAACTGAAAACCCAACAGCAACGTGAGCACCGCTGATAGCCCAACGCTGCCTACGCCTATCAGAGACACCACCGTGCGGGGCAGTCTGCCCCCAAACAGGATCAGCAGCAGGGCACCGGCAAAAGGCAAAACGGGAATGACCCAGAGTAGATTTTCCATAGCTATCCGTGCATTAGGTTGGCTGCGTCGCTGTCAAGGGTTTTCAAGTTATGGTACAACTGGAGGATCAGGGCCAGGCCCACGGAGACTTCGGCAGCGGCCATGGTGATGATGAAAATGAACATGACCTGCCCATCGGCCTGGGCCCAGCGGGCACCGGCCACTATAAAGGCCAGCCCGGCGGCATTGAGCATGATCTCCACCGAGATGAGCATGAAGATGATGTTGCGCCGGATGAGCAGGCTCACCAGCCCGATGACGAAAAGGGTGCCCGCCAGCAGCAAGCCGTATTCCATAGGAAGGGTAGTCATGCGTCGGTCCTTTCCAAAAAACGATGTACCACTTTCTTTTTCTGCCGGCCCAAATGATAGGCGCCCACAATGCCGGCCATCAGCAGCATGCCGCTCAACTGCACGCCCAGCACGTAAGGCCCAAACAAAGACATGCCCACGGCCTGCGCCTCCACGGGCGTGCTGCGGTAGGTGTCTGGCGTGTCAATGGTGAAAATGTAGACCAGCTCCACCAGTAGAATGAAAGACAGCACCGCCGGCCCGATCCAGACGCGGGGCTGAAGCCATTCCTTTTCGTGCTGGATGTCTTCCTGGGTGAGGTTCAGCATCATGATCACGAAGATGATGAGCACCACAATGGCCCCGGCGTAGATGATGATCTCCAGAGCGGCCATGAAAGGAGCCCCCAATGTGAAAAACACCACCGAAATAGCCAGAAACGACACCACTAGGTACAGCAGCGCATGGATGAGGTTGTACTGCGTCACCACCATAATGGTGGCCAGGATAGCGACGGCAGCGGCGATGAAAAAGGTCAGTTCCATGGCAGTTCTGGTTAAGGCAGCAGGCTTTTGACGTTTACCGGCGGATTCTCATTGATTCCTTCGCCTTTGCCCTTGCCCCCAATGGCCATGCCCGCCACTTTGTAGTAGTTGTAGCCCGGGTATTTGCCCTGCCCGTCAATGAGCAGGTCTTCTTTCTCGTAGACCAGGTTTTGGCGATTGTACTCGGCCATCTCAAAGTCTGGTATGAGCTGGATGGCGTAGGTGGGGCAGGCCTCTTCGCAGAACCCGCAGAAAATACAGCGTGAGAAGTTGATCCGGAAGAAATCCGGGTACCGGCGACCGTTCTCATCCTCAGTGGACTGCAGCGAGATGCAGTCTACCGGACAGGCGGCGGCACAGAGGTAGCAGCCCACGCAGCGCTCGCCCATGTCCGGGTCGCGGGTGAGCACAATCCGTCCGCGCCAGCGGGTGGAGAGCTTGGCCTTTTCCTCGGGATACTGGATGGTGTCGCGCTTGTGGAACGCGTGCAGGAAGGTTAACCCCATGCTTCTGAGAATACTAAACATATCAGCTCCTTTCTTTATGCCAGGCCCATAGGGAGCGAGGACGGATTATGCGTTATGATTCGTTTTGCATCAAAACAATGGCTGCCGTTACCAGCAGGTTCACCAGGGAAAGGGGAAGCAGAATCTTCCAGCCGTATTCCATGAGTTGGTCGTAGCGGGGGCGGGGGAGCGAGGCGCGCAGCAGGATGAACAGACTGATGAAGGCGAACACCTTGATGGCGAACCAGAACAGCGGCGGCAGAAAACCCGGACCCAGCCATCCCCCGAAGTACAGCGTCACCACCATGCAGGAAATCAGCGTAATGCCCAGGTACTCTCCGATAAAGAACATCCCGAACTTCATGCCCGAGTATTCTGAGTGGAACCCCGCCACCAACTCGCTCTCCGATTCTGGGATGTCAAAGGGCAGGCGATGGGTCTCGGCTACGCCGGCGATGAAGAAGATGACAAACCCCAGGATCTGCGGAATGAAAAACCACAGGTCGCGCTGGGCCTCCACAATAGTGGTCAGGTTAAAGGTACCGGTCAGGAGAACTACGCCCATCAAGGCCAGGCCCATGAATACCTCGTAGGAAATCATCTGCGCCGCGCCGCGCATGGCGCCCAGCAGCGCGTACTTGTTGTTGGAGGCCCAGCCGCCCAGAATGATGCTGTAAGCACCCATGGAAGACATGGCCAGGAAAAACAGGATGCCGATGTTGAGGTCCGCCACCACAATGCCGGGCGCAAACGGCACCACCACAAAACCCAGCAGCACCGTCACCAGCACAATGGCGGGCGCAATCACAAACACCACCTTATCGGCCAGCGGCGGAATCCAGTCCTCCTTGAAGAACAGCTTCAGGGTATCGGCGAGCACGATGAACAGCCCGAAGGGACCGGCGCGGTTAGGGCCGTAACGGTCCTGCCAGAGCGCCAGCATCCGGCGTTCCACCCAGATGAGGCCCGCCGCTACGTTCAGCAGTGCGAACAACACGCCTCCTATGATCAGGAGATAGTGTGAGGTTGATTCTTCCATGCCGGTTCTTGTTTAAGGATGATGGCCCAGGCGGGTACGTCAGCAAAAGGAACATCGGGGAGGCCCAGGGGTAAGCCCGCGGTGCCCGCCGGAAGGTCAGGATATAGTTTCACCGGCAGCCGGAAGGTCTGGTTGTTCAGGGAGAAGTTGAGAATCTCGCCGGCTTCCAAACCATAGTTCTGCGCATCCAGCGGGTTCAAAGCCACATAGGGTTTTGGGGCTCTTTCTGCAATTCCGGGCGAAAAACAGCTCAACTCCTCAGACCCGAAGATGTGGGGCAGCGGCAGCACGAGTAAGTGGTCTTTCAACGGCTGGAAGTCCTCGGGTGCCTCGTGGTAAAAGCGGTGGACGCCGTTCTGCCCGGGTTCTATGAGCCGCACGCCCGGATCACCGTACCGCAGATGCCCACCCACTTCGTCCTGGTACTTGTTCACCGACTGGATGGAGTTCCAGCCCGGCGCCCAGAAGAAAGGCGTGATAGGCGAAGGCGGTTGGCCCCGGTAACCTTCCATGGTATAGGAAAGCGGGGCATCAGGGTCTTCGGGTGGTTTAGGCTCGCTCACACTGTGGTGGGCGAACATGGCGGTGCGGCCGCTGAACCGGTGGGTCTCGCGCGGCACTTTCTGGCCCGAAATCCGGAAACCGGCAGGTGGAGCCAGGGCTTCCAGACCCTTGAACCCTGGTTCGACTTCCATGAGCCCCCGGATAACGTCATCCAGGTTTTCCCACTGACTCAGTAAGGGCACGTGCAGCGCCTGGCCTATCTGCGCGAGCCAGCGCCAGCTTTCTTGGATGTCCTCGGCGGTGGGGTAGACCTGGTAAAAGCGCTGGGCCCGACCCTCGTTGTTCACCAAGGTTCCGTCTGCCTCAGAGAAGGCCCCAGCGGGCAGCACTATCTGGGCTTGCTCAGAGGTGGCGTGGTGCAAATGGTCCAGCACGATGACCTGTTTGGCTTTGCTCAGGAACCGGTCTGCCTCTGCTTTCTCAGCACAGCGGTGTAGGTTGTTTTCCAGGATGATGACCGCATCGGCGTAGTTGTTATGGATGGCCGCAAACGCGGAATCCAAGCGGTGACCGCCCAGCATAGCCAGTCCCAGGCTGTTGCACTCAGGCACGGTGAGTACGATGCCGGTTTCGGGGTTCTGGGCGTATAAGGCCGCGGTCAGGTTGGCCGCCGCCTCCAGCACGGCTTCGCTGCCGCTGGAGCAGCCCGAGATAATCAAAGGTTTTTTCGCGTGTACCAAGGCTTGCGCGATCCGTTCTGCCAGGACCTGTTCTTCCTCTGCGAGATGCGGCACCTCCGGCGATTCGGCGCTGATCAGGTTGGCCACGGCGAAACCCAGTCGGGCGATGGTATCGGGAGAGGCATGTACGGTGGCGGTGGCGATCTCATCCAGTTTGGTGGCGGTAAGCGTGGCGATGAAAAGCGGGCCGTGCTGGTCCTGGACCAGTTGGCGGGCGGCGGCATCCTGCCAGTAGGGAATACTGGCCTGCATCACCGTTTCCATGGGCTGTTGCCTTACCGACTGCCGAACGGCCAAACCCAACCGGGGAGCGGTATTGATCAGGTCTTCGCCCAGAATGAAAACCGCATCGGCTTTCTCTACTTCCCGCATACTGAAGGTGCGCGCCGGCGAGTACTGCAGAATCTTCAGGCTCATGTTCACCAGGTCATAGTCGGTGTCTGAGACGCCACTGTGGAAGTTGTCTTCGCCCACCAGCGCCTTCAACGCGAAGTTAGACTCCAAAGAAGCCCGCGGCGAGCCGATGCCAATGACGCGGGCGTTCTTGAGTTGCGTGGTTACTTCCTGCAAAGCCTCCTGGCGGGAAACCGCTTCGGGCAGTTTGCTCCGCACCAAAGCTTTCTTTAACCGCGGCGGACTGTTCACGAACTCATAACCAAAGCGGCCCCGGTCACAGAGAAAATAACCGTTCACCTCGCCGTTGTAGCGGTTCACAATCTGCCGCAGGGAGCCGTAGCGTTCACCCGCGGTGATGTTGCAACCCAGGCTGCAGTGGTGGCACACCGAGGGGGCCATGGTTAGGTCCCATTTGCGGGTGTAGTGCTGTTTCAGGGTTTTGTCAGTGAAGACGCCGGTGGGGCAGACTTCCGCCAGGTTACCGCTGAACTCACTCTCCAGAACGCCGTCCTCGGCCCGCCCGAAGTACACGTGGTTGTGCGCCCCGAACACGTCCAGGTCTTTGCCGCCGGCATAATCTTTATAGTAGCGCACGCAGCGGTAGCACTGGATGCACCGGTTCATCTCGTGGTTGAGGAACGGCCCCAGGTACTGGTTCTGGTAGGTGCGTTTCTTGAACTGGAAGCGGCGGTAGGCGTGGCCCGTCATCACGGTCATGTCCTGCAGGTGGCAGGAGCCGCCTTCGTCGCAGACGGCGCAATCGTGGGGGTGATTGGTCATGAGCCACTCAATCACATGCTCCCGGAACTCTTTGGCCTCGGGCTCTTCAATGGACAGGCGCATTAGGTCGCGAACCGGCTCCATGCAGGACATGATCAATCGGCCTCTGGTATCTGCTTCGTCTTTGAAAACTTTGACGGCGCACTGGCGGCAAGCCCCCACCGATCCCATGGCCGGGTGCCAGCAGAAATAGGGCAGGTCTTTGCCTAAGCTCAGGCAAGCCTCCAGCAGGTTTTTGCCGGGCTTCACCTCGTAGGGCACGTTGTCTATGTAGATGGTGGGCATGCTACTTCCAGGGACATTGGTGATCGTGGATGTGGCGTTCAAAATCCTCCCTAAAATATTTCAGGGCGCTCTGCAGGGGTTCCATGGCACCGGGAGCAAGGGCGCAGAAGGTGTTGCCCGGACCAAGGTATTTGGTATGGAAATCCAGAATGTTCATGTCCTCGGGCCGACCTTCGCCACGGTCTATAGAGAGTAGGACTTTCTCCACCCAGGGCAGCCCCTCACGGCAAGGCGTGCAGAAACCGCAGGACTCCTGCGCGAAGAAATGCTGGAGGTTGTGCACGAAACCCACGGGGCAGGTCTGGTCATCCAAAATGATCATGGTGCCCGTGCCCATGCGGCTGCCCGCCGCCGCGATGGAGGTGTAATCCATAGGCGTGTCCAGGTGCTGTTCTACCAAAAAGTCGGTGGAGGCGCCGCCGGGCAGCGCGCCCTTGAACCTGTAGCCGTCCAGCATGCCGCCGGCGTATTCTTCCACCAATTCCCGGATGGTCACGCCCATGGGCAGTTCCCAGGCGCCGGGCCGTTTCACCTTGCCGCTCACGCCGTAGATCTTGGTGCCCGCATCCTGGGTGCGGCTCAGGCCTTTGAACCATTCGGCGCCATGGTTCACGATGTGCGGCAGGCAGCAGAGCGTTTCCACGTTGTTCACGATGGTGGGTTTGCCGTACAGCCCGCTCACCTGCGGAAACGGCGGTTTGGCCCGCGGCATGGCGCGTTTGCCCTCCAAGGCGTTGAGCAGGGCGGTTTCCTCGCCACACATGTAGCGGCCCACCCCGGTATGCAAATGCATCTCCAGGCTAAAATCCGTGCCCAGAATGTTCTTCCCCAGGTAACCCGCGTCATAGGCTTCCTGAATGGCTTTGATGATGCCTTGCGCGGCCTTTTTGTAGGCCCAGCGCAGGAACACGTAGGAGATATCCGCCCCAATAGCGTAGGAGGCTAGGATCATGCCCTCAATCAATTGGTGCGGATTGCCTTCCAGCAGCAGCCGGTCTTTGAAAGTGCCGGGCTCCATTTCATCGGCGTTGGCCACCAGGTATTTTGGTCTCGGTACGTCCGGCCCCATCGGTACGAAGCTCCACTTGAGCCCGGTGTTGAATCCGGCCCCGCCTCGGCCCCGCAGGTTGGAGTCTTTCACCAGCGTCACTACCGCCTCGGGCGAGAGCTCCAGCAGGGCTTTCTGGACCGCCTGGTAGCCGCCCACGTGCTCGTACTCCTGCAGGCTGAGAGGCTCTCTATCCGGGTGGATGTGTTTGGTCAAGGGTCTTTCCATGGGCTTTGCCGGGGCGGTTTATCGGTGGTGGTGCAGGATGGCGTCTAACTCCTCAATAGTCACGTTCTGGTACAGATGGTCATCAATCATGAGGGCGGGGGCATGGTCGCAGGTGCCCAGGCAGACGTTGGGCAGGAGCGTGAAGCGGCCATCTGGGGTGGTCTCGCCATACTTGATCTGCAGTTTCTGCATGAGGTGGTCCCTGATCTGCTCGTAGCCCATGACCCAGCAGCTGATGCTGTCGCAGAGCAGGATCACGTGGCGGCCCACCGGTTGCCGGAAAATGAGGTTGTAGAACGTGGCCACGCTGTCCAGCTCCTCCGCCGACATGCCCAGCATGGTAGCGGTGTCCTTCAGGCTTTCGTCTGAGACCCAGCCGCGGTGCTGCTGCACCACCTTCAGGGCTTCAATGCAGGCCGCCTTCTTCTGCGGCACCAGGCTAATCTCATGTTCAATCTGCGCGATTTCCTCCGTGGTCAGCATCTGTTCTTGGGTTAGGTTCTGGTTGTTTTCCTCAGCAAAGGCAGCAGCCCCGCTGTTCTATAGCTTAAGTCGATGTTTTCGTCTTGGTTAACTCACCTGATGTTCCCTGTTTCAGGCCTGTTTTCCAGAAACCAGCCTAAAAACAGAGAACTCAGGCGGACATTCACTGTATCTTTAGAACTCCTCGGCTTTCTGCCGCAACCTTCAACTTCCAGATTTCTGCTAGGTCGTTTTAGACCTGTTTTCCAAAAATCGGCCTCAAAACGGAAGTCTGTTGGTAGCGCTTCTGCCGAATGATCCATCTTCATTCTCTCAACCACTCATTCACTCATTCACTCATTCTTCACCGGTCAATATCCGCCAGCACGTAGTCCATGGCGCCGAGGATGGAAAGCAGGTCGGCGACGGTGTAGCCGCGGGTGATGTAGGGCAGCATCTGCATGTGGGGGAAGGAAGGAGTGCGGATGCGGACGCGGTAGGCCGAGGTGTTGCCGTCTGAGGTGAGGTAATAGCTGTTGGCGCCTTTGGTGGCCTCAATGCAGCTCATGGCCTCTCCGGCCGGGATTACCGGTCCCCAGCTCACGTTCAAAAAGTGCGTGATGAGCGTCTCGATGTCCTGCATGGTGTGTTTCTTGATGGGCGGCGTGGTCAAAGGGTGGTCGGCTTTGAACGGACCCGCGGGCATGTTCTTGAGGCACTGCTCAATGATGCGGAGGCTCTGCCGCATCTCGGCCACGCGCACCAGCGCCCGGTCGTAGCAGTCGCCGTTCTGCCCGGTGGGCACCTCAAAGTCGAACAGCTCATAACCGGAGTAAGGCCGCGTTTTCCGGAAATCCCAGTTCAGGCCGCAGGCCCGCAGGTTGGCGCCGGTCACGCCCCACTCAATGGCTTCCTCGGCGGTAAAGATGCCTATGCCCACGGTACGCGCTTTGAACAGGCTGTTTTTCAGCACCATGCTGTCGTATTCTTTGAGCCTTTTGGGAAAATAGTCCAGAAAACCCTGCACCAGCGTTTCCCATCCTTTGGGCAGATCCTGCGACACGCCGCCGATGCGGAACCAGTTGGGGTGCATGCGCCCGCCGCAGATGGCCTCCACCACCTCAAAGACTTTCTCGCGGTCACTGAACATGTAGAAGACCGGCGAGAGCTGGCCCAGGTCCTGCGCGAAGGTGCCGTACCACACCAGGTGGCTCGCAATCCGGAAGAACTCGCACATCATCACCCTGATCACCTTCACCCGCTCGGGTACCTCAATGCCCGCCAGTTTCTCCACCGCCAGCAGGTAGGCCAGGTTGTTCATCACGCCGCCCAGGTAATCCACCCGGTCAGTATAAGGAATGTAGGTGTGCCAGGATTGTCGCTCGCCCATCTTCTCCGCCCCGCGGTGGTGGAACCCGATCTCGGGCACCGCATCCACTATGTCTTCGCCGTCCAGTTGCAGGATGATGCGCAGAACGCCGTGCGTTCCCGGGTGCTGCGGCCCGATGTTGAGGAACATGAAATCGCTGTCTTCGCTCTGGCGCGCCATGCCCCATTCCTCGGGCTTGAACTTCAAGGCCTCCTGTTCGCGATCCTGCTTTTCGTCCCACAGCCGAAACGGTCCCATCTCGGTGGCCCGGGCCGGATGCTCTTTGCGCAGCGGATGGCCTTCCCAGGTGCGGGGCATGAGAATACGTGACAGGTGCGGATGCCCCTCAAACTTGATCCCGAACAGGTCATAGATCTCCCGCTCGTACCAGTTGGCGTTAGCCCAAAGCCCGGTGATGCTGGGCAGGGAAGGGTACTCGCCAAACAAACCCACCTTCAGCCGGATGAATTGGTTTCGGGTGTAGGAGAACAGGTGGTAGACGACCGTGAAATCAGCGTGGGGGACGTGGTTTGTGGCGCGGTTGCGGGTGCGCTCGTCCAGGGCGCAGAGGTCGTAGAGGAAAGGGAAAGGCTGCGGGATTTCTTTCTTGAGGTAATGCAGGATCTCTTTGGCTTGGGCCACGGGCATCCAGAGGGTGAGGATCTCATCCTTGGTGGTCTGGACGGTGAAGGTGCCCTCACCGAAACGGGATTGCAGTTGCGCCAGAAGGTTGCCGTTGCTTTCCATTGTACAGGAGTTTTGTACCCCCATTCAGGGGCAGATCCTTTTCCTTGCGTACCTATTTCATTCCTCTACACTGACGGGGTTCCACTAACTATTTGGGTTTATCCTGATGTCTTGAATTCTACTTGAAGGTATCCTGAACTATATCTCGTCCGGCGACCGGAAATCGGTCATCTGCCGGCGGTATTCCACTTTGCGCGCCTTTACCTCGGTTTTATCCGGCCGGATGATGCCCTGTTCGCCCACGCTCCAGCTCAGCGGGCGCTTCTCTTTCCCCACCGATTCTGACAGCAGCACCAAGCCTTCCATGAACGCATCGGGGCGGGGCGGGCAGCCGGGTACGTACAGATCCACGGGCAGGAATTTGTCCACGCCCTGCACTACGCTGTAGATATCGTACATGCCGCCCGAGTTGGCGCAGGAGCCCATGGAGATCACCCAGCGGGGCTCCATCATCTGTTCGTAGAGGCGCTGGATAATGGGGGCCATTTTGATGAAGACCGTGCCGGCGATGATCATGACATCGGCCTCGCGGGGCGTGCCCCGGATCACCTCTGCCCCGAAACGGGCCAGGTCGTACTTGGGCGTCATGCTGGTGGCCATCTCCACAAAGCAGCAGGACAGCCCGAAGTGGAACGGCCACATGGAATTGCGGCGGCCCCAGGCCAGCAGACTTTGCATGGAACTGAGCATAATGCTCTGCTGCATGGTGTCCTCGTAAGAGCCCGTGCCTTTCACGGTGCCCGTGGGTTGTTCTGGTCTACTCAGCCACCACTTCATGCCGGGTCTCTTCTTTAAAGGTGATTTTCTTATATGCCTGCAGAATCTTCCTGCCATCCGGACCGAAGTCCAGGGCCCCGTTGCGCCACTCGTAGATAAGCACCACCACCAGCAGCACGATAAACGCCAGCGCCCCGAAATACCCGTACCAGCCCAGTTCCTGGAACGCGATGGCCCAGGACACAATGAAAATGGTCTCCACGTCAAAGATGACGAAGAGCATGGCAATGAGGTAGAATTGCGAGGAGAAGCGCAGGCGGGCCGTACCCGTGCTGATGATGCCTCCTTCATAGGGCTCGGCGGTGGCACGCTCGTTGTGCCGGCCGCCCAGGAAATGGGAAATGGTAAGGATGATGCCCGCCAGGCTAAGCACAATGGCCGCGTAGACCAACAAGGGCCAAAGCAGGGTAGGAGTTTCGGGAGAATTGGTCAAAGCGCATCCCCTCCAGGGAATCGTTTGGATTCTGGTTTACCGCATGAAGAAAGAATTTTGTGAACACACCAGGGCCTTTGTGCCTTAGTGACCGGTTATGTAATGCTCCAGGTTCTCTATGATGAATTTCTGTTCGTCAATGATGTACTTTACCACGTCCCCGATGGAGATCAACCCTACCAATTCGTCGTTCTCTAACACGGGAAGGTGCCGAATGTAGCTTAAGGTCATCAGTTTCATGCAATCTTCAATGGACGTGTCTGGGGTGACCGTAGCGGGGCGTTCGCTCATGATTTCCCTAACCAGGGTTTCCTTGGAGGCTTTTCCCTTCAAGATTACTTTGCGGGCATAGTCCCGCTCGGTGAAGATGCCGGTAAACCTCCCTCGGTCTATGATCAGTAAAGCGCCCAGGTTTTTCTCGCACATCAACTCCAGTGCCTGGTACACGGTGTCGTCGGGTTCAATGGAATAGATTTTGTGCCCTTTGTTTGCTAAGATATTTCTGACTTTACCCATTTTTCCTCTTCCTCCATAAGAGTAATAGGTTTATTGAAAATGGAACTTAGATCTGCCTAGGCTGACATCCCTTAAGGTAGAGAAATATACTATTATGTTTTAACATTTCAATAATTATTTTAAAAATAGAAAGATAAAATAAATTATTTTTCTATTACTCCGCTCTTCTGAATAGAAAATCTGCAAAGGTCTAGCATATCCTGTAAGGAGAATTTCTGGTTTTGAGGAAGTTTTAAGAAAACCGCCATAAATCTGGATTTTGGAACGTATCCGGTAGGGAGCTAAGAAGCTTCCTAGATTACTCAATATCCAATAATATGTTGATTAGTAGTATATTGAGGCTCGCAGTTACTAAACGCGATGAAAAAACGCAAGACTACTTTTTTGTATTGGACTTTAGGTCAAGAGATAGCATCTAATCCAAAATAGAATCATGCAAATTACCCTTATTAAAGGTTGAAATTGGTTGGTGAGTGACCGGTTTGCTTCGTTCCACTTACCTAAAGGATTATTGCTCCCCGAAATAAACGAAATTTTTTAGGGGCTTTTTTCAAAAGGAGCCTCTAAACGGAAAGATTCGCAAGGTGTTCTTTATCTTGTCTGCTCTTGATGGGCCATGGCTAAAACCTCACACTATTATATAAGAAAGTTCCACCGGTACTTTGGGCTGGTCTTAGGGATTCAGTTTCTCTTCTGGACCTTAGGCGGCCTTTATTTCAGTTGGAACGATTTGGATAAAGTGCATGGCGATCATTTAAGGAAAGAGAAAAGGTACCTATCAGCGGCCTTATTTATGGTCTCTCCGCAGGTTCCCTTAACCCATTTAAAGACCAATATACAGGTAGATTCCTTACAATCCATCCAGCTTATTGAGGTAGTAGGGGTTCCTACCTACCAGATCCGTTACTTCACTTCTCCCGAGAAAAGGCAGCCCACGCATGAAAGCAACTCTCATTCGGCTGAAAGTTTGTCATCCGGAATAGAAAAGGTGCAGTTAGCCAACGCAATGACTGGTGAACTGAGGTCTCCGGTGAGTAAAAAAGAGGCCCTGCAGATTGCCCGGAACACCGTGAAAGAACCGGCCGAGGTAGAGAAAACAGAGTACCTGACCCAGGTAGGAGGGCACCACGAATACCGCGAAAAACCTCTACCCGCCTGGGCCATCACCTTCCGGGAGCCTGCCTGCACCGTGTATATCTCCGCTGAGCTAGGAACTTTTCAAGCCATCAGGCACAACCAATGGCGCAGGTTTGACTTTCTCTGGATGCTGCACACCATGGACTATCAGGGCCGGGACAACATCGGGAACCTTCTCCTAAAGGTATTTTCCCTTATGGGCCTTTTAACGGTACTCTCGGGGTTTGTCTTGTATTATGTTTCCTCGCCGGCCCGGCGAACTTCTAAAAAGAAATCCGAAGTTTACCGGTAGGAAATCTAAAATTTCTAGGCCTTTAAATCACCACCGATGTTCTGGAGGATGGTATCTGGGTAAACAGGCAAGGGCTGCGGAAGGTCTTCTTCGTTTTCCAGCAGGGTTAACCAAGAGAACCGCTGGCAAAGCCGTTGCATGTTCTCAGGAATCTGGGCTTTCATCTGAATACTTTCACCTGTAAAAGGATGCTCAAAAGTGAGCGAAGCCGCGTGCAGCAGAAGGCTGGGGCTATTTAATTCCTCCAGAAACATACGGTTATGGCGCCAATCCCCGTGTTTTTTATCTCCGATGATATAATGCCTGAGATGCGCGAAGTGCTTCCTTATTTGGTGCATACGCCCGGTCTCTGGCTTTATCCTGACTAAACTATAACGCGAAGTCTCGTACCGCCCCACGGGAATGGGTAATTCAATGGTGCCCAAACGGTTGAAATGGGTAACCGCTTCCTGGGCTTCCTTGTTGGGGTGGTCTTTATCAGGGCGGATGGGGCTATCAATGGTACCTGCTTCGGGAGCGTACCCGCGCACAATAGCCAGGTACGTTTTGTCTGGTTGGCGTTCAGCGAAGGCTTTCACCAAAGGGGCCGTGGCTTTCGGCGATTTTGCGAAAAGAAGCACGCCAGATGTTCCCCGGTCCAACCGATGCACGGCGTGAAGTCGGTAACCCAGTTGGTCGCGTAGCAATTGAAGAGCAAACTCTTTTTTCTCTTCGGCAATGCGCGTGCGGTGCACCAGTAACCCGTTGGGCTTGTTGATGGCTACGTAGTGCGCGTCTTCATAAATAATCTCCAGCACTTCTCTCTAGCTTAGGTACCGCGCAATTTACGGAAAATAAGGATGAGCGAAGAAACCTTCCTTGAGTGACCAAGTGATATCGGGCCGTTTTCAGAAAAGAAGGCCTAAAACAAAAAGATCATCAAGCCAGAGAACCTTGTCGTTCCCTGACATGGGAAGAAATAAACTCCCGCAAGCCCTTCTCAAAGAGCATTACTTCTTCCAAGGTATTGTAAGGCGCCAAACCAATCCTGACCCAGCCACCCTGAGGGTTGACGTTCAGTTTCTCGGCCATGGTAGAGGCATAGAAGTGACCATCGGCGATGCACATGTTATAGTTTTGGGCAAACCATTGGGTCACCTCGCGGGCATTCACTTGGCCCAGGGTAAAGGCAAAGGTTGGGGTTTTTTGGGTATCGGCGGGAGCCCGGTACAGACGGACCTCGGGAGTTTCCCTTAAGAAAGTTTCCAGTCGGTCAGTCAGTTCCTGTTCGTGGGCGGCTATCCGGTGCATGCCTGATTGCAGTCGGTCGCGCCGGGTACTGCCTTCCCCTAAACTCTCGATGAAAGATATAGCCCCAATCAAACCGGCGATGGCTTCATGGTTCTGGGTTCCGGTTTCCAATTTGTCTGGGATGTTCTGCGGAGCCGGAGCCAGTTTGTAGACCGGTAATTTCTCGAACAGCGAAGCGGCGATGACTGCAATGCCCACATGCGGCCCGAAAAACTTGTAAGCCGAGCACAGCAACACATCGCACCCCATCGCTTTGAAATCAAGGGAAAGGTGGGGAACAGCGTGCACCGCATCTATTATCACCAAGGCTTTCACCTCTTTTGCCCGAGCAATGATTCTGTTAATGTTGGTGACAGTGCCGGTGACGTTAGAAGACAAGCCCACCGCTACCAGTTTTGTATTCTCGGTGATAATCTCGTCCAGGTTCTCCAGTTCCAGGGTATAGGTTTCGGGATGAACGGGAATGAAATTAACCTTGGCTCCTTTGTCTTTCGCCAACGTCACCCAGGGATCAACATTCGCCCGGTGGTCTAATTCGGTGACTACTATCGCATCTTCAGAGGTAATAAAGGGCGAAAGACTTCTTGCAATGGAAAAAGCCAAAGAAGTCATGTTTTGCCCAAAAGCAACTTCAGCAGGAAAGCAGTTCAATAAATCGGCCACTGCGGTGCGGCCATCCTCCAGCAAGGCATCAGTTTTGACACTGGTGGGGAAAGCCCCGTGCAAGTTCGCCATCCCGTTGGTGATGTAGCTGACTATGGCATCTACCGCCTGCTGCGCCATCTGCGTTCCGCCCGGACCATCGAAAAAAATAAAGGTTTTCTGGTTTTCTTTTTCTCTTAAGGCAGGAAAGGCAGCCCGTAGCTGCTGAACGGAAAGTTGGCTCATGTAGGATGTTGCTTTAGCTGTAGACGCTTTAAGGCTCCTTTTACAAAAACAGGGGAAAAGCTATTTTCCGGGAAGATAAGGCATTTTTACTTTACCTGGTTTCCCGAAAAGCCAAAGGTCAATGAAAAGCTTCGTTCTTTTAAGAGCAAACCGCTGCTACCTGTCGGGAAAAAATGTTCTTCCTGATCAGGTGGGTAATATTGGTGGCGAGATTGAACTGCAACACGTTTACGGCATCTTCGGTTGGGTGAACACTGGTACTGGTCAACACAATAACTGAGTTTTGCCCGAGATTGGTGACAGTATAGTTGCTCTTGATCAGGTATCCATCTATATCAATAAAATAGAAGCTTTCTTTATCAAAGCCCAGGTAGGTGATGTTCGCCAGGTATTGCCCAAAAAGAGAAGGTTCATCAATGAAAGAAGAGGCACAGATGTACTCCGCAGGTTCGTGCGCTTCACCTGTCACCAGTTTCAACAGATTCTGGTTTTTGATCATTCTTTGAAGGTGTTCCTGTTTTAAGCCTTGGGTAAGTCTTAAATAATGTCCTATTGAAATAGTATCTTTCATAATATAAAGGATTTATTGTACGATTATAACAAATAGAAGTATTAATTCCAAATGCTTTAAATTATTTTTATATTAATTATAATATTCTCATTGGTGGATATAGTAGGTTTAAAGAGCAATAGGGTTTTATGGGAAGAACTTTCAAATGAAAGGGCAGGAATTCACCTAAAGCTTAAGTTTTCTTTACCAGTTGATTGGATTAACCTACGTTCTTAAAGGAGGTTGTTCTAAACGAGGCAACCTTAGAATTTACTTTTAAGCCGTTTTTTGCCATTTATCTTCAAAACGCATTAAAATCATTTGCATTTAAGAGGAAAAATAACTTTTCCGCCTTAGGGGTTTGGTTGAATACTTATCTCTAATTCTTTTAGGTATCTTAAGAGAGGAAACAACCTGCTGCCTAGCTTGTCTTAATTGCTTCTGAGCTGAATTCCAGCCAGAAAGAGGTTGAGCAGGGTAGAAGTTTAGCTTGGTAAACAAACGCTCAATAGACCAATGGAAAGTTAAAAAAGGGAATAGGAGGGCCTCATTCCTGAAAATGGGTGCAAGTCTCTATTGTATATAGCTTCATCTATCCTTTATAACAAATAACCTAAGTCGTATGAAGAAGCAACTATTGGTTACCCTGTTCTCTTTTGGTGCTTGTCTGAATGCATTAGGACAAAACGCCAATTACCAGAAGGAGTTGCTCAACTTAGCGGATATCTCCCGGCTTCCTCTATACCGGTCCGGAAACATGGAACAACTCTCCAGTTTTGACAGGACCGGGGGGAATGATGACGGGTTCTCGGGGAAGTACTCGGCGGTCAGAAAGGAACCCGGCGGATTGGTTCTCGCCGACCTGAAAGGCCCCGGCGTGGTCAACCGCATCTGGACTCCCACTCCCGAAGCCGACACGGTTAAATTCTTCTTTGACGGAGAAAAGAAACCCAGGATCAGCATTCCGTTCATTAACCTTTTCACCGGGAAACATGATCCCTTTGTGGCACCGCTTTGTGGTACCCAGTTGGGAGGATTTTACTGTTATCTGCCTATCCCTTACGAGAAGTCGTTGAAGATTCTTTACACCGGCAAGAACCTCCGCTTCCATCAGATTCAGTTCCGCAGTTTAGACAGAAAGGAAAGAATGGGTTCTTTCACTCCCGCTTTGCTAAACCAAAACAAAGATGTTTTAGAAAAGATCGCCTCCGCCTGGGGCAAACAAACCTCGCCGCTCCTTCTGTACGGAGATAAACTGAAGTCCCAGAAAGTAAATGTGGTGCTGCGGAAAGGGGCCGAGGCAACACTTTTTGAGATGAATAATGGAGGACGCATTGTAGGGCTTGAAATAGGAGCAGGAAGTGACCTGCTGCAGGCCTACCAGAAAGTATTGCTGACTGCCCGATGGGATGATGAGAAAACCAATGCACTTGAACTACCCCTGCACACCTTCTTCGGGTTTGCCTTTGGAAAACCCGCCATGCAATCCATGTTGTTGGGCTCCGACAAACATAAACTGTATTCTTATTTACCCATGCCCGTTGATAGATCAGCCGAGGTGCGGCTGAAGTACGACAAAGGAACAACGGGGAATCCTGAAGAAATTCTGGTTTCAGGCACCGTTTATTACACCAATGATAAAAGGGATTCCGCCCACGAAGGAAAACTGTACGCGCAGGCCAGGAGGCAATATAATATACCACAGGCTGTTCCGTATTTAATTGCCAATGTTAAAGGAAGAGGCCATTATATTGGTACCATCCTGCAAACCCAGGGACTGGAAGAGGGCAGCACCTATTACTTTGAAGGCGATGACCGGGCCTTTCTTGACGGGAAACTGAAACTGCACGGGACCGGCTCTGAGGATTATTTCAACGGCGGCTGGTACGCGGTTCAAGACAAGTGGGACAAAGGCCTGAGTCTGCCCATCCATGGAGCACTGGCTTATGACCTGATGACCTCCCGCACAGGTGGGTACCGTTTCTATCTCTCCGATAAACTGAACTTCAACGATTCGCTTCGGCTCACCATCGAGCACCAGCCCGAAGACAAAATCAACGTTAAGACGGATTATACCTCGGTGGGTTTGTTTTATGCCGATAAACCTCAGTTCGAAAACACCGAGATCAGGATAGAAGACCAGATCACCAAAGTTCCTCAAAGGCATAAGCTAACGCCCCAAGGCATGGTGTATTCCCTATATTGGCTGGCAACCGCCGACTACCAGGATCCCTCTATCGTATTCGGCCTGAAACCCTCCGATTCATGGACCGCAAAGATTGACATTGACGCCGTTCCCATAGCGCAGGTATCGCTGCATGGCCTGGATAATGGCCGCTACAAAGTCTATGTAGAATATGGCCGAACAACCCAGGCAAGTCCCTTCAGCGTTTGGCAACGGTCCTCCCAAATATCCGGGTGGATACCCACGGAGGTGGGAACCCAGGAACAAGGGCCAAAGACAGAATACGCCGGCGAAATTGATATTACCGATGAACTGAAAACCATTACCCTCCGCAAAAGACCCTCAGATGTAGCTTCAATCCGCATTTTTAGCTTCCTTTTCGAGAAAATGGGGGAAACTGGAAGGTGATTCTAGTAGGGGTGTTTACTAGCTGATAAGAAGGCAGGATGTTTAATTAATTGAATGAAAACTAAGCTGTTATTTAGTTTAGAGCTTGGTTGATACAAATAAGGTTTCTAAATCATTTATCATTAAGTCTCTAATCTATGATTATCTAAATACTTATAAATTAGATTTTGTACATCTAAGAGGCGGAGAAACAGTATATTAAATCACCTATAATTTTTTTGAAATAACATTAAAAAAGGTAGACAATGAGTACCAGATCAGCAGACCAGCAGAAAAAGCAGCGCCAAAAGGAATTCAAGGAAAGAAAAGAAAATCAGGAGCGCTTGAAAGCTGCAGCAAAAAAAGCAGAAAGCGATACCTCCAACAATGAAGATGCGAATGACAGGAAGCGCAAATCTGATGACTAAGCTTGGAATTCGTTTCTAAGTAAATTAGCCCTATAATTTTTTGGAGCTTATACCATCTGTTGTAAAAACAAAGATGAAGTTACCTTTTTAAGAGAACCAATGACAATAGAAACCAGGATAGTTTTACCCTCTTAGAGGATTTATCAGCCATAATATTACTGAGCCTATTCAAAAAGGAAGCCTCTGTTTACTTTCCGATGCAGAACTTGGTGAAGATGTTATCCAGCAGATCATCAGTAGTAATTTCACCTGTTATTTCGCCCAGGTAGAACAGGCACCGGCGAATATCGGCGGCGAGCCAATCACCGGTGAGGCCACTGTCCAAGCCCTGAAGAACCTCTAGAAGTGCATCATCTGTTTTCTTTAGGCTTTGGAAGTGACGAAGGTTGGTGACAATGGTGCGGTCTCCGGTCATGGCTTCGTTGGCGTTTACCTGATCCAGCAAGGCTTGTTTAAGATCGTCTAGGCCTACCTTGGTGCCGGCAGATAGAAAGACCACATTTTCCTGGCTTGCGAAAGCCGCCAATTGCTCTGCAGTGGCAAGGTCTTTCTTATTGGCAAGTAAAAGATAAGGTACCTGCGGTAAGTCCAACGCATTCAGTTCCTCTTGCAGTTCTGTAGGGCTGGTGGAGGTGACGTCAAAAAGGTACAAGACTACGGCCGCTTTGCGGAGTTGTTCTTTGGTACGAGCTACCCCAATGGCTTCCACCGTATCCAATGTTTCCCGAAGTCCGGCCGTATCAATGAACCGGAACCGGATTCCCCCGATGTTTGCTTCGTCTTCAATGACATCTCGGGTGGTGCCGGGAATGTCAGATACAATGGCTTTTTCCTCGTTAAGAAGGGCATTAAGCAAAGTAGATTTCCCGGCGTTTGGTTTACCGGCGATCACGGTGGGTACCCCGTTCTTCAGCACATTGCCCATTTCAAAGGACTGCAACAAGTCCGAGATCAGCCGTTGGAGGGAGGCTATTAATCGGCGCAGGGCTTCGCGGTCAGCGAACTCCACATCTTCCTCGCTGAAATCAAGTTCCAGTTCAATCATGGAAGCGAAATGGATCAACTGGGCTCGAAGGCCTTTGATTTCCTGCGAAAACCCGCCCCGCATCTGTTTCATGGCCACCTGGTGCGTTAAGGCAGAGTCAGAGGCAATGAGATCTGCGACAGCTTCGGCCTGGGCTAAATCAAACTGACCGTTGAGGAAGGCACGTTTGGTGAATTCTCCGGGCTCCGCCAGGCGGGCACCATGGCGCAGGAACAGTTTCAGGAGTTGTTCGGTGATATAAGGGGAGCCGTGACAGGAAACTTCCACCACGTCTTCCTTGGTGTACGAGGAAGGCCCTTTGAACAGGGAAACCACTACTTCATCCAGAATCTTCTCCCCGTCGCGGATGGTCCCGAAATGCAGGGTGTGCGAGGCTTGTTTTTCCAGGTTCTTTCCTTTGAAAACACGCTGCACAATGGAGATGGCCTCAGGACCTGAAAGCCGAATGATGGCGATGGCCCCATGACCCGAGGCGGTGGCCAAGGCCACAATGGTATCTTTGGAAAGTATAGAAGGTATCAAAGCGGTATTTCTGGGTATGTAGCCGTTTAAGGGCTATTTTTCCGAAAGATACGCCAAAGCACGCAGAAAGTCTTTGGGTGGTATATAGCCGGGAACCCGTTCCATGATCTGTTGCTTCTCGTTAAGGAAAACGGTGGAGGGATAGCTCATCTGCCCGTTCAAAAGAGATAAGGCTAATTCGTGGGCTTTATACTTTTCCAGGTACTTGTACGTCTTGCCTTGCACCGTGATGGACTGCCGCTGCTCGGCGTTTAGTCTTACCACATAGAAGTCCTGGTTCAGTTTTTTTACTACTTCGGGGTTCCGGTACACCTGTTTGTCCATCTTCTTGCACCAGCCACACCAATCGGTGTAGACATCCACCAGGATCTTGCGAGGCTTCGTCTTGTTCTTTTGAAGGGCCTGTTCTAAGGTTAGCCATTGCAATTCACTGGCAGGAACCAGGGTGCTGGGACTATTTAACGCAGCCTTTTTGAGAGCGGGGGAAGGAAGCAGATAAGAGAAAGTAGTAAGAAATAAAAAGAGAAAGTGCATGTTGTGGTAATGGGTCTATAAAGGAGTGACCTCCGGTTCTGGAATAGGGAGGAGCACGTCAACTTCTTATACGCTACCCCGAAGCATCTATTGTGTTCCTGGAAAACTTTAGGCCTAAAATCCCTCTGCTAAAACAAGTTTAGTTAAGGACGACTACCAAAAGTAATTTTTCTGTTTTAAGGGTAATTCCCGGAAAACAGGCCTAAAAGGAAACTGGCAAATTACGCATTCACCAAAAGGTTTGGTTTGCGGCGGCGGGAGAGGAGACCATGGGTAGGCGAGAAAATGAAGGCCAGCAGAAACTGGAGGCCAATCATTGCCGAGATAGCACCTGCCACCGATCCATTGAGCCACAAGGCCAGGTAAAATCCTGCGGCTGACGCAATTACCCCCAAACCTGCCGAGATCAACAGCATTTTCTTTAGGTTGTCAGTGAGCAGGTAAGCGGTAGCAGGAGGTCCCACCATCAAAGCCACCACCAGAATCGCGCCCACAGATTCAAAGGCTGCCACAGTAGTCAATGATACCGCACCCATCAAAAGATAATACCAAAGCGTAGTGGAAAGGCCAATGGCTGCAGCAAAAGCCGGATCAAAAGAAGTGAGGTATAACTGTTTGTAAAACAGGCTTATAAAAAGCAATAATACTACCAGTACTCCACCCATAATCCAGACCGTACGCGGACCAAGATTCAGTCCATTATCCGTTAGCCAGATGTCAAGGGGAACGTAAGCGATCTCTCCGTACAGCACACAATCCTGGTCCAGGTCTACCTTTCCGGCATACACCGAAATCAGGATAATACCCAGCGCGAACAGCCAGGTAAAGGTGACGCCAATGGAAGCATCGGCAGAGACATTTGCTTTTTTATGGAAAAACTCGATGAGGAAGGTACAGGCCACACCCAAGGTAGCCGCCCCAATGAGCATGGTCCAGACTTCGCGGGAACCGCTGAATAGAAAAGCCAACACAATGCCGGGCAAAACCGCGTGGGAAATGGCATCGCCCACCATGGCCATTCGGCGTAAGATCAGGAAACAGCCCAGTAAACTGCAGCAAATAGCTACCAGGGCACCGGTAAATATGATCCAGAAGGCATCTATGTTCATGGCTGTTGCGGAATAGAGGAGTGGTGCGGATCTGCGGTGGGGAAGTCCAAAAGCTCTTCCAATCGTTTTTCCAGTTCAGGCGTGAGCACGTGTTCAATGGATTCGGCATCTTCGTGCACGTGGTCAGAAGCCACCTGCAAGTATTGGGTCAGGTACAGTTCCCAAAGACGGTGCAGCCGAACCACCCGTTGAGCTTCTTTCTTACCCGCTGGGGTAAGTGCCCAATTTCGGTTGCTTTTTTTGATGAGCCCCTGGCGGCTTAATTGCTGCAAAGCTTTTTTCATGCGCTTCAGAGGTTGCTGGCGGCGTTCCAGAATCTGTTGACGCGAATAGCTGCTTTCGTATTCTCCCTTTGCCTCGCCCAGGTGGAACAAGGTTTTGAGGATGTTCTCGCGGGTCATTTGCCGCCGTACCCCTCGTTGAAGCAGGTACCGGGCCAATAGCCCTTTTCTGGGAGCCATGATGAACGAGAAAATAGCTAATATAGACAAAAGCATCACGATCCAGGGGCCGGTGGGCATAGCAGGAGCGGTGAAGGACACAAACGCCCCGGCGGCTCCGCAGAAGGAACTCATGAGGGCCGCAATCAAGATCATCATTCCCAGTCGATCGGTCCAGAAACGGGCCGCTGCTGCCGGAGTAATGAGCATGGCGGACATAAGGACCACCCCAACCGATTGGATGCCCACCACCACGGCCAACACGGTAAGGGTCGTAAGCAAAAGTTCCAGGCCCCGTACCGGTAACCCGATGGTACGGGCATACGCCATGTCAAAGGAAATCAGCTTGAATTCTTTGTACAGCAGCACCACACTCAATAAAAGGAGCAAAGCCACCGCGCTAAAAGTGATGAGGTCTTTTCCCACCAAAGCCGCGGCACTCCCGAACAGGAATTTATCCAGGCCGCTCTGGTTAGCGTTACCCGAGTGTTGGATGGAAGTCAGAAAAAGAATGCCTACCCCAAAGAACACTGAAAGCACCAACCCGATAGCGGTGTCTTCCTTGATGCGGCTTTTGGCTGTGATCACATCAATGATAACCAGAGAGAGCCAACCAGTCAGGAAGGAGCCCAGAAGAAGAATCAACGGGTTTTTCTCACCGGTTAAGATAAAGGCGAGGCATACACCAGGAAGTACCGAGTGCGCCACCGCATCGCCCACTAAGGCCCTTTTCCGGAGCACCGTGAAGCAGCCCACTACCGCCGAACTGGCCGCCAGCAACACCGACCCAATGGTCACAAACCGCACGTTGGCGTCTGACATGCTCAGGAAATCCCAGAGAGTGTTCATTTGCGCACCGGTTTAGTTTCCCTGATGGGGAAGTTTTGTTTTTGCAGCAATTCACTCACGCGGCTTAGCTCGGTTAAACGGCCTCCATAGGTCTTTTCTAGCAAATCGGGCGTAAGGGTTTGGCTTGTAGGCCCGGAGGCTACCAGGCGCATATTGAGCAGAATGATCCAGTCAAAGTAATCCTGCGCCGACTGCAGGTCATGGTGCACCACAACTACTGTTTTACCGGTATCCCGCATCTGGCGCAACAATTCAATTATGGCAGTTTCGGTGGCGATGTCTACGCCCGCGAAAGGTTCATCCATGAGGTATAGGTCAGCATCCTGAGCCAAAGCGCGGGAAAGGAACACCCGCTGTTGCTGTCCGCCGGAAAGCTGGGAGATCTGCCGGTTGGCAAAGTCCTGCATGCCTACTTTTTCCAGGGCCTCCATGGCCTGTTGGCGTTGCTTTGACCCTGGCCTCCTGAAAAGCCCTAATCCTCCGTAGGTTCCCATCATGGCCACATCCAAGGCTGAGGCAGGAAAATCCCAGTCCACCGACTCCCGTTGAGGCACATAACTAACTTTTTTCCGGACCTCCTCCAGTGATTTCCCGAACAACTCCACAAAGCCGCTGTTCAGGGGCAATAATCCCATAATAGCCTTGATCAAGGTTGATTTACCGGCCCCGTTTGGCCCGATGATGCCCACCAAGGCCTGTTTGGGAAGGGTAAGGTCCACATCCCACAGCACAGGTTTCCGCTGATAGCTTACCGTAAGATCATGCACCTCTAAAACCGGATCCGTTACGTGTTGTATCATGGATTTTATATGAAAGCAAGCTTAAGACTTTGTTTAATAATTTGGTTGTAAGTGTTTAGAAGCTAATTTTTTAAGGGGGATCAAGACTCTTTTATTTTTTAAAGTACCACTTAGAAACACTTTAGCATCAAACTGCTGAGTAATTCATTTAGCTGCTATGTTACCATTTGCCCATAAGTTCCTTTCGGTAGGACAATGGACGGGAAATGGCCCATGACAAATTTTGAAATTTTGACTTGAAGAAGGCATTTTGATTTAGACCCATTTTCTTGAAAGAAAGCTTTAAACAGGAATCCAAAACAATCAGGCTTCCATCAACCTCAATCTATTCCTTTATTTATTCCTTCAAACCTTCATTTTACCCAGGATCATTCTCTCAATCATTCAAACACTCCCTCCTTCGATTTTCACTTCAGCGCTTTGACGATCTTTCCAACGTTCTCCTTCACCATGCCGGCGTAAGTTCCGGCAGGGCCATTAGTTTCTCCGAGGGCATCGGAGTAGAGGGTGCCGCCTAGTTTCACTTCATGGCCTTTTTGGCGGCATCCTTCCAGCACCGCTTCAATTGCTTTCTGTGAGACCGAACTCTCCACGAAAACAGCTTTCACCTTGCGCGAGACAATGAAGTTGACCAGGGAAGACACATCCTGCAGCCCGAACTCAGAAACCGTTGAAATGCCTTGCAGACCCTGTACTCTAATTTTGTAGGCATCCCCGAAATACCCGAAGGCATCATGGGCGGTGATCAGAATCCGTTGCTGGTCTGGAATAGAGGTGATCTGCTCTAAGGTCCAGCGGTGGAGGCTGTCTAGTTGCGCCCGGTAGCGTTGTGTGTTGGCTTGGTAAACCTTTGCATTGCGTTTGTCTTGCTCCTGTAGTTTCTCAGAAATGTGCTCCACCACCTGGCTCCAAAGCTGCACTTTAAACCAAATATGGGGGTCATGACTATCCTGGAACTCCGGGGGCCTGCGAAGCTGACTTTCCGGAATGGTTTCGGCGGCCGCCCAGACTACTTTCTGGCGGGCCAGCTTTTCCAATACTTCTCCCATTTTGCCCTCTAAATGGAGGCCGTTGTAGATGATCACGTCTGCTTCGCGCAGAGTTTGTAAATCACCTAAGGCGGCTTTGTACAAGTGCGGATCTACGCCAGCTCCCATCAGGGAAGTCACCACTGCCCGGTCGCCTACCACGTTGGCCACTGCATCGCGAAGAATGCTGGTTGTGGTCACGATGTACAGCTTGCCTTGCTGGTGGGCCTTGGCTCCCGGAGTATCATCTGGGTTGCAGGCGGCCAACAACAAGAAAGCCAGGAACAAAGGCCAAAGCCCTAGGCGTTTAGAGCCTGTTTTCATAAAATCAGCGCTAAATCGCACCTTAAGGGTTGATGACAAAAATCTTCTCCAGTACATCTGAAGACAAAATCACGGATTTAGACTTATTGATGCTTATTTCTAAAGAGTTATCATACGGTATCTTATCCAATACTTGCAGTTGCGTGCCAATCTGAATGCCCACCCGGTTAAGGTATTGCAGGAAAGCAGGTTGCGAGTCTTTTACTCGACAAACCACCCCTTTTTGCTCCACCGACAAGGAGGCGAGAGTCCGTTGCTCCACCTCGGGCAGTTCGCCCGCTTCGGTAGGAATGGGGTCGCCGTGTGGATCTATGCGCGGGTGGCCCAGGAACTCATCTAAGCGCTGAATGAGCAACTCAGATTTCACATGTTCCATCTGTTCGGCCACCTCATGCACTTCGTCCCAGGTGAAGTGGAGTTTCTGCACCAGGAACACCTCCCAAAGGCGGTGTTTCCGGATGATCTTCAGGGCCACCCGCTTTCCTTCATCGGTGAGTTGCACGCCGTGGTATTTTACGTAATGCACCAGGTCTTTAGCGCTCAGTTTCCGCAGCATGTCACTCACCGAGGCAGGTTTGGTTTCCAGGGTGTCAGACAGCGCAGTCGTGCTCACTGCGTGGTCCCCACCCCCAGATAATTTATAGATGGCCTTGATGTAGTTTTCTTCGGCGGTACTTTGCATTATAATCTACCAACGTATTAAGGCAGAAGCCCAGGTGAAACCACTTCCAAAAGCTGCCAGGCAGATGAGATCACCTTCTTTCACGCGGCCTTCCTCAAAAGCCTCGGAAAACGCGATGGGTACCGAGGCAGCCGTAGTGTTCCCGTATTTCTGAATGTTGCTGAAGATTTTGTTGTCTGGTAATTTCATTTTCTGCTGAATGAACTGGGTAATGCGCAGGTTAGCCTGATGCGGTACCACTAAGTCCAAATCCTCGGCAGTAACGCCATTATGAGTCAGAGCTTCGTTGATCACCTCTGGAAAACGGGTTACCGCGTGTTTAAACACGGTGCTTCCGTTCATAATAGGGAAAATGTCCCCGCTGTCAATGGTCTGGTACGTAAGCCGCTCCGCATCATTGCTGGATGGCCCTTTGGTCATGAGTTCTTCAGCAAATTCTCCCTGAGCATGTAAGTGGGTGGACAGAATGCCCCGGTCTAAGCTACCAGAAGGAGTCAAAACCGCGGCTCCGGCGCCATCGCCAAAAATCACTGAAACAGACCGGCCTTTGTCTGAAAAGTCCAGCCCCGAGGAATGGATTTCAGAACCCACTACCAGCACATTATCATACATGCCGGTTTTGATGAACTGGTCTGCCAGTGAAAGCGCATAGATAAAGCCCGAGCACTGGTTGCGGACATCGTAGCAAGGTATGTCTGAGATGCCCAATTCGCGCTGGAGCAATACCCCTGATCCCGGAAAGAAGTAGTCTGGGCTTAACGTTGCGAAGACAATCATGTCCAGGTCTTTGGCCTCCAAACCGGCTTTCTCCAAGGCTTTCCGGGCTGCATTAGCTGCCATGTTAGCGGTGGTATCCTTGCCTGGTTCAAAGTAACGACGCTCATTTATGCCGGTCCGTTCTACAATCCAGGCATCTGAGGTATCCATTAATTTTTCCAGATCAGAATTCTTCACAACCTTTTCAGGTACATAGTGGCCGAGGCCAGCAATACGGGAGTTTCTTAGTTCTTTGCTCATAGTTTGTCAAATATACGTGAAAGGAAATAAAAGTTTAGGTTTGTCTAAAAATATTTTGAAGCAACTTAAATTTTCAGCAAACCTTTTAGGATGACTTGCGTTTGCTGCTCTTCTTCCTGCCAGAACACCTCTGAGGGAATTCCCCGATGGTAGTACGTGCTGTTTAGGAGAACCTCCACTTTGTTTTTGGTAAGGTTTTCGGAAAAACGGTGAGAAAACCCAGCGTTGGTTTGTTTCAGTATTTCCTCCCACAAGGGGTTTTCTTGGGTGATCACCACCAAGCCGTTCCCCATGTATTCAAATAACTTAGTAGGGATACAATTAAACGTGCTTGGGTGCGGATGATAGGGGAGAAGACCGATGTGATGTACTTGCTCCTGGGTCAGGATCTCTTCATGGGGCACCAGGTGAGCACCACCTATCCATTGCACAAAAGGAAGTTCTTGTATCCGTGAAGTAAGTTCCTGCAGAAAGGCAGCATCGGCGCAATAACCAATAATGATGAGTTCTGCATCCGGCACCCAGGCCCGTAGCTGCTTTGTGAACTCTATTGCTTCCAGCACGCCATACAACCGTGAAATGGTCCCCGAGAAAAGCAATCTAAGCGGCTGCACTTCTTTCAGGGAAACCGGCAAAGATCTTTTAGGCGTTTCACAAGCGGCAGGCGGAAGATATTTGTTTTGAAGAACCGTGTACCTGTTGTCCAGAAACGGCAACTCCTGGGCATAGGATTTCTCAGCCAGAAAAAAATGGTCAACCCCCGGTGCTAGGAGTTTCTCAAGGAGGCGCACGCCGAATCCGAAGGCCTTTCCCAAGATACCAGGGTATACCTTTTGGGTAGTAAGGTTCAGGAAGTAGTTTTCCTGCACATCGTACACCAACTTGCAGTTGTGTTGCTTGCAATACCACCACCCAATGGGTAAGAGCTCATGGGTAGCCACCAGAAGCAAATCAGGTTTAAGTTCTTTCAGAAGTCTCCAAAATTTCACCTGGGCTGTGAACCTCTGAACCGACATCCTTTTGAAGTTAAAGATGGGGTGAGCGGTAATTCGTTGACTTTGAGAAGCAGCGGGAGCTTTGGATTGAAATCCGGCTATATGTACGTCAAACTCAGGGAGTTTAACCAGGCTTTGGCCTATTTTCTCGTATAAACGGGTGTCAGAAACCGGCTTCAACAAAGAGGCCAGCAGAATTCGTTTTCGAATCATCGCCACAATTTAATAATTTTGACCTCTTATTCTTTCACAAAGACGAAATGAACGATTTACGAGAAGCGATAGAAAAGACCTGGGATGACCGGTCTTTATTGGGGCTTAAAAGCTCCCAGGAAGCCATCAGATGTGTGATCCACCACCTGGACCGCGGGGAACTGCGCGTGGCGGAGCCCACCGGCACTGAGAAGTGGCAGGTGAATGAGTGGGTTAAAAAAGCCGTGCTCATGTATTTCCCCATCCAGCAGATGGAAACAATTGAGGCGGGTCCTTTTGAGTTCCACGACAAGATTCCGTTGAAGAGCGGGTTCGCCCAACTGGGTATTCGGGTGGTACCTCATGCGTTGGCGCGGTACGGAGCGTACATTTCTAAAGGAGTTATTTTGATGCCTTCTTACACCAACATTGGCGCCTATGTAGACGAAGGAACCATGGTAGACACGTGGGCTACGGTAGGTTCTTGTGCGCAAGTAGGCAAGCACGTGCACTTGAGCGGTGGTGTTGGATTGGGGGGCGTGTTGGAGCCCGTTCAGGCTGCTCCCGTTATTATTGAAGATGGTGCCTTCATCGGGTCTCGCAGCATCTTGGTGGAAGGTTGCCACATCGGTAAAGAAGCGGTGATTGGGGCTAACGTGTGCATCACGGGTTCCTCTAAAATCATTGACGTGACTGGCGCTGAACCAAAAGAATACAAAGGCTATGTGCCGCCTCGTTCAGTTGTAATCCCAGGTTCATATACCAAAGAATTCCCAGCTGGTTCTTTCCAGGTTCCTTGCGCCTTGATCATCGGGCAGCGGAAAGAAAGCACTGACTTGAAAACCTCACTGAACGATGCCCTGCGCGAAAACGCAGTAGCCGTTTAGGACCTGTTTTTCATATAACACCCTAAAAACAGAAGGGACCAGCATTTACTGGTCCCTTCTGTTTTATCATCAACTCCTAATTGTTCATGATGGTGAGCATCTCGATTTAGGTCAACCTGAACGAACCCATACAGAAGGTTTTTATTTAAGCTGGCTCAAGCTCCCCATTAAATGTAATATCAGGAAATAACCCTTTTTGGTTATTTAGTAGTTTATCGCTTCTTGAAAGTGTCTGCTACTACAAGGTCTTTGGTGCCATGGGTATAGCTGTAGAAGCCCTGGCCGCTTTTCACCCCTTTATGCCCTGCCTGTACCATATTCACCAGCAGTGGGCATGGTGCATATTTGGGGTTTCCGAAACCGTCATGCAGCACCCGCAGGATAGACAAACAAACGTCTAGGCCAATGAAGTCGGCGAGTTGAAGGGGGCCCATGGGGTGCGCCATGCCCAGCTTCATAATGGTGTCAATTTCCTCTACTCCGGCCACTCCTTCAAACAAAGAATAAATGGCTTCATTGATCATGGGCATAAGAATGCGGTTGGCCACAAAGCCAGGGTAGTCATTTGCCTCAGCGGGGATTTTTCCGAGTTGTCGGGAAAGGTCAAGTATTTGGTTCGTCACCTCATCGCTGGTGGAATAGCCTCTGATTACTTCCACCAGTTTCATCACCGGCACCGGATTCATGAAGTGCATGCCAATCACTTTGTCGGGACGCTGGGTTACCGAGGCAATTTTGGTGATAGAAATAGAGGAGGTATTGCTGGCCAGGATACAGGAAGGCTTGGTGAAACTCTCCAGCTGGCGGAAAAGGTCCAGTTTGATGTCTACTTTTTCGGTGGCGGCTTCTACTACTAAGTCAGCGTTCTTTACGCCTTCCTGCAGGCTGGTGAACGTGGTGATGCGCTGAAGGGTCTCACTTTTCTGCTCCTCGGTCACGATCCCTTTACTGACCATTCGGTCCAGGTTTTTGGAGATGGTGGCCAGTGCTTTGGTGAGGGAATCCTGGGAAATATCAATCAGGGAAACGGAGAAGGAGTTCTGGGCGAAAACGTGGGCGATGCCGTTGCCCATAGTGCCTGATCCGATGACGGCTATGTTCATATAGAGGGAAAATTAGTGAATGAGCGTTAGTTCGTACGATAAAGGTACAAAGCTATGATATTTCCAAAGGGGCGCAAGGTTTCCCGAAAAGGAGGGAAGCATCAACCAATCATCCTTTGAAAAATTAAAATGCAGAAGTTGAACGATTTAAATGTTTTTAAAAACCTATATAAATCTTTTCAAATATTCTTGCGTACAAGCAGAAAAATCAATATAGGAACGCAAGTTGTATTGCTTTCTTAAAACAACTAACCAAAACCAAACACAACTAAAACTATGGGAAATCTATTGTATATCATCGCAGTAGTGCTGGTAATTATCTGGCTGATCGGCTTCTTAGGATTCGGAGATCAAGTAGGTGGCATTATTCACGTTCTGTTAGTAATCGCGGTGATCGCCGTGTTGCTTCGCCTGATACGCAGGGCCTAACGTTACTGCTCCGCATAAGGTAGCACTGTCACTTTGTGAAAACAGTTTAAAATAGAATTATGGGAAACTTACTGTACATCATTGCGGTAGTGCTTGTAATTGTATGGCTCATCGGGTTCTTAGGATTCGGCGATCAGGTTGGCGGGATCATCCACGTATTGTTGGTGATTGCCATTGTGGCTGTTTTACTAAGATTGATACGCGGGTAAAGTGTAGACTATACCAAAAACAGAAGGGGCGGCCCAAATGGGTCGCCCTTTTTGTTTTAAGCTTATTTCTGGAAAACCAGCCCTGAATCAGGATTACACCAGGGAGTTTACCCCGTACATCTGAGCGCGCAAGGCTTTAATGTCTTCGTTGGTGAGGTACTCTTCATAGCTCATCCGTTTGTCAATGATTCCGCTAGGGGTGATTTCAATGATGCGGTCGGCAATGGTGTTCACGAACTGCAAGTCATGGGAGCTGAACAGGAGGGAGCCTTGGAAATCTTTCAGGCCGTTGTTCAAAGCGGTGATGGATTCCAGATCCAAGTGGTTGGTGGGTTCATCCAGTACCAGCATGTTACCGCTCTGCAACATCATGCGGGACAGCATACAGCGTACTTTCTCCCCTCCTGATAATACCCTAGCTTTCTTCAGTGACTCCTCGCCGGAGAAAAGCATCCGGCCCAAAAATCCACGGATGAAGCTTTCGTCTTTCTCCACGGAGAACTGACGAAGCCAATCTACCAGGTTAAGGTCAGTGTCAAAGAACTCGTTATTGTCTTTAGGGAAGTAAGCGGTGCTGATGGTAGTTCCCCACTTATATTCGCCTTTGTCTGGCGTGGCTTCTCCCATGATAATCTTGAAGAAGGTAGTCGCCGCCAGGTCATTCCGGCTGATAAGGGCGATTTTGTCTTTCTTGTCAACGGTGAAGGTAACATCCTTGAACAGAAGACCGTCTTCGCCGCTTTTTGTCAGGTTATCTACCTGCAACAACTGGTTACCAGCTTCACGTTCCTGCTTGAACTGGATGTAAGGGTACCGACGGCTAGATGGTTTAATATCTTCCAGCGTCAGCTTCTCCAACAATTTAGCCCGCGAGGTTGCCTGCTTTGATTTAGAGGCGTTTGCGCTAAAACGGGCGATAAACGCCTGTAATTCCTTACGCTTATCTTCGGTTTTGCGGTTAGCGTCGGTGCGTTGTTTTGAGGCAAGTTGGCTTGATTCATACCAGAATGAGTAGTTACCGGCGTATAGCTGAATCTTGCCGTAATCAATGTCTGCCACGTGGGTACACACGGCATCCAGGAAGTGGCGGTCGTGGGAAACCACAATAACGGTGTTCTGGAAATTGTCAAGGAAGTTCTCCAGCCACATGATGGACTCAGCGTCCAGGTGGTTGGTAGGCTCATCCAGGAGCAGAATGTCTGGGTTACCAAACAACGCCTGCGCCAATAAGACACGGATTTTCTCATTACCACCAAGATCTTTCATCAAAGTATAGTGCATGTCTGGTTGAATACCCAAACCGCTCAGCAATTCACCGGCTTCGTACTCAGCGTTCCAGCCTTCCATGTCAGCGAACTCGGCTTCCAGTTCAGAGGCACGCATGCCGTCTTCCTCGGTGAAGTCTTCTTTGGCGTAGATGGCGTCTTTCTCATTCATGATGTCCCACAGGCGTTTGTGGCCCATGATCACAGTCTGAAGGACCGGAAACTCATCATACTCATAGTGGTTCTGTTTAAGAACCGCCAGGCGCATTTTAGCGGGAATATCAACGGTACCGGTGTTGGGGTCTATCTCCCCAGATAATATTTTAAGGAAAGTTGACTTACCCGCTCCGTTGGCCCCAATAAGACCGTAACAGTTGCCGGGAGAGAACTTGATGGTGACATCTTCAAAAAGGGTTCGTTTGCCGTAGCCAAGACTAACGTTGCTAGTACTGATCATGCTTTTTCTTTCTATATAATAGAGTTTCTGGGGCGAAGTTACCAAAAGAACTGAAAAGCGCCTTACCTGTCGCTCAAAACCGCTTTTGGGGTTCCTTGCCCTAGATTACAGACAATCAAAGCCTTAAATCAGTTCAGCGAAAACAAGAATGGCTTTCAGGTGTTACAAAGAGGCAGGCCAACGTAAAAAATACAGCATTAGCACAACACCTCTTCCCGGAATCAAGTATATAATTAATCATATCTACTTTTTAAAGGTAGGCCCTGAGAACCTGTTCTCTCTTAAACTGAACTTAAAACAAAATAAAACTAAAATGGAACAACGTAGGACAACGGTACAGAAAACGGGTACCTATTTTGGAATTATGACGGGCATTGCCGCAATCATTTATATGGTCTTGCTAAGGTTGCTGGGCCTCCTAGAAAATGTATCACTTCATTTCTTAACCGGTATTATCCTGGTCATTGGAATTTGCATGGCCATTCGCCGGCATAAAATAGGGAAAGCAGGTAAGATTGGGTATTTAGAAGGAATTGGCGTAGGTTTTTTCGTGGGCCTGGTAGCATCTGTGCTGTTTACCATTTTCCAGGTAGTTATTGATAAAGTCTTCAACCTGGCTTTGTCTTATCCTTACATGGCAGATGAATCATATGGCAACGAACAAGCCATTTGGCTTTTGGCCATCACCTGGATTCTGATGGGTGTGGTAATCGGGGCCTTTGTAGGGTACATTGCCATGCAGTTTTTCAAGAAACCAGACCATAAACTCACCTCCTGATACGGAATATTCCATTTAAACCTTAAGCCCGGCTATTTGATAGTCGGGCTTTTTTTATGGAAAAAATCTTTGAGATAAATAAAGTATACTATTTAGGGAATTCAAGAAAAGATGTTTGTAGAAACAATGAATGTAAAAACAGGTAAAACACTATTGAAGATTATACCTTTAAACGCTGTTTTGAGAGAATAGAAGCTGGAAAATGCGAAATATGGTTTAAATATGCGTTATTAGCTATATATAATAGCTTCTTGCAAAGACAATTGTTTTGGTAGTTCAATTTGTGAATATGAGTTAAGTGCAATAACAAAATATTAAATTTCCTATAACTATGATGGTTTTTGATGCGTTAAAGGACATATATAATAACACGAAGAAATTTGATCTAAATCTACCTAAAGCGTCAACAACACCATGAAAAAATTATTACTATCAGCCCTTTTTATCGGAGCCGTTTATTCAGCCCAAGCTCAAACAAATTTAACGGGTACTGCCGCCGCTTCCCGTGCCGTTCTTTCTATGAGCGCCCAAGAAATGAGCCGCCAAATGTACAATGAACTGGAGTTAAACGAAGGCCAGTACGTTAAATTGAAAGCCCTGAACCAAGCAAGATTTGACAAGTTCAGCGAGATTGAGAAAATGTATGCTACCGATGCGCAAATGCGCGATGCCAAAATCAAAGAAGTAAACGAGCAATTGGATCAGGAGTTCGCTCAAATTCTAACTCCAAAGCAATTTACCGCTTATCTTGAAATGGATGGCCGCGCAGTAGCTACTTCTCCTTCCACAACAGGAACAGAAGCTTCCAGCACCAATACCTCAGGAGGTTCTACCACGTTAACTACCGGAACGGCTACTGATGCTTCTACCACAACCGGAACCACCACAACAGGATCTGCCAACACCGAAATTAAGGTGAAGGACGATAAAGTGAAAATGGAAAGCGGTTCAGATAAAGTGAAGCTGGAAGACAACAAGATGAAAGCCGAGTCTGCCAGCGGCGAGATGAAAGTGAAAGGCAACTCTGAGAAACTGAAAACAGATGCCGTTAAGTATAAATCTTCCCCATCAGAAACTAAGATCATCACTCCAGAAGGTAAATCTAAAGTGGAGAACGATAAGGTGAAGATTAAAACAGAAACAACGAAAAAGAAAGTCAAAAACTAAGATTTGACGCTTGCCTGGAAAGCCGTTCTCCCCTAGAGGAGAATGGCTTTCTTTTTTTAGGCAGGAGTTATTCCTTGAAGATATTCGCCTCCCGAACGTTGCCTAGGGCATCCATCCGAACGGTGAGGGCTTCTTTCTCCTTGCTTTGCTGGCTGGCCGCAGAAGTGCATTTTGGTCCGGAGGTGATGTAGTAAATATAGATTTCCTGGCTGTTTTCCAGTAACTGCTGTGCATCTGGCTTACCCAGCAACTTCCTTATGTCACTCTCGTGTAAACCACCTAGTTTAAGCCTGATTGATTCAATCTGCTCTCTTAAGTTCACCCGATCTCCTTTACAGCCATTTAAGTCGTTTTTCCAGGTTTTGGAATCGAAATCAAAGTCGCTCACCGGTGAAGTGCAGGAGCAGAGAAAGACAGCTAAGAAATAGAAAAACAAGAAGTAAATTCTATATTGTTTTGCGGAAGTTAGTATCTTCATAATGTTTTGAAATTGTGTCATAAACCCATTTTTAACCATCTGTTTTTGTAGTCTATTTGGGCTTATTTTGCTAAACTTGGAACAAAAGTAGACAGTAACTGGGTTATAACGATGTCACACGCTAAGAAAAACAGCATGAACAAAATAATTTCGGCTTTCTCTTTCTTCTCCATACTCACTTTTATTTCTCCTGCCAACAGTGCTACCGCTACCAGCAACGGTTCTACTGCGGCCGCTTCTGAAGTTGTTGTTGCCTCTAGCAGAGCAGCCTTTGACGACTTCCTGGAGAACCTTTATGATGAGGCGGACCTTAGAAAAAAAGGATTAGACTTTGATGTTTTCAAAAGAGCCGCTACAGGTTTTTATAACCTGAAAGAGAAGAACAAATTAAGCCGCACCAAAGATCTTCTAACAGTAATTGATTTCAACAAACCCAGCACTGAAAAGCGTTTGTGGATTGTTGACCTGAATAAAAAGAAAGTATTATACCACAGCCTTGTAGCCCACGGTATGGGTTCTGGAAATGAAAAAGCCGTGAAATTCTCAAACGTGGTAAACTCACACATGAGCAGCCTTGGTTTTTATGTCACTGAGAACACCTACATAGGCAAGCATGGTTTATCGCTTAAGCTGAACGGTTTAGACCGGGGCTTCAATACCAATGCTAAAAGCCGCGCCGTAGTGGTACACGGAGCTGATTATGTAAGTGAGTCTTTTGTAAAGCAACATGGCCGATTAGGTCGCAGCCACGGTTGCCCCGCTTTACCTAAAGAGATCACCACAGAGGTAGTGCAGTTGATCAAAGGCGGAACCTGCCTGTACATCGATGGGCCTTCTGCCAACTACACTTCAGCCTTCCTCGATACAGATTCTGCCATTAAGCGTTTTGAGACCGAAATCCTGGCGAAGCAGGCAAAATTGTTGAGCAAATAAGAAATCAGAGATTAACTTTTCCATAAAAAGCAGAAGCCGACCTGAAAAGGTCGGCTTCTGCTTTTTATGCGTTATTGATTGGGTTTGATCAGGCAGTATCCTTGGTGCCTTTGATGAGACTGATTCCGGTAAAGAAGAAGATCAGTCCTACCACAAACGGAACCAAAGAGGAAATCTGGTTCATGGAATCACCATGGGCCAAAAAGGCGTAAGCCCCCCAAATGACGCCCACAATCCCTAGGATTGTTAAAATAGCGCCGAAAGTTCTTTTTAGATTCATTTCAGTTTATTCTAAGTGAAAAAAACGCCCATTGGCGCTACAGGCATTCTTACGTATGTACAATCAAAATTGATATAGTAATCTACCTATATCAAGCGGATTAATCTCCTGAACCCCTACGTAGTTCTCGCAACCAAGTACCAGCATTGCCGTTATTTCACACATACTCTCTTTGTAGTTCGAATAAGGCATCAAGAGAGAATAGAAACAAAGGACTAAGAAAACTGCAAATATGAGAGGTTCTATACGGTTGGTGATTGGCTTGCTGATTGCGGCCTTTTCCTTTCTTACCTATTGGTGTAACCGGGAGTATAATCCGGTGACCGGCGAGACCCAACACGTGAACATGAGCGCTGACCAGGAAATAGCCTTAGGGTTACAGGCGGCCCCAGAAATGGCCCAGCAATATGGCGGCCTTCACCAAGATCAGCAGGCCGCTGCCAAGGTAAAAGAGATAGGCCAACGGATAGTGCAAAGCACCAAAGCCAGGGAGACCCCGTACCAATTTGATTTCCACCTACTCGCCGATGAAAGCACCATCAATGCTTTCGCCTTACCGGGTGGTCAGGTGTTTATTACCGCCGGGCTGCTTTCCAGGTTGAAGACCGAAGGCCAGGTAGCAGGTGTTTTAGGACATGAAATTGGCCACGTGGTGGCCCGCCACTCAGCGGAGCAGATTGCCAAAAGCAGGTTTACCCAAGGTCTCACCGGTGCCGCTGCCGTAGCTACCTTCGACCCGCAGAATCCATCCAGTGCCAGTGCCGCCGCTGCGGCCGCCATGATCGGGAAACTGTTGGATCTTAAATATGGCCGGGACGATGAATTGGAGTCTGATTTTTTATCAGTTTCCTTTACCGCTCAGGCAGGGTATGACCCAAGAGCCATGATTGGGGTGATGGAAGTTCTTTCAGAAGGAGGGAGCAGGGGAGGGTCAGAGTTCTTCCAGACCCATCCCAATCCTGAGAACAGGGTTGCCCGGATTGAACAAGCCATTGCCGAGAATTTCCCCAATGGCTTACCCCGGGGATTGGTCCAGTAAATAATTCCTATTTTAAGCGTACTTTCCAGAAAAGAGCCGTTAAACGGCTTTATCAAAAATCTTTACGGTAGTAGAAATTATGGCTAAGATACTTTTCGTGGTGAATCCAATATCTGGTGATATTGACAAGGAGGAGTTGATTGAAGACCTGATGACTTTTTGCCGGCAGCATGAGTTCCCGGCAGAATTGTTCAAGACCACCGGGGAAAAGGATGAGGAAAAGTTGAAAGGAAAAATCAAAGCCTATGATCCGGAGATAGTATGTGCCGTGGGGGGAGATGGAACGGTCAGCCTGGTAGCGAAGTCGGTGGTGAAAACAGACGTGGCGCTGGCCATTATCCCGCAAGGCTCAGGGAACGGACTATCAAAGGATTTGGGTATTCCGCAGAACTTTGACGAAGCCTTGCAGTTGTTGGTAGCCCATCAAAAACTCTCCATTGACACCTTGGATGTAAACGGATTACTTTCCATTCATATCTGCGATATGGGCTTCAATGCTTTGGTGGTGAATCGATTCTGTAACGGAGATACCCGTGGTCCTGGAGCTTACGCCTGGATTGCCATGCAGGAATTCATGGGCTACGAACCCAAGAAATACACCATCATGGCCGAGGGGAAAACCATATTCGAGGGTGAGGCATTCATGATCACTGTGACCAATGCCCGCGCCTTCGGAAGTAATGCCGCTATCAATCCAACGGGCGTAATTAATGACGGGAACTTCGAGATTTGCATTTTGGAGCCTTTCCCCAAAGCTTCAAGCCTGGGAATTCTGTATCGATTGTATACAGACACAATTGATGACTCCGTTTATACTCACCGCTTCAGTTGCAGCGCCGCCACTATCATCAACCATTCCGGGGAAATGTCGCAGATTGACGGAGAGCCCGAGGATCTAGGCAACCAAATTGAATTTACCGTGCAGCACAAAAGCCTTAAAGTTATTTTGCCTCTGCCCGAAGAGTAGGAGCCACTGGGGCCGGGTAGATACACTTTTGAAAAGCGAGTATTGGCTCCTCGCCCAGGGTGAGGGCAGGTTCAATCACGCGCAGCCAGATGGTGCCGTCTTTGTACTGGTCTAAAACCATAAACCCTTTGTTTTCGTGCGCAAATGAAGCCTTGCCTCCTTTAGCCACAAAATTGGTTTTACTTCCTGAGCCGCTCACCGCATAATGGTTTCCTTTAACCTGAAAATATTGCAGGTTGTGGTCATGGCCCGCCACGTAAAAAATGGAGTTGTACTGGTGCAGAATCCGGAGCAGCCTTCGTCTGAACTTTCGGTAAGGCGGATAAGACATGTCCTCGTGCATGCCCATGTATTTGCGGTATAACCTGAAGAGGGAACCTGCCAAAGGCAACGGAATCAATGCTCTCTTGTTAATAAACGTAAGCGGAAACAGGTGCTGTTTTACTGTGAACTTACCGCCGTGCAGGGCATTGCTGTACAACGGATGATGAGCGGCCAGTACAATGAAGCGATGTTTGTTCTCTTCCAGCAAAGCCTGTAAGGCCGGGTAAAAATCACGAGAGATACGGTAAGCTTCACCAGGTTTCTTCTCAAGGGGTTTAAAGCCTGCCTGCACCCACCACTGCGTATTGATTACCAGTATCAGAAGCTGGTCATTGATTTCCCATGTCACAGGGCCCAAAGTTCCTCCACGGGGTAGGTAGGCGTTATTGTCCTGCAGTTTTTCAATGATGTACTTTTCCTGCCGCAATACAAAAGAATAACCGTCTTGTCGTCCCTTGTTCCAGTCATGGTTTCCGCTCAGGTAAATGACCTTGCCCCGGTAGTTCTGGAAAAGTGAAAGCTGGTAGTCCAGTTTCTGAATGGCAGCCGGGTGTCTGAAACTTTCAACCGGAGGAAGGCCTGTAGGGTAGACGTTGTCTCCCAGTAAAAGAATGGTACTGTTTTCCCCCGCCTCATTTATCCAGGATTGAACAGCTTGCATCAGCGGATCATCTTCTACGGAGCCGTTCTTTCCAATATCACCTACCATGGCAATGGAATGGGTTCTTTGGTCAAGCGGCGGCGGAGAAGTGGTACGCCATCCTATTTCAGACAAAGAGTAAAATGGTTTTTTCCGGTATTTGCGTTCCCGCAGGTAGGCCCAGGTAAACCAGATAGTAAGCGCCAGAAGAACAAGAAGGGCTATGGTGTAGAGCATTGTGAAAGGTATACGCCTTAATCGCTTTTCTTAATACTCTTAAGGAGAACTAAAAGTTGGGCGGAATAAGGTGTTTGAAATGGCCGTTGAGTTTCACCCGTTCCTTTAGGCGCTCTGTTTCCAAGACCACCGGCAAAATGCGGGTAAGGTGATTCAGGATGATTTCCATCCGTTCGCTTTCGCGGGCGCACTGCAACAGTTCATACTCCTGCTCAATAGAAAAGCCAAGGTGGTGCGCCACATCATAGGACTGAAAGTTATCCCGCAGGTTGAGCATGAGCGACTGGATGCCCAAGGCTCCGTACAGCTGTTTCAGTAAGTCCACGATCTGAAGCCGTTGGTAGGGTTTTTCATCCTGGATGAGGGGCAAGTCCTCTATCTCTCCGCCCGAATAAAGCCTGCCCGGCACCTGTCGCTGGAATTCTTTTATCTTGAAGATACTCAGCCCTTTGGTTTTGATGTCCATTTCCCCGCCCAGGTATTTTTTCTCAAGGCTCAGGATCTTGATTTCGGTCCCGTATTCGCCAAGTCCTTTCTCCAGGTACACCGGAATGCCAAAGGTGGTATCATTGGTCTGGCACTCCATGATGAGCTGCCGGTAACGGGGTTCAAAAATATGCAGGTTGAGTTTCTCCCCCGGAAAGACCACTATGTTCAACGGGAAAAGGGGTAAAAATCTGCTCATAATTGGGGGTAAAGCGGTAGGTAAGAGCTTCTAATATAAAAAGGCTTTCTTCATGCTGCCACTATTTCTGTATTTTTGTCTTTCACGTAGTTTTTAAAGTGCAGGCAGCGTAGGTTCTTTTATGGCGAAACAGCAGATTTCGGTTCCTTTTACGTGGGCAGATGCCCGGTGGCTTTTCCTAAAGCTGTGCATTACCCTTTTCCTGGTAACGGTGCTTTGGGTGCTGGTTTACCGGTGGTTAGATCCGCCGGCTACGCTGCACATGCTCTTGAAACGGTCTGAGCCCTCACCTAAAACCCAGAAGATAGACCAGGTGCAGCACCAGTTTGTGGAGTTAGAGGACATGTCGGTGAATTTACCTCTGGCCGTGATTGCCGCCGAAGACCAACTGTTCATCACCCACAACGGCTTTGACTTTAAAGCAATCAAACAGGCCTTCCAGCGGAACATGTCCAGTAAGAAAACCATAGGGGGAAGCACCATCAGCCAACAGGTGGCAAAGAACGTTTTCCTGTGGCATGGCAGAAGTTACCTGAGAAAAGGGGTTGAAATGTACTTTACCTTCATGATAGAGCTGCTGTGGGGCAAGGAACGCATCATGGAAGTGTACCTGAACATCGCGGAGATGGGCGACCATGTGTTTGGGGTGCATGCCGCCAGCCGGAAATACTTCAAATGTGCCCCTAAAGACGTGGGAAGACAGCAAGCCGCCTTGTTGGCCGCTGTCCTGCCAAACCCCATCCGGTACTCGGCGGCAAAACCCTCGGGGTACACGCTAAGACGCCGCCGGAACATCGTCCGGAACATGAACCGGTTGGGAGGCAGCACCTACATTAAAAAGTGGCTGCAATAGAGAACCACTAAAACCTTCACCAGCCAATTTTTAGGTTGCCTATGCTTTCGTTTTACTCCTGTTTTGAGAAAAGGGAAGGAAAAACATGGGTTTAAAAACAAGGTGCAATTTTGTGGCTTGGCTTTGTTTATCAAAGGTTTCAGGGCTTTCTGGTCTATACAAGGAGAAGCAGAGATAAAAGAATTTGCAGCATTTTCGAAAAGAATTCTGTTATTTACCCTTCAAATAAGTAGAAATAACCTATTTGAGTACCCTTCGTGACGCATACAGACTTAGTTGAGATTGTTTATAAATGGGTTCTGAAAGAAGCTGGTTGTGCCATAGCCTTTAAGGATTTCGTGAGTAAGCAGCATTCAGAACTGTATCCGGATGTCATTGGCGTGGGTTCCTTTGGGAAGAGCATCGCTATTAAAGTGGACGTTTCGCGCCCGTATTTCTTGCAGAGCATCCACAAAGAGATTTGGCAAGTTCCCGAAAAAGGAATGGGGAGGTTCCGGTTTCTTTGCGTTCCCGCTAACCTGGTAAAGGCAGACGATCTTCCCGCCAACTGGGGCCTGATCTACATCCATCCCAACGGATCCGCTTCCTGTGTTCACAATCCTTACGGTACCGGCACCAGTGATATTTGGAAGAACGGCTTCGAGGATTACAATCTGTACACTTTCCTGGACCAGACAGATTCCCTTAACTCTGCTTCACGGCGCTTGCGCTATCGGTCAGTTCTTCGTGACAATTTAAGATAACCAATTACCAGCTTTTCTAAAGATACCAATCCGTTTTGGCATGAATAAGCCATCCCGTTTGAAGGCCATTTTGATAAAAACAGCTTGAAAACAGATTGGCTTTTTAAGGCTTCCTCCGCAATTGTTTATATTGAAGAGGCTACCTACTTTAGACTCAGGACTGAATTTTACGGGTGTCCTTGCTGATAGGCGCAGGAGCCTGCTCGGTGGGGGTTCCGGGGGCGGCACTCTTATCTATGGCTTTCTGTTCTTCCACTTTCTCAATTTCTTCATGGTAGATAAGCCCAGTGTCCGCGGCGTGTTTGGCGGCGGTGGCGGTGTCTTTTACGAGCAGCATTTCTACGGTTCCTTTCAGCTCCTCTGAGATGGTGGTTACCATTTGAGCCCGGTCAGGTAATTCCACATCCCGGATGTACACACAGATGATACGGCCCGGAAACTGTTTAATCACTTCCTTGTAGATGGGCGCATCCTGTTGCCCGCTGTCCCCGATGAGCACGAAATTCAGGTGCGGGTAGGTGAGCAGGATGTTCTGGATTTCTTTGAACTTATGGCTCATGTGATCTGCCCCGAAGAATTTGTTCTGCATCAGCCCGAAATCACGAAGGAGCAGAGGGCCGGCCGGAATGTCGTTGATATCCAAGAAATCGTGAAGCAGGTCATACATGTTCCAGGGACTACTGCTCACGTAAAAGAAGGGGTTGTTGCGTTTGCCGTTGCGCCCTAACTGAAGGGACCGGTAAAACGCCGAGACCCCCGCAAATGGTAGCCTTGTCCGGGCATTGTTCATGAACGTTTGCTGCGACATCTTGATGATATCAGTAGCCGAGGTAAGCACAATAGTGTCGTCAATGTCTGAGATGATGCCGTATTCAGCATCGGGTGGGGGCACCAGCACGTGGGCCTTGGTTTTGATGCCTGGCTCAAAAGATTCAATATCGGCTTTGATCAACTCCACTTCCATAGGGTGCCAGATGTCCTCAACCTGAAGAGGCGTTTTTGGCTCCAGGTTGATTACGAAATATCCTTCTTTGTCAGTGATGACGTTGTGTTCCTGGTTTTGGAAGACCACGCGCAACTGCGCATCGCGCACTTCATCGCTTTCAAAGCGGCGGTACATGTTCACCAAGTTCTTTAAAAGCGTGTCATTGTCGGCGGCCGAGGTGATGCCCTTGTTGGCTAAAACGCGTCCCTTCAGGTACAACCTGTTCAGGGTTCCGTAGCTTCGGTAAGCCACAATCTGTAAGGGTTTGTAAAGGCCAAAACGGTTCCTGACCCGCTGCATGAAAAAATCGAACTGGTCGTCAGCGTTCTCAATGATTTTGCCCAAGGTTTTTTTTATATCCTTTTCCATCTGGAAGTGTTCTGGTGGAGATACCTGATTTTACGCCAGGTATATGTACGGAGTTATAAACCCAGATTCCTTTTAAATTCCTGATACCCGGTTTGAGAGGCTGCCGCGGTTTGGCAACCCTGCTGACGTGCCTGGGCCTGGATCTCCTGAACCCGGTTTCCCGGCGAGGGGTGGGTGCTGATAAACTCCGGCGGATTGCCGCGTTTCTCAAGGTTCAGCATTTTCTGGAAAAAACCAGCCGCACCATCGCAGGCATAGAAATCAGTCGCTCCCAAATATTTCACTGAGAACTCGTCTGCCTCGCGCTCATAATCACGGCTGAATTTAAGGCCCACCAACTGACCACCCACTTGAGTGAAAATCCTTTCCAGGTTTCCGGAGTCATTTCCCAGAATCAGGCGCGAAATAACCGAGATGCCGTACTGCTTCTGAAGCTGTTTAATGGAATGGCGTTGGTCTGCGTGCGCTATTTCGTGCCCCAGCACTCCGGCAAGTTCGTCTTCAGAGTCAAGGTACTGGATCAGGCCGGTGAAAACGTAGATGTGTCCGCCCGGGGTGGCAAAGGCATTCTGAATATTGGGGTCATTGATGATCTTCACATCCCACGGGAATTCATCGCGGTAGCTTACTTCGCCAGATTCCAAAATGCGTGCTACTATTTTGTCAAGGTGCAGGTAAGCGGCCCTTATCTTAGGGTTGCGGGAGTTCCGGTCCAGCAACTGGCCTTTGCTACCGTAGGCAGAATCTACCTGCTGGGAAACCTGAAGACCTAACTGAAGGTCGTTTTCGATGGGGAAGAACACAGTGTCGCCGTTCTTGTCTCCGCCGCAATTGGTGAGGAGCGCCGTGCATAGCATCAGCAAAAACAGGAACGTTTTGGGGCCGGGGCTAACCCGATTATCATGTGCGGTCATGGGTGTAAATTGTTTTGCTTTCTGTTTTACGTGAACTTTCAGAAAATGACAAACCAAGCAAGAAGGTTAGATTTCAGGTCTGTATTGAAACAGGTTATTTTAGGGCTGATTTCCTGAAAACAGCTTCTAAACGGCTTTTACAACTTTTATGGCTTTAAAAAGTTAAAGGAGGAAGACTTTCTTTTTCGCCCCAACCATGGAAAACCCATTAACCGCGCACGAGATTTATGCCGATGTGGCCGCTTCTGCCCAGCAGGCAGGCTTGCGCTATTTTCCCGATACCAAACCCGGCCTCACGCGGGAACAGAAAGGAAAGAAAACCACCTTTCTAAACGCCAAAGGTGAACCCATCACCGATGAGAAGGTATTGGAGCGCATCCAGAAATTGGTGATTCCGCCGGCATGGACCAACGTTTGGATTTGTCCCTCGGCTAACGGCCACATACAGGCCACAGGCCGTGATGACAAAGGGCGCAAGCAGTACATCTATCACCCAGATTGGCAGCAGGCGCGCAGCCTGAACAAATTCGGGCGGATGATGGCATTTGGTAAGGCCTTGCCCGAAATCAGGAAACAGGTGGAGAAAGACCTTAGTTTAAAGAACCTGGAAAAGCGCAAGATCCTGGCCATTGTAGTAGAACTTTTAGACAACTCCTTCATCAGGATCGGGAACCGGGCATATGCCAAGTCAAACAAATCGTATGGTTTAACCACCCTCAGAGACCGACACGTGAAAATTGAAGGCGATCACCTTCGCTTAGATTTTGTGGGAAAGAAAGGGGTGAAGCACGAGATCAGTATCAAAGACCGAAGGTTGGCCCGGTTGGTGAAACAGTGCCAGGATATACCCGGCTATGACCTTTTCCAATACTATGATGAAGAAGGCAACCGGCAGCCTATTGAATCAGGAGACGTGAACGAGTACCTGCGTAGCCTGAGTACCGAGGATTTCACCGCGAAGGATTTTAGAACCTGGGGTGGAACCGTGCTCATGGTAGAGTGCCTTGAGGAGATTTTAAATGAAGACCCAAATATTTCCAAAGACAAATCGGTGAAGGAGGCTGCCAAAATGGTGGCCCGTGAGTTAGGCAACACCCCCAGCGTGTGCAACAAATATTACATCCACCCCGAGGTAGTGAATCTGTTCAAACAAGACAAACTTTTTGACTACCTACGGAAACACGATGCCAAGAAGCGCAAAGAGAACCCTTATCTTTCCAGAACCGAGGAATTTGTGATTAAAATGCTGAAAGATATTAAGTTAGATGTAAAATAAAGGTTTTTATGAATATATTTCCGGTAGTAAATCTGCCCGAGAAGATGTACATAGAAACCCGAAGACTTAAGATTCAGCCGTTAACCGAAGCGCAACTGAAATTGTACGCCCTCAATGACGGGTCCCTGGAAAAGGAACTTGGCCTCAGGTATTCGCCAAAAGCCATTGAACCTGATTTAGCCGATGCCCTGGAAACCTACTTCCTTCGGCTGATCCCTCAACACCCGGAGCATTTTTTTTTCTACACCTTATGGGCCATTGAACTGAAAAGTGAGCAAACCCTAGCCGGTGACCTTTGCTTTAAAGGCGACCCAGATGAAAACGGCGAGGTAGAGATTGGGTATGGCACGTATCCAGAATTTCAGCAGCAAGGCATCATGTCAGAAGCCATTGAAGGACTGCTCCATTGGTGCGCCCAACGGTCAGATATTAACACGGTACTCGCGGAAACCGAAAACGGCAACACCGCGTCAGAGAAAATTCTGGAAAGAAACGGGTTCATTAAAGATTGCCAGGGCCGAGACAATACCTGGTGGAAGCGGGAAGTAAAAGAGTTGGTGATGTGAGGGGTTTGAAGACTTTAAGAGATTGTCTAACTCTCTATAAAAGATTAATTTGAATTTCACCTCATCCGCAAAGACTTCCTTATTCTCAATTCATTAACTCATTGACCATTCAGATTATAGTCCTTCCCGGTCAAAGGCGTGTACTTTGACATCACGGGATTTCTTGAGGCGTGTTTCCTTTCCTTTTTCTACTTCAACCCCTTGCTTGGTGTCATACACGCGGGTTTTGCGGCCCCAACCCTTAACAAACGAATCGTCTTTTACTTCGTCTTCGCCCATTCCGCCATAGATAACTACTTTGATGCCGCGTTTGCCTTTGCCGGTGAGAATGAACTCATCTTCGTCGGCTAAGCCGTGGAGCGCAATGGATTTTGTGTCCGTTTTCTTGAAAATACGGTCAAACACGAGTAGTGGCCTTTCCTTGTCATTACCGGCCAACTGTGACACCAACACCCGGGTGTCGCCATTGGGCAGGCGTTGCACGATAAACTTCTCCTTGCGGTCTGTCCCGGGTACCAAAACATGGCGGGAAAGGTGGCGGTAAAGGTCCTCGGCAAGTTGGGGCAATTGGTCTCTTCGGGAGAGGAGCTTGGCCTGGATTTCCTTTCCGGTTAAGGCATAAGCCTGGGTGGGCAGGGTTTCCACCGAAGAGGCAATCACTTTGTCAGTTAACTGAGCTTGAAGCTGAATTGCCAACTGTTGCCATTGCTCCAGGGTAACCTCATTCAGGCAGCGTTCATCAATAAAGCGCGCATTCTGCAGGTACCCTTCTGGCGAAGAAATGCGCGTATGAAAAGTTTTCATTTTCCTTAGAGGCGCCCATTTTCGGCTGAAAAGCCAGGGTACTAACCCGTCGTCAAATTTAAAGAAAGCCTGGTCTCGGTCTTTGGGCACGGGGGTGTAAGTGGTGACGTTGCTGGTGTCATAAACGGCCCATTGCCACTGGCCTTCATGCCGGTCCCAGTCACCAATGAAAACATCAAACAGGCGGGCTTTGGCAAAGGAGAGTTGATCGGGGAGGTGGCCGTGCTGGTTGAACCGCTTCTGCAGGAAATCTTTGGAGTCTACCAGGTTTTTGGCCTTGCCAAGGTAACTGGTAATGGCTTCCTTGCCTTCATATTTCTCTTCCAGCAGAAACACTTTGTCCTGGAACTCCTCAGAATTCTTTCCGAGGCCATCTTCGTTTTTCGGCACATAAATGTACCGCGGATGGCTGTGTGGAATTCGCGCACCTGCGGCCAATCCGGCCACGATCACTGCCCCGTACGGGTGGGCGGCCGAAGTTTGGTCCCGCATCAGGTTAGACACAAAGGTTTTCCGAAGCGCTTTGGGTAAAATATCCTGTGGGTCTTTGTCAACCGACCTAAGCGCAAATTGCCTTCCGTCTTCGTTCTGAAGGGTGAGGCTGGTGGTTTGGAAACCGCCGCCCAATTTTTCAGGCGTAAGGCCCCCGTGCATGCGGTTAATATCAAAAACGGGCAAGGTCACGGGTTGGGCCCACACAGACCGGTAGTGCTTTCCCCAGAAAACCTTGTGCAGAAACCCCCGCTGGTAATGTTTTCCCGCTACTACCTCCGCCGAGTCCCATTTTGCATTTTTTTCCTGCTCCACTTTTCCTACAAGGGCCGAGGATTGAAAGAAATCTTTTCGGGCGCAGCCGTAACTCAATAGAAGAACGGAGCAAGAAAGGGTCAGTAGTTTCCGCATAGAAGAAGATTGATTCTTTGCCATACAGAAAGTGTACCAGAAAAGTTTTGCTCCCTCTAATTCCACCTTGTACCCAGATGACGCAAAACATAGAACCTGATTTTTAGGTATAAATACGCATCTATGCGTCTACTTTTTCATAAGCAAAAGAAACCAAGCCCCTTAAGCAGTTTTATGGTTGGCGTACTTTCATTTCTTTTGCTTTTATCCAGGGAAGCTTTTCCTCAAAAGGCAGATTCCACCATCAAGTTATCGGCTGGTAAACATTATCTAAGAACCGGATTCCACCGGTTTTGGTGGGGTAGTCATTACCGGAAGGTGTGGGCAGAGCCAGTGGAAGTACCCGTTCTCTGGATAAGCCAGTTTAAGGGAGGTGTTACCCCTTTAAAAGAAGGAGGGAGCTTTCAGACCAAAAACCTGCGGTTGGTAGATAAAGCTGGCCGGGAGTATGTGCTGCGCTCCGTAGACAAAGATCCCTCCAAAGCCTTGCCCAAAGGTCTGCAGAAAACCTTTGTGGCTAAATTAATGAAGGACCAAACCAGTGTCATCCATCCTTACGGGGCTTTTATCGTTCCTAAATTGGCTTCGGCGGCAAACGTGTACCATACCAATCCGCGGTTGGTGTATTTGGCAGATGATCCGGCGCTGGGGGAATTCAGAAAGGACTTCGCCCACATGTTGGTCTTATTGGAAGAACGCCCCGACGGGAACTGGAAAAATCTGGAAAGCTTTGGGAAACCTAGGGAAATTGTAAGCTCCAAAAAGGCCTTTGAATCTCTACTTTCCAGCCCCATGTACCAGGTAGACGCTAAACGGTATCTCACCTCCAGGCTTTTTGACATGTGGCTCAGTGACTGGAGCCGCCGGGAAGACCAATGGCGCTGGACGATTACCAGGAAAGGAACATCAACCGAATTTTCTCCTATACCCAGAGACCGTGACCACGCCTTCTTTAAATTTAACGACGGGGTATTGACTAAACTGGTGAGCGTTTTCAAGCCGAATTACCAAAGTTTTGACCAAACCATAGTGGGCAAAAACGTGAAAGGCTTGATCAAGAGCTCCTACCAGATGGATGCCTATCTATTGGCGTATCTCACCAAAGAGGAATTTCTGAAAGCCGCCCAGGAATTGCAGCAGCGCCTCACTGATGAGATAATAGAACAAGCCCTGGCTCAATGGCCCTCCCAGATAAGAGAACTATCCAGGGAAGAATTCCTGGTGAAACTGAAATCCCGACGAGAAGATTTGCCCGCGGCCTCGGCTTCCTTTTACAAATTACTGAACAAAGACGTGCTTCTGCCCGGCACCGATGCAGAAGATAGGTTTGTGTTAGAGTTTCAGGAAGACGGAAGCCTGATGGTGCAGCATTGGGCATTTGAGGAAAACCAAGAAAGGAACCTGCTGCATCAGAAAACATTTTACCCCAACCAAACCAAAAGCCTCTCTATTTATGGCCTCGGGGAGGAAGACACCTTTGTGCTGCAAGGAAAGGGTACCTCCAGGATTAAGGTACGTCTGTACGGAGGCGAAGAAACAGATAAACTTCTTTTAGACCCCTCTTTTCAACTAAAAGGCCAGAAAATTAAGCTGATGGATGAAGAAGACGGAAACGAATACCCTATCCATAAGATGATCAAGAAAGAGAAGTACACCCCAAAAGCCCAGGAGTTTAATGGAGCAGGCTGGCTGTTGCGGCACCGCTTGCATTAAGGTCTGTTTTAGGCCTGATTTGCTTAAAACAGGCTTAAAGCGCAGTATTCAAATTCTCTGAAAACACCATCACCTTGTCCTGGTGTTTGGTGCGCATGTACCCCCTGATGATCTGCTGAGTGTCTTTGTTATCATTGTAGTATTTGATCACCCCTTTAAAGTCTTCCAGCGAGCTGGCACTGAACGATTCATCAAAGTACCCAAATCCAAGATAACGGCCGTTGTACACCACCACCACCGATTTCTCATCTGCTTGGCGTCCTTTCCCGATGATGACAAACGTATCATAATCATACTTGAAGGCGTCAATAGACTCAATGACCCGCTGGTTGTAGTCCTCCGGCGATTCTTTACCCACGCAGGCGCCTTTACATTGGTGCACCTGGTAGTCAAAACACGGCCCGTTAGATTTATAGAGGTCGCACATCTTCTGGCACAGGTTGTACTTGGCCACCCGGTTGTACAGGAAGTTCTTGGCCTGAAACTGGTTGGACATGGTCAAGAGCGGCGGAACTTCGGTCTTAGCTTTCTGAAAGGTGAGGCGCAGGTATCCGTCCTGGTCATAATAGGAATAAATGCCTGAATGGTACACGCTCCGGCGCTGAGCCCGGTTGTAAAACGGCTTCCGTTTCTTTATCTCATCAGACTCAAAAAGCAATGCCACCAGTTCGCTGCCGGTCCGTTCATAGGTGATGCTGGCGATGCGGTTCTTGAATTCAATAGACTTCTTGCTTTTAAAATCGATGTTGAAGTGCTGGATGATACGTTTCCGGATGCTTTTGCTTTTGCCAACGTAGATGATTTGGCCGGTTTCATCATGGAAATAATACACGCCTGCTTCCAAAGGAAGCGCGTCAACCATGTCTTTGGTGATGGCTGGGGGCAACAGCGACGTCTTGATTTCCTTAGAAATAGCCGAAGGCTCCAACGTTGTATCGTCCTGAGAGTCGTTTACCTTTTTCTCATCGATTTTCAATAAACGATCAAAAAGGATGGTCGTGGCCTCGGCGTCTCCAATGGCCCGGTGCCGCATCTGCAGCGGGATGTCAATGCTCTTGCAGAGTTTGCCTAAGCTGTAGGAGGGAAGGCCCGGCATAAGTTTCCGGCTCAAACGCACGGTGCACAGGGTTTTCCGCTGAAAGGTGAAGCCCAAGTCTGCAAATTCCTTTTTCACAAAGGAATAATCAAAGCGCACATTATGGGCCACAAACACGTTACCTTCGGTGATCTGCACAATCTGCTTGGCCACTTCGTGGAACTTAGGTGCATCGCGAACCATCTCATCGGTGATGCCAGTGAGTTGGGAAATGAAAAAAGGGATGGGCCGACCGGGGTTGATCAGGCTGTGAAACTGGTCTACCACCTTGTTGCCGTCATGGATGAAAATCGCAATTTCCGTAATCCGATCTTCGGCAGGCTGACCTCCGGTGGTCTCTATATCTATAATGGCGTACACGCGCTAGGATTAAAGTGGACGTTACTTCTACAGTGCTAACATTATTAGAACCAAGAAAAGGACAAGAACGTTTCATCTCCGTTTTAAGCTCCTTTTTAGGAAAACGGCACAAAAAAGGCAGCCATTTAAGCTGCCTTTTTTGTGCCGTTACCAGACTCAACTACAACCCTTGTTTAAGGGAAGTGATGGTTTGTTTGGCGGCTTGTATTTCCTGCTTTTGGCGTTGGATGATGGTTAGGGTTTCTACCGGCAGACTCTTTTCCTGCAACGCATTGTCATAGGCTTTCAGGGCCGCTTCATCGCCGTTCTCGCATTCGCTCAGGATGGCTTTGCTGTCATTGGCCCCAATAGCCGATTTGAGGTTAATCCAGCCCCGGTGTACGGCTCCGGCAGCCTGTAAGGCAACTCCTTCCACGGTGGTGGTATCCTGGGTACTACCTCCTAATTGACGAGCGGTGTTTTCTAACTCGGTCAGGAAAGTGGAGCGTTGCTGGGCAAATCGGTGGAATTCTGTTTTAAGTCTTGGGTCCTGTACCGCTTCGGCTGCAGTTTCATATCCTTTCTGGCCATCGCGGGCAGTTTCAACTAAATCATTCAGTGCTTTAATAACATTGCTATTTACATTGTCCATAGTCTTATAATTTTAGGTGAAGGGTTCTTTAAAATATCTAACCAATGAGGGGTATAAATGTTTAAAAGCCTCAGATTCTTTTAATTATACTTCACCTATATAGATAAGTTTCATATTTGTATATCACCATTTACCAAGCCATGAACTAGTAGGGAGCCACTTATTTACTTCGCCTGTTTCTTAGTTTCTTGATCAACTCGTTTTCCTTAGGTCCCTGGTTGATGTCATTGAGCAGGTAGCCGAAAGGCTGTAAGGGTTCATAAGCATCGAAAATGACTTTAAGAATAGCGATGATAGGAATGGAAAGAATCATGCCCGGGGCACCCCAGATTTCGCCGCCAATAATCAACGCCAGAATAGCGGCGAACGGGTTGATGCTCACCTTAGATCCCACCACGAAAGGCGTGATAAAATTGCCTTCCAGGAACTGCACAAAGGCAAAGATCCCGATCACAATCAGCATCTGGGCGGCAGAACCGGTGTTTATAAATACGAACAAGGCAGGAAACAAAGCCCCGATGAGAATACCTATATAAGGAATAACGGTCAGAATGGCGGCCATCACCCCAAAGAAGATGGCATACTCCACGCCCACAATCATCAAACCCACAGAGTTCAGGATAGACACTACCAAAATCACAATCAGCAAGCCAGAAAGATAGCCCTGTACCACCCGCTGAATGTTGTCTACGGTTTCCATCAGGGGTTCGCGACGGTCGCGGGTGATGAACTGAAACATGAACTGACGCAAGTGATCGCGGTAGTACAACATACAGAACACATAGATGGGAATCAGCGACAAAACGGTGAGAGCGCCGGTAGTGAGGGAAATGGTGCTTCCTAAGAAGGCAGTGCCTGTTTGGGTTACGTTACCCAAAGCCTTTTGCAGGAACTCGCTTTTGTTCGTGGGTTTAATGCCGAACCGGTCAAACAGGAAAGCCTGAAACTTGGAAAGCAACATAGAGAATTTGGCGTTGATCTCAGTTAGCTCAGAAGAAAAGTTGCTTATCTGATGAGACAAAAACCAAATGATTAAGCTCAGCACCAGGATAACTACAATCAAGGATATAACAATGGAGACCGCTCGGGGAAGTTTCCTCTCCATGCCCCGGGTCATGGGCAGAAGCAACAAGGCAAACAACGAGGCAAAACAGATGGGGATGAGTACCGGGCTGAAAGTCTGAAGAAAATGGAGCAGCAGATAGAGCCCCAGCAGAATGACAGTGTACTTAAAGTAAGAAGGTAATTTTATTTCCATGGTGAATTTTTGAAACTAAGTCTAAAGAAAAAAATAATATGAATGCTAAAAATGATAGCAACACAAGGAATTGAAAAGCAAATATTTAGACTTTTGGCTAAAAATTTAAGCAAAAGATCGCCTCTTGAATGAACTGCCAAGCCCTATATTTGGTTACATAGAAAAAGAAAACAGGTTTTTTTGCCGAGAAAGATTCTTAGCATTTTTACCTGTTTTTGGCCCTTTTTGGGTATTAAAATCGCTGTTTCGGGCTTAGGATGCCAAAGTACACGCAAATTTTCTTTTATTTTACCTAATTCTACTAAACCCAAAAGTCTTGTATGGCTGAGCAAACTGATGTTACCTACAACGAGGATAGTATACGTTCCCTTGACTGGCGTGAACACATCCGGCTGCGTCCGGGTATGTACATTGGCAAGCTGGGCGACGGCTCCTCTCCCGATGATGGGATATACATTCTTGTAAAAGAGGTGATTGACAACTCCATCGATGAGCACATGATGGGGCATGGTCGCACGATTGAAGTTAAAATTTCTGATCACAAAGTAGTGGTGCGTGACTACGGTCGCGGGATTCCGCTGGGAAAAGTGATTGACTGCGTGAGCAAGATCAACACCGGCGGAAAGTATGACAGCCGCGCCTTCCAGAAATCGGTGGGTCTGAACGGGGTGGGTACCAAGGCGGTGAACGCGTTGTCCTCCAGCTTTAGAATACAGTCGGTGCGGGACGGCAAAACCAAAGTGGCCGAGTTTGAGCGCGGCGAACTGGTGAACGATGAGCCGCTACAGGACTCTAACCAGCGCAACGGTACCACTACGGTCTTTGTACCAGATGATACCATTTTCAAAAACTACCACTTCATTCCGGAGTTCCTGGAAAACCAGATCTGGAATTATGTGTACCTGAACGCCGGTCTTACGATCCATTTCAATGGACAGAAGTATTTGTCTGAGAATGGCCTGAAAGACCTGTTAAGCCGCAAGATTGCCGAGGAAACCATGCGATACCCGATCATCCACCTGAAAGGGGATGATATTGAACTGGCCTTGACCCACGGCAACGATTACGGTGAGGAATATTATTCCTTCGTTAACGGACAATACACCACCCAAGGCGGTACGCACTTAGCGGCCTTTAGAGAAGCCGTGGTGAAAACCGTGCGCGAATTCTATAAGAAAGACTACGATGCCACTGATATTAGAGGCTCTATTGTAGGGGCTGTTGCTATTCGCGTTCAGGAGCCGGTTTTCGAAAGTCAGACCAAAACCAAACTAGGTTCTATCAACGTGGCGCACGAAGGCCCAACCGTGCGGAACTTCGTGAATGATTTTGTGAAGGAGCACCTGGACAACTACCTGCACAAGAACCCCGCGGTAGCCGATGCCCTGCGCAAGCGAATTGAGCAAAGTGAGCGCGAGCGCAAGGATATGGCCGGTATCAAGAAATTGGCGAACCAACGCGCGAAGAAAGCAAACCTGCACAACAAGAAACTGCGTGACTGCCGCTTCCACTTCGGGGAAAGCAAAGAGCTGGAGAAAGAGGCTTTGACTACTTTGTTTATCACCGAGGGTGACTCGGCATCTGGTTCTATTACTAAGTCCAGAAACGTAGAGCTAGAGGCGGTATTCTCCTTGAGAGGAAAGCCTTTGAACTGCTTTGGACTGAAGAAGAAGATCGTCTACGAAAACGAAGAGTTCAACCTGCTACAGCACGCCTTAAACATTGAGGAAGGCCTGGAAGGCTTGCGCTACAACCGCGTAGTTGTCGCTACTGATGCAGACGTGGACGGCATGCACATTCGCTTGCTGCTCATGACGTTTTTCCTTCAGTTTTTCCCGGATCTGGTCAAAAACGGTCACTTATACATTTTAGAGACTCCTTTGTTCCGCGTGCGGAATAAGAAAGAGACCATCTATTGCTACAACGAGCAGGAGAAGCAGAACGCCATGCGCAAGTTGGGCAAGAACCCCGAGATCACCCGGTTTAAAGGATTGGGTGAGATCTCACCGGAGGAATTCGGAAAGTTCATTGGCGAGAACATCCGCCTGGAGCCCGTGATCATGGGCAAGACCGAGCAGAACATTCAGAAGGTTTTGTCTTACTTCATGGGTAAGAACACGCCGGAGCGCCAGCAGTTTATCATTGAGAATCTCAAAATAGAGAAAGATATAGTAGAGGAGGTTTATGCTTAACGAAGAATTGGAAAACGAGAACGAAAATAGCCTGGAACTGGACGCGCAACTTGAAGGAGAGGAGACCATCCATGAGATAAGCTCTGTTTCCGGACTATACGAGAACTGGTTTCTAGATTACGCCTCCTATGTAATTCTGGAGCGGGCCGTTCCTGCCTTGGAAGACGGTTTCAAACCAGTGCAGCGCCGCATCATGCACGCCATGAAAGAAATGGACGATGGCCGTTTCAACAAGGTGGCAAATGTGATCGGGCAGACCATGCAGTACCACCCGCACGGTGACGCTTCCATTGGCGACGCCATCGTGAACCTGGGCCAGAAAGACCTGCTCATTGAAACCCAGGGAAACTGGGGCGATGTACGCACTGGCGATAGTGCGGCGGCTCCTCGTTACATTGAGGCGCGCCTCACCAAATTTGCCCTGGACGTAGTCTTCAATGCTCAGACGACTGAGTGGCAGCTGAGTTATGACGGCCGTAAAAACGAGCCGGTCACCTTACCGGTGAAATTCCCGCTACTGCTGGCGCAAGGCGTAGAAGGGATTGCCGTAGGCTTGTCCACCAAGATCATGCCCCACAACTTTCGGGAGCTGATCAAGGGTTCTATTGACGTGCTCAAAGGCCGAAAGACTACTTTGCTTCCTGACTTCCCGACGGGCGGTCTGGCTGACTTTACCAACTACAACGGTGGGGGCAGAGGCGGCAAAATCCGTTTAAGGGCTACTATTGAGAAAGTAGACAAATCGCTGCTCATCATCCGGGATGTGCCTTACGGGACCACTACCACGGCGCTGATGGACTCCATCGTGAAAGCCAGCGAGAACAATAAGATCAAGATCAAGAAAGTAGTAGACAACACCGCTGCCGAGGTAGAGATTCAGGTGCACATCCCGCCAGGTATTTCGCCTGACCTGACCATTGACGCGCTGTACGCCTTCACTGATTGCGAGATCTCCATTTCGCCCAACACCTGTGTGATCATCGAGGACAAGCCCCGTTTCCTGAACGTGGATGAGTTGTTGCGGATGTCTACCGGCAAAACCGTTCGCTTACTGGAGCGCGAGTTGGAGATTAAGCTGGGCGAACTGGAAGACAGATGGCACAACTCCTCCCTGGAGAAGATCTTCATTGAAAACCGCATCTACCGTGACATTGAAGAGTGCGAGACTTGGGAAGCCGTGCTGGAAGCCATTGACAAAGGCTTGGAGCCGCACAAGCCCTTGCTGCGCCGCGAGGTGACGCAAGACGATATCATCCGTTTGACAGAAATTAAGATCAAGCGTATCTCCAAGTTCGACTCCTTCAAAGCCGATGAATACATTAAAAAGCTGGAGGATGAAATGGCTGAGGTGGCGGATAACCTTGCCAACCTGGTGCGCTACGCCATCAGCTATTTTGAGGGTCTTTTAGCAAAATACGGCAAAAACAAGGAGCGTAAAACCCAGATCAGAACCTTTGATGTAGTATCAGCCCAGAAAGTGGCGGTGGCGAATCAGAAGCTGTACGTGAACCGCAAAGATGGTTTTGTTGGCTATGGACTCAAAAAAGATGAGTTCGTGTGCGACTGCTCTGACATGGATGATATCATTGCCATCCGGAAAGACGGCAAGTTCATGGTGTCCAAGATCAGTGACAAGATCTTCATGGGCAAAGACATCATCCATGTGGGCGTCTACAACAAGAACGATGAGCACATGGTCTACAACATGATCTACGTGGATGGTAAAACCGGCATCTCGTTCGCGAAGCGTTTTGCGGTGACCTCCATTACCCGAGATAAAGAATATGACCTCACCAAAGGCGAGAAGAACTCCAAAGTTGTCTACCTGACGGCTAACCCTAACTCAGAATCTGAGGTAGTGAGCATCACGTTGCAACCCGCCAGTACCGCCCGCGTGAAGCTGTTTGACTTTGATTTTGCAGAATTGCTCATAAAAGGCAAAGGCTCGCAAGGGAACATCGTGACCAAGCACCCCATCAAGAAAGTAGTGCAGAAAGCCTTGGGTGAGTCTACCCGCGGTGGACGCGAAATCTACTATGATGAGGTGATCGGGCGATTGAACACCGAGAATCGCGGTCGTTACCTGGGATCCTTCAACACCGATGACTCTATCCTGGTCATCTACAAAGACGGTTCCTATGAGCTGACTTCGTTTGATGTTTCCAACCACTATGATGTGCCCAACATTGAGTTGATCCATAAGTTCTCTCCGGAACTGGTAGTTTCAGCTGTGTACACCGAGGGAGAGACCAAGGTAACCTACGTGAAACGGTTTGTGGTGGAGACCAGTACCATTGGCAAACGCTTTATCTTCATCAGTGAATCTAAGGGATCTAAACTGTTGGCCGCATCGGTTCATCCTGAGCCCAAAGCAGAAATCAAGTTTCAACGAGATAAGAAATCTGACAAAGAAACAGAGAACTTACTCCTGAGCGACTTCATTGACGTGAAGGGTTGGAGGGCTATGGGCAATAAACTTAACTACTTTAAAATCTTTGGAGTAACCATCCAAAAAGAAGAAGAAGTAGAGCTTACGAAGGTGAAAAGTAGCACAAAAGTCATAAAAACTGTAAAGGTAGAGCCTTTGTTAGTACAAGATGTAAGTGCTTCATTTTCAACGGGTGAAGAGGTTGTGTTAGAAATAGACAATATAAAACCTGTCCTCGATTTAGCCGTAGAAACAGAACAAAACGGGGAAGGCTTAAAACCAGCACAAAAGCCTAAGAAACAATTAAATCTATTTTAGGTCTTTTTAAAATCTTTTAGTAGATTACCCGTACGTTGGACTAGACAGATAACCGGGGAGTATGCGCAGAACATTTAGACTCGTACTAGTATTGATCACCTTAATGGTTTTTCCGAACCTGACGGCCATGTGCGGCGGTTTAGGTTCGGAAAAACTACTTTGGGAGGCCAATCAATTATTTCTTGAATACAAGGACACCGAAGCCTTGGAAAAATATGAACTGCTGCTTTCAGAACATCCTGAGCAGCAGGAGGCTTTAAACAAAGCTAGTATCGTCTGCGGCCGCATAGGCACCCGTTTCCTGGACGACACAAACAAAAGCATTTACTTTCAGAAAGCGTACACCTTTGCGCAAAGGTCTATGTGGGTAGACAGCCTTTCCGCTGAGCCCAACTATGTCATGGCGCTTTCCTTGAGCAACATGTGCCAATTGGTGACCATCAAAGAGCGCATGGTGCAGTTAAACCAAATCAAAACGTATTTAGACCGGGCACTTTCACTTGATGCTCGGCATTCAGGAGCCTGGCACCTGATGGGCAGATGGTCCTTCAAAGTGGCAAATCTTTCGTTCACCGAGAAGTCGGCGAATCGTTTGCTTACCCAACTTCCTTTGCCTTCTTCCACCAATGAAGAAGCCATTCATGCTTTCACAAAAGCCATTGAATTAGATCCTTCCAACCTGTTGTATTACTATGACCTGGCACGGGTTCAACGTGAAGCCGACCTAAAAAGCGAGTGCGTCACTACCTTGCAAAGGGCTCTTGATCAAAAACTAGTTACCACCGAGGACCTGGAGTTAAGCAGAAGATGTAAAATGCTTTTGCAAGAGATATTGAAGGTGAGAGCCTCCTGACATACCTGTTATAAAAAAGATTTAACAGAAGCCCCATTAAGCAAAAAGGCACCCATACGGGTGCCTTTTTGCTTAATGGGGCTTCTGTGTTTTAGAGGCGTTTTCCTGAAAATAAGTAAAAAACACAAGGGGCGTAGGGGTTTTTGCCTGGAGATTGTCTATTGGAAGAACCTTACTGGCCATTGTGGTCAACTTTGCCTTAGTTGACCGAGATTTCCTGTGCCTTATTAAATTAAAATAGAGGTTTTTGAATATTAAATCGTCCCTTTTTTTATATTAGTGAACATAATGCAAACGGTGAGAAACGTACTGACTTTTTTTTTCCTGTTGATTGGGGTTGGGGGAGCGTATGCCCAAACCGTTCCATTGACCGGGAAAGTCATTGATTCTGAAAGTCAGAAACCACTTGATTACGTCACCGTCCATTTGCAGACCTCCAAGGTTCCTGTTTTCACTGACGAGGCTGGAGTATACATCATCCGGAAGTATGCACCCACAGATACCATCACCTTTACACTTTTGGGGTTTGTGCCCCTAATAAAAACAGCCTCAGATCTTCTCCAGAACGGGAACATTCAATTAGTTCGGCAAAGCTACGCCCTTCAGGAAATTGTAGTGCGACCAAAAGAGAATCCGGCTTATAAAATCGTGCGAGCGGCTGCCCAGAACAAACACCTGTACCTCCCCGAAAACCAGAATGCCATTCAGTTCGGGACGTACACTTTGATGAAGGGCAGCATTTTGGAGCAGGAAGCCACAAGCAAAAAGAAAGGCTTTTCTAAACGATATGCGCCTTTCCTGGACAGCCTCACCCTGAGTGACGCTCTCTCTAAATCTGCTTCGCTTCCCATTTTCCAATCAGAAACGGTAAAGGAAACCTTCTTCAGCAAAAATCCGCGCAAATCAAAAGAAGTCCTGAAAGCCAGTAAAGTAGTAGGCGTTGGCATTGAGCGCGAAAGCCAGGTAGCCCAGCTGTTGAATGCGCAGGCGGAGCATTTTTCCCTGAACCAGAACTGGATGCGGATGTTTGACAAGGACTTTGTGAGCCCCATTGCCAACCAGTGGTCCAATTATTATGATTATGATCTGGAGGACAGTGTAGAAACCGAAAGCGGCAAAGTGTACCGCCTTAAAATCTTACCCAAGCGTTCACAGGACCTGACTTTTGAGGGCTACATGTGGATTGCCGATAAATCCTTTTCCCTGCGACGGGTAGAACTGAAACTCAACAAAGACGTGGCGCTGAACTTCGTCCGGAACCTGCAGATTGTGCAAGCCTGGGATGAGAAAAACCCTTCGTTGTTGCCCTTGTCCAGCAAACGTAAATTCCAGATCACGGGCTTGCCTGGTACAGACGTTCGGCTGTTCGTGGAAACCATCACAACCTACACTGACCTGGTATTGGGGGAACCCAAGCCAGAAGAGTTCTTTGACCTCACGCACCAGATCAGCGACTCGGCTTTGAAATACAAAGAAGACTATTGGCAGACCATCCGACCACAGGCGTTTTCCCCCGAAGAACAGAAAAGGGTGGAGTCCATTGCCAAGATCAACAAGCTTCCTGAAATCCAGAGTGCCGTAAAATTGATTAGGGTAGTGGTGGAAGGCCACATGCCGCTCAACGACAAGTTTGAATGGGGACCGGTGTTCGGGACCTACGTTTTCAACAAAGTGGAAGGGCACCGCTTTCAGTTTGGCGGCCGAACTACGCAGGAATTTCATCCTAACTGGATTCTGAATGGGTACTTGGGATATGGCACCAAAGATGAGTCATTTAAGAGTCTGTTCAACATCCGGTACATCGCTAACCGCCAACAATGGACCGAGTGGGGCGTAAGTTACCTGAACGATGTGGGGCCCGCCTCCATGGACCTGAACAATGCCCAACTTAATAGTTTGTTTTTCTCTGCTTTCAGATGGGGCAAAATGAACTTCCCGTATCAGCAGGAACGAATGCAGATGTGGGCCGAACGTGAATGGCTCCCCGGGTTTCGGCAGCGGGTTACGTTCCGGCACACCAACTTCCGGCCTGCCTTTGACACCAAGCCTTTGAGCAGCACCAAAGACGTTTCTAAATACGCAGGATTCAGTACCACTGATGTTACCCTGAGTTTGCGGTATGCTTCGGCCAAGAAAGTGCTCATCCGGCATTACGAAAAAATTCCGATTGCCAATTCTACGGCTCCCATCATTGGGTTGGATGTTTCTGCTGGAATGAGTGGCCTCATGAACTCAGACCTTACTTACCAGGAGATTTCCCTTTCCATGGAACAACGGGTGCGGGCCGGTATTTTTGGGTACGGAAGATATTATTTAAAAGGAGGAAAGACCTTTACCAAAGTTCCATTACCCTTGTTACAAGTGCCCATCGGGAACGAGACGCCTTTCTTTATCCTGCACGGGTATAACCTAATGCCGTTCTTTTCCTTTGCCACCGATGAATATGTATCCTTGCGGTATGACCACCATTTTGAAGGGGCATTTTCCATTACCAACCGGTTGCCTTTGCTGAAGAAAACCAAAATGATCATGGTTGCCGGCGGAGCCGTTCTGTACGGCCGCCTCACGGATAAAAACAAACCCACCGAGGAACTTGCCGACGGTACCCGAAACATGAATTTTCGGAGCTTGGGCAAGGACCCTTACGCGGAAGTAAACGTGGGTTTCAAGAACATCTTCCAGCTGCTTCGGGTAGACTTAGTGCATCGCCTGACGTACCGGGAATTGGATTCGCCGCAGTGGGGTGTCCGGATGTCAGTCTCGGTGAACCCATAGCGTTTCGGGGCTGTTTTCTTAAAAACGGCCGATAAACCCTGCAGACCTGAACTGAAAATGGTACCTTCGCTTTGTCATCAATGTTTCATGTTCCTGTTTTTCCGCATGCGTAATTTCTTTTGGCTTCTATGGGTAGGCATTGGTTTTCTATCGGCCTGTTCCCAGAAAACATCGGAAGAAAGAATGTTCAACATCCGCAAGGTAGACAGCACCATTCCCACCCAGATAAAGGAGTTGAGCAAAGCCCTGGAGCAGCGGAACCCGCAACCCGAGTGGTACGTGAAACGGGCGAAACTCTACCTGGCGCAGGACAAAGTGCAACCGGCTTTGAAGGACCTAACCACCGCCACAACCCTTGACCGTTCTCTGGGCGAAGCCTACTTCTGGAAAGCCAAGATTATGGTAGGAGGGCAGCAGTACCAGGAGGCCATGAAAATGATGATGCAAGCCAAAGCTTTCAATTTTTATGCGCCCGAGTCTGAGGCCATCCTGGCCGAGACTTACGTAGGCCTGAAGTTGTATGACCGGGCCCTGGCCCACAGCAGCAAAGCCATTCGGTTAAGCCCCGGCGAGTCTAAGTACTATGTGTTGCTGGCCAAAGCCCAGGCGGGCACCGGGGACACCGCTCGTGCGCTTTTCAATCTGAACCGGGCTTTGGTGCGTGATTCGGTTTCCCTTCCGGCTTATAGAGAATTGAGTGCCATCTACACGGCTCGGCAGTTGTATGACAACGCCATACCATTTGTACAGGTAGGAGTCAGGAAACAACCCAAGGATGGTTTTTGGTGGCAGCAACTGGGGCAGTATTTCCTGAACCGTAACTTAACCGACACCGCTATTGCCTGCTTCGGGAAAGCCTTGAATTTACAACCTAATTCGGCTGAAGGATACGCCGGATTAGGGGAGGCCTGGTATAAGAAAAGGCAGTACAGCACGGCCATGCCGCAGTTGCTCAAAGCCCAGGAACTTGGCCTGAAAATGACCGAACATAACCGCTGGATTTTGGCTTCTTGCCTGGAATGGACTGGTCAAAAGGGTGCCGCCAAAACGCATTATGCAATTTTAATCAGAAAAAATCCGCAGAACCCACGGTATCGTGTAGCTTTGCAACGTCTCAGCAGGCCGGTGCCGCAACGACCAATGATGGATACTTTGCGCGCCGTATCTGTTTTTTAGCTATTTTGCCGAAAACAAGCCTAAAACGAAGAATATCTCTTTATATATGATCAACATTACCTTACCAGACGGTTCGGTCCGTGAATACCAGGAGGGAGTAACCGGAATTGAGATTGCCGCCTCCATCAGTGAAGGATTAGCCCGCAACGTATTGGCCGTAAAAGTGAACGGTCAGGTGTGGGATTTAACGCGTCCGATCACCGAGGATGCCAACATCCAGTTGCTGACCTGGAACGATGACGAAGGCAAGGCTACCTACTGGCACTCTTCGGCGCACTTAATGGCCGAAGCCCTGGAAGCCCTTTATCCGGGAGTGAAACTGGGTATCGGTCCGGCTATTGAGAACGGCTTCTATTATGACATTGACCTGGGTGAGGACAAGTCGCTATCACAGGAAGACTTTCCGGCCATTGAGCAGAAGATGCTGGAGTTGGCCCGCCAGAAAAGTGACTACGTGCGCAAACCGGTGAGCAAAGCCGATGCCATCGCTTACTTCACTGAGAAAAACGACCCGTATAAACTTGACCTGTTACAAGGCTTGGAAGACGGTTCCATCACGTTCTACACCCAAGGGAACTTCACCGACCTTTGCCGTGGTCCGCACATCCCTAATACAGGCTTCATCAAGGCCGCTAAGCTGATGAACGTAGCCGGTGCGTATTGGCGCGGTGACGAGAAGAGCAAACAACTGACCCGCCTGTACGCCATTACTTTCCCTAAGCAAAAGGAGCTTACTGAGTACCTGGAGCGCCTGGAGGAAGCCAAACGCCGTGACCACCGCAAGTTGGGCAAGGAGATGGAACTGTTTGCTTTCTCTGAGAAAGTAGGCATGGGTTTACCGCTTTGGTTACCCAAGGGAACGCTGCTTCGGGAGCGTTTAGAGCAATTCATGCGCAAAGCGCAAATGAAAGCGGGCTATCAGCCTGTGGTTACCCCACATATTGGTTCAAAAGAATTGTATGTGACTTCTGGTCACTATGAGAAATACGGTGCAGACTCGTTCCAGCCGATCAGGACTCCTAATGAGAACGAGGAGTTCTTCCTGAAGCCCATGAACTGCCCGCACCACTGCGAGATCTACAAAACCCGTCCGCGTTCTTATAAAGAGTTGCCGGTGCGTCTGGCCGAGTTCGGTACAGTATATCGGTATGAGCAAAGCGGTGAGTTGCACGGTCTTACCCGCGTACGCGGCTTTACTCAAGACGATGCCCACATCTTCTGCCGCCCAGATCAGGTGAAAGAAGAGTTCACCAAAGTGATTGACCTGGTGTTGTACGTCTTCAAGGCTCTTGGCTTTGAGAACTACACTGCCCAGATCTCATTGCGTGACCCAGAAAACAAAGCCAAATACATCGGTTCAGATGAACTATGGGAGAAAGCCGAGCGCGCTATCATAGAGGCCGCTACAGAGAAAGGCTTGCCAACCGTAACCGAACTAGGTGAAGCTGCGTTCTACGGACCTAAGCTGGATTTCATGGTGCGTGATGCTTTGGGCCGCAAATGGCAGTTAGGAACCATTCAGGTAGACTACAACCTACCTGAGCGTTTTGACCTGGAGTACATTGGCGCCGATAATGAAAAGCACCGTCCGGTAATGATTCACCGGGCACCTTTCGGTTCTCTGGAGCGCTTTGTGGCTGTTTTGATTGAACACTGTGGTGGTAATTTCCCGCTGTGGCTCAGCCCAGATCAGGTTGCCATTTTGCCTATCTCTGAGAAGTACCATGAGTACGCCCACCAGGTGAACGAACAATTAGCTGAGCAAGACATCAGAGGGTACATTGACACCCGTGATGAAAAAATTGGTCGTAAGATTCGTGATGCCGAGGTGAGCAAAGTGCCTTACATGATCATTGTAGGCGAGAAGGAGCAGGAAAACGAGATCGTTTCGGTTCGTAAACACGGCTTAGGCGATATGGGAACCCTGCGGGTAGATGCCTTTGTAGACAACTTCCGGGCGGTACTGGCAGAGCTGCTTAGTTAAAATTTTTGAATATTACTTTTATTTTATAGGGAAAAAGGCGATATTCGCACCCTGATTGTGAAACCTTAAACTTTAGGAGGTAAAACTATTTCTACTAATAATAGACGCTACGTGCCACGTGGCAAGGTCGAAGAACCTTATCGTATCAATCAGCGCATCACCGGCGTCCGTGACGTACGGGTAGTGGGGGAGAACGTGGAGCCAGGTGTATACAGCATAGACCAAGCCCGCCGTCTTGCAACGGAACAGAATCTGGACTTGGTGGAGATTTCTCCAAAAGCAGATCCGCCGGTTTGCCGTATCATTGACTATTCAAAATTCAAATACGAGCAAAAGAAGAAGCAGCGGGAAATGAAGGCGAAAACCACGAAAGTGGTGATGAAAGAAATCAGGTTCGGCCCTAATACAGACGACCACGATTTCGAATTCAAGCTGAAGCATGCCCGTCAATTTTTGGGGGAAGGTGCAAAAGTGAAGGCGTATGTGCACTTTGTTGGCCGTACAATTGTCTTCAAAGAACGCGGGGAGTTACTTTTGCTTAAATTTGCCCAGGCTCTGGAAGACGTAGCAAAAGTAGAGCAGCTGCCAAAACTGGAAGGGAAACGGATGTTTCTGTTCCTTGGACCAAAGGTGAAAAAATAACAGTACACTTTTATATACACCCAAATGCCAAAGATGAAAAGCAAATCAGGGGCTAAGAAGCGATTCACCCTGACAGGTACTGGCAAAGTAAAGCGTAAACATGCTTTTAAAAGCCACATCCTGACCAAAAAGACCACCAAGCAGAAGAGAAATCTGACCCACACTGGACTGGTTAGCGAAGCTGATCAAGCCAATGTGTTAAGAATGCTTGCGTCTTAATCACATTCAATTTTTCCAATTGTTTCATCGGGAACTGGTAACTAAGAATTAAACCGAGATCACCAGCCCCAAAAAAAAGTAGAAATGCCTAGATCGGTCAATGTCGTGGCGGCCCGCCACAAGAGAAAGAGAATCATGAAAATGGCCAAAGGTTACTTTGGTCGTAGAAAAAACGTTTGGACAGTAGCCAAAAACGCGGTTGAAAAAGGTTTGCTTTATGCGTACCGCGATAGAAAAGCAAAGAAAAGAGACTTCCGTGCTCTTTGGATCCAGCGTATCAATGCCGCAGCCCGTATCAACGGTCTGTCTTATTCCCAGTTAATGGGCGGTTTGAAAAAAGCCAACATCAACCTGAACCGTAAGGTTTTGGCTGACTTAGCTTTGAACCATCCAGAAGCTTTCACCGGAATTGTTGAGAAAGTAAGATAAGCTTTCCTGCTCATACCTCTTGAAAAGCCCAGCCTATGCTGGGCTTTTTTTTGTGCCTATAATAATCTGATTGCAGAAGCCAAAAGGGAAGAGTTTAAATAAATTAAGCGTATCCAAGAGCTTCCTGATTCTAGCCCATAATAATAACGCATTCTGTTTGACATCAAAGTACTCCTTTTGGGGCCGGTTTTCTAAAACCAAAGCTAAAATGACTGAATAGATCAAGAGAAGCCGGAGTCTACTTCTAGTGCACTTGATAAAGGGTTTGGGTTCCTTTCGTTTTAAAATGCTTTGCGGCCTTTACAATGCAAGGAATTACATAAGAATTGCCTGACCTGGGTCTCCCATCTTCCACAATATTAACGCTAAGTCAAAGCCACAAATAGTCTTTTTGCTGCAAGGTATTTTATGCCTTTCCTCCAAACTAAAGCAAAAGGTCGACCTTACGCCCTCCCTTAGGTAAGCTTTGGATGGAGTATCTCTAGGAGGTCAAGTGACCTATGTAATTACATTTAGTTAATCTACTGATAATCAGTTCTTAAGTACTCTGGTAATAACAGTTAAAGATGGCTTATTAGTTTTGTGCTAAAACTAGTTTTTAAAATTGTTTAAAAACTAGTTACGCTGCATGATTACTATCCCTTCAAAGTTCAATATAGCTTGAAAAGCTTCAGTAAAGCTTAGTTCTAGAAGACAAAATCGAAAAATGTTTGATTGTGATATTAAGTTGTTTAAAAAGTACTAAACTTTTTAAACAACTTAATTATTGGGTTATTTTAATAAAATTACTTGTATATAATATAACAATTCAGTTAGTATAAGTACTAGATTAAGCCTAAAATTCTTATATTCAATAACCTATATACTTGTATTGTGTCAATTTTGGTTTTTTAACCAAATAATTTGCTTTAGTTTTGAACCATCGCAGCAATGCAATCCCGCCCCCTACACCTAAACCCTTAATTAATTTTAACTTGAAAAAATGAAATTAGGCTTTTACTCCACCATCCTCGCATCAACCCTCTTTTTCAACTCTTTTAACGTTTCTGCCCAGCAGCCCAATGCCAATGTCAGCGTGAAACCCTATAATGCCGAGTTCGGATACGGCGCTAACATGGGTGTTTTTGGCAACGGTTGGAACGACAAAAACTTAGCTACCATTGTAAGTAAAGCTGGTGGAAATTCTGTTCGCCCTACCTTACCCGAGAGTTTTGTAGAACGCTGGGGCTACAACATCCGCCTGAATGAATTCAAGTACTACGCCATAGATTTAGGCATGAAGGATGTGACCGTTTTCCTGGAAGGTCCTTCTGAAGCTCACCGCGACCTCACAACCTATCCGGGTTGTACCAACTCTTCCAAATCATTCAAAAACCTGTATGAGCCCATCTGGAAATCTGACGGTACGGTAAACCCAAATAACTACTACGCAAACTACGTGTACAAACTGGTTCAGACTTACGGACCGTATGTAAAGAACTGGGAAGTAGTGAATGAGCCGGACTTGGGTTCTGCTCCGCTTGCTAACTGGCTTACTCGGGCGCCTTTGCCAAATGAGATGTCAAACTTCAGAGCCCCGTTCTTTAATTACCTACGGATGCTTCGGATTACCTGGGAGGTAGTTAAGAAATACAACCCAGATGATTTTGTGACTCCTGGCGGAATTGGTTACCCTGAGTTCCTGGACGCGATGCTGCGTTACACCGATAACCCTAACGGCGGAGCCGTGTCAAGCCAGTACCCTAACAAAGGCGGAGCTTATTTTGACATGGTGAGCTATCACGTTTACCCTGCGTACAATCTTCGCAAATATGACAATGCTATTGGAGGCTTCAAATACCTGCACAACTCAGACTTTGCGGCTGCCCAGGTAATTACCCATAAAAAATGGTTGGAGGATGTTTTGATAAAACACGGCTATAACGGCACAACCTATCCTAAGAAGCACTTCATTGTAACCGAGACCAACCTGAACCGCCGTACTGTTGACTGGCGTTATGGCTCAGATGTGATGCAACGTAACTTCGGGATCAAGGCCTTGGTTCTTGCCCAGAAAAACGGCATCAAACAAATACAGATCTATGGGGTAGGCGAAGCCATGAATGCTCCCGCCGAAGGCACTTCCATCACCAGTGATTATAAATTGATGGGCCTTTACGAAAACCTATCAAGAGATGCCTTCGGTTCAGAGAAACTTTCCCCAGTTGGAAAAGGATTCAAAACCACTTCTATGATGCTGAAGGGATACAACTATGATGCCGGCCGTACCGCTTCCCTGAATATGCCGGCCGCTGTTGAAGGAGCAGCTTTCGTGAAGAACGGTGAGTACGTATACGTGCTTTGGGCCAAAAACCCGAACGACAAAACAGAAACCTATACCCAGCCTTATTCTTTCCCGGCAGGCATGAACCTGGCGAAAGTGGATCGCTTTGAGTGGGATTACTATGCTACCGGAAAAAGCACCCAACAAGCTTCCACTGGTTTAACCCTGAATACTACCCCATCTTTCTTTAAAGGCATCTCCGGAACATCAACCGGCTTGAAAAGCCAAACCATTACTTTCCCAACCATCGGTTCTAAAGTATTAGGTGTCGCTCCATTCGCCTTGACTGCTACCGCTACTTCAGGTTTAGCTGTGAGCTTCAAGGTAGTATCCGGGCCTGCTACCTTAAACGGTACTACTTTAACTGTAACAGGAGTTGGCACCATAACAGTACAAGCTTCTCAAAGCGGAAACACCACGTATAATCCTGCTACCGCCGTGAGCCAGAGTTTCTCGGTTACTAGTTCCACCACTTCAGATCCTATCAACTCTATCACAATTCCGGCTAAAAGAATTGAAGCCGAGAAATACACCAGCATGAGCGGTGTATTTGTAGAAGGCTGTAAAGATACAGGCGGCGGATATGATGTAGGGCGAATTGATGCCGGAGATTGGATGAAATACAGTGTTACCGTGACTACCGCAGGAACTTACAACATGAGCTTCAGAACCGCTGGTACGGCTGCAGGGCAGTTTGAAATCAGAAACAGCAGTGGTAAAGTGTTGAAAACCGTAGACGTTGCAGCTACTGGTGGCTGGCAAACCTGGAAAACCACCACCACTCAGGTTGCCCTTGCTGCCGGAACCCAAACCATTCAGATCTACGTGAAGAAATCCGGATGGAACTTCAACTGGATTGAGATTGGCGGATCTGGTGCTCTTACTCAAGCATCTACCATTTCAGATGGTGCTTTGGCTCCGTTGAATGAGAATGCTCTTAACCAAGCCTGGACCGTGTTCCCTAACCCAACCACTGACAGAGTTCAAGTACGGGTAGGCCAGGAACTGACCGGAGAGGTGCAACTTGAGGTGATTGATGCTTCTGGCAGAATTATCAAACAGTTCACCTTGAACAAATCTTCAGAGGAGATTATCCAGACGGTACCTTTAGAAGATGTAACCCCAGGCCTTTACTTTATCCGTCTTAAAGGAGATGGTATTAGCGAAGTGAAGAAAGTGATCAAACAATAATTCTAGGGCAGGGAAGACGTTTAGAATGTCTTTTAAGGAAAATGCCCCTAAAACAGGATTAGATTAAATGAAAAAGGCCGGAGCATAAGCCCCGGCCTTTTTGGTTGTTTTAAGGAAATGGGTTAAAAATCCTTGCGGTGCATAATTCTAAGCACTTTCACCTGTTTGTTGGCTTTCAACCGTGCGATGTACACACCGGCGGCCATCTCCCCGTCAATGGTGAAGCTGTAGGCCTTGCCAGCCTCGGCCACGCCGGAACTGATCTCGCGCACCACCTTGCCATTCAGGTCATACAGGATCAGCGAGTAAGCGCCACCTTCACGCAGGGTGAAGTTAACCTTGGCTGACTGTGCGAATGGATTCGGATAAGCGCCGAGTTCAATGGCAGCCAGACCACTGCGGTTACCGTTGTCAGCAATGGAAGATACCGTCGTTGTAACATATGGATCATCTTTATGGCAGAAATTGTTTGCGTAGTCTAAGGCTTTAGCCAAGGTTTCTACATCTGCGCAAGAGATTCCACCTATTGTTGCTGTTCCGGTATTGAACATGTTAACTACCGCAGAAATGATTTCTTCTTTGGTGTATTTGTATTCATTACCGTAGTGGCAAGCGTTCAACAAGGCAGTACCAGCTGCTCGGGCCAGTCCTGTGTAACCACCGTTGTTAGAGGTTTGGTTATCCTCTGCACTGATGGCTGCCAAAAGGGTTAAGTCAGCAGCAAGTCCACGTCTATTGCCTGCCTCTATATCAGCAAACAAAGTGAAGAATAGACTTGTAGAAGTATAGTAACAGCCCCACTTATCGGTGTGGTTTTTCCAGTAGCCTGGGCTGCAACCTGCGTCAACCATGCATTTCTTAACCTCAATGTAGGTTTTGGCACTTCCACCGCACTTACCGTATCCTCCCGGAACAGTGTAGGTCAGCTCGAAGGTACCTGCCTGGGTTGGGGTGAACCAGAAGACACCATTTACCTCACTTACACCATTTCCGCTCCATTTACCGTAGTCAGGCTCACCATTCAACTGAATGGCTGCTCCGCCTACGCAAAGTGGACCATAAGTTCCAGGCACCGGCACCACGAAAGGCTTAACTTCTATTGTGGTCTTATCATAGCCACCGCAATGGCCATAACCGGCGGCCACAGTGTAGGTCAGCTCGAAAGAACCAGCTTTAGATGGGTTGAACCAGTAGTAGCCCTCAGACTCTGTCACTCCTTCTCCACTCCAGGTGCCTCCGGCAGGAGATCCGCCATTGAGTTTGATCGGAGCACTACCCACGCACACCGGTCCGTATGAACCTGCTTCTACATCTGCGTAAGAGTTAACCTTGATCGTGGTTTTGGCATAGCCGCCACAATGGTAGTTATTCTCTTCCACTTTGTAGGTCAGCTCGTACTCGCCAGCAGCGGAAGGAGTGAACCAGTAGAACCCATCTTTATAGGTCACATATTCGCCGCTCCATGAACCACCAGCAGGCGAACCATCTCCCAATTTGATGGCATAACCACCCACACAAAGCGGTCCGTATTGGTCAACGGTCACTACTGCACCAGGCCGCACCTTGATGGTGGTGGTGGCATAACCGCCGCAGCTATGATAGTTATCTTCCACTTTGTAAGTAAGCACGAACTCGCCTACTGTGGTTGGGTTGAAGTAATAATAACCATCTTTCATAGTCACGTGATCACCACTCCAGGTTCCACCTTCTGGCGAACCACCGTCTAGTTTGATTGGGTAGCTGCCCACACAAACAGGTCCGTAGTAACCAGCTTTCACGTAAGCCATTGGCCGCACTTTGATGGTGGTTTTGTCGTAGCCGCCGCAGTGATAGTTGTTTTCTTTCACTTTATAGGTCAGCTCAAACTCTCCATGTGCACTTGGAGTAAACCAGTAGTAGCCATCTTTGTAAGTTACGTGATCTCCAGTCCAGACACCTCCGGCAGGCGTTCCACCTAACTTGATAGGATCTCCTCCCACGCAAAGCGGTCCGTAGTTACCGGCCACCACATCGGCATTTGGTCTTACCAAAATGGTAGTAGTGGCAGAACGGCCACATTCTTTGTAGCTATCAGGTACAGTGTAAGTAAGCACGAAGGTTCCTTTTTCAGATGGAGTGAATTGGTATTTGTCACCCACTTTAGTCACGTTTTCACCGCTCCATGTTCCTCCGGCTGGATAGCCTCCCAAGTCAATGGCAGGACCACCCACACAAAGCGGACCATAGTTACCTGGGTACACTTTAGCAATAGGACGTACTTTGATGGTGGTTGTAGCATACCCACCGCACTTGTAGTCAGTGTCTTCTACCTTGTAGGTGAGCACAAACTCTCCTGCGGCAGATGGAGTGAACCAGTAGTAACCATTTTCATAGCTTACATGCTGACCGCTCCAGGAGCCTCCCTCTGGTGAACCGCCGTCCAACTTGATCGCATACCCGCCTACGCAAAGCGGACCGTAGTATCCAGCCACCACTTCTTGGCGAGGACGTACTTTGATCGTTGTTTTGTCATAGCCGCCGCACTTGTAGTCAGTGTCAGGAACCTTATAGGTCAGCTCGAACGCCCCAACTTCGGTTGGAGTGAACCAGTAGTACCCGTTGGCATAGGTAACATGTTCGCCAGTCCAGATACCACCTTCAGGTGTTCCTTTATCCAGTTTGATGGCATCGCCTCCCACGCACAAAGGTCCATAATAGCCGGCTTTCACTTCGTACCGATGACGTACCTTGATGGTGGTTTTGGCATAGCCGCCACACTTGTAATCGGTGTCAGGAACTTTGTAGGTCAGTTCATACTCGCCTGCTTTAGTAGGGGTAAAGTAGTAGTACCCGTCTTTCATGGAGACATACTCACCCTGCCAGGTGCCACCTTCAGGAGAGCCACCGTCCAGTTTGATGGCATAGTCACCTTCGCAAAGCGGTCCGTAGTAGCCTGCTTTCACATAGGCTTGTGGCCGCACTTTGATGGTGGTTTTGTCGTAGCCACCGCACTTGTAATCGGTGTCCTCTACTTTGTAGGTCAGTTCATACTCGCCTTCTTTGGTTGGAGTGAACCAGTAGTATCCGTTTGAATGAGTTACATATGGCCCACTCCATGTACCACCCGCAGGCGTAGCTTTATCCAGTTTGATGGGTTCTCCTCCCTCGCAAAGTGGACCATAATACCCGGCTTCTACTTCGTAATGAGGACGTACCAAAACGGTAGTTTTAGCACTGTTTCCGCATTCTTTGTAGCTGTCTGGCACGGTGTAAGTCAGAATGAAAGTACCGTGGTTTGCTGGGTTGAAGTAGTAGTAGTCACCTTCTTTGGTAACGCCTGGTCCACTCCAGGTACCACCTGCAGGATATCCGCCCAGTTTAGCAGCAGGCTCGCCTTGGCAGAATGGCCCATAGGAACCAGGGTACACTTTAGCTACAGGGCGTACCTTGATGGTTGTTTTCGCATACCCACCGCACTTGTAGTCAGAGTCAGGAACCTTGTAGGTGAGCACAAACTCTCCTGCCGCGGTTGGGGTGAAATAGTAATGACCATCTTTCATGGTCACATACTGACCACTCCAGGTGCCTCCTTCAGGAGAGCCGCCGTCCAACTTGATAGCGTATCCGCCAACACATAGCGGTCCGTAGTTGCCGGCCACCACTTCGTGACGAGGACGTACTTTGATGGTAGTCTTATCGTAGCCTCCGCATTTGTAATCTGAGTCCGGAACCTTATAGGTCAGCTCAAACGCCCCAGCTTCAGTTGGAGTGAACCAGTAGTACCCGTTGGCATAGGTAACATGATCTCCGGTCCAGGTTCCACCGCTTGGTGAACCGCCCAATTTGATCGCTGGCCCTCCAACGCACAAAGGTCCATAGTAGCCCGCTTTCACTTCGTACCGAGGCCGTACTTTGATGGAGGTTTTAGCATATCCACCGCACTTGTAATCAGTATCCGGAATCTTGTAGGTCAGCTCAAAAGTTCCTGCAGCAGAAGGGTAGAATTTATAAACACCACCTTCATACTTCACGCCAGTGCCAGACCAGATTCCTCCCTCAGGGGTTCCACCAAGGGTTATGGCAGGTTCACCTACGCATAGTGGGCCGTAAGTACCGGCATAAACATTAACTCTTGGCCGAACTTTAATCGTGGTTTTGGCATAACCTCCACACTTATAGTTATTATCCGGTACTTTGTAAGTTAGCTCGAAAGAGCCCTCGGCAGATGGGGTAAACCAATAGTATCCATTAGCCATGCTCACGCCTGTACCAGTCCATACGCCTCCACTTGGAGAACCACCCAATTTGATTTTCTGTCCTCCTACGCAGAGAGGTCCATAGTAACCAGGGTTTACGGTAACGCGAGGTTTAACCAAGATGGTTGTTTTGGCATAGCCACCGCACTTATAGTTGGTATCAGGCACCTTATAGGTTAAAGTGAAAGAACCTGCGTTGGCTGGGGTGAACCAGTAAGAACCGTTTGCCATGCTAACTCCGGGTCCGCTCCAGGTTCCTCCGGCAGGAGTACCGCCTAATTTTATGGCTGCCTCTCCTTGACAAAGTGGACCATAATTACCTGCATAAACAGTAACTCTAGGCCGAACCAAAACGGTTGTAACAGCATAACCTCCGCACTTGTAGTCGTTTGAAGGCACAGTGTATTTCAAAGCAAATGAACCGGCAACAGAAGGGTTAAACCAGTAGTAGCCATTGCTATAGGTGACCCCGGTTCCAGTCCAGGTACCGCCACTTGGCTGACCAGTTAACTTGATGGCTGGACCTCCCACACACAACGGACCGTAAGTACCGGGATATACCGTGATGCTAGGTTTAACAATGATTTTACCTGTAGCCTGAGCTGAGCAGCCATAGGAATTGGTATACACATACCGTACAGAGTAAGTACCGGCAGTTGTAGGATTAAAGGTGGTAGCGAGCACATTATTCACGTAGTACTTACCACCAGCAGGGTACCCTCCAACCAGTTTAAAGGCAGGAGACCCAGCGCAAACGGAGGCGAAGGGTTTCAGGGTTACAGTTGGAATCTTGGGAGGGCACTGGATGTAAGACCCATAAGGTTTGCCATCCGGGAAGCTTTCGTTTATTTTACTTACGGCGTCATTTAACTGGGAGATAGAGTAGGGGCAGGAACATCCGGCTAATGCTTTATTAGCTTCTGCCAGCACAAACCCTACTGTCTTGTCCTTAAAGACACCAGAAGTTATAATCATATTCCGTAATGGCACATCAGAAGCACCGAAATCAGGAAACTTGTTGTCAAAACCAACAGAGATGGTTAGTGCTACTACCTGACCCGCAAATACGTTATTGTAGGTACCACCAGGGTTGCTGTAGCTTTTGTCCAAAGCTCTTGGAGTTCCACCAGAAGGCAGGAAATTAGTAACTGCCTGGGCGGTTGACAAAGAAAGCACCCGACCTGATTTGCAGTCATCATTGCCTGTGACATCGCCCACCTTAACCCCATAAGGGAAAGCAGAGGCGAAGTTTTTGTGCAAATAAGCTCCAGGGTTATAACCACTTGGCGGGGCTCCCCAACCACCCTGGGTTTGCGTTCTGTTTACGCAGGGGATGGGAGGGCAGGAGGGGTAATAACCCCCTGAGGTGGTGGAGGTAGTTTGGGATACCCCAGGGTTGCTGAAAAACAAACAAGCCGCCAACACAACCATAAGGTTCCGCCAGAGGCCATTTAGTTGATACAACAAGACGTTCCCCGTCCTGTCTGGACAATAGTAATAATTCACCATGGTTTTGGTTTGGTTTTTAGTAAATAGATTGAAAACGGAATGATGATGACGCACTGGTTCAGGGCCTAAAATGGAATAAACCAGGAAGGGAGGGGCCGCAAGGAACCTTGGCTCTTTTAAGAAAAGGGCTCTAGGCTGCAGGAGAGGAAATAAAAGAAAGGTAAGCTGCTAGATTAGAAAGTAGCTCTTTTTTTGGTTTTTAGAATATGAAATAAATTCTTCTTGTAGTACTTGGTTCAAGTAAACCTTTAAGTAATTAAGAGTTATTTGATTCTATAAATCGCTGACCAAATTGATTAATACAAAGACGGGGAGCCCACTTGAAGAGAATTATTAAAATTTTGGCCCTGCCATTAGAAGCCTGGCAGTGAAGTGGAGTTAGTTTAATTAAATATTTAATATGTTCTGTTTTGTTGAAGCTTTACTTTAAGTGATATAAACTGTGCTGTACCTAATGTGATGGTCAAATATAGAAAGGTGAGTATTGAATGTCAAGGATTTTTTATAAAAAAAATAAAAAAAATTAAATTAAAATAATTCAACAACCTTAAACCAGTTTCATTCGATTTGAACTATTCTCTTCTAAGTTTTTAAAGTTTTTCTTTAAGTTAAAAGTGTACTTAATGAATTTGAAAAGCCGTTTTTGCCTAATTGGTGTATTTACAATATAGTCAATCCATGTTTTGAATAATTAAATTGTTGCCTGCTTAAAGTTCAAACTCTGCACTATTTTAGGAAATGTTTGTGGAGTTGGTACCCTATTTGGGAGTAAAAAGTAAAAATCCGGCTTTTTACATTCCTAAATAGTCTTACTTAATAGGTTGTGATTTATTTGTGTCTGATAAACAGCTTGTTACTGAAAGGCATCTATATACAGCATTATTGATCAAATCACCTTAGAAGGAGATGTTTCATTGTTTACTTTACGACTAGTTTTCTCCCTTCTTATACAGGTATTTCAAAAATCTCATGCAATAGCTTAGCAAGGTGAAGCTCTTTTTTAAGGTTCTGGTAATAAAAAAAGGCCAGGACATATGCCCCGGCCTTTTTGGTTGTTTTAAGGAAATGGGTTAAAAATCCTTGCGGTGCATAATTCTAAGCACTTTCACCTGTTTGTTGGCTTTCAACCGTGCGATGTACACACCGGCGGCCATCTCCCCGTCAATGGTGAAGCTGTAGGCCTTGCCAGCCTCGGCCACGCCGGAACTGATCTCGCGCACCACCTTGCCATTCAGGTCATACAGGATCAGCGAGTAAGCGCCACCTTCACGCAGGGTGAAGTTAACGGTAGCTGATTGTGCGAACGGATTTGGATGGGCAGTGAAGTTAATATCAGTTCTTTGCAAGCCTTGACGTGAACCCTCATCTGCTATTGAAGAAACAGTCGAAATTTCCTCAAGTTCAGAGTCATTACCTAGTGGACAATCGCCTTCATTGTTGGCTCTATCTAACTCATTCTTCAATGCTTCAACACTATCATAGTTGGTGCCCCCCAAAGTGGCGCTTCCATCTTCAAAGGCGCTTTTCACTGCATTTAAAATTTGGCCTTGGGTGTATTGGTAGTATACACCGCTGTGGCAGGCATTCAAAAGAGCGGCTACGGCATGGCGAGAAAGGGCGTTAAAGCCTCCACCTTTCAACTTCACTGCCTCTCCAAGTGTTAAGGTCGAAGCAAAACCTTGGAAATATTGTTCATCCGTAATGCCGAAGGTTATAAAGAAATTAGCATTAGGATCGTAGCAACCATACCATGCTTCTAAGTGGTTTTTCCAATAACCAGGAGTACAGCCTACGTAAGATTTACAAGGAACAAAGTAAGGTGTAACGGAATCATAGGCTTTACAACCTCGGCTGTCAGTTACCACTACTTTGTATGTACCAGGTTGGGTTACTTCTATAACACCATCTGCATCGGCAAGGGTAGATCCATTAGGAAGAGTGAATACATAGGAATAGCCAGTTCCTGATCCTCCACTTGCAGTTGCAGTGAGTTTTACCGTTGGTACTTTGTAATAATCACAGTAAGATGTCCCGGCTTCTAGTTTAACATAAGGTTTTTCATAAACCTTGATGTAGCAATGGGCCTCACCCTTGCAGTAGGTGTATGGATCAGTGTACTTGTAGGTGACCTTGTACACCCCAGGAGTTGTTGGGTCAAAGTGGGTCATAGCCTGACCGTCCACGTAGTAGGTTCCGCCTGCTGGCTCTCCACCTGTGAGGGCGAATTTGTCAGAGCCAACGCATACCTCCGGACAATATTTGAACGTTACTTCCGGAGCGGCCACCACTTTGATGTAGCAGTGGGCCTCACCTTTGCAATAGGTATAGGGGTCGGTGTACTTATAGGTGAGCTTATACTCGCCGACCTTGTCTGGGTTGAACTCGGTCATTGCCACGCCGTCCACGTAGTAGGTACCACCCGCAGGCTCCCCGCCGGTTAGGGTGAATTTTTCGGAGCCCACACATACCTTAGGACAATACTTCAAGGTGACGGTTGGGGCAGCTACCACCTTAATATAGCAATGGGCCTCACCCTTGCAGTAGGTGTAGGGGTCAGTATACTTGTAAGTGAGCTTGTACTCGCCCACGGTGGTCGGGTCGAAGTAGGTGGCCGGCACGCCGTCCACGTAGTAGGTACCGCCCGCTGGCTCCCCGCCGGTGAGGGCAAATTTCTCAGAGCCCACGCACACTTTCGGACAGTACTTCAAGCTAACAGTTGGAGCTGGGTAAACCTTAATGACGCACTTGTCCTCGCCCTTGCAATAGGTATAAGGGTCGGTGTAGCGGTAGATCACCTCGTATTCGCCCGCCTTAACTGGGTCGAAGTGTGTGACGGGCTCGAAAGAGCCGGCTGCGTTCTTCATGTAGTAGGTTCCGCCAGCTGGGTAGCCGCCTGTGAGTGCGAACTTGTAGGAACCCTCGCAAACTTTTGGACACTCCTTGATCTTCACGTACGGCCGTGGGTACACAACGATCTTGCACTTGGCCTCACCCTTGCAGTAGGTATAGGGGTTAGTGTACCTATAGGTGAGCCAGTACTCGCCCGGAGTGGTAGGATTGAAGGTAGTCGCCTCTACCCCATTAATGTAGTAAGTACCGCCGG
>NZ_RJJD01000008.1:0-503655 GCF_003721515.1 Rufibacter latericius
TGGAAGAGCCGCAGGGCCGCCCCCGCCGCCAGGGCCAGGGCCGTCAGCCGCCCCGCCCAGCGCGCCGAGCCCCACCGCCGCGGGGCCGACACGGCCTCACCCCCCGGCAGAACCGGGGCTACAGGTAAAGGTAATGACATAGGTAGATCGCTTTTATTGATGATTAAATGATTTATCTAAGATTCTATAAGCTTCTTCTGCTTTGGATTACCTCTGGGTTTCTTGAAGGAATAAACCAAAATGTTCCTTTCGCTGGCCTCCTTTTAAAGGAAAACAGGCTACTCGGTCTGCATCTGGAAGAGGCTCACCTTGAGCTCAGGAGTTTCGTAGGAAGAAACCTCGGTGCCCATGGCAGAGAACTTTTGATGTAGTTTCTTCCCGCCCACTACTTCCTTATAATACCAGGCAGGTCTCTTTTCAAATTCCCCAATCTTACTTCCCCGGTTCTTACTATACAGCACCCAAACCCTTTTGCTTTTCTTCAAAGCTTCCAGTTCAGGGGTCAGCCGGGCAAAGTAATCAGGGGAATTGTTTGAAACGGCCCTAAAATCCTGGCCTTCTTTGGCTTGAAAGGCAAGCCCATGCGTCTTCCTGTAAAACCAGTATGGGGTAAGCATGTTCCAATACACGTATACCGTATCTCCCTCTTTGAATTGGCTGTTGATGTAAAGTAGGGCCTCTCTGTAATAGGCCTTTTTATAGCCCCCTAGAAGCTCTGGGTACACCATTTGCTTGGCCGTTGCCCAGAAAGGGGCCAAAAGAAGCAACAAGGGAAAAACGTAAGCCCCTCTCCTGCTCACCGACCGGAGGATCTGGATGATCTGCTCACTTCCTAAGGCGATTATCAATATAAATAAAGGCGCCAGGAAAACAGTAAGGCGCTCATACATAGGGTACAACTCGGCTGCCGATGCTCCTACAACCAATACATATGGCAATAGCAAAACCAGGAGAGTCTGCCGGTCCCTTTTGAAAAAGGTAATAAGCCCAGAGACAATACAGAGGATTGGAATAATAGGTGTTTTAAGAAAATACCCCAATAATCCGAACTGGCTTCCTCCTTCCCACAGCAAACCCAAGGGGAACCTTATCAACCTATTTACTCCCTTCCGGATAGGCCATAGAAAGTCTCTTAAGGAAGAGGGCGGAAAAGGCATGAACCCGTTCCTGATTTTAAAATAATGGATGAGCCAGGCAGAATCTGTGTGTTTGGAAGTAATTATCAGATAATTGACCCCAAAGCTGATTGCCCAAAGAACAAAGGGAAAAGAAAGCCTCATTACCGATTTCCAGTCTCTCCTGAACAGGTGGTAAAGCGACACCCCGATTGCCATTCCGGCTAGGATGAATATGGAAGAAAAGGAGAACCATATAATCAAGGCTCCCCAAACACCCCAGAGCATCAGGGAACGAAAATTCCGCTTTTTGTGGTAAACAAGATACAGATACAGGCAAAGAACAGAGGCTAGCAACTCGGCACTGTACTGCTTTATCTCTACGGTGTGGTATACCAAGGGAGGGGCAAAAGCAAATATTGCCACGGCCACCGCCACGCCGGGTAATTGCAGGTATCTCCCACAGACTATCCGGAAGATATACAAAGAAGCAAGTCCGCACAGGAGAGGAAATAACCGAAGAGCCATTTCACTTCCCCCAAAAAGCACTACAGTTAGCTTACACATCAGCAGAAATCCGAGGGGCGCTTTCTGCTGGTATTCCAGGTCAGAAAAAATCAGGTCCAGAAGATCCATATTAACCAAGCTGGAAGCTAGGTAGATCTCATCTAGCCACAGAGACCTGTTAACTAGGTAATGATAGATCCGTAAGCATACTCCTGTTACTAGAAGTCCCCAAATGACAAGCTTCCATATCCGGGTTGCTCTGCCCTTTGAAGCAGAACTAATCGAATTTTCGTTAACAAGGGTTTTGGTATTACCTATGTGTGTCAGCATGTTACCAAGGCCGTTCCTGAGGAAATAAGGGGTAAGTTCTTTTATTGAGTTTCTGTGTAAAGAAAAAGCATTATACTACTGGAAGCAATAAACCAGAGCTACAACATTTCCTATAATATACTGGTTTAATACCAATACCCTTCTAAACACTCAATAATAATACCAGAAAATTTTTATTTATTCTATATTTTTTTATAAATAAAGATAATTCTTTAATATTAAGCTTTAGAAGCATCCTTTGTTGAATAAGGAGAAATGGTTTAAAAGGGACAAAGGCCATTGGTTAAGATCAAGGGAAAGGCTTCCAAGAGGTGAAAAGAGGTAAGCTAACAACTTCAGCAACCTCCAAGTAGAGTGCCTTTATTATTCCTGATTGGAAGTTGAAGAGCAAGCTTTTAGAGGCTTAGTCTCTTGTTTGGGAACAAAGAAGAAAACCAAGGAAAACCCTGAGTCACTTGTGTTATCCCTTTTCCCTGCTGTTTTCAGGCAGATTTTTATAAAAGGAGCATAAAACATAATCATCAACTAATTAACTATTTAATATCAAAATGCAGAGCATTTCTCCTGTAGATTTCCAGAAGATTAAAGCCGTTATTTTTGACGTAGATGGCACCCTTTATAACCAGTCCAGGCTTCGCAAAAAGATGTTGTTTTCTTTAATGCGGCATTATGCTCTGAAGCCCTGGCAATTGAAGGACATGTTAATTCTACATCATTTCAGAGCCGAACGTGAAAAGAAATCAGGAGCTACCGGTGATCTGGAGAACGCTCAATATGCATGGTGTGCTTCTAAAGGCAATTTCCCAATAGATAGAATAAAGAAGGTAGTGCAGTTCTGGATGTTCCAGTTCCCAAATAAATATCTCCCTGGGTGTGTATATCCTGGAGTTAAGGCTTTTTTTGAGGCACTTCAGAAAAAAGGGATTAAAATCGGCATATACTCTGATTATGAAGCCGTTGAAAAACTAAAAGCTATGAATCTGAACGCTGATGTTGTAGTTTCTTCCACCAGTAAGTTAGTTGATCAGCTGAAGCCAAACCCAAAGGGATTGCTGTACATCATGGCCCAACTTGGGGTGTCACCCGATGAGTGTTTGTTTATTGGAGATCGGCAGGAACTGGATGGGGAGTGCGCCATAAGGGCTGGAATGCCGTACCTAATTGTTGATAAAAAGCCTTTTAATGAGTTTGATTTTTACCATTTACTCACCCAAAACCTGGAAAGAAGCAGGACCAAAAAAGAACTAGTTTAGACAATATTCAGATATTTTTTATTAACACTACTTCCTTATTTTCACTTAAAATATTTGCCTTAAAACTTTCTTTTAAATTTTAATATAAGCACTGTTCTTCACGACGCTTCTCTGAAGAAGTATTTACGTTCTTATTAATGCATAAACATTAAGAACAATTAGTACCATATTCTAACACCCTTTCTTGCGCTTTCATTTGATAATGGTTTTAGTAGAATGAAGCAAACCCGCTTAGCTACCTCCACTATCAATCTCAACCTGGGACAAATTTTCTCATTTTGGGAATATCTAAAATCTCCTGATCATCAAGTTTCACATTCTATTTAAAAGGAATATTTAAATTTTTTATCAGGAAAGGGATATTTTAGGATTATACACAAAAATGGTTCTCCAAAATTTCTTGGCATGATTTTAACCTTTAAAACATCATAGTTAATATTCGAAAGTTTCATTTATCATCCTATACAATCTACGAAATCAAATAATTTGTAAATTCTATTTAAGCATAAATTCTAAAAACACGCTATGTCTCAAACAGTTACCTTTCCAGAAACACCTACCCCTCAAGTGGTGCTAAGACCCGCCGGTTTTAAGGAGTATGTGGCCATTGCCCGACCTGATCATTGGTTCAAGAACATCTTCATGCTTCCGGGAATGCTCTTCGCCTTTATGGTGTATGACACTTCCCTTGATTTGACCTTATTGCTTAGGATTGTGATAGGTATTGTAAGTACCTGCCTCATAGCCTCGGCCAATTACACCATCAATGAATACCTGGATGCGGAGTTTGACCGCTACCACCCAGAGAAAAAGAAAAGATCAGCGGTAGTAACTGTATTAAGCCCTGTTTATGTCTATACTGAGTATCTATTATTGGTAGTTCTGGGCCTTTCCCTTTCCTATTTTATTTCGTTACCGTTCCTGGCTTTGGAGGCATTTCTGCTTTTCATGGGCATCATGTATAATGTGAGACCCTTCCGGACCAAAGAGCGGGTGTACCTAGATGTGTTGTCTGAGTCAGTTAACAACCCCATCAGGTTAGCTCTGGGATGGTTTATTTTTGTGCCTACCGCCCTTTTACCGGAAAGCATGCTGAACCCAATGTGGGCCTTTATTCCCCCAAGCAGCATCATTGTAGCCTATTGGATGGGCGGTGCCTTCCTGATGGCCACCAAACGTTTTGCGGAATACCGGTACATCAACAATCCAGAGTTAGCGGGCCTGTACCGGAAGTCATTTAAGCGGTACACTGAGAACAGCCTGCTTATCTCCATGTTCTTCTATGCCATCACTTCTGCTTTCTTTTTGGGTATTTTCCTGATCAAGAACAAAATAGAGCTGTTAATTAGCTTCCCTTTCTTCGCCTTGCTCTTTGCCTGGTACCTACAGATTGGGTTGCGCAAAGACTCTGTGGTACAAGGCCCTGAAAAGCTACACAAAGAAACCTTCTTTATGCTTTATGTGGTGTTGTTCACCGGTCTTTTAATGGCGCTGGTTTACTTTGATATCCCTGCCCTGAATTGGTTCCTGAAGCAGTCCTTCTAGTCTTCCCTACTCCCTTTAGATATCATTAACCTCGGTCAAAGCAATTAACCTGTAAATTCATGAAAGACACGTTTTACGATCTGGTGGTAATAGGCACTGGTTTCGCATCCACGTTTTTTCTGCATAAGTACCTGAGTAAAGCCCCGGCTAAAGCCAGAGTTCTTGTTTTAGAAAAAGGGCATTTTTTCCCGCATATGGAACGGGTAAAGGAAAGAAGGGGAGAAAAAACGCCTTATGCCAAACTGAACCCAGATGCCCAAGAAACATATGCTAATCTCACGCCAGAAAAGAGGTGGATGTTTACCCAAGGGTTTGGAGGCAGTTCTAACTGCTGGTATGGGTGTACTCCCCGTTTTATGCCATCAGATTTTAAGATGAAATCCTTGTACGGAGTGGCTAATGATTGGCCGCTCCAATACGAGGACCTGGATCCCTACTATTCCCAGGTGGAGGAACTCATGCATATTTCGGGTCCTGAGGCAACGCCTTTCCCCAAGAAATCACGGTATCCGCTTCCACCCCATGTGTTTACCACGGTAGACAAGATCCTGCACAAAGAATACGGCAATCTATACATCAACCAACCTACGGCCCGAGCCAGTGTAGCGGTGAACGGCAGAAATGCCTGCTGTGCCAGCGCTGTCTGCCACGTGTGCCCAGTAAATGCCAAGTTCACGGTGGAGAATTCCAACATGGGAGTATATGACGATCCTCGGGTGGAAACGGTGTACGGCGCCCAGGTGTATAGCCTTGATCTGGAGCAAAACAAAGCCAGAAAAGCCAACTACACCAAAGATGGGAAAGAATACCATGTCTCAGCGGACATCTTTGCGCTGGGCACCAATGCCATATTCAACGCAAACATTCTCCTGAATTCCGGTGACACCAACCCGTTCACCGGGAAAGGACTGGGGGAGCAAGTGGCCCTGGAAGCATCGGTGTATCTGGACAACTTGGAGAATGTGGGAGGAAGTACCTGGGTGAACGCCAACGGGTACATGTTATATGACGGCGACCACCGCAAAGACTCGGCTGCCTGCCTGATGGAGTCAAACAACGCGCCTTACATTAGGTTAGAACGCGGAAAATGGCGTCACATGATCAATTTCCGGATGATCTTCGAAGATTTGCCTGAAGCCCGAAACTTTGTATCCACTACTTCTGACCGACTGAAACCAGCGGTCACCCACAAAGGGCCTTCAGAATATTCCATGAAAGGAATTGAGTACATGAAAGCCAAATTACCCGGTGTTCTGGCCTGCTTACCAGTAGAGAAAATAGAATACTCGCCTTTAATTGAATCTGAGGCCCATATTCTTGGCACCACCAGAATGAGCGCTAACCCAACCGAAGGGGTAATTGACAAACACCTGATCCACCATCAATACCGGAACCTGTTTGTCTTGGGAAGCGGCAGTTTTACCACTTTTACTCCGGCCAACCCTACCCTTACCTTATCGGCGCTGTCACTGCATGCGGCTGACAAGAGTTTTTAAACAGGTTCCCAGAATGGGAAAGAAATAGCACCATCCTCTGAATGAGCTAGGGCAATAATTAGTACCAATATGAACAGAAGAAACTTTCTAAGATTGACGGGCCTGGCCGGAGCGGCGATGGTAGCCTTACCGAGTCTGGGTTTTATGTCTACTTCCATCAAGGAAGCAGCCATAGGGGTGATTACCAAGGAACTGAGCTACCTTAAACTTGACAGGAAAGGAGTTGAGCAGTTCGTAGACGATTACTTTAAGACCCATTATATTAATAACAGTCTCAAAACGCAGATTAACCTGAAGTCCTGTTATTACCTGGGCGTCAATGCCAATGATTCACGCCTGCTTTCAAAGCTGGTCCATAACTACATCACCTGTACAGACTTCTTCATCAACCGGATGGATGAAAGCAAAACAGTGAAATACATGGGCCTGAATAAATCTTATAAAATGCCTTGTAACAACCCGTTCTCTTCTTTCTACTACCCAACCACAAGCGTTTAACCTAGTCACCAGGTTATCTTATCCATCAAAATGGTTTGGCAGAAAGTTGCCAAACGGTAAGTCAACACGAAAACACTAGTGTGACTTATTCGGGGAATATTGATGAAAGCCTCTAACAAGAAGCTCAGTTGAGACAGACCTACCTTAATTAAATCTTATAGAAAAAATTTATACACTATCAATCCCAGATGCAGCTATGAGTATTCCGTCACTTTCATTTAAACAAGCGTTTACAGCCCAGAGCATCAATTATTATAGTTTTTTAAATGAGTATTCTTCGCCGGAAAGGTATGCTGCCTCTCAATTAAAGTACAAGATCTTTTGCTGTGTGTGGGCCATTGCCTCCATCTTTCACATGGCCAATTACAACGGGTTCACCCTGAACTTAACCTTTTTCCTCCTTACCAGCGCCGCCATCGGCCTCATCGCCAAGCCTTCTTCCATTGTAAGGCTGATCATTTTCATCTCCATGCAGATGTTCCAGGCAACGTTGGATTTACCCGGAATAAGTAACCATTGGATGTTAACGGCTTTTGTCAATATTACCATCCTGCATTCCTATGTCTACCTCATCATAAAAAGGAAAAGCTTTTACATTGACAAAGTTGAGTTTTTAAACACCTTTGCCCCACTGGTTAAAATAGAGCTGATCGTTCTGTACTTCTATGCGGTCTTCCATAAACTGAATGCCGGTTTCTTTGATGAGGAAGCAAGCTGTGCGGTGCGGTTTATTTTAATGCAGAACAATTACTACAACATTTTGCCCTCAGATCAGGCATTGTTGTCCCTGAACATCTATGCTACCCTTATCTTAGAAGCGGCCATTCCCTTGATGCTTGTATTCAAAAGATTGCGGTATTGGGGAATCTTGGTAGGATTGGTATTCCACTTCATTATTGCCTATAACCCAATCAACGGCTTTTACGATTTCTCCTCTTTCGTTTTCGCCCTCTACTTTTTATTCACCAGCACTAGTTTCAGTTATAAGATCAAAACCTTGTACCAGAACTTCGTTCGTCGTAAAGGTGTCTTGAAGAAACAATTGCTGCAATTCAACATCGTAAACTTTGTGCTTTTTACGGTTAGCCTCCTTTTCACCCTTTACCTGATCTATTATTACAACAAAGTTTTCCAGGACTATTTCCGTCACATTGTTTGGACCACGTATGGCTTAGTCTTCATCGGCATCTTTGCACTGTCCATGAACACCAAAGAAAAGGACAAAGAAAAAGAGACCAATCCATTTTCTTATGCTCATTATTCACTTCTGCTTTTCCCTGTTTTGGTGTTCCTGAATGGCTTATGCCCTTATCTGGGTCTGAAAACCGAGTCTTCCTACACCATGTTCTCTAACCTAAGAACCGAAGGTGGAATCTCTAACCATTACATTGTTCCCGCCAGCTTGCAGATCTTTGATTATCAGAAGGATATTGTTGAGATTGTTTCAACCTCTGAGTACCACCTGAAGAATGTGAAGAAAGCAGACAAGCTCATGACCTTCTTTCAGTTCCGTAGGTTTGTGAGAACAGAAAGACCTGAATTTGTTACCTACAAAAGAAACGGAGTACTTAAAACTTTCGAGCTTGATAAGGCAACCGCCAATGATGAGTTATTACAGAAAGACAATTACTTACTGGAGAAACTCATGTACTACCGGTACTTCAACAAAAGCGGCGTTCAGGAGTGCGCGCATTAAGAAACAGCTATTCTTAAGCAACTTCCTTTATCTATTCCTAACCAAGAGAAAGGGTTCTTTTTAGGGCCATTTTCTGAAAGTAAAACAAAATCCATCCCGTAGCTAGGGCCTTCAGCTACGGGATGGATTCCACACTTTTGATCACATTCCCCCATTTCACCCCAGAAACCCACCTGGGTTTTCATCTATCAAATCATGGCCAGTACTTCTAACTCTTTAGAAAAAAAAATTACCGGGCAGAGAATCACCCAGGATAGCTTTTTTAAGGAGCCAGTTTCTCATGAAGAGTATACCCACTTCCAAGTAAAATATCGGGTTTTCTGTTGCTTGTGGGCCATTGCCTCCATTTTCCATATGGCAAACCACAACTCCTTCACCCTTAATCTTACCTATTTTTTATCAACCCTTACGGCTATCGCCCTACTGGCGAAGCCTTCGTCCATTGCAAGGCTCCTGGTCTTTGCCTTGATACAGATGTACCAGGCGTATTCAGAAATGCCTGACACTTCGAACCACTGGGTTTTAGCTGCCTTCATCAATTTAACCATCGTGCAATCTTATCTGTACCTGGTGGTGAAGCGAAGAAGCTTTCACATTGACAAGGCCGAGTTTCTTAACACCTTTTCCCCTTTGGTCAATCTGGAGCTGATTACGCTTTACTTTTTCGCTTTTTTCCATAAACTGAACTCGGGCTTTTTTGATCCGGCGGCTAGTTGTGCGGTCAGGTTCCTCGTCTTGCAAAACGACTATTACAATCTGTTGCCTACCAGCAAAGACGTTATCACCCTCAACATTTACCTAACCATCCTGATAGAAGCACTCATCCCTATTTTGATTGTTTTAGGGAGAACACGCCGCTGGGGCATCTTGCTGGGTTTGGTTTTTCACTGCATTCTCGCCTACAATCCCTTGAATGGCTTCTATGACTTTTCGGCTACTGTATTTGCTCTATATTTCCTGTTGACTGATGCAAGTTTTAGCGCCATAATTAAAAAAATCTACGGAAAACTACTTGAAGGGAAAAAGCTTATCAAAGAGCGCTTAGCTTCTTTCAATGTCCTGAACTTTACCTTATTCGCCGCCACATTAATAGTGATAATGGGGTTGGTGCACTACTATACCCGAACTGATGACTATTTCAGGCACTTAGTCTGGACGGGGTACAGTGTCACGTTTATCATCCTCTTCCTTCTGTCTTTGAAGACTAGTCGGCAAGAGACCCAAAGCAAAGTTTTTGCAGGGGCGCACTATTCCCTTTATTTATTTCCGGTGCTTGTTTTTCTGAACGGCTTTTGCCCCTATTTGGGATTAAAAACCGAAACCTCCTATGCCATGTTCTCCAACCTTAGAACGGAAGGGGGCAAAACAAACCATTTCTTGGTACCGGTCTCTTCGCAGATTTTCAATTATCAAAAAGACGTGGTGGAGATCATTTCCTCCTCTGACCCTTTCTTCCAAAAACTTGCTGCTGAGCAGAGACAACTAGTGTACTTCCAGTTCAGGAAATACGTCAGAAAGAATAAAGTCCAGCAGGTTACTTACCTCAGAAACGGACAGGAATTCTCCTATGCCCGAGGCCAGTCATTTACAACACATGATTTGCAAAAGAAAGAGCACCCAGTCTTGGAAAAATTGATGTTGTTTCGGAATTTCTACAAAAGTGAAGTCCAAGGTTGCCTTCACTGACAAAGGAAAAGAATCAAGGATTAAAGTTAACCTCTCACCATTGCTATTTAAAGCGTTTTAGGCCTGTTTTCACCAAACCGGGGCCTAAACAAAAACAAGAATTTTATGGAAAACTTAACCAGAGTGAACTCATCAAGGGTCTTTTCTTTCCTCCTGAAAATATTTGTGGGAGTGATTATGATGAGCCTGATTGCCGTCACCTTAGACCACTATTTCAAGTTTATAGCCGTCAACCCGAAAATTGCCAATAGTTATACCTTCAGGACCTATCTGGTGGGAATGTTCGATTGCAATGGCGAAAAAAACATCCCTACCTACTTTTCCTTTATGAACCTCATCCTCAGCGCCGGCCTGTTGTTCACCATCGGGAAGGTGGTGAAAGAATCAGAAAAGCCAGGGTTCTACAAAAGATGGTACCTGATGGGTTTTCTGTTCATCTTCTTAGCCTTAGATGAATTACTGATGCTGCATGAAATAATGGGGTTGCCCTTTATCTTTTTGATCAAGTACCTCAATCAAGGGAATGACATTTCTTTTGTCCGTTTCACCGGCTTCATCCCCTACTTCATAGTTCTCGTCTTTTCCTTTGTCTATTTTATCAACTGGTTCCTGGCGCTTCCCAGGAAAACCATGGTTGGCTTTGTTTTATCAGGAGGCATGGTTGTTTTTGGGGCTTTGGGTGTAGAAATGATTGGGGAGTTCCTGATGGGTTTATATGGCAAGTACAGTTATCCTTACAAAGTTGCCACTACCGTAGAAGAGTCCTTTGAGATGCTGGGAATCCTGTTCTTTATAAAGTTCCTGATAGATTACTTAGAAACCCAAAAGGATCTGATTACCCTTACTTTTGATTTAAGGAAAGATAAAAAGAGGCAGTTCAGTCCGGAAGGTGAAGTTCAGGCAACCCCCAGATCAAAGCAACTGATCTGAGCCGCCCCTGGAAAGGCTAAGAGAAACTTCCGTTCATTAACCTACACCTAGGTTCGCGATAAATACAAAGAGCTTAAAACGATGGTGTTCTTCCCATGAGACACCCTTGTTTTAAGCTCTGTTTTCTGAAAACAACTGAAAAACGTACTAATCAAAAGGGTCCTTCTTCCTTCAACTACTTAGTATTCCTTACCTCGGGTAAAGCTGACCTCCTTTCTTCCCATCCTCAAGAAAGGAGAAAAGCCAAAGGTGTTTTCATCCTTTGAACACAAATACCTTTTTGGTCACAAAGTTGAAGACCGCTACCAGCAGAATTGCCAGGAATTTACCGGATTTGGGTTCGAGCATCACCTTCTCCACAAACAGCCACACCAGCCCTTGGTTGATCAGTAAACCGGCAATAGAGAAAAACATAAAAGCGATGAATTCTACTTTGGAAGAGTACTTGCCAGACTTAAATACCCAAACCTTAGAGATAAGATAGTTTAAGAGGATGGCCAGTATGGTAGAACTAAAATTGGCCACCATATAATTGACATGGTAGAAGTCAATAAGCAGGATAAAAATAGCCATATCAAAGACAACGCACACCCCTCCTACCAAGACGAATTTTATCATCTGCAGGAATTTTTCTTGTCTTTCTGATTTTTCGATAAACGAAATCATAGGTGGTTGTGGATGGTGATGCTCCGGCTCCGGACGAATTACTGGTAAGTAATGGTCCTTACAACGCCTTTCCTGAGGTTACTTTCTTACCCTTTGGGCCAGAGAACTTCGTTATAGCTTCGGTTGGGGTTTCTTCTCTCTCTTTGGGAGTATTGATGGAAACGTTCAGCCTCACATTTGTTAAGCTTTTTTGGCCTTCCATATACTTAATTAGGGAGTAGATGAAGTAAATGCTTCCTATAAACTCCAAAGATTCTTCTAAGGTGGTCACCAGTTTATAGACCGACATGAGGTTACTGCTCACAATCAAACCACTCACCATTTCCATTCCTACAGCACCCGCCAGGAAGATGAAGCCCGACACTAAAAAGTTGTACAGCGTTTTCTTGGGCAGCGAAAAGGCAAACTTCACGAAATAAGACCCTACCAGAAGAATGGCCAGCCCGTAAGGCACAAACCACGCGAAGTGCAGCAGACCCAGATTATCTTGTCCAAACAGCTGCTGCAGAACCGTTCGCATTGGTTTTGCGGTTATTTCATGCAGAGCGAACAGCTCATCAATAGCCAGCCACACAAAAAGCCAACCAAGCCAGAACCATTTTCTATGATAGAGTGGCTCTGGACCCAGTCTCACGTGTTTCGAGATCAGGAAAAGGAGGGCTGCGCTGAACAGGAAGTTACCGGTGGAGAAATAGGTAGGAATGTTTTTCTCCCCATCAAAATAGAACATGCCGGTAACGTAGTTCTTAAAAGTATACCTGGAGGCAAGATTGGAGGAGGTGTAGTTTTCCAAATAAAATTCAAGGGAAAGCACAAGGAGGTTCAGCACCAAAAGCACAAAGAATACCTTTAGCAGAAACGTGAGAACGGCTCTTGATTTCAGGTTATAAAAATATTCCATACATGGTGCGTTATGACAAATCCATTATCAGGCTCCTTGCTCCTGATTTCCTGTAGATCTTCTGTTTTACGGGAAAAACACCTAAACCTTCTCCCTTAAGAGGCGACTTTTGAGAACCTGTATTTTAGAATTTTTACGAAGTCATCATTCAAAGGCATTCCTTTCAAGGCCTTGAAAGCAAACTTTACCCCATTCTTATAGTCTTTCTCCCGAAGGTAGTTTTTGGTATTGGTCATCATCTGCTCATGGTAAATGAGCTTATCCAGTTTCTGAGTAACTCTTCTTACCGCTATCAACCGCCGGTTTGTGTTGAGTTTTCTGAAATCGTGCGTAAAAAGCTCATTCAACCTGGGGTCAACCCGGTCTTTGTAATGCCAATAATGGTTGATAACCTCGCCGGAAGGCTGGATCTTTGAAGCAGCGTTCAATACCACCGTAAAAGCAAGTTGCTCACTTATTCGCCATTTAGTCTTCAGAAAAAATTCATCAGAAAGGGCAAATACATCTGGGATAAACTTCTTCATGGTCCTGGGCATTCCAATTACCCCCGCATTCCACACGTGCTGCAGCCGGTTGAATTGCTCTTGCTGGGTTCCTACCTTGAAAGTCTTGCTTTCTATGAGGTTCAGGAAAGACCGGGGGAATTCCTGGGCATCTAGCGTTTCAGTGTTCAACCACTTATAAACCGACACCATTTCTTCAAAGGTCTGCTCCCGTAGGTGCATAAAACTTTGCCCCGGCACCAGTTTATCCAGAAGATTCTGCGGGTTGGTGATGAAGAAAGTATCAGTGTCAATATACAGAACATCATCCTCTGGATATTGCTGATAGGTTTTATCAATTACGGATATTTTGAACCGGTAAATAAGGCCAGATTTCTTGGTACTTTCCTCAATCTCGGACAAAGGAACATGCACATACGACACCTCGAAATCGGCTAGGTAAGGTTTGAAGTAGTCTGGGTTATCGGTATAGATAATCACCCTCACTCCTCCTTTACTTCTATCATACCAGCTCCAAAAGCTTAAAACAGCAAAAAGCGTTCTTTTGAATTCAATCTCTTTACCATAGCACAGTAAAACAACGTTCTTCATACTTCTTCCATTACAGTTTCAAACAATCAATGGCATATTTTGAAAAAAGCAGTATAAGCTTCAAACTGAATTACTTTTCTTATAAGTTACTTCTTTTAATTAAGCAATTCAATACCGACTAATTTCTTATAAAGCGGGTTAAATAAGCCCTTAGATTTTCAATTAAAAACTCAGGACAATAGAGACTTATAAAAGGCAATCGTCTCAGCGGAGATGGTCTCGGGATCAAGGCAGGAAATATCTGGCTGTGAGTTACCTGGCTTCTCTGTTTCGTTTTTGAGTTCTAACATGCCTTGCTCCAACACTTGGGCAGAAATCTGCCCCTGATAGGTTTTAATCCAGCAGGAACCCACCAACTGCTTTAACTCAGACAAAGCCCATAAATCTGGGGCTAACGTTGGCTTTCCAAAACTAAGATTCAGCAAGGCCGATCCAGAGTTAAAGATCTTGTTGTAAGGGGTCACTACGACATCAGCACAATTGAAATACAGCTGAAGATCTTCGTCCTTTACAAAAGAATCCATAAACAAAACGCCTTCTGCGCCTTTCAATTGATGATCAAGTTCCTCTTTGATATCCTCATGCACATTCCCCGCGATAAGCAGCAAAGTGTTCGGGTTCTTCAGTTCCTGATAGGCCTTGATCAGTCCGATGACGTTTTTGTAAGCCCTTATTTGGCCCAAAAAAAGGAAAACAAACTTATCTGACCCGATGCCCAGCTTTTGCCGGGCCTGGACTTTGCTGGTTTCGTTTTTATAATAATCCTTGTAATGCGGATGGTAGATATGCGCTAATTTCTTTGCCTGGTTCTTTTGTGTCTTCTGGTTGATCAGATCTAATCCAGATTGATTTAAGCTGATAAACCCATCCACATTCTTGAACATGAAATCGTTAAGTTTCCTCTGAAGCGAAGGAAACTTTCCCTCATGGTCTTCCAGGTTATGCACCGTCCAGACTACCTTTTTATTGAACAGTTTAATCAGGTTTATAAAGGCAAAGAATAGGTTCAGTCTAAGGTTTGCCCTGAATAAGCTATCCCCGAAAATAACATTGGATGGCCAATGGATATGGAATATTCTGTACTTAGAAGACAAGGCATATTTAACGCAGCTTTTTAAGGCATAATCAAATTCATAGATCGGATAGCCTTGTTTTTCCATAGGCCTATACAAGATATAGTTGTATGGATTTCCTGCCCTCGTAGAAAATGCTGGGCAAGCCAATATCCCGAACCCTTCCATCAATTGTACACTTTTTCTTGTTTCAAGACCTTTACCTGTACGGTTTCTACCATGTACTTCCTGTAAGCACCGGGCATGAAAAGATAAAGCAAAGAACAATAAGTTGCCCCTCCCAAAGCCACCAGAATAATCAACCTGAGGATCAAAGGAGTGGAAACCAAATAGGTGGCTGCTTGCGCCAGAACGAGCACCATTAGGAAGGCAGACAATAAAGCAGGAAGCAAGGCCTTCACATATTTCCCCCAATTAACGCCGGTAAGTTGCAGGGCGCACCAAACCGAAACTGGATAAAGCAGGATGGCTCTTCCGGCAAAAGCCAGAGCAGTAGCCAAAAGCCCAAAACGGGTAAAAATCAAAAAGGCAGTAACATTGGAAATTGCATACAGCAAAGTAAGCCTTGTCTGCCACTGCGGCTTGTTTTTAGCCACCATGGTACTTTGGTTGTAGTACCCAATAGAGGTCAGGAAACCAATGATGGTTACCACTTGCATGATAGGAACCGAGGCAAGCCATTTTTCCCCTAAGATAAGCAGGGTGATATCTTTGGACAGCATGGCAATTCCAGCAAAAATGGGAGCCGTGACCATGGCCGTTAAGGTCGTAGACTGGAGGTAAATCTTAGCCAGACCTGCCTCATCGTTCTGGAGTTTGGAAAACGCCGGAAGCGAAACGCGTAGGAGCGCGGTAGAAATTACCGTATTCAAGGTGCTGGAGATTCGCTTACCCGTGGTATAGATGCCGGTAGAAACCGGACCCAAGAAATACGTCACAAAAAAGACATCGCTGTTCTGATTCGCGGCGTTGCTCAGATTGGTTAAAGCAATGTATTTACTGAAATTCAGGATTTCCTTCAAAGAGGTCTTGGACACGTTCAACCCCGGACGCCAGGTAGTGGTAAACCATAACAAGATTAACTGGGTAATGGCTGTTGTCAATTGCTGAGCCAGCACACTGGTGACGCCGAACCCCTGCATGGCCAGGTAAACCCCAACCAAGCCGCCTAACCCCACAGAAATAATAGACCTGATAGCGATGGTTTTGAAATCCATCCGGCGTCTGAGCCACACCTCGTGGATACTGGACAAACCTGTGGTAAGGATGATAAAACTGGTGGCCCGCATCACAATAGCCAATCCCTTAGAATCAGTCAGGTCCTCAAAAAAACCCGCGGTGAAGAAGAGGAACAGAAACGCAGGGATAGAACAGCCTAAACAAAGCCAAAAGCCGGTATTGTAATCAACCTCCTCTGGGTTCTCCTTCCTCACAATGGCTGTCACAATACCATCATTGATGACGGCCACAAATATGTTGACAAACACAAAGGAAAAGGAAAGCAAACCAAATACTTCAGGCTCCAGCAACCTGGCCAACACTACAAACACAGACAAAGTAATAGCCTGCCGAAAGAAGTTATCTATGATAGCCCAAATTGTACCTTTAAAGAAAGTTTTACCTGAATGATCAGCCATCTGATTTCTTATTTCTCCCAAAGGTCTATTGGGAACGCAGCTAATAATTTGGTGGCATCAAATTGCGGCGCCGGCATTCCGCCCATTTCCAAAGCTTGGGCTACAGAAGTGGCAAATTCAACTTCTCCCCTTCCTGTTCCCATCAGGTAATCATTGTATTTGAACAGGTTCTCGGTTTCAGTAAACCTGATGTAACAAGCCGGAATCCCGAAAGCTTCGGCGATGATCAAGCCGTGCAAAGAACTGGCTATTACAAATTCGGCCTTCAGAATTTCCTCCACGCATTTATTCCAGCCCCAGACAGGAGAAATCACGTTTTCTAAACCCAGGGACCTCACTGTTTTCAGATCATGCAGGTTAGGAACCACCACATACCGTTTCTGGCCTGTTTTCCTGAATCTACCCGGAAAAAGGTGGGGAAGAAGCAAAGCAGGATCTCCGTATACCTCCGGAACCGGGATTCCCCGCTTCTGTAGAAACTCTCTGGTAAGCGGACCCCGAACAGCCCGTACATCTAAGGTGGAGAATTGGTGCTCGTTTACGTCTACCTTGCCATTCACGCCGGTTCCCCAAATCACATCATTGTCATGGGCGAAATGCATTACAGAGCCAATCGCCAGCATGGTTCGCCGCTGTATGGTCTCTTCCTCCAGTAAATGATTTCTGTCTGACAAGACCTTTGACACAACTACTTTGGACAGGTGATCTCCAAAATTCAAGGTTCCATCCAAAGGTTTCCAATAGTACAGCTTGACATGGTTGAAATTCAACTCTGCTTCAGATACGGGCTCTATTGGGTTTGAAAAGGAAAGTCTTCTTTTTATTTTTTCAGACAAAAACATAATGGCTTTACTACTTTAAAGAGAAATGAAAAGGCTAAAAAGGCAATTAAAACCCAGGTAAACCTTCTCTATTTACGTTGTCTTCCTCTCCTACTTTCAGGAAGCAATTTCGTGTATTTAATAATATATTAGCTTAATAACCAGGCACTATCAATATATTCTTGCCAAAAATTTTCTTCATTATTTTACGCACTTTGTTCCGGGCTTTTGCATAGTAAATTCTGGAAGAACTTATTTGGCTTTCTCCGTTCCAAGGCGTTTGACTCAGATAATGGAAGAAAAGGTCTTGGTAAGACTGATTATAATTATAGGACTTATAAATAGGCTTCGTTGACATGAAATGGATAATGTTTGGGTCAGCATGATCCCCTTCGGCGAAGTAATTCCACAGGCCATCCAATTCCTGCCAATGGTCTGCCAGCAGAACATTCAGGCCGTATTGGTCAGGGAAATTAGCGAAGTCTTTATTTACCTTGATGCACTCCAGAACTTTGCTGGTGATGTTGGCGGCTTTCCACTTTTTTATGTCTACCATCAGCAAACCAGTATTAAAGTACTTGGCACTCCCCTCCAAGTTAAGCTCCTTGTAGTTGGCTACCCCGCCCCATCTGCAATCAATGGTTTTGATCCTTGAATCAGTAACTGCTGCTATGATCTTGTCCTTGATATCCAGGTTCCAAAGAAGGCTGATGTCTTTCTGGACGATCATATCAACATCCAGGTAAATCACTTTCTCTACCTTCTTTGGCAAGAAATAAGAGATAAACAGCCTCATGTAGATATTCAAAGGCCAGGAACTCTTGTCTAAGGGCAGCTCAATACCGGAAGGAACTGCATCTGCCATATTAATCCAATGCAACGTAGTGATGGCAGGGTTGACAGACGCTTCCAATTTCTTCTTCGTCTTTTCTTTGACATTATCCTCCACCACATAAAACTCCAGGGGCTCTTTTGTTTTATGATTGACCTCAATGGATTTTATCAACGCTGCCAATAAAATCACATAGTGATCATCAGAGACAACTACAATTGAAATTGGAACAGATCCATTCATAATCTAAGGGGAACTTTAACCACTAAAAACACTTTCTGGCCAAAAACGGGAAAACACCCCAAAAACGGCCAGAACATAGAGAGGGAGCAAACCAATATTTCAATAGGCGCTTTCCAACTCAGGGTAAATTGACTTCATAAAAACCGACACCACATTCTCCCAGGTAAACTCTTTTGCAAAATCCTTTCTTCTTTCCTGCTGATCCTGTGAATTCTCCAGTAGCGCCTTCTCTGTTTGAGAGATAAATTCGCTTGAACCGGTAGCCAAGTAGGTTTGGTCCTGAAAAACCTCTCGCATGGTATTGGTGGAAGTAGCCACCACCGGTTTCCCCATGGCCAGGTACTCAATCACTTTGAGCGGGAAGTTACTGTTAGTAATATCATTGAGAATCTGCGGATTGATACAGACATCAAACCCTTGCAGATAGGCCGGAACATCCTTGGTATGCTTTAGTCCCAGAAAGTAGACATTTGGTAAATGATGGAGTTCACTTGCTTTAAAGTCGTCATCTTCTTTGCCAATCAAAACGAAACTCCAGTCAGGCCGGGCTTTTGCCAGGTCTATCATCAAAGCCAGATCTAGCCTTAGCGTGATCAACGCCCCTACATACCCAATAATAGGCCCCGGAATATCTTTCAAATCCTGCGGAATTGGTCTAACCTTTTCAGAAACATATTGGCTGGCATCAAAGCCGTTCCCGATGTAAAAACTGTTGCGGTTGTATTTTTGGGCTCTTTTGGTAAAATCATGCGAATTACACACCACCGCATCAGATTTCTGCATCAACTTGGGTTCTAAACTAGCCCCATGCTTTCTCCAATAATCTAACCCCAGGGTATAATCCCGGTCTAAATACACATACTTCTTAGGCTGCAGAATTTCCTTTAGATAGTAGCTCCTGAAGATATCTTTGTCATTCACCAGTATGAATTCGTCGAAGCCTAATACCTCCAATGCCTCTTTGATATCTTTCCCTAACCGCTCGTTATTCAATCTGTTCAAAAGGGAAAAAATTGGAGTAAAGGGCACCCAATTGATAGACTCAATGACCCTTTTGGGGTTCAACGCCCATAAATTGGTGTCTAACTGCTGAAGAGTGTCTTTCTTGTTTTTGATGGCCTCAATGTGCGCGGTGACATATTCATCATTGTGGGAGGCCAGAGTCGCCCGCCGGTCAATGGGAGAGTTCACGTACAGCACTTTGTGGTTTTTTGCCAATTCCTTTGCCAGACAAGTGGAGGTAGACTCTCTATCTGTATTGATTCTTTGCAGACTGACAAAAACGAAGTTCATAACGAAAGGGCTAAGAAGCGAGGCTAAGAAATCACCTCCAAATTTTGACTTGATACGTCAGGGTCTTACCTGGCAAGATGTAGATCGAAGTTATATTTCACTTGTCTGTAAATATCTCTGGCAAAAGAGACAAGAGGGTTTTTGCTCTTCGTCCAGTCACTTCTAATCAGAGTACTTGGCTCCTGGTCTGTGTTGATCTGGTGGAAGAGCGATTGGTAGTCATTGTAGAACAGTCCTCTTCCTTTTTTACGGATGAAGGAAACACACATGGCGTACTCGCATTTGTCAATACTCCCTTCTTCTTTGTATCGGCCGAACTTCTGCAGAAACGTGCTTCTCCTTAAATGCGGATGGTCACTATAGAAATAAACCTTTTTGTATTGAGGAGCAAACGGGTAGATATACATCTCTGAGAAACCCTTTCCAAATGGTTTTAGATAGGGATACAAGAGGTAAGAATAGTACCGAATGATATCCAGGTCTTGGTGCTCATCCATGATCTCCAGGCTTTCCTGCAGCTTTCTGCAGAAACCCTCCTGCGGGTCAAAATCTTCCTGAACATACAGGGTGTAAGGGGTTGTCACAGCGTCTTGCCCTTTGTTGATATTATTCCCTAACCCCCGGTTTTGAGGGGTAGTAATCAGTTTGAACTTGTACTCCTTTTGTAATTCATGCAACCGTTGCAGGTGTTCTGGCTTACTTGCATCATCTGACACTACAATCTCGCCGAAGGCACAATTCTTATCCCGGAAACTCCTTAACAGGCGCTCTAAAGAAGAACTTCTATTATAATGGGTAACTAATAAAGAAACTTCTTGAAAGGTGTACATATCATTTCCCATTAGGGTGGCTTACTCTTAGGTAGGTTTTAAAACCCCTTTAAGGTATTTGGTTTGACAAATAGTCCGGTTTTCTTGCTAAGTACGGTGCCCTATTTATTAGTCATACTTATGTTCTTGGGCATTCGGGTGTTAAAGTGATTTTTGAATCTCTTCAGCTCTTTGATAATCCTGGCATTCAAAGCTTGGGAGAAGTTTCCGGTTCTCTGTAAGGTGCGTGGGCTAGTCCAGGCACGGGCTTTATTTGATCGCACCTGCTTTATTTTCCCGTATTTCATCAACCCTAAACAAAGCTGGCCATCGTCTCCCCAGAAGCTTGTTTCTATAAACCCAACCTTTAAACCGTATTCTTTTACATACCCCATGCTAAGTCCATAGGCATTGTAGTAAGGTCGGTTCAGTTGCCGGATTTCAGAAATCACATCCTTCAAAGACTCTAAAATGTATAGTTTCCACCGGGGAAATCCTGGTTCACTTATGAAGGAATAACGGCCATAGACACAAACCACATTTGGTTTAACTAAAACCTTCATCATTTCATCAAGCCAGCAAGAGGGATAATAGCAGTCTGCATCTGCCAGGAGAATATACTCCCCGGCGGCATTTTTCTGTCCGGTTTGCCGAGCTGGGCCACACCCCTGTTTGGCCTCAAATAAGGATCTCACATGGAGTCTGTCAACAGTATCTTGGGTCCGGTCTTTTGAGTTGTTATTGATAACAATAATTTCAAATGGGATTTTAGTCTTCATCTTGGACAAACTGGCCACGCACCGCAGGATGTTAACCTCTTCATTCCAGGCAGAAATGAGGATACTTACCAATGGCCGCTTACTTTGCACCCTATCCAAGTCCGCGTTTATTTTGTCAAATACGCTGGCAGGTATTTGCTCAAAATTCTCATAATCAAACTTCAGGTGATTGATCCATTCCGGATTGGTGATAACTCTCATGAGAAATTTAGTTATTAATTATTCACAAGATGATTTTAGCCATCCTTAATTTAAATTTAATCTTATATTCAGGCTATAAATTTAACTCAAAATATATATTTTGTATATTATTTTTACTTTTTCTTTTAATAAAATATGATTACGAACAATTTCCTGATTAGTTATTCCGCTCTCCAAGTTCTAAAACTCCCTTAATCAAGTTTGTTTTGACTCCATTTTTGGGTGAATGCCAGCATTACATCATTTTTTATGATGCGGAATTTCAAATACCACCACCTAAGAAACAAGATGGCTGGAACCCGCTGCTGTCTCCAACTTACCCGTTCCATGGTGCTAGGTTCCTCTGGCGAGTTCTTTTGCTCAAAAAGGGCGGAGAAATTCTCAAAGTACACCCCTTTTCCCCTATTCTTGATAAATGAGAGGCACATTTTGAATTCGGTGATATCGCCTTTCTTCCCTTCTACATACTTCCCAAATTTATCTAAGAAATTGCTTCGTCTCAGGTGCGGGTGGTCACTGTATTGATAGAACTTTAAATGGTTTGAAAACCAGGGCTGACCCTTGAATACCATTTCAGAGAACCCTTTTTCAAACGGTTTTAGGTACGGATACCGGAAATAAGCATAAAACCGCACCAAGTCTATTTCCTGTTGTTTCTTTAAAATCGTTAAGCCGTCCAAGAAGTGTTTCGGGAAAGCAGGCTTGGGCACAAAGTCCTCCTGAACATAAAAGGTATAAGCCGTCTTTACAGCATTCTGACCCTTGTTCATGTTATGGCCCAACCCCTTGTTTACCGGAGTAGTGATCAGTTGAAAGTGAAATCTACTTTGGAGTTTCCTGAGCGCATTCAAGTGCTCTGGCTTGCTTCCGTCGTCTGACACAACTATATCTTCAAAACCACAACTAAGTTCCTTGAAAGAGGTAAGGAGGCGTTCAAGTGAACCGCTTCGGTTGTAATGGGTGATCAGCAAGGTTACATCATGAAAATAGTGTTTGGGGTTGTCCATGTCATTCAAGTCCAAAAAATCTGGTGCAAACCGCTCTTTTAGATAAGAACCGGTTTTTGTAGCGTCTGTAATTTCTCCCATTGGGCTGTATCGAAGTTATACTGCTTGAGTATTCTTGCTGGATTCCCTCCCACCACTGAGTAAGGAGGCACATCTTTGGTTACTACACTTCCGGCTGCCACAACAGAGTGTTTCCCTATCCGTACGCCAGCCGTAATCACTGCATTCGCCCCAATCCAACATTCATCTTCAATAACAATCTCCCCCGTGGTACAGGGTTGGTCTTTGATAGGCACCTTTACATGCTCATACCCATGGTTCAATCCCGATATCACCACATGCTGGGCAATGATGACATGGTTCCCGATGGTTACTGGCCCGATGACCACATCAAATAGCCCCACAAAGGTGTTTGCCCCGATATGTACCGGACCCATGCCATTGTTGATGACCGCATAATCTTCTATCACAGAGTTCTCCCCCACTGAAAACGGGTTGAAGGGCAGGACATCCAAACGGGAATTAGGCCTGAAAACGGCATCATTCCCCTTTTTGTGGTAAAAAGGGTTCATGAACTGCCTCACCCACCACCGGGGCTTCGCCTGGTTCTTGGGCATAAGCAGGTAAAGGGCCAATGCCTTTAGCCGAGGGTCAGTTTTTATTTTTTGAACGATGCTCAATTTGCTCTTGTTAATAGTAAGGATACCTCAGTACTTCTGCAGGTTCATTCAAATTGCTTCACTTACATCTTGCTGCCGAACCAAAATGGTAGGGCTTGCGGCTCTATCTGCTTTCTCCCAGGCAGCGGGTTGGGCTTTCCGGAAGAACCGGATGAACCCCAGGAACACCGCCAGATTCATCATGGAGAAATAAAGCGGCAGTACCAACGGCTTTATCTTTTTGCCCTTCAGTTCAGCCTTCCAGCCTAACCAAGCCAGGAAATAGAAAAGCACCTGTGCCGTGAAAAGGAGTTGATTGAATAAGCCACCTTTCCAGGCAAGGCTAAAGCTGACCGGAATCAGAAGGGCTAGCATCAAAGGGGCAAGGCTCCAGCGCAGCACCCGATGCGAAACATACAGAAAGGTCACAATCGGTTGCCGGAACGGATTCAGCAGTGCGCCCAACCGGAGCATAGATTGCCAACCGCCGGCACAGATTCTGACCTTCCGCTTCATTTCTTCCTTAATGGAGGTAGAAGGGCTTTCCGAGGCAAACGCCAACGGCTCATAAACAACTTTGAAGCCTTTCTCCACTATTCTCAGGGACTGCACGAAATCGTCCAGAATGGTGTCTTTTTCAAGTGGTTCAAACAAAGACGACCGAAACGAAACCAATTCTCCCGCTGCCCCCATTAAACTGTAAATCTCAGAATCACAGCGTTTCAGGAAAGACTCATACTTCCAATACAATCCTTCGCCGGCGCCAGAGGCAGACTCCAGGTCCAATACTTTCTTCTCGCCTGAGACGGCACCCACCTGGGGATCCTGGTAGTGCTTTATAATCTCCTGCACCGCTTCTTTGTTCAGGAAGGAATTACAATCTGTGAAGATGACAAACGGCGTTTCCACGAACTGCATAGCTCTGTTCTCTGCCATGGCCTTTCCTCCGCGGACGGGGGAATGCAGATGAAGCACCTGCGGGTAGGCAGCCAAAACTTCAGCTGAATCATCGGTAGAGCCGTCGGTGATAAAAACTATCCTGAGTTTCTCTTCGGGGTAATCCAAGGAAAGGCAGTTCTCAACTTTGCTTTCCAAAATGAAAGCTTCGTTGTAAGCCGGTACCACAAGTGTCACCTCTGGCTCAAAACCCCGCAAAAGGTATTTCTTATTATTCTTAGTCTTCCATTTGGCCCATACCCATACCACCAGTGCATACCCAACGTAGGTATAAAACACCAGGGCTAAAGCTACCCAAAGAAGTACTCCCAAAACTTCCATATCCTGTACAGGTAAGTGGTAGACTATTGGTCTTTTCTAAAGGCATTTAGGCCGCTGAAGAAACCTAACAACAGGAATAAAATGGCTGGGAATGCAAAAATTTCAAATGGCATGTTCTTATAATTTAGAGGATTACACTTCAGTAGACACTTGTTTTACTTTATGCGGGGTAGACAAAAAAGAAGACTTTGCTTTTTTAATCTGGAACAAAGCTTTCACCATGCAGAACAGGGCGTAAGGCAGCTGAACCATGGCTTTTACTAGTCTTTTGTCTTTGTAGAAACGCGCTGGCAGGGCAATAAAAAGAGCCGAACTTAACATCAGGAGCAACACGGCCCAGAACAAAGGTGAAGGGCCTACAGGCACAATAAAAGATGCCAGGAAGAAAAAGCCCAGCACTCCAATCAACAAGATACGGGGCACCAGAAACGCTTGAACCACTTTGTTGAAGAACTCGAAGTTGCCGTTTTTCACCAGCTGCACGACTCCTTCCAGAGCATATTTTTTCAAAAACTCAATTTGGGCGGCAATCCACCGGGTGCGTTGCTGGGTGAAAACCTTTGCGTTCTCTATTTTCTCGTCATATACATACACCTCATCCAGGTAGCAGATCCTTTCCTGATCCTTCACTATCCTGAAGTCTAGCTCTTTGTCCTCGCCTACCGTTTCCCCTATGCCTTGTAAAAGCTTTTTCAGGTATTGGTAATCGAAGGCCATTCCGGAGCCGATCAACGCCGAGGACATTCCCACGGCATAATGTCCTTTCCGGTAGATGGTGTTATTGATTTCCTCATTGCAGGCGTCCAGGAAGGCAAATGACGAGTCCATGTTCTTGGCGGTCCTATGCCCTTGAACAACTTTATAGCCTGCATTAAAGGCTCTGTTTACTTCCTGCAAGAAGCCAGGGCCCATGATGTTGTCAACATCCAGAATGGCCACTATGTCATAGGCGTTCTCGGGCAGAGTATTCAGGGCCGCAGCCAGTGCTTTGCCTTTGGTGCTCTTTTCGAAAAACACCTCCAAAACGCCTACACCTATGGTTTTCAGCTCCTGGATGGTTTCAGATTCCAATCCATCGGCGATCACATAGACATCAAAATCACCGGTATAAGCATGCTTCAGGGCGGCTTTACTGGTTTCCAGGATTACCTCATTCTCTCGGTAAGTGGGGATTAAGACGCAGAAACGGCGGTCTATTCTCAGTTTTTCTTTAAGCGGTTTCGCTTTTATAAGACCGGCCAAGGCGAAGAACAGGAGGTAGCAGCAGTTGAACAGGAGAAAAGCCCCTATCGCATAAAGAAGAAGATCCACTACTGTTCCCAAAATAGCCATGTGTGTTTTAAGCTTGTTTTAATCAAATCCGGCCAAAAGCGGTATTCCTTTTTTTGGCCACAAACTGCATTTATAATCTTTTATCTCATCTGGCAACAGCCTATGCTGAAGCAGCTATCCTGGTGAAGGCAGGGCCTCCTCTCTGGGAACCTTCCCAGACAAACTAGGCGTAACCTTGCTGTGGATGTTTCGGGCCGTTAGGTTCCACCATAGCCCCCTTGCTAATGCTTTTAAGTGTTTCCCCTCCCGCCTCAATCCAAATTCCAGCGCCTTCTTTGGGATGGCTGCCAGCAAGAAAATCAGCATGCTGGTCCATTTAGGTCCGCCGGTAATGTTCCTTCTGATAAATAGGAGACGGTTTCTGTTCATATAATAGGTTTTAAGCACCGAGGCTTTGCCCACTGAAACAGACTCTTTGTGGTACACCACTGAAGGAGCTACGTAATGACAGGTATAGCCTGCCCTTTTTATCATTTCGCACCAATCCAATTCTTCATAATACAGGAAGTAAACCTCTGGCATCAAACCCGCTTCTTTGATAATGCGCATAGGCACCATCATGGCGGCTCCATCTGCTAATACAGTTGGGCGGGAGGTGTCATGCTGTCCTTTATCCTGCTCCAGCTGCCCTATGGTGATGCTGCGGCCCGTCCAGGGATTGATGCCTGTAGAGCCGGCATACTGAAGCACGCGATCTGTCCCGTAGTAGATGATCTTAGGGGAAGCAATTCCAACTTTCCTATCCCGCTCGAAGAGTTCTACCAAAGGCTCCAGAAAATCGGGTTCCACCTCGGTATCGTTGTTCAGAAACAGGAGGTAATCTCCTTCTGCCTGGGCTATTCCCAGGTTATTTCCCCCGGCAAACCCAACATTGACCGAAGACCTGATCAATTTCACCTCTGGGAATTGCTCCTTGATCACCATTGGGTCATCGGTGGGAGAGGCATTGTCCACGACGATAATCTGCAGGTTTGGGTATGTTACTTTCCGAAGCGATGCCACCATTTCACAGGTTACTGCCGCTTGGTTGTAATTCACCGAAATAACTGACACCAAAGGCTTACGCATGAGCTTCTACCGGCTGAGCTTCTTTGTCAAGTTTAGGTCCCAGGAAGATAAATGCCCACGAAATATAGATGATCATGGAAGAAGGCATCAGGTTCATGATCTCGTTACTATAACTACTGATGATAATACCGGTGTAGCCCGCTGTAAGTGCTGTGAGCTTGAATTTGAGTCCCTTGTCTTTGGTATTCCAAACGATGCCGCAACTTTTCCCGATGATGTACATCATCAAGCTGATCCAGATGATAAAGCCCGGTGTACCGAACTCCGCCCAGACCTTAACCCAGTAACTATCCGGCGGAATGGAAGCCAAATAGGTACCCTTGTTATAGTTACGTCCGGTAAACCCAATTGCTCCTACCCCACCACCAAACGGGTGACTGCTAAGGTACCTTTCAATCCTAGTCTGGTTTGTAAGGCGCAGGTTGAAAGAAGCATCGTGGGGCCGAAGCGCCGAACGCATCCTTCTGATTTCAAAGTGGCTTTGCCCAATGGAAGTGAACTTCAGAAAACAGAACCCCATCACCACAATGAGCAACGCCATGGAGGCAATCTTAAAATTTTTGGTGATGAACACGATTACGCCCAATCCGATAAAAATGGTGAAAATTGCACCCCGTGTTCCTGAGATAGATTCACCGTACAGAAAAGCCATGGCAGCCAAACCGCAGAGAACTCTTTTCCATATTTTAAAGGGTCCGAAAGCCAATACCAGGGCGATTACGAAAAGGTGAGCCTGTGAAGCCCCAAACTGGCTGGCATCGGTGTAAAAAGAAAAGGCCCGTAACTCTCCAAAGATTAAGTGGGTCAGGTACCCCGAGGTGGTTAGCCACATTTGCTCCGCCGGGGTAAGGCCAAATTTCACCTGCTTCACCCCGTTCAGAGTAGCCAGTAAGGATAGCGCAATAATCAAGATCAGGAAAGTATTCAGGTCTTTCTGGGTATTGAAAATCATGAGGCAAAGAGGCACCAAAAGCATCCAGAGTAAAGGATACCTGAAATCCAGCATCCACCCCATGATATTGGAACCAGCCGGGTTAAATAACTCAAGAATGTAAATCAGCGTCCAGGCAAAGCCAAGTACACAGATCTCTTTGGTCAGATAGGACCAATCATATTGTTTAGTTGTGTGAAAAATGACCCCGAGCCAGGTAAGCCCAAGAAGGGCCTCCACCCCATAGATGTACGGATAACCACCACCTATTTCCCTGGCCAGTAGGTTAAATAGAAAGCAATAGATGACTAAGGCAATCAACCCAACTTTAGGCTGCTTGAAGACGGAGTACAGAAAAGGAACAACCAGTAAAATGCAAAGCATTAAACCGGGCACAAGAAAACCTAACTGAGCGGTAAGCCAGCCTATTCCAATTGCAGTTAAAGCAATCAGGGGTAACAGTAAACTGAATACTTTTTTATCTGAAGAGATTTCAAGTTGCCTCATGGTGGTTCGCATTTGTACTCATCTTTTATCTGCTAACCCAGAGGGTTAGTTAAACCTTTCCCTCGCATTTGTGTGCCAAAGCAAGGGAAAGGTTCTCTGATAAAATATTGAATTGAATATTATATGATTCTTGTTATATAACTCTTGTTAAACTGTTTCTAAAGCGGGCAGTCCTTTAGGAGAAGGAAGCACTTTCTGATCCTGGAGCATCTGCTTTGGTCTTACCACTACCATTTCTTTGGCATCCTCTGGTCGCACTGAGCTTAGGACTGTCTCTATTGGGGCATTGGTAACTTTCTGGATGTTTTCAAACATGGTTTTGTCTGACTGTTGCCAAACTCTGTTTGATTTCACCGTTAACAACACTAGGTCCAGGTGCTTGAACAGAGACACTGGGTATGTTTCCTCCAAAAGGGCCGGGAATTCTACCAGCACTACGGCGTTATTCAGATAGTCAAGTCCGGCTAAATCTGAAACCGAGGCATCTGTCAGTACTCCTTGCAGTGGCGAGTAGAAAGCATTATGTGCATCTGGACTTACCGAGCCTTTGTGGTTCTCTGGGTGCAGCACTTGCGTTTCGATTCCCATGGAGATCAGGTTATTGGCCAAGGCTCTGCAGAGGGCGGTTTTGCCTTCTCCTGACATGCTGCTCAACACACCTACCACGAAAGGATATGGTGAATCTTTTTGCTTCATCTTCAGAATCAGCTGGCGGGCAAGCTGGTCTTCAGCATTCTGAGCCAGAAGCAATTGCTTTGAACTTGAGCTCACTGCCGCTGGAAGAACTCCAAAAATGGGGTATTCCATTTTCTTTACTGCCACAGATGGCTTCCGCAATGAATCATCCAACAACTCACGGGCTAACAATACACCCAGGGTCAGGAAGAACACGCCAATCGAACCGAAGAGAATCAGGAGAATGCGGGTCATTTTTGCGGGGCTTCCTGGCAGATAAGCCGGGTCAATCACCTTCAATTGGGAAGCCAATTCAATGTTCTGTTGGTTCAGCTTGCTTTGGTTCAGACCTTCCAATTGCGCCAGGTAATCCTGCTCAGCCATGGTCACCTCGCGGGTAAGCTTTCTGTTCTCATCACCAAGCGGCATCAGCTTTGCATATTCCTGGGTGTACTCAGAGCTTTGCTTGTCAACCAAGTTACGTTTGCTCTTAAGTTCTTCTAGTAAGAAAGTGGCTCTAACCCAGTCATTAAGCAAATTGGGAGTTGGCAACCCTTGCACTGAGTGGGTGTTGTTGTAGTGCTTGTCCACGGAAGACATCATCTTTTTGGAAAGATCGTCTGCTTCCTTCTTTAAACTAGCTAAGCGGCTGGCTTGCGGACCATTTGCATTTCCTTTGTTCAGCAGTTCCAGTTCTACAATCTCGGTTGTCACCTTAGAGAGTCTTCCTTTCAATTGAAGTACTTCCTGGCTGTAAAGGTTTGGAATACCTCTGTTTTTCAAGCTTTGCTCCAGAGACCGGAGGGTAGACAAGGCACCTGCATATTCTATTTCAAGGTCCTTTCCTTTAGCCACCAAAGAGCTCTTCTCACTTGTGGTGCTTCCAACCTGGGAATTGTAATCAATGATACCGTTCACCTGCTGGAACCGAAGCAGACTTTCCTCCGCGTTCTTCAGTCTTTCCTGCGCTTTCTCTGTGGTTTTCACAAAGTGGTCCACAACTGACTCAGCCTGAGCAGTAAACAGTGTCCTATGCTTCTCAAACAATAACTTGGTAAGCATATCCAAGGTGTGCTTGCATTGGGCAGGATCTCTGAAGGTGTAGGTAACCTGCAACAGGTCACTGTCTCCCATCCGCTTAGATTCAAGGGCAGAAAAAGCGTCTGCCGAATACCCCAAATCACTGTTATAGATCACATCGCGGATAACGTTGTTCTGAGTTGCGTTGAAGTAGGCCGAAAGGTTCTTTGCAGTTTCCTCTACCGTTCCAGCCACCAGTCTGCTTCTTAAAGAAGCTGGGATCAACTCTTTCAGTTGGTTGTAGGCTTCTTCCCCAATGATATTCGGGTCATGTGCCTTTAACATCAAGTGTGAAGCCAAGAGGCGGAAACCCAGTTCATCTCTCAGGTCTCTGGAATCAAGGATAGAGATTAAGTTCGCAAACCCGTCTTTGGTAGCCTTGTATTGGGTGCTGCTTTTAGTTACATCACTGATATTGTACCCGGATGCAATACCCGTGTAAATTGTAGTTCCTGATTTATATTCATCCACCTGATCTTTGGTAAAGAAGAAGATAGAGGCTGCCGTTACAGTAGTTACCGCAATCAGTAGGAACCAGTTCCGATTTATAAGTCTAAAGATGTCTGTGAGTTTCATTTGCTTTGTATTAAGTCGATTATTCTAGTTCCGATTGTTTCTTCCATCATTAAAAGCTGGGTCTCATAGTTGACCTTCGCTGTTTGTAAGGCGGTGGCAGTGCTGGTATAAGCCTGCTGCACGTTAGACATGGCGTCTATCATTATTTCGCCGCTTTTGAATTGTTTCTTGGCCAATTCCTGGCTTACTACTGCGGTTTGATAAGCTTGTTGCTGTAACTCCAACTGTGATTTTGCCAAAACCAGGTTCTGATACAAAGTGATCACGCGCATCCTTACCGCTCTTTCCGCCAGCTTTCTGCTGCCTTCCACTTGGGTAATGGCTAAATCCTGGTTCTTAAGGGTGTTATGGCGGCTAAGGAGCTGGCCTAAGGGCAAAGACATGGAGAAACCCATAGAGTATCTGGCACGCAAGGGAGCGTCAAAGGCATTGAAGGAATTCACCGGCTCTCCGTTGGAATTCCAGTTATTCATACTTCCGTAGGTATAAGAGGAGTTGATGGAAAAGCCGCTATAGAAATTTTTACGGATAATCTTTTTCTGTTCAATAGATGCCAGTTTAGCGGCTTCTGCATTCTCTAACTCTGCTGAATTGGCAATGGCTGTTTCAATCAAAATGGGCAGGGCATATTCTGAATTGAAGAGCTTCTTTTCCCAATCGGCTCCTTTAGCAGGGGCAGTTTGGGCTGAGGCCACCAGACCATACAGGGCCAAAAAAAGTGCAAGCGAAAGTTTTTTCATATTCATTATTTGTTAAACATTTTCTTTTTGAAACATTGCTGGTACAGTCTTGAGCAGGATGTATAAGTCTTTCTTCATTGAGAACTTTCGGGCATATTCTATATCCAATGCCTTGCGCTCCTCCTCTGACATGTTCTTTTTACCTCGCTTGCTTACCTGCCATAAACCAGTGATCCCGGCAGGGGCAATAAAACGGGCTGCATATTCGTCTGTGGTTATTTTTTCAGCCTCATAGATGGGAAGAGGCCTGTTTCCTACAATGGACATGTCTCCCCGTAAGACATTATACAATTGTGGTAATTCATCGATGCTGGTGTTGCGAAGGAACAGCCCCAGGCGCGTTACCCTTGGATCATTCGCGATTTTGATGAAGGCAGGACCAGTCTTCGTTTTCTTTGATTCTATGTATTGTTGTTCACAGATGATTTTACCTTGTTCGTCAATCAACTTGTTAGCGCACTCCAGGCTGCCTCCCGCACAGGCGGTACAAAGGGTAAACCCCTCCACATTGAATTCCTTGGCAGGCGCCTGGTACTGGTTGAAGACCTTGATAGAGTCCAGTAGTTGGTCTGCATCTTGTCGCATGGACCTGAATTTCCAGAATTTAAAGATCTTAAATCCCGTACCCACCCGATAAGAGTAATAGAAGGCCGGTCCTTTTGATTCCAGCTTAATCAATAGCGTGATAATCAGCAAAATTGGAGAAAGACAAAGAAGCGCAACAGAAGCTACAACAATATCAAATACTCTTTTCCCTAAAGGGTATCTGTATGCATAAGCATTCTCAATACTTGATTTTGTCTCCATTCTTTTGGCTTGGGCTAAGTAATTGATTCTGGTAATTAGCTTTTCCTGATCAGGCTTTTGGCAGAAGATATCTGACACTCCTGCTGCCATTAACATTCTCTGCAAGGTGGGAGGAACTGGGCTATTGGCTAACCAGATCACAGGAGTAGAAACCGTGTATTTCTCTTTAATTGCCCTTAACAAATTGATGCCTAAAGGAGATCCTGGTGACGCAGCATTTATTATTATATGGTACTGATCGCCTCTTTCCAGTGATTGTAAGAAAAGCTTAGGGTTGCCAAAATGCTTTATCTCTATACTCTGACCAAACTCCGATTTAAACCCATCTGCTTCCTGCGTGTCCGGTGATAGAAAAACAACCCTCATCCCCACTTCTCCTTAAGATATCTTTACTCTTTTAAGAACATTTTTTATTCTTATTTCAAGCTCCTCTGGATTAAAGGGTTTGATCATATAATCATCTGCTCCACTCCTAAGGCAAAGGATTTTGTTTCTTGACTCCTCTTTTCCAGATAACATTATCAAAGGAATATCTTTGAATAAAGTGCTGGCTCTTAGCTGTTTGATAAAATCCAAACCATTCATAAAAGGCATTTCAAAATCAGCAACAATGGCATCAATGTGATGTCCTTCTTCCAACCAAGCCATGGCTTCTTTTCCATTTGATTTTACTACAACCTGATAGGCTTTGGAGAAGTAATGTTCCAGTATCAATCCTATGGTAGGCTCATCGTCCACAATTAATATACACTGTTTCATTTTTATCTTTTTTATAAATACTATGAAATTACCGTGCCAATATTGTTTTTGTATTAAAATTTAGTAGCAGAGTATAATTTATACAGTTTCCTTGCTATGCTTATCCCATTTTGGGAATACCGGTTCCAATCTGGGACTTAAGAAGAATATCAGGGAGAACAAGGAGATGTAGAAGGTTGAAAAAGGGCTTTTCACCTTAAGACTGATAACACCTTAACAATACTTTTTGGTGTACTCTTGTTATTTTATGGTTGGTTTACTAAATAAGGGCTAAAAGAGATTATTTCTTTAGTTTTCTTCTTATACATTCCAATTATTTACAATTATTATTGCTTTCGAATTTATACAGTTTTTTGATTATAAAAACGCACTATTTGGCAATTGAAGACTTAAAAAACAATTAAGCCTTCGCAAGGCTATTATTCATTTCTTAAACTTTATTTAATATTCTGCTCCCTTAATCTAACTTCACCAACCTATTTAATTCATCTATTTAATCAAATGCTTATTTAGAGTCGAATTTAAAAATTCACCCCAAAAACAAGACTTACTTATCAAGAGGCATCCAGTTCTTTTGAAAACATATCCATTACTTTCTGAGTAGTTTCCTTCACCACCAATAATAATTTATTAATCTCAGGAAGGTTGGTTTGGGAGCCTGAGATTTCTTCAATGCGTTTCATGGCTTCAGCTGCTTTGGTGATTTTGATGTTCCCATAAGTGGACTTAAGGCTATGTGCAATAAGAGAAACAGCTTCCCACTCCTGGCGCTGAACTGCGTTTATTAATTTAGACAATTGCTCTGGCACAATTTCAATGAAAAGCTTCTGCATTTTCCTGATAAAGACACTGTCCTCGGCCATATTCCCCAACCCAGAGAAGTCAAACAAAGGTTGTTCTTGTTCTCCTTTCTTTGGCTCCCGGGTAATCTGTTCCCTAGAATGATACCCGGTGTTTTTGGAAATACATAGATATAAATCAAAGGCGTGGTAAGGCTTCCTTAAGAAATCAGCATAACCAGCTTCCCTGTATTTCTCAAATGCAGTGGGTTCAGGATTATTTGTAAAGGCCACAATGGGAGTGAACCGATTGGCTCCCTCCAGGCTCAGGATTTCAGAAGCAACTTCATTGCTATCTGAATCCATCTCTTCCACATCCATTAAGATTAAATCATAGCTTTCCTGAGTGGCCATCCTTTTACCTTCCTCTCCATTGATGGCTATGTCCAGTTTGGTGTTCCAGTTCTGAATTTGGTGTTTGACCAATGCGTGGCTATTCTCATCTCCATCTACCAAAAGCAGTTTCAATCCTTTAGCTTGCTCTGGATAGATTGAATTTTCTTGAGGTAACCCTTCCTTAACCTTAGCTTCCTGTTTCTGCGGTATTATTGGAAAAGAAAGCATAAACTCTATACTTGTTCCCTGATCCTCATTTTCTAGCAGCCACGCTTTTCCACCTTGCAGTTCAATCAACTTTTTGCAAGTATAGACACCTAAGTCAATTCCACTACGGTTGTACTTCTCATCGGCTTGCTGCTTTGTTTCAGGTTTAAACAATCTGGTTAATGCTTCATAGTTTTGATCCAAGCCTAAATTGCTGATGGAGAATTGCAGGGTGAGCATGTTTTCAACTCTTTCTCTTTGAAAAAAGGAAAACAAAACCTCTTTGCTCTTGGTGTACCTAATGGCACATTTGATGACTTTCACCAAAACCAGGTTCAGGTAAACCGGATTGATTTCAACCGGCGGGATTGGTCCTTCGGGCTCTCTAAACCGGACCGTCACCTCCTGATCCGCGGCTTTGGTGATGAGGGGTTGCATGATCCCCCGGATGAAAGCTGCAATATCTACGGTTTCTGTGGCTACTTCAAATACCCCGGCTTCTACCCTGGCGTACTCCAAAACATCTTTAGGAACTTCCAGGATATAGTCTGAGATAGAAAGAATGGAATTCAGATACCTTTTCTGGTCTTTGCTGATGAACGTTTGCTTCAGGAGCCTGACCAAACTTATAATGGCGTTGATAGGAGCTTCCAGTTCCCGGTTGACTTCCGCCAGCAGTTTTTCCTTGGAGGCAAACGAATCTTCTGCGATCTGAATGGTCTCTTTCAGGTTGGTGATTTCGGCAGAGGTTGAAAACAACCAGCGTTCCCCAGATTGATTCACAACTGGCTTTTTCACCGTCAGGAACCAGGCTCCCCTTCCGTCTTCTAGTTTATAAAACTCCTCTATTTCATTTGCCTCATTCGCTTCAAGCACCTCCAGATCCCGTTCATAGGAGAAATCGAAATCTACTGCACCTTTTTCAAGCACTTGGGGCAAAGTTGATCTATGTAACGAGGCATAAGCGAAATTGGCCCAAACTATTTTCCCTCCGGAATCTTTGATATAAGTGGGATTGGGGCTTTCCTCGAAAATCTGGTAAATAAATTGCATAACCTTTTAACAACAATTCCATCCTTCCCCACCATTGTAGTTCTTTGGTACAAATCTTTCTGCTTCTATTCTCTATTATTCAACTTAATACCTGCCTACACCAACCTATTATTTTTTTGTAAGCCAATGTGTTTGTAAGCCAATATTCTTAACTGTATTCTAAATCAATTCAGATTCATGAACAAATAAACCGGCCAAATGCGTCTGATAACAGATTCACGTTTAACGCCTTGTTTTCTACTTTTAGCCTCAAAACAGCTGGCTTACAAGGTGCAGAGTTGGGTTAGTACCTTTTCTGCTCAGGAATAAGCACATCTCCTTTTTGGATCATCCTGTAGATGGTAGATTTTCCGACTTTGAGCTTATCGGCTACATAGACCACATTGTAATTGTATTTATCTAAATAGCTCTGAACCATTTCGTGAATATACTCGTCCAGAGTTTTTTCCTGGTTGGCAGACCCTGAAACGGCCTTTTGCAGTTGAATATCATTTTCTGTCACAGAGCTGGAATCTGAGAGGACTGCGGCCAACTCTACTACTGCCTTTAGTTCCCGCACATTCCCTGGGTAAAGGTGGCCTAGGAGCTTTTTTTGCGCTTCGGAGGTGAAGGTTTTGTCCTCTAAATCATTCTGCTTGCAGAAATCTTTGAGCACCTTATGCGCTATCAACAAGATATCATGCCCTCTTTCCCGCAGAGGAGGCAAATGGATTTGGATACCCAACAGCCTATAGAATAAGTCTTCCCTGAAGTTCCCTTTCTTCACTTCATCTATGAGGTTTCGGTGGGTAGCGGTGACAATCCGGACTTTCACGGGAATGCTCTTGTTTGATCCTACGGGTGTCACTTCGCGCTCCTGCAGTACCCTGAGAAGCTTTGCCTGCAGGTTAAAACTCATTTCCCCTATCTCATCCAAAAAGAGTGTTCCTCCGTTTGCTTCTTCGAATTTTCCCACCCTACGGGAAGTGGCCCCAGTGAAAGCCCCTTTTTCGTGCCCGAAGAGTTCACTCTCCAGCAATTCAGAAGGTAGGGCGGCGATGTTCACTGCCACAAAAGGCATCTTAGATCTTCTAGAATTCTGGTGGATGGCTTTGGCAATGAGTTCTTTCCCAGTACCGGTTTCGCCAGTTACGGTAACGTTTATGTTATTGGCTGCGGCTTTCTCCACCAACTGGTATACCTTCTTTATTGGCTCAGACGAACCAACCAAATCACTGCCCAGGGAGTATTTTTGCTTTACTTCTTTGCGCAAATCCTCTATTTCCCGCCTCAGAGATCTATTGTGTTTAATCTTTTCTACAATGCTCCAAAGACGCTCTTTTGTTTCTTCATTTTTGACGATATAATCATATGCACCCATCTTCATCAGGCTCACCGCTTTTCTGATATCCTCCTGGCCTGAAATGATGATGATGTACGAATTGGGGCTCTTTTCCAGAACCTTCTGCAAAACCTCCTCTCCAGTGATTGAAGGAAGATGATAATCCAAAGTAATGATGGTAGGAGCGTCTGTTAAACGCCCCAGAAACTCATCAACCGAGTTGAACACCTCTACTTCATGGTCAGGGTTGGTTGAAAGATGATAGCTCAGGAACTGTGAATACCAGAGATCATCCTCAAGAACGAAGATCTTAGCAGAACTGTCATTTTGTAAGCTGGACATGGAGATCAGAAAATAAAATATTCAATAAAAACAATTAACTATCTTCTATTGCCAATTTAAGAAAGTATTTGGACAATAGTTAATTGTGTTTGCACTTCTCTGCACCTATTTATCAGAAACCGCAGGTTTATTAAATATTTTTCTTTTAAAATTGGACGCTGAACAGGTCATACTTCTTCAACTCAGGTCCTTTTCTATTCAATTAAGACTTGATCAGACATTTCACACCAATCTACGTCATCAACTATAGAGTTCTCTACCTCTGATTGATTAAAAAGATAAAGGCTGTGAGTAATTGGGTGGAGTAGTAAAAGGAGGGTTGATGCCTGAGAGGATCACAAGGAAGAGGCTTGTTAACAATAGATCGCCGCATTCATACATTTGGTTCAGACAGAAAGTACTGGCTAATTCAACTTATAATCAGGCAAATTCTCCTTTTAACCGAAAACACCTATTACCCTTTGTCACTGAGTAGGTATTCATTCTAAAACCATCAAGGGAAGTAGATTTTCCCTGAACCTCCCGGGCCCTAGGGATCATACATGGCTTGGCGCCCTCCTTAACAGGGAACCTTGTTCAGGTCAATATGTTGGAGTAGTTTATTGAACAAGTCTTGCGGCACAAACGGCTTGGTCAGATAATCATTTACCCCGGCTTCAACAATTCGTTTACGTTCCGCATCGCTGGCATTAGCCGTTAAGGCAATAACCGGCACCTGGAAACCTGCCTCACGCAAAGTAGATACCGTCTGAAAACCATCCAAATTTGGCATGTACAGGTCCATTAGGACAAGGTCATACTCCGTGGAGTTAATCTTGGAAAGGGCAGCTAACCCATCTTCGGCGGTATCAACTTCTGCATGCCAGTTGGTTAACAGCTTTGTGGCAACGGTTTTGTTCATAACGTTGTCATCTACCACCAATATTTTTACTCCTCTTAGTTTAGAATAAGGAATTTTACTACCTGCTGATTTAGGGAGCGTAACCAAAGAGGCTTGCGGCTTCACAAATTTCAACCGTACACTAAAAATTGATCCCTCCCCTTCCACGCTTTTCACCTGGATGGTTCCTTTATGGAGTTCCACCAGGTTTTTGGTGATAGACAAGCCAAGGCCGGTTCCACCATATTCCCGATGAGTGGATGTATTTACCTGCGTAAAGCTATCAAATATAGCATCCTGCTTTTCTGCCGGAATCCCGATACCGGTGTCAGACACAGAAAACTCCAGCACCCACTCTTGGTTGGTCTGGTAGATAACCTCTACCCCCAACTTCACAGAACCGTGCTCTGTGAATTTGATGGCATTGCTCAATAGGTTGTTCAGAATTTGCATCAACCTAACCGGGTCACCGGCTACTTCTGCAGGAGTACGCGGGTCTATGGAAAGATCAAAGTTGATTTTCTTTTCCATAGACCGAAGGCAGAGTGCCTGGTGCGTATTCTTCAGGAGGTCCTTTAAATGGAAGTTCACTTTTTCCAATTCTACCTTTCCGGCCTCCATTTTGGAGTAATCAAGGGTATTGTTGATCAGGGCAAGCAGGCTCTGCGAAGAGAAGTGAATGGAGTTCAGGTTTTCTTTGTACTCCTCCTTCAATCCGTCTTCCTGTAAAAGCAGGTAAGTAAGGCCCATGATGGCATTCAGAGGTGTACGGATCTCATGGCTCATATAAGAAACAAACTCGGCCTTAACCTGGGCCGCATGCTCTGCAGCTATCTTTTCTGACACCAAAGCCCTTTCTTTTCTGACCTGCTCAGTGACATTCTGGATAGTACCTATCACCTTGGTTCCCTTTGTGGTTCTGGAAATAGATTTACCTTTCACCCGCATCCAAAGGGATTCTTCCTCCCCGAGCACCTCCACCAAACAATTCAGATCTTCCCCGTTATTAACCAGTTCTTCCCAGGCATTGATCAGGTATGCCTGCCCCTCTTCGGCCACATACGGCAAAAGAGACGCAAAACTGGTCAGGGTTATGGAAGAGGGAATGCGTAGCAGATCATAGATATATTCTGAACAGAAAAAAGCTTCTGATTCTAAGGAATACTCCCAGAAACCAGCTTCTAATAAAGAATTAACCTCTTCACTTAAAGAAGCGGTCTTGGACAGACTATGTAAGTCCTGAGCGGATTTTGCATGCACCTGAATGTCGTCGATGCTGTTTATGTAAGAACCTAATGGGAAGGCTTTAGAACCTTCAAATCTATAAAGACTGAATTTCGGTGGAACACTGAATATAGTATCCATCCCGTATCCTCCTTCCTTTACGTTGCTCCTAAAAGAGCTATCTCTGAAAACGTAAAAACCTGAATTGGCATAAGAACCATTCTGGAAAGCCGTCCCAAACTGAACTGCCTCCCCAAGGCCTATCATCTTTCTTTTCCAGGCCTTATCTGTAGAAATAGACAGAAAGGCCATCACTTGCTCTTTCACCAAAGTAATCACTGACTTAATTCCTTGGTTAAAACTGCTAAGCGATATGGAGGGAGTAGGAATTTTAAATAGCGTGTCTATTCCCTCTAAATGCTTTGAATAATAGGAATCACTGGTAGTTCTTGGAAATTGCAAGGACTGCCACTCATTCATATTAGAAGACTCATTAACGGAGATTGGAGCAGACTTCATAAATAATATATTTATTCATTCCTTAGGCCAAATATACAATAAATTATTACTTATGTTTTGTTTTGGGCTTAATTTTTGAAATTAAGCCCAAAAAAATATATGGTTTACCTTATTTTTATAAAATTAATATAAATAAAGTACAATGATAAAAATTGTTATTGGTTCCTTCTTTTCAAGAACCTGATTGATAATTTAGCCTAAACTACCCTTTTTACCTTGCATTTTCGCGCCTTTTCAAACTAAAAAGCAAACTGAATTACAAAATCCTAAAAGTTTACTTAAAGTATTACCTTAATAAATTTATTTTAAAAATGAGCAAAACTCAAAATGAAACTCTAATTGACTTTCAACCACTTATTCCTTCTTTACACCACGCGAGAACTTCTTCTATTGCGGCTGATTCTTTCCAAAATAACTAGTTTACCAAGGCCTAAGAAGCAGGCACTTAAGAGAGCAGACCCTTTTTAACGGGGCCTATAAAAAAAGTTTCACAATCTACTGGTAAAATTTTTATTACCTCTGACAATCGCCTAACCAAGCCCAATAAGGGCAAAAAATATATGAGACAGGTAGAAGGCCGTTTTATTTTTTTGTAAATAATGACTTACTAAAACCCCAAAGTTTTGCAATCGCCGGATAGCTCTCCTTTGAAAACCTACCGACAAATCCCCAAAACAAGAGAGCGAAAAAGAAAAAGCCCCTCTTTCAAACGAAAGAGGGGCTTGCAGAAGTGATCCCGCTGGGATTCGAACCCAGGACCCATACATTAAAAGTGTATTGCTCTACCAGCTGAGCTACAGAATCAGAAAACGAAAGAAGGTGGTAAAAAAAGCCTTCCCGACTTGTGAGCCGGAAAGGCTTTTGGAAATCAAGTGATCCCGCTGGGATTCGAACCCAGGACCCATACATTAAAAGTGTATTGCTCTACCAGCTGAGCTACAGAATCTTTTTACTACCTTTGCTTGTAAGGGCGTTACCCTTATTTGCGATGCAAAAGTATCATCACTTTCTGTAAATGCCAAACATTTTTTTCAAATTTTGCCTGCTTTTTTGTGCCTTTTGCCTCTTCCGGATGCAACCCATTATGGCTCAATCCTCTAACGCAGCATTAACTCAGGCAGATTCTTTATTCAATCAGCACCGATATACCCAGGCCCTCAGGATTTATGAGCAGTTGCTCTCCCAGAAGCGAATTTACTCTCCCCAAATGCTTCTGAAGATGGCCTACATACATGAAGGCTTGCAGCAATACACCCAGTCCATGCATTACCTGCAGTTGTACTACAGCAAACATCCCAGCAGGTCGGTGTTACGGAAAATGGAGGAAGTAGGGCTTCAGCAGCATCTTTCAGGCTATGAATACACCGACTGGAACTTCTTCAAAACTCAGTTCTATAAATATTACGTCCAGATACTGGAGTTGCTGTTGGTAGGGGCCGTTATCTGCGTGACCCTGCTCCTGGTCAACTGGTCTAAAAAGAAACCCATCAGCCCCGAGGCCAAAGGCGGGTTTGTCCTGTACCTGGCCTTTCTCTTCTACTTCGCTAATTTCTTGAGCCTGGACCAACAAGGCATTATCCGGTACAGCAACGTGCCCATCATGACCGCTCCCTCGGCGGGGGCTGGGTTAGTGGCCACCGTGAGCCTTGGGCACAAAGTGAACATCCTTGGAGAGCAGGACATTTGGTACCGAATAGAATGGGAAAACCAGACAGCCTATATCCGGAAGAATAACCTGTTGCTTCTTCCCCAACCCCTGGGCGTTAAAAAAGTATTCTAATCCACTTCGGGTACATCACAAACCCAATTCAGTGGCTTTTGCTTTTGGTTTAACTACCCTTAGAACACAACTACACTACTTTGTTACCATAGTACATAAGCTACAGCCCCTTGGCAGCTACTTTTAAGGCATTATTCTTCTGCAGGTTACCTAACCAAGCAGCAGGAATTCCCCTTAACTAGTTGAAGTATGTTACAAACAGCTGTCACAAATCAAAGCGATCTTCTTGGGGAGAAACCAAACTTCACGGAGAGGCGCTTCCTGGTCACTTTTGCGTTCGTGGTTTCGCTTTTCATGCTTTGGGGTATTGCCATCACCATGGGAGATGTGCTGAACCGTCATTTTCAGAACGTGCTTAATGTATCTAAGGCGGAATCTGGCTTGGTGCAGTTCTCCATCTTCGGGGCTTATGCCGTGATGGGCATTCCCGCGGGGTTGTTTATGAAGCGTTTCGGCTACAAAAACGGCGTATTGCTGGGGCTTACGCTCTATGCCTGCGGCGCTTTCCTGTTCCTGCCTGCTGCAAACGCGGAGTCTTTCGGGTTCTTCCGGGTTGCCTTGTTTGTGCTGGCCTGCGGCCTGGCGACTTTGGAGGCGGTGGCGCACCCGTTTGTCGCTTCATTAGGCGATGAGCGTACCAGTGACCAGCGCCTGAACTTTGCGCAAGGCTTCAACGGATTGGGCGCGGTCATCGGTCCGCTGATTGGCGGCTACTTTATTTTGCGAGTAGGCGGAGATACCCAAGAAGGACTAAGCTCCGTCAAAACGCTTTACCTGAGCATTGGCGTCCTGATTACCCTTATTGCGATTGCTTTCTCCTTCGTGAAAGTGCCTGCCTTGAAAGATGCCCATGCCATTGACCCGGATGCCTATGAGGTTCCCTTCACACCACAGGACCTGAAAGCGCCCAAGAAGCTGTTCCAGCACCGGCATTTTGTCTGGGCGTTCATCACACAGTTCTTCAACGTGGGTGCGCAAGGCGCCACCTGGGCCTTTTTCATCAACTATGGCGTGGAGAAAATGGGACTCAACGATGAAACTGCCTCCTATTACTTCTCCCTGAGCATGGTTATGATGATGCTGGGGCGATTTATCGGGACGTACCTGATGCGGTTTATCGCCCCTAATAAACTGCTGGCCGCTTTTGCCCTGGCCAACATGGTCATGTGCCTGGTCATCGCCCAAAGCTGGGGCTGGCCTTCCTTTATCGCTCTGCTGATGCTTAATTTCTTCTTCAGCATCATGTTCCCTACTATTTTCAGTTTGGGTTTAAAAGACCTGGGACCTCATACGCAGCAAGCCTCCTCTTTTATAGTGATGGGCGTGGTGGGGGGTGCCGTTTTCCCTCCGCTCATGGGGCTTATTGCGAACCAGGATGTAGCGCACGCCTACTACCTTCCCATTCTTTGCTACACTGTTATCTTCCTTTTTGGGTACAGGCTGTACAAACCCTGAGTATTTCAAAACCCTTTAAAGCACCAGTCCTCCTGTTTTGGGCCTGTTTACGAGAAAACAGACCCAAAACAGGAGGACTGGTTTTTGTTTAAGCCACCGGAAAATCAGGCCAAAGGTTCCAAGCTTCCTGTTCAATTAAGCTTTCACTAATAAGTAAAAGGGTGTGTATTGCTCTTTCTATTTTGGGCTTGATTTTCATAAAACAGGTCTGAAACGGTATAGACAGGAAACAGAGATAAACTTTGATGTTCAGGGATTTATAAATGCCTATAGAAGAATCCCGCACCAACTATCACAACGCTAAAGTTTTGGCAAAAATCAGTAAATTAGATTCATCACCACACTTTTATTGAAAAATATCTTACTAAACGTCACCTATATAGCAACTCTCTGCATTGCCTTGCCCGCAGTCTTGCCAGAAGAATCACCTTTAGAATTAAATCCGGTCTTCGTTAATTCTCTAGAATATGCTACGTTTCCTTCTGCTGTTCTTTTTGGCTTCGCTTTCCTGGGAAAATTCAGCTTACGGCCAACCGGCTGAGGGGAGGTTTTACGCAGTGCACCAATTGGACAGTCGAAACGGCCTTTCCAACAGTTGCGTCAACGCTATTTTCCAGGATTCTGATGATTTGCTTTGGATAGGTACCTATGACGGCCTCAATGTGTACGATGGCTCCAGTTTCCATATCTTCAACTACCACCAGAAAGGCTCGGGCAAAAGCATAGGCAACAACGTCATCACCTACATTTCCGAGGATGCGGCTAAAAACATCTGGGTTGAAACCAGCGAGGGCATTTCCCGCTACAGCAAGCAAACCGGTGAGTTTTACAATTACTTTTATGAAAACGGCAGACAAGTAGATGTACAGGTGTTGGCCATCAGTTCGCAGCATGGGGTATTCTGCCTAATTCAGGAGAAGGAAAAAACCGTGGGAAAACGCTTCAACCCCACTACCAAAGCCTTTGAACCGTTTAATTTCCCTTTTCCCGTGGCTAACGTTTCAGATTTCGCTTTTGATGCTCAAGGGAAGCTGTGGGTTTTGAACCAGGACCGGGTGGAGGTCTACTCCCCACAGAACCAGACCTTCCTGAAAGAGCATACCATTCCTATCAAAGCGGAGAAACTCTTTGTGCTTAGGGAAAAGGTCTACTTCCAGGAAACGGGCACGCACACGCTCAGAGAAATCTCACCTGTAACCTTGCAGACGAAAACAGTGGCCCTTTTCCCGGAGCCCATCAAAGCCTTGGCACACACTCCTTTCGGTTTTCAGGTAGCCTGGGCCAGCGGAGGAGTTGGGAGCTTTGATCACCGTTTCCAGCTCATGGGCGATGTTGGCAAAGAGCTCAACCTGCTCCAAAACGTATCCGCTACTTCCTTTTGGGCCTCAAAGGACCAAACGCTTTGGGTAGGAACCGACGGCAACGGTATCCTGAAAATTGCGCCCAATCACCGATTATTCCATAGCATTTCCGAACTGCCCAACGGAGTTCCTTTCAAAGCAGTGCGGGCTTTTGCCGAGGTAGGTGAGGAGCTTTGGGTAGGCACCAAAGGGAACGGTATTCTCAGGTTTAAGTATGCCCCAAACCGGACGCAATTGGAGACGGAACCACTCTCCTACTCGGCGCCTCAGCAATTAGAGAACAACGCAGTGTACGCCATCCAGCCCGGAAAAGAAGGACTTGTTTACCTTGGCACCGACGGACTAGGTATTACATTGTATGATCCCCAAACCAAAACCTTCCTCAAATGGAAGGAAGTGGAAGGCAGCGACCACTACCCAACGTTTGCCTCGGTGTATGCCGTGTTGCCGGACCAGGACAGCTCTGTGTGGTTGGCGACCAGCGGTTATGGCCTGGTTCATCTAAAACTCCGGGCCCTAGGCTTGGGCAAATGGGCAGTACAATACCTGGAGCGTTTCATGTTCCATGGCGATGGGACCGGCCCGGCCAGCAACGTGATTTTTTCTTTAATGGAAGGCAAGGACCATCACCTTTGGCTGGGCTGTCGCAATGGAGGGCTGAGCTTGTTCGATAAAATCACCCGCAAATTCCGGCATTTTAAAGCTTTCTCTGTGGCCGAGGGTTTGTCCCATAACGATGTACTCTCGCTCTACAAAGACCGCCAGAACTATCTTTGGATTGGCACCAGCTATGGCCTGAACTGGGTTAAGGAAAGTGATGCGCTCCTGCACAAAGTAATCTTCAGGAAACTGACCACCGAGGAAGGTTTGCCCAACAACTCCATCCACGGCATCACGGAGGATGGCAAGGGAAACATCTGGGTCAGCACCAACAATGGTTTGGCCCGCATCAACCCCTCGTCGCTTCAGATAGACCGGTTCCAAGCCGAGGACGGGTTGCAGGGAAACGAGTTCAGCGACGGAGCCGTGTGGAAGAACGCCCAGGGAATGCTGTTCTTCGGAGGGATTTACGGGTTCAATTACGTGAATCCTGAGGAGATCCAGTACAGCAACCGTCAGGTGAATTTGCTGGTGTCTGACCTGCAACTAGGCAGCAAGATCTACCGCAGCGCCTATGGTCAGTTGGTGCTTCGGCCCGGTCAATCCCAAAAAGCGGAGAATTTCACGGTACCCCGCCGCGAGGGGTTCTTTGATGTCCGGTTGAAGGCCATTGACTTCCAGAAATCAGAGAAATCGCAGTACGCTTATATGCTGGAGGGGGCAGACCAGACTTGGGTGTATTCTGGCACCAACGGAAGAATCTCCTACCGCAACCTGGCGCCCGGCACCTACACATTCAAAGTAAAATGGACGAATGGTGAAGGTCAATGGACGCCGGAAGCTGTGTTGTTCCGGGTTACCGTAGACCAGTACCTTTGGCTGAGCTGGCAGGCATTTCTCTTCTATTTTGTGGTAGCGGTGGTGGTCATTTACGCTTACTCCTCTTACCGCCGAAGCCGCCTGGAAATGAGAAACCAATTGGACTTGGAGCATCGTTTGCGGTTGAAGGACGAGGAAGTGCACCAGGAGCAGCTGAGTTTCTTCACCAACATCGCCCATGAGCTGCAAACCCCGCTCACGCTCATCACCGGCTCTTTGGAACGCTACCTCCAGAAAAGAGGGCCACAGACTAAAACCGGTGACAGCGCTTATTTCCTGTCTTTGGTACAGCAACACACTTCCCGGCTGCATTACCTGGTGAACCAAATCCTGGAGTTCAGGAAGGCGCAGGAAGGCCACCTGAAGGTGCATTACAGCTATGTGAATGTCTCGGCGCTGCTCGCCAACATCGCCGAACTGTTTAAGCCTCTGCAGGAACAGAAAAAGCTCCGCTTCACCTCCCACATCAGCCCGGCCATTCTGGGCTGGACCGACAAGGACAAGCTGGAGAAGATTGTCTTCAACCTGCTCTCCAACGCATTCAAGCACAGCGAATCCAACCAGGAAGTAATTCTTACCGTGACTGAGAACGCCGCTACCCACCAGGTGCAGATCACGGTGGCCAACTCGGGCAGTAATCTATCACCGGAACAACTGCGAAAGCTGTTTGACCGGTTCTTTGTGCTGGATAGCACCCAGAAAAGTAAATTCAGTTTCGGGATTGGGCTGGCGTTCACCCAGGAAATGGTTTCGCTGCTCAACGGGCAGATTACGGTGCAAAGCGCTGACGACTGGGTAACGTTTACGGCCACGCTTCCTATTTCCGCCATTCCGGGCGTGACGGGGCTCACCCGGGATAACGTGTTGCAAGACAAGCCCTCTCCGCTGTTGCACGCTGCCACGCACCAACCCCGGAAACAAAACGGGCAACCCACCTCCCAAAACAACAAACGCGCCCTGCTCCAGAGCTTAGACCCGAGCCACAAACCCATGGTACTGCTGGTGGAAGACGAAGCCGATATCCGCTATCTCCTGCGTGACTTGCTGGAAGAGGAGTTTTTGATTTTTGAGGCCGAAAACGGTCAGCAAGCGCTGGAGTTACTAGCCAAAACCCTCCCCGACCTGATCATCTCCGATATCATGATGCCGGAGATGGACGGCCTGGAGCTTTGCGCGCGCCTGAAAAATACCCCGGAGACCTGCCACATTCCGGTGGTGCTGCTCACTGCCCGCGGCACCCTGGAGGAAAAAGTTGAAGGTTATGACGCCGGCGCCGATGCTTATATTCCCAAACCCTTCCATACCGCTCACCTGCTGGTGCGGGTCCGCAAACTGCTGGAATACAAGAACCGCCTGCACCAACTGTTTCAGAAAGACAGCTTCATCCTTTCTCTAGAGGAGGATCAACTGGAAAACACTGATAAGGAATTCCTATCCAAAGCACTCCAACGCATTGAAGCGCACCTGGACAACCCCGACCTGAACGCCGCCCTGCTGGAAAAGGAGCTGATGCTGAGCAAAATGCAGCTCTACCGCAAGCTAAAAGCCCTCTCGGCCATGACACCCGCCGAGTTCATCAAACATGTGCGCCTGCAGAAAGCGGCGGCCCTGTTGCAGAACACCAACCTAAGCGTGTCTGAGATCTTCTACCAAACCGGCTTCAACAACCAATCTTACTTTTTCCGGGAGTTCAAGAAACGCTACGAGTGCTCTCCCAATGAGTACCGTTCCCATCACCGCATCCAAGCCTGATGCCGTTTTGACGCTGTTTTCCAGAAATGACCTTTAAATGAATATCAACTGCGATTAGAAGCAACACCTTTACAGCGAACTCTTGCCTCATATAACTGAAGCCAGACTTTGACAGCTTAGTTTCTGTTTTTGGCCTCCTTTCCGGAATACAGCTTGAAAATGGGTAAACCATTGGCTTCTTCCCTCCCGTCAAATGTCTTCTTTCAAAAAGGAGTTCTCCCGTTCGCCTGAACCCATCAGCGAAACTATACCCACCAGAATGCAGAACACTGCCTCATCAAATTAAGCTTGAATTAGCCGGTTGGTACTATAGTACACCACATTGTGACTCCAGTACATAGCCTAGGAACAGGTAAATTTTACATTTGAATCAACTCCCCCTAGCCCGGCAAAAGCAGGAAAGTTCAAAGGAACAAGGTTCCTGAAAAGACATTCCACCCGCTTCGGCGGCCTTTGCCGAGCGAGAATTGCCAGGAAGGAACACACCCATTCATGTACCATTTACTAACAGACAACATGCATAGAACATCTACTCATGGGGCACAGCCTCACCTTCAAAAGACGTTCCCGGGAGCAAGGCGCTGGAAGTTGCGCTTTCTGGGGATGTTGCTGCTCTGCCTGTTCTTGGCTGGCCAAGCCTTTGGGCAAACGTTCACGGTGAGCGGGGTGGTGCGTGATGATACCGGCACCGGGCTGGCGGGGGTCACCGTGCAACTGAAAGGGGCCACCACTGCCACGGCCACCAATGCAGACGGCAGCTACTCTTTGACCGTGCCCAGCGGAAGCGGCACCCTGGTGTTCACCTACATCGGGTTCCAGACGCAGGAAGTTGCCATCAATGACCGATCTACCCTCAACGTCACGCTGGCCACTGACCAACAGGCCCTGGATGAAGTAGTGGTGGTAGGATACGGCACACAGCAGAAAAGCCAAGTAACGGGGGCAATCTCGTCCATCAAAGGAGCCAGTCTGGCCCAGACGCAGGCGGTGGATTTAAGCACAGCATTGCAAGGCCAGGCCGCCGGCGTGAACGTCACCTCCCCCACCGGCGCGCCCGGTACCGAGGCCGTGATCAGAATCAGAGGCATTGGCACGCTCAACAACAGCAATCCGCTCTTTATTATTGATGGGGTGCCGGTCACTGGCGGTTTGAACACTATCTCGCCCAATGACATTGAGTCCATTGAAGTGCTGAAAGACGCCGCTGCCTCGGCCATTTATGGGGCCCGGGCCGCCAACGGCGTGGTGCTGGTGACTACCAAATCGGGTAAGGCGGGTAAAAACGAGATTGCCGTGGAGGCTTCGTACGGATTGGCCAGCGCCATCGGCTTACCAGAGATGGTGAGCACCGCCGAGTTCATTGAACTGCAGAACGAGGCTTTTACGAATGACGGGGCCACCACCCGCAACAATGACAACGCCGCCACACTCCCCAACACCGATTGGCTGGATGCCGTTTTCCGCACCGCGGGCATCCAGCGGTATAACCTTAGCTTCTCCGGCGGCAACGACGTGACCCGATACTACATCTCGGGCAACCTGGTGAACCAGGAAGGCACCATCCAGAATTCAGAGTTCAAGCGCTACGGCATCCGGTCCAACGTGAGCAGCAGTGTGAAGAAGTGGCTGACCGTGGGCGAGAACCTCAACCTCACCTATGACTACACCAAAGCCCTGGGTGCCTCCGGCGATGGCGGTCGGCCCGGCAGTTTGCCCGGCGTGGTGCGATACGCGCTGCTGCGACCCAACGCCATTCCCGTTTATGACCCCGTTACCGGATTTTACACCGATTTACCGCCCGCCTCGCTCTACCAGAACTCCATTCTGTACGGCGATGCCAAAAACCCGCTCGCCATCGCTGATTACCGTAATCGGGCGCTGGACCGCTACCGAGCGGTGGGCAACATCTACGCCGAGGTCAAGTTCCTGGAAGATTTCCGCCTGCGCACCGATGCGGGCCTTGATTTCTCCCTGCAGGAACAGCAACAGTACAACGGCCAGATTCCCGGCGACCGCACCACCCTCACGGATAAGGACAAGTCCCTGGATAAATTCCGGCACCGGTACTACACCCTCAACTGGACCAACACCCTCAACTACAACCATAATTTCAACGAAGCCCATGACGTAGGCTTCACCCTGGGCACCGAATACGTGACCTTCAAGGTAGATTACCTGTCGGCGGCGCGCAACGGCTACGATAACCGCACCGATGCCAACCCCGATCTGCAGTACCTGGACTTCGGGCTGGGGCAGCAGTTCAGCAGCGGCGTAGAGGAAGAATGGGCCTTGATGTCCTATTTCGGGCGCGTTTCTTATGCGTTTAAGGAAAAATACCTCTTAACCGCCAACCTCCGGGCCGATGCCTCTTCCCGCTTCAGCGAGAATAATAGAACCGGGTATTTCCCCTCCGTTTCGGTGGGCTGGAACCTGGCGCGGGAGAACTTCATGCAAAATGTGAGCTGGCTACCGGACCTTAAACTGCGCGCCAGCTGGGGCCAGTTGGGGAACCAGGAAATCGGGTTGTATCCGTTCGCCACGCTGTACTCCACCTCCAACGGCGTGTTGCAGCCAATTAGCCTGGGTAACCCCGATGTGAAATGGGAAACCACCGAGCAGACCAACGTGGGGCTGGACGCTTCGTTGTTCCAGGGAATGGTGAACCTGAGCGTGGATTACTTTGATAAACAGTCCCGCGACATCCTCATCCAGCTGCCCGCTTCTTATACCAACGGAGACGCCGCGCCTCCTTACGTGAACGGTGCCAAACTCTCGAACAAAGGCTGGGACTTCACGCTCAATTACCGGCAGAGCACCGGCGGCTTTTCCTGGGATGTGACCGGCAACCTGACCACCGTGAAAAACCGCGTGGAGTCTCTGTACCAATCCAAAGAGCAGATCCTGTCTTCGGGCTCCGGCAGCGTGATTCTGCGTGAGGGCTTGCCGCTGAGTGCGTTTTACGGCTATAAAACCAACGGGCTGTTCCAAACCGAGGAAGACGTGCAAGCCTACGTTAACGCCACCGGCGAGCAACTGCAGCCCAACGCCCAGCCCGGCGACATCCGGTTCGTGGATGTGAACAACGATGGCAAGATTGACGATGCCGACCGCACCATCATCGGGGATCCTAACCCTGAGCTGCTCTACAGCCTGAACGGCACCTTCAGCTTCAAGAACTTCGACCTGAACCTGTTCTTCAACGGCGTCTACGGCAACGAGATTTACAACGAGGTGGACAACATCATCAACAGCTTTGACGCCCGCGGTTTTAACGTGAAGCGGAATTTCTACGAGGAACGTTGGCACGGCGAAGGCACCAGTAATTCCATGCCCCGGGCCACCTATCAGGACCCCAACAACAACCGCCGTTCCTCAGATAGGTACGTGGAAAGCGGATCTTACCTGCGCCTGAAAAACGTGGTACTGGGTTACACCTTGCCGGGCACTTTGATGCAGCAAGTGGGCGTGAGCAGAGCCCGGGTGTATGTAAGTGCCCAAAACCTCTTCACTGTCACCGATTACGGTGGCATGGACCCTGAGCTGTACACCAACGAGAACCTGGCCAATTACGGCGATTTGGGCCGAGGCATTGACATGGGCACGTATCCGCAGTCGCGCATTTTCACCTTCGGGTTGCAGTTGGGCTTCTAATTGTTGTTGAGGCTCTCGGGCCGATTATTCCACCCAAACTATCAGACATGAAAAAGTATATTTATAGCCTGTTTTTGCTGATTGTCCTGCAAACCAGTTGTCAGGACGAGCTGGACAAACTCCCGCAAGGGAAACTCACCGAGGGGAACGTTTTCACCCAGGCCAGTGATTTCCAGCTGGCCATCGATGCCGTGTACCTGCCCATCACCAACCGGTTTAGGGGCAATTGGGAGTGGGAAAACGGGGCTTCCATCCCCCGTGAATGGGTCATAGGCGATGTTATGAGTGATGATGCCGTAAAAGGAGGCGGCGGCTTGGGCGACCAGGAAGATATGAGAAGGATGGAGACCTTCAATATCTTTCCCGAGAACAACAATGTCCTGGGCATCTGGCGCTTCAACTACAAAGGCATCAACGCGGCCAACACGTTTCTGCAGCAGGACGGAACCAACGTTGCCGGCCTCAGCGCTGACCTATACAACCGCATGCGTGGCGAAGCCTACTTTCTGAGGGCTTTCTACTACTTCCGGCTGTTGGTCAACTTCGGCGGGGTGCCGCTCCTGGCCCCGGAACAGGGAAAGAATACTAATAACGTGCGCGCCTCGGTGCAGGAAGTCTACGCCCAGATTGAGAGCGACCTGGTCCAGGCCATGCAACTGCTGCCCATGTCCTACCCCGAAGATGCCAATTACCACCGCGCCACCAGCGGGGCGGCCCTCGCGCTGCTGGCCAAAACCTACCTCTACCGCGAGCGCTGGCAAGACTGCCTCAACGAGATTGCCGAGGTGCAGAAATCAGGCTACATGCTGCTGCCCGAGTTTGAGGATAATTTCAACGGCGAGGGCGAAAGAGGCAAGGAAATCATTTTCGCTTCTAAGCACGAGGCCGGATTGGTGCCCTCCCAGGGCTCCATCCTGAACGCCGTATTCGCGCCGCAGGGCAAAGGCTGGGGCTTCCAGATTCCTACCCAGGACCTGGTGGATGAATTCGAACCGAACGACCCTAGGCTGAAGGCCACCGTCTTCATGGCTGGCGACAAATGGCTGGACGGCTCAGACTACAACCCCGCCTGGTCTCCGCTCACCGGCTACAACGTGAAGAAGTTCATGCAAAACGTGACACCTATTGACGACGGGGGCGTGGACTACATCTACATCCGCTACGCTGATGTCCTACTCTGGAAAGCCGAATGCCACGCCGAACTGAACCAATTAGCCGAGGCCCGGGCCGCGCTGGAACAGGTAAGGGCCCGCGCCCGAAGTAACGCCAGCGATCCATCGGCGCTGCCAGAAGTCACCACGAATAACCAGCAGGAACTGCTTGCCGCCATCCGGCACGAACGGCGGGTAGAACTGGCATTTGAAGGGCACCGCTACTATGACCTGGTACGCTGGGGCATCGCGGATGAGGTGCTGGCCAGGGCACCAGATGCTGATCCGCTGAAAGGCTACAAAGATTACGGCAACGGCTGGCAGCCCAGCAATGCCCTACTGCCCATTCCGCGCCGCGAGGTTGATTTATTGGGTTTACCGCAAAATTAAGCCAAAAACGCCCCGGCTTCTCATGAATGGAGCCGGGCTTATTCTCTCAAAAAACAAGATATCCACTATGAAAAATATACTAAGAACTACCGCCATACTGCTTTTGGTGTTGGGGTTTGCCAGTTGCCAGAGCAAACGGGAGAAAACAGAGCAGGCCCAAGCCTCGGCCACAACGCTGAATACTTCTGAGGATTGGACCCTGGGCCCCTTTGTGAAAGCCGATGCCGCTAACCCAGTGCTGGTGCCTGATCCTAAAGCCATGTTCTTTGACCCCATCCGCAAGGACTCCGTAGCGTGGGAAGCCAAAGACGTATTTAACCCCACCGTGGCCGTCCGCAACGATACGGTGTACATGCTGTATCGCGCCGAAGACAAGATTGGAAAGTTCGCGGGGACTTCGCGCCTAGGCCTGGCCTACAGCACCGATGGCCTGAAGTTTACCAAGTACCCGGCCCCGGTGCTCTACCCAGATAACGATGCGTACAAAGCGCTGGAATGGGAAGGCGGCTGCGAAGACCCGCGCATGGTGGAAGACGAGAACGGCACCTACTACCTCACTTACACCGCCTATGACGGTAAAACCGCCCGCCTCATGATCGCTACCTCCAAAGACCTGCGGAACTGGAAAAAGCACGGCTCAGTGTTCGGGAAGGTGAAAAACGGCAAATACGTGAAGTACTGGACCAAGGCCGGTTCCATCATCGCGCGGCAGGTGGGTAACCGATTGGTAGCTACCAAAATCAACGGCAAGTACCAGATGCTGTGGGGCGAATCGAATATCTACATGGCCACCTCGGATAACCTGATTGATTGGACCCCGGTCCCCGAGACCGATCCCACCAAAGCCAAACCCGATAGCATGCGCGGCTACGACGAAGCCTTTAAAGTGGTCTTCCAACCCCGCAAACACCAGTTTGACAGCGAACTGGTAGAACCCGGCCCGCCCGCCCTGCTCACCGATAGAGGTATCGTGTTCATCTACAACAGCAAAAACAGCCCCACCTACGGTGATACCACCATAGCTGCTGGAAACTACGCCGCCGGCCAGGTGCTGCTGGACAAAAAAGACCCGTTCAAAGTGCTGGCCCGCACCCCCAAATGGTTCATCACCCCAGACAAAGACTACGAGATCAACGGACAGGTAGACAACGTGTGTTTTGTGGAGGGGCTGGCGCCGTTCAAAGGCAAGTGGTACCTCTACTACGGCACCGCCGATTCCAAAATCGCGGCCACTGTGGCAGACCAGAAAGGCACCAACAATGCTACCGCAGCGAAGTAGAACCTGACCTTTTATGTTCAAACGGAAAGAGCCCGCAGCATGCTGCGGGCTCTTTCCGTTTGACGCCTGTTTTCAAGAAATCAGACCCGAAACAAGTTTCTATTTAAAAGGAGAATCTGGCTCTTTCTTCATGTGGTTGTAGACCAGTTTGTCGGTGAGGTTGGGGAACCACTTGCTCAGGAACACTGTCAGTTTGCCTTGACCCGTCATAACCAGTTCGCGTTTGCGTTTGCGGGTTCCTTCCAGGATAAGATGGGCCACCTCCTCGGCGGTCATCATCTTGGCTTCGTCGCGCGGGGACTCTCCCTGCTGACTTCCGTCGGCGGAGAGGGCGGTGTTGCGGATGTTGGAGGCCGTAAAGCCTGGGCAGGCAATCATTACATGCAGGCCTTGATGCAGCGTCTCGGTGCGGAGCGCGCCCAGAAAACCCTGCATCGCGAATTTAGAGGCAGAGTAACCCGTGCGGCCTGGCAATCCCTGATACCCGGCAATGGAAGACACCCCGATTACCGATCCTTTGGTTTTCAAGAGATACGGCAACGCGAACTTAGTGCAGTACACGGTTCCCCAGAAATTGATGTCCATCAACTGCCGGATTACCTCCAGGTCCACATCCTGGAACAAAGCTCGCATGCTGATGCCCGCGTTGTTCAGCATCACGTCTATCTTCCCGAACCTGGCTACGGTTTCTTCAATGAGGCGGCGGCAATCCTCCTCTTTGCTTACATCGCCGGTCACGGCCAGATACCCCACACCGGCGGCTTTCAGTTCCTGGCCTACTTCCTGCAACTTCTGCGTGCTTCGGGCGGAGATCACGATTTTTGCACCGGCCTTTCCGAAGGTCAAGGCGCAAGCCCGGCCAATCCCGGATGATCCGCCGGTGATAATGACAACTTTATCTTTCATGTTCAATTGCTTCATAAGCCGCATGGCAGCCACCGCAAATCTACGATAAGTTTTGCACCATTTTCCTCCTCCCTCCATCGCACCTTTCCCGGAAAGCCATCAACTATATCTTAGGCCACATGGGGGTAAACGGCTTAAAAGCCGTCTTTACTTCTAACCACCTGCCAAAAGGTGCCTGATGACAATTCCCATGAAAAGATTCTTCTTCCCCCTTGCAGCCCTCCTCATGCTGGCTACTGATTGCTTCTCCCAAACCACCACGAAGGCTTCTCTGGAGTATCGGCCGGTGCAATTCTCGGTCACGCCGGGCTTGGGCTCCAACGGCAAACAGAGCGAACAATACTACACTTCCTTTTCCTTCGGGGTGCTGGGCGATAAAAGCGGTGGCGTAAGCGGTCTCCAGCTCAGCGGCTTAATTAACCGAAACCACTACTTCTCAAAAGGGCTTCAACTGGCCGGGCTCATCAATACCGTAGGTGCGCTGCCCACAGATTTTTCTATCCCGCAGCGTCAGCAGCCAGACTCAATCATCTCTCCCGAGGCCAGCTTGGAAGGCTTACAATTGGGCGGCATTCTTAACTCCGTGGAAGGCGATGTGAATGGCGCCCAGATTGGCGGAGTCCTTAATACAGCCACCGGCGTACTGAACGGTCTGCAGATTGGGACCATTAACCGCACGCGCCACTCCAAAGGCCTGCAAATTGGATTGATCAACATGGCGGACACCAGCAGCGGCGCTACCATTGGGTTAATCAACATTGTGCGGCACGGCGGCTATTACCGGGCCGAGGTCTGGGCCGGGGAAACCTTCTTCGCCAATGGCGCCCTTAAACTAGGAACCCAGAAACTGTACAGCATTTTCGCGCTGGGATGGGGACTGCATGAGGAACAGCACCACTTCGGGTACGGGTTGGGGCTGGGCTTCCCGGTGAACCCCAAGGGCATGTTCCTGGATGTGCTCATTTACCAGGTTAGCGAGAACAAGTTCTGGACCAACGGCTCCAGCAACCTCCTGGAACAAGTGCGTCTTACCAAAGAGCGGGACCTGGGAAAAGTGGCCTTGCTGTACGGGCTCACCCTCAACGTATTCGTCTCTAACCGCCGTCCGCTCACCACCGGCGAAGACCCGGGCATGAAACTGGAACCCTGGCCTTTGTTTGAAAACATCTCCAGACAGTCTCGGGTGACGGTGTGGCCCGGCGTCAATTTGGGCGTTAGATTTAAGAAGTAGCAGGCAGTCCTTTTAGGGCCTCTTTTCTGGAAAAAGGCTCTGAAACGGAACACTTCCATAGAAAAGGAGTCCGCTTCCCAAATTACTGCCATCAGGATTTCGGGAAGCGAACTCACCTCTGATTTTTCACAAACCCGATTTAAGGCCGATTTCCTAAAAACGCTTGCAATACGCATTTCCTCAGAAAAGACCCTGATGCAGAGTTTTATTCTTAATTTTGCGGTATTGTGAGAAAATTCAAGAAAAAGAAACATAAATACGAGGTGATCCCGCAGCTGCGGGTGGAGGAAATGGCTGCCGAAGGCAAGTGCATTTCCCGCCACGACAACTTGGTGGTGTTCATCTCAGACGTGGCCCCCGGGGATGTGGTGGACGTGCGCGTGACCAAGAAACGCAAGAATTACCTGGAGGCGGTGCCGGTGCATTTCCATGAGTATTCCGAGGCCCGTACCCAGCCCTTCTGCGAGCACTTCAACGTCTGCGGCGGCTGCAAGTGGCAGCACATCCCCTATGACACCCAGCTGTTCTACAAGCAGAAGCAGGTGAATGACAACATTGAGCGCATAGGTAAGATCACCGGCCATGAGATGCTGCCCATTCTGCCCTCTGACCGCGTTAGCTTTTACCGCAACAAACTGGAGTTCACTTTCTCGGGCAACGCCTGGCTTACCAAAGAGCAGATAGACAGCGGCGAAGATCTGGACCGCAGAGCCCTGGGCTTCCACGTGCCGCTGCGCTTTGACAAGATCGTGGACATCCAGCACTGCTACCTGCAACCGGCCCCGTCCAACGAGATCAGGCTGGCGGTGAAGAACTACGCGCGGGAAAACAACCTGCCCTTCTTCGATCTGGTAAAACAGGAAGGCTTTCTGCGGAACCTCATCATCAGAACGGCCAATACCGGCGACCTCATGGTGATTGTGCAGGTATTTCAGGACCGTCCGGAGTGGCTGATTCCGTTATTGGATTTCCTGCGGCAGGAGTTCCCACAGATTTCTTCGCTTCATTACGTGATCAACAGCAAAGGCAACGAGACCTTCCATGACCTGGAGGTGGTATGTTACCACGGCGATCCGTACATCCATGAGCAGATGGAAGGCCTTCGGTTCAGGGTAGGACCCAAGTCTTTCTACCAGACCAACTCAGAGCAGACCTACAACTTGTACAAGCTGACCCGTGAGTTCGCGGTGCTCAACGGTCACGAAACCGTGTATGACTTGTACACCGGCGCGGGTACCATCGCCAACTTCGTGGCCCGTTCCGCGGCGCAGGTGGTGGGCATAGAGTACGTGGCCAGCGCCATTGAAGACGCCAAAATCAACTCGCAGATCAACGACATCACCAACACGCACTTCTACGCCGGTGACATGAAAGACGTGCTCACGCACGACCTTTTCGCCAAGCACGGCCGCCCCGATGTGATCATCACCGATCCTCCCCGCGCCGGGATGCACCCTGACGTGGTGGCCAAACTGCTGGAGGTAAAAGCCAGCCGCATTGTGTACGTGAGCTGCAACCCGGCCACCCAGGCCCGCGACCTGGAAATGCTCGCCGACCTATACGACGTGGTGAAAATTCAGCCCGTAGACATGTTCCCGCAGACCTACCACGTAGAAAGCGTGGCCCTGCTCACATTGAGAAGCTAGGCTTTCCAAAGAAAAATGCACCTATTGATTTGAGGCAACTTCTTAAAAATCAGCCTCAAAACAACAGGTGCACAAAACAACTTACATCGGGTTACGTGATACTTGATACGCCATACGTGCTACCATTATGCAAAACGATCCAGAACTGAACGGTAAATACCTGGGCACCATCACCAAAGACTTTGTACAGGTGTCTGATACGTTAAAAGAGGCTTCTTACCTCATTAGAAAGCGAGACATCTCCAAATACCCGATTTTCGTGTTCTCCAAAGAGGTCACTAAGATTGGCGGGCTCATCATTGCCGCCGAGGAACGTTATCTGGACTGGAACATAAACGCTTCTTACCTGGAGGATTTCGTGGGCCGCAAGCTGGTGCTGGAAGACAAAATAGAGGATTTCCAGCAGGCCTACCGTGATGCCGATGAATATTGCTGCCTCTTCGTGATTGACCGCGATTTTATGAATTTCGTGTTCGTGCCGTATCCAGAGGATTAATCGGCCAGCATGAACGTACTTTTCGTTTGCAGCCGTAACCAGTGGCGCAGCCCCACCGCCGAGAAGGTTTTCCAGACCGTTGAAGGCTATAACTGCCGGTCAGCGGGTACCTCAGACAGCGCCCGCATCAGGATGTCCGCCAAACTGCTGGCCTGGGCCGATGTGGTTCTAGTGATGGAGAAAAAGCACAAGCAGCTGCTCATCGCCAAATTCGGAACAGAAGCCAGAGACAAGCAAATACACGTACTGGACATCCCAGATGACTACGCCTACATGGATGAGGAATTAATAAACATCTTAAAAGTCTCGGTACCTCCGCTTTTAACCCTCTGATTTGTTTTGGGCCTAGTTTTGAGAAGTTAATCCTAAAACAGGCAATTCCGGTTGATCCTTTAACTGTAAAAGAGAAGGGCGAGATGATACCACCTTGCCCTTCTCTTTTACCCTATCTGGCAGAATTAACCGAAGTGGTTCCAGCCTTGGGCTTTGATGGGGAAGGTGTTGCCGCTTGGGGTCACCAGCCGCACACCCTCGCCGGCATCGGTGATGCTCCCGATGATGGTGATATCTGGGTGGTTCCTGATTTTATCGAAGTCGGCCATTTTCACGGTGAAGAGCAGTTCGTAGTCTTCGCCGCCGTTAAGGATACAGGTCACGGGGTCTAGTTTGAATTCCTCGGCAGTTTCCAGGGTCTGCTGGTCGGCGGGGAGTTTGTCCTGGTAGATAGCGGCCCCCACCCGGCTCTGCGAGCAGATGTGGAGCAGTTCAGAGCCCAATCCGTCAGAGATATCGATCATGGCTGTGGGATGCACGCCCAGTTCCTTCAGTTCATGGATGACATCCATGCGGGCCTCGGGCCGAAGTTGCCGCCCGATCACGTAGTCTTTGCCCTCCAATTCTGGTTGGGTCTCAGGATCAGCTAAGAATGCTTGTTTTTCGCGCTCAAGCAGTTGCAGGCCCAGGTAAGCGCCGCCCAGGTCTCCGGTCACGCAGATGAGGTCATTCAGTTGGGCCGTGCTGCGCAGGACCGCTTTGCCTTTTTCTACTTCGCCCAGCGCCGTGACACTGATCACCAGGCCACCGCGCGAGGCTGTGGTGTCGCCGCCCACCAGGTCTACTTTGTAGTTCTCGCAGGCCAGGCGCATGCCGGCGTACAGTTCCTCAATGGCCTCTACGGTGTAGCGTGCGCCAATGGCCAGACTCACCACAATCTGGGTAGGAACGGCGTTCATGGCGGCAATATCAGACACGTTCACGGCCACTGCTTTGTAGCCCAGGTGTTTTAAGGGGCAGAAAGTGAGGTCAAAGTGCACGTTCTCCACCAGCATATCGGTAGAGACCACAATCTGCTTTTGGCCGGGCTCCAGCACGGCGGCATCGTCCCCGATGCCTAAGACGGTTGAGGTTTGGTGGGTTTCAATATTTTCCTGCAAACGGCGAATCAACCCGAACTCGCCCAGGGTGTCTAAAGAGGTATATTCTGACATATTGTAGCTTCTTATCGTACTTTTTCGTCCTATATAATAGGAGATATACGTTTTCGTCTTATTTTTAGAAAAACTTGCCCGAAACGCAAAGATAGCTTTTCCCGGGCACCTTTCATTGCATTGCCGCCACAGCACCGGGAGTAAAGAAAATTTGCTAACGGGCGTTCGCATTAGTAGCTTTGACTGTAAACAGTACCTCTATGTCCAGCACCCAATTATCGCGCAAAGAACAAATAGACCAAGTTGCCACTTCGCTTTTCAAATCCAGGGGCTTCGCCGCTACCACCATGCGCGACCTGGCGCTTGAACTAGGCATTGAGGCTGGCAGCCTGTATTCGCACATTAAATCCAAGGAAGATATTCTGCAGCGCGTCTGTTTCAAAATGGCCGATGAATTCAACGCGGCCTTTGACGAGGTGAAAAACCAAGACGTACCGGCGGGCGAAAAGCTTCGGCTGGCGGTAGCCTCTCACGTGCGGGTATTGACCAAGAACCCTCCGGCGGCGGGCGTGTTCCTGAACGAATGGCGTCACCTGAGTGAGCCTTCCCTGAGCAAGTTCCATGACATGCGTTACCAGTATGAGGAAAGCCTGCGGGAGATTGTGCGCCAGGGCATCGCCAGCGGCGAGTTCAAAGTCACCGATGAGAAATTTGTGGTACTGACGCTCCTCTCCAGCCTGAACTGGTTGCACATGTGGTATAAACCCGAAGGCAAGATGAGCCCAGACGAGATTGCCGAGTTCCTTTCCAATCTTTTGCTTAACGGGCTGAAAAACTTTTGATTCTGGCTGTTTCTACGGCCGCTTTATAATTTCACATGTGTCATGACGTTCCTTGGGGGAAGCGGCTGCCTACCCGGTGCCCAAATCCCCTAAAAGAAGTGCTTAACCGGTGATTTGCGGTGTAACGGGAAGGGGACCGGATACGTTTGCAGGGTGGTTGGGTGTCTAAAACCCGGCACAGGCAAAACAACAGGCATCCGTCTGTTCCATTTACAGTAGAAACATGAAAAAGAATATACTCTTTGGGCTTACCATGGCATTTCTGTTGGGCGTAGCAGGCTGCTCCAAAGACGCAGGTAAGTCGGGTCCGCTGGCCCGGCCCATTTCCAATGAACAGTTAAAAGAGCAACTCACCGTCCTTTCAGACACCCTCAACGGTAAATGGAACGTGATGATGTGGAGCGACAGCGTGAAAACCCAGCAGATGGAAGAGATGCTGGCCGCTATTCCGCCCGGGGCCATGGAAGCCCAGAAACGGGCCGACTTGCAACAGGCCATCCGCCGGTTGCGCACCTTGCGCTATGACCGCATTTCCGTCCGGGACTCTGACCGCATAGACGCCTATGATGCCGCCCAAGACTCGGTTTGGAACGCTCTGCGCGCCTTTTTACCAGAGAGCGGCCCAACCGGTGTGGCCCGGGTTGATTCCCTGAACCAATCCATCACCGCCCATCAAACTGAAACCGTTTTTTACCGCGGCCGCTACGACCAAACCGCCAAAGAACTGAACACCCTGCTTCGGCGCTACAAAAAACAGGTGCCTAAACTGGGCAAACCATACGACACCCTGCAACCTGCCCCTCTGTTCCAGTGGGTAGACAAGGACGCCAAACTTACCCAAGAGGAAACAGGAGAAAATCAGTAAACCTGCTTCCGGCGTGTTTTCCGGATTTAATGGCTAAACAAGGAAAGCGCTCCTCTTGAATCTAGCCCAGGAATTTATTTGATCGATTTCCTAGAAAACAGGAAAGCCTCAGAGTTCATCTGAGGCTTTCCTGTTTTAAGGCTGTTTTCAGCTTATTGGCCGGTAAACACACCTTTAATTAAAATTACTTTTCTCAGCCAAGTTGCGCCAATTCGTCTTTCACGAAGTCAACCAAGGACTGGATGTACTCGCTGGAGAAATCAAAGCGGATACCGGCGGCATCATAGATCTCCCCGATGGTGGCAGTGTACCCCAGGCTAAGGGCTTTTTTGTAGCCTTCCAGTGCCGCTTCGGGTTCAGATTTGTAGCGTTTCCAAACGGCGACGGCGCCTAGTTGGGCCATGGCATACTCTACATAGTAGAAAGGCACTTCGTAGAGGTGCAGCTGCTTCTGCCAGATGTAAGGCTTGATGTGCTCCAATCCGCTCCAGTCTACTTCCTGCAGGTTGAACTCCTCGAAAATACGCACCCAGTTCTGGTGGCGCTCTTCTACGGTGTGGTTCGGGTTTTCGTAGACCCAATGCTGGAACTTGTCAATGGTGGCTACCCACGGGAAGGTTTCCAGAACGCCCTCCAAGTGCTGACGTTTGGCGCGCACCAGATCATCTTGGTTTGGGAAGAAAATATCCCAATGGTCGATGGTCAATAACTCCATGGACATGGAGGCGAGCTCGGCTACCTCGGAAGGTGGGTGTTTGGCGGCGTTCAGGGGCAGGTCACGGGTCAGAAACGAGTGGACCGCGTGGCCACCTTCGTGCAGCAACGTCACCACATCGCGGAGCGAGGACGTCGCATTCATGAAGATAAACGGCACGCCGATTTCATCCAGCGGATAGTTGTAGCCGCCCGGTGCTTTGCCTTTGCGAGACTCCAGATCCAAGTGCCCCATTTCGCGCATGGTTACCAGGCAATCGCCCAGGAATGAATCAAGGCGGTAGAAGCACTCAATGGTTTGGGAAAGCAGTTGGTCACCAGTTTTAAACGGCTCCAGCGGAGGCAGTTGACTGGGGTCTACGTCCATGTCCCAGGGCCGAAGCGAATCCAAACCCAGTTTCTTTTTATGTTCCTGGTCTATCTGGCGGGTCACCGGCACCACCTTCTCTTTGATGGCCTGGTGGAACGAAAAGGTATCCTCGGGACCGTAATCAAACCGGCCCAGGGCGGCGAACATGTAATCCCGGAAGTTCTCAAAGCCAGCGTTCAAGGCTACCTGGTGGCGCAGCTGGATCAACTCGGTATAAAGCTCATCCAGTTTTTCCTTGTCTTCCAGACGTCGGTTTTGGATGGCTATATAAGCTTCCTCGCGTACGGCGCGGTCAGTTTGCTTGAGGCGGTCAGCGGCGCGTTGCAGGGTCATCTCCTCGCCGTCCAGGGTCACCATCATGGCCCCGGCGATGGGGCCGTACTGCTGCTGCTTGGTGCTAATCTCGGTCTGCAGTGGAATATTCTCCTCCCGGAACAACTCAATGGCCCGCCGAACGCCCCGCAGGTAAATGCGGAATTTCTGCTCGTCAAGCCCGTCAATGTACGGCGACTCCACCAGCTTGCGGTTGAAGGCATCGTCATACGGTGAGGCTTTAGGCTCAATTTCGGTGACGAAGAACTGGAACGCCTGGGTGAGCGCCTCGTCTTGGGTATCGCAGGTCATTTTGATGTACCGCCAGGCCAAGTTCTCAGAGAGCACGCTCTCCAGTTCACTTCGGTCAGCGATCCACTTTTCCAGGTCTTCCTGCGAGTTGATCTCACGGGTTTTCAGTTCCTCGAAATAAGACTCCAGCGATTCCCAATCCCCAACTTCAAAATCGGCGGGAAGGTACTGGCGGGTTTTGCGTTCTGGCAACGCGAGCGTTTGGGAGGTGTTTTCCATAAAAGAGGTCAAAAACGATTAACCAATCTCAATCACCACATCGGCGGTGAGCGGATGGCCTACGCAGTTTAGAACGTATCCTTGGGCAATTTCTGCATCTGACAGGCCTTCGCGCTCGTCTAAATGCACGCGACCGCTAATGCACTTGCCCATACAGGCGGTACACAGGCCGGCCTGGCAGGAATAAGGTAAGTCTATATCGGCTTTCAGGCCAGCTTCCAGAATGGTTTCGGTAGGTTTCACTTCTACCTGATACTCCTGGCCTTCGTAGATGATGGTGACCGTGCGGGCGATGATCTCGTCTGATTCCGGTGCGGCACTCACATCCGCGGAATGGGCCTCCGGACCGGTTGGGGCGGTGAAACTTTCCTTGTAAATATTGGCGGCGGGCACACTTTTGAAGTGGAGGGCTTCGCGCACCTCGTTCATCATGCCTTCAGGGCCGCACATGTAAAAGCTTTCCTGCTGGTAGCCGGGCAACCTAAGATCATCCAGGAGGCGCAGCACCATGGTACGATCCAGCAACCCGATGTGTTCTTGCTTCTCCGTTGCATCTACCAGGGCTTCGTTGAACACGTGCACCACCTTCAGTTTCTCTGGGTGCTGCTGCTCCAGTTGGGCTAGTTGGTCTTTGAAGATAACCGAGTCTACGTTGCGGTTTCCGTACACGAGGGTAATCCGGCTCTGTGGTTCGTATTTGAGGGTGCTTCTCAGCATAGACATCAGCGGGGTGATGCCGCTTCCGCCGCCAAACAAGAAGATATGGCGCTTCTGGGAAGGTTCTGGCTTTAGGTTGAAGTTCCCAATGGGGGCCATTACTTCAATGGTTTGGCCAATCTGGGCTCTCTCGGCCAGAAAGTTAGATACCAGCCCGCCTTCTACCCGCTTTACAGTCACGGAGAAATACGGGTCTTCCGGGATGCTGCACAAAGAATACGATCTGCGCACTTTCTGGCCGTTTACCGGCAGAATCAACGTCAGGAACTGGCCAGGGATATAGGGGATGCTTTTTTTATCGGGGTGGTCTAAATGAAGCGTGATGGCATCTGAGGTCTCTTGGGTGATGTCCACCACTTTCATGTTGTAATAAGCGTTGCTCATAGTTTATATACGAAAGACGTAGGTGTTTCGGGTTGACTAACTTTTAATATGGGAGGAAAGTTACAACATTTCATATTCCATCCCGAACATAGGCTAAAAAAAGCAGCCGGACGTTTGTTTTTCCCCTATCTTTCCAAATTAAATCTTCACCAGTTTCCGTTTTAGAGGCTTTTTATGGAAAACCCTTCCAAACTGATTACCCTCCTGACTGCTCACGCTGCTTCGTTTTCCCCTCTTTTAGACCATGATCTAAACGCAGAGGATGTTAAGCGCCTAGATTTCACTTCTGCTAACACCGGCCTTCAGGACGCCGAACTGCGGGATACCGCCTCTTTTGAGCAGTTCGTATTAGGCATGCTGCAACAGCAAAATGCTAAAGTGGGTGTGGGTGGGTATTTTGAAAACCGGGTCATATACCGCCGGAGCGAGCATTTTGAAGGGTTAGGGGAAGCAAGATCTATCCATTTGGGCGTGGATATCTGGGCTCCGGCTGGTATTCCCATTTATGCTCCCATTGCCGGAACGTTTCACAGTTTTCAGGACAATGCCAACTTCGGGGACTACGGGCCAACCATCATCCTACAGCATGAACTGGAAGGCATTCCATTCTACACCCTGTACGGACACCTCAGCCGCACATCACTTGAAGAGTTATTTGTTGGTAGATCCATTTTGGCCGGCGAACAAGTGGCTACCATGGGTCCTTACCCAGAGAACGGTGACTGGCCCCCGCACCTGCACTTCCAACTCATGACAGACCTTTTGGGCAAATCAGGTGATTTTCCAGGAGTATGTGCCCCTTCAGAAGAAGCCTTTTACCGCCAGATCTGCCTGGATCCTAATTTGATTTTGAAATCACGGCATTTAAGGTAAGATAATAGTTCAAAGAGAGTTTACCAACTATTTGTAAAAAGGACCAAAATTAAAATGCCGGAAAGTCTAAAGCTTCTACTCCTTTTCGCAGCTATTTCGTTCGTGATTTTAGTGCGGGTCGCATTAGAACCTGATGGCTTTACTACCCCAGATTCCTTTCATTACATTAAGGGCGCCGAAGCTTTAGTTGAGCATGGAAACCTAAGGTATACAACGGCAGATGGGGAGATTACCACATTAACCATCTGGCCCTTAGGATATTCCTTTTCCATAGCTAGTATTTCTAATTTATCCCCTTTTTCCATCTTCTGGAACTCTAAACTAGTTAATCTCCTATGGATTGCCTTTACGTTGGTCCTCTTCCACAAACTGTTTCCTAAGAATGCTTTCTGGGTGGGGTTGGTCTTCTGCATGCATTCCCTTCTAGACATTTTTTCTTACACCTGGTCAGAACCGGGGATGATGGTCATTATGCTATGGTTTAGCGTTGCCTTGCATCATTTCCTGTTCAAACCCAATGAACGGGTTGAATGGGCGTGTCAACTGCTGTTTGCTATTTTGGGATCTTTCTTATACCGCTATTTTGGGGCATTCCTTTTAGGGGTCCTTTCCCAGTTTGGGGTTTACTTTCTTTGGAAGAGAAACTGGAAGGAAGTAGGCCTTTTGTTAGGAATAGCGGTGGGCGTTGTGGGCTTTATTCTTTGTTACTTTTGGTTTGTTCACGAGCATACAGGTTATTATTCTGGTACAACCCGTATACCAGCAGACGAGCCTTTTTTATACCTTTTAAAAAGATTAGGACAGACGCAGTTCAATGAAGTGCTTCTAATCAGAAAGCTTGATTTTCAGAAAATAGATTACCTGGCTGTAATATTTTTATTTGTTCAGTTAGGGGTGATGTTGTTCGCCTTGCAACAAGTAAGGAAATTAGACTCTTTGAAGGCCATCCTAAGTCCAAAAACATCAGATACGCTTCCTTTAACTATTGCCTTTGTTGGAATGAGTTACTGGCTCACCATGGTGATTCTGCGATTTTTCATGAAATTCGACATGTTTGATTTCAGATTGTTAACCCCCTCAACCTTTTTGTTTTTGATTTTTCTCCATTCTTATCTAGCAGCAGAGCATAGAAATTCCTTACTCCAAAAGATTCAAAAGCCTATTACCCTGCTGTACTTTCTTGCCTTGGCGCATGGGCTTTACAAGAAACAACTTTTGCTGCTATTCCTAAATTAATCCTCTCTCCACCATGTTTGACGCAGAACGCTTTTTAGTCCGGCTTCAGGATTTTGCCCTTTTGTATGGCATCAAGATTCTGGTAGCCATCATTATCTTATTGATTGGGCTTTGGTTTATCCGGCGCATCACTGATTTCACATACCAGTTGATGACCCGCAAAAACGTGGACCCCTCTTTGCGGCCGTTCCTTAAGAACATCCTTAAAATTGTGTTGCTGGTCATGCTCATTTTGGTGGTCATCGCCCAAGTAGGTCTGGAAGTGACTTCCTTTATTGCCTTACTAGGCTCTGCGGGTTTGGCAGTGGGTTTGGCCTTGCAAGGAAGCCTTTCAAACTTTGCGGGTGGGGTACTGATTCTCGCCATAAAGCCCTTCAGGGTAGGAGACTTTATTGAGGCGCAGGGCCAGAAAGGAACCGTTTCCCTGATCAACATTTTTAACACCGTCATCACCACCGAGGACAACAAGACCATCTATCTGCCTAATGGTCCATTAGCCTCAGCAGTAGTGGTGAATTACGATGTGGAGAACAATCGCCGTCTTGACATTGCCTACACTGTTGACTCCGCAATTTCCTTAGCGAAAATTCGGGAGGTAATACAGCGCGTCATCGCCACAGACGACCGTATCCTGAAAGAGCCGGAACCAAGTGTCGGGGTTGAGAAACTGGCAGCCCAGACCATGACCATCTCCGTGAAAGTTTGGGTACAACGGGGCGATTACCGGTTCCAGCAGGTTTCCGAGGCTCTGAATGAGAAGGTAAAAGAAGCGTTTGAACAGGAAGAAATCACATTGAAATAAGACTGGGGCTATCTTCCTAAGTTTTAGAACAGGAAATTCCAAAGCTTTATAAAAAAGCGTAAACCAAAAGCAAAAAGCTGTTTCAGGGCTGTTTTTCTTAAAGGAGGCCTGAAACAGCTTTCTGCTTTTAATCGAACTTGATGGCTTTCACCGGGTGTATTCTGGCAATAAGCAAAGTTGGCAGCAGAATGGACAACATGGTTAAGAGGAAAGTGATGCCGTTGATGCCTACCCAAATGCGCCAGTCCCAATGAATAGGAACGGTGTCCATGTAGTAGTTCTCGGGGTCCAGCGGGATGAGTTTGAAATAGTCCTGCACCACGCAGAAAAACAAGGCCAGCAGGTTTCCACCGATGAGTCCGGCAATGGTGAGCCGAAGACCGCGGTGCAGGAAAATCCCTCGTATTTGCCCGTTGGTGGCACCCATGGCTTTCAGCGCGCCAATCATATTGGTTCGTTCCAGAATCATGATGAAGAGCGTGGACACCATGTTGAAGGTGGCCACAAAGACAATCAGCACCAGGAAAATAATGACGTTCCGTTTAAGAAGTTCAAGCCAATCGAAGAGCTGGGCGTAGGTGTCGGTGATTTTCTCCAGTTGCAGGTCATAATTCATCTTGTCAAAGACCTGGCTCGTGACGGTGTCTATCTGGGTGAAATCATTGAGCAGGATTTCGTAGCCACCCACCAGCGTATCGGGCCATTGGTTCAGATCGCGTATCTGCTGCAGATCACCTAGCACGTACACGTTATCGAACTCCTCCAAACCGGTCTTGAAAATGCCTTTCACCTCGAAGCGGCGCATACGCGGCGGGTTCTGGATAAAGTAGAACAGCACCTTCTCCCCTACCTTCAGGCGCAGTTTGTCGGCCATGAGCTGGCTCATCATGATCTGGTTGGAAGCGGCGGTGTCATTGAATTCCATCACCGAACCCGAGACCAGGTTGGCACGCATCCCCCGGAAATCATAGGTAGTGTCTACCCCTTTCAAGACCACGCCCAGCACCTCGTCCTCGGTTTTGATGATGGCCGTTTTACGGGCGAAGGGCTGCAGGTGTGCCACCCCGGGAATGTTTTTGTAGTCCCCCAAGCCGGTGGAAGTGCCCATGGGGTAGCCTTCGAACGAATTGTTGGTGTCAAATTTGCTAATTTGCAGGTGTCCACCGAAACTGAAGATCTTGGCCTGTATTTCGTACCGGAAACCTTCCAGGATGGCAAAGGACACAATCATGATGGCAATGCCCAGCCCTACGCTGAACTTTGCTATTTTTGTGACCGAGGCGGTAAAAGAGTCTGAACGGGCACCAGTCAACCGACTGGCAATGTATCGGGAAAGATTCACTTCGTCTATTTTGTGCTTAAAGATAGCTATCTGTTCTTAAACTAAACCTATGCTCTCACTCCTCCTCCGTACGGCGGTGCTCTGTGCCACGCTGGCCAGTTGCAAACAAGCGGAATCTGTTTCTTCGGCAAGTCCGGTTGTTCAAAGCACCCAGGCTCCTACCACTAAGGCAACCTCGGGCCCGGCTGTACAGGCCCCTCTCCTAACGGGCGCACAGCAGACAGAGTTATATTTACCGTACCTGCAGGGCAAACGCGTGGGCATGGTGGTAAACCAAACCTCCACCATTGGGAAAACGCACCTGGTGGATACGCTTCTGAGCCGCGGCGTCAACATTACCATGATCTTTGCACCGGAGCATGGGTTCCGGGGCGATGCCGATGCCGGGGCTCACATCAGCAACTCCACTGATTCCAAAACCGGCATTCCCATTCTTTCGCTGTATGGCAAGAACAAAAAGCCATCGGCGGAGCAATTGAAGAACGTAGATGTGCTCCTCTTCGATATCCAGGACGTGGGCGTTCGGTTCTATACTTATAGTAGCACCATGCATTACGTAATGGAGGCGTGCGCTGAGCAGAATAAACCCATGCTGTTACTGGACCGCCCCAACCCAGTGGGCTATCTCATTGACGGCCCTGTGCTGAAGCCTGCCTTCAAATCATTTGTGGGCATGAACACCATTCCAATTGCGCACGGCTTAACCCTAGGCGAGTACGCTTTGATGATCAATGGCGAAAAATGGCTTAAAAACGACGTGCAGGCGCAAGTGAAGACCATTCCGGTGAAAGGCTACACCCATAAGATGTTCTATTCTCTGCCCATTAAGCCATCGCCCAACCTGCCCAACGACCAATCCATCAAGCTATACCCGTTCCTTTGCCTGTTTGAAGGAACGACTGTGAGCCAGGGCCGCGGCACGCAGACGCCGTTTCAGGTGATTGGGGCCCCGTATTACCCGGACAAATCTTTCTCCTTTACTCCGGTGCCTATTCCTAGTATGTCCATGGATCCGCCTTATAAAAACCAGGTGTGCTTCGGAAAAGATTTGACCAAACTGCAGTTGAAAGAGAACTTCACCCTGAGCTATTTACTCGACTTTTATCAGAAATCAGGGCAAAAGGAGAAATTCTTCAACAACTTCTTCAAAAGCCTGGCCGGCACCGATGAACTGCAGAAGCAGATTATGGCCGGCATGAGCGAAAAAGAGATTCGGGCATCCTGGAAACCAGAGCTGGAAGCCTACAAAAAAATGCGCAAGCAGTACCTGCTTTACCCTGATTTTGAATAAACCATGCGGAAAGAAGACCTCCGGATTATCTTTATGGGCACCCCTGACTTTGCGGTGCCCGCCCTCCAAGCCTTAGTGGAAAACAACTGGAACGTGGTGGCCGTCATCACCGCCCCAGATAAACCCGCCGGACGTGGCCTCAAACTGGTGCACTCGCCAGTAAAGGAAACTGCCTTGCAGCACAACCTTCCCGTGCTTCAGCCCACCAACCTCAAGGATCCCGCTTTTCAGGAAGAACTCAGAAGCTATAACGCCTCCTTGCAAGTGATTGTAGCCTTCAGGATGCTGCCCGAAGCCGTCTGGAACATGCCAGCCATGGGTTCCCTGAACATCCACGCCTCTTTGCTGCCGCATTATCGCGGAGCCGCCCCCATTAACTGGGCGCTCATCCACGGTGACCAGGAAACCGGTGTCACTTCCTTTTTCCTGCAACACGAGATTGACACCGGCGATATCATCCTGCAAAAGAAAGTAGCCATTGAACCAGAAGACAACTTCGGGACGCTGTACGAAAAGCTGAAACACGCCGGTGCTGAACTTTTGTTAGAGACCGTGGATGCCATCGCTGAGGAACGCGTACAGCCGTATCCGCAGCCGCAACCCGAGGAACCATTGCGCATGGCACCCAAGATCTTCAAGCAGACCTGTCAGATAAATTGGGAGCAATCCGCCCAACAGGTGCACAACTTCGTGCGTGGCCTTTCGCCGTACCCAGCGGCCTGGACTGTTCTGGAGGACAAACAATTCAAGGTGTTTTCGGGCCGAGTTCTGGAAAACGCCGCCGAAACAGAACCCGGCTCTTTCACCACTGATAACAAAACATACCTGCATCTGCAATGCGGCCACCAAACCGCTTATGCCATTGAAGAATTGCAGATGGAAGGTAAAAAGCGGATGAAGATCCAGGACTTTCTGCGGGGTTTCACTTTTCAACCAACTGTATGATTGCCTTAGTAGTAGCCATCGCGGAGAACCGCGTCATCGGGAAAAACAACCAACTCATCTGGCATTTGCCCAAAGACCTGCAGCATTTCAAAAAGTTGACCATGGGACACCCTATGGTGATGGGCCGAAAAACTTTCGAGGCCATCGGGAAACCTTTGCCGGGCCGCACCACCGTCATCGTCACCCGTCAACCTGATTATGCCGCTCCTGAGGGATGTCTGGTTACTTCTTCGCTGGAGGAAGCCTTGCAACAAGGCCTTGCTTTAGATGAGAACGTATTAGTAGTGGGCGGCGGCGAAATCTACCAACAAGCCCTGCCCTTGGCCGAAGTGGTGTATCTTACCCTGGTACATGAATCCTTTGAAGGCGATGTCTTTTTCCCCGAATTAGAGGCAGATGCTTGGGAAGTCACCGATCAGGAAGAACACCTCCCCGACGAACGCCATGCCTATCCGTTTACCTTTTTCACTTTTAGAAGGAAAGCTGGTTTCAGCAAGAACTAAAAGGTACGGGTTCCCAGCCTTGTTTTACAGCCTTTTTCGTGAAAACAGGTCTAAAACAAAAAATGATTCGTTAATGGCTGGCTAACTAAACATTAGCCTATTCCACATTTAGATTCTTAATCCCTAATAAATAAAACGCCTGCTGTACAAACAGCAGGCGTTTTATTTATTAGGTGTTCTATCTTAAAGCCGATTAAGGGAAAATAGCCTCAAATCGCTCTCTCTATCTCAGGATGTAAATCTTTCCGTAGCCGTTCTTAAAGGCTTTGTCTCCGGCAGTGTAACGGTGTTTCGTTTCCTCGGCACTGTTTTCCATCACCACCCGGTAGAGGTACACGCCGTTAGCCAGTTTGTCCCCGAACTCATCGGTTCCGTCCCAGGCGAACTCAGACACGTTGTTGCCAATTTTGATCGGCCCTAGTTCCTCTTTCTGGATCTCCCTGATCACTTTACCCGTCATGGTCATGATCTGGAGCTTCATCTTATCAGGAACAGAGCTGCCCGTCAGGGTGAAAACGAACCTGGTTTTTGACGAGAATGGGTTAGGGTACGGATAGAAGCTGGTAATGGTGGAAGCATTTACTACCTCAAAGTTCACACTGTACCGCTCGCTTCCGGCCCGTTGACCTAAGGCGTCAAACCCTTGTACTTCCAGCGTGTACTTCCCGTCCGCCAGTTTTTCGGGGTGATACTCTACCCGGAAATCGTTTTTATCATCGGCCGGATACCACTGGATCTTAGAATCAGTGCTAACATCAATTTCCTCGAACTGGCCCCCGTCCTTCTTCAGGTACACTTTCATGGAAGCTGGATCAGTGATCGGGATTTTGCGGTAGTTGTCTTTCAGGACCATGCTGATCAAAGGGCTTGGAGAAACGATGTCACCATCCAGGATTCGTACCCCATCAAAAACCACATCCAGCACCGGAGGCATCCCCGCGGAAAGGCTTACATTGAAAGGCACCTCCAACGTGTTATTGAAGTAGGATTGCTCCGGTAGAATCCGTGGGTTTACCGTTACGCGCAGTCTATTGGCTCCTTTCATGTTCAGGGTAGAGAATTTATGGTTAAAGAAAACCGTGTCTTCTTTTTGCAAAGCCTCCACCTTAAAGGTTTTTACCGTTTTTACGCCGTTCTCCTCAAACAGAGTGGTTTCTACCGTAAGTGAATCATCAAAATTCACTTGACTGATATTGTGGAAAGCGTACCGCAGATTTACTTCACCGTTGGCCGCCTGCTCAGAGAGCTTTTCATACTTATCCAGCCCAACCAAATCAGGACGAATGAGCCCTTCCGGAACTCCCTCGTACAACACGGTCCACTCTTTCAGCTGAGGAGCCGTTCTCTGCGTTGCGTCTTTCAACGTCAGTTTCAATCTCAGGTATGGATACGTAGTAGCGCTTACTCCCGCTAAACTGAAGTTTGAGGAAGTTACATTAGAAGAAAGAACGGTTTCCTGCGAATTTTGGTCAACCCCTATCACATCTAGCTGGTAGCTGTCTGATGGCTCCAATTTCATCTGGTGATGCAGCGACTTCCATTCTTTGGCCGGCCCGATGATGGTGGAGGTTAAACCACCTTGAGATTCCTGAGAATTGATTTGTTTCTCTATCCTCACGGTCTGCATGTTCCGAGGAGTAAGATCAGTTGGAGTATAACTCATCTCAGTGGCAGTGCCGGGGGCACTTCCTTTCCGACCGACGATTGCAAAGGGATCACCCGTAATTAGCTGATCAATCAAGGAGGAGCCAATTGTCTTAAAGGCTGCTTTGAGACTCGCACTCATGGTAGAATAAGGAACATTGCTCATCCCAACCATTGCTACATGGTATCCTTCAGGGATAGTGTTTAGAAAGTTCTCGAGTTTGGTTAGATTGGCTGCTTGCCTCAAATCGTTGAAATGGTACACAAACTTTGGATCAGTTCCACAGATTGAAGCAAATCCTGAAGGAGCATCTAAAGGCTCTAGGGTTTTATCGTTCAATACTATGGCCATCATGTTTGGACGATTTGTATTACAATCTGCCTCAATGGTTTTAAAATTATCTAAGAAGATTCCGTACGGTGGATAATTGAAGGGTTGGCCTCCGCCCACGCCTTTTACCTCAAATACTCTGAAAGTTGGAGCAAATGCGAACGTTTTGCTTTGAACTTGTTCTACCAGGTTCTGCTTTTCAGCTTTTTGCACCTGGCCAAATCCTTTCTGAGACCAACCAGAAGGGCTATCAGGGATGTACCTAAAAGAACTAGCGGTCCAAAGGGTATCTTCTTCATTGGTACTAGTCTCATAACGCACTCTCCAATAATAAACCGCACTATCTTTAGAAGTTGTATTTTCTGGAAGAGTAAATTCCCATAATGGCATTAATGCGGCTTGCACCACCTGAGATTTTTTCCATGCACTAGAGAAGGTATGAACGGTATCAATTTCAAATTGGTATCCGCGCGGCCGAGTCAACAAATCCGTTGATTGGGCTATCAACTTCACGGTTCTGTCCTTTACAATGGAATACTCCTGGGGACCTAAAGCCAATACCCCGCTTTTTGAAAAGAAATATTCAATGGTAGAGACGTTATTTTCTTCGTTTAGCTCATCGATTAAATTGGAATGATCCAATGCAATGGTGAATGTATTTACACCTGCTCCGTCTAGGGTCTTAGATTCTAATTCTACCTGTACGGTATCCCGGTAGTAAATGGGGGCTACTTTGATTGTGTCATATAAATATTCCACCCCATTTTCTAATTTCCTGTTTATTGAAACATAGAAGGTATCTAGGTTTACTCTACCATAGTTCCGGATGTCTAGTTTTAGAATAAACTTTTCTGAACTTGCTGTTACTTTAGATCCATCAACTGAATGAAGGGTAGCACCTCCATTTGCAACAGCATAATCGGCTTTTTGAGGACCAATCAAGCGCAAAGCTGGATCTGCTTGTAATACCATTTGCATGTTCATCGCAACGGCATTTTCTCCACTTATCCGATCTGAGGTTAATTCAATGGCCCTCTGATGTTGATCACCCAAAGGTTTGGAGAGGTAGGAAGAATCTCCATAAGCAGTGGTATAGAAGTTAGTAGAAAAGATATTCAATAGGGAGGGATAACCATAACTATCATGGGCCAAAAAGGAGATTGCACCTTTATTGGCTGTTAATAACCAGTCTTCTCCAAAAGTTCGGCCATTGGTAAAGGTATTTCCAGCGTTACACCCGTTCATTAAAATCATTGGGTATTTGCCGTTGTTATTATATCCGTTTACCACATCCGATACCCTTCCAATATCTAGATCAGACACAGTAGAAGAGCTATGCCCAAAAAATGTAATTAAGGAAAGACCCGAATTCAGTTCCCTGGCAATGTTAAGTGTATCTAAACCACCTGAAGAGCTTCTGATTTTAGTTAATACATTAGCTCCTAACCATACACCTTCCGCGATACGCTCAAAACCCCGCATATATGAAAGAAGGGTACGTTGCTCCTCTCCACTACTTCCTACCAAGTGAAGCATATTTTTTCTCCAATCAAGATTGTAAGGAAGGCTTTCATGCGTTTTAACCTTAGAGAGATAATCCAAAACTTCTTGCGGAGTACTTGCGGGGAGACGTCCTGTTGCCACTTTAGGTACATAGTTTCCTGCTTCCCAATCAGAAGTATAGAACACGTCGGATCCTGGAGTTCCACCAGTGGGCACCAAATCTTGATACGCAAGAGAGGAAGGATTTTTCCTTACATTGATATTATCCGCCTCTAACCCTTTACCTAGTAAAAACAAATACTGGGGCTTACCATTCGCCAACATGTATTTCATGAACCGCCTAATGGCTGCAGATGATTTATCACCATAAAAAAACTGGTCATAAATACTATTGACATCAACCACCATGGTATCATAACCACCTCCCGCTATCGATGCTCTATAAGAAGCGTACTCTAAAACCGGATTAGAAGAAGATCCAATCGCTTGCATCAGCCTTTTATGGGTAACAATTATATATTCTGCAGCGTTATTAGCAAAAGTTTTAAATTTAACTTCTTGGACTGATGACGGAATCAAGGCCGGTCCTGACCAAAGAAATCCTTTTCTTGGAGTATTAGAAGTAGATGGAAAAACAAACCCTTTCTGTGTTCCATTCATCACGCCCTCTATCCTATGTACATTGGTAGGGGTGGTCACATCATAACCTATAGCATTCCCTGCCATTGTTCCTTCAAAAGTATAATACAAGGGGGTTGAAGTACCAGTAGTTGCAGATGCAAAGGATAGTGAAGATGTAGAAATTACAGTCCGCTGCGGATATGAAACCTTCACATAAGCAACTCTATAGGCTCCAGTCCCACTTTTCGGAATAAACCTGATGACAAGAGAACCATTAGCTGGTATGTCTGAAAACTCCAACGTAAAGGTACGCTTAGCGGAAGAGTATAAAGCAGTTTGAACATTTCCCAATAATCTTGAGGTTGAACCATTCACAGCATACACCTCCACGTCTGGGACAGTAGCATTAGAGCCTGCAACTGACACTTCAACATTAGGTTTAGAGCCTTGGCTATTTAAATTGACAATACCGTCAACAGTCACATTGCGGGTACCAGAAGAGGAAGTTGACATAAAACCCTCACCTTCATCTGACCAAGACATGTAATTCTCTCCATATCGTTTACCCCTAGAGTATTGATCAGTAAGTTGAACCAAGCGAGTTTGCCATAGCCAAGGCTCAGCTGTGAGTCCGGTTGGTGAAGTACTTTGAATTTGCATACGATTCTTCACACCAGCACCTGACCAAGTTAAAAAATAGGCAGCTGTATCTGTATAAAGACTGTAGAATGGATTAACCTGATGTTCGGGATTTTTATACAACTCCTTGTCCAGGGCCCCGTCATTCTGCTCCCCATAAAACTCAATGAAGTCATTGGCGTCAAAAGAACCGTCTGCCTCGCCCTCCACATGAATGGAGACTTCTTGGCCGCGGCGGTAGAGTTGGAAGTTACGCGGGTCTACCCCGTTGATGCCGGCGGCTTGCAGATAGGCTTTGTCTAAGCGGTAAATGCCGGTGGTGGGCACTTTTATTTTGTAGTACTTCTGGCTGTAGTTGATCCACTCATTTCCATAGACCACCTGCTGCGCTGAGGCATGTTGGGTGGAACCCAGCAGAACAAGAGAAAAGAAAGTGGCTAAAAGAAAATACTTAAAGGAGTAAGGTGTCTTCATAAAGGTTCGCACACGAAAATCAATCAAAACTATAGGCCAAAGAAACAATCACGGAGGAGACCTGGGAATTGTCGGAAACTTTGGACAAGGCAAGGTCCAATTGCAGGCCGCGAGTGGCCACGCCTATCCCGAAGTTGGGTTGCACTTTCCAACTGCTTTTTCCGTTGAGGTCTTCTATTTCCTGCACGTTATTGAAACCTCCGCGCAGAAACACAGAATTGGCATAACCTACCTCCAAACCTACTTTTGGGTCAACAGATACCACTCCGCTTGAAATCAACGTATTTCTTTTCCCATCGGTGGTTACTTCCAGATCAGTGGCTACCAGGGCAGAAAACTTATTGGCGAATTGGAAGGAACGGCCAACCCCCAGAATCAGGCGAGGCAGGGTTACCTCTATGCTGTTGGCGTTGAACGACTCCTCTTCTTGCAGGTAGGTGGCTTCCAATTCATCGGGGTTCAGTTTCCAGGCAGTAAAGGTGGTGGTGATATCTTTGGCCATCAAACCAAATTGCCAGTTCCCCCGACGAAGTTGGGCACCGGCATCGATCCCGAAGCCCCAGGCGTTGGCGAACTTTCCTACGTTGCGGTAGATGATTTTAGCACTCGCACCCAAAGTAAGGCCTTTGATGAGGTTGCTTTGGCGGGCGTAGGAAGCGAGAAAGGCATAATCAGCCACGGAGAAGAACTCAATGCTGTCATACTGAATGGCGCCGTACTCATTCTGAAGACGTCTGGTGTCGGCGATGTCATCAACCCCCACCCGAATCACCGAGAAAGCCAGCGCGCTGGTGGAGTCCAGATTAGTGGCGTAAGAACCGTAGTCGTTTTTGATGATGCCGGCGAAAAGCTCAGAGTGCATGTACACGGCATTGTGGCGTTTGGGCAAACCCACCAACCCAGCCGGGTTCCAGAAACCGGCGGTGGCATCACGCACGATGGCTGACTGCACGCTACCCATCCCCAGGGCTCTGGCCCCTACCCCAATATTGAGGAATTCGTTGCTGTACTTTGGCGCAGAGATTTTCTGAGCCTGGACAGGATCAGGAAAAAGGAGGTAAGTAAGAAGGCAAAAGAGGGGTACTAGTTTTTTGACCATAAAATATAGTTATACGTCATATACGGAATTAACATGTAAAGATAGTGCTATCCGCCTACATTATAACAACATTACTTTAGCGCTTAATACACTCTCTGAGCAAGTTCTGTTCCATTATTCTCCTATTTTCTTCTTTGTTCCCCGCCTATTGAAAGCAAAGCCTCTTTCAGTACTTCCCGCATGCTTTTTCCACTCCTAAACAACAACAAAAAATAAATTTCACCAGTACCTTGTTTTACATAGTACCTTCTTATATATTTGTATCAATAATTCAGACTCACAGACCATGAAAGTAGAAAACACACAAGTGCAGATGCGGAAAGGGATTCTGGAGTACTGCATTCTGGAAATCATCGCCCGCGGAGAGGCCTACGCCTCTGACATGCTGGAGGAGCTGACTGCTGCCAAGATGATTGTAGTGGAAGGGACGCTTTACCCATTACTGACCAGATTGAAGAACGCCGGCCTCTTAGACTATTCCTGGGTGGAATCCACCTCAGGGCCACCCCGCAAGTATTACAAACTCACCACCACCGGTACCGAGTTTCTAGAGCAACTCCGCCTTACCTGGCTGGAACTGGTAGACTCCACCACCTTCATCATCAACCGCAAGAAATCCAACTAGCCATGAAAAAGAATATAAGTGTCAACTTGCAAGGCATGATCTTCCACGTGGAGGAAGACGGCTACGAGATGTTGAGCCAGTACCTTGCCGCCATAAAGACGTACTTCTCCACGTATGAGGGGCACGAGGAGATTGTGGCAGACATTGAGTCACGCATCGCGGAGATCTTCTTCGCCCGCCTGAACCCTGGCAAGCAGGTCATCACCCGCGAAGACGTGCAGGGGCTCATCGCTCAGATGGGAACCATCGCCGATTTTGAAACCGTGGAAGCCGAAGAGGCCGAAGCTGCCTCCGCCAGAGCACACGGCAACACCACCCCGCCTACGTTTGAGGCTGCCCCTAAAGAGCATAAACGCCTTTACCGCGACATAAACCGCAAAATGCTAGCCGGAGTGGCCGCAGGAATCGCCAATTACCTGCAAATGGATCCGCTTTGGGTAAGACTGGCCTTTGTGGTGCTGGTGTTAGGTGTGCCGTTTACCGGTGGCTTTACCTTATTTGGGGTTATACTTTATGCCATATGCTGGGCGGCTTTGCCTAAAAACGCCGCTTTGCCAGATGTACCCGTACGCAAACTGTTCCGTGACCCGGTAGACAAGAAACTGGGTGGAGTTGCCAGCGGTATGGCCATCTACTTCGGCACAGATGTAGCCATCATCCGGTTACTGTTCCTAGTGCTGTTCCTGGTTGGTGGTTTCGGGCTTATCCCTTATATCATCCTTTGGATTGCTGTTCCTGAGGCCAAAACCATAACAGAGCGGGTGCAAATGCAGGGAAACCCCGTCACGCTCTCCAGTATAGAAGAATCGGTTAAAAACAACTTGAACATGCAGGACGCTAACGGGCAGGAGAGCACCTTAGCCAAAGTCCTTTTGTTCCCGGTACGTTTGGTGTCTCAGGTCATCCAGGCTTTGTCCAGAATATTGAACCCGATCCTGGGCTTTCTGATAACGTTGGTGCGGGTATTTGCCGGCCTCTTGATGATGGTGGTTTCCGGAGCCTTTATGGTGGCCCTGCTTACCGCTCTTATGACCGGATTAGGCATCTTTGATCAGCCTGACTATGTCAACTTTGGCGAGATTCCGGTAACGGCTTTCTTAAATGCGGTGCCTTCCTGGTTAATCTGGGCTGCATTCTTCGCAGGTATCATTCCAGCCTTGCTCCTGTTCTTGCTGGGTGTGGGCTTGCTGGCGAGACGCTTCCTGTTGCGCCCCACCGTGGGTTGGTCCATGCTGGGCGTATGGCTTCTGGCCGTGGCTGCCTTGCTTAGCGGTATCGCGTTAACGGCGCGTCATTTCCAGGAATCTGGTGAATACGCCACCGAACAGACGTTCCCGGCCGCTGCCTATCCTACCATGGTTTTCAACATCAGAGACACGAACCACAGCTACGGACACCGCATGAACGTACGGCTGGAAGGATACAACGGCACCGACATTAAAGTGGTGCAGACCTACAAATCACACGGCCTGAATGAGGAAGACGCTATCAAGAACGCCCAGATGATTGCCTACAAAATGGTGCAGCAAGACTCGGTGATTCGGTTCGATGATGCGTTCACCTTCAAGCCAAACGCCATCTTCCGGGATCAGAACCTGGAGTTGACCGTGATGATTCCCGAGGGCAAGAAGCTTCGGTTCTCTGAAGGATACGCTGACCACTTCTCGGATGAGATCACCAACGGCGAATACTACTCTGGTGACCTGGCGGGCAACACCTGGGAGATGAGAAACGGACGCCTCAGATGCCTTACCTGCAGCGTGGTAGACACCACCGCCGGAACATCAACCAGACGCCCTGCCGGTGGATTAGACGATGACTTAACCATTCTGAAAGACGAATACGCGGGCATCTCAAAGATCTACAACGTGCGGGATTTCAGCGAGATTGAGGCCGGTGGCGCCTACCACATCAGAGTACGGATGTCTCCCCGCCACTCTGTTCGGGTAACCGGATCAGAAAGTGAACTGGAGAAGCTGCAGTTGCGCGTGCAGAACGGCGTATTGAAGATCAACCGTGAAAGTGAGTTCCTCCGCCTTTGGGATACAAACAAAAACGCTGTTCTCATTGAGGTGGAAACCCCAGACCTGAATTCAGTTGACTTCGGCGGAGCCGCCAAAGCCGAGATCATCGGGTTTGCCCCAGATAACTTCTCCATCAAGCAAACGGGAGCCAGCGAATTGGCTATCAATATCAGCACCAGCCATCTGGACATTGACCTGAGCGGAGCTGCAAGAACCAACCTGAAAGGTTTTGTTGACGAACTCTCCATTGATGCAAGCGGCGCCAGCAGAATTGAGGCTTCGCAGTTAGTGGCCCAGGGCGCTTCTGTAGACGTAAGCGGCGCAAGCCAAAGCGTGGTAAATGTGCAGAAACACCTGAGAGCCGATGCCAGTGGCGCCAGCTCAGTCCAATATCTGGGCGAGGTGCAACAAGTAGAAATGAACCAGTCTGGCGGCTCTCGCATTAGCCGCCGCAGATAAGTGCTGTTTAGGGCCGGTTTTGCTAAAACAGGCCTAAACAGATAGACACCAAAAGCTCTCTTTCTGGATTTCTTGAGAAGCTTTTGTATAAGGAGGACGCGCTACTGGCAAAGTCCTCCTTTCTTTCCCCTCTTTTGCGTTGACTTCTAAGGTGCTGAATTTTCCTACGCTAATCAGCCTTTCCTCCCTCACGTTCCAGTGAGCTCTGTTCCTGACTTAGACTTCAGTTCTCCAAACGCATTCCTTTTATGCAAAAGCAGATCTTTCCCATGGCCGCTTTGGTGGTGGCTATGTTTTTGGCCTCTTTTTCCCAAACTGCGGCCCAAACGAAGAAACCCAATTTTACCCAAACCCTCCTCCCCGCCGACAGCCTTTTCTGGGTTACCTATAATCACTGCGACACCGAGCGAATGAAACAGTTTGTCACCGATGACCTGGAGTTTTACCATGACAAAGGCGGCATCACCCTGGGTAAAACTGATTTCATTTCCAGCGTCCAGAAGAACCTGTGCGGTAATGAGAATTTCAGGGTGAGAAGAGAACCGATGCGGAAAACCATAAAAGTGTACCCCTTGCACAAAGGAGATAGCCTGTACGGCGCCATCATCTCGGGTGACCACCTGTTTTACAACCAGACCAAGGGGCAGAAAGAGATCCTCGCCGGACAGGCAAAATTTTCCAACCTGTGGCTTCTGAAAGACGGCACCTGGAAAATGGCCCGTGTTCTAAGCTATGACCACGGCCCCGTGCCCTACCGTAATGCCCGAAAAGCCATTCAGGTGCCAAGTAATACCCTGAGTCACTTCACCGGGGAATACGACGGTCCCAAAGCCGGGAAACTCACCATTAAAAAGGAAAACAATGCCTTGGTGTTGTTGACCAAAGGCCAGAAGATGGCCCTCCTCCCTGAGAGCAGCAACCGGTTCTTCGCCCAGGATCGCGACCTCACCTTTGAGTTCATCCGGGGCAAAGAAACACCTAAAATGGTGGTTCGGGAGAACGGCGAAGTGGTGGAGGAAGCAGTGTTGCTTAGAAAATAGAGGTGCTCGAAAAAGCATCGGTTCTAAGGGTAAAGAATGTGCAGGTCATTATCCTCTTTTTGATAATCCATCTAAAGGCAAAACACCATGAAACTTTTCCTACGCCTACTACCCATCCTATTTCTTCTCTTCCTGTCTTCCCGAAGCATGGCTCAACCCGCGGCTTCTGAGTGCGACAGCAGATTGCTGTCCTACAAAGACTGGAAGGAAACCTGTTCTACCCAGTGGACCTTGTCTTTGGGAACGCCGGAGAGCGGAAATTTACAGTACATCGGGGCGTCTCATTCCACCGATCCTGTCCATGAACAGTTTGCCCAAATAGAAATGACCTGGGACATCCAACAACCCACCCTGGTCTTTTTTGAAGGCCCAAACCGAGGCACTTCCCCTTCAGAGGATGAGACCATCCGGGAAATGGGAGAATCTGGGTTTGTGCGGTTCCTGGCCCAAGCCGATGGGATCAAAACCCAATCCCTGGAGATGTCGCCCCAAGACGAAGTAGACCAACTCCTGAAAACGGGCCGTTTTAGCAAAGAGCAGGTAAAACTGTTTTTCCTTCTGCGGGAAGCCAGCCGCCTACGGGACCGCAAGAACTTAAATGAAGAACAGCTCAAAGCTGCGATAGGACAATTATTGCCTAAGGCAAATTCCATGATCAAAGGCTTTGACCAGGTGATTCCAGATGTGGCTTCTCTGCAGGTGGCCTACCAAAAATACTGGACCTCGCCCGCCAATTGGTGGGAGGCCCCGGCCAACTGGTTCACCCCTACCGGAGATGGCCAGGAAACAGGAGGCAAATTCACCCATGAAATCAACCGGCTTAACAGCGAGAACCGAGATCTACACATGTACCGCCTGCTCTCAGAGGCAGTTCTCAGGGGAGAACGAGTACTGGCGGTGGTGGGCCGCAACCACGTTCCTATGCAAGCCGAGGCGTTAAAGTGTGCTCTGAGCAAAAAGAACCAAGCGATAAAATAAGAAGCATCCGTTTAGAGCCTGTTTTAAGGAAAGCAGGCTCTAAACGGATTCCTGTATTCCCTCTGTTCGAGGATTAGATTAGTTTACTTCCTCTTCCTATTTATCAGGTAAGAAATCACTGACCAAAATATCCAAGATCCTAAAACTGTGACCATCACTCTTCCAGTTTGTCCGATTGGCCCTGGTTGCCAACCATGAATATCTCCGGTAGTTAGCACATATAAAATAAAGCCGGGAAACAGCAAAATAGACAGAAAGTTGATGAAGCCATTATCTGGTCCTTGCCGCTCATTCCATTCAGTCAAGATCCCTAACAAGCCTAACCCAACCAACATACCAATAGTTAATACTAGGAACCCTAGCCCACTTTTTACTTTCTGCTTATTAACTTTATCGGGTTCCAAATCTTTGGTTGCTAGATGTAGTTGCAGATTAAGAAACTACTGGTTCTAACCCCAGCTTTTTCCCTTGCTTTAGCAGAAACGCAAACGCCTCTTCATATTCGTTCCGGATCTCACCTTCCAGAATAGCCTCGGTGATGGCATTTTTCAGGACACCCACCTCCTTAGAAGGTGAAATCCCGAAGGTCTGCATAATCAAGTCGCCGGTGATTACTGGCTGGAAGTTACGCAGGCTGTCTTTCTCCTCCACTTCTTTCAGCTTCTGTTCCACCTTTTCAAAGTTCTGCAGATACCGCTTCACTTTGTCGTGGTTCTTTGAGGTGATATCGGCTTTGCAGAGTTGCATGAGCAGATCGATGTCATCTCCTGCCTCAAAAAGCAACCTTCTAATGGCCGAGTCAGTGACGGTTTCCTTCACCAACGCGATGGGTCTTAAATGAAGCCTCACTAATTTCTGCACCATCTTCATGTGCTCGTTCAGCGGCAACTTTAGATCTGCGAAGATCTTGGGCACCTGGCGGGCACCGCGGTCTTCATGGCCGTGGAAAGTCCAGCCTACTTTTTCGTTGTAGCGCTTGGTTTCGGGTTTGGCGATGTCGTGCAGGATGGCGGCCCAGCGGAGCCATAGGTCATCAGAGACTTCAGCCACGTTGTCTAGCACCTGCAGGGTATGGTAGAAATTATCTTTGTGCGAGTTCTTGTTGATGGTCTCCACGCCGTGCAGTTTCACCATCTTCGGGAAGATGAGGTGCAGCAAACCCGTCTGAAACAGCAGCTTGAAGCCGTAGGAAGGCTTTTTGGAGAGCACGATCTTGTTCAGTTCGTCGGTGATCCGCTCCTGCGACACAATCTTGATGCGCTCCTTGTTCTCCCCGATGGCGTCAAACGTATCTGGGTCGATGTCGAAGTTCAGTTGCGAGGCGAACCTGATGGCGCGCATCATCCGCAGCGGGTCATCAGAAAAGGTGATACCCGGCTCCAACGGCGTTTTGATGTTCTTTCGGCGCAGGTCCTTCATTCCCTCGAACCGATCGATCAACTCCCCGAAACTTCCTTCGTTCAGACTGATGCCCATGGCATTGATGGTGAAATCGCGGCGGTTGAGGTCATCTTCCAGCGTTCCCTGCTCCACCTCCGGTTTCCGGGAATCAGATCGGTAAGACTCTTTGCGGGCGCCCACAAACTCTACTTCCCAGCCATCCTCAGTTTTAAGCATTGCCGTCCCGAAGTTCTTGAACACGGCTACTTTAGGTTTATTGGGAAGTTTGCTTGCTACTAACTGAGCTAGCTCAATTCCGCTGCCAATGCACACCACATCAATGTCTTTTGATGCTCGTTTGAGTACCAAATCTCTTACAAAACCGCCGATGACGTACGCTTCGGTATTCAACTCCTTCGCGGCTTGGGCCACTACGGAAAAAACGGGATGCTCAGGAAGGGTAATATCCGGGGTAGTCATGGGCATTGAATTGATTCTTTTTTATACGAGGCACATGCGCCTTCGCCAATCGGCTGCGTATGAGGCTGCAAAGGTAGACGAAGCCGGTGCCTTTGGCAAATGAAGCGCCTCACTGCCCTACTACAGCAAAGCGGAAAGTCGTGGAAACGTGGTTTAGGGTTAATTTTGGGAAAGCGGGGTTAAAACGAAAGGGACCTTTTTGCTTGCACGGCAGTAGGCGCAGACGCTCGCAGGTCTTTCGGACGTTACGAGGTCTTTTGAGTATGCGACATTGCCTACTCAACGGCCTGTCTTTTCCATATACTTCTTTTACACTTGGTATCTTTCAGGATAGTGCTAGGGAAAAAGACACAAGGAATGGCAATTCATGAAAATGAATATCTACTAACAAAATATCAGGAGCTCTAAAAACCACCTTCCCGCCAACTCAAAAGACCTCGTAGCGTCCGGGGGACCTGCGAGCGTCTGCGCCCGTTCCGTTTCCAGCCCGTTTCACCAAAAACAGCCTTAAAACAATCAAAACCACTATTCTTTAATCTCCTGGCACAATTCCACCAGGACCCCGTTGGCTGATTTTGGGTGTACAAAGCAGACTAGTTTGTTATCGGCGCCACGTTTGGGGGCCTCGTTCAGGAGTTGGAAACCTTGGGCTTTGAGGCGCTCCATCTCGGCTACAATGTCTTCCACTTCAAAGGCGATGTGGTGGATTCCCTCCCCTTTCTTCTCAATAAACTTGGCAATGGCACTGTGCTCGGCGGTGGCTTCCAGAAGCTCGATTTTGGTGTTTCCTACGTGAAAAAAGGAGGTGTTTACGGCTTCGCTTTCCACTTTTTCGGCCTTATAGGGCTCTGCACCTAACAATTTGGCAAATAACTGATTTGCGTCTTGGCAATTTTTCACGGCAATGCCAATATGTTCTACATGCATACGGTTTATTTAAAGGTATTCTAAATGACGATTTTTGTGTATTTTTGCGTGTAAATCAAACTAACTGGAGAGAAAATCTGTTTTTTTGATAAGCCAACAAAGGAAAACTACTGACGAAGATGCTGAAATTTCCGATTTATCTAGATAATAATGCCACCACGCCCATGGACCCGCGCGTGTTGGAGGCCATGTTGCCGTACTTCACTAACCATTTCGGGAACGCTGCGTCCCGTAACCACCCGTTCGGCTGGGCCGCCGAAGAAGCGGTAGATTATGCCCGTGAGCAGATCGCGGCGTTGATCAACTGTAACCCCAAGGAATTGATTTTCACTTCAGGCGCTACGGAGTCAGACAACCTTGCTATCAAGGGTGTGTTTGAGATGTATGCCTCTAAAGGAAACCATATCATCACGGCCACTACTGAGCACAAAGCAGTGTTGGATACGTGTAAGCACATTGAGAAACTAGGCGGACAGGTAACTTATCTGCAGGTAGACTCAGAAGGCTTGATTAACCTGGAAGAACTGGAAGCCGCCATCACCGACAAGACCATCCTGATCTCTATCATGTATGGTAACAACGAGGTAGGTGTAGTACAGCCTATCAGAGAGATTGGAAGAATTGCCAAGAAGCATGGCGTTCTTTTCTTCTCAGATGCTACCCAAGCCGTTGGTAAAATTCCGGTAGACGTAGAAGCCGACGGTATTGACCTGATGGCCTTCTCCGGTCACAAAATGTACGGACCTAAAGGCGTTGGTGCCTTGTACGTACGCCGTAAAAACCCACGGGTGAAAGTTACTGCCCAGATGGACGGTGGCGGACACGAGCGCGGTATGCGTTCCGGTACTCTGAACGTGCCTGGTATTGTAGGTTTAGGCAAAGCCGCCGAGATCTGCCGCACCGACATGGCCTCTGATACCGCTCGTATCATCGCTATGCGTGATCGCTTAGAGCGCGAGTTGCTGCAAATGGAAGAGTCTTACTTGAACGGAAACAAAGAGAGCCGTCTGCCACACGTAAGCAACATTTCCTTTAAATATGTAGAAGGTGAAGGCCTTATGATGGGTGTGAAAGACATTGCTGTATCTTCTGGTTCAGCCTGTACTTCTGCTTCTCTGGAGCCTTCTTACGTGTTAAAAGCCATGGGCATGAGCGATGACCTGGCACATTCTTCCCTGCGTTTCGGTTTGAGCCGTTTCACTACTGATGAGGAAGTGGATTACGCCATCAGCCACGTGAAAGAAGCCGTAACCAAACTTCGTGAACTAAGCCCGCTGTGGGAAATGTTCAAAGAAGGTATTGACCTTGACTCGGTAGAGTGGGCAGAACACTAAGATCTTAATTAGGAATTGGGGATTAGTAACAGAATGTTATCGGCTTTGGTTTAAAAGCGTATAAACTAGTTACTTACCCTAATTCTTGATTTCAAAATATTCATTCGTAATTAAACAAAGCCATGGCTTATTCAGATAAAGTAATCGATCATTACAGCAACCCACGTAACGTAGGTACGCTGGACAAATCAAAATCAAACGTGGGTACTGGTTTAGTAGGTGCCCCTGAGTGCGGTGACGTAATGCGTCTTCAGATTGAGGTAGATGAGAACCAGGTAATCACTGATGCCAAGTTCAAAACCTTTGGCTGTGGTTCTGCCATCGCTTCTTCTTCTCTGGCAACGGAGTGGTTGAAAGGCAAAACCGTTGATGAGGCTCTGGCTATTGACAACATGGAGATTGTGGAAGAATTGGCCTTACCGCCGGTAAAAATTCACTGCTCTGTTTTAGCCGAGGACGCCATCAAATCTGCTATCAATGACTACCGCGTGAAAAACGGTCTGGAGCCATTGGTAGAGGCCAAGTCGCACCACTAAGATTTCTGCGAGCGCATGGATGTATCCACCAATGTGCACGTAGAGAGCGCCCGGATTCAAAAGCAGATTGAAGAGCATTTAGGCATGGAGGGAAGTCAGCTTCTGTTTGACTTCCGCCCTATGGAAGACCGGATGCGCCTTGATTTGATTACGGTGAACCCGCGGCACCACCAGTCGTTCCTGTTCCATACGGTAACAGGCTATGACCGGGTGGATGCGCTTCGGAAAATGCTGGACTATGTGCGGCAGTCGCGTGACCAAGAAAGCTCTTTCACCATCCAATGGGTGGCGCGGGGCGAGCGCGAGCTGAACACCTCCTATTTCCGGGCGACCAACATGTATGATGCGTTGGATAAACTATATTACGGCCGAGACATCAACACCATTACGGTTTTCAGTGTAGTGCTGAATCCGGTCTCCTAAAATAAAGAAAGGACACGCGTATGATTACCGTTTCTGATAAAGCAAAAGAAAAAGTAGAAAAGCTGAAGCACGATTCTAACATAGATGACAGCTTCCGTTTAAGAGCTTCTGTAGCCGGTGGCGGATGCTCCGGCTTGTCCTACAAGTTGGACTTCGATGACGAGGTAAAGCCCATGGACCAGGAGTTTGAAGACAAAGGCGTGAAGGTAGTGGTAGACATGAAAAGCTTCCTCTACCTGGCCGGCACCGAGTTGGACTTCTCTGACGGACTGAACGGCAAAGGCTTCTTCTTCAACAACCCCAACGCCAGCCGTACCTGCGGCTGCGGCGACAGTTTCTCTGTGTAAGCAGCACGAACTTATTATTAAAGCAAAAAGGCACCGCATGCGGTGCCTTTTTGCTTTTGGCCTGTTTTCAGAAAATTACCCCTAAAAGACTGCTGTAAACTTGGCTCTGCTTTCCGTCGCTCACTTCTTGGTTGCGCTTTTGTTGGGCGTAGTCTCTGACTACGCCACTATTAGACATCCAATCTATTGATTGGTGAAACTCTGCAGCCAAATACAAAGGTCCTTTTCCAACACGTTTTTCTGAAAACATCTTCAAAACATTTGCTCTTCGCATTAACGCCAATCAAGAGATTGGGTCTCCGGTAGTGCATAGACCGCTGCCACTACTTCAACACACAGCAAGTTAGTTGGATCAGCAAAAGAAAGAGCCTGGAGAATCAAATCTCCAGGCTCACATGAAACTAACGCAAATGATGAAAAGATTATCTGGCTACCTGCACGGGATGGTCTTCCAACTGGGCATAGTGTAGTTTCCAAGCACCTTTTTCGTTCTTCTTCCATAGCAACATGAAGTTACCTTCGCCTTCGCCTTTAGGCAACTGGCGGTCAGAAGGAATAACATCTACAGTAAAGGTACCGCCCTCGAAAGCGATGTTTTCATCGGCCCCGGAGCTTACGGGGAAAGTGCGCAGGTTCTCAATGGTGCCCATGGTTTCCCGAACCCACTTCTGTGATACTTCTGATTTTCCATTATAGTGTACTTCGCCTTGCACAAAGTGCACATCATCGGCTAAAAGGGTATCTAATTGGGCTGAATTCTTGCTGTTCCAGGCTCCTATAAACTGCTGATTCAATTGCTGCACGTTCACTGACTCCTTCTTCTCGGTTTTAGTGCAGGAAGAAAGCAAAGCAGCAAATACAAACATTAACAGGTATGGTTTCATAGTAATTGGTTTTGTGTATGACTAACCCACATACTCCTTTAGAATATTAGGAGTTTCAAATATTTTAAGATTTGGTCCAAAAAAGCCCAAGCTCAGGGCTTGGGCTTTCATTTATATTTGGCTTAAGCCCAGCTTACCAGCTTTTTCTTCTGTATTCAGAATCTGCGTACGGTTTTGAATAGTCACCGTAGTTTTCGTTCGGTAAGAAAGACAAGTTAGACATGCTCATGATCTGTGGCTGACCAGCAGTATAACCAGTGTAAGCCATAGTAGCAGGGGCGGCAACAGCAGCTGTTTTAGCGGCTGTGGAAGTAGAGGATCTCTTAGCAGAACCAGAAGACCTGTTAGAAGAGTTGTAAGAATAAGCGCGGTTAGCGGCTACGGTTCTGTTGAACTCAGCTTCTTGCTCTGCAGCTCTTTTCTTTCTCTTGTTATCAACGATTTTACCTACACCGTATCCGGCGGCTCCACCAACAACACCTCCAACTACACCACCTACTACGCGGTTACGTTTGTTGATGATAGCACCTGCCGCAGCACCGGTACCAGCTCCAATCACCGCACCTTTTGCTTGTGGGCTCCATTTTTTACGCTCTTGCGCCTGGGCATTGTTGAAAGCAACAGTCACTAAGAACATCAGGGCGAATATCAAACTTAGCTTTTTCATGTTAGTACTTTTTAGAGTCTGTAAAAGTTTATCTCTTATGTTTTGTCTCATTTCAACTTCCGTGCCAAAAACAAAACCAACTAAAATCACGCTACAGACAAATTCTGGCTTTTTAATTTTTCATCAACTTCAATGGAACGCCCTTATGGGCTTATCTGGTGCTAAAACGGATTTAGGAATATTTAGATACAGAGATATTTAACGAGCGTACTTTAGCACTTATAATTTGGGATGAATAAAGCTGTTAATCAATGCCTTAAAGCTTCTATTGGGTTTGGGAAAACTAGAAGCCCATAAGGAAAGGAAGCTTCTCTAAAAGCAAACTTATCTGAAGCATATCTATTTTAAAGTAGGTTCTAAACAGTTTTTATAAAGCCTAGAGCTTTACCGAAAACAAATTAGTCTATCTTTAAATAAAAAAATTGTGAGACTCAGACTACTACTTCCTCTGCTTTTAATATCTATTTTCACGTTTGGTTAAATGGTTATGAAATAGTAGCGGAAGGTAATGATGCCAAGGGGAGTAAGGAGCTTAAATACCTTATGATTTTATTTGACCCCACTGGGGACTACTTTCTTATTCATGGTTCAGCCTCTGCTGACTTTGACAACAATTTGAAGGCCTTCAAAAGTATTGCTAACACATTCACAAAGAAATGATTTGAATAATGTTGAAAATTATCTCACTTCTCCAGAACAAGTACACCAAGTATTTCTTAATAGCTCTTGCAACTTTTTCTATTTTTCAATTCGGAAAACGGATGGGTGAGTTCTTGTATTATGTGACGCATTAATCAGAAAATCTTTCGTTGCAGTACCATCTCTTGATTTGAAAAAAGATTACCGGTTCCTGCTTGTTTTTTCAAAAACAGACTAATAACAGAAACGCTACATCTCCTCCCCTTCCCCAAAACCTGTTATCTTTACTATCTCGCATAGATTCCAATCCCGTGAAGATAACTTCTGTTCGTTTCCTTAACCTGAACTCGCTCCAGGGCGAGCATCTTATTCGCTTCAATGAGCCGCCTTTGAGCGAATCGGGTTTGTTTGCCATTACCGGACCCACCGGCGCGGGCAAGACTACCATTCTGGATGCCATCACGGTGGCGCTGTATGGACAGGTGCCCCGCCATGGTAGAGATGTTTCAGAGATTATGACCCGCCACACGGGTGAGTGCTGGTCTGAGGTGGAGTTTGAGGCCCAGGGAAAAACCTACAGAGCCCGCTGGAACCTCCGCCGGAGCCGTGGCAAAGCCGATGGCAAGCTGCAAAGTCCCGTGATGGAACTCATGGACGCTGCCACGCAGGAAGTCCTGGAATCGCGCCTTTCTGAAACCCGACAACGCATCATGGACCTGTGCGGATTGGATTTTCAGCAGTTCCTCCGCTCGGTGATGCTTTCGCAGGGTGACTTCACCCGTTTTCTGAAAGCCAGTGAAAGCGAGCGCAGCGAACTCCTGGAGAAACTCACCGATACCCGCATTTACTCCCAGATTTCCATGGCGGCCTACGAGAAGGCCAAAGCCGAAAAGCAGAGACTCCAGGACCTGGAACGATTGCTGCAGGTAGACCAGCTTCTGCCCGAAGAGCAGCGATTGGCCTTAGCCCAGAAAGTCTCTGAATTGAAAGCAGCCGTACGGTTGGCGCACCAGCAGGTACAGCAGCACCATCAGCAACAAACCTGGCTGACCCATCTCCAGAAACTTATCCAGAAAGAAGCTCAACTTCACACGCAAGTTGCCCAAGCGCAGATAGAACAACTGGCAGGACAATCTAACCGCGAAAAATTACAGCGCCACGAACAAGCCCAGCCATTTCAATCTGAGTTGGCACGCCTCTCGGAAGTAAATCGGCAGGGGCAAATGGTAGATCAAACCGTTGTTCGTTTACAGGAACAGATACCCGCCCAGGAACAACTGGTATCCACGCAAACCAAATCCGCTGAAACCGCTCGAGCAGCCTACGCACAGGCGCAGCAAACTTTAACCGAGGCAGAACCACGGTTAGATCGGGTCATGCAGCAAGACACGCACCTGGCAGCGCAACAAGCGCAGTACACCAGAGACGAGGAAGCCGCAGCTGGTCTACAGGTACAGGTCAATCAGCTTACCGCTACCCTGCAGCAGCAGCAGGCTACATTTAAGCAAATTCAGGAACAGGGACTCTCTTTTAAGACTTGGCTGCAGGAACATGCCCAGGACGAAGAACTGACCCACATGCTGCACGAAGGAAAATCAGAGTTCAGAAACCTAGAGGAGGTCCAGAAGCAGCAAACGAAGCTCCGCAAAGAGCAAGCTGATTTTAGGCTGGTTTTGGAAAACGAAGGAAAAAATACGGCTTCCTGGCAAAGCCGATTGGCAACCACTGAAAGTCACCTGAAAGAACAGCGCGCGCTTTTAAGCCAGTTACAAAACCAGGCCACTTCCGCTTTACAGGGCCAACAGCATGAAACGTTGGAACACCTGTGCCGCAGCCTTCCGCAAGTGTGCAGTCAATTGGAGAAGCAACTGGATGTAAGCAGAAACTACCTGCAACTGGAGGCGCGTCGCCAGAACCTGCAAACCCAATTAACCCAAACCTCGCAGCACCTGCACCAGCTTCGGAGGGATTTTGCCCAAACGCAGGCAAACCGCGCCCAGGCCTTTGACAAACAAAAGGATCTACAGCACATCGTGGACCTGCAACGGCAGATCCAGAAGTACGAAGAAGCCCGCACCCAATTACAGCCCGAGCAGCCTTGCCCTCTGTGCGGCTCCACGCACCACCCGTTTGTGGAGGAACATCAGCCGCAGACTCTAAGTGAGGCAGAGCAAAATCTGCAATACCAGCAAGCGCAATTACAGCAACTGGATATTCAGGAACGGGAACAAGCAGCGGCGGTCCACAAACTGGAAATCGAGGAACAGCACACCCAGGAGCAGGTACAGGAGTTGGCAACGCAAGCCCAGAACTTGCATACCCAGTTCACGCAGCTGAATTCCCTTCTGGCAGTAGCCCATGAAATTACCGCGACTGACCTGATTGACGAATCCTGGAAAACACGGAAAACCGAACTGGAACAAGCCGCCGCTACTCTGGAGAAACTCCGCACCCTGCGCACCCAAACCGAGGCCGCGCATCAGGCAGAACAAAGGCTTTTGACGGAGCAACAACGTTTTCGGCACGAAATCGAGAAAACAACCGAAAAACACGCATCGGCCCGTGCTCAGATGGAGCGCCTTGAGGAAGAACTGCAAGACCTCGCCGAACAGGAAAAAGTCTTCTCTCAAACCTTGGCCTCTTTTTTCAGTACCTACGGACTCTCCTTCTCTGGCTCTAACGGTCCTGCCCTGTTGGCACAACTAGACGAGCGTCGGCAAGTCTATGAACAGAAGAAAGCCCAGTTGCCGGAACTCCGGGAAAAGTTTATCCAGGCCAAAACCGAGGCAGAAAACAGCCAGAAATCACTGGAAGAAAAGCAAACAGAGGTTAAACTGCGGCAAGAGCACCTTCAGAAAGCCCAAGCGCATTTGCGGGAACTCCGCGCCCAGCGAAACCATTTGCTGCCCGAAAACCTCCAGCCGCAGGCTGAGAAACAGCGACTACAGCAAACCCTGCAACAAGCCGCCCAAGCCTTGCAATCAGCGGAGGTTGGTTTACAGCGGGAGCAGGAACAATTAAACCTGCTTCGGCACCAGTTAACCGAGCGGCAGAAAGAACAGCAGACCAACCGGCAGTTACAATCAGAGTTAAAGAATTCCCTGCTGCAGAAGATTCAGCCGTTGGGTTATGCCTCCCTGGCAGAACTGCAGGCTCAACTCCTGTCACAGGAAGAAGCACAAAGGCTGCGCCAGGAACAGGAAAGGCTGCAAAAAACGCTGACCGAACTGGAGCACAGCCTGGAGCAAACCAAACAGGAATACCAATCTGAGAAGGAACGTCACCTAACTGAATTAACGCTGGAAGAACTTCATCCGCTTATCCAGGCGCTGGAGGAAGAGAAAAACCAACAACTAGCGCAGATTGCGCGCCTGGAGATGCAATTACAGCAAGACACCGATCTGCGGGAGCGGCACCGTCAGCTCACCCAGCAATTGGACTTGCAAAAAGGCGAAGCCGACCGTTGGGACAGCCTTTCCCGGCTCATCGGCTCCGCCGATGGCAAGAAGTTCAGCAAATATGCGCAAAGTCTCACCCTGGCCCGGCTGGTAGAACTGGGCAACCGCCACCTGCACCGCCTCAATGACCGCTACCGTATCCTGAAGAGCAGCGAGAACGAACTGGATCTACAGATTCTGGACACGTACCAGGGCGATGCCGTCCGGTCGGTGAATTCCCTTTCCGGGGGTGAGAGTTTCCTGGTGAGCCTGGCATTAGCCCTCGGGTTATCAGACCTGGCGAGCCACAAGGCCCAGATACATTCTCTCTTTATTGATGAAGGCTTCGGGACCCTGGATGCCGAAACGCTGGATGTGGCCATGGATGCTTTGGAAAGTCTGCAGGCCAGCGGCAAGGTGATCGGGATTATCTCGCACGTAGAAGCCCTGAAGGAGCGCATCAGCACGCAAATTGTAGTGGAGAAGCAAGCTGGTGGCCGCAGCCAGATCAGGATAATGAGCGGGAATGTGTTTGCAGTGTAGCAACATAAACTACCAAAAAGCGGAAGGCTTCCCCTTGAACAGGAGAAGCCTTCCGCTTTTTGGCTAATTTGTATTGATATCTGCCACCTTTTTTTAGGCTTCATTTCCTGAAATCGGCCGCTAAACAGCTGCTCTCTTAATCGGCGCAGGTTTTGCAGGGAGTGCGCTTTTCTTTTTGGGCTTGCGCTAGCGTGATGGCAGCGGTGGGGCTTTTGCATTGCTCCATCAGGTAGCAATTTTGATCAGTGTGAAAAGTCTTGGAACCTTTGCTCTGGCAGATGTATACCTTTCCTCCTTTTGCAATGGCCGTTGCCTTTGTTTTAGGGGTTTTCGTTTTAGTAGAGGCGGTATTGGCAGAAGCAGCTCCTTTTCCCCGGCGGCTTTGCCGAAACTCCCAGGGAGCCTGCGGAGAAGGGCCTTCCCAAAGGCCACGTTTTTCGGCGCGGGCCTCTGCTTCCAGCCGAGCCAGTTCCTGGTCTTTGGAGTAGGCGGTGTAATGCCAGGCAAATCCGTTCTTCACCAGTTCCTGGTTCAGGTTACGGCCATCGGGCAGAATAATTTCTCCCACGGTGCGGCCGTAACGGTCCACATTCTCCACCACCAACTCCACATACTTCCCGAAAACCAGATCTGAAGTAAACTGCCGTGCCCGGGTGCCGAAATCCTGGTTCTTTTCGGGGCAATCCACACCCTGTAGCCGCACGGTGAGGGGTTTCCCGTCTTTCAGCAATTCAACCGTGTCACCGTCTTTGATCCCGATCACCTTGTATCCGTTTTGGGTGGCCTGTTCCTGGGTGGTTTCCGGGGTTCGCTCCTGCACCTGCTCCTGGCTTTTTTGGCAGCCAAACAGAATTCCCAGGCAGATGACCCAAAAAGTGTATTTTGAAAAGGCGGAAGATAAACGCATATCTATAGGTGAGTAAAAGGTACAGGTGCTAGTACGAGAAAACCGTTCGAATGAGATTAGGCTAAAGGCAGGAAATCTCGCTCTTTTCAGGAGAGAAAAATATGCCCTGCTGCCACATTTTTTTTCAAAGGCCGGAAGCGCATTAAAATTAAGAATTTAAGAAAGGATTCAAATCAAAGTTATGAAAGTGTCAGGAACAGCTAAAGTCTGGAAGTGCCTGTTGAGGAATTAACAAACCATTGATTTACAATTTACTAACACAATAGCTTATTCCTTACATTTCTTACACCTACTCTGTTTTAAACTTAAAATTTTCTTATCATATTAGAATACCAAACTCATTTCAAACAAAAACTCAGGTTACTTATGCTCACTTCTACCGCGACACCAACCACGACTGCCAAGTCCGTCAAAGCCCCTCCGGTCCATAAGCTTTCCAAGATTCCCTTCATTCTGCTGCTGATTGTGGTGGGGCTGACCTTTGTGTTCCCGGCCGTCCCGAAGGCGGTTTCTCCTGCTGAACTGAATCCCGCAGACATTGCCTGGATGCTCACCGCCACCGCGTTTGTCTTGCTGATGACCCCAGGTCTGGCCTTTTTCTACGGCGGCATGGTGAACCGCAAGAATGTGATCTCCACCATGCTGCAGAGCTTTATCTGTATGGCCATGCTGACGGTGATTTGGGTGGTTTTCGGGTTCAGTCTGGCCTTTGGTGATTCTCTAGGCGGGATTATAGGGAACCCCGCTACGTTTTTCATGATGCAGAACGTACTGGACGGTGCGCCGTGGTCTTTGGCTCCTAGCATTCCGCTGGTTTTGTTTGCCATGTTCCAATTAAAATTCGCCATCATCACGCCCGCTTTGATTACCGGGGCTTTTGCCGAGCGCATTCGGTTTACTTCTTACACGGTCTTCATCCTGCTGTTCTTTGTGTTTATCTATGCGCCCTTGGCCCACGCCACCTGGCACCCTGAAGGGATTCTGTTCCAACTGGGCGTCCTGGACTTTGCCGGAGGAACCGTGGTACACATGTCGGCGGGGTGGGCGGCGCTGGCTTCGGCCATTTTCCTGAAAAGAAGAAACGAACCTACGCACTCTCCGGCCATGATCACCTTTGTGCTGCTGGGTACTGGTCTTTTGTGGTTTGGCTGGTTCGGGTTCAACGCCGGATCTGCCATGGGCGCGAATTCTCTGGCTACTACGGCTCTGGCAACCACCATGGCTGCTTCGGCGGCGGCGGCCCTGGCCTGGATTTTCTTTGATGGCCTGAAAGGACGCAAGCCCTCGGCCATGGGAACCTGTATTGGTGCCGTGGTAGGTCTCGTGGCCATCACCCCTGCCGCCGGTTTTGTGACCCTTCCTCATTCCATCGCCATTGGGGTTATTGCCGCCGTGGTGAGCAACCTATTGGTTGAGGTGCGCACCCGCACCAGCATTGACGATACCCTGGACGTGTTCCCCTGCCACGGCGTAGGCGGAATGGTAGGCATGTTGCTGACGGGGGTGTTTGCCACCAAAAGCGTTAACCCAGCCATCGCTGACCAGGGCCTCCTTTTCGGGGAAACCAAGCTTTTCCTGGCGCAATTAGGGGCCATGGTGGGCGTGTCTCTCTTCGCGTTTGGCGGTTCTTGGCTTCTGCTGAAACTGACGAACCTGATCTCCCCGCTTCGGGTAACCTGCGAGGAAGAACAACTAGGCCTTGACCTTTCCCAGCACGACGAAAAAATGTAATCTGTTTAAGGAGTGTTTTCAAGAAATGGGGCCAGAAACAGCTTTCCACAGGTGTTTCTGGCCCCATTTCATTTTGCAAGTCGTCTGCCGCAAGCAATAAGGTTTTAATAGGTTAAGCCTAATTTTGTGCGATTGCTGATCTGTCAAGAAGGTAGAGCAGCAGAGACTATCCTTTCCTTAATACTATTATCTTCTTTTTTAATATACATAACAACAGCTTTTTCACCTCGTAAAATACAAAACATCAACCAAGAGAAGATCATGAAGAATCTGAAGATATCTATGGTCATGCTGTACTCTGTGTTTGTATTAGGCGGCAGCGTGACGAACGAGGCACAAGCCCAGGAAGTAAAGAAAGAAAAGAAAGGCTGGAGTAAGAAAGCCAAAGGCGCTGTGATTGGCGGGGCCGGCGGCGCGACAGCCGGAGCCATTGTAGGCGGTACTAAAGGCGCCATTATTGGGGCCGCAGCCGGTACGGTGGCCGGAGGGGCAATAGGTAGAAAGAAAGACCGGAAAAAAGACCCGAAACGTTACGATCAGTACGCCAAGAAAAACAATAACTAACCTCCTATACTTTTAAGCCCGGAAGAAGGCTTCTCTCCTACGAGAGAAGCCTTCTTTTTTGCCTTCCTTCACCTACTTTCAGCACCTAGATGGTTTTAGCGGCGTTTTAGAGAAAACACCGTTAAAACAACTTACTCCTTTCCAGTTTTACCCGAACTTAATACTGCTCCGTTTCAGGGCCGGTGGGTGTTTCTGCGTCTCTCTCCTCGCGTTCCTTTTTCTGGGCCGTATTCCCGAAACGGTAGCTAAAGCCCACGTACACAATCTGGCTTTGCGGCTTGTAACGGGCCACTTCCTCAAACTCATTCCCGAAACTGGTGGAGTTAAAGCGCATGGTGTTAAACAAGTCCTGCACGCGCAGGATAACGTTGCCCTTTCCTTTCAGGATTTCTTTGCGGGCGCTTAGGCTGGTCATGAAGAAAGAAGAGCGCTCGCCCTGTACGGTAGCGGTAGGAGAACGGTAGTTTACGGCCAGTTGCACCTCGGTTTTGTGCGGCAAGGTAAAGCTGGAATTCAGACGGCTGGTCCAGGAAAGCCTGCTGTTAGATTGCAGGCCCTGCTCAGAGCCGTCAATGGTGTACCTAAAGCCCGATGCATTTACGTTCAAACGCCACCAGGGCGTCAGCGTGGCTGATCCGGTCAGCTCTATTCCGTAGGAAGAACCCTGCCCAATGTTCTGGAACGTGGTATAGGTGATCTGGCGGTCATTCCCCTCCCCGGCCGGCAGCAACTGCCGAACCGACTGCACCACATCGTTCATTTGCCGGTAGAATACCCCCGCCGTAGCAGTCGCGTGTTTCCAGAAATGCAGGTAGTTGACCTCGTAGGAGTTGATGAACTCGGGGTTCAGGTTGGGGTTTCCTTGGCGCTGGTTATACAGGTCAGAGATATCCAGGAAGGGGTTCAACTGCCGGGACCCGGGCCGGTCAATGCGGCGGCTGTAACTGGTCTGCACTTTCTGCTCCTCCGAGAATTCATAGGTCAGGAACAGGCTGGGAAACAGGTTGAGGTAATCACGGGTATTGCGGCGGGCCTGGGTGATCTGGTTTGTGATAATGTTGGTTTGCTCCAGCCGCGCTCCCAGTTGGTAACTGAATTTCTGGATAGCATTGCCATAGTTGCCGTACACGGCGTGCACCCATTCGTCATACACAAAATGGTTCGTGCGGCCCACGTTGTTCTCGTACCGGCCCGTTTCAGGATTAAGGTCTGAGGCCTGCACATCTACATCGCTGCGTTCAAACGTGCTGCGGTAACCGGCTTCCCATTTGCCTTTCTCGCCTATGGGTTGCACATAATCGGCTTGGAGGGAGAACTCGCGCTCGCGTTCCAGGGCTTGGTTCCGCTGCAGCAAGGTAGGCTGGTACAGGCTAGGGGTGCCATCGGGGTAAAGGAAACGTTGGCTGAAGGCGTCTTGGCCAGGTTCACGTTCCTGGTTGAAAACGGCATCGGCGGTGAGCTCACGGCCCGGCTGGGTGAAGGTTTTGCGGTAGCTGAGGGAATATTCCCACAGGTCACGGGTCTCGCTGCCCAACGACTGGCGGGTAGAGGTGCTGTCCAGGGTACCTTCGCGGTTCAGGAACTCATAGAACGTTTGGCCCTCGTTCTCCCGCATGCCGTTACGGTACAGCACGGATCCGGTCAAACTCTGGAATTCTGTCAGCTGATAATCAGCCCCGAACCGGATGTTGTGGTTCCGATTGAGGTTACTGTTGCGGGAGTTCTGCCGCTGGAATGTCACCGCCTCCCCTTCCGGGCGGTTAGTCCTGAACACGTTTCCAGTGCCTTTTCTATAATCTTGCCTGAAATCATAGTTGGTGAACAGGTTCAACTTGCCCAGTCGGTAGTTCAGGTTCACCGAGGTATTATACCGGTTGCCCATACCCGCATTGGCCGACACTACCCCGTTCAGGCCGCGTTGCTTTTCTTTTTTCAGGATGATGTTCAACACGCCGCCCGTACCGCTGGGGTCGAATTTAGACGATGGGTTGGTGATCACCTCTACCCGTTCAATGGTACTGGCCGGAATCTGGTCTAATCCCAATCCGCTCAAAGCCGATGGTTTACCGTCAATGAGAATGGTGATATTGGAAGTGCCGCGCATGCTCACCGTCCCGTCCTGGTCTACCGTCACCGAGGGAACGTTCTGCATCACATCAACGGCCGTGCCGCCCACGGTAGAGAGATCCTGCCCTACGTTGTACACCCTTCGGTCCAGCGCGTATTCCACCTGCTCCCTTTGGCCCACTACCTCCACGGCCTTTAACTGCGTACTCGCGGAGCGCAAGCCAATCACGCCCAAGTCTACATTTGGGTTTGCGGAAGTGACCTGTATGTTTGGCATCACGCGGGTAGCATAGCCCACAAAGGAAATCTTCAGATGATAGCGGCCCTCTGCCACCGGAGTTAACACAAAAGAACCATCCCCCTCTACCAAGGCACTATTGACAATGGAAGAATCACGCCCCGAGAGCAGCGCAGCCGTGGCGTAGCCCACCGGTTGTTTGGTGGTAAGGTCCTGCAGCTTACCGCTTATTTTACCCTGCGCCAGAACTGTCCCGACTGGAAATGTGATAATGGAGAGTAGAAGGAGAAGGTATTTCATGGGGGAAGGAAAGATTTCGCTGGTCAAAGAACTCTAATTTAGAAACGGGCAAGGACAGCTTTTGTGTCAGGGAAGCTAGACTAATTAGAGTCTGGACTCTGGCAAAGGTTTAAAACCTCCCCAATTCTTTTCTGAAAACAACCTCAACCGCTTTCTGTTTTAGACCTGTTTTTCTTAAAAAAAGCGCCTTAAAAAAGAAAAGGCCCGGACAGAGCCCGGGCCTTTCAAATTCAGATGTGAAAATGCTTACAAGTGGATCACCTCGCCGTAGGCAGCCGCGGCGGCTTCCATCACGGCTTCAGACATGGTGGGGTGCGGGTGAACGGCTTTGATGATCTCGTGGCCGGTGGTCTCCAGTTTACGGGCTACCACAACCTCGGCAATCATATCGGTTACACCGGCACCAATCATGTGGGCACCCAGGAACTCGCCGTACTTGGCATCAAAGATCACTTTCACGAAACCATCTTTGGCACCGCTGGCGCTGGCTTTACCAGACGCGGAGAACGGGAATTTACCCACTTTGATCTCGCGGCCCAATTCGCGGCACTCCTTCTCAGTATATCCTACAGAGGCAATCTCTGGGATGCAGTACGTACAACCCGGGATGTTTTTGTAGTCCAACGGCTCTGGGTTGTGTCCGGTGATAGCTTCCACGCAGATGATACCCTCTGCTGAGGCAACGTGCGCCAAAGCAGGGCCTTTCACGATGTCACCGATGGCGTACACGCCCGGTACGTTAGTGCGGTAGAAATCATCGGTGATTACACGGCCGCGCTCAACGGCAACGCCCAGCTCCTCAAGGCCCAGGTTCTCCAGGTTGGTTTGGATACCCACCGCAGACAGCACGATGTCGGCCTCTACGGTTTCCTCGCCTTTGGCGGTTTTGATTTTCACCACGCAGCCTTCGCCGGAAGTGTCCACGCTCAACACCTCAGAGTTGGTCATGATGGTCACGCCGGCTTTCTTGAAGGATTTCTCCAACTGCTTGGAAACCTCTTCGTCCTCAATCGGGACAATGTTAGGCAGGTACTCCACCACGGTTACCTCGGTACCCATGGCGTTGTAGAAATAGGCGAACTCAATACCAATGGCACCGGAACCTACTACTACCATTTTCTTTGGCGCCTGCTCCAGCACCATGGCCTGACGGTACCCGATGATCTTTTTGCCATCGATAGGTAAATTAGGCAGCTCGCGCGAACGGGCACCGGTTGCCAGGATGATGTGGGCAGCCTCGTAGATTTCGGCTTTGCCGTCTTCGGAAGTCACCTCCAGTTGACCTGGGGCCTTCAGTTTGCCGTAACCGGCGATATGGTCAATCTTGTTTTTGCGGAACAAGAACTGGATGCCTTTGCTCATGCCCTGGGCCACGCCCCGGCTACGGGCCACTACGGCACCGAAATCAGCACTGGCGTCAGAAACGTTGATTCCGTAATCTTTTGCGTGTTGGATGTACTCAAATACCTGGGCGCTTTTCAGCAGGGCTTTGGTAGGGATACAGCCCCAGTTCAGGCAGATACCGCCTAACTCAGCTTTCTCTACCACGCCCACTTTCATACCTAATTGTGATGCGCGGATGGCGGCTACGTAACCACCGGGGCCGCTACCCACCACTATCAAATCATATTTTGATGCCATGTGTCTGGATGTAAGGTTATGTACCGGCAAAGCTACATCATAAATGGTCTTTTGCCAAGTTTATAAAAGAGAAGCCCCTTTGAGGGTATTTTAAGCAAAACAGCGCTAAAACAGGTCTAGACCGGCTCCTGAAAACCGTTCTAAAAGCCCTTTTCACCTTTGGGCTGCATCTGTTTAAAAACCTGCCTGGCTTCTCTCACAGAGTTCAGGGAGATGATGTATATTGCTTTCTTTCTCCACCTCTACTTCTTCAGATGAAGCGATTGTTACTTCTTTTCTTAACGGCCCTGGTGGGCAGTGCCCAGGCCCAGACCCGACGTGAAATTGTCATCGAAACCCAGCACGTCAACCTGGTTCTAACCGTGGCCGAAAACCAGAAACTCTATCAAAGCTATCTGGGGCCCAAACTTTCCAATACCCCCGAGTTCGCTCAACTGCAACCCGAACACGAAGCCTACGTGCCCGCCGGTACTGACAACCTTTTTGAACCCGCCATCCGGGTGCAGCACAATGACGGCAACCCGTCGCTGGATTTGCGGTACGCCTTCAGCAAATCCGAGAAGCACGGCAATGTCACCACCTCCCACATCACGCTCAAAGATCCCAAGTACCCCGTGGAGGTGACGCTGCATTTTTCGGCCTATTTTCAGGAAGACGTCATTAAAACGTGGACCGAGATCAGGCACCAGGAAAAGAAACCGGTGGTGCTCACGCAGTACGCCTCGGCGATGCTGCACTTTGACGCGCCGCAGTACTGGCTCACCCAGTTCCACGGTGATTGGGCCGAGGAAATGCGCATGGAGGAAAGTAAGCTCACCAACGGCACCAAAGTCCTGGACAGCAAACTGGGCAGCCGCGCCAACATGTACCAGACACCCGTGTTTTTCCTTTCCAAAAACAAACTCTCCGATGAAACCACCGGCGAGGTGCTGGCCGGTACGCTGGCCTGGACCGGGAACTTTCGCTTTGCGTTTGACATGGACGAGAAACAATCGCTACGCATGGTAGCCGGCATGAATCCGTACGCCTCTGAGTACAAGCTTCCCAAAAACCAGACCTTCACCACACCCGCGTTCATCTTCACCTACAGCACCCAGGGCAAAGGCACTGCCAGCCGCAACTTCCACCGGTGGGGACGTAACTATGGCATCCTGGACGGAAATGAACCCCGCTACACGCTGCTCAACAACTGGGAGGCCACGTACTTTGACTTTAACGAGGTGAAACTGGCCGGTTTGTTTGAAGATGCCGCTAAACTAGGCGTAGACTTGTTTCTGCTGGACGATGGCTGGTTCGCAAACAAATACCCCCGCAACAGCGACGGCGCCGGACTGGGTGACTGGCAGGAAAACAAAGAGAAACTCCCCAACGGAATAGGCGACCTGATCAAGGAAGCGGAAAGCAAAGGCGTGAAATTCGGCATATGGCTGGAGCCTGAGATGGTGAACCCTAAAAGCGAGCTCTACGAAAAACACCCCGATTGGATCCTGAAACTGCCCAACCGCGAGGAGCACCTCTATCGTAACCAACTTATCCTGGACCTGGTCAATCCTAAAGTGCAGGATTTCGTCTATGACGTGGTAGACAAGCTGCTGACCAAGCACCCCAACATCGCCTACATCAAGTGGGACAACAACCGCATGATGACCAACGCCTACTCGCCGTACCTCAAGGAAAACCAGTCGCACCTATATATTGAGTACACCCGAAGCCTCTACAAAGTACTGGACCGTCTGCGCCAGAAATACCCGCACCTGCCCATCATGCTCTGCTCCGGCGGCGGCGGCCGCACCGATTACGGCGCCCTTCCCTACTTCACCTCGTTCTGGCCCAGCGACAACACCGATGGCGTGGAGCGCATTTTCATCCAGTGGGGCTACTCGTACTTCTTCCCGTCCATCGCGCTCTCCAGCCACGTGACCTCCTGGGGAAAGCAGTCCCTGAAATTCAGGACCGATGTCGCCATGATGGGCAAACTGGGCTTCGATCAGGAAATAGATAAGTGGAGCAAAGACGAACTAGCTTTTAGCCAACAGGCCGTGAAGACCTACAAGCAGTTGAGCGAGATCATCTGGAAAGGCGACCATTACCGGCTGCTCTCGCCGTACGAGGGCAACCGTGCCGCCGTCATGTACGTGGCCCCGGCCAAAGACAAAGCCGTTCTGTACTCCTACAATCTGCACACGCGCTTCAACGAGACCATGTTCCCCGTGACCTTGCAAGGCCTTGACCCGCAGAAGAAATACAAAATAGAGGAAACCAATCTTTTCCCGGGCACCAAATCCAACTTCGCGGCCAATGGCAAAACTTTCTCCGGCGATTACCTCATGAAAGTAGGCCTGCCCATCTCCCCAGATGCCGCGGCCCTTACCAGCCACATCTATGTGATTACGGCGGAATAACGCTATCCCCACTTCGTCATCCTGAAAGGATCTTGTGGGCCAACAATAATAACGTTTAGCAAGCGCCTTTCTAGTTCGCTCACAAAATCCTTTCAAGATGACAAAGGAGGGTAAGAAGAAGACTTTCAGGCCGTTTCCCTAAAACTTGCCCAAAACTAAAACGCTCCTTCAGGCTAAACCGGAAGGAGCGTTTTTTATGTATTTTCCCTAAATAAGGTCTAAATCGTAGGGGTACCGCCGGTCACTTGTACCGTAGAACCGGTCATGTAGCTGGAGCCCTCCGAAGCAAGCAACACATAAATGGCTGACAACTCCACCGGCTGGCCAGGTCGTTTCAGGGGCGTGTCTTTCCCGAAGGTTTTCACCTGTTCCTCGGGCATAGTGGCCGGAATGAGCGGCGTCCAGATGGGGCCTGGGGCTACGCAGTTCACCCGAATGCCTTTCTCGGCGAGGATCTGGCCCAGGTTGGCAGTAAAGTTCTGAATGGCCCCTTTGGTGGCGGCGTAAGCCAGCAGCATGGGCGATGGCTTGTAGGCGTTCACCGATGTCGTGTTGATGATGGTGCTGCCGGGTTTCATGTGCGGCTCCGCGGCTTTGCACAGGTAGAACATGGCGTACACGTTGGTCCTGAACGTCTTGTCAAATTCCTCGCTGGGAATATCCTGCAAACTTTCACGGGCCATCTGAAAGGCGGCGTTGTTCACCAGAATGTCAATCTGCCCGAACTCGTCTACCGCACGTTGTACAATGGTTTTACAGTGGGCTTCGTCGCTGATGTCGCCGGGTACCAAGACTGCTTTGCGGCCTTCCTGTTCAATCCATTTGGCGGTGTCCTGGGCGTCTTCTTCCTCGTTGAGGTACGAGATCAGCACATCGGCCCCTTCGCGGGCGAACGCGATGGCTACCGCTTTCCCAATTCCTGAGTCTCCGCCTGTGATGATGGCTTTTCTCCCGGCCAGTTTCCCAGACCCTTTGTAGCTTTCCTCGCCGTGGTCGGGTTTGATTTTCATTTCTGACTCTTCGCCCGGCTCACTTTGCGTGGACTCTGAGAAAGGGGGCGCATCAAATTTTTTGGTAGGGTCTTGCTGCTTGTTTTCTTCTTCGTGGTTCATAGTTTCTACATGGTTGGAACGTAACACTCATTTTGAAACGAGTGCAAAGGCAAAGGGTTGAACTTCTATTTACTGTAGAAATCAATTTTAACTTAATCAGAAAACATCATGGGAAAATCCTGGTATTAATTTCTAATATTACCCTGCCATGGCTCCAGTATTCCCCACCGCCTATTCAACCTTACGTGCAGACGCGCTTGCCTCCTTTGTCTCAGAGCAGTACCACCTGGGCACTGTACAAGGCAAGCTCCTGACCAGAGGCGTGAACGATACCTATCTGATCACCTCGCCCGATGCCCGTTATATCCTGCGGGTGTACCGCGCCTCGCATAGAAACTACGCCCAGGTCCAAGCTGAAACCGATTTGCTCCTCGCCTTAAAGCAAGCCGATGTTTCCGTCTCCTACCCAATTTCAGATGCCGCCGGTCACGTGATCCAAACCTTACCCGCTGCCGAGGGAAACCGGTGTGCCGTGTTGTTCACCTTTGCGCCGGGCCGCAGGGTGTCCCTCCTGAATGAGAAACAATTACAGCTCCTGGGTAGAGAGATGGCCAGGTTTCATAACGTTTCTGCCTCCATTCCCCTGAGTAACGCCCGGTGGATCCTGGATGCTGAAACCACGCTTTCCAAGCCTATCCAAGCCATAAAGGACTTCTTTTCTGAAAACCAGGAAGACTATCTATGGCTACAAGAAGCGGCTCAGAAAGCCCAGCAGCACCTGGAGCAATTCAACACCAGTTCCTTCTCCTTTGGCTATTGCCACTATGATATCTTCCCGAAGAACTTCCACATTGACGGCGATGAGAAACTCACCCTCTTTGACTTCGATTTTCTGGCCCGAGGGTATCTGGTGAACGATGTTATGGTCTTTTGGCAACACTTGTGCCTTGACGTGCACCATGGTAAAATGACGCAGGAAACCGCTGACCAGGCCTTTGCTACCTTCCTGTCTGCTTACCGCGAGGTACGCCACCTTTCTGAGGAAGAACTGGCTGCCATGCCCTACCTGGCCTTGGGTTTCTGGGTATTTTACCAAGGCTTCTATGCCACCCATGACCACTTTCTCCCGCTGTTGCAGAACCCCAGGTTGAAAATACGCATGCAACTAATCAGGCAGATTATGGAGCGGTATTGGGAAAAGGTTTCTAAAACAGATATCTCCTCCCATTCTTGATTCCCTGGAGGAAAGCGAAAGTATTGGCCTTGCCCTAGACAAACATATAGAACAGCCGTATACTCGCACTTTAATTGGCCGCCCCAGAAACCATCTGTCAAAATTTTCCTGTGAACGGCCTTCCTTTTATCATGACTACTACTCCCCATTCTTCCCCCACTCACCCCGCGTTTACCAAACTGCACCTTTGGGTTATGACCATCGCTACAGGTATGGTGGTGGCCAACCTTTACTACAACCAGCCACTGCTGGGGCGTATTGCCGCCACGTTCCAGGTATCAGAGGCCAAAGCCGGAAGCCTGGCCATGCTCACACAGATCGGGTATGCGGTGGGCATGCTCTTTATTATTCCGCTGGGCGACATGCTGCGCCGCAAGCGCCTGATCATGGTAGATTTCGCGGCCATTATCATGGCCTTGCTTCTGGCGGGCTTCGCGGTGAACATAGAGTCGTTGATGGTGGCTAGTTTCCTGATCGGGGCCACCTCGGTGGTGCCTCAGCTGCTGATTCCCATGGCGGCTCACCTGGCAAAACCCGAGACCCGCGGCCGAACGGTGGGCTTTGTGATGAGCGGTCTTTTGATTGGCATCCTGCTTTCCAGAACCGTGAGCGGCTTTGTAGGTGCCCATCTGGGCTGGCGGGCCATGTTCTTCATTGCCGCCGGAATGATGTTGATGTTGTGGGCCGCCCTCTATTTTCTTTTACCAGAGGTGCATCCGCATTTCAAGGGCAATTATAAGAACCTGATGAAATCACTGGTGCACCTGATCAAAGAGCAGCCTATGTTGCGATGGGTTTCGTTGCGCGGGGCTTTGTGCTACGCCACCTTTGGGGCGTTCTGGACTACGCTGGTGTTTCTGCTGGAAGAACCGCCCTTTAACCTGGGCAGCGATGCCGCCGGTCTGTTCGGATTGGTTGGAGCCGCCGGGGCGCTGGGTGCCTCCTTCATGGGCCGCCTCACCGACAAAGGGGATCCCTTTACCGTCACCACCGTGAGCATTGCGCTTATTGTGGTGTCGTACGTGGTGTTTGGGTTCTCCGGAAGCAGCATCGTAGGCTTGGTCATTGGGGTCATCCTGTTGGACTTAGGCATTCAGGCTACGCACATCTCCAACCAGACGTTTATTTTCTCTATCCTGCCCGAGGCCCGTAACCGCCTCAATACGGTTTACATGGTTACTTATTTTATAGGCGGGGCTTCTGGCACGTTCATCGCCAGCCAGGCCTGGCACCTGTGGAAATGGAACGGGGTGGTCGCCGTCGGGTTGCTTTTCTCCAGCTTGGCCCTGGTGCTGCATCTGGTGTTTATGCGTTCCAAGTCCGTTGCAACTCCAGTTGTGAGCTAGGAAAGGAGCTTCGTTTTAAGTTGATTTTCCCAAAACCTGCCCTAAAACGATCCATCCGCCTCGGTGCTGGAAAACAAAAAAGTTTGATCAGTAGAAAGGAAACCTAGCGTATCAAAAGCATAAAACCGGAATTGCTACAAACAAGGCATCGGCTTTTCCCAAACTATGGGGTAACTGAGCTTTCCGACACCAATTATCTCTTTCTCCAATAAACAGTGCGCAAAACAAACCCGCGTTTAGAGGCTCCTTTCGGGAAAGCGGCCTCTAAACGCGGGTTATTTGTTCTATACACTTTTGGCTAAACTCTAGTTAGTGGAAGCCGATGACGGGGCGCCGTATTTCTGGACTTCCACCGTTGGTTCTTTTCCTTCGTTCAGGGTCACTTTGAACAGGAAGTCATATTGGCTGTCGGTGATCTCGGCGAAGGGCTTTATGCCTCCCAGGGCTTCAATCAAGGGAAGGACGGTATTGGAGTGGCCCGCCACCACCACGGTTTTACCGGCGAAATCCTGCTTTATTTTCTGCACCAGTCCGGCCGGGTCTTTGGCATCGTAGGACTGTACGGTGGCTTTTTTGGCGGTTGCGAGCGGCTGCAGGGTCTGCTGGGTACGTTTGTATTGGGTGGCGAAGAACCCGGCCACTGGAACAGAGGCTAGTTGGGTGCGTAACACCTCGGCGCGGGCGCGGCCTGCCTCAGATAAATCCGGGTCATCGGTCATGGTGCCGTTGTTAGCGGCTTTTTCGGCGTGGCGCACCAGGTAGACCACGGTTTGCCGGGCGGCACTTCCTTTTTTGCCTGTTCCAGTGGGGGTATTCTGGGCCGAGCAGTGGAACATGGAGAAAGTAGCCAGGAAGCATATTCCCAGCAGAAATAGAGATTTGATCTGTTTCATAGCGTTCAAGAAGGGTAAGTCAAATCAAGGTAGGAAGAAATTCCCTAAATCAACAACGCTCCCGTTTAGGGGCTCTTTTTGGCAAAACAAGTCTAAAAGACCAGCAGGCGGTGTATCTGGGCGTACTGCAGTAGCATAATGGTCTTGGCATCTTTGATCTCGCCGGTTTCCATCAGCCGGAGCGCCTCCTGAAACGGGAGCTCCAGCACCTCAATGTTTTCCTGTTCCTCGGCATGGCCGCCGCCCTCCGTGACCTTCATGTCTTTGCTGTATTCGGCCACAAAGAAGAAGAGTTTCTCGGTCACCGATCCCGGCGACATGTAGGCCTCCATTACTTTTCTAACGTCAGAAACCCGGTAGCCGGTCTCTTCTTCGGTCTCGCGCTTGATGCACTCAGTGGGGTCATCCTGGTCCAGCAGGCCGGCGCAGGTCTCCAGCAGCATGCCGTCTGCGTTGTCGTTGAGGTACGTGGGCATCCTGAACTGCCGGGTTAAAATGACGGAGTTGGTAGAGGCGTTATAGAGCAGAATGGTGGCTCCGTTGCCCCGGTCATAGGCTTCGCGGCTTTGGGTTTCCCAGGCGCCGTCGGGTTTCCGGTAATCAAAGGTAACCTTGTTCAGGGTGTACCAATTGTCTGAAAGGAGCTCGGTTTTGATGTTCTTTACGTTGGGTTGGTCCATATCTACAGCATATAAAGGAAAACGAAGAAGAAAGGCGAAAGCGGAGAAATCTGGGTCTGAAATTTTCTTTTGGGGAGCTTTGCGTTGACTTTCGGTTTGTTTTTCAGGCTTCTACCAAAATTCGGATGCAAAACGAACAAAAGCGTAAAATATTTGGCTAAAACTATATTTATTAAAATCAGTATGTAGCAGAAGTTAGAACCTATTTATGCAACTGCTTTTCCAACCCCGACTTTTCGCCCGTATTCCCCTTTTTTCCCTGTTGCTGCTGTTGGCGGCCGGAGGCTGTAAAACCGCCAAGACCCATTACCGCGAAGGGCTGGAGCGGGCCAGCAAAGACGATTACATAGGAGCCGTGCGGGAGTACGATGCCGCCATCGCCAAGAAACCCGATGACGGCAGCCTGTACCGCCTGCGTGGGGTAGCCAAATACGAGATGGACGATTTTGACGGCGCTTTCGCAGATTTCAGCCAGGCTATCCTTTTGGTGCCCAACGATGCCGAGTCCTTTAAATTCCGGGGCGATATCAAGCAGAACCGGGGCCAGTACAAACAAGCCATCGAGGACTACAACCAGGCCATCACGCACCAACCCAACTACGCCAAGGCTTACAACAACCGGGGCCTCACCCGCGCGCGCCTTAAAGACATAAAAGGAGCGGTACAGGATTTCACCCAAGCCATTACTTTGCAGGAAGACTATGCCGTGGCATACCTGAACCGAGCGAACCTACGCATGCGCCAGAAGCAGTACACCCCGGCCATGGAAGACTATGACCGCGCCATTTCCCTAGACCCTAACATGGTGCAAGCCTTCTACAACCGCGGCGTGCTGAAACATACCCTCAAGAACCGCAAGGGTGCCTGCCAGGACTGGCAAAGAGCCTTTGAACTGGGTTCCCCCGAAGCCAGCAACCTCCTTAACCGCTTCTGTAAGTAAGTTTCAGACGAATATTTAGCTATACCCGCATTCTCTCGCCCTTCAAGGGAAACTTTCCTTTATATCACCCAATTTTTCCTATTCTTTTAATAGCCGCAGAAATCTAATTGCGTTTAGAGGCAGCTTTCCTGAAAAGAGGCTGTAAACGGATCTTCTCTGTGAAAAGCTTGGGGTGTTTCTTTGGCTCCCGCCCGCAATTAGTATATTTGGCTCCGAGAACCGGGGAGCATCTCCAAACAGGTGGTGGCCCTTTAAAGAAGCTTTATGAAATTACTGGAAGGAAAAATTGCCTTAGTAACCGGGGCCTCCAAAGGCATTGGCCGGGCCATCGCGAAGAAATATGCCGAAATGGGTGCCAATGTGGCCTTCACCTATCTCTCCAGCGTGGAGAAAGGACAGGCCCTGGAGCAGGAATTAGCCGAGTACGGCATCCAGGCCAAAGGTTACCGTTCAGATGCCTCTGATTTTACCCAGGCTGAGCAATTGGTGGAATCTGTGGTAAAAGACTTCGGCAAACTGGATGTGCTGGTGAACAACGCCGGTATCACCAAAGACGGTTTGCTGATGCGCATGAGCGAAGACCAATGGGATGCCGTAATCAACACCAACCTTAAATCGGTTTTCAACCTGACCAAAGCCGCCACCAAGCACATGATGCGGGCCAAGAGCGGCTCTATCATTAACATGACTTCTGTGGTAGGCATTAAAGGCAACGCCGGACAGGCCAACTACGCCGCTTCTAAAGCCGGCATCATCGGGTTCACGAAATCAGTGGCCTTGGAGTTAGGCTCTAGAAACATCCGCAGCAACGCCATCGCGCCGGGCTTCATTGAAACCGATATGACCGATGAGCTGGATGCCGCCGTGGTAGCCGAGTGGCGCAAAGCCATTCCGCTGAAACGCGGAGGTTCCCCAGACGATGTGGCCAATGCCGCTGTATTCCTGGCTTCTGATTTATCTGCTTACGTAACCGGCCAAACCCTGCAGGTAGACGGCGGAATGCTTACCTAACTTTCATTAAGAATCAGGAATCACCTATGATATTAAGCCGATGTTGGTGAAGACTGACATCGGCTTTGTTTTTTTATTGTCGGGGCCATTCCTTTTAGCGGTCCTTTTCCGAAAACATGCCTAAAACCCTAGAAAGGCAATAACATGGGTAAGCAGTCAGTTAAAAGAAATAAAGAGCCTGACTTTAAGCGATTCACCTTAAATATGCCGGAGTTCTTTTATCTTGCCCTTTGATCCTGTGACCTAACTCACCGTTTGTGCAATCACTCCAACTCCACACGGCTTATTCCCCTTGGTATGCATTGCTTTGCCTGGCAGTAGGAATAGGTGTATCCTGGTTTATGTACCGCCGGGGCGGCCCCTGGCCCACGGGTCTGCGTTGGCTGTTAGCCTCTTTGCGGGCACTACTGGTAGCCTTGGTGTGCTTTCTGCTGCTGGAGCCCTACACCCGCCGCATCCGGCAGGAGGAAGTGAAACCTAAAGTAGTACTGGCCCTGGACAACTCCCAATCGGTGGGGCTGTTCACCGGAAAGGACGATTTGAACCGCACCTTGCAGGGACTGGATGCGCTTGCCCAACGGTTGCAGGACAACGGACTGGAAGTAGTAAAACAAACCTTTCAGGAGGGAGACACCGCGGTTACTGCTTTTGCGCAAGCTCCGTTCAAAGCCCCTATCACCAACCTGCATGCCCTGGTAGAAAAAGGGGAACGCGCCTACCGTACCCAGAACCTGGCCGCTACGGTGCTTATCACAGACGGAATCCATAACCAAGGCCCTACCCCAACCTTCCAACTATACGGCGCCCCAATCTACCCTTTGGCGTTGGGCGATACCGTAGCCAAGCGCGATGTAGTACTGGAGGAAGTGCAATACAACAAAATCAACTACACGGGCACCTCATTTCCGGTGGTGGCCCGAGTTCGGCATACCGGTTTCGGAGGAACGGCCGCCACGGTGCTGCTTCAGGAAAACGGCAAAACCATCCAGCGGAAATCCATCAACCTGCCGCGCAGCGGCGCCATTGAAACCTCTTTTCAGGTAACCGCCGCCCAGGCCGGCAAGAAACATTACCAGGTCCTGGTGCAGCCCATCACCGGCGAGTTCACCAACCTCAACAACCGTCGGCACGCTTACCTGGAAATCATCAAAGGGAAACTGAAAGTACTGGTGGCCGCCGCCGCCCCGCACCCCGACATCAAAGCCCTGCGCAGCGCGCTACGCACCAATCCCTTGCTGGACGTGGAGGTAGTTTTGGGCCCTTTTCAGGATCCTACGTTCAAAACGCCGTATGACGCCGCCATCCTGCACCAGATCCCCAACGCCGCCGGGGTGGGCACCGATTGGCTGCGCCGATTAAGGTCCGCGAAGGTTCCCTCGTTCTACATATTGGGTGCCCAGACCGATTTCAATGCCTTCAACACCTTACAGGCGGGAGTTCAGTTAAACCGGCCTTCGCCGCAGTTTGACGAGGTGCAGCCCCTGCTGAACAACGCTTTCCAACGATTTTCCACCGAGCCTATTGCCCAAAGCCGCATCAAAGCCTGGCCTCCAACGGCCGTTACTTTCGGGGACTGGAGGATTGCGCCTGCGGCCGAAGTCATTCTGCAACAACAGGTGGGCAGCGTACGCACCACCAAACCCTTGCTGGTGTACAAACCGGCGGCTCCTACTCCCTCGGCAGTACTCCTCACCGACGGAAGCTGGCAGTGGCGCCTCACCGAATCTGCGGACCATGGCACTTCCCAGATCTATGACGAGCTCATGACGCACCTGGTGCAACTGCTGGCCAACCGCCGGAACCAGAAGCGCCTGCACGTATACCCGGTCAAAGACGAGTTCGAAACCTCGGAGGGCGTCACCCTGCAAGCCGATGTCTTCAATGCGGTGCAGGAAGAGATCTTTGGGCAGACCATTTCGCTTACCCTTACCCACGAAGGCGGCAAACAAACGCAACACCGTTTCCGGCATGAACAGGGCGGCGAAGGCCTGCGCCTGGGAAACCTGCCCGTAGGCGTTTACCGCTACACCGCCTCTACCCGAGTAGAAAACCAAACCCATTCCGATACCGGCGAATTTATGGTGCAGGAACAAAACCTGGAATCGCTCATGGCCGTGGCCGACCATAGCCTGCTGAGCCAGGTGGCGGCCCGCTCTGAGACGCGGCTCTATTATCCCGCCCAACTGGCCCAACTAGAGCAGGACTTACTGAAGGCCAACTTCAAAACCATTTTGCGCAGCTACGAAGAGGAAAAAGACCTTCTGGAACAACCTTGGTTCTATTTCCTGCTTCTGGGTTTGGCCTGTGCTGAGTGGGCCCTGCGCCGTTTTTACGGCAGTTTGTAAAAAGAAGCCTCAAAACAAGTTTCGGACTTAACAGAAAAGGCTGCCTACTTTAGGCAGCCTTTTCTGTTGGAAGCTATTGATTTCCCCCAGTTCCGGTAGAGTCAACCGCCGGCGGAATGGTATCGGCGCGGTTGTCGGCACCCCCGGTTTCATAATCCTGGGCCCGTACACTGGGGTCCCGGTCCTCGGTGGCGGTGGGCTCCACATCTCCCTCCTTAGGTTTGGTAGCGGAATTACAGCTCGCCAGGAAGAACAGCGGCAAAGCGGCGCAAAGAATGAGGCTCTTTTTCATAGCTATCGGTTTTGGTGCAGTAGGAGTTTACGGGCTTATGCGCCTAAAAATCGGCGGATGAAACCCATAAACGGTTCACGTTCACCCTCTATACGTATTCTGCCCACAGTGGATGGAAACACCCAAATCTACCTTTTTTGGGCCCCGAATTTTTTTGCTTCCCTGTGGTAACAAGCACTGTTGAATCAGGGGAGGAAATCCATTTTCAGGCCGTTTTAGAGAAAGGAGCACTAAAACAAAAGCATTTCCGTAATTTTACCCTCCACCTACGTTTTTGTCCTTTGCAGTATTTCCTCCTCAACAAGCCCTTTGAAGTTCTCACCCAGTTCACCGATGAGACCGGCCGAAGCACCCTGAAGGACTTTGTGCCTATCCCTAATGTGTACCCCGTGGGCCGGTTAGACTATGACAGCGAAGGTCTGGTACTGCTCACCGATGACAAGCAACTGCAGCACCGCCTGTCTGACCCAAAGTTCAAGGTGGAGAAAACCTATTGGGTGCAGGTAGAAGGCATTCCAACCGATGAGGCGCTGGACCATCTTGAAAGAGGCGTTCTCATTCAAGGAAAAAAGACCACTCCCGCCAAGGCAAGGCTCCTGGAAGAAGTAAATATGTGGGAACGCTCCAAGCCTATCCGGTTCCGGGCCAACATTCCTACCACGTGGGTGGAGATCAAAATAAGCCAGGGCATGAACCGTCAGGTGCGCAAAATGACGGCGGCGGTTGGCCACCCAACGTTGCGGCTGGTGCGCGTGGCGATTGGCACCCTTAAACTGGATTCTTTGCAGCCTGGTGAGTTCAGGGCGCTTACCAGTGAGGAAGTAAAACAACTGAAAGGATTAGCCAAACCGGTGAATACCTTTGTAAGACCATATAAGAAAAGGTAATTTCTGTTCTGAGATAGCTGTTCTCCCCTCCCCCGGGAGATTGCCAGACGGCTTTGCAAGGATTGGTTCTACTGGAAAGCGCTGGTATCGCTGCCTCGCCCCACGGCGATAAAGGATAACGCCGCTACATTTCTGCTCTTTATAAAAAAACGGGCCTGAAACAGCCAATATTTCCCTCCTCCAACCTTCCTCTCCTTAAAAACAAGCCAAAATCGCCGCTTCGGCTGTCACCTTCTGCCTAAACATCGTATAGCTTTTTTATTGTCTTTCGGCTGAAATGACATTGTGTCACAAAAAGGCAGAATTATGGCCTTGGCACATCTCTTGTTAATGAGAGAACATCAAGTTTAAACTAGGAACTACTAAAATAAAACTATAGACAATGGGAAAAATCATAGGCATTGACTTAGGAACTACCAACTCTTGCGTTGCGGTAATGGAGGGTAACGAACCAGTGGTGATTCCGAACAGCGAAGGCCGCCGGACTACTCCGTCCATCGTGGCATTCCTGGACAACGGGAACGGTGAGCGTAAAGTAGGTGATCCTGCCAAGCGTCAAGCTATCACTAACCCACAAAATACCATCGCGTCCATCAAGCGTTTTATGGGTCGCGGCTTCTCAGAAGTAAAAGACGAAACCAGCCACGTTTCTTACAACGTGCAGTCTGGCAGCAATAACACCGTACGCGTACAGATTGGCGACCGCCAGTTCACGCCGCAGGAGATTTCTGCCATGGTTTTGCAAAAAATGAAGCAAACTGCTGAAGACTACCTGGGTACTACCGTAACCGAGGCCGTTATCACAGTTCCTGCTTACTTCAACGACGCACAACGTCAGGCTACGAAAGAAGCCGGACAGATTGCCGGTTTGGATGTAAAACGTATCATCAACGAGCCTACTGCCGCTGCGTTGGCGTACGGTTTAGATAAAAAACACGCTGACCAGAAAATCGCGGTATACGACTTAGGTGGTGGTACCTTCGATATCTCTGTTCTGGAGTTAGGTGATGGCGTATTTGAAGTATTGTCTACCAACGGTGATACCCACCTTGGTGGTGACGACTTCGACCAAGTAATCATTGCCTGGTTAGCCGATGAGTTCAAAGCCGAAGAAGGCATGGACTTACGCAATGACCCAATGGCATTACAGCGCTTGAAAGAAGCGGCTGAGAAAGCTAAAATTGAGCTTTCCTCTTCTTCTGAGACTGAAATTAACTTGCCATACATCACCGCTACTCAGACTGGTCCTAAGCACTTAGTGCGCAGACTGTCTCGTGCCAAGTTTGAGCAGTTAGCCGATGACCTGGTACGTCGTTCTATGGAACCGGTTCGCAAGGCGTTACAAGACGCTGGCTTGCAGCCGTCAGACATTGACGAAGTAATCTTGGTGGGTGGTTCTACCCGTATCCCAAGAATTCAGGAAGAAGTAGAGAAATTCTTCGGTAAGAAGCCATCTAAGGGTGTGAACCCAGATGAGGTAGTAGCGATTGGAGCCGCTATCCAGGGTGGTGTATTGACCGGTGAGGTGAAAGACGTTCTGTTGCTTGACGTGACTCCGCTTTCACTCGGTATCGAGACCATGGGTGGTGTGATGACCAAGCTGATTGAGTCCAACACAACTATCCCAACCAAGAAGTCTGAGACCTTCTCAACCGCATCTGACAACCAGCCAAGCGTGGAGATCCACGTATTGCAAGGTGAGCGCCCAATGGCCCGCGACAACCGCACCATCGGTCGTTTCCACTTGTCAGACATTCCACCAGCACCACGCGGCGTTCCTCAAATCGAGGTAACCTTCGACATTGACGCCAACGGTATCCTGCACGTGTCTGCCAAAGACAAAGGAACTGGTAAAGAGCAGAAAATCAGAATTGAGGCTTCTTCTGGTCTGTCTGAGCAGGAAATCGAGCGCATGCGGAAAGAGGCTGAGGCCAACGCCGAGTCTGACCGCGTAGCGAAAGAGCAGGTTGAGAAAGTAAACCAGGCTGACTCTATGATCTTCCAGACCGAGAAGCAGCTGAAAGAGTACGGCGACAAACTGTCTGCCGGAAACAGAACTGCGGTTGAAGGTGCCCTGGCTGACCTGAAGAAAGCGCATGAGTCTAAAGACTTAGCCGCGATTGACAGTGCCATGGAAAGCATCAACAACGCCTGGCAGGCGGCCTCTCAGGAGATGTACGCAGCCACTGGCGGAGCCGGACAACCAGGTGCTGACGCCGGATTCGGCGGAGCTGGACAGCCAGGTTCTGACGGACAAGGTGGTGCTACTCAATCTGCCGGTACAGATAACGTGACCGACGTAGACTACGAAGAAGTTAAGTAATTTATAATAGGTTTAGTTGAGAAAGCCCTATCGCGTTGCGGTAGGGCTTTTTTGTTTTAATTCAAATTACCCAAAGATTAGTCCTAGTTACTTACGAGTTCTACGGCATTTTAAGAGTCTTTTACTGAAAATGTTACCAAAACCGTACAACTTACTACTCAATAGGTTACCTTACCATTATGTTTGGCTTAAATAATGTATCATCATGTATTACGCTATCTACTCCCGAAATGGTACCCCCGCCTTTTTAGAAGAGGAAACCTTGGTACTAGCAAAGAGCACCCTAAAGGTGCTGCCCGAAGTTAGCCCCGTTGCGTTGTTAGATGAAGAAGGATGTTTATACCCGATCCAACAGAAAGGGCATAAACCCTTGGAAGAGGCCTTGCTTGCTGCGGATTATCTTGATCTGGATTTTAAGAAAGTTTTAAATCCAATTGGATTGAAATAAAGGTTCAACACCAGCATATAAGGCCACTCTAAAAAGAGTGGCTTTTTTTTAATCTCACCTCTGCCTTTCTCCTCCAGATTAAAGGCGCTTCAAACAGCTTATCGGGTCAACTTCTTGCAAGGCTTGCAGGGCATTGCCCCAAATGGTTGTAACTTGCACCTGAAACGCTAAGTGCAGGACGAGAATGGATTTTATTACCCTAGATTTTGAGACGGCCACCTCTGACCGTGACAGCCCCTGTGAGATTGGTTTGACGTTTGTGAAAAACGGGCAGATTGCAGACACCCTGGCCTGGCTTATCAAACCAAAATCCTACCCCTACTTCAACAGCTGGAACATCGCCATCCATGGCATTAAACCGAAGGATGTTCAAAACAGCCCTACCTTTGACCAAGTCTGGCAGGAACTACAGCCGATGCTGCAGAATCAACTGGTAATAGCCCACAATGCCAGCTTTGATATGAGCGTACTGCGGGCTACGTTAAACACCTATGGCCTGCCTTTCCCGGAACTGAACTACGCCTGCAGCGTGCAGTTCTCCAAACAGGTGTGGCAAGGGTTGCCGCAATATGACCTAAAATCGCTGTGTAATCGCCACGGCATCCAATTTAAGCACCACCGCGCCGCCGCTGATTCTTACGCCTGCGCCGAATTGACGCTTCGAGCGTTGGAGCACACCAATTGTCTTTGTTTAGAAGAATTCCCTGAGAAGCTTAAAATCAATTTCGGGCGATTGTTTGAGGGCGGCTACGCAGCATCCTCCGTTCGGAAAGAGGCAAAAAAGAAGAAGTCGTTCCCTTTTTAGAAAGCTGAAATGCATTTTACTTCAGAAACAAAAAGAGGCTGCCTTTCAAAGGCAGCCTCTTTTTGTTTCTGAAGTAATTGAACCGGTTTAGTGAAGTATGATAAAAGAAGAAACCCAGCACCCCTGTTAGTGTTATCACCAACAAGTCAACTTCCGGAGCCAATCCGCTTGCTGGTGAAAACACGCAGCAAGGGCACTGGTTGTTTCTGAGCCTTTTCTAAGCAGGTTCAATCCTCAATTAGATAACCGTTCCGATTTTGGAAACAAAGATCTCGTGCACCTGCTGTTGGGTTAAGATGTGGCCCTGCTTTTGGGCTTGATCTGCCAACTCGAAGCCCAAGCGGGCAGCAGCCATTCGCTGTGCGGGAGTGCCGTGGTGCCCTGTGCTGGAGAATCCGCAATCCCCAATCTGGAAGAACAGCGTAAGGAATTCTTCTACGCGCTTGCTGTTGTAGGTAGCGCCGCGTTTGTGCGTCATATAATACGCCGCCATGAAGTCTGCCTCCAGTTCTGTGTAGCGGGTTGCTTCTGCTTGATCTGCTGCGGCTCCATTAGGGTACCAGGCAGCCATGTTTTTGAATTGTACCTGATGCGCCCACTCATGCGCCAGAATGCCTGTCCAAATGATGTTTGGCTCCACTCCGGTCTCGGAGAGCATCTCTACAATACCATCGCCAATCACGATCAGGTTCCGGTAGGTAGTCGCAAATCCATCAAGGGCGAAAAAAGGCGATTCTGGAAGATAAGGCGAGAAGGTGTTGAAGTAGAGAAGCTGATCGGCGGCGGCATAGGCCTGCTCACGAGTCTGTACGTTGGCGCCCACGATCTCATAGACATCTGCCAGTTTCTCCCGGTCGTTCAGGGTAGCGGTGTGCTGTCCGTTGAGTTGAATCAGGTTAGGCATGCCCCAGAAAGCCTCCAAGTCTCTCTTCCGCTTGGCCATCAACTCAGTATACTCGCCGTTCTTGCCGAAATACTGCTTAGAGGTATCAAAGTAAGCCGAGTACTGGTTCAAGGTCATGTACAGGTTCAGGATTGAATTTGCAGCCTGCGCCGTTCCGAAAAGGGAGATCAGATCTTTGCCGAGGGGGGCTAAATACTTATTCTGCACCGCCACGAACTCTGTGGGACCGCAGGTACTGGGGGCCACGGCATCGTAGGTGAAGAGATTTCTAAGGTTCTCACCTGGGGCTGCATAATTGGCAGGAACGGTGAGCGCCAGGCTTTGGGGGATTTCCAGCGTAGAATCAGATAAAGCACTAACATTCTGTGACTTGGTGGCAGATGTCAGGTTCATCTCATCCATCTGGTTTTCACAGGAAGTGGCGGCGAAACCTACCGCAAGGCACAACAGGGCAAATGTTGATTTTTTCATGAGGGGGAAGTAAGTTTATGAATAAAATTTAAAATGTATTTCAATATAAACTGGGTTCTAAGCTGTTGAAATTAAGTCATATACTTTATTTACAAACCCTAAGAACTTAAATGTAATAATTTACTAGTAGAACTTCACAATCTAATTTTACTTAAAAACAGTTCCATTAAATTAAAATTCGACGTGTATATTTCTACAACTGCTTGTGACTTATCTATTGGATGAAGCTGCGTTTACCTATTTTAATATTGCCATAAGCCACTAAAATTCAAATTCTTACAACTGTTTCATCTTTCCTGTTTTTAGGCTAAATTTCTGAAAACAGCTTTAAAATGTTTCTGAAAGAATTTCCTGACTACCAGCAGTTGAAGGCAAGAGCCGAAACGGCTTTTCAGGAAGAGAACGGGCCAAATCCAAACACTCCGCCGAAGGAAAGATTTGAGTGGCCGCTGGTCATTCTTAACGCCCATACCCAGCACTGCTATCGTCCAGATATCAAAGGGCCATTCTCTCTTTTCACCAACGTCACCGGAACTTCTTACGTGAGTGCGGGCAGCAAGAAAGTGGCCGTGCCTGATGATTGCTTTTTCCTCACAAACCGGGCGCAGCATTACTCCCTTACCATTGACAGCAAAGACCAGCCCGTGGAGACTTTTAACCTTCACCTGGGCCAGAATCTTTGGGAAGACTACCTCAAAGCCAGCAATCACCCCTCGGGTTATCTGTTAGATAATCCTTTCACCCCGGCACTTAACACAGGCCTTTCTGATTTCCCGAACCTGCTTCAACGCAAAACCCCAACGATATCGCAGGCGTTGCACCAACTGCATCACTTGGGTTCCTCTTCCAGTGTTTCAGAACTGGAGTTGCAGGAGCACCTGGCACCCCTACTACAAGCCCTCTTGCAGCAGAAAAAAGAACTAACCCAGCGACTCCAGAACCTGACGGCCGCCAAAGCCAGCGCCCGAGCCGAGCTGTTCAAGCGCATTTCCCTCGCCACCGATTATCTTCTGGCCTACCCTGATTATGCCTCTTCTTTAGACGAACTGGCCCAGGTGGCCTGCCTTTCCAAGTTCCATTTTCTGCGGGCGTTTACCCAAATCCACGGCAGCACGCCGCATCAGTTTCTGTTGCAACACCGCATTGGGCGCAGTCTGCCACTGTTGCAGAAAACCAGGATGACCATTGGCGAAGTGGCGCTCCAATGCGGATATCCCGAGATTTCCATGTTCAGCCGGACCTTCCGGAAAGTGATGGGCTGCTCGCCGGCTTTGTACCGGAAAGAGAGAAATTAGCAATTTCTGTCAAACAGTTCAGGCTTTTGAGGCTGCATCTTTATGCCGTAGAAACAATCTTACTGTCATGAAAGCAAACTATTTATTTCTCGCCCAACTGGGGTTTGCCGCCCTGAGTATTCTGTGCCTGGCCCTGCTATTAGCCGGCACCCGCCACACGTTCCTGCGGATGGGCTTCTCCACGGCTCAGGCCTCTAAGAAAACCTGGATTATTGGCGGATTGCTCACCGGTTGGCTCTTGCTGGTCAGTTTCCTGGCTCTGAGCGGCTTAACTTCCAACTTCGACATCGCACCCCTGAACATGGCTCCGGCTTTGCTTCCGCCTCTAGTTGCGGTGCTGATGATTACGTTTCACCCTGGAACCCAGAACTTCCTCCGGCATTTACCTCCGGCGGGTTTGCTTTATCTTCAGGCCTTCAGAATACCGGTGGAGATTTTCCTGTGGTGGCTGTTCCTGGCGAATGCAATACCAGAGCGCTTGACGTTTGAAGGCCGGAACTGGGATATCCTGTCAGGCCTTTTCGGGCCGGTTTTCGCGGTACTTTGCTATGCTGGTCACCGGTACAACCCAAAACTGGCGATGCTTTATCACTTGTTGGGCCTGGGACTGCTCCTTAACATTGTGGCCAACGGCTTGCTCACGTTGCCCACTCCGGTTCAGGTGTTCTTTGATAAGCCCGGCGCCACCATCCTTACTACTTTTCCGGTAATGCTGCTCCCGGCTTTCCTGGTGCCGCTGGCCTATACCCTTCACTTCTTTTCCCTCCGGCAAGCGGCGTTGGAGAGAAAAGAAACCGCACCACATCAGCCCAAAACAGTCACCGCTTAATGCACGGCTTCTTTTCTTAGTAATCCACTCGCTTTCTGTTTCAAGGCTAATTTCCTTAAAAAAGGCTCAAAACGGCAGGTTCATTTCTCCAGTTGGGTTACGCCCACGTAGCCTCGGCCACCGTCCCGCACTACTTTCCAGCCGCGCTTCTTTAGGGCTCGTTTGATGAATTCGTTCAGGAAACCGTGTGCTACCAAAACGGCCAGACCTTGAACTTCAGCTTCGCGCACTAGATGTTCAGCAGCCTGGTCTGCGCGAACTTTGGCCTGCCGGAAGCTTTCAATGTCTTTTTGGTTCATCCCCAGCAGCCACAAAATCCGGGAGGTTACCTGCCACCACTTCAAAGGAAACTTCCCCAATGGCAAGCCCCAGATGCGGTTCTCAAACTCCTTGAAGGTGGCGTCTTCTAGGAGTTCCACCTCTGCGCCAAACAACATGAGCGCGGTGGTTTTGGCGCGGGGCAGGGTACTGCAGAAAACCCGCTTGATGCGGGCCAGAGGCAGGTGCTCACTGCGCTCAATGATCTTCTCCACTTCCGCCACATTATAGTCCTGCATGTACTGCTCTGCCTGGGCTTTCGTGAAAAAGCCCTTCTGGTTGATGAGGGGCCGGGCGTGACGGATGAGGTAAATGTGCACAGGTGGGGTTAACATATAATAATGACAATTACTTGAAGTACTCGGCTACGATTCTCCTAAAATTATACTTATTGAAGTTTACGGGTTATTTATACCTTTGTATGCTATCCAATATTTAAATGAAAAAAACTTTACTATCCCTCTTTTTACTGCTTGGCAGCCTTTCTGTTTTAGCCCAACATAATTTCAAACCGGGCTATATCATCCAACAAAATGATACAATCTGGGGGCTGGTTGATCATAAAGGAGATCGTCTAAGCGGGTCAAAAGTAAATTTCAAAAAATCAGAAAGTGCCTCAATTGAAACATTCAGCCCTTTACAGATTGAAGGCTACGGCCTTAAGGAAGGGTTTAAGTATGAGACCAGGCAAGTAGCTACGGGAGACAGTACTAAGACCCATTTTTTCACCCTTTTGGTAAAGGGAAAAGCTAGTCTTTACTCCTTCCGGGACAAGGACTCTAAAGATCACTTTTACCTGCTTAAAAACGATTCATTACAGGAACTTATCTCTTACTCGGTATCGGAAGAACGGCAAGGCCGAAAGGTGCTGGTCCCTTACCATTTGTACCGGGGAACCTTGAACCAAGCCTTTAAAGATTGCCCTGCTGAGATGGCAGGTACCAGGGGACTTCCTTTTACCCAAAAAGCCTTGATAAACCTTGTTGTGCGCTACAACCAATGTAGCAACCCCGCCTCCTTGACCTATGTGGAAACCCCCACAAAATCCATTTTCACTTGGGGCATTGTAGCGGGAGGCTCCACTTCTACGCTTCAGGTGAAGGGAGGCCCTTCAATCCAAAACCAGGACCAGAGGCTCACCTCTTCTTTTGTACCCGCGGTTGGTTTATTTGTAAATAGCACCCTGCCTTGGATTAACCCAAAGCTGTCTTTGCAGGTTGAACTGCAGTATACCCGTAACCAATACGCCAAAAGTTTTTCAGAACAGGTAAACACCTTCAGAAGAGACTATGATTTGGCTTTAGACCTTCATTATGTGAAACTTCCCATTCTGGCACGGTATTCATTCCCAATCAAGAAAATCAATCCGTTTCTGAGTGCCGGTTTCATTAACTCTTACGCTGTTAAGTTTACCCAGGAACTCACTACCACCAGTTCCAATTCAGTACAGGAAAACACCTCTGTCAAGAAGGAATCCTACATGGAAGATTTCAGGAAGTACGCTCAGAGCTTTGCAGTTGGAGGCGGTGTCCTCTTCCCTATTTCGTCCAACCACCAACTTTCAGTGGAAGGAAGATATGAGAAAGGAAACGGGTTCTCAAAAATCACCACGATAGGCACTACCACAGACCAGTTCTACTTTTTGCTTGGCATCTCTTTCTAAAAACGAGAATACTTAGGTCCATAGAAGCAAGAATCCGTTTTAAAGCTATCTTTCTGGAAACAGCTTTAAAACGGATTCTTGCTTTTTGCAGTAGATCAACCTCAAAAGCATTTTTCAGCTACAATATTACCCAGCTTATCCCATTCCCGGATTTCATTTAGTAGCAGCTACCGCCTCATTGCCTTTATGCCGCCGAAGCGCTTTCAGGTATACCACCAGTTCATCCATCTGCTCCCGGGAGATCTCGTGTTTCTTGAAAGAAGGCATGCGGCCGATGCCCAGAAAAAAGGCTTTGCTGCGCACCCTGAACCGTAAGGCCACCCCTGGCAGGGGAATGTTGTTGATGGAAGGCCCCAAGCCCGCCTCGCCTAAGGGATGGCACCGATGGCAGTTCTGCATGAACACCACTCGGCCGTTCTCCAGTTGCTGGGTCTGCACCGTCAAAGGTCCCATGATGGGTTCGCTGCGCCGGGCTGTGCCGCAGCTGCTTAGCACCAGACAAAGTCCGCAAACGACTGCCTTAAGGATTCTGTATTTTTTGGGAAGCTGTCTCATTTGGCTGCGGTTTTCGTGATTTTCCAAATAACCCCTGTCTTCTGTTTCGGCGCGGGTCCCTTCTCGGTCATGGGCATGATCCCGAAATCTACCACATACAACTCGGTACCGGCGGGGTTGAACTTTACGGAGATGGGTCTTTCCAGGCCGCCGTTTTTCATGATGGAGGCAGGTCCGTTGGTCTTGCTTTTGTTCACAGCGAAATCTTCCACCACGCCGTTACTAGTATTCACCCGCACTACCTTGAAACCAATGGGTCCGTAGGCATGGCCTACTTCGGGGGTCATATCGCCAAACTGGGCAATAAACGCCTCACCCACGTGCCCGAAACCGGCGTTGCGGGAAAAGTCCAGTCCGTTGGAGGAGGAATGCACGCCAAGAATAGCGGCGGGTTTAGGAGGTGTACCCGGGTGTTTGGCCAACAGGAATTTGGGGTCATCATGCGGCGTTTTGTAGTCATCTGAGGCCATGGGCTGACCGTTGGCGAAATCGGGCCAGCCGAACCATTGCCCGGGTTGCACGGCCCACAGAACATCGCCGGCACCGTATCCCGGCCGACTTCCGCGGGTATCATAGCCGTTATCGGTGACGTAGAGCTGCCCGTTTTGCGAGAAAGCCAATCCGTAGGGGTTGCGCAATCCCCACGCCACCAGTTCTAAAGGCCCACCCTGCAAGGGTACCCTAAAAATAGCCCCTGAACAAGGAATGGCACCTTTGATGGTCTGGTTAGGCGTGCTGGGTGTCCCGAAAGGCAGGTAGGCGCCGGTCGTGACTTCGTCTTTGTCGTCCTCAGTCAGGGGATTGTAGGTGGTGAAGTTCTGCCCCGTCAGGACGATGTCTTCGCAGGGAATATCGTGGAAAGAAGGATTGCGTTTAAGCCAGCCGTAATGGTAGTTATCTGTGCCTACTACGCCCGAGTTGGTGGCCGTTCCCTGCCCGAAGTACAGGTAACCGTCTTGCCCTACCACGGGAGCATCGGTGTGGTGGTCGCCCATACTGGGGAGATTTTCCACTAGGCGGGTGATCTGGCCTGCTTTTGAGATCTTCAGGATACGGCCGCCTTCCAGTTCTCCACCTTCAGACACATAAAAGAATCCGTTGTGGTAAGCGGCGCCCGTCCAGGGTCCGTTTTTGTCTCCGGCGGCAATTTGGGTAGTGGAGCCGTCTGGGTTCAGGCGCAGAAGTTTGGGAGGCAACCAGATTTCGCCGTAGGCATAACCGGCTTCGGTCACGTAAGGCGTACCCTGCTCGTCAAAAGTGATGCCCGTGGGATAGGTTAGATTGCTGGTGACGGGTTCAATGGTGTACCCGGCGGGCAAGGCTACATCTTGGGGCTGCAGGCTGCGGGTTAAAGGCTCAAAGCTTTTGGGTCCGCCATAGTGGCCTTTTAGCTTGTAACACCCGGAAAACAACAGCAAGGCAAAAGGAAGGACGCGGAAAAGTATCTTCATAGGCATTTTACAGGAAAGACTCTTTCCTAAATACCACTTGCAAAGAAAAGGGTTGCCTTTGCACCTTCCCAAGAAACTTTTACTTTAGTAAAGAATTTTAGAAAGGGGGAAAATTGCCCCAAACTCCTATGAGACTCCGTGTTATTCTGCTGCTTGTACTGATGTTGATGTTTGTGCTATTTGCCTTGGTGCAATGGAATGACCCAGACCCTGAAATCTGGGTTCCGGTGTACCTATCGGCAGCGGTGTTGTGCTTTCTGGCCTACAAAAGGAAACTCTTCAGGTGGGTGTACGCGGTGGCTTTCCTGGCTTTCTCGGTGGGGGCATTTATGCTCTGGCCTCCCGTTTACCAAGGCATCACCATGGACATGAGCCACTCTCCGGGCATTGAAGAGGCGCGGGAATCATTAGGACTCCTTATCTGCGCCCTGGCCATGGCCTATTGCTTTATTTTGGAGTGGAAATACCGAGCCTAGGCAAAGAAAGCCTTCTGGGTTTTGGGCCTGTTTTAGCAAATCAGTGCTAAATCCAGCGAGAGGCTAGGTTGGGTCCTGGAGGTAAACAGATTTATACAATTGACCTTTCATCGCCTCGAATTCGTTAGCCTTTAGAAAATTTGGAGAAGACATGAGTTGTAATTTTACCCATGGCTTGTTTTCCTCATAAGGAGGTTGCCAATATTCAAAAGGGTTGAGGTGAAAACCGGCACGCTCATAAAAACTGATCCGGCGTTTGGCTGTATCGGTGAGCGGAGGCTCCACTTCCAGAATTGAAATTGGGGAAGATTTTTTTATCAGATGTTGCAGGGCTTCCTGGCCTACTCCTTTCCCCCGTAAGTTTGGCAGTATGGCAAAGTGCTCCAGAAAAGTAACCCCTGGCAGGTGCCAAATCCCGAACAATCCCGCGAATTCATCTAGATAAAGTATAGAAGCAAATTGATAAGCCGGATTACCGAGCAAGTTCCTTTGCTGGTGTAAGGAACGCCGCTCCTCCACCGGAAAAGCCTCTTCATACAAAGCCCACGCCCAAGAGAACTCGGGCGTGGCAGTATTTAGTATAGGCTCTAGTGAAAGCAAAGGCTAGTCCATTTCCAGGTCGCCGCGGCGGAGTTGCTCCACAGAGCGCATCACTTTGTCACGTTGGGTAGCGCGGTGTTTCTCCAGGGCATCTGCCACTACGGCATTGGTGCTTCCAAGAATCTGGGCGGCCAGAATTCCTGCGTTGGTAGCGCCGTTCAGAGCAACGGTAGCCACCGGCACCCCAGACGGCATCTGCAGGATGGAAAGAATGGAATCCCAACCGTCAATGGAGTTGCTTGATTTTACCGGAACCCCAATGACCGGCAACGTGGTCAGGGCAGCCACCATGCCCGGCAAGTGGGCGGCCCCGCCAGCTCCGGCAATGATCACTTTCAGGCCTTTCTTGCGGGCACCTTCGGCGTACTCCAGCATGCGGTGGGGCGTGCGGTGCGCCGAAACGATGGTTACTTCAAACGGGACGTTCAGTTGTTCCAGGATATCGGCAGCGCCTGACATCACTTTCAGGTCTGACTGACTGCCCATGATAATGCCTACGAGGGCCGTGCTTTGCTCAGGAGTTTGGCTCATGCAATGATTTTTAAGCGGTTCTTGATGGTATCTGCTTTTTGTTTTACTTCTTCAATGGTTGGGGCCAGCACCGTTAAATGGCCCATTTTCCGAAAAGGGCGCGTAAACTTCTTCCCGTATAAATGGATGTGCACGCCGGGCTCCTGCAACGTAGCTTCTAACCCTTCATACACCGCCTCGCCGGAATAACCGGCCTCGCCTAAGAGGTTGACCAACACGGCCGGGCAATGAGGCTCGGTGTCGCCTAAAGGCAACCCAAGAATGGCGCGCAAATGCTGCTCAAACTGTGAGGTGGCGTTGGCTTTCATGGTATGGTGCCCGCTGTTATGCGGACGCGGCGCAACCTCGTTCACCAAAATCTGTCCGTCACGGGTCACAAACATCTCCACGGCCAGCAGCCCTACAATATCCAGGGCAGTGGTTACGTGCGTGGCAATCTCAATGGCCATGCGCTGTAGTTTGTAGGCAATTTGAGCGGGTGCGAGCAGATAATCAACCAGGTTGTGGGCCGGGTGCATAACCTGTTCCACCACCGGGAACGCTTTCACCTCGCCTTGCACGTTTCGGGCGCAAATCACCGAGATCTCAGTTTCAAACTCCACCAGTTTCTCCAGTACCGTGGGTGCCTGGAAGGCCTTCTGGAAATCATCGGAAGAAGCGATTCTCGTTACACCGTTTCCGTCATAGCCGCCGCGGCGGAGTTTCTGGAAAGCGGGCATGAAATCCTGGTTCTTCTCTAATTCAGAGGCATCTTGCAGCAACCGGAAATCAGAAGTAGGAATACTGTGCTTCTGGAAGAACTCTTTTTGCAGGCCTTTGTCCTGAATGGTCTGCAGCGAGGCAGGCTTGGGATATACGTGAACTCCTTCCCTTTCCAGGGCAAACAGCGCCTCCACGTTCACGTGCTCAATCTCAATGGTGACGTGCGTACACTTTTTCCCGAACGCGTAGACCGTGTCATAGTCTTTGAAATCACCGTGCACAAATTCCTCGCAGAGGTGACGGCAAGGCGCGTGTTCATCGGGGTCCAGGACCAACGTATAGAGGTTGAAGTCAAGGCCAGCCTGTAGCAACATGCGGCCCAGTTGGCCTCCCCCCAGAATACCTAATTTTATATTGTTCATCTTTGCTGAAATCACAAGTAAAAGAAACAGCGGTGACCTGAAAGGGACCTGTGCTGCCCGAGCCCCAAATCTCTCAGTTATGCGGGTAAGCTACAAGTTTTGCGGCAGCAAGAAGCAGATTTTCTTTCAGGTTTATCTTTTTCTGGTGAAAGAACTCCTTCTGGAAAAACATTTTCAAGAATAATCCTCTTCAAAAATGGCTCATTTTGCCAAAATTACCCTTTAAATACATAAAGTTTAAAGAATCTTACAGCATCTTCTTTGCAGGAAATAAAATAGTATTAATTTTACTAAATCTATGAATACTTCCTACAGGCTTTTATTGCTGGAAGATGACCAAACACTGGCTGGTTCACTTGTCCAAGCGTTAAATAAACAAAATCAATACGCCCAACGGGTGGAAATTCAGGCGCTCAGCTATGAGACCTTCGAGAACCAGTTTGGCATGGGCCGAAACTCTACCCGTGAGCTAATTATCCTTGGCGGCAGGGCTTCCCTGGGCTATGAACCCGATGAGCAATTGCTTAAATCATTGGTTTCGCGGCTGGAAAGAGCCCATCTCTTTATCCTGACCCCTGCTGTATCCGGAAAAGAAATACTGAACCTCTGGCAACCGGGCGTAAGCGGTGTTTTGGAACGCAATGAACAAGCTCATTTTGGCTTGATCAAGGCCATTCTGCGGTTGCAGTTGGTGCAGCAAAAGCGGACCTACGCTCCTCCTAAGCCCAAATCGGCTGGTATATGGCACCGGATTTTCGCGTAACCAGGAGCTTTCTGCCCCAACCGGCGGGTTCCTTTCAAACTTCCCTGAGGTGTACGTAATTTCCTGAATTTCCGTATTATTGGACCCAATGGAAATTCTACTCGCAACCTTTTCGGCTTTGTTTTCGGTGGTGAATCCGTTTGGGGCCATGCCGGTGTTCCTGACACTCACGCACGATGACTCGCCCAAGCACCGGAACCAGCAGGCTTTTCGGGCTTGTCTGTACATGATTTTGATTCTGACGGTGTTCTTTCTGGCCGGGCAAGCCGTGTTGGACTTTTTCGGGCTCAGGATTCATGACCTCAGGATCGCGGGCGGCATCATGATCATGCGGGCGGGTTTGGACCTGCTCAACCCCAAAGGCGAGGACGGTAAGAAAATGTCTAAAGACGTAGTGGCCGAGGGTGTGGAGAAAGAAGACATTTCGTTCACGCCGCTGGCCATGCCCCTCCTTTCGGGTCCGGGTTCCATTGCGGTAGTCATCAGCCTTTTCACCAAATCGCTCACGTTCCTGGACATGGGTCTCACCATTCTAGGCATCATCCTCCTGGGAGCGGTAAGTTACATCATCCTGCTTTTTTCGCCACGCCTGATGATTTTCATGGGCAAAGCCGGTCTTGCTGCCCTCACCAAGATCATGGGATTCATTGTTTTATCCCTTGGCGTAAGTTTCATTGTGACCGCTTTGCTGGCGTTATTCAAGTAATTCCTTCCAGCCTTAGGTAGCCGTTATTTTAGGCCTGTTTTCCGGAAATGGGCTCTAAAACAACCATTATCTATTGACATCACTCCTTATTTTTCTGACCCAGAACTCCAGACTCAGAACTCAGGACTCATTATTTGCCTTATCTTTGCGCCATGCAATTAAAGAACGACTTGCTCCTGCGTGCCGCCATGGGGCAGCCTACTGAACGAACTCCTGTGTGGCTTATGCGTCAGGCAGGCCGTATTTTACCGGAATACCGCGCCGTGCGCGAGCGTCTTTCCGGTTTCAAGGAACTGGTGGAAACCCCTGAACTGGCCGCCGAGGTCACCATTCAGCCGGTGGATTTGCTGGACGTGGATGCCGCCATTATTTTCTCCGATATCCTGGTAGTGCCCGAGGCCATGGGTTGCACCTACGAGATGATTGAGAAGCGCGGTCCTATTTTCCCCAACACCATCAAGACTGCTGCTGATATAGAAAACGTGCGCGTAGCCGATCCGTACGAGCACCTGAACTACGTGCTGGAGGCCATCAAGGTCACCAAACGCGAACTCAACGGCCGGGTGCCGCTCATCGGGTTTGCTGGTGCTCCCTGGACCATTTTCGCCTACATGGTGGAAGGCAGCGGTTCCAAGACGTTCTCCAAAGCCCGCAAGATGCTTTACGAGGCGCCAGAATTGTCGCATCAACTACTGCGCAAGATCACCCATACTACCATCGCCTACCTCAAAGCCCAGGTAGAAGCCGGAGCCAACCTCATCCAAATTTTCGATTCCTGGGCAGGCATTTTGCCCCCGGCGCATTACAAAGAATTCTCCTATCGCTATATCGCGGAGATTTGTCAGGCCATCCAAGGGGTGCCCGTAACGGTCTTCGCCAAAGGTGCTTTCTTTTCACTGGCTGATTTCGCCCAACTTGATTGCCAGGTAATAGGCCTTGACTGGAACATGGACGTGAAAGACGCCCGAGCTGCCATCGGGGACGGCAAAACCCTGCAAGGCAACCTGGATCCCTGCGCCCTGTACAATGATTTTGCCGGAGTGAAGCGGGAAACCAACAAAATGCTGGAATCCTTTGGCCCGAACCGCCACATAGCTAACCTGGGCCACGGTGTGTACCCAGACACTGATCCCGAGAAGGTGAAATGTTTTATTCAGACGGTGAAAGAGTATAATCACCGGTAACAGTTTCACGCCTGTTTTCCTGAAAACGATATAAAAACGGCCTCCTGCTTATATAAGCAAGAGGCCGTTTCGGTGTTGTATTATCTAGTAACTTCAGACCATGTTGGGTCCAAGTTGAAAACTTGAACCATGCCAATGGGCTAATAGTCCTTATTTGCTGTTGTAAACCTTTACTAATCCAAATACCGCAAGTTTAGCGCAAGCGTAACTTGTGGTTGCCATGGCGGCAAGTTTGCAACTTGCCTGCTGCTACAGCAGCATCCCGAAGACTGCCTGGCAATGGAAGAATGAACGTTATAACCTCCCTGTTTTAAGCTGATCCTCCAAAAATTACCTTAAACAAAGATCCTCAGGTAGTCACTTCAAACGTAGCTAACTCACGTTGCAGCACCTGTGATTTTTGGGCTTCCTGACGGAGTTGCTCTTTATCAATAGGCACCACTCCAACGTGTTCGCAGACCAACCCTCCGCCCAGGTTAGCCAGCTCGGCTAAGGCAGGCAGCGGCAATCCGGCGGCCAAACTCAGGGCGGCGATGCTTACCACCGTATCACCGGCGCCGGAAACATCAGATATGGAGCGGATGTGAGCATCAAGGTAGGTTTTGGTTTGGTCTGAAGCCTGGCAGAAAACCCCTCGTTCTGAAAGGGTGACGAGCACATTCTCCAATTCTAGTTGCTCCTGCAATTGATCCACAGCGGCTTCAAATGATTTTAAATCCGCATCAGCGAAATCTACCTTCAAGCCTTCTTTGAGTTCTTTCAAGTTGGGTTTGAACAGGGTGCTGCCTTTGTAGGACAGGAAGTTCTTTTTCTTGGGATCTATAACCGTGGGCACGCCCGCTTGTTTGGCCAGGGTCAGCAGTTCTTTTATTACCTCGGTACTCAGCACACCTTTATCATAATCCTCGAAGATGACCACGTGGGCAGTGTCCAGCAAGCCTTTAAACCGCTGAACCAACGCCTGACGCTCTGCCGAAGACAAGTCCGTTTCCACTTCAGAATCAATCCGGAGCAGTTGTTGGCCCCCGGAAATGATGCGTTGTTTTACGGTGGTGGGGCGCTCGGAACTCAGCACGATACCCTCGGCGGTCTGGCCCTGTTCCTGCAAGAGTTGAAGCAAGGCTTTTCCATCTGCGTCGTTTCCCACTACTGAGCACAGCAGTGGGGTTGCTCCCATGCTCTGTACATTCAAGGCCACGTTGGCGGCTCCGCCCAGGCGCTGCTCGGTTTTGATGCGGTTCACGATGGGCACCGGTGCCTCGGGCGACAATCTCGTGGACTTTCCCCAGAGGTAGGCGTCAATCATCACATCACCCACAACCAATACCCGCAACTGACCGAAGCGGTTAAATAGAGACGAAACCGTGCGCTGAATGGACATTCAGGAAAATATGTAGGTTAAAAACAAAACATTGGATAAAGCACCTGTTTTGCGGGCGCTTTATCCAATGTAAGGCAAAAGTAACAAGAAAAATCGAGACTCGGTTTTAGCTTAGTTTGGCTAAGCTGGCCTTAATACGCTCCAAGGCTTCAATCAACTTTGCGTCTGAAGCGGCAAAGGAGAACCGGATACACTGCGGCGCGCCAAAGGCCCCACCTTCTACCAACGACACGTGCGCTTCGTTGAGCAGGTACATGGCCAGGTCATTCGCATTCTCAATCTTGATATCGCCGGCCGACTTTCCGAAGAAAGAACTCACATCTGGGAAAATGTAGAATGCGCCCTGTGGCACGTAGGTCTTGATACCAGGAATTTCGTTCATCAGGCTTAATACCAGGTCACGACGGCGCAGGTAAGACGCGCTCATTTCTTCCGCCGAAGCTCTTCCACCTTCCAGAGCTGCCTGGGCGGCTTTCTGAGCAATGGAGCAGGTTCCACTGGTGATTTGGCTCTGCATTTTGTCGCAGGCATCGGCGATGTCTTTGTGCGCCGCGATGTAGCCCACGCGCCAGCCGGTCATGGCATAGCCTTTGGAGAAACCGTTCACGGTGATCACGCGGTCTTTGATGGCCTCAAAACGGGCAAGGCTGTAGTGCTCGCCGGTGAAGTTGATGTACTCATAGATTTCATCAGCGATGACGTGCACTTGCGGATGTTTCTCCAGGATGGCGGCAAACGCGGCTAGTTCGTCTTTGGTAAACACCGAGCCGGTGGGGTTGCAGGGCGAGGAATACATCACCAATTTAGTATTAGGCGTGATGGCGTCCTCCAACTGCTGGGCCGTGATTTTGTAGTCGTTTTCCAGGGGACCCTGCACTGGCACCGGAATACCCTCGGCCAGTTTCACCACTTCCTCGTAGCTCACCCAGTACGGAGAAATGATGATCACCTCATCGCCGGGGTTCACCAGGCACATCACCGCATTGGCGATGGACTGCTTGGCTCCGGTGGAAACCACAATGTTCTCGGGTCCATACTCCAGACCGTTGTCGCGGCGAAGTTTCTCCACGATGGCTTTGCGCAGGTCTGGGTAACCGGCTACCGGCGTATAAAAAGTGTAGCCATCATCAATGGCTTTCTTAGCGGCGTCTTTGATGTACTGAGGCGTCTGGAAATCTGGTTCTCCAAAACTCAGGTTGATCACATCCACCCCTTTGGCTGCCAGTTCCCGGGCTTTTTTGGCCATGGCTATGGTCTGGGACTCGGCAAGGGAGGTAATGCGGTCTGAAAGTGCTTTTTGTTCGGTAGTAATCATCTCTTGAGAAGACATAAGGTGTGAACTCAAAAATAGGTGCTTTTGCTGTTTTTATAGCGGATTCGCGAATATTTAATTAATCCTTCACGATTTTGGGGCCATTTACTGGAAATAAACGAAGAAACAGGAGATTGTACCTTTCTTAAACGGGTCTAGGGACAAAACAGTATCCTAAGAAATGGAATACATCCTTTCTCTGCCTCTTCTACCGCTCCAGGAAGAAAGGGTTTTACTTTTCTAGGCGGGTCTGCCCAGGTTGGAAAGATTACGGGCCATGATAAGTAGGTCTGCATAAGGAGTATAGTCTTTGGCGTAGACCACCTCCATCTGCCGAGCCGCGGCCAGGCTGATACGGCGGCCGGAGATCTTGTCCACTGGCGAGAGAATAGCCGGTTTTGAATCTGAAGTGGCCGTGGCTTTGAGGCCCACCCATTGATAAAGCCCAACCAAGTTTCCGAGGCAATTTTTCAAAAACTGCCTTTTTCCTTTGATCCGCCAGATCAGGAACGGGGCCAACACCAACAGCAGGACACTCACCAGCGAGTTCAGCACCGCCTTGTTGCGCCGGTGGTACGGGTTCAGCAGATTCACCTCAATGTGCAGGGCGTAATAATCGCCGCGGGCGTTTTTAGACGAGGACCCGATGATGTAGGTGCTGTTCTCGGGCAGGATCTTGAACTCCACAGCACTGTTATGGATCTGCACCATCCACTCAATGATCTGGGATACAGCCAGGTCTTTTCCACAGAAAATGAGTTCGTTGATTTTATAAATCTCGATGACTTCTTTGATCTGCCTTAAGTCGGCGGGGGTATGCTGAGGTTCCAGACGAGCCAACGGGACCTGGGCACCGGCCTGCCGCAACAGAACAGAGGCCCGTTTCACCTCTTTGCCGCTCCCCACCACCGCAATGCGCTTGGCCTTCGGTTCCCCGAAACGCCAGTGCCCATACGTACTAAAATGCCAGATAAGGCGCCAAAGGGTCATGCCCACCAGCCCCACCAACACGGCCACCAGCAAATGCTTTTTATTCGTTTCCCCCACAATGGAGACGATGCTGGAGAACGCCATAAGCAAAATACTGCCCCACAGCATGCCGCTCACCAGCCGGTACAAACGTCCGGGTTTGTCATAGGCTCCGCTGAAGAAAGCACTGCCCAGCCAGACGCCCAGGTACGCACCCCACATGGGGGTCACGCCCAAAGGCAAGGGATTAGGTACCATTCCCTTCCCTATGATCGCGCCCAAGACGAGGCAAAGTCCATCCAGCAGAAGAGGCGTTACCCGCTGAAAAGCCCGGAATAGAATAGCAATGGCAGCGCGCAGGTAAATGGCCAGCCGGATCAAAAAGGAATACAGCCGGGCCTGCCGACCGCTGAAATGTTTCTCCGCGAACACCATCATGGCCCGGTAGAACATGAACACGTAGTTCACGCTGGTTTTGCGGGTACTTTCGCCTTTGTAGTGGATGATGCGGGTCTCGGGGAAGTAGATGACGTCATAGCCGCCTTCCTTGATGCGATAAGATAGATCGATGTCCTCGCCGTACATGAAGAAATCCTCATCCAGCAAGCCCACCTTTTCCAGCGCCTCGGCCCGCATGAACATATAGGCCCCGGCCAGGATATCGATTTTGTGCACCTCATCTTTGGACAGATGCCCCAGGTGGTAGCGGTTGAACAAGGCCGAGGTAGGGAACATTGCCGCCAGCCCGAAGACCTTGGAGAACGCCACCCAGGGCGTAGGCAGCCCCCGCTTGGATTCTGGCAGGAACTGGCCCGCGCCATCCATCATTTTCACACCCAAGGCCCCGGCCCCGGGGTTCTGCTCCATGAAATGAAAGCACTTGAGAAAGGTATCTTCCTCCACCACCGTGTCTGGGTTGAGGAGCAACACGTACTTGCCCTGCGATAATCGAATAGCCTGGTTATTGGCTTTGGAAAACCCCAGGTTCTCTTTGTTGGCCAGCAGAATCACCTCGGGGAAGCGCCGCTGCACCATCTCCACTGATCCGTCTACCGAGTTATTGTCTACCACAAACACCTCTACCCGCAGCTTCTGCATGGCCTTTCTAACAGAAAGCAGGCATTGCTCCAGGAAATAGCTGACGTTGTAATTGACAATGATGACGGAGAGGTCTTTCAAGCGAGAACGTTGGGTCGGTTAGGGTAGCGGGGCAATATCCTGGAAATTTCAGAAAAGAACTACAAACATAAAAAAAGCAGGAACATATGTTCCTGCTTGTCTGACCATTTCGGGCCTGTTTTCATAAAAATAAGCCAAAAACTAGATTTGGCTGTATGCTGTGCGGTCTAAGATACTGCGCCCCAGGGTGATCTCATCGGTGTACTCCAATTCGCCGCCTACCGGTACGCCTCTGGCGATGCTGGAGATGCGGGCCGGGTAGTCTTTCAGTTTGCGGGTAAGATAGAAAGCGGTGGTATCGCCTTCCATGGTAGGGCTCAAAGCCAGGATGATCTCTTTCACCCCGGAACTAGGCAACCGCTCCACCAGTGACTGGATATGCAGGTCTGACGGGCCCACGCCTTCCAGCGGAGAAATGACGCCACCCAGCACATGGTACACACCCTTGTACTGAGATGTATTCTCAATAGCAATCACATCCCGCATGTCACTCACTACGCACAGCAGGGCGCGGTCGCGGAGCGGATTGGCGCAAATGCCGCATTCCTCCTGGTCAGAGATGTTATGGCAGGTTTTGCAGTACCGGATGCCGGTGCGCATGCGTACCAGGGCCTCAGAAAGTTGTTTTGTATCTTCGGTTTCGGCTTTGAGCAAATGCAATACCAGACGCAGGGCAGTCTTTTTGCCTACGCCAGGTAATTTTGCCAACTCTTCTACCGCATTCTCAATCAGCTTAGAAGGGAAATTCATCCAGTTAGTTCAGGGTTAAACGATATCTGCTGAGATACCCCGGTCGTGGATGGCGGTGCACATGATTTCCAGTTCAGAGAAGGTACCCATTTTCACGGTGCACTTCCCTTTGTAATGGATCAACATGGTACATTGCTCGGCCTGTTCCTGTGTGTGGCGGCAGACCTGAACCAACGTATTGATCACGTGCTCAAACGTATTCACGTCATCGTTGTACACCACCAGCTCGCGCACATCGGTGGTTTCCTCCAATAACAGCACGTCTTCCTGCTCCAGAATTTCAGTTAGAATGTCCATAACGCAAAATTAAGCAATTAACCTGAGTTTAGGAAGTTCTCAGCTGGGGTCTCAGCAAAAGTAAAACAGTTAAAAAGCGCCTCTTGTTCCTGAAAAAAAGGTAGTTTAGCCTTATTTTTGATAGAAGAACGGTCTTCTGAAGCCGTTATATGGCCAGCTTTTAGAGCCTGTTTTTCCAATTTCAACCTTAAAACAAACATGCATAAACAACCCCTTGCCTGGGTAGCCTTGCTTTGGCTTTCCTTCCTTTCGGCTGTTCCGGTCACTGGCCAGCAGAAACTACTTACCATGGAAGATGCCTTCCTGAATTCCAGCCTTACCCCTGCCAACCTCCGCCAGCTCACCTGGGTGCCCGGCACCAATGACTTCAGCTATGTCAGCGACAAGATGGATCAGCTGTTAAGAGGGAACGTGCGCGAAAATGCCCGGCCCGTTCTTTCTCTTACTGACCTGAACGCTGCCCTGGAGAAAGCCGGAATCTCAAAGGTAAGTTCTGTCAATGGCTTGCAATGGCTGAACGCCACCGAGGTGCTGCTTACCCAGAACGGAACGGTATTCCGGTACAATCCCCAGACCAAAACCGGCCAGGTTTCTTACAAACTGGATGCCGCCGCTGAGAACAAAGACTTTTCCCCTAACAAACAGCGCATCGCCTACACCAAAGGCAATAACCTGTTCTTTTCTCAAAATGGGGCCGAAAACAAGCAGATCACACAGGAAACCAACCCCGAGATTGTCAACGGACAGGCAGCACACCGGTCTGAGTTCGGGATTTCCAAAGGCACCTTTTGGAGCCCCAGCGGCAACAGCCTAGCGTTCTACCGCATGGACCAGACCATGGTCACCGATTATCCGCTGGTGGAAGTGAACCCGGTTCCGGCCAAATTGAACAACATCAAATACCCTATGGCCGGCGGCAAAAGCCATCATGTGACGGTAGGCGTGTACAACGTTGCCTCGGGCAAAACCATTTTCCTGAAAACCGGTGAACCCGCCGAGCAGTACCTCACCAATCTGACCTGGAGCCCCGATGAGAAATCCATTTACCTGGCCGTGGTGAACCGGGCCCAAAACCAGATGTGGCTGAACCAGTACGATGCCAATACCGGTGCCTTTGTGAAAACCCTGTATGAAGAGAAAAACGACAAGTGGGTAGAGCCTGAGCACGGAATGTACTTTGTACCGGGTCACCCAAATCAGTTTGTCTGGATCAGCGAGCGCGATGGCTATGACCACCTGTACCTCTATGACACCAACGGAAAGCTCATCCGGCAACTCACCAAAGGCGAGTGGGTGGTGAAGGATTTGGTGGGGTTTGACAAAAGCGGCCGTGAAGCGTACTTCACCTCCACCGCCGAGAGCCCGCTGGAGCGCCATTTCTACGCCGTGGAACTAAGCACCGCCCGTACCGGCCGATTGACGCAGGGCAGCGGCGTGCACAATATCTCCTTCAGCCCAACTGGCCAATATTTTATTGACAACTACAGCAGCCCGGTGACACCCCGCACCATCCGGATTTTAGACACCGAGGCCGGAAGAGTGACCAAAACATTGTTAGTTGCGCAGAACCCGCTGCAAGACTACCAACTAGGCGAGACCACCATTTTCCCCATCAAAGCCGAGGACGGCACTGACCTGTATTGCCGAATGATCACGCCGCCCAACTTCGATGAGAAGAAAAAGTACCCGGTGGTGATGTACGTGTACGGCGGGCCGCACCTGCAGATGATCAACAACAGCTGGCTAGGCGGTTCTAACCTCTGGATGCAATTGATGGCACAGAAAGGCTACATTGTTTTCTCGCTGGACAACCGCGGCTCCGCCGATAGAGGACGCGCCTTTGAGCAAGCCATCTTCCGGCAAGTGGGATTAGCCGAAGTCAGTGATCAGATGAAAGGCGTGGCCTATCTGAAAAACCTTCCCTATGTGGACGTCAACCGCATGGGCGTGCACGGCTGGAGCTACGGCGGTTTCATGACCACGTCGCTCATGCTCAAACAGCCCGGTGTCTTTAAAGTAGGCATTGCCGGCGGCCCCGTGATTGACTGGCGCCTCTACGAAGTTATGTACACCGAGCGTTACATGGACACCCCCCAGGAAAACCCGCAAGGCTTTGAACAGGCCAACCTGCTCAACCACGTGAAGAACCTGAAAGGCAAACTGCTCATGATTCACGGCACCGTAGACGATGTAGTGGTCTGGCAGCACAGCCTTTCCTTCCTGAAAAAAGCCGTAGATGAAGGTGTCCTGCTGGATTACTTTGTGTACCCGGGCCACCCGCACAACGTAGGCGGAAAAGACCGCGTGCACCTCTACAAAAAGGTAACCCAATACTTTGACGAGCATCTGAAATAGGAAACATTTAGCGTCTGTTTTGCGGAAAACAGCGCAAAAACAGAAAGGCTGTCTCTATGGGGCAGCCTTTCTGTTTTTAGATACTTAAACCAACTAGTAGTTACTTTCTTCCAAAAGCATTTTGACGCCAGTCTCATGATTTGGGATGAAGCGAGTCTCCAGACTCGCCGGAAACCACTGGCAGAATTCTTAAGGGCTAGTTTGGAGTAGTATTCCCACAGAAGAAGAGGGTAAGCAATCGAACCGTTCCGAAGTAACCCAAAACTTGAATTCACACCCCAAACTGCCTTAAATGATGATCCAGGTGTTTATAGAACATATTGTTCCACTCCTGGCTGTTAAGTTTTCCGAACGAAAGCGACTCCTTGCCTTCAAAATAGTTCTTGCCTAGCTTCCGGGTTTTCTGAATGTAGTCTATCAGCCTACTTTTCTCTAACTCGAAGTCTTTGGTCTCTTTGATGAGAAACTGTGGGGCGGTGCGTATGTTTTTTTGGTAAGGCTCTTCATTCACTACTTTGCTTTTCACCAGCAGTTTCAGAATTAACCGCATAAAGGGATTGGGCTTGGCGTGGATGTTCTCGAAGGCCATCTCATACATGACGTTGCAATGCGCTAACATCTGGGCCACCGTCATCTTTCCCCAAAGCGGTTGGGAAGTAGGGCTTAGATGGTCAATACGAGCGAGGACTTCCGCCACGTCACGCTGCTCGAATACGTTTTTCATATCGTTTTAATAGCTGCTTCTTCGAAAATACACGCTACAAATGGGATTCATGTACCCGAATATAAAAGATTAAGCTCGTAATGGAAGAAGAAGTTGAGGTCAGGAAGAATCAGTCAACTACGTCACACGTTTAGATGAGCCTTGGCCATCTGAAGCTTCTCCTTTTCTGCCGTTATTTCCAAAAGCAGCGGTAAAACACCATCTATTTTCCGGCACACATACTTATTTGAGCACGGGCCTGCCCGAAAGTGAATTCGATTTAATTTCTGAACTTCTTCCGGCAGCTTCTTTTTCCCATGGAACTCTCCTATTTTCGGCCACCTGACTACTAAACAAACCGCCTATGTTCAAACGAATCCACATCTGGGCTATTCCGCTCAGTTTAAGCCTTCTTTCTGGGTGCCAGTCCAGCAGCAGCAAGAAAGAGGCCGCTACTTCTGCTTCAGATACCAACGCTGCTGTCACGCAGGAAAGCTACAAGCAGTACGTGACCGCCCTGGCTGCCGATGACATGGAAGGCCGGAAGCCATTCACCAACGGCGAGAAAAAGACGCTGGCCTACCTGGAGAAAGAAGCCCGAGCCTTGGGCCTGGAACCCGGCAACGAAGGCAGCTTCTTGCAGGAAGTGCCCATGGTAGAAATCACCTCTTCGCCCGCCCCTACCATGACCGTTAAAGGCAAGCAAGCCATGGAACTGAAAGGGCCGGACGATTACGTGATCTGGGCGCGGCGCACCGAAGAAAATGTCTCTATCAAAGACAGCGAACTGGTGTTTGCCGGTTTCGGGATTGTAGCGCCGGAATACAACTGGGACGACTATGCCGGGCTCAATGTGAAAGACAAAGTGGTGGTGGTGCTGGTCAGCGATCCGGGGTTTTATTCAGCAGATACTACCTTCTTCAAGGGCCGCACCATGACGTACTACGGCCGCTGGACCTACAAACTGGAGGAAGCCGCCCGCCAAGGTGCCAAAGGCTGCCTAATTGTGCATGCCACCGAACCCGCTGGCTATGGGTTTCAGGTGGTGCAGAACAATTGGAAGACCTCTAAATTTTACCTGGATACCCGCGGCAAAGAAACCAACAAATGCGCCATGGAAGGCTGGATTACCACGCCCGTCGCGGAGAAACTGTTCACTGCCGCCGGCAAGAATTTCCAGACGGAACTGCAAAGGGCCGCTAAACCCGGCTTCAAAGGAAATTCGTTGGGCTTGACTGTGAGCACTTCCCTGAACGCCAAGGTACGGTATGACAAATCGTTCAACTTCATCGCGAAGATCACCGGAAGCAAACGACCTGATGAGGCCATCGTCTACTCAGGCCACTGGGATCACCTGGGCATCGGAAAAAAAGACGCCCAGAACGACAGCATCTACAACGGAGCCGCCGACAATGCCAGCGGCACCGCCGGTCTGCTCGCCGTGGCCAAGGCTTTCCAGAGCCAGTCACAAAAACCTGACCGAACGGTGGTCTTCCTTTCGGTGACCGCCGAGGAACAAGGGTTACTGGGCTCAGCGCAATACGCAGAGAAGCCCGTCTTCCCGAAGGAGAAAACCGTAGCCAACCTCAACATGGACATGCTCAACCCCTTCGGGGAAACCAAAGACATCGTCCTGATTGGCATGGGCCAGTCTGAGTTGGAGGACATCCTTTCAGAGGAAGCCAAAAAGGTGGGCCGCTACCTTGCCCGTGATCCTAACCCAGAGGCTGGCCTTTACTACCGGTCAGATCATTTCAACTTCGCAAAGATGGGCGTACCAGCCCTATTCACCGGCATGGGCACCGACCACGTGCAACTAGGCAAAGCCGAAGGCAAAAAACTGCTGGAGAACTTCACGGCCAACATCTACCACAAACCAAACGATGAGGTAAACGCCGCTTTCAAGATGGACGGAGCCGTGGCTGATCTTCAGTTACTGTTTCAGGTGGGAAGAAGGCTGGCTACTTCGGAAAAATGGCCCAACTGGAAAACCGGCTCCGAGTTCAAGGCCGTGCGCGATGCTTATATGAAACGATAACCTTGCTTTAAGGCCATTTTCTTTAAAACAGCCCCAAAACAAAGAGAGGCCGCTTCTAAGGAAGCGGCCTCTCTTTGTTTTGGGGCTCCACGGCTTAAGATCTTACTACTCCCATTAGTTAAAAATCACGGAGTACATGCAGCCTTTTAATCAGCTAACAAAGGAGAATCAACTGCTATTTTCGTCAAAGTGGCCAATAAGGAATTTACTTAGACTTAGCTATGACCACTAAAACGATCATCATTTTTTGTTGGTAAAATTAGGGTAGCCAACCTATTCTACTCAACAAATCCAACAAGTTGGGTTATTTGTTTAATATGTTCCTTACCTCCTGAACATCACCTAGTGTGTGGGACAGGAAAACACTACCAATCAATGTTTAGATTAAATGCCTTCATAAAAGACTTTTTAATTGCGAAAGTGGATCATAATGAACCGATAGACGAAGTAGATGAAAGCAATAATACCAGCAGTGCAACTTTTGTAAGAATGAAAGACCCTAATGGCATCAAAGAGCTTTCTCCAGAGCATAAACTGACCTTATGGCCAAACCCAGCAACTGACAAGCTTTCCATTGAAGCCAAAGGCTTTAAGAACGGCGAGAAAACAGCAGAGATCACGTTGTACTCAGCAGCAGGCCAGAAAATGGTCACTAAAAAGGCATCCATTGCAAACCAAGAGCTAAAAGCCTCCTTGGATGTTTCTAACCTGAGCCATGGGTTGTACCTGGTCTACATCAGAGTGGGTGATACCCTTACTATCAGAAGGTTTGTAGTCCAGAAATAGCAATTAAAACCTCTACCTTAAAAAGAGTCTTACCAAATAGTGAGGCTCTTTTTTTATTGTGCCCAATCAGTTGCATGGTCGCTTTCTTTGATTTCAGGGTAAAATTTCATCTAATTGGTTTCGGGGGTATTTTGTCAAAACAGCCTTGAAACCCAAAAGGAACATTTGATATCTATAATTGCTAACAATGACGTACTTTTGCTAAAGAATTGAGCCTCATACTGTAAAAGTCGATCCAATTCATAATTACTGATTCCAAATACCTAATTACCATTATGCCCGTACCCTCCGCTGACTTCAAGCAGGCGTTGAAAAGATTAAGTGAGAAAGAGAAGGAAGCCTTGGTGCTGCGCTTGATCCGGAAAGATGCAGAGGCTTATGATACCCTTGCCTTTGAATTGCTGGACGAGGTAACCCTTGAAACCCTCTTTGAGCGCAGCTCTGAAACCATCCATGAGATTCTGTTCACCGTCTCGGGCAGGTCCCTCAGCAAGGCGTTGAACCGAGGACTGAAAAAGGCCACCCAGGAGATTGCCCGATACCAGCGCATCACCAAAGACCGGAAAGGTGAAGTAGAGCTGCACCTCTATTTGTTGAACCTCATCTTTGACAACTTCACCGGCCAGTTCGAGAGCATCTACAAGGGGTTCTATGTGGCCACCGCGCGACTGGTGCTCAGAACCATGACGCTCATCCAAAAACACCTGCACGAAGATTACCACCTAGAGTACCAGGAGCAATTGAACACCTTCCTCACCGATCTGAACGGCCGCAGCAAACGCCGGCAGCTTCCCTTCAACCTGCCCTGGCAATTTGAAGTAAGCTAAAAGGCTAATCTGTTTCCCTTTTGTTTTCCGGAAATCGGACCCAAAACGTGGCTCCAATTTCCGGCCAAAAATCTTTGTTGATGAGGAGTGACTGGTAGTTTGATGCTCAAGGTCTTTGAACTTCCCTTGCTAAGTTTTAGGCGTGTTTTGATGAAAAGGTGCTAAAACCCGCAGAGGGTCTCAGGATTTATGACAATAGGGAGAGACTCGTATTTTTCTAAACCTGCCGCCGTAGTTCACGTTCATAAAAGTTCATAAACTATATCCGAACGTATGTCAACTAACGAAAAACAAAGAGTCGTGGAGGTTCTGCAAGAACTAAACGAATTTGTCCATGATGGCCTGGAAGGCTATGAGCGCGCCGCCAAGGAGAGCACTGATTCACTTCGGCAAGATGCGTACCGCCGTTTTTCACAGCAACGCCTGGCTTTTGCCAATGAACTGAACCAAGTGATTCAGCAGCACGGCGGAAGCCCCCAACGAGACACCACCGCCAAAGGAAAACTTTACCGCCAATGGATGGATTTTAAAGCCACCATCTCTGGCAGCAACGAAGAAGCTATTTTAGGTTCCTGCATTTACGGCGAGGAATGGGCTCAGAAAGCCTACCGTGATGCTCTGGACCACGAATTACCTGCCGAGGTACGTGGTACCATTCTACGCCAGAGAGAAGCCTCTACCGACGTGCTGACCTATTTACATCAGTTGTGGGAAGCAGCCGGCTACGAAGAAGAAGCCCCAACCGGACTTGCCGCCGCTACCGCTGTTTCTTCCAGCCCCAATAAAACCTGGAGAACTGCCTTGTACGTGGCTGCGGGTGCTGCCGGCGCGGCGCTTATCTATGGTTTGATCACCAAAAGAATTCCTACCGATCGCCTGATTGCAAGTGTATCTAACCTTACCAAAGGCAAATTTGGTAACAACGGGAAGAGTTCTACCGCCAAAACCAGAAGCCACGCTAATCAATAATTCTCACTTAGAAATAAAAAAAACGGCGGACATGGTCCGCCGTTTTTCCTCATCCTATAACACATTCACTACAACTAAAAAACTCTTTAGAATCTGAAACCAACCGAGGCTTTGAACCCGTGGTTGTATGATTTATAATCGGCCCCTTGGTCAATGGTAGTCAGACCCATATCATAGCTTCCGCCAAAGTTCAACCCATTCTGGAATTGGTACCCGGCTCCCGCCGACAGGCCTAAGTCCACTTTCCGTTGGCTGTTCTGCCACTCAAAATCATTGTTGTAAGCTGAAAACCCGAAGGCTCCGGCATTCACGTTCACTTTATTGGAAAGCAGGAAAGACACCTGCGGACCTGCGAAGAAATTGAAGCCGCTTCCCACGTAGACTTTGGCCAGCAACGGTACATCTATGTATTCTGCTTTGTTGGTAAGCGTTACCTTGGCGTTGGCAAACTGGGCGGCATCACCAGGTATTCTTCCTTCCAGGACCATTCCTTTCTGGGAGTACTGCACGCCGGGCTCAAACTCAAACCCGTTGGCCAGCGGAATGCTCAGGAAAGCCCCCGCATGGAAACCTTGCCGCATTCTAGTCTGTACATTGCCATCGGTGTACTCCAACAGATTGCCGAAGCTTTTCACCGTCTCGCCCTGCCAACCGGCCACGCTGTAACCGCCCTTAATTCCTACTCTTACTCCGCCGCCATCCTGCGCGAAGCCTTTGTTCAGGAGTCCTGCCAACAGAACCACCGCTATCAGTAATGTCTTTTTCATGTCTCTGGATTTTCAACTTAAAACCCTCGCTTGGGCTTGTATCTGCTTAAATGGAAAAACCGTGCCAAAAACGCTTCCTTTCTCCTCTTCCAGAATTAAGCCCAACACATTACTTGTCTTAACTTCCTGATTTTCAATTTAAATATTTAATAAAATTTTCAGTGTTGTTCATAAAGCAGAGAGGCCCCGCCTTAAAAAAGACGGGGCCTCTCTGCTTTATGAACTGTGTATGGGCTATAATTTAATGAGTTTTACATCTTCCCAGTAGCCCATGATCTTGTCATTAGGGCCAACCAGAATATCTACTCGGTTTTTGATGCGGTGGTGCATGGCGTCTCTGACCACATAGATTCCATCTAGTTTAGGAGAGATCCCTTCCACCTTCACCGAGTCACCGTAATCAATCTTGCCGCCCCATCTCGCCAGTAGATTTCGGGAGAGGGCTAGCCAACGGTGCTGTCCGGGGTTCTTCTCGTTTATCTTGGAACCGTCGGCGGTGATGAAGGGATCTTCGTCTGTCTGCTCCTCAACGGGAAAATAAACAGAGGCATCCACATCAATGTGAACGGTGTTGTCTTTCACCTCGGCCACTGCTTTCACAGGCGCGTTCATGGCTACCGGATGATGATTGATGGCCGGCATGGCTGGAGCCGGCGTGGTAGATCCTGAAATTTCTTTCAGAAAAGGTAAAATTATTAAAAGAAAGAGTCCATACGTTTGATTCTTGACCATGCTTTCGTTGTTGGTGAAACATCGTTTTAGGTACTAGGTCTTAAACGGTTTATATTTTACAGGGTTGTCTTTCCTTGATTAGTACAATTTTAGATTTATTAGGCCTTCTAAGCACATTATATGCCAGAACTTGCCCTATGTTCTTTAAAGCAATAATTGCACGTAAATAAAAAATTCCTTTTTTGACGCATTTTCATCAAATGAGTCAAAAAAGGAATTATATGTTAACCAGATAACCCTCTGGGGATGTAGTTCTTACAAGGGCAATTGCTTGTCCAGGAGCTGTACCGCTTGAGAAATAGTCTCTACCGCCTTCAGGTAAAAGGATTGGTGGATGTTCCTGAACTCATCGGTTTCCTGGTGGTAGTGCGGGTGGTCTTCTACCCCGAAGTAAATAAAGGGGATATTGGCGGCGTGAAAACTGCCGTGGTCAGATTGCTTGGTCCAGTCGTCGTGGCCCTGCTCAGGGCGGTCATGGCCCAGGCGCAGGTTCAAGCCTTGCGGAACTTTCACCTGCTCTAGAAGGGGCTTAAACGCAGGGTAGTGGTAGGTACCTGAGGCGTACAATTCGTTCTTCTCGGAGATACTCACCATGTCCAGGTTCACGTCCAGCAGAATGCGCTCCTTGGCGAAGGGCAGGTTGGCCACAAAAGCCTTTGAGCCCTGCAAACCCTGTTCCTCGGCATCGAAAGCCACAAACACCAGCGTATGCTGCGGCTTTTGTTTCTGGAAGTGGGTGGCTAATGCCAGGATAGCGCCAATACCTGAAGCATCGTCATCAGCCCCGTTGAAGACCTTTCCGTCACGGGTGCCCACGTGGTCATAATGGGCGGATACGATAATGATTTTGTCTGATTTCCCCGGAATCATACCTACCAGATTCACGCCAGGCACCGAGGTGGCGGAATTGCGCTGGGTGAAGGTAAAAACGTGCTGGTACTGGGTACCCACGGGCTTCAGCCCGATGTTCTGGAAACGTTTCACCAAGTACTGCTGGGCTTTGGCGTGTCCGGGAGTGTTAGGTAGACGCCCGCCCAAAGAATCAGCGGAAAGGATTTCTACATCTTTCAGAACCTGATTGGGTTGATACACTTCCTGGGCACAGGAAGTAAAACTGAGGGTACTTACGCTAAGGGCGGCCAAACACAGGCAACGCAGAAAAGGAAAACGCTTCATGGTGAAAAGGTACGGCAAAATTTGGAATGTTGTACGGCCCAGCTTTAAAGCATCGTTTTTGACCTCTTTTCAGGAAATAAGTCGAAAAGCTTAGTTGGGATTTGAAGGTTTTAGAAATGCCCTTCATCGAGATAGGATTTTAAAGCAACACTTAAAAACGAAGTTCTTACTAAGGTAAAACAAGCTATATGTTTTAGGGCCTGTTTTCAGGAAAAACGGCTTAAAACAGAACAGCCACCGTTCTTTTAGGAAGGTGGCTGTTCTGTAAATATTAAACTGAAGCGGCAGCTTAGGTGGTGGTTAACACACCTACGCGTTGACCGGCTTCGTTGAGGAGTAATCCGTCGGTGCTCACGAACAGGTAAGAGAAGTACCGGCTCTCCAGCACGTAAGGGAATTTGCTGCTTTTTGTTTTCTGCAGCTTGCCAATCACTTCCAGGCCATTTGATGTTTCCCGCACCAGGTTATAGGCAGTGGTCACGTAGATACGCTCTTGCGGAGCACTCTGCAGTTTCACCTGACGTAGTATTTTCTGCCCAGACATTCTTGAGCCAGTAGAGGAAGAACGTCTGGCGGTGGTGGTCGCAGTCATAGTCTCGGGAGAAGTAATCGGGCGGCTGACACCTGCTACGGTACGGTTAGGGGTACCTGCTTTGGCGCTGGCCAAAATCTGCTCCTGGGCATTGCGCCAGCCTCTGCTGATGGCAGTAAGGCGGGAACTTTTGCCCGGGTGCGTGTACGAATCTTCTTCCTCGGCTAAGGCTTTGATGGCTGCCTGGGCTTCGCTTAAGCTGGCTCCCATTTTACGGAGCACAAACCCTGAGAACTCATCGGCCTCCAGCTCGTCTTGCTGGTTGCTGCCGCCTTGAGAGAGCGTGTGCCCGTTCAGGTGGTGCCCAATCTCGTGTGCCAGGATACTTACCCCGGCCCAGTCAGTGCGAAGGGCGTTGTTCAGCGTGCTCACAAAGTTTTCGTTGTAAAGAATGTACCGCTTGCCGTTCATGATCACGGCGGCAGCGTTAGGCACGTTGGCCGCGCGCACCTCGAACCGAGGCTTCAGCCCAACCACGTCAATAATCTCAGTGATGATATCTCTGGCCCCTACTGCGGCAGGCGCTGCATATGCGGTTGCAGCTCCTCCCTTCGTTTCAGCCACAGCCGGTGTTGCCACCGAGGCACCGGTCAGAAAAAGACCGGTAAGTACTGATAAAAGAACCTTTTTCATATGCTTTTCCATGTAGTTTTATAACAGAAGAACACGCTATTTGATTCAACGCTGATCGTGTCAAATCATTGCGTGTTTATCTAATAGCAAGTTTTCTGCCAGTTTTAGAAAAGTGAGCCTTTAAACACGGCCTCAAGAGGATGTAGCGAAAATATTTTTTTAGTTCCAGAGAGGACACAAAAAAGCCCTTAGAGGAAGTTTCTAAAGGCTTTTTTTAAGCTAATTAATAGTTATTCTCCTGGTTAGAATCGCCGTCATTGGTGTCACGCTCGTCAATGGTATTACCGCCGCCAGCCTTCTCGGTTCCGGAGAAATTCTCGTCCTGCTTGGTGGAGTCATATCCGGTCATGGATCTGCGGTAACTGTCACTGTCACTGACGTATTGACGCTGGTGCTCTGACTGTTTGCCTTGCTCCATTTTGTTTGCCGAGTTGTTGGTTTCGTCGGGGCCGGGGTTATTTACGTTATCTGGCATGTCTGTCTTTCGTTAGTGGAACATCTTCCCCATTTTACGCGGGGTCTGCCTTCTTTTACTAAAGCCAAGGTAAAAGGTTCTTGCAAGAAAGTGGGCTTTCCAGCCAAAGGCTCTTTCAAAGGTTTATCGAAAGAAAATCAGGCAGCGGCTTTGCGCTCAATTTTGTCTAAAAGGCGCAGAAGCCGCTGGGCGGTCTCGTCTATCTGGGAGAGTTGCGCCAAGGCTTTTTCTTCCTGCCCCTGTTGGTGTAATTGCCATAGTTTTCGGGCAATCACGTGCATCTCGTCATGGACTCTTTCCAGTTCTCTCACTTCGGGCAGGTGCCCAATGCGCGGCATGGCTACGTCATAGATCCATTTGCCCAACGAGCATTGCCTGGTGGAGAGCACAGGCTCTGTGTCAATGGAGGCGCCGTAAAGCAGGGCCCTCAGCTTTGATTTAAACAGGACATGCTTGATCCGGGCCTGCTCAAAATCGAGCCGTCCTATGCTTTCAAAGAAATTTTCCTGCTCTCTGTTATTCATTTTACCAGGGAAAACCACACAAACTAAGCAGACCCAACCTTTGAAGCCTCGGGATGGTTGGTTTCAACCATCCCGAGGCCTGCTTCCGGACCAAAGCTAGGTATAAAACGGAAGATTTGTCTTTCAGAAGTTATTGCGGGAAACTCAGCCTTCGTCACGGCCTCTTACCTGGGCGGGCGGGGCAGTGGCTTCTACGGCGGTGAACTCTTCCAGAATTCGATAGGTGTGCGAAGATCCTTTGGGCACCACGTACGAATTGCCGGGTTCCAGAATCACCGTCTGGCCTTCTACCAACAACTCTGCCCGACCGGCGATCACGTAGCCAACGGTCTCGTACTCCCGGCGTACTTCTGGTTTTGCCTCGCCGGGTTGTTCTTTTTCCCAAAGGCGCATGGACACGGTTTTTCCCGAGGCCAGGTATTTCTCGCCGTCTTCGCCTTTAGGGGAATAGGCGCCGTCAATTTTGGTTACTGTGGTATCACTCATAAAGAAATGGGTTAGAGGATGAATGGAAACATATTATTTTCTGCTGCCTGGCCTGAGAAATGGAAGCCGGTCATCAGACTAAAAGAAAAATTTTGCTAAACCTTACATTTCATTGTTTTCCCTGGCCGCTTTCTGGTTGGGGGCATTCAGCGGAGATTGGGTGAGTTCGGTCTCGCTTTCGTAACCCCGCACGGCTTCCGAACCTATTCCTCCCGGACCGGGCAGAAACATGTTCACCAGCCCCATCAGATCAGCGGTGGTGCCCGGGAAGAGGCCATGCAGGGTACTGATGAATTTGGCGTTCAAGCCTAGGGTAACTTCGGCTTTACCGTAGCGACAGGCGTCCATAATTTTGCGGGCAGCGTTGTCTGCGGCCAAAGAGATCATGGGGTTGGCGTCCATCAAAGCGAAGGCGGTGTATTCTTTCTCGTTCTGGCCTTTCAGGAAAGCGTTGCGGGCACTGCCAGTACGCATGAGGCCTGGGTTGATGGTAGTAACATAAATGCCGTCTTTCAGCAACTCAGACCGGAATCCCTCAGACATGCCCACCAAGGCAAACTTGCTGCCGCTGTACGGAACCAGGTGCGGAACGCTCACCTTGCCTCCAATGGAGGCGATGTTCACGATCCGGCCTTCGCCCCGGGCTTTCATATCCGGAAGGACCTCTAGCATGGTGTACAGCGAGGCCCAGTAATGCACCTTCATGGCTTCCTCGAAATCCTCTACCCGCATCTCTTCCAAGGGCCCCGCCGCAATGATACCAGCATTGTTGATGAGCACCTCCACGGGGCCTAGCCGATCTTTTATCTCCCCGATCATGGCCTGTACCTGCCCCCGGTCACTTACGTCACAATTGAACGCCAGCACCGTGGCTCCGCCAGATTCCAGTTCGGCCTTGGCGGCGTCCAACTGATGCTGCGTGCGGGAGCAGATGGCAATGTTGGCGCCCTGTTCGGCAAACATGCGGGCCAGCACCAGGCCCAGACCCCGGCTCCCGCCCGTGATCAGCACGGTGCGATCTGTAAAAGAGAATTCCTTTTTGCGACGCGAATAGGACCGCAGGGCAAGTAAAGCCCCCACTGCGGCCCCGCCCAATAAGAGGGAGGTTTTGGTTTTCTGTTGCATGGTCTTATTTTTTCAGTTTTCTGAGGTAGGTGGCCACATCAATTCCTTCGCCCAGCACCGGGCTGAAAAGATCTCCCAATTTCTGGACGCGTTGCCGCACGTTCTTTATGGTAAACTGCGAAGGGTGCAATCCGGTTTTAACTTCTTTCCATTGAAGCGGCGTGGAAACGGTAGCCCCTTCTCTGGGCCGCACGCAATAAGGCGCGGCAATGGTCTGCGCGATGGCGTTCTGCAGGAAGTCAATGTAAATCTGGTTTCGGCGTTCCTTGGGGCTGCGCTCCAGGCTGGTGAGGTTGGGAAGCTGTTCGTGCACCCGCTGGGCCAACGCATAAGCCAGTTCTTTCACCTGCTCGAACGGCCACTTGGCGGCCAGGGGTACATATAGGTGCATACCAGTAGCACCAGAGGTTTTCACATACACCGGAATCTCCAGTCCATCCAAGATCTGTTTCGCGACTAAAGCCGTTTCCACCACCTCATCATACGTGTTCTCACCGGGGTCCAAGTCCAGCACCAGGTAATCGGGTTTCTCTAAGTTATTCAGGCGTGAATTCCAGGGATTGAGCTGAATGCAGCCCAGGTTGTTCAGGTAGGCCAGCGTGGCTTTGTTTTGGCACACAATGTAGTCCACATCTTTGCCCGTTGATTCCGCTTTTATGGACGTGGTTTGTACCCAATCCGGGGCATGTTCGCCGGCGTCTTTCTGGAAGAATCCCGGTTTGGTGATGCCGTTGGGGTGCCGCAAAAGGGATTCTGGCCGATCTTTGAGATACGGAAGCAGAACGTCGGCCATGGATTGGTAGTAGAGCACCAGGTCTCTTTTGGTGATGCCTTCCTCGGGCCAATAGAGTTTATCTGGGTGCGAAATAGGAATCTGCTGGCCGTCCAGTTCCAGAGTCAGCGTTTCATCGGCGTTTTCCTGTTTTGGGCTCATTTTCGGATTTTTGGCAGTTTTTTCCTGATGTACTTTCTGGGCAGACTCGGCGCGTTCATGTACCACGTCTTTGGCTTTTTTATCTACCCGCAGGCCTTTGAAGATGGCTTGGCGCATCTGCCCGTCGGCGGTCCATTCCGCGAAGGAAAGCTCGCAGATTAGTTCCGGCTTTACCCAGGTGACTTCGCGGCTCAGGGGCACTTTCTCCTTGAACGGCGACTTCTCCTGCACCAGCGGCTCCAGCTTCTCCTTGAGTTCTTTCAGGCTTACTTTGTTGAAACCGCTGCCGCTCTGGCCCACATATTTCAACTCTTTGCCTTCGTACACGCCCAACACCAACGCCCCTAGGTGCACGCGGCTGCCCTGCGGCTCGGTGAACCCGGCAATGATGGCTTCCTGCCGTAGATGGGTTTTGATCTTGAGCCACTCGTCAGAGCGTTTGCCCACGTGGTATTTGCTTTGGGCGGCCTTGGCCATAATGCCTTCCCATTCGTTTTGCTGGGCTTCCTTGAAAAACTTAGTACCTTCTCCTACCCGGTGCTCACTGTAGCGCAGCGGGTCCTTTGCTTTAGACAGAATTTCATGAAGTTTCTCTTTTCTCCTGATCAAAGGCCATTGCTGAAGGTCCTCGCCATCGGCGTACAGCAGATCGAAAATGTAGTAGTAGAGGTGTTCCGACGGGGTATTCTGATAGTTTTGCAGTGCCTGGAAATCGGCTTTGCCGTTTTGGCCCAGGATCACCAATTCACCGTCAAAAACCACTTGGTGCGGCAAACTCTCCAGAGCTTTGACTACGAGTGCGTATTTCTCTTTAAAAGATTTTCCGTTGCGGGAATAGAGGCGCACCTGGTTTTCCGCCACCTCAGCCACCGCCCGATAGCCGTCCCACTTCACCTCAAACAGCCAGTTCTCGTCATCAAAAGGACCATCGGTGAGTTTGGCAGTCATGGGCACGATGTCATGCGGCATCTCAGCCGACGTTTCCTGGTTCTTTACCCTCCCCTTGGTAGGGGATTTTGGCTCAGGGTTTTCCTTAGAATGGCCTTTCTGGTTATGTTCTAGGAGGCTCATAGGCGTGGGGTCTGGTTTTAGGTTAGATTTGAGAAAAGCAGGCCTAAAGCGAAATGCCTTCCTCATGATGGTCTTGCCCTTTTACGCAAGAATTCTGCTCTACGCTACATTTCAGCCAAATGCGGTTTTAGAAGGTGTTTTCACAGAAACAGCTAAAAAACAGAAAGCCTGCCTCTTTATGAGAGACAGGCTTTCTGTTGGTATATGCAATCAATTAGTTGGTTCTGGCCCCGCGGCCCGCTACGTCTGGATCGTTGTTCTGATCTTTTCCGCCTTTGTTAGGCGAGTATTTCTCATCATCTGGGTCACCGCCGTGTCCGGCATGTCCGCTGCTGCGTCCGCCGCCGGTACCGTCGTTCCCGTTGTGATTTCCTTTGAAGCCGCTGTGGCTATCGCTTAAACCACCGGCGTGTGTTCCGTAGCCGGTGTCTTTGTCGCTTTCAGCGTCATGTTTGGCTTGTTTGGTGTCGCCGGTTGGGTGTTTGCCCAGTTCCTGCTCTTTTTCACCGTACCCGCCACCTCTGCGGCCCTGGATTTCGCCGCCTCCGTTAATATCTACGTGAGGGGTTCCGCCGTCTTCTTTGCCGTTGAAATCCACGAAATCGCCATCGGCGTCATAGTTGGCGGTGTTGCCGCCATCGGCTTTGGTACCATAGTTATGATCCGCAAATACCCCGTCTCCGCGATTTCCGTCCTGGCTGTTGTTGCTTCCTGATCCGTCTTGCTGAGGCGTTCCCTGGTTCTTATTTTGCTCTTCCATAGTATCGTCAGGTTTAAAAATAAATGTAACAAACTTGTGTACCTGTTTACGGGAGGAAACCGGGAGAGTTAATTTCAGGGGAAAGTTTAAGGTCTGGACTGCCCTTTACTTCTGCGCAGACATGGAAGGAGGATAGGCCTCTGGCGCGGCTCCCCAGGCTTTGTTGGGCTGTGGCCCCATCATAAACCTTAGGTCGCCGCCTTGCATGAGCTCGGCGTGGGTGATGTACGTACGCGCCAAGGGTTTGCCGTTCAGGAATACCTGTTGCACATAGATGTTCTGGTAGCTGTTGTTTTCGGCCGTTACTTTAAAGGTTTTCTTCTCGCCCACCTGGATTGTGGCTTTTTTCACCAGCGGGCTCCCCAGCACATAGTTTCCGTCTGACGGGTTCACGGGGTAAAAACCCAGCGCGCTGAACACGTACCAAGCCGACATCTGTCCGCAGTCTTCGTTCCCTGAGAGGCCGTCTGGGTGGTTCCGGTACATCTGGTCCATGATCTGGCGCACTTTCTCTTGGGTTTTCCAGGGCTGGCCGGCGTAGTTGTAGAGATAGGCGATATGGTGGCTTGGTTCGTTTCCGTGCGCGTACTGCCCGATGAGGCCCGAGATATCCGGCGACACGTTTTCACCCGTCATCTGAGACGTGACATTGAACGTGGAATCCAGGTGCTGCACGAACAGCTTCTCTGAGCCGAACAGGTTAATGAGCCCCTGCACGTCATGCGGTACAAACCAGCTGTGTTGCCAGGCGGTGCCTTCAATGTAGGTTCCTTTCTCGCCGTGCTCGGAGTGGAAGGGGTCAAAAGGCGCTTTCCAGTTTCCGTCTGCGTTCTTGCCGCGCATAAATAACGTCCTGGCATCGAACAAAGGTTGATACGAGGCGGCCCGTTTGCTGAATTTCTGGTAATCTGCTTCCTTGCCCAGTTTCTTGGCTACTTGCGCAATGCACCAATCGTCAAAGGCGTACTCCAGGGTCTTGGTCACCGACCAGCCGTCTTTGTCGGCGGGGATGTAGCCGTAGGTGCGGTAAAGGTCGGTACCCCGAATGTTCTGCGAAGCGCTGGCTACCATGGCTTGGTACATCTCTTCAGACTTCTCAGGCAAGTACCCTTTCAGAAGGGCATCGGCGAGCACGGGTACAGCGTGGTAGCCGGTCATGGTGTTGGTTTCGTTGCCTGACAGTTCCCAAACCGGCAGCAGCCCCAATTCTTTGTAAGAACTCAGCAGGGAATTCAGGAAATCAGGCATTCGGTTGGGTTGGGTGATGGTGTACAGAGGATGCGCCGCCCGAAACGTATCCCAAAGCGAGAAGACGGTATAGCGGTTGTAACCCACCGTGCGCACTGAGTCTGCGTTTCCTTTGTACTGGCCTTTTACATCTGAAAACAAAGACGGCGCCACGAAGGAGTGGTAAAGGGCCGAGTAAAAAACAGTGTCCCTGGCGGGGTGCAGGAAAGAGGCCTGGATTTTCTGCAATTCCCGTTGCCATTTCATTTTCCCCTCCGCCGCTACTTGGTTAAAGTCCCAGCCAGGGATTTCAGTTTGAAGGTTTTGCAGGGCACCGTCTATGCTGGCGCTGGAGATGGAAACCTTCAAAAGCAGGGGCTTTTCCCCTTGGGGGAAATAGAAAGCAGCCAAAGCCTTCTCCCCTGTTACTTCTTTGCCTGCCACCCGTTGTCCGTTTCGCTTCAAGACCTGTTTTTGCACCGGTTGGGAGAAAACGGCCGCAAAATAGACCCACTGCTGGTCTGCCCATCCTTTAGATTTTCGGTAGCCGGTGACCAGCGTATCATTGACCAGCATGATCTGGGTTTCGGTGGGTTTGTCCCAGTTGATGGCGAATCCCAGGTCAAGGCTGATGGCTTTGACAGAATCCTTGGGGAAAGTGTATTGGTGAAAGCCTACCCGCTCGGTGGTTGTCAACGCCACCTTGATGTTGTTTTCCAACGTGACGATGTAGAGACCTGGGGTGGCAGTTTCCTGTTGATGGCTGAATCGTTGCCGCTCCTTTTTCTCCACCGTTCCGACATAATACGGCATCACCGAAATATCGCATAAATCACCAATGCCGGTGCCGCTTAAATGGGTATGGCTGAACCCCGCAATCAGGCTGTCTGAATAATGGTAGCCCGAGCACCAGTCCCAGCCCTGCGTTCCGTTATCAGGCGAGAGTTGCACCATCCCGAAGGGCATCACCGCCCCAGGATAGGTATGTCCGTGCCCACCCGTCCCGATGAAGGGGTTCACCGTGCTGGCGAGTATCTGGTTTCTATTTGTCTGGGCCGATTGCCGCAGGGCACAACCCGTCACTAAACCTCCCAAAAGGAGCACACAACTAAGAAAGTAGCTTTTGTTCATGGAAAAGAACAGAGGAATGTACGCCAGGTTTCTTCCTGGTCAGAGGATTCTAAGGTAGAGGAAAAGCCCCGGCATTGGCAACTGTTCTCTGAAATATTTGCCATCATCTATATAAAAGAAAGGGACACTTCCCTGCCGTTGACCTGACAAGCAAGTGCCCCCTTTCTTTGCTTTGGATAGCTTTTGACCCGTTTTCCTGAAACTGACCCTAAAACAAACGCCTTTCGGCTCCAGAACTTGAACGTTGGGTCGCTCTTATATCCGGTAGGCAAACCTTTACTTTCCTTTTCCTTTGCTTTTCTGGTCCAGCAGTTTAGGCAGCACGTTGGCTTTAGCCCACTCTACCGCCAACAGGGTTTTTCCGTCTATAAAGGAGTGTTTGGCTAGCTGTTGGGGAGTGAGTTCCAAAGTTTTGATGTCTTCGTTCTCGTCGTCTTTGCCGCCGCCTTCGCTTACCTGTTTACTTACCTCGGCGTAGAACAGGTAGATCTTTTCTGAGAAAGCCCCCGGCGAAGGGTAGAATTCATAGATGGGCTCCAGGTGGTCTACGGCATAGCCGATCTCCTCCTCAATCTCGCGTGTGATGGTATCGGCGGGTTTCTCGTCCTCGCTGTCCAGCATGCCGGCCACGGCCTCCACCATTTCCTGCTCCACCGCGGGCCTGAACTGCTTGGCGAAAATGAATTTCTGCTTCTTGGTGTCATAGACCAGGGCCGCCGCTGCCTTGCCGGTCTGGAACACCTCGCGCTCAAACTCGTTTCCTTTGTCTTCCACGGTAAACACCTGCAGGCGGTAGTGCCCCTGGTAGGCAGTTTCTTTCTTGGTTATTTTCATAAAAGGATAGGCTAAGAATGCTTCTGGGAAAATTATTTCTACCACTGGTACGCAGCCTGAGGTAGGTGGTTCAAGGAGAGAACGGGCCAAAATAAATCAGGGGTTTCACTGGCTTTTCTGACCTCCAATACGTACCTATGAAACAAATCAAGCTTCTAAAATGAAAAAATTACTTTCTCTTTGGGCTTTTCTGCTGGTGGTTTCGGCAGGCAGTGCCATGGCGCAAGCCCAGAGCAGCCACTACAAAGCGGCTGAAACCCTGCTCCTGACCATGGGCAGCCCCAAAACCATTGACGACAACCTTCAGCAGATGCTCACCATGCAAATGGAACAGGTCCCCGCTATGAAATCTGCGGAGGTGGAGGTGCGGTCCTTTTTCGCGAAATATATGAATTGGGAGGCCATCAAAGGCGACCTGATTAAATTGTACATGGATGAGTTCACCGAGAAAGAGCTCAAGGACATGAATACTTTCTACCTCACGCCTACGGGCAAAAAACTGGCGGCCAAACAGTCTACCATCACTATGAAAAGCGCCCAGATTGGACAGGCTAAGGTTGAGCCCCACATGATGGAGTTGCAGGAAGCTATCCAGAAAAAAATGCAGGGCGATAACTAAGCTCTGATTTTAAACTGCCAAGGCAACTCCCGCAAAAACAAGAAGCCCTTCCCTACCCGGAAGGGCTTCTTGTTTTTAAGCAATTATTTAAAGGTCAATCCGTTAACAAAACAACCCTCCTCTTCTGCCGTCCTATCTAACTCTCCGCCGGATATTTCCCCGCGTTTGTGGCCTTGTTTCAGGTTTTCCTCGAAAAAACAAAAACTCAGGAAACTAAAAAGATCCAATTGCCCTTTCTTACTACACCTAGCCCTTTGACTTTTAAGACTTTAAACTTTTATGCGTTCCATCCTGCTCCTTGTAGCATTGCTCTTTTTGAGCAGAGCGTCTGTGTTTGCCGCGTTCCTGCCCCCCGATACTTTACAAGCAAGACAAGACACTTTCCTCCTTCAAAGCGCACCCAAACCTTCCTGGGTCCACCAACACCACCGACTTCTGCTCAAGTCAACCGCCACGCTGGCGGTGGCAGGCCTTTTTATAAGCTCCTACGAGCGCCTCGATCGACCTATCCGGCAACTGTCCCAGGATAGACGTACCCTTGTGTCAAACACAACCGCCAGCTTGGTGTCACCCTTCGGGACGGCTGTTCCACTGCATGCCACGTTTGCGACCATGTTTGCGGTAGGCGCTTTCGCCAAGCGCCCCAAGATGCGGGAAGCTGCCATTGTGGGTCTGGGTAGCTTCTACCTCAACTCCCTGGCCACCGACAAACTGAAGAAAGCCTTCCAGCGTCATCGCCCCAGCGAAACCAAAGACAGTCACCTGTTTGATGGGGCTGACGGAAATGGCGAAAACACCTCTTTTCCTTCTTCGCACACCTCCAACGCCTTTGCCGCGGCCACGGCCATCGCCTCGGTGTACCGAGACACCAAATGGGTTCCTCAACTCGCGTACGGCGTAGCTACCCTGGTGGGCCTGTCACGCATCAATGACAACAAACACTGGGCTTCTGATGTGCTGGCGGGAGCCGCCCTTGGGTACATCACCGGTAAAGCCACCTACTGGGGTTTCCAGAGGTTGAAAAGGCAGCTCAAGAAACCCAACTGGATTGTCTCTCCATCCTGGCAGCAGGGTCAGGCTGGGGTAAATGCTTCCCTCCGGTTCTGACAAAAATCTGTTAAAGATCTTAATCGCCCCACTTTTCCCGGCACCAAAGAATGTAGCCCGGCAAAGTGGGGCGATCTACGTTCTAAGGCCTCCGACCTTTATTTGCCGGCAAATTCCGATATTTTGGAGGTAAGACGGCCTAGGGCAACATTTCTGGGGTTGAGCTGTTTTACAGCCAATTTTAGGTCTACCTTCGTAAGGACTTAGGCGATCTTTTCAACTTGATTTAAGTAAAGAAGCAATCTATTGCCCTACACCAAAAACCACATTCCTATGAGAAAGCTGACGCTAGCATTGGCCCTTATTTTCCTGGCCCACCTCTCCACGCAGGCCCAACAGATTAAAACCCAGTTGGTGGAGTACAAAGAAGGTTCTACCACCCTGGAAGGATACCTGGCCTACGATGCCTCTAAGAAAGGAAAGCTGCCGGCGGTTCTGGTCGTGCACGAATGGAACGGCATCAGCGACTACACCAAAAAACGGTGCGATCAACTGGCAAAGATGGGCTACGTGGCTTTCGCGGCAGATATCTATGGCAAAGGAGTCAGACCTACCACACCGGAGGCTATGGGTGCCGAGGCCGGTAAATACAAAAACAACATTCCGCTGTTGCGTCAACGGGTAAACGCCGGGTTAGCCCAATTAAAAAAACAGGCCAACGTAGATGCCTCGCGGGTAGCGGCCATTGGGTATTGTTTCGGGGGAACCACGGTGTTGGAACTGGCCCGTAGCGGAGCCGATGTCGCCGGGGTCGTGAGTTTCCACGGAGGGTTGGGCACCCCGAATCCGGCGGATGCGGCTAACATCAAGGCCAAGGTGCTGGTAGCACACGGAGCCATTGACCCCTTCGTTCCCAAAGCTGAGTTAGACGGGTTCTTCAAAGAAATGAACGACGCCAAGGTAGATTACCAGTTTAACGCCTACAGCGGCGCGGTACACGCCTTCACCAACCCAGATGCCGGTTCTGACATCAGCAAAGGAGCCGCTTACAACGCCGACGCGGACCGTAGGTCTTGGGAAGACATGAAACAGTTTTTCGCCGAGATTTTCAGAAAGAAGGCCTAAAACATCTTCCTACTTTTTCTTTAGAAACGCCGCTGCTAGATTCTTTCGCGCAGCGGCTTTTCTCTTAGAATCCAATCCGAAGGTTGTTTTGAAGCTGATTTTCCAAAAAGAGGCTCAGAATGGCCCTAAAGTTGTAACACCTTGCCAACTGAATTGATACTTAAGTAGTCCTCCCCAGAGGTTTACCAACATGCCGCCAACCAAGGCAGGTAGATACCGTATGGTAAAGGCTTTTAGAGCGGAACCCATCCCCCGGGTCTTCTCTAAGCCTTGTACCTATTGCCCATTCATCATGCTTACACCCTCTGCCCGAAACTTTTTTGTATGCACGTATAGCCTTTTGCTGGTACTGACCTTACTGGCTTTTCCGGCGTGTAAAAAGAAAGATCCGCACGCAGAAGAAACGGTGGTGTTCAAACCAGAGCCCATCTCGCCCGAAGATACCATCAAGTATCCCAATGAGCTCATCACTACCCTCAACCGGAAAAACAAGTGGGTAGACTCAGTCTTCCGTAGGATGTCACCCGACGAGCGCATCACGCAGCTGATGATGATTGAGGTATTCTCCAACCAGGGACCTCAGCACGAAGAAGACGTGAAACTGCTCATCCGGCGGTACAAAGTGGGCGGGCTTATTTTCTTCCAGGGTGGGCCCGTGCGCCAAGCCAAGATGACCAACCGCCTGCAAGCCGTTTCCAAAATTCCGCTCTGGATTGGCATGGACGCCGAAAACGGGATTGGTATGCGCATGGACAGCGCCATGCAGTACCCCTTGCCCATGCTGCTGGGGGCCATCAACAACGACAGCCTTATCTACCAGATGGGGGCCGAGATGGCCTTTGAGTTCAAACGCTTAGGCATGCACCTCAACTTCGCGCCGGTGGTAGACGTGAACAATAACCCCAAGAACCCCATCATCAGTTACCGGGCCTTTGGGGAGAACAAAGACGATGTCAGCTCCAAAAGCCTGGCTCAGATGCTGGGCATGCAGGACAACGGCATCATTGCCACCGCCAAACACTTCCCCGGCCACGGCGACACCGAAGTTGACTCGCATTATGATTTGCCCGTCATCACGTACGACCGCAAACGCCTAGATTCCATGGAACTGCATCCGTTCCGGCACCTCAGCCAGAGCGGCGTGGGCGGTATCATGGTAGGGCACATCCACCTGCCCAAGCTAGACTCTACCGCCAATCTGCCTGCTTCCCTTTCCAAACCCATTGTGACGGGTATTTTGAAAAACGAGCTCAAATACAGCGGCCTCATCTTCACCGATGCCATGGTCATGAAAGGCGTGACGAAGTATTTTAAACCCGGCGAGGCCGAGGTCATGGCCCTGGAAGCCGGCAACGATGTGCTGGAACGTCTGGTGAGCGTACCCGAGGCCTTAAGGGCCATCAAAGCCGCCATCCGGCAGGGCCGCTTAAGCCAGAAGCAGATTGACCGCAGTTGCAAAAAGGTACTGGCCGCCAAATTCTGGGTAGGATTGAACAAGTACCAGCCCATTCCCCTGGATAGCCTGTACCAGGATTTACACGCCCCGCATGCCCACGAGATGCTGCGGCGGCTATCAGAAGGCTCTCTTACACTGTTGCAGAACAAACGCAAAATGATTCCGCTGGAAGAGAAGAAACGCCGGAAAGTGGCGAGCTTGGCAGTAGGCGGCGTCAGGACCACGTTTTTCCAGAAGCAGATGGGCAGCCGGCTCACTACCAAGGACTTCTTCCTGCCCCGCAAAAGCTCCAAAAAATACCTGGAGAAACTCCGCAAGGAACTGCTTAAATACGACCTCCTGCTCATCAGTATTTACGGTCCCAGCATCAGGCCCAGCAACAACCTGGGGTTTTCTACCGAAGAACGAAACCTGGTAGATGAACTGATCCGCAAGAAAAGAAGCGTAGTGGTTCTCTTTGACAACGCCTATACCCTGAACCGATTCCAGGACATTGACCAGGCCACCGCCCTTTTGGTAGGTTACCAGCAATTACCGGCAGTACAGGCCGCCGCCGCCCGAATGCTCATGGGCGATATTTCTCCGCAGGGCAAGCTACCAGTCACGGTGAATTCACAATTCAAGTACGGCGACGGGCTGTAGCAGTCTTTTCTGTTTCTGGTATGTTTCAGGTAAAATGGGCTTAAAGCAGCCGATAAAATAGGGTGTACAAACTCTGCTTCTTTTGCTATATTGCTGTAATGAAGCGACTTCTCCCCTCCCCATTTTTCGGGCTTTTAGCAGTTCTTTCCCTTCTGCACCTAACGGCCCTCGGGCAAGCAAAAAAGGACCAGAAAACAACTGCCCCGGCGCAGCGGGTGATCATTGGTATTGAACGCCTGATTACCCCTGAGTTTCTCCCTTTCATCCAGAACCGGCGCGTGGCAATCTTAACCAACCACACGGGCGTGATGCCAGACAAAGGCCACCTAGTGGATCTGCTTCACGCCCGCCCCGACGTGAAGGTGGTGAAACTTTTCAGCCCGGAGCATGGCATTAGGGGCGAGGCCGATGATCACGTAGCCGATGCCGTGGACCAGAAAACGGGTCTGAAGGTAATCTCACTCTACGGAAAACTGCGCAAACCCACCCCCGAGATGCTGAAAGATGTAGACCTACTGCTCTTCGATATCCAGGATGTAGGGGCCCGCTACTACACCTACATCGCTACCATGCAGGCCGTCCTGGAGGCCGCCGCCGAAAACAAGAAACCCATGATTGTGCTGGACCGTCCTAACCCAATTACTGGGCTTTACGTGGATGGCGCCGTGGGCAAAAATGCGAAGCAGCCCGTACTTACCCCCAACTTTCTGCCCATCACCCATGGCATGACGGTGGGCGAGCTGGCCCGCATGTTCAACGGCGAACGCGCTGCCAAAAAGCTTCCCCAAGCCGAGCTGATGGTAGTACCCATGCGCCATTACTCCCGCAGCCAGTGGTTTGACCAAACCGGTTTGCCCTGGATCAAGCCCTCGCCCAACATGATCAACCTGACCACCGCTACTTTGTACCCGGCCACCTGCATTTTGGAAGGTACCAACGTTTCGGAGGGTCGGGGTACCATGCAGCCCTTCGAGTTCATTGGCGCTCCCTGGATTGACGGCGAAAAACTGACCAAACAACTCAACAGCTACAAACTGGCCGGCATCACCTTTAAACCCGTGCAGTTCAAACCAGACAGCGTGATAGACGGCATCCGGATCTATCCGCCCAAGTTTGTGGGCCAGACCTGTTCCGGAGCCCAGGCCATCGTCACGGACCGTACTAATTTTGAATCGGCGAAGGCCACGCTGTACATCATCCACGCCCTGAAAACGCTTTACCCAAGCCAACTGGAATGGAAGAACACTCGCCTGGACGGCTTATGGAAAACCGATGTCACACGCCAGCGCCTGCAGGCTGGTGATTCTCCCAAAGATATTTTATCGACCTGGGCCGATGAACTCTCTTATTTCAAACAAGTTAGAGCCAAATACCTGCTTTACCCGTAGTAGGCAGGTCACACAATACATCAGAACACATGGTCCTCCGTCTCTCGCTGCATTTTCTGTCTTTTCTTTTCACCGCAGGCTTGGGTTCCTGCCAGCAATCTACTTCAACTTCTACCATTACCAGCAAAATCCCAGCGGTTACAACCTCCACGCCTACGGTTGCTGTATCTCAGCAGAAGCCTGGCGGGCCGTATGCCACGAAGAATGTGGTGTTGGTGGTGATTGACGGAGTTCGGTACTCAGATTCCTGGGGAGACTCCACGTTCGCCAACATCCCGCGCATGGCCCGCGAACTGGCACCTCAAGGGGTTTTCCATCCGCAGTTCTTTAACAAAGGGGTCACCAAAACCAACCCGGGGCACGTGGCCCTGACCACGGGGCAACACCAGAACATCAACAACAACGGCAGCGAACTGCCCCGGCTCCCCTCGGTCTTCCACTACTACCGGCAGTTTACCGGCGCTCCAGAAACCGATGCCTGGATCATCACCAGCAAAGACAAACTGGAGATACTGGCCCGCACCTACAGCCCAGACTCGGCGGCCCGTTATGCGCCGGCTACCAGCAGCGGGAAGAACGGGATCGGAAGCGGCAATCGTCCAGACACCACCACCATCCGGATCGCCAAGCAGATTTTCACCAAGCACAAGCCCAAACTGGTGCTCATTAACCTCCGGGAACCTGACACCGAGGCCCACGGAGACAACTGGGAGGGCTACCTCAAAGCCATCAGGCAAAGCGACCGTTTAGTGGCCGATTTATGGAAATGGCTGCAAAAACAGCCTGGTTACAAGAACACCACCACCCTGCTGGTCACCAACGACCACGGTCGGCACACGGGTAGCCGCTTCCAGGACCACGGCGATAACTGCGAGGGTTGCCGCCACATCAGCCTGCTGATGCTGGGCCCCGATGTGCAACCCGGAACGCTCGCCAGCAAACCACGCTCCCAGGTAGACGTGGCCGCCACCATGGCCGAACTTCTGGGCTTCCCCATTCCGAAACGCCAGGGAGAGCCGATGCTGGAATTATTTAAATCAACTTTGCAGGTTGGGGAATAAAGCGTTTAGGGCCTGTTTTTAATAAAACAGGCCCTAAACGCTTTCTAGAAAATCAGCAGAAAAAACGTGGCTTATCGGTTCAGAGCCTGGTTCCGCTCCTTCAGTTCAATGGCTTTCCGGGCTTCCATCAGCCGGGTAAAGGCCGTGATGTTGGTGAAGATGGCCAGCACCGTGATAGGAATGGTGAAGACAGACATGGTCTCGAAGATGTGGAACGGAAGACCCGGCACGTACAGCTTGTAGTCTGGCCCGATAAGTGAGGCCGTTAACCCGCAGAACATACCCGCCAAGGCAATCAACACCACCCGCTCAGGCCGCTGGAAGAAGCCTCCCTTGCATTCCACACCCAATCCTTCGGCCCGGGCCCGGGTATAGCTCACCATCATGGACCCGATCATGGCAATAAACGCGAAAAGCGAGCTGAGAAAGTAATGGTGCGACATGAGGTAGTAACAGATACCCAGGAACATCACCAGTTCGCTGTAGCGGTCCAGCACCGAGTCATATAAGGCCCCAAAGGTGGAGCCCATGTTGCCCATGCGTGCTACCTGTCCATCTAGCATGTCAAAGAGGCCCGCCATCATGATCAGGAAACCGGCCCAGCCCACGTAGGAGAAATCATTGTGGTTCTCGCTTTCGCCGCCAATCACAAAGATGATGGCTACTCCCACGTTCATGATGAACCCCGTGGTGGTGACGGCATTGGGCGTGAACCCCAGCCTGATCAGGAGCCGGACGAATGGGTTTACAATCTTGTAGATCCCCTGCTGCAGGAACACTTTCCAGGCTTTCTCGCCAGGTGCTTTCTTATTCTTCACCGTAGAATCTACGCCCATTTTTTCAGTTGCTTCCATTTGTTTCCCTTCGTGAAACGATTAGCTGTAAGTGGTGTCTTTCTTGAAAACAAACTTTTTCTGCATCTGGTAATTATACCCCACTCCTACCACCAGCGAGGTAATAACCTTAGAGATAATATAACTGACGCCCGTGTGATGCGTGATCAGGTAAACTCCGGCGGCGTTTAAAAACAGGCTGCCGCTCCAGATAATAAAATACCGGAAGGCCTGGGCCACCAGACTGGAATCCTCGGCGTTGAAAACCCACTCTCTGCCTAGCGCGAAATGGGTGATACCCCCCGAGGCGGTACCTAGCACCGTGGCCAAAACATACCAACTCCCCAACAACTCTACCGCCAGAACGGTCACCAGAAAATCAACCACAGTGGCGCCCACAGAGGCAGTCTGAGCCTTTAAAAATGTGAGCATCTAAAATAGCTTTACGTAAACCAAAATTTGAAGAAGGAGGTTGGCGCAGACACCGGCTAAAAGATCATCCAGCATCACTCCCCAACCACCTTTTACCTCCTCAGCTTTTCTGATGCCGAGGGGTTTTACGATGTCAAAAAAACGAAACAGCACCAGCCCTGCCACCAAGTACGGAAAAGTAACCGGAATAGCTATCAAAGTAAGACACATGCCGGCCACCTCATCGATGACCACCTTCTTGTCGTCCTTGCCCCAGAGGGGCTCCACCTGATGGGCCGACCAGACGCCTATGGCGGTGATCAGAAAAGTCACACTGACCTGCCAAAGCACGAGCCCCTCCCCACCCCCTTGCCAAAGGTACCAGCAAAGGCAGGCGGCCGCGGCGGCCACCGTGCCCCCGCCCTTGCCCACGTACCCGATGCCCAGGCCGGTGGAGAGGAGTCTGTGTAGGTGCATCATAGGGTACTTACAGCAACCATAGGGTGATCACAGCGTGTCGACCAGGTCTTGGTAGTAGTCCAGGCCCAGGTGGGTGATCAGGTCCTCGCCCATCATGTGGCGCAGGGTGTTCTGCAGTTTCATCAACTGCTTGAAGATGTCGTGCTCGGGGGCCAGGCCCTCAGCGGTCTGCGGGGACTTGTAGTAGAAGCTCAGCCACTCCTGGATGCCCGACATGCCGGCTCTTTGCGCGAGATCAGTAAATAGGGCCAGGTCCAGCACCAGCGGGGCGGCCAGGATGGAGTCGCGGCACAGGAAGTTGATCTTGATCTGCATCTGGTAGCCCAGCCAGCCGAAGATGTCGATGTTGTCCCAGCTCTCCTTGTTGTCGCCGTGGGGCGGGTAGTAGTTGATGCGCACCTTGTGGTACATATCGCCGTAGAGCTCGGGGTTTGATTCCGGTTTAAAGATCTCGTCCAGCACGCTCAGTTTACTCACTTCTTTCGTTTTGAAGTTCTCAGGGGCGTCCAGCACGTAGCCGTCGCGGTTGCCCAGGATGTTGGAGGAGAACCAGCCTTTCACGCCCAAGGCTCTGGCATGCAGACCCGGGGCCAGGATGGTTTTCATCAGCGTCTGGCCGGTCTTGAAGTCCTTGCCCGAGACAGCGATGCCGTTCTCTTTAGCCAGCTCCACAATAGCGGGAATGTCCACGGTCAGGTTCGGGGCGCCGTTGGCGAAGGGCACCCCGGACTTGATCGCCGCGTACGCATAGATCATGCTCGGCGCGATGGCTGGGTCATTGTTGCGCAGACCTGCCTCGAAGGCCTCGATGCTTTGGTGCACCTCAGACTCCTCGATGTAGATCTCGGTGGAGCCGCACCACACCATCACCAGGCGGTCACAGTTGTTGGCTTCCTTGAACTCGCGGATGTCGTCCATGAGCATCTCGGCCAGAGCCATTTTGTCGGCGCCCTCCTTGACGTGGGTGCCGTCCAGGTTGCGGGCGTAGGCCCGGTCGAAGACCGCCTTCATGGGCCGGATCGCCTCCAGCTCGGCCTTGACGGCGTGCAGCAGCATGGGCTCGAGCACCTTGGCCGTGGAGGCCGCCTCGAAGACGTTATCGGCGTACACGTCCCAGCCCCCGAAGACGATGTCCTCCAGCCCGGCCAAGGGAACAAATTCTTTGATGAGGGGATGGCGGTCCTCGGTGCGTTTGCCCAACCGGATGCGGCCCATCTGGGTGAGGGAGCCCACCGGCTGCGACAGGCCTTTCTTGATGGCCTCTACCCCCGCGATCAGCGTGGTGGCCACCGCCCCCAGGCCCGGCATCAAAATGCCCAGCCGGCCATCGGCGTTCTTAACTTGGTAATCCATAGTTCTATACTTTAAACTTGTTGGATAGATGTCTTTAATTTAAGGGTAAACCAAAGCTTAAGATATAGAATTTCCTATAAATGCCTTCATGTATATACGCTATTTATTGCCGTATTTCTACTGAAAAAGGAGTAACCTCTCCAGGGTTCAAGGTTCGGCAGCCTGAAGGAAGCCTGGCAGGGACATTAACCAGACAGAAATGTGCTTGTTTTAAGCCCGTTTAGAAAATTTAAGCCAGAAACTAGGCATCTGCTGGTTGAGCTGGGGACTCTCCTTCTTCCGGGGTAGGTGCTGGGGCAGGTAATCGGCCCGATTTCCGGAGGGCTTCCTGCACAATCCATTCTATCTGCCCGTTGGTGCTTCTGAACTCATCTGCGGCCCACTTCTCCACTGCTTTCATCATGTCTGCGTTCATGCGCAGGGCAAATGATTTTTTCTCGGCCATAGGCTAGTGATGTAAGGTTCCGGCATTCACCACGGGGTGTACGCTTCTGTCGGCGCAAAGGACAACCATTAGATTGGTGACCATGGCGGCCTTGCGTTCATCGTCCAGTGTAACGAGGCGTTTGTCGTTGAGTTGTTGCAAGGCCATGTCTACCATACCTACAGCGCCTTCCACTATCTTGGCGCGGGCCGCCACAATGGCGGTGGCTTGCTGGCGCTGCAACATGGCGCTGGCAATTTCCTGGGCGTAGGCCAGGTAACTGATTCTGGCTTCCAGCACATGGATTCCGGCAATGGCCAGACGCTCCATGAGTTCCCGCTCCAGTTCGTCGTTCACTTCCTGCGAACCGGCCCGCAGGGAGATCTCGGCATCGTTCTCAAAGTTGTCATAGGGGTATACCCCGGCCAGTTTGCGCATAGCAGATTCGCTCTGGATTTTCACGAAGGTCTCGTAGTTGTCTACTTCAAAAGCCGCCTTAAAGGTCTCTTCTACGCGCCACACCAACACCACCCCAATCATGATAGGGTTCCCCAGTTTGTCATTCACCTTAATGGGTGTGGTATCAAGGTTACGGGCGCGCAGCGAGATGCTTTTGGCCACCAGAAAAGGGTTCACCCAGAAGAACCCGTTTTGCCGGATGGTGCCGCTGTACTCCCCAAAAAGGGTGAGCACCCTGGATTCATTGGGATTCACAATCTTGAAGCCCTTGCATAAGTAAACGAAAACCAACGAGAACGGCGCCAGAACTCCTGGCCCAAAATAATATATGGAGGCTGCCCCAGCCCCTATCAGGAGCAGCACGAGCATGAGGATGGCATAGCCCGAGGCGGGATGAAATGTTTTTTCTGCTTTCATAGTATCTAATTTAATTTGATATCATTTTAATATCACCTAAAATATGAAATAGAACCGAGAAAGGAAACCCTGTTTTCACAAAGGGTAGTAATACTTTTACAAATACTTGAAAATCAGGATATATACCATTAGCTAACTTCTTCCAAGCGCGTATAAAATGAGTGATAACTGTTCTACTAACTGAAAGGAGGCTCTTATGCGGATTATCCCTACCAGTGTCCATGGCATCATGGACTATATTATCGCGGGCTTGCTGATTGCGTCGCCCTGGTTGTTTGGTTTTTACCGCGGCGGCATTGAAAGCCACTTTCCTATTGGAGTAGGAGCTGTGGTTTTACTACAGGCCCTCATGACGCGTAATGAAACCGGAGCTATGAAAATCATTCCCATGCCCGCGCACATCATTAGCGATCTGGCTATTGGCTTCTTTCTGGCCTTATCTCCGTGGCTTTTCTTCTTCCATGACTACATCTGGGAGCCGCACTTCATTGTGGGGTTGCTGATTGTAGGACAAGCCATTCTGACCAAAATGACGCCGGGCACGGTTCACCGGACAGAAGCCGGGTATTAGACATCCTAAAAAGCAGTTCCCCTGTTTCGGGCCCATTTTAGAAAAAACGGGCCTGAAACAGGGAAACTGCTTTTTGCCGAATCGAAGTAAAAACAGAATTGCCTTACAACATGACGCCTTTTTTCAGGTCTTTGGCCTGAGGGAAGTTTTTATCGCCCCAATGTTCTTTGAGGTTGGTTTCTATGGAGAGCGAAAGTTGGGTGAGCGGCACGTCTTCCAGGCGGTTCTCAAACGGGTCTTCCATGCGTTCGCCCAGCAGGTCAAGGCACAGGAACACAAACGAGATGATCACCGACACCGGGATACTGGCCCAGCCAATCTCCTCCACAAACACAAAAGGCAGCAAGGACGCGTGAATGAACACGAATACCCGCGAGAAAAAGCTGTACTGCCGTGGGAAAGGCGTGTTCTTGATCCGCTCGCTCCGGCCCTGAATGTTGTTGAACTCCACCAGCGTCTGTTCAAGTTGCACAAACCGGTAATCTGAGAGCCAGCCCCGCTCAAAGGCCTTCCGAAGGTCATCGCCCTGCACGTTGAGCAGGAAGTTAGGCGGGTTGTTTTTATGCCAGAACGCCTCGTACTCTTCCTTCGGGAGAAAGGCCACGGTGTCTGTGTATTCGTTTGTTTCCTCAAAGATCTCTTCTTGCTTGGTGCTGTTGTAGGGCTTGGGTTTGCGCAGAAAAACCCGCAGCCCGTGCACAAACGCCAGGTGCCGGTACACCATGCGGTGCTGCAGCTTCCTTACCAACTCGGCATCCTGCTCATCCGTGGGGATGATCATGGTCAGAACCTGGCGGGCCCAGGATCGGCTGCTGTTCACCAGCTGTCCCCAGATCTGCCGGGCCTCCCACCAGCGTTCATATGCGTTGCTGTTCTTGAAACCCAGGAAAATGGCCAGCGCGGTACTCAAAGCCGTTAAGGTACTGAAGGGCAAATGCAGCTGCAGCACCTCAAAATAATCGTGGAGCAGGTACACCACCACCGAAAGCAGCAGGTAATACAGCATGCTTTTCCAGGTATAATGGACGATGACCTCCCACTTCAGGTTTCTGTCTAAAATCATAACGCGCCGGTTTGGAGGAATAGAACAGCCCGAGTGCCTAGTTTGTTTGGGCCAGGTTCACGCGCAGGATGTTGGCCGGGGTTTTCTTGCCTTCATTGGAGATGTACAGCTCTCCAGATGGGCTGAACGCAATTCCCTCTGGCTTGTAAAAAGCCGCGTCATCTAACTTGTGCCGCTGTTTGATGCTGCCATCTGAGTTTAAGATGAACAACTGCGGATTAGAGGCCTCGGTCAGGTAAATGTCACCGGTCACCGGATGGACGGCGATTTCCGAAGGTTGCCAGGTTTTGCTCAGGGTTTTGGCCGTGCCCTGGGGCAGCAAAGGGTCTTTCAAACTCAGTTTGAAGATAGGCTGCGCCGATAATGATTTGGAACCGAGATCGAAAGCATACACGCCTTTGTACTCGGGGCCGTTGGTTTCTTCTCCTTTAATGGCCAGCAACAAGCGGTTATGCTGCGGGTCATAGGTAAGGCCTTCTACGTTGTGGCCCTCGTTCAGGGCGGTTTCATGCTCCTTAATCTTGAGGACAGGAGACTGCCAGTCGGCTACCTCAAACAGGTGCCCGTCGCTCCGGAGCACATAGGCGGTGCTGCCCACCAACGCGATGCCTTCATAATCGCCGGCGGCGCCAAAGGTCACTTGTTTTTCCAAGGAATTGGTGGCGGTGTTGTAGATAAAGATTACGCCGGCTTCATCCTGCACGCAGGCAAACCGTCCGCCTCCCAGGAAAGCGATACCTGATACTTCCCTCAGAATCTCGGGCACTTCCCACTTCTGCTGCACATGTATGGCGGTGGAGGCTACCTCGGGGGTTTTCTTTTTTTTGGTTTTTTTGGGTTTTTCATCGGCAAAACCGTGGGCTTTGCTGTTGTCGCAGGCCAGCGTGGTGAGGGACAACAGCAGGCTTAAACATAGGATTTGAATGCGTTTCATAGTTTCGGTTCTTTAGAAAATTGCCATTCGGCGGGAAAGTCGTTCTCCTGCCTTTTTACTTTTAGATGTTCTTGGGGCTTAAGGGCAGTTTTAGACAAATGGGGCTTAAAACAGCCCACCCGATATTCAGTTAATTAATCACTTGCCTTATTCCCAATAGGTTACGTTTGACAATGCACCGTTGGGAGTATATACCTTGTGCACCTCCTCGTTGTTGTTCTCCAACTCTACCTGATAAAACATCTGGCCGTCTTTCTCCACCTTCTCCAGATCGTCCATCAGGAAAGCGGGATAGTCGCGCTTCAGGGCCATGGAAACAGGTGCCGGGAGCTCCGTAGACGCGATGTCTTGCTTATGGCTGATGATGTGGCCGGTGGCATCCAGCAGAACGGTGTGCTCTACCTGGGCCATCTCAAATTCTGCCTCGTACAGGTTTCCGTGTTTTTCCCAGTCAATGGACTGGGCTCCGGTGAACTTCGCCTGCAGGGAGTTCTGCACCAGCGATGGTAGCTGCGATGGGGTGATATTCTGGCTGCAGCTCCACAGGCTGCTACTTGTTGCCAGAAAGGCTAAAAAGAGTGTTTTCATAGGTCTAAAGCTTCGGTTTTCAAGTTATTGTAAGCCAAAGGTCAGACCCAAAACAGGAAAGAATTGGGAATCTAAAAAGAAGTGGATTTTTTTTCAGGAGTTTTTTAATAGGCCAGACTACAGAGGAATTCTTGCTGAATTGCGTTTAAAAAGTATTGAAGCGCACTTTCAGCCTGTTTTCTGAAAAAGAAGCCTGAAACAAGAAATGGATTCCCTAAAAGGTAACGGTAAACTTATGCCCCTGCCCGAAGCTGTATTTTACCTGGAAACCGTACAGGTCACAAATGGCTTTCACAATGGACAAACCCAACCCGGTTGAGGTAACTGACGCCTCTTCTTTGTGGAACCGCGTGAACACTTTCTCCTCATCCAAAGCCTGAGGCCGGCCCGAGTTTTCTACCACCAAGGCTTCTTTGGACAGATCTATCCGCAGGAAGCCCCCTCGCACGTTATGGACGATGGCGTTTTTGAGCAGATTCAGCACCATCATAGCGGCCAGATCAGGGTTCACCCTGAGCGAAACCTCTTCGGGGATGTGTACCTCCGGGGAGATGCCTTTGTAGGAAAGCTGATCGGTGAAATCATCCAGAATTTTGTGCAGAAGGGCAGAAACGCAGACTTCCTCTTCTTGCCCGAACTGCCGGTTCTCTATCTTGGAGAGCAGCAGCAGCGATTTGTTCAAGCGGGTAAGGCGCTCCAGGTTCTCCATCACTGAACCAATCTGCACCAACTGTTCTTCGTGCAGGGGTTGGCTCTCGGCGAGCAGTTCCAGTTTGTTCAGGCTGATGGCCAGCGGAGTCTGCAATTCGTGCGAGGCGTTTTCTATGAACGCTTTCTGGTTCTGGTATGCGGCCACGTTCTGTTGCAGCAGTTTCTCCACGGTCTGGTTCAGGAGTTGGAATTCTTCAATATTGGTCTTTTGCACGGGCACGGGTTGGGCATCTTCCAGCTTAAACCGCTGCAAGCGCTGCAGGATGTGGTAAAAAGGCCGCCAGATTCGTTTCAAAAGCAGGTTGTTAACCACCAGAATACTACACACCAACCCCAGATACAGCCAGAGCAGCGAGTACAGCAGGTCTTCAATGAGGTCGTCTTCCTCCACCATGGAGGTAATCACGCGCAGCTCGTAGAATTTGTTTCCTTTCCTGAAAACCGAGGTGAGCATGCGCACGGGCTCAAAGTCTTTCTCGTTCTGCATGTACATGAGCGTATCCTGGTAGCGGTCTTTCCGGTGGATGGCCAACGTGAACGGGATTTCCTTTATCCTGAAATATCCGGCCTCAAAGTCGTTTTGCTTCAGCACGGTACTGTCGCGGCTGGCTTTCTGCACCACCAGTATTTTCTGGTTTTCCAGGCCATCGTCCATGCTGTCGTAGATTTCGTCCAGCATGTTGAAGTAGAAAAGCGCCGCCCAGGCGGAGATGACCACCAGCAGCAGCCCCGCTAGGTAAGCAGTGGCGTGGTTGAGCAGCTTCATGCCGTGACCAGTTTATACCCAATGCCGTAAATGGCCTGAATCTCTATTTGGGCGGCGTGGTCTTTCAGTTTCTTCCGGAGGTTTTTGATCTGCGAGTAGATAAACTCGTAGTTATCGGCTTGGTCAATGTAATCTCCCCAGACGTGCTCGGCCAGCGCGGTTTTGCTCACTAACCGGTCTTTGTTCGTGACCAGGTATAGCAGAATGTCAAACTCTTTGCGGTTGAGCACCAACTCTTGCCCCGCTACCCACACCTGGTGCTTGTCTGGGTCTATCTGCACGTTCTGAAGTTGGTGCAGATGCTGCCCCTCAAACTTGCGGCGGCGCAGCACCGATTTAACCCGGGCGTGCAGTTCGGCCATGTGGAACGGCTTAGGCAAATAATCATCGGCGCCCAGTTCCAGGCCCTGGATTTTATCATCCACCGAGTTCCGGGCCGAGACAATGATCACGCCATCGGTTTTCTGTTGTTTCTTGAGTTCATCTAAAATAGACAAACCGCTGCCGCCCGGCAGGTTGATGTCAAGCAGAATGCAGTCATAGGCGTACACGCCCACTTTCTCCAACGCAGTTTCATAATCTGAGGCGATTTCCACCAGGTATTGCTCCTGCTGAAGTGAGCGCACCAGGGTCTCCAGCATCTCGGGTTCGTCTTCTATCACCAGTATTTTCATAGCCGTGGCATTTACCCGCAAGTACGGCGGGAATTCTGGAAAGAGTTGGGAATACCAAAGCCAGGTTCAAAGTTGAGGCCGGTGGATGTTTCAGGCTTGGTTCTAGAAAATCGGCCCGAAATCAGAAGCGGGTGACTTTGCCTTTGTTTTCCCAGTGGCTGGAGGCAAGCGTGATGCCATCGGGGGCAAATTTCAGGCGGCGCACGTAGCGTTCGCCGGTGATGCTGCCGTCTGGTTTGCGCTTGCCGATGAACAGGGTGATGGGGTGTCCTTGCTTGTCGGTGATGAAGGTGAGGTCGTTACCGGCGAACACATCGTCCACACGGCTGTCGGGCTCGTAGGTTTTGCTGAGTTTGGCTTCCAGTTTGGGGCTAAGGGGCATGGCAAAGAAACGGTTACGAAACGGTGTACGATTGCAGGATAGACAGCGCCTCGGCTTCTTCGGCCTCTACCACCTCGTCTATCACCGTCTGGATTTCTTTTTCTGACCACTGCGCCTGCTCGGCGGCTTTCACAAATACGCCTAAGGCCACAAAGCGGCCACCTTCCAGCGGAAGGATCACGTTTACTTTTTTCTTGATGTTCATGCAGAGGGGAATGTCGTTTTTGGGCTATTTTACGGAAAACCGGCCAAAATCGCTAAGAGTGCCGGATGATTCCTGCGCCCATCTAAGCGCCGAGTTCAGTTCCTGGAAGTATTCTACTTCGGTGCGCATCTTGGGCCGCAGCGTAGCTACCATGCTACTAACGGCCATCTGGTTGAAGATGTCATCAGACACCACAAAAGCTAGCCGCCTGATTCCCAATAACTGGAAAGTAGGAAACCAGGTAGCGATGGTCCATTCCTGATCGGCTTGCCGGATGACTTTCATGTGTTTCATGTCCATCACCCAGCTCTGCAGCCCTCCTTTCCTGGTGACTTGCAGCGCTTCCTGGAGCCCCTCGCGGTATACCTCACTGGGCACAAAACCTTGCCAATGCAACACCAGCAGCAGGTGTAGCCGGTCGGTATCCAGTTGCAAGTATGATTCGGTTTCCATAGGTTTGGGTTGTCTGTCTTGCTCCTGTTTAGCCACAGGGGCATAGGCTTTCCTGCGCAAACAAGATAGCAAGAGGCACTACTGTATAAACTTTCTTTCTGGGGTTGAGGTTTTGGAGAGAACCAACAAATGAATTGCATTAGGGTAATAAAGTGTCAATCTTTGTCTATCAATAATAACGCCCTGAAAACCAACCGTCTTAGACTTATTTTCCCAGAAAAGCCTTTAAAATAGAAGTAAAGGCCCATTTTTAAGTCAAACTACCAAGAAAAGCTGTTTTGGCGGCATAGTAATTTTCCAAGGTAAAAGTACGTTCCTGAAGTTTTGCCTACATTTGGGTAGGTAAAGCGTTCACGGGCAATGTCTACTCAGGCGGTACAAATCATTTTGGTGGGAGGAGCGGTTCAGGGACTGGTACTGGCTTTTTTGCTGGCTACCCGCCGCACGAACCAGTTAGCCAACCGACTGCTGGCGGTTCTGATTTTGCTGATTTCCCTGCAGTCGGTGCTGGTGGCGTTTGACACCCGCGAGTTCTTCCTGGCGTTTCCGCACCTGAGCAAGGTAAGTTGGCTTTTGCCCATCCTCTTTGCGCCCCTCATCTACCTATTCTCCGCCAAGCTGACCCACGAGAACCCTAGGTTCAGGCCCCTTGATGCGCTGCATTTTCTCCCAGCCCTGCTGGTCTTCTTTTATCTGCTGCCTTATTACCTGAAAAGCCGCGAAGAGAAGATTGCCTACCTCAATGATTTTGAGCTAGCCTCCAAAGATGATTTCGGGTTCATAGGGCAACTGGCACTGGTGATGGTGAGTTTCTACCTGTTGCTCTCGCTCTGGAACTACCGCCGCTACCGAAGGGAGATCGCCAACTCCTTTTCTGAGGTTGAGAAAATCAGGTTGCAGTGGCTGCTCCAGTTCAGTTTGTTCATGCTGGTAATTATAGTCGTTGCCATTGTCGCTTTCTATGCTAAGAAATTGGAAGTGCCGGTGCTGATTCAGATTTACCGCTACCACCTGCATTACTTCGGTGTGATCGGCTTGATTTACTGGATCGGCTACAAAACCCTGGCCCAGCCGCGCATCTTTACCGAAGCCCCAACCGCACCAGAACCAAGTTTTCCCGCCCAAAGAGAAGAGGAACCAATTCCTGTTTTAGAGCCGGTTCTGGAAGAACTGCCCCCAAACACCGCCCCGGCCGTAAAATACCAGAAGTCCACGCTCAGGGAGGAAGACAGCCAAACGTACCTGGACCAACTGCTCACCTACATGGACACCCAGAAGCCGTACCTGGAACCCACGCTTACCATTCAGGAACTTTCAGAAAAACTGGGCATCTCCAAGCACCATCTTTCCCAAATCATCAACAACCGGCTAGGAAAGAATTTCTACGATTTCATTAACCAGTACCGGGTAGCCGAGGCGCAACTTATGCTGGTGAATCCCAAGTTCCGGCACCTTACCAACCTGGCTGTGGCCGAAGAAGCCGGGTTCAACTCCAAAGCCACTTTTAATGCCGTTTTCAAAAAACAGACCGGAAAAACCCCGTCTGAATATGTCAGAACCCACGCCGAGAACCGTCTGAATTCAGCGGATGAGCTATAAACAACGGATAAAATAGGTCTGAACTTAGCGGGCCGGACGACTGGCGTCTCTCCCACCTTTAGGTTTGCAGTGTTCAATCATTTCTACACCTATGAAATCAAAACTCTTGAGACGCTGTCTAATCTCCCTGTTTATGCTGGGCTCGTATCCGGGCTTAAGCCAGACAACCCCAACTGCTCCTGACCCGAAGCAGCAGTTCAGTCCTGCCCAGTTGCAGGAAGATCTCCACTTCATGCACCAGGTGCTCAACGAGGCGCACCCCGGCATGTACCGCTACACCTCCAAAGAACGCTTCGAGGCGCTGTTTGATAGTGTGGGCCAGACGCTCACCCGCCCCATGACGCAGCAGGAGTTTTTTGTGGCCGCCACTCCGTTGGTTACTGCCCTGAAAGACGGGCACATCAAGTGGATGCCCCGCCAGCGGAAACACGGCCAGTACTACTACAACCTGGACCAACTCTTCCCGCTGCAGCTGCATTTCACCGGCAAAAAGGCGCACCTGGTGCAAAACCTGGCGGGTACGACCACTATCCCGCTGGCTTCAGAGATAGTCTCTATCAACGGAATGCCCATCCCAGCGCTGGTAGACAAACTCCTGCCCACCGTGTTCTTCGCCGATGGCAATAGCGAGGCCGTGAAATGGCTATCTCTGGACAACTTCCTGCCGTTTTACTACGGCACGTACATTGGTGCCTCCCCTACCTATGAAATTGCTTTCAAGGCTCCGGGAAGCCAAGAAGTTAAGGCAGTCCAGGTACCAGCTATTACCTTAGAAACCATCCAGGAACTGGAAAAGGAACGGGAGAAAAAGAAGGAAAGCGTAATAAGGGTCTCCTACAAAGACCACAACACCGCCTTGCTTCGGATTGAGAACTTCAACATCTACAAAAACGAGATGGATGTAGAGAAAGTGATGAAAGACATCTTCTGGCAGATGAACGCCAAAAACACCCAGCACCTCATCATTGACCTGCGCGGCAACGAAGGCGGAGTAGACAAATGGGGCGCCCTGCTTTACTCCTACCTCACCGATAAGAAGTTCAGGTATTATGACAGCATGTTGGTGCCCAAGAAAGACAAGTTCACGTTTGAGAAGAACATCATCTGGCTCCCCGAGATGTACCCCATTTACCGCAGGCTCATTTCTAAGACCAAAGGCGGTAACTACACCTTCCGGTTCAAGAAAACCCTGCGGGAGCAGAAACCGCAAAAGCGCCCCTTCAAAGGCGATGTCTATGTTCTCACCGATGGCTATAGCTTCTCCGTCACCTCAGAGTTCTGCGCCATAGCCCACCATCACAAACGCGCCACCTTTATAGGGCGTGAAACCGGCGGCGGCTACTATGGAAACACCAGCGGCTTCCACTTACCCGTCAAACTCCCCAACACCGACCTTGAAATCGCCATTCCACAGTGGAACTACTTCATGGCCGTTTCTGGCTACCCGCACAAAGACCGCGGAATACTACCTGATTTCCCTATAGAGTACACTGCCGAGGACCTTATCCAGAAACGCGATATAGACCTGGAGTTTACTATGGAGCTGATTAAGTCTAAGAAGGTAGCTGCGGCGGCAAAGTAGAGAGATTTCGTACAGCAGGCTTGCTAAATGCTACCGAATTGAATAACGGCAAAGTAAGCCGAGATTCTCCCCTGGAGGGGAGTTAGAGAGGTGTTTACACCTGCTAGGTCACGCATTGCTGATTATGTCTTGGCTCCAAAATAGTGACCTTCTGTAATTAGCCTGGAACGCGTGCTCTCCTTTGTAAACACCCCTCTTTATCTTTCCTCCAGGGGAGAATCTGAAACTTCAACCGTTGTTCAGTATAGGGCCTGTTTTTCCAAATCACACCTAAAACAGAAAGGGCCAGTGAAATCACTAGCCCTTTCTGTTTACTATTATAAATCTGCCTACCTGAACATGTTTTTCAACTTGTTCAGTTTGGTAGCCATATCCTCTTCCTCTACTGGGGCATCACGTCTGCTGCTACCAGCTCCGGTGTTCCCGGATTTGCGGTCATTGCCACGGCTTGGCCTGGAGGTAGCGGCCTGTGGGTCACCTTTCATGGAGAGCGCAATACGTTTGCGGCCTACTTCTACTTCCAGGATGGTGACTTCCACCTTCTGCCCTACTTTCACCACTTCATGTGGGTTGCTCACGAAACGGTCAGACAAATGGCTCACGTGTACTAACCCGTCCTGGTGCACCCCAATGTCCACGAACGCCCCAAAGGCGGTGATGTTGGTGATGATGCCCGGCAGTTTCATGCCCTGGCGCAGGTCTTTGATCTCGTTCACACCTTCAGTGAAGCTGAACACCTCGTAGCTTTCGCGGGGGTCACGGCCGGGCTTGGCTAATTCGCTCAAAATGTCTTGAAGGGTAGGCAGACCAACGGTGTCAGACACATATTTCTTCAGGTCAATCTTCTTGCGGAGCTCGGCGTTTTTGAGCAGGTCTTCTACGGTAGCGTTAACGTCTTTCGCCATTTGCTCAACCAGTGCATAACGCTCAGGGTGCACGGCACTGGCATCCAGCGGGTGCTTGCCGCCTCTGATGCGCAGGAAACCGGCCGCTTGTTCAAAAGCTTTGTCGCCAAGGCGGGCTACTTTGCGCAGTTCGTTGCGGGTTTTAAACGGTCCGTTCTGGTTGCGATAGTCCACGATGTTCTGGGCCAACTGCGGCCCTAAGCCAGAAACGTAAGTTAATAATTGCTTGCTGGCGGTGTTTACTTCCACGCCCACGGCATTCACGCAGCTCATCACTACATCGTCCAGGCTGTGCTTAAGGGCATTCTGATCTACGTCATGCTGGTACTGCCCTACGCCAATGGATTTAGGATCCAGTTTTACCAACTCGGCCAAAGGGTCCATCAAACGGCGACCGATGGAAACGGCTCCGCGGACGGTAATATCCTGGTCCGGGAACTCCTCGCGGGCTACGTCTGAGGCCGAATAGATGGAGGCACCGCTTTCGTTTACCATCACAATGGCAATAGTATTGGGCAAGCCGAGGCCACGCACGAAGGTCTCGGTCTCGCGGCTGGCGGTTCCGTTGCCTATAGCGATGGCTTCAATCTGGTATTTGTGGCACATCACCATTACCTGCTGTCCGGCGGTAGTGGCCTGGTGTGCCCCGTTGTGCGGAAAAATTGCTTCGTAATGCAGCAGTTTGCCTTGCTCATCCAGCGCCACCACTTTACAACCGGTTCTGAAACCCGGGTCAATGGCGAGCACGCGTTTCTGGCCTAGCGGCGCAGACAAAAGCATCGGTCTTAGGTTATCAGCGAATACTCTGATGGCTTCTTCATCGGCGCGCTTCTTGGAGGAAAGACGCACCTCGGTTTCCATGTTCAGGCGCAGCATCCGTTTGTAGCTTTCCCGGATGGCCAGTTTCACCTGCTCGGCGGCGGCGTTGTGGCCGGTCACGAACTGGTCTTCCAGGATAGCCAAGGCTGCTTCTTCCTCTGGTTGGGCATCCAGCATCAAGACCATCTCCTTTTCGCCGCGGCGCATGGCCAGGATCCGGTGCGATGGCGCTTTCTCAATGGGCTCGTCCCACTCAAAGTAATCTTTGTATTTCTGGCCTTCCTCTTCTTTGCCCGGAATCACGCGCGCTTTGAACACGCCTTTCTTCTCAAACAGGTTCCGGATGTTGGCGCGGGCCTCGGGGTTCTCGTTCACCCACTCGGCAATGATATCGCGGGCACCGGCTAAGGCTTCCTCGGTGGATTTTACTTCTTTCTCTTCGCTCACGAACGCGGCGGCTTCAGAGGCAACATCCATATTAGCTTGCTCAAATAGCCTTTGTGCCAGTGGCTCCAGGCCTTTCTCGCGGGCGATGGTGGCACGGGTGCGGCGTTTTGGTTTGAACGGCAGGTAAATGTCCTCCAGCACGGCCATGGTTTCGGCGGCCAAAACCTGGGCTTCCAGTTCGGGGGTAAGTTTCTCCTGGTCTTTTAAGGATTTCAGGATGCTCTCGCGGCGCTTGTCCAGCTCGCGGAGTTGCTCTACGCGGTCGCGGATGGCAGCGATGGCTACCTCGTCCAGGCTGCCGGTTACTTCCTTGCGGTACCGGGCGATGAAGGGCACAGTGGCTCCCTCGTCCAGCAACGCCACAGTGGCCTCTACTTGTTTCTGGTTTACTTGCAGCTCCCCCGCAATCGTCTTGAAATGGTTTTCTGGCATGCTAAATAATCGTTCTGAAAAAGACTCTGTTCCTTCCTTGCTGCGTTGTAAAGGCAGGCAACGGATACCAAAGATAAGGCGAAATTAGCGGAAACCCCGCACTTATAGTCCTGCTTTTCTGGCCCGGGACCCAACAGAAGCTGGCCCGGTATTTGTATCTTTGCCCCTGAGTAACCGGATCAAAACTATCTGCTTTCGGCGTCTGAGAACCGATGTGGGAGTCCCCATTTCCTGATGCATTAACACTTAAATGAATATGAAGAGGATTATCTTTTTGCTGGCTTTTGCTTTTACTACCCTTGCTAGCCAGGCTCAAAACCCGGCCGTTACGCCTGAGGCCCGTGCACAGTCCATGACCACCACCATGACGAAGCACCTGAAACTCAATGCGGCTCAGGCTAACCGGGTGAAAACCATTAACCTGACCAGCATCCAGCAATTGGAGCAGGCCAAGAAAGACCACAAAAACGATCCGCGCCAGCTTAAAGCCACTATGGATCTGATCAGTGCCACTCGTCTGGAGTCGTTGAAAAGCGTTCTTTCTGTGACGCAGTTCCAGCAGTACCAACAACAACGCGAGCGTAAACTAGGCATTCCGGCACAGGCGGGTACCGGCGGAGTTCCGCAGGGATACGATAACTAAGGTTTCAGGCAAACGAGCTTGTTTGTTTTTAAAGGTACCGTTTAGAGGCTGTTTTCACCAAAATGGCCTCTAAACGGTACCTCTCTTTTTATAGCTGATCATACTTCAAATTTCTGGCTTAGGTATATATGGAAATAAAGGAAGACCTGCATCTTGCCTATATTCCTTGTTCAATCGCTCCTCTAACTTTTGCCGCCTATGAAATTCTTAGGATTACTCATCTTCCTGGTTGGTTTGGTCTCCCTGCTGGTGGCCTCTTTTGGAGCGAACCACTTCCTGCTTTTGTGGGTGGATAACTGGGGAAGACCTTTAGGGTGGGTTATCAGGGTAGCAATTACTCTGGCGGGTTACCTTTTGTATTACCTGCATCGAAACGATGATTAAGCACTTGTTTAAAGGCTGTTTTCATCAAAACAGGCCTAAAACAAAACCGGCACTGCCTTGGAAGACAGTGCCGGTTTTGTTTATAAAGGTATTGCCTGTTGGCGATCTACATTTCCAGCAAACCAAGCAGGATGAAGACCAGACCTACGATGGCCGCGATGGCACCTACCAAGCCCAGACCCGGGATCAAGCTCAGCAAAGCACCTACCACCAACAGAATCAGACCGATTTTGATGTACTGATTGATGGCATTGGCCTTTTTCACCGATTTGGCTTCGCGCATGATCTTTTTGGTAGCCGTTTTCACGTCTTTCTTGCTTTTGGCGGAGGCCAGCTCATTGGCCAGTTCTTTCACGTGCGGATTGGCTTCCAAAGCAGAAGCTACAGCCGCGGAGGTCATAGGAGCCGTGCGGGCCACTTCTCTGGAGGCTACCGGCTTGGCCGCATTGGCCTCCATGACAGGTGCTTCTTTGGCTTTGGCCGCTTCAATAGGTGCAACAACGGCTTCAGGCTGAGCCTGGGCAACTACTGCCTCTGATTCAACGGCGGCAGGAGCCGCAGTTGGCGCCACAACCGGAGCAGGTGCGGCTTTATGATAAGTGGTAGCGGGAGTGCTGAAGTCAAAATACTGGCTGGAAGAACAACCAATCATGAATTGGCTAGCCGCGCCGCAAACGAGTAGAGACAGTAAAGATTTGATTTTCATAGTGGAAGAGGTTAAGGGTGTTTGGTTTTAAAGGTAAATAGAAAGAACCTACGGGCAAAACTAGCCCATCTTGGTTTCATAGACTAACTTCGCAGTACGTAGACTAACGCTGCAAGTTCACCAATCATTTTACAAACAAAAATCTGCAGTCGTTTTCCGCTTGTAAATCAGGGCGAAATAATTTTACCCAGGATCATTTCGCTTCTTTCCTGCAGGTTAAAACCTCCGTTTCACCTTACTCCCTCACCTAGCCAGATAAACGTTTGCGCAAGATCATCCACATAGATATGGACGCGTTCTTTGCTTCGGTGGAACAGCGCGACAATCCGGCGCTGCGCGGAAAACCGGTGGCGGTGGGTGGTTCCAAAGCGCGGGGTGTGGTGGCGGCGGCTAGCTATGAGGCACGGCAATACGGGGTTTTCTCGGCGATGCCTTCGCAGGTGGCCCTTCGTAAATGCCCGCACCTCATCATGGTGCCCACGCGTTTTGAGGTGTATCAGCAGGTTTCAAGGCAGATCAGGGAGATTTTCCTGCGCTACACCGATCTCGTGGAACCCCTTTCCCTAGACGAGGCCTATCTGGATGTCACCGAAAACAAACAGGGCCTGAAATCGGCGATGTTCATCGCGCAGCGCATCAAATACGAGATCTATCAGGAAACGCGGCTGACGGCGTCGGCGGGGGTGTCGTTCAATAAGTTTCTGGCAAAGGTGGCCTCCGGGAAAAACAAACCTGATGGCCTCACCGTGGTTTTGCCCGACGAAGCCGAGGCCTTTGTGGAAGCCTTGCCCATTGAGAAATTCTACGGCATCGGAGACGTTACCGCCACCAAGATGAAGCAATTGGGCATCCATAGCGGCGCCGACCTGAAAAACCGTTCTGAGATGGATTTGCGGCGGCACTTCGGGAAATCGGGCTCCTACTTTTACCAGATCGCGCGCGCTCAGGACGAACGCCCCGTAGAACCGAACCGCATCCGGAAAAGCATTGGTTCTGAACGCACGTTCATGCAGGACCTGGAAACTGAGGAGGAAATGCTGCCCGAGTTGCAACGCCTGGCCGAGGAAGTCGCCTATGACCTGCACCGGCTGGAAGCCTCGGGCAAGACCGTCACCCTCAAGCTCAAGTACCACGATTTCACCAACAACACCCGCAGCAAAACCTTCTTTTCATCAGTGCGGGCCGAGGAAGTGTTGCTGGACATCGCCACCGAGTTGCTTCGCACGCCCTTTTTTCCCACCAAACCCGTCAGGCTGCTGGGCATCACCGTCTCTAACCTAAACTACGGCAAGCATCAAGGCGGGCAGTTATCTTTCCCTTTCTAGAAAACACTCGGAAATCAGCCTCTCAGAAGCGGGTTTTCAGAACCCTAACTCTATAGCCTACAGAAGCTTGCCTCTACCTTCTTTCCCTTTTTTTGCCTACTTTCATAGAAACAAGCCTAAAACGCCATGGACACCTCTGTAGATTACTTTGAACTCAACCGACAAGCCTGGAACCTGCGTACCGGGGTACACAAAGACTCCACGTTCTATGATATTGAAGCGTTCAGAAAGGGGAAAAGCAGTCTGAATCCGTTGGAACTGGAGGCATTGGGCGATGTGCGGGGCAAAAAGCTGCTTCATCTGCAATGCCATTTCGGGCAAGATACGCTTTCCTGGGCGCGGTTGGGGGCTAAAGCAACAGGAATGGATTTATCTGATGAGGCCATTGAGCTGGCACGGCAACTGAACGAGGAACTGGGGTTAGATGCGGAGTTTGTGTGCTGCAACGTCTACGATCTGCCCCAGCACCTGGAAGGCCAGTTTGACATTGTCTTCACTTCATACGGCGTCATCGGCTGGCTCCCCGATCTGGGGAAATGGGCCCAGGTGGTGGCGCACTTCCTCAAACCAGGCGGCACCTTTTTCATGGCTGAATTCCACCCTGCCGTCTGGATGTTTGACAATGATTTCACCCAGGTTCAGTACCCTTACTTCAACACTGGCGGCCCCATTGTGGAGGAATCGTCGGGTACCTACGCAGATCCGGATGCGCCTATTCACTACACTGAGTACTCCTGGAACCATGCCCTGAGCGAAGTCATTACCTCGCTGTTGAACCAGAAACTTCAGCTTACCAGGTTCCAGGAACTGCCTTACTCTTACTACAACTGCTTCTCTAAAACCGTACAGAGCCCAGACGGCTTCTGGCGGATCAAAGGGATGGAAGACAAACTTCCCCTGATGTACAGCCTGAAAATGCTGAAGCCGGGTTAGAAGATTTCGTGCAACTCTCGTTTCAAAAACTGGATAGACTGTACGGTAGGGTCCACCTCACTATGCAGCACATTCTCCAAAACGCGTTTGGCTAATTCGGTGCCACGGCTTTTGTCCTGCAGGCTCTGGTAATTCTGGTTGATCATGGAAACCACGTCTTCTTTGGCTTTTTTCACCTGCTGCCAGGCCGCCTCGCTCATGTATAATTGCTGCGAAAGGTTGTGGGTGTACTCCGCCCGGATTTCCTGCAGCAACTGCGTCTGAAAATCTGAAGCCGTTAACCCAGATGGACTTACCCTTATCAATAGATTGCTGGGCGTGATGCGTTCCAGAAAAAGAATAATCCGCTCATAGGCCTGCAGCCTGATGGGCAAAATAGTCTCGCTGTTCTTCAGCCTGATGTCCAGCACCTTTTTCCGGTAGTCACGCTCCAGGTACTTCTGGGTAAGCAAATACATGGCTCCCCCGATGATTAGGGCTGGAATAGAACTCAGTAAAACTAAAAGAACTATAGAAGAAGTGTCTGTGGTCATAGATAAAGGATGAATAGCCGCGGCCTTTCTACTTGCGTAAAACAGGAGGTAAGGCTTTTAGAAGCGTTTGTTCGCAAGGTAAATATCGGGAAAAATTTGAACAGGTTGCCGCTGAATCATTTTCCTGGTTTTTTGGTTTCTTATTGTATAGCGCCTCAGTGTAGAAACAGTCTAGTTTTTAGTAACTTTACGGCGCATAAGCCACTACTATGGAAAGCACAACTGTAAAAAAAGCCCCTATTTCACTTACCGAGCGTGCCCTGCACGAGGTGAAAGTGATCATGAAAGATAAAAACGTGCCGGAAGAATACGGTCTACGGATTGGTGTACAAGGCGGCGGCTGCTCAGGCATGTCTTACCTGCTGGGTTTCGACAAGGCCAAAGACGCCGACGAGATCTATGAACTGGACGGTGTTCAGCTGATCATGGATAAAAAACACGGAATGTATGTGATGGGAATGGAAGTAGATTTCCAGGACGGTCTCAACGCCCGCGGATTCGTCTTCAACAACCCACAAGCCAAAAGTACCTGCGGTTGCGGAAGCTCTTTCTCAGCATAACATTCCCTGCTTACTCTTCTCAAAAGACCTGCTAATTGGCAGGTCTTTTTTTATGCCCGTTTTTTGAAAATCGGGTTAAAAACAGGATAAGCAAATCAACTCATTTCTGCTGTTTCACTGATATTCCGTTTTAAGGCCATTCTTAATAAAACAGCCTTAAAACAAAAAATTAGAACATCAGCTCATTTAAAAGTCAGCACCTTAATACGTTTTAGTCATGCTTTCAGGAACTGCCAGGACGAAATCCGCGCGCTTCAGATGGTCTTTTTCCAGATCTTCCAGCTGCGCCTGAAGCACGGTAGAAATGGTCAGGACTTTCAACTCTGGACGAAGCCGGTGAAGGTACCAGATAATGCCTTCGTGATGGTCTGAATGATAAGCACCGTTGAGGTGAAACATGCGCTGCCCTCGTTGCAGGTTTTTGCTGATGAAGTGCGCCATGGTCGCGTCCTTCAAGGCCTGCGCCTCTACAATCTGGGCGGAAGCCGCCGAGGTGCCGTGTGAATCCCCGAACATGCTGAGCATGCGTTTGTAGGCAGGCAGTTCCAGGTCAACGGTAATAGGTAGCACAGCGAGCCACTGCTTTTCTTCACCAGGCAAAGCATTTAACCCCTTTAAACTTTCCCGGGCTACAATTCTGGCCGTGCGGCGGGGTGCATTGGTGGCAATGACCTTTATACCGTTTGCCTTCGCGAAGTTTAGGGTTGGTTTGTAGTCGGTGTTGTAGTTGGGCCAGGCGCGGCTTGCCTCTATGAACTTCTGCTCTTCCAGTTGCCCCAACAGGAATGAATCCAGTGCCGCTTGGGTATCGGTTTCCCACATCTCGGCACCAAGCAGCAATTGCTTTCCGTGCAGCCGGAATAAGTCTTTGGTGAGTTCTAACTGAAGCCAGTGCGCGATGGGATCATTGTGCTGCTCGCCAAAAAACACGACATCGGCGGAAGCCAGTTCTTTCAGCATTTTCTCGTACTTCAGCGACTTGCCACTGCCCTGAAACAAACGATACGCAGGTTTATCCATGGTGAAAGAGGTAAGGAACAGAATTGACAACAGCAGCAGCGGTATCTTTTTCATGTTTCAGGGCAGTTTTCCGGAAAACGGGCTGGAAATGTATGTTACACTCTAGATATTGGAGATTGCTTTATTTTAATAGTTTGTCTAATATCTAGCTACCCATATCTAGCGACTTTTTACTAGCCTTTGTAGAACAGCCATTTAGACAGCTCACGGTAGTTTACCTTCTTTCCATACATCAGGATTCCTACCCGGTAGATACGGGCAGCGACCCAAATGGTCCCGATGAATCCTGCGATCAAGAAGAACATAGACAGCAGCAACTCCCAGGTAGGCACCCCAAACGGCATGCGCAGCATCATGACCACAGGCGAGGTGAACGGAATCATAGACATCCAGAAGGCAACTGGTCCGTTGGGGTTCTTGATGATGATGGTTTGGGCCACGATGAAGGATAAAATCAGCGGGACCGTGATGGGTAGCATGAACTGCTGGCTATCGGTCTCAGAGTCTACAGCGGCCCCCACGGCCCCGAACAAAGCGCCGTAGAGCAGGTATCCTCCTAAGAAGTAAAAGAGAAAGCTCCCGAGGAGCAAGGGGTAGTTCAGGTTCTGGGTGGCACTGAACAGCTCATTGATTTCCTGCGCCTGCTGCACATCTCGCTCCTTTTCCATGCCCTGTACGGTCTGCCCAATCTGTTCATCGGAAAAGCGCTTCATGTCAAAAGTGGAGGCCACGCCAGTAGAGACCGCTGAGGTCAGGATAATCCAAAGGATAAACTGAGTTAACCCCACCGCTGCGATACCCAAGATTTTACCAGCCATGAGTTGGAACGGCTTCACGGAGGAAACCATCACTTCCAAAATTCGGCTCGTTTTCTCTTCAATGACGCCGCGCATGATTTGGGCCCCGTAGATAAAAATGAACAGGTATACCAAAAACGCCCCGATAAAGCCAACACCCGTGGTTACGCCCACATCACTACTCTTTTCTCCTTCGACACTCAGATTCACCGTCCGGATGCTCACCGGGGCTTTGATTTTGTCCAGCACCTGTTGATCAATGCCGGAGTTAACAAACTTTACTTCCTCTAACTCTTGCCGCACCTGCTTTTCAAGCGAGCTCTTCATGGCCAAACTGGTGCTCTTCTGGGAAAACAGCTGAATGCCCTGCGGGTTTTCAAGGTTTATTTTAGGAATGTACAGCAAAGCAGCGTCCTCTGACGTCAGGTACACTTGTTTTGCCTGTTCAACTGGTCCTGGTACTGTTACAAACTTCAGCTCCTCAGTAGAAGTAAGTTTCCCTTTCAGGTAGCCGCTTTCGTCCAGCACCTGCACCACCTTGGTATCATCAGACATGGTCGCGAGCCAAATAGGCACGATCATGACCAAGGCCATCAACAGCGGCCCCAAAATGGTCATTACAATGAAGCTTTTTTTACGGACGCGCACCAAGTATTCGCGCTGAAACACTAACCAAATCTTATCCATGCGCTTCTTGGGTTACAGTTTGAATGAAAATGTCATTGATGCTGGGCACCTTCTCCTGGAAGCCGTGCACCTCCACCCTTTCGGTCAGGTAACGCAGCAATTGATTAGGGCCCACCTGCGGCTCTAACTGCACCTCGGCTTTGAAATCGTTTCCGTTTTGGGCTTGAGTGAGCACTTTGAAGTCCGGCGACATGATCATCAGTTTCCCGATGCCTTCCACGTGGTAGGTGTGGCTGCGGTACCGTGACTTCACCTCCTTCACGCTTCCTTCCATCACTTTCTGTGAGCGGTTGATCATAACAATGTAGTCACACATCTGCTCCACGGATTCCATGCGGTGCGTAGAGAAAATAATGGTACAACCCTGGTCCCGCAGTTTCAGGATTTCATCTCTGATAATGTTGGCGTTCACCGGATCAAAGCCTGAGAAAGGCTCGTCCAGGATAAGCAGTTTGGGCTCATGCAGCACCGTGGCAATGAACTGCACTTTCTGCTGCATGCCTTTGGAAAGGTCCTCCACGTTCTTGTTAAGCCAGGGTTTCAGGTCCAGCCGCTCGGCCCAAACCTTGATGCGCTGGGTAGCGTCCGACTTCTCCAAACCTCTGAGCCGGGCCAGATACACCAACTGCTCCCCCACTTTCATCTTCTTGTAAAGGCCTCGTTCCTCAGGTAAATACCCAATCTGCTGCACGTGTTTGGGTTGCAGCGGCTGACCTTCAAACAAAACGTGTCCTTCGTCTGGGGCGGTAATTTGCGTGATGATGCGGATAAGCGAGGTTTTGCCGGCTCCGTTTGGTCCCAACAGCCCAAAAATACTGCCTTTGGGTACTTCAAACGAAACCTTGCTCAAGGCCTGATGCGCTTCATAGCGCTTGCTCACGCCCTGTATCTGGAGAATGGGTTGCAAGGGAATAGCGGTTAGTTCGTCAGGCTAAAGCTAAGTCAAAGCATTTCAGTTTGCAAGTGAGCACTTATCGGGTTTAGATCCTGTTTTTAAAAAACCAGTCCTAAAACAACATCGCCCGCCTTCAATGAAGAAAGCGGGCGATGTTTATATTTCCTGACTCAGAACTCTGGACTCAAGACGCAGAACTCATCTTATTGAAAGTACTCCTTCATTTTCTCGAAGAAGCCTTTTTCGTTCTTGCCGGGATTAGGTACAAAGTTCTGGGACTCGCGCAGGCGCTCTAGGATTTGGCGTTCCTCTGGGTTCACGTTCTTAGGTGTCCAGACGTTGATATGGATGAGTTGGTCACCTCTGCCGTAGCCGTTGATGTCCGGGATACCTTTGCCGCGCAGGCGCAGGATCTTGCCGGACTGGGTTCCTGGATCGATTTTGATCTTCACCTTGCCCTCAATGGTTGGAACCTCCACGCTGGCGCCCAAAGTAGCATCCACGAAACTCACGTACTGCTCAAACATGACGTTATTTCCGTCACGGCGGAGGGTTGGGTGCGGTTCTTCTTCGATCTGAATTAACAGGTCGCCGGGGATACCGCCGCGCTCCGGCACGTTTCCTTTGCCGCCCATGGACAGTTGCATGCCATCGGCTACGCCAGCAGGCACGTTGATGGAGATCACCTCTTCGCGGAGCTGACGGCCTTCACCGTGGCAGGCATCGCATTTTTGGCTCACAGTTTTGCCTTCGCCATTACAGGTAGGGCAAGTACTAGCAGATACCATCTGACCCAGCATGGTGTTCACCACGCGTTTCACCTGGCCCTGGCCTTGGCAAGTTCCGCAGGTATTCAGGGATGTACCGTTCTTGGAACCGTTTCCGTCGCAGACATTACAGGCATCGTAGCGCTTTACCTTGATTTTCTTCTCAACGCCTTTGGCTACTTCCTCTAGATCAAGTTTAAGTTTGATGCGCAGGTTGCTGCCTTTGCGCACGCGTTTGCCGCCGCGCTGTCCGCCGCCTCCGAAGAAGCTTTCGAAACCGCCGCCTCCACCACCGCCGAAGATGTCGCCGAACTGGGAGAAGATGTCTTCCATGTTCATGCCACCGCCGCCGAAGCCGCCTCCGCCGTTCACGCCCTGGTGCCCGAACTGGTCGTAACGCTGGCGTTTCTGCTCATCGCTCAGAACCTCGTAGGCTTCCGCTGCTTCTTTGAATTTATCCTCGGCAGTAGGGTCATCGGGGTTTTTATCGGGGTGAAATTTGATCGCGATCTTGCGGTACGCTTTCTTGATCTCCTCCTGTGATGCCCCTTTGGCTACGCCCAGTATTTCGTAATAATCTCTTTTGGTTGCCATGGCTTCTTATGCTCCAATTACCACCTTGGCAAAGCGAACCACTTTGTCATTGAGGTAATATCCTTTCTCTACTTGGTCAATCACTTTCCCCTTCATTTCTTCCGATGGGGCCGGAATCTGCGTGATGGCTTCGTGCACATCGGCGTCAAACGGCTGGCCTACGGCGTCCATGGCTTTCAGGCCTTTCTGCTGCAACAGGTTCTGGAACTTGCTGAACACCAGCTCCACGCCTTCGCGCACGGCGTTTACGTCCTGCGCATCTTTCATGGCCGTCTGGGCACGCTCCAGGTCATCCAAAACCGGGATCAAGGCTACCATCAGTTCCTGGTTGGCCGTCTTGAACAGCTCTAACCGCTCCTTGGAGGTGCGGCGTCTGAAGTTGTCAAACTCGGCGTGCAGGCGCAGGTATTTGTCGCGCAGCTCATCGGTTTCTGAAGCGCCGCCTTCGGTAGCGGGAGCCTCGCCGTTGGGCTGTTCTGCCTGCTCGGTTGCGGTAGACTCGGTTGCCTCGGTGTTTTCAGGCTGGATATTCTCTTGTTCCTGAGGATTTTGTTCAGCTGCTGTACTCATATGTGTTCTTTATCCTTTCAGATGTTTATTCTTCTTTTCTGGGTGCCTGACTAGAGGCAACTATTTTGCCAAACCTGTTTTTATGTCATTCTGGCATTTTCGGGTGTAAAACGCATCTTTCCATGCCGCAGCAATGGCAGCCATAACCAGGCTTTCAAAGCTACTTGGCAGCAGAAAGGCGCTTCCTGTTTTGGCCCTTCTTTTACAAAAACGGCCCCTAAATAGGTTAGGCGATTAGGTTTACGCGTTGTTCAGCTCTTTCCAGATCATGTCTTTCAGTTGCATGATGTTCTTGTTGGTCATGCTGGAGATGAACACGGTGGGCAGGTCTTTGGGAAGTGTTTCCCGCATCTCGGCTTCCAGTTCATCGTCAATCATATCTGCCTTGGTGATGGCCAAGAGGCGCTGTTTGTGCAGCAGCTCGGGGTTATAGGTCCTCAGCTCATTCACCAGGATCTCGTATTCCTCGGCTATGTCAGGGCTTTCCACCGAGATCATGAACAGCAGGATGGAGTTGCGCTCGATGTGCTTCAGGAACCGGATGCCCAGCCCCTTCCCTTCCGAGGCGCCTTCAATGATCCCCGGGATATCGGCCATCACGAAGGATTTGTAATCGCGATAGGCCACTACGCCCAGGTTAGGCACCAACGTGGTGAACGGGTAATTGGCAATCTTCGGCTTAGCCGCCGATACTACAGACAGCAGCGTGGATTTACCGGCGTTGGGGAAACCTACCAGACCCACATCGGCGAGAAGTTTCAGTTCCAGGATGGTCCACTCTTCCAAACCGGGCTCGCCGGGCTGCGCGTACAGCGGCGTCTGGTTTGTGGGCGATTTGAAGTGGGCGTTACCCAGTCCGCCGCGGCCGCCGGGCGTGATGATCTCCATCTGGCCGTCCTCGGTGATCTCGGCTTTGATATCGCCGGTCTCCGAGTCCCGCGCAATGGTCCCGATGGGAACTTCCAGAATGATGTCTTTCCCGTAAGCGCCGCTGGAGTGACTGGGACCGCCGTATCCGCCGTTCTCGGCGATTACGTGTTTCTGGTACTGCAAGTGCAGGAGCGTCCAGAGTTGGGAGTTGCCTTTCAGGATGATGTGCCCTCCCCGGCCTCCGTCACCGCCGTCTGGCCCGCCGTGGGCCGTTTTCTTGTCGCGGTGCAAGTGGGCCGAACCGCCTCCGCCGTGCCCCGAGCGGCAGCAAATCTTGACGTAGTCAATAAAGTTGGATGATGACACTGTTGTATTGGTAAAGTAAACGCTATGTTAACAAGGAAGCATTCCTTTGCGGGGAATGCTTCCAACGTAATGTATCAAAATGTACGTCTAATCAGAACAGAAGGAGGGCTATGAATCGTTCCTTTGCCTGACGGGACGGGTATCTTTTACTTGTTGTTAAGGGCCAACTGGCAAGCCCCGATGATCTCGCAGTTCTTCGCGAAGATTTCGTCAATCTCCCCAATGCCGTCTACGGCGTAGAATTTGTTCTGCTGGGCATAGTAGTTGGCCACCTGTGCCGTTTTGGTGTTGTATTCCTGCACACGCTTCTGGATGAGCGTCTCGTCAGCGTCATCAGGGCGACCCGAGGTCTGTCCGCGGAGCAACAGGCGTTTCACCAGTTCCTCTTCAGATACCTGCAAGGCAATCATGCAGCTGATACCTTGATCGTATTTGCTGAGCAGCACGTCCAGGGCCTCGGCCTGCGGAACGGTGCGCGGAAAACCGTCAAAGATGAACCCGGCGGCGCTGCGGTTATCAGCGATCTTGGACTCAATCATGCCAATCACCACTTCATCAGGCACCAGCAAACCAGCGTCCATCAGGCCTTTCGCCTTCAAGCCAAGTTCGGTTCCCCGAGAAATCTCTGAGCGCAGCAAATCACCCGTAGAAAGGTGGATAAGCCCGTATTTTTCAATTAATTTCTGGCTCTGCGTGCCTTTGCCTGCCCCTGGAGGACCGAAGAGTACGATGTTCAGCATGGGTATGGAAATTGTGAGAAAACAAAAGTAAGAATAAAATCTTGGAAATGACAGCTATTCGGCTGACCGCTGCCGCAGGTCTCCCCTGTTTCTAAGCTGATTTTCAGAAAATAAGCCTTAAACGGCGCTCGCCCTACATGACCTTGTAGATATCCCGCAGGTTTCGGCCCAGGCCGTTGTAGTCCAGCCCGTACCCCACCACAAAGTCATTGGCGATGGACATGGCCGGATATTTGATATTCAGTTCGTGCTGCAGGCTTTCGGGTTTCAGGAGCAGCGTGGCCACTTCCACCGAGGCCGGTTCCTTTCCCTGCAATTGCTTTAAGAGGTTGGCGATGGTGTGGCCCGTGTCCACAATGTCTTCCACTATCACCACGTGCCGGCCCTTGATCTCTTCCTTCAGCCCGATGATCTCCTTGACCGTGCCGGTGCTTTGCATGTCTTCATAGGAAGAAAGCTTCACAAACGAGATCTCGCACTCAATGGTCAGCTCCTTCATCAGGTCAGAGGCAAACATGAACGCCCCGTTGAGCACCGACAAAAACAGCGGCTTTTTCCCACGGTAATCATGGCTTAGTCGGGCAGCCACAATCTCCACGCTATGAAGGATTTTCCGCTCTGGAAGGTAGATACTGAACTGCTTGTCTAGGATTTTTACCGTTGGGTGGTGCATCTGGCTTGAAAATAAGAAGCTCCAAATTTGCGCAAAACTGCCCTAAATTAAAAGCAAGTCGCCCTTTTCTGTTGAAAAGGGCGACGGAGAAGCTCTCTTGATATCAGGTCACAACAACAGTCTTAAGCCAGAACCTACTGCTGAAACTGCGCGGTGGAAGCCAGATTTGGTTTTTCATCTGTGTGCAGGCGGCCTTCCAGGTTAGGCCTGGTCTCTGGTGCCGCAGGAGGCGTTTCGTGCACGGCAATGTGCGGGGCAATCACCAGGGACACAATGGACATCAGCTTGATAAGAATGTTCATGGACGGGCCCGAGGTGTCTTTAAATGGATCACCCACCGTATCGCCGGTCACCGAGGCTTTATGCGCATCTGAGCCCTTGTATTCCATCACGCCGTTGATCATGACACCTTTCTCAAAGGACTTCTTGGCGTTGTCCCAAGCACCTCCAGCATTGGATTGGAAAAGGGCCATCAAAACACCCGATACAGTCACGCCGGCCAGCACACCGCCCAGAATCTCCGCACTGGACACTTCCTCAAAGGCACCTTTCAACCCGAAACCGATGACAATAGGCACAATCAAGGCAATGGCTCCCGGCAACATCATTTCCCTAATGGCCGCTTTGGTGGAGATGGCCACGCATTTGTCATACTCCGGTTTGCCGGTGCCTTCCATAATTCCCGGGATCTCGCGGAACTGACGGCGCACTTCCTGCACCATGGCCATGGCCGCCCGACCTACGGCACTGATAGCCAAAGCCGAGAAAATGAATGGGATCATGCCGCCAATAAACAAACCAGCCAGTACCGGTGCTTTGTACAAGTCAATGGTACTGATGCCGGATATCCCCACGAAGGCAGCAAATAAAGCCAACGAGGTCAACGCCGCCGAGGCAATGGCAAATCCTTTTCCGGTGGCAGCGGTGGTATTGCCCACAGCATCCAGGATATCGGTGCGCTGGCGGACTTCTTTTGGTAATTCGCTCATTTCAGCGATACCGCCGGCGTTATCAGCAATCGGTCCGAAGGCGTCAATGGCGAGCTGCATGGCGGTTGTAGCCATCATTCCGGCGGCGGCAATGGCCACACCGTACAATCCGGCTACAGAATAAGAAAATACGATCCCGGCTGCCAGTACAATGATCGGCAGGGCCGTGCTCATCATGCCCACGCTCAGACCTGCAATGATGTTGGTGGCGGCCCCGGTGGAGGATTGCTGCACAATGGTGTCTACCGGCCGTTTGCCCATGGCGGTGTAGTACTCGGTGATGATGGAGATAAGTGTTCCCACGATCAAACCGATGATGACGGCGTAGAAAATACCCATAGAGGTGAACTCATAGCCCCGAAGGTTCAAGGTTTCAGGCATCAGCCAATCAATCACGAAGTAGGAGGCAATGGCCGTTAACGCTACCGAAGACCAGTTGCCCATGTTTAGAGCGGCTTGTACGTTTCCACCTTCTTTCACGCGCACAAACAGCGTCCCGATCATGGAGAAGATGATGCCAAGGCCTGCAATAAGCATAGGCAGAATGATGGGCGACAAGCCCCCGAAGTTATCTGTAACGGTGATTTCCCGACCCAGCACCATGGTAGCCAGGATAGTGGCCACGTAAGAACCGAACAAGTCAGCGCCCATTCCGGCCACATCCCCAACGTTATCCCCCACGTTATCGGCGATGGTGGCGGGGTTACGTGGGTCATCCTCCGGAATACCAGCCTCTACTTTCCCTACCAGGTCAGCGCCTACGTCGGCAGCTTTGGTGTAGATACCGCCGCCTACCCGGGCAAACAAGGCAATACTCTCGGCTCCTAAGGAGAAACCGGTCAAAACTTCCAGCGCCCTTTCCATTTCGTCACTACTGGCCGAGGCTCCGGCGCGTTGCACAAACCAATAGTAGAAGGCGATAAAGAGCGAACCCAGGCCCAGCACAGCTAAACCAGCTACGCCCATGCCCATCACCGATCCACCGCCAAAGGACACATCCAAGGCTTTAGATAAACTGGTTTTGGCTGCTTGAGCCGTACGCACGTTGGCTTTGGTGGCAATGCGCATGCCAATGAATCCGGCCAAAGCCGAGAACAAAGCCCCGATCAAAAAAGCCAGAACAATAATGGGAGAAGATTTCTCTCCGGCGTACCCCAGATAGAGAAGGAAAAGGGAAGCGATGACGGCAAAATACGTGAGCACTTTATACTCTGCCTTCAGGAACGCCATGGCGCCTTCGGCAATGTAGCGGGCAATGGTGCTCATCTTTTCATCGCCGGCATCTTGTTTGGTAACCCACGCCGATTTAATGGCAGTGTACAACAAGGCAACCAGCCCGAAGGCAGGTATTGCGTAGAGAATTGTCTGCATAAAGTAAGGCTTTGTTGGTTAGTTTGGATTCTGAGCACAGAAGCTCTCTGCAAGCTAATCTTTCTCGCCTAAAAAACAAATATACCTTATACTCTATGCAGCCTCTTTTAAAGTTTCTGCATCAGCACCTTATACAGACTTACCATGGCGTAAATGTCATCCTTATGCACGATCTCATCCGGGGAATGCACATTGTCTTCGGGTGCCCCGATGAAGCACCAATCCCAGGGGATATTCCCGTAGTGGAGTTCCTTGCCGTCGGAGCCGCCGGCGCTCTCCACCTCTACCTGGAACGGGATGTTGGCCTCCTTTGCCAACCGGATAATCTTCTGCACAAAGCTTCTTCTGGGGATAAGGGAGTCACGCAGTGAGATCGCCACACCTTGGCCGGCATGAACCCCTTCCGTAACCCAGGTAATGTCAGAGACCAGAGCCTGGGTGACGCCGTAGGTCTCATGGATGTATTTGGCCAGGTAGCCCACCGACCCGCCGCCGGTCTCCTCCCAGCACCCGAATGCGATGATTCCGTCTTCAAGATCCTCGGCCACCTGCAAAGCGTTCCATACCCCAAGCCGATTGTCCAAGTAGCAGCACTGCACGTTTTCCTCTGTTTCCCGAAAATCAGGCTTAAAAACCAGCTCTGTACCCCGCTCTATTTCCCGCTCAAAGTCATAGTGCAACTCTCTTTCCTCTTCATCTACCACCAACGTACAGGAAATCTTGCCTTTACTGTCTTCCCCTACCAATTCATAGCCCGTCATCAACTCTGGTCCCCCGATCTTGATAAGTTGACTGCCGTACCGCACCATAAACCCAATGGAGTCCATGTGGGCAAAAATGACGGTGCGCGGTTTCCCGAACACCAGCAGAAGGCAATCCTGAAATCCTTTTCCGTGGATGATCTGGGGTTGCACCTTCCACTGGGCTTGGTTGTCCTGTACATACTTCAGCAGGAACTCCTTCATTTTTACTTCATTCCCGGAGGGCGCGTGTATTTGGCAGAGTTGGCGCAATAATTCCATAGTTGTGCGTTTTTTCAAAAGTAGCAGATTTCTTTCAAGCGACGCTGGAGCAAATTAAAATTCGGGTTTACGTAACAAAAGCAGAAGAAAGCACTTGGGCCCGCCTTCTGGAACTCTTTGGCGCTGATACGTGGACCGTGAAAGCTACCTTAAGAACCTTGCCTTTGATCTTTTCACGCATAATAAAGAAGATCATGCAAGGGCATAGGGTATTTTTGACTTATTTTTGTAAAAACAAACCCAGAACAGCCTTAGTATTACTACGTAAATTGAACCCTGCAGAAGCCGGTGCATGTTGTGGGAGGGCTATATCCCCTCTTAAGCCGCACGCCCCTGATGAGCTTGTCGCGTTTTAGGAAGTTTAATAATTTGATGAAAAAGACCCTTTTCTTATTTCTTCTTCTCTTCAGCTTTATCCAAGCCAGGGCCCAGGTGATTGACACCACCAAACAAATAGACCAGAAATTGCTGGATTCTCTGCAGGCGAGCATTATTCTGGACTCCGTGGATGTTTTGCCTCAGGCCCTGAACATCAAAGGCTGGCTCTTACTCAACGAGAGCATCATGAATGAGTTGGGAGGCGCGGTAGATAACATGTACAATTTCAAGTTTGAAACCGCTGAGAAGCAGTTCAAATCCTTGCGCCGCCGGTATCCCAAACACCCAATGCCGTATTTTCTCATCGGTCTGAGCCAATGGTGGAAGATGGTGCCCTCCAACATTACCGACACACGATTTGACAATTACTTCCTCGCCTACATGGACACCACCATTACCCTGGCCGAGGATCTTTATGACAAAGACAAAAATAACCTTGAAGCTGCCTTCTTCCTTTCGGCCGCCAATGGCTTTAGTGCCCGGCTGCACGCTGAGCGGAAAAACTGGCGAAAAGCAGCCATCACCAGCAACCGTGCCTTGGATTACCTCCAAAAAAGCAAAAAAGCCAATGGCCTGAGTGACGAGTTTCTTTTTGGTGAAGCGCTCTTCAACTACTACTCTATCTGGATCCACGAGAATTATCCGCTCCTACGCCCGGTGCTTTACTTCTTCCCCAAAGGCAATAAGAATTTAGGGTTGAAGCAACTCCAGCAAGTCGCTTTCAATGGATTCTACACCGGCACTGAGGCCAAGTACTGGTTGATGAAGATTTACGCAAACGATGCTAAAAACGGAGCCTCGGCTATGTCCCTGGCGCAATACTTGGCTAGCACTTACCCAGACAACCCTTATTTCCAGCGCTTCTATGCCCGCATGGCTTTCACCGAAGGGAACTTTACCGTGGCAGAGCAGCTTTCCACCCAAATCCTGGACAAGATAAATCGCAAAATCTTCGGCTACGAAGCCATCAGCGGTCGCTACGCCAGTTTTTATTTGGCCTATATCAGCCAATACCGGAACAGAGATTACGCCAAAGCCAAAGGATACTACCAGCAATGTATTAGATTTGCAGAACAGATTAACGAACAGGAATCTGGCTATTATATCTCTTCCTTTGTGAACTTAGCTAGGATCAGTGACAAAGAAAAAAACGTGCGACAGGCGAAGCAATACTACGAGGTTGTGATGAAGCTAGCAGATTCGAAATCTGATGCGGAGAAAGAAGCTAAGGCTTATTTGAGAAAGAATAGGAAGGTGAAATAAAGGTACACATCAATTAAAATGGAATTAAAAGACTTATTTTTCACCCCAATTTATCTGATTATCATTTACATATTTGCTTATCAGATTAGGCCAAAAGTTACAAACAGATTTACTAAAAAATATTTCATACCTGCATTAACATTAAAAATTATAGGAAGCATAGCAGTAGGTTTAATTTATTTTTACTATTATAGGTATGGTGACACATTAAGATACTTACACTATAGCCGGGTAATATCAAGTACTTTCTGGAATGAGCCTTATATAGCTATTAAACTTTTAACTATAGATTTACAAGAAACAGACTACAATTTAACAAAATATTTTTCAAACAACTACTTCTTTAGGGTAAAAGACGAAGGTAGTTTCTTAATAGTAAGACTAACAGGATTGATAGGTATATTTAACAATCACTCATACTTTGCAATTGCAGTAGTGTATGGCGCACTCAGTTTTATAGGTATTTGGGCATTGTATACCACCTTTGTTAAAATGTATCCATTGCTTTACAAAAATATGGCAATTGCATGTTTGTTCTTCCCATCCTTGTTCTTTTGGGGGTCAGGTATTCTAAAAGACTCATTAACTATAGGCGCTTTAGGATACCTAATGCTTTGCATCTATAATATATTTATAAAAAAAACAAGAATAATAAGTTCAGCACTTATAGCTATAATATGCAGCTGGCTAATTATCTCCATAAAGATTTATATATTATTATGCTTTATCCCGGGTGCAGCCATTTGGATATTTACTTCTGGCTTAGATAAAGGGAAAAGGAGCGCACTTAAATCTTCTATAAGACCACTATTGATCATAGTCATTTTACCTGTAGCCTTATTGCTTATGGGTAAAGTAGCAGAAAATGACAAGAGATATGCATTAGAAAATCTAGAGTCAACCGCACAAACAACAGCTGAATGGATCAAATATTCATCTGGAGAGTCGGGTTCATCTTATAGTTTGGGGGATGACTTTGATTTATCACTCACTGGTTTGTTAAAAAAACTTCCATTAGCAATTAATGTTACTTTATTTAGACCATATCTATGGGAAGCGAAGAATCCGGTTATGCTTTTGAGTGCATTAGAAAGCCTATTCTTAATGCTAATAACCATAAGAACCATTTTAAAAGTTGGGATAAGGAAACTACTTATTTTTATAAACAATAATTCATTAACATTATTTCTAGCTATATTCTCCTTATCATTTGCATTCGCAGTTGGATTTTCAACTTATAACTTTGGAACGTTAGCTAGATATAAAATCCCTTGCATTCCTTTCTATCTAGCTTTAATCTATATTTGTCAGTTTGAGAACAGAAAAATTCCTGTAGTTACTAAGCAAGGTAAAGTAAAAGCTAGAAGCAAAAGCTAGGATCCAAAGACGAAGCAACTCTAAAAGTATTCACAAAATCAAAGGCCCCACTTACAGTACAGCAAGTTTGTAATATAAGGCCTGCTTTTCGCAGCAGTATGCGTTTGAAACGCATACTGCTGCGAAAAGCAGGCCTTATATCTTCTAATGATAGAAATGTTACTGATTACTCAGACAAAAATTATCAAAATCGTATTTCAAATATGTAGCAAAAGTACATTTTAAATTTAAAAGGAAAATAATTAACGGATTAAGGAATGTATTATCGAAAGCTATTTTTAAACCTTTCAAAAAATTGCAATAATCAAAGAAAGATAAAGTATTATCAAAGAATACCTAAAAGTCTTTCTTTAGTTGAAGAAACTTCAATTGAATCTCCCTCGAAAACAGTACTAGTCTCTTGAATAAGGCTTTCTTTAATATACAAAAGGATTGCCCTAATAAAGAATAGAACTCCCACCATTTCTAAAGACTCTTCAATTATAACGAACACCCCATAAAATAAAGAATTTAAACTGTTAGAAAGGTCACCAACTATAATATATCCTCCAATCGCCTCACTACCCAAAGCTCCTGAGACAAATAAACTACCAGCTAAAACAAATTTACTTCTTGTTTTAGCTGGTAGCGACAAAATAAATGTACTGAAAAAATAAAGGAAAATCAGGACACATATACCCCCCAAAACAGCAAATGAGTAATTACCTGGTCCAGAAAAATTCATCAAATTTTTAATTAAAACAGAATAGTATTCATGTATACTAGCCGTTTCATCTATTGATAGGAAAAAGAATATTAGGGAAAGGAAAAGCCAATGTCTCCTATACTTATCTTTTAAAGCATCTTTATGCAGAAAAATTGAAAATAGAAGAAATGATGAAATCAACAAATTGAGCGATGAAAAGTATGTTGGAATAGAATTTTCTTTATCCATATCAAATAAAGGAACAAAACCTAAAGCACTTTTATAATTGGTAAAAGTTCTAATACAAAGTGCTAGAACCCCCAAAATAATTATACTTGCTATAATTATTCCTAAGATTTTTACTACAACTTTAGTGTTAACAGAAACAGAAATTTGAATTTTGTTCATTATTTAATGAAAACTTTATTTAAAATTAAAGGCAAAGCTAAGCTATAAATTACAATTTTTTAATAAATTTTAACAGTAGAACCGAATTAAATTGTAAGAACTTTTTTATAAAATAATAAAGTCTCATCTATCATTCTATCTAAATTAAAATAAGAACCTAACCTTTGATATGCATTAGCACTAATAGTATCCATCTTGCTTTTAGATGATAATAGAGAAACTATTGCATCGCTCAGTTTGGAAGTATCATAAGGAGGCACCAAAATACCTGAAATATTATTTTCAATGATTTCATTGGCCGCGGGTACATCAAAAGCTATCACAGGCTTTCTATTATTGAAAGCTTCTAAAAATACCACACCAAATCCTTCTGATATAGATGGAACTAATACAACATCAGAATTTAACATATAATCATGTATATTAGGTTTATAACCAGTAAATATAACATGATTGCTAAGATTATGCGAAACCGTATATTCTTTAAGTTCTGAATCAAGGCTCCCACCACCTACAATAATCAACTTCAAAGAAGGAAAAACTTTGAGAACATCAGGTAAAGCTTTCAATAAAAATCGGTGTCCCTTAAACTTAACCAATCTACCAACAATAACTAATTGAGGGTCACCAAACCTATATTTCTCCTTATTAGGATCTAAAGAAGCATTTGAAAAATCAAAACCATAATGAATTAAATCAATCTTATCAGCTTCCGCTATTTTAGTATTAATAAAAAACTCCTTTAATCCATTTGAAATAGCATATGAGCGATCAATATATTTCTCTGCAAACATGCAGAGCTGATAATACAAGTTAAACTTACTGATTTTGGAAGCCTCGAACCCATAATCATTATTAAACTTCTCTTCATACCCATGTTTGGTTGAAATATGTTTAAACTTTAGCTTATATACCATTTTCACTAATGCCAAGAAGAAATCAGCATGTACAAGATGAGTGTGAATAATATCATAACTATTCTCTTGAATTAATGCTTTGATCTTTTTTAGTACAGAAAATGAAGGATATTTTCCAACAAGTTGGGTATGAACTTTTATATTAGCTGCTTTCAGTTTATTTATAAAACCGACATTTTTATCTTCATTACCAGAGTTATAAAGACACAAAAATTCAATTTGTAACCCTTTAGTAACTAAAGCTGGTAAAGCTTCTAACAAGTAATTTTCAGAACCAGCAATACCTCCAACTTTTTGGACGTGAAGAACTTTCATATTTAAATCTAAAATAAATGTTTATAGCTATCTGCCATAAGAGTTTGAGATAGATATTTTTGAGCATAAGCCCGTGCATTATTGCCTAAACGTATTCTTTCAGAAGGATTGCTCAATAGAAAAATAAGCAATTCTTTAAGCTTGGTTACATTTCTAGGAGAGAACAGTAAGCCATTTTGGTTATCCATCACCATATTGTTGATGCCAGGTATATCTGTAGCTATAACAGGTAAACCCACAGATAATGCCTGCATAACAGCTGTGCTCATAGCTTCAGCAAGCGATGAATGTAAGTATATATCTGTATTTTGCAACAATTTCACTAGCTCCTCTTCCCCTAACATTCCTGGAAAAGTAATATAGTCTTGAATCTCTAATTCATTAACCAAACTTTTCATAGCAGCTAATGTTTCACCAGAGCCTGCTAAAACTACCTTGAAATTATTTTCTACATTTTTATCTTTTACTAGCTCAGCAACTGCTTGAATAATAGTCTCAAAATCTTTTGAGCTGGAAGTAAATCTAGCTTGCATGGTAAGCACAAAAGGCTCATCCATTTGTTTAGCTTTCACTAAAGGTGAATAAAGATCAGTATCTATCCCGTTATTAATTACTTTAGTCTTCTTGTATTTGAAAACTATCCCTAATCTAGATTTAAGTTCCTCCTCATAAGTGGCAGTCAGTACTACCACGTTATCTGCAAACAACATTGCAAATAAAGACCATAACCACTCAGACTTGTTTTTTATGCTATTTGAAGTGTGTTCAACCGCAATAAGTTTGTATGAGCAAAAAAAGCGTGCTATCAGTGCAACTACTATGAGGTTTAGACTATGCAATATCACAACAGAGGGTTCTTCTCTAACAAGTGTATTAAATACAGATTTCCATGATGTGATATCCAGTCCTTCTTTTTTGGATATATATTTATAGGGAATTCCTCCTTCCAAGCATTTAGCTTTATACTCTACCTTTAATTCCTCTACACCATAAAAAATAGCAAAATGAGAAAACGAGAAACGCTTAAGGCCATTCATTAAAGAGAAAAATACACTCCCATGACCGCCTAATCCACTATAGAGTAATTGAATAACTTTCAAACTATTATGATTTGTCAGATAATGAACAAATTAACCATTGTATTTTGACAAACACTTTTGCAATTTGTTCATTTCTGATTCAGAAATACTTGTATTAGAAAAAGTGCTAGCATCTTTTATAGCGTATTTGGGGAGATAAAGCCTAGAAAATTTATACCAAGCACCTGAAAATTTTCTAAGACCCTTGGAATTAAAAAAATGCAAAACCTTTAAATAAAAAATAATTATATTGAAATCGAAAGAAGAAACTATCTTCCTTTGATTTAAAGGTTTGATGAAATCTATGTAGTCAATTGAAATTTTATAAACTATTATATTCTCAGCATAAACCAAAAAATTGCTTGACAATACTTTTCTAAGGAAGTTATCATTAGTAAAAGTAATAATATAATCGTCAATTTTTTCAAATAGCATTTTCAATGCAATAGTTCTTTCAGGAGTAAAATTACCAGAACTAATACGCGCCTCTCCATCTCTTCTAATAAACGCATCGGGCAAGTTTGCCACTTTTGTATAGTTTAGATTTAATAGCAAAGCTCTGATATGAAATTCCCAATCTTGCCAGCTTAAAGCTGCAGTATCCCACTCTCCTACCTTCAAAAGACTTTTAGCCTCCCAGATAGGAGATGTTGTTTGCCATGGTACATCAGTGCGTAAGAATCTAAAAAGGTCTTGGACTTCATTAAATTTGTTCCAAAGAAGATTAAGATCACCAGGCACTTGTTTAAAGAGCAATACTTGAAAAACAGCAAAATCAATATCAGGATTCTGATGCATGTAATTAACTCTGGATTCGAGGCACCATGGAGCTAACAAATCATCAGAATCGAGAAAAATAATATATTTGCCCAAAGCATGCTTTAATCCTAAATTTCTACATGATGGTGCTCCTTTCGGATAATTAGTTCTTTTATAAAGCTTTATTCTAGAATCAGACAAAGACCATTCCTCTACAACTAGAGCAGAGCCATCGTTTGAACCATCATCAACAACAATAGCTTCCCAATTAGAATATGATTGACTAATGATAGAAGTTAATGTTTGTCCTATAAGTTTAGCTCTGTTATAATTAGGAATAATTATCGACACTAATGGCAAATTTCCCACTGAATTAACTATTATGCAGATCTACAATAACCTCTTCGTAATCTTTCACTACTTTATGGATATCAAATTCACTACTTAAACTAATAGCACCCTCAGACAACCTAGTTATGACACCAGGTACATTTATAAGAGTTTGAATTGCGTCTACCATTTCATTCAAAGAATCAACAACAATACCTGTTTCCCAGTTTTTAATCCACTCTAAGGCACCATAATCAGAATACAATAAAGAAGGTACTCCAGCAGCAGCTGTTTCAAGAATAACTTTAGGAAAGCCTTCAGACTTCGAAGGCAATATATGTAGCTCGCATTTTGATAAAAGATCAATCAATTCCTTATGATCCAAAACTTTGAAATATTTCACATTTTTCAATTCACGAGCAGCAATCTCACTTTCAACGTTGACTCTTCCTAATCCAGAACCTACTATATTGAAAGTAAGAATAGGGAATTTTTGAGCAAGCGAAAATAAATCAAAAATCCCTTTTCGGATCATATCATTCCCTATGAAAACAACTTGTTTAAGACTAGATACTTGTTTCTTAGGATTACTAAACTTTAAAGTATCTGTTGCTAGGCGTAAAATTTTATTTTCACTAATAATTCCAAAGCGATTAAAATTCACTTCTTTCATAAAATGAGTGATTGAGTAGAGCCTGTCGCACATTGAATAACCTTCTTTCATAGCATCCAATGATCCATAAACAGCTATAACACTGGGCAATACTTCATCATCTAATACATTCTCAATTGTTTTAAAGCTCTTTTTATTTAGCAGCCTTAAAAGCATTTTATTATATTGAAACATATTACCTCTAGGCAAAAAGGCAACATCGCACTTACTTATTCCCCAAAAGTAGCCAAGAAGCCCGGATAATCTAAAAGGACTAAAACAAAAGAATGTCTTAACCCCAATAATTTTATTTCGCTTTAAGTTTCCATTATAAATTTCTAATGCATAAACTTCAAACCTATTTTTATCAATGTATTCAGCTAAAGTAAGGCAACTCAAATTTTGAGCATTAGTACTATTAATATAACCTCCCAAGAAAATCTTAATCTTTTTCACACTTGCTTTGCTTTAAGGAACACACTATGCTTTACTATTGCTAAATGTCTGCGACATACAGCATTCACCGGCCACAATTTAATTGCCCTAAACAACAACTTGATAGCAAGTGTTCTTTTACCAACAATACTTGCTTGAAGTCCTGCCAATGAAGTTAGATTAGCATCAATACGTTTAATTCCGAAGCCGAACTTTGAACTAAACACACTGTCTTTATAAAGATAGTCCAACATAATTTCCTTGGCCTTTAAAATATGTTCAGCACTGGAAGTAACCATACTTCGTCCATTGTGAACAACAATTGCACATGTAATTTCATTTGTGAAATTAATCTCTAACCGCACGCATAGTTGTAACCAAAGAAGCCAATCTTCAAGCAACTGCAAAGCTCTATCTTCCTTGAAAGGATTAAGTTTAGCAACATCACTTCTCAAAAAGACCATACAAGCAAAAGGGTTTTCTTTAAGCAGTAAATTTTGCACATTTTCTTCTATGAAAGGTCCATGTCCAATTATCTTTCCCGCCTCATCAATTAATGCATATCTAGAATAAAAGAAACCTGGATTATTATAGTTTGAAATATTCAAAAATGCGTTTTCCAAATGATTATTAAATAAAATATCATCTGAATCAAGAAAAAAAATATATTCCCCTAATGCACGATTTACTCCAAAATTTCTCGCAGCACCTCTTTCTGCATTATTTTTTTTAAAATAAACTATTCTTTGATCAGAAAACCCAGCAACAACTTCCTCTGTATTATCCGTACTTCCATCATCAATAATTAAAACTTCAAAATTAGTAAAAGATTGTGACAATACACTTTTGATAGTTTTACTTATTATAGATGCTCTATTATAAGTAGGAATAACAATTGAGAAGAAAGGTTTCATAATTTTAGTTTAATAAAAAAAGCGCTCCTGCAGATCACTTGCGTAGTATACAGCTTAATCTTTCCAAGGATTTACCATCAATTTTATAAAAGTAATTTTTTTCAAAGACATTCAAGTCATCTTGCTTCTTCACAAAACTATCAAATTCTATATCTTCAGAATTGAACTTCGAAAAATCTAACAAACGAATCATCCCCATTTTTAACATATCATTTTGAATTTCAGAATCTGACAACTTGAAAAGAATTGTCTTTTTGAAATAAACAGCAGGTATAATTAAGGTTGAAAAGAATCCAAAACAACCTTTGCTACTTTTAATAAGACGTTCAATTTCATTTGATTCTTTTATCCAGTCTATATTAGGATGAGTAGGCAACCAATCACTCTTAAAGTTTTCTGGATGAAGCTTTATTTTTAATCTCGCATTTTTATTCATACAGAACGCATTAAGTTTAAACCAAAAGGAAATCATCTCCTCTTTGGTTACCATACGTTCTCCAAATCTACTACCAGCAAAAGCTTGATCAACATGAAGATAATATTCCTCATTAATTGGCTGTAGAGAATCCCATGTTTGCAAAAAGGTATCAAATTCAGGATTTCCTATATAAAATACATCTTGAGGGGCTGCTTTGTCAATTTCAAAATGTATAATAGCAGATTTAGGTGTATAGCAAATATATTTATCTGGCATACGCCCCTTAAACCTTATATGCTTGGCTGCATAAAGCTGGCTTTCTTTTTTTAACAAATAATAGTAAAAGGGATACTTTGATAAACCGAGGTAATCCGACCATTTTAAAGTCTTCTTTAAAAAAGCAAAAGAACTAAATGTTAAAGGAGCGGGAACCCCACTTTCCAAATCTTGCTTTACCTCTGAAATGTTTTTATATTTTACTTCTCTAGCCCTATAATCAGCATATGTGGTAAACATTCCATGTTGGAGAATAAAGGTTTTTATACCTTTATTCTTAGCAGCAATATTTAAGGCAATATCTAAACCATTAAATATACTCATGAACACAATCTTTGAAGGTTTAACTTCTTCTAAAAGTTGATATGCATCAGTAAATTTCTGCCAATATATCCGCTTTTGTTGTGTAAAACAGTCAGTTTCCTGCTCAGGAGAAACATAATGTAGGTATACAAAATTGAATTCTTCTTTAAGTTTTTCAAAAGGAAGTATCCACCCTTTTCTTTGATATCCCCATATTAATAAGATAGTAAGTTTACTACCTTTATTTCCCATATCTTTCTCTGATACCATTATTGTTTGTTGTCCATCACCCTTTCGTGAACCTTATTTAAAACAGTTTCCATCATTCCATTCTCAATGATAAATCTTTCAACAAACTCCCTGAATGCTCCTTCACCGCCTCTTTTCTCAGTAATCCATTTAGCATGATTTTTAATATATAGAGGTGCATTAGCTGGTGAACAAGGCAATCCAACTGCTTTTAAAACGCTTAAATCTCCCAAATCGTCGCCAATATAAGCGACATCTTTTATATCGACTTTAAGATCTTGGCAAAGTTTAGTTACTACCGCTAACTTATCTTTGACACCTTGGAAAAGGTAATCTACCTTAAGCTTCTCAGCCCTTCTGTAAACAATTTGTGTATTCTCAGCAGTAATTATGCCTACTGGAATGCCTAGCACTTTACAAAATAACACCCCGGCACTATCCGAGGTGTTAAATCTTTTCCATTCATTTCCTGTTTGGTCATAGTACATGCCGCCATCTGTCCATACACCATCTATGTCCGTTAATACAAGTTTAGGCAACATGATTACGCAAGCATCCCTTTATAGATAACCTCATCTTGCGGAATATCAGCAGATGCAATCTTTCCAATAATCTGTTCCTTTTCCACCCACTTAAAACCATCTCCAGGACTCAATAGATGCAAATCTTCTTCTTTGATCTGGTCACCCTTTTTGATAAGCCTTTTGGAAGCGATTGATCTTTCTAACTTTACTTTTGCCTCAGAAACAGCATCACATAAAAACATTTCCTTTATTCCCAAGGCCATTTCAAGATTTCTGAGGTCACGCATCATTCTGTACATTCCATCAGGGGCCAAAGAGCCTGCTTGGTCAGTACCCTTCATGGTTCTATCAAGGGTGATGTGTTTTTCAATGATTTCTGCACCCAATGCTACTGCTGCAGTTGGGATAGAAATACCAATCGAATGGTCTGAGTATCCAATTTTATATTGAGGGAAACGTTCCTTCAAATAGGTAATGGTATGAAGGTTTATGTTTTTGTATTCAGATGGATACTGAGACAAACAATGGAGAATTGAAATATCAGAATGATACCTGGAAATAACATCCAGTGCATTATTCAACTCTTCCTCTCCTCCCATGCCAGTTGATAAAATCATAGGAACTTTAGTTTCTGCCATAGCAGAAAGCAGAGGCAAGTTGGTTAAATCTCTACTTGCTACTTTTAAGCGGTCAGGGGTAAAATATCTAAACATAGATAAGCAGCCCACAGCACATAACGTTTCAACAAAGTCAAGTCCCTGCTCTTTGGCATACAGGTAAAGTTCATAATGTTGCTCATCATTGAGCTCCAGCTTCTCTCTATGTTCCCCATAAGTCTTTCCAAACGAGTGAACTGAGTTATAAGGTTTACTCATAGCTGAAGCAGAGAGTTCCTCCTTTAAATCACGTTTGGTTAGCTTTACAGCATTCATTCGATCAAGCTTAGCCCCAAACAAATTATCTGTTACTTCTTGAGCTGCTTTGTCAATAATTAACTTGGCAATATCAACGGAACCGTTATGGTTTTGGCCTATTTCGCCAATTACATAAGTCTTTTTCATTTTACTTACTATTTTTAACAATACTATTTTTCATTCCTTCCAACAATGCTAAATTGTTGTCTATAAAGTCTACAAGGGATTTTATATCAAAATTGGAAGCATCAGCAATAAAGGCCGAATACAACTCTGATAAAATCTCAAAATCCTCCAATGTATCAATGGTCAATCTTATATCATTCCGGTTTTTGAGGAATGAAGGCAAAGGCAAAAGTTTAACTTTAAAATTCTCAGGATGAGTATAAATGTAATTGGTCACATGCTCACAAAATAGAGCCTCTGAAGTCAACTGCTGAGTTTTCTTAAGTGCAGCTACAGAAATAATTTCAGTAAATAAACCCAAGTGAGTTCGAATAACGGGCACCATCTCCCCATTCATGAAACTAATATAATCTGCGGGATTACGAGTATATTCCCCAATTAGTTCATCTATGCTATTTAAATGTAAGAAAGGATTGTCTGAGCAAACTCGCATAATCGTAGAGAAACCAAAATAATCAGCTGCATCCACAAACCTTTTTAATACATTCTGCTCATCCCCCTTAAAAAAAGGAATATTATGATGCTTAGCCACTTTCTCTAAAGCAGTATCAGAAGGATTAGTGGAAGTGGCAAGCACTACCAGAGCACCATATCGATTAGATTTAACTCTTTCCAGAATGATGTCTAGTATGGTTAGGCCATTATAAAATGGTTTGACAATTTTATTATGCAACCGGGTAGAACCTGTTCTTGCTTGAACAATGATACCTATATTCTCATCTTTCACAGTCAAATATTTTTTTTATAAAAAGATAATGATGATATTAATTCTGTTGTTTCCTTATAACGTCTTTTCAGAATAAGTTTATCTTTTGCTTTGATAATGACACGTTTTCTCTTTAAGGTCAACGTATATTTTTGACAGGTCTCTACTAGTTAAGGAAACATCAAAGTTCTTTTCTACATGTTTTCTTGCCTGTGTTGCAAACAGGTTATACTTGGCTTGATCCATTTCGTAAAAAGTTTGGATAAATTGTGCTAATTCATCAATGTTTTTTTCTTGCGCCAATAGCCCTGTCTCACCATGTATAACTTCATCCGGAATATCACAATGTCTTGTTGATATTATAGGCATACCTGTTGCTTGGGCATCAAGTAATACTACAGGCGCTCCTCCTTCACAATCCTTGTCTTGTGCATAGCAACTAGGATGTATAAAAACATGATAATTTTCCATGAAAGAATAAAGATTTTTGAAATCTATAGATTCTACAAAGAAAACTTTGTCTGTCGCGTTAGCTGCTCTCACCATCTCCTCAAGTTGGCTCCTCATGGGATCATTAATATTTCCTCCTACTAAAGTAAGCTCTGCATTGGGACACGTATATAAAGCATTTAAAAATGCTTTTACTGTAAAAACATGACCTTTTTTCTCCTTGAGAGAAGCAATCTGCAAAAGCTTCAATGTATTGGTTTCTTTTTTCCTAGAAGTAAAAGGAATTCTATCTATTTCGACTCCAAGTTTAATAATCTTTACTTTATGTACCGGGCAACCTTTGTCAATTAAGACCCTTGCACCATGGCTGCCCTCACAAATAAACAGGGCAGCTTCTTTAAACATCTGTTGATACCTTGATTCCCAAATTGGCTCTGTGAATGGAAGCATTTCATAATCATAACCATAGAAAGAAATAACATGAGGAACATTTAATCTTTTAGCAATATCATGATAGGCCCAAGCAGTAGGAGCAAAATGTGAATGCACAAAATCAACATCCTCAGAGTGCATCACTATATAGTCAGCAAAAAATTTTCTTATAACTTTGGTAAGAGCATTAAGAATTCTTATTGTGAAAATACTCTTTTCTGCAGGCTGTTTAAAAAAAGTAGCCGGAAACTCAATATATTTAAATTCTTTATTATAAAAATTACCTTTCAAAAAGGAGTTAGCAGTAATAATTATCTGAACGTCTGGCAAAAATGACAAGAGCCTAAACACCCAGTTTTCTGTAATTGGCAAATATCTTCCAAAACAATGCAAAACTTTCATTTTATTTTTTGATTTTTTTTAAATCCTCAATAAACTCTCTATTAAAGATATAGCTTATTACTAAATAAATTCCAAACCCTATAGTTCCAGTAATTGCTATTTTCAGGAAGGCTGTATTTACAATATCAACAAACCAATAACTAAAAAAACCAGCAATTAGAGCAATGATTAAAGGTAAAACTATAGTTTCAAAATACTCCCATGCTTTAACAGATATAAGTCTATTAACCTGAAAGTAAAAGTTGGGAAAAATCAAACCTATCTGCAATGCAACTTGCGCCCACATTATCCCATACATCCCCCATTTACTCCCTATAAACACACCTAAAGGCACTAAAGCCAATAGGCCTAAATTCCAATAGAATGCCATATCAGCCCTGCCTTTAGCCATTTGAAGAGAACCAACTGGATTAGCAGTAGATCTTATCATTGTATATACAGATAATATCTGTATCATTGGGGCAACACCATCCCATTTATTCCCATAAATGATTAAAACTATTGGCTGAACCAAGATAATTATTGCTAAATATATAGGGAAATTTAAAGATGAAGTAAACCTCATAGTTTTGAGGTATATATTTTTAAGAAGTGCTTCATCATCATTTACTTTAGCCATGACAGGCATTGTTACTTTCGTTATAATTGGATTTATAACTTGGAATGGCCTCATTGCCAAATTTTTGGCAACAGAATACAACCCAAGCTCATGAGTACTTACTAGCTTACCTATGATCATTATGTCTATCTGAGTATTAAAGTAATTCATAATCTGTTGACCCATTTGAAATAAGCCAAAGTTTATAAATTCTTTCACTTCTTTCCACTCAAAATGAAAACTTGGTCTGTATATTTTATTCCCTATAATTAATAAAAACACAGTATTAAAGATTGAACTTATAATAACAGAAAAAATCAATGAATATACTCCATAACCCGCAATTGCAAAACTCACAGCTGTCGCAAGAGAAATTAATTGACTAGCAATTTCTCTTTTTGCAAGAACACCAAATTTAAGTTGTTTAGTTAGTAGAACACTATATTGCGCACCAAAACTGCTTATAATAAAAGTACTAGCTATTAGTATAAGCAGAGGTATGAGCCTTTCATCATTATAAAAACTAGCTATCAAAGGACTAACTAGAGCAGTTATGAGAAAGAGCAAAGCACTACTTAACAGAGTTAACCAATAAAGAGTTGACATCTGAATTGCACTAATGTCTTTTCTGTAAATGATGGCATTACTTACACCCATGTCCTTGAAATTTGAAGCAAAGCCAATAACAACAGAAACTATGGCCATTAACCCGTAATCGGATGGTGATAAAAATCTGGCAAGAATAGCAAGCTGTATAAATTGAACAGAGACATTAATAATGTTAACAAGACTTGTCCATCGGACACCAGATACTGCCTGCTTTTGTAAATCCATTCAATAATGATACTAAGACAGTATTTCCCCTATTGACAAAGCGTTAAAACGAAAACTTTTGATATTAATCAGTTTTTTAATTTTAACAACCATTTTATAAACCGAGAATTCAGAGTAATCAACTCTGTAGCCTGTTTTTATAAACTCCTCGTCTTGCACAAATGTAACAGTATGCTCATCAAATTCTACAACACAACCATTTGGCAAATTGCCCTCATATTTATTTGTTACACTCTTAAGCGCTTTCGAAATAGAAACTTCTTGTGAGAAGATTATTTTTAAGCCTTTATTATTGTATGCGAATGCATTTCCTGCTCTTATTTTAGCACTTATCTGAAAGATGCTTTCTCTTTGAAAATAAACTTTCCTGTGAATTTGTCTATCATTCCTGAAATATGTGTATTCAGCTTCTTGCTCTACGGGCACCGCTCCTTCTATAAAAAAGCGCTCTACATCTTTTACTAGGCAAGGACTTTGCTTTTCTATCAAATTATAGAGTTCCCTGTAAGTAATATTATTTTGATCAAAATCAATCTTTCTTCTGGCAAGGATTGGTCCATTATCAAGCTTCTCTGTCATGTAATGGCATGAAATACCACCATACGCTTCTTTTGATGCAATAGTCCAATATACAGGGTGAGCACCTCTACATCTAGGTAAATAGGAAGGATGAAAATTAATAGCACCCTTTTTTGGAGCTGAGATAAGGTTACGGCTGAAGATTTGAGGATAAGCAACTGAAATAATCAAATCATAAGACATCACCACTTTTATCTCCTCTTCAGAGTTCACGTCATGAGTAAATCTGACACTTCCTTGGCTGATTTTGCTTATTAGTTCAGTAACTATCTTGGTTTTATTTTTGAAAACCTTATCAAATTGTTTATTCTTTGTGTAATCACATCCTTCTAAAGCTCCTTTGAAAATTCTCCAACGCTTGTTATCACCAAAGACTATTTCTTGCACATCAAATAATGAGCTTTCTAATAAAGGCAACAAATTTGCGACACCATATCTAGATAAATGTCCACAGTATAAAATTGTCTTAATTTTCATTTCTTGAAAAGAATCTTTTTATAGATTCAGCTATTTTTTCCTGGTCCTCCTTTTCTAATTCAAAGAACATAGGTAACCTCAGCAGCCTTTCGCTTTCTTTTGTAGTGAATAAATCCACTTCACTAAACAAGCCAAAAGATCCTCCAGCAGTAGCAGAGTGGAGAGGCACGTAATGAAAAACAGCCTGTATTCCTTTTTCTTTTAGAAAAGCAATAAGATGATCACGTTCTTCACCATTTGAAACTTTTAGGTAAAATATGTGTCCATTATGTCCAGTGCCCTTGGGAAGAGTTGGTAATTCAATTTTGCCTTCATCTGCTAGGGAAGAAAGCATTTCTTTATAATTACTCCATAGTTCTAGTCGCCTGGCTGTTACCTTTTCAACGTTCTCAAATTGAGCCAATAAAACCGCAGCATTTAATTCACTTGGCAGGTAACTGGATCCTACATCCACCCAAGTATATTTATCTACCTGCCCCCTTAGAAATCTTGATCTGTTTGTACCTTTCTCTCTAATTATTTCTGCTCTTTCGATAAACTTGTCATCATTTATAAGTAATGCTCCTCCTTCTCCACACTGAATATTTTTGGTCTCATGGAAGCTTAAACAACCTAGATGACCAATAGCTCCAAGTGGCTTACCTTTATAGGTGGCACCTATTCCCTGAGCTGCATCCTCTATGACTAATAAATTGTGTCTACGGGCAATATCCATAATTACATCCATTTCACAAGAAACGCCAGCATAATGGACAGGAACAATTACTTTAGTCTTAGCAGTGATTGCGGCTTCGATTTTGGTTTCATCAATATTCATTGTATCTGGCCGAACATCAACAAAAACAATTTTTGCCCCTCTTAACACAAAGGGATTAGCTGTCGAAACAAAAGTAAAAGAGGGCATTATTACTTCATCACCAGATTGCACCTCAGCTAAGATGGCAGCCATCTCAATGGCATGGGTACATGAAGTAGTCAGAAGAGCCCTTTTGGCTCCTGTCTTTTGTTCTAACCATTCATGGCTTCTTTTGGTGAATTCACCATCACCGCAGAACTTTGCCTTTACAAATACTTCCTCTAAATATTTCATTTCTGCCCCTACTACTAAAGGCTTATTAAATGGAATCATTTTTATACTACTTTTTACTAATTTACTTACTTTCATATCAATAGACAGCCTGGTTCTATTAGCAGCATCTTGATATTCACGGTGTTTTCAAAAATTCCTTGCCTGAATTGGCGCATCTTTCACGTGCTCTTGGAAGTACTCCAGGGTCCTCCTGAGCCCCTCGGCGCGGGAGACCTGGGGTTCCCAGCCCAGCAGGGCCTTGGCCTTGGAGATGTCGGGCCTTCTTTTCTGAGGATCATTTTCAGGTAAAGGTTGGTACCCTAATTTCAGCTCCACGCCGGTCAGCTTGCAGATCTCCTCGGCGAACTCCTTTATCGTCACCTCGCTGGGGTTGCCGATGTTCACCGGCAGGGCGTAGTCGCTCAGCAGCAACCGGTAGATGCCCTCGATGAGGTCGTCCACGTAGCAGAAGGAGCGCGTCTGGGAGCCGTCCCCGAAGATGCTCAGCTCCTCCCCTCTCAGCGCCTGGCCCATGAAGGCGGGCAGCACGCGGCCGTCGTTGAGGCGCATGCGCGGGCCGTAGGTGTTGAAGATCCGCACAATCCTGGTCTCCAGCCCGTGGTGGGTGTGGTAGGCCATGGTGATGGCCTCCTGGAAGCGCTTGGCCTCGTCGTAGCAGCCACGTGGCCCTACTGGATTCACATTGCCCCAGTACTCCTCCACCTGTGGGTGAATCTCAGGATCTCCATAAACCTCGGAAGTTGAAGCAATAATCAGCCTTGCACCTTTCGCTCTAGCCAACCCCAGTAAATTATGGGTTCCCAATGATCCAACTTTTAGGGTTTGGATTGGAATTTTTAGGTAATCAATAGGTGATGCCGGAGAAGCGAAGTGCAAAATATAGTCTAAATGCCCAGGCACATGCACATATTTAGAGACATCATGATTATAGTACTCAAACTGTTCTAATTTGAACAGATGTTCTATATTCTTCAGGTCACCAGTAATAAGGTTATCCATGGCAATGACATGGTATCCTTCCTTGATGAAGCGATCACAAAGGTGTGATCCCAAAAACCCGGCAGCCCCAGTAATTAATACGCGTTTTCTATCTTTACTCATGCTTAGTTAGTCATTTCAATTACTGGTTGCACCTCTTTGACACCAATGCCATAGTAAGCGAAACCTTGCTCCTGCAGCTCTTTGGCCTCATAGATATTACGACCGTCTATAATTACTTTATTTTTAAGCAGCTTACCTATTACTTGGAAATTAGGTGAGCGGAAATCTGGCCATTCTGTAACAATCAATAATGCATCAGCATCAATTAAGGCCTCGTACTCATCCTGGGCGTATTCCACCTTTTCGTTTTCTCCAATCATGTGCTTCGCCTCTTTGATCGCCACCGGGTCATAGGCCTTTACACTGGCACCTTCGGCTAAAAGCTTCTCAATGATCACCAAAGAAGGTGCCTCGCGCATATCATCGGTTTTAGGCTTGAAGGAAAGTCCCCATAGCGCGAAGGTTTTCCCGGCAAGATCCCCACCAAAGTGTTTCATCACCTTGTTGAAAAGTACTTCTTTTTGGTTCTCGTTCACAGATTCTACAGCCTGTAGGATTTGCATCTGGTATCCATTCTCAGCAGCAGTTTTGATCAGGGCTTTCACATCCTTAGGGAAGCAAGAGCCTCCATAACCAATGCCTGGGTAGATAAATTTGTTCCCGATGCGGGAATCAGAGCCAATTCCACGACGTACCATGTTTACATCGGCCCCCATTATCTCACACAAGTTGGCGATGTCGTTCATGAAGCTGATCTTGGTGGCTAGCATAGAGTTTGCCGCGTACTTGGTCATCTCCGCCGAAGGCACATCCATGAAAATAATAGGGTGACCGTTCAACAAAAAAGGCTTGTAAAGCTTGCGCATGACCTCCTCGGCCTGCTCGCTCTCCACCCCGATCACAATTCTGTCGGGCTTTAGGAAATCATCAATAGCTGCTCCTTCTTTCAGGAATTCTGGGTTGGATGCTACGTCGAAAGAAAGTTTAGACCCTCTCTTCTCTAACTCTTCGGCCACCGCTTGCTTTACTTTATTAGCTGTTCCTACTGGTACGGTGCTCTTGGTCACCACAACCAAGTAGTCGTTCATGTGCTGGCCAATCTCCCGGGCCACGCCTAACACATATTTCAAATCTGCGGAGCCATCTTCGCCCGGAGGGGTACCTACAGCGATAAAAGCCGCGTCACACCCTTGAATAGCAGTAGCCAAGTCTGTGGAAAAATGCAACCGGTCTTTTGCGACGTTCCGCATCACCATTTCTTCGAGACCTGGCTCGTAAATAGGCAAGATGCCCTGCTTAAGATCCTCAATCTTTTTAACGTTGACATCAATACAAGTTACATCAATACCTACTTCTGCGAAGCAAGTACCTGTTACCAGGCCCACGTAGCCTGTTCCTACTACTGCAATTTTCATGGGAGAATTTTAAATGTTAAGATTGTTCAAGTGCTACTCTAGATAATAAAGGACTTTGATTCTTATTAAGCCATCCACTTCTTCCACCAATGCTGGAATACGACCAAGGCCCAAATGCGGGCGTGAATGTCGCCTGGGTTTTTAGAGAAAAGCTGGGCTTTCAGCCGCTGGATCTCTTTAAGGTTGAAAATTCCTTGGGCTTCAATAAAGGCATCTGACAACAAATCATCCATGATCATAGGCCGAAGTTCGTTTTGGAACCATTTTAGCAAAGGAACCTCAAAACCATGTTTCGGGCGTTTGTACAGTTCTGCGGGAAGCATCTCGCGGAAGGCATCCTGCACGATCTTCTTCTTCATGTTGCCGTCAATCTTGGAGGACTGCGGCAAGGAGAAAGCGAAGTTCACGACTTTGTAATCCAGGAAGGGCGTTCGCACCTCTAAGCTGTTAGCCATGGACATGAGATCCACCTTGGTGAGCATGTCATTGGGCAGTACGAGTTGCATATCGGTTAAGAGCACCTCGTTTATATCCCCTTTATGCGAAAGGTGGCTTAAAATCTTTTGGCGCCGCTTCTTATAGACATCTTTAGAGAGGATCTTTTTAGACCTTCCGCTGAGCAAAGATTTAGCGTCTTCTTCGGTGGCGAAGGAGGCCCAGCGCCAATAGCGGTCTTTAGCCGAAAGGTTCATTCCCTCGCCAAAACGCTGGAACTGCCGGATTCGATTTCCGAAGGAAGAATTCCTTGATTTTGGCATCATTTCCCAAACCGGCAGCAAAGCAGCCACTGCTTCGGCAGCAAATCCACCTTGGCGGACTTTGTACTCAGCCATGTGCTTGTTATAGCCGGCAAAGAGTTCATCTGCACCATCGCCTGATAAGGCTACGGTCACTTTCTGGCGGGTGTAGTGACTCAGGATATTCACGGCAAGGGCTGAAGAATCAGCGAAAGGCTCATCTATGTAATCGAGTGCCCGGAAGAGATGCTCGTACAAATCATTGTTGGTAAGCGAGAAGACTGTATGGTTGGTCTTATATTTGTCAGCGACCAATTTGGAGTACTTGGTCTCGTCAAAGAAAGGCTCGTCTTTATACCCGATGGAAAAGGTATTCAGGTGTTGCGTATGGCGAGAAGCCAAGGCCACAATCGCCGATGAATCAATCCCGCCGCTCAGGAAAGCGCCTAAAGGAACATCGGAGATCATGCGGCGCTGCACCGCACCATCCATCAAGTCAACCAGTTTTTTTTGCTGCGCCTCATAAGAAAGGGCGTTGTGCTTTACCTTTTTCTCGTCGTATGGAATCTTGTACCACCGCTTTACTTCCACTTTACCTTTCTTACCTACCATAAAGTAATGGCCCGGCATCAGCTTTTTGACGCCTTTGAAGATGGAAGCAGGAGCAGGAATGTAATTTAGCTGCAGGTACTCATACAAAGAGGCATAATCTAGTTTACGCGGAATCCCAAACGCCAACAGTGACTTCATCTCGGAGGCAAAAACCAGTTTTTCCTCATCCTGGAACATCAATAGCGGCTTTACGCCATAGCGATCCCGGGCTACGAACAGGGTTTCTTCCTCTTTATCGTAGATGGCGAAAGCGAAAAAGCCGTTCAGTTTCTTCAGGAAAGAAGGACCTTCTTCTATATAGTACTTCAGCAACACCTCCGTATCAGAATGCGAGAAGAAGGTGTATCCTTTCTCTAACAGTTGCTTTTTAAGCTCCTGAAAGTTAAAGATTTCGCCATTGAAGACAATGGTATAGCGTTCGTTTTCTGTATGCATGGGCTGGCAAGCCACATCACTCACATCGATGATGGATAGGCGCCGATGGCCTAACCCTACGTTTCCGTGGGTAAAATGCCCGCCGGAGTCTGGGCCGCGCAGTTGAAGCGCGTCAGTTGAGTCTGGTAAACGTTCGATGGCCAAACGGCCCTCCTGAGTAAAAGCGTAGATTCCTGATATACCGCACATATTGCCGCAAAGGTACGACATATCCTTGAGATGGTTTTACTATATCGGATAGATTATACTTCGCCTTACAAATGCATTCCTCTCTAAAGCCTAAAAACTGTTTCAAATATCTAATTATCAGTGATTTAATTAACAAAAAACAAATTATTAAGAATTTATCCTTGATTTTAACTTTTTATATCACCATTTGTGTTTTTTGATAATTTTATAATTAATCCAAGCAAAACGTCTTCAGTTAATTCCACCCAGAATTTTCCACTGCATCAAACTTTGTTGCAGTAGGATAATTAGAATGTCCTATAAACAGGTCATAAACGAACAGTAGCTCACATTAAGCAAGTCCTTATTGAGACATACATCCTGCACTTTATGAAACCGCGGCAGGCTCCCTCTTCCTTCAACACGAAACTATGGGCATTAATAAAGAAAGGGTTTACCACCTGTTTGTGGCAAACCCTTTCTTGTCTGTTTTTGAAAAACAGGTTTAGAACGCCCTGTGCTCCACTTCGGCCACGTGGACGTTCTCGCGGAAGTACTCCAGGGTGCGTCTGAGGCCCTCGGCCCGGGACACCTTGGGTTCCCAGCCCAGGATGGCCTTGGCCTTGGTGATGTCGGGTCTCCTTTTCTGCGGGTCGTTCTCCGGCAGGGGCTGGTAGCCCAGTTTGAACTCCACCCCGGTCAGGCGGCAGATCTCCTCGGCGAACTCCTTTATGGTCACCTCGCTCGGGTTGCCGATGTTCACCGGCAGGGCGTAGTCGCTCAAGAGCAGCCGGTAGATGCCCTCCACCAGGTCGTCCACGTAGCAGAAGGAGCGCGTCTGGGAGCCGTCCCCGAAGATAGAGAGCTCCTCGCCCCTGAGCGCCTGGCCCATGAAGGCGGGCAGCACGCGGCCGTCGTTGAGGCGCATGCGGGGGCCGTAGGTGTTGAAGATCCGCACGATGCGGGTCTCCAGCCCGTGGTGCATGTGGTAGGCCATGGTGATGGCCTCCTGGAAGCGCTTGGCCTCGTCGTAGCAGCCCCTGGGCCCGACGGGGTTCACGTTCCCCCAGTACTCCTCCACCTGCGGGTGCACCTCCGGGTCGCCGTACACCTCCGAGGTGGAGGCGATCAGCATCCGCGCGCCCTTCGCCCGCGCAAGGCCCAGGAGGTTGTGCGTGCCCAGGGAGCCGACCTTCAGCGTCTGGATCGGGATCTTGAGGTAGTCGATCGGCGAGGCCGGCGAGGCGAAGTGCAGGATGTAGTCCAGCCCCCCCGGCACGTGCACGTACTTGGACACGTCGTGGTTGTAGAACTCGAACTGCTCTAACTTAAATAGGTGCTCGACGTTTTTGAGGTCGCCCGTGATGAGGTTGTCCATCCCGATGACGTGGTAGCCCTCGTCTATGAAGCGGTCGCACAAGTGCGAGCCCAAAAACCCCGCGGCGCCGGTGATGAGTACGCGTTTTCTATCCGTTTTTGCCATTGTAAGCCAAAAGTAGCGTCTGTTATTGGTAAGCCTTCCCGTTGGGAAGCGATCCTTTGTTTAGTTGGTGGTCTCCACGATGGGCAGCACCTCCTTCACCCCGATGCCGTAGTAGCAGAAGCCCAGCTCCTGCAGCTCCTTGGCCTCGTAGATGTTGCGGCCGTCGATGATGACCTTGCTTTTCAGCAGCTTGCCGATGACCTGGAAGTTGGGCGAGCGGAACTCGGGCCACTCGGTCACGACCAGCAGCGCGTCCGCGTCGATGAGCGCCTCGTACTCGTCCTTGGCGTAGGTGACCCTGTCGTTCTCCCCGATCATGTGCCGGGCCTCCTTGATGGCCACCGGGTCGTAGGCCACCACGCTGGCACCCTCGGCCAGGAGCCTGTCAATGATCACCAGCGAGGGCGCCTCGCGCATGTCGTCGGTCTTGGGCTTGAAGGAGAGTCCCCACAGAGCGAAGGTCTTGCCGCTGATGTCCCCCGAGAAGTGGCGCATCACCTTGTTGAAGAGCACCTCCTTCTGGTTCTCGTTCACCGACTCGACCGATTTGAGGATCTGCATGGTGTAGCCGTTCTCCTCGGCCGTCTTGATGAGCGCCTTCACGTCCTTGGGGAAGCAGGAGCCCCCGTAGCCGATGCCCGGGTAGATGAACTTGTTGCCGATGCGGCTATCCGAGCCGATGCCGCGGCGCACCATGTTCACGTCCGCCCCCATCAGCTCGCACAGGTTGGCGATGTCGTTCATGAAGCTGATCTTGGTGGCCAGCATCGAGTTGGCCGCGTACTTGGTCATCTCCGCCGAGGGCACGTCCATGAAGATGATCGGGTGCCCGTTCAATAGGAACGGCTTGTAGAGCTTGCGCATCACCTCCTCGGCCTGCTCGCTCTCCACGCCGATGACAATCCGGTCGGGCTTGAGGAAGTCGTCGATCGCGGCGCCCTCCTTGAGGAACTCGGGGTTGGAGGCCACGTCGAAGGCCAGGCCAGAGCCTCTCTTCTCTAATTCCTCTGTAACCGCCTGCTTCACCTTTTGGGCCGTGCCCACCGGCACGGTGCTCTTGGTCACCACCACCAGGTAGTCGTCCATGCGCTGGCCGATCTCCCGGGCCACGCCCAGCACGTACTTCAGGTCCGCCGAGCCGTCCTCCCCCGGGGGCGTGCCCACCGCGATGAAGGCCGCGTCGCAGCCCTGGATGGCCGAGCCCAGGTCCGTGGAGAACTGCAGGCGCCCCTTCTCCACGTTGCGCAGCACCATCTCCTCCAGCCCCGGCTCGTAGATGGGCAGCACGCCCTGCTTCAGATCCTCGATCTTTTTTACATTGACGTCGATGCAGGTCACGTCGATGCCAACCTCGGCGAAGCACGTGCCCGTCACCAGGCCCACGTAACCAGTGCCTACTACTGCGATTCTCATAATAGATATATTAGAATTATACTTTATTTAAACTAAAAACGGGTTACCCTTACGATTTCTTTATACAAACATACCCGTATTCTAATCAAAAGCAAAAAAAGTTACAACGCTTCTATATTTCACACAAATTGACTAGTATATTTTTGGTACATTTCTTGAAAATTGCATAATAAAATCAATCCAAAGCTTTCAAATTAGTAATTATCTATCTCTTTCCAACGTTTGCATTATATAATTTAATAAATTAAATTTTTTATTGCATATTACCATCACAACTGTAACTTTGTTTCACTTCATAAAGCGTCAGTATCTCATTATTTTACTCAAGTTTTAGATTATGAATTATTTATCTGAGAACACATTTGTAGTTGTAATGGCTGGCGGAGTTGGCAGCAGGTTTTGGCCTTTCAGCAGAAACAACTACCCAAAACAGTTCCACGATGTTCTAGGCATTGGGGAAAGCATGATTCAAACTACCGTAAAACGTTTTTTCTCAGTTTGCCCTAAAGAAAACATCTACATAGTAACAAACAGAGAGTATAAGGATTTAGTAAAGAGCCATTTCCCTGACTTAAGTGACGACCAGATTTTACAGGAACCAGTTGGCAGGAACACTGCTCCATGTATTGCCTATGCCTGTTACAAGATAGCTCAGAAGAATCCGCTAGCCAACATAATAGTAGCCCCTGCAGACCATGTCATTTTACGGGAGCAAGCCTTTCTGGAATGCATTGACCAAGGCTTGGAAGTAGCAACCAGAGAAAAGATCTTAGTAACTATTGGCATTAAACCCACCCGCCCCGATACAGGGTATGGCTACATCCAATACCAGCCCAATGCTTCCGAATTATCAAAGAAGGTAACAAATTTTACAGAGAAGCCTTCTTTAGAAACTGCCCTTTCCTTCTTAGAGGGCGGTGATTTTGTCTGGAACGCTGGAATTTTTATCTGGAACGTAAATTCTATTCTGGATGCCTTTAGAACCCACCTGAAAGATGTGGCAGATCTTTTCGAGGAAGACCCAACATCCTTCTACACTTCTCAGGAAGAAGCGTTCATAGACTCCATTTACTCCCGCTGCCGCAATGTATCTATTGACTATGGCATTATGGAAAAAGCCGCTAATGTGCAGGTAATTTTGGGGGATCTGGGATGGTCAGACGTTGGCACCTGGAATTCTCTTTACAGCATTGCCTCCAAAACCCCCGAGGGGAATGTAGTGGATGGGGACACCATGTTATATGACACCCAAAACTGCATTATTAAAACCCCGCAAGATAAACTTGTCGTCATTCAGGGGTTACAAGACTATATTGTTGCAGAGCACAACAATGTCCTGATGATCTGCCAGCGGAAAAACGAGCAACAAGTGAAGGATTTTGTCTCCCATGTAAAGGCAAGTAAAGGGATTGAATACGTTTAGTTCTTTCCTAAAAACATAGCACCACCCTTATAAGAGACTCTACTCTCAAAAAGGCCATCGTTTTAAGGAGGTAAGCTATTCCCTTCGGTTAATCACTTTTTATGTGCCCCTTGAATACTTTCAGCCGAAGGGGTTCAAGGGGCACATTTCTTAGGATGCTGCCTTTGCCAGGGAATAGTGCCTAGAACCAATGCTGCAGTACAATCAAAACAAACGTCTGCCCATTGTTAAAATTTCGCAGATGGCCAAAGGTTTTGAGTTTGTATCCGAAATTCACCCAAGTCGTTATGGCAGAAAACGAGTGTTCCCTTTCTACCTTACTGAAAGTTGTACCACTTCACAAGGGCATGGTGGAACTGTTGCAGGCAGATCAACCTATCACTTGAAACACTTCTCTATGACCTACAACAGCCTTTGTGCGTTCAGCAACAGGTTTTATTAAACAGTGCCCCATCCAACCGACTTTCGGTAAATCCGGCAAAAACTGCAGGTTTAAGGTAACTTTCCGGAAAACAGGTCTAAAACTAAAACCAGAAAAAAATTCCTGAAAAACCTGCGTCTTTTCAGAAGGCACTCCGTCTTCGGGGCAAACATCTAATAACTTTCAAAACTATCGCCATGAAAAGAATGCATGTAAACATCAGCGTAAGCAATCTGCAGGAATCTGTGGACTTCTATTCCGCCCTTTTTGCTGCCGAGCCAACTGTCCTGAAACAAGACTATGCCAAATGGATGCTGGAAGATCCACGGGTGAACTTCGCACTCTCGGAACATGGAACGCAGATAGGCATCGAGCACTTGGGCATCCAAGCCGAAACACCCGAAGAAATGCTTGAGATTTATAGTCGCTTGGAGAAGGCGAAAGGCATTATTCAGGAGGAGGGAACTACCACTTGCTGCTACGCTCAGTCTGAGAAGTCTTGGATCAAAGATCCGCAAGGCGTGGAATGGGAAACATTTTATACATTTGGAGAAGCCACCAAATACAGCGGTGAGATTCAGGAAACGGCTTGCTGCGCCGCTACCTGTTGCCCCCCGGCCAGCGCTTAGTTTGTTAAAGCAAACCCTCTCAAACCATGGAAACCCTTACTTCAGTTTCACTACAACCTTTGCAGGAAAAGCATTATCCCCTGGTAAAAGCTATCTATGAGCAAGGCATCAGCACCCAGAATGCCACTTTGGAGACTACGGCACCTGATTGGGACAAGTGGAACGCGGGGCATCTCTCCCACAGCCGACTGGTTGCCCTAGACTCAGGCGGCAATGTAGCTGGGTGGGCCGCTTTAAGCCCGGTTTCCGGAAGGTGCGTGTATGGCGGAGTAGCCGAGGTAAGTGTATACCTAGATGAGGAGTACCGTGGAAAAGGCATTGGGCAGACCCTGTTACAGGAACTGGTGACCTCTTCTGAAGCCAACGGTATCTGGACGCTTCAGGCCGGCATACTAAAGGAAAACGAGGCTAGTGTGGCCTTGCACCTGAAATGCGGGTTCAGGGTAGTAGGGCTGCGCGAGCGCCTCGGTCAATTGAATGGACATTGGCGAGACACTTACCTACTGGAGCGAAGAAGCACCACTGTAGGGGTTTAACTTCTAACTAGGATTCTCATTTCAGGCCTGTTTTGCCGAAAACAGGCCTGAAACGAGGTTTATTCATCACATAAAAGCAATCTATGTGTCCTGAAACTAAATCTTGCGCCTCACCCACCACTACCTGCGGTACCAATGCTATGGAAGATCCATGTGCTGCAGTTGTTCCTATGTTTCTCACCTACCAGGAGGCGCTACAAGGCTTCATCCGTAAACGGGTCCTGAACCAAGCCGATGCTGAGGATCTTTCACAGCAAGTCTTGTTGAAGGTGCATCACCACTGCGAAACTTTACCGAAGGTACGCAATGTGCGGGCGTGGCTATATGAGATTACCCGTCACGTGGTACATGATTTCTACCGGGCTCGCCAGCGCGAAGCCTACCTCTCTGAAGATTATGATTTGCCCTCTCCTTCGCTCCAGACCAATCCAGCGCAAGAACTAGCCGATTGCGTGGTACCCCTGCTCCACCTGCTTCCTACTGAATATGCCGAACCGCTGCGCCTGAGTGATCTGGAAGGCGTTCCGCAGCAGGAAATTGCCGACAGGTTGGGGCTTACTCTTTCCGGAGCAAAGTCCCGAGTGCAACGGGCAAGAGAGAAACTGAAGGCAGTTTTCCTGGAGTGCTGCCACTTGGAACTGGATCGGCAAGGCCGTCTTATCAGTGCCGAGATCAGGCCCGATTGTAAGGCGCTGCAGCATTGCGCTACTTGACCGAAGAAGAAACTTTTCACGTTTTAGGGCCTATTTTATGAAAACGGGCCTAAATCTTTCTGAGTCACCTCAGCCCTACCTTTCCTTCCTGTCTCTTTTCCTTTGATATAAGAGAGTGAGCCATTTTCGGTAACTTTGGCAGAACCCCTTTTGCCTCTTATCTTTGAGGTGGCTTATCCTGCATTTATGTCTTCTCCCGTTACAGCTCTCATTATTGGAGCTGGTCCGGCCGGTTTAACGGCTGCCCATGAATTTCTGCAACATACTCACGTGCACCCTTATGTGGTAGAAGCAACAGATCGCATCGGCGGAATTTCGGCAACCATCAATTACAAGGGAAACCGAATGGACATTGGCGGACACCGCTTCTTCTCCAAATCTGACCGGGTAATGGATTGGTGGCTTTCTATTCTGCCTTTGCAATTAGAAGCGGGCCAAACCCTTGGTGCCCTAAATTACCGCGGGAAAAGCAGAATCATCCCCACGGTTTCTGCCACGGACCCATCCGCCGGAGACAATGTCATGTTGTTGCGCCAACGCAAATCGCGGATTTTCTTTCGACGCAAGTTCTTTGACTACCCTCTTTCTTTCTCCGTGGGAACCCTTACCCAATTGGGGATAGGATGGTCCACCAAAGCCGTTCTGAGCTACCTGAAACAGGTAGTAAGACCCATCCCGCAGGAAAAGAACCTGGAGGAATTCTTCATCAACCGGTTCGGCAAACACCTGTACCTGACGTTTTTCAAAGCGTACACTGAGAAAGTTTGGGGCGTGCCTTGCCAGCAGATAAGTGCCGAGTGGGGAGCACAACGCATCAAGGCCTTGTCCATCACCCAGGCGGCGAAACATTTTTTGCGGCAACAGTTCTTTTCGCCATCGGCAGACTTTACCCAGAAGGAAACCGAGACTTCCCTTATTGAGCAGTTCCTGTACCCAAAATTAGGCCCAGGGCACCTTTGGGAAGTTGTTACCAAGCAAATAAAGGAGCAAGGCGGTGAGGTGCACATGCAGCAGAAGGTAGTAGGGCTAGAGATAAAAGAAAACAAGATCGTATCGGCTACTATCCTGGATAGTACCACGGGGACTACCTATCAGGTGGAACCGGAGTACGTGATTTCTACCATGCCCATCCGTAGCCTGATTCGGGCTTTAGGGGATGTGGTACCCTCCGATGTTCGGGAAATTGCGGAAAACCTTCCCTACCGCAATTTCATCTCCGTTGGATTACTCTTGCATAAATTAGCTATCCAGACCGAGGACAACCACTTGATTCAGGACAACTGGATTTACATCCAGGAGCCCGATGTACAGGCTGGCCGTCTGCAATTATTCAACAACTGGAGCCCGTTCCTGGTCACAGACCCAGACAAGGTGTGGCTGGGCGTGGAATACTTCTGCCAGGAAGAAGATGCTCTCTGGCAAATGTCAGAAGCAGACTTGCAGCAATTAGCCCTTGAAGAACTGGATAAACTAGGCATCATCTCCGCGGATCAGGTTATTGATGGCACTGTGGTCAAAATGCCGAAGGCCTACCCTGCTTACTTCGGCTCCTATAATGAGTTCCCCAAAGTGCAGGCGTATCTGGATAACATCGAAAACCTGTTCCTGGTGGGCCGAAACGGTATGCACAAATACAACAACCAGGATCACTCTATGCTCACAGCCATGCTGGCAGTGGAAAACATTGCAGCCGGCAGAACAGATAAAGCGAATCTTTGGGAGGTGAACACCGAGCAGGAGTACCATGAACATGCCGCTGATGAAAAGTAGCATTCGCTTAGGTAACTCAACTTTTGCCTTACTTTTTACCCTGGTTTATGGCCTGTTGTTAGCTTGGTTCATGAGTTACCATGAAATGTGGTTTGACGAAACGGAACCATGGCTTTTGGCACGTTATAGCGAATCTTATGCTGAACTGCTTTACAACAAACGGTTTGAAGGGCATCCAAACCTATGGTACAGCCTATTATTCGTTATCACCCAATTCACTACTACCTTAAAGGCTCTCCAGATTACCCAAGGCATCTTTGCGGTTGGATTCGTGTATGTGTTCCTGCGTTTTGCCCCGTTTTCCCGTCTGATCAAACTTCTGATCTGTTTTGGGTACTATGGGCTTTATGAATATGGAATCATCAGTAGGCTGTACGCTATTGAAATGCTTTTCTTGTTTTTGGTTTGCACCTTCTATCCTAAGCGCTTCTTCCACTGGTACAGCTACATTCTCCTACTGGTCCTACTCGCCCAAACTAACTTGTTCGGCTTTTTTACGGCTGGAGTACTGGGTCTCCTGCTGTTTTCTGAGGCTTTAGGGATATGGAAAGAAACTCCAAATTGGAAATCTCCTTCTGTCTGGCAGAAAACAACAGGAATCCTCCTTTGGACGCTAGGCTGCTCTTTCTCCTTATGGAGCATGGTGCGCCCAAACGAAGGCAATGGATTGCCCTACACGTTCTTTCACCCCTACTATGTTTATCAAGCGGCCGCTCGGGTTTGGCAAGCCTTTGCACCTGTACCTGAGTTCAGCACTTCTTTCTGGAACACGTCTTTCCTGCCCGTAAGACTTGAAATACCCTTGACTGCCTTACTATTGGTGGTACTCTTTGGAGTTTTCTACCGTACCAAGCGCTTGTTGATTTGTCTCTTTGTCCTATTTTTTGCTTTATTCTGTCTTTTTGCCTTAAAAATGGAGGGCAGTATGAGACATCATGCTCATTTCTTTTTTTACACCAACGCATTTCTTTGGCTGAAAGTCCACTATAATCAAAGCAACGTAGAACCGGCCCCGAACAAGCAAACCCCGTTGCGCCAAGACAAATTTGTATCCTTCAGTTTGCCGGTCTTTGGGTTTCTACAACTTTTTGCCGGGGTGTACGCCCTTAAAACAGAAGTAGAACACCCTTTTTATGTAGGGAAACAGGTAGCACAGTTCCTAAACACGGTGCCTACTCACTATATCCTTGCCACCGATGAAGGAGTGGCGAATTCTAATATTACCGCCTACATAGGTAGACCAATTTTTAACCTTCCAACAGGCAATCTTAAAAGTTACTATACGCTTGACCCCTACGAAGTAAATGACTTGCGACCCTATGTTTTACTAGACTGGGCTATGGCTTTGGCAAAACAAAAACAAACACCTGTTATATTAATTTGCCGGTCAGAACTTCCTATCCAATGGGCTAGTGCTCCGGTTCAACCCATTGCCATTTTCAGGAAGGATTCTATTACGAAGTTTGCCTTTTTCCTTTATCGGATAGACCCACTTCCCCTTTCAAATAGAAACATGATGGCTGAATATCCTGCCATATTAAAGGACTAATTGGCGCCTTGCTCCATTGAAGAAAACCAGTAAACCAGCTACATGCGCCTACCTTCCCAAAACAGCTTGTTTGCCCTGGTATTTACAATGCTATACGCTTTGTTGCTGGCCCGACTCATGCCTTTTCACGAACTTTGGTTTGATGAAACCGAGCCTTGGTTGTTGGCTCTCTACAGCAATTCCTATGCAAAACTTCTTCAAAACAAGGTGTATGAGGGACATCCAAATCTCTGGTACAGTTTGTTGTTCGTAGTCACTAGGTTTACCCAAGACTTACGTGCTTTACAAGTGTGTCAGTTTGGCGTTGCGGTAGGGTTTGTCTTTGTTTTCCTGAGGTACGCACCCTTTCATTGGCTCCTCCGGATATTATTTTGCTTTGGCTATTATGGCCTGTTTGAATACGGCCTCATCAGCCGCCTGTATGCGTTGGAGTTACTGACCACTTTTCTGATCTGTGCCCTGTACCCCACCCGTTTTAGGACTTGGTACCTATTTCTTCTGATATTGGTAGTTAATGCCCAAACCCATCTTTTTGGCTTGTTTTTCTCCGGTGCTATTGGTATTCTACTGTTTTCTAAAGCATTTGGCATTTGGAAAGATTCCCCGCAACACCAAGTCCTTTCTCAAGCAAAGCGATGGACTGGGATTCTCATTTGGATTTTTGGCTGTACTTACGCAGTATTTAGCATATTACGCCCTGCAGAATCAAGTCATGTGATGCTTAATCTCAGGGCACTTACTAGGCCTTGGCAGGCTTTCTACCCGATCCCCCACTTTCTCGTGGACTTCTGGAACTCCTCTACCTTGAGCCCTTCCTTAGCAGGTTATACTTGTGAAGCCTTCTTGTCCTTAGGGATTATTCTGTTTGTGCTGCACTGTTTTAAATCAGTGAAACGGCTCTTCTTGCCTTATTTGCTTTTGATAGGTCTCCTAAGCTCCTTTTTCGCATTCAAGTATGTGGGAAGTATCAGGCATTTCGGGCACTTCTTTCTCTTTACCTTAGCCTTCACCTGGCTCCTTTACTTTTACCGAAACACCTCTCTTAAAGCACGTATTGCGTTTACCCGACTGCAAACATTTCTTTTCCTTGCTACTTCTATCCAGTTGATTGTGGGGGCATATGCAACTTATATAGACGTTAAACATCCTTTCCACCCAGCAAAGAAAACGGCGGCATTCCTGAAAGAGCAGGTACCGGTTTCAGACATTCTCGTCTTGGAAGATGACATCATTCCATCCTCCATTGTGGCCTATTATGGCAAGCCAATCCTTTACCTACCTAAGTTAAAACCAAGTTCTTTTTTCCAGCCAGGCAGTCTGGAAAAAAACGAGTTAAGTCTCTATCAGATGCTGGATTGGGCATGGGCCCTCGCCCATAAAGAAAACAGGCGGGTCATACTGGTTTCTTCACAGGAGATTGACCTTAATTGGTATTCTTTACCAGTAACGGTTTTTGCACGCTTCGATGAACCTACAATCACGGCGCATTATTTCTTATTGTACCAAATAGACCCGCTTCCATTGCCCCAGAAAGACTTTGTGGGTGGAACGCCACAAGGGGCACCATCACAATCTCTCATTCCTTAAAGACATATCGTTTGCGGCCTGAATTCTGGGAAACCATTCAAAAACGATAACGCACCTGTACCCGCACATCAGTGCGCTTGGGCCCTTGGATTTGCTCTAACCCAGAACTGACGGTACGTTGCCCGCGGTAGTGGGTATGACTTAGCTTAACCCAAAAATCTAAGTGGCGGGAGATGCCTTGCTGAGCCAACAGGTACACATGGGTACCTCTACCAGCAAAGGCGGGGATTGAAAAGGCATACAGCACATCCTGTTCTGGTACATAGAGGCGAGTGTCATAATCATCGGTATGGAAAAGGGCGTATCGGGCGCTGAGGCGGGTGGCTTTGTATTCCCAACTCACATCCTGAGAGGTGAAAAAACCGGTTCTGCTGGGGCCGCTTTGCCGGAAACGGCTGGCCTGGACTCTGGAACGTAACCGGAGGGTCGGCAGAGGACTTACATCCAGGAGCAATAGGAAGCGATGGGCATGGGTATCAGTTACCTGCCGAAGGGCTTCCCCTGCGTTGGTTTGGTTGCGGGCTTTGCGTTCAAACTGGTACTGGCCGTAAAGCAGCGTGGTTTTGGAGGGCATGAACTGCAACCGTACTAAATATTCTTCTCCATCAGAAGGGGCATCTACCCGGTAACGGAGCCATGGGAAGGAAAAGCGGTCGTAATAGCCGGTGAGTTGCCATCGGTTGCTTAGTTTCAGTTTAAGACCGGTATACAGCCCGTTTTCGTTCTGGTTTCGGCTTGCCTCGCCAAAAGCGGATCCGTACAGCGTGTGGAATTCACGGGCGTAATACCGGTACAGCAACGCCACTTCCACTTTCTCAGACAAACTCGCCAAGACCCCATTCACGGTACCCGAAGCGCCATTTCCTGAGCGGGCGGTTTCCCCGAAGAAGTTAAGATTCTGCCACAGATAACTGTAGTGCAGCCCCACCGCCGTGTTCTGTTTCCCGCTGAAGGTAAACATATTGTACGGCTCTGGTTTTTGCTGCAGCGCTACATTGAAGAAGGTGTGCAAAGCCGTTAGCCCAAAGCTGAAAGTTTGTTCAGGATTCCGGTAGGTGACATTGCCGCCCAGCACCTGTTCCCGCTCCCTCTGCCGATTAGCCAACTCAGTGGGCGTGCGGTGCAGGCCTGAGGTTTGAAGTCCGCCTAACTCTACTAAGGTAGTATCTTCTTGCAAATTATTTCCGGCAGAAGCGTCTACCCTGCGATTGGAGTAAAACAAAGTGGTTTCAACTCTCCGCCAATGATGCGTGGTGGCAACTCCCCGAAAAAAGTTGGCTTCCAATGAGGAGGTATGCGGCCGAATGCCCAATTGGTTGCGCCGGACAGTAGTAATGGTCTCGCTGCCTTTGCCCACGCCCAAGCCGCTGGAGAGCAGCAAGCCCTGCCCAAACTGAAGTTGGTAATCACCCAAGGCGATGGTCTTGAAGGCCCCTCGGTCATACACCTGGGCGTGCGCCGAGAGGAAATCGAAGCCGTAGATCCGTTGGCCGAGGTTCCACGTGAAGGACTCTCCCGCATCTTTCTCGGCGGTGACTCCGAAGCTGAAATCCTTCGGATGGCTTAATCGGTACCGGAGCAGATATTTATCCGGAGAACCTACGTAACGGGTGATGGACCGTCCTTCGGGCGGAGTGTAGCCCCGGCGCTCCTGCAAAGTGCGGTCATACCTGAATAGCCACGTGTGGGTATCGGCATTCTTTAGGCGTTCTTTCCAGGAACGTTGCCCCATCTGGCCCATGGCGGCTAGGGTGACAAACGGAAGTAGCCTCCGGATGGTCAGCAAATCAAACCCAGGGATGGCCTGTAGTTCATAGAGGCTGATCAGGCGGCCGTTCTCTTGTATGTGCTGCAACAGAGCAGAAATCTGCCCCTCGGAAAGTAGCCAAAGCCCCCGGAGCTCGTCTCTGGAAGCTCGGTTCAAATCCAAAGGTTGGCGGTAGTACTGAAGGAGGGTTTCGTAAAGGTCTTCGTAGGAAACGGGGTTCTCATCGTCTTGCTGCGCGAAAAGCTCCTGCACCAGCAGTTCCACATCTACTGCGGGTCGGGGAACGTCCTGGCCAACTACCCTCTGTTTTAGGCCCCAAATCAGGAAAAGAAGCAAAAAGCAGAACCTCATGGCTGCAGCTCCTTCTTCAACTGATAAGCCACAGACAAGTAATTGCTGATGCCCAATTGATGTTGCGTCCCTAGAGCATAGGCTACCTGGAACTGCTTGAAACGAACATCCACGCCTGCGGCACCCGCCCGGGTTCCGGTGTTAAACCCGGTTCTCAGACCGAGGGCAGGAAGCAAACGATATTCGATACCGCCTTTAACCGCCACCGGGTACTCCAACTCTTTTTCGACTTCCAACACCAGCAGCACTTTGGTAGCTGCCTGAAAACTTAGCCCAAGTTTCATGACGGTGGGTACGCGCTCGTCTTCAAACTCGGCCAGTTTGGCTTGGTTCAGGTTGTAGATGTGTGCCCCGAAGGAAAGTTTGGGTAACAGGTCAGACTGGATTCCCATGCTCAGGGCCACCGCTTTGCGACTGCCCCACTCCTGTACCCGCACCTGTAACAGATCGGCTTTCAGTCCGAGCCGTACTACACCCAATTGGTGCGCCAACCCGATTCCTAATCGCTGCTCATTGTACAACTCCCCACCAAAGCGCTGCACGTCTACGCCAATAGCCCCGAACCTTGTCGTTGGGTACACCCCCAGCAAGCCCACGGTGGTAAGTTCTTTCAGGGAGAATCGGTTGTGGGCGTAAGCGCCTAGTTCAGGTTTCTTCAGGGCCGCTATGCCCGCGGGATTGTTGCTCAACGACCAGACATCGGCTAAGGTCACCGCGCCTCCGCCCAAACTCACGGCCCGCGCTCCTACCGCTGAATTGTTGATTTGCCCTTGGGTATACAAGGGATGGCACAGTAAAAGGAGAAGCAAACCAAAACGTAGAAGTCGCGGCATAGACAGTGGACGTGGTGGGTCTCTGCTTTACGAATCTTCCTTTAAAATGGTAGTCCTTAAATATTTAGTTTTACTATATTCATACAACCTATTCCTTCCTATTGCCTCAAAATTAAAATCCATGAAAAGAATTTTTACGGCTCTCACTTCCACGGCTTGCCTTGGATTGCTATTGTCCTTCTCGGCGCCCTCTCAACCATCCAAGGAAGTTACGTCCCTTTCCAACCCACAATGTACCGCCATTGCTAAATCAACGGGAAAACAGTGTAAGAACAGGAAGTGGGGAAAATGCGAGCAGGTGCTTTGCTATGTGCATTGCAAGTAGACTTACCTTTAGACAGCCCAGCCGCCATGTTGGTGTTTTTCACCAACAATCCAGACGCAGACGCCTTCCCGCTTGCTGGTGAAAACATGCAGCAAGGGCGAGGGTATGATTTTGACCCTGAGGCAGGGAAGGTAGCCTACTAGAAATACAGAACCCTTTCACTTTTGAGACAAAAAAAAACACCCGGAGACTCTCCGGGCGTTTTTGGTCTATTTCTCAGAAAAGAGGCCTGAAAAAGCTTAGCTCTTCTGCTTTTTGGTTTCTTTCTTGATCTTGGTCTCGTTCTTTTTCTTCTTGATTTTGATCTCAGAATCGGCGGTTTCCACTTCCATCTTGCCGGTCATGTTCACGTCGTTGATGGCGGGGTTGAACGTGTTATTCGGGTTGCCTTTGTCAACCAGGGTCATCTCATTCACCAGGTGACCAGCGCCCGCGAGTTTGTCAATCACGAAGAGCACGTATTTGATGTCTACGTTGATGCAGCGCTTGTACTCTGGATCGAATACCAGGTCACCGGTCATGGCTTCCCAGTTTCCGTCAAAGGCCAGGCCTATCAACTCACCGCGTCCGTTGATCACCGGCGAACCGGAGTTACCACCCGTGATGTCGTTGTTGGTGATGAAGCCTACACGTAACTCGCCGTCCTGCCCGTACTTACCGTAGTCTTTCTTGTTGTATAGCTCCATCAGTTTAGCCGGCACAATGAACTCCGGGTTGGTTGGGTCTTCTTTCTCGGCGATGCCCTGCAACGTGGTGTAGTACTTATATTGTACGCCATCGCGCGGCTCGTAGTCTTTCACGGTTCCGTAGCTTAGACGCAAGGTAGAATTAGCGTCTGGGTAGAACACTTTGTTTGGGTGCATTTCACGCAGACCGGCTACGTACAGACGGTTGGCGCGGCCCAAAGCGGCATTGTACTCATTCAGCTTGGGCAGAACGTTGTCTTGGTAATTGGTTTGTACCGCCCGCATGAACTTGAACGCTGGGTCTGTTTCCAGGGCCTTTTGCGTAGGATTGGCCAAAAACGCGTTGGCTTTCGCCTCAGAAGAAAGCAGGGATTTGCTGTATACATCGGCGCCCCACTTCTTAAAATCACCTTTGTAGGTAGCCGTCAAGTCTTTGAAGATGTCGGCGTGCTGCGCTTTGGGCACATCGTTGAAGTACATCTGCATCAGCTCGGCGAAGATTTTCTGGTCAGAAGACTTCACGAAGCTCGCGTAAAACTCCTTGTTCATGTCTTTGTAGGCCGTTACCAGTTCCTGCAGTTTGGCCTTGTCCACGTTGCCGGCTTTGAGCAGGTTGTAGAGCGGGGTGTACTGGTAGGCGTGCGCAATCAGTTGGGGAGCAAAAGCAGCCTCGGTGCGGTAAATAGCCGACAGGTTGTAGGTGCGCTGTCCGGCGTAGGAGGCGTTAATATCTGCCAGGGCGGTGCCATAAAGGGCTTTGCGGTTAGCATTCCCGTTGGCCCATTCCTGGAAGGCTTTCTCCTCGGCGGCTTTTTTGTCCAGCGTTTTCATACGCTTGATGCCTTCGTTCTGCCCAATGTAATATTTGTAGTAGTTGCTGATGCTGGCGTAGTTGGAAGCCAGTTTCAGGCGGTCAGCGGGCGATGCATCCATGGCTTCTTTCATCAAAGCCAAACGGCGCTCGCGCAATTTGATACGAGCCGGATTGGATTGCTCCACCGCCATACCTAAACCAGAGCCAGCCATAAAGCGCGTGGTTTTACCCGGAAATCCGAAAACCATGGAGAAATCGCCTTCCTTCACGGGGCTCATGGAAACCGGCAGGTGGTGCTTAGGACGGTACGGTACGTTTTTCTCAGAGTACTCGGCGGGCTTGCCGTCTGGGCTCATGTACACCCGGAACATGGAGAAGTCGCCGGTATGGCGCGGCCACATCCAGTTATCCGTATCGCCCCCGAATTTCCCGATGCTTTCCGGCGGAGTTCCCACCAGGCGCACATCAGAGAAACGCTCGTACACAAACATATAGAACTCGTTGCCATTGAAGAAATCGCGCACGTATGACACGTACTGACCGTTGTTCTTGGCCGCATCGGCGATGGATTTGGAACGCTCGGTTACCAGACGAGTCCGCTCCTGCTCTGGCGTCTGTGGCGTGATGCTCTGCAACACCTGGCCGGTCACGTCTTCCATGCGCACCAGAATGTCAACGAAGAGGCCTTCGTTTTTCTTCTCCTGTTGCTTGGTCATGGCCCAGAATCCGTTCTTCAGGATGTCGTCCTGCGGAGTGGAGTTAGACGCGATGGCATCATAGCCGCAGTGGTGGTTGGTGAGCAGCAGACCTTCCTTGGACACGAACTCGCCGGTACAAAAGCCTCCGAACTGCACAATGGCGTCTTTCAGGCTGGCGTTGTTCACGTTGTAGATTTCCTCGGCGGTCAGTTGAAGGCCTTGTTTCTGCATATCCACGTGGTTGAGGCGCTTTACCAGCAGCGGCAACCACATGCCTTCATCGGCGCGAGCCGTCATGGACAAGCTCAGGCAACCTAGAAGAAGTAAACTATAGATCTTTTTTAGCATAACGTGTGTTAGTTAGAAAACCCAAAGGTAAGGATTTGTGACTTTTTTTCCCGAAACTAGCAGCATATGCAGGTAATCAACTGGCTTTTCAGGCACCTTTTCCTAGGCATTGTGTGGGTGTACCGCTACATGATTTCGCCGCTTACGCCGGGGAGTTGCCGTTTCACGCCCACCTGCTCGGCCTATGCGCACCAAGCCATCGTGAAGTACGGGCCTTTCAAAGGAGGTTGGATGGGGCTGAAAAGAATTGGGCGCTGTCACCCCTGGGGCGGGCACGGGTATGATCCGGTGCCGTAAAGGGTTGGGTTAGTTAAATCTCGGTTCCTGGGGGTTTCTGCCTTGATTTCGGAAAAGGGGCCTAAAACAGGAAAAGCAAAGTTCCTTGGCAAGCAGCTCTTCCCCAATCAAATTGATCTGTACAGAAAACTATGTTGTATCAATTTTCCCGCCCTGCCGTTAAGGTTATCTAAGTTTTTATCCAATGCCCTTCACCTTTTCCCACCCGGCTGTTGTCTTACCGTTTATTGGACTGAAGTACCGCTGGCGCTCGGCTACCGGGCTGATTGTGGGCAGCATGGCCCCCGATTTCGAGAAATTCATCCGAATGAGTCTGCATGACCCGCACAGCCATACCTGGAAAGGCATTTTCTACTTCAACCTGCCCATGGGCATTTTGCTCTGCTTTGTCTTTCATTTAATAGTACGGAATACGCTTATAGATCACCTGCCCAACTTTCTGCGGCTTCGGCTGAACCGATTCAAGCGGTTTAATTGGCTTCCTTATTTCAAAAGGCATTGGCCGGTGGTGATTTTGTCGTTGCTGGTGGGCATTGTCTCGCATCTTACCTGGGATTCCTTTACCCACCGCACCGGTCTGGGTGTGCGGCTGTTTCCTTATTTGGCCGAAGATGTTTTGCCTGAGCCCTTCACCCGACCGTTGTTCTCGCTTTTGCAGCAGGTGCTGTCAGTGGTGGGAGGCTTTGTGATGGCGGTCTTCCTATCCGAGTTGCCCAAGGAGGAACGGTCTCTGGAGAAGAAACCTTTTTGGGGCTTCTGGTTAATGTCTGGGGTGATTGTGTGCGTGGTGGTGGCGCTCTGGATTATGGCGGGCGGGAAAATGAACCGATATTACATTATGATAGCAGCCCTCTCGGCGGGTTTGCTTAGTTTGATTATTCTACCTTTCTTGATCAAAATCAAAGAACAAATTTTATCCAGAACATGAACGAGTTTTTGCAAGCGGCTTTAGAAGAGGCGAAAAAAGGATACGAAGAAGGCGGCATTCCCATCGGGTCTGTGTTGGTGCACAAGGGCAAGATCATCGGGCGAGGTCACAACAAGCGCGTGCAGGACGGCAGCGCCATTCTCCACGGCGAGATGGATGCGCTGGAGAACGCGGGCCGGCAACCGGCCTCGGTATACCGCGAGTGCATCCTGTACACTACCTTGTCGCCGTGTTCTATGTGCTCGGGCACCATTTTGTTGTATGGCATCCCTAACGTGGTAATAGGTGAGAACAAGTCGTTCATGGGCGAAGAAGAACTGCTGCGCTCCCGAGGCGTGAACGTGACCGTTGAAGACAACCAGGAATGCTTCAGCCTTATGCAGAGGTTCATCCAGGAGAAACCCGCGGTTTGGAACGAAGACATTGGGGTGTAGCTTCGGTTTTTTTGTTTAGAAATAAAGATTGAGGTGTGTCCTTGGGTTTAAGGCCCGTTTTCTGAAAACAGGCCTTAAACCCAAGGACACGTTTCTTTTCAGCTCTTCGGCGGGAATCCACAAACTTTACGGGGAACGTATATGTTATGAGAGAACCAGCACGTTCCTTATCTGTACTGCCATGAAACGCCTTCTTTTCTATTATCTATTTTTGTTTTTGCCTCTGCTCAGTTGCCAAAGGGCCGCCGAGAAAACCGGTCAGCAGGATGCTCCCGCTACCTCAGTAGCGGTCACCCAGACCACCGTCACTGATCCGCAGCAAACCAAGAACCCCTATTACTCCCGCACTGACACCACCAAACTGCACGTCTCTGATGCCGAATGGAAAAAAGTGCTGTCTCCGGATGTTTACTACATCTCCCGGAAGAAAGGCACCGAGCGGGCTTTTACCGGCAAGCTCTGGAACTTCACCGGCCGAGGCACCTATTACTGCGCCGCCTGCGGAAACAAACTGTTCCGGTCAGATGCCAAGTTCGCGAGCGATTGTGGTTGGCCCAGCTTCTTTGAAACCATCCGGAAAAAGGCGGTCATCTACCAGGCAGACAACTCGTTTGGCATGGAACGGATTGAGGTCTTGTGCGGCCGCTGCGACGGGCACTTGGGCCACCTGTTTGATGACGGCCCCGAGCCAACCGGCAAGCGTTACTGCATGAACTCCGTCGCTTTGAACTTTGAGCCAGACGGAGCCTTCCCCGCAAATTGATTTAAGTAAAAACCCCTTTAGAAAGCTCCACTGTCAGTACTGGCGGTGGAGCTTTCGTTTTGGGCTTATACCTGGGAAAACAGGCCAGAAACAGCCTCTTTGCGCTTTATTGATAACCCAAGGGCAGCAGTGTCGTTAAATAAAGTTCTGGTCACGCCAGAAAACAACATTCATCACCCTATAACCAGACCTTCATGAAACGTTACCCCTACCTCAAATGGTGTGTGCTTTCGGCTTTGCCGTTAACGTTTGTTTTCAGCAGTTACTATCCTTTTACGTCTTCCACCGAGGCCCCCACTCCTGTCGTTTTCAGCCCTTTGACCCATCTGGCCAAATTACCCAGTGCGGTGGTGGAAAGCTCGGGCCTGGAAGTGGCCGATAAGCCCAATACCTATTGGACGCACAACGATGCCGGCAACGCCCCCATCCTCTACAAGATAAATGAACAAGGCAAACTGCTGCAGGAAGTTACCATAGAAGGCGCCACCAACACCGACTGGGAAGACCTGGCCCGTGACACGCAAGGCAACCTTTACATTGGCGACATGGGCAACAACAGCAACAAACGAACCGATCTGCGCATCTACAAAGTATCGCTTAAAAACGGCTTCAAACCGCAGGTGATCAAATTCACCTATGAAGACATGCCCTCAGGGAAAATTGAGAAGGCCAACCGAAACTTTGATTGTGAGGCTTTTTTCTGGCAGAACGGCAAACTGTACCTCATTTCCAAAGACCGCGGTGCCTCGCGCTTCGCGAAGATGTACGAACTCTCAGATGACGCCGGCACACACACAGCCCGCCTCATCGGGAAGAAAGAACTGCCCGGCTTGGTTACCTCCGCCGACCTCAGCCCCGATGGCCGTCGCCTGGCGGTCCTGACTTACGGCAAACTGTACCTCTACCCCGTGGCCAAAGGTTCCACCCAGTTCTTCGGACAGAATCCCCAGGTGCTGGACTTACCTAAAATCGGCCAGGCCGAAGCGGTTCTTTTCAAAGACAATCAGAACCTGGTCATCACCAATGAGGAAGGAAACCTGTTCCAGTACACGTTGTAATTGCCCTGGAAGCATAACAACAGAGAAGCCTGAAAACAGGAAGGTCCCACAAATTTCTCTGTGGGACCTTCCTGTTTTCAGGCTATTTTCTATAAAGTAACCCCTAACCTGTTAGGCAGTGACTTTTCTGGGTGTTTTAGGTTGCCGAGCGGCATAGAATAGAACGGCAATTCCCACCAAAACCAATGGAATACTCAGCCACTGGCCCATGTTCAGAGGCAAGGCGTTTTCAAACTCCTCTTGGTTTTCCTTCAGGAACTCCACCAGGAAACGGAACGAGAACAGCAGCGTCACAAACAACCCAAACAGCAGTCCGCGTACCTGGCCGGCACCGCGTTTCCAGAGCACATACAGCAAAATGAACAGGAACACGCAGAAAAGGCTTTCATACAACTGCGTTGGATGGCGCGGGTCTACATAAGCCGGTACACCGTTGAACAGCTCGTTGTTGCGCACAAACTTAAACGCCCACGCCACATCAGTGGGCCTACCAATGATCTCAGAGTTCATGAGGTTCCCCAGCCTGATGCAGGCCCCACCCAGTGCGGTCACAATCACAATACGGTCCAGCACCCAGAGGTAATCAAACTTGTATTTGCGGCAGAACAGGTACAGTGACAGCAGAATACCTATGGTACCGCCGTGGCTGGCCAGACCGCCCTCCCAAATCTTTAAAATCTCCAGAGGGTTAGACAGATAATACCCCGGGTCGTAAAAAAGACAGTGGCCCAGACGCGCGCCAATCACCGTACCGATGATCATGTACATGGTCAGGATGTCCACGTCTTCATCGGTGCGGCCGTCTTTGCGGTAGATGTATTTCTCAATGGGTTGGGTGAGCACAAAGGCCATGGCAAACAGCAGACCGTACCAGCGTACCGTAACCGGGCCAAGCGAAAAAATATCGGGCGAAACGTCCCAGGTGATGAAGTTCAGCATGTAGAAACCGTTAGTGGGGCTAAAATTACAATTTAATCTATAGGGGGCAAGAATCAGTTCTGCTTCTAAGGAAACACTTTACCCGAAAATGATGTTACTTTGTGGGCGCAAACCTGAAAGTGTAGGTTTTGTGTGCTCTAGTGAGGGCGGAAAAGCATTGGCCAGACTGCCTGTTAGATTTATAAACCATATATGTCAACTGTAACTACTGATATCTGTATTATTGGCGCCGGGCCGGTTGGGCTTTTTGCGGTGTTTGAAGCAGGTCTTCTTAAAATGAAGTGCCACGTGGTAGACGCCCTGCCCCAGGTAGGCGGCCAGCTTTCCGAGATCTACCCTAAGAAACCCATCTATGACATCCCGGGCTTCCCCTCTATTCTAGCGGGTGACCTGATCAAAAACCAGATGGAGCAGATTGCCCCCTTTCACCCTACCTTCACCTTAGGCGAACGCGTAGAGGACCTGGACAAACTGGAAGACGGCTCTTTCAGGGTAGTGACCTCAGAAGGAACCGAGATTTTCTGTAAGGTGGTAGTGATTGCCGGTGGCCTGGGTTCCTTTGAGCCCCGCAAGCCAGCAATTGAGAACCTGACCAACTTTGAAGGCGGCAAAGGCGTTAACTACATGATCCTGGACCCAGAGTACTACCGTGACAAGCGCGTGGTGCTGGCCGGCGGCGGTGACTCTGCCTTGGACTGGGCCATTTACTTAGCGGATGTAGCCAAAGAACTTACCCTGGTGCACCGCGGCACTACCTTCAGAGGAGCCCCTGAGTCGGCGGCCAAGGTTTCCAGCCTGGCCGAGGAAGGCCACATGCGTTTGCTTTTGAAATCGAACGTGACCGAGGTACACGGCAACGGGCAACTGAAAGCGGTAACCCTGGTACCAGACGGAGCAGATCCTTACGAGATAGAAACTGATTACTTTATCCCGCTCTTCGGGTTGGTGCCTAAATTAGGGCCGTTGGAGAACTGGGGACTGGAACTGGAGAAATCGGCGATTGTGGTGAATACGGTAGACTACAGCACCAACATACCGGGGGTGTACGCCATCGGCGACATCAACACGTACCCGGGCAAGCTGAAGCTAATTCTTTGCGGTTATCATGAGGCAGCCCTGATGGCGCAGAGCGCATACTCTTTTATTTACCCAGACAAGAAATTCGTTTTGAAATACACTACCGTGAACGGAGTGCCAACCATGTAATGCCATGCAAGAAGACATCACTGTTTACGTAGAGACCCCAGAAGGCGAGCGCGTTGCCGTTCCCGTGCCCACAGATATGGGTTTGAGTTTGATGGAAGCCCTGAAAGCCAACGAGTTTGACATTCTGGCTACCTGCGGCGGCATGGCCCTTTGTGCCACCTGCCACGTAGAACTTCTGGAGGCTCCTGAACTGCCAGAACCATCTGACGACGAATTGTACATGCTGGAAAACCTGCCCAACCTGCGGGATACCAGCCGTCTTTCGTGCCAGATCAGGGTGACGCCAGCCCTAGACGGCATGGTGCTACGCGTGATGTCTGACCACTAAGCATCCTATTTTTCAGAGGCAGAAAGCCCTGGCTGTTGCAGTAAATGCGTAGCCGGGGCTTTCCCGTTTTAGGCCCGTTCTCAGGAAAATAGGCTTAAAATCCTTTTTGCCAGCAAGCTATTTTCATAATAAATAGGAGTTTTTAGCTTAAAGAATTCTTAATATTCCCTTTAAATACAAATTTTTAATTATTTCTTGCAGATGAGATAGCGTTTTTTCAATCTCTCTCTGTATATTCAGAAAAAGATTAATACAAGAAAAGATATCCTATTGAATACTCTAAATATCCCCTTAAGATGGAATTACTTGCGTATGAAAGCGCCCAGAAAATCTGGAGGCAAGTCTCCAAGGAATCAACAGCTCCGGAGATAGATTTTGAGCTGGAGGTCCATAAAAAACTACTGAACATCTTTCAGGTTGGAGATTACTATTACTTCATCTTCAACTGCCCCGAAGCCAGGATAGAATTCGTCAGTGACAACGTCCAAGACATTCTTGGGTTTCCTCCGGAGAATTTCACCGTGCCTGAAGTGCTCAACCGCATTCACCCCGATGATTTACCCTGTTTCCTGAACTTTGAGAATGCCGCCAAAGAATTCTTCCTCCAGTTGCCGGCGGGCAAGAGCCTGAAGTACAAGGTGAGGTATGATTTCCGCATCAGGAAAGCCGATGGGAATTACCTCCGCATTCTGCACCAGACCGTCACCATTCAGGCTGATGAGGCTGGTGCCGTGCTACGCTCTTTTGTGGTGCATACAGATATCTCCCACCTGAAGCACGAAGGCAAACCGGTTCTGTCGTTCATTGGCCTTGACGGGGAACCCTCTTACATTGACGTGAACGCCAAGCATGTTTTCTGCTCAGATAAAGACATGTTAAGCAAACGGGAGAAAGAAATCCTATCTCTGCTCATTTCTGGAAAACATAGTACCGAGATCGGAAAGAAACTGTATATCAGTCAGCATACGGTTAACACGCACCGCCGGAACATTCTGGCCAAAACCGGGTCAGCCAGCACCTCAGAACTGGTGGCCAAAGCGGTGAGGGAAGGTTGGTTGTAAGAAATTACCTTTTCAGGATTCCGCCACCATCGGCTAAAAAATCCATCTATCGCATTCTACCTTATCGGGCCGGTAATTATTCGGGCAACTTTCCGCTATTCGTCTGCTGATTTTCTCTTCAGTATCTTCCTCTTCTGTCCATGAGCCTTCTGCCCGTTTTCTTGCCCTTTTCAGGAAACCAGCCCTAAAACGATAATCCTTTCATTCTCTTCATTTTAAGGAGAACGCTTTAGGGGTAAGTTGTTAAGGTTTTGTTAAAAACTTCCTTTTTAGAAGAGGCACTGTAATTTTCACGTGCCTCTTCGTACTAATGCTTTGACTGAAAAAATACGGATGTTTTTTGGAGAGCGTAGCCCCGGGCCACGACTTCGGGACTTTCCTCCAGTATCTTTGCAGCCGCTAAAAGCAATCTTCTTAAATTCTGTATGAAAAAACTTCTGCTCTTAACCTTGTTAAGCTGCGCCGCCTCTGCCCCGCTCTGGGCGCAGAACCCAGTAAATTCTCCACGTCCACAAACCAACCCTGCTGCGGGGGCACCTGCTGTTCAGGCGGCCTCAGGAACAGGAAAAATCATCGGCACCATTGTAGACTCTACCAGTGCTAAACCGGTTGAGTTCGCCACCATCGCCCTGATTCAGGCGGGTACCGGCAAAACCGTAGACGGTACCGTCACCGATGAAAAAGGCCGCTTCTCCTTGAACAGAGTCGCGCAGGGTACCTATACCCTTAACATCAGCTTCATTGGCTACGAAACCAAAGAACTGAGAAACGTCTCTATTTCAGCCAACGACCAGGAAGCCAACCTGAACAGAATAGTGTTAAGGGCTTCGCAAACCAGGCTTCAGGAAGTAACCGTGGTAGGCGAAAAGCCTTTGATTGAAGACAAAGTAGACCGTTTGGTGTACAACGCCGAGAAAGACATCACCAACACCGGAGGCACCGCCGCCGACGTGATGCAGAAAGTACCGTCAATCTCTTTAGACCAGGACGGAAACATCCAGATGCGCGGTAGCGGAAACGTGCGCGTGCTTATCAACGGCAAACCTTCTACCGTAATGGCCGGCAGCGTGGCCGATGCATTGAAGCAAATTCCCGCTGACGTGATCAAAAACGTGGAAGTGATTACCAGCCCATCGGCGAAATACGATGCTGAAGGTACCGCCGGAATTGTGAACATCATCACCAAGAAAAACAGCTTGCAAGGGGTAACCGGATCGGTGACCTTGACTGGCGGTACCCGCGCCAGCAACGGTAACGGAAACGTAGGCATCAAGCAAGGGAAACTTGGCATCAACGTGAATGCGGGCGTGAACAGGTTCTACAGCAAGGGAGGCATGGAAATCAACCAGATGAACCAGACCAAAAACATCACTACCGGTGAGGTGTTTGAGAACAATGTGGCCCAGGTAGGCACTAGCACGGTTGATGGTATGTTTGGGTTTGGTCAGCTAGGTCTTGAATATGACCTCAACGAAAAGAACAGCCTTGCGGCAGGCATCAGGGTAAATACCGGAAGCTTTAAGATGCGGTCTCACCAGTCTGCCACCACCACCATTGCCGAGCAAAACGAGGCCCAAACTGGTTTTTCAGACCCCACACTGGTAGATGAATATAACCTGTCCATGAAAAACAACAACAAACGGTTGAGCATGGACCTGAACCTGGACTTTACCCACCAGTTTAAAAAGCCTCAGCAGGAATTAACGTTATTGGCGCTATACAGCCAGACCGATCAGGATAATAACGTAAACCAAACCAGGTATGAAGTGGAAGGACCGTTAAGATCTATCACCCTTAATGAAAATGAAGGATTGAACAAAGAACTTACCTTCCAGGCAGATTATGCCCACCCCATGCCTAAGAACACCTTGCTAGAAATTGGGGCAAAAGGCATTCTACGCGATGTCTCCAGTGAGTCCCTGTATGACGGTGTAGACCTGAACAGTGGTTTCAATTATGACCAGAACGTGATGGCGACGTACCTTTCTTATGGGTTCAACCTGAACAAGAAAACCGCCCTGAAGTTTGGCGGACGCTACGAGTACACCGATGTGGCCGGAAATTTTGACAACCCAGAGCAGGACTTCACCACCAACTATGACAACTTCATCCCTAACGTAACGCTGGCGTATGACCTGAAGCCTAACATGAAGTTGCGGACTTCGTTCACCCAACGGATCCAACGACCGCAATTGTTTTTCCTGAACCCGTACCGTCAGCAGCAGGGGCCAAATGTGGTAGTGTACGGTAACCCAAGACTGGATGCTGAGTTAACCGATTCTTACGAGATCAACTACAGCACCTTCTTTAAAACTACCTCTATCAACTTATCGGCGTACATGCGGGTGACTGATAACGCCATTGAGTCTGTTTCTGATGTGATTGACGAGATCACGTACGTAACCTTCAACAACATTGCTAAAAACAAGACGTACGGCACTACCCTTTCTGGTTCAACCAAGCCCATTCCGGCCTGGAACATCAACGGTAACCTGAACCTGTACTATGTTGATCTGAATGCCCCGTTTGCCTCAAATTCTGGCTGGATGTACAACATCAACGTGAGTTCGGGCTACACGTTCGGGAAAGGAATAAGTGCCCAGTTCTCTGGTGGTTTCAACTCTGACCGTATTCAATTGCAAGGAATAGCTTCCTCTTTCTCTTACCACAACCTGGCTATTCGGAAGGAACTGTTTGAGAAAAAAGGTGCCTTGAGTCTGGGAATGGATAATCCGTTCAGAGAGGCTTTAAGATTCGAAAATGAGTTATCAGGCAGAAGCATTACCTCAGGCCAGCCGTTTAGAACCAACTCTTTGGTAACGCAATATAATCGCGGATTCAGGGTAACATTTGAATACCGCTTCGGGAAATTGCAGCAGCAAGGTCCGCCTAAGCGCAAGAAATCCATCCGCAACGATGACGCCAAGCAAGGCGATGGTGGTGGGGTTCAATAACCTTTCTTAAATAATAAAGAGAAGAGCGATGCCGGTGCGGCATCGCTCTTCTCTTTTAAGGGTATTTCTAAAAACCGGGCAAAAAGAAAATCTTCTCAAAGAGCTTCAAATATATGATCAGTATATATACAATTAATACTATATGTCTCACGTTTGTTTTTCCAGACGGTCCTGCCTCAGTTTATCCCTACTTTCAGAAAAATGGCTCCAAAAATATTATCGCGGAGGGAAGCAGCTTATTCTTTAAGTGGATGTCTTTGCCATAATCAACCCCTTTTCGCCAGTGAATTTATTTCAACCTGCCGCTAAACCATTCATCTTTTTAAATGTCCAAGAGCTGTGGCCTAATCATCTAAGTTCCGGAAATAAATGCCACTGAAAAGCCTTATTTAAAATTCAATTCTTCAATCACTATACCTTTTATTCAACCCTTTATTAAACACTCTCTACAACCCTTTTCATGCGTCACCCCTTTTTGATTGCTTGCCTGTGCCTGGCGGCGGCCTCTTTACAGGCCCAAACTCCCTCCCCTGCTCCCACCCCCTCTACCGTGACTGCTTCGGGTGGAGGCGTTCAACGGATGGCTTCCGGAAAAATAAGCGGAGTTGTAATGGATTCCACCACAAACAAACCTGTGGAGTTTGCTACAGTTTCCTTGGTGAATGCCGCCACCGGCAAACCCATTGACGGCACCGTAACCGATGATCGTGGCCGGTTCACTTTGTCCCGGGTGGCTTTCGGGACGTATTCTGTCTCGGTGAGTTTTATTGGCTATGAGAGTTTCACCCGCACCGGAGTAACCGTTTCAGACAAAGACTCTGAGGTGGTTTTAGGCCGCATTGTGCTTAAACCCGTGCAGAACAAACTGAAGGAAGTAACCGTGGTAGGCGAGAAACCATTGGTAGAGGACAAAGTGGACCGCATGGTGTACAATGCCGAGCAGGACATCACCAACATTGGCGGCAATGCCTCAGACGTGCTCAAGAAAGTGCCTTCGCTTACGGTAGACCTAGACGGGAACGTGCAGTTGCGCGGATCGGCTAACGTTCGGGTGCTCATCAACAACAAGCCCTCCAGCATCATGGCCAACAGCGTGGCAGACGCTTTAAAGCAGATTCCGTCAGACATGATCAAAACTGTGGAGGTGATTACCAGCCCGTCGGCTAAGTATGACGCCGAGGGTACTGCCGGTATCATCAACATCATCACGAAGAAGAACACGATGTACGGCGTGAACGGAAGCGTGAGTACCTCAGTGGGTACGCGAAACTCCAACGGAAACGCCAACGTGAACGTGCGGCGCGGCAAAGTGGGCTTTAATGCCAGCTTAGGTACCCACCAGCAATACAACGGCAAAAATGAAAGCGAACTGCACCGCATTACCAATCCGGATACTGAAGGAGAAAGCACCTTGAACCAATTGGGAGAATCTAAGCGCCGAGGCGGCGGAGTGTACGGGCAGATTGGGTTTGATGCCGATCTAGACTCCCTGAACACGGTGACGGGCGGTGTTAATGTGTACCGCGGTTATGGCCGCAACCAGGGATTACAACACTCCCAAACCAGTAGAGCTAACACCTTCCAGGAAATTGAGAACGTAATGCGGGGAAGGAACAAGAACGGATCGGTAGACCTGAACCTGGGCTACACCCACATCTTCAAACCACAACAAGAGCTTTCAGTACTGGCACAGTGGAACAAAGGGGCCAACACCAGCGCCACAGACCAGGACATTTTCCTGAACCAGAACTACGCCCTTGACACGCTCCTACGCAACACCAATGACGGTAGTAACCGCGAGATGACATTCCAGGTAGATTACGTGCATCCGTTCCAAAACAAAACCCAATTGGAGATTGGCACCAAAGGCATCCTGCGCCACGCTGAAAGTGACGCCTTGTACCGCAGCATTCGGCTGTCCACGGAGGCTGAGCAGTTGCGGCCCAACCAGTTCACCTATGACCAGGATGTGTACTCCACCTATGCTTCGTACGGCTTCAAGTTCCTGAAAAACTATAACGTGAAATCAGGCGCCCGTTTTGAGTACACCAACATTGATGGCCAATACATTCAACCGTACCAAGACCCGTTCACCGACAACTATTACAACTTCATCCCCAACATCCTTATCTCCCGCACTATCAAAAGCCAGACGTTCAGGGTAGGTTATACCCAACGGATTCAACGACCGCAGATCTGGTACCTGAACCCGTACGTGAACATCATTGATGCCAAGAACGTGTCGTTCGGGAACCCGGAACTGGAGCCCGAGTTGTCGCATTCGTATGAGTTTGGCTACAGCAATTACTTTAAGACCAGTTCCATTAACCTGTCTCTGTACTGGCGCCAAACCAACAACGCCATTGAGAGTTTCAGGAGAGTGGTGGGGGAGCCGGGCGCCCTGCAACCTTCAGATGAAGTTTTGTGGCAGCAGAAAGATGTGGCGTATACCACGTACTACAACATCGGGAAGAATGCGACTTACGGCTTGAGTTTCTCGGGGAATACCAAACCGGTGCCTAAATGGAACATTGGCGGAAGCTTCAACCTGAACTACATCAAGCTTCAGAGCAACGTAGCGGACCGAATCCAGAGCAATGCGGCCATGCAGTACAGCGTGAACGCGAACTCGGGGTATGACTTCGGGAAAGGATTGGCGGCGCAGTTCTTCGGGTCGTTTAGTTCGCCCCGGCCCAGCATTCAGGGAAAATTCTCGGGTTTTTATTATTCCAGCTTCAGTGTGCGTAAGGAGCTGTGGGAAAAGAAAGGCACCTTGAGTATTGGGGTAGACAATCCGTTCAGCAAGACCATTCAGTTCAAATCTGAGCTGGCCAATGATTACTTCCTGCAGAACAGCATCAACCAGAACTATAACCGAAGCGTGCGGGTGAGTTTCTCGTACCGTTTCGGGAAAATGGAGATGAACCAGAAACCGCGCCGCAGCAAGTCCATCCGCAACGATGACGCCAAAGGCGGAGAAAGTAACTAAGCCATCCATATCCCCCTTTCACCAGAAGCACTCTCAACGGGGTGCTTCTTTTTTTTGCCCAATCGTAGCCGGGGTACATGTTTCGACCTAAGACCGTTTCTTCCTGGAGGGTTGCTTTCCGGAACTTGTGCTTCTAATCACAGCCCTTCATCGTTTCTGGCTTCTTTTGAAAAGATCGTCTTCAAAGTAAGTGCTGAAGATGATTTAGGCCTGATTTTCAAAAAATAGCATCAAAACAAAATTTTTTTAGAGTTCAGGCAACCGCTTCGGTTTGTCGCACATCTAATAGACAGTTGCGCGCATCAACTGCTTACCAATCCCTTAACCAGATGCCATTCTCCTTACCACCCGGCTACAGACCGTAGCTGCGGACAGGAAAAGTGCGTCCCTGTGAACCTGATGTGATACACCCTAGCTACTTCAAAAGAAATCCGATGCGTCTCTCAATCCTTGCTTCCCTGTTCTTTCTTTGTCTCATCATATCTTCGCCTTTGCAGGCTCAGTCCCAAAGCCTAGCCGGAAAAATCTCTGGCCAGGTACTGGACTCCCTTACCACAAAACCCGTGGCATTTGGCACCGTTACGCTCACCAGCACCGCCACCGGCAAACCCATAGATGGCACCATCACCGATGAAAAAGGCAGCTTCAGCTTCTCCAAAGTAGCGTACGGAGCTTATTCAATTTCTGTAAGTTACCTGGGGTACGTTACCTCTTCTTTGCCTTCTTTCACCATTTCAGCCGATAAACAGGAGATTATCCTACCCCATCTCAGCCTGAGATCAAATGTCACCAAACTGCAGGAAGTGACGGTGGTGGGCCAGAAAGCATTGATAGAAGACAAAGGCGATCGCCTGGTGTACAACGCCGAGCAGGATATCAGCAACCAAGGCACCACCGCCTCAGAAGTGCTCCGGAAAGTGCCCTCAGTAACGGTGGATGGAGACGGCAACGTGCAGCTCAGAGGCAGCGCCAATTTCAAGGTGCTAATGGACGGCAAACCCTCCAGCATTCTGGCTAACAATTTAGCCGATGCCCTGAAACAGATTCCGGCGGACATCATCAAGAGCATAGAGGTGATTACCAGTCCGTCGGCGAAGTATGATGCCGAGGGTACAGCCGGCATCATCAATATCACCACCAAAAAGAACAGCCTGCAAGGTGTGAACGGGAAAGCCAGCCTTTCTCTGGGCAACCGCTACCGAAACGTGAATGGCAGCCTCAACGTGAAGAAAGCCAAATTTGGCCTGAGCACCACCCTGAGCGGCTATGACAACAACCAGCGGAGACTCAATGTGGTGAACCGAACTAATGACGGAGAGCTTACCCTCCAGCAGGAAAGCCGTAATCTTTCCCTGAACCATGGCTTCTATGTCAAAGCAGAACTGACTTTTGACCCAGATACGTTGAACGCCTTCCATCTGGGCGTCTCTACCCGGCGCAACTACTTCTCGGGCTCTGGTTACCAAACCACCCTGAACCGGGGCGCAGGCTCTGACCAACTTCCGGTGGCATACTCAGACCTGAAAAATCCCTGGAATGGCGGGGGCTATGACATGAACTTCGGGTATACCCGCACCTTTAAGCCCAAGCAGGAACTGACCTTTCTGGCTCAATTGAACCACAATGAGTCCAATGACCTCTATGACAACCTGCTCTACTCTCCCGAGGCCCCGTTAGTGCAACGCCAGAAAAACGACAACACCGCGCCCAGCGAGGAGAAAACCCTGCAACTGGATTACACCCAAACCTTTAAGAATGGCAGTAAGCTGGAATTGGGCGCCAAAGCCATTTTCCGGGATGCCAGCAGCCGCACCACCTACACCTATGCCTTCCCAACCCAAGCGGATTCCACCAACCTCAATAACTTTGACTATGACCAGGATGTAAAGGCGGCGTATGCCACTTATGGATTCCAGCTGAAGAAATTTGATGTGAACCTGGGCACCCGCTATGAGCACACCAACACCAAAGGCGTGTTTCTGAACTCCCAATGGGATGAAGCTGCCCAGGAAACCCAGTTAGTGCGGAGCACCTTCAAAGACGCTTACCAGAACGTGATTCCCAGCCTGAGCATTTCCCGCACCATTGACACCATCCACACCGTGCGGGTGAGTTACACCCAGCGCATCCAGCGTCCGCAAATCTATTCTTTGAACCCTTTCCTGCAGCTGGAAGACTTTAACTTCGGGTACCGCGGCAACCCTACTTTGGATGCTGAATTGACCCACGCATATGAGATCGGCTATAACACCTATTTCAAAACTACCTCTATTAACGCATCGGTGTTCCTGCGCCAGACAGACAATTCTATCCAACAGGTAGTAGCGCCCGAGCAGCTGGTGGTGAATGATCAGTTGCGGGAGGTCATGCTGATCACCCATGACAACATAGGCAAAAACAAGGTGTACGGCCTCAGCCTGTCGGGCGCTACCAAGCCCTTGGCCGCCTGGACCATCAGCCCTAGCCTGAACCTGAATTACGTGGTGTTAGAAGACAAAAGCCAGAAAAGAGAAGGGCTGCAATACAACCTGAACCTGAGCACCAGTTATGAGTTTGGCAAAGGCCTTACCGCACAAGCTAACGCTGGTTACAATTCCAAGAGCAAAATGCTGCAGGTGAATATCGGGGAGAATTACTACGCCGGTTTCTCGGTACGCAAGAAAGTGATGAAGGACAAAGGCTCGGTTAGTTTCGGGGTAAATAATCCGTTCTCCAGTACCATTAACTTCAAGTACACCGTAGTTACGCCTGGTTACCAGCAAACGGCACAAAACATCAACTTCAACCGCACCTTCCGGATTGGCTTTGACTGGACCTTCGGGAAGATGCAGGCCAGCCAGAAACAAAAGAAAACCATAGAGAACGATGATGTCTTGAGCGGTGGGAAATAGCCTTGGTATTCACGCTGGTTTAGGGCCTGTTTTCAGAAAAAGGGTCCTAAACCAGCGGCCTTATTCTGTTTCCCCTGCCTCCTGCTCAGCAGGGGAATGGAACCGGTTTCTGTCCTCCTCTAACCGCATAACGGCTTTCTGCACCTCATAGCAGGCCAGCATGTACAGCCTGAAAGGCTCTCCCCTTTTCAAGACCTCCAGCAAAGCCACAATCTCGGGTATATACACCTTCGCGAAACTGAAGTCGTGCTGGATGATGTCGCGGGTGTTGTCAATAATGTCGGCGAGTTTGATGGTCTGGGCGCGGGAAGAGATTTGGGCCAGGCGCTCAACTTCCATCTGTTTGCGGCGTTTGCGGTTGTGCCCCGGGGCATTCTGTTTGGTGAACTGATCGGTAAGGTCGATGACCATCTGCAGGACCTCGGCGGGTTTCACGATGGTGCCCTGGCAAACTTCCTCCAGAAAGACCTGCAGCTGGGGTTCGGTTACCGGAGTATCTTCCAGTACATCGTGCAGGAGGGCGGCCATGACCATGCCACTGGTGCCACTGTAGGCCATTACGGTTTGGGCCACCCGCTCCAGGTGCTTCACATAGGGTTCATTGTGGTATTTGCGGCGCTGCTCCCCGTGCGCATCTACAGCGAACTGCCAGACCCTCTGCTCCAGCGCATTCAGAAATAAAGGACATTCCAGGTCTTCCATAAGAGAGCTGATGAGTGATTCTGAACCTATTCCCTACCCTGACTATTAGGGGAGGCATTTTGATCCTGTTTTACGGAAACCAGGCAGAAAGCAGCTGACAGGTTCAAAATAGAGAATTTATTACCCGTGTCCTGTTCATAAATAAGCTTTGATTTTTGAAGCCCCCAACCCGTCCAAAGCCAACTCCATATTATTGATAATCAGGACACAACCTAAATATCGGTCCCTCAAAAAGAAAGTATCCCGAAGCAGGAGCATCAGATTGAATGTTCCGAATAAATGAGTACCTTAAGGTATAGTAAGTGCCTAATATTTAGAACGACCGGTTTATAAGTGAGGCAATGGCAAAGAAACTATCCTTTTTTACAGCCCTTTTGGCAGTAGTGCTCCTGATTGCGCAATCCTGTGCGAAGCATTATTTCCGGTCTACCTATCAGGATGCCAACGCTTTGCTCCACCATACCAAAAACCTTCAGACTAAGCCTTTCTTAAAAGCCCACCTCAGAAACGGGGACATCTGCATCCTGAAAGACACCTGGGGAATAGATACCACGTTGAACACGCTTCAGGGCCACGGCACCAAATACGATTTCAACCGAAACGTACTCCAGGAAGGTGCCCTCTCCCTTCCCATGGATAGTGTTTCCATTTTTGAAACCAACACTAAACTACAAACCTCAGAAAAAGAGAGAATTGCGGCCCTAGCCATATTGACGGGCGTTGATATAGCGGTAGGCATTTTGTGCCTGGCCAACCCCAAAGCGTGTTTCGGGTCATGCCCTACTTTTTACCTGAAGGAGGAAGACAGTTTCCATTATGCAGATGCCGAGGGGTTCTCCAATGCCATCAGCCCGTCTCTGGAGTATTTTGATATTGATGCGCTAAACAACCCGGCTGTCTCTGGAGATACTTTCTCTCTTTACATGAGGAACGAAGCCCTGGAAACCCATTGCCTGCAGGAAGTAAAGCTCTTGGCGTATCCCAGGAAAGAAGGGGAACGCGTCTATCAATCCCCCACCAATGACTTTTATCTGTGTTATAACAAGTACGCTCTTTCCTTAGGTACCGGACCCGAAGGCAACATCACCTCGCTGCTCCAGCAGGAAGACCGGCAGGAGCGGTTTTCGTTAGCCGATGAAGCGAATCTAAGCACCAAGGAAACCCTTTCCCTGACCTTTGACGGAGTGCAGAACCCAGAGAACCTGGGCTTAATCCTCCACTTCCGGCAAACCCTGATGACCACGTATTTTATCTACAGTGCCATGGGGTATATGGGTGACGAGGTGGGTGACATCTTCGCTAAACTGGAGACCGGCTCTGACACAAAGGAGAAACTGAAGGGCGGAATAAAAAAAGAATTAGGCGATGTAGAGGTCTACCTCTGGGAAGAACAGAAGAAAGTTTGGGTGTTGCAATCAGGGCTGAACGAGACGGGGCCCATTGCCATAAACCGGCAGTTTGTTCCGTTGCAAAACAGGTCCCGCAGCCCTACCATCAAGATGAAAATCGTCCTGAATAAAGGCTTGTGGCGCCTGGATTATGCGGCACTCACCAATATCAAAGAGCAGGTACAACCAGTAGTTCTTTCGCCAACCGGTATTCTCAAGGATGGGAAACCAGACGCTGCCGCTTTGAGAACCCTTAACCATTCTACCCAGCACTTGATCTCTATGCCAGGCAATGATTTCCAATTCAATTTTACTTTACCGTCCCCAGCAACCGACTATGAATTGTTCCTTTTCTCCAAAGGCTATTATCTGGAATGGATGCGGGAAAACTGGCTACAGGAGAAAGATCTGCTTAAGCTGAAACAGATGATAGACAAACCCAGGAAGTACCTGCAAGGAGAGGCAAAAAACTACAAACGCTATGAAAGCACCATGGAGAAACAGTTCTGGGAATCTAAGATCGATACCAAAACATTTTCAGCCTTTGAGCACCAGGCTCCTCTTCCCTAGCCTGCTTCTTATTTTCCTGGGGGCCTGTGGCTTCCCCAAATACTTACCATCTACAGATCAGATCGATGTGCATCAGTATGGGTCCTACATCAAACTACAGCCCAAGCAGGGGGCCTTGATCAAGGGGGAATTGATAGCGGCAAGTGACAGCTCCCTCGTTCTTTTAACAGAACCTGCAGGCGAATGCTTGACCATCCATCAAAGCGCTATCAGACAATATAGAATTCAGTATGCGCAACCAAAAAGATATGGGTGGTCTATTCCGGTGTATACCTTATTCACCCTGGCACACGGCTATTACGGCGCCTTCACCCTTCCCCTCAATCTTTTGGTCACTACCGCGGTGACGATAGGAGGCATCAATTCATTTTCTTACGAAGGCAAAGGAAAAACCCTGACCTTTTCGGGTTTAGACAAGTTCGCCCGATTTCCGCAGGGAATTCCGAGGGGACTCAAATTAGCAAACCTCAAACCAGCCCCAAAATAGGTTTTCCACTTTTATAGGTAGGCCTACAGCCGATTAAATCCTCTGAAAAATGAAATCCGTTTAGGGCCTGTTTCTGCTAAAACAAGCTCTAAACGGATTTTGATTTTGTCTTTATCTAAAGCAACATTTACCTGAGCTCACTCAACTCCTCCCGGAAGCCACCGCTAAGGATGGGGAACCGGAGCCAGCTGCGAGGGTCCACGTTGTAGTCATCCAGGTGGAAGGCCGGCGCGTAGCGCTCACGTTTCCATTGGTTGCGGCTCCAGAGCGAGTAGAACCGCTGGACGAACTGCCGCAACTGCTCATCGGGGTAAGTGCCTTTCAGCTTCTCAAACACCTGCTGCGGCGATAACCGGTCATAGAAAGCCAGGCGCTCAATCTGGTTTAACAGCGGATACGGCATGAGGTCTTCTTCATCGGTCTGGGTGTTTTCCAGGGGCCGAAGCTCAGCGGAGGGTTGCAGGTTGTTTACGTACTGCAGGCCTTCATAGCCCAGTTGCTGCTGCGCCCACACCAGCCACTGCCTAATGAACGCTTTGTCTACGCCCGCAATAGGCGAGATACTTCCGGCCGTGTCACCGTCCATAGTGGCGTACCCTACCGAGGCCTCAGACCGGTTAGAGGTAGCCAACAGCAGGGAGTTATTCAGGTTGGCTAGCATCCAGATACCGGGGGCACGAACACGGGCCTGGATGTTCTGCAACGTAAGGTCATCGTGCTCCCAGGTAAGGCTCCGGCCGATGGCGTGCTCAATCTTGCCCCGATAACTTTTCACTTCCTCGTCAATAGTCCAGTTAAAGAAAACGGCCCCAATGGATTTCGCCAGTTCTTCCGCTGAACGGTAGGTGTCATCAGAGGAGTTGACGGTGCCTTGGTACGCCGTGATCAGCAACTTGCCCACCAGTAGGTTTCGGACCTCGTTTATAGGAAGCTGCTTGTAATCGGAAATTTCGTTGGGGGTAAGGCAGTTGGTTTTGCGGGCAAACTCCTCCAAATCAATTTCCTCCAGCGCCCGGCGTACCATTTCGGCCACGGCTACGGCGCATAAAGAAGAATCGGCGCCGCCGCTCAACGAGAGTACAAACCCACGGCTGCGGCTTTTGCGCAGATAATCAAAAAGGGCCAGCGAAATGGCCGAGATAAACTCCACGTTCTCGTCTACCGGCAAAAGGTCCATCTCCACTGGTGGAAGGGGCGTCTCAAAGGAAACCTCGGCACACTCAAAGTCCACGCTCTTGAAGGAAAGCAGCTGATTCCGCAACACCAGGTTTCCGTTCTGCGCGATGATGATTTCGCCGTCGTAGATCATTTTGCCAGCCTCATTGCCGAGCAGGTTCACGTACAGATAGGTGCACTCAAACTGCCTTGACGCGTCTACCACCAGATGGTAGCGCACATCGGTTTTGCTCATGGCAAAGTGGCTGGCACTGGGGTTGATGATGAGTTGCACCCCTTTAGGCTTGTGCCGATAGGCCGGTCGGTTCTCGTTGCGCCACGCATCTTCGCAGATCTCGAAGGCGAACTTGATGCCCTGATGCTCATAGATGATGTCGCCTATTGGGTAGGTTTTCCCCATGGCCTCAAACTCCGCCACCGAATCCGGAATCCAGGAACTGAACCAGCGCGGCTCATAGTGCACGCCGTCATTAGCCAGGAACTGTTTGGCCGTGAAGCCCAGGATTTCTTTGTCTTTGATAACGCAGGCGCAGTTATAGGTTGTGTTGTTCAGCCGGATGGGAAGCCCCACGCAGACAATCACACCCTCGCACCATTCCTTTATCTCCAGTAACCGCTCGAAGCACTCCACACTCACCCATTCACTTAAGAAAAGGTCTTCGCAGCCGTACCCGGGAATGCTCATCTCGGGCAGGCAGAGAATGTCTACATTTTGTTCTTTGGCCTGTTCAATGGCCGTTTTGATGTTTCGGAGATTGTTATCCCAATCCAGGGGGGTTTGGTTGAGGGCAGCGCCGGCAAGTTTCATAGGTAGGTTCGGTTTAGCCTTTTTAACGCAAGAACAGCCTTGCAAGTTAAAACACGCAAGTCTGGCTACGGAAAACACGCAGCCGCGCTCCCTGCAAAACTAAGAACCTATCTGGTAGAACCAAGAAATGGAGTGAAACTGAATTAGGATACCTCCTGCCGAAAACAAGATTCAGGAAGCTTATCTTTTATCCGAACGGAAGAAAAGGATTAAGAAAGAGATCAAGTTTCCGAAAGTATCTGTGAAAGAAGCGAAAGGCTTTAAGGCCGATTTCTGGAAAAGAGCCCGAAATCAGAAAAGAGGATCAGGAAAGGATAGAACCGGTGGACCGGAGTACTTCCATGCTTTTCTCAGCGGCAGCCTGCTCGGCTTTCTTCTTGGAAAGGCCGCTGCCGCTAGCGATGATGTCATTGTCTACTACCACTGCGGCAGTAAACTCGGTGGTGGAGCCACTCTGCTTCTGCCCCACAATCTCAAACCGGATGCTGCGGTTTTGGCCCTGTGCCCACTCAATGAGTTTGCTTTTGAAATTGCTGGTGGTGGTGGTAAGTTGGTGCAGGTCAAAATGCGGTTTCACCAGCTTTTTCAGGATGAAGCTTTTGGTGTCTACGTAGCCTTTGTCCAGGTACACGGCGCCAACCAACGCTTCAAGGGCATTGCCGTTGATGAACTTATGGCGGGTAACCCCAGAGATGTTGTCTACCTTGATAAGAGAGTGCAAGCCCACCTTTACGGCCAGGCTGTTCAAAGACTCTCGGTTCACCATGCGAGACCGGATCTCCGTTAGGAAGCCTTCGTCTTTGTAGGGGTATTTCTTGAAAAGGTACTCTGCGATGACCGCGCCTAAAATAGCATCACCCAAAAATTCCAGCCGTTCGTTTGTTTCCTGGCTTCCCTGTAAATTCTGGCGCACAAACGAGGTATGTGTGAAAGCCAGTTGGTACAGGTGAAGATTGTCTGGCGCCATGCCCGTAATATGGGTGATGGCGTTTACAAAAGCTTTGTCTTTGTAAAAGAATCTATGGATTGCGCGAAAGACCGGTCTGATCGGGCTCAATGCTATTCAGTGAGTTTCTTGAAAATCACAGAGGTGTTGTGTCCGCCAAATCCGAAGGTATTGCTAAGGGCAATGTTTACTTCGCGCTTCTGGGCCTCGTTAAAGGTAAAGTTCAGGCGAGGATCAATGGTATCATCATCGGTGAAGTGGTTGATGGTGGGCGGAACAATGCCGTTCTGGATCGCCAGAATAGCCGCTACTGCCTCCACACCGCCCGCACCACCCAGCAAATGCCCGGTCATACTCTTGGTAGAGCTGATGTTCAGGTTGTAGGCGTGCTCTCCAAATACTTTCTGGATCGCGGTCACCTCGGCTCCATCCCCAAGTGGTGTGCTGGTTCCGTGGGTATTGATGTAATCTACCTGGTCTGGGGTAATACCTGCATCACGCAAGGCATTCTGCATGACCAGTACTACGCCTTCGCCGTTAGGGTCTGGTGCGGTAATATGGTACGCATCTGAAGACAGGCCACCGCCAATAACTTCGGCGTAAATCTTGGCGCCGCGGGCTTTAGCGTGCTCATAGCTTTCCAGCACCAGAGCGCCGGCACCTTCACCCAACACAAAACCATCGCGGTCTTTGTCATACGGCCGGGAGGCCGTTAATGGGTCGTCGTTGCGCTCACTCATGGCTTTGAGGGCATTAAACCCGCCAATACCAGACTCCGTGATCGCTGCCTCAGAACCGCCGGTCACCACCACATCGGCCATGCCTAGCCTAATGTAGTTCAAAGCCGCCACAATAGAGTCTGAAGACGAAGCGCAAGCAGAGGTGGTCACAAAGTTAGGGCCTCTGAAACCGTACTTGATAGAGATATTGCCGGAGGAACTGTCGGCAATCATTTTAGGAATAAAGAAAGGGTTGTACCGTGGGGTACCATCTCCTAAACCAAACTGGATGGACTCATCCTGGAAAGTCTTTAAACCGCCAATGCCAGAACCCCAGATCACGCCTACGCGGTCTCTGTTCACATTTTCCAGAATACCTGAGTCAGCGATGGCTTCATTGCTGGCGATGAGGGCAAACTGGGTGAAGTAATCCATCTTTCTACCTTCTTTTCTTTCAAAGTAGTCTTCTGGATTGTAGCCTTTGATCTCGCAGGCAAACTGGGTTTTAAACTTACCGGCATTAAAGCGAGTAATAGGCGCCGCGCCGCTTACCCCATTGGAAAGCCCCTGCCAGTATTCTGCCACGGTTTTACCAATTGGGGTGAGCGCGCCTAGGCCTGTTACAACAACTCTCTTAAGCTCCATACGCTGCTAGTAGAGGAAAAGAACCTATATTGATTAGGTAAAATTGGATCGATAGAAGAAAAAAGGGAGGAGGAGATTACTTAGCGTGCTCTTCCAGGTAGCTGATCGCTTGGCCCACCGTTGCAATATTCTCAGCTTGATCGTCTGGAATAGACACATTGAATTCTTTCTCAAATTCCATGATCAATTCAACGGTATCAAGAGAGTCGGCACCCAGGTCGTTTGTAAAGCTAGCCTCAGGCGTTACCTCAGATTCTTCAACGCCTAATTTGTCAATAATGATAGCTCTTACTTTTTCTGCGATTTCTGACATTTTTTTAGAAGTTTTTTAAAACACAGTGCAAAGAAATAGATTTGGGAACACAATGTCAAACAAAATACAAGAGATTGTTTTATTGTGTCACTTTTCTAAAAACTTCACTTGAGTTTCCAATTCACTTCTTTAAATTGCCAGCCCAACTTTTTCACTTACCCAAGAGTACCGCAACCCATGAAATCTATCCGTCTAGACGTTGATTACGATTTTGATTTCGACTTATATGGAGTGGTCTCTTCCAGCAAGGAACACACTCTTGCCTGGGCACTGAACAAGTATTTCCGCATCAGGTTGGTGAAACAGGCAGATTTGTGCATTGACTACCTGAACAAAGGCCGGTTGATTATCTCCAACTACCTGCACCGTGCCGAGCACGGCTCCTTGCGTTTGTTCAGGAACCGCTCAGTGGGCACCAGCACCCTGCCCTCCCCTTTCCTGGTGCCAGATATCAAAGAATATGACTATGTAATTCAGGTGTCAGGCGGGCTCAGCCATCTTCAGCAAGAGCTTCTGCAGACCCTAAATGCCGTACCCCTAGTGCAGTACGTGCGCTCCTTTGACCCACATTGTTTACGTTATAAAGAAAACCTGCTTTTTTAGCAAATGGCTATTAATTTCAACAAAACCAAGATTATTGCAACGGTTGGCCCCGCCAGCAACACCCCTGAGCGCCTGCGCGCACTTATTCAGGAAGGGGTAGACGTATTTCGCCTTAATTTTTCCCACGGCGCCCACCACGAGCACTTAAAGGTAATTGAACACGTTCGTGCCATCAACGCCCAAGAAGGTTTCAATATATGCTTGCTGCAAGATTTGCAGGGTCCTAAAATCAGGATCAATGACGTCCAGGATGGCGCCATTGAGATTGTGGAAGGGCAGCAGCTTACTTTTGTCTGTGACAAATCCATGGGTACCCCCCAGCGGTTGTCGCACAGCTACGCCCGCCTGGCCCAGGATGTTCGTCCCGGTGACGCCATCCTGATTGACGATGGTAAACTGGAGGTACGCGTACTCAGCACTGACGGCGTAAACGAAGTACTAACGGAAGTAGTGTATGGTGGCGTGGTGAAACCCCGTAAAGGCATGAACCTGCCAGACACCGTGGTGACCGCTCCATCGCTTACCGAAAAAGACATCCAGGACCTGCACTTTGGCCTGGACAACGATGTAGAATGGATCGCGCTTTCCTTTGTCCGCAAAGTGGAAGACATCCATGAGATCAAACGCATCATTGCGGAGCGTGGTAAAGACGCCAAGGTGGTAGCCAAGATTGAAAAGCCAGAAGCCATCCGCAACATTGACTCTATAATTGAAGCCACCGATGCCATCATGGTTGCCCGTGGTGACTTGGGTGTGGAAGTAGGCATGGAAGGCGTTCCGATGCTGCAGAAGATGATTGTGGAGAAATGCAACCAGCAAGGCAAGCCCGTGATTGTGGCCACCCAGATGATGGAAAGCATGATCACCAATCCGCGTCCTACCCGGGCTGAGACCAATGACGTAGCCAACGCCGTTATGGACGGTGCCGATACCCTGATGCTTTCTGCTGAGACCGCTGCCGGTGCTTATCCTATTGAGACTATCCGCAGCATGACCCGCACCATCCAGTCGGTAGAAACTCAGGCGGCCGTTTTCCACCGCAACTTTGTGTTCAACAACCAGTCTCCCACTTTCTACAACGACACCGTGGTAGCAAGTGCCGTGACCCTGGCCCGTGACACCGATGCCCGTGCGCTTATCTGCCTTACCAAGTCTGGCTACACTGCTATTCAGCTAGCGAAACACCGCCCTAAAGCAGACATCTTCGTTTTCACCGATAACCGCGTGTTGTTGAACACCCTGAACCTGGTATGGGGAATCAGGGGCTACTATTATGACCGTTTTGTGTCTACGGATGAGACCATCGCTGACCTGAAGGAAATTCTGGTAAAGGAAGGCCACCTGGAAACCGGCGACATTTTCATCAACATCGGCTCTATGCCGGTAATGGAGAAGAAACGCGCCAACATGATCAAGCTGAGTGTAGTACACTAAGCGACTGCAACAGTAGCAGGCTACTTTTAAAAGCAAAAGGGCCAGTCTTCTTTCTGAGGACTGGCCCTTTTGCTTTTGTATCCAGAAAATATGTAAGCTCCGCTTTAAGGCTGTTTTCCCAAAAGAGGACCTAAACCGCTATACAACACAAAAAGCCTTGCGGTTAGCAAGGCTTTTGATGATTACCCAAGAATTAAATACTACCTAAAAGAATTAAGCAGCAGCTAATGTATTTACAAATTTAGCCAGCTTTGATTTGTTGTTGGCCGCTTTGTTTTTGTGGATCACGTTCTTCTTAGCCAACTTGTCCAGCATACCAGATACCGTCTTAAACAGCTCTTGCGCCTCGGCTTTGTCGGTTGTGTTTCTTAAACGCTTTACAAAGGTACGGGTGGTTTTCGCCTGATAGCGATTCAGCAAGCGTTTCGCGTTGTTAGATCTGATTCTCTTTAATGCTGACTTATGGTTAGCCATGGTTGTGAATATAGATAAATGCTTTTGACTCTGATTCTAAATGAGTTTGCAAAACTACAAGGTTCCATCTAAACTTCCAAGCGACAGGCATAAATTTTCATTAATCCTCTGCTTTTCTGCAACTTCTGAGAGAAAGGCACCTCCTGGGTTTTGCCCTGCAAAGGTAACATTTCTTGAATTCCCGTTCTATCTTTACCATAAAAGTTTTCAACGTCACGACATGTTTCTCTTTTACTTCCTTTAGCCAGGCAAGTCAAATACAGCTCCACCCAGGCGGCAAGGATTCTCTTGGGTAGCGCTTAAAGTAGAATAGGCATTTTGTATTTTAATCTGACTTTATTTGCAAGAACTGATTTCTGAAATGCGTTCTACGTTTAAAATCAGAAAAACAGGCCAGAAGCATATGCAAAAGCCCTCCTCTTGCGTCAACCAACTTACATCTACCTCATGCTGATTTTCCGGAGGTTTGCTTTCTTAGGATTGAGTGCCATGGTTTTGCTGGTAGCGGGCTGTTCACAAGAGAGCTCCCCGATTGAAACAGAGCCTGAATACCTCGGACCCAAGCCTTACAACCTGGAATTTCCCGGTAGATTTGGCGCTCCCAAAGCCATACCGGCAGATAATCCGCTTACCGAAGAGGGCGTTCAGCTAGGCCGCATGCTCTTTTATGAGAAAGCCCTTTCGGCGAACAATACCATGTCCTGCGGAAGCTGCCATAAACAGGAATTCGCTTTTACAGATGGGCAAGCGGTAAGCAAAGGAGTAGACGGCATCGCCGGAACCCGAAGTGCTATGTCATTGGCGAACCTTCTGTGGGTGTCTAGGTTCAACTGGGACGGAGGGCCTACTTCTTTGGAAGAGCAGGCCATCATTCCGTTGGAAAGCCCCATCGAGCTACACCAAAACCTCAGCCTGGCGGTCACCAAACTTCAGGGCACAGAGAAATACCCGGCGCTCTTTGAGAAAGCCCTCGGGAAGGGTCCTGTTACCAAAGAAAACCTGCTCAAGGCGCTGTCGCAGTTTACCCGCACCCTCATCTCCTCTAATTCTAAATTTGATCGCTACCAGGAAGGCAAAGAAAACCTCACCGTAGATGAACTGCTGGGCATGCGCCTTTTCCTGACCCATCCAGACCCGAACATCGGTTTACGGGGTGGTAATTGCGGCGATTGCCACGGCGGCACGCTCCAGACGTTTCACACCTTTCATAACAATGGGTTAGATGCCAACCCCATAGACGCGGGCCGATGGCTTATAACGGGGCTTGAAAGTGACCGGGGAAAGTTTAGGACGCCTTCTTTGCGGAACGTTGCCCTAACCGCTCCCTACATGCATGATGGCCGGTTCAAAACTCTGGAGGAGGTGCTGGACCATTACAACGAGCACATTGACATGACCAACCCCAACCTTGACCCACTCATTGAGGAAGCCCGCAATGAATTTGGAGGCGCTAAATTGGGCTTAACCACTACAGAAAAACGGCAGATAATTGCTTTCCTGCATACCCTCACAGACGAAACGTTCATCAAAGACCCACGCTTCTCAGACCCTCATAAATGATAAGCGCAGAGTCACGATGTACCACTTTTAATCAAATCTCAGAATGGGCGCATTCTTTTACTTTCCGCTTTTGGAGCCGTTTTCTGAAAAGAGGCTCATAATCGGATATTTCCTAAGTTGTATTCCCCCACTTATCAAGACTCTCTATGGCTTCTTTTACCCATCTTTACCAAAGACTTACCTCTGTTTTCTTCCTTACCTTGGTTCTTTTCACGTGGAGTTGCTCTGATGATGACGCGCCGGAAAGCCCTAGTACGGTCACCATCTCTTTCCAGCACACCTTTGATTCCCAGCCCTTGGTGCTGGGGCAGGAGTACACTAATACCCACGGCCATAAGGTTAGGTTCAACCAACTGCGGTACTACATCAGCAACGTGAAACTTACCCGAGCAGATGGCAGCGAGTATGCCGCCCCAAATAGCTATCATTTGATGGAAAAAATGGCTGATACCAGCAAGGAGAGTTTTGATTTACCTGAGGTTCCTGCCGGCAGGTACCGTTCCATCACCTTCAGCGTAGGCGTTGACCAAGCCCATAACCATTCAACAGACCAGGTAGGTGACCTGGACCCCAACCACCAGATGGCCTGGAACTGGGACACCGGATATAAGTTTCTGGTAGCCGAAGGTCAGTACTATAACCCCACGGAGGCCTCCTTCAAAAACTTCATTTACCACATTGGCCATGATGCCAACTACCGCACCATCACGCTTCCCCTACCCGATGACTGGAACCTGACGGGTCAAAACAAAACCCTGGAACTCATCACAAATACCAAAGTCCTGTTTGGCGGACCTAACGTGATTGACTTAAGCGCTATGGGCTTCTCAACGGTAATGGGCGGCGCACCCGCCGGGTTGGTGGCTGATAACATCCGTCAAATGTTCCGGCTTAAATAGCCCATGCGGTTGCACCTGCCTCTTTCCCGGTTCAGAGCGAAGGTACTATTCCTATTGGGTAGCACTTTCGCTCTCAGCTGTGCCTCAGAGGAAACGGAACCTGTTACGCCTTCAGAATTCGTATTAACTGCCCCTGCCAACTTAGGAACAGCCGTACCTTTTCCGCAGCGCAATCCATTTACCCGCGAAGGCGTGTTGTTAGGCAAAAAGTTGTTTTATGACCCAATACTTTCCGGCAATAACCAAATCAGTTGTGCTTCTTGCCATCAGCCGGAAAAAGCTTTTTCTGATGGCAGGGCATTAACCACCGCAGGAGCCAGCCGAAAACCACTGCTTAGACACGCTCCCGCCCTGCAGAACCTAGCCTGGATGCAAGGCTGGTTCTGGGACGGAGGAGCCAAAGACCTGGAGTCTCTGGCGTTAGGTCCCTTAACGCATGAAGACGAGATGGCGCAGAATTTGAAGGAACTGGTGCTGGAACTTCAAAACCATGTAGAGTACCCAGCACAGTTTAAAGCCGCCTTTGGAACTGATTCCATCACATCGGCCCTCATAGCGCGGGCATTGGCTCAATTCCAGCGTACCCTCATCACCGGCAATTCAGCCTACGACCGGCATGTTCGAAAAGAGCCAAACGCCACTTTGAACAACCAGGAGTTACGCGGACTGGCTTTGGTGCGCCAGCAGTGTGCCCCCTGCCACGCCACTGATTCCTTCACGGACCAAAGCTACCGCAACAATGGCTTAGCGCAAACCTTCTCAGAGGAACACGAGCAAATCGCCTGGGGCCGAGGACGCATCACCCATCGGCCGGAAGATATTGGGAAATACAAGGTGCCCACGTTGCGTAACATCATGGTAACCGCTCCCTACATGCATGACGGTTGTTTTGAGACGCTACAACAGGTGCTGGACCATTATACCCACGGCATAGTTCCTTCCCCTACCCTAGACCCAACGTTTCTACGGACAGATGGAACGTTGGGTCTCACGCTCACCCAAAAAGAGAAAGTTGATATTCTCTCCTTTTTGAACACATTAACTGATTGGGAGTTTCTACAGAATCCGGCTCACGCTCCTCTTCCCTGATGATAGGTTCAAGAAGGACAATTGGACTTTTTGTTTCAAGAGCAGACGCTTACCGCATATACACCACGGTTTTCACAGTTTCTAAACAAAGAAATAGTATCCTTTTGGAAACCAGAACCATTCGCGCATTGTTTTACACTTGATTTCGTAAATTTACGTCAGAAACAGAATTCACCTTAAAATCACCCATACCCATGGCAATGTATCCTGAATATATGGTCGCCCCTATCCGGGAAGACCTTACTTCCGTTGGCTTTGAGCAACTGATGACGCCCGAAGAAGTGGAGTCCGTATTGACGCAGAAAGAAGGCACCGTATTGGTAGCCGTTAACTCTGTTTGTGGTTGCGCTGCCGCCAAAGCTCGCCCAGCCCTTAAAATGGCCGTGGCTAGCAGCGAGCAGAAGCCTTCTAAACTGGTAACCGTGTTTGCCGGCATGGAAACCGAAGCCGTTGCCAAAGTGCGTGAGTTCATGTTGCCTTATCCTCCGTCTTCTCCATCCATTGCGTTGTTCAAAGACGGCGAGTTGGTGCACGTGATTGAGCGTCACCACATCGAGGGAAATGACTTAACCCGCATCGTAGACAACCTGCAAGGAGCCTTTGAAGAGTACTGCTAATCTGCGGTAGTCTACAGCAATAACAGAAGAGCCTGACTGATTAGTCAGGCTCTTCTGTTTTAAGGTTGTTTTCTGAAAACAACCTTAAAAAGCAAGACCTCACAGGTGCCCTCTACGGCAAGGATTTGCGTCCGTGCCTTGCTATACATGAACAGTAAGTCACGGAAGTAAATCCGCGTCATAGTACCATCATAAACTTAATATTGCTCTCTCTTCGTCATCCTGAAAGGATGACATATACTATGGAAGTCGTTTATTTTGACAGGCAACCTCCAAAGACGCACCATTACTAAACGCGCCTTCACTAAAAACTAAGTGTTTACTGCTAACTGTTCGTTACAACACCTTAAACCGTTCAAAAGCGAGTCTTTCCAGTTCTTCCTGATGGGTAGGGTGTGCGATGCGGATAAGTTCTTTGGCGCGTTGGCGAAGGTTCTTTCCGTATAAATCAGCTATGCCGAACTCCGTGACAATGTAGTGCACGTGGGCGCGGGTGGTGGTCACGCTGGCTCCTGCTTTGAGCACATTCACAATCTTGGACTCTCCTTTGTTGGTGATAGAAGGAAGCGCGATTATCGGCTTCCCTCCTTCAGACAAAGCCGCGCCCCGCATAAAGTCCATCTGACCGCCCACGCCCGAGAATTGGTACATGCCAATACTATCAGCGCAGACCTGGCCGGTGAGGTCTACCTCAATGGCGCTGTTGATGGCGGTGGTTTTAGGGTTCTGCCGGATGATGGACGTGTCATTGGTGAACACCGTTTCCTTCATCACCACGGCAGGGTTGTCATGCAGAAAATCGAATACTTTCTGGGAACCGTTCACGAAACAGGAGACAATCTTGTGCTTCAGGACTTTCTTCTTGGCACCTGTGATAATGCCTTTCTCCACCAACAGAATAATGCCGTCTGAGAACATCTCGGTATGAATGCCCAGGTCTTTGTGGTTGCCCAACTGCGCCAGCACTGCGTCTGGTATGCCGCCAATGCCCATTTGCAGCGTAGCTCCGTCTTCCACCAAAGAAGCCACCAATTGCCCAATCTGGGTTTCAACCTCTCCGGCAGGTTTGTTCTTGTGCTCTGGCAGCGGCTCATCTACTTGTACCTTCGCGTGGAATTTACTGATGTGCACCACCCCATCTCCGTGGGAACGTGGCACGCGCGGGTTCACTTCGGCAATCAATATTTTAGCGGTTTCCACTGCAGATAGAGCCACATCTACCGATGATCCCAGGCTGCAGAAACCGTGGATATCTGGCGGAGAAACCTGCACCAAGGCTACATCCAGGGGTAGAATGTTGCGGCGGAACAAAAGGGAAATCTCGCTCAGGAAAATGGGGATGTAATCGGCGGTGCCTTCATTGAGGGCTTGCCTGATGTTGCCCCCCACGAAGCAGGCGTTGGTCTTGAAGCTTTCGGCGTGCTCTGGGAAAGTGTAAGGCGCCGGGCCTTCGGTGTGCATGTGAATGAACTCCACGCCCAGAAGTTCCGGTCCGCGGGCAGAAACGGCATTCACCAGCCTGAGCGGGGTCATGGCGGCCCCATGCACAAAAACACGGTCTCCGGATTTAATCAGTTTAACGGCTTCCTCGGCGGTGGTATAGTCAGGTTGAAGTGACATGGATATCAGGTTTGATGAAATGGGTTTTACGGAAATCAGCCGCAAAGATCAATGTCACCGGTGCCCTCAAAAATGACGAAGGCCAGCGGTGCGGCTGGCCTTCGTCATTTTACCCTTGTTTTTCGGAAATCTGCCTTAAAATAGAAGTCGTCTGATCTATTCCTCTGAAGGCAGTTACTCTAATGTTTTTACAACTGCTCTGCCAAATAGCGTTTCAGGTCAAAACCAATGTCACACCGGAAATTACGGCCTTCCCACTGAATCTGAGCAGCAGCGGCGTTGGCTTTCTCCAAAGCTTCTTCCATATCGTGGCCTAGTCCGGTGACCGCAATCACCCTTCCGCCATCGGTCACGATTTTCCCGGATGAAGTTTGCTTGGTTCCGGCGTGGAAGCAAAGCGCGTTTTCAGGCAGTGCCGTTTGCAAGCCCTGGATTTCCTTGCCTTTCTCATAGTCCTCAGGATATCCGCCAGACACCAGGAAAATAGTAGTGGCCGACCGTGCGTCTACCTCCAGCTTAAACTGGCCCAATTCGTGGTCATGCAGGGCCTTGAAAAGCTCAAACAAGTCTGAGTTAATGCGGGGCAGAATGGCCTCGGTTTCTGGATCGCCTAAGCGCACGTTGTATTCAATCACGTACGGGTCGCCGTTGGTGTTCATCAACCCGATGAACAGGAACCCGGTGTAGGGAATTCCTTCCTGCTGCAAGCCCTGTAGGGTAGGTTCAATCACGCGGGAACGCACCTTGTTCATAAAAGCTTCATCGGCGAACGGAACAGGTGAAACGGCGCCCATGCCACCAGTGTTCAGGCCGGCATCACCTTCGCCGATACGCTTGTAGTCTTTAGCCTCGGGCAGGAGCACGTATTCCTTGCCGTCGGTGAGAATGAAAGCCGAAAGCTCAATGCCTTGCAAGAACTCCTCTACTACCACTTTGCTGCCCGCGCTCCCGAATTTGTTGTTCTTCAGCATGCCTGTGATAGCCTCGGTGGCTTCGGCCACGTTTTGGGCAATCACTACGCCTTTCCCAGCAGCCAAGCCATCGGCTTTCAAGACCACCGGGTATGGATGGTTCTGCAGATACGTCAATGCCTGGTCATAATCATCTGCGGTGAAGGTCTGGTAACGGGCCGTAGGGATGCCGTACTTGAGCATGAACTGCTTGGAGAAGTCTTTGCTGCCTTCCAGTTGGGCACCGGCTTTGCGCGGACCTACCACCAAGATATGCTGCAGGTACTCTCTTTCCGCGAAATAGTCGGCGATGCCTTCTACCAGCGCTGCCTCTTGGCCTACTACCAACATCATGATGTTAAAGTCGGTGGCGAATTTAGCCAGTTCCTCAAAATCAGTGATGGAGATGTCTACGTTGGTGGCAATCTGGGCGGTACCGGCGTTTCCCGGAGCCACGAAAATTCTCTCACAGTAAGGGCTTTGGCTAATTTTCCAGGCCAGGGCGTGCTCGCGGCCACCCGCCCCAATGATCAGTACGTTCATACAAGCAAGGGTTTAAGCTCAAGCACGGGGCTCAAGCCAGTTTTATCGTTCAGGGGCTGCCGTTTTAAGGCTGCTTTCTATAAAACACCACCAAAATGGTGCCACATCATGGAAACAGAAAAGCAGATGTCTCCACCTGCTTTTCTGTTTTGGTTGAATTTAGTTCGCGTATTTAGAGAGGAACTTGATCCGCATGAGGCGGAGGTCATCCTCGGTGTAATCGTCGGTGCCAAGTTCTTTGATGGCGGTAGCCATGTTATCGGTGGTGGCACTCATGAAATAGTCAATCACGTCTTGTTGGCGGTCATCGTCCAGCACTCCGTCTATGTAGTAGTCTAAGTTCAGTTTGGTACCGGAATAGCAGATGTGCTCAATCTCCTCGATCAGTTCAGACATGGTCAGGCCTTTGGAGGATGCGATCTCTTCCAGGTCCATCTTCTTGTCAATTTGCTGAATCACGTAGATTTTGAGTTTGGACTTGTTCACCGTGGTTTTCACCACCACATCAGCAGCGGTGACAATGTCGTTTTCCTCCACGTATTTGGAAATCAGCTCCAAAAACGGCTTCCCGAATTTCTGCACCTTGCCCATGCCCACCCCTGCGATGTGCGCCAAGTCTTCTTTGGTGGTAGGGTACGTGGTGGCCATCTCCTTGATAGACGGGTCCTGGAACAGCACATACGGCGGAAGGTTCATCTCTTTGGCCAGTTTCTTGCGCAGCGCCTTGAGCATGTCAAAGAGAACGGCATCATGCCCGGCAGCGGCCTGGGTTTCCTCTTTCTCTTCCTCTTGCTGCACTTCCTCGTCAAAGTTGTGGTCCTTGGCGAACTTGATGGCGTGCGGGCTTTGCAGGTATTTCTCGCCTTTCTCAGTGATCTTGAGCGTACCTACATTCTCAATGTCTTTCTCCAGGTAATCGAACAACAAGGCCTGACGGATGATGGAGTTCCAGAAAGTGGGTTCCTGCTCTTTGCCCACGCCAAACACCTCTAACTGGTCATGGCTGTAGCTTTCCACGTACTGGTCTTTGAACCCGATGATTACGTTCACCAGGTGTTCTATCGCAAAACGCTGGTTCGTCTGAACAACGGCTTTCAAAGCGTAGGTTAATTCCTGCTCGGCCTCAAACTTTTCTTTAGGGTGCGTACAGTTGTCGCAGAAGCCGCAATCCTTGTCATACTGTTCCCCGAAGTAGTGCAACAGCTGGCGGCGGCGGCACACGGCTGAATCTGCATAAGAGGCCATTTCCTGCAGAAGCAACTTGGAGTTGTCGCGCTCGGTAACGGGCTTGTCTTTGCTGAATTTCTCCAGCTTCACAATGTCATCGTAGCTGTAGAACATGAGGCAGTTGCCTTCCAGTCCATCACGACCGCCGCGGCCGGTTTCCTGGTAGTAGCCTTCAATGGATTTAGGGGTGTCGTAGTGAATCACGAACCGAACATCGGGCTTGTCAATCCCCATGCCGAACGCGATCGTGGCTACAATTACATCCACGTCTTCGTTCAGGAACGCGTCCTGGTTGGCCATGCGGATATTAGAATCCAACCCGGCGTGGTACGGCAACGCTTTAATGTCATTCACCTGCAGCAACTCAGCAATCTCTTCTACCTTTTTGCGGCTGAGGCAGTAGATGATCCCGCTTTTGCCTTTGTGCTTTTTGATGTACTGGATAAGCTGCTTTTTGGTGTTGTGCTTAGGTCTTACCTCGTAGTACAGATTTGTACGATTGAAAGAAGACTTGAACACCGAGGCATCGTCCATCTGCAGGTTTTTCTGGATGTCCAGCTGCACCTTGGGCGTGGCCGTGGCGGTCAACGCAATGATGGGAAGATTACCGATGTTGTCAATGATGCCTCTGATCTTGCGGTACTCGGGCCGGAAGTCATGGCCCCACTCTGAGATACAGTGCGCCTCGTCAATGGCTACGAAGGCGATTTTGGCTTGTTTCAGAAAATCAAGGGTATCTTCTTTGGTAAGCGATTCTGGGGCTACGTACAGCAGTTTCACCTCGCCGCTCACTGTTTCCTTTTTCACCTTGTTCATCTCCGCTTTTGAAAGCGTGGAGTTCAGGAACTGGGCATTTATCCCGAAAGCGTTCAACTGATCCACCTGGTTTTTCATCAGCGCGATAAGGGGCGAAATCACAATAGCCGTCCCTTCCATGGCCAAAGCAGGGAGCTGGTAGCAAAGTGATTTCCCGGCACCAGTAGGCATGATCACGAAGGTGTTCTTGCCAGACATGATGTTTTCTATAATCGCCTCCTGGTTTCCCCTGAATTGACTATAGCCGAAAACTTCCTTTAATTTGTTCTTTAATGATTCTTGTTTTACTAACATGTAATATGCTTGTTGTGAGAAACAAGGTTTGTACTTTCTTTTGTTGTCTTGTCTAATACAAATCTAACTTGAATATCACGAAAAATATCAAAAGCACCGCAAAAAAAGTGTTGCAGGAAGAAGCTGCCGCAATTCTTCAGCTAGCCGACTACATAGACGACAGCTTTGAGGCGTGTGTGCAGGCAATTCTGGCCATCAGGGGCCGCGTGGTGGTCACTGGTATTGGAAAAAGCGCCAATATTGCCTCCAAAATAGTGGCTACGCTTAACTCTACCGGCACCCCTGCCCTTTTCATGCACGCCGCCGATGCCATCCACGGTGACCTGGGAATGATCCAGGCCGATGATTTCGTGATCTGCCTCTCCAAGAGCGGCAACACACCTGAAATAAAAGTATTGGTACCGCTCCTTAAACGCAAAGGGACCCCCCTGGCCGCTTTGGTATCCAACACAGATTCCTATCTGGCCCAACAAGCCGATTTTGTTTTGAACGCCACCATTGAGCGCGAAGCCTGCCCTAATAACCTGGCCCCTACCACCAGCACCACTGCCCACCTGGCTTTGGGTGATGCCTTAGCGGTCTGTCTCCTGGAATCCCGTAATTTCAGCAAAGAGGATTTTGGGGCCCTGCATCCCGGGGGTTCCCTGGGCAAGCGGCTTTACCTGAAAGTAGGCGACATTTACAGCCTGAACGCGGCGCCCCAGGTCAGCACCGATGCCACGCTGAAGGAGATCATCATTGAAATTTCTTCAAAACGGTTGGGGGCTACTGCAGTTCTGGATAATTCTGGTAACTTAACCGGTATAATCACCGATGGAGACTTACGCCGGATGCTCTCCAATTTTGAGAATTTAGCCGGTATCAAAGCTTCGGATATCATGACGCCCTCGCCCCTCACCATCGATTGCGGGGAATATGCCGTAGAAGCCTTAGTCACCATGCAGAAAAAAAATATTACGCAACTCATCGTCACCAAAAATGGCACATTTGCCGGCTTTGTGCACCTGCATGATTTACTAAAAGAAGGATTAGTATAAAATGAACGACAATACCTATGTAGTAATCATGGCAGGAGGCATTGGGAGCCGCTTCTGGCCGTTCAGCAGAGTGAATCATCCCAAACAATTCCATGATGTACTGGGCATTGGCGAAAGCATGCTCCAGACCACGGTCAAACGATTTGAAGGCATATGCCCGCCCGAGAACATCTTTGTGGTCACGCACCGCGATTATGCCAACCTGGTACGCGAGCATCTGCCTGACCTTTCAGAAAACCAGATCCTACAGGAACCAATCGGACGGAACACGGCGGCCTGTATTGCCTACGCCTGCTTTAAGATCGCGAAGCGAAGCCCTAACGCCAACATTGTAATTGCGCCCGCAGACCACGTGATCCTGCGGGAAGATTCTTTCCGAAACTGCATAAAAGAAGCACTGGCTGCTACCGCTAAAAGCGAGATTCTGGTAACGCTGGGCATTAAGCCGACCCGTCCCCACACCGGCTACGGGTACATCCAATTCATTGCCGACGAGAACCTGCACCTCAAAAAGGTAAAAACCTTTACTGAGAAACCTTCGCTGGAGATTGCCCAAATGTTTCTGGACAGCGGTGAATTTGTCTGGAATGCCGGCATCTTCATCTGGAATGCCCAGGCCATTTTGAAAGCATTCCACCAGTACCTAGGCGACATGGCCGAGACCTTTGAGGAAGGCATTCCGGTGCTGGACACCGACCAGGAAGAACAGTTCATCAACCGGGCGTACTCGCACTGCCGTAACATCTCCATTGACTATGGCATCATGGAGAAAGCAGACAACGTTTTTGTGATCCTGGGTGATTTCGGGTGGTCTGACCTAGGCAGTTGGGACTCGCTCTACAGTTTGTCTGAGAAAACCCCTGAGGGCAACGTGATTGATGGCAACGTGCTGGCCTATGACGTCAGGAACTGTATCATCAAAGCCCCGCATGACCAATTGGTAGTAGTGCAGGGTCTGGAAGATTACATTGTGGCAGCCTATGACAACGTGTTCATGGTGTGCCGACGGGAAGATGAGCAAAAAGTTAAAGACTTCGTGGCCGATGCCAAAGCCATGAAAGGGCAGAACTATATTTAGAGATCAATCACTACGCAAAAAGGCGGAGCATCCTGAGTTCAGGGTGCTCCGCCTTTTTGCGTGAAGGAAAAGCTCTAGTTGGTTTCAGACTGCCTTACCAAGTGGTACACATCGGTTACCTCTCCCGTTTTCCGGGTAAGGGTAATTCCTCCTTCCTGATTTGTGCTCAGCGCAAAGGCTCCGTCCAAAATGAGTGTCCAGTCAAACTCTGCCGTCATGAACGAAGCATTTTTAAAAGTCACTTCCTGCCCATTTACCTGATAGGTTCCTTGCCCAATAGCCGGATATTTCAAGTGGTCACTGCTGCCAGAGAAAGAATTGCCGTCAAAGACTAAAGTGACATTGGCTCTGGGGTAGTCTGCAATAGGGCTTGACCGCTGGAAAGTCCCGGTGTAAGTACCACTGGGCAGTACGGCGGGAGCATCTTCCTTGTCAAAGCAGGAAAACAGGAACAGCGATAGAAACAGAAGGAGTAAAGTATTTTTCATAGGGTAGCTTTTTACTCAAGACCCTGTTGGGGAACAAAAGGCTGCATTGGAGTCAGGAAATAAATATGCAATTTCTCCTCCAAAAGGCTTTCATGCAAATAGCCTTTTAGGCCTGATTTCATGAAAAAAGACCCAAAAGGCTATACCTTAGAAATATCATTCTCCAACAAAAACCTATTCCGCTTTGCGCTGTCTCAGGGCTTCATAAAGAATAATGCCACTGGCCACCGACACGTTCAAGGATTGCACTTGACCAATCATCGGGATTTTCACGCGCACATCGGCTCTTTTCAGGTATTCAGGAGAAATACCGTCTTCTTCGCTGCCCATGAGCACAGCTACAGGCCCGGTGAGGTCCACGGCAGCATCGGTGAGGATATCGTCGGCTTTCTCGGTACAGGCTACTACCCTGATGCCAGATTGCTTCAGGAAGTGCAGGGTATCTTTCAGGTTATGCTCGCGGCAAACCGGGATTAGGTTCAGAGCACCGGCCGAGGTTTTCAGGGCATCGGCGTTGATCTGGGCAGCTCCGCGGCTGGGAATCACAATGGCGTCCACGCCCATACACTCGGCGTTCCGGGCAATGGCCCCGAAGTTCCGGACATCGGTAATCCGGTCCAGAACCAGCAGCAATGGATCTTTGCCTTTTTCAAAAAGAGAGGCTACAATCTCATCCAGGGGAGAATAAGAAATCGCGGACAGGTAGGCTACCGCACCCTGGTGGTTTTTACGGGTAAGTTGGTCCAGCTTCTCGTTCGGTACCAAAGAGATAGGAATCTGCGCCTCGCGGGCCAGTTCGGTGATCTCCTGGCTGATGCTGTGCTTGGCTCCTTTCAGCAGATAGATTTTCTCCATGGTCTTACCGGCGTGCAGGGCTTCCAGGATCGGCCGAAGGCCGAACACCATCTCCATTTTATCTACCTTGGGTGGGCCGTAGAATTTTGGCTTTCCGCCACCGTCTCTATCTCTGTAATTTCTGTTTTCCATGGATGTTATGCGTTGATCTGCAGCCGCACTGCTTTTCTGAATTGCCTGCAAAGGTAGCCGTATTTCCGCAGAAATGTAACAGAAGCTATTTCTCGGGATTTCAGGCAAAAGAAGAACACTACCAAGATTGCCTTCTCCCTCCTTTCATACGGCTAAACCCTGGAACAAGCCTCCTGTTTTCAAGCCATTTTTCCGGAAACAACCTAAAAACGGGAGATACTTAAAAACAGAACGGCCGGTCATCTCTGACCGGCCGTTCTGTTCAATTTAATACAGTTACTTGCCCATTTGGCCGTAGTACTGCATGAACTTCTGCTCAATTTCGGCTGATTTCTGGGTCATGCCTACCTGGCGCGACACCTGAATCAACTGCTGCATGATAAACAGGTTGATGCGGATCTCGGTCTCGAACATGGAGCTTTGGGTAAAGTAGTACCGCAGCGCGGCATCTGAACGGGCGGACATGGTGTTCACGATCTCCTGGGCGCGTTTCTGATCGCCTACCTCGTACAACGGCACCACGAACGGCGGAATGTAGTAGTCGTACGGGATGGATTTGTCTGGCAACTGCGCGAAGCAGTAGTCCATGATCTTCTTGGCGGTGGCTTTGTCGCCGGCTTTCAGGTACTCCAGGGTCAGTTGGTAATACTTGTCGCGGGCGTTGGCCGGGAAACGTAGGTAGTTTTCGTCGTAGAAAATATCCGTGCGGTCCAGGTTGCGCCAAGAGAATTTGTTCATCATGTTGTCATACATGATGTCTTTGGCGATGTAGCCCATCTGGTCGTTGCTTCTGCTTTGCACCGGAACCACTCTGTAAGCAAGTCCCTCTAACTGCAGGTAGTTGTCCAAGCCCATGAAGTCAGAGTTATCGGCGGTGGTGGAGAAGTATACCGGTCGTTTCCAGTTGTTATTGGCAATCAAGTCCAGAATGGCCAAGTGCTTTTTCTCCAGACCACTCTTGTCAATGGTGAAGCGCATCTGGCTCACGACGGAGTCTCTGTAAGCAGGTGCTACGGCATTGTTCGCCAGCACCGCGTTTTTGTCCACGTTCAGGAAGAAGTTCTTCGTAGGAAAAGACAGGTACGTGCGTCCGGCACGGTCTCCAATCTGCAGGGCCTGGTGGTTCTGTTTCACCAACTGGATGTACTGCTGAAGGTCAATTCCGCTGGCTACTTCCGGACGCTCCACATAGGGCAGGTAGTCGTTGATTCCCTGGCGATAGTTCTCGTTTTCCAGACTCATGGGGAACGGCTCAGATTGGTAGGCCTGGCGTTTCATCTGATCCAGGTACCAATCGGTGTTCATGTAGCTCAACACGGCCACGCGTACATCGGTCCGGAAACCTTCCACTTCCTGGGCGTACCACAGCGGGAACGTATCGTTGTCTCCGTTGGTGAACAGGATAGCGTTAGGCGCCACCGAGCTCAGTAGGTTCTTCGCCGAGTCAACGGAATGGTAACGGTCTGAACGGTCATGGTCGTCCCAGCCCTGGGCCGCCATCACCCCCGGGATCAGCAAACCTATCACAGAAGCAACTACGCCTGCCAGAATATCAGACTTCAACGTTCTGCGCAGGAAATCGGCGATAGCCAGAACGCCCAGGCCAATCCAGATACAGTACGCGTAGAAAGCCCCGGCGAAAGTGTAATCCCGTTCGCGCGGCTCAATAGGCGGCTGGTTCAGGTACAGCACAATGGCAATACCGGTGAAGAAGAACAGAAGACCAACCACAAAGGCATCGCGCTGTTTTCTTCTCAATTGGTAAATCAAGCCCAGAATCCCCAGCGCCAAGGGCAACATGAAGAAGTTGTTACGAGCTTTGCTTTCAGAGATGCGGTCAGGCAGGCCATCGTTGCCTTCCCATGGCCACAGCACACCAGATTGCTGGATGTCACCCTCGCGGCCCACAAAATTCCAGCCGAAGTACCGCCAGAACATGTGTCCCATCTGGTAATTGATCAAGAAGCTCATGTTCTGCCCAAAGGTGGGCTTCTGGCCTTCCTGAATATCTACCCACTTTTTGTATTGGGCAATATGCCCTGGCTGGCTGCTGTACAGACGCGGCAACAGCACTTTGTCTTTGGAATCATACACCGGCTCCACCTTGCGGCCAACCTCAATGTATTTGTCTTCGCCCTTGATATACTGAGCAGCGCCTTCCTTCTGGTCAACAGGTTCGGCATTGAACTGCGGCCCGAACAGCAACGGACGGTCACCGTACTGCTCGCGCTTGAGGTAAGACACGAAGCTTACAATATTCTCAGGGTCGTTCTCATCAATGGTTGGGTCGTAGCCCGAGCGGATTGGGATGATCAGGTAAGAAGAGTACCCGATTAGCACGAAGATAAAACTCAACAGCGCGGTGTGCAGCGTCCGGTTTCCGGTTTTGATGGCGTAACGTACGGCCCACACGATGAGCCCGATGAACAGCGCCACAAAGAAGATCACGCCTGCGCCAAACGGCAACCCGAAGCTGTTCACAAACAACACTTCAAAAGAACCGGCAATGGAAGGCAAGCCTGGGATGATTCCCACCAATACCACACCTAAAATCACGGCACTCACCACCAGGGTGATAAGAGCGCCTTTATTCGTGTATTTTTTAAGCCGGAAAAAGAAAATGAAGGCCAAAGCAGGAATGGCTACCAGGTTCAGCAAATGGACGCCAATAGAAAGGCCCACCATGTAAGCGATCAAAATCAGCCATTTATCTGAAACGGCATCGTGCGCGCGGCTTTCCCAGCGCAACATGGCCCACACGACAAAAGCAGTAAAGAAAGAAGAGAAGGCATACACCTCTGCTTCTACCGCTGAGAACCAGAAAGAGTCTGAAAACGTGAAGGCAAGGGCTCCCACGGCAGCAGCGCCCATGATGGCAATGGTTTGGCCCAAGGTAGGCACCACGGTTTCTTCAGGGGCAGTAGCGGTGGCCATCGCGCCCAAAGTGCTGGGGCGCTGGGAAGGCACCAGAAGTTTACGGGCCAGGATACTGATGGTCCAGAACAGGAACAGCACAGTAAAGGAACTGGAAAGGGCCGAGAGTAGATTCACCCACCAGGCTACCTGCGCCGGTTCACTTGCAAACAAAGAGAAAATACGGCCCAGCAACAGGTAAAAAGGAGCCCCGGGCGGGTGCGGCACTAAGAGCTTATAGGAACAGGCAATGAATTCTCCGCTGTCCCAGAAACTGGCCGTTGGCTCTAGGGTAAGTACATACGCGATGGTGGCCACCGCAAATACCAGCCAACCCACCAGATTGTTGATCCGATTGTATTGCAACATGATGTGTTAAAGATTGAACCCTCGAAATTAGCAATTTTCTGAACGTCTAGCCTCTTGCCAACCCCAATAAATAAAAAAAGAGCCAGCTTAGGCTGGCTCTTCTATAACTTACGCAGCGAAAGATTATTGCTGCTGCAGAATCAGTCGTTTGGTTTCCACCATCTTTTCGTTCACCAGCAGGCTATAGAAATAGATGCCGGCCGGCAAGGGAGAAAGGTCCACCACAATGGTCTCAGTAGTGGTAGGCTTGGCTACCGGAATCTCTTTATATACTTTCCCAATCGCGTTGGAGATTCTGATCTTATAGGTTTCATCACCCAGCGAGCTAAGCGAAATGCGGGTTACTCCTCTGGAGGGGTTGGGGTAAGCGTTCAGAGAAGGAATCAATTTAGGCTCCTTGGTTCCCTGCCCTCCGGTAAGGATTTTACTTGCACTGGCATATACCGCCGCCACCTGGCGCAGGCCTGGTTTGGTGGCCATCACACCCGGACTTTTAGTCAGGTAATGCAAGGGAGAATATTTTTTTATGTTCGGGTTATAGGAAGAAAAATTAACAGCAGGCAATATCCCAAAATCTGTCACCGTTAAACTCGCAGACGTTCTCCAATTCTGGAAAACGGTATCAGATTTTGCAGAAGTAGCCGTATGGGTACCCAAAGGCAAACCGCCGGGAACCACGCCCAGAGTAGATGCTTTGCTGCCTAAAACTATGCCCAGGGTTAAAATCCCCAGGAAAACACGTGTAAAAATTTTCATACCATATGTGCCAAGAAGTTGGTGTCTCCTTTCGGATTGGTTCAAATATAACAAGGGATCCTTAAACTACAAACAAAACAATAGGATTTTCTCTATCTATTTCTACAAATAAACCAATAAGCCCTTTTAAAGTTTCAAATTGTTTTAAGGCTATATTTCAAAAACTAGGCCAAAACCATTAATCCTCTATCACAAATTTTATTTCCTGGAACTGGAAGAACTGCAATTTCTGTTCTATGAGTACTGCCAAACGTCCGGCAGCGTCTACACCGGTAATCTGCCCGGGCCGTATCTGTCCTCCCACCTCGAAAGAATGCCATTCCTGGTAGCGGTACAAGTGCTGTAGGTATTCCCTTTTTTGCGCCTCAACTGCTCCGCTGCGTAACATAAGGTATCTGCGCTCCATATTTTCCAGTAACTTGCTGATGAGCCTGGAAAGCGGAAGTTGCTGCCCGGTGAGTAAAGCCAGCGAAGTGGCGCGTGAATGAGCAAAGGTTACTTGGTTCACATTGAGCCCTATGCCTACCACACTGTGCTGAAGAAACCGGCCGCTCACGGAGTTCTCGATCAGAATGCCGCCTACTTTTTGGTTGTGGCAGTACAGATCATTGGGCCATTTGAGGGTAGCACCGGCAGGCAGGTATTCCTGCACCAGGTCAAGTACTGCCAGTGAAACAGCAATGTTGAGCGAGAACTGGTGCTGGGCCTCTAAAAAGGTTGGCTTTAAAATGACAGATAACGTAATGTTTTTGTCAGGTTCCACGTCCCAGGTATTGCCACGTTGGCCGCGCCCACCCGTTTGGGCACCAGCCACTATGACACAACCATCCGTGGCCCCATTTTTGTAAAGAAGCTCATGTGCCTCTGTGTTGGTAGAGGCACATTCTGGCAGAAAAATAAGTTGCTGGCCTATAAAAAGGGTATCTGGCGAAATTTTTTGCAAAGACATTCGTATTTTTGAAGATCAAATTTATATTTCCCAAATGAAACACAACACGATTCAGGACAATTCCGACATATTGGCAGAACTGGTAGTAAAAGGCATGCAGGAAAGAAAAGCAGCCGATATTGTCGTTCTTAACCTGAAATCTTTGAAGAATGCCGTCTCTGACTACTTTATCATAAGCTCGGCTAGCTCAGACACCCAATTGGATGCCATTGCTACGTCTATTGAAGAAGAAGTTTTCAAACTTACCAAAGAACACCCTTGGCAGAGTGAAGGCCGCACCAACCGCGAGTGGGTGGTGCTTGACTACGTTGATGTAGTAGCCCATATCTTTCTTAAGGACAAACGTAATTTCTACGCACTGGAAGAACTCTGGGGCGATGCCGAGATTACGCACGTAGAGCCTACCGAGGGCTCTGCTACGGCTGTACGCTAAACAAAGCGCCAGCCCAGAGGTTTACCTTTTATTGAGAGAGAACAACCCATGACAGAAAAACCAGAAAAAAAGAAAAAAAGGAAAATAATACCCACCACTCCGCCGCGCCCAACCATGCAGATTTGGGTTCTGGCCGCTTTAGTGATCTTTATTTTCGGACTTACATATTACAATAACCTCAACGCCACCATTGAAATCCGGCAGCCTCGTTTCGAGGAAATGCTGTTGGCGCAGGACGTGAAGAAAGTAGCGGTAGTGAACAACAACGTGGCTGAGGTAACCTTGAAAGAGGAAGCGCTCAAAAACGAGAAGTACCGTGCCGAGTTGGAAAGCCGCGGGGGAGGGTTCAGCATGAACACCCAGGGCGCTCAGTACCACTTCCCTATCATCACCGCTGAGAGCTTTAAGCAGGATTTAGATCAATTGCAGGCAAACCTTCCGCGCGAGCAACGGGTGCCTCTGGAGATTGAGAAACGTACCGGACTTCTGGAACTCCTGATGGGCTGGCCATTCTTCATCCTGCTCATGGTAGGTTTCTGGTTCCTGATGCGCCGCATGGCCACCGGGGGAGCTGGCGGACAGATCTTCAACATCGGAAAATCGCGCGCCGCACTGTTTGACGCCGAGAACAAGGTGAAGATCACGTTCAAAGACGTAGCCGGCCTGGAGGAAGCCAAAGAAGAAATCCAGGAGATTGTCGAGTTCCTGAAAAACCCCACCAAGTTCACCATTCTGGGAGGTAAAATCCCGAAGGGTGCGTTGCTGGTAGGTCCTCCGGGTACCGGTAAAACCTTGTTGGCTAAAGCCGTTGCCGGCGAGGCCGAGGTTCCGTTCTTCTCCCTTTCTGGGTCAGACTTCGTGGAGATGTTCGTAGGGGTGGGTGCTGCCCGTGTGCGTGACCTGTTCAAGCAAGCGAAAGCCAAGGCCCCGTGTATCATCTTCATTGACGAGATCGATGCGATTGGTCGTTCCAGAAGCCGCGGGCAGATGCCAGGCGGGAACGATGAGCGCGAGAACACCCTGAACTCCCTGTTGGTAGAGATGGATGGTTTCGCGACAGACTCTGGAGTTATCATCCTGGCTGCCACCAACCGCCCAGACATTCTGGACTCTGCTTTGCTGCGCCCAGGACGTTTTGACCGCCAGATCAGCATTGACAAACCAGACATCAACGGCCGTACCCATATCTTCGGGGTGCACTTAGGACCTTTGACGTTGGCCAGTGACGTGGATGCGAAGAAATTGGCAGCCCAGACTCCTGGTTTCGCCGGTGCTGAGATCGCCAACGTGTGTAACGAGGCGGCCTTGATCGCTGCCCGCCGGAACAAAAAGGCGATTGAAATGCAGGACTTCAACGATGCCATTGACCGTGTGATTGGTGGCTTGGAGAAGAAAAACAAAATCATCTCTCCGCAGGAAAAGAAAATCGTGGCCTACCACGAAGCCGGCCACGCCATTGCGGGTTGGTTCCTGGAGCACTGTGATCCGTTGGTGAAAGTAAGTATCGTTCCACGTGGTGTTGCCGCGTTAGGGTATGCCCAGTACTTGCCGAAAGAGCAGTTCCTGTACAACACAGAGCAGTTGGTAGACGAGATGTGTATGGCCCTGGGTGGCCGTGCAGCTGAGCAGATCGTGTTCGGGAAAATCTCTACCGGTGCCTTGAGTGACCTGGAACGAATTACCAAAATGGCCTACAGCATTGTGACCATGTACGGCATGAATGACCGCATCGGGAACCTGTCGTTTTATGACTCCAAGCAGCCAGACAACACGTTTACGAAGCCTTATTCAGAAACTACCGCTGAAACGATTGACTCTGAAGTAAGAGTGCTGGTAGGCGATGCCTATAACCGTACCCTTCAGTTACTTTCTGACAGACGTAACGAGTTGGAAATGGTGGCGCAGGAACTGTTAGAGAAGGAAATCCTTTTCCAGCATGATCTGGAGCGTTTGGTTGGCCCAAGACCTTTCGAGGGCTTAACTAACTACCAGGCTCATACTGCCGGTACAGACCGTAGCAAAACCCAGAGTGAAGTGGCCGGTGAAAACCATATCATCACCCCATCTGGTGCGCAGCAAAACCAGGAAGACACGCCTACGGCTGCAGAGCCTACTGGTGCACCGTCTTCCAGCGGAGAAGGCACTACATTCAATTCGTAGCCCTTTTCTGAAAAGTAGGCCCTAAACGGAAATACAACATGTACGAAGCCAAATCCAAAGAGATTGTGCTCCGCAAGGTAAGAGAGGCGCTGGCTAAGTCAGCGCCTTTTCTGCCTCCTACCCCAGACTTCTCTACCTCGGTCTACGGCCCCTTGCTGGAAGACCTTTCGGTGCTTTTCGCCGAAACCTTCATCCGGAACAGCGGTACCTTTGTGTACTGCGAGAACGAGGAAGACTTCTTTGACCAGCTCTTTGAGTTCAAGAAAGAGCGCGGCATAGAGAACATGTACGTGTGGGAACCAGCCCTGAAGAAAATCCTGCACGCCGGCGGCATCAATTTCAACGGCACCGAGGAGGAATTCATCGGCAATGCCCAGGCATCGCTCACTACCTGCGAAGCCCTGGTGGCGCGTACCGGCAGCATCCTGGTTTCCTCCGCAAACGCCAGTGGCCGGAGACTTTCTGTGTATCCGGCCATGCACTTGGTGGTAGCCAAATTGTCGCAGCTGGTACCAGACATCAAACAGGCTTTACAGTTTGTGCAGGGCAAGTACGGCAACCGATTGCCGTCTATGCTATCTTTGGTCAGTGGCCCCAGTCGTACCGCCGACATTGAGAAAACCTTAGTCATGGGTGCCCACGGCCCCAAAGAACTTATCCTTTTCCTCGTTGATGATCACACCGATTGACCACCTGCCGCCTGGTAAAAAAGTCTACTTTGCTTCAGATTTCCATTTAGGGGTACCTTCCCCCGAGCAGAGCCTGGCGCGCGAGAAAAAAATTGTGCGGTGGCTGGATCAGATCAAAGCAGATGCGCAGGCCATTTTCCTGGTAGGCGATATCTTTGATTTCTGGTTTGAGTACAAGCATGCCATTCCGAGGGGGTTTATCCGGTTACAAGGCAAACTCGCCGAGATCGCGGACAGTGGCATTCCTATCTACCTTTTCACGGGAAACCATGACATGTGGATGTTTGACTACTTCCCCAAGGAGCTCAACATCCCCGTGCTTCGGAAACCCGTCTCCGTTCAAATCGGACCCCATTCCTTTTTTATTGGCCACGGTGACGGCCTCGGCCCGAAAGACTACACGTATAAGGTCCTGAAGAAAGTCTTCGCTAATCCGGTAAGCCAGTGGTTTTTCGCCCGTATTCACCCCAACATGGGCATTGGATTGGCAAGTTTCTGGTCACGCCGAAGCCGCATCCAGAACACCAAGGTTGACGAAGTATTCAAGGGCGATGACGAGTGGTTGGTACATTACTGCCAACGGGTGGAAGAACGGCAGCACCATGATTTTTACGTCTTCGGGCACCGCCATTTACCCTTGGATCTGCCTATTGGGGAGCGAAGCCGTTACCTGAACCTAGGAGAATGGGTCAATTTTTGCTCCTATGCGGTATATGATGGTCAGGAACTCACCCTTACGTATTTTGAGAAAGAGCCTGCTTAGTTTCTGGTTAGGGCTGCTAGCTTGGCTGTTTTTGGTTCCTGTCACGTTGCAGGCCCAGACTCCGGCGTGGACACTTGCCTTTCGGCTACCGGCCAAAGGGAATACCCTGCTTTCCATTGACCGTTTTGACCGAGTTTACCTGTCAGATGCCCGGCAGAACATCATTCAATTAGACACCCTAGGAAGGGCTGTCAATACCTTTTCGCCGCCCATACAAGGCCGCGTAGCCATGGCGGAAGCCTGGAGTCCGGCCAAGATTACCGTCTTCTATGATGACCGCCAGCGGGTACAACTTCTAGATCGTTTCCTGACGCCTTTGGGCCTCGCCGATTTACGGGATTACACCGATGGAACCATCCGGGCTGCCACGCTTGCCGCTGATGACCGGCTCTGGCTTTTTGACGAGACCACTTTCCGATTGCTTAAGGTAGATACCCGCATCAACCGGGTAGTCTTTGAAAACCCGCTGGAACTGCTGCTGGATCGCCGCCAGCACGACATCACCTTCCTGCGAGAATACCAAAGCAAGCTGTACATGGTAGACCGCACCTCGGGCATCTACGTCTTTGACAATATGGGTAATTACCAAAAGAAGATTCCTCTGCCAAATCTAACTTACGTGGGCTTTGCAGGCGACGAGCTCTACTACCTATCTCAGAACCAACTGCATTTCCAGCACCTCTACTCGTTTCAGACCCGCACGATAGCCTTACCCGAACAGCCCCTTCCCTACCGACAAGTACTGGTGGGAGACAGATTCCTCTACCTGCTCACCTCTGATTCCCTCTTCGCCTACAGAAGAAAGCCCGGCTCCTTTTAAGCTTGTTTCCGGAAATTGGGCTTAAAGAAGGAACCACTGTCTTTAAAAATTAGAAAGTTGAAGCCTTCGGTGAGACAACAATGCGCCTCACTGCTTTGCAATCTGCAGGTCATAGTGGGTCCAAGTCGCAGACTTGAACCATGAGAGAAGAAAAAGAAGATTAAGAACCAATACTGCTGCTATACAACGCCCCAGTTGAAAGAACCCTATTCCAGTCTTTCGGGTGAGCGCCTAGGCAGGTTCCGTTGCCGCCAGGCATTGCGACTGCAAGGAGCAAAGGAAGCTGGCACAGCGCGAACCCGGAAGACGGGGCCCCGCGGCCGTGAGCGCACGGAGCCCAGCTATGGAACAAGAAAGCTTATGCACCCACGCAAACTCCGGGCCTTCGCCAGCACAAGCCAACTGCATGCACAAACCATCCCTCTAAATATCAAAAGAGCATCTATTTTAAGCCTATTTCTCTCAAATCATCCTTAAAACAGAAACAACTTCCTCCCTTATTCCTTCGCTAAAAACTTCAACCCCAGTACCCCAGCAATAATCAACCCGATGCAAATCAGGCGCACGGCATCTTTGGGCTCGTTAAACAGGAACATTCCCAGGACCACCGTTCCTACTGCCCCAATTCCAGTCCAGGAAGCGTAGGCGGTACCCACCGGCAAGGTGCGCATGGCTTGGGCCAACAAGACAAAGCTGAGAATCATGATCACCACGGTGATGACGGTAGGCCAGAGTTTGGTAAACCCTTCGGTATATTTCAACCCAATGGCCCAGCCAATTTCACACAGACCCGCCACTACCAAAAAAGCCCAAGCAGTATTCATAGATTTCATAAAAGACAAAAAGACAATAGAAAAGAAACAGTATAAATAGGTAAGTACTTAGTCCATAGATAGCACAGGTTCAGGAGGTTAATTTCCGCCTTGGTCAGGATTCCCTTGCTTGCTTGTGCCCAAAACTTCTATTTGCAAACTTAGCGAAAGTAATGCCTTACCACAGGTTCTTACGGCAACTTTTAATGACGCGTTGGAACCCAAGATTTTAATGAGACGGTCAGGCGGCATTGGGAAACCGCTAAAGGAAAGAATTGAATAAATAAAGGAACCACCAACGGCAGCACCTATTTCTCTCTTAAGGGCAAACAACAGAAGGGGTAAGTGCCGCCGTAAGGTGTTTTAAGATAGTTTCTATAAAAATAAGGGTATTAGATTTTTATCAACTTTTCAATTATGAGTAGAGCGCATTCCATCTTATCTTTCACCACGGTAAAGCGCCTACTGGCTTTTTGAACTATGCTGCTCTCTACCGAGTTTTTGGACAGGCTGTTTGTGCAGTCGCCCTTTATGAAGAAAAAATTTCAATTCAAGCATAAGCACTTGTTGCGCTATCTGGGCAACACGGGCATCGCTTTCCTTATATTCTGGACGTTCTTTTTTATCCATCGTACCGGGTTGCGGGACTTTGAGGCCACCGACGTTTTCCGGTTGCTCTACAATGCCCTCATGGTGAACGTGGTGCTGGAAGGAACGCGCCGCATTGCCAAACGCCTAAGCCGGAAGTATGACTGGCGCGAGTACGGGCTACGCCGCTTTATCTATGAATGGGTGGCGGTGCAGGTCTATATTTTGCTGGTGATGGTGCTGTTTGAGATCATGCCTCGGTTAATGTTAGGGCAGATCGCCTATGATTTCGGAGACCCCAATGCCATGCGCAACATCAAGGAAGTGTTTGTGTTTGGCAGCATCATCCTGCTGTTCGTGCACTTTATCCGGTCAGGGATCTATTTCTACAACCAGTGGCACCGCTACCTCATGCAGTCTGAGAAGCTGAAGAAGGAAACCATTAAAGTGCAGTTTGAATCCCTGAAGCAGCAGGTAAACCCGCACTTTTTGTTTAACAGCCTGAACGCGCTTTCTTCGCTTATCTACAAAGACCAGGATCTGGCGGCCAAGTTCGTGGAGCAGCTATCCAAAGTGTACCGTTACGTACTGGAGAACAAAGACAAAGAGTTGGTGACCCTGCACACCGAGCTAGACTTCATTTACTCCTACCTATTCCTGCTTAAGATCCGGTTCAGGGAGAACCTGCAGGTGAACATGGATGTGCCAGATCACCTCCTGAACCACCAGGTAGCTCCCCTGACCATGCAGTTGCTCATGGAAAACGCCATCAAGCACAACATTGTGAGCCGCGACGAGCCTCTGTTCATTGACGTGTTTGTGGAAGGCGATTACATCATCATCAAGAACAACCTGCAGTTGCGCGAAAGCCGCGAAGAGTCTACCGGAGTGGGTTTGAAGAACATCATCAACCGCTACAAATTCATCACCGATAAAAAAGTGGATGTAGAAGTAACCGCCCACGATTTCATTGCTAAATTACCGCTTCTAAACAACGCTGCCTGATGAACATCCTCCTGATCGAAGACGAATACCTGGCCTCCGAGAAACTGGAAGCCCAATTGCTGCGCTACGACCCCAGCATCCGGGTGGTGGGCACCATAGATTCCATCCGGAATGCGGTGAAATGGTTTGAGGCAAACCCCGCGCCTGACCTGGCCTTCTTGGACATCCATTTGTCTGACGGGAACAGTTTTGAGATCTTCCAGAAGGTAGAGGTAAAATGCCCCATCATCTTCACCACGGCGTATGACGAGTACGCAGTAAAGGCGTTCAAGGTGAACAGCATTGACTACCTGCTCAAGCCCATCAGCAACGAGGACCTGGCCGCGGCTATGGACAAGTTCAAGGCCCTGCGCAAAAGTCAGCCGGCCACCCCCGGCCTGGACATGCAGCAGATCATGGCCCTGCTGAACAAGAACTCCTCCCCAGTTGACACACCCAATTATAAAACCCGTTTTCTGGTGAAAACCGGTCAGAAAATACGGTCCGTCTCTACTGATGAGATCGCCTATTTTTACGCTGAGGACAAGATCGTTTTCCTCATCACCACCGCCGGACAGCGCTTCATCACCGACTATACCCTGGATACCCTGCAGGAATTGCTGGACCCTGAGCACTTCAGCCGGTTAAACCGTCAGTTCATAGCCCACATCCACTCCATAGACGAAATCCATCCGTACCTGAAAGGCCGCCTGAAAGTGTACGTGAAACCCGTCACCGACAAGGAAATCATCATCAGCAACGAGCGCGCCGCAGCCTTCAAAGAGTGGTTAGGCAAATAATCTCCTTTTAGGCCTGCTTTCGGGAAAACAGGCCTAAAAGCCTCCCCTTATTTCTGGGTGAATTCTTTCAGCATCCAGATAGTACAGGCGAAATGGCCCGAGTTGCCCAACGCATGCGGCAAGGGCTTGAAGCCCGCCTTTTCATACATACTAACCGCCTTGCCTAATTCTGGGAAGGACTCTAGGTACAGTTGTTTATAGCCCAGTTCCTGCGCTAATTTCAGGTTCATTTCCAGTAACTGGTATCCTATGCCTTTGCCCCGTGTCTCAGCGGCCAGGTAGAATTTCACCAGCTCGGCACATCCTTCCGGCAAACCTGGCGTGGGGTACACGCCGCAGCCTCCTAGGATTTCGCCGTTTTCCTCGGCCACCAGGTACGCACTTTCCGGGGTCTGGAACAGTTGGTACAGGGCATCGGTGGTGGGGTCTGTGTAGACTGTGCCCGGTTTGTCAATCTTAAACTCCCGGAAAACTTTTCTGATAAGTTCGGCCAAGGCCAGGTTGTCTTTCTCTTCTATCGCTCTGATGGAAATGCTCATAAGGGTAAGCTGACGCTCAGCGGAAATCAAGGTGTAAAATGACCAAGTCAACGCTTGGCTGGCCACAAAAGTAGAAACATTTCTTTTAGGCAAATCCGTAAGGCCATCCTGTTGTTTATCGCCTCCCTGGTTCGAAGGCCTTTTCCTGAAAACGGGCTTTAAACCGGCTTTGCTTCCCCTCCTGCTTCTTTTTCTGATAGCCGCTCATCTTTAGGCCTTCAAAGGGAACATTGCACAATCTTCGGGCAAGAAAAAACCTTTTAATCGGCTACCTTCTATTATTCAGTTGGTTCTACCCTCAACAGTTGAGGACAGGTCTTAGGTTTTTAGAACTTCTCTAGGGAACACCGTATAAATACGTATTTACCCCTGAACAAAGAACTTACTGAAACTTTCAGGTGCTCAGGAAGTAAAAAAACTCTGTGGTATTAAATCTTTTCAGAACAGGAAATAAAAAAGTACTTCTTGAATTGAAATCCCACGTAAACGATGTCTCACTCTAACCCCAAGGAGAATTCTTATGCTAGCCATGAATTACCGAGGACCTTTGCGGGTCCGTGCCAGTCAAAAACCCATGCCCAAGATAGAACATCCGCAAGACGCCATTGTACGGGTAACCCGTTCCTGCATCTGCGGGTCTGATCTTCACTTATACAACGGCTCTGTGCCAGATACCCGCGTGGGCATGACCTTTGGGCATGAATTTACCGGAATAGTAGAAGAAGTTGGTCCTGAGGTAACCAAAGTGAAAGTAGGCGACCACGTATTGGTGCCCTTCAACATAGCCTGCGGTCAGTGCGCGTTCTGTAAGCAGGAACTGTACGGCAACTGCCATGAATCTAACCCACAAGCCACCGCAGTAGGCGGTATCTACGGATACTCGCACACCGCCGGGGGCTACAACGGAGGCCAGGCCGAATACGCCCGTGTGCCTTACGCCAACGTAGGCCCTACCGTAATCCCAGAAGGCATGGACCCTGATGACGCCGTACTGCTCACCGACGTGGTACCTACCGGTTACCAGGCCGCCGAGATGGCTGGGATCCAGACCGGCGACACAGTGGTGGTCTTTGGCGCTGGCCCGGTAGGAATCATGGCCGCCAAATGCGCCTGGCTCTTTGGCGCCGGCCGCGTAATTGTGATTGACCAGGTAGACTACCGGCTGGAATTTGTGAGGAACTACGCCCAGTGCGAGGCTTACAATTTCAATGAGATTGGTGACCCGGTGGTGTTCATCAAAAAGGAAACCGACTGGATGGGCGCAGATTGCTGCATTGATGCCGTAGGTGCCGAGGCCGCAGGAAATGCCATGCAAACCATCACCGGTAGAAAGCTATTATTACAGGCAGGTTCTGCCACAGCGGTGCACTGGGCCATCAACTCGGTGAAAAAAGGCGGCATTATCTCCATTGTGGGGGTTTATGGCCCTACCGATAACCTGATTCCTATCGGGAACGTGCTGAACAAAGGGCTTACCATACGGGCAAACCAAGCCTCTGTGAAACGTTTATTGCCTAGGTTGATTGAGCACGTGCAGAACGGGGTCTTGAATCCGAAGGCCATTATCACGCACCGCATTCCCCTTGAGGAGGTTTCTGATGCGTACCGTATCTTCTCTGAGAAACTGGACAACTGCATCAAACCTATCCTTATTTCACCATCAGCCGGACTGTAACGAAAAAAGACCATGGAAAATACCGCAAGAGACTATTCGCATATAAAAGGATGGGGCATTGACGCCGATCCTAAAAACGATCCCACGTACCCAATGAAGAGGCGCACCAACGAGGAGCACAAGGGGTATACTTGGGACCGTCCTACCTTACAACCCAGAACCGTTGAGGTCCTGCACTCCAACGAACGCCCCGATGTAACAGCCGTGTTTGGTACTTCCACCCCACCTTCGGGCCTGAGTGGCATGATCCGCCGGATGGCCTTCAAGAAAAGTGAGAACGATTATGGCCATTGGCTGCCTTTGATCCTGGCAGACCGCATCAACGTGGTGGAAGGAATCATAGAGGACCTCAAGAGCGGCCATGTGCCTAACATCTTCGCCGAGAAAGGCTACAAAGCCGAGTGGAAACACAACCGCGGAGGGCTTCTTAGAAAAGCCGCCGTTGCCGCCATCATCAGTTACGGCGTGGTTTCCTATTTCCGGGCGAAAAAGAAACGGAAGCACAACTACTAATCACGCTTTTTATTGATCATTTACAGAAATCCCCGGCAGATGTGAAATTCTGCCGGGGATTTTCCTTTAAGTCTTTCAACAAGTTTCCCCTCAGGTTTGGGAAAACACCCAGAAAAAGGGTTAAAATGGTAGCAGGAGTTTACAACCTATTTTACTGTTCCTCAAAAAAGTCTTGATCTAATTGCTTTACCTCATATACAGACTTGATCTGAATGCCTACATTAAATTCATGCATCAAATCAACCAATTTTAAGCCATCAATTAAAATGATTTTGTGGTGGGCATCACGTGCCTTTTGCTCAGCACCTTTATCAAAAAGAGAAGTTGTTACGAAAACACCTTTATTGGTATCGCCACCCATTGCCCCAATAAAGTTTCTAATGTCTTTTTCTCTAACCTTATTTTCAGTAAATCTTTTCGCTTGAATGTAGATTTTATCTAAACCCAGCTTGTCTTCATTTATAATGCCATCAATACCACCGTCAGATGATTTTGATGTTTCTATGAAATCACCATATCCCATTTTTTTCAGTAATTTTAAAATTACTTTTTCAAAATAGTAAGGGTCAATTGATTTAAGTTTTTCTAACAGTTCATTCTTAACCTCGCTTTCAATTTGCGAAAAGCCAGAATCTATTAGATCCTGTGGTGAGGAACTTTTGACTTCTTTTAAGTTCGCTATATTCGCTATACTTGAATCCTTCTTTGATTTTTCTTCTGAATAGAAATTGAACAGGCTTGAATCATCCTCCATCTCCTTAAGAGTAATGTTGAATTTCTGATTCGCACCTTTATCTGTGATTTTTACGAAGCCTCTTATAGGGTAAAAAATATACCCTCCTTTTTTAAGATAAGATTTCCCCCAAGCAATTCTATTGTTTATAAGTAACTCTCCAGACTTAGTTTTTTCGTTTAATAGCTCTCCCGGTAAATGAGAGTAGAATTTCTGTATTACTAAATTTTGAAGTTCACGAGTATGGATAGTTTCACCATTGCTTAAGACTTGTAAGATTGGATTGAATGTTTCATGAAACTTTGGTATCTCTATATTTTTCATTTAAACTTTTGATTTGAACCTAACTACAGAATCGCACATCTAAACTTACTTTTTATAGTTGATATTACAGCATTCATCCATTCTTGCTCCGTCAGCAAACTATCAAGCTGCTTTAATTTTCTGCCTTCCTTCCAAAAACTGCCCCAAAACCAAACTTATAACTTCATCAGCATTTCATATTGGCCTAACAGTTCAGGCATTTGGCGTGCCTTTAAAAACTGTACCATCTGCTCTGCCTGGGCATCAACATTAACCACGGCTATTAACGGGGAAGAAGTCAAAGAAACCATTTGTTGCAGCAGGCCTTGACCTATCCCTTTTCTGCGCCAGGCAGGTGCCACAGCTAATTGAGAGACGGCCCCGGTCATGGGGTAAATGATGCCATACCCTACGCATTGCTCCTGAAGCCAGGCTTCCACTATCTGCACATCGGCAAGGGTCTGGTCCACGGCGGCAGGGTTTTGGTGCCAACTGGGTTCCACATCCCAAAAGGTTTGGTAAAGAGACCAGTTAGGTGCGGTTACCTGTCGGAAGGAGACATTCCCTGGTGAATGGGAATGCCATTGCAGGTCTGCCTTGCTGTGGCGGAAAACATGAAAGGTTCGGGTGATGGTAAAGCCCAGCTCTTGATAAATCCTTAAGGCCCGCTTGTTCTCCTGTATCACCTCCAGGAGACACTGTTCCACCCCATTCTCTTTTAGAACGGGCAATGAGAAAGCGTACATTTTGGGAGTGAGGCCTTGGCCACGCGCCTCGGTCAAGACGCCGGTACCACTGTTGTAGGCGGTCTTCTTGCCGTGCCAATCTCCAATGTTCTGAAAGATGAAACCAACCGGTTTTCCTTGGTCTAAAGCCAGCGGAGACAATGCTAAATAGGTTCCGTCACGGCGTAATTTCAGAGCCATGACCTCCGGGGAGAGCGCAAAAGGCTGGATGTAATCAGAAAAGGCGGCATTGAAGAGCGTGCACAGCTGGTCAACTGTCAGGGATTCGGCAAAGGAGAAGGTCATAAGGGCAAGGAATCTGGACGAGAAGCCTAAGTAACAAAATCAGGCTTCTAAGTCAAAATTCGGGGAGCGTTCTTCGCGTGCTTTTCAGGCCAGGGCGGGTTTGTGTTTTCTGAAGGTGGTTATCAGAACTAACCACATCAACAAAACTGTTTGGAGAACAGTAGAATAAAACAGGCAGAAATGCTGTTTGTTTGGGTTTTCAGATATTTTAAGCGGCTTTTTGTGAAAATAACCCTAAAACGCCTTGTGGATAACCCAAGAAAACGTGCCTGCCTATTCAATTTAAGTTATTATATTTGTTAATTAGGCTCTCAGTATTTGCCGCAGAAAGGCTTTAGAATGGCCTGTATTCCAAATTCCGCCTGAAGTAAGACATTCAAGATCAGGAGGATAATTCAAAGTAATTTAGAGGAATACAGACGTAGCTTTCAGGTAGGTGGAGTTTTAATTTTTTGAAAACAAGAATTATCTATATAAAGGAAATTGACCTGTGGGATGTAGTTCATGTTCTAGTGGCGGCTGCGGCACCAAAACCACCTCTGCCGATGGCACTGAGGTAGTAGCGGGCTGTAAAAGCAACGGCGGTTGCAGCACGGGAGGCTGTAACCGATTAAATGTATTTGATTGGCTCTCAGACATGGAAATTCCTGTGTCGTTTAAAGAGTTTGATATAGTAGAAATCCGCTTCAAAGGCGGACGCAAAGAGTTTTTCCGGAACGTGAACCGGCTGCCGCTCATCACCGGCGATGCCGTAGTAGTAGACGTACCCAACGGGCATCACATTGGCCACGTGTCTTTGAAAGGCGAATTGGTGCGCCTGCAGATGAACAAGAAGAAAGTTCAGAACAACGACGAGATCCGGACCATCTACCGCGTGGCTACAGAGAAAGACATGGAGAAGTTCAACCTCGCCCGCGAGCAGGAACCCACCACCATGTACCGCGCCCGCGCCATTGTACAGGAACTGAAGCTTAAGATGAAGCTCTCAGACGTAGAATACCAAGCCGATAAAACCAAAGCCACCTTCTTCTATTCCGCCGATGACCGCGTGGATTTCAGGGAACTGATCAAGAAACTGGCCGAGGAATTCAAGGTCAGGATTGAGATGCGCCAGATCAGCCTGCGGCACGAAGCCGGGCGTTTGGGCGGCATTGGGTCCTGCGGCCGCGAACTGTGCTGCTCTACCTGGCTCACCGATTTCCGGAGCGTGTCCACTACCGCAGCACGGTACCAGAACCTTTCTCTGAACCCCAGCAAGCTGTCTGGCCAGTGCGGGCGCCTCAAGTGCTGCCTTAACTATGAGTTGGAAACGTACATGGATGCCCTCAAGGATATTCCTAACGTAAACCGTCCGCTTCAGACCAAAGCCGGCGACGCCTTCCTCCAGAAGACCGATATTTTCCGACGCATCATGTGGTTCGGCTACCGGGGCGACAGCAATTGGTTTCCGGTGACCGTAGAGCGCGTGCACGAAGTTCTGAAAATGAACGCCGCCGGCGAGATGCCCGAGAACCTGGCCGAGGAAGTGAAAAAGCAATTGCCAGAAGTGGTAGACTTTGTAGAGTCCCTGGAAGGAAACCTTGACCGTCTGGACGAGCAATACAAAGCCAAGAAAAAGCGCAACAAGAAAAAGAACAAGAACGGGGGCAACGCTGCTGCTCCATCTGCCACGGAGGTTCTGGCCCAGGCCGCTCCTACCCCAGAGGTGCGCAGAGACCGTCCGTCAGGAAGAGCGGTGGAGGGCGAAGCAAAACCCCGTCCGGAACGGAACGGGAACAAGCCGCGGGGCAACGAGAACAGACCGCCAAGGCCAGAGCGTGACCAACAGGCAAAAGGCCAGCAGCCGCAAAACAAGCCTCGCCCAGAACGTGACCCTAACCGCCCAGAGCGCGATCCAAATCGTCCGGAGCGGGAACGTGACCCTAATCGGCCGCCTAGAGAAGGCAACCAAGGCAATCGTCCGCCACGGGGAGAACGTCCGCAGGGGCAGCGTGCACCTCAACCGAATAGACCGCAACCGGTGGCCCAAGCAGCGGCTCCGGCTGGTGGAGCTTCGCCAGAAGGAGCAGAAGCCGGGCCGAGGCCAGAAGGCGAACAGCGCAGCAGACGTAACCGCAACCGAAACAACCGGAACCGCAAACCGGGTAACCCAGAAGGCGGAGCGCCAAAAGCAGAAGCATGATGAGAAAGAGTTTCCGCCTTTTTGTGTCGTTGCTGAGTTTGGGCTTGTTTCTGGCCAGTTGTGACGCTAACCGCGTTTTTGAGGAAAACCAGGACATTCCGGACAACCAGTGGCCGGTGAAGCTGGCCCCGGACTTCAGTTTTGAGATTACTGACACTACGCAGCAGTACAACGTTTTTTTCAACGTGCGCAATGCCCTGCATTACCCTTTTTACAACCTGTATCTGCGCCATTACCTGGTAGGGCCAGATGGGAAACAGGTCAATTCCATGCTGCACGAGATGTTCCTCATGGACCCCAAAACCGGCGAACCCCGGGGAAACGGCACCGGCGATATCTTTGACCATCGGTTTAGGGCGCTGAAAAACATCCGTTTCCGGCAGGCTGGTACCTACAAACTAAGGGTAAACCAGTACATGCGCCAGGACCCTCTGCCGGGTATCATGTCGGTGGGGGTACGGGTAGAAAAAGCGGCTCCTTAACTTCTCCAGACTTTAAAATTTTACAAGTCGTTTCTGGCCTGATTTTCGCAAATCAAGTTAGAAACGACTTTTTTTTGTTGGGTACCTCCACGGGGGTTGGACCCGTATTTTTACTGGTGCAACTCTATCCGCAAAAAACAGTATGTGAACGAACTGAATTGTTCCCTAACCTATGAAAATCGCCCTTGAGCTGCTTGGCTGTCTTGCTATTTTAGCTTCCTTGCTTACCCTTGTGAAAAGCACCTACTGGTGGATCAGAATTCTTGACTTTCCGCGGGTACAGGTGGCGGTGCTGGGTACGCTGGTGCTGGCCGCGTATGGCTGGCATTTTGGGTTTGAGTTGCTCAGCCAGAAGATATTTGCAGGGTTGCTGGTGCTGGCCATTGTCAACGAATTGGTACATGTGTACAAATTCACGCCTATGGTGCGGGTGCAGGCCCTTCGGTCAAAAATAAAGGCCCCTAAGAACTCGTTCGGCATCATGATTTCCAACGTGCGCATGTCCAACACGCGCTATGAGCGGTTTTTGAAAGTGGTTAGGGAAAACGATCCAGACTTGCTGCTCATCAACGAACCCAACCAGCGCTGGGCCGATGCCATTTCTGAACTGCACGACATCTACCCCTATGACATCAAAGCCCCTCTGGAGAATACCTATGGCATGATGTTCCTGAGCAAGTTCAAGCTCAGCCATACCGAAGTCAGATACCTTGTGGAAGAAGGAATTCCTTCCTTTTACATGGTGATAGAGTTGCCCACCGGCCGCAAATTTGACCTGTTCACCGTTCATCCGCAGCCGCCGCACCTTAACAAAGACACCGACACCCGCGAGGCCGAGTTGCTTACCGTGGCCAAGATGGCGAAAGACTCTCCCTATGCCAGTATTGTGATTGGCGATTTGAATGATGTGGCCTGGTCCTACACCACCAACCTTTTCCGGAAGATCAGCGGTCTGCTTGATCCCCGCATCGGGCGCGGATTCTTTAACACGTACAATGCCTTCGTGCCTTTCTTCCGGTACTCACTGGACCATATCTTCTATGACCCGGCTTTCCGGCTGATCAGGATCAAGCGACTTCCGTTCTTCGGGTCAGACCACTTCCCCATGTTTATCCGGTTGAACTATGAACCCTTGGAAGCCGATGAGCACGATGTTCCAGAACCCGATAAAGAAGAGATAGAAGACGCCCAGGAACTTCTGGACAAACTGGACGTGGATGTTCCTTTATCTGACGTGACTGTTCCGGCCAAAACCAAACCTATCACCCTTCAGGGCGAAACCAACGAGAAATCCTCAAAACAGGCCTAAAGTAAAACCGCCGTGCTTCGTTCCTCCTTTAGGGGCAAGATTGAAAAACGTTGCTAGAAACGGGAACTGAACAATTCCTTACCAAGCTTTCTTTGCCTTTACTAACCTGTTGAAGGTTTGATTGTGCCTTCGTCAGAAAAGAAGAAGTGCACAAACTCCCGAGACTTCTACTCTTTGTATGGTTCGTTGCAGAAGAATTTCAGCTTATCACTTCAGGTTATTTTAGATAAAATGCGCTGTGCCTCTCCTCCACTTGTTCTGAGAGGTCTAGCAAGTTCCCGAATACCTGGCCCAGAGATCCCCCCGAAGGAAGCCTCCCCTATCTTCTGAATAGAGTTTTGGCACAGACCTGTTTTAGGGCCTTTTTCAGGAAGACGGCTTTAAAGCAGGTGATGGGCTTTTTGCCTCTTTTTCAATAATCCATCCCAAAAAACACACCGAGAAATCATTTTCATAATTTTATCTTCAGAATTAACGCAACTTTTAAGGTTATTCTTCTATTGAATCTTCTAGAATTAAAAAATTGCAATGGATGAGTTAACCATGCAAACACCCGTTCGTATAGTATAAACACTTGCCTCAGAACTGAGTACCTTTCCCGGGTCTGAGGCTAGTGGTTACAATACACCATTCAAACTAAAAACAAAGGAGATTTAACCATGAAAGACAATCAAAAAGAGCAGCAAAACGACAACCAGGGCTCTTCTGCTTCCGGCTCAGGCGGTAGCATGGGAACCAATGCTTCTACCTCGTCATCATCAGGTGCTATGGGCAAAAGCTCCACTTCAGATGCCTCTCTTGGATCTTCTGGTTCACAGGGTGGCTCTGGCGCGCAGGGTTCTGCTGGTTCAACCTCTGGCATGACGGGCGGAACAGGCTCTGGTTCAAGTTCCAGCGCAGGCATGGGCAGCACCAGCTCTCCTACAGCCTCCGGCGGCTCTTCTTCCACTTCTAAAACAGGCACATCGGCCTCTACAACTGATACTACTTCAGGTAAGAAATCCAGCGGAAGCAAATCTTCTGCTTCTACCTCTTCCACTCCAAAAGCCAGCTCTAAATCTGGTTCGTCTACAACCTCTAAATCAGGCAGCTCAGGCAAGTCTAGCAAATCAGGGTCAGGGTCAGATAACGCTTCTGGCTCAGCAGCCTCTATGGGCAGTGGCATGGGCTACGGCGGGTCACAGGGCGGAGATTACGGCAACCAGGGCAGCTCCTCTATGAGCGGCATCAGCGGAGGCGGTAACTTCAACGGCGACCAGGGAGGTTACGGCTCTCAAGGCGGAGGTAACTATGGCGGCCAGGGCGGACAAGGTGGTTATGGCGGGTCACAAGGAAACAGCGGCAGCTTTGGCGGCGGCAATTCCTGGAACAACCATGATGACCAACACAACCGTTATGGCGGACAAGGAGGCGGAAACTACGGAAACCAAGGTGGTTCTAACTACGGCCAAGGCGGCTACGGAGCCCAGGGCAACCAAGGAGGTTCTAACTATGGCCAAGGCGGTTACGGCGGGTCAATGGGCCACTCAGGTTCACAAGGCGGCGGTAACTACGGCCAAGGTGGATACGGTGGCGGTTCTGGCATGGGCAGCAACCCTTACGGCATGAGTTCACAAGGCGGCTACGCCGGAAACTCTTCCCGTTCAGAGTCTGACCGCGGTGGATATTCAAACTACGGGGGCTCTGGTTACTACGGAAACCAAATGGGCTACGGCACTGAGAGCGGCTACGGCATGCACGGTGGCGGAGGCCAGGGCAGCGACCACGGCGGATACAGCCAGGGCTACAGCAATCAGCAAGGCGGCTCTTATGGCTCTATGGGTTCAAGAGGCGGTTCTTACAGTGAGGAATACGGGTCACGCAGTGGTTCTTCCCGCGGACAAGGTTACGACGGAAACTCTGATTATGATGGCGGCTACAGCCAGGGCGGAAACGCCTACAGCACCCAATATGGTGGTGGCTCAGGGTCAGGCCGAGGCGGCAGCAACTATGGTTCACATGACATGGGTTCTCGTGGCGGTTACGGCGGCTCAATGGGCAATGACATGGGCTCTCGTGGTGGCTACGGTTCATCACAAGGCGGAAACCAGGATTGGCAAGGCGGCGGAAGCTCACGTGGCGGCCGTGGCAATGACAACAGCGGGTATGGCTCCATGAGCGGCGGTGGACAGGGCGGCTACAGCACCCACAACGCACAAGGTGGCGACTTCGGATCGCGTACTTCTCAGGGAGGCGGATACGGCCAGGGTGGTGGCAACTACGGTGGCTCTTCCTATGGGGCAGGCTCCGGCTCACAAGGCGGAAATTTCGGTGGCTCTTCTTATGGCTCACAAGGCGGAGGCTTCGGTGGATCTAACTACGGCTCTATGGGCAATGACATGGGTTCCCGCGGCGGCTACGGCTCTTCTGGGTCAAACAGAGGCGGCAGTGACCACGGTCATGGCGGTGCCTCTACCGGCGGTGGCTACGGCGACCAAAGCCGTGACTACGGCATGGGCGGATATGGCCAAGGTGGTAGCAGCTACGGCGGCTCCAGCGGATACGGCTCTTCTTCATCCGGAGGAATGGGCTCGCGTGGCGGCTATGGCGGCACCCAAGGCGGACAGTCTAGCTTCGGTGGCGGCGGATCTGGCTACGAAAACCGTTCCCAGTATGGTGGCTCAAACCAGGGCCAAGATGACCAACGCTCCGGCGGAAGCAGCAACCGCTCTTCGCGCGGTGGTTCTTCTTCCAGAGAAAGAGATGACCATTAATTCTAATTAATAGGTTCTACTAAAAAGGCTCCGTTGGTTTCAACGGAGCCTTTTTATTGCATAACATCCTAGATAAGGTTTAATTGATTGATTTAAAATTCAACTACTGACTTTCTATTCCGCCTGCGTTGACTTTGTTCTGCTTCTTTAGATTCTCTGGCAAGTGAGGTTGTAAGGGAACGGTAGGTTGGGTGGTACCCTTAAAGTCAAACCAAGCGAAAAAATTATTGCAGGAGGAAACACTCTTCTATATAAGCTGCGCTCAATGCCTCAAACTCTCGTTTGGCCAATCCTCAAGGGAAGAATCTGCAGCGGAAAAGCTATTCTGCTTAAAACTGAGAACCCGTTTAAGGGCTGTTTCTATAAAAACGGCCCTTAAACGGGTTTCATTTAGTCGTTGATCTTCCTTCTAGACTAGAAGCACTCCCGAAACGTGTGGGCGAACTCCTCGAAGGTGAAGGGTGACCGACCGATGATTTCCTGCACATCGTTGGTCACGCCTGAAGTGTAGCCAGCGCGGGTAAGGGCACTCAGTTCCATAAGGCTATCCACCATCCAGGCGGGTAGTCCTTGCTGTTGCATGCCGTTTCGGGCGGCTTCTTCTGGAACGTCCATGTATTGGATGGTTCGGCCGGTGGCTTTGGAAAGTGCTTCGGCCACCTCGTATCCTGAAAGGGCTTGCAGGCCGGTGAGCGAGTATTCTTTCCCGGCGTGTTCCTCGGGGTTCATCAAGATTCTGGCTGCCACTTCGCCAATGTCCCGCACGTCTATATAACCCGCGCGGCCATCTCCCTGGGGCAGGTAAAAGGCATTGTTTTGTTTGATGCTGGGGGCGTGCTGGTTCACATAGTTCTGCATGAAACCACCTGGCCGAAGGATGGTGTATTTCATGCCGGTGCTTTTCAGGTAATCCTCAGCCTCCCGGTGCCATCTACCTAATTGAATGCCCGGCACGGCCTCGGCGCCGAGGGCGGAGAGGCGCACCACATGTTCTACTCCGGTAGTTTTGGCGGCATCAATCAGTTTCCGGGCCATTTCCACCTGATCAGCAGAGAAAGGCGTGATCAGAAAAGCGGTTTTTACCCCCGTGAAAGCCACGGCCAAACTTTCTGGCCTATCAAAGTTGATCTCCACCAATTCAACTCCCGGCAGGCGTTTCAGGCTATCTCCCTTGATAAGGGATCGTACCCCCGCCCGTACATCGGTCCCTAACAAAGAGAGTGCTTTTACGGTGGCAGAACCAACGGTACCGGTAGCGCCGGTTACTAGAATGATGTTAGACATGTTGTTCAAGTTAAGACGGTGGATGGTTGTTTTCCTCTTGCTTTCCATTCCTAAAACGGAAAAGGGAGCCACGCGTTTTCCGGCAGGTTTAAGGAAAACAGCCTAAAAAGGAACTCGGTTCTATGACGCAGGAAAGCAATCTGGCTAAAAAGGAAAAGGCAACCAATGCCGCCTTTCCCTACTCTTCAATGTTATAATTGTTTTGAGTGGCTTTTCTAGTTTCAGGCTTCTTTTCTGAAAACAGGCCCTAAACCTTACTTCTTCAGACTGAGCATGAACAGCCTGCCGGCTTCGTTGGAGATCATCATGTCTGTATCGTTGACGAACACGAGGCCCTCGGCCTGGCCTACTTTGCCCAGCGGAATCTGCTCTTTCTTTCCTTTGAAAACGTTCTCGGGGCTATCGGCTTCAAACAGGTACGCCCAGCCTTCGCCCAACAGAGCAATGTGGCGGCCATCAGGAGAGACATCGGCGGCGGTGATTTTAGTACTGATCTGGACGCTATCCAGTGGGGTTACCGTCTGCACGGCTCCGGGCTGGTTGGCCACTTTGTAGACTTTCACCCAATCGCCTTTGCCCCGGTTTTTGGTAAACAGGTAAAAAGCGTTGTTCTGCATCAGAAAGCCTTCCACGTCAAAATTCAGGTTTGCTTTAGCGGGCGGAAACTCGGTTTGGTCGGCGTACTTGAAGGGGATGCTGGCCACCACTTTCTTCGCCTTTTCGTCTACTTTCAGAATCTGCAGGTCCTGGCGGGTGTTCTCGTTGTTGCCCATGTCGCCTATGTACAAGAAGCCATCATTTCCGCGGGTTACGTCTTCCCAGTCATTGTTTTTGGCGCCCTGCACGTTCATGGTCTCCAGTAACTCGCCAGATTGATTGACTTTGTACAGAACGGCCTCATTCCCCGCGTCGGGGTGAGTCCAAAAATTCCCGTCCTCTGAGGCTTCCAGGCCAGAGCTTTCGGGCACGGCCTTCTTGCCCATTTTGCTCATCTCCAGCAGGTCATAGTTGTTGTTCACAGCAAAGCCCTCTGAGGCCGGGTTCTTGTCTTTCTTCTTTTTGCCTTCTTTTTTGGGGGAGGTCTCTGCGGTAGTCTCTTCTGATTTCGCTGATCCAGAGTCACACGCAACAGCAACGAGCAGGCACAGCCCGGCGGTGATCTCCAATAACTTATCTTTCATGGTATTTGGTACAGTTGTGTTAATTTCTGCCAAACCTGTTCAGGCTGGTTCCAGAACTGACGACTGTACACCGCCCCATATTTCCAACCCCGCGCTTTCAGGCGCAAGGGCACATCGGCGTGCGATGCTTTGGCAGAGGGTCTCCGGAAGTACAAATCGTCGTCGGTTAATACTACGGCCTCGTACCTATTGCCGTTGCGGAAAGTAAGGTCAGCGAAGGGAAGTTCCAGCAATAAGTGCGTATTTGTACCATTTTCGCCAAACTGGGCTAAAAGCGCCGGGTACAGCAGCAACGCAGATGGGATGTTGGCCGGCGGCGATGGCTGGGGCGTAAACCCGTTCTCGCTCACCTGCCGGGCAAAGGCCAGGTACTCGCGCAACAGCTTGGGGCCAGGGTGTTTCACGTTCTCAGTGGGGAACTGCTCGGGCCACAGGCTGGTGACCACGTACACCCGTTTGATGGCGCGCGTGATGGCTACGTTCAGGCGGTTCTCGCCTTTGGCAGCGTTCAGACTCCCGAACATGGCCCGCACCACACCCGTGGCATCCGGCGCGTACCCGATGGAGAAGATGATGTACTGCCGCTCATCGCCCTGAATGTTTTCGATGTTCTTGATGATGAGTTCCTCGGGCAAGGTCATATTCCGGGCCGAGGCCGCTTCTTCCAATAAGTCCTGCACCAATTGCTGCTGCGGGAAGTTGAAGGTGATGACCCCGATGTTGGTCTCCCCTTTGCCCATCAGCTCAAAGACCAGATCCCGCACGCGCTCAGCCTCTACTTGGTTGGTTTGGTTTTCCCAGACGCCGTCTACTTTCAGGTACTGCAGGGCGGGCTCAGAAGTGTTCATGGCCTCCAGTTTGGGGATGAGTTGGAGTTTCTGCCGATAGAAATTCTGGTTGGAGAACTGGATCAGCTCGGGGTACTGGCTGCGGTAATGCTCAGAAAGCAGGGTCTGCGGCAGGTGCAGGGCACTCAGTTGCAACAAAGACTCCACCAACAATTCCTCGGTCTCCTCTTCGTCTTTCCCGAAACGCACACGGTACAGATCTGATGGTCCCAGTTGCTGTTCATCACCGGCAATAACCGCCTGCTGCGCTCGGATCATGGCCGGAATGCCCACCTCGGCGAAACACTGCGAAGCCTCATCGAAAATCACCAGATCAAAAATGCGCTCCAACGGAAACAACGCCGACACGGTCTCGGGCGAAGCCAGCCAGCAGGGCAACAGCTGCCTGATTTCCTCCCCGAACTCGGCGCTGAGTTTGCGCAACGGAAACAGCATGCGCTTTTTGCTTACCTGGGTGAGCAGACGGCGGTACGTGACGGGGTTGCCCAGGCGGTTGTACTCCATGTTCTGGTAGGTCTGTTCGCGCAGGTTGAGCAAGATGATCTGGCGGCTGAGTTCGGCTTTCTGCTTGATCTTTTCCTGCAGCTCGGTTTCCAGCCGTTCCAGTTCGCCGGTACTCACAATGGTAAGCACGGGATGCCTGCTTTCCAGTTGCTGCACCCAGGCTAGGAGTACACTGTTCTCCAAGGCCTGTAACTGGGCTTCTACGCTTTGTGGCACAGTGGCGCGTAATTCCTCCAGCCAGGCCCGGAGCTCAGGGGAAAGCGTGTGCACCAGTTCATCGAAAAGGACCATGCGTTCAAAGTGCTCGGCCAGGCTTTGCTGCATTTGCTGGGCGGTGGCAGGGTTGGTAGCAATGGTTTCAATCTGAGAGGGAGTCAGCCACTTTTCCCAATCCAGCAACTGTTCCTGGAGCTGTTTCAGTTTTGGCAGCGTTTGCGCGAAAACGGCCCTGAAACGCTCCGTTGGCATTTGCAGCAGGGCATCGGGCAGTACGTCATAGGCGAGGAGCCGTTGCAGGGTTTTCCGCTGCTCCCAAGCGATTTGTAATGCGTTCAGTTCTTGGGTGGCTTCGTTCTGAAAGAAATCCGAGGGAATCTGTAGGGTAGGTTCCAGGGTTTGCAGGTTCTGCCATTGGGCTTGCAGGGTTTGCCACTGTTTCAGGGCGGTACGCAAGTGCTCTACGGCGGTATCTGGGTTGGTCAGGTTCTTACTTTCGGCGAAGGCGGCCAGTTTCTTTTTATCAGAGGAAAAAGTCCACTGGATCTTGCTCAAGAAACCGCTGTGGGCTTGGTCATACGCGGCCAATAATTGGATGACCTGCTGGGCCTCTGCGTGCGTGAGTTTTACCTGAGTTGTGGCCGTGGCTTGCTGCAATTGGGTTAGTTGCGCCTCGCGTTGGCGGTACTCCTGATTTTGGGCCAAGTTTCCGAAAAACAGCCGCGAAACAGCCGGATTGGTGAGAGAGTCCTGCAGGGTTGAAAGGGCTGGAAGTTCCTGCATCAAGGCTTTCAAAGCATCCCACACGTCTTCCTGCCCGGGCAGCAGTTCCTGTACTTGGTTGGCCACTTCGCTTACCGCACCCGGAACTTGGGAAAGCAGTTGGGTGAATTTCTGGCGCTCAGCCCAGGTATGAAGATGGAAAGAACGACGATCGTTCCACGGGAAATCAGGGTTCTGCAGCAGCACGGCGTCTTGCAGGTAATGCAGCAGGCGCGGGCGCCACTCTTGCCAGGTTGTAGCGGTGAATTGAAGATATATATTTTCAGCAGGCAAATGCGGCGCGCGGGGACTACTTCTCAGGTACAGTTCCTTCACCGACCAACCGCAGGTCTCAGTGTCAAACAAGGCTTCTTTGAGGCTGTTCAGGCGGTCTGAGATCTGGTTGATGCGACGGCTGGTTTCCAGGAACTGCCGCTCGGCCTGGATGTTGCCCAAGGCCACGTTCTGCCGCTGGTACTCCTCTACCTGCTCAATCTGCTGCCGAATTTTAGAAAATACCGCCGGGCGGTCCAGGTTGAGGTCGTGCACCAGGGCAGAGAATTGATCCAGGCCGGTGGTAGACAGGCGCTGGTACACCACGTCAAGGGCGGCGCGTTTCTGGCACACCACCAACACACTTTTGCCCCGCGCCAAATAGTCTGAGACCAGGTTACAGATGAGTTGTGACTTGCCCGTACCCGGAGGTCCTTGCACCACCACGCTCTGGCCTGATTTCACTTGCCGCAAGGCCGCTTCTTGAGAGGCATCGGCGTCAAAGGCGGTGAAGAGTTGCTGCTCTAGTTGGGCCTGGGCCGAAGTGACCTCGGTTTGCGGCAAAAGTAGTTCTTCTAGAGACTCGGCGGGCGGATTCTCCAGAAGGTCATCATAGTCGGCGAGTTGGTAAGAACCAGCTTGCGGAAAAATGCCCAGGACGGCTTCGGGTTGCAGTTTCAGTTGGCCCGGTTTCCGAGTTTTCTCCAGGTCTTCGCGTTTATAGGCCTTGAAAGGCTGCAAAGCGTCTTTCAGCAGTTCCTGGTTGAAGTTGATCTCCACGTTGCTTTCTTTCAGGAGCTCGTAGAGTTTGGTCCGGAACTGAAGGTCATCGGAAGGAAACTCATCGAAATCCTCTTCCATCAAGGCTTCATCGGGCACCACGTTGAGGTAGTGCGCGTAGGCCAGCAAGAAACTTTTATTGAAGAAAGCGGGCGTATCCTCGGGCCGAACCAACTGCCACTGGCGTTTTTCGTTCACGCGCAGTTCCACCGGAAAGAAAATCAAGGGACAGCGCACCAGCGTACCATCAGGGAAAGCGCCTTCCACGAAGGGCCAGCCCACAAACAGTTCCTTTGCGCCGCGCTCTTCCCAGATCATGTGCGCCCGCCGCTGAATGGTTTTGAGGCTTTTGGTGAGCGGCGCCAGGGTGGCATCGCGGGCATCGGCGACGGGGCACAGGGTCATGTTCTGCTTTCCGGCCAGCAGGTCTTTCACGTAATCATAAGCCGGGCTTTTATGGGCGAAGTCCAGGGCCTGAAGGTCCAGGTGCAGACTGGCGGAGGGCTTAAGCAACACCAACGATCGGTTAGAGCCACTGAGGTTAAGGAGCCGTCGCTGGTACTGTTTGAGCAGGTGAGGAAGAGACGTTGCAGGGTTGGTCATCTGGTGATTTCAGGAAACAGGAACGATGGTTGATCGAATGCGCCACGCACATTCTTTGGAATAAACTGTTTTGGAAAGGAAACGGTTACTTTCTGCCTTTGGTACACCTGCGCTAAGGTGTACCCGCCCCGGAAATTAAGGAATGTAGGCTGTATTACAAATCTGGGGAGAAGGTGTGTTGCCGCGGGCCGTGTTCCCAAGAACGGTAATGAGAAAATGCAGGGCAATCCCTGGTGGATGCCTTATTTCGGGAGCAAACGTATGAGGGCAACCACCAGGGATTGCCCCTACAATTGAAATGTAAAACCGTTTTAGATCTGATTTTAAGAAAACGGCCCTAAAACCTAAATGGCAGGTTCAGGCAGTGACAGTGGGAGAGAGATACTGACGGTGGTGCCCTGGCCTGGGGCCGAGTCTATCTCAATGGTTCCGTTGAGCAGTTTCACGCGATCATGGATGGATTTCAGGCCCAGGCCTTTGTTGTGTAACTGCCCGGGCACAAACCCTTTCCCGTTGTCTTCAGCCTCCAGGACTAAAGCGCCTCTTTGCTCGCGCAGGAGAAGGCCCGCCTGGGTAGCATCGGCATGTTTCACTATGTTGTTGGCCAGTTCCTGCGCAATGCGGTAAACCGCCAGTTCCATGTGTTTTTCCAGGGGCGTGTGCAGATTGAAAACCCAGCACTTGATTTTCAGCTGCTTACTGGACAAGGTAGAGCAGACATCTTTGAGGGCCGCCGCCAACCCAAGGTCAGACAAGGGCGTGGGAATGAGTTCATGCGACAGCGAACGGGTCTGCTGAATGGCTTTTTCCAGGATTGCGTCTGTTTTGGAGGTGTTTTCCAGAAGTTGCTTGTTTTGCAGGATGTACTCATCCTGGATTACCTGGCCCAGATTCAGTTTGGCGGCGTACAATAACTGCGCGATGCCGTTGTGCAACCCCTCAGCGATGCGGCGTCTTTCCTCTTCCTGCGTGTTGAGGATAGCCACCAAAAGCTCTTTTTGCTGACCCAGCCGAATGGCCAGGTTCTCTTCCTCCAGGCGCTGCATTTCGGTGATGTCCCAGTTCACGCCCAATACTTTGGCTGGTTTTCCGTCTGAGCCGGTCACCACAATGCCTTTCATTTTCTGCTTTCTTATCCCCTGATGGGTTCTTACGCGTACAGTTTCCTCAAAGGGATGCGGGTTTTGCAGCAGTGCTTCTATTATCCGTTGGCCAATAGGTTTGTCTTCCTCCACCACAGCCACCAGGAAATTCTGGGACCAGGAGCCTTGGTTCCTATCTACCTCCAGCAGGCGGGAAAGCCCTTCTGACCAGGTAATTTCGCCAGAGGCGATGTCATACTCCCAACTGCCCATGCCTACCATCTCTTCGGCCTGCTGAAGAATGTTCAGGTGCTTCCTAATCTCTTCTTCGGCTTTCTTTATGTGGGTGATGTCATGCGCAATTACCAGTACGCTTTCTACCCTGCCCTCTGGCTTTCCCTCGGGCACTAATCGGGACAGGAGGCTAATTTTTCCTTGGGACGTAAGCAACGTACAGGTGTGGTCCTGGGGCTGTCCCGTAGAAAACACCTCTTCCAGACTCTGGCGGAATGGCAGGGTTACTTCAGGCGGCAAGCCCATCTCCTGGTTGGTTCTACCCAACCCAACCCCTGGCACCAGACCCAACTTAGCCTCGAAATTAGGATTACAATACACCAACCGGCAGTCTTCTCCCCAGCGGGAAATAAGGCTGGGCATGTTTTCCACCAGCAGCTGAAACTGGTCCTGTTGCTTTTTTATCTCCAAACGGGCTTTCACGCGATCGGTGATGTCAAAATACAGGACGATGACGCCCGTGGGCGATGGCGTAACATTATAGAAATACCACTTGTCTTCCTCAGGGCTGTGAACGCGCTGCAGCACCTGCTCCCGCTTTTGTACCGCCGATAAGATTACCTGTGCCATCTCTGTGTCTTGGTTTTGGGGGAGAACCTCAAAGTAGCTTTTGCCCAGCACCTCCTCCTCCCTCTTAAACCAGGCCTCCAGGGCTTTGCGGTTGGCGAATTTGAACCGAAGCTGTTCATCCAACTCAAAGCACACCTCATTAATGGTGTTCAGGATGAGGTCGGTTCTGATCTGGTCGGTGATGTCATAGACGGTGCCCAGGAATTTGAGGGGCTCGCCCTGCGCGTCACAGACAATGCGGCCTTTCCCTTCAATGTATCGCATTTGCCCGTTGGGCCAGTAAATGCGCCGGATGTACTGGTACGGGTGCCGGTTTTTCAGGGCGTCCTCCAGGAGTTTATTGATGAGGGGAACGTCGTCGGGATGGGTGATGCTGTTTACCCAATCCGGGGTGGGTTCTACGGAGTTGGGTTCGTGCCCCAGCAACCGGTACATTTCATCAGAGAACCTAACCGCACGGGTGGCCACATCTGCCTCGTAACTACCGGTATGGCCCACGGCTTCGGCTTGGCGCAACAAGGCTTCGCTGGCTTCCAGCTTTTCCTGGGCCAGCATCTGTTCGGTAATGTCCTGCACGGTGCCATGCACCCGCTGTTCCTGGCCTCCGGCATCAAAGTACACGGTAGCCCGGGTATGCACTACCCTGGTCTGCTGATCGGCCCGCAAGATGCGGTAAGTTAGGTCGAAGCCGCCTTTGCTCTGGTAGAACCGCCGCATGGCTTCCTCGAAACGGGTTTTATCTGCGGGGTGCACCACCCCGGAGAACTTCTCAAAGGTGGCTTGTTCGCTTTGGGGCTCTAATCCGAAAATTCGGTACAATTCATCTGACCAGTACAGTTCCTGGGCCTGCAAAACCGACTCAAAGCTCCCGATGTGCCCAATGGCCTGAGCCTCTTTCAACCGACGGTCTTCTTCCTGCAGCTTCTGCTGCACTTCGTAGGCCTGCTCCAACCCTTCCTGTAAGGCATTCCGCTCCCGCAGGAGGCTTTTCACCCCCGCCTGGCTTTTGACCGATGCCGTGACATCAATTATTTTATTGATGATAAAGAGAACTTCGCCTTCCTCATTCAGCACCGGAGTGTTGATGGCACTCCAGTATTTCTCTTCGAAGCCGCCGCCCAGTTCCAATGGTTTGGGCACGTCATAGTGTTGGGTGGTTATCTGATGCGGCTTTTTAGTTTCCAGCACTTGTTGGAAAGAGGCCTGCAGGTTCTCAACTGAGTTGGCGAGCGGAGTGTCTGGGTTAGCGGGGAAAGCATCGAAAACATATTTTCCCAACAGGTCTTCCCGCCTGCTGAGCGTTGCGGTCAGGTACGCCTCTGTTACCATTTGAATCCTGAGATCAGGCGACAGAATAAGGTACAGGTCTGGCGCTGCCTCCAGAATTTGACACAAAGCAGATGGCTCCCTGATGCTGTTGACCCGTTCTTGTGTCCGCCTCATAAAACTATCTCTCCTTTTATTGCCATGCCGTTTTCAGACCGATGGGCTCTCCAGTACAACGGTTTGTTCCGGACCATGCCTCTACTTAAAATAAGAGGCGCGCTTTGTTTCCCTCCCGTGTTCAGGGAAATGTGCAAAGGCCACCGCTTTGAAAACTACCCCAGGTACTATTACCCGCTCCTTTGAAAGTACGATTAGTTTTGAAAAACCAAGTAGTTCAACCCAGTTGTACGTCCAAATTTGGCTTTTCGAGTCATAATTCAGTATTAATACGACACTACTTCTACCTACCTGATACTTTTTGTTTTCTGCCTGTTTTCGAAAAATCAGCTTTAAAACCAGAGGCAGATGAAAAACAAGGCTCTAATGAAAAGCGGTTGAAAGTGGTTTTGCCCTGAAAAATTCTGGAAATAAATGGAGTTAATGGCGGGCTGTCTGAATCGTTACCGGATACTCAGATAAGGTTGCATCTTCTGGAATTTGGCTTCGTCCAGTATCTTGATTTTGCGCAGTTCCTCCACACTTGGATAAAGTCCGTGCTGAGTACGGTAATTGACGATGGCCTTCGCCAGATTGAACCCGATGTACGGATGCTGCCGAAGTTCCTCAAACGAAGCGGTGTTCAGGTTGATTCGCTTGGGCTCATACGCCTTGGCCACGAATCCGTATTTTCTTACGCTGTCCACCACCTCTGGCGCCAACCCATACACCTCCGCCACCTGCTCCACCGAATGAAACCCACCCATCTTGTCCCGGAAACTCACAATTCGCGCTGAAAGTTTGCTCCCGATGCCCTTTATCTGTTTCAGTTCAGTTGTATCAGCGGTGTTCAGGTCAAAAGGCTGCAGTTCCCATCGTTTGCGCGGGGACTCGGTTTTAGGCCTGTTTTCCGGATAAGGGCTTAAAAACGGCCGGTCCTTGGCGTAGGTGCGCGCGTACCCCGGACTTTCATCGGGCAGATTGATATAGGGGTACCATTGCTGGAACAGCGAATCAGGCAGGCCATAGATTTTCTGAAGCTGTGCTTTGCTCTTGAAGTCGCCCGCCTTGGCCCGGTAGTTCAGAATACGCTGCGCGATGTATTTGTTCAACCCTAGCTCCTGCCATTGTGCTACCGTGAGGTCATTGGGGTTAAAGCGATAGAGTTTGATAGGTTTGCGCCGGTAGGCGTACGACCTTTCAGCTTTTGCCTCGGCGGCTTGGTTGTCCAGTTGCACCACCAGGCTGTCCAGTATTTGTTGGTCAGCGGTTGGGTCATACGGAACATCGTCCTGGAAAAAAACAAAAGGCGCCGCAACGAGCACCAACATCAGGAAAATCAGAATAAAAACCTGCTTCAGCTCCCGTTGGGAGAACGAGAAGTAATCCTTGAGGGTGCGGAGCAGACGTTTCGGCATAGGGTCATTCTACGACGGAACATTAAAAATGTTGAATATTAGAAAACTTCAGGTTAGAGGCTTGCGCGCCGTGGTCGGTGTTTGCTATTTATATTCTGGTTCAAGTCTGTGACTTGGACCTACCATGGTCGGAAGTTTGCAACTTCCGTGAGGCGACAGCCTCAAATCCACTTTGAAGGTAGTTACTTCCTACTTCCTTCCTACCGGGCCTCAGGGCTGCAGTCGCGGTCTGCCCGCGTTTGTCACTTTTCTCCTTGATGAGAAAAGTAACCAAAAGAATCAAGAAGCCTCAAACTCGCTGACGCTCGGACAGTGAGGCTTCAGTTAAAGTACCACCTGGCTAAAGCTATCTGTTCCATAACTGACGCAGGCAACTGCCATTCGAACAGCCACTGCTTGCGGCAGGCCGTGTCTCGGCCTCAATGTAGGCCTTCTTCCCGGCCCGCCGCAGGAAAGAAACTATTTAGAAATGCTTTCCTCCAACAATGGGCATTTTGTTCCAAGATAAAAACACAACGGCCCTCCTGAAATCTCCAGGAGGGCCGTTGTGTTTTGTTTTTCTTATATCTGCTCTGCCACAATGGCGATGCTTTCCTTGAAGGTACGCGGCTGATAGCCGAGTTGCGTTTTAGCCTTGGTGATGTTAAAACCAGTGCGCGGCGGACGTTTGGCAGGCTGGGTGAAGATAGAGCCGTCTACTTCCTCAATCAGGGACTTGTCCAAGTTGAAGTACTCCGCTACCTGAATAGCCATTTGGTACGGGGTCAGCAGCTCCTCGCCGGAAATATTGAAGATTCCTTGGGCATCATGTTTGGCGGCGAGCCAGCAGCCTTGGGCCAGGTCCTCGGCGAGGGTGGGTGTGCGGAGTTGGTCGTTTACTACTTTTATCTGCTTGCCTTGCTCCAGTGAGCCTTTCACCCACAGCACAATGTTGGAGCGGCCGTAGTCGTGCACAATGCCAAACACCAGCACGGTCCGTAGGATAGCCCATTTGCAGGCGGCACTTTTTACTAGTTCCTCGGCAGCAAGTTTGCTTTGACCATAAAAATTCACCGGAGCGCCTTCAGCGTCCTCTGAATACGGGCCGTTTTCGCCATCAAAGATGAAATCCGTGGAGACGTGGATGAGGTGCACGCCGTGCCGTTCCGAGGCCTTCACCAGGTTCTCCACCGCGTCCACGTTCTGCTTCCAACACTCCTCACGCTGGCTTTCGCAGTCATCTACGTTGGTCATGGCCGCCGTATGGATGATGTGCGTAGGCTGGGTTTCGGCGATCACCTGCTCTACCTGCTCGGCATCAGTGACGTCCATGGCGGCGAAGGCTACCTGTGGGTAAAGTTCGGCTAGTTTGTTCTGCCCCCGCGAAGAGGCGATCAGTTTGATGTTAGGCTCGGTGTGCAGCAGGCTAATCAGTTTCTGCCCCAGCAGACCGTTGGAACCAGTAATGAGGATCGTCTTCATAGAGTTTATTCGTAGCGGTAGCCGTACAATTTAGTGATTTTCTTTTTAGGCATCTTCTTGGCTGTCACTGTCATCTTAATGTCCGTTGCAGGCCGGTCACGGTAGTCTTTGGGTTGCTCCGCGATTTTGTCAATCACTGACAAGCCGTCAATCACTTGCCCGTACACGGTGTATTGGTTGTCCAGAAAAGGCACGCCCTCGTGGTTCTCCACCAGGTAAAACTGCGATCCGCTGGATTCTCTTTTGGGATTCATATTGTCTCCCATGCGAGCAGCGGCCAAGGCGCCGTAAATGTGTTTGTGGTGCGGCAGAATCTCAGCGGGAACGGTGTAGCCCGGGTCACCGGCTCCGTCGTTGTTGGGGTCTTCGTCCTTGGTGTTGGGGTCGCCGCCCTGGATCATGAAATCGTTGATGACGCGGTGGAAGGTGGTGCCATCGTAGAATTTCTGTTTCACCAGTTTCAGGAAGTTCTCGCGGTGCTTGGGCGTATCTTCAAACAACACCAACCGGATGGTGCCCTGGTTTGTGCTGATGGTGACCAGGTAATCTTTCTTGCTTTTCTTCTGGGCGAATGCGGTAACCCCTAACAGCACCAGCAAGGCCAACAGGTACAAACTCTTTTTCATGGTGTTTTTAGATAAACAGGGCTAAAACGCAATTACCGCTCCAGACCTGTTTCCGTTATTCAATGTTTTATGCTTTTTCTTCTCTGATTGCTTTTAAGATGCGGTCGCCGCCTTTGCTGAGCACGATATTGGCCAGTTGCTCGCCCATGGCTTCCGCCTCGGCAGAAGGTCCGGTTAATTCCTCTAAGATCAGTTCCTCACCATCAAGACTGATAATTCCGGCTTTTAGGGTAATGATGTCCTCTTCTATGGTCGCCAGCGCGAAGGACGGGATGCTGCAGCCGCCTTCCATGGTACGCAGATACGCCCGTTCGGCCAGAAGACACAAGTGCGTGGGTTTGTGGTCCAGGGCCAGTTTCAGGTTCAGCTTGCGTTCCAAGGGCAGGGTTTTGGCGCACTCAATGGCCACGCTGCCCTGTCCGGCGGCCGGGATGAACTTGTCCAATGGCAGATGCTGCGCGATCATGTGGTCGTACTGCATACGTGATACCCCGGCGTAAGCCAGCAGAATCGCATCGTACTGACCGTCCTTCAACTTCTGGATGCGGGTCTGCAGGTTTCCGCGGCACTCAGACGTGATCACATTAGGGTAAAAGCGCTTGAGCATGGAACGGCGGCGCGTGGAAGACGTGCCTATGACCTGCTGCCCCTCGCCCAGTTTGAACAAAGGATCAAAAGAAATCACCACGTCGTGCACTTTCTCGCGTTCCATGAAGGCAAGTAGTTCCAGATCATCGGGGATGGTGGACTGCACGTCTTTGGCGCTGTGCACGGCAATATCGGTGGCGCCGGTGCGCAGGCTTTCCTCCAGTTCCTCGGTGAACACGCCTTTGGCGCCAATTTTATCCAAAGACCGGTCTAACACGATGTCTCCCTTGGTGGTGATGGTCACAATCTCCACTTCCATGCCGTTGGCGCGCAGCGTATCTGCCACGTGGTGGGCCTGCCACAAAGCGAGCCGACTGCCACGCGTAGCGATGCGGATGGGAGACGTTAGTTCAGTTGTTTCCATGTGCTCTGTTTATGCCACCGGCCTGATGAGCTGGGCAATCTGTATAGAGGTATTTAAAAACGTGATTTTAGGGTGGGCATTCCGCTCAATGTGGTAATGCGCCTCGTTGAGTTCATGCGACAATTGTGCGCCATTCCCTTGGTGAATAAGCTTCGCGAACTTCTGCACGAAATCCATTTCCGGTGGTGGCAAAAACGCAATCAGCTTGCTATCTACTCCGTACAAAAGCACTTTTCTCAGCAAACCCAAAGCAAACTGCAGGAAGTTCTTCTGGTTCTCGCGGCCCAGCTTCTGGAAATCCTCGCTCTGCTCCAGCACCCCGTCAAACTTGTGGTTGTAGCAAAGGCGCATCCAGCTCAGGAAAAACGTGAAGTAATCTGAGGTCATTTCCTGGCTCAAAACCCGGGCCGCCTGCAGGTTTCCCTCGGCTAGAGACACCACTTGGTAGGCGCGATCCCGCTCCGTTCCTTGCTGCTCCATCAGGTATTGGATGACTTCTTCATCGGTAAACGCACGCACTTTCACCAGCTGGGTACGGGACAGAATGGTGGGCATGATCTTGTCTGAGGCGTTGCTCACCAGCAAGAACACCGTAGCTGCCGGCGGCTCTTCCAACAACTTCAAGAGCGCATTGGCGGCGCTGGCGTTCATGAGCTCGGGCAGCCAGATGACAATGACTTTGTATTTCGCCTCGAAGGCTTTCAAAGAGGTCATGCGCACCAGCTCGCGGCTCTCGCCTACCGGAATAGTACCCTGTTTGTTCTCCGCCCCGATGAACTGCATCCAGTCGTTGAGGGTCTGGTATGGACTGTCAGATAGGAACGCGCGCCATTGGGTCACAAAGTTCTTGCTCAGGGCATCCTGGTCTTTCACTTTGGTCACCGGCATCACAAAATTCAGATCCGGGTGGATGCGCTTGCTAATTTTGTTGCAGCTGGGACACACGCCGCAGGAATCCTGGGGCTGCGGGTCCTCGCAGTTAAGGTATTGGGCATAGGCCAGCGCCAGCGCCAGGTTGGCACTCCCTTCAGATCCTAAGAAAAGCTGGGCATGGGCCACGTGCTGTGACTTCACGGAGTTCAGCAGCAGTTGCTTTGTTTCCTGGTGGCCGTAAATCTGGGAAAACTGCACGTATGAAGGTTAATTTTAAACAGATAGCCCGGAAACTCTGGTCCCGCGCCAATTGGTCTGTAAAGATAACGGCGCCGGACCGTTTTTGCCCTACTTTTCAGAAAATAGCGTAAAAACCATCCGGCGCCGGGGTTCTATGTTTTTGCAGGTCCTACGCAGTGGTGCCCACGGGCTCCCTTTCCCAGGTGCGGGAGGCTTTGGTCTCCTCAAACACGTGGTCGAAGATCTTGCGGTCCTCCTCTGAAACGGCCAATCCGCGGCGGCTCATCACGGCTTCAGCCACTTCATAGAACTTATTCAGCTTGAACGTCTGCGCCTCCTCTGATCCGCCCCAGGTAAAGGAAGGCACAAAGTTAGGCGGATAACCTGCCCCAAATACGTTGGCGCCCACGCCCACTACCGTACCGGTGTTGAACATGGTATTGATGCCGCATTTGGCATGGTCTGCCATGATGGTGCCACAGAACTGCAGGCCGGTGTCTTCCATTTTCTCCTCCGCGTGGCTGTAGAGCCGCACGTTGGAATAGTTGTTCTTAAGGTTGGAGGTGTTGGTATCTGCCCCGAAGTTGCACCACTCCCCTACCACCGAGTTGCCCAGGAACCCGTCATGGCCTTTGTTGGAATACCCAAAGAACACGCAGTTGCTGATCTCGCCGCCCACTTTGCAGCCAGGTCCCACGGTCACGTCGCCGCGCATCTTACCGCCCATGTTGATCACGCTATCCTCGCAGATGGCAAACGGCCCCCTGATCACGGTTCCTTCCTGCACTTGCACGTTCTTCCCTATGTAAATGGGCCCAGCCTCGGCGTTCAGAATGGCTGCTTTGAAAATCACACCTTCCTCAATGAAGATATCCTCGGATTTATAGGCCACCGTATGTGGATCGGAGATTTTTTGGCTCTCGCGGCCCTGGGTCACCAGTTTGAAATCCTCCCGAATCTGGGGTCCGTTGAACTTGAAGATGTCCCACAGATGCCGCACCACTGTATGCGCCGGAAGCTCTACCTGAATCCTTTTAGAGGTGTTATGCTGGTACACTTCATCCACGCTCCGCAGTTCCAGATGATCGGCGTTAAGCGCTACTAGTATCTCATCATGGAACAAGGTGCCGCCCACCGGCAGGTGCCTGATTTGGTCCAGCAGTTCCGGGGTGGGGCAGATGGCGCCGTTCACGTAAAGGTTGTCGCCACCATCCAGGTGCTGCGGGAATTTTCCCTGCAGGTAGCCCTGGGTGAGGTGAGAAACCAATTCCCTGGAAATGGTTTGCCATTTCTCGGCAATGGTCATGATCCCGATGCGGATCTGGGCCACAGGCCGTGTAAAGGTAAGCGGCAACAGGTTGGCCCGCAGCACCGGGTCGTCAAAGAGAATGATGTTCATAAGGCAAAAATAAAAAAGTCTTCCTGAGGTTCAGGAAGACTTCTGTACGGAGAACCGCGAAACGCTTATTTTTTGTAACGCTGCTTGAACTTGTCAATACGTCCGGCAGTATCCACGTAGATGTTTTTACCGGTGTAGAACGGGTGCGAAGCAGAAGAAACCTCCACTTTAACCACTGGGTAGGTCTTTCCGTCTTCCATGGTGATGGTCTCGTTAGAGTTCATGGTAGAACGGGTGATGAATTTAAAGTCTGAGGAAGTGTCCTGGAAAACTACTTCTCTGTATTCAGGATGAAGGTCCTTTTTCATTATTCTATATTTTTAAACAACGGATTTCTGGAATAGGACTGCAAAAGTAGGGCATTTGCCTCACAATTAAAACCTTTTCCTGGAAATATTTTCAAAGATACAACTCTGCCCGGTACCATGCGGCTGGTTTGGCAATTATTTTGGTAATTTGGCCTGTAAACAGCAACAAACCATGGTCTTCACCCAAGAGAACCGCATCCTGGACCACCACCAGATCCTGCAGAAAATCAAGCGCATGGCGTTTGAGATCTACGAACAGAACTTTGAGGAAAAACAGCTGGTCTTGGCCGGCATTCACGAGAACGGCTACTTCTTGGCGCAACTCCTAGCCCAGGAACTGCGGGCCATCTCTCCCCTGGATGTCCAACTAATGGAAGTGACGCTGCACAAAACCGAGCCCCTCTCCCATGACATCGTCATCACCCCTGCCCTTTCTACCCTAGAGAACACCGCCGTGGTGCTGGTAGACGATGTTCTGAACACCGGCAAAACTCTGGCCTATACCCTGCGGGAGTTCCTGGACAAGAACTGCAAGAAACTGGAGATCGCCACACTTATCAACCGCCATCACACGCTGTACCCTATCTCGTCTACCTACACCGGCTATTCTCTAGCAACGACTTTGCGGGAGCATATCAGGGTTGTTTGGGCGGAGGATGCCTGGAATGCCTATTTGCTGTAGGCGATTTTAGAGGTGTTTTGGGGAATTTGCCTTAAAAACGTATTTTAAAGTGTGGGGTTATTCTGTGAACGCAGTTGGCTTATGCGGGCGTAGCTTCTGTTGTACAGTTTTCGACTTCCTAGTTGTTGCATCGTTCCTCTCCGAGCGCTCACGGCCGCGAGGCCTCGTCTTCCGGGTTCGCGCTGTGCCAGCTTCCTTTGCTCCCTGAAGGTCGCAATGCCTGTCGGCACCGGAACCTGCCTAGGCGCTCACCCGAAAGACTGGAAATATTGGTTTTAGTTTAAGCCTTTACTGCTAAGACAAAGAACCTTTCATGGTTCAAGTCTGTGACCTAGACCTACTATAACCTTCAGTTTGCAAACTAAAGTGAGGCGATAACCTCGATTTTACATTTACCTAATTGAGAAAGAACATCTTCCATAACTCCCTTTAAAAGGAAAAATCCAGAGAAAAAGCAGGCCTTGTCTCTGAACGCATCCCCCGCAACTATCAGTGGCAACAAATATGTAGGGCACCCACAAGAGGTGCCCTACATATTTGAAGTTGAGTTTAGAGGAGTTCCCTCATCATCAGCCCGCCTGCCGTTGTTGGTGTTTTCACCAACAACTCATAAGACCTTTCTACATTATACTGCCACAAATTCAGATTCGCTCTTTAAGAGGTTTATGCCTGTTTTCCCAAAACAAAGGCCTAAACGAATAGCTGATTCTGAATAGAACCCTAATTAGCTGGTGCCAGTGTATCAGGGACGGTTTGGCCCGTTGGAGTTGTGGTTTTAACGGGAGACGGTTTCTTCTTATCCTGCTTCTGCTCCAGCTTTTCTAGTCGTTGCTGGCGTTCTAGTTCCCGTTCCTTTTGCTTAGCGTCGCGTTTGGCTTTTCTCCGGAAAAAGCCGTTGAGCAGGATGCTGTGCTGCAGGCTTTCCAGGTTAGCGTCTAATTTGTCTGTGCCGGCTTCCAGGTTCTGCATGGTCATCTGCAGGTCAAGGGCAAACTGTTCGTCGTTGAGCAGCACGCCCAGGGCATTGTTGTTGGAGCCGAGTTTGTCGGTGGTGCGGTTCAGTTTGCTGGTGAGTTGGTTGGTGGTGCTCATGACCTGCTCCAGTTGGGTCATGGTGGCCCGCAAGCGGTTGAAGGTGACGGTGTCGGTGAGCAGTTCATCGGCTAGGCCGCCCTGAGTATTCAGTTTGTTCGAGAACTGAGCCAGAGCCTGGGATGCGCGTACGCTGGTGGCCGAGGTCTTCTGCAGGTTCGCCAGAATGGCCTGGAAATTCTGGGCCAGTTGGTCATCAGTCAAAAGAGCGCCGGCCAGTCCTTCGCCGTTGGCCAAACCAGAGCTCAACTTCTTGAAATCGGTGGTGATGGCTACCAGGTTCTTGTTGTTTTCCTGGAAGGTCGCCATCATTTGCTCGGTGCTGAGTTGAGCCTCGGTGGCTAGCCGGTCGCCGGGCTGGATTACCGGCATCTGCGGGGTGCCGCCGTACAGCACAATCGCCTTGTTCCCGATAAAGCTTTCTGAGCCGATCTTGGCTTTCACGTCTTTCCGGATGTATTTCTGGGCTTCCTCGGTGATGTCCATCGCGATAGCAACCTGCGAGGGTCCTTCAAAGGCGATGCTTTTCACCACGCCCACCCGTACCCCGGAGAATAGCACCTGGTTTCCTATCTTCAGGCCGGTTACGTCATCAAAGATGGCCGATACCTGGATGGTTTTGGTGAACCGTTTCTGCTGGCCACCCAACACAAAAATACCGACCACCAGAATCACCAGGGCCAAAAACACGAAGACTCCTACTACAACGGCTCTCCTATTTTCTACTGCACTCATTTAGTTTATGAAATTGTAATCATGAAATAATCGCACCCGCTCATCCTGAGTGTTGAACACTTCCTCAAACGTGCCTTGGCGCTGGAACTGGCCGTCCAGGAGCATCACCACGCGGTCGCCCACGTCTTTGGCGCAGGTGAGGTCGTGGGTGATGATGATGGAAGAGGTATGGAAGCGGCTCTGCACTTCGTTTATCAGGTTGTTGATGTCAATACAGGTAATGGGGTCCAGACCGGCGGTAGGCTCATCGTAGAGCATGATCTCGGGCTGAAGAATCAACGTACGGGCAATGCCTATGCGCTTGCGCTGTCCGCCGGAAAGCTCTGAGGGCATCTGGTTGATGGTTTGGGAAAGTCCTACGGCATCCAGCACCACTTCTACCATGCGGTCTACCTCGCCCCGGGTCATATCGCGGCGGTTGCGCACCAAAGGAAATTCCAGATTCTTCCGGATGGTCATGCTGTCATACAAGGCGCTGTTCTGGAACGAGAACCCAATCTTCAGGCGCAGATGGTCTAGGTCACGGGCTTTGAGCTTGTTTACTTCCTCTCCCAGCACGTTCACGGTCCCTGCATCAGGCTTCAACAACCCTGAGATGATCTTGATCAGCACCGATTTCCCGGTGCCTGATTTTCCCAACACCACCAGGTTCTCGCCTTTGTACAGGTCAAGGTCCACGCCGCGCAATACATGCAGGTCACCGAAGGATTTCTCCAGCCCTCTGATGTTGATGACGCAGTTGCTTCTATCTATAACCGGTTGTGTCTCCTTCATCGCTAAAACTTATTAAAGGTACCTGAGCGCCGTAATCACCTGCAACGACAGCAGCTCCTCAATAAAGACCAGGAACATAGCCGTTACTACGGAAGAATTAGCCGCTTTGCCTACGCCCTCAGTGCCTTTTGACGAATGATAGCCTTTGTAGCACCCCACCACGCCAATGGTGAAGCCAAACAACGCTGATTTAATCACCGAAGAAAAAATATCCAGAAAGGTAATGGCATCAAAAACCTGGGTAAAGTACGTGGTGAAACTGGTGCCTTCGTTTGCGTTCACATTCAGGAAAGCACCCAATAAAGCCACCAGCATGGTGTACATCATGAGGGCCGGAATCATGAACGTAGTGGCCAGCACCCGGCTCACCACCAAGAACTTGAACGGGTTGGTAGCGGACACTTCCATAGCCTCAATCTGCTCGGTCACTTTCATAGAACCCAGCTCAGCCCCGATCATGGACCCGATGCGGCCTGCCCCAATCAAGGCAGTCACCAGCGGAGCCAGCGCCCGCACAATTGCCAGTGATACCAGTGAAGGTAGCCAGGACGTAGCTCCAAACTCGGCCAATGACGGCCTTGACTGGTTCATGAACACAATACCTATGATAAAACCTGTAAGGGAAATAAGCGGCAGCGACTTTACGCCAATCTCAAAACACTGCCGGATAATCTCCTTGAACTCATACGGCGGAAGAAAAACCTCCTTGAAAAAACGACCAATAAACGAGGCGATAGAATACAGCTCCGCAAAAATCCGGCTCAACCTTCTGGAGATCGCCTGTCCGCGGGGCCGTCTTGCCGGCTGGTCGTCATCATTGTGAAACTTCATCAATTGCTCTTGTTATCATCTGCGGCACCCTTTTTTTCAGGACACCTGTCTAGCGCTGTTTACCTTAACTGCGCCCTTACTTTGTCGCCTTTCTCCCCTTGTGGTCACCGGCGCGGCATTTTTCCTAGGGTGACCGGAAGTACCCAAACGCAACCTATCAGGAAAGCACCTGCTTTCGGCTTGTTTTCCTGAAAAAGGCTCTAAAACAGGAAATTTGCTTTAAAACGCCATCGGGGACGTTCTTGCCCAAACGGAAACTTTCCGGTTCCATTAGGAAAGCCGCGGCAAAATTACATCAAAAAGCCTGAGGACCTATTAAAAAGAAACATGAGTTACAGGTACGGGCAAGCGAACTGCGGCGTTGAGTAGTTCAGAAGAAACTGACGCAGAGGAACCTCTGCTTTAAAGGCCCTCAGAAAGGCAGGTTTTACAAAATGAAGGCGGTTTCTGATTGCTTTGAACTGCCGTACACACGTAGTATCATTGTTACCCCTAACTTCCATCCTTTATACCAGACACCGCATGAAAATCTGTTTCGCCTCCAACAACGCCCATAAACTGAAAGAAATCCAGCAATTGCTGGGAGCCCCTTTTGAGCTGATCAGCCTGGAGGCTTTGGGCTGTACCGAGGAACTGTCCGAAGACCAGGACACCCTGGAAGGAAATGCCCTGCAGAAAGCGTCCTACGTGTGGGAGAAATACCACGTGCTCTGCTTCGCCGATGACACCGGCCTGGAAGTGGAAGCCTTGAACAACGAGCCCGGCGTGTACTCGGCCCGGTACGCTGGCCCGGAACGCGACAACCAAGCCAACATGCAGAAGGTGCTGGAAGGCCTGAAAAACAAGACCAACCGCAAAGCCCGGTTCAGGACCTCCATCGCATTAATTTTGGAGGAAGGCGAGCAGCACCTGTTTGATGGCATCGTGGAAGGCCACATTATTGACGCCCCACAGGGCGAGCAAGGCTTTGGCTACGACCCCATCTTCGTGCCCGAGGGCCAGGACCGAACCTTCGCCCAGATGGACAGCCAGGAGAAGAACCAGATCAGCCACCGGGGCCGGGCTGTACAGCAATTGGTTTCCTTTCTGCAGCACCGTTACGTGCAAACCGGCACCTGAGAAATTCTTTTGAACCGGCATTAGGCTTGGTACCTACAAAAGAGTAATTTTGCACCCCGTAAACCATACGTATTTATGCATCAAAAGCCATTTATAGTAGGAATAACGGGAGGAAGCGCATCGGGGAAAACCACATTCCTGAGCAGGCTACTGGCTTCGTATGCACCTGAGGAGATTTGCCTGGTTTCTCAGGACAACTATTACCACGACCGCGACAAACAGTACATAGACGAAAACGGTTTCCACAATTTCGATTTACCGAGTTCTATTGACAGCGCGGCCTATGCTCATGACGTTCTTCAACTAAGCAAAGGCGAGACCGTCTACCGCAAAGAATACACGTTCAACAACCCTAACGTGGTACCACGCCAGCTGGAGTTCAAGCCAGCGCCCATTGTCGTAGTGGAAGGTATTTTCGTGTTTTACTTTGAAGAAGTAGCCAAGCTGCTGGACATGAAAGTGTACATAGACGCCAAAGAGTACATTAAACTGCAGCGTCGCATCTTGCGTGACAAAGTAGAGCGTGGCTATGACCTGGACGATGTGCTCTACCGCTACACCAACCACGTGGCGCCCACCTATGAGAAATACATCAAGCCGTTCAAGAACGATGCCGATGTCATCATCCCCAACAACCGTAACTTTGAGGTGGGTTTAGAGGTGCTGGTGACGTATCTGAACTCCAAAATCAAAAAATAGCCCTATTTATTACTGGAAGGGCACTTATCAAAAGCCTCTGCTGTTCAACCCACAGCAGAGGCTTTTGTTTTATTTCAAGAATCCTCTACCTTTGCTTACAGAGATGAAACCCGGGCACTACATACAACGTAATTGGCGGCTGCTGTTCACCAGCATTGCCTTGCTGTTGGCGCTTACTGTAAACCACAGGGCCCTTCCGGCGTACGCCCACGCGGCTGCCTCTCCCGTAGACCACACCTCGGTTAACAAGCAGGGTCGTGACGCGGAATCCTCGGTGGTGAAACAGAAGGTTACCTTTGAGGCGACCACCTCCTTCGTAGATTTCCAGATCGCCCAACCAGCCCCTTTCCTGCCCATCACGTTTGTGACGCCGGTGCAGCAGGCGGTTACCACCTCTTTAGGCTCCCCTTCCTGGACGTTCCTGCTCCAGAAAGTAGCAACGCAGCCTATCTCTCCCAACGCTCCCTGACGGCACCCTCCGGAAACCTGGCGTTTTGAGCCTGTTTTCGGGGAAACCCTGCATTTTCTTGTGCCTCACGTTGATCTTCGCACTGCCCACAGGGGTCAGGCGGTGAATCATCCGTTGGTATTTAACTCTGCTATCATTTCGTTTAATTTTATCTATTCACTTATCACCAATGCGTAACAAAGGTTTTATCCTGGTATTGACGGTAATTGTATCGGCGTTGTGCCTTTACTATTTATCGTTCTCGCTGGTCTCTAAAGGCGTTGAGAAAGACGCTACTGCTTTTGCCACCACGGCTAATGGCAAGCTAGACCACTACAAAAGACAATCGTACCTTGACTCGGTGTGGAAAGCTCCGGTGTTCAACTTCCTGGGAGCCGAGTACACCTACCAGCAGGTAAAGGAAAGCGAACTGGGCCTTGGCCTTGACTTGAAAGGTGGGATGCACGTAACGCTGGAGGTTTCTCCGGTGGAAATCATCCGTGCCATGGCCGGCGGTCGTAAAGACGCCGCGTTTGAGCAGGCGATTGCCCGTGCCCAGAAACTGCAGGCCACAAGCCAGCAGAGCTTTGTAAACCTGTTCTACAACTCTTACCGCGAGATTCAGCCAAACGCGAAACTGGCTTCTATCTTCGCTAACAGCACTACCCGTAACCTGAGCTACAACTCTACCGACAAGGAAGTATTAGCGGTCATCAACAAAGAAGTGGATGACGCGGTAGCCCGTTCTTTCAACATCCTTCGTACCCGTATCGATAAGTTCGGGGTGAACCAGCCAAACATCCAGCACCTGAAAGGTACCAACCGTATCCAGATCGAGTTGCCCGGCGTGGATAACCCAGAGCGTGTGCGTAAACTCTTACAAGGAACTGCTAACCTGGAGTTCTGGGAAGTATGGAGCATTCAGGACTATGGTCCTTATTTCACCCAACTGAATGACTACCTGGTAAAACAAGAGGCTGCAAACAAACTGAAAGGCAACACTGCCGGTGCTGCTTCTTTGGCTTCTGCCGCTGATACTTCTGCCAATGCCTTAACCGGAGCCGCTGCCAAAGACACTTCTGCCTTAGCTGCCCAGTTAAGCAAACCAGCCGATAGCGCTGCTGCCAAGAAAGACTCCATCAACCCGAACCAAAGCTCACTTCTGGCTCGTCTGTTCACTACTCTGCCTAACGGTTTAGGTACCAACGTACGTGACACTGCCAAAGTAAACGCCTTGTTTGCCAAGCAGGAAGTAAGAGCCTTGTTCCCACAAAACCTGAAGTTCTTATGGGGTGTGAAGCCAATCGTTTCTAACGATGGTGCTGAGTTCCTGGAACTGTACGCTGTGAAAAAAGGCCGCGAAGGAAAAGCTCCTTTGACCGGTGAGTACATTGCAGATGCCCGTCAGGACTACGATCAGCAAGGTCGCCCGGAGATCAATATGAGCATGAACGCCGCTGGTTCTAAGAAATGGCAGCGCTTGACCGGTGACAACATAGGGAAACAAGTGGCCATTGTACTGGATAACTATGTGTACTCTGCCCCTGTGGTACAAGGCGAGATTGCCGGCGGTAACTCTTCTATCTCTGGTTCTTTCACCATTGAAGAAGCCCAAGACTTAGCCAACATCCTGAAAGCCGGTAAAATGCCTGCTCCTACCCGTATTGTGGAAGAAGCCATTGTAGGTCCGTCTTTGGGTCAGGAAGCCATCAACCAAGGCTTGCTTTCTGCTCTGGCCGGTATGGGCCTGGTGGTTCTGTTCATGTTTGCGTACTATAGCAAAGGTGGTCTGATTGCCAACATCGCCCTATTGTTCAACATCTTCTTCATCATTGGTATTCTGGCGCAGTTTGGTACTGCCTTGACCTTGCCGGGTATTGCCGGTATGGTATTGACCATGGGTATGTCTGTGGATGCGAACGTACTGATCTTTGAGCGTATCAAGGAAGAGTTGCACGGCGGCCTGAGCATGGGCGAAGCCATCAAGAAAGGCTACAGCAAAGCGTTTAGCTCTATCTTTGACTCTAACGTGACTACGTTATTGGCCGGTATCATCCTGTACTTCTTCGGTTCAGGTCCGGTAAAAGGATTCGCCATCACGTTGATGATTGGTATTGCTACCTCTTTCTTCACTGCGGTTTACATCTCTCGTTTACTGATTGAGTGGATGACCAAAGGCAAAGAAACCGCCAACCTCTCTCTGGAGACTCCGCTTTCCAGAAACTGGTTCAAGAACATCAAGTTTGACATCCTGGGTAACCGCAAGAAAGCCTACATTTTCTCGGCTGCCTTCATTCTGTTCGGTATTGTGGCGGTGTTCATCAAAGGTGAACTGCCGTTGGGCGTGGACTTCAAAGGTGGTCGTTCTTACGTGGTAGACTTCAACAGCGCGGTTCCTGCCTCAGAAGTAAGATCTGCGTTGGATGACGAATTCAAAGGTGCGGGTACTGAGGTGAAAACCTATGGCGCCAGCAACCGTCTGAAAGTCACCACCAGTTACATCGCTGAGGACGAGTCTACCCAAGCGGATGAGGCTGTAAGAACTGCTCTGGTACAGGGTCTTAAAGAATACCAGACGCAGAACCCAAGAATTGTAAGTTCTTCTAAGGTTGGGGCTACCATGGCCGATGACATCCAGAAGACAGCCATGATTGCGGTGTTGCTTGCCTTCGCTGGTATCTTCCTTTACCTGGCCTTCCGTTTCAGCCGCTGGCAGTTCAGCTTGGGTGGGGTAATCGCTTTGATCCACGACGTGTTGATCGTGTTCTCCGCCTTTACCATCGCCAACCTGTTTGGGGTTTCCTTCGAGATGGACCAGGTATTCATCGCTTCTATCCTGACCATCATTGGTTACTCCATCAACGATACCGTGGTTGTGTTTGACCGTATCCGGGAATTTACCCAGGAGAACCCACGCATGAAGTTCCGTGACATTGTGAACCCAGCCTTGAACAGCACGTTCAGCCGTACCATCATCACCAACTTAACGGTATTGCTGGTGGTGATCATCCTGTTCATCTTCGGTGGCGAGACCCTGAGAGGCTTCTCCTTCGCGATGCTGGTTGGTTCTTTGACCGGTACTTACTCTACGTTGTTCATTGCCGCTCCTATTGTGGTGGACACCACCAATGTGGACAAAGAGAAACTAGTGGCTGTGAAGCCAGTTGTGACCGCAGGCTAATCCTGCAGTCAGCATAAAAGGAAGCAATAAAAAAGGCCGGGCAATTACCCGGCCTTTTTTATTGCTTCCTTTTATGGCTGACTTAACCCCAGGAGTAAAATCTTCTGGAACTGCTTTACCTGTCCTTTTCCAAAAGGAGGCTTGAAATGGCAAACCACCACAAACCTGTTTCTGAGCCAACCATGTTTTAGGCCTCCTTTTAGAAAAGGAAACCAAAAGGCCAGAAATGTATCTGGCTTTTTCAATTTCAATTCACTTCTGGACTATCCGGGAAACTACTCCTGAAATGCTTTAGCCCTGTTTTCCTAAAACCGGGGCTAAAACATTAGCTCAGAGTCTGGAAACCTGAAGGCTTTTGCTGTTTACAACGGGGCCGGTTCATTCACCAACGTACCTTCCAGTTGCTTGATGCGCCTGGGCACACCCACAATCCAGACAAGGTCACCTTCCTCAAAAACAAGCTCAGAATCTGGGTTAAGAATGCGCTGGCCTTTCCTTTCGATACCCACAATCAAGCCTTTCGTCTTATCCCGGACCCCGGAGTTACGGATGGATTTGTGCAACAAGGCGGAGTCTGATTTCACCTGCAGTTTCTGCAACCTCACCTCTTCCTTCTGCCCTTCAACTTCATCTGGTAACAGGACTTTGTTCTGGATAAACTGCCTAAACGCCTCCATCTGCTCATCAGACCCAAAAACGTACAGCTTGTCTTTGGGGAACAGCAGTTCGTTGCGCGTAGGTGCCAGAATGGTGCGATCGCCGCGTTCAATGACAGCCACATTTATCCCATATTTCTCCCTGATCTGTAGATCGAGCAAACTTTGCCCTACCACAGCAGACTCAGGCATGACGTCAAAACTGGTAAGGTGAACATCCCAGGGCGTAAGGGTGTGGTGCATTTTGGCTGCCTCCTGGATTTCCCGGGCATTTAGGTTTCGCACAAACCGGTTCTCAATCCGGATATAGAATCGCTGGATTCTCTTGGAGAAAACCACCATGAGCGCAGTGATCAACAATCCGCCAAAAACCGCTAATTGCACCGAGAAGAATTGGTTAAGCAGAAACCCAATGAAAAGGATTGCCACCGCAATGCGGCCAAACTCAAGCACAATGATCAGGCTTCGGTAATTGCGGTTGGCCCAAATACGCCCTTGCGCCTCTTTCTGCGGATGGTGCACAGCCAAGGCCCACAGAAACGGAGCCATGAAGATGAGGGTGATCACCGTAGTGGCGATGTTGCCCAAGGTTCCTTCCACCACATGCTGGGTAATAAGGGGATTGAGGTAACGGCCCGAAAGCAGCACAATGCTGATGATGATCACCGAGAACACCACCAAATTGATGCCGTAGGATTGGAGCACCAGTTTCCAGTCACTGGTGGTGGAGATGGTCTGGGTGCCGGAACTGTACTGGTTCAATGATTTACGCCACTTCTCCGGCAGAACCCGGTCAACCGTTCTGTACAGCGGTTCGGCTAGTTTAATCATGTAGGGAGTGGTAAACGTGGTGATCGCGGATACCGCCACCGCCACTGGATACAGGAAATCGCTGGTTACTTTAAGCGTCACGCCCAGGGTAGCGATGATAAACGAGAACTCCCCGATCTGCGACACACTCATCCCCGACTGAATAGAGGTTTTCAAGCCTTGCCCGGAGATCAGTCCGCCTGCGGAGATACTCAAGAATTTACCCACCAACGTGACAATGGTAATGACCGCGATAGGGCCGGCGTAATTAACGATAGTAGCAGGGTCAATCAGGATTCCGACGGAAACAAAGAAAATGGCCCCAAAAAGGTCTTTTACTGAGGAAATAAGGTGCTCTATTTTTTCGGCTTTGGTGGTCTCCGCTAAGATAGATCCCATGATGAACGCGCCCAAAGCAGGAGAGAATCCGGCTTGGGCGGCCAGAATCACCATAAGAAAACAAAGCGCGAGGGAGACAATGAGCAAGGTCTCATCGTTCATAAGCTTGCTGGCTTTGCGCAGAAACGTGGGGATGAGGAAAATTCCGCCCAGGAACCAGAGCATCAGGAAGAAAGCCAGTTTAAGGACGGCGGCCAGCATCTCGGTACCGGCAAACTGTTGGCTTACGGCCAGGGTGGAAAGCAGCACCAAAAGCAAAATAGCCACCAGATCTTCCACAATCAAGACGCCAAACACCAGGCCCGCAAACCGCTGCGACTTCACGCCCAGTTCGTCAAAAGCCCTGATGATGATGGTAGTGGAGGAAATGGAGAGAATACCGCCCAGGAAGATGCTATCCATGGTAGACCAACCCAGAATCTTTCCGGCCAGGTAGCCCAGCAGCAGCATCACCACTACCTCTATTAGCGCCATTACGGAGGAGGCCCCTCCTACTTTCACCAGCTTCTTGAAGCTGAATTCCAGCCCCAGGCTGAAAAGAAGGAAAATAACTCCAATCTCGGCCCAAATAGTAATACTCTCGTTTTCCATGATGGTGGGAAACAGCGCCACGTGGGGGCCAACCAGCAGCCCCGCAATGATGTAGCCCAGCACCAAAGGTTGCTTCAGCTTTTTGAAGAGAAGCGTGGTAATGCCGGCGGCCCCAAGAATAAGGCCCAGGTCGGTTACCAAATGTGGTAGGTGTGTCATAAATTTTAACTTGTGATCGAAAGTAAACGCAAGGGTGAAACCGATAAAATCCAGCGGACCACCAAGGGTTCATGTCAAGGAAAAGGGTACGGGCTGTGTTTGCCAGCACCTAAAGCAAAACCATACAGAAGGTTAATTCCAGGTACTTAATTTCGCAACCGCAGAGAACACTGAAGTTCAACGAAGGAGTTAACAGAAAACCAGCGGCACAAAGTAGTCCAGCAGATTTGGGCCTGTTTTCAGTAAAATAGCCTTAAAACGAAGCTAACAACAACACGGCTTCAGGGTTGCCCTGGTTTGTCTTTTTACGCAAATTGGCTAAGGCTGGTAGATTCTCAGGCCGGAAACAGGAAGGCTGCCTACGGGGCATTGGGCTGCTGCGAAGATAGCAACAACCGCGAGTGGAAATCAGGGACAAAGGAAATGCCGCCGTGCGGGTCTGGGTCCAGGGTAGCTAAATGGCGGGAAGGAAGCTCAGGCTGCAATGGATGCAGCGCCAGCGGAAACTTGAGGACGGGCGAAGAGGAAGCCTTGGCATCTGGAAAAGCGTGTACGCCTTCCTGCTTTACAACCGCCTGTTCATTGTCTGCTGAACCTAGGTCCGTTTCAAGGGTGTTTTTGGCAGTAGGGCCGAAAAACAGAAACCGGTACACTTCCACCTCCTGACCCGGCAAGGTCACCGCCCAGAGCAACACCACCCACATAAGGGGGTATTTCAGATGATGTTTCGCTATTCTGAGGAGGTAATTCAGCATTATTACAAAATAAAAGCTAAATGCCTTAAATGGCAAATGTTCCTCTAAACTAGACTATAAACGCATTTTACTTATATTTAAAAGCTCCATACCACAGAAACCACCTCAAACCCCTCTTAATGCAGACAGTCGCTACTAAACATTTTACCTTTTCCTCAGAAGTAAAAAACGTTATCCTCATTCTCCTGGGCATTCTATCGGCCAGCATGGGCCTTAAGGGCTTTTTGCTTTCCAGCCACTTGATTGACGGAGGCGTGACCGGTATTTCCATGCTTCTGACCCACCTATTTGGGATACCGCTCTCTGTGTTGATTGTGGGGCTCAACCTGCCGTTTATCTTCATGGGCTACCGGTACGTAGGCCACCTTTTCGCTATTAAAAGTGCCCTGGCCATTGTGGGTCTTTCCCTGAGTCTGGTTTTTATCTCCTTTCCTGAATTCACCACAGATACCATGCTCACAGCCATTTTCGGGGGCGTGTTTATTGGCTTAGGGATAGGATTGGCCATGCGGGGCGGGTCTGTGCTGGACGGCACCGAGATTGCGGCTGTGATGGTGAGCAAAGTGTACCCGGTTTTAAAGGTAAGTGACGTGATCCTACTTCTAAACATCATCATCTTTATGACCGCTGCCCTCTTTTTGGGCACCGATGTGGCACTCTACTCCATTTTAACATACTTTTCCGCCTCTAAAATGATTGATTTCCTGCTGCACGGAATTGAGCAATATACGGGCGTGACCATCATCTCAGCGCTGAGTGAGGAAATACGGGTTTCCATTACTGAGAAACTGGGCCGAGGCGTTACTATTTACCAAGGGAAAAGAGGTTTCGGGAAGCGAGGCCACAATCTGGAGATTGACATCATCTTCACCGTGGTAACCCGGCTGGAGATTCCGGCTCTACGCCGGGAAGTGAAACTCATTGACCCAGACGCCTTCCTGATCCAGCAGAGCATTGATGACACCGATGGCGGCATGGTGAAAAGAAGGCCATTGCACTAAACTTATCCTGCCTGCCAGGTACTTTCCCATATTCAACTAAAATCCCGATCTCGTTTTAGGCTGGTTTCTGTAGAATCAGGCTTAAAACAAGATCGGGATTTTTTAATGGATCAGAAAAGGAAAGCAATAAAGGCTTTACGCGCTCTTTTCTATCGGCATGGGTTCCTGTTTCCCTACATTGTTTTTCAGGAACCACCAGTACATCGGGATACCGGTCAGCATCAGGATCATGCCTATTCCGGCCTCTCTGGGCCGAACCAGGATGGTATTGAAGAACAAAGCAGTACAGAAAAGCACCATGATGGCGGGCACCACCGGATAACCCCAAACTTTGTACGGACGTGGCGCATCGGGCATTTTACGCCTCAGGATGAACACGCCCAGGGTGGTGGCTCCGTAATAGATGAACACCGCGAAAATGATCATGTCGGTGAGTTGGTCAAAGGTACCCGAGAGCACCAGAACACAGGCCCACACGCACTGGAAAATCAGGGAATTGGCCGGTACCTGGGATTTATTCAGATCGGCGGCCTTCCGGAAGAAGAATCCCTCGCGGGCCATGGCAAAGTAGGTGCGGCAACTGGCCAGAATAGTGGCGTTGGTACAACCCAGGGTGGTAATGAGAATCAGGACCGAGATAAAGAACCCACCGGCTTCCCAGAAACTCTTCACCGCCTCAATAGCAGCAATCTGGTTTCCGGCGGCATACACCTGCTCCAGCACCGGAATGGGCAGCAAGGCCAGGTACGTCGCATTCACCAGCAGGTAAATGGCAATCACCGACAGCACCCCAATGAAAATACCGCGTGGAATGTTGCGCTTGGCATCTTTGATCTCGCCGCCCACAAACCCGATGGAGGCCCAGCCCTGGTACGCCCAGAACGCCGAAAGCATCGCCGCGAAGACTGCGCTGAACGTAACCGGCGTGTTGTTGGTGGTGCTCACATCAAAACTGCGGGTGATGTCTGCTTGTCCGCTGCTGAGCCCGAAGAAGATGATCATGAAAATTCCGGCGAACACCAGTATGAGAATGGCCGTGCTCAGCCCCGCCCCTGTTTTCACGCCCCGGCTGTTGATCCAGGTAAGAACGATAATGAGCAGGATGGCTACCAGCTTCACGTTAAAATCGGCGAACGGGTAAAACACGCCGCCCAGGCTGTAATCTGCCAAACCCGGTAAGACCGCCGGCAACGGCCCCACACTATTCAAGGACTGCGCGAAGACGTATGCCAGCGACGAAATACCCGCCGTCTGGATCACCGTGAAAAGCGACCAGCCGTAGATGAACGCGAAAAACCGATTGTAGATGCGCTTGTAATAGGCGTACTCGCCCCCGGTATCGGCTAAAAGCCCGGCGATCTCGGCGTTGCTGAGCGCCCCAAACAAGGTGATGATGCCTCCCAGAATCCAGCAGATGAGCACCCAACCCGGCGAGTGCAGTTCGGCTGCCATGGGTGCCACCTTCTTGTAAACCCCAGACCCAATGATGTTCCCGATCACCACCACTACCACCAGGCGAAGTCCCAGGGTCCGGTTCAACTGCTTTGAAGTATCCATAGTACTTGGAAAGTTTCTATAAAGAAACGAATAATCTCAGAAAGGTGGCCCATTTCTTCCATCCGTCACCTGCGTAGAAGGCCCCCACGGGAAAGCAGCGACGCGTATAACATCCGTTTTCAGGTTCTTTTCACCAAAACACTTCTAAAACGACAAGGGGTTTTGCCAATCCATTTATCCTTGTTTTTGACCTATTTAAAGAAAACGGACCTAAAAATAGGGTATTCCTAATTTGATTTTAGCAGCTTAAGGCTGGAGAAAAGACGCGTTTACGTGGTAAAGGAAAGGCTCTTTCTTTTCCTGAACAGGAGAAAACCTTACTGCTTCCCAAAGGGCCAGATAATATTTTAGGCATTAAGGTTTTACAGCTAAATATCCGTATTTTTGTAACCATGTTTTTTAACAGCGCCTCAAAGACGTCTCCCTTCCTTGCTTTCGCCCCGGCGACGTTGCTGTTTTTGCCTACCCGTTTTTCCCTCGGCAGGTTTTCTTTTTTTAATCAGTGTGGCTTCGGCCGAATAAACCCAGGGCACTCCCGATGATCGCTACGTTTCCAGGATCAAGTTTTGCCTTCAAACCAGCCAAAAATCAAAACCCTTTCTACTTTATATGAACAGATTTACCGGCCTGATTGGCATTGTTCTGATCTTAGGTATTGCATTCTTACTTTCAAATAACCGAAAAGCCATTAACGTGCGGCTGGTAGTGGTGGGCCTTGCTCTCCAACTTGGACTAGCGTTCTTTATCCTGAAGGTTCCTTTCGGGCAAATGATTTTCCAGAAACTGGGCCATTACATCACCCAAATCCTGAGCTTCTCTGACCGCGGCGCAGAATTCGTGTTCGGGGCGTTGGTGAACAAAGAGAAAATGGACCGGGCTTTCGGTGTGGGCAACGACGTGATTTTCTTCTTCAAGATTGTGCCTACCATCATCTTCGTGGCCGTTTTGGTGAGCATTGCCTATCACATTGGCCTCATGCAGCGCATTGTGTCTGTTGTGGCCCGCGGCGTACACAAACTGATGGGCGTAAGCGGTAGCGAGGCAGTTTCTAACGTTGCCAGCGTGTTCGTGGGTCAGGTAGAAGCCCAGATCATGATCAAGCCGTACCTGCCCACCATGACCAACTCAGAACTTTTGGCTTCTATGGCCGGAAGTATGGCCTGTATTGCAGGTGGCGTAATGGCCGTGTACATTGCCTTGGGCGTACCCGCCGAGTACCTGATTGCCGCCAGTATCATGGCTGCGCCGGGAGCGTTGGTGATCTCCAAAATCGTTTTCCCTGAGACCGAAGTTTCTGAAACGAAAGGAAAAGTGGGTATTGAAGTTAAGAAACAGGACGCCAACCTGGTAGATGCCATCTCACACGGTGCTTCTGACGGATTACGCGTTGGTTTGAACGTAGTGGCCATGCTGGTAGGCTTTATCGCCTTGATTGCCTTGGTAGACTACTTCTTAGGTTTCCTGGGAAGATCCCTAGCCGGAATGGGGATGTCTCTTGATGCCGTGGGTATTCCATTGGAGAACCTGAGCATGAAGAGCCTTCTGGGCAGCGTGTTCTCTCTTTTCGCACTAGCGATGGGGGTTCCTTCCCAGGATATGTTCACCGCTGGCTCATTGATGGGGACCAAAATCGTGATCAACGAGTTTGTGGCCTACCTTGACCTTGCCGCCATCAAAGCCAACCTGCACCCTAAGACCCTGCTGATTACCTCTTTCGCCCTATGCGGATTCGCCAACTTCAGCTCTATCGCTATTCAGGTGGGTGGTATCGGGCAGTTGGTGCCCGAGCGGAGAAAAGACCTGGCAGCTCTTGGCCTGAAAGCCTTGATCTGCGGTACGCTGGCGTCTTATATGTCTGCAGCTCTGGCCGGAATCCTGCTGTAATACACAAAGAAGATCCCCTCCTGAGAGGATTGGAATAGAAAAAGATTGCCCCTGCTTTTGGTCTGTTTTCCAGGAAACGAGCCTAAAGCAGGGGCAATTTGTTTTTGTTTGGATAGTCTACAAAGGTGAGATTTGTTACTGGTAGAAGGTCTACCCTTCTATCAGCAACAATCTACAGGGCGGGTTTCTCCATGATTCGGCGCAGCCACTTGAGCATGAGCACCAGCACCAATGCAGCAGAGACGGTTACCGCGAAGTTCACCCAGAAGAAGTACGATTTATCGTCATAGGTATCCCAGAGGCTGGCCAAAATCCCGGACAACTTGTTTCCGATGGAGGTAGCAATAAACCAGCCGCCCATCATAAGCGCCGTCAACCGGGGCGGACTAACTTTTGACACCAGGGACAAGCCCATCGGGCTAAGGCAAAGTTCTCCCAACGTCACCACGAAATAAGTACCTACCAGCCATAAACTGGAGACTTTATCCTGTCCGTTGTCACCGGCCCAAACGGCACCTACCATCACCAAGGTAGAAAGACCTGTGATGAAAAGGCCCAGAGCCATTTTTGCCGGGGTGCTCGGTTCTTTGCCTCTTCGGCGCAGAAACCCGAAGAAACCTACCACTAACGGGGTCAGGGCTATCACAAAAAACGGGTTGATGGACTGGAACAACTCGGTGGAGATCAAAGACAGAGAATTTCCTTGCTCTGGCCATTCTTCCTGGGGCAAGTTATTCAGATAAGGTGCGGGACCTTCCTTGGTGATTACTTTTCCTTCGGCGTCGGTGCGGGTCCGGAAGGCAGCGTCAAAGGCTGGCACGGTGGTGGGGGTGGCATCCACTTTCTGCACCATTCCTAGAGAAGCTGCTGGTTTTTCCAGCGTTTGGGGCAAGCTACGATCGGTATAGTATTCGGCCCAGGTGGTGAGCGCTGTTCCGTTTTGCTTGAACACACCCCAGAACACCACCACTACCGCAAAGATGGACAGAAGCGCGGCAATGGGCTTTTTATCCTCTACTGAGGCCTTGGCCCAAAGGCTCACGTAGAACAGAATAATGGGAATAGAGCCAAAGATGAACGCATCAGTTGAATCTGAGCCAAACACGTCGCCGGGAATCAGGACCCAACTTAGCACTCCCACTACCATGGCCGGCAAAATCACCAGCCCGAACACTTTCCAGAGCGGCATGTCATGCGGCTGCGCCGGTTTTCGGATGTCATAGTCGCGGTGGGTTTTATTTCCGGCCCAGAAGATGATGAGCCCGATGAACATGCCCACACCCGCCGCCAGGAACGCAAAGCCCCAGCCGTAGGTGTTTCGCAGATAGGCCGCCACGAAGTTGCAGATAAAGGCCCCCACATTGATACCCATGTAAAAGATGTTGTACCCGGTGTCTTTCTGAGGAAGGTACTGAGGCTCTGAGTATAGGTTACCCAGCAGCGTGGAGATGTTTGCTTTGAAGAACCCATTACCAATGACAATAAGCGCCAGCGACAGATAGAAGAACGTATCGCCGGGCATGGCCAATCCGCAATAACCCAGCCCCATCAGCACGCCGCCAATAGTGATGGAAAGACGGTAGCCTAATAATCTATCGGCTAAAAGGCCACCAATAAAAGGGGTTAAGAAGACTAATGCTATAAAGGTACCGTAGATATCTGAGCCTTGGTTTTTGGATAGTCCCATTCCGCCGCTCTGAGTATCGGTCATGTACAGGAAGAAGATACCTATCATGAGGTAATAGCCGAAACGTTCCCACATTTCCGCCAGGAAAAGGTAATAAAGGCCCTTCGGATGCTTTGAAGCTGATGTTGACATTCAGGTGTGTTTAAGTAATCAGCTTTGAAAATAGGCAAAAGAAACGGAAATATCTCTTTACCGGCATATAGAACGCCTCCTCTCTCCCTTATTTTGCTTACTAACGCTTAGTAGGAAAGCAGAACAGGAAAACCTTGACATGAAAAAAGGCCCTGATCTCTCAGGGCCTTTTTCATGATGGGAAAATAATACCTTACAGCACTACGCCTTCGGCTACCACTTCCTGTACTTCGGGTACCATCCGCTTCAGCAGGTTTTCGATGCCGGCTTTCAGGGTAACGGTAGCAGACGGACAGCCGCTGCAAGAACCCTGCAGGTTCACGGTCACCACGCCTTCTTTGTACGAGCGGAAAGTAATGTTACCGCCGTCTTGCTCTACCGCCGGACGCACATAGTTCTCCAGCAGGTCAATCACTTTCTGGGAGATTTCAGTATCCTCGGCAGAAAGATCAGCAGACACCTCAGCTGAGGCGGAAGCCGCGGTTGACGTCACCGGGTTCCCGATGAAGATAGGTCCGCCCGCCTCAATATATGATTTGATGAACGTTCTCAATTCTGGGATCAGCTGCGCCCAGGCAACTGGTGAGTTCTTGGTCACCGTCACGAAATTGCTCGCGATGAACACACGGGAAACATAGTCAAAATTGAACAGTTCCTGCGCAAAAGGAGACTCCACAGCGCTTTCCAGAGTTGGATAATCCACGCTGCCGCCTTCGCCCAACAAAGTGGAGTTCAGGACGAATTTCATTGACTCCGGGTTCGGGTTCGCTTCTGCGTACACAGAAACCTGTTTGATTGTATTATCAGTCATGGCTGTCTTCTTATTTATAGTAAAAACTTACGCTCAAGTATTTAAGTTTCCAAAATTAGCGAGAATTTCCGATACCTGTTACTTACTTCTTGGGTACCACCTTTTATCCGGTTAGAACCCGTTTTCAGGAAATGAGGGCAGAAACGCCCAGCCTTTTCTCCGGAAAACGTACCTTTACCTCTATCTTTTGCTTTCAAAACCCGTGTGCCTATGCCTTTTGCCACTGTTCTGCTGGCCTCTACCCCGCCAGATGTACCTGGTTTCCTGATCATTCCCTTTGCCTTGCTCATCGGCCTGATTGCCACCGGCCCCATTTTTTTCCCGCATTTCTGGCATACCCAGTTCAAGAAAATTTCGGTAGGACTGGGCCTGCTGGTCTTGGCGTATTACCTGTTTGTCTTGCATGACACGCACCTGCCCGCCGAAACTCTGGCCGAGTACGCTTCTTTCGCTATTCTACTCAGCTCTTTGTACATCGCCGCCGGCGGAATCTACATTAACGCCAACGCGAACGCCACTCCGCTGATCAACGTGGGTATTCTGCTGTTTGGGGCTATCATCGCCAACGTGATCGGTACAACGGGCGCCTCCCTCCTACTTATCAGGCCGTTCATCAGGCTCAATAACCACCGTATCAAGCCCTATCAGATTGTATTCTTCATTTTCATCGTGAGCAACGCTGGTGGCTTGTTGACCCCGCTAGGTGATCCGCCGCTGTTCATCGGGTTTCTGAAAGGAGTACCGTTTTTCTGGACATTGCAACACCTTCTCACCCCTTGGATGGTTGCCAATGCCTGCCTCTGTGCCATCTTCTTCATTCTGGATAGCAGAAACAAAGAGAGTTTCACCCCCAGACCCGCAGTGCAAGCCAAGATAGAAGCTACCACCGAGTTCTTCTTCACCGGAAAGCGTAATCTCCTTTGGCTGGCCGTCATCATTGGGGCTACGTTTTTGAACCCCAGTTCCTTTGACTGGTTGCCGTATATTCCGTTGGAAGGCGGCATCAAAGTCTCGTTTGTGCGGGAGATTGTCCAACTAGTGGCCGCGCTTCTGTGCTTTAAGTTTGCCAGCCGTACCGCCCTGAACGGAAACCATTTCTCCTTCGACCCTATTCTTGAAGTGGTGTTCCTATTCTTCGGAATTTTCTTTACCATGATGCCCGCACTTCAGCTTTCCGCTGAGTTGGCCTCTTCACCGGAGTTCGCTTCCAAACTGACGCCTTCGGTATTCTACTGGGTGGCAGGTTCTTTATCTGGGGTGTTGGACAACGCCCCTACCTACGCCAACTTCCTGTCGCTGGGCATGGCCAAATATCATCTCAACTACGCCGACACCTCCCAGGTATATGCCTTTGCCAATGGCCTGGGCCAAACCCCTGAAACCCTCCTTATCCTTGAAGCCATCTCTATCGGATCAGTGCTGTTCGGCGCCATGACCTACATCGGGAACGGCCCTAATTTCATGGTGAAAGCCATTGCCGAGCAAGCCGGAGTCAAGATGCCCCCCTTCTTCCAATACGTTTTCAAGTACTCCCTGGTATACCTCTTGCCGGTCTTGGCACTCATCTGGGTTCTAGAAATTTTGTAGGGAAATAAAACTAAAACCCGTTTCGGGACAGTTTTACAAGAAACTGCTCCGAAACGGGTTTTAGTTTAAGTAAGCCTTTCTGAAACACTTTATTTAGAGCTTGCGCCTCACGGCAGTTGCAAACTGCCGGTCATTTTAGGTCCAAGTCACAGACTTGAACCATGGTGAAAGGGGTAGCTATCCAATCGTTCACTAATTATCCTGCGCATTTCTTATTTCCAGCCTTTCGGGTGAGCGCCTAGGCAAGTTCCGGTGCCGCCAGGCATTGGGACTACAAGGAGCAAAGGAAGCTGGCACAGCGCGAACCCGGAAGACGGGGCCCCGCGGCCGTGAACGTTCGGAGAGAAGCAATGAAACGGAATAGCTCTTGAAAATTGAACAGTTGCAGCTACGCCAGCTAAAACAGATTGCGTCCACAAAAACTCTTTCCCAAAACATTTAGAGCCTGCTTTTCCCAAAACAGGCCCTAACCACCACTTACTATTCTACCCGATTCGTGCGTTGCCGCAACACAAAATCTGCCAAGACCAGCGCAGCCATCGCATCCACAATGGGAACGGCCCGCGGCAAAACACAGGGGTCATGGCGGCCTTTGCCTTGCAAGGTGATTTCCTGACCGCTCTGGTCAATAGTGGTTTGAGGCTGCAGAATGGTAGCAACCGGCTTGAATGCTACCTTGAAATAAATGTCCTGCCCGTTGGAAATGCCGCCCTGGATGCCGCCTGAGTGGTTCGTGCGGGTTTTCACCTGACCATCTTCATCGGTGTAGAAGACGTCGTTGTGCTGCGAGCCGTACATGCTTACGCCTTCAAAGCCGCTGCCGTACTCAAAGCCTTTCACCGCGTTGATGCTCAGCATGGCCTTGCCTAGCTCGGCGTGTAGTTTATCGAAAACGGGTTCGCCTAAGCCAGCCGGTACCCCGGTGATGACGCAAGACACCACACCGCCTACGGTATCCAGCTTATCGCGGGTTTCTTCAATGAGTTGGATCATGGATTGGGCAGTTTTGGGGTGCGGACAGCGCACGATGTTGCTGTCTACCCGGCTCAGGTCAAGTTGAGTGTAATCAGCGGGAGCATGAATGGGTCCAACCTGCGAAACGTAAGCGGTAATCTGGATGCCTTGCTGCGCCAGGAACTTCTGGGCCAGCACTCCGGCTGCCACCCGGGCAAGGGTTTCACGGGCCGAGCTTCGGCCTCCGCCACGGTGGTCGCGGGAGCCGTACTTGGCGGTATAGGTATAGTCTGCGTGCGAGGGGCGGAAGGCGTTCTCTATGTGCGAGTAATCGTGGCTTGCCTGGTCTTTGTTGAACACCGCCAACGCGATGGGTGTACCCTGCGTTTGCCCGTTGAAAATACCAGAGAGAATCTGAACCTGGTCCTTCTCATCACGGGGCGTGGTGATCTTGGACTGTCCCGGCCGGCGCCGGTCCAGCGCGGCCTGTATTTCTTCTATGGTAATGGGGAGCCCGGCAGGACAGCCATCCACGATCACGCCCACGGCCGTACCGTGCGATTCGCCAAAGGTGGTGATCCGAAAAATAGATCCGTAGGTGTTACTCATCTTCTCTTAAGTATGAAAATAAACAAAGCAACCGTCAGCAGAACCGCCAGTGCCACATTGGTGTACAGGCGCACCTCCTTGAATTGGTCTATGCTGATGAGCTCATTGCTTTCTGTGGCGGCAATATTGTAAAAATCGCCCACATCTTGGGCCCTTATAAAACTATTTAGGTCCTCCTGGCCCCGCACCCGCACGGTAAGCGAGGGCTGAAGGGTATCATATCGGGCTGTCACCGGGTTGAAAAACACCCACTGGAACAGATCGCGCAGCGGAAACTCACCGGCCTGCCGCCCAACTATAAAGTACCTGAAATCCTTACCTCCTGCTATCTGCCCTCGGGAAACCTCCTGACGCTGCCTGATCTCGGGGGAATAGATTTCCAGTTCGCTGGAGACGGCCAGGCGTTGGGGCGAGGGCAAGGTTCTGATATTTCCTTCTCCCTCAATGTTGAAGTGATAAACCAGGTTCTGGTTCAGGGTGATAGTCTTGCGGGACAACTGTTCCTCTAACCGGAAAACGCCCACCGCCACCTGGTCGCGGAGAGGGTGCGGGGGCAAGGCCTTTACCACCACCTCTTTGCTTTGGGTGGAGTAGGTTTTGTTTTCAGGCAAGCGGTTCTGGGTGAGCAGCGATGGATTTTTGGCCACTTTGTACTTGATCATCCGGAGGCTTACCACCGGAAAGCGCAATGCCTGTGAGGTGATAGGAAACAAAATGGTCTCGTGTAACTTATACCGGGTGAAGTCCTTTTCCCCTATCTTGATTTTCTCGGGCTGTATCTCTTCCTGCTGCACCACTTCCTCCAGGGCGCTCCGCTGTTTCAGTTGCCGTACAATGTTGCCAATTTGGCCTTCAAACTCAAAGAAATCCAGGAGCCCTAAATCTGCATCGGCCACGTAGAACCACAAGGAGATCGGCACAGCCTCCCCCACAAACACGCGGCCTTTGGGCACATGCAGCGTGAGGAAGGCATTTTCTTTCACATCCACAAACTCAGGGGCGGCTGGAGGAACCACGGCCGTAGCGGCGCTATCTTTTGTTCCAGGTACCGGCGGAAGCGAGGCACCCACTTTCACCTTTATTCCGGGTACGGGCACACTTTTCCCGTCTACCAGCAACGTGAAGGGCTTTACGGTCACCTCTCCTTCTTTCAAGGGGGCATATTGCTGGGTTAGCGTGTACACCATAGAGGTTTTGGTGCCTCGGGTAATGGTAGTGGTAAAGGACTTCTGGGTGCTTTTCTGCATTCCCTCAATCTCGGGGAAGCCTTCTACTTTGGTGGGGCGGGTGGCCGGCGACTTTAAAGAAATAGTGAAATACTGGTCAATGGGGATGACCGTGGCGCCATATTCTACGGTATGGTCCTGAGACGCGCCCAAGGCAGCCCATCCCATGCACCATAGAAAGAAGAAAAGCGCTTTTTTCATTTGTTTTAACTAAAACAGCCTTAAAACGGCCGTCATTTTCATTTCACAAAAGTACAAATTTCCGGCTAGCCTTGGTGTCCCATCCTTACCAAACCGAATGCCTGCCAGGGAACACCTCAAAATTTTTACACTTTTTTTCAAGTCTCTGAAATCCGGGGGAATAGAGCACGTCGTAGGTCTCGCTGATTCCGACGGAGAAAGGCTCTGGAGGAGCCGGTAGCCTGGGTCAATCCATAACGCCGGTAAATGCACTTGTTTCATCTTCAATTTTAAAACTATGTCAAAAAACACGAACCCTATTCCTGAACAGGACTTTTTGCAGGGATTGAAGAATCCCCTCAACCGACGTTCTTTCCTTCAGTACACCGGTGCCGGCGTTGCTGCCTCGGCCCTTTTGCTGGCTGGTTGCGATGACGACGATGATATGACCGATACCAACATGCCGGGCACGGTGAACCTGGGCTCCAATGATGTGGGCATCCTGAACTATGCCTATGCGCTGGAACAACTGGAAGCTGCCTTCTACACCGCGGTGGTGGCCCTGCCTAACTTCTCTACCCTGTTCACCAGCGCCACCGAAAGACAGGTGCTTACGGACATCCGGAACCATGAGGTGGCGCACCGCGAATTCTTCAAAGCCGCTATCACTGCCGCAGCCCCAAGCCAGATCATCCCCAGCCTTACTCCAAAATTAGATCCCAGTGCCTTGGCCAGCAGAGCCTCTATTCTGGCCACCGCTAAAACCTTTGAAGACCTGGGTGTGGCTGCCTATAACGGAGCCGGCAAATTGCTGACCAACCCTACTTTCCTGAGCATTGCGGGAAAAATTGTTTCTGTGGAAGCAAGGCACGCCGCCGAAATCAGGGACATGATTGAGAACGGCACCTTTGCCAGCGGAGCCGCCGGTATCACTTCGGGCAACATCGTGGATGCCAATGGCCTGGATGTAGCCTTGACGCCTGCCCAGGTGCTGGCCGCCGCGCAGCCCTTCATCCAAGAGACCATTAACGGAAGCAATTTGCCAACTACCTAATTCAAGAAAGCCATGAATATCTTCAATATACTAAAAGAAGTAGAGAAAGTAGATCCGGAAATCTTTGACCGTATTGACCCACGCAGGTCTGTCTTCAAGCATTTCGGCGGATTCGGAAAGAAACTGGCCGCTGCCGCCATTCCGGTAGCGTTCGGTTCTATGCTGAACAAGGCGTATGGGCAAACCTCCGCTACGCCCTCGGTGCGCGAAGTGCTGGAGTTCGCGCTGTTGCTTGAAAACCTGGAATATCATTTTTACCTGAAAGCCGCCGCTACTGACATATTCCCTTCAGCGGCAGGTAAAACCGCTTTCGGTGTGATCCGGGACCATGAGAAAGCCCACGTGGACTTTCTCCGAACCGCTATCACCGGCTTGGGCGGAGCAGCCCCCACCACGTACACCGATGCTAACTTCGACTGGACGGCTAATGGCCTTTTAGGTAATAATACCTTTACAAGCTACCCAACCATGCTGGCTGTGGCCCAGGCCTTTGAAGACACTGGCGTGAGAGCCTACAAAGGTGCCGCTCCGGCCCTTATCAACAATGACGCCGTACTACAGGCAGCCCTGCAGATTCACTCGGTAGAAGCGAGACATGCGGCCCACTTACGTCGCATGCGTCGTGACATGATGAACGGGGTAGCTGGCCTGAAACCGTGGATTACCATGAAAGACAGAGGAGGCTTGCCAACCGAATTCCAAGGGATCTATGACGGGGAAGAGGCGACTACCCAAGGAGGTGTAAACCTGGTTGGAACATTCAACGGAATAGCCATAGATGCCAATGCTGCATCAGAGGCCTTTGACGAACCATTGACCGTAGCACAGGTGAATGCCATTGTGATGCCATTCATTGCTTAAAGCTCTAGATAAAATACAAAAAGGAGGCGGCTCGTATAAAGCCGTCTTTTTTTTGTTCAATTTTTAATAAAAACAGTTATTTATTTTAAAATTCAGTATAAATACTTGAATTATAAATTGCATCTTTGCGTCTGATAGATAACAAACCAATACTACATTCAATTATTAATCAATCTTTACTTAAGCCATGTTAGAGTACGTAAAACTGATCTTAGACAAAGTAAGCTTCGACTCCAGTTTATTTGAGAAGGAATTGCGCAAAAGTATGCGCATGTTGATCCACAACGAGGTGGAAACCCTGCGCGAATGGTGCTACACTCACTTCTCAGGCTCTTACAACAGTATCTTAGATAAGGTCTTCGGTGACGTGCTGGTCGCCTCTTAAGGCCGAGGGTTCGTTTACCACAAACTGAAGGTTACGGGTAAGCCCCTGAAAGCCTGTCCGTTTTACCGCCGATTTCCTGAAAACTTCCTGAAAAACTTCCTGGGTGAGCTCCATCCAATCGTTCTGAGAAAGATGGAGCAGCTCTGGGTGAGGCGCAAACGCCGGTTCACGGTGCGCTTTACTGAACCTGTTCCAAGGGCAGACATCCTGGCAGATGTCACAGCCAAACACCCAATTCCCAAACTTCCCTTCTACCTCCTGCGGAATCTGGTCTTTTAGTTCAATAGTAAAATACGAGATGCACTTGCTGCCGTCTACCACGTACGGTTCTGAAATTGCGTCTGTAGGGCAGGCGTCCATACATTTGGTACAGGTGCCACAGTAATCTTTGATAGGGCCATCTGGTTCCAATTCCAGATCCAGGATGAGTTCGGCGATGAAAAAGAAACTGCCTACGCCCGGTCTGATGAGGTTGCTGTTTTTTCCTACCCAGCCCAGCCCGCTTTTCTTTGCCCAGACTTTGTCCATCACCGGAGCTGAGTCAACAAACACCCTTCCGCCCACTTCGCCAATCTCTTCCTGAATGTAGTTGAACAGTGTTTTGAGCTTATCTTTGATCACGAAGTGATAATCCTGGCCGTAGGCGTACTTAGAGATTTTGAACGTATCCTCAGCTTGGGTTTCCTCCGGAAAGTAGTTCAGCAACAGACTCACCACCGATTTAGCCCCTTCTACCAATAAGCGCGGGTCCAGACGTTTGTCAAAATGGTTGGCCATGTAGTGCATCTGGCCGTGCATGTTCTGGTTGAGCCAACTCTCCAATCGGGGTGCTTCCTCTTCCAGAAAATCCGCTTTGGACACACCGCAGTACATAAACCCTAGTTCCTGGGCTTTCTGCTTGATAAGGTGCGTATGTTTCGGAGCAAGGTTGAACATGGATGAACGGCGTCAGCTGTATTGGGAGAACAAAATTGGGGGAAAAGAATTTCACTTGCAGCGTTTTTCTGGTTTTTAGGCTTCTTTTATAGAAAAGAGGCCCAAAGCACGTCGCCTTCATTCAGGTACTTCTCAGGTTTAATCAACAAATCCTCTCCACTGGGAAATAGGGTATTTGTCTGAGGATTGCTCCGTATAGCTCTTTTCCCAAGGAGATGCCCCAGTCCTAGACAAGTATATAGGGATACATCTACTTTCGCCTGTCAAGTAAGAAAACGAACTCTTATTGTATGACCAAATTCGCCTTTACCCTTCTTCTGATTTTGCTAGCCTACACATCAAAGGCCCAGACCACACCTACCTCTACCCAGATGCCAAAGGTGCTTCGGCCAAACCAGGAATGGAACTACGCCCAGGCCTACCGCAGCGCCAACATGCTGTACATCTCTGGAACGGTTGCCAGCGGCCCCATGGATCAGGCCATTGACAAAGTGTACCGCACCCTGCAAGCTACTCTGAAACAGTACAACCTTGATTTTACCCACGTGGTGAAGGAAAACCTGTACACTACCAACATGGAAGAAACCTCCAAACACCACTTGGTCCGGAAGAAATACTACGGAACGCATACCCCGGCCGCTACTTGGGTTCAGGTAGTGCGGCTCCTAGAGCCCAATGTGGTTCTGGAAGTGGAGTTGATTGCCGAGATCCAGAAAACAGAGTAATCACCCAAATAAAAAGCCCCGGCTCAGTTAAGGCCCGGGCTTTCCAAAAATATATACAACCGTCTGAGACGGTTATTCTGCTTGGTCAAACAAGGTACCGCTGCGTACGTGGTTGGGCGGAATCTTGCCCAGGTGACGATAAGCGGCCTCAGTGGCTTCACGGCCCCGGCTAGTGCGCTTGATATACCCTTCCTGGATCAGGAAAGGCTCGTACACCTCTTCAATAGTCTCGGCTTCCTCGCCACAAGCCGTAGCGATGGTAGAAAGTCCTACCGGACCACCTTTGAACTTATCAATGATGGTGCTCAGAATGCGTTTGTCCATCTCATCCAGACCGTTGTGGTCCACATCAAGGGCGTTCAAGGCAAACTGCGCAATCTCCACCGTGATAGTACCATCGCCTTTAATCTGGGCGAAGTCACGGGTGCGGCGCAGCAGGTTGTTGGCAATACGCGGCGTACCACGGCTCCGGCGGGCAATCTCAAAGGCGGCATCCTCATAAATAGGCGATCCCAGAATCTCGGCGGAACGCTGCACAATGGAAGTCAACAGCTTGGAATCATAGTACTCCAAACGCGAGTTGATCCCGAAACGCGCACGCAATGGCGACGTCAACAGACCAGAACGCGTGGTAGCGCCTATCAACGTGAACGGATTCAGGGAAATCTGCACGGAACGAGCATTAGGGCCCGAGTCCAGCATGATATCGATCTTGTAGTCCTCCATGGCCGAGTACAGGTACTCTTCCACAATAGGGTTCAGGCGGTGAATCTCGTCAATGAACAGCACATCGTTCTTCTCCAGGTTGGTGAGCAAACCCGCCAAATCACTTGGCTTATCCAATACAGGGCCAGAGGTAATCTTGATATTAGAACCCAAAGAGTTGGCAATGATGTGCGACAACGTGGTTTTACCCAGACCGGGAGGTCCGTGTAACAGGACGTGGTCCAGAGCCTCGCCGCGCATGATGGCCGCTCCCACAAATACCTTCAGGTTCTCCACCACCTTCGCCTGACCGGTGAAATCGCTGAAGTCCAACGGCCGGAGGGCCTTGTCGTACTCCTTCTCGGCGGGTGATAGGTGATCGGCAGAGCCGCTTAAATAGTCTTCTCTCATGTGTAAAATCTCTTAGCGGATGAAGCAAAGATTCCGATGTAAAGATAACAGCATTCCACCTAAAAACGGTCCCTTAAAGTGGTAAAAAGCTTTCTTTTTGCTATTATTTTTACCAATAATTTTCATTCAACCAATCATTTTAGCAATTGGGTTTCTGACCTACTTTTCAGAAACTAACCTGTAAACAAGAAAAGCAGCTACGTTCCCGCAGCTGCCTTTCCTTATTAATTTATGCCCCCCCATAACAATGGTTAAGGCAAGCGTGAACCTTTGTTACACGCTATTTATTTTACCGTTATTTTACTTCCCAATAAGGCTTTATTTTTAGAAGCTTCAACAAATATAAAACTAACAAAATAGGTTCTAATCTGAAGTTAAACACGAATCCTTCAGACCTGTCAACAAAGGGAAGTACAAACATAGCAACCCCACAAGCCACAAGGCCAATCACGGCATCAAGAGTCCCGATCCTAACTGCCCAATCCTTTTCGGTCCATAACCCGAAAGCGGTTACTCCCTTTAAAAAGATCAGCAAGGTGAGGGTGATACCTGTAGGTGAGATTGGGTTGGTGGTCTCAAATCCATATAAAGAAACAGAAAAGCTTAACCCCATTAAGCCCATCACCACTCCAATGGGGACAATAGCAGCCATAAGCAGGAAAATCCAGGTGAAAGCCTTTATCCACCAGGGTAATAGATCGCGCCTTCTTCCTTTTACATTATCTAAGCCTTTTGTTTCAATTAATTCCTCAAATCCAAAATAGGCGTCTCTTTGACTTTCTTCCATTTATTTTATTTGTCTCTACAAGCCTATTTGAACGCCTGAATGCCGGTGATATCAGCGCCGGTGATAAGCAAGTGGATGTCGTGGGTGCCTTCATAGGTGATGACGCTTTCCAGGTTCATCATGTGGCGCATAATGGGGTACTCGCCGGTGATGCCCATGCCGCCATGGATCTGACGGGCCTCACGGGCCACGTGCAGGGCCATGTCTACGCTGTTGCGCTTGGCCATGGAAATCTGCTGCGTGGTGGCTTTCCCTTCGTTCTTGAGCATTCCCAAGCGCCAAACCATGAGTTGGGCTTTGGTGATCTCTGTGACCATCTCGGCCAGTTTCTTCTGAATGAGCTGGAAAGAGGCAATGGGTTTATCGAACTGGATGCGCTGTTTGGCATAGTTCAACGCCGACTCGTAGCAGTCAATGGCTGCGCCAATGGCTCCCCAGGAAATGCCGTAACGTGCCGAGTCCAGGCAGCCCAGTGGACCTTTGAGGCCATCAATGTTGGGCAGCAGGTTCTCTTTGGGCACTTTCACGTTGTCAAACACCAACTCGCCGGTGGTAGAAGCGCGCAGGCTCCATTTGTTGTGGATCTCAGGAGTGGTGAAGCCTTCCATGCCGCGTTCCACAATGAGGCCTTTGATGCGGCCCTGTTCGTTCTTGGCCCACACCACGGCAACCTGGCTCTCGGGAGAGTTGGATATCCAGAGTTTGGCGCCGTTAAGCAGGTAATGGTCGCCCATGTCTTTGATGTTGGTGACCATGCCGCCCGGGTTAGACCCGAAATCAGGCTCGGTTAACCCGAAACAGCCCAGCCACTCGCCACTCGCCAGCTTGGGCAGGTATTTTTTGCGCTGTTCCTCAGAACCATAAGCGTAGATGGGATACATGACCAGAGAACCTTGCACCGATGCCGTAGACCGCATTCCTGAGTCGCCGCGCTCAATCTCCTGCATGATAATGCCGTAACTGATGTAGTCCAGGCCGCCGCCGCCGTACTCCGTAGGAATCGTAGGTCCGAAAGCTCCCACCTCACCAAACTTGGGGACAATCTCTGAAGGAAAATGAGCGTCTTGGGCCCATTTTTCAATATTGGGGGAGATCTCGCGCCGCACGAAATCACGCATGGTCTGCCGAATGAGTTTGTGCTCATCGGTGAGCAGGTCGTCTATGTTGAAATAGTCTGGGGCGCCGGCGTTTTCTGAAGCCATAGAATTTAGGGTTTACTTCGATGTCTGTTTCCAAACTTAGCAAGAAACCCGCCCCCTGCCAACACTTGTTAGCAAAACCTTTCACACCATTGATTTCGCTCCGTGCTTTCAAGCTGTTTTCCTGAAAACGGCTTGAAAACAGAGGAAGGAAGCAAACTTTGTAAAAAGAAGGTATTGCTTGTTGCCGTTGGCGCGAGCTTGCTGTTTGTTTCTGCTGGATGGCTGATGAGGGTTAGGTAGCCATTCACCATAGAGAAGAACACACCTCCAGACATGAGCTGCAAGCTCGCGCCGGCAATCTCATATCTTCTTAAAAGAGAAATCCCCGGCAGTAAAACTACCAGGGATTTCTGTTTTAGGCCCGTTTCTCTGAAAACAGCTTAGAAACGAAGGCTCACTTGCGCCATAAAGTTGCGGGGTGCTTGGGGGAAATAATAATTGTAGTCGTGGCGGGTGGTGTCTCCGGCGTACAGCTCAGTGAAGGTGTAGCCGTTGGCTTCGTAATCTTCGTTGAAGACGTTGTTCACCAGCAGGCCCAGTTCCACTTCCTTCATCCAGTTCACCGGTCTGAAACGATAGAACACTCGGGCATCGCCTACTTCATAGGGCCGGATGCGGCGGTTCTGACTGCCGGTATTATCCAGGAACTGCTCGCTCACGGTTTTATATTGGAACGCGAACCGCAGCCCGGTCAACGGCTGGACTTCCAGTTGCGTGGAGGTCACAAAGCTGGGAGAGTACGCAATAGTGGTCTCGTCATACTGGGTTACTACCACATCCTCGGGGTTGTAGTCAATGGGCAGGGTTTCGGTGAATTTTTTGATGCGGTTCCGGCTGAGGGCGAAATTGGTGGATAGCTTAGCAAAATCGCCTAGTCCTACTCCGGTAGACAGTTCGGCACCGGTGCGGTAGCTTTCAGGGATGTTGGTTCTGAGCGCGGTTCCTACGTCATTGAGCTGGCCGGTGAGCACCAGTTGGTCCTTATAGTCCATGTAAAAGTAGGTGAGATCGGCGGTGAAGCGCAGAGGCAACCCATTCAGTTCTCCTATGGGTTGGTTCAGGCGATAACCGGCTTCGTAATCGATCATCCGTTCTGCCTTGGCCCGGTCTGTGGCCGGACGGTCAGTGAAATCGGAGCGGGTGGGTTCACGGTGGCCAACCGCTACCGAGGCGTAAAGGCTGTTTTGGTCAGAGAAAGCGTAAGTTACACCCGCTTTGGGGTTAAAGAACCTGTAATCGGCCTGAGTGGTCACGTTCCGTTGGTCATCGTCCAAGCCATCTATTTTATAGTCTACCGTTCTGAGTTGCAGATCCCCGAAGAGACCTAGTTTCTCCGTGGCCTGGAGCATGAGCTTGCCATAGACGTTGAAATCGGTTTTCTGGGCATCGTTGTCGTAGTAGCGGTGGCGCGGGCGGATGGTGGAGGCGTACTGGGCCCAGATCACCTCGCCGAAGTGCGCCCCTTCGTAGCGGTTCCAACCGCCGCCTAATACCGCCGAAACCTTGCCCTGACCGTTGTACTGCAGCGAAAAGGTACTGCCGTAGAAGTCATTGTCCAGCCATTTGCGCCCCACCAGATTGGTACGGGTGATGGCCGTACCACCAACCGTCACGGGCGGAATGTTGTAGTTGGTTAAGCGCTCGTTTACCTTAAATTGCTCGTAAAACCCGATTCCTTTGGTATAGTGCAGGGCTGCGTTCAAGGTCAGCGCGGGGCTGAATTCATGGGCATAGTGCAGTTGGTAATGGTTCTGCTGGTAATCATCTACCTCGTTGTCATAGGGGATATCGGTGCTGCCGTAATCGGTGCCTGATCCGTTGAAGGTTCGGTTGGTTTCCAGCATCTCTTCAGATACGCCGTTCCAAGCCTGGTAAGTGACTTCCTTTCCCCCGAAGATCACCACCTTGAGCATATCCTTTGCGCCGTAATAGCCGCCCGAAAGGTAAAATGATTTCAGGTCTGAGGTTGCGCGGTCAATGTACCCGTCTGAGGAAAGCCGCGACAAACGGCCATCTACGGCAAACTTGCCGCCCAGCAGACCGGTACCAAACTGCACGTTGTTTTTCCAGGTGTTATAAGAGCCGAAGGCGTTATCGGTGCGGGCGTAGGCCTCTGGGCTGGCATCCTGAGTCTGTAGGTTCAGACTGGCACCGAACGCCCCTGGTCCGTTAGACGAGGTTCCAACGCCGCGCTGAATCTGCACATCCTGCAACGAAGAGGCAAAATCTGGCATGTTCACGAAGAAAACGCCGTGGCTTTCGGCATCATTCACCGGGATTCCGTTCACGGTCACGTTGATGCGGGTGATGTCTGAGCCCCTGATGCGCATGCTGGTGTACCCTACCCCGGCCCCGGCGTCTGAATTGGTTACCAGAGAAGGTGTGTTTTCGAGCAGATATGGTAAATCTTGCCCAAAATTGCGGCTCTCCAGTTCCTGCTTACCCACATTGGTATAGGTGGTGCCGGTCTTTTCATTTGCACGGGTGGCGGTCACCAGTACTTCTTTGGTGGCCACGCTGGTGCGGGTCAGGTTGAACTCCAAAGGCTGCGACGTGGGCAAGGTTATGGTTTGGTCCGCGTTGGCATAGCCCAAGTAACTTACTTGCAGGGAGTAATCGCCGGCAGGCAGGTTGGAGAAAGTGAAGTGACCCGTGGCATCGGTGAAGGTGGCGCGGTTGCCAGCGGTAAGCGTAACGGTACTACCGGTAAGCGGAGCGTGTGTGGCGGCATCTACTACGCGGCCAGACAAAGTGTTCTGTGCCATGGCAAACCACGGCAGCAGGCAGCCCAAGAGCAGGGCTAAAGCTTTTTTCATGTGAAAATTGAAAAATAGATAAAACAACCAGGAGCCACCAGGGGTCGGTGCTCTCACTCTGTTTTGTTCCCTTGTTTTTCCCTTCGCCGGCATTACCCGGATCAGGTTCAATGGGTATGATCTCAGCCCGTTATATTAAGGCACCCCTAAACTGAGGCAAAGCTACGCCCGCTTTTTTGAAAACCAATGGGCTCAGAAGAAGTTATGAGATTTTTTTGCTCCAGTAGTCAACATACCAGGGCTGCCATACGTTGAACAGAAAAGAGTCGCCAGCCCGGCTGTGGATGTGATGTGAGACTTTTAATTCATCGGATTTTATGATGATCGTATACTCTTTGGCCATGTTTGCCCTGATAGCCTTTTTGGCGCTGGCCCCCAGAAAAAGAATTAGCGTACCGCCGCAAGATGACAGTGACGATGACGGAGGCGAACCAATCAATGATGGTTTACCCGATCTGGACCTTCCACCAGGCATTTGCCTGCCTATCAATGACTGGGAACCTGATTACAACCGGTCAAAAGTGAAAACCCCTTCGTTTTAGAAACATTTTATTTCGATTCTCTGAAACCCGAAAGCCTGGTCTAGAGCCAAGCTTCCGGGTTTTCGTTTTTGGTGTATTTCCTGAAAACGGACTGAAATCAAAATACAACCGCTACCCTCCGATGAGGGGAATCGATGGGACCTAAACTGGGCTGAATTACCTACTTCAGGTTTTTCTTTATCCAATCTAAGATCTGATGACGAGTGGTGAGCGAAATCCAGTGTTCGTTGACGGGGGTGATCAACGCTTCTTTTTTTGTCTTTAAGGTGTTGTACACGATGTAGCTGGTAGTGGGCGGGCAAACATCATCATTATAGCCCCAGGTCATGAATACCGGCACCTTTATCAACTTCGCGAAATTTACCACATCATAGGATTCCAGGGTTTTCAGTTTTTCAGGCGTGTCCATTCCCTCATAATTCGTGAAAAGGTGTGGATAGCCCCCTGCCCTGTTGGCTTTGTACCCGGCCATGTCGCTCAGGGCGGGATGACTTGCCGCGCAGGCGGTTACTCTGGGATCTAGCCCGGTGGCAATCAGCGCCAAGGCTCCTCCCTGGCTTCCGCCCTGTGCGATCACGTTTTTCCCGTCCCACTCTGGCAAGGAGGTCAGGTAATCAATGGCGCGTACGCCGGCTAGGTAGGCCTTTTTCATGTAATAGGAATCCCGGTTGTCTAACCCATTCACCAGATAACTGGTATTTCCCCGACCAAAAGCCCGGCTTATCTCTTCGTAGGCGGCCTCATTTAGATCTGGCCGTATCCCATGGATCTCCATATCGAGACGGATGTAGCCGTTTTCGGCGTAGAAAATATCCTTTAAAGGGTTCATAGGCTTGATGCCAGCGCCGGGCGGAGAGAATACCACCGGGTACTTTCCTGGCTTTTTAGGCATGGTAAGGTAGCCGTACACAAAACTTCCTTTTTTGTAGGCCTGTAACTTGATCAGGTAGCAATCAACTTTATCGTTGGAATATTCAGGAACAAAGGTTTTGGTAACGTCCATCGGGCATTTGGCGGCATCTGCCATAGACTTCTGCCAAAAGCTGACAAAATCACCCGGAAACTGGGTGTAAGGCGTTAGCTTTTCCGGCTCAAACCCCACTTTTATGTGGTGTTTGTACTCCTCTCCGTTCAATTTCACCTTTAGTTGTAAGTCCTTGAAACCAGGCTTTGCCATGGAGCCCAGGGAGATCACCGCTTTTCCATTCTTCAAGGTGGCGGTTCCGGTTTTCTCACTCGGCATCAATTCAGGGCCTAGGCTATAGCTTATTTGAAGATTGTCCTGTAGAATCCCGTATTCATAGAGAGCCACCGTCACCTTGGCCTCTTCTTTCAGCTTATAAAGCCAATTGGTATGGTCTGGAGTGGTAACCCATAGCACATTGCTTTGAGGAGGGTAGTTTTGGGCATGGATGGAGAAAACAACCAATAAACAGAGCAAGAGCAGGGAGAGATTCTTCTTCATGACCAATGTGAGCTTCTAGAGAAATGTGTTTCCTGAACAAAGTAATAGGGTAAGACCGTAAATACCAGCCCTGTCAGATTCTGGCACAAAAAAGGCCAGTACCCACATGGGGACACTGGCCTTTTGCTGTTGGAGGTATCTCCTTATTTCTTGGCTACCGCTTCTTCTTTGGCAACCAGCTCGATGTTAAGTTCTACATCGTCCAGGATGGCTTTGTCTCCCAGGTTCTCGAAGAAATTTCCGGAACGGAACTTGATATCCCATTTGGTGCGGTCAAACTTCAGATTGGCTTTGGCAGTGGCCACGCCCTTCTTCACGTTCACCATGGCCGGGAACGAGATTTGGTTTGTGATGCCTTTGATGGTTAGGTCGCCGGTGATAGTGTAGTTGGCGGCACCCGCCTTGGCATTCTGTTTTGGAATCAGGTTGGTGATGGCAAACTTGGCCGTAGGATTTTTTTCTACCGAGAAGAAATCATCAGATTTCAGGTGGTCTACCAATCTCTTGTTAGAGCCTCCTTCCAGGTCAGTGTCAGTGATAGAGGTCATGTCCATGATGAAAGTACCGCCGCGTAGGGCTGTTCTTTCCAGGAGCATGGTGCCACTGGCCAGGGTGATGTTACCAGTGTGCTCGCCGGTTACCTTACGCCCAATCCAGGTAATTTTACTTTCCGCGGGAATTACTTTATAGGTCTGGATGGCGGGGGCAACGGTATTTTTAGGAGCTACCGCCTTCTCTGGGGAACCCGGAGATACCATTTGAAAGGCAGAAACCCCTACAGCGGCCGCCACCAGAACAGAGAGTAACATTTTTTTCATGGGATGTATTTGTAAGTGGTTTAGTATAAACAGGTTGTAATATAGTTCAAGGAAAGGACAAATCAGCCTCTGATCTTATCCAGAAGGTCATTTAGTTGTTCGGCTTCTTCCTGGCTCAGCCGGTTCAGGCCGGTGAAACCTTCGTTTCCTAAACCATCCATTTGTTGTAGCAGGCCAAGGCCTTTCTCGGTGATGAGAATATCCACCGTACGCCGGTCTGAAGGGCACTGCTTGCGGGTAACCAGTTCTTTGGCTTCCAGCTTGTCTACAATGCGCGAGGCATTGGAGGTTTTGTCCAGCATGCGGTCTATGAGCAGGTTCACCGTAGCCGGTTTTGGGAACTGCCCCCGCAGGATGCGTAGCACATTGTACTGCGGCAACGTAACGCCAAAAGACTTGAACAGCGCAGCCTGCCTTTGTTCCAGCCAGTTAGAGGTATACACCACATTGATGTACGATTTCTGGTAAACGTCCTTGAAAGCGCTTTGCTTTATTTCTTCTTCAATTTTCATCTTAACCTCCAGTCTTCAGGCGATATCCAAATATATGTTCCAACCGCAAAATCAACAACTTAGCTGCAATTTTTCTGCCAGTTTTGCCAAAGATACAACCAACATCGGGCTTCGTTCGTGCGTATTTCCTCTGAATCTACTTTCCTTGCCCATGTCCGACCTTTTTCTAGTAGCACTGCCAGATTTATTTTCCAGCCCTGAGAACATGATCCGGTACGGCGGCCTCACCCTGATTCTGGCCATTGTGTTTGTGGAAACGGGTTTGCTGATTGGGCTGGTGATTCCCGGCGGAGACTCCCTGCTGCTGGCCACCGGGTTACTGGCGGGTGCCGATGTGCTGAAAGTATCGGTGGGGGTATTGCTGGCCAGTATGACCGCGGCCGGGGTGGCGGGTGACCTATTGGGGTATTCCATTGGCAAGCGCATGGGCAAACGCCTGTACAAAAAACAAGATACCTGGTATTTCAAACGCAAGCACCTTGACCGTGCCGAAAAGTTTTACCGCGAGAAAGGAAAATCGGCTATTGTGCTGGGCAAATTCGTGCCCGTGGTGCGCACCTTCAATCCGTTGCTGGCGGGTGTAACCGGAATGCCCCTGGGCCGATTCTTAACGCTGAGTTTCCTGGGCACTGCCCTCTGGATCTGCTCTTTGGTGCTGGCCAGTTATTACCTGGGCCAGCAGTTTCCGCAGCTGAAAGACTACCTGCACTTCGCCATCCCGATCATTGTTCTTCTGTCCATTCTACCTGGGGTGATGCAATACCTGAAAGAACGCCGGAAAGAAGCAAAAGTATAACCCGCCCGCTACTTCTGTTTTTGGCCTGTTTTTCAGAAATCATCGTATAAATACCAATACTACAAAGCAAATCTATGCGACATCGTTTCATCTTAACCGGCGGCCTTCTGATAGGTCTTTTTTGCGCGCCGGTTCTAGTTCAGGCCCAAAGTGCCTCCATCGGGAAAAAAGAGAGTGGCCGAACCACCACTACCAGTGTTACTCCGTTGCGGGAGGGTATCATCATGCGGAACGGGAAAATGATGGAAATAAGAGGCACCAACTTCTCACCGCTAACCCAGGCTAGGACTTTTTCCAACGGAGCTACCCTGCAACCCAACGGTTCTTTAACGGTAAGCGGCGGCGAGGCTATCCAACTGAACGAGGGAGACCATGTAGACCTGAAAGGCAACGTGCACCGCACCACCGTCATCACCCATAAAAGCACCACCGTTACCGGAGATACCACCGGTATTGGCAAACAACTGCTGCAGGCCCAGCAAATGAACGACCAGCTGCGCCTTTTGCAGGAAAAGCAGCGTGTGCTACAGCAAAAGAACGAACTCCTGCAGAAAACCGTCCAGAACAAACCCACCAATACCGAACTCCAGAAACTGGACGCTGATTTAGCTAAACTCCAGCAGCAGTTAGCCGCTGAAGAAAAGAAAAAGCAATAGGAGTCACTCCCTCCTTTATCCTTCTTGCCTCCTCTCTGTCAGAAAACCTTTTCAGACAGAGAGGAGGCATTTTCTTAAGAAAACCATGGGCAGAAAATGCCTTGGCCAATAGACCGGACAAGGGCAAATCCTTACAGTTATCCTACTAACCCGTCCACTATCCTCTCTTAGGAAATCTGTTAAGCCAAGCTCTTGATTTTTAAAGAAAAATCTTCTAAAAAGATCCACCATTTATACACCAGTTAGATTAACCAAGGCAATGTTTAAAAATTAAACTATTTATATATGCATAATATGGTTTATACCCAAATACCGGAATAAGTATCACTTTTTAAAGCATTTACCTTTTCGCGCCGTACACAATTGTATTCATGTTTAACAAAGATTTACTATGAAAAAAACTAACGTATGGATGCTCTTATGGGCGTTAATGGTAAGCTGCACGGTGATGGTCTCGTGTGATGACGATGATGAGGATGCAGACATGGGTCAGGACAACGCCAGGGTAGCAACATTTTTACAGGCTGCGGCCCAAAGTGATATGTTTGAGATCACTACCGGCACCATGGCCCAGACCAAAGGAGAGACAGATGATGTACAGATGTTTGGCGAAATGCTGGTGGAAGACCACACAATGACCGCTCAGAAAATCATGGAAATGGCTGATGAAAGAGATGTGCAACTTCCTACTACCTTGCCTCCGGCTAAGGTGACAATTGTAAACAGTTTGCAAGGCCAGTCAGGAATTGCCTTTGACAAAGCCTTTGCCACTGCCCAGGTACAGGCGCACCAAGAAGCCATCACTCTGTATGAAACTGCTGATCAACAAATCACCGATCCAGAGGTTCAGACCTTCATTGATGCCACCTTGCCAGCCTTAAGGTTACACTTACAGCATGCGCAACAGGTAAAAACCATGGTTGATGCCATGTAAAACAAATTCTATTCTAAGCAAAAAGCCACCTGCCTTAACCGACAAGTGGCTTTTTGCTTTTATAACTATGTCCCTTTTACGGTTGCTCCACAGGGTACAGTCTTCCGGCTTCTTCGCGCACTAGGTGAAAGGGCTCATCTTTCACTACCAGCATTCCGTCAAGGTCCAGCAGGTTTACGCCATGTGCCAGTTGCAGGGCAGACCAGATAGCCATAGAGGTTTCCATCATGCAGCCAATCATGGTTTTCAGGCCCAGAGAGCGTGTCTTTTGAAGGATTTCCAAGCCGTTCAGGTAGCCGCCTGCCTTCATCAGTTTCATGTTCACTCCGTGGAATTGCTGCTGTAGCAGGTCCCAATCGGCGTGGTCGGTGACAGATTCATCAGCGAAAAGGTCGTATGGCGAGCGCTTTTTAAGGTAGAGGTATTCCTCCTCTAGTTGCGAGGGCATAGGCTGCTCGATCATGAGGATAGGGTACTTCTTCAGGCCTTCGAAAAACCGCATCAGAGAATCTGGGTCTTGCCAGGCTTCGTTCGCGTCTATAATCAGGCCCTGCGAGGTGGCTTTCACCACTTCAGAAAGCATGTGAAGGCCGCTTTCCTGGTTTACCTTTACTTTCAGGTACTCAAACCGATGCAGGCCGTGCTCTTTGGTAAAGGCGGCGATTTTACCGGGTTCCATGATAGGATAGGAATAGGCCGTGGGGGCCGAAGACACCGGGGTCACCCCTAAAAACTCGGTGACGGTTTGCCCGTTTTTTCGGCAGAGGTAGTGCACGAACGCAGATTCAATGGCAAACCGAAGGGCTGGCAACACCGGATGCAGGCGCATGAGGTGCTGGAGTTCTTCTACTGATGCCACCTGATCCAGGCCGTTGGCTTGCAAAGTCTGGAACTGCTGCTGCAGTAAATCTGGGGTTTCGCCATAGCGGGTATTGGGTGCGGCTTCTCCCCTTCCCTGAAACCGATCATCACCTACAGTTACAAAAAGATTGGTCTTGACATCAGAGGCATTTCTTGAGATTTTCCAGGTGTAACGCAAAGTGAGGTCCCGGGCCTCCAAATTCCATAGTAGCATAGTGAAAAGTAGCGGTTGCGAAGTTCAAGTGTAGCAAAAAAGAAGCAAAGCCCAATAAAAAACGTGTTTTTGCCTCCGGTTTTCAAAAACGGCCTTAGAACGCTTGGCTTCTTTACGAACCGGAAGAAAAAAGTATATTTGTAGGTTCCAATACCTTAACTTGTCTTCAAGACGGGTTACTCAACCAAATAAAAACCCCTGCTTTCCCTTCCTCGGAAAGGAAAAGTACTGAACTCCTTTATGAAAAAATCCACGCTCGCCCTCTCGGCTTTTGTGATTCTCACGGTGGCAGTTGTGCTCACGCTGTGTCAAAACTACGGCCTTATCGCACTTCCTGAAATGGTGCTTACCGCCATCCGGTGGGTAGGTATTGCCGTGCTCCTGCTGTTTGCCAAACAGAAGAAATCCCTCACTACCTGGATTTTGGTGAGCATGGTGGTGGGTGCCGAGATTGGCTACAGTTTCCCGGCGTTCGCTTCTGGGTTGAACGTTTTAAGCAAGATTTTCCTGAAGATGGTGAAAACCGTCATTGCGCCGCTCATTTTCGCGACGTTGGTGGTGGGTATTGCCGGCCATTCTAACCTGAAACAGGTAGGCAAAATGGGCGGAAAAGCGCTGATCTATTTCGAGATTGTGACCACCATTGCGCTTTTCATCGGTTTGGCCGCCATTAACATCAGCCGGGCCGGCGACGGCATTGTGCTGAAAGGCCAAACCAGCGACGAGATCACCGCGCCGCCGCCCCAAACTTGGCAAGACATCATTTTGCACATCTTTCCGGAAAACATCGCTAAATCGGTGGCCGAGGGACAGGTACTGCAGATTGTGGTATTCAGCGTGCTCTTCGGAATTGCGCTGGCCATGCTGAACGAGCGCAAGCGCCGTCCGTTGCTGGAAGTCACCGAGAGCCTGGCCGAGACCATGTTCAAGTTCACCAACATCATCATGTTCTTCGCCCCTATTGCGGTGGGCGCGGCCATTGCCTACACCGTGGGCCACATGGGCTTCGGGATTCTGGTGAACCTCTTCAAGCTGTTGGCTACGCTGTACGTGGCGTTGATAGCGTTCTTATTGCTGGTGTTGTTACCAGTAGCGCTCATTTTCAGGATTCCGGTGAAGATGTTTGTGCAGGCCATCGCGGAGCCAGTTTCCATCGCTTTTGCCACCACCAGTTCTGAGGCCGCCTTGCCGCGCGCCATGGAAGCCATGGAATCTATTGGGGTACCGCGCAAGATTGTGGCTTTTGTGATGCCCATGGGCTACAGCTTCAACCTGGACGGTTCTACGCTTTACCTTTCCCTAGCTTCCATCTTTGTGGCGCAGGCTGCCGGTATTGAGATGCCTTGGGAACAGCAGTTATTGATGGTGTTTACCTTGATGCTCACCAGTAAAGGGATTGCCGGGGTACCGCGCGCTTCTTTGGTGATTCTGTTGGGTACCGCGGCTTCTTTCAACCTGCCGGTAGAACCTATTTTCATCATCCTGGGCATTGACGAACTGATGGACATGGCCCGTACCTCGGTGAACGTGATCGGAAACTGCCTGGCTACTGCCGTGATTGCCCGTTGGGAAGGGGAGTTCGTGGATCTGGACGCCCCGCGTGCCTTGGAGACCATCTAAGGCCTGAAGTTTTTCCCGGAGGCATATCTTTTGCGCGAGAAATATCGTTTCTCCTTCATCCCCGTGTATTTACTTTTTCAAACGTACTGTTGAAGATGCATTTCAGATTGTTTTTACTTTCCATACTGGCCCTGGGGGTTTTCTCCTGCGCCCGCCAAGCTACTTCTTCCGCTGATCAATCTGGTTATTCGGCTCTTGGTCAAACCGGCCTTGACGCGAACAAGAACCGGGAAGAGAAAGACAAATCCGGAAACGGGAACATCCTGATCGGGTCCACCAACCGCGCGGCATTTGAAAATGCCCCATACAGCACCTGGTTTCACCCGGCCTATCAGCGCTACACGCCCAACCAGAAAATCATGGACGAGTTGGTGCCTTTGCTGGAAAACGTGACGGTAAAAGGCTACATGGGCAGCTGGTGCGAAGACAGCCAGCGCGATATTCCCCGGTTTTACAAGGTGCTGGATTTTGCTCATTTCCCCCACTCCCGCTTTAACCTGATCAGTCTGCGCGAAGACAAATCCGGGTTCAACGGCGAAGAGAAAGCCGATAACATCACGGCCGTTCCTACCTTCATTCTGTACCGCGAGGGCAAGGAAGTGGGCCGCATTGTGGAAACCGCCTATCCTACCCTGGAAATGAACATGCTCACCATTCTTAAAGGCGACAGCACCAAGTAACCTGATGTAAGCCTCTTTTCTGAAAAAAAGCATAAAACTCACTAAAGCTCAAAAAAAAGAACCTGCCTCCTCTCTGGATTTTCCAGGAGGGAGGCAGGTTCTTTTTTACCCCATCGGGCCAAAGCAATTCCTCCTAAGATCTTCCTTTTCACGCCCAGTTCCAGAAAAACAAGGCAAAAACGGAGGATCAAAGGGGTAAAGATGCCGAAAACCGACCTGAACTATCTATACTGAGCAAGCCAACCTACACCCGGGAACAGCGGAAGAAACTTTCAACCCGATGACTTGAATTGGGCTTCTGGTAGTTCCTTCCCGTACAAAGATGTATTTTTGCCTGAATTTCATTTTAGTACATGCTTTCTTCCGCTTCTCTCCCCCTTTCAAGAAAAGCCCATCGAATCGCCGTTAGTACGCTGTTCTTTTTGTTGGGTCTTTGTTTTTCCAGTTGGGGATCCCGCATTCCCAGCATCCAACAAAAGCTTCACCTTTCCGAAACCCAACTAGGCGCGGTGCTTTTCGCTCTTCCGGTGGGCCTCATGCTTTCCCTTCCGTTCACCGGCTGGCTTACCTCCAAGATCGGTAGCCGGAAAGTGGTGACCTTTGCCTTGCTCCTGTACAGCTCCACGCTGGTGTTGATTGGGATGAGCCAAAGCATTCTGCATCTGGTCTCGGTGTTGTTCCTCTTCGGGTTTGCCAGCAACATGGCCAATATCTCGGTAAACACTCAGGCGGTGGGTGTGGAGAGCCTGTACAAGAAATCCATCATGGCTTCCTTCCACGGCCTCTGGAGTCTGGCTGGTTTTGCGGGCGCCGCCGTTGGTACCCTTATGATTGGGGCCGATGTAGAACCGTTGGAGCATTTTTTCATCATCATGGCCGTCATCCTGGCTGGAACGGCCATTGCCTATCCTTATACTTTCCCGAAGGACGCCCCAGTACCCGCCGATCAGCCGCTCTTTGTGAAACCAGACAAATCCCTCATGGGCCTGGGCCTGATTGCCTTCTGCTCGCTTATATGCGAAGGCGCCATGTTTGACTGGAGCGGCGTGTATTTCCAGAAAGTAGTGGGCGCCGAGAAAGCCTGGGTTGCCGCCGGCTACACCGCCTTCATGAGCACCATGGCTTTCACCCGCTTCATCGCCGACTGGCTTACCATGAAACTGGGCCTGAAACGTGTTCTGCAGTTCAGCGGCCTCCTAACGGCGATAGGTTTCACGATCTCTGTGGCTTTCCCGAACCTGGTTACGGCTATCATTGGTTTCCTACTGGTAGGCGCAGGTGTATCGGCGGTGGTTCCGTTGGTGTACGGTGTGGCTGGTAAAAGCAAAACCATGGCTCCCAGTATGGCCTTGGCAGCAGTCTCTACCATTGGCTTCGCCGGCTTCCTGGTGGGCCCTCCCCTGATCGGGATGTTGGCGGGTATCAGTAGCCTTCGGCTTTCGTTTGCCACCATTGCCTTGATGGGGATAAGTGTAGCGTTGCTTTCAAGCCGGATTAAAACGGAGGAAGGGTAATGGCTTTGGTCTTATCTAGGCTTTGATAGGGGGAGGAGTTCTTGAGCCTGCTTTCCCTCTTAGGCACTTACAAAGTCCCTCTACTCACCTGCGCCCGCCGTTGTTATTGTTTGTCCCCGTTGTTGGTGTTCTCACCAACGACCTCCTTACTGTTTCTTAAGCGCATGTCCCCCTTTGAAGGGGGTAGGGGGATGACTTTTTCTGCTGATCCTTTTTCATGGTTTAATAATTACCATGGTTCAAGTCTGTGACTTGGACCTACCATGGGCTGAAGTTTGCAAATCAGTGAGGCGATAGCCTCAAACCTCTTTATGGGTCCTGACTTCCTACTTCCTTCCCTACCGAGCCTCAGGGCTGGAGCCGCTTCCTGCTGGGGTTTGTCAGGTTGATCCTTGATGCTCAACCTAACCAAAAGAATCAAGAATTAAAGAAACTGGCTGACGCTCAGACAGTCTTTTCTTCACCTCTTCGTACCACTTGGCTACCTTCCTCTGTTTCATGGTTTACTTATGCCACTGCTCTTAGAAACGGTACTACTTACAATGAGCAATAGGCTAGGTACGCATGCGCCTAGCCTATTGCTCATTGTACGACCTATATGAATTATTGCCTACTTCGCTATGCGAGAACAGAAATCCTTTCCTTGGACAAGTGCAGAATCATTTTTTGCCTGTTTTACTAAAAACAAGCAAGAAGCTGCTTTTCTGGGTTTAATCTTTCAGGTAAGAGCCTTTGTGGGATTTTGTTAGATATTTTCCTTTTTTCACAAGGCAAATACAAGGGCGATTCTGTAGTTTTCACCTGGCATCTGTTTTTGTTTTTACCAATCTTATGAAACGCCGTAAACTGAATTCTTTACTCTTTTCCCTTCTGTTCCTGATGACCTCTGCCACCCTTTGGGCACAAACCCATAAGTTTGACCAATATCCCACTCCGGTGGAAGCCAACCTTTGGACGGAATATTCACCCCAGGGTACTGCGTTCAAGTTGTGGTCGCCGGTGGCAGAGGAAGTGGTAGTGAAGCTGTATGACAAGGGAGATGGTGGATCTGCCCGGGAAGGCTTCCCCATGGTTAAAGGGGAAAAAGGCCTCTGGTCGCTTACGGTGAAGAAGGATCTACAAGGCGTTTATTACACGTACCATGTCAAAGTCAGCGGGCATTGGCTGGACGAAACCCCCGGAATCTATGCTACTGCGGTGGGCGTGAATGGGCATCGGGCAATGGTTCTGGATCTGGCCTCTACCAACCCCGAAGGCTGGAAGCAGGACAAAGGTCCCGTGGTGAAATCGCCAAATGACGTGGTGTTGTGGGAAGCGCATGTACGGGACATCACCACCCATGCTACATCGGGGAGCACGAAACCCGGCAAGTTTCTGGGCATGGTAGAGACGGGTACCAAAAATAAAGAAGGACTGGCCACGGGTATTGACCACATGAAGGAATTGGGCGTGACGCACATCCACCTGCTGCCTGCTTTTGACTACCGGTCTGTAGATGAGGCCAACCTTGCCAAACCCCAATTCAACTGGGGCTACGATCCGCAGAACTACAACGTGCCCGAGGGGTCCTATGCCTCTGACCCTTTCCGGGCCGAGGTGCGGATTAAAGAATTCAAGCAGATGGTAAAGGGCTTCCATGACCAGGGTCTGGGAGTGGTGTTGGACGTGGTGTACAACCATACCGGCCTCACGAAAGGCTCTAACTTCAACCTGGAGTTCCCCGACTATTATTACCGCCAAACCCCCGACGGGAAATACTCAGACGCTTCGGCTTGCGGAAACGAGACCGCCAGCGAACGTGCCATGGCCCGCAAGTTCATCATTGAGTCCTGCAAGTTCTGGGCCCGTGAGTATCACTTGGATGGGTTCCGATTCGATTTGATGGCCATTCATGATCTGGAAACCATGAACCAGCTATCGGCGGAGCTGAAGAAAATCAACCCCAACATTATTATCTACGGAGAAGGCTGGACAGCCGGAAGCAGCCCCCTTCCCGATAATGCAAAAGCCCTGAAAGCCAATACCCATCTTCTTACCCACGTGGCCGCCTTTTCAGACGACATAAGAGATGCCATTAAGGGATCGGTCTTCAATGAGAAGGGAAAAGGATTTGTGAGCGGCGCCAAAGACACCGAGGAAGCCATCAAATTTGGGGTGGTGGGCAGCGTGCCGCATCCGCAGGTTGACATCAAAAAGGTCAATTACTCCAAAGCCTTTTGGGCGCGCGAGCCGTGGCAGGCTGTTTCCTATGTATCGTGCCATGATAACCTCACCTTGTTTGACAAGCTGAAGGCCTCCAACCCTGAGGCCACTTCCAAACAGCTCCAGAGAATGCACCTGCTCTCAAACGCCATCGTGCTTACCTCGCAGGGAACTGCCTTTCTGCACGCGGGCGTAGAAATGTTGCGCACCAAAAACGGCGAACACAACAGCTACAACCTCCCCGATGCCATCAACCAGATCAACTGGAACTGGAAATCGGCTTACCCTGAGGTATTCACTTATTACAAAAACCTTATTGCCCTGCGCAAAGCGCACCCCGCGTTCCGGATGCCTACTGCCCAGCTGGTGACCAAACACCTGGAGTTCAAGACCACCTATCCGGGTCTGGTAGGATATCAGTTGAAAGACCATGCCAACGGTGATTCCTGGAAAAACATTCTGGTGTATTACAATAGCCGCGAAACTGCCGCCGATATTCGGCTGAACGGAGAATGGACAATAGCCGCCGAGGGCGAGACCATTCAACTGGAAGGCGGACGCACCGTGAAAGGCCAGATTGCGGTTCCGCCGGTATCTATGGTGGTGCTGTTCCAGAAATAGGGCAGCGTTCGGTCAGGATTTCTTTCGGGTTGATTTAAGGCCGTTTTTATAAAAAGGAGTTAAAAACAGGCTGGCCTTGGGAAGCGATGTTCCGTTTTTTCAGGTGCATTCTCGCCTTATCAAATCCTGGATTACGACTGATCGGCTTATTTTGTATCTGGGTACTGGTTTTTGCGTTAAAAGCCCTGTATGCAACCCAACGACTATCAGATTAGTGTTACTTCGTTTCCGTTTACGGCTTATTTAAGCCTGAAACCCATCATTTCCTATTGGCAGCGGTTTGAAGACGACTGCAAAAGCAGCTTTATGCTCTGTGCCCAGGAAATCAGCCGGCAGTTGAAAGAGATTCCGGAGATTCTGGAGCCGATCACTGATCTGAACGCCCTGGGTCCGCAGCATACGTGCCTGATTGATCTGCTCATGACGGCCATTTTTCCGCCGGCCACGCATGAATCAGAGGCCAGCGGCGCGGTGGGTCCTCGGTACGATGCCAGTTTCTACTACACGCAGCCTTTCAAGCAGATCATCCTCAACGAGAACAAACACCTCAAACGCCCCCTCAACATTGATGAGCACCGCATGCTTTTCAACCGGGTGCGCATGGTGTACCTCATGATCCTGGAGAAATTCTACCAGGTGCAGGTACCGCACGAGGAGTTCCTGATCTATACCGTTCCTGACTACCAACTGGGCCTGTACCGCCACTACAACGTGGTGCTCAACACCCAGTTTCTGGACATCACGCTCACCCAATCGCTCCCAGAGCTGAGCGAGGAAGATATTCAGACCATGCTGGACAACATCCGGGACATGGACATCTGGATGGAGTTGCTTCCGCCCCAGAATTTTGAGATCAGCGGTTTCTACATCATGAACCTGCTGGACGTCACCGATCAGGAGGTATTGTCTTCCTTGAAAAATGACCTCTTGGAGCGCGACGTGATGTTGGCCCCTGACCGGTTTGAGCAGTTACAGGAAAAAATCAGGGTTCTGTTCAAGCGGCCGCACCTGCAGTTGGGCGTGGCGGCTTTCCATAAAAACAAGAGCGCGTTCGTCAATTTCGGGAACAAGATCAACCACAGCTTTCTGCTGCAGAGCGAGATCACCAGTTCCAGCTACGCCGGTTTTAAGGCCATTTATGACGAACTGGTACGAGACGGTGAGCCGCTGGTCATCAAGAACGTAGAGAATACCGAACATCTTCCCGACGGCGTACGGGAGGAAATGCTGAGCATGGGCATCCGGAACATTGTGCTGGCCTTGCTGCGCTACGGGAATGACCCGATTGGCATTTTGGAGCTTGGTTCTCCCAATCCCGGCGACCTGGACAATTTCTCCATCACCAAAGTAGAGCAGTTTTTGCCGCTTTTCTCAGTGGCGGTGAACCGAAACTCAGAAGAGATTGAGGCGCGGGTTCAGTCGGTGATCAGGGAGAAGTTCACGGCCATCCATCCGGTGCTGGAGTGGCGCTTCCGGGAGGCCGCCATGAACCTGCTGGACAAGATCAACGCCTCTCCCATTGCCCCAAACCCAGAGATGGAAGCCATCATCTTCCCCGATGTCTATCCGCTCTACGCCGTCGCCGATGTGCGAGGTTCTAGTACTGAGCGGAATACTGCCATCTTGGGAGACTTGGTAGAGCACCTGCAACTAGCTGAGCGCATTCTGAAAAAAGCCGTGGAGGTTCACTCTCTGCCCATTCTGGACGAGCTGCGGTTCTCGGTTTCCAAGCACCTGCGGCAACTCAAAAAAGGCGTTTTGATTCAAGACGGCATCACCATCTTTGAGACTTTGCGCACCCAGGTAGAACCCATGTTCCAGTTTCTGGAGGTCACCCATCCTGAGTTGGTGGCGCACATCCAAGACTATCGCAACGCCATGGACCCCACCTTGGGCATTCTGTACAAACGCCGCAAGGCCTTCGAGGAAAGCCTCACGCTCATCAACGAGACCATCTCTGAGTACGTGGAGCAGGAAGAACTGAACGCCCAGCAGATGTACCCGCATTACTTTGAGCGTTTTGTGACCGATGGCGTGGAGTTCAACATCTATGTGGGACAGTCTTTGGTAGAAAACCAGCCCTTTGACCTGATGTTTCTCCGGAACCTGCGTCTCTGGCAACTGATGGTGATTTGTGAAGTAGCTCAGCGCACCCATGCTCTCAAGCCCAAATTGAAAGTACCTCTGGAAACTACCCAGCTGATTTTGATACACAGCCAGCCGTTGGCCATTAGGTTCCGGCAAGACGAGCGCAAGTTCGATGTAGACGGCGCCTATAACATCCGCTACGAGATCGTGAAGAAGCGCATTGACAAAGCCTTGGTGCGGGACACCGAGGAACGCCTCACCCAACCCGGAAAAATAGCCATTGTCTACTCCCAAGTCCGCGAAGCCAACGAGTACCTGGAATATATTGAATACCTCCAGAACAAAGGCATCTTAACCGAACACGTGGAACAACTGGAAGTGGAAGACCTGCAAGGCGTTAGTGGCCTCAAAGCTTTGCGGGTGCAGATCAAGGTTTAGAGGAGAGGTTGGGTTCGCTTCAAATTCTTCGGCCTGTTTTTGGCCTGAAATACAGAGAGGACCCCTAAAACGAAAAGAACTGCTCCGGTAAAGAGCTATTACTTTTCGTTTTCGGGGTCCTTTCTGAATACTAAGGTAAAAAGGATTTACCTGGAAAGCAGCTTATACCAGTCCTGGCACTTCCACTACTTCGTTTACGTCGGTTCCGTATTCTACGCCTTCCACTTCAAACCCGAACAGGTTGAAGAAATCGGTGCGGTAGCCGGCCAGGTCACCAATCTCAGAAAGGTTCTCAGTGGTGGCTTGCTCCCAAAGAGTGGCTACTTCGGCCTGTACATCGTCACGCATCTCCCAGTCATCAATCCTGATTCTGCCTTTCTCGTCTACGGGAACTTCTGAACCGGTGTACAGTCTTTCCTGGTACAGGCGCTGAATCTGCTCAATAGTACCTTCGTGGATTCCTTTGGCTTTCATCACCTTGTACAGCAAGGAGATATACAAGGGAATAACCGGAATGGCCGAGCTGGCTTGGGTCACCAAGGCCTTGTTCACAGAAACGTAGGCTTTTCCGTTCAGGTCCTTCAGGGTATCGGTGATGGTGAAGGCGGTGGCCTCCAGGTGGTCTTTGGCGCGCCCGATGGTGCCTTTGCGGTACACCGCCTCCGTAAGAGCCGGCCCAATGTACGAGTACGCTACGGTGGTTGCGCCCGGAGCCAATAAATTGGCGGCTTTCAGGGCATCGATCCACATGGCCCAATCTTCGCCGCCCATTACGGCCACGGTATTTTCAATGTCTTCTTCAGAGGCCGGGGTGATGCTTACCTCGGTCACGTTGCCGGTATGGAAATCAACGGTTTTGTTTGAGAACGTTTGCCCAATGGGTTTCAGCACGGAGTTATGGATGACCCCGGTTTTTGGGTGCACACGGCGCGGCGATGCCAGGCTATAGATCACCAAGTCTACCTGACCCAGATCGGTTTTGATGAGGTCCAGCGTTTTCTGCTTGATTTCGTCAGAGAAGGCATCGCCGTTAATGCTTTTGGCATACAGCCCGGCCTCATGCGCCTGTTTCTCAAAAGCGGCAGTGTTGTACCAGCCCGGCGAACCCGGTTTCCCCTCGGCCGATGGTTTCTCAAAGTACACCCCAATGGTGGCGGCGTTTGACCCAAAGGCACTGGTGATTCTGGAAGCCAGCCCAAAACCGGTGGAGGCACCTATCACCAAAACCTTCTTTGGTCCGTCAATAGTACCCTTAGATTTCACATAGTTGATCTGGTTCACTACATTCTGCTCGCATCCTTTAGGATGGGAGGTCAGGCAGATAAAGCCGCGTACTCTGGGCGTAATAATCATATGATGCGTTTTTGACAGATAACTCTGTACAGGTGTAAGGTCAGTTTCAGGCGTAAATTTGTCATTTTTATTTCAAAATACATCAGAAAGACTTCTCTGGTGCCCGCTTCCTTCTTCTTCCGGCCGAATTTTTCTTTTAGAAGCGCATCAAAGCTCAGCCCTCTATTTGCTTTTCCACTTTCCGGCCCAGCCGTTGCTGCAGTTTGTTCAGCAGGAAAATAGCGATGATAAGCCAGAAGATGCCTGCCGCCCACCCGGCCAGCACATCTGAGGCATAGTGCACGTTGAGGTACACCCGGCTGAAGCCGATGAGCAGAATCCAGATTCCCAGCAGAATGCTCAGCACCCACCGAAGCCAAACCTGCCGCACATTGGTCCAGACCAGGTACACGATCAACCCCCAGAACGCGCCACCAATCATGGCATGGCCGCTGGGAAAACTGTTGCCATTCACCTGCATGAAAGCGGTATCGGGCCGAGGGCGGGCAAAGAAGAGTTTCATGCTTTGGTTGAAGAGCGTGGTAGTAGCCGAGATGGCAATGATCTTGAGCGAGTAAAACCGCCATTTTCTGAAAACCAGGAACAAAAGCGCCAATCCCAGCGACCCGAAAATGAGGAAGTTCTTGGACCCGAAGAAGGTGATGAAATACATGGCATCGGTGGTCTCGGGGTCGGTGATGTCCCCGGCGAAAGCGAAAGCCGCTTGGTCCAGTTCTTTCTCCTGCTCTATAAACACCACCGTAGCCATCCAAAAAAACAAGAGCACTGACCCCACAAACACCAGCCACGCAATCACCACCTGCAGCGTGATGACGGTGAGCACCGCCCCTGCTTTTTTGCCGCTATCTTCCACTTTCTCCTGCATAGGCAATCCTGTTGGTTCAGGCTTTCTACGCAAGACCTACCTCACTCAGATACATAAAGGTGTGTCCTTCGGAAAGCCGCGGCCGTAAAATCCGTCCCTCTGCCCTGCTTCGTATATGGAACATGCTGTATCTCCTGGGCTTTCTTTACTTAGATTTCGCCGATCGGGCCGACTATCTCCTGACGCATGGCCGGCATCTGGCCAGCCGTACCGAAGCCGAGTTTGAAGTGCAACTCTATTGGACTCCAAATTTCTTTGCCGAGGTCCACTTCTCACCAGCCAGAAACCGAAACGAGAAAATCACCGCCCTCACCGAGGAGCCCTTCTTTGATCTCTATCTGGAGCAGATCAGCTTGCCTCATTTGTTGATTAGCTAAGAAGTCAATTCCTAAAGACTAGCGTAAGGAAGTTACAGAAAGACTTTGTTTTGAATGGGGATTTTCATCTTGCTTTTAGCCTGAAATCAGAATATTTGCTCAAAAGAGCAAGCCTGGGAAAGAACCTTCTTTGTGAAAGGTTTCCTATCTTAGTAAAAACTAAACTATATGAGAAAATTGATACTCGTTTTACTAGCCCTCACCATTTCTTACGGAGGGATGGCCCAGGCTACCCTAGCTTTAGCCACAAAGCCTACTGTTACCCCTCAAAGCATCAATTTGTCATTACCCTCCCTCCCTCAGGAGACTAACCCCTATACCTATAAAAAAAGAGCAGACAGGTTTTTGTTGGTGGGCTTAGGCTTGAACATTGCCAGTGCGGGATACTACCTGATGGCTCCGGGGCTTTACAAAAAGCCTTATGACCCCACGTTAGAATATAGATATGCCCTAGAGGCCGCTGCCAGAACCGACCCTGCGGCCTTTCAGCAACTAAGCAACGAGTATAAACAGGCAATGGTGGTTTACCATCAAAAGTCTGGTGAACGAGATAAAAAGGTAAGAAATGCCCGGGCAGCTTTTGCTTCGGCTTTCACCCTGGGGATGGCGTTTGATGTAGCGGCCATCTTTACGTTCAAAAAAGGAAGGCAGTAGATTTTGCCCTATTTTCTCAAAACCAGCCCCAAAACACCATTGCAGACTACCTATAACAAAAAAGCGGTATACATGGGTTAAAACTTAAAATAGAAGAAGTATTGGACAAAAGGATTCAAAAATTCATTTAGTGGAACACTAGGATAGTAGTGCGTACATTTGCCGCAAAATCGCCCACTAAGAATTTAGATTAAATGAAGAAATTCTACTCACTCCTATTACTTCTTGCAGTAGCAAAAGCGTCCTTTGGCCAGGATAGCCCATTCACCCCAAAGACCTATTTCGGCATCAAGGGAGGCTTTACCAAGTTTTCGGTGTCTGGCACTGAAGTAGATCTACACAGAAGCGGTGGAGATGACTTTGTCCCGCATAAAGACTATACTTTAGGGGTGGTCCTTGGGACTGACCTAAGCAAGGCCTTTCAATTGAAGTTTGAGGCGAATCGCATAGTAAAGGGAGCCGACCATGTGGGGAGTTCTTTCTATGAGAATAAGCCAAAGACAGTGACCTACCTCCAAATACCTGCTCTGGTTGGCTACAAGCTACCCCTTGCCTCTAATGTAAGATTGATTGTGGAAGGAGGTTTGGCCTTAAACGCTGCGATAGTGCCCGTCAAATACAACCAAAACAACTACGAGCCAGGCACAATCATAGAAACTCCTGGGCTAATGGCCTCCCCTGTAGGAGGTGCCGAGCTAGGCTTTTACTTCAATAACGCCTACTTATTTGTGAATTATCGCCGTGATATTGACAGTCAGAAGTATTTTCAGAGAAGGAATGGCACTTACTACCTTCAACATGCAGGAGGTAACTCCTTGACTTTTGGCTTGATGTTCAGAACAAACAAAGGTTCTCTCAAATAAGGACAAGCTCAGTAGAAATCACTTATTATTCTATTATAGAATTAAAGGAGAGTTGCCGGCTTTCCTTTTTTATTTTCCACACCTTATATTGATTGCCAATTTTGTCTTGAATCTATTCCCAAAGGGATCAAACCTGAATCAAGCCCAAAAGCGAAGCGATTCATCTTTGACGGGCTCACTTTATTTATAAGATGAATATCATTCATGGGTTTTGACACGGTCCATCAGCGTCCGGTTGGCTTGTTTAGGCTGGTATTTACAAAAAACTCTGTCACTAATGAAAAGACCATTTCCCTTATTACTGCTACTTTTACTAATATTCTCCAGCTGCGGTGACGATGAGGATGAAGTAACCTTGGCAGATGTAAAAGCCATGCTGCAGGGGGAATGGAGTATCACCGACGTAAAGACCGAAGAGTTTAACCATGACAAATTACTTTTGCACACCTCCTCCACCAATGCTCTCTTTGGCCATACTAGGTTATTATTCTCAGAGGATTCTCTCACTTTCAGTCTTTTCAATATGCCTGATGGCACCCCATTCTTCGCAACAACTGAAGGATTACAACTAAGGGAGTCAGCAGATAAGAAGTATCTATACATCCGTGGAATGTGGTATGAGGTGCTTCGATTGGAGCGGAGCACCCTGGAGTTGGTTTTCAGATCCGAAGTGCAGCACCTTGGCAATAATAACCTACGGGAACAAACAACTACCTACAGGAAGTACTACCGATAACTCCATACAAAATTCATTGAAAAGACTTCTCTCCTTCCTCTTCCTGCTCCTGCCTATCCTTGTGGCGGTGCAGACAGTGAAATTTAAACACACTGGAAAAGCGCCAAAAGCGTCAAGGGAGGATCTACAGGTATTAGCAGACGATTTTGTACAGAACTACTATAAAGCCCTTCAAGGACACCAGAAAAATACGTCTGAGGGGGAGGTGGTAGTCCGCAATGCAATCCAAAAAATCACCGTAGAAAGCAATGGAATGTTTAAGCCCGTGTTGTTTGAGTACGACTTGAAGATCAGCCTGCAGGAAGGAAGATATAGCGCGGAAGTGACCAATACCACCTTTACCATGGGCAACCAACCCATTCCTGGCGAAAGGTTTTTGGGTCCAACACCTCCAGATGACAAAAAGGATGATGTAGAGTTTCTAAGCACCATGTCTAGTTACCAGCAGCAGACACGGGCTTTCGTTGAATCGCTATTCAAGGAATTAGACAAGGTACTGAAATCAAAATAATCCATCATCGGTTCGGCCCCTCCACTTCCTTTATTTATCGGTTAACTTCAGGCGTACCTTTATCTTTTTTGATTCTGCATGCCGGCTAAAGATTTGTATATAGTCATTCGGTTTTGCAGGTTGTATTTCACAGGCCTATTTTGATTGCCAACCCTCGCTAACAAAAATGAAGAAACTGCTTCTCTCCCTTCTTTTGATTCCACTGCTGTTCGGGTGCCAAGAGGACTCACCCGTGGACCCTGAAGGGCCCTGTCATATCAGTTCCATCTCTTACCCCAACTCTTCCGTGCCCCATTCTTACGGTTACGCCTTCAATGAGCGGGAGCAGCTTGAAAGGATTAACGTCAACTCAGTAGACTCGTTGGGAAAGCCCTTTTCTTATGGAATCTCGCTGGCCTATGACAGCGAAGGCCGGTTGGCTAGGGAAGAGTCCAATGATGTCTCCTGGGAGAACACGTATGATGACAAAGGCTTTCTGGTTAGGCAAACCAAGAGCGTCAACACACCCTCAGGCAAGCAGACGTTTATCTACCTTCACAGCTATCATGTCCCTACCGGGAGACTCTTCCTCACCTCCATTCATACCGAAGACATGTCCTATGCTCTGTCCATTTCAACCTATGACTACAGCCAGGACGGATTGTACCAGATCATAAAAACAACCTATGCTGAGGAGGGCGAGTTACCTGATCCATCCAAGAAGTACGTAGATAGCGTCTATGTCACTTTTGACGGAAAGAAAAACCCTTTTCCAGCCTTACCCATCATGTCATTGGGTGGACACCCCGGGTACGTTGACCAACTCCCGCCCATTCTCTCCGCAGGGAACATCACCCGCTACAAAATAACCAGAAGGTTTGAGTTCGGATCCAGCTTTTCTGACTACTTCATCCGCTACAACTACAATGAAGAAGGGTACCCGATAGAATCCTCCATAGTCCTGCCGGGCGACTTCCTCCTCCCTGCCACAAAACGCATCTACTCCTATTCCTGTAAGTAACGTTGAAAAGGATTATAAGTAACTGGAAGAGTAGATGATAGTACCTTTTCCGCTTGGACCCATGCTGCCAACCCTAAAATTACCCATATACCAAAAGAAAAAGGCCTTGCAACTTTTCAGTTACAAGGCCTTTCTAGTGATGTGCGCAGGGGGAGATTCGAACTCCCACACCCGAAGGCGCTGCCGCCTGAAGACAGTGCGTCTACCAATTTCGCCACCTGCGCATCAATGCCCCCTTCTTGCGATAGGGTGCACAAAAGTATTTACTTTTTCGGTAACTGCAATAGCCTTGCAGAAAATTTTTTGCCTGTGTTTTTTGGCCACTTTCCAAAACAAACCTGCTTTAGGAGACTACCTGCCCCTCTCCTTTCACCACGGGGTTCAGGTTCCGTTTAGAGAATTTCTCCATGCGGTTCAAGACAAAGAGGGCTAGGATTACCCAACCCAGCCCAGCCGCGAGTCCGGCTAACACGTCGGTGGCGTAGTGCACGTGCAGGTAGACCCTGCTAAACCCGATGAACAAAATCAGCAGTGACAGCAGGGTGATCAGGAGAAAGCGCCAGGGCGTTTCTTCTACGCTTTTCCAGACCAGGTAAATCAGCAGGCCATAAAAAGAAGCGCTGATCATGGCGTGGCCGCTAGGGAAACTGAGACCGTAGGAATCTACCAGGTGCGGCACTAAGGGCCTGGGCCGGTTGAACAGATACTTCAAAATCAAGTTCAAAGTGATACTACCCACGGCAATCACCGGCACTTTGAGCGAGTACCATTTGTGCTTTTTCACGAAAAGAAAATACCCGATCAGCATCAGACCCGCCCCCGAGATGAAATTACGCGAGGCCAGGAACGTAATGCCTTTGATAAACTCCGTCAGGGTGGGATTGGCCCGTTCATCGGCCCAGGCAAACGCCCGGCTGTCAAACTTGAGCTCACGGCCCGGCAGCACCTCCTTGGCCAGCCAGAAAAATAGCACCAGGCAAAGAATGAAGGCTGTCCACGTCACCACTAACTCCACCGTGAACAAAGCAGTAGAGGCTACGAATTTCCGAAATCTTTTTTTCATAGGGTCAAGATCAGGAGCCCCGTCGTTTTAGGCATATTCCTTGAAAAGGGCTCTTAAACTGAAAGATTCTTAAAGTACGTATCTGGCCCGGCTCGTGTTGGGAGTAGCCCGCCGGCAACCCATTTCCCTAAAAGCAGTATCATGCTCATAGGCCGAAAACAAACCGTATGAAACCAGACGAACTGACCCAGCTCATCATGAAACTGAAAGACAAAGACCTGTCACTGGCTTTCGCCGAAAGCTGCACCGGCGGAAGCCTAGCCTCGGCGTTGAGTGAGGCCACCGGCACCACCGATGTCTTTCTGGGCAGCATGGTCACCTACAGCGCCGTCGCCAAAACCAAAGTACTGGGCGTAAAAACCGAGACCCTGAAACTCTACACCGCCGAGAGCCAGCAAGTCACAAACGAAATGGTACAGGGCCTCCACAAACTCCTGAAAGCCGATGTCTGCGTGGCGGTAACCGGGCTTTTCGGGGCGGGTGGCTCAGAGAACGCGGAGAAACCCATCGGGACAACCTTTATCTCCATCCTGTTCAAAGACAAAGTGGAAGAATACCGCCAGGTCTTCAAAGGCGATGCCCAGAAAATGCGGGAACAGACCGAGGATTTCATCTTCAACAAACTCAGCGAAACCGTAGACCGCCACTTTCAGCACTAAGCGCGAGTTTTGGATTCAAAGGCCCTGCCCTTCAAGGCTTATAACAATCGAAAACGTTTAGAGCCTGCTTTTGGGAAACCTGCCCTGAAACGACTTTCTGCCGCTTTCTTGTTTACTAGAGGGGACAAATGGCTTGGGGTTACCTTTTCCCAACAGCATGCGTTTTTGCCGTACTTTCGCGAAAACAGCCTCTAACTAGAAAGACCAAATCGCGCATGCCGTCCTCCACTGTCCCTGATTTCAACTCCATCGCGCCGGTGTATGACCTAATGGCGAAGCTGGTGTTTGGAAAGGCGCAGCAGCAGGCACAGGCGCATTTTCTTTCCCTCGTACCTGCCAATGCACGGGTTTTGATTTTAGGCGGCGGCAGCGGCTGGATTCTCCCCGAACTATTGCGCCAGAGCAATCCGGGGTACGTGCTGTACCTGGAACCCTCCCCAAAAATGGTGGGGAAAGCACAAGACAGGCTCGCCAAAGTAGCCACCGAAACAGAAGTGGAATTCAGGTTAGGGACCGAGAAAGACCTGTTGCCGCACGAAACGTTTCACGTGGTACTCACCCCTTTTGTGCTGGATTTATTTTCCCCTGATCAGGCCTTAGGCATGATGCAGCGGCTTTCCCAAGCCCTACTTCCCGGTGGCCTTTGGTTGCACACCGATTTTTGCACCCCTAAAACGCAGCCGCTTTGGCAGAAGCTGTTGCTGTGGGGCATGTACCGGTTTTTCAGGGTAGTCAGCCACATCTCCGCCCGCGGCCTACCTCCGTTTGAGGCCTTGTTTCAGGAAATCGGCTATAAAACGCGGCATGATGCTTTCTTTTACGCAGGCTTTATTCGGGCGCAGGTTTTGCAGAAATCGGGAATTCCGCCACAAGGAACTAATTGGGCGTGATAGGAAAGTTTTTGGCTTTCGTGTGTATCTTGGGGGTTGAAACCTCCCACTCCATGAAGAAAACCCTCTTCACAGCTTTGGCCTTGGCGGCCTTGGCTTTTACGACTCCCGCTGTGGCGCAACAGAGCGTCAACTACCAGGTCTCTTTTGAAAATGCCGTCCACCACGAGGCCACCATCACTGCCACCTTCAAAGGCGTGACCTCCCCGGTGTTGGAAGTGCGAATGGCCCGTTCCTCCCCCGGCCGCTATGCCTTGCATGAGTTCGCCAAAAACGTGTACAACGTGCAGGTAACCGATGGACAAGGCCGCACTCTGGCTGTGAATCGGCCTAATCTGCACCAATGGAATGCCTCGGGTCATGACGGAACCGTGACCGTGAAATACACTTTGTTCGCCGATCACCCTGATGGCACCTACGCCGGGGTTAGCCCCAGTCACGCCCACCTGAACGCACCGGCCACCTTTATGTACGCCAATGGCCTGGAGAAAGCCCCCATACAAGTGAAATTCACGCCACCGGCTGGCCAAAACTGGACTGCCGCTACGCAATTAAAGCCCGAGACTGCGCCACTCACCTTCTCAGCCCCCGATTTCCAGTACCTCATGGACAGCCCCACTGAATTGGCCGATTTGAAATGGCGCGAGTGGACCATACAGGAAAAAGGACGCACCCAAAAGATAAAGATAGGCCTGCACCACAAAGGCACCGAGCAGCAACTAGACGAGTATACCCAGAAAGCCAAACGCATTGTACAGGAAGCCCAAGCCGTGTTTGGCGAACTTCCGGCCTTTGACTTCGGGGAATACACGTTTATCGCCTGCTACCTGCCCGGCACCCCTGGCGATGGCATGGAACACCGCAACTCCACGGTCATCACCAGCTCGCGCCCACTGGAAACCGGCATGAATCCCAACCTGAGCACGCTGTCACACGAGTTTTTCCACGCCTGGAACGTGGAGCGCATCCGCCCAAAGAGCCTGGAGCCCTTCAATTTCGCTGATGCCAACATGAGCGGTGAATTGTGGCTGGCCGAAGGGTTTACCAGTTATTATGGTTCTTTGCTGATGGAAAGAGCGGGGGTTACCTCCCAAGCCGATTACCTGCAGAATGCGGGTTATCCCATCCTGTCGGTAATGGTATCACCGGGCAAGGACTATTTCTCTCCGGTGGAAATGAGCCAGCAGGCGCCCTTCGTTGATGCCTCCCGGTCCGTGGACCCTACCAACCGTACCAACACCTATATCTCTTATTACACCTACGGAAACGCCATTGCCATCGGGCTGGACTTCACCCTGCGCACCAAGTTCAAGAACCTGACCTTGGATGACTACATGCGCCTGCTCTGGCAACGCCACGGCAAACCCGAGAAACCTTACACCCTTCCCGAACTGGAAAAAGCCCTGGCTGACCTGACCAAAGACGCCGCTTTCGCCCAGGATTTCTTTAAACGGCACATTCATGGAAAAGAAATGATCCCGTATGAAGCCCTCGCCAAACAAATGGGATTGGCTTTGCAGCCTTCCAAAGATGCGGTTCTGGGTTGGGAAGGACTTAAGTTCCAGAACGACCAGGCCACCATTGCCCAAGGCACTTTCTCCAACAGCCCGCTCTACAAAGTAGGCCTGGACCGTGACGATGTGCTTCTTACCCTAAACGGCCAAAAACTTTCCAGCCAGAAAACGTTAGATAGCCTTTTAACCAATCACAAACCCGGCGATCAGGTGCAACTGGAGGTATTACAGCAGGGAACGAAGAAAACCGTACCGCTTACCCTTGCCCGAGACCCACAGGTAGAGTTAGTGCCGCTGGAGAAAACAGGCCAGTCAATCTCAAAAGACGCTAAAGCCCGCAGAGAAGCCTGGTTAAGCAAGCAAAGCAAAGGGTAAAAGCAATGTACTTGTATTGTCAATCAATCCTTTAGTATTGCCATTCAACCTTTTATTCTTTTTGTCATCCTGAAAGGATCTTATGAGCGAACAAAAAAAGCCTGCAGTTACCGCAACTACCGTTCGCCCACAAGATCTTTCCAAGATGACAAATTAGGAGTAACAAGTAGGAAGATGGAGAGATAATCAGAGTAACAGAAGGGGAGTCAAGGTTGGACAAAACAGGGTTAACCAAGATGATAAAACTGGAATATGAGCAATTTTATGCGCAATTTGAAGGTAGCATCAATGCCAAAACGTTCATCTACCTGGCTCACCCTTACAAAAAGGATCAACCTGTTTTAAGAGTCCACCTATTTTAACCTCGGTTTTCAGAAAACAACGCCAAAACAGAAAGAAGTAAACTATTGACCGGGGTTCCTACGTTAATCAAAGCAAATACTGTTATCTTAGTAGTGCCTCTAAAAACCTTCAGCGGTACCCTTTCTATATACAAGATGTCAAACAAACTTTTCATACAAACCTTCTTTCTCTTACTGGTGTGGACCGTAGCGGTACTCCCAGGACAGGCGCAGGACATTACCAATACTCCCTCCTCGGATTCCCTGAAAGCGGCGGCTCCCTTTGTGCCTCGGGTTAGCTACGGTTTGAACGCTGGGGCGGGGTTCAGCAATCTGGGATCAGTCTCTTACGTGGAGCCTCGGGTGCAGTACTCCGTGACGCCCCGGTTCAGCGTTTTCAGCAGCCTGACCATGTTGCAGACCTGGGGCGGACCTACGTTCAGAACTTCTACCGGCGAAGGCACCTCTACCTTAATGACGGCTGCCCCTGATCGACAGTACTTGTTGCACGTGGGCGGTTCCTACGCCATGAGCGAAAAACTTTTACTAAGCGGTAGTGTCTGGAAAGACCTGAACCCATCGGTGAGCAACAGGATGAACTACAACCCGTTTACCTACGGGCGGCTTCCAAACCAAGGCTTCCAGTTTCAGGCCCAGTACCAGGTTGCTCCAAACTTCACCGTTTCCGGAGGGGTACGCTACAGCAACGGTGCTAACCAGAACTATGGCTATGGCGGGTACCCGGGCGCCGGTTTCGGCTCTCCGTGGGGTTATTAGTTGGGAGGCTAATTCCTTCTCAAACACAAAGAAGCCTTTCTCACCTGGTTGGGGAAGGCTTCTTTGTGTTCAATCAAAAAGTGTGGGTCGGTTCTTTCAACTACGCCCAATACTTTTTTAGTTATATTTGCCCTTACACCTAACTCAAAACCCTTCGCCATCACTCATGTCGTCAACGCTTATACTGGGTATCATCGCGGCTTATTTCTGTATTCTCATTTTCATCTCGTTTCTAACAAGTAAAAAAGGAGAATCTACGGATAGCTTCTTTTTGGCCAACAGGCAGTCGCCGTGGTACGTGGTGGCCTTCGGGATGATCGGGACATCCCTTTCCGGGGTAACGTTTATCTCGGTGCCGGGCATGGTGGAAAACGCGCAGTTCTCTTATCTGCAGCTGATTCTAGGCAACATGCTGGGCTACTTTGTGGTGGCTTTGGTGCTGATGCCGCTGTATTACCGCCTGAACCTGGTGTCTATCTATACCTACCTGGAGCAGCGTTTCGGCTACTGGTCCTATAAAACAGGAGCCGGGTTCTTCTTGCTTTCCAGAACGTTAGGGGCTGCCCTGCGCCTGTATCTGGTGACCGGGGTGCTGCAGTTAGCCGTGTTCGATAATTTGGGCGTGCCGTTTGAGGTTACTGTGATCATCACTATTGGGCTGATCTGGGTGTACACCTTCCGGGGCGGTATGAAGACCATCATCTGGACCGATACTTTCCAGACTCTGGCCATGCTCATCTGCGTGGGCATTACCATCATCACCATCTCGCAGGATCTGAACCTTTCCTTTGACGGCATGGTGAACACCATCAGTGAAAGTAAGTTCTCGCAGGTGTTCTTCTGGGACGTGAAAGATCCGCGCTATTTCTTCAAGCAGTTCTTCTCTGGTTTCTTTATTTCCATTGTGATGGTGGGGCTGGACCAGGACATGATGCAGAAGAACCTGAGCTGCAAAAACCTGAAGGAAGCGCAGAAAAACATGTTTTCCTTTACCGTGATCATCCTTTTTGTGAACATCCTGTTCCTGAGTCTGGGTGCCTTGTTGTACCTATATGGTGAAGCAAACGGCATTGGTCTTCCTGAGAAAGGCGATAACGTGTTCCCGTTCCTGGCGTTGAATTACTTCTCGGCGTTCATGGGTATTGTGTTCATTCTGGGCATCACGGCCATTACGTACGCCTCGGCTGACTCAGCGTTAACGGCGCTCACCACCTCTTTCTGCGTGGATTTCCTGGACTTCAAAAACAAACCCGAGGAACAGCGTATCCGGCTGAAGAACTGGGTGCACCTGGGCTTTTCGGTGACCATGGCCATCGTGATTGTCATCTTTAAGATTGTGAACGACGAGAGCGTGGTGCAGGCCGTATTCAAGGTGGCCGGCTACACCTACGGACCATTGCTGGGGCTTTATTCCTTCGGGGTATTCACCAACCGTCCGGTGCGCGACAGCCTGGTTCCTTTGATCTGCGTGTTGGCGCCCATCCTTACCTACATTATCAGCCTTAATTCCGTGGATTGGTTCTGGGGCTATGAATTCGGGTTCGAGGTCCTCATTCTGAACGGTTTCCTGACGTTTATGGGACTTTATTCTGTGTCCAGAAAGAGAACTGAGTTTGTAGACGTAACCGAGAGCTATTAATAACAAAAAGCTATCCTTTTTATCCCCTGCGCTTTCGGCCTGATTTTGTTAAATCAGGCCGAAAGCGCAGGGGTCTTTCGTTTAACCCGATTCTGGACATCGGCCTTGAGGCTGTTTTTCCAAACCACCCTTAAAACGAATTTGCTTCGATGTATTTTTGCAACCTCGGTTTCATCGACTGAACACCGCTCATCTTACCTTTAATTCTTTCAAGTGTCTCCTCTTCTGATCCTCGGCATTATTGCCGCATACTTCTGTCTTCTTTTAGCGGTTTCCTTTGCCACCAGCAAGAAAGGGGAATCTACGGCCAGTTTCTTTTTGGCTAACCGGGCTTCTCCCTGGTACGTGGTGGCGTTTGGCATGATCGGGACCACGCTCTCGGGTATTACGTTCGTGTCTATTCCGGGCATGGTGGAGAAGTCTGGGTTCACGTACCTGCAGATGGTGCTGGGTTACGCGCTGGGGTACCTGGTCATCGGGTTGGTTTTGCTGCCGCTGTATTATCGCCTGAATTTGGTTTCTATCTACACCTACCTGGAGCAGCGGCTGGGCTTTTGGTCCTATAAAACAGGCAGTGCCTTCTTTTTACTTTCCCGCACGCTTAGCGCGGCTTTACGGCTTTACCTGGTGGCCGGCGTGTTGCAGTTGGCGGTTTTCGGGCCGTTAGGTGTTCCGTTTGCGGGAACCGTGGGTATCACCATCGGGCTCATTTGGGTATACACGTTCAGGGGCGGCATGAAAACCATCATCTGGACCGATACCCTGCAGACCTTAGCCATGCTTTTGTGTCTGGGCATCTGCATCTGGGTGGTGTCTCAGGAACTGGCCCTTTCCTTCTCCGGTATGGTGGACACCATTGCCCAGAGCCGCTATGCCCAAGTCTGGGAATGGGACGCCAAAGCCCCTAATTTTCTGTTGAAGCAGCTTTTGGCCGGGGCGTTCATCACCATCGCCATGACAGGGCTGGACCAGGACATGATGCAGAAAAACCTGAGCTGCCGTAACCTGCCCGAGGCCCAGAAAAACATGTTCTGGTTTACGGTCATCCTTATAGTGGTGAATCTGCTGTTCCTTTGCCTGGGGGCTTTGCTGTACCTGTACGCCAGCGAAAAGGGGATTCTACTGCCCACTAAAGGAGACGATGTTTTCCCGGAACTAGCGCTGCATCACTTCCCGGCGATAGCCGGTGTGGCGTTCCTGTTAGGTATCACCGCCATTACCTACGCCTCGGCAGACTCGGCGCTTACGGCCCTTACTACCGCCTTCTGTGTAGACTTCCTTGATTTCAAAAATAAGCCCGAAACCCAACGTATCCGGTACCGCAACTGGGTGCACCTGGGTTTCTCGGTGTTGCTCATGGTGGTGATTCTGCTCTTCAGGCTCTACAACGACGAAAGCATCATTGCCACGCTCTTCACCTTGGTGGGGTATACCTACGGACCATTGCTGGGCATGTACAGCTTCGGTCTGCTGACCAAACGGACCGTGCGTGACCGGGTAGTTCCCTTTTTGGGAGTGCTGTCGCCGGTGCTCACCTACATCCTCAGCACTAACTCGCAGGAGTGGTTCTGGGGCTACCAGTTTGGGTTTGAGGTACTGCTCCTGAATGGCCTGCTCATGTTCCTGGGTTTATGGTTGGCCTCCAACAGAAAAACCCTTTAAACGGCCCTTCGTTCGCCTTATTATTGCCTGCGGATGTCCGGCTTATTCTCTACCTTTGCGGGTTGCTTTCTCTGATTAAGCGGATTTGTTCCTGTTTTCGGCCTACTTTTTTAAAACGAAGTATAATACGGAAATACTTAGTCTGGAAAGCGTTCCTGATGTTACCCAACGGTGGCAAATTTTTACTAAACCAGTAATTACTACATGGCAAAACGAGGATTCGGGCCGGGAGCGGCAGCCGAACTTGAAACAGAAGGCAAAGCCAAACTGAACAAAGAGAGCTTACGGCGCGGCCTTCAAATATTCAGATTTCTTCTTCCTTATAAAACCAAGTTCTACATAGGCTTGGGGTTCCTGCTGTTCTCCAGCCTTACCTTCATGGCTTTTCCGGCCGTAACCGGCATGCTGCTTGATGCGGCCGTAGGCAAACCGAACGCTTTTTTCCAGGACATAGATTACATTGCGCTGCTGTTGTTTGGCGTGATTGCCCTGCAGGGAATTTTCTCTTTCTTCCGGGTTTATTTCTTTGCTCAGGTCAGCGAGAATGCCATCGCAGACATCCGGCAAAGTCTCTACACCCAGTTCATGGGCCTGCCCCTCACCTTCTTTGAGCAACGCCGCGTGGGCGAGATCACCAGCCGCATCACCTCAGACGTGAGTTATATCCAAGATGGGTTCTCCATCACCTTGGCCGAGCTTTTCCGGCAGGTGACCACGTTGCTGGTGGGGATTGGGTTCATCATGTTCATTTCGGTGAAATTGTCGTTGTTTATGCTGGCCACGTTTCCGGTGCTGGTCATTTTGGCTATGGTTTTCGGAAAACGGCTTAAAAAACTGTCGCGCAAAACCCAGGATGAGTTGGCCATCACCAACGTGATTGTGGAGGAGACATTGCAGGCCATACAAGTGGTGAAAGCCTTCACAAACGAGCTCTTTGAGATCAACCGCTACAAACAGGCCCTAGGAAGATCAGTAAAAACGGCTATTACTACCTCCTTTTACCGGGGCGCTTTTATCTCCTTTATCATCATCGGGCTTTTTGGCGGGATCATTCTGGTGATCTGGTACGGGGCTACGCTGGTGCAACGCGGCGAACTTTCCTTCGGTGAACTGACCTCCTTTATTCTGTACACTACCTTCATTGGGGCCTCGGTGGCAGGTTTGGGTGATCTATACGCTAAAATTCAGGTTTCTATTGGTGCCTCAGACCGTATTCTGGAGATCCTGGACCAACCGGTAGAACAAACCGATCTTGGAAACCCGACTGCTCCGGCCGTTCGGTTCAAAGGAAATGTGCGGTATGACCATGTAGGCTTCTCCTACCCTACGCGCCCTGACCTTCCGGTATTGCAGAACATCCATTTCAACATCAAAGCCGGTGAGAAGATTGCGTTGGTAGGCCCCAGCGGCGCCGGGAAATCTACGATTGCTCAGTTGCTCATGAAGTTCTACAGGATAGAGCAAGGCAGCATTTACGTGGATGACCAGAACATCAACCAATTCCACCTGCATGATCTGCGCGGAAACCTGGGTATTGTTCCCCAAGAAGTTTTGCTTTTTGGTGGCACCATCCGCGAAAACATCGCCTACGGCAAGCCAGACGCCACCGATGAGGAAGTACACATAGCAGCCCAGAAAGCCAACGCCCTCCAGTTCATCCAATCTTTTCCTGAGGCGTTTAGCACCGTCGTGGGTGAGCGTGGTATCAAATTATCTGGTGGGCAACGCCAGCGGATCGCTATTGCCCGCGCCATCCTGAAAGACCCCGCCATCCTTATTCTGGATGAAGCCACCAGCTCTCTCGATTCTGAATCTGAGATGCTGGTGCAGGAAGCCATGGATGAGCTCATGAAGAACCGCACCACCATCATCATTGCCCACCGCCTGGCTACTATCAGAAAAGTAGACAAGATTTTGGTTATTGACCAAGGCCAGATTGTGGAGCAGGGCTCACATGACGAACTCGCCAATAACCCGGAGGGTATCTACGCCAATCTGCTGAAGCTTCAGTTTGATGTGCATTAAGAAGGCAGCTTTCTAAAAGCCAGAGCTGATTAGCTTTCCTTATTAAAAATAGAATGCCTGCCCAGTCTGTGAAGATACAGACTGGGCAGGCATTCTATTTTTACCCTCTCCTTGTCCTTACTCGACCAACCGATTACTTCAGGTCTTAAATACCAGGTTTAAGGCTTCCACAAAATACCCATACTACAATCTTCTGTAGTACTTTTTCACCTCCTGGGTAAGTAGTCAGTTTTCCCCCGACTACAGGTTGTGAATGCTGCGGGTGCTTAATCCATTAAAGGTTTAAAGGCCTTCTAGCACCATTTTACGAGTTGCTCTTAATGATGTACAAGGCTTACCCAAATCAATGTTTAGGGCTTGTTTTTGGAAAAAGCCTACTAAAACAAGAAACCGATTCCTTAACAAAACTTCTTTGACTAAAGAGGAAAGGCAGCAGGACCTCGTGTACAACCTTCGGGACGGAGCAAAAAAAAGCTCTGGCAGTTATCTGCCAGAGCTTTTAAAATTCAGGCTTGACGCCTAAAATCTTACTTAGTTTTTATCCCAGAAGATTCTTGAAGTAACGGTATTACCACCAATGGCAGCAGAGGCTGCATTAGCGTTATCTCCGTTACTGTTGAATTCAGTTGTTGGGTACGTTAACCGAAGTGGAATTTCACTGATAGCAGTCGCTGGTTTCACCAGGCTTGGTGCATCTAGTCTTCTCCACTCTTTCCAAGCCTCTACAGGATTGTTGTAAAGAGCTAACCATTTCTGAACTCCAATCTTTTGTTTGAAGTCACCGGCAGCGGTTGCATAGGCAACACCTGGTTGCGCAATATACGCTGAAGCTTCTGCTTCAGTTCCTCCCCACTCGGTGATGGAGGCTGTAATACCTGCATTATAGTGTGCCTCAGCAGTTCCACCTACGGCAAATCCTCTCTCAACTGCTTCCGCTAATAAGAATTCAACTTCTGCATATGACAAAAGCATACCTGGGTTAGTTGGGCTTTCAAGGATAGCACCTGGCGCCGAGTTAGTAGCAGCCGAGTTCAACGTTCCTTGGGTTCCACCTTTGAAAGTCCCATTTTCCAATGGTTTGAAGTACTCATTGATTCTTGGATCACTAAGTGCATTCATTCTATCAATGATGGTATTGCCACCCACGAAATCTACACGACCGCTCAAAATCAAGTCTGAGTGAACAGGGTTGTTGTTAGGCGTAGCAGATAAATAGGTAATGTCTGCGCTTTGAGCATTTGACTTAATCACGTTAGCGGCAGCAGCTTCTACCATAGCTTTCGCTTTGGCAGGATCTACATCGGCTAGGGTCATGCCTAGTCTCAGTTTCAAAGAATTAGCAAAGGCTACCCAGTTAGGAACATTGCCATTGTAGATCAAATCTGCGGTTCCTAAACCATTGGCATTAGCGTCAAACATGCCAATGGCTTTGTCTAAACGCACCACTAGATCAGCGTAGATAGCAGCATCATCATCATACTTAGGAAGCACCTTAGTAATATCCAGGGCCTCTGAGTAAGGAACATCACCAAACGTGTTCACCAACACAGACCAGGCATACACTTCCAATACCTCAATAGAAGCTAATTGATTCGCTTTTACCTTAGGATCCAGTAGGTTGTTAGCCGTGATGATAGTCTTGGCTTCTTTCAGGTCACGTAACACGTCACGGTAGAAAGGATCCCAGAAGTTTCTATCAATTTGTCTGGTGGCAATCACAAACTGACTTTCGTCTGGGTAGGTGGTTGCTGCCCAATACTGTGCGTAAAACCGGAAAGGGTTGTTATTCACACTTGAGCTGGTAATGATGTTAGATAAGCTACGCTCTGCACTGGTCACCAGGGTTGCACCTGGTACCTCAGTAGCGGCTTTGGTATTTATATTATAATCATCTAAGCTATCTACGCACGAGCTTGTGAATAGCAAAGCTGGAATGCAGAAATATAGTATTCTTTTCATTTGCTCTTAATTAAAATTTGAATCTAACGTTAAATCCAAGGTTACGGGTAGTTGGATAAGAACCTGAAATATATCCTTGACCTAAGTTACCAGAGCTCAAACCATCTTCTGGATCTGCGTATGGAAGGTTCTTGTGGATGATCCACAGGTTTCTACCCACCAGAGAAACATCAATAGATGAGAATGGTTTCAATCTGGCCATCAAACCGGCTGGTAAAGTATAACCTAAAGAAACCTCTCTCAACTTCACGAAGCTAGCATCATAGATATGGTATTCCTGTGGCATGTAGTAGCCTAAAGTACCTTCTCCGTTCTCAATGCGAGTAGTGTTAGGAGTACCGTCTTCGTTCACACCTGGTAAGATAAGTCCACCACCTTCAGTGACTGGTGAGCGGGATGGGTTACCAAGGTCGTTCAACTGAGTGGTTTCCTCATACAGACCGGTTCCATAACCATAGTAGTTATCCAAAGAGAACACATCTCCGCCTTGGCGAACATCTACCAGGAAGTATAAAGAAACACCTTTGTAGTTCAGGGTGTTAGAAACACCACCTCTCCAGTTGGCATTAGGATCACCGATCTCGGTGTTAGGAACGATTTTGTAATGCCCGTTTTCATCCACTACTTTCTGACCGTCTTTGTACTCAAACCCACCACCGCGCAGCATACCGAATGGACGGCCTACTGTTGCGTTGGAAGACATACCTCCCTGGTAAGTAGCCAAAGAGATGTTCTGAACACCTTCATATAATGAAAGAACTTTGTTTCTGTTTCTAGACCAGTTCACATTCATGGTCCAGGAGAAATCATCGTTTTTAACTGGGGTAACAAAGGCAGAAACCTCAATCCCTTTGTTTTCAACCTCTCCTGAGTTCACGAAAGTAGAGTTGTAACCCGTGGCAGTTGAAACACTTACCGGTAAGATCTGGTCAACAGTGTTGGTTTTGTAAACCGACATGTCAAATCCTACTTTTCCTTGAAGGAAGGCCATCTCTAAACCAGCTTCCACACTTTTGGTTCTTTCTGGTTTCAGGTTTTGGTTGTTTTTGGTTCCAACTACAGAGAACAAAGGAATAGATCCCCAGCCGGTTGGCTTGTCATACACATCATAGATAGACAAGGCCGGAGCATCGTTACCTACTTCTGCATAGTTCAAACGCACTTTACCATAGCTCAGCCAAGGCAATGTTTCTTTCAGAGTCTCGGAGAAAACGTAGCTGGTCGCTATGGATGGGTAGTAGAATACATTGTTGCCTGTCAACAAGGTAGTAGACTTATCTCTTCTACCAGTCAGGTCTAAGAAAACGGTCTCTTTGTAACCAACGGTTGCACTTGCAAATACACCATCTACCCCTACTCTTACTTCACTTTCAGTTGGAGCAGTGATTGGGCTCACTGAGTTAGAAAGAGAATACAATCTTGGTACTACCAAGCCACCATTGGTTTGTGCGAAGATGGAGCTTTCATAGTTTCTGCGCATGTTTGCACCAACCAAACCAGATAAGCTTACATCACCACCTGCTACCATTTTGTTGAAGTTAGCGATCAGGTCATAGTTAAACTCTCTTGAAGTTCTGTTGAAACGAGCGTAGTATGGCGTCCCAGTGCTACCAACCGCATTTCTTTCTTCCTGCATCTCATCATAAGAATCCAAAGTGATTCTACCCATCAGGTTAAACCAGTCGGCAAACTTGTAAGTGGCAGACACGTTACCGAAATAACGGTAGCGCTCATCGTTCTCGAAGTTTTCATAACGCACCCAGTAAGGGTTGTCTGAATAGATTGGATTCAGGTTGGTAGCACTACGTGGGTTCCAGGTAATGTTTTGTTTGTTGCGGAAATAAGCGTCTTTCTGCTCTTTCAGGTCAACGTTGGTTTGCCACCACTGTCTGAACTGCTGCATTGGGTTGAATGAGCTATAACCAGTTCCGTAACGACCTAAGCCATTTACTTTGGTAAAGTTCACAGAAGCATTCGTAGTCAACTTTGGCGACACATTATAGGTAGCCGCGAAATTGATCATGTTCTTAGTCAGGTTACTGTTTGGCAGAATACCTTTGTCCTCGTTCCGGGTGAAACCCAGTTTGAAGCTTCCATTATCGTTTCCACCATCTAAAGTGATGCTATTGTTGATTGAAACAGCCTCTTCAAAGAAGTAGTTTGGATCATTTTTAGCACCAATCCAGGGAGTTGCCTGGCGGTACTGAGGAGACGTTGGGTCTAAAGAGTTCCACTGGTAAACCATCAAACTTGGATCAAACGGCGCACCATAAGACGCATCTTCAGTGAAAGGAACTACTAAGTCCATCACACCATCGCCGTTCATGTCACGCTGGTTGAAGTAAGCATCTTCATCCGGGCCGTAGAAAGGACCGTAACCAGCACCATATTGTTTCTGGTATTTAGGAGCGGTGCTCTTGTCAACAAAGCCTACTGTCATACCATTGTTCATGGTAATACCCAGGCCTCTTCTACCTTTTTTGGTAGTGATCATGATCACACCGTTGGCAGCACGGGATCCATAAAGAGCAGTTGCGGCAGCGCCTTTCAGCACACTCATAGACTCAATGTCATCAGGGTTGATGTCAGCGGCAGCGTTACCGTAGTCATAACCACCACGACCAGTTCTTTGGTTTGCAGAGTTGGTGTTGGCGTTGCTGATTGGAACACCGTCAACCACAAACAACGCCTGGTTGTTACCGGTAATTGACTTGGTACCACGCATTACCACGTTGGTAGAACCACCCATGGTGTTGTTTTGCGTAATGTTCAAACCAGCTACTTTACCAGCTAATGAGTTCACTGCGTTGGGGTTACGAGCAACCGTCAAAGCCTCTCCCTGTACCTGCTGCGCAGCATACGGAAGCGAGTTCTTAGTTCTCTCGGCACCCAAAGCAGTTACCACCACTTCTTTTAGTTGTTCTGCATCGGTAGACAATCTAACGTTCACATTTGATTGCGTTCCAATGGCAACTTCCTGGTTGGTGTACCCGATAAACGTAAAAACAAGCGAACCACCACTAGCAGGTACGCTAATAGTGTAACTTCCATTGACATCTGTTGGTACAGCCGTGGTGCTTCCTTTCAATTGGACGGTCACCCCAGGCATTCCTTCGCCTGTGGCTGCATCAGTCACTCTTCCTGTAATAGTCCTATTCTGCGCCGCGGCTTCTTGCAATACCACGGAGAACAGAAAGAGAACCAAAAGTAAGATTTTCTTCATGTTAGGTTGTTGTTAGGTTAAAAATGGATTTTCGATCCCTAATATTACATGATTACTTTAACAGAAACAAGATTTCTGCTACATGTATTAAAAAAGAACATCAATTCTGGATTACCCCCTCAAGGTGGCGCTATCAAGCTGATTAACAAACTTTACTAATTAACTTGATTAAGCTCATTTCAGCGAAAAAAAAGGGATTTGGGCTATACGGATTTATGATAAAAAGGTTGACTGAGAAAATAAATAATTTTAACAACCCTTTTTCACCCTTAATAGAATCATAAAATTTCAACAACTAAGCTTGGCATATTTAAAATACTAACCCCTCATTAGGCAATTCCAAACCCCTACAATTATGTTTTATTTGGTACTTATTCAATATTAGACCGTTTTGTATATATTTTTAGAATTTTTTTTACAAACGTTGGTTTGCTTTTTTATATTAAAAATTCGTATAATTATGTAATAGAATAATTCCTCCCTACCAAACAATTCCCGACACCTATGAAGAATATCAAATTCTAACCTGTTGCTTTTGCCTGAGCTTCAGAAAGAAGCCATAGAACTACCTACTCAATCAAGAGGAAGGACTTGCCTATGCAACCCTTCCTTTTGGTTTTACTTCAAAATCTGTCCCTTCACTTAATTAACATACCCCAAATGTTTACCAAAACCACTTTTATCCATGAAAAAAGGTTTACTTCTCACCATGGTGGTCCTTACCTGCTTTATGAGTCAGGTGTGGGCCCAAGCCGTGACCGTTTCAGGTACGGTGACTTCCGCAGATGATGGAACCCCTCTTCCCGGAGTATCTGTCGTAGTAAAAGGGACACAAATTGGAACATCTACCAGTATAGAGGGAACTTACTCTATTTCGGTACCTACCCCAACTGCTACCCTTGTCTTTAGTTTTATTGGGTATAATGCTATTGAGCGGGCTTTGACTGGAGCCACAACGATCAATGTAGCATTGGTCCCCGACGCCACTCAACTAAGCGAAGTTGTGGTGACCGCATTAGGCATTGAAAGAAGCCGCAACTCCCTCCCCTTCGCCGCTACGCAGTTGGAAGGCTCCACTGTAACTGCGGCCCGAAACCCTAACATGGTGAACTCTCTATCCGGGAAAGTGGCGGGTCTTACCGTTACCCAGACCAACACCTTGGGCGGCTCTGCCAACGTGGTCATCAGGGGTACCAAATCCCTCACCGGCAATAACCAGGCGTTGTTTGTAGTAGACGGGGTACCCATCAGCAACGATGTCGCCAATACCCTTGACCAGAGCACCGGCCGGGGCGGTTTTGACTACGGTAACCCTGCCGCCGACATCAACCCAGATGACATTGAGTCCATGAGCGTGCTGAAAGGCGCCGCCGCCACTGCCCTTTACGGTTCACGGGCCGCTAATGGGGTAATCCTTATCACCACTAAAAAAGGGAAACGCGGTCTTGGAGTAACCCTCAACAATGGCATCACCATTGGCACCATTGACAAATCAACTTTTGCTAAATATCAGAAAGAATACGGGGCTGGTTATGCCGCGGCATGGCTAAGATCTGATGTAAACGGAGACGGCACTCTGGATAATGTGGTACGCATGGGAGACGATGCCTCCTACGGCTTCCCTTTTGACCCTAACTTGTTGGTGTACCAATGGGATGCCTTTGACCCAGCCTCTCCCAACTACAGAAAACCCCGCCCATGGGTAGCTGGCGAACACGGTCCTGAGTATTTCTTTGAAACCGCGGTCTCTTACAACAACAGTATCACCATTGACGGGGGAAATGAAAAAGCCAACTTCAAACTGGGATACAACCGCAATGAAGACAAAGGTATTTTGCCTAACAGCAAGATCACCAAAAACATGGTCAACTTGGCGGGCTCTTTGAACCTGACAGACAAGCTAACCACAAGCGCCGGGGTCAACTTCACCCAACAGGAAGGTTTGGGCCGGTACGGCTCGGGGTATAACTCCATCAACCCCATGCTGGGTTTCCGGCAATGGTTCCAGACCAACGTTGACCTGAAAGAGCAGGAAGAAGCCTATTTCCGAAACCGCCAAACATTACCTGGAACTGGCGGAGCCCCAGTAATCTCACTGCCGCCTACCATGACAACGTGTATTGGAACCGCTATGAAAACTTTGAGAGCGATGAACGCTATCGCACGTTCGGTAATGTAGCCTCTAATTACAAGTTCACCGACTGGCTGAACCTCACCGCCCGTATCTCCCTGGACACCTATGATGAACTACAGGAAGAACGATACGCCGTAGGGAGTACCACCAACGACCAGGACCCCAATTATACCCGGTTTAACAGAACGTTCAGGGAGTTCAACTTTGACTTGTTCGCCAACTTTGACCGCAACTTCACTGAAGATTTCAACATCAGGGGTTTGGTGGGTTTGAACTTGAGAAGGTCCAGACTGAACTCCATCCGCGCATCTACCAGTGGGGGCTTAGTGGTGCCCAGGCTGTATGCCTTGTCCAACTCTTTGAACCTGCTTTCTCCTCCCCTGGAAAGTGAGCAAAGACGCGCGGTGGATGGCATTTTCGCCAACGCCACCTTAGGCTACCGGGAAATGTTGTTCCTGGATTTATCTGCCAGAAGAGACCAGTCCTCCACCCTCCCAAGAGGCAATAATTCCTACTTCTATCCATCCGTGGCGTTGAGTTTTGTCTTCTCTGAAGTTCTCAAACAAGACTGGCTCTCTTATGCTAAGTTACGGGGTAACTATGCCGAGGTAGGCAACGATGCACCCTTCGCGGCCACTGACCGCTACTACAACAAACAGGATGAGGAGATAGATGAGCCTATTGGTAGTTTCGGGGGTATTCCTTTATACTCAGTCCCCAACACCCGTTATAACCCAGGGCTGAAACCAGAAAGAACCAAAAGCTCAGAAATTGGGCTGGAAACGGCCTTCTTAGATAACCGCTTGGGCTTTGAGGTAACGGTGTACAAGTCTAATACCATCAACCAGATTCTGCCGGTTTCTGTGACTGCGTCCACGGGATATTCATTTAAATATGTGAACGCCGGGGAAGTGGAGAACCGCGGTATTGAGACGGCCCTCCGGTTCCAACCAATCAGGAACGATAACTTCACCTGGAACCTGAACCTGAACTGGACCCACAACCGAAACGAAGTGGTAGCGCTGGCCGAAGGCGAAAACATGATCCTGGCAAACTACCAAAGCGGTGTTACCTCCAATGCCGCCGTAGGGCGCCCCTTTGGGATTCTACGTGCCCAGGGCTTTGTTCTCCATGAAAACGGCGGCAGAATGGTAGACGAAGACGGTTTCTATATGCTGTCAGATCCTACCAAAGAGATCGCCAACCCTAACCCAGACTGGCTGGGAGGTATCTCCAACACCTTCACTTTCAAAGGGATTTCCTTGTACTTCCTAATAGACATCCGCAAAGGGGGCGAACTGTTCAGCCTGGATAACTACTACGGATTCGGGACTGGTCTCTACCCAGAGACAGCCGGGCTGAATGACTTGGGCAACCCTTCGCGGCTTCCAATCCTTGAGGGCGGTGGCATCATTTTACCTGGTGTGAAGGAAGACGGCTCACCCAATGACACTAGGATAGAAAACACTGAAGGGGTGCTGGGGTACTATATGCCTAATGAATACCATGTGTACGGAGCCGGATTTGTGAAATTGCGGGAAGCCTCTTTGACCTACACGCTGCCCCAACGGCTCATCTCCAGGCTGAAAGTCTTCAAAGGCATTGATGTGTCTGTGGTAGGACGTAATCTCTGGATCATAGACAAAGATTTGCCTTACTCAGATCCGGAAGCTGGGTTTGGGGCCGGTAACTTAGGTCAGGGTTACCTGAGCGGTGCCTACCCTACTGCCCGTAACGTGGGCTTCAACTTAAGATTCCAATTCTAATGAAGAAGACGATGAAAAAGATATTTCTATACACCATAGCGTCTCTGTTCCTGGCCACCTCTTGCGTAAATGACCTGGACGACGATTACAACTTGGATCCCAAACGGGGCACAGACGTGCCGCCCACTACCCTGGTGAGCAACGCGCAGTTTAACCTAACCAACGTCATCACCACCCCAGACTATAATACCAACGTGTTCCGGTATTATGTGCAGCATTGGGCCGCCGCCCAGTACCCAGATGAGAGCCAGTACAACATCAACACCCGCGAGATCAACCGGTTCTTCTGGACCATTCTCTACCGCGATGTCCTTTCAGACTTACGGGAAGCCAAAAACCTTATCTCGGCCAATGACTTGCTGGCCCCGGACCTGAAAGCCAGCCAATTGGCTTGCATTGAAGTGTTGGAGGTGTACGCCTGGTCCGTTCTGGTGAACACCTACGGTGACATCCCTTATTCCCAGGCTCTAGACATCAACAATGTGCAACCAGTTTATGATGATGATGTCGAGATTTACGATGATCTCTTCACCCGGTTAGATGCCGCTATCAACAGCCTTTCACAGAACCAGGACAATAACGGATTGGGCAACGCTGACTTGTTCTACGGAGGAGACCTGGAGATGTGGCTCAAATTCGCGAACTCACTCAAATTGAGAATGGGCATCACCATTGCCGATGTGAACGAAACCAAAGCCAGGACCGTAGTGGAAGCGGCAGCACCCAATGTGTTCACTTCCAGTGACGAGGATGCCCGCTTGGTTTACACGCCAAATGTCCCAACCGCTAACCCAGTCTATGATGAGTTACGCCAACGGGACGACAACGTGGCCGCCGACACCTTCATTGACGTCCTCGTTGACTTGGAAGACCCTCGGCTGGACGAATTTTTCAGACCGGCCCCAGAAGGGGAAAATGAGGGCAAGTACGTGGGCGGTGTTTACGGAGACCTGAACAACTACGTAGATGTTGCGCAGCCTAGTGACCTTGTGAGGGAGCCAGATGCGCCAGGCATTCTTTTGTCTTACACTGAGGTGGAGTTCCTGTTGGCCGAGGCTGCCCTGCGCGGCTTCAATGTACCCGGCACCGCTGAGCAGCACTACACTGCTGCCATCACTTCCTCTATTGTGAATGACTGGGGCGGCACCCAGGCCGAGGCTACTGCGTACCTGCAACAACCCGAGGTAATGCTAAACACCAGCAACTGGAAACAAAGCATTGGCATGCAGAAATGGATTGCCTTGTACAACCAACCCGTAGAAGGCTGGAAAGAATGGCGACGCCTGGATTATCCGCAATTGGAGGCTCCAGAGTTAGCTCAGTCAGAGATTCCGCTCCGCTTCCCTTATCCGGCTACCGAGCAGAACCTGAACAACGCCAACTACGCGGCAGCCGCTGCGGCCATTGGCGGTGATGTGGTCACCACTAAGGTTTTCTGGGATGTTCAATAACCTCTAAACACCCAGCATACAATTCTCCTTAAGCACCAGGGCTCCGTCTGTCTTTTATAGGCGGGGCTCTGGTGTTTAAATGGATAATGCAATAAGACTTAAAAGAAACGCTTAAGATTTACAGGTACCTACCTATTGGGCTCGGAATTGATCTACTCAAATGCTAGGAGCGGTTTTAAAGCCGTTTTCAGGAAAACACCCCTCAAACACCGCTCTTTTAGAAAGACTCTCCTCAGTTCTACAGACTTTCTCTTCTGAAGCAACCCTGAGGGGGGAAGTTGTGACACAATATCAAAACCTACGGCCCTTACTTAAACAGAATAAATATATCTGCTATTATCCTAATAAACGTTTGTAAATCATTCAGTTAAAAGCAACCCAACTCCCATTAGCAACGTCTTAGGGCATATTAACCATTTCAGTTAAGTTATAAATTAATAAATATTATCTTTTTAGAACTCTTATTAAAAAAATAAAGGAATTAGGTCCATAAACTCTTATCTACCTAAGTCTACCATAAAAACAAAATCTAAATTTTTATTAACTTAATACCTTTCAATGTGTTCTTACTACACCTTCTAACAAAAATCAACATGAAGAAAACCTTACTACTGAGCCTTTTCTTGATGTCTATGCTTCTGACCGAAGCGGTGGCGCAAACAAGGATGATCACAGGAAGAGTGACGGATGCAACCACAGGCGAAGGCATGCCCGGTGTGACCGTCCAACTCAAAGGAACCAGCACTGCTGCGCCTACTGATTTAGATGGAACTTACTCCATCTCTGTGCCAGCAACTGGAGGAACCCTTGTATTCTCTTTTATTGGATATGGTAACAGAGAAATTGCTATAGGAAGCCAATCAACGATAGATGCCCGCTTAACCTCAGACGCACGTGCCCTTACAGAGGTAGTGGTAACCGGGTATGGTACGCAAACCAGGCTGGAGCAAACTGGAGCAGTGTCACAGGTAGGGGGCGCTGAAATTGAGAACATCCCCATGTCTTCTGTAGACAAGGCTCTGCAAGGGCGTGTACCTGGCTTACAGTCAATAGGGGCTTCCGGCCAACCCGGGTCGGCCCAACAGATCCGTATACGGGGGGTGGGTTCCATTACAAGTTCCTCTGCCCCGCTGTTTGTGATTGACGGGGTGCCTATCAACTCCGGTGATTTATCTCGGAACACCACTACAGCTAACGCTTTAGCGGGGATTAACCCAAATGACATTGAAAGTATCAACGTCCTGAAAGATGCTTCAGCGGCCTCTATTTACGGTTCAAGGGCAGCTAATGGGGTAATTGTGATTACCACAAAGAGTGGCAAGGCCGGGAAAACCAGCGTACGCTTTGATGCAGAGTATGGCACGGCCAAACGGGCCTACTACAATGAAAACACCCGCATGCTTACCACCGCCGAAAACTTCGAACTATTTGGCGAAGCGTTGAAAAATGATGGTTACTGGGATTTTTATGAACTAGATGAAACCACCATCGGGCCGTTCATAGAAGAAAATTTCGGTCTGGACCCTAACGTGAACACAGATTGGGAAGACCAAGTAAACCGCACCGGCAGAAGCCAGCAATACAATCTTGCAGTATCCGGCGGAAATGAAAAAACCACCTTCAATATATCAGGGGGTTATTTCAATCAGGAGGGCACCACCCTCAACTCTGAATTTGAAAGGTACTCCGGCGGATTTAACATCAGACACAGTCTCAATGACAAATTGGCTTTTGGCACTAATCTGCTGCTTTCAAATTCCACCCAAACAGGTCCATTAAACAGTGGTTTCTTTGCCAATCCGGTATTAGCAGGTTTATTTTTAATGCCTTCTCTTGACCTTGATGCCGAACCACAAGGCCCTTTCAACCCGTTGCGGTTAGCAGAGCTGGATAAAAATAAAAGCAATATCCTGAAAGCAGTAGGGAGCTTCAACGCAGAATATAAAATCCTGCCAGGTCTCTCCATCACCTCTAAATACGGCATTGACTTTAATAACCTGGAGGAAGACAGCTACAATAACCCATTCTACGGCGATGCAGAATCTGTTGGCGGAAGCGCTACTAGGTATTACACCCGATATTTCAACTGGGTTTGGACTAACTTACTTAACTACACCTTAGACTTCAACCAGGACAATACCTGGGTAGTCAATTTGAAAGGAGGCTATGAGGCGCAAAAATCTAATTTTTACTCCTCCAACGTATACGCAGAAAACATGCCGCTGAACATTGATTTCACGGTACCAACCAATGCGGCCACTCCTATTACCGCCGGCGGTGCTAATGAAGACTACTCTTTTGCTTCTCTCCTTTCTCTGGGTGACATTTCCTACAAAGGCAAATACGTACTGTCTGGCTCCTTCAGGAGGGATGGTTCTTCCAGATTCGGGTCTGAAAACCGGTATGGTAACTTTTGGTCAGTAGGCGCAAGCTGGAACGTTGATCAAGAAGAATTCATGCAAAACTATGACTGGATTAACCAATTAAAACTGAGAACCTCTTACGGGGTGAATGGGAACGCCGGTATCGGGAACTATGACTGGAGAAGAGTTTACTCTTATGCCAGCACCTATGAAGGCTCTGTAGCGGCCACTCCCTCCTCTTTAGGGAATGCGGACCTCACCTGGGAGAAAAACAAACCCTTTGACGTTGGGGTAGATGCCATTTTCTTTGGCAACCGCTTGAGCGTTACAGCAGACTATTACACCAGAACCACTTCTGACCTGTTATTGAACAGGCCGCTTTCATTAACAACCGGTTGGCCCAGCAGGCTGGAGAACATTGGCGCTATGAAAAACAGCGGCTTTGAGCTTGCAGTAACCGGTACCCCGGTGCAGGTAGGTGACTTCAAATGGGATCTGAGCTTTAACATCTCCAGAAACAAAAACGAGATCACTGAGCTGGCGGTAGACAAACAACAGACGGGTGGGTTTATCAGGCAGGTGGGCAAGGACATTTACCAGTTCTATATGCCCCTTTGGGCTGGAGTTGACCCTGAGGATGGCATGCCCACGTGGTACATAGATGAAACACGGTCCGAGACCACCAAAACCTATTCTGAGGCACAATATTCCCTTACCGGAAAGTCTGCTTTACCCAAGGCATTCGGTAGCGTAGGAACCACCTTCACCTATAAAGGCATTACCCTTGATGGATTGTTATACTACAGCTATGGTAATTACATCCAGGACCCTTACTACCAATACCTGAACAGCGGTGGCTGGTACCTGAGCGGCTTCAACCAAAGGGCAACCCAACTTGACAGGTGGCAACAGGAAGGCGACCAAGCCTCCGTGTCTAAGCTTTCCTATGACAACGATTATGGCTTCCGCTACTTCTCAGACAATGAACTGAATAAAGGTGATTTCATTCGTTTAAGAGATGTCACCTTAAGCTATAACATTCCAAGCAGCCTCATTAGTGGGTTAAAGATGACCAACCTGAGGGTTTATGCCAGAGGAACAAACCTGTGGACCTGGGTGGCAGATGAGAACCTGCCCTATGATCCAGAATCTGGTGGAGTTACCGGAACAACGAACTTTGAAATCAATGTCCCTAAAACTATCACCTTTGGCATAAACGTTGGCTTCTAATCTTAAACACAAAGACTTCTAATGAAAAATAAATATAAAATTCTGCTGTTAGCCGCTCTGATCTCAGCGGGTACGCTAAGTTCCTGCGGTGATGAGTTCCTGGACGAATCTCCTTCCACCGGCATAGATGCCGATGTGGCTCTCCGGACCGACAATGATGTACTGAGTGCCTTAAGAGGCGCCTACGGGGGCCTTGCCTCTACCGACTTGTATAGTTTAAATCTTCCTGTTTTAGGCGATATGCTGGCCGACAACCTGTATGTAGCCACATCCAATTCTGGTTATTTCAATTCCTTGTCCAGCTACAATTTCCTGAACAACGGCGAGGAGGTGACAGAAATCTGGTCTGGGGCCTATGATGTCATCAACCGTACCAACGCCATCATAGATTCAAACCCTACGGTCACAGACCAGGAGGCGGTAGATCAATACAAAGGCGAGGCCCATGCCCTAAGAGCCTTGATGTACTTTGAACTGGTGCGGCATTATGCCAGACCCTACAATGAAACCGCCGATGCCTCCCATTTAGGGGTGCCCTTGGTTCTTAAAGCATTCGAGTTCAACGGCCAGCCTAAACGGAATACCGTGGCAGAGGTATATGCCCAGATTCTGTCAGATTTAGAGCTGGCCTATACCCTGATGACACTGGATGAAGGTCCCGTACGCATGTCTAAATATGCTGCCCGCGCTCTGGAAGCAGAGGTTAACCTCTACAAAGGAGACAATGCCCTAGCCTTACAGCAGGCCGAGGAGGTGATCAATGACAGCGGCGTGGAATTGCTGCCCTATGATGCTGTTCTGGATTATTGGGCTGAAACCGATGCCACCAAGTTGCAGGGCCTGGAATCCTTGTTTGAGGTATCGGCTACCCAGACAGAGAATAACGGAGTAGACGAATATGCCTATTATTTCAACCAGGGTGGTTATGGTCAAAACCTAGCTACTCCTAGCCTGTTTGCCCAGTATTCACCAGATGACGTAAGACGCCAACTGATTACCGTAGGCAGAAGAGGAGCGGGTGACAATCCAGCTTACATTGTTACCAAGTACAAAGCTATCTCAGGTGATGCAGAAGATAAAGTGGTCATTCGGATGTCTGAAGTCTACCTGATAGCCGCAGAAGCCGCGTACCGTACGGGGAATGAGGAACTGGCATTAACCTACCTGAACACCTTGGTAGATGAGCGGGAGCCAGATAAAGTATACGCCTCTTCAGGAAACCAACTTCTGGAGGATATCATTACCGAACGCAGAAAAGAGCTGGCTTTTGAGGGAGACAGGTTAGCGACCCTTAACAGGTTGAAGCTGGACATCACAGAAAGAAGAAAAGCTCCCACAACTGTCCCTTACTCAGACTACAAAAGGATTTTACCTATCCCGCGTACTGAAATTACTGCCAACCCCAATATTGATCAAAACCCGCAGTGGGGTGGGTAGATCGTTTTGAAGCCGTTTTTTGAAAAACACCTTCAAAACACCCGGCTAAGATCAATAAGCCCTCGGTTATCTCTGAGGGCTTATTTTCTTTTCAGGAAGCCTCGGAGCCCCTTTACTTTCCTCGGTCATTTAAGGAAACACGGTTGAAAGACGTTTTAAGTTCATATTCTTTAACCACCCTACATGAACCCTAACCGAATCATACTTTTAGTTTTGCTCCTCTTAGCTTTGGCCAACCAGAAAACCACCGCTCAGGTATATTTGGAGGAGGTGAACGGAAGACCTATCCGGATAAACCAATATGTCAATGTGGAGGGATCGCCTTACCTGCTTGATAACTGGAGCAAAGGCACCATGACCCTAACCGATGGGTCTAAGTACAAAGACATTGAACTGAAATACGACATGGTGGAAGGTATTCTGCTTGTGAAGAACAAGCATGGAGTTGTGTTAGAACCTTTGTTGCCAGCCTCTGAATTCAGCCTGGAGGACCCTTTTGCCAAAAGGGTGTTTATCAACGGTTCTACCCTTGAGAAAGACCTGAGTAAAAACCCCTATCTTGAGGTTCTGTCTACCGGAAAAGTAGACCTCCTGAAACGGAACTACAAAGTGATCAGGGAAGAGAAAGCCTACAATTCGGCCTCCATCACAAAGAGATTTGTGGAGCTTTCAACCTATTTTATCAAAAAAGGCGATAAACTGATTAAGGTCAAAAACGATGCTAAATCAGTCCTTGCCGTTCTAGGAACAAACCAAGACGTCTTAAAAGAATATATCTCGGCTAACAAACTAAACCTGAAAGAAGACGAAGACCTGGTGAAGCTCTTTGCCTTTTACAGCACACTCTAAATTGGCCAAAGAAAACCAAAAATCTGTATCCGAATAGACTTGAAAGCAAAGGCATATAGATTGCCAATCCTCCCGTTTCATCTAGGAAAAAGCGGCAAAATTTAGCCTTAAGTTCAAACCTTATCCCAACAGATGCGAGTTGCTTCAGCTGAAACAACCCGCATCTGTTTTTAGATACCTGGTGTAACGAAGCCTTTTAAGGAAAATCCTAAATTGACGACCAAGCGTTTACTTGTTTCCCGAACAGCCAAGCCTGTCTTCCTTGAAGCTTTTTGGGTTTTCGAGCCTTTTTCTAAAAACTACCAAAAAAAAGGTTGCCCTTCCTCTTTAGGTCTTGGGAATATAAAAGTATTGCTCCACACTTTGGCTAGAGCTTTCCCCTAGATTCTTCTGATTTTTAGTGATCTTTCAGCAGAGGTAAACAACAGGTCTTCAATCATCTATCTAAATTTTTTAAGCCGTGCAACCTTCTGCATAGCAACAGAATCTAAGTATAAATATTTACTTTTTATTTAGTATATTGAAAATAAAGTATTCAGAAAATACTTTATTCAGAAGCTACAACCTCTTGGTAGCTGTTTTCAACTTGTCCCTTCAACCAATTAACATATCCATAATGCTTACCAAACCTACTAACACCCATGAAAAAAAGCGTACTATTCACCCTCATGGCCCTTACCTGCCTGATAGGTCAGGTGTGGGGCCAGGATCTGGCCGTGACCGGCACCGTTATCTCTGCTGAAGAACGCACTCCGCTCCCCGGGGTTAGTGTCGTTCAGAAAGGAACCTCCAATGGTTCCAGTACCGATGCATCGGGCCGATTTTCTATCAGCGTACCCGGGAACGCCACCTTGGTTTTCTCCTTTATCGGGATGGAGACCCAGGAAATTGCCGTGGGAAACCGAACCACCATCAACGTCAACCTGCGGATAGGCAACTCACAGCAGTTGGAAGAGATTGTAGTGACCGGCTTGGCCAGTAGTATTAAGCGCTCCAACCTGGCCAATGCCGTGGCCACGGTTTCGGCGGAGGAACTGGTGGGCAGAACCCGGCCCCAAACCGTGGATGCCGCCTTACAGGGCAAAGTGGCCGGTGCCGTCATCTCCCAGAACACCGGAGCACCGGGCGGGGGTATCTCTATGCAGCTACGGGGGGTTTCCACGTTAACGGGCGCCTCGCAACCCCTCATCATCATTGATGGGGTGTATGCCAACAACGAACAATTAGGAAACGGCGCCGGCTCCCCAAGCTTTACGGGCGCCTCGGCCACCACCCACCGCACCACCCAGGACCAAACGGTGAACCGTTTGTCAGACATCAGCCCCGCCGATATTGAAAACATTGAGATTCTGAAGGGCTCCAGCGCCGCCGCCATTTACGGGGCCCGGGCCAATGCGGGGGTAGTCATCATCACCACTAAACGCGGGAAAGCGGGCAGAACCAACGTAAGTCTGGGGCAGGATGTAGGGTTTGTCACCGCTTCCCATTTACCAGGCTCCTCCAATTGGGATGAGGCGCGGCTCCAGGCTATCTATGGCAGCAACCCTGCGCGTCTGGCCGAAGAAACCGCTTTGTGGCGGGCTGCCAATGCCTCGGGCAACATCTATGATTACGAAGAAGAGATCTTCGGGAACACGGGCACCGTCTACAACACCAGGCTCAGCGTGTCGGGCGGAAACGAAAAAACGAAGTTCTACGTGGCCGCTTCCAGAAACGATGAATCAGGCATCGTCAAGAAAACCGGCTTTGAGCGGAATTCCATCAGGGCCAACATTGACCACCAGATTTCCAAGATGTTTGACCTGAGCTTGAGTTCCAACTACATCAGGTCCAGCAACCAGCGCGGATTCACCGGAAACGACAACAACGGGGTGGCATTAACCTATAACCTCGCCTATACGCCCAACTACCATGAACTCCACCCCAACGAGCAAGGCATTTTCCCCGATGCCCGCAATACCGGTGACAACCCTTTGGCCATTGTAGAACGCGCGGTAAACGATGAGAGCACAAACCGTTTCATCCAGGCCGGTACCTTTGACATCAACCTCATCTCAGAGGAAAACAGCCAACTGCGGTTCTCCGTCTCCGGAGGAATTGACTATGCCAACACAGAGTCACAGTTGTACCTGCCCGTAGACTTACAGTCGCAGCGCGATTTAGCCAATCCCGGCGCTATCCGCAACTCACGGTCCAGGGTGTTCAACACCAACCTGCAGGCGGCTTTAGTTTACAATTACAACCTGCTGGACAACCGGTTCCACATGACTACCCAGGTAGGAACCAGCCGCCTCACCAACGAAACCGACCTGAGCCATGAACAAGGCCTGGGCCTGATTGCAGAGCAACGCAACCCCAACAACTCCCAGGTACCGTCACGCTACCAGCGCCTGACCTCTTTTCAGGATGTGGGGATTTTTGGGCAGCAGGAAGTCAACTTCGAGGACAAAATCATTGGTACGCTGGGCATCCGGTTTGATAAATCAAGCCTGCTGGGCGACCATGAGAAATTCTACACCTTCCCTAAAGCATCTTTGGCGGTAAACGTGGCCAAGTTCGGTTTTTGGTCTATCCCCCAGATAAACCAGGTAAAACTGCGGGCGGCCTACGGCGAAACCGGCGGGATGCCCGTTTACGGGGCCACTTTCGTCTCCTTTGATCCGCAAATTATTGGGGGTATGATCGGAATTGTACCTACCCTTTTCATCGGGAACGAAGAGATTGAACCAGAGCGGGCTCAGGAACTGGAATTAGGGATTGATTTGGGCTTCCTGGATAATAAGCTCACCTTAGAGGCCACTTATTACAACAAAGAAGTAAAAGACCTGATCGGGATTTTCCAGATACCCAACAGCACCGGTATTACCCAGATTGAAGCCTACCCGCTGGGAGATCTACGCAACAAAGGCATTGAACTGAGCCTGGGCTACTCTCCCGTTCAGACCCAGAATTTCTCCTGGAACGGTACTGTCCTGTACTGGCAAAACCGTACCGAGGTCACCAAGATCAACGTGCCGGTTCAGGAGTTCAGGACGGGATTTGGAGCATCATATGGCACTAACTTCTTTATGCTGGGCGAATCCCCTACCCGGTGGTACGGCAACCCGACCGTGCCGGGGCACCCTACCGGCTACACCCGGTACGAAGAAGCCCAGCCAGACTTCCAGATGAGCTTCGCCAACACGCTCAGCTTCCTGAGGAACTTTGACTTCTCTTTTCTGCTCCACTGGAAAAAAGGCGGCTACATCAGTAACCTGAACATGGTATTACGGGACGAAGGCGGCACCACCCACGACTGGGCTGAGGATGACAACGGCGATGGCGTAGTCAACGGTGAAGAAAGACTGGGGGCATCGGCCCGTTACCGCATTCAGGACGGAACCTACCTGCGCCTGCGCGAACTGGCTCTTTACTATAACCTGCCCAGAACCCTGAAGCAGACCTTGTTCAGAGGCTACGTGCAGAACGCTAAGATTGGGGTTTCGGCCAATAACCTGTTCACCGTCACCGATTATGAAGGGTTTGACCCTGAGGTTTCCAACTTCGGGAACACACCGCTTGGCTCTCAGGTAGACGTAGGCTCTTTCCCTAACACCAAAAGAGTGTTTTTCCATTTAGCCTTCGATTTCTAAAAACCCCTCAAAAAACCAGACCATGAAACTCAGAAAACTATCCATTTATACGGCATGTGCGCTCCTGCTCAGCGGCACCGCGTGCAGCTACTTTGAAGTAGAAGATTCCCAGGACCCCAACCGTGCCGCTATTGAATCTATCGCGAATCCTTCCAGGTCTCAGATTGGGCAATTAGTGGTGGGAGTGGTAGCCCAGATGCGCAACAGCTACGGCAGCAACGCCCCCTATAACCGGGTAACTGGCGTATTAGGCCGCGAAATCTACGTTCTGGCTACAAACGAAAGCAAGTGGTACAATGATTTACTGGGAGCCCGCCCCTTGGATGACATTTCCTTTTACAGCGTTGGGGCTTACAACCAGATCTCCCTGGCCCGGCGTGCAGCCCAGAACCTGCAGGAAGCAAGCCAACGAAGCACCTTCCTCTCTGAAGAGGAGAAAAAAGGCGTCAGCGGATTTGCCAATACCGTTCAGGCTTGGTCCATGCTGCACCTGTTAAATTTGATGGGCGAGAACGGCATCCGGATTGAGTACGGAGACCCCAATGATCCGCGCAATCCGGGTCCGGGTCCGTTTGTGAACTATGATGCGGCCCTCACGGAAATCAGGCGACTGCTGGATGTAGCTGGTACCGAGTTAGCCGGAGCGGGAGACGAACTGGCTTTCGCCCTGCCCGGTGGGTTCGCCGGATTTGATGACCCTGAATCTTTACGGGAGTTCAACCGGGCCTTAACCGCTCGGGTGGCCGTGTATCAGGAGGACTGGACCGGAGCTTTAGCGGCCCTGGATGAATCATTCCTGAACCTAAGCGCGGCTACTCCCGCTGATCTAATGGTGGGGCCCAAACACACCTTTGGAGCCGCGCCCGATGTGTTCAATTTCTACTTCCAGAACCCAAACGCCAACTCCCCTACCCTCGCCTTCGTGCACCCAAGTTTCCTGGCCAACGCCGAACCCGGTGACCGCCGCGTAGCGGAGAAAACCGAGCCCCGCACTTCTCCCAGAACGTTGGGCGATTTAACCGGCACCCATGATCCCACGCTGTACACCACCAATACCACGCCCATCTCCATCATCAGAAACGAGGAGTTACTCTTGATCTATGCCGAGGCCAAGATCCAGTTGGGCCAGTACGAAGATGCCATATCGGCGCTGAACACCATCCGGACCGTGGCTGGCGGCCTTACACCCTATGCCGGATCCAGAACCGACAAGGAGGCCCTAATCAGTGAAATGCTAAAACAACGCCAATATTCCCTCTGGTACGAAGGTCACCGTTGGATAGACATGAGAAGGTACAACCGCCTGAACCAACTCCCGCTGGACAGAACCGGTGACCAGGTCTGGGACCGCCTCCGCGTTCCGTTCAACGAAACCGCCTGGGGCGGCACTTTGTAGATTCCTCCAGCTATTCTAATCAAAGAAAAGGGCGCCTGTAGGGTGCCCTTTTCTTTTTATCCTTGAGGCCTTGAATTGTCCCGTAACATCCTGGCTTAAAATTACCTACTCCTGTTTTAGGGCCACTTTTAACAAAACGCCTCTTAAACCATAATGAATGCTTAATTTAGAAGCTGCTTCCTCCACAAGGAAGGCAAAGCATTTCCAGCCTGATTTTACAGAAACCCCTTAAAAACAGCGCCTCTACATCTTTCGTTTTCGGCAAACCAGCCCCAAAACCATTTATTTCTCGGTAGCAACTCTGCCCACCTACAGTATTTTCGATAAATTTTGAACCTATTCTTTGGTATTTTCATTTTTTATGTAAAATCTTTGCAAGTGCTTTCAAGTAGAGGCCGCATTCTTTATACTATCTTAGGTCAATGAATAAAAAGTCGATTTTATCAGTTGTTGTGGCAACGGTAAAACGCTCCATCCTCCGGAGTGCGCTTTTTTCTGTTCTTCCCAGAACAGTTTTTTGTGAACCCCTTTACCTTACCCGATCCAGGCGCTAGGCCACCGGCTCAGGTTGTGATCTACAACTAAACCGGATGCATCCCTGTATACCACCTTTTGGGTTGGTAGCAGACCCCTATTTCTTCCTTAATTTTTTAAAAGCCATAGCGATGCGTACTTACGCTTCGGCTGTAGAGTTGCAGCCTATTGCACCCGTTTCCATGGAAACCTCTCACAATGCTTTCACTGTAGTGGTTGCTACAGAAGAGCACACCCCCTTTGCGCAGCAGATTTGCGATGAAATGGAGTCCTCGGCGAAAGCACGCGGCACCGGCATCGCGAAGCGTTCCCCAGACTATGTGGCCCAGAAGATGCGGGAAGGCAAAGCCGTGATCGCGTTTGACGAAGAAGGCAACTGGGCTGGGTTCTGCTACATTGAAACCTGGGGTCACGGCGAGTACGTGGCCAACTCAGGTTTGATTGTATCGCCGCATCTGCGCAAAAGCGGTCTGGCCAAACGCATAAAAGAAAAGGTGTTTGCCTTGTCACGCACCAAGTACCCGCATGCCAAAATTTTCGGGCTTACCACAGCCTTGGCGGTGATGAAGATAAACTCAGATCTGGGGTACCGTCCGGTGACCTACTCTGAACTCACCAACGACGAGGAGTTCTGGAAAGGTTGCCGCAGCTGCGTGAACTTTGATATTCTCACGGCCAAAAACCGCAGCAATTGCCTGTGTACGGCCATGCTGTACGTTCCGCCAAAGGCAGAAGAATGAGTGATTGAATGGTTGAATGATTGAGAGAATAAAAGTTTACATTCTCTCAATCATTCAACCATTCAATCACTCCATAGACAATCACTCAATCATTCATTCTTTCAATCATTCATTAAAATGAAAAAAGTAGTTCTCGCGTTCAGCGGCGGCTTAGACACATCTTTCTGTGTGAAGTACCTGCTGGAACAAGGTTATGAAATCTATTCGGCCATCGTGAACACCGGCGGCTTCTCTGAGGAGGAACTGGCTGAAATCGCCCGAAGGGCCGAGAATTTGGGTGTGACCCACCACGTAACCTTAGACGAAACCGATAACTACTACCAGTCTTGCCTGAAGTACCTCATCTTCGGGAATGTCCTGAAAAACAACACCTATCCGCTGTCAGTGAGCGCCGAGCGGATCTCGCAGGCGGTGGCCATTGCCAAATATGCCCAACAGATTGGGGCCGAATCGGTAGCGCACGGTAGCACCGGCGCAGGCAACGACCAGGTTCGGTTCGACATGGTGTTCAATATTCTGGTGCCGAACGTGCAGGTGATTACACCTATCCGCGATTTAAAATTGTCGCGTGAGGAAGAAATTGCCTATCTGAAAGAGCGTGGCGTGGAGATGGACTTCCAAAAGGCGCAGTACTCTATTAACAAAGGCATCTGGGGAACATCGGTGGGTGGTAAAGAGACCCTGACCTCGCATCAGGCCCTGCCAGAATCTGCCTACCCAACTCAGCTTTCTAAAGAAACGCCAGAGCGTATCACGCTGCATTTCAAAAATGGGGAGCCTGTTGGATTGAACGACGAAATGTTTGACAACCCAGTGCATGTCATCCAGAAGCTGCAGGAAATTGCCGGAGGCTTCGCGATTGGTAGAGACATTCACGTGGGTGATACTATTATAGGCATCAAAGGCCGTGTGGGTTTTGAGGCGGCGGCGCCGATGGTCATCATCAAAGCGCATCATGCCCTGGAGAAACACACGCTCACCAAATGGCAGCTGTACTGGAAAGACAGTTTGGCTACCTGGTACGGCAACTGGATGCACGAAGGTCAGTTCCTAGATCCCACCATGCGCAACATCGAGACCTTCCTGACCGATACGCAGAAGACCGTCACCGGAAAAGTGCATGTGTTGCTGGCCCCATACCGCTTCCAGGTAGAAGGTATTGAGTCTGAGCATGACCTCATGTCTTCTAAATTCGGTTCTTACGGCGAAATGAACAACGCCTGGACCGGCGAAGACGTGAAAGGTTTCTCTAAAATATTTGGAAACCAGACCATGATGTACCGTTTAATCAACGGCGAGGACGATGCAAAATAGCCTGATAAAAGTTGGTATAGTAGGCGGAGCGGGCTACACCGGTGGTGAACTGCTGCGTCTGCTGGTGCACCGCCCACACGTAGAAATCAGCTTCGTACACAGCAACAGCCAGGCTGGCAAACCTGTGACAGACACGCACACAGATTTAATTGGCGACACGGATCTGGTCTTCACCAACGAACTGGGCACCGAGGTTGACGTGCTGTTCCTCTGCGTAGGCCACGGCGATGCGAAGAAATTCTTAGACGCCAATCCTATTCCAGATGAGGTAAAAATCATTGACCTAAGCCAGGACTTCCGGTTAACTGAGAAATCTGCTTTTGGCAATCGGCAATTTGTTTACGGCCTGCCCGAGCTGAACCGTGCCCAAATCAAAACAGCGGCTAACGTGGCCAACCCAGGCTGCTTCGCTACCGCGATTCAGCTGGCCTTGCTCCCACTTGCGCAGAATGGTTCTTTACCTCAAGAAGTGCACGTAAGCGGCATCACCGGCTCTACCGGCGCGGGCCAGAAACTAGCCGAGACCTCTCACTTCAGCTGGCGCAACAATAACATCTCCAGCTACAAAGTGTTCGGGCACCAGCATTTGCATGAGATTACGGAGAGCCTGCAATCACTGCAAACAAATGCGCAACCTGCAATAAGGTTTGTGCCTTACCGCGGTAACTTCAGCCGAGGCATCATGTGCACTACCTACCTGCGTTCAGACTTGAGCTTGGAGGAAGCGCAGCAACTATACAGGCAGTTCTATGAAAGCCATCCGTACACACTGATCACTGATAAAAACCCCGACCTGAAACAGGTGGTGAACACCAACAAGTGCTTACTCTATCTAGAGAAGCACGAGGACCAGTTGGTTATCACCAGCATGATTGACAACCTGCTGAAAGGTGCCTCGGGACAAGCCGTGCAGAACATGAACCTGATGTTCGGGCGGGACGAAAGGGCTGGCTTGCAGCTGAAAGCCATTGGGTTTTAGTTTTCATTTTAGGCCTGTTTTGAGAAAACAGACTGATAACTTAAACAGCTACTAAGGTTCCACTGGCGCGAGCGTCCCTCTTGTGTCCGCACACATTGCTGAGAATGTTGATTCTCCCACTCTTGTCATCCTGAAAGGACCTTGTAGGCAAACTAGAAAAGCAGCAGAGAAAAGCCGTTAATGTTCGCTCACAAGGTCCTTTCAGGATGACAAAAAGAATGATCTAAAATGCGTGCGGACACGGACAGCAAGCTCACGCTAGCGAATGCGGCAAATAAAATCAGAAACCAGAAATAGCCGCTTTCAGGCTCTTTTCTGAGAAATAGACATAAAACAGAAATCGTGTTACGTGTGTCGTGATACGTGCTACCGACTATGAATCTCTTCGACGTTTATCCTCTCTTTGATATAACACCCGTACGCGCCCTCGGCTCCACGCTTTGGGACGAAAACGGTACTGAGTACCTGGATTTGTACGGCGGTCATGCCGTGATTTCCATCGGCCACAGCCACCCGCATTATGTGAAGCGCTTAACCGAGCAGCTGAATAACATGGGTTTTTACTCCAATTCGGTGAACATTCCGCAGCAGCAGGAACTGGCAGATAAGTTGGGGAAACTCAGCGGCTATGATGATTACCAGTTCTTCCTGGTGAATTCTGGGGCCGAGGCCAACGAGAATGCGCTCAAACTGGCGTCCTTCCATACAGGCCGCAAAAAAGTCATCTCGTTCCGTAAATCTTTCCACGGACGTACATCTGCGGCTGTTGCGGCTACCGATGACCCAAGCATTGTAGCCCCGGTGAACGTGACGGATAACATCCTGTTCTTGCCGTTCAATGATTCGGCGGCCGTAGAAGAAGCGCTGTCTACGAATGAAGTAGCAGCTATCATCATTGAAGGCATTCAGGGTGTAGGCGGCGTGGTGATTCCGGATGCGCCCTTTTTGCAGGATTTGGAAAAACTAGCCAAAAAACACGGAGCGCTACTTATTTTGGACGAGGTGCAGTCGGGCTACGGGCGTTCTGGTAAGTTCTTCGCGCACCAGCACGCAGGCATTCGCCCAGACCTGATTACGGTTGCGAAAGGGATGGGCAACGGTTTCCCGGTAGCGGGCGTTCTGATTTCGCCGGAGATTCCGGCCAAGCACGGCATGCTGGGTACCACCTTCGGAGGGAATTACCTAGCCTGCGCTGCTGCCTTAGCGGTTTTGGAAGTGATTGAGCAGGAGAACCTGATAGAGAACGCTACTCAAATGGGCAAGTACCTCATGGAGAAAGCCAAAGCCTTGCCGGGCGTACGTGAAGTGCGTGGCCAAGGCTTGATGGTGGGCATCGAGCTGGAAAGCCCTTGCGCTCCCCTCCGCAAAGCCCTGCTGGATGAATATGGTATCTTCACCGGCTCGGCCTCCAACAAAAATACCATCCGTATACTGCCAGCCTTGAACGTAACTCAGGCGGAGTTAGATAGATTTTTAGAGGCGTTCGCTGTGCTCGTATCACGTAGCAAGTAGTCCTTATCACGATTTTATATTTATGTCAAACCGGTATCGCGCTACCTGATACGCGATACTTGATACCATAGAAAGATGAAGCAATTCACTTCCGTTCACGACGTAGAAGACATTGAGGCGCTGGTGCGCGAAGCACTGGTGTTAAAACAGCATCCGTACGCACATGAAAGCCTGGGCAAACACAAAACGTTGGGTCTAATTTTCCTGAATCCTAGCTTACGCACCCGCCTCAGCACGCAGAAAGCCGCACAGAGTTTGGGCATGAACGTAATGGTGATGAACATGGGTCAGGAAGGCTGGGCGCTGGAAACACAGGACGGTGCCATCATGAACGGCACCACCGTGGAGCATATCAAAGACGCCGCCGCAGTCATGGGCGAGTACTGCGATATCCTGGGTATGCGCTCTTTCCCGAAGCTGCAGAACGTGGAGGATGATTACTCAGAAGAAATCCTGCAGAAGTTCATCCAGTATGCCAATGTGCCATTTGTAAGCTTGGAATCAGCTACCCGTCACCCGCTGCAAAGCTTGGCAGATTTAATCACCATCACTGAGCATGCACCAAAAGGCCGCCGGCCAAAAGTGGTATTAACCTGGGCACCACACGTGAAAGCGTTGCCGCAGGCCGTTCCTAACTCCTTCGCCGAATGGATGTGCGCTGCTGATGTGGATTTCGTCATCACGCACCCCGAAGGCTACGAACTGGACCCACAATTCACCAACGGCGCCACCATCACCTACAACCAGCAGGAGGCTCTGAATGGTGCAGATTTCATCTACGTGAAGAACTGGTCCACTTACCAGCCTTACGGACAGGTGCTCACCCAAGATGCTAGCTGGATGCTCACCAATCAGCACCTCGCCAACACAAACAACGCCAAAGTCATGCACTGCCTCCCTGTGCGCCGCAATGTGGAACTCAGTGATGAGATTCTGGACGGCCCGAACTCGCTGGTAGTACAAACCGCTGCCAACCGTGAATTTGCCGCCCAAGCAGTGTTAAGATTGTTGTTGGAAGGATTAAAGTAAGGAAAGCCGCTGGCATAAGTGGCAAATTCGCACCAGCAAAAAAGTCCAGAATTTAATGTCTATTGCCTAGTGTCTACTAAAATCAACGTCATCAAAATTGGGGGAAATGTGCTGGATAATCCGGCACAGCTTGACCAGTTTCTCACCGATTTTGCCTTCATCCAAGGTCCGAAAGTTCTGGTACACGGTGGCGGGAAAATTGCCTCGGATCTGAGTAAGCAACTGGGCATTGAACCTAACATGGTGAACGGCCGCCGCATCACCGATGATGATACCTTGCGCGTAGTGACCATGGTCTATGGCGGATTGCTGAACAAGAACCTAGTAGCGCAACTGCAAGCCCGAGGCTGCAATTCCCTCGGCTTGACTGGTGCCGATGCCAACGTCATTCCGGCCCACAAGCGCCCGGTGAAAGACATTGATTACGGCTTGGTAGGCGATGTGGAAAGTCCAGAGCAGGTGAATGTAAGGTTTTTGGCTTCCTTGGCGGAACAGGGCCTAACTCCGGTTTTTGCGGCATTAACACATGACGGTCAGGGCAGCCTGCTCAACACCAACGCCGACACGATCGCCTCTACCCTAGCGGTAGCGCTGAGCCGAGAGTTTGAGGTGAACCTGGTGTACTGCTTCGAGAAGAAAGGCGTGCTGCTGGATGTGGAAGATGAGACCAGCGTAATTCACCATCTTCAGCCAGACAACTATGCAGAGTTGAAAGCCCAAGGTTCCATCTTTGCGGGGATGCTTCCTAAGTTGGATAATGCGTTTGCTGCGCTACAAGCTGGCGTGAACGCGGTGATCATTGGTCATGCAGGCGAAATACAAACCATAGCTGCAGGTGAAAAGGCTGGGACGAGGATAACGCTGTAAGTCGGCGCTGTTTTCGTTTCTTGGCTACTTTGCCGAAAAGAGGCTAAAAACATTTCCTAACCAGAGGATACAGGCTGTGCCTTTTCATTCACAATACTTCCAGATTTGATTGGCCGCCCTGTACGTTTTTAGTTAGATTTTTAGAAAACAAGCCCAAAGCAGTTGGAGGAGTCTCTGATTTACCTTTCTTGCAAAAGTAGTCTCAACATCAGGCCGGTGCACCGGCTGCAACCTTAAGAGCCATGAATGAACAGTATAAGAAAATAGCCATTCTGGGCGGCGGAAACATGGGCATCGCGCTGGCCAAAGGTATGGTCGCCTCCGGGAAATACCGCGCTGAGGACATTACCCTCACCCGTCGTAACACCAGACTATTGGAGCCGATGGTGGAGCAGGGCTACCGCGCCTCCAGCAACAACGCACTGGCCGTCTCCGAGGCTGACATAGTAGTCTTGAGTATCTTGCCACAGCAACTGGACAGCGTTTTGGACAACATCTCCGAAAGCATCGACCCAAGCCGACACCTGTTCATCTCCATCGTGACCGGCGTGGCCGTGACCGATATCATCACCCGCTTGGGCAAAGTGGTGGAAGTGGTGCGCGCCATGCCCAACACCGCCATCGCCATTCGGGAGTCGATGACGTGTATTACCAGCAAGAATGCCTCGCCTGAGAACATCAAACTGGTGAAAGAGATCTTCTCCGCCGTAGGCGAAACGGTTGAGATTGAGGAAGAATTAATGTCCTCGGCTACGGCGCTGGTGGCCTGCGGAATTGCCTTCTTTCTGCGCTCTATTCGCGCTGCAGCCCAAGGTGGTACCGAGATCGGATTCCACGCGGGTGATGCGCTGCGCATGGCCGCCCAAACCGCCAAAGGCGCGGCTTCCCTCCTGCTGCACTTCGGAAGCCACCCAGAGAACGAGATTGACAAAGTGACTTCGCCCAAAGGTTGTACTATCGCAGGCCTCAACGAGATGGAACACAACGGCTTCAGCTCCGCGATGATCAAAGGCATCAAGACCTCGGCCAATAAGGCGGAGAAATTGTATACAGACGAAAAGTAGAGACAAGGCATGCCTTGTCTCTCACCTCTTGCTGGTTTTGCCTACTTCTCAGAAAAGGGACTGAAAACAGAAATCAGCAGATGTAAACATATCCTTACCCCCTCAAAGGGGGACTCTCGAATAGCGTACTTTTTTAAATGAACAACACCTTATACCAAGACGCTTTAACCCTGCTTCAGCAGTTGATTTCCATCCAATCCTTCAGCCGCGAAGAGGCAGGAACGGCGGAGGCGATTGCGCAGTTTTTGCAGACCAGAGGCGTGGAGATTCACCGCAAGGAGAACAACGTCTGGGCGTTTAACAAGCAATACAACCCAGCTTTGCCTACGGTGTTGCTGAACTCGCACCATGACACCGTGAAGCCGCACCCGAGCTGGACCTTTGACCCGTTTACGCCTACGGTCCAAGATGGTAAACTCATAGGTTTGGGCAGTAATGATGCAGGTGGTTGTCTGGTGTCGCTCATCGCTACGTTCCTGCACTTTTATGAGCGGCAGGATTTGACCTATAATTTGGTGCTGGCCGCTACCGCCGAGGAAGAAATCTCCGGTAGAAACGGCATTGAGCTTGTGTACCCAGAACTGGGCACAGTGGAATTTGCCATTATAGGCGAGCCCACCCAGATGCACTTGGCTGTGGCCGAGAAAGGCTTAATGGTACTGGACTGCGTCGCGCACGGACAAGGCGGCCACGCTGCCCGCGAAGAAGGCGTGAACGCTATCTACGAGGCACTGCCAGATATGGAATGGTTCCGCTCGTTCCGTTTCCCAAAGGAGTCCAGCTTCTTAGGTCCGGTGAAGATGAGCGTAACCATCATTCAGGCTGGTACGCAGCACAACGTAGTGCCGGACCAATGCACGTTCACGGTAGATGTGCGCATAACCGATGCCTATCAGCCCGAGGAAGTGTTAAGCATCATTCGGGAGCACGTAAAAAGTGAGGTGACGCCTAGGTCTACCCGTTTGCGGCCCTCGTCTATTGACCAGAACCATCCTATTGTGCAATCGGGGATAAAGCTGAGCAGGAACCTGTACGGCTCCCCTACCACCTCAGACCAAGCGCTGCTGAATATTCCCTCGGTGAAGGTTGGTCCTGGCGACTCGGCGCGGTCGCACACCGCCAATGAATTCATTTACCTATCAGAACTGGAAGAAGGCATCGCCCTTTACATACAATTATTGACACCCGTTATTACCGTTTAGCATGAAACTCTGGCAGAAAGAAACATCCGTGGCTCAGAACGTTGAGAAATTCACCGTGGGCAAAGACGCCGAAATGGACTTACAATTGGCTCCTTTTGATGTGTTGGGCTCCCTGGCGCACACGCGCATGCTGGAGAGCATCGGGCTAATGGAACCGGAGGACTTAGCCGCCGTGCAGCGTGAGCTGAAGGAGATTTACCGAAGCATTGAACGCGGTGTCTTTGAGATTGAGCCCGGTGTGGAAGATGTACATTCGCAGGTGGAGCTGTTGCTCACACGCCGTTTGGGTGAGGCTGGTAAGAAAATCCACAGTGGCCGTTCGCGTAACGACCAAGTACTGGTGGACCTGAAACTGTTCATCCGCCATGAAATCCGACAGACGGTTGAGGCCGTGCACACGCTGTTCAACACCTTGCAGGAACTCAGTGAGAAGAACAAACACATCCTGCTGCCCGGGTATACCCACTTGCAAGTGGCTATGCCTTCTTCGTTCGGGTTGTGGTTTGGCGCGTACGCAGAGAGTTTGGTGGATGACCTTCAGCTTCTGCAGGCGGCCTACAAAATCAGCAACAAGAATCCGTTGGGCTCGGCAGCTGGGTACGGAAGTTCTTTCCCGCTTAACCGTCAAATGACAACTGATTTACTTGGTTTCGAGGCGCTGAACTATAATGTGGTGTACGCCCAGATGGGGCGCGGCAAAACCGAGCGCAGCGTGAGCATGGGCCTGGCTTCTATTGCCAGTACCATCAGCCGCATGGCCATGGACGTGTGCCTGTATATGAGCCAGAACTTCGCCTTCGTGACGCTGCCAGATGAACTGACCACCGGTTCCAGCATCATGCCGCACAAGAAGAACCCCGATGTGTTTGAGATCATGCGTGGCAAGTGCAACCGCCTGCAAGCCCTCCCTACCGAGATTCAGATGCTCCTCGGCAACCTGCCCTCCGGCTACCACCGCGAACTGCAATTGCTCAAAGAAAGCTTCTTCCCGGCTTTCACAGAGATTAGGAACTGTTTGGAGATGATGACCTTCATGCTGCCGCACCTGAAACTGAACGAGGATATACTAAAAGACGAGAAGTACCAGTACCTCTTCAGCGTAGAGGTGGTAAACAACCAGGTTCTGAGTGGCGTGCCGTTCCGGGATGCGTACAAGAACGTGGGAATAGCCATTGAAAAAGGTGAGTTCACCCGTCCCGAAACGTTGCACCACACGCATGAGGGCAGCATTGGCAACCTGTGTACCGAGCAGATCAAAGGCATAATGGAAGAGGTACTGAGCGGTTTTCAGTTTGAGAAAGTAGACAAAGCTATTGCGGAGTTGCTAGCTTAGACGTTTTCAGGGCGTTTTTGTAAAAACAGCAGGAAAACGTAGAAGGCCTCACAGGTTTTGAAAACTTGTGAGGCCTTTTCTTTCATCGCCGGTATGGCGTAACGGTGTTACGCCGGTACATTATTTTCAGCCTGATTTCTACAAAACAGCCTTGAAACAGCCTGCTTTATTTCACGCTAATTTCCAGGGACTGCAGCATAAATCCGCCTTGTTCGGCGATTACTCTAAAGACGTTCTTGCCGGGTTTTAGGGGGATGTTTTTCAGGGTAACGGTCTTCCATTTTTTGGGGCTACCGGTATTAGGCACGCCCATTCCGGCTTTCACCACGTCTCCGTTTACGGTGAGAGTGAGTTTACTTGTGTTGGTATCAGAGCCGACCAACAGCTTAAGCATGCCCGTAGTCGCTTTGTTTTCCTCGAAGGCGGTGGTGTATTGGAGCCACTCGCCGGTTTCTATGTGATTCACGAAAAACTTCTTAGAAACGCTGTCTTGGGCAATGTCTACGCCGTCGTTGCGGAAGGTGGTGCCGCGGTTCCAGGGGGTGCGGGGGCCGCCGGTGGAGATGTAGTAGTTGGCGGTGTCTTTGTCTAGGTACGCGAAGCCGTTTCGGCCGAGGTCATAGTTCACAGCGGGGATGGTCAGTTTCTTGACGAAACTGTAGTTCCCGAACGGAACCGTTTCGGTTGATTTGACCTGGCGGAACATGGCGTCCACCACATCAGGATGGTAGAGATTGTTCTCCAGTTTCAGGTTCTCGGTGAGTTCCATTAGGGAGACGTAAGCTTCATCGGCAGATGGTTTGGGGCCTTTGCCTTGCCAGTAGGTCAGCAGTTTCTGGTAACCGGGCGTCATGGGCACTTCCAATGGGTTGTTGAAGCCCAGTTTCTTGAGCGGCCACCAGGCCCACCCAATGCCCTGCCCTTCCACAAGCTCAATAGCTTGCCGGAACCACACGTTGGAGTTCTCACCGGTTTCGCCCAGCCAGATGGGCACATTGTGCTGTTCGCGCAAGTCCAGCCATCCTTTGATGGCGTTCAGGTCGTTGTAGTTCCAGTATTTATGAAAGCTGAGGGCCATGTTCTTGTCCCAGACGGGCAGCACGCCGTTGTAGTTGTTGCCCCAGCAGTTGCCTTCAATGAAAATCAAGTGCCGTTGGTCTACCTCGCGAATGGCCTTGGTGATGTCCATCATCAGTTGGCGCAACGGAGCGTTGTCTTTTTCGGCGCAGCCGTTTTTGTCTTCTTTGCTCTGAAAACCCCAATTAGGCTCGTTGATGATGTCGTAGGCACCTATCCAGGGCTCGTCTTTGTAGCGTTCGGCGAGTTTGCGCCACAGCGCGATGGTCTTCTGCTTGTTCGCTTCGCTGTCCCACAAAGAGGGTTTGGCAGGGTCGCGGTCCGAGATGTTGGTGTCGTTGCCTTGTCCGCCGGGGGCGGCGTGCAGGTCCAGGATGAGGTACATGCGGTTGGCTTTGCACCATTGCAGGAGGCTATCGGTCATCTGAAAACCTTTCTCCAGCCACGTGTTCTGGCCCGCCACCGGCTCCTGCTCCACGGGTAAGGTGTACAGGTTGTAATGCATGGGCAAACGCACCGAGTTGAAGCCCCAGGTAGCCATGGAATCTATATCGATCTTGCGGGTATGGTTCTGAAGCCAGGCGTTGTAGAACTCCTGCGTACGCTCCGGACCGATCAGTTCTTCCATCTTGGCTTTGATGCGGTGCTGCTGGCCGGCAAACTCGGCGGTTCTGAGCATGTATCCTTCCTGCAGCATCCAGCCGCCCAGGCCCATGCCGCGCAGCAGAACTGGCTGGTTCTGGGCGTTAACAATCTGTTTTCCTTCGGCCCGGAGAAAACCTTGGGCGTGTACCTTCCCAAGGAAGAAAAACGAGAGGCAGAATAAGGCAGAAAGAAGCTTAGGCAAAGACAAAGAAGGCTGACGCATAGCGGTTCAATTGAATAAGCTGGTTCGATAAATAGCCTACCAATATATTAATCTTTTACCTTTTAGCACCCTTACCGAAACCGATTGGCAACCTAAGAGCAAAGCCTTCTTGTTTTAGGCCGGTTTTGGGCAAAACAGGTCAGGAATGCACGGGCTTTTCTTCGGCGGTTTGGGCAGATTCTCTGTAGAACACCCATCCTACCAGGTAGCCTGCCAAGCTGCCTGCCAAGCCGTACCACATAGGTTCTATCTGGGTGCCTGAGATGCGGCAGAAGAACCAGGAACCCATGCCCACCACCATAGACAAAATAGCTGCCGCCGCCGATGTTTTTTTCAGGTAAATACCGGCCACCAAGGGTACCAGCAGACTCACCAAACTCAGCGCCGATGACTCGCTCACCAGCTCATGGATGTTGTTGCGGGACAAAGCAAACCCTAAGGAAATCACCGAAACGATGAGCACGCTTCCACGGGATAGCCCCAGCAGTTTTTTATCCGTGATGTTTTTGAAAAACGGGCGTAGCAGGTTCTCACTTAAGATGGAGGCTGGGGCCAAAATTGCACCACTTGCGGTACTGATGATAGCAGAGATGAGAGCGCCGAAAAACAGTACTTTGATAACCATAGGACTGGAACCCAAAATGAGGCTAGGCACCAGCATCTGCGCATCTTTGGCGGCTAATTCAGGATGGAGCACTTTTGCGTAAATGGCCAGAATCAGGGGCAGCAAAGCAATGGTGACATACAGAAAGGCCGCCAGCAAAGAGGCGCTTACCGCCACCTTCTCTGATTTAGATGACATCACGCGCTGGAACACATCCTGCTGCGGAATAGATCCCAAACCGATGGTTATCCAAAGGGCGAGGTAATTGAGCCAACCGGTTAACGAAGTGCCTGTTTTAGGGGTGATTCGGTAAAAATCGGGCGGAAGTGTGGCGGTTACCTCTGAGAAAGGTTTCTCGCGCATCACCCACCAGGTGACGATCAGCAGGCCCAGAATAATCATGATGGTTTGCAGGTAATCGGTGATGCTCACACTCCACATTCCCCCGAAATACGTGTACAGCACCACCAGAAAGCTCCCGACCAAGATGCCCTGCACCAGCGTGGTGCCCAGCAGCAGGTTGAAAGAGATTCCCAGGGCCACCATCTGGGCCGCCACCCACCCGAAGTAGGAAATCACGAGGCAGAACGAGGCGATGACTTCGGTGGTGCGGCCAAACTTGACACGGTAAAAATCGCCGAAGGTGAGCAGGTTCATGCGGTACAGCTTCCGGGCGAAGAACAGGCCCACCAGCACCAGGCACAGGGCCGCGCCCAACGGATCTTCCACCATACCTATTAAACCGTCTTTGGCCACTTCTGCGGAGGCTCCCAGAATAGTCTCTGACCCAAACCAGGTGGCAAACACCACAGCCGTGGCCATGGGCAAAGGCAAGGCCCGACCAGCCAATAGGAAGTCTGCCGTGTTGTGTACGCGGCGGGCGGCCCAAAGCCCCAAGGCTACGTTGAGCACCAAATACAGAAGAACGAAGAAGACCAGCATGAAAAACAGATATCGGTTTGGAGCCTGATTTCTGAAAAACTGCCCCAAACTCCCAGCAAGTTAGTAGATTCCCATGCTTTTTAGATTGTGCAAAAATTAATAGTTTAGAAGGGTACAGATGCCTTTAATTAATTCTATTTTTAGGCTTCGTTGCCAAGTTTGCCTTATAGCATCAACCGCTGAACAAACACCCAATCAGGCTATCTTCTTATTCTTTCAAGCTCTTTTTTATATGAGTAAAATTCTACCCACTAGTACAACTTGGCCTTTCCTGCTGCTACTATTGCTCCTATTTTCTTCCATTTCTGAGGCTACGCACTTACGGGCAGGGCAGATCTATGCCTCAAGCGATACCACGTCTAATCCAATACCCGGACGGTTCTTCTTTACGTTAGTGACTTTCAGTGTGGCCCCTCCGCCCTTTGAAGATCTGGAGGCTACGCTGTACTTCGGGGACTGCACCAGACAGCAGGTGGCCCGCGAATCCAGGACTTTACTGGCGAATAACCAGAACAACAGTTTCGTGAACGTTTACCGGTTTGAGCATATTTATGCCCAGCCAGGCACCCATACCGTCACGTTTGTGGGCGAGAACCGCAACGGCGGCGTGGTGAACATTTCCTCCTCTGTGCAACAGACGTTCTTGCTCCAGGCCTCCATCACCGTTGATCCGCTGTTGGGCGTGAACCGATCTCCTATCCTCCAATACACTCCGGTGGATGTGGCAGCCAGAAACCAGATTTTCGTGCACAACCCGGCCGCCTATGACCCCGATGGCGATAGCCTATCCTTTAAAATGCTGGCTCCCCGTATCTCAGATGGCGTGGACGCCTGCGGTAATCCGGTGGGCAGAAACGCCCCTGGCTACCGAAGTTTAGAATCCTTTTTGGGAAGACTTGAAAACAGGGTTCCAGAGGGATTTTCCCTGAACCAGACCACCGGGCAATTGACGTGGAACACCCCTGGGGTGCTGGGGGAGTTCAACCTTGCCATTGAGGTAGAGGAATGGCGCGCTGGTCGTCTGATTGGCAAAGTGACCCGAGACATGCAGGTCTTTGTACGGGAAGACTCTAACCAACCACCGGTGCTCTCCACCTTGCAGGGCATATGTGTGGTAGCTGGCACTTCCATCCAGGAAACAATCCATGCAGTTGATGAAAATCAGGTCCCCCATTGCCCTGTTAGCCCAGGGAATGATGCTTTCCTCTGCTTCGCCAGAGGCCAGGTTTGTTTCTGCAGATGGTGGTTCGGGGGTTTTCACGTGGGTACCTGGCCTTTCAGATATCCGGTCACAACCTTACCAGGTTCTTTTCAGGGCAGAAGACCAGGTGCCTTCGGGTAATCTAAAACTAGTGGATCTCCAGCCCTGGAATATCACGGTGTTGGGGCCCGCGCCCGTCCTTTCTGCGGCGGTACGCGAGACGGATTCCAGCATCAGGGTTACCTGGGAGAACTACGCTATTCCTAATGCCCGCCGCCTCTACCTTTACCGGAAAGTAAATCCATCTTCCTTTACGCCAAGCGCCTGCGACAAAGGAATTGCGGCCTCGGCAGGATACACGTTGGTGGGCTACGTGTCAGCGGGTACTACTTCTTTCGTGGACAACAACAACGGGCAGGGACTTGACCTGACCCAGACCTACAGTTACCGTCTCTACGCCGATTCCAATGCCCCTAAAGGAGGCACCAGCGTCGCTTCCAATGAAATCACCACCGGCCGACTGACCGGAGTTTCAGACGAAATCAGGCAGCAGATAAGCTTCTATCCTAATCCCACGGCTGGTGTACTGACTGTAAATGCGCCGGCGGCAGTGAAGGTAAAAGCCGCCCAAGTTTTCAGCCCGGTTGGAAAATCCATGGCTTCCCTCATTCCTCAGAAATCAGCCGGGGGGTGGAGTTTTGATGTCCGCCATTTACCAGATGGGCTCTTTCTCCTACGTCTGCAGACCGACCACGGAACGCTGACTTACAAACTGGTCATTAAACGATAAATCAGCTACCTGTTTCAGGGCCGTTTTCTGAGAAATAGCCCTGAAGCAGGAATTACTTCCCCGGTTTGTTTTATCAGTTCCGGTCGAAAATCACACATCAGCAAAGGGTCCTGCCTCGCTTGTTTCTGCTGCCAGATCATTCAATTTTGCAGGATGTGCCTATGCAAGGTTCACGCACAAGGTTGCCCTTGCAATCTCAACATACTATAGCTATATTTAGCTGAAACAGAACCTATTAACCAACATCGTATATAAGATAATATTCACCAAACGGATTTTCCCTTCACTATGAAACCTCCCCTACCATTAAAAAAGGCAAAGACCTTAGTTCTGCCATTCTTCTTGCTTTTTCTTATTTCCTTCTCGGTTCAGGCCACTCATTTACGCGGTGGTGAGTTATATTACAAAAGCGACACCACCGCTGCCCGTAATCCTTTGAAGTTTTTTATCACGTTAGTGACGTACAGTGTGGCCCCACCACCCTTTGAAGATCTGGAGGCAACCCTGTACTTCGGAGACTGTACCAGTCAGACGGTGGCCCGCGAATCAAGAACGTTACTAGGAGATTCACCACTTGGCACCTTTGTCAACACTTACCAGTTTGAGCATACCTTTGCCGGGCCCGGCACTTATAAAATCACGTATGCTGGCTCTAGCCGAAATGCGGGTACTGTCAACATCTCCAATTCGGTTCAACAAAGGTTCTTTTTGCAGAGCACGTTGGTGGCAGATCCTTTGCTGGGGATTAACCGCTCCCCGGTGCTGAGAACGCTGCCCGTAGATATAGCCCTCCGAAACCAATTCTTCACCCACAACCCTTCTGCCTTTGATGCTGACGGCGATAGCCTCTCCTACAAATTGGTAACACCCCTAACAAGTAACGGCGAAAACGCCTGTGGCACACCATTGGGCCAGGAAATACCCAGTCACCGAGGATTGGAGAATTTTCTTGGCGTACCAGACGCCAGAAGTCCGGCTGGCTTCACCCTGGACCGGAAAACCGGCCAACTGACCTGGAATACCCCGGGAGTTCTGGGGGAATACATTGTTGCCATGGTGGTAGAGGAATGGCGCGGAGGCAGGCTAATTGGGCAGGTAATGCGAGACAGGCAACTGCTGGTGCGGGAAACCCCAATAGTAACCGGTGTTTCAGAAGAATGGCAAGAGCAGATCTCCACCTTCCCTAATCCGGCCTCGTCTACGTTGACCTTGAAAGTACCCGCCCATTTACAACTGCGCGAAACCCAGGTATACAATTCCGTGGGAACGGCGTTCACACTGCCTGTCTGGGTAAAAACAAAAGACGAATGGGTCTTCAATGTAGAGGGCTTACCCGAGGGGCTTTATCTTCTGCACCTCAGAACCGCACAAGGAAAGATGACAAAAAAACTGATGGTGAAGCGGTAAGCGTTTCTACCCTGATTTCCAGAAGTTAGCCCCAAAACCCAAGCAGGTGCCCAATTTCAAGGCTACCTTAGTAAACATGGGTCTGCTAAACCATCCAAGGATTTCGGATAACTCGGAAGGCCTTGGATGGTGAAAGGAGCGCTATAACACAAAATCGAAACGAGAAGGTAGCTGCTACTTTCTCGTTTCGGTTTTAAAGGCATTTCTTTAAACAGGACGCTTCAGGATTGGTCCTTCTCCCTGATCAGTTTGAAAAAACCCTCGCGGTAAGTTTCACCAATGGGAACTGATTTCTCCTTCATGTAAATGGTATGGCCGTCTACCATGGTCACTTTGTCAATGGAGATGATATAGGATTTGTGCACGCGGTAAAAGGGTGGTTGCGGCAGTTGTTCCTCCAGGTCTCGGAGGGTTTGGTAGGTGACCACGCGCTGCTGCGGCAGATACAAAGACACGTAATTCTTGAGGCCCTCAATGAACAGGATATCGGCGTAGTTGATGCGCAGGAACTTGTTTTTGCTCTCGCCTTTCACAAACATGTACTCCGGATGCGCCGAAACGGGAGAAACTATCGGAACAAGTGATGTCGAAACCTGAGTTGGGGCCGTTGTCACTGGCTGTAAGATGGCCTGCGCTTTCTGAACGGCTTTTAGAAAACGGTCAAACGCGATGGGCTTCAGCAAGTAATCTATCACATCATGCTCGTAGCCGTCCAGGGCATATTCTGGGTAAGCGGTGGTCAGGATGACTTTACATTTGTTTCCGGCAAGTTTCAGGAACTGAAGTCCCGTGAGTTCCGGCATCTGGATGTCCAGAAACACCAGATCGGCGCGGCTTTCGCTTACCCAACCCAAGGCCTCAATGGGGCTGGTGGTGCTGCCCACAAACTCCAGAAACGGGATTTTCTGGATGTAGGCTTTTAACAGGTTAGACGCGTACGCCTCGTCATCCACACAAATGCACCGGATCATTTTCTATTAGGAATTAAGAATCTGGAATTAAGATAAGCGTTGAAAAGGAGAAAAAGAAAATGAAAATTTACCTGAAGAAGTCTTCCACCTCCTTCTTTTCAGCTTAGTCCAGGGCACCCGTTTACGATACGTTTTTCTAAAAATAAGCCTGAAATAGGTTATAAGTTCTGCAACTTAAGCCGGGTCTCGTGCACCAACCCATTGGTGTTCACGGCAAGGTGGTGCTGGTTGGGGTAAAGCAGTTCCAGCCTCCGTTTGATGTTCGCCAACCCGATGCCCGTGCTGTGGTCTTTCTGCTGCCGGTTGATGCGGTTTCGCACTTCAAAAAGCAGGTCTTTCCCATTTACCTCAAGCTGAATCTGAACAGGGTTGGCTGGGTCATTTACTACTCCGTGCTTGAAGGCATTCTCCACAAACGGAATCAGTACCAGCGAAGCTACCCGTTGCCCGTTTAGGTTGCCCATCACGGTAAAATCAACGAAGAACTTGTCTTCGAACCGGAACCGGAAAATATCGATGAAACTGCGCAGGTAGTCTACTTCCTTCTGGAGTTCCACCTTCCCATCGGGGCTTTCATGGAGCATGTAGCGCATCATATCTGAGAGCTTCAGAACGGCTTCGGCTATAGATTCTGAAACTGGGTAAGCCAGCGCATAGATGTAGTTAAGCGTGTTGTAAAGGAAATGCGGATTCACCTGTGATTTCAGGAAGGCCAGCTCGGCCTGCGTCTTTTCGGCACGTAAGGTTTTGTACTCCTTTTCTTTCTTAAAGGCGTCCTGCACGTTCCAGACCACAGCACTGATGGCCATCATAGGAAAGGCCCTTAAGAGGTTATTTGTGAAGTAGTAAGAAAAGGGCGTATCCTCAGAATAATTACGGAAGCCGAACAGGAACGGGTACATCATTTCCTCCAGAAAGTAGCGGGTAAACGTGAACAGAAACAGCGCAAGGGCCAAACAAAGCACTAACTGAACCACCTTTTCCCGTTTCAGAAACCGCGGATATACAAATAGATAACAAAAGTAAAATGTAACGGCCAAGCTGATAAAATAGGAGATGTAGAGCAACGGCATCCATGTGAAAGGCCTGTCCGGCAAGAGGTAGTTCTCCAAAATGCTGTACCCCATGTACAAGCCCCACGCAGCCAGATGGTAAAGAAAGATTCTGCTTTTCTTCATACCCAAAGTTAAAGGGCGCAGGTGCCATTACCGCATTTTTTATCCCAATCCCCACTTTCCTGATGTCAACCTCATTTTTAGGTCTCTTTTCCTGAAAACAAGCAAAAAACCGACGTTGGGATAATGGTTCGCTGGATTGGGATTATTTAATTTTTACATCAGGCAACCTCCCGCACCTTTGGTTCATCATTAAACCAGAACAGACCCGTATGAACCAAACCCCTACTTTCCGCCAATTCCCCTTTCTGGTTTTCCTGAGCCTTATTTTCTCTTTCTCCGCCCTGGCTCAAAGCGGCACCTCGGTAAAAGGAACCGTACTAGATGGGAAAAAACAACCCCTCGCGTATGCCACCATCATGCTTTTGGGGTTGCCAGATTCTACCCTAGTCAACTCCCAGATGACAGACGAAGCAGGCGTGTATGTTTTTGAGAAAGTGGCCTCCGGCCGATACGTCATCAAAGCCAGTCGCATTGACCATCACCAGGTGCTAAGTCCGGTCTTTGAAGTAGGCACGCAGCCGGTTCAGGTGCCGTTTCTGCAAACCACCCTCAAAACAACTGTCCTCAACGAAGTGGTGGTGCAGGGCCAGCGCCCTCTTCTGGAGCAGCAAGCCGATAGGCTGATCATGAACGTAGAGAAACTCAACACGGCCGGGGAGAACTCGCTGGAGGTGTTGAAGAACGCGCCGGGCGTGCGGCTAGACAAAGACGATAATATCATCTTCAGGGGCAGCGGCAGCGTGAACGTGATGATCAACGGCAAGATGACCTACATGTCTGGTTCTGAACTGAGCATGTACCTGAAATCTTTACCGGCCTCGGCTGTGAGCAAAGTAGAACTGATCGCGAACCCGCCGGCGTCTTTTGATGCGGCTGGTACGGCGGGTATCATCAACATTGTGCTCAAGCGCGAGCTCACCAAAGGCATGAACGGCACCCTGATCGTGGGTACCGGTTACGGCACGTATGAAAAGGCCGGGGTAAGCACCAACCTGAACTATAACCTAGGCAAGGTCAGCTTTTACACGCGCCTCCATATAAGCCACTCCAACTCCTACAACAAACTCACCATGGAGCGTACCATCAGAGACAGCCTGTATCGGTCGGTGAACTACTGGCACCCCATCACCAAGACCGTGAATGTAGTGGCGGGCGCCGATTATTTCATCAATAAACAGCACACCGTGGGCATCATGCTGAAAGGCTATTCCTCGCCGCAGGATGTTTTGACTACCAGCAATTCGGTGAACTATGACATACCCGGCAGAGCCATCGGCAGCGTGCAGATGAGCAATCCGCGCGATGTGGTTTCCAACAACTACAGCCTCAACCTGAACTACAAATTCGACATAGACACCACGGGCCGTTCGCTCACCTTTGACGCCGACTTCGTGCGCTACCAAAACGGCGCCGATGAGTCTTTCACGAACCAATACTTCGCCGCAGCCATACGGAACGGCCGCGAGTTCGAGAACCTGCGCAGTTTCTCAGATGCCGCGGTCCAGATCTACGCCCTCAAAGCCGATTACGTGCATCCTCTGCCTCACAACTGGAAAGCCGAAACCGGTTGGAAAAGCAGTTGGGTACGCAATGACTCAGATATCAAATTTGAGACGCTGCAGGAAAACACCTGGCTAACCGATGACCGCCGCACAAATCAGTTTCTGTATGACGAGAACATCAATGCCGGCTATATCAGCCTGAGCAAGAAAGTAAGTAAGGCATTAAGCCTGAAGGCCGGTCTGCGGGCCGAGCAAACCATTTCCAGAGGGAACTCCCGTACAACCCAGAACGTGGTAGATCGCAACTATTGGGAGTTGTTCCCCAGCGTGTTTGCCAGCTACAACCCCAGTGAAGACCACCAGTTCTCTACCTCCTACAGCCGCCGCATCAGTAGGCCCAATTACCGGAGCTTGAATCCGTTCACCTTCTTTTCTGACCCATATATGGGCATCAAAGGAAACCCGTTTCTGCAGCCGTCTTTCTCCAACTCGCTGGTGGCCAGTTATACCTTCAAGAACTTCCAGTTGCTGAGCATCAGTTACCTGCAGCAGAATGATTTTGTGATGGAAGTGGTGAGCCAGAACGATGCCACCAAAGAAAGCATCAGCACGCCCCAGAACCTGAGCCGCGCCCGCACGTTGGGCATCAGCAGCGGCGGCACCTTACCTATGCGCAAATGGTGGAGCGCCAACCTGCAACTGCAAGGCAACCTGAACAAAGTAAGCACCCCGGTGCAAGGCGAGCAATACAACCAGGAACAGTTCTCCTGGGACTTCAGCACGGATAACAACTTCACGTTGCCTAAGAACTTCAGCGTGCAATATTCGGCTTACTACAGCTCGCCCTCGGTGTCTGGCCTCTTCAGGAACAAAGCCTCTTACCTTATGAGCATAGGCGCAAAGAAAACCTTTATGGACGGCCGCGCGACAGTAAGCGTAAAACTGAACGACATCTTTGACACCTCCCGTTTCAGAGCCAATCTGAACTACAGCAACGTGAACATGTACTGGGAAAATGAGTGGGAAAGCCGCCGCCTGAACCTCACGTTTGACTTCAAATTCGGCAACAGCAAAATCAAAGCCGCCCGCAGCCGGAAAACCGGCACCTCTGACGAAGAGAACCGGGTGAGCAGGTAATTCCCATTCAAACCCCGTCCGCAAGGACGATGCAGGCTTGCAGCGGTTCCAAAGTAAGACAGGTACCTGCGGCGGGCCGGGGCGAAGGCCTACAGTGAGGCCGAGACCAGGCCGCCGCACGCAGGGACAATTCCAATGGCAGTGGCCTACGTGAGCGATGGAACATAGGACGGCAGCGGGGTGGTACCAATCTGAAGCCTCACTGTCCGAGCGTCAGCGAGTTTGAGGCTTCTTGATTCTTTTGGTTACTTTTCTCATCAAGGAGAAAAGTGACAAACGCGGGCAGGCCGCATCTGCAGCCCTGGAGTTAGTAGGTAGGAAGTGGGAGTACCTGCTCTTTAAAAAAGGATCAGCAAGAAGACCGACAGGTGTAAACACCCCTCTTTATCTCCCTCAAGGGGAGAATCCCGGCTAGGTTTAAATTGAATGAAGAAGCAGTGAATTACCGGCTATGCAGAGTAAAATTCGAGTTTGAGGCTGGTGCCTCACTAAAGTTGCAAACTTCAGACCATGGTAGGTCCAAGTCACAGACTTGAACCGGAGATAAAAAAGAGAAAAGAATCAGCAGAAGAAGGCATCCCCTTTCCCCATTTCAAAGGGGGACTTTGCGCTTAGAAAAGGTAGTTGATGGAAAACCAACATCGGCTTGCAAATCCTTTATCAACCAGAAACTGGACAAAGCGTTTCTCTCCTATTTTCTCAGAAACACCCTGAAATCACCGCCACACCCGGCCTCCGGGTAAAAATAACCGGAACAGCCGCCTTTTGTCCTATCCTTGCCATTCCAATGCACGTACCTTTGTAAAGAGAAAAGAATAGAAAGCTATGTTAGGAAAAGGCTCTAAGTTATACAGCATCGCCAAATTGAAATGCCCGCGTTGCCACGAGGGAGATCTGTTTGAGAATAATAGCCTCATGGGTTACCGCAAAATGAGCAAGATGCTGGACCACTGCCCGGTCTGCAACCAGATCTATGAACCGGAACCCGGCTATTACTACGGCGCCATGTTCGTGAGTTATGGCCTCACCGCCGGACCAACCCTGGCCATTGTGGGTCTCATGATGCTGTTCTCTGAGGAAATCACCCTTTGGATGTTCATGGCCGCCCTCCTTCTTTCTCTGGTCCTGTTTATGCCCGCGCTTTTCAAACTCTCCCGCGCCATCTGGATCAACATCTTCATCAGCTACAACCCCGAGGCGGCCACCAATCCGCAAGCAAGAGGACACTAGAATTGGAGTTGTTTCTGCCCTGTTTTCCGCAATTTGATGCGCCACCATTGGTCATTTCGGAAACACCTTTGATTGTAGCCAACTGGTTTCTCCTTCATTCCCTGTCATTGAATTATGCAACGGTGCGCTGGCCCTAGGCATTAAAGACGATTCCTTTTTCAGCGATTTTTCAAAAAACAGGTTGAAATCACGCCTGAACAGGTTCGGCCGAAAGGGTAGCAACGGACTTCTACGACCCGAAAGCGTATTTCTTCCACAACCATTTTCCAGGAGCAAAAGTTAAAGAGCTGTTAATCACTTCGGTTTACTTTGATCTTATGCTACGTTCCTTTCTGTTGCTCTCTCTTCTTCTACTGATTTCTGGTGCCGATAATCTCTCCTGGGCCCAAGACCTTACCGGCCCCAATGGCGAGACCTTTTCGGTGCGGGTGGTGAAAGACAAACTCAGCGATCCCTGGGAAGTAGCCTACGGACCCGATAACCACCTCTGGATCACAGAGGCCAAAGGCTATAAAGTAAGTCGGCTCAATCCTTCTACCGGGGCACAAACCGTTTTGCTGGACCTCACCCCAGAACGTAAATTCCCGCGCTATGACAAGGTTTCCGATTCTATAGACGGCGGCAAACCGTGGCCGCAGGGCGGACTGATGGGCATGGCGCTGCACCCGCAGCTTTTATCGGGGAAGCCGTATGTGTACCTGGCGTATGCGTATGATTTTGCCGGATCAAGGAAAACGGACGAGGGCTGCGATCCTAATTTCGGGGGATGCCACTACACCATGCGGCTGGTGCGGTATGACTACGAACCCAAAGCGCAGAAACTTTCCAACCCTATGATCCTCTGCGACAGCATTCCCGGCAGCAACGACCACAACTCAGGCCGGCTCCTGATTGCGCCGGTCAACGGAAAAGACTTCCTGTTTTACACCGTGGGCGATATGGGTGCCGGGCAGTTCAAGAACGTGGGCCGGCCGAACCACGCCCAAGTCACTGGCAGCTACGAAGGCAAAGTCCTCCGCTTCAACATGGAGCCTGATACTGATAAAAACCAGTACGACCGCTGGATTCCGAACGACAACCCTTTTACCAGTGCGCAGCGCCAGAATGCAGTTTGGAGCTTGGGTCACCGAAACGCCCAGGGTTTAGCCTATGCGTTGGTGGGCGGCACGGGAAGAATCTACGCGAGCGAACACGGGCCTTTCTCAGACGATGAGATCAACGTGATTGAACGAGGTAAGAACTTCGGGCACCCACTCATCATCGGGTACAATGACAACAACTACAACGGACTTGCTGCGGGCGTCAGTAACCATACTCAGCTTCCCGGCGAGTGGCACACCACCTACCCTACCATCAAAAGTGAGAAGGAAAACGCCGCAGCCATTGGGGCTCAGACCTATCGTGACCCCATCTACAGCTTCAATCCCAACTCTAACGCGTTCCTGACAAAGACCCTGACGCAGGCGAGAAGCGGTGGCGAAAACAACACCCCGGAATGGCCATCCGAGGCCCCCAGCAGCATTGCCGTATATACCGCCTCGGGCATACCGGGATGGCAAAACTCACTGCTTGTGCCCACGCTCAAAACCGGTAAACTCCTCAGGCTGCCCCTTAACGCCTCAGGCACCGGAGTCACTGGCGATACGCTCACATATTTCAGATCTAAAATCCGGTACCGTGACCTAGCCATCTCGCCAGATGGCAAAAAGCTGTACTTGGCCGTAGACAGTTCCTCAGTGACCTCCGGCCCCTCGGGCGAAGACCCCAAAGGCAGCCACTACCGCGGTTCCGTCCTGGAATTCACCTACGTGAAAGGCGGAACTGCCAGAAAAAGTGCTTCGGGTGGTGCATCCGGTAAGAAGCAACGAGGCGGCTCCAAAGCAGTCTCACCAGCAGCCAGACAAAGTAGAAAAGAGTAGGATTTGGTTCTGCTTCGGGGCTGTTTTCTCTAAAACAATCCCACAACAGATGGAGGAAAACAGACCGCCATTTAGCTAAGCACTTTCTTTCCTTTTTGTCATCCAGAAAGGATCTTGTGAGCCAACGCGAAGAACGCTTACGCGGAGCCTGGCTAGTATGCCCACAAAATCTTTCCGGCTTGGGATAAAGGAGAACTTTGATTTATTTGACCTTGAATTTCTGCTTGCCGGTGAGCAACTGAAAGAACAGCACGAAGTCTGAAGCTAGGCTGTAGAGAGGGTATTTGAACGTGGCCGGCTTATTTTTCTCAAAAAAGAAATGTCCCACCCAGGCAAAGCCATACCCAATCACCGGCAGCCACCAAAGCCAGCCATAGCGGCCTAATACAAACGCGATTATCATGAGCAACAGCAGCAACCCAGTCCCTACAAAGTGCAGCACCCGGCTGGTGGTGTTCTGATGCTCCAAGAGGTAGAACGGGTAAAACTCCTTGAAGGAAGTGATGCGGGGTGAAGGATTAACCATGGCAGTGAAAGTACTTTCACTACTTTATACGAATTCAGCCTCTTATCATCAGTCCACACCGAAGAAAAACCTGGGGTGCAAGCATTCATTTAGACTCACTTACTCCCCAGGTTCTTTAACTCTTGTAATTCGTTCTGAAGTCAGATTTATCCTTCGGATCTCAGGATAAAATCATAACCATGTATTGAGTAATAGAGCGGTATGTCTGCCCATTCCAGATTTTGGTCTTTCGCCTTTAGGTGGGCTGTCCGCATGAGTTCCATAAATCTTGCAATGACTATTTGCTCACACCAGTCTCGGGCATTTTCGGCCTCTGCAGAATCAGAATCTTCATTCTCAAAGGCTTCCTGAAGTTGCTCATACCCTTTTAGGATGAACTCCCCAGAAGTCATTGTTTCTTCGCTTGCCTCACTTAGCCACTCCATGTCCTCAAGGTCCCATCCTCCGTCTTCAATGAATGCGAACCCATCTATATACCAGTAGTCTGTATTGATATCGAATTCATTCATTTCAAAGTACATGGCTTTGACTGCAATCTCCTTTGAAACATTGGCATAGAATTCATCCATCCAGACCGTCAAAGCACCAGATTGGTGAACAAGGGATTGTCCAAGAACTGCATGAAAGTCAGTGAAAGTTATTTTTTGAAGGGCTGTTTCCGCTAACTCAATTGCATTTGAATAAGCGTGAACCTCAAGGAAAGGGTTTATTTGTTCAGCAAAATCAAAGTTCATATACCATCATTTTTCTCTGACTGAACCTACTAAAGTTCAGTCAGAGAAAAAAGCTTTCGTTATAAACGGCCATCAAATCCCTTTTGCCCGCTTGCGGTCTTCGAAATAGGCCGCTACTTCATCCCGGGTTTTCGCGTTGAACGTCATCTCCGCCGTTAGTCCGCCTTTGCGGCCTACGAGCACGCCGTACCGCATGTCTTCGTAGCCGCGCATGCTGTGGGCGTCTGGGTTGATGCTGAGCATTACGTTCTGGCTGAGGGCGTATTCAACCCAGCGCCAATCCAGGTCCAGGCGTCTTGGGTTGGCGTTGATTTCAATGATCACCCCGTGCTCAGCGCAGGCGTCAATCACGGCTTTGTGGTCAATGGGATAGCCTTCGCGACGAAGGAGCAAACGGCCGGTGGGGTGACCCAACATGGTGGTGTACGGGTTCGCGATGGCGGTGAGCAGGCGGTCAGTGGCTTTCACGAGGTCCATTTTCAGGTTGCTGTGGATGGAGGCCACGATGAAGTCAAAAGAAGCCAGTACGTCGTTGTCATAGTCCAGGGCACCATCGGTCAGGATATCAGACTCAATGCCTTTGAAGATGCGGAAGGGTCCCAGTTGCTGGTTCAGGCGGTCTATTTCTTTGTGCTGCTCTTTGATTCTAAATTCATTCAGGCCGTTGGCATAGTACGCCGATTTGGAGTGGTCGCAGATGCCCAGGTATTGGTAGCCCAGTTGCTGGCAGTGCACCGCCATTTGTTCCAGGGTATGCGCGCCGTCTGAGTAGGTGCTGTGGTTGTGCACGGTGCCTTTCAGGTCTTGGCCGGTGAGCAGGGTGGGCAGCTTGTTTTCTTTGGCCAGTTCCAGCATCTTAAGGCTTTCGCGCAGCTCGGGGGCAATGTAGGGCAGGTTCACCCGCCGGAAGATCTCCTCTTCAGAAGCAGCGGGCTCGCCGTAGGCCTCAGCCATGAGCGTGTCCCCGTTGTCGTTCAGGGGTTGGGTCAACCAGGACGGGTGCGCGGAGTACAACAGCACCTGGTTGGCGAAGCGGCGCTCCGGCACTAAGCGCACCTCCAGTTTCAGATCAGAAGTGTCTACCTGGGCGCGCCACACAAACGGTCCGGATACGGATTCCTGGGGCATGACGCCTGGCAACTCCGTCAGGAGATCCGGCCATTTGGAATCATCGTGCAGGCTTACCAGGAACTGCAGGGTTTCCACGGTTTCCATGTTGCGGCGCAGGTCGCCTACTACTTCGGCCGAGGCTGTTTCAGGCCTGTTTTTCAGGAAAGAGAGCAAATCCAGGGCCAGGACCTCGGCCTCGGCCCAAAGCAGTTTGCCTTTGTTGGACTCTGTGTATTGCAGCCCCTGCAGAATGGTTTCCTGGGTTTTCGCCCCGAAGCCCTTCAGCTTAGAAACCTCGTTTTTCTCGCAGGCCTCCCGCAGCGCCTCAATGGTGTCCACGCCCAAGTCTTTCCAGATGGTTTTGATCTTCTTTGGTCCGATGCCCTTGATGTTGAGCATCTGCACCACCCCTTCTGGCGTTGTTTCCAGCAGCCGTTTCAGGTCAGCGTGGCTGCCCGTCTGAATGGCTTCCATGATCTTGCCGGCCATGCCTTTGCCAATGCCATCTAACTTTTCCAACTGGGCCTGGCTCATCTGGTGGATGGGCGATTCTATTCGCTCCATCACCATCACGGCACTGGTATAGGATCTTATTTTAAACGGGTTCTCGTCGTGCAGCTCCATCAAAGAAGCCGTGAGCCGGAACATACGGATGAGTTCTTTATTCTCCACGGTGCGGTTGTGAAAGGGGTTCTGACAAAGATAGGAACATACTGCGTATGTTAGTCCTGAGTTCTGAGTCTTGAGTGCTGAGTATTATGTGAGGTTGGGGAGTTCTTGGTCTTGAATCTTAAGTTGTAAATGGTAAACGGGATTAAAATCGGCAAAGCCGATTTAGGCATGTTTTCCAGATAAGGGTTTCAAAAGACTGTAATTAGAATCTATCCCAACTTATATTTGCCCTACTCAGGACTCAAGGCTCAGAACTCAAGACTATTTTTTATATTGTGGCAGGATTGTCAGTGGCCTATTGCCGGGATACTCCTTACGGGTATGAAACACTTCTTTTTGCTGAGTCTGCTGGCGCTGGTTTTGATGGCGGCCAAGTGCGGGGCCGGGCCTGAGTTACCGGCCGCAGTGTACGGGAATACCTGGCTCAATTCCTATGAAGAAGACTCGGCCGATGTGAAGTTTTACCGCCCGAATACTTTTGATTTTCCGCCCTCACGGGGCCGCACCGGGTTTATGATAGAGCAAGACGGCAGGTTCCTGCGGTACGGCATCGCCCCGACCGATGGGTTGGAAGAACAGCCCGGCAGGTGGGAAGCGCAGGGCAAGGATCGCTTGCTCATTACCTATGACAATCCCAAACACACCCCGGAAGAACTGGAGATTATCTCGGCTACAGCAGAGTTGATCAAAGTCCGGCGGAAAGAAACCCAGAAATAGATACCTTTTACCTTTAACCGTGGCAAGTGCTTTTCTCCTTTGGGGCGGCGCACTTGTTTTTAGCTTACCTATGAACTATTGGCTTGTTAAAACCGAACCTGAAAAATACGCCTGGTCTGATTTAGAACGCGATACAAAAACCACCTGGGACGGGGTTAGAAACTTCCAGGCCCGCAACAACCTCCAGAAAATGCAGCAGAACGATCTGGTGCTCTATTACCACAGCGTTTCTGAGAAGTCTATTGTGGGAGTTGCCAAAGTTGCCCAGGAAGCTTTCCAGGACCCTACCACGCCAGAAACCCAATGGGTGGCGGTGACCCTGGTTCCTGAGCAGGCGCTTGCCAGGCCCGTAACCCTGGATCAGATCAAAAAAGAAGAGCGACTCCAGAACATCGCACTGCTGCGTCAGTCGCGGTTATCGGTGATACCCTTAACGCCAGAAGAGTTTGATATTCTGCTCACTATGGGCCAGTAGCCAGCGTAAAACATCTGGCGCGTTTTGGCGTTTTTAGTGAGTTCCCTGTCATTTCATAAAAACACCTTATGCCCGCACCCATTAGAAGAAATTCTTGGCGGTACTTGTTTCTCCTGCTCTGCTGGGGCGTGGCCTTCTCTGCCCAGGCCCGTCAGAAAAAAGAGAAAGACAAAGAGAAGCCTGCCCCTCCTGCCCAGACCCATCGGGCAGAAATAGAGAGCGACTCTTATGAAGATGAACATACGGTGCATGCCTTGCCAGACACGGCCCTGCTGGTGGTGTCTACCAAACGCAACGGCTGGTTTGGCAAGGATGATTTTGTGCTTACCAAATATGACCGGGAGCTCAAACAACTCTGGCAAACCAAATACGAGCACAAGACAAACCACACGCTGCTATTTGTGGCCTCAGAGCGCAAAATGGCCTACCTGCTGTTTTCTACCCCCAGCAGCAAGAAACTGATGCTGCACAAGGTGAACGCCACTACCGGGGTAGCCACTTTCACGGAGCACACCTTGCCCAGTTCCTACATCAGCATCAAAGAAATGGCGGTCCTGGATGGGCAGGTGTTCCTGAACGGCCTGGACCGCGATAACCTGAACATGATGCGCCTGGACCCGAACGCGGACGAGATAAAATTGCTGCCCGCCGTTTACGGGATGGAAGACGATCTGGGGGAGTTCAGGGTAGATACCCTTACCCACGCGGTGGAGTTTGTGGTAGCTGAATCGAATGGCTGGCGGTCAAGGGTGCAGACCAAGCGCCTTAACTCCAAGGGCGATGTGATTGGCACGTACTTCATCCAGCCCCCTATGGATTACCGGAATGATAACACTCTGCAGGCAGGCCGCCTCACTCCCGGTGACACCCTGACCAAAATCCTGCTGGGCACGTTTGGGCACCGCACTTCGGTTTTCTCAAAGGGTTTGTTTTCCAGTGATCTGGCGGGCAACGTGCAGTACTTTGATTTCAGCAAACTGGAGAACTTCTTTGAGTACCTGGGCCCGCGGGCGCAGCGGCGCATGAAAGCCAAATTTGCCCGCCAGGAAGCCAAAGGCAAACCCATGGTGCTGCGCTACCGCATGTTCCTGCACCCGGTTATGCCGCATCCGCTGGGTTATGCGCTGGTAGGGGAAATTTACTACCCGCAGTACCGAAGCGGCAGCCTCAATCAATACACCACCATCACCGGCCGGTACCCAGACCTACGCCAAACCAGAAGCACGTTTGACGGGTATCGGTTTACCCACGCCATTGTCTGCGTCTTTGACAAGCAGGGAAAACTGCTCTGGGACAACGCTTACAAGCTCAAAAACGAAACCTACCCAGAACTTGCCCCAACCGTAGAAGCCGGCGTGACACCAGAAGGCAATGTTTCACTGGTTTTCCCCGAGGAAGAATACATCTGGTACAAGACCCTGAAACCAAACGTAGCCATCTCCAACGAAGAGAAGGTGGAGGTGCGCCTAAAAGACGAAACAGAGAAAAGGATCTCCAGCAACAGCGAGGGCATCCTGCGGTGGTACGGCAGCAACTTCATTGCCTTCGGGTTCCAGCGCATTAAACCGGAGCACGGGCAGGCACGCACCGTCTTCTACCTCCAGAACATGGTTTTCTGATCATCTTCTTAGTTTGGGTTCACCTCAGTTTCTTGCCCCTTTTCCTAAACCAACGCCAAAACCGTTGCACGACTTTGAGGGCTTAAGACGACTTTTGTCTTCCTGCAAGCGCTATAAAAATTTGAGACTTCCTTTTAGGAGCCAAGCACAAATCTGAAAAGATATGGGCTGGGATGATGACTTTATATTAATTTATAATTATATTAAGTCAGACTAGCTCTTTTTGTATGCGTCTCGTCCCCAGATGTACACATCAGCCGTACCTCATGCTCCTCCTGCTTTGCTGGAGCATGGCCTTTGCTGCGCAGGCGCGCCAGAAAAACAAAGTCAGGGTAAGGTCGAATCCTCCGGCTCAGACCTATCGGGTGGAGGTGGAAAGCAGTCCTTTTGATGACAAACACCTGGTTCATGTCCTACCCGATAGCGGCGTGCTGGTGGTCTCTACCAAGCGCCTTGGAGGGACTGAAAGGCAGGAATTTAAACTCACTAAATACAACAAAGAGCTTAAACCTGTCTGGAAAACAAACTACGGCCACACGTCAGACCAAACGCTCTTATTGGTTGCCTCTGAGCGAAAAACCCTGTACCTGCTGTTTTACGCACTCAACAACCAGAAAGTACTGCTCCATCAAGTAAACAATGCCACGGGTATGGGCACAGTGAGTGAGCACACGCTGCCTTCGGCTAGCCTCACCCCCCAAGAAATGAAGGCGTTGGACGGCCAGGTGTTTCTGAACGGGCTGGAGAAGAACAACCATACCATCCTGCACCTGAACCCGGCGCAAAAGGAGGTAAAGATTCTGCATGCCTCACTTGGTCTGGAAGAATTAGGAGAGTTCAGGGTAGACACCTTGACGCATGCGCTGGAACTTGTGCTAACCGAGTCTAATGGTGCGCGCTCGCGGGTGCAAACCAAACGCCTAAACGCAAAGGGCGAAGTCATAGGCACGTATTTTGTCCAGCCCCAGATGGAGTTCCGGACAGAAAACACCCTGCAAGGTGCCCGCCTGGCTCCCGGAGATACATTGAGAAAGGTTTTGGTGGGCACTTTCGGGCACCGCACTTTTTCTTTCTCCAAGGGTTTGTTCACCAGCCATCTGGGGGGCAATACCAGGTACTTTGATTTTAGCAAGCTCCGGCATTTCTTTGAGTACCTCTCTCCCAGGAAAGAACGTCGGATGAAAGCGAAATTCGCCCGTCATGAAGCAAAGGAGAAACCGCTTTTGCTGCGGCATCGCGTACTGCTACACCCCGTTATGCCGCACCCGATGGGTTACGCCATTGTTGGAGAGGTTTATTACCCGGAATACAAAAACACGGCCCGAAACCTGTACAACGGCGCCTATGGTCGCGAGTCAGACACGCTGCAATCAGGTAAAAGTCCGTATGATGCCTATCGGTTCACGCATGCCATCGCCTGTGTTTTTGACTGGGAGGGCAACCTTTTGTGGGATAATTCCTACCGACTTAAAAACGAAACCTACCAAGAACCCACTTCTATTGTTAAAGCAGGCGTTTCGCCGGAAGGCAATATCACCCTGGTGTACCCCGAGGAGGAATACATTAGGTACAAAACCCTGAAACCGAACGTTTCTGGCGCCAACGAGGAAAAAGTGGAGGTAAGATTACAGGAAGCCTCTGAAAAACTATACGCCAGCAATGAAGGCGGGATTCTTCATTGGTACGGAGGTAACTTTGTGGCCTATGGGTTCCAGCGCATCAAACCCAAGCAGGGACAACCCCGCACGGTCTTCTACCTGCAGAATATGACGTTTGAGTAAGTAACCTCTTCTGGATTTTTACCGGGTAAGGCTCTTGACAGAGACTGCCCGCAGCATGAAAAAGCCCAAAAGACCAGACAGCACTGAAGCCACTAAAATAGAGAACTTGGCTGCGGTTTGGTGAACAGGGTCTGAGAAGGAAAGCAGGGCAATAAAGATAGACATAGTGAACCCTATCCCGGCTAACAAGCCCAAGCCCACCACCATTTTCCAGTTGACGCCGGTTGGCAGAACGCTCACCCTTAATTTAACGGCCAGCCAACTTGTAAGCAGGATTCCGATGGGTTTTCCCAAAAGTAGCCCTAAAACGATTCCCATGCCCAACGGACTTAACAGCCCCTCCACCATACCGGCCTCAAACCGAATGTTGGTGTTCACCAAAGCAAAAATGGGCATGATGAGAAAGTTGACGGGTTTGGTAAGCGCATGTTCCAGTTTCTCCAGCGGAGACTCCTTTGCATCTGGAGTAGTAGGGATGGTCAGTGCGGTGAGTACCCCGGCAATAGTGGCGTGTATGCCCGAGTGGTGAATGAAGTACCACATGAAAAGACCTGGCACCAGGTAAAAGACCAGTGACTTCACCCCAAACCGGTTAAACAGCAGCAACAGCAAGAGAATACCGCCGGCGTAAAGCAAGTAAGTGCCGTGAAGCCCCTCTGAATAGAAGACAGCAATTACCACAATCGCACCCAGATCGTCTACAATGGCTAGGGCGGTTAAGAAGATTTTTAATCCTGTGGGCACCCTGCTTCCCAGCAGAGAAAGTAATCCAATGGCAAAGGCGATGTCCGTGGCCATGGGGATGCCCCAGCCGCTAGCGGTGTCTGTACCTGCATTGATGAGGGCATAGATGCCGGCGGGAACCAACATCCCTCCCACTGCAGCGAAAACAGGCAGGGCGGCCTTCCGCAAAGAGGAAAGTTCGCCTTCCAGCATTTCGCGCTTTATTTCCAGCCCTACCAGCAGAAAGAAAATAGCCATAAGCCCATCATTCACCCAAAGAAGGAAGGAGTACTTGAGGTGAAGTTGCCCAGACTCAAATCCTAGCTCGGTCTGCAGAAGATTGGCGAAGACGTCGCCCCAGGCAGAGTTAGCGATCAGCAGTGAAATAACCAGGGAAATGATCAGAATGATACCACCAGCGGAGGCTGACCGGAAAAAATCAGGGAATACTTTGAGGTTGATGAAATTTGCCATAACTCAAACCTACGGCAAAATCTCCTTGGGGTAGAAGTGTTTTTCTAAATTAGCCAGCAGCTACTCTGCTGCTCCTGAGCCCTAAGGGCAAGAATCGTTGTCTGTGCTGTCAGAAATACAACTTTTGAAAAGACAGATCAGAGAAGAGAAAAATTGCGCTCTTTTGCCCTTCGCTACGGGTAAGTCTTTATATTTGCCCAAAACCCGGCCATGCACAAACGCCTCATTGTTCCGCACGCACTGTTTCAGATCATGATCCGGCGCCTGGCGCACCAGCTCATAGAGACGCACCGCGATTTTTCAGATTCCGTTATCCTGGGACTGCAGCCCCGCGGCATTTTCGTGGCCGACCGTCTGCAGCAGACCCTCCAGGAGATTCTGGGCATCACCGTACAAACCGGCTACCTGGACATTACCTTCCACCGCGATGATTTCCGCCGCCGGTCTACCCCGTTAGCGCCCAATGCCACAAAAGTTGATTTTAGTCTGGAAGGCAAACGTGTGATTCTGGTGGACGATGTGCTCTACACCGGCCGCTCGGTTCGGGCTGCCATGGATGCCATGATTTCTTACGGCAGGCCGGCCCAGGTAGAACTATTGGTACTCATTGATCGGCAATACACCCGCGATCTGCCCATTGAAGCCACCTATATAGGTCAGCGCGTAGATTCCCTGCACTCGCAGCGGGTGGAAGTGACCTGGCAGAGTCCAGAATCTGCGGAGGATGTCATCTGGCTTCATACCCTTACCCCAGAACAAGAAGAACCCCATGCAACAGCTTAGCGTCCGGCACCTGTTGGGTATCAAAGAGATCACCCCTCAGGACATTCAGTTGATCTTTGAAACCGCCGACCAGTTTAAGGAGGTTCTGAACCGCCCCATCAAGAAAGTACCTTCGTTGCGCGATGTCACCATTGCCAACGTCTTCTTCGAGAACTCCACCCGCACCAAGCTTTCTTTTGAGTTAGCCGAAAAACGCCTATCAGCGGATGTGATCAATTTCTCGGCCTCGGGCAGCTCCGTAAAGAAAGGCGAAACCCTGCTGGACACCGTCAACAACATTCTGTCTATGAAGGTAGACATGATTGTGATGCGCCACAGCAGCCCCGGAGCCCCGCACTTTTTATCGCGTAAGATCCAGGCCAACATCGTGAACGCCGGCGACGGCACCCACGAGCACCCCACCCAAGCCCTGCTAGACTCCTTCTCCATCCGGCAGAAACTGGGCGATGTAGGCGGCAAAAAAGTAGCCATCATCGGGGACATTACCCACTCACGGGTGGCGCTTTCCAACATTTTCGCGCTGCAGATGCAAGGAGCCGAGGTCGCCGTCTGTGGTCCGCCTACGCTGCTGCCCAAGCACATCGCCGATCTGGGCGTGAAAATCTTCTGGGACGTACGCGAGGCCCTGCAATGGTGCGATGTAGCCAACGTGCTGCGCATTCAGTTAGAGCGCCAAACCGGCAAGCTGTTCCCATCGTTGCGCGAGTACGCGCTGTACTTCGGTATCAATAAGAAAATGCTGGACGAGCTGGACAAAGAGATTGTGCTTATGCACCCTGGCCCAATTAACCGAGGCGTGGAACTCACCTCAGATGCCGCCGACTCGCATCACTCCATCATCTTGGACCAGGTAGAAAATGGCGTGGCCATCCGGATGGCCGTCCTGTACCTGCTAGCCAGCAAAGGATAAGCTTCCCGAGGAACAACAAGGAAACTGGTTCTTCTGGATATACTTCTTTAAATAAGCTAAAATCACCAAAAAGGTATAGAACAGAAAGGCCGTTCTATACCTTTTTGGTTTATGTACGTTTTATACCTCATTTATAGAATAGAGGCCTAAAACAACTTGGTCTTGGGCTTAATCAATTTTGAACTAAATTTCTGCCAAATTGATTAAATTCAAAACGTGTAAATCTTAGCCCCAAGAAACCTGTATCACGATATGACCAAAGAACTTGTTAACCCTTTTGGAAGGGTCTACCTTACCATTGAAGAAGACTCTAAAAACAGGTTGATCTATGTAAATTGGATGGGGTATTTAACCGAGGAAAATGTTAAAACTGGTGCCAAAGCGTACACCCAGGCTTTGGCCGAGGCAGGTTTCAATTGCGTTTTGAATGACACCCGGCTCATTATCGGTTCCTGGGATCATTCCATGGACTGGGTATTGAACGACTGGGCTCCTAATGCCGCCAAAGCCGGACTGAAACGCTTCGCGATGTTAGCGAACCCAGAGAGTTTCGGAGAGTCTTCTGCCTCTACCTTCCTGAAAGAACTGAAGTCTTTTGATGCTAAGTCCTTTGCTAACTTAGACAAAGCCAAACAATGGCTGAGAGAATTCTATAAAGATTGAGTTTCTAATTCACCAATGCATTATCAAACAGAAGAGCCCGCCGGAAATACCAGCGGGCTCTTCTGTTTGATAATGCATTAAACGGTTTAAGGCTGTTTTGGCAAAAGCTGGCTTAAAACGGTAGCGGCATGGTCAACGGCTGGTTTGTCTCGAAGTCATATAGTGTCTGTAGGCGCAGGTTGTAGTAGGCATCCCAGAAATTGCGCAGGGAACTCACGTAGCTGCGGCGAGCCGAGTCACGCTCAGTAGCAGCCTGGTTCAGCTCCAACAGGTTTATCTTTCCCCCCAGGTAACGGTCTTTCGCGCCTAGGTACCTACGCTCGGCCAAACCATTGGCTTGCTGAGCGATTTTCATCTGCTCTCTAAGCATTTTAAAGCGTTTTACCTGCAGGAATACGTCTTGCTCAAAGCTTACGCGCTGCTGTTCTAGATTGGCTTTCACCAATTTCAGGTTGGCTTTGGCGGTTCCTATTCTAGACTTGTTGCGGCCCCAGTCCATTAATGGAACGCTAAACCCCAGATTGACCCGTTGCTGATCTGTAGGATCTTGATACACCGGTCCCAGGGAGCCCGCCCGCTGGGTTAAGCCATATTGCAGAAAAAGATCAGCATTGACACCCGCACTGGCCTCGGCCCAATCTAAGTTACGCTCGGCGTCTATCTCTTCCCGCTTGATCCCAATCATGCGGGATCGGTTCTCGCGGGCCTGCCTTAACGCCATCTCCTCACTCACTTCAAACTGTGGGATGAGGTCTGGCGGAAGTAACCGAATGGGGTACGTCTCGGTGAAACCCAGGTATGTTTTCAGGCGCAGCGTGCTGGTCTCAATATCCAGCTTAGCTTGCTCCAAACTTTGTTTGGAGGTAAGAAGACTTAATTCCAGCTGCAGCAATTCGTTTACGCTTATTTTGGCGTCGTAGAAGCGGGTTTGGGCAATTTTGAAGAGGGTGTCATTGTTGGCCACGTTCTTCTGGGCAATGTCATACCCAATCTGGCTTTGCAACTGCGAGAAGTACAGGTCAGTGGCCCGAATGGCAATGCGCTCCATTTCTTCCCAGAAGTTACGCTTGGCTTCCTCATACCGAAGGGGCTCGGTTTTACGGTCCCATTTCAAGCCGTTGTGGTTGAAAATAGGTTGGCGCAGCGTTACTACTACCGGGTTGGAGGCATAGATAAAATTATGTCCATTGGTTTGGGAGAAGTTATCTACCCGGTTCAGCTTAGAATCAATAGCAATGGTGCCTCCGGTTAAGCCGATGTTCTGTTTTAGCTCTAAATGCCCTGAATAAATGGCAGATTGAACAGGTACAAAGTTTACCCGCCCTTCAGGGTCTGTTATGGCTTCATAATCTTTGGTATAGGACGGCAACGTTGCATACAAAGCTAATTGGGGCAGGTAATTGCTTTTGTAGGTCTGGTACTGCCAGGTGCGGTTTTCCAACTGGGTAATGGCCTGCTGGTAGTTAGGAGAAAGCTCCCGGGCCATTTTGATTACCTCTTCCAACGTCAGTCGGCGGGTGCCGGGCTCCTCGGTGTCGGTAAGCAGAGCCGCTTCTCTCTGTTGGGCGACGGCCGTTGACCCCATCAGGAAAATGCCTACCACTCCCACCCAGGAAAGGGCGCGGCCAGCTTTTGCTACTCGTTTTAAAATACGCACGTTCACTTCTAAAATCTGTATTAATTTACTTCTGGATATTGTAAAAGCATTTAGCTTCGGCACTGTTTTCCTAAAACAATGCCGAAACGAAGCCATTGATCTCCAATCCTTATCCGCGCATTTCGCGCTCAATGTCTTCCAGGGTCAAGGGAATGTTCTCCATCAGGTCTACCGGACCATTGTGGGTGATGAGAAGATCGTTTTCCAGCCTGATGCCCAGGCCTTCTTCCCTGATGTAGATGCCCGGCTCGCAGGTGAACACCATGCCTTCCTCAAACGGACGGTATTTGTCGCCCACGTCGTGCACGTCCAGTCCCAGGAAGTGCGAGGTCCCGTGCGGGAAGTATTTCTTGTAGAGCGGTTGCGCGGGGTTCTGGTTGTTGACGTCGGCTTCGGTGAGCAGGTCCAGTTTGATGAGTTCGTTTTCCATCACCTTGCCCACGAACTGGTGGTATTGGTCCAAGGTGTTGCCGGGTACCAGCATCTGCTTGGCGGTGTTCATCACGTGCAGCACGGCGTTGTAGACATCGGCCTGCCGTGAAGTGAATTTGCCATTCACGGGAATGGAGCGGGAAAGATCGGCGGCGTAGTTCGCGTACTCGGCCCCGAAATCCATGAGCAGCACATCGCCGTCCTGGCACTCTCTGAAGTTATCTACGTAGTGCAGGATGCAGGCATTAGCGCCCGAGGCGATGATGGACCCGTACGCCGGCCCGCGGGAGCGGTTGCGCAGGAACTCATGGCTGATTTCGGCCTCAATCTCGTACTCCATCACGCCGGGTTTCACGAACTTGAGCAAGCGGCGGAAGGCTTTCTCGGTGATGTTGCAGGCGGTGCGCATCAACTCAATCTCGCGCGGGTGCTTGATGGAGCGCAGATAGTGCAGGTGCGGCGAGCTGCGGTGATAGCTGTGCAGCGGGTATTTCTCTTTTATTTTCTTGATGAACCGCGCATCGCGGGTTTCAACCTCCACCACGGCGCGCAGGTGCTCGTTGGTGTTGAGGTATACGTTCTCGGCGAACGGCATGAGCGAGTTCAGGATGGAGTCAAACTCATGGGTCCAGAAAATAGTCTGGATGCCGGAAACCTCACGGGCCTGCTCTTTCGTAAGCTTGTAACCTTCCCAGGTAAGGATGTGGTCGTTGGTCTCGCGCACGAACAGAATCTCTTTGAGGCGTTCTTCACGGGCATCGGGGAAAAGAATCAGCACACTTTCCTCCTGGTCTATACCACTCAACCACAGCAGGTCGTTGTTCTGCCGGAAAGGCATGGTGCCGTCGGCGTTGGTGGGCATCACATCATTGGAATGAAAGATGGCCAGCGACTGAGGCTTGAGGTAAGGAGTGAATTTTTGGCGGTTGTGGATGTAAAGGTCTTTCCCGATAGACTCGTATTTCATGGCGGTACGTTTGGGTAATGAATGTCGCTTTAGCGCGATGCGGTTTCAGGCCTGCTTTTCTGAAATCGGCCCTGAAACCCTCCTTTTTAAGCCTTAAATGTATGACTTTAAACCGTAATATGCAGGCATATAGCCTTCATTTAATCAATTGAACGTGAGGGTTTGTACTATATTATTTTTTTTGTGTGCCTTCTTAATAGCCCGCTCTCAGAGCTGTGCCGCGCAGGCTCCGGAACGGTATTGGGTCCTCTTCAAAGACAAACCTCAGGCGATTACGGCCACTTCCTTGGTAAGTGAAACGGCCCTGCAACAGCGTCGGCTCCAGCACCTTCCCCTCTCCCAGTCCTCTGACCAGCCGGTGCACCAAGTTTACCTGGACAGCCTAGCCGCCCTAGGCATCAAGGTGAATTCTGTCTCCAAATGGCTGAACGCCGCGGCAGTAACCGTTAAGAACCCGGCGCAGATAAGTTCCCTGAAGCAGGCTTCTTTTGTGCAGGAACTGCGCCCCATTACCGGTTACTTTCTCCCCCAGCAGACTTCGCCCTTCAAACCACAGTTTGTCAGTAAAGCCCTGACCCAGCTTAAGCCTGAGGCCATTTTTGCGGCTGGGCTCACCGGCCAGGGGGTGAAAGTAGGCGTGATTGATGCCGGCTTTTTTGAGGCACCCAAAAAGGCAGGGCTGAAACTTATTTTTGAAGAAGGTCGCCTGAAAGCCTACCGGGATTTCCTGGAACCGAGCCAGAGCCAGAACTTCAACAAACGCGAAAGTTTCCTGGATTCTCACGGCACCGATGTGCTGCTCTGCCTGGGCGGCTCTGATCCCAAAGACAAGGTATTAAGCGGATTTGCCCCCGAGGCTGATTATTACCTGGCCCGTACCGACCACGGCAGCCGCGAGGAGCGCATTGAGGAGGAATACTTTGTGAGGGCCCTGGAGTGGATGGATAGCCTGGGCGTGCGCCTGGTGAATTCGTCGTTGGGTTATGGGACCGGTTTCGACAAACCAGAGGAAAACTACCGGCCCGAGCAGATGGATGGCAGCAGCTACATTGCCCGCGCCGTGCAGATGGCCGTGGAACAGAAAGGCATGATGCTGATCATTGCGGCCGGAAACGACGGGGGTAACAAGAAATGGCAGGTGGTGAATACTCCCGCCGATGCCGCCGGTGTGCTCACCGTAGGTTCCACCGATTTTTCTTCCTGGACCAAACAAGGCTACAGCAGCATCGGCCCGACTTTCTTGCCCTACCTGAAACCCGATGTGGTGTGTTTCGCGTCCTCGGGTACGTCTTTTTCGGCGCCTATTATTACGGGACTAGCTGCCTGCCTTCTGGAAGCAAACCCAACCCTCACCCCCGCCCAGCTAACCGATATCCTCCGCCGGAGCAGCCATCTTTACCCTTACGGGAACAACTTCGTGGGCTTCGGAGTCCCGGATGCCGGTAAGGCGCTGGAACTGGCGCAGGGTAGCAAAGTTCAAATAAAAGCGGAGGCTCCTATCCAGGTACAGGGTAATCGGTTCGTTTTCAGAACCAGGGAGGTGGGTGGAATTTCCGAAAACGGCGGCATTGTGTTGTTCCGGAAGGAATCTGAAACCAGGGTCATGAAGCAACAGAAACTCTCCGCGCACCTCAAAAAGATAGTAGTAAACCGGTTGCCCGGCGAGACTCATACCACTTTGCAGGTAGGGCCTAAAGTGATGGAACTGGTTTGGCAGTAACCTTAAGGTTTTGGGAGAGAAAAGTACCGGCCTGCTTTATTGCCATCTACTGACCTGAGGGAACCCCAAGGTTGTTTCAGGGTCATTTTCAGGAAAACAGCCCTAAAGCGGAACCTGGAAAATAACGCGAGACTACCAATTTCCCACGGGCACAACGGTATTATTGGTGACCATGAAGGGAATTTTCAGCCGGCAGGATACTTTCCTGTTATTCTGCATGGCGGGGTTCCAGGGGGGCATCTGTTGAAAAACAGTCAGAAGAGCCTCGTCTAGGCCGGGGTGCACTTTCTGTTCTAATTCCAAAGATTGGACTTTCCCTTGGGAGTCCACGATGAAGTTCAACACAATGGTGCCGGAGGCCTTGTCTTGTTTTGCATTCTCTGGATACTGGATGTTTTTGGCGATATATTTCTGAAGACTTCCCGGACCACCTGGAAATTCCGGACGCTGTTCGGTGGAAAGGTATACTTTCTCTTCTAACACCTCCTCGGCCCAGGGCCTTCTCTCTCCTTCGGTGACTTCGTAGGAAAAGGAATGGATGACGGGCACTGCTTTTCCGGCCTGTTTTGCGGGTTTCCAGAGGGGCATTTCCTCCAGTGCTTTGATTACCACCCGGCTGAAGTCTGGGTGCAGCGGCCTGATTATCTTGACATCTTTCACTTTCCCGGTTTCAGAGATGAGAAACTCAGCTTCGAAGATTCCGGCCACCTTCATCCGGTTGGCGTCTTCCAGAGAGGCTTTGTGTACTTTCATGAACTCCCACATGGCTTGTTCGCCTCCGGGAAATTCAGGTAATTGATTCAAACTCGCGGTTGGTTTTTGGCTGGCTTTGCCGGCCAGCGTTGCCTTGGCGGCATTCTGCCCCGACACCATGGCCAGGGCCTCGCTTGCGGAAGATACGGTCTTTACTTGGGCGGGCCCTCCTTTCTGCAAGGTAATGGCGTTTTTGGCCACTGAGAAAGACAGCTCTCTTTGCACGCTTACCAATTTGCCCTGCACCTTGCCGGGCCGCCAGGCTGGCATTCGCTTGAACACGTCTATCATAGCCTCCTCCACCGCCGGATGCAGCGGTTCCTTCACCTGTACTCTTTCTACCTCACCCCATGAATTAATCACGTATTGGATGGTGAGGGTACCCTTTACCTGGTCTTTTATGGCGGTTTCTGGGTAAACGATGTTCTCAGAGAAGTACTTTACAAGGGCTGGTCGGCCTCCTGGGAAACTTGGTTCCTGGTCGGCGGTATGGTACACGCGCCCGGCCAGGAATATCTTTTCCTGCTCCTCATCGGTAATGTACTGCTCCCCACTTTTCACCCCGAAAATAAAGCCAAACGTGACCGGCACAGCCTTCTCCTGTTTCTCATTCACTTGCCAGGTGGGCATATTTTTCAAGGCTTTTATCACCGTCTGTTCAAAGGTGCGGTGCGGCGGCTTCAGAACATTCACCTCGGCTATTTTCCCTTTTTCGGAAATCACAAAATGCACTGCGAAAACGCCCTCCAGGTTCAGGTCTCGGGCTGCTTGCACAGACACGCCATTTTCCTTCATATATTCCCAAAAGGCCTTTTCCCCGCCCGGAAACATCAAAGGCCAGTCTTCCTTCGGGTTGTCCTCCTTTTTAGTTAAGCCAGAATTATCCAGAACAGTCTCAATGACATCCTTGGTGGTGAGTCCTTTCCAAACAACTTTAAAAGGTACCGACGATCTTACGGCTACGGGTTGCCCGTTCTGCATTCCGGGTTTCCAGTCGGGCATGGAAGAGACTACCCGCACCAGTTCCTGGTCCAGGCTGGGCAAGAGTTTTTTTACAATTTCCACCTGGGTTACTTTGCCTTCTTTGGAGATGACGAAAGAAGCCACCATGCTCCCGTTGACAGAGTCTTGGGTGATACCCAGGTTGATGCGAAAATTGCCGGCCAGGTATTTCAGCATGGCAGTCTGCCCTCCGGGAAACTCAGGCATCTGCTCCGCGGTCACATACACTTTCTCGGCCAAGGGCTTTTCTTGGGCAGCCAGAGACCGGACCGCACAAACCGCAACTAAAAGCAAAATCAGGAACTTGAAACCTTTGGTTTGAAGAAAGGGCCAAGAGAGGCAGAATGCTCTATTTGTCATTATGGGGTTGGGTAGAGAAGTGTCTGAGGGCGAAAGGCAGACCTGAGTAGGAAATTTTCACTTCAGGGCCTTATTCACGTATCAATATAGGATAAATCATCTATATATTTTAACAGATATCTAAGAATCTAATATCCTTCCACGGCTTAAGTTACCTATGGCCACCTTTATCCGGCTTAGAGGCTGCGCTCCCCTTGGCAAGATGGGAGTTTGCTATTTTTTCTCCCCAGATTCCCTCTTTTACTTTCTTCAGGCGCCGGCGCTCTGTAGTTGTGCGGGAAGAATGCTACTTTTGGGGTACTCATATGAAGATAGGATACGACGCGAAACGGGCTTTCACCAATACCTCGGGCTTAGGAAACTACAGCCGCTTTATTATCTCGGGCATGATGGCCCATTATTCCCAGAACGAGTACGCGCTGTTCACCCCTCGCAGGAATGACTTGTTCAAGGACTTTTACCCGCCGTTGGCCAAAACGCAGGTCGTGTTGCCCAATGGCCTTGGAAAGCGATTCTCTTCTATCTGGCGCACCTTCGGGCTCAGGGGCGCTATGCCCAGGCACGGTATACAGGTTTACCACGGCCTTAGCAACGAACTTCCGTACGGGCTAGACCGGCATAAAACCAAGTTGGTGGTCACCATCCATGACCTTATCTTTCTGCGCTTCCCGGAGTTATACCCCACGCTTGACCGCTACATTTACCGCCGCAAATTCAAGGCGGCCTGCGAAAGCGCCCACCAGATCATTGCCATCAGTGAGCAGACGGCGCAGGACCTGGAGGAGTTCTTTGGGGTAGGGCGCGAGAAAGTACAGGTCATTTACCAAGACTGTGACCCCGTTTTTCAGCAGATTTCCGGAAAAGAGGCTCTAAACGCCGTGAAGGAAAAGTATGGGTTGCCGGCAGAGTTTATTCTTTGCGTGGGTACGCTGGAGCGGCGTAAAAACCAGGTCCATCTATTAAAGGGCTGGCACGCCGCCGGGGCTCCTATTCCGCTGGTCTTCATCGGGCGCAAAACCGATTATCACAAAGAGATGCTGGCCTACATCAGGGAACACTCCCTGGAGAAAAAGGTGGTGTTTCTGCCCTATATCCCGTTCCAGGAATTGCCGCTTATCTACCAAATGGCCACCTTGTTCGTGTATCCTTCCATCTTTGAGGGATTCGGGATCCCAATTGTGGAGGCCTTGAACAGCGGGGTTCCTGTGATCACCTCTACTGGTTCGTGCTTCTCGGAGGCGGGCGGGGCAGGCACACGCTACGTGTCTCCTTCCGATACTGAGGAATTGGCGCAGGCCATTCAAGAGGTTTTATCCAGCCCAGATCTACAGAAACAGATGATCAAACAAGGCTTGGAGCACGCCCAGATTTTCCGGCCTCAGGTGACTCTTCCGCAATTACACCAGGTGTACGAACAGGTGCTGGCGCAGTAATAAAAGCCGGCTTGTCTTTTAAGCGTGGTTTAAAGAAACTGGCCTTAAAGCGCGTGCTCATTCCGTGCCTAGGAGGGATAAAATGGAAAAAAGGGGTTCGTATCTTATTCCTCCCCAAGTCTGGGCAGGTTTAGGGTCATGTGCAGGATGGGGTGTGGCCGATTCATGCCGTCTAGGGGAGATCGGTCCTCCACCTGAAAACCCAGGTGCCGGTAAAAACCGAGGGCCTGCTCATTTTCTTCGTTCACGTCTACCTTGGTGACTTTCTGGTGCCGGATCACATGCTGTACCAGCCGCGTGCCCACCCCTTTTCCCCGGGCCGAAGGGTGCAGAAACAGCATTTCCAGCTTGCCGGCGGCTGCCCCGGCAAACCCTAAGATCTGCCCTTGGTCTGTGCGGGCGCAGGTGAGGGCCATTTGCCGAAGGTACTCGTGCAGAATGATGGGTCGGTAGTATTGGATTTCATCCTCAGACACAAAATGATGCGTCGCCCTCACCGATGCTTCCCACAGGTCTACCAGCGCGGGGTATTCTTTGGGTAAAACTGTATCTAAACGGATGACGGAGGTTCCTGAACGGTACATTTTGTGGGTGTTTCTTTATATGACATATGAAACCGATCCCTACCCTATCGCCTTTCTGAAAATGCCAGAAAACGATAGATTCCTTCCTGGGCTTTAAACGATGCAGACCCCCTGTAAAATTGCAGCGCGGGCTTTCTAAATCTTCATCTTTTCACACCAATCCTCCGTACCTTTGCAGGCTGCTTTCCTGAAAACATGCAGGAAACGGCGCTAACGTGTTTTACTTGTAAACGCAACCCATACATTGACAAAAATACCTGATTACCATATCCATACCTTATCTAACGGAATCAGAGTGCTGCACAAGCAGGTTCCGCATACCAAGATTGCGCACTGTGGCTTTATGATGGACATTGGCTCCCGCGATGAACTGCCCCACGAGCAAGGCCTGGCCCACTTCTGGGAACACATGGCATTCAAAGGAACCCAGAAACGGAAATCGTTCCACATCCTGAACCGGCTGGAAAGCGTGGGCGGCGAACTGAACGCCTATACCACCAAAGAGAAGATCAGCTTTTACGCTTCGGTTTTGGAAAACCACTTCGAGAAGGCGTTTGATCTGCTCACCGATATCACCTTCAACTCTACCTTTCCTTCCAAGGAGATTGAGAAAGAGCGCGGCGTGATTCTGGAGGAAATGGCCATGTACCTGGACACCCCCGAGGACGCCATCATTGACGAGTTCGATGCCGTGGTGTTCCAGAACCACCCGCTGGGCTACAACATTTTGGGCACCCGCGAGAGCGTGAGCGGTTTCACCCGTGAGGACTTCCAGGCCTTCATTGACCGCAACCTCAGCACCGACAAACTGGTGTTCTGCTCGGTGAGCAACTGGCCCATTGAACGCGTGGTGAAACTAGCCGAGAAGTACCTGGGCCACCTACAGAGCAAAATCCAGCCCCGGGAGCGCCTGCTTTTCCAGGCGTACCAGCCGCAGACCCTGGTGGTAGAAAAAGCCATCCAGCAGGCGCACTGTGTGATTGGGTGCCCGGCTTATCCGCTTTCTGACCCGCGCCGGCTCACGTTCTTCATGCTGGTGAACATTCTGGGCGGCCCCGGCATGAACTCGCGGCTCAACCTGGCGGTGCGCGAGAAACACGGCCTGGTGTACACCATTGACGCCAACTATGCCACCTACGTTGACACCGGCCTCTTCGGGATTTACTTCGGAACGGAGAAAAAACAGCTGAAACGCACCACTGGGCTGGTCTTGAAGGAACTGAAGCTGCTGCGCGAGAAACCCATGGGATCGGTGCAGCTCCATACCGCTAAGGAACAATTGATGGGCCAACTGGCCATGGCCGAGGAAAGCAACATGGGCTTTATGATGATGATGGGCAAAAGCATCCTTGACCTGAACACCATTGAAAGCCTGAACGACATCTTCGGGCAGATCAGGAAAGTGCAGGCCAACGATCTTCTGGGAATGGCCCAGGAAACCCTACGGGAAGAGAACCTGAGCTTCCTGCAATATGTACCCAATTAAACACTTGATTTAATTTATTAATCTATTTACGAAAAGGCTGCCAATGGCAGCCTTTTTCATTATAAGGGTCTTTTATTAAAACTACCTTCAATTCATTACATAGGCGCAAATGAATATGATCTCTATTAATATGTAGTAAATTTAACTACTTCTTATTATTCCATTCTACTCTCACTATCAAGAAACAATAGAAAGTAATTACACCAAAACAACCTCCGTATTAACACGATTTATTCTAGACTTTTCGCATCCATCAAGCTTTCATAATTAAGATTTACTGGCTGCTTTATACACGTTTTTACAAAGTCCCCTTAAAGGAATTCTTGTCTATTTAATGTCGCTACATATAATTAAATTTTACTAATCCTACATTATACCAACAAAACACAAAACCTTTTTTACAAGTGTTCTTTTTGGCTTTTTAAATAAATTTAATTACATATTTTACGAAAGGCTGCTTGCACACACAATTTTTTATACATAAAATAGCCTATCATTTAACCTAACCCCCAATAAGCAGTATGAAGAAAAATTACAAGATCAGACTCCTCGCGTTCGCTTTATTATTAGGCGGCACCTCGTGTTCTGTAAGCGAAGATGAAGTGGTAGAGAAAGCGCAAGTCTCTAAAGAAACGTTGCAGCAAATCTATGACATGGGCTTCGGGACGACTGATGTCAAAGCCGTTGATGGCGGCTACCTGGTAGAAGGTGACATCTTCTTAACCGATGAGCAACTGAACACCAAGCAAGATGGCAAATTCCTGCGCGTTGGTGAGACCGAACAGTACCGTACCTCCAACCTGGTAAGCGTAGGAAGCGGACGTACCATCAACGTTGCCATTACTACTTCTTTGCCTAGTTCTTATGTCACTGCTCTGGACGAGGCTATCCGGCGCTATAATGCAGAAAACCTGCTCATTAAGTTCAGAAGAGTGTCTTCAGGCTATAATATTCTGTTGTCTAAAGCCCCCACCGGTTCTTCTTACCTGGCTTCTGCCGGTTTCCCTTCAGGTGGAAATCCTTACAACAAAGTACTGGTAAACTCAGATTACATGGGTTCCAACCCCGGAACCAATTACCTGGCTACCATCCTGGCACACGAACTGGGCCACACCATCGGGTTTCGCCACACTGACTATATGGACAGAAGCTATAGCTGCGGTGGTGCCTACACCAATGAAGGTGCCAGTACCGTAGGCGCTATCCATATCCCAGGCACGCCCACCACAGCCGATGCCACTTCCTGGATGTTGGCTTGCGTGGCCACAGGCCAAAACCGTCCGTTCAATTCAAACGACCGTACGGCTCTAAATTATCTTTATTAATTTCTTAATCGTTGTTAAAAAAGCTTGTCTTTTTTAACCAAAAAGTATAGCTCCTTTATAGGCAATAAAATATCTGAATTGGGTTTCCATCAAAAACCTAAAAGGTATTTTATTGCCTATCTCAACCTAAGCTAAACTACCAGTATTTTTAAATCTTTTTGTCAACTTTTAATCAACCTTGTTTTACCTTTTCCGTTAGAAACTTCACGAAACTTTTACCCTTGTTCGTTTATCACAACTCCCCTATTTTTAAACGATAACAAAACCTACTACAATCGTAGATTCCCTTTTTTTTACGGTGTTTGTTTTCAAATAGATCACACTTTACTTTTTACCCTTGATTTGTTTGCATTTCCAGAAAAATGGACTCGAATCAATTCACTTCTTTACCACCAAACAAAATTTTTTCTCACACTTTAACCAAACCTAACCAAACAAATTATGAAGTTAACTCACACCCTTAAATTGGCTGCAGTAGCCTTAGTACTTGGTTTCTCTTCCTGTTCTTCTGCAGAGGAAGAAATTGTTGAAAAAGCTGCTGTTTCAAAAGAAACACTGGCAAAAATCTATGAAATGGGCTTCGGGACTACCGATGTGCAGGTAGTGGAAGGTGGCTATCTGGTAGAAGGAGACATCCTTTTGACTGACGCCGAATTGAATGCTAAACATGATCACAAATTCCTGCGCGTTGGTGAAACAGAGCAGTACCGCACCACCAACCTGGTAAATGCCGGTACCGGCCGTAACATCACCATCTCTATTGACCCAACGTTGCCCTCTACCTACGTAACTGCGCTTGATGCCGCTATTGCCCGTTACAATGCGCAAGGCTTGTTGATTACCATGAGCCGCGTAGCTACGGGTGGCAATATCTACCTGAAGGCAGCTCCTAAATCAGCACAGTATTTGGCTTCGGCAGGTTTCCCGGTAAATGGCAACCCGCACAACCAAATCCTGATCGCTACTCGTCACATTGGCACAAACCCTAACCAAAACTGGTTCGCTACCATCCTGGCGCACGAAATCGGTCATTGCATTGGTTTCCGTCACACTGACTACATGGACAGAAGCTATAGCTGCGGTGGTTCTTACACCAACGAAGGTGCCAGCACAGTGGGTGCGATCCACATTCCAGGCACGCCAACTACCGCTGACGCCACTTCCTGGATGTTGGCTTGTATCGGATCTGGCCAGAACCGTCCGTTCAACGCCAATGACGTAACTGCACTTAAGTACTTGTACTAGTCAATATAAAAAGCATTGAGAAAATGGCCTCCAGCATACTGGAGGCCATTTTTGTTTTCAACTGGTTCAGTTTTCGAAATTACTTCAGCCTGTGGCGGAGTAAACCATTGCCTGAAAACCCTGACGATTCACTTCTTCTCTCCCTGTTTTCTATTTCCGAATTTCACTTATGCTAGGGTCTTTCTACCAACATTCCGGGGTTTTGGCTTCCTTTTGGCAAAACACCGCTTAAGCTTGCAAGCACCACCAACCTCTTTCCTGAAATCCTGCCTTGACTCCTTCTGCCGAAAGCCTCCGTTTCAAGGCTATTTTCCTAAAAGCAAGCCTTAAACGTTGTAGCCCAGTTTTACTCTCCTCTTTACAGCAGGATGACTTTGGCTTGGGTAAGCGCCCCGGCTGACGAAAAGACTTTGACAAAATAGGCTCCGGGGCTGATGCCTTTGGTATCAATTACCTTAATGGAGCCATCCTGGGAGTATTCCCTGATCAGCCGGCCCATTTGGTCATAGAGGAAAATAGTGTTCACGCCATCGTCCTGCGTAATAATATTCAACTCGCCCCCGGCCAAATTAGGGTTTGGATATACCTGGATGTAGTTGGCAGGGGTGTAGAAAAGGCTTTCTTCGGGACTGTAAAAGGTGTTCCCGGTGTTGGTGACCATCTTAACCCGGTATTCATTCTTTCCAGAGAGGGGAGCTACATCCTGCAGCACAAATCTGGTTTGTTGCCCAACTTCAAGGGTCTGAATAGGCTGGAAGGCACCGGCAACTTTCTTCTCCAGGTACATGGCCTCTATTCCGAACACGGTGCTGATTTGCAGGTCCAGGATAACTGAATCTGACACGAAGTGCCTCGGCAGGAAACTGATGATGTAGCAACCAACGCCTTGCTGGGTATAATCAAGGGTAAGGCTGCGCTGCCCAGGTTTACCGTTTACCAACGGGGCCACCGCATAAAGCAATCCCGGATGTTGGCTTTTCTGAAAAGCCATGACCGTATCGGCTGTTTGGGCCACCGGCTCCAGGTATTGAGGACCTAAGGCGTACACCTGGTAACCATCGGCTCCTTGGGTTTTAGGCCAGAAAAGCATGAACTCATCGCCACACTGGTACCCTACTTTCAGAGACAAGGTAGGCCCTATCATAAACTGACCCGTTCCATAAATTTCGTTGCCCACTACCATGCGCATCTGGGCCAGCGCTATGGTATCCGGAAAAGCGACATCAAAAGCCTCCGCTGAAAGGGGTATGTTTTCTCCCAGCGTTTGCCATTCGGCCCCGGCACCCGCCCATTTGAATTCCAACTTCCCTTTAGCGCCGTCTTTCACGGGAAGTATCCAACGCAGCCGGTTCTTCTGTCCGCTTTCTAGTTGACTTCCGGTGGTAGGATATCCCCAAGAAAAGGCTTTCTCCACTTCATAGACCACGCTGTATTCCTGCGCCCCTTCCACCTTGAAGCCGCTCACCTGCACCTCATATTCACCAGCCCCCGGGTTAGACACCGTTACCTGCTCCACGTTGTTCAGGTGATCGGCTTGGCGGCGGGCGGGTGCCAGCAGGGAATCTTTGTGGGCGAAGGTACTCAGGCCCCAGGGCAGCCATTTCTTTCCTGTTGTCACTGACTTTAAAGAAAGATCAAGGTCTTGAATCAAGGCTTTCTCAGCCGAAGGAGATCCCTCCCGGTCTTGCCACACCAGGGTAACCTTCACTTTGGCCGTACCCGCAGGCACCTTGAACCGGAGGGTGCGGGTAGTTGCCTGGGTTACCTCTCCTGTCGCGTACCTTTTGTCAAGGACAGATTGCACCGCACCCAGAGCATCGGCATTCCCGAAACCAGCGGCATAATCCACCTCGGGGCGGCCTTTGTCATCGGCGGAATTGATGAGGGCGGCTTTGACCAGGGCGGAAGGAGGGAAAGCGCCCCCATTCTGCCTCCGATAGGCATCCTGCACCACCAAAGCAATTCCTGACACCACCGAAGCGGCCTCTGAGGTTCCGGCCTCGCCAAACGCTACCAACTCTGGTTTGATACGCCCGTCATACGTAGGCCCTTTTGAACTCAACATACTCACTTGTCCCGAGGTGTCAATGGCGCCCACGCTCAGCGTATTCTTGGAAACCTTGAACTGCCCGGTCAGATTAGCGAAACCCGAAATCTTGGCGTACGGGCCTTCTTCGGCGGCCTGGCTTCCAGAATTCCCAGAGGAGAACACATGTAGCAATGCCGGAAGTTGGCGCGATTGCTGGTCATAGGCCTGGCTTTCCAGACCATAGTAATTCTCCACCCCAACACCATAGGAATGGTTCTGCACCGATACCCCCTGCGTTTTCAGCAGGTCAGTGTTATCTGGGAGCAGGTTGGAGAAATCGGCGGCGGTGAGCCGGCTCTGCCAGGCTACGCCTCTACTGGAGGAGGAAGTATTTCCCGCGCCGGCAATTAAGGTGGCCATGCTGGTGGCATGCGGGGTAGCCAATTGGGTGAAGCCAGAGGAAGGAAGCACCCGGGCTTTGAAATCTATATCGGTAGAGTCAAAGGGCTGCTCTTTCACTGAAACCACCAGGTTTTGGCCGTGCAGGTCGGGGTATTGGAGGTGGAGGGCTTCCACCCGGTTCACGCGCAGGTCTGCGTTCTGCAGGTACGCCTCTTCCCGAGCTTTCCGGTTAGGCACGTCAATAAACTCCACCCAGGGACTCTGAGCTAAGGTTTCCAGGTTCTTCGGATTGATTTTCTCCAGAAAGTAAACTTGGGACAGTGAGGTGGTGTGGACCGGTATCTGGGGTAAGGCGGTTTTGATCCAGGCCAGAAACTGCTTCTGGTCTTTTACCTGAACCCGCACCTGGGCTGACTTCCGCATGTGGCTTGCCTGCCGCAGGACCGGAGCGAGCTTGCCTTGTTTTCTAGGTATTGCCTGATGCTGACCCAGGGCAGTAAACGAAAGGAATACCAGCCCTGCCCCACATACCCATCGTCCTAAAATATTACTAGTAAAGAATTGCCCCATCCGGTAATCATCTCGTCTGCATAAAAAGATAATTTACCGGGTATTCTTCAGGAATACAAACCAATACGCTTAAAATAAATCGGCTTGCCTTAAAAAAAGGATTTGCCAGGAGCTACTAATGGTGCAATTCGGCTATTTCAGATTTGCTTATTTGCATATTGGCGAAAATCTTCCGTTTTGGGCTGGTTTTCTGAAAAGAGGCCCAAAACGGAAACAGGAAAATTCATTAAGCTATAGAAGCCATAGCCTTATTGTGCACCTTGGAGTTACCCGGAGCAAATAGCAGAAAAAGCCTTACACCACCATTGCCCCGTCGTACACCTTCAGGAACTCGGCTAGTTTGTCTAAGGTCAGGTCAAGTTCTTCCACCATGGGCAGGTATACTACCCTGAAATGGTCGGGTTGGGGCCAATTAAAGCCGGTTCCCTGCACCAGCAGCACGTGCTGATCAATGAGCAGGTCCAGCACCAGTTTCTCGTCTGACTGGATGTTGAACTTCTTTACATCGATTTTAGGGAACATGTAAAACGCCCCGGATGGCTTCACACAGGTGATACCCGGAATGGAGGTTAGTTTTTCGTAACACACTTCGCGCTGCTTGTGCAATCGGCCAGTGGGCAACACCAGATCGGTAATGTTCTGGTAACCGCCTAAGGCCGTCTGGATCGCGAACTGCGAGGGCACGTTGCTGCAGAGGCGCATGCTGGCCAAGGCATTCAGTCCCTCCAGGTAAGAACTGGCGATAGCTTTGTTCCCCGAGGCCACCATCCAGCCGGCCCTGAACCCGGCGGCCAGGTAGTTTTTGGAGAGTCCGCTGAAGGTCAGGCAAAAGATATCCTCGGCGAAAGCGGCAGTGGAATGGTGCACTACCCCATCGTACAGAATCTTGTCGTAGATTTCATCGGAGAAAATGATGAGTTTGTGCCGCTCGGCAAATTGAACAATCTGTTGCAGCACCTCGGCGGGGTACACGGCTCCGGTGGGGTTATTAGGATTGATGATGACCAGGCCTTTGGTACGGGACGTGATTTTGCTTTCCATGTCCTTCAGGTCTGGGTACCAATCTGAGGCCTCGTCGCAGAGGTAGTGCACGGCTTTGCCTCCGGAGAGCGTTACGGCGGCAGTCCAGAGCGGGTAATCCGGCGCGGGGATCAGGATTTCATCGTCGTTGTTGAGGAGCGCCTGCATGCTCATCATGATCAACTCGCTCACGCCGTTGCCTATGATGATGTCATCTTCGTGCACATTTTGCAGGCCTTTGCTCTGGCTGTAGTGCATGATGGCCTTGCGGGCGGCAAAGACGCCTTTGGAATCGGTGTAGCCTTGGCCGTTGCGCAGGTTCACCATCACGTCATGCACAATCTCGTCTGGCGCCTCAAACCCAAACGGCGCCGGGTTCCCGATGTTCAACCGGGTAATACGGTAGCCTTCCTTCTCCAGGTCCACTGCTTTCTCAAAGATAGGACCCCGGATTTCGTAGAAAACATTGTCTAAACGGGTACTCTTCTGTATCATAATGCCGGGCAAGAAAAACTAAAGATAACGATATACCCTTGCGGAGGAAACTTGTTTTGCGGCTGTTTTCAAAAAAGGACCCTCAAAATAAGCCAGCTCTCCGCAGTGGCCAGAAACAAAAAAGCCACTCCCGCTGGGGAATGGCTTCTCAAATCAGTGTTTTTGTTTTAAGCCTGGTTTCAGGAAAACGGCCAAAAAACCTTACAAGCGGTCTTCATCATCGTCTTCGTCATACCCTTCGTCTTCCTCGTCTTCGTCTATGTCCTCTTCCGTTGATAAGCCTGTGGTCTGGTTTTCATCGCCCAGCACGTCTATGAGTTTCTCAATCTCGGTGGCTTTCTCGGGGTCGTTCAGTTTCTCATAGGACAAAGACAGATTTCTCAGGGCGCGGCGAACGATGTCAATGGGCGCACAGGGCTCGTAGAAAATTTCTACCGGGCTCAGGTTCAGTTGCAGCAGGTAATTGTCTATATCGCTTTTGGAAAGGATGAGCCCACGGTTGTACACGTTGATGTAGAACTGCGGAATGACCTCGCTCTTGAACGTAAGGATAAACAAATTGGGCAGGTTCACGCCGTACACTGGTAAACCCAGTTTCTGCGCCAGCGCCATGTAAATCACGCACAGCGTTAAAGGATTTCCCCGCTTGCTTTCCAGCACCTGGTTGATCATGGAGTTGTTGGGCGCGTGGAAATTCTTGGTATTGGCCGAGAAGTGGTGCAGCTTGAAGAGTACATGGTTCAAGGCTTTGACCTGATCATAGGGGTGCATCTCGGGCCGCACGTTCACCCAGGCCTCGTAGTACAGCTCGGCCAAGGGTTGCATGATTTGCTCCAGCGTGAGGTCTGGGTATTGGTAGGTGCTCACCAGCCACATGCCGCGCACCAGGTCCGTGGCCCCTTCTTCTTTCCATTGTTTCAGGCGCTGCGTAAGGGAACTGTACTGCAGGTCATGGATGAGTTCTTCCAGTTTCTTCTGGTGCTCAGGGTCCAGGCTCTCTTCCCAGGCCTCCTCCAGAAACGGCGTGATGGTATCGCCTAACTCCACAATTCGCTGGTGCACGTGCGCCACCACATCCGGATCTTTGTCGTCCAACAATGAGATGAGCGCCTTTATTTCTTTATTCGTCAAGGGTACAGTAATTAAGATTTTAAAATTAGGAATTAAGAATTAAAACGACCGAATCTGTTTGGAAACAAGGCCGGCGGTTTTCAAAATCCCTTCTCCTGAGAACGGGAAATAAAGCAAAAGCGTTTCCCGGCCGTTTTCCAAAAATCAGCCACGAAACGCTTTCGCCTTTTTTACTTTGCTTTAGCCCAACAAAAGATTTCTTCCTTTTCCTGCCGAAGGCAACTTGCACTACCTACATTCTTAATTAAATCAAGTTTGGATCACGCCCACGTTGAACGGCTTGGTGATGGGGGCATTGTTGGCCGCCTCAATGCCTACCGAGATCACCTTGCGGGTTTCCAGCGGATCAATGATGCCATCTACCCACAGGCGGGCCGCCGCGTAATACGGGCTTAACTGCTCGTTATACCGGTCGGTGATTTTGTCCAGGAGTTCTTTTTCGGCCTCGGGGGTAATCTCCTCTCCTTTCGCTTTAAGCGATGCCACCTGAATCTGCAACAGCGTTTTTGCCGCCGATGCCCCACTCATCACCGCCAATTGTGCGGTAGGCCAGGCATAGATCAACCTCGGGTCATAGGCTTTGCCGCACATGGCGTAATTGCCCGCGCCGTAGCTGTTCCCGATCAAAATGGTAAACTTAGGCACCACGCTGTTGCTCATGGCGTTCACCAGCTTGGCCCCGTCTTTGATGATGCCGCCGTGCTCGGCCTTGCTGCCCACCATAAACCCAGACACATCCTGCAAAAACACCAGCGGAATCTTCTTCTGGTTGCAGTTCATGATAAAGCGTGCCGCTTTGTCCGCGGAGTCTGAGTAAATCACGCCGCCCATCTGCATCTCGCCTTTCTTGTTTTTCACGATCTTGCGCTGATTGGCCACAATGCCCACCGCCCAGCCGTCAATGCGCGCCAGGCCGCAGATCAAACTCTGCCCATACAGATCTTTATAAGGCTCAAACTCCGAGTTGTCAACCAACCGAAGGATGATGTCCATCATGTCATAAGGCTTCACGCGGTCTAGTGGCAGGATGCCGTAGATTTCCCTCGGGTCCAGTTTCGGCTCCGCCGAGATCACGCGACTGAAACCGGCTTTGGGATTATCGCCCATTTTATCGAAAATGTTCCGGATGTGGTCCAGGCACTCCTGATCGGTCTCGAACTTATAATCGGTGACGCCGGATATCTCGGAGTGGGTAGAAGCGCCGCCCAGGGTCTCGTTGTCGATGGTTTCCCCGATGGCCGCTTTCACCAGGTAAGAACCAGCCAGGAAAATGGAACCAGTGCCCTCCACAATCATGGCCTCGTCGCTCATGATGGGCAGGTACGCGCCGCCCGCCACGCAGGAACCCATGATAGCGGAAATCTGCACGATGCCTTCGGAACTCATGATGGCGTTGTTGCGGAACATCCGCCCGAAGTGCTCTTTATCGGGGAAGATCTCGTCTTGCATAGGCAAAAACACGCCGGCACTGTCTACGAGGTAAATCACCGGCAAACGGTTCTCCATGGCAATCTCCTGGGCCCGCAGGTTTTTCTTGGCTGTGATAGGAAACCAGGCTCCAGCTTTCACGGTGGCATCATTGGCTACTACCATGCATTGTCGGCCTTTCACGTACCCAATACCAGCCACCACGCCACCGCCTGGGCAGCCTCCGTACTCTTTGTACATGCCCTCCCCGGCAAACGCGGCGATCTCCAGAAACTCCGAGTCTTCGTCCAGCAGGTATTGGATGCGTTCACGGGCGGTGAGTTTGCCTTTCTCGTGCTGTTTGGCAATGGCTTTCTCGCCGCCGCCCAAGGCTACTTTAGTATGTCTGCTTTTAAGCTGGAAGCAAAGCTGTTTGAGGCTGTCTTCGTTTTTATTGAATTCAATATCCATAAATCTGCGAAAGCGGGTGGTTAGGGGTTACGCCCGAAGCGGGGTGGACAAATATAGCAAAATCCAAGAAAAGCTAACACCTGTTAGGCTTTTGTCTTCCCTTTACGGAAGCCAATAAAAAAGCGCTTTGGCCCCGCTTTGCATAAAACGGCACCAAAACGCTTTCTCAAGAGGTAAAATGGATTATTTCTTTTGATCTACCTCGCCGGTATTCTGAACATTGGTCGCGTTTTTCACCTTGTTGGCTTCCTTCACATTAGAGGCTTTGTCCACCTTGGTGCCCCCGCCAATCTGCAACAATGAGAAGTGCACGTAGCGCTTAGGATTGGCTTTCAGGTCCATGAGCAAGGCATTAAGGCTCTCGGTAGATCCGTTGAGGTTTCGGTACAGCGAGTCGTCGTTCATGAGTTTGCCCAGGCTGCCATTTGCCTGGTTTATCTTGCTCATCGTCTGCTGGGCTTGCGCAATGGTACTGTCTAACCCTCTGATGGCGCTGTTCATAGAATTTACGTCTATGGTGTCTGTAAGGGTGTTGAGATTGCTGGCCAACTGGCTGAACTTTGCCTCGGTGCCCCGCAGGGAAGAGGTAAGCCGGGCCAGATTGCTGGTGATCTCGTTGATGTTTCCCTGGTTCGCGAGAGCCACGGCCCGCAGGGTTTCAGAAGTCGCCTGGGCGTTGAGCAAAATAGACTGGATGCTCTGTTTGGCGTCTTTGTCTAAAAAGGCATTCAACCGCTGTAACGTGGTGTCTACTGTACCCAGAACCGGCATAGCGCGCTGCGAGAGCATATCAGTGATGCTTCGCTTCACGAAGGGAATCAGGTACTCGCCGCCTTCATAGCGGCTCCGGTTGCGGCCCATATACAGCTCCACCGCTTTGCTGCCCAACAAGTCTGAACTTACCAGCATGGCTACCGTGGAGTCTCCTACGTCAATGTCTTTCTCAATGTCTAGGGTGACCAGGATCTTGTTGCCTTTCTTTTGATCCAGCACCATATTTTTCACCAATCCCACCCTGAAGCCGTTGATCAGAACCGGGTTAGAGACCGCCAGACCCTCTACCTGGTCATAGACCACGTAATAGGTGCGGGTAGAGGAAAGGATATTACTTCCTTTTAAAAATAGAAAGCCCACGTAGAGTGCTGCCAATGACACAAGGCCCAGCAGCGCTACTTTGAGTTCTTTGGAAAATTTCACAGGGGTAGTGTTTAGTTCATGGCTTCAAGCTCTTGCTTGTACTCTTTGAAAGCTCGATATATACCTGATGCCATATACGTTTGGTTGGCTTTATCGTTGAGAAACTTCTCTTCCTGCGGATTGGTGAGGAAACCGATCTCAATCAAAGTACTGGGCATCGCCGATTTCCAGAGCACCAGGAAGCCCGCCTGCTTCACGCCGCGGCTAGTGCGACCCACCTTCGACTTGAACTCTTTCTCCACCTTCTGGGCGAACCGCAGGCTGTTGTCAATGTAGGCGCTTTGGTACAAACTGAACAGGATGTGGCTCTGCGGTGACTTCGGGTTGAAGCCGTTATAGTTTTTCTCGTAGTCTTCTTCCTGCAAGATTACTGAGTTCTCACGGGTAGCTACGGCCAGGTTGCCGCTGGTCTTGTGAAGCCCCATGGTGTAGGTCTCGGTACCGTAGGCAGAACTGGGGCCAGAGTTGCAGTGGATGGAGATGAACAGATCGGCGTGGTTTTTATTTGCGATGCCGGCGCGGTCAATCAGTTCCACAAAACGGTCATCTTTGCGGGTGTAGATGACTTTCACATCGGGGATGTTCTCCTCCATGAGTTCCCCAACTTTAAGGGCCACTTTCAGGGCAACTTCCTTCTCTCTGGCCGAGGCACCGTTACAGCCCGTGTCTTTGCCGCCGTGGCCGGCGTCTATTACCACTGTCCTTATTTTTACCTCCTTCCGATCAAACGTAGTGAATGAAGAGAAGAGCAACAATGCAAAAACGGTAAGCGAGACAATATTTTTCACGAGATGCGTTAGTTAAAAGCTATTGTTAATAACTTTGTCACAGTTAACAAAATAACAAAAAAATTACTTGAATCAGAAGAGATCCCTCCTGTTTTTGGCAATCGCCGCGTTTTCAGTGATTGCCTTTTTTTCCGCTACGGAGGGAAGCGCGCAAATTCGTCCTAACCGTAACCGTGCCAATTTAATTCCCAAGGCCGACTCTGTTATCGTCACCTCTCCTGATACTACCAACGCAAAAGCCCGCGGCGATATTGAGACCACAATCAATTATAAGGCCAAAGACTCTATCCGGTACGATGCCCTAAGCCAGATCATGCACCTCTACGGAGATGCCCATATTGATTACGGCGAAGTAGCCCTGGACGCGGCCTATATCCAGATCAACTGGAAAACCAATATCATCAACGCCGAAGGGGTGCGGGACACCGCTGGAGTCCTGCAAAACAAGCCTTTATTCAAAAACGGCGCCGAAACGTACCAGGCCGAGCAGATGGCCTACAACTACAAAACCAAGAAAGGCCGCGTGATTGGTGCCATCACTACCCAGGGTGAAGGCTACATCCACGCCGAGACCATCAAACGGGATTCCTTGGGAAGTGTTTACGGCCGGCATGCCCGCTATACCACCTGCGACCTGGAGCACCCCCACTTTTACATCAAGGCCTCCAAGATGAAGGTGATCCCTAATGACCGGGTAGTGGCCGGTCCTTTCCACTTGGTGTTTGCCGATGTGCCCACCCCTATCGGGTTGCCGTTTGGTTTTTTTCCTTCTCCGCGTAAAAGAGGTTCAGGCATTATCATCCCCAGCTTCGGGGAATCAAACCAACAGGGGTTCTACCTGCGTGAGGGCGGTTTCTACTGGGCCATGAACGAGTACATGGACATGCGTATCACCGGTGATATCTTCTCGCTGGGAGGCTACGGTCTGAGGGTGCAGTCTAACTACACCAAACGCTATAAATTCAACGGTAACTTCTCAGTGAGCCACACCTTTATCAGGGCCAGTGAGAACGTAGGCGTGGGCGTGACCACCAGCCCTGAATACAATTACAACTCAGATTCCCGCGACATCTGGATCAGCTGGAGCCACCAACCCGTGACCCAACCGGGCAAAGGCCAGTTCTCGGCAAGCGTGAACGCTGGTAGCCAGTTCTACAACCAGCGTAACTCCACCAGCGCCCAGAATGCCCTGTCGCCGGCTTTTAATTCCACGGTATCTTACCGCAAGAGCAGCCCCAACTCGCCCATCAACTACGGCGTCACGATCTCGCAAAGCCAGACCACCAGAACCCAGTACAACGAAGCCGGGGAACTGGTGCCAGCCCAGCAAATGAGTTTCACCCTGCCAGACTTCAGCTTCGGAGTTGCCAGCCAGAGCCCTATTGAATGGTTCGGGGGTACGCTCACCGGCCGTTGGATTGAAGGAATCCGGATTGGGTATAACCTGAATGCACGGCAGTATGTGACCAACAGTATCTCCGCAGGGTCCAGTTTAGGGTTTCCGTTTACCACTCGCCCGGGCCGCGATACGGTTCTGGCCATCAACGGCTCTAACCTGTCTGAGATCTTCCGGAACGCCCGCACCAGCATCAACCATGACATTCCCATCACGCTGGGAACGGTGAGCCTTTTCAAGTACTTTAAACTAACCCCAGGCGTGAGCTACAGCGAGAGCTGGTTCACCAAGAAATACTCGTACCGCAACATTCCGGGGTCAAACCTGCTGGCGGTAGACACCCTTAATGGGCTGCAGCGCACCTACCAATACCAGGGCGGTCTTTCCCTCACCACCAACTTGTACGGCATTGCCCAGATCAAAGGAAAGAAGATTGAGGCCATTCGGCACACGTTCACCCCTAACCTTTCCTACAGTTGGCGTCCGGATTTCGGACGGGCCGAGTACGGCTTCTACCAGCGGGTACAGCGCGACAGCCTTGGCAACACGCAATTGCTTTCCCGCTTCCAGGGATTGGAAGGAAACGTACCTGGCCCGGGTTTGAGTAGCGCCCTATCGTTCTCCATCAGCAACAACGTGGAGATGAAAGTGAAGACAGACAGCGCCGGCGTATTCAAGAAAGTGAGTTTGATTGATGCCTTCAACTTCTCTGGTTCCTACAACATGGCCGCCGACTCGTTCAAGCTTTCTAACATCAACGTGAACTTGTCTACCAAGCTTTTCAATAACGTGGGGGTGACCTTATCGGGGAGCTTTGACCCGTACCAGTACGTGAATGGGGTGAGAAGAAACGTCTATCTGTTAGAAGGTGGAGGGTTCCGGCTGGCGCGGTTGATGAACCTGAACTTCAACACCGGGTTTGAGTTCAATCAGCAGGCCCGCAAGCAGCAAGCCCAATCCGGTGCTGCGCCGCCCACCAACCTGCCTGCCCTGGAACGTAACCTCACTGCCGCTGACTACGTGGAATTCAACATCCCCTGGACTCTCTCGGTGGATTTGACCTCCAACTTCACCCGTGACCTGCTCACCGATAAACTGGTCAACAACGCCACCTCGGCGGGTATTAACGGCTCGGTGACGCTTACCGATAAATGGGCCGTGAACTACACCACCAGCTACGACTTAAAAAACCGGATTCTGAGCTACACCAACATAGGCATTGTGCGTGACCTGCACTGCTGGCAGATGTCCATAGACTGGGTGCCGTTTGGGGTATTGCAACGCTACTCCATCAACATCAACGCCAAGTCCGCCCTGCTGCAGGACCTGCGCTTAAGACGCAGCAGCAGCGCCACCGGACGACCATACTAAATAAAGCAGCGGGGCCATCTTCCAGAAGATGGCCCCGCTGCTTTTCGCCTGTTTTTGTTAAAACCGCCTCAAAACGAACCAGGGATCTGTTCACCCAAAGCTGGTCATGGCATTTTCCGAGGGGCAGAATTTCTGGTTTATAATTCCTGATTCCTAAATTCCCGCTCCTTACCTTTGCCCAAGGCAATAACCTTACTTATTATGTCGGTTCAGAAACGCGAGGTAAAAATAGTTACCACCCATCAGTTGCAGAGCATGAAAGAGCGCGGGGAGAAAATCTCCATGCTCACGGCTTATGACTTCTCCATGGCCACCCTGCTGGACGCCGCCGGAACAGATGTTTTATTGGTGGGTGACTCTGCCTCAAACGTCATGGCAGGCCATGAGACCACCCTTCCCATCACCCTGGACCAGATGATCTATCACGCATCGTCAGTGGTACGCGGGGTGAAACGCGCGTTTGTGGTCGTGGATTTGCCATTCGGCTCTTACCAGGGAAACTCTTCGGAGGCCTTGCGCTCAGCCATCCGGATCATGAAGGAATCTGGAGCCCACGGCGTGAAACTGGAAGGTGGCGAGGAGATCAAAGACTCTATTACCCGTATCCTCAGCGCCGGGGTTCCGGTGATGGGGCATTTAGGATTGACGCCGCAGTCTATCTATAAATTCGGCACGTACTCGGTGCGCGCCAAAGAAGAGGCCGAGGCCGAGAAACTCCTCTCTGATGCCCGCCTGCTGCAGGAACTGGGCTGTTTTGCCATCGTGCTGGAGAAAATTCCGTCTTCCCTGGCCAAACGAGTAGCCCAAGAGTTACAGATTCCCATCATCGGAATCGGCGCTGGTCCGCATGTAGACGGACAGGTACTGGTAATTCATGACTTGCTGGGCATCACCAAGGAATTCAAACCCCGCTTCCTGCGCCGCTACGCCGAGCTCCACGAGATCATTACTGGTGCCGTGAGCAATTACATCTCAGACGTAAAATCCCTGAACTTCCCCACAGAAGAAGAAGCGTATTAATTGTTGGTTGTTAATTGCTGATTGTTCCTTAGGATACAACAATCAGCAATTAACAACCAACAATTTTCCGTTTCCGGGCCTATATCCCAAAAACAGCTCCAAAACAGAATGCCCGCCCCAATCAAGCTAGACGTACTTTTTGAGGACAACCATATTCTGGTGGTGAATAAACCCAGCGGCGTGTTGGTGCAGGGCGATGAAACCGGCGATGTTCCGTTGTCTGAACTGGCCAAGGAGTACATCAAACAGAAATACCAGAAACCGGGCAATGTCTTCATGGGGGTGGTGCACCGGCTGGACCGTCCGGTAAGCGGCGTAGTGCTGTTGGCCAAAACCTCAAAGGCCCTCAGTCGGCTGAACGAGCAGTTTAAAACCCGCAAGACGCAGAAAATCTATTGGGCTATCACGCAACGCACACCTCAGCCCGAGAGCGGTACGCTGGTGCACTGGCTCATCAAAGACTCGGAACGCAACACCACCAAAGCCCTCACCACTGAGAAACCTGGCAGCCAACGGGCCGAGCTCAGTTATTCTTTATTGAAATCAATGGCCGGCAAAAACCTGGTGGAGGTACGTCCTGTCACCGGTCGTCCACACCAGATACGGGTGCAGTTGGCCTCTCTGAAATGCCCTATTCTGGGTGATCTCCGGTATGGCGCCCCCGAGCCCATGTCTGACAAAAGCATCTGCCTCCACGCCCGGGAACTGGGCTTTGAGCACCCTGTCCTGAAAACCTGGGTGACGGTACAGGCCCCTCTCCCTCGCTTGACCGCCTGGCAGCCTTTTCAACCCTGATTCAGCCTTTTATTATTTCTGCCATCGGCTTGAAACCCCTCATAAAGAGTTTCCGTTTTTAGGTTCGTTTTCCTGAAATAAGCCTGAAACGAATATACCTTCTGCCTTTTTCAAAAGCCGTGTTTCAAGGGAATTATGATTTGGGGCCATTTTAGGGAATTGGGGTCTAAAATGATTCTCGTCACTTTTATGGAATTAAGCGGTTTGTCTTTTGCAGCCTTTGCTTCTTGCGTTGTAGCTTTGTGAACTTATTTACCGCAGGACTGTTTTCATAGAGCCTGTCCTTTTTGGATTAACAATTAATTGCATCACCCAGCATGATCATCATCCTCTTTTTTGTAGCCCACTGGTACTTGTCGCTGTTTGTGCAGACCTTCTACCTGCACCGCTACGCCGCCCACAAAATGTTTACCATGAATGTGTTCTGGGAGAAGTTCTTCTTCCTGTTGACGTACCTGAGCCAGGGTTCTTCTTACCTATCACCCAGGGCCTACGCCATCATGCACCGCATGCACCACGCTTTCTCAGATACTGAGCGTGACCCGCACTCTCCGCACTTCTCCAGCAATGCCTTTACCATGATGTGGAAAACCAAGAACATCTACAATGATTTCCTGAACAAGCGCGTGGAACCAGAGATGCGGTTTGACGGCAATTACCCCGTTTGGCGCGTTGTGGAAAATATTGGTGATCATTGGGGTTCGCGGTTGGCCTGGGGCGTTATTTACGTGCTCATCTACATAAACTATGCAGAATACTGGTGGATGTATCTGTTGCTTCCGTTGCACTTTCTAATGGGCCCGATCCACGGAGCCATTGTGAACTGGAGCGGCCATAAATACGGTTACCAGAACTTCGATAACAACGACAAATCCCGGAACTCCCTGTTCTTCGATTTCCTGACTGGCGGAGAGTTATTCCAGAACAATCACCACAAATTGCCGAATCGAGTGAACTTCGGGGTGAAATGGTGGGAAGTAGACCCAACCTATCCGGTGATCTGGACTCTAGACAAAATCGGGATTATTAAATTGAAGAAAGCTACGGCGTAGCCATCCGCCTCTTAGATAAAGCAGAAAGGCGTCTTCCACTCAGGAAGCGCCTTTCTGCTTTATCTTAACTCTCCTTTTTGGAGACTTTTGTTTGGCAGAGGCCCGGATGGCTTGGCCCCATTCAAGTAATCTGCGGCGACAATACCCTCTTTTAAGGTGATTTCTAGAAACAGCCTTAAAGCACAGCTATGCCTAACCTCTGCAAATACAGGAAAAGGGCTTCTATCAAGCAAAATCCTGATTTGGCGCAGCGGCAGGGTTATTCTGATTTCTTTAAGGATAAGCACTTTTAAGGCTGTTTTGCTGAAAACGGCCCTAAAACGATATCCACAAATATTCTCATCATCAATCTATTAGCAGTTTCAAAATTATTCCCGTACATTTGCACCCCAATGCCGGACGGGATCCGGCGCTTTAACAAAGTTTACTATGGCTGTTAAAATCAGACTGGCCCGCAGAGGCCGCAAAAAAGCTGCGATGTATGATATCGTAGTTGCAGATGCTCGTTCACCACGTGATGGTCGTTTCATCGAGAAATTGGGTACTTACAACCCACAGACAAACCCTGCCACTATCAACTTCAACGAAGACAAAGCGTTGGATTGGGTATTGAAAGGTGCACAACCAACTGACACCGTGAAAGCCATGCTTTCTTACACGGGTGTTATGTTCAGAAAACACTTACAGATTGGTGTATTGAAAGGCGCCGTGACGCAAGAGCAGGCTGATGCCCGCTATGCAGAGTGGAAAGCTGCCAAAGAAGCCAAAATCTCTGGTAAGGTAGAAAGATTAGGAACTGACAAAGCTGCTCAGAGACAAGCTGCTTTAGATGCTGAAGCGAAAGTAAACGCTGCTCGTGCTGAGGCAATCCGCATCAAGAACACTCCTGCTCCAGAAGTAACGGAAGAAGCTCCTGCTGCGGAAGGTGATGCCACTGAAGGCGCTGCTGATGCTCCGGCTGCTGACGCTACTGAAGAAGCTCAAGCTTAATTTTACAGGCCATGACGTTAGACGCATGCTTCCAATTGGGGTATATTGTTCGCACGCATGGCACCAAAGGCCAGGTAGTCGCGTTTTTTGACGTGGACTTTCCGGAAGAGTACGATGAATTGGAATCAGTTTTCCTGTTGATAAACGGGAAACTGGTTCCTTTTTTCATTGATGACCTCAACCCGCAGGACAAAGGCAAAAGCATCATCAAGTTTGAGGATGTGAACACCGTAGCCGATGCCGAGAAACTCAAAGGTACCGCCCTTTACCTGCCCCTGAACCAACTCCCCGAGTTGGAAGAAGACCAGTTCTACTTCCATGAGGTGATTGGGTACACGGTGGTAGACGAACAACTGGGCGAACTGGGTACGGTACAGACGTTTTTTGACTTGCCTAACCAGGATCTGTTGGCCATGGACTACCAGGGCCACGAGGTGCTTATTCCGGTTCAGGACGAGATTGTTTTGCGCACCAGCAAAGAGGAGCGAAAAATCTACGTGAACCTGCCCGAGGGCCTGCTGGAAGTCTACACCCAACCTTCTAACCGCCAATTGGAAGAACCGCCTTTAGAGGGTGAGGAAGACGAAGACGATGACGCGGTTTGATATTATCACCTGCCAGCCCCACCTGCTCACCGGCCCCTTTGACCACTCTATTCTAAAAAGAGCCCAGGACAAAGGTCTGGTGGAAGTACACCTGCATGACCTGCGCAAATACGCCATCAACAAGCACGGCCAGATTGACGACTACGCCTTCGGCGGAGGCGCTGGCATGGTGCTCATGATTGAGCCTATTGCCACCTGCATCAGGGAACTTCAGGCCCAGCGCACCTATGATGCGGTGATCTACATGACCCCAGACGGCCAGACGCTGAACCAGCCCATGGCCAACCGGTTGTCTATGCTGAAGAACATCATCATCCTGTGTGGTCACTACAAAGGCGTAGACCAGCGTGTACGCGACCTGTTTGTGACCCACGAGATCAGCATAGGCGACTATGTGTTGTCGGGCGGAGAACTGGCGGCAGCCGTGTTGGCAGACTCGCTCATAAGGTTGATTCCAGGTGTTTTGAATGATGAGAGCAGTGCGCTCTCAGACTCGTTCCAGGACAATCTGCTGGCGCCTCCGGTATATTCAAGGCCCGCTGATTTCGAAGGACATACCGTTCCAGACATCCTGCTGTCTGGCAACACCCCCAAAGTGGAGGAGTGGCGGTTTGAGCAGGCCGTGCAGCGTACCCGCCAACTAAGGCCGGATTTGCTACGCGATGAAAAAAATTAGTACTTGTTGATTTACAATTAGAAAAATAACGTCTATATTTGCACTCCGAATTTTGCAGATAAAAAGACACTATATTATAGTCATGAGCGATTTAATTAAATTAGTAGAGCAGGAATACACAGAGAAGCGTGCTTCAATTCCTACTTTTGCTGCTGGCGACACAGTGAATATTCACGTGAAGATCCGTGAAGGTAACAAAGAGCGTATCCAGCAATTCCAAGGCGTGGTATTGCAACGCAGAAACTCCGGCGCTAGCGAGACTTTCACTGTAAGAAAAGTGTCTAACCAAATCGGAACCGAGCGTATTTTCCCGCTTCTTTCTCCAAACATCGAGAAAATTGAGGTAATCCGCAGAGGTAAAGTAAGAAGAGCTCGTCTGTTCTACCTGAGAGGTCTTTCTGGTAAAGCCGCCCGTATCAAAGAAAAAAGAAGCTAATACCCACTGGGTTAGTTTTCCCTATAGTTTTAGTTCCGAAAAAGCCGTTCTCATCCGAGACCGGCTTTTTTGTTGCCCTTCCAGAACCATAGCATTGCGTTTGACCTAGGAGAGTTTAGGGGCTAATTTCCTGAAAGCAGGCTAAAAACCAGAGGCAATCCTTCTGGCTTCTGAGGCTTTCTTTCCCTTCTGCCATTTTCTGCGTAGACTTACCCTCGGAAACAACTATTTCTATCAAGACGACCATGCAGAACAACCGTTGGAGTTTAGAGGGCCGCCGCGCCCTGGTTACCGGAGGCACCAAAGGCATAGGCGCCGCCATTGCCGAGGAGTTACTTTCCTTTGGGGCTGAAGTCCTTATCGTGGCCCGCAAAGAACTGGAGGTAAACCAAGCCGTAACCGATTGGCGCGCCCGGGGCCTGAAAGCTTCCGGCATGGTGGCCGATGTCAGCCAATCCGCTGACCGTCACAACCTACTGCAACTGGTGGAGAACACCTGGGGCACCTTAGACATCCTGGTGAACAACGTGGGCACCAACATCCGCAAGAAAATTGGCGAGTACACGCACGAAGAATACAGCTACCTGCTGAACACCAATCTCACCTCGGCCTTTGAACTCTGCCGATTAGCGCATCCGTTTTTGAAAGCATCCCCACAAGGTAATGTGGTGAACGTCTCCTCGGTGGCCGGATTGGGGCACGTGCGCACCGGCGCTATCTACGGCATGACGAAAGCCGCACTGGTACAGCTCTCCAAGAACCTGGCGGGCGAGTGGGCGCCGGACGGGATACGGGTAAACTGCGTGGCACCTTGGTACATCAGAACCCCGCTCGCGGATCAGGTGCTGCAGAACCAGGAGTATCTGGAAAGTGTGTTGAGCCGCACCCCTACCCGCACCATCGGCAACCCCGAGGATGTGGCCTCGGCGGTGGCTTTCCTGTGCATGCCCGCCGCTGCATACATCACCGGCCAGTGCATTGCCGTGGACGGCGGTATGAGCATCAACCTGTTTGGGTAATCTTTGCACAACCTATAAAAACAGAAACTCCTCCCCGGTTTATGCTAGGGAGGAGTTTCTGTTTTAGGCCTGTTTCTCTAAAATCAGCTAAGAAACGGAGGAAGGAACCTCTTCCATCATCTGCATCAGGGCCTGGTAGTAATTCTCCAGGGCGTCTGGGTGCGTGTGCAGGTATAGGAACGGCTCAATGAGTTCCAGTTCCATCAATTGCAGCTCCTCACCCACCACCACGCCGTCTACGCGGGCGTACAGGCAACCCTCAGCAAACTGGTTTACCATGGTTTGAGCCTGTTTCAATAAATGCGCCGGGGCTTCCTGCGGGTGGATGGTTCCCCCGAAAAAGTGCTGCACCCGGAAATCTCCGTCTTTCGCAGACTTGAGCAAACAGTGGCTGTACTGGCCGTTGAAGAACAGGAACGACCACTCTCCTTCTTCCTGAATCTGCGGCATAAACGGCTGCGCCAGGTAATCCTCGGCTCTGAGCAGTTCCTCCAGCTCCGGCTTTACTTCTTCCACTTCATTCAGCGACACAATGAACGTGTTTTTAGCGCCGCCGCTCACGCAGGGTTTGATGATGAGCTTATCAGTCTGGAATTGGCTGAAGTATTGCTCCAATTGTACAGCGGTTCCTCTTTTGAGCAACGCAGTAGGCACAATCGGCAGTCCGGCTTTCTCCACCTCCAGTAGGTAGTGCTTGTCAGCGTTCCAGCGGATGGTAGAGATGGGGTTCAGCGTACGGATGCCCAGCGCTTCCATGCGGTCTAGCCAAGCGCAGAACTCCGGGAACTTATCGAAGTAATCCCACGGCGATTTGAAAACTGCCAGATCGTACTGCTTCCAGTTCACGGCCGGGTCATGCCAGTCTTCCAGGGTGATGTCAATGCCTTTGGCTGTAAGGTAATCCATCAGGACGCCGTCTTCGCTGCCGCTCAAGGAGCCATAGCTGTGGATGGCCTCGTAGGTCACTAATGCTAGTTTCAAGTTAATTTTTGAATATGAAGGTTGATGTGTAAAAACGAAGAAGGGACAGGTAACTCCACCCGAAAAGCCGGGCACCTGGTTTTTAGTTCCTTTTCTGAAAAATGGTCCTAAAGCACTACTTCAGAGGATTGTTCAGGTAATCCACCGCCAGGTTGGCCAAGGTCCGGACGCCCAGTTTAAGTCCGCTTTCCTCGATGTAGAAATCAGGCGTGTGGTGCGCAGGCGCTTTGGCGGGATCTGCGCCTTTGGGCATGCCGCCCAGGAACAGGTAAAGGCCCGGTACCTTCTGTTGGAAATAAGCAAAATCCTCGGCGATGGTCACGGGTTTGGTGAGTTTCACCTGGTTAGTGCCCGCCACGCGCTGCAGCGAAGGCAGCATGTGGGCGGTAAGGGCTTCGTGGTTGTAGGTCACCGGCGTCATCTCTTGGATAGAAACCTCGGCGGTAGCGCCCGCGCCGGTGGCGATGCTGGTGGCGGTTTTCTTCAGGCGCTCGTGGATTTGCTGCTGCATAGGCACGTCCAGCGCCCGGATGGTCCCGATCATCTCTACCTGACTAGGCACGATGTTCGCCCGTACCCCACCGTTGATGGCACCTACCGTCACGATAGCCGCAGCGTTAGTCACATCCACTTGCCGGCTCACAATGGTTTGCAGCGCGGTCACGATGTAGGCCGAGGTCACCACCGGGTCCACGCCCATCCACGGAGTTCCACCGTGCGACTGCTGGCCTTTGACCGTGATCTTGAAGTTATCGGAGCTGGCCATCATGCCCTGCGGCCGATAGGTAATGGTACCCACCTCCACATCAGACCGAGTGTGCAGCCCGAACATGGCATCTACTTTGGGACTTTCCAGCACGCCTTCCTGCACCATCAGCTTCGCGCCGCCCACTTGCCCGGGAGCCGAGCCTTCCTCGGCGGGCTGGAAGATGAACTTGATAGTGCCCTTGATATCTTTCTTCATGCCGCTGAGCACCTCAGCCGCCCCCATGAGCATGGCTACGTGTGCATCGTGACCGCAGGCGTGCATCACACCCACTTGCTGGCCTTCAAACGTGGTCTTCACCTTTGAGGGGAAGGGCAGGTTATGCGTGTTGTTCTCCACCACCGGCAACGCATCCATATCGGCGCGAAGGGCCACCACCGGTCCGGGCTGCCCTCCTTTCAAGATGCCCACTACGCCGGTTCTGGCTACTCCGGTTTTTACCTCCAGCCCGAGGGCTTTCAAGTGCTTCGCTATTTTCTCAGCGGTCTTTACCTCAAAGTTTCCTAGTTCTGGGTTTTGGTGCAGGTCGCGGCGCCACTGGATGACTTTGGGCTCAACTTTATCAGCGAGCTGGTCTATCTGATTTTGCGCACCAGTCTGCGCGTTGCTGATAAGCGATATCCCTAGAAAAGAAGTGAGGAAAAATAGAAGCGATTTATGGAAAAGCATTAGGTCTCTTTTGTTTAGCGGCCGATTCCGGAAAATCAGCCTGAAAACACAAAAGTACACCACCCAATCGGGAAAAGGAATTTTAGCTGCGGAGTTGGATCACTGCTTTCAATAAGAAACAACAGAAGTGTACCGCTGGCGTGAGCTTGTAGCTCGTGTCCGCACGCAGTCCTGAACATATTTAATGTGCATTCTCCTGTCATCCTAACGCTTCCCTTTGTCATCTTGGAAAGATCTTGTTGGCGAACTAGGCAAGCATTTAGTAAGCGCTACTACCGTTCGCTCACAAGATCCTTTCAGGATGACAAGTAAGGAGGAGATCGGCCCAGGTCTATAAACTTTGAAAAGCAGGAAGCAAAAGAGGATCAGGCATGCGTGCGGACACGAGCGGGACGCTCGCGCCAGCGATTCAGTGAAGTAGGTAGTACGTGATTTAGGGCCTATTTCTGAAAAACAGCGCCTAAACAAACCTACTACTCTTTCTTGTCTTTCTCCTTCGCTTCGTCCACGGCTTCTTTCAAAGGTTCTTCCAGGCGCTGCTCGGCGGCAGTGTCTCCTTGTTCAATGGCCTCAGCGATGTTCTCTGCGAAATTAGCGGCTACCTGCGGGGTAATGGGCATGATCTCGGGATCAGTGAGGGCGTCGATCACTACGGGCCGGTCGGCTTTGAGGGCCTTTTCCCAAGCAGCGTCGATTTGGTCTGGGCGGTCAATCCGGATGCCTATTAAGCCGATGCTCTCAGCGTAGGCGGCGTAGTTGAAATCAGGCAGGACTTGAGAATCATTGAATTTTGGGTTGCCCTCGTTCATGCGCTGCTCCCAGGTCACGAAGTTGAGGTCTCGGTTGTTGAGCACGAGCACAATCAGGCGTGGGTCAATCCATTGGCGGTAGTATTTCTGGATGGTCAACAATTCCTCGGTGCTGCCCATCTGCATGGCCCCATCGCCCGCAAACGCGAACGCCACCCGGTCTGGGTAGGCAAATTTGGCGGCGAGCGCGTACGGCAAAGCGCAGCCCATTGTGGCCAGCGTTCCTGAAACTGAGAACTTCATATTCCCCCTGATTTTGAGGTATTGCGCTACCCAACTGGAGGACGAACCAGAGTCAGCAGCCAAGATACAGTTCTCCGGCAGACGCGGCGAGAGCTTTTCAAACACCAAACGGGGGTTCACTGGATTGGCTGGGTGGCTGGCTTCCTCGGCTAACTGCTTCTCCCAGTTCTGGATGTTCTGTTCAATGGTTTGCCGCCAAGTACGGTCTTCTTTTCGGTGGAGTAGCGGCAGGAGTGCGCGGATAGTTTCGGCGCTGTCGCCTATAAGCGGCACTTCCATGGGGTAGCGGATGCTGAGCATGCGCCCGTCCAGGTCTATCTGTACGCCGCGCGCATGGCCTTCTTTGGGTAGAAACTCGGCGTACGGGAAACTGGAACCAATCATGAGCAGGGTATCACAGTCGGCCATCATCTGGTGGCTGGCCTCGGTCCCGAAGAACCCGATGGCGCCCGTCACAAAGGGGAGTTCATCTGACAAGGCGGCTTTGCCCAGATATGCCTTCGCCACGCCGGCGCCCAGAACTTCGGCAATCTGGGTTACTTCCTCGGCGGCGTCTTTGGCCCCGGCCCCAATCAGAATGGCTACTTTATTGCCGGCATTCAGCACCTCGGCGGCTTTCTCCAAGTCTTCGTCACGGGGCAGCACGCGCGGCGGCAGGTACCCGATGCCCGAGTGCACCGTGCCGTGTTTGTGCTCCGGCTCCTTGTACTCCAATTCCTGAAGATCGCTGGGCAGGATGACGCAGGTAACGGTGCGCTGGTCTTTGGCAATGCGAAAGGCACGGTCAATCAGATGCCGTACCTGGCTGGGCTCGGTGGCCATCTGCACGAACTCGCTGGCGACATCCTTGAACAACGAAACCAGATCTACTTCCTGTTGGCTATGCCCGCCCAGGGCCGTGCGGGCTTTCTGTCCCACCAAGGCTACCACTGGCTGATGGTCCAGTTTAGCGTCATACAAGCCATTGAGCAAATGAATCGCGCCCGGCCCTGAGGTGGCCAGACAAACGCCCGCTTCCCCGGTGAACTTCGCGTGGGCGCAGGCCATGAGCGAAGCCACTTCCTCGTGCCGCACCTGAATGAACTTTACCTTGTCTTCGGCCCGCTCCAAAGCGCCCATAACCCCGTTAATCCCATCACCGGGATACCCGAAAATGCGTGTCGTCCCCCATTGATGGAGGCGTTCCACTATGAAATCACTGACCTGCTGTGGCATACGCTTCTGTTTTAAGGCTCCTTCTGGCAAAAAAGGCTCTAAACTGGTACGACCTCAGGGGCAGATGGTTCAGACACTGATGTTATTAGGCAAATATGCCAGTGCCTCGCTTTAAGGCTGCTTTTGGAAAACAGCTTAAAAACGAGGCACTGGCTATTAGAACGGAGGTTATCAAACCGGCACGCGTTCCGTCCCCTTTGAAGGGGGTAGGGGATGACATTGCAGCATCAAGAAGCAATTGCGTTTGCTACAGAGTAGATGCGTTTCAAATGAAAAGGGCAACCACAAGGGATTGCCCCTACAAAGGACCTCGGAAATCCATCATCAGCATGAGTGATCATCCCCCTACCCCCTTCAAAGGGGACGGGGTGCGTGCTAAATTAGATATGGAGGCTTCTTATTTCTTCAGCGGGTTGTTCAGGTAATCTACGGCTAGGTACGCCAGGGTGCGGACGCCTAGTTTAAGGCCGCTTTCATCGATCATGAAGTCTGGGGTGTGGTGGGCTGGGATTCTTGATACATCCTGGCCTTTGGACATGCCGCCCACGAAGATGAACACGCCCGGTACTTTTTGCTGGTAATAGGCGAAGTCCTCGGCACCGGTCACGGCTTTGGTGAGGACCACGTTCTGCTGGCCTGCCACGGTCTGTAACGTTGGGAGGATGTGGGCGGTGAGGGCTTCGTGGTTGTAGGTAATGGGCGTATTTTTCACAATCTCCACCGTGGCGGTTGCACCGGCGCTGGCGGCAATCATCTCAGCGGTGCGGCGCAGTTTCTCATGAAGCTGGTCCTGCATTTTGGGGTCAAGGGCCCGGATAGTGCCAATCATCTCCACTTCCTCGGGGATGATGTTGGTTCTTACCCCGCCGTGGATGGCGCCCACGGTGATTACGGTGGCCTCATTGGTGAGTTCCATCTGGCGGCTTACAATGGTCTGGATGCCGTTGATGATCTGCGCCGATACCACAATAGGGTCAACGCTCATCCAGGGGTACGCGCCGTGCGCCTGGCGGCCTTTCACCTTGATCTTGAAGTTATCGGAACTGGCCATGGTGCCCTGCGGACGGTATTTGAGGGTGCCCACCTCGGTGGCGGAGTTGATGTGCAGCCCGAAGATGGCGTCTACTTTGGGGTTCTCCAGAGCGCCCTGGGCCACCATTACATCGGCACCGCCTTCTTCGCCGGCCGGAGCACCTTCCTCGGCGGGCTGGAAGATGAACTTCACGGTGCCTTTGAGGTCTTTCTTGTGCTGGGCCAGGATTTCGGCGGCACCCATGAGCATGGCTACGTGCGTGTCGTGGCCGCAGGCATGCATCACGCCTACTTCCTGGTTGTTGAAGGTGGTGCGCACTTTAGAGGCGAAGGGCAGGCTGTTACGCTCGGTCACGGGCAAGGCATCCATATCGGCGCGGAGGGCTACCACGGGTCCGGGTTGTCCGCCTTTCAAGATGCCGATGACGCCGGTTTTGGCCACGCCGGTTTTCACCTCAAACCCGAGGCTTTTCAGGTGTTTGGCCACTTTCTCGGCAGTCTTCACCTCACGGTTGCTGAGCTCGGGGTTCTGGTGGAAGTCGCGGCGCCATTGGATGACCTTCGGCTCTAGTTTATTCGCGAGTTGGTCTATCTGGGCGTGCAGGTTGGTGGTTTGAGCTTGGGCAATTTGGGTAAGCGCCACCAGTGCTGCTGCCGAGGCTATCTTCTTAAAAGGATGCATGTAGTTTGGTTATGACGGGTAGTGATAGTTCGCACTCCTATTTTAAGCATAAATTCTGAAAAACAGGGCAAAATCATCTGTAGGGGCAATCCCTTGGGATGGCCTTTTGCTGCTATTTACCTTTAGTAGAAATTTTAACAGCAAACCACACCAATTCTCCTTCCGTTGTTGCGTGTTCTCACCAACAACCAGAACTGCTTGGCCGGCGCAAGGACAATCTCAAGGGATTGCCCCTACTTTTAATAATTGTAATTTCAACCGGATTTTAGACTTACCTGATGCCGCTTCGCCTATTTCTTTCTGTATTGCTTTTGTTTCCATTTCTCGCTTTCGCCCAGCAATCATACTGGCAGCAAGAGGTGAACTATAAAATTGACGTGACGCTGAATGATGTGCAGCACACGCTTTCGGGCTCGGAACAGATTGAATATGTGAACCACTCACCGGAAACGCTGACATTCCTGTACTTCCATCTGTGGCCCAACGCCTACCAAGACCGGAGCACCGCCTTCGGCAAACAGCAGCTTCTGAATGATGAGGACAGATTTCACTTCGCCCCGAAGGAAGCACGCGGGTTTATTTCAGGGCTGGATTTCAAAATAGACGGCCAAAACATAAATTGGGAACTGGATGCGCAAAATCCGGACATCGCGAAGCTCACCTTAAACCAGCCCCTGGCTCCAGGAAGTCGGATTACCATCAGCACGCCGTTTCAGGTGAAGTTGCCGGATTCTTTTTCGCGGCTAGGGCATGTGGGGCAATCGTACCAGATTTCGCAGTGGTACCCCAAACCGGCGGTCTTCGATCCGAAGGGTTGGCACCCGATGCCGTACCTGGACCAAGGCGAGTTCTACTCTGAGTTCGGGTCGTTTGACGTGCGCATCACGCTGCCGGCCAACTATACGGTAGGCGCGACCGGCGAACTGCAGAACCGAGAGGAACAGGTGCGTCTGGACAGCCTGGCGCAGGTCACCGCCGCCAAGAAGGAATTCAACGAGGACGACCTGAACTTTCCGCCCTCGGCGACGAAAACCAAAACGCTGCATTACCGGCAAGACCGCATCCATGACTTCGCGTGGTTCGCAGATAAGCGGTTCAACGTACTCAAAGACCAAGTGACATTGCCGCACTCGAAACGCACTGTCACCACCTGGCTTTTGTTCACCAACAGGCAGGCCGACCAATGGCTGAAAAGAGCACACGAGATCAACGATGTCGTGTACGCCTACTCTTTGTGGCTGGGTGACTACCCCTACAGTCAGGCCACCGCAGTTGACGCAGCGTTGAGTGCCGGAGCAGGCATGGAATACCCGATGGTGACGGTCACTGAGCCCGAGGCGATCATCCATGAGGTGGGCCATAACTGGTTTTACGGCATTCTGGGCAGCAACGAGCGCGAACACCCCTGGCTGGACGAAGGCATCAACTCATATTATGAGATCAGGACGAAGGCGCTTCGGAATAAGTATGCCGGGATGGTGTCCAGCGAAGTGAACACCAATGCCTTCGGGAAGTTTTTTGGAGTAGATGATTTGCCACCAACAGCCATTGACAATTCCGCCTATTTGTCGGCGGCCAGTCGGGGATTAGACCAACCGGTGACCGCTCCGGCGCAGCAGTTCAGAACCCTTAATTACGGCACCGGCGTTTACCTGAAAACGGCCCAACTATTCCAGTACTTGGAAAAGTACCTGGGCACTGCCCGCTTTGACAGCGCCATGCAGGCCTATTATCACCAATGGAAGTTCCGCCACCCGGCACCCGAGGATTTACAGGCCGTTTTGGAGAAATCCACGGGAAAGCAACTAAGCTGGTTTTTCAAGGATCTATTACCTTCCACTTCTCTCCCAGATGCCCGTTTGAAAACCGTTAAAACCTCGGGCGGAATCATTCAAGCGGTAGTGCAACAAACGGGTAAAATGGCCCTGCCGGTGCAGGTAAGTGCAGTAGATGGAGAGGGCAAAGTGCTGGAATCCCACTGGACTAAACCGGGCGAAAAAGAGCAGACGGTAACCTTCACCACCACCGCAGAAATTGACCGCATCGTTTTAGATCCTGAGTACGTGTTCCCTGTGCTGGACCGCCGAGACAACCAGTACCGTTTAGGGCGTCTTTTCCCGAAAACCGAGTTATTGCAGCTTCGGGCTTTGGTAGGCGTTGACCGCATAGACAAGAAGCAGCTTTTCGTAGCCCCGGCCCTGGGGTACAATACCTTTGACAAATTTCAGGCGGGAGCGGTGTTCTATAACACCTTTCTCACCGAGCACAAATTCAACTACGTGGTGCTGCCGATGTACGCTTTCGGGAGTAATCGGCTTACGGGCTTAGCGGATGTTAGGTACCGGGTGATAGGGCAAGGATCGCTTCGGAAGGTAGAGATGGGCGTGCAGGGCCAGCGGTTCGCTACGTTCTATACCCTTGTTCCCAGTATTACTTTCCACAATCAGCTTAAAAACCCGACCACTCCGCGGCAACAGCTGACGTTTGCCTGGCATTTGGTGGAGGATGATTTGTTCCCCGATTTTCAGGCGCCTAGAATCGCTTATCAGCTACTTTCCAAAAATGCCATAAGCGGCACCCAGATTGCCTTTGACGCCACCATGTTCAGCTATCGCGCTGTTCCTTCCGCTCCTACCACTTTCCCTGGGTTAACGGACCAAGGCCCTACCTATTTCAGCCCGATTCGGTTCAGGCTTTCCCTGGAGAACTGGCGGGAATATCGTCCTGACAAAGAAATCAGGGTGCGGGGCTTCGTGGGGTTAATGGCCGGAAACAATCAGCTTGGTAGTCCTTTCCTGCTTGGTTTAGCCGGCAGCCCCGATTACCTGAAGCAAACGCCTTTCTTTAACCGCACCGACATGTACGGATCGGCAAATCCAGCCTCGGCCATCCGGCAGACCGATCGGCAGGACGGCGGTTTCCGGAATCCGGTGCCGGTGAATAGCCGTGAGTGGATAGCTGCCCTCAACCTCACCGCCGATCTACCCGTGACGCCTTTTGCCGTGTACCTTGACTTGGGCCGCGTGCAGGAGCAGAACAAACTTTTTTACGGTACCGGTCTGCAATGGAGTTTCCTTAACAATGCTTTCCAGATTTACCTTCCGGTGGCGGGCAGCAACTTTGAGAACCATTTCCCCAGAAACTTCAAGGATTTCCGCAACAGCATCAGGTACTCGCTGAACCTGCAAAAGCTTAACCCTTTCCGGCTGCTGGACGAAATGCAGTAGTGAATGAGTAAAGGAAAGCGTGAGAGAAGGAGTGAATGGATGGTTGGGAGAATGGTTTAGAAAGGATAAAAAAGGCAATATTGTTTTAGCTGAAAGAATGCGGTTTTTCACTTATCTTACAGGAAACAGGCTGAAAACGCTTCTACCCCTTTCCACGAACATGCGCGTCGCTTCACTAAAGAATGGGCAGCTTTGGCTGCTTTTTATGGCTATTCTCTGCCTCAGCTGCAAACCCGATTACCGCGAGTTGCCGGCCATCACCGAAACCAAGCACTGGCAGGCTGTGGTGGAAACCCCGTCGGGCTCCACCCTGCCGCAGGTCTATGATGCGAAGGAGAAAAAGTTTGTGCCGCAGCTGGAGGCCGGGCAACCCCGCAAGCTGGAGTTCTTGCCTTATCCCGGCAATGAGGGGTTTATTCCTTCCACCTTGGTAGACTCAGTGCAGGGTCGGCCCGCGGCGCCGTTGCCGGTGATTATTCTCTGCGACCAGAAAGAACCGGGCACAGTGCTGGAAATTTCGCCCGTGGGCGTGATGGTGCTGGAAAGCGAGGGAGAACTTCGGCACCTGATTGTGGCGGTACCGGCCAGGCCCAGTGAACAAACCATTTCGCCCAACTCCTTCAGTGATTTTTCGGCCCGATATCCGGCGGTGAAAAGCATTCTGGAGCAGTGGTATCTGAACGTGAATCCGCGGCAACCCACCCGTTTATCGGCCTGGAAGAGTGAGGCCTTCGCTGACCAGTTGATTCAGAAGTGGGTGCAGTAAGTTGAGCGTTGTAGCATATAATTAAAATAATCATGGCTTCAGAGAAGATCCATATTGTATTTGGAGAAACTGCTGAATTGACTCTGCTTTCCATTAAAGAGATGACTGCAGATGTTGATTCTGTGGTAAGCTTGAATGATGATCTGAGGGTTGGGCCTATTAATTTAGGCTCATTAGATGGCAGGGTAGAAAGACAGAATTGGGTAACTAGTAATCTGCCTTGCAAAGAAGATGCTGCTTACCTAAGGTCCTACGTTACCGGCGATTTTGACAAAATCCAAAGCATAAGAGATAATTCAAAGGATAAAGCGGAAATATACATCTGGTGCGGAAGAACCACCTCTGAAAGACTTGCCACCGCAAGGCTAGTCTTTGAGCTACAAGGTTACTTCAGCAATCTTACCATAGCAGATATTCCTAAAAATGGCAACATCGCAGAGAGTCTAAGTGTCATGAACCCAGAGCAGGTACATCTAATTCATAAATACTTTAAAAAAACAGACCAGGAGGAATACGGGAAATGGGTGACTATGTGGGCCCGCCTAAAAAGTGAAAATAGTTTAATGAGAGTAGCCCGAGCCGATGGGGTGATTGAGTCAAAGGAGGTTTCTTATTTCGATGACACACTCCTTTCACATTGCAAAGAAGAACTTCTGAAGGCTGCCAGGATTGTCGGTGAATCGCTGGTAGATATTTGGTTTGAAGCTAGTGATTCTACCCTCAACTGGCGATTGGTACAATTAGTAAAAAGCGGAGAGTTAGAAGTTGATGGCAAGCTAAATTGCCTTAGAGAGTATAAAGTAAAACGTGCCACTACAAAAACTAAACAGCCTTAAAATACCGCATAGCAGGAAGGTTATAAGGCTGCTTTCTGAAAACCGGCGCAGAAACGCCTGCCACTTTCGCCGGCGGTTTTCAAACTCTTTTTCCTAAAGTCGCCACAATTCCTAACTTCGCTCTCCATTGACCTGAACTTAAAACATACGCATGTTTCCATCCATAAACCCTACCACCACCCAAGCCTGGGAGAAGCTGACGCAGCATTACGCGCAAATCAAAGACAGCCACCTGAAAGACGCGTTTGCGCAGGACCCGCAGCGCTTTGAGAAGTTCAGCGTCACGTTTGAGAATATCCTGCTGGATTACTCCAAAAACAGGATCACCGAGGAAACACAGACGTTGCTGTTTTCACTGGCACAAGAGTGCGGTCTGCAGGACGCCATTGAGGCCATGTTCACCGGAGAGAAAATCAACTTCACAGAAAACCGCTCGGTGCTGCACGTAGCCTTGCGCAATCAGTCGAACACGCCTATTCTGGAAGACGGCAAAGACATTATGCCGGAGGTAAACCGAGTGTTGGAGCAGGTAGAGAAGTTCTCTGATTCTGTGATCAGCGGCGAATGGAAAGGCTACACCGGCAAGCCGATAGACACCATCGTGAACATTGGCATTGGTGGTTCAGACCTGGGCCCTGTGATGGTAACCGAGGCCCTTAAAGCCTACCAGAAACCCAACATCACCACGCACTTTGTTTCTAACGTAGACGGCACGCACATTGCCGAGACGCTGAAGAAAATCAACCCAGAGACGACGCTTTTCATGATCGCCTCCAAGACGTTCACCACCCAGGAAACCATGACCAACGCCCTGAGCGCGCGTAGCTGGTTTCTGGAGAAAGCCCAGGACGAGGAGCACATCAAGAAGCACTTCGTGGCCCTTTCTACCAATGCCAAAGCCGTTGCTGAGTTCGGGATTGACACGCAGAACATGTTCGGGTTCTGGGATTGGGTTGGCGGACGTTACTCGTTGTGGTCGGCCATCGGGTTATCTATTGCCTGCACCGTGGGCTATGAGAACTTCAGGGAATTGCTGGCCGGCGCGCATGCCATGGACAACCACTTCCGCAAAGCACCGCTGGAGCAGAACCTGCCCGTGATTCTGGCTTTGCTGGGCATTTGGTACAACAATTTCTTCGATGCGCAATCACACGCCTTGTTGCCATATGACCAGTACATGCACCGGTTCGCGGCTTATTTCCAGCAGGGTGATATGGAAAGCAACGGCAAGTACGTAGATCGCAACGGACAACCCGTTAATTACCAGACTGGCCCTATCATCTGGGGCGAGCCGGGCACCAACGGACAGCACGCGTTCTACCAGCTTATCCATCAGGGCACCAAACTTATTCCTTGCGATTTCCTGGCCCCAGCCATCAGCCATAACCCGCTGGGCGACCATCACCCGAAACTCATGGCCAACTTCTTCGCGCAGACCGAGGCCCTGATGAACGGAAAAACCGAGGAGGAGGTGATTGCCGAGATGCACCGCATGAGCTGCTCTGAGGAAGAGATAAACAGCCTGAAAACATTCAAGGTTTTTGAAGGCAACCGCCCTACCAACTCCATCCTGTTCAAGCAACTAGACCCCAGAACCCTGGGCAGCCTTTTGGCCATGTACGAGCACAAGATCTTCGTGCAAGGCGTGATCTGGAACGTCTACAGCTTCGATCAGTGGGGCGTGGAACTGGGCAAACAACTCGCCAAGCAGATTCTGCCGAAGTTGATGTCTGAGGAGGAAATCACCTCGCATGATTCTTCCACTAACGGTCTGATTAAGCAGTTCAAAGTGTTTAGACAGGACGCGTAAAATTTGTAAAATCTTCTTGAATTCATTCCGGTTATCTATTCCTGTGAACGGATGACCGGAATGAATTTTTGTTTAAATTCTAGTTTACAGGACTTATTCCTTCAATATGAATGGTTTAGAGAAGCTACTTGATCAGTGTGAGAAGAATATAGATTTCTACACAAAGCATCTTGATAGCTTAAGGAGAAACATTGCACTTCAAGAAGAAGCAAAAAGGTTGCTGAATACAATAAATCCGGAACAAGATTATGTCGACTTTAAAGAAATGGAGCAGTTTAACAACTACAATGGCTACATCACTATTTCGACTTTGGATTTATCAGTTAATCTCATGAATTTGGTTAAAGCTAAAACAGACTGGGAGAAAATATTTTTTATCAAATACTCATATCTGATAATTTATGAAACCATCGACAAATTAAAACCTTTAAAAGGAAAATCAGGAATACAAACTATAGTTGAAAGCAACTATCCAGATTTAGAAGGAAGCCTTAAAAGTTTATTTCAAGACATAGACGCTTTCAAGAAAGCAACTGATTATAAAAAGATTGAGAATACCCGAAACTATACAGCAGGACACATTGAAAAAAGTTTGAAAAAATATTACGACACAGCCTATAAGTTAGATGGCGAGGAAGCCGCAAGTTTCATAAACCAATTCTTAATCATTTTAAACAAAGCACTATTTATAACTCGGGATTATGCGGTTATAGCGAACAAAAATCAAAAAGAGAAGAGCAGAGATACAAATGTTAGACTAAACAATTTGTTAGATGAAATTCAAAGTTTCATCAGAAAATAAACTACTTCTAACAATGTGTTTATGAATTATATCCGGATGTTGAGCATTCAAATGTAGATTTCTACTTTGTTTTTGTGGTTACTTAGTTTAAAATATTCCAATTCCCATAATTTCATAAACATTTTGAAATCATAACTCAATCTAATTAAACTACCTCAAACCCTACTTCTCTCAACATGCCTCCCATCCACTTCACCACGCACATTGGAAAACTAGAGTACCTCATGGGCACCCACTACTTGGAGATTCCGGCTGAGGTGGTGCAGCAGTTGGGCGGCAAGTTCAACGTGCGGTTGCTGGTTACCGTGAATAACACGCTCACTTATCAAGGCGGCATTGTAGCGCTAGGGCAAGGCAGAGGGTACATCACGCTCACCAAACAGCGCCTGAAACAACTTGGCCTTCAAGAAGGTAGCCCAGTGAAAGTGTCACTTGCCAAAGACGAAAGCAAATACGGCACGCCCGTGCCAGAGGAACTTACTGAGTTATTTAGGCAAGATGATGAAGGCAAAGCCCGTTTTGACCAGCTCAAGCCCGGCATGCAGCGGTACATCATCCAGCACGTAGCAGCGGTGAAGAGTTCGCAGCTCCGGATTGACCGTTCCATTATGCTTGTCCAAAACCTGAAACGGCTGAAGCCGGGGAAAGAAACCTTTCGGGAGATTCTGGGGCTGGAGAAAAGGGAAGTATGAACGGAAGACTCCAAGCCTTGGAGTAGAAAGGAAAACCAGAGAAGCGCTTTAGGGCTGTTTTCAGGAAACCGGCTCTGAAACGTTTTTTCCCCTTAAACGCGAGAAGAGTATTCACCCTTTTGGCACAGGCTGCAACTGAACTTTGAGTGGTATTGAAAACAAAGAAGCTCTTCCTTAGAAAGAGCTTCGCTACGAAAAGGCAAATAGGAAAAGTCAATTAAGAGACTACTGGGGCATACAGGCATTCAAAGAGGATGCTGTTTAATGACATCATGGCTCTGGCTCCCTGTAACAGCTCCTGAAAATGCAGTACATCGGTTAACGTCAGGACGAAGCAACGCTCAGAGCGGTAAGGCATCAGCACTTGTACATCAGAGGCCCGGGAAGGGTCTTTTACCATCTGCTCCACATTGATGGCGTCTACCTGCTGCTTCAGCGCCAGGAAATCCTTCACCTTGAACGGGGAAATGCCCCCGGCAAACTCCACAAAATAGCAGTTATAGCGATTGCACTGGTAAACAGCGCCGTAGATAGTCCGGAATAACTCTTGCAGATTAGGAGGGGTAGGCATAGGGGAATCAACTGAAGCTCAAAAGGAACACTGCAAAAATAGGCACTGTTTAGAATGAGTCCAAATAAAAAGAGATGATTATTATCATCCTCCCGTATCTAAGACAAAAAAAGGCGTTTCTGGCCTGCTTTCTAAGAAACAGGCCAGAAACGCCCAGGCTAGAAGCAACTCTCGCCTATTTGTCCCGGTTCACGAGTTTTGAGAAATGGCTGTCTTTCTCATCCTGGTACAGGAAAGCCAGCTTCTTTTCCTCGAACTTCTCAAAGAACTCTTCCCAGCTAATGTCTTCCAGGTTGTCCTCGGCGTAGCCCGGGAAATTGATGCGCAGCAGACCGGCTTCCTCGCCTTTTCCGGTGCCTTTCACAGAGGCAGGCTTGCCTTTGCGGGCCTCAGCCCATTTCCGGATGGTATCATGGTCGGTGGTGGTTTTCGCTGATTCTGACATAGTGTACATGCGTTTGGTTTACTTTCATTTTACCGGGCGAGCCTTAAAAAGTTACCGGTCCTTCGCCTACTTCCCCCCGAAACTTATACCGTACTTTTACGGTTTTACTTATATGCAATTTCCCACGACAATAACGATGAGACTTCTCGCTTTTGCTTTTATATTTTTATTCGGTTTCAGTTCCTGCGCCCAAAGCCCGAAGGAAAAACAAACTGCCACTAAAACTTCCTCGGCCACTAAACAGCCTTCGGTTCCTCGTGATAGCTTAGCCATAGCCACCTTTGCGGGGGGGTGTTTCTGGTGCACCGAGGAAGCCGCCGAAAAGCTGAAAGGCGTGCATGACGTGATTTCGGGCTACACGGGCGGCTCCACCAAGAACCCCACCTATGAGCAGGTAAGCACCGGCCTAACCGGCCACGCGGAGGCCGTCCAGATTTACTATGACCCGAAAGTAGTCTCCTACCAAACCCTTTTGGAGGCCTTCTTTGCGGCGCATGACCCCACCACGCTTAACCGCCAGGGCCCGGACGAAGGAACCCAGTACCGCTCGGCCATTTTCTACCGCACCCCCGAGGAAAAAGCCCAGATTGAGGAATACATGAAAAAACTGAATGCTACCCGCGCCTTCCAGGCCCCTATTGTCACCGAAGTAGCGGCCCTTAAAGAATTCTACCCCGCCGAGGAAGAGCATCAAGACTTCTACCGTAACAACCCCAACAACCCCTACATGCGCGCGGTCTCTACCCCTAAAGTAGAGAAGTTCAAAAAGAAGATGGAAGGCAAGTTGAAGGACGAGTAGTAATTTTTGAATGATTGAGTGCATGTGTTTCCTGAAAGATTTATAGTCCTAGTAATTTCACCGCTGGACTTCACCACTGACGCGAACCTCCGGCTCGTGTCTGCGCGCATTGCTGATAAGGTTAATGGTTATCCCACTTTGTCATCATGGAAAGATCTTGTGGGCAAACTAGAAAGCCGGAGAAGAAACAGTTCTTCCATTTGCGCGAAAGACCCTTTCAAAAAGGCAAATTGATATAGAGCGCGTGGCAATGCGTGCTGACACGAGTTGGAGGCTCGCGCCAGCGAAACAACCTGTGAATAGGAAGCAGCCAGAAAGAATGAACAGCTTAGAACAAGGCCGTAGCAAGAATCCACACGTTGGTAGGTTTTAGCCCTCCTTTTTCCAAACTGGCTTAAAATCTCTGCCTTCAATTATTCACCTAATCTCTTAATCATTCAATCTCTCAATCTCCCATTAATTCCGGCAACTAACCCTTCTTCCACTTCGTTTCCAGTAACCGGCAAGAATGGCTAGCTTTGCCCCTGTTTTTCTAGAAAAGATTTACCTTTGAAAGCAACTCAATTTTTGGAGCTGTACCGGCAGGATCCCGTGGTGCAAACCGTGGCCCAGCGCCTGCAGACTCCTGAACCTCAACATATACAACTCAAAGGGCTGGTGGGTAGCCTTGATGCCGTGGTGGCGTCTGCCTTGCAAACCATGCAGCCCAACACGCACCTGTTCATCCTGCATGACCGCGAAGAGGCCGCTTACTTTTACAGCGACCTTTCCAACCTGTTGGAAGAAGGCCAGGAAGTGCTGCTTTTCCCTAGCTCGTACAAGCGCGCCTACCAGTTCGATGCCACCGAGAACGCCAACATCCTGCTGCGTGCCGAGGTCCTCAACCGCCTGAACAACCGGGCTGGCGCGGGTGCCTTAATCGTGACCTACCCCGAAGCGCTCACTGAGAAAGTCATCAACAAAAAATCATTGGTAGCGAATACGTTGGGCGCAAAGGTGGGCGAGAAACTGGATGTGAATTTCCTCACGGAGATGCTGGCCAGCTATGACTTTGAACGCACCGATTTCGTCTACGAGGCCGGTCAGTTTGCCGTGCGCGGGGGCATCGTGGACGTGTTCTCCTATGCGAACGAGTTGCCGTTCCGTTTGGAGATGTTCGGGGATGAGATAGAAAGCATCCGGACGTTTGACCCCAACACGCAGCTTTCGGTGGAACAGAAAAAGCAGATCTCCATTATCCCCAACGTGCAGACCAAGCTTCTGCAGGAAACCCGTGAGTCGTTTCTGGCCTTTATTCCTGAAAACAGCATCATTTGGGTAAAGGATTACCGCCACTCCGTGGATGTGGTGACTGAGTCGTTTGAGAAGGCCGAACAAGCGTTCAAAGAAATGCTGGAGCATAGTGCCGGCGTGCAGATCGTTTCCAACCCCGAGGACCTATTCGAATCAGGCAAGAATTTCAAAAAGACGCTTGAAACGTTCACCATGGTGGAGTTTGGCAAGCGCTTCAACTTCCGCAATGCCGAGGTGGTGCAGTTTCAGGCGCATCCGCAGCCCTCGTTCAACAAAGATTTCCAGCGGCTGGTGGCCAACCTTCACGAAAACCAAAGCAATGGCTACGTGAACGTCATCGCCGCCGAGTCGCCGCGCCAGGCAGATAGATTAACTACCATCTTTGATGAACTGGACCACGACGTACGTTTCCACCATTTGATGCTGGCGCTGCGCGAGGGTTTTGTAGACGATCTGGTGAAACTGGTGTGCTACACAGACCACCAGTTGTTTGAGCGTTTCTACAAGCACAAAACCCGCGAAGGCTACTCCAAATCAAAGGCGCTTACCCTCAAGGAACTCCGCACGCTCAAGCCCGGCGACTATGTCACGCACATGGATTACGGCATAGGAAGGTTTGCGGGGCTGGAGAAAGTAGAAGTAGGTGGCCGCTTGCAGGAGGCTATCCGATTGGTATACCGCGATGATGATTTGCTCTACGTGAGTATCCACTCGCTGCACAAAATATCTAAATACACCGGTAAGGAAGGTACGCCGCCCACCATGAGCAAATTAGGCTCACAGGAGTGGGAAAACAAGAAGAAGAAGGTCAAAAGCAAAGTCAAAGACATTGCCGCTGAGCTCATTTCGCTGTACGCCAAACGCAAGAAAGCACCCGGTTACGCTTACTCAAGAGACGGTTTCCTACAGGCCGAGCTGGAGTCATCGTTCATTTACGAAGACACCCCAGACCAGGGCAAAGCCACCGAAGACGTGAAAAACGATATGGAGCAACCACACCCCATGGACCGATTGGTCTGCGGTGACGTGGGCTTCGGGAAGACGGAGGTAGCGATACGAGCGGCATTCAAAGCGGCTTGTGACGGCAAGCAGGTAGCGGTTTTGGTGCCTACCACCATCCTGGCCATGCAGCACTACAAAACCTTCCGGGATAGATTAGAAGCTTTTCCCGTGAACGTGGAGTACATCAACCGTTTCAAAACCACCAAGCAGATAAAGGAAACCTTGTCCAGAGTGGCGGAAGGCAAAACTGATATTCTCATCGGAACGCACCGTTTGGCCAGCAAAGACGTCAAGTTTAAGAACCTGGGCCTTCTGGTGATTGATGAGGAACAGAAGTTCGGCGTGAAAACGAAAGATCGTTTGAAGGAAATCAAGGTGAACGTAGACACGCTCACGCTTACCGCTACGCCTATTCCGCGTACGCTGCACTTCTCCTTGATGGGCGCCCGTGACCTTTCCGTGATTGCCACACCACCACCTAACCGCCAACCGGTACAAACTGAGTTGCATGTGTTTGACGATACACTCATCAGAGACGCCGTGGCTTATGAGTTAAAACGCAAAGGCCAGGTTTTCTTTGTGCACAACCGCATTTCAGACATCGAGGAAATGGCCAACCTTATTTTAAGGTTGGTGCCTGATGCCCGGGTGACGTACGCTCACGGTCAGATGGACCCTGAGGAGTTGGAAAAACGCATGATGCGCTTCGTGGAGGGCGAGTATGACGTGCTGGTGAGCACCAACATCATTGAAAGCGGCCTGGATATCCCTAACGCCAACACCATCCTCATCAACCGGGCACACATGTTTGGCTTGAGCGATCTGCACCAGATGCGCGGGCGCGTGGGCCGGTCCAACAAGAAAGCGTACTGCTATTTGCTAACGCCGCCGGTATCCGGACTTCCGTCTGATGCCCGCAAGCGTTTGAGTACCCTGGAGGAATTTTCTGACCTGGGCGAGGGCTTCAAAATTGCTATGCGCGATCTGGACATCCGCGGGGCGGGGAACATGCTGGGCGGCGAGCAGAGCGGGTTCATCAACGATTTGGGGTTTGAGGCCTACCACCAGATTCTGGACGAGGCGGTGCAGGAACTGAAGGAAACGGAGTTCCGCGACTTGTTTTTCAAAGAGCTGGAAGCCGACAAACTGCTGGACCCAATTCGAGAGTGTTCTGTGGAAACTGACCTGGAAATCCTCATCCCCGATTCCTATATCAGCAATATCTCTGAGCGTCTGCAGATGTACAGCAAGCTTGACCGCGTGAAAGACCTGGAAAGTCTGGAGAAAATAGTGGAAGGCATGATTGACCGGTTCGGTCCGCTGCCCGCCGAGGTGGAGCAGTTGGTGAACATCGTGAAGATGCGCTGGGAAGCCTGTCATTTAGGATTTGAGAAGCTTACGCTCAAAAAAGACACCTTGAAGGGCTACATCCCCAGCATGAACAACGAGGCCTTCTTCCAGTCAGAAACGTTCAGCCGAATCTTGAAATACGTGCAGCAGCATCCGCGCCGTTCAAGGTTGAAGGAAGCCAAAGATAAACTCATTGTGACGGTAGAGGATGTTTCTACGTTACAACAGGTCAAAGGCATTTTTGAAGAGATGCATGTTTAAAACCGTTTAGGGGCAGTTTTCAACAAAACTGCCCCTAAACGGTTTTGCTCTCAATCCTTTTTCGCTACAGGGCTTCCCTGTAGACCCACTTTACAGAATTTAATGCGCTTCCGTTCATGAAGTCTTCCTCCCTGCCCGCTGCCTCTCCTGATCTTCATTCCATCTTTAAGGCACTACCAAGGCCCTACATTGTGGTTTCCCCAGACTTTACTATTGTAGAAGCCAGTGACGCCTATCTGGCCTCTACCTTTAAAGACCGGTCCATCCTGGGGAAGTACCTGTTTGACGTGTTCCCAGACAATCCAGACCTGGCTACCGCAGACGGGGTTCTCAACTGGAGGCAGTCGCTGGAATTTGCCCGGGATTACAAGATGACCCATAAAATGGCGCTCCAGCGCTATGATGTGACGCGGCCAGTGGAGATGGGCGGTGGGTTTGAGGAGAAGTACTGGCAACCTTCCAATTCGCCCGTGCTGGATACCAGCGGCAACGTGCTCTACCTTATCCATGAGTCGGAGGATGTCACCCAGCACGTCAAATCTCAAAAGGAAACCGAAAAGCAGGCCCAACAAGCCCAGCAAAATCTGGAGCGGTTTGAGCTCATTGCCAAAGCCACCAATGACGTAATCTGGGACTGGAGCCTGACCGATGACACCATCTGGTGGAACGACGGGTTCCAGGTGACATTTGGCTACAAAGCGGAAGAAATTGAGCATGACATCAATTCTTGGTACGGCCGTATTCACCCCGATGACGCGGAACGGGTAGTAGAGGGCATTCACCTTGTCATTGATGGCGACGGTTCTACCTGGCAGGATGAATACCGGTTCAGAAAAGCAGACGGCACCTACGCCGAAATCCTGGACCGGGGCACCGTTGCCCGGGATGCAACTGGAAAACCTGTGCGCATGATTGGGGCCATGCTGGACCTCACCGAGAAAAACCGCTATGCCGCTGAGCTCAAAGCCAGTGAGCAGCACGTGCGTGCCTTGCTGGAGGGAATTCCTGAGATTGCCTGGGTAGCCCGCGCCGATGGCTATATCTACTACTACAACAAAGCTTGGTACGCCTATACCGGCAACACCCACCCAGACGAAGGCTGGGAGAAAGTGATTCACCCTGAAGACCTGCACCCCACCTTTTCTACCTGGAGCCAGGCTCTGAGCACCGGCAAAGAATACGTGAACGAGGCCCGCCTGAAACAAGCCTCAGACGGGCAGTACCATTGGTTTTCCATGCGCGCCACCCCCTTGTACGATGGGCAAGGCAATATCCGGGCATGGATAGGCGTAGACACAGACATTCAGGAGCAGAAAGAAATCCAGCAAAAGCTCAAAGAGCGCGACGAGTATGTGCAACGCATGCTGGCCCAGGCTCCGGTACAGTTTGCCGTGGTGAAAGGGCCAGATTGGATAGGTGATTTCGCTACCCCCCAGTTCACGCAATTGGTAGGCGGCCGCGAGATGGTGGGCAAGCCGTTCAAAGAGGCCCTGCCGGAACTGGAAACCCAGGGATTCTTTGACCACATTGCCAGGGTATACGCTACCGGCCAAGCCTATTTCGGGAACCAGACACCTGCCTATCTAGACAGGAAAGGCACCGGTGAATTAGAACTGGGCTACTTCGATTTCGCCTACCAGCCGCTGTTTGATGAGCACCACGCCGTGGAAGGGGTCATGATCCTGATTGTGGAAGTAACCGAGCGCGTACGGGTTCAGGAAGAAGCCGCCAAACTGGCCCAGGAATTGAAAGTCTCGCATGAGCGAACCCTCAAGATTCTGGATGCCCTTCCTCACATGACGTTTACCGCCCGGCCAGACGGCTATGTAGATTATTACAGCCAGCAATGGTACGATTACCTGGGCACCACCGAGGAAGAGTTAACCGGCTGGGGATGGGAATTCTTTATTCACCCAGATGACATCCGGGCTACCCATGAAAGCTGGAGCCACTCTCTTGCTACCGGGGGAACGTATATGATTGAAAACCGATGGCGCACCAAAAACAGCGAAGAATACCGGTGGTTTCTGGTACGCGGAATTGCTGTTCGGAACGAGGCAGGGGCCATTACCATGTGGGTGGGCTCGCACACAGACATCCAGGACCAGAAACAAATGTTGCTGGACTTGCAGGAAAGCACCAAGAATTTCCAGTTCCTGGCCGATAGCATGCCCCAACTTGTCTGGACCACTGACCCCGACGGCTACCATGATTATTTCAACCGGCAATGGGTGGAATACACCGGCTATGACGTGGAAGCCAGCAAGGGCACCCATATGTGGAACAACCTCCTGCACCCAGATGACCAGGAACGGGCCTTCTCCCGGTGGCGGCATTCGCTGCGCACCGGCGAACCCTACGAAGTGGAATACCGCTTCCGGCGGGCCTCAGACGGGCAATGGCGTTGGTTTCTGGCCCGGGCCCTCCCGCAGCGGGACCAGAACGGCACCATTCTGCGGTGGTTTGGCACGTGTACTGAGATTGAGGACCAGAAACGCAACGAGGAGCTTATGGAGCAAACCAACCAGGAGCTCCGCAGCATCAACGAGGACCTGGACAGCTTTGTCTACACCGCCTCGCATGACCTCAAACTGCCCATCATCAACATGGCCGGCATTTTCCAGGAACTCACCAAAAGCGCCACCTTCCATGACCCAGACGCCCCGCTTCTGATCAACATGTTCAATCGGTCTCTGAAGCAGATTAATGCCACCATTTCAGATCTGTCTGAGATTGTGAAAGTGCAGAAGGAAATTGACGCCCATCAGGAAGAGATCCACCTATCTGAACTGGTAGACGAGGTCAAGCTCAGCATCCAGGACCTGATCCAGGGCTCGGGCGCCAAAATCACCTGTGACTTTTCGCTGGGTTCATCGCTGGTATATTCCCGCGTGAACCTGAAGAGTATTTTCTACAACCTCATCAGCAACGCGGTGAAATACCGCTCGCCAGACCGGGTACCAAAGGTGCACCTGCAGACGTACCAATACCAGGGATTTACCGTACTCACCGTGCAGGACAACGGCTTGGGCATGGACATGGAGAAACACGGCCCCAAGATGTTCCAGATGTTCAAGCGCTTCCATAACCACGTAGATGGTTCTGGTTTGGGCCTTTACATCCTTAACCGCATTGTGCAGAAAAACGGCGGCCGTATTGAGGTAGAAAGCCAGGTGAACGAAGGCACCACCTTTACTATTTATTTTAAAAACCACGTTTACTAGCGTAAGCGCTTCTATATTTGTCCTATGAAAAAGTTAAACCTGATTTTATTGGTTGACGACGACGAGACCACCAATTACCTGAATAAGCGGCTCCTTACCCGTATGGAAATCGCTGAGAACATTGAGGTAGTCACCAACGGAGAAGAGGCACTTAACTTTCTGAAAGAGGCCATCGCCGCAGGGCAGCCTCTCCCAGATCTCATGTTCCTGGACATTAAAATGCCTGTGATGGACGGGTTTGAGTTCCTGGACCAATACCACCAACTGCCAGAGACAGCCCAGAAATGCATTCTGGTCATGATGCTCACCTCATCGGCTAGTTTCTATGACCTGGAGAAACTCAAAAAATACAACGCCGTGGAACAGCACATCTCCAAACCCCTGGAAGAAGCCCACGTGCGCGAGATCCTGAACCAGCACTTCAGCTAAACGAAAACCAAAAGTAAGATATAAAAGAAGGGCGGTCTTGAATATTCAAGGCCGCCCTTCTGCATATTGGAGGATGTAACGATGTTAATTTTTTCTACCGGAATTCAGGTCAGAGACACAATCCGCTAAACGTTTATCTCACGTTCAGGCCGGCATCAGCGAAGATAGAAACCAAGGTTCCATTTCCGGCTACAGAGGAGGATAAAACCGATTTCCCAATTTTAGCCTGACCGTGCGCAAACCCAGATATCACCAGGAAAAACAACAAGAAAACACCCAACAGAGGTAAGTATCGTTTCATAAAAAGGTACGCTTGAAAATGATTTCTTCCACTTACTGAAATCTTTTTCAAAGGTTTTCCACACCCCTTCTCCTTTCCTGCCCTTTTCCTGAAAACACCCCAAAAATAAAACCAGGAACCACAGGGGCTTAACCCTGCGGCAACGCCATCGTACACATACCTACCAATTCCCTCTTCCTCAAGAGGTATCTATTGTGCTATTAAAACAAATAGAATCATGGACAGCAATCAAAGATACAATGAGTTCCGTCCGGGTCCGGACGGCAACGCCGAGAATCACCGGATAGGCCGTGAGTTGTACAACCGCGACCAGCAGCGGAACCAACCTACCCAGCCGGGAAACGAAAACACCTGGGACAACGGTAACCATTTCCATACCGGGCCTAATAACCAGCAACGGAGCCACTTCCCGGAAGACTCCCATCAGCGCAACTCCAACGCCGACCTGGGCGCGAGCCTGAGCAAACACTACGGTAACAGGGAGTACAGCGCCTATCGCAACCCTAACAGCCTGAACTACGGTGACGGCCGCGGCAACAACACGCACTTTGAGCGCCGGCAAGAGAATTCCTCTTTTCAGAATAACAACAGCAACAACTATTCACCTTACGGCGATGGCCGCGGCAATTACTCCGCCCGCCAGGATTCTGATGGGCATGCCCACAACCGCGTGCATTCAGAAGACAGACTTTCTGAGCAACGCCGCAGAGATGATTCCAATGAGAACTACTACCGCGGCGGCTACATGGATTCCCGCGGCGTGCGCGAAGAACTCCCTCGCCCAGATGACAACCCTTACAACGACTGGCCAGGAGGCCGCAGCCGCTACAAAGACGATGACTACCGGTACGGCAGCGGCAACCATGACTGGTACAGAGAGCAACGCTACACCGCCGATGACGGCCGCGTCATGGACCGTGACAAAGGCGACATCCTGGGAGATATGCGCGAAGGTGCCCGCGAGGTTTGGCACGATGTGAAAAATATGTTTTCCCGCAACTCTCACCAGCACCCAGACCATGACCGTCATGACCAAGATAACCGTCGGCATGACCATGACTATGAGTACCGCTCCCGCCATGACCGCGGCACCGAGCGAGGCCCGCGTTGGTCAGACGAGACAGACTCCGGAGACGACAACAATTCCCGTTACCCGCGCAACAACAACCCGCGGAACTATTAAACAGAGGTTCTTTCCCGTTGAGAAACCATGAGAGCCCTGATGATAGCCATTGCCGTAACCAGCGTAGTAGCCTCCTATTTACTTCTCCGGGCATTCCCCGAGGATGAGGTCTCCGCTGATGGTTACCCCGAAGCATAACCCTACCACCTTTTAAGTCCGGAAGCCGGTGCCTTTTGGTACCGGCTTCTTTTTTTACCCGAGTTTCTGCGCCCTTTTTCGGAAATTTGCCTTAAAACAGCTTCCCGCCATGTTAGAAGAATTGCTGCCCCAGATCAGAGCTTGCCAGATGTGCGCTGCCCACCTGCCCCACGGCCCCAGACCAGTGTTGCGGGCAACTACTTCGGCGCGGCTTATGATTGTGGGCCAGGCACCCGGCACCAAAGTTCACGCCTCCGGCATTCCCTGGGATGACCAGAGCGGTAAACGCCTGCGCAGCTGGCTGGGGCTCACGCCCGATGAATTCTACAACGAAGCCCACGTAGCCATTGTGCCCACTGCCTTCTGCTACCCCGGCACTGGCCCTTCCGGCGATCTGCCGCCCCGCCCAGAGTGTTTCCGGCACTGGCATCCGCAGTTGCTGCCTTTGCTGCCCAACATCCAGCTTACCCTTCTCATTGGAACCTACGCACAGCGGGCATTCCTGGGCGTAAACGCCAGACCAACCCTCACCCAGACGGTAGAAGCCTGGCAAGACTACCTGCCCAAGTTCCTCCCTTTGCCCCACCCCTCGCCCCGAAACATCGCCTGGTTTAAACGCCATCCATGGTTTGAGCGCGAAGTAATTCCTACCCTGCAGGAAATTGTGCAGGCAACTTTGCCCGGCTAAAAGAAGCAATGCGTTTTTTACCTATTTTCACCAAAACAGGCTGAAAGCGCATGAGTATTTCTTTGCAGAGCAAACTGCCCAACGTAGGCACCACCATCTTCTCCACCATGAGCCAACTGGCCTTGCAGCACGGGGCCATCAATCTATCCCAAGGTTTCCCTGATTTCGATTGCCCCCCGGAGTTGATCGATCTGGTAACCCAAGCCATGCGAGCGGGTCATAACCAATACGCGCCAAGTCCCGGCTTGCCGTTACTGCGGAAGAAAATCAGCCAGAAGACGCAGCAGCTTTACGGCCATTTTGCCCATCCAGACACCGAAATCACGGTAACCTCGGGTGCCACTGAAGCCTTGTTCGCAGCCATTTCCGCCGTGGTACAGCCCGGCGATGAAGTGATGGTCCTGGAGCCCTGTTATGATTCCTACGTACCTGCCATTGAGCTCAGCGGCGGCGTGCCAGTGTTCGTGCCCCTGCGCTTCCCAGATTTCAGTGTAGATTGGCAAAAGGTAGAAAATAACCTGACGGAGAAAACGCGGCTGCTCATCATCAATTCGCCGCACAACCCCAGCGGGGCCGTCTGGCAGAAAGAAGACCTGGAAGAACTGATCCGCCTCACCCAGAAATTCCCATTCCTCATCCTAAGCGACGAAGTCTACGAGCACATGGTGTTTGACAACCAGCCGCACCACAGCGTACTCACGGTTCCGGCCTTGGCCGAGCGATCGTTCGTGGTCTCCTCCTTCGGGAAAACCTACCACACCACCGGCTGGAAAGTAGGTTACTGCATCGCACCCGCAGCCCTCACCACCGAGTTCCGGAAAGTACACCAATACCTTACCTTCAGCACGGCAACCCCACTGCAACACGCTATCGCTGCCTACCTAGACAACCAGGAACATTACCTCACGCTGCCGCAATTCTACCAACAAAAACGCGACCTTTTCGCCTCGCTGTTACAGCCTTCCAAGTTTGAGCTGCTACATAGTGCCGGCACGTATTTCCAACTAGCCCGATACTCTCAAATCTCTGATTTATCTGATGTGGACTTCTCCCAAAGGCTCACCAAAGAAGCCGGCGTTGCCGTAATCCCAGTCTCCGTGTTCAACCATGATGGCCTGGATCACCAGGTAATTCGGTTCTGCTTCGCCAAGAAAGAGGAGACCTTACGAGCTGCCGCAGAACGGCTGTGCCGGTTGTGAGACTTGAGTTCTGAGTCATGAAAGGTTTTTGAAGGCAGTTATCACAAAGGCAGCCTTAAAACATCAGTCCGCAGAACGATGCAGACATTGCAGCAACTCCAACAATTCTCAGAATCATGCATCCAATTACCACTGGGCCGCATGCGTAGCCCAGTGGTAATTGGATGCATGCAGTAGCTTTTCCAACGACAATACCCTACGTCAACTATGAAACAAAGGACGGCAGCGGGGTGGTACTGAATTGAAGCCTCACTGTCTGAGCGTCAGCGAGTTTGAGGCTTCTTGATTCTTTTGGTTACTTTTCTCATCAAGGAGAAAAGTGACAAACGC
>NZ_RJJD01000008.1:503665-980409 GCF_003721515.1 Rufibacter latericius
GACCGCGGCTGCAGCCCTGAGGCTTGGTAAGAAGGAAATAGAAGGTAAAGGCTCATAGCTAATTGGAAAGGCCGTTTAGGTTGTCGGTGATAACACCAACAACGGCGGGCGGGGCGATTGTGACTGCAGCTCAGGAGTTAGTAGGTATGTAAATAGAAAGTAAAGACCCATAAAGTGGTTTTGAGGCTGTCGCCTAACCGAAGTTGCAAACTTCAGATCAAGGTAGGTCCAAGTCACAGACTTGAACCATGGTAAATATTAAACTAGGAGAAAAGAATCAGCAGAAGAAGTCATCCCCTACCTCCTTCAAAGGGGGAAGGAATGCGTTCAAAAAGAAGAGGTAAAATCTGATTCTAGCCTCTTTTCCAAAAAACAGCCTTAAAATAAACTACAACAACTTCTCCGCTACTTCCTTCCAGGTACTCACGCGCTCAAACTCATGAATGTTCACGTTGTGCGGCGAAGTAAACAGCAATTTCCGTTCACCGGAAAAAGTAACCAAATTCCTGGGCCGGTCGTCAATCATGATATCCGCTCCAATGATGCTTTTATCGCCGCAGAGCACGTAGTTGCGCCAGCTGATGAAGGGAAAATGGTCCTGTAGCCAATCAAACTTATCGATGAGCGAGTTCCGGAACTCCATACCCGCGCTCACAATGAAGACCTCGTATTTTTCGCACAAGGCTTTGATCACCTCCTGGCTGTCTGGGATCACGTTGAGGTCCCGGAAGAAGCCTTCGGCGTTAATGTACTCCCAGGTTTTGTGGGAATGCTCGGGCGGCACCACCTCGTGCACATCTTTCCCGTGCAGGGCCTCCAGCGTAAGTTCCAAGGCGCAGTCCTGGTTGTATAATCTGATGAATTTCTCAATGGGGTCGGCCATGACCTCGTCCATGTCAATGGCAATCTTTTTCTTTTGAATCTCCATAAGGGATTTTTGATGTAAACAGAAGTGAGTACTTTTATCGGGTATGGAGCGGATAGGTTTTCCCGATGGATCAAAATCAGGGTTTATCCCTCCAATTCCTAATTCCAGATTCCTAATTCTTAATTACTCCCCATGTCTGACCTGCGCGTATCCCTTCTTCAGTTAGATCTTGTCTGGCACGATGCCGCCGCCAACCGAGCCAGATTCCAGGAGAAAATCCGTCAATTACCCGAGACCGATCTGATCATCCTGCCCGAGATGTTCACCACTGGTTTCAGCATGGATGCCCCAGCGCTGGCCGAGGAAATGGACGGCGAGTCTGTGGCCTGGATGCGGCAGATGGCCCAGGAACGCAACGCGGTGGTAATGGGCAGCTTGATCATGCAGGAGAACGGCCACTACTACAACCGCGTGATCTGGATGCGCCCCGATGGTACTTACGCACACTATGACAAACGTCACCTTTTCCGGATGGCCGGTGAGTGCGAGGCCTACACGCCTGGCACGCAGAAACTGGTGGTGGAGCTGAACGGCTGGAAGATTTGCCCGCTCGTGTGCTATGACCTTCGGTTCCCGGTTTGGTCCCGCAACACGCCTATCTCCTACGATGTGCTCATCTACATCGCCAGTTGGCCCGATCGCCGGCGTCTGGCCTGGCAAACGCTTCTGAGAGCCCGCGCCATTGAGAACCTTGCCTACTGCATCGGCGTGAACCGCGTAGGCACCGATGCCAAAGGTCACGCCTACTCCGGCGACTCCGCGGCCTACAACCTGTTGGGCGAGGAACTGGTACACCATGAACACGAAGAAGCCGTATCCACCATCACCCTCTCCCGTGAGCACCTGGAAGAAACCCGCCGTAAACTGCCTTGGGACATTGACGCCGATGCGTTCACAATTGAGGTGTGAGTAAATTATTGAGAGAATGGGAGAATGCTCCCCATTTTGTCATCCTGAAAGGATCTTGTGGGCGAACTGCAAGGACATCACCTAAATGCTGTTCGGGATACCATCATCATCATGAATTCTGAGGCTCACGCCTCACTGATTTGCAAACTTCAGATCATAATAGGTCCAAGTCACAGACTTGAGCCTTGAAGAGAAAACCGCGAAGACGACAGAATCATCAAAGAAACAGGGAGCCGTTTTAAAGCTGATTTCTAGAAATCAGCTTTAAAACGGCTCCCTGTTTCTTTAGTGCCTCACCACCAATTTGTGCGTCACTACCCGGCCATCGGCAGCTTGGAGGCGCAGGAGGTAGAGGCCAGCGGGCAAGGCAGCGGTGGAGATTTCCTGCGGTTTGCCCGCCACCGTTTTTCCGCTCTTGATCAACGCGCCTGCTACGTTGTGTAATTGGTAAGTAGCGGTCTTTTCAGTGATAAGCTGTACCAGTTTATCGGCTGGATTTGGGAAAACCTTGCCAAAGGAGAGTTCCGCAACTGGGTTCTCTGTGCCTAGTGGCTCAGAGATAACTTTCACGAACCGAAGCCCACCTGTCAGGGTTCCAATCAAGATTTCGGGAAGGGAGTTTGCATCCAGATTGGCAATAGCCAGAGACATGCCTGATCCGAAGTTGGCTTCTCCGTATTGCTGGAAGTTGGGTTGCCAGAGCACGTTTTCCTCTACCGGGAAGGTGCCGGAAAGATGAGCCTGAAAGGCAGGGAATACGCGTAGTTTTCCGCTATCATCGGTAGCCAGTAAATCGGGTTGGCTGTCTTGGTTTACATCGGCTATGGTGACTTGTAGTCTTCTACGCTCCACATCGGCAGCCAGGCCACCAAAGCTGTCTGAAACCAAAACCCAGGTGGGGCTGGTACTGGTGCCGGTGTTTCGGTAATAGGTGAGTCCGCCAGAGGAACGGCCAATGAGCACATCTAATTTCCCATCGGTGTCTACGTCATACAGGTAGGGAGTATCTCCCCTGAATAGCAAGATTCCTGGTATGGTCACGGCATTGGCTAAGACGAACTGCGGGGTTTGCCCTGCGGTTGCCTCGTTCAGGATGTACCTAAACTCCATGGTGTTGGTAGATTGCCGGTAAGCACTCCAGGCGAGGTCAATTTTTCCGTCGGCGTTGATGTCCAGAAGCTGGGGTTTCAGGGAAATGAGATTCAAAGCGGCAAAGCCCAGGTAATCGGAATCCACGGCCTCAAACAGAGCATCAGCCGCAGTGCCTTTGTTTTGGAACAAAGTCAGGGAAGCCGTATAACGGCCATTCTCCAAAACCGCGGTGTTACCGACTAATACATCTAAGGCTTCATTTCCGGTAAGATTCGCAATTGCAGGGGCGGCTCCTTCGCCTACCTCCAGCATCTGGTCTTGTAGGAAAGGGTGTTTTTGGCTGGGGAAGGCAGGCTTTGCAGCGGTACCGGTATTAGCGTACACCCACACTGAGTTTTTCAGGTTGACGTTCTGGTGCGAGTTAGAGGTCATATTGGGCGCTACCACCAGATCGGGCACGTTGTCAAAGGTAACGTCCAGGTAATAGGCCGCGGGGAAAACACTGAATTGCTGCCCGGTGATGTTGGGCGGAAGGTTGTACTGCGCACTGGTGATTTTGGGCTGGGCGTTGGTGCCGGTGTTGTATAAACTAACCAGATCTGGGCAATCATCGTGGCCCACAAGCAAATCCAGCACACCGTTGGCATCCAGATCCAGGGGCAACACGCTGGAACCGCCAATGTGGCTCGTAGACGGGCAGTTTTCATTAAACCGATAGTTGTTGCAGGTACCTACGCAGCGCGTCACCTGTCCCCAATAAGTGGAGGCACGGGTAAAAGTAAGCGTGTTGCAGACCAGGCCCTGCTCTACCCGCTCGTTCCGATAGTACTCCAAGGTGGTACCTCCAGACCATTCCCAAGTGAGAATATCCAAGTCGCCGTCGTTGTCCATGTCAACCAGGGCGGGCATGTCTTCTGAGCCTAACAGCAAATTGGCACCGGTATTGAAATAGATGGCCGGATGGGTGAGGTTGAACTGAAGGCCACCGCTGGCCGAGGAGGTGTTGGTGTAGACCGCCATTCCCAGGTTGGAAGCGGTGAACAGATCAGGAGCACCGTCGCAGTTGAAATCCCGAAGCAGCGCGAAGAACCGAAGATCCTTCGGGAAGGCGTTTTCATACTGCGGAGCGTGCTGGTACCCCCAGGTGCCATTGGTTTGAACGGCTAGAAAGGTGGTGACGCGCTGCGAGCTTCGGTCGAAGACAAACAAATCCTGCTGACCGTCCTGGTTCAGGTCGATGGCCGAGAACTGGGGACTGTTGAATCCGCCGGCCCAGGGCAGGCGCAAAGGCTGGCCCAGGGAGTTCTGCACAACAGGTCCGGAGACTTCCTGCATCCGGACGGGGTTCTGCGCCCCGACAGTTTGCGCGCCTCCTACCATCCAACTTAAGAAAAAGGCTAGTACCTTTAATGCTCTGTTCATTTATTCGTATCCTAGACGTAAAAACAACTCTTTTCTATGGCGGAGCTAGTGGAGCACCTGTATCAGAAATACCTGGAATGCCGGAAGGTAAGCACCGATTCCCGGGCAGAACAAGATAACACTCTTTTTTTTGCGTTGGATGGCCCCAATTTCAAAGGAAGCCAGTTTGCCCAAATGGCTCTGGAAAAAGGCGCCCGCTATGCCGTGGTGCAGGACCCTACCATCACCGGACCCAACATCATTCAGGTAGAAGACTCGCTCAAGGCGCTCCAGAGTTTGGCGTTGCACCACCGGCTGCAACTGAGTATTCCCTTCATCGGGATTACGGGCAGCAACGGTAAAACCACTACCAAAGAACTCATCAATGCGGTGCTCAGCCAGAAATTCAACGTGCTCTGCACCAAAGGAAACCTCAACAACCACATCGGCGTGCCGCTCACGTTGCTCAGCATTCAGCCCGAACACGAACTGGCCATCATTGAGATGGGCGCCAACCATCCCGGCGACATCGCCGAACTTTGTTCCTACGCTTTGCCTACCCATGGCCTCATCACCAACATCGGGAAAGCGCACTTAGAGGGTTTCGGGAGCCTGGAGGGCGTGGCCCGCACCAAGAGCGAACTGTACCTGCACCTGGACAAAGCCGAGGGCACCGTCTTCGTGAATACTTCTAACGAACACCTCATGCGCATGGTACGCAGAATCACGCGCAAAGTCACTTATTATCAACCACAAGACGATTATTCTGCTGAGCTTCTGCAAGCCGCCCCGCAGGTCATTTACCGCGCCGCCAACGGGGAGGAAGTGCACACGCATTTGATGGGTTCTTACAACTTTGAGAACATGATGGCGGCTGCCTGCATCGGACAGTTTTTCGGGGTGTCGCACGAGCAGATCAATGCCGCCATTGCCGGCTACGTGCCCACCAACAACCGCTCCCAGATTGTACAAAAAGACACCAACACCATTCTGCTGGATGCCTATAACGCCAACCCTAGTTCCATGGCCTTGTCGGTTTCCAACTTCGGGCAAATGGCCGGTGCACCCAAGGTGGTGATTTTGGGCGATATGCTGGAATTGGGCCAGGAAAGCGAACCGGAGCACCGCACTTTGGGCGAGCAATTGAGCCAACAGAACTTCGCGCAGGTGTTTCTCTGCGGAAAGGAAATGCGTTACGCCGCCGAGGTGAACCCCGATTTCCGCTACTTTGCCGAGAAAAGCGCCCTGGTGCAATGGCTCACCGATCATCCCGTTAGAAACAGCCATGTGCTCATCAAAGGCTCACGCGGCATCGGTCTGGAAACGGTAGTGGAATTGCTGTAAGCAGCTGCTTTTGGCTTGTTTTGCTGAAAACAGGCTTGAAACGAGACTTCCTTCAGAAACGAACGCCATTTACTAACCCAGAAAACAGAAAGGGAGACCATTTGCATGGGCTCCCTTTCTGTTTGTGCGCAAGGTCGCTTACTGTTTAATGACCTTGTTGTAGAAGATCTGGTCTTTGTCAATGAGGCGCATGAAGTAGGCGCCGTTGGCCAAGTTGCTCAGATCTAACTCGGTCTTGAACAGCCCGCCCTGCACTTTTACTTCCCTTTCCAGGATAGGCATGCCCAGGGCATTGTACAGAATGACGGTAATCTTCTGTGATCCTTTCTCTGACAGATACTCCACCTGCGCTTTGTCACGGGTTGGGTTCGGGTACAGCTTCACGTAAGTGTTGTTTAGGCCGTACGGCGAATCGGTGATGTCGTTCTTGGTGGTGGCACTGGCCACGGCACTGTACTCTGACTGCGCACTGTTTGCATTGATGGCTTTCACGCGGTAGTAGTAGGTGGTTTTGGAGGCCAGGCCATTGTCTGTGTGGGCAATGGTATTGGCCGGCAACGTGGCTACCACCGAGAAAGGTCCGTTGGCCGAGGCTGCCCGTTCTAAGATCACGCCGGTCTCTGAGAGCGTGTTATCCACCCATGTCAACGCGATCTGCGAGCCTGATTTCGCCACGGCTGCCAAGGTAGTGGGCGCCTGTATGACTGGGTTCACCGCAATCACTCTGGAGGCCGTAGCACCGCAATCTCCGTTCACCGTGTAAGTGATGGTGAAGGTACCGGTTCCCACCAACGCCGGATTGAAGGTTCCGTTCACTACGCCCATGCCGGTGTACGTTCCGCCCGCCGGTGATCCTCCAGTCAAGGCAAAGGGTGCCGCGCTTTCGGCAACCGGATTCAGAGAAGCCAAGGTCACCGCGGCCGCTGCTGTCACTGTCACTTTCTTCGTGACGCTGGTGGTACAGCCGTTCACTTGCACGGTGTAAGTGAGGGTGTGAGTGCCTACTCCCGCCGTGGCCGGGCTGAAGGTTCCGTTCGCTCCCACGCCGGTTCCGGTCCAAGTACCGCCTTCGGGGCTGAAGCCGCTCAGGGCAAACGAAGCCTGGTTTTGGCAGATGGTCTGGTCAGCCCCCGCATTCACCGGAGTGGTGATGCCTATGGTGAAGGCTTTGTCGCTCACGTCTTTTACGCTGGTGGTAGTGGCGTCTTCCACCTTGATCACGACGTTATCAGAGGCCGTCAGCGTGGCCGGAACCGTCCAATTGAGCGTACCGGTAGCCGTTTGGCCGGTGGCGATGCTCTGGAACGTTTGGCCCCCGTTGGCTGAGTAAAAGACATTCACGTTCTGCACGCCCTGGCTTCCCCAGGCAATTTTAACTGGGCTACCCGGGCAATACTGTTCTCCGCCGTTGGGCTGCAACACCGCTACTTTTTTGGTGTTATCGGTGCCTTTTACCAGCAGACAGGCTTCTCCGGTCAGCTTCATCGCCTCCAGGTTTCCTACATTGTCGCGCCCGATGGAGAAGAAGCAATAGATTCTGCCCGGCTCTCCCTTGAACGTGTAGGCTGCCCCCGGACTCACTTTAGATGCCAGCACCGTGAATGGTCCGCCATTTTCAGACACGAACAGGTCATATGACTGCACCCCGCTTCCCTTCGCCTCGTCCTGAATGGTGATAGCAACCGGCGTAGTCGCTTCAATCAAGGCTGGCAATGCATTCACTTTCGATTGTGGTGCTTTCGCATCCAGGATGTTTTGAGCCCGGTTTGTGATAATCGGGTCATTTGTATCGAAAACGATAGAACCTCTGGCGTGGATGGTGTCACCGGTGACGGCCGTGTTCTTCGCCAGCACGGTATAAGTTACGTAGCCTTCGCCGGCGCCGCTGCTGTTGTTTTTAGGCAGGAAACCTTTCAATGGATCGGCGGGGGGTAAGCCCGTGGCCGGGTCAATGGTCTGCAATACCCAGAAGGCCTCGTTCTCTACCACATCTACCCCAGCCAGTACTTCCACGTTGTAGCCTACCGTATCAGCTAACTGTAAGGTTGTCTGGTAACTGGCCATATCGGCTGGAACGTTGAAGTTGAATGACCCGAATCCGAAGGACCCTAACCGGAAGCTCAGCGGATCCAACTCTTTGTCCAGCGGAACGGTCACCCGTACCCGCTGCGCCGGGGCCGAGGCTCTGGTAGAGTCATTTTCATACGTCACCTTGTAGCCCATCGGCACGGTGGAGGCCACCATACGGTTCGGTCCGAAGCCTACTGGCCCGATGATCTCGTTCGGGTCACAAGACGCCACGATATCGGTACAGAAGTACTTGCCGGCACAGGTTGCCAGGTTGATCGCCAACTCAATGGCCGAGGTGGAGTTCACGCAGCTAATCAGGTCAATAATAAACTGCACTTTCTCTTTTTGCACCGGATCGGTGATGTTACAGCTATAGATAGCCAACCCGAATTTGCCCGCATTGAAGACCGCACTAGTCACGGCCAGCGGTGTTGGGCCCCCTTTCACGATGCCAATGGCGGCATTCACCCCGTCTCCTACCAACCCGATTGCGGCACTGGCATAGCAGTCTGAAGTAGCGGTAGACACAGAACCGATCACCGCCGAATACGGATCACTGGCCCCGGTGCGTACTTTGGTCATTTGGTTCAGGAAGTCCAAGCCTTTTTTACAGTCATCGGCGGAGAACAAGGTCTCATCACACTTCTTAGGGTCAGTAGGCGGTTCATTCTCGTCAGGAGTCTGGGGCTGTTGGGGCCAATCAGGAATATAAGATTTGCTGAACCGGTAAGAACCCGGACCCTTCGGTCTGCTGGTAGGCCTTTTGTGCGGAGGCGTTCCTGGAGGGGTGCCTGGAGGGGGACCAGGCTGCTCAGGACCTACCGGCCCAGTAGGACCCGTTGGCCCTTCCGGGCCGGGACCTTGCGGACCCGGTCCGCCTTCGCCGCCTTCACCACCAGAGCCGCCACCCGGTCCACCCGGGCCTCCGGGACCGCCTGGCCCACCCGGACCAGTTGGGCCTGCCGGGCCACCTTTTCCGCCTGCACCGCCGGCGCCACCGCCAGGCCCACCGGCCCCGCCAGGTCCGCCATGACCCGGGCTGATGGTACCCGTGCCCGCTCCGCCTTGTCCGCCGGGGCTTCCGGGCTCCCCGTATCCGCCGGGTGCGCCAGGTACACCTTGCTCGCCTGGTTTAGGCACATATGCGGTAAAACACAGGTAAAGCGTATTGCCGGTTACTTTCAAAGAGAATTTGCCTTTGTAGGTATAGTTGTGCGCCACGAAACGCGATGTATCAATAGCAAACTTGTTTTCCGCAAATCCGGTGATGCCGCCTTCGGCCACCGCAATAGGCCAGCATTTGTCCACGGCTGGGTGCCAACCCGCCAGATAGCTTGGGTAATTGTCATAGTCCAGAGAAGAAACCCTGATCACGAACGGGTTCTGCGGCGTAGCGGTAATGTTTAAACGGCCCGTGATTTTCACCAAATCCCAGCCTGGGTCAGCTCCCGCATTTCCGTTGTACTTGTTTATTTCCCACAGATAATCCTGCCCCGGGGCGAACGTAGCCGTAGGCACCAGCACTGAGCCTGGGCTAGCTCCCGGATCATAGTCAAACGCGATGATTTCTGGGTTCTGGTCTTCTGATTGCGGCTGCTGCGGATTAGTTGGGATTTCGCCGCAGGCAGGGCACGTAAAATCAAGGCCTGTGGTGTCAGCGGTGGTCAGTAAGCCGTTGGTGAACAAAGGGGCCATGGCTGCCTCGGCGTACTTCCGCTGGTTTCCGGCCAAAGAGACCAATCCGTCTACCTGATCGGCTTTCATCAACTGCGGGTTGACTAGGATAGCGCGTCTGGTGATCTCAATCTGCTGCACCAGGTTTTCCATGAAGTAGTCCTGCGGATAGGCCAGCAACTTCACGGTCATCGGAAAGCGGTTCAGTTTGAAATCTTTCAGCCCCACGTTGATGGCGATGGTCATCTGCTCACCGGGCGCCACATTGCGCTTGATAAACGGAATCTCTTTAGCTCCGCCCACCACCGTGTAGTCGGTGTTAGGTACACCCGGTGCAATTGGCCAGTCTGAACCAGTCAGGAAATGACCTTCTACTTTCTCCACAGTTACCTCGGCATCGCCCAGCACCGTGAAATTTCCGTGCAGCACCGGGATGTCCACGTTAGAGGTATTCCGGAACGAGAAGGTATACAACCCGCCTTTGCCCCGGCGTAGCACGTTAGGAGCTTGCGGGATGTAGTCTACGGCGTATTTACTGGCCGCTTCCACGGTTACTCCTTTTGCCAAAACCTGTTGCTGGTTGTTGGGGTTGGTAGCCACTACATCGTAAATACCTTTGGACGTGTTGGCCATATTCCAGCGCAAGTGCAGTTCCATGCTGTTCACCATTTTTACTACCTGGGCCGTTGCCGCGGTATTCCCGGTGCTTCCTTTTAGGATAACTGTGATTCCCGGCCGGAATCCGGCACCTAGCAGCGTACCGCTGACTACTCCTTGGCCCATGCGGTTAGGCGTGATGCTCATGATGGAGAAGGGCAGTGCTTTTGCCAATAAGGTCACGTTCTGCGTTCCCCCGAAGCCCGAAGTCGCTTTTACCAGCACATAATAGTTTCCGGCCTTGGTCTGGGGGATGAGTACCTTTTGGTTCGGTCGGTTGATGTCGGTGTACTTGTAATCAAAGTTTGCGGCCGTTGGAATGCGGTTGTACGCCACGTAAACTTCATTAAGCCCGTAGGTCTGGTCACTGTTCAGGGTCACCAATAAATCCTGATCGGCGGTGACGGCCACCTGGTAGAACAACTGGTTATTGGGTTTGAGAGCAGCAAGCTCAGGGGTATTCAGGAAGAGCGACTTGATCTTCACATTCACCGGGGCATCCCCTACCTTTTGGTTGTTGTTCAGGTTGTTTTCATGCACCGCGTTGTTGGGGTTGGTGAGCAGAATTCCCTGGTAATTGGCCGGCGTCATGCCGGGTACCGGAGCCATCAACGTTCCGGAGACGGTCTGCCCCGGTTCCAGGCTGATGCGGGTTTCATTGTAATTGAGCAGCAGATCTGTGGCCGCGTTCAAGGTAGCATCCGTGGAGAGGAAGGCGCTGTTACGCAGGTTGCCCACCGCAGCTACCGTGCCGGCGTTTTTCACCGTGTAGGCCGTCTGCAGGTTCTCCCCCAGGTACACGCTTGGGGTTAGGTTCACTTTCTCCACAATCAGATCGGCCGGCGGGGCGGCGGTGACTTTCAATGAAGCGGCCACTGACAGGTTATTGTCTTCTTTGTCGTGCTCAAACACCATGTCCTGGTTGTCTGTGCGCACAAAGAGATAGTAGTCGCCGTTCAGGTAGGTGGGCAGATGCACTTCCACACTATCGGTGTAACTGGCGCCCTTGGCCAGGGTTACATCCCGCATCTTGCTGCCCAGGCTCTGGCTGGTGGAGGCAGAAGCCAAGGCCGGATCTAACCCTAACCAGATGGCATCGTGCCAGTAGGCTCGGTCTGGTATTTTGCTGGTAGCTGTTCCTTGCCCCTGGTTGGTCACGGTGAATTTCACCTTCAGGTATTGCCCGGCATATGCCTCTGCGGGAGCTTCAATCTTAGACACCACCAGGTCTGACGCCGGCGTAGCCGACAAGGTGATCTCGTTCACCCGCAGGTTGTTTTTGCGGTTCACCTCGTTGACAATCAGTTTGTCGGGGTCGGTGAGGAGGATCAAGTAATAGGTACCGGAAAGCCCGCGGGGAATCTCCGCGTTGAAGGTGGCATCATAAGAAACCGTGGGCAATAATCCGCCGTTTCTGAAAAACTTAGAGAAAAGTACCTTATCGCCCGCATCCAGTTCACGGTCTTTGGAAAGGTAGACCGCGTCTGACCAGGTAGAAACCACCGGACTGCCGTTGCCTTCATTGTGCACCCTCCACTCCAGTTTTATGGAGGTACCGGCCTGCGCTAGCTGAGGAGAAGTGAAAGAAGTGGGCTCTAAATCTGGTTCCAGAGGAGCCAACTTGATGGCCACCTTCGTCCCGAATCCTTTGAGGTTGTTGGTCTCGTTATTTTCAAAAATACGGTTGCGGGAATCGGTCTGCACAAAGAAGTAGGCATCTCCCACCAAGTTGGGCGCACGCAATGTTAACTCCCTGGTCTGGGTTTGAGAAGGCTCTGGCTGTCCGGAGAACCGCTGGATTCCTATCTCCCTTGTTGGATCCCAGGTGGCGGTGGTAGAATAATACACCTCGTCATGGTACTCAGCCCCCGGTTTTCCGGTGCCGTTGTTTTTGACCTGGTATTTGATTTTGAACTCTCTTCCGGCAAACACCTCAGTGGGCATCTCCACGTTCAGCACCTCCAACTCAGGATAGCTACCGGCAGTGATGTTAAAAGAATTGGTGCTGCGTTTTAGGTTATCATTCGTGAAAGTGTGCTCAAAAACCTTGTCATCTTCATCGGTCACCAAGTAGGCATAGTAACTGCCGGCAATGCCTTCGGGTATCCGGATGCTCTTGGTCTCGGTGTAGGTGCCTTTTGCTCCCACAAAGCCGGGTTCTACGTTCTGGTAGAATTTGCCCAGGCTGATGCTGGTTTCTTTGTTGAAGGTGGCTTCCTTGGAGAGGTACAGATGGTCGTGCCATACGTTTTCGGTGGCCCGCGGCGCGGAAGCCCCAATGTTTTTTACGGTCCAGGAGAAAGAAGCTTCGGTTCCCGACTTAGCAGTGCCAGGTACGGTTATGGAATTCACCTCCAGGTTAGGCGGAGGGGTCAGTTTGATGGTGATCTCCCCGCTGGCTTTGATGTTGTTGCTGAGACGCGAGCCTTCGTCAACGCCCTCTTTATCTGCGACTACCACAAAGACATAGAATTTCCCCACTTTGTTGATGGGCAAGGTAACCGGTGTCACCATGTTATAGGTTTCTTTTACCGGTAATGGAATGCCCGTAAAGTTGCCGCAAACATCTTTTTGGGTGGTGCTTTTCAGGCTTACGAAGGAAGCGCCCAGGTACACATCGGTGTCAGGGTTGAACTGGTTATCAGAAGACAGATAGATGCCGTCCATCCAGTAATGGTCATAACAGCTGGCTGCTGCTCCTGGTCTGGCACCGCGACCGCCCAGCACTACCTGGGTTTGGGGCATTGTACCGCTGGCGTAGGTTTTCTTACCCAAAGCACTAGCTTGGCCGTCATTCAGCACAGAATACGTCACGTTAATGGTGCTGCCGTTAAACACATCGGTTGGGGTGCCTACTGACAGGAGCTTGAGGTCAGCGGTTGGGCCGGCCTGGATGTTGAGCAGTTGGTACACGAAGTTGTTCTGTTCGTTGCCTTCGTGCAGATTCTCCTTTCCGGTCAGCCTTCCTTGGGAGCATTTGTCACCGTCCAGGGTTCCGGCGCAGTTGGCGTGTTCATTGTCGGTGATCACGAACAGGTAGTAGGTGCCCGGAGTGGAAGGCAGTGTTACCTCCTGCTCTTGTTTGTAGGACTGGTTTGGTTGCAGATACGTCACCTGCGGGAAAGAGCCCAGCAGCTGGTCTTCGTCGCGGCGCAGGTCAAGGTCTCTGGACAAGTACACCCGATCTACCCATTGGGTGTTGCCCGTACCGGTTTTCCCGGTGTTTTTCACTTCCCAGGTGATCGGGATGGTGGTGCCGCTGGTGGCAGTAGCCTGGATAGATTTGCTGATGATGGTGAGGTCTGGCAACGGATAGGTACGGAACGTCTGTACCGGCCCATCTGTCTGGCGGCAATTGTTCTTGGCCACTACCTGCCACTTGTACCCCGCATCAGAAACCAGATCGCCCCGCAAGGTGTACGCCGGCCCTTCAATGTTGGAGGCCGTGGGCAACTGCGGACGGGCCGCCGCCGATTCGGGCCAGACATATAAGTCATACGAGGTGGCGTTTTCAGCCCCATTCCAGGAAAAGGTGGTGGAAGTAAGCACATTTTGGGCTCCGTTGGCGGGTTTCATGTTACTCACCACCGCCGGATTCACCGGATTGCCTACTACCACGGTCAAGGTCTGAGAAGGTCCCGCAGCTCCGCAGGCTGAAACGGGAGTCACCGTAATGGTATGGGTACCCAGCGTGGTCCAGTTCACCGTCAGTTCAATGCCTGTATCGGTTTTGGTACCACCTCCGGAAATCTGCCAGGTATGCGAAGCGGCATTGGAGTTCTTCACCTGATACTTCCAGGTACCAGGGCATACACTGGTGAGCCCAGTGATCGCCCCAGGTTGAGGCGGAGGCAAACAGGATGCTTTGAACGTCTGCACCGGGCCATCTTTCACATTGCAGGAGTTCTTGGAAACCACCTGCCATTTGTACTCTACTCCCAGTTGCAGTCCGCTGGTTACCCGATGCGTCAAGGTAGTCAGGTTATCTTCAAAAGGCATGGAAGGCCGGGAAGAACCATCGTTTGGCCAGATGTAAAGATCATAAGCGGTGGCATGCTGGGCCGCACTCCAGCTCAAATCCAAAGGAATCAGGGCGTTGAGGGTGCCATTGTCTGGCTTCATGTTGCTCACCATCCCCGGCGTAGACATGTTCTGCACGGTTACCTGCAACGTCCGGGCTGGACCGGCTAATCCACAGCCCACTTTAGGTGTGACCGTTAAGGTGTGTGTACCGGCTTTGATCCAGGTCACCTGCACCGAATTGCCACTTCCTGAAATGATACCCGCCTCTGCCGAAGCCGCCCAGGTATAGTTCACGCCGTTCACCCCGTTAACCGAGTACTGCTGCTGTTCTAGACACACCGTGGTTTTACCGGCGATAATGCTGGGCTGCGCCGGGGTCACGCAATTGATGATGAACGTCTGCACCGGTCCATCGGTGGAATGGCAGGCGTTCTTAGCCACTACCTGCCACTTATAGGTGATGCCGTTGCTTAGACCACTGGTGAGCGTATGCGACAAGGTTGCCAGGTTTTCACCCGATGGAGAGAAAGGCCGGGAGGTTCCGTCACGCCAGACATACACATCATAGGAAGTGGCGTTGGCGGCCGCTGCCCAGGAAAGATTCAGCGGAAGCGAAAGATCTCCAATGCCGTTCGCGGGTTGCATGTTGCTTACCTGCCCCGGAGCCTGCATCTGAGTAACGGTGATCTGCACCGAGCGGGCCGGGCCGGTGGTACCGCAAGCCAGCGAAGGCGTCACCGTTAAGGTGTAGGTGCCAGGTGTGGCCCAGGTGATCATGGCCAGATTGCCCACCGGAGTCATGGTTCCACCACCCGACAAAGCCCAGGCATACGTCACCCCCGGTACCGAGGCCACCGAATAGAACTCCGCTTCTGTACTGATGCAGACCGTGGTTTTTCCGGTGATAGCTACTGGTTGTCCCGGCGTGGTACAACCCAACGCGAATGTTTGCTCCGCACTCTCTGTTGATTGGCATTCTGACCTGGCCACCACTTTCCATTTATAGGTTACCCCATTCACCAAGCCAGCGGTAACGGTGAAGGTGGTACTGGTGATGTCATCTTCCCAGGCGCGGGAAGGCGGCACCGGAGAGTTGGCTGCCCAGATGAATAGATCATACGAAGTAGCATTGGCCGAGGCTCCCCAGGAAAAGGTAAGCGGCAAAGACAGGCCTGCGGCATTCTGCGCAGGCACTAGATTGGTCACGGCACCCGGCTTGGGAGACGTCACCACGTCTACCTCAAAGGAAGTGGTTTTTCCGGCAGGCTCACAGTTGCTGGTAATTTTTACGGTGAGGGTATGTTTACCGGTGGAAGCCCAGTTCACGGAGACTTCTGACCCCACAGAAGAAACGATGGTGCCCCCTGCAGAAACAGACCACTGGTAGGTAGCACCCTCTACTTCATAGACAGAGTATTTGCGGGTACCCACGCAGTTGCTATTATCCTCTTCGTCCAGGAAATCTGGGACCACAATCTTGGCACAGAAACTTCTTTCCACTGAAGGCGCCGGTGCGTACACGCTGTTCCCGCTTTGCGAGGCGGTCACCGTTACCTTTCCAAAGCCATCTGTCCATAACACATTACCACTCAGAATTTGGGCCGGACCGGTCACGGTATAGGTAACCGGCAACCCTGAACTGGCCTTCGCATTAAGGGTTAAGGTTCCCTGGCCATCTCCGTCCCGGTCTTCTATGGGAGCGAATTCTATGGTTTGGGTTGTCTGCCCGGTGGAGAGTTTTGAATTTCCGGTGAGTTGCACGATGATGACCTTCTCCGAGCCAAAGCTGACATTTCCCTGGCTATAGCCTCCCTGGTTGGTGACCACCGGAATATCAGCACTGCTGGAAGAACCTACGGCCACCACGTTCCCATCGGCATCGGTAGCGACGCCGTTTAAATGTTCTTCCTCGGTGGAACCGTAATACGTAGCCCACTGCCGCGAACCGGAACTGTTAAATTTCAGCAGAAACCCGTCTGTGTAGTCCTCGGAGGAGCCTTGCAGTTTGTTGAGTCCGCCCGCTATGGTTTGGGTGGGCAAGCCGGTGCCTTCAGAAGACCCCACCACATAAATGTTGTTGTTTCGGTCTGCCACGATGCTATTGCCGTAGTCCTCCTGCGGACCGCCGTAGTAAGTAGCCCAGGTACGAGCGCCATTGTTAGTGAATTTTAGGATGAAGGCATCTTCTTCCCCGCCCGCCTGGCTTTGGTTGTAAGCTCCCGTTAAGGATTGAAGCGGGAAAGACATGCCCTGGGTGGTACCGGTCACCAACACGTTATTGGCCGCATCTACCGCAATACGTTTCCCGTAATCTTCCCCGGTGCCCCCGTAATAAGTGGCCCATTGGCGCACGCCGCCCCCTGAAAACTTAAGAATGAACGCGTCTGACTCCCCGGACGAGGCCACGCTGGGTTGGTTATAAGCCCCACCCAGGCTCTGTACTGGCATCCCGAAATCTGCTTCCCCCGTGATCCAGATACTGCCATTCTGATCCGTGGCCACCCCCATGGGGATTTCACGGTTCACGCCGCCGTAGTACGTGGCCCACTGGCGTACCCCATTTTGGTTAAATTTCAGAATAAAAGCATCATCAGCTCCCCCGCGCGTGGCTTGGTTAAAGCTGCCGGCGGCTACCTGTAACGGGAAATTAGTACTGCTGGTGCTCCCCACAACAATGATGTTCCCAGCGCCATCTATGGCTACATCCTTCCCGTCTTCGCTGGAACTTCCGCCGTAATAGGTGCTCCATAAGCGGGCTCCGTTGGCATTCAGTTTCAGGATAAACGCATCCTCAAATCCGCTCAAGGCCGCTTGCTCATATCCTCCGCCCGCCATTCTGGGCAGGTTGGTACTGGATGTGGAACCTGTCACCACTACGTTTCCGCTGGCATCTACGGCCAGGCCGTTTGACTCCTCATTGCTTCCGCCCCCAAAAAACGTAGCCCACTGCTGCACCCCATTTTTGTCAAACTTCACCACAAACGCATCATAGCTTCCGCCGTGCTGCGTCTGGTTATAGCCTCCGTTGGAAGTCTTGGTAGGGAAATCTTCGCTGTACGTGTTGCCAATGAAGTAGATGTTGCCAGAACCGTCAGTCGCCACATCTGTGGCTTGCTCAAACATGGATCCTCCGTAATAAGTAGCGAACGGATCGATGACCAGGTCTTTGACCGTATCATACGGTCCCACAGTAAACCCGAGGGTATTCTTGCCCTTGAGAGTAAAGGCTGAGGTTACCTTCGTCTCAGCGGAATTGACTTTTCCTTTTTCCTTCTGATAGGTGTACGGGGCTTCCTCCTGGATGCTCCCCAGCGGGTGCAGGATCTCCAACTGGCCTTTAGGGTCAATGTTGATGGAGGTAGCTCCCTCGTACTGCATCTGAATGTCAGAAGGGTTACCGCCGGGGTGCACCACAAAATCATATTTCACGCCTTCTGGGTTGGCGTGAAATATTAAGTCGATGTTAGGATACACCTCTTGGTACACCAGTTTCTGATAAGCCGGCACCCCCGTAATGCCTTTCGGACAATGCGGTAAATAGTAATTGTAGAATTCAGCTGCTTTTTGATCGCTCAAGATTTCAGGCTGGGGATTTCCATTGACCAACCGCATCGTTACCTGCTGCTCCTTCGCGGGCTCTGATATTGCCTTGTTGTCTTTACCGGTGGTTCCTTTCTGGTGGAAAGTATACACCACCTGGTTTGGGGTAAAGTAAAGGGTAGCGCCCGGTACCGATGCCGTGTATTCTACCTGCGGAACTGTTTTCCCTTTCTCAGATTGGACTTGCCCCTGGTTCCGGATGAAATGAACGGGTTTGGAAGGTTTGGACGAAGCAGCGTGCGCCTGTACTCCTGAAAACAGGATGTAAAGCACCGCGAGAATCAGATTGGTAGAGTAGTTTTTCATTGACAACGAATGACGGACGGATATGAAGGGAAAGGCAATTCGATTGAAATCTTGGTGAAGCGAGTTGATCCAAAAGGCACAAAAGTTCTGTACTTCCATAAAATGGAAGCCTGTAGGCAACTCACCGAAAAGAAAACTATTGTGGATTAAAAGAGATGTTGACTTAATCTTCTAGCCAGATAACATAGTCAAGGATTTTAGGAATAATTGGCCTCACTGGAATAAGTAGACAAGCCAAAACCTTCTTTCCCCCATAAGCAAAACCAAAAATTAGAATTATTTAATATAATTACCCTTTACAGGATTTACAGCATCGTTTGGGTTTTAAGCGCACCCTTAAAAGACGGCAATTGAAACAATGGAAGCATCAGTGTTTTAAAGCAGTTTTCAGGAAATAGGGCCAAAAACAGAAACCTCTTTGCTGGATGAAGGCTTTCCAAATGAAGGGATCACCTATCCTTCTGAAGCTTTATTTTAGCCTTACTTTATGGAAATCAGCCTTCAAACGGAATTTAAGGAAAAGGAAAAATAAGATCCTTCATATAGCCTTCCTTGAGCAGAAGGAAAACGAAAGCATATGAAGGTCAGTGTCAAAAGCGGAGCGGAAAGGCTGTTACTACCGTTAAAAAAATAGGTAAGGCATAACCTACCTTGAGCACTGAAAGGACCTATTTGCGGCCTACTTTCTGGAAAACAGGCCAGAAACGGATTAACAAAAAAGCCCCTACAGAACTGTAGAGGCTTTTCAGATATTTAAATGAGTAGTTAAAAAGGAGAGTCGAATCCCTCCAACATAGGCAAGATTTCATCTTTTTCAGACACCAATGGGTTCTCAATGCCCCAGTCTATTTTCAAAGCTGGATCATTCCAGAGTAAACCACCTTCAGACTCTTTGTTATAGTAATTGCTGCATTTGTATTGAAAGATGGTGCCTTCTTCCAGAGCCACAAACCCGTGCGCAAAACCGATGGGAATAAAAATACAGTTATGCTTATCAGCATCCAGCAAGCAGGTTACGTGCTGCCCATATGTAGGGGAATCCTTACGTATGTCCACGGCTACATCCAAGGCTTTTCCGGCTACTACGCTTACCAGTTTTGCCTGGGCAAAAGGCGGTTTTTGGAAATGCAGTCCCCTGAGGACTCCCTTTTTTGAGATGGATTTATTGTCCTGGACAAACGTCTCTACGATACCAGCATCAGCAAATAACCTAGTGCTGAAGGTTTCAAGGAAAGCACCTCGTTCATCAACAAACACTTTGGGTGTAATTTCAAGAACTCCTGCTAATTGGTAGTTTTTTATTTGCATACGTACTTAAGAGTAGATTTCTTAACTTGTAAATAAGGCTATTTATTAATGGTATTTACTTAGCAATCCATAATAAAATCTAGATCCAATATATAATTAATTTAGTATATAATTAATTTAGTTATGTACTATTTTCTTTCTTGCAACTTTGCCTGTTGCGCTTTCTATAGCCGCGAAATAGCGGTCAATCACGAATTTTTCATCAAATTTTTCTTCGGCCAGGCGGCGACTGTTTTGACCCATGGTCTGCAAGGCTTCTTCTGAAAGCAAATAGATTTGTTCCATCTTGGCGGCCAGGTTAACCCCATTGCGTACTTCGCAGAGGTAGCCATTGTAGCCGTCTACCACGGTTTCTTTGCAGCCCGGAACGTTGGTGGTGACAATGGGTTTGGCCATGGAAGCGGCTTCTAGCAGGGTGCGCGGGGTGCCTTCGCGGTAAGACGGCAAGACCACGCAGTCGGCGGCGTGCATCACGCTGGGAACGTCATCAGAAGTGCCTAGGTACTCCAGCCAGCCCTCTTTGTCCCACTGTTCTACCAGAACCCGTTTGATGCCGATGTTGCCTTCCTCGTCAATGCCGCCCAAGAGTTGGATGCGCAAATCAGGGTACTTGGCTTTCAGGATTTTGCTGGCTTCTACATACTCTACCAAGCCTTTTTCATACAGCGCCCGGGAAACCATCAGGAACACAAAGGGGGTTTGGCGCTTGAAAACCGGTGCGGGCACATAGCGTTTGGTGTTGATGCCGGAACCAGGAATGACTTCGGTAATTGACTTGCGCACCAGTTTTCGGTCTAGGAACAGGGCTTGGTCATCAGAGTTCTGGAAAAACACCTTGGCCGGAAACTGGAACGAGAAACGGTATAAGGCCATCGCGATCTTAGAAACCAGGTTCTGCACGATGAACACCGTTCCCAAACCAGACACATTGTTGACCGTTGGAATGCCAGCCAGTTTTGCGGCAATGGAGCCATAGATATTGGGCTTGATGGTGTACTGCAGAATTACATCAGGCTGTACGGCTTTGTAGGCCTTCAGGAATTTGCCCACCAGCAGCATGTCCTTGAGCGGGTTGGTGCCTTTGCTTTCCATGGGCAGGTGCACAAATTTGCAGCCCTCGGCGACCAGTTTGGCAGAATAGGCGTCCTCGGGGGCAATGGCCACTACTTCGTGCCCGGCAGCCAGCAAGGCTTTAACCAAGCTGAGGCGAAAATTGAAGATGTTCCAGGACTTGTTGATGACAATGGCAATACGCATGGGGTAGAATCAAGCAAAAGACAAAGATAGCAGCAGATTTGGCAGCAACCCGCTCCTACGTACAGAATCTGAAGGGGTTTATCGGTTTTCAGCCCCATTGTGTTTACTTTGCACCAAACCATTGACTGTTTTGCAGCTCTCAGATCCATGACCACCGCTTTTCTGCACATCCATGTTCTGGTTGTCGTTCTGTTCCTGATCTTGTTTCTAATTAAAGCTTTCCAGCTTTTCCTGAACAAGCACAACAGCCTGAACAGAACCCGCTCCTCCACCAAAATGCTGGACATAGTGCTGGGCTCGCTGATGCTGGTGTCGGGAGGATTTTTAGCCTTTAACTACAACGGCCCACTGCCTACCTGGCTCCTGGTGAAAGTGTTGCTGGTGTTGGGCGCCATTCCGCTTTCCATCGTGGGTATTAAGCGGCACAGTAAATTGTTGACCGCGGTGGGTGTGCTTATTTTCCTGTACGTATATGGGGTGGCCGAAACCAAAAGCCTGAAAATGCGTCCTGATAAAGGCGAAGCCGTAGCCGTTTCCCCTGCCGGAGAGGTGGGTACCGCCTCGCCTGATCCGGAGAAGGCCAGCCATCCTATCTTAGCGCAACTGGAAGGCACCCAACTGGAAAACACCAAGGCCATCTACACTGCTCTGTGCGCCAATTGCCACGGGGAAGACGGCCAGAAAGGAACCGGCGGCGCCGTGAACCTGCAGAAAAGTACCCTTGGCGTAGACGGCTGCCGGGAAGTGATTGCTAATGGTCGGGGACTGATGCCGGGTTTCGGCTCGCAGCTCTCTGAACAGGAGATAGAGGCACTGGCACTCTATTCCACCATGCTTAAAAAGTAAAGAACTACATGAAGAACCAACTCCATATTACTGCCAAAGATCAGGAAACCGCCGTGTTAGTGGCCGTTCCTGAGTACAAGCAGACCGATGAAAAAACCAAAGAATACCTGGACGAACTCGCCTTCCTGACCGAGACCGTTGGCGCCAAGGCCCTGAAGCGGTTTGTTCAGAAGCTGGACAAACCAGAGCCCCGCACGTATGTGGGCAAAGGAAAGCTGGAAGAGATTGTGGCCTATGTGAAGGAACACAAGGTAGACATGGTCATTTTTGATGATGACCTTTCCCCGTCACAGGTGCGTAACCTGGAGCGCGAGTTGGAGGTGAAAATCATTGACCGGAGCTTGCTTATCCTGGACATCTTCGCGCTGAGGGCCCAAACAGCCACGGCCCGCGCCCAAGTGGAACTGGCCCAGTACCGGTACCTCCTCCCCCGTCTGACCAACATGTGGACCCACTTAAGCCGGCAGAAAGGTGGGGGCGTGGCCATGCGCGGACCAGGGGAAACCGAGATTGAGACCGATAGACGGATTGTACGGGACAAGATCTCGTTACTCAAAGAGAAGCTGGAGAAATTTGAGAAGCAGAACTACGAGCAGCGCAAGTCCCGCTCCGGCATTGTCCGCGTTTCACTTGTAGGCTACACCAACGTGGGCAAATCCACGCTCATGAACCTACTCACCAAAGCCGATGTCTTCGCCGAGAACAAACTCTTCGCCACGGTAGATGCCACGGTGCGCAAGATGGTGATCGAGAACATTCCGCTGCTGCTCTCAGACACGGTAGGATTCATTAGGAAACTGCCTACCAAATTGATCGAGAGCTTTAAGTCCACCCTGGATGAGATCAGGGAATCTGACTTGCTGCTGCACGTGGTAGATGTGTCGCACCCTTCGTTTGAAGAGCACATCGCGGTGGTGAATGATACCCTGAAAGACATTCAGTCGGCGGACAAACCGGTGATTCTGGTGTTCAACAAAACCGACCTGTACCTGCAGCAGCGGGAGCAGGAACTGAAGGAAGACCATCCAGACGCACTGCCAGACATCAGCGAACTGAAATCTTCTTACATGGCCCGGGAACACGCCCCACTGGCACTGTTTATCTCGGCCACCAACCGCTCCAACATAGATGAACTGCGGCAGGTGCTTATGGAGCAGGTTTCCAAGATCCACTTCGAGCGTTATCCCCACAACACCCCGCAAGAATAATCCTGTTTCAGGGCTGTTTTCAGGAAAAGGGCCGCAAAGCGAGGAGACTTTGCCTTGGGTAAGAAAGTAAAAGAAGACACCCGGGGTCTTGTTTTTGGATTGAAAAGGCAGGACATTGGTTTGGCGCTTTTAACCTTAAGGCAGTTCCCTTCAGGCACAACCATTTTCAGGCGCATTCAGTAAACATGAAAGCCACCGCTGCTAGCCAGCGGTGGCTTTCATGTTATGACCATCCAATGAAAACGCTATATCTGTTACGCCACGCTAAATCAAGTTGGGACTATGAGGAGTTGAGTGACCATGACCGTCCTCTGGCTAAAAGAGGCCGCACAGACGCTCCCCTAATGGGTCAGGAATTGGTGGAAAGGGAAATAAAGCTTGACCTGGTCATCTCCAGCTCGGCTGTAAGGGCCATCACCACCGCCACGTTGGTTGCCAAGGAACTGAAGTTTTCCCCTGAACAGATTGGGGTGCAGGAAGAACTCTACATGATTTCCGCTGAAGGTCTGGTGGGGTTTATCCGCTCTCTGCCCGATGAGTACAACCACGTCATGCTGGTAGGCCACAACCCGGCCTTCACCGAGGTAGCCAACCTATTAAGCCCAGAGAAAAGCATCGCCAACATTCCCACCGCGGGCATTGTGGCCATCAGCTTTGATTGCAGCTACTGGGGAGAGATCTCGCCAGATAATTCTAAGCAGCTTTTCTTTGACTTTCCTAAAAACTATCGCTAAAACGTGCCTACTGGTCACGCCTAATTCCACCTGAATGGATTCTAAAGACAACCTAGATACCTCCACCCCTTCCCAGGCCAGCTCGGCCCACCCTTTGCCCCCGCTCATCAGCCGGGAACTAAGCTGGCTTGCCTTCAATTACCGCGTCCTGCAGGAAGCCAAAGACCCTCGGGTACCTTTACTGGAGCGCCTGAATTTTCTGGCTATCTTTTCCTCTAACCTGGACGAGTACTTCAAGGTGCGGGTGGCCACCCTGCGGCGTTTAGGCAAACTCAAAAAGAAAACCCGCGAAAAGCTGGAAGACGGTCCGCTGCCCGGCCTGGAGGAAGTTATCACCGAGGTCTCGCGCCAGCAGAAAGAGTTCGGCCAGGTTTTCCGGAACGAGATCATCCCTGAGCTGCGCCAAGAGCACATTCACCTCATCACCGAAGCTGAGTGCACCGATGGGCAGCAGACCATGGCGCTGGACTATTTCCGCAGGCAGATTAAACCCTTGCTGGTGCCCATCATCTTCAGTACCAACCACAGCGGCCTCTTCCTGAAAGACCAGACCGTGTACTTCATGGTGCGCCTGCAGCCAAAGCAAGAAGGCGCTCCGGAGCAGTATGCCCTTCTGGAAATCCCTACCCAAAAGCACGGAAGCCGGTTTGTGGAACTGCCCGTGGAGAAAGGGGAACACTACGTGATGCTGCTGGACGATGTGATCAGGCTGGGATTGCCGGACCTGTTCCCCGGCTACGCCGAAGTGGAAGCCTACGCCGTGAAACTCTCTCGCGATGCCGAGCTGGACATTGAGGAGGAAGTGTCGGGGAATTTAATGGCCAAAATCCGGAAAAGCCTTAAAAAGCGGGAAACCGGTCGTCCAAGTCGTTTATTGTATGATCCTGTAACTCCGGAACCCATGCTGCACGCCTTGCTGGACCGCATTGGCATCACCACCGATGAACTGGTGGCCGGCAGCCGTTTCCATAACTTCCGGGACTTCTTCGGGTTTCCGAAGTTCAAGATTCCGGGGCTTTACTATGAACCCCAGCCGCCCTTGCCGCACCCGGGGCTGGAGAAAGCTCCCAGCATGCTGGAGGCCATGAAAAGCCAGGAGTTCCTACTGCATTACCCCTACCAGAAGTTTGACTACGTGTTAAGATTCCTGGAAGAAGCTGCTGTAGATCCTAATGTCACCAGCATCAGTGTTACGCTCTACCGCGTGGCCGATAAGTCAAAGGTGGCCAAAGCCCTCATCAAAGCCGCCGAGAACGGAAAACTGGTGACCGCCGTGGTAGAGTTGAAAGCCCGTTTCGATGAGGAATCCAACATTTACTGGGGAAGCAAACTGGAGAAAGCCGGGGCCAACGTGATCTATGGCGTACCAGACCTGAAAGTGCACAGCAAGATTGGCCTGGTCACCCGCCAGGAAAACGGACAGGCAGTACAGTACGCGTACCTGAGTACCGGTAACTACAACGAGAAAACCTCGCTCATTTACACTGACCACGCCCTGTTCACCACCGACCAGCGCCTGACCAACGAACTGACCAAAGTTTTCCATTTTCTGGTAGACGGCGACCGTGATCTTACCTTTGAACATTTGCTGGTAGCTCCTTTCAACCTGCGCGATGGCCTGAATGCCCTTATCCAACACGAGATGCAACTGGCCCGCGAAGGAAAACCGGCTTACCTAGTAGCCAAGATGAATGCCCTGCAAGACAGCCGCATGATTCAGCAACTGTATGAGGCTAGCCAGGCCGGCGTGAAGATAGAATTGCTGGTGCGCGGTATCTGCAGCCTTATTCCGGGGGTGCCCGGCCTGAGCGAGAACATCTCGGTGCGCAGCATTGTGGACCGGTACCTGGAACACGGCCGCATCTACGTGTTTGGCAACGGTGGCGAAGAGAAAATCTACGTGGCCTCGGCCGACTGGATGAACCGTAACCTCAGCCGGCGGGTAGAAGTGGCGTTCCCTATCTACAACCCGGTGTTGCGCCAGGAAATCAGACACATGCTGGACATGCACATGAAAGACAACCAGAAAGCCCGCCTAACCGATAACCAATACTGGGTTTCCGATGATCCTACGGTTTCGGTGCACGCCCAGCAGGCCGCCTATCAGTTCCTGAAAGACAAAGCCACCAAAGCCGGATTTCCAGTGGAGCCTGTCGCCTAATTCCAGGAGATCACTTAAAAAAAGCCGATGCCCGTTGCAGAAAACTGTAACGGGCATCGGCTTTTATGGGCAAGTAGGTTTAGGGGTTGTTTTCAGAAAACGGGCCTTAAACCAGGGATACTATTGTTTCAGGAAACGGCGTGGCGGTACTATGAACAGTTCCACGTTGAAGAAAACAGCGTCTTTGATGTGGGTTTCAATCAACGGATTTGCCGTGCGCTGGCGGCCATCGTACAGATCGAATTTATGGTTGTAGCGGTAGCCGGTTTCCAGGGCAAACCACAGGAAGTCGTAGATTTCGCGGTCCCAGCGGAGCCTTGCCTTGATTTCTGATTTGCGCAGCTCCACGGTCTCGTACTGGTTGAATGGCTCGGTGTTGATGTTGATGTTATAGGTAGCCCCGTCTATGCGGTAGCCCATGTACAGCAACGACTTCTCTGAGAAATTCCGCCGGAAAGTGACGTTGGCCGGGAAAAGCGCCTCTACCCCCCACTTGTCGTTGAAGGTGCGGTTGTAAAGAAAGGCCGGGTAAATGGTCTGCCGCCCGAAGGCGTATCCCAGCTGCACCCCAAAACCATACGATAGGTAAGGGCTTTTCTTCCAGCCGTAAATGGCTTCCATGGACGTGCGCAGGTACCGGGTCAGGCTGATGTCGCTGTACTTTCCGTAATCGCCGTTCAACTCACCCTTCACCCTGAAGATGATGTAATTCTTGTAGTTGAGGGGCTTCAACATAACCAGTTGCCCGTCCAGCGAGCGTAGGTTTTTGTCTTCCAGGCGTTGATAGAGCGGGTACTGCTGCGTTTCGGGCTCCTTGTAATTAAACTCCTCCAGAAAGTAACTGCCGCCCAGCACCAGTTTGAAGTGCGGGTTATTCACCAGCGGTGCGTAGGCCTTGAACTCAAACCGGTTGCTTTTGAGCACATCGGCGCGGGCATCTTCTACGCTGCTCTGCTGCGCCCGGGAGTGCATGCCAAACCGAGGCAGCCGCTCATACCGGATGATAATGCCTTTGCTTTTGCCCATGCCCACCACCGACGGATTGGCCAACTCCTTTTCATCTGTGGTGTCTCTTGCCGCCCGCAGCGAATCAGAGAAAAAGCCCTGCGCGTTTAGGGGCTGTTTTAAAGAAATCAGGGTTAAAACAGCCATCAAAACAAGACCTCTCCTCAAGCAGCTCATTTGGGAATTCAATAAGGTAGAAGACATATTAAAAGAGGAAGCCGAAGTTTAGGTTGAACAGTTTCTCATCCTCGCCCGCTGTATAGGTGGCGTTTATGACCGCTTGCTTGAGTACATCAATCCAGATACCGCCGCCTACCCCGCGGTGAATCTTGTTAGACGATTCGCCATCGGCCCAAACCCGTCCGTGGTCCACCAGACCCATGATCCCGAACTTACCCGGGAACAGGTACACGTTGAATTTGAAGACCTCCAGGCGTACCTCGGTGTTCTGGTAAACAGATGTGCGACCGGCAAAACGGGTCCGGCGGTAACCGCGCAGGTTGGTGAGGCCGCCCAGAGTGTTGGCTTGGTAGAACGGGAAATCCCCGATGTTATGCGCTCCGCCCAACCTTGCCGCCAATGTCAATTGGAACGGAAGGCGCGGCCCGATGTAAAACATGAACTCAGACCCAAGATGCCCGAAATTTCGCCGCTCCCCGCCCAACTGATGGGTATAAGAAAACTCGTTCAGCCATTTCAGACCAATACGCGGGTTGATGGGCGTGCTCACCGCCTGCAGATTCAGGAAGGCCCTTACCCCGGTAAACTGCTCCATGCCAAACGCTTCTTCCGGGAGAATATCTTCCACGTACCGGCCAGGATAATGCTGCAGCTCATACCGGTCATAGAACGGCCCAATGCCCATGCGCACGAAGTGGGTGAAACTGGTATTCAAGGTGGGTGACACCATCATTCTGCTCTGCCGCACCCGGTAGTCCTTGATTCCGCGGGTTTGTTCGGTTTCGTTGCCCAGCCCGAAGAAGTTGATCTGGTACTGCGGCCCGAAAATGGCCGCCTTCACCCCAAGGTCCAGCTTGTCATTGAACACCTGCTTAAATTCTGAGTCATACCTGATGTTGTAGGCCTGGGTGGCGAAGGCATAATTGGCCCGCAGGTAATGCTCAGACGCGTACGGCTGCTTCCTGAACTTGTGGTTGCGGTACAGCACCCCGCCGCCCAAAAACAGGCCATCGTCTACGTTATACTCAATAGACAACCTTGGCCCGAAATACGGAATTTTGTAATTGTCGCGGTCATAGAGGTTCACGTCTTCAAAAGCCTCGGTTTTGTCTTCGGCTTCTGAACCCAGGGCCAACACGTTTTTCTCACCGGTGAAGTCATAGACCTTGGTTTTGCGCACCGAGCCTTTCACCCGTGACTGGTCTGAGATGGAGTCATTACCCTCGCCGCCGATGATGCGTATCATGGGCCCGGTTTTAGTGTTCCCGATAACCTCAAACACATCATCACCACCCAAGCCATACAGCCTGATTTCCTCGGTTTCCTTGTTGAAAAACAAGCGGCGGTAGAGCTCTTTGGAGACCTTTCCCTCTTTGTTGATTTTGCGCATCACCACCTCGGTTTGGTCATCGGAAATGCGGTTCACCTCAAACTTCTCACGTTTGTCTGAGCCCGCAATGTCCACGTCCTCGGCCAGGTGCAGGTAATATTTCTCGGCTACCTGGGGCAGAAGGTCTCTCCTGGATTTCAGCTTGGAAATCAACTCAGGCCCGGACAAAGGATATACCTCTGGGGGCATTTGCCGCACCGCTTCCTCTATGGCCTCATCGGTCATGGCAGCTTTCAGTTCATTGGCCAGGCCAACCCACTGCCCGCGCGTCACGCTGGACAGAAAGGTACGGTCTACGGTGAGCGCTGTCAGGTTAAGGCCTTTGTAGTCCCCGAAATCTTTCCCGAAGTGCTGAAAATTACGCACCGCCCACCGTCGGCTCACCAGCCAGGGAATAATGCCATCGGCTTTGAAGAACGCGATGTCGCGGTCCTCAGGTACCGGCCGGTAGGTACGGTTGTCCTCACCTGACTTGGTTTCTACCCAGCGCCACTGACCTTCGTGCCGGTCCCAGTCGCCAATGAGCATGTCCAGAAGACGGGCGCGGGCAAATTCCTGCTCGTCTACCCGGTTGTCATGGTCGTTGCGTTTTCGTTCCAGCAGTTTCTCCGTCCCGATGATGTTGGTAGCGTTACCCAGACTGGCCACGTCTGAATGGTCTTCGTCGGCGTCTTCTTCCAGGAAAGCGACGGTGTTGTTGAATTCATCCAGGTACTGGCGCAGGCGCGGATCACTGGGAATATACACCAGTTTAGGATTGGTATGGTAAACCCCTGCGGCATCGGCTAGTTTCGCCGAAATTAAAGCTCCGTAAGGGTGCTGCGCCGAAATCTGGTCCTGCAACAAATCACGGGCGAAGGTTTCCTGCAACGCCACCGGCAACACGTTGGTGGGGTCTTTGTTCACGGAACGCAGCGTGTATTCCCGGCCTTCTTCGTTGCGCAGTTTCAGGGAAGACGTCTGTTTTCCGCCCCCTTTCTGGTAAGGCACCAATCCGCCCTTCTCCCGCTGCAGATCCAGCATTGGAATGGTTACCGGCGTTTGCCACTCCCGACGGTAATGGTTCCCCAGAAGGCCTTTCTTGAAGGCACCTACGCCATAGGCTTTATTGGCGGGCACTGTGATGGTGCTGTCTTTGTAATCTTCTTTGGTAATGGCAACCTGCTCGGCCTCGGGTTTGGTGCGGGCGTACATGGGCATCCGGAAGGACAACCTGGCGGGCTCTTCATCGTCGTTTTTGGCCCAGAATTCTACCCACGCTTCGCCATTCTTATAGTAGTTGATGCGGGCATAGCCTTGAGATTTCTCGGCGTAGAGCGCGTCGCCGCCGTTTTTCACGTGCTGGGTTTTACAACCGGCACCGCTTACAATGTGCGCCAGTTTTCCCTGCTTAAAATACTGCAGGTTGTGCTCATGCCCCGCTGCGTAGACAATGTTATCGTATTTGTTGAAGACCTTTAAAAGTCCGTTGATATAGGCCTGGTAGCTGGGGTGGGGAATATCCTGGGCAATGCCGCCGTATTTACGGGCCAAAGGGTAAATGGACCCGATGATGGGCAATGGCAGCACCCAGCCTTTCCTGAGGATAGTAAGTGGGAACAAATGGTCAGTGAGGGTGAAGTACCCGCCGTGGATTCCGTTGCTGAACAGCGGGTGGTGCCCCACCACCACAATGTTCTTGCCTTTGTTTTTATCGATGATGTCTTCCAGTTGCACCAGCACGTCTACTTCACTGACCACGCCGCAGGGATTATCATCGCCGTAGGGTTTGTCATAGGGATGCAACCACCAGTGGGAATCCAGCGCGATAAGGACGATCTCCTCCTCTATCAGGACCTCAAACGGGCCTGGACACCCGTTGCCCGGCACGAAAAAGTCGTTGCCTACCACAATGTTGCTGTCGGCGAGGTATTCCTCTACAAAGCGCTCTTCCCGTATTACGGCATTCAATCCATCTGGGGAGCCGCTGCCGCCGCCCCAATCGTGGTTTCCGGGAATCATGTATTTCTCGCCTTTGTAGCCCTTAAGAATTTCCAATTGGGCTTTCATCCGGTCCTCGGCGGTTTTCCGGTCATAGGCGTCTGGTTCTGGCAGGCCGTTGTGGTAAATGTTGTCGCCCAGGTACACTACCGCGCTTTTCTCTCCGGCCTGGTCAATCTGGGACTTCAGGTGCATGAGGGTCGGGTCGGGTTTATCGGTGAGGGGTGCCCCGGCATCCCCGATCAGAAAGACGCTGTAGATAATCTCAGAGGTGTCTTTGGGAGCATGGGATTGCCAGTCCACCACATTGCGGGCATAGTAGGGCTTGGCGGTTTTACAGGCCTGCACTAACCAGAAAACGGCAAAAAGTAATAAGAGGAGACTGTATTTTTTCTTCATGAACAATAGGTGGCAAGGCTTGTCATTCTGCGGGCTCCCCTATCTTAAGCAGGGAGCAGAAAAGACTCAAGGACGTAAAAGCTGCTCCTTATACGGAGTCCGGGCTTCAGGGATTATCCTATCCTTGGTAAATAGGTTCTGCAGAATATTTGCCTCTATGACGTACACACAGCAGTTAGGGTTAGGGAAACCTGTTGGCGTTCTTCTAATTTATCAGCTGGGGAAACCCGAAGTCTGCACTTTGCCGTTCTACGCCCGTTTTCCTGAAAACAGCCCCAGAACGACTTTCAACCTTGCAAAGCCTTTTGGCAAAAGAAGCACAACTTAAGGCAGGCTTCTGGAGGCGAGACACTTACCTGGCTTACCTGTTGACAGAATGGAGGATTTCTGGTTTAGCTTGCAGGATTAAGCGTTGGCGTTTTAAGGTGTTTTGCCTAAAACGGCCCCAAAGCGAATTGCCTCCGCCGGTACCCCGAAAGGATTTCAGTTAACCTTCAAGGCCGGTTTCGCGTTGTAGACCTTTGGATTCACCTATATCAGAAACAGCCGATGCGCTGTTTTCAGACAAGTGCTACGGGCAATATCGCTCTCACCTACTTTATGAAAAACGAAGATCTCATCCGGAAAGCTGGCAACTATGTGTTCACGCTTTTCAAAGAGAAACTATCAAAGAAATTAGTTTACCACAACTACAAACACACGTTTGAGGTGGTAAAGGAGGCCAGGGAACTGGCCCAGGGGTACACGCTGTCCCCCGAGGAGATGGAGATGCTGATGCTGGCGGCCTGGTTTCATGACACCGGCTACGTGACCACCTATGAGAACCATGAAGAGGAGAGCATAGAGATTTCCACCGCCTTTCTGCGAGCCGAGAAATACCCCGAAGAGAAAATACAGCAGGTAAACCGCTGCATCATGGCCACCAAACACGGCCAGATCACGCACCACCTGCTGGAAGATATTCTAGTTGACGCCGACATCGCTAACATTGGCAAAGACACTTTCTTCGCGACGGCAGAGCTGTTGCGTGTGGAGTGGGAGATCTTCCAGAACCGCACCTTCTCAGACCTGGAGTGGGCGCAGTACCAACTTGACTTTTTGCTTTCCGTTTCTTTCAGAACCCAAGCGGCACAGGCCAAATTCTCTAAGCAGTTGAGCAAGAACATTCAGGAGCAGCGTACCCATCAGTTGGAGCTGGCCAAGAAGAAAAAGAAAAAGGAGAAGAAGAACCGCGAAGACTTGGCCCAACCCAAACGCGGGATTGAGACCATGTTCAAAAGCACCTATGACAACCACATCAGTCTGAGTGCCATCGCCGACAACAAAGCCAACATGATGATCAGCCTGAACGCCATCATTATGTCCATCATCATCACTTACCTGGGGACCAAATCGTCCATCATTGGGGCCGAGTTTACCCGTAACCCCATTCTGATGATTCCGGTGGGTATCCTGCTGGCCACCACCTTGGCCTCGGTGATCTCGGCCATTATCTCGGCGCAGCCTGAGGTGACCAGTTTCCGGGTGCGCCCCGACAAACTCACCAGCCGCCGCATCAACCTGCTGTTCTTCGGGAACTTCACTAAGATTCCGCTGGAGGACTTCCAGAACGGCATGCATGACATCATGCGTGACAAGAACGCCCTCTACAACAACATGATCACCGATATTTATTACCTGGGCGATGTGCTTAAAAACAAGTACCGTTTATTGCGCATCTCGTACACCATTTTCATGATCGGGATTATCTTGACGGTGCTTTCCTTTGTGATTGCCATTTCCCGTTAGAAAGTCAAATATTCTATAAAACAGAAGGGCTGCCGTGTAACCACGGCAGCCCTTCTGTTTTTACATTGGTGCTATTTAGTTCGGTTCTTATATAACTGTTCGCAGAGGTGTTTCAGTTGCAATAAGGAGGATTTCATGAAGCCCTTGATCTGTTTCCGGCCGTAATTCTCATAGAAATAATCGCCCACAGAAACCCTGCTGTAATGGAATTCCAGGGTAAGCAAAGTGCCTTCCTGCTCCTGGTGCAGGTAATAAAAAATGAGAGAGTTGGGGAACATCTTGAAGTTAGCCATTTTCTCAATAACCTCGGTTTTGTCTGCCGTTACCCGGCTCTGCAAGGTCTGCATTTCAATAGACCCGCCTTTCTCCATTTCGCAGAAGTAGTTGGTGCCAATACGGCTTCCCTTTTTGGTGTCAAAACGAGCGCTTTTCACGCGGTGCATCCACTTGGGTTTTAACCGATAGTTCTGGATAACTCGCAGCACTAATTCTACCGGGGCTTTGATGTGGTCTCTCAGGGAAAAGGTATTGGGGTACTGCTTGTGGGTATGCTCGGCCTCAGGATCGGTGACCAGGAGGCGCAACGGGGTAAGGAAAGCGTATTTGTACCGAATATCCCCCACGTGCTCATAGCTATTCATACCGTCTTTCAGCTGCGTCCACTCAAAATTCTGCGCCACTGCCTCGGGAGCCTGGGTATTCAGGTATCCTTCGGTCAGGAGCACGTATTCTGAGCCCTCTATGCTGTTTTTCAGCAAGCGGTGGGCCAGAATCACATCGGTGCCCATGAGCTTGATATGGTCCCTTATTTGGGTTACACTGATGCGGCCGTAATGCACGATCACTTTAAGGGTAAGTTTATTCTCTGACAAGTGAGGACTAGCCAGAATATCATCGCGCTCCATGATGCGCAGGTAGTTCTGGAAATCAAGGAAAATCTGTTTGCACTGGCTTACGATCTGGTCAATGGCCGGCGGCTCCCCTATTTTATAAAACAGAATGGCGTCTCCCTGAATCTCGCAGACCTCCATGTTCAGGATATTGGCCTCAATGATAATCTCCAGTAAGTCAGCAATCAGGTTACGGCTGTACTGCACCCCGTTTTCATGCATGAAACGGGTAAAGCCGCTTATATCCGGAATGAAGAGCAGCGCCGGCTGCGAATCATCCGATTCATGGGGTGCTAAAGAAATATTGGTTACTGTTGACTCCATGGATTTCAAACTAAAGTAGAAGCCGTTCAGTTGAAGTATTCAACCAATGTCATCTTCCTATTGGGTTACCTACCAACGCCACATATACGTGAATTACGTCTCTTCCTTTGCCTTTAGTGGGCACTTGTTGAAAATTTTCCTGAACTTCTTTTCCTGGCTGGGGCAAGCCCGGGCACTTCCTCTCCCAAATCCGTTAAAAGCCGGCCATGAAATAAGGCTTTCTTGCAAATTCTTACTTGATTTGGGTGTTGCCAGAAATAAAACTTATTCCTTCCCTCAGCGCCTAATAACAATTTCTTGATAAGAATCCCCGCGATTGTTTTAGGGTCATTTTCCTGAAAATAGCCCTAAAACAAAAAAGAGTGAAGGACCCTTCACCGGGTCGCCTCACTCCTTTTACTTCTCTAAGGTTCTTCTTAGGAATTAGCGTCAGCGCTTTTAGGCTTACGGCCTCTTTTAGCACCTTTTGGCTTGTTTAATGAATCTGGAATTTGATTCAAAGCCTCATTCATTTGGCTAAAAATACCTAGCATCAATTGAACATCTTCTACATTCTGACAATCGCGGATAACCTCCATCTGCATTTTGTCAAGCTTTGCTTTTAATTGATCTCTCATAGTAATAGTAAATGGGTCGTTTAAAAATAAATTCGGTGCAAATATATAAATTACGGTGAATGTTCAGCATTAAACTGTTAATTGTTCCTGCATATTTGCTTTACGAATTCAACATAACCTTTTGTTTCTTAATAAAGGAATTACCCCTGCAATTATTGCTTTATTTCAGATTATTTTCTTTAAATAGGTCATCAATGTTGGTTTCTTCTTGGAAAAGCCAGTAGCAATTCTGTTTTAAGCCTCTCTGGAGGATTGTAGAATTCTTTGCTGTTCCAACTAAAAACCTCAAAAGACCAGAATTAGTCCTCTTACTATTTTATGGAAATTAATTTTGATTTACTTTTGCAAGGCAGCGAAGGCTGTTTTACCTGGCCCCGTAGTTCAACGGATAGAATAGAAGTTTCCTAAACTTTAGATCTGGGTTCGATTCCCGGCGAGGCCACACTTTCCCTACCTTGGGAAATCTCTCTCCCCTTCCCTAAATGCCGGAACTGACCCGAATAACCAAATAGGTTCTCTAACGGTGCAATTCTCCTTTTTCTACAATATTCTTTTTTATTGTAAAGATTTTGCACCTGAAATTAAAATAAAACTCCTTATTTCCATTTCAATGAGGTAGAGGCATAATTCTATTCTAAATTCAAGAAAATGGAGTTAGAAGAAATTCTTCCTATAAATAGAAGACCTTGAGAAATATCCAATTTGTTTTAAATTGGTAGTCAGGGAAAGCAATTGAAGGATTTTTACTTAGAACCTGAGGGTAGCTTTTATTTTAAAATACACCAACCCACAAGGCAATTTCATGGATTTAGCTTGTTTTCCCACCGATATTATTTCTGCAGCCAGGCTTTTTCATCCTTCCAGATTAATTCAGGAGTGAGATTTTGAAACAAAAGTACAAGACATCGGTTTTTCTTTCTTATGCATTTGAAATGCCTTCAAACCCTTGATTTACATTTCATACCTAAAACAATTAGGCAACCCTCTGGTTTCGTGAAAACCAGGGTTAAATAAAAAAGGCAAAACCAATGGGTTTTGCCTTTTACTTATAATTTGCCTTACATTACCGAAGAATCACTTTCCTTACTTCGCTGTACGAGGGGGCCTCTAGTTTTACGTAATACAGACCTTTAGATAATTTATTCAGGTCCAGCGTTTTCATGTAATGGGTATCTGGGTCCTGGATCACTTCACGGTAAACAATGTTACCAATCACATTCATAATCCGCAGATCGGTCTTTTTGCCTTCAAATCCTTCTAAGGAGATGGTGATCACGCCGTTGGTGGGATTAGGATATACAGACATAGACTGTTCCTCTACGTCCACCTTTGCCTCACTCTTCTGTTCGGTGGGCAGCGGCCGGGTTCTTACCTGGGCGGGCACATCGTAGAAGGTGAAACAAATCACTAAAAAGAGTATAAGGTGTTTCATGGGTTTTCTTTAATCTTGATTTCAAATGCATAGCAGTAACTTATATCTTCATAACGATCAAGGAGCCTGCTTGGTTTTGCATTTTAAATTGAACAAATACGTAATTCAAGTGTTCTAAATAACACTAATTGAATAAAAACAACATCTTAGCCCAGCCCTATGCTTACCCAAAAAGTCATTGTCATTGGAGGAGGATTAGCCGGTCTGGTGAACGCTTTGCGACTATCCGGCCAGGGCGTAGAAGTGACTTTGGTGGAGAAGAAAAGGTTTCCTTTCCATAAAGTATGCGGCGAATACATTTCCAACGAGGTCCTCCCTTTTCTGAAAACTTTGGGAGTAGCCGTGGAGGAACTAAAGCCTGCCCAATTAACACATTTTATGCTCTCATCGCCGGCTGGCCGAACCCTGCAGACGCCGCTTGACTTAGGCGGTTTTGGCATTAGCCGATACAGACTGGATCACCACCTCTATCAATTGGCGCAGCGGCAGGGAGTCACGTTCAGAGAACAGGTAAGCACCACCGATGTTTATTTTGACGGAAACATTTTCATAGTGACGCTCTCTTCCGGCGAGCAGCTTCAGGCTCCGGTGGTGATTGGGGCGTACGGCAAACGCAGTGCGTTAGACCGTCGTTTTAACCGTGCTTTTTTCGAGAAGCGGTCGCCTTATCTGGCTGTTAAATACCATGTGCGCACGCAACTGCCCCGGCACATCATTGCGCTGCATAATTTTTCTGATGGCTACGCCGGGGTGTCGGCCATTGAAGAGGATCGTTTTTGCTTCTGTTACCTGACCACGCGCCAAAACCTGAAGAAACACGGCACCATTGCCGAAATGGAAGCCCAAGAACTGTACAAAAACCCTCACCTGCGCGACCTTTTCGCCAACAGTGAGTTCCTGTACCCGCAACCCGAGGTCATCAACGAAATCTCCTTTGAACCTAAGGCCTGCCTGGAAGATCATGTGCTCATGAGCGGAGACGCTGCCGGCCTGATCACGCCTCTCTGCGGAAACGGCATGGCCATGGCCATCCACTCGGCCAAGCTTTTGTCAGAACAGGTACTGCTTTTCTTAAACGGCCAGCAAACCAGATCCCAGATGGAGGCAAACTACGCTTCGGATTGGCAGCGGCAATTTGGCGCCAGGTTGCAGACCGGTCGGTTGGTGCAGCGTCTGTTCGGACAGCCGGTGTTGTCTGAGTTGGCAGTAGCGGGCTTGAAATATCTACCAGGTGCGGTAAACGCCATCATGCGGCGTACCCACGGCAAACCTTTCTAAAGCAATCATAGCTATCCTTTATGCAGTGCTGGGGCATTTCAGGTCTGTTTTCCTTAAAACATCTGTAAAACGCCTTCGGCCAATCTCTTATATACACCAAGTTTCTTTAGAAGACCTGCTTTCCAGCCTAGGAGCCACAACCCCAAACCAACGTTAAGAGTATTCAAATAACAGCCGGCGACACTTCTCTTCCCGTAGCACATCTTGGTAAAACCACCAGACGCTATAAACATCTTGCCGCTTTTTTGCTTATACTTAACATATGAAGAGTTATCTCTGCGCCATCGGCACGGCTAATCCCCCGCATGCTTTTCCTCAGCAACAAATCGCTGATTTTATGGCCGAGGCCCTTCAGTTGAACGAGCAGGACACGCGCAAGCTGAAAGCGCTGTACCGGGTCTCGGGCATAGACCAACGCCATACTGCGTTGCCAGACTACGGCCGCCAAAACGGCGAATACGAGTTCTATCCCAACACGCCGGGCCTGGAACCTTTCCCCAGCGTAGGAGACCGGATGCAGCAATACCGCAAGGCCGCGCTGCCGCTCTCCGTTAAAGCGGCGCAGGAGTGCCTGACCCAACTACCCAACCTGGAGGTCGGCCAGATCACCCACCTCATCACCGTCAGTTGCACGGGCATGTACGCCCCGGGCCTGGATATTGAACTGGTGGAGGCCCTGGGCTTGTCCACGCAGGTGCAGCGCACGTGTATCTATTTCATGGGTTGTTATGCGGCCTTCAATGCCCTGAAAGCGGCCGATACCATCTGCCGCGCCGATGCCCATGCCCGCGTGCTCATTGTCTGCACCGAGCTTTGCACCCTCCATTTCCAAAAACAGCCCGAAAGCGACCATCTGGTGTCTAACTCCCTTTTCGCGGACGGTGCCGCGGCCGTGGTGGTGAGCCCCAAACCGCTATCGCCCTTATCGCTCCGCGTAGATGCCTTTCATTGCGATCTAGCTCCCTCGGGGCATAAAGACATGGCGTGGCACATCCACGATTTCGGGTTCGAGATGACGCTTTCCTCCTACGTACCGGCTCTGATCAAACAAGGCATCGGGCAGTTGACTCAGTCGCTGCTGCAGAAACTGAATTTGAAGTTGGAGGAGATTGAGTTGTTTGCCATTCACCCCGGCGGGCGTAAAATCTTGGAGGTGATAGAGCAGGCGTTGGGGCTAACTACCAAAGACAACCGACACGCGTACCAAGTGTTACGGCAGTTCGGGAACATGTCATCGGCCACAGTGCTGTTTGTGCTGCAGGCGCTGTGGCAGGACCTGAAACCTAACCGGCACGAGGCCCCTATCCTCAGTTTTGCCTTCGGGCCGGGGCTTACCCTTGAATCCATGCTGCTTTCGGTACACTATGTTTAGCCAGCGGTCCACGGAAACCGAGCTGATGGATGATCTCACGCTGGCCAGCGATGACCTGCGCCGCAACCTGCAGGAACTGGAGTTCATCAACGTTTGGCTAGGCGGTCATGAAGTAGTCAGGAACGGCTTGAACCAACTTTTAAAGAGCCCGCTTTTCACCTTTTTTCCGGATAAGAAGCTGAAAATAGCCGATCTGGGCAGTGGTGGCGGAGACACGTTGCGCATGGTAGCCCAATGGGCGCGCCAGAATCAATTGGCAGTGGAGTTGGTGGGCATAGACGCCAATGCCTTTATGCTGGAATACAGCGCTTCCCTGAGCCAAGCCTACCCTGAAATCACATACCGCCAATTCGATGTTTTCTCTCCTGAGTTCGCCCAGGAGCGGTTCGATGTGGTCATCTGCAGCCTTTTCCTGCACCATTTTCAGGACGATGCCCTCGCCGGTTTGTTGGCGCAACTGAGCCGTCAGGTACGGGTAGCGGTGCTCATCAATGACATCCACCGGCACCCGCTGGCCTACCATTCCATCAAGGGGCTGACCAAAATCTTCTCTCGTTCGTATTTGGTCAAGAACGATGCCCCGCTCTCGGTGCTACGCGCTTTTTCCAAGGCAGACTGGCAACGGATTCTGGAAAGGGCCAGAGTTACCACCTACCAACTGCGCTGGCGGTGGGCATTTAGGTGGCAAATTATTTTCGGGCCGGTTTCAGAAAAAGGGCACCAAAAAGGTTTTAATTTGTAACTTACTGGTAAATAGAACAATAAACGTATTTATTCAAAGTTTTAGAGGTTATAAATACGGAGTACACTGCTTTTAAAAAGCGAAGAAAACTGCTTGATGCTGTTGCCTTCGCGTATTGTTCCACCAAATTTTTCCTCATGGGCCGAAGTTCCTCCAACCATTCTATTCAGTTCTGGCTGCTTCTGGTAGCCTCCATCCTTTTATCAGCCATGGTCATCAGTCTGTTTTCTGAAAGCATGAAGGCGATGATCTACTTACTTTTTGTGCTTCTGCTGGTGCCAGTCATCTACCTGTCACTGAAACGCTCCCTTCCCTTCTTCAAAAACCAAGACTCCAAACTTAAAACCCGCACGTAATTAGATAGTAGTTGTTTAACGCTAGATGTTAGATCCTAAACCAGAAAATCTAACATCTAGCGCCTACCCTCTATCGTCTTAAAAGAAAATCTGCTGGGCCAACCGATAAGTATTGGCGTGGGCCTCCACTATATCAGCAATACGGGTAGAATAGCCCCCGCCCATGCTGGCGCAAACGGGTATGCCCCGCCGATGGCAGGCCTCCAGCACCAGGCGGTCGCGCTCTTTGCAACCGGCAATGGTCAGTCCCAGTTTGCCTAATTTGTCGGAGGACAGCACGTCTACCCCACTCTGGAAAAACACGAAATCGGGCTGAAAACGGTCCAACAAACCTGGCAAGTGCTCGCTTAAAAGCTGCAGGTATGCGGCATCGGTGATTCCGTCGGGTAAGGGCACGTCCAGATCAGAGGTTTCTTTGTGCAAGGGATAATTGTTGCCGCCGTGCATGCTGAACGTGAACACCCTTGGCTCTTGCGCAAAAATCTGGGCCGTGCCGTTGCCTTGGTGCACATCCAGATCCACGATGAGAATCCTTTGGGCTTTCCCTTCATCCAGCAGGTACTGGGCAGCCAAGGCATTGTCGTTGAGCAAGCAGAAACCCTCACCCCGATCAGTGAAGGCGTGGTGCGTGCCGCCGGCAATGTTCATGGCTACGCCAAACTCCAAGGCAAACTCAGCAGCCTGTACGGTGCCACCCATGATGAGTACCTCGCGGTCTACCAGTTCTTTTGACAACGGAAAGCCTGTCTTCCTTATCTCAGAGGGCGTGAGTTCCAGGTTACGAAGCTTTTGCCAATAACCACGTTCATGCACCCGTTCAATGCGGGACTCGGACAAGGGGGATGGCTGGAAGAAGTTTTCCTGGGTTACAGTGCCTTCGTACAAAAGCTGTTGGGGTAGCAGTTCATACTTGAGCATCGGGAACCGGTGGTTCTCGGGGAGAGGGTGCGCGTACTCGGGGGCCCAGGCTATTTTCAACATACAGACAACAGGAACATTTTTAGGATTATTCTCACCTCTCTGGAAGCTTACCTCTTGTTCACCTTTGTTTGGGAACGAAGGGCAGGGTGCAACATTATAAGCAGGAGTTAGTATAAGAGAACAACCCGGTTTTCACTGCAGGGTTTAAATTTCCTATACCAAATGTACTACCTACTATGAAAAAACTTTGTTTACTTTTAATAAGTGTATTATTCTTTGAAGCGGCACAGGCGCAGGAGCGCGTTCTCAATAGAGGCGTCATTAACCACAACGAAGAGTCTGGCGGAGGCGAACGCACCAACAGCGGTTTCGGGGTGAAAGGCGGGGTGTTGTTCAGTGCCTTGCAGGGCGATGGCAAAGATGCCCTGGACAACCTGAAATCCTCTACCAACTGGCACGCCGGTTTCTACTCCCAATTCAGTGTCTCCCGGGTATTCTCCATCCAACCCGAAGCGCTTTATACCCGCCGCGAGGTGAACGCCGCCGATTCAAAACGCCAGTTCGATTATATTGATGTTCCGGTATTAGGCGTCCTCAGCCTTACCGATAATATCAGCATCCATGCCGGTCCGCAGGTGGGCGTGATGTTGACCGCCAAGGAAAACGACAAAGAGATAGACAAAGAAGGCCTCAACTCTTTTGACTACGGCGCCGCTGCCGGCATTGAAGCCAAGGTGTTCATCTTCAGACTGGGCGGACGGTACTACCGCAGCCTTGAGGATATTGGAAAATTTGATGAGGCGAACGCGAACCGCGCGTTGAATGACATCCGGGCAGGAAACTTCCAAATCTACTTAGGCGTAGGGTTTTAACTAGCGTTATTCAGGAAAAGGTTTAAACGGAAAGGTGCTTCTGCAAAGAGCACCTTTTTTGTTTTGATCTTTGTTGTTTCAGGGCTGTTTTCCCCTAAACACCCTTAAAACACCTGAGCCGAGGAAAATCCATCGGCTCAGGTGTTTTCCTTTTAAGCTAGGAACGGTCGTGCTTTCCTTCGGCAAACTCCTCAATCATTTTCTTGTTGAACGCGGGAATATCATCGGGTTTGCGGCTGGTCACCAAGCCTTGGTCGGTGACTACTTCCTGGTCTACCCAGTTGGCTCCGGCGTTGGTGAGGTCGGTTTTGAGCGAGGGCCAACTGGTCATCTGTCGGCCTTTCACCGCCTGGGCTTCAATTAAGGTCCAGGGACCGTGACAGATGGCGGCGATGGGTTTGCCATTGTCATTGAAGGCCCGCACAAAGGCTACGGCTTGCTCATTGGCCCGAAGGTAATCTGGGTTCATAACGCCGCCGGGCAGCAGCAAACCATCATAATCTGAGGCCACCGCGCTTTTGAGTTCTTTGTCAACGGTGAATTCTTTGCCCCAATCGGTCATGGCCCAGGCTTTCACCTTACCTGACTGCGGAGAGATGATGTGGGTTTCGGCACCGGCTTCTTCCAGCGCGGCCTTTGGTTTTTCCAGTTCTACCTGTTCGAATCCATTCTCTACCAGGATGGCAATCTTCTTGCCTGTTAACTTTTGTGTCATGCTCTTTTGTTAACTATAAGTTAAAATCGTATATGGTTGTACTTTGCCATCACAAGAATCGTTACATTGGATGATTAATAGCACCTTTATGCCCCTCAGAAGAATTTTTAGTTTTTGCCTTTTTGCCTTCGGGCTTCTGCTGGCGGGCTCGGCGGTAGGCCAGGCCCAGAAAGTGCCGTTGGCCAAGCTGCCGCACCTGCAGAAATACCTTAACTCTAAATCAGACACCACGTATGTCATCAACTTCTGGGCCACCTGGTGCAAGCCCTGCATTGAGGAACTTCCCAGCTTTGAGGCGCTCCAGAAGCAGTATGCCGGCAAACCCGTGCAGGTAGTGCTGGTGAGCATGGACTTTGCCAAGGACCTGGAAAAGAAAGTAGTGCCTTTTGTCTCACGGCATAAGCTGCAGAGTAAGGTTTTCTTGTTGGATGAACCAGACCAGAACGCCTGGATAGACATAGTAGACCCTTCCTGGAGCGGGGCTATCCCGGCTACTTTGCTGGTGAACAATTCGCGCAAGCAGCGGATCTTCCTGGAGAAACCCATCACCCTGGCCCAGCTCCAGGACTTCATGACTTCTAAGTTTTCCCTAAACCCTTAACCTAACCCCCGCTTATGAAAAAACCTTACTTCTTACTCCTTCTCCTGAGCGTGTTCACGCTGTTGGGAACCTCTGCCTACAAAGCAGCCGAAGGCGGCTACCAGGTAGGTGACACCGCCTCTGATTTCAAGCTGAAAAACGTGAACGGCCAGATGGTATCTCTCCGTGATCAGAAAGAGGCCAAAGGCTTTATCGTGACCTTTACCTGCAACACCTGCCCGTACGCCAAACTCTACGAAGATCGCCTGATTCAGCTGCATAAGAAATACGCGGCCAAAGGATACCCGGTCATTGCCATCAACCCCAACGATGTGAACATCTCCCCGGGTGATTCCTATGCCCAGATGCAGAAACGAGCCAAAGACAAGAACTTCCCGTTTGTGTATCTCTATGACGAGACGCAGGAAATAGCCAAGCGGTACGGGGCCACCCGCACTCCGCACGTCTACGTGCTTACCCGCGCAGGCCAGGATTTGAAGGTGTCGTACATTGGGGCCATCGATGATAATTCTGGAGACCCTGAGAAGGTGCAAAAGAAGTATGTGGAGGCAGCTCTTGACAATTTACTCTCGGGCAAAGCCGTGCCCCAGGCCAGCACCAAAGCCATTGGCTGTACCATTAAGTGGCGTAACAACAGCTAAAATTTTCCGCTGCTGAAACGAAGAAGCCGTTTCGGGTTTGTTTCAAAGAAAACAGCCCCGAAACGGCTTCTTTATGCACAAATAGATATAATCCTATTTAGCTATTAAACCGAAGTTGTAGGCGGATTCTTGGATTGGTTCCTGACCAAATGCGTCTGCTTTGTTCCGGCCAGCCGGGCCTCTACCTCGTATTTGTTGTTGTAATATCCTACCCGCAAAGACTCTACAAAGTACAGCCACAAAAACCGGAGATAGCCATGTTCCTGAAATTGACGCACATGGCACAGTTCATGGGCCACCCAAGGGGTATCCTGCAGAAAAATCTCTTTGGAAACTCCGCTTAAGTGTATAGTTTTGCCCAGCACCATGGCTACGTTGGAGGTCTTCAAAACCCAGCGGGCAATGCGGGCAAAGGGTGATTGCTCAATAATTTTCAGATTATTTTCCGGCAGCTGCATCCTTTTTTGTTTTGCCAATTTATACGCAAACAAGCCCGTAAGGCTACATTCTTCCCTTTTCTCCTTTTTCTTTTCCTTCTTAAATACTAAAACAGCGCTTTTACGAGTTTGTTTTTCAAAGGTTTCATTTTTACCTTTGAAATAGTGAGAATATGTTGGGTATCAACAAACTCACGGTAAAAGGGCTTTCTTCCTGTTTTTTGGGCGTCTCTGGACGCTGACAGTTGGAAGGGCCGCGAGTGGTCTCTGCTGCAGCCGGTACCACCCGATGTTTCACCATTAAAACAGATGATGAAAAGTTACATTCTGTCTGCACTAGCCTTAGGCTCTGCGTTTCTGTCCTTCTTCTATGAAGTACAACCTTCTTCAGCCACCACCTATTCTGAAGAATCTCTTGTGATCACCCCTACTGAACAGCTTCAGGAATGGGCTCTGGAACACAACAATTTCAGCTCCTCTGACCCAGTCAGTGCCGCAGCAAGAGAGAAAAGCCTTTCTTACAAAGACTCTCTCTTCTACAACTACTACTCCCAGTCTTTGGGCCTCCATCTGGACTACGATGAAGACAAAGCATTACTGGAAACCGTATCTGAATGGATCGGGACTCCTTACCGCTCCGGCGGAAACACCCAACGCGGCACCGACTGCTCTGGGTTTGTGAGCAAAGTCTACAAACAAGTGTACGGCATCAATCTCACCCACAGCTCCCGCTCCATGTTCCACCAAGTGAACAGAGTCTCTAAAAACGCCCTGGAAACCGGCGACCTGGTTTTCTTCCGCCGCGGCCCCGGCCAACCCATCTACCACGTAGGCATTTACTTAGAAGACGGAAAATTCATCCATGCTGCCTCCAAAGGCGGAGTGATGATCAACTCCCTGATGTCGCCTTACTATAAGAAGAACTTTTACGCAGCCGGCAGAGCCCTGTAACCCTCCGCTGCTTTTCGTTTTCAAAACGCCTGCTCCTGATCTTGGGGGCAGGCGTTTTCTTTTGTTTTCTGTTTCAGGGCTGATTTAAGGAAAACCCGCTGAAAACTCCTGAAATTACCGCAGCCGCTACTAACTATTTATGGCGAAGCGAGTATAAAATATGTTACAGACCAGTACCTTCGGGAGGGTAGCCAATCTTTCTGTTCCCCGGTTATTTTTGTTACTTCGCCTCGGGCGCGGAAGCGTACTGGTTTTTCGGCCTGCAATTTTAACGTCAACTCTATATGGAAAACGAAACCTTCAATAACAAGAACGCGCATGAATCGTCGTTCTTCAAGCGATTCCTCCACAAAGCCGAGGACTACGTGCGGCAACCCCTGCGTATCAAGCAGCTCCTGAACGATGCCTACCAGAAAGCGAGCGAGAAAAAAGACTTTGGGACCATTGCCGCCGAGGTAGTGGAAAGTCTTTCTACCCTCACCCGCATGATCAAGGCCTCGGTTTCTGGGGAGTACCACGGAATTCCAAAGAACACAGTGATCATGGGGGTAGCGGTACTCATCTATTTCCTGTCGCCCATTGACATGGTTCCTGACTGGATTCCGGTGATCGGGTTGCTGGACGATGTAAGTTTGCTGGCCTGGTTCATGACCAGCATCAAAACCGAGATGGACAAATTCCACGCTTGGGAGGGCACCCAACCCGGTAGAACTGCCAGCACTGACACTGGAGTAATGGCTACCTCGTCTGCAAACGTTGATACCTCGGCCCACACGCCTAAGTATGAAAACGAGGCTGCCGGTCAATATGGTGATAGCCGTACCATGGCTCCTTCTTCCAGCGGCGTAGGTTCCTCTGGCTCTCAGCAGAACCCCACTTACGGAGAAGCAAACAGAGCCCTCGGCAACAATCCTTCGGGTTCACAAGGCTCTACCGGCGGAATCATCCCTACCCAAAACGACATTCCGGTAACCAGCTACCACTCCGTGGAAGGCACCCCTATCCAGGAAATCGACCCAACTGCTACCCATGACGCCGCCCCTACTGACCATGGCGTACCTACCGGTTACGGGGAGCCCAACGTACGGGCCTCTACCACCGACAGCACCCGTGTGCCTAGCAGCAACAGCTATGACATGGACCACGGCGGAAACGTGCGGTAGATTTGATTGAGAGATTGAATGATTGAGAGATTGAATGATTGAGAGAATGTAAAATTATCTCATACCAAACTTTTCATAAAGCCTTTAAAAAAGACGTCTCTTGCGAGGCGTCTTTTTTTGTTTCTGGCTTTGCAGGAGCCTTGATATTGAATAATGCAAAATAGCCTGGCAGGCTGTATCTTTGCAGGAGATATGGAGAGGAAGAAAAGCAGCCCAGCCCTACCCGCGGGGATTCTGGAGAAGGAGATAGATACCATCGGTCTGGTACAGTTCGTGCCCAGCGCAACCGCCAAATACGTTAGAATAAGCATTAAGCCCGGCAAAGGCGTGCGGGTCACCTTACCCAAACGGGCTACCCTAGCCCAAGCCGAAGCCTTTGTCCAGGAAAAGGCCCCCTGGATCAGAAAGCACCTCTCTGCCCAGCAACAGGAGCAACACCAACAAACGCTATTCTCGCCGGATGTTGAGTTTAAGACCCGTTTTCACCAATTGCTGCTATTACAGCACCCGTTGCCGCACTGCAAAAGCCGCATCAAAGATGGCGTGCTGTATGTCTGGTACCCCGAACTGGTAACCTGGCAACACCCAGATGTGCAGGATTACATCCGGAATGCCGTGGAATACACCTTACGCCAGGAAGCCAAACGGTTTCTGCCTCAGCGCGTGGCCCATTTTGCCCGTCAGTTTGGTTTCTCGTACCAGCAGGTGACCATCAAGAATGCCAAAACCCGCTGGGGAAGCTGCTCTCACACCAACAACATCAACCTAAACCTCCACCTCATGCGCCTGCCCGAACACCTCTGCGATTACGTGATCCTCCACGAGCTGGCCCATACCGTAGAAAAGAACCACGGCCCCCGCTTCTGGGCCCTGCTAGACAAAATCAGCGGCGACGCCCGCGGCCTAGACAAGCAGATGAAAAAGTACCGCCTTCAGGTTTATTAAAGGAGTTCTGAGTCTTGAGTCCTGAGTGGCCAGAGCCCTGTAGTTTTTGCCTGCTTTTCTGAAACCAACTTTAAAAACGGTTTTAGGCACAAGGGAAAACACTTTTACGCGCAGCGAAGGAAGGAGTAGCAACAGTTCAAAAAGAATCACCTTAACCTGCGTCAGGTCGTGCCGAAGGCTTACGTGAGGCCGAGACACGCCCTGACGCAAGCAATACCTGTTCAAATGGTAGTGCCCTACGTGAACTATGGAACAGAGGACTTCAGCCAGGTGGTACTCTCAAGAGAAGAAAAGACTGTCTGAGCGTCAGCGAGTTTCTTTTCTTCTTGATTCTTTTGGTTACTTTTCTCATCAAGGAGAAAAGTGACAAACCCCAGCAGGAAGCAACTCCAGCCCCGAGGCTTGGTAAGGAAGACAGTAGGAAGTAAAGGCTTTGAAAAAATCAGCAGAAGAAGTCATCCCCCTACCCCCTTCAAAGGGGGACACGCGCTTAGCAAGCAGTTTTAACCCTTAAGTAAAAACACCAGCCACGGCGTTCACAACAGACAATGCAGCCATTCAAAACTTAGCGGAAGCAACAACACCTTTAAATTCTTTCTTCTATTCCTAATCCCTACCCGTACCTTTACCAAAATAACCATCCCTCTTTTCCATGACCATCCGCGCCATTTGCACCGATATTGACGGCACGCTACTGAACAAAGACCGCGAGCTTTCCCAAAGAACCATTGACACCATCCAACGCTTAGATAAAAACCTTCCGTTTATCATGGCATCGGCCCGTATGCCGAGCGCGGTGCGCCATCTGCAGGAACAACTGGGTATTCTGCACCACCCTATGATCTGTTTCAACGGCGGTTACGTGCTGTTGTATGATGATTCAACCCAGGAACCACGGGTAATGGACACCGTGCAGATTCCTGCCTCCGTTTGCCTGGAGATTGCAGAGTTGGCACAAGGCACCAGCATCAACGTGAGTTTGTACCAGAACGATGACTGGCACGCGCCGCAGGTAGACCAGTGGACCGAGCGGGAAATCAGGCACACCAAAGTGGAACCTACCATTTCTCCCATCAAGGACGTACTGCAGGAGTGGCAAGAAACTTCTACCGGGGCGCATAAGGTCATGTGCATGGGCGACGCAGAGGAGATCCAGAAGTTGTGGGAAGCCCTGAACCCCAGATTCGGCGGACAGTTGCACATCTACCGCTCCAACGACCGGTACCTGGAGATCGCCCCGAAGACTATTTCCAAGGCTACCGCTTTGGAGCTGCTTTTGAAAAACCATTATGAATTCGGGATGGAATCGGTGATGGCATTCGGGGACAATTACAACGATGTGGAGATGCTGGGAGCCGTGGGACTCGGGATTGCCGTAGGAAACGCCCGTGACGAAGCCAAAGCCGCCGCGAAGGAAGTGACCGCGCCCAGCATTGAAGACGGGGTTGCCATCGCCATTGAGAAGCATTGCTTATAACAGCCTTACTTTTCTGAAGGAAATCGGACCCGCCTACTTCTCTGCCCAGGTTTGCGTATATAGCACTTCACCCAAAGAACCTTCATGAGAAGCATCAAGAAAATCCATAAAGCCGAGTATTCGCCCATCGCGGATCTTGTCACGTATTCGCCATTACCGTCGCGCAGCCTGCAGCAGATTGACCCGTTTTTGTTTCTGAACCACCACGGGCACCAGGTCTACAAACCCAATAACCGAGGGCTTCCGTTCGGACCGCATCCGCATAGGGGCATGGAAACCGTCACGTTCATTCTGGAGGGCGACATCATGCACAAAGACTCCGGCGGACATGAGAGTGTGATCACGGCGGGCGGGGTGCAGTGGATGACGGCAGGCCGGGGTTTGATTCACGCCGAGGTTTCTTCTTCTGAGTTCAAAAGAACCGGCGGACCTTTAGAGATTCTGCAACTGTGGGTGAACCTGCCGGCTAAACTGAAAATGACCGAGCCTCGGTACGAAGGTCTCCAAAAAGAAAGCATTCCGTCTTTTACCCTGGACGATGGCAACGTGACTGTGAACCTGGTTTCCGGAACTTGGGACGGCCATACCGGTGCATTTGAGACTTTGTCAGACATCGTGCTCAGCACCATGTATTTCAAGGCCGGCGGAAAACTGGCGACGCAGGTACCCGCCGAGCGGAACATTTTCTTCTACCTCATCAAAGGCACTTTGACGGTCAATGGACAGCAGGTGCCCGCCAGAAACCTGGTAGAGTTTCATAACGACGCATCAGAACTGGAAGTGGAAGCCACCGAGGACAGCGTCCTCTTATTTGGCCACGCGGTTCCGTTCAACGAGCCGGTGGTGGCGCAGGGCCCTTTTGTGATGAACACCCAGGCTGAGATCCACCAGGCGTATGCAGATTATCAGCAAGGCAAATTCGGTTCCTGGAACCATTGATTATCTCAAAAGCAGCATTCCCGCTTTAGGCCCGTTTACAGGAAAACGGCTCTAAAGCGGGAATGCTGTTTCTATCGGTCTCCTAAATGAGGAAATCAGTCCAGGATAAACTTCTTCTTCGGGATTAAGGCGGGGGGAACGGGTTCGCCGGCCATTTCCAGCAGGGAGGCTTCTATGGTCTGGCTGATGGTGTTCAGGGCAAGGTCATTGGGCTCCAGGCCGAAGGGCTCTTCGATCTCGGTCACAATGGAGTCCAGGGCCATGAAGGTGTAGCCTACAAACACCACAATCAAAGGCGTCATCCACCCGATGTTATCCACCAACCCGAACGGCAACAGGAAGCAATACAGGTACACGGTGCGGTGCAGCAACACGTTGTAAGTATACGGGATGGGCGTGCTGGCAATGCGTTCACAGCCTCCCACAATATTAGAGAGTTGGTTCAGGTTGTGGTCAAAGGCCGCCTGGGTGATGGAATCTATTCGGCTGGCCTCTTTGCTGGCCTGCACCCAATTGCTTAATTCCAAAAGTAGCAGAATGGGCTTGAATTGGGCTTTGGCTAATCTTTGGGTTAACTCCTGCGGCAACAGGCGCTGAAAATCTGCCTCGGGATCTGTTTTGCGCAGTTGGTGCTTGAGCGCGTAGGCGAAGGCGATGAGCAGGCGCACAAACGAAAGGGCTTCGGGCGAAGAAGCCGCATAGCCAGACATGGTAAGGGCCTGCCGGGTGAGCGAGCGGGTATCAATGAGGAGTGCTCCCCAGAGTTTGCGGCCTTCCCAGAAGCGTTCGTAGCTGGCGTTGTTCCGGAAACCCAGGAAAATAGCCAAGGCAACCCCAAGCAAGGTAAACGCCGCCGGGTTCAGCGGAACCTTGTAGTCAAACATCCTCCCCTTGAAAAACACCACTGCCGCAGAAAGCAACAGCAGCACGCCCAGCCGCGGCAGAATGTCTGGCAGCACAGAACCCTTCCAGACGAAGAGCATTCTGAGCCAATTTTCTCTTTCTCTTATAATCATGATTCCCGTGGTGCTTTCCCTACTGGCCAGCGTTTGCGCCCGCAAAGGTACAAGTACGGGTGACAAATTTCACCCATTGATTTCTCTCCTTGGTTACTGCCTGCTTTCTGTTTTCACCCCTCTTTTACGGAATCGGCCCGAAAACCCCTCTCCCGTTTGAAGGCTGATTTCTTTAAAACACCCCTAAAGCAGGCGGGCCCGATGTAAAACTACATCGGGCCCGCCTGCTTTATTTCTGCTAACCAGCTAATCAATCTTATCCATCTTGGCTTTCACAATCTCCACGGCATGGCGCATGCTTTCGATTTCCTTCTTGTTGGCCGCCTGCAGCTTTAGGTTCGCTTCTGCTTCTTTGTTTAGTTGCTCCAGTTCCTTTGCGTTGGCTGCCAGGGCGGCTTCCAATTCTTGTTTCTTCTGCTGGTTCTTGGAGATTCTGGTTTGTATTTCGTTCGCTTCCCGCACTACCAGGTCGGCTTTGGCCTGGGTGTTCACCACTACTTTCTCGGCATCAGTGATCTGCAGTTGCACGTCTTGTTTGTAGAGGTTTCGGGCAAACTGCTGCAGAAACGCGGCGCTGCGGGCCCATTCCGCGGGAGTTACTTTCTTGTTCAGGTAGGCGTTGCCCATGTCCAGCGACCACCACAACAGGGTGCCTTTGGGCGTGGCCTCCACTTTGGAAATGATGCGCAGTGCGTTCCCGCTGATGGTGTCAATTTTGCCTTTTTCCACTGTATAGATGCCTTTGCCGGCCTGGGCTTTGGCCGTGGGCAGCATGGACGGCCCTTTCACCACACCACCGGACTTTTCCTTGAGGTAGATGGGCCACGCTTTCTCCACCACCTTGCTGTCCAGCTGAATCATCAGGCGCTGCCCTTTTCGGCTGACGCCGTTTATTTCCATATCGGTTTCCTCTACCGTAGCGCGTTGCGCCAAGGCCGAAGTTGCCATTCCCCAAAACATCAGCAGCCAAGCTACTGCCACTACCCGCGTACGTGTGCCTTTCATGTGTACTTCTTAAAAGTTATAAGCCGCAAATTTAGCGCTTTTCTAAGCAGCCACTCTTTCCTTCAGGCAAATTTATAGGGACCTCGTATAGTAGTAAAACTGTAAATGAAAACTAAATTGCCCCAACTCCTGTTTTCTGCCTTATGAATGTGACCGTCTGCCGAAAAGAGAATTTCAATGCTGCCCACCGGCTCTACAATCCCGCCTGGACCGATGAACAGAACCAAAACGTCTTTGGGCTGTGCAACAACCCCAATTTCCATGGGCACAACTATGACCTTATTGTGAAGCTCACAGGCCCCATTGACCAAGACACCGGCTATGTCTATGACATGAAAAAGCTGAGCCTTCTTATAAAAGCAGAAATTTTAAATAAATTTGACCACAAAAACCTGAATTTGGACACCCAGGAGTTTCAGCAACTAAATCCCACCGCCGAAAATATCGCCGTAGTGATCTGGCAGCGTTTACGCCCCCACCTTCCAGAGAACCTTGCGTTGTCCATCACTTTATTTGAAACCGAAAGAAACTTTGTTGAATACCATGGATAGAAGGGATTGGAACGAGGAAGATCCCGCAGAAGAGCACGTGGCCGGTTCTTTAGACACCCCCCTGCGCGCAGACGCGTTTGACCTCACTGATGAGCAGAAGATTGACGGCATAGCCCACCACTTCCGGGAGATCATGACCTTGCTGGGCCTTGACCTGGAAGATGATAGCCTCAAAGGCACGCCGCGCCGGGTAGCCAAGATGTACGTGAAAGAGATTTTTGACGGTCTTAACCCAGAGAACCGCCCGGTCGCACGCCTGTTTGAAAATAAATACGGCTACCGCCAGATGCTGGTAGAGCGCAACATAACCCTTTACTCCAGCTGCGAGCACCACTTTGTGCCCATCATTGGCAAGGCGCACGTGGCCTACATCCCCGAGGGGCACGTGATTGGCTTGTCTAAGCTGAACCGCATTGTGCAGTATTTTGGCCGCCGCCCACAGGTGCAGGAGCGCCTCACCCGGCAGATTGCCCAGGAACTGCGCGACGTGCTCAAAAGCGATAACGTGGCCGTCTACATTGAGGCCGATCACCTCTGCGTCATGAGCCGTGGCGTAAACGATGTCAGCAGCAGCACCATCACCTCTGAGTACTCTGGTTTGTTTGAGCAAGATGCCTATCGGCTGGAGTTTTTGCAGGCCATCAGGCGCAATGGGTAACCCAAAAGGAATAGCTGGAAAGATGAATTTTTCAGATCAACACGGTGTTTTCAATTCACTACTCTAACTAAAAGTAGCGGCCTTACCTAATTATACCTTTTATCGTATAAGCATTTCTGGGCCTAGACTGTAGAGAACGCAACATGTCAGATAAGATATTGATTGCCGGGGGCACCGGTTTACTGGGAACACGCCTGTCAGAGATGTTAATTGACAGTGGCTACGAGGTAGCATTATTGAGCCGTACACCGGATAAATATGCCCGTTACAAAACCTTTAAGTGGGATGTACAGAAGGGCTACATAGATGAGAACGCCATCCGTTACGCCGACTACATCATCAACCTGGCCGGTACCAGCGTTTCGGGGGAGAAATGGACCGTTGCCCGTAAAAAGGAGATCCTGAACAGCCGCATCCTTTCTACCAACCTGCTTTGCCAGTACCTGGAGAAATCCACGCACCACGTGAAAGGCTTCCTGGCCTCATCGGCGGTGGGCATCTACGGTGACTCCGGCGATCGGCTCATGATGGAGGAAAGCACCTACGGCTCAGATTTCCTGGCCGAGGTCTGCAAGCAGTGGGAGAACGCCTCCTGGCAGGTGCATAACCTGGGTATCAGAACGGTGATCTTCCGGATCGGGATTGTGTTGAGCAACAAAGGCGGGGCTCTGCCCCAGATAGCCAAACCGGTGAAGATGCTGGCCGGGGCCCCTCTGGGTTCCGGAAAGCAATACATGTCCTGGATTCATATTGATGACTTGTGCCGTCTGTGTATCAAAGCCATCGAGGACCGAACCATGCAAGGAGTGTACAATGCTGTGGCTCCTAACCCAGCCACCAACGAGCAACTCACCCGCAACCTGGCCAGAGTCATGCACAAGCCGATGGTATTTCCCAATGTACCGGCTTTCGGCCTGAAACTGATGCTGGGCGAGATGAGTGAGATTGTGTTGAACAGCTCCCGCGTAAGCGCCACCAAAGTACTGCAGACCGGTTTCACCTTTGAATACAATGATATTCAGGAAGCACTGGAGTCTTTGTATGACAAGAACAGCTAACCAGCTTAACCCATGTAAAAAGAAATCCCTCGCTGGCGAAGACCAACGAGGGATTTCTTTTTTGAGCCGTTTTCGCAAAAACTGCCTTAAAACGACTCTCTTTCTTTTCTGAAGATAAAGAGAGATTGAAGGCGATTTTTAAACCTAAGCCAAACCCTTAGAAAACATCTCAGGGTTTGACTTGAAAGTAATTACTTCATCAATAAAAGCTTCTTGGAAATGGTCTTCTTGCCCGTAGTCAGCCTGGCGATATAGACGCCGTTTGGCAAATTACCTGCGTTGAACTGCATAGTTTGGGCTACCCCACTTTCCGCTTTTCCCACAAAGAGATGTTTCACCAACTTGCCCTGTGAATCGAATACATCTAGCACAGCTTCACTAGTCTCTCCTACCTGGAATTCAAGGGTGGTATTTCTGGAGAACGGGTTGGGGAAGATGTTCAGCTTTGTTTCTACTGTCAATTGTGGGGCTATGGCGATTGGCGCATTGGTGGTGCCCATTTCCGTAGGAAACACCGGTTGCCCGGTAGCCAGGATAAAGATGGGCGTTTCGGTTACGGTTACGGTCAGTTTTCCGGCTACCGTCTTCACCTTCACCACTTCCATGGAATCGCTCCCGATGCGGGTGTAGAACACGTTTGCTGAATCGGTACCCAACGCGAGGGTATAATCACTGCGGCGGTCTTCGTCATCCGGAATCCAAGCGGCGTACATCTCTCTTCCGGCATTGTCACGGTACTTGTCAATCCTTGGGTCTTTGCTCAGGCGTTCTACCGGCACAAAATCCCCAAAGTACTTCCAAACCTGGCCCATGTAATCGGCGGCGGGTCGGCGTACAAACGTGACGCGGTCTACGTGGCCGCTGGTAGCGTACTGGGTAGTGTTGGTGATGGAGCCGCTGGGATCGTCATACAATTGGTAGAAATACAAACCCGACAAACCTGCCATGGCATAATCCAGAGAGCTTCTCAGGATCCAGTCGCCCTGCACTTGAAACTTGTCTTTGCTGCCAATCACTTTGGTGCCTTGGGTGGTGCTATTCCAGTCGTAGCCCGTCTCAGTGATGATGATGGGCATATCGCCGTCGCCAATAAACTCTTTGTTGATCTGGTGGAACTTGTTGATGTTCAAAGGAGCTAGGGAAAGCTCAGGAGCCACTCCTACCCGGGTACCCTCGGCGTACTGCTCCCCGTCAAAGTTGTTGTTGTAGGCGTGGTAGTTGATCTCATCAAAACACAGGTTCACTTTCCCGTTGGGCAGGTAGCCTCTGTATTTCTTACACCAGTCCACAATGCCCTGGTAGAAAGCCGTTTTGGTGGAAGCGATACCGGCACACACTACTTTCATGTTCGGGTCGGCTTGTTTCACTCCTACATCGGCGCCCAACGTTCCCATGTGGCCGTCATAGAAAGCACTTAGGTAGGCGGCGTATTCATCGCTGGTTTGGTTTGCCTGTCGGCCTTTCCAGTGCCGGTCTGGTTCGTTATTGGCCTCCATTTTGGAAATCAGGTTCATTCCGATCTTCACGATGCTTTTGGTTTTCACCAGGGCTGGGTTCAGGCTGGTGTTGGACCCGTATCTGGCCGCAAACTGGAAGGCAACTTTGGCTACCTGCACGTAAGAGGCAGGGTTCTGCTTGTCGGCGTTGTACTGCTCGTTGAAGTAGTTGGTGGAACCTGTGCTACTTACCGTTGTATAGCTGGCTTTGTAAGGCATAGGGGCATTTTCAGCATCTCTGATGGCGGTTGGGTAGGTAGCTAACATCCACCCGGGCATGTTCTTGATACACACCAGCACTTCTTTGCCTTTGGCTTTGTGGCGGGCGTAGATATCGTCTAGTTTCCAGTTTCCTTTCATGGTGGGTTGGAAAGCATACTCCCCCGCCAGGTTGGTTTCCAGAATCTCCCAGTCTACATAATCCCTTACCACGTGATACGGAGCGATGGCATTGATCTTCTGCACCAACCGTTCAGCAATGGTACTGGCGTTGTCAGCGGGATAGGTGTTAATCCCTAACATCCTTTTCAAAGGGTAGGCTGGCTTGGTGAAGGAAGGAGGCGTGTACGGCTTGTATTTCCCGTATAACCTGATCTCATCTGGCAACCGTACGCCTTTCTTTTTGCGAAGGATAACGGCACTTACCCTAATAGGAGTGGTGAGCGCATGGTCAATCCAGTAGTTGAACTTGCTACCGTTGTAAGATGGCCCCACAATCTCTCTACCTGTTCCTTTCTCCACATAAATGGTCTGAATTTCATAGCCTACAGGAATAGTGCCCTGGCCATCGTAGAAGCTGATCTTCTGCAACTCCACCTCCATAGCGTCAGGAAAATTCAGCACTATATCGGCTTCGGGTAACATTTCAGAGGTACCCATGTGCACCGTTTCATTGATTACGCCATTGAACAGTTTGTCTATGCTCTGGTTGCTTTTGTCTTTGTGGTACCCCCAGTAGCTTTTATATGGAATAACCCCCTGCACGAAAGCCTCGGGAGAAGGCGGAGTTACTGTTTCTACGGGAGCGGAAACCACCAAGGCTCTACTTACCGGGCTGGCCGAGGCGTAATTCCCGCCTGCTGCCTGAGAGGCGGTGATAGTAGCAGTACCGGCTCCAACAATGGTCGCTTTCCAACCTTCGGTGGTTTGGGCCACCGTGGCTACGGCAGGATTAGAAGAAGTATACGCGATGGGGGTAGCAGTATTGGTGCTGGTGGCATTTAGCAGAAAGGGAGCGTCACCCATTGTCTTTGCAGGCAGCGCGTTGAAAGTAATGACCGCCGGAATGGTAGACACTACTTGGGGCTGGCTTACGCTGGTGGCTGCGGCATATCCGTTCCCAGCTGCCTGAGAGGCAATAATGGTGGCGGTACCCGCTCCCACAATAGTGGCTTTCCAGCCTTCCATGGTGTTTGCGACCGTTACAACGGAAGCATTAGAAGAGGCAAAGGTGATAGGTGTTACAGAGTTGGTGCTGCTGGCGGTTAATAGAAAGGGCACATCCCCCACCTTTTTACTTGCCAAGGCAGAAAACGAGATCACCGATGGGGTAGCCACTACTTCGTTCACCACCAAAGAATTGGAGACACTAGCCGCTGCCGTGTAGTTTCCACCGGCTACCTGGGAGGCCGTAATTGTAGCAGTTCCTGCGCCTACGATGGTTGCTTTCCACCCTTCAGGCGTATTGGCTACCGTAGCCACCGCTGAATTGGAGGAGGCGAAGGTGATTGGAGTGCCCGTGTTAGTGCTGGTGGCCGTTAAAAGGATTGGCGCATCCCCCACCAGTTTAGGGAGCAAAGGCGCAAAAGTAATAACGGCCGGAATAGCAGCCACTACCTGTACTTGGCTAACATTGGAAGCGGCGGCGTAACCGTTACCTGCTGCCTGAGATGCGGTGATGGTAGCGGTACCGGCACCTATAATGCTGGCTTTCCAGCCTTCAGTGGTATTGGCTACACTTACCACTGCCGGGTTAGAGGAAGCAAAAGCAATAGGTGTACCGGTGTTGGTACTGGTAGCCTGCAAGAAGAAAGGCGCATCACCAAACTTCTTAGCCACCAGTGTGGGAAAGGAAATCACCGCCGGAACGGGAGCCGTAATCCCAGGGGCTACCGTAAGCGCCCTGCTTACCAAGGCCGCCGCCGAATAGTTGCCGCCCGCCGCTTGTGTGGCTACGATGTTAGCGGTACCTGCTCCTATAATGGTTGCTTTCCAGCCCTCGGTGGTCTTGGCAACGGTTGCAACGGCGGTGTTGGAGGAAGTGAAAGAAATAGGCGTGGTGGTATTGGTGCTGGTAGCGATCAAAAGAAAGGGTCCATCTCCTACCGTTTTGGCAGGAAGGGTTCCAAAAGTGATTACCGCCGGAATAGTTGAAACCACTAAAGCTCTGCTTACCGGAGCAGCGGCGCCGAATTTCCCACCCTCGGCCTGAGAGGCGATGATATTGGCGGTGCCAGCCGCTTTGATCGTCACTTTCCAGCCCTGGGTAGTATTGGCCACGGTAGCCACCGCTGTGTTAGAGGATGCAAACGTGATAGCGGTATTGGGGTTGGTACTAGTGGCAGTTACCACAAACGGGAGGTCACCATATTTTTTGGCTGGAAGAGTGTTAAAGGTGATGACTGCGGGTGTTCTGCCTTTAGGACCGGCTGCACTGTTGGTTTCCAGTTTTAAGGGCTCCTCCACGTAGGGGTTGTTGATGGCTGACCAGTAAGCAGGTGCTAGTTTCTCTAAATCATTGATAAGCCGGTAAGAAAAGCCAGCTCCGTTGCTGATAGACGATTTACTGGAGGCAACTTTCAGTTTTACTTCAGGCAATGCCTTGGCAGGCGAGCTTTTGGGAACAAGACAGGAAAATAAAATAACTAAGCTTAAAAGAATGGGTTTGGTAGGGTTCATGGCGCGTGGTGGGTGGAAGATCAAGGGGCAAGGAATCATGGACACATGACGCCTTAGTACAATTTGGACGCGACTTTAAACCTCTATAAATAAATCTATTAAGAGAATCAGAGGTAAATAAAGTGAAGTGAGAGCCCTCGCAGGTACTGCGAAAGAGAATATAAACAGAATTGAGAGGAACAGGATTAAAACAACACAGGGGCTTAAAGCACTAGTATAACAATATACCAGCACCGTTGACTATGTTCCTACACAGAGGGGGAAAATACAATTCAGAATTTATACTCCATCATCTTGAGCTGGGTTATCAATCAAACAACCCTCTAAATTTTATTTTAGATCAAGGTACAATGGGGAAAACAGTAGAATTTTATCGTATAAGCCGTATAGTATTTAATGAAACAAAAATAAAGAGTACAATTTTCTATTATTCAACTTGTTTCAAAATTATACAGTTTAACCTGACCAAACAATACCAGTAATATAACTATTCAAATAAATTAAGAATCACATATAAAGAACTTAAACCTTTTTAAACCCATTTCCATAGTGAGACCTTAAATATTCTAATAATAGGAAAGGTTAAATGCCTTAAAATAACTTTCCTTAAATTATTGTATATGAAACAACTGCCTAGCGTTTAACTGTACACATTAGACCTTTCCGAATATTTAATTATTTTAATATTAAGCAAAATCATAATGGTAACCAGTTAAATATCAGATCCTTATCTTATATTCTACTTTCTTTTTAATCATAATACCCCTAATAAGAAATAGCAATACTGGAACTTAAAATTCAGATAGATACAACCATACACCAACAGCAAACGCCCTAACAATAAGCCACTTGCCTCTAAACTCACTTTAAACAACCACCTTCCGGAGTCAAAGCGAAGGAGCCCCTCTTTCACTTTGACTCCAAAAAGATTCTTGCCTCTTACGAGTAGTAAATCACCAAGTATTATCTCCCCTAACCAATCCGGCAGGATATCATGCATACTCCCTCCTAACGCGGCGCATTCCTATAAACTCAGATGTGGCTTTTTGGCGTGGAATAGTTCGCTTAGGAAAATAGATTAAGGAAAGTCCTGCGGCTTAGGCCTTTCCTGCCACCATCAAGCATTAGAACTATAAAGGATTGAAAGGCTTTCATAAGAAGGACGGCCTGTAAAGTAGAGCAAGGAAACCCACTCTACTGTTTAAGAAAGCAGGTAGAAGGAGAAGCGGCAGGTACCCACAAACCGAGGAAGCGACCACAAAAAAAGCCCCGAAAAGGAAAGCATGGGTGTTTTAACCTATGTTTTCCTTTTCGGGGCTTAAAACGTGTAAGCGGGCTCCGCACCCACTTACAAACTGATTTCGCCTAGAACTGAGAAGAAATACTGTCGTTCAGTTGCTCCAGCATGGTATCTACGGCGGTGGTGTCTACCACTTTCGGTTTACGAGGCACCACGGTGATGCAGTTATAAGGCTTGTTGATCTTCACCTTAGGCTTAGGAAAGGCACCCAGCTTAACCCCAAGACTAGGGTCGCGATACACCTTTTCCATGAACCGGCCGAAGATTGGGAGTGCGGTCTTGGAACCTTCGCCGGTAGAGGAAGTCCGGAAGTGGATGCTTCGGTCCTCGCCGCCTACCCACACGCCCGTCACCAGGTCTTTGGTTACGCCCATGTACCAGCCATCTGAGTGGTTAGAGGTAGTTCCGGTTTTACCGCCTACCTGGTTTCCTTTCTTCCAGAGGTCATACTCCCACAAAGCCTGTGAGGTACCGCCCGGCTCCTCCATAGTCCCCTTAAGCATGTGCACCATCAGGAAAGCGGTTTCTTCTGAGATCACACGTTTCTGCTGCGGAGTGAACTGCTCCACCACGTTTCCGTTGCGGTCTTCTATGCGCATCACCAGCATGGGCTTGTTCAGGAAGCCGTTGTTCACAAAAGTGCTGTAGGCATTCACCATCTCATAGATGCTTACATCAGAAGAACCCAGACCAATGGAAGGCACTGCCTCCAATGGGCTCGTGATTCCTAACTGACGGGCAAATTTGCGTACGGTGTCCCACCCGATGGCTTCGGTGAGTTGAGCGGTCACGGTGTTAATGGAACGTCCCATGGCGTGGCGCAAGGTCATATTACTACCCGAGATGGAATAGCTGGCGTTGTGCGGCGTCCATTCCATGGGCTTGCCGTTCTCCACATATTTAATGGTGACCCGCTTGTCCTGTATTTTATCACAGGGCGAGTAGCCTCCATCAATGGCGGCCGCGTACACAAACGGCTTGAACGTAGAGCCGGGTTGGCGCTTAGCCTGTTTCACGTGGTCGTACTTGAAGTTCTCGTAGTCAATACCGCCTACCCAGGCTTTAATGTGCCCGGTGAACGGGTCCATGGTCATCATACCGGCCCGAAGGAACCGCTTGTAATACCGCAAAGAGTCCATTGAGCTCATGGTCATTTCTTTGGGGCCTTTCCAGCTGAAAACGGTCATCTTTTTGGGTGTGTTCAGGGCGGCGTTGATGGCGGCGGTGTCTGACCCGTACTTGTTTTTAAGCGACTGGTAAACCCCGGTCCGTTTTATGGCCGTTTCTATGAAACCCGGGATCTCTTTATTTTGGTCATCTACCCACGGGTTCTTGCCGCGCCAGTGGCCTTCAAACCGGCTTTGCAGGCTTTTCATCCGCTCGCGGAGGGCTTCCTCGGCTAGGCGCTGCATGCGGGAGTCAATGGTCAGGTAGACTTTCAGGCCATCGGCGTAGATATCCAGCTCCCGTTCTTCGGCCCATTTGCGCACAAATTCGTTCACGGCTTGGCGGTAATAGGCGGGCACTCCGTCCAGGTGCTGCTCTACATGGTACTTCAGGTCAATGGGAAGGTTAGCCAGGGAATCGGCCTGGGCCGAAGTGATCACCTTGTTACGGGCCATCTGCTGCAACACCACGTTTCGGCGGGCCAAGGCATTTTTGGGGTTGAACCTAGGGTTGTAGGTGGTAGGAGCTTTCAAGACACCCACCAGCATGGCGGCTTCCTCGGGTTTCAGTTTGTCTGGCGTGGTGCTGAAGAAGGTTTTGGACGCTACTTTGATCCCGAAGGCGTTGCTCCCGAAATCCACGGTGTTCAGGTACATGCCCAGGATCTCGTCTTTGGTGTAGCGCTGCTCTAATTTAATAGAGGTATTCCACTCTTTGGTTTTGGCTACCACCGTAGACACCAGCGGCACGTGCCCCAGAATCCCTTTGGTGTTCTTGGTACGCGTTTTATAGAGGTTTTTGGCTAACTGCTGCGTAAGCGTAGAGGCCCCGCGCGAATCGCCTTTCAGGTTGTCTTTCACCGCTGCCATCACTGAAATAGGGTCAATGCCCTGGTGCTCGTAGAAGCGCTCATCCTCGGTGGCTACCAAGGCCTTGACCATGATGGGGGCAATGCTGTCATAGGGTACCAGGTCGCGGTTCTCCCGGAAATACCGGCCTACCAACAGACCATCTGACGTGTAAATCTCAGAGGGCAGGTTGTTTCTGGGGTTCTCCAGATCATCCAGCCCGGGAGATTCTCCAAACAGGTAAAACAGGTTGAGGTCCACGGAAACGAAATAAAGGATGGTGAAAATCCCCCCGAAGACAAAAAGCCTCCAGAGATTCCTGATCCATTTGTGGTATTTGGTGCGTGGGGGTTTAATCTTCTTAATTTCTGGCATGCGACTATTCACGGGCACAAAACCCGCCTTCTCAAAACGCTTAAAGTTACGGGAAAGTGTTGGCTTTCCCGAAGTTGTGCCCCGGTTTACGGCGCATTTCTGCCAAACAAGCCAAAAACCAGATTAGTTTTCCCGAAAGAGAAGATTCCTCCTGCTTCAAAAACCAGACAGAGCATTCAGGCACTATTCCCGAGGGCTCCTTTCCTAAAAACTTCGCTGCTTGCCTCCCTTAAGGGGGAAAACCGTTTACAGGCTCTTTTTATAAAGATGGTACAAAACCTTCTTGTCGTCATCGGTGAGCACGCCGTTCACTTCCTTCTGAATGAAATGCAGCTTGAAAGCCTTGGTGGCGGCCTCCAGGTTGGAGACATCGAACCCAATAATGCGCAAGGCATCTTTAGGCTGGAAAGTCAAGGGAATGGTATCTACGTCCACCACGGTAGTGGGTACCGCTATAACCGGTGTGGGCACCTTAGTGCTGTCCAGGGAAACGGAAGTGGAGTCCTGGTAAGGGGGAATGATGGTTTCGAAGACCGAGTTCCGGACGGCTTCCTCGTCATACCAGATCCCGAAACCGGCCTGAGCCAGTTGTTTCCAGGGAAAAGTAGGGTTAGGGTCTACCTTGCGCGTGGGCGCGATGTCTGAGTGCCCGATGAAGTTGGCCGCCGGAATGCCGTGGGTTTTCTTGAGGATGGCCAACACCTGCAGAAGGCTGTTGATCTGCTCCTGAGCAAACGGCTCTGACCCGTTGTTGTCCAGCTCAATCCCGATGGAGGAGGAATTCAGGTCGGTGTTGTTGCCCCATTTGCCCGCGCCGCCATGCCATGCCCGCAAGTAGTCGCTTAGCATGTGGTATACCTTGCCATCTCTCCCGATAACGTAATGCGCGCTCACCTGGCTTTTAGGAATGGTGAAGGTCTTTAGCGTCTGCTCGGTTGAGTTCTGGGCCGTGTGGTGGATGACAACGTAATTGGGTTTCCGGAGGTTGAAGTTGGTGGTGCCTACCCACTGATCACCTTGGCGAAGACTGTCTTCCCCGGGGTTGGTCACCGGTGTGGCCCGCAGGGTTTTGGCAAAGGCTCTGGCTTGTTTCTTATAAACGCGGTTGGTGGCGGTATAGGGGTGGCTGGTACAGGCCATCAGGACAGTTGACAGCAAAAACGGGAGGCAGAGCGCAATGGGAGCACGTTTCATAGAAGATTCATTAGCTACGCCAAAGATGCTAATTTTTCTTTTCGCCCCCTCTCCTTTCGGCCAGAACAAAAAGACAAACAGTGCCAACCTCCTCTTGCCTTCTTTCTCCTCCTCGCGGTTCTCTTTTTGGTTTTCTCTCCTTCTGTTTAAAGCCTGAAATCAGAAAGGAGCATCATAAAGGGTTTTTACTTCTCCAAGGAATCTTTGCCGCCCATAAGAATGATTTAGGGGAGTCACCGTCGGTTTAGGGCCTACTTTCCAGAAAACAGCACAAAAACACGCTTTCAGGATTTTGCAATCGGGGTAAAACCCTAACTTAGGAGAACCATTCGCTAAACGTCAATTGCCCATGGATTTACCTCCTATTCACCTGTCACATGAATTTGAGCCTCTGCCCCAGGAATTTTACTCTCAGGCGGCGGGAGAGCCGTTCCATTCCTGTATTTCCTGCCATTCCCCGTTGTTGCAAGACGGGACCAATTATATAGTAGAGAAATCAATGCGTGTGTACCCGCAGGACGGCGTGGAGGAGGTGGTTTTTGAGTATGCTATGTGCCTGACCTGCGCCCAACAGTTACGGGATGAATTATCTCTAGAGTCAAAAAAGAATATAAGAGCCTTCTTTGCGGAGCACGTAGATTTTGTGGCCCGGCGCGAGGCCCTTCTTTCCTTGCCAGATCCGTTGAATCTGGAGAACTGGCTTTCGCACTGCATCGTTACGGGCACTCCCCGCGAAGCCTGCACAGAATACCAGATCATGGCCCAGTGCGATGGCCGCGATTTGCTTTACACCTACATGCCTTACCTGATCAGCGGCGAGGCCATGGAAGGACTGCAGGAATGTATGTCGGCGCACACCCGCCAGGTCCTGGACGATTTCATGGATACCCACTTCGGGCTTCCGCCGGAGCTCAGGGCCCTGCTCCAGGATAGAATGATCCTGATTTAACCCAATGAGTCAACCCCGCCGGCCCCTTTCGTTCGAAAACAGGCATCGGTTCTTTTCACGTCTTTTCAGAAAAACACCTCCAAAACCCATCTCTTATGCGTCTGTCCTTGCTGCTTGTCTTCTGCCTCTTTTTAACTACCGCGGCTTTTGCCCAGAGCAAGAAAGCCGCTCCAACCCCACTATCAGCAGATGCCAAGGCGGTGGAGGCTGCGGTGGTGCGTTTCTTTGACGGCATGCGGGCCAGTGACAGCTCCATGGCCCGATCGGTGCTGGCTCCTGAGGCCCGGCTGCTTTCGGTGAGCGCGGGTAAAGACGGAAAGGTCATGCCTCGGGAAACGCCCATCAACAAGTTCGTGGAGATGATTGCCCAGCCTCACCCGCAGGTGCTGGATGAACGCATCTGGGACGTGAAAGTGAACATAGACGGCGACCTGGCCACCCTTTGGTGCGAGTACGCCTTTTACGTAGGCGATACCTTCAGCCACTGCGGGGTAGATGCCTTTCAACTGTACCGCAGTCCCCAGGGCTGGAAAATCTTCTCTATCACCGACACCCGTCGCAAAGAGGGCTGTGACCTGAAAGCCGCCCAGGCCGCCAAGTCGAAATCCAAGCCTTAAACTGCCATTTACTTTCATTTCTTCAGCTAAGGACCACGTAGTCCTTCAGGTTTTCTCCCAAGCCCACCCATAAGGGAAAGGTAACTAACCGCCAAGGGTTCCTCGTACATACCCCTTTGCGTTAGTATTCACCTTCTACTGCCGGGTAGATGCATCTATGGGAGAAATGAACAGACTGTTAAATCAAACCTACTATCATAACAGCGTTTTTGATTACCTCTTCGCTCTGGGGGCCATCATTATTGGGCTGCTGTTGCTCAGGTCTTTTAAGCACGTTTTCTTTAACCGGTTCAAAAACTGGGTTAAAGGAACCAAGACGCATATAGATGACCTGGCGGTGGAAGGTATTGACCGTTTCCTGATGCCTGCGCTGTACTTTGCCATCATCCATGCCGGCATCAGCTATCTTACCCTTTCTGAGAAAGCCCAGAACCTGCTGAGCGTGGTCACTACCATGGTGATCACCTTTCTGTTTGTGCGCCTCATCTCTTCCACCATTCTGCTGTTGCTTAAGTCGTATGTCCGGAAACAGAGCCGGGGCGAGGAGAAAGTGAAGCAGTTGGGCGGGCTCATGCTCATCATCAACGCCGTCATCTGGATGGTGGGCCTGCTCTTCCTGTTTGACAACATGGGGTACAACGTGACCACCATTATCACTGGTCTTGGAATTGGGGGTATTGCCATTGCCTTGGCGGCGCAGAACATTCTGGGTGACGTGTTCAACTACTTCGTGATCTTCTTTGACCGCCCCTTTGAGACCGGCGATTTCATTGTGATAGACGATAAATCGGGCACCGTGGATTACATCGGCATCAAAACCACCCGCGTCAAGAGCCTTTCAGGCGAGTTGTTGGTATTCGCCAACAGTGACCTGACCAAATCGCGCATCCATAACTACAAACAGATGGTGCGCCGCCGGGTGGTGTTCAAAATCACGGTCACGTACCAGACTTCCCTGGAGAACATGAAAGAGATTCCGGGCCTGATTGAAGGCATTGTGAAAGAGCACTCGCCCGTGGAATTTGACCGATCACACTTTATGAACTACGGAGACTCCAGCCTTGATTACGAGACATGCTACTATGTGCTGAGCGACCAGTACAACAAGTACATGGACATTCAGCAGAGCATCAACTTCAGGATATTTGAGGAGTTCCAGAAAAGAGGAATTGAGTTTGCTTACCCAACCAGAACCCTTTTTGTGGTAAATGACGGCACCGAGGCTCAGGAAGAACCCATGCCCCGGCGCAATGCCAGCGGGTTTTAGGGCCGTTTCCAGAAAAGAGGCCCCAAAAGGATGGCAGAAGTAACCGGCAGGAAAGTTATTGCCCTATGGCAACCTGTTCTTCCTGGCAGGCTTTCAACCAGTCCAAGGCTTCCTGCCGACTGCGGAACATCTTGTATTTCAGTTTCTGCCCAATAAGGCTTACCTCCATGGCCTCTCCGCTGGCTTCGCCAAACGAATGCGGAGAGGCTACGTGGGCCAAAAAGCGCAAACCCGCTTGCATGGCACGGGGAAGCCAATCTTTCTCCAGCCACTTCACCGCCTCTGCCCAAGGCCCGTTAAACGCAATATTATCGTTCAGTTTGTAGGCACAGTTGGTTTCCTCCAATACCTTCAGGCCCACTTCCATAGCTGCGCGCAGGTCGTTCTGAGAAGCGTACCCGTACCAGAGCGTATCTATAATATCCAACTCAGGATTATGCTCTATCACGTAGAACGTCCTGTTAAAAGAGTTTTTGGTTTCGTACCGCATGACTGAGCGAGTGGAAGGCAAGGGAATAGATTCTAACATAAAGGTAAACTTCTCATTTTGGATTACAACAGAACCTAGTTGAACTTCTCTAATCAAACCTTCTAAATTCTGTTCACAGGGCACATTTCTAAAGAAACAGGAAGCAGGTATAGATGTTTTCCTATTTTCTGTTTTTTAGCCGGTTTTCAGAAAACAAGCAGAAAGCCTCTGTATCAGCCCGGTCCTAAAGAAATATTTAAGTAAACTTAGCCCGGAAAAACCCGCCCCTATCCATGAAATATTCAGCTGTTCCTCTCCTGATCTTGGTTCTGTTTCCGATGCTATTGCTGGGCCAGAGTCTACAGAAGCCGTTTGAGGAGTGTGGCCTGGAAGGAAGCATTACCGTTTATGACCTCCGGAAAAACCAGTGGACGTACAGTGACCCAGCTGATGCCAGGCGCGCCTCTTTGCCTGCCTCCACCTTCAAGATCCTGAACTCACTTATTCTGCTGGAAGAGAAAACCGTTAAGGATGAATACGAGGTGCTGAAATGGGATGGCCAGCAACGGAGCGTCGCCGCCTGGAATGCTGACACCGACATGAAAAGCGCCTTTGCCAATTCAACCGTCTGGTTTTACGTTTGGCTGGCCGAGCGCCTGGGCAAAGACAAATACCAAAGGTGGCTTAAACGCTGCGGGTACGGCAACGGCCAATTCATCAATGCCCAAGGCGCCGATTTCTGGAACTACGGTGATTTCGCCATTTCGCCTAAAAGCCAGATTGAGTTCCTGCGGAAGTTCCACGCCGAGAAACTGCCCTTTTCCAAAGAGACCCTCCGGAAGGTGAAACAGATGATGGTGGTGGAGCAGACCCCGGCCTATACCCTACGCGCCAAAACCGGCTGGACCAACTACGCCGGCACCGACAGCGGCTGGTGGGTGGGCTACGTGGAGACAAAAGAGAACGTCTACTTCTTCGCCACCCGGCTGCACAAAGACGTGGCCACCCCAAACGAGCACTTCGCCAATTGCCGCAAAACCATCACCCGCAGAATCCTGCAGCAACTGAACATCCTCCCGGCTTCTTAGCCTTTTGTTTTGAAGGTATTTTCGCGAAAAGCAGGTAAAAACGATACCCTAAACCCAACCCTTGTTACCTAAATTATGGAACCTAGAATCACGTTGATCACCCTGGGAGTAGCCAATGTTGCCACCGCCACTGATTTTTATGAGAGCGTATTTGGCTGGCAGCGCGCAGAAGGCAGCCAGGAAGGCATTACGTTCTTTCAGCTTAACGGCTTTCAGTTAGCCTTGTTTGGGGCCCAAGAGTTAGCCCATGTTGCGCAGGTTCCGTTTGAGCAAAGCAGCTTCAAGGGGTTTAGCCTGGCGCACAACCTCCGCAGTGAGGCAGAAGTGGACGCGCTTTTTCAGGAACTGGAAACCAAAGACGTCACTATCGTCAAGAAACCCGAAAAGGTTTTCTGGGGAGGGTACAGTGGCTATTTCCAGGACCTGGACGGTCATTTGTGGGAGGTAGCCTTTAACCCATTTCTGCCGCTGGACCCTACCGGCAATGTAATGGTCTCGTAAGAAAACGGAAGCAGTCCACCCTGCTTTTTGCCTGAAAAGCGGAAAAGACGCCCAAAGCGCCTTTTCTGTTTTTAAGGTGTTTCACCTTTATACCTTCTTCAGGAAACAAGTTTTCAAAACCATGACGGTTCTCTCCACACGGCCTTCAATCTCTTCGGCGTCATCGGTGAGCCTGATTTTCTTTACCACCGTTCCTCTCTTGATGGTGGTGGACGATCCCTTCACTTTCAGATCTTTGATCACGGTGACCGAGTCTCCTTCGTTGAGCAGGGTTCCGTTGCTGTCTTTTACTTCCATGGATGTTTGTGTTAACCTGAACTAAGCCTGCTTTCTTCTAACAAAGCCGCTGCCGGCAAAGCTACCGCCATTTCCTGGTCCTCACAACCTGGATCAGTTTCCAGACCCACTCCTCAAGGCTTTTTGGCGCGATGGAAAACACCGTTTAACTTCAGCGAGATAAGGTTATTACAGGTCCTAGCTCTTAGTGTACTGGGATATTTTCTGTACCAGTTTACATTGTCTGTTTCAAGGCCCTTTCCTGAAAAGCAGGCCCAAAGCGGCTACCCTACGGTAATGGAATAGGCCACGTCAAAGGTTTCACCGGTCCCCAGAGACTGCATCCCTTCTTTATCACGGAGTTCTACCGGGTTTCCGGCCGTACCGGCGATGCCGTACCAGGGTTCAATACACAGGAATGGCGCCCCTACGCGTTTCGTCCAGATACCTAAGTAGGGGAAGTTAGCGAACTGCATCTGCACAAAATGCGGGTTTTGGTCGCTTTTGAGGGTCACGCGCTCAGACCGGAAATCCTTGAATACCAAGGCGTCTTTTTCATAGTGTCCGTAGCGCAGGGGCAAAATGGCCATATTCTCCAGGACCGGCTCTGTCTGGCCGTTCTGCAGGCCGGTTCCGTCCTCCAGCAGGTACCTAGACAACAGCTCGGGTTGGGAGAACTCCAGGTAATAATCCTCAAAGGAGCTGCCGGGCACCAGGGGCACATTGAACGCGGGGTGCGCGCCAATGGAAAACAGCATTTCTCCCTCGCCGGCGTGGTGCACCTGCCACCGCACCTCCACTGTCTGGTCCTGCAGAGTGTAAACAATGCGCAACACAAACGAAAACGGATACACCTTCAGGCTCTCTGGGGTGGCTTTTAGTTCATACACCAATTGGTGTTGGCTTTCCTCCACCAGTTCAAATTCCTGATCGCGGGCGAACCCGTGCTGGGGCAACGTATAGGGCTTGCCTTGGTGCAGGTACTGGTCTTGGGGCAAACGGCCTACAATAGGGAAAAGCACCGGCGCGTGCCGGTTCCAGAACGAGGCATCGGCTTGCCAGAGATACTCCAGGTTGTTGTCTTTCTTGACCAGGCTGCACAGCTCGGCTCCAGCGCTTTTCACGCCCAGGCGTAGGTATTCGTTTTCCAGGTAGGTGGTTTTCATAGCAGGAGGAAGTTAGGAAGGAAGCACTTGTTTCACCGCCCGGATGGCCTGGTGCAGGCGCTCATCGGCGGAGCCGGAAATCTCTACGAAGTTCGCGCCCATCTGGTCCAGCTCTCGTTTGTACCAGTCATGGAAAAACTGGCGCAGGTGCGGATGCTCGCGCTGCGGATCTGGCTGCCAAGGCAAATCTATGTCCATGAGCAGGTACAGGTCTATCTGCTGTTGCTTGAGTTCCTGCAGAATGAACGAGGAAGTAGTGCCGTAGGCGTGCTCATACCAAATCTTAAGCACCAGCATCTCAGTGTCCAGGAAAAGCAGGGACGTCCTCTCCATTTCCTCCTGCCAAAGGGCCAACTGGCCGCGGGCAATCGCCTCCAGGTCTGGGGCCTCGTAGGGTTTCTCCAACTGGTTCAGGTAAGTGCGCGCGTATTCAGGCACCCAGGGCGCGTTGAAGTGCAGCGCCAGTTGAGCCGCCAAGGTTGATTTGCCGGTACTTTCGGGTCCGGTGATGGCTATCTTTATCACGCTAGGGATGTTTTAAGAGAACGGTGTTTCAGGCCCAAATTCCTTATTTCAACCCTGAAACGGAAAGGTATTATAACGAAAGTACAGAAAAATTGATCTCGCCGGAATCTACCCGAAACAAGGATCCGCTACTCAATACCAGGACCAATGATGGACTTGATTTCGGTAGCCTTACAGAGTAGTGGTGGTGGTTTTCTTCCGGAAATCAAGGTTATAGGTGAGGCCTACTTGCAGAGTGTGGTTACTTTCAAACCAGATGCCGTTGCGCTGCGCCACGTGTTGGTGCAGATAGCCTACCTCCAGCGTAGCGTCTTTGTGGAAACGGTACCCCACGGCGGCGTAGGCGCGGTTCTGGTCAAAGACGTTGTTGGTCACGTTCGGTCCGAAATTCACGAACACTTCATCATACAAGCTCAGGTAGAATTCCTTGTCTTCCAGGGTAGGGCCCGCCAACGGAATAGTGGTTTTAAACTGGTACCGCACCCGGTTTAGGTAAGTGTACTCCTCGGCGCCGGCAAACTTGATCCACCGCTGCTCCAGCCTGAACCGATGCTGCAATCCAAAGATCCCTTGCTGGTCTTTCAGCTGAAGCTGCTGATAAGTACGGTGCTCAGGAAAATCATCGGCGGCTGGGTTGTCTCCGTAGGGATAGGTGTGCACATACGCGTACCCCCCTGCCAGAGAAGCCCTGTCTGACAGATTATAAACCAAAGCCAGGCGAGGCATGAACTGCTGCGGATCTGACACCACGTGGTACCGCCGCAACTGGAACTCGGTGTGGATACTCCATTTATCGGTTAGCTTGTGGGTCCCGAAATACATAAACCAGCCGTTGTAATTGGTGTCATGACGGCGGGTGTTCTGGGCCAGGATCTCTGAAGCAGAGACTACAAAAAGGAAAAGGCAGACAAGGAAGATTTTTCTCATAGGTAGGTTGGTATAAGCAAGGCACATTCTGGAAAACACGCCCAGGGATAAGCTGCAAATCAACTACGAAATGGTATGCACCACCAAATTTAACCCGGTTTTTAGCCCGATTTCATCAAATAAGCTTAAAACAAGCCTGGTGAACCGAGATAAAATGCAAAACCCGCAACCTTCGTTACGGGTTTTGCTGCTATCGTTTTAAGTGGTTTTTCCTGGAATCACCCCTAAAACCGCTTTCAGGAAAGGCTAGTTAAAGCTCTTGAAATAAGCCGGATTCTTTTTGCGGTTCTTATAGTCATCCAGGTTCATGGTGAAAGCAAAGCCGGGGGTTCCGTAAATATAGGCGGGCGACAACTGCACGATGGACGGCTTGCGGCCCCAGCGGTTCCGGTGAGAGAGGTAGGCCAAGTGCGAAGACAGCATGCCTATACCCGCGCCCACAAACACATCTGATTGCCAGTGCTTATTGTTCAGCATCCGGAAGGCACCCACGCTGGTGGCGATGGTATACGCGCCAATTCCGTACCACGGGCTCTTGTGCTTTAGCTCTGAGTTCAAGATAGAAGCCGCCAGAAATGCCTGAGCCGTATGCCCCGACGGCATGGACTCCTTGTTTTCCCCGTTGGGCCGTTCCTGGTTGGAGACTTGCTTTATCCCAAATACCGTAACCGCGAAGATGGCCTCGGCCTTCAGAATCAAAATAGAAGTATTCAGGAAATCATGGTTGGACTTTATGTTGAAGAGGTTGGCCGCCGCCAGTTCTACGTAAGGCGCAATGAGCAATGGGTTGTCAATTTTGGTTCTGAAATTAGGAAAGTGTTTCTGAATATCCCGCTTTGCGTCATAACTACTGTAGATGCCGTTGTCTTTAATGGTGGTCAGACCGTATGCAATTAAAATAGTAGGAATAATGGTGGCTCTAAATGCTTTCGACTTGAAGAAAGGCTGCTTTACCGGTGATGCTACTGAGTCCTGGTATTTCTTTAAGGTATCTTGGGCAACTACCGGGGTCTGGTACTTCTTAAGAGAATCTGCCTCCTGCGCCATCAGTTCCTGACTACTCAGGCCGAAACACAGGGTGAGGGCAAGCCAAATACGTACTATGTTTTTCATATGCAAATCATTGTGGAATGGGTGAGTAACCTTCTGCTTATCGTTAGAAAAAGTAAAAGAGTTACTTTAAACGGCAGATTTTTTTTTGGACTATTCTTTTCCACAAGGCAATAAACAGACTTCAAAGCCTTAGATTTCTTCCACTTTCTCAGAACATTAGAAGAGACCCAATTCATCATCTCCATTTAGGTTTCAAGCTGGCGGCCACCTCCCGGGCCTCTTCAGGTGCTGCACAGAAACTGGGCTGACGTAGGAGGTGTGGGCAAAGGGTATCCCGTTCCCGGACACACTGTTTCAATTGTAACAGATGTATTGAGACAGCGGGGAGCTTCCCTTCATGAAGCGGCCGAGATTTATGCCAAAACCGGAATTGTTCATCGGGACGCCATCATTGTGCTATGGAAAATGAAGTTCCATTATAATCTCATGCGCCCTGTTACCTATATTAATCGGTTCATTGATCCCAACTGGCAGACATTGGTACCTACTCCTCCTTATCCCGAATATCCCTCAGCCCTTTCCTATATTGTTGGCGGAGTCATGCAGGTGTTAACCAGAGAATTAGGGAACAACATTCCGGTAACGGATAATACCTACACCTGGAATGGTTCGGCTGCCAGACAGTATCCCTCCTTTTCCAGTTTAGCCGCCGAAGTAGCCCTCTCACGGGTCTACGCAGGAATTCACTATAAAATTGCGGTAGATGAAGGACTTAGGCTCGGGAAAATACTAGGGGATAGAGCCGCTGACATTAGATTGGGCCAGTAATTTTAAACATCAGTATTGTCTCCGTTGGCTACCTCCTCAAAAACTAACGTGATGAAGTTTCTTTGTTAAGAAAAGCCTGTTCATGTAAAGAAAAGCCTGTTCATGTAAGCAGAAATATCAATACCTAAACGAAAGCACTTCCTTCTAACCAGCCAATGCTTGGGCACCATGCTTCTGCTGATCACGCTGTAGGCTCTTCTTCCAGTCTACATAACCCCACCAAGCCAAAGCGAGGTACAGAAAATACAACACCGCCGTTGGGTAAAGCTCCTTGTAAAGGTAAATGGGCACGTACACCGCATCTACTACAATCCAGATCAGCCAATTTTCCAGTTTTTTCCGGCTCATGAGCCATTGGGCTCCTAAACTTACGGCAGTGGTGGCGGCATCCCAGTAAGCTAAATCGGCATCGGTGTTGTAGTGCAGGTAGGTACCCAGACCGGCCGTAAAAAGCGGCACAAACAACAGCAGCCATATCCAGTGCTTAGACGTCATTCTGGTGACGGGTCGCTCCTCCCGGTGGTTTCCTTTGTAGAGCCATAGGTACCAGCCATAGAAATTGAGCCCGGCAAACATCACTTGCAGGCCCATGTCAGCATACAGGCGGGCGTCGTAGAATATGATGATGTACAAGGTCACGCTGATGAGCGCGATGGGAAAGGTCCAGATGTTTTGTTTGGCGGCGAGCCACACACACAGCAACCCGGTGATCACGCCTACTACCTCGGTGACCGTTGCTAGATCCCAAGTACCTGGGGAGAGAAAATCCATAAAGAAAGAATTGGCCTGTTTGGGTTTTCGGGCGCTTTCTCAGAAAACAGCCTTAAAACACAAACGGGCATACGTAACGGGCACAAAAATAGAAGCTTCGGGATAGGTTGCTCCTTTTGCCTGGCCTAAATGGCAAATTTATTTGAGGTATCTTTGCGCCATGCTGCCAGAGATTACACCCCAACAACTGAAAGAACGCCTTGCCCAACAGGAACCCCTGCAGCTCATTGACGTGCGCGAACCGCAGGAATGGGAAATCTGCAACCTGGGCGGCCAGCTCATTCCCCTAGCCGATCTCCCCAAACAAGCGGTTAACCTTGACAAAGGCAAAACTACCGTGCTTATTTGCCACCATGGTTTCAGGAGCGCCCAGGCCTTGATGTTCCTGCAGCAACGCCACGGCTTTACCAATCTGCTGAACCTGAAAGGCGGCGTACATGCCTGGGCAGAAGAAGTAGACCCCTCGTTTCCGGTATACTAGACGATACCGCTTTTCCCCTGTTTTTAGGGAAGTAACCCATAAACAGCGACTCTACCAGTAGAAAGTTTTTACCCAGACACTAGGATATTCAACTTTTCCCTTAATTTTACGTGGCAAATACCATATACGCTATTTGCTATGCAGTCTCACGCTCCCAATCTGTTGTTCGAAGCGCTTACCTACGACGACGTTCTCTTATTACCCGCCTACTCAGAGGTACTTCCTAAAGATACAAATACATCTGCCCAGCTTACCCGCAACATCCGGGTGAACATTCCTTTGGTATCTGCTGCCATGGACACCGTGACCGAGGCCGAGATGGCGATTGCCATGGCCCAGGAAGGCGGCATCGGGATCATCCACAAAAACATGAGCATCAAACAGCAAGCCGAGCTGGTGCGCAAAGTGAAACGCTCAGAAAGCGGAATGATCCTGGACCCGGTAACACTGGATGAGCACGCCACTCTTGGCGAGGCCATCCAACTCATGAAGGAGCACAAGATTGGCGGTATTCCTATTGTTTCTGCTGACAAGAAACTGGTGGGCATCATCACCAACCGCGATCTTCGGTTCGAGAAAAACTTCTCCGTGAAGGTTTCCGAGATCATGACCAAAGACCGCCTGGTAACCGCTCCCAAAGGCATTGAACTAGACAAGGCCGAGGACATCCTTCAGGAATATAAAATCGAGAAACTGCCCGTGATTGACGAGAACGGCGTTCTGGTCGGCTTGATCACGTACAAAGACATCCTGAAAAGAAAGCACCGTCCGTACGCCTGCAAAGACGAGTTCGGTCGTCTGCGCGTGGGGGCCGCCGTTGGCGTAACGCCAGATGTGCTGGACCGTGTAGGCGCCCTGGTAGAGGCTGGGGTAGACGTCATCAGCGTTGATACTGCCCACGGCCATTCCAAAGGGGTGATGGACGCTGTTAGCAGAATCAAAGACGCTTTCCCTAACGTGGACCTGATTGCCGGTAACGTAGCTACCGCGGAAGGTGCCAGAGCCTTGGCAGATTCCGGCGCCGACGCCGTGAAAGTAGGGGTTGGTCCGGGTTCCATTTGTACTACCCGCATCATCGCCGGCATCGGGGTTCCCCAGTTGTCTGCGGTAATTGAAGCCGTAAGAGGTCTGGAAGGAACCGGCGTACCAGTAATCGCTGACGGTGGTATCAAGTTTTCCGGCGACGTGGTGAAAGCCATCGGTGGCGGTGCCAGCACGGTGATGATTGGTTCTTTGCTAGCCGGTACCGAGGAAGCCCCTGGCGACATGCAGATCTACGAGGGTCGTAAGTTCAAGACCTACCGCGGCATGGGTTCCATTGAAGCCATGGGCGAAGGTTCCAAAGACCGCTACTTCCAGGATGCCGAGGACGATGTAAAGAAACTGGTACCGGAAGGTATTGTGGGCCGCGTGCCGTACAAAGGCTTAGCTGGCGAAGTGCTTTACCAATTAGTAGGCGGCTTGAAAGCCGGCATGGGCTACTGCGGCGCTCCTGACATTGAAGCCCTGAAGAAAGCCAAAATGGTGAAAATCACCGGTGCCGGTCTGCGCGAGAGCCATCCGCATGATGTGCAGATCACCCGCGAGGCTCCAAACTACAGCCGCTAGGATTCGGGCAAGTCTGGCTCATTTAATTGATTTACCTCCTGTTTTGCTCTGTCTGGGTTATCCGGGCAGAGCAAAATTTGTTTAGAAGGGCAATTTACTGCCTCTCTGCGGAAAGATGCCTTAGGAAGAGCTTTGGAGAAAGTTGGAGAGATGCAGCCAGGAGAAAGGAAAAGTCCAGAAACAGTTTTTGAAGCCTTTTAAACTAAGGGATATTAGCTTTTTCAAGAAAACAACTTGGTACAGGTTCTTCTTCCTTTCCCCACCCCTGTTCTTTTAATTCTCTCTGAACCTTACACCAACCCTCTCACTCTCAATTAATTAAAATTAAATTCCATATTATATACAGGTACAGGTTTTATTCTAAGGGAATTTAGGTGAATCATTGTCAAAAATTTAGCGTTTCCTATATAGATATAACCTATTCTGAGGCCTTATTCAACCAACTCAGATAATAAATAATTGTCTTTCAACCCCTTTCAGTTAACCTGAAAATCAGACCGAAGGGCAATTGGAAGAACATAACTTTTTTTTAGTTACTTTTAAAAAAATCTCGTATTCACCCACAGAAAATACATAACCCGCACAAGCAGGCACTCTTTCCAATGCCCCAAGACAAAACCATCAAACAGTTATGCTTTTTGACCGGAAGCGTGAGCTGGGTTTTGCTGCTGGGTAATGTCTTGTTTTTAGCTCACCAGGGGCATACGGGTCAGGCCAATGCGGCGGTTCCTTACCTGAACAACCTGCTGTCTGTGGTGTTCATCCTGTCGGTTTTCCTGCATCAGCGCTACAACGTGCCTATTCAGCGCAGTGAGGAGTTTACTTCTCCGCTTTGGGGCCTTTTTGTGAAAGGGGGCCTTGGAGCGTACCTGTGCCTGCTTTTGCACCTTTTCTATCCTAGCCTGAACCAGCGCTGGGTGAACAGTCCCTACCTGTTGGATATTTTCTACCAGATCTTTTTTGGGTTGCTGGTGTATTTCTTAGCCAAAGCCTTTTACACGTGGCGCCAGTTAATCCTTTACCACCGAACCAAGGATGTCCAGAGCCAATGGAAATGGTTCGAGATTCTGGTGTATTTGTCGCTGCTGGTGCCTTTGCTGAATGTGGAGTACATGCAGCAAGTGTTCCTTCTACTGGATCTGGCCCTTCTGCTGGGGTACAGCCTGTACATGAGCGTACACCAGCGCTGGGTAGCTTTCCTGACCCTTGATAAAAAATGGGCCTGCATTTTCCTGCTCACGGCCATCTTAGCCTCCGGGGTTCTGTTCGCCAATTTCCTGTTTCTCTACACCGATTCTCCCGAACTGGAAGTAGACTACACAGACAACCCTTTCATCCTCCTCACCCTGGCCTTTGTCTTTTTGTATGCGCTGGTTTCTTTGCTGGTATCGCTTTTCAGTTTACCCACCTCCAGGGTTTTTGAGCAGCGAAACGCCGATCTCCTGAGTTTCCAGCGCCTGAGCCACACCATCCAGCAGGGACAGAACGAGGAAGAAGTGTACAAAATGCTGTTTGAGAGTGCCATCAAAGCTACTGGGGCAGATGCCGGCTGGCTTGAAATCGGTGATACGCCTCACCTGGACACCTCCCATGTGGGGGGTACCAAGGTAGACATTGAAGTACAGACTTGGGTGAAAGCCTTGGTGAAAAAGGTACAGGAACAAGACAAAACCATCCAAGACAGGGTGTACGTGAACGGTGATCTGGGTCTTACCCCTGAGTTCAGGCCCTTGGACAGCCCCTACAATTCCCTTTTGTTGGTCCCTTTGGCTTCTTCTAAACGCCGGTACGGCCACCTGTACCTGTTGCTGGAACTGGAACAAGGCTTTGACCCTGATACCATCAGTGTTGTGCAATCCTTTGCAAACCAGACGGTACTCACCATTGAAAACCTTCGTCTGGTGCAGGAGTCCTTGCAGAACGAGCGCTACAAAGAGGAACTCAAGATCGCGAGTCTGGTGCAGGACCGCCTGAACCCCAAAACCTTCCCCACCGATACTTGGTTTGATATCAGTACCTACTCGCAGGCGGCCAAAGAAGTAGGCGGAGACTTCTATGACTACCTGCAACTGAGCAAGTCGCGCATCGCCATCATCATCGGGGACGTATCGGGAAAGGGGATCTCGGCGGCGTTTCACATGGCACAGATGAAAGGCATCTTTCACGGGCTCATGCAGCAGGATTTACTTCCTGATGAGTTCATGATTCAGGCCAACAGCGCCCTGAGCCGCTGCCTGGAGCGCACTTCTTTTATCACATCCTCCTTGTATATCATTGACTATGAGATGCAAGGCGTTTCTTTCGCTCGGGCGGGCCATTGCCACACGCTTTACTATAACTCTATGATAGAAGATACGTTCTATTTTCAGACAGAAGGGTTAGGCTTGGGCATTGTTCGGGACCCGTCTTACGCCAAACGCATCCACCGGCTGCACTATGACTACAACCCCAACGATGTGATGGTCATTTACACCGATGGTATCGTAGAGGCCCGCAACGCCCGGCAGGATGAGTACGGCGAGGAACGTTTGAAATACATGCTTTCCCAGACATACCACCTGGAGGCCGAGGACATTAAAAGCGCTATCATCAACGACGTCAGCGACTTCAGTAATGATACCCTGCACGATGACCAAACCCTGCTCGTGATCAAGTTCAAACAGCGTCAACCTATTATTTAGATGAACCGTAAAGAAGCACGATGAAAATAAAACATACTATCACCGACAATACTATCACCATCAGCCTGGATGGTGAATTAGACGCCAGCTCCTCCGTGCTACTGGATGAGGAACTTTCCAATCCCAGCATCATGATGTTTGGCAAGATTCTGGTAGACTGCAAAAACCTCAACTACATCTCCTCAGCGGGGTTAGGTGTCTTCATCTCGCATCTGCAGCGGTTCGAGGACGCCCAGATCAAGCTGATCTTCTTCAACATGCAGGAGAAGGTGCGCAATGTGTTTGAGATTTTAGGGCTTGATTTGCTCATGACCATCGTCTCTTCCTACGAAGAAGCCGTGACCATAGCCAATGACTAACAAGATCCGGGTCAGTTGCGACAGGAAGAATCTTAAAGTTATCCGCGCTTTCGTGACGGATACCCTTGCGCCTGCGCACTTGTCTGAGATCATTCTAAACCAGATCATATTGGCCGTAGACGAGATCTGCGCCAACCTGATCATCCATTCCAATAAGGAAGACAGCCGTAAGAACCTTTGCCTTACCATTTTTTACAATACGCAGGAAATTGTCATAGAACTGGAAGACAACGGCATTCCTTTTGATCAGAGCAACTATAAGAAGCCTAACATCCTTGCCAAGATAAAGGATGGCGAGAAAGGCGGCGTAGGGGTGGCATTGGTAAACCGTATCATGGACAAAGTTGAGTACAGCGTGCAGGACTCCGGCAACATCTGCCGGATGTACAAGTACTTAGTGTAGGAGCAGGTATTTTTTCTTTTTAACACAATAAAAGGCGTTTTAGGCCTGTTTTGTGCAAAAGATGCCAAAAATGAGACAGGTTTTCTGCTCTCATGATTCCTTGGCACTATGTTTTTCAATAGTAGCCTGTTCTCTCCAAAAAAATGAGTAAAATTGCATATTGTTAGGGATACCTATACCCCAGACATCCTGCATTTTGCTGACATCTATGCGAGTTTCCTCTTTATATGTGGGCCTAGGTGCCCTGCTCCTTTTTCAGTGCTCCTCCCCTAAAAAGGCCGCTGAACCCGTGCTGCTGACCATTGGCCCCGAGAAAGTGCCGGTTTCTGAGTTCGCGTACGTGTACGAGAAAAACAACTCCAACCCAGACAGCGCGTTTTCCAGCGCCAGCGTGACCGAGTACCTGAACCTGTACACCAACTTCAAGCTGAAAGTGGCCGAGGCCAAAAGCCGCGGATTAGATACCACCCAGGCATTTCAGACCGAGTTAGGCGGGTACAAAGAGCAACTAGCCCAACCATTTCTGACGGAGAAAAGCGTCACTGACCAACTGGTGCGCGAGGCCTATGAGCGCCTGAAAAAAGAAGTAAACGCCACACATATCCTGGTTTCCGTAGACATGGAGGCCGATCCTAAAGACACCCTAGCCGCTTTTCAAAAGATCACTGATTTAAGAAACCAAGCCATAAACGGAACTCCGTTTGAGCAACTGGCCCAGCGCTACTCAGAAGATCCATCGGCGAAGGAAAACAACGGCAACTTAGGCTTCTTTACGGCCCTGCAGATGGTGTACCCATTTGAGAACGCCGCCTTCAACACCCCGGTGGGGCAAATTTCGCAGCCGGTAAGGACCCGTTTTGGGTACCACATCATCAAAGTGAACGAGGTGCGTCCCGCCCAGGGCGAGATCAAGGTAGCGCACATCATGGTACGGGCCCAGCAAGGCTTGCCCAAAGCCGATTCTTTGGCTGCCAAAAAGAAAATCGATGAGATTTACAGCCGGGTTCAGCGCAAGGAAGACTGGAACAAACTGGCTTCCCAGTTCTCAGAAGACGCCGCCTCGGCTGACAACGGTGGGGAATTGCCTTGGTTTGGGACTGGTCGCATGATTCCTTCGTTTGAGGAGGCTGCTTTTGCCCTGGCTCAGCCGGGTGCTATTGCCCCTCCGGTGCAGACCGTCTACGGCTGGCACATCATTAAACTGTTGGAGCGCAAAGAACTGCCGACCTATGAGGAGATGGAAACCTCCCTGCGGAACCGCATTGCCAAAGACTCCCGCTCAGAACTGAACAAGGCCGCTTTCCTGCGCCGCATTAAGACGGAGAATAAGTTTCAGGAAAATCAACCTATCAAAACAGCCACGTTGCGCCTGGCAGATTCTACTTTGTTGGCGGGCAAATGGAAATTCAACGTTCCGGCCGAGCCTAAAAACCTGCCTACCGCCACGCTGTTCTCCATCAATGGTAAAAACTTTACGGTAGGGAACTTCGCCACGTACATTGAGGCAAACCAGCGTCCGCGCCAGAATGCTTCGCCGGCACACGCCATGCAACTGTTGTATGACAAGTTTGTAGAAACCAGCCTACTGGACTATGAGCGGGAGCACCTGGAGGAAAAACACCCTGATTACCGTTTGCTGGTGAACGAGTACCATGACGGTATTCTGCTGTTCCAATTGATGGAGGAGAAAGTTTGGGCCAAAGCAGTGGAAGACACCGTGGGGCTCAAGGCCTTCTTTGAAGCAAACAAAGACAAATACATGTGGGGCGAACGCGCCCAGGCCACTATCCTAAGTGCCGCCAGCCCGGCCGTGATGGCCCAGGCGCAGGCCCAGATGACCGCAGGCAAGTTTCCGTCTACCAGAAACAAACCCGTGGATCTGTTATTCACCACGGGCAACACCACCTTGTCTAAAACGTCTACCACGCAATTAGACCAGCTGGCGACTGCCCTTGTAGCAGATACTTCCCTTAGCCTGGAAGTATCCGGGTTCATGGATTCCCGTGAAAGCGCTAACCAGAAGAATTCCACCCTTCCTACCCGCCGGGCGACAGCCGTAAAGAACTACCTTCAGCAGAAAGGAGTGAAACCCGAGAATATTAAGGTTGTTCCGGCTCCTGCCCAACTGGTAGGCACGCGCAGGGTGGCGTTGAAAGTGTATTCCTCAGACCTTCAGGTCTTGGCCGACAACCTGAATCAGGCGAATCCCTTGGCTTTGCAGGTGACCACCCGTAAGTTCCAGCGCGGCGAAAACAAGGTACTGGATGGCGTAACCTGGAAACCCGGCACTTACAACCTCACTTACGAAGGACGTCCCACCTGGATAAAAATCGACCAGGTAGAGGCTCCGGCGCCTAAAAAACTAAGTGAAACCCGCGGGGTAGTGATCTCAGATTACCAGAATTACCTGGAGCAGGAATGGATCAAAGAACTCCGCCAGAAATATCCGGTAAGCGTGAACCAACCCGAAGTGCAGAAGCTTATTAAGAAGTAAGCGGCAGAAGTTTCTTTTAATGAAGCGGTTTGCCTAGCTTTGTTTGTTTACCACTATACTATTTTTGCAAGAGAAGCGGTTCTATAGACAGCAACTGCTATACAGAATACCATGAAAATCAGAATTTCTTTTTCTTCTTTCCTTAAAAGCCTTCTCCTACTATGTGTTCTGGGTTCTATGACGCAACGCGCAGAAGCCCAGCAAGCCACATTGATAGACAACATTGTGGCTAAAGTAGGAGGACATATCATTTTACGTTCAGAACTGGAGTTCCAGCACGCCAATGCGGTGGGCCAGGGCTATAAATCCCCTAACTTGCGGTGCGAGATTTTGCGGTCATTGGTACAGAACAAGCTTCTGTTGGCCCGTGCCGAGGTAGACTCTGTCATTGTGGAAGAAAGCACCATCACTGCCGAGTTGGAGGGACGTCTGAACCAATTCGTAGCCCAGATCGGGAGCCCTGAAAAACTGGAGGCTTACTACAACAAACCCATGAGCGAGATCAGAAGCGATCTGCGCCGCAGCCTCAAGGAGCAGTTGACCGTTCAGAAAATGGAGCGCGAGATTGCCGGTAAAATGAAGGTGACGCCCAAAGAGGTACAGCAATACTTCAACCGCATCCCTAAAGACAGCTTGCCCTATTTTTCCACTGAGGTAGAGGTAGGCCAAATTGTGAAGATTGCGCAGATTGGAACTGCGCAGAAACAGGCTGCTCGCGAGCAGCTGGAAGAAATCCGGAAGCGTATCTTGGCTGGGGAAGACTTTGCGGCTTTGGCCCGTCAGTACTCACAGGACCCAGGTTCCGGTGCCGCTGGTGGGGAGCTTGGTTTCTTCAAGAAACGGGAGTTGGTACCAGAGTACGAAGCTGCGGCGTTGAAACTGCAGCCCGGTGAAACCTCGCCCGTGATTGAGTCTATGTTCGGGTTCCACATCATCCAGTTGCTGGAGCGCCGCGGCGAAGAATTCAACACCCGCCACATCCTCATCAAACCAGCCACGGCTCAGGTAGACATGCAGCAGACCGCCCGTTTGCTGGACAGCGTCCGGACTTTGGTCTCCACGGATAGCATGTCGTTCGCCAAGGCAGCCAAAGAGTTCTCAGATGACATGGCTACGAAAGGAAACGGGGGCATGATCACCCTGCCTAACAGCCCCACTACCTACATCCCCGTGGACAAAGTGGATCCGTCGGTTTTCTTCGTGATCGATACAATGCAGGTAGGCTCTATCAGCGGGCCGCTTCCGTACCGCACCGAAGACGGGAAAGAGGCCATGCGCATCCTTTATCTGAAATCCAAGGCTTCTCCGCACCAGGCCAACATGCGGGACGATTATCAAAAAATTGCCGCTGCGGCCCTCGCCGACAAGCGCAACAAAGCCATTAGTGAGTGGTTTGAGAAAAACAAGGAAACGGTTTTCGTAGACATCGTTCCTGATTTCAAAACTTGTAGTTTAGACGACTAAATCCCCTTCTATGCCTCCCTTTGCCTCTGACAAAGAAGCCGCAGATGCGCTTCACCATGCCTACAAGCGTCTGACCGCTGAGATCTCCCAAACCATAATTGGCCAGGAGGAAGTGGTGAAACTGGTGCTGACCGCCGTTTTTTGTCAGGGGCACTGTTTATTGGTAGGAGTACCGGGCCTAGCCAAGACGCTGCTCATCCAGACCATCTCCAACTCGCTGGACCTGTCGTTCAACCGCGTGCAGTTCACCCCAGATTTGATGCCTTCTGACATTTTGGGCTCCGAAACGCTGGACCAGAACCGCCATTTCCAGTTTGTGAAGGGCCCCGTGTTCGCCAACATTGTGTTAGCGGATGAGATCAACCGGACTCCGCCTAAAACACAGGCAGCCCTGTTGGAAGCCATGCAGGAATACTCGGTAACGGTAGCCGGTCATCATTACAACCTGCCGCGTCCTTTCTTTGTACTGGCTACTCAGAACCCCATTGAGCAGGAAGGAACGTACCCCCTCCCTGAAGCCCAGCTAGACCGTTTCATGTTCCACGTGGCCCTGGAATACCCCAGCTATGAGGCAGAGCTGCAGATTGTCAAGAACACCACCGGCGACCGCAAACATACCCCTACCGTGGTTCTGCACGGCGAAGAAATCACCGCTTTCCAGCAACTGGTGCGCCGCGTACCCGTGACCGACAATGTGGTGGAGTATGCCGTCAAACTCGTTCACAAAACCCGTCCTAACACCCAACTGGCAGGGCCGCAAACAAATCAGTACCTGGAGTGGGGCGCCGGACCACGCGCATCGCAGCACCTGATCATGGGTGCCAAGTGCAACGCCCTCATCCGCGGAAAATATTCTCCGGATATCGAGGACGTGCAGGCCGTTGCTACTCCCATCCTTCGCCACCGCTTGGTTCGTAACTTCAAAGCCGAGGCAGAGGGCATCACGGTAGAACAAATCATAAAAGGATTACTGTAAGCTGCTTTCAGCCTCTTTTGAAAATAAGAGGCCTAAAACATCCTTTCCGCCTTTCGGAAGGCTAAGATTCATCTTGCGCCAAAAAGAGCAAAGCGCCTCGCTCTGGCTTCCCTGATGAGAAAAAGATGCAAAGAAAGCCTACGGTTTACCTATCCCTGTTTTCGGATTTATTTCCCGGAAACAGTCTTAAAACAACATATGCCTGAATAGTCAGGCAACACCGGGTGGTGAAAAAGAGTAACGCATTGTGTACTTTTGCCCCCGATTTCTTATAACATACACCGCATGGAAGCAGCAGCTCTTTACGAACGCTTTGAAAATAACCTGGAAACCATTTTCTCTTACATCAAGAGAGGCCTGGATGTTCGCACTACGCCTTACAACATCTCCATGCCCTTGGAGCTGAACCTGCTCTGCGATGTTCTGACCCACGCGGGGTTCCCCTGCCGGATAACCAAAGACGGGTTCGATGCTTTGGTGGAGTTCCACGAGCTGTACCTACAGCAAGGCAACCGTGTTTCTGAGGTGATGCACCGCATTCTGGAAGATAAACGCGCCTATCTGCGTACCCCTGAGGGAACCGTGCTGCTGAAAGAACAATTGATCCGGCGGTTGGAGTATTTCAACGAGATCGCGCATTCCATGGAAGTGATTGCCCGCTTGCAGCAACTGGGTAGCCCTTTGCAGTACAACTATCCTTTCCTGAACAAATAACTATATCCTGCTTACTAACCAGGAACAAACTTTCTTGTTAGAAAGCACAGCATTTCACGAGCGGGGCTTATCAGGATAAATTCTGGTGAGCCCCGCTCCTACGTTAAGGCTTGTTATACCCCAAGATGTGGACAGACATCTTCTGGTCTGCCTGTCGAGGCTTCTTGAACGTGATCCAAGCCTCCTGTATGCTTTCTTTTGGTGCTATGGGAAATCGCACCTCAGCTTTGTCAATTTCCTTTCCTTTGTGGAGCAGAGTGATCTCCAGCAAGACGTTTTCGGCGGTCTGTTCGCCCTGGTTCACCAGTTCTACCCGGTGGATGTTCTGGTGGGGTCTCCCCTTCTCGGGGAATATCTTCACCTGAAGGTCCGGTGGGGTGTGTTCATAGTGGAAGGCCTTCACCCCCAGGTAACCCAGCAGGGCAAGAATCAGCAAGACGCTCAGGCCAAACACAAACCACTCCAGCGGATTTTTTTTCATAAAGCTTCCTTTATTTATACTCCTGGTCAAACAAGAAACGGCCCGCCGAGGCTCCTAAGGCAGAAACCAGCCCCAGCACCACGGTAGCCTCGGTACAGGCCTGTAATCCCACTCCTTCAAACCTCCCGAAGAACCACAACGCCCCGGCCGAGGTGCAGAACGCGGTTGCATACGTGATGCTCAGGCCATACACTACCTCTAGAAAGGTGGGAGGCTCATTGGCAGGGGTTTCATAAGATCCCCTGAACCCCACGTAAAAAAGAATAGCTGCACTCAAGGTAAGTGACACCAGGAAGACCAGCAACAACTGAAGCGGCGTGGCATCTGAAGAGATTTTCATCACTTCTTCGGTGGGGGCCACATTTGCCCCGAACAGCAAACTGGCGCAGGTAGCCAACATGATCTGCTCCAGGGTTGAGGCCGGACCTTCGTCTTGCTTGGCCAGGATACTTTCCTGTGGTTTCTTTTCCTCAGATTCGTCTTCCTCTTCCTCCCCACTCGTGCCTAACTGTGCCGTACCAATGGAAACCCCGATGGCGATAGGCATGGCCTCGATCACCGTCATGTACACAATGCGTTCTAGGGACATGTCATAGATTTGTACCACCCCCAACAACCATAGAAAAAGGAAGGCCAGCACCAGGCCCAGCCCCATTTCCTCAATGGAATCAACGGCTATCTCTTTCCAGGAAGCACTGGAGCGCAGGCCAGCATAAGTATTGTAGCCCAGCAGCGAGACCGACGTCACCAGGATGTACAGCAACAGCAGCCACGGAGACACGGTAAAACTGGTCCACCAGATCTCCATGGTATACAGCATGGGCAAACTGAAAAGCAAGCCTCCTATGACGCCTCGGCCGTACTCCTGCAACGATTGGTAAATAGTCTTTTCCTGCATGTTTTCCGAAAATCAGGGTAAAACAAAGCGTCAGTTTCTCGGCATTTCCTTTCTGCCTGGTTGCCCAGGCGAGGAGCAAAGATTACTGGTGTTCCTCCTTGATCTGGGTATGCCCGTCCTGGCTATGTTGGGTGCGCAGTTCTCCCTGGGGTTCCTGGGTCAGGTTAGAAGGTACTTCATCGCCTACGGGTCCTTTGGCAACCGTGATGCCGCCATCCACGAAGTACAGGGCCCCGGTCACGTAGGAGGCTTCATCAGAAGCGATAAAAGCATAGACATTGGCTACTTCCTCGGGAGTGCCGCGGCGGCCCAGGGGCGTGGCCTGCACCATCGTTTTTTCCATTTTGCTGTCCATTGGGCCGGTCTCTTTGTGGGTCCAGGCGGTGTCAATGGGCCCAGGGCAGACACAGTTGCACCGAACGCCAAACTGGGCCTGTTCTACGGCCAGTCCGCGCATGAAAGCATGGTTAAAGCCTTTGGTGCCGCCGTACGGTGTGTTCTGGGCAATCCCGATTAGGCCGGCCTCTGAACCCGCTGACACAATATTGCCCCGGGTCTTGTGAAGTTCCGGCAGCGCGGCGCGGCTCATCATGAAGGTAGAAGCCACATTATGGCGCAGCATGTAGTCAAAAGCCTCGGTGGGGTAGTCCTGCAGCAAAGAAGTGGTGGGGAACACACCGGCGTTGTTGATGAGGATGTCCAGTTTACCGTACTGCTTCACGGCCAACTCCACACACCTTTTGGCATTCGCCTCCAGCGAAATATCGCCGGTGAATTCAATGGCGGTGCCTCCTTCCTCCCGGATAGCCTTGGCAACATCGGCCACTGGATCTTCGGGGAACCCGCACACCACCACTTTGGCACCTTCCCTGGCAAACTTTTTGGCGATGGCTTCGCCTATACCGGTCCCGCCGCCGGTTACAATGGCAACTTTATCTTGTAATCTCATGGAATGAAGTTGGTAGGTGAAACAATCTTCTGTTAACGGCCACTCCTGAGAATTTGTTGATTTTTGGAATCTACCGGCAAACTGTCTCGTACACCCAAAAAGATTATCCTTTCCGCTTATGCAGTCTCCCATTACCTCTTCTGCCGTCCGAACTGAGATTTCAACCGAAAGGCTTTGGTTACTGCCGTACACCCAGGAGATGGCGCTTCAGTTCTGGCAGCTCCTGCACCAGAACCGGGCCCGCCTGCTCCCCGATTTCCCTGACCGCACCTCCTCGGTCATTACCCTCCCTGACGCCCAGAACCGCATCAGGGTGTTTGCCTCGCAGCAGAAGGCCGGTGACCTGTATACGTTCGGGATCTGGCGCAAGGAGTTCCATGACTACGTAGGTGACATTACCCTGCGAAGACTGGCCCGCGGCAAACCGTTCTCAGAAGTGGGATATTACCTGGGAGACAAGGCCGAAGGCAAGGGCTACGCCACCGAGGCGCTGAAAGCCATTGCCCGCTTCGCCTTCAGAGACCTCCAGATGGAGAGCATTAACCTACGCTGCGCCGAGACAAATCACCGGAGCCGTCGGGTAGCCGAACGCAGTGGCTTCACCCACTTGAAAACCTACACGCCCGTGCTCCAAGATCCCAACGGGGAAACTTTCCCGATTCAGGTATTCCAACTGAAGAAAGGCGATGTCAATGCCGCTTCGCTGCGGTAACGTTTTGGGCCTGTTTTCAAGAAATGAGGTGGTAAACGGCTTTACTTTTTTTTCAGGTGGGCCAGAAAGAAATCTGAGTTGAAGTTCAGGTACAGACTGTTGGAGAACTCCAGCTTAGGGTTATCGAAGTCAATATAGGGTTCCAGGCGCAGAGTCAAGGAAAGACCTTCCATGAGGTCAATGTCATGCATGAAGCGCACAATGAGCAGTTGCCGGGTTTTGTCTGTATAATCGGGGGTTTTGAAGTTGGAGGAAACCGAGGGGAACAGCTTCCCGCCCATTTCTGAATAATACCCGCTGCCGCGCCAGTAACTCAGCATCACGTTTTGGTATTTGGTATCTATGCCCGCATTGAGGTACAGCCCGCCGCCCTGCTGGAATGCCTGCTCCTTGGTATTGGAGAAGTCTTTCCAGCCCACTACGTACGGCTGAAAATGCAGGGCCTTCAATACTCTCTTGTTGTAATTCTTCCTGATGACCAAACCGGCCGCCACGTTGGTCAAGGTCACCAACGGAAGATCGGTGACGTCAATCTGGCCGCCTCTATGCTGAGCCGTGAACTGCAGCGGTAACCCGATGTACGTTTCCGTTTCGGCCCCGTTTTCTGAAGAACCCACTGAAACGGGAGTGCGGTACAGCGTGAGTTCAGCCGAGGCGCCGCCAGCAACTTCCTCCTGAAAAGGGTCCATGCGCCGAAGGTACCGCTGCCAATCAATCCAGACATCCAGCTTCACGCCGGGTTTGTCCAGCAGAAACTGCAAGCCGTTCTCTAAGCGGTTGGTGATTACGCGTTCAAAGTCATAGAGCGGTTCAATGTAGCCGTGGTTCAGGTTGCCCTGTAGCGTCCCAAAGATCAAGGCCATGCCGTTCTCTTCGTAGCGGATGGTGAAGGTGGGCTGCATGAGCGAGTATCGCCGGGAACCGAAGTCTTTCTGCACCTGCACGCCAGCGTCAATGCGCACAGTGGGCGAGGCAAAATAGACGAGGCGCGGGTTCAGGTGGTACCCGAACAGGGTATACCCCTCGGCGATGTCATTGAAGTACTCGTTGTTTTTCTGATAACCAAAGGCATTAAGCCCCAACTGCAATTCCCCGGCCTGCTCGGGCTTTACCGGCTGCCTGAATTCCAAAGCTTTGTTGTTGAGCTGGGCCAGGGCAGCCTGGCCTGTGAAAAGAGTTGTGGCGGCCAGCAAGAGCCATTTCTTTGACATAAGATTTCGTAAACGCCTCGTTTAGAGACAAGAATTATAAAATGGTTGAATGCCTTCCGCCCGCTGCCTCACCCCAACGCGAAAGGTAACTAAAGACCGGAAGAAAAGAAACGGGCCAGCTTTTCAGTCCTTCGGTACCCAAAGTCTGGAAGCATTTGTTTTGAAGCCGATTTCCTGAAACCAGCCTTTAAACAGGAAATCGTGAAAAGGGCTGTTTGGGTTGTGTTATTAGGCAAAATACCTGCCTTTGGGTGTAACTAAAGTAGCCGAACCGTTGTTGTAAAGAAGCCAGTGAAAGACCCTGCGGCCGTTCTTTGTGTTAACTATTTGCTTTTTAGCAGGTTGCCGTTTTGCTATTTACACTAGCAAAAAGAGATAAAAAATAACTAAAAAAAATAGTAAATGATGGCACAAATCCGGTACTTTGGGTGTTTCATTTTTACACCTCCGGAATAGATCTGAAAAGCAAAACAAACGCCGCGGCTCGCGTTTGCAGATTGGCTCAGGAAGTTGTAAATTCATCAAAATAAAGCAAAGAAAACACAGACATGAGTGTACAAAGCGAAAAATTGAAAGCCCTCCAACTCACCATCGACAAGCTGGACAAGACCTACGGAAAAGGTACGGTCATGAAGCTGAACGATACGCAGGTAGAGGACATTCCGGCCATTTCTACCGGTTCTCTAGGCTTAGACATTGCCTTGGGTATTGGAGGTCTTCCGCGCGGACGTGTGGTGGAGATCTACGGACCAGAGTCTTCCGGTAAAACCACTCTTACCATGCACTGCATTGCAGAGGCACAGAAAAAAGGTGGCCTTGCCGCGTTCATTGACGCTGAGCACGCTTTCGACAAAGCATACGCTGAGAAACTAGGCATTGACACCGAGAACCTCCTGATCTCTCAGCCAGACAATGGTGAGCAGGCTCTGGAGATTGCTGATCATCTGATCCGTTCCGGTGCTATCGATATTATTGTGATTGACTCTGTGGCCGCCTTGGTACCGAAAGGTGAACTGGAAGGCGACATGGGCGAGAGCAAAATGGGCCTTCAGGCTCGTTTGATGTCTCAGGCACTGAGAAAATTAACTGGTACCATCAACAAAACCGGTTGCTGCTGTATCTTCATCAACCAGCTTCGTGAGAAGATTGGGGTGATGTTTGGTAACCCAGAGACCACTACCGGTGGTAACGCCCTGAAGTTCTACGCTTCAGTGCGTCTGGATATCCGTCGTATCGGTCAGATCAAAGAAGGTCCGGACAGCATCACTGGTAACCGCACCAAAGTGAAAGTGGTGAAAAACAAAGTGGCGCCTCCGTTCAAAGTAGTGGAGTTTGACATTATGTACGGTGAAGGTATCTCTAAAGTAGGTGAGATCCTTGACTTGGGTGTTGAGCTGAGCGTGGTTCAGAAATCAGGTTCCTGGTTCTCTTACAACGGCGACCGCTTAGGCCAGGGCCGCGATGCCGTGAAGCAGTTCTTGTTAGACAATGAAGAGCTGATGCAGGATATTGAAAACAAGATCCGGGCGATTGTGAAAGGTGAGCCAGAGAAAGTGGCCGCCGCACTGGAAGACACCGGAGAATAATCTCTTATATTTATTTCACGAAACGGCACCTTTTGAGGTGCCGTTTCTGTTTAAGTTGAGTTCCACTGGAAAACCTATAACTTTGTGTACGCCCCTGTTCTTTCAGGATTTGGTACGACATTTGAATAGTCCAGGCATATAGGATAGATTGGCTTATGCGTGTAAAACATCAACTATTATTGATAGTACCTCTGTTAGGATTAGTTTTGAGCGGCTTTGCTATAAATGACACCTTACGTACCGTGAAGAACGATTCCTTTGCCCCCGGCGAGGTGCTGCAATACAAAGTGCATTACGGGATTATCAACGCCGGTGAAGCGACGATCAATGTGTCCCCCAACCTGCACCGTATCAATAACCGCCCCTGCTACCAGACCACGGTAAGCGGCAGAACCATTGGGTCATTTGACTTCTTCCACCGCGTGCGCGACACCTGGACCTCTTTCATAGATACGTCTTCCATGTTGCCGCTGCGTTTTCACCGCAACATTGAGGAAGGCAAATACCGCCGCAAAGAAACCACTGAGTTTGATCACTTCAAAAATACCGTGGTAGTCAATGACAGCCGTGACGAAAAGAAAAACCAGGTCTTCAAGGTGCCAGACAACGCCCAGGACATGGTGAGCGGTTTCTACTACCTGCGCACCCTGGATCTGGACAGTTACAAACCAGGGCAGACCATCAGAATGCAAGGTTTTTTAGGCGATGAAGTCTTTGACATGACGGTTACCTACCGCGGCAAGACCGTAGTAGAAACCAAGGCCGGAAAGATCAGGGCGCACCGCCTCGTACCTAGAATGCCTAAGAACAAACTTTTCAGCGGCGAAGACGCTATCACGGTGTATTTTTCCGATGACGAAAACAAAATCCCAGTGATGTTCCAGGCCGAAATGTTCGTGGGTTCCGTGAAAGTGGACCTTTACAAATACAACGGCTTGCAGAGCAGATTGAATGTAGTGAAGTAATACACTATCCCCATAAACCAACCTTGACTCCACGTAAACGCTGAAAAAATGAAAAACAGGCACCTCTCCGGACTCCTTCTAATTGCCTTCCTTTTTCTTTTCTCTGGAAGAGTTGGTGCCCAGAACGTGACAAACGCCGTTCTTTCAAAGGAGGGAACCCTTACCCTGATGGTTGAGAAAACGGCTTTTCAGGTTATTCTCTCCCTGGAAGGCAAAATCATAAGCTATGCGATCAAGGCAGACGGAGACATTTCTTATGACCTACACGGGCGCTTGAAACAGGTAGGCTATGTGGAGATTTCGTATGACATCCACGACCGCATCAACAAAATAGCCTCAGAGGAATTCTCTTATGACCTTCATGGGCGGTTGTCTAAGATAGGGAAAACAGAAATCAACTATCATTTCGTATCCGGGAAGATAGAACGCATCAAGGGCTGAACGAAAGCCTTCTTTACAAAACTTTTTTCACTGAGAAACATAAAACGCTGCCGGGTTCCTCCTGTCAGCGTTTTCCTTTTGGGCCTGTTTTCTGAAAATCAGGGCCAAAACCGACATCAAAATCGGTCTAAGATTAAGAAATTGTTACCATCTGGTTACTGGCGGGTAAAAGGAGCGGCAGGCAACAACTATTCCCTATATTTGCTTACGATTTCAGGACAACCCAGGTTACAATCTCCTGTTAATACCTGATTCTCATAGAGATTACCAATCCGAACTGCTCCTTTACCTAACCCGCTTTTTATGCAAACGTCGGCTAAATACAAGATACTGGTAGTGGACGATGATCCAGACATTGTGGAACTGCTGCAGTACAACCTGGAGAAAGAAGGCTACGAAGTGGCCCATGCCCAAAACGGCCAGGTAGCCCTGGACACCGCCCGAAAATTCACCCCAGACATCATTCTCCTGGACGTGATGATGCCGGTAATGGACGGAATCACCGCCTGCCGCCAGTTGCGCGAGAACCCCAAGTTCAAAGACACACACATCCTGTTCCTGACAGCCCGCTCCGAGGAATTCTCTGAAGTAGCCGCCTTTGACGCCGGCGCTGATGACTTCATCGTGAAACCTATCAAACCAAGGGCCCTGATCAGTCGGTTGGCCGCCTACAAACGCCGAGACATCAGCCAGGGAACAGACCAAGTTCCGGTCATTGAGATTGCCGGCCTGCGCATTGATCGCACCAGCTTTATCGTACATAAAGGCGAGCAGAAGATCACCCTGCCCAAAAAAGAGTTTGAGTTGCTTTCGTTTCTGGCTACCACGCCCAATAAGGTATTCAGCCGCGACGAACTGCTCAACAATGTGTGGGGGAATGACGTGTTTGTGATTGCGCGTACCGTAGATGTGCACATCAGGAAAGTGCGCGAGAAAATAGGCGAAGACCAAATCAAGACCATCAAAGGAGTTGGCTACAAATTCAACACCGATTAAGCCCAGCGTTGCCCCGGCCCCTTCTACCCCATCCGGGCAGATACCCAGAGGGATCAAACTGAGTTCACAGCGCATTGCCATCCTTATCTCGGTGCTGGTGGCCCTCATCATTGCCATTTACCTGGGCATTTCGCCGTACCTGGAGTTCAAGCAGCGGGTGCTGGCCCTGGCGTTGACCTTCTCTGCCTGCTTTCTGCTGGTGTATTTCTCCTACGAGGCTTTGATCTTCCGGGAGATCAACAACATCTACGCCGGCCTGGAGAAATTCAAACGGAAGGAGTTCAAGCAGATGAGCACCAAATTTCTTTTTCGGCCAGATCCTTTGCAGCGCATCAAAGACGAAATTTATCTTTTGGCCGAGCGCAATCAGAAGGAGATTGAGGAGCTCAAGCGCCTGCAGGCCATGCGCCGCGAGTTCCTGGCCGATGTCTCCCACGAACTCAAAACCCCCATTTTTGCTGCCCAGGGCTTCATCCATACTCTGCTGGATGGGGCCATGGACGATGAACTCGTTCGGGACAAGTTTCTGAAAAAGGCCGCTAAAAGCCTGGATGGCCTGGACACCCTGGTGCAGGACCTCATCACCATCTCACAGTTGGAGAAGGGTGTCATCCGGATGAAGAAATCGGCTTTTGATTTGAACGAGCTGGGCCAGGAGGTCTTTGAGCAACTGGAAGGCAAAGCAGGCTCCCGGAACATCACCATTCACCTGCTCAACGACCCCGAAGATCTTTTTATGGTGGTAGGGGACCGCGGCCGGATCAAGCAAGTCCTGGTCAACCTGATTGACAATGCCATCAAGTACGGCCTGGAGAACGGCAACATCTGGCTCTCGTTTCAGGACGGCCGCAAAAAGACCCTGGTGACCGTGCGCGATGATGGGCCGGGTATTCCCAAGGAACACCACAACCGTATTTTTGAGCGGTTTTACCGCATAGACAAAAGCCGCACCCGCGACATCTCGGGCGGAGGTTCTGGCTTGGGACTGGCTATTTCCAAGCACATTGTGGAGGCGCATAAATCGGTGATTGCCGTTGACTCAGAGGTGGGTCAGGGCACAACCCTGCGGTTCAAACTCCCGAAACAGAAATCGTGATTTTCCATTTTGGTGTCTTTTTCCTGAAAATCGGGGTAAAGCAGGGAAAGGGGCAAGCGGAAAATAATCGGTACCTTTGCAGAATTGCAACGGAAGCCTCCGTTTTAGCCTCGTTTTCGTAAAAGCAGGGCATAAACAGGAGGCCCGTCTGCCCATCACAGCCATTTCTATGAAGTTACCCGCTTTCCGCGACCTTATTGTTTTTGAGAACGATGATTACATTGTAGTCAACAAGCCTCCGTTTCTGGCTACCCTGGAAGACCGTTCCTATAACGCCACAAACCTACTCACCCTGGCCCGCCAGTACCACGATGATGCCCAAGCTTGCCACCGTTTGGACAAGGAAACCTCCGGCTGTCTGGCCATCGCTAAGAACCCCGAGGCGTACCGGCACCTTTCCATGCAGTTTGAAAACCGGCAGGTTCAGAAAATCTACCATGCTGTAGCCTGGGGCAGCCATGAATTTGACAACTTGTTGGTAGATCGTGCTATTCAACCTGGCTTGAAGGGAATTGCTAAACTGGCGTTCAAAGGCAAACCAGCGCAGACTTATTTCACCACTTTGGAGAAATTCGGGCGACACACGCTGCTGGAATGCAAGCCCATTACTGGACGTATGCACCAGATCAGGTTGCACCTGGCGTATCTGAAAGCTTCTATTGTGCAGGACGAGATGTACGGCGGCGAGCCTTTGTATCTGTCCAACCTCAAACGGAAATTCAACTTAGCCAAAGACACCGAGGAACAACCCCTGATCAAACGCTTTGCGCTGCACTCCTACCAACTGGGCTTCACCCTGCTGAACGGAGAACCCATTACTGTCACTGCCGATTACCCCAAAGACTTTGAGGTGCTCCTGAAACTGCTTCGGAAGAACGGCTAAGGCTTATTCTTCGATTGTTGGTTGCTGGTAGTTAGCAGCCTATCAAAAGGTATTCTTTGCCGGGGTGTTTAGGAGGCGTTTTCTGTAAAACGCCTCCTAAACACCCCGGCTTCTTTGTGCTAAACGCTTCAGGAATAGCGGGAAAGTGATTCAAATCAGCTTAATTCTATTGATTTTCAGGGGAATAAATGAAAGTGGGGTTGCACACCAAGAAGAAAGCTTGTATCTTTGTGTCCATTTTCAAGAAAAAGCATACATTCTTTTCACCCGTTAACCATTTACAATGGACCATTTAAGTTATAAGACGCTATCAGTTAATAAGGCGGCCGCAAATAAAGGCTGGGTAGTGATAGACGCCGGAGACTCAACCCTTGGCCGTGTGGCCTCTCAGATCGCGATGATCCTTCGCGGCAAAACCAAACCTTCTTTCACGCCTAACGCTGACTGCGGCGATAACGTGATCGTGATCAATGCGGACAAAGTTCGTATGACCGGTAAGAAGTGGGACAAAAAAACCTTCGTGACGCACACTGGTTACCCAGGTGGTCAGCGCACTTTCACTCCCCGTGAGTTGAAAGCCAAATCTTCTACTTTGTTGGTAGAGCGCGCGGTAAGAGGTATGTTGCCAAGAACCCGTTTGGGCCGTGAGCAATTCCGTAACCTGTTTGTGTACGCTGGAACTGAGCATCCGCATGAGGCACAACAGCCTGTTCAAGTAAAACTTACAAAATAATCTAGACATATTTAATGGAAGTTCTCAATACATCTGGTAGAAGAAAAACCTCGGTGGCGCGCATTTACATGACGTCAGGGCAAGGGAATATCACTATTAACGATAGAGATATTAAGGAATACTTCCCTAGTGAAGTATTGCAAACCATCGTGCAGCAGCCATTGTCGCTGATTGACGCGGTTGGCAAATACGACATTAAGGCGAATATCAAAGGCGGTGGCGTTGCCGGTCAGGCAGAAGCCCTTCGTTTGGCTATCACCAAAGCTTTGGTGGAAGAAAACGCTGAAACCCGTCCAGCCCTGAAAAAAGAAGGATTCTTAACGCGTGACCCACGTATGGTGGAGCGTAAGAAATTCGGTCGCCGCAAAGCCCGTCGCTCCTTCCAGTTCTCTAAACGTTAATATTTTATCAGCTGTAAAACCATCATGGCTAATACCACATATAAAGATTTACTGGACGCCGGTGTACACTTTGGTCACCTTACCAGAAAATGGGATCCTAAAATGGCTCCGTACATTTTCATGGAGAAAAACGGCATCCACATCATTGACCTGAACAAAACGCTTGCTTCTCTGGATGACGCTACTGCCGCTATTAAGCAGATCGCGAAATCTGGCCGTAAGATTTTGTTTGTCGCCACCAAGAAACAAGCACAGGACATTGTGGCTGAAGAGGCAAAACGCCTTAAAATGCCTTACGTGACCGACCGTTGGTTAGGTGGTATGTTGACTAACTTCCAGACTGTTCGTAAGTCTTTGAAGAAAATGTCAACCATTGACAAAATGGTGAAAGAAAACACTGCGTATGCCGCTATGGCGAAACGTGAGCGTTTGATGTTGTCTCGTGAGCGTGAGAAACTTGACCGTGTGTTGGGTGGTATCGCTGACTTGTCACGTCTTCCAGCCGCTTTGTTCGTTGTGGACGTGAAGCGTGAAGGCATCGCCATCAAAGAAGCACAGAAACTGAACTTGCCCGTTTTCGCGATCGTGGATACTAACTCTAACCCAGAGACAGTAGATTTCCCAATCCCGGCGAACGATGATGCTTCTAAGTCTATCTCTTTGATCACTTCTTTGATTGGCCGCGCCATTGAAGAAGGTCTGTCTGAGCGTAAAGTAGACAAAGAAGATACTGACAGAAAGCGTTCAGAAGACGAAGGCATCCAGGAGAAAATTGACGCTGAATAAGCCTCTGATCTCTTTATAGCATTGTAAAAGAAACTGAACATTAGGAAGCGTAGCCACTGATGTTCAGTTTCTTTTTACCCTAACCGTGCCTGCAACCTTTACAGGCGCACCCCTTCTAGTAAATCTTATTAACCGTAATTCTTAATAAAAGAACAATGGCTATTACAGCACAAGATGTAAACAGACTTCGTCAGGAAACTGGCGCCGGTATGATGGATTGCAAAAAAGCGTTGACCGAAGCAAACGGCGACTTTGAAGCAGCCAAAGATATTCTCCGTAAACAAGGTCAAAAAATTGCCAGCAAGCGTGCTGACAACGCTACTTCTGAAGGAGCTGTGTTGACGCAAGTGAACGCTGATGGTACTGTTGGAACAGTAATCGCCCTTGCCTGCGAAACTGAGCCAGTATCTAAAGTAGAAGACTTCAAGAATTTGGCCCAAACGGTTTTGGCTGCTGCTGTTTCTAACACTTCTGGCACCAAAGAAGATTTGTTAGCTACGCCACAGGCTGATGGCCGCTCACTGCAAGACCACATCACTGACCTGATGGGTAAAATTGGTGAGAAAATTGACGTGGTTTCTTATGAAACTGTAACCGCTGAGAGAGTAGTTGCTTACAACCACTCTAACGGTAAACTGGGTGTATTGGTAGGCTTGACTAACACCGGCGGTAACGAAGTTACTGAGGTTGGGAAAGACGTTGCCATGCAGATTGCTGCCATGAAACCAATTGCAGTGGACAAAGATGGTGTTGATGCAAATACCATCCAGCGCGAGATCGAGATTGGAAAAGAGCAGGCCCGTCAGGAAGGCAAACCAGAAGAAATGCTGGAGAAGATTGCCCAAGGTAAACTGAACAAATTCTACAAAGAAAGCACTTTGCTGAACCAGGAGTTTGTGAAAGATCCATCTGTAACCATTGCCAAGTTATTGGATAACACTTCCAAAGGCATGACGGTTACTGAGTTCAAGCGTGTAGCCATCGGGTAATCTGATCATACCGTTTCCTGAAAATTCCAAAGCCCCGCTGACAAACACAGCGGGGCTTTTCTTTTGGATTTATTAATTAGATTAGTTAATTGATAAGGCTGTACCTGTTCAGGCATAGCTGTAGTAGCATGCTTTTAATAAGGTACCCTAACTTATTTAGTATATATTTTAGGCTATAAAGATTTGATTTCCTTTGTGTAGATGATGTGTTGTATGATAAGGTCAGTCTACTCTACTGCTGTATCAATAACCTCTTAGTTACCCCCAGCATTCATGGATACTCTTTTCTCAAGCTGCGACACTTGCTCACCTTGTGCTTTGTTGTTGTTAGCACTGTTGGCTTTCAGTTGCTCTTTTCTTTTTCTCTTTTCAGCAGAAATGTAACTCAAGAAGGTAGCTTTTGCTTTCATAACGTAAAGGTTTCTGATTAAACAATTTTATTACTTATAGATTAATTTGGTCAAAACTCTTTTGTGGCAATTTTTAAGAAGTTGCTCCTGTTCTTCTATTTTATTCTTATTTCTCTCCTGAACAGACGCAAAAATCAAATCGTTCGCCTTACTTGAAATAAATTTATAAAAAATATAAACAATTCACCCACTACTTACTAATAAGTAAAAACAAAGTACAACGCCTAAATTTCAAGAGGTAGGTACTTCTGATTCATACTTCTTACCCTTATAGCATTTTGTTCATCTAATATAGTGCAAAAACAATAGCTTCCAAAATAATATTTACCAAATTCTATAATTAACTGGATAATACTCATTATTAAGTAATTTTTTAATTAGATAAATGATACAAATACTTAATAATGCCGCTCAAGGGCATATTCGTCTTCTCGTTAGTGAAGGTCTCCATTTTGATCAGAGGTAAAAAGAACCTGCTGTTCTTATCCTAATAAGACGGCTTTGACTTTACTGAATCTTAGGAGGTCTTAAAAGCTCTTAGGACTTCTAAATGAAAGCATTAAGCCCTTTTTGCTGGGATTTGGAGGTGGGGCAAACATAAAGGACTCCAAATGACCATATCATAAAAAGAGAGGCCTGCTATGGGCAGGCCTCTCTTTTTATGATATGGTCATTTGTTTCTGGTTCTTCTATTTCTCAATCTAGATCGGCTTGTTTCCTTACGAACTCCTGCCCGGCAATATCATCTTTCCGGAGGAAAGGCCTGATAATCAAACGAGTTCCGTTCTCGTAGGTAAAAAACTTATAGAGCCAGTTGGCCAAAACTATCAATTTATTCCTAAATCCGATGAGATAGTAGATGTGCACGAACAGCCAGGCCATCCAGGCGATGAATCCTTTCAGGTGCATGTTCTTGGGTAAATCGGCGACAGCCCGGTTCCGGCCGATGATGGCCAAAGATCCTTTGTCAAAATACTCGAACGGCTCCAGCGGCTCATTCCGGATGATCCGGCGCAAGTTCTTGGCCAAGTGCTTCCCTTGCTGAATTGCAGGTTGTGCTACTCCCGGGTGCCCTCTGGGCCACTTTTCGGTTTTCATGAAGGCGATATCTCCAATGGCGAACACATCAGGAAATCCATTCACTTGGTTAAATGTATTGACCAGGTAGCGCCCTCTGTCGCTGGCTTCCGGGGGCAACCCTCCTACCTGTGCGCCAGACACCCCGGCGGCCCAAATAAGGGTTTGTGTCCTGATTTGCTCTCCTCCTTTAAAGGTTACGGTTTGCCCGTCATACGACTCCACCAGGGTGTTCAACCTTATTTGGATGCCTACTTCCTCCAGGTACTCTTTGGTGGTCTGGCTAGACTCCGGTGACATGGGAGGCAATACCCGGTCAAGGCCTTCTACCAGGTAGATGTTCATGCGGCTGAAGTCCATACCCGGATAATCACTGGGCAGCACGTGCTTCCGCATTTCGGCCAGAGAACCCGCCAACTCTACCCCGGTAGGACCTCCGCCCACAATCACAATGTTCAGAAGGCTTTGCCGCACCTCAGGATCTTTGATCATGTTGGCCTGCTCAAAAGACTGCAACAACTGACTGCGCAAGTTCAAGGCATCGGGGATCTGTTTCAGGGGGAAAGAATACTTCTTGATCTGCTCGTTCCCGAAGTAGTTGGACTTGGTACCGGTGGCAATCACCACGAAATCATAGGCCAGGTCACCTACCAGCGTTGTCACGGTCTTATTCAGGGGATTGATGCCCGTCACCTTTACCTGCCGGAAATGGAAGTCTTCGTAGTCTTCGTCAAACATCTTACGGAGCGGCTCGGCGATGGAGTCTGGTTCCAGACCAGCGGTTGCTACCTGGTACAGAAGCGGCCAAAACCCATGGTAGTTCTGCCGGTCAAACAACACTACCTGAAACTCTTTGCTGGGCAGGTTCTTCACCAGGTTCACACCCCCAAAACCACCGCCAATGATAACCACCCGGGGTTTGGTAGTGTCTGGGATATTTAGGGTAAGCTCTTTTATATGAAGCATATTCGGTCAATAGAAGTTTTGATAGAAAAGCCCAGGTTAATGGGGCTTCCTTTTGTCCATTGACTTATACTGAATTTCCAGTATATAAGATATTCAATTTAAAGAGAACTTACAGGCAGGGCGATTTTCTGGTATTCCCCATTAAAGGACGTTTAGAGATATCAATTCTTATGTTTACCCTAGGCTTAAAGGTCCGCTTCTATATAGTAGTGTAGGTTCTCTTTGGTGATGATGTCCAGCGGCAGGTATTTAATGGGGTTTACCTTCTTTTTGAATACCAATTGATCCGCTAGGCCGTAGATACCCCAATAGCCCTGCCCTTTGGGGTTCTGGTTGATCAGAAACTCAATGACGCCCTTATTGAGGTAATGCAGGTTCTTTTCCATGAGATCATACCCAATGAGCCTTATATGGTTTATTCCCTTCATTTGCAGATAATGTGCTACGGTATGGGCCTTGGAGTTCGTCACGAAGATGCCCTTGATGCCAGGGTTCTCCTGAATAAGATGATCCAATTGCTCATGGAACGCTTTGGAAGAAGAATTATGCAAGTCCGCTTGCAAAAGGGAATAAGGCGTTTCTGAGCTGATTTGGCCAAAATAGTCGAAAAACCCCTGCTCTTTGTTCACCAGGTGTGAGGAGTTGGACAGGTCTACGTCAATGTGGGCCACCAAGAAAGTGGCCCCTTGCGGATGTCCGTAATGCAGCAGCTTCGCAGCCAGAAACCCGCTTTGGTAAGAGTCCTGCCCAATGTAAATAAGCGGTTCATAGTCGGGGATGTGGGTATTGAACAGCGCGAACGGAACGCCCAACTCTTTCCATTTCTTGAAGAACGTGAGCGACTCCCGGTAAAAAATAGGCGCCACTAAAATAGCATCGGGGTTCAGGCCCATGAGCTCCACCGCTTTGGCCCGGAAAGAGGTCGCTTCGTAAGGGTCAAAAATAAATTGGGTAACCCGCACTCCGTATTGGGCCAGTTCACTCTGGGCCTTTTCAATGCCGGTCTTAGGGGCTTGCCAGTAGATATCCTGCCCAGGATCTGGGATGAGCGCAGCTATTTCGTACACCCGATTGTTCACCAGAGTGCGGGCCAGCATGTTGGGTTGATAATTGAGTTCCTGCGCAATCTCCAGCACTTTCTGCTTTACGTCTTCAGCCACCCTTCCCCGCTCATGCAGCACCCGGTCTACCGTACCCGTAGAAACCCCTGCCCGCTCGGCAATATCCTTGATCCGTACGATACCTTTCTTTACCATCAATCTAACGTGTGTCTTTGTGAGCTGTTCTTTTCTCCTGGCATCCCTTTGCTTGCTGAAAGCATTTAAAAAAGCAAGGTACAAGAAGTGCAGGCAGAAGATAAATGTTTAAACCCAAATCCGTGGGAGCAAATATATAAGAATAACATTTGACTATTCTTCACCGCTTGAGGTGCAACCCCGGTCCTGAGCTTTATACTCCAGCGATTTCTTTAGAGCCTGAAGAAAATACGTTTTTGGTACAACCAATAGCAGAGATACCATTCTATGGCTAAGGTTACCAATGAAGCTAGAACTGCCTGCACCGGCCCGGTCAACTGAAACCAGGAAGAAGCCCCATTGGTAAAAATGGACACGGCACCGTTCAGCCACTGCATACCTACCGTCTCGAAAAAAAGGTAAATGAAGATGGGGTTCATGCCTACCACCGTGAAATACAAAACCCAGGGCCCGGCCTTCTTCACGTCAATGCCCCAGTAACAGAAAGCTAGCAACCACATCACCCAACCGCCAGAAGCCAGCACAAAAGATGCGGTGCAGGTTCTTTTGATCATGGGGTCTACTCCTGTTACATCCAGTACATGGCCTACAACGATTCCTATCAGCCCCGCTAGCAGGAAAACCTTTATTTTGTGAAAAGGGGTTTTCTGGGAAGCCAGCTCTTTCCCGACCAATGCGCCCCAGATGGTGTGTGCGGCTGAAGGAAGAAAGTTCATGGCAATCCAATGATCACTGTTCAGTTTTCCCATCAGCTGCAGATCCATCCAGGAACCGAAATTATGGGCAGGGGTAAAAGGTTGGTCAAACCCCGGAATTTGCGAGTACCGGTACAACACCTCGGTTAATCCTATACAAAGAAAGGAGACGGCCAACTGGGTACCGGCCTTAAAACGGAGCAGAAAGTAGGCGATCAGCAACGTCACCGATAGTTGGGAGAGCACATTCCAGAGTTCCCAGACCAGTTTGCCTGCATAGACACAATGAAGGGCCACACCACAGAGCAACAACTTAAGGCTTCGCTTCAGCACGTGACCGGTGATATCCGAGGGAGCATCGCCCTTCTGAAGCCGGTTCTGGGTAGAGAAATACAGCGAGGTCCCAGCAATGGTCATGAAGGCGGGCTGCACCAGGTCCCAGAAGTGAAGTCCGCGCCAGGGCACGTGAAAAAACTGCTGCACCAGGCTACCTGCTATCATCCGTTCTCCGGCTACTTCCTGCAACCGCACATAAAGCAGGGTGCTTTCAGCGGCCAGAAGAATCATGATGATTCCGCGCATGAAATCAAGGGAAAGCAGACGGTGGGTGGTTTTCATAAAACAGCCTTAGCGGGTTGTAGAAGAAAAGATAAAATCAGACAAGGTAAGTAGGCCTTACTAGTCCCCTGGCTCCAACCGACGGAGGTCAAACCCCAAGCCCTTGCTTCAAACCCTTGCCGGGAGTCCAAACACGTTTCAGTTCTGGAGCATTGAATTTCCAGTAGTATTCCCTTGCTTCACCTAAGGATCACTTGTCTTTTTCCCTTTAAGTACCTAAATAAAAATCACAAATCCATCATTTTACCTTTAATGTGTGTGTTCGTGCACATATATGATAAATCTTTGCGTCTTCGAACACATTTTACACCAAAGTTCTTGCTTATCTAATTTATAGTAGTTATGTTTAAAACATAGATACATCAAAATCTCCCCATAAGAGAAGGCTCTGCAACGAAATCAATCCAAGGATTCAACGATCGCGCAGCCAGGAAGGGATAGGGTACTTGGGAGAGAGAAACATCGGTTTACCGACTGAACGGGTGCCTGGATAGCACTTTCCGTTTAAGGCTGCCAAAATTAGGGGTCACTTTCTTTCTAATAGATGGTGAACATGGTTCAGATTACTTCCTGTACATACTACAGAACCTAAACAATACCTAACAAACTTACCCTTATGGACAAAACCACCAACCCTCACTTCTATCTTCTTCCTGAAGGCAGACCTCAGAATCACCTTTAGGCTCGTCTTCCCAGAAGTTTAACTTTTGCCCTTATCATTTATTTGGGCAAAGAAGATCCTTTCATAAGACAAAGCCTTTTACCTGCTTCCCTTGCTCCTTTGCTTCAGGCTTGTGCCTTTCCGCAGTAGGCGCTCCTTCTCCTCTATTCGCTTGCTCTTATCATCACCATAAAAATGTAAAACATGAAAAGAATGGTACACCAATTTTTGAAGCTCACGTTTCTGATGCTTTTTCCTGTTCTGCAGGTAATGGCCCAGGACCGAACCGTGACAGGTACCGTAACCGGCAAAGAAGATGGCCAGGCATTGGCTGGGGTTAGCGTAGTGGTAAAAGGAACCACCAACGGCACTACCACCGACCCAAGCGGGGCCTTCAGCATACAGGTACCTAACCCAGATGCCACCCTGGTGTTCTCTTTCATAGGGCTTATCTCACAGGAGGTACCGGTCCAGAACAGGTCAACCCTTAACATCCAGATGGCGCAGGACCGAAAAGCCCTGGATGAGGTAGTGGTGGTGGGCTACGGCACCCAGAAGAAAAGAGACCTCACGGGGGCCATCAGTTCAGTGAAAGCCGAGGATCTGGTGGTGAACTCCGGCGCAGCTTCCATCGGGCACATGCTAAAGGGAAAAGCCGCGGGCCTGATGATTCGGGAAAACAGCGCCCAGCCCGGCGGCGGACTGGATATCCTAATTAGAGGAGCCGGCTCCATCAACGCCAGCAACGCCCCTCTGATTGTGGTAGACGGATTCCCTATCTCAGACTTACAGCAACCAGAAAGCGGCGGACGGTATCAGGCGGGCACGCAGAGCATTTTAAATTCATTTAACCCAAATGACATTGAATCTGTGGAGGTCCTGAAAGACGCTAGCGCAACGTCTATCTACGGGGCCCGGGCTGCTAACGGGGTTATCCTTATCACCACCAAACGCGGGAAAGCCGGCAAAGCCGAAGTCCAGTACTCCAACACCTTCTCGGTGCAGAAATACGACAATCCTTTTGATGTGCTGCCGCTGAACGAATGGATGCAGGTACGCAACGAGGCCGCCTGGGAGCGCTGGAACTTTGACAACAACGTTTTCCCTTACGGCAACCGAACGCTGGAAGAAGCTCAAGCCGATCCCGTTAATGGGCCATTTCGCAGATTATACACCCAAAACGCCATCAACAACGTGGGTAAAGGCACCGATTGGGTAGGCCTGGTTACCCGTGACGGAACTATCCAGCAGCACAATCTTTCCTTGACTGGCGGCACAGAATCTACCCGCTTCCTCCTCTCGGGTAACTATTACAAGCACAACGGGGTCATCAAAAACTCCGGCATTGAGCGGTTCACCGTTAGGGCCAACATAGACCAGGAGGTCAATAAATACATCAAGTTCGGGTTGAACCTCACCGCCAGCCGCATCAACAACGATAACAGCCAGTTGGGCGGCGACCAATTTGAAAACTCAGGCATCATACGGGCGGCCATGCAAATGGGTCCGCACATCAAACCTATCGATGAGAACGGCAACTACCCGGTGAACCCGCTGCTGGCCCTTCAGCCTAACCCTTACTCCTTGCTCACCATTTCTGACGAGGGCCGCATAGAGCGCATGTTGCTCAACTCCTTCGTGGACATCATTCCCATTCCAGACCTCACCATTAGGTTGAAAGGCGGTATGGACCGGGGCCTTACCAAGCGCTGGAACTACCTGCCCAAAACTACCATCCACGGGGCCTTGGAATTCGGGCGGGCTTCCATTGCCGAAACCGATAAAAATGAATACCTGATGGAGGCAACCGCTTCTTATGTGAAGGCAATCGGTACAGATCACCGCCTCAACCTGCTGGCAGGTGTTTCCCAACAGAATTTTTACAACGACTACAACAACGTAGGCAACACCAACTTCATTTCAGACGCTTTCCTGTGGAACAACCTGGGAGCTGGCAGCAGCACCAAAACCGTGGGTTCTTCCCGCTCTGAGAACGTCATGGCCTCCTACTTCGGAAGGCTGAACTACACCCTGAAAGACCGCTACCTGCTCACCTTGACGGTAAGGACCGACGGGGCCAGCGTATTTGCCCGTAACAACAAGTGGGGTACTTTCCCCTCCATCGCGGTGGGTTGGAACATCGCCGAGGAGCAATTCTTCGGGAGCCTGGCCAACGTGGTTTCTCAGTTCAAACTCAGAGCTAGTTACGGGCAAACTGGGAACGCCTCCATTGGGAGCAATGCTTTTGCCGCCTACTACGCCTACCCTGCCTGGCTTTCGGGCAATGACACGCGCCTGATTGGGGTATCATTGTCAAGATTAGAAAACCCGGACCTGAAGTGGGAAACCACCACAGAGGCGAATTTGGGGCTGGATTTCTCGCTCTTCAACGGCAGAATAGACGGTTCATTGGAAGTGTACGACAGAGTTATTTCAGACCTGCTGGCCTTTAAACCCATCAACTCCTACCATCCTATTAACACCGTGATGGCCAACGTGGGCGAAACCCAAAGCAAAGGCTTTGAATTGACCGTGAGCACCCGCAACATGCAAACCAGTGATTTTGAATGGAGATCCATCTTCACCTTCTCCAAATTCAAAAACAACTGGAAAGAACGGGCCCCAGACTGGAAACCGGCCGTTTACCAGAATGTAGATGACCCTATCAGAGCCATTTACGCACGTGAGGCGGACGGAATCATGCAGGTGGGCGAAGACGTTCCTTCCCAGCCGGAGCTGAAACCCGGCATGATCAAAATCAAAGACATCAACGGCTATGTGCGTGACGCCAACGGCAACCCGGTGGTAGACGAAAACGGCAGGTTCCAGCGCACCGGAGCTCCTGACGGGATGATTGACGATGCCGATACCCGACTGATCGGGACCTCAGACCCCAGCCTGATTGTGGGCATGACCAACATCTTCACCTACAAAGGCTTCAGCCTGAACCTAGATTTCAACGGCATGTTCGGGCGCAAAATGGCCGATCCCAATTTCACTACTTACGGCATCAGTGCAGACGGCATCTACACCTACGGGTACAACGCCCTGAGCACCGTGAAGAACCGCTGGACTCCTGAGAACCCCTCTACCACCCAGCCCAGTTCTTTCTATGGCTGGTCACCTTACAGCGTAGGTGATTTCTTTCTCCAAGATGCCTGGTTTATTCGGTTGCAGAACGTTGCGCTGTCCTACTCTTTGCCATCAAAATGGACCGGAAAGGTATTCTCCAGAGCCTCTATCCACGTGGCTGCCCAGAACCTGTTCGTGATCACGCCCTATGATGGCATTGACCCGGAAACCGATGCCTACACGGCCGCTTACCCTAACGTGAAAACCATCACCACGGGCATCAACCTGACTTTCTAATGAATCAGCATACTTTAATTCAGACGACTATGCGCAAAATACTTCTATCTTTTGCAATGCTCTTCCTGTTGGCCGGTTGCACAGAAGACCTTGATCCTATTGATTACTCTGAGATAAACCCCAGCATCTTTCCGCAATCAGAGGCAGATGTGGAAGCCATGGTGAATGCCTGCTATTATCCGCTGCGCGGCGCCTGGGGCGACGGCATCCATACCACGTCAGAGAACGGCATCATGTACATCAATGACGCCACCACCGAGATCCTGAACGGCTCCTACGGTCCGCAAATGCTCGCTTCTCTCCACAACTACAAGCCCACCGACGAAGGCATTACCCGTTTTTACGATGTCTTCTACAACAAAATCAGCTTGATGACCCTCACCATTGACCTGATCAACAAATCACAGGTGAGCGAGGCAGTGAAGAAGAAGGCAATTGCTGAAATACGTGCCGCAAGAGGGTTACTCGCCTATGAGTTGTTTGACATGTATGGTCCATTGGTGATCGCTCCGTTGGAGGTCTTGCAGAACCCCATGGAAGAAGCGCCGCTGGCCCGCCTCTCACATGAAGAAACGGTCGCCTTCATAGAGGCTGACCTAGCAGCCGCTGCCGAAGACCTGCCCCACCCTGCCCAAGCCGAGTACGGACGTTTTAGCAAGGGTTTGGCCAAAATGGTGCAAATACGCCTGAACCTGCACGAAAAAAATTGGAGCAAGGTAGTAGAGCTGTCCAATGAGATTATTGGTTATGGCTACTATTCGCTTACCCAAGACTACGAAAGCATGTGGGATCTGGAAGGCGCCAAGAACAGCCGCGAAGTCATCTGGGCTATCCCCTGTGATTATGAGGGAACCAGCGAAAACCAGTGGCAGCTGATGGTACTGCCTTCCAACTATCCGGTAAAAGGCGGTTGGGGTACCATCCAGAGCACTTGGTGGTTCTATGATACCTTTGAGGAAGCCGACGAAAGAAAAACCATGCTGATTGCCGAATACACCGGCACCGACGGCAACACCTACAACCGGGCCAATCCCGGAACCGTGATGAATCTGGGCCCTATTCCTTTGAAAATCAACCCAGATGCCTCCAGAACCACTGCCATTTCCACGGTAGACATCATCTTGTACCGCTACGCCGATGTGCTGTTGTCTAAGGCCGAAGCCTTGGCCAATGCCGCCGGTGCCCCTACTGCCGAGGCTATGGAACTGGTGAACATCGTGCGCCGGAGAGCAGAACTGCAGGACAAAAACCTGGGCGATTACAGCTCCTTGGCTGCCTTCAACGACTTGATCCTGTTGGAGAGAAGCCACGAATTCTGGTGCGAGAACGGCCAGTACCGCGCCGACCTCATCCGCCACGGTAAGTTCGTGGAACGGGCCCGGGAAGTGAAAGGATCAACCTACACTAACGAAGACAAGGTTCTCTACCCCTTCTCTTTGAGGGCCGTGAGCGAAGGCAAAGGGAAATTCATCCAGAACAAAGGCTACAACTAAGCATTGAGGGGAAAGGCATTGATCGCTTGCCTTTCCCGCCCCTACCCTTCAGGAGGATTTAACCCCAGAAATACCCAGTATCCCTGAAATTCACATGAGAGAATTGCCTAGAATGAGAGGAAAAAACATGTTGACCGTTTTCATCCTGAACCTACTGCTAACGGGTTTTTCGGGCTGCTCCAGCGGTAGCGAGGAACCAGAACCGGTGGTTCAGCCTAAACTCACGTACGCGTTATCCAACGAGATTTTCCCGAATCCGGAACGGGGTTTCATGCACCTGTTTCCGGCCTCTTCTGAGGGAACTCCGCTGAATCCGGCTACGCTCACCTCTCTGAAAAACAATAACCTCTCGCTCATCCAGCGGGTCTACTATCTGGAGAAGTTCAAGGATGCACCGCTCAGCGCAGCCCAGCTTTCCCTGATTCAGACCGATATGGATTTGATCCGTCAGGCGGGTTTGAAGTGCGTGCTCCGGTTTGCCTACACAGACCAGATGAACGGCACCGATGCTCCGCTGGCCATCATTGAACAGCATCTTGACCAACTCAAAACCCCTTTCGAAGCCAACAAAGACGTGATTGCGTTTGTGCAGGCCGGTTTCATCGGGCCTTGGGGCGAGTGGCACAACTCTACCAATGGCCTCAATACCCCTGAGAACGAGAAAAGAATCCTATTTAAATTGCTGGACGTGCTACCCACCGAGTTGATGGTACAGGTGAGAACACCGGGCAAAAAGCAGCAGATTTTCGGGACTACTTCTCCCCTGAGCAAATCGGTGGCGTATACCGCTGACAAGGTGGCGCGCGTGGGGCATCACAATGACTGCTTCATGTCCGGCGGCACCAACTACGGCACATACAACAACATCCAGACAGATAAAACTTACATCAGCAACGAGGCGCTGTACGTGCCCACCGGGGGCGAGACTTGTCCGCCCCAAGGCGGCTACAACCCTAACTGCACCCAAGGCCGCACCGAGATGCAGCTTCTGAAATGGACCTACCTTAACCTGGACTACTACCAGCCTACCCTGAACGCCTGGCGGAATTCGGGCTGTTTTGACGAATTCCAGCGAAATCTAGGATACCGGTTGGCACTGGTAGATGCCACGTTGGCAGCCCAGGCGGGCACCAACCAAGCCTACAAACTGGAGATCAACCTCACCAACAAAGGATACGCGCCGCTGTACAGCCTCAAGAACACCTACCTGGTCTTGAAAAACAAGGCCTCGGGGGCGCTCCATCAGGTGCAGGTGCCCGTGGACCTGCGCGAAGTCAAGCCCGGCACCACCTACAAGCTGGACCAAAGCGTGAACCTAACCGGCATTCCGGCGGGCGACTATGACCTGTTCCTCAAAATCACTGATCGGGCCGAGTCCCTGAAAGACCGGCCGGAATACAGCATCCGGCTGGCCAACACCGATGTTTGGGTAGCCGAGAGCGGCCTGAACAACCTGAAACACCAGTTGAAAATAGGGAGCATGTAAGCAGCACCCCTGACCCAAGAACCAATTGCACTACTTAACGCATCAGAGACATGAAAAACAAACTACTACTCTTCTTTGGCTTGAGCTTTCTGCTGCTGGCCACCTTTTCCTGTGAGGAAGACGACGAAACCTCCGGCACCAAGGCGGTTTTCAGCTACGTAGCCGATGGCTTTGTGGTCAACTTCACTGATTTCTCCCAGAATGCCTCTGAGTACCTCTGGGACTTTGGTGATGACAGCGAGCCTTCCGTGCAATCCAACCCCACGCACATCTACAACAGAAAAGGCGATTACCTGGTGACGCTCACCGTTTCTAACAACGGCCAAACCAGCACTTTCCAGGATTCGGTGTACGTGCTGGGCCCCAACATCAAAATTGACGGCGATTTCACCGATTGGGAGCACGTGCCCTACTCCCACACCAATGACGAAGGCACCGGCGGCACCCTGCTGGCTGTTAAAACCTTCGCCTCGGCGGGAGCCTTGAACTTCTACCTGGAGGGCACCCAGGATTTCTCTATGGCCGTGATTGACCTGTACCTGGATGCTGACAACAACCCCGAAACCGGCCTCAAAACCTGGATGTACCCTGCCGCCGCCGGTGCCGATTTCCTATTTGAAGGCAATCCATCGGCGGGAAGCGTTTTTGCCCACGTGGGTCCCGGCAACGACTGGGCCTGGAACGAAGTGGCCACCTTTGGCGAACGCATGCAGTTTTCGGCTATGAAAACCGTCAGCGGTAAAAAAGTAGTGGAATTCTCTATTAAACGCGAAGGACTGGGCACCATGAAGAATTTCGCCAACTTCGCCATTGTGGAAATGAACTCAGGTTGGACCGAAGTAGGCGATCTGCCAGACAGCAAGCAAGCCACCTCTAAGTTTGCCCAGATAGAATTATAGAGCCAGCCTCTTAGGTGTTTCGGGCCTGTTTTCCGCAAAATAGGCCCGAAACAATTAAGAGTAAACTAACCTGCTTTCGCTTCGCTGAACCAGAATCAATGTTTGAGTTCCTGTGTCAGCGTCTCCATCTGTTCCACCCAGCCTCCTTCTACATGCCAAACGAACCAACCATCCTTTCTATCCGCAAGAGCAGCTTCATTATGGGCCTTCTCCTCGCGCAGCTCTTTATGGTGCCTATCGGCCAGGCCCAGACCAAAATCACCTACACGGAGAGCACCGAGGATTTCGCCAACCCGGAAAGGGGTTTTTACCTGGCCTCCGGCGGAAAACCGGGCACCTTGTCCTCAGAGGAACTGACCAAGCTGAGGAACCTTCCAGCCACCCAGAACATCACCCCCAGCGCCAAATACTCGGCCAAGGTAACATTGGTGTACCGCGGCTACCTGCTCTCAGATTTCAAAACCAAACCCATCAGCGAAGAAATTTTGCAGTTAATCCGCCGGGATATGGACGCTACCCGGAAAGCGGGCCTGAAAATGATTTTGCGGTTTGCCTACACCAATGACACCAAAGCGGGCGACTGCAAAGACGACTACAAAATCTGCCCGCCCTACGGCGATGCTTCCAAGCCCGTTGTACTGCAACACATCGCGCAGCTCAAACCTATATTCCAGGAAAACGCCGATGTGATTGCCGTCTTGCAGCAGGGCTTTATTGGCATCTGGGGCGAGAACTACTTCACAGATTATTTCGGGGACGCTTCTAACAACGGGCAAGGCGTCATCAATGACAGCAGCTGGCTCAACCGCAATGAGGTCACCAAGGCCCTTCTGGACGCGCTGCCCAAAAACCGGATGGTGCAGGTGAGAACGCCCCAAATGAAGCAGCGGTTTGTCTACGGTCCCAAAGCGCCGGTGACCTCCAACCCCATCTCTGAACAGGAAGCCTTCACCCAGGAAGACCGCGCCCGCGTAGGGCTGCACAATGACTGTTTCCTGGCCAGCGAAGACGATTACGGCACCTTTGCTGACTACGGCAACTCTTCCACCAAGCGGGGGCCGGCCAACGAGGTCATGCGCAAATACTTCGAGGCCGAGAGCAAGTACGTAGCCGTAGGCGGCGAAACCTGCGACAATGCTTTCAGCCCCCAGAACGACTGCGCCCCCGCCGGACACGCCGAGCAGGAAATGGCCGCCATGCACTACAGTTACCTCAACAGCTCCTACAACAACCAGGTGAACAATGATTGGGTCACCGGCGGCTGCATGGACAACATCAAACGAAGATTAGGCTACCGGATCACCCTGAGATCAGCTACGTTGCCCGAAAAAGTCAAGAAAGGGAAAACCCTGCCCATCGCGTTGAATCTGGAAAACACCGGTTTCGCCTCTCCTTACAACCCGCGTCCGGTGCAGCTGGTCCTGCGGAATAAAAGATCCGGTCAACTGCATGTGCTTCCCCTCACCTCCGAGATCAGAAAATGGTTTCCCGGGCAAGTCACCGTCTCTCAGGAACTGACCTTGCCTGCTTCTTTGGCCAAAGGCGAATATGATGTGCTGCTCAACCTCCCGGATTCCTACGAAAGCCTCTCCAAACGCCCGGAATACAGCATCCGGCTCGCCAACAACGATGTCTGGGAAGAGAACACCGGCTTCAACCGCTTGAACCATACTATTAAGATAAATTAGCCTCCACTTTTCAGTTAAAGCGTTTAGGGCCTGTTTTGTGGAAAACAGGCCCTAAACGCTTTAGTTTCTACTATCGGGAATAATGTCAACTCAGTTGACTTCCGGTAGTTCCGCTTAAAGCGCGGATTCTCCCCTTGAGGGGTGTTTACACAGGAGAGCTACCATTTTTAAACAGTCATTCCCACTTGGAATCCACCTTACAGATTACTTTGGGAACGCCATAACCGGCAGGTGTAAACACTCCTCAAGGGGAGAATACGCTCTTAGCAGACGCAGTTGACGGAGCTGAACAGCATCTTTCAATTTCCGTTCTCACCCTCAATTATTAAAAAGCTTGGTCCCGTTTCAAGGCTGTTTTCAGAAAATAGCCTTAAAACAGAACCGGGCTTACTTTTGGGGGATCTTTACTAGGCTCTCACATTCGTAGTTCCGCCGCCTTGCAGGGTGAGTTCTACTGGTTTGTTTTTCTGCCAGGCACCAACGGTGAAATCAGGCACGTCAATGGAGTTGGAGCGGTTGGCTACGGACCACTCGCTGAGTGGCGCGACGGAGCTCCAAAGAGCGGCATCGTACACATCCTGGTCCAGCGGCAGGCCGTTGCGGAGGCAGTCTACCAGGCGCCATTCCATGAGGAAGTCCATGCCGCCGTGGCCGCCAATCTTCTTGGCCATCTCGCCTAGTTTCTTGATGAGCGGCGGCGTGTACTGCTCTTCCACTTTCTTGAACTGCTCCGGCGAGAGCCAGTCCTCGTGGCTGGAGGCGATGCGGGCGGGATCAGGCCATTTCTGGGCTGCGCCTTTGGTGCCACTTACTAGGTGAATGCGGGAGTAAGGACGCGTGGAAGAGACATCGTGCTGGATCATGATGGTTCTGCCCCGCTTGGTTCTGATGGTGGTGGTGTTCATGTTTCCCCGGAAATTCATTTGTGCGAACTCCTGGTAAAAATTGTCTTTAGCAGCTAGCTCCTTCGCTTTAGGTCTCATGGAGAAATCGTTGGAAGACACGGAGGTGAGATAATCCATCTGGTCACCGCGGTTGATGTCCATGACCTGGCAGATAGGCCCTAGGCCGTGGGTTGGGTACAGGCTGCCGTTGCGGCCGTTTTCCTTCAGGCGCCACATGTTGTAGTAGGCCTCCTCGGTATCGCTGGTTTTGGCGAAGTTCAGGTCAATGAGGTTGTGGATGTAGGCGCCCTCGCCGTGCACCAGTTCCCCGAAGAATCCCTGCCGGGCCATGTTGAGCGTGAGCATCTCGAAGAAATCATAGCAGCAGTTCTCCAGCATCATGCAATGCTTTTTGGTGCGCTCAGATGTCTCCACCAATTGCCAGCATTCCTCCAGGGTTTTGGCGGCGGGTACCTCCACCGCTACGTGTTTGCCGTGTTCCATGGCGTAAACGGCCATGGGCGTATGCAGGTGCCAGGGCGTTGCGATGTACACCAAATCAATATCGTCTCGGTTGACCATTTCCTTCCAGGCGTCTTCTTTGCCCGAGTAAGTCACCGGCTTATGGATGGAGCCTTCAATTTTCTTCAGAGTAGCTGCTACCCGTTCCGGCCGAATGTCACAGAGCGCATTGATCTCCACCCCTTCAATGTGGTTCAAGCGTACCACCGAGGCGGGTCCGCGCATGCCCAACCCGATGTAGCCCACCCGCACTTTGTCCATTCTTGGCGCGGCGTACCCGCTCATGTTGAAGTTCTGCCGATGCGTTTTCTTCGCCTGCGTCTGAATTTGCTGTAAGGCACCACCCGGCGCCGAGGAGGCACAGCCGCTGATGAAACCACTGCTGACCAGGCCCACGCCCGCCAGACCCGCCAGCTTCAAAAAGTCTCTCCGATCGTTACTCATAGATATTTTTCTTTGTGGGGTTAAAGAGCTAAGCTTAATTCAGAAACAGGTTCTCCCAACACTGGCATACAGATCTTTCCTGCTAAAGAAGGAAGATGGTTTTGAGGCCGATTTCCCAGAATCAGGCCCAAAACAGCCGAGAGTTTTCATGCGACTTCCTTCCGCTACAGAAACTGCAGTTCCCCGAAATACTCCGGCAGATGGAAGTTGGGCGCGGCGGCTTTGATGCCGTTCCAGGTCAGGTAATGGGGCTGGGGCAGGTCATCACCGCACTTATAGAAGTTCACCTTGCAGCTTTGTTCGTTCAGGGAGGTAAAGCCATGGAAACAGAAAACCTCCACCGGGATCACCAGCGTCAGTTCCCACTTAACTGCAGCTTCCTTATCTGTCTCCTCGCTCACCGATAGCTGGGCGTACCGTTTTATCTCCTTTATGACTGACTCTGACAGGAACTGGCGGTTCTCTTTTTCGGAGCCGTAGGCCATGAGGCAAGAACCCAGGCTATTGAACTCCAGATTGTAATAGGCTTTCTCGTCATTGAAGGCGATGAACAACTCCACGCAGCTGTCGCGGTACACGGGGTCGTTGGTTTTGCGGAACACGGCCCTGATGGCGGCTTCCTCCACATAGAACTTCACAAAGAAGCAGTCGTTGCTGTGGGCTACGGAAAACCACACGAAAGGCTTATAGGGGTAATCGGGCCAGGGTGCAGTGTCTATGGCATGTTTTTCCAATATGTCCAACTGATCGGAGACTTCCTGCAAGCCAGATTCACGATCTAGCCGAAATAAAAGCGGCACGTCTAATTGCTTCATGGGTGCATCAGGCTTTGGTGGATATTTCGGCCAGCCGGGTTTCCTGCACAACTTTCTCTAAAATGGCTTGAAGCGCCGATTGCTGCGCCTCCAATTGCTTCACCAACTGAAACTGCGCGCGGCACCGCTGCAGGTTATGTTCTGGGAAATGGATCTTGTAGTAATGGTCGCCGTCAATGTAATCGGTGAGGAAGCGCAGGCCCATGATAAAGGGCAGCAACAATACCCCGTGCAACAAAGAAGCGATCTCGGAATCAGTGAGGGCGCTGCTGGTCTCTTCCAGGAAACCTTTGGCGAAGGCCTCGAACAAGGAAAGGTCTACCTGGATTCTCTCCAGTTGCGGTTCGTCCTCGGGCGCAGTATTGACGGTGGTCCGGATGGCGTCCCCGAAGTCATAGGCCACGTACCCGGGCATCACCGTATCCAGATCGATAACACATTGCGCTTTTCCGTCCTTGCCCAGGAGCACGTTGTTGAACTTAGTGTCATTGTGGGTGATGCGCAACGGCAACTCTCCTTTTTGGCCCATGTAATAGATGGTGCTCATGGCCTGGGCGCGTTCTTCCACAAAAGCGATTTCAGCTTCTACTTCCGCTACCCTCCCTACCGGATTGGCTTGTACGGTCTCCCGGAACAGCCGTAGCCGGTTCACTACGTTATGGAAATCGGGGATGGTATCGTGCAACAACTCTACGGGCAGGTCAGACAACAGGGCCTGGAACTTCCCGAAGGCCTTACCACCTTCGTAGGCTTGCGCCGGGGTAGTCACCATGTCATGCCCAAAAGTGCCATCCAGGAAAAGATACATGCGCCAGTAGTTACCCTCTTCGTCGTGGTAAAACCATTTCTGGTGCACGGTTGGAATAAGGGTGAGTACTTCTTTTTGGGGCTTCGCGTCTGGCAGGCCCTCCAGTTTTTGACGCAGGTGGGTGGTCACCACCTGAATGTTGTCCATAAGGGCCGGCACGTTCTTGAAGACATGATGGTTCACGCGCTGCAGCAGGTAATCTGGAGCATCGGCTTGGGAATTCACCACCTGAAAAGTATCATGGATGTGCCCCGAGCCATACGGCACTACCTTGGCGACTCCCCCCTTAAGGGTGAATTGCGCCAGGATGGAAGGTACTTTGCCGTCAAGCGTTCCTATCTGTCTCATGTTATCGTACGGTTTCTGAATTCTTTTTCCATAGCTGCTCAGGGTAAACGCCTGCTGCTACCAGCCTCCTCAGCGACTCCACGGCCACGGGTTTATCTTCTGGATAGGTCACGCCAAACCATTTCTCGGAGGTAGGCAGCAGCTTCACCTGGGTAACTCCGGCTTTTACTAGTTTGTCCAGTACCAGCGGCAGGAAAAATTCTGCCTTAGGCACCTGGGCACTTTTCTGGAGAAATGCGGTAAGATACTCTTCAAAATACGGCAGCAGGTCTGGTGAAAATCCCATCAGGTTCATTGATACCAATTGGTCTGGGGCCAGCGGAATCTGTCCCTGGTCTGCACCAATGGCCACGATGCCCCCGTCGGTTTTCTCAATGTGTGTTTGCTCGGTAATGCCTATCAGGTTGCCGTCTTCATCTACCTCGCAGATGCCCCTGGAAACCGCCCCGTGCTCAGACAGGGTATTGGTCAGCAGATAACCCACCAAACCGCATTTTTCGTCCCTTTTCAGGAAATCGGCCATAATCTGGAAAGACTGGTAACCGTAGAAATCGTCTCCGTTGATCACCGCAAAAGGCTCGGTGAGACTGGCCCGGGCTACCCACACGGCATGGGCCGTTCCCCAGGGTTTCACCCTTTCGGCCGGCACGGTAAAGCCCGGGGGCAGCACATCCAGTTCCTGAAGCACATATTCTACCTTCACCTCCGGAGGAAACTTGCCCTGCATGGCGGCTTTGAATTCTTTTTCAATGGATTGCCGGATGATGAACACCACTTTCCCGAAACCGGCCCTGAGGGCATCATAGATAGAATACTCAATGATGGTTTCCCCGTTGGGGCCAAAGGATTCCAATTGTTTTAAGCTCCCGTAGCGGGTGGCCATGCCGGCCGCCAAGACCAGTAATGTTGGTTTTACCTCCATTTGAAGACCGTTGTGTTTTTGAATCGTTTTACAGAAAATGCCCCTGAAAGAGATTAAATGCTTTGCTTCACCCCTGACGGTCCTTAAAAGAGATAGCGTTTGAAAGCTTCCATGGCCTCGTACTCGGTGAGCCCCAGGCGGTCATAGATCCGGGCGGTGGCGCGGTTCCTTTCCTCGGCGCGCTGCCAGAACTCCCGCTTGTCATTTCCCGGGAAAACTGGGCTGTCTTTCTGCGATTGGTGCTTGAAAATGGCCTTGCGTTTCCGGAGCAGCTCCTCGGGGCTGATGGGCACTGCCATCTCAATGTCTTCGATGTCCCACTCCTGCCAGGCGCCACGGTACAGCCATACATAGCAGTCCTGCATCCAGGGTTCGTGCTTCAGGCGATCAATGGCTTCCAGGATGGCATTGAGGCACACGCGGTGCGTGCCGTGCGGATCTCTCAGGTCGCCGGCGGCGAAGATCTGCTGAGGCTGAACCTTGTTTAACAGGTCTACCACCGCCTGCACATCTGCCTGGCTCAACGGTTTTTTCTTCACCTGCCCTGTTTCATAGAAAGGCATGTTCATGAAGTGAATATTCTCTTTCTTTACCCCGCAAAACCGGCAGGCGGCCAGGGCCTCGCTCTGCCTGATGAGGCCTTTGATGCTCTGCACCATCTCCGTATCCTCGGCACCCAATTTCTTTTGTTCCAGAAACTCCTCTACCTGGGTGTGCATATTCTGAAACTCCTGCGTGGCAATTCCCAGCTTTCTGGAAAGGCCTAGCGCAAAATCAGCGAACCGGTGGGCATCGTCATCAAACACGGCAATGTTCCCCGAGGTCTGGTAAGCAACGTGTACCTGATGGCCCTGGTCGGCGAGCCGGATCAAGGTGCCGCCCATGGAGATGACGTCATCATCTGGGTGCGGACTGAAAATCAGGGAAGTTTTGGGAAACGGGTTGGCGCGCTCGGGCCGGTGGCTGTCATCGGAGTTGGGTTTGCCGCCGGGCCAACCAGTAATGGTGTCCTGGATGGCGTTGTGCACCTGTATGTTCAGGCTGTAGGCAGAACCTACCTGTACCAGCAAATCGGTGAGGCCCCAGGTGCGGTAGTCTTCATCGGTAAGTTTCAGGAGGGGTTTGTTGGCTTGCAGGCTGAGCCAGATCACGGCCCGCCGCATGAGGTTTTTATCCCAGTCGCAGAGGCCCACGAGCCAGGGCGTTTTGATGCGGGCCAGCTCAGAGGCAGCCCATTGGTCCAGGATGACGCTCACCCGCTCGTGGTGCTGCAAAAAAGAAGCGGGCACCTCTTCGGTGATTTTCCCCTCCACCATCTGCCGCACAATTGATGCTTTGCCTTCGCCCCAAGCCATCATGATGATTTTTCGGGCTTTCATGATGGTGCCCACGCCCATGGTGATGGCCCGCAGGGGTACAAACTCTTCTTTGATGAAATCCTTGGTGGCATCGGCGATGGTGAGTGGGTCTAATTTCACCAACCGGGTGTGGGACGTTAACCCCGAGCCCGGCTCATTGAACCCAATGTGACCGGTACGCCCAATGCCCAGAAGCTGCACGTCAATTCCGCCGGCCTCCTCTATCAACTGCTCATAGGTCGCGCAAAACTCCGTCACCTTTTCTATAGGCAAAGAACCGTCCGGAATGTGCACGTTTTCAGGCAGAATGTCTATGTGCCTGAAAAGATGCTCCTGCATGAAATGTACGTAGCTCTGCAAAGCATCGGGCGGCATGGGGTAATACTCGTCCAGGTTGAAGGTGACCACGTTCCTGAAACTCAGGTTTTCATCTTTGTGGAGGCGTACCAGTTCTTTGTACACCCCAATAGGGGAAGATCCGGTAGCCAAACCCAAGACCACCCTCTCTCCTTTCTTTTGCTTTTCCCTGATGATGCCCGCAATGGTATGGGCAATACTTTTACTTCCTTGCTCAGGGTTGTCAAAAATGGTGACCGGTAACTTCTCAAGTGCGGTGGTAGAAAAGGTTAGTATTTCCATTGGCGTTGAGTTTAGAAAAGCGTGACCAGGAAAAAACCAGGAAAGATGATTTCTTTTCTAAACATAAAAACATTAAACAAGAATCACAAAGAAAAGCTGTACAAATGTGTTCGAACACGCTAAAAAAAATTTCATTTGTGCACGTACACAGCTATAAACAATCATAAACACACCTCCTATTAGAATGCCGAAGGTTCAAGAATGATTTTCTAGGGGCATAACAACAAAAAAACACTTAAATAGTGGGAAATGCCTCCTTCCCGAGTTCTTTTCAGATGGTGTGATCTTTACAGAATTCGCTTTTTACTTGCCGCTCTCAGAACTGAGACCTAGGATTCCCTTCTAGTTTTAGGGGAAGTTTTTAGAAAAGGCACTAAAAACAACTCCTCAGTAACAAGCACGCGGGAATGTCATCGCCAAACTAAAAGGTGCAAAGGAAAACTCAGGGAAACGGTAGAAGGGTCTATTTTATAAGGAAGGCTGGCTCTTTTGTGAAAGGATTGGTTTTGGCCCTGTTTTGCGAAAACATCCCTTAAAAGAAACAAGAAAGTGAGAATTGGTTTCTGAGGAACAGGCACAGAAGGGCGCAAGGCCGCGTCAGGGTCCTGGGCCTAAGAAGAAAAAATCAGGAAGATGGAAAGGCGGATTACTGCTGACCGTTGGAACGATGCTCCATCTGAGCCACCGATTCTTCCAACCATCTCACTGCCTCATTTTCGGTCAGGAAGGCTTTTCTGCGCACGTCGTCGCAGTCTTGGGTGATCGCGGAAAGTGAGGCTCCCTCCTGCAGGCGTTGCATTTGCCGGGGCGCCAGCAACCAGGCCACCAATACGTGCGACGAAACCAACTGCAGGGCTTTGGGATAGAATTCATTGATGAGCCAGTCGCTTTCCAATTGGGTCATTTCGCCTTTGGAACGGCAATCAAACAACCAGGAGGAAGCCGTATGCTCTTTGGCCGTGGAAAGGATGGCCAGACAGTTCATCTTGAACTCAGTGAAGGTTACAGGCTGTTGCCAACGGATGATAACCGTTTGCATATCCGCCCGATAGGAGATCTTGATGTGTTTGCTAAATCCTATCTTCATGGCGCTAGGGGGACTATACGCTACTTAGTGGCGCTTTGGGTTTAAACTCATACGTAACTGTATTGTTGTCTGTCTGTAATGAATTTAGGCGAAGCATTCCTGAATTGCAAGTAACTAACTATTTTTCAGTACTAACAGACGAAAAACAGGTACAAATACGAAGAATATTCCTACTACTCGTGCCTGCTACGCGCCTCGTACAGGTTTTTACGCATAGAAAGAAATAGTTCTATGCTGCCCTGCAGGAAAGGCTCATCCAGCCAGCTTTTCACTTCTTCGTCGCCGCCGGTCACCTCCATCTCGCTCACTTTGTAGGTCTGTTCAAATGGCCCCAGTTCCAGTTTGAGCAGGTACTTCCCGTTCCAGGCCAGTAAGGTGATCTTGATTTCGGGGTGCGGAATGTCGGCTACAACGCGCATGGGTTAAAAGGATAAAGGTTTATAAATTCCAATTCAGAACTACTGTACGCAAAGGTAGCCGCCAAGGCCACAGGAACATTACCTTAAGTTTAAGAATTCTTATCGTCTTCGCGCTACTTGCCAGCCATTACTAACTGGCGGTAGCATTATTCAAGACATCAGAGCACAGTTGGTTTAAGGGGCAGTTTTCTTAAAATCGGTCAAAATCAGAGTTCAATTCCCATCTGACGCATAAGTTGGCTGGCGTTGAAACTCTGGCAGATTCCCGGGCGCAGGGTATAATCAAAATGAAGCTGTCCGTCCTCAAAATAGCTGTTGAAACTGTAGTTCTGCACCGATCCGGGCAGTTCCTGCTCCATGTTGCCCAGTTCCAGGTCATGGGTGGAGACAAAGCCCGAGGCCTGCCGCTGGTGCAGCTGCCGGATGAGGGCCATGGCTCCCTGGTGGCGGTCATGCGAGTTAGTCCCTTTCAGGATCTCGTCCAGGAAGAAGTACACGGGTTGGCCGGTCACCGTCAAATCCAGCAGGATTTTAAGGCGTTTGAGCTCGGCGTAGAACGAAGAAGTGTTCTCGGCCAGGTTGTCTTCGGTGCGCATGCTGGTGTACACCTGGCCCGGAAAAACGGTGGCCCGGCTGGCGCATACCACCGCCCCGGTAAAGGCCAGCACCATGTTCACGCCCACCGCCCGCAGAAACGTACTCTTGCCCGACATGTTGGAACCCGTAATGAGCACCGTATGCCCGGCGCCCTTGAACGCAATACTGTTGGCCTTACGTCCTTCGCTGAAGATCAACGGATGGCTGAGTTCCTGGGTATCGAACTGAAACGGAACGGCACTGATCTTGGGCACGGCATAGTCCGGATTGGCGTATTGGAAAGCGGCCAGACTTGCCAGGGCCTCAAACTCGGCGGCGGCGCTGAGCACCTGCCCAATGTTCTCTGACATGGTCTTTTTCCAGCGCTCCAGGCGCCACATCCAGATAAAATCCCACATGAGCATGTGGTTCAGGAGGAAATTAAGGTACGTGTTGAGCCTCGCGGAAAGGAACTGAATGATGGAGGCCAGCTTGCGCACGTGTTCAGAGGCCTGTTGGTCATCAATCTTAAGTTGTTTCTGCAACTCCAGTGCTTTCTGGCTTTGGAAAGTCCGGCCTTCAATATGCACCAAAAGATCTGTGTAGCTGCGCAGGGTCTCATACATGCCCGTGCTTTCTTCATAGTACGCATCGCGCTCCTGCTGAAATTTGTAGGCGATCAGGAACTGGATCAGCACCAGGCCCAGAAAAGGATAATGCGAATGGCCTTGGCCCCAATAGATGGCGGCGCCAATGGTAAGCAGAGGCAACAGAAACGTTAAAGCTACGAGCCAGCTTTTGCCCGCAAAAAAGTCAGGGGTTTTAAGCCAGAGCAGAAAAGGCTGGGGCAACTGCTGCGTTTTGCGGTGGTGGTGCATGGCCCGGGCCTCCAGGTTCTGGCGCCACTCCAGGTCAGGCACCAACTCAGCCACCGTTTCCTGCCGGGCGACGATCTCCGCCGCCGAAGCTGGGGCCTTCAGCCACTCAGCCAACCGCTGCTGCCCTAACCGCGTAACGGCCCGGTTTAGGAGCTGAAAAAGGGAAGTATCGCCAAATACATCCAGGTCAGCGGTGTAGTAATGGTTGAGTTCCTGGAACTCCTCTCCACTGGGGAAACCAGCCAGTTCTCCGCGCAGGCGTTCGTTTTCCCGTCGGTTGATCAGGCCCAGGTACAGCTGGTGTTTGCGGGCGTACTCAATTTTGTTGTGCCAGTGGATGAGCGTGGCGAAAACAAAGTACCCGCCAAAAAGCAAACTCAAGCCAATGCCGTTGTGCCCGTAGTAAAACAACACCGCGCAACCCAGCACAGAGCCCACAAAGAAAGACAGCCGAAGCCAGCCTACCCACCGGTACCGGTTGGCTTGCCGCTCCTCGGCGGCGAAAAAGCGCTGCTCCCGTTCGGTGAACAACGCTTCTGGAGAGGTTTGTATCATTAAAAACTACTTCAATTCATAAAAGAACCGTAGCAAAAGATTCACTTACACTATCAGGTTCTGTACTGCCGCCAGACTCGCGTCTAACCACCCAGGCAAATTAGGAAACTGCCAGCAGTTATTATTGTTTTAGGGGTCTTTTTTGGAAATCGCCGCTAAAGCATAAAGCCTACTGAAAGGAAGGCAAACCGCCAGAAATGTTTCCCTACTCAACCCTACATCTTCACCAAGGAAAGGCACTCCCTACTTCCTACCGCATCTGAACGCTGGTGTGAGCCTCTGGTTCGCGCCAGCGTTTTACCATCCTGTTCAGGGAAATTTGGCAGAAACCCGGGTTGAAAACGGCCCCTGTCAGATAGTAGCGATGCACTTGAGCTCTATGGCGATGGGTGTGGGCAAGGCGTTCACTTCTACCGTGGTGCGGCAGGGCTGGCAGTCTTTGAAGTACTCGGCGTAAAGGCGGTTGTAGGTCTTAAAATCAGCGGCCATGTTGGTGAGGAACACGGTAACGTCTACCAGATTTTCCCACCTGGAGCCGGCTTCCTCCAGAATGGTACGCACGTTTTGGAAGACCGAGCGGCACTGGGCTTCTATATCGTAGGAGATGATGTTCCCGGCCTCGTCCAGCGTCACGCCCGGTATTTGGGTCACGCCTTTCTCGCGGGGTCCTACCCCTGACAGGAACAGCAGGTTGCCTACTTTGCGGGCGTGCGGGTACAAGCCAACCGGTTCCGGGGCTTTGGAGGAATGTATTGCTTCGGGCGGGGTCTCGGCCATATTAAAGAGGGCTTTTAAGGTGTTTTACCAAAAATAAGCTAAAAACCCGAGCAAAAAAGAAGCGGGCCCGTGAAGGCCCGCTCTTACATTCAAAACCAGTCTAGGTTTAGCGGAAGGCAATGCTGCCGTACCTGCTGGTAACATTCACTGTGCCTTTAGGAGAGGCTTTCCCGTATTTTCCTTTGAAGCTGCCCGAGGTGTTTCTTACTTCTTTCAGGCTGAAGTTAGCCAGATCCTGGTCTACCTTGAAATTGCCGTACTCGGTGTCTACCTCAAAGTTGAAGGCTGAGTTATCCGCGAAGCTCAGGGCCATGCCGGTGTAGCCGCCAATCAACTCCAACTTTTTGAAATTAGAGGACACATTGCTGATCTCAAAGCCCGAGCAGTACTTCACGTTGAGGCTCGCCGACTCTCTGAGGCTGCCAATTTTGATGCCCGAGTAACTGCCGGTTCCGGTGATTTGCCCGGCGCTGCCAATCATGAACTTAGAGTCATAGCGGCTGGCCATGGTGAGCAGGTCCACTTTGTCAATGGTGATGCTACTGTAACCGGTCACGGTATTGATGTCATCGGCCCCTAACAGGCGCATGCTGGAGTACTTGGCCGTTAAGTCGCCGCCCTTCATATACGATATCTGGCAGTCGCCGCCGCTGTAGGCCACGGTGATCCTGTTTTTAGGATTGTTGAGGCTGCCGGCCATCAGTTTCCCGTACTTCACTTCTATATCGGTGGGTCCGTCAAAGTCAGGCATCTGCACCGATCCGTATTTGTTACTGATTCTAAGCGGGTTGCTTTTGGGCATCTTCACCATGTAGTTGATCTCGAAGGCTTTTTCGCTGCTGCTTTTGATTTGCATGGGCTCCCGCTCGGTCACAAAAGAAATGAGGTTGCCGGCTCTGTCTTCATTGATTCTCACGTTGATCTTGTTCAGGATCTCCTGGGCTTTCTCTTCGGTGATGGCCCGGGCCACGATGGTCACCTCTACGGCGAATTCGTTTTTGGTCCAGGTTTGCACGTCTACGCGTCCAAATTGGTTTTCAATGTCCAGCTTGTCTGAGCGGTCCACCTTGAAGGAACGCTCCACTTTCTTTACTTTGGTGTGGGCGTAAGCACCCTGCAAGTCTGGGATGGTAGCCTTATCGGCTCCTGTTTGTTCCCGCCCTATGGGGTCTGGCTGATCTGGAATAGAAAGTGTCAGCGACAGGTTTCCCAAGGCGGCTAGGTCTTCACAGGTTGGCAACTGCGACAAGGCTTCTGAAGACACCTGCACCCCACGCGAAGCCAACGACTGCTGAAGATGCTCGGAAATCTCAACCTTGATATCTTCTCTTACTGCTTCTTTGCAGGAAGATGTCCGCAGATGCAGGGTTTGTCCCTGGGCCGAGCCTACCGCAATGAAAAAACAGAAAAAGGAAAGTAGTTTAGATATTGGTAGTCTCATGGCGAGCGGTTTTTTTGTCTTCACTTCTATTCTCCAGTACTTCCAGTTGCTGGTTCAAGAGCGCGATTCTCATTTTAAGATTATCGCTCATGGCTTGCAGAAGCACTTCTTTGTTGGGCGTGGTGTATAGTTCTTTTTTAAGCTCGTTGTAGGCTGAGTCAAGCTCGGTGAAACGCACCTGCCCTACGCCCATGGCCTTCAGTTCAGATTTCTTTTGCTCAATCACCTGCACGTACTTGGTTTCTATCTGGCGCACCTCAGGGGCTATTTTCTCCAGCGGAACGGGCGGCGCGGCGGCCATAGCAGCGGATGGATTCTGGTTGGCCATATAATACCTTGCCGAGAAGGCCACCATCACCAGCAAGGCAATGGCAGCGGCGAATTTCCAGGCGTGGTGCCAGTTCATGGAAATCACTTTGGCCTCTTTCTCAGGTTCAACCGGTAGGATGAGGTTTTTCTCCTCGGTCTGCAGCTCGGCCGCTATGTCCTGCCAGAGATCCGGTCGGGGGGCAAAGGAATCGAACTCTTCGCGGTGGGCCTGTACAAAATCTTTTAATCTATCTTTCATGGCTTATGCTCCTTGTACTCTCTCGTTTTTGGTCCTTTTTACTTTTTCAGCTTAAGAACGACTGCTCCTGCATGAGGCTCAGCAATTTTTTGCGGGCCCGGCTGTACTGTGACTTTGACGTGGCCTCGCTGATACTTAATATGTCTGCGATCTCACCGTGGTCGTACCCTTCCAGCAGGTACAGCGTGAGTACTACCCGGTAACCGTCTGGCAAAGACTGGATGGCTTTCTTGATGCTCTCCACCTTGTATTCCAGCTCTTCCTGGTCGTACTCGGGCGCCTCCTCGGCGAAATCATGATGTTCTTCCATGGGCACCACTTGCAGGCGCCGGCTGCGCACTTTGGTGATGGACTTGTTGATGACGATGCGCTTTAACCAACTCCCGAAGGTAGAATCTCCCTTGAAGGTATGCAGCTCTCTGAACGCGCTCAGAAACGATTCCTGCAAGACATCCTCGGCCTCGGTATAGTCATTGGTAATGCGCATGCTCACGTTGAACATGGACTTACTGTAAAGTTTGTACAGTTCATATTGCGCCTTACGGTCACCCTCTTTACAGCGGGCCACCACGTGCGCGTTTACGTCGGTGTATTCCAGCGTCTCCAAATTGTTACCTTTTAATGCTCATCATGACGGTAATTTCAGTAACAGCAACCCGGAACAACACCAACACTTTTCGCTGAGCCTTGTGGCTCACTCCTGTTCCAAACTTCTACTCTAAAGACTATGCAAAAGCCTTATGGTTGCACCGTGCTTCAAAAAAATCCTATGTATTAAATAACCTTTATTTTTTCATTTTATTTCTCAATTTTGCCCAAAAAACAGAAAACAATGAAACAATTGCGTCCCATTTTGCTGCTCTTGCTGCTGTTTGGCCCTGCTTTTTCAACTTTTGCCCAGAAAACGCCTTTGGTAACCAACGCCTCGGCCCCGCGTGAACTGCGCCTGACCATGAGCGATGGCACTGAGCTGTATGTAAAGGTCTCGGGCAAAGGCAAGCCCTGCCTGTTCATCCACGGAGGTCCTGGTGCCTGGAGTCATTCGTTTGAGGTGCTGGGCGTGAATACCCTAGAAGATTCCTTGCAGATGGTGTATGTAGACCAGCGCGGTAGCGGAAGGTCTGGCAAGGCTCCAGACGGCAACTATAGCCTGCAGCGCACCGTGCAGGATTTTGAGGAAGTGCGTCAGCAGTTGGGCTATCCTACCTGGACGGTCTTGGCCCACTCTTTTGGCGGCATCCTGGCTACCGAGTACGCCTATTACTACCCCAAGACTATTTCGCGCATGGTTTTGTTAAATGCCACCTTAAACCTGAATTACTCGGCGCAGGTGCAGATAGACAAAGGACTGGAGATCCTGAAACCCGAGAACCCCGCTCCTTTTCTGGACAAGAACAAGCCCGTGATTGACCGTTTCATGATGATGATTCAGGCCCTGAACGAAAAGAACGCCTACCACCAGCTCATGTACACCACCACGGACGGTCTAAACAAAATGAACGCTGAGGATGCCAAGCGGCCACCTAACTACAGTTTTGGGCAGGCCTGGATGAACTACCCAGAATACTTCCAGGATTTCACCGAGGTAACCCGGCATTTGAAGATGCCCGTGCTGGTGATCTCGGGGGAGCAGGATTTCTCCATAGGGCCGGAGCATTACAAAAGCTTTAAATTCCCGAACCAGACCTCGGCCTCCATGCCGGGCGGGCACGTGATTTACCTGGAGCAGAACGCCCAATTCCAGAAGACGATCAAAGAATTCCTGAAGAAAACCAGCCGCAAGAGTTAAGCTTGGTTTGTTCGCGCTTTGTACGACCAGGTAATCCGGAAACGGGCGACTTCCTCGCCTTGCTGGTTCCGCCCGATGCTCAGGGCCTGCACGCTTCGGCCCTGCCCGGTAGTTTGGGTTTCGCGTACGGCGGCAGCAATGGCCTCGGCGTCTGAGCAGGTGAAGGTGATGGTTCCCACGGCTTTCTTGCTGAAATCGGCCTCCAGGCCTACGACCAACATGGAAACCGATGGCTGGGCTTGGTGCAGGTACATCATGCTCAACACCCCTGATGCCATTTCTGCGGCCATGCTCAGGCAGGCAAAGTAGATAGACCGGAACGGATTTTTGGTCAGGTACTTGTACCGGATGGTCACCTGCGCCTCCTGCTCCGTTAAACTCCTAATCCGGATGCCCGCCAAATATGCCATAGGAAGGCTCCTGAGCATAAACAGCTTCAGCTTCACCGGATTGGTGATCATTTGGCGAAAAGCAGCGGTAGTGACAGTTGTCATGGAACAGAAGACTGGTGTTTTGAAAAGATAGTCAATCTGGAGCAGCTATTGAAACAATGTAAATAGCGTCTCTTTGCTTTAAGCCTTTTTTCCGAAAAACGGCCTTAAATCAAATCCCCAACCGCTCATTAAACGGTTGGGGATTTTGGTTGAAACTATCTCAGATCCTTGTTCTCAATTAGCTATTGTCGTAGGCAGCAGCTTCCATGTTTTTACGTCATTTCGGCAAAACAGGCTTGAAACAGCCTTTACTTCTAAATGATACACAGGGCGTACTTACAAACCTTTCACCTTCATTTTCAGTCCATAGACAGAGCCCATGGCGGTAATAAACAGCGTAGACCTATCCTTTCCGCCGAACACCACATTGGCGGTCCAGTTCTCCTGGATGGGGATGTGCGCAATCTGCTGGCCTTCTTTGTCAAACACGGTAACGCCTTTGCCGGTGAGGTACACGTTTCCCTGTCTGTCTATGGTCATGCCGTCTGAGCCCATGTTGGCGAACAGCTTTTTACCTGACAGCGAACCGTCTTTGTCTATGGTGTACTCATAGGTTTTACCGGCTTCAATGTCTGCCACGTAAAGCTTCTTCCCGTCAGGGGTGCCTACAATGCCGTTGGGTTTTACCAAAGTTGTGTCTACCGAGTAAAACTTCTTTCTATCAGGGCTCAGGTAATACACATATTCTCCGGCCTGCTGCCGTTCAGGGTTTCTGGTCCAGTAATCCCTTTTGTACAAAGGATCGGTGATGTACATGGCGCCTGTGGGGGAAATCCAGAGATCATTGGGGCCGTTGAGCGGTTTGCCTTTGTACTCCTTTACCAGCACGGCGGGCTTCCCTGTTTTGTCAAAAGACCACAGTTGGTTATCCATATCTGCTGCGGCGATAAGGTTGCCCTTCTGATCGAAATACAGCCCGTTGGACCTACCGGCCTGATCTGTGAACAAGCTGATCTTACCGGTACTGGCCGTCCATTTGTAAACCTTGTTGTTCGGCTGATCGGTGAAGTACACGTTCCCTTCCCGGTCTACGGCAGGGCCTTCGGTAAAGGCGTAGCCATCGCCAAGTTTTTCCAGCTTGGCGCCTTTGGCTATGATGGAATTCTTGTCTGTGATCTGTGCTTTTAGCAAAGCAGGCAAAAGAAAGAAAAGGGCAGCGCCCGCAAATACTACAAGTACAGTTCGTTTCGTCATTCTTGGTTTAATTTACTTTTCAGTTTATAGCCGTACCAAAGCCCGGCAATGGATACGGGAATGAGGCAGAGAATGGCCATCCAGGCGAACGGCTTCATGATGAAGTTCACCAGCCAGCCTTTTTCCAATGATCCGTTTGTGGCCTGCAAAAGCACTGTGGCCACAATGCAGATGATGGTGGAGAGCAGCACCACCTCCAGGCCCGAGAGCACCCCTCGCCAGGCAAATTCCCTTTTCCGCTGCATGATCTTCACGCCGGTACTTCTGCCAATCAGGAAAGCGAACAGCAGGCTGGACAAGACAAAAAGGACCACATTGAAAGCTCCCAGGTAAGTAACGAGGTCCCAGAAGGCCTGGACAGAACTGGTGGCCGAAAGCAGGAAGGTAAACAAGAGCACGGCAATGACCACCTCGGTGACCAGCGTTGCCCTGAGCGCGTAGGAAATCCCTTTCCTTTGCGCTTGTTCAATTGAGGTATCCATTAGGATTGTTGTTACTCGATGCTGACATCATCACCTGCTAACTTAATAACAGTGGCACGTTCCTACCCGAAAGAAATTCCTTCCAGATACCTTTGTCCTACTCTTGTACAACGCCTGAAATCCCGGCTTAGTTTGCTTTTAGAAGTCGAACTTGATGCCTTGGGCTAACGGCAATTCCCGCCCGAAATTGATGGTGTTGGTTTGCCGGCGCATGTAGAACCGCCACGCATCTGAACCAGACTCGCGTCCGCCGCCGGTGTCTTTCTCACCCCCGAATGCCCCTCCAATCTCGGCCCCCGAGGTCCCGATGTTCACGTTGGCAATGCCGCAGTCAGAACCCCAGTGGCTCAGGAAGGCCTCGGTCTCCAGCAGGTTGGAAGAGAAAATGGACGACGACAAGCCTTGGCGCACCCCGTTCTGGATGTCGATGGCATTGTTCACGTCACCGCTATATTTGATGAGGTACAGAATGGGCGCGAAGGTTTCTTCCTGCACGGTGTGGTACGAGTGCTCCGCCTCCACAATGGCAGGTGTCACGTAGGTACCGGTGGCATATTCCTCGCCTTCCAGCACTTCTCCGCCGATCAATAGATTTCCGCCCTCCCGCTGCACCCGTTCCAGAGCATCCAGAAAAGCAGCGGTGGCGTCTTTGTCAATGAGCGGACCTACCAGAATCCCGTGTTTCAATGGATCACCGATGGGAAGGTTCGGATAAACTTTCAGCAGGCGTTCCTTCACCTCGTCATAGATGCTGTCATGGATGATCAGACGGCGGGTAGACGTACAGCGCTGCCCGCAGGTACCCACGGCCCCAAACACCACTGCTCGCATGGCCATTTCCAGATCAGCGTTGGGCGTCAGGATGATGGCGTTGTTTCCGCCCAGTTCCAGCAAAGAACGCCCTAAACGCCGGCCCACGGCCTCGCCCACTTTCTTGCCCATGCGCGTAGAACCCGTCGCTGATACCAGCGGAACGCGTTCGTCATGCGCCATCTTACTCCCGATCACGGCATCGCCGATGATGATGCTGAACACACCTTCTGGCACTTGGTTCTCGCGCAGCACCTCCTGAGTAATCTGCTGACAGGCCACGGCCGTCAACGGGGTTTTCTCCGATGGTTTCCATACCACTACATCGCCACAGATCGCCGCCAGCATGGCATTCCAGCTCCAGACCGCCACCGGGAAGTTGAAGGCTGAGATCACCCCTACGATGCCCAGTGGGTGGTATTGCTCGTACATGCGGTGCGTGGGCCGCTCTGAGTGCATAGTGTAGCCGTGCAACTGCCGGGACAAGCCCACCGCGAAATCGCAGATGTCAATCATCTCCTGCACTTCGCCCAGACCTTCCTGCAGGATCTTGCCCATTTCGTAACTCACCAGTTTGCCCAGCGGCTCTTTGTACTCGCGCAGCTTCTGCCCGATCTGGCGCACCACTTCGCCGCGCTTGGGCGAGGGCCACGTGCGCCACTCCAGAAACGCCTGCTGCGCCGTGGTGATCACCTGCTCGTAATCTTCCTCTGAGGCCATGTTCACGGTAGCAATGCGCTTGCCATTAGTAGGCGAATGGATGGCGCGGGTCTCTGCGTTGTTTTCTCCGCCCCAGCTTAAACCGGTGCTGTATGCGGGGTTGGAGTCCTGAATTCCCAGTTGAGAAAGTATATCAGTGATATCGGTTTTGGTTTCGGTCTGCATAAAAGTATTCTGGTTAAGCATTGGGGAATAGAAGCCCTAGTATAGGCCTTTCTGACAACATAAAAAACAAAAAGCTCCTGCCAGATGACAGGAGCTTTTTAAAAGCCGTTTCAGGCTTGATTTTCAAAAAAGAGGCCCAAATTAGCGACCCAACGCATAGTACGCCCGACGGCCGTCTGGGTAGACTCCTTCAATCAGGAGACCGCCGCGGCGGGTACTTTTCAGCACCTTGTCTACGTCTTGCGGGGCGTTGGTAGGGTTCTTATCAATGCTGGTGATGATGAAACCATCTTTCATGCCGGTTTCGGCAAAAGCGCTTTCCTCTACCCCGCTGATTTTCACCCCACCGGTGATGTCCAGTTTGTTCAGTTCCTGTTTGGTGGCTGCCTCAAACTTAGCGCCATCAATGGTCATGGACTTGGTGGAGTTAGGATCACGTTTTACAAGCTCGGTGCTACCGCTGGCATTGCGTAACGTCACGTTGATGTCTTTCTCGCTTCCGCCACGCATAAATCCCACCTTGATTTTATCGCCCGGACGGTATCTGGTCACTTGCTCCTGCAACTGGGCACTGGTGTTCACCTTAACGCCGTTGATTTGCGTGATCACATCACCTTCCTTCAAACCAGCGGTTTTGGCGGCACTGCTTTCAGAGAAGCCGGCTACATACACCCCGTTCAAGGTTTTCAGGTTCTTTTCTTTGGCAAGCTCGGCATTCACTTCCTGCATCTGCACGCCCAATAAGGCACGTTGCACTTCGCCATATTTCAGAAGGTCATCCACCACTTTGCTCACGATGGACGAAGGAACCGCAAATGAATAGCCCGCAAATGTACCGGTCTGGGAAGCGATGGCGGTGTTGATACCCACCAGATCACCGTTCAGGTTCACCAGGGCACCCCCACTGTTACCAGGGTTCACGGCGGCATCGGTCTGGATGAAAGACTCTACGCTCATGTTTCCGGCACCTTGAAGAATACCTACGTTACGGCCTTTGGCGCTCACAATACCCGCGGTTACGGTAGAGTTCAGGTTGAACGGGTTACCCACGGCCAATACCCACTCTCCTACTTTCACTTTGTCTGAGTTTCCGTAGCGCAGGGCCGGAAGATTGTCAGCGTTGATTTTAAGCAGGGCGATGTCTGTGTTAGGATCTGTTCCTACCAAAGTGGCATCAAAGGTGCGTTTGTCATCCAGAATCACCTGGATTTTATCGGCACGGTCAATCACGTGGTTATTGGTCACCACATACCCGTTAGAGGCAATGATCACCCCAGAACCCGAGCCCATGGCCGGTCCTTGCTGCGGCCGCTGATATCCTTCAAAGTCATCTCCGAAGAAATCACGGAAGAACGGATGCACATTGCTGGGCGAACGGCTGGCCTGTACTTTATACTCGGTGGTCACGTGGACTACGGCCGGAGTCACGAGCTCTGCCGAGGTCACGAAGTTCAAGCCTTCGGGCACTACTACGTCAGAGGAGCGCATGGCGCTGGTGTAGCGCACGTTGGTGTTTGGCAATTGTTGCCCGTTTACGGGCGCTTCATCTTCCAACAGTTTATAACCCCCAACGGCCACTCCCCCACCTACCATAGCAGAGAGCATCAGCCCCAACATAAGCTGTTTAGTTTTCATATTAATCGGTCAGCTATATAGGTTAATAAATTGAAAAGTATCTCTTCTCGTAGAGTAAAACAAGTCTTGTTTCTTTTGTACGTGGCTAACGCTAAAATAGCAAAACTAGTATTGTTTTTAAACAAAGACTACGCCAAAAAGGCACCCTGAAGTGCCTTTTTAACATATTCTTAACGTTTCTTTATTTCACGGAGATCTGGTGTTTCACTACTTTCTGCTCCACTTTAGGGACAGAGATGTGCAGAACACCGTTCTCAAACTGGGCATCAATTCCTGAAGCATCTACGTGCTCTGGCAATTGGAAAGCCCGTCTGAACTTCCCGTACAGGTTCTCTACCCGGTGGTACTTCTGACCTTCGCTTTCTTTGTTGAAAGGACGCTCGCCGCTTACGCGCAATACCCCTTCTTCAAACTCCACATTGATGTTCTCTTTGGTAAGACCAGGCAAAGCCAGTTCTACTTCGTAGCTTTTCTCAGTCTCCCAAAGGTCAACGGCTGGAGTAAAGCCTTGCACACGGCGGTTGTTCACGGTGTCTTGAAAGAAGTTGTCTAACAGGCTGCTAAACGTTTGCGGAGCTCTGCCTTGCAATACCGGATGTTGTCTTACAGTTGTCATTGTCTTTATCTTTTAGGTTTCGACTTTCACTTGGATACATACCTATTATTAAATTTTGTACCAATTGAAAATAAAAGCAAAAAGAAGACACTACGTCATACATAAACAGATTTTAAAAATATCAAACAGACATTTTGTCTACAAAACAGGTTTACATGTGGCCATTTGATCCTAAGCTTGCTTCAATCACGAGGAATTGGAAACGCATTAGCAACATAGGCTAGCTGCAGTTCTGATGGCTGATGATCCTCACACTGGATTTTGCTCTCTGATTTTTCTAGTTCTTGTTTTAAGGATGGTTTCTAAAAAACCCTACCAAAACGTTGTATGCTGTACCTGGCTTGTTTTATCTACAATCTTTAGCTGAGGCTATCGCCTCACTGAATTTGCAAACTTTAGATCATTATGGCTCCAAGACGCAGACTTGAACCATGTAAGAAATGGAGCAGTTCACCTGCAGCAGGTCGTGCCGAAGGCCTACCATGAGGCTGAGGCACGGCCTGACGCACGGAAGAACCCAACAAGCACCAACGGCCTAAGTGAGCTATGGAACAGAGCACGGTTTCCAGGTGGTACTCTCAAGAGAAGAAAAGACTGTCTGAGCGTCAGCGAGTTTCTTTTCTTCTTGATTCTTTTGGTTAGGTTGAGCATCAAGGAGAAAAGTAACAAACGCGGGCAGACCGCGACTTCAGCTCTGAGGCTTGGTAGGGAGAGATTGAAAGGTAAAGGCTTAAAGCTAACCTGAAAGGCAGTCATGGTCGTTGGTGAGAACCCCAACAACGGGGCCGAACAACAAAAGAAGTCATCCCCCTACCCCCTTCAAAGGGGACCAACCTCAGGAAGCGCAGTTTAGGTACTTTGAACTGGTTAAGCCACAACCGCAAAAGACAAAAGCCTTCTGTTTAGAGCCCTTTTCCCAAAAACGGGCTCCAAACAGAAGGCTTTTAACAAAGGCCGACAACTTACAACTGATTTGATAATGCCTGAAGCTCGCTTATGGCTAACCAAGCCATCAATCCACTCCCCACTTCCAGAGCCGCTTCATCAATGTTAAAGGTAGGGGTGTGTACACCTGAGGTGATGCCGCGTTCCTCGTTGCGGGTTCCCAGGCGATAGAAGCAGGCATCGGTTTGCTGGGAGTAATAGGCGAAGTCCTCGGCGGCCATCCACATGTCCAGTTCTACTACGTTCTCAGAACCCAAATAGGCTTGAGCAGCGGCACTCGCGCGGGCCACTAACGCAGGGTCGTTCTTCAGGAAGGGATAACCATCCATGATGTTGATCTCGCAGGAACCGCCCATGCTTTCGCACAGGCCTTCCGCTAGCTTCTTTATTTTCTGTTTGGCTTCGGATCGCCAAGCTTCGTCCATGGTTCGGAAAGTTCCTTCTATTTTAACTTCTCCGGGAATCACGTTGGTGGCGCCGTTCGCGATCACTTTCCCGAAGGACAAGACGGAAGGGGTTTTCGGGTTGGCGCGGCGGCTCACAATCTGTTGCAGCGCCACCAGCAAATGAGCCGAAATCAGGACGGGGTCTACCAGCTGCTCGGGCAAACCGCCGTGACCGCCTTTGCCGTGCACCGTGATGTAGATTTCATCAGCGGAGGCCATGTACATACCGGAGCGGAACCCCACTTTGCCGGCGGGCAGAAACGGAAACACGTGCTGCCCCATGATGCTTTTTGGGGCCGGATTCTCTAAAACGCCTTCTTTAATCATCAGCGAAGCACCTCCTGGAAACTTCTCCTCGCCGGGTTGGAAAATAAGCTTCACCGTGCCTTCAAACTCTTCCCGCAGCTCCTGCAGAATACGGGCAGTAGTCAATAAAGAAGAAGTATGCACATCATGCCCACAGGCATGCATCACCCCTTCGTTCTTTGATTTATAAGTCACCTCGTTCGTCTCCAGAATAGGCAGAGCATCCAGGTCGGCACGTAGGGCGGTGGTGGCTTTCTCGGGATTACGGCCTTTCACCAGGGCTACCACACCGGTTTCAGTCACGCGCTCCGGCTCCAGTCCGTATTCCTGCAGTTTCCGGAACACATACCCTGATGTTTCAAACTCTTGGAAAGACAGTTCTGGGTGTTGGTGCAGGTGCTGCCGGGTAGAGACGGTATCAGCCGCGTATTTCCGGGCGAGTTCCTGAACACGGGTAACTAAATCTTGCATGGCAAAAGAAGTAATAGATAAGTGCTGCAAAGGTAAGGGTATAAAACTATTCCGCCGTTTCAAGGCTGCTTCCTGAAAAACAGCCTTGAAACGGCAGATGAAAAAGCTAGCGTTTTACGGCCTTATTTGGGAATATTGATAGTTTCCTGCACCAACAAGGCATTAGGCAACAGGTCCTGAATCTTGTTCAAGGCATTCTGTGCCTCCACGCGGGTGAAGAAATCGCCTATTTTAAGTTGGTAGGTGGGCTGCTTGTAAGTGAGGTAATCTTTCTCCTCAGGCAGACGGCGGATGATGTTGTTGCGCAGGTTCATGGCTGTTTGGCGCTCAATGCCGGTATAAGCCAGAATGCGGTACCCAGCCGCGTACTTGATGTTCCGTTGCACCTGCGCCACACTATCCATAAGCAAGGTCACCTGTGGACCTACGTGATTGGTGGGTGCCGCCGGAGCCATGGGCTCAGCGCCGCCTTTAGGGGCAGCGGGAAACGTAGGCCGGTATTTCTTGGTGTCTACCAGGGTAGCGGTGCCCGCGCCTTTTTTGTCACCGGAGCGGCTGCTGGAAGCACTTCCGTTCCCGTTGTTGGTGGAAGAGCTTGTAGTGCCGGTGGCAGCGCAACTCATCATGGCGCCCAAACAGAGGAAAGCAAAAATTCTAAAGGTCATTTTTCTCCAAATCATAGCAATGAAACGCCGGAGGATGTTCCAATCCGGTCTGCTCCTGCCTTCACCAACGCAAGGGCGGCTTCCTTAGTTTTGATACCTCCAGAAGCTTTAATTTTAATATGTTTGGGTAGGTTGGCGCGCATGAGCAACACGTCTTCAATCTGCGCTCCGCTGGCGGCATATCCGGTAGAAGTTTTCACAAAATCAACCTCGGCTTCCACGCAGATCTGGCAAATCTGCACAATTTCCTCAGATGTCAACAAAGCAGTCTCGATGATCACCTTCAGGATAGAGTTCTTGAAGTGGCAAAGGGTGCTCAGCTCATGCAGCTCAGACATCACCTCGTCATGCTTCCCGGATTTAAACGCAGCAATGTTCATCACCACATCGATCTCAGTGGCACCTTCAGACAAGGCTTGGTGCGCCTCAAAAAACTTCACTTTGGCCAATTGATACCCGAACGGAAAGCCAACCACAGTAGCCACTTGTACCCCGGTATCCTGCAGGGCGGCTACCGCCTGACGCACAAAACAAGGTGGCACACACACCGCCGCAAACCTATGCTGGATCGCTTCCTGGCAGAGTTGTGCCACCATGGCTTTGGTGGTATCAGGCCTGAGCACCGTATGGTCTATATACGGTGCCAGGCTCTGTTCCGGAGAAATCAAAGATTTAGTCTTCAAGGAGAACACAACGGTTGTTGAGCAAATCGTTTTCCACGTTTTTGAACTTCACGTCCTTCATGACCCGTCCATCTGAATACATCACATTGACGCGGTCATTGCGGCCGGCGTGCTTCTCTACCCTGATAGGCGCCTGCTTAGGAGCAGCGGCCTGTGGCATAGAGGGCATACCTTGCGTTGGTTCTTCCAGGGTGGAATGCACCTCTTCTTTCTGCTCGTGCAGTTTTGGAGGTCTCGGTGCCTGGGTCTGACGTGCTTCCTGTACCGGAGCAGGTGCCTCCTGCTGTACCGGAAGATCTGCCTTGAACAGGAAGGAAACGGTTTCTTCGTTCACCTTGCTGATCATGCGCTTGAACAACTCAAAAGACTCGAACTTGTAGATCAACAACGGATCTTTCTGCTCATACACGGCATTCTGCACGCTCTGTTTCAAGTCGTCCATCTCGCGCAGGTGCTGGGTCCAGGCTTGGTCAATGGTAGCCAGCGTGATTACTTTCTCCACCGTCTTGATCAGCTCGCGGCCATGGCTTTTCACCACTTTCTCTAAGTTGGCAACGGCAGTGATCTGCTTACGACCATCGGTAAACGGCACGGCGATGTTCTCAATCATCGGGCCACGGTTCTCATAGATATCAGCCATGATAGGTGCCGATTGGTCCATGATCTGGTGGTTTTTGGCCAGGTAGAAATCCAGGGCCTCGTTGTACAGACGATCAATCACCACATCTACCGCTTGTCCGGCTAACTCCGGCGCGGTGATAGTTGAGTTGAAGCCATACACTCTGATGATGTGCAACAGGAAGTCTTCGTGGTTTCCGGTGGCTTTGTAGGTCTGTACGATATCCTCGGCGGTATCATAGATCATGTTCCAGATATCCAGCTCCAGACGCTCGCCGTAAAGAGCGTTGCGGCGGCGCTTGTACACAACTTCACGTTGGGCGTTCATCACGTCATCGTACTCCAACAGGCGCTTACGGGTACCGAAGTTGTTTTCCTCTACTTTCTTCTGCGCTCTTTCAATGGAGTTGGTGATCATGGAGTGCTGAATCACTTCGCCTTCCTCCAGACCCATTCTATCCATCAAACGGGCAATACGGTCAGAACCGAACAGACGCATCAAGCTGTCTTCCAATGATACGAAGAACTGGGATGATCCCGGGTCACCCTGACGGCCTGAACGACCACGCAACTGACGGTCTACCCGACGGGACTCGTGACGCTCCGTCCCGATAATGGCCAATCCGCCCGCAGCTTTTGACTCTGGGGTAAGTTTAATATCCGTACCACGACCTGCCATGTTAGTAGCGATGGTCACCGTACTTGGCTTACCAGCTTCAGCCACGATTTCGGCCTCGCGTTGGTGTTGCTTCGCGTTCAATACCTGGTGAGGAATTCCGCGCAGTTTGAGCATACGGCTTACCAACTCCGAGATCTCTACGGAAGTGGTACCTACCAGAACCGGACGGCCTTGTTTGGTCAGCTCCTGGATTTCCTCTGAAACGGCATTGTATTTCTCACGCATGGTCTTGTAGACCTTGTCGTGCTCGTCTTTGCGTTGGGCAACACGGTTCGTAGGAATCACCACCACGTCCAGCTTGTAGATTTCCCAGAACTCACCGGCTTCGGTCTCGGCAGTACCGGTCATACCAGCCAGTTTGTGGTACATCCGGAAGTAGTTCTGTAAAGTCACGGTAGCGTAGGTCTGAGTAGCATCTTCCACGCGCACGTTTTCTTTTGCTTCAATAGCCTGGTGCAATCCGTCTGAGTACCGACGGCCTTCCATCACGCGGCCGGTCTGCTCGTCCACGATCTTCACTTTGTGGTCATCGGTCACGATGTACTCGGTGTCTTTCTCGAACAGGGTGTAGGCTTTGAGCAACTGGTTGATGGTGTGCACACGCTGTGATTTCTCCTGGTACTCCTGGATCAGGCGCTCTTTCTCGTGCAGTTTTTCATCGGCAGACAGTTCTTTGTGGCTCTCAATGTTGGCCAACTCCGTCCCGATGTCTGGCAAGATGAACAGGTGCGGGTCTTCTCCCTGACCGGTGATCAGGTCAATACCTTTCTCAGTGAGTTCAATCTGGTTGTGTTTCTCGTCAATGGTGAAGTACAAAGGCTTATCGGCCTCTGGCATCTGACGGGCGTGGTCTTGCAGGTAGAAGGCTTCGGTTTTCAGCAATTGCTGACGAACACCCGTCTCGCTCAGGAATTTAATTAACGGCTTGTTTTTAGGCAAACCTCTAAAGGCTCTGAATAAGGCTAGGCCGCCTTCTTTGTCGTTTCCTTCTTTGATCAGGCGCTTGGCTTCTACCAGGTAGTTACCCACTAATTTCCGCTGAGCTTCTACCAGGGCGGCAACGCGAGGCTTCAACACGTAGAATTCGTGTTCATCGCCTCGTGGCACCGGACCAGAGATAATCAATGGGGTACGGGCATCGTCAATCAGCACGGAGTCCACCTCATCCACCATGGCGTAGTGGTGCTTGCGCTGCACCAGTTCACCGGGCTCGCGGGACATGTTGTCGCGCAGGTAGTCAAAGCCAAATTCGTTGTTGGTACCGTAGGTGATATCCGCTAAATAGGCATTGCGGCGCGCATCTGTGTTGGGTTGGTGCTTGTCAATACAGTCAATGGTGATGCCGTGGAACTCAAACAAAGGCGCCATCCACTCAGAGTCACGCTTGGCCAGGTAGTCATTCACGGTTACCACGTGTACCCCACGTTTGGCCAGGGCGTTCAGGAAAGCGGGCAAGGTAGCCACTAAGGTTTTACCTTCACCAGTCGCCATCTCGGCAATTTTACCCTGGTGAAGCACAATACCACCTATCAACTGCACGTCATAGTGGAGCATGTCCCAGACCACTTCAGTACCGGCGGCAATCCATTTATTTAACCACACGGCTTGGTCGCCGTTGATCTGCACGTTTGGCTTACGAGAGGCGAAGTTGCGGTCAAGGTCTGTGGCGGTAACTGTTAACTGCCCGTTCTCTTTGAACCGGCGAGCCGTCTCTTTTACAATGGCAAAGGCCTGCGGCAACACTTCCATGAGCACTACTTCCAAGTCTTTGTTGCGGTCTTTCTCCAGGCTGTCAATCTCAGTAAAGATCTCTTCTTTCTGGGCGATGTCCAGTTCCGGCTCGTTCTCGATGCGCTGATAGAGAACCGTTACTTTATCATCAATGGGCTTAAGACGATCTGCGATCACGGCTTGCACTTCCTGGGTGCGTGTCCGGAGCTGGTCATCAGAAAGGGAATTGAGCTTGGCAAACTCCTGATTGATGAGCGCTACGTACGGCAATACCCCTTTGATATCCCGCTCAGACTTGGTTCCGAATATCTTAGCGACCGTCTTCCCAACAAAATCAAACATATATAACTAGTTAAAATGTACTTGAATCAATTTCAAAAATACGTGGTTTTTCCGACAATTTTCTACCTAGCTAAAACAATACCATTTACACAATAGTGCCCTGCGCCTGACGGGATGGCAGAGAAACTTAAAAAATGGCAAAATTGGCTGGATTAATAGATACCGGGCGCTTTAGACCCGCTTTTGCAGAAACCGCCCAGAAACGCATTTTCCTCTGGCGTAAACAAATAAGAGAAATTCTTTGATAGAACTAGCCCAGGACGTGGTTAGTTCAGAAGCTAAAGTCTCTTTCTACCCCATAGAGGGCGTTAGGGGCTGGTCTAAGGCTTTCCCTTACTTTCCTCTTTCCTGTTTGGGAAAGGATTTTATACAAAAAGTATCGTCCGTTTAGAGGCTGGTTTTTTAAAAACAGCCTCTAAACGGACGATACATAAAACACGTGTGGGCCTATGCCTGCGCGGCAAAGGGCATTTCGTCTTCTGTGGTATTCTTTGGCCGGAACGAAAACTCAGTGGCATGCAGGAACCGGCGCAACGCATCTTCTACGGAAGGCAACACGGCTCGTTTTTCAGTTTCCAACGCCGAAGAGGCGGGTCTGGGGGCGGGTAAATTCAAGCTGGCCTGGGGCACTGCCTGTAGCCAGGGGCTTGGTTCCAGCCCTGCCAGGTTGGCCGCCAACTCAGCGAATTTCGCCCAACTGTAGGTTCCCTGGTTGGCCAGGTGCCAGATGCCGCTTTCTTCATCGATCAGCAGATCCAGCGCAGAGTTCACCAGATCAGGCACGTACGTTGGCGTCACGAAACTGTCCTCGGCGGCCAGGAACGACTCTTGGTGGGCGATGGATTTCAGGGCCTGGTACACAAAGTTGTGGCCATCCCATGGTCCGAAAAACGCACTGGTCCTGATGATCAGGGCAGCGGGCATGGTCTCCAGTATCTGCTCCTCGGCTAGGGCCTTACTGGCGCCGTACACATTCACCGGGTTAGGTTGGTCTGCCTCTGAATACGGTGATGCCTTTCCTCCGTCAAACACCAGGTCTGAGGAGAAAGAAACCAGCCCGATGTTCTGGGCCTGGCATACCTTCGCCAGATTTACGGGGCCCAAAGTGTTCTCACGGTAGCAGGCTTCGGGTTCCTGTTCAGCGTCGTCTACGCGCACGTAACCGGCGGTATTCACCACTGCCCAAGGTCTGTATTTCTTTACCGCCTTTTCCACCGAAGCGGCATCAGCGATGTCCATGTCCTGGCGGGAAAGCAGCACGTACGGAATTCCTCTTACCTCGCAGATTCGGCCGAAGGCTTTTCCTAGGGTTCCGGTAGCTCCAGTGACCAACAGTGGTTGCACCGTCACTTCCTCTATTTGCCGCAATGCCTCAGAAGAAACATTCCAGCCTTCTGGGGTGTCTGGCAAAGACGGATACAGACTGCGGCAAACGCGCTTCCACCAGCCGTCTATTTTCAGGAGAGGATGGCGTTCTGCCCCAATTGGTAAACCTTGAATGAATCTGGAAACCGCGGTTCTGGCAGGTACGCTCCCGTTCCGAAGATCGAAGGCACCCATCTCATAGTGTCCGTTCTGCTGCGTGAGCAAAGAGTTCCAGTCATAAGCGCCCAGCAAGGACCAGGCAGTGACTGCCGCTACGTTTTTGCCCTGTTTTCTTAAAAACGAGGCAGAATCCCAGACATCGGCGAGCCAGCGCATCTGCTCCTCACGGGTGCAACACAAATGGGCCTCGGTGATGGCCACAGGAATATCATAGCGGGCACAGGCCTGTTCCAGGATGTTTTGCACCCCCAGCGGTGTGGCTGTCTGCACCCGTACAGCCTCCACATCGGCGTACTTTTGGTAGGCATTGCTGCCGTGCGTGTGCCAGGGGTAATCAATGATGCGCTCGTCCAGGTACCGCTCACTGGTGACGTAGTAATTTACACCTATGACATCGGGCGGACAAGGCCGCTGCACCATCTCCAAGAGAGTTTCTTCGGGCACCTTGGCTTCGCGCAGGTAGTTCCACATGGGGTGCTGCGAGTCTACCTTGCCGCAGAGCAGGTCCCAGGAAAGCCAGCGGCGTTGGTTCTCGAAATCTGCCTGGTACTGCAAGGCCGGGGTGCTGTGGGAATAGCCCAGGTCATCGGTCTGCACCAGTTTGGCCTGAGGGTTTATTTCCCTGATGGCCTGCATGGCCAGGCGGGTACCGTTGAGTTGATTTAGTAAAGCTTTTGCAAAGGAAGCGTCGTCTTTGGTGTGAGGATACCAGAAGCCATACAGTGCACTGAACCGAGCCGTGGTAAGGGGTTCATTGACGGGGGTGTAATACATGACCCACGGAAATTGCTGGGCCACCGACCGCGCGTACTGCGCAAATTTCTGGGGGAAATCGTCGTCTAGAAGGTTGGTATATCGGGGGCCGCTGCCATGATGCAGCAGCCCCACGATAGGATCAATGTTCAGTTCCCGAAGCCGGTCCAGACGTTCTGTCGCCCAGCTCCAGTCTTGTTGTTCCGGGTGCTCTGGGGCTACACTTTCCCACAAGACCGGGTACCGCAATTTTTTGATGCCCAACTCGGAAAACAGATCCAGGTCTGAAAGCCGGTGCGCATGCCCGCTCTGTGCAAGCTGGTCAAAGTACTGGTCACCTACACGGTTGACGGTACACTCAACGCCTCCCCAAAGCTCAATGTTGGCCATTCGTACTCAGTTTGGTGGAACTTCCGTTTAAGGCTTCGCGCACCACTTTTGGCAGAACGTCTATTCCATCTACCACAGGTTGCTTCACCACTTTGTCTTTCTCGGTTAGCTTTTTGTGCAGCGTGAGTGCCTGGGCCACCACCTGGTCCATGTTGTAGTACTTGTAGGTAGCCAGACGGCCTACAAAATGAACACCCGGAGTAGCGTCGGCCAGCTTTTTGTACTTGTTGTACAGCTCGGCGTTCTCTGGTTTTGGAACCGGATAGTAAGGATCTCCCTCGGCGCGGGGGAATTCATATACCAGACTGGTTTTAGGATGTTGCTGCCCGGTCAGGTACTTGAACTCGGTCACGCGGGTGTATAACTGCTCGTTGGGGTAGTTCACCACCGCTACTGGCTGGAACACTTCTTTGTTCACCGTTTCATGCTTGAACTCCAGCGAGCGATACGGCAGTTTACCGTATTTAAAATCGAAGTACTCATCTACCGGGCCGGTGTAGATCATCTCCTTGAAAGGAATCATGTCAATGATCTCGTGGTAGTCTGTGTTGAGCATCACCTTGATGTTTGGATGGTTCAGCATGTTCTCAAACATCTTGGTAAAGCCGTGCAACGGCATGGCCTGATAAGTATCTGTGAAATACCGGTCATCGCGGTTGGTGCGGGTAGGTACGCGAGACGTTACGGACTTGTCTAGTTCAGATGGGTCCATTCCCCACTGCTTGCGGGTGTAGTTCTTAAAGAACTTCTCATACAGTTCGCGGCCTACTTTGCTTACCACTACGTCTTCTGAGGTTTTGACAACTGGTACTTGCTCAGCTACTGATTCAAAGAACTTGTCCAGCTCAAACGAAGTCAGGCTCAGGCCATACAGTTTGTTGATGGTATCCAGGTTGATAGGCATGGGTACTTGCTGCCCGTCTACACTGGCCAGCACGCGGTGCTCATACGGGCGCCACTCAGTGAATTGGCCCAGGTACTCAAATACCTCTTTGGAGTTGGTATGGAAGATGTGCGGACCATACTTGTGCACCAAGATACCGTCTTCATTATAATGGTCATAGGCATTCCCTGCAATGTGCGAACGCTTGTCTATGATTAGTACTTTTTTGTTGGAATACGTAGCCAAACGCTCGGCCAGTACGCTCCCGGCGAACCCTGCCCCTACAATCAGATAGTCGAACATATATTTATTGGGCTAAAGTTATTTTTTATTATACTTTTTCAAATAGTGAATTCCATATCTTACCTGTACTCCTTTTCAGGAGAGAAATTTCTGCTGTGTGATTTAGGGCGGTTTTCTGAAAAGTGGCCTTAAAGGGCTAGTCTAACCCCATCACCTGAAGCAAAGCTTTACTTTGAGGCAGACCCTTTTTTCGATTTTCTCTCTGTGCTCACGCACTGCATCAGGCGCACCATGTTTTGCCAGGTTTTGTCCCAAGAGATACCCGAGAGGTATTCATCGGCGCGGTGCATCCATTTCTTATCGTCTTTCTGCACCAAGGCTTTGGCCAGGGCAGTTTCAAACTCCTGGGCCCCATCGGCTATGTGCACCAGGTTTAATTCGCCGTAAGGGCGCACCACGTCTCTGATAGAGGTAGACACCACCGGTTTACCGGCAGCCAGGTACTCTGGCGTTTTGGTAGGGCTGATGTATTTAGTGGACTCGTTGTGGGCAAACAACAGCATGGCCACATCCCACCCGGCAAGGTAAGAAGGTAATTCCTGGTAAGACTTTCCGCCCAGGTAATGAATGTTGGAGCTGGAAGGCAGTATAGCCGGATCAATCTTCACTACCGGCCCGATGATTACAAACTGCCATTCTGGACGGGCGGTGGCTACTTCACGCAGCAACTCAATATCGAAACGCTCATCTACTACACCAAAGAAGCCCATGCGCGGATGCGGGATGTTGGCTTGGTCTGCGGGATCTGCCTGAGGTTGGCGCGCCTGCCCGAAATGCACCTTGTCAATGCTGCTTGGGAAGGCATACACCTCCTTATGACGGTCTTTTTTGGCTTCGTACAGGCTCTGCCCTCCGGTGAACACCACATCGGCTTTGGCCAGCAACTCGGTCTCTAATTCCAGCAAGCGCGGAGGCGCGAATTTAAAGGCAGAAAGCTCGTCCATGACATCGAAAACGGTCAGGGCCGGGGTGAACTGACGGGAGATCTCCAACGCCATAGGAGTATAGTACCAGAATACGGTATTCTCCAGATCATGGTCTGCCATGAAGGCGTTCAGCAGTTCGGTTTGTTTCGCGTCTGATTCTGCCGGGGTAAGGCCATTGGGCAAATGGGCTACAACAATGGTTACTCTGCCGTTTTCCCGCTCCTGCATCTCCAGACGGGGCTCAGCATTGTCATAGAAATACGGCTCCTCAAAGTAAAAGAGACGCGTGTGCTTGGCAAAACGGGACAAAAGGTGCTGCGGACGTTGGTACACAAAGTCCCACCGTAAGTGCGACAAGCAGATGATGGCGGAAACAGAAGTAAGGTAAGCCTCCAAACTACTATCATTGGTAAGTTTTGGAGCGGCTTTTGGGGTTGTATTTACAGTAGAGGAATACGCACTGGTGGAGGTTACTTCTGGTTCAGACGAAAGGGAGCTATTCCCCCCGCCGGGGATGAAATCTAAGTCTAGGTCAAACATACAAAAGCTAGTTAAGAAGTGAGGGTCCTGAAAAAGCCCCAGAGACAGGTAGCTTTCCCTAATTTTACCCTAGCTTACGCATATTTGCAAAAAAGGCTACATTCTAATAGGATTTACCCTTGATTCTGCCCAGAAAACCTATGAAATTCAGTATAAATGCCAGTGTTTGGAATGAGATTTATTCTCTCTGCACTGCCCCTCAAACAAGAGAAACCTGATAGCTTTTTTTCAAGAAATACACAGAATCTTTTGAAGTTCAACCACATTTTGCCAGCCTTGACGGGTCTTGAGCCAATCCTTCCGAACGCCAATTTCCTGAAATCCGGCTTGTTTAAAAAGCTTCAAACTAGTGGTATTCTCCTGAGCTACGGAACAGTACAGCTGGTGCAATTGCAGTACCTGTGTGGCGTAGTTTTCCAGGATTTGCAGGGTCTCGGTACCGTATCCTTTTCCCCGTTGGTCTGAGGCCAGTGCTATTCCCACTCCCGCCCGTTGGTGGAGCGGCTCAAAGTCAAACAAATCTACCGTTCCAATCACGCTGGTTTGCTCTTGCAGGCAAATCATAAGCCTGAGCTGGCGGGCCGCGTAGATATCAAGGGAGGCATTTTCAAGGTACTGCCGCAGGGCATCACGCGAGAAAGGAGCCACCGAAAGACTCACCGGCCAAAGCGCGGTATCATTTTCTAACCCATAAAGGAAGTCCAGGTCCGTGGGTTCTGGCGCGCGTAGAAAGATGCGGTTTGTGTGGAGCATGCCTGATTTGTAAAATAAGGAATAGGTACTTCAGATCCAGCGCCCGGAAAATAATTTCGGCCTTAACGCTGGCCAAGAACTAGCAGCATAGAATCTTCTTCTACCGAACAATATTTTTATACTCGTTTTTGGCTTTTACTAAGAAAACACCCTTAAAATAGGTTGGCTTTCTATTTATAGAATTTCTAGACAAGAAACCCTGTAATACAGAGTGCTTCCATGGTAATAATTTGTTACCTGGAAAGATACTGATCCAGCCCTTTCTCGCAAAAAGTAATGTTAGTCTGGATGGTGGTGCGCAGCAGTTCCTCGTTGATGGCTTTGCGGCTGGTGTCTACATACGGATGGGAAAGATGGTACTGCACCCCTCCCATCTTCAGCGACATTTTTCGGATACCGGCATTCATGAGGCGGGCCGCCAATTCACTGTCCTCAGGTCCCCAACCAGTATATGATTCATTGTACCCGTTCACTGCCAGCAGATCCTTTCGCCAGAAAGACATGTTGCAGCCCTTGGCGTAGTACTTGTTTTTGCCGGTCAGTTTGTAGCGGTTGGCTAAGGCTCTTCGCAAAAATCCCACCCGTAGGCCATTAAACAGGTTGTTGGTTTTGATGATATCGGCCAGGCCGAATCGGGTGATTTCATGGGCCAATACGTGTTGGGTGGCTTCCTCTGAAAGGTTGATTCTTCCGCCCGCCAGGAAACGGCCCGGGGTAGCCTGTGCCAAATGGTCCTGGATAAACTTGGGGTGCAGAATAACATCGCCGTCTACCTGCACCAGGTAGGGTTCTTTGGCCTGCGCGATGGCCTTGTTCAGGATTTTGGTTTTTTCGAAGCCATTATCAGGTTGCCAAAGGTGGATGAGTGGCACCGGAAAGTCTTTCTGGAACCGCTCAATCAACTCCCGGGTCTCGGGCCCAGATCCGTCATCGGCGATTATTACTTCGCTGGGCATTACGGCCTGTTGGGCCACGCTTTGCAGGCAAAGGTTTAAAGCAGCAGGCCAGTTGTAGGTAGCCACCAGGAGCGAGCACGTGAGCGAGGCCATTCAGTAGGTCGTTTTCTGTTTTGGATATGTTTTTACGAAATCGGGCCTAAAGCCGGATCTCGCCTTTGAATACCTGCTCGGCTGGCCCAATGAGGAACACGTTTTTGAACCCGTGGCCTTCTTTCTCAAAGCTCACCTGCAGCTCGCCGCCTAGCACCCTGATGTGCACCGGGCTCTCATACCCCGCCCGGCTCGCGGACAAGGCTGCCGCCGTTACGCCGGTGCCGCAGGAGAAGGTCTCGTCTTCCACGCCGCGCTCATAGGTGCGCACAAACAGCTTGTTTTCGGGCAGATGCTCTACAAAGTTCACGTTGGTTCCCTGGGCCTGGAAACGGTCTAAATAGCGCACGGCGCGGCCTTCTGCAAACACATTCAGGTGCTCCAGGGCTTCTACCTGTTTCACGTAATGCGGCGACCCGGTGTCCAGGAAGGTAGCCTCGGCCAAATCTTCCACAGCGTCCACGTCTTTCATCTGCAGGTGCACTAACCCATCTTTCAAGAAGGCCTGGTGCGGTCCATCGGCGGCGATAAAATAGGCTTGGTCCTCCACCACGTCCAGGAACTGGGCGAAGGCCACTAAACAGCGCCCGCCGTTGCCGCACATAGAGCTGGGCCGCCCGTCGGCGTTGTAGTAGACCATCTCAAAATCAAAGCCTTCCTTGGGTTGCAGCAGCATGAGACCATCGGCTCCTATGCCTTTCCGGCGATCGCATAGAAAAGCCACCTGCTCCTGACTAAGCTGGATGGTTTGGTCGCGGTTGTCCAGCACCACGAAGTCGTTACCGGTGCCCTGATATTTATAGAAAGTTAACTTCATTTTGATCGTATACGAATGTTTTCCGCCGAAGCGGAGCATCTTTTCTTGGTAAAAACCTTGAAAAGTAAGCAAAAAACTGATGCCGTGCCAAAGACTTACACCGAATCACGTTTTCTAAAGCCCTGAGGCAGAAATCTGTTTCAAGGCTGTTTTCCAGAAAACGACTTCTAAACGGATTGTCCTCAGAACCTTGCCTTAAGCACCGAGTAAGAAGAACAGCACCACACGCCACAAAACCGTACCTTTGCCTTTTCACCACCCTTAGAACCTATGTACTCTTTCCTGACCACCAGCGCCTGGACCGATTATGAACTGATTGACTGCGGCAACTTTGAGAAACTGGAGCGCTTTGGAGACTACGTGCTGGCCCGCCCCGAGCCACAGGCCGCCTGGGACAAGCACCTCTCGGAACGCGAGTGGGAAAGACTGGCGCAAGCGACCTTCAAGCGCGAGAAAGGCAATCAGGAGAAAGGACAGTGGCAACTCAAAAAAGGCATGGCCGAGCAATGGTTCATCAACTACCGCTACAACGACCTGAAACTGCGGTTCCGGTTAGGCTTGTCCTCCTTCAAACACGTGGGGCTGTTCCCCGAGCAAGACCCCAACTGGCAGTTCATCTTTGACCACACACGGGCGCTGCCCGGCAAGCCGAAGGTGCTGAACATGTTTGCCTATACCGGTGGAGCCTCCCTGGCCGCCAATGCCGCCGGCGCTGATGTCACCCACTTAGACTCCGTGAAGCAAGTAAATTTCTGGGCCCGCCAGAACATGGAAGCCAGCAACCTGGACAACATCCGGTGGCTCGTGGAAGACGCCATGAAATACGCCCGCCGCGAGGTGAAGCGCGGAAACAAATACCAAGGCATCATCCTGGACCCTCCAGCCTACGGCCGCGGCCCCGACGGTGAGAAATGGCAACTGGAGGAACAGATCAACGAGCTCATCAAACTCTGCGCTGAGTTGCTTGACCCGGAGAATAACTTCTTTGTGATCAACCTGTATTCCCTCGGGTTTTCAGCCCTGATTCTGGATAACCTCATCAAAGCGTCGTTCGGCAACACCGTGCGCAACGAGGAACTGGGCGAGCTCTACCTGGAGGACCAAGCCAAACGAAAATTACCGCTGGGTACGTTTTTCCGGTTCAGCTCGGTGAAGTAGTTCTATCTGCCAGGATGTCAAGAATGTACCACTCATCACCCTTGTCATCCTGAAAGGATCTTGTGGGCGAACTAGAAAGGCTTTGTCATAAACGCTGTTACCGTTCCCCCACCAGATCTTCCCAAGATGACAAGAAAGAGCGAGATGTTTTTGGCCTTCTTTTTATAAAACTGGCTCTAAACGAATTCTCTTTTTCCATAAACATTGCCTCGGCGCGGCCGAAGGTTTTATCGTACTGCCCTTTAGAATAAGAATAATAGAAAGCCTATCCCTTTTAACTGTTGTTCACACTCGTAATTCCTACTTCTAAATTCCTAATCAATCGAATATGTCTCGTCGTCTCGCGCTCATAGACCTTGGAACCAATACGTTTCACCTGCTTATTGTTGAACTAGATGCCGATGGCGTGCAGCAGACGCTGTACAAAACCAAAGTACCGGTAAAGCTGGGCGAAGGAGGCATCAGCAAAGGCGAGATCACTCCTGCGGCCCGGGAGCGCGGACTCAAAACCTTGTCTGAATTCAAAGAGATCATGGACCAGCACGGGGTGGAAGTAGTCAAAGCCACTGCTACCAGCGCCCTGCGTAACGCCAGTAACGGTCCCGAGGTGGTGCAAGCCATTAAAGAACAAACCGGCATTGACGTAGAGGTGATCTCAGGCGCCCGCGAGGCCGAGCTGATTTTCAAAGGGGTGCAACTGGCCATGGAAGTAGGCCCGAAACCGGTGCTGGTGATGGACATTGGCGGCGGCAGCATTGAATTCATCATCGGGACGGACAAAGGCATCCTGTGGAAGAAAAGTTTCGAGATTGGGGCGCAGCGCCTGTTGGACAAGTTCTACCCAGAGCAGGAGCAAGCCATTAAACCAGATCAGGTCAAAGCACTGCGCCATTACCTGCAAGACCATCTGCAAAAACTAACTGCCGCCGTATTACAGCACCAACCCGAAGTATTGATCGGTTCCTCGGGAACGTTTGACACCCTGGTAGACATGGACCTGGTGCCACAAGGCATCCTCCGAGACCTTGACGCCTCCCCAGATATGCCTTTGGCGCTTTCTACTTTTCACCGGCAATACAAAGAACTTCTACAAAAGACCCGCCCCGAGCGTCTGGCCATTCCTGGTATGCTGGCGATGCGCGTTGACATGATTGTAGTGGCCTGCGTGGCGATTGACTGGGTACTGGAGAAGTATAATCTGGAGAAGATCAGGGTGTCTGCGTATGCGCTGAAAGAAGGAATGCTGGCGGAGTTGTTGCAGCAGTAGTCTGTTTGTTGCTGATGTTTTGCTGTGCACGTAATCTGCTGGTTGCGGTGCATGCAGTTGGCTTGTTCTGGCGAAAGGCCGCAGTTTGCGTGGGTGCATGAGCTTTCTTGTTGCATGGTTTCCCTCCGAGCGCTCACGGCCGCGAGGCCCCGCCTTCCGGCCTCGCGCTGTGCCAGCTTCCTTTGCTCCCTTTGGTCGCAATGCCTGGCGGCACCGGAACCTGCCTAGGCGCTCACCCGAAAGACTGGAAATGGGTTCTTTCAACTAGAGCGTTGTAAAGCAGAGAGGTTGAGGTTAAAAGCTTTTTTCTCATTCTGGATATCCCCTTCTAAATATCCTGGTTCAAGTCTGTGACTTGGAGCTAATTTGAGCTGCAGTTTGTAACTGCAGTGAGGCGTAAGCCTAAGAAAACTTCTGCTGATCCTCCCAAAGGCAATACAGGATAGTGGACTTAGTCGTCGTTTCCCAACGCTTATAACCTAAATCGGCTCTCCTACATGTAGGAGAGCCGATTTAGGTTATAAGCTTTTTAATTCTAGGTCAGCTTCTTGAAGTGCTTTTGGTAGGCTTTGTTCAGGGTTTTCAGGTCTTTGTTGCCGCCGGTGTAGGTATTGGCCAGTTGCTTGTAATCTCCTTTAGGGTTGGCCTGAGCATCGCGGGTGGCCAGAAGTTGGCCTATTTGCTCCTGCAGTTGGTTCAGGTTGTATTTGGTGTACTTGAGGGAAACCAAACGCTTCACCAAGTCAAGGGCACCGGCAGCATCTCCCTGTGCAGCGGCATACCGGGCGGCCTCGGCCACAAAGGCTTTGTTTTCATGGGCCAAGGCGTAGGCCAGCAAAGGCGCGTTTTCAAGGCCAAACCGGGCGACATCAGCGGAGGCGAAGTGCTGGCTGGCTTCTTGGTACACTTTCACGGCTTCGGCCATTTTGTTTTGCTGGATAAGGTCATTGGCTTTCTGCAAAAGTTCCTGGTAATGGGCCGGGACATCTATGCGGGCAAGCTCCACCTCGGCGGTAGCTGAGGGAATCGCACATCCGCCGTTCTCTTTTGCGGAAGCCAAGGCTTGGTCTAAGGCAGCAGCGGCCTGAGCAAACTTGTGCTCGCTGCTCAGTTGCAGTGAACGTTGGTAGTGTTGGTTGTAAGCCGCCTGGGCATTGGCGCACTCTTGGGAGAAAATGCCCTGGTTCAAGGTCCGGAATTTGCCGTCCAGTTCTTTGTCGTTCACCAATCCGTAGCGGATCTGCAGGTTGTTCACTTCCGATGCTAACGTGCGGGCTTGCGACAATTTGTTTGCATTGGCCTGTAGTTGACCCTCGGCAATTTTCTCCAAGATAACCGGACGCGCAGCCTGGCGGAGCAGTTTCTCAGCATCGGCGGCTGGAGTTAAGCTGTAGTCACTGGCCAAGCTTTTCCCTTTCTCGAAGGCCATCAAGGCGGCGCTGTATTGCTTGGTTTGGAGCGCTTTCCGGCCATCGGCCAGGTAACCAACATAAAACTGCTGTTGCACATCGCGCATCAGGGTAGAGGCAGCGGCGTCTGAGTCAATGGCAGATTTGTTGTTGCGGGCGAATTGCTGCGCTTCCTTGGCCAGTTTCTCGGCTTGGGCCAGGTTCTTTTGGTTCAGGGCCTGACGCCCATCCTGCAGCAGGTTGTCATAAAGACCGTTTTTGGCAAACGCAATGCCTTCCTCCCAAACCTCAGACCGACAGGTCAGCCGGGAAATGGATCGGCAAAACTCCTGAGCCTGCTCGAACTGCTCAATGGCCTGGCGGTATTTGCCCTGGTTGTTGAGCTGCTCGCCCTGGCGCACATAGGCGTTCTGGATATCCAAGGCAAGTTCCTGCCCAAACCGGTAAGTTTCGGGGTCTACCTGCATGCGGTTCAACAGTTCGCGGGTGCGCAGCCCGGCTTCTTTCAGGTATCCTTCTTTGAAATCAAGGCGGGCCAGTTGCAGGTGCGCGGGCGCAAAAACGGGATTGGCCTGCAGGGAGCGCTCAAAGAACTCACGTCCGGCGCGGCTGTTGCCGTTCATGGCCAGTTCCAAACCTCGGTTGTAAAAGATCTCGGGCAAACGGGCCCACATCTGTTCCAAAGCGATTCCTCGCTCTTTGAACCGACCATCCAGGTCTCTCACGCGGCGACGGAGCTGCACCGGGTCATGCTGGTTTAGCGCCAGTTCGCGTTCCATGCGGGAATCATACAGATGGTCTAGTTCCCGTTCCAAGACTTTCAGCCGATCTATGTGCGCGGTGAGGTGGTCGATGTCGTTGGGATTGATGAGTTGCAGATCACGGGAGAGTTGGGCCAGGCGGTCATCGGCTTCATAATACCGTTTCACCCAGGTCAACCGCTCCTGCACCGCGCCGTGGTTACCCGCCGAGAAGCCCAGTTTCTTCTCCACTACCCGCAGTTTATAGCCCGAAAAATCAGAAGTGTCTTTCAAAGAAGTCTGCACCAGAACGGCAGTTCCGTCTTGGCCCAGGCTCTTGTTGGAAATATCGAAAGTCTGGAGGACCTTGTCTTCGCGACCGATCAGTTGCACCTTGGCGTTGATGACGGTTGGGGTGAGGGCATCGGCAAAGTCGAACTCCCGGAAAAGCACCCTTTCGCGCACCCGTAGGTTTTTCACCGAGGCGTTGATCTCCACCTGATCGCCGGAGCGGGTGATTTTCTCCCGTTGCTCAAAATCCCCCGCCACTACCAATTTGCCTGACCGATGGTGGTTGTCACGGCCCAGTTGCTGCGCCAATGCGTTCAGGTCTGAATTGGTGAAGCTGGAGATAGAGAAAGTTTCCTGCTTGTTTTGCTCGTACAAAACTTTAGACTGCGCCTCGGCCTGCCCGCTCCAGAAGAGCAGCGAAACGAAGATGAGCGAGAGTAGGGATGCTTTCATAATATTAGCAATTTCTTATATTCAACTGTTGGCAAAATCCGTTCCAGAAAAATTACAGGAGCTTATTTATCTGGAAGATGCACAACCCTGCGGCCAGGTTGCTTCACGGAAAAGAAATAAGCAGCGAAGGCGCTTTAGACCCGTTTTCTGGAAAACAGGCCTAAAGCGCACATGAATGACCATCAGCCCCCATCTCACCCCTATGTTGTGAAAAGATTAGTGCCTCAGAAATAATAAAAGGAAGTGCGGGAGAGCTGTAGTTTGTAGCGTTAAAGAGGTTTTCTTCCTAAATGCCGCTGACCTGGCTGTTCTTGGGGTATTTCACCACATACCGAAGTGTGCGCTTTACGGTCTCATTGGGCTTTAGAGAAACAAGCCAGGTCACTTTACCGGTTTCCTTGTCCAATTTGCCGCCGTTGGTGTCCAGGCCTTCTACCTCAATTTCAGACGTAGTGCTCAACGGAATCTGGTCTTCCACAGTAATGGTCACTGGCTGGGCTTTAGTGTTCCGGAGACTAATTTCAAACCCGAACTGCTCTTTGGTGTTGTTGCCCAGCGTTGACCGCTTCTGGTAATCTTTCAGGCGCTCGCGTTGCACTACCACGTTCTGGTCCCGGCCTAAAGAAAGCGTGAGGGTGTCTCGGGTTTGTTCTGGGTTGAGGAACGATTTTCCGGTAAAGGTTCCGGCCAGAAAGACGTTGGCCTCGCCGGGAAGCAGTTTCAGGTTCTCCCAGTTGGTTAGATACGCCACCAGAAAAGCCGTTGGGTCCAGTTTGGGAACCGTGGTATGCGCGTAGGAAGTGGTAAGGCTGTGCTGCTGGATGTCTACCGTATGCGGTTCTCCGTCTGAAGGTACGCTGAACGGAATGCCGATCTTGAACTCGGCGGCCAGCGTAGTGGCAATGGCTTCGGTGAAATCAGCGGTGCTGGGAGACGGCGCTTTCGCTACTCCGTAACCGGTCACCACCACTTCGTTCAGGCTTTGGCTGTCAGATTCTTTTCTTCTGGCAACGCTGGAAGCACCTCTAATCCTAACACCAGCTGCTTTGCCAGTCAGCCCTTCCTGCACAATCCCAATCCGCTGCGGGTTCAACGTTGGTTTTTGGGCTCCTTCGGCGGGGTTGGTGGTAGCTAAGGTCAGTTGCACGTTGTTCCAGTTCACGCCGGTATTCTGCCGCACGTTGGCTTTGTATTGCAGTTGCACGGGTCCCTGGCTTCCGGAGGCTCTCAGGTCATAGATAGGCTCCCACCCCGCATTCATCACCAGATACGTGACTTCCAGACTGACTTGTGCCCGTCCCGTGGCCTGCACCGCTACAATCACGCGGTTATTAGCCTGTAGGTTCTGCCTGTATTGGTTCACCTGGTTGTGGAATTGTTGCTGCCGCTCCCGCAGAATAGCCAGTTGCAGATCCGTGGCGTGCACTTCCTTCCGGATGCCCAGTAAACGGGTGCGGTAATAATCGGCTACTTCCTTGAGGCGGGCGGCGGTGAGGCCGGTTTGGGAGCCCCCAATGTTCTGGTTGGCCTGCAGGAGCGCTTCTTCTTTCTGGAGCACTTCGCGCTGATCGGTCAGCGTTCTGATGCGGCCGTTGTAGCTTTGGAGCGAATCATCCAAGCGTTGCACATCGCGGGGCACCGCGGCATTCTGCAGAAAATTTTGTTCGTAGCGCACCGAAAGCAAGGTCACGTTGCCCGTGGGGTTTACCTGCACGCTCCGTTCATCCAACTGGGCGGGCAGGCCTTCCAGCACCAACTCGGTCACTCCTGATTCTACCGTGGCTCTACCCGTGTTGGTGACCTGCGCCCGGTTCAGGAAGACCGTCACCGCTTTTACCTGCGTGTTCATCGCTTCCTGCTTTTGGGCCAAAACCGGCAAAACGAGACAAAAACAGCTGATCAATAGACCGAAACTAAAGGACAGAACTTTCATAAAGACGAAGGATTAGCGCAAGGTACAAAGGTGGAACATCTTACAAAGGAAACATTTCTACTGGAAACTTTCCCCCGCTTTCTCTTACCTTTGGCCCTTTCCATCTGAATTTGCGCATGTACTCTTACCAACGCCTATTTGATTTCTCCCGTCAGATATTCCTAGCCATTGGCTGCCCGCCCGAAGACGCCCAAACTGCCACTGAAACCCTCCTTTCCGCCGATCTCCGTGGCGTAGATTCGCACGGTGTGGCTCGCTTGATTGGCTATGTGCGCCTCTGGGAAGCAGGCCGCATCAACGCCACCCCCAATGTGCGGATTGTGCACGAGACGCCCAGCACCGCCACGGTAGACGGTGACGGAGGACTTGGGTTGGTAGTAGCGCCAAAAGCGATGCAGATTGCCCTGGAGAAAGCCAAAATAGCCGGCAGCGGCTGGGTGGCGGTGAAGAACTCCAACCATTATGGCATTGCCGGTTACCACGCCATGAAAGCCTTGGAGCACGACATGATTGGCCTGGCCATGACCAACGCCAGTCCGCTGGTGGCTCCTACGTATTCCCTGGAACGATTGCTGGGTACCAACCCCATTGCCGTGGCGATTCCGGCCAACGAGCAGCCGCCCTTCGTCGCTGATTTAGCTACCACTACCGCCGCCAACGGCAAACTGGAGATGCTGCAGCGCAAGAACCTAGAAGCGCCCCTCGGCTGGATTCAAGCGGTAGACGGCTCACCCTCTATCAACCCAAACGAACTTAAAGACGGCGGCGCCTTGCTCCCGCTTGGTGGTGATACTGGCAGCCACAAAGGCTATGCTTTGGGAGCCGTAGTAGACATTTTCTCAGCGGTATTGTCTGGGGCTAATTACGGACCTTGGGTACCGCCCTTCGTGAGTTTCCTGGCTCCCCCCGCTGATCCGGTGGGCGAAGGCATTGGGCACTTCTTCGGGGCCATGCGCGTAGACGCGTTCCGTCCGGCAGAGGACTTCAAACACCACATGGACAACTGGATCACCCGCTTCCGGAACTCCAAAGCCAAAGAAGGCCACCAGGTCCTCATCCCCGGCGACCCAGAACGCATTTTTACCGAACAGCGCCTGAAAGATGGTATCCCGCTTCTGCTACCCGTAGTGAAGGATCTGGAAGGATTAGGCGAGAAGTTTGGCGTGACTTTATAAGAAATTTTTCGGGCTTGGTTAGGGAATTTTCACTTAGTTAATTTTAAAGAACAAATAAGACGGTCACTTCTTAGGTAGAAGTGACCGTCTTATTTTGAGCATGTTTTCATCAAAACGGGCTTAAAACCTATCTCAGCCGCAAAGTCTTACTCATTCTCCTGCTCACCCAATAATTCAGCACCGCTAAAAGCAGAATAAAGAAGGTCAGTTCCCAAAGTGCTGAGAAGGCAGAAGGCCCTTCTTCCACGGTAAGGACATCCTGCCCTAAGCGATAGACAATATTGCCGGCCCAGTGGGCACCAACGGTGTACCAGATGTTTTTGGTGTAAAGCAGCGGAATAGCCAGCATAACGCCTAATGCGAACAGATACGCCAATGCGGTGAAACCATCATCCAGGGAGTAGATGTGGTTCAGGACATATACCGAAGATGAGACCAGGATGAACCCCCACGTGCTGAGCTTGCTTTGAAGATGGCCAAACAGGTAGCCTCTGGTGAGAATGTCCTCGGCCAAAGAAGGAAGAAAGGTGCCTAGAGCAAAGATCAGGGTTTGGGTTACTAAGGTGGACATATCTGGCACATTCGTCACCACTTCTATCCTCAACCAGATCCGCACGGCAAAAGCTAGTCCATTCACCAGTAAGCTAAGACCCAGTCCTACAAAGAACAGTAGCGCGTACTTTCCATTGACCTTCATTCCCCAAGCACTCAGCCCTCTGAAACCCTGAACCCTTGCCACTGCATAAGCTACGGGTATTACCGCCAGCATCAGTCCTAAAAACAAGGGAATATGCTGATGGAACCTCATAGCATATTCGGCGGCATGGTAGGTGAAAGCGATCGCAAGAAATCCGGCCAAAACTGCAAGCCAGGATTGTTTCCCAGAGAGGGATGAAGTTCGAAGGGGCTTGGTTTTGATCATCTTGGATAGATTTTAGGCAAGCTTGGAAGCCACCACAAATATATAATTCTTAAGATATATATTCCATTTCGATTTTCTGTCCTCTTTCAGAGCAGCGGCCAATTTAGGCGAACATAGGTTTGCCGCTATGTTCTGAATTCCCTACCTTATCCAACTCATTCCGTTTCAGGCTTACTTTATCAAAACCATGCGCAAAACGCTACTCTCCTTTCTCTTCACTTTTCTGGCAATTACCCAAATCTGGGCCCAAAACAAACCAGCAGGCATAGCCGGTAAAACCGCGGGCATGCAGAAGTTCAGCGGTTATTTTCCGTTTTACTGGGACGAAGCCACCGGCCGAATCTTGCTGGAGATAAACAACCTGGACCAGCAGTTTCTGTATGTGAATTCCCTGGCCGCTGGGCTTGGCTCCAATGACATCGGGCTGGATCGGGGGCAGTTGGGCGGCGAGCATGTGGTGTATTTCCATAAAGTAGGTCCTAAAGTGCTTTTGATTGAGCCCAACCAAGCCTACCGCGCCTTGAACGGCAATCCCGCCGAGGAGCAGGCCGTGGCTCAGTCTTTCGCGCAGTCGGCGTTGTGGGGGTTTAAGGTGGAAGCCTCTGAGGGAGACAGGGTGCTGGTAGACGCCACCGAGTTCCTGCTCCGTGATGCCCATGACGTGGTGGGAAGCATCCGCCGAAGCCGCCAGGGCTCGTACCGTCTGGATGCCAACCGTTCGGTGATGTACCTACCCCGCACCAAGAACTTTCCGCAGAACTCTGAGTTTGAGGCCACCCTTACCTTTGTGGGCGGCGAAGATGCCGGTGGGTTCGTTCGTAGCGTGACTCCATCGGCTCAGGCCATTACGTTGCGGCAACACCATTCTTTTGTGCAACTGCCAGACAAAGGCTTCACCCCGCGGGCTATGGACCCCAGAAGCGGGTACTTCGGAATTGAGTACATGGATTTCAGCACCCCCGTAGATCAGCCCATCGTCAAGCGCTTTATTGCCCGGCACCGACTACAGAAAAAGAACCCGGCAGCAGCCACATCGGAAGCCGTAGAGCCGATTGTTTACTACGTTGACCATGCGGCGCCGGAGCCCATCAGAACTGCTTTGCTGGAAGGGGCCCGCTGGTGGGCGCAGGCGTTTGAGGCGGCTGGCTACAAAGACGCCTTCAAAGTGGAGATTCTGCCTGTAGAGGCTGATCCCATGGACGTGCGCTACAACGTAATCCAATGGGTACACCGCAGCACCCGGGGTTGGTCATATGGAGCCACCGTCACAGATCCCAGAACCGGCGAGATCATCAAAGGGCACGTAAGCTTGGGATCTCTGCGCGTGCGTCAGGATTTCCTGATTGCCGAGGGGTTGCTGGCGCCCTATGAAGAAGGAAAACCTGCCAACCCTGAGATGATGAAGATGGCCCTGTCCCGCTTACGGCAGTTATCGGCACACGAACTGGGGCACACCTTGGGCATCATGCACAACTACGCCGCCAGCGTGAGCAACCGCGCCTCGGTGATGGACTACCCCCACCCTACCGTGAAACTGACCTCCAACGGAGAAATAGATTTGTCTGATGCCTACTCCGTAGGTATTGGCGATTGGGACAAATTGGCTGTAACCTACGGCTACCAGGATTTTCCTAATGGCACCAATGAACCCCAAGCCCTGGACCAATTGCTGCGGGCCGGGCACCAGAAAGGACTACAATTCATCTCGGACCGTGATGCCCGGGCACCCGGCGGAGCCCACCCGCAGGCGCACCTCTGGGACAACGGACCAAGCGCCGCCGATGAACTTACCCAGGTTTTGGCCATCAGAAAGAAAGCACTGGAGCGGTTCGGGGTGAATAACATTAAACCGGGCGTGCCCATGGCCATGCTGGAAGACGTGCTGGTGCCCATTTACAATTACCACCGTTACCAGGTTGAGGCTGCCGCCAAAGTTGTGGGCGGCCTGAACTACACCTACGCCTCCCGCGGCGACGGACAAACCGTGACCGAGTTCGTGCCGGAAGCAGAGCAACAGAAAGCCCTGGATGCCTTACTCGCCACCCTGCAACCCAACATACTGGCCCTGCCAGAAAAGATCATCGCAGCTATTCCGCCCCGGCCGGCAGGTTGGTCGCCCACGCGGGAGTTGTTTGACAAACGCACCGGCCTCACCTTTGACCCGCTTTCCGCCGCCGAAGCATCGGCTGATTTCACGCTATCGTTCCTGTTCCACCCTGAGCGGGCTGCCCGTTTGGTGGAGTTGAAAGCCCGCGGGAGCAAACTGGGTCTGGCCGAAGTACTGGACCAGGTCTTGGAACAAACCTGGGGCAGCAAACCAGCCTCGGGGCTTAACGGCCAGGTGCAGTTGCTCACCCAACAACTGGTCCTCACCCATTTGATGGCTCTCTCACAGGATGAAAATGCCGCTTACCCTGCCCGAGCCACAGCCCTGCTGCACCTGACCCAGTTAGAGAAACAAGCCCAAAAGCTCGCCAAATCTTCTGACGGTGCCGTGAAAGCCAATGCGCTGCTTGCTTTAGACCGCCTGAAAAAACCCACCGAAGCCAAACCTCAAATGCACAAAGACCTTCCGCCCGGCGCCCCTATCGGTTCATTGGACATGATTGGCTGCGAATAGCGTTTTACCCCCGTTTTCCTGAAAACAGGCCCAAATCCCACCTCCAACCGAGGTGGGATTTTTTATTTATCATCACGCATTCCGTCCCCCTTTGAAGGGGAAGGGGGATGACAAGCCCGTTTGAAGAACCATAAGCTTCGGTTAAGAACAAATGCAACCACAAGAGATTGCCCCCTACAAAATGATACCCCCTTGATCTGCACGAGAAATCATCCCCCTACTCCCTTCAAAGGGGGACGGAATGCGTGATTTTTCCAAGGTGAAATTCCATTCTGAACATCGCTTCAAACCCTTCTTCTTAAGCGGCAAACCGAACAACTGGTATATAGAAAATAACCGATACTATCTGCTTGCAGATGCCGCCAAAATCATTACATTTAATAGACTAACCCTTAACCTTTTGCACTTTGAAACGACGCGATTTCCTTCAACTATCCGGTTTGGGGCTTGGGGCCCTGATGATGCCGGTTCCGCTATGGGGCAATGATATTGCCCCCGAAGCGATGCTTACGCCCATGGAGGTCACGCTCCAGAAACAGATTGCCGATGCCGCCCTCAATGCCGCCAAATCTAAAGGCGCTACCTATACCGATGTCCGGATTGGCCGCTACCTCAACCAGTACCTCATCACGCGGGAAGACAAGGTGCAGAACACCGTCAACACAGAGTCCTTCGGGATTGGGGTGCGGGTGCTGGTGAACGGCACTTGGGGCTTCTCGGCTGCCGATGAAGTTACGCCTGCCGGGGCCGCCAAAGCCGCCGAGCTGGCGGTTGCCATCGCCAAGGCGAATTCCAAACTGCAGAGCGAACCCGTAGTGCTGGCTCCGCAGCAGGGCTTTGGTGAGGTAAGTTGGAAAGCCCCTATTGAGCGCAATGCCTTTGAGGTACCCTTAAAAGAGAAGGTGGATATTCTGCTGGGAGCCAACGCTGCGGCCATGCAGAACGGAGCCAATTACGTGAATTCGGCCTTGTTTCTGGTAAACGAGCAGAAATACTTCGCCTCATCAGACGGATCTTACATTGACCAGGACGTGCACCGCATCTGGCCGGTGCTCAACGTCACGGCCATTGACCAGAAAACGGGCAAGTTTGAGACACGTCAGTCCTTGAGTTCGCCGGCGGGCATGGGCTTTGAGTACTTGAGCGCCCGTCCGGAAGGCAAGTACAAGGGCGTAACCACCCGCTACGGCAAGTACTATGACATGGTGGAAGACGCCACGGCTGCCGCCAAACAGGCCAAGGAAAAACTAACGGCCAAGTCGGTGCTGGCGGGTAAATATGATCTGGTGCTGGATCCTTCGCACCTGTGGCTTACCATCCATGAAAGCGTGGGCCACCCGCTGGAACTGGACCGGGTGCTGGGTTACGAGGCCAACTTTGCGGGTACCAGTTTCGCCACGCTGGACAAATGGAAATCCAAAAACTTCAAATACGGCAGTCCGCTGGTGAATCTGTTTGCCGACAAGGTGCAGCCGGGCTCCCTGGGTGCCGTGGGCTACGACGATGAAGGCGTGAAAACCAAACGCTGGGACCTGGTGAAAGACGGTATTCTGGTGAACTACCAGGCCACCCGCGACCAGGCGCACATCCTCGGGGAAAAAGAATCACATGGCTGCTGCTACGCCGACAACTGGAGTTCGGTGCAGTTCCAGCGCATGCCTAACGTGTCACTGGCGGCGGGCAAGCAGAAACAGAGCGTAGATGACATGATTAAGGATGTGGAGAAAGGCATCTACATCATAGGTGACGGTTCTTTTTCCATTGATCAGCAGCGCTACAACTTCCAGTTTGGGGGGCAGCTTTTCTACGAGATCAAGGACGGTAAAATCGTGGGTCCGCTCAAAGATGTGGCCTACCAGAGCAACACCCAGGAATTCTGGAACTCCTGCACGGCTATCTGCGACGAAAGCGATTACCGCTTGGGCGGCTCCTTCTTCGACGGGAAAGGCCAGCCTACGCAAGTGAGCGCCGTTTCGCACGGTTCCGCCACTACCCGCTTCAACGGCGTGAACGTGATCAATACTGGTAGAAAAATCTAGCGATTTTTCTACCAGTATTGATCAGTCCTGAGTTCTAAGTCCATAGTCTTGAGTCAAATTTCCCCACTTAGGACTCAGAACTCAGGACTCAGAACTAAAAAGTAGTTTCAATCAACTTCAGACGTATCTACCAATGGCAATATATAGCAAAGAACAGGCGCAAGCTGTATTAAGGAAAGTAATGGCCCTGAGCAAGGCAGACGAATGCGAGGCGAACCTAAATGGCAACAAAACCGGGAATGTGCGGTATGCCCGAAACTCTGTCTCAACCGCCGGCGAGTCCCACACCACCTCCCTAGTCGTGCAATCCTCCTTCGGGAAGAAAGTGGGCACCGCCACCATCAATGAGTTTGACGATGCCTCGTTGGAGAAGGTGGTTCGCCGCTCAGAAGAATTGGCCAAACTGGCCCCGGAGAACCCCGAGTATATGGGCGTGCTGGAGCCGCAGAAATACATCACCACCACCCCCTACGTGGCCGCCACGGCAGCTATTACCCCAGACCAACGGGCTACCATGGTATCGCAGAGCATATCGGCGGCCAAAAGCAAAAACCTGACCGCGGCCGGGTATCTGCAAGACAGCGTAGGTTTCCAGTCCATGATGAACAGCAAGGGTCTGTTTGCCTACAACACCGATACTGGCGTGGACTTTTCGCTTACCGTGCGCACCCCAGACGGCACCGGCTCTGGCTACGTTTCCAGGGGCTACAATGACGTAAACAAACTGAACACGGCCACGGCGTCGGCTATTGCGGTGAGCAAGGCCACCGGCTCCATGAACGCCAAAGCGCTGGAACCCGGCAAGTACACCGTGATTCTGGAACCGGCGGCCGTAGCCGTAATGCTGGAAAACCTTTTCTTCAACATGGATGCCCGCTCCGCCGACGAAGGCCGCAGTTTCCTGAGCAAGCCCGGAGGCGGTAATAAACTGGGCCAGAAACTGGTGGACGAGCGCGTGACCATCTACTCAGACCCGGCGCACCCCGAGCTGCCTACCTCGCCCTGGGCGCAGGACGGACAGGCCCTGAACAAAGTCACCTGGATAGACAAAGGCGTGGTGAAACAGATGCCGGTGTCACGGTACTGGGCTCAGCAGAAAAAAACCACGCCGGTTCCGTTTCCAAACTCGGCCATTATGCAGGGCGGCACCCAAAGCCTGGAAGACCTGATCAAGGGCACCACCAAAGGCATTCTGGTGACTCGCTTATGGTACATCCGGTCAGTGGACCCACAGACGCTTTTGCTCACCGGCCTCACCCGCGACGGGACCTTCTACATTGAGAACGGCAAAATCAAGCACGCCGTCAAGAACTTCCGATTCAACGAGAGCCCCATCATCATGCTCAATAACTTGGAGGCCCTTGGCAAAACCGAACGGGTGGTGAGCGGCGAGTCCAGCAACAACTACCTGCTTCCGCCGCTCAAAATTAGGGACTTTACCTTCAGCAGTTTGTCTGATGCGGTGTAAAGACCATACCAAAAAAGCCCTCTCCCATGGAGAGGGCTTTTTTGGTTTTAGGCCTATTTTCAAGAAAACAGGCTTAAAAAGTGAATCACCTTCTTCTTTCGCCACCTATCCCGCAGGAAACCGTACCCTTGTAAGAGGCTATTTCTTCGTACTTTTGCGGAAGTGCGCCCAAAGCGCTGCATTAACATTGACTCATGGCTAAAATAGCAATAAATCTTACCACCGCTTCCATCCAGAAGGAAGAGGTGATTGTGGGCATTGACCTGGGAACTACCAACAGCTTGGTAGCCTACATGCACCCCGAGGACCATGTTCCCATCGCCATCAATGACCAAGGCTTTGGTACCATTGTCCCTTCTGTGGTGCATTTCCCTCAGACCGGCGAGGTTGTAGTAGGCGATGCCGCGAAAGACTTCCTGATCACCGATCCTGCCAACACCATTTACTCGGTAAAGCGGCTTTTGGGTAAATCGTACCAGGACCTGGGCGAGCACAAAGACTTCTTCGGCTACAAGATCATTGACGATAACTCTGAGGGGCTGGTGAAGATTAGGGTGCAGGATAAGTTCTACTCCCCTATTGAACTGAGTGCCGAAATACTGAAAGAACTCCGCGCCCGTGCTGAGCATGCCTTGAAAACTCCGGTAAACCGCGCTGTCATCACCGTTCCCGCCTACTTTAACGACTCACAGCGTCAGGCAACCCGCGATGCCGGTAAACTAGCCGGACTAGAAGTGCTGCGGATCGTGAACGAGCCTACAGCGGCTTCTTTGGCCTATGGCATCGGGTTGGACCAAACCGAGGAACGCACCATTGCCGTGTATGATCTGGGCGGCGGAACCTTTGATATCTCCATCCTGCGCATCCACCAAGGCATCTTTGAGGTGCTTTCCACGAACGGTGACACTTACTTGGGCGGCGACGACCTGGACCGCGCCATTGTCCAGTATTGGTTTAAACAGAAACCTCAATTTGCCGAGGCAATAGCCAAAGACACAAACATGGCCCAAGCCGTGCGTTTACAGGCCGAGGAAGCCAAAAAAATGCTCAGCAGCCAGGATTCCTTCTCTACTCAGTTAAGTGGCATAGAACTCACCTTAGACCGTCCTACGTTTGAGCAGCTTATCACGCCCATCGTAGACCGCACCATGGCATCCTGCCAAATGGCTCTGAAAGACGCTGGCCTGCAGCCAGAGCAGATTGACACCGTGATCATGGTGGGCGGTTCTACCCGCGTTCCGTTGGTATACCAGACCGTTTCTGATTTCTTCGGGAAGCCCGCCAACAACTCCCTGAACCCCGATGAAGTAGTAGCTCTGGGTGCCGCTATTCAGGCCGATGTCCTGGCCGGTAACCGTAAAGACATCCTGTTGCTGGACGTGACGCCGCTCACGCTGGGTATTGAAACCATGGGTGGTCTGATGGACTCCATCATCCCACGCAACTCTAAAATCCCAACTAAGGCCGGTCGGCAGTACACTACTTCGGTAGACGGACAGGTGAACATGAAGATATCGGTATATCAAGGCGAGCGCGATGTGGTGAAAGAGAACAGGAAACTAGCCGAGTTTGACTTGAAAGGAATTCCCGCTATGCCGGCTGGTTTCCCGAAGGTAGATGTAAACTTCATCCTGAACGCTGACGGCATCCTGAAGGTGGAAGCCATTGAACTGCGCTCCGGCGTTCGGCAGGAAGTAGAAGTGAAACCCCAGTATGGCCTCACCGATGAACAGGTAGAGCAAATGCTGATGGATTCCATTACCCACGCCCGAGAAGACGTATCCACCCGCATGGTAATTGAAGCCCGCACCACCGCCGAGCAGATGATTTACCAGGTTGAGCGCTTCGTGCAGAAAAACGGCGAGCACCTGACGCAAGATGAAATTGGCCTCACTCAGCAGAATGTGCAGAACCTGAAAGACGTGTTGTCTACTGGTGATAAGGACACCATCCTGAAAGCAGTAGATGTTCTGGAAGAACAAACCAGCCCTTTTGCCGAGCGGGTCATGCAGATCTCCATCAAGAAAGCCATGACCGGCAAAAAGATAGAATAACTTTTTAGGGCTGTTTTAAAGAAAACAGCTTCAAACCATTTGATAAGAGAGCGTCTTACTTAGAAAGGCGCTCTCTTTCTTTATCTGCAAGTGAAGCGTGAATGGTTGATTGATTTGTCACAGGTATATGGAAGAAAGGCTTCTCACGTTTTTAGGCATACTTTCCGGAAAACGGCCTCAAAACATCTTTTTGTCATCTTGGAAAGATCTTGTGGGCGAACTAGAAAGCAGAACGCGCAGCCTTTGAGAGAGCTGCGCGTTCTGCTTTTTTGAGTATCTAAACCCTATTTCTCTTCTTCGTCCTTTTCAACGATGAGGTAAAGGTCTTCGGTAGGTTTCTTCATGAGGTATTTCTCACGGGCGAACTTCTCCAGAAGTGCGGGGTTACTCATCAACTCCTTGCGGTCTTTCTGCACTTCGGCAATCTTCTCCAGGTAATAATCGCGCTCCTCTTCCAGGATGGCCAACTTGCGGCTGGTCTGGAACTGGGTTACAAAATCATTGGAGTCAAAGAAGAACATCCAGGCCAGAAAGGCAATGCCGGTCAGAAAATAGAAGTTCCGGAAAAACTTTGGTACGCGTGCTAACATAGTCTAAACAAAAAATGGCGGCAAGTTTCCACTTGCCGCCATGAATTTACAAAGAATCCAGAAGGTATCTGCACCAAACGCGAATCAATTCTGCAAATTCTGTTTTTGTCCTGTTTTCTACAAAAGAGGTTCAAAACTAAAAGCTGCCGAAAGAATCGCGGTGTAGATTACATGTTCCGGCCTGGGAAGTAAGCTACCTCGCCTAGTTCTTCCTCAATACGAAGTAACTGGTTGTACTTAGCCATCCGGTCTGAGCGGGAAGCCGAACCGGTTTTGATTTGGCCGGTGTTCAAGGCTACCGCTAAGTCAGCGATGGTGTTGTCTTCGGTCTCGCCTGAACGGTGGCTCATGATGCTCTTATAGCCGTTTCTGCGGCCTAAGTTGATTGCATCAATGGTCTCAGTCAACGTTCCAATCTGGTTTACCTTGATCAGGATAGCGTTCGCTGTCTTCTGGTCAATGCCTTGCTGCAGACGGGTTACGTTGGTTACGAACAAGTCATCCCCTACTAACTGGGTCGTTCCACCGATAGAGTCGGTCAATGCTTTCCAGCCAGTCCAGTCGTCTTCGTCCATACCATCTTCAATGGAGATGATCGGATATCTCTTTGACCAATCTGTCCAGTAGCTCACCATCTCAGAAGAGGTCAGTTTGTCGCCGGTAGATTTCTTGAAGTGGTAGTGGCCGGTAGAGGCATCGTAGAACTCAGAAGCAGCAGCATCCATGGCAATCATGAAGTCCTCGCCTGGGCGGTACCCAGCGGCTTCAATAGCCTGTAATACTACTTCAATGGCTTCCTGGTTTGACCCGATGTTAGGAGCGAATCCACCTTCGTCGCCTACGTTGGTAGACATGCCTTTTTTCTTCAGTACGTTTTTCAGGTGATGGAACACCTCAGTACCCCAACGCAGCGCCTCAGAGAAAGAAGAAGCACCCACTGGCATCACCATGAACTCCTGGAAGTCAATGGAGTTGTCAGCGTGGCTACCGCCGTTCAAGATGTTCATCATAGGTACGGGCAACGTGTTGGCGTTTACCCCACCTACGTAGCGGTACAGAGATTGACCAGCTTCTTTGGCAGCAGCTTTAGCAGCAGCCAAAGAAACTCCCAAGATAGCGTTTGCGCCTAACTTAGCTTTGTTAGGTGTGCCATCAATCTCAATCATGATCTTATCAAGCAAGCTCTGCTCGAATACATTGAACCCAACCAATTCATCAGCGATGATGGTGTTCACGTTCTGTACCGCTTGCAGTACACCTTTGCCCATGAACATGCTCTTGTCATCGTCACGCAACTCAACGGCTTCGTGTTTACCGGTAGAGGCTCCGGACGGAACGGCCGCACGGCCAACAATACCATTAGAGGTGATCACATCTACCTCAACGGTAGGGTTACCGCGGGAGTCAAAGATCTGGCGGGCTTTGATGTCTTCAATTAAGCTCATATAGTTCTAGTTTGATTTAAGAATTCTTTTCTTTTTCCAGCATCTCCACGAACAGGTCGAATAGATACTCTGAGTCATGCGGTCCCGGAGAAGACTCTGGGTGATACTGCACAGAGAAAGCCGGTTTGTTCTTTATCCTGATGCCTTCAACGGTATTATCGTTCAGGTTGATGTGGGTGACCTCCACATTAGGGTGATTCTTCACCGCTTCTGCATCTACCGCAAACCCGTGGTTCTGCGAGGTAATCTCGCTTTTACCGGTAATAAGGTTTTTAACAGGATGGTTTAAGCCACGGTGGCCATTGTGCATCTTGTAGGTAGGAATGCCATTGGCCTGAGCCAGAATCTGGTGCCCCATACAGATGCCAAACATCGGTTTTTCAATGGCCAGGATCTGCTCCACGCTTTTCACGGCTTCGTTGGTCACCGCTGGGTCACCAGGGCCATTGGAGATGAAGTATCCGTCTGGTCCCCATTCTTCCATTTCCTCAAAGGTAGTACCATAAGGGAACACCCGGCACTCACATCCTCTTATAGTAAGATTATTCAGGATGTTGCGTTTCACCCCCAGGTCCAGTACAGCTACTTTGAAGCGGAAACCTTCTACTGGCAAATCATACTGAGTTGGAGTGGTTACTTTGGAAGAGAGCTCCAAACCTGCCATAGAAGGCACTTCCAGAAGCTGGCTTTTCAGCAAATCAATATCCGTAATTTCTGAAGAAATGATAGCGTTCATCACTCCTTTATCACGCACGTAACGCACCAACTCACGGGTATCAATTTCACAGATTCCCACAATACCGGCTTTCTCAAAGTACTCCTGCAAAGATCCTTCAGCGGTCTTTCTGGAAAAATGATGCGAAAACTCCTTACACACCAACCCTTTAATCTGAACGTTGCCAGACTCTACTTCTTCTGGCTGAACCCCGTAGTTGCCTACGTGAGAAACGGTGGTGATGACAATCTGTCCATAGTAGGAAGGATCAGTAAAGATCTCCTGATACCCCGTCATGCCTGTGTTAAAACAGACCTCTCCGCCGGTAGTTCCAATTCTCCCAAGGCTCTTACCCCGGAAAACAGTGCCGTCTTCCAGCACTAATACTGCGTCAGTTGTTGTATGAAGCTTCATTTATTATAGATATGTGGCAAAAATAAAAAAGGGATACGAGTAATCTCGTATCCCTTTTCATTAATTATTGCATACTTGTTATTCTGCGGCTGGAGTTTCAGCTGGAGCAGCTCCTGTAGCCTCTTCAGTAGTAGAAGCAGAAGCATCAGTAGAACCCTGAGCATCGGTGCTTTTCTTGCCTGAAGAACGACGTCTTGTTTTTGGTTTAGCAGCAGCGGCAGTACCGGTAGTGGTCAGCATGTCCTCGTTGTAATCAACAAGTTCAATGATACACATATCGGCGTTGTCACCTAAACGATTCCCAGTTTTCAAGATACGTGTGTATCCACCTGGACGATTCGCAATTTTGCCAGCTACGTTGTCGAACAACTCTTTTACAGCCTCTTTGCTCTGCAGATAAGAGAAAACGGTACGACGAGAGTGAGTCGTGTCGTTTTTCCCTTTGGTCAACAAAGGCTCAGCATACTTACGAAGAGCTTTCGCTTTGGCAACGGTAGTTACCATACGCTTGTGAAGAATAAGAGAAGCCGCCATGTTTGAAAGCATAGCTGAGCGATGGGCAGCAGTCCTACCTAAGTGATTGTTTTTTTTACCGTGTCTCATTTTATTAATTGTGCACGTGCATACCGTCGATCAACCTTCGTGGGATCGGGAATTATGCCGTAGGATTACTAATCTTCTTCTAATTTGTACTTGGCGATATCCATTCCAAAGGTAAGACCTTTATCGGATACAAGGTTCTCTAGTTCAGTCAAAGACTTCTTACCGAAGTTCCGGAACTTCATCATGTCAGAGAGATCCAATTGCACTAAGTCTCCTAAAGTTCTGATGTCAGCTGCTTTCAAGCAGTTGTACGCCCGAACAGAAAGGTCCATGTCATGCAAAGGAGTCTTCAGAACTTTTCTCATGTGCAGCATTTCTTCGTCTACTGCTTCTTCCTCTTCAGGTTTCACAGTCTCAAAAGTCATGGTATTGTCAGAGAAAAGCATGAAGTGCTGAATCAAAATATTGGCAGCACCTTTCAAAGCATCTTCCGGGTGGATAGAACCATCGGTAGTGATCTCAAGCAAGAGACGCTCGTAGTCAGTCTTCTGCTCAACGCGAGTGTTCTCCACGCTGTACTTCACATTTTTTACAGGCGTGAAGATGGCATCAATTGCGATCTGACCGAAAACCTGATCGGCAGGTCTGTTTTCTTCTGCTGGAACGTAGCCTCTTCCTTTTTGAATAGTTAATTCAATTTCGAAAGAAGACTCAGGATCAAGGTGGCAAATCACTAAATCAGGATTCAACACCTGGAAAGAACCAGAGAATTTATTGATGTCACCGGCAGTGAAGGTATCTTGCTTGCTGATGCTAACGGTGATTTTATCATCAACCAAGTCACCAATTTTCTTGAACCGAACCATTTTCAGGTTCAGGATAATCTCAGAGACATCTTCAACCACACCTTCAATGGTAGAGAACTCATGGAGCACACTAGGAACACGGATGCTAGAGATGGCATATCCCTCCAATGAGGAGAGAAGAATTCTTCTCAGCGCATTCCCAATGGTAACACCATAGCCCTTTTCTAGCGGCTTAAATTCAAATTGCCCATTAAAGTCATCGGATTTCTCCATCACGACTTTCTCTGGCATTTGAAAGGCTAATATTGACATGATTGCTGGTTTAAGGTTGATACTTACTTAGAAGGTATTACTTAGAGTAAAGCTCGACAATCAGCTGCTCCTGAATTTTCTCAGGGATCTGATCACGCTGTGGATTAGAGATGAACTTACCGGCCATTTGACCACCATCCCACTCCAACCAGGTGAAAGCGCGAGCATTACGGCCAGCAAGGCTGTGCGTAATAGCTTCTAATGATTTTGATTTCTCGCGTACACTTACCACATCACCTGGACGCAGGGTGTAAGAAGCGATGTTCACCACATGTCCATTTACCTGGATGTGGTTATGGTTTACCAATTGTCTGGCACCACGTCTTGTTGGAGCAATACCCAAACGGTAAACAGTGTTGTCTAATCTTGCCTCTAAAAGAGCAAGTAAGTTTTCACCGGTAATACCTGTTTTACGGGCAGCTTTGTCAAACAAGTTCTCAAACTGTTTCTCCAATACACCATAGATGTATTTGGCTTTCTGCTTCTCCATTAACTGGATAGCGTACTCAGATTGTTTCTTTCTACGACCACGGCCGTGCTGGCCTGGACCGTACGCTTTTTTAGCTAAAGCTTTGCTTGGTCCAAAAATTGGTTCGTTGTATCTTCTAGAGATTTTACTCTTAGGGCCTGTGTATCTTGCCATTTCTAATACTAAATAATATCCTTAAACTCTTCTGCGCTTTGGAGGGCGACATCCGTTGTGAGGAAGTGGAGTAACATCTTTAATAGAGGTCACTTCAATACCAACGTTTTGCATTGTCCGGATAGCAGACTCACGTCCTGCACCAGGGCCTTTTACAAAAACTTCAGCCTTTCTCATTCCAGCTTCATAAGCTACTTTACCGCAATCGGCAGCAGCCATTTGGGCAGCATAAGGAGTATTTTTCTTAGACCCTTTGAATCCCATTTTACCAGCGGAGGCCCAGGAGATCACCTGGCCATTGTTGTTGGTAACAGAGATAATAATATTGTTGAAAGAAGCTTTGATGTGTACCTGACCAACAGGCTCCACCACAACCACGCGCTTCTTGGCTTTATCTTTTCTTTTCTGAGCCATTGTCGTTTAATTATTTAGATGCCTTCTTCTTGTTTGCAACTGTCTTACGCTTACCTTTTCTGGTTCTTGAGTTGTTTTTGGTTCTCTGACCTCTAACTGGCAAACCTTTTCTGTGACGCAGACCGCGATAAGAACCGATGTCCATCAAACGTTTGATGTGCAACTGTACCTCAGAACGAAGAACACCTTCAACTTTGTGCTCAGTAGAAATAACGTTACGGATTTCTCCCGCTTCTTCCTCCGTCCAATCCTTCACTTTCTTGTCAAGATCCACCCCAGCCTTCACCAAAATAGACTGTGACAGTTTACGACCGATGCCGAAAATGTACGTCAAAGCGATTTCGCCTCTTTTGTTATCTGGAATATCAACTCCTGCTATTCTAGCCATGTTTTTAAATTAACCTTGTCTTTGTTTATAACGTGGATTCTTCTTGTTGATCACGTAAAGCTTCCCTTTACGTCTGATCACTTTGCAGTCTTCACTGCGCTTCTTAACTGACGCTTTAACTTTCATCTGTTTATTTGTATCTGTAAACTATTCTGCCTTTACTAAGGTCGTAAGGAGACATTTCCAATTTTACTCTATCACCGGGAAGAATCTTGATGTAGTGCATCCGCATCTTTCCAGAAATGTGAGCAATAACTTGATGGCCATTTTCTAATTCTACCCGAAACATTGCATTGGATAGTGCCTCAATGATGGTACCGTCTTGTTCGATGGAAGACTGTTTAGCCATGTATTAGTTCAGTGCTTTATCTATGTAATCAAAAGTAGTTAAAATCTCTGCTTTGCCTTTTCTCACCACCACTGTGTGTTCAAAATGGGCAGATGGTTTTTTATCACGAGTCCGGATAGTCCAACCATCGTTTTCCTGAACCACATGTCTTGAGCCAAGATTGACCATAGGCTCAATAGCTAGAACAAGGCCTTCTTGTAATTTCATTCCCTGCCCTCTTTTCCCATAATTAGGAACCTCTGGACTTTCATGTAAATCACGGCCTAATCCATGTCCAACCAACTCCCGAACCACCCCGTAGCCATATTGCTCTACATGGGTTTGGATAGCATGGCCAACATCCCCAATTCGGGAACCAACTACAGCAAACTCAATTCCTTTGTATAAAGACTCTTTGGTCCGCTGCAGTAAAGCAGTAACTTCTGGGGCAACTTCTCCTACGGCATGGGTATAGGCGCTGTCACTGTGGAAACCCTGAAAAAAAACTCCACAATCAATAGATACAATATCTCCTGATTGCAGAGCATACTGACTAGGTATACCATGTACTACTGCTGAATTTAAGCTAATGCATAAGCTGTGCTTAAATCCATTATACCCTTTAAAAGAAGGAGAACCTCCATTGTCTCTGATAAATTCTTCAGCGACAGAATCTAATTTTAAGGTAGTAACACCCTCAGTTACATGCTTGGCAACAATGCCATGCACTTGACTGAGGATGTTAGCACTTTGTTTAATAAGCTCGATTTCTTCTTCGGTCTTATATACAATCATTCCTTAGGAAGCAACCGCTATGTTTTTTGAACGTCCTCTGAGTTTACCAGATTTCATCATGCCATCATAATGACGCATTAACAAATAGCTCTCAATTTGGTTCAATGTGTCTAAAACAACGCCCACTAAGATGATCAGTGATGTTCCTCCAAAGAATGCAGCAAACTCCCTGGTGATACCAAAAAGCATTGCAATGGATGGAAGAATAGCAATGATAGCAAGAAAGAGAGCGCCAGGTAAGGTAATTCTGGTAAGAACTTCATCAATGTATTCAGAAGTAGCTAGACCAGGTTTTACGCCAGGAACAAAACCTCCACTTCTCTTCAAGTCATCAGAGATCTGGTTAGGATTCACACTGATAGCGGTATAGAAGAAAGTAAAGATAATGATTAAAACAGCGAAAGATAAGTTATACTGCCAGGAAGTATAATCCGAGAATACATTCCCAATTTCATTGGCGATGTCACTATCGTTTCTCCAGAAAGAGGCGATCATACCAGGCAGGAACATCAAAGATTGAGCAAAGATGATTGGCATTACACCGGCTGCATTCACCTTCAAAGGAATAAATTGTCTCTGGCCAGCTTGCAAGGAAGCACTTCCGCCTACTTGTTTGGCATATTGAACAGGAATTCTTCTGATAGCTTGGGTAAGCATTACTACACCCATTACCACAAAGAAAAGAACAATTAATTCAAAGATGAAGATTAAGGCGCGTCCTAAGCCAAGGGCAAGAGCCTCACCTACCAGAGCACCAGGGAGACGGGAAACTATACCAATCATGATCAGCATAGAAATACCGTTACCAATACCTTTATCAGTGATTTTTTCACCTAACCACATACAGAACATAGTTCCAGCAGTAAGGATAATCATGGAAGAAATTGTAAACAGAGGGCCAGCAACTGAAGGGTCAATAGCATCTGCGTTAATAGTGGCAAGGAAACCAACAGACTGTGCAAGGGTAATTACAATAGTCAACACCCTTGTGTATTGATTTATCTTCTTACGGCCAGATTCACCTTCTTTTTGCAATTTCTGGAAATAGGGAACCGCAATGGTTAGAAGCTGTAAAACGATGGAAGCAGAGATATAAGGCATGATACCCAATGCAAAGATGGAAGCATTGCTAAATGCCCCACCTAAAAAGGCATCTAATAAGCCTAAGATTCCTTGAGAACTACCTTTCAGTTGATTGGGATCAATTCCAGGAAGTACAACATAGGAACCTAATCTGAAAATTGCGATGAATCCTAAAGTATTTAGGATTCTAACTCGCAAATCTTCAATCGCAAAAATATTCTTAATCGTAGTAATCAGCTTCTTCATCTGTTTACAGAGTCACAACCTTACCGCCTGCTTTTTCAATAGCCTCTACTGCAGTTTGAGAAAACGCATGTGCGTGGATCTCAACAGCGGTAGTCAATTCGCCTCTTCCAAGAACTTTAATATTATCGTTCTTAGATGCTAATCCGTTTTCACGAAATACAGCGAAGTCGATAACAGAAGATCCGGTTTTAGAAGCTAAGTTCTGAAGCACATCAAGGTTTACAGCAGTATACTCAACCCGGTTAATGTTTTTGAAACCAAATTTGGGCACACGACGTACCAATGGCATCTGACCACCTTCAAAACCTGCTTTGGATGAATATCCTGAGCGAGATTTAGCTCCTTTATGTCCACGGGTGGAGGTTCCTCCTCTACCAGAACCGGTACCACGACCAATTCTCTTCCGGTTCTTAACAGAACCTTCAGCAGGTTTTAAATTACTTAAATTCATTTTAGACCTCCTTAATCGATACTAAATGTTGCACACGGTTAACCATACCTGCAATCTGAGGGGTCAACTCTTTCGTTACAGTCTTATTGATTTTGCCAAGACCCAGCGCCTTCATGGTTTGCTTTTGTCTTTCGGGACGGTCAATAATACTTTTGATCTGGGTGATTTCTACACTTGCCATAATTACCCGTTGAATACACGTTGTAAACTGATTCCACGTTGCTGAGCAACTACCAATGGATCGCGCATTTTAGACAATGCATCAAAAGTAGCTTTCACCACGTTGTGCGGGTTAGAAGAACCTTTTGATTTAGCAAGTACGTCTCTAATGCCAGCACTGTCAAATACTGCACGCATCGCACCACCAGCAATAACGCCGGTACCAGCTGCAGCAGGTTTGATCAACACAAATCCACCGGAGAATTTACCTTCCATTGGATGCGGTACAGTGTGCTTGAACAGAGGAACACGAACCAGGTTTTTCTTAGCATCGTCGATTCCCTTTGCAATTGCATCAGTTACCTCATTTGCTTTACCTAAGCCGTAGCCTACAACACCATTTCCGTCACCTACAACCACGATAGCAGAAAAGCTGAATCTTCTACCACCTTTAACAACTTTAGCAACACGGTTGATAGCCACTACGCGCTCTTTGAGCTCAATCTCGCTTGCTTTGATGCTTCTGATATTTAATTTAGACATGTTCTTAGAATTTTAGACCCGCTTCACGAGCCCCTTCTGCTAATGATTTAACACGACCATGGTACAGATAACCACCTCTGTCAAAAACAACTTCGGTGATACCGTTTGCCAAGGCTTTAGCTGCTATATCACGACCTACTGAGGTAGAAGCAGCACTTTTTGTTGAAGTGGCTTCTCCTTCAATAGTAGAAGATGAAGAACTTGCTAATGTAACACCATTCACATCATCAATCAGTTGCGCATAAATAGCTTTATTGCTTCTGAAGACAGACAGACGGGGACGCTGAGCTGTGCCAGACACCTTGTTACGGATGCTGCGACGAATTCTCAGTCTTCTTTTTGCTTTATCGAATGCCATTTTCTTACTTATTTAGAAGCAGTTTTACCAGCTTTTCTTCTAACAACCTCACCCACGAAACGAATACCTTTGCCTTTGTAAGGCTCAACTTTACGTAACGAGCGGATTTTGGCAGCTACCTGACCAATCAACTGCTTATCAATACCTTCTAAGGTGATTACAGGAGCCTTACCTTTTTCAGTAACTGCAACTACAGAAATCTCAGCAGGTAAGCCTACATAAATGTTATGTGAATATCCTAACGCAAGCTCTAAGTTCTGGCCTACAGTGGTGGCTTTGAAACCCACACCAACCAATTCCAAAGAAAGTTTATACCCTGTGCTAACCCCAACAATCATGTTGTTGATGATAGAACGGTATAAACCATGAAGAGCTTTGTGTCTCTTTTGCTCAGTAGGACGAGATACGGTAAGTACACCTTCCTCTATAGCAACAGTAATGTCCGTATCAACTTGTGAAGAAAGAGTACCTTTAGGCCCTTTCACTGTAACCAGGTTATCCTGGTTAACCAACACCTCAACACCTTGTGGGAGCGTGATTGGCAGTTTTCCTATCCGCGACATTTCTTCTGGATTAATACACGTAACACAACACTTCACCACCTACATTAAGGCCTTTCGCCTCTTTGTCAGTGATGACACCTTTTGAGGTTGAAAGGATGGCAACGCCATAACCATTCAACACACGTGGCATCTCATCAAGATGCACATACTTACGGAGTCCCGGCTTACTGACTCTCTCAAGTTTCACGATAGCAGACTGCTTAGTAGCGGGATCATACTTCAAGGCAATTTTAATTGAACCCTGAACTGAACTATCATCGAACTTGTAACTCTGAATATAACCTTTCTCGTAAAGAACTTTGGTTAATTCCTTTTTTATTTTGCTAGCCGGAATTTCAACTACCCGGTGGTTTGCCTTAATGGCATTCCGTAGTCTAGTTAAATAATCTGCTATCGGATCTGAATGCATTAGACTATAATTTTAGATTCCGCTCTTTTTAAGGAGCCGCAAAGATACTAATGTTTTCCTAACTATAATAGTTATAGGAGTAATAATTACCAACTAGCCTTCGTCACTCCAGGAATCTTGCCGGCAGAAGCCATCTCTCTGAACGTAACACGAGAGATGCCAAACTTACGCATATAGCCTCTTGGACGTCCGGTTAATTTGCATCTGTTGTGCAACCGAACTGGAGAAGCATCTTTTGGCAATTTATCTAGAGCTTCATAATCGCCAGCAGCTTTTAACTGAGCTCTTTTAGCTGCATATTTAGCAACTAACTTTTGTCTCTTGAGCTCTCTTGCTTTTGCTGATTCTTTAGCCATTTTCTTATTTCTTTAAATTTGCGAACGGTAAACCAAAGCCTTTCAATAACTCCAAGCTTTCTTCATCAGTAGAAGCAGTAGTTACGAAAGTGATATCCATACCAGCGATAGACTTGATCTTGTCAATGCTGATCTCAGGGAAAATGATCTGCTCTTTAACCCCTAATGTATAGTTACCACGTCCGTCAAAACCTTTGTCGCTGATACCTTTGAAGTCACGTACCCGTGGAAGGGCAATGGTTACCAAACGGTCAAGAAACTCGTACATCTTTTCGCCACGCAGGGTAACACGGGCACCAATTGGCATACCTTCTCTCAACTTGAAGTTAGAGATAGAGTTTTTTGCTTTGGTTTGCACGGCCTTCTGACCAGCGATGATGGTTAACTCATCTACTCCAATGTCAACCAGTTTCTTATCTGCCACGGCATTACCAATACCTCTGTTGATGCTGATTTTGGTAATCTTTGGCACTTGCATTATGCTCTTGTATTGAAATTTCTCTTTCAATGCAGGCACAATCTCTTTTGAATATTTCTCTTTTAGTCTAGCTGCCATGTTAGATTAAGTTTCCAGTTTTTTTGGAATAACGTTGAAGCTTACCATCATTGTTCAGCTTCTTACCGGTTCTGGTGGCAACATTAGTAGCAGGCTCAACTACCATGACATTGCTGGCATGGATAGGAGCTTCTAATTTCACAATACCACCATTCGGGTTTTTAGCACTTGGCTTTTGGTGCTTAGATACCAGGTTCAAACCTTCTACTACAATCTTTTGCTTATCTGTAAGCACAGACGTAACAGTTCCTGTTTTGCCTTTATCATCACCAGCGATCACTTTAACAGTGTCGCCTTTCTTCACATGAAGTTTATGCTTTGACATCTTGTTTTCTTTTCTCGTGTTTAAATTACTTCAGGAGCCAAAGAAACAATTTTCATAAACTGTCTTTCACGTAACTCACGGGCAACTGGCCCAAAGATACGCGTACCACGTGGCTCATCGTTGTTGTTCAATAACACGGCTGCGTTATCATCAAAACGAATGTAAGAACCGTCTTTCCGACGAACTTCTTTCTTGGTGCGAACAATCACAGCTTTGTGAACAGTTCCCTTTTTTACGTTTCCTGAGGAAAGAGCAGATTTTACGGTAACAACAATTTTATCACCAACAGAGGCGTATTTTTTTCCTGTTCCACCCAGTACCCGGATGCACAGAACCTCTTTTGCTCCGCTGTTATCAGCAACAGTAAGTCTTGATTCTTGTTGTATCATCTTATTTAGCTCTTTCTACGATTTCAATTAAGCGCCAGCACTTGTTCTTGCTCAAAGGTCTGGTTTCCATGATGCGTACAGTATCTCCGATACCGCACTCGTTGTTCTCATCATGTGCCATGAACTTCTTGGACTTGGTAACAAACTTCCCGTAAATAGGGTGTTTTACTTTGCTCTCAACAATAACAGTGATGGATTTCTCCATCTTGTTACTTACCACGCGTCCAGTTTTTTCTTTTCTTAGATTTCTCGTCTCCATGGTTTTTAATTTTAGCCATTGAGCTCTAGAGAACGCAGTTGCGTTTCTAGTCTGGCGATGGTTTTTCTTGTATGCTTAATTCTGGAAGGATTCTCAAGCGGAGAGATAGCATGAGCAAACTTCAAGTTCACTAAGTTGTTTCTCTCAGTTGTAAGTTGCTCTTTCACTTCATTAAGTGAAAGAGCTTTGATTTCAGATTGCTTCATGACTATTTCTCAACGTAATCTCTACGTACTACAAATTTAGTTCTTACTGGTAGCTTTTGAGCAGCCAGTCGTAAAGACTCTTGAGCTACTTCTAGCGACACTCCATCAGATTCAAACATGATGGTACCTGGTTTAACCACAGCTACCCAGTACTCTGGAGATCCTTTACCCTTACCCATACGCACCTCTGCAGGCTTCTTAGTGATAGGCTTGTCAGGGAAAATACGAATCCATACTTGGCCTTCCCGTTTCATGGCACGAGTCATTGCGATACGTGCTGCTTCAATCTGACGAGCGGTGATCCAAGAGGCTTCTAATGATTTGATCGCGAAAGATCCAAAGGAGATTGTGCTTCCTCTGTGCGCAAGACCAGTTACCCGGCCCTTTTGCATCTTTCTATATTTAGTTCTTTTCGGCTGTAACATTTCTTAAATTCCTAAAAGTTGAACAACTACTTGCGCTTGTTAGGTCCACCCCCGCCGCGCTTCTGGTTTGAATCACCAGGACGCTTGTTGCGGTTGTTGTCTCTACGGTCGCCGCGATCATTTCCACCTCTCTCGCTTCTTTCGTTGCGAGGTCCAGCAGACTGACCACCACTTTGTTGACCAGCGTTAGGAGATAAGTCACGCTTACCGAATACTTCTCCTTTGAAGATCCACACTTTGATACCTAATTTACCGTACACGGTCTGAGCTTCTGATAAAGCATAATCAATATCAGCTCTCAAGGTATGCAAAGGAGTACGTCCTTCTTTGTAGTGTTCGGTACGGGCCATTTCAGCACCGCCTAAACGGCCAGAAACCTGGATCTTGATACCTTCAGCACCAACTCTGATGGCAGAAGCGATGGCTTGTTTCATAGCTCTTCTGAAAGAGATACGAGCCTGCAATTGCTGAGCTACTGATTCACCTACCAATTTAGCATCCAACTCAGGGCGCTTAATTTCAAAGATGTTGATTTGAACGTCTTTGTTGGTGATTTTCTTTAGCTCTTCTTTTATTTTATCAACCTCTTGGCCACCTTTTCCAATAACCACGCCTGGACGGGCAGTGTTAATGGTGATAGTGATTCTTTTAAGAGTTCTCTCGATGATGATTTTGGAAATACCTCCTTTTGGGATACGGGCAAGGATGTATTTACGGATCTTTTCGTCTTCGATCAGTTTATCAGCGAAATCCTTTCCTCCGAACCAATTAGAGTCCCAGCCTTTAACAATACCTAGTCTTAGGCCTACTGGATTAACTTTTTGTCCCATTTTAACTATTTGGCTTCGTTAGAGGTAGATGTTTCAACTGTCTCCACTTCCACTTTAGAATCAATCACAAGTGTCACGTGGTTAGATCTCTTTCTGATTCTGTGGCCACGACCCTGCGGAGCAGGACGCAGACGCTTCAGCATCTTTCCTTCATCTACTCTAATCTCTTTAATATATAGATTAGCATCCTCGATGCGGGCATCTTCGTTAGCTGCTTGCCAGTTAGATAAAGCAGATAAAAGAAGTTTCTCCAGTTTAGGAGCGCCGGCATTTGGTGTAAATTTAAGCAAACCTAATGCTTGGGTAACTTTTTTACCTCTGATCAAGTTCGCAACCAATCTCATCTTACGCGGTGAGCTTGGTACATTGTTTAATTTAGCTACCGCTTCCATTATCTTTTACCTTTATCTTTCTTAGCAATATGGCCTCTGAAGTTTCGGGTAGGAGCGAATTCGCCTAGTTTGTGACCTACCATGTTCTCTGTTACATACACCGGAATGAATTTGTTCCCGTTGTGAACAGCAAACGTATGACCAACGAAATCTGGGGAGATCATGGAACGGCGTGACCAAGTTTTGATCACTGCTTTCTTTCCAGACTCATCCATTGTCTGCACTTTTCTATCGAGCCTGTAGTCAATATAAGGCCCTTTTTTTAATGATCTTGCCATTACTTATTTCTTCCTTCTATTAACAATCAGGTTCTCGGAGAATTTATTTTTGTTTCTGGTTTTCTGACCTTTTGCGTAAAGACCTTTACGTGATCTTGGGTGACCTCCAGATGACTTACCTTCACCACCGCCCATTGGGTGATCTACAGGGTTCATGGCAACACCTCTTACTCTTGGTCTGATACCCATCCATCTGCTACGTCCAGCTTTACCAAGCTTCACGTTCATGTGGTCAGCGTTCGAAACAGTACCTACGGTAGCCATACAGTTTACCAGTACCATTCTCATCTCACCGGAAGGTAATTTCAAGGTAGCGTAACGGCCTTCACGGGCTACCAACTGTGCATAAGAACCTGCACTTCTTGCCAGTACCGCTCCTTGGCCTGGAGCTAACTCTATGTTGTGAACGATTGTACCCAGAGGAATGTCAGATAACGGCAAAGCGTTACCAACTTCTGGTGCAACACCAGGTCCTGAAACTACAGTCGCATCCACAGCCAAGCCTGCTGGAGCAATGATATAAGCTTTTTCGCCGTCTGCATAGAACAACAAGGCAATACGTGCTGTTCTGTTTGGATCGTACTCAATCGCTTTCACCGTTGCAGGAACTCCGTACTTCTGTCTTTTGAAGTCGATGATACGGAATTTTTGTTTGTGACCACCGCCTGTGTAGCGCATGGTCATTCTTCCTGAATCGTTGCGTCCACCAGATTTTTTCTTGGATGCCAACAAAGATTTCTCAGGCTCGCTCTTCGTGATCTCAGTGAAGGCAGGCGCTACTCTAAATCTTTGACCTGGTGTTGTCGGTCTTAGTTTTCTTAATGCCATTCTATTATTTGCTTATATACCGCTATAGAAATCGATTACTTCCCCTGCTTTCAAAGTAACAATCGCCTTCTTAGAGGATACGGTACGTCCGGTTACAACACCAGACTTGGTGTTGCGAGACTTCAATTTTCCTTGGGTTCTCATGGTAGAGATTTTCTCTACTGTAACACCGTAACGTGATTGGATCGCTTTCTTGATCTCAATCTTATTTGCTTTTCTATCAACCTCAAAAGCGTATTTACCTACTTCGTTCAAAGCGGTAAGCTTCTCAGTCAATAATGGTCTTTTCAGGATACTCATTATTTCGATGTGTAAATTTCTTCAAAAACAGAAAGAGATTCCTCTAAACAAACTACTTTGTCTGCGTTCAACAAGTCATAAGTTGTCAAAGCACCAGGAGTAGCTACTTTTACCTTTGACAGGTTTCTGCTTGACAGAACCACATTGGTATCAGCTTCTTTGGTAACGATCAACGTTTTTCTTTCTCCTACTTTCAGACCTTGCAGGATTGCTGCAAATGTTTTTGTTTTTGGAGTATCAATGGTGATGTTATCCACTAACACCAGACGCTCATCTTTCGCTAATTGAGAAAGTGCAGAAAGTCTAGCTAAAGACTTCAACTTCTTGTTTAATTTGAAGCTATAGTTTCTAGGTTTTGGACCGAATACACGACCACCGCCTACAAACACTGGTGATTTCAAAGAGCCAGCTCTTGCTCCACCAGTACCCTTTTGACGTTTGATCTTCTTGGTTGAACCAGCTACCTCAGCACGCTCTTTTGATTTGTGAGTACCTTGACGTTGGTTAGCTAAGTATTGCTTAACATCCAGATACATGGCGTGTTCGTTAGGCTCAACCCCAAACACAGACGCAGGAAGGGTTACTTTCCTTCCGGTATCTTCGCCTTTACTATTGAAAACTGATAGCTCCATCTTATTTCTCAACTACAATAAATGAATTTTTAGCGCCCGGGATAGAACCGCTAACTACAAGTAAATTTTGCTCTGGCATAATACGTAACACGCGCAGGTTTTGAACCTTCACACGGTCACCGCCCATTCTACCAGCCATGCGCATTCCTTTGAATACCCGTGATGGCCAAGAGCAGGCTCCAATTGAACCAGGGTGACGTGCTCTGTTGTGCTGACCGTGAGTCTGGCCACCAACACCACTAAAGTTGTAACGCTTTACAACCCCTTGGAAACCTTTACCTTTTGAAGTGCCAACTACATCAACGAATTCGCCTTCTTCAAACAGGTTTACATCTACTGAATCTCCCAGTGAGAAAGAAGCTACGTCTTCCAGTCTGAACTCTACCAACTTTTTCTTAGCGGTAGTGTTTGCTTTCGCGAAGTGTCCGGCAAGCGCCTTGCTTACTCTTTTAACCTTCTTCTCTCCGTACCCAAGCTGAACAGCTGTATAGCCGTCTGTTTCTTGCGTTTTAACCTGAGTTACTACGCATGGTCCTGCTTGAATCAAAGTACAGGCCACGCTCTTCCCTTCAGGAGTGAAGAGGCTTGTCATTCCGATCTTTTTACCGATAATTCCAGGCATTCTACTTTTTTATTTAAACAATTAAAATTAACTACCCGTAATAGGGGGTCTATTTTCGGGAGTGCAAAGTTCTATATTTAATTTTTATTTTACAAGCCCTGCTAAATTATTTGTTTTCAGATACTAATGTATTTTCATCCATGTATCTCGCTGCCTGTAAATTTTGAGTAGCCCTTTAACTCTCATCTTTCCTAAATGATTCCTTCCTCTTCCCTGTTTTCAGCTTAGATTTTGAAAAACAGGCTCTAAACGGAAGAATTTTCCTTGCACCTCTTTTTTTGGAAGTAAATAACTTTCAGGAAAGTTTTTAGCTTCTTTTCCGAAAACAGACTTAAAACAAAGATTCACCTATACCCATAAAAAAAGGGAGAGGTCACCCTCTCCCTTTTTTACTTAAACTCTTTTATCAAACTTTGATTTCAACATCAACTCCGCTTGGTAATTCAAGCTTCATCAACGCATCTACCGTTTTAGAAGAAGTAGAATAGATATCTACCAATCTCTTATAGGTGCAAAGTTGGAATTGCTCTCTTGCTTTTTTGTTCACGTGAGGTGAACGTAAAACAGTGAAGATATCTTTTTCGGTAGGCAAAGGAATAGGACCACTTACGATCGCACCAGTTGCTTTTACCGCTTTCACGATTTTCTCTGATGATTTATCAACCAGATTGTGATCGTAAGATTTCAGTTTGATTCTGATCTTTTGATTCATTCTATTTCAACTATTTCGAAGTCCCTTTAATTTTTGCGATGATCCCATCTGCCAGGTTCTGCGGTACTTGCTCGTAGTGTGAGAAAGTAAGTGAAGCAGTTGCTCTTCCTGAAGTAATGGTACGTAAATCAGTCACGTAACCAAACAGTTCTGATAAAGGAACATCGGCTTTCACTACCGTAGAAGTACCTTTGGTATCCATACCTTTCATGATACCTCTTCTTCTGTTCAAGTCACCTGTAACTGGACCAGTGTATTCATCTGGAGTTACCACGTCTACTGCCATAATTGGCTCAAGAAGTTTAGGGGCACATTGCTTACCAGCTTCTTTGAAACCTGCCCGGGCAGCTAATTCAAATGACAAGGCATCAGAGTCAACGTCGTGGAAGGAACCGTGGAATAAACGAACTTTCATGGAATCTACCGGGAAGCCGGCAAGGATACCATTCTTCATTGCTTCTTCGAAACCTTTCTGCACCGGAGGAATGAATTCTCTTGGGATCACACCACCTACAATGGCGTTTTCAAACTCTAGACCTGTTTTCCCGTCCTCACGTGGACCCATGGTGAACACGATGTCCGCGAATTTACCACGTCCACCTGACTGCTTCTTGTAAACCTCACGGTGTTCGAAAGACTTCGTGATGGTTTCTTTGTAAGCTACTTGAGGAGCACCTTGGTTCAATTCAACCTTGAACTCACGCTTCATACGGTCGATGATGATCTCCAAGTGAAGCTCACCCATACCTCTCAAGATGGTCTGACCAGTTTCCTCGTCAGTGTTTACCTGTAGAGTTGGATCTTCTTCGATCAACTTGGCAATGGCCATACCCATTTTATCAGAGTCAGCCTGAGTTTTAGGCTCAATAGCGTATCCGATAACTGGCTCTGGGAAGTCCATTGATTCCAGCACGATTTTCGCATTCTGGTCGCAAAGGGTATCTCCAGTTTTGATATCCTTAAAGCCTACTACCGCTCCGATGTCACCGGCAGCCAATCTCTCGATCTGGTTCTGCTTGTTAGCGTGCATCTGGAAGATACGGGAAATACGCTCTTTGTTGTTGGAACGGGTATTGTACACGTAAGAACCTGACTCCAGTACGCCTGAATAGGCACGTACGAAGCAAAGGCGGCCTACGTAAGGGTCAGTAGCGATTTTGAAAGCAAGACCTGCAAAAGGATCGCTTTCGCTTGGCTTACGCACTACTTCTTCGCCAGTGTCTGGGTTTGTACCAACAATGTTGTCCTTGTCTAAAGGTGATGGAATCAAAGCCATCACATAGTCCAACATGGTTTGTACCCCTTTGTTTTTGAAAGAAGAACCGCAAAGCATTGGCACGATTGCCATGTCAATGGTTGCTTTACGAAGAGCGTTCATGATTTCAGCTTCAGTGATCGTTTCTGGATCATCAAAGTATTTCTCCATCAAAGACTCATCGTAATCTGCTACTGCTTCCAGTAACTTCTCACGGTACTCAGTAGCCTCCTCCAGCATATCGTCTGGAATTGGAACTTCTCTAAAGGTCATCCCTTTGTCGTGCTCATTCCACTCAATACCTCTGAAGTTTACCAAGTCAACTACACCTTTGAAGTCATCCTCAGCACCAATTGGCAACTGAAGCGCTACGGCGTTGCTGCCCAGCATTTCTTTTACTTGCTTACAAACAGCAAGGAAGTCAGCTCCTGAACGGTCCATTTTGTTAACGAAACCAATACGGGCTACTTTGTAGTTATCGGCAAGTCTCCAGTTAGTCTCAGACTGTGGCTCAACACCGTCTACTGCGCTAAACAAGAAAACCAAACCATCCAATACACGCAGGGAACGGTTTACCTCTACGGTAAAGTCAACGTGGCCTGGCGTATCAATGATGTTGATGTGGTATTTGTCACCTCTGTAGTCCCAGTTTACAGTAGTAGCTGCAGAAGTAATGGTAATACCTCTTTCTTGCTCCTGCTCCATCCAGTCCATGGTGGCAGCTCCATCGTGTACCTCTCCTATTTTGTGGCTTACACCAGCATAGTAAAGGATACGCTCTGTAGTTGTGGTCTTACCGGCATCAATGTGCGCGGCAATACCTATGTTTCTGGTAAATTTTAAGTCTCTAGCCATTCTTAGAATCTGAAATGCGAGAATGCCTTGTTGGCTTCTGCCATTCTGTGAGTATCATCTTTCTTTTTCACAGCAGCACCTTCTCCTTTGGCAGCGGCGATGATCTCACCAGCTAATTTATCCATCATGGTCTTCTCACCTCTCTTGCGAGCGTAAGAGATCATCCATTTGATACCAAGAGAAATCTTTCTATCCGGACGTACCTCAGTTGGTACCTGGAAAGTAGCACCACCTACACGGCGGGATTTTACCTCTACACCTGGCATGATATTGTTCAATGCTTTTTTCCAGGTATCTAACCCGTTCTCTTTAGTTCTTTTCTCAACTAAATCGCAAGCATCGTAAAATATTCTGTATGCCACACTCTTTTTACCGTCTACCATCAGGTAGTTCACAAAACGGGTAACCAGAGTCTCTTTGTATTTTGGATCAGGAAGAAGAATTCTCTTCTTTGGTTTCGCTTTTCTCATTGTCTTAACTCAATTATTTTTTCTTACCGCCTTTTCCTGCAGCAGCTGCTGGCTGACCTGGTTTAGGACGTTTTGCTCCGTATTTAGAACGGGACTGTAGACGACCGTTTACACCAGCAGTGTCCAACGCACCACGGATGATGTGGTATCTTACACCTGGTAAGTCTTTCACACGACCACCTCTGATAAGCACAATGGAGTGCTCTTGCAGGTTGTGTCCTTCACCTGGGATGTAGGCATTGACTTCTTTACCGTTTGTCAAACGCACACGGGCCACTTTTCTCATCGCTGAGTTTGGCTTCTTAGGTGTGGTTGTGTAAACGCGTGTGCACACGCCACGTCTTTGTGGGCATGAGTCAAGAGCTGGAGACTTAGACTTTGATGTTAGCGCTTCTCTTCCCTTTCTTACTAATTGTTGTATAGTAGGCATTTACTAACTTTTTAAACTGATTTCTCTCTTCAAAAAATGGTTTGCAAAGGTATAAAATTCACTTTGCAAATTCAAAGTTTTAATTCATTAATTATTAATGGCTTAGGCTTCGCCAATAGTTCCCCCAAAATTGAGCGGAAAGCTTGGGGTTTCCGGCGTCTGCTTTATCACCCCGAAGCTTTGCTCATATTTTAGGATGTTTTCCTCCAAAGCAGCCAAGAAACGCTTGGCATGCTCTGGAGTAATCACCACTCTTGACTTTACTTTTGCCTTCGGGATCCCGGGCATCAGGCGGATAAAATCAATCACGAATTCACTGTGGGAATGTGCGATCATGGCAAGATTTGCATACTCACCCTCGGCAATTTCCTCTGTCAACTCAATGTTGATCTGTCCTTGTTGTTCTGCGGCGGCCATCTTATTTCTCTTGCAGTTCGCCTTGTTTAGCTGCTTTCACTCCTGATTGTCTGCTGGAAGTCAGAGCTTCATACTCATCCTTAGAGCCTACAATGATTTTAGAGTACTCGCGCAAACCGGTACCTGCCGGGATCAAGTGACCTACGATTACGTTCTCTTTCAAGCCCAGTAATTCGTCCGCTTTTCCTTTGATGGCTGCCTCGCTCAACACCTTGGTCGTTTCCTGGAAGGAAGCCGCGGAGATAAAGCTTTGCGTACCCAAAGAAGCCTGGGTGATACCCTGCAAGGTTGGTCTTGACACGGCCGGCTGTGCATCACGCACGGTTACGATCCGTAAGTCACGACGCTTCAAGCTGGAGTTCTCATCGCGTAGACGACGCGCCGTCACAATCATACCTGGCTTCATGGCGGTTGAGTCACCTGCATCCTCCACTACTTTCATGTCAATGATCATGTCGTTCTCTTCCATGAACGTCACTTTGTCAACCGTCTGGTTCTCCAGGAAGCTTGTATCACCTGGGTCAATCACGTTCACTTTCTGCATCATCTGACGAACCACTACTTCAATGTGCTTGTCATTGATCTTCACACCCTGCAGACGGTATACTTCCTGAATCTCGTTCACTAAGTATTCCTGCACGGCACCAGGTCCCTGGATATTCAGGATATCGTTTGGCGTAATGGCACCGTCTGACAACGGAACACCAGCTCGCACAAAGTCATTGTCCTGCACCAGGATGTGCTTGGAAAGAGGTACCATGTACTTCTTCTTCACACCGTCTTTAGACTCAATGTAGATTTCACGGTTACCGCGTTTCACGCCACCGTAGGTTACCACACCGTCAATCTCACTCACTACCGCTGGGTTAGACGGGTTACGGGCTTCAAATAGCTCAGTAACGCGTGGCAGACCACCCGTGATGTCACGGGTCTTACCAATGGCACGAGGGATTTTAGAGATAATCTGACCTGCTTTGATTACTTGTCCATCTTCTACGGCTAAGTGAGCACCTACTGGAATGTTGTAGGTCTTAGGCTCACCATTGGCAGGGATGATGACAATAGCTGGGTTCTTCGTCTTATCTTTTGTCTCGATGATTACTTTCTCACGGTGTCCGGTCTGCTCATCAGACTCCTCACGGAAGGTGATACCCTCCACAATAGATTCGTAAGCAATTGTACCGTCAAACTCAGAAAGGATTACCGCATTGTATGGATCCCAGTTACACAGTTCGTCGCCTTTAGCTACGGTCTGGCCTTCGTTTACTAACAGGAATGAACCGTAAGGCACGTGGTTACTGATCAGCAGTTTGCCCGTAGTTGGCTCAACTACCTTCACCTCACCTGAACGACCCATTACTACTTTCACCGGCTCGCCTTCAGCATTCATGGTCTCAATGGTCCGAACATCTTCGAACTCAATGGCACCGGCAAATTTGGCACGGATAGCTGCATCAACCGCAATGTTAGATGCTGTACCACCCACGTGGAAAGTACGGAGTGTCAACTGCGTACCTGGCTCACCAATAGACTGGGCTGCGATAACCCCAACAGCCTCCCCTTTCTGCACCATACGGCCAGTTGAAAGGTTACGTCCGTAGCATTTCGCACAAATACCGCGCTTGGTCTCACATGTCAACACCGAACGGATCTCCACGCTTTCTATAGCGGTTTGCTCAATGGCACGGGCTACTTCTTCGGTGATCTCGTTTCCTGACTCATGGATCAGTTCTCCGGTGATTGGATCGATGATGTCATGTACGTTCACACGACCTAGGATACGCTCAGACAAAGATTCCACAATATCCTCGTTGTCTTTCAGCGCGCTTACTTCCAGACCACGCAGTGTACCACAGTCAGACTCGTTTACGATCACATCTTGGGAAACGTCCACTAAACGACGGGTTAGGTAACCCGCATCCGCTGTTTTCAAGGCTGTATCCGCAAGACCTTTACGGGCACCGTGCGTAGAGATGAAGTACTCAATTACATCCAAGCCTTCTTTGAAGTTAGATAGAATTGGGTTTTCAATGATCTCCCCTACTGATCCTTGCAAGGACTTCTGTGGTTTCGCCATCAGACCTCTCATACCACCTAACTGACGGATCTGCTCTCTTGAACCACGGGCTCCGGAGTGCATCATCATGAAGATGGAGTTGAAACCTTGGTCATCTTTTTCAAGACGGCTCATCAAAGTCTCGGTGATCTGGTTGTTGATACGCGTCCAGATATCAATTACCTGGTTGTAACGTTCGTTATCTGTGATAAGACCCATAGAGTAGTTTGCCCAAACGGCATCTACATCTTTCTTGGCCTCTTCCACTAAGATATCTTTCTCTTTCGGGATTACGATGTCACCCAAGCCCATGGACAGACCGCCTTTGTAAGCCGACTGGAATCCTAGGGTTTTGATATCATCCAGGAACTGAGCAGTTCTCGCCATACCGGTTACTTTGAACACGCGGGAGATGATCTGCTGCAATTTTTTCTTAGAAAGAAGTTCGTCTACGTAACCCACTTCCTCTGGCACGAACTGGTTGAAAAGAACTCTACCAGCAACAGTCTCAATGAGCTTGGTTACTAATTGGTTGTTCTCATCCAATACTTTCACCCGCACCTTGATAAAGGCGTGCTTAGACAAGCGGCCTTCATTGATGGCGATGATTACTTCTTCGGCAGAGTAGAAAGACATGCCTTCCCCTTGAATAACTTCATTCTCGGTGGTACGCTTGCCTTTGGTTACATAGTATAAGCCCAACACCATGTCCTGAGAAGGTACCGCAATTGGCGCACCGTTGGCAGGGTTCAGGATGTTGTGCGAAGCCAACATCAACATTGAGGCTTCCAGGATGGCTGCCGGTCCTAGTGGAACGTGCACCGCCATCTGGTCACCGTCAAAGTCGGCGTTGAATGCTGTGGTTACTAATGGGTGTAGCTGAATCGCTTTCCCTTCAATCAGTTTCGGCTGGAACGCCTGAATACCTAATCTGTGGAGCGTAGGAGCACGGTTCAACAGTACCGGGTGTCCTTTCAGCACGTTTTCCAAAATATCCCATACAACCGGGTCTTTTCTGTCTACGATTTTCTTCGCAGATTTTACCGTTTTCACGATACCGCGCTCAATAAGCTTACGGATGATGAACGGTTTGAAAAGCTCAGCTGCCATGTTCTTAGGCAGACCGCACTCGTGTAGTTTCAATTCTGGACCTACCACAATTACGGAACGACCTGAATAATCCACACGCTTACCAAGCAAGTTCTGACGGAAACGTCCTTGCTTACCTTTCAGCATGTCAGAAAGTGATTTCAGAGCACGGTTACCTTCTGCCCGAACAGCGTTCACTTTACGTGAGTTGTCGAACAGGGAGTCAACGGCTTCCTGAAGCATACGCTTCTCATTCCGCAAGATTACCTCTGGCGCTTTGATCTCGATCAGACGCTTCAGACGGTTGTTACGGATGATAACGCGACGGTATAAATCGTTCAAGTCAGACGTAGCGAAACGGCCACCATCCAACGGAACCAACGGACGCAATTCTGGTGGAATCACAGGCACCATACGGATCACCATCCACTCAGGCTTGTTCTCAATTCTGGTGGCGGCATCACGGAAAGCCTCTACTACACGTAGACGCTTCAACGCTTCCGCTTTCCGCTGCTGAGAAGTCTCATGGGCAGCAGAGTAACGCAGGTCATAAGAAAGGTCATCCAGGTTGATGCGCTCCAATAACATTTGAAGAGCTTCAGCTCCCATTTTCGCGATGAACTTGTTTGGATCATGGTTGTCCAACATCTGGTTCTCGCGTGGCAGCTTGTCAATCATGTCTAGGTACTCATCTTCGGTTAAGAAGTCCAGCATGTTCACGCCGTCTTCACCTAAGATACCCGGTTGGATCACTACGTACCGCTCATAATAGATGATCTGGTCAAGCTTCTTGGTTGGCAAGCCTAACAGATACCCGATTTTGTTTGGCAATGACTTGAAGTACCAGATGTGTGCTACCGGTACTACCAATTCAATATGGCCCATGCGCTCACGACGCACTTTTTTCTCAGTTACTTCAACCCCGCAACGGTCACAGATAATCCCTTTGTAACGGATTCTCTTGTATTTACCGCAGTGGCACTCCCAGTCCTTCACTGGCCCGAAGATCCGCTCGCAGAACAAACCGCCCATTTCTGGCTTGTAGGTTCTGTAGTTGATGGTTTCAGGCTTAGTTACCTCTCCGTTTGATCTTTCCAGGATTGATTCTGGAGAAGCCAACGAAATGGTCACTTTAGAGAAGTCTTGGATTAATTTTTTATTTCTTGCTAACGCCATGTTATGTGTTGCTAGATATGTAAATTTCCTTTTTACTAAATGGCTTAACTAACGCGTAAAAGGGAGATTTCAGTATGATACCTTTTGGGCCTCTTTTCCTGAAATCTCCTCTAAAACAGCTTATTAGTCTAGCGTAATCTCCAAGGCCAAGCCTCTGAGCTCGTGAATTAACACGTTGAAAGACTCAGGGATATTTGGCTTCGGCAACACGTCACCTTTCACGATGGCTTCGTATGCTTTCGCACGACCGATCACGTCATCTGACTTCACAGTCAAGATCTCTTGCAGCACGTTAGCGGCACCGAAGGCCTCCAACGCCCATACCTCCATCTCACCGAAACGCTGACCACCAAACTGGGCTTTACCACCCAATGGCTGCTGCGTGATAAGCGAGTATGGTCCGATAGAACGGGCATGCATTTTATCATCTACCAAGTGACCCAGTTTCAACATGTAGATAACACCTACTGTGATTGGTTGGTCAAAACGGTCACCGCTCAAACCATCGTACAGATAAGAACGTCCGAATTTAGGCAAACCAGCTTCAGCCAATTCTGCAGAAACCTGCTCTTCAGTGGCACCGTCGAAGATTGGGGTAGCATAGGTGCGTCCCAACTTCAGACCTGCCCAACCTAGAACGGTCTCATAAATCTGACCGATGTTCATCCTTGAAGGTACCCCAAGTGGGTTCAACACGATATCCATTGGTGTTCCGTCTTCCAGGAACGGCATGTCTTCCTCACGCACGATACGGGCTACTACCCCCTTGTTACCGTGACGTCCTGCCATCTTATCACCCACTTTCAGCTTACGCTTCTTAGCGATGTATACTTTGGCCAACTGCACGATACCGGCTGGTAACTCGTCTCCTACTTCCAAGGTGAAGCGGTCACGTTTGAAACGGGCAGAGATCATGTTGCGGCGCTTGGTGTAGTTTTTCACCAACTCCAGCAACATCTTGTTTGTCTGCTCGTCTGCCGTCCATCCTTCCAGGATCAAATCCTTGAACATGTTCACCTCTTCCGGAACAGCGTAGTTGCTTTCGTCCTTGTAAGGGTTTTTGTCAGGGAAAAGTGCCTCAGAGATGTTCTTTTTACCAAACTTGGCTCCTTTGGTCAGGATTTCGTCCCCGAAACGGTGACGTACCCCTTGGCTTGTCTTGCCTTCAAGCAAAGCCACTAGTTTCTCAATCATCACGTTCTTCACGGCTTTGAGCTCACTATTGTACTTCACTTTCAGTTCTTCCACCTCTTTCTTAGACTTGGCCCGTAGGTTTTTGTCTTTCTTAGGACGAGAGAACAACTTGGTTTCTATTACTACACCATTCAAGGATGGCGGCGCTTTCAAGGAGGCGTCCTTCACATCACCGGCTTTGTCCCCGAAGATGGCTCTCAAGAGTTTCTCCTCTGGGGTTGGGTCAGTCTCTCCTTTAGGAGTGATCTTACCAATAAGGATATCACCTTCGCGTACTTCAGCACCAATTCTGATGATACCGTTCTCATCCAGGTTACGAACGGCTTCTTCGCTCACGTTCGGGATCTCAGAGGTTAATTCCTCCTCACCGCGTTTCGTTTCACGAACTTCCAGTTCAAATTCTTCGATGTGGATAGAGGTGAACACGTCATCTCTTACTACACGCTCAGAGATAACAATCGCATCCTCGAAGTTATATCCTTGCCAAGGCATGAAAGCTACCTGTAGGTTTCTACCTAAGGCAAGTTCTCCCTGGTTAGTGGCATATCCTTCGCATAGTGCCTGACCTTTGGTTACCCGCTCGTTCTTCTTAACCAATGGGGTTAAGTTGATACAGGTATCCTGGTTGGTACGGCGGAATTTGATCAGGTCGTAGGTCACAAACTCGGCGTCAAAGCTCACCATCTTCTCTTCCTCAGTGAGGTCATACCGAATGATGATTTTGTCAGCGTCAACAAAGTGCACGTACCCGTCTCCCTCTGCTCTTACCAATGCTCTTGAGTCAAGAGCGGCCCTCAGTTCCAAACCGGTACCAACAATAGGAGCCTGCGGCTTCACTAATGGCACAGCCTGGCGCTGCATGTTAGATCCCATCAAGGCACGGTTCGCATCATCGTGTTCTAGGAACGGAATCAACGAAGCAGCTACCGATACAATCTGGTTAGGGGCAACGTCCATGTAGGTATAGCGCTCTGGCTCTACTACCGGGAAGTCCCCTTCAAAACGGCCTTTTACTTTGTCATTGACAAAGTTTCCGTTTTCATCAATGATGGCGTTGGCCTGAGCGATGTGGTGGGTGTCTTCTTCCTCTGCGGTGAGGTATTTCACCCCATGGTCGATATCTACTTTCCCTTCCACTACATTGCGGTAAGGAGTTTCAATAAAGCCCATGCTGTTCACGCGAGCGTGCACGCAAAGTGAAGAGATCAGACCGATGTTTGGCCCTTCCGGTGTTTCAATGGTACAAAGACGACCATAGTGAGTGTAGTGAACGTCACGTACCTCGAAACCAGCGCGCTCACGGGAAAGGCCTCCTGGCCCTAGTGCAGACACACGACGTTTGTGCGTGATTTCTGCCAGGGGGTTGGTCTGGTCCATGAACTGAGACAACTGGTTCGTTCCGAAGAACGAGTTGATCACCGAAGAAAGCGTACGCGCGTTGATCAAGTCAACTGGTTTGAATTCTTCGTTGTCACGCACGTTCATCCGCTCTTTGATGGTTCTGGCCATACGGGCAAGACCTACACCAAATTGCGCGTACAACTGCTCCCCTACCGTTCTTACACGGCGGTTGCTCAAGTGGTCAATATCATCCACTACGGCTCTAGAGTTGATGAGACCAATCAGGTATTTCACAATCAGGACGATGTCCTCATTGGTCAATACTTTGGCATCCCAGTTTTTGTCTAGGCCTAGTTTCTTGTTAATTCTGTAACGTCCTACATCACCTAGGTCGTAACGCTTATCACTGAAGAACAACTTCTGGATAATGTCCCGTGCTGTCTCTACGTCTGGTGCTTCGGTGTTCCGGAGCTGACGGTAGATTTGCTCTACTGCTTCCTGCTCAGAGTTAGAGTTATCTTTCTGCAGGGTATTGTAGATGATGTTGTAATCGGCGATGTTTACGTTCTCACGGTGCAGGATGATGGATTTCACGCCTGAGTCGATGATTACGTCTAAGTCATCTTCGGTTACTTCAGAGTCCCGCTCCAACAGCACCTCGTTACGGTCAATAGATACCACTTCACCGGTATCCTCGTCCACGAAGTCTTCTGTCCAGGTGCGCAGAACCCTTGCCGCCAGTTTACGGCCTACTACGTCTTTCAACGTTTTCTTATCGGCCTTCACTTCCTCAGACAACCCGAACAAATCCAGGATGTCCTTGTCGGTTCCGTAACCAATGGCACGCAAAAGCGTTGTAACCGGGAACTTCTTCTTACGGTCAATGTACGCGTACATCACGTTGTTCACGTCTGTCGCGAATTCTATCCAGGATCCTTTGAAAGGGATAATTCTGGCAGAATAAAGTTTGGTCCCGTTAGTGTGCTTGCTTTGGGCAAAGAACACTCCCGGCGACCGGTGCAACTGAGATACAATTACGCGCTCGGCGCCATTGATCACAAATGAACCTTTCTCTGTCATGTAAGGAATGTTTCCTAAGAAAACCTCCTGTTCTATGGTTTCAAAATCCTCGTTATCCGTATCATTACAGATCAGGCGAAGTTTTGCTTTTAAAGGTACTGAATAAGTCAACCCACGGTCAATGCACTCATCAACTGAATACTTGGGTGGGTCTACGTGGTAGTCTACGAATTCCAGAACGAAATTCTCTCTTGAATCAGAGATCGGAAAGTTTTCAGCAAACACTTTGAAGAGACCTTCTTCCGTGCGGTTCTCGGCAGCGGTTTCCAACTGGAAAAAGTCCTGAAAAGATTGTAGCTGTACGTCCAGAAAGTCTGGGTAATCTATGACCGACTTAATGGACGCAAAATTGATCCGCTCTGTCTTTTTATTTGTAGCCAAAGTTGTCTGAATTTTACGTTTAAACTTTGTCGTGCCAGAAAACAGGTGTTACTCCGGCAGAAATTTCTAGAAAATCATTTCTAGGTACAAACAGGAAAAGACCTGACGAAAATGCCAGGTCTAACCCTTTGTGGTAATGGAAGGTAGTGTGGGATTACTTAACCTCCACTTCAGCACCAGCTTCTTCCAATTGCTTTTTCAATGAATCTGCTTCATCTTTAGCAACACCTTCTTTCAATGGTTTTGGAGCACCATCAACCAATTCTTTCGCTTCTTTCAAGCCAAGACCGGTAAGTTCTTTCACTAGCTTCACAACTGCTAGTTTAGAGGCACCTGCTGACTTAAGGATTACATCAAAAGAAGTTTTCTCCTCAGCAGCGGCTCCAGCGTCTCCACCGGTAGCACCAGCTACCATTACAGGAGCAGCAGCTGCTGGCTCAATACCGTACTCATCCTTAAGAATAGTAGCAAGTTCATTAACTTCTTTTACAGTTAAGTTAACCAACTGCTCAGCGAATGCTTTCAAATCTGCCATTTTTATTAGTAATTAAAAGTTGTTTTAAAATTGAAATGTTATTGTTCTTTCTCTGATAATGTTTTCACCAAGCCAGCCAGGATATTGCCGCCGCTCTGAAGGGCAGAAATAACGTTTTTGGCAGGAGATTGAAGTAAGCCGATGATTTCACCAACCAATTCTTCTTTAGACTTGATTTTGCTCAGGGTATCCAACTGGTCATCGCCCAGATAGATGCTTGCATCAATGTAAGCTCCCTTTAAAACTGGCTTTTTGGCGCCTGTTTTGCGGAAATCAAGTAATAATTTTGCAGGTGCATTACCTGTAGTGGCTTCAAACATGATTCCAGAAGAACCTTTCAAAGCTACATCTAAAGAAGATGTGTCTACATCTAAGGTATCAAGCGCCTTACGAATCAGAGTGTTTTTGTAAACTTTGTACTCAATGCCTCTATCAAAGCAAAGTCTTCTGAATCTGTTGATGGTAGCAACGGTCAATTCTGAAGCGTCTGTGATGTAAACGAAGGAGTTTTGAGCTAATTTCTCACTCAGGTCACGTACAATGATTTCTTTTTCTTCCCGTGTCATCTCTTCTCGTTAAATTGAGGTTTTATCAACTACTACACCAGGACTCATTGTGCTTGACAATGTGATGCTCTTAATATAAGTTCCTTTTGCAGAAGAAGGCTTTAGACGGTTCAAGGTAGCGATTACCTCAGAAGCGTTTGCCGCAATTTGATCTGGACCGAAAGAAACTTTACCAATGCTAGTGTGGATGATACCGGTTTTGTCAACTTTGAAGTCAATTTTACCAGCTTTCACTTCTTTCACCGCTTTGGCTACGTCTGTGGTTACAGTACCAGCTTTAGGGTTTGGCATCAGGTTACGAGGTCCCAAAATACGGCCTAATCTACCTACTTTTGCCATTACGGCTGGCATAGTGATGATTACATCAACGTCTGTCCAACCTTTTTCAATTTTCTGGATGTATTCATCCAAACCTACGAAATCTGCACCTGCCGCTTTGGCTTCTTCCTCCTTATCTGGAGTACAAAGCACCAACACACGTACATCTTTACCGGTTCCATGAGGAAGCGTTACCACGCCTCTCACCATTTGATCAGCCTTACGCGGGTCAACTCCTAAGCGTACATCAATGTCAACGGAGGCATCAAACTTAGTGAAAGTAATTTCTTTTACTACGCCTGCTGCATCTAACAGAGAGTACTCTTTTTTAGGGTCGTACTTCGCTAAGACTGCTTTTCTGTTTTTAGAAATTCTAGCCATTTGCTTTTTAATTACTCACTCCAAGGAGCAGTTCCTTTTACCGTGATACCCATGCTACGCGCGGTACCAGCTACCAATTTCATTGCCGCCTCAACTTTAAATGCATTCAGGTCAGGCATTTTGATTTCAGCAATCTCGCGAATCTGATCCCAGGTCACAGAACCTACTTTGTTACGGTTAGGCTCTTTAGATCCGGATTTGATTTTCGCAGCATCCATCAACAATACTGGAGCGGGAGGAGTCTTAATTACGAAGTCAAACGACTTGTCTGTGTACATTGTAATCAAAACTGGGCATACTTGGCCGGCCTTGTCCTGGGTTCTAGCGTTGAATTGCTTGCAGAACTCCATGATGTTAAGACCTTTAGATCCAAGTGCAGGTCCAATCGGCGGTGCTGGATTCGCGGCGCCTCCCTTTACCTGAAGTTTCAGATAACCTTTTATTTCTTTTGCCATTATTATTTATTACTACTGTTCTTTTTCTACCTGCATGTAGTTCAGCTCTACTGGCGTATTCCGCCCGAAGATTTTCACCATTACGTTCAGCTTGCGACGCTCTTCAAACACCTCTTCCACTGTACCAGAAAAACCGTTGAATGGACCGTCCATTACTTTCACAGTTTCGCCAACAATAAAAGGAGTCTCTAAAGTTTCCACTTGCTCATCTGTTTCGTCAACCTTTCCTAAGATTCGGTTTACTTCTGACATGCGCAATGGAACTGGCTTCTCGTCAGCTTTACCGTTACCCGCTCCCAGAAAGCCAATGACTCCTGGTGTACTAGTAATCAAGTGCTCTACCTCACCGTTGGAGATGTCTGCAAACACCAATACATAACCGGGGAAAAAGCTGCGCTCTCTAACGCGTTTTTTCCCGTTTCGCATTTCGTATACTTTCTCTGACGGAATCAGCACCTGAGGCACCATCTCCGTAAGATTATGACGCGCTACTTCATTCTCAAGATAAGATTTTGCTTTCTTCTCCTGTCCTGAAACCGCCCGTACTACATACCATTTTAAATCTGCCATTTTCTCCAGCTTTTATTAGAACTGGTTGTAAAACCATTCCAGGGTGGAGTCGTAAACAAAGTCCATAGCACCCACTACAAGTGCAAACACAACAGATCCTACCAATACTAAGATAGAACTCTTCTGAAGCTCTGAGTAGGTTGGCCAGGTAACCTTGTGCTGCATCTCCTCTACAGCGTCATTGAAAAATTTTGTCAGCTTTGCCATTCTGGTGCTATTAACTCTATTTGCACGGGAGGTAGGACTCGAACCTACAACCAATGGTTTTGGAGACCACTACTCTACCAATTGAGCTACTCCCGTAAAAAAATGCACGCCATTCGTCTAAATGGAGTGCAAATGTATTATTCTTTTCTTAAAAAAACAAGTCCGCCTTACATTTTCAGCAAGGCGGACTTATTATTTTCAACTAATTAGTCAAGGATTTCAGTTACCTGACCGGCACCTACAGTTCTACCACCTTCACGGATAGCGAAACGCAGACCTTTTTCCATCGCTACTTTGTTGATCAAGTCAACAGTGATAGTGATGTTATCACCAGGCATAACCATTTCAACACCTTCTGGCAACGTGATGATACCAGTAACGTCTGTGGTTCTCAAATAGAACTGTGGACGGTAGTTGTTGAAGAATGGAGTGTGACGTCCACCTTCTTCTTTAGAAAGAACGTAAACCTCAGCTTTGAACTTCATGTGAGGAGTTACTGAACCTGGCTTACAGATAACCATACCACGACGGATATCAGTTTTCTCAATACCACGCAGCAACAGACCTACGTTGTCACCAGCTTCACCTCTGTCAAGGATCTTACGGAACATCTCAACACCAGTTACTGTAGACTTCAAGCCTTCAGCACCCATACCTAAGATATCCACTTGCTCACCAGAGTTGATGATACCACGCTCAATACGGCCAGTAGCTACTGTACCACGACCAGTGATAGAGAACACGTCCTCAACTGGCATCAAGAATGGAAGGTCAGTTAAACGAGCAGGAATTGGAATGTAGCTATCAACAGCTGCCATCAATTCTTCAATGGTTTTCACCCATTTCTCGTCACCGTTCAAGCCACCAAGAGCTGAACCCTGGATAACCGGGATATTGTCGCCATCGAAATCGTAGAAAGAAAGAAGCTCTCTGATTTCCATTTCAACAAGTTCTAATAATTCTGGATCGTCTACCATGTCCACTTTGTTCATGAACACAACAAGAGCAGGAACACCTACCTGACGAGCCAAAAGGATGTGCTCACGAGTTTGTGGCATTGGACCATCTGTAGCAGCAACTACCAGGATAGCACCATCCATCTGAGCAGCACCAGTAACCATGTTCTTCACGTAGTCAGCGTGACCTGGGCAGTCAACGTGCGCGTAGTGACGGTTTTCAGTAGCGTACTCAACGTGAGACGTATTAATAGTGATACCACGCTCTTTTTCTTCAGGAGCGTTGTCAATTGAAGAGAAATCTCTCTTTGCGGCTAGACCTTTGCTCGCTAAAACCTGAGTAATAGCAGCAGTCAAGGTTGTTTTGCCGTGGTCAACGTGCCCAATAGTACCGATGTTTACGTGCGGTTTGGAACGATCAAATGTTTCTTTAGCCATTTTAGAAAGTTATTTAGTTCTTGGGTGAAACGGTGTAATGTTTGTAATAAAAATACCGCTTGAGCCAACGATGGGAATTGAACCCACGACCCCTTCCTTACCAAGGAAGTACTCTACCCCTGAGCTACGTCGGCAAAATAAAAGAATGCAGCTTTCGCTGCATTGCTCTCTTAAAAGAGCGGGAGACGAGGTTCGAACCCGCGACCTACAGCTTGGAAGGCTGTCGCTCTACCAGCTGAGCTACTCCCGCTTGTTACTGGTAACATCAGAAATCTTCACGAAACAACCTGTAACCTTGTCTCAATTTCTGACCGAATTAAGTGTGGGGAGAGAAGGATTCGAACCTTCGAAAGCTTACGCTAACGGAGTTACAGTCCGTCCCATTTGGCCACTCTGGAATCTCCCCAATACTGTTTCAAAGAACCCTAAAACCGTTTTTCGTTGCCGTTTTCGTTCTTAGGAGCTGCAAAACTAGTGGCTTTTTCTTCCATGTCAAATATTTCTGCAATTATTTTTTTCTGTCATTTGGTTTGAAGGCTTTCCGCCAGGGCTAATTGTGGGTCTTTTACGGTCAGTTCCTGCAGCTTTTCCCGCCGGTCATCGGTCTCAGCCATCATCGTAAGCATTTGAAAGGCTGCTTGTTTGGCCTCTTTCAGGGTCTCCTGCTCTACTACCTTTACCAAGGCCTGCCACCCTCTCTCCTGGCTGTCAATATTTTTTTTCAGCAGGAAGGCTCCGAAGCTCTGCACAAAGTAAAACCGGTCTCCTCCCCGCAGTCTTTGGCTGTTTTTCAGATACCAGTCATAAAGCTCCTCTTCCTCGCTGGCCGTGAAAGCCGAGGCCAGGGCATTCACAACGTCTGGGTTCTTATAAGCTAAGAAAGGCTTTAGCCTGCTGAGGTCATGCTCTCCCCTGCTCCAGGCAAAGATAGCGGCACTCACCACCTGGTAGGAACTGTCTTGCAGCCTGCTTTCAATGATATCCTGGGGCAAACCGGTTAAGGTGCTTAAGACATAAGTGGCCGTGGCCCGCACCGCGCTGTTCTTGTCTGCCTCTGCTAACTGCTGAATCTGTTCCTGCACTTTGGGGTCCTGCATGGCTTCCGTGATTACCAACATCTCCAGCCCTGTTGCCCGTACTTTCCAGAAGGGATCCTTGATGGCTTTCAGTAGCACAGGTGTAATAGCAGCATGGGCAGTGTCCCGGAGGTTCTCCAAAGCATTTGACTTAGCGGCAAAGGCTGCACTGTACTGGAACTGGGTTGCCCACTCTTCAATGGATTTCTCATGCCGGATGTTGGCGAGCAGTTTCTGGTTGGGATCCAGCACTACTGTCTGCGGGGCTTTTTGCACCGGAAAAGTAAAGGTCTGGTCTGCCTTGAGCATCTCTACTTGTTCGTCTTGCCATTTCCCGTCATTCAGAATCGAGATGGTGAGGGGCATTTTGTACACCGAGGTCCGGGTGGTGTCTTGGGTCTGGGTAACCTGCACTGACAAAGCACCATTCTGGTACGTATGTTTTACCTGAAGTTCGGGGTGGCCCGGGGTTAGGAACCATTGTTGGAAAAACTGCCGTAAATCGCGCCCGGTGATTTCCTCGAAAGCGAGCCGCAGTTTGTCAATTTCTACGGCTGTGTATTTGTTCTGCGACAGGTACAGGTTCAGGGAAGCGAAAAAAGCCTCATCCCCTACTTCCTGCCGAAGCATGTGCAGCACCCGTCCTCCCTTGGCGTAGGAATGGCTATCAAACATGTCTTCTTTATCGGTGTAATGAAACCGGATGAGTGGCTCCTGTTTGGTTCTTGCCTCCCCCAGGTACTCCAACAAGGCGGTTTGATGCGTTAGAGCGGCTTCATCAGGACCGTATTGGTGTTCGGCCCACAGGTATTCAGAGTAATCAGCGAAGGATTCGTTCAGAGGCAGGTTGGCCCAAGACTCGGTAGTTACATAATCCCCGAACCACTGGTGAAAGAGTTCATGCGCGATGATGTGGTCCCAGTTCTTGTCCAGCAGTTCGCGGCGATCCTGTTGCACAGACTCCATGAAGGTTGAGGCAGTGGTGTTCTCCATCGCCCCCGAAACGAAGTTCCGGACCACTACCTGCGCGTATTTATCCCAGGGGAAAGCCACGCCTAGTTTTTGAGAGAAAAACTCCAGCATGGCCGGGGTACGCCCGAAGGTGGCTTTAGCGGTAGAAGCGTACTCAGGCTCTACCCAGTAACTCACTTCCTTGTTCCGCCACTTGTCTTTGACCACGGAGAACTCCCCAATGGCCATCATCACCAAGTACGGGGCGTGCGGCTTGGCCATCCACCAGTGATCGGTTTTGAGGCCATTTTTCAGATCCTTAGATGAAACCAGCGTTCCGTTAGACAAGGTCTTGAAGCGATTTTCCACGGTAATGAAAATATCCTGGGTCATGCGCTCATTGGGCTTGTCAATGGTGGGGAACCAGGCCGAGTTCGCCTCGGTCTCCCCTTGGGTCCAGATCTGGCGCGGCACGCCCTCTTCAGCACCCAGCGGATTGATGAAATACAGGCCCTTGTCTGACTGGATGGCTTCGCTACCTTTGGCTTTCAGGTCGTTGGGTTTGGCCGTATAGGAAATAAAGAGCTGCAGCGTGTCTTTTCTGGTGTAAGGTTTATCCAGTTGCAGGGTCAGTTGCTGTTGATCGTAGGAATACTTCAGAGGCACTTGCTGCTTTCCTTTGAGCAGTGCCACCTGGTGGATATCAAATCCCTTGGCATCCAAGACAACCTGTTTCTGCGGATAGAAGTAAGGCTTTAAGGTGAGGGTGGCTTCCCCTAAAAGATGCTGCTTCGTCCAGTCAAACCGCACGTTCAGGGTGGTGTGCACCAAATCCACGAGGCGCTCAGCGGCTGGTTGGTACGGTCCCTTGCTGGTGAGGGGAACTACAGCGGTAGCGGTGGTATCCTGAGCAGAAACAGTCTCTTCTGTGGCAACGCTGGGGGCAGCGGGTTTCTTTACGGCGCAGCTTGCGGTGGCACCGCACAACAGAAAGTACAAGAAGCCGCGGGAAAGGATGTGATTCATGTAATGATTTATTAACTTTGGGAACTCAAGTTGTGAATTTATTTCACTCATACGGTACTTACTGTCTTTTAACCCTGCAAACATGCTACAGGTAAAATCGGCTACTGCCACCTGGCAAGTAGTTCTGGAGAAAAACCAGATTCTTCTCAACGATGCTCCGTTTACCTGGGATTTGCTTCCCCTCAGCCCAACTTCTTTCCATATCTTAAAAGACGGCCGCTCCTACACCGCCGAGCTCTTGGAAACCGAGCCTGAGACCAAAACCTTCAAGATCAAGATCAACGGCCAGGTGCATACCCTGCAGGTGCAGGACCGCATGGACCTCCTTCTAGAGAGCTTAGGCATGGGCCAGGCGCTGGCGCACAAGGTCAATGATATCAAAGCGCCTATGCCGGGCCTGATCATCGACATTAAGGTAGAGCCGGGTCAGGAAGTGAAAAAAGGCGACCCAATCCTTATCCTGGAAGCCATGAAGATGGAGAACATCATCAAGTCTCCCGGCGATGGCGTAGTGAGCGCAGTCAAGGTAAACTTACGGCAGAACGTAGAGAAGAACCAAATCCTGGTGGTGTTTTAAAGAGAATTCCGTTTTGGGCCTGTTTTGTGAAAGACAGGCCCAAAACGTGTCAATACATACGTCTTTAACTTTCAATATCTAATAAGTAGCATGCGATTCAAAAGAATTCTATTGAAGCTCAGCGGTGAGTCCTTGATGGGCGATCAGCAGTATGGCATTGATACCAACATGCTGGTGCAATACGCCGAAGAAATCAAATCTGCCGTAGACCTTGGCGCTGAGGTTGCCGTAGTAATTGGCGGAGGAAACATTTTCAGGGGCGTGCAGGCCGAGTCTGTAGGATTGGACCGTGTGCAGGGCGATTACATGGGAATGCTGGCCACTGTGATCAACAGCATGGCGCTGCAGAGCGCGCTGGAGAAAGCCGGCATCTTCACCCGTCTGTTATCGGGCATCAACATCCAGCAGGTGTGCGAGCCGTACATCCGCCGCCGGGCCATGCGCCACCTGGAGAAAGGCCGCGTGGTGATCTTTGGGGCCGGTACCGGAAACCCCTACTTCACCACCGACTCCGCCGCCAGCCTCCGGGCCATTGAGATTGAGGCCGATGTGGTGCTGAAAGGTACCCGCGTAGACGGCATCTACACCGCCGACCCAGAGAAAGACAACTCAGCGGTGAAATACGATGACATCACGTTTGAGGAGGTTTTCGAAAAAGGCCTGAACGTAATGGACATGACTGCGTTTACTTTGTGCAAGGAAAACAATTTGCCTATTGTGGTGTTTGACATCAACAAAAAGGGTAACCTGGCCAAACTCATCAAAGGCGAAAGAGTAGGAACCCTGGTTTCTATGTAAGATAAAGGTCTTCTGCCCCGGCAGTGGATTTTACAGAATTAAATCAGAAATTTGTACCGCCCTTTGGCGTTTGCTACGGTGGTACCGTTTAGTCATCTTTCTAAATCAGAAAACCCAATGACCGAAGAAATTAACTTTTATTTAAGCGAAGCCGAGGAATCGATGCAGAAATCGGTGCAGCACACAAGTGTAGAATTAACCAAAATCAGAGCCGGCAAAGCCTCTCCGGCCATGGTGGAAGACCTGCGCGTAGACTACTACGGCACGCCAACCCCCATCTCGCAGGTAGCCAACGTCATGACCCCAGACGCCCGCACGCTTATGATCAAGCCTTGGGAGAAGAACATGATCGCGGAAATTGGCAAAGCCATCAAAAACAGTGACCTGGGCCTGAACCCTAACACAGAGGCAGACGGCATCCGGTTGAACATCCCGGCTCTAACTGAGGAGCGTCGTCGGGATTTGGTAAAGCAAGCCAAAAACGAAACCGAGAGCGGCAAGATTAGAGTGCGCAACATCCGCAAAGACGTGAACGAATCCCTGCGTAAACTGCAGAAAGAAGGCACTTCAGAAGATGCCGTGAAAGACGCCGAAGCCAAGGTTCAGAAACTTACCGATTCGTACATCGTGCGCCTGGATGAGTTGCTCTCCAAGAAAGAAGCTGAAATCATGACCATCTAACACCTTTGCATTTTACGCCTAGTTTTAGAAAAATCCGCATAAAAGGGAAGGCCCCGCACTTATTGGTGCGGGGCCTTCCCTTTTATATGCTGGATTGAATCTATGCGGGAAAAGAAGCCAGCCACTGCGCGGCGTCCTCTACCTGATCAAACAATTCTATACCGGTGGTGTCATAGGTAAAGCGCAGCGATTTATCTGTTGACAACCGGCTGAACATACTGGGCGAATACACCCAAGCGAAGGAAACCATGCCAGCCTGCCGCATCCGGGGAAACCAATCGGCGCCAACCCACTCTGCTGCGCTGGACCAGATGCCCTGCACATTGGTATTATCGTTAAGGACCTTGTAGCAGTTGAATTGCCCCATGGAGTCTAGTATCCGCTCGCACCCCTCCTGCACCGACTGCTTTGTCTGAAAGCCCGTCCAATTGGCGAGAAGGTAGTTTTGCTCCTGATTGTATTCGATGGATATGAAAGTGTCTTTGAATATTTGTTCGTTACTCATTGTCAAGAGCTCCTCCAGTGTCTGTCTGGGAAGGATAGCAAATTACATCTGGGATGTGAGGTAACCAAGTATTTATACGGTAAATTATAGGATTATTTCAACCTGCTTATGAAGCTAACTTATTCTAAACGAAGTTTAAAACAGAAGGTTTTATTCATTTTTCCACACTGCAAAAAATAGCCAGAAGTAAGTAGCTAGTTCTAAATTCTTACCTCCCTCAACGGCAAAGCAAAAGCTCAGAAAGGGAGAAGTGATCTTGAAAGAGCGATCGAAAATTATTTTTTCTATCGAGAAAAAAATCAGATACCATCGGGTCGTGTAAGAAAAAAGCGAGGCCGGGGTTTTGGGGCTACTTTGCATAAAGTAGCCCCAAAACCCCGGCCTCACTGGCAAACCTTCAGCTTTAGCCAGCTCGATTTTACGTCAGGTACAGCTTCTTGGCATTGATGTATTCGGTGACGAGCTCAGAAAGCAGATATCGGGTAGATTTGCCTTCCTTCAGGCATTTCCGGATGAAGGTGGCCGAGATGTCTAGCAGCGGAGCTGGCACCAACGTGACCTTTGCATGTTCCTTTAATGAAGCCGGCACTTTGCCGCTTTCAGACCGAGGATATACTAATACTTCATGCTGCTCCAGGATCTGCTCGTAGTTTTTCCACTTAGGCAACGTAGCCAGGTTGTCTTCGCCCATGATGAGCACGAACTGATACTTAGGATACTTCTCCTTGAGGTACGTAAGCGTGTCTATGGTGTAGCTGGGTCGGGGCATCCGGAACTCAATGTCAGTGACACCAAGATCAGCGTTGTCAGCGATGGCCAGGCGCACCATGTGCAGCCGGTCAAACTCATGCAACAGACTACTGCTGGGCTTAAACGGATTCTGCGGACTCACCACCAACCAGACCGTGTCCAGGGTAGTGTTAGTGGCCATGTAGTTGGCCAGAATCAGGTGCCCGATATGAATGGGGTTGAATGACCCAAACAGCAGCCCTACCCGCATAACTAAACGATAGGTTCCTGAGGATAGATAAAGTCCCGCACCAGCTTCTCGGCTTTGGCGAACGCCTCCTCCAGGTTCTCGTTCACGATGACTACATCGAACTGGTCTTCAAAGCTCAGCTCGAATTTCGCTTTGAACACGCGGCTGGAAATACTGGAAGCAGAATCTGTATTGCGGGCCACCAACCGTTTAGAGAGCTCTTCTATGGAAGGTGGTTTCACGAACACAGACAATGCACGGTCTTTGTAGAAATTCTTCACGCTTAGGCCGCCTTTGACGTCAACGTCCAGGATGGCGTGTTTGCCTTCAGACCAAATGCGCTCAATTTCAGATTTAAGGGTGCCGTAGAAAGCCCCTTCGTACACTTCTTCCCACTCCACAAACTCGTCCTGCCCTATTTTCTCGCGGAACTCCTCTGGGGTGATGAAATAATAATCTTTGCCGTTGATTTCACTGCGGCCCCGGCGATCGCGGGTGCAGGCGGAGATAGAAAAACTTAGTTCTGGGAGAACGTTTACTAAATGACGGACAATTGTGGTTTTACCGGCTCCGGAAGGGGCCGAAAAAATAATGATTTTACCTTGCATCCGGGGTTAGGAGGCTTAATACTAAGCAGTTTGGTGGATTCTTGATTTGATGGTGTCTGCCAACGTAGCCGGCATGCCTGGGCGGCGAAGCGTCGCGTTCAGGAACTGCACAAACAACCGTTGCTTGTCTACGCTTTCAAAGCAGGGAGAGCACTCGTCGGCGCGTTCTGCCAGAAAAGCTTCATCATCACTGGTGGCTACGCCTTCCAGCCATTTCTCAAAAACACCTTGTACCTTCTCACAATCCGATTCATGGCTCTCATCAGAGGCATTTGGCCCCATCAAATCTTCTGTCATTGTAGTAGTCCCCATCATTTTAATTCCTTTAGCTATTATAACCCATTGACTTTGCGTATTGCTCTAACTTCTCTTTGAGGAAGTGGCGGGCCCGGTGTAAGCGGCTCCGTACTGTTCCAATAGGAATATCCAAGATTTTGGCCATTTCCTCATAGGTAAATCCTTCCAAGTCACAGAGAATGATCACCGTCCTGAAATCTACCGGCAACGAGTTCAAGGCACCTGCCACCTCATCGCCAATCAGATCCTGCACGCTCTCCATGCGCAGGTCGGTGGTACCGCCTGAGCTGTCTCCCTCCGCATCCACGTCCTCTGAATTGTAGTAACCTTCCACCTCAGAGTAGTCTACTTTGGCGGGCTGTTTGCTCTTCTTCCGGAAGTCGTTGATGAACGAGTTCTTCAGGATGCGGAACAGCCACGCTTTGGCATTAGTTCCGGGTTCGAAATAATCGAAAAAGCGATACGCCTTGAGATAGGTCTCCTGAACCAGGTCGTTGGCGTCGTCTTCGTCTAGGGTTAGGCGGTACGCGAAGTTGTAGAGAGGCGAGATAACCGGCATCAGCTCCGCCTCAAACCGGGCGTCTTTCTCCTCTTTCGTCATTGAATTCGCTCTCTGTTCGCTCATTGGTCTTGATTTTGTACTTTTACACTTGGGGATAAAAATACCTATACGCAAATATAGACATTAAATATACATAGGTACATACGAATATTCAGGCAGATGTTTACATTCCTCCGCTGAAAGGTACTTTTGCAGCCCTTATCTTCCTTCTTTTTTGTTTCTGCGCCCCATGTCTCAACGTATCTCTGTTACCATTCTCGCCAAGAACAGCCAGGAACTACTGCCGCAATGCCTCCGGTCGCTGGCGCTGTTTCCGGAGGTGATCCTGCTGGACAACGGCTCCACCGATGCCACTGTAGCCATTGCTAGCCAGTTTTCCAACGTGCGGGTTTTCCATTCACCCTTCATTGGGTTTGGTCCGCTCAAGAACCTGGCCGCCTCACACGCCACCCATGACTGGATTCTCTCTATTGACAGCGATGAGGTGCTCACGCCGGAACTGGTGCAAAGCATTTTGACATATCCCTTGGATAACGGCAAAGCTTACAGGTTCTTGCGTCACAATTACTATGGGAAACGGCTAATCAATGCCTGTGGTTGGGAAAATGATTACGTGCTGCGGCTCTTCAACCGAAAAACCACTCGGTTCACGGATCGTGAGGTGCACGAAGGCATCATGACCGATGGGATTTCAGTGGAAACCCTACCCGGCATCCTGAACCACTACTCCTTCAAAAACACCACCGAACTGTTACAGAAACTTAACCAGTACACGACCCTCTTTGCGCAGGAGAACCGGTTCAAGAAGAAATCCTCGGCCTTCAAAGCGTCTTACAAAGCCGGCTGGACGTTTATCCGCAATTATTTCCTGAAACGCGGTTTCATGTACGGCTTTGAAGGTTTCCTGATCTCGGCCTGCAATGCCAACGGCGCTTTCTACAAATACATGAAACTACACGAGGCCAACCGCTCCATGACCACCAGCCTCATCATCTCCACCTACAACTGGCCCGAGGCCCTAGAGGTAGTCCTGAAAAGCGTTGCCTTACAAAATGAACTGCCAGGCGAAGTGATCATTGCCGATGACGGCTCCCGCCCCGAGACCAAGGCGATTATTGACCGTTTTCAGCAAAACTTTCCCGTACTGCTCCGCCACTGCTGGCACGAAGACATCGGTTTCCGGCTGGCCGCTATCCGGAACAAAGCCATGGCCATGGCTACGGGAGAATACATTCTCTCCATTGATGGCGATATGGTCCTGCACCCAGACTTCGTGAAAAGCCACAAACGCATTGCCCGAGCCAACACCTTCATCCAAGGAAAGCGCGTGCTGCTGCAGCCAGAACTCACCACACAGATTCTCCAAAGCAAGCAATGGCACATCACGCCTTTCACCTCTGGCATCATCAACCGTTTTAATGCCGTTTCCTCAGAAACGCTGGCAAAGCTCGGCTCCAAGAAGCGCCCCGACATCAAAGCTATCAGAGGCTGCAACATGGCTTTCTGGCGCGCCGATGTCCTGCGCATCAACGGTTTCAACGAGAACATTCAAGGCTGGGGCCGCGAAGACAGCGAGTTTGCCATTCGGATGCTGAACTCCGGGATAGAACGCCGCAACCTGCCCTTCGGAGGGGTGGGCTATCACCTGTACCACCCTGAGAACGCCCGCACCTCTCTGTCAGAAAACGACAAGATCCTGTCCGATGCCATTGCACAGAAAGCACAGTGGTGTGAGAACGGCATCAACAAATATCTTCAAGCGTAGCCTACTTAATATCCAGACCTTCTATCGCTTATAAGGAAGACCGCACAGGCTTTCCTTCACTCTGTCATCCTGAAACGATGACAGAGTGAAGGAAATGAACATAAAAACGCCCGACCTCTGTAAAGAAGCCGGGCGTTTTTATGTTCATTTCCGGAAAACAGGCCGGAAACAGATATGCTTAGTAGCGGTAGTACTCCGGTTTGAAAGGCCCTTCTACTTCCACACCAATGTAGGCAGCTTGCTCAGGAGAAAGTTCTTCCAGCTCAACACCAATTTTGGCTAAGTGCAGACGGGCTACTTTCTCATCCAAGTGCTTAGGCAGGGTGTACACTTTGTTCTCGTACGCCTCAGCGTTGGTCCAAAGCTCAATCTGGGCCAAAGTCTGGTTAGAGAAAGAGTTTGACATCACGAAAGATGGGTGACCAGTGGCGCAACCCAGGTTCACCAAACGACCTTCAGCTAAGATGATGATGTCTTTGCCTTCCAGGGTGTACAGGTCCACCTGCGGTTTCACGGTGTCTTTAGTATGACCGTAGTTCTCATTCAACCAGGCCATGTCAATCTCATTGTCAAAGTGACCGATGTTGCAGACAATGGCTTTGTCCTTCATGGCTAGGAAGTGCTCACTTCTGATGATGTTGAAGTTACCAGTAGCGGTTACTACAATGTCAGCCTCAGGAATGGCATTCTCCATTTTACGGACGGCGAAACCGTCCATTGCGGCTTGCAGCGCACAGATGGGGTCAATCTCAGTTACAATCACGCGGGCACCGGCACCACGCAACGAGGCGGCAGAACCTTTCCCTACGTCACCGTAACCGGCAACCACAGCTACTTTACCGGCCATCATCACGTCAGTAGCTCTTCTGATGGAGTCTACCAGTGATTCTTTACAGCCGTATTTGTTATCGAATTTAGATTTGGTCACAGAGTCGTTCACGTTGATAGCGGGCATCAACAGAGTGCCGTTTTTCATACGCTCGTACAGACGGTGAACACCAGTGGTAGTCTCTTCAGACAAACCTTTGATGCCAGCGGCTAACTCTGGGTATTTGTCAAACACCATGTTGGTCAGGTCACCACCATCGTCCAGGATCATGTTCAATGGCTGACGATCCTCACCGAAGAACAAAGTCTGCTCAATGCACCAGTCAAACTCCTCGGCGTTCATGCCTTTCCAGGCGTAAACCGGAATACCGGCGGCGGCAATAGCTGCGGCAGCGTGGTCTTGGGTAGAGAAGATGTTGCAGGAAGACCAGGTCACCTCAGCGCCAAGGGCAGTCAAGGTTTCAATCAACACAGCCGTTTGAATGGTCATGTGCAAGCAACCCGCAATTCGGGCACCCGCCAAAGGCTGGCTTGCGCCGTACTCCTCACGGATGGCCATCAAACCTGGCATCTCGGCTTCGGCCAGTTTAATTTCTTTTCTTCCCCACTCAGCAAGGGAAATATCTTTTACTTTGTAAGGCAAATACGTTTCTACCATTGTAGTTCAAGTTTTTACAGAAGAAACACAAAGGTACGCAATAAGTTTATTATCCTCAATTTTTTGGCTTACCGCCATCCTGAACCTGCCTTTAAATGCCGGGTCACCTTTTTAGACAAAAGGTGACCCGGCAAGCTCTAACTTAGCTATTGGGTTAATTGTTCATAATGACGCCAGCCCCTAGGGTATTCGTGTTCCCGGCTGGAGGATTCAGGAACCCTCGGGCGTACACCGTGTAAATTTTACCGGCTTGCAGGTTCAGGGTGGCGGTCACGGCGGCTATATCGGTACCTACCGGCTGCACCTCCACTGTATAGCTACCGGCATTCACGGGCGTAAACGCAGAACCTTCTTTGAATTCGATGTCTGAAAAAAGGTTGTTTCCTCCCTGCACCACCACATCCACGTTGGGTGCATCTGGCGACAGGTGCACAAACCGTATGTGGGCCCGTCCGCTGGCCGGAGCTGTCAGGTCATCTACCAACACAACCGGCGTGATGCCACTGAGCGGACCGGCGGCAAAGACAGTGTAATTTTTGTCCTTCTCCAGGGTGACATTGGCATCTATGACCGGGCTACCCACCCCAGCTCCGGCAGCGGTCACTTTCACGTTCCTGGAACCTGAGGCCAGGGTTAAGTAACCTGTATTGTCTGGGTAATTCAGGGCCGCAGTGTTTGCTTTGGTGCCATCTACATACAAGTCTACTCCGGGGGCGTTAGGCGAGGCATGCACCACCAGTACCCTAGCCTCATCTGTCAACATCTCCGCAGCGTCGTCATCATCGTCACAACTGGTGAGCGATAAAACAGGCAAGGCGGCAAATAGAGCGAGTTTCATCCAATTCTTCATAGCTGTAAAAACTTAAGGTAAAAACTAAACTCAGGTACAGAAAGAACCAGACTGGCAGCAGTTTGTTTAATCTTTATACAATATTTATTAAACAAATCATATCCACCTCGCCCCTCTCCAATTTGCGTATCTTTGCGCCTCCACGCCCAACCTGTTTTATGCGCATTTTCAACCCTGAAGAGCAAAAGTTTATTCTGGACCACCAACTGCAAGACACCGCCCAATTGATGTTGCAGGCAAAACGCTTTGCCCCCTTGCCAGTACCTGAATTGGTACAGCAGATTAAGGCCCGGCAAAAGGCCCAGCAAAAGCTTCCTACATGGGCAAGACACCCGGAGGCCATTTTCCCGGTGACGCTATCCGTGGAGCAGAGTTCGTCAGAAGAAACGGCCGCGTTCAAGGCAACCTTGGTGCAAGGCCGGACCCTGGTGGATTTAACCGGGGGATTTGGGGTAGACAGCTTTTACTTTGCGAAGAGCTTCAATCAGGTAGTGCATTTGGAGCAGAACCAGGAACTGCAGGAGGTTGCCAGCTATAATTTCGAATTGCTTGGGGCCGAAAACATCCAAAGCCTTGCCATTTCTGCCGAAGAATATCTCCAAGGCATGGACTCCCCGGTAGACGTTCTTTACCTAGACCCTGCCCGCCGGGGGCATAGCCAAGAGCGAGTGCATCTGCTGCAAGACTGCACCCCGGATGTGTTGGGGCTCCTGCCCTTGTTATTCCAGAAAAGCAAAGCCGTGCTCCTGAAAACGGCCCCCATGCTGGACATTGACCTCGCCTTGCAAGAACTGGGCAGGGTAGCCCACGTGTGGGTAGTGGCAGTGCAGAATGAATGCAAAGAAGTGCTGTATCTCCTTAAACCCCAGGTGACAGAACCGCTTCAATTGACCTGCGTCAACCTCACGCCCAGCAAAGAAGCCCACCCGATAAGCTTTACCAAAAACCAGGAGGAAACCGCCCAAGCCACCTATTCTGAGCCGCAACGCTACCTGTATGAACCCAACACGGCCTTGCTGAAAGCCGGGGCCTTTCGCTGGCTTTCTGAGCATTACCGATTGAACAAACTGCACCGCAACAGCCACCTTTACACATCAGACGAGTTGGAACCATCGTTTCCGGGCCGGATTTTTGAAATCACCGGAAAACCGAAGGCCAATGCAAAAGAGTTGCAGCAACTCCTGCCCCAAAAGAAAGCCAATATTACCGTCCGGAATTATCCGCTTACGGTGGCGCAACTGCGGGAGAAAGTAAAGCTGAAAGAAGGCGGCGATGATTATCTTTTCGCCACTACTGACCTGCACAACAAGCCTATTCTTCTCCTTTGCAAGAAGGTAGGGAATTAGACTACTGTGGATATTTCGGGTTGGCTTTGCTCACCCAGCGACTACCTTTCAAAGAGAACCGCCAGGGCAGCAGGGCATCGGCTCCGGCGTACGCCACACCTACCCGAGGACCAGCAATGATCTGATCCTCTGGCACGAGCATGCCTCGGTCTTCAAACCAGATCTCACTTCCTGAAAGTTGGGTACCGTTGTGTTGGGTAGAAATGCCTAGCGCCTGCGTGACCAAACCAGGTCCGGCGGTCAGCCGAGGCTCTACTTTGGCTAGTCCCCTTCTCAGCCGCATTTCCTCTATCCCTTCTATTGGCTCGATAGCCCGGATGAGAACGGCATCAGCAGTGCCCTCTGCGTTGGTCACAATGTTGAAAAGCGAATAGATGCCGTAAATAAGGTACACGTAGGCCACGCCGCCCTGTTCATACATGATCTGGGTGCGTTTGGTGCGCCGGCCCAAATGGGCGTGGCAAGCGGCATCGGAAGTCCCGGAATAGGCCTCGGTCTCTACTACCATGCCGCCGGTAAGCACGCCGTCAAAACTAGAAAAGAAGTACTTGCCAATTAAGTCGCGAGCGATGGTGACTACGTCCGGGCGGGTGTAGAAATCCGAAGAGAGTTTCTGCTGGAGGCGCATGGATGAAGGTTACTGACGGATGAAGACTTCGGTGGCGCCGTCGGCGATAACGTTGTTGATGACCAGGGTATTCTCGCCGCAAAACCAGAATTGGTACCCTACCGGCGGCAGGCTCTGCCCTACAATTTTAAAAGCCTGCCGTTCTCCCCGAAGCTGGCCGTTCACGTGTTCCTCGTATTCGCCGTTCTCAAAAAAAGTGAGGGTTTTGGAATCGCCTACCTGCTCTCCGGTGAGAAACTCATCTTCCTGGGCACCCATGTAATTGGTCTGGAGACCGCGCAACTCCCATTTGCCCTTTAACCGAGTAGCGGCGGTGGCTGAATCTGTGGTGGAGAACTCGCAGAGAGCTACAGCGGTCTGTTTGTTTTCCTCATCGGAGGAAGTGGCATTGGCTGGTTTCTCTCCGTTTGTTTGGCAGGACGCCAGAAGTACCGCACTCATCAGAGCCGCAGAAAGCATGTTTTTCATAGGGCAGTTTTTACTTTGAACGGCAAGAACGCAAAAAGAACAGGGGCCGCCAACCCAAAAATCTAGGTGACCGCCCCTGTTATGAAGTTGAGGCAAAAAGTAGTTATCGTTTTTTCTCTACTGCCTTCTGGATGTTAAAATAAAGCTCGGTCAGGTTGAGTTTGTTCGGGGTTTGCAGGTTCACCAAATCGTATTTGTTTTCCACCAACTGCGGACGGCCTTTCTGCCGAAGCCCTACTACTGTCAGGAACATGTACTCATCACGGGGCGCATTCAGGACCACCGCGGTTTCTTTGCTTCGGCCGTTGCCGCTGGCCTTGATGGCGGCCATAAGCCCTTCAAACTTGGTCAACCACATCTGGCTTTCCGCCTTCTTATTCAACTCGCCGTAGGCCATGTGCATGAGGTACATCACATCCAGGTTGAAGGGATCAGTGGCCAGGAGTTTCTTGCCGGTGGTAATGATCTCAGGGAACCGCTCGTACAGCAGCATCTCGTTGAGGGCATCGGACTGGTCGTTGGGCTTATAGGGGTTGTAGCCTTTCTGCATGGTCCAGCCATAGTAGAGGTGCTTGTATTCGTCTACCGTCAGTTTGGGGTCGTTGGCGTGGTAGCGCTTTAACAAGGTAGGATAGTACATCTTGGACTTAGAGGAAGTCACTGCCGTCTTGATGGCATCGTAGTTGATCTTGGAGACGGTCTGGGCCTGACTCTGGAAAAGAAAGCCAAGGCACAGGATGCTGGCAATTAGGAGTTGTTTCATGTAGGTGATTAGGGGAATTTAAGACGACAAGCCTACGGCAAATACAGTGCTAAAAACTACAGGCAGGGTAAAAAGTTACACTCTCGTCGCGGCTCCATCTGTCAGGCACTTCTGTTTTGGGCCCGTTTCTGTAAAAACAACGCTGAAACAGAGGAAATATGCTGACTCTGGAAAATTTTAAAATCTGTTTTCCCCGCATTTAGCCAGCCGTTTGTAAATTTTCTGACCGTGTATAGCGCCCTTTCCAAACTTGGTGTACCTTTGCCCTGATTTTGGTGACAGCCTCGGTCTTCTACCGATGATGTCTTAAAAGGGAATCAGGTGCAAAACCTGAGCTGTTCCCGCAACTGTTATCTTCTACACGTTTCTGCCCACCGCACGCCACTGTCTGCTTTGCCAGATGGGAAGGCCGGGCAGAAGAAGAGAGCCAGGAGACCTGCCAACATCTAACATTCACCTGGAGGCTTTCGGGAAAAAAGCAGCAAGGATGGTGGCTCCGCCGTGGGCCGGCGTTTTCGTTTATTTCTTCCTGGGTAGTCTCCTCTGCTTGTGTAGCCGAGGATATGGTACGTCGTCTTTTTCTGTTTGCGTGGATTGCGGTAAGTTGGGAGCTTTTGGCCCCGCAGACCAGCTATGCCCAGCTACAAGACACGGTGCAACTGGCGCCAGTTACGGTAGCCGCTCACCGCTACACCCGGTATGCCGCTGGTTCGCGGGTGCAAACGGTAGACACCCTGCTCCTGCAACGCAACCCTGGCACCACCCTAGCCGATCTCCTGCAACAACGAAGCCCCTTGTATCTTAAAAGCTATGGCAACGGCATGACGGCCACGGTAGCGTTCAGGGGAACATCGTCTAGCCACACGGCCGTGGTCTGGAATGGGTTTAACATTGCCTTGCCCACCTTGGGCATGTCTGATTTCGCTTTGCTACCACCTTCAGGCAACACCCAGGTAAGCGTACAGCACGGGCCTAGCGGAGCCTTGCACGGCACCGGGGCCGTGGGCGGAGCTCTTTTGCTGGAGAATCCCGTTTCATTCCATCCGCAGCAATGGGTACGGGTACAGCAGGAAGTGGGCAGTTTCGGGCACCGGCGCACAGCCGCCAACGGGACAGTCTCCAACGGAAGATTATCCCTTTCTTCTTCGTTTACCCGCACGGCGTCAGACAATGATTTCCGGTTTTTGAATACCACTGCCTTCGGGTCACCGTGGGAGACGCAGCAGAACGCCGCTTTCGCTCAAACCAGCCTGGCGCAGGAGGTGCATTACAAACTGAGTCCGGCGCAGCGCCTATCGGTGCGCGGCTGGTACGTGAAAACACATCGCCAAATCCAAGCGCCCATGGGCAGCGCCAACACCCACGCTGAGCAGGACGATGAAAACCTACGCCTTATGGGTGAGTGGCAGGGTCAGATTGCCCGAGGCACCACCACCGTAAGAGCGGCCTATTTCCATGACGTGCTTAATTACAAAGACGATGGGGTGCTTTCCCTTTCTTCCGTGGATACCTACCAGAGCCAGGTGGAGCACGAACGCGCCTTATTGCCCAATCTGCTGCTACAAGTAGGGGCTGAGGGCCAGTTATTCAAAGCCAATGTGGGCGGATATGGCGGCAAAGTAGATGAACGGAGGCTCTCCACCTACGGATGGCTTCGGTATGATCCCCTGTCGGCATTGCAGCTAAGCCTGAACCTGCGGCAGGCGTGGGTACAGGGTTTTAATCCGCCGCTTACTCCTACCCTGGGCGCTAATTTTACATTCCTGGACCAAGCCGGAAATACGCTCTCCGCCAAAGCCAACCTCTCCCGCAGCTACCGGGTGCCTACCCTGAACGACCGTTTTTGGCGTCCGGGCGGAAATCCGGCCCTAAAACCCGAAAGCGGCTGGGGCTATGAAGGCGGTTTAAGGCACCAGTACAAGAAAAGCCGTTTAAGCGGTACTACAGAAATCACCGGCTATGCCCTACGCGTGAACGACTGGATTCAGTGGCAACCCTCCGCTACCGGAGGTTACTCTGAGCCCGTCAACCTACAAACCGTTAGCGGAAATGGCGTTGAACTGGACAGCCGGTGGCAATTTACCCTTGATGACCGATGGTCTTTTTCTGGAGGAGCTGCCTACGCCTACACCATCTCCCAACAGAAACTCCCCGATGCCCAAGCACAATTACAGGACCGGCAACTGTTCTACGTTCCCAAACACAAAGTAGCCTCCTGGGTTGAAGCCCGCTACGGTAGCTGGTGGCTCTCCTCAGATGCTACATTCACCGGCCAACGCTTCACCGATAATGACAACAACAATTGGCTGGAGCCTTATGCCTTGGTAAATGCCAGTTTGGGTAAAACTTTCACCTGGCCCCGCTTTGAAACACAACTTATGGCGCAGGTACAGAACCTGACCAACACCGTGTACCAAACCATGGCGTACCTGGCCATGCCGCCGCGTCACTTCAGAATATCCGTTTCATTTAAATGGGCGGCTAAACCTTAATTTCTCATTTTTTCCATTCACCAATTACCTCTATGAAAATCAATACTTTTAAGAAGTACCTACTTTACGTAGTGTTGGCCAGCAGTAGCGTAGTGACCTCTTCCTGCGACAACTCAGACGACAATGAACCAAAAGGAGCCTATGAACACGGCGTATTTATCACCAACGAAGGACAGTTCAGGCATACCAATGCTGAGGTAAGCTTTCTTTCCAAAGACAGCAAAACCTTGATCCCAGAGTTGTTCAAAGAGGTGAACGACCGCCCCTTAGGAGATGCGGCCCAATCCATGACTTTTATCGGGGATAGAGCCTACATAGCCGTGAATAACAGCAAAAAGATTGAAGTGGTAGATGCAAATACATTTGTCTCGAAAGGTGTCATCAACGGACTTGAGATTCCTAGGTACATTGCGGCCCTTTCATCTGACAAAGCGTACGTGACCGAGTATGTAGGGTACGAAGGAGCCGGACGGGTTTCTGTCCTGAACCTATCCACCAACACGGTAACCAAGACCATCACTGTGGGCTTTCTTCCTGAAGGCTTGCTCCTCTACAACGGCAAATTGTACGTGGCCAATGGCGGCGATAACACCATTTCAGTTATCAACACCACTACCGATGTAGTGGAATCTACCATTACCGTAGGCGAAGCCCCGCAACACCTGGTGCTGGATGCTAACAATAAAATCTGGGTCCTGAGAGGCGGTTACTCCTCGCCGGGGGCTTTGATCAAAATAGATCCGGCCAACAACAATTCCCTTACCACCTACAACTTTCCGGAGGGAACCAGTGGTGCTGGGCAGTTAACTCTCAACGGTGCCAAAAACACGCTTTATTACTCATACAGTGGCAAAGTTTATTCTATGTCTACGGCGGCAACCTCTGCCCCAACAGCGGCTCTTATCAACCGGAGTGCGTACGGCCTGGGCGTTGACCCGGAAACCAATACCATATACCTGGGCGCAGGCGGTTATACGACCAATGGTTGGGCAGTACGATATCAACCCACCGGCACCGTCATTGATTCTTTTCAAGTAAGGGTTCTACCTAATGGGTTCTCCTTCAGATAACCCCTTTTTAGCGTCATTTTCCTGAAACTGCAATGAAAACAGCAAAAAGGCAGCCTCTATCTGAGGCTGCCTTTTTGCTGTTTTTGCTTCTGGTTTTACCAAAGCGCAGACCAAGCTTCCGGTCCTGCTCCCCTCCTGACCACCTGCAATTTCGGCTAATTTCATACCTTAGTGACATGAAACGTTTGTTCCTCCGCAATCAAGTCCTGATGGGGCTTTTAAGTACTTTTCTCTTGTTTACTACATCTTGCAAAGAGGAGGAAAAAGTGGTGCTTCCCATGTATGAGGCGGGGGTATTGGTCTCCAATGAAAGTACGGCAGGAGAACCAAATGGCAGTGTCAGTTATTATGACCGAGCCACCGGCACCGTTGAACCAGATCTTTTCAATAAGGTAAACGGCCGATCTCTGGAAGGAAACACCCTACAGATGGCCAGTGCGTTTGACAAAACGTACCTGCTCACCGGTAACAAAAAAATAGAAGTCCTTACCTCGCGCACCTTTACCGCGGCAGGCGTAATCCAAGGGTTGCAGGTTCCGCAGTGGTTTGTGGCCATGAACAGCACCACAGGCTTCGTCACGGACTGGGTAACCGCGCAAGCCGATTCCGGGAGGGTACTGGAAGTGAACCTACGCACGCTCGAGATCACAGATACCCTCAAAACTGACAAAAGACCAGGAGTAATGGCGATGGGCGGCACCCGGCTGTACGTGGCCAACAACACCAACAGGATTCATGTCATCAACCCGGCCACCTTAGCCATTGACACCACCATCACCGTGGGGGATAACCCCAACAGCATGGTGGTAGACGGAGCCGGATTCCTGTGGGTTCTCTGCGGCGGTCGCCCCGATGCCACAACCCCAGCCAACCGCACCAAAGGCAAACTCATCCGGATTACTACCAATAACCTAAGGGCGCAACAAAGAGTCTTTGAATTTCCGGGAACCACTTTCCAGCCGAAGAACCTGGCCTTGAGCACCAGCCGTAACCGGTTGTACTTCCTCAACGGCGGGGTCTACGTGATGGAAACAGCAGCCATAGCCCTGCCAACCGCACCAATCATCCGTAGGCCATTCCAAAGCCTGGGGCAAGACCCTACAGATGGATTGTTATATGTCTCCAGAACTGCTCCAGATGGCAAGACCGGGTGGGTGATCAGGTATAAGACCAACGGCGCGGTGGTAGATTCTTTCCAGGTACAGGGCGTACCCAACGGGTTTAGCTTCCGCTAGTTTAAGAGCCGTTTTGACCAAATAGGCCTGAAAACAGGAAAGCCCGCCTTCTTCAAGGCAGGCTTTCCTAAAGGAAAATTAAACTTAATTTTAATTATTGTCTCTGTCTTTCTTCCGCTCGGCCGCGCCGCCTACTCCCTGGTTACTGACATCTGAGTTCCGTTCCCGCAGTTTATCTTCCTGCTGGTCGTAGATTGCCTGGTTGGTAGAGTCGGTGGCGTTGGTATTCACGGGGTCCTGGGTTTCGTCTGAGAGCCCCTCGGGGTTTCTTTCAGTAGGACTTTTGTCTTTGAAGTCACTTTCCTCTACGTTCACCTGGCCCTCGCTGGTACCGGTGCTGCAGGCGGTGGTGCCTAGCAGTAAGGCGGCCCCTAACAGCAAAGAGCCGGAAATACGTTTTATGGACATCGTTCTCTTTTTCATAGATCTGGTTCAATAGATGAGCATTACGGGTTAGCTTATGCGTGAGGCCCGCTCTGAGGATAGTACGCGCTTCATCACGGTTGAGTTAACCTACCTGCGGCTTTCCGGCATTATTTGCTTTAAGAATCAATCGGGCTAACCTTATCTTGCCCTCTCTCCGTACAACAGGAAGGAGCTGGCGAATGCTGGCGTACCTATTTGTATAAGTTTCACCCCAACTAAGGAGAAAGCGCTATGACCAAAGGAAAAGGCGAGAATAGCCCAAAGCAACATAGACCTGACCAGGATAGAAGCTGGAGAGACATCAACAGCCAGGATGACCAGCTCAACAACAGCAATCGGCACAACAACAACCCACCTTACGAGGGAACCCCGGAAACCCGGTCTAACCACGATACGCCGGGCAGCGGAAACCAGAAATCCAGCAACAATGACCAAGGAGGCATGGATACTGGGGCGGGCGTGAGCGGCCAACCCAACAACGAGCACAACCACAACCGCGACCAGGGCACCAACGATCCTAAGTTCCAGGACGGACCCGTGGCCGGCGGCGCCGATAATACCCGAGGCACCAACGTTCCGTCCAGAGAAGGACACGGCGGCGGCGCGAAAAAAGGCAAATTCGATCCCGAACAGCATTCCCCACAGGGTTCACACGCCAACCCGTCAGACACCCGGGGCTCAGATTCATCGGACAAGGAGTTCCGGAACAATCAGCCTAACGCGAGTACCCTCAAAGGCCACAAAGACAAAGAAGGCTTGGGCAACGAGAAAGAATAAGTACTTGGCTTACCTGTAAGCGAAGAAAAAGCGGGCGTTTTAGCTCTGATTTCAGCAAAAGACCCGGGAAACGCCCCGGGTCTTTTGTTTTTAACCCGGTTAACGCTTTGTTTGGGCAAGCCGCCGGCATTCCCGTATCTTCGCGAAACCGTCTGCCTTGCCAGACTTTAACAAAACGTGTATGGAAGCATCACAGAGCGAGAAGGTGATTACCCCCGAAGTAGTAGCCCAAAGTCTTTCCTTTGAGGGATATCTGGCGTTGGTACATGAGGCGGTGGCCCAGGGAAAGACCACGGGTTTAGAGCAGTCTGCTTTTTTGGCGCAGCTCACCCAAGACAACCTGGCCATTATGGAACGCACCTACAAAACCCCGCTGCTGCCAGAACTGGTGAAGTTGATCCAGGACTTACCGCAGCCACAGTTGTGGCTGGTACTCACCGAGGGCTGGTGCGGCGATGCGGCGGTACACCTGCCGGTGTTGGCAGCGCTGACCGAAAAATCGGACAATATCACGTTTAGAACCATCCTGCGCACGGAGCAACCCGCCGTCATGGACGCATACCTCACCCACGGCGGCAAAAGCATTCCCAAGCTGATTGCCCTTGCTCCCGATACGCTTCAGCCGCTAGGCTCCTGGGGGCCCAGGCCGCTCGTGCTGCAGGAGTACGTCCTGGATCTGAAGAAAAAAGACCTGCCCCTTCTGGAATTCATTAAGAAATCGTTGGGGCACTCAGAGGAAAACAATGGTCAGGCCCTGCAGGCCGAGTTGCTGCACCTGATTCCTAAATGGGCGAAAGCCGCTCAAGCGTAACATGGCAAAAGTTGTCAAAAGACATCCCTTCCAGCGAGACTGGCGCCGCGACCTGCTCATTGCTGCGCTCATTAGCATGCTGCTAGCTATGGCCCTGCTGCTGTACGCCTTCGGGCTCACCAGCGACTTCATCTCACGGCTGTTCAACGCATTCCTGGTTATATTTCTCCTGATGGCGGGTACGGCCTTTGTCATTGTGCCTGGGGTGAACTGGGTTTTCCTGCGGCTTTCCGGAAAAGCCCCTAAAGCTCCTAAAAAAGCATCGGCTGCCCCCAAGCGCCCTATCTCTAAAGCAAAGGCCAGAGAACCAAAATGGGATAGTTCTGATTCCTGAGGTTTGAGCCGATAGTTTAGACTGAAGAAAGAGGACAAAGGCACTACCCCTGTATTTTCTTTGTTATATCCCTACATTCGGGAACGAACCAGCATTTTACCCTTTGTCCCTAAAGCGCATGGAACATCACGTATATATTAAGAACATGGTGTGCCCCCGGTGCATTGCCACCGTCACGGAGGTCCTGACCCAACAAGGGCTGGCGGTGCAGGAGGTGAAACTGGGCGAAGCGGTGGTGACCGCCAACGAAGAACCAGATGCCTCGGCACTCTCGGCGGCGTTGCAGGCCCATGGGTTTGAACTGTTGCAGGAAAAGGAAGAACAACTCACCAACCTCATCAAGACCACCCTACTGGAATACCAGCGCCACCTGGAGGAAGAATACCAGCCCATCACCACCTCGGTGTATCTCGCCGATAAACTGGGCATGTCTTACCAACACCTGAGCAAAGTCTTTTCCCAGCACACCGGCACCACCATTGAGAAACACCTCATCCGCCTGAAGATTGAGCGTGTGAAAGAACTCATCTCCTACGGCGAGCTGACCTTGAGCGAAATTGCCTTTCGGCTGCAGTACAGCAGCGTGCAGCACCTTTCCAATCAATTCAAGAAAGTTACCGGCATCTCCGTCACCGACTACAAAAAGAACCCTACCGTAGAGCGCCGGCCACTAGACAACCTGGCGTAGGCAGGGGTTTCACCTTTCTAGGCGGGTAATTTTATAAGAACCGCTGCCGGGTCTGGGCGTATGACTACTGTGAACTTATTTAAAGCTTAGGCACAAAGCCTTCTGCTGAATAAGAAAATAGAGCGTGTTTGTGAATCGATTTTGTAAAACCTAATTCAAAACGTATGCACAATTCACAAATCAGACCCGTATTAGATGCCCTCAACGATTGTATTCTAGCCTGCGAGCATTGCGCCTCTTCCTGCCTGCACGAAGAGCACCTGCACATGATGGTGCCCTGCATTGAGGCTGACCGCGACTGCGCCGATGTCTGCCGCCTGACCCATACCTTATTGGCCCGAGGGTCAAAACATGGCAAACACCTGCTGCGCGAGTGTATTGAAGTCTGCGAAGCCTGCGCGGCAGAATGTTCTAAGCACGACCATGATCATTGCCAGGAATGCGCCGCTACCTGCCGCCGTTGCGCCGAGGCTTGCCGGTCTTTGGCTGCCTAAGGGCTGACTACCCCAATAGGAAGCAACAGCTGGAGGTCTTCGGCTGTTGCTTTTTACATCTCATTCCAGGGCCTTCTACGGAAAGCCCCTGATTCTCACCCCAAATTCTGTAACTCTTGTTCCGTAATCTGTAACACGCTCCGGCTTGCCTCTGTTTTTCTTTGCAGCAGAAGCCCTGATTCTCATGGGCACGTATGATACCTATATGAACCTGCTCTCCTGATGGCACACTCCCACGCTCACGGTCATGCACATGCGCACCACCATCATGGCCCCAGTTTACCCGCCACTGGCAACCTGAACACGGCATTTCTGCTGGGCATCGGTCTCAACGTGTTGTATGTAATGGTAGAAGCCGGAGCCGGATGGTGGTACAATTCCCTCGCGCTGCTCACCGATGCCGGCCACAATTTCACTGATGTCATAAGCCTGCTGCTGGCTTTCTTCGCCCTCAAAATCTCCCAGCGCAAACCCACCGATCGGTTTACCTATGGGTATGGGAAAAGCACCACCCTGGTTTCTCTGCTCAATGCGGTGTTGCTGTTGCTGGCCGTGGGCGCCATCGGGTGGGAAGCCATTGAACGGCTGGGCACCGCCCCGGCGCTCAACGGAACCGCTATTTCTCTGGTCTCTGGCGTGGGTATTCTCATCAACGCGGGCACCGCTCTCCTCTTCTTCCGGGACAAAGACCATGACATCAACGTGAAAGGGGCTTACCTGCACATGGCCGCCGATGCGCTGGTGAGCCTGGGCGTGGTAGTTGCCGGAGTGGTGATGTATTACACTGATTGGTTCTGGGTAGATGCCGTCATGAGTCTGGTGATTGTGGCCGTAATTGTCTGGAGTACCTGGGGGTTGCTGGTAGAATCGTTGCGCCTCACTTTGGATGCCGTTCCGCACGGGGTAGATTTGGCAGCTATTCGGGCGTACTTGCTGGAGGTACCCGGCGTCACCGAAGTCCATGACCTGCACGTCTGGGCCATGAGCAGCACCGAGAATTCCCTCACCGCCCATCTGGTAGTAGAAGAAGATTCTTCCGATTTCCAGTTATCCGAGATCCGGAATGACCTCCGCGACCATTTCCATATTCCGCACGTGACCCTGCAGGTGGAACGCGGAACCGAAGGCCACGCCTGCGCCGATGCCGGGGTATATCATTGAACCAGTTTCTGGCCCCTTTTCAGGAAACAACGCAAAAAACGGCACCCCCATTTTTTCAATCGCGTATAGAATAGGAGACCAAACCTCAAGCCTATGCGTACCGAGTATAAACCGGCCATTGATGCGTTGTTGGCCTGCATCGCGGCCTGCGACCACTGCGCCACCGCCTGCCTGCAGGAAGAAGAAGTCAAAAAAATGGCGCGCTGCATCCACTTGGACCTGGACTGCGCCGATTACTGTAGCTTGGCGGCTTCGTTTCTGTCAAAGGGTTCTGAGCACGCCCGCCTGGTGCTGCGTCAGTGCGTGGAGATCTGCGAGGCCTGCGCGGTAGAATGCGAACGCCACGCCCACGACCATTGTCAGGAATGCGCCGCCGCCTGCCGACGATGCATTGAAGTCTGCCAGGAACTCATCCCAAAACCAGATGCCGTAACTGAAATGCTGTATGCCTCAGCGCCATAATCCTTTAAAGGTGATTTAAGCCTGATTTCAGAATAAATGCCTAAAAGCTCTCTTTGCTGCAGTTGTAGTGAAGAGAGCTTTTGCTTTAGAGACCTTTTTATCAGGACCAAACCCGCCTAAAATCCTGCACTTCTTCTACAGAATTGTGTAACCGCCCCGCCCTAGCTCCTGCTAGATTTGCCTCTCTATACTAACGAAGAGCCATGCAAACCAGAAGTGAACCTATACTTTCCCCCGAATCAGGAAACAGCTATGACGTCATCGTCATTGGGGCGGGACAAGCCGGCTTAGCGATGGGCTATTACCTGCACCTCCAACGGAAAAACTTCCTGTTGCTGGACGCTGCAGCCCAGGTAGGCGACTCCTGGCGAGCCCGGTATGATTCCTTACGCCTCTTCACCCCCGCTGAATATTGCTCTTTGCCGGGTTGGCCCTTGCTGTTACCTAAAGGCTACTACCCCACCAAAGATGAAATCGCTTCTTACCTGCAGCAGTATGCCGCGCAATTCCAACTTCCGGTAAAGTTAAAGCAGCCGGTGGTAAGCATGAGTAAAGCCAATGGGACTTTCCAGATCCAGACGCCCACCCAGGTATGTCAAGCCCGGCAAGTGGTAATAGCAACCGGCCCGTTCCAGACGCCTTTTGTCCCAGACATTGCGAAGACTCTTCCGCCGGAAATTACCCAACTGCACAGTTCGCAGTACCGAAACCCCTCCCAAGTACCCAATGGCAACGTGCTGGTGGTGGGAGCCGGTAACTCCGGGGCTCAGATTGCGGTGGAACTGGCCCAGACGCATGAAGTACAGGTATCCGTCAAGAGGAAGCCTAGGTTCTCGGCCCTTCGTATGCTCGGACAAAGTGTCTTCTGGTGGGCCACTCAGACAGGGGCCATTTATGCCTCTCCTTCTTCTAGGGTAGGTAAAAAGGTTCTGCAGAAAAGCGATGTCATTTACGGGCAGGATTTCCAAAAACTGCTCAAAAAGGGAGAAGTGCTGCTCAGGTCCGAGATTGTTGCTCTTAAAGAACAGGAAATGGTTTTCAAGGATGGCAGCCGCGCCACCTTCAACAGCATCATCTGGGCTACCGGCTTTCGGCCCGAGTACGGGTGGTTACAGGTTGAGGGCGCATTAGCGGAAAACGGTCACCCAATCCATAAACAGGGAGTAAGTCCGGTGGAAGGTTTGTTTTACCTGGGCCTCTCCTGGCAGCGGAGCCGAAGTTCGGCCTTGCTGCTGGGTGCTGGGCATGATGCTCAGTTCATCGCGCAGCGACTGGTATAAAATTATGTAACAACAGGGCTACAATGGTGTAACGCCTCGGGCAGAAGGGCGCTTTATCTTTGTAACAGAAATTGAATGAAACCAAAACGCCTACTACTATGGCAACCTTAACGAAAGAGAAAACAAAACCCGCCATAAAGAGCAGCTTTCCCATTGACGGGATGAGCTGTGCCGCCTGTGCCGTAAGCGTGGAGTCCATGCTACAGGCACAACCCGGCGTGCAGAGCGCGGCCGTGAACTACGCCAATAAAACTGCCTTGGTCGAATACCTCCCCGGCACCGATCTGCGCCTTTTGCAGAAAGCCATTCAGGACATCGGCTATGATCTGCTTTTGAAGGAAGAAGAAGCCACCCACGAGGCTCAGGAAGCCCGCGAGCAGGAAGCCTATTCACGCATCAAAACCAAAACAATTTGGGCGGGGGCCCTGTCTTTGCCGGTGGCAGTGATTGGCATGTTCTTCCACCACATGACCTACGGCAACTGGATTATGCTTGCGCTCACCTTGCCAGTGGTGTTCTGGTTCGGGCGCACGTTTTACGTGAATGCCTTTAAACAGGCCCGACACGGCAAAGCCAACATGGACACGCTGGTAGCCCTGAGCACCGGCATCGCGTTTCTGTTCAGCGCCTTCAACACCATTTACCCTGAGTTCTTTTTGTCCCGCGGATTAGAGCCGCACGTCTATTTTGAGGCCGCTACGGTTATCATCGCCTTCATCCTTTTAGGCAAGATGCTGGAGGAACGGGCCAAATCCCGCACCTCAGGCGCTATCAAAAAGTTGATGGGTTTGCAGCCAAAATCAGTAAAAGCGCTGCGCAACGGTCAGGAGATTGAACTGCCTATTGAGAAAGTGGTAGTGGGCGATGTCCTGCTCATCCGGCCGGGCGAGAAGATTCCGGTGGATGGTCGGGTAATCAACGGTTCTTCCTTTCTGGACGAGAGCATGATAAGCGGCGAGCCGATTCCGGTGGAGAAAACCGCCGGAGACCAGGTTTTCACGGGCACTATCAACCAGAAAGGCAGCCTGCAGATCTCCGCGGAGAAGGTGGGTGCCCAGACGCTTTTGGCCCAAATTATCAAAATGGTGCAGGAAGCGCAGGGCTCCAAGGCGCCCGTGCAGAAACTCACCGATAAAGTGGCCGGCATCTTCGTGCCCATCGTCATCGGGATTGCTGTGCTCAGCTTTGCGGCCTGGTACTTCCTGGGTGGAGACAACAACGTGACCCACGCGCTGCTGGCCTTCATCACCGTGTTGATTATCGCCTGTCCATGTGCACTGGGTTTGGCAACACCTACCGCCATCATGGTGGGCGTGGGCCGCGGGGCCGAGAACGGAATCCTGATCAAAGACGCCGAGAGCCTGGAAACGGCCCATAAACTCACCGCCATTGTGCTGGACAAAACCGGAACCATCACCAAAGGCAAACCCGAAGTAACCGAGCTACTCTGGGCCGTTCCTGAGGAAAAACAAGCGGAACTGGCCTCGGTGTTGCTGGCTTTGGAAAACCAATCGGAGCACCCGCTGGCCGAGGCGGTTTCCAGGCACTTATCCCAAAACGAAGTAAAAACGGTTTCCCTGGAGAACTTCGCCAGCGTGACCGGCCGTGGCGTGCGGGCGCAGTACCAAGGCCAGACTATCTGGCTGGGTAACGAAAAACTGATGCAGGAGAATGGCCTCCGTTTAGAGGCTGATTTAGAGAAAACAGCCCAGAAACTGAAGGCCGAGGCCAAAACCGTGGTCTTCGCGGGAACGCAGGGCCAGGTCATCGCGCTCATCGCCATCGCCGATACCATTAAGGAAACCTCGGCGCAAGCCATCCAGGACTTGCAAAAACTTGGCTTGAACGTGTACATGCTCACCGGTGATAATGCCCAGACCGCCGCCGCTGTGGCGCAGCAGGTGGGGCTGCAACACTTCAAAGCCGAGGTGATGCCGCAAGACAAAGCCGATTTCATCAAAGAACTGCAGCGTAAGGGACACGTGGTAGGCATGGTGGGTGACGGCATCAACGACTCACAAGCGCTTGCCCTTGCGGATGTGGGCATCGCCATGGGCCGCGGCACCGACATCGCCATGGACGTGGCGAAAGTGACCCTTATGCACTCAGACCTGCAAGCCATCGCCAAAGCCATTCGGTTGAGCAAAGCCACCGTGCGCACCATCCACCAGAACCTGTTTTGGGCGTTTATTTACAACGTGATCGGAATACCGGTGGCGGCGGGGTTGCTTTTCCCGGTGTGGGGCTTTCTGCTGGATCCCATGCTGGCAGGCGCGGCCATGGCGTTGAGTTCCGTATCAGTGGTGACCAACAGTTTGCGCCTTAGAACGTTAAAACTTTAGTATTGCAGCTTGTTCCTATTCCAAATCCTTAATTATACCCATATGAGCACTAAGAGATTCAAGACCAACATTAAGTGTGGAAACTGCGTGAGCGCCGTTACCCCTTCGCTGGAAAACACCCCCGGCATCTATACCTGGCAGGTAGACACTGCCACCCCAGACAGAATCCTAACGGTGGAAGGCGATGCTACTTCTGAGGCAGTCATTCTGGCGGTGGAACTTGCCGGCTATGAAGCCACCGAGATAAAAGAGTAAGTCTATACAACAAAAAGCAAGGCCACCTGATTTCTCGGGTGGCCTTGCTGTGTCCGGCGCTTTTATAAGGCGGTTGATTTCACTCTCTTTTCGCAAAAACAGGCGATAAACGGGGGAACCTGCCCAGGCATCCAAGTAAGTGTCTGGATTTATGGATAAGTTTACGGCCACAACATCTTCAGGTAAACTCCCCCATGGGCATGGCAAAATATCTTCTGTTTGGGCTGCTTCTCTTTTTAGGTTTTACACACACCAGCTTGGGGCAGGGAAAAGACACAGTTCAAACCAAGCCCGCCTCGCACCGGTACCTGCTGCTGTCTAACTCCGAGTCATCGGCCCGGTTCAGGATATATGCCGGCGAGCCGATTACCTTTAAACGGTTCAAAGACGAGAAGCTGCACACCGAAACCATTCTGGACATCAGGGGAAACGCTTTTTATGTTTCGGGTCTGGAAGTTCCACTGAAGGATGTGGAGAAAATACAGCTCCGCAACCACACCGGAGGCCGGAAAGTAGCCAACTTTGGTGGGGCGCTCCTCAAGACGGCGGGCACCATCTTCACCTTGGTAGGAGCCATCAACTTCCTCACGAACCTCAACGAAAAAAGTGACCGGCAAGACGGTTTACACACCATGGGCGGTGCCGCCGTTCTTTTCGCTGCCGGGCACGGATTGCATGTTCTCCGGAGAGGCACCTACACTATAAATAAAAAATGGACGCTGAAAGTCATTGAGATGTACTAACCTCCTTTGACTTCCGCGTCCATTTTTTTGTTTTAGGACTGTTTTCAGAATAATAGCCCGAAATCAGGAACTACAGGACAGCATGGAGCAACCCGCTTTCTGGCTGGCCCAGTCGGGGCGTTTGGCGAAGAACTCCTCATGGTTGCGGGAGTACGGGTCTCTCATGGCGGCCTGAAGTTTCAGGAACAGCGTGTTCTCCCCTTTCTCCAGTTGCTCTATGGCCTGGTGCAGCAAGTAATTCCGGAGGATGATTCTTGGGTTGCTTTTCTGCATGCGCTGTACCGCCTCCTCTCGGGAACCGGCATTGGCTTTCAACCGGGTAACGTAGTCCTGTAACAACGTGTGCAGCTCCGCACGCTCGCCTTTCTCCAAATCACGGTAAAGACTGTCCTGGAAATGCGCTACCGTTTCTTCTTCTGAACCAAGCTCCTGCGGCAACTCCATTAGCTGCTGGAAGAAAATGGTCATGTCCAGGTTGAGGGTGTACAGGGTTTGGGTGAAACGGGTAATCAGTTCCTGGTCTCCTTCTTTGACTTCGTCCAGCCCCAGTTTATTGGCCATCATGGCGTAATATTTCTCGTGGAAATAATCGCTGTAGGTTTCCAGGACGGCTACCAGTTCCTCGGTGCCCGGCAGTAACGGCGCGATGGCACTGGCCAAACAACCCAGGTTCCAGTAGGCAATAGAAGCCTGCTTCCCGAAGGCGTACCGGCGGCCGGGTAAGTCGGTGGTATTGGGGGTGAAGTCTGGGTCGTAATCGTCCAGGAAGGAGAACGGGCCGTAGTCGATGGTCAACCCTAGAATGGACATGTTATCGGTGTTCATCACACCGTGCACAAAACCCACGCGCATCCAGTCCACCATCAGGTTGGCGGTTCTTTCCACGACTTCCTTAAACCAGTCCAGAATCCGGTTTTCACCTTGGATGTGCGGATAGTAGCGACTGATGGTCCAGTCTACCAACTTCTGCAGGTTCTCGTTCTCGCGCCGTGCGGCCGGCATTTCAAAGCTCCCGAAACGCAGGAAACTTGGGGCTACGCGCATCACAATGGCACCGGGCTCAAAGGCCGGGTTGCCGTTGTAAAACATATCTCGCATCACCTGGTCACCGGTAGAAACCAGACTCAGAGCCCGGGTAGTGGGCACGCCCAGATAGTGCATGGCCTCGCTCATGAGGTATTCCCGCACCGATGACCGCAAAACTGCCCGTCCATCGGCCCGACGAGAATATGGGGTAAGTCCTGCGCCTTTCAGCTGGAACTCCCAGGATTTTCCGTCTGGTGCCAGCCACTCGCCCAAGATAATAGCCCGCCCGTCGCCTAGCTGCCCGGCCCAGTTCCCGAACTGGTGTCCGGCGTAACAGGCGGCGTAGGGGTACATAGACGGGGCCACATGGTTTCCGCCCAGGATGTCCACGTCTTTCTGTCCGGCAGGTTTCTCAATGCCTAGTTCCTGCGCCAGTTCCTCAGACCAGGCCAGCAACTCAGGTTTCGCCACCGGGGTAGGGATGGCTTTGCTATACAAGACACCCGGGGTCTGACGCGGCTTGGTGTTCCCGCTGTCGTCTCCGTCAAAGGCGGCTACAAACTCGTTTTTATATTCTTTTTCGCTTAAAGACTGCATTCGTTTTTCCTTAGTTCTACTTTTCGCTCAGGCTTCTCTTCTCCTTAGAAAATGGAAAGGGCCTGACTCCTGTTAACACAAATTCTTCAAAAGTAGTTGGGTTTTAGGCACTCTTTTCTTAAAACAGGCTTAAAAAAGTGAAACCAGAAAGTGCCTGGACCTACCTTCTGATTTCAGGCTGATTTCCGGGGAAAAGGTTAAGAGTTACGCTTTGAAACCCAGGGCATCAGTTTCCAGACTTCCATCAAGGTAACGGCCCCGGCTGCCAGGCCTGCCGCTATTTTCCACTGGGAGAAGCCAAAATCCTGGGGTATGGAGAAAATCTCCCGGATGCCTGGCAACACGGTGAGCCCGTACAACCCAAAGCAAAGCAACACCGCCCCTACTACATATTTGTTCTGGAATAAGCCTGCGCCAAAAGCCGTCTGGGTATTAGAACGGGCGGCAAAGGTCTGCAGTGTGCGGGCCAGAATGAGGGTGGTAAACGCCATGGCGATGCTCATTTCCTCTGACTGCTGCAGGCCCAGGTACTGAGAGATAATCACCGCCACGCCAATCAAGATTCCCCGCATGATAACGGACCGTAAGGTGCCTCCGGCAAAAATTCCTTCGTTGATGTCGCGGGGTTTGCGTTGCATCACATTAGGCTCTGCTTTCTCCACGCCCAGCGCAATGGCCGGCAAGGAATCATTCAGGAGGTTGATGAACAGCAGTTGAATGGGCGTGAAAGGATTGACCCAGTCCAGCGCCAAAGCAAACAAAATGGCGATGATGGCCCCCAGGTTCCCAGCAAACAGATAGGCGATGGATTTTTTGATGTTGTCAAAAACGGTTCTGCCCACCGCTACCGCACTGATGATAGAGACAAAGTTGTCATCGGTCAGAATCATGGCCGAGGCGTCTTTCGCGACATCGGTACCGCTGCCCATGGCCACCCCAATATCAGCTTGCTTGAGGGCTGGGGCATCGTTCACGCCGTCGCCGGTCATGGCGGTAATCTTTCCTTTCCGTTGCCAGGCACGTACAATCCTGATTTTATTCTCCGGCGAGACACGGGCGTAAACGGCGATATTCTCCAGGTCACGGTCCAGTTCTTCTTCAGACAATCGGTCAAGTTCCTGCCCGGTAATGGCAATGTCGTTTTCGTCCATCAGGCCAATCTCCCTCCCGATGGCCCGGGCCGTGGTTTTGTGGTCACCCGTGATCATGACCGTGCGGATACCTGCTTTCTTGGCTTCCTCAATGGAGGCGTACACGGCTTCGCGCGGCGGGTCTATCATCGCTTTGAGCCCCACCAGCACCAGGTCATTTTCGTCTTCAAAGCTGATGGAAGAGGTAGTTTCCAAGGGTTTATAGGCAAAGGCCAGCACCCTGAGGGCCCGGTCTGAGAAGTCTTCGTTCTGGTCTTGCAGGGTTTGTAGCACTTCTGGGGTCAGGGGTTGCTCTTCGCCGTCTACCAACACGCGGTTACAGCGCGAAAACACCACATCGGGGCCGCCCTTGGTCAGGAGCATGCGTTGTCCCTCAATGGTGTGCACCGTGGACATGAGCTTGCGGTCCGAGTCAAAGGGCAACTCGGCTTCCCGGGCGAACTCCTCCCGAATCTGCCGGTATGGTTGGTTTTTCTTGTTACTGAAAGCGATAAGAGCCACTTCCGTGGGGTCTCCCACTTCGGCTCCGTCTTCATTGATTTGGGCATCGTTGGAGAGAACGGCCACCTGCATCAACCGTTGCTCGGCCACTGACCATTTGGAGGGGTCATCTGGGAATTCATCGGCGGTTTTGCCGGGCAGGTAATAGTCTACCACGGTCATTTTGTTTTGGGTGAGCGTGCCGGTTTTATCGGTGCAGATGACGCTGGTGGAGCCCAGGGTTTCCACCGCCGGAAGTTTGCGGATAATGGCGTGTCGCCGGGCCATTTTATTCGTGCCCACGGCCAGAACGATGGTTACGATGGAAGAAAGCGCCTCGGGGATGGCTGCTACGGCTACGGCCACGGCAAACATGAAGGCTTTGAGCAGCGCGTTGGTCATGTTCTGGGTGTCACCGCCCATCCAGACGCGCATCGCCTCCACCCCGAAAATGAGGATGCACAGCACCAAAATCACCCAGCCCAGCTTTTTGCTGAAATCGGCTAGTTTGCGCTGCAGGGGGGTCTGCTTGGCTTCGGCGGAGGCCAGCAAGCCCGCGATTTTGCCTAGTTCAGTCTTTTCGGCGGTGGCGGTCACGACAAAGGCTCCCCGGCCGTACACCACCAAAGCCCCGCTGTAAACCATGTTCTTCCGGTCACCTAGGGGCGCATCTTCGGGGATGACGTCGGTGTGTTTTTCAACCGCTTCAGATTCTCCCGTCAGCATGCCTTCATCTACGCGCAGGGAGCCCGTTTCCAGCAACCGGCCATCGGCGGAGACAAAGTCACCGGCCTCCAGCACCACGACATCGCCGGGTACCAGTTCTCGGGCGGCTACGGTGTTGGTGATGCCATCGCGCAGCACTTTGGCTGAGGGAGCCGACATCTGCCGAAGCGCGTCCAGGGCTCCTTCGGCTTTCTTGGTCTGCACCACACTGACAATGGCATTCAGGATTAAGACGGCAAAGATGATGATCGCCTCCATCACCTCGCCCAAGGCCAATTGTACAATGGCCGCAATCATGAGCACAATGACCATGGGGTCTTTGAACGTCTCCAGAATCAGTTTCCAGATGGGGTCTTTCTCGGCTTCGTTCAGTTCATTGTACCCGTGGGTCTGAAGCCGCTGCTGGGCCTCGGACGCGGAAAGTCCCTGAGGGCAGGTATTCAGGTCCTGGAGAACCTGGTCTATAGGGTGTTGGTAAAACTCCATGGCGTCATGTTTTGGCTGAATTAACCTTGATTTGCATCTCTTGCGCCTCATTCAGCCCCTCTCCCCTGCTGGAGCAAGTGCGATGACTTTTCGGTTCTACGAAGAATACTTGTTTCCTTTTCCCTTATTGAAAAGAAAACCGGCAATTTCCCAGTCAGTTTACCTTATATGTTAAATTCTTTTAGGAAAGCGGTGCCCCGATAAAAGCCATTTTAGGGCTCTTTTGGTTAAAACAGGCCTGAAACGTTGGGCTTATGCCTCTGTTAATCCGGCCAAACCTTCTGCTCGCGGGAAGTCACAAATTCGATAATCCGGAGGTCCACCAGGTCTTGGTATACAAACGGGTCATCTTGCATGAGTTCTTCTACCTGGGCTTTGCTGGAGGCTTTGCAGAAAATAAGGCCACCGTCACGCGGTACTTTTCGCCCGGAGGCTACAAAATGGCCGCTGGCGTATCCTTTGTCCACAAAGGCCAGGTGCTCGGCCAAGAAAGGTTCTACTTCTGAGAATGGGCCTTTGTAGGTGAGTTCAATCAGGAACATACAATAAGGGGTTGATGTAAGGCAAAGCTACGGTTTCGGTCTGTTTTGAACCTGCTTTCAGGAAATCAGGCTTAAAAGGCATGAAGTTGACCTCTTCCTGTAATTATACACAAGTCTTACAAAATGGTGTTAAACTCCGGGCAGGGGTATGCGTTTTCTTTGTAGCAGATATTCAACCTTTATCTGCCCCTGTACTATGAAACGAATTCTCACCTTAGGATTAGCTCTTTCCCTGAGCCTACTCACCGCCCAGGCCCAGCATGAGCACCATACTCCGCCCGCAAAAAAGGAAACGAAAAAAGAAGTGGCCCCAGCAGCCAAAAAAGTAGCGCCTGCTCCCAAAGCAAAACCTTCAAAGCTTCAACCCATCAAGAAGAAACCCGCGCCCCTTCCGGCGAAGGCAAAGGCCCCGGCGACTAAACCCGCGGCAACCTCAACCCGGAAAGCTCCCGCAACCACAGCTCCGCAGGACCACTCGCACCACCAGATGACTTCCGATTCTGCGCAGCACCAAGGGCACCAGATGTCTGCCGATAGCCTGAACAAAGCGAAGACCTCGGGTCATGAAGGACATACCGCGCCTGCAGACACCGCGAAAGGCCACCAGCACCACCCCGGCATGAACATGAACCACGCCGCGATGGCTTCTGACACTACCCAACATTCAGGCATGAACCACGGCACGGGCGGCATGAGCCACGGCACGGGCGGCATGAGCCACTCGTTTTCCCGCAATCTGCCCATGAACCGGAACGGCTCCGGCACCTCCTGGCACCCCGATGCCACGCCCATGTATGGCTACATGAAACACGCCGGCGACTGGATGCTCATGTTCCACGGTCAGCTTTGGCTCCGCTACAACAAGCAGGATATTTTCAACAAAGGCTCGCGCGGTGATTCTCAACTAGACGCCCCCAACTGGTTTATGGGAATGGCTCAACGCGAAGTGGGTAAACGTGGTTTGTTGCGCTTCAGTGTGATGATGAGTTTGGATGAACTCACCATGGGTGACCGCGGCTATCCCTTGCTGTTCCAGAGCGGCGAGACCTACGGCGGCGGAAAACGACTGGTAGACCGCCAACACCCGCATGATTTGTTTTCAGAAATCAGCGTGGGCTACACGCACATGCTGAACCAGGATATGGACGTGTACGGTTTCTTCGGATATCCTGGGGAGCCGCCGGTGGGTCCGCCCGTGTTCATGCACCGCATCTCGGCGTTCAACAACCCAGAGTCGCCGCTGGGGCACCACTGGCAGGATGCCACGCACATTACCTTCGGGGTGGCTACGGTGGGGTTCCGGTACAAGCAGTTCAAGCTTGAAGGCTCTAACTTCACAGGCCGTGAGCCCGACGAAAACCGCTACGACTTTGACAAAGCCCGCTTTGACTCTTATGCGGCTCGCCTATCCTACAACCCCACAGAGAACTGGGCCCTGCAAGTATCGCGCGGCTGGCTGAAAAGCCCTGAGTCACTGGAGCCTGAGGAGGACGTGACCCGCACCACGGCTTCGGTCTTATACAGCCGTCCGCTGGCAGGTGGCGGTGACAGGTTCTTTACCTCGGCCTTTATCTGGGGCTTCAACGGCGGCGGACACCACAAAGAGCATTCGGCCATTGCCGAAGCCAACCTGCAGATGGACAGAACCGCCATTTACGGCCGGTATGAGTACGTGCAGAAAACACCCGGTGAGTTGGACCTTACCGATCAGTTTGACCACCACGATGTCTTTGACGTGCACGCCCTTACCCTAGGAACGAGTCAACGCGTCGCCAATTTCGCTAATACGTATTTAACCGTTGGTGTGCAGGCTTCTGTCTTCGCGCCAGATAAACTGCTGAAGCCGCTGTATGGCAAGGCCCCGGTTTCCGGCGAGATTTACCTCCGTCTGAACCCCGGTCTAATGATGGGCAGCAACCGGTCGCGCACCTCCTCTTCAGGTATGCAACATCAGCACTAAGCAATTGGCTTATAAATTCAAACCACCGTGTTTTGGGCTAGTTTCCTGTAAACAGGCCTAAAACACGGTGGTTGTTTTAAGGTAATTTGAAAAGCTACAACTGCCAGGGTGGAAGCAGATGCATTTTCGATCTTAAGCTCTATTCTCTTTTCAGCCCCTTTTCTTCAAAAAAAGTCTAAAACAGCCTATGACCCAAGACGCAGAGCTCGGGTCATAGGCTGTTTTCTATCCCTTTGCTAAAGGCGTCTATAAAGGCGTGTTTGAGTACGTTGATGAAGGTCTTCCAGCTGTTGGTCTGTGGGTTGCTGAGATTGCCTTTGATAGGAATTTGGGTGGCAATCTGGTCGCGGAGTTGGTTTTCGGCGGCCTCGGTGAAGACACCTATGACGGCTTCTTTTACGGCGCTCAGGATACCGCCTTCTTTCTTGTCTTTCTTCCAATTCAGAACCTTCACCTCCTCAAAGAAAGGTTTGATGTACCCGTTCAGTTGACCATCTGTTGCTTTCAATTCGGCGTACATGTCCAGTTTGCCACGTTCTACGTCAAACTTGGCGTAGGCTTTGATGAAGTTGTTCAGGCTGGTGAGGTTTACGCCCGTTAACTGACAATCGGCATCGAAATCGGGGATTCGTTTGAGGGCGTTCACCTGCATCTTTCCTTTCAGAGTGCCACCTCCAATGGACTTACCGCTCACTGTGACTGAGGAAGGCAGCTTTTTACCCACAGCCTCCACATTAGCCAGGTTTAGGGCCACCAGTTCCATACTGCTGATATGGAAGCGGACATCGCGTGAGGCCGTGAAATCCAGAAACGCGAGGCTTCCGTTGTGCACCTCGTAGCGGTTAATGGTGATGGGCATCAGGTCTTTGACTACCTCGGTCCAATGGTCAAGGCTAGGGTCCTCTTTTGAGGTGCCGGACGAGGAACTATTCACCATGTTCAGCACCGGTCCGGTCATGAATACCTCGCCTACCAGTTTGCCCTTGAACAGAGACTTCCACTCAATGGACAGATCAGTGTGCGGAATGGTCAGGAACGGGTACTTGGGGTTGCCTTCTTCTTCTTTCAGGACCAGCCCTTCTATCTGGTATGCCCCTCTGATGAGCGCAATATCCACGTCTTCCACGTAACCAGTATAGCCGGGCAGTTCCTCCAGGGTCTTGTTCACGTAGTTCTTCACAATGAATGGAAGCGCAATCCTGAAAGCCAGCAGCAAGACCCCCACTGCCAATCCTACCTTCAATGGTTGTGTGAGCCGAATAGCCATAACATACCTGTTTTATCTTAGCCGATTTCTCTTGCCCCAATTAATACGAAAGCAGACTGAGTGCAGTTAACAGCCAGCCAATCAGCCTCTGTTTCTGAACTCATCCCCTCCAAAGCCTGTTTCTTTCTCAGCAGAGCTCATTCGTTTCAGGCCCATTTTCCAGAAAGTAGCACGAAATCAAAACTTCTAACTCAGAACTCTGCACCAAAGACTCAGCACTCTTTCCGTACCTTTGCCTAAAATAGAATTCCCTTGAACGCCGCTCCTAAAATCCTGCTCATCACGCCGCCCCTCACGCAGCTGAACACCCCTTACCCTGCCACCGCCTACATCAAAGGCTTTTTGCGTGGCCGCGGGTTTGACGTGTCCCAAGCCGATTTTGGGCTGGAGTTGGTGTTGCGCCTGTTTTCCCGCAAAGGACTGAACCAGGTGTTTCAGGCCATTCTGGACGGTACCTATGACTTGTCAGACAACAGCCAACGGATGCTGCGCCTGCGCAAATCCTACCTGGACACCATTGAGCCGGTCATCCGTTTCCTGCAGGGCCGCGACAGCACCCTGGCCCATCCTATTGCCTTAGGCTCTTTCCTGCCCGAAGCCAGTCGTTTTCTGCAACTAGCCGATTTGGAAGAAGCCTTCGGAACCATGGGCATCACCGACCGAGCTCGGCATTTGGCTACTCTTTATCTTGAAGACTTAGCGGATTTAATCAAGGAGACCGTTTGCCCGCACTTCGGTTTCAGCCGCTACGCGGATAAACTGGCGATGTCTGCCACCTCCTTTGACCCGTTGGAGGAGGAACTGCAAACCGCACCCAACCTGGTAGACCAGATGCTGCTGAGCTTACTTGATGAGCGGATGCAGGAAGTTCAGCCGGACGTGGTGGGTTTCACCGTACCTTTTCCCGGAAACTTGTACGGAGCCTTATGCTTGGCACAATTTATTAAGCAGAAGTACCCGCAGGTGAAAACCCTCATGGGCGGTGGTTACCCAAACACTGAACTGAGAAGCCTGCGCGAGTCCCGCATTTTCAACTATATAGACTACATTACTTTGGACGATGGCGAAGGCCCGTGGCTCAAACTGCTGGAGCATTTCCAGGGCCAACGTTCTATAGAACAACTGCAACGCACCTTCCTATTGCTGAACGGCGAGGTGCAATACCTCAACGGCTCCACCGATGCGGATATTCCGCACACCGAAGTAGGCACACCCGATTACAGTGACCTGAAACTGCACGAGTACCTGAGCGTAGTGGAAGTACTCAACCCCATGCACCGCCTCTGGAGCGACGGACGCTGGAATAAACTCACCGTGGCGCACGGCTGCTACTGGAAACGCTGCTCTTTCTGCGACATCACCTTAGATTACATCTCCCGCTACGAGACCGCGCCGGCTACTTTGCTGGTAGACCGCATCGAACAGATTATCGCCCAGACGGGTCAGACCGGTTTCCACTTTGTGGACGAAGCCGCGCCGCCACTGGCTTTGCGTGATTTAGCCATTGAATTGCTGCGCCGAGGCGTGAAAATTACCTGGTGGGGCAACATCCGCTTCGAGAAAACTTTTTCAGCTGACCTTTGCCGCTTGCTGGCGGCCAGTGGTTGTATTGCCGTGTCGGGTGGATTGGAAGTAGCTTCTGACCGCCTCCTAGCCAAGATGGAGAAAGGCGTCAGCATTGCCCAAGTAGCCCGCGTGACCCGTGATTTCACTGCCGCGGGCATTATGGTACACGCCTATTTGATGTATGGCTTCCCCACGCAGACTGCGCAAGAAACGATTGACTCCCTAGAAGTGGTCCGGCAGTTGTTCCAGCAGAACGTGATTCAATCAGGGTACTGGCACCGGTTTTCCATGACCGCGCACAGTCCGGTGGGTAAGAACCCTGAGAAATACGGTGTGGTGAAAGTAGGTCCGGAACCAGGTTTGTTTGCGGATAATGACTTGTGGCACGAAGACCCGCAAGGTGCCGACCATGAGCTTTTCGGAGCTGGTTTGGCGAAAGCGCTGTATAACTACATGCACGGCATCGGGCTGGAGGAGCCGCTTTCTTTCTGGTTCGATTTCAAGGTTCCACGTGCCTCTCATCCTAAGAACATGATTGCCCAAGCGATAGAGGCCATCGGTAAACCTGATTCAGAGAAGCAGAACCTGCGCGTGTTGTGGCTGGGTAATGCCCCGGAAATTGAGATTGTTTCTAAAACAAAGAAGGGCCGGACCTTCCAAAACGCGGTACTCACCTTCACGGAGAAAACGGAGGAGTACGAAATCAGAACCTCGCCGGAAGTTGGACAATGGCTACACACTTGGTTTACCCGCCTGTCCGAAGACCTCGGCACGAAGTTTCTGTTAAAGGATATGGCCGCTGATTACCCCGAGGGCCAGATGTTCACCTTCCAGGAGTTCCTGATTACAGACACTTGGCTGGACCTAAGAGAAAGAGGATTGTTGGTGGTGTAAGGTTGTTTCAGGCTCGATTTTGTAAAAGCAGGCCTAAACCTCCCGCTGCATGTACAAATCACGCTGCACGTCTTCGCCCAGGACAAAGGTCAGCTCGCCTGCCTCGGCAAAGCCATACTTCTGGTAAAACCGGATGGCGCGGTCGTTGCTTTCCCACACGGTAAGCCACACCACATCATGGCCGTTTTGCGCGGCGCGTTCTAAGCTCATTTTCATCAAAGCATCTCCTAAACCGCAGCCGGTCCAGGCTTGCAGTAAATACAAGCGGCTAATTTGCAGAGGTCTTTTGCCTGTTATTTCGGTGGGGGCTGGGGCGGTGCTCCATTTAATATAAGCGATGGCCTCCCCTTCTGCTTCAGCAATGAGGAAGGTGGAATTAGGGTCGGCTAGTTCTGCGGCTTGCAGTTCCGGGGCGTACATGGTGGGGTGAAACGCTTCCATGTCCTCGGGTTTATTGTAGGCCGAAAACGTTTCGTCAAAGGTGCGCCAGCCCAAATCAGCGAGCAAATGAGCATCGGCGGAAGTACCTGTGCGGAAAGTAATGGAAGCAGGAAGTTGAGCGGACATGAAAGGTAATTTTTTGGCAAAGATACGGAAGTAGAGCTTGTGAAGCTTCTAGCCCAGGAAGACCAGGGGTAAGCTGCTTGTTTTAAGGCTCCTTCTTAGAAATCGGCCCTGAAACATTTATCCGTAGAAACTCACTTTAAGGGACAAAACCACCGGATTTACGCCTATTTAGATACTTTCTAATTGGGTATGTGCGTATACTAGTAGTTGAATTCGTAATCCAACCTAGATTTATATGCCCCAAGAGAATTTCCCCGACCAACATCTTCCGGAGGGCGAGGGTGGTCAATCCCAACATTCAGACGCGCGGCGTACTTTCCTGAAGCAATCTTCCCTGTTAACGGCGTTGGCGCTGGCTCCCTCGGCGGCGGTGAAGGCTGCTGAACTCAAATTTGAGGAGAAGGTGGCGGCGGTGTTCGAGCAGGTGAAAATAACCCTGGACATCAACGGCAAAAAGCAGAAGCTCTCGGTGGAGCCTCGTACCACGCTGCTGGATTTGCTGCGCGAACAACTCCACCTCACCGGCACCAAAAAAGGCTGCGACTACGGGCAGTGCGGCGCCTGTACGGTGCACGTAGATGGACAACGCGTTTTGTCTTGCCTTACTTTGGCACCTATGGTGGATGGCAAGGAAATCACCACTATTGAAGGCCTGGCCAACGGTGATAAACTGCACCCCATGCAGGAAGCGTTCATCAAGCACGACGGGTTCCAGTGCGGCTATTGTACGCCGGGCCAGATCATGAGTGCGGTGGCCTGCGTGAGAGAAGGCCACGCCGATTCTGACGATGAAATCCGGGAGTACATGAGCGGGAATATCTGCCGATGCGGTGCTTACCCCAACATTGTGAACGCCATTAAAGAAGTTAAAAACGGAGGGCAGAAGGTATGATAGGTTTTCAATACGTGAAGCCCAGCAAACCCAAGGCAGCCATTGACACGGTAGCCAAGGACCAAACGGCCATGTTCATCGCCGGAGGCACCAACCTGGTAGACCTCATGAAACGCGGCGTCATGAACCCTGAGAAATTGGTAGACATCAACAAACTGCCGCTTCGGAAAATAGAGCGGGAAAACGGAAACGTACGCATTGGGGCTTTGGCTTTGAATGGTGCCGTGGCCGAGGACAAACTGGTGCTGGAGAAACATCCTTTGTTGTCGCAGGCGTTAAACGCGGGTGCCTCGGCGCAACTCCGGAACATGGCCACGGTGGGAGGCAACATGATGCAACGCGTGCGCTGCCCGTATTTCTATGACACGGCTATGCCCTGCAACAAACGCGAACCGGGCACCGGCTGTGGAGCGCTGGAAGGCTATAACCGCATGCACGCTATTTTCGGGCACAGCGACAAATGCATTGCCGTAAACCCAAGCGACATGAACGTGGCCTTGGTGGCGTTAGATGCAACGGTGCTGGTTTCTGGCCCTAAAGGAGATAGAAAAATTCCGTTCGCGGAGTTTCACCGTTTGCCTGGCGACACACCCCAAATCCACACCAACCTGCAACAAGGCGAGTTGATTATGGCCGTAGATGTTCCGGAGAACCCCTACACCAAAAACGTCAACTACCTCAAAGTACGCGACCGGACCTCCTATGCCTTTGCCTTGGTTTCGGTGGCAGCGGCGTTAGATCTGGACGGTAGTAACATCAAATCGGCGAGATTGGCGATGGGCGGTGTGGCGCACAAGCCGTGGCGTTTAACGGAGGCGGAGCAGTTCCTGGCCGGGAAACCCGCGAACGAAGCCACCTTCCGGCAAACCGCCGAGATTGCCATGCGCGGCGCGAAAGCATTTGAGCACAATAAATTCAAACTCACTTTAGGCCCCAACACCATTGTACAGGCCCTGAAAAACGCATCGGGCGTTGCTTAACCCTTCTTCCTTATGAAAGATTATTTCTTCCAAGATACCGTCGGTAAGCCGATGGACCGGGTAGATGGCCGCCTGAAAGTGACGGGTGCCGCCAAATACTCCGCTGAATATGATTTGCCCAATATGGCGCACGCCGTGTTGGTGGGCAGCACCATTGCCAAAGGCAGCATCAAAAGCATAGACACCAAAAGGGCTGAGAATGCCCCCGGTGTTTTAGCTGTCTTGCATTACCAAAATTCGCCTAAAGTGCCCGGATATGCCCAGGAGGCGCACCCCACTGAGCCCAAACCGACGGGCAAGCCCCTCCAGGTCTTCATTGACAACCAAATCTACTTCAACGACCAGCCCATTGCGGTGGTAGTAGCAGACACCCTGGAACGGGCCATGTACGCGGCTAAACTGGTAAAGGCGCAGTACAACGAAGACAAACACGCCACCGATTTCAACCAAAACGTACCTAAAGCATTCCTGCCAACATCGGCCCAACGGAATCCCAAACACGGGCTCAATGATTATGTTCGTGGGAAAGCAGACGCCTATAAAACCGAGCCGCTGAAAATTGAAAGCGAGTACGTCATTCCTACGGAGTTCCACAACCCCATGGAGTTGCAGTCCATCATCGCGCACTGGGAGGCTGACAACAAACTCACGGTTTATGATAAAACCCAAGCGGTGATTGGAACCCAGAACGCTTTCGCCAAAGACTGGAACATTCCGGTGGAGAACGTGAAGGTGATTGCCACGTTTGTGGGCGGAGCTTTTGGGAACGGATTGCACACGTGGCCGCACGAGACAGCTGCTATCATTGCCGCCAAGAAAGTAAATCGCCCGGTGAAACTGATGCTCACCCGCGAGCAGATGTTTACCATGGTGGGCTATCGGCCGCACGCCTGGCAGAAAGTAGGCATGAGCGCCACCAAAGACGGAAAAATCACCGCCATCACGCACGAGGCCATTGGGCAGACCTCTTCCTATGAGGAGTTCACCGAGTCTACCTTGCAGCAGACGCGTATGATGTACACCAGCCCCAACGTGACCACCCGGTACCGCATTCTGCCGCTGGATGTGAGTACGCCTATCTGGATGCGCGGTCCGGGCGAGGCCACCGGTGCCTTCGCGCTGGAGAGTGCGTTGGACGAAATGGCCTACGTGCTGGGCATCGACCCGCTGGAGTTCCGCTTGATCAACCACACCGATAAAGACCCGGAGAAAAACCTGCCCTGGTCTACCAAATACCTGAAAGAGGCCATGCAGATGGGCGCTGAGAAGATTGGCTGGAGCAAGCGCCAACTGAAACCCGGACAGGTGAAAAACGGCGAATGGCTGGTAGGCTACGGCATGGGCGTAGGAACCTTCGGGGCGAACCGCGGTCGGGCCAAAGTGAAAGCTACCCTGCACAAAGATGGAACCCTGGTGATGCAAAGCGCCACCACGGATATTGGTCCCGGAACCGGAACGGCCATGGTGCAGATTGCGGCGCAAAACCTGGGCCTGCCTCCGGAGAAAATCGTGTTTGAATTAGGAAGCTCCTTGTATCCTCCTTCCCCCAGCCAGGGTGGTTCAGCTACAGTGGCTACGGTTGGTTCGGCGGTGCATGCCGTGTGCCAGGTACTCAAAAAGCGTTTAACCAGCATAGTCGCCGGCAACGCTGATACCAGCTTTAAAGGCGTAACCGTGGAGAACCTGACGTTCAAAGACGGGTTTGTTTCTTTAACGGCCTCCCCTTCGGCCCGGCTTTCCTTTGCTGATATCCTGAAGCAACAGAACTTACCAGAGATTGAAGTGACGGAGGAATCTTCTCCTGACGGCGCTCTCCGGCAGAAATACTCCATGTACTCGTTTTCGGTGCATTTTGCCGAAGTTCAGGTGCATCCGTTAACCGGCCAGATTAAGGTCACCAACGTAGTGTCCTGCGCTGATGCCGGAACCATCGTCAATGCCAAGACCGCCGGAAACCAGATGATTGGTGGTGCGGTAGGCGGTATAGGTATGGCCTTGACCGAGGGTGCCGTGATGGACCATCGGTTCGGGCGGTACGTGACCAAAGACTTAGCCGAATACCACGTGCCTGTTCACGCCGATGCGCCTAACATCTCGTCTCTGTTCGTGAACAAGCCTGACCTCATCAATAACCCTAACGGCACCAAAGGCATCGGGGAAATCGCGATCATCGGCGTAGCCCCGGCCATTGCCAACGCCATCTTCAACGCCACCGGCAAACGGATACGGGAACTGCCTATCACACCAGATAAACTGATGATGTCCTAAAAGGATTATTTAGAAACAGAAAAGCCGCTCTACTATGCAGAGCGGCTTTTCTGTTTTAGGCCGATTTTAAAGAAATTAAGCCTGAAATGTTGGTAAAGTTTAACCTAGTAGCGGTACCCCGGAAAGTACTTGATGTCAAGCTCCATGTAATCCTCATCGTTGCCGTTGCCGGCGGCGGTGTCATAATCGTCTACGATCTTCTTTACTTCTACAAGGCCGTAGATAACTGGAGAATGGTTAGGACTGTATTTGAAGGCAAAAACGTCTCCTTCCTGCACGTTCTCTACCACTCCGGAAGCAGGCCCATACTGTCTCATGCCGGCAGCAATCTGGTTGGGTTGGTTCCAGTTTTTGGCGCCAGCGGGGACTTTCACGAAAACAGCCTGCCGCTCTCCGTACCAACTGCCGGAAGCGAAACCGTGCTCAAAACGGTTATCAAACCAACCTCGGGGCGGCATCCTGTTACTTATCAAGGCAAGAGAGGAAGGGTATGGTTCACTTATTAGTCCTTGCTGAGGGACACCAGGAACTTCTGTATCATGCACCACAACCAGTGAGTTCTTTGAGTTACCCCAATGGTTATACAGTTTCATATCTTGGTAGACATACGGCTCGGCAATGGTCAACTTTATCTCAGGGACTTTACCAGTAACCGGATCTTTGTAGATGGTACCGTTGTTATCTTCGGCTTCCACCGTGAGTGTGATGGTCTCGCCGGGTTTGGCTTGCACTATATAACTGTTGACCAGGTATTCCAACGTGTATTCGTTTATCCATACTCCATTCTGTTGAGTCAGCTGTCCACTACCTACCATTAGGTGCCAATTGCGGCCGCGCAGATTATCATAGACTTTGAGGTCCTTTATGCCTTGGTTTGTCTCAAACCGAAAGTTGTACCGGATAGTGTCTCCGGTGTACACGCGCATTTCCGTAGCTGGATAATCTTTGGGCAGATACCCGTCATTGGTAAACTTGGAATAGACTACCGTTGAGGTAAGCTGTGCATAAGGGGTTGGAGCAGGTGCATCCTCTTCTGAGCAGGAAGACATAAGATAAGGAGCAGCCAAAAGCCAGAGCAGGTGGAAAAGTTTTTTCATGGGTAACATAAGGGTTAGATGGAGCGATACCTGTCTCATTATTTCCAACTGCACCTGATATGTCCCAACCACTTCTTTTTTCTAAAGACAGGTATTTCCTCAAAGCAAAGACCATTCCAAGCGTTATTACCCCTAGTTTCTGCGGAAATTTCACTCCCACTTTCCGGTATCGGGTTCTGTAAATTCCTGATGCACAACCAAGTGACTCCTGAAAATTTTAAAGAAAAATAGCCTCTCCTGCAACCACTTCCCTACTTCTGGAATCTCTCTTAAAAACCCATACTTTCCTGATTGTCTACCTTATGAAATCATTGCTGGCGCTTATCTCCGTTTTAGGCCTGTTTTTGACAAAGGCGTCTGGACAGGCGGTTTGGACTCCGAGTCCACCCCTTATCTCTACTTTTGCCAATACCACCAGCATTGCCATCAGTCCGGTGAATGACAAGCTCTTCATTGGGTCCACCGATGCAGGTATCCTTACCTCTGACGATGGCAGGACCTGGCAGCAGGTGTTGCCGCACGCAGTGATCAGTATCATGGCGAAAGCAGACGGAACTCTGTTGGCCGGCGGAAAAGGAACTGTCTATCGCTCCACTGACCATGGCCTGAACTGGACTTCTCACCCGATAGGCAGTACTTACTCCATCCGGAAGATTGTTTCAGACAGCCAGGGAATGCTGTATCTGGTCACCGGAGACATGGGCGAAGACGGTAGCAATGAAGAATATTACGTGGGAGACGGCGTATTCACCTCCCCTGATAATGGCCAAACCTGGACGAAAGACACCCAAGGGATGGCCGGTACCTTAAGCGCCTGGACCTTAGTCATCGGGAAGAATGATCAGGTGTACGTAGGCACCCATGACGGGAACGGACGGCAAGACACCAGAATAGGTTTATACACGCGACAAAAAGAGCAAACCACCTGGCAACCCGTAGACATCAAGTTCAGGGAGATTGAAAACTTCAATGTGGCGTACCTGCATTCTATTGCGGTGGATGAAAACGACAGCCTGTATATTGGAGTAGCCGGAAGTTCCTCTAGTTTGGCAGTGGGAGGAACCCTTAAATCAGCGGATGGAGGTAAGACGTGGCGTCCTTTGTACCTCACCCACAACACTTCCTGGAATTACTGGGACCAGCCTGTCGCCCATAGCTTTTATGTGAGCAAAGACGGCACTTTATGGACGAGCAATTGGCCCAGCCGAGGCATTCTGGTATCTAAAGACAAAGGGACCACCTGGACAAGGGACATGGAGAACATCGGGACACCGCCTTATGCCTCCAGTTTGCACCACTTCCAATTTGCCGAAAACAAGCAGAACCGGATTTTCGCCCTGCAGCCTTTTGACAACGTGGTGTACTCCAAGATATACCTCCTAGGCTCCGACAAACCAACTGATGACCTTACCCTGAAACTTGAGGTTTTCCCTAACCCCTTTCAAAGTCAGTTGAACTTACGGTTTACCGTTCCGGTGACTTCTACGGTCCAGCTACAGGTGACAGATGCCAAAGGAGCCACGGTATACAAACAAGAGCACAAAGTACCTGCTGGAATCAATACCCTGTACTGGATGTCTCCTCACTCTGCTCCCGGGATCTATTACGTTTCCCTGAAAACCGACACGTATCAGAGAACCAGAAAGGTTGTTTTATTGCCTTAAAACTGACCTCACAAAAGAGCCTCGTCTGTTTCAAGGCCGTTTCTATGAAATCGGCTTTAAAACAGACGAGGCTTCCTTTTTGCCATTAACTGACTTTAATCGCGTTTGCTTTTGAGCAGTTTGCGCAGCTCGGCTAGTTCATCTCTGAATTTGGCGGCTTGCAGGAAATCCAGCTCCTTGGCGGCGGCTTCCATCTGCTTCTCGGTCTTCTTGATGACTTTCTCCAGTTCGTCCTTCTTCATGTACTGCACCACCGGATCAGCGGCCACCGACATCAGGCTTTCATCCGGACCGGCGTAGGCTTTCGGCTCGCGCTTGCTGGAGTCTGCCACCGAGGTCTGTTCCATAATCGCTTCTTTGGACTTGAGAATGGTTCTTGGCGTGATGCCGTGCTCCAGGTTATATTCCATCTGCACCGCCCGCCGGCGATTGGTTTCATCAATGGCGCGCTGCATGGAACCGGTCATCCGGTCGGCGTACATCAATACTTTCCCGTTCTCGTTCCGGGCAGCCCGGCCGATGGTCTGGATCAAGGAGCGTTGGTCGCGCAGGAAACCTTCTTTATCAGTATCCAGAATAGCCACTAAGCTTACCTCAGGCAAGTCAAGACCCTCACGCAGCAAGTTCACGCCAATGAGCACGTCAATGATGCCCAAACGAAGCTCGCGCAGAATCTCCACCCGGTCCAGGGTTTTCACCTCAGAGTGAATGTACTTCACCTTGATGTTGAGGCGCTCCATGTACTTGGTGAGTTCCTCGGCCATGCGTTTAGTCAGCGTGGTCACCAGAATACGGTCGCCGGACTTGATGCGGTTGTCCACCTCGTCCAACAAATCATCGATCTGGTTCTGGCTGGGTCTGATCTCAATCTCGGGGTCTAAAAGGCCGGTCGGACGGATGATCTGCTCTACCACCACGCCTTCCGATTTCTGGATCTCGTAGTCTCCGGGGGTGGCACTCACGAAAATGACCTGGTGCATCACGCTCTCAAACTCATTGAAGGTAAGCGGACGGTTGTCCATGGCAGCCGGTAACCGGAAGCCGTATTCCACCAGGGCAGTTTTACGCGAGCGGTCACCGCCCCACATGGCGCGTACCTGCGGCAACGTAGCGTGGCTCTCGTCAATGACCATCAGGAAATCATCTGGGAAGTAGTCCAAGAGACAGAACGGACGGGCACCGGGCTCGCGGCGGTCGAAATAGCGGGAGTAGTTCTCAATACCGGAGCAGTAACCCAGTTCCCGGATCATCTCCAAATCAAACTCAGTGCGCTCTTTGATGCGTTTTGCTTCGTTGTCGCGGCCTTCTTTCAGGAAGTACTCATGCTGGGCCACCATATCGAACTGAATCTCGTTGATGGCTTGGTTCAGCGTGTCTTTACCCGTCACGAAGAGGTTGGCCGGAAACAGCGAAATACCTTCTTCATCGGCGATTTTCTTCCCGCTCTGCGGATCTATGCGCTGGATGGACTCAATCTCATCGCCCCAGAAATAGATGCGGTAAGCGAAATCGGCGTAAGCCGGGAAAATGTCTACGGTATCGCCCTTCACCCGGAAGGTTCCACGTGTGAACTCCACCTCGGTGCGGCTGTAGAGAATGGACACGAATTGGTACAACAGGTTGTTGCGGCTCACTTTCATACCCGGCGCCAACGGAATCACGTTTTTCCCGAACTCCTCGGGGTTCCCGATACCGTAAATACAGCTCACCGATGCCACCACAATCACATCGCGGCGGCCAGAAAGCAGCGCGGAGGTGGCGTGAAGCCGAAGTTTCTCAATCTCTTCGTTGATGGCCAGGTCTTTCTCAATGAACACATCAGAGGAAGCGATGTAGGCCTCGGGCTGGTAATAGTCATAGTAGGAGATAAAGTACTCTACCGCGTTGTTGGGGAAGAACTGCTTGAACTCACCGTAAAGCTGCGCAGCCAGCGTTTTGTTGTGGCACAGCACCAAGGTAGGTTTTTTCACCTCCTGAATCACGTTGGCCACGGTGAAGGTTTTACCGGTACCCGTGGCACCTAGCAATACCTGTGCGTGTTCGCCCGTCTTTATGCCGCGCACCAGTTCCTTGATGGCTTTGGGCTGGTCGCCGGTAGGTTGGAATTCTGATGTTAATTGAAAATCCATAGAGGAATTAAATACAATCAAAGGTAACGTATTATAACACCAAGCTGCGCAAGAGAGTTTAGCTCGGTGCTAAATTTACTGGTGTTTTAGGGCTCCTTTACTAAAATAACGCAAAAAACGCCGCTTTACACAAGCGGCGTTTCTGGTTTCTATGAGGTAGGAAAATCTTTAAACTTAGTTACAAGGCGTTTCGCTCACGGAAAGCACCTTCACATGCGGATAAATGATAGGAATAAAGCCCGGGCAATCAGGCGCTTCGCTCTGGGACATAGCCCGCATGGTGATGTACAGGGTTTTGCCGGGCACCTGGTAAACCGGATGCAGGTCAAAGGTGTTCACGTACACCGTGTCATTGTTGGGCTTTGTATCTACAATTCGGGCAGCGGCGGTATCTAAGACAGCCAATACGGTGCCACAGCCCTGGTCTAAAACCACGGCCTGGAAACAATCACTGGTTACTTCCTTTTCTTCGCAGCTGGCCATAGCCAACATTCCCGCAAGTCCTAGAAAAGCCACTCTTCCTACTTTCATTTATACTACTGCTCTGATTTTAAAATTGAAGATACTTTGGTGTTTTAAAAGAATCAAGGTAAAAGTAAAGTTTTTCTTTTTATACTCTTGTCTACCAAGGCTTTCTGAACTTGCTCCTTCACGGCAGCTACCATATTCTCTTCTTTCTCGCTTACTACACTTTTGATTTCCTCTTTAAGCCAAAGGGCGGCGGTTCCTACGTACAGGGGAACGGAGAATAATAATGCCCAGGTTCTTACTACTTTGGGGAGAGAGCAAGTCTTGTTCATAATGGTAAATGGACTTGGTAAGAGTACGCCTTGATAAATGAGACCATTTAAGGCAGGCAAACCCCTACTTCGGTTTGTAAAAAAGGTAAGCGCGTTATTTCGTAAGACGCCATCTGCCGCCTATACTCACACCCAGTTGATAAGCGTTTTCCTGCTGCTGATCTCGTACCATGGGGGTAAGCGAGTACGTGAACTCAGGGGCTATCAGAATACTCATCTTCCTGGTGACGTCATATCCAACCCCAATTGAGGTAGTGGTTGCCCACTGTAGTGCATGGTAAGGCGAATCTTTGTCATTCAAGCCAAAGGTTACAGCCTGTACCTGATCTGTTTCTGGCACAATAGAGTTCTGCACAAGCAGGTTCATGTTGACCCCGCCAGAGAATAGAGCGTAGACTTTATTGAAGTTCAACCTGTAGGCCAGGCGAACCGGCAGGCCCACCTGCTGGTACCGGTACCTGGTATTGTACCGGTCTGTGCGGTTCACAAAAACAGGTTGCACGGCAGCCGCCCGATCCAAGGCACTGGCCACCAACGGGGCGCTTTTTCCGGAGTTTCCAGTAAAACTATTACCCACGTTTCCGGGAATGTAAGCCTGGGCATAGCCTCCCTGATACACCACGTAACTCTGAGTAGTTGTTGCCTCGTTCTGCGTATACAAGATCCCGGTCTCCAGCTGCCATTTGTCATTGAACCTGTAACTGGCTCCTACCAACGCCGAGTACGAGTAAGTAGGCGTATAGCTTTCGTTGTACTCTTCTACCGCTTGCCGGTACTCTTGGTAAACCTGAGACTGTCCTATTGCCGCATTGTCCATAGAAGGGTTGTTTCCTATTTTCACGGGGGCGTACGCATACTGAGGGCTGTACGCCATGGTCACGCTCCACTTGTAAACGTCCCCTTCTTCTGCTTCATTGCCTTTGCTAACCGGTTGGGCCTCGGCCGAGGTATTGTTCACGGTCTCTTTCAGAGCCAATATAGTCTTCTCAGGAGCTGCTTTGGAAGAATCTATCGCTGCAGGCAAAGCCTTAGAAAAAGACAAAGTATTTATCAGGGATCGGGGAAATGGCTTGTCCGCCCCGCTTTGCGCAAAGCGGGAGTTGGCTTCCGCCGCTCCTTTTTCAGGTTGGGAAACGTTCTCCGGGGAAGCATTTCCCCTGGAAGGGCTTGCCGCCTGAATCTCCGGAGAAACCGGGGAGTTTACGCTTTGCTGCGCTTTTATTTCAAATGGTGCTTTGGTTTGTTGAGGAGAAACCGGGCCGGCAGTTTCTTTCCTAGTAGATCTTGCCACCGCTACTCTGCTGCTTTGGGGGGCTTTTCCTGAAAATGGCTTTGAAACAGACGCAACCTGCCCTGGTGGTTCGCTTTCTATTTGCACCACTTTCGTTTCTGAATCCTCTGGCCGGAAAACATCAGAGGAAACATCCCCCACTTTCTCCTGCGAAGTAGCCAAGGTATTACCCGGTTGCTCTACAAGCGAACCATCTTGCTGCCACAGAACAATGCCGGCAGAAATGAGCAGCAGCAGGAAAGCCGCAGCAATGGACCGGTACACCACCACCTGTCTCCTATACCGTTGCAGGTCATGGTTCTCCAATTCAAGATTCACGTTCTCCCAAATGCGGGGAGGTGGCGCACTCTCAGCCTCAGCAAAGCCCTTCCGGAAGATATCTTCCACTGACTGGCCTTGTTCCTTCTCAGCCGGTGACTTTTTCATGGTATTGCTGTTTTAACCGCAGCAAGGCCTGCCGTAAGCTGGCGCGGGCGCGGGAGTATTGTGACTTTGAAGTACTTTCGGTTATGTCCAGCATCTCCCCAATTTCTTTGTGGGAGAAGCCTTCAATGGCATACAGGTTGAAAACCGCCTGATAGCGAGGCGGTAATGCCCGCACCAACTCCAACAGTTCTTCATAGGCAAACTGGCTGTCTATGGAATCATGCTCGGAGACATCTTCCCACTCTTCCTCCTGGTCAGTGACCATCAGGTGCCGGTTGGTGCGCTGGTGTTTCAGGGCCGTATTGATCACGATCCGCTTTATCCAGAACTCCAGGGGGCATTCGCTTTTGAAGTTCTTCAGGTAAAGGAAGACCTTCACAAAAGAGTCCTGGAGAATATCTTCGGCCTCAAAATCCGTTCGGGCATACCGCTTACTCACGACCAGCATTTTGCCCGCATACTGTTGGTACAGCTGTTGCTGAGCATCTCGCTTGCCGGCCACAGCCCTTTTGATAAGGTCTGCCTCGGTAGGATCTTTCGGTCTGAAAATTTTCAACGGAGGGTCATTTAACTGATCTTCTACTGCTAAGAGCCTTCTGGTGCAGGAATGGTTGCATGGCGGTTGCGGCCAAAGTAAAAAAATTATTTCAGCAGGCTGAATAATCTTTGGAGCACAGAAAGATACCTAGAAATTCAGGTAGATGCCAGTTAGACAATAGGTGAAGGAGCCACTGCTTTAGGGCCGTTTTCCAGAAAGAAGGCTTGAAATAAGATTAGCTTTGCCAGATTTGCCAGGCTACCTCGGCCTGAAGGCAGAGCATCTCATAGCCGTTGATGGTCTTGGCCCCCATTTCCTTTCCGCGTTTCATAAAAAGGGTCTCGGCGGGATTGTACACCAGGTCATACAGGTAATGGTGCGAGGACAAGAGGTGGTACGGAATGGCCGGAGCCTCGTCTTCTTTGGGGAAGGTGCCTACCGGAGTGGCGTTGATGATGAGGGAAACAGAAGACATGAAACCAGCCGTGAGCTCCTCGTAGGTAAGGTGACCTGGTTTCTTCTCCCTGGAGACGACTTTGTAGGAAATGTTCAGGTATTCCAGCGCGGCTATTACTGCCTTGGCCGCCCCGCCCGTTCCCAATACCAGCGCCTGTGACAGCGGGAAACACGGATAAAAATGCTGCAGTGACTGCATGAATCCCTGGTAGTCTGAATTGTGGCCAATAAGCCGGCCGTTGTCAAACTTAATCACATTCACCGCCCCAATGCGAGCAGTGGCAGGCTCCAGTTCATCCAGAAAAGGAATTATGGCTTCTTTATACGGAATAGTGACATTCAACCCTTTCAGGTTAGGATGGGCTTGCAGGAGCGCCGGAAACTCATAGATGGAGTCTAACTCAAAGAGATGGTACACACTGTTCTCAATTCCATCGGTCCGGAATTTTTCTGTGAAGTACTTCTGAGAGAAAGAGTGAGACAGCTTATACCCAATCAGCCCGTATTCATTTTCCATGGCGGCATTCTGCGAGTTGGCACTACCTACCCTTACTGGTGCTTGGGGCTCATTTTCTGTTTTACCAATTCATAGATTGGCGGAATGATGGAGATCAGAATGATCCCGAAAATCACTAAGGTGAAGTTTTTCTTCACAATTGGAATGTTCCCGAAGATGAAGCCAGCGACCACAAAGCCCACTACCCACAGAAAGCCTCCTATGATGTTGTAGGACAAGAATTTGCTGTACTTCATGGTTCCTACACCAGCCACAAACGGGGCAAACGTACGGATAATAGGAATGAAACGGGCAAAGATGATGGTTTTGCCGCCATGTTTCTCATAGAAGGCTTGGGTCTTCAGGAGATATTCCCGCTTCAGGAACCGGTAGTCTCGTTTGAATACCTTCGGCCCGAAGTAATCCCCGATAAGGTAGTTTAGAGTATCTCCTAGGAAAGCGGCCACAAAAAGCAATACCAGCAAAAGCCAGATATTCAACACTCCGGTAGCGGCAAACGCCCCAGCGGCAAATAAAAGAGAGTCACCGGGAAGGAACGGCATTACTACCACACCTGTCTCCACAAAAATAATAAGGAAGAGAATGGCATAGGTCCAGGTGCCGTAGTCAGAGATAATTTGGCTAAGGTGCTGATCCAGGTGCAGGAAAAGGTCGATGAACTGGCGGAGTAACTCCATGAAAGAGGTAGCTAAGAGAGGTTAGATCAGTTTGTCTAATAAAGTTTTGTCCAGGAAATGGGTGAAGGTATCGCCTCTAAGTCCCAACCGGATGGTTTCCAAGGGAACAATCTCATTTGGCGAGATATTGCCCAGGTTCACGTTGGCCCCCAGCAATTTGATAAAGAATACTTGCTGTGCTTTTTGGGGAGCTTCCCAGATGATTTTCTCAAACGGAATCTTGGTGAGAATCTCTTCTACCAGCCCGCTCCTTACTTCACCAGTTGAGCGGAAAAGCCCCACGTTCCCGGCTTCTCTTGATTCGCCAATCACTTTCCAGGCACCCGCATCCAGCTCGGCCTGCATCAGGCTGATCCATTTGTAAGGAGGAATGATTTTCTGGTCGTCTTTTGACCCAACCTCGGAAAGCACGGTAACCTGCTCGGCTAAAGTGCGGATGTACTGACATTTAAGATCATGGTCCATTTCAATAGATCCATCAGATATCTCGGCATAAGTCAGTTTATACTTATCCAGCAACTTCCGGTAATCCTCAAATTGGCCACGCACTAAAAACGCCTCAAACAGGGTCCCTCCCAAATACACCGGGATTCCGGCCGCCCTGTAAATCCCAATTTTCTCGTCTAGGTTAGGGGTCACAAAAGATGTAGCCCACCCCAATTTGACGATATCTACGTACTCCCCCGCAACCTCAACAAAATTTTCAGTTTCTCTTAAGCTCAGGCCTTTGTCCATGGCCATGGTGAAACCGCTCTCTCTAGGTTTAGAGGTGCGTTGGGGAAGGTGGGAAAGTTCGTAGTTCATGCACTGTTTATTTGCGATACTGGTCAATCAGGCGGGCCAACGCTCGCTGCGACTCCAGCTCAGGAAAGAAATCAAAAAGAAGCTTATGCTTATCGAAGTCCAAAATTAGAGCATTTTCTAGATAATTATATGCTTGTTTATACTTTCCTGCTGCTAAACTATAGGCGCATAAGCGGTACTGAAGCTCGGCTTCATCTGGTTGCAGCTCTAATGCGTTCAGAAGCAAATCAATAGCTCCTTCGTAATTACCTTGCTCGTAGAGAATGATAGACCAGTTGAGCCAGATGTCTTTGTTCTCCGGAGCCAATGTGCTGGCTTGCTCATACGCTTCCACGCTGGAAATAATATTCCCCAATTGGTACTCTGCAGCAGCTAGAGCCAGCCAATAATCTGAGTTCTCTGCGTAAAAAGAAATTGCCTTTCGGTAGAAATGAACTGCCTCCATCCATTTTCCCTGCAAATCAAGAATCACCCCAATCCCGAACCACGCTTCATCCATCTCCGGGGAAAGGTCAATGGCTTTCTGGTAATACTTGTGCGATAGATCCCACTGGGAGAGCTTTTCATAGCACTCCCCAATGTTGCAAAGAATATCTGCGTTGGGTTCTGTGTGCTCCAAGGCTCCCTGAAAAGACTCAATGGCCTTGGTGAACTCGCCCATGTACACATAGTTATTGGCAAGGTTCACGTAAGCGGGGGCCAAATCTGGCTGGATCAACGTGGCATATTCGTAGGCACCCACCGCTTTCTCATGGCTTCCCAGTCGGCTGAAGGCCAAACCCAGATTAAACCACGCCATGGCGGAGTAAGGATCTTCATCTACAAACCCTTGAAAGAAAGCAATAACATCTTCGCCCTCACCCGTAATTTCAAGACAGTACAGAAGTTCCTGCAGTGCCAGTTCATTTTCTATGTTCAGGAGCAGGCTCTTCTTATAGTATTTCATGGCAGCCTTGAACTTGCCCCAACTCTGATAAGAAAGCCCTATGTTGAAATAGATATCATCCTTCACATCAGACTGATCTACAGCCTGTTTAAAGCAATCAATGGCTAAGGCAAAATCACCCTTCTGATTAAAGATGATGCCTTTGGTTAACGGAATATCTTCATTGTCTGGCTCCATCTGGGCCACTTCTTCCACCAGGTGCAGGGCTTCATCAAAAGCACCTAACATTGCCAGTACCTGCGCTTTGTCAATCAGTAATTCGGTGGAGAAAGGATACTGCGTAATTCCCACATCACAGGCTTTCAAAGCCTGGCTATAGTTAAAACTATTAGCATAGTAATCTATGATACTCTCGTAATCAGAGAGATCAAAAAAAACAGTCGCATTGGCCTCCAACATGCTCTCAAACCTTCTTACGAGGTCCAGGTCTTCGTTGGAGAAATCTTCAAAATTATCGTTCATCTACAAGTAAATCTCAACATGGGCACAAAAATTTCGTGTCCTTTTCCATACAACACCTTTCCCCGCCAAGAGGTGCTTCAAACGGCCTTAGTCACAGCCAAATGTTTACAACTCCAACGCAGGGTATCTTCCAACGGACGGAACGATATTCCAGTTGCCGCCTTTATTTTCTCATTGGAATAAAAGTGCTCTTCTTTCGCAATTCGGGCAGTTTCTTTAGTAATCAGGGGTTTATTTCCAGTTAAACTTCCCCGCACACTTTCAAGCCGCCAAACAATTTCCGCTACCCAGGAAGGCACCTTCACAAAGGGAGCTTTTTTCCCCATCAACGTTGCCACAGAGTGGAAGAAGTGCTGATAGGAAGTTTGGTGGCCATTGATGATGAAACGTTCTCCCCAATGGTTTCCGTTCATTAAAAGCACCATGGCATCCACTACATCGCGCACGTCTACTAAGTTAACATACCCGTGGGTATAGAAGGCACGCTCTTCAGAAATATATTTAAAAAGCTGGGTACTGCTTCGATCCAGATCACCCGGACCAAGAATGACCGAAGGGTTTACAATAACAGCCTTTAAGCCTTCTGAGATCCCTCTCCAAACCTCCACCTCTCCATAATGTTTAGAGTAGGCATACACTGATCTCTCAGCCGCGGAGTCCCACTTTGCCTCTTCATGAATGACTTTCTCTCCTTTTTTCCGGTTGATGGCCGCAATGGAACTCACATGGCACAGACGCACCCCCGGTTTGGCCAGACACGCATCCACTACATTAGTAGTACCGTCCACGTTAACTTGCTGGAGCAACCCTGCGTCCTGGGGAGCATACGAGACGAAACCGGCACAATGATACACCTCCTCTACTTCCTGCACCAAGGACCTGACCAGCATCGGGTCCAAGACATCTCCCTGTACCCACCGCAGGTTGGGGTGAGTTACCTCGGAAACAGTCTGCCGGTACAAAGCCGTCACAGCGTAACCTTCCTCTAGCAAACGCAGCAAAAGAAAATGGCCTAAAAGGCCACTACCACCGGTTATCAATACATGTTTCAAAGGAAGGCAGGTTTAATTTATAAGGAAGCGTTTAGAAGGGGCAACCGTAATGCTTCCTGGAAAAGAGACTCTTTGACTACTCGTTCCAGCACTTTGATGTGTTTCATAGAGTGCGTATCAGTTCCCAGAAACTCTACTGCTTTTCTCTTTATGAGCTGACGAGCTACCTCCTTGGCCTGCTTTGAATAATAGCCTGCCAAGGAATTCAGGTTAATCTGAAACAACACCCCCGTTTCTCGAAGGGAAAACAGAGCTTCTATCCTTCCATAGAAATAGGCATACCGCTCAGGATGGGCCAAAACCGGAGTATAACCAGCAGCTTGGGTAGCGAAAATCACTTGACGCAGGTGAGCAGGTTCGTTCATATAAGAGGTCTCTATCAACAGAAACCTACGATCTCCTCCAAAGGTCAACAACTCTTCCCCTGCCTGCACTTTAGCGAAGAACCATTCATCCAAGTAATACTCTGCTGCGCAGGAAAGCTCAATTTTAATCCCGCGTAAGGCCACAGCCTCTTGAAGGTCCTTCAGCTTTTCCCTTATTGCTGTAGGCGTATTCTTATAAAAATCACCCATAACATGAGGCGTCATACAAAGCTTCCGGAAGCCCAAGGCATAAAGGCCTTCAAGAAGCTGCATAGAATCTTCCAAGGTTTCGGCCCCGTCATCTAAGCCAGGAAGTAAGTGCGAGTGCATGTCTGCCCGAAGAGCAGCAAAAGTAAAGGCAACCGACTCGTCCTTCCCCCAGAGTTTACGAAGACTCCCCCACATAGCCTTATTTGAAAAGGGACTTCAGTTTATTTCCAACCGAAGGCTTCTCTTCTTCATCATAGTATCCTTGTCCGTATCCGTACCCATAGCCGTAACCGTATCCGTACCCGTACATGTTGGCACCGCTCACATCATTTAAGATGGCGGCCATATTGGTGAGGTGGTTCGTACGGACAAGTTTATCAATACCTTTCAGGAACGCCTTTTTAGAATAGTTAGCCCGAACAATGTACAATGGGATATCGGCTTTCCGCATGATCAACACCCCATCAGTCACCAATCCTACAGGCGGACTGTCCACCAGAATGATATCATAGATTTGGTGCAGTTCCTCTAAAACGTTATCAAAACGGCTACCCATGATCAACTCAGACGGATTCGGGGGTGTAGGCCCCGCAGAGATAAAATCTAAGTCAGGAATGGAAGTTCTCTGTACGCTTTCCCCCACCGAATGCTTATCAATGAGAATAGTGCTCATACCCCTGCTATTGTCTCCATCTAAGGCTATATGCACCTTTGGTTTTCGCATATCAAGGTCCAAGATGACTACTTTCAAACCAGACATCGCAATAATACCACCTAAGTTTACTGCCACAAAAGTTTTCCCTTCTCCGCTTATGGTAGACGTAACGGAAATAATCCTTTTCTTCTTAGTGGCACTCATAAACTCCAGGTTTGTCCTAATAGAACGAATGGATTCACTTAATGCTGACTTCGGGTTTTGGTTGACGACCAATTTAGAGAAAGGCATCTTCTGTTTGTCATAAGAAGGTACCACCCCGAGTACCGGAACGGATGTATTACGTTCTAACTCCCGAACATTGGTCACAGTATCATGCATCAGATACCTTGTCGCAATTAAGCCAACCCCTAAAAACAGGCCGCCTGCAATACCAATGGCATAGATGATCATCCTATTAGGAGAGATCGGACTTGATTCATCTGGAAGGTTTGCTGGAGATAGTATTTGAAAATCTGGAGTTGTACCAGCCATTGCAATTCCATACTCCACCCTTTTATTTAGAATTTGGGTGAAAAAACTTTCATATAACCCAAAGATCCGCTCTAATCTGGCTCGCTCTGTTTCTTGGGAAGGGGCTTGCAAAATCTTTCCGGTAAGTTCTGTCTGGTTTCTATTTATATTTTCAATTTTTGTCTGAACTAAGCTTCTACTTCCATTGATTGCGTCCCTCAACCTACCTTGCGCAAACTGCAAACGCTCTTCAAGTGCATTATCGGCAAGGGTATTGCCTCGGCTAGTCAGCTTTCTTGTTCTTTGTTGAGCTTGCAAATCACTTAATTCGGTTAACTGCTCCGCTAATTGGGGATCCTGATTTTCTTGACCTTGAATAGTAGAGGCAATCATTCCTAAATCTTCGTTCTTCTGAACTTTGGATTGAATGGTATTCAGTAGAGACAGTTGAAATCTGAGCTCCAACTTTTCCTTTTCTAGTTCTTGGACCTGGGCTAAAGCCTCCTGAAGATTAGACTTTATATCATAGGATTTGTTCTGCCTAACAAACCTTTCAATATCATTCTCCGCCTTTCTAAGACTATCTTCCGTTTCTTTTAACTGGTCATTTAAGAAGGTTAAAGTCTGTCTGCTTGCCTGATTACTTCGTTCAATCTTATGTTGCAGGTAAACGGCGTCTATATTAGTAACTATGTCGTGAGCTTTATATCTATTAAAATCCTTAAAGGAGATTTGGATGGTCTTAGACTCTGGGTTTAAAATGGCAGTGGTTAGGTTATTGTCAATGTACCCTTTTAGACTTTGATTGCTATGGACAATAAAATAATACGTTTCGCCTACATTCACACTAGTAAAGGAGGGCAAAGAATTAACTGTAATAGTACTACCAGAAAGTGCAAAAGGAACTCCAACAGCATGAGATGAATGCTTTCCTTCCTTTCCAATATAAATATCAAATTTGCTTGGGGAATTAAAGTGGATATAAACCTTTTGATCAAATAAGGAAAAGTTTGTAGAGTCGTAAACTACTTCAAACGGACTGCTCTTGTAAAGTTCGGCATCCAAGACCCGAGCCTCAATATGATAACTCACCTGCAAAGGCATCGTCTTTTTAAGTCGTTCATACACAATGTTAGACTTTATCAGATCAACTTCTCCCTGTAATTTACCTATGCCAGACTCAACTTTTAAACCATTATTCTCCAATCCAAGCACACCAGCCTCTGATTGCTCATCCAATTTGATGGTAGACGAAGATTCATATACTTTTTTGGTATATCTTAAATATACATAGGAGGCCGAAACACCTAATAACACAAGCAGTAATACCCAGGGAATGCTGCGTCGTACTACATGCAGAAGGGTAACAAAATCAATATTTGCTCCTCCGTCATCCTCTTCATCTTCAACACCACCCAAACGATGATCTAGTTCGTCCAGATCATTGACAGTCCTTACGCTCATGAAATTATTTGAACTTAATTAATTATATTTTTGATAACGATGTAAGAGGTAAGCACATTTGAAAGGGCCCCTATCACTGTTAAAACATCCCGAAGAGACTCATTAAATACCCTTTTCACAGGTTCTATATATATCACATCATTGGGTTGAACTCTGAGGCTCGCTCGCTGCAAACCTGCTATGGTGGATAGATCTATGACCTGCACTATTGGCTTTGCTGAAGCTACATCCCTAATCAGTCTTATATTTTGAGCCTTCCCATTCTCCGGTATCCCACCTGAAAGCGCCAGCACTTCTACCACGTTTATATTCTCATTTCCCAAAGGAATCACCTTGCCTCCTGCAGCACCGAGAACTACCACTCTTCTACTGATTACCTGTGAATAAACATAGGTGTCTCTATAATAAGTTTCAAATCTGCTTTGGAACAGGCTATCGGCTTGTGAAACAGTTAGGCCTTGTACAGGCACAAAACCGATCATAGGCACTTTAACTTCTCCGTTTGGCAACACAGTATATTCTTGATCCTCCTTCTGACTGCCCTGCTGTGCCGCTACATTTCTCCCACCACCTGAGGTCCCTGTTTGGGTTAGTTCCTGCCGCAGGAAGTTATTTGGGTCTACCAGAATTTCTCCTTTATTGGTATAAATGCGAATATTCAGAACATCGTTTGGTTGAATTTTGTAGTTTCTTCCAGCCTCGGCCATGGATGCCCGGAGCAGGTCGGCGTTCACGTCTCCCTCCGTTCGGAACATCACGTTCTGGCGGTAAACGTTGCAGGAACTCAGTTGTAAGATCCCAATCAAAAGAAAGAGACTGAAAATTGATTTGCGGAAGGCAAAAAGCATACTTATAGATGAAGAGTCTTGATTAAAAATAAACATCTGCACCGCACGTAAGTTATGTACAGACAAAGCCAACCACAAAGTAAGGCAAAAGTACTGGCTACGCCAAAATCTTAAATAAAGGAATAGGTCAACTTTGAGAACTCTCTGTCAACTTAATTGAATTATCCTTTCGAAAAAGTTTATACTTAGAGAACTATCCTCCTTTTTAGAACCCTATAACTTACATGCAAACTTCTTTATAGGCATCAATCACTTAGGTGAAAAGCTTTTAGGCAATCATCGGAACTGAAAACACTAACATACGTTAGGTAGGTCAATATTTTTGTGCTACTTTTATAAAAACAAGACCAAAGCTAATCTATACCCAAATGCAACTAATCTATAACGAGAATCAGCAGATGATCGCTGACATGATCCGTGATTTTGGCGCAAAGTCCATTAAACCAGACATGATGAAGTGGGATGAGTCTCAGGAGTTCCCTATTCAGGTTTTCAAACAATTGGGCGAACTGGGACTTATGGGAGTGTTAGTACCACAGGAATATGGCGGCTCAGGTTTCGGGTACCTGGAATATGTGACGGCTATTGCTGAGTTATCTAAGATAGATGGTTCTATTGGCTTGTCTATGGCAGCCCATAATTCTTTGTGTACGGGCCACATCCTGCAGTTTGGCAGTGAGGAACAAAAAAAGAAATGGCTCCCAAAGTTGGCTACCGCTGAATGGATAGGAGCCTGGGGCCTTACTGAGCCTAATACCGGATCAGACGCTGGAAACATGCGCACGGTTGCTGTCAGGGATGGAGATCACTGGGTTTTAAACGGGGCGAAGAACTTTATCACCCATGGAAAATCCAGCAACATTGCTGTGGTGATTGCCAGAACCGGCGAGGTAGGGGATTCTCATGGCATGACCGCGTTTGTCATTGAAAAGCCAACCCAAGGCTTCTCTGCGGGCCGGAAAGAAGACAAACTGGGAATGCGAGCCTCAGAAACGACTGAACTCATCTTTGAAGATTGCCGCGTGCCCCATGAAAATATCTTGGGAGAAGTTGGCGAAGGCTTTATTCAATCCATGAAGGTGCTGGATGGAGGCCGTATTTCCATAGCCGCCCTTAGCTTAGGAATTGCCCAAGGTGCTTACGAAGCAGCACTGGGGTATGCAAAAGAGCGCCAGCAATTCAACAAACCTATTGCCCAGTTTCAGGGGATTGCCTTCAAAATAGCCGACATGGCTACAGAAATTGAGGCTGCTTCTCTTCTGACGTATCGGGCGGCGGCTATGAAAAACAGGGGCGAAAACGTGAACAAGGAATCGGCGATGGCCAAGTTATATGCCTCAGAGGTAAGCGTTAGGGTAGCAAATGAGGCGGTGCAGATTTTCGGCGGATACGGGTACACGAAAGACTATCCGGCCGAAAAATACTACCGTGACGCAAAGCTTTGCACCATTGGCGAAGGGACTTCAGAAATACAGAAACTTGTCATTTCCAGAGCAGTATTAAAATAATTAGGAATTAGGTATTGACTGTCAGAAGATTTGTCAATATCTTTGCACTCCTTAAAACAACTGACTTTAAAATCAATCTATTATATGATCATCATCAACGTAAAGGATAACGAGTCTGTAGACAAAGCCTTAAAGAGATTCAAAAAGAAATTTGAAAGAACCGGCGTTCTGAAACAATTACGCGCAAGAACTTTCTTCCAGAAGCCTTCTGTATCTAAAAGAAAGCAGAAAGAGAGAGCTATCTATAAGCAACAATTGTTTGCGAACGATAACTACTAGTCTTTATCTTTAGAATTTACGTGGTAATTCCATAAATTAGTGCGTACCGCCTAACCGCGGCTACTTACTAATTTATGGAATTATTTTTTAAGTATCTCCAGTACGAGAAGCGCTTCAGTCCGCACACCATTACCTCGTATCAAACTGACCTGCAACAGTTTAAAGAGTATCTCCAGGAAACGTACGAACTGGACGATATTCAGGCAGCCGATCACGCTATTATCAGGTCCTGGATTGTCACCTTGGTCCAGAAGGAGTTGGATAGCCGTACCATCCATCGAAAAATTGCCTCTCTCCGCTCCTATTACCGTTTCTTGATGCAGCGGGGCTTGCTGGAAGTAAATCCTACTTTGCGCATAAAAGCGCCAAAACTGTCCAAAAAACTCCCTCCGTTCATCCCCGAGGATGCCTTCACCCAACTGCTGGACCAAAGCAATTTCTCTGATGATTTTAAAGGTCTTCGGGAAAGGCTTATCCTGGAATTGCTGTATGGCACAGGCATGCGTCTGGCCGAACTCACCAGCTTACAACTTGCTGATATTAACCTTACGGCCAATACTTTAAAGGTTCTGGGCAAAGGCAACAAAGAGCGTATCCTTCCCCTCAACCCGTCGTTGGTGAGAGCACTTACGCATTATTTGCAGGAGCGCACGGCCACGTTTCCTAAAAACAATTCTTCTTTTCTCTTCGTTACGGATAAAGAGGCACCCCTCTACCCCAAGTATGTTTATCGGGTGGTGAAAAAGTATATGAGTTCTGTGTCAACTGCCATCAAAAACAGCCCGCACGTGCTTCGTCACTCTTTTGCTACCCATTTACTTAACCGAGGGGCAGACCTGGGGGCCATCAAGGACTTGCTGGGCCACTCCAGCCTGGCGGCCACGCAAGTCTATACCCATAATTCCATTGAGAAACTCAAAGCCGTCTTTGAGAAAGCTCACCCCAAAGCTTAATTCCTAACACCTTTAAAGAAGTAAACTATGAAACTGCAAATCCGATCTGTACATTTCACCGCAGACCAAAGTCTGTTAGATTTCCTTCAGAAAAAACTTGACAAGCTAGATACCTTTTTTGACAGAATAGTGAGTGGCGAAGTAGCCCTGCGTGTGCAAAAACCAGAATCTCATGACAATAAACTAGTGGAGGTGAAGATATTTGTGCCAGGCGCAACCCTGTACTGCTCAGAAGAAGCCGGTACCTTTGAGACTGCCACAGACAAAGCCGTAGAAGATCTTAAGAAGCAGCTGATCAGGTACAAAGAGAAGCTAGCTACCCATTAAAATATTAGAACAGCCTATAAATAAAAAGAGCCCCGTTTTGGGGCTCTTTTCGTTAAAACAGGTTCAAACGCATTCTTATAGGTTGAAGGCGGCTTTGATTTTATCTACGTAGTCCAGTTTCTCCCAGGTGAAGGTCTCAAACTCTCTGGTCTCAACTTTGCCGTTTACCTGATAGGTTACTTGCTTCAGACCAGACTCCCGGCCCATGTGTCCGTAAGCGGCGGTTTCACCAAATATAGGGTTCTGTAAACCAAAGCGCTTGATGATGTCATACGGGCGCATCTCAAACAATTCATTCACTTTGTTTGCGATCTCTCCGTCGGTCATGGTTTCGCCGTTGGCACCTTTCACTCTGGTAGTACCATAGGTAGTCACATACAAACCAACTGGTTCAGCTACCCCGATGGCGTACGCTACTTGTACCAGGGCCTGATCGGCTACGCCGGCGGCTACCAAGTTTTTGGCGATGTGGCGGGCTGCATAAGCTGCAGAACGGTCTACTTTAGAGGAATCCTTACCAGAGAATGCACCACCACCGTGAGCACCTTTTCCGCCGTACGTATCCACAATGATTTTACGGCCAGTCAGGCCGGTATCTCCGTGCGGACCACCGATCACGAACTTCCCCGTTGGGTTGATGTGGTAGGTGATATCGTCAGCGAAAAGGTCTGCGGTGCGTTGCGGCAACTTGCTTTTCACGCGCGGCAACAGGATGTTCAGAACATCTTCCTTGATTTTAGCCACCATTTTCTCTTCGGCCTGCTTGGAAGCGGCGCGGTCATTGGCATCTGAGCTCTCGAACTCGTCATGCTGGGTGGAAATCACCACGGTATCAATCTTCTCAGGCACGTGGGTATCTGAGTAACGGATGGTCACCTGCGATTTGGCATCGGGCCGAAGGTAGGTCATTTCTTTGCCTTCTTTCCGCACGGCGGCCAGTTCTTTCAATAAAAGGTGGGAAATCTCCAACGCCAAAGGCATGTAGCTGTCGGTCTCGTTGGTGGCGTACCCGAACATCATTCCTTGGTCACCGGCGCCCTGGTCTTCAGGATTTTCGCGCTCCACGCCCTGGTTGATGTCACCAGACTGCTCATGGATGGTAGAGATCACTCCGCAGGCCTCGGCATCAAACTTATATTCAGACTTAGTGTACCCGATGCGGCGGATCACGTCGCGGGCTACTTTCTGCACATCTACATATGCGTCTGACTTCACCTCGCCACTTAGTACTACCAGGCCGGTAGTTACCAATGTCTCACAAGCAACTTTAGACTGAGGATCCTGTTTCAGGAATTCATCCAACAGAGCGTCGGAAATTTGATCGGCTACTTTATCCGGATGTCCTTCCGACACCGATTCAGATGTAAAAAGATAAGGCATTATCTAGGTATTATTTCTACGACAAGGCGGCCCAACACTTGAACCACTAAAGACAAATTTAGTTTAATTGGTGGAGATGCAAAAAACTTGCTTTACAAAAGCAGGATTTCCCTGATTTTTCTTCGGCCCTTCCGCTACCTATGAATTAAAGCGGTTCTGTTTTAAAGGTGGTTTTAGGAAAACAATGGCAAAACACACTCCTTCCCTCCTTTGTGTTTTCTGAGGCCCGTGCCCCTCAAGATAGAAACCTTTTAAACCTTCCCCCGTTTCAAAAACTTCTTAGAAACTATATTTATCAAACCATTTATCTACTCCATGAAAAGACACATTTGTACCCTTATCATAAGTATTTTCACCCTTACGCATTCTTTTGCCCAATCCACGTCGCCTTACAAAACCTCTTTTAAGGTAGACGCTCCTATTACCGTGGCAGGCATGGGCCTGAGTGGATTAGGCTTGTACCTGATGCAGCAGAAAGACCCGTTCACTCAGGAAGAGGCCATGAACCTGCGCAAAAGCGATGTCAACAGCTTTGACCGTTTCTCAGCTGGTAACCACAGTGAAAGCGCCAAAAAGGTAAGTGACTTTATGCTGTATGGCTCGCTAGCTGCCCCTGCTCTGTTGTTGTTTGACTCAGATATCAACGATAATACCGGGCAATTGCTGGCGCTGTACGTAGAGACCATGTCTATCACGGGAACCTTGTTTACCATGGGTTCGGCGGCCTTTCCAAGAGCTCGGCCACTGACCTATAGCCCCGAAGTAGAGATCGGTGAGAAAACCAGAGCCAATTCTCAGAACTCCTTCTTTGCCGGACATACAGCTGCGGTTTCCACTATCTCTTTCTTCACGGCCAAAGTGTTCCATGATTACAACCCAGACTCACCAGCTCGTCCGTTTGTGTGGGCCGGGGCTGCCCTTGTACCCGCAGCAGTAGGCTATCTGCGCCTGGAAGCCGGGAAACACTTTCTCAGCGATAACCTGGTAGGCTATGGCGTAGGAGCTGCCGTGGGTATTCTGGTGCCGCAGCTTCATAAGAAAAACAGTAACCTCTCCATCTCTCCTAGTGTGATACCGGTTCTTGGGCAAAATCTGGACGGGGTAAGTCTTCAATATAAATTTTGATGAAACGCCTGTTCAGTCCCAATTGGTGTATTTTAGCCTTAGTGGCGTTGTGGCAGTTGGCAGGGACTCCTGTGCAGGCCCAAAGCCCCGAGCGCTTGTACCACACAGACTTGCTGCGCGATGGCTTGATCACTGCCGGTGGGGTAACCATGGCCGTTACTGGGTCTACCCTCCTCACAAACAAAAGGCAGTTGACTGAGGAGGACCTGATGTCTCTTGACAAAAGCCAGGTAAACAAGTTTGACCGTTGGGCCGCAGGCAATTACAGCAAGAAAGCCAAAGACGCCAGCGATGTCTTTTTCTACACCTCGTACGGCTTGCCCCTTCTTTTCTTAGCCGATAAATCTGCTACCCCGCACGCCAGAGACATTTACTTTCTCTATGCTGAGACGATATCCTTGGCCGGAGGGCTCTATGCTTTAACGGCAGGCCTCACTAACCGAAAAAGACCCAACGTTTACGCCACCCATGCTCCTTTGGAGGAACGCCTGCACAAGTATGCAGAAAATTCTTTCTTCGCGGGCCATACGGCGGCTACTGCCAGCGTAACCTTCTTTACCGCGAAAGTCTTTCATGATCTGCATCCAGGTTCGCCTTGGCGACCGGTGGTGTGGGGAGCGGCGGCGGCATTTCCTGCTACGGTAGGGTATTTACGGCTGCGCGCCGGCAAGCATTTCTTATCGGATAACATCGTGGGGTATACCGTAGGAGCCGCCATTGGGATTTTGGTACCCGAGCTCCATAAAAAGAACCGCGAAATGGGTTGGAGAGTAGTGCCAGCGTCAGAACAGTTACCCGGAGAATTCCTGCAAGGCGTTGCGCTTACCAGGCGTTTTTAGCCTTAATTCTTAAAACCGCCCTTAAAACAGAAAAGCCCGTCAAGGAGACGGGCTTTTCTGTTTTAAGGGCGGTTTCTATTTTGGACCCGTTTTGTTCAAATTGGCCTCGAAAAGCTTCAGGATACGCTTGTACTCATCGGTCCAGCTGCTGGGCTCCACAAAGCCGTGGTCTTCTATGGGGTAAACGGCCAGTTCCCAGTTCTCTTTCTTCAGCTCGATCAGGCGCTGCGACAACCGCACGATGTCCTGGAAATGCACGTTGGTGTCTACCATGCCATGGCACATCAACAATGCCCCTTTTAAACCTTCGGCGAAGTAAATAGGAGAGCTGCGGGTGTAAGCAAGGCTATCGTCCTGAGGTTCGTTCAGGATGTTGGAAGTATAGCCGTGATTGTAGTGGGCCCAGTCGGTGACCGACCGAAGGGCAGCCCCTGCGGCAAAAACATCGGGTTGGGTGAACATGGCCATCAGGGTGATAAATCCACCGTAAGACCCGCCATAGATGCCAATCCGCTTGGGGTCTACCTTGTATTTCTCCACCAGCATCTTGGCGCCGTCTACGTGGTCACTGAGGTCTTTTCCGCCCATGTGCCGGTAAATGCCGGTACGCCAATCGCGGCCGTAACCGGCGCTGCCCCTGTAATCGATATCCAAGACGGTATAGCCTTTGTCTACCAGAAGGTTGTGGAACATGTATTCCCTGAAATAGGTGCTCCACCATTTGTGGGCGTTCTGCAGATAACCCGCGCCATGCACGAAAATCACGGCTGGTCCATTTGCAGCGGAACCTTCGGGCCGGTACAACCGGGCATGTACGTCTGCTCCATCGGTGGCTTTATAGGTGATTACCTCCGGCTCTCGCCAAGGATAGGCATTGAATTCCTGGGTAGTTGATTTGGTGATCTGCACCGGCTTGGCTCCGGGTCTGTTCTCCATGAGGTACAGCTCCCAAGGTTTGTTGGAGTAGGAATACCGGATAGCCAGATGCTTTTCATCTGGAGACATGGTCACTTCATGGGCGCCGGTCATGCGGGTGATCTGCTCCATTTTGCCGCCTTTCAAAGGCATTCTATAGAAATGCTGCTCTCCGGGGTGCACCTGGTTGGTGGTGAGATACCAGTTTTTCCTGTCTTGGCTCATCTGGATGTTCAGCACCTCAAATTTTCCGCTGGTCAAGGCCTTCTTCTGCCCGGAGGCAGCATTCACAGTGTACAGGTGGGCATAGCCGCTTTCTTCTGAGAGAAACCACACGTTTTCATTGTCGGGCATCCAACCTATTTCGCCAGGGCCGTACCCGTTGATCCACGCCTCGTCATGCTGCCGATCCAACACCTTAATTCCCCGGGTGGCGGGGTCAAACGTCATGATCCAACGGTCTTTGTTATCATGTGCTCTGGCTACCAGCACCGCTTTCTTCCCATCTGGGGAATAGTAAGGCCCGAACATCATAACTTTTCTCGTCTCTGTTTTGGCTTGTGCCGAATCTACTTTGCCGGTTTTCTGGCCGTTTTTCAAAAAAGAAGGCTTTTCCTGAATGCCCGGTAGCGTCTTGAAAGAAACGAGGTACGTGGTGTCTGCCTTCAGGTCATACAGCCCAAGTTCATAGGTAGCCTGGTCATCGCCAACCTTGGTTCTGGTAGGGATATCCTCGGTGTAGCCCGAGGAAGTCACATAGTTTGGTACCTGCGCAACCTTGCTGTTGGCCGGCCTGGTTACCAACCGATAGGTGATGAACCGCTCATCGGGGCTCAATATGATATTGTCTACCGTTTTGTCTTCAAGGTAGATTTCCCTGGGCCGGTTTCTGGAGGCTTCTTTCTGGGCCAGACGTTGCTGCCGCCGTTCCTCTTCCCGTTTCTGGATGATCTGCACTAAATCGGTCTGCTGCTCTCGCAAGAAACGCTCCTGCGGGTCCTTCACAAAGTCTGGATCTGCGGGTTTCCGGCCTTTTCTGAAATCGGTGAGTTGCCGGGTTTGTCCGTTGGCAATGCTCCAAGCGTACAGGTTTCCGTCCTTCACGTAGGTGATTTCTTGCTCATCAAAGGCAAAGGCCGGAGAAGACTCTCTTTCTACGGTTTTGGTGAGTTGCCTCAGCTTCCCAGATTTCAAATCTACCAGAAAAAGGTCTCCTCCGCGTTCGTACACCCGCTGGGTTCTCTTTTGGTTATAGACGCCCCCCGGGGTAAGCAGTCTCCGGCGCTCCGCCGCAGGCACTTTGCTTACTTTCTGGTTTTTTACTCCAACGGTGTATAGAGAGTCACGCCTGGCTTTCTCGGGATTCCATTGGAAGTAGGCTTGTTTGCTGTCATCAGACCAATAGATAGCACTGGGAGAAGTACCTATCCATCGGGCAGGATCCTGCATGATCTTCTCTACCGTGAGGGTTGGCTTGGTTTGGCCATAGCTCCCGAAAAAAGGCAACAAGGCCATGGCTCCGCTCAGGAGCATTTTCAATTTCACGCGCATTTTAGGGTTGTTTTCAGGAAAATAGGTCAAAAACAGTAAATACTGGCTAGAAAGCCAAAGAAGGATGCTTTTTGTGGAAATCGGTTCCGTCTTGGTAAGCCTTCGCGAAGGCCAACAAGTCGGCTTCGCCAAATAGTTTACCGATGAAGGTGATGGTGGTAGGCAGGTTTCGGGTACTGAAGCCATTGGGAACCACCACACACGGATGCCCTGTCAAGTTGGTGACTACCAGGTTGCTGCTGGCGAACGAAGGAGATACGTACACGTCTACCTTCTGCATCATTTTGTGCATCTCCTGAATCAGCTGGTATCGTACCCGCTGAGCCTGGATATATTCCACCGCGGGGATAAACCGGGCGCTCCGGAAGGTATTTGGCCAGGCATTTCGGTCCTGATTCACCATCAAATCTACTTTGCCGTTGCGGGTGATTTCATCAAAGGCTGCCGCCCCTTCCACCGAAATGGTGAGGATAAGGTCATTCACGGGCAATTTCGGCAGTTCAATGGGAATGAGTTCGTGCCCGGCTTTCCGCAGTGCCTCCAAGGTGGCCTGGTCCTGTGCTTTGGTGGGATAATCGCGGTCGAAGTCGGTTTTCAGGTACCCAATCCGGAGTTTCTTCAGGTCTTGTTTGGCGTCATAGTTAAAGGAAGCGTCATACACCGTCTGGTCTTTCCCGTCTGGTCCATAGATCGCATTAAACACAATGGCGCAGTCTTCCACTGTTCTGGCAATGGGGCCAATCTTGTCCATGGACCAACTTAACGCCATGGCCCCTTGGCGGCTAACCCGACCGTACGTGGGGCGTAACCCCGTAGTGCCGCATGCCGAAGAAGGAGACACAATGGAGCCCAGGGTTTCGGTTCCGATGGCGAAGGGCAGCAAACCCGCCGCCACGGCAGAAGCCGATCCTGCCGAGGAACCGCTTGATCCTCTTTTAATATCCCAAGGTGTTTTTGTTTTGCCGCCGTACCACACGTCGCCCATGGCCAGTTCACCTAAAGTCATCTTGGCAACCAAAACTGCGCCGGCCTCCCTCAGCTTCACAATCACGGTGGCATCTTCGTCTATGACCTGGTCTTTGTAAGGAACCGATCCCCAGGTTGTTTTATACCCTTTGGTGCTCAAGAGGTCTTTCGCCCCATAAGGGATGCCATGCAAGAGCCCTTTGTATTTACCGGCTTTGATCTCGGCATCGGCTTGTTTTGCCTGCTGCATGGCCATTTCCTCGGTGAAGGAAGTCACACACTGCAGTTTGGGGTTGTACTTTTTGAGGCGATCCAGATAGAACTGGGTTAACTCCACTGAGGTAATCTTCTTCGTTTTCAAGAGCTCCGCCAGTTCCCTGACAGAATAGTACGCCAAGTCTTCTCTGTTCGCCGGAAGCTCTACTTTCTTCACCTCAGAGGGCTTGAACTTACCTTTCTCCTTGGCAAAGGTGAAGCCAACCGGCAACGGGTTAAATTGTAACGCAGGCGCTACACTGTTCTCCAGTTTTACTTCCCGCAGGCGGGTATAGCTACCGCGCAGGTCGGTAAGTTCTGTTAAGGCAGTGTCCAACTGTGCATTGGTGAAGGAGAGCCCCAGCAATTTTTGGGCACTCTGCACCATGGGAACCGTGATCTTCTCCATTTGGGCCTGTTTTCCGAAAAACGCCCCGGAAACAAAAATGAGTAAGCCGGAGGTAACTAGGGTAAAAACTTTCTTTGTTTGTGTTGGCATGCAATGAGATTTTAAGAGTAGGATAAACAGAGCTGATTAACAGAAATAACTATCCTTATAATTAACCTTTTTCTGTCAGATTATAAACATTAAAATTAGTAAGTGACCTCCTCACCTTCAATTCTATGAATAGGTTGCCCTAAGCGTGTCACATAAAAGCAGATCACGGTTTTCTTTTTGAACCGAAGACAAATTTAAAAGAATGGCCTGCTTTGATCTCCATCCATATAAATTCCCAAACTTTAGACTGCTTGGGAGTTCATAAGGGTGAAATTATCATTCCCGATTCTCCTTTTAAGAACCACCATTAAAAAAAAGGGCTGCTCTTAAAGAGCAGCCCTTTTTGAAAAGAAAATTTGGAGTAGAATTCCAGAAGGATAAACCTTCTACATTTCTTATATCAATTTACTATTGGTTAAGCACTGGGTTGTTAACAACCTCATTTTGAGGAATGTTAAAGGTTAACTCATCAGAATCCCAAGCGTAAGTTTGCCCTTGGAAGAATAGATGGTTGCTTCCTCTAGTAACACTCTTCTTAAGCCTCTTCATAGCCAAATAGGTTTTACCTTCTCCCCAAAGTTCAATACGGGTTTGAAGATAGATTTCATCCAAGAGAGCTTGACCGCTTAAACCATCCAGTTGGCTTTCATAGGCTGCATAGCTTGCTGGAACAATTCTTTTAACCATTAAGGTCTTCAGCATATCTCTTGCCGGACCGTCCTGGCCTAATCTAGCTTTCGCTTCAGCATTCAACAATACCATTTCTTCAAGACGCATGTAGACATAATCTGTCACAACAACGCGTTGTCCACCTATTACTCTGTTAGGGTCAAAGAATTTGTTAACTGGCATTAAATCCATATCTCCGGCACCATAGCCATCTTCCTTATAGAAAGCTTCAATACCGCCGTTGATTGGGTCAAACTGTCCTTTTCTAACGTCATCCTCGCGAATGGCATTATATAGTCCTACATCAATGGTCTTTGGATCACCTGCCCAAGCATAGCTATAGGTGAATATATCCATTTGCCCCCAATATGAAACTAAGTCAAGGCCATTTGGTACAGTAAGATCTACTCCCCACATCCAGCTAGGGCTAGCTACGTTATTAAATCCAGATTCAGGATTTAATACTTCGCCATTTGCTCCTAATTGCGCGACTACCTCATTTGGATTCAACAAGCGGAAATTGCCTCCAATGAGTTCATCTGTGAGTTCAATTACCTGTTGAAGATCAGCCTGACTGCCTCTGCTTGCATAAGCATACGCTAACAAACCTTTTGCCACATCCTGATTAATTTCATTCTTGGCTGATCTGTTAAAACCTTCCAGCAAAGTGACTGCCTCGGTCAAATCTTTGACAATGAAGTTATAAACTTCGGCAGAGGTACTTCTTGGTTGAGCGTCAGACGCTGAAGAAGAATAAATTGGAATGGTTTTTTCATTTCCAGTTCCGTAGCCATTGCTAAAGTACTGCGAAAGATAGAAGTGGGCATAAGCACGCATTGCTTTTGCCTGACCCATTTGGTGTTTATTGATCGCCTTTTCAGGAACAGCATCATTTCCTCCCAAAATCTCAATAAGAGTATTTGCGGCAAAAACAATTCTGTAATAATACCGCCAAGGCTGGTATCCTGCATTCAAAGTAAAGTCTGTTGTTGCCTGGTATCTAGCTATCCCAGAGTACCACCCGTAGGTTGTTCCGGCTAGCACCACATCAGAAGCAATCATATCACTAAAGATGTCGTACCCTTTTTGACCGAAATCATCGTGGTTTGTTGTTCCTCCTGTGCCTGTATTAAACATAGTAGTGTACAAACCTGCCACAAACCCATTCAACAAAGTAGGGTCTAATTTAGCTGCGTCGGCTATTTGCTCAGGGGAAGTTCTTTCACTTGGCTTTGTCTCCAAGAAATCCTCTTCACAGCTGCTCATTGTTAATGAAAGAGCAGCGGCTGCCATTATATATAAACTCTTTTTCATTCTGGTTCTAATTAAAATTTAACTCTTAAACCTGCTGTTACAGTAGATAATGGAGAATAACGGTACGTGTCAGAAGCTCCAGCTTCTGCAGTAGATGGGTTGAAGCCTTCACGGGCAGTGTTAATCCATAGGTTATCACCTGATACCCAAACAGAAAGTCCGCCTACTCCGAATCTGCTAGTGATAGCAGCAGGGATAGTGTATCCAAGACGCACGTTATTTAATGCTAAATAATTAGCCTTGGTCAGGAAACGGGTAGATAAAGAGTTTACGTTTGCATCTGCGTTGTTAGAAAGACGAGGAACATCAGTGATGTCTCCTTCTTTCTGCCATCTGCTAGTGATGTCCTGGTGCCAGTTGTTGCTGCCCACAACACCGCTGTGCATTAATCCTGCGTAGGTGTAATCGTAAGCATAGCCGCCTAAGCTGTAGATAAACTGCACGTTCAGCTCAAGACCTTTGAATCCACCAGCCAGGTTAAATGCACCTCTTACATCTGGAAGAGCAGACTTGCCCACATACTTTTGCGTTGCACTTGCATACGTCTTGGTAGTGGTTGTTTTCAGGCTACCTTCACTCACTTCAGGGTTTTTATCTAAGTAGTCAGCCAGGTTGCCAATACCTTCACCGGCATCTACTACGTTGTTGTTGTTTAAGTCATTGTAAACAACATTCCACATAGCTCTACCATCTTTAGAATCTACGCCTGCCCACTCTCTCATGTAGAAATCATAAACAGAGTGTCCTTCTGACCATCCGTATGGAGCTTGCACATCAATTGCCTTAGTTCTACCTGTCTCAGCACTGATTGGCATTTTGGTGATCTCGTTACTGAAGATTTCACCATTTACACTTAGATCTAAGTAGTAATCTTTGCTTTTCAGAATGTGACCTGTCAGATCAAATTCGAAACCTTGGTTTCTTAGATTACCAGCATTTCTCTTAATTGTAGCATATCCTTGTGAAGGAGCAACTCTTACGTCAAAAATCAAGGCATCTGTATTCTTGATGTAATAGTCCAAGGTTCCTGACAGGTATTTACCTAAGCCAAACTCAATACCAGTCTGGAACATTTTAGAAGTTTCCCAAGTCAGACCGGCATTGCCTTTGCCAAAGAAAGAAAAGGCTGGTCTTTCATTAAGTGGATCTATATCCCACAAGTCATATCCAGGATAGAAGCCTACACCTGCCTGGTCTCCGATTAAACCATAACTTGCTTTCAGCTTCAAATTGCTCAGAATAGTCTGAGAACTCATGAAGTCTTCGCTAGAAATCAACCATGCTGTTCCAACTGAACCAAAAGTTCCCCACTTGTCCTCTAAGAATCTTGAGCTACCGTCTCTTCTTATTGTGGCAGATAAAAAGTACTTTTTGTTGAAGTCGTAGTTTATCTGTCCGAAGTAGCTTTCCAGGGCATATTCATTGGTGTAGGAGTTAGATGGGTTGAACACAACTGCATTGCTCAAATCCTCTTCATAGTTGTCTACCAAAGCGTATCCTGAAGCAGTAGAAACATTTTGCTCCCAATTTGTAGCTTCATGAGCAGCCAAAGCTTCTACACTATGTTGACCAAAAGACTTACTATATCTAAGTAAATTCAACAGGTTATAAGAAGTCAACTCAGTGCCTTGGTGAAAGAGACTTCCACCTTGAGAAGCTGAACCACCATAGAATTTATTTCCTCTGTTTACATACTTACTGTTATAGTACTGTGCTCCCAGTCTGTTCTCAAAAGTCAAACCCTCCATGATATTAAAATCTAAACTTGCGTTTCCATTCAATTCATTACGGTTTGTTCTGTTAGTATCATAAGTAGCATCAGCAATGGCATTGGTTAAACCACCGAAACCACGGGCAGTTGCAGTACCATAATCAAACTGATTCCCTCCAAAAATAGGATCTGTGATAAGCGTTCCGCTTGCATCTCTCATGAACAATGGATAGATGGACGGCATGTTATCAACAAACCAGAAAATACTACCAGAGTCAGTAGTCTGGCCATTATTATTGGTTTCAGTTCTGGCGTAGTTGAAGTTCAAGTTACCGGTTAACCACTTGCTGATCTCCTGTCTTACATTTAAACGGGCAGACAAACGGTCAAAAGATGAATTGATTGAATATCCTTGATCATCTAAGTATCCGAAAGAGGAGTAGTAGCTGGTTCCTCCATTGGAGCCACCAAACTTAAGGTTTACCTCTTTACGGGCAGAGTTCTGGAACGCATAATCTTCCCAGTTTTCTGGATCATATTTTCTAGTAATACCTTCTCTTACACTTCTAGTAGTAGGATCAATCAATGCCGCACCATTAGCTGCATTCCAAAGATTGTAGCCAGCTCTTACCCCAGCAGAAGAAAACAACCTTGTATTAGCATAGTTTGTAGGGTTTGCATTGCCAACAGCAACACCTTGGTTGTAAATACCTTCCCAACCTAAAGCAATATACTGCTCAGGAGACTTAATGGTATTATACCGTGGAAGGTAGGCCATATTTGTTCCGAAGTTGGCATCTGCTTCAATATAAGATTTCTTTCCTCTGCCAGATCTGGTAGTGATTACCACTACGCCGTTTGCGCCTCTGGATCCATAGATAGAAGTTGCTGCTGCATCTTTCAAAACAGTAGTAGACTCAATATCAGATGGGTTGATTGAGTTAAGGCTTCCTGAAAACGGCACACCGTCTACCACATAGAGAGGATCACGGCTTCCATTCACTGAACCTATACCACGAATACGAACTGTGGCAACCGTACCTGGCTGACCGCTGGTATTCACAACTCTTACACCGGCTACTTCCCCCGCTAATGCTTGAGAAACGTTGGAGACATTCTTTCTATCAAGAGCCTCTCCACTCACCACCTTGGCAGTACCAGTAAATGATTGTTGGGTTGTTGTTCCGTAACCAACCACCAAAACCTCTTGCAGGGTTTCGGCATCAGTAGACAATCTAACATTAATTGAAGATTGTTCTCCTATGGCAACTTCTTGGTTTGTAAACCCGATGAAGGTAAACACCAGTGTACCACCTCCATTAGGCACACTAATAGAATAGTTTCCGTTTAAATCTGTTGGAGAAGCGGTAGTAGATCCCTTGAGTTGAACTGTCACCCCAGGCATTCCCTCTCCTGTTTGCGCGTCAGTCACTCGTCCTGTTACAGTTCTACTTTGAGCCCACACTTGCGTTACAAGCATCAACAACAAAGCAAAACTTAATAGTAAAGTTTTCTTCATTTGATTTGGTTTGTTAAAAAAGTTAGTATTGTTTGATAACCAAATATAGAGTTAATAGACACTTTAACAAACTCTTAACATTCTACTTCTTACTATTTTTCATCCATTCAACAGGTCTATTTTTCTGTTTTATGACATGGAAGAAAACAGCTTTTCATTAATTTAAGATTTTATCAAACCTTATAATAATTTTAAATAAATTTCATTAAATAAATCTATTATTTTAACAATTTAATAATCTAGTTTTTCATTAGGCTACCATATATATTTTTCAACTATTTTATGTGGAAAACTTTTGGTAACGCTCCGAACAGGTATTCCATAACCATTTTTTTTAAGTAACAAAATTTATTTAATTGGATTTAGATGCGGCTCTATCATTATTTATAAAGGTGTAGCCCATGCAATCTTCATTATCCTTCCAAAAGTAGGGAGGGGCATATGTTTCTTAGTTAGCCGCCCTTAATTCCGGCACTACACAGGAATAAGCCAGAGCTGCTTTAAGGCATGCTTTGACAAAGTACTAGAGCTTCACTATTTACACTCTGCCTCTGAACCAAGAGCGTTTTGAAGCATTTTGGTCAAAATGAACTTAATACACTAATATTCTAAAGGGGTCTTAGTTCATACAGCGCACCCTCTTAACAAGAAAGGCAAAGCAAAATTGAGGGATCTTATGTTTTTGAACCACTTTTAACCTCATGAGTCATCCACACCAGGCTATTACATACTAGACTAGGGTTTGTGAGTATACTGTTGTTGGAGAACCCTACTTTCTTGTAGCTGAAAGTAATGGTGTTACCATAATAGGTGGGGAGAGTAATCAAAAGCGTTTTCCTTCTTGCATTGAAAACTTAGAGAATATCTACTCTTATCTTGACCTATAAGTCTTTAAAAAATTTCTTTTATTTTTCAAAGACTTAAATTATAAAAACAGCTTTTTAAAAATAGCTAACCAAATTTTATAACCCATTTAAATTCAGCGATTTACTATGATAAACTATTAATAAATAGCTTAATTAGACCTATTTCTAATATTTATTTCTCTTTCTAGCATCCTGCCCACAAAAAAGCCACGGAGTAAACTCGTGGCTTTTCATGATTCAATTCGAATTTGGTATAATTGGCTTTCATTATGAATTATACAATAAATTTTAGGCTTTAATTTATAGCACTCCATTTCCACAAAGTTAAAGCACCACCCGGACTGCACTTAGAGCAGTACAAATGACAAACTAGGTTTAAGGATCAGGCTTCAAATCTATTTGTATTTGTAATTTTAGATGCAATAACTGCTTTACTTCGCAGGCCTAAACAATTCCTAATGCAACAATGGTTTAAACATCAACCATCAATTAGGCACTAATGAAACTTATCTTGTATAAATAACTATAACTTTTACTTTGTAAGTAGCTTGGTAAATATTTTAGAGGGCCTAGCCCTATTCTAGGCATAAAAAAACTCCCAAGCTGAAACCAACCTGGGAGTTTTTTTAACCTAATTAACTAAAACTAGTTGTAACCTTCGTTCTGCTGAATATTTGGATTTGCATCTCTCTCTCCCTGCGGGATCGGCTGAATCCGTCTAGCATTATCAACCGCAATCAATCTTGCAGCCGCAGGATGTTCTGCTGTCCGCTGAATTGGTCTGTTCAAACGCATGAAATCCCAATATCTGTGGCCTTCAAAAGCAAGCTCCTTTCTTCTTTCAGTAAGGATGTCTTCAATCAACTGATCTCCCAAAGACACGTATGGGGCAGCACCTCTAGCTGAGGCCACATTATTCAATGTTATTAAAGCAGCCGCAGGTTCGCCTGTTCTGGCTTGGGCTTCGGCTAAAATCAGCACTACCTCTGCGTATCTGATAACTTTAATATCGTCTTTATCAGCAGCATTGGATGTATTAGGGTACTTATTAACCGCATAAGACTCTGTGCCAATACCTTTTGTACCTGCTGCATTTACTTTCAGAAGTCCTCTACGAACATCTGTAGCGGAATAAGTTTTGTAAAGATCAGTTGTTGCAAACATATCGTAATAACCATTCTGGTCATACAGATAAGCTAAGGCGTTAGTACCATTGTTGTTTACTCCATCCAGGCCAATTTCATATAAAGTTTCCACCTTATCTGTTCTGGCAGCACCTGAAGCCCAATAAGCAGCAAAGTTAGCCGAGGTAACTAGTTTGTAACCTGAGTTATTAACAACATCTAAAGCAGCAGTTTTTGCATTGGCAAAATCTCCCATATACTGATACGCTCTTGCCTGTAAAGCCTTGGCAGCATACTTGGTAAAGAAAGCAGAGCTTTTGCTTACAGTCATTAAGGTATATGCTTTTTCTAAATCTGCAAGGATTTGAGCATACACCTGCTGTACAGTTCCTCTGGAAGGCTTAAAGCTGGTATAGTATTGCGTTGGGTTAGACGCGCTAAATTCTGCTACAATAGGAATACCTGGTGCGTTTGGATCAACAGTGTATGGTTTTGCAAAGAATTTCACTAATTCAAAATGGCATAAAGCACGCACGGCATACGCTTCTCCTTTTAGTTGATCAACTGCAGCCTGATCTGCGCCCGCAACAGCAGGAAGCTCAGCAAAAATCACTGTATTGGCACGCAGAATGGAAGTATACATGGCACTCCACATGTCACTTGCCTCTACAGTGGCAACAGTAGTAGAAAAGTTGTTCTGCGTAATATAACGACCAGAGTTAGATGGGGCAATGAATACATTGTCTGCCATCAAATCACCCATTATTGGAATGCTTCTCCCGTATGCCCCAGTGGAGCGCAGGGAGCTATACATACCATTTGCTGCAGCCTGTAAATCATTGGTTGTAACAATAGCATCGCCTACGGGCAAAGAGGTATATGGCTCTTGATTTAAAAACTCATCTTTACATCCACCCAAAAGCAATGCTGCTGAGAGCATGGACATATATAAATACTTCTTAGTCATTTCTTATTACTTAAAAATTAACATTCAACCCAAAAGTCAATGATTTTGACATTGGAATATCTGAGTTACTTGAACTATTCACCCCAGCCTCTGGATCAATTGGCAAGTTCTCGTCAAATGTTTTTGTAAATAGGTTAGTGCCTCTTACATAAACGTTAACTTTTGAGAAGCCCAATCCAGAAATCCATTCAGGTTTCAAGTCGTAACCCAAAGAAAGGTTTCTTAATCTGATGTAATCTCCTTTGTAAAGGTATCTGGTTGAGAACGAGTTTGAGCTTGTAGTAGCGCTATAGACATACTTTGGCACGTCTGTAACATCACCTGGTTTCTGCCATCTGTCCAATACTTTTTTGTATTTGTTGTTCAATGGGTTTACACCATCCATCAAATAAGCCTCCCAACCATCTCTCACGTAGTTACCGAAGTTATAAACAACCAAAGCGTCTAATGTTACACCTGCATAGGAGAAGGTGTTATTGAAGCCACCGAAGAATTTAGGAGAGGCACTCTTATATGGCACACGTACAGCTTGGCTGTAAACAGTAGTTTTCTCTGTTTTCTCTGCATCTTTCCACCACTGTGGATTACCGGTTTGTGGATCTACACCCGCCCATTGACGAACGTAGAAGGTACGGTAATCATATCCTTCTCTGGTTAGATATGCTCCATCAATGATATCAGCACCATCTACCAGTTTGGTTACACGGTTTTTATTGAAGGCGATGTTGAAGTTAGTATTCCATTTGAACGCTCCGTCAATTGGATAGCCACTAATTGTAAATTCAACACCTGTGTTTTTCATCTCTCCAATATTCTGAAGAACAGAGCTGAACCCAGTAGTTCTGGATATCTGGCGATTCAACAACATATCGCTTGTTGTTCTCTCGTAGTAATCAAAAGACAAGTTTAATCTATCTGAAAAGAAACCTAAGTCAATACCTGCATCAAAAGGTTTATTCTGCTCCCAGGTAAGATCAATGTTTCCTAAGTTATTGAAGGCTCCACCGGGAGCGCTATTATAGTTAACACCGTAGCCAAAGGTTGGGCGCCAGGTATAGTTTCCTATGTCACCGTTCCCATTTACACCATAAGAAGTTCTTAACTTCAATGTAGAGATATAGTCAAACGCTTCCATGAAGGCTTCTTCATGCACATTCCAGCTTGCGCCAACAGACCAGAAGTTACCATAGCGGTTGGTTGAGCCAAATCTGGAAGAACCATCTCTTCTGAAGGTACCACTTACCACGTATTTGCCTTCATAATTCAAGTTGAGGGCAGAAATAATAGAGTTGAAGGTATAATCACTTCCACTTCCATTACCGGCAACCGGAGTTGATGCAACGGCAGATGCTGGCAATGCATTTGTAATTGGATATCCAGTGGCATTAGTAGTAATGTTGTACTGAGCAGATTTCTGTGCTTCGTACGCTAACGTGGCATCTCCGCCTATTTTCTCAAAGCCAGGCACCTTAAATCTGTAGTTCAACTGATTTGTGGCAATCCAGTTAAACAGGCGGGTAAAGTAGTTATAACCTCTACCAGAGACAGTTCTACCATCACCATGAAAAGGGTTCCAGAACATCTCTTCTTCTAAACTAGTGTAGTCTACCCCTACTTTAGAAGTGAATTTCAGGTTCTGAAGGATGCTCCATTCAGCACCAATTGACCCAATGGCTTTGGCATTTCTGAGCTCACGCTTGTCATTTTCAACCAGATACAGAGGGTTGAAGTTACCAGTATAGCCTAAAGTACCTGCTCTGCTGATGTTAATTGTACCATCATCATTATAAGGTCTTTGCGTTGGAAGCAAGAATGCGGCAGATCCAACAGGATTTGAAAAACCTCCTCCATTAGATGGAGTATGTTGATTTACATTAGATAAATTCAAAGTATTGAAAAAAGACACTTTGTCACTTACCTTATGGCTTAAATTCAAGGTCCCTGAAACCCGCTGCAAGTCCGATCCTATTACTGGAGCTTCTTGCTTGAAATAGCCACCAGACACATAAAACTGTGTTCTTTCATCACCACCAGAAGCAGATAAATTATAGGTCTGTTGGTTTCCTTTTCTGGTTACCAGATCAAACCAATCTGTATAAACTCCAGATCCACCTCCTAAAGCAAGAATCCTAGCCTGAATTTCTGCAGGAGTATATCCGCCATTGTTCACCAAACCTTCTTGGGTAAGCGTAAGCCACTCGTCAGAATTCAGGTATTGTCCTGCCTCCGGTAACTTAGCAATTTCAGTATACCCGTATTCACCACTGGCATTAAACTTAGTTTTTCCGGATCTACCTTTTTTAGTAGTAATCAAGATTACACCATTAGCACCACGAGACCCATAAATCGCAGTTGAAGCGGCGTCTTTCAAGACGTTGACACTTTCAATGTCATTAGGGTTTAGACCTGCTAATTGGTTAGAAGTTGTAGTTAGTCTTGATACATCACCAGTATTCAATATTACCCCATCCACAACATAAAGAGGATTGGACCCGGCATTTATTGAACCTATACCTCTAATCCTGATTTGTTGGGTTGCACCTGGCTGCCCAGAGAACCCAACGGATTGCAAACCAGCAACTTGACCCTGTAGAATTTGCTCTACTGATGGCAAAGGCCTATCGGCAATCTTTTCTGAGGAAACAGTTGCCACAGAACCGGTAATTTCACTTTTTGTTAAAGACTGGTACCCAGTAACTACCACCTCGCTTAGTGAACGAGCATCAGAGGTTAAGCGCGCATTGATAGTAGTCTGGCTACCAATTGCAACTTCCTGGTTTGTGTAACCAATAAACGAAAACACCAAAGTACCGCCTGCAGTAGGCACATTGATTGAATAGGCACCATTTACATCCGTTGGCGCTGCGGTGGTACTTCCCTTGAGTTGTACTGTCACACCAGGCATTCCCTCTCCTGTTTGTGCGTCAGTTACTCGTCCTGTTACAGTTCTACTTTGAGCCCACGCTTGTGTTATTAGCGCTAGAACCAAAGCAAAACTGAATAGTAAAGCTTTCTTCATGTGATTTTAAGTTGTCTGTAAAGTTATTTTGTTAGATAGTCAAATTTAGACCTAAAAGGTGTACAAGCAAATTCTTAACATAACTTTTCTTTAAAATTCAAAACCTTTGCACTGAAAGAGCGTTTAAAGACATCTTTTAAAATTTATGTTACTAAAATAAATCTCAACCATATACCTTACCCAGCTTTCCACTTCAACGAACCTCAGCAAAGCATACTGGATGGTTGCCAATTCTCCTTCAAGATTTCATTAGAATCTCAATTCTGCCCTTTTCACCCTTCCTACTTCTTGATTTACTTAACTTTACAGATTTAAATCTAATACCTTGGGAGACTTCTAACTAGAGCAATGAGCCCTCTGACAGGAAATAACAAATAAATTATTTTATATTATTTATTCATAAAGTAACAAACAAAGAAGTAGCACTTTTCCATTTGTATTATCTGCAAAAGCGAAACCCAACAATAATACACAAGAAAGAAGAAGGCAATATCTCACTCACTTTGAACTACTTACCAAATAAACCTTTCAAAAGAAACCTTGACATACTCTTTGTTCTTTTGTTGCCCACTGTTTTTGACCTCTTTTTCTTAAAACAGCCTTAAAACATACATCAGGACCATAGCACCATCTCCATTTCCCCACACAGGTGCAATTCAACTATGGTCGGCACGTTTGGGCAGGAGGACCTATAAACAGGAAGGCCTCCGTCATACAATTGACGGAGGCCTTCCTATGAAGCAATGACTCTGATATTAATTGAATCCTATGCCAATACCGGCTGTAGCAGTTGGGTATTTTGCCAGGGTGTACTCTCCATATAAAGAGAAGACCAAAAGCTTCAGGCGCAGACCACCGGTAACGCCCCATTGGTTATCCTTCATGTTCAGCAACACAGGATCAGTGATATCTTCCACGTATTTGCTGTAGGGTGGAGAAGTACGGTAAGCGGCAATGGGGTATTTCCCTTCCACATTCAGATCAGTTTCCACTTTGCTGTAACGCACGCCGGCATAGCCGGTAAGCACGCTTAGCGTTTTAGAAACTACCAAGCTACCGGTTAAGGCCTTTGTGTTCAGGGTAACGGCCTGACCATCATAGTAAGTGGCACTCTTCTGCTGGGCAGTGGCATACGGTTGATCCTCGTCAGCCAACTCTACATTGATTCCGTTGTAGGAGCTTTTCAGGTTGGTGTACCCTCCAAATACGGTGATGTCAAATCCGGGGATCATACTGATCACCGGAATCCATTGCTTCAGGCCATGTTTCAAGCCCACGCCCCAGAGTTGTCCCTCAAAATCATCGTACTTCACTTTAGGCGAATACCGCACGGCTACTTCGGTCTCTTTGATGAGGCCCAGGCTCACCTGCGCCATAGGAACCGGCAACAAGTGGTATCCAGAACCCTGGGGAGCATTGATGGTAGCTACGCGTTCCTCTTGTTTCGTGAGAGGATTTGTGATGTAGAGGTTCAGTTCAGGGCCTTCCTGGTCATCGCCGAAAATGGTGGGGGTGAGGGTAGACTTGCTGTTGTCATACCGAACCTGTGAGCTTAACCCAAGTTTGGCAAGATCAAATGTTCTGTCCTCTTCCGGGGCGAAAGCGGCCGTGGCGAAAACCCGCACGTCGAAACGACCCAGCTTCATCGCTTTTCCGGAGTTAAACCAACCTCCGTTTAAGCTGTGACCGAAAGCCTTACTAGCCGGCTCAATGTAAGCCCGCAGCAATTTGTTTGCATCGGCTCTTCCTGCCCTTACAAATTCACCTACCTCCTGCTGGGCATGGGCAGCTGGGGAAGACAGAAAAAGACCAAGCACTGGCAAAGCCGCCAATGAGAGTTTACGAAGAGCTTGCTTCATAGAATAGTTAAACAAAATCAATCCAGTTAGTTAAATAGCGTGCGAACTTCTACAAAATCCGGAAGTTTTCAAATAGGGGCAAAAACTTTACTTAGAAGTGAGTATCCGGTTTGGGAGATGTTTTCAGAAACAAGGCTTAAAACAGATACTGCTTGAACGTGTCATAGGCAAACTTCAGGATGATGCCGGAAACCACCACCAGAAACAACTTCCGCACGAAACCAGAGCCTTTGGCCAGCGCAATGCGGGTACCCACCACCGAACCCAAAACACTACAGATGGCCATGGGAATACCAATGTGGTACAGGATATATCCCTTGTAGCCGAAATATAACAAAGCCGATAGGTTCGTGGCCACGTTCACCACTTTAGCAGAAGCCGAGGACGTCAGAAAGTTAAACCCGAAAATACCCACGAAAATGAACATGAGAAACGAGCCGGTACCCGGCCCGAAGAACCCGTCATAGAACCCAATCACCAACCCCACCCCTATTCCGTACCAGAGTTCCTTAGCCGGAGCCAACCGGGGCGCATGGATAGACCCGAAGTCTTTCCGGAAGAAGGTGTACACGGCCACCGAAATCAGCAGCACCAGAATCAACGGACGAAGCAGATCGGCGTTGAAGTGGCTGAGGGCGCGGGCACCCAGAAACGAGAACACGAACGCGGTAATTGCGGCCGGCAAAAGAGCCTTCCAGTTGATCTCCACGTTTCTGGAATAGCGCCACATAGACACTGTGGTACCCGCAATGCTGGAAAGCTTGCCCGTTCCAAAGACAGTAGGAACCGCCACGTGGGGCAAAAACACAAACAGCGCCGGCAACTGGATAAGCCCCCCTCCTCCTACCACAGAATCAATCAAGCCTGCCAGAAAAGCGAACAGGCACAGGTACAGAATATCCAACTTGAAAGCGTTACGCCGGTGTGCGGCAAATGAAACCGCAAATATTCTGAAATTGTGCGGGTTAATCAAACCTGCCCCCGGCTAAGAAGCGCTTTTTGCCTGTTTCCCCAAAAACAGCCTAGAAACGCCCGCCCACTACAGCGGTCTTTTTCAGAACCTCCTTCTGCCCCTGCAGGTTAAACAACTCCACCAACACCACATAGTAGCCAATGGCGGCTTTGGACCCACCATCCGTCAGGCCGTCCCACTGGAGCACGCTTTCGGCACCTAGCAAGGTATTAGCGGAAAGTTTGCGGATGTAGCGGCCCTGGGCATCGAAGATAGTGACTTTTGCCACAAACCCGGCCTGCGGCAATAGGAACTTCAAGAGCAAAGCATCATCAATCCCGTCTCCGTCTGGCGTGATGGTTTTGGGCTGAAGGGTTAACCGTTCGGTGGAAGTAAGGGCTCTGCGGGCCTGGGAGTTTTCGTGGCCAGGGGTGGCTTTCACGTGGGTAGCAGCCGAGTGGAAATTAGAAGGGCTGGAAGGATCAGCCAATGAGATGCGTTCCAGCGAAATGCCTTCGGAATCGGAGATCAACTTGAAATGCTGGGTGCTTTGGTAGCTTACCTCGTCCATTAGGGTGTTATCGGGGGAAAGCAGGACCACGTTTCCGGCCTCATCCGGGAAAGACGGAATGGAAGGCATGGCGAAGAACCGATCAGAGCGCCCGTTAGGATATTCGGTTTGCAAAGTGGCGGAATCAGTGGTGAGCACCAGGTACTCGCCGGGGCCAAGCAAGAGTTGCCGACTGCTGATCTTTCGGGCACTGGCCACAGAGCCATCCTGCCGATTGGCGAGTTGCCAATCCTGCAGGCTCAGCCACTTTCCTGACCTGTTGACAACCTCCACAAAGTCTACCCCGCCAGACCGAGGATTGAACAGAATTTCATTGATGACCACATCGCCTTTGTGCGGGGTAGCCGGAAGAAGAACCGTTTGCACCTGGGCAGCCGCTTTGTTGCCGGCACAATCAGTCAGTTCTTGCACTGTTACCGTATAGCGCAAGCTTTCCTGCAAAGGTGTGGCCAATGTCAACTCTACTTCCCGGTAATCGGGTGATAAAACCCGCACCTGTTGTATTGAGATCGCATTAGATATAGTGTACAGGCTTACCTGCCCGGCCTGCACACTGTCCAGAGGCTCACTGAAGGAAAGCAGAAGTTTATCAGGAGTAGTAGCCACTATCTGCTGCAACACGGGCGGTGTCTGATCCACTTCCCGCACCGAGTTGACCTGCCCGGGAGTACCGCCTTGCAGATGCACCGAGGCTTTCCATTGAGAGGCTCCGGCGCACCGGCTGTTCACATCCGTCAGTTCCAAACTCCAGCCGCCATTTCTTTTATCTGCATCGCGGTACCAGGCGGAGGAATACCTGACCACATCAATCAACTCGCCTTCGGGATTGAACAGTTCTACGGCATCACCACTGTCATTGAGCGAGGGAAAGGTGGAAAGCCCCTTTACCGGACCAAAGGATTTATAAAGTGCGGTATCTGCGGCAGCGCAGACAATCAGGTATTCACCGGGCCTTATTATATAAGGAGTGAAAGTACCCGAAGCGTTGGTGGCATCTGAATACTTCCAGCCTTGTAGGTTGAAGGCTTTATCACTGCGATTATAGATTTCGATAAACTCAGCGGCGGGCAAGTCTTGTAAAGGATTGACATCGGCATAGATTTCGGTGATACGAACGTCGCCTGGTTGCGCCTTCGGGCTGTAAGAGAACGTTCCTTTCAGGTTCTGCGTCAAGTTGCCGGCAGCATCAGTCGTTTGCAGGACTTCGATTTGGTTTTGGCCGGTGATGAAATCCTGGCTGAACTGTAGTTGGACTACCTGCGGATGATCGGTTTGCCAGAGGACCTTTTCAGGAATAAGATTTCCGTTCAACCGGTAATGCGTTACGTTTTGGGCCTCTTTTCCTAAAATCGGCTTTGAAAATGTGAGGGTAAGGGTTTTGGCATTGGAGGCTTCGGCGCTGACCAGACTGGTACCTTCTAATTCCTTGACCGTGAAATCATCGAAGTAAAACCGCTGGGCGTTGGCCTGTGAATACCGGAAAAGGATGCCTGCGTAAGAAGATGTGGTATACCGCGCATCTTGGGCGGTGCCCTGCACCTGGTACTCCCTTTTGGCACCGGAGGCGTCCAGTTCCAAAGTCCAGCCGTGAGCGGCGGAGCGGGTAACTTTTACCCATAGTCGGTTATTAGAGGCGGCAACAGTTTTGTCGGGCCCGTCAATGATCTTGGTGGCAATGCTGCCGTCTCTGCGGAAAAGGCTTACCTCGTCCTCGGTGCCGCCTACCCGCACAAAGTATCCCTGTACAGCCCCTTTCAGGTCAGGAACATCTGAGACCAGGTACACCTCGGCGAAATTTCCGGAAGACGTCGCGAAGCCCAGTTGAAGGTAGAACTCCCATTGGGTAGCCGTGCCTAAATGGTTTGCGGTGGCCAGATGCAGCGTGGTTCCGGTAACCGCAGGCCCCTGGCTTTGCAGTTGGCCCGCGCTGTTCACCTGAAAAAAACTGACGTCCCCTACCCAAACAGGTGCCCGCGTGACGTCTCCGTCAGAGAAGGATTCTATTATCTGCGCCTCAAGAGTAGGTAAAACTGCTATCCATAGAAGAAAAGCAAGAAAGAATTGCCTCATGATAAGCCTGTACTTTATTTTACGTTAAAAGTTGGCTTACTTTGTAGTAGGTGATGTGCGTTTTCTGCCTGATTCTCAGAAAACAAGTGAAAAACGCGCTCCCTTTTGCCTAGGAGAAATGCGTTGTGTTTTGAGTGGGCCACCAATGCTTAATTTAATTTACACACCCTTATACATGAAAGTAGCTGTAGTAGGCGCCACCGGCCTAGTGGGTGGCGAGATGCTGAAGGTCCTGGCGGAGCGTAACTTCCCGGTTGACGAATTGTTGTTAGTAGCCTCTGAGAAATCTGTGGGCCAGAAGATGGAGTTCCAGGGCAAGGAATATACCGTGATCGGGATGGAAGAAGCCATTGCGCAGAAACCCCAGATCGCGATTTTCTCGGCGGGCGGTAGCGTGAGCAAGGAGATGGCTCCTAAGTTTGCGGCGGCCGGCACCACCGTGGTTGACAATTCCTCGGCCTGGCGCATGGACCCGTCCAAGAAATTGGTGGTTCCAGAGATCAATGCCTCTGAACTCACCCCTGAAGATAAAATCATCGCCAACCCTAACTGTTCTACCATCCAGATGGTGGTGGCGCTCAACAACCTGCACAAGACTTTAAAAGCCAAGCGCATTGTGGTGAGCACCTACCAGTCAGTGACCGGAACGGGTAAGAAGGCAGTGGACCAGTTAATGAACGAGCGCGCCGGCAAAGAAGGCGAGAAAGCGTACGCCTACCCCATTGACCTGAACGTGATTCCGCACATTGATGTGTTTGAGGCCAACGGGTACACCAAGGAAGAGATGAAGATGGTGAACGAGACCAAGAAGATCATGGGCGATGACTCTATCAGAGTGACCGCGACCACGGTACGTATTCCGGTGATCGGGGGCCACTCAGAGTCAGTAAATGTGGAGTTTGAGAAGGATTTCACCCTGGAGGAAGTGTACCGTCTGTTGCAGGAAACCCCAGGTGTAGTGGTGGTAGATGACGTTGCCAACCTCAAATACCCCATGCCCAAAGATGCCCACGGGAAAGACGAAGTGCTGGTAGGCCGTATCCGCCGCGATGAAACGCAGGACAGGACCATCAACATGTGGATAGTCGCCGATAACCTCCGCAAGGGAGCCGCTACCAACGCAGTTCAGATTGCTGAGTATCTGGTGGAGCACAAACTGGTGTAACATCCGCTTTAACCATAAAACAGAAAGGCCACCTTTGCGGGTGGCCTTTCTGTTTTATGGTTAAGTGCATCCAAGAGCGGCTTTTTATTTTCCGTTTGTCCAGACCAATTTCAGGTCTTTCACTTCTTTAGAGAAATCGGGGCAGGTTTCGTCTCCGCCGTAGCACAGCAGGTTTCCGTCACAGTCATAAACCGAGCTGATGGAGTTGATAAGAGGATCACAATTGCCTAACACAAACACGGTACGGCCTTCCCAGTTGCCGGTCTGCACAAACTGGCAGTAGTCAGATTGTTCTAGTTGCTGTGCTTTGGCGTTGAGCCACCCAATCTCCTGTACCGGGTTCCCAACCTCGCAGGTTTTGCATATTGTTTCCTCTTCACAGGAGGTCAGGACAAAGAGGCAGAGCAAACAAAGGGTGTAAAGTGCTTTCATATGATTGGGTCTTTGTTGATAGATAGATACCTAAACCGCTTGAGAGGTTGCATTACTCCCCTTCTTTTCCTCATTTCATAAAATCCCTTTTCACTTATAATTCAGGCAAGCTACCTAACGCTCGTTAAACCAAGAGGATACCTTCTGGGTTTTTAATGTAACTACACAAAATTGTTGAAAAATATTTTCTTAACATTTACTTAACTAAACCCCCTTGCTATTTATAAGATTTGTTAAAATTCCATTTTTGGTATATTAAATTTTTAAATAATAGAGTTTTATTGATTTTCAGGCATATATCTCCCTAGCCCCTTACCGTTCCCTCATCTTGGTTGGTAATTCTTTACAATTATATTTAAGGAACAAACCTATTCACTAACAAACCAAAAACCACATGATGAAATCTTTACTATTCAGCTTCGTGCTGATGCTGACACTTGCTGGGCAGGTGTGGGCACAAGAACGAACGGTGACAGGGCGGGTGACTGACGCAGCAACAGGCGAGACCATGCCTGGCGTGACAGTCCAGCTAAAAGGTACCAGCACTGCTACACCAACGGATGTCAACGGAGCCTACTCCATTGCCGTTCCTGCCACTGGAGGATCCTTGATCTTCACTTTCATTGGGTACGCTAACCAGGAAGTAGCCATTGGATCACAATCATCCATTAACGTACGTCTCACTACTGATGCACGCACCATCAGCGAGGTAGTGGTAACAGGTTATGGAGTTCAGCAATCACGCCAGGAATTTACGGGTGCGGCTTCAACCGTAACGGGAAGTGAAATCCAGGACCGTCCGGTACAGAGTTTTGGCCAAGCCTTGACGGGTAAAGCCTCCGGGGTGAACATCATTCAGCCAAACGGCTTGCTAAACAACCCTCCTATTATCCGGGTTCGCGGGGTCAACTCTATTTCGTTGAGCTCTTTCCCGCTTATTGTATTGGACGGTATTCCAATTTCTAGTGACGAAATTGGAGATAACAGTGCGGCCAACAACGTATTGTCTACCATCAACCCTTCAGACATTGAGTCTATTGATATCTTGAAAGATGCTGCTTCTACCTCTATTTATGGTTCAAGAGCGGCAAACGGGGTTTTGGTGATCACCACGAAAAAAGGCAAAAAAGGAAGTGTACGAGTAAACTATGACGGCTGGGTAGGGATAAACCAAGCCACCAGATTGCCAGACCTTCTAAATGCCCAACAATACATTGACCACAAAAACGGCGCCTTAAGAAATACCGCTACTCCGAGTGCTCCGGGCTTCTTCCCTTCTACCAACCCAGATGGCTCTATGGTGGATACTGATTGGTTAGATCTTATCTACCGTAAAGCAGTTTCCCATAACCACGCCTTGTCAGTTTCGGGAGGTACAGACAAAACCACGTATTACTTTTCTACTGGTTACTCAGACCAGGAAGGATTTATCAAGAAAAATGAGTTTCAGCGTAAATCTGCCCGGTTAAACCTTACCCAGAAAGTGACCGACTGGTTAAGCCTTACCGGGAACATCAACTATACCAATGGCTTTAACCAAGCCCCTAACAGCGGCTCACTTCCTGGTTCAGGATTCTCGGTGGCTGGTCTGGGACGGATTGGATTCGTATTAGCACCTAACGTTTCTCCATACAACGCCGATGGAAGTTATAACCTCAGCGGAAATGCTTTGGGCAACGGGGCTAACATCAGCCCTTATGTGCAGACCTACTATAACCCAATGGTTCTTCTGGACAAAGACCTTCAGACTTCTGAGACAAATAGAATGGTGGCTAACATTGGAGGCAATTTCTCCCTTTTCAAAGGGTTAACCTTCAAAACCACCTACTCTTATGATTTAAGCAGCACTGAAAGTAAACTGTTTTACAACCCTATCAACGGGGATGGATTCAACCAGGGTGGTCTAGCAACCAACTCTAATTACAGAAGAGAAAACTGGAACTGGATCAATACCCTGCAATACCAGACCTCAATCGCTGACAAGCATAACATCTCCATACTGGTAGGGTCAGATGCTCAGCAACAAGATGACAACTACTGGTGGGCAACCAGACAAGGCCTTTCAGTTGCTACCTTGAACGACTTTCAAGCATCGTATGGCACCAATACTGCCGGAGGAGGCATTGGCAAAAGAGTTTATGAAGCTTATTTGAGCAGCGTTTCTTACAACTACGCCAATAAGTATTTCTTCAGTGCCAATTACAGAAGAGACGGAAACTCTGCCCTTGCCAACAGGGTTCGTTGGGGTGACTTTGGCGGTGCATCTGTTGGATGGGCTGTCGCAGAGGAAGATTTCTTCAAAAACTCCACTATTGCCAATACCATCTCTAACCTTAAATTAAAAGGAAGCTGGGGCCGGGTTGGTAATGGAAACCTGAACTCTGATTACGCCCCTTACACGCTCTACTCACCCGGTTTGTATGCCACAGCTCCAAGCTTGCAGTTCACGCAGGCAGGAAATGAGGAGTTAGCCTGGGAAACCAGTAATCAAACCAACATCGGGGTTGAGGTAGGTGTCTTAAACAACAGAGTAAGCCTGGAAGTTAACTACTACAAGAATGACATCAATGGTCTGATCTTAGGCGTGCCACAGGCGCCGTCAAAAGGCATCCCGGGCAATTCTATCCTGCAGAACGTAGGCTCTATGTACAACAAGGGCTGGGAGTTCACCATTAACGCGACTCCAATAGAGTCAGGGAAATTCAAATGGAGCACGAACTTCAACTTCACCTTAAACAAGAACGAAGTAACTTCTCTGGTAGATGAGACGACACCACTCTTAGGCCTCACCAGTGATACAGAAACCACCAACATCACCAGAATCGGGCAACCGGTGGGTAGCCTTTATGCGGTGAAAACAGGTGGTGTGAATGCTGAGAATGGTCGCAGAATTTTCATCAACAAAGATGGCCGTGAGGTTCAGTATTCACACGGAGCCGCTATTCCATGGACGTACCTTGATGGGACCCGCGCCCCTGCCGTTTCTGGTGCTGATGCGCAACTTGCCGGCAACACCTTGCCAAAATGGTACGGAGGCTTCACCAACAACCTTTCTTACGGCGGGTTTGACCTGAGCCTGTTGCTTACTTATTCTGGTGGCAACTACATCTACAACGGTACTCAGGCTGGCTTAAGAGATCAGCGTATCTGGAACAACTCTACTGATGTTCTGCGCGCCTGGACCCCAGAGAACCCTAACACAGACATTCCGCGCGCGGTTTATGGTGATAACGTTTCCAATGGTTCTTCCTTCCCTATTGATGCCAACATACAAAAAGGAGATTTCCTTCGCCTGCAGAATGCGGTCTTAGGCTACAGATTGCCTACTGCCCTGTTCGGGAAATCAGGTATCAGCTCTTTGAGAGTGTATGCCCAGGTTGACAATGCTTTTCTTATCACAGACTACAAGGGTTCTGACCCAGAGATTTCCACCAATGGTTCGTCTAACATTGCGCCAGGTGTTGAGCGTAACTCAGTGCCGCAAGGCAGAATGTTCACATTTGGTGTTAACCTAGGCTTCTAATTAATTCGCTATCTAGAAATGAAAATATTCAACTCAAACCCAAGCAAGAAGTACCTTATCCGGCTTGCGTTATTCAGCATGCCTCTGGCTTCTATCCTGTCATCCTGCGGAGACGATTTCCTGGACGCCGTTCCTGAAACCTCTGTTTTTGAAGGAAGCAATTTTGACACCCCGGCTCTGGTGGTGGCACAAGTAAACGGCTTGTACGCCACCCTGAAACATGCCCGTATCCTGGGCGGACGCTATCAGATCTATAATGACGTACGTACCGAGGAATTTGTAAACCGCACCTCAAACGGGGTTACCGCTTTACCGGTGTATAACTTCACCGTTGGGGCCGATGATTCCTACATCGCAGATCTATGGACAAGAGGATATTCCACCATTAACCGGGCGAATATCTTCTTAAAAGGGCTGGCAGAAAATACCGACAAGGTTGCCGCGGCTGATGCCACCATGTATGCCGCAGAGGCCAAGTTTGTAAGAGCGTTGGCGTACTTTTCCATGGTCCAGATGTTTGCCAAACCATACGTGGCAGATAACGGGGCTTCACCGGGCCTGCCGTTGAGACTTCAGGCCGAGACTTCCAGCGCAAACAATGCCTTAAAAAGAAGCTCAGTTGCCGAAGTCTATACTCAGATCCTGAAAGACCTGGATGACGCAGAAGCTGGCTTACCGGGAGCTTACACCGGTACTGCCGCCGCAGCCGGAACTTTAAACACTACCCGTGCCCATAAAAGCACTGCTATTGCCCTGAAGAGCCGGGTTTACCTGGCAATGGGCCGGTATGCCAATGTGATCACAGAAGCCAATAAAATCGTTTCTGCCACGGCCCCTTTCACCGCACCGGCTACCATTGGAGGCGTTGCTTCGGTTCCACACCAGTTACAACCTAACATTGCTACTGTATTTACCACCTTCACTACCAGTGAGTCCATCTTATCGGCTCCTTTCACTGATACGGATGCGCCTGGCACCCAGAACCAGTTAGGGTACTACTACAATGCCGGTAACGTAGAGTATTACCTGAATGCTACTACCGGTATCTATGGCAATCCGCAATTCACAGCAACCGATGCCCGTAAAACGGCTCTTACAGGAATGTCTAACATTGGTAGTGCCGCGGCTCCTAACAATGTGCCTATCCTTACCAAATGGTCAGCGGTTTCTCCTTACACCAGCTGGGTGCCCCTTATCCGGTATTCAGAAGTTTTGCTTAATCTAGCTGAGGCCGAAGCAAGAGTAGGAGATCAGGCCCGTGCCTTGGCTTTGCTTTTGGCGGTACACCACCGCTCAGATCCAACCTGGGTGTATGCTCCAACCAGCCAGGACGACCTTATCAACACCATCCTGACCGAGAGAAGAATTGAATTACTGGGTGAAGGATTCAGGTCGAATGATCTTTTCAGAACCGGACAACCTATCATGTCCAGAGGCGCAGGCAGTGCTACCGCATTGGCCACTATTGCTCCCACAGATACCCGTTACCTGATCCCGGTTCCAACTACAGAGATTCTGACGAACCCAGCGTTCTAACAGAAATGCTCCTTTCCTCCTTTGCTCTTCTACAAGAGGAGAACGAGCCAAAAGGGAGAGAGCCCATGAGTTTGGGTTCCCTTCCTTTATGATTGATTTTTCTCAAAGTGGCTATTAAAGACTCATCGGCTTACAAGCCATTATCTTGTGGAACACAGATTGGTATAATCTAGGCCAGAAGGCCCATTTTAATAATAAAGGCCACTTAAAGAAGTGGCCTTTATTATTAAATAGCAGTGTGGAAATAGCTTACCTTATTTCCCGTTAGTCCAGATTATTTTAGGCCTTTTAATTCTTTAAAGAAATCAGATTAGTTTACATCCCTGCCGTAGCAAAGCAGGTGCTAGTCACAGCCATAGACGGAGCTGACAAAGTTGATCTTGACCCCAAAATACATAATCCAAAAACGAGACTGCCTCCTCAGCATCCCCTCCGCACAAAACGGATGTTTTGGAATTCCTTTACTTCCTGCACATTTACCTAAACCCATCCAGTTGCCTGTACAGGGTTGGGCGGCTACGCAGGTCTGGTAGACCTTTCATTTTCAGAGGAAGAAATAGCAAAATAAATAGAAGAAGTACAGAATTCTCATAGGTGTGCATTTGAGGGAAGGTGCCTAAGTTGTCATTATTGTTTCATCAACCTACTTTTGACCACCAATTCCTTATAACACTTTTCACAAGACCTAACCTCAGTATTCAAAGAGAAAGAAAAGCTTATTATTTTCAGATTAGCCAAGGTCTATATTCCAATGATATTCTTCTTTGCCTTGGCATACAAAAAAGAGCTCCTATTTATAGGAGCTCTTTTTTGTATGCCAAGGCAAAGAAGAATCAATTCCTGACAATACGTCTAAAAATTTTTCCTTCTGAAGTATGAATCATAACAATATACATTCCAGATGGCAGATGAGTAAGGTCTAAGGAATCTGATTCGGTTAGTTTAGATTTACCCACGACTGTTTTACCGGTCAAATCTACCACTTGCACCTCTGCCTTCTTCTTTAGGTTTTCCGGCACCTTCAAGTACAGTTTACCATTTGTTGGCACAGGGTACACCTGCACCTCCTTTGCTAAAAGCTCCTCACGAGATCCGGTAACATTACCTACAAAAGTCAGCGTCAGGTAGTAACCTGAAGTATAAGGTGCTTCAGCTTTAAATTGATGCACAAAGCCCTTTACCAACATGCTGCCTTTAGGCACTTGTCTGGCAAATAGTTCAGAGTTGCTAGGAACAAACGCCTCAATAATACCTTGACTTGTCTGAAGCTGCGCACTAAACCCATGGTAACCCACATTTTGCCTCCATTGGCTTTGATCAACCAAAGAAACACCTTGCAATTCTACTGGGAAAGACTCCAATCCCTCCTCCAAAGCTGTTACTAGCAACGGAGTAGTTATGGCATGGTTTGTCTCAATCAATCGCACGGAGTCAATCTCTAAACGCAGAAACCCGTTGTATTGTCTTAACAACCCAATAGCGGCAATCTTATCTCCTAAACGAGGCGTATAGTTCATATCTCCTTTAGAAAGCTTGTACACCTGGATGCCCTTGTCTTCATCTACTATGGCAAAGTCATAATCTGCACGAGAAAGATTTAAGCTATTCACTACCCCTTTTAGACGTACGTACTTTCCAAGGTGGTCAGCGACCCCACTTTCATTCACCGTCCTAGCCTGAGCAATGGTATAGTCTTGCAAGGTTACTTTTGTTTCCTGAGGCTTTTCGCTGCTTGGCAGAACATATCTGTAAACTGTTCCTACTGCAGAAGAAACAATGTAGGCAGTGTCAAGGCCTGGGCTCAGGGTTAAACCACGCAGGTCTGTTCCATGTATTTCAGGCAACGGTAAAGTCCACGATAGTTTCTGCTCAGGATTGCTATCGTCACGGAAGATAAGCTTGGCCGGCTGATCACCACTGGCATCTACTACTGCATACATGCGGCTATTAGTGGCCGCATAGATTGACTTAGAATTAGAGACGATGCTTATTGGTTCTTCTGGTGTCCAGGTAACGCCATCTGTACTTGTGTACTTATCAATTTTATTCCCGGAAATGTAAGGAACATATATTATGTTGCCTTCCGGAGAAATAGCGGAAGCTCTGGTGATTGCACCGGATGTACGTGCTGCCAAAGCAGTGGCATCTGCATAGGTAGCCACATTTTCAAAAACGGTAGGATCCGTTACGCTCTGTCTGAAAATATAGCTTTTGTTGCCGGTAACAGACGTCACAAAGATATTTCCATTTTTATCTGAGGTAGGGTTTGTAAGTGAAATATCAGTATCCTCTCTGGCAAGTGGTTCCCCTGTATTTACATCAAGTTTGTACAGGATTGTGTTGAAAGCGACCAAAATGTTTCCATCATGGGATAAGCCAATTCCCGTTACCAGACGCACCTCGTCTCTGAATCCTTTGAAATTAATGAACTGGATGTAGGACTTATTTCCCTGGTAGAACTCAAGCTTATCACTTGTAAACTCCCACTTAGTAGCATCTGGATTGTGCACCTGAACCCCTCTGGCGTAACCTACGGCCCACACTTTTCCTTTTTTGTCTACTGTAACTCCATGAGCATTAGTTGTAGGGGCCGGAGCAAAGGCAGCAATACAGTTGCCATCAGGATCTTTCTCTTTGCAATCGTAAACAAAGGCAGGAGCAGGAATTTCAACTGGGCCAGTTACTGGCTGCGTGCTTTTAGCAACCTGCAGCTCCACCGGAACTCCCATACTTACGGTCTTACCGTCTGAGGCAATGACCCGGTGGAAGAATGAAACTGTCTGGTCTGCCCGAGCCTCTCCTAACAGTTTAAACCACTCTTCCTGCGGAACGCTATATTCCAGGTTATTACCCACAGGCTTGTGTAGCACCATCTCGCTGAATTGAGCATCCTTCGCCAATTGGTAGGTATAGGTAATAGTATTACCTTCCGGGTCTTTTTCTGCGCCCCACTGTACAGAGAAAAAGCCCTTGATATCCCTGATAGGGTAAACAGTCCCTGCCTGATGTGATTTAATTACTGGTAGTGCAGGGCCTTGGTTTGTGGACTTATACAATTGGGTCCGCAATTCTCCATCTTGAAACGCATTTGTCTTGATAGACACGTAAAGAGCTCCCATACTCATCAACTCTTTCACCTTCAGGCCAGCAGGCAAACTTCCGCTGAAAGTTCCATTCCGTCCATCAGTAGATTCCACCATTAGAGGCAGCTTCAATGCTCCCTGCTCTGGATATAATCCTTGATACAAGGCAACCGAACTCCGGTCTGGCAGGATGGTTCCTTGTAAGTTGGCAAAAGAGCCTGAGATCAAAATAGTAGCGCCCATATCTGTTGCCTGTACAGCACCGGAGGCCGCTATGTTACTTGTATTGATTTTATTATAGGCAGACAGAGCTCCTACTCCGGCACCACTAATCGGCACATCCCGGCGTAAAAGGTGACCATTAGCTCCAACAATCACCTCAGGTAATTGCTTCTCATTGAACACTGGCATGGCATCTGCTTCAGTGTGTTTGATGTCAAACGTTGTATAAATGATTGTATCCTGCTCCAGAAATACATCCATTAAAGTAACGGTATTAGGGGCAACGGCATCATAACCCAAGTATTTGCGAGGCCCTGAGCCTGCAGCACCTGCGTTCAAGAACTCCACTCCCCCGTGTTTGCCAGGATAGTAGGCATGGTGGTGTCCACTAATGTAGGTATGCACATCCAATTCCTCCATCATAGCTTGTAAGGCAGCAGCATTGCTAAGGATATTGCCGGCTGAATTGTACTCTTGCGCCACTCCGTAAAGAGGAAGGTGCCCTACAAGAAACCGGAATTTGGCTGCTTTAGCTTGTTTACTGGAGAACTGTGCCCGCACCCACTCTAACTGCTCAGCAGATATATTTGCGCTACTAGCTTCCCAAGAAACGAAGAAGATGTCTGAATTGGCAGAAGGCTTATAAGAGAAGTAGAAGGGATAATGGGTAATGTCAACCGGGTGCCATTTAGGAGCATTCTCTGGTCTGCTCCAATACTTTTTAGCCTCTACCCTATCCACTTCAATGGCCGCATCATGGTTACCCATGGTAAAGGCATAAGGGATATTGGCATCTCTCAACGGTTTTGCTATTTTGGCATCAAAACCGTTCCACATTGCTTCTACTTGGGTAGGCGTAAGCGAAGCGGATTGCCCGGCAATCTGGTCACCTCCGGCTACTACCATGTCAGGCTTCCACAAGCGCGGGATACGCTGCATGATACTATCTACTTGCCACTCATAAGTTACCGCCCCAAATGACGAGTTCAAATCACTGATTACGGCCAATCGGAAGTCGCCACGGGCAGGAACCACATGGGCCTGATAAGTCCTGTTAGCTTTTACATCCTTAGAATCTGTCAATTCAAACCTGAAGTTCACCTTGCTATTGACAGCATCAGTTACTTTATAATTAAAAGTATAATCCTGTTGGGTTTGCGTTTGGAGAGAAAGAGTTGTACCTAACTGTTGCTCCTCTGAACCATCTACAGACTTAAATACCCTTAGCTCCTTCAAAGTAGTGTTCTCAGCCTTTGATCCTAAGCTCATTTCCAAACTCAAGTGGTGACCAACGGGATGCTTCCCAAACTCAGCACCATTCTTTAAGGAAATGTAAGTGAGAGATACAACGTTGTAAACAAAGCTTTTAGAAACTGCTCGCCCAAAGCTATCTTCCAACTCAAAACGGAAAGTGACCCTACTACCTAACGGATCAGTGGCTTGGTAGCTAAATGCATACGAGTAATTGTATTTCCCATCCAGAGAGATATCATTACCTACCTTTTCTTCTGAGCCTTCTCCTACTTTTTTGAAAACCCTCAATTTCTGAACAGTAAAACCTGAATTAGGGCTTGAAAGCAGGACATTGAAAGTCCCCGTTCTATCTTGAACTACCTCATCCCGTTCCAATTTATGAGAGAAGGTAATAGAGGGCATACTTTCCCCTACTTTCACCAGACTAATAGCATCAGCTGTTACATATTGACCATTAGCCTTATTGCTGATAACGAGGGAATCATTAGGTCCTAAGTCAAAGGTGCCAATTACATTGAACTTACCCCCATTAATACTTTGGTTTATTTGGATTGTCTCAGGTGAGGCAGCCCCGTTCCTATAAATAGTATAGGGAGTGTTACTACTTCCGTTACTAGATGCTTCCCACCAAGCACTCAGTTCATATCTGGCAGGAGCAATACCTGTCAGCTTATAAGTAGCGAATTTGGAACCATCCCCTGTTGGTATAATGCGAGCTTTAGACAAGCCGTAAAAACCCTCATTAACAGATTCCATCCAAGAACCTCCGCGTTCAGAGTAAACCAATGAGTTTTCTGTATCATATACATGAGTCCGGCGTTTCAATAGAAATGCATTTGGGACATTCCGTTGAACTCCCCCATCAGAAGGACGAATTGTATTCTTGCCGTTGACAATCATAGCGGAAGAACCGCCACCATCTAGATTCATTGCTTCTTCAGCACCAATACTCACCAGCACTTGCGCCATCTGAGGAAAAGAAAGTCCCATGCTGATGCCATCATTACGACCTTCCACTGCAAGCAGAATTACTTTGTTGTCTGCAGTTCGGCCGATGGCAGAGCGGGGTTGCCGACTGTCACCTTCAGGCCACATTAACTCCTCCTCTCCAGTCATTCTGACTTCTCCATTCTGCACTAACATGGGTCCCGCTCCCAATGCAGTTCCGGCTGGCCATGATGTAGCCCCTTCTGGGTAAGTAGCAGTTGGCTGCTGGGTTAACTGATTCACTGGATTGGGGTTAGGATAGCTGAACATTGTATTCTCAGCACCCACGTGGTAGATCCAGGCTAAATCGGTTTTATTACCTGGCAAAATCCCAAAAGCACTCATGGTCGGATAAGCAGGGCCATTAGATTTGGGGTTTATTGCTAAAATTTTTCCATCCTTCACCACGGTACCAATTGCTGCATAGGTATTGGTATCAAAAAAACCGCCGTTTATTACTGCGTACACTGTTTCTTTGTATGTATCGGCCCATTTAGATGGTGTTTTACTTGCTCCCAAACCACCAATACCATATTCAACCTTGAGCTCCAAATTTGGATCATTCAAGTCTATGAGGGTATAATACATTCTTAAGGGAACTCCAGGAGTAACTGAAGAAGTAGAATAGAAAACCTGTACAGAAGGAGGCAATCCAGTATTAAATTCTGCTGGTTTTGTCCAATTGAGCTGTAGTTGAGCATGAAGCGGCTGCTTCAATAGCAACAACCACGCACACGCCAGCAATAGAACTCTGAAAGAGAGTACTTTTGTTTTCATTTAAAAATAAAAATTAAGAGAATAAATAATAAAAGATTTTAAAGTAGGCTTTAAGCAACTTAAAGCCTACTTTAAGTTACTGATACTGGATGTACATAGGCTTTGGCGTAAGCGCCAGCACTTCTTTAGGCGTGTAAAGCTTGGAGCCCTTCTTCTTGGTATCGTTGTAGTAGAAGATCTTGAAACCGGTGTACTGAACGGGCTCCTTCTTGATGTAAGCCAGGTAAGTGCTCTTTTTCAGAACGCGGTCGCCCCAACCGTCCATGTGCATCACAAACTGGACGTTAGGTCGTAGCTGGATGTTCTTATAATTGGTTACCATGCGCTGCGTGAACCGGTGAACCACCAGGATCTTAGGCGGCAGGTTATATTTCACGGCAATATCATTCAGGAAATTGGTGGCGTAGTTGATTTCACTCGCATCAAGGGTGCCTATTTTCTTACCCGGGATGGCTCCGTTCTTCATCGCGAACTCAGGGTCAATGCCCAGGTGTACCTGAGGTAATTTCAGCCACTGCTCCAGGCGGGGCAACTCAGCCTCCACGGTGCTGCGCCCAATCTGGATATCCAGGAACACAATGGCGTTTCGTTTGGCGGCCCAGGCAATGACGGTGTCAGCCAGGTGATCGCTCATGCGCATCCGGTAGGTCCCGCTTTTTCCAGGAGCTCCCTGGGCGGTCACAAATACCAGGTGAAGAGCCGGCTGCACAGGCGTGCTGGGGTCAGCGGCTTGCCAGGCCTTTACTTCGCCGTCAAGCTTAGCCAACATTTGGTCCCGGGGAATTTCGCCCAGAATGCCCATGCGTTTTGAGAGCGGATTTCCGTAATAGGCCACAATCCGTTTGTGCGGCAGAATGGCCCCTGGGTTATCGGCGGCTTCGTCTTTTACGGGTACTTCGGCCGGGGCGGCTGCGGTAGAATCTTTCCCGGCGGTGGAGTCTTTCAAGGCCGCAGCTACGACCGGTACTTTTTTGGTAGTATCAGCGGCCAGGGCTGCGTCATGGCTGGTAGTAGCCGGTGCGGCTTGGGCGCCGGTAGCCTCTTTTTTGGTTTCCCTAGAATTGCAAGCGGTAAGCAAACTCATGCTCAAGGCACACACCAGCAGGCTGTGGCCTCGTTTCATCGATTTAAAGTTCATGTGGTACTGAATGGATTTATCAAATGCGCGGACGCTCACGTTATCGTTCGGGAAGATACTCTTTTTCATTTGCTTCACCACAGCGATAACGCACTTACCCGGTTTAAATCGAAGTTCCCGCCTTAAAGGTTACCCTTACAGAGCCAATCCACCGCAGTGAAGCCCTACCACCTCCATCATTAGCCACAAGACTTGTTCGCACTCCCTGGAGGCCTTGACCGATGAAAGATTTTCTTTCTTACCTGGCACTCTTTTCTGCGTATACTGTAGCTTTACCGAAAACAAAGCGCCTCCACCATGGAAAAGATCAACCGTGTCTTGCTGATTGACGACGATGATATCACCAATTACATGAACCAGCGCGTACTCAACAAAGCACAGGTGGCGCAACAGATTGACGTAGTCACCGATGGCCAGGCTGCCCTTACCTACCTGAGCAGCCCCGAGCACCTGGAAGCCTCCTTTCCCCTGGATTTAATCTTAGTGGATATAAAGATGTCGGTGATGGATGGGTTTGACTTCCTGGAACGCTACCAGCACCTGGCTCCTGAACGGAAAGCGAAGAAGCTGTTTGCCTTGTCTTCCTCGGCCAGTTTCTATGACCTGCACCGCCTCAAGGAGTTCCCAGACGTAGACGGACACCTCTCCAAGCCCCTCACCCAAGCCGATGCCCTTCACCTGATCAAAGAACACTTTGGGTCTTCTGAAGAAAGCTCGACCTCCAGGGAAGATTTTTAGAACTAGCCTTAAACAATTTCACCAGCAATTTGCCTAAAAAAAGAACTTCCGCTTTTAGCCTGTTTTCTTCAAAACAAGCCAAAAGCGGAAGTTCTTTTTTAAGATAGAAGAAGTTGCTTATTCCCTTCCGCGGCGCTCCGGCGCTTTCAAAGTGAACTCCTGCGATGTCTTGCCTCCGTTGGCTTCAATCTCCACCACGTATTTTCCTGGGCGCAGGTACAGTTGCTGGTTCCCCGATGATGGCGTCACCTTCACGGCATCACCGCCTTTGCGGCCTTCGTTCAGGGTTTGCTCATAGGCACTGAGACCGGCAGCTTCCAACGTAAGGTCATAGGCCACGTAATTCAGGCCGCGCTCGCTCTGGTCTTTCAGCTCCTTCAGCACCTGGCCTTTGTCGGTTTTTACGCGCACGGTGGTAGTGCCAGCGGCATTCACATAGAAAGGGATAGTCAATGTAGGAGATACAGGCTCATCCCAGGCCCCGAACTTCTGGCCCCAACGCTCTGAGTAGGGCGGAACAACGATCTGGAACGCGTACACCGGTTTCTTCTGCACGGCTGGCGTGAGTTGCTGCAGATGCCACACGTTGCCTATATACAGCGAGCGGCCGTGCGTACCCACTACCAGGTCATTCTCCCTCGGGTGGATGGCCAAGTCATGCACCGCCACCGCCGGCAACACATCACCGCCCAGCGCCTGGAAGGTTTGTCCCTTGTCCAGCGACACGTACAAGCCGTTATCGGAGCCTACGTACAGCAGGTTCGGGTTTCGGGGGTCTTCCCTCACCACGTTTAGCGGCTCTTTTGGTAAATCCTTGCCGATTTGCTTCCAGGTCTTTCCGTAATCCTGGGACACGTACAGGTAAGGCGTAAAGTCATCCCAACGGTAGCCGTTGAGGGTTGCGTAAACCGTACCTTCATTTTCCACCGAGGCCGCCAAACCGCTAATCCACATGTCTTGCGGAAGTTTATCGGAGATTTTGGTCCAGGTGTACCCGCCGTCGCGGCTCACGTGGATGAGGCCATCGTCTGAACCGGTGTACAGCAATCCAAACCGCTTGGGTGATTCCTCGATGGTTGTCAAAGTGCCGTAACCTACATCGCCTTTGCGGCCGCCTTTGGTCAAATCACCCGAAAGCGCTTCCATGTTCTCGCCTTTGTTCAACGAGCGGTGGAATTTGTTTGACCCAAAGTACAGGATATCCTGGTTGTGGCGCGACAAGAGAATCGGGCTTTCCCAGTTGAAGCGCAGCGGGCGCTCGCCTAATTGGTGCTTGGGTTGAATAGAAAGTCTTTGACCCGTGGCTTTGTTCAGGCGGTAATAGGCGCCGTACTGAGAGCCGGTGTACACGGTGTTGTTGTCGCGGTAGTCAACCTGCACCATCATCCCGTCGCCGCCGCCCAAACGCTGATAGGGGTACCGTCCGTTATCAGTCCAGGCGGCGCTAGCCTGATAGGTGCTGGGACCGCCCCACACACCGTTGTCCTGCAAGCCGCCGTACACGTTGTACGGCTGCGCCATGTCTACCGTCACGGAGTAGAACTGGCCCACCGCCGGAGAGTTAGCCTTGAACCAGGTTTTACCGTCGTCATAGGTGATGTTGATACCACCATCGTTCCCGTTCACCAAATGGCCCGGACGGGTGGGGCTCACCCACAGATCCTGGTGGTCTGAATGCACGTTGGCTCCGCCGATCTCTTTCCATGTCTTGCCAGCATCTTCGGATTTCAGCAAAGGCACGCCCAAAATATACACGTGGTTCGCGTTCAACGGCGACACCCGGATCACCCCAAAGTAATAGCCGTAGGTGTAGTACAGGTCATCTATGTAGCCCTCGTGGGTTTTCTTCCAGGTTTTGCCGGCATCGTCTGAGCGGTACACCTGCGCTCCGGTCACCGGTGTCTCAATCATCATGGAGTTAGCATCAACCAGAAAATCGGACAAAGCCACCGGCCTGATTTTGTCTGAGCTCACCATCTCCTTCACGGTCTTGGCCGTGTACTGGCGCGGGAAGTTGTTTTCCTCCAGGAAGGTATTGATAGCGGCATCATCCATCTTCAGGAAATCCTCCTTGGTGAAATCCTTGAATTGCTCTTTGCGCAGTTTGTTGCCCGTGGCCACGGCGGGTTTCACATCTTTGCGCAGGTCCTGGTTGTCTACGCTGGCGTAGATGATGTTGGGGTTCTGCGGGAAAATGCTCAGGCCAATCCGCCCGATGCCCTCGGTGGCTGGGAAGCCGCTTGTACCGCCCGTGATGCGCTGCCAGGTGTTACCGCCATCGGTGCTTTTGAACACGCCTGAGGTGCTGCCGCTTTCCACGAAATTCCAGGCGCGGCGCTCGCGGTGCCACATGCTGGTGTACAATACATTGGGGTTAGACGGGTCAATGACCAAATCCACAGCTCCGGTGTTGTCATCGCCGCCTTTCAGAACGTGTTTCCAGGTATTACCGCCATCGGTGGTTTTGTAAACGCCGCGCTCCGGGTTGGGTGAATACAGGTGGCCCAAAGCCGCTACCCAGGCCGTGTTTGGATCTGTAGGGTGCTGTAAGATTCGGCCGATATGGTGCGATTCCGGCAGACCTTTGTACTGCCAGGTCTTGCCGCCATCGGTGCTTTTATAAATACCCACGCCAGAATAGGAAGAACGGCTGGAGTTGGCCTCACCGGTTCCCAGGTAAATGGTATTGGTTTTCCAGTCTACGCTGATGTCCCCGATGGTGATGACGGTTTCGTTGCTGAAGAGTGGTTCAAAGGAGATGCCGTTGTTGGTGGTGTGCCACAATCCGCCGGAGGCATAGGCCACGTAAAAGTTGGTGGGGTCAGCCGGGTTCACGTCCACGTCTACCACGCGCCCGCTCATGACAGTAGGCCCCACGTTGCGGAACGGCAGGTTGCTCACCAAGGAGTTCTTCTGCAGTTGCAGCCGCTGCTGGTAACCTTCCAGCCTTGCTTTGGCCGGGGTAGCGGCGGGTTGCTTTTCTTTTTTCTGGGCCACCGCCGGAAGGCTCAAAAGCCCCATCAGCATGAGGGGGTACAAGGGTTTGGGGAAAGGAAAGTGCACAGGGAGTAGAATTGTTCGCGTTAGAAGTAGTTTTAAAATCTGAAAGTAGAGGAAATTCGGGAGTTAAAGAAGCCGTCGCTGGGTTTTGTCTCGCCCCTAGCATCAAAACATGCTTGCCTTAAAAAAGAACCGCCGTTCTGGGGCTGTTTTATGAAAAACAGCCCCAGAACGGCGGTAAAAAGGTGGCATTGGTTAATCTTAGAACGAATTGGCGGCCCGGTACTTCTGGGAATCAGCGGGGTACAGGGTCTCGGCGAACTTGAGCAAGGCCTGGCGGGTGAGGGCGGTATTCTCAAACATGCCCATGTGGCCCACGTGCCCCAGAAAGTACGTCATGCTGTTCTCGGGGAGGTGGCACTGCTGCAAAGTAGCCTCCAGCGGTACCGCCGGGTCTTCTTTTCCGGCTATGAAAAAGACCGGCGCTGCGGTGGTCTTCAGGACCTCGGTTCTGTCGGGGCGGTCGCGCATGGCTTGAAGGCAACCCAGCACCGTTTCCTGGGGCGTGGCTTTCCCAATGGCCTGCATTTTCTCAATAGCGTCTGCACAGGAAACCCGGTTGCTCTCCGCGAACAGCGGCGCCACAAACGAATCCATGAACTTGTCTATCCCGTGTTTCTGCACGAACTCGGCGGTTTTGTTCCGGCTATCCTTTTTCTCCTCGGTATCTGGCAAAGCGCTGGAGTGGAACAGGCACAGTCCGTACAGCAACTCGGGGAACAGCTCTGCAATGGCCAAACTCACGTAGCCGCCCATGGAGTGCCCGATCAGGAGGCATTTCTCTACCTGCAGTTCTTTCAAGGTTTCCTGCACCTGCCGGGCCTGGCTTTCCATGGAGAAATCCTGGGTGGCAGGGCTCTCGCCATGGCCAGGCAAGTCAAGGGCAATTACCCGGAACTGGTGGACGAGGGGCTTAATAAAATCGGTCCAGACGTCTTTGCTTTCGCAGAAGCCGTGCAGGAAAACAAGGGCGGGGCCGGTGCCGGCCTCGGTATAGGCAAGGGTGTTGGTCATGGGACAAGAATGTTTAAGACCTGTTTTACGGAAAACAGCCCCAAAACGAAGAAGATTATTTATCTGTCGTTGCTCCCTCCGCAGGCTCTACCAGCGAAACTTGTGCCTCTTGCAGCGCTTTGTTCCTTTTCTTGATACTGCTTCTGGCCATAAAAAACGTGATAAGGGCAATTATATGGAGTTTTTTATGCGTCTCTATGTAGGATAGCGCTTCTGCAAAAGTGATTCCATCCCCAGACAGCAGCCTTTTGAGAGGCACATACAAATCTATTACCGTGTATATAACCAGGCCCAGCAGCAAAGCCTTACCAATGATGATCAGCTTCTCTTTTAAAGATAGAGTGGGAACAGGCGCGTGAAGGGGACTTGTCATAAGGTGAAGGTACTTAATTTTCTGTAAGTCGTTTTGGGCCTGTTTTCCTAAAAACAGGCCCAAAACAGAAAGGCCTCACAGGTTTTCGAAACCTGTGAGGCCTGGTCTTGTGCTTTAAAGGTTCTTACACCCGAACCGTCACATCCATCAATTCTCTCACGGCGCGTTCAATGCCGTCTGGGTCGAAGCCGCAAAGGCGGTGCAGTTCCATTTGGGAACCGTGCTCTACAATCATATCGGGGATGCCGAGGCGTTTTACCTGGGCGTTGTAGCCATGGTCCGCCATAAACTCCAGCACGGCACTTCCGAAACCACCTTGCAGGCAGCCATCTTCCACGGTCACCACCTTGTCGTAGGTCTGGAAGATGTGGTGCAGCATTTTCTCATCCAGCGGCTTGGCGAAGCGCATGTCAAAGTGCCCTGGGCGCAGCCCGTCCATTTTCAGGTTCTTGCAAACATCTACGGCATAATTCCCAATGTGCCCGATAGTCAGAATAGCTACTTCCTCGCCTTCCTGGATGACGCGGCCTTTGCCTACTTCAATCAGTTCCAGCGGAGTGCGCCACTCGGGCATCACACCTTCGCCACGTGGGTAGCGGATGGTGAAGGGCCCCATGCCGTCCTGGCTGGCGGTGAACATCAAATTACGCAGTTCCTGCTCGTTCATGGGCGAAGACACCACCATGTTGGGGATGCAGCGCATGAAGGCAATGTCATAGGAACCGTGGTGGGTCTGGCCATCGGCCCCGGCAAAACCGGCGCGGTCCAGGCAGAAAACCACGTGTAGGTTCTGGAGGCAGACATCGTGCACCACCTGGTCATAGCCGCGCTGCATGAAACTGGAGTAAATGTTACAGAACGGCACCAATCCTTGGGTGGCCAATCCGGCAGAGAACGTCACGGCGTGCTGCTCCGCGATTCCTACGTCAAGAGCACGGTCAGGCATGGCGGCCATCATGATGTTCATGGAAGAACCGCTCGGCATGGCCGGAGTTACGCCCATGATTTTTTTGTTCTGCTGAGCCATCTCCAGCAACGTATGTCCAAAGACATCCTGGTACTTGGGTGGCTGAGGCGTGGTGTGGTGTACTTTGTAGATCTCGCCGGTGACTTTGTCAAACAAGCCGGGCGCATGCCACTTGGTTTGCTCTTTCTCGGCAAGGGCAAAGCCCTTGCCTTTCACGGTCACGCAGTGCAGGATTTTAGGGCCAGGTATCTTTTTGAGGTCTTTCAACACCAACGCCAGATGATTCACATCGTGGCCGTCAATCGGGCCGAAATAGCGGAAGTTCAGGCTCTCAAACAGGTTGCTCTGCTTCAGGATCGTGGCTTTGATGCCGCTTTCAACTTTAGCAACGATCTGCTGGGCGTTCGGGCCGAACTTGCTGATCTTGCCCAAGATATTCCAGATCTCGTCGCGCACTTTGTTATAGGTGCGGGAGGTGGTGATATCGGTTAGATATTCTTTGAGCGCGCCCACGTTGGGGTCAATGCTCATGCAGTTATCGTTGAGCACCACCAACAGATCAGCGTCTGAGGCACCGCCGTGGTTCATGGCTTCAAAAGCCATGCCTGCAGTCATGGAGCCGTCGCCGATCACCGCAATGTGGTGCCGGTCAAATTCTTTCTTGTACTGCGAGGCCACGGCCATGCCCAGCGCCGCCGAGATGGACGTGCTGGAGTGCCCTACCCCGAAGGCATCGTACTCGCTTTCTTTCCTTTTAGGGAAACCCGAGATGCCGTTGAGTTTTCGGTTAGTGTGGAAATTATCGCGGCGACCAGTTAGGATTTTGTGTCCGTAGGCTTGGTGGCCCACGTCCCAAACCAGTTGGTCATAGGGCGTATTGAACACGTAATGCAAGGCCACCGTCATCTCCACCACACCCAGACTCGCCCCGAAGTGCCCTCCGTAGATAGACACGTTGTCAATGATGAATTGGCGCAATTCCTGGCAGACCTGTAGCAGCTGGTCTTCAGACAGTTGGCGCAAATCTGCCGGCGAGTTTATTTTGGCCAGCAGTTCTCCGGGTTCAATTATCATAGGGGTGCACTTGGGTGGATGTAGATGCAACAGGGTAAGAGGCTGAAAGTTTTAGCATATACGTAGCGGCATCCAGTCAAACGGTAAAATTACGCAATTTTTCTCAGAGGTCATTTTCGAGGGCGCCTCTCCCCTTACCTTTTTAGCCTGAATTCTGAAAAGTACCCTTAAAAACGCGCAATTCCAATGGTTTGTTTTGGTCTTTTGTTTTGGCTTATTCAAAGAAACAGAGCACGTTACAGGTTCCGTTTACCCGCAAAACTTTTGCCAGAGTGCGGTTTTGGGTCTAATTTCCAGAAAACAGCTCAAAAACAGGTTCTTCTAGGCTAAACGTTGGCGGATGGCGTTACTTATACGTAATTTTGAATTTCAACCAATGCTGCACCGCCACACGTGAGTTTCGAGATAAAGCTGTCGCTGTTTGAAGGCCCGTTTGACTTGTTGCTTTTCTTCATTGAGCGCGATGAGTTGGACATCCATGACATTCCCATTTTCAAGATCACCAATGATTTTGTGGGTTACATCCGGCAGTTGGAGACGATGAACATGGAAGTGGCCAGCGAATTCATCCTCACGGCGGCCACGCTCATGCGCATCAAGGCCAAAATGCTCCTGCCCCGTTTTGAAAAGGACGAAGAAGGCAACGAGATTGACCCACGCCAGGAATTGGTGCAGCACCTGCTGGAATACAAGCGGTTCAAAGAGGTACTGGGCGACCTTAGTTTGCTGGAAGACGTGCGCCTGCAGCAGGAATTACGCGGCAATACTGACGAGGAGTTAGGCAAGATTGCCTCCAAGCACCAGTTGGAGTACGAGCTCAAAGACTTGAACCTGTACCATCTCATGCAGTCGTTCCACAAGGCCATGCAGCGCTACGAGGAAGAGCAGAATCGGCCGAAACATACGGTATACACCTATCCGTACACCATTGACCAGCAACGCAACTATATCAAGCACCGGGTAAGTGCACAAGGAATGGTGCAGTTTACCGATCTGGTAGAGGCCTTCCCTGACAAAATTGGATTAATCTTTAACTTTCTGGCTATCTTAGACTTGCTCCAGCTCAACGAGATTGGTTTGGAGATTGGCGATGGTTTTAATAATTTCCGTATTGTGCCTTATTCTGAACACCAGCACCTGACCATCACCGACCATGGATCTGAATCGTAAGAAACTTCTCTCGTATTTCACGCCGCAACGGATTCTGATTCCCGTGGTAATTGGGTTAGGCGCAATTGGGTACATGTTCTACCGCGACAGCGCCGAAATGGATCTCACGCCGCTTTACAACGCCAAGCCTTTCTGGCTGGTGATGACCGTGGTAGTGCTCATGGTGCGTGACCTGGGGTACATTTACCGCATACGATATGTGACCGAGAAGTTCCTGAGCTGGCGAAAAAGCGTGGACGTGATTATGCTCTGGGAGTTTGCCTCCTGCGTGATGCCCTCAGTGGTGGGCGGTTCTACCGTGGCGGCTTTTATCTTGAACAAGGAAGGCCTGAGTCTGGGGAAATCATTGGCGTACGTGATGGTCACCGCCATGATGGACAACCTCTACTTCATTATTGCCGTACCGCTGGTTTTCCTGATTACGGCCGGTAACATCTTCCCGGAAGTTTCTGCCATGGAATTCTCGGTGACCAGCAGTCTGGAAATCGCTTTTGGTATCAGTTACCTGCTCATTGCTTTCTATGCGTTTTTGATGGCTTATGGTCTCCTGATCAACCCTACGGCCGTGAAACGGATCTTCTTACGGGCCACTTCGTTCCGGCTGACGCGCCGGTGGCGGCCTGCCGCTTACAAAAACGGGAATGAACTGGTGTGGGCCTCGCAGCAACTGAAAGGCAGCACGTTCAGTTATTGGGCCAACGCAGCCCTGAGCACCGCCTTCGTCTGGACTGCCCGTTATTTTGTCATCAACTGCCTGATTGCCGCCTTCACTGATATCAGTTTCCATGACCACGTACTCATTTTCTCCCGCAACATGATCTACAAGATTGTGCTGCTGGTGGCGGTAACTCCGGGCGGTGCCGGCATTGCCGAGGTCGCTTTCCCAACGTTCTTCGGGCAGTTCCTGGGCCGTTTCACTACGGTGATTATTCTGCTGTACCGCGTGGTGACCTATTACCTGTACCTGATCCTGGGTTCTTTCTTCCTGCCTCGCTGGGTGCTGCGCGTCTTCGGCGAACACCCAGAGGAGGAGGAAGAGGAGCTGCGTTTAAAGCCTGTTTCTGAAGAAAAAGGTCGAAAAACGGGAAGTTTTTAATCTCCCTTCCTGCTTTCAAGCACTTCCACCTTTTGTATCTGTTACCCTTATTCTTTTAAATGAAGCTATCTCTATTCTCGTTGGGCCTAGCCTTAACCCTGCTCCCCGTTTCCTCCCTTTACGCCCAAACACCTGCTAAAGCTTCTACCGCAGCAACAGAGCAAAAGCCTTGGGTACAAAGCTCTTTTCAGGGCTTCTCGGTTTCTACGCCTGTGGCTTTGGAGAAATTAGACTTCGCCCTGCCTGCGGAGCAGAAAGCGCTCCTGCATAGCATGGAATCGTACATGGGAAGAACAGACCAGGTTATCATTTATGGCATGTTCATGCACATAAAAAATGGAACCGGAAATGTACAGGGGAGCTTACAGGGAGCCATCCAGAACGCCGTCACCCAATTAGAGGGTACTGATTTCCAGGTCGATTTCATGGAGCAAAATAACCAGAAAAGCTCTTACCTGGCTACCGGCAGGTTCAATCGGGGCACAGATAAAATGGTGGTGAAAGGCTACGCCTATTCTGACCTGAAAGGCAAGGTGTATATCTTAAGTGTTTTCGGGATGGATAACCTGAAGACAGACAATGCCTACTCCAGAATGCTTTCCACGATCAAAGTGTTGTAGCCCCCTCACCCCTATTGATTATTTTTTGTTTAAAGAGAAAGCCCCAGGATGATACTTTCACAAGTATCATCCTGGGGCTTTCTCTTTGAAGATGCTTAGCGGGAAGTCACTTTGAAGGGCATGTTGTATTTAACATTCACAGCTCTTCCGTTTTGCATTCCGGGTTTCCAGAGAGGCATTTGCTTTGCCGCATGGAGCACCATCACGTCTACGTCTGGTCGCAGGGATTTTACGATCTGAAAGTTGTCCAGGGTGCCATCGGCTTTCACCACAAAGGAAAACTCTACGGTACCAGTTACGCCCGCCTTCTTAGCCATTGCCGGCATTTCAAACTTGCTGTTCATGAACTTCATCAAGGCTGACAATCCTCCCGGAAACTCAGGCATTGCTTCTTCCCCTAGACCTACTTCGGTAGGAACCGCCTTGCTTGTTACTCTCTCGTAATTCCTCACCCCTGCCTCAATTCCCACGGGCAGTTTGTTTTCTTTGGGCGGAATGGGACAGGAATACCCTTCGCCGTAGGCGCAATATGGGTTATAGGCTTTGTTGAAATCCAGCCACACGCTGTCAGTGCCCATGGGAATGGTGAAGTCCAGGTAGCGGCCAGTTTCATAGGTTTCCTGTCCGGTGGTGGCATCGGTGAAGGGAATGAACAGGTAGGTCATGTACTTGGGCTGCTTCTTGAGCTCCTGGTTCTGGTACACGCTCAGTTTGAGGGGCTGGCCTTTCAGTCTGAAATGCAGCTCGCCGTACTTCACGTATTCAGGGTTGCGGGTGCCGGTGGTGGGCATGATGAAAACCGTTTCCTGCGTGTTTCTGACAAACCTGGCCTTGACGCGGTAACTTTCGTCTACTGGAAAGTACTCTAAACCTTTGAAACTTGCCTTCGCCTCTGCTTTCAGGGGAGAGTGCTCATCGAACTTAAATATGCTGTCTTCATGGGCACGGTGTCTGGCGATCTCTGCCCTGTAATCCGGCGGGGATACTTGCTGCCCTAAGCTTAGCATTGGAAGTAAGAGCAAAAGCAGGAAACAAGTGGCAAACGTTTTCGGGAACATATGGGTCTATTTTCAAATACTTTTCGTTGGTTTATCAGTTCCCAATAATAATCTGGTAAGGAACGGTGTAGGTAAAAGGCACTGGTTCTCCGTTGCGGGTGGCAGGTTTCCACCTGGGCATCAATTTAATGACTCTTAGCGCTTCCCCATCAAGCCCTGGTGACAGGGATTTTACCACTTTGGGATCAGACACTGACCCATCTACTTCCACCACAAATGAGACCACTACAGTACCAGACACTCTGCTTCTTGCATCAACAGGGGGTATTCTAAAATTGGTACCCATAAACCTAAACATAGCCTCTTGCCCGCCTGGAAACTCAGGTCCCTTTTCAATCTTCAGGCTGCCTGCTTGCTTAAGTGAATCTAAGGGCAACAGATGTTCTTTCCTTAAGATATATTGCAATGCCCTTTCTTTACCTCCAAATATATCTGGGTCAAATCTCATCTGTTCCATGTCTTCCAGGGAGATCAGGAAAGGCCAGAGTTCATCTTCCTGAGGCAACTTGGTTTCCACTACTCTGCCGTTATTGGGGTCATACAGCTTCCTCTTCTTGACTACCCCGTTTTCATACTCTTTTACCAGAACTTTCTTTCCGTCTGGCTTCAGGAACTGCCATTGACCGGTTCTCACCCCGTCTTTCCACTGTCCGTTCAGCAGCAGGTCATAGTAATTAAACCCTACCCTGATTCTGCTGGTGGTTTCCCAGGGACCGGTACCGTCTTTAATTAATTGCTGGCCTAAAAAGTTGTAGAACTCCAGCACTTTGTAGTCTTGGTTAGGCAGAAACTCTACGGTTTGCAGGGGTTTTCCGTCTGGGTAATAGAACTTCCATTTTCCAACGGGTTGGTTTGCTTTGAAAAACCCATCCCGGTCAAGCTTCTTGTTTGGATGCAACAACTGGAAAACCCCTTCTTTGCCGGCATCTCCATAGGTAAATTGCTGAAACGCCTGCCCGTTGGCATAATAGTCAGTGACCTTGCCTTTGAACTTAAAAGAGACCGTATCAAAAGACGCCACGCGAATGACAGCGGCATTCTGCTTAATGGTAACGACTTTGTTCAGGTCATAGAAAATAGTAACCGGCACTACCTGCGCAAAAGCACCTGACCATTGAAGCACACCAACAAGAATCAACAAAAGCAAAGAGAATGGGGCACGGGGTTGCATAGGGGCAAAAGATGATTTTTGGCTTTATAAATTATATGATCTGATTTTTAATATACTTTAGGGAAAGAAGGCTTAAAACTACTGCCAAATGCGAGGCAACCGATTCCCACCCACGTTCGTGTAGAGAAGTAAACTGCCATCGTTTGTTTTCAGGCCATTTCTATGAAAGTAGCCTTAAAAGGCAAGCGTTTTATTTTTTTATAAGATAAAGTAGTTCCTCCCGAAATGAAAAGGTGCTGGAGGTAAATTTAGGTAAACATTTCAGCAAGGAGGCTGGTTACCAGTACAGATTTCCGTGGAAGACCGCTGCTTTCCTCAAGTGCCGTTGACGAAACACAAATCTTTACGTATTTATTAGTGCCCATCGTACTTTTTCGTTCTCCGGAAAAAGCGTCCGTTCAGCTCCTTAGGTATTTGCAAACTCCAACATAAGAATGGAACAATGGCAACAAATTCAGCCCAACGCATTGGTATTATGTATGGCATCATCTCCGCCGTGGCGATGATTGTCTATTATTTGGTCATTAACTTCATTGGCTTACAAAACAGCGAAATTATTCGTTTTGCCAGCAATGTCTTCATCTTCATAGCAGTGATACTGGCTATTAACACCCTCAAGAGAAATTATGAAGCCCTGCATAGGCAGCCTCCTTATCTACCTGGCCTGGCAATCGGGTTTCTGGTGGGCTTAGTAGGCGCCGGGCTGTACGCCGGCTTCATCCTTTTCCATGCTATTTTCCTCAATCCTGGGTATGCCGGGGTACTTCAGAACCAAGACTACTTTGGTTTCCGGTTGCCGCTGTTAATGGTGCTGGGCTCCGTGGTGATTCTGGGCACAGCCGTTGGCGCGATGACCAGTTACATTCTCATGATGGCTTTTGACAATTCTGGGAGCCGCACTGGCCAGGCAGAATACTAGTTTTTAAGCTTCAGATTAACGCCAAGGGTATATTTTGGGATTGTAGCCCATTTTCACCAAAGCAGGCCTAAAGCAAAGAGGCACAAAAAAACCGCCCAACCTTTCAGTGGGCGGTTTTGCTATCTTTTCTGGAAAAGAGCTTAGAAGCGCTCGTCAGCGCCAAAGAAGAAGTCACCTTCAATCTGGGCGTTCTCATCAGAGTCAGAACCGTGTACGGCGTTGGCCTCCACAGACTTGGCGTATATTTTCCGGATGGTTCCTTCCTCAGCCTGGGCTGGGTTTGTAGCGCCAATAAGGGTACGGAAATCAAGCACGGCGTTGTCTTTCTCCAGGATCATGGCCACGATTGGTCCAGAGCTCATGTATTTCACCAGGTCGCCGTAGAAAGGACGCTCCTTGTGCACTTCGTAGAACTGACCGGCACGCTCTTCGGTAAGGCGGGTCTTTTTGAGGGCCACTACTCTAAAGCCAGCCTCTTCCATCATTTTAGTGATACCGCCAATGTGGTTGTCTTGCACGGCATCTGGTTTAATCATGGTGAACGTTACGTTTCCAGCCATTTTTCTTTTTCGTTATCGGTTTAAGTAGAATTTGCCCGCAAAACTAGCAGACTTTGAGCCAAAATCCATTTTGTACGGCAAAATTACCCGTCCGTTTAGCAGTTGACTGATTTTATTTGGTTTGTACTTTAATTCTTTAGAATTTTGCAGCTTGTATCCGCTGTTTTTTAAAGCGGACTGTGAGTATACAATGCAGCAAATCAACGCGCTAAAGGAGCTGTTAGAGTCTCCGAAGAAGATCATGATCACGACGCACCATAAACCGGATGCGGACGCTTTGGGTTCTTCACTAGGACTGGCTGGCTACCTTAAGAAAAAAGGGCATCAGGTACAGGTGATCACGCCGTCAGACTACCCCTCTTTCCTTAATTGGATGAGTGGCAACGAAGACGTTCTGGTCTATAGCCCTAAAACCGATGCCCAGGCCCAGGCCATCATCAAAGAGGCAGAAGCCATTTTCTGTCTGGACTTCAGTGCCCTCAGCCGCATCAACGAGCTGGGCAACTACATCAAGGAGGCCACCGGCACCAAAGTGCTCATTGACCACCACCTTCAGCCCGAGGAATTCGCCGACATCATGTTCTCTGACACCAACGCCGCGGCTACCGCCGAGATCGTGTACGAGGTGATTCGCGAACTGGGCGACGAGGCCCTGGTGGATGTGGCCATTGGCGAATGCCTGTACGCCGGCATCATGACCGATACAGGCTCTTTCCGGCACTCCAGCACCACCCGCAACGTGCACATGATCATCGCAGACCTGCTGCACAACGGCATTGACATCTGCAAGGTGCACCGCAACATCTATGACAGCTACTCAGAGTCGCGCCTGCGGTTCCTGGGCTACGTGCTCAAAGACAAGCTCACAGTGGTGCGCGAGTTTAACACGGCTTTCATTGCCGTAACCGCCGAGGAACTGAAAGACTATAACTCCCAGACCGGTGACACCGAAGGACTGGTGAACTTTGCTCTCTCCATTGAAGGCGTACGCTTTGCAGCCTTGTTCATTGAGCGCTCAGAGGCTGTGAAAATCTCTTTCCGGTCAGTGGGCGACATCTCGGTGAATGAGTTCGCGCGGGCGCATTTCAACGGCGGCGGACACAAGAATGCCGCAGGCGGAATCTCCCCGCTTCCCCTGAACGAAACCGTAGATTTATTTGTGAGTCTATTACCGCAGTACGCGGAACAACTGGTAAACTAAACCCTTAAAAGACGCTTAATTAACCTAAAACCGATGTTCAAAAAATCATTGTACCTGCTGCCCGCCGTGGCAGTGACCCTTTTCTCTTATTCTTGCAAAAACCTGGGCAAGGATGAGTTTGTGAAAGCACCTTCTGGATTGGAATACAAACTCTACACCCAAAGCAAAGAGGGAGAATACGAGATCAAAGACGCTACCAAAACTGACTCTGCCGCTTACAAAGCCAAGCTTGACAAAGTGATGAGCTTTGAGATGGAGTACCGCAACGCGAAAGACTCTTTGCTGTTCAGCACCAAAGACAACGCCATGCCCATCCAGATCAAAATGGTGGCCTCTCCAAACAAAGGCAGCATTGAAGAAGCATTCCTGATGCTGGACAAAGGTGATAGCGCCGTGTTCAGAATCAACGCCGATACCCTGTTCGCCAAAACCTTCAGAAGCCCGCTTCCTCCCTTCATTGAGAAAGGCAGCTTCCTTACTTTCTTCGTGAAAGCGATCAACCTGCAGACTGAGCAGGAAGCCATGGCCGACTATCCTAAAATGATGGAGCGTCAGCAGAAAGAGATGGAAGCGCGTGCTGCCAAACAAGGTCCTATTGATGATAAACTCATCCAGGAGTATGTGAAGAAAAACAACCTGCAAGTGCAGAAAACCGCTTCTGGTATTTACTACGTGATCACTCAGCCAGGTGCCGGCCCTAACGCAACTGACGGCAAAGTAGTGAGCGTAAAATACAAAGGCACCCTGTTGAACGGAAAAGAGTTTGACTCTTCAGACAAATCAAACGGCGGTAAGCCAATTGAATTCCCGTTAGGTCAGAACCAGGTAATCAAAGGCTGGGAAGAAGGCATCAAGCAATTCAACAAAGGCAGCAAAGGCACTCTGTTGATTCCTTCTCCTCAAGGATATGGCTCTATGGCCCGTGGTGCTGAGTTACCAGCTAACTCTATCCTGCGGTTTGATGTGGAACTGGTGGACATTAAAGATGCTCCGGCTGCTCCAGCAGGTCCAGTTGGCCCAGCAGGTCCGGGAGCCCCAGGTTTATAATTCTTACAACTATGCAACAATCAGTGAAAAGGAACTCTCTGTGGCAGTGGTTACTTGCCCTGTGTGTGCTTTTCGTGTTTAACTCCTGTAATGACAAAGATCCATATGACCCATATGCGAACTTTGACCACGCGGCACAAGCAGCCCTGGAGGAAACGTTAATCCAAAAGTATCTCACTGACAACAATATCACTGATTACACCAAGACCGCTTCTGGCCTTTACTACGTGAAGAAAGAAGCTGGTACCGGAGACAAACCGGTAGCCGGAAACTTAGTGGAGGTAAACTATGTAGGCAAGTTCATTCAGGGAGGTCAGAAGTTTGACTCTTCGTATGACCGGGCACAAACCTTCAAGTTTGTTTTAGGTCAGAAAAAAGTGATTGCTGGCTGGGATGAAGGCGTGGCTTTGATGCAAAAAGGCGAAAAAGCCCTGCTTTTGGTTCCGTCTCGTTTGGCATATGGGCTTTACGGATCAGGAGGCATCCCTCCTAACACGCCCATCATGTTCGACATCCACCTGATCAACTTCTAATTGTTGCCTTAATCCATCAAAAAGAAAGGGCCTCCTAAACAGGAGGCCCTTTCTTTTTGCCCTTGTTTTCTAAAAAGAGCCCTTAAATGCGGCAGTAACCCGCGAGAAACGTTGCCTTTAGTCACTCAACACTTCAGACAGCACCGGCAGTGACTTGATTTCCCCCAATTGGTCTACGTGCAGCTGGAAATAGCGCACCAGCAACTGTAGCAGCTCGCGGCGCACTTTCCCGTTGGGCAATTTAGCATTCTCCGCGTCTTTGATCACCTCTGCCAGGTAAGGCTCCAGTTGCTGTAACTGCATGAGGCTGTTGCCCAGGGAAGCAGAGCCGCCCATCTCAAAAGCCACTTGCGTGATGACTTCATCAGCGGAGGGCACCCCAAAGCCCAGGTAATTGGCCAATTGGATCAGGAACGCCAGATGGAAGTTCTCGAAGCCGGTCTGCAGTTCATCAAACAGGAGGATAGCGTTGTGCAAGAACACAAACAAAGGCCGGTTCTCTTCCTCTTCCCGCACCGTTCTAGACACCATCTCGGAAAGGAACAGCAGAATGCTGCTTTTCCGGATGTCATAGGGCACAGTCATAAACGGATGGCTGCACTTATATTCCGAGATGCGAGTCAAGCCACCTTTCCCCGATGGGTACACCACCATGTCCAGCAGAGTGAAGGGCTGAAACAAGGCAATACGTGAGGCACTCCCCTTCTTCCGGACACTGTTCACAATGTAACTCTGCAGGCCCAACTCCTCGGTATAGATGCGTACGATGATGGAAGACTCTTTGAATTTGATGTAGTTCAGGACAATGCCCCGGGTTTTTACAAGCATAAAGGGAATGTAAGGTCAAAAACGCATACGATATATGAGCTGTTCTTGATAGCCAAGCTGTGTTTCCATCTAGCGGAGGTGGCTCTTATTGAACGGCTATTTTGGTCATGCACGTCTGACTTCCATCTGCTGAGGAAGCCAACACCAGGTACACGCCCGGCTTCGCTTTGCGGCCGTTATAATCGCGCCCGTGCCAGGCAAAGGTGCCCCCAGCGGCTTTGCCTTCAAACACCAGGAAACCGGCCGCGTCCGTAATTTTCACCCACCCGTTATCCGGCACGCCAGAGATCCCGATTGAACCGGTAAAACCTACGCGTACGGGATTAGGAAACACCTGCAAGCAGTTAGTGTTCACTTTCTCGGTGCGGGTAGCAGAACCCCTGAAAACAGCAATTCCGCCTTCAGTACCAATGAGCACTTCTCCGGTAGAAGGCTCCACTGAGATGTCAAGGATTTTATCTGAGGGCAAGGGGCTGTTGCCGGTGGTGAAGTGATGGATCATCTCCTCGCCGGTTTCATTGAACAGCCACAAACCCGTGTCGGTGCCAATCCATTTTCGGTTTCCGCCGTCCACGGCAATGCTCCTGATTACCTGCCCCTGCAGCAAGGGCCGTCGTTCGTAGATAGGCAGATAAGCCCCGGCGTAGGAAGAGCTAAAAATATCGGGGGTACTGCTGAAAACCGCCACACCGTTGTTGGTTCCCGCCCAAACTTCGCCTTGCAGGTCAACCGCCAGAGTGAACACCTGCTTGCCCGGCAAGCCTCCCTGGCCTTCTCCGCCAATATACGCGTACTGACCCGAGAGATCATCGTAGACAATCATGCCGGCATCATTCCCGTTTGTACTAATGGTTACCCATTTATAGCCACTCTCGTCTACCACCACTTTGTGCAAACCACTACCTAAACCGTAACCGTTAAACGGGTGCGCTTTCCAGGTACCATCGATCTTCAGTTCATACAGCCCCGGTGAGTTGGCGAACTGGTTTCGGTTGGTGACCCACACACTTCCGGCGGCATCAATGGCCAAGCCCGGCACCCTTATGAAGTTTCGGTCATTGGCATCAATGGCGCTGAGCAGGGGACTATTGGTGTTGTTGTACAAGGTTACTTTCTCCAGGCCATCCCATTCAATCAGGCCGGCGCCGTAGCTGGCAATGTAGAGCTTTCCGTTTACCGGGTTCCGGCGGGCCATAACCAAGTCACGGGCATGTGCCGGGAACTGCCCGCCGCTGGCAAAGTTGTAGCTGGTCCATTGCCCGTTTCGGTACTGGTAGAATCCGGCTCCTGAGGAACGCTGAAGATAGCTTTGGCTGAACCCTCCGCCTAAAACGGTAAACATTCCTTTCTCAGCATACACTCCAAACACGTCTACAAAGGCAGGGCCGTTGGGCACCAGGGAAATAGATCCCGCGGTGGTGACCTGCACCAAGCCCCTCTCATAGCTGGCAGCCCACAGTCCTCCTTCCCGGGCGGGAATAGCCATGCGAAGATCCTGGAACAGAGGGTCTGTTAATCGGGAAGCTTGACCAGAGGAGGTTACCTCCAGCACTTCCTGGGAACCCGTGATCAACAGCCTTTTGCCGTTGGTTTCTATGGACCTGAACTGGTTGTCTTGCGTGGAGAAAGGGGCTCTTTTCCAGGAAATACCGTCAAAATGATACACCCCGTCTCCGTTGATGCCTACATACACTTCGCCCGCGAAGGACGAAATAGTTTTCAGCGCATCGGGGTTTACCCCAAACGGAAGTCCATCAGAAGAACCGAATCGGCGCCAGCTTCTGAAATCCAGGAGATTGGGGTGGTTGAGGTTCGCGGCCATCACTCCGCCCGAAGAGACAATGTACAGACTGTCTTTCCAGACCGTTGAGGCGTAGACCTGCACAGCCTCACCCTGCGTACCCAGATTGCTGTAGGTGTCTTTGATTTCCCGCTTCACCAGGTCCACCACCACCAGCCCGAAGGACGTGGACACGTAGGCTTTTTTGTTGTGGGTAGAGAGATGGTGGATGATCTTGGCGCCCGTCATGGATTTACGCAGGAGCTCGGTCAAGTTGTGAACCTTGCCGTCGGTGACCAGGTCAAGGTTGGTGTTCTCGTAGGCCACCACCAAGGTAGCCGAGGCAGAATCGTAGCGGAGGGTGCTCAGGTTCACATCACTGAACCCGTCGGTGCGGGAGAGCTTCTGGAGGGTTTGGTCTTCTTTGAGGTACCGGAAAAAGCCGTCTTCGGTGGCGCAGTACACCGAGGTTGGGGTTTCCGCTACGGCTTTCGCCCGATGGTTAGGCACATGCACCTGCCATCCGCCCAAGGGCAGTTGGTTAGTTTGGGCATCAGCCACCAGGTTCCAAAGAAGAAACCCAAGCACCAAAGCCCACCTACTTACACGGGAAAACGCCATACTCAAAGATACACAGATTCAGGTTGTTTCAGGCTTGGTTTGTGCTAAACAGCCTCTAAACGCACGTTCAAGGATTTCATTTCACAAAGGCCTATCAACCCCTAACGCAACACCATCATAGAACAGATGCCCGCTAACATAATAGCCTTGCAAAGCCAGCTTAACTGCGCGTATTCCTTCTTCCTATCGGCGAAGATTATCTGCCTTACCAGCACCAGGGTAGGCAACACTACCCCAATGAACAGGTACCCCACAAACACCGGCTCCTGCAGGCGTTTCAGCATCACAAAACCGGTATAGATCAAGAACAAGCCTACAAGTAAGTACAGGATCCATTTGGTTTGGGGAAGGCCCAGCACAATGGGCAGGGTACGGCACCGGAATGAGGCATCGCCCTGTACGTCTTCCATGTCTTTGATGATCTCGCGCACCAAGGAAATCAGGAAGGCAAACACGCCGTAGGCCCAGGCCGCCAGCGAAGGTTGCCCCGCCTGCAAAGGCACTACCAACACCATCACCGCCGATAGCAGCGCGATGGTTAAGTTGCCCACAAACGGACGTTTCTTGAACTGCGCAGAATAACCCCACAAGAGCAAAGCTACTCCCAACAGAACCGCGCCTATCCGCCAGCCCAGCAACAGCCCCAACAACACGCCCGAAGCCGACAGGTAGAGGTGAATCATCATGGCCTTGCGCCGGGTAAGCGACTTGCCTACTACCACCCGCTCGGGCTTGTTGATGCGGTCTATCTTGACATCATAGTAATCATTGATAATGTATCCCGCCGCCGCGATGCACAGCGTAGCGATTACCAAAATGGCAAAAGGCCAGGAAAGCGCCTCCAGAAACGAACGCTCCGGAAAAACCAGGAACTTACGCACCATGAGCTGCGCCAACAGCATGATGACAAGGTTAGGGAACCGGATAAGGGCCAGGAACTTCTTCACGGGGATTTAAAGGAAAACGGAAGTTACGCTTTAAAATCCACCTATGAAAAAAGCCCCTGTGGCAGGGGCTTTTTTTGATGAGAATGCAAAATGAGTATGATGCGTAGAAGTGTTAGATCTTCTTCACGTTAACCGCGTTGATGCCTTTTTTACCTTCTTTGGTGTCGAACTCCACTTTGTCGTGCTGTTGGATCTGGATACCGTTGAGGCCTGTAATGTGTACAAAGAAATCCTCATTGGTGGCTTCTTCTGTGATAAAGCCGTAGCCTTTGGATTCGTTGAAGAATTTAACAGTTCCTGTTTTCATAAAAATTTAAAAATTGAAATAATGAATGATTCTGTAAATATATGATTATTATACAAAAACCAAACTTTATTTATAAAAAATTGAAAACCAAGGAATTTTGTGGCATTTCTTCTACCAACGTTTCTGCAGTTTCATGACCATCTCTATCAATTCGCGCACAGCTCCCTTGCCTCCTTCGGCGGTAGCCACGTATTGCGAGATGTCGCAGATGTCAATGGCGGCATCGGCAGGGCAGGCCGAGATGCCGCAGTGTTGCATTACTTCCAGATCGGGCATGTCGTCGCCCATGAACACCACCGTCTCGGGGTCAATGCCATAGTAGTAGACATAGTTCTGGAACGTGTCCAGCTTGTTCTCTGACCCCAGGTAAATATCTTTCACATCCAGCGACTCCAGGCGTTTGCGCACCCCGGGCTCGTTGCGGCCCGAGATGATGGCCACGCGGTAGCCTTTCTTCAGGGCATGCCTAATGGCGTAACCGTCTTTGATGTTGAACGCCCTGGCCTGCTCTCCGGTGGAAAAGCACAACAGGGTGCCGTCTGTCAAAACACCATCTACATCGAAAATGAAGGTGGTGATATTCTTGAAATCAGGAAGTGCTTGCATGGTGGAAGACATCAGGAGTTTACACGCAAAAAACGTTTCAGGACTGTTTTCTAAAAAGCAGCCCTGAAACGCCTGAAAAGATTATTGGTTATCGCGCCACTCGTACACCCACTTGGCCTGAATCTGCTCCAGATGCCCCTCGGTGGCTTGTTCGCGGGTACCTTCAAAGTTGGGCAGGCTCAGTACCCACTCCAGCAGATCAGTGAACCGAATCCGGTAGATCTTGTTCTCACTGAAGTCATCGCCAAATTTCTCATATAGCGCCATGGCAATGTCTTCATGGTCGCCCCACTTCATAGGGGGCTCGTATAAATTCTTCATCTCTAAACCAGTTGATATTTTTAGTTGTTGGCCTTTAGTTTCTCTTGAAGGTTGGTAGGTTGTAGGGCAGTGAGTAAGACCTCTTGCGGTTTACTTTCTGGCCTAAGAACTAACAACGAATCACTGATAACTAGTGACCCAGGAAATCTTGCTTAGGAATGGTGATGACCAGATCCTGTCCGCCTTGCACCACACACTGGCAGGCCAGGCGCGAGTTGATGCGAGGGTTCACGGCGCGGTCAATGTAATCTTCCTCTTTGTCGGTGATTTCGGGAAGGTCGTCCATTCCGGTTTCTACGTACACGTGGCAGGTGCTGCAACCGCAAACGCCGCCGCAGTTATGCTGTAATTGGATCCCGTTGTTTAGGGCAACGTCCAGAACAGACTCGCCTTCGGCCCCTAAATGGGTTTCGTCGGGCTTGCCGTCCATGAACTTATATGTGATGTTAACGACTTTCATTCCTGTGAATTTATAAAGGTGCAAAGGTAGGCATACAACCGCCCTAATCAAAACCCGATGGGCTTTGGCTAGTTCCTTCTAAGACACCAGTCGTTTTACGCCTGTTTTCCAGAAAACGTCGGGTTTTCTTGCACTGCCTGAATACTTTCTGTGAGGGTCTGATACAGTTTGAGGTAGTGGGGCTCTTCTTGCAGGAGTTGGGCATGGGCTTGGATCGTATTGGCATCTTTGCGCACCGCCGGGCCGGTCTGTACCGAAAAAGGGGGAAACTGGAACGCCTTCTGCACCGTCTCCTGCACCAAGGGCTCCAGCAAAGAAACCGGCAGCTCAGCTTTCTTCAGCAGTTCCTGTGCCACTCCCCAGAGGTGGTTGGTGAAATTACAGGCAAACACCGCCGCCACGTGCAGTTTCTTCCGGTCTTCTCCTTTCATGAGCACCACCTGCTCACTCAAGATCTTTCCTAATTCCAATAAAGTATCTTCAACCCGTTGGCTCGATGCTTCCACGCAGATGGGGATCTGCCGCCAATCCAGTTCTTTCTCTTTGCTAAAGGTCTGCAAAGGATAAAACACCCCTGTTTGTACTCCAGCTAAATTCACCAAAAGCTCTAAAGGCTGTGTCCCCGAGGTATGGGCAACGATAGTTCCTTCCGGAAAACTCAGGGTCTGCAGCAACTCCGGAAGCGCTTGGTCCGGTACAGCCAACAGATACACGTCGCAGAAAGGCAACGCTTTAAAATCTGGAGAATTGGTGGCAATGGCACCTGTGGCTTCCATAGCAAGTACTTCCGCGGAGGCAACCGTTCTGCTGTAGATCACGGGCACTTCTACACCTGCTTTTGCCAGACCTTTGACCAAATGGGTGGCCACGTTACCCGCGCCAACTATTCCTACTTTCATGTGCCTGTTCTTCTTTTCTATGAACTAAGTTAGCAGCTTTCTTTGGTTCTGCTTTGTCTGGTCAGGAATGACACCAGAATGCTTGATGCCCCTTCTTTTGGCCTGTTTTCTGTAAATCGTGCCTAAAACCGCACCCACAAAAAAGCCGCTTGCCGGTTACAGAACCAGACAAGCGGCTTTGATGAGAGGATAGGCGTTATGCCATTTGTTTTTCGCGTTTCACATTTACTTTTCCTACCGGACCTTTCGCGTTGCCGCCTTTCCCGTCTTTGTAGTGGCGCACAATGGCCATCACAAACCCGAGGCTCATTACCAACGTCCCGATCCAGAGAATGCTGATGAAGGGTTTCTCCATCGCTTTCAGGATAATGTAGTCTTTCTGGGTAGTGTTGATCCCGATGATAAAGGCACCTTTCTCTGGGTCAATGCTCATGAGCATAATCCGGAGACCTAGGTCTTCAATCTCTTCGGGCACGCGACCTACCATTCGGTCTCTGATGGCGTAGATCGGGTGGGCATGGTAGGTACGGCGCTCGCCCAACACCTGCATGTCAGCCTGTACGGCTACGTCGCCGGGCTTCAGGTTGAGGAGCAGGGTGTCTTTGGCTTGTTCAATGCCGTGCAGTACCGCTACATAATCATTCACGAAAATGGTGTCCCCAATTTTCACCTGATACTCTTTCAGCTCGCCCCACTCCTTCTCCTCATTCGGATCTGGAATAGTAGACACGTGGGTGTAGAGGTCTTTGGTGCCAAACATCTTGATATCCGGAGAAGCCAGCAAGCCCATCTGCGGGTTCACCTGTGCTCTTGGATATAACGTGAACACTTTACCAGTCTCACGGTTTTTGAATTCAACCTCGTAATAGGTGTTCTCAGGAGAAATGTCTACGGTGTCACCGGAAGTATAAACAACTTTGTCTCCGTCTTTCAGCGGACCGCGGGCAATGGCTCTGAACTCGTCTTCGATCCGGAACAACTGTTGTTTGTTCACATAATCCGGTAAACCGTTAACCTCTAAGTACTGGCCTTTGTACGTCACCTTGTAAGGTCCCATATCAGTGGCAGCGTTGCGCCACAGAAGTACGTTGTCACGGTTGATGTCATCGCCGAACTCGCGGGCATACACCATCCCAGACATGTTCTTGGAGATGATGTTGGAGTAACCCGAGGAGAACAGAACCCCAATCAGCATCAGGGCCACCCCAATGTGCGCCACTGCACCGCCGGCAATGGATACGTTTTTCCGGAGCACGCCTAGCAGAATGGCCAGGTTACTGAACACCGCATACAGAGACGTCAGCAGCAACAGAATATACACTGGGTTATCAATGCGCTCGATGACTCCCATTTTGCTCACCAGCAGGATAAGGGCAGTAAACAAAGCGGTAAAGATGAGCGGCAACATGAACACTTCAGACAGTTTCGTTTCACCGTTCTGTTTGCGCCACCATAGCAATTGACCAGTCCCGGAGAGCATCGCGATGGCAATACCCATCCACATCTGGAACTTGGTATAGTGCGCAATCTGATCGGCCGGTAAGGCTACGTTCGTTTTCACCCCGATGAAGCCCATAAAGGCATTGTACACCGGAATAGACGTGGTCACCAACACCTGGAATGCACCCAAGCACAATACAGCCGCGCCGATAAATACCCAGAACTCACCAGAGTACGTCGCAATCTCTTTCTCTGTGGCCGGAATGTTTTTCCAGCGCACTACCAGCAAACCGATAGCCAATACCACGAAAGCTGCCAGATACGTGAACAACTGTCCGGATAAACCTAAGTCAGTGAAGGAGTGCACGGAGGCGTTTCCTAAGATACCGCTACGCGTTAAGAAGGTCGCGTAAAGGACTAATAGGAACGAGGTGATGAACAGGATAAAGGTAGCACGCAAAGCAGTTCTGCTCTTGCGATACGCCAGTAAGGTGTGGATAGCCCCCACCAGCACCAACCACGGAATGTACACGGCGTTCTCAACCGGGTCCCAGTTCCAGTAACCCCCGAAGTTCAGGGTTTCATAGGCCCAGTAGGCACCCATCATGATACCCACGCCCAACACTACGGCAGCGAACAAGCCCCAAGGCAAGGCTGGTTTGGTCCAGGCAGAAAAGTCTTTTTTCCAGAGACCGGCAATCGCGAAGGCAAACGGCACCAGGGTAGCGGCGAAGCCCAGGAACAACACCGGCGGGTGAATCACCATCCAGTAGTTCTGCAGGAGCGGGTTCAAACCAGTACCATCTTTCGGCACGAAGTTCGGGTCCATCTGGAATACCGGGGCATCGGTCATGAAATCGCGCATCAGGATGAACGGCGAAGAACCGATTTTCAGGTCACCGATCACCACACCCAGAATCATAGACGTTAAAAACAGCTGCACGAAGGAGAAAACCGCCATCACCGGGCTTTCCCACTTCTTACCGGCAAACTTGATGAGCACCAAGCCCAGCAGCGCATGCCAGAAAATCCAGAGCAGGAACGAGCCCTCCTGACCTTCCCAGAAGCAGGAAATCATGTAATGCACCGGCAGGTGATTAGACGAGTGGCTCCACGCGTAGTGGTACTCGTAGCGGTGCGCGTAAATGATGTTGAAAAGACAGAAGATGATGCCGAAAACCGCCGCTACGTGCACAAAGAAGGCACCTCTGGCCAGGCTCTTCCAGTCTTTCTGCTCAGGGGTAAGCTCTTTGGCATTGGAAGCAAACGCAAACGCAATAGCCGAAACCAACGCTGTCACGAAAGCGAGGATGACACTGTAATGACCTAAATCACCGATTAAAGTATTAACCATTTCAAATAGTTATGAGTCTTGAGTTCTGAGTCCTGAGTCAAAAACTCAAGACACCTCCCTAAAACTCTTATAAATGATAACAACTATGAGAGACTTGACTCCGCCTTGAATAATCAACTCAAAACTCAGAACTCAGAACTAATTAGAGGCTTGCCGTTTCTACCTTCACCTCGTTCTCGGTGTATTTAGAAGGGCATTTGAGCAAAATCTTGTCGGCCACGAAGACGTTCTCTTTCATGTTGCCGGTGATCACCACCTGCTCAGAGCGGTCAAAATCCTGGGGTTTGGGGCTGTAGTACACTACCTGCTGCTCTACGCGGTTAGTATCAACCAGCACGAAGGAGAAGTAGTTGGGGTCCAGCGTTGGGTCATATTTCATCCCCACAATGTGGCCTTTGGCGTCTTTCTTCAGACGGCCTACCACGTGTACCTTGGTGTCATCGCCTTCCTTGGCGCGAGCCTGTGCCTCAGAGAACGGCACGTAAACACTGGCGTCCGAGGCCGTTGACATGATGATCATGATGGCCACCGCAATCACTAAAATCCCGATGATGTGTATTCTTTTCATAGGTTATGCAAGCATAGGCGAGATTGCCCGCCTCTTTAACACCACTTATTTCAAATTAAATCCGCTGGAGGCGCTTTTTCTGCCCCTGTTTTATCACTTCCGTTTAGAGCCTGTTTTCTGAAAAACGGCCCTGAAACGCCTACTGCCTAAGTTCCCTTTCCAACTTGCTGATCTTCTTGTCCAGGCTGATGAGGTAGAACAACACACCCAACAGCACGCTCACCAACACCGCCACCACAATGTAAATCTTGCCGTCGCGGCGCATGGCATCAGCCATTTCCGGGTCAGAGGCGACTTTGTCTGCGGAGGTATATTCAATGGTGGAGCCTTCCTCGGCAGCGTTTTGCGCCGAAGCGGTAAGGGAGAAGCCAGCCGTCCACATCAGGAACAGCACCAGGAGCCATTTATGCATTTTCATAGAATCGTTGCTTTAAAACTTCCAAACGGGTGCGCAGGTGCACCACCCAAACCCCTAAGAGCGTCCAGCCGATGACGGACGGATAGAACACGGCCCGCAGGCGGCTGTCCAGGTCATAGGAGTTGAAACCGGGGTTTCCGCCGTTGCCCGGGTGCAGGGAATCTGTGAGGCGCGGCAGAATGAACAATAGCGGGATAAGCGCCGCAAACGCGAAGATGTTGTACACGGCACTGATGCGCGCGCGCTGCTGGTGGTCCTGAAAAGAACCGCGCAGAATCAAATAAGCGAAATAGATCAGGAGACCGATGGCCGAGGCGTTCTGCTTGGGGTCGTTGCTCCAAAATTCGCCCCACGTGAAACGTGCCCACTCCATGCCGGTCACAATACCCAGCACCCCGAACAGGATTCCCACTTTGGCAGCCTCGTACGCGATGATGTCGTTGCGGGAAAGCGGGTTGCGCAGGTATTTAATAGAATAAATCACGGAGATCAGCAGAATCAAAATCATCCCGAACCACATGGGCACGTGGAAGAACAGGTTCCGGATGGTCTCGTTCAGAATAGCCAGACGGGGCACATCGCTCAGCATGCCTCCTACCACTGTGTACAGCAGCAAGGCAACCGTCAGCCATTTCCACCAGGTTAGTTTCATTCGTTTTACGCTTGTTTTTTAAAACTCATGCCTTAACTGCGCCACAGATACGGGAACAGAATATAAGACACGGTGACTACAATCATATTAATCGCCAGGAGAACCAGCGCCTCGTCCAGACTCACCGAAGGGTCCAGCCCGTCAATGGCATTCTTGGACATCTTCATGAGCATGAGCAGCATGGGCACCATCACCGGAAAGCTCAGCACCGCCATGAGCGTGCCCGTGTTCGCCGCCTTAGCCGCAATGCCCGAAATCATGGTCAGCGACGAGGCGAATCCAATCGCTCCCAAGACAATAGTCACCAGGAACATGCCCACGTCCTGCACCGGATTCCCGATCACTACCGCATAGAACGCAAAACACAGCAGCGACAGTACCAGCATCAAGGCCGCGTTGTAGATCATCTTGGCCAGAATCACCCCCTGCGGACTCACCACACTATAATAATAGAGCAGGCGTCCGCGGCTTTCCTGGGCAAATCCCTTCGCGATGGCATTCACTGCCGTGAAGAGCAGGATGATCCAGTACAAGGCGTTCCAGACCGGCACTTCCAGCCCTCCGAAGCGTAAGCTGAAGCTGAGGTAGCAGATGAAAACCGTGCTGCCCACGTACAGCAGCATGCCGTTGAACGCATACTTCTGCCGCCATTCCAGCACAAAATCCTTTTGCATCAGGTAGATAACCTCTTTCAGCAGCACTTATTCCTTGTTTTCGGCAAAGGTACAACACAAATGAATGCTGATGGATGATTTCCGTCATTATTCCCGCTAGGCAAACTCTGTTTTAGAGTTACTTTCAGGAAATCAGACCTAAAACGAAAGCCGAACCGGTCCTTATCAAGACGGTGCCAGAGCTTCAATCCGTTGCCTCCTTCTCCAGAAAACGCTTCGCCTCCAGATTCCTGATTTTCCCTTTTCTGCCAGGCCCGCTCGCCTTGCTCTTCTCTGCTTAAGAAAGCTTCCGTTTTGACCCTGTTTTCAGGAAAGGGTAGCAAAAACAACCTTTAGCTTATCTAAAACCAGTTTATGGACAGGAGACTTGAGGCCGGTAACTTCTTCTTAACATTCCTTGGGCCATCTTAACAATAGGGTAATAAGCGGTTAATCATGGGGTAAAGTGACGGGTATAGTTTTGCAGCGAGACTAATACTATTGACATGAGATCATTTTTACTCACCCTTTCTTTTATCTGCATGGCCTTGGTTGGCTTTGCGCAAACAGGAACGCTCACCGGAAAAGTAAAAGACAAGAAAACCGGCGAAGCCATCATTGGAGCCACCGTATCGGCCACTACGTCTAACGTAGCTGCCACCGACCTTGAGGGAAACTACTCCCTTTCCTTAGCACCCGGCACCTACAAAGTAACCATCACCTACGTTTCTTATAAACCGCTCACCTTTGAAACCGTCACCATTGAGGCTGGCAAAACAACTACCCTCAACTCTGCCTTAGAGGACGATGCCCACAGCCTAGGCGAAGTCACGGTGGTAGCCGAGCGCCAGGTGAACAATGACGTTTCCCTGATCAAAGACATCAAGCAAAGCAATATTGTGGTGAGCGGAATGTCTAACGAGCAGATTGTAAAGGCTCAGGACCGTGATGCCGCCGAAGCGGTGCGCAGAATCCCGGGCGTGACCATCCAAGACAACCGTTTCATCATTGTTCGCGGTTTGAGCGAGCGCTACAACTCAGTGATGCTGAATAACGTGCTCACGCCCAGTTCTGAGGTAGACGTGCGCGCCTTCTCTTTTGACGTGTTGCCCACCAGCGTTATAGACAGGATCCTGATCTATAAATCTCCGGCTCCCGAATTACCCGGCGATTTTGCTGGTGGGGCCATCAAAGTCACCACCCGGAATGCCGTCACCGAGAACAGCGCTACCTTCAACATAGGAATGGGGTACCGCACCGGCACCACCTTCAACAACAACTATTATTCCTACAAAGGCAGCAAGACCGATTTCCTGGGATTTGACAGCGGCACCCGCCAATTGCCCGGCAACTTCCCTTCTACCGCCAAATTCCAGAGCTTAAGCTACACCGAGCGGGCGCAGTACGGCCAGAACCTGGATTTACCAAACACCTGGAAACCTGAGAAAGCCACCGCCGCCCCAGACCTGCGATTGAACTTCGGGTTGAACCGCGTCTTTGACGTAGCCGGAAATCGGGTTTCCAGCATCACAGCGGTAACGTACAGCAACGCCCGGCTGCGCCAAAACACCATCCGGAGCGATTATCAGCAGCAACAGGCAAATGGCGACGTGGATACCAACTGGAATTACACCGACCAACTCTCCGGCAACACCGTACGGGTAGGGTTGCTGCAGAACTTTTCGCTTCGCCTGAATGAAAACAACAAAATAGAGTTCCGCAACCTTTTCAACCAGATCGGGATTACCCAGACCACCGTTCGCCAAGGTTTCAACTATGAGACTGGCTCCATTAAAGAAGAACAGAACTACGCCCTGCGCTACGAGAGCCGCAGCATTTATACTGGCCAATTGCAAGGCACACACTCTACGCCAGATCAAAAGAACACTTTCACATGGTCAACGGGCTATAACTTCATCAACCGTCAGGAGCCAGATCTAAGAAGAGTGCGCACCCAGCGCGATGCCGGTTCAGAAGGTCCGTTCCGGGTACAGGTATCCACCTTGTCTACGCCGTATGATGCCGCCCGCTTCTTCTCTGACCTGAACGAGAGCGCCTACATTGCCGAAGGCCAGTGGCAGCACCTCTTCAACGCCGCAGATTCAACTGATGTGGAGAATGCCCCTAAACTGAACATCGGGTTCTACGCCGAGCGGAAAGACCGTGACTTTAACGCCCGCACCCTTAACTACAAGCGGAATGCCGGTATTGGCGGCGGCAGAACCGACGAGAACATCCTGAACCAACCCTTGGACCAAATCTTTGCCCCAGGTAACCTGTCGTTCCCCAACGGCTTGATCTTCGACGAAGGAACCACCATCGCCGATAAGTATGATGCCTCCAATACCCTGGGTGCTGCGTACGCTGGTATCTCTAAGAAATTCTTCGACAAGGTGAACTTCTACGGCGGCGTTCGGACTGAATACAACTGGCGCCAGGTAACCACTGCTGACCAGTCGGGCACTTATGAGGTAGACGAGAAGAAACTCTACATCCTGCCCTCGGTGAACGTGGCGTATAACTTCAGCTTGCGCTCCCTGTTGCGCGTGGCTTACGGCATGACTGTGAACCGCCCAGAATTCCGAGAGCAGGCCCGTTTCAGCTTCTATGATTTCAACGAAAACGCCTCGGTGCGGGGAAACAACGAACTGAAGACCGCCACCATCCACAACCTGGACATGCGCTATGAATTCTACCCATCCTCAGCTGAGCTTCTTTCTTTGGGTGTTTTCTACAAACGGTTCATAAACCCCATTGAGACCAAACTGGAAGCAGGCACAGGCACCAACTACACCTTCGTGAACGGAAAGTACGCCAACAGCATCGGGGTAGAGGCAGAGGCCCGCAAGTCGTTCAGAGAGGTGTTCGGAAGCAAATTCCTGCAAAACCACTCCCTGGTTCTGAATGCCTCGCTCATCCACAGCCGGGTAAACCTGGGAGACGAAGCTTCCGGCGAAGCAACGGACAGACCTATGATGGGCCAATCGCCTTACATCGTGAATACCGGCTTGTACTACCAGGATGAAGAAACCGGCTGGCAATACTCTATCATGTACAATGTACTAGGCACCCGGGTGTACCGCGTGGGCGATGATCAAAACCCTACCATCTATGAACTGCCCCGCCACGTGGTAGACGTGACTTTCACCAAGAACTTCAAAAACAGAATGCAGGTGAAAGCCGGGGTGACCGACCTGTTGAACCAGAAATTTCGCTTCAAGGAAGACACCAACCAAGATGGCGACATAGGTTCTGCTGACCTTCCCATCTATCTCTTCAACCGAGGCATGTACAGCACCATCACCTTAGGGTACACTTTCTAAAAACAGACATACCTACCATTAAAACTAAACCATTTTTAAAACGAGTATGAAAGACTTAGGTAAATTATCATTAATGCTTTTGGCGGGTCTGGCACTGGGTTTCACCTCCTGCTCTGACAGCGAGGATGACGACACTCCCACCCCAACCGTGAAAGGCAACGCCAACCTGCAAGGCACCATCACTGCCAACAGAACGCTGGACGCAGACACCGTGTACACCTTGAAAGGCTTTGTGTATGTAGATAACAACGCTACCCTAACCATAGAACCAGGTACCATCATCAAAGGCGAAAAAGCCACTCAAGGCACGCTTTTGATCCAGCGTGGCGCCAAGATCATGGCGCAAGGTTCTGCCGAGAAACCCATTGTATTCACATCAAACCAGCCAAAAGGCAGCCGTGCTCCTGGTGACTGGGGCGGGGTGGTTATCTTGGGAAGAGCCAAGCACAACCAGGCCGAAGACCCTATTGTAGAAGGCGGTCCAATAGCCTATTATGGCGGTACCGATGATGCCGACAATTCCGGGGTTTTCAGCTACGTACGGATTGAGTTTGCCGGTTACCCGCTGCAGCCAAACAAAGAGCTGAATGGGCTTACCATGGGATCAGTAGGTTCAGGCACTAAGATTAACCACGTACAAGTTTCCTTCGGCGGGGACGATGCTTTTGAATGGTTTGGCGGCACGGTGAACGCATCGCACCTGGTGGCCTACAAAACCACCGACGATATGTTTGACACCGACTTCGGCTACAGCGGAAGAGTGCAGTATGCCCTTGGCGTGAGCGACCCCAACATGTGGGACGTGGCTACCGGCGGAGCCTCTAACGGCTTTGAGTCTGACAATGACGGTGCCGGTTCTGTAAGGACTCCCTTGACTACTGCTACTTTCTCTAACGTGACCATTGTAGGACCAGGCAACAACCTGCCAACCGGCGCTCAGTTCGGACAAGGTGCCCACCTGAAAAAAGGCACCAGCCTTTCTATCCGTAACTCTATCATCAGCGGCTATGCAAAAGGCATCACCTTGGATGGTAACGTGGTGGAAGGATACGCCCAGAATGGTGGCATCAAGATCATGAACACCGTAGTAGCCGGCGCTGCCGAGAACACAGCCGTCAACAAAGCCACTTCTTCTGCCTCCGCGTTCAACGCTTCCACTTGGTTCAGCACAGCCGGAAACGGCAACAGCATCAAGGCAGTGAACGAACTTGGTTTGGCCGCGGCTGCTCCTTACCTGCCGCAGTCAGGCTCCATGGCGTTGAGCGGCGCTTCTTTCGCGGGCATTATCGGCTTTGAGAGCACTGCCCATATCGGCGCCTTCGGTTCTACTGACTGGACCACCGGCTGGACGAACTGGGATCCACAGAACACAGATTATTAATCCCCCACCATTAAAGAAAAGATTGTCCATCATTATGGGTGAGAAATAAAGATGGTACAATCACTTTGCGCACGGCTTAGTCTCCCGTGCGCAAAGGGCCCGCCAGTAATGGCGGGCTTCTTTGTTTTAAGCCCCTTTTGTAGAAAACAGCCCCAAAACAGAAGAGCAGCCCGGACAAGAGCTGCCCTTCTGTTTTGGGGCTGTTTAAGCGAAACAACACCTGAAATAATCTCCTTTTAGCTGATGGGTACTTTCCGGAGGATGGCTTCCACGAAGTCCTTGGTCTGCACGTTGTCGGCTTCGGCTTCATAGTTGAGGATGACGCGGTGGCTGAGCACATCAGAGGCGATTTCTTTGATGTCTTCGGGCAGCACGTAGTCGCGTTCGTCAAAGAAGGCCACGGCTTTGGCGGCCAGGTTCAACGCGATGCTGGCTCTGGGCGAAACCCCGTACTGCAGGTACTGGGCAAAATCTGGCAGGTCATAATCACCCGGGCGGCGGGTGGCGAACACCAGTTCAATGATGTAGCGCTCCAGGGTCTCCGAGATCTGCACCTGGTTTATCTCGTTCCGGATGTCGAAGATATCCTGTTTGGTGAGGATGGTGTTTACCGTGCTGCTGTAAGACAAGTTTGACATGCGGCGCATCACCTCCAGCTCATCGGATTTGGAGAGGTAGTCTACGTAGACCTTCATCATGAAACGGTCTACCTGAGCCTCGGGTAGCGGGTAGGTTCCCTCCTGCTCCACAGGGTTTTGGGTGGCTAGTACCAGAAACGGCAGATCAAGGCGGTAGGTCTTCTCCCCAATGGTCACCTGCTTTTCCTGCATGGCCTCTAACAAGGCCGACTGCACCTTGGCGGGAGATCGGTTCACTTCATCGGCTAAGATAAGATTGGCGAAAATGGGACCTTTCTTTACCTCGAAGGCAGAGGAGCTTTGGTTATAGATCATGGTGCCGATCAGGTCTGACGGCAATAAGTCGGGGGTAAACTGTATCCGCTGGAAATCAAGGTGCAGCACTTTGGCCAGCGTATTGATGGTAAGGGTTTTGGCCAGGCCGGGTACGCCCTCCAATAAAATGTGCCCGTTGGTGAAAAGACCTATCAACAGCCGGTTCACCATATAATGTTGCCCTACCACTACTTTCCCCATCTCCCTGAACACCTGCTTTATCTTCAGCTGGTGCTCGCGTACTTTTTCCTGGTATGAAAGTTCTTCGGTCTGCATTTGCTCTTTTAATTACGAATAGGCTAAGGTAACCATTCTGGGGGACACTCTTTGTCTACCACTTCTTGAAGACAAAGAAAACCGCCAGTACCAATAAGCCGAATCCCACTAAATGGTTCCACGCCAGCTTCTCTGATTTGAAGACATAGACCGTCACCAGCGTGAAAACGGAAAGCGAAATCACCTCCTGCAAAGTCTTCAGCTCAAACAAAGAAAAGAGACCTCCGTTCTCCTGATAGCCTATCTTGTTCGCCGGAACTTGAAAAATGTACTCAAAGAACGCCAATCCCCAGCCAATGAGTATAACGCTTACCAACCCCAGTTTCTGCAAGGCCGTGAACCGCTTGAAATACAGGTGCCCGTACCAGGCAAAGGTCATGAAGAGGTTGGAAAGGAAAAGCAGGAAAATGGTGTAAAAGACTTTCATACTGAGGCAAGATTACGAACGGCTTACAAGGTAAGAGCCTTTCGCGCTCCTGACAAATACCAGGTAGTTCGATGTCTCGAAGGTTTGGCTATCCCCTCCTGTTCTACTTCCGTTTCCAGGCCCATTTTCCTAAAACAAGCCTAAAGCAGAAAGATGCTCTTAAAGCTTAGCTCTGCTTTAGGACTCTTTTAGGTCTGCATTCCTATAAGCACCGCTACGCTTATGCAAATTCTTAAACTTAAACCAATATATATTTATTTATATAATTTAAATTCGAATAATAAATATGACTTTTTCAACAACAATATTATAAAAACTTTACCTCCTTTCAGATAAACCATGCTTTTCAACCGGTAGTACATGAACCTGTATCTCAAAAAATACTTCATAATCAGCCTTAAACACTGCTCACCCTTTATCTATCTAACTTTGAACTCATTCATCGGTTATTTAAACGTGTTCATCGAATAAAAACCAGAACAACATAAAATTGAATAATTTTGAACCATCAATTAGTTAAACAAAGTTAACAAGCTACTAAATTCTACGCTTTGTTTAATTTGTTTCTTACCAAAACCATAGTAACAAATAAGAATTATTCAAATAACCCCCTTCTTACTTATGGCTAAGACTTTACGCTATCTGTTGCTTGCTTTTCTTCTCTTTCCTTTCATCACCTACGGGGAAGGATCCAAGCAGCTAACCCCCAACAGATCTTCTTCTGCTCTTACCAGCCCTCTCAATGACAAGGCTGGATATTTAGCACATGATGCCAACTTGCCCAGCGCCTCAGGGGTTGCCATCACTTCCCTCAGTTTTTTGAAACCTGCTGGGTTTAGCCGTAACGGAGCTACGTACTCCAAAGACCACCGTCTTTATATTAGAGTAAAAGCGGGCGAAACCTTGTATTACGGAGTACGTCGGGCTGTTCATGACCAAACCTCTGCTAATCAAGCAGATTTGACGATCACCCTGCGCCGTACCAATGTTGCTACCGGTCTGGATGATGCTAGTTATTCTGCCGCAAACCTTTTGAAGGCTAATACCAACTCCACCAGGGATATGCTGTTAGCCACAAATCAGAATGGCGTAATAGAAAATGCCACAGAAGCGAATAACGGTCCAAATAGGGTCGCAAAAGGAGGCTATGCTGCTGTTACAGCAGGTTATGCGCCTTTGTCAATCACCAATAACACCACAGAAGACTACGACTACTATGTAGAATTCACCCAAACCGGGGAAAGCAGCTGGACCGATGACGGACGGCGTTTCTCGGTGTATGATCTTTGGGACTTTACAGTTATTGATGCCAGTGGAGCTGAAAGACAGGGCCGTATGCGCAGCAAGCTTTGGTCTTTCTCAGCGGGCGGCACAGCCAACGTCTTCTCAAAAGACTTCAACATGTTTCCCCTGGTGCCTAGTAAAGACCAAACCGGGAAATTTTTCGTGAAAAAGATTGAACTGGCGGGTATTGCTCCCCAGAACTTCTTCCGGTTCGTGACCAACAGCTTTGGATCCACCACTTCCGCCGGAACCACCGAAACGGAAAGACGGAAAAGCCAGGCTTCTCAAACTGACTATCCAGAGTACTTCAACTTTGTGAATGACCCAGATCCTGTTATCTGGCCTAGTGCAGACGCCCCAACCTTTTCTGTCTCTCTTTCCAACTCCTGCAATACAACCACAGGCGGTGGCAAAACCTTATTCAACTTAAACACCACAGAGAACAGCACCTTCTTAGTACTCATCAATTTGAACGGAACAGATGGCTACCAGGCAGGAACCGCCGATGTGCTCCTGGAATCTACCGGAGGAAAAGGAACCCGTGCCGTGGAATGGAATGGCTTGGATGGCTTGGGAAAAGCTGTGGCGAAAAACACCACTCTTAATTACTTCTTCCGGAACGGCAGTGCGCCGATACATTTCCCGGTTTGGGATGCAGAGTGGAATGACGGCTTCAGGGTGATGGATGTACGTCCGCTCGCGGCTAATACTCCGGCTGGCTATTCTCTTCTTTTCTGGGATGACAACAACTTACCCTCCGCTTCTTTCCCTGTCCGGACTGAGCTTTTTGGGGTATCCTCCAGCACCGGCGTGCATACCTGGGGCTCTGCCACTACTACCGCTGGCGACTTGAAGACCGTGAACACCTGGACCTATGGCTATACAGGTTCATCTACCCAGACCGCGTCCTTCAATTATGATTGTAGCGCCGACGTGGCGGTAACCAATGTTGCATCTGCCGGGCCTTACGCCATTGGAAAGGAATTCACGTACACCATTACGGCTACCAACAACGGTCCTTTGCCGGCTACCAATGTAGTGGTTACTGATAAACTGGATGCAGCTCAGTTTCAGTTTGTAAGTTCGTCAGATGCCGCCTATAACAGCAGTACCGGAGTTTGGAACATAGGCAACTTAGCAAATGGTGCCTCCAGAACACTAACTCTTACCGTGAAGCCGCTGGTAATTGGCACTTTAACCTCCACCGCTTCTCAAACCCACACCGAAACAGACAATGTTGCTTCTAACAACAGCGCCAGCGCTTCTGTTACGGTACAGGCCTCGGCTGACATAGCCGTCAACAACACAGTTTCCAAAACCAGCTTTTACAACGGCGATATTGTTACCTACACGATCACTGCCCAAAACTTTGGCCCAAATGTCGCCACTGGCGTAACCGTAACCGATAAGCTCCCTACCGGGCTTACCTTTGTGTCAAGCAGCATTCCTTCTGGTTATGATGCCGCTACCGGCACATGGACAGTAGGCAACCTGGCTTTAAACGAGACCAAAACGCTGACGTTAACGGCAAAAGCTTCTCAGTTAGGGAACCTTACCACTACCGCCACTTTGGGCAGCAGAACAAACAATGAACTAGACCTGAACCCCAACAACAACACTGTTTCCAATACTATCACCATACTGCCGGCCGCGGATGTTGAAGTAACCAACAGGGTATCCAATGCAACACCTGCCCAGGGCGAAACATTTACGTACACCATTCAGGCTGTGAACAAAGGGCCTAATAACGCCACCAACGTATCAGTAGCGAACCAATTACCCGCTGGGTTGACCATCACAGGGTACAATGCCAGCTCTGGCACTTTTGATGCCGCTTCCGGTACCTGGACTGTAGGGAATATTGTTACTAATGGCTCCCAGACGCTGACCATTACCGCCAAAGCAGCAACAATCGGCAATGCAACGCTTACCTCTACACAATCACATACAGAATATGATGCCGTAAGCAACAATAACACTGCTTCCAGCACCATAAGTGTTAAACCCACCGCCGATGTAGCTGTCACCAACGTGATTACCTCACCGGCCAAGACCACCTATGCCAACGGCGATGAGGTAACGTACACCGTTACGGTTACCAACATCGGGCCAAGCGCAGCTACTAATGTAGTGGTGACCGATAAGCTACCGACTTCGCTTACCTTTGTGAGCGCAACCAATTCTACTGGTACCGGAACCTACAATGCCGAAGCGGGTACTTGGTCTGTAGGAACCCTGGCCAATGGTGCCTCTGCTACCCTTACCTTGGTAGGAAGGGTAAATCAAAGCGCCATCATCACCACCACCGCTACCCAGTCGCATACTGAGTACGACAACACCAACGGAAACAATAGCGCCTCTAACTCCATTACCTCCGGTTCCGGAACCATATCGGCCGATATCAAAGTAACGACTGGCATGTCCGCTGGTCCGTATTACACCGGCAAGCAACTTACGCTGGGGATACGGGTAGACAACATTGGCCCTGATGCCGCAACGGGAGTTTCCATCAACGCGTTAGTCCCCGCTGGATTCACCTTAATAAGTGCTGCCCCTAAAGCGGGTACCTATGATCCGGCTACCGGCATCTGGACCTTGGGCAACCTGGCAGCGGGCAGTTATACCGGCATGAACCTGGTAGTAGTCCCAACCGCTGACAATACTGTGACTGGCAGCAAGGACTACACCTTTACCGTTGCCAAACTTACGGAGAAGGAATTCGACCCGAATACAGACAACAACACGGCCTCTACTACCTTCCCGGTTCTAAAGACAGCCGATGCCTCCGTTAGCGTAGCCGTTACAGGTGATGTGAATGGGGTTTTCTACAAAGGCGTAACTGAAGCCACCTTCACGTTGAAAGTAACAAACAACGGTCCAGATAAAATCACCAACTTAAAAGGCTTAGACACTCGCACCGGCACTCTTGACATCACCTTCGCCGAGTCCGGCAAAGGGTACAATCCATTTACTGGGGACTGGATTATTGACGCTTTAGAGCCTGGTCAATCTGTTACGTTAGTGGTAAAAGGTATTCCAAACACCACAGGGCGTCTGAACCTGGGCGGAGAGATTCTTTCTGCAGACCAGAAAGACCTGAACCCTGAAAACAACAAGGCAGTAGCCTTAATCAACGTGGTGCCGGTGGCTGACTTGCAAGTAACCAACACCCCAGCTCCAGGCCCATATTATAATGGAGAGAACACAACCTTCACGGTTACGGTAAAGAACAACAGCACTGATCCGGCCACGGGAGTAAAGATTGAAGATGTGATACCAGCCGGCTTAACCTTTGTAAGTGCTACAGCGACTTCAGGTTCTTATAATGCTTCTTCTGGAATCTGGACGTTAGGTTCTGACTTACTCGCAGGGGCATCTCAGTCGCTCGTGATCACAGTGAAACCTACTACGGGCACTTCTTATACCACTACAGCTTCTGTAAAGGCAGTGAATGAATATGACAACATTACTACCAACAACAGTTCTACCGCCCAGATTACGGTAATGAAAACCGCTGACATTGTTTTGGGCAGTTCCATTGCCGCGGGTCCTTATTATGTAGGAGGTAGATATGAAGTATCCATTACTGCCACCAACGCTGGTCCTGATCCCGCCACTGGAGTGGTTGTCTCAGCCAGCGTGGCACCTGGTTTGAACCTAATACCGGGCAGCGGAGCGACAAACGGAGGCACCATCAACGCGGCTACTGGCACCTGGACCATTGGTACCATTGGCGTGAATGAAACCAAAACCCTTACCTTTTTAGTAGAACCGCTTACCACGGGTACCCTTAACAGTTTAGGATACAAATCAGCCGAAAATGAATTTGACCCGAACGGTGGCACTACCCAGAACGGCAACAACAGCACGGTAATCACCTTTATGGTGAAAGACAGACCCGCTACGGCTCAGGTCCTACTCACAGACAAACACATGTTCTTCTTCAAAACAGGGGACCATATCGCTGAAATTACTGATCCGGATGGCCAGATTGAAAATGCCAGAATCGTGAATGGCACTCTACCTGCTGGCGTACGTCTGGTAAATGACGGGACCCTGGAAGTAGCTTCTAAGTTTGCCTTGGTACCTGGCACCTATACGCTGACCATTGAAACAACCGATGCCCAGGGAGACGTTTCTGAAAACACCATCACGTATAAGATCTCGGGCGACTGGGATAGAGATGGAGTGGAGGATGTAGATGATCTGGATGACAACAATGACGGCATCATCACAGAACCCGGTGCTGTGAACCCAACCGGCGATCATGACAGGGATGGAATTTACAATTACCTGGACAAAGACTTTGTTCATCCTATATACGGAGCTTTCCAGGACAAAAACGGCGATGACATCCATGACGCCTTTGACATAGATTTAGATGGCTTGATCAGAGGATATGACATTGACATTGACGGTGACGGAATTCCTAATGCCATTGAAGCGAACGGAGGGAAAACCCCGGAAGGTTACAACCCTTTAACAGGCACCTTCACGGGCGGAGTAAATCAATTTGGCATTCCTCTGGCCATTCTAGATGCCAATGGAAAGGTAAAACTTCCTAACCCAGATACCGATGGAGATGGTTTCCCAGACTTCCAGGACATTGATTCAGACAATGACGGCATTCTGGACATGTACGAGGCCCAGGCAACCCAAACCTTCATCAACGGCTTAGGCACCGACAGTGATTTTGATGGTCTGAACGACGGATATGATCCCAACTCAGGCGGCATCGCAATTATTCCGGTAGACACAGACAAAGACGGCAAACCAGATTACCTTGATATGGACAGTGACAACGATTTCACTCCTGACTTTGTAGAGGCGTTTGATGACAACAACAATGGTGTGTCCATGGATGACTTATTAGAGCGGGCTCGCATCTTTGAGGAAACCAACAACAAAGGCTGGTACGTAAATTCAAACAAAGACGCCTCCGGAACGCCTTACTGGTTGAAGCTGACCAATGGCATTCCTGCTTATCTAACTAAAACCAGCGCGTATTACCATGACACCGACAATGACGGCTTAGTTGATTTATTTGACACGGAGAACGGTGGCCGCCCAGCTTCGTTACAAACCACCAATGGCGAGTACTCCTTCCGTTCAGGCTCAGTTATTACTCCGCTACCGGTAACGTTGGTGAGCTTCACAGGCAAGGCGCAGAAGAATGGAGTGTCCCTGACCTGGGCCACAGCCGCTGAGAAGGATAACGACTTCTTCCAGGTGGAGCGCAGCCTTAACGGCAAGGACTTCAGCGCCATCGGCCAGGTGAAGGGCAACGGCAACAGCAACGCGTTGGTGAACTACGGCTTCCTTGACGCCGCCGCGCCAACCGGAACCGTGTACTACCGCCTCAAGCAAGTGGACTTCGAAGTCAAGTTTGAGTATAGTAAAACCATCGCCTTGCAAACGAAAGCGATTGCTTCAGCTCAGGTAACCCTGAAAGCCTACCCGAACCCAACTACCGATGCTGTAAACCTGGACTTAACCAGAGTAGCCGCTTCATTAGTAACCATTAGAGTAATTGCCCTTGATGGACGTCTTATTCAGACACAAGAGGTATCGGGCGGATCGGTGCAGAAAGTTGATCTAACTAACATCGCGGTAGGAACCTACCTGCTGAAGATAACAGGTACAAACTTTGAGACCGTCACCCGAGTAGTGAAGCAATAACATTATAACGAAAATCTGCAAAAAGAGAAGGGGCGCCAAATGGTGCCCCTTCTCTTTTGTTAGGTGCCCTAGCGTTTCTGGGCTACATTCCCGAAAATAGGCCAAAAACGGACGTCTTGTAAACGGAGTATATTTGTAATCAACAAAAAGGGAGAGGCCATCTTGTGTAGCCTCTCCCTTTTTGCTGCTCCTTTTACTTACTTTCCAATAGGCCTACTCCTCGTCGTCGAGGTAGTAGTCGCCCGGGTGCCCCTCGGCCGACTCGTCGGAGAAGCGCACGATGTCCTTCATGAAGTTGTCGTGGATCTGCTTGATCTTGGGCGACTCGCCCACGTGCCGCTTGAGCACCTTGGCGATGTTGCTGGCCTCCTCCAGGTAGAACATGTCCTCAGTGGCCGTGCCCAGCTTGTCGGCGTCCACCTGCAGCAACTCGGTCTGCAGGTCCATCAGTTTGGGGTCGTCCTCCCCGTACATGATCAGCGTGCCGTGCAGCTTGCTGAGCATCTCGTTGAACAGCTCCCCCTCGTACGGAAGGTTCACCTCCTCGTCATCGTCCGCGCCAAATCCTCCTTTTCCTCCTAAAACATCGTCATCATCATCGTCTAAAGAGAATTCATCGTCAAAATGGCTGTTGTTGAGGTCATCCTCATCGTAACCATATTCATCATCGAAACTGCCGCGTGGTGCCATATAGTTTTTTCTTTAAGCTGTCAAAAATTGTTGTCTGCCCTGTTCTTCGTTGGTCTCCTTTTTACGAGACTGTTTTAAAAAGTGTCCGACAAAAAAGTAAAACTTTCCCGTTTGTTTCCGCTTTGGGCCTGTTTCCGCAAAAATAGGGTAAAAACGAATTTTAGCTATTCTTTTGTGGCCTGTCAAAGTCCGGAGGAAATTCAGCAGGCATATACACCTTTGCCACAGCCAAAATTTGCCAAGCAGAGTATACGAATTAGTAACCCAAAACCCTTCCTATGACGACCTTGCAGCACCCACTGGAAAAGCTTGTACACCAACAGAAAACCTTTTTCGGATCAGGGCAAACCCGTCCGCTGGACTTTAGAATGGAGATGCTGCGCCGGCTGCAAAAGGCAATCCAGCAGGAAGAGGAAGCCATTATGGTGGCCTTGGCCGAGGATTTCGGCAAGCCGCCTTTTGAAACCTATGCCACTGAAATTGCCATTCTGCAGGCCGAGATCAAGTTCATGCTGCGTCATCTGCCTAAATGGGCCAAAATGAAGCGGGTGAAATCAAGCTTCCTGAATTTCCCTTCTTCTGATGCCATCTATGCCGAACCGTATGGCGTTTCATTGGTCATCGGGGCTTGGAATTATCCGTTTCAACTAACGTTGTCACCAATGCTCGGGGTGATTGCCGCAGGCTGTTGCGCTATCCTGAAACCCTCCGAACTGACATCGGCCACCAGCCAGCTTACCGCCCGTATGATCCAGGAACATTTTCCGCCGCAATACCTCACCGTGGTACAGGGCGGCCCAGAGGTGAGTCAGGCGTTGTTGGAATTGCCTTTCGATAAGATTTTTTTCACGGGCAGCGTACCGGTAGGCAGGATTGTAGCGCAGGCCGCGGCCAAACAACTGATTCCGGTTACGCTGGAACTGGGGGGTAAAAGCCCGTGCCTGGTAGACGAGACCGCCGACCTGGCCGTGACCGCCAAGCGCATTGTGTGGGGGAAATTCCTGAATGCGGGGCAAACGTGCGTGGCGCCTGACTACTTGTTGGTGCAGGAAAGCGTGGCGGCTCCTCTGCTGGAACAGCTCGCCCAAACCATCACCGAGTTCTACAGCACTTCACCTGCCCAGAGCCCAGACTTCGCCCGCATCATCAACGAGCGGCACTTTGAAAGGCTGAAGAACTTACTGGACCCGGAAAAGATTTACGCCGGCGGAGAGACCAATGCAGCCACCCGGTTTATTAGCCCTACCCTCCTTTCGGGAATCACTTGGGAACACCCCATCATGCAGGAAGAGATCTTCGGGCCGTTGCTGCCAGTGCTTACCTTTAAGACCTTGCCCGAGGCCATTTCCCAGGTAAACGCCCGACCAAAACCGTTGGCGCTGTACTTTTTCTCCCAAGACGGAAAAGCAAAGGAAATGGTCCTGACCCAGACATCCTCCGGCGGCATGTGCATCAATGACACGCTCTCGCACCTGGCTAATCCCTTTCTGCCATTCGGCGGAGTGGGTACCAGCGGTCAGGGAAATTACCACGGCAAAGCCAGTTTTCTGGCTTTCTCGCACCAGAAAAGCATTCTCATGAAACCAGCCAGACCAGACTTGCCCCTGCGTTATCCGCCGTACGGGGAGAAGATGACCTGGATGAAGAGAGCATTCAAGTGGTTTTAGAAAAGGAATGTGGCGTTTAAAGGCTTGTTCCCGGAAAACGGCTCCTAAACGCAATTCATTGAATCTTTACTTTTCTACCGGCTTGATCATCTTGATGTGGTCAATACCGTCTTCGTCATAGACTTCGCTGGACTGCACAAACCCAAATCGCTCATAGAACTTCTTGGCGTACAGTTGGGCTCCTATCTTAATGGCACCCGGCCCAAAAAGCCGGTACGTTTCGTCAATGGCTTTTTGCACCAACTGCTGTCCCAACCCGGTACCTCGGGAAGCGGCACTGGTGATGATTCGCCCGATGGATAGTTCCGGATAAGAAACTCCCGCCGGCAGCAATCTGGCATACGCCTCTAAGGTATTTCCTTTGTAGAATAGCAGATGGTGGCATTGGTCATCCAGCCCATCGGGGTCCAGGAAAACGCAGTTCTGTTCTACCACAAACACGGCACTCCGTAATTGCAGCAGGTCGTATAGCTCCTGGGCCGAAAGATCGGCAAAGGCCTTGGTGATTACTTTAAACTCCATAGTTCTGCAAAACTAGCCTTAAAGGGCAAGAGCACCAATAAAACCTTTTCTTCAGCCATTTTTCAATTTCTCTTCCATAATCCTTTACTTTTATGCCAACGTTTGCATAAAGTTCATTATATTTAATTTGCGATCCAGAATTTAATGCCTTAATTTAATTGTTAGTTTTACACTTATTAACAAGATAAAGCGAAGAAAGCGTTGCTAACTCTATCAAAACTGCTGACTTTCCTCCTTCAAAATCATTTTCACAGAATCAGACCATTGGAAGTAATATGCAAACAGAAGTAAAAGAGACTTTACAGCTAGAGGAGCTGGAGCAGGTGGCCAAGCAGGTACGCCGAGACATTGTACGCATGGTACACGGTTGCCAGTCTGGGCACCCGGGCGGCTCATTGGGTTGCACCGATTATTTGGTGGCCCTTTATTTCCGGATCATGACCCACTCCACCGATTTTAACATGAACGGCGAGGGCGAGGATCTATTCTTTCTCTCCAACGGGCATATTTCCCCGGTGTGGTACAGCGTGCTGGCCAGAGCCGGTTATTTTGATGTGGCCGAGCTGAAGACCTTCCGGAAACTGGATTCCCGCCTGCAAGGCCACCCTACCACCCACGAGGAACTTCCGGGCGTGCGCATCGCCTCCGGCTCCTTGGGCCAAGGGTTATCGGTGGCCATTGGCGCAGCGTTGACCAAGAAACTGAACAATGACCCCGGTTTGGTATTCACCCTGCACGGCGACGGCGAGTTGCAGGAAGGCCAGATCTGGGAAGCGGCTCTTTTCGCGCCGCACAACAAAGTAGACAACCTCATCTCTACCATTGACGTGAACGGCCAGCAGATTGATGGCCCAACAGACAAGGTTTTGGCGCTGGGCAACCTGCGGGCCAAATGGGAAGCCTTCGGGTGGGATGTGTTGGAGATGAATGGCAACGACCTGGCCAATGTCATCCAAACCCTGGAACTGGCAAAAGCCAAGACGCGCAAAGGGAAGCCTATCATGATCCTGATGCAGACGAACATGGGCCACGGTGTAGATTTCATGATGGGTTCGCACAAATGGCACGGTGTGGCACCCAACGATGAACAATTGTCCCTGGCCCTGAACCAACTCACCAGCGGCTTACAAGATTACTAAGAGGCGCTGATTTAAGGCTATTTTCCTGAAAACAGCCTTAAAAAGCACTGTTTAAAATCTGCCTTTCCCTTCAGGAGGGCATCAAATCGGAAACATCAAAATGAAAAAATATACTTATACAGAATCAAAAGATACTCGCTCTGGGTTTGGTGCGGGGCTGGTGGAAGCCGGCCGTAAAAACAAAGACGTAGTGGCGCTCTGCGCTGATTTAGTAGGCTCCCTTAAGATGGGCGATTTCATCAAAGAATTCCCTGAGCGGTTTGTGCAGGTGGGTATTGCCGAGGCCAACATGATGGGCATTGCCGCGGGCATGACCATTGGCGGAAAGATTCCGTTCACCGGCACGTTCGCGAACTTCTCCACGGGTCGCGTGTATGACCAAATCCGGCAGTCCATTGCCTACTCAGACAAAAACGTGAAGATCTGTGCTTCGCACGCCGGATTGACCTTGGGCGAAGACGGTGCCACGCACCAGATTCTGGAAGACATCGGGATGATGAAGATGCTTCCGGGCATGACGGTGATCAACCCGTGTGATTACAACCAGACCAAAGCCGCTACCATGGCCATCGCTGAGTACGAAGGCCCGGTATACCTGCGCTTCGGGCGCCCCGTGATTCCGGTGTTCACGCCGGCAGACCAGGAGTTTGTGATCGGGAAAGCCTGGATGGTGAACGAAGGAACAGACGTGAGCATCTTCGCGACGGGTCACCTAGTGTGGGAAGCCATTAAAGCCGGGGAGAAACTGGCCGAACTAGGCATCTCCGCGGAGATCATCAATATCCACACCATCAAACCGCTAGATGAAGAAGCTATTCTGAAATCTGTAGCGAAAACGGGTTGCGTAGTTAGCGCCGAGGAACATAACCGTTTGGGCGGCTTGGGCGACAGCATTGCGCAGCTTCTGGCCAAGACCACACCGCTGCCCATGGAATACGTGGCTGTGAACGACTCTTTTGGTGAGAGCGGTACCCCAGAGCAACTCATGAAAAAATACGGCTTAGACGATGAGCACATTGTACAAGCCGTGCAGAAAGTATTGGAGCGCAAGAAAGCATTGGCCAAATAGCCTCCTTTCTGGGCCGTTGTGCTCAGCTCCGCAGAAAATAAAAATAGGATTAAGGGAAAGGCGGGCTTTATTGAGGCCCGCTTTTTTATTTCCTCCGTATCCCTTCCTTAGACGTAAAGATTTTGCACATGAATACCCTCCCCTATAAAGCATTCCTTTTTGACATGAACGGTACCATGATTGATGACATGGACTACCACACCAAAGCCTGGCACCAGATCCTGAACAATGACTTACAAGGCTCTTTCAGCTTGAGCGAGGTCAAAGAACAGATGTACGGCAAGAACAGCGAGGTACTGGCCCGCTTCTTCGGGGAAGACCGGTTCACTCAGGAGGAAGCCGATCATCTTTCCATTGAGAAGGAGAAAATCTACCAGAAAGAATACATCTCCCACCTCAAGCTCATCAACGGTCTGGATACTTGCCTGGCCCGGGCCAAGGAACAAGATATCAAGATGGCCATTGCCACGGCCGCCATCACCTTTAACATAGACTTTGTGGTGGACAACCTGGACATCCGTTCCTACTTCCAAGCCTTGGTGAGTGCCGATGACGTGACCAAAAGCAAGCCTCACCCTGAGACTTTCCTGAAATCAGCGGAAGAACTTGGAATCAACCCGAAAGACTGCCTGGTGTTTGAGGATGCACCCAAAGGGGTGGAAGCGGCCCAGAATGCCGGCATGGACTGCCTGGTCATCACCACCATGCACGGAAAAGAAGAGTTTGCCCAATACACCAACATCATCGGGTTTGTAGAAGACTACACCGATCCTCAGCTGGAAAAGCTTTTGAGCGGGAAGAAGCAATAGGCTCCACCTGCTTTGGACCTGTTTCCATAAAAACTGGCCTAAAGCAGGGGCTTCCCTTTTACCCGAACAGGCTATTGGTAAACTGCACCTTGATACCTAGCTGGAAATCGCTGATGGTTTTGAAGATTTCCTTGAGGGTGACTTGCTCAATTTTGGTGAGGCTCTGAAGATCAAGGTAGTTTTCTGGGGTGCTTTTGTCTTGCATGATTTGGCTGGCTTGTTTGCGAAGTCGCAGCCCCATGAGGTAGTAATAGGATTGCATGAGCTCCTGGCATTGCTTTTCGTTGAAGACGCCGATCTCTGCCAAAGCTTCAATGCGCTCGCCGGTATTGGTCTTGAAGATGCGGTTCTGCAGGGCGTACACCCGCACCAGGTCTACAATGGGCGTCATGGCTTTCTTGACATCGAAAACCTGCTGGGAGCCTACTGTGAACGTCCGAATATTTTTGAAGAAGGTGAGCGGCGGTTCGTACTGCAAGGCGTTGTTGGCCATGTGGTAGAAGAGACGCGGCATGGGTTTTTGCAGTTCCTCGTCCAGAAAAGAAACCAGTTCCTTCATGATGGCACCGTCACCGTAAATGTAACGACAATCAAAAAACGTGGAGAACTGGATCGCGTTTTCAGGCACAATCTCCTGCATCCATTCATGGTAGTTGCGTTTCCAGTGCGAGACCGAATGCGTCCATTTGGGGTTTTTGGCCATGTAGCCGCCGGTGCAGAAACTGAAGCCAATGTAGTCCAGCTTTTCGGAGACCATTTCGGCGAACTTCAGGAAGTACTCGCGCACCAGTTCGCGCTGTTCGTTGGCCTTGTCTTCGTAGACGATGGCGTTGTCTTGGTCGGTTTTCAGGGTCTGTTCTTTGCGGCCCTCGCTGCCCAGCACCATGAACACGAATTTGGCCGGGGCCGGTCCGCAGATGGCAATTACCTCCTCAATTACTTTCTGGGCGATGGTATCAGCTACGGTGGTGATCACCTGGTTGATGATCTCTGGTTTGGCGCCGCGCAGCAGCAGTTGCATGACAATCTCAGGAACCCGCTGCCAGCGGTCGCGCAGTTCGTTCACGGACCGGGCCAGCTTCACCGACTGGATGAACACGAACGGCGACTGCGCCTGGTCACTCAGCAGCTTGCTACGGCTGATCATGCCCACGTACTGGCCGTTTTCCTCAATGAGCAAGTAGCGCGTCTTGGTCCGGAACATGAGCAGAATGGCCTCATACACGTAGGCATCTTTCCGGATAGACACAATGGGGTTGTCCATGATTTCCTTCACCTGCCCGCGCACGTCTTCCTGCGCCGCCACTACGTTATCGCGCAGCGTGATGTCGGTGATGTAGCCGGCAATCTTCCCTACCTCGTTCTTCACGAAAAGGCAGCTGGTCTTGTGCTCGGCCATGATGCGGGCCGCCGTGTAAATGGGCGTGGTGCTGGTGCAGGTGACAATGTCTCGGTACTCCACACTTTCAATGCGGCGGGAATAGAGCTGATCAGTGGCAATGTAGTTTTCCTCAAAGGAGGTGGGCCGTTTCACAAAATGTGCAAACTCCTCGTTGAGCATCCGCATCCCGAACTCCTGGGTAAAGTAGTGCAGAAAGCCTTCGCTGGATTTGGCCAAGGCCCGGAAATCCTTCTTGGGCAGATGGTACACCACGGTGCCTTTCTTTGCAATGACCGTCCGGAGGGATTTCTTGCGGTTAAGCAGCATGGAAATGCCGCCGTAGCAATAGCCCGGCTGATGCCGTTCTAAGACCCGCTTGTTTTGGGCCGAGTCATAGAAAAACGATTCATATTCGCCCTCGGCAATGAGGTCCACGCCCCTGAGTTTGGTGGCTTCCTGGTGATAGATGAGGGTGTCTTTGGCGTAGGTGACTTCCTGCAGCAGGTCAATCACCCCCAGCAACACATCTTCCCCTAAGAGATGGAATGGCTTTACGCTCTTCAGAAATTGCAGACGGTCGGTCATAGCCAGTAAAAAAGAAGTAAGATGAAAAGAATAGCTCCCAACCCTGCTACCAGCCAAATGGAATACGAGGATTTGAAGCCAGGTTTCGGTTTCTTTTGGGTGGTGTATCGGTTTTCCTGCTGCCTCTGGATAGTGGCATCGGTAATCACGCGACGTTTACGCAGCTCAAAATAGCATTGGGCGGCGGCGCGGGCATCTACCACGGCGTTATGCTGGTTTTCCAGGGAAAGGTGAAACAGGTTGCTGTACAACTCCCCCAGCCTCAGGAACTTCTTGCGCGGAAGGTGCGTGAGGCCAGAAGAAGCAATCATGGTGCAGAAAACAGGTAGTTTCTCAAAAGGACTGGGTAAACCCGCCCGGTAAAAATCGGCACTCAGGACATGGAAATCAAACTGCATGAAATGCCCGACGACCATGGGTCGGTAATGTTGCAGATCTTCCTGCAGCCGCAGCAACACCTGCTCCCGGTTTTCGCCGTTGGCGTTTAGAAACTCAGGGGTAAGCGAATGGACCCCAATGGACTCAGGACTGACCTGGAAACCATCGGGCCGGATGTAGTGGTTTTGCTGTTTTACTTCCTGCCCGTCCTGGGTATAGACAAACCAGGCCACCTGCACCGTGTGCGGCCAGTTTCCCTCCTCAGAGTACGGGGCTTCCCAGTCTTTTGGCAACCCCGAGGCTTCAATGTCTATAAACAGCAGGTAATCTTTCACTTGTTAGGGTATACTTAGACGCAGGCAGATCAGTTTCAAGCGGTCTTTTAGGGGTGTTTTCGGTAAATCAGGCCTAAAACAGACCAAGTTCTCAATTTGGTTGGTTTACAGATGGAATGCATCCTCTCCAATATTGAAGAACGCATAAAAATGCTACCACGCCGGATCCTGTTCGTCACCGAGGTTGAAAAGGTACTGCAAAAGGGCTGTAAAACATAAAAAGCGGACCTACTGGTGTCCGCTTTTTATGTTTAGAAAGGTATCTCTGTTTTTACCAGAACCTAACGTACAGAGCCGTAACCATCAAGAGCGTAATCACAATCAGGCCCAACGTGGAGTTCGACACCTTGAACATAGAGGTATCCAGTTCAAAGGCCTTAGGGTTCACCTTAGGTCCGGCCAAGCTCATCAGGATCATCACTATCATGGTGAACATGAATGCCAGTCCCATACAGATCAGGAACGGAATCTCATAGCCGCCTTTGCCGTTTGGATAGGCCGTGTACAGGAACGTCTCATTCCCGAACCAGGTTGGCGCGTAGTTATTGAATACCACAGATAAAAGGAAACCGGTAAACAGACCCGCAATGGCTGCTGCCCCGGTGGTACGCTTCCAGAACATGCCCAGGAAGAACATGGCAAACACACCCGGGCTAATGAAACCGGTGTATTTCTGGATAAAGGTAAATCCACCCTCGCCGCCTATGCCCAACAAGTCATCCCAGGTCAGGAAAATGGAGAAAACCATGGAAGCGACAATCGTGAGTTTACCCACCCAGATCAACTTCGTCTCACTGGCGTCTTTGTTGATGTACTTGTTGTAAATGTCCAGGGTAAAAATGGTGGAGATACTATTGGCTTTACCAGCCAGAGAAGCTACAATGGCAGCCGTCAAAGCGGCCAAAGAAAGACCTTTCATACCAGTCGGTAGAAAGCCCAGAATGGCCGAGTAAGCGTTATCGGCGTTGAAGTTTCCGCCTGGGGCCATTTCTTCCTGCAGGGCACCGTTCTTATAAAGCACATACGCCGCAATACCGGGCAACATCACAATCACAGGCATCAGGAGTTTCAGGATACCGGCGAAAAGGATACCCGTACGGGCGGTGTGCAGGTCGGCACCTAAGGCGCGCTGAGTGATGTACTGGTTACAACCCCAGTAGTTCAGGTTCACAATCCACATCCCACCGAAATACATCGCGATGCCGGGCACCATGAGGTATTTGTTTATTTCCTGCTGAGTGGCCCCCGGACCGGGTTTGTCAAAGATCAGGTGGAAGTGATCAGGGGAATCCTGCAATAGTTTGTTAAAACCGGCTATCACGTCATTGCCCATCCCAAAGTGACTGCTCACCAGAGTCAAGGCCGTGTATGTGGTCGCCAAACCTCCCAGGATCAATACCGTTACCTGAATTACGTCCGTAAACCCGATTACCTTCATACCACCCAGGGTGATAATAATTGCGAAGACGGCCAATAACACCATAATCAGGTGGAAGTTCTCGCCACCGGCCAGGTTGCTGATCGCCAGGGCTCCCAGGAACAGAATAGACGTCAGGTTCACGAACACGTACAGGAACAGCCAGAAAATGGCCATGATCAAACTAGTGGTCTGGTTGTACCGGGTCTGGAGGAACTGCGGCATGGTGAAGATCTTGTTCTTCAAGTACACCGGGATAAACCAGACGGCCACAATGATCAGGGCTACGGCAGCGATCCACTCGTAGGCTGCCACGGCTACCCCAACCACGAAGCCATTCCCGCTCATTCCAATGAACTGCTCCGCCGAGATGTTGGAGGCAATCAGGGAAGCGCCAATGGCCCACCAGGTCAAAGAACCCTCGGCCAGGAAGTAATCCTTACTATCAGACTTCGTTTGCTTTTTGCGGTAAATCCAGTACCCGTACCCAGATACGATGATGAAATAGACTATAAAGATGGTATAGTCAATGGCGGTAAATTTGCTCATAGAAAAATAAGCCTGAAAGTTGGAAAGGTTTAGTTGATGGAAGGGAAAGGGCCTCTTGCTAAAATAAGCGAGAGGCCCTTCAAGTTAACTATTCTTCTGATAATACATCTCACTCCAGCGCAGTTCATTTTTCAACTGGCTCAACTTGGTGTCACGGCCAATTACCACGCACTCAATACCGGCCATTTCGGCGAAATCCTGCAGTTGCTCGGCGCTGATGTTCTGGCTGTAGCAAGTGTGATGGGCTCCACCGGCCAAAATCCAGGCGGCACAACCGGTTTTCATATCAGGCAGTGGTTTCCATAGCACGCGTGCTACAGGCAAGTTCGGCAACTCGTTCTGCGGCTCCACGGCCTCCACCTCGTTCACGATAAGTCTGAAGCGATTGCCCATGTCTACTACCGAAGCATTCAAGGCCGGACCCGCCCCCGCGTTGAACACCAACCGTACCGGATCGGCTTTGCCGCCAATACCCAGTGGGTGTACCTCGCAGGAAGGTTTGTCTATGGCCAAGGCTTCGTCTACCTCCAGCATGTGCGAACCCAACACCAAGGAGTTGTTCGGGTCGAAGTGGTAGGTGTAGTCTTCCATGAAGGCGTTGGCCCCCGGTAAACCACTTCCCATCACTTTCATGGCGCGTACCAATGCGGCGGTCTTCCAGTCACCTTCGCCGGCAAACCCGTAGCCATCGGCCATGAGACGCTGCACCGCAATACCCGGTAACTGTACCATGCCGTGCAGATCTTCAAACGTATCTGAGAAGCCTTTATAGCCCCCTTTTTCCAAAAAGGTGCGTAAACCAATCTCAATTTTAGCGGCCTCTCTTAAGGAAGCACGTTGGGCACCGCCTTCGCGTAAGCCTTCGGCAACGTTATATTTGGTCTCGTACTCCTGAACTAGCTGGTCGATGGCTTGGTCAGACACCTCGTTAATCACAGCTACCAGGTCACCGATGCCATGGGTGTTCACCGCGAAACCAAATTTCAGCTCGGCCTCTACTTTGTCACCCTCGGTCACGGCTACGTAGCGCATGTTGTCCCCGAAACGCACGAACTTGGCACCTTGCCAGTCAAACCAACCGGCGGCCACGCGGCACCAGTTATTGATTTCCTGGATTACTTCAGGGTCTTGCCAGTGCCCTACCACTACTTTACGCTCAATGCGCATGCGTGACACCATAAACCCGAACTCACGGTCGCCGTGGGCACTTTGGTTCAGGTTCATGAAATCCATGTCAATAGAATTCCACGGAATGTCGCGGTTGAATTGGGTGTGCAGGTGCAACAACGGCTTCTTCAGAATAGACAAGCCTCTGATCCACATTTTAGCGGGCGAGAACGTGTGCATCCAGGTGATCACTCCAATACAGTTTTCGGCAACGTTGGCATCTTGGCAGACTTTGAAGATCTCCTCGGTGGTTTTCACGGTAGGTTTGAAGACAATCCGCACCGGAATCTGCTCAGCGCCGTCTAATCCTTTTACTATTTCTTGGGAGTGGGCGGCCACCTGGTTAAGGGTTTCTTCGCCGTATAGGTGCTGGCTGCCAGTGATGAACCAGACTTCGAATTGTTTTAAATCAATCATGCGTTTGAGGGTTAGGGGAGGTAATAGTTGGCAGGCCAACGGAATTTACCAACTGGTTGATTCTTTTTGTATGGAGGTTACTGGCCGTAATAGGAATCTGGGCCGTGTTTTCTTTCAAAGTGTTTTTTAATGAGCGAATCTTGCAACCTTGGCACCTGTGGCCTGATCTGTTCTGTGAGAAATGCCATACGCGCAATCTCTTCTACCACGGCACTGTTGTACACCGCTTTCTTGGCGTCTTTGCCCCAGGTAAACGGCGCGTGGTTTCCTACCAGTACCATCTCCACCTCTTCATAGCTCATGCCTTTCTCCTGCAGGTAGTTCATAATCTGGAAACCCGTCTCGTATTCGTAATTTCCCTGGATCATGGCATCGTCCATAGGAGGCGCGCAAGGTACGTCAGTGGTGAGGTGGTCGGCGTGGGTGGTGCCGTAGATGGGAATGTCGCGTTGGGCCTGGGCCCAAGCAGTGGCGTAGGTAGAGTGCGTGTGCACAATGCCGCCAATATTTTCCCAGTGTTTGTACAACACCGCGTGGGTTTTGGTATCAGAGGAAGGACGCAGCGAGCCTTCCACGGTATTGCCGTCAAAGTCTACGATCACCATCTTCTCCGGGGACAGGTCCTCGTACGGCACCCCGCTGGGCTTGATAGCGAAAACGCCTTGTGAGCGGTCTACGGCACTTACGTTCCCGAAGGTGAATAAAACCAGGCCCAGTTTGGGCAATTGCATATTGGCTTGGTAAGCCTCTTCTTTGATGTGTTGGAAAGAACTCATGGATGCTTATCTGGTAAGGCCTTGCAGTTCTTCCTGCTCTTGGTTTTCGTTTCTGGTTTGTCCATCCTGGGCCGGGCTACCTGTTTCAGGAAGATCGGAAAGGGTGGTCAACTTGGCCGGCGCGCTGTGGACTTCCAGGAAGCCGCCCAACTCTGTGTATTTCTGGTAACGCTTAGCGTAAAGTTCTACCCGCTCTGAGTTAGGGAAATACTCCAGGTCAAACCCCTGCCCCATGGCTTCCATGGCATCTTCTACTTTGGCATAAAGACCTGCAGCCGTTGCCGCGAACATGGCAGCTCCAATAGCGCAGGTCTGCTCTGATTTATGAATCCGGATGGGCATGTTCATAACATCGGCCATCATCTGCATGATGAACGGTGATTTACGGGCCACACCTCCCAAACCTATCAGGCCTTTCACCGGCACCCCTTGCTCATTGAAACGGTCTACAATCTTTTTCGCCCCGAAGCATGTGGCTTCTACCAATGCCCGGAACACGCGTGGAGCGTCACTACCCAAGCCTAAGCCGGAGATAGCACCTTTCAATACTTGGTTCGCGTCTGGCGTACGGCGACCATTGAACCAGTCAATGGCGAACTCATTGTTTTCTGACAGTGGTATCTGATCTGCGGCAATGCTCAGCTCCGGTATGATTCTGGCGGAAACCTCTTCTACCAGTTTCTCAGCGGTAGCCGCGTCAATGACCTGGGAGTTAGCCAACAGATTCTGCAAAGGCCATAATAAAATCCGCTTGAACCAAGCGTAGGTATCGCCGAAGGCAGATTGACCGGCTTCCAGGCCCATCATACCCGGAATGATGGAACCGGGCACCTGGCCACAGATTCCGTTCACCAACGTTTCTCCTATTTCATCTACGGGCGCTACCAGCATGTCACAGGTAGAGGTTCCCATTACTTTGCTCAGGTGGTAGGGTTCAATCTGTCCTCCTACGGCACCCATATGGCAATCAAAGGCTCCTACGCCCACTACTACATCGGTAGACAAGCCCAGACGCTCGGCCCACTCGGCGCTTAGTTGACCAGCCGCCTGATCTGAGGTATAGGTTACATCAAACAGCCGGGAAGTGAAGCCGTCCAGAACCGGATCTAAGGACGCAAAAAAGTCATTGGGAGGAAGTCCACCGAACTCAGCCGCCCAAAGGGATTTATGGCCCGCAGAGCAGACCCCGCGCTTCATGGCATCGGCGCTGGTGCCGCCGGTAAGCAGGAACGGAATCCAGTCACAGTGCTCTACCCAGGAGTAGGTGGCTTCGCGCACCTGAGCATCTTCGCGCAACACATGCAGCAACTTGGCCCAGAACCACTCAGACGAGTAAATTCCGCCTACAAACTGCAGGTAATTGGTATCGAATTTGGTGGCGTGGGCGTTGATCTCGGCAGCTTCCTGCACGCCTGTATGGTCTTTCCAGAGCACGAACATGGCGTTGGGGTTTTCCTCAAAACCCGGCAACAGCGCCAGGGGCGTGCCTTGCTGGTTCACGGCTACGGGAGTAGAGCCGGTAGTATCTACAGAAATACCTTTCACATTGGCTGCGATGGCGGCTCCACCGGCTTTCTGAAGACACTCTTTGATGGTTTTCTCCAGCCCTTCTATGTAGTCGAGGGGGTGTTGCCGGAACTGGTTTGCGGCCGGCTCACAATAATCGCCTCTGTTCCAGCGGGGGTAGTTGAACACAGAAGAAGCTACTTCCTCACCGTTCCGGGCATTTACCAGGACAGACCGCACTGAGTCAGATCCGTAGTCTACACCAATTACAAATACATCTTGCGCCATAACTATTTTATTGATGTCAAATTAACGCTTATGTGGCTATTGCCAAAGAATTTTTCGTCAACTTTTAGGGAATTTAAAATTACCTTACTACAGGAACCCTTTTCTTTACAAGTATAGCAATAAGTTTTTTAAAATTGTTAATATGACACTTAATTTAATTTTAAAGATACCTCCTCCAGACTGCAGCTTTCTTGTTAAGCCTAAAATCCCAAACTAACCCTCTCAAAAGCAGGAACTCCCGTTTAGAGGTTGGTTTTCTGAAAACAGCCTCTAAACGGGAGTTCTATGATTCTGCTTGTTCCAGCATGCCCCCCTAGCATACCTTACCTGGGTAGATTCTTATTTAGGTTACTTATAAGGCAGCCTTAGATCAGGAACTTCTCTGGGTTGGGGATGAACTTGAGGAAAGCCTCAAAGTTATCATAGTACTTCTCTTTGTCTAGCTTGTAGTAGAAGGCGCCTTTTCTGGAGCTTTCCTTGTCTTTCTCCTCTTGCCGCACCAGTAAACCCGTGGACAGGACTTTCCGGCTGAAGTTGCGTTTGTCAAAGGTGGTCTCGTACAGCTTCTCGTAGAGGGTCTGCAGCTTGGGCAGGGTGAATTTCTCGGGCAGCAACTCAAACAAAATAGGGTGCAGGGCTGCTTTGTAGCGAAGCCGCATTTTGGCCATCTCTACCATGCGCTGGTGGTCAAAAATTAGGTTGGGCATTTCGGTCAGCAGAAACCACTCGGCGTGGTATTCAGTGCTGAGCTGGGCCTCGTATTTCTGGATGTCAATAAGGGCAAAGTAAGGCACGGCAATGGTCCGCTCCACGGGATCGCGGTTGGGTTCACTGAACGCCGGAATCTGCTCCAGGTACACACCCTCCAAACCGGTGAGCTGCTTCAAAACCCGCTGGGCTCCTACTTCCAGGCTTTCCGTTGGTTGAATGAAACCACCCATGAGGCTCCATTTCTGCTTTTGAGGCGCAAATCCCCGCTGAATCAACAAGAGTTTGAAGTTCTCTCCGTCAAAGCCAAAGATGATACAATCCACCGCAACAAGGACCCTGGTCTGCCCTGAATACTTCATCATGCCGCTAATACTTTTTATTGCCTGTGTTTCCAAGATTGGTAATTCAAGAGCCAAAGGGCGTTTTGGGTGTAATTTCTAAAAGCCGTTGCTAAAACACGGTTCAGGAAGTCTCCGCTCCGCTTTGCCTCCAATTCAGTTGTGTAAGCCTGCCGGAAAGTTTATCAACTATCCAATAACTTAGCAAATAAAAGAATAGTCAGCGACTTTCAAGCTTTGCGGCAGAAGACCACGCGATATATTTCTAAAATGGAATATAACAAAGCCTTTCCTCTGATCACAAAAGGGATTTATGGGCCGTTTTCAGGAAAACAGTTCAAAAGGAGAAAATCAGGAAAAGAAAATCCCCGGAGATTGATTCCGGGGATTTTACAAGCGAGCAGGCGCTGGCCTATTTCGCAGAGAATTTATGCACCGTGGTGGTGTTGTAGGTTTGGCCTGGCTTTAACACCGTAGTTGGGAAAGCTGGCTGATTAGGAGAATCCGGGAAGTGCTGGGTCTCTAAACAGAAGGCCGTTCTGAATTCATCTTTACCGACTTTAAGGGTGTGGCCACCTTCCATGAAGTTGCCGCTGTAGAATTGGATACCTGGCTCCTGGGTCCTGATTTCCATGGTGATGCCGCTCTTGTCTCCGGTCACTGTGGCCGCCAGCTTCATCTCTTTGCCAGCGTTACCGCCGGTCAGCACATAGTTATGGTCATAGCCATTGCCGTATTGCAGCTGCTGGTTCTGGTCTTTGATTCTGGCCCCAATGGCCGTTGGCTGTTGGAAATCAAACGGCGTGTTAGTCACTGGCTCAATACCCGTCGGGATCAAGGTGGAATCTACCGGGTTGTAGCGGTCAGCGTTAATCTGCAGGGTGTGTCCCAGAATGTCGCCGCTACCCTCGCCGTTCAGGTTGAAGAAGGTGTGGTTGGTAAGGTTAACGATGGTGGTTTTGTCGGTGGTGGCCTGGTAATTCACCGTCAGTTCGTTCTCGTCGGTGAGGGTGTAGGTAACCTTGGTGGTCAGGTTGCCGGGGTAGCCTTCTTCCATGTCCTTGGACACATAGGTTAGTTCCAGGGTTTTATCGTCTACCTGCTTGGCATCCCATACTACGCGAGAGAATCCTTTGTTTCCGCCGTGCAGGTGGTTCGCGCCGTTGTTGGTGGCCAGCGTGTACTCTTTTCCTTCCAGCTTGAACTTGCCTTTAGCAATACGGTTACCGTACCGGCCAATGGTTGCCCCGAAGAACGTATCGGCGCCTTCGGTGTAATCTTCCACGTTGTCAAACCCGATGGAGATATCGGTCAGCTTTCCGGTTTTGTCGGGCACCAAAAGGCTCACCACGCGTCCACCGTAATTGGTGATGGCGGCCTGTACGTTGTTCTTGTTTTTGAGTATAAACAGATCGGTCTGTTTGCCGTCTATGGTTTTCTGGAAATTTGCGCGGGCAGGTAGTTTCACTTCGTTGGCCGTGGTTGTAGTGGAGGTTTCGGTGTCAGCTGTTTCCTGTTTGCCGGAGTTCTGATTACAGGCGCTCACCAGGAGCATAGAACTTACCAACAACGTGGAAACAGGTCTTAGTACGTATTTCATAGACGAGTTATAGGTTTTAGCGGTTTATTTTTTTGAATGTAAGACTTTTCAGACAATTTCTATTGTGCACCTCCTCTGGTTTCAAGGCTGCGCCACCGCTACCACTGGCCACTGGTCTTTGTCCCAGGTAAGTTTCTCCACCCTGAGTTTAGGCCTGCCGTTTTGGGCAGCGTCATACCCATGGAAGATGATATAATCAGTGTTGTCAAACGTGTACACCGAGTTGTGCCCTACCCCATTCCATTTCTCGTTTCCTTCCAGTAAGATCGTGCCTCCGCCGGCATCCATGGCTACCCCGCTTTTATCTACATAAGGCCCCTGCACCTTCTTAGACCGTCCCACAATCATCTTGTAATCACTTTTGGCTCCTTTGCAGCAATAGTCAATAGAAGCGAACAGGTAATAATAGCCGTTTTTCTTGAAAACAAAAGGTGCTTCAATCGCATTTCCACCCGCTTCGGCCGGATTGCCTGGCAATGGGGCCGGATTCGTCTGTATCGTCAAGCCTTTTTTGCGGCTCGCGATGGTCGGGATTTTAGAAACGTCCTCGGCCACGCTCATCCGGTCCTTGTTCATCTTCACCAGTTTCAGGCCGCCCCAGAAAGACCCGAAGGTCATCCACGGGGTTCCCTTGTTATCGGTGACAATGTTCGGGTCGATGGCATTCCAGTTGGTTTGCCCCGGAATTGACTCGATGATCTTGCCATGGTCCACCCACTTGAAATTCTTGTCCTGCGAATCTAAAGTCGTGTTGGTCGCCAACCCAATAGCCGACGTGTTTTTCCCGAAGGCCGAGATGGAGTAATACAGGTAATATTTCCCGTTGTAAAAACTGATGTCCGGAGCCCAGATGTGGTTGTCTTTGAAGCCAGCCACCGCTTTGGTGGCCCACTCCGGCGCCGAGGCGAAAATAGGGTTTTCCTTTTTCCAGTTCTGCATGTCCGTAGAAGACCACACCGAAATGCCGTGCCCCGTACTGAACAGGTAATACGTGTTGCCCTGCTTGGCCATAACCGGATCGTGCACGGTCATGTTGTCCATAGGCCGGACCTCCCCTACCTGTTGGCCTTGCGGCTGCTGGGCCTGTGCAGAACCAATGCCCGTGAGCAAGAGTATACTGAAGATGAAGCTTCTTACCATCATATCAATTTTGGTTATCTTTCGTTTTGTAGCTGTTTTGGCCAAAATGAACCGGAAACACTCCTCCCCAGCGTTAAGCTAAAGGCATCGCTGTTTCCTTCCGGACGATTTCCTGTTCATGCGTGCGCATTTTGTCTCTTGGCGTATAAGGCGCACTGTTCCAAGGCTCCACTAAGTTGTTCCAAAGCAACAGCGTAGCCTATTTTCTTATCCCAATCGGTGCCAATTAGGGTGTAGGACCAGTTCATGCAGGCGGCGTGGTCTATGAACCGTTTCTGCACGTGAGACACCGTGAAATCAACTTTGAGCGAGGGTTTTGGGCCTGTTTTCGGTAAAACACCCGGGAAAGGCGGCCCATAGAAGTAGAAACAAAACGTGGTTTAAGGAATCACCTTCTAAGGAAAAGAAGGCTGGCATTCGCCAGAAAGAAGCGGTTTATTTCGGGGCTATTTTCACCAAACCAGCCCCAAAACAAACCGATTCCGTTCTTTATCTTCCCTGGGTAGAACCTCCTTTAGAGGAGCTCGTGGCCGTGTTGTTCGCCAGGGAAGAAGCCTTCACCTTGATCACATTCACAGAGTATGGCTCCAGGGAAAGCTTCACCCTGTTGTTCTTCACCGAAATAGACTCCTGCACCGGGCTGAGGGCTTTTGGATCGGCGAAGGAGTTCATCTGCCCCAGGTTGCTGCTTCTCATTTTCTGCACAGTTCCTTTGCTCTGCGGATTCTTCACGCCCGTCAACACAAACTCGCCGTCCTGCGCCTTGTCTGACGTGTTCACCACTTTCAGGATGAGTTCGTTTGTTTTCTTGTTGATGCTGGCAGAGGCAAACAGATTGTCTTGCCCGGTCACGTTGGCGTTGTTGCGTTGGATAGGCACCAGGTGCGTACCTACGTTCGTAGAGAAAAGTTTCTGCACGTAGTAGTTGGGCGTACCGAAGGATTGCAGGTTGTTTACCCAAATCATGTCTGGGGTCCACTGCCAGCCTTCTTCGTGGGCGAACAGCGGAGCGTACGAAGCCATCACCACCACATCGGCGTTGCGCTCCAAACCGGTCATGAAAGCGGCCTCTGAAAGGGCGCCTTTCCAGTTGTTCTTGTTTTCCGGGCTGGCGATGGCTACCGTCTGGGACGCATATTCTCCGGCAAAGATTTTAGGACCTTTGCGGTCATAGTTGTCATAGCGCGTGGCATTCTGCTGGAACCATTCCGGGGCACGATAATAGTGCTCGTCAATGATGTCGGCGTTGAGGCTGCGCATGGTTTTGTTCAGGTAATCGAATTCCGGGCCATCCGGGAAGGGGCCGGTGGTGGTGATCAGCTTTACGTCTGGGTACTTGGCTTTAAGCGCTTTCTCAAAGATTTTGTAGCGCTCTACGTACTGCTCTCCCCACTGCTCATTGCCCACGCCCAGATATTTCATGTTAAACGGCGCCGGATGGCCCATCTGCGCCCGAATCTTGCCCCACTCAGAAGTGGCAGGACCATTGGCAAACTCGATCAGATCCAAGGCATCCTGGATGTACGGGTCCATTTGATCCAAAGGAACCACTTCGCCGGTATTGAACTGACAGGCCATGCCGCAGTTTAAGATAGGAAGCGGGGCAGCCCCGATGTCCTCGGCCAACTGGAAGTACTCAAAGAAGCCTAACCCGAAGGTCTGGAAGTAATCTGGCGTGTGGCGGTGCTTGAACTCAGTGTTCCAGCGGTTCACCAAAGTGGCCCGATTGGCTACTTCGCCTATGGTTTTCTTCCACTGGAAACGCTCATCCAACGTGCGACCTTCCACGATACAACCGCCCGGGAAACGCAGGAAACCGGGTTTCATGTCAGCCAGTAGTTGTACCATGTCGGCCCGGAGACCGTTGGGGCGGTTTTTCCAGGTGTTTTTAGGAAACAGGGAAATCATGTCCAAATCCAAGGCACCTTTTCCTTTGGCTATTACTTGCAGCTGGGCTTTGGGATCTGTACCCGAAGCTGTGATGCTGGCTTCGTATTTTTTCCAATCGGTACCAGTGGGAGTGACGGTGGCAGAGCCCAGCTTTTCGCCTTTGGCGCTAAGCAACTCAACAACCATTGGCAAGTTGCTGCCGGGCTGTTGGCGGGCCATCACCGTGAAGTTGTACTGCTCCCCTTTCTTAATGCCCATGCCCCGGAAGCCTTCATTCAATATGCCATAGCCCCCGTTGTCTGATTTGGACGTAAGACGCAGGAATCTAGGGTTTGCTCCGTTTAGCTCTCCCCGGTTATGTACCAGCAGGCTGCCTTCGGCATTGTTTTGTTTCAGCTCTTTCCACCCCATCAGCGGGGTCTCAAACTCAAAGGAACGGTTTTTCACCAGCTCAGCGTATATACCGCCGTCTGCGCCCAGATTGATATCTTCAAAGAAGACGCCGTACATGGTGGGCGCGATTTCGCCGTACACCTGGTCTGCTTTTACCTGGAAGGTTTTAGTGCCAGTGGTTTGCCCAGACACGGTAAGCGCCATCAGGCACCCGGCAGTCAGGGCAGCAAAGGAAAAGGGTTTATGGGTCATGGTGTTTTTTAAAACAGGTACTACAATTGATTTCACTACAAGCAGGCTACAGGGTCTGAGCCTGTACTCACCCGGCCTAGCGATTTACTTCAACAACCGGACTCCGTAGATGCCAGCCGTAGAAGAACCTTCTTTGGCCACGAATTTTATGTTCAAGATATTCTGCGGAGCCTTGGCTAAGATTTGGGCAGGGATCTCATATTCCGCATCCACAAATTTGTCTCCGCCGGAGCCGTCTGTGGTGACCGTTTTCAGTAATTGGCCATTCACCAGAATCTGGAAGCTCCGGCCGCGGTCTTGCCCGTTATAGGTAACCTGCAGGGTGCGGGGCCCTTGCCCCTTGTTTTTGAGGTTATAGCTAAACCAGCCGCGGGCATGACGCCAGTGCCGGTCTTTGTACACGCCGGTTTCGGTTTGCTCGCCCTGGAATCCGTGGTCAGATTCGGGTTGCTGTTCGCCGGGAGCTACCTGGTCTACGGTTCTGGCCTCCAGCGCCAGCCGGGCATTTTCTTTTTCCTTGATGGCAGCTTTCCTGGCTTCCAGGCCTTCTGGGGTAGTGACCGGCCAATAGACCATGTACCGTGCATCATGTATCTGGTAAAAAGGCACCAACTCTACTTGGCTGTATTTGGGCGCTCCTGTGAGGCCAGCCACTGTAAACGCAAAAGGCTTACCTGGAATCCGCTGCAAGGCATTGGTCACATCTTTGCTGGAACTCACCAGCAGCGGAGCCTCCTCTATGGAATAGCTGGGACCATTGGCCACGTGGCCCATGCGGCTACCATCGGCTAGTAAGCCACGCAGATCGGTGGTGTCGGTCACGGCGGCAAGCACAATGGGGCCGTGCACAAAGGAAACCCACGGGGAGTTATCTGGCAGGTACTCGGCTTTCGTTTCCATAGGCAGGGAAACCGTTACCACATCACCTGATTTCCACTTCCGCGCAATGCCTGCGTAGCCGCCCGAGGTAGATGCCGGGCTGATTTCTTTGCCGTTGACTTTCACCTGGAACTGCCCTTCCTTCACCCACTCCGGCTTCCGGATAAACAAAGTAAACTTCTGCGCTTTTTTGAGCTTCAGTTTCACCTCTGATTTTTCCTCGAAAGGGAAAGTGGTGCTTTGGGTCAGGGTTACTCCTTTTTCTTTCCAGGTCAGTTCAGAAGGCAGGAACAGGTTTAAATAAAGGTCCTGGTCTGTGTGCGCGTAGATGAGTTCGCCGTATTTCCCGTGGTTTTCCAGGCCTGAGCCAACGCAGCACCAGAAATCCAGCTGTGGTTGCGAGTACACCCGGTAATGCCGGGGCCGCATGGGCGTGAAATACACAAAGCCGCCTCTCTCAGGATGCTGCGAGGAGAGAATGTGGTTGTACATGGCCCGTTCGTAATAGTCAAGGTAACTCGTCGAAGCGCTGTTGAGGTACAGCTGTTTGGAGAGTTTGAGCATGTTGTAGGTGTTACAGGTCTCGGGTCCCTCCTTGCCTTCTATCATGGAAGAGAAATTGTTGGCTGGGTGGAAGTGTTCGCTCACACTATTGCCTCCAATGGAAACCGTGCGATGGTTGACCACCGTTTTCCAGAAGAAATCAGCGGCGTTCGTCCAGGTTTTGTCTCCAGACACCTCGGCCACCCGCTGGTACCCGATCACCTTCGGGATTTGGGTGTTGGCGTGCATGCCGTTCAGTTGATCTTTGCCCTGCAGCAAAGGCGTAAGCACCGATGTCTGGGAAAACCGCTTGGCCAAGGTCAGGTACTTTTGGTCCCCGGTGATTTCGGCCACATCGGCAAACACCTCGTTCATACCGCCGTGCTCGCTACGTAACATGTCCTGGATCTGGGCATCGGTGAGGTTGGCGGTAAGATCAAGGCACCAATCCGTGAGCTTGATGAGCATATCTTTGGCCTTCTCGTTTCCGGCAAACAGGTAAGCATCCCGCAGCCCCGAATAGGTTTTGTGGATGTTGTACAGGGGCACCCACTTCTTGTTAAGCGAGAAACTACCGGCGTCTATCTTTCCGGCCTTGATCTCTTGCCACATCTGCTTGCCTCCGGGGGTGCTTCCCAGGTAGCCATTACCGCTCTTTTGCTGACAGGCTTCCAGTTGATCCACCATGTAGTTCAGCCGCTGCAACACCTCTTTATTACCGGTAGAAGCGTACATGAGCGCCAACGCTGAGAGGTAGTGTCCGCCAATGTGCCCGTCCAGACCGGTATTTTCCCAGTTGCCGTAGTTTTCTGCTTTGGGCTGGATTCCGGCCTCTTTCTGGAAAGGAGCCAATAAACGGTCTGGGTTCAGGGACAGCATGTATCTCAGATCCGTTTGCTGCGCTTGCTGAAACGGGCTCTCTAACAGGCGCACCGACGCTAATGGAAAGGCCTTTAATTCCGTTTTCTGGCTAAAAACAGAAAACGAAGTCAAAGAAGACAAACAAATACAGAGGCTTAAAACTTTTGCATTCATTGGAAAACTTTTTGAAGTGAAGGGGTCAAAATTTAGCACGTCTGCTTATTAAAGGTAATGTAGTTGTTAGGGCATTTTTTTACCCCATATTGGTTGCCCGGTTGCAGTGAAGCCTGAATAGGAAATTGTTGTCCTCCTGGGTGAGGCCTCCCAGTCCCATGCATCCTTTACATAGAGTTTATTTCCATTTATAGAAAGCACACCTTTAGCAGCATCATACGACCATGTTCCACTAACAGCACCGCTGACTTTCTTATCAGACGTCAACACCACTCTTACTGACTTCTGTATGGCCTGAAACTGATACTGCATGGCAATATGCTCCCATGTACCCACCAATGATTGCTCCGTGATAGTAGTCTCAGGAACAGCGGCGTATCTCTCCGGCATAACAGCCGGCCAACCATCTTCCGTCCATTGTATCTCTCTGACTTGCCCCATCATAACCGCGTTGGAGGCATTGATCCCTGATACATTGTTTGGCAAACGGCCTTGGGAAGAGTAAAACCATTCTTTAGTATTAGGATCTTGGAAGATAGCACAGTGGGAGATGCCTACCCATCCGGTATGGTTTGCAAACCCATAAGGATGCGTTAACATGGGCCAGCACTCTGCTCCGGAGGTTACATTCCCCCCATCAATTCCAATGTATGGCCCTGTTATATTTCTTGAACGGGCTACCCGTGTGTTATAAGCTACTGAAAGCTCATCATACGCCAGAAAAAGGTAGTAATAGCCTGTTTCTTCATTATAGATTATCTCCGGTGCTTCTAAGGCTTGCCAACGGTTTGTATTGACATTACCTCTTCCTGCTATTCGAACGCCATAATCTTCAAGCTTTTCCAGTTTATCTGGTTTACCTGAAGTAGGGTTAAGTTTTAAGGCGGCTATTCCGGAGTGCCATGATCCATATATGAGCCAATGCTCTCCAGCAGGGGTGACAATAAAGCTTGGATCTATTGCATTGAATCTATAATAGCCATTCCAATCATTCCCACCTTCCCGAACATAGTCCACTACACCGTCAGGTTCGGAACTTACAACCATCCCTTTGTCAACCCAAACATTACTAGCTAAATCTTCAGATTCCGCCAGACCAATAAAGGCGCGTTCGGTCCAGGAAGTATTTCTATCAGACCCAACGATGGGGTCATCTACCACTACACTATAATACAGCCGGTATGTATTCCCTACTTTTCTTATGCAGGGAGCCCAAAACCCATATGTGGGGTTTTCAATGGGTGGCAGGTTAATTCTGGCCCTCTTACTATTTAAGGTATCCTTTACCCAAGCTGGCGGGTTTTTAAAAGCCATTCCCATGAATTCCCAGTTCACCAGATCTTTGGACCGCCTAAAAGGATAATGTCCCTGGCTTGCATGGGCATTACCGTAGGAGGCATCTGTTTGATACATGTAATAATACTCGCCACTTTTAGCAACGGTAGGATCATGCACATTCGCTAGATTCCACTGTGAGCGACTTGCCCATGCTGCAATTGAAGTGTAGTTATCTGAGTAGGTAGGACCTTCAAAGGAACTCACCAAAGGGTCTACAGGTGTTATATTTTCCTCCTCTTTATCTTGGCAACCTGCCAGTAAAAACACGGAACAGACAACAAGGGTAAGTAATATATTCTTCATTGGTATGCTAATCAGATGTTAAAGAGAACGTTCACAGGCATAGCTATTTCACAACTACTGATTAGAGCAACCTCCACTTACAGCAAGATTTGTCCACTCACTTGATTAAAAAGTGATGTCATGAGTTGCACTCCCATGGTAACCAAGGCAAGCACAACCCATGACATTTACCCTCTTAGTTTGCCGGATTTGGAAGTAGGTTTTTATTTACATCCAATTCTGTCTGAGGTATTGGCAAATATTCATTTCCAGGAGTCCAGGTGTTGAAATCAGGATCATTCGCCTTCAACATGGCTAATTTATCAGGATCATACAACCAACCCCAGCGGATGATATCATGGATGCGTTGGGTCTCAATGGCAAATTCCAAGAAACGCTCATGCCCAATCTGATCCCGCATTTGCTGCTGCGTCATATTAGGCTTTGCGGTTGCTAAATCTGGCAGATTCGCCCTTGACCGCACCTGCTGAATATAAGGATAAGCTTCTGCAGTTCTTCCTAACTCATTCAATGCCTCTGCATGCATTAAGAGAATATCTGCGTAGCGTAGCACTCTGTAGTTGATACCAGAGTTCTCCCCGTTATCATTGGCAGCACCTAACCCATCATGGGTGTATTTTCTTGGATACAGCGCGTCCAGCGCATGTGGCCAAGGTTGTCCGTAAGCTGAAACAGAATTGTCCTGCGGCTCATAGGAGGCAATGGTGGCCAGCAATCTAGGATCGCTTTTCCCGTCTACCGTTTTCTCCTGCTTATATTCATTATAAACCCCACGGGTAGGCAAGAAGTCTGAGTAGCCTTTCCCATCCATGGCATAGGTGGACGCCTGAGAAGAAACTTGTCTCCAGTTAGCGGAAGGATCTCCACCGTAGTTCATAACCGTTCCTCCCACTTCATCAGGTGTTGCAAACTGCACCTCAAACAAAGATTCAGCGTTATTTTCAAAAGCTACCCCTGGTTTGAAGTTATCGCGGTATTCAGGCATGAGGCGGTAATTATAAGGAGCTGCCATCAACTCCTCAAATTGTGTAGCTGCTTGCTGCCATTGCTTTCTGTACAGGTACGCTTTCCCAAGCATGCCTGTAGCGGCACCCTTGGTAGCTCTACCAGTCTGTCTTGCGTCTGGTCCTGTGACATTACTGTAAGAAACAGGTAACATTTGTTTGGCCTGTTGGAAATCTGAGAATATCTGGTTCCAAAGCACTTCCTCCGTTGCGGTTGCCGGGTAATACTCTGCCGTTGACTTTGGAGTGGAAGTTATAACCGGAACTGCTTTGAAAGAGTTAGCCAGGTTAAAATAAGCTAGTCCTCTTAAAAAGTGCGCTTGACCTATCAACCGGTTTCTAAGCTCTTCATCCATTTCAATGGCGGGCAGCTTTTCCAACGCTTGGTTTGCTCTGAACACTAATTGATAGTGTGCCCCCCATAGCCACTGCACAGGACCGGATGTGGTAGGAATGGTAAAATTCCCCACTTGCACTAAGTCTCCCCATGGACTATCCCCTCTTAAATCATCCCCTCTACCATCAGTAAGGGCAGGATACATCCGCATATAAGTGCCATCCAGGATTAAGCTATTGTAGATTGCCGTCACCCCTCCCACAGCTTGGTCTGATGTCAACCAGTACTCATTTGCTGTTTGTCTATTGGGGTTTGTAAGTTCCAACTTATCGTCACATGCACCTAACAAGGGCAACAAGAATGCTAAATATTTTATCTTTTTCATGATCCTTCTTTGTGTACGTTAACTCAATACTTCTTTCACTAGAAGCCAACCTGTACTCCCAACATCAGTGTTCTAGGTCTTGGATAGGAACTTCCATCAAAGCCAGGGTTGAACACTCCAGAAGTAAAATCAGGGTTGTACAATTTGTAAGCCTGGAAGGTGTGCAGGTTCTGGCCCGTCACATACACTCTGGCTTTTGATATTCCTTTCAGGAAACCTTCAGGTAAATTATACCCAATTGATAAGGTATTTATTCTTAAATGCTTACCATCCTGCAACCAACCTTCCCGATCAGAATCACGGTTGTTGTCGTTCGGATCTCCACCCGCTAATCTTGGCACATCGGTGTTCGTATTAGTTGGCGTCCAACGGTTAAACGCATCTTCATGGTAGTTCATGTAATCTTGCGTGTGCATCAGTTCTCTGTATGTTCTGCTGTTAATTTGGTAACCTGCAGCGCCTGAGACGAACAAGCTTACATCAAAGCCTTTGTAACCCGCCGTGAAATTCATGCCATAATACACGCTTGGCAATCCGCTTCCCAGGTAAGTTCTATCCTCGGCATTGATTACCCCATCATCATTCAAATCTTTGAATCGCAAATCACCGGGAGAGGTGGCTGCGCTTTGGAAAGCGTGGTTGGCAACCTCTTCCTGCGTTTGGAAAATGCCATCAGTTACCCAACCAAAGTGACGGCCAATTTCACCTCCTACTTCGGTTTTGGAGCCCACTCCGTAAATCGGCTCATTATTACCACCTAATGCCAATACTCTGTTCTTAAGTGTACTGAAGTTACCGTTGATGTCATAAGTAAAGGCACCTTTGCTTCCATGGTAAGTAGCATTAAGCTCTATTCCAGTGTTTCTTAACGTTGCGGCATTAATGACAGGAGCGGTATTTACTGAACCGGTTGAAGATGGGATAGGAACCCCGACAAGAACATCGGTTGATTTATTACTGTAATATTCAGCGGAGAAATCAACCAATCCATTAAATAAAGTTGCATCAAGACCAACGTTTGAAGATGTTTTGCTTTCCCACTTGATATCTTCAGATATCAGGCTTGTCTGCAAACCACCCACTACTTTAGAACCGTTGAAGTTGTAAACGATGTTAGGGTTGATTACCGGATAGTACAGATAGTCTCCAATATCTTGATTTCCAAGTCTACCGTAACTTCCTCTTAGTTTCAATTCTGTAATTGCCTCCGGCAGATTCAAGAACTCTTCGTTTGTAAGTTTCCAACCTAAAGCAACAGAAGGGAAATATCCCACCCTGTTCTGCGGGGCAAATCTTGAAGAAGCATCTCTACGCAGGGTAGCTGTTACCAGATACTTATCATTGAAGCTGTAGTTTAACCTTCCTAGATAAGAAGCCAAGCCCCACTCAGATTTATTTCCCCAGGAAGAGTTATTTGTACCATTGTCAAGAACCGGATAATAAGGTTTAGGAAGTAGCTCAGAAGAACCACCCATCACTTTAGTTGTTCCACTTTGGTACATCTGGCCAACTAAGAGTGCAACACTGTGTTTATCGAATGTTTTCTCATAGTTTAAGGTATTCTCAACCAAACCAGTAGTGAAGTTTCTGGTGGCATTGCTTAATCTGGAAACGTTTTGCGTCACCCCGCCAGCAGATCTGAACGAGTTAAAGAAGAAACCAAAGTCAAAAGTTGGCTGGAAAGCATAATCCTGCGCTACTGTCTTATCATAGCTCACGTTCAGTTTATACTTCAAGCCCTTCAGAATTTCAACCTCACCCCAGGCTACCCCAAACGTACGGTCAACATCTGTGTAGTTTTCAAATAGTTTGTTTGCGCCTACTGCGTTCAAAACAATAGCTCTTTCTACATCTGATCTGATTCCACCGAAACCACCTTCTCTGCTTGGGTCATACACACGCATGGTTGGAATAGCCATCAGCAAGTCACCAATCAAGGGAGGTCTGTTACCTGTTAACACATCTGTTCTGTAGGTAAGGGTATTTTCATGAGAGCTAGTGTAATACAAGTTCGTTCCAAATCTAAACCGGCCTTTTTCTCCAGTAGTATTGATACGAGCTGAATAACGGTCATAGGAAGGGCCATTTCCCACAAATGTTCCATCTTGCCCAAAGTAGTCGAGCGCCACATTGTACGTGATGTTCTCCCCTCCACCTGATAAGTTCAGGTTGTGGTTTTGTCTTGAACCAGTCTTTAGGCCCTCTTTTTGCCAGTCAGTATCTACATCATCAATGTACACTGGAGAATTTGGATCGTTACCAGGAGCCACCGTCTGGCCGCCGTTCAACTGAGACTCATTGTTCAAGGTTTGGTACCCCACCCTATCGGCTACTGGAATTCGCTTCCACACCTTATCAACTCCATAGTAACCACTGTACTCCACTCGCAAAGGAGTGTTCTTTCTACCTTGTTTGGTAGTGATGATAACTACACCGTTTGCGGCACGTGAACCATAAATAGCGGCTGCTGATGCATCTTTCAGCACCTGAATAGATTCCACATCGTTAGGGTTGAAGTCTCGTGGCGAAGTTCCTACAGGCACACCGTCTATCACATAAAGAGGCCCTGCAGCACCAAATGTACTTACCCCCCTGATACGCACACTAGGAGCCGCACCTGGCTGCCCATCTGTTGTAACAGCCACCCCAGAGGCACGCCCCTGTAGTAACTGAGAAACATCACTGGTAGCAAACTTCTTTGTTTCCTCAGCATCTACAACTGCCACTGACCCCGTTATATCAGACTTGCGCTGGGTACCGTACCCCACCACCACTACTTCATCTAAAGACTCAGCATCTGACTGCAACGCTACGTTGATAGTAGTTTGGTTGTTGATAGCTACTTCCTTGGTTAGAAAACCAATGTAGGACACCACCAACGTTCCGCTGCCACTTTGCGAGGTCAGGCTGTAGTTTCCGTCCACGTCAGTGGAAGAAGCAACTGTGGTTCCTTTTAAAAGAACGGAAGCGCCGGGCAAACCAGCCCCAGTGGCATCTGTCACCTTTCCTTTGATAGTGGTGCTTTGCGCTACGGCATTCACCATTGAACCATATATCAGAAAGAGGACTAAGATCCACCCTTTCTTGATAAGTAATTTTTGCTGCATAGGATTTAGGTTATGGGTAGAGAAAATTGTTCAGTTCAAATTCACTAGACTCTAAAATGAGGTAAACTTCCGTTGTAAATGTAAAATTGACATTTATTAAATTTTCATAAATGTAGAAGCCTAATATTTTTTTCGCAACTAAAAAGGAGAATTTATTTTCTAAAGTGCCATTTTGACAATTAAAGCACTTTTAACTGGGAATTGGAGTTCTTATACCCTACCAAAAGGAGCTATCATTAGGGAGACAACTTGCATCATTAAGGCAATTACCCCTCTATCATTGAAAGGAGACTGCACATGGGCAATCACTGGTGATGGACATCTATTCAGAGGGAATACCTCCAATATACATGATAGATATAGAGCATCAAGCACTCCCACATTAGTCTGAAGCTTTACTTACCGGGTAAAAACCCCTTCTTCCTCCATCCTATCGGCAGAACTTCAGCCTTAACTTCCTCACTAATGCTCCTTTTGGGAGGACGCTTTCAGAATTTTAGGTAAACTTAAAAATTTTGGTTGTATAAATGTAATAAATACACTTATATTTATTGCAAATTTAACGACTAAAATTCCTTCATTTTCAAATTGTCACAGCAAAGCCCTACTCAAACCCCTTTCAAGTATGAAGAACGCAATCTTTAGCTTTTTACTTCTTTTGAGCACCGTGTGTTCTTATGGACAGAACACTGCCACCCTTACGGTGCCCGCCAAGTCAGACAGAATCATTAGCCGTCAAATCTATGGGCATTTTGCAGAACACTTAGGAAGATGCATTTATGGGGGCTTCTATGTGGGCGAGAACAACACCAAAATCCCGAATACTGCCGGCATAAGACATGATGTGGTAGATGCATTAAAGAAATTGAAAGTTCCCAACCTACGTTGGCCAGGCGGTTGCTTCGCCGACACTTACCATTGGAAAGACGGTATTGGCCCCAAAGATCAACGGCCTACCATTGTGAATACCTGGTGGGGAGGCGTTACCGAGAACAACAGCTTCGGGACGCATGATTTCCTGAACATGTGCGAATTGCTGGGCACCGAGCCTTACCTGGCCGGAAACATGGCCACAGGTCAGGTGCAAGAACTGGCCGACTGGGTGCAGTACACCAACTTTGCCGGCGTAAGCCCTATGTCTAAGCTCCGGAGAGAAAACGGCCGCGACAAACCTTGGAAAGTGAAGTACTGGGGAATTGGCAATGAGGCCTGGGGTTGCGGTGGCAACATGACCGCCGAGTATTACGCCAATGAATACCGTAAATACGCCACCTTCGTGTCTGACTGGACCAACTCCGGTGGCTTGTTCCGGATTGCCTCCGGCGCTAACTCCGCTGACTACAACTGGACTGAGACTCTGATGAAGGTTATCCCTAAGAACCTGATTGAGGGGGTTGCCCTGCACCACTATTCCGTCATCAACTGGGACAAGAAAGGCCCATCTGTGAAGTTCAATGAGCAGCAGTATTTCTCCACCATGAAGAGCGCCCTGTTTATGGATGAATTGATCCAGAAGCACTCTGCCATTATGGACAAGTACGATCCAGAGAAAAAGGTGGCCTTAGTAGTAGATGAGTGGGGCGGCTGGTACGAGGTGGAACCAGGCACCAACCCAGGCTTCCTGTACCAACAGAATACCATGCGCGACGCCATGATTGCCGGTTCTACGCTAAACATCTTCAACAACCACTCAGACCGTGTGCGCATGGCCAACTTGGCGCAGGCCATCAACGTGCTGCAGGCCGTGATCCTCACCGATGAGGAGAAGATGATTTTGACGCCAACATACCACGTAATGGAGATGTACAACGTGCACCAGGACGCCACGTACCTGCCGCTTACCGTGAAAAGCACAGACTACACCCTGGGCAATGAGAAGTTGACTGCGGTGAATGGCTCCGCCTCCAGAGACAAGAATGGGGTAACACACGTGTCTTTGGTGAACATCGACCCGAAGAAGAAACAAGAGGTTTCCATTGACATTGAAGGAGCTACCTACAAATCGGTTTCCGGACGTGTGCTGGCCTCCAAAACCCTACAGGACCACAACTCCTTTGAAAAACCTGATCTTATCAAACCAGCCACCTTCAAAGGCGCGAAACTGAAAGGCAAAACCTTACAGGTAGAGCTTCCGCCGTTCTCTGTGGTGGTGCTGGAAATGAAGTAAGCAGAAGCAAGCCTGACCAGCGGCAAATCAACGGTGCTGGTCAGGCTTGCTCTTTTCAGGCCTCTCCCTGATCTAACTAATTGGGCTTTCTGCTGTTTTAGACCGATTTCTTCAAAACGAACCCAAAGCCGCCGCTTCTCCCTTCGCCGATTTTGCCTTGCTTTCAGGAAAACAGGCCTAAAACATTGCCTTTCGCTTTTCTTCACCTTGAGTTTCATCTGAATGAAAAACATTCTCAGCTTTCTTCCTTCTTTCAATAAAGCAACCTGGCTTGGCGCCGCACTGATTGGCTGCCTGACGGGCACAACACAGGCCTCAACCTCAAGTCCTGCCGATACCACCTTCAAAGCCTCGGGCAACCCAGTTATCCGGCATAAGTACACCGCTGACCCGGCGGCTCTTGTGCACCAAGGAAAAGTGTATCTGTACGCGGGGTTTGACGAGGCTCCGGCCCGGCGCGAAGGCTATGTAATGAATGACTGGCTTGTTTTCTCCTCGCCGGATATGGTGACCTGGACCGAGCACTCCGTTCCCTTACGCGCGAAGGATTTCACCTGGGCCAAAGGTGAGGCCTGGGCTTCGCATGTGGTGGAGCGTGACGGCAAGTTCTACTGGTTTTCCACGGTGGAGCACGCCACAATACCGGGCAAAGCCATTGGCGTAGCGGTGGCCGATAGCCCTATTGGTCCCTTCAAAGACGCCCGCGGATCGGCCCTTATCACCAATGACATGACCACCGATATCAAGATAGGTTGGGATGACATTGACCCGGCGGTGTTCATAGATGACAATGGCCAGGCGTATATCTACTGGGGAAACACCACCCTGCATTATGCCAAGCTTAAGAAGAACATGACCGAGCTGGATGGCCCCATCAAGACCATCAAACTTCCTAACTTCACCGAGGCTCCCTGGGTACACAAGCACAATGGCTGGTATTATCTTTCCTACGCCTACCAGTTCCCCGAGAAGACCGCCTACGCCATGAGCAAAAGCCCTGAGGGACCATGGGAGTACAAAGGAATTTTGAACGAACTGGCCGGAAACTCCAACACCAACCACCAGGCCATCATTGAATTCAAAGGCAGGTCCTATTTCATTTACCACAACGGGGCCATTCAACCAGACGGTGGAAGTTTCCGGCGCTCGGTCTGCATTGATTACCTGGATTACAACAAAGACGGAACCATGAAACGCGTGGTCATGACCTCAGAAGGGGTGAAACAAGCCAAATAGATTCCTTTGGGCTGAGATGTAACAAGAACCATTTTAAGCCCATTTTCATGAAAACGGCATAAAAAAGCCTCGCAGGTAAACTGCGAGGCTTTTTCTATCTACCCAAACCTAGGGCTGCTTTCCGGGGCTTACCAGTTTAGCCAGGGTCTCGTCATATTTTAAGTGGGTGGTCCCCAACCATTCATCCCAAAACCGAAAATACAGACCGTAGTTGCCTTTGAAGTACTTGTGGTGCATGTTATGGTTGGTAGAAGTGTTCAGCCATTTGCCCACCGCGCTGTTGACAAGCCAGCGGGGGTAAATCTCGTAGCCCAGGTGCCCATACACGTTGTAAACCGTCATCAGGAACAGGAACACCACAATGGCCAGCGGATGGATGGGAATGAGCAAAGCCACCACAAAGATGATCGCGCCCTCTACCAAGGCCTCCAGCGGACTGAACGAGAACGCTGCCCAAGGCGAGGGATTCACCGATTTATGGTGGGTTAAATGAAACGGTTTAAACAGCCTGGGATGGTGCATGAGCCGGTGTGTCCAGTAGAAGTAGGCATCATGGATGATCAGGGCCAGCACCACACTCAAAAAGAAATACCCCCACCCATACTCTGAGACATTGGTATAGACCTGCGTGTGCGGCAAGACAAACTCAGAGGAAAGCACAACCCCATACAGGGCAAACACCACAAACGTGAAAAAAGAATACCCTACCTCCCGCGCGTAATCCTTACGTTTAGGAAACAGCGCCTGTATTTTGCGCCGGGAAAATTTCTGGGGAAAGAAAATATAAAATATCAGGAACGCGAGCCCCGCAATGAACAGGTAGCGGACCGCCAACACAACATAAAAAAGCCAAAACTGTGCATTCATATCAGATTGCAAATGGTGAATCCCGGAGGGTTAATGTAATTCGTCCTTCTTCTGATAAAACATTCTAAGGAAGGAAATTAGTTTACGTCTGAACCCAGGAGCATATAATTTTGGTTTCTTTTTCAATGCATTCAGCTGGTATTGGAGCCACAATATACCATTACACCAAGAATAGCGTTAATTTTGATATTGTAAAACAGACACTTAGCTAGCTTTAACCAAAACCAGGCTATACCAGATAATAATTCAATTAAAGTACAACCTTTGCCTTTACCTATTCAGGATAGAATAGAAATATAATTATTCAAATCGCCTTCTCTTATTCTATTTTATCCTATATTAAATTCCTATTTGCTTCTCGGCCATGCCTATTCAACGCACCCTGTTCGGAGTTTTTCTTGCCGCTTTTCTGAGTCTGGTTTTCTTCACGGCCATGGTTTACTTCAATCTTCAGGAGACCGCGGCCATTGACCAGCAGGAGAAAGTCTCTTTGCGGGCTTTGAAATCCATTGAAGGACTTTACGGCAGCCTCCAGGATATGGAAGAGGGCGCTTCTTCTTATCTATCCACCGGCCAACGAGCGTCCTTTCTCCAATACCAATCGGCTTTGCCGCACTACCCGCAACACCTCAGGGACCTGCAACAAGCCGGGGTAACAGACACACAGGAAAAAAGTCAACTAAAGGAATTATCGGCCAAAATAGAAGCTTTCTCCAAGGTTGCGGCAACTAACATAGGAAAGATTAACGCCGCTCCCGCTGCTCGGCTCCAGGCAAGCGAGCAACTGAAAAACCAATTGGCTTCCATCCGGTTGCTGGTGCACCAGGTGGAGGAAAAAGAGAGAGGCAAACTCCATTTCGCCGATGAGGAATCTGCCGTTAAGTCTGAGCAGATGTTTTCCACTTTTTTGGCCTTCTCTGCGTTCATGTTCTTCTTTTTCAGCACTACCTACCTGTTTATCAACCGCAACCTGGCCAACAGAGCCAAGGCGGCAAAAATCCTGAAGGAAAAAGAACAGCTCTTTTCGGGTCTTTTCTACAAAAGCCCCATTATGCTGTCATTGGTAGAGGCTTCCTCCGGAAAAATTTTGGACGCCAATGAGATGGCCCTTCAGTTTTTTGGCCATTCCCGCGAGCAGGTCATCGGAAAGAAGGCAGAAGACCTGGATATCTTTGTGGACTCCACCTTCCGGCAGCGCTTGTTTGACCAACTTAAGCGCGACCAGAAAGTGGCAGGCATGGAGACCCAGCTGAAAACAGGGGAAGGCGGCCTCAGAAACGTGGTGTACAACATTGAGCAGGTTTTCCTGAACAACAAAAAATGTTTTGTGCTGGCCTTTGAAGACATCACAGACCGGAAGTTGGCAGAGAAAAAGCTAAAGGAGAATGAAGCCCTCTTCTCTCAGATTTTCTACAAGAGCCCTGTCATGAAATCCATCTCAGAGGCTGATACCGGTATTTACATGGAAGTCAATGACAACTACTCACAGTTCTTCGGCTATGAGAAAGAAGAGTTGATTGGCAAAACCAGCATGGATCTGAACCTTTGGAAAAACCCTGAGGACCGTTCCTCTCTGATCAGGCAACTGCGGGAGAAAGGCGCCCTCAGGTCTCTGGAGATGGAAGCCCGAACCAAAAACGGGGAAATGCGCCATATCTCCACCCACGCCGACCTGGTGAAACTGGACGGAAAGGAATGCCTGGTCACGGCCCTGGTAGACATCACCGAAAAGAAAGAGGCAGACGACCTGGTCAAGAACCTCAACATCTCCCTGAAAAAGAGCGTGGCCGAGCGGATCAAGGAAATCTCAGACTACAAATACGCGCTGGACCAGTCTGCCATTGTCACGATCACGAATACGGCCGGCATTTTTCTGTACGCTAACGACAACTGCTGCGCTATCTCCGGCTACACCCGAGAGGAACTGATAGGCCAGCACTACCGCATCACCGATGCCGGTTACCATTCAGAGGCTTTCTTTGAAGAGATGGAGCGCACCCTTGCCAGCGGCAGAATCTGGAAAGGCGAGCTCAAAACCAAATCGAAAAACGGCACTTACTACTGGACCGAGACCACCATTGTGCCTATTCTGGACGCTTCCGGGGTTCCGCACCAGTGCCTGTCCATCCGGTGGGACATTACCCCCAAGAAAGACACCGAAGCCGCACTGCTACGGGCTTTTGAGGAACTGGAGAAAAGCTCCACCAGCCTTAAGGAAGCCCAGGCCCTTTCTCACCTGGGAAGCTGGGATTATGACCATAACACGCTGGAGGGACTATGGTCTGACGAGATGTACCAGATCTTAGGCACTACTCCCGCCCAAACTAAGGCTGGCCTGGCCTCTTTCCTTTCTTTTGTGCACCCAGAAGACAAAGCCGAGGTAGAAGAGCTGGTGCAGACTCCTTTTCTCTCGCTTGAGGGATCTTGTCAATTCCCCTGCCGGGTGGTTCGCGAAGACGGCAGCATCAGGTATCTGCTCAATGAGTACAAGGTAAAGCCAGATTCCAAAGGGGACACCCACCAGCTTATGGGCATCACCCACGATATCACCAAAGAACGGCTGGCTCAGTTGGAGAAAGAGCGCATCACCTCAGACCTGCTCCAGCGCAACAAAGACCTGGAGCAGTTCGCCTACATCGTATCGCATAACCTTCGGGCCCCGGTGGCCAACATCATCGGGCTTTCTGACCTTTTAAAGACTGTTTCCCCAGAAACACCCCTTTTTGAGAAGTCCATGCAGGGGCTTAAGATCTCGGTAGACAAGCTGGACAACGTCATCAATGACTTGAACAATGTCCTGCAGATCAGGCGGGAGGTTAACGAGCGGAAGGAACAGGTGGACTTACAGCAACTGGTAGAGGACATCAAGTCCATGACCTCGGGCTTACTGGCCAAGGAAAACGTGACCATCCGGACGGACTTTTCTGACCTGGACCAGATCTACACCATTAAAAGTTATTTACACAGCATTTTCACCAACCTGATCTCCAACAGCATTAAGTACAGGCAAGCCCACCAGGTACCCGCCATCGAGATTCAGGCCCATCAAAAAGACGGCAAAAGCATCATCACCTTCCGTGACAACGGCTTGGGCATTGACCTGAAAGCACACCAGAACAAGATCTTTGGCCTCTACAAGCGCTTCCATTTCCATACCGATGGAAAAGGGATGGGCCTCTTCATGGTAAAAACCCAGGTAGAAGCCCTAGGAGGCAGAATACATGTTCAAAGCCAAGTGAACCAGGGCACCGAATTCTCCATTGAATTTGGCGAAGCACACGCCTGATTCCTTCTTACATTGACTTGCCGCCTATTAACGTAGGACTGTTTTCAGGCTTTATTTCTAAAAAGGGCCTGAAAACCCTCACTGCCTGGCAACCCTGTTTTAGAGCAAGCGAGGGAATAGAACAGGAAAGCCCTTGACTTACTACTTAATAATGGCAAGTAACCTTGTATGGGCAAGCAATTTTCTGCGTTCTTGTAGCACAGATCTTACCGTGGAGATTGATATCATTCTTATAGTTTATTGGATTTCAGATAATCTGCTTTAACTTACCAACCCAAGCACTGCTATTAACTGCCCCGGAAAATCTAAGCATAAAGCGGTTTTCCACCTCATTTCAAAAATTCAGGCTTAAAACGAAACTCCCCTGAGGCTGATTCCGTGCAGGTATTCTTTGTTTTTACCCACAAAGGCTTTCCCATGAAAACATTCCTCTTTCTTGATTTCTTCTTCTCCTTACTACTGGGATTAGCGGGCTGCGGCAAGACCGAGGAAACCATCACTCCGGATCTTACCCAGGAGGTAGCTCCGGTGAAGAAACCTGTTGTACCGCTCATCTCGGAAGCATCCGGCATTGCCGACAGCAAGACGATACCCGGACACCTTTGGGTACAGGAAGACAGTGGAAATCCTGCTCAATTGTATCTGCTAAAACATGACGGCACCGTTTCAAAGAAGGTTTTCATAAAAGGGGCCCGAAACCGCGATTGGGAAGACATGGCGTTGCACGATGGCCAGGTATACCTCGCTGACATAGGAGACAATAACAGAACCGTTAAGGAATACTTTATCTACCATTTCCCGGAACCCTCCCGTGCTACGGATACCGTTCAGAATGTCTCTGTTATCCGGTTCCAATATCCAGACGGGTCGCATGACGCTGAGGCTTTTCTCATCGATCCCAAAACGAAAGATATTCTCCTTTTTACCAAGACAGATACGCTCTCCAGAATCTACAAAATAACGCACCCTTTCTCCTCTACTTCACTCAATTCGGCTAAACTGGTGGGCAACCTCCCTTATTCGTATGTGGTCAGTGCAACCCTTGCTCCTAACGGTAAAGAAGCCCTTGTTAAGACGTATGGCGCACTTTATCATTACAACCAAAAAGCAAATGAGCCTCTGGAAGAGTACCTTTTAAAGGATTTTGAGACCTGGCCTTATTCCATTGAACCCCAGGGAGAGGCCGTAACTTTCGCGGCGGCAGATTCTGGGTACTTTACCTTAAGCGAGAAAGGCTTGGCCTCAGCCGTGAATCTTTACTTCTACAAGAAAAACTAGCTCTACTTCATCTTCAAGCCTTTCCTTGTGCCTTGGCTTCCTCACTCCCGGAAAAAAGCATCTTTCAACATCTATATATAGTACAATTAAACCTTTCACAACATACAAGGTACATACTATTTAGCACCATTTATAGCAGATTCTCAGAAACAGCCCTTAATTGGCTTTATTGGATTGTAATTTCAAGACAAACTCATGTTTTATTTTCTATTTACCTTACAATAAGAAGGTTACAACTTATATTTTTTTGGGAGGTTTTTCAACTTTTTAACTTAAAATTGAATTTATAAAACATTTTATTTAAGTTTACGCATAATCAATCCTAAAACCCTTACACAAATCCTGAATATTACAGAGTAAGCTTCTTGATTCAATATAATTCAAAGCAAAAAATACTACTGGGTTCTTTCTATCAGATTCTATCCTGAGCCTAAATCCTGCTTGCTATGAAAAAACTTCAGATCCATACCTTTCGGCCCCTTTAGGAGCCCAACAGACAAAGACAGAGGTCAATCCTTTGCTTAAACCAGTCCATTACCTCATGCGCTTCCTTCATTTACAAGGTCCTTTGCTTCCTTGTGAATTGTTTCACACTTCCTGCGGCGTCAGAATACCAATCTTATAAGATGAGATACTTGTATGTTCTCCTTAAGATTCACTATTGCTCTCTTAGCCATCCTTCTTGTCCCTTATTTCCTTCGGGCAAAATATGGCATTGCTTTAGAACCTTATCCGGCGGTAATGCTCCCCTCTGGTTCTGGCAAAGTTGATGTAAACAAACATGAAACCAAGGTAAGGATCACCACCTTGTTTGCCAGGAACACAACCGGGAACTGGCGCACCGTAGATAACGTGCGTCTGCTTCATCCAATCCCTATCCAATACCTCAGCCCCATTTTGTCCAAGGAATTCGGCCTGAAAGAGAATGCCGGAGCCATCAGGCCCGGAATTCAATCTCATCTAGCCGCCAAACTTAGCACTTTGTGGGCCAAAGACGTGGCTGAACAAGACCAAAAGGAGGTAAAGGCATGGCTCAGAGGAAAGTTAAAGGAACAGAACCTGGATGGGCCGCTGCTTAAGGTTGTGCAAACCGAAGAAATCATTTCTATCCCCGATGGCCTGAAACTTAACGAAACTGTTATCTATGCAAACACTCTACGCCTGGATCAATAAAGTAAACGCGCTTTTTTGGGAAAGAATCTGCCGGTCTACCACTCCTGAAAATGTAAAATCCTTGAGCGCCTTCCGGATTGTAGTAGGCTTTTTCCTGCTGGCCGGGTATGTACCTAATTTCAGTTGGATAGCAGCAGCCCCACAAGCTCTTTTTACCCCGCCCCTGTTTAGCCTGGCTACCCTTTTTGATGGGTTTCCCGGTCATTCCTTCTTTTATGTCCTGGATGGCATTGTGCTGCTTAGTCTGGTTTGCGTCATCTTGGGGATAAAGGCAAGAGCCTCCACGTTGGTTTTCCTAGCCGCGTGTTTGGTGGGTTTAAATTTCAACTTCTCCTTCGGGAAAATAGACCATTCTATCCTGATTTATGCTTTGCTGCTTTGCATGGCTTTTTCGGGCTGGGGGAAACACTTAGCGCTTTGGCCAGACAAAGAATCGAGGGTAGATTCTCCTTCCAAAAGCCTGTCTTTGCTCAGCATCTTACTTTGCTTTGCCATGTTTTCGGCAGGATTTGAAAAAGCGATCAGTTGGCTTGACCTTGACCCTACCCAAAATGGCTTTATGGGATGGTTTAGGGACGGGTATTACACCCTTGACCGGCATTACTTACTGGCTCGCTATGTCAATTATTTTCCGCCCGCATTACTGGAAATTTTTGACTATACCGCCGTGGTTTTTGAGTTGTCTCCTCTCTTTTTTCTCCTACACTCCCGAAAAGCCTGGCGACTCTGGTTGTTAGTTGCCTGCATTTTCCACGTTACCAATACCTTCCTGCTCAACATCCCTTTTATGGCCAATAGCATGGTGTACCTGGCCTTTACAGACTTCACCTGGCTATACGAGAGGTTCACCATCGCCTTTACCCGTCTTTATGTGAAAGCCTTAGCGGCGGCCACCATTCTGGTATTGTTTCTGATGAGAGCGAAGGAAGCCTTTATCGTAAACCCATCGGCTTCTTACCTATCCCCCACTGACAAGATTGAACTGAAACTCTATCTTGGCCTACTCCTCTGGACAATTGCTATTACTTTGCTAGCCAGAAGTATCCTCCGCCAGACAACCCCTCCAGAACAAAAACCTCAGAAAGCGATTGATCCTGTTCTGGAAGTACAGTTTTGAAATAGCAGAAGAAGTACTTGGGTTTATTGGCCCTTTCTAAACAGATAGCCCTAGTTGGTTTAAGGAAACCTTTCCGAAAACATAAATACGGAAGGACTGTAAAAACAAAAGCCCTTGTGAATACTAATTCACAAGGGCTTTTGTTTTTACTTAAGTACCAGGAGCGGGAATCGAACCCGCACGACCTAATGGTCACAAGATTTTAAGTCTTGCGTGTCTACCAGTTCCACCATCCCGGCGACCTCACCTCCCGAGGGAAATGAAATAGGCAGATAAAGAAAAGACGTTACCGAGGTAACGTCTTTTATCTTTGAGCGAAAGACGGGGTTCGAACCCGCGACCTCGACCTTGGCAAGGTCGCGCTCTACCAACTGAGCTACTTTCGCGTTTTCTAATTCGCTGTTTGAATTAGTGATACAAAGGTAAGCACAAAAATCACGAAGTCAAGTAATGGCTTAAAAAAAATCTTTCCTGATAGGTAATCTTTCTGAGAATCAGGGAGAAAATTTTTCAAAGAAAAGGCTCTCTTTTCATTTCAAGGCCATTTTCTGGAAAACAATTCCGAAAGAGCACTGCTTCCGCTGGACGAATTGAAGCAGAAAGCAGGAAAAGAACAGCCCTCATTCCCTTTTTTGCCTCTCACCTTGTTGCCCAGGCCCGTTTTCCCGTAAGCTCTTCGAAGAGATCATAAACCATTGCGTTTCTTGATTACGCTGAAAGACTCAGGAACTGAGAAGCTGCGCCTAAGTCTTACCATGAAATTCCGCCAACCCGCATAGTAAAGAAGAATCCGTTTAGGGGCTGGTTTAGACAAATAAGCCCCTAAACGGATTTCAAGCAGACTTTAACTCCGGACTCAAATCCCAAGACTCAGAACTTCCCTATTACACTTTCTCCTTTTTGCCGTCAACCAGCATTTTCAGTTCATTCAGTTTCAGGAGCGCTTCTACCGGGGTGATGGTATTGATGTCAAGTTTCTCAAACATCTCTTTGATACGCACCAACTGTGGGTCGTTGAGCTCAAACATGCTGAGCTGGTACGGTTGCTTGGGTAAAGTTTTCAGGGTTTCCTGTGGGTCTTGGTGCGGATGCGCGATCTTCTCCTGCTCCAGGTGGTGCATGATTTCGTTGGCTCGAATCACAACGCTGTTGGGCATACCCGCCATCTGCGCCACCTGAATCCCGAAACTGTGGGCACTGCCGCCTTCCACCAGTTTGCGCATGAACAGGATCTTGCCGTTACTTTCCTTCACGCTCACGTTGTAGTTGCGCACACGGGGAAAATCCTCAGTAAGTTGGTTCAGTTCATGGTAGTGCGTGGCGAAAAGCGTTTTGGCCCTTCCCTTGGGTGCGTTGTGCAGGTGTTCCACAATAGCCCAGGCGATGGAAATACCGTCATAGGTGCTGGTCCCGCGCCCGATTTCGTCCATGAGCACCAGGCTACGGTCCGAGAGGTTGTTCAGGATACTCGCTGTTTCGGTCATTTCCACCATGAACGTACTCTCGCCCCGGCTCAGGTTGTCTGAAGCACCTACCCGGGTGAAGATTTTATCAATCACCCCGATCTGCGCCGCCTCGGCGGGCACGAAGGAGCCGATCTGCGCCATGAGCACAATCAAAGCGGTTTGCCGCAACAGCGCGCTTTTACCCGCCATGTTAGGTCCCGTGATGATGATCACCTGCTGGTCCTCGTTGTCCAACCGGATGTCATTGGGCACATAGCGTTCTCCCAAGGGTAGCTGTTTCTCAATCACCGGATGACGGCCTTGGGTGATGTTCAGGAGAGTGCTATCGTTCACCTCGGGCTTTACGTAGTTGTTCTGGGTAGCTAGCTGTGCGAAGTTGGCCAGGCAATCCAGCATGCCCAGCGCTTTGGCGTTTTGCTGGATCTGGGGCACAAACTCGGCGGCACTTAGCACCAGTTCGTTGAAGATGCGCTGCTCAATCACGTAAAGACGGTCTTCGGCGTGAAGGATTTTCTCCTCGTAGGTTTTCAGTTCCTCGGTGATGTATCGCTCGGCGTTCACTAAGGTCTGCTTCCGCATCCAGGAGCTGGGTACTTTATCTTTGTGCGCGTGCGTCACCTCCAAATAGTAGCCAAACACCTTATTGAAGGCAATTTTCAGCGACGAGATACCTGTGTTCTGAATCTCGCGCTGCTGAATCTGCAAGAGATAATCTTTACCCGAGAAAGCAATGGCCCGTAGTTCATCCAGCTCCTGGTCAATGCCGGTCTGCACCATGTTGCCCTGGTTCGTGAGCATGGGCGCATCTGGCTTGAGCGTTTTCTGGATTTCGTCCCGGATGGATTCGCAAGGCAGCAGTTGGTCTGACAGTTTCTGCAAGGCGGGCACACCACTCACCGCCAACAGCTCTTTGATGGGCAGGGTGGCCTCAAGTGCCCGCGCCAGTTGCAGCAGTTCCCGGGGGTTTATCCGGCGCACGGCCACCTTGGAAATCAGGCGCTCCAGGTCATTGATCTGCTTGAGGTAATGGTGGATGTCCTGCAACAGGTCCGGACGGGCTTGTAATGCCTCTACAGTATCTAGCCGGCGTTTGATCTGGGCCGAATCCTTGAGGGGCAACACCAGCCACTTACGGAGCAGGCGTCCGCCCATGGGTGTGATGGTATGGTCCAGCACGTCAATCAGGGGTACGCCCTCGGGGTGTTGGGGGTAGATCAGTTCCAGGTTACGCACCGTGAAACGATCCAGCCAAACGTATTTATCTTCTTCTAATCGGCCAAGGGCCGTGATGTGGCGCAAGTCATGGTGCTGGGTTTCGGCCAGGTAGTGCAGGATGGCTCCGGCAGCAGTGATGCCTTCGGTCAGGTTCTCTACCCCGAAACCTTTCAGGGAAGCGGTGTTGAACTGCTTAGTGAGACCTTCCAGCGCGAAATCATAGTTATACACCCATTCATCCAGGGCAAAATGGCAAATATCTGACCCGAAGGTCTGGAAGAACGATTCTTTTTTGCCTTTGCAGAAAAGCACCTCGGCCGGACTGAAGTTCTGCAGCAGTTTGGCCATGTACCCTTCATCGCCCTGGGCCAGCAGGAACTCGCCGGTAGAAGCATCCAGCAAGGCAATCCCCATCTGGCCTTTCCCAAAATGCAGCGAAGCCAGATAATTGTTGCGTTTCTGCTCCAGCACCTGGTCGTTGAACGACACGCCGGGCGTCACCAACTCGGTCACGCCTCGCTTCACAATGCCTTTCACCGTCTTGGGGTCTTCCAGCTGGTCACAGATGGCCACCCGCTGGCCGGCACGAACCAGTTTGGGCAGGTACGTATCCAGCGAGTGGTACGGAAATCCTGCCAAAGCGGTCTCAGACGCGGATCCGTTGCCTCGCTTGGTGAGCATGATGCCCAGGATCTTACTGGCCTTGATGGCGTCTTCGCCAAAGGTCTCGTAAAAGTCCCCTACCCTGAACAGCAGCAGCGCCCCGGGGTGTTTCGCCTTAATGGCGTTATATTGTTTCATCAGCGGCGTAGCGCTGAACTCTGCGGTTGTCTTAGCCAAAGCGTTCTAATGTGCTATTTTTTTAATGTGCCGATGTGCTGATCAGGAATCAGTATCTGCACCCTCCTTTTGTATGGAGGCCTTGTTTTTGGTCTGTTTTCTGGAAAACGGCTCCAAAACAGAATTCCTCTCTTCTTTCCTTCTAGTGCACAGGTTTTAGGGCTGATTTTCCTAAAGTAGGGCAAAAACACTCCTATGCCCGCAATGTGTTACCTTTGCAGGACATTCCGGCCCCCGGCCGATTACCTTTTCAACTATGCGTAAATTGAGCATGGAAGAACTCCGGCGCGATTCAGTGGAGGACTTCAAAAATAAGCAAAAAAATCCGTTGGTGTTGGTGCTGGATAACGTGCGCAGCCTGCACAATGTGGGCTCGGCCTTCAGGACCGCCGATGCCTTTGCCGTGGAGAAGATCTATCTGTGCGGCATCACGGGCACGCCGCCCAACAAAGAAATCCATAAAACCGCCTTGGGCGCCACAGAATCGGTAGAATGGGTGCATGTGCCGTCAACCCTGGAGGCTGTGGAAGGCCTGAAAGGCAGCGGCTATCAGGTTTGGGCGGTAGAGCAGGCCGAGGGCAGTACCTCTTTGTCAGACTTCAGCCCGGCCGCGGACGGAAAATACGCGTTTGTGTTCGGGAATGAGGTTTTTGGGGTGGAGGATGAGGTGATCAGAGCCGCTGATGGCATCCTGGAGATTCCGCAGTTCGGGACGAAGCACTCGCTCAACATCTCGGTGACGGTGGGCGTAGTTGTATGGGATGTGATCAGTAAAACGATAGCCCGGCCTGAGGCACTTTAACGCAGCATTGGTTTTAAGAGCCTTTTTCAAAAAAAACACCCATAAAAAAGAGAAGCCCGCTGTGAAAGCGGGCTTCTCTTTTTTATGGGCAAAGTGGGTTATCTTAGTTCTTTCCAGCTTTGGCTACTTCCTGCACCATAGACAAGAAATTTCCTTCTGGCTTGTTTTTGAAGTCTGAGTAGGCTTCTACCTGGCGGCTGTTCAGGACTTTGAACAATTCGCTTTCAAAGTTGCTTTCAATCTCCTTCAGGCGGGCATCACGCATCTCGGCATCGCTGCCGTACATTTTAGCGACTTCGGCAGCTTTCACCAGGCGCTCCTGGTTCAGGGCTTTTACCGTGATGTACTCACTCTCATTTAAACCGATGGATTGTACCATAAGGCGCGTCACTGAATTGCTCGTCTTCTCCACCGCGGGGTTAGAAGGACCATTTTGAGCAACTGCGTTCATCACCAACACAAATAAAAAGCCGAGAGTAAGTAAAGAATTTTTCATGATTGTCTGAGTTTGTTTGAATTTGTTAAAAGTTTAGTTTTAAGTATAAGCACCTTCAAGGGTGCAGGATTACGGTTTAAAGTTTAGTGCTTACATGCTGCGTTTCGCAATACGCTTCTGTAACCGATTAGTTGCCACCGATAGCGCATAGGTAGCTTCTACATGGTCTGGGTAATGAGTCAGGAAGAGCGTCAGGTCTGAAACGGCTTCTTCTAATTTATTCAGCTCCAGCTTCACGATTCCGCGGTTGCACAGAGCCCTGTTATGGGTGGGAGCCGTCAGAATCACTTCGTCTAGATCGCGGATGGCCCCGAAATGGTCGTCTAGGTAATATCTGGCTACTGCCCTGCCGTACAAAGACTCTGTAGAGGCTTCGTTGGTAAGCACCGCTTCAAAGTCTTTCAAGGCTTCTCTATAGGCCCCAACTTCCAGAAACGCATTCCCCCTAGCCTCCCGGATGCTGGTACTGTCTTCGGCACCTAAGACAAGCGCGATGGAATAGTCTTTAATGGCACCGTATGCATCTTTCACTTCCATTCTGGCGGATGCCCGCTCTGCATAAGCCCTCGCATTACCCGGCTGCTGCCTGATAAGCAGGGTCAGTTCTTTTATTCTAGTTTTAGAAACGGAGACCAATGAGGAAGGAAAATCAAAGGCAGATGCTTGCAGAGAAGCCACTACCAAAACCATCATGCATATTATCGCTCTCACCCGTTTCATCTTTCCTTTCGCGTTAAATCCTACCTTAAAAGCCATTCAGCATTCCACTAAATTTTCGGCCTCATTACTAGGTTGAAATACTTCAATTGTTTAATAGAATGTGACAAATATATAGCGGCAAAGAGGTTGCATGCAACTATTAATGGTAAAAAACACATTAAAAAATGAATTATTTTGTAAAAACCCCTTTTAAAGCGTTTAAACGCATATTTTTTGATGAAGATTTTTTCTGCTTTTCAGGAACTTTCCTCCAATTTTGAGGAAACCGGCCTCTTTATACCTCATAATGCAATCACAATAGTAACATAACCATATTGTCATAGCAATTTTCAAATGATAATTATACTTTTCAAAGCACAGACTTTTAAATCTTAGATAACAAACTACCTCCTTATAGTTATTACAATTCTAATATTCACTTTAATACTTCTTTAAATCAGCATCTTACCGAAGAAGCAATGCTTTAAAGCTGGAACACAGCAATACATCCTAAATTAGATATAACTAATAATTTTCATCACTTACTTAAACAATTACCTTAGATTGTATTCATGATGAGGATCGGCCATATTCTTGCTCATCTTTAGGACAAGGAAATTCACTTTTGTTCTTACCGGAGGTTGTCTTCACCATCCCTCCTGAGCCATTCAGACACACCTCACCAAAAGCAGCCTTTGGGTGTGTTATTCTCGGCAGAAATGGAGAAGCTTTTTCTCATAGACGCCAGTGACATCAAAGCAAAAGAGCCCGGCAGTAATGCCGGGCTCTTTTGCTTTTACAAAGGATTTCTTCTCTACGACTTCACCGTCACCTCCTTGGTGTTGTCATCGGGATTGCGGTCAATGAGCTTGTTCAGAGGGTCTACTCCCGCGCGCTCGGGTTTCTCCTTCACAATAACCTCAATCTTGTTCTGGCCCGACTTAATGCGTTGCTTCTGCAGATACAGCGGCACATCCTGCCAGGTACCGGCAATTTTTTTACGGGTGATCACCCCCACATCTACAAAGTCGTTCAGTTGAGCCGGGCTTTCGTTACCCAAACTGTCGGCGCGGAATTTCTTGGCGTCAATGGTGAGCGAGACTTTATAAGATCCATCCTTCTGCTTCACCGCTGAGGCCTTGGTGGCTTTGTTTTCGTAGAGCGTGATGTTCTCAAACATATCATCTACCAGGTACTGCAAAGAATCTGGTGTGGCCTTCCGGATGTAGCTCAGGAACTCCACCGAGTTGGTGTACGGTGCCTGCTGGAACGCCACTTTCTGCACGTACTCTTTCAAGGCCGCGTTCAGTTTGTCTTCGCCGATGTAATCCGCTAAGGCGTACATCACCACCGATCCTTTGCGGTAATGGATGTACTGCTGGTTTTCCACTAACGCCAGCGGCAGTTCTTTTTTGCGCTCGCCAGCCCGGCCCAGGAGGTAGTTGTTCATCTCGTACTTCAGGAACTTCTTCATCCGCTCGGCGCCGTATTCCTTTTTCATCACCATTAAGGCCGAGTACTGGCTCATGGTCTCCGACATGAGGGTGGAACCCTGCACATCGCCGCCGATGACCTGGTGCGCCCACCACTGGTGCGCCACCTCGTGGGCCGTCACGTAGAACGGATAGTCGATGTCCTCGGGGTCTTTGTCATCCACATCGGCAATGAATCCGATGGACTCGGAGAACGGGATAGTGTTGGGGAACGCCTGCGCAAAGGCACTGTAGCCCGGAAACTCCAGGATACGCACTTGCCGGTGCTGGTACGGACTGAAATTAGCCGTGTAGTAATCCAACGATTTCTTCACGCCCTTGATCATGCGATCCAGGTTGTACTCGTGGCCTTTCTGGTAGTAGACCTCAATGGCGACATCGTTCCACTTGTCTTTCTTCACCTCGTAATCTGCGGATAGGAAGGAATAAAAGTTCAGGATCTTGGAATCCATTTTGTAGTGGAAGTAGCGGCGACTGTTCTTGGTCCACTCTTTCTGCAAATACCCAGGCGCCAGGGCAATCTGATCGGGCACGGTGCTCACCACCGTCTCAAAGGTAATCCAGTCGGCGTCGTTGCTGATGTAGGTGTTTTGGCGGGCTTTCAGGTCGTTGACTTTGGCCATGCGCTCCTTCGGTTTCAGGCCGTTTTCCTTGCGAGTATCGTCGTCTCCTAACTCCAGCGCCTCCTGGTACCCGATATGCGGCAGCAACTGGCTATTGATGAACGTGCCGTTATAGACAATGCCGGTGTTGTAGCTGCGCTGCTTGAAGCCTTTGGTCTGGTACAACAAATCCATGTTCAGCTTGATGGAATCGCCGGGCTGAAGCGGCTGGGCTAGTTGGAAGATGTGGTAGCCATTGGTCTTGTCAAACAGCACGGTTTTGGCCGGACGGGCAAATTCCAGTCTCTTGATCACGGCGTTATCGTCCAGCATGAGGTGCACCGAGTCAATGGCCACGCTGGTTTTGTTTTTAAGCCAGTAATAGCCTTTGAAGCGGAACTCGCGCTCTTTGGGGTATAAATCGGTTTCCAGGTACACGTCCACTACGCGGGGCTGCGGCAGGTTCTGGTATTTCTTGTACGTTTTCTCAAAAGCGGCCTGTAAACGCTCGTTGTCGTCTGAGTCGCGGTACTCGTTCAAGATGTTGGTGTTGTAGAAGATGAAGCCGCCGCAGACAATGAACACCGCCGCCGCCGAGGCCAACACCAACAGAGTGGATTTGTTCAGCTGCAGCGCCGCCAGCTTGAAGCGTCCTTTGATGTTCGCCTCAGTGCCGCGCACCCACAGCAGGTTAGACAGCAAGGCCAGAATAATAGCAAACGCGCCCCAATATACTTTGAACAGCAGAACCGGCCCCACAAAGTGCCCGTAGCCGTTCATGGCCGAGTACGGCGCGCCCGGATCTGAACTGTAGGAGTACAACAGGTGCTCAAAGCCCAGTTGCCCCTTGAAGATGTTAGCCAGGTAATACACCACCATAATGAAGTGCCCCAAGTACTTGTTGTTCACCAGCACCTGCACCAGCATGGCCAGAGCGCACATCAAGAGGTAATCCACTAATTGTAGCCCGAACAGGGCTTTCACATACAGCCCAAGTTCAAAGTTGAAGTAGCCCTTTGCAGCCTGAATTACAATGCCGCACACCAGCACCACCGCCATCAGGACCACCTGAATGCCCATGAGTGCGACCAGCTTAGACGTGAACGGCACCCAGTTAGGAATAGGCAAGGCATCATACAACTGGTTCATGCGGGCATCACGCTCGCGCCACACCAGCTCCCCGGAGTAGAACGTGATGATGATGAGCATGAACAGTGCAAACGTGCCGCCCAGAATGGAGACCACCTCTGAGGTCACCGGGTACGTGTTGGTGTCATAGATCTTTCCGATCTGGGAGGCCGTGGACAGCAGAAACACGATACCCGCCACCACAATGGCGATGAAATAGACGCTGCGCACGATGCCTTTGAACTCCAGCTTGGTCAGCTTCCAGAACTGCCCGAAACTGCGTGCGTACGAGAACTCCTGGCTTACCTTGGGCAAGCTGATGCGGTGGGCCGTGGCCACGATGCCCGGCGCCTCCTCCCGGCGAAGCTTGCGTACTTTGCCCTCCGAGGAGAAGAACGAGAAGCTGAACCGCCAGTAACAGAAAACCAGCAAAAGCAGGGCGATCCCATCCCACAGCAATCGGTTCCAGATGATGGGTTGGCTCAAAGGCAGCACCAGGGTGTTCTGCTCGGCCGCCGTCCAGTAGCGGGTGGTCTGGTACACCGCCGAGGCCCCGAAGGGATCCACCAGGTTCGCGAGCAGGTCATTGTCCAGATCATTGGTGAGGGCGCTGGAGACGCCGTACAGCACCAGCACCAGCACGCTCCCGATGTACACCGCCAGCATGTTGCGGGTGAGCGTACCCAGCGTGAAGAAGATAGCGCCCGTGAGCAGCAAATTCGGGATCACGATGAGCAAGAAAGGCTGCACGTAGGACATGAGGTTGAACGGCCCGAACCTGGTCGCCTCCACCGAAGGGAACAGCGGCGCCACCGCCGAGGCGAAGATGTAGCCGAAGGCAATCCCCGAAAACACCAGCAACGTCACCACAAACGATCCCCAGAACCGCCCGCCCAGGTAGCTCCACTTGGAGATGGGCGTGGTAAAGAACAGCGAATGCGTCTTGTGCTCGAAATCGCGGTAAATGGGATTGCCCATCATGGCCGAGGTCACCAGCACCCCAAACCAACTCAGGATGGTGATGACCCAGTTGATCTGGTAGGGCGAGTTGGCCTTCACCGAGACACTGCTGCCCCCGCCAATGATCACCGTGCCGCCAAAGACCCCGCTCACGCCAAAGACGCACAGCAAAGCCATCAAAAAGAAGAGAAAGAAATAGATATAGGTCGCTGGCCGCTTCAGGCGGTATTTCAGCTCAAAGAGAAATATATTCAGGAACATAGCCAAGTCGTTTTAAGTCTGATTTTTAGAAAATTAGCCTCAAAACGGCCTAGGCAATTACCTCTGGCTGTGACGCGGAAGTCTTTTTCACCGCCCCGCTGATAGTAGCGAAGTACACATCCTCCAGATCGGGTTGCACTGGCTCAAACTCCATGCTGGGTTGGGCATCGGCGTACACGTGGATGATGGTCTTGCCGGCGAACAGGCGCGAGGAGATCACGGAATGCTGGGCCTGGTGCTCCGGCAGTTCCTCTTTTTTGATGAACTTCCGCCAGATCTGGCCCTGCATCTGCTCGATGGCCTGCAGCGGCTCGCCGGTGGCAAGCACCTCGCCTTTGTTGATGATGGCCATGTTCCGGCACAGGTCGCTCACGTCATCCACAATGTGGGTGGACAGGATCACGATGATGTTCTCGCCTATCTCGCTCAGCAGGTTATGGAACCGGTTCCGCTCGGCGGGGTCCAGGCCGGCCGTAGGCTCATCCACGATGATGATCCTCGGGTTGCCCAGCAGCGCCTGCGCAATCCCGAAGCGCTGTTTCATCCCGCCGGAATAACCGCCCAGGTTCTTCTTGCGCACGTCGTAGAGATTCGTCTGCTGCAACAGCGAGGCCACCGTCTCTTTCCGTTCCTTGCTGTTATGGATGCCCTTGAGCACCGCGAAATGGTCCAGCAGCTCCTCGGCACTCACCTTGGGGTACACCCCGAATTCCTGCGGCAGGTAGCCCAGCACCTTCCGCATCTCGTCCTTCTCCCGGAACACATCCAGTTCCCCCAACCTGATGCTGCCGCTATCCGCTTCCTGCAGCGTGGCGATGGTGCGCATGAGCGAGGATTTCCCGGCCCCGTTGGGTCCCAGCAAACCGAACATGCCCGTAGGAATGGTGAGGTTCACGTTCTTCAGCGCCTGCACGCCGTTGGGGTAGGTTTTGGAAAGGTTTTGGATGTTGAGTTCCATGGTGGTAAAGGGTTTAGGTTTGCGTTAGAACGGAGTAGTTGATTTCTAAAGGATTAGTAGTAGGAAGTTATAAAAAGTTACAGACCTAACCCTTCAGTCCTCTATTTCTTTTCAACCGTTTTGAGCCTGTTTTTCGCAAAACGCACCTAAAACACCACCTACCTGATACAACAAACCACTGAACTTAAACCTGAAAACGCCGATGCCCTTTCTCAGGCAGAGAAAGGGCATCGGCGTTGAAGCGAGTTGTGTTATTAAGCTGATACTACACGTAACGGACCTGCTCCTGGAAAACGTTCCTCCACAACGGGCCTCTGCTCTTCTCCACCGCCTGCACTTTCTGGACCATGGGCAGCACCTGTGGATCGCCGGTGGCATAGGTAAACGTCAGGTCGAAGGCATAATGCATTTCAATGCGGTTCTGGCCGGCATCACACACCGGGAACATGTTCTCTAGGTCAAAAGTCTCCTGCGCCTCGTGCAACAGGTTATACTTCTCCAGCACCGATTTGATGATGGCATGGCATCTGGATGGCTTGGGGGTCTTCACGATGTTCTGGCACAAGATGAATTTACCGTGCAGAAAATGCAGGCACTGGGTCACCTTAGCAGAACCAACAGAGGAGAAGTAAAAAAGAACCTCATGGCCCACTACGTCCAGATCCTGGTGCACGTGGAATTCAGGTTTGCCCAACAGACGCTTTGCTTCCCGCAACGATGCCCCAAAAGCCAATCCCCTGAACGTCACCTCGCGGTTGGTGTTGGTTTGCACCTGTTTAGGCGCAGACAAGGCATTCCGCAGTCCGGCTACCGTGCGCACGTAATTCACTCTATCAAAATAATCCTTTTTGGATAAACTCCCTAAATCTAGCCTGTTCTTAGATTTTCTTAATGTTAACGTTTTCCAGACAGAATTAAACATCTTCAATATTTTTTAACAATATAGCTTTAAATACCCTTCAACCGCACTTTCTCTTGGTTATGTCTACTTTCCAAAGCAATCCACCACCAACGGTTTTCTTTCATTTATTTTAAAGCTATTTACCACTGTTTTGCGCAGCTACAAAACACTTCTTCAAAAAATATAACAACTTCCTTTTTAATACTAAAACCTTAATCTACCTTTGGAGTAGCCTTCAATCTGAAAAGAGATATATCCAATTGTCCTGTTTGATGTAGCTAAGGCTAATTTAGAATCTTCTGAAGGCTTAATTATCTTTTAACCTACAGCCTAACCCAAAACCTGTTTTAAGCCCCATTTAAACAAAACAGCCCCAAAACGATTAAGCTTCAGGGCTGTTTTTCATAAGAGTTCTAACAGAGAAGGCTTATCCGGCGCGGCGTTTCTCGTCCTCGGCCCCACCCGTGCGACGACGGGCAGGCGCTACCTGGTTTTTCCCAAATCTGTAGGTGAAGCTGAGGGTGGCTACTCTGGTATCCCGACGCTGGTAGAACCGCTCAAAGTAACCGCTGAGTTCTGTGGTTGCCCTGACTTTATTGGAGTAGAACACATCTGCCACGTTCAGCTTGATGTTGGCCTTCTTGTCCCAGAGTTGTTTCTGCACGCCCAGCGACAAGTGCCTGATGGGTTGGATATCCAGAAAGCCATAAACCTCCCGGGACTGAAACACCCCAATGACCTCGGCAGACCAGTTCCTGGGCAAGGTGAACACATTGTTTGAGTTGACATTGACCGTAGGCCTTCCGTTGCGCAGGTTAGTGCCCACCAGATTCCCCTGGTACAGCCCGTAGTAGAGTTCAAAATTATTAGTGCTGGTGAACCACCTTGCCACGGAAACAGGCACTGAAAGACTGGCGCCATAATAATGTAACTTGGCCAGGTTTCGGTCCTGCTGAATCACTACGGGTATCTGCTCGGGGTCAGTTTGGGGCTCCGGCGACAGCACAGAGATGATGACATCGGTGGTGTGGCTGTAGCTGAGTTTGGTCACAAACTTATCTTTGAGGGTATGGGTGAATTCAAACGCGTACGTGGTCTGAGGCAACAGAAATGGGTTTCCAGCCGATTTGGTGCTAGGGTCTATGAAGTACACGAACGGGTTCAGTTGGTTATAGGTAGGCCGGTCAATGCGGCGGCTCACCGAGAGGCCAAGGTTATGCGTTTTGTTCACGGTATATCCTAGAAAGGCACTGGGAAACAACTGGGTGTAGTTCCGGTCAAAAGAACGCTCTCCTTTCACCTGGGCATATTCTGCCACCTGGTCGCCTTTGGCAATGGTGTTCTCTACCCGCAGGCCCAATTGCAAGCTTGTCTTAGCCCATTTCTTGTTCACATTGAGGTAAGCCGCGTTGATGTTCTCGCGGTAAATAAAATGGTTGCTCCGGTTTGTGTCCAGGGTGTTGCGGTTGCTGGTGCGGTCGTAGAACCTGAGGTCGTTGTCGGCGTCTACCAGGCTGCTCTTAAGGCCGGCCTCCAGGTTGGCAGCTATCGCCTTCAGGGGTTGGGAATAATCTACCTTCGCTGATTTTATGGTCAGTTTCCCGTTGAGGTCGCCATTCAGGAGAGAGTCTGGCATGGGTTTCTCGGTGTCAAAGTAGCTGGTGGTGAAGTTCTGGAGGTCACCGGACCGGAAAGCGGCATAGTCCACATCGGCACTTATCTCCCGGCCCGTGCTGTCTATGGTGTGCTTCAGATTGAAGTTCAAAGCCTTTGAATTCCGGTTGGTCCCGCTGATGGATTCGGTGGTGGTATATTTGTCGTACTGGCGCTGGCCGTCATAGAACAGGGAGGTATTCTCCGTATCCCGGTTCACATCGGTGAAAACACCGTTAGCCACCAGCCCCACAATTGTCTTGGGCGATACATTCCAGTCAAAGCCCAGGCGGCCGTTGTGGCTGTTGATCTGGTGCGAAAACAGGTTCTTCTGGTCGTTGATCCCCTGCAGGCTGTAAGCTTCGTTCCGGTTGAAAAACTCACGGTAGATATCCAGTTTACTGAAGTCTTTGCGGTGCACGTAGTTGTAGGAGCCAAACACGTTTATTTTCCTGTTTCGGTGGTTCAGCTGCAAGCCCTGGTTGGACTTGAAGCGTTTTCCGTGCCCGAAGGACGAGGTGATGCTGCCGTTGGTGCCCACCCGGTCATCTTTCTTCAGTTTAATGTCAATGATGCCGGCATTTCCGGCGGCGTCATACTTCGCCGATGGATTGGTGATGAGGTCAATCTTGGACACCTCGTTGGCGTTCAGGCTCCGCAGCATAGTGGCCAGCTCGGTACCGGACATGGGCACCCGTTTGCCGTTGATCATCACCATCACGCCTGTCTTACCCCGCATGCTCAGGTTATCGTTCTGGTCTATCCGCACGCCGGGCGCTTTCTCCAGCACCTCCAGCACGTTACTTCCCGCCGCGGAGATGCTGTTCTCCACGTTGAGCACCGTTTTGTCAAAGTGCTGCTCCACAAACGGCTTCTGCGCCTCAATCTTCACCTCCTTCAGGGCCACCGCCCGCTCCGGCAGGGTCACCACCCCCAGATCCGTATTCTTCTGCAGGTGGATGGGCCCCGAGGTGTACATAGCATAGTCATAGTGCAGCACCATGAGTTTGTATTTGCCTGCCGGGATGCCGCTGAACAGGAAAGACCCGTCCTGCCCGCTCACCTCCACCTTCACCAGCACCTGGCTGGAGTCTTTCACCAACTGCAGGTTGGCGGCCAGCAGAGGTTCGCCTTTGGCGCCCTTCACCACCCCTTTCAGGTCAAAAGAAGTACTTTCCTGCGCCAAAGCCAGGGGAGCAAGGAGGAGAAGCCAAAGGGTAAAGAGTAAGGGTAGTTTTTTAGCGAACATAGTTTTTGTAGAGTTTTCAAATGCGATTCAGTGGTTTTCCTGCGGATGCCCATTCGGTTGGGCTGTTTCCACATCACCACCTTTATCAAGGGCAGTGCCAAGAATAAAAATGTTTGATTATAAGCCACTTGGACCTATTTCACCCTAAATGGATGTTCGGTTCCGAACAATATTTTATTCGATAGCGAACACTTCTGCCCAACATCGGACATTGTAGTCATGGAGCGGCACAGCATCTGATTCAGAACTATCCTGATGGTCCGGAGGCCAACCATTATGGCTTAGGTAAGCTGGAAACTCTGGGTGTCAGGAAATCATCAAAGAAGAGAAGGCGTTTAAGGGCTGTTTTCTTTAAAACTGCCTTAAAACGGGTCTGGGCAGATCACGGAACAATCGTTACCTTTACAGCTTCGTTTCTAAAGAACAAATACAATGCTTCGTTCACACACCTGCGGCGAATTGCGCCTCGAGAATGTTGGTCAGGAAGTGACCCTGACCGGATGGGTCCAGAAATCACGCGACAAAGGCGGTATGCTTTGGGTTGACCTGCGCGATCGTTACGGCATCACGCAGCTGAGCCTGGAGGAAGGTGTTTCTGATGCACAGGTTCTCACCACTGCCCGTACGCTGGGTCGTGAGTTCGTGGTGAAGGCCACCGGCACCGTGATTGAGCGCGTGTCTAAGAATGATAAAATCGCCACCGGCGACATAGAGATAAAAGTGACCGTGCTGGAGGTCCTGAACCCCGCCAAACTGCCTCCGTTCCTGATTGAGGACGAGACCGACGGCGGCGATGACTTGCGCATGAAGTACCGCTACCTTGATCTGCGCCGCTCACCGGTACGCAAGAGCCTGGAACTGCGCCACCGCATGGCTCAGCAAACCCGCTCGTACCTGGACGGCCAAGGCTTTATTGAGGTAGAAACCCCAGTGCTCATCAAATCCACGCCTGAAGGTGCTCGTGACTTTGTGGTGCCCAGCCGCATGAACCCTGGTGAGTTCTACGCTCTGCCGCAGTCTCCGCAGACGTTCAAACAGCTGTTGATGGTATCTGGCTTCGACAAGTACTTCCAGATTGTGAAATGCTTCCGGGACGAAGACCTGCGGGCCGACCGCCAGCCGGAGTTCACCCAGATTGACTGTGAGCTTTCCTTCGTGACGCAGGAAGATATTCTGAATACCTTTGAAGGCCTGGTGAAGCACCTGTTCCGTACCGTGAAGGGAATAGAATTGGCAGACTTCCCGCGCATGACCTACGCTGATGCCATGCGTCTCTACGGCTCAGACAAGCCAGACACTCGTTTTGGGATGAAGTTCGTGGAGCTGAATGAGGTGGTGAAAAACAAAGGCTTCAAAGTATTTGACGATGCTGAGTTAGTAGTAGGTATCAACGCCAGCGGCAGCGCACATTTCACGCGCAAGCAACTGGATGAACTCACTGATTTCGTGAAGCGTCCGCAGGTAGGGGCCACCGGCTTGGTATACGCCCGCGTGCAGGAAGACGGCAGCGTGAAGTCAAGCGTGGACAAGTTCTACTCGCCCGAAGATCTGCAGCAATGGGCTCAGGCCTTCAACGCTCAACCCGGCGACTTGCTGTTAGTCTTAGCCGGCGGTGCCGATAAAACCCGCAAAGCCCTGAACGAACTCCGTCTGGAGATGGGTACCCGCTTAGGTATGCGCGACAAAGACACGTTCTCTACCCTGTGGGTGCTGGACTTCCCGCTCCTAGAGTGGGATGAGGAAAGCGGCCGCTACCATGCCATGCACCACCCGTTCACCTCACCTAAGCCTGAGGACATGGAACTGATTGACACCAACCCGGGTGCCGTCCGCGCCAACGCCTATGACATGGTCATCAACGGCGTGGAAGTAGGCGGAGGATCTATCCGTATCCATGATCGTGCTGTGCAGTCTCGTATGTTTGACTTACTAGGTTTCACCACCGAGGAGGCTCAGGCGCAGTTCGGGTTCCTGTTAGATGCTTTCGAGTACGGCGCGCCTCCGCACGGTGGTATCGCCTTCGGGTTTGACCGTCTGTGCTCTTTGTTTGGTGGCGCCGATTCTATCCGGGACTTCATCGCGTTCCCTAAAAACAACTCAGGCCGTGATGTGATGATTGACGCTCCCTCTCCTATCGCGCAAGCGCAGTTGGATGAGCTGCAGATTGACACTCGTTTGAAAGGCTGATTGTTTATTGCTGATGGCTATAGAAAGCCGGTGAGGTCTTGGAGGCTTCACCGGCTTTTTCTTTTTAAGGCTGTTTTGCGGAAAGTAGGCGAAGAACAAGGCTCATGTGCAATGACGTTTGATTTTGTATGTAGGGGCAATCCCTTGTGGTTGCCCTTTATCGTGAAGCACTGAAAGGGCTACCACAAGGGATTGCCCCTACAATTCGGATTATGTTTTAGGACTGTTTTTACTATAATGGCCCTGAGAAGCACATTTATTGTTCCTCTTCAATAACGCATCCGCCGTTCACCCCGGCCTTTTACCGTTCATCATATTTCACTTCACGCACCTGCTTTCATGCTGCACCTTTGTTTCAATCAATCACGGAAACAACCAAACCTCATAAAGCCATGAAAGCAAAAATTACTTCTATCCTTGTTCTATTCTTGTTCCTCGTCATTCAGGTACAGGCCAAAACGCCACCGTTCAAAGTGGTGAAATCGGGCAAAGGACCCGCTATGATTTTGATTCCGGGTCTGAACTCGGCGGGGGAAGTGTGGGACGAGACGGTAGCGCATTACCAGAAAAACTACACCTGTTATGTATTGACCTTGCCTGGTTTCGCGGGGCAGCCAGCGGTGAACACTGACCACTTCCTGAACAGTGTGCGGGATGAGATTATCGTCTATGTTCAGGAAAACAAGCTGAAAAAGCCAGTGGTGGTAGGGCATAGCCTGGGCGGTTACCTGGCGTTGGCCTTGAACGTGAAAGCCCCTGAGTTATTCGGGAAGACGGTGGTGGTAGATGGGCTGCCTTACATCGGCGCAGCGCAGAACCCCGGTGCCACGGTAGAAAGCATCAAGCCTATGGCCGAGCAGATGAAGAAATCCATGGGCAAGCTTAGCCCAGAGATGCAACAACAGATGGAAGCCAGCTACGGCGTCTCTATGGCCACCGACTCAGCGCACATCAGGAAGATTATTGCCTGGGGCAGAAAATCGGACTACATCACCACCGGTCAGGCCATGTATGAAATGTACCTTTCTGATTTGCGCCAAGACATTGCCACTATCAAAGCACCGGTGTTGGTGTTGGGTGCCTGGGCCGGATACAAAAATTACGGCGTCACCAAAGACATCACCACCAACATGTATAAAGCACAATTTGCTAAATTGCCTGGCGCCCAAGTGAAAGTAGCCGATACCGCCAAGCATTTCATCATGTATGATGAACCCACCTGGATGTTCGCGCAAATGGACGCATTCCTGAAGAACTAAAGAACACCCCGCTAATGACCGCCTCACGTCAGCAAAGATGGTATTGGGTCTGCCAAGCAATTGGTTGGACCTGCTACCTGTTTATAGGGCTCCTGATGAGCTTCCTGTTCTTCAAAAAGCAAGCGGGCATGTACGCCGTGCAGTTTATAGGCACGGCTATTTTCTTCGGCTCCACCCACCTGCAACGGTACTTGAACCGAAAGCATCGCTGGCTGAAGCTTCCTTTGGGCAAAATGGTTTTGATGGTGCTAGCCTACAATGCGGTGGCGTCTATCACGTGCCAGTTGCTGGTCTGTCTTTTCATGCTGAGCATTGGCATGTTCACGCTAAAGGAATTCAGCTTTGGGTATCTGGTCATGTACTCGGCGAACGGACTGGTGATTCTTAGTTTCTGGTCTACCATTTACTTTGCGTTCCAGGCCATTCAGCGCTGGAAGGAGAAAGAAGTAGAAGCCTGGAAGCTGCAATTGTCCTTGAAAGAGGCCGAACTGCAGGCCATCCGGTCGCAGCTGAACCCGCACTTTCTGTTTAACAGCCTTAACAACATCCGGTCTCTGGTGCTGGTAGACCAGACCAAGGCGCGGGAGATGCTTACCCGCCTTTCGGCCATGATGCGCTACGTGATTGGTTACAACCGGAATAATCTGGTGAGCGTGGCCGAGGAGCTGGATTTCCTGGATAATTACGTGGCATTGGAGAAGATTCACTTTGAAGACAAACTCGATTTCTCCTCACAAGTGGATTCATCGGTTAAGAACGCGGCCATTCCGCCTTTGGGCATTCAATTACTGGTGGAGAACGCCATTAAACACGGCATCGGGACCCAAGCCAAAGGCGGAAAGATTCAGCTGTCCCTGCACCGGCAGAACGGGCATTTACGGGTAAAGGTAGAGAATACCGGCATACTGGACCCGTCCTCGGCTTCCAAAGGCATTGGCTTGCAACGGCTGTTGGAGCGTGTGGCGCATTCCTTAGACCAACCCGGCACCTTTGCCCTCTCTCAAACTAGTGACAACAGCGTGACCGCCACGCTTACTCTTCCCTGGAAAGACTATGAAAATCTGCATCGTTGAAGACTCTCGGCTGGCCCGCCTGGAACTGAAGCACCTCTTAGCTAAATTCCCTACGCTGGAACTAGTGGGTGAAGCCGAAAACGCCGAAGAAGGCATTGAATTGATTGAATCCCTTCGGCCCGATTTGCTTTTCCTGGACATTCATTTGCCCCAGAAAAACGGCTTTGAACTGCTGGAAGCCTTGGAGTACACGCCACAGGTCATCTTCACCACTGCTTACGACCAATACGCCCTCAAAGCCTTCGAACGGAACGCGCTGGATTACCTCATGAAACCCATTGAGGAAAGCCGCCTGCGCCAGGCCGTGGAGAAAGCCATGGCAAAGTACGAGTCTCCAAAACACGCTGCTCCTACTTCCCTGCTAAGCGAAGAAGACCGGGTGTTTGTCAAGGACGGAGAGCGCTGCTGGTTTGTGGCCCTGAAGCAGGTACGCATGATGGAGTCTAACGGCAACTACGCCTTCCTGTACTTCGAGAACGAGCGCCCCTGCATTCTCAAGACCCTGAATTATCTGGAAAGTCGCCTGGACCCGAAGGTATTCTTTAGAGCCAACCGCCAGCAGATTATCAACGTCAATTTTATAGAGCAGATAAATCCGTGGTTCAGCGGCAGCATCAAGATCCAGTTGAAAGGCGGTGAGGAAGTGGAGGTTTCCCGAAGACAGACGCAGGTGTTTAAGGAATTGATGAGTTTGTAGTTCTGTTTTGAGTCGGTTTTAAAGAAAATAGGTTCAAAACCGCTTTTCTGGTATCTTCCTTGCTTAACAGATAGCTACCTATGAAATACCTGCTCACACTCCTCCTATTTACCTTTAGTCTCCAAAGCTTTGCCCAATCTCCCCCGAAGCGTTCTCTTACCGAGCTCATCGAGACGAAAGAACCGGGTTGAGATTTGGTGCTGAAATGGATAAAAGAAGCTAAAAACAAGGTAGATGTGCTTCCTGCTACCCAAGCCACGGCCGAAGCGGCTTTGCTACAGGCCCAGGTTACCACGTGTTCTCAAATGGGCGCGGTAGTCTACGAAACCGGCGGCATTCTCATTGACAATGGCTGGATCAGGATACTTGGTTCTGGTACTGCCCGGCTGCCCAGAAGCTTGATGGCTTGGAACAAAGGAAAGTCTTTCCTGCAAGACGGTGAGCAGCCTTCGTTTTTGTTGATAGCCGATGATGTACTGGGCGGATTTTTTGCTATCAATGCAGGAGGCATCAATGAGAAAAGCTTGTGAAAAGTATTCTATTTATCTCCCGACAATCTGGAATGGGAATCAACGGAGTTGGGCTATTCTGAATTTCTCCAGTTTTGCTTTTCTGCAAAGCTAGACGGCTTTTATGATGGTCTGCGGTGGAAAGGCTGGCAAGCAGATGTACTAAATCTCCCGGGAGACAAGGGCTTCCATGTTTTCCCTTATTTGTGGACATCGGAAGGAAAGGATATCAACAAGGTTAGCAGAAAGGCTATTCCCATCCAGGAACTTTGGAATCTGTATAGCGGACAAAAGTAATACGAACAATGCTTGTGTCTTTTATCGTTTAGAGCTTAGTTTCTAGAAAACAAGTTCAAAACACTATAAAGCAGAAGAGGCACCCTAGGGTGCCTCTTCTGCTTTATAGTGTTTTGAAGTAAGTCTTACAGCAAGTCGTTGAACAAGCCTGGCACAATGCCCATCAGCACGGTCAGTACAACTAACGAAATCAACGTGAAGGTAGCCAAGGGGTCAACGGCAATACGGGCTCCTTCTGCGTCCCTCATGTACATGGCAATGATCACTCTAAAGTAGTAGTAGATACCCACCGCAGACATCAGCACGGCTATGATAATAAGCCAAATCATGTCTTGCTCTAGGGCCGCCGAGAACAGGAACAGCTTTCCGAAGAAACCTCCGGTTAACGGAATACCCGCTAAAGAAAGCATCGAAACCGTCATCACAAAAGCTAGCAATGGATTGGTCTTGCCTAAGCCATTGAAAGCAGTGTAGTCATCAGAACCACGGGCATCACCTACGTACTTCAGGATACCAAAAGCAGCTATGGTGGCGATAGCGTACGCCAACGAGTAGAACAAAAGCGCGTTCTCAGAGCGGTCGTTGAAGGCGGTTAAGGCAATCATCAGGTAACCGGCGTGTGAGATACTGGAGTAGGCCAGCATTCTTTTCATGCTGGTTTGAGCCACAGCCCCAATGTTCCCGATGAGCAAAGTCAAGACCGTAATGGCTACCACGGTTGGGAACCACTGGTCATACACACCTCCGAAGGCCGCTGACATCAATTTATAGAAAGCAGCTATACCCGCAGTTTTCACTACGGTAGACATGTAAGAGGTAAAAACGGTGGGCGTTCCTTCGTACACGTCTGGGGTCCAGAAGTGGAAAGGCGCGGCACCTATTTTGAACGTAACACCTATTAGCACCAACAGTAAGCCCATCAGCAGCAACGGTTGCGTGGCAGGGTCCATGTTGGTGGCAGCAGCGGCAATGTCGGTCAGGTAGAAGGCACCGGTTGCTCCGTACAGCAAGGCAATCCCGAATAAGATGATTCCGGTGAAGAAAGACCCCATCAGGAAATACTTCATGGATGCTTCATTGGACAAGATGTTGCGCTTGTCAGAACCGGCAATGATGTACATGCTGATGGACATGATTTCAATGCCCACAAACAGAATCAGCAGGTTTTCATAGGACACCATCATGATGCCGCCCACCAACGCGAACAGCAACAGCGAGTAGTATTCTGCCAGGTTGGAATTCTGAGCAACCACGTAGCTGCGGGAAAACGGCAGGATGAACAGCGTGGAAAGCACCATCACCGCGGTAAAGCCTACGGAGAAGTTGTCGGTGGCCAACATGTTGCTGAAATAGCTTTGCGGCTGGTTCCAGTCAAACAGGGTCGCGCCTAAAGACACTGCTAGGAATAGCAGCACCACCGGCATGAGCACCTTTTTGGATTTCATGAAGCCTACAAAGAGGTTCAGGATACCGAATATGGAAAGTAGAATGATTGAGGTCATGAGCAGGTAATTTCTCCTGGGTTTTAAAAAGCGTCAGGGTTAGCGTTTAATCACGTCCAGCAGTTTCAAAACGGCAGGCTCAGAAATGGTCAGGAACGTGTTTGGGTGCAAGCCAATCCAGAACACCATAACCACCAACGGCACTAACACGGCTTTTTCGTTGAAGGTCAAATCGGTGAAGCCTTGGGTGATTTCGTTCTTCTCGCCAAACATCACGCGTTGGAACATGCGCAACATGTACACGGCACCTAGAATGATGGTCAATCCGGCAACGGCGCCCATCCAGGCATTGTATTGGTAGACGCCCATCAACAACAGGAACTCGCCCACAAACCCGTTGGTCAACGGTAAGGCCACTGTCCCTAACAGAAGCACCAGGAACGTCACAGACAAGAACGGCGTGTTCTGCGTAATGCCACCTAAAGCGGCAATCTCGCGGGTACCGGTGCGGCTCTGGATAATGTCAATGATAAAGAACATACCCACTACGTTCACGCCGTGGCTCAACATCTGAATCATGGCTCCCTGCAAACCGTGGTGATTCAGGGTGAACAAACCAGCGGCGATTAGGCCCACGTGTGAGATTGACGAGAACGCCACCAGACGTTTCATGTCCTGCTGACGGATGGCGATTACAGCGCCGTAGATAATACCAATGATGGCTAATACCAACGCGACGTTCGCCCATAAGCTTACACCTAAAGGCACAACTGGCAATAACCAACGCAAGGCACCATAAATACCCATTTTCAGCATGATACCAGATAAGAGCATGGTACCGGCGGCCGGAGCCGTAGTGTAGGTATCAGGCTGCCAGGTATGGAACGGGAACACAGGCATTTTAATGGCGAAGGCAATGAACAGGAACCAGAACAACCAGCTTTGGGTACCGGCATCCAGCACTAATTGGTAGAAAGCAACTTCTTCAGAACTGTGCGTGCCCGGCGTCTGGAAATACAGATACACAAAAGCAGCCAGCATGAACAAACTTCCGAAGACGGTATAGATAAAGAACTTGAACGTTACCCGTATCCGGTTCTCACCGCCCCAAATCCCGGCAATGAAATAGATGGGAATAAGCGCTACTTCCCAGAAGAAGTAAAACACAAATGCATCCAACGCGGTGAAAACACCCAGTAAACCAGTCTGCATGAACAGGATGAGCGCGTAGAAAGAAGAAGGTTTCTCGTAGGTGTGCTTGGCCGTAGACAGGATAATCAACGGAATCAGGAACACGGTTAACAACACCATGAGTAAGCTAATGCCGTCAATGCCTACCTTGAACATGATGCCGGCATTGGCAATCCAGGGTTCATTAAGCAGGAATTGGGTACTTCCGTTTGGAACGAAGTTAATCCAGGCCCAAATACCCAGCACCAGTTCCACCAAGGCAGCCCCGAAAGCAATCTTCCGGGCTCCAGGACCTTTTACCAACAGTACCAGCAGTGCGGCCAACGCGGGCCATAAGATTATTAAAGCGGTTAACATGTTTGGCAGTATCAGATAATAAAGTTCAGCAATAAGATTAAGGTGATGCCTAGCACCATCAGGAGCAGATAAGACCCGGTAGCTCCACTTTGCACAAAGCGCAGTGAACGACCTCCGCCTAACGTGGCTTTCCCAAACCCGTTCACAATTGGGTCAATGATGCCCTTCTCCACGAAGCGGTACAGCCCGGTAGACAAGCCCATCACCGGCTTCACAAACAGCCCGTTGTAGAGTTCATCCACGTAGTATTTGTTGTACACCAGTTTGTGCAGTGGCGACAAGGCAGTGCCTTCCTCGGCCGGAACCGTTCTTTTCTTCCCGTAGATGAAGTAAGCCATGATAATAGCTACGACTGCCACGGCCACGGAAACCGCCATCAAGATGTATTCCATCTCATGCGACAGGTGGTGCTCAGCGAAAGCACTCGGAACGGCTCTTCTGGCCAGTTCATACACTGGCGACAAGAAATTACCTAAAGAATGGTTTTCGCTGAAAACAGGCGGTAAGCCCATAAAACCACCAATGGTGGAAAGGATAGCAAGAATTATCAACGGAATGGTCATCACCGCCGGAGACTCGTGCAGGTGATGACGCTGTTCCTCGGTGCCCCGGAAGGTTCCGAAGAACGCCAGGTACAGCAGACGGAACATATAGAACGCGGTCATGAACGAAGTCAACAGACCAAATCCCCACATTACTTTGCTATGCACAAACACGTGCGCCAGCAACTCGTCTTTAGAGAAGAAACCGGCAAACGGCGGAATCCCAGAGATAGCCAGTGTTCCGATTAAGAAGGTGATAAACGTGATGGGTAAGGCTTTCTTTAATCCCCCCATTTTACGCAAGTCCTGCTCACCGCTCATGGCGTGAATCACGCTCCCCGCGCCCAGGAATAGAAGGGCTTTGAAGAAGGCATGCGTTAACACGTGGAACAGCGAAGATGAATACGCCATTACGCCCAACGCCAGGAACATGTATCCTAACTGGCTCACGGTAGAGTAAGCCAATACTTTTTTGATGTCATTTTGGAAAAGACCGATGGTAGCCGCGAACAAGGCCGTAGCCAAACCAACAATGGCCACAATTTCCAAGGTATCTGGTGCCAGCGTGTAGAGCACGTTTGACCGAATCACCATGTAAATACCGGCGGTCACCATGGTAGCCGCGTGAATCAAAGCTGAAACCGGAGTTGGACCCGCCATCGCGTCTGGTAACCAGGTGTAGAGCGGCAGCTGCGCTGATTTACCCATGGCGCCTACAAACAGCAACAAGGTAATAGCGATAACTACGCCGTCGTTTACCTCGCTCAATTGAGAAGCCTGGTTGAACACTTCGCCGTAAACCACGCTGCCGTAGGTTTGGAATATCAGGAAAATGCCTAATAAGAAACCTAAGTCACCGATACGGTTGATAATAAAGGCTTTTTTAGCGGCGTTGTTATAGGGAGTGACCTTGTTCCAGAAACCGATGAGCAGGTACGAGCAAAGCCCTACGCCTTCCCAACCCACAAACATCATCACGTAGTTAGACCCCATCACCAACAGGAGCATGGAGAACACGAACATGTTCAGGAAAGAGAAGAATTTACCCAAGTTCTCGTCATGGCTCATGTAGCCCGCCGAGTAAATATGAATCACTGAACCTACGCCCGTCACCAACAGCAGCATAATCAGTGACAATTGGTCAATCTGGAACGAGAACGGAATGCGCAAGGCACCTACGTGAATCCAGTTGAAGATGTCTGTGGTGTACGGACGATTGCCGTAGCCTTCAAACCCGAAGAACAGGTACAGTGACAGCAGGAATGAACCGATAACGGTGGCACAACCCACCAGTCCCGCCAGCCCTTTCGGCAATTTCCGGTTACCCAAACCGTTAATCAGAAACCCGATCAGCGGCAGGAGCGGAATCAGCAAACACACCCAGGTCATCTCAGCGTTGTTTGCCGGCAAAATAAATTCTTGCATTTGTTAAAACGTAAATGGAACGGTATTCTTTAGAGATGCAGCAGAGCGGAAAACCGCTTTACCATTTCAGCTTGTTCAGGATGTTGATGTCTGTGGTGCGGACGTTGCGGTAAATCATCACAATAATGGCCAAACCCACGGCCACTTCGGCGGCAGCCACCGCCATAATGAAAAACACGAAAATTTGTCCGTTAGGGTCTGACCGGTAAGAGGAGAAAGCAGTCAGCAAAAGGTTCACCGAGTTGAGCATCAACTCCACACACATAAAGATAATGATGGCGTTGCGGCGGGTGAGTACCCCAATAATCCCGATACAGAAAAGAGCGGTGCTGAAGAACAAGTAATAATTCAGCGGGATGGTCCTTATGACCTCAGGAATATCATTCATGATAAATACGTTGGTGAAATAAGCGTTTGATGCGCTTTACAACAGCGCCCAAAGTTATTCCCATTTTTTGGTAAAACCATATTAAAAGCTACTTCCTACGAGGCAGCTTGTATTCTTCTGCTTTCGTTTCAGAGCTATTTTCAAGAAAAAGCTTCTAAAACAAAAGCATCTTGCCAGAAGGGCAATTTCATTTTCAGTCTATTTTCTGTAAACCGGGCCAAATACAAAATTCTGTTCAACTCACTAATCTAAGTCAGTTCAAGGCACCCAACTTCCGCCCAATCGGCAGAATTCAAGAACTTTTCAATAGTATCTTTATTCCTGATGAGAAGTTCTGCCAAAAAAGAAGTGGCGGTATTACCGGCCCTCACCCAGACAATCTTTGGAGGATGCCCTTTCAAGACTGTCAAATCATAGAAATCTGCATCAAAGGTGACAATGCTATAGCCGTTTGCTTTGGCATATTCCCATATTTCACGGTCTGGCTTATTCTCCAGTCCGAGTGCCCTTACCTGCTGTGCTTCCGGAAAATCACTTTCAATTCTCTTGAGAATCCTGAAAGAAATATTCTGGTCAAAGAGCAGTTTCATGAAGCAATTCTCAGCTTGTGCTCCCGGTCAGCGGCATACGCTAGACAAGCCATGATATCTTCCTGCGTCAGTTCAGGGTAATCTTCCAGAATCTCTGATATGTTCATGCCGGAAGCTAACCAGCCCAGCACATCATACACCGTAATGCGCATGCCCCTAATACAAGGCTTGCCAAACCGTTTCTCAGGCTCAATGGTGATGATTTCAGAATAATGCTTCATAGCTGTTTTCTCTAAACTGAACCAGAAACGCAACCTATTTTTTCAAATAAAAAAGGACAACACTAAAGCTGTCCTTTTTCAGCCTCCCGCAAGAGACTTAGAATCTATTTTGCTCGCCCGGTTCGCGCTTGCCCAGCATTACGGCACCAGCCATAGCCGCCAGGAACAGAACCGAAGCCAACTCAAACGGCAACAGGTAATCTCTGAAAAGCACTTTCCCCAGGTTCTCCACCATGCCAATCTGCGAGTCAAACACAGCGGTAGTGGTCAGTTGGGTGTTCACGTCCTTCAAGGCGGCAATCATCACCACAAACAGGATACCACCAGCAATGGCTGCGGCAATCTTGCTCAGGACGGGCTTGTGCTGCTCGGTGTCTTCGCGCATGTTCAGGAACATAATCACGAAGAGGAACAGTACCATGATGGCGCCCATGTACACAATGAAGTTTACCGCCGCCAGGAACTGGGCATTCAGAAGAATGTAGTGTCCGGTTAAGGCGAAGAACGTCAGAATCATGAACAGAACGCTGTACACAGGGTTTTTGGAGACAACTACCCCAATGGCCGCGAACAAGGTTAAGAAAGTGAGAAAGTAAAAGAAATTACCCGTCATAGTTTTGGATGATAAACGCTTGTTTTCGGCGGATTATAGGTTTTCAATAGGCATGGGCTCTACTAGACGGTCTTTGCCGTAGATGAACTCATCGCGCTCGTAGCGGGCCGGAGCCACTTTGTCGTTCTGCAGGAAGATGGCCGCTTTAGGGCAGGCTTCTTCGCACAGGCCGCAGAAAATGCAACGCAACATGTTAATCTCGTAGCTGATGGCATATTTCTCCTCGCGGTACAGGTTCTCCTCACCCCGCTTGCGCTCACCGGCTACCATGGTAATGGCCTCGGCCGGGCAAGCCACGGCGCAAAGACCACAGGCCGTGCAACGCTCTCTGCCTTTCTCGTCACGCTTTAACACGTGCAAACCACGCCACACCGCGCTCATCGGGCGGGTTTCCTCGGGGTATTTAATCGTAGCTTTCTTCTTGAAGAAGTGACGCATGGTGATAGACAAGCCCTGGAAAATTGCCGGGAGATACATTCTCTCGGAAAAATTCATGGGTTTCTTTTCCAGCTTTTTCGCTCTATTGCTAAGTGATTGCATGTCTCTTATAAACTTTAAATGATGGGTAGAGGAGCAGAAACTCCTCTCCTACTCATAATGTCTTTAGAACAACTCCGCTTTTAACAGAATGGCTCCGCCGGTCACGATTACGTTCAGGATAGACAACGGAATCAGGATTTTCCAGCCCAGGTTCATCAACTGGTCATAGCGGAAACGCGGCAAGGTCCAGCGCACCCACATGAAAAAGAAGATGAAGAAGAAAATCTTAGCGAACAATACCACCGTTCCCAAGATGGTCACCACGTTGTGCGGCAAGCCTAACTGGTGCATGAACGGGAAGTTGTAACCGCCAAAGTAAAGCGTTGCCATTACCGCCGATGCCACGAAGATGTTCACGTACTCTGCGAACAGGTACAAGCCCATGCCCATAGAGCTATACTCAGTGTGGTAACCACCTACCAGCTCAGTCTCGCACTCTGGTAAGTCGAAAGGCACGCGGTTGGTCTCGGCGAAGGCACAAATGATGAAAATCAGGAAGCCTACCGGCTGATAGAAGATGTTCCAGTTCAACCCGGAAACCCCAAACAGCTCCTGTCCCTGTTGCGCCGCGATGTCACGCATGGAAAGCGTACCCGTCACCAGCAACAACGCGATGATGGACATACCCATGGCCAGCTCGTAGCTGATGTTCTGGGAAGCCGCCCGGATAGCTCCTAACAGGGAGAACTTGTTGTTGGAAGCCCAGCCCCCAATCATGATGCCATACACACCCAAAGCCACAATACCGAACACGTACAAAATCCCGATGTTCACCTCAATGGCCTGTAAGTGAATGGCTTCACCGCCAATAATCAAGGTACCACCAAACGGAATTACCGCACTGGACATACAAGCCGTTAACATCGCTAGCGATGGACCCGCAATGAACAGGAACTTGTTCGCGTTAGCCGGTACGAACTCTTCTTTGAAGAACAGTTTCACCGCATCGGCCAAAGGCTGCGCCAGACCAAAAGGACCGGCACGGTTAGGGCCAACGCGGTCCTGGATGAAGGCTGCCACTTTCCGCTCAGCGTAGGTGGAGTAAGTGGCAATCAGCAACGTTATCCCGAAAACGGCGAAGATGATAAGCGCTTTGATTAATAATAAGGAGATCTCCATTATACTTGTCTTCCTAGGTTAAAAGGAGTGGATTGTAAGTCTTCTTCGGTGGAGCCTGGCAAGTTCGGAATCACGTTCACGTTCAGCACCGGCAACTCATAGTGGTTAGCAGAAATCACCGAGGTACGGGAAATCTTGCGCGGTCCTTCAATGGTCCAGTCGTTCGCGTCTTTCTTGTCAAAGCGGCAGGTGTTGCAGATGAACTCTTGCACCTCGTTGTACTGGTCTTTGCGGGCAGTTACGCGCAACACATCGTTCCCACGCATCCACAACACTACTTTACCGGAGCAAGTAGGGCAATCGCGGTGCGCATCAACCGGCTTGGTGAACCACACACGGTTTTTGAAACGGAAGGTCTTATCGGTCAAAGCTCCTACCGGGCACACATCAATGACGTTTCCGGAGAACTCGTTATCGATGATGTTCTCCACGTAGGTTCCAATCTCAGCAGCATCGCCACGGCCTAACACACCGTGCACACGCTTCTCGGTCAACTGGTCGGCGGTGTACACGCAGCGGTAGCACAGGATGCAACGCGTCATGTGCAGCTGCACCAACGGACCGATGTCAATTTTATCAAAGGTGCGGCGCTCTTCTTCATAACGGGTGCCGGACGTGCCGTGCTCGTACGCGAAGTTCTGCAAATCACACTCCCCGGCCTGGTCGCAGATAGGGCAATCCAGTGGGTGGTTGATCAACAGCATCTCCACCACGCCTTTGCGGGCAGCCAGTACATCTGGGTTGGTGGTGTTTTCCACCACCATGCCGTCTTGTACCGGGGTAATGCAGCTCGCTACCAGTTTAGGCATCGGGCGCGGGTCTTTCGCGGAACCGGCCGCTACCCGAACCATACAGGCACGGCATTTTCCGCCGGTACCTTTTAAAGGGGTATAGTAGCACATGGCTGGGGGCACCACCTCGCCGCCGATTTTACGGGCTGCGTTGAGGATGGTAGTTCCTTCCTCTACCTCCACCTCTATGCCATCAAACGTTATTTTTACCATGTTAAATTTATCGTTGATTGCTGATGGTTACTTGCGTCACTCTTCAGCAATGACATACTTATTTAAGAAGCTATTTCAGACCTGCTTTCTTTAAAACAGGCCTGAAACAAAAATGCTTATGCTAATACAGATTCGGCTTTGTTGAACACCGCGCCTGGAGCCGTAGCTGCCTGCGGGTGTTTCACGTGCCACTCAAACTCCTCACGGAAGTGACGAACCGCCGCCGCAACTGGCCAGGCAGCGGCATCACCCAACGGACAGATAGTATTTCCTTCTATCTGCTTGGCAACGCTAACCAACAGGTCGATGTCGTGCATATGGCCGTGGCCGTGCTCAATGCGGTGCAATACTTTTTCCATCCAACCGGTTCCTTCACGGCACGGGCTGCATTGGCCGCAAGACTCGTGGTGGTAGAAACGGGCCAGGGTCCAGGTATGGCGCACGATACAGGTTTGGTCATCCATCACGAAGAACCCGCCGGAACCTAACATGGTACCCGTGGCGAAACCTCCGTCAGAAAGTGACTCATAGGTCATCAGGCGGTCTTCCCCGTTGGTAGTTTTCAGGATTAGCTCCTTCGGCAGAATCGGAACGGAAGAACCTCCGGCAATGACCGCTTTCATATCACGGCCTTTCCAGATGCCGCCGCAGTACTCGTCTGAGTAGATGAATTCCTCCACGGGAACTCCTAGCTCAATCTCGTACACGCCTGGCTTGTTGATGTTACCACCAGCAGAAATCAGCTTGGTACCGGCACTACGGCCAATCCCGAACTTTGCGTATTCAGCAGCGGTGTTGGTGATAATCCACGGCACAGTAGCGATAGACTCCACGTTGTTCACCACGGTTGGGCAGCCGTAAAGGCCCCACACTGCCGGGAACGGAGGCTTGTTACGCGGGTTACCACGCTTGCCTTCCAGAGATTCCAGTAAAGCTGTTTCCTCACCGCAGATGTACGCGCCACCGCCTGGGTGCACGTGCAAGTCCAGTGAATAACCGCTTCCTAAGATATTTTCACCTAAGAAACCGTTGGCATAAGCTTCGGCGATGGCTTTCTCTAGAATGCGCAGCACATACAATAACTCGCCCCGGATGTAGATATAAGAAGTGCGAGCCCCCAGCGCGTAGCTAGAGGTAATCATGCCTTCAATCAACAAATGCGGCAGTTTTTCCATCAAATACCGGTCTTTGAAAGTACCCGGTTCTGATTCATCGGCGTTGCAAACTAAATAGCGCGGCTTGCCTTCTGGCTTAGCCAAAAAGCTCCATTTCATCCCGGTAGGGAATCCGGCACCACCCCGGCCTCTTAAGCCCGAAGCTTTCACTTCTTCCACCACTTCCTCGGGGGACATGGTTTTCAAAGCTTTCTCAACGGAGGCGTAGCCGCCGTGCTTGCGATAAACGTCAAAGGTGTGAATGCCTTCAACGTTGATATGTTCAGTTAATAATTTTCTTCCCATGGTTTCCTTACGGTTAAGGCTTTCAGGTCTTCCAGCATCTGGTCTGCGCGGGCAGGGTCCAGGTCTTCGTAGAATTGCTCACGCACTTGCAGCATCGGTCCGGTGCCGCAGGATGCCAAACATTCTACTGTTTTAAGGGTGAAGTTTCCATCGGCAGAGGTCTCGCCTACTTTGCAGCCCAGACGGTTCTCCAGGTGCTCAATCAGTTGGTCAGAACCCCGCAGCATACAAGGACCCGTGCGGCAAACTTCCAACACGTGCTTGCCTACCGGCTTCAGGTTGAACATAGTGTAAAAGGTAGCAACCTCGTACACCTCAATTGGTTGTATGTTCAGGATTTCGGCCACTAAATCCATTGCCTCAGGGCTTACCCAACCGCCAAACTCCGCTTGCGCGATGTGCAGGATAGGCAGAATAGCCGATTTCTGGCGTTCAGCCGGATAATGAGATAAGTAGCGCCGGATTTCGGCCATAGCCCCATCCGAAAACTGTAATGTGTTTAAACTTGTTGATTGCTCCATTTGGTCAATGGCAGGTATAAAAGCTGCGTTTTAGGCAGGCTTAGGAAAAATCGTTTCTAAAATAGGAATCGCTTAGGCGTCCAGCTCACCGGCAATCACGTTCATGGAAGACAGGATCACAATGGCATCTGACAACTGTGTGCCTACTACCATTTCTGGATAGGCCTGGTAATAGATAAAGCAAGGTCTTCTGAAATGCAAACGGTACGGCGTGCGGCCTCCGTCAGACACTAAATAGAAACCTAACTCCCCGTTACCGCCTTCTACCGAGTGATACACTTCACCGGCTGGTGCATCAATCTCACCCATCACAATTTTGAAGTGATAGATAAGCGCTTCCATGTTGCGGTACACGTCTTGCTTTGGAGGTAAATAGAACTCTGGTGCATCGGCGTGGAACGGACCTTCAGGAAGGTTGTCCATGGCTTGTTGGATGATGCGTAAGCTCTGCCAGATTTCCTCATTACGCACCATGAAGCGGTCGTACGTATCGCCCTTGGTACCTACCGGAATCTCGAAATCGAAGTCCTGGTAAGAAGAGTAAGGGTTCATGACACGCACGTCATAATCCACGCCCGCGGCTCTCAGGTTAGGACCGGTAAAGCCGTAGTTCAAGGCGCGCTCTGCGGTGATTGGTCCCACATTCTCCACGCGGTCAATGAAGATCCGGTTACGGTTAAACATGGTTTCAAACTCGCGAAATACCTTAGGGAAATCACGCAGGAAATCTCTGATCTTCTGGATAGCTATAGGTGATAAATCACGCTCCATGCCGCCTACTCTACCCATGTTGGTGGTTAAGCGGGCACCGCAGATTTCCTCGTAGATTTCGTAGATTTTCTCTCTTTCCTGGAAAACGTACAGGAAGCCGGTGAAGGCTCCGGTATCTACACCCAAGATAGAGTTACAAATCAAGTGGTCGGCAATACGAGCTAATTCCATCACAATTACCCGGATGTACTCGGCACGTTTTGGAACGGTCACGCCCAACAGCTTCTCTACCGTCATCCACCAGCCCATGTTGTTGATGGGTGAGGAACAATAGTTCATGCGGTCGGTAAGCGGGGTAATCTGGTAAAAGTTACGGCGCTCCGCGATTTTCTCGAAGGCGCGGTGTATGTACCCAATGGTTGGCACGCCAGACACAATCTTCTCACCATCCATTTGCAGGATGTTCTGGAAGATACCGTGCGTGGCAGGGTGCGTAGGTCCTAAATTCAGAGTGGTGAGCTCCTGCATGTAGGAATCTGGGGTAACTATTTGTGTGTTCTGTTTGGCTAACTCCATGTGGGAACTTAGTAGTAAGCAGAAACGCCGGCGGCCTTGCCTGTAGAGCAAAGCCGTTGGCATTTATAAAGTTTATCTTCCGAAGAAGGTATTGATCTTGTCTTCGCGGGTCTGGTCTTCCAGCGGAAACTCTTTGCGCATAGGGAACGCCTCCATCTCTTCCACATTGAGAATGCGGATAAGATTAGGGTGACCCTCAAAGCGGACGCCGTAGAAGTCAAAGGTTTCGCGTTCCATCCAGTTGGCGGTGGCGTACAGGTTGGTAGCAGTAGGTACCACGGCATCATCTTCTGGAAAGAAGATTTTGATGCGTAGCCTGATGTTATGCACCAGACTGTGCAGGTGATAGATAACACCTAACTCCTGCCCTTTGTTATCTGGGTAATGAATACCGCATAAAGTGGTTAGGAACTGGAATTGCAGGAAGGCATCATCATACAGTGTCTGCAGAACAGAAATGATGTTTTCCCGGGTAGTGGTAACGGTCACAAGCCCGTAAGGCTCATGCACATCAAACAACTGGTCGCCGAATTTTTCTTGCAGCGTTTGCACCAGCAGTTCGTTGGTTAGTTCGGCCATGCCTTATTTAATGTTGTAAGAAGCCAGTAATGCTTGATATTCCGGAGAGTTCCGGCGACGGAGCGACTCGTTCTCGGCTAAGTCCTGAATACGCATCAAGCCATCCAGAATCTGTTCAGGGCGAGGAGGGCAACCAGGCACGTACACGTCTACCGGTACAATGCGGTCAATGCCTTGCAACACGCTGTAAGAGTCAAAGATACCACCGCTGGTAGCGCACGCGCCTACGGCGATTACCCAGCGCGGCTCGGCCATCTGCTCATACACCTGTTTCACCACCGGACCCATTTTCTTGGCGATGGTACCCATCACCATCAGAAGGTCGGCCTGACGAGGCGAGAAGCTTGGGCGCTCAGACCCGAAACGGGAAATATCATAGTGCGAGCCCATGGTAGCCATGTACTCAATACCGCAGCAAGAGGTAGCAAACGGCAACGGCCACAAAGAATGCTTCCGGGCCAAGCCTACTACTTTCTCCAGGGAAGTGGCGAAAAAGCCGGTTCCTTCTACCCCTTCTGGGGCGTCTACCATGGTTAAATTGCTATTGTTATCGCTCATGAGTCGTTTTCGCTTAGTTTTCAGAGAATCAGGCCAAGAACCGGCCTCTTTCTGAACACTTTTTCGCTTGTAAAAGTTTGCCGCCTACGCGACGATTTCTGGTGCTATTCCCACTTAAGAACGCCCTTCTTAATCACGTAGTAGAAACCGGTTAAAAGCAGTCCCATAAACATGAGCATCCAGACAAAGCCGTCCAGGCCCAAGGCTCTGAAGTTCACGGCCCAAGGATACAGGAAGATTACTTCCACGTCAAAAAGTACAAACAGGATGGCAATCAAGAAATACTTAATGGAGATAGGGGTACGGGCATCACCCTTAGATTCAATACCACACTCCCAGGAAGCATTTTTCACCTGACTTTTGCGCTTGGGTCCAATCAGGTGGGTAACCACCATTGAGAACACCACAAAACCCAAAGCCGCCACAAATTGAATCACGATTGGAAGATAATCTCCCGGTAAATATTGTGCAGGGACAGTTGTTTCCATATTACAAAGCTATTTGGTGCAAAAGTAGGCACTTAAACCTAAGATTCAAACTAAAATACATTCTCTCATGGGCTTTGTACGCCCAGCCTACTTTAACGAACAACCGTTCTGTTTATTTTACAAAACAGACATTATGAAATCGATGTATTTTAAAATATTCAGAAAAATCTAGGGATTCTTGTAATAATTTTTAAAGTTTAATGACTCATAGCTGAGAGTAATTGTATTCTCCCCCAAGCAAATGATGAGCGGTCCCCTCCTGCCCCTCGTTTGAGTTATGTTTTTAGTAAATTTTCTTCAAACCGATAAAAGCCCATCTATCTTAGTTGGGCTTTTTCCGTTTGGGCCCAGATTGAAAAAGTTACTTTCTCCCCTACCTTTGCCTGCCCTTCGGAACTTAACGGCCCGGATTTTGCATTGGCCTGTTACGTCATTTCAGGCGTGTTTTTATGAATATGAAGAGAAACTACCTTTTTGCGTTGCTATTGCCCCTCACCTTCCTGCTTGCGTTCGCGCCCAAACTGAAGAAGGTGACGGTGGCCAAGAACGTGACCTTGTCTATTCCGCAGAACTTTGACGTAATGCCCGATGACGGCATCGCCCGCGAGTACCCGGCAGCCCGCAAACCGTTAGGCGTCTTCACCAGCCCCGATGGCCAAGTGGACATCAGCGTGAACCAGCGCCCCAGCACCTTCCCGGCAGATGACATCAACATTCTGCTGCCCTTTTACAAAGCGTCCATCCAGCGCATGTTCACCGAGGTGAAGTTCCTGCGTGAGGAGAAACAAACCATTAACGGCCGCGAATACCTGGTGTATGAGTTTGTCTCCACCGTGCGCGACGAGCGCCGCACCCGCAACATGGCTCCTATTAGAAAGTACACGCTTATTCAGTACACGTTCCAGAAGGACCAGATGCTGATTTTCAGCTTTAACGCACCGGTTGCGTTGCAGCAGGAGTGGCAGGAAACCGCCCGCGCCGTGATGGCCAGCGCCACCGTGAAGTAATTCTGATTTTCCCTCCGGAGAGGAGTAGACCGTTTCTGTTTAGGGCCTGTTTTTCAGAAAACAGGCCCTAAACGCTTTATACACAACCAAAGAGCCGGTAGCCAGTAAAAAGAGGTTACCGTTTCTACTAGAACCTAAACCCGTGCTAAGCATCCATTCAGACGAACATTTCATGCGCGAAGCCTACAAGCAAGCGCAATACGCCTTTGAAGAAGGCGAAATCCCCATTGGCGCCGTGGTGGTGTGCCAGAACAAAATCATTGCGCGCGCCTATAACCAGACCGAGAAACTCAACGACGTCACGGCCCATGCCGAGATGCTGGCCTTCACTGCCGCTGCCAACCACCTGGGCAATAAATACCTGCATGACTGCACGCTTTATGTTACTGTGGAACCCTGCGTCATGTGCGCCGGCGCCAGTTATTGGTCCCAGTTGAAACGCGTGGTATACGCCACCAACGATGAGAAACGCGGCTACCGAAGAACCGGCGTAAACCTGCTGCACCCCAAGACCGAACTGGTGACCGGCATCCTGGCGAACGAGTGCTCGCAATTGATGACCGAGTTTTTTAGAGCCAAAAGAATTTAGTTTATCTTTGGCCCGTTCCGTATTAATAGCAGAACACAAGTATTTCTAACCTAAAACCACATAAAACTATGGCATTTGAACTTCCGCAACTTCCGTATGCGTACGATGCGCTTGAACCGCACATCGACCGTCAGACAATGGAAATCCACCATACCAAGCACCACCAGGCGTATACCACTAACCTGAACAACGCCATCCAGGGTACTGAGAAGGAAAACCAGTCCATTGAGGAGATCCTGCGCGATGCGGCCAAGACTCCAGCGGTGCGTAACAACGGCGGTGGTTTCTACAACCACAACCTGTTCTGGACCATCCTGGCGCCAAATGGCGGCGGAAACCCAACTGGTCCGGTAGCCGAGGCCATTGACAGAGCCTTCGGTTCTTACGATGCCTTCAAAGAAGAATTCACCAAAGCCGCTACTACCCGTTTCGGGTCTGGTTGGGCTTGGCTTTGCGCCGTAGAAGGTGGTTCTGTACAAATCTGCTCTACCGCTAACCAAGACAACCCATTGATGGAAGGTGTTGACTCATGCGGCGGTGTTCCAATCCTGGGCTTAGACGTGTGGGAGCACGCGTACTACCTGAAGTACCAGAACCGCAGACCAGAGTACATCACGGCGTTCTTCAACCTCATCAACTGGGACGAAGTAAACCGCCGCTACGCCCAAGCCAACGGCTAAGCATTTAAGATTATACATCTACAAAAAGGGTCTCACCAAGTACGGTGAGACCCTTTTTTATGCCCTGTAAATTATAGCCCAACCTACAAAACATTGTTGTATTATCCGGTGGCCTTTGTCTATGTTGGTAAAGGGAAAGACATTCTGAATGCGCTTGTAAAACTAATTTCTTAGCTTACGTTTCCATTTTCTACAAAACAATGTCTATAGCAAGAGCAATCTATTGATTTTTTCTTTTGCTCACCTTTTTACTTAATCATATGCAAGCAACTTTTACCAGATTATTACTTAGCCTGCTTATATCAGTTCCTCTTTGTTTTATTTCCTGTGGCGATGAAGACCAAGACCCACTGGAAACCAAGAAAACCCAGGAGAACAGCTGTCAAGTAGTTACAAATGAAACGGTCCTTAATGGGGTGTCTATTGGACTCTCGCAAATCACCTATAACAGCCAAGGATATGTTACAAAAATGGAGATAAGAGAAGGTTTAGCAAACCAATCACCTACTGTCTCTTCGCGAGTTTATGTCTACAATGGCCAGAATCTACTGGTGCGTATAAATTATACAAAAGGTGAAGGACAAGAAGAAAGCTATACCACTTTTGAATACAATGCAGACGGCACTATCAGCAGAGAGACAAATTACAAAGGCACCACGCTTTACTGGGTATCTACCTATACTTATGATGCCAACAAACGCATGATTCAGCAATTGAGGACAATGGATGGGTCTACTAATAAGTTTATCTACGAGTATGCAGGAGACAGCCAGAACATTTCCAAAGAAACATATTACGTTCAAAATGGAACAGCAGTGTCTGGCTATAGGGTTTACTCTAATTATGATGATAAACTTAACCCTGTCTTCATGGTGAAAGGATTGCCTTTAAATGGGGAGAGCAGGAACAACCCTGCCAAAGAAGTGTATACCTCTTCAGACGGACAATCAACCCTCACGGATACTTATTCCTATAAGTACAACACTAGCGGAGCTGTAACTGAGATTATTAGAAAGGCTTCATGGAGTCAAACCGAGTATAAGTCCCTGTTTACTTACACCTGCAACTAAGTTCTTATAAACTAAAGAGAATTGGTATCTTCCTGAATCTTCAAGACTAAAAGGCTCTCTACAAGAAAAGCCCTACAAATGACTTCAAGTCTCATTTGTAGGGCTTTTCTGCATTCCTAGATATGTGTATTCCAGTATATACATAAGCACCGCTATTCCTCTCCTAAGAAAGGCTTTAAAGGTAAATTAAGGTCTATTCAAGCCATCCTTCCCACTTGCACCTAAAGAACTCAACTCAAAAAATGCTTTTTATGGGGTTCAGCCTCCTTGTTTGGCAACCATAACCAAAGGACCCGTTTGCCGCCCTATTTCCAAAAAAGGCCCTTAAAACAGCTTTACCTCATTAGGCACTACAACTAGCACAGTGCCCAGACACCCAAGCATTCACATTTTGGGCCCGATATCCTTGTGGCAAGGACACCTGCACTTTCTCAGATAAACATTCCACTTTCTGGCAACTCAGGCACTTGAAATGGAAATGGTCATGTGTGTGGTGGTTTTCCTGGCACCCATGGCATAGTGCAAAGTAAGACTTCCCATCATCAGAGACAATGCGGTGAGTAAGGCCATCTTCACAGAAGCGATTCAAAACCCGGTAAATAGTAACTCTGTCTGCTTCGCCTTTCAGCTGCTGTTCAATCATATCCTGGCTTAAGGCTGAGTTTGCAGACTTCAGCATGGCCAGTATAGCCTGTTGGGAAGGTGTGTTTCGTCTCTTCATATCTCTAATGCAACAATGTTGCAATAATAAAAAATTCATTTACATTTGCCAAAAACAATTTCCACCAGGCACCTCAAAAGAAGCTCATCCCAAGGACGCAGAGCAGTCATTCCTGAAGTTAAGCTTCCTTTTAAGATGCCGCTTATTATACCATATCATGGAAGACAGAACCGAATTTGATGTGATTATCGTTGGCGGAAGTTACGCCGGGCTTTCCGCGGCCATGGCATTGGGCCGGTCACTTCGGCATGTACTGGTGCTGGACAGTGGCCAGCCTTGCAACTGGCAGACACCGCACTCGCATAACTTTCTTACCCAGGATGGCGAAACGCCCGCCGCTATTGCGCAGAAAGCCCGGGAACAGGTATTGGCATATCCTACCGTTATCATTAAAAATGGCAAAGCAGTAAAAGTAGCCGGGCAGACCAGTGCCTTTGAAGTCACCACAGAGGCGGGCGCTACTTTCAAGGGCAGCAAACTCTTATTCGCGACTGGTGTGAAGGACCAAATGCCTGAATTGAAAGGATTCGTGGAGTGTTGGGGCATCTCGGTGCTGTACTGCCCATATTGCCACGGCTACGAAGTACACCACCAGGAACTTGGTATTCTGGCCAATGGCGACATGGCGTTTGAATTAGCAAAGCTTATCTCTAACTGGTCGCCCAAGTTGACGGTGCTCACGAACGGAAAGCACACGTTCAGCCAGGAGCAGTTAATGGTATTACAGAACCACCAGATTGCCCTGGAGGAACGGGAAATTGCTTCGTTAAGCCATGAACAGGGATACCTGCAAAACGTGGTGTTCACAGATGGCTCCACCCTGCCGCTGAAAGCCATCTTTGCCAGACCCACCTTTACCCAACACTGCCCCTTGCCACAGGAAGCAGGGTGTGAACTTACTCCAGCGGGGCACCTGAAAGTGGATATCCTCCAGAGGACAACGGTGCCCGGCATTTACGCAGCCGGCGATGCTACCATCATGATGCGCTCTGTTTCTATGGCTGTCGCAGTTGGTACCATGGCCGGAGCAGCCATCAACAAAGAGCTGATTGACGAACGCTTTTGAGGTAATTTCTGGGAAATAGCCTTAAATCAAGCGCAGCACTTCCCTGCGCACGTTTTACCAGATAAAATTGTAATATAGAGCCTTGACAATAAAAGGCTTTTATGGAGGTATTACTGCTTATGGTGTTGGTGGGGCTGGCGCTTTGGTTTGGAACCAGTGTATCGAGGCATTTTGTGCAGCACCACCGAGACATGCAGGATATGCGGGAAGAACTGGCTCGGCTGCGGGAACAGCTCAGCCGCTCCACGGTGCGCCCACCAATGGATGCCGCCCAGGAAGCCATACGACGAGATGCTGCCCATGCAGCTGCTTCGCCCTCCGCCGAAGCTTCAGCTCCACCTGTAGCACAACCTGTTCCTACGCCTCCACCGGTCTTCACGCCACCTACACCAATTCCGGTTGAAACACCGGTTGCGCAACCTGAACACATTCCGGCTCCTGAACCAATACCAACCGCTGCTTTTACCTCAACTGAGGAGGCCTCTGTTCCGCAAGAGGCAGAATCCACCAAACCTTCCATTTTCTCGCGCAAGCTGGATTGGGAGAAGTTCATCGGCGAGAACCTCATCAACAAACTCGGAATTGGGATTCTGGTGCTGGGGATTGGGTTCTTCGTGAAGTATGCCATTGACCAGGACTGGATAAACGAGATTGGCCGGGTAGCCATTGGGTTGCTGGCGGGCGGCACATTGCTGGGCATCGCGCACCGGCTTCGGAAAGACTACAAAGCCTTCAGCTCCGTGCTGATAGGAGGCGGGATGGCGGTGCTGTACTTCACCATTGCCATTGCCTTCCATGAATATCAGATTTTTAGTCAGACAGTGGCGTTCATCTTGATGATGGCAATTACGGGCTTTACCATCTTCCTGTCCATTGCTTATGACCGCATGGAACTGGCAGTGCTGGCCTTGGTGGGTGGTTTCGGGAGTCCGTTTATGGTGAGTACCGGCGAAGGCAATTACGTGGTGCTGTTTGTCTTTATCCTGCTATTGAACGTGGGTATTCTGGTGCTGGCCTACTTCAAAAAATGGAACCTGTTGAACCTGATTGCCTACGTTTTCACCATCATTCTATACGGTGGCTGGTTCGGTACCCGGGTGGTAGACGTGCCCAATGCCCCTTACGTGGGTGCCCTGGTCTTTGCCACGCTCTTTTACTTGGTGTTCTTCCTGATGAACCTTATTTACAACGTGAAGGAGCGCCGCAGATTTACCGGCCCCGAGATTATGATGCTGCTGAGCAACACGTTTCTGTATTATGGGGTGGGCATGTACGTCATGTCACAGATAGCCGGAGGCAGTTACCGAGGCTTGTTCACTATTCTGCTGGGCCTTTTCAACTTCGTGTTTGCGTACGGGCTTTACCGCAGCAACCGGGTAGACCGCAATTTGGTGTACCTGCTCATTGGGCTGGTATTGACGTTCCTGAGTTTATCGGCACCTATTCAGCTGGAAGGCAATTACATTACCCTGTTCTGGGCGTTGGAAGCGGTCTTGCTGCTTTGGCTCTCGCAACGGTCAGGGATTCAGTTGATGAAACACGCCTCGGTGCTGGTGCTGGTGTTAATGCTTGGCAGCTTGGCCATGGACTGGCTAGATTACTCAATTGCCCGCGCAGGACTGCCGCTACTGCTGAACAAGCTCTTTATCACCGGTCTGGTCGTAGTCGCCTCTTTGGCGGGAACCTGGTTTCTGCTGGGACGGGAGACCGAAACCACCACTCCACCCATCAGGTTCTTCCAGGTGTACAGAACCCTGGTGGGTCTGGCGCTAGTGCTATTCCTGTATCTGGTGCTTCTGCTAGAGTTGCAACACCAACTTACCCATTCTACCTTGAGCAGCGATGTACAGATACAGTTGCTGGGCTTCTACCATTATCTGTTCCTGTTGGGCTTGCTGGCGTGGAGTACTCGTTTACCCAATCCGGTATACGGCAGAGTAGTCATGGGCCTTTCGGTGGTGGCGCTGCTGGGGTATTTGACCAATCTGCAGCCATCAGTGAGCTACATCCGCAACGGATATCTGTTTAACCAAACCGAGACGCTATCAGCCTTTCTAAGTCATTATCTGCCGCTGCTCACGCTGATTATATTACTGGCCGTAGTGCTCAGAAAGATGCAGCAGCAGTTTGGATTTGGCAGCAGGCTAGGAAAAATCAGCTTGTGGCTAGCCAGTGCCGCGGGTGTCTTTCTGCTCAGCTTTGAATTGGTGCACTTGTGGTTGTTGAAGTCGCACCCCACCTCTGCTGAGCTGTACAACTCCATGGGGCACATCCGGAAAATCGGGTTTCCTATTCTTTGGGGCGTGATTTCGTTTGTGCTCATGATGGTGGGCATGTCCAAGAAAATCAAGACCCTGCGCATCATCTCGCTCACCTTGTTCTTCCTGACCTTGCTCAAGCTCTTCCTGTTTGATGTGCGGGACATGACGGAGGGAGGCAAGATTGCAGCCTTCATCTGCCTTGGTGTGCTGTTGCTGGTGATATCGTTTATGTACCAAAAACTTAAAAACCTTATTTTAGAAGGCGAAACCAAGCCTTTGGAGGCTAGCCCTGTTCCAAATGAAGAGTAAACTGCTGTTCTTTTTAGCCGGATTTCTATGGCCCACGCTATCTGCCTCAGCGCAGGATTTTGGCTGGCAGGCTCAACTTGCTCCGGTGACTCAGCCAGGCTACCACCGCATCCTGCTTCCGCCTCAGGTGATGGGGCACCTGCAACCCAACTTGGAAGACCTCAGGGTATTTGATTCTAAGGGACAAGCCGTGCCGTACCTGGTCCGCACCGAGGTGCCTCTTCAATACCGCACCTTGTTCAAGCCGTACCAGATTCTAAGCTATACAAGAAAACCAGGCGGCACGTCAGAGCTTTTGGTGCACAATCCGCAGAAACGGGCTATAAACAACATCAGCTTGCGCATTGGTAATGCCGAGGTCCGCAAACAGGTTTCATTGAGCGGCAGCGATGACCAACAGGATTGGTACGTGCTCAAGGAACAGGATGTGTTGTACGCCATCCGTAACACCAAAAGCACCAATGAGGTCAAACTGCTGGACTTTCCGTTGAGCAATTACCGGTACTTCCGGCTCCAGTTGAACGATTCCATTAGTGCCCCACTCAACATTTTGCAGGCCGGCTATTACGACACGTACTCCGAGGCCGGCAAGTACACCCGCATTCCGGTGCAATCAATGAATCGCGTGGACAGTGCCGAGAACCACATCACCTATCTGCGGCTCCGTTTCGGGCAACCGGTGTACCCCGAGCAGGTGGCTTTGTACATTTCGGCCCCGGCGTTGTACCATCGGCCCGGAAGAGTAGTGTTGGGCGAACAGAAAGTGTATGAACGCCGCAGAAGAAAACTCCGGCGGGCTCGCATGCAGGAAATCTCCGTTCCGCTACTGCTCCACTCCAACGCCCCTGCTGTGCTGGATTTGCCTCGCCAGAAAGTGGAAGGATTGGTCATTGAAATTGAGAACGCCGATAATCCACCTCTGACCATTGACTCGGTGCGGGTGTTGCAGCTCAACCGCTACCTGATTGCCGAGCTCAACCCGGGACAATCCTATACATTGCAGTTCGGGAATGAGAAACTAACCGCCCCGGAGTATGACTTGCAGTTCTTCCAGGACAGCATTCCGCTAAGCACCCCGGTCGTTCAGGTGCAGAACATCACTTCCCTTTGTCCCCCTAAATCCGGGAAACAGCCCAAAAGCTCCAAAATTCTGATTTGGGCCGCCATTGCCGCGTTAGCCTTAGGATTAGGCTACATGACGGTGCGATTGCTGCGCGATATGGAGAAGAAAAAGGGATAACCTTTTGCTGCTTTTTGCGCCCATTTTCTCAAAAACACCTCTTAAACAGGCAAGGCTTTCTTTCTGATTGGCTATTTTTCAGTAGCTTACTAGCTGCATTCCAAACACCACCCAAACAAACTGACGTACATGCAAAACTCTTTACCTCCCAAGTTCTTCCGGCAGTGCCTTCCCCTGCTGCTGGGTGGATTAACCCTTTTAGCTCCCCTCACTTCTGAGGCTCAGAAAAAGCCGAAGTCCAGCACTTCCAGAGACAAGAAAGCAGCCCAGGACCCGTATCCTGAAAAATTATACAATGGCATGACGTGGCGGTCCATCGGCCCGTACCGGGGCGGACGTTCGGCTACCGTGACCGGCGTACCGGGCAAACCGAACCTCTATTACTTTGGGGCTACAGGTGGCGGCGTGTGGCGCACCAAAGACGGTGGGGCCAGCTGGGAGAATATCTCTGACAAGTACTTCGGAGGTTCCATTGGCGCGGTGGCGGTGAGCGAAGCTGACCCCAACGTGATTTACGTGGGCGAAGGCGAGAAAACCGTGCGCGGAAACGTGTCCTCAGGTTTCGGGATGTGGAAATCTGAAGATGCCGGTTTGACCTGGAAACACATCGGGCTGAAAGATTCCAAGCACATTTCGCGCGTGCGCATCCACCCCAAAAACCCTGATTTGGTTTATGCAGCGGCCATGGGGAACATCTATGCACCCAATGACATGCGTGGCGTGTACCGTTCCAAAGACGGCGGCAAGAACTGGGAACGCGTCTTGTTCGTGAACAAAGAAGTGGGAGTAGTAGACCTCACCATTGACCCGGTGAATCCCAGAAACCTGTATGCTACCTCCTGGCGAGTACAACGCACTCCGTACAGCCTTTCCTCGGGCGGACCCGGCTCCGGCATCTGGAAAAGCACCGACGGCGGTGACACCTGGAAGGAAATTTCCCGCGCCACCGGTTTACCGAAAGGCACGTTGGGCATCATCGGCGTGACCGTTTCGCCGGTAAACAACCAGCGCGTATGGGCTTTGGTGGAAGCCGAAGACGGCGGATTGTTCCGCTCGGAGAACGGCGGCGAAAGCTGGACCAAAGTAAACGAAGACCGCAGCCTGCGCCAACGCGCTTGGTACTACACCCGCCTTACCGCTGATCCGCAGAACATAGATGGCGTGTACGTGCTCAACGTAGGCCACCATTACTCTACTGACGGCGGTAAAACCTTCAAATCTATTTCCACCCCGCACTCTGACCACCACGACCTTTGGATTGCCCCCGAAGACCCCAAGCGCATGATCATCGCCGATGACGGCGGAGCGCAGGTGAGCTTTGACGGCGGCGAAAACTGGAGCACGCCAGACAATCAGCCTACTGGCCAGTTTTACCGCGTAGTCACCGATAACGCTTTCCCGTACCGCATCTACGGAGCGCAGCAGGACAACAGCGCCGTCCGGATTGCCAGCCGGACCAGTGGCCGCAGCATCGGTCAGCACGACTGGGAAGAAACTGCGGGTTCTGAAAGCGCGCACATTGCGGTGAACCCCAAAGACCCCGAGATTGTGTACGGCGGAAACTACGGCGGCTTCATCGGTCGTCTGGACCACAAGACCGGCTTTGAGCGCACCATCAACGTGTGGCCAGATAACCCAATGGGGCACGGTGCCGAGGGCATGAAGTACCGTTTTCAGTGGAACTTCCCTATCTTCTTCTCGCCCCACAACGCCAACCGGCTGTACACCACGTCTAACCACGTGCACGTGACCACCAATGAAGGCCAAAGCTGGGAAGTCATCAGCCCGGATCTGACGCGCAACGACAAGTCCAAACTAGGACCATCCGGTGGACCGATTACTAAAGACAACACCAGCGTGGAGTACTACGGCACCATCTTCGCGGCCATGGAATCTCCGGCTGAGGAAGGTGTGATCTGGACCGGTTCTGATGATGGTCTGGTACACGTGACCCGTGACGCTGGCAAGACTTGGACCAATGTAACGCCTAAGGCGCTGCCTGAGTGGAGCATGATCAACAGCGTGGACCCGCACCCTACCCAAAAAGGTGTGATGTACATGGCGGCTACGCTCTACAAAACCGGTGACTTCCAGCCGCTGCTTTTCAAAACCACGGATTACGGTAAAACCTGGACGAAAATCACCACAGGCATTCCGGCCACGCACTTTACCCGCGTAGTACGCGCAGATCCTAAACGACCCGGTTTGCTGTACGCGGGTACGGAATACGGTATGTACATCTCGTTTAATGAAGGGACTTCCTGGAAGCCATTCCGCCTGAATCTGCCGCTGGTGCCCATCACGGATTTGACCATCAAAAACGACAACCTCATTGCCGCCACGCAAGGGCGGGGCTTCTGGATCATTGATGATTTAACGTTGCTGCACCAACTCACTCCGCAGTTAGCCGACGGTAAGTTTCACCTGTTCAAACCGATGCCTACCTACAAAACCTTGGGCGCCAATTTCGCGAACACCAAGTTTGAAGGCCAGAACCATCCGGGTGGGGTGATGATGCATTTCTATTTGCCTACTGCCCCAGATACCACTTCTAAAATAACGCTGGAGCTTCTGGAGAAAGACGGCAAGCTGATCAAGAAATATACGTACGGCGCCAAAGAAGCCGCTGACAAACTGGAGGCGAAAACCGGCCTGAACCGCTTTGTGTGGAACATGACCTACCCCGAGGCATCCCGCTTTGAAGGTATGATTCTGTGGGGCGGTGGCACGCAAGGGCCAAAAGCCATTCCCGGCACGTACAAAGCCCGTTTAACGGTGAACGGACAGCCGCAGGAAACAGAGTTTGTGATCTTACAAGACCCACGCAGCCAAACGCCGCTGGCAGATCTTCAGGCCCAGCAAGCATTCCTGCTCTCCGTGCGCGACAAACTCACCGAAACGCATGACGCCATCAGCAAAATACGCGAAGCCCGCACCCAGATGAATGCCGTTACTGCCCGTTTCCAAGGCCGTGCCGACATGAAAGACGTGCTGGATGCCGCAAAGGCCATGAACAAGAAAATGACCGAAGTGGAGGAAACGTTGTACCAGACCAAAAACCGCAGCGGTCAGGACCCGTTGAACTTCCCCATCAGGCTGAACAACAAACTGGCGAACCTGGCTTCTCAGGCCTCGGTAGGTGACTTCCGGCCCACTGACCAGATGTATGCGTTCCAGAAAGAAGTAATGGCCCAGATTGACGAGCAGTTGAAAAAGCTGAACCAGGTTTTCGCAACTGATTTACCAGCGCTGAACCAGCTCATCCGGAGCAAGAACGTGGATGCCATTATGCTGAAAGAAAAGAAAGAGACGAAATAACGGTATCTTTTCCATTCATTTAAAGCCCTGCTATTACTGGTATAGCAGGGCTTTTATCTTTATTTGGTGTTTCTCGCCTGTTTTTAGGAAAATCAAGGTTAAATCGAATTCAACTCTCTCAAGGGAGCAAAACTCTTCACTACCAGGATATTTAAGGGAAATACGTCTTGTCTTTTGCTGAAATAATCCTATCTTGAACACGTACTAACCTAACTCTAACCCTTTACCTTATGGAAAACACCACTACCCAGGATTCATTTTTCTCTGACATCTATGACACTTCCCATACAGTAGCGTATGCAGGTTTCTGGATCCGGTTTGTCGCGGTTATAATTGATGGCTTCGTGCTGATGATTCCCAATTGGATTATCAGCACTGTTTTGATTGGGGGCACTGCCGTAGCGACAGACGCCGCTAATCCTTTCGCCATAATAGCAGCCATGTCTACTTCCATCGCCATCACTTCTATCCTGCAAATCCTCTACAAGTCCATTATGGAAAGCTCGTCTTGGCAGGCCACTTTGGGTAAAAGGGCCTTAAACCTGAAAGTAACCGATGAGCACGGGCAGCGCATTTCCTTCGGGAGGTCTTTGGGAAGGTCTTTCGCTTCTATCCTGTCTACCATGGTGATGTTCATCGGGTATATCATGGCAGCCTTTTCATCGCGCAAGCAAGCTCTGCACGACAAAATCGCCAGCACGTTGGTGGTAAAAAACCGCTAATCACGCTTTCTGTATTTCTTCTTTTCCTAACCTTTAAACCATACCATTATGTCCATGACATCTGAATTCAAAGAGTTTGCCATGCGGGGCAACGTAGTAGATTTAGCGGTTGGTATTATTATTGGCGCTGCGTTCGGGAAGATAGTCACCTCGTTTGTGGAAGATATCCTGATGCCTCCGTTGGGTATCATGGTGGGGGGAGTAGATTTCAAAGACCTGAGACTGATACTTCGGCAAGGAGTCATGGGCCCAGATGGGAAATTAACGGACGTGACCCTGAACTATGGAAATTTCATCCAGAGCATCATTGACTTCCTCATCATTGCCTTCGCTATTTTCATGGTGGTGAAGGTGATGAACACCCTCAAACGTAAAAAGGCGGCCTCGCCTGATGTTCCTCCCGCGCCGACCAAGGAAGAAGTTCTGCTCACTGAGATCAGAGATGCGCTCCGTACCTCGCCGCGGCAACTGTAAACCTATTTAGAGCTTATTTTCCTAAAAACAGGCCTAAAACAGAAAGAGCCACCTCAAGGGGTGGCTCTTTCTGTTTCTATCATTTGGCAAACGCCTAGGCTTCTGTTTTCTTGTCTTTGATGGCTAACTGCCCGCAAGCAGCGTCAATGTCTTTTCCGCGACTGCGGCGCACGTTCACCTGTACGCCTCTGTCGGCTAAGTAGCGCATAAATGGCTCTAGACGGTCATCAGATGACTTTTTGAACTGCCCTCCCTCAATAGGATTGTATTCAATGATGTTCACCTTGCAAGGGATAATCTTGGAGAACTGCAGCAATTCCTGGGCATCCTCGATATTATCATTGAAGTGGCTGAGCAGGATGTACTCATACGTTACCTTGCGGCCGGTTTTCTGGTGGTAGTACACCAACGCTTCCTTCAAGGCCTCCAGCGAGTTGGTCTCGTTGATGGGCATGATCTCGTTGCGCTTGGTGTCATTGGCGGCGTGCAGACTAAGGGCCAGATTGGCTTTGATGCCGTCATCGGCCATTTTCTTGATCATCTTGGCAATGCCGGCGGTACTTACCGTAATGCGGCGGGCTGCCATGTTCAGTCCATCGGGCGCGGTGATCCGCTCAATAGACTTCATCACGTTGGCATAATTCAAAAGCGGTTCGCCCATGCCCATGTACACGATGTTGGTCAATGGCCGGTTGTAGTTGTTCTCGGTCTGTTCCTTGATGCGCACTGCCTGGTCATAGATCTCATCAGCGTTGAGGTTGCGGATGCGGTCCATCTTGCCGGTGGCGCAGAAAGAGCAGGTCAACGAGCAACCTACCTGGCTGGACACGCAGGCGGTCATGCGTTTGGGGTGCGGAATCAGCACGCCTTCCACAATGTTGCCGTCAAAGAGCCGGAACGTGGATTTTATGGTATAATCTGAACTCAACTGGCTGGTGTTCACTTCCACGCTGTTGATGGTGAAGAAACGCTCCAGTTTCTCGCGCAGCGGCAGACTGATGTTGTTCATCTCCGCGAACGAGGTAGCCGTAAGTTTCCAGACCCACTCGTAGACCTGTTTGGCGCGGAACGGCTTCTCGCCATTTTCCGTCATCCAGGCCTTCAGTTGGTCCAGAGACAGTTTCCGGATGTCCTGCCGGTTCAGAATCTCGATATCTGGGATCAATGTGGTACTCATACTACAAAGGTACAAAATATCTTACGCTTTAGTTTCCAGACGGTCTAAGGCTTCTTGCGGAATAGTTTTTAGCTTACGCAGCTGGTAATCAAAGCACAGCATCCCGGTTTTAGCGTGGGCTATTTCCTTGCCGTTTTGGGTAGAAAGGCGGTAAACCAGATCGAAGCCGTACTTGCTGAACTCGGTGGCCTGCACCTGCACGGTGAGCACATCGCCGTAAAATCCCTCACCTTTGTACACGATTCCCACGTCTGACATAATGAGCCCAGCCCCGGCAAAATCCATTTCAGAATAGCCATGTTCTTTCAGGAATCTAACGCGCGCCTCGTGCAGGAGACTCAGCAAAGCATCATTGCCCAAATGGCCGCCATAATTGAGATCAGTGATCCGGATGGGCATTTCGGTCTGGAAAGAGAAACTGGCGGGAAGGTCTATTTTGATACGGGCCACTGTTTAATTAGGAATTAGGAATGTAGAATTTGAATCAAAGATAAGTTACGGCTTAGTGATGGGGGCATTTTGAGGCTGTTTTTAGAAAAGGCACAAAAAAGCCCCGGCGCTTTGCAGAGTCGGGGCTTTTTCTGGTTCTCTTACGAAGAACGGTTACAGCTTTACAATTTTCTGGCTGCGCACGCCGGTTTTAGTCTGAATCTGCAAGATATAAGTCCCGGCCGGAAGGTGAGAGATATTGATTTCCTGTCCTTTGGCCGGATTGGTCAAGGAGGTGGTGAACAAGGCTTGCCCGGCCAGACTCATTACTTTGGCGGTAGCGCCATGGTTTTGGTCTAACCTGATGGAAAATTTGCCAGCCATTGGATTTGGATACACCTGCAAGGCTAGTTTTTCCAGGTCTTCTTTAGCTGAGAGCACTACCTGGAAGTTGCTGTACACATACCGATCCTGGTTCACGTACGCACCCTCCACAGATCCCTCAGACGTGGGTTCCCACCGTTGGAAGACAACCTCGGCCATGTTGCCGTTGCTGTCGTAGGTGCGGAGGTATTTGAAGCCGTTCTCAATAACCCAGGCCCCATTCACCCAACTCTCCTCCACCCCAAGAATCAGATTTCCCTTCTCATCGAAGGTATCGGCATACCGATACGCATTCACCCACGCGTTATTTACCCACTCCTCGCCCACTGCCACATAACTATCGTTGGCCGAGTAAGTCCTGGTTTCCTTCAGTAAATTCACCCAGCCATTATTTTCCCGTTCCTGATAGGTGTAACTGGCTAGTTGCCACGTCTCGGGATCAGAGAAATTGGTGTTTTCAAAGCTGTGCCAGACGATATCAGTGTACCGCTCAAAATCTTTCCAAGCATTGTTTTCCCACTCCTGGTAGGTCACTGAAATCGGGCGATCACTTCCGGCAGTGTATCCGAGTACGGTTCTATCCTCTATTACCCAAGCATTGGTATCCCAGCCATAGGCGGTAATGTCGGTAAGATGGCCGGCTGTATTGTAGGTAAAGACTTGCTTTGTGGAGTTGCTCCAGACTCCGTTCTTGTGGAACTGGGAAACAATGCTGGCTACCTTGCCATTGGTGTAGGTATAAGCGTCTCGGAAACCGTTGGATAGAATCCAGGCATCGTCTGTCCAGTAATATTGCAGGTCTTCGGTGACGTTCTTGTGGGTATCATAGGTGGTGTTGAACCTAGAGAAATTGGTGTTATCGGCTTGGGTGGTGAAATCCTCGGTCAGCAGGCCGTTTGTATTGTACGTATAGGCATGGTTATACCCCAACACCCAGGCGTTAGTGGTTGCGTTCCAGGAGTATTCTTGCGCGGAGCGTGGCTGGGTGGCACCACTCTCTCCGGTCCGGAGGACCCGCTGCTGGGTTTTGGCACGAGCATCCTGGGACGAAACCTTAGAGATAGTGCTGGCTTTTCTGGATCTAAGGCCCGTAGCGAATTCCCGTTTGCCTTGGGCAGCCCCGTTGAAAGCGAGCGCCAACAAAAGGCACCCCACCGCCGAAGCCAGGCGCCAGTTCACAGGAATAATGCTCTTAGGGTAAAGTTTAATCATAGAAGTTTGTTTAAAGCACAGTAAACCCAGGCAAGAAACCAAGTACATGTTGAATCCTCTGGGCTCCCGAACACAAACCTACATCAAGCCCCACACATCTTCAATACCTAGCTTTGTGTAAATATTCGTAACCTTTTCATCTTTAGACAATTACTACAGCCTAAAATTCTGAAAAATGGTAGTAGAAACCTGGAAAATGTCTCTCGGAGAAATACCCTTCTTCCTGGGTGAAGAAAGACCCGCATCTTGTACGTAAAAATACGGCTATTGGCCATCATCCCTGAAGATTTCCTTACTTTAGGGGTTCATTCCATTGATTTACCCACCGTGACCATACCCGCCCTGCAGAAAGGAGATACCGTTAGCATTGTCTGTTTAGCCCGAAAAGTAAGTTTAGAAGATATCCAGGAGGGCATTCGTTTATTAGAAGCCTGGGGCCTGCGGGTAATACTAGGCCAAAGTATTGGAGCGGAAGACGGTTATTTCGGCGGGGCCGATGCCGTGCGCCTCACTGATTTTCAACAGATGCTGGACAACCCCGAGATAAAAGCCATCTTCTCTGCCCGAGGCGGGTACGGCACCACCCGCATTCTGGATCAAATAGATTTCAGCAGCTTACAGAAAAATCCTAAATGGGTCATTGGCTTCAGCGATGTTACGGCTATGCTCTGCCATTTGCACGCATTAGGCCTGGAAAGCGTCCACGGTACCATGCCGCTGCTCATGGGCAAACCAGATACGCAGGAAGCCGATGACACACTTTACCAAATCCTCTTTCACGAACCACTTCCCTACTCTCTTCCGGCCCACCCCCAGAACATTCTAGGCTCCGCCACCGGTCAAATAATAGGCGGTAATCTGATTCTGTTGGACACCATTTCCGCTACGGCCTCAGACATGGATTACACGGGCAAAATCCTGTTTCTGGAAGATGTGGGTGAATATTACTACAATGTAGACCGCGTTCTGGTGCACCTGCGCCGCCAAGGAAAACTTGCAAAACTAGCGGGATTAATCGTGGGCCAATTCTCAGACATGAACGACACCGCCGTTCCCTTCGGGAAAGATGTGCCGAAGATTATTCTGGAACACTGCGGAGGCTACGGCTACCCTATCTGCTTTGATTTCCCGGTAGGGCACGTGGCAAGGAATCTGGCGCTGGTGGTAGGCCGTGAGGCTACGCTGCGCGTGGAAAACACCGGCGTTTCCCTGGAATATACCCCTACCCGCTTTTAACCCCTTTTCAGGAAACTGGGCTTAAAATAGCTTCTCCTTTCTGAAGCAGGGATAAAACAAAAGCCGTTTCCCGGCTGATTCCCGGAAAACGGCCTCAAAATATAACCGAGTTATTTTATTGTTCGGTCATGACCACATGCAAAACAGTTTGGCCTACTGCTTTCAATGTATTTCGGTCAATGATGTCCATGTTATCCGTCTGCCGGTGATGATACGGCCCGAAGAATCCGTCTGGGCTCGTAGGGTCATAGGCAATGATATCGGCCATCCGGATGTTGGCGTGCTGGATGATGTAGGTATGATCATCCGTAATACCGGGGCTATCCTGGAACGGGAAATAGTCTGAGTACCCGATCTGGTTGGCCGTGCGCCACACTTTCTCCACTACATCGCCGGCGTATGCCCGGCTCGTTTCTTCCCGCGCAAATCTGGAACCCTTCGCCCCTACCATGTCCAGCAGAATGCCATAATTAGGGGAGTAGCCTTTTGGCATCAGGTTTTTGGCCCAGTACTGCGACCCCAGACACCAGGTATCTTCTTTGTATTCGCCGGTGTTATCAGGCTGACCGTAGTCTTCGCCGTCAAACAACATGAGGTCTACGCCCACATTTCCCGTAAGCGGATTGGCCTGAAGTTGCCGCGCAATCTCCAGCAGAACACCCACGCCGCTACCACCATCATTGGCACCGTCGTTGGGTTTGGTGGGGTTGTTCGGGTCTTTGTCAGCGACGTGGCGGGTGTCCCAATGGGCGGCGAGTAAAATACGCTTGCTGGCCTTGGGGTTGAACTGCGCCATAATATTTCGCAGGCTCAAGGCCGTACCATCATACGCTTTGGCAGTGAAAGACTGCACTTGCATGGTGCCTCCGTATCCTTCCAGCTTGCCAATGAGGTAATCGCCGCAGGCTCGGTGCGCCGGGGTATTAGGCACCCGAGGTCCAAACGAAACCTGCTTCGCCACAAACTGATAGGCCGAATCGGCGTTGAAAGCGGGCACGTTCTCCTTGGCGGCGGTGGCGGGTTGCTCAGCTGTGGTGGTCGCCTCAGAGTTCGTCTTTTTGTCGCAGGCCGGAAGGCTGGCGGCGAGTAGCAGGCCTAACGCCAGAACTTTCATGTTATTCTTCATAAGCCCAGTCAATACCGGTTTTCATGTCTTTGATCACAATGCCCTGCCCTTTCAACTGCGCCCGGATGACATCTACCTTGCCGTAATCTTTGTTTTCCTTTGCTTCTTTGTAAAAGCCCAGCACTACGTCTAACAGCGATTGTGCATCGGCGGTTTGCTCTATTTTCAGGCCTAATACGTCCAGCACCAAGCTGCGGTATTGGGTGCGCATCTGCTCAAAGGTCTCAGCAGAAATGGTCTCCAGCTTGAAGCCGCCAGTGTGCATGCTGTTGATTTTCTTAAGCAGGTTGAACAAGGCCGCAATTGATTTGGCGGTGTTCAGGTCATCGTTCAAAGGCTCAAACAACTCAGCGGTCAGCTTCTTGATTTCCTCTTCGGCTTTGGCGTCTACCGTCCCGGCCGTTTCAGGGTATTGCAGTTGATCCAGGATGCGCAGACCGTTGATGACTTTCAGGTAGCCTTTACGAGCGGCCTGCAAGCCTTCATTGCTGAAGTCCAGGGTGCTGCGGTAATGGGCCTGCAGAATGAAGAACCGCACCGTCATGGGCGAATACGCCTGCTGCAACGCCTCGTGACTACCTGTAAAGAACTCGCCCAGCGTAATAAAATTGCCCAGCGACTTGCCCATCTTTTTCCCGTTGATGGTGATGAGGTTGTTGTGCACCCAAAAGCGCGCGGCATCGGTGTGGTTGTGGCTGGCCTGGCTTTGCGCAATCTCGCACTCGTGGTGCGGGAACATCAAATCCAGTCCGCCGCCGTGGATGTCAAACTGCTTGCCCAAGTACTTCCGGCTCATGGCCGAGCACTCCAGGTGCCAGCCCGGGAACCCTTCTGACCAAGGCGAGGGCCAACGCATGATGTGCGTGGGCGATGCTTTCTTCCAAAGCGCGAAATCCAACGGTGAGCGTTTCTCTTCCTGTCCTTCCAGGTTGTCGCGGGTATTGGACAGCAAATCCTCAATCACACGGCCCGACAGCTTACCGTAGTTGTGCTGGTTGTTGTAGGCGGGCACATCGAAATAAATAGACCCGTTGGATTCATAGGCTAATCCGTTTTCCAGAATTTCCCGAATCATTTCAATCTGTTCAATGATGTGGCCTGAGGCGCGGGGCTCAATGTCTGGCGGCAACACGTTCAGGCTGGTCATGTCCTGGTGGAAGCTGTTGGTGTATTTTTCCACCACTTCCATGGGCTCCAACTGCGCGGCTTTGGCTAGTTTCTGGATTTTATCTTCGCCTGAGTCGGCATCGTTCTGCAGGTGGCCTACATCGGTGATATTGCGTACGTACCGCACTTTGTAGCCCAGATACTGCAGGTAGCGGCGCATCACATCAAAGGTGATGTACGGCCGAGCGTGGCCCAGGTGCGCATCGCCGTAGACGGTAGGTCCGCAGACGTACAGGCCTACAAACGGGGACTCTATTGGGGTAAACGGTTCTTTGGTCCGGGTGAGGGTATTATATAAAGACAATGGGTGGTTCATGCGGCAAAATTATAAAACTTACTGGTACTTGTGGTAACGGTACGGAGTTCGTGGGTTTACGCTGCTTTTTTCTTTACCTTTTGGCAAGGGGGGTGTTGCGTTTAGGGCTTGTTTTAGGGGAAATGGGCGGAAAGCTGGTTTCTTTTGGGTGGATGGGGTTGTAGGGAGGCAATTGGCTTTTGCTTACAAAGAGCCTTTGTATTTTGATACCATTGTCCTTTTTTACTGGCGTGGCTCCGCCGTTTGCGTGAGTTTATAAGCTTTCTTGTTGCATCGTTTCCCTCCGAGCGCTCACGGCCGCGGGGCCCCGCCTTCCGGCATCGCGCTGCGCCAGCTTCCTTTGCTCCTTTCAGTCGCAATGCCTCACGGCACCGGAACCTGACAAGGCGCTCAACCGAAAGGCTGGATAAGGGATTCGCCGGCAGGACCTCAGACCTCCCAGTGTCCGGAGGTCCTGCGAGGTCTTCTTTGCACAAGACGGGCTCTTCTGTAGAGACGCAATACCTTGCGTCTTCCACGCACTGTTGCTTTTACATGGTTCAGGTCTGTGACTTGGACCCAAAATGACCGGCAGTTTGTAACTGCCGTGAGGCGAGCGCCTCAAAACGGTTTAAAACCTGTTTTCAACAAAAAAGCCTCAAAACATCAATCTCCTTCCTCTGCGGCAGGAGCATTCAGCACGTAGGTAGAGGTAAGTGGGAAATGGTCAGTGAACTGGATTTGGTCCAAGACATCGAACTGAAGTAGTTCCAGGCGGTCGCTGAAGAATTGGTTATCTATCCGGATGGGGAGTTTGCCGTTGTAGGTGAATCCAAAGCCGTTGCCGCCTTCCTCGAAGCCGTTCTTCAGATGGCGTCGAAGTTGTTGGTAGGTGTAGGAACTGGGCAGATCGTTGAGGTCGCCGCAGAGGAGTACGGGGTGTCTGCTTTCCTGGATGTGCTCCAACAGTTTGTTGACTTGGTGGCTTCTCGCGATGAACCCACCTTTGAGACGACGGGCAATGTTACGGCCTTTGGTTTTTAGGCCTGCCTCGCTCTGCACGGCGGCCTCCACATCTTTCTCTTCTATCGCCATGGATTCCAGGTGCATGTTGTACACGCGCAGGGTGTCCTTTGACGGAAGTTTCACATCCACGAAAATCACTTGGTTTTTGGTAGGCCGGTCAAAGGAGACGGTCCCTTTCTTCACGATGGGGTATTTGGAGAAAATCGCCAGGCCAAACTCGGCCCCAATATTATTGGTCAGCGCTTTCCCCACATAGATTTCCCGCTTCTGCTGCTTGCCTACCCGTTTGCGACTATCCCAGGTTTTGTGGCCCTTTTCGTTGTAGAACTCTTGCAGGCAGAGAATATCGGCGGGGTGCTCGGCTACCCACTCCATCTCTTTCTCGGGTAAGTCCGGGTCAGCCTCGTGGAGGTGTTTATAAACGTTGAAGACGCGCACGTTATAGCTCAGAACTTTGATTAGTCGGTCTTCGGGGGTGAGGCTTTCGTTTGTACCACTCAGGTTGAAGTAGCGCGTGTGCTGTCCCCAAAAGAGGAAAATGAGCAACGCCGGCCATAACGCCCACACCGGGCGATGCCACAGCCACAGCAACAACAGCACGCCGTTCATGACCAGAGCTCCGGGCAAAGACATGGAGATGAAGCCGGCGGGCCAGAAAACGTGCGGCGGCACGTACTGGCATCCTACTCCCAGTAATAGCCACAGGGTTGACAAAGACGTAAGAAAAGAAAGAAGCTTGCGGCGCACAGAGAAAATTTTAATCGCAGAAGTAAACCTACGCAAAAAACCGGAAGCAGATGAAAAAACGTAGGTTCTGGCTCCTTTGCGGGTATTTTCTGGGAAACAGGCCAAAAATGGATTATAAATATACTGGGTGTTTTGAAATACCCCCATCTACCTGTCCGTTTTAAACTTGCCCAGATGTGCCTTGTAATTGAAAATTATACCCTAATTTTACATTCTTAACACCTTATTAGTAGAGCTATGTTGTTATCCAGCTTATTATTTATCGGCAACTTAGGAACCGGCGAGATGATCGTTCTTGTGTTAATCGTTTTGTTGCTGTTTGGCGCCAAGCGTATTCCAGACCTGGCCCGTGGCTTAGGGAAAGGAATCCGGGAGTTCAAAGACGCCACCAAAGAGATCAAGAACGACATTGAGAACGCTGGCACCAATGACCAGCATTCCAATACCCAGAACAGAAACAATTATAACAATGGCCCGGGCTACACCAACCCAAACCCAGGTTATAACAATCCTAATTACAACAACAACGCACCTTATACCAACGGTGCTCCTTACGGCAATGCGCCTTATGACAATGCGCCAAATGCCAACCCAAACCCTACTACCCATAACCCGAACGTTTAATACATGCGTTATACATCCCTTGACGCTATCCGCGAGGAGATAGGCAGAGGCGCACTCTCCTGCCGTCAACTTGTGGAGCGTTACCTGGAGAACATCAACACCAAGCGTCATCTGAACGCGTTTCTGGAGGTGTTTGAAGAGGAAGCCCTTCGGCAAGCCGAAGAAGTGGATGCCAAAATGAAAGCCGGCACGGCCGGCAAACTGGCCGGAATGGTGATTGGCATCAAAGACGTGCTGGCCTACGAGGGCCACACGCTCCAGGCTTCCAGCCAAATCCTGAACGGTTTCAAATCACTTTACACCGCTACCGCCGTGCAGCGCCTGCTGGCCGAGGATGCCATCATCATTGGGCGCCAGAACTGCGATGAGTTTGCCATGGGTGGTTCCAACGAGAACTCCTCTTTTGGTCCTGCCCTTAACGAAGTAGACAACACCCGCGTGCCGGGTGGCTCTTCAGGTGGTTCTGCCGTGGCTGTACAAGCCGACCTTTGCTTAGCTTCTATTGGCTCAGACACCGGTGGTTCCGTGCGTCAACCGGCTGCGTATTGCGGTGTAGTGGGCATGAAACCTACCTATTCCCGTATCTCACGCTATGGCCTGATCGCCTACGCTTCTTCTTTTGACCAGATTGGTGTTATCACGCAGAGCGTGGAAGACGCTGCCCTTCTCTTGGAAGTGATGGCGGGCGCCGATGAGTTTGACGCCACCGTAAGCCAGCGTCCAGTTCCTGCCTACAGCCAAAACCTGACCTTTGACCGCCCTGCCCGCATCGGGTTCATCCGTGATTCTTTCGAGAGTCCGGGTTTGAATGCTGAGGTAAAAGCAGCCGTGCAAGGTGTCTTGGATGGGCTTCAGGCTGACGGCCATACCGTTGAACCGGTGGAATTCCATTTTTTAAATTATATTGTGCCAACCTATTACATCCTGACCACCGCCGAGGCCAGTTCAAACCTGGGCCGGTACGATGGGGTTAAGTACGGTTTCCGGAGCCAGAACGCGACGGATTTGGCTTCTATGTACAAGAAAACCCGTTCCGAAGGCTTCGGGAAGGAAGTACAGCGCCGCATTATCCTGGGCACCTTCGTGCTCTCCGCCGACTACTACGACGCTTACTACACCAAGGCGCAACAAGTACGCCGCCTCATCAAAGAGAAAACCGATGAGCTTCTGAGCCAATACGATTTTCTGATTCTACCTACCACCCCTACCACTGCCTTTAAGATAGGGGAAAACACCAAGGACCCGCTGGCCATGTACTTGGAAGATATCTACACGGTACAGGCAAACCTGGCAGGCATTCCGGCTATTTCGTTACCAATTGGCACAGACGCCGCAGGGCTCCCAATTGGGGTACAGCTGATGACCAAAGCTTTTGGCGAAGAACAGTTACTGGCCTTCTCCAAACAACTGATGAACCATCAACCACACCTAACCGCCTAATGCGCAAAACTACCCTTCTTACTGGCCTTGTACTTACACTAGGCCTGGGCTCTGCCCTGCACGCCCAGGAAATGCCGACACTGGAATCTCCAGTCGTGCAAGTAAAAGACACTACCAAGGTACTTGTTGACTCTGTAGAATTCATTCCGGTAGAAACCGATGAACTGATTCAAGACCGCCTCAGCTGTCTGGAGCAAGAGATCCCCCTGGAGTTCAACAAGCAGGTAAGAGGGTTGATTGACTACTTCACTATCCGGAACCGGAAATACACCCGGCGTGTGTTAGAGCGCAAACCCATGTACTTCCCTATGTTTGAGAAGTACCTGGCCAAGCACAACATGCCCGATGAGTTGAAGTATTTGGCAGTGGTAGAATCAGCGTTGCTGCCTAAAGCAGTTTCTTCGGCGAAAGCGGTTGGTCTGTGGCAGTTTATGGACTTCACTGGTCGTGAATTCCGCCTGGTGCAGAACCATTACCTGGATGAGCGCATGGACCCGGAGAAATCTACAGAGGCAGCCTGTAAGTTTTTGAAGCAGCTGTACCGCATGTTCGGGAGTTGGGAAATGGCCTTGGCAGCGTATAACTGTGGTCCGGGTAATGTTAGGAAAGCGATTACGCGCTCTGGCGGAAAGAAGACGTTTTGGGGCATTTATCCGTATTTGCCTAAGGAAACGCGTGCCTATGTTCCGTCTTTCACGGCCTTGGTGTATGCTCTGAACCACGCCGAGGACCATAACCTCCATCCTGCCAAGTTGCAGATGCCTATCGCGGTAGACACATTGCTCATCAGTCAATCATTGGATTTAAAACTGTTGGCCAAGCAACTGAATCTGCCTGAAAATCAGATTGTGGACCTGAACCCGGCGTTGAAGTTGAAGCACATCCCGGAGAACGTTTCTAACTTCCCGTTGCGCATTCCGGCTGATGTTCGTTCGTTCCTGGCGGAGAACCGAATGGCTATTTTGGACTCGTCTCGCTATAGAGCTCCTTACAAAGCTCCGGCCAGAACCAAGCTGCCTTCTTTGCAGGAGGCCTCTCCTATCATCCTGGCCAAAGCAGAACCTGTTCCTACAGACAGCTCGCTGAAAAAATCTTTCTACACAGTGCGCAACAATGATAACCTGTCTAAGATTGCGAAAGAGCAGAACGTAACGGTAGAACAGCTGAAAGCCTGGAACAAAATCTCAGGAAACATGCTGACGGCTAATCAGAAGTTGGTGGTGTTCAAACCAGAAGCTCCGGCAACGCAGGACGTGAAACTGAAAGAAGGCCCGGCAACGGAGACTACTTTGCTGGCCTCGGCAGAGGAACTTCCGGCTAATACAGGCAAGAACGCTGGTCCTAACGCCAATGACGTGCCCAAGGAGAGCGCCGCCATCGTGATGGTGTCATCTAAGCAGGCATCGGCTAAGAAAAAAGCAGAGATTGAGAAACCGCAGACCGTGCACCACGTGCAGCCTGGTGATACGCTCTGGAACATTTCAAAGCGCTACAATAACGTGAGCGTGGAAAAACTGCGCAAAGCAAACAAACTGAAAGGTGACGAATTAAAGCCCGGCATGAAGCTGATTGTAGGCTGATACCGCACTTAGTATAAAGATAGCATCTCTGGCTCCGGCTTGAGATGCTATTTGTTTTTAAGGTGTTTAGGGCAAAAGAGGCCTAAAACAGAAAAGGCAGAAAACAGGGCGCACTTGGCGAATTGAAAAAAACTTATCAATTTGTATTGAATCCCTGTCAACCTAGCGTTGGTTTGGCAACAGAACCCCCATAGATCAAAACACGACAACTGAAGGAAAGGACATGATTAAAATCAACAAGGAAGACGCGCTGAATTATCACAGCCAGGGACAACCGGGCAAGATAGAGGTAGTGCCTACCAAACTGGTGAGCACGCAGATGGATCTGGCCCTGGCGTATTCGCCGGGTGTGGCAGAGCCTTGTAAAGAAATAGCCGCGAACGTAGATGACGTTTACAAATATACCGCCAAGGGTAACCTGGTGGGCGTAATTACCAACGGAACCGCCGTTCTGGGCCTGGGCAACATCGGTCCGGAGGCTTCCAAACCGGTGATGGAGGGGAAAGGCGTTCTCTTCAAGAAATTCGCGGGCATTGACGTGTTTGACATTGAGATAAACGAAACCGACCCTGAGAAATTCATCCAGATCGTGAAGTCGTTGGAACCTACGTTTGGCGGCATCAACCTGGAAGACATCAAAGCGCCCGAAAGCTTCAAGATTGAGAATGCCCTGCGCGAGCAGATGAACATTCCGCTCATGCATGATGATCAGCATGGCACCGCCATTATTTCCAGCGCGGCCCTGTTGAACGCCCTGGAAGTAGTGGGCAAAGACATTGACAAGATCAAGATGGTGGTGAACGGAGCCGGTGCAGCCGCTATTGCCTGTACCAAACTCTACCTGGAGTTGGGTGTGAACATTGACAACATTGTCATGTTTGACAAAGACGGCATCATCAGCCCAGAGCGCAACGACCTGGACATCTACCGTGCCCAGTTTGTGACCATGCGCAAAATCAGCACCCTGGCCGAGGCCATGGAAGGAGCCGATGTGTTTGTAGGTTTGAGCGCCGGCAACGTTTTAGCGCCTGAATTGGTGAAACTGATGGCAAAAGACCCCATCATCTTCGCGCTGGCGAACCCAGATCCGGAGATTGCCTACGAAACCGCCATGGCCACCCGCCCAGACCTGATCATGGCTACCGGCCGGTCAGACCATCCTAACCAGGTGAACAACGTATTGGGCTTCCCTTACATTTTCAGGGGAGCTCTTGACGTGCGGGCCACCGAGATCAATGAAGCCATGAAACTGGCTGCCGTGTATGCGCTGGCAGACCTGGCCAAAGAAGGGGTTCCGGACATCGTGCACAAAGCCTACGGCGATAACTCCATTGCTTTCGGACGGACGTATCTGATCCCGAAACCCTTGGACCCGCGCTTGATTACCACCATCAGTCCAGCCGTGGCCAAAGCCGCCATGGACTCGGGAGTAGCCCGTTTCCCTATCACCAACTGGGACCGGTACCATCAGGAATTGCAGGCCCGCATTGGCATTGACCAGAAACTGATGAACCGCGTGCTTACCCAGGCTCGTCAAAATCCAAAAATAGTGGTCTTCGCCGAGGCCGACAATTACAAGATTTTGAAAGCGGCGCAAACGGTTTTGGAGCAGAAACTGGCCTACCCTGTTTTATTGGGTGAGCGGGCCCGTATCGAGGCGATGATTGCCGAGTTCAACATGGATCTGACCGGAAGCGTGATCATTGATCCGCGCGAGGAAGACGCCAAATGCGAGGAATTTGCGCACCTGTTGTATGAGAAACGGAAACGTAAAGGCCTCACGCTTTTTGACTGCCGTAAACTGGTGCGCGACCGAAACTATTTTGGTTGCATGATGGTAGAGACCGGCCAAGCCGATGCCTTGATCTCGGGTCTTACCCGCGAGTACTCTTCTACCATCAAGCCGGCCCTGCACGTGATTGGCGTGGAGGAAGGCGTGAACAAGGTGGCGGGCATGTACATTATCCAGAACAAAAAGGAGCCTTACTTCTTCGCCGATACCACCGTCAACCTGCAACCCACCGCCGACGATCTGGTGGATATTATAGGCTTGACGGCCCGCTACGTACGTTTCTTTGACCGGGAACCCCGTATCGCAGTGCTTTCGTACTCCAACTTCGGGTCCAGCGCCGGGCAAGTGCCTACCAAAACCCGCGAGGCTACCCGCCTGGCCAAACTTCGCTACCCAGACCTGATCATAGATGGCGAGATGCAAGCCAACACCGCCCTGAACCGTGATTTGCTGCGCGAGCACTATCCGTTCAGTGAACTGGCGAACGTGGGGGCCAACACCCTTATCTTCCCAGGTCTGGCAGCTGGTAACATCGCTTATAAACTTTTACAGGAAATTGGCGGTGCCGAAGCCATTGGCCCTATCCTGATGGGCATGCGTAAACCGGTGCATATCTTGCAGTTAGGTTCCTCCGTGCGGGAGATCATCAACATGGTGGCCATTGCCGTGGTAGATGCCCAAACGTGCAAGGCAAAACTCTAAATAGTACTACTACGTAGTGGCTTTATCTTTACTGCAGGACAATTCTAAGGTCCTGCTATTCTACATTCTGTTTTTAGCTTGTTTCCTTAAAATGGGCTGAAAACAGAATGTTTTTATTATCTTAATTCTGATTTCACTTCTTATTCCGCTGATCACATGATCGCATATTTAGATGGCCGCTTGGCTCAGAAAGACCCTACGTTTGTGATCATTGACGTGGGCGGCGTAGGCTATGAACTTCGTATTTCGCTTAACACCTACGGGCAATTGCCGGAGGGAGAACGTTGCCGTCTTTACACGCATCAGCACATTAAGGAAGATGCCCACACCTTGTATGGCTTCGCAACCCTGGCAGAGAAAAGCGCTTTCCTGCACTTGATTTCTATTTCAGGGGTAGGACCTAATACCGGCCTCATGATTCTTTCCTCGCTCACCGTGCAGGAAGTACAGCAGGCCATTGTGCGGGAAGACATACGCACTATTCAACAAGTAAAAGGAATTGGCGCCAAGACTGCGCAACGAATTATTCTGGAACTCCGCGATAAATTCAGGAAAGGGCTAGGGCCAGATGCCGTCAGTGTCACTTTTGGTGCGGCACACAATACCTCCAGAGAGGAGGCGTTATCAGCATTGGTGACATTGGGTTTCGCAAAGAATATAGCCGAAAAAACCCTGGATACTATCATTAAGCGGGAAGGCACAAACCTAACCGTGGAAGAAATGATCAAGTTCGCTTTGAAGTCATCATAGGTAAACTTCCCCATTATTTGTGTTTTATAAAAGAAAGCCTCACATTCTTACAGCCGCAGTAGGGTTGGTGTCGTTGATGGCTTGGCTCTCCCAGGCCGAGCCTATGAGTTTGTATATAGCAGGTGCCAGCACCTCGCTTTTAATGTTGTCTGAAGGAGATGCTGAAGTACAGGACACTACCAAAAACCAGGGATACATTCCTTCCCGGCGTCCTAAACTGATTTTTGATGATCGGCGCGGAGATCCCTTCTCTAACAGATCTACCCTGTCTCCGCTTTTACTGCCGGTGCCCAAGAACGTGGAGTTGCAGGTAGTCCCCGATGACAGTTTAAAGCGGTATGAGATCACGGAGCAGATTGGCGGGTATGACTACCGCAATCCCAGCACCATGACCTTTGAGGAATACTCCCGCTACCAGCAGCAGAAGGCTATCAAGGATTACTGGCGCTCTAAATCGGCGAGTCTGGATGAGCAGAACCCTGCCGCTCCCAGCCGTCGCTTGGTACCCACGCTTAACTTAGGGGGCCGCACGTTTGACCGCTTGTTTGGCGGAAACACCGTAGATATCCGACCCAACGGTTTGGCTACTTTAAAATTCGGCGCCCTTTTCAATAAGAACGAAAACCCAGCCATTCCGCTGCGTCAGCAACGCATAGGCGATTTTGAGTTCGACCAGAGCATCGCCCTTAACATTGACGGCCGCATTGGGGAGAAAATGCGCATCACCGCCAACTGGGACACCAAGGCCAACTTTGACTTCGAGAACAACCTGAAGCTGGAATACACCGGCTACCCAGAGGAAATTATCCAAAAAATTGAGGCCGGTAACGTAAGCTTGCCGCTGAACAACTCCCTTATCTCAGGCGGCCAGAACCTCTTTGGGTTGAAGGCTCAACTGCAGTTAGGGAAACTGTCTGTAACGGCTATCGCCGCAAACCAACGTGGAAGCATGGATGCGATAGATATCCAAAACGGGGCCCAAAACAGACGGTTTGAGCTTCGCGCCGATGACTATGACCGTGACCGCCACTTCTTCCTGGCTCAGTTCTTCAGAGGCCGCTATGATCAGTCCCTCCGCAACCTGCCTTTGGTGAATTCCGGCATCGTCATCCGTCGTCTGGAGGTGTATATCACCAATGATAACCGCGCTACCCAGAACCTCCGGAACGTAGTTGCCTTGATGGACTTGGGCGAGCCACAGCCGTTTCGGAATCGTTTCAACACCAACTTGCCCGCAGGCTCCGGCGCCGGGAACAACCAGAACAGCCTGTACGGAAGCCTTACCAACCGGATCAACAATCAGGTAGATAATTTCCTGGAGGGTTTTGGTCTGAGCAAAAACAATGACTTTGAGCACGTTCGGGCCCGCCGCCTGGACCAGACCGAGTATAAATTCAATCCGCAGTTAGGGTACATCTCTTTGAACGCCGCTTTGCTGCCAGAGCAGGTGTTAGGCGTGGCGTTTGAGTACACCTTGAATGGCCGTACCTATAAAGTGGGTGAACTGCAGGAAGATTACCAGAACGTTCCAGAAGACCAGGTCATCTTCCTGAAGTTGCTACGCGGCACCAACCCGGGGCTGAACACCCCTACCTGGGACCTGATGATGAAAAACGTCTATGCCCTTAACGCAAACCAAATTGAGCGGAATAACTTCCAATTGAACATTGCCTATAAAGACGATGCCACCGGCGGCGACCTGACCAGTCTGCAGGATGAGTCCCGTTTGAAAGGTATTCCGCTGATTCAGGTGTTCAATCTGGATAACGTGAACACCAACAATGACCCACCGCGCGACGGTAACTTTGACTTCTTGTCTGGCATCACCATTGACCCGGAGAGCGGCCGTATCTTCTTCCCGCAGGTAGAGCCGTTTGGGTCTTACCTCCGCTCCCGCTTCACGCCGGGCCAGGAAGACCAATACATCAACAAATACGTTTTCCAGGAACTCTACGACTCCATCCAGACCGATGCGCAGCAGTTCGCCCAGAAAAACAAGTTCTTTATCCAAGGCCGGTACCAGGCCTCCAGCACCGATGAAATCACGCTGCCCGGCATCCGGATTGCTGAAGGATCGGTGGCCGTTTACTCGGGCGGTACGCGCCTGGTAGAAGGCCAGGATTACCAGGTATTCTATGATTTAGGCCGCGTAAAGATCCTGAACCCAAGTTATCTCAATAGCGCCAGCAACCTGCGCGTGACCTATGAGAAAGCCGATATCCTGAGTGTGCAACCCCGAACGCTTTTGGGTGCCCGTTTTGATTACAAGGTAGACAACGACCTCATCTTAGGAGCCACGGTGCTGCACCAGGGCGAACGGCCATTTATCCAGCGGGTGAACATTGGGGACGAGCCCAGCAACAACACCATCTACGGGTTTGACATCAACTACCGGCGCGAATCCCGGTTGCTTACCCGCCTCACAGACAAACTGCCCTTCCTGGAGACAAAAGAGCCTTCTGCCATTACCTTAGGGGCTGAGATTGCCCAACTGGTCCCGCAGAAAACAACTTTTGTGGGAGAAGACGGGGTTTCGTATATAGATGATTTCGAGAACGCCAAAACGCCTTTTTCTTTAGGAGGCTTCAATACCAATGCCTGGCGTTTATCGGCTACTCCTGCCCCACTCCTCAACGGTACCTCTGGTCTGGCCTACGCCTATAACCGGGCTAAACTGGCCTGGTATACCATTGACCAGATTTACTACACGGCCAACGGACTTCGGCCTAACAACATCACCCGCGAAGAACTGGAGAACCACTACGTGCGGGGAATCCAACGCCGCGAGATCTTCCCGAACCGTGACCCTGAGACCAACAACTCGTTTGAATACACCTTTGACCTGGCTTATTACCCCAAGGAGCGCGGGCAGTACAACTACAACCCAAGTGTTTCGTCAGATGGCCGGTTCCTGCAAAATGATCCCCGCAGCAACTGGGCCGGTATCAGCCGGGAGATTTCCTTTGACAACAACTTTGACAACGCCAACATTGAGTACCTGGAGTTCTGGATGCTGGATCCCTTCATCAAGGGGGAACAAGGACGGAAGATCATCACCGGCTTAGATGATGCGCGCAACAGCCAGGACGAAAACGGCAAACTGGTCTTCAATTTAGGAAACATCTCTGAAGACCTCCTGAAAGACCAACTCTACGAATTTGAGAACGGCTTGCCCACTGACGGAAACCTGCAGGCCACGGAGCCAACCGCCTGGGGTCGGGTAACCCGCAACCAGTTCCTGACCGATGCCTTTGACAATGAACCCGGCTCCCGCCCCTTCCAGGACATTGGTTTGGATGGCTTGAACGACAATGACGAGCGTGCCTTCTTCCAGGGCATCTACAGCACCCTTGATGACCCTTCCGCCGATAACTTCCGCCACCACTTAGACGGGTCTTATGATGCTGCTAACGCCGGGGTATTGGGCCGTTACAAGAACTTCAACGGCATGCAGGGTAACTCTCCGGTGAACAGTGAGCTTTCGTCCAACGCCTTTCCAGACAAAGAAGACCTCAACAAAGACAACGTCATCAGTGACTCAGAGCAATACTACGAATACAACATTGACCTGAGGCCAAACCGCTTGGCCGTAGGTGACAACTACATTGTAGACAAAGTAGACTCCACAGACGCCAACGGCAATAGAATAAGCTGGTACCAGTTCCGGATTCCGGTAAGAAAACCTACCGGCAACGTGAACAACATGCAGGGCTTTAAGTCTATCCGGTTCATGCGGATGTATACCACCCAGTTTGCTGAGCCGGTGGTTTTGCGCTTTGCCCAGATGCAGTTTGTTTCAAACCAGTGGCGTACCTACAATTCCATTCTTTCTAACGGGGCACCCTGCGTAGGCGACTGTGACTCTGATGCCTCTTCTTTTGCGGTGTCTTCGGTAAGTATTGAGGAAAACGGTGAGGTAGATGCCGGTACCATTCCGTACGTAGTGCCACCGGGGGTAGAACGCCAGCGGGATTACTCCTCGGCAAACAACCGCCGCCAAAACGAGCAGTCATTGCAGCTCACCGTTGAGAACCTGCGTGACTCTTTCAGCAAGGCCGTGTACAAGAACGTATCGCAGGACATGCTTATCTACAAGCGCCTGAAAATGTACGTGCATGCGCAGAGCCCAAGCGGCACCCAGGACAACGAAGTAAACGCGTTCATCAGAATAGGTACAGACTTCACCCAAAACTACTACGAGTTCTCTATACCGCTGAAAATGACGCCGCAGGGCAGTCGTGATCCTTACCAGATCTGGAACGAGCAGAACTTCATTGACGTGGCCTTTGATGAGTTTGTGCGATTGAAATCAAGACGGAACCAAGCCAGCTTCCCGCTGAACCAGGTGTTTACCGAGGCCCGCGATGACGGCAAGGTATTCAGAGTGATTGGTAACCCGGATTTCAGTGACGTGCAGAGCCTCATGATAGGGTTAGAAAACCCAGCCTCGCCAGACAAAGCCGCGCATTCGGTGACCTTGTGGGTGAACGAGCTGCGTGTGTCTGACTTTGACCGTACCGCTGGTTGGGCCGCTACTGCCCGCGCCAACGTGAAATTAGCTGACTTCGCGAATATCACCGCCACTGGTTCTTACACCACCGTAGGCTTTGGCGGCATTCAGCAACGCGCGGCCCAAAGAGCCCGTGAGACCACCGGACAGTTTGACATCACCGCCAACGTAGCCGCCGAAAAGCTTCTGCCTTCGGGCTTAGGCTTGGTTGTTCCTTTGTCTGTACAGTACGGAACCACCATGAGTGAACCGCGTTATGACCCACTGGACCGGGACACCGAGTTGGACCTTTCGCTGCAGAAATTCGAAAACGGCTCAGAAAAGGAAAGGTACCGCAAGGAAGTTGTAAGCCAGACCACCACCAAGAGTGTGAACCTGCTCAACGTTCGGAAAGAGAAAACCGATCCGGAGGCCAAGAGCCGCGTGTATGACATAGAGAACCTCTCCTTCTCTTATGCTTACACCGAAGTCTTGCACACCGACATTTCCACCGATCGGAATTACTCTAAAACCTACACCGGCGGTATTGCTTACAATTTCAACAATACCCCTAAAAACTATACGCCGTTTGCCAATGTCAAAGCGTTCCAGTCGCCGTACCTGCGCTGGCTGAAGGATTTCAACTTTACCCTGCAGCCTAGCAGAATATCGGTAAGGGCCGATCTGGACCGCCGCTACAACGAGACGTTCCTACAGGGCCGTACATCGCCGTACAGTCTGCCAGACACCGCCGGTTTCCTGCCTACTTTCCAGAAATCGTTCTTCTTCAACCGCATCTATGACGTGAAGTGGGATTTGACCAAGAGCCTGACGCTGGATTATACCGCCACTAACCGGGCAGTGGTAGACGAGCCTAACGGGCGGATCAATGAGGAGATAGATACCTTACGCTGGAAAAACGAGGAAATCTGGCATAACCTGAGACGTTTTGGCCGTAACACCAACTTCAACCAGGTAGTAGCACTCACCTACCGGTTGCCGCTGGATAAGTTCCCTCTCACTGACTGGGTTTCTGCCGATGCGCGTTACCAAGCGGGCTTCACGTGGACCTCGGCGTCTACCGCCCTCAGCCGAAACGACACCCTGCAATTAGGAAACACTATTGAGAACAGCACCGAAACCAGTCTGAGCGGTAAGCTTGACCTGGTTCGCCTGTACAACAAAGTGAAGTTCCTGAAAGCCGCCAACGAGGCATCCCCGCAACCAAGCGTGCGCCAGCAACCGGCCACGGTAAATGGCCAGGCCGCCGCCGCTGACACTACCCGGCAGGGAGGCATGAAGGTAGTGAATGGCATTCTGCGGGCCCTGATGTCAGCGAGGTCTGTTAACTTCACGTACGCCCAAACCCAGGGAACCTTGCTTCCGGGCTTCCTGCCTACGGCCAAGAACTTCGGGCTCGCCGATGGGTTTGGAGCACCCGGTCTGGACTTTGTGCTGGGTAAGCAGTTTGAGCTGGATGACCTGTATCAGCGCGCGAACCGCGAAGGCTGGTACACTGACAGCAGCCAGTACCTAAACACGCCGTTAAGCTCGCTCACCTCCACGAACCTCACGGCCCGAGCCACCATTGAACCATTCAAGAACTTCATTATCACCGTGGATGGAATTATGAACCGGTCTGAGATTGACGAGGTGTACTACCGCCGGGATTCTGCGTTGGTAGTGCAGCGCCAAACGCCGTTTACCACCGGTTCTTACCGGGTGTCCTTTATCTCGTTACAAACCTTGTTTGAGTCTGGCCAGGGAAACAACTCACCGGCTTTCGAGAACTTTATCCGGTACCGGGCCGAGGTGGCCAGCCGTATGAACTCTGCCAAAAACGGACCGGGCCTGTACGGGGTCAACTCACAGGATGTGCTCATTCCGGCGTTCCTGAACGCGTACCAGGGCAAGGATATCAATGGTTTTAAAGCCAAAGCAACCACTCCCTTCGATGCCCTTCCGCTGCCTAACTGGAACGTGGTGTACAACGGCTTGTCTACATTGCCTTTCTTCCAACAGTATTTCAGTTCGTTCACGTTAAACCACGCCTACCAGTCTACGTACTCGGTGGAGAACTTTAGCACGGCGCTGGACTACAGCTTTAAGCCTGCCGGCTTCCCAGACAGGGCGAACGAGAAAGGCGAAGTGATTCCGTACTACATCGTGAGCCAGGTGGCCATCACCGAAAGCATGGCGCCGCTGGTAGGTATTAACTTCCGGACGAAAGGCCAGGTAACCGGCCGCGTAGAGTACAGAACCCAACGCAACCTGTTGCTGAACATGACCAACGCGCAGGTAACCGAGAACGGCATCAAAGACGTAGTGATAGGCCTTGGCTATACCACCACCAACTTCAAGATTCCGTTCCGCCTGGGCGGCTCGCGCCGAACGCTGGAGAACGAGCTTACCATGCGCCTGGACTTTACTTTCCGTGACAATGAAACCATTCAGCGCACCATTGCGGTAGACAACAACGGAAACGAGTACCAGAACAACCTGACCACCGCCGGCGCCTTGCAGGTGCAGATCAGGCCAACCATTGATTACGTGGTAAGCCAGCGCCTGAACCTGCAGTTCTACTACACGCAGAACATCAACGAGCCTAAAGTGGCCAACGCGTTCCGCAACACCGTGACCGAGGGCGGCATCCAGCTTCGGTTCAGTTTATCTGAATAAGGCTTGCGGCACGTACTAAAAAGAACGTATTTTTGAATCAAACTTAATTTAATCTCTTATGAACTTCCCTGAGGAGCTGAAATACACCAAAGACCACGAGTGGATCCGGATTGAAGGCGATGTAGCGTACGTAGGTATCACTGATTTCGCCCAGCGCGAATTGGGTGACATTGTGTATGTAGACATTGACACCCTGGACAAAGACGTAGCCAAAGAAGAAGTATTTGGTACCGTTGAAGCGGTTAAAACCGTTTCTGATCTGTTCAGCCCGCTTTCAGGCCAGGTTTTGGAAATCAACGATAAACTGGACGGCAGCCCTGAACTGGTGAATTCTGATCCTTACGGCGATGGCTGGATGATCAAAATGTCTATCTCTGACCAAGCTGAACTAGACGAGCTTCTTTCTGCCGGTGCATACCGCGAGTTGGTAGGCGCTTAACATATTTCTGCCGTGCGTTTCTCCTATTATGCACTGGCACTGGGGTGGGCAGTCGTCATTCTTGTGTTGACGTTACTGCCCGCTCCTCTTTTACCCCCTGCCCCACAGTGGGACTTTTTCACTGTTGATTCCCTGGTGCATGCCCTCCTGTTTGGGGTGCAGTTGCTTCTCCTTCTCTTCGGGTTACAGCGTGACCCAGCGGTTAGGTTAAACAAACGCCTGCTCACGGGTTCGTTTTTAGCGGTAGTAGCCTTCGGGATTCTGGTGGAAATTCTGCAGGGTTCCATGGGTTTGGGTAGGGCCGCAGATCCTGTGGATGCCCTCAGTAACTCCATCGGCGGAGTTATAGGCTTGGGGCTCTGGTTTCTGTTTGTGCGGCGTTTTGCGGCTGGTTTCCGTAAATCGGGCTAAAAACGAAATGATGACCTTCACCCGCTGGCTTTCCTTTCTTCTCCTACTGATTTCTGTTACAGCGAATGCCCAGGATCTGGCGCGGGTTCGCCAAACCATCTCCGATCTCTCCGCTCCTGCGCTGCACGGCCGTGGGTACGCCTTCAAGGGCGATAGCCTGGCGGCCAATTACCTGCAAAAACAGTTTGAGTCCATTGGCCTGCGCTCCTTCACACCCAACTACAAACAGTCGTTTACGCTTCCGGTCAATATTCTGGAAAACCGCCTTCAACTAGAGATAGACGGCAAAGCCCTGGTACCCGGCGTTGATTTCATAGCCCACGCCGCCACCGGGGCAGGCTCCGGTGAAGGAAGAGTCTACGACATTGACACGTTAATCTTGAAAGATGTAGACGTGGCCCAGCAGTTCCTGACCAATAACCTGCGCAACAAAGTACTGGTGGTCTACCAGCGGCATTTGCAGGAGCTACTTTCGTTGCCTGAACCGTTCCAGCCGCAACTCAAAAGCGTAGCCGCCGTGATTGTACGCCAACCCGGCCCTAAGCTGATGGGCACTGTACGCGGCGAGCAACTGCCCTTCCCGGTCCTGGAGGTGCTGGAGAAATCCTGGCCTAAAAAAGCGAAGAAAGTCACCTTCGCGGTAGATGCCCGGCTAGAGCCCCAGTACCAAAGCCAGAACATCATCGGGTTTGTACCGGGCAAAGTGAAACCAGATTCGTTTGTAGTAGTGACGGCTCATTATGACCATCTAGGCCACCAAGGGAAAAGCCTGTATTTCCCTGGCGCGCACGACAATGCCAGCGGCACGGCCATGTTACTGGAACTCGCCCGCCACTACGCCCAACCCCAGAATGCCCCGGATTTCTCCATCGCTTTCATGGCCTTCGCCGGGGAAGAGGCAGGTCTGGTGGGTTCCCGTTTTTACACCGAAAACCCACTTTTCCCCTTGAACAAAATCAAATTCCTGCTGAACCTAGACTTGATGAGCACCGGCGAGGAAGGAATGATGGTGGTGAACGGCAGTGTCTATCCTAAGCAATTTGCGCTTCTACAAAGCCTGAATCAACAGCACGGGTATCTTTCCCAAATCAAGAGCCGCGGCAAAGCAGCCAACTCAGACCATTATTTTTTCTCAGAGAAAGGTGTACCCGCTTTTTTCTTCTACACGCTGGGCGGCACCACCACCGAGTACCACCACCCCAACGACAAAGCCGAAACGCTTCCGCTAACCAAATTCAAAGAGGTCATGGCTTTGATCCAAGGCTTCATCAAAGCGCTATAGCCTGAAGCGAATTCTGTTTCTGGCCCTCTTTTCTGAAATCGGCTTAAAAGCGTTTCTAAACTTTTACACGTATCAACTGCTTTTAAATTGGCCTTTAAAACAAGCAGCTTTCTAAAACCAACTTTTTGCAGTGCTACCACACAGAAGCGCCTCGGTGGATTTCCTTCAAAGGAGAAACCACCGAGGCGCTTTGAGTATCTGTTGTAGGATGATTACTGCAGGAGGACTACTTTCCGGACCACCACACCTTTGTCGGTTTGGAGCCGGATGAGGTAGAGGCCGTTTGCCTGGTTCTGGAGGGAAAGCTGCAGCGGCTGGTTTCTCACGTGCCGAGGCGTTCTAACTTCCTGCAGCACCTTGCCTACCGCGTTACACACCTGGATGCTAGAGATAGAAGCTTCTGGTGAGTTGATGGAAAGCATACCGGTGGTAGGGTTAGGCGAAACTTTTAAGGCTTGTTGGGCCCGTTCTTCCTCGGCTCCCAACGGGTATCCGTCTACCCTGACATCATCCAGGTACAGGTTATTCTCAAAATCAGTGATGTGCCGGAACTTGAGGAGGATGGTTTTGGAAGAGGCAAAGCTGGCCAAGTCAACCGTCTCCTGCCGCCACTGCGAAGCGGTAGGAACAAACTCCTCATCGGTGTAATACGGTGTGACCGTGGTCAACGCTTTGTCGAATTTCTGGTAGAGGCGTTGATACGTGGCTCCGCAGTCAGTAGAGGCCCAGACTTCAAGGGTATCTGAGAAATCAGTTTCTGAAAGCAGGGAGTACGCCAGCTGGAACGTTAATTTAGGCATGGCGCGGCCAGTTAAATCCAAAGGAGGCAAAATCAACTCATCCACTGCTCCATTCGCCGGATATTGGATGTTCTGCATGAAGGCCGAGGCGGTGCCTATTTTGGCTGCTTTGGTGGTACGTTGCCAGGTAAGGTCTGCGTTCGGGTTATGGATAGTCCAACCGGCGGGTGGAAAAGTAGCGCTTTCAAAACCTTCCTGCAGCGGCAGAGCGGTGCCTTGTACCTGGAAGGAAGTAGAGAGGGCATCGTTGGCGGCGTTTGCGTCTGTCGGGGAGTTGTTTCTGGAGGTTAGGGTAAACGTGACGGTGTGCGCACCAGACAAAACGGTAAGCGCGGGAATGGTAACCGTCGCATTCTGGAAGGAAGCCACGGAACCGGTCCAGTTGTAGGTTTGGGCAGGGCCGTTGTCTACGCTGTACTGAATCTGCGCCGAGGTAAGCGGCTGGCTTCCGCGGTTACGCAACACCACGGTTGGGGTGAAGGAAGTAGCACACAGAATCTTGCCCGGCGAGGTCACTTCAATTAGAGCAGCATCTAAATCAGGGACCTGAACCGCGGTGCAGCCCGGTGAGGAAAGAAGGCCCGGCCGATAGGTGGAAATCGCCTTTTGCATTACATCTTTCTGCCCGGTGGTAAACAGGTTCATGCACGCATCGTTGGTGTAGTCCATGAAGTTCATGAACATATCACTGGTGTTGTTGCAACTGGCGCTGGGGAAAACCGGGCAGCCGGTGTTCTCCGCTTCCTGGGTGGGCGTATCGCTGATCTGGTCGTCGCCGCATTCTTCATCGCCCCAGATGTGGAAAAGGTTAAGCCAGTGGCCTACTTCATGGGTGGTGGTACGCCCCAGGTTGAAAGGCTTGGATACTGTCCCTGTGGTCCCGAAGTACCGGTAATCAATGACTACGCCATCGGTGGTAGGAGAACCAGAGTTAGGGAATTGGCTATACCCCAGCACCGATTCACTGGCGGCAAATCTCACCACCCAAATGTTCAGGTACTGGCTTGTGTTCCAGGCCGCCTTTCCGCCGCTGGCGGCAAACTTCATGGCGTCGTCAACCTTGAAAGTGGTGTTGTTGGTTTTGGTGCGGGTGATGCCGGTGGTAGGTTCCCCGTCAGGAGTGCGCTGGGCCAGGCAAAACTCAATCTCGGCATCGGCGGCCACCCCTTTGAAGGCATTGGGCGTTTTGTCAGTATCGGTGTTCAACCGCCGGAAGTCTTTGTTCAGGACCGCGATCTGGGATTTGATCTGGGCGTCTGAAATATTCTGCGCATCGGTGTTATAGACTACGTGCACTACCACCGGAATAGTGACCACTCCGCCCAAAACCCGTTTCTCGAAAGGGTTTTTCACGCCGGAGCCTGCTGCCTTGGCCTGCTGCTGCAACTGGGCACGCAGGTTGGGCCGCTCGCGTTCCAGGCGCTTCACATTCTCCATGGTTCCGCAAGTGCGGGTCTGGCCAAGGGCTATGCTAAGGCTTGAAACAAAAAGAAGAAAAACAGCGAGTAGTTTTCGGGCCATGGATGTACGCTTTGAGATGATTTTCAGGAAAACAGGCCCAAAACAGTCTCTTACAGAATGTTGTTCAGTTGTTCTTTGATCTTCTCCAGTTCTTCTTTCATCTCTACCACCAAGTGCTGGATGGTGGCGTCATTGGCTTTGGAACCGATGGTGTTGATCTCCCTCCCTATTTCCTGAGAAATGAACGCCAGTTTCTTACCGGTTGGTTCAGGCAGATAGACGGTCTCGGTAAAATAATGCAGGTGATTGACCAGGCGCACCTTTTCTTCGGCAATGTCCAGTTTCTCAATGTAGTAGATCATCTCCTGCTCAAACCGGTTCTGGTTGAAACTCTCAGACGAACTGATCTCGCTCAAATGCCCTTGGATGCGTTGCTTTATCTGCTCCACCCGCGTAGGATCGTGTTTGTCTACCTCGGCCAACAGTATGCGGATGCGGTCAATGTAAGAGATAATCTCGGTGGTGAGCGCCTTGCCTTCATCGGCCCGGAAGGTGTTGAACTTGTCAATGGCTTCCTGCAACAACGGCTGCACCTGCTCCCAGGCAATTTCCTCGGTTTTGGGGTCTTCTGCGGTTTCTGCCTGTAAAACGTCAGGCATATGCAGGGCCAACCTAAACAGATCCGGCGACTGGGCGCCCAGCGCAAGGGCTGCTTGTTCAATCTCGCGGTAGTACTGCGTCAGGAGCTCGGTGTTGATTCTGCTGCGTGAGGCGTTGGCTTTGTTTCGGCTGACCTCAATGGTAAGATTGATCTTGCCGCGCACCAGGCTTTTCCCTATCAGATTCCTGATCTCCAGTTCTTTGTCAGACAAACTGCGCGGGATGCGCAGGCTCAGGTCCATGGATTTTGAGTTTAGCGATTTCAGCTCAATGCTGACCATAGAACCTTCTGTCTCTAGGTGGGCAGCCCCAAACCCGGTCATGGATAAAAGCATAAATACGTGTGTAAGGTAAAGTGTTGAAAAGTAAATTTATGAAAAAAGTGCCACTCTCTCCCTATCTTGCCAACTGCGGTTTCTGAGGGGCTTTCCTTTATGAAGCTCAGGTATTTTCTTTATCTTTGCGCTATGAAATTTGGAGTTGTCGTTTTCCCGGGGTCCAACTGTGACCAGGATGTCATTGATGCGTTGCAACACACTACCCAAAAGGAAGTTGTCAGGCTGTGGCACAAAGACCATGATTTGCAGAACTGTGATTTCATAGTGCTGCCAGGAGGTTTCTCTTATGGTGATTATCTGCGGTCGGGCGCAATTGCCCGTTTCTCGCCTATCATGCAGGAAGTGGTGAAATTCGCCAATTCCGGCGGGTACGTTTGGGGAATCTGCAATGGTTTCCAGATCTTGACGGAGGCTGGCCTGTTGCCAGGCGCTCTGTTGCGCAACACCAGCCAGCAGTTCATCTGCCAGAACGTGTACATTACCCCTGAGAACAACGAAGCCCTGCCTACGGCTTTGTTAGAACCTGGCAAAGCCTACAAAATTCCGATTGCCCACGGAGAAGGCCGGTTTCACGCCGATGCCGATACCCTCAAGCAACTGGAGGACAATGGCCAGATTATGTTCCGCTACTGCGATGCCAACGGTGAGGTAAACGAGTACTGTAACTGTAATGGAAGCTTGCTTAACATTGCCGGGGTCAGCAACAAAAACAAAAACGTATTCGGCATGATGCCGCACCCAGAGCGGGCAGTAGACGCAGACCTGAACAACACCGATGGACGTCTCCTGTTCGAGTCACTTTTACAGGCCGTACAAGCATAACCTATTCTTTTTCGGAGAAACCCGATTGGTCGGTTAACTAATACGATGCCTCTCTGGAAACAGGGAGGCATTCTTATTTTTAGGCTACTTTGGGGAAAACGGCCCCTAAACGCTTTTGCCCTCAATAAAAGCATTTCTAACTATAAAACAGAAGGCCTCCCTGTTTCCAAGGAGGCCTTCTGTTTTATAGGTGTTTTCTGGAAATCAGCCCTGAAATGCTTTCTGGTTATTGATGTCGATCATTAGAAGTCATAGCCCATGGAGAAGTAGAACTTAGGTCCTTCGCGCCGTAGGTTACGCTCACCCCAGGCCATATCAAAACGACCGTAGACGCCCAACAAAGTAGTTCTGGCCCCGAAACCGTAGCCGTACATGAACGGGTTCCGGAAGTTGCGTACAATCACCTCAAACGGAGGTCTAGGTACCGGTTGCGTATTCACCGAGTTATCGTCACTGAACGGGTTTCCGCTGTTGTAGGCGGTTCCGGCATCGAAGAAGCCTACCATTTCCAGGTTCCGGAAGAAGCCCGAGTTGATCGGTCCTTCAAACAGGTACTGGAACAGCGGCAGGCGGAGTTCTGAGTTCCAGAGCACATAACGCGTTCCGTTACGGGCGTTGTAGTTGAACCCGCGCAACGGGGTAGAGAAATCAAGGTAGAAGAAATCGGCCGGGGTGGAGTTGTTGTCATAGACCACGGTGCTGTCCTCAGACGCATTGATCCAGTTGTCTACCCCACCCAACAAGTATTTCTTTGGGGACGGACCGAAGGAATGACCGTAGCTTAACCGGTTCGCCCACACAAACTCACGGTGGATTTTTTGGTAGTGGCGTAAGTCCACGTAGAATTTCCCGAATCCGTTTTGCTTTTCCCCAATACCGTACATGCGGGTAATGCCTACTTTCATGCGGGTTCCTTCGCGCATGTTCATGCCGGTCACCACTGAGTTATCAAATACCAACTCTCCTCCTATCCCGGCGAAGTCCATCACTAAATCTGGCTCAGAGAAGTTCTCGATGACAGTATAGCGGATGTTAGAATAACGGGGCAGGATTTTCACGCTCAGGGCATTGGTCAGCGGATAGCTGAAGGCCGGTAGAATCTCATGCTTGCCTAACCGCCGGATGGTAGCCCCGCTGGCCAGATACACACTCTGCTTCTGATAACCAATGCGGTAATCATAGCGGTTTTTTAGGTTGGAGTACTCGGCGTAGAAGTTGGTGGTCTGGAGATCGGTTAAGGCGAACACCCCACCTCTTATGCGGTAATCCTCAAACAAATCGGCCATGCCCACTTCCATCACAAACCCGAAGCCCAGCAGCGGATCTGCGTGAATAGAGGTAATGAGATTATTTACGCTGAACCGAAGATCATAAGGCCGTGGGTAATTCAACACCAGGGAGTCTGGTGTGTTCATGGCCATGATGGTCTTAGGCTTAGGGGTTGTTGCCGGCTTGGTGGGTGCGGTAGCAACAACGGTACTATCCGTGGCAGTACTGTCGGTGGAAACCCCGGCTACTTGGTTTGCCTGTACGGCCGCCAGAGAGTCGGCGGTGGCTCTGGCGGCAAGGGCCGCGGCTATCCGGGCGTTCTCCTGCTGGATGCGGCGCTGCAGATGGCCTTCCAGTACTTGTTGCCGTTTCGTTTTGAAGGCTTGCTGCCCGATGAGCGGCAATGGCGAGTTAGGGTACCAATACAGGTATTCTTTGGCTCGGTCATTGGCCACAAACGTGAGGTTGCCCGTACGCACGTTGTAGTCATAGGTCTTGATGTTTTGCCGGAAATCGGTTACCCTAGAGATGACACCGGTTTTGACATTATGCCGATACAACGACCGGATACCGGTTTCCTCGCCTAGGTACATAATCTCTTCCTCGGAAATCCCGATGGGCATGAGTTCGTTGGAAGGTGTGTACGTCAATTGCCAGAAACGGCTTTGGGTGTTGTTCGGGTCAAAAAGGTAAATATCGAAATTGTTGGTAACTGCCGTGAACTTGGCCCGGCTGGACTGCAAGGAATCTGCAAGCCGGTTAGAGCTGAACACAATCTGATTGCTGGCTCCCGGTAAAAACGAAGGGTTCAGGTCATCGAATATATCATTGGTCAACTGGCGCACCAACCGACCGTTGCGGTACAGGAACAGGTCACTCTGGCCATTCTTGACAGCACTCAAGACCATCAGTTGACCGTCTTCGGAGAAGTCCAGCCCGGCTACCTGACTGTAGGCGTTTAGCGAAAGCACATCGTTGGATTTCCCCAACAGACTCTTCACGGTGGCTACGCCCGGAATGTAGCGTTTGCCCGCCTCCTGCAATTTGAGTTGCAGTTTGCCGCGCCGCACATCAGAAATACCCAACTGGGACTCTGCTCGCCAGGACAACAGCGGCACGGTGGGGTCAATTTCCTGGTTGGGCATTTTATAGCCGCCCCGGTACACCATGCGTTGGTTTTTAGAAGCCAGGTCACGGATGTATACTTTGTAGGCACCCCGGTCATAAATAACAAAAGCCAGTTTTTGGCCGCTGGGGCTTAAGGCCGGCTCTGAGTACAGGAACTGCCGGGCGTTGCTTTTCTTGATCTTATTGTCTTTGCTCGGTGAAGCCATGGAGCCTTCGGCAAAGGTGTTCATCTGGGTGTAGTAGGCAAACCAGTCGCGCATGAACCGCTTGTAGGGCATGTTCAGGCTACTGGCAATCCCAACTTCAATGTCGCGGGTGATGCGGGTAAGGTTCAGGATGTTCTGGATGGCTGCGGTGCCGTGGCGCTCAGTGATGTAGTTCCAGATGGATTGTCCGGTGACGCGCTGGTTGCGGGCAAACAGAGGATCGGGACGTCTTCCGCCCGTTTTCTGAATCATGTCGCGCATGTAGTCGTCCATCTCCACGCTCCAACCTTCAGCCAGGTAAGCGGCGCAACCAGACACAAACCACTCGGGCAGGCGCAGCAGGTAATTGCTTTGAATTACTTCCTTAAGGCTACCGCCGTACATCATGTCTGAAAGCAGCAACTCAGAGATACGGTAGGTCATCTGGCGCTTCAGCTCAGTCTGGGAGCCTTCAAAGGCCACCTCAATCTTGCTTTTCACAAACAAGGCATCGTTCCCGCCTTTATACGGATCATCTATCAACCCTACATTGCTCTGCTTCATGTCTGAGACAGAGTTGTACATGATGATGGTGATTTTGGAGTAAGGATAGTACCCGATGAGCGAGGTAATGCGCTTCAGTTCCCGCTCGGCGTGCTCGGCGGCGTGGCGGGCCAGTTCGCGGCCGTCCTGCGAGAAGTAGATGTTGAAGTTCTGGGTACTGTAGTATTGCCAGTTAAACCGCTTGTACTGGATCCGGTTCTGCCCGAAATCATCTGGGGCAGTTGCCTGTCCGAAGGTCATGCTAGGTACTCCTAAGCAAAGGAGCAACACAAGAAACCGGCACACATGTAAGAAGCGAGTAGAGAGTTGACTCATGTGTTTGACGTAGATGCTAAATATAACGATAAATACCGGGTAATATTCACCTCTGGCCACAAAGCCGCGCCCTGCTCCAGGGAAGAAATGAACTGCTGGGCCAGCAGCGGCGCCATCAACACTCCTTTAGACCCCATGCCGTTGAAAATTCCTACCTGTGCATGCGCTGGGTGCTGCCCAATCAAAGGTTTCCGGTCTCGTACCGCCGGCCTTATTCCCACATACTGCTTTTCCACGGCAAATGGTTTTTTGAGGATGTCCTGCGCCTTGGTTTCCAGTTCTTCCCTGGCCTCGGGGGTAAGTTCTTCATCTGGGTTCCGCCAGTTGTACGTGGCGCCCACCCGATATTGGTATTTCCCTAAAGGCACAACGTAAACGGCTTTATTATAGATATATGAAGCCTCGAAATCAGGCACATTTATGTCTAAAATCTCGCCCTTGTTCAAGGAGAAAGGCAGCCAGCTGAAAAACGGGTTCTTCGCCCCCTGCGCACCTTCGCAGAAAATGATTTTCTGGGCCTGTACCTGACCGTAGCGCACCCCGTCTGGCAACAATTCTAGTTGCGTTTGGTCAAAAGCTTCCTGCAAGAAAAAACCACGGCTTTGGAGGTCTACCTGACGAGCGTCCAGAAAGAGTTTAAGGGCCACGTACCCGCCCTGCCGGATGAGCAAACCACCCAATTCCTGGTGAACGGATTCAGACGGAGGGAGTTGCAGGTGCGTGGTCTCGATGTAGCCTTCCCAGGAAGCATCGGCACTTTTGCCCATCCAGTTGTTTTGTTCCTCGGGTGTGGAAAACAGCTTTAAAATAGGCTTCCGGAAGAACAATTCTGCGTGGTAGCGCTCCTCCATCTCCTGGTAAAAGGCCGCGGCAGCGGGCAGAAAGTTGTCTACCTGCCAGCTTTTCGCGAACCGCTTTCCGGCCACGGGGTTGATCAGGCCGGCCGCCACCCGTGACGCCGAGTTCTCTTTGCGGGCATCTATCACCAGAACCGTTTTACCGGCTTTTTCCAGAAAACACGTCAAAATCGCGCCGGCCAGGCCGTGCCCCACTACCAGATAATCATAAATCATGTCCCAAGGTACGGCTTGTGCCGCTGAAATCTGTAACTTAGAGCCTGCAAAATAAGATGTGATCCATGGCTGCCACTGGTCTGCAAGTAAAATTCTTCACGTTCAACCCGTTCCAGGAAAATACCTACGTGCTTTATGATTCTACCAAAGAGTGCGTGATCATTGACCCCGGCTGCGCCGATAAAGAGGAACAGCAGGAACTACAGCAATTTATACAAACAGAAGGCCTGAAAGTGGTGCGTCTGCTGAACACGCATTGCCACATTGACCACGTGCTGGGAAACAAATTCGTAGCCGATACCTATGGCGTGCCGCTGGAGATTCATGAGGAAGATCTGGCTGTGCTGCGTGCCGTGCCCACCTATTCTGCTGCCTATGGCTTTCCGCAGTACCAGGAGGTTTTACCGGAGAAATTCCTGAAAGAGGGCGAAAACGTAACCTTCGGGGAAACCGAGTTGGAGGTGTTGTTCACGCCCGGCCACGCCCCCGGTCACGTGGTATTTTACCACCCACAAAGCAAAAACCTGATTGGCGGCGATGTCCTTTTCCAGCGCAGCATTGGGCGCACCGATTTACCCGGAGGTGATTACGCCACCCTTATCCAGAGCATCCGCACCAAATTATTCTCCCTTCCCGAGGATGTAACCGTATACCCTGGCCATGGCCCTTCTACTACCATTGGGGAAGAAAAAGCCAGCAATCCGTTTTTGAGCTAATTCTCTTAAAACAGGCTCAAAACAGACCTTTACAATTCTATGAAGAAACACATTCCTAACTTCATCACCTGCCTTAACTTATTGTGTGGATGCCTTGCTCTGGTAGCGGTTTTTCAGCAGGAGCTGATCACGGCTGCCGGCTGGATTGTAGCTGCCGCCGCTCTGGATTTCATGGACGGCATGGTGGCCCGCGTGCTCAACACCTATTCTGAGATCGGCAAGCAATTAGATTCTTTGGCCGATATGGTTTCGTTTGGTGTGGTGCCCGGCGCAGCCATGGTGCAGATGATCGCCCAGGCCATTGAAACCGGCGGGTATGACTTACCGGGATTCCTGCCTTACTCTGGATTCTTGATCACCATTTTTTCCTGCATCAGGTTAGCGAAGTTTAACATTGACACGCGTCAGATTTCTTCTTTCATTGGCGTGCCCACCCCGGCCTGTACGCTGTTCATCATGTCATTGCCGTTGATTTTGGCAAATGATGATTTCGGTTTATCGCCAATTATCATGAATCCTTTTGTGCTGCTGGCGATTACAGTTCTGTTTTCATATCTGCTCATTGCCGAGTTGCCGCTTTTTGCGCTTAAATTCAAAAACGCCTCTTGGAAAGGCAATGAGGTGCGGTTTATTTTCATGGGGCTTTCCATTCTTTTCCTGGCAATCCTTAACTTTACCGCAGTTCCTTTAAATCTCGCGATTTACATTATTTTATCCTTTTTCAATAAATCTTCTTCCTTATGAAATTCACTGCCGAAATAGACATCATGCCGCACACAGAACTGTTAGATCCTCAAGGAAAGGCCGTGATGTTGGGCTTGGAGCATTTAGGCCTGGAGCAGGTTTCTGATGTAAGAATTGGCAAGCACATTCGTTTACAGTTAGAAGCGGAAGATGAAACTGCCGCTGCCCAGAAAGTAGAAGAGGCTTGTAAGAAGTTACTGGCCAACATGATTATGGAGTCTTTTTCTTACCGTCTCACAGCCAACTAAGCATCTTGCATGCAGGTTCTCCTCTCCGTTTCCTGAGCTGAACCTATGAGAGAAGGACTGTGTTGCGGCGTAATATTTTACCCGCGTACATGCATCTTGTAAGAAAGCTTCTTCTGGCCGCGGGCCTTTGGGTGGCAGCCTTTACCGGTTGGGCCCAAACCCCTGAAACGCGCACCATCACTTGGCGTTCGGCACCGGCTAGTCCTTCTACGGGGACTACGGCTGCGGCTGCCCTCCCGGGTTTTGAAGAAGCTGCGTTTCTTGGCCGCGAGGAGATTCCCTACTACATTTTGTCTCTCCCCAATGCGCGGGTTTCCTCCTTTGAGTTTACCAACTTAGAGTTTGGACCACTCACCGAGGCAGAAATGCGCTCTTTTCCTAAAAAGGGCCTTAAAACAGAACTGCAGACTTCTATCAGTACGGGTACGGCCAACCGGGTGCCCACTTCGGTGGTGGCCTTCCAGCCCTTTCGGCTGAACCCGCAGACGGGTGCCGTAGAGAAACTGCTCAAGTTCAGTTTTCGTTCTATTTCCGGAAACAACCTCAGAAAAGGCCCGGGCCAATCTTCGGTTCGCCGCGCCTACGCTTCCCGCTCCGTGCTGGCTTCCGGCGATTGGTTTAAGATTGGGATTCCGGCCTCGGGCATGTACAAACTGGACCGTGCCGCTCTGCAGTCCATGGGCGTGAACCTGCAGAACCTTGATCCACGCAAACTTCAGCTATTCGGGAACGGCGGCGGAATGCTTCCGCAGGCCAATGCGGCACCGCGCCATGATGACCTGGTAGAAAACGCGGTCTGGGTAGAGGGCGAGCAGGACGGCTCCTTTGACAACAACGACTTTCTCCTTTTCTACGGCCAAGGCCCCCACACCTGGTCCGAGAACCTCATTATTGGGCAATCCCCGTTTGTCCATTCCCTTAACCTGTATTCAGACACCACTTATTACTACCTCACCGTAGGCACCTCAGCGGGACTTAGAGTCAATCAGCAGGCTCCTCTGCCCGGTTCTTTTCCAGAGGTAAATACCTATGATGAGCGCTGGTTCCATGAAGTAGACCTCCGCAACATGGTGAACTCCGGCCGGGAATGGTTTGGCGAAGAATTCAACTCGTTTGCGCTGCAGCAGAACTTCGCCGTGCCCGCCTCTGACCTGGTGCCCAACAGCACCGTTTGGTTTACCTCGGCGGTAATGGCCAACTCGCCAGATAACAGTTCTTTCTCGGTGCGGTTGAACAACACGGCGCAGGGCACGCACTTTGTTCCGGGCCGAGGGTCTTACAATTATCATCCGGAAGGCGTCACCAACGTGTTGTACTTTTCCCCCAAGCTTGCGTCGTTGGCCTATACCAATGAATTGAATATCTCCTACACCTACCAGCCTGGGAACAGTTCTTCGGCGGCAGGATATCTCAATTATTTCACCTTGTCTGCCCAGCGGCAGTTGAAACTGTACGAGAACCAAACCAGTTTCCGATCTTTGGCCAGTAAACAGAACGCAGTCACTACTTTCCTGGTGGGGGGAATTACTGCTCCTGATGCACAGGTTTGGGACATCACGGATCCGTTAAAACCGGTTAAACAGCTTCTCTCCCTTAGTAATGGAACGGCCCGTTTCTCGGCCAACAGTCAGCAACTCCGCGAGTACCTTGCCTTTCAAGGCTCTTCTTTCCCTGTACCGGCCATCTTGGGAAAAGTAGCAAATCAAAACCTGCACAGCCTTAATCTGGATGGCAAGCTGGATTTGGTCGTCATTACCCCAACCTCTTTTCTGCCGCAGGCTCAACGGTTGGCGGCGCACCGGCGCACGCTCTCCGGACTGGAAGCAGAAGTCATAGAGCTGCCCAAGATCTACGAGGAGTTCTCCTCCGGCAAGCAGGACATTACGGCCATTCGGGATTTACTGAGGATGCTGTATGAGCGCAGCGCCAAACAAGGAGATGACCTGATTCAGGTAGTGTTGCTGGGAGATGCTTCCTTTGACCCTAAACGAAGGCTCCAGCAGAACACCAACTTCATCCCGATTTACGAGTCGCGCCAATCGCTTGACCCCATTCTGTCTTACTCTTCAGATGACTACATCGGGTTTCTGGATGAAGAGGAAGGTGAGTGGTCTGAGGTAGATTTCTCGCTGGCTCATCTACTAGACGTAGGCATTGGCAGACTGCCTGTTAAAACAAGTTCAGAAGCCGATTTGATGATTGATAAGATCATCCGGTACGAGGGTGAGCAATCACTGGGAAACTGGCGTAAACGGCTTATTTTCCTAGCAGATGATGGCGATTCCAACGAGCACTTGAACGACGCAGACTACCTTGCCGAGTATGTGGAACGCAACAACCCCAACTACTTACCCCAGAAGATTTACCTGGATTTGTATCCGCAGATCTCGGTGCCTAATGGTCAGCGCTCGCCAGAAACAAACCGGGCTTTGCGGGAAGCCATTGAAAAAGGTGCCTTGGTGACCAATTATACGGGTCATGGCAATGCCCTGAGCCTCGCCGATGAACAGATCTTAACCATCAACGAAATCCAGAGCTGGAAAAACCAGAACAAGCTTACGTTCTTTCTAACCGCGACCTGTGAGATTGGCCGCTACGATGACCCAAGACGTAACTCAGGCGCAGAAACTGCTTTGTTCCACCCAGACGGAGGAGCCATCGGGCTCTTGACGACCACGAGACCGGTGTACTCAGATGGGAACCGAGCCTTGAATACCAACTTCTTCAATTTCCTTTTCACTCCCCTTTCTGATGGTTCCATGCCTACGTTAGGTGACCTTACCCAACAGACCAAAAATGCGAGCCTTTTCGGGGTCAATAACCGGAACTTCGCTCTGTTAGGTGACCCCGCTATGCGACTGGCGTACCCGGCTCTGCAGGTGGTACTCTCCAAACTGAACGGGAAACCTGTTGCGGTTGCAGCCACAGATACCCTTAAAGCGCTTTCCAAGGTAAAATTAGAAGGATTCGTGCAAAACAATCAGCAACAGATAGTCGCAGATTTCCAGGGCCAGATCCACATCACCGTTTATGACAAACAGGCAACGCTTACTACTTTGGGTGATCAGAATGCTAAGCGCCAGGTCTTGAACCGCAGCAACGTGCTTTATGATGGCCTAGCCAGTGTGAAGAATGGCGTTTTTGAAGTGACCTTGGTAATCCCGAAAGATATCAACTACCAGATTGGGGCTGGCAGCATTCATCTGTATGCCTCCTCTTCTTCGCAGGATGGCCACGGGGCAACGACTGTTCCCGTAGGAGGCGCCAACACAGATATAGCCGCCGATAATACCCCTCCGCAATTGACGCTTTACATGAACGATGAGTCTTTTGTGTCTGGGGGCACTACCGGCACCGATGCTACCTTGCTGGCTCACTTATTTGATGATAATGGCATTAATACCGCAGGCGCAGGCATTGGACACGAGATTACCGCCATTCTGGATGAGAAATCTTCTGAGCCCATCATTTTGAATGAGTTCTACACCGCTGATGTAGATTCCTACCAATCAGGTAAGGTGCGGTACTCCTTAAAGGATGTAGCACTGGGACCACATACCCTGTCTTTAAAAGCCTGGGACACGCATAATAACTCCAGTACCACTAAAATTGAGTTCATAGTGGCTTCTACTGAAAAATTAGCGTTAGACCATGTCTTCAATATCCCTAACCCTTTTATCAATAAAACCACCTTTCACTTTGACCATAATCGACCGGGGCAGGAATTGGATATACTTATTCAGGTTTTTACCGTATCAGGGAAACTGGTGAAGTCCATGCACGGATTTAGCGACGGGAAGGCGCATTTTTCTGACCTTACCTGGGATGGCCGGGATGACAGCAATGATATTTTAGCCAAAGGCGTATATATATATAAAGTGAATGTACGTTCTCGTCTAGATGGAGCTAGTACATCTCGTTACGAAAAGCTAGTTTTACTTAAATAACACACTTGATACACAAACTCTACCGCATGAACTGCACCTTCTTCAGATCTACCCTCTTTGTTCTGTTTCTAGTCTCCGGGGCTAGTCTTTCCTCAAATGCCCAAACCACTATTGGGCAAAGTACAGAGTATAGACCTATCACTACGGCGGTGCCCTTTTTATCGGTTTCCCCAGATGCCCGCGCAGCCGGGATGGGTGACGCTGGGGTAGCTACTACTCCAGATGCTAATACCTTATTCTGGAATTCGGCAAAACTTGGGTTCATAGAAGATGACCTGGGGGTATCATTATCTTATACTCCATGGCTGTCGAAGATTGTGAATGACATGTCCCTAAGCCAGCTTTCAGCGCACAAGAAAGTAACGCAAAACTCTTCTATCGCTTTATCCTTGCTCTACTTTGACTTGGGAGAGTTGAACTTCACCGATGCTTCAGGAAACGCCATTCAGAACTTCAACCCGAAAGAGTACGCTATCAGCTTAGGATATGGTCAGAAACTTAGTGAAAATTTGAGCTTAGGAGTTGGCGCTCGGTTTATCCATTCTAATCTTTCAGGGAATGTAAACGTAGGCTCCGGAGGAAACGTGATAGGGGAATCGCAGCCAGGCAACTCTGTTGCCGTTGATTTAGGTGTGTATTACACCAAAGACTTAGCGATGGGAGGCAAAAACTACAATCTGTCATTCGGCGGGAACGTGTCTAACATTGGTGCCAAGATCTCCTATACTACTGCTGGCAGAAAAGACTTTTTACCAACTAACCTAAGACTGGGCACTGCCTTCACTATGGAGCTGGATCCATATAACAAGATTACCCTTGCCGTTGACGGGAATAAACTTTTGGTGCCTTACACCCAATCAAACGATCCGGCGGCCAATGACCAAACCAACGTCTTCTCAGGAATCTTCAAATCCTTCACAGATGCTCCTGGTGGCGGTACTGAAGAAGTGAAAGAAATCACGGTATCCTCTGGTCTAGAATACTGGTATGACAATATGTTTGCTGCCCGTGCAGGCTACTTTTACGAAAACGAGCTGAAAGGAGGCCGTCAGTACTTCACTATGGGTCTGGGTATCAGATATCAGAAATTCGGTTTTGACGGTGCCTACATGATCCCAAATGATCAAAACAACCCTTTAGCACAAACTTTCCGTTTCTCGCTTCATTTCAGATTAGACGAACCCGCCGCCGAATAAAACAATATGCTTTTAAACCGCACCATTGCTCCTGCCATAGCAGAACTCTCATCAGATTTATCTATTACTCCAGAAGTAAAGATAACCCCCTCAGGAGCCCGCTTACATATCTTTGAAAACAACATTCAACCTGTAGTACGGGTTGAATTTGTTTTTAAAGCCGGTAAGTGGTTTCAAACAAAGCCAGGAGTAGCATCCTTGACGGCTAAAATGCTTAAGGAAGGCACCCGACTGAACTCTGCTAAAGAACTAGCCGATGCCATAGATTTCCATGGTGCCTCGCTGGAAGTGAACCATGGGTTTGATCGGGCTACGGTTACCTTGTATTGCTTATCAAAATTCCTTCCTTCCTTGCTCCCCCTTGCCTTCGAGATAATACAGCAGCCTTCTTTCCCGGAGACTGAGTTCGCCCTCATGAAGCAACGGGTAATCCAAACTTTGGCGGTAGACAAACAAAAGAACAGCTATTTAGCTACCGAATCCTTTACTATTGCGGTCTATGGAAAAGACCATCCGTACGTTTCCTCAATCTCAGAGGAAGAGATTGCAGCATTACAGGTAAAAGACCTTATTAGCTTTCATAATGAGGCTTATTCCTTCTCGTCTGCCGAAGTATTTATCACTGGTGATATTGATCAATCTGGTATCAACACAATCCTTGCAGGGCTATCAGGAGATGGAACTTCAGCCGCTCCATCACCTACCATATCCAATACTATTCCTCAGGTTGGTTTACTACCCGTAACTACTCAGAACCAGATGCAAGCATCCATCCGGGTGGGGAAACCTATCATACGGCCTATCCATCTTGATTATCCCGCTCTTTATTTATTAAACCATATCCTTGGGGGTTATTTTGGCTCAAGGTTGATGAAGAACATTCGGGAGGATAAAGGTTTCACTTATGGAATTTACTCTTCTCTTTCCCACAAAGAACGAGATTCTCTGTTCTTTATAGGGGCAGATATCAAAGGAGACAAAATAAGGGAAACTCTGGAGGAGATTTCCAAAGAGATTCACCTCTTGAAGGTTGAAGAGGTTCATGAGGAAGAGTTTGCGACGGCTAAGAAACACCTGGCAGGAAAATTCCTCTCTGACCATGCTACAATCTTTGACAAGATGGACAAATACAAGTCTAATGTCTTACTAGGTCTACCGCCAGACTTCTACAGCCAGTTGCTTGCTTCTGTACAGGAACTCTCCCCTGAAGAAGTTACAAGAGCAGCCAATAAACACCTACCAGAAGATACCTTACTGAAGGTAGTCACCGGAGGTAAGATGGAATAAGTAGATACAGGCATAAAAAAGGCCGGCTAATTTTAGAATTAGCCGGCCTTTTTTATGCCTATGATTTTTGTAGAGCCATTAACTAACAAAAAAGAAAATTCTAGTCTAAGCAAATAGGGACTCCTTATAATTGAGCTTAAAGCCCCGGCAACCATCTCCCTCCTCGGTTCCGTTCCATCTAAACCCCTCCCCCGGTTCCCTCCTTCTACCACGCGAAGAACCCCTCGCTACACTGCTGCAGGGAGGGGTTCTTGCTAAAAAAAGGGGGTTGGCGGCTACCTACTCTCCCGCGTGTGACCGCAGTACCATCGGCTCGGCGGGGCTTAACTTCTCTGTTCGGAATGGGAAGAGG